>NIOB01000001.1 GCA_002189105.1 Saccharibacillus soli
CAGCAATGTGTGGAGCTGACTAGTACTAATCGGTCGAGGGCTTATCCTTTAGACTTTCCCAGAAAGTCACTTCGATGACGCGAAGAGATCGTTTCGGATCCAGTTTTCAAGGGGCAACCCTTGAAACACAAGCAGATTGAATTTACTCATGCCCGAAGGGGTTCTGCAAATTCAATGAAAATCTGCAGCCGGTTTACTTCGTAAACCTTGGTTTGGTAGCAATAGCAGAAGGGTTCCACACGTTCCCATCTCGAACACGACCGTTAAGCCTTCTAACGCCGATGGTACTTGGACCGCAGGGTCCTGGGAGAGTAGGAAGCTGCCAAGCCCATGTAAAACGCCTTCTCCGCGAATAGCGGAGAAGGCGTTTTTTTTGTCCGAGAAGATGAGATTTCTTCGTTTTATATACCGCTTCTTTACATTGGACATACACATGCGGTATGCTGGGAACACAACAGCATATTTGTATAATTGCACTAGGGGAGCCTGATGGCTGAGACGAATCATTGGATTCGGACCCTTTGAACCTGATCTGGATTATACCAGCGGAGGGAAGTGGAACAGTTTTTAATCATGGAATGATGTTTTCTCCTTGGGGAGAATAATCTTATTCAAACAAACTGACCAACCACTTATTTCTCCGGAAATGAGTGGTTTTTTGCGTTCACTCTGTAATGTACAACATGCTGAATTGTCTAATCACAAGGAGGAATTTTTGTGTCTTATTTGAAACGTGTACGTCATCAGAATCCATTGGTTCATAACATTACGAATATTGTCGTTGCTCCATTTACGGCTAACGGGCTGCTTGCTCTTGGAGCTTCACCATTCATGGCTGACGCGCTTGAAGAAGTTGCAGAAGTTGCACGTATGGCAAGCGCGGTTGTATTGAATATCGGCACACTTGATGACAAAACGGTTCAAGCTATTCGCATTGCCGGAAAATCTGCCAATTCTCATGGTGTCCCTGTCGTTCTGGACCCGGTAGGGGCAGGAGCAACCGCTTATCGTACAGAGGTTGTACAAATGCTCACTAGTGAACTTCGGCTCAGCGTGCTGAGAGGTAACGTAGCGGAAGTTGCCAATGTCGTGGGTGAGCAATGGAAAATCAAAGGTGTGGATGCAGGCGAAGGAGAAGGCGACCGAGTAGGTATTGCAGAGCGTGCTGCACGCAAACTGGGTTGTCTGGTTGTCGTCACAGGTAAAGAAGACGTGATTACCGACGGACAAACTACATACCTGGCAAGTAACGGTCATGAACTGCTCACCCAAGTTACAGGGACCGGATGTCTGCTCAGTGCGGTAATTGGAGCCTTTGCAGCGGTTGCCGAGCCTGGAAGCGATACGATCAAAAGTGTGGTGGAAGCTCTCGCTTTTTATGGATTGGCAGCTGAGATTGCAGCAGAGCGAACCGCACCATATGGGCCAGGAAGTTTTCAGATTGAACTATTAAACCAGCTTGCAAGTGTAACACCCGAATTGGTAGTCGATCGTGCGCGTGTTCGTCGGGTATATGAAGGGGTAAAATGAGATGACTTTTGCGCAAGCGCTGACGATTGCAGGTTCGGATAGTGGAGGCGGTGCAGGAATCCAGGCAGATCTCAAGACTTTTCAGGAACTTCATGTGTATGGCATGACGGTTATTACCGCGATTACTGCGCAAAATACAACCGGCGTGCAGGGAGTGTTCCCGGTCAATCTTGAGGGTGTCACACAGCAATTGGATTCGATCGGAGCAGACTTCCAGCCGGGGGCCATCAAAACGGGTATGCTGTACAATGCGGAGATCATTCATCAAGTAGCCGAAAAGTGTAGGGAATATGAATGGTCAAATCTGGTGGTTGATCCCGTGATGATTGCCAAGGGAGGCGCGACCCTGCTGCAAAAAGAGGCAGTGAGGGCGCTGGTACGCGAACTGCTGCCTTATGCTTTGATTACAACGCCTAATCTGCCTGAAGCGGAATTACTGGCTGACATGTCCATCTCTACCCTCAGTCAGCGTGAAGAAGCAGCCAGACGAATGGTAGAGATGGGATCGGCCTATGTATTGATTAAAGGCGGTCACGATGAGCATAAAGGAACCGTCATTGACGTCTGGTATGATGGTAAGTCCTATCATTATTTGGAGAATCTCCGCATCGTGACCCGTCATACCCACGGAACAGGATGTACGTACTCTGCGGCTATTACCGCAGAACTCGCAAAGGGCGCTTCGGCTCCCGAAGCGATTGATACTGCGAGAACCTTTATTCAAGCCGCCATCGAAGACGAGCTGGGGATTGGTCAAGGCCATGGGCCAACCAATCATTTTGCTTATCAGCGCAGACTGCGAGGTGAAAGCTGATGGATGGCTGGAGCGAAGAGCAAGTGCGTCAAGCACTGCAAGTCTATCTGGTTATGGGAAGCATCAACCTTCAGGCAGGTAAAAATCCAGTAGACGTGCTGCGTCAAGCGATTGGAGGAGGCGTGACGCTGTTCCAATTCCGGGAAAAAGGAGCCGGTTCCCTTATAGGCGAAGCGCGTTTGGCGCTTGCTGCGGAGCTGCGTGAGGTCTGTCGCGCGCAGGGCGTCCCTTTCATCGTGGATGACGATGTGGATCTTGCGCTTGCGATAGAGGCCGACGGGGTGCATGTCGGCCAGCAGGACGCGGACGCGTCGCGGGTACGCGCCCGAATAGGGACAGGGCGGATGCTTGGCGTATCCGCCCATACGGTGGAAGAAGCCCGCCTCGCGGTGCAGGCGGGCGCGGACTACCTGGGCGTCGGGCCGATCTACCCGACGCGATCCAAGGCAGATGCCCATGCGGTGCTGGGCATCGAAGGCATCCGGGAACTGCGTACCGCAGGTATCGCTGTTCCGATGGTAGCGATCGGCGGCATCACCACCGATCTTGCCGCTTCGGTACTCGCGGCCGGTGCGGATGGCATCGCGGTGATCTCCGCGATCGCGGGCGCACCGGATGCGCAAGCGGCGGCGAAACAATTTACCGCCGTCTGGAGCAGCAAGCGGCCCTAATAAGGCCGAACGCGTCTAAGTTCCTGCTTTGTCTTACCCTGTCCTAGAGTAAGCAGATTCCACGGCCTATAACCTCTTGTAAAGTATAATCATAGAACCACAGGAGTGAAGCGCGTCGGTGAATGGAAGCCATACCCAGCGAGAACTCGTCCGAACATCCTTAAAAGCGATCGAAATCTAGATTAAAATGAAAATCTAAATTAAGATAAAAATTTGAGTCAAGATCTAAATCAAAGTGCAAAACGCGAACTCCATATTGTGGGAGTTCGCGTTTCTCTTGGATGATTGATTTCCAACTCTCATCCTGCTTTTACAGACAAGCCAGCCACAATTTCAGGAAGACCCGCTATATCCCAAAACGTTAAGACGCAGAGGGGCGCCGAATAGAGCGACGATACAGCGCTCGCCCAAACGGCCGCTTTGGTAACGTAAGATGGGGTACAAAGAAAGCCATGACTGAACAGGGCTGCTGCAAGGCCCTGGATTGCTGTACAGTTATTCCCCATCCAAGCGATTTTTATTTTTATAGCTGAAATATTGAAGATTGAATCTGTATTCCCAATCTATCCATCGAATTTTCCCTTCATGAGAGCTGTCTCATATGCAAAGTCCTTAATGGCAACTTCGTAACCACTTACCAGCGAAGCAGTACGCCGGAATGGGTAAGTCCAGCGCCGAACCCGTACATCAGCAGGAGATCGCCACGTTTGACTTTTCCAGCATCAATCGCTAATTGAAGGGCAAGGGGAATGGAAGCTGCCGAGGTGTTGCCATAGAATTCTGCGCTTGTCAGCGTGCGTTCGCTGCCAATGCCGGTTTTTTCTGCGATGGAATCAATCATCTTGAGGTTAGCGCTGTGGGGGATAAACCAATCAATTGCACTCATTCCTTCCGGCAGGCCTTTTGTTAACTGCTGAACCCCTTCCGGAACCGTCCGAACGGCCCACTTGTAGACTTCCCGTCCGTTTTGTACGACTTTTCCGTTCCCATCCAGCGGCTGACCGTTTAAAGTGCTGGACATTCCCGTGCGATAAACATGCTGGGCGCCACCGCCGTCACTTCCCATATGGCTGGCAAGGAAGCTGCCTTCTTCAGCATATTCCACGACAGCTGCCCCTGCTCCGTCACCGAAGAGGATACAGGTACTGCGATCGCTATAATCCACCGTTTTGCTCATACATTCACCTGCTACAATCAGCACTTTGCGGTGGAGACCAGCCGTAACCATGCCATTGGCCAAATGCAGCGCGTAGGTAAAGCCAGCACAGGCGGCACTCAGATCAAGTGTACCGGCATTTTGCAGCTTGAAATGATCCTGTACCAGACACGATACGGTTGGGAAAGGATAATCGGGGGTCGTCGTAGCCGCCAGCACCAAATCTACGCCTTGCAGGGCATCGGGGTAACGGTGAAGCAGGTCATCCACGGCCTGGATGCAGAGGTGGGAGGTGAATTCATCATCAGCAGCAATCCGTCTCTCCCGGATACCTGTTCGTTGGACGATCCATTCATCATTTGTGTCTACCATGGCTTCCAAGTCGTCGTTCGTGAGTCTGCGCTCGGGAACGTAAGTGCCGAGGGCGGCGAGGCGTGCGGTCGAACGGAATTGAGTCATACGCAGGTCAGCTCCTTTAGCACTCTAATTTAGTACCTGGTACTAATATAAAAGCCTGACACCGATTTTGCAAGTTTTTAAATGAGAGACAAAAATATGATAGAGTTTAGAATGAACGAGGTGAGAGGAAAGCATCTTGCCAACAAAGCCAATGGGCCCAGTACCTTGTCTCAATTGGATGAACGGTTTCCACCGAACGAAATCCGGCTGTCTAAACGTGGCAAGCTGCTGAAGCCTCATGAAAGGGTGAATGAATGTGAATAGTGCTCAAACGGTAGTTGGATTTGCCGGGATTGGCGTAATGGGAAAAAGCATGGCCGGTCATATTCTCGACAAAGGATATACGGTACATATCTATAATCGTACACCTGAAAAGGCGCAGGAACTTCTGGATCGCGGAGCGATCTGGCAGGATACGCCGGGCAAACTCGCGCAGCACTGTGATGTCATCATCACGATGCTGGGTTATCCGCAGGATGTGGAACAGGTCTATACCGGTGAGGAGGGACTGATCCCGCATGCCAAGTCGGGCGCTTATCTGATCGATATGACCACTTCCAGCCCGCTGCTGGCGCGTCGTCTGGCCGAACTTGGTGCAAGCCAAGGTATCGGGGTACTGGACGCTCCGGTATCGGGTGGAGATATAGGGGCAAGGAACGCCAAACTGTCGATTATGGTAGGTGGAGCGAAAGCCGATTATGAAGCGGTGCTGCCGCTTCTGGAGATCATGGGCAGCAATATCGTGTATCAGGGCGAAGCGGGAGCGGGACAAAACACCAAGATGTGCAACCAAATTGCCATTGCTTCCAATATGATGGGGGTAACCGAAGCGATTGTTTATGCGGAGAAAGCCGGACTCGACCCCAAGACGGTACTCAAAAGCATCGAGACAGGAGCCGCAGGCAGTTTTTCACTCAGCAATCTGGTCCCCCGGATGTTAAACGAAGACTTTGAACCGGGCTTCTATATCAAACATTTTATTAAAGATATGAAAATTGCACTGGAATCGGCTGAAGAAATGAGCTTGGAACTTCCTGGCTTAAAATTGGCAGAGTCGCTCTATCAGAAGTTGGCTGCAGCGGATTATGGCGATAAAGGAACACAGGCCTTATATAAATTGTGGGCAGATCAATTGATCTGACGTGCCGTAAACTCAATAAGCAGATCCAGCGACGAGGAAAAGCTGCTGAAAACTCCCGATTGAATTCGGGGGTTTTTTGCCGGAAGAACGTTTGGAGAAAGGATGATTCAGGGTAATAATAGGCACGGTTATTGGGTTTGTTAGCGCAGTTCCAAAGTTTTTAAAGTTTTTTATTAAAAAGTGTTGACGCTTAGTATGCTCGCATGGTATATTATTTCTTGTCGCCGCGGGGCACACGCCGAAACGAGCGGGACACAACATGGACGACATTCACAGCTAGGCCCGTTGGTCAAGGGGTTAAGACACCTCCCTTTCACGGAGGTAACAGGGGTTCGAATCCCCTACGGGTCATACATATGGAGGCTTAGCTCAGCTGGGAGAGCATCTGCCTTACAAGCAGAGGGTCGGGGGTTCGATCCCCTCAGCCTCCACCATAGAGACTTATATAAAGACTTATGCAGTCAACTTGGTAACAAACCAGACTTTAGTGACGAAGTCTGAAGCATCAACTTTAACTCCGACGCGGGGTGGAGCAGCTCGGTAGCTCGTCGGGCTCATAACCCGAAGGTCGCAGGTTCAAATCCTGCCCCCGCAATTGATTCACCTTTTGGCTTGGAACTGTGGTGTAGAGGCCTAACATGCCTGCCTGTCACGCAGGAGACCGCGGGTTCGAATCCCGTCAGTTCCGCCATTTTAATTCAATAATCATGTTTTTGCGGACGTGGCTCAGCGGTAGAGCATCGCCTTGCCAAGGCGAGGGTCGCGGGTTCGATTCCCGTCGTCCGCTCCATTATTTTGCGCCCTTAGCTCAGCTGGATAGAGCGTTTGACTACGAATCAAAAGGCCGGGAGTTCGAATCTCTCAGGGCGCGCCATTATTTTAAACGTCGAACGCCGATTTGGATGTAGGTTGCCTACACCGAGTCGGCGTTTTTTGCATATCTTTTTATGTAAATGACCTATCGCGTAGATCCGCAGCCCGACCAGAATACCACCCCAAAGAAAACGCCTCTCCCGATCTACAAGTAGGGAAAGGCGTTCATTGGCGTCTAAGTTCGGCGTCCGGAAGGCTTATGAACGCAGGTTGGGCATAGATACATTGGGATCGGTGTCAGCTTCATAATCGACGCCGTCTGCCCGGAATCCAAACAGTTGGAAGAACTCACGGCGGTAGCCTTCCAGATCGGACAGCTGCTCCACGTTTTCTGTAGTCAGTTCATTCCAGCGGCGTGTCACTTCCGTCTGTACATCTTCGCGCATTTCCCAGTCATCCAAGCGAATCAGACCTTTTTCATCAACAGGGGTTTGCTCCGCGTACAGACGATCTGCGAACAGTCGATACATCTGCTCAATGCAGTTCTCATGCAGTTCTTTTTCCTTCATTACCTGATAGAGAGCGGAGATGTAGAGCGGCACAACCGGAATAGCGGAGCTGGACTGGGTGACGAGCGCTTTGTTGACCGATACGAAGGCGCGGCCGCCGATGCTGTCCAGGCTGTCGTTCAGTACAGAAGCAGTGTTCTCCAGATCGTTTTTGGCTTTGCCAATCGTTCCCTCACGGTAGATGGCATGAGTCACCTCAGGTCCGATATAAGAGTAAGCGACCGTCGTTGCACCTTGTGCCAGAGCGCCCGCTTCTTGCAGGGCATCCATCCACATCTTCCAGTCTTCGCCGCCCATGACTGCAATCGTCTGACGGACTTCTTCTTCCGCTGCCGGTTCAATGGTCGTCATGGAGACTTCGCCAGTGTGGAAGTTCATCGTTTTGTTGCTGTAAGGCGCACCAATTGGTTTGATGACGGATGTGAAGGTCTCGCCAGTGACCGGATGGGTGCGGCGAGGCGAAGCTACGCTGTAGACTACCAGATCGACTTGACCCAGTTCCTTTTTGATAAGATCGATGGTTTGGGTTTTGATTTCATTCGAGAAGGCATCTCCCACAATATTGAAGGATTTGACGCCAAGTTTGGCCGCTTCCGCTTCAAAGCCAGCTGTGTTGTACCATCCTGCGGATGCCGTACGCGAACCTTCAGCTGGTTTGTCGAAGAAGACGCCCACGGTATTCGCACCTGCGCCTACAGCTGCTGTAATGCGCGATGCCAGACCATAGCCGGTAGAGGAGCCGATTACCAGAACATTTTTGGGGCCTTCGATTTTGGGTTGGGCTTGGACGTATTGAACCTGCTTTTCCACCTGCTTGGCGCATCCCTCGGGATGAGCAGTTGTGCAGATAAAGCCTCTTGTTTTGGGTTGGATAATCATATTTTCAGTCTCCTTTGTCTGTCTTATGTAAAAGGTCATTCTTGCGGATACACAGCCAAATTATACACGAAACGTGAAGCGAAGGGGATAGAAGGGGTGGAAGCGGGCAGCGGCAAAGTTTTTTCCCGGCTGGGGCTATTTTTGCTATAATGAGAAGAAGGAATACATATGTTCGCTTCCAATGAAAAAAAGCACTTTGATTGGGAGTTAACAATGTGTGAGATTTCGCCGTTAAAGGTTAGAGGAGAGATGGATTTGCGTATTTTGGGCATCGACCCGGGCCTGGCGATTGTCGGCTTTGGGTTCATCGATAAAGAGGGCAACAAGTTGACACCCGTACAGTATGGCTGTATCCAGACGAAGGCGCATACGCCGGAAGAGGAGCGGCTGCGGGATGTGTATGAGAGCATGGTGCAGTTGATCGATAAATACAAACCGGACGCCGTGGGCATCGAGAAGCTGTATTTCAGCCGAAACGTGACGACGGCCCTTCCCGTCGCGCAGGCGCGCGGTGTCGTTATTCTTGCGGCTGTGCAGAAAGGCCTGCCGATCTCGGAATATACACCGATGATGGTGAAGCAGGCGGTCGTCGGCTACGGCAAGGCGGAAAAGAAGCAGGTGCAGGAGATGGTCAAGCTTCTGCTCAAACTGTCGGCTGTACCCAAGCCCGATGATGTGGCGGATGCCCTGGCGGTAGCGGTCTGTCATGCCCATTCGGTAAGCTTGAATTCCAAATTAAATGAGGTATTGCGAAAATGATCGATTTTGTGCGTGGGCAGGTTGCCCATATGGAAACGGAATATATTGTCGTGGATGTTCAGGGAATCGGCTATCGGGTATTCTGCCCGAACCCGTATGCTTTTGCAGCAAAAGGAAGCGAACCTGTCACGGTCTATACCCATCACAGCGTGCGTGAAGATGCCATTCTGTTGTACGGGTTCTCAACACGGGAAGAACAGAAGTTATTCCGCCGATTGATCGACGTAACGGGCATCGGGCCAAGAGTGGCACTGGGGATTCTGGCAGGCGGTACACCGGAGAAAGTCGTCTCGGCGATCCAACAGGAGAACGTGACGTTCCTGACCAAGCTGCCAGGCATTGGCAAGAAGACGGCGCAGCGGATGATTCTAGATCTCAAGGATCGGCTTGATGGGTTCGTGACGCCTTCGCTTGGCGGTTTGTTTGACAATACGATTGCTGCGGAAGCCGAGTTGGACGGCGGCGGTTGGAAGGAAGCGCGTGAAGGTCTGGAAGCGTTGGGCTACACCGAGGCGGAGCTGGATAAGGCCTGGATGCACCTCAAAGAGGATCTACAACCGGGCGAACCGGTGGATATGCTGATGAAAAGAGCGCTAAAGGTTCTCTACAGAGGCTAAATGCGGTACAGTAAGAACGGGGAGGAAGTGTGGACTTATGGATGACCGGATTATATCGGCCAATCTGATGATGGAAGACCAGGCGGTGGAACTGAGTCTGCGGCCCCGCTATTTGTCGGAGTACATCGGTCAGAAGCAGGTCAAGGAAAACCTGAAAGTATATATTGAAGCGGCAAAAATGCGAAATGAAGCGCTCGATCACGTGCTGCTCTACGGTCCTCCGGGCCTCGGCAAGACGACGCTTGCCAATATTATCGCCAATGAATTGGGCGTCAATCTTCGCACAACATCAGGCCCGGCCATTGAACGTCCTGGCGATCTGGCAGCGCTGCTGACCAATTTGCAGGAAGGCGATGTCCTGTTCATCGACGAGATTCACCGCCTGCACCGGACGGTCGAAGAAGTCATGTATCCAGCCATGGAGGATTCTGCGCTGGACATCATGATCGGCAAAGGACCAAGTGCACGTTCCGTGCGTCTTGACCTGCCGCCCTTTACGCTGATCGGAGCCACGACGCGTGCCGGGCTGCTATCTGCTCCACTGCGCGATCGCTTCGGCGTTGTCAGCCGATTGGAATTCTACGGAGTGGAAGAACTGGCCTTCATTGTCTCGCGCAATGCGGATACATTGAACGTTGAGATTGTCGGCAACGCCGCAGAAGAGATTGCGCTTCGGGCAAGAGGGACGCCGCGGATTGCTAACCGGCTGCTCAAGCGTGTCCGGGACTTTGCGCAGGTGAGAGGCGATGGGATCATTACGCCGGAGATTGCTGCTGAAGCGCTGACTCGCCTTCAGGTAGATCCGCGCGGATTGGACAGCATTGACCATAAGATGCTCAAGGCGATGATCCAGAATTTCCGGGGAGGTCCGGTAGGTCTGGATACCATTGCCGCTACGATTGGCGAAGAAAGTCAAACAATTGAAGATGTTTACGAACCTTACCTGCTGCAAAGCGGGTTTATCCAGCGCACGCCGAGAGGCCGCGTTGTCACCGCCCAGGCCTATACACACCTGGGATTGCCGATGCCGGAAGACGGAAAATAATTCGCCTCGACCCTTGCCGTACCCGAGGCCTGGATCTGCTAGCGTGTCTCTCGGATGGGAGACACGCTACTACAAGGAGGAACGCAAGCATGACCAAGCAACGTTCAAATGGAAAAACCGCCAAATGGGGAAAGCCGCTGCTGGCAGCAGCTGTCGCTTTGTCCGTATTGCCGCTTCAAGCACCTGTACACGCCGCTGAACACGACTCGAATGTACGAGTGGGACTGTTCTTGAACCTGGGCAGTACGTATAAACAGACGACGCAGAAGATTACGCTGACGCCCGAGACGGCTGCTGCCGTGGGCTTGAAAAAAGATGCAGGGTATGTCAAATGGTTTTCGGTTGCACCCGGAAGCACGGCTGCCTTCGCGCTTGATGGCCCCAAAATCAAACTTGGTGAAAGCAGCGATCTTCAGACGGTGGCAAGCCTTGCGGGTAAGCTGAAGTCGGGGGCCGATAAACTGTCGGTCTATAAGATCAGTCGAAATGGCAAAGACGTATATCAGCTGTACACGGGTCCTTATGCCAATGACAAAGCGGCTTCGGATGCAGCAGTGCGTCTGGCCGCCCATTCGGCAGTTAAGGCGGCAGGGGGCCTGACGCCCAAGGCGACCGGCAATTTTTCGTTGAACGCGGGCAGTTATGCGGCGTTAAATGAAGCGACAGCTGCCCTGCAAAAGGCACTGGATGCGGGGCTGGATGGTGTGATTGCCTTTTCCACAGCTTCAACGGGCAAACCTGTCTATACCGTTCGGGTGGGCGAAGAAACCAGCGCTGCCGCACGCGACCAACTCAAGAGCCTGGCTGCTGTTCAGTTGAACAGTGCGTCTTGGTCGGAAACGGATCTTGGAGCCGCTTCGGCTGTACTGCGCAGTGATGCAACGGCAGGTCTTACCGATGGATCGGCAGCGCCGCTGTATCTGTTGACGTTGGGGGCCAATGATCGAATCTGGGTGGATGGCAGCGAACAAAACGGAATTCGAGTGGATGAACGTTCGAAGCGTTCTTACCGGGGAGATCTGGAGATCGGACTGTACGGCGGTTCCTTGTATTTGGTGAATGAACTGCCGATGGAGCAGTATCTGTATTCCGTGGTAGGCTCCGAAGTTCCGGCTTCATGGCCGGAAGAGTCGCTCAAAGCTCAAGCCGTAGCGGCGCGCAGCTATGCAACGGTTCAGACCCAGACCGTCACCAAATTCAAGGTCGCGGACGTCGTTGATTCTACACTCAGTCAGGCCTATAACGGCATGTCTTCCGAGAGCAAAACGGTGAACGCGGCGGTTGACAAGACGGCCGGTGAGCTGCTGGAGCAAAATGGCAAGCCGGTTGAAGCCTTGTTTTCATCCAATGCAGGTGGCGTAACCTCTGATCCAACCGAAGTGTGGAACAGTGGAGGCGGCAATCTGTTCTCCAGTGTACCGTCCGAGTCGGATAGTGCCGCCTCTGCCAACCTCAAGAGATGGTATCATGTTGCGCTGGCCAACGGTACAGTAGGTTATGTCCGCGAAGATAATGTAGCGGATAAAGGCATTGACTTTACCGGTATTCGCAAGATGACCGTGACCGCGAAAAGTACCAAGGTTCGCCCGCTGCCCCAAATTCAGAGCGGGGTTAAAGAATTGGCCCAGCTTAATCCTGGGGATGAAGCGCTGATTCTGGACGTCGTCAAAGAATCCAACACTTTCGAGTGGATTCGTGGGCCTTATACATCGGCTCAACTGTTGGCTGCACTCAAGGGACGCACGACGACGCCGCTGCCTTCGACCATCCAGTCGATCCAGATCAGTCAGCGTGGTCCTTCCGGACGTGTTACTGAACTGAAGATCAACGGTACCAAGGTCGAGGTGAAATATCCGGATATGTTCCGCACGGCGCTGAATGGGCTGCCAAGTACGCTGTTTGATGTCGTATCGGCCGATCTCTACAACGCTGTGCCGACTTCGCTGACGCTTCCTACGGCCCGGTCAGGCCTGACACCGGCGCAGCTCAAGATTGGTGCTGCTGCCAAGTCGGCCGGAATCAGCCGCACGATGGCCGCAGTAGGAACCGACACTACGGCTGTGACTTCCAATGCTGGATTTTTCTTTGTAGGTCGCGGCAACGGACATGGACTTGGCTTGTCCCAATGGGGAGCCAAGGGACTGGCCGATGAAGGCGAGAGCTATGAAGACATCCTGATGCACTACTACAATAACGTAAAACTGGTTAAGGAATGAGAACGCGATGAATGTAGAAGATTATGATTTTGAACTGCCTGAGCGATTGATTGCCCAGACTCCGCTTGCCGAACGTACGTCTTCGCGTCTGTTGACGCTGAACAAGACAACGGGAGCGACTGAACATCTGCACTTTTACGATATATGGAATAAACTCAACCCGGGCGATACGCTCATTCTCAATGATACGCGCGTCATGCCGGCTCGTCTGCACGGTATCAAGCCGGAGACCGGGGCACGGGTAGAGCTGCTGCTGCTCAAGAATATTGAGGGAGACCGCTGGGAGACGCTGGCCAAGCCGGGTAAAAAGGTCAAAACCGGTGCAGTGCTTCGTTTCGGCGATGAACTGGAAGCCGTTGTGCTGGAAGAAGGCGAGATGGGCGCACGCATCATTGAGTTCCGTTACGAAGGTATCTTTCAGGAAATCCTCGATCGACTGGGAGAAATGCCGCTTCCACCTTATATCAAGGAACGGTTGGATGATCGTGAACGGTATCAGACGGTATACGCCAAGCACGAAGGTTCTGCCGCAGCACCCACAGCTGGTCTGCATTTTACCCAGGAGCTGCTGGATAAGCTGCGTGCCAAAGGGGTAGACATCGGATTTGTCACCCTGCATGTTGGACTCGGAACGTTCCGCCCGGTATCGGTCGAGAATGTGGAAGAACATGTGATGCACGAAGAATATTATGAACTGCCCGCAGAGACAGCCGAGTTAATCAATCGCACGCGTGAGCGGGGCGGCCGGGTCGTATCGGTAGGGACAACCTCTACGCGAACGCTGGAATCGGCAGCACGTCGCACGATGGATGAACAGGGACGTCTTGGAGCAGACAGCGGCTGGACGCAGATCTTCCTCTATCCGGGTGAAACGTTCAAAGTAGTGGATGCGTTAATTACGAATTTCCATCTGCCCAAGTCTACTCTGGTCATGCTGGTCAGTGCGCTGGCCGGGCGTGAGCATGTGCTGGCGGCTTACCGCGAGGCAGTCGAGCAGGAATATCGTTTCTTCAGTTTCGGCGATGCAATGTTCATCTACTGAGTGATTACACGGGTATTCGCCCACTGGCTGTATCACGTGTCGCGTGTACCCCAATGCTGTATTTTATTCAAAGGAGAGCCGTATACGGCTCTTCTCATTTTCTTGTAAAGGAACGATTCCATGACATCCGCTATTCGTTACGAACATATCAAGACCTGTAAGCAATCAGGTGCAAGACTTGGCCGGGTCCACACACCGCATGGCGTAATTGAAACGCCTACTTTTATGCCAGTCGGCACCCTTGCCACGGTCAAAACGATGAGCCCGGAAGAACTGAAACAAATGGATGCCCAGATTATTCTGAGCAATACGTACCATCTGTTCCTGCGTCCGGGACATGAGATCATCCGCGAAGCGGGCGGTTTGCACAAATTCATGAACTGGGATCGCCCCATCCTCACAGATAGCGGCGGTTTCCAGGTCTTCAGCCTGGCCGAGATGCGCAAGATCACCGAAGAAGGCGTGAATTTCCGTTCGCATCTGAACGGGGATAAGATGTTCTTGTCGCCGGAAGTAGCCATGGAGATTCAGAATGCACTGGGTTCGGACATTATGATGGCCTTCGATGAATGTCCACCTTACCCGGCCGAAAAAGAATACATCAAACGTTCACTTGAACGGACTTCGCGTTGGGCAGAACGCTGCCTCAAAGCCCATGCCCGTCCACAGGATCAAGGACTGTTTGCCATCATTCAGGGAGGGATGCACGAGGACCTGCGCCGCCAGAGCGCGGCTGATTTGACTTCGATGGATTTCCCGGGGTATGCTATTGGTGGACTGAGTGTGGGAGAACCGAAACATCTAATGTATGAAGTGCTGGAGTATACGGTACCGCTGCTCCCGACGAACAAACCCCGTTATCTGATGGGCGTAGGTTCGCCGGATGCTCTGCTCGAAGGCGCCATTCGCGGGGTCGATATGTTCGACTGCGTGCTGCCGACGCGTATAGCGCGTAACGGAACGACGATGACAAGCCAGGGCCGGGTGGTTGTACGCAATGCCCAGTACGCGAGAGACTTCGGTCCTCTCGATCCGAACTGCGATTGCTATACCTGCCGGAATTATTCCCGCGCGTATCTGCGTCACCTGATTAAGGCGGACGAGACTTTTGGTCTCCGGCTGACCACTTATCATAACCTCCACTTCCTGCTCGAATTGATGCGCGGCGTGCGTCAGGCGATTCGTGAGGACCGTCTGCTGGACTTCCGCGACGAGTTTTTCGAGCAGTATGGTATGCACGCCAACGACAAAGGGTTCTAATTGCCCCACAGGTCCAGTACGGCACTGTCCGTACGGCCATTCGCAAACTAAGGGGGATTTACAATGTTCCATGCTGCAACTCTTTCGACAGCCGGTGCCGCAGGCGGCGGCAGCATTCTGATGACGATCGTACCTTTCGTATTTATGATCGCCATCTTCTACTTCCTTCTGATTCGTCCACAGCAGAAGAAGCAGAAGCAGCGCAACTCCATGCTGGGTCAGCTCAAAAAAGGCGACAAGATCGTCACAATCGGCGGACTGCATGGCACGATTCTGGAGATCACCAACGACATCGTGGTTCTGCGCGTCAACGACGTGACGAAAATGACGTTTGATCGCAGCGCAATTAGCCATGTGACGACGGCAAGCTCCGGATCGGATGTCAGCCTCGACAAGAAGTAAGCTTAACGGAAATCGGGAAATCCGGTAGGGGTGGCCCTACGGTTTCTCGTGCAAGCTGCTGCCGAACGGAACGGGGTTCCGTTTTGCGGCAGCTTCTTTTTTTTGGTCGAAATTCCGTTTGTACCGAAACCTTATGGAAAAAAGAGACTCTACATAAACAGGCGGAATAACAGCAGCAAGTCAGGAACGGAAGTGTGAAAGGAAGTGAAGGCATGATTTCCGCAATCGATACCGCATTTTGGCCGGTCTACACAGCAGCCGCCGCGTTTGGGATCGTCTATGTGCTGGTCGTAACGGAAAAAATAAACGGAGGATGGGCAGCGATCGTAGGGGCATTACTGCTCCTTGTGCTGGGTATTGTAGATTGGAACGCCGCCCTGCTGCACCATATTGGCCTCAATACCCTGCTGCTGCTCATGGGAATAATGGTGACAGCGGCCGGAGCTGATCGCAGCGGCATCGTGCAGGCAATCGCACTGGGGATTATCGGAAGGGCAGCAGGCAATCTTCCCATCGTGTTGATCGTAGTGACTCTGTTTGCAGCATGTACGTCAGCCCTGCTGGGCAGTGGTCCTGCGCTGCTGCTGCTTGCGCCCTTGATTCTTCGCATCGGGAAGACGCTGCGAATTGGACCGGTTCCTTTTCTCATTATGAGTGTGATTGCCTGTAATCTGGGCGGTATGACCACATTGGTGGGAAGTGTGCCCAATATGATGATTGGTTCGGCAGCGGGGATCGATACCTTAGCGTTTATTCGTGTCTTGGGAATACCGGCGCTGCTGCTGCTTGCCGTACATCTGGTGCTGCTCCTCTTGATCTTCCGCCGCGACATGCAGGGAGAAGGCAGTCGTCGTCTGGAGGATCTTAAAGCGATGGAGCCCAATTTGTATGTACCGGATCGGCGCCGTGCGCTGGCGTCACTGGGCGTATTGATGATGTTGGGATTGGGACTGCTGCTGCATAAGCAGCTGCATCTGGCCAGCGGCACCATCGCCTTAGTATCGGGCCTACTCATGCTTGTCATCCATACTCGTTCCATTCACGATCTGCGGAAAATGGTGGAATACATGGATCTCAAGACATTGGGGGTATTGGTTGGATTCTATGTGCTTGCCGGTGGATTGGTGGAGACCGGAATTACGGGGGAATTGACCATGCGTCTGTTGGAACTGACCAATGAGAACAAAAGTCTGACGGCGATGGTCCTATTTGTCGTCTCGGGTCTGCTGGCGGCAGTGCTTGATCCCATTCCGTTAACGGCAGCTGCCATTCCGCTGATTCAGGCGATCGGAATTCAGATGGAAGTGGTGCGTCAATCGGATCTCAGCTCGCTGTGGTGGGCGCTTGCGCTGGGAGCCGGAATTGGTTCCAGCGGAACACTTGCCGGGTCGGTCGCTGGCGTGCTGGCGGCGGGACTAGCCCAGAAGGAAGGCTATCGTTTTTCTTATCTCTCCTATCTGGTCATCGCTTTTCCGCTGACGCTGCTGGCCTTGGCTGCTGGAGGCTGGTACTTGTATACTTACATGTTGTAAGCTCAGATGGGCTGGGTTCCGGGCGGAGGCGAATGAAAAGCAGGAATAAAAGGCAAAATGTCGAATAACACAAAGGACGATGTCAGGTCACGGAAGAAGGAGGACATTCATGACAGAGGAGACGCGCAGCGAGCAGCTGCCTGCGCATGAAGAGATGACTGGAGACGAACTGACGGAAGCCGTGATCGAGCTTTGCCGCTTCAAAGCCGAAGAACTGCGATACTTGGGCTACCAGCGTACAACATGGGAAGACGTCTGGCAGTGTGTCAACGCCAAGTATGCCGGCAGGCAGGACCCGCCGCTGCATCGGATCGTCAACGATGTTCTGACACTGCGAGCGGATGGATTGATGAATTACCTGACGATTGCGGCGCTTAAAGAGGCACCTCTTTCCTAAAGGAGTGCCTTTCTTTTTGCTTCATTGACTGGAATTTCCGGCATCGCTATAATGGGAATATTGAGAAAAAAGGGGGAACCAGAAACGGCATGAAGAGAATTGTCAGTTTCATTGTTATTGTGCTCGTCTCAATCGGGGTTATGGTCTGGAGCACGCCCAACCTATTAAATTCAGTTCGATTGGGACTGGATTTAAAAGGAGGCTTCGAGATCCTGTATGAGGCTTCGCCAATGACAGGCGGACAAGAAGTCACCCGAGAATCCCTGGTCGAAACGGCGAAAAGTCTGGAGAAACGCGTAGACGCCCTTGGGGGAAGCGAGCCTGAGATTACGACCGAAGGCAGCAACCGAATTCGTCTCAGAATCGCAGGCGTCACAGATGAAAAAGCCGTAAGGGAGCGCATCAAAGAACCCGCCAACTTGACGTTCCGCAGTCTGGGCAGTGCCTCGGACGCAAAGGCAACGGACAAAGGAGCTGCTGCAAACGAAAATGAAGCAGCGGCAAATGGCGAAACGGAAAGCGAAGCGGCTGCGGACCCTTACCAAGGGTTTGACAAAATTGAGCTGACCGGTAGCGATTTTAAACCGAATGGGGCATCTGTTCAATACGATCAAATAGGTAATCCTATGATCTCGATCGAGTTGAAAGATGCTAACAAGTTTGCCGATGTAACGGGTCGTCTGATTCGCCAACCTATGGCAATCTTCCTGGACGATCAACTGCTGTCCGCACCTGAAGTCAAGCAGCGGATCACAGGCGGAACTGCTCAGATCTCGGGCAAATTTACTCGTGAAGAAGCACAGAATCTGCGTGACACCATCAACCTTGGCGCACTGCCGCTGAAGCTGACGGAGAAATATTCGCAGAGTGTCGGCGCTACATTGGGCCAACAGTCACTCGATCAGACACTGATGGCGGGGATCGTAGGCTCGATCATTATTCTGGTCTTCATGATGTTCATGTATCGTGTGCCTGGACTGATTGCAGCATTCTGTCTCATCATCCATACGTGGGGCACCATATTGATCTTCAACTGGGCCGGTATTACGCTCACCCTTCCGGGGATTGCAGCGTTCATTCTCGGCATCGGGATGGCGGTTGACGCCAACATCATTACCTACGAACGCATCAAGGAAGAAATGCGCAGCGGCAAAAGCATCATGTCGGCTTTCCGGGCGGGCAGCAAAAGCTCCTTCCGCACCGTTATGGACGCACAGATTACAACCCTGATTGCGGGTGCCGTTATGTTCTGGCTCGGCACAGGGTCGGTTCGCGGTTTCGCACTCGTTCTGATGATCGACATTGTGACGAGCATCATCACGAACGTCCTCCTGTCGCGTTACCTGCTCTCCCTGCTCGTTAAGGCGAAATCCTTGAAGAAGCCGGGGTATTTCGGAGTAAAGGGGAGTGAAATTCGTGAGCTCTAAGAAACAAACAGAAATCGTCAGCACGAAATGGAATTTCAACTTCGTCAAAGCCAGCAAGTATTTCTACATGTTTTCAATCATTGTTACGCTGGCGGGCATCATCAGCTTGTCGATCTTCGGATTGAACTACGGCGTAGACTTCCGTTCAGGTTCCAACGTTGATATTTCGGTATCCAAAGTCGTGAGCAAGGCAGAAGTCGAGAAAGTCGTTAGCGATGCGAAGCTGGATCAGGAAGCGAATATTACCGCAGGCAGCAACCGCATTAATATTCGTTTCCCGGAAGTGTTGAGCGATACGCAGGTTCAGACCCTGCAATCGACATTTAACAGCCAGATTGATCCTAAAGCGTCGTACGAAGTCAACACGGTAGATACGGAGATGGCCAAGGAACTGGAGCGTAATGCTCTCCTGGCCATCGCAGTGGCAAGCATCGGTATCGTGATCTATGTCACGATCCGCTTTGAATGGCGCTTCGCGCTGTCAGCGATTGTGGCCCTGCTGCATGATGCTTTCCTGGTTATCAGTGTGTTTTCGATCCTGCGGCTTGAGGTCAATCTCACGTTTATCGTGGCGATTCTGACGATCATTGGTTTCTCGATTAACGATACCATCGTAATCTTTGACCGAATCCGTGAGAATCTACGGTTCGCCAAGAAGCAAACGCATGATGACTTGGAAGACATCGTAAACAAGAGTGTGTCTCAGACGATGACTCGCTCGCTCGGTACGGTATTTACCGTTTTCATCGCAGCATTTGCCCTGCTCGTCCTGGGCAGCGAATCGATCCGCATGTTCTCTCTGGCAATGGTTATCGGTCTGTTGTTTGGTACGTATTCGTCCATCTTTATCGCAAGCCCGCTGTGGCTGGCTCTGCGAAACAAGAAGAAGCCATCTGCACCTAAAGCGGCTAAAGCGACGAATTAACATTTTTCCTCACCTAACGAGGAAAGATACCAGCAGTTGTCTCGCTTGAGTTGCAGGTTTACGTTCGGCTGAACTCCTGTTATGAATCAGGTCGGGCATCGTATCAACGAATTCGGATTGTCCGGATGAAATCCAAACGTGCTACGGTTATTCCGAAAAGCCGCGTCCTGTATCTTGAGGCGCGGCTTTTCGAGTTCAAGGCTGTATAAAGAATGAATGGTTTAGAGTTGGAAGCGATGCACAAGAGAGGGGAATCATGATGACGGTCCGTACAACAAACATCGAGAAATCCGCAGGTCGGACCGATGTTCTCATGCTTGGAGCGGTTACACTGATTAAAGGCATAGGCGGATGGATCGGAGGAAGCCCCGCCCTGCTTGCGGATGCGTTGAATTCGACGATTGATGTGGTTCGTGGGACGGAGAATCGCGGCACTCGCTCGAATTCTCCACGAGTGACACTCGCCAAGATGATGTTGGCTGCTCTGGTTCTTGTGGGTGCAATCGAAGCTATTCTGTCTGGGGTGGGGCGATTGCTGCGGGAGCCTGGCGAGACGGCGGATGTACGTGCGGTCGTGGCTTTTTTTGCAGCCGTGGTGTGGAGTGAGACGCTGTTCCTGCTGCGCTATCGTCGTCTGAGTCTGGATGACAGTGAAAGCGCCCGACAGTATGCAGCTGAACACCGATTTTCGTTGTATGCTTCGATGCTGGTAGCGGCAGGGATGGCTTTATCCGTAGCGGGCTCTGCCTTTGATATGACAGAACTGGTCTATGCAGATGCGGCTGTATCGCTGCTGGTGGCTGCCATTGCCATGATTAAAGCGTTACGTCTGATTCGCTGGATATTTGAGGAATCCCCAAAAACCGTGCAGCAGAGCGAAGCCGATCCCAAGCCGTTTGTCGAGACTGTTCAACGCGTCCGTGGGGTAATCGAAGTTCGAGAACTTCACGCTTATCAAGCTTATGATACAGTCAAGATTGAGCTGATCCTGTGTGTCAATCCGCGTATGACGGTCAAAGAGGCCGAAGAAGTGGCCCAGCGTTCACGGGATCTGCTCCTGCATCGTTTTGTGCAGGTGATTGAAGTCAGTGTACGCGTGGAGCCTTATCATACCGGTTATCCATACAAATCGAACGATGATCTGCTGGGCAGCAATGAGGAGCCCACCATTATTCAGTAACGGTAGAGCTGCAGCGAATTGTAGGAACCCGAACGCGGAGCAATCCGCGTTTGTTCGATTTTGGACTCTCTTTTTTGAACTCTCTCTTTTGGCTTCTCTTTTTTGACTATGATTTGGAAAAGGCAGGTGAGCTTGTGCTTCATTCTCAATATCAATGGAAAATTGCCCATCCCGGGCAGGAGAAGGTGCAGCAGCTGAGTGCCAAGTTGGGCGTATCCCCGCTGCTGGCCTCGCTGCTCATCAACCGCGGATATGAGGCGCCGGAATCGGCAGCCGAATTTTTGGATACAGACGCGGATCTATCCGGTCTGCATGATCCGTTTCTGCTGCATGGGATGGAAGCGGCGGTTCAGCGAATACGTGCAGCGCTTGAGCGCCGGGAAAGAATCTGGGTGTATGGCGACTATGATGCGGACGGTGTATCCAGTACAGCGCTGATGATTCGGTTGATGAATCGCCTGGAGGCTGATTTTGGTACGTATATTCCACACCGATCCAAGGAAGGCTATGGACTGCATCGCCACGCGATTGACCAGGCTGCCAGTGAAGGCGTCAAGCTGATCGTCACAGTCGATACCGGCATCAGTGCCGTCGATCAGATTGCCTATGCGACTTCGCTGGGGATCGACGTAGTCGTCACAGACCACCATGAACCGCCTGCTGTTTTGCCGCAAGCTTATGCACTGGTAAATCCCAAGCTGCCTATGTGCGACTATCCTTTCAAGGGTCTAGCAGGCGTCGGCGTTGCATTTAAACTGGCTCATGCCCTGCTGGGAGAACCGCAGGAAGACTGGCTGGACGTGGCGGCGATTGGAACGGTAGCCGACTTGATGCCGCTAAATGGTGAAAATCGGCTGATTGTCGCCAGAGGTATTGAAGTGATTCGCCGGAGTCCTTCGCCTGGCATCCAGGAGCTGCTGGCGGTGGCAGGCAGCAAGCCGGAGCAGCTGACTTCGGTGGGGATTGCTTTTGCTATCGCACCACGGATCAATGCCAGCGGTCGTCTGGAGCATGCGAACCGCGCGGTGGAACTGTTGACTACAGCTGATCGTGCCCAGGCCGAGATGCTGGCGATGGAGCTGGATCTGCTGAACAAGGATCGGCAGAAAAATGTGGAAGACATCGTGAGTGAAGCGCGTGTAATGTTGGAAGCGAAGATCGCAGCTGAAGGCCGTACACCTGATGTGATTGTGCTGGCTGGAGAAGGATGGAATGTAGGCGTTGTCGGCATCGTGGCTTCGAAGATTCTGGAACGTTATTATCGTCCAACGATCATTCTGGGCATTGACACGGAAAAAGGCACGTGCAAGGGTTCGGCGCGTTCGATTCCCGATTTCGATATTTACGAAGCGCTGCTTGCGGTAGAAGACACCATGCAGCACTTCGGCGGCCACCCTTCTGCGGCGGGGATGAGTCTGCTGCGTGAGCAGCTGGAAGATTTTGAGCACGGCTTAAATGAGCATGCAGCGAAGGTGCTGAAGCCGGAACATCTGGTGCCAATGACTGAAGCGGAAACGGAGGTCGCTCTGCCTGACATCACGATTCCGGTCATTGAGGAGCTGGATCGAATGGCTCCGTTTGGGATGGGCAACCCGACACCTCAGTTGGTATTTCGCGGGGTAAGACTTCAACGAGTCATGACGATGGGCAAAACCAACACTCACCTCAAGCTGGTGATTGAGCAGGAAGGCTGCACGGTCGAAGCGGTAGCTTTTGGCAAAGGAGCACTGGCCGAATATCTCAGTGAAGGGGATCGACTTGATCTGTTGGCGGAGCCAGGAATCAATGAATGGCGCGGCAGCCGCAAGCCTCAGTTGATGGTACGCGATCTCGCACTTCCGGCCTTTCAAGTGTTTGATCGGAGGTCGCCTGGAGCATCCATTGAAGAGGCTGAACGATTCCGCAAACGCTCGGAATCCGTGCTGGCATGCCAACCTGATGAGATTACGGTGGCAATGAATAAAACGACACGAAAAGTTTTGCCTAAGACTCTGGCGCAACTTCCGGTTTGGCTGTATGATGAACATTCCGGGATTCAAGGTACGGAGAGTGAACCTGAACGTGCAAATCTGTTAGGGACAAAGACGCTGTTCCTTCTCGACCTTCCGGATACTCAGGCGCAGCTGGACGGCGTGTTATCGAAGTGTCTCTCACTCGAAAACATCGTGCTGCTGTATCCGGCAGGTGGGCCTTCAGCCGAGCGATTGAGTGAGCCCAGTCGAGAACGAATCAAGACGATCTATGTAGAGCTTAGACGCTCGGCATCGGAACGTATAGATGAAGGGCAGCTGGTTCGTCGATTATGCCAGGCTTCCGGCTGCTCGCCACGGATGATTCGGATGACGCTCGACGTGTTCGAGGAACTTCGCTTTATCGTCCGAAATGAAGGCGCGGTACAGGCTGAGGCCAACCCGCCCAAGACGGCGCTGGATTCGGCGCAGGCCTATCAGATTCTGCGGGACGCGGAAGAGATGGAACGCAGACTGCTGGGTCCAGGCGAAGATCTCGCTGCGTGGCTCATGCAGCGGGTGCAGCAACTACGTGCCGGAGCCCCGGACGATGCTTTAACTTTTTCGGTGTAGGAAGGGCGGAACCCGTTCCTCCGCCCGATAAGGACAATCCGAGAAACAAGACCTTAGGAGGAGATTCAATTGGATTTTAATCAGCATATTCGTGTTATTCCTGACTTCCCCAAACCGGGAATCAGCTTCAAAGACATCACTACTCTGCTCGGCAACGGCCCTGCTTATCAGGAAGCCATCAACGCGCTGAAAAAAAAGGTTGAACATCTCCAAATCGACCTGATCGCAGGACCGGAAGCCCGTGGCTTCGTCGTTGGAGCACCGCTGGCTTATGCGCTGGGAGTCGGCTTTGTACCGATTCGCAAGAGCGGCAAGCTGCCTTACAAAACGGTGGAAGTTGAATATGACCTGGAGTATGGAACGGATCGTCTGGCTATGCACATCGATGCGGTTCAGCCTGGACAGAACGTGTTGATCGCCGACGACCTGCTCGCCACAGGCGGAACGATTGCGACTGCCGTGGACCTGGTTCGTCAGCTTGGCGGTAATGTGGTAGGAGCTGCGTTCCTGATCGAACTGGAAGAACTGAACGGCCGCAGCCGTCTTGACAACGTTGAGGTCTTCAACCTGATTCAAGGTTAATTGCTGCCAAGCCATCTACGTATGGCAGCATCGACATATGCGTAAAAACCCGTTATTTGTCATCCCGCGAAGCAAGCGGGAGCAAATAACGGGTTTTCTGCTTTTTTATCGTCTATTTCGCCTAAAAGAACAAAAAATACGAAAAAAACAGCTTTTTTTGAAACCTGATCGAAGTTGGCGCGTATAGGATGGGGAGACTCGGCGTTAGAGCCTCTTTTCGTATTGGGCATCGACGCTTTGCAGTCCACATTTTCCAAGTTAAGGAGGGGGATAAAATGTCCGTAATTCGAGAAACCGATCTGCCGGGAATCGGACGCAAATTCCTGATGGATACGGAAGAAGGCGACCGCTTCATCGTCATCGTCCATGAGGACGGCAAACGCGAAATGTTCTGCCCATCGCCGGTTGAGCCAGAAGAACTGATGCGTGTGGTGACACTCACGGATACCGAGGCTCGTCAGCTGGGCGGTATTGTAGGAGGAATGAATTATCAGCCTACAGCGCTGGAAAAAGCGGAGCATACGCTTGACCATCTATCCATCGAATGGTACAAACTGCGCCGCGGTGCAAGAGCGATTGGACGTTCGATTGGCGAGCTGAAGATCCGCGAGAACACCGGAACCGTCGTCATCGCGTCGATTGAATCGGCCCACAAGCAGACGATCAGTCCGGGACCCGAATATGTGTTGGGCGAAGGCATGACCCTGGTGCTGGCCGGCGAACGTCAGAACATCCAGACGCTAAAAAGGATGCTGGAAGTAGGTGAGGCTTGATGGATCATATGGTCTTTGAGGTCGGAGTTGCGGTTCTGCTCATCGCGCTGGCAGGTTTTCTGTCCGCCAAGCTTCGCTTCTCCGTCGTTCCTTTCTACATCCTCGCAGGAATGGCCGTAGGGCCGCATGCCCCGCATTTTGGATTGATTGATCTTCGCTTCATCCACAGCGCCGAGCTGATTAACTTTATGGGCCGACTGGGTGTTATCTTCCTGTTGTTCTATCTGGGCCTTGAATTTTCCGTCGGACGTCTGGCCAAAGCCGGCAAATCCATTGCAATTGGCGGTACCATCTATATTGGCATCAACTTTACGCTGGGACTGCTGTTTGGCTTCCTGTGCGGATTCCCGGTGCTGGAGACACTGGTGATTGCCGGGATTACGACGATCTCGTCCAGTGCGATTGTGGCGAAGGTGCTGGTGGATCTGAAGCGGACGGCAAATCCGGAAACGGAAATGATCCTGGGGATTATCATGTTTGAGGATGTATTCCTCGCGGTCTACCTGTCCATTCTGTCCGGTCTGCTGCTCAGTGGAGCCACAACACTCGGAGGCGTACTGCTGTCAGCGGGAATTGCTCTCGGCTACATGCTGCTGGTGCTCATTGTGGGCCGACTGCTTGTGCCGGTGCTCAACAAGATTCTTGGCGTTTCGTCCAATGAGATTTTCCTGACTACCATCTTCGCCATGCTGTTTATGGTTGCGGGATTCTCCGAGACCATCCACGTCGCCGAAGCGATTGGCGCCTTGTTGGTAGGTCTGGTACTGGCGGAGACCAAGCATATGCACCGTATTGAAAAAGCGATCCTGCCTTTCCGCGATTTCTTCGGCGCTCTGTTCTTCTTCAGTTTCGGTCTAACGATTGATCCTCTAAGCTTAAAAGGCAATGCGGTCTGGCTTGCGATTGGTGCAGTTGTGCTGACCATCATCGGCAACTACACGGCAGGCATGCTGGCTGGACGCAGCGGCAAGTTATCGCCCAAAGCTTCGTCCAATGTCGGTCTGACCATTGTATCGCGCGGTGAGTTCTCCATTATTATGGCGAATCTGGGCGCAGCGGGCGGATTGATGGCGATTCTTCAACCCTTTGCCGCGATTTATGTATTGATTCTGGCCGTGCTTGGACCGTTTCTGACCAAGGAATCGGCAATGGTGCATCGTATAGTCAGCAAGATGATCCCAATGAAAGCAAGAAGCAGTGGAGACAAACTGCAATGACTTTGTTCGACAGGAATTATTTTCCTATAACATGGATCGGCAGCGTTCGTGTACCGGATGTCCGTATCATGGGAAAATAACTCGTGCAGCAGTACGTCGTCTCCATAACAAGAATCTGGCTGCTTCGTGGAGTCCGTTCGTTCCTTGGGGAGGGGATGGCGTATGGGAAATAACCGCCTCTGAGCGGTCAACAGAAAAAGGCCGTGCCATCTCTTCTTGAAGAAGGGGGCACGGCCTTTTCGGTTATTCAGATGTCGGGAGTTTTGACTTCCGTTTCGAGTTCTTCTTTTTCGTTGGACAGCCCCGTCAGTGCGATGATGCGGAAAATGACGTTAACGACGATGCCGACGATCGTAGCCAAAGCCATCCCTTTGAGCGTCACACTGCCGATGGTCAGCGATACCCCGCTTAGGCCGGTACCCAGAATCAGCGCAGCCAACAGCATGTTTACGGACTTGGAAAAATCGACTTTCTGTTCAACGAAGATCCGCAGACCCGATACCGCGATGACCCCGAACAGCAGAAGCGATACGCCGCCCATAACCGGAGTAGGAATGTTGGCAACCGCCGCAGAGAACGTACCCGAGAAGGAGAGCAGAATGGCAATAACGGCAGCTCCACCAACCACGAAGACTGAATACACACGGGTCAAAGCCATGACGCCGATGTTTTCCCCATAAGTCGTATTCGGCGTTGAACCCACGAATCCGGACAATACGGTGGAGATCCCGTTACCGAGCAGTGAGCGATGCAGCCCTGGATCTTTCGACAGATCCTTGCCGACGATATTGCTTGTCACCAGCAGGTGACCGATATGTTCGACGATCACGACAAGGGCAGCTGGTAAAATGGTGAAGATCGCAGCCATATCCCAGCTTGGTGTGGTGAACTTGGGACTGGACAGGAAGCTGGCATCCGCTACAGCGGCTGTGTTGACTTCGCCCATGATGTAAGCCACGATATAGCCCACTGCGATACCGATCAGAATATGAATGATCTTGGGGAAGCCGCGGAACAGCACCGCACCCAGCACGGTGACCGCCAGGGTGACCATCGAGATGACGATGGCGTTCATGCTGTAACTGACCGCTCCAGTCGCGGCATCAGCCGTACCCAGCAGGCCGGCCATATTGGCGGCTGTGGGAAGCAGCTCCAGTCCGATCAGTGCGACCACACATCCCATCACAACCGGCGGGAAGAGGAAGTCGATCCAGGCGGTTCCGGCGGCTTTGACAATAAGAGCCACCACGATGAATACTACACCGATCACAATAAAGGCACCCAGGGCTTTGGCATAGTTATCCATGTGGTCGCCTTTCCAAGCCAATACGACACTTACCGGTCCAAGAAATGCAAAGCTGGAACCCAGATAGGCCGGAATCTTGCCTTTACAGATGAGGATGTAGAGCAGGGTGCCGATCCCGTTCATCAACAGGATGACACTGGGGTCCACGCCGAAGATATTCGGGACGAGGACGGTGCTGCCGAACATGGCGAACAGATGCTGCAAACTGAGCAGAAGTCCGGGGCCAAACGGCGGTCTTTCGTTCACTTGGATTTCGCGCTGCAAAAATCTCACTCCTTAGGGCATAGGTTTGAGCCGCTCCGAACAGGCGGAGGGAGCGGCTGTAGGCGGATGAGAAAAACGGGAGGAAGGCGGCATGACACCGAGGCTGCAAGAGCCTAAATCCGTACGCGCTCGATCATCTTAGCTAGATTACAGAGATTTTTGTTTTTTTTCAATAACATTTTTGCGAAAATGGTCAATAACTTTCGGATTTAGGCGATCAAGTGTCAAAAATTGCTTTAGAGATGCTGGCGGCTAACGTCGATGAGGTTCTCATGAAGAAAGCAACAATTTCCCTACACGCATTGACGGGGGTTGCCCTAAAAGGCATAATGAAAGGAAAACCCTATCGATAGGCCTGAATGCGTAGGAGCTTGTCTCAAGCAGCTGTTCATGTGAGACAAGCGACTGGTTTCGCGGACAGGCTTCATTTTCTTATAGAAAGGAATCGGAAAGGACTCAATGGGCATTGAACGATTACTTGAAAAGGCGTCCGCTTACATCCGAGAGTCGGACCTTCCCCGGATTCGGGAAGCCTACGAATTCGCCGATAAGGCCCATTCCGGCCAGGTCCGAAAGTCTGGCGAGCCGTATATTTTGCATCCGCTGGCGGTTGCGGATATTGTCGTAGGCATGCAGATGGACACGACGTCCATCGAAGCGGCTCTGCTGCACGATGTCGTGGAGGATACGACCGTGTCGCTGGACGAGATCCGAGAGCGTTTTGGCAAGACCTGTGCGATGCTCGTTGACGGGCTGACCAAGCTCGAACGGATCAAATTCCGCTCCAAGGAAGAACAACAGAACGAGAACTATCGGAAGATGTTTATTGCGATGGCACAGGACATCCGGGTCATTGTCATTAAGCTGGCTGACCGGCTGCATAACATGCGTACGCTCAAGCATCAATCCGAAGAAGGGCAGCGCCGAATCGCCTACGAGACACTGGAGATCTTCTGTCCCGTTGCGGATCGATTGGGTATTTCTGCGATCAAGTGGGAGATGGAGGACATTGCGCTCCGTTACCTGAATCCACAGCAGTATTACCGGATTGCCAACCTCATGCATAAAAAGCGTGCCGAACGGGAACAGTTCATCTCGGATGTCATCGTTCGGATTCGTGAGAAATTGGACGAAATGGGCATCGAAGCAGATCTGTCGGGTCGGCCCAAGCACATCTACAGCGTCTATAAGAAAATGACCAGCAAAAACAAGCAGTTTAATGAAATTTACGATCTGCTGGCGATCCGCGTCCTGGTGGATAACGTCAAGGACTGTTATGCCACGCTGGGCATCATTCATACGCTATGGAAGCCGATGCCGGGACGTTTCAAAGATTATATTGCCATGCCAAAAGCGAATATGTATCAGTCGCTGCATACCACGGTTGTAGGTCCAAATGGCGAGCCGACTGAAGTGCAGATTCGTACTTGGGACATGCACCGCACGGCAGAGTTCGGGATCGCGGCGCACTGGGCATACAAGGAAGGTACGACTGTATCGCCTGCCAGTGGCATCGAAAACAAAATGCCGTTCTTCAAAGAAATTATTGAACTGCAAAACGAAGCGAAGGACGCCTCGGAATTTGTCGAATCCCTGAAAATGGACTTCTTCTCCGACCTCGTATTCGTGTTCACCCCAAAAGGACAAGTAATCGAGCTGCCGGCCGGATCGGTACCGCTCGACTTTGCGTACCGCATCCACACGGAAATCGGAAACCGAACGATCGGCGCCAAAGTAAATGGACGGATTGTGCCATTGGATCACAAACTCAAGACCGGTGACATTGTAGAAATTCTCACCTCCAAACATTCCTATGGGCCAAGTCAGGACTGGGTAAAGATTGCTCAATCCTCCCATGCGCGAAGCAAAATCAAGCAGTGGTTCAAGAAAGAACGCCGTGAGGAGAATGTCGAAAAAGGTCGAGATAGTTTGGAGCGGGAAATCAAAAAGCTGGGCCTTGAAGCCTCGGAATGGCTCACGGATGACAAGCTTCTTGAAGTTGCGAATAAATTCTCTTTTAATGATCCAGAAGATATGCTGTCCGCCATCGGCTTTAACGGCATTACAGCTTCGCAGGTCATCACCCGTCTGACGGAGAAGTGGCGCCGCGAGCAGGAGGAGAACAGCAACCATCTGGAGCTGACGAACGAGGTTCGAGAAGTAAAAGCGGCTCCTGCGGACAAAGAGAAGAAACGTCCAACCAATGGCGTAAAAGTCAAAGGCGCGAGCAATCTGCTGGTTCGCTTCGCCCGCTGCTGCAATCCGGTTCCAGGAGATGACATTGTGGGGTACATCACCCGCGGACGCGGCGTCTCCGTGCACCGTGCCGACTGTACCAATATCCCAGGGGCAAACGATGGCGAAGAAGCCGCACGCGTCATTGAAGTCGAGTGGGAAGACGCGGTGGAGTCGAATTTCAGCGTAGACATCGAGATTACGGGCCTGGATCGTCGGGACTTCCTGAACGAAGTGCTTCAGGCGATCTCGGAGAGCAAGACCAATATGACCGCCGTTTCCGGACGTGCGGATAAAAATAAGATGGCGCTTGTGCATATCACGATTCTGATTCGCAATACCGAACATCTGCAATCGGTGGTTGAACGAATCAAACGAGTGCGTGACGTGTATACAGTGCATCGCATCATGCAATAACAACATCTTCGCATCCACAGCAGCGAGGATATTGAAGAAGGAGTTTGTTTTTCCATGAGAATGGTCATTCAGCGCTGTAAATCGGCTTCCGTTGAAGTTGAAGGGCAGATCGTGGGCAGCATTAATGAAGGTCTGATGATTCTGGTCGGCGTGACGGATGGAGATACCGAGAAGGACGCTCGTTATCTGGCTGACAAAGCAGCCGGACTGCGAATCTTCGAGGACGAAGCCGGCAAGATGAACGACAGTGTGGAGGATGTGGGCGGTTCGATCCTCTCCGTCTCTCAATTTACCCTGTATGGAGACTGCCGTAAGGGCAGACGTCCCAACTTTATGGCCGCCGCCCGCCCTGAACCCGCACAGGTATTGTATGAAGCTTTCAATGAGGCACTTCGTGCCCGTGGACTCACGGTCGAGACCGGAATCTTCGGGGCGATGATGGATGTATCCTTGGTCAATTGGGGACCTGTGACATTGATTGTGGACAGCAAGGAATAAGCAGCAATAAAGAGAAATATTTGGATTATGACCGCTTCGTCTGCCGCTGGGCAGTGCGAGGCGGTTTTTCTTTTTGCTCACGGTGCAGTGTTAGAAGCGAGGAAGGGCAGGGTAATAAGAAAGCGAGAACAACACCCAACATGATAAGGCAGAGAGGAGTTCGACACCGATGAGTAAAGTAGCTTTTTTGCTGGCGAATGAATTTGAAGATTCCGAGATGCAGGTGCCGTACGACGAGCTGCAAAAGGCCGGCCACACGGCACACATCATCGGTCTTCAGGCAGGTGAAACGGTAAAAGGCAAACAGGGCAAAGCGGAATATACAACGGACAAAGCGATCTCCGAGGTCAGCGCTTCGGACTACGATGCCGTTGTCATCCCGGGTGGATCTTCACCGGAGAACCTGCGTCTGGATGAACATGTGCTCCAGTTCGTCAAGGACGTGAATGCCTCGAAAAAACCAATCGCTGCGATCTGCCATGGTCCACAGATTCTGGCCAGCGCCGATCTGCTCAAGGGACGTACCATTACTTCGTATCCGCCCCTGCAGGACGATATGGTGAACGCAGGAGCACGTTTCAAGGATGAAGAGGCCGTTGTCGATGGCAACTTTATCACTTCCCGTACACCGGACGACGAGCCCGCATTCGTACGCGAGATTCTGAAGGTCCTGTGAGATCAGCCTGACTGATCCACTGTTCCTATATACTTCCCAGAACAGACCTGATGACCCCATCTGTACAGGCAAGCTTTGCGAAGTACAGGGAGTATCTAATATAAGAGGAGGGAATCAACATGTCGAAGCATATCCAAGCGTATTTCAAAACGGAAAGTGAAGCGGAAGGCGCAAGAATGAGTCTGATGACATTCAGCACCGAGCAGCTTGAAGTAGGCGAACTGCAAGGAGGAGTCGGGTACGGAGGCGATCGCGGCAGCGGTCGTGTAGTCGTTCCGCTTGTTCCCCTCGCAGGTACGAGCAATGCCGGATTCAGCGGCGGATATGCAGGTTCCGGTGGAGCGGGCAGCATGATCGGCGATCAGGCCGTACCGGTTCCGGCACATCGGGAGTCTGGTGCGCTGGGCGGTCAGCCGATTGACAAGGATGAGGTAGACGAGACTTATGAAGACGCTTCCGATTCCGATCTGCGCGACCTGAGATACACGCTGTCCGCAAAAGTCAGCGAAGCGGATTATCCAGCGGTCGTTCGCAAACTGCGTAATAACAACGGCTACGTTCACGTGTACGATTGAGCACTTGGTTCCCACCAGAGCTTGATTGAACGAGCGTCAGTCAGGTCGTGATACCAAAAAAACAGGAATTGTAATCGAACCGTAATGTTAGATACACATTCCTTTAACAAGCCGCAGGTATAGTAGACGTATGACCCCCTTAGATAAATATGGATGACTCGCAGCGAAGTCTGCGGGTCTTTTTTTTGCATCTACCTCGCTGAAAAATGCCATGTCCGTGTAAAAGGGACACCATTTTCACCGTGCGGGATGGTTGACTTTAATCATGTACTTGATTACAATCATAAAATATAACAAACACAGTGAGCTTGAAGGAACAGATTGAACCGGCTGGCTTACCGTAAATAATACGATTCGATGACGGGAAAAAGTAATGCGGACATCAAAGCGCACAAGAGAGGAATTCCGGGTCGTTTGTTCTGGATCGTGAGATCAGACAAGCGTCTAGGCTGGAAGAATTCCGCGCGGCGGCCGAATGAAAGACCTCCCCGAGAACGCACAGCGAACGGCGGAAAAAACGTACAGTCCCAAGGGAGATGACGTTTTTTGGAGTTCAAGTAGCTGATGCGCGAGAACAGCAGGCGTTAACTGCGATCTAATGAAGCGGGTTTATCGCTTCTTCCGAGACATGCTGCGTCAGGCAGTGCTGCACCGGAAGACGATCCCGAAATGTGGGTGGCACCACGGGAGATTCGTATACACGGTCCCTCGTCCCTGTACTATGCGTAACAACGGCATAGACGGCGGAGGAGGGGCTTTTTGGTATGTTCCAATGATAGATTTCAATCGGTATATTCCAACAAGTACCCGGCCCCGCAGGCCGGAAAAGGAAGGAAAGAGGAAGCATGAATTTTCAAAAACCCAAAGGCACATTAGATTTTCTGCCCGGAACCGTAGAGAAGTGGCAGTATGTGGAGCGCAAAGCACGCGATCTGTGCCGCCGCTTTAATTACCGCGAGATTCGTACTCCGATCTTCGAGTATACCCAGCTGTTCCAGCGTGGGGTAGGCGAGACCACGGATATTGTCCAGAAAGAAATGTTCTCGTTCCAGGATATGGGGGGACGGGGAATGACGCTGCGGCCGGAAGGCACGGCAGGCGTTGTACGCGCTTATGTTGAAAACAAAATCTATGGTGAACCGGATGTAGCGAAGCTGTATTATATCGGGCCGATGTTCCGTCAGGAACGTCCCCAGGCCGGCCGTTACCGTCAGTTCCACCAGTTCGGTATTGAAGCGATTGGCTCCGTGGACCCGGCGATCGATGCCGAAGTCATTGCTTTTGGGCTTCAATTGTTCGACGACATCGGATTGAAGGGCACAAGCGTAGAGATCAACTCGGTAGGCAACGCGGCTTCGCGGGCCGCTTACAACGAGACGCTGCTGGCGTTCCTGAATCCGATGCGCGAGACTCTGTGCAAAGACTGTCAGAGCCGCATCGACCGCAATCCGCTGCGCGTCTTGGACTGCAAAGTGGATCAGGACAAGTTTGTCGGCGCACCGTCCATTCTGGACAGTCTGGACGAAGAGAGCAGCAGCCACTTTGAAGCCGTGAAAAACAATCTGACCGCGATGGGTGTTGCGTATACCATCAACCCGCGCCTGGTACGCGGTCTGGATTATTACACGCTGACTGCGTTTGAATTCAAGACGAAAAGCGGCATCGGCGCGATCGACACCATCGGCGGCGGCGGACGTTACAACAAACTCGTCGCTGAAGTGGGTGGACCGGATCAGCCGGGCATCGGCATGGCGATCGGGATGGAACGCTTACAGCTCCTGCTGGCGGATCAGCAGACGGAGATCGACGACGAGCAGCAGCTGGACGTCTATCTGATTGCTCTTGGCGACAACGCCAACCTGGAGATCGTCAAGCAGCTGCACAAGCTGCGCGGGCTGGGCTTCTCGGCGGAACGCGATTATCAGTCGCGCAAGATGAAGGCACAGATGAGATCGGCAGACCGGCTCAAAGCCCGTTATACGGCGATTCTCGGAGATGACGAACTGGAGCGCGGTGAGATTGCCGTCAAGTCCATGGAGACGGGTGAACAGGTTACAGTGAAGCTGGATGATCTGGCTTCGGCGCTGAAGTAATACGACTGTGCAGAAGAAGGTATAGCAATCAGCAACCCTAAATATAGATTTAATCCAAAGGAGAAATCATAATTATGATGCTAAGGACTCATCACTGCGGACAGATTACATCCGCACAAATCGGAGAGACGGTAACGCTGAACGGTTGGGTACAGACCCGCCGTGACCTGGGAGGCGTGTTGTTTATCGACCTGCGCGACCGCAGCGGCGTGGTACAAACGGTGTTCAATCCGGCTTATTCCGGCGATGCATTGGCGGCGGCCGAGCGTGTTCGTACCGAATATGTACTGGCTGTTAAGGGAACGGTTGTTAAGCGCGACGAAGAGACCGTCAACAAGAATCTGCCAACCGGCGAGCTTGAAGTGCGCGTCACGGAGATCGAAGTGCTGAATGCGGCGAAGACTCCACCGTTCTTCATTGAAGACGGCGTTGAAGTGGATGAGTCGCTGCGTCTGAAATATCGTTACCTCGATCTGCGCCGTCCAGAAATGCAGAAAACGCTGATGCTGCGTTCGAAGTCCGCGAAGATCTTCCGCAACTTCCTGGACGATCAAGGTTTCGTTGAAGTTGAAACGCCGATCCTGTCCAAGAGCACGCCGGAAGGCGCGCGCGATTACCTCGTACCGAGCCGCGTGCACGAAGGCGAATTTTTCGCCCTGCCGCAGTCGCCGCAGATCTACAAGCAGCTGCTGATGGTCAGCGGCATCGAGCGCTATTATCAGATGGCTCGCTGTTTCCGCGACGAAGACCTTCGCTCCGACCGCCAGCCGGAATTCACGCAGATCGACTTGGAGATGTCGTTCGTGTCCCGCGACGACATTCTGGGTATGATCGAAGAATTGATGGCGAAGCTGTTCCGCGAAACGATCGGCGTGGAAGTGCAGCTGCCGTTCCAACGTCTGACGCATGCGGAAGCCATGGGCAAATACGGTTCCGACAAGCCGGATCTGCGTTTTGGCATGGAACTGGTAGACGTCAGCGAGGTCGTGAAGACCAGCGACGTCAAGGTATTCGCTTCCGTTGTTGCCAGCGGCGGACAGGTCAAAGTGTTGAACGCCAAAGGCTGCGGGACATGGCCGCGTAAAGAAATTGACGATCTGGGACCGTATGCCGCACGTTACGGCGCCAAGGGTCTGGCCTGGATTCAAGTCAAGGAAGACGGCTTCAAAGGCCCAATCGTCAAGTTCATGAGCGAAGAGGAAATCGAAACGCTGCGTGAGCTTACAGGCGCCGAAATTGGCGACCTGCTGCTGTTCTCGGCTGACAAGAAGCAAGTGGTAGCCGACGTCCTCGGTGCGCTGCGTCTGAAGATTGGACGTCAACTCGGCCTGATCGACGACAGCATCTACAAGTTTGCCTGGGTGCTGGACTTCCCACTGCTCAGCTACGACGAAGAAGCCAAACGTTATGTAGCGGAACACCATCCGTTCACTCGTCCACTGGCTGAAGACCTGGAGCTGTTCGATACAGACCCGGGCGCAGTGCGTGCGCAGGCTTACGACCTTGTGTTGAATGGCTACGAAGTAGGCGGCGGCTCGCTGCGGATCTTTGAACATGAGCTTCAACAGAAGATGTTCAAGCTGCTGGGTATCTCCGAAGAAACGGCGCAGGAGCAGTTCGGCTACCTGCTGGACGCGTTCCAATACGGCACGCCTCCACACGGCGGCTTCGCCTTTGGTTTCGACCGTCTCGTGATGCTGCTGACACAGCGCACGAACCTGCGTGAGACGATTGCGTTCCCGAAAACGGCAAGTGCAACCGACCTGCTGATGAACGCGCCAGCTGCTGTAGATAAAGCGCAGCTTGACCAACTGCACATCAAGCTTGCACCGAAGCCGGTGAAAAAACCGGCCGCTTCGGAAGGTGAACAGGCGTAAGGAAAGAACGACAAAGACAGCCGGCCTGGGCCGGTCTGTCTTTTCGCTTTGTAGGGCCTGCCTGAGCAAGGTTTATTATTTTATCTTTAAGGAGGATCACCCATTATGCTGCATGCTTTTTCCCGTACCGAGCTTGCGATTGGACCGGAAGGGCTGGATGAACTCAAGAACAGCACCGTTGCCGTATTGGGCATTGGCGGGGTTGGAGCGATGGCTGTCGAAGCGCTGGCTCGCTCCGGTGTCGGCACGCTTATCATGATCGATAAGGATACCGTGGACATCACCAATATCAATCGTCAGATTCACGCGCTCACGACGACCGTGGGACAGCAGAAGACCGAACTGATGGCGGAACGGGTCAAACTCATTAATCCGCAGATCAACACGGTCGTACTGAATATGTTCTACACGGAAGAAACGTATGAGCAGCTGTTTGAGCACAAGATTGATTATGTGGTGGACGCTTCGGATACGATCATTTATAAGATTCATATCATCAAGGAATGTCTAAAGCGCGGCATCCCGATCATCTCCAGCATGGGGGCAGCCAACAAGATGGACCCTTCGCGCTTTCAGGTGGCGGACATCTCCAAGACCAAGATGGACCCGATCGCCCGCATCATCCGCAATAAACTGCGTAAGGAAGACGGCATCAAAAAAGGCGTCAAAGTCGTCTTCTCGACCGAAAAACCGATCAAGCCCCGCGTGGACGTTACCGAGCAGATTGCACCGGCAGGCGCCAAGATTCGCAAAGCCAAGCAGCCGCCAGCCAGCAACGCCTTCGTACCTCCAGTTGCCGGACTCATTATGGTCAGTGAGGTTATCAAGGATCTGTTGATCGCCGGTGGACATCCGCTGCCGGAGCAGCAGTAACAGCAGGAAGAGGAGGCGGCGGAAGCCGTAAACGCCTGGGACTCCGGCAGGCTCTCTACTTACTGAACGACTGGAAGGGACGCGTTTTGCCGAATGGGCAGAGCGCGTTTTTGCTGTGCCTCAAAATAATTAAGGTTCAGCGCCGCAAATTATGCTATGCTAGTAGTCCTTTTGCTTTTTGCTGTCTTTCTTTGGAAAGGGGCGAAACAGCGAATGACTATCGGCATTTTGTGCGGCCTGCCCGTATCTCTTCTTCGATTTCCTCATTTAGGAGTTGAAAAGGCAGACCTAATTGGTTCCCCAGAACCCCTGTACAAAATGCTCTCTTAGGAGGTAACTGAAGTGAGTGAAGACGTTCAAAGTGCCTATCAAGAAGAGCAAAACAAACTGGATTCCGTCTTGGAAGAGATTGGAACCCAGCTTGCGCGGCTTAGGGCAGTGCCGGTCTATACCGGTCATGATTTTACGGAGCAGGTGCTGGAGGCGGGACGCGAGGAACGTCGTCAGCGTCTGGCGAAGTCGGAACCGGAGCCGTATTTCGGTCGCATGGACTTTGAAGAGGATGGCAAGGCCGCTCCTGCACCGCTGTACATTGGTAAGACCGGACTGGACGGTCGTGATCCCGGTACACTGCCCATCGTTATCGATTGGCGAGCGCCGGTGGCAAGCTTGTTCTATTCCTTTACCGGCGGCGAAGAACGCGTTGAGTACGAAGCACCGGAAGGCCTGATCGGGGGCACGGTACATCTCAAACGCAATATCATGGTTCGCAAATCCGAGCTGGAGCGTGTGGTGGATACGTATACGCGCGGCGGTGAGGAACCGGCAGTGTCCGATGAATTCCTGCTCTATCGACTGGGAGAAAACAAGGACAATCGGCTGCGTGACATCGTATCGACGATCCAAGCCGAACAGGACAAGATTATTCGGGCGGAGAGAAACAAGGCGCTCATCATCCAGGGGGTGGCAGGTAGTGGAAAAACGACCGTTGCCCTGCACCGACTGGCCTTCCTGCTGTATCAGTATCAAGAACAGGTGTCCGCTGAAAAGATGATTATCTTCGCCCCAAACGGCATGTTTCTGGATTATATCTCGGGTGTACTGCCGGAACTAGGTGTCGGGGATATTCAGCAGCGCACCTTTACCGATTGGGCGGCCAAGCTGCTGGGCATCGAATCGATGTTGGCTCCCTCTTCCGAGACACTGGATTTCTGGTTCGGTGAAGTCGGCGGACAGGTGCCGGGCGACGAAGCACCCGGTCGATTCAAGGGGTCAGACAAGTTCCGCAGCATGCTGGACGCCGCCGCTTCCGCGCTGGAAGCCTCGGGTGCGCCGGAGCTTGCCTTTGAAGCCTGGGACGGGAAGATCCTGCCTTATGAGACGATCCTGCACTGGTATTCCGACGAGTACAAGCACTATTCCGCATCGGGACGCAAAGAGCGGGTGTTGGCCCGGATTCATCGCTGGATTGAGATGGAGCTGAAACAAGTCAAACCCGAGACGCTGCGCAGAGAACACAAGAAAAAAGCGGCCGCCCGTGAGAAAGCCTATGCCAAAAAGTGGCCGGACTTCTCGCCGTTGACCTTGTACAAACAGATCTTTGGTGCGGTCAAGGATACCCGGGGAATTCTGCCTCAGGAAGCCCAGGAGGGCATCCCGTCTTCTGTGCTGAAATCGACGCGCAAAGACCTCAAGGACGGAAGAATCCGTGAAGAAGATCTGCCGGCGCTGCTGTATCTGCATCTGCTGCTTAACGGTATCGACAGTGCAGAGCGATTTGACCATATTGTCATCGACGAAGCGCAGGATTTCTCGCCGCTTCAGGTCTGGGTGCTGGATCAATTCGTACGCGGCCATTCCTTTACCATTCTGGGCGATCTGTCGCAGGGCATCCACGCGTACAAAGGCGTTCACGCCTGGGAAGAGATGAGCGATCTGTTTGGCGAAAAAGAGACCTCTTATCATGCGCTGACCCGAAGCTATCGTTCCACGATGGAGATTATCGGCTTCGCCAATGTGATTCTCGCCGGCGGAGTAGCCAACGCGATCGAAGCTGTTCCGGTATTCCGAAGCGGCAACAAAGTGCGTATGATCGACTTCGGCGCTTCAGACGCGGAAGCTGGCGTACAGGCAGCAGCCAAGGCGCTGCGGGCGCTCTGGAACCGTGAGCACAAGACGGTATCCCTGCTGACGCGAACACAAAAAGAAGCGGAAGCCCTGCATGCGGCGCTGAAGCCGGAGTTCCCGGAGATCAATCTGATCGACGGCAGCATGACGCAGTATGAAGGCGGACTGTCCGTGCTGCCGCTGCATCTGTCCAAAGGTCTGGAGTTCGATGCAGTGGTCGTAGCCGATGCCGGAAGAAGTCATTATGGAGATTCCGAATGGGACGCGAAGATGCTGTATGTCGGCTGTACGCGGGCGCTGCATGAATTGTGGGTGCTGCACGGCGGCGACGTACCGACTTTCCTGAGCGGAAGCGACGAGTGGAGCGAGTCCGGCTGGCCGGAAGCTTAATTCATCGGCTCGGAGGACATTCGGGTACTGGGACGACGATTAAAAGAGAAGAAAGAGGGCGGCGTTATGCCGTCCTTTTTGCCGTAGTGTCGAAATTTGCCGCAATCGTTAAATAACTGCCCTGTCCGGGTAAGAATGAATAAACGCAAGAGCAAATCATGGACAGGAGATGGTCAATTTGGGCAAAACGATTGCGGATACATTGGTAGAGGCGCTGGTAAATGCGGGAGTCAAACGGATCTATGGCATTACGGGAGATTCGCTGAACGCCGTCATTGATGCCGTGCGCCGTTCGGGGAAAATCGACTGGATTCATGTGCGTCATGAAGAGGTTGCTGCATTTGCCGCAGGAGCGGAAGCCGATCTGAATGGATCGATTGCCGTCTGTGCAGGCAGCAGCGGCCCGGGCAACCTGCACCTCATCAATGGCCTGTATGAATGTCATCGCAGCCGTCTGCCTGTACTGGCGATTGCCGCCCATGTGCCAAGCGATGAGATTGGCAGCGGCTATTTCCAGGCTACTCATCCGGAACAGATCTTCCAGGAATGCAGCGTGTTCTGCGAGACGATTATGACCAGCGGACAGATTCCGCGCACCATTACGATGGCACTTCAGGCGGCTCAGGCTCATTCGAGCGTATCCGTGATCGTGCTGCCGGGCGATGTCGCTGCCGAGGATGTCAAAGTGGATATGCCGGAAAAAGTGGTGCATGCCCCTCGTCCCGTCGTTGTTCCATCTGACGAGGAGCTTGGGCAGTTGGCGTCCTATCTGAACGAAGGCAAAAAAGTCACGATACTTGCAGGCGCAGGCTGCAAAGGCGCTCATGCGGAAGTGCTGGCGCTCTGTGAACGACTGCAAGCTCCTATGGTGGTAGCGCTGCGCGGCAAGGAGCATCTGGAATATGACAATCCATATTTCGTCGGTCTGACTGGCTTGATCGGGTATGCTTCAGGCTATCATGCGATGATGGACTGCGACGTGCTGCTGATGCTGGGCACGGACTTCCCATATCGTCAGTTTTATCCGGAACGTGCCAAGATCCTTCAGGTGGACATCAATGCCGCCACACTCGGTCGCCGTGCAACTCTGGAACTGGGCGTCTGTGGCGATGTGAAGGCGACCGCAGGCAAGCTGCTGCCGCTCCTGGAAGAAGGCAAAAAGTCGGATCATCTGCGTAAGTCGGTGGATCGTTATACCAAAGTCCGCAGCGGCCTTGACGATCTGGCGACTGGAAAACCGGGACAAACCCCAATTCACCCTCAGTACCTAACGAAAATCATCAGTGATCTGGCATCGGAAGATGCTGTGTTCAGTGCGGACGTCGGAACGCCGACCGTATGGGCAGCTCGTTATTTGCAGATGAATGGCAAACGTCGCTTGATCGGTTCCTTCAACCACGGCACGATGGCCAACGCCATGCCGCAGGCAATCGGCGCTCAATCGGCTCATCCGGAACGCCAGGTGATTGCCCTCTCCGGCGATGGTGGGCTGTCCATGCTCCTGGGAGATCTGCTGACCATCAAGCAGTATAAGCTGCCGGTCAAAGTGGTGGTATTCAACAACGAAGCGCTGGGCTTCGTGGAGCTGGAAATGAAGGCAGCCGGTTACCTGGAGACGGGTACGGGGCTTGGTGGGACGGACTTCGCCGCCATCGCCAATGCAATGGGTATCTACGGCGTACGAGTTGACGATGCCGGTAATCTGGAAGAGGCTGTGCGTACCGCACTGGCTCATGATGGCCCAGCGCTGATTGACGTTGCCGTCAATCGTCAGGAGCTGTCCATGCCGCCTAAGATTACCATGCAGCAGGCGGGAGGATTCTCGATCTGGGCTGTGAAGGCCGTATTGAGCGGCCACGGCGATGAACTGATCGATCTGGCGAAAAGCAACCTGCTGCGCTGAGGCCGCCGGCCGTCAGAAGGATACTGCGGCGAATGAAATCCCGGGCTGATTGATCGTTGACGGAAGCAGGCCAGGAAGAGAGCCTGGCTCTGAAAGCTTATTGAACAGACCTATTGAACAGAGTCATCGAACAGATCCATCGAACAGACAGATCAATCAAGACCGCAGCTTCGCTGCGGTTTTTTTGCCTTTGTTGGCAGCGGGCAGACATGCAGAAGACATTTGCGTTCGTGGTCGAAGGGCACTATATTGAATAAGGAATGAAAGGACGTGACAAGTTTGGATCTATTTAATTACGAGGGTGGATCGGAGACGCAGGCAAGCGGTGGACTGCTGGCGGATCGTATGCGTCCGATGACACTCGATGAATATATCGGACAGGAAGACATCGTGGGTCCGGGACGCCTGCTGCGCCGAGCCATCGAAGCCGACAAGGTCGGTTCGATTGTGTTGTATGGACCGCCAGGCTGCGGCAAGACTACTCTGGCTCATATTATTTCCCATCATACACAGGGTAAGTTTGTGAGGTTGAACGCAGTGGACGCCACGGTCAAGGACGTGCGCGAAGTGATCCAGCAGGCTGCCGATGACAAAGCGCTGTACGGCACGAAGACAATCTTGTTCCTCGATGAAGTACACCGGTTCAACAGCTCCCGCCAGGATGCGCTGCTTCCGGCTGTGGAGAAGGGCACCATCATCTTCATCGGCGCCACGACCGAAAATCCGTTTCATTACGTAAACGGCGCCTTGATGAGCCGCTCTACGCTGTTCCAGCTGCATCCGCTGACAGCGGAGCACGCCAAGATCGCCATGCGCCGCGCGCTGGCGGATGCCGAGCGCGGACTGGGCTTTATGGATCTGCGCGTGGATGAAGACGCGCTGGAACACATCGCGGCCATGTCCGGCGGCGACATTCGCCGCGCGCTGAACGCGCTGGAGCTGGCGGCGCTGACGACGCCGCCCCAGGCCGACGGCAGCGTGAGAGTCACGCTTGAAGCGGCCGAAGAATCGGTGCGCCGCCCGATTGCACGCGCGGATGAGTCCACGCAGTATGACGTACTGTCTGCGTTCCACAAGTCCATTCGCGGCTCCAGCGATGCCGCGCTCTATTGGTTCCTGTATGCCGTCGAGAAGCTTGGCATGGACCCCATGACCTTCATCCGCCGCCTGATTGCGGCCAGCAGCGAAGACATTGGACTCGCCAATCCCCAGGCGATGGTACAGGCCGTCTCCGCGCTCGAAGCCTATCGCAACAATGGCTGGCCGGAAGCCAAGCTGAATGTAGCTCAGGCGATCTTGTTCGCCGTGGAGAGTCCCAAGTCCAACGCCGTCTATACGGCGATTGCCCGTGCAGAAGCGGCATTTGGACGCACCGGAACAACCGAAGTTCCGCTGCATCTGCGGGATACCCATTATAAGGGCGCGGAGAAATTGGGACATGAAGGCTATCAATATCCGCATAATTTCCCGAATCATTATGTCAAACAGGCCTATCTGCCCCCAGAGCTGGAGGGTACCGTTTTCTATGAGGCGACCGAGCAGGGAAACGAGTCCAAGATCCATTTGAACCAGCAGCGGCGGCGTGGACAATAACACAAGATGAATCTTCCGAATTTTCGGACAGGAAGAGTTCCGTATGTTAGAATTGTCAGAATCATACGAAATGTAGTAATCTAAATGTTGTCTTCACTTTGGACACGCATCTTCTATTCGTCCAAAGACGTTTTGTTGTGCAGACCCATCTATTTTAGCTTCCATAAGGGATTTTCTGGGCCGCCGTACGTTGAACCGTAACCTGTTTTCGTTTCATGGTTTCCGTTTGCCTACTGCTCTACGGATGAAGCGCCGGCTTGTTTATCAAGTCGAACACGGTCAACGTAGCAAGCCGACGACTTTTGTGGGGAGAGAAAGGTACGAACGAAATGGATAAAAATCAGCCGGCCGAGTCTCGGGTGTTAACGAGGACCCAAAGGCATCAGAAGAAAAAGAAAACGAAGAAAAACAGAGGCAGAGCCTGGTTGATCGCTTTGGGCGTGGTGCTGGTACTGGTGATTGGCGGAGTTATTTTCCGAAAAGAATTGATGGTGTTGGCGTTCGATACGCTGCTTGAAGACACCGTAAAAGACACGCTGGACAAATCCTACCAACCCATCGCCCAGGATAACAAAGGCGGAGGAGAAGAAGAACTCTCCGTTGCCGAACTGAGCAAAAAGCCGTTCTCCGTTCTGCTGCTTGGCACCGACCAACGAGATAACGAGATTGCCCGTACGGACTCCATTATCTATTCGGTGGTACGGCCGGCTGACAACAAAGTGCTGCTGGTATCGATTCCCCGTGACTCTTATGTCAAGATGGTGGGTACGCCGACCATCAAGGGAACCCGCTCCAAGACCAAGATTAACGCCGCTTATGCCTACGGTGGTGCGCAGATGAGCGTAGATACAGTAGAAGCTCTGCTCGATCACGATGTTGATTATTATGCGACTATCAACTTCAACGGTCTCAAGGATGTCGTGAACGCAATGGGCGGGGTAGAGCTGCCAATCACCGAGCGAATCGAAAACAAACAGGCCGATCATGAGAAATTTACGATTGAGCCAAATAAACCGATCTATGACGGAACCGAAGCGCTGAATTTTGTCCGGTATCGTGAAGATTCCGATTTCAAACGCACGGAGCGCCATCGCATTTTCCTCAAGCAAATGTTGAACCGGATGAAAAGCGTCGAAAATATCGCTAAAATTCCGGAGCTGATTGGTATCGCCGGACAAAACTTCAAGACCAACATGACATCGGATTTCATGCTGTCGCTGGCCAAGACGGTGATCCTGAGCGATTCCACGCCAAGCATCAGCAGCCATATGCTGCAAGGCGAAGGGGTATCCCGCGACGCTTGGTATTATGAACTGGACGACGACGATCTTGAGGAAACGATCAATTCGATCGGCAAATGGCTGGACCCAAGCTCGACCGCAGCCGACCTGGTTGTGGATGACACAGATGCTGGTGGCGATTCGCATACCGATCAAGAAGGTCAACCTGCCGGTGACGTTGGTCAATAAGTATCCATTCACATCCCAAGCAGGATTTGCCGAGTCGATCCGCCTCGAATAGGGGATTCCAGAGATCACTCTAAGACTGGGCCGCTCGCTCGACGAATCCGGCAGCAAAAAAAGCCCGCTCCACCGTTTCCGGTGCAGAGCGGGCTTTTGATGTGGCAGAAAAGATGAGTGAACCCGGATTAGCGAACAGCCGCAGCTTCGTAAGGAACCTTTTCAACCTGTTCGATGGTGCCGCCGCCCAGGCAGACTTCGCCATCGTAGAATACAACGGCTTGTCCCGGCGTAATCGCCTTTTGACGTTCATCAAACGCCACATGAACCGAACCGTCTTCCAGACGAGTCAGCGTTACACCTTGATCCGGCTGACGATAGCGGAACTTGGCCGTGCAGGTCAGCGGGCCATTGGCCAGCTCATCACGTCCCGAAGCAAATGTTACGCCGCTTGCGGTCAGAGCCGTGGAGTAGAGGCTTGGATGCTTGTCCCCCTGTACAACGTACAGGATGTTGTTTTCCAGGTCTTTATCCGCGACAAACCAAGGTTCGCCGTTCCCGGAACCGCCGATGCCCAGCCCTTGACGTTGGCCCAGCGTGTAATACATCAATCCATCGTGGCGACCTTTGGATTCGCCTGTGGCAATATCGACCATCTCGCCGGATTTGGCTGGCAGATAACCGCTCAGGAATTCACGGAAATTGCGTTCACCGATAAAGCAGACGCCCGTACTGTCTTTTTTGCGTGCCGTCGCCAGACCTGCCTCTTCTGCAATGCGGCGAACTTCCGGCTTGGGCAGATGCCCGATCGGGAACATCGTCTTCGAGAGCTGGTACGGATTAAGCGCGTTCAGGAAGTAGGTCTGATCCTTGTTGTTGTCTACGCCGCGCAGCAGCTTGAACTCCCCATTTTCCTCCGTGACACGAGCATAATGCCCCGTCGCCACATAGTCTGCACCGAGATCCAGCGCCTTGTTGAGGAATTCGCCGAATTTGATCTCGCGGTTGCACATGACGTCCGGATTGGGTGTACGACCGCGTTTATATTCGTCGAGGAAGTACGTGAACACTTTGTCGAAGTATTCTTTCTCGAAGTTCACCGTATAATAGGGGATACCGATCTTTTCACAGACGCGGCGGACATCTTCAGCATCGTCTTCTGCGGTGCAGTGGCCGAATTCATCGGTATCATCCCAGTTCTTCATAAAGATGCCGATTACGTCGTAGCCTTGCTGTTTGAGCAGCAAAGCAGTTACCGAGGAATCGACGCCCCCGGACATGCCGACGACGACGCGTGTTTCTTCGGGAGATTTATTCATTACAATCACCGTCTTCTATGAGGTATTTTCTGAAAATTATGAAACAATAAGAAAGTGGAGTAGAAAGCAAAATAACGCGCTGGGCGCGTCTGAACGTATTTTACCACAAAAGGCCGGAATTGACGACACCCGAACGCATCCTTCACAGGCTGCATTTCCACGGGGCATGGACATTTTCGCTGCGGCGCCGGATTCCGTAGTGCATCGCGCTCCCCGGTTATGTTACGATAGTCTGAGTATATGCAGAACTGTCGCGTCCCGCCACGAAGAATAAAGGTCTGGTATAGAACGCCGCCCATAATCCCAAGGATTCGGCTGGTGGAAATCGGACTAGTGAGAAACAGAAGACGCGTCTGAAGCCCGAATGAATCGAAAGAGGTGCCTCTATTGAAAATATCGACTAAAGGCCGTTACGGCTTAACCATCATGATGGAACTTGCGGCAAGATACGGAGAAGGACCGACGTCCCTGAAAAGTATCGCCGAAAAAAACTCGCTGTCCGAGCATTATCTGGAACAGCTGATCGCCCCTCTGCGTAATGGAGGACTCGTCAAGAGCATCCGCGGCGCCTATGGCGGCTACATTCTGTCGCGTGATCCCGATACAGTGACAGCTGGCGAGATCATCCGTGTTCTGGAAGGGCCGATTTCGGTGGTGGACTTCGCCGAAGAAGATGATCCGGCCAAGCGTGATCTGTGGAAAAAAATCCGCGACGCCATTGCCGACGTTATCGATTCGACGACATTGGGCGATCTGATTGCCTACCGGGACAAAGGCGAACCGGACAATTATATGTTTTATATTTAGTTTTATATTTAGGATGTACATCTATAACGAGGTGAAAAGGCAATGAATCGAATCTATATGGATCATGCGGCGTCTACGCCTGTACATCCGCTGGTGGCTGAAGAGATGCTGCGCGTGATGACCGGCACGTTCGGAAATGCCTCCAGCGTTCATGCGTTCGGACGCGATGCGAAACGAATCGTCAGTGCCGCACGCGAGAAGATCGCTGCTGCGATTGGAGCCAAGCCGCATGATCTGGTCTTTACCTCCGGGGGGACGGAGAGCGACAATATGGCGCTGTTTGGCGCAGCCCATGCACGTGTCGATCGCGGACGCCATCTGCTGGTCTCGACAATCGAACACCATGCCGTGCTGCATGCTGCGGAACGTCTGACTGAGCAGGGCTTTGAGGTGGAGTATATCCCGGTTGATGTTCGCGGCCGGGTTGACCTCGACTGGATTCGTGAACATACACGCCCGGATACTACGCTCATCAGCGTGATGTACGCCAATAACGAGGTGGGCACCGTGCAGCCGATTCATGAGATTGGAGCCTTCGCCCGTGAGCAGGGGGTCTGGTTCCATACGGATGCTGTACAGGCGCTGGGTTCGCTTGCCGTCAACTGCGGGGAGCTAAATGTTGATCTGATGAGTTTCTCTGCCCACAAGATCAACGGGCCGCAGGGAATCGGTGCCTTATATATCGCGCCGCACATCAAACTGCCGGCGATGCTGCATGGCGGCAATCAGGAGCGCAAGCGCCGGGCAGGGACGGAAAATCTGGCGGGGATGGCGGGTTTCGCCAAAGCGGTTGAGTTAGCCGTATCCAGTCTGGAAGAGCGCCATACAGACGCGCTGCGCCTGCGCCGTGAGTTGTTGGAGGGTCTTCAGGCCGCGATTGGCGAAGAGTCTTTTGTAGTGAATGGTGATCCGGAGCATACGCTGGCTCATGTGGTCAATATCAGCTTTCCGGCGGTGGGGACCGAGACGATGCTGATGAACCTTGACATGGAAGGCATTGCTGCTGCCAGCGGCTCCGCTTGTACATCCGGCTCGCTGGAGACTTCGCACGTGCTTCGCGCCATGAATCTGCCGGAAAAAGTTTTGAACTCCGCGATTCGATTTAGCTTCGGGTTGGGTAATACTTCGGAGGAAATCGAGACAGTCGTCAAGAAAATTGAAACGATTATGGCTCGTGTGCGTATCAAATCGTGATACGCCTTTGCGTATCCCATTGTGAATAATCGTTCAAATCGGAAGAGGCTTTTAAGTTTCTTTGCGACTCTCAAATAAGCGGACGGATAGGTGATCCCCATAATGAAATGTCCAAACTGCAGCTCCAAAGACATCGGTAAGATCGGTTCCCATCAATTTTATTGCTGGAGCTGCTTTATCGAATTGACGGTCAACGGCGGCAAGATGTCGGTGTATCAGGTAGAAAAGGATGGAACGCTCAGTTCACTGGACGATCTGTTCTGCATGAACGAAGCAGCGGACTCCATGCTGCACCTCCAGGTAGCCAACTAAGCGATGAACAAGCCGGAAGAAGCGAGACACCCGAGGAAGGGGATCGCTTTCTTTCGGCTTTTTTGCCGATTGACAGACCTTAGGCCTCTCGATATACTGGGAAGGCATTGACTACAATCATGAAAACGATGATGGAATGAAGTACGTCCTGAAGGGACGCTCTCTCAGCGAACAGGCTCCTTGCGCGACTTGTGCATGGGTGGAAGAGCCTGGAGAGCCGACGGACCGAAAGCTGATTCCGGAGTGCCGGGCTTTGCAATCCTGCGATGCCCAAGCCGCTTCGTCCCCGTTAACGGACGCGATCGAGGAGATCGTCCTGATCTTTGCGCTTGACCTGCTTCGTACGGGCAGGACCGCAGAGCAGTCGGACGGTAACCAGGGTGGTACCGCGAGCAATCGTCCCTGAATTTTTCAGGGGCGTTTTTTATGTTTTTTTTCATGTGCAGCAGCCCTATTCCCTTAATAAATGGAGGTTCGAGAACAATGAAAGCTAGTGAAATCCGTTCCAAGTGGCTGGAATTTTTCGCAGAGAAAGGCCACCATATCGAGCCGAGCGCTCCGCTCGTCCCGCACAATGACCCTTCCCTGCTGTGGATTAATGCCGGTATGGCGCCCCTGAAGCCTTATTTTGACGGACGTGTGAAGCCGGAGAATCCGAGAATTGCGAACTCACAGAAATGTATTCGGACCAATGACATCGAAAACGTCGGCAAAACTCGTCGTCACCATACGTTCTTCGAGATGCTGGGCAACTTCTCCATTGGCGATTATTTCAAGGAAGAAGCGATCACCTGGGCTTGGGAATTCCTGACTGGCCCGCAGTGGATTGGTTTCGACCCGAACCGCATCAGCGTAACGGTCTATGCCGAGGATGAAGAAGCGTTCCAGATCTGGAATGAAAAAGTGGGCCTGCCCGCAGAGCGGATCATCAAGCTGGGCGACGAAAACTTCTGGGACATCGGCGAAGGCCCTTGCGGACCATGCAGCGAGATCTTCTACGATCGCGGCGATGCCTATGGCAAGTTGGACCCCAACGATCCGGAAATGTATCCGGGTGGAGAGAATGAGCGCTTCCTGGAAGTATGGAACCTCGTGTTCTCGCAGTTCAACCATAACAAGGACGGCAGCTACACGCCGCTCCCGAACAAAAACATCGATACCGGCGCGGGCCTGGAACGTCTGACTTCGATCCTTCAGGATGTGAACTCGAACTTCGACACCGATCTGTTCCAACCCATGATCCAGCATACCGCAAAGCTTGCGGGGATCGAATATGGCGTGAGCGAAGAACACGACGTGGCGCTTAAAGTTATTGCCGACCACGTGCGTACGGTGACCTTCGCGGTTGGTGACGGCGTACAGCCTTCCAACGAAGGCCGTGGCTATGTTATTCGCCGCCTGCTGCGCCGCGCGGTCCGTTACGGACGCGTCATCGGACTGGATCGTCCATTCCTGTATGAACTGGTGTCCACGGTGGGCGAGGTGATGGGCGTATACTACAGCCAGGTTGTAGACAGCCGTGAGCTGATCGAACGTGTCATTCGTCTGGAAGAAGAACGTTTCCACAAGACGCTCTCCGACGGTCTGGCCATCCTGACCGAGACGGCAGAACGTGCCAAAGCAGCGGGGGAGAACATCATTGGCGGCGAAGATGCGTTCAAAATGTATGATACGTACGGATTCCCGCTGGATCTGACCGAAGACTTTGCTCTGGAGCACGGCATGACCGTGGACCGTGAAGGGTTCGAGACGGCTATGCAGGAACAGCGCACAAGAGCACGCGAAGCCCATAAAAAGGGCGGCGGCATGAATATTCAAGGCGGCGTATTGTCCGAACTGGAAACGGCGAGCGAATTTGTGGGCTACACCGAAACGTCGGTTGAAGCGAAGATTGTCGTTCTCATTAAGGACGGCGAAATCGTGGATTCGATCGGTGAAGGCGATTCGGCACTCGTTGTGCTGGATAAGACGCCGTTCTATGCCGAAAGCGGCGGTCAGGTCAGCGATGTAGGTACGATCTCTTCCTTCACGGGCACCTTGAGCGTTGAGGGTCTGGTCAAGGCTCCACGCGGCCAGCATGTGCATCAAGTGACGGTGGAATCCGGCGAGCTGCATGTCGGCGACGAAGTGCGGGCAAGCGTGGAACGCGATTCCCGTGCAGCCATTGAGAAGAACCATACGGCGACGCACCTGCTGCACAAGGCGCTCAAGGAAGTGCTGGGCACGCATGTCAATCAGGCGGGTTCCCTGGTGGAACCGCAGCGTCTGCGCTTTGACTTCTCGCATTTTGGCAGCATTACGCCGGAAGAACTGGCTGACGTGGAACGCCGCGTCAACGAACAGATCTGGAAGGGCGTCAACGTCAAGATCGAACTCAAAGGAATCGAAGAAGCCAAAGCTATGGGCGCAATGGCTCTGTTCGGTGAAAAATATGGTGACATCGTGCGCGTCGTTGAAATCGGCGATTACAGCCTTGAACTGTGCGGCGGCTGCCACGTTCGCAACACCAGCGAGATCGGCCTGTTCAAGCTCGTCGGCGAGAGCGGCATCGGTTCCGGCGTACGCCGGGTAGAAGCCCTGACCGGGCGCGGCGCTTATCTGTACCTGGATGAGCAGCTTGATCTGCTCAAGCAGTCGGCTGCGGCGCTCAAGACACCGGTTGTTGAAGTTCCCAAGCGGATCGAATCGCTGGGCAAGCAGCTCAAGGATGCGGAGCGCGAGATTGAATCGCTGCGCGGCAAGCTGGGTGCCATCGAAGCAGGCAAACTGACGGACAACGTTCGTACCGTGGGCGACATTCAGGTACTGGCTGAAGCGGTCTCCGTTTCCGATATGGACGGACTGCGTTCGCTGGCTGATGAGTTGAAAGTCAAACTGCCTCAGGCTGTGCTGATTCTTGGCGCTCCGGTGGAAGACAAGGTGAACTTTGTTGTCGTGGTACCGCAGGAACTGACCAAGCGCGGCCTCCATGCCGGTAAACTTGTCAAGGAAGCCGCTTCCGTCTGCGGCGGCGGCGGCGGCGGACGTCCGGACATGGCGCAGGCTGGTGGCAAAGACGCTTCCAAGCTGCAAGAAGCGCTGAATACAGCTCTTTCTGTTCTTGAACAATCGCTGAACGCCTAAGTAAAGACGCTTATCATCACCCGATTCCCCGTTTCTTGATCGGGCGAAAGTGTGATATGATAAGTAAGATTCAACATTATAAGGGCGTCAGAGCGCGCCGCCAACGCGCGGACGCTTGGTGAAGCGAGGTGTAATCCTAATGGATTCCATGGACAAAACGATGAAGTTCAACGTACAGGGTGACGAGGAGACTTCTGCACAGGAGATTCTGCTGACCGTGTACGACGCACTTGTGGAGAAAGAGTACAATCCGATTAATCAGATTGTGGGCTACCTGTTGTCCGGCGATCCGGCTTACATCCCGAGACACAACAACGCACGAAGCCTGATTCGCAAAAAAGAACGGGACGAGTTGATTGAAGAGCTGGTTCGTTCTTATTTGTCCAAGCTTCGATAGGAGAATAGGTATCATGAAATTGCTGGGCCTCGATTATGGAGATCGACGGATCGGCGTTGCGGTAAGCGACGCCTTCGGCTGGACTGCTCAAGGGATCGAAGTGGTGCAGCGCCGCGAAGACGGCTCCCATATGCAGAAGATCGCGGAACTCGCGGCACTGCATGAAGTCGAAGAAGTGGTGGTAGGTCTCCCGAAAAACATGAACGGCACGATCGGCCCGCGCGGCGAACTGTGCATCGAGTTCGCTGAGTCTTTGCGGGAATCGCTGAGTCTGCCTGTTCACCTGTGGGATGAACGTCTGACGACGGTCTCCGCCGAGCGAACGCTCCTCGAAGCCGATGTCAGCCGCAAGAAACGCAAACAGGTCGTCGATAAGATCGCGGCAGGCCTGATCTTGCAAAACTATCTCGATTCCAAATCAAAAAGGTGAAAGGGTGACGGGCATGGCAAACGATTCCCACCTGTTGGGCGACGAACCCGAAATTATTTATATTCCTGATGAAGAAGGTCAGGAAGAAGGCTTTGAAGTCATCATGAAATTTGAAGTAGACGGTTCTGATAGCAAATACATGATGGTTGTACCGCTGGATTCGGAAGATGATGAAGCGGATGAGGTCTATGCGTTCCGTTACGAAGAAGATGACGACGATTTGAAGCTCTACGTGATCGAAGACGAAGCGGAATGGCAGATCGTTGAAGAGACGTTTAATACACTGGTTGCCGAATTGGACGGGGAGGAATAGAACGATGACGGAATTTTCCGCAAGTCAGGTCGTATACACGAACAAGCTTGAGCAAGTGTACGGATTGTATGTCGAGCTGATCGACGAGAACGCGGAATCGGTGACTTACCGAATCGTCAAGGAATTTGAAGTAGGCGGTGGCGCTTATGCCGTTCTACAGAACGAGACGGTTGGAGCCGATGACGATGTACAGATTCTCAAGATCGAGACTTCCCCTTCGGGTGAAGTACAGCTTTCGACGATCGACGACGATGACGAGTGGGAAAACGTAGCCGAGCTGTTCGACGAACTCACTTTCCCGGAAGAAATGTAAGGGAATCGGTAAAGCAAGCGGACCCGGTCAGCCTGGTCCGCTTTGCCATGCGTAAAAATAAGGGTAACCTCTGGACGCCTGACAAAGGATGTGCGCTGTAGTGGAAAATAGCGTAATACCCAAAAGAAAAAGATCGAAAGCGCCGCTGGTGCTGGTACTGATTATCCTGCTGCTGATTGCGTCTGTCGGAAGTTTTATCTATGCGTCGATGAAGCCGATGCCAGCCTCAAAAGAAGCCGTAACTCTGGAGATTGCGGAAGGTACCGGGACATCTGGGATTGCTGACCAGCTTCAGGAGAAAGGTCTGATTCGCAGCGCTCTGCTGTACAAAGTCTATCTCAAGATGGAAAAACAGGGGGATGCCTTTAAGGCCGGTTCGTATTCGCTTAATCCAGGTCTGGATTATGCCGAGATTACGAAGGTTCTCAATGGCGGAGAAAAGGTAACACAGAAAACCTCTGTCAAAGTCACCATTCCCGAAGGCCTGACGGTATCGCAGATCGCGGATCGACTGGCCAAAGCGGGAGGTTGGGATGCCAAGACGATTCGGCAGTTGACCCGGGAGCCGAATCAATTCGCTGATGTGCTGCCGGACGGCGTGCCGAGCGAAGAAGGGCTGAAGTATGCCCTGGAAGGCTACTTGTTCCCGGATACGTACGAGTTTTCGACCGAAGCTTCGCCAGAGGATGTCGTACGTCGCTTGGTGAAGGAAACAACAACCAAGCTTGAGTCCATTCCGAACTTTGACGCACTGCTGAAAAAGCGGGGGTTGAATGTGCACCAGCTGTTAACGGTTGCTTCGCTGATTGAGCGAGAAGCCGTGGTGGATGCTGAACGTCCGCTGATTGCCAGTGTTATCTATAATCGCCTGGATAAGCCCATGAAGCTTCAGATTGATGCGACCGTACAGTATGCGCTGGGCAAACAGAAGGAGCGGCTGCTCTATTCGGATCTGGAGATCGATAGTCCATACAATACGTACCAGCATGAAGGGCTTCCGCCTGGACCAATCGCGGCGCCAAGCCTCAAGTCCATCGAAGCCGCCCTTCAGCCGGAAGCTTCCGATTATTATTTTTATGTCACCAAAAAAGATGGCTCGGGTAAACATCTGTTTGCCGAGACATTCAAGCAGCATCAACAAAATATTGAAACAAGCAAGGCCGGCGGCAAATAATTGCGCCGGCTTATGCCGATCATGGATTTAAGGAAATAGAAGGGAGTGGCCGTTTTGGGATATAAACCCGAATTGCTGGCAACATGCGGCACACTGGATGAACTCAAAGCGCTGGCTGAAGCCGGCTGCGACGCTTTTTTATTGGGGGAAGAAAAGTACGGAATGAGACTGCCGGGTGAATTTTCACCGGAGTTGATTGCGGAGGCGGTATCTTTTGCCCGTCCCCGTGATATTAAGATTTACGTCTGCGTCAACAATCTGATGGATAACACCAAGCTGCCGGATCTGCCAGGTTATCTGCAAAAAATGGGCGAGATCGGCGTGGATGGCATTGAGTTTGGTGACCCGTCCGTATTGATGCACGCGCGCAAGCTGCTGCCGAACATGCCGCTGCATTGGAACGCGGAGATGACTTCAACCAACCATGGCACGGCCAACTATTGGGGACGCCGAGGGGCAACTCGCGTTGTGCTGGCTCGTGAACTGAACATGGACGAGGTAACGGCGATGATGCCGGAACTGGAAGTTGAAGCTCAGGTGCAAGTACATGGGATGACCAACATCTATCATTCCAAACGCAGTCTGGTTCACAGCTATATGGCGAATCAGGGTCGCCCCGTTGAAGATGATAACGTCGGTCTGTCCCGTGGGTTATATCTGATCGAAGCGGAGCGCCGCGATGAGCGGTTCCCGATCTATGAGGACTCCAATGGTACGCATATCATGAGTTCCGGCGACATCTGCATCCTGGAGGATCTGCATCTGCTATTGGAAGCGGGCGTGCAGAGCTTTAAGATCGAAGGGATTTTGAAAAGTCCGGCTTACAATGTGGCGGCGGCACGTGCTTATCGCAAGGCGATTGACGCTTTTGTGGCGGACCCGCAGGAATATGCCTTTGATGAGGCATGGCTCGATGAGATCCGTGACTTGCAGGACCCAAATCGGGAGCTGTCGTTTGGATTTTTCTATAAAGAACAGGTTTATTGAGAGAGGAAAGGGGACTGCATCGTGGAAACAACGCAACAAACGCCGATTCAGACGAAGCCGCAGCATAAAGGCAAACGCTATCGGCTGGATAAACCTGAGCTGCTGGCACCTGCTGGCAATCTGGAAAAGCTAAAATTTGCTGTGCATTATGGCGCAGATGCCGTTTATATTGGCGGTCAGAAATATGGTCTTCGCTCCAATGCCGACAACTTCAGCTTTGAAGAGATGAAGGAAGGCGTGGAATTCGCCAAGAAGTACGGCGCCAAAGTCTTTGTAGCGACCAATATCTATGCGCATGAAGAAGACCTGGACGGCATCGCTGAGTACCTGGGCAAACTTCAGGAAGCCGGCATTGCGGCAATCATCACGGCTGACCCGGTTATCGTGGAGACTGCGAAGACAGCTGCGCCCGAGATCGAAGTCCACCTTAGCACCCAGCAGTCTACGCTGAATTGGCAGGCGGTGCAGTTCTGGAAAGAAGAAGGACTGCCGCGCGTCGTGCTGGGTCGTGAGACAAGTCTGGAAGAGATCGCCGAGATCAAAGCCAACGTCGATATTGAGATTGAATCGTTTGTGCACGGCGCCATGTGCTCGTCGTATTCCGGTCGCTGCGTCCTGTCGAACCATTTTACTGACCGTGACTCCAACCGGGGAGGCTGCTGCCAGTCCTGCCGCTGGAAATACGATCTCTTTGAGAACCCCGCTCCCGAAGGCGAATGGGTATCGGAGGAGCAGCAGTTTGATGATAACGAAGGCAATCCGCTGTTCAAGCCGGAAGATAATGCCTTTACGATGGGGTCCAAAGATCTGTGCATGCTCGGCTCCATTCCCGATCTGATCGAAGTTGGCATCGACAGCTTTAAGGTGGAAGGCCGCATGAAGTCCATCCATTATGTTGCCACTGTTGTGAATGTGTACCGTCAGGCGATTGATTCGTATATGGCTGATCCCGAGAACTATGTGCTCAAGCCGGAGTGGATGGAAGAACTGAACAAGGCTGCCAACCGTCCGCTGAACACGGGATTCTTCTACGATACGCCGGACCATGAAGATCACATCTATGAGCCGGAAGAAAAAGCGGTTCCTTACGACTTCGCCGGTCTGGTGCTGGACTATGACGAAGCAGCCGGAATCGCTACCATTCAGCAGCGCAATCACTTCAAACCGGGCACGGAAATCGAATTTTTCGGTCCCGATGGAACGTTCTTCAAACAAACGGTCGGAACGATCTGGGATGAAGAGGGCAATGAGCTGGACGCCGCCCGCCATCCGATGCAGCATGTACGAATCAAAGTCGATCAGCCGCTGCGCTACTTTGACATGATGCGCAAACGAAATGCTAAAAAATGAAGGACTTGAGACTTAGGTCGAAAGAACTTCAACCAAAACCCTTCAAATCCCTCATGGAATTGAAGGGTTTTCCTGTCATGTTAACTTTTTTTTAAAAAATGCGCATTATCACTTTCCATTTCGCTAACTTCAACCGATAATAGAGACAACCAGCATTGTGTAAGCCGGGCTTCTCTATGGCTAGGTGCTAAGTGGGTACATAGGCAAATTCGGGAACATTTTCTCGACGCTCGGTATTGCAGCGCTGATTCTAAAGACTGGCGGGTGGGGACATGGGTATGATGAAGAAACAAGGCGAACACGGGGAAAACCCGGTACTCGAGCCGGATAGCGGCAAGGCTGAAGGAAAAGGGAAGCCTTCGTTCAAGCTGCTGAAGAAGGACAAAAAGCCTAAATCGGTGCGCGAAAAAAAGAAAGCGCTACCGAAATCGCTACCGAAGAACGAGTTAAATGGGACTGAGGACTCAGTGCAAAGTTCAAAGACTTCCAAATTAACTCTTCTCCGGATGAAGAAAGGAACAAAAGTTAAAAACTCCAACTCATCGAAACGTTTCACTCAGAGTTGGGGGAAGGTGCTGCTGGATTCGCTTCGCAACTGGCGCGCATTGAATCCAAGTAAATCGGTAGGGGTGCGTTTGTTCTTGATCTTCCTGATCGGGATGGTCGTATTCGTATCTTCACTGGGCATCCTCTCTTACCTCAAAGCGCGTGATACGATCAAAGATAATGCGGCGTCGGCCAATGAGCAGACGATTATTCAGACGGCGCAGAAACTGGACATTGTGCTTCAGCGGTATATGGATTTGTCTACTCAAGTCTTCTTCAATCCGGAAATTCAGGACTCGGTTAACAGCCTTCAGCGTGCAGGAACCGACTTCGAGCGGTTCCAGGCGATCAAGGACATTAACGATTCACTGAGCAATCAGATGAATGTGACGAGCGGCCTTCAGGCCATTTATTTCCTGGACACCAATGAAGCTTCCAATAATTTCTTCACCGCAGGTAATCTGAAACTGCCTACAGCCGAAGAAATCCGTTCTTCGGATTGGTATGCTCAATTAAACTCGGGAGAAGCCAAGCAGATCTGGCTGCCAACCGATGCGTCACGCCAAAGCTATTCGATTGTACGCATCATGTCCACAACCAACGGCAGCGGCGCCAAATTCGTAGTAGGGCTTCAGATGGACGTCTCGACGCTGGAAAATCAACTCACGTCCGTAAATCTGGGAGAAGGCAGCCGCATCGAACTGGTGGCGCCGGACGGCACCAACGTGGCTTCCAATATTCAAGATTCTGCCGGTCAGCCAACCACTTTTGTCTTCAAACACGATGGATTGAGCGGCAGCGGCAAATTCCAGACCAAGCAGTTTGACCAGACGGTACTGGCTGCATACAGCACGCTTGGTTTCTCCGGTTGGAATCTGATTGGGATTGTGCCGACTTCCTATCTGCTCGAAGGAGCTTCAGGTATCCTGACTTTGATCCTCGTCTTCGTCGCCGTTGCCGTTCTGGTCGCGGTAGGGATGGGCGTCTGGATGGTGCGAATGATTGCCCGTCCGCTGGGTCATCTGAAAGGTCTGATGCAGGAAGGCGCAACAGGCAATCTGAGCGTCCGCACCGACTATCGTTCCAAAGACGAAATTGGTGAGCTGTCCACAGCATTTAACCGCATGATGGATCGGATCACCGACCTGGTTCGTCAGACAACGGATACTGCGCAGCAGGTTCTCGATACGGCGGGTGAGCTGGAAGAGGCTTCTCGTCAAACCGCTGCTTCGGCGCGCGAGATTGCCATTGCCACGGAAGAGATTGCTAATGGCGCCACCAGTCTGGCACAGGAAGCCGAGAAGAGTACCGAACTCACCGATCAGATCGGCGAACGAATGGACAAGGTGGTATCCGCCAACCGCGAGATGGATACCTCAGCCAAGCAAGTTCAGACTGCCAGCCAAGAAGGCACGAAGCATCTGGATAAGCTGTTAACGCAGACCGGCAGCACGGAAAACATGGTTCGCTCGCTGGTTGCACGCGTGGATGCACTCAAGGAAAGTACCGCTTCGGTCATGAAAGTGCTCGAAGCGATGCAGAACATCACCAAACAAACCAATATTCTTTCGCTTAACGCGACGATCGAAGCTGCACGTGCCGGTGCAGCCGGTCAGGGCTTTATGGTTGTCGCCGGAGAGATTCGCCAACTGGCCAGTCGTTCACGTGAGTCGATCGATATGGTTGGCGAGATCACGGATAACATTCAATCGGAAATGGATGAGACCGTACGTACCCTGTCCACAGTGTATCCGATGTTCCAGCAGCAGGTGGAATCCGTCAAACAAACAACCGGCATCTTCGATTCCGTTCAACAGCAGATGGAATCATTCTCGGGCAAATTGGATGGCGTGACGGCCTCGATTGGTGAACTGGGACGTGCACAGACGATCATGTCCGAAGCACTTGCCAGTGTCAGTGCAGTCGCCGAAGAGTCTTCTGCCACTTCGGAAGAAGTGGCTTCCCTCAGCAGCGAGCAGCAGAACGTGGGTGTTCGTTTGGTGGAGCTGTCAGCCAAGTTGAGCAACGCCTCCAATGAGTTGAAAGAGTCGATCTCGAAATTCACCGTGTAGGTGGGGAGGAAGTGCGTGCGCGCTCCGAAAGAGTTCGTTACGGTCGCGTGCTGTAATCGGGGAAAATGATTATACTTTTAAGGGGCATTTTCCCGATTACAAAGGCGACGTACAGCATAGGCTTCCGAAGTGCATTTCTTCGAAATGCTTAAGCTCCTTCACTGAACTCTTTCCCCGCCCCTGCGATTTTCGGTTGTAGGCGTAGGGGAAAGCACAAAAAAAGAGCTTCGGACTTCGGTCCGGAGCTCTTTTGATTTAATTCTGAAATCAACGGCTTATGTTTGACGATAGTCGGCTCAATAAGGGCCGGCTTCTTTGCCTTTTTCTTCGGATTGTTCGACGGCTTTATCCGGATTCGACTGGCCGCTGGTTGCGTCTTCCGGTTTGGCGGAAGCGAGGCCTTCGGACACGCGGCGGCCGTAGTCGGCATCCGCCTGCGTGAAATAGTCGATCATCCGCTCCTGAATATCCTTCTTGCACTGGGACAGGGCATCGACGAGATTGGCGATCAATTCATCGCGCTCCCAATCTTCAAACGAACGGTAAGTATCGCCGGCCTGACCGAAATTGTTCGGACGGTCGATTGGGGCACGAACCAGTTTGGCATGGTATTCCGGTTCGTGATCTTTGCCTGGCTTGGGTGCTTCTGTCAGGCCGCCCATGGAAGATGGCTCATAATTGACATGTGGGTTCTGACCGGGCGCCCGGTCTACTTTGTACTGCATTTGTCCGCCGCTCTGATTGGTGGCCACATGTGTCTTGGGTGCGTTAATCGGAAGCTGGAGATAATTCGCTCCTACACGGTGGCGTTGGGTGTCGGAGTAAGAGAACGTCCGACCCTGAAGCATCTTGTCATCGGAAAAATCAAGACCATCTACCAGAACGCCTGTACCAAATGCCGCCTGTTCCACTTCCGTGAAATAATCTTCCGGGTTGCGGTTTAGCGTCATCTTGCCAACAGGCAGGAAAGGAAACTGATCCGGCGGCCACAGCTTGGTATCATCCAGCGGATCGAAGTCCAATTCCGAATGTTCATGATCTTCCATGATCTGTACGCACAATTCCCATTCTGGATAATCTTCGCGTTCAATCGCTGCATAGAGATCGAGGGTAGCATGATTGAAATTCGTGGATTGGATTTCATTCGCTTCTTTTTGCGTCAGATTTTTGATCCCCTGCTTGAGAGGTTCCCAGTGGTATTTGACCAGAACGGCTTCGCCTTCCTGGTTCACCCATTTATACGTATTGACCCCCGAACCCTGCATCTGCCGATAGTTTGCGGGAATTCCCCACGGCGAGAACAGGAAGGTAACCATATGAGTGGCTTCCGGGCTGAGGGATACAAAGTCGAAGAAACGTTCCATGCTCTGTACATTGGTAAGCGGGTCCGGCTTAAATGCGTGCACCATGTCCGGGAATTTCAGTGGATCGCGGATAAAGAATACTTTGAGATTGTTGCCCACCAGATCCCAGTTGCCATCTTCCGTATAGAACTTCGTAGCGAAACCGCGCGGATCGCGCAGGGTTTCCGGCGAATGTCCACCATGAATAACGCTTGAGAAACGGACGAAGACAGGCGTTTCCTTGCCTTCTTCCTGGAACAGCTTGGCACGGGTATACTTGGATACTGGCTCGTCACCGACTTTGCCATAAGCCTGAAACACTCCGTGTGCACCAGCGCCCCGTGCGTGGACGACACGTTCCGGGATACGTTCACGGTCAAAATGGGTAATCTTCTCCAGGAACTGATAATTCTCCAGCGTTGTAGGTCCACGGCTGCCTACCGTACGTACATTTTGATTGTCACGGACGGGATGACCTTGACGGGTAGTTAGGGTCATGTTTTCTTCCTGATCGCTGCCTGCTTTTGGTTTCTGTTCTTCAGTCACGTGAAGTCCCCTTTCCATCGCTTGGATAATGGAGTACACTTGCTGGCTTGGATTAAATTGGGCATACGCAACCTTTTACCCAGCCTCCCTATCCTTAAAACGTTGATGGAACCGCCTTCATGCAACCTTCATCTTCGCTAATCTACTTGGAAAATAGCACCCTGAACCAGATAGCAGATAACAGATAGCAGCCCAAATAAAAAACGTCCCCCTAAGGAGGACGTTTCGTAGACGGACAAACTCAGACTCGTTTTAATCAGATCCTTTTAAAAGCTTGATCTGTTCATCAGGTGTTAATCCGGTAGATTCGGGTCCTGCGTAGATGATCCCGGTGGAACCGGGGGATTAGCAGGTGCAGGTTGAGGGGTGGGCTGTGGGGCGCCGGATGGACTCAGGGGATGCACGGCGAACTCTTCCTGCGGCATCCGAATCCAGCGCTGCAAATAGCCCTGTTGAAGCAGCTCTTTAATCAAAATCAGCAGGATGGGAGCCAGAATCAATCCCGCTACGCCAAACAAGGACGTCGAGATCAGGACAAAGGACAACATCAGGTACGCAGACGAGATGCCAATCGAGTTGCCTGCGATCTTGGGTTCCAACAGCTGCCGACTCAGCATAACCACAGCAAGCAGCACGATCAATCCGATTGCAAGCCCTGTGTTGCCAATGACAAACAGGTAGATCACCCACGGGATGAAGATGGCCGGAACGCCCAGCAGAGGCAGAATATCAAACAAGGCCGCTACAATCGCAATGGCGAAGGCGTTGTCTACACGCAGGATCAACAGACCGGCAAAGATCAGGGCAAATGAGATCAGAACCAGAATAGCCTGCGCTTTCAGATACGAACCGATTGAACGGAAAACATGATTTTTCAAGAAGGCAAAGGCCAGTTTGAGCGTGTTTGGTGTCTTATCACTGGCGACCTGTTTCCACCAAACGATCTCGGAGCTGAGGAAAAAGGCCAGAATGATCGAAATGGTAAAGCTGACGATGAAGCTGGAGAACGAGGTCAGGAAGGACAGCACATGGGTAAATGCGTATTTTAGCCATCCGGTCAGCTGGTCGGTGAACACGGCAAAATATTCGTTCGCTTTATCCACGGTTCCGGCTGGCAGCGCGTTCAGTTCATTGTGCAGGAACTCCGTCAGATTGGCAAACTGCTGCTGTACGATCACGGCATATTCCGGCAGGTTGTCGGTCAGTCTGGCAATCTGCGAGACGAAGATCAAGCCTACCCCGAACAAAGCGCCGAGAATGACCAGGACGAAGACCAGGACAGAGATGGCCGCAGCCAGCGGTTTGGGCAGCTTCCTTCGATGCAGGAAACGCGCGAACGGCTCAATGATTAGATAGACCACAAGCGAGAGAAAGACCGGGGCGGCGATACTGTACAGCCAACTGAACGCCAGCATGACCAGGTAGACGGTCAGGATAATCAGCGCGATGTCGAACGCCGTGCGCCAATATTTTCGGTATAACGAGATCATGGATAAGCTCCTTTGGGAGAATGTCGGACTTCGGAAGACCGCACTTTTGCATTGATTCAGTTCATTCCTATGATAAAATAAAGTGATGACGGCGAGCAATAGAAGTTGCAGGAAGCTTCTTGGACTTTTACGGCTTGTACGGCCAATATAGAGAAACGGAGAGCGGAAATGGAAACCACCTTGCTGATATGGCTATTTTACTTATCCTCCTTCTACGCGTTCATTCCGGGGTTGATTAGCCGGATCTTTGGATTTCGGGCTTTTCGTAAAGGGAAAAGCGAAACGGAATTTGCGCTCACCTTTGATGACGGACCCGATCCACGTTATACGGCGCAGCTGCTCGATCTGCTTCAACGCTACGATGCAAAAGCGACGTTTTTTGTCGTGGGTTCCCATGCTGTTCAACATCCCGATCTGCTCAAGCGGATGCGGGCTGAAGGTCATGCCATTGGCATCCACAACTATGTACACCGAGCGAACTGGTTGATGTGGCCGGGATCGGTTCGCAAGCAGGTGAATCGAACCAATGCGGTCATCGAAAATGTCACCGGCCAGCGGGCCACCTACTATCGACCGCCCTGGGGAATTGTGAATCTGTTCGATCTGGTGGGGCGGCATGAGCTGAAGCTGGTGCTGTGGTCGGGCATTTTTGGTGACTGGCGCAAGCGTCTTGGCGAAGAGCGGCTGCTGAAGCGCATGCGGCGCAAGATGCGCGGCGGCGAAGTGCTGGTGCTGCACGACTGCGGCACAACGCTGGGAGCCAACGATGAAGCGCCGGAGAATATGCTGCGTGCACTTGAACGTTTTCTGACCGAAGCTTATGCGAAGGGACTGAGAAGCGTGACCATTGAGAAGCTCATGGATTCTACCCAGCAGGCCAGCAAAGTCCAAACGAAAAAGTCAGGTCGCACTTTATCGCCAATGAAGCGGATTCTGGTACAGGGGTGGCTTCTGTACGAGAAAGCGTTCAAGCTGATCTTCCGGCTTCAGGAGGCGCAGGACGCTCCTTTTTATCATTTTCGCAAAGTCCGTTATTCCGGCAAGCCCCTTCAGTTGGAAAACGGGGAGCAGTTAAAAAAAGGCGATCCGGTACTGGAGCTGCATTTCGATAACAGAATGCTATTCGAGATGAGCAGCCGCTCACGCTCTGCGATGCAGACGGCGATCTTGATGGTGCGCGAGACAGAACGCAGTCTACCCAAGATTGCGGAATATGTACGTCAGGATGCGGATTTGCGCGAGGCCAAAGGTCTATATGGGGTCAGCATGATTAACCGTGGACCTCAACAGTTTGGATTCCAGGTGCTGGATCTTCCAGAAGGACTATTTGCGCGTATGACCCGTTTATACTTGAAGGTGCTGCTCAGTGTGCTGCATCCTTCGGGAACCGCGCGTCTGGGCGAGCAGTCCGAACTGCTGGTACCCAAGGTTATGTTTATGCCTATGGAGGTCCTGCTCACCCGAGATTTCAAGGATCACAAGCGTGAGAAGCGCCGCAAGTCCGGAGGAGTAGATTCTGCTCAAACATCCAAAGGTTCATCTCTTGTGGGTGGCCAGGAGACTTCCGGAGAGACGGTCATTGTCGAAGGCGAAGCTGCCAGCGCGGTGACCTAAACGAGGAACTTCTCATTCTCTATCACTTCCATCCCTGTGCCCCACCAGATGCAGGACAAAAAACAAGCCCGGAGATTTCTCTCCGGGCTTGTTTGCCGTATACGGAGCATGCGCGGCGTATCGGACACATTAGATTTTCATGATACCGCCCATGCTGGCGTTGGTGACCAGCTTGGAATAGCGGGCGAGGTAGCCGGTCTTGACCTTAGGTTCAAAGCCTTTCCAGTTGGCACGGCGGGCCGCAAATTCTTCATCGCTAATCTCCAGTTGGATCGTGCGGTTGTTCAGGTCGAGTTCGATCATATCGCCCTCTTCAACAAACGCAATCGGTCCGCCTTCAGCCGCTTCCGGCGAGATGTGACCGATGCTGATTCCGCGGGATGCGCCCGAGAAGCGTCCATCGGTAATCAAGCCGACTTTGGCGCCGAGGCCCATACCGACGATCTGCGAAGTCGGAGCCAGCATTTCCGGCATCCCCGGTCCGCCTTTTGGTCCTTCATAGCGAATCACGACAACATGGCCTTCCTTGATCTGGCCTTTGGCGATACCTTCCAGTGCTTCTTCCTGGGAATCGAAGCAGATGGCTGGACCTCTGTGGTAGCCGCCAACCGAAGGATCGACTGCGCCAACCTTGATGATTGCCCCTTCCGGAGCCAGGTTGCCGAACAGGACGGCCAGACCGCCGCGCTCGGAGTGAGGGTTGTCGATTCGGTGGATAACTTCAGTGTTTTGGATTTCCTGGCCTTCGACGTTCTCACGGATTGTCTTGCCCGTTACCGTGATGCGGTCGGCATGCAGGGCGCCCGGTTTCTTGAGCAGTTCGTTCAGCACGGCGCTGACACCGCCTGCGTTATGCACATCTTCGATGTGCCAGTCCGAGGCTGGAGCAAGCTTCGCCAGGTGAGGAACGCGGTTCGCCACTTCGTTGATGCGTTCGATTGGATATTCGATACCCGCTTCTTGAGCCAGTGCCAGTGTATGCAGAACCGTATTGGTCGAACCGCCCATCGCCATATCCAGCGCGAAGGCATTGTCGATCGCTTCAACCGTTACGATGTCACGCGGCTTGAGATCAAGCTTGATGAGTTCCATCAGTTGGGTTGCGGATTGACGCACAAAATCACGGCGTTCCGGAGCGACTGCAAGAATGGTGCCGTTGCCCGGCATAGCCAGTCCCAGCGCTTCAGCCAGGCAGTTCATGGAGTTGGCGGTGAACATTCCCGAACAAGATCCGCATGTCGGACAGCCGAATTGTTCCAGCTCCAGCAGCGTCTGGTCGTCGATCTTGCCGACCTGGTGAGCACCAACGCCTTCAAATACGGATGTGAGGGAGATGGAACGACCGTTTTTGTCCTTGCCGGCTTTCATTGGGCCGCCGCTGACGAATACGGTTGGAATGTTGACGCGCAGCGCCCCCATGAGCATCCCTGGTGTAATCTTGTCGCAGTTCGGGATGCAGACCATGCCATCGAACCAGTGCGCCGAGACTACCGTTTCCAGCGAGTCGGCGATGATCTCACGGCTTGGCAGGGAATACCGCATGCCAATATGACCCATGGCGATGCCGTCATCGACACCAATCGTGTTAAATTCAAACGGTACGCCACCGGCTTCGCGGATCGCTTCCTTCACGATCTTGCCGAATTCCTGTAGGTGAACGTGACCAGGCACAATATCGATGTAAGAGTTGCAGACCGCGATAAACGGTTTGCCGAAATCTTCTTCTTTGACTCCGGCTGCACGCAGCAGGCTGCGGTGTGGTGCGCGGTCGAATCCTTTTTTAATCATATCGGAACGCATTTTCTTCGGTGCCATGATGACTCTTCCCCCCAGGACAAATGAATTAAAAGGTTTGCTTTAGCGCGGTTAACGAGCAAAGCGAGTATTTAAGACAAAGAACCAACAAAAAATAAAGAGTAGACACTAAATTTCTAAACAGTCTAACACAAGCCGTTACTTTTTTCTAGTAAAGTCGGAAAAATGGTGGAGGTTCAGGGGGAGAGGAGGGATTGGACATGAAAAAGCGCACCTAAGCGAAGGGGCCGAATACGCTCAAAAAGGCGTGTCGGCTCCTTCGCTTGGCGCGCGCGATGGAAACGGACGCAGATTGGAAAATCTTTGCGGCAGCAGGATTACTTCTGACCGCCTTTACGTCCGATTTCTCGATAAAAGTCTTTGTCGTGAGAGTTGGAAGTGGCTTCTCCGCCCTTGCGACCAATCTCTTGGTAGAACTCACGGCTGTGCGATTTGGCTGTCGCTTTGCCGCCCTTGCGGCCAATCTCTTGGTAAAATTCCCGACTGTGTTTTTTTGCTGTAGCTTCGCCGCCCAGACGTCCGGCCTCTTCGCGACTCATCTTCTTGTTGCTCGACTGACTGTTTGCCATCTCAATCACTCCTCAGTAGTTGTTATTGCCGCGTGCACCATCTATTTACCACCGCATTTTTCCAATGAAACGCCGAGCAAGCACAAAAAACCCCCACTTTCACAGGTTTTCTTTCCAAATCCTTGCAACTATGCGGGTTAGAAAGCTTTTTGCTTTTTCGTAAATTTTTATTTGCACAAGGCGTTTGAAGGCGTAAATATGCTTTTTCTGTCCGAAAAGATTCCAAACTCAGCAGAAAGATCGAAGATTGTTCGCAGGGAAGCTGGTAATTCCTTGTACGCGTCCATTGTGGAGGAAGTCTTTGCCGGGCGATGGGCGTTTCTTTATAATGGGACGGGGAAAGTGATCGTTAGACCCTATCGAAGGAGGAAGTTGTGATGTTAACAGGAGCAAGATCACCCATTCGGCCGTTCGAGAGCGGAAGGCGGAGAGGACGAAGTGGTGGAAGCGGAGAAAAGCCGCGCCGCAGAGGACGTCTCATTCTGCTGATCGCGTTGGCGGTGCTTTTGGTGATTCTGGCCGTGGCCATCTATTACGTAAGCACGCCTTACAAGCCGTCTGCCGAAGCTACAGCGGCGATGAAGGGAGATGCGAGCGTAGTGGTCTCGCAGACCGATGACTGGATTGAGTTTGAGCCGCTTGCAGCTGCCGGTACAGCAGGAGCGATGAAGCAGCCTGGCGTGATCTTCTATCCGGGTGCACGTGTACAGCCCGAAGCCTATGCGGCGTTTGCCCATGAACTGGCGGCGAAGGGGCGGCATGTCTTTGTGCTCAAGATGCCGTTCAATTTTGCCTTCTTGGGACAAAATAAAGCGGAGTCTGTATGCGACAAATATCCAAAAGAATCTTTTGTGCTTGGCGGTCACTCGCTGGGCGGGCCTTTTGCCGCACGATTTGTCGCGGAGAACCCGGATCAAGCCAAAGGCATCTTCTTCCTGGCTTCGTATGCGGAAGGCAAGGGCGATCTAAGCGGAACCAAGCTTCCCGCTCTGTCCATTACGGCTTCAAACGACCAGATCTTAAACCGGGAAAGCTATGAAAAAGGACGTGCCTATCTGCCCAAAAATGCTCAATATACTGTAATTGAGGGCGGGAACCACGGACAGTTTGGCAGCTATGGTCAGCAGGAGAAAGATGGTAAAGCGACAATATCCGGAGCCGATCAGCGCAAGCAGGTCGTGACTTTGCTCTCGGCCTGGCTGGATGATATTTCGGCGGCTTCCGGGAAGTAGGTGCTCTGCAAGGATGCAGGCGAGAACGGGATTTTATCGCAAAAAGGAGGCTGCCTGTCATGCCAAACCTAGAGATCGAGGGTCAGTCTTATCCATGCGAAGCTATCGTCTTCGATAAGGATGGAACTCTGTTCGATTTTATGGAACTGTGGGGAGCCTGGGCGGATGAACTTCGCTGCCAGCTGGAAGGAGAGCTGGCCAAGCTTGGGGGCAGCTGGACCGCTGGGGTCGAGCTGGCCCTGGGGGTCAAGTGCGGAGTCAACGGAGCCATCGTTGACTATGATCGCGCCGGGCCGCTGGCGCTGGCGTCCGTCGAAGAGATGACGGGCGCTCTCGCCTGGCAGCTCTATGCAGCCGGGCTGCCCTGGCATCAGAGCGTAGACGCGGTGCGCCGCTGTGCGCGCGCCGCGGAGGAGCGGCATGGCGGCGTGCGGCACATCAGGCCGCTGCCAGGTCTTGTGCGCCTGCTGGAAGAGGCGCACGGCGCAGGCATCCGGCTTGCGGTGGCAACGTCGGACACGACGGCGTCCGCCCAGGAGCATCTGCGCCTGGCCGGGCTGGACGGCCTGTTCACGGCCGTCTGCGGTCGTGATCTCGTGCGCGAAGGCAAGCCCGCGCCGGATCTCGCACTAGAAGCCTGCCGCCGGTTGGGCGTCCGGCCGGCAAACACGATCGTGATCGGCGACGGCGGCGCCGATCTGGAGATGGCGCGGCGGGCAGGAGCCGCGCTTGCCATTGGCCTCGCGCCGGGCGGCGGACCGCGCGGGCACTTGGCCGCTGCCGATAAGATCATCGGCAGCTATGACGAACTGCGTATCGTGCCCGGACGGGGGAACCCGTTGAGAACCACGGATTTCCCCTAGAACGAAGCTTCCCTTCAGCGATCCATGGTGATTGACAGGGAATCGCTCCATGAATCAGCCCGTTTTGTACGGATCTAATGGGTATGTGTCCACTGGATATGGATCTAGGTTTAGACGATTCAATTCACGCGGATTCACATGTTACCGATTTGCGTTGCAGCGATCTACGTTGTATCGATTTTGCACTCACCAAGTTATATTTTTTCGAGCCGTATGACACGGTTCTACATGCCACTCCCACACGATCAACTCCCGTCGCAACTTGCGGGAGAATCTCTCAAGCGAAGGAGGAACGATTATGGCAAAAGATCATGCCGAGCAGTTGGCGGAGTGGATCAAGTCAGCCGACCGCATTGTTTTTTTTGGAGGAGCAGGTACATCAACAGAAAGCGGAATTCCCGATTTCCGGTCGGCAGGCGGTCTGTACGAACAGGAGCAGGATGAATTTCCTTATTCGCCGGAAGACATGCTGAGTCGGGACTTTTTTTACCAGCAGCCCGAGATGTTTTATCAATTCTATCGCCGGAAGATGCTGTACCCGGATGCCCAGCCCAACGCGATGCATCTGCTGCTTGCGGACTTGGAACGTCAGGGCAAGCTAAATGCCGTCATTACCCAGAATATCGATGGCCTGCATCAGAAGGCGGGCAGCCGCCGCGTACTTGAAGTTCACGGTTCGGTACTGCGCAATACATGCACGGAATGTGGCGCTCATTATGGCCTGGAAGTTGTGACCGAGAGCGAAGGGATTCCGCGATGCCTCGTCTGTGGAGGAGCCATCAAGCCGGATGTCGTGCTGTATGGTGAGATGCTGGATACTTCTGTGCTGGAAGCGGCCGTGGAGGCGGTGCTGGAAGCTGATCTGATGCTGGTGGGCGGCACGTCGCTTACCGTTCAGCCTGCGGCCAGTCTGGTCGGGATGTTTGAAGGCGGACGCCTGGCACTGCTGAATCGCACCCCAACGCCTTATGACCGTCAAGCCGATCTGCTGGTCACCGAATCCATGGGAGCCGTTGCGGAGCGGATTCGTCAGCTATTGGGTCTGGTCTAACCGGTCATCTGTTCAATTAGGGTCCAAAAAACATGTAATCGTTTTCTTGCTAATCGGCAACCCCAGCGCTAAGATGGAAGCAAGCTTGAAACGAAAGGATGGAGACAGCAATGGAATACAAGGCAAGCGAAGAACGCTATGACCAGATGAAGTACAACCGCAGCGGGCGCTCGGGACTGAAACTTCCGGCCGTATCGCTCGGATTATGGCATAATTTCGGCGGCGTAGATGCCTACGAAAACGGTCGGAGCATTGTACGCCGTGCCTTTGATCTCGGCATTACACATTTCGATCTGGCGAACAATTACGGTCCTCCGCCCGGATCGGCTGAAGAGATGTTCGGCCGTATGCTGGCGACGGATCTCAAGGCTTACCGCGACGAATTGGTCGTCTCAACCAAAGCCGGTTACTACATGTGGCCTGGCCCGTACGGCGAATGGGGTTCGCGCAAATATTTGGTCTCCAGTCTCGATCAGAGTCTCAAGCGTCTAGGCCTGGATTATGTGGACATTTTTTATCATCATCGCCCGGACCCGGATACACCGCTTGAAGAGACGATGGCCGCCCTTGACCATATCGTACGTTCCGGCAAGGCGCTGTACATAGGCGTATCCAACTATTCGGCGGAGCAGACCCGTGAAGCGATTGCGATTCTCAAGGATCTTGGCACGCCGCTGACCATCCACCAGCCGAGCTATTCGATGATGAACCGCTGGATCGAACATGGTCTTCAGGATGTCCTCACCGAGAACGGTGTCGGCAGCATCGCCTTCAGCCCACTGGCTCAGGGACTGCTGACCAACAAATACCTGAATGGTATCCCGGAAGACTCACGGGCCGCCAGCAATTCTCCCTTCCTGAATCAGAATCAGATTACACCGGAAGCGATGCGTAAAGTTCGGGCGCTTAACCAGATGGCCGTGGCACGCGGGCAGAGCCTGGCTCAGTTTGCCCTCGCCTGGGTGCTGCGAGGGGAGCGAGTGACTTCCGTACTGATTGGCGCAAGCCGCGTCGGACAGATCGAGGAAAATATCGACACCTTGAAGCAGTTGGAGTTCTCCAGCGAAGAGTTGGAACGGATCGAGAAGATCCTGAAGACGGAGAACGAGCAGTAATCATTGGATTGCAGATGGATGGAAGCCAGAGTGAAAAAAGCTTTTGGTTCTGCGGATCGCCGCGGATCAAAAGCTTTTTTGCTGCCCGTTTTCTTTTGTTCTCTTTTGCCCGATTTCAAAAGTAGGCCAGGCTGTGAAGGCTCATTCCCCGCTTCCCAGGTTCTGATACCGATTTTACGGTTTAGATAGAGAGGGACATTCGGCCATGGCCGATCATCTCCCCAGCACCGACTCGCGGTAGGCCGTTGGAGACTGTCCGTGCAGCCGCTGAAACTGCCGGGAGAAATACAGCGGATCGGTCAGTCCAACGGAAGAGGCGATCTGTTGAACAGAAAGATCCGGCCGCTCACGCAGCAGGGCACGGGCTTTGTCAATGCGCAGCCGCAGCAGATAGGTCACGGGCGCAGTACCGGTCTCCTGCTTGAACACACGTGACAGATACGCCCGATTATAGCCCAGACTCTGACACATATCTTCAATGGATACCGGGTGAGCGTACTGATCGGTCATGTAACGAATCATCTGTTTGACCGCCAGACTGCCGGCCGTCTCGGCAGCAGGGATGGCATCGTCGCCCCGAACGACATCTTCAGCCGCCGCCAGGATCAGATAGAGGTATCCAAGGGATGACAGATGCGCACCTGCACGGCGGGAACGGAAGACATCAAGAGTATGTTGAAGCAGGCGGGGAATGTCGGACTCTGGCGCAGGACGAAAGACTGGATGTTGGGGGGTTAGTCCAGCGGTATCGACCACTTCCCCAGCGGAAGGCCCAGCGAAGGCGATCCAGCGATAGCGCCAGGGACGATGGCGATCCGAGGCATAGCTAACGAGGCGTCCCGGACGAATGAGAAAAGCGTCTCCCGCCTCCAGGCTGTAAGGCTGACCCTCGTGGGTGAAGGTTCCACGACCTTCTTCGACCACATGCAGCAGGAAATAATCGTAGATCTTGGGGCCAATCTTGTGTTCCGGCAGCGTCTGGCTTTCTCCGGCAAATAATACATACAATCTGCCCTTGTTGTCATATACCGGATTGGGCGCTACGGAATAAGAGAAGCCTGCCTGGTGTTCATTCATGGTCATCCTCCGTTTTTGGCTGTGGAAGCACAGGGAGCAGCCAGCCCATTCGCTGTTGAGGGCTTTGCGGCTGCTTTTTCAGTTCCTGCCTGTTGCATCAGCACTTTTTATCAGTATACGATGTTTATTCATCCAAGTCACATAAATCCATATAGTCCACACATCGGTGCATTATCAGGGAAAGCGCAATCTCTTATACTGAGGGCACAGACAAACAAACCAACCCACGAGGTGATCCCGCAATGAAAGCTCCACAAATCAAGCAAATGTTTATACAGAAATTCGGCGAATCCGCTGTGCAGCCGCGCATCTTCCATGCCCCTGGCCGCGTGAATCTGATCGGCGAACACATTGACTATAATGGTGGATATGTGCTGCCAGCGGCTCTGGAATTTGGCACTACACTCGTTATTCGTGAACGGGAAGATGGACAGATTCGTCTGGCTTCAACCAATCTGCCGCAGGAAGCGGAGATCAGGGTAGACGAGATTGGCCTGAACAAGACGGGGGAATGGACGGATTATCCGGTTGGCGTGATGGTCGAGCTGGCACAGCGCGGGTTCCCGGTATCCAGAGGCTATGATCTGCTGTATCACGGCGAGATTCCCAATGGAGCCGGATTGTCTTCCTCGGCTTCCATCGAAGTGGTCACTGGCTATGGTCTGTTGTCGATGGGCGGCTATGATCGGGATACGGTCGAAATCGCTCTGCTGTCGCAGGCAGCCGAGAACAACTTCGTAGGCGTAAACTGCGGGATTATGGATCAATTCGCTGTCGCCAATGGCAAAAAGGATCACGCAATCCTGCTGATGTGCGATACACTGGAATACAAACACGTTCCTTTCCAGACAGGCCGCTACAAACTGGTCATCGGCAATACGAATAAACGCCGGGGCCTGGTTGATTCCAAATACAATGAACGCCGCGAGCAGTGCACGGCTGCGCTGGAACGCTTAAAGAGCTGCAAGCCGGATCTGAGCTATCTGGCCGAGCTGACGCCTTCGCAGTTTGAAGACTTTAAGTCCGCGCTGACCGATGAGGTCGTTCGCAATCGTGCACAGCATGTCATCGAAGAAAATGCCCGTGTGCTGGCTTCGGTTGAAGCGCTGACGGTCGGTGACCTTCAGCAGTTTGGCTCCCTGATGAACCAATCTCACGACTCGCTGCGGGATCTGTACGAAGTCAGCTGCGAAGAACTGGATGCCATGGTCGAGGAGGCACGCAAGATTCCAGGAACGCTTGGCGCACGCATGACGGGAGCCGGATTTGGCGGCTGTACGGTCTCGCTGGTGCATGAAGACGACGTGGAGACTTTTGTCCAGCAGGTCGGTCAGCATTACGAGGCACGTACTGGACTGAAGGGCGAGTTCTACGTCTGCGGCGTAGGCGAAGGTGTGGAAGAACAATAAGACAGCGGTCAGCCTGGAAGAAGTTTAGCTGGAACAGACAATAGATTTAACAAGCAGCAGATACACTATCCAATAGACAGATAGCCGCATCGTTTTGGGCATACGACCCAAGCGGTTATCGTCCTAATCCAAGGAGGACCTAACAATGGCGATTTTGGTTACTGGAGGCGCAGGTTATATTGGCTCGCACACGGTGGCAGCCCTGCTCGAACGAGGCGAAGAAGTCGTGGTGATCGACAATCTGCAAACGGGACACAAGGAAGCCCTGCTCGGCGGCAAGCTGTATGAAGGCGATCTGCGCGACAAGGAGCTGCTCAAGAAGCTGTTTGCGGAAAATGAGATCGAAGGCGTCATTCACTTTGCGGCGAACTCCCTGGTTGGCGAAAGCATGCAGAACCCCGGCAAATATTATGACAACAACATGTATGGCACGCTCTGCCTGCTGGAAGCGATGAACGAAGCCGGAGTGCGCAAGATCGTCTTCTCTTCGACTGCGGCTACTTATGGCGAACCGGAGAAGACTCCCATCGAGGAGACCGACCGCACCGAACCGACCAACGTATACGGTGAGACGAAGCTGATGATGGAGCGCATGATCCGCTGGTACGATCGCGTGCTGAATGTCCGCTATGTAGCCCTGCGCTACTTCAACGCGGCTGGCGCACACGACAGCGGCAAGATCGGGGAAGACCACCGTCCGGAGACGCACCTCATCCCGATCGTACTGCAAACGGCGCTGGGACAGCGTTCGCACATCTCCGTATTCGGTGACGATTACCCAACGGCTGACGGCACCTGTATCCGCGACTACCTGCATGTCAGCGATCTGGCCGATGCGCATCTGCGGGCGATTGACTACCTCAAGAACGGCGGCGAAAGCAACGTGTTCAACCTGGGCAGCGGCAGCGGCTTCTCCGTTCAGGAGATCATCGAGACTGCACGTAAAGTCACAGGCAAGGAGATTCCGGTCAAGGTTGAACCACGCCGCGCCGGAGACCCTGCCGTACTGATCGCTTCTTCACAAAAAGCACGTACAGTGCTGGGCTGGGCGCCAGCGCGCGAGAACATTGAGACGATCATTGGCAGCGCGTGGAACTGGCATCAGTCCCGTCCGGACGGCTATAACGACTAAATATCAACGAGTACGAGTACGACGATAACCAATAACGGGGGCAGCGTCCATGAGTGAACAGATGAGCGAACAATCCAAGCAAGCACGGGAACAGGAAATTACGGGGGGAACGGTAGCCGGACTCGATTCCATTACAACGGACGAAGCGCTTCGCGCCATCGAACGATTGACTGCATTTGCGCTGCGTGAACGGCTTTTGGAGGCGTCCGACAGTGACTTCGGGCGCAATCGGCTGCTGGAGCAGTTTGGTTTCGATGAGCCGTATGCGGCAGATGATGCGCTGGAAGAGGAACTGCCCGTCGGCCCTCAGCCCATGCTGGATACGCTGATTGACTATGCGGCGCAGATCGGCATGATCCCGGAAAATACCGATACCCAGCGCGACCTGCTCGATGCGAAGCTGATGGGGCTGCTGCTGGCTCGCCCATCCGAGGTTGTACGCGACTTCCGTGAAGCGGAAGCCGAGGGTGGCATTACAGCGGCAACGGATCGTTTCTACAAGTGGTGTATCGACTCCAATTATATCCGTATGGATCGGGTCGCCAAAAATGTTCTCTGGGTACATGAATCCGAATTTGGTCCCATTGAGATCACCATCAATCTGTCCAAGCCGGAGAAGACCCCGGAAGAAATCGCCCAGGCGCGTCTGCTGCCGCCGCCCGTCTATCCCAAGTGCCAGCTCTGCCGCGAGAACGTTGGCTACGCCGGTCGGATCAACCACCCGGCACGCCAGAATCTGCGCGTCATTCCGCTGGAGCTGAACGACGAACCGTGGTTGTTCCAGTATTCGCCGTATGTCTATTACAACGAACACTGCATCGTGCTGCATCGTGACCATGTGCCGATGAAGCTTACCAAGGACACGCTGCGCCGGCTGCTGCAATTTACGGATCGGTTCCCGCATTATTTCCTCGGCTCCAACGCCGATCTGCCGATCGTAGGCGGATCGATTCTGACGCATGACCACTTCCAGGGCGGCAAGCATACCTTTGCGATCGAACGCGCGGTGACGGAGGCGGTCTTCGGCAGCGGCAAATATCCATCGGTTGCGCTCAAGATCGTGCGTTGGCCGATGTCCGTCCTGCGGCTGTCGGGCGATAATCAAGCTGAACTGCTGGAAGCCGCAGATGAAATCTATGAGACGTGGAAAATCTACAGCGACGAGAGCGTCAACGTCATCGCATCCAGCGAGAAGGACGGCGAACGTATCCGTCACAACACCGTCACACCCATCGTACGCCGCCGGGATGGGGCCTATGAGCTGGATCTGGTGCTGCGCAATAATCGCACGGATGCCGAATACCCGGAGGGCATCTTCCACCCGCACCGTGAGATGCACCATATCAAGCGTGAAAATATCGGTCTGATCGAAGTCATGGGTCTGGCAATTCTTCCGGGTCGCCTCAAGGATGAGCTGGAGCAGATCAGCCGGATTCTGAGCGGCGATGCTCAACTGCTGGCGGCTGCCGAGAAGGATAATGCCCATCCGCTGGCCCAGCATCTTCCTTGGGCACGTGAACTCATGGCTGAGCATGGAAGTTCAATGGACATTGAAGCTGCCCAGGAACTGCTGCGCCGTGAAGTGGGAGCCAAGTTCACCGAGATTCTCGGTCATGCGGGTGTATACAAGACGGATGCGTCCGGGCGTCAGGCGTTCTTCCGCTTTGTCGAGAGTCTGGGTTGGAGCCGCAGCGACGCGCAATAAGCGGGTGTAGATCACAAGTCTTACATGTAACCATTTTTCTGGGTAACGGATCTCACTTCACTCATTGGATTTGCTTACTGAGCAGGTCCAGACATCCTGCTTGTGCGTCCGTCTCAGACGGACAGAGTTTCTTACAAGCGATCCTGGTGGTTCGTCGCCCAGGCTGGAAGCTGCGTATTCCGCAAGGAAACGCAGCTTTTTTGTTTTCTCCACATTCCGGTATATAATAAACACGTAGTAATCAAAAGGAAGGGGTTAACCTATACTCATGAAATCTTTTACTTTCTATAATCCAACGCGTCTGATCTTCGGCAAGGGGCAGTTGGAACAGCTCAAGACACTCGTTCCGCAGTATGGTCAAAATGTTCTGCTTGTATACGGCGGAGGCAGCATCAAGCGCTCTGGACTGTATGCCAGCGTTACGGAACTGCTCGCAGGGATTGGCGCCCAGGTTACGGAACTGGCTGGCGTAGAGCCTAACCCTCGTCTGTCCACTGTGCACAAAGGCGTAGACCTGTGCCGCAGCGAAAAGATTGATCTGATTCTGGCTGTCGGCGGTGGTAGCGTCATCGACTGCGCCAAGGCGATTGCAGTCGGTGCAAAATATGAAGGCGACATGTGGGACTTTGCGGAGCGCAAAGCGGTAGCCAAGGCCGGACTGCCTCTGGGCGTCGTGCTGACGATGGCGGCGACAGGTTCCGAGATGAACAGCGGTTCCGTTATCACGAATGAGCAGACGATGGAGAAACTGGGCTGGGGCAGCGCTTATTCCTTCCCTGCCTTTTCGATTCTCGATCCCGAGTTCACTTATTCCCTGCCCAAAGATCAAACGGTCTATGGCATGGTCGATATGATGTCGCACGTGCTGGAGACGTATTTCCACTTGGAAGGCAATACGCCGGTTCAGGATGGATTCTGCGAATCCGTCCTGCGCGCGGTCATTGAAGCAGGCCCTAAGCTGATCGAAGATTTGGAGAACTATGAGCTGCGCGAGACGGTCATGTACAGCGGCACCATGGCGCTGAACGGTGTACTGAGCATGGGCAGCACGGGGGACTGGGCGACTCATAACATTGAACACGCTGTATCGGCGGTATATGATATTCCACACGGTGGCGGTCTGGCCATCCTGTTCCCGAACTGGATGAAGCACAGTCTGAAGGTTGATCCGGAGCGCTTCAAGAAGCTGGCGGTGAATGTCTTTGGCATCGATGCAGCAGGCAAGACGGCTGAGGAAGTAGGTCTGGAAGGGATTGAAGCCCTGAGAGCCTTCTGGAACTCCATCGGTGCACCAAGCACGCTTGCCGATTATGAGATTGACGCAAGCCGCATCGAAGAGATGGCGGACAAGGCGATGAAGTTTGGACCATTTGGCAACTTCAACAAGCTTCAACGCGAAGATGTCGTAGCGATCTATAACGCGTCGCTGTAAGGTGATTTGCTGTAAGTTTTTCAGCGTTGGATCATATTAATGTGAAAGGCATGAAGCGCGATTTTGCGGATGCGTGCCCCAAGCCCGAGTCTTTGGACTCGGGCTTTTTTTATGCTTCAAGCGCTTGGATGGTGAGCTGGATCATCGAACAACAAACCGCCATGTTCAGCATGGTGATGCAAAGAAGAGAGAAATAAGGAATGAATGACAAAAATCCATCTATATAAGGTGAATTAAGGGTATTTGGAGAAAAATGAAACCTGATCGTCGCTTATACGTATGTCATCTTGTACGCATGAGAACCTCCCCATGAAGAAGGAGTGACAAAGCGATGGAAAGTATCTATCTGGGTTGTCTGGTCGGGGGCGTCTTGTTCACGCTGATTAGCGTTCTGTTCGGGGATTGGATCGGCGACGCGCTTGGCGGCGTGTTCGACGCGGTGTCGTTCGAGTTCCTGCAGCCGATCGTGCTTGCCGGAATGGTCACCGTCTTTGGCGGAGCGGGTATTCTGATTGAGCGTTATGCCGGCCTGCCGCCAGCATGGAGCTTGACGGCTTCCGTGCTCAGCGCACTCGCTTCGGGTTTGCTGCTGTATTTCGGTTATGTGAAGCCCATACGCGGCAGCGAAAATTCGATCAGTTATTCAATGAAGGACCTGACGGGTCGAATTGGCGAAGTGACCGTACCTGTTCCGGAGAAAGGATTCGGAGAGGTGCTGGTGCAGATGGGCGGCTCAGGCAATACGCTGCATACCGCCTTCAGCTTCGACGGAAATTGGATTCCTGCCGGGGTACGGGTGGTGGTCGTCGATGTGGAAGACGGGACGCTTGGCGTCTGTGAACTCGAAAAATCAGAAAAGGGGTTGAAGTAACATGGGCATTTTCGATCAGGTTCCGGATTATGTGTTGATTCCGGGTATCGTCGTGGCCGTGCTGCTCGTACTGGGTCTGGCCTTCTGGGCTCGCTACAAGACGGTCAGCACCGATGAGGCGATGGTGGTGACGGGTTCGTTCCTGGGCAGTAAAAATATTGCCGATGACGAAGCCGGACGCAAGATCAAGATCGTACGCGGTGGGGGTGCGTTCATCCTGCCGGTGTTCCAGAAAGCCGAATACTTATCCTTGCTGTCGCATAAGCTGGATGTCACAACACCTGAAGTCTATACCGAACAGGGCGTGCCCGTCCTCGCAGACGGCGTAGCGATCATCAAGATCGGCAGCTCTACGGAAGACGTAGCGACGGCTGCCGAGCAGTTCATGGGCAAGCCGATCGAAGCGCTGAAGTCTGAAGCTCAGGAAGTGCTGGAAGGTCATCTGCGTTCGATCCTCGGTTCGATGACGGTCGAAGAGATGTACCGCAACCGCGATCGCTTTGCCCAGGAAGTGCAGAGCGTGGCCGCCCGCGATCTCAAGAAGATGGGTCTTCAGATCGTCTCTTTCACCATCAAGGATGTACGGGACAAGCACGGTTATCTGGAATCCCTGGGTAAGCCGCGAATCGCTGCCGTGAAGCGGGACGCGGAGATTGCCGAAGCGGAAGCCATTCGGGATGCCCGCATCCAGAAAGCCCGCGCCGAAGAAGAAGGCCAGAAGGCCGAGCTGATTCGGGATACGAACATCGCGGAAGGCCAGAAAGAGAAGGAACTCAAGATTGCCGCGTTCAAGCGTGAGCAGGATACGGCCAAAGCCGATGCCGACCAGGCCTACATGATTCAGGAAGCCCGGGCGAAGCAAACGGCGGTTGAAGAACAAATGAAGGTCGAATTGGTTCGTAAGGAACGGGAGATCGATCTCCAGGAGAAAGAAATTCAGGTTCGCCAGAAGCAATACGACGCGGAAGTCAAGAAAAAAGCCGACGCCGATCGGTATTCGGTGGAGCAGGCTGCCGAAGCGGATAAAGCTCGCCGCATGCGCGAAGCCGACGCTCATCAATACTCCATCGAGACACAGGCCAAAGCCTCTGCCGAGCAGAAGCGTCTGGACGGTCTGGCGATCGCCGATGCGGAGCGTGCCAAAGGTACAGCCGAAGCGGAAGTCATCCGACTTCGCGGTCTGGCGGAGGCGGAAGCCAAGCAGAAGCTGGCGGAAGCGTTCAAGAGCTATGGCGAAGCCGCGATCCTCGACATCATCGTCAAGATGCTGCCGGAGCTGGCGGGCAAGATTGCCGAGCCGATTGCAGCGGTGGACAAGATCACGGTTGTGGACACGGGACGCGGCGAAGGCGGCGGAGCGTCGCGTGTCAGCGGCTATGTCACCGAGCTGATGGCGACGGCACCGGAAATGCTGAAAAGCGTCTCGGGGCTTGATCTGGAGCAGATGATTCAGAATCTGACCGGCGGCAGTAAAAACGCACCAAGCGAAGCCCAAATTGAGGCGAATCTGCAAGCGGAACGTTCAGCCAGAAGCGCTGCGGCTGTGATGCCGGAGCGTCCGGCGTCAGCCAGGTCTGAGTCGTCCGAGAGCTGAGTGTCGAACGGAACATGCAGGCGTCTGAATCCTGCGTTTGACACCGTTTCCGAATAAGTATGCACAAAGGACCCAAACCCGCGTTTTTCCAGGAAAACTGCGGGTTGACGGTCCTTTTTTTGATGGGCTAGAATTAGGGGGTTGCATACGCTTCGGAACCCGGTGGAAGGCTTATGGCAGGGGGAGCGTGAGAAGCGAAATGCCGGAAAAGGACGGGAAGAATCTATGAAAAGAAAAGCGGTAACCAAAACGATTACCGACGTCGCGTTCATCGCGCTGGGCGCCTTTATTTTCGCGCTGGCGGTCAACCTGTTCGTCATTCCCAACGACTTCGGCGAAGGTGGAGTGACCGGGGTTACCATCATCTTGTATTATTGGCTGGGCTGGTCTCCGGGCCTCGCCAACCTGATTATCAACGGTTTATTGTTGGTGATTGGCTATCGTTTTTTGGACAAGAAGACGATTATTTATACAATTTTGGCGGTTGCCTTTAACTCGCTGTTCCTGCATCTGACGGACAGCTGGCACATTGCCTCCACAGAAAAAACAGTCAATGCGATCTTCGCGGGCATTTTTGCCGGAGTGGGCATTGGGATGATTGTTCGTGTGGGCGGAACCACAGCGGGGACGGTCATTTTGGCTCGGCTGGCGAACAAGTATCTGGACTGGAATATCAGCTATGGTCTGCTCTTTTTCGACGTGGTGGTTGCCGTTGCTTCCCTGATGGTGATCGAGGTGCAGAACTTTATGTTCACCATTGTGCTGCTGTATGTCGGAACGAAGGTGATGGACTTCATCATTGAAGGTCTGAATCCGAAGAAAGCCGTCATGATTATCTCCAAGCACCAGCATACGATTGCCGAACAGGTCAATCAGGTGATGGATCGCGGGGTTACGGTGCTGTCCGGTCATGGATTCTATACGAAGGACCCCAAGGAAGTGCTGTATATCGTCATCAACAAACAGGAAGTGTCACAGCTCAAGAAGATCGTGAAGGAAGCGGACAAGGATGCTTTTGTGACCATTCACGATGTGCGTGACGTGTTCGGTGAAGGGTTCGTGGATATTTCCAAATAAGTGCGTCAACCCATGAATGATGAGGGTTATAAAGGGGCACTGACATTGAATATGAAGCGATTTTTTGCTAATCTATTCTAGATCATCAACTGTATGCGAAGAGGAGCGGAAACAAGCGGATGCTGGTGTCCAAAGTATTGAACAACAATGTCATTATTGCGGACGATCCGCATTATGGCGAAGTGGTCGTCATCGGCAAGGGCATCGGCTTCGGACGCACCGAAAGCGATCCCATTGATTCCGAAGCGGCTGAAAAAATGTTTATTTTACGCAGTAGACGTGAACAGGAGCAGTACAAACAGCTGCTGCCGCAGGTGGACGAGAAGCTGATTGAGGTCATGAACGAAGCGATTCAGACCATCAGCAATCGGATTGCCTCGCCGCTTAATGAACATATTCACGTCGCCCTGACCGATCATATTGCTTTTGCGCTCAAACGAATGGAGAAGGGCATCACGTTCCAGAATCCGTTCCTGTACGAGACGAAGGAGATTTATCCCGAAGAATATGAATTGGCTGAATATGTGGTCAATCTCATCGAGGATCGACTCGGCACCTCACTGGGACCGGACGAGGTTGGATTTGTCGCGCTGCATATTCACAGTGCCATCACCAACCGTCCGATTGGCGAAGTGCGGGGACATTCAGAGCTGATCTCCGATCTGGTCGATCTAATCGCCCAGAATCTGGAGGGGGGACTGGATCGGACGACACTCGATTATTCAAGGCTGCTCACACATCTTCGGTTTGCCATTGAGCGCATCTGCCGCGGCGAAGAGGTCCGGGCGACCGATCGGTTGGCAGAGCTGCTGGCCCGTGAATATCCCGAGATGTACTCGCTTGCCTGGAAGCTGATGAAGGTCATGGAGAAGCGGTTGGGGCTGCCTGTCTACAAAGCGGAGGCCAGTTACTTGACTGTACATCTTCAGCGTCTGGCGGACAAAGATGCCGTTTAATTTTTATTCGTGAAAGGGCTTGCCAGTTCAAAAAAGCTGTGCTATGATGACCGACGTAAGCAATTAAAGATGATCTTTGTAACGATGTGTCACTGATACGATCAGGCATGAATCGCTACGGAGGATAAAACGCATACTCACAAAGGCCAAGCTGCACCCGGGGGCCAATGTTGAGAGTATTCCTTTTATTTTTCGTACGTTCATGCCTTTTTTGCGTTTAAAAAGGTGGCTTTCGTTCAAGATCTCAACCCACATGTAAGGACCGAACCTTATACACTCAACAAGAGGGAGTTGCACCTGATGTTCAAAAAACTATTCGGCCTGCTACAACGCGTAGGTAAAGCGGTTATGCTTCCCGTTGCGATCCTGCCTGCTGCCGGCCTGCTGCTTGCGATTGGTACACTGCTCGTAAGCCCAGACTTCCTGGAGCTGGCGCCTGCACTGGATGTACAATGGGTACAATCCGTGGCAACCGTGCTGATGAAAGCGGGCGACATTGTCTTCACCAACCTGCCGCTGTTATTTGCAGTCGGCGTAGCCGTCGGGTTATGTGATGGCGAAGGGGTCGCAGGGCTTGCGGCCATCGTCGGTTTCCTCATCATGAACGTAACACTCGGCGTCGTAATCGGTGTAACGCCGGAGCTGACTACTCAGACAGGCATGGGTTATGCCAGCGTGCTGGGGATTCCAACACTCTCAACCGGGGTGTTCGGCGGGATTATCATAGGTATTCTCGCAGCAGTCATGTACAAGAAGTTCTTCCGTATCGAACTGCCTTCGTATCTGGGCTTCTTCGCAGGTAAACGTTTTGTTCCCATTATGACGGCTGCGACTTCCATTCTGGTGGGTCTGCTGCTGGTTGTAGTATGGCCTCCGATCCAGCACGCATTGAACGCATTGTCCAATGCAATGACCAACGGCAATCCAACGCTGTCGGCATTTATCTTCGGGGTCATCGAACGCTCGCTGATTCCGTTTGGTCTGCACCACATCTTCTACTCGCCGTTCTGGTATGAGTTTGGCCAATACGTCAACAAAGCCGGAGAAGTCTTCCACGGCGACCAGCGGATCTTCATGGCGCAGATGCGCGATGGCGTTCCGTTCACAGCGGGTATGTTCATGACCGGTAAGTTCCCGTTCATGATGTTCGGTCTTCCGGCAGCTGCTCTGGCGATCTACCATGAAGCACGTCCGGAACACAAGAAATACGTTGCCGGCATCATGGGTTCGGCTGCCCTGACTTCGTTCCTGACGGGTATTACCGAACCGCTGGAATTCTCGTTCCTGTTCGTTGCTCCCGTGCTGTTCGGGATTCACGTGATCTTCGCAGGTCTGTCGTTCATGACGATGCAGCTTCTCGGCGTCAAGATCGGCATGACGTTCTCGGGCGGCTTGATTGACTTCCTGCTGTTCGGGGTGCTTCAGAACCGTACACCATGGTGGAACGTGATTATCGTGGGTCTGGTATTGGCAGTTATCTACTACTTCGGATTCCGCTTTGCCATTCGCAAGTTCAACCTCAAGACACCGGGTCGTGAAGATCCTACGGATGAAACGGCCAATGTATCCGCTGGAGCGGGTACGGCCAATGAACTTCCGCAAAATATCCTGTCGGCGCTTGGTGGACGTGAAAACATCTCCAATCTGGATGCGTGCATCACACGTCTTCGCGTTCAAGTCAACAGCGTTGGCAATGTCGATAAAGACCGTCTGAAGAACCTGGGTGCAGCGGGCGTCCTGGAAGTAGGGAACAACATCCAAGCGATCTTCGGTACACGTTCGGATACGATCAAGTCCCAGATTCAGGACATTATGGCGGGACGTACTCCGGTGGCAGCACCTGCCGCAGCCGTTGAACTTCCCGAGAAAAATGAAGCCGTATCGGATACAACCGAAGCGGTGGACGTACTGAACGAAGAGATCATCGTATCTCCGGCTAACGGCGAACTTCAGGACATCTCGAATGTTCCCGATCCGGTCTTCTCGCAGCGTATGACAGGCGACGGATTTGCGATTCTGCCTTCGGACGGAAACATCGTTTCGCCGGTAAATGGTACGGTATTTAATGTATTCCCAAGCAAGCATGCCATTGGCATCATGTCCGAAGCCGGCAAAGAAATTCTGGTTCACATCGGGGTGAACACCGTTAAACTCAAAGGCCAAGGGTTTAATGTATTGGTAGCGGAAGGCGATGCCGTGATGGCCGGACAGCCAATTCTGGAAGTGGATCTGGCTTATGTCCAGGAACATGCTCCTTCGATCATGACTCCGGTTATCTTCTCCAACCTGCCGGAAGGCGCGAAAGTTACCCTGCTCAAGACAGGAACCGTCAGAGCGGGCGAAGAAAATATCGTATCGATTAAATAATTCGCTGCGGTTAGAGATTCTTCACAGCACATCCGATTTTCTCGGAAACAGCAAGACGTAAGGTACTCGCCTGAACACGCCGCCTTTGAAATGTTCAAAAAGAAGTTAAAAGTGCAAATAGAAGGCAAGCGTGCAAAATTCAGGCGAGTAAGCTATAATAAGTATGGTTACTTTAAAAAGAACACATTGGAGGAACTTAATCATGGAAAAAACATTCAAAATCGTAGACGAAGACGGCATCCACGCACGTCCTGCAACGGCGCTGGTTAATACGGCTAATAAATTCAAATCGACTGAATCTTTCGCTGAAGCTAACGGCAAACGCGTAACCCTGAAATCCATCCTGGGCGTTCTGTCCCTGGGTCTGGAAAAAGGATCGACGCTGACTCTGATTACGCAAGGTGAAGAAGAAGCAGCGGCTTTGCAAGCCCTGGAAGACGTTATGGTCGGCGAAGGACTGGGAGAAGTCAATGCTTAATATTTCCGGAATCGCGGCTTCGGCCGGCATCGCCATTGCCAAAGCTTTTCGCCTGGAGCATCCGGATTATACCGTAACCCAGGAGACCGTCAAAAACGCGGAATCCGAAATCGCCAAGCTTGACGATGCTCTCGCCAAGTCGCAGGTTGAACTTGAGCGCATCAAAGAACGTACGCTGCAAGAACTGGGCGCACAAAAGGCTGAAATCTTTGAATCGCATCTGCTGATTCTGAACGATCCCGAGCTGATTAGCCCGGTCAAAGATATGATCGTTAACGATCAAGTTAACGCAGCTTACGCCCTGAGCGAGACGTCGAAGCAATTCGTTGCCATGTTCGAGAACATGAAAAGCGCTTACCTGCAAGAGCGTGCAGCGGATATGCGCGATGTAACCAAGCGCATCCTGAACCACCTGCTTGGCTTGAACGTACAAAATCCGTCGGAAATCAGCGAAGAAGTGGTCGTAATCGCAGAAGACCTGACGCCTTCGGATACGGCTCAATTGAACCGGAAGTACGTTAAAGGCTTCACGACGAACATTGGCGGTCGGACTTCGCACTCCGCGATCATGGCTCGCTCGCTGGAAATTCCGGCTGTTGTGGGAACGAAGAACGTGCTGGATCAAGTTCAGCCGGGCGACGTTGTCATCGTAGACGGTCTTGAAGGTCATGTGATCGTGAACCCAAGTGAAGAAGTGATTGCCGAATACCGTGACAAGCAGGTCAAATACGACGAGCAGCGTGCCGAATGGCGCAAGCTGCGCGAAGAAGCGACACTGACGACGGACGGCGTTCACGTAGAGCTGGCAGCTAACATCGGTACGCCAAACGATGTGGCTGGCGTTCTGGATAACGGCGGCGAGGGCGTAGGCCTGTACCGCACCGAGTTCCTGTACATGGGACGTGACAAGCTTCCTTCCGAAGATGTACAGTACAATGCTTACAAGACGGTACTGGAAAAAATGGAAGGCAAGCCGGTTGTTGTGCGTACCCTGGACATCGGTGGCGACAAAGAACTTCCGTATCTGGATCTTCCAAAAGAAATGAACCCGTTCCTGGGCTTCCGCGCCGTGCGTCTCTGCCTGGATCGTACGGACATCTTCCGTACCCAACTGAGAGCCCTGCTGAGAGCAAGCGTTCACGGCGATCTGCGCATCATGTTCCCGATGATCGCTACGCTGGTCGAGTTCCGTCAGGCCAAAGCGCTGCTCGAAGAAGAACGCGAGAACCTCAAAAATGAAGGCATCGCTGTCGCAGAGGACATCCAGCTCGGCATCATGGTCGAAATTCCTTCGACTGCCGTTCTGGCCGATCAATTTGCGAAGGAAGTTGATTTCTTCAGCATCGGTACGAACGACCTGATCCAATACACAATGGCTGCGGACCGCATGAATGAACGCGTCTCGTACCTGTATCAGCCTTACAACCCTTCGATTCTCCGCCTGGTGGATATGGTCATCAAAGCGGCACACAAAGAAGGCAAATGGGCCGGCATGTGCGGCGAGATGGCGGGCGATTCGGTTGCCATTCCGCTGCTGCTTGGTCTGGGTCTCGACGAGTTCAGCATGAGCGCGACTTCCATCCTGCCAGCACGCAGCCAGATCTCCAAGCTGTCCCGCGCGGACATGAAGGAACTGGCAGCGAAGGCACTGGAATGTTCGACTGCTGAAGAAGTGGTTGCGCTGGTTGAAGGCATCCAAGCCTAAATCATAGAATCCTTGCATCTTAGACAAGCTACCAGACGCATTTCGTATCACCGTTTCGCTGTATGATCTCTGTCGCTCCGGCGTGTGCGCCGAGCAATTTGGCACGCCGCAGCTGCGTCCATCCGGTTCCCCAATTGGGGAGCCGGATTTTTTTTGTTATAGTAGATGGCAGTTGGAAAATACATAATCAAAGAAGGAGTTACACATGCCGAAAAACGCGTTTGGACAAGAAGTTGGAGAAAGGATCGAAGGGTATGCGCCTCCTCTTTTGCCTTCAGCGACATCCATAAAAGGCCAATATTGTACGCTGGAAAAACTGTCCGACAAGCATTTTGACGATCTCTACAAAAATGTGTATGGGCCGGAGACCCCTGATGAAAAGTGGACTTATTTACCCATTGAGAAGTTTAGGACAAAAGAAGAGTTTGCGATTTACTTTGAAAGCTTGCGAACTTCTGAAGATCCTTATTGCTGGGCGATCGTCGATCATGAAAAGCAGGAAGCGCTTGGTTGTTTTTCGTTGATGCGAATCAATGTCAAACAAAGCTCGATCGAAGTCGGAAGTGTGGTCTATTCGGAAGCATTGAAGCAAACCCGTATGGCTACGGAGGCTCAATTTCTCTTAGCACAGTATGTATTTGAACAGCTCCACTATCGACGTTATGAATGGAAGTGTGACGATCTAAACATCCCTTCCAGAAAAGCGGCGCTGCGATTGGGGTTCACCTATGAGGGGACGTTCAGACAAGCCCTGGTCTATAAAGGCCGCAATCGTGACACGGCTTGGTTCTCCATGCTGGATAAGGAATGGCCGCGACTGAAAGAAGCTTTTGAACGTTGGCTCTCGGATCGCAATTTTGATGAACAGGGTCGTCAGCTTTCACCCTTGAGGCCTTTGGATTGATAGAGACATGAACCCTATTTACTGGAACAAAAAGAAAAGGAGAGCACAAAGAATTTCTTTGCGTTCTCCTTTTTTATACGATCGATTCCTAACCTATAACCTACCACAAACTCTGAATGGTCACACCTGCTGGTTCCTGCTGCGGGTCTTTGGCATTGATATGATCGTAGAACATGACGCCGTTCAGGTGATCCAGTTCATGCTGCATGACGATCGCGGGATACCCTTTGAGCTTGAGCAGCATCTCCTTGCCGTTTTCGTCGTAAGCTTTGAGCTTGATCTTCTCGTAGCGGGGCACGATCCCTTCCACTTCACGGTCAACCGACAGGCAGCCTTCACCGTCCGGCAGATACGTCATCGCCGCTGAATGGCTGACGATCTTGGGATTAAACAGCTTGTATTCATAGAGCGTTGGATTTTCTTCTTCCATGACGTCTGTGAACAGCACGGCGAACATACGGCGATCCAGACCAACCTGGTTGGCGGAGATGCCTACGCCGGGACGCAGTCCATATTTCTCGGACAGTTCATCGTCTTGGCTCTCATGTAGATAACGCATCATGTTGTCCATGGCGTTGCGGTCTTCATCGGATAGGGGGAACTTCACTTCCGCCACTTTGCTGCGCAGAATGGGATGACCCTCTCGTACAATATCGTCCATCGTGATGCGGTAATCTTTATCGGTGAGTGACATAATCGCGGGATACCTCGGCTTCCTGAATAATAGTATGGTCAAACGGTGATCCGCTCTCATCTTGCCGCACGTGGATACGCGCCTGGAACGGACTCCTTCTATTATGAAGTGATTTGCCGCAAAAGAAAAGCCGCTTTCCCTGAAAAAAGGGAAAACGGCGGGGGAACGAACGTGTTGGGCTCCCGATCTCTGCGACTGCAAAAGTATATGCAGCCCAGGTTAGAGATTCGTAGATGTTTTTAGCTGCAAGCGCAGTTCAGGACAGGCTTACGGGCAGCGCTGGTCTCGTCGAGACGAGTGACCGGCGTGGTGTAAGGTGCGTTCAGCAGCAGCTCCGGATTTTCTTCCGCTTCCTTGGCAATGCGAATCATGGTGTCGATAAAGCCATCGAGCGTTTCTTTGCTCTCTGTCTCGGTCGGTTCGATCATGATACATTCTTCGACGTTCAGCGGGAAGTAGATGGTTGGCGGGTGATACCCGAAGTCCAGCAGTCGTTTGGCGACATCCAGCGTACGTACGCCATATTTCTTCAGTCCGCTGCCGCTCATGACAAATTCATGTTTGCAAGGACCGGCGAATGGCACTTCGTAGTAGTCTTTGAGACGAGCCATCATATAGTTGGCGTTCAGCACGGCACATTCGGAGACGCGGCGCAGACCTTCCGGACCATAAGTACGGATATAGGCATAAGCGCGAACGAGGATGCCGAAGTTGCCATAATACGCTTTGACGCGGCCGATGGACGTCGACGATGGAGCGGCAAAGTCATAGGAGCCGTCTTCCAGCTTCTCCACGATCGGAGCAGGCAGATAAGGCGTCAGAATCGACTTGACGCCGACCGGTCCGGCACCAGGGCCGCCACCGCCATGCGGTGTACTCATCGTCTTGTGCAGGTTCAAGTGCACGACGTCGAAACCCATGTCGCCTGGGCGGGTAATGCCCATGATCGCATTGGAGTTGGCGCCATCGTAATAGAGCAGGCCGCCTGCTTCGTGAACGATCTCGGCGATCTCCAGAATCTGCTCCTCGAACAATCCGAGTGTACTCGGATTGGTCAGCATGAGAGCGGCGGTATCCGGGCCGACGGCAGCTCTAAGCTTGTCCAGATCAACCATACCTTTGGCGGTTGAAGGAATCGTCACCGTCTCGAATCCGGCAACGGTTGCGCTTGCCGGGTTGGTACCGTGCGAGGAATCGGGCACGATGACTTTCGTGCGATGTTCGCCGCGGGCTTCATGATAGCTGCGGATCATCATAAGACCCGTCCATTCGCCGTGTGCACCGGCAGCGGGTTGGAGCGTTACGGCATCCATGCCGGTCAAGACCGCCAGATCGCTTTGGAGCGTATACATCAGCTCAAGCGCACCCTGCACGCTCGATACCGGTTGGTACGGGTGGATCTTGGCGAAGCCGGCATAACGGGCAACGTCTTCGTTGATCTTGGGATTGTATTTCATGGTGCAGGAACCCAGCGGATAGAAGCCATTGTCTACCCCAAAGTTGCGGCGGGACAGACCTGTATAGTGACGGATGACATCTACTTCGTAGACTTCAGGGAGGGCAGCTGCTTCCGCTCTGCGGAATTCGGCAGGCAGCCAGTCGGAGGCTTCGTCTTCGCTCACCGGTACATCACATTCCGGCAGGGAATAAGCAACGCGGCCGGGTTGGCTCAGTTCAAAGATCAGGGCGCAGTCTTCCTTCGCATCCACCATCGTTGGCGTTGTCAGATCAAGGCTCGTATTCATAGACTTCCCTCCAAAATTTCCGCGAAGCGGTCAATGTCTTCCTTGGAACGTCTTTCCGTAACGGCGATCAACATGGCGGAGCCGAGTTCCGGGTAGTCGCGGGACAGATCGTAACCGCCGATGAATCCTTCCTCCAGCAGCTTTTCGTTCAGTGCCTTCACATCGGTTCCTTCCGGCATTTCCAGCACAAACTCATTGAAGAACGGGGAAGTGAAAGCCAACTTGACGCCCGAAATGGCGCTCAACTGTTTGGCTGCATAGTGCGACTTCTTGAGATTGAGGTCGCACACGTCGATCATGCCCTGACGGCCCATGACCGACAGATACACCGAAGCGGACAGTGCCAGCAGCGCCTGGTTGGAGCAAATATTCGAGGTCGCTTTATCGCGGCGGATATGCTGCTCACGGGCTTGCAGCGTCAGCACGAAGCCGCGCTTGCCGTTCTTGTCCGTTGTCTGTCCAACGATCCGGCCCGGAATCTTGCGCATCAGTTCTTTGGAGACGGCGAAATATCCGCAGGTCGGCCCGCCGTACGAACCCGAGATGCCCAGCGGCTGCGCATCGCCGACCGTAATGTCGGCCCCAAGTTTGCCCGGTGCTTCCAGCACGCCAAGCGAGAGCGGATTGGCACTGACAACCAGGAGTCCTTTTTGGGCGTGGATCAATTCGCTGATCGCCCGGACGTTTTCAACCGCGCCGAAGAAGTTGGGCGACTGAACCAGAACCGCAGCCGTATCACCGTCAACCAGATCTTCCAGCTGGGTAAGATCCGTCACACCATTATTGAAGCCGACTTCAACGACTTCGATGCCCAGACCATAAGCATAAGTCCGCACGACTTCACGGGTCTCGGGATGCACGGCAGCCGAGATGATGATCTTCTTGCGACGGGTGGCTCCACTGGCCAGCGAAGCGGCTTCCGCCATCGCGGTCGCACCATCGTACATGCTGGCGTTGGCGACTTCCATGCCCGTCAATTCGCAGATGTAAGACTGGAATTCAAAAATCGCCTGCAATTCGCCCTGGCTGACTTCCGGCTGATACGGCGTATAGGCGGTATAGAACTCGGAGCGGGAGATCACGTGGTTGATGACCACCGGAACCTGATGGTCATACAATCCGGCGCCCAGAAAGCTGGCGTAGCGATCGCTGTCGGCATTTTTGCCAGCCAGCTGCGTCATATGGCGAAGCAGCCCGGCTTCGTCCAGTGCCGAAGACATCGGCAGCGTTCCCTGGTAACGAACGTTTTTCGGAATGTCAACGAACAGGTCTTCCATATTTTCCGCACCTACAGCGGCGAGCATGTCCCGTTCGTTCTGCTCGGTCATTGGAATATAACGATGCTTCTTCAAGGCGTGTTCACTCCTTTAGGGGATTGGGCGGCTTCGCCCGCGATCAATGCTTTGTGAGCCGGTGTATTTTTATAAAAAGGAGCTTTGACGACTTCCGCTTTCAGCTTCTTGCCGCGAATCTCGACTTCGATCTGCGTGCCCAGCGGCGCATATTCCGCTTCGATCAGCGCAAGCGCCAGGTTGCGCTTGAGTGTCGGCGACTGCGTGCCGGTTGTTACTTCGCCGATCTGCCGGTCGCCGGCGAAGACCGGGTAGTGCGAACGCGCGATGCCGCGGTCGATCATTTCCAGGCCGACGAGCTTGCGCGGCACGCCCGCTTCTTTCTGGGCGGCCAGCGCTTCGCGGCCGATGAAATCCCCCTTGCCGAGCTTCACGAAGTAGCCCAGGCCCGCTTCCAGCGGCGTGATGTCCGCCGACAGCTCCTGGCCGTAGAGCGGCAGCTTCGCCTCGAAGCGCAGCGTGTCACGCGCACCGAGGCCGCACGGCAGCAGGCCGAATTCTTCGCCTGCGGCGATCAGCGCCCGCCAGATCTCCGCCGATCCGGCTGCCGAGACGTAGATTTCGTAGCCATCTTCACCGGTATAGCCGGTACGCGAGATCAGGGCGGGCACATCGCCGACCGAAGCCTGTGCGATGAAGTGGAAGGGCTTGAGATCCTCGAGACCTTCCGTATCGGACACCTTGCGCAGAATCTGCGCTGCGGCCGGGCCTTGAAGGGCAATCAGCGCCGTGTCATTCGATACATCGCGGAATTCGACAGATTCAGGCAGATGGGACTTGATCCACTCTGCATCCTTGTCCAGGTTGCCTGCGTTAACGACCAGCATGTAGGAGTCCGTACCCAGACGGTAGACGATCAGATCGTCTACGATGCCGCCGTTTTCGTAACACATGAAGGTATAGACAGCCTGGCCGTCCTCCAGCGCGGCAATATCGCCGGTCGTCAGGGCAGAGATGAAGTCACAGACGCCAGGGCCAGCCAACAGGAACTCGCCCATATGCGAGACGTCAAACAGTCCGGCGCGTTCACGTACCGCCTCATGTTCTTTCTGGATACCGTAGAATTGCACCGGCAGCTCCCAGCCGCCAAAGTCGATGCAGCGAGGTTCTCCGGTCTCCGCATACAGCGGATAGAGCGGGGTTCGCTTGAGGGAAGTCATCGTTTAACCGTCTCCTTCGTAATCGAATTGTAGTCGTTACATCCCATATTGAGGTCTGGCACACAAAAAAGGACAGGTCCCCAAAGACCGGCCCCGCTTCCGCAATCGGAAACGTCGGGCCTGTTCTTAGAGGCTCTGTCCTTGATACCTGAGAGTTACCCCGCCTGGATCGGCAGGTTTCCCCTTGGGTGATCCGCCAACGATTTCGGCAGGTGCCGGCAGCGCGCGGATGCTCTCCAGAGTGGCGTCCGGCAAAGGTCCTTTTGCCTGAGAGATTCACCTCGCCGCTTGAATCACGACGTTTCGGCTTACTCCTTCGGCGGCACCTGCGGGCAGTCTATGCTCCCGGTGCTCTCTCCCTGTGCTTTCACTCGCCTATGCGTATGTCGTCCAAGTCATGATTTTGCCAAATGCGGATCAAATGCTTTATCCTAATTATTAAGGGATGGCCCCCGTCGTTGTCAACAGAAGTTTGAATTTTACGAAAAATATTGTCAGGAACATTGACACACCAATTTGGCTGCCGTAAGCTAAAAACGCGGAAAAATCCCGAACATACTAAAGTTTTTACCTGCCGAATATTCGGTAATACATCGAAATGGAGCGAAGCGGACGATGAGTGAAGTGAAAGCAGGCCTGTGGTACACCAAGGATCATGAATGGGTGCAAAAGTTGGAGAACGGCAATCTGCGTCTGGGCATTACTGATTTTGCGCAGCATCAGCTGGGAGACATCGTATTTGTCGAGCTGCCTGCGGAAGGCAAGGAAGTTGCGGCGGAAGCAGAAGTCGGTTCCATCGAATCGGTGAAGACGGTATCGGAGCTGTTTTGTCCGGTTGGGGGCACAATCGTAGCGGTTAACGGCGCGCTGGACAAGGAGCCGGAACTGGTCAACAGCGCTCCTTATGATGGAGGCTGGATGATTGAGATTCAACCAGACGGCGAAGCCGAAGGTCTGCTGTCCGCTCTGCTGACTCCTGAGCAATACGAAGCGGAGAACCAGGACTAGTCCCTTTTGTTCTCGCTTGAACGTTAAAAGTCTGCGCATTTGTGCAGGCTTTTTCTTGTACCTGCACATTGTCACCGAGGTGAGGCTGGTTTAAGATGGAGGGAAAGGCAGCAGTGATCGACGGGTTCCTACTCTAATTGGGCAGCCTGAAAAGGAGGATGACGCAGTGACGGCCAAAACAGCGCTGGTGACCGGAGCCAATTCCGGTATGGGACTGGCAACCTCAAGGGAGCTTACAGCACGTGGTTATCGGGTATTGATGGCGTGCCGCAGCCAGGCGCGGGGCGAAGCAGCGCTGCGCCAGGTGGAAGCGGTAGGAGGATCAGGTTCAGCGGAACTGGTTCTGTGCGATCTGGCGGATCTGGCTTCCATTCGGCGTTTTGCCGATGATGTGCATGGACGCGTCAGCACTCTGGATGTCCTGATTAACAACGCAGGAGTGGTGAGTCCCAAACGTCAGGAGACACAAGATGGATTCGAGCTGGCGCTGGGCGTCAACCATCTGGGTCATTTTTTGATGACGAATCTGCTGTTGGATCTGATGAAGACATCTAGTGATGGACGAATTATAGTCGTGGCTTCCGGAGCTTACAAGGCAGGGAAGATTGACTTTGAAGATCCACATCTGCGTCAGCACTACAATGTGATTCGCTCTTACGGGCAGTCCAAGCTGGCCAATATTCTGTTTGCCCGCGAGCTGGCGCTGCGTGTGCATGAACAAGGCATCGTGGTCAATTCGCTTCATCCGGGTGCCGTACTTACTCAGCTTGGCGTAAACCGGGGAACCGGGTTCGGTCAGGGTGTGTATCGTGCACTGGGCAAGCTGCCTGCTTTTCAGACTCCTGAAGAGGGCGCTTCTACGGCCGTTTATCTCGCAGACAGCCCCGAAGTTTCGGGCATTTCGCGTGAATATTTTTACCGCAGTCAACCCCATCGCCTGAATCGAAAAGCCGAGGATGATGAGACGGCTCTACGACTCTGGGAGTGGAGTGAACGCGAGGTGGGGCTGGCTCCCTAGAGACAGGTTCCACCATTCGATTTTGCATGTCAGAAAAACTAACAGATAAAGAGGTCGAGTCCATGAATCCATCCGAGAGCCATACATTCCAATCTACAGTGTCCAGCAAACTCTCTCCGTCCGTGATCGAATTGGCGACAATCGCCGATCTGCCGGCCATTGTGGAGATTTATAATTCAACCATCGCCGGACGCATGGTGACTGCCGATCTGGAACCCATTACTGTGGAGAGCCGCCATACCTGGTTTGAGGAACACCAGCCTTCCCGCCGTCCGCTCTGGGTGATGAAGCAGGATGGACAGGTACGGGCATGGATCAGCCTGCAATCGTTTTATGGACGACCGGCTTATGATGCGACCGCAGAAGTCAGTATTTATGTCGATGAATCCATGCGCGGTACGGGAGCGGGGAGTCGTCTTCTGGAAAAAGCGATCGCGGAAAGTCCGGCTCTTGGGGTCAATACGCTGCTTGGTTTTGTCTTTGGTCATAACGAGCCAAGTCTGGGTCTGCTTCGCAAATACGGATTCGAGTCCTGGGGACATCTGCCGCGCGTTGCGGTGCTGGATGGCATCGAGCGGGATTTGGTCATTCTGGGTTTGCGGCTGAACGATTAAGGATCGAACGAAGGAAGGATTCAGGGGCAGAGCGGGGTTCACGCTCTGCTTTTTGCGCTGCCATAAAAGGGGTTACACGGATAAAGGTTGAAAACGCTGCGTACAGTTGCCTTTTTTCGTCCAAATATACAATAAGTAAGTCAGGTTAACAAGGAAGGATAAATCCAGGAAAGACTAAAAAGAAAAGAGAGAGATGAACAGGAGTAGAGAAACTTGAGGTGGTCGCTCTGTACAGAGTCGGGTAAAATTGAAAAGACGGATGAGGCTTTTTACAAGAGAGAACAGAAAAAGAACAGAAATCCGAACGAATGTTTGCTAAAATAAAACATAAACACCGCAGAAAGAGCGAACAACTCGAATAAGGGGTGAACGAAATATGGCTGATATGCTGAGTTTTAACGACACATTGGATTGTCCGGATTTTGAAGCTTATCCCTATGGGGATCTTGGGCTGACGTTTTCCCCTCAATACTGTACCTTCAAGGTCTGGGTGCCAGGCGCAGAGAAAGTTCGCGTGGTCATCTACGAAGATGAAGGAGAATACGATGCGGTAGGGCGCGTAAAAAACCACGACGGCGGCCGCGAATTGACAATGGAGGAAGACGAATACGGGGTATGGAGCATTGTGGTCCCGGGCGATCTGGAAGGTCATTATTATCTGTACCATATCACATACAAGATTGGCGATCATGAGAACAGCCGCTATGTGGTTGATCCTTATGCGAAGGCGGCCTCAGCCAATGCCCAGCGAGGAGCCATTGTAAATATGCGGCGTACCGACCCTGAAGGCTGGGAGAATGATATGCGTCCTCCGCTTCGTCATCCGGTCGATTCGGTGCTGTATGAGCTGCATGTCCGCGACTTCTCCGCTTCCCAGGATGCGAAGATGAACCACTCGGGACAATATTTGGCTTTTACCGAAAAAGGAATTCAGACTCGCGGCGGGCGCAAGATTGGCATCGATCATTTGCAGGAGCTTGGCGTCACGCATGTCCATCTGCTTCCCGTCTATGATTTCTGTACGGTCAACGAATGTGATGTGACGCCGGAAGCTTATAACTGGGGATACGATCCACAGAATTATAACGTGCCGGAAGGTTCTTATTCGTCCAACCCGCATGACCCGGAAGCAAGAATCGTCGAACTCAAAAAGCTGGTCCAATCGCTGCATGCCCATGGGATTCGCGTCATCGTGGATGTCGTGTTCAACCATACGTTCTCGGTCGAAGACGGGCCTTTTGATCCGGTCGTTCCCGGATATTTCTACCGGTTCAACAAGTACGGCCAACTCAGCAACGGCTCGGGCGTGGGCAATGAGCTGGCTACGGAGCGTCCGATGGTTCGCAAATATATCCTCGATTCGCTGCTCTATTGGGCAGAGGAATATCATGTGGACGGATTCCGCTTCGATTTGATGGGACTGATCGACACGACGACCATGCGGACAATCGCTTCGGTTCTGCATGAGAAGGTGGACCCGTCCATTCTGATCTATGGGGAGCCGTGGACGGCGCTGGACTCGCCCCTTCGGGAATTGACGCTCAAGGGGGCGCAGCAGGGCGGCGGATTCTCCGTCTTCAACGATAACTTCCGCAATGCGATTAAAGGCGACGGAGACGGCTGGGGCACCGGATTCATCAGCGGCGCTCCCGACAAGGAAGGCAGTATCGCCCAGGGACTGCGCGGCTCGGTGCATGATTTTGCGGCGGAGCCTGCGGAGAGCATCAACTATGTGACCGCACACGATAATCTGATCCTTTGGGACAAGTTGATTAAGTCGCGGGGATACTGGGAGCAGGCCAGCTTTGTCTCCTTTGATAACGGTAAGCCTTCCCAGGGGATGACCGTCGCGCAGGCGGTGGAAGCCAGCAATCCGTATGCGATGCTGGGTGAAGAAGATCCGCTGGAGCACAATCTGGTCAAGCGTCAGCTGCTGGCTTATTCGATTCTGCTCACGGCTCAGGGTGTTCCTTTTATCAGTGCGGGAGATGAACTGCTGCGCAGCAAGTTTGGCGATCATAACAGCTACCGGAGTCCCGACCTGATTAATGCTATTCGTTGGAACAACAAAGACCGCTTCCATGCCGTTCATGATTATATGCGCGGCTTGATTGATCTGAGGCGTTCGCATCGCGGATTCCGCCTGAAGACGCGCGGGGACATTGAAAAACATATGGATGTGTTCCGTATGCACGGCGGAGTCGTAGGATTTACGCTGAACGATCATGCAGGCGGGGATCTGTGGAAGACGATTGTAGTTGTGCACAATGCCTCGGAGTCCGAGCAGACGATCGAACTGCCTGCACGCGGCCGTCCGTGGAAGATCGTGGTTGATGGACGCCGGGCAGGTACTCAGGTGCTGGGCGAAGCTTCGGATTTTGTAGCCGTTCCCGCTTTGTCCAGCATGGTGCTGTATGATGAGGAAGATGATTATACGCCAGAGCCGGCTCTGCTGGAGTGGGAGAACATGCCAGGTGTCGTCCAGCCCGGCGAGAAGCTGTTCCTGCGTGCGACTGTCCGCGATCAGCGAGGGCGGCGGATGCCGGAGGCAGAAGTGTCGTATCATTCGTCCGACCCGGAGAAAATTATCATCCGGCGAGACGGCTCGGCCTGGACGATTGGGATGGGACGGGCGCTGATTACTGCCGTATGCGGCGACATGCGCAGCAGCACTGCTCTGTTGATCGAACGCCGGACCATCCATCAGATCGGCATTACGATTGAAGAAGGCGTACGGCGTCTGTATGTCGGACGCAGCCTCAAGTTAAGTGCCCAGCCCAAAGACCCGTTCGGCAATCCCATGTCGGCCTCCCGCTTGGAATGGCGTTCCAGCGATGTCGGGATCGCTACGGTCAATCAGGCGGGCCGGGTGACCGGTGTTCGTCCGGGGCGTGCCGTCATCTCGGTATTTGGTGAAGGCGTGCAGGCGCAGTTGGCGCTGGAAGTACGCGAGTATACGCCGCGTCGACTGATTCTGGAATATGAGCGGGAAGACGGGGACTATGCCGGTTGGAACCTCTGGGTCTGGGGGGCGGCGTTCGGCAGCCGGCGGGTTGACTTCGCAGATGTGTCAAACGGCGTAGCCGATGTGCTGCTGGAAGTCGCACCGGATGTGCTCAGCCTGGGCTTTATTGTCCGACACGAAGAATGGGAGAAAAAAGACATCGCGGCGGATCGTTATATCGATCTGGGCGCTATCACCGGCGATTGGGTGCGTATTCGGATTCGCAGCGGCGAATTCCGCGTATCGGCCGAAGCGCTGGCTGAGGCGGATATTCCGGCGCAGCAGGAGCGATTCGCCCGCCTGGAGCAGGAAGCGGCGGAACGCGCCGCCGTGGAAGCCGCCCGTGAGGCCGAAGAGGAGGCCGCTCGTCAGGCAGCGGAGGTTCTATCAGCCGATGAAGATGGGACTGGGTCGGCTGGTGAAGGGTCTACAGACGCAGGAGAGGCGGATACGGAGATCGGCACTCCGTCCTCATCGCCTCGTGCAGAGTCTGATGCAGGGGCGGAAGATGTCAGCTTGAATGAAACGGCTGAAGATCTATGGTTGGAACCTGATGAACGACAGGAACCGGCGACGGCCGAGGCAGAGGTCTCTACGCCGCCAACGTCCGATCCGGAATCAGAAGCCGATTCCCCTACGACCAATACACCGCCGGCATCCAAAGACGAACAGTAATTGCTCTTCAGCCGTCTGTAGACGGATGAAGGAAAACCAGGAAGGGGACGCTCGGCGGAGCGTTCCCTTCCTTTACATTCAGGAGGTTTACAAAGGATGAGAGTCGATCAGAAGGTCATACCTGGAAAGTCAATTGGCATGCTGGAGCTTGGGATGACCCAGGCGGAGGTTGAGGCTTACACTGCGCAGAGTCCTTTTGCTATTCAATGTGAATATGTAGCAGATCATGCGGCGTTCATCGAAGTTTCCGGATCGGGGGAAATCGAATTTGACTGTATCTATGCTGGAATGGATCTATTTCGTACGCCTGCCGAAGAATTGATCGCGCGGCTTGACGCGCTTTCTCCTTATCGTAGGGATGAAGATGCGGAGTTGGGATTCCGGTATCTGTTCCCGGAGCTGGGAATGCTGCTATGGCGGTCCAGAATCATGCGCGAAGAAGATCGGGAAGCCGACTGGTACAAAGAGATGCCGCCGGAAAATCAGGAAGACGAACTTCGCTTTCGCTTCTTCGAGACGGCGGCGGTGTTTACGCCGGCTTGGTTAGAGCAGCTGTACACGATAGAGTAATAAAAAACGCGTTCCAGGCAGAGGCCAGGACGCGTTTTTTTATGCGAATCATGCTCAAAGGATACACGGTTTCTGTTTAAATCTGCTTGCTGCTCAAGCTTCCGCTCCGTTCATATACACGGCTTTGCCTGTACGTGCAGATTCGTAGATGGCTTCCAGAATCTCAGAGACGACGCAGGCTTGTTCCGGTGTCACGACAGGAGTTAGGTCCTGGTCGATGGCTTCGATCCAGCGGTACATCTCCAGATCGGCATCGTTTTCAGCCTTGCCTTCGTAGAACGCCACGCCGCCGGAAGACAATTCGACTTCCTTGGTATACAGACGGCCGAACTCTTCGCCGTTGATCCGCAGTCCACCCTTCATGTCAGCGCCACCTTCGCTGCCGCTCAGGCTGCATTTGGCTTCGTCGATGTCCAGTGTGTTCAGCGCCCAGCTGGATTCGAGCACCACAGTCGCTCCGTTTTCCATGACAATCATGCCAAATGCGGAATCTTCAACCGTGAATTTGCTTGGGTCCCAAGGGCCCCAGGCGTTCGCCGCATTTTCGCGTTGGGACAGTTGATGATGGGCGGTGCCCAGGACGACCTTGGGTTTGTAATTGTCCATCATCCACAGCGTCAGGTCGAGCGCATGGGTGCCAATGTCGATCAGCGGACCTCCGCCTTGTTTTTCTTCATCCAGAAAGACTCCCCATGTCGGTACGGCCCTGCGGCGAATCGCGTGGGCGCGTGCGTAATAGATGTCGCCCAGTGTACCCGCTTCGCAGATCTGCTTGAGATGCTGGCTGTCACGCCGGAAACGGTTATTGTAGCCGATGGTCAGCTTTTTGCCGCTGGCTTTGGCGGCTTCGACCATCTGCCGTGCTTCGGCTGCCGTCTTCGCCATCGGCTTCTCGCACATGACATGCTTATCGGCTTCCAGCGCTGCAATGGAGATGCGAGCGTGGGATTCGTTGGGCGTCAGGACATGCACGATGTCGATCGACTCGTCCTTCAGCAGTTCGTTGAAATCGCTGTAGACGGCGGCATCTTCCACCCCATATTTGGCTGCCGCTTCTTCCGCACGCTCCGGTACGATGTCGCAGAACGCCACCAGCTCTACATGGGACAGCTTGCTCAGGCTGGGCAGATGCTTGCCGTTGGCGATTCCGCCGCAGCCGACGATACCGATTTTATAGGTTTTGCTCATTTGTCGTCACCTCATTTAGAAAGTTGAAAAAAATTATGGCGTTACCTTAAAGCTTCACTTCAAGAGTTCCAATGGTTCGCGTTCCCCTTCAGATTGTACAGACCGCCGATAAACGGAAGGCGAGATGCCCATGCGTTTGCGAAATACGGTATGCAGATAAGCGGCGGTAGAGAACCCTTCCAGTTCGGCGATGCGTTCAATCGACAGGCTGCTGGTGCGCAGACGATCGCAGACCGCACGCAGTCGAATGTCTTCGAGCACGCGGCTGAATGGGCGCTGTGGATTCACATCGCGGAAGATGCGCTGAAGCTGCCGGGAGCTGAGATCCAGCTTTTCGGCGACATCTTCGAGCCGAAGTCCGGCTGTATAATTGGCTTCCATGTAGCGGACGGCATACTCATAACGGTAGGCGAGCATGTCGCGGCTGGGCACTTCCGTGCTCATATCGCCGGAATCGTACGCCTGGATCGTTTTCAATAGAATTCCGATGACCTGACGTTTGATGTCGGTATAGTAGCCGATGCGTTTGTTCTCACAGGCCAGGTAGGCTTCCAGAAAACACGGCATGGCTCCATGCGTATCCTGAGTGGGCCGAAGCGGCAGCGTATTCAGCTTCTGCATACATTCCTCGGCTTCCGCTGCCTCCCACGGATCGGCGGCCGGATTATGCCGGGGCACAATGTCCACGTGCAGGCACAGCTCATCCATCGCCCGCTGCGGGTCAGCCTCCTGATAGTGCATGACGCCGGGGCCGGTCAGATAGAGCAGACCTTCCGACAGCGAATAGGGTTGATCGCCCAGAATCACGCGTCCTCCGCCGCGCGGAATGAAATGGAATTCAAAGGTCGAATGATTATGGAAATTGATGATTCGTCCCGGTTCAAAAGAGGTCAGATGGAAGCGAAGCACCCGAATCTCGTAATGTCCCCAGGCGACGGCAATGTCCAGACGTTCAAGCAGATCCCATTTGTCAAACATGACTTCGTAGGGGAAAGGGGGACGAACAAAGCGGCTTGCCATCTTAATGCTCCGATTCTTGAAGCGAGATCATCCGTCCTTCTCGGACGGAACGATTGGCAGCTTCCATCAGACGGGTCAATTGAACGGCTGCCGCGATATTCTCCGAAGCTTCCGTGTTGCCTTGAATGTGATGTACCCACTGCTCAAAGGCACTTTCCCGGCTGCCTGGCAGGGATTGTTCCGTCCATTCGGAAGCGTTTGCGTCTTTTTTGCTGCGAAGCAGCAGCTTGCTCTCTGGCGTTCCGTACAATAGTGTACCTTCCGTGCCATGGACTTCCACAGCAAACGGTGAGTAGGCATTGACGAACCCGGCCTCCACAGAAGCGATGGCACCGGAAGCCGTATGCAGCGTCGCCAGCGCATTATCTTCCACTTCCTTGCCTGTTATGTAGCCAAAGTTGGCGCTGACGCCCGTAATCGGTTCGCCAAGGAACAGCGCAGACAGATACATCGGATGGCAGCCCAGATCGATCAGGGCGCCGCCTCCGCATTGTTCAGCATTGTAGAAGTGTTCCGGCAGCCAGTTTGCCAATGCGCCGTCATGCGACAATCTCGCCCGCACGTACGTAATCTGGCCGAGCAGCCCACGATTCAAAATATCTTGAATGGCCAGCGTATAGCTGTCGTTCAGCCGGGGCAGCGAGACGGTTAGTTTGATGCCGGACTGCTTGACTTCCTCAAGAATGTCCGTCACTTCGGCTTCCGTTGGCGCAATGACTTTTTCCGTAAAGATATGTTTGCCCGCCCGAGCGGCTGCGATCATCACTTCCCGATGACGGTTGGTCGGCGCGTCTACAATTACGGCATCGACGTCACCGGAGCTGAGCATATCGTCCAGCGTCTCATAGTAAGGTACACCCAGCTTGGCTGCCGCCTCGCGGCCGCGTTCAGGCACTTCATCCCAGACGGCTGTAATCTCCGTATCGGGGTGCTGCTGCGCCTGTCCAATGTAATCCCAGGCATGCACATGCCACAGACTGATCTTGCCTATGCGAATGGCCAATGTTAACCCTCCTCTGATTCCTATCCAAAATTCTGACATTACCCTACTTAAAATAGCATAGGTATGAGCGGAGTTCACTCAGACGATACGACATTTATCCTTTAATATTACGACATGATTCCGACATACAAATAAATGGATTTCTGAAAATGAAGCTGAAATTCAACTTGATTCCGGGTCCTAGCAACCCCCGCTGTTTAACTTTGTGTGTTTCCGGTTATCCCCTAAACAGAAAGCGGCTTCCGGGTTAGGGTCAAGCACAGGGATGAGCCGCGGCAGAAGAATAAGGAGGAGAAGGATGCAGAACAAGCAGGAGCAGGGATCGACAGACTATTGGAAAGAAGGGGTATTGTATCAGCTGTATCCACCCAGCTTCAAAGACAGTGATGGAGATGGTTGGGGAGATCTTGGCGGGATGCTGGAAAAAGTGGACTATCTCGCCGAGCTTGGCGTGAGTGCAGTCTGGATCGGTCCCGTGTGTGATTCGCCCATGGAAGACAACGGATACGACATTCGGGATTACTATAAGATTCACGACGCGTACGGAACGATGGAACAATTGGAGCAGCTGATCGAAAAATTACACGAACGCGACATCAAGCTCATCATGGATCTTGTCATCAATCATACGTCAGATGAACATTCCTGGTTTGAACAATCCCGATCGTCCAAAGATAATCCGTACCGTGAGTATTACATTTGGAAAGCCCCGGCGGAAGATGGAGGCCCTCCCAATAACTGGCGTTCTTTCTCTGAGGAATCGGCCTGGGAGTTCGACGAACAAACGGGTGAATATTACCTGCACATTTTCGATAAAAAGCAGCCGGATCTCAACTGGGAGAGCGAGAAGATGCGCCGGGATCTGTACAAGATGATTACCTTCTGGCTGGATAAAGGCGTGGATGGCTTTCGGCTGGATGCGATCAACATGATCTCCAAGGACCCGGCGTTCCCGGATGCACCCGAAGAAGCCAGACACCCTCGCGGCCAGCAGTTTTATAAAAATGGTCCACGGATTCATGAGCTGCTGCGGGAACTTCATGACGAGACATTCGGTCGGTACCCGGGTACCTTGACGCTTGGCGAAGCGCCGACTGTAACCATGGACGAAGTGGTTCGTTATACGGCACCGGAGCGTCGGGAGATGGATATGGTGCTTCAGATGGAATTGATTCGTTTGGGCAAAGACTTCAGCGATCCATGGAAAATCGATTCCGATTGGACCCCGGCCATGCTCAAAGAAAGCGTTGTTCGCTGGAATGAAGAAGTGTTTGGTCGCGGCGCCTATGCGCTCTATCTGAGCACACACGATCATCCGCGTATGGTTGGCACGCTGTTTGGGAGCGAGGAAGAAGGCGAAGAAGCTCAATCCTTAAGCGATGCAGCAGCCAAAGCCATTGGAACCTTCCTGCATACACTTCCCGGCACTCCATTAGTCTATCAAGGCGAGGAACTGGGCATGAGGAACGCCAATTACCGCTCCCCGGATGATTACCGGGACAAAGGAACGGTGGCGGCTTATCGGCGCCGCGTTGCTCAGGGAGAACCGGCCGATCAAGTGCTGGCCAGTCTCCATGCCCGCAGCCGGGACGGTGCCCGTTCACCGATTCATTGGTCGGAGGGCTCACAGGCAGGATTCACCACCGGCACGCCATGGATTCCTCTAAGTCCTACGGGTCGAGCCTCAAACGTGGAAGCAGAAATTCAGGATTCTTCTTCAGTGTTCCATCATTATCGGCGTCTGATCGAGCTGCGCAAGGAATCGCGGGTTCCGGTATATGGCGATCTGAACATGCTGGATCTGGAAGACGAATGGTTGACGGCTTATGTACGGGAGCTTGAGGAGGAACGGTGGCTGATCCTGATTAATTTCTCCGATCAGACACGTACATGCCGGTTTGAAGCGAAGTGGGCAGAGCAATGGCAAGAAGGAGCGGAGAAGCTGTTGGACAGTCGGCCGGCACCTTTGAAGTCTTTGTCTTCGGAGATTTCGCCTGAAGAACAAGTGATCCGGAAGGTTGAAGAACAATTCTGGCTCCATCTGCTTCCTTACCAATCTGCGGTCTACCGGCTCACAGGCCGCCGCTGAGAACATCTGAATCGATGAATGGACGACGCTGCTGCGTCTCCATTTTTTATCCAATCCTTATGATAAGAGTTTCACAGGGGAGATAGAGGGGTTACCGATAATTGGGATCACATACAGCCCCAGGAAGCCGAACACCATTCCACGAAGGAGGAGAACACCATGACAACAGGAGCACTTAACGGAAAAGCAGCTGTAGTTACAGGAGCGGGTTCGGGCATTGGCAAAGCAAGCGCGATCCGACTGGCCAAAGAAGGGGCGAAGGTTGCTCTGCTTGAGATTACATCGGATACTGCGCAGGAGACCCGGCAGGCGATTGAACAAGCTGGTGGTGAAGCTATCGTGGTCGAGTGTGATGTGTCCGATCCTCAATCCGTACAGCAGGCCATCGACCAGGTGGGGCAAAAGTGGGGACGAATCGACATCGTTTTCGCTAATGCGGGAATCAATGGCACCATGGCGCCCATCGAGACGATGGAAGTGGACGAATGGGACAAGACGCTTCAGACCAATCTGCGGGGAACTTTCCTGACGCTCAAATATTCTATTCCCTATCTGAAAAAAGAGGGCGGCAGCGTAATCGTGACCAGTTCGATCAACGGCAACCGCATCTTCTCGGGGACGGGCTTCTCGGCGTATTCCTCATCCAAAGCCGGTCAGGTCGCTTTCGCCAAGATGGCGGCGCTGGAGCTGGCTCGTTACAAGATCCGGGTGAACGTTATCTGTCCGGGCGCCATCGAGACGAATATCAGCAAAAATACGTTTCCAAGTGATGATCTGGAGGAAATCTCCATTCCCGTCGAATATCCGGAAGGCAGTCATCCGCTCAAGGGAGCGCCGGGACAAGCAGAAGAGGTGGCCAAGTTGGTTCTGTTCCTGGCTTCCGACGAAGCTTCTCATGTCAGCGGCACGAAAATTTATGTCGATGGTGCCGAGTCGCTGTTGTGATCGTCAGGAATTCCGTCCCCGTCCCAGAAGTTGCGGAAGCACGAAGAATAGCACATGCAGCAGGGTAAAGGTCATCAATGCAAGCGCTTCCTCCGCTAGGAGATACAGCGGATAATCGCCAAACATGTCGAGTACCGAAGGCGTGTCCGGCTTGCCGCGCAAGAACATATAGTTGGCGTCCAGAAGTCGGTCGATAACATAAACGATCAGTGCGATTCCATTTAACGACAGCATCGCTATGAATACGGTTCGCCAGGTGGCGCGGAAGCGTTCAATCCAGACCATATACAATGCAGACAGAATGATGGCGGCATGTGCGACAAAAAACTGCACAAACCGAAAATGCGGATAGGTATAAGCCAGATTGGGTGTAATTAAAGCCTGCATGGCTCCGCCGATTCCAGCAAAAAACACCAGACCGGTCAGAAAGCGGCTGCGTGTAATCAGCATGAGAATGGCGGTCAGCAGCATCAGGCTGCACAGCTCAAGCGGCAGTGTATATTGAGCGCTCCATACGCCGCATGCGATATACCAGATATGCAGGGACGCCTCAGTCAGAACCAATACAGCAAGCAGAGTCATACGCAGCGCAAATGCCCATCGGGAACGGGTGCGAATCTGGTTACGATAGACAAATAACAAGCAGGCTGCTGCGACAAACAGGGCCAATGCCGTCAGATGAGCAGGAGAAAATGCCGTAAATGGTTCAAGAATGGACGATGAAAAAAAAGCATCAATCACGTGAAGAACCTCCGTTTCAACCTTGCAAGTCATCGTACGGGAACATTATGTAGAATTTGCATCGATCCGTCAATCTGGACCAGAATTGTGTCATCCTGGGACAGGTTGATTGCGAACGGTACATGTATACGCCAAAAAGCGGCCTCCCCCTGCTGATCGTTCAGCTTGAATTGGGTTCTGCCGCTTTTTGTGCATGATGCGAGAAAGAAAGAAACAAAAAGTCATCAAACCGTCTGAGCAGTCAGCTCATTTTCAGCGAAATCCGCTTCCAGGAAACCGTCTTCCCGTCTGCCTCTATGGTCAATAAGACCTAGTTCGCCTTCCGCTTTATACTTGCGCATCCAAATCTTCAAACGATTGAGATCATAGATGCCCAGCTCTTTTGCCACCTGCTTTTTCGTCATTCCGTCCATACGCATTTGGACGGCTCTAAGCTTCGTTTCGTAGCTGTACTTGCAGAAAGTTTGTCCTTTAGTTGCCACTAAAACCACCCCTTGAGACTTATATCGGATGGCGTATAGCTTTTTCTGATGGTTTTTTGGCAATCAAAGGTTAAAAATTTTGAAAAAGCTCTGGTTTTTTTGACGTTTGTTTGACTTTTCGGCTGTACTGGTCCCTTGATCGATCAAGAGGTTAGGTTACGCTCCTCGAAAACCCGCTTGAACCGTGTGTGTTTCCAATAAACGCAATCCTTACATTTAATTCGATCAAGGTACTAGGCTCTTTCGATAATGGTATTCAGGGTTGTGCGGTCAAGTCCCCGTACCAGACGGACAAGGAGTTCCTTGGCTGCCGCATAATCATCAGTATGGATGATCGACGACGAAGTATGAATATAACGACCGCAGATGCCAATCACTGTGGATGGTACACCGATGCCGCTGAGATGAACCTGACCCGCATCCGTGCCGCCTGGAGAGATAAACGGCTGTACTTTGACTTTATGTGTAGATGCCGTGTCCTGTACATATTCCAGCAGTCCGCGGTGGGTAATCATCGTCGGATCGAAGATGCGCAGCAGGGCACCCTGTCCCAGATGTCCGAACAGATTGCGATCACCGGTCATGTCATTTGCCGCACTGCAATCCAGCGCGAAGAAAATGTCCGGCTGAATCAGATTGGCTGCGGTTCTGGCGCCGCGCAGACCGACTTCCTCCTGCACAGTAGCTCCACTGTAGAGGGTATTCGGCAGCTGTTCCCCATGCAGTTCCTTCATCAGTTCAATGGCAAGACCGACGCCATAACGATTATCCCAGGCTTTGGCCATGATTTTCTTGGGGTTGGACAGCGGTGTGAATTCGCAGATTGGCAGCACCTGCTGGCCGACCTTGACGCCGAAACTTTCCGTCTCTGCGCGATCGTCAGCGCCCAGATCGATATACATGGTCTTGATGTCCGCCGGGCGATTGGCTTCCGCTTCGCCTAACAAATGTTTGGGCGTTGAGCCGACGACCCCAACCACGGGACCGTTTTCGGTGATGATCTGCAGGCGTTGTCCGAGGACGACCTGGCTCCACCAGCCGCCCAGAGGCTGGAAGCGTACCAATCCGGTTTCCGTGATTCCATTGACCAGGAAACCTACTTCATCGAAATGGCCGGCAACCATAACCTTGGGGCCGTCCTCTTGACCACGCATGACACCAAACAGACTGCCCAGACGATCCTGTACAAATTCTTGGGTATAAGCCGAAAGTTTCTCCTTTACCAGTCCGCGCAGTTCGCGCTCGAATCCCGGAGCCGCCGGGAATTCCGTCAGTTCCTTAAATAATGCCAATGTTTCGTTATTCATGCTTGCACGCTCCCATCATAAAATTGGGACGTGGAGTTCCCCACGTCCGCTGCCTCTTCTAGTATGCCGGGTTATGCAGAAAAAGTCACGGAAGTGTACGCAACTTCACGGGATTCGTCATAATCCGCTTTTTCCGGCAGGAAATGTGCGTTCACCCTGTCGATCATGTACAATATATAAGCATACCTGCCGTTTGTGGTTTCTTGCAGGAGAATGACTGAGGAGGCTGGCCATATGTCCGTAAGTTCTGAATCAATGCAGATTGTGACTGCCGTTCGATCCAATCTTGAGTCCTGTATATTAGGGAAAACCTTTGAGATAAAATTGCTCATGACCGCACTGCTTGCCGGAGGACATGTCCTGATTGAGGACGTTCCGGGTACAGGCAAGACGCAGATGATTAAAGCGCTGGCACGTTCGATGGAAGGCGTATATCGGCGTGTACAATGTAACCCCGACTTGCTGCCAACGGACATTACCGGCGTCGCCATTTACCATCCCCGTGAAGAACGTTTCCAATTTCGTCCGGGACCGATCATGTCCAATATTCTGCTGGCGGATGAGATCAACCGTGCGACGACCAAGACCCAATCCGCGCTGCTGGAAGCCATGGAAGAACGCAGCGTAACCGTAGACGGAGAGACGCATCCGCTGCCGCATCCCTTCATGCTGTGTGCAACGCAGAACCCGATTGATTTTGAAGGGACTTATGTGCTGCCGGAAGCGCAGCTTGACCGCTTTATGATGAAGCTGCACATGGGTTATCCGGATCTGGAAACAGAGAAAAATCTGATTACCGCCAATCGGATCGGCCAACCCGCCGATCAGCTGCGTGCGGTTACCGATATGGAGACGATCGCCGGCATCCAGCGTGAGGTGCGCGAGGTGCATATGAGTGAAGCGGTCACCACGTACATGCTGGGGATTATCCGAGCGACCCGTGAACATCCATCGGTGCTGCTGGGAGCCAGTCCGCGTGCGTCGATTTCCTTTACGCTGGCGGCCAAGGCCTATGCCTTCATTAATGAGCGGGATTTCGTTCTGCCGGACGACATCAAGGAGCTGGCTCCTTACGTGCTGCCGCACCGTATCCTGATCCGTCCGGAAGCGCGGCTTGACAGCCTGAACGCCGAGTCGCTCATCCGCAATCTGCTGGCAGCCAGCAGCGTGCCGGTGTCGATGGGGCGCTGACGAATGAAGGGCATCTGGAATCTCTTCAAACCGAAACTGTCACCAGTCCGAATGTCGATGCTGATTTCGGTCTGGATCTGCTGTTTGTTTTATTTATTGTTCCAGGGAGGCAAGACCTCGATCATGCTGTTTGCCATGGTCACGCTGTTTGGCCTCTATCTGTTGTTTGGCGGTCTGAATGGAATTGGTCGGACTCGCGGGGAACGGCAGTTCTCCGGAGGAATGGGCGACTGGGGCGGCGTGCTGCATGCAGGCGATCAGATCCGTGTACGGCTGCGGCTGGAGATCCCCGGATTTCTCCCTCTGCCTTACGTCATTGTGCGTGAGACGCTCAAGCGTCACAGCGGTGAAACCTGGTCGTTTGAAGAAAGTCTGGTGCCCAGCATTAATGGGCGCGGTGAACTGCTGTTCCAGACGCCGCCGCTTGAACGGGGACGTTATGCGTTTGCGGATACGGAATGTGTGACCGAGGATATTTTTGGTCTGATTGAACATCGGGGTTCTTTTGCAGCGCGGGGAGAATTCCGTGTGCTGCCACGAACGGTGCATATCGCCAGATGGCAGCTGCTGGATCGTCGAAATCGGCTGCTTGGCCCCCAGTCTGTCGGGAATGTGAGCGGGCGAGAGACCAATCAGGTTGGCGGCGTACGCGATTACGTCTACGGCGATCGCATCTCGCGGATACATTGGAACGCCACTGCACGAACGGGTGAGTGGAAGTCGAAGGAGTTTGAATACGAATCGATTCCCAAGACAATGATTGTGCTGGACGCGTTTGAAGACCATTATCATTCTTCCAGACAGTTCGAGACCGCAGTCTCAACGGCGGCTTCGCTGCTGGAATATGGAGGTCGTGAAAATATTCCAATGGGCTTGTGTTCACTGGGACGCAGCGTGCAGGTGTTTGAACCGACACAGGGACGTTCCCGGCTGCACGCCATGATGGATCATCTGGTGGATCTGGACCCCAAGGGCGGCGGATCGCTTCTTGCCGCGCTTGAGTCTACATTAAAACAGCTTCCACGAGGTGCAGTGCTGGTCATCGTGACGCCGCTTGACGGCAGTTCCGTGATGGATCTGGTGCGTTTCGCCCAGACCCACCAGATGAGCCTGAGTCACCTGCAAATTGCGGAAGCTTCGGAACGTGAAGGAGAATCGTCAAGACAATGGACCGCATCGCTGCGGGCCAAGGGTGTTGCGGCTTATCGAACAGGCAGCCTGGACGAGCTGCCTGCTGCATTGGAAGGAGGAACCCGATGAACAAATGGGTAGAATCGTTCAAATCGTCCTGGTATACGGCATTATCTGCCGTCTGGTTAATGATTGTGGCCATTCAATGGCTGACTTACACACGCACGATCTGGTTTGACGAGACCAATGCACTGGTACTGGGCGTGCTAACGGCAGTTGCGATCATTCATGTGCTGCTGCCGGAGATGTCCTGGTTTAGAATCGGCCTAAAAGCCGCTTCTTTCGTGCTGATTATGTATACAACGCTGGAGCGTTATGATATTTTCCAGCCGGAAGGGAATCTGGCAGAGCGAGCGGAGCAGTTCTCTCAAGCGATGTTCCCTTACGTCTGGTTCGCGCTGATTGCTTGGTTATTGTTTGAATTTTTCATTCGGCTGGTGAACAGTCAGCGGCGCATTTTGATTTTTGCTTTTCTGAATATCGTGCCGATGGCTGCGCTGGATTCCTTTACGACCGTCCTGCTCTGGAAGCAGGTGGCCTGGGTGGTCTTCGCAACCATGGCCTGGCTGGTCTGCGATCATTTCCGGCGCTTCCAGACCCGTTTTCCTCGCGGTTGGAAAGCGATTCGGCGCAACCCGTTCAAGCTGCTGATTAATACGGCAGTCGTGTTTTCGCTGGTCATTCTGGCTGGCGTCAACATGCCGTTCGTCCAACCTATTCTGACCGATCCCTATACAGCCTGGAGACAGATCCAGGGGACGTCGGATGTTGCCTTTAATGCAGGTGGGCTGCTTCAGGGACAGGCTTCCGCTTCCGGCTACAGTCGGGAGGACGGACAGCTGGGCGGCGGATTTAACTTTGATTTTACACCGGTTATGACTATCGAATCGACCGAACGCAGTTACTGGCGCGGCGAGACTCGCATGACGTATACCGGTAATGGCTGGGACTCGGACAGTGGTTGGGGAACCCTGGAGCAGGTCTCCCGGCAGACGGCGTTGGAGCGTGATGCCGCGCCGCTGACCCCAACCAAGACGGTGACGCAGCGCGTGACGATGCAGACGGAGAATACGTATCCCGTATTGTTCGGTGCTTATTCGATCAGTCGGGTCGAGAATCTCGATATTGAAAATGGCGAATCCCGAATGGAATGGAAACCGGAGCAAAGCGAGCTGCATTGGCAGGAACGCGCGGGCCGGGGAACCATGGTTTATCCGAAGACGTATACAATCATCTCGGAAGTGCCGATTGTGCCGGTCGATAAGCTTAAACTGGCTACCTTCGATCAGCTCTACCCTAATGGAGTGGACTCCCGTTATGTGCAGGTTCCACGCGGATTTCCCAAGCGGGTGACCGATCTGGCAGCCGATGTCACCAAGAACGGCAAGACGCCGTACGAGAAGGTCTATCTGCTTCAGCAGTATCTGCAGCAGAATTATATGTACACCAACAACCCGACGTTAACCCGCAAGAAAAGCAATGACTTCGTAGAAAGCTTCCTGTTTGACATTAAGGAAGGCTACTGTGATTACTTCTCGACTGCGATGGTTATGATGGCCCGTTCGCAGGGAATTCCGGCTCGTTGGGTCAAAGGGTATGCACCGGGCAACGCGACCGGCGATGTGCCGCAGCGATTCAACGAAAACAGCATGCAGTACGAAGTCACCAACGCCAACGCCCACTCCTGGGCCGAAGTATACTTCGGCGATTATGGCTGGGTACCGGTCGAAGCGACCCGCGGATTCTCTGTACCTCTGCTGCAAGAATCGATCACACCGGCAGATGCCGATGTCACCGAACAGCAGGAACAGCAGCCGGATCAGCCGGAAGAAGAAGAGCAGCAGGCAGCGGCTGTAACACCAACAGACGATAACTCCAACATTGCACCCATCATCGTTGCAGCTGCGGCTGTAGTGGTTGCGGCTTGGGGCATCTATCTGCTCTGGGTACGCCGCCGCTCCATCTACTTCTTCATTATGGGCCTGCGTATGGGAGGACCGCTGACACCCGATCAGAAAATCGTGCTGGAGACCGAGCGTTTCCTGCGTTTCCTGAAGCGTAAGGGACTGCGGCGCGAAGAACATGAGACGCTGCGTGAATCGATTGCACGTTGGGACAAGACGGTGGCCGGTGCAGAGATTGCCGTATCGCCGATTCTGGCGCTGTTTGAGAAAGCACGCTACAGCCCGGAACGAATTACGGAAGAGGAATGGACGGAGATGCAGCGGATGACCTCCGAACTGCGAAGCAGTTGGAAAGGTTATTATCCGACGGCACCCAAATTACCTCAATCCCCTAGCTGACGCGGAGCTTTCACTGTGATATAGTTTAGGTTTAGAGACTAAATGAGAGATCCTGCCCTGGCTGTTGCATGGATTGGCCGGGGTGGGTTCCAACGAGGTGACCCAACTTTGTTTGAAGCACTGCTGCCGAGGCTGCAAGTCGATACGGTATTTGACATCGACCTGGAGGAATTGTACAGGCAAGGCTATCGGGGGATCGTAACGGACCTGGATAATACGCTGGTCGGTGCGAAGGCTCCCAATGCCACCCCCGAGCTGATCGCCTGGTTTGCAAAGGTGAAAGAGCTTGGTTTTCAACTGGTGATCGTATCCAATAATAATATGAACCGGGTGTCCGTTTTTGCGACGCCGCTGGATATTCGTTTTGTGCATGCGGCACGCAAGCCGTCACATGCACCTTTCCGCAAAGCTATGCAGTTGATGGGCTTGAACGAGGGGCAGACGATCGTGGTAGGCGACCAACTGCTGACTGATGTTTTGGGCGGCAATCGGCTTGGACTGTATACGGTACTGGTGCTGCCAATCGCGCTGGGTGACGAAGGTTGGCGCACCCGCTTCAATCGACGGGTAGAGCGCATCGCAATTGGACGTCTTCGTAAAATGGGCAAATGGCTCGAGGAGGAAAAAAAGAAATGACGGAAAGACTCGAAGGTTCGGCCGTACTTCGCTGCAGCGGATGCGGAGCCGTGCTTCAAACGGAAGATCCGGCGAAGGCTGGTTATATTCCCAAGTTAAAGGAAGAAGGGGCACAGATCTGCCGCCGCTGCTTCCGAATCAAAAATTACAATGAAGTTTCATCTGCAGCAGTCGATCAGGATGAATTCCTGCGGATGCTGGCTCAGATCGGGGAACGCAAAGCCCTGGTTATCCATATCGTGGATCTGTTTGACTTCCAGGGCAGCGTGATTACCGGCCTTCAGCGTTTTGTAGGCAACAATCCGGTCATTCTGGCGGTCAACAAGATCGATCTGCTTCCCAAAGTGACCAACTGGAACAAGCTGCGCAACTGGGTTCAGCAGCAGGCCAAGGAGCTGGGCATCAAGACCGAGGAAATCGTGCTTTGCAGCGCCAAGAAAAACCTGGGCTTCGACCGTCTGCTTCAGGAAGTGGCGGATCGTCGTGGGGATCGGGATGTATATGTCGTTGGCGCCACAAATGTCGGCAAATCGACGCTCATCAACCGTCTGATTACGGATTACAGTGATCTGGATGAAGAATTGACCACATCGCGTTATCCGGGGACGACACTGGATATGGTCAATATTCCACTCGACGACGGACATTTTATCGTCGATACACCGGGAATCGTTTATCCGTCGCGTTATACGGAATTGGTGACATCGGGCGATCTGGTGAAGATTATGCCGGAGAAGCCGCTCAAGCCAACCGTGTATCAGCTGGATGAAGGACAGACGCTGTTCATCGGCGGCCTGGCACGTTTTGACTTTATTGAAGGGGCGCATCAGTCTTTCACCTTCTACACAAGCGGGTCGCTCAGGCTGCATCGCACGAAGCTTGGACGTGCGGATGAACTCTATGAGAATCATCTGGGGGAACTGCTGTCTCCGCCGTCGCGCGAAGATGCCGAGGATCTGCCGGAATGGACGCGGCATGAGTTCCGTGTCCCTAAGGGCGGTGCCCAGGATCTGTTCATCTCGGGTCTGGGCTGGATCAAGGCCAATGGACAGACGGGTGCCAAGGTAGCGGTTCATGCGCCAAAAGGCGTCAAAGTCATCATGCGCAGCGCGTTGGTCTAAAGCATACACGGGGAGGAAAACGCGTTGAATCAATCCCATGTCCATCCGTTAAAATTGGGAGTCATCGGCGATCCAATCGCCCATTCCAAGTCTCCGATCATGCACCAGGCCGCACTTCGTGAAACGGGGATCGCCGGCGAGTACAAGGCGCTGCGTGTTACGCCCGATCAGCTTGCGCACCAGATCGCGGCGCTGCGCGAAGAAGGCTATCGCGGCATTAACGTGACGATTCCGCATAAAGAGAATGTAATGCGGGAGCTGGATGAATTAAGCGAAGAGGCCCGCCGGATTGGCGCGGTCAACACGATCATTAACGAAGGCGGACGCCTGATCGGCCGCAATACGGATGGGATCGGTTATGTGCGTTCCCTGAAGGAAGAGGCGGCGGCCAAGCTTGAGGGCCGCCGCATCGTCGTGCTGGGCGCTGGTGGTGCTGCACGCGGCATCATCTATGCGCTGGCGGCCGAGGCGCCGGAACGAATCACCCTGTTGAATCGCACCACAGAGCGAGCCGAAGCATTGGCCCAGGAATGGAAAGACCTTGCCGACATCGAGGCTCTGCCATCGCACCGTGCAGCCGAGGCTATCCAGCACGCCGATATTGTCATTAATACCACGTCGGTAGGTATGCACCCATATGTGGACGAAGTTCCGCTTGATCCTGCACTCCTGCGGGGCAGCGAGATCGTCAGCGACCTGATCTACAATCCGCTGGAGACCCGGCTGCTGCGCCAAGCCCGCGAACGGGGCTGCCGCACACATGGAGGTCTGGGCATGTTTGTCTATCAAGGGGCTTATGCCTTTGAATATTGGACGGGTGTACCGGCTCCCGTTGAAGCGATGCGGGCTGCTGTCCTTCAGGATATGAATGGATCGCCAGAAATCAAGAGCTAGAAGCCGTTGGTCGGAAGTGGAGCTACGCCGAACACGGTAAAAATGGGTAAATAAACGATAAACAGCCGCCTGTTCGTACAGCAGCAGCTTACGCTACAGAGCGGCATGTTTCAAAAAAGAGGAGTTCAACAAACTTATGCTGACAGGCAAACAAAAACGCTACCTGCGTTCGCAGGCTCACCATCTTAACCCAATCTTCCAAATTGGCAAGGGGGGTCTGAACGACCAACTCGTTCGTCATATCAATGAAGCCATCGAGCTGCGCGAGCTGCTCAAAGTATCTGTGCTGAATAACTGCGACGAAGAACCCAAGGAACTGGGCGCCCAGCTGGCTGAAGCTGCGGAATCGGAATTGGTACAAGTCATCGGTCGAACCATCATTTTGTATAAAGAATCGCGCGAACACAAGCAAATCGAACTGCCGTAACGAAGCCAGACATCGTTGCGGGGACAGCAGGGAGTGAAAGACCTTGAAGATCGGAATCATGGGCGGAACGTTTGACCCCATCCATATTGGGCATCTGGTCGCCGCCGAGACGGTGCGCGAAGGATTGAAACTGGATGAGGTCTGGTTTATGCCTTCTCATATTCCTCCACACAAAGCCGAAGCGGGATTCTCCGCCGAAGAGCGGATGGAGATGGTGGAACTGGCGATTGGCACCCAGCCGGCCTTTCGGACGCTGGACATTGAGCTTCGCCGGGGCGGTGTTTCTTACACTGTAGACACAATGGGGGAATTGGTCACCAAATATCCGGACACCCGGTTTCATTTCATCATTGGGACGGATATGGTCAATTATTTGCCCAAGTGGAACCGGATCGAAGAACTGGCGGGTCTGACGCGTTTTGCCGCAGTAGGCCGCGGGGGATATGAGCTGCATCAAGAGGTCGTCCCTGAGGCGGTAGCGAGTGTAATCGATTATTTCGATATGCCGCAGCTGGAGATTTCTTCAACGGAGATTCGCAGCCGACTCAAGAGCGGGCGTTCCGCTCGTTACCTGGTGCCGGAGAACGTACATGATTATTTGCAAAGGAGCGGTCATCATGCGGCTTACGCGCGAACAATTGATTGAAGCGGTCTCGTCGCAGATGCCCGCCAGACGCTGGCAGCATACGCTTGGCGTCATGCAGTCAGCCATCGAATTGGCCGAACGTTATGGCGCCGATCCGCAGCGTGCAGAGCTGGCGGCCATCGTGCATGATGTCGCCAAATATTGGCCGGTGCATCGCCAGGCGGCGGTGATTGCCGAGAACGGGTTGAATACCGATCTGCTCAATTACGATGCCCCGCTGTGGCATTCGGAAGTGGGCGCCCATGTTGCCGAACAGGAATATGGAATCGAAGACCGGGAAGTCATCGATGCCATCCGCTATCACACATCAGGGCGCGAAGAGATGACGCTGCTCGACAAGGTCGTCTGCCTGGCTGATTATATTGAGCCAGGGCGCGATTTTCCGGGGGTTGCCTTGATTCGGGAAAAGGCTTTATTAAGCCTCGAAGAAGGATTGATCGCCGGCTTCGACTCGACGATTCGGGTGCTGCTGGAGCGTGGACAAACGATATTTCCGACAACGGTATTGGCGCGTAATGATCTGCTTCGTCAGCTTGCGACACGTGAGCAGGCGGCGCAGACTCGGCCAGTTACCGAAAATAAGGGAGGATAACGAATGAGCGTAAACGCAAAAGAACTGCTCCACATTGCGACAGAAGCGGTCGCAGACAAAAAAGCCATGAAAGTCGTTGCCCTGGACCTGCATGGGATCTCCATGGTAGCTGATTACTTCGTCGTATGTCACGGGAACTCGGATACCCAGGTACAGGCGATTGCAACGGAAGTTCGCAAGCGTGCCCAGGAAGCTGGCGCGAATATTCGCGGCATCGAAGGCATGGATTCGGCACGTTGGGTACTCATGGATCTCGGAGACGTCATCGTGCACGTGTTCCACCGGGATGAACGCGAATATTACAACATCGAGCGCGTCTGGTCAGATGCAAAAGTGGTGGAAACGGTATGAGTCTCGAAGCAGGCACAATCGTTCAATTGACCGTAGCTCGGGAAGTCTCGCCGCATGGCTTTTTCATGACAGATGGTCAGGAAGAAGTGCTGCTGCCCTACACCGAGCGCACGGGCAATATGAAATTCCGTCCAGGTCAGCAGACGGAAGTGTTCATTCATCACGATTCCGAAGATCGGCTGATCGCCACGATGAAGAAACCACTTCTGACCTTCGGCCAGATCGCCAAGCTGGAAGTCGCCGATATTCATCCACGTCTCGGCTGCTTCCTGGAGATGGGGCTGGGTCGTCAACTGCTGCTCCCTAAGCGTGAGCTGCCAGAAACGCCAGAGCTTCAGCCGGAAGTCGGCGACCATATCTTCGTGCGTATGGACCGCGACAAGCAGGGGCGCCTGCTTGCGCGTACCTGCGGCGAGGAAGAGTTGGCACCGCTGTGCTTCAACGTTCCGGAATCCTGGCAGAATCAATGGATGAAAGCGACGGTCTACCGTCCGCTTCAGATGGGCACCTTCGTCATTATCGACGGCGGTGTGTTGGGCTTCGGCGCGATTGGATTCATTCACTCCTCCGAACGTTCCCGTCTGCTGCGTCTCGGTGAGACGATCGACGTGCGCGTGGCGCGTATCCGCGAGGAAGACGGCCGTGCCAATCTGTCGATGGCACAGCGCAAGGAGATTGGCATGGACGAAGATGCCGAGAAGATTCTGGCCTTCATGCGCAGCCGCGACGGTGGTCAGATGCCTTACTCCGACAAGACGGCGCCGGACATCATCAAGCTGCGGTTTGGCATCAGCAAAGCAGCTTTTAAGCGGGCGCTGGGTCGCCTGATGAAGCAGGGGCTGATTGAGCAGGAAGAGAACTGGACCCGTCTGAAACAAACTGAGGAAACGACGAATTCCAATCCGGCGGATTCTGGTGAAGCCGCTTCGGATTCGCAGTCATAAGAGAACGTTCGAGCGCAGGAGATTCTTGCGACCGATCAAGCACGGAATTTTGCAGAAAACGGCTACTTTCCGCTGAAGGAAAGGGCCGTTTTTTTGCGAGACAAGGACGGAGGACACGGAATGTCTTACGGTAAATTTGCCTACGTGTATGATGAATTGATGCAGGATATGCCTTATAGCAAATGGCAACGGTTCGCGCTGGAGGCCTGGCAGAAATACGGAAATCCACGCAGTGTGGTTGAGCTGGGCTGCGGCACCGGTACGCTGACGCTGATGTTGGCGCAGCAGGGGTATCACATGACGGGCATGGATTTGTCCGAAGATATGCTGGCGGTTGCGCAGAACAAAGCCGAGGAACAGCCTCCGCTTCAGGGCCTGCTGCGCAGCGGCAGTTTGCGTTTTGTTCATCAGGATATGACGCAGTGGGAGGCGCCGGAGCCGGTCGATTCGGTCATCTCGTTCTGCGATTGTCTCAATTATCTGACGGAGCCGGAGCAGATCGAAGCAGTGTTTCGCGCCACATATGACGGGTTGAAGCCAGGAGGAACGTTCCTGTTCGATGTGCATCATCCGGATACCCTTCGTAGATACGAAGAGGAGCAGCCGTTTGTACTGGACGAAGGTGGAATCTCTTACATCTGGACGTGTGGGATGGACGAGGAGCGCATGGAGATTGAACATCATCTGCGGATCTTCGTGAGTCGAAGCGGACAGATTGAACCCAATCAGGCACGGACTTCCTCTGCGGCTGGCCAAGTCTATGATCGATTCGACGAGATTCATGTGGAGCGGGCTTACGATCCCGAATGGCTCAGTCACATGCTGCGCAAGGCCGGATTTTCACAAGTGGAGTGTCTGGCTGACTTTGAATGGGAAGCGCCGGACGAGGAGAGCCAGCGGCTGTTTTATGTAGCAGTCAAATAATCGCAAAAGCAAAAACGGATTTCCCAATGAGGAGATCCGTTTTTTTGATGGCTCACTCATAGAACAACAGTCGTTTGGCATACGCATTGCGGAAGTCGCTGGGGGTTAATCCGACAATCTTCTTGAACGCCTTCATAAAATTATGGGAGTCGGTATACCCAAGCTTGACCGAAACCTCGCTAATATTCTGGTTGGTGTCTGTCAGCAGATATTTAGCCAGTTCCATCTTCTGTTGGAGGATGTACTGCTTGAGCGATATGCCGGAGATGGAGGAGAACAGATGGGAGAGATATTTCTCGTTATATCCGAACGTCTCGGCGATCTGGGAGACTCTGAGCGGTTCACCTCGGCTCCACTTGATGTAGTCCACGATGTCGTGATACAGCTGCTCCTGCCGCGTTTTTTTGACTGTGATAATCGAATCGGTATGAAAAAGTTGGTTATACAGCTCACACAAAATGACTGTAGACATGTAATTGTTTAAGGCTGAAGTATCATAACTGCGAACCGAATCCTGAAGCTGCTTCATCATGACGATCATCTTCTCCAGACTCTGGAGCTTACCATAGCGCGGCAGTACAATCTTCTGCTCCTGCTTGTCGGGAAGGCCTTCCGTGGCATCGACCGTTACGATCGTCTTCTCTTTGACCGAAAAATGAAGCCAGTAGAAACTGCACTCCGAGACTTTGTAGCCATATTGTTCGGTGGAGGGGGGGAGTAGAAGATATTCACCCTGTGATACCGTAAACTGCTGTGAGCCGCCGGCCAGATACAGCACACCTTGTGTGACTACCATTAATTCATAATCCATGAGGGTGCGGCTCAAATGAATCCAGTTAGCGTCGGGCGCAACGAATTTTCCGGTAATGGCCAGCTCAACGGGAGTGTCAACCGACAGTTCGTACGCAATCATCAACGCAACCTCCTTTGTCCATTTTACGTCTTTGCGAATGATTCTGCTCATTGTAAAGCTATCATAAAACGCTTCCAATCGCTAGATACTGACACCGTACACCTAACCTTTTGACACTTATTCAAACTTTAAACTATTTGTTCAGCACCAAAATCGGATTAAGCTAGAGACGTCAAATTGAAATGAAAGCGGATTCAGATGAGCGTTTTTCACAGAAGAATTTGACGAAAGTACCATCATCAAAGGGGCTCGGCATGATACGAAGGAGCGCTATACATACATCTTTTACTGCTTCTCCGCGTCATTTCGGCAAAAAATGGAGGGGATCGAAATGAAAAAAAGCTTATCGATTCTGGCGGTACTCGCGCTCGGAGCAGGTCTGCTCTCCGGCTGCGGTGGTTCGGATGAAGAGGGAGCAAGCGGCGGACAAACGACGCCCGATGGCAAGGTCAAATTGACCGCGATTATGACCAAGCACTCCCTGACACAAGAGTTCAGCAAGATGGAATGGCTCAAGAAAGCGGAAGAACGTGCAGGTGTGCAAATCGAGTGGCAGGAAGTCAGCGCAGACTGGGGGCAGAAAAAAGGAGCGCTGCTCGCAGGTGGCGACATCCCTGATCTGATTATTGGACCCAATGCGATTACGGATGCCGATTATGCGCAGTTCCCAGGGCTTTTTGAAGACCTGACGCCGCTCATCGCCGCCGATGCACCCAATGTACAGAAGATGTTCGACGAGAAGCCGGAAACGAAAGCGATCGCCACACAGCTGGACGGCAAAATCTATGGTCTGCCCAAATACCAGCGCTTCTGGCCGGAGACGACCACGCGCCAATACATCAACAAGAAATGGCTCGATAACCTGGGACTCAAGGAGCCGACCAACTGGGATGAGCTGTACGACGTGCTGGTTGCGTTTAAGGAAAAAGATGCGAATGGCAACGGCGATCCCAACGATGAGATTCCGATGGACTTTGCGCCAAGCGGCACGGGAGGTTTTGGGGCTTTCATGCCTACCATGCTGCTGGGCAGCGAAGGGATCACCATGACCGATAACAGCGGACAGGGCTATTTTGTGGAAGACGGTCAGGTTAAAAACTTCTTCACGGACGAACGCTACCGGGATCTGGTCGCCTTCCTGCACAAATGTTATGCGGCAGGTTTAATCAGCAAGGAAGTATTTACGCAGGATTATACGAAGTATCAGTCCGTCGCACGTGGAAACGGGGATACGGCAGCTGTAGGCTTCACATGGGGTTGGGAAGTGACCGACCGTGTGGGCAACACGTTGGCTCCCCAGTATGAATCACTGGCTCCCCTGAAGAAAAGTGCGGATTCGGCTGCGAAAGTCACCTGGTCCTATGACTATAATTCGCTCAACTATGGTGTGAATATGGTGTCGCTGGCTTCCACCGCCAAAAATAAAGATGCTGCGATGAAGTTCATCAACGAATTGTACGATCCGACAGTCAGCATGCAGGTGCTGTTTGGTTCGCTCGGTACGAACATCAAGGACAACGGTGATGGCTCCTACTCGGTTCTTCCTCCAGAGGACAAAGCGATGGACCCGGGAACATGGAAATGGACGAGCACATGGGCAGACAATGGCCCGATGTATATCGCCGATTCGCTCAAGCTGACATTGGGCACCGATATGCAGTCGGTGGGTTCCCAGACCAAACCGCTCAAGGCGGCACTGGATAGCATCGACAAGAAAAAGGATGTTCTGCCCAGCATGTTTATCAAATACAGCGTGGAAGATAATAACACGATGACGCTGAACAATACGGCCATGCTGTCGCTCACCATGGCAAAGTGGGCCGAATGGGTCACCAACGGTGGTGTGGAAGACCAGTGGAATGAATATCTGGACAATGTGAAGAAGACCGGTCTGGACAAGAATATTGAGATTATCCAGAAATATTATGACGATTACATGAGCAAAAATTAAGCCATGAAAAGGGAAGCCGTCTTCAGTCCAGTGACGCGAAGACGGTTCCCGTTTTCACGAAAGGAGCAATCTCTGATGGTTCCCCAAAATCCTTATGAACATCCCGTGAATCTGCGCCCATACAAGAAGAAAAAACCGACGGTGCTAAACACGTTCCGGCGTGATTACCAACTGTGGATCATGATCTTACCGGCAATTGTGGTGATTTTCATCTTCAACTACATTCCGATGTACGGGATTCAGCTTGCGTTCCGCGACTACAATTTCGCCAAAGGGTTAACTGGGGGCGAATGGCGCGGATTGTTCTATTTTAAACAGTTTTTTGAGAGCTACCAGTTTGCCGACTTAATGAAAAATACGGTGGTCATCAGCCTATCAACCGTTGTCCTGAGCTTCCCGGCTCCGATTATCCTGGCGCTGCTCATCAATCAACTGCGCTGGAAAAGAGCCAAGAAGGCGCTGCAAACGACTGTCTATCTGCCGCATTTTATCTCTATTGTAGTCATGGTGGGCCTATTGAACGTGCTGCTGTCGCCCAACTCGGGCGTCATCGGTCATCTGCTGCAATCGGTCGGTCTGGGCGATGTGAACCTGCTGGGTTCCACTTCAACCTTCGTGCCTGTCTATGTCATCTCCGAGATCTGGCAGCACTGCGGCTGGAACAGCATCATCTATCTGGCGGCGCTCTCCACCGTTGATCCGCAGCTCTATGATGCCGCGAAGATCGACGGAGCCAGCCGCTGGCAGACCATTCGGAATATCGAGATTCCTGCGCTGATTCCGACGATTATCATCTTGTTTGTACTCAGCATGGGCAGTGTACTCAGCACCGGCTTCGAGAAGATCTTCCTGATGCAGAACTCGCTCAACCTGCCGGTATCGGAAGTCATTGCCACCTATGTGTACAAGATCGGGATCGTAAGCAATCAGTTCAGCTATTCGGCAGCTATTGGTCTGTTCAATACGCTCATTAACTTCTTCTTCCTCTATACGATGAACCTGGTGGCCAGAAAAACGTCCGAGACCAGCTTGTGGTAACACGGCGGTTTCGATCAGGAAAGGAGAGAATCCATCATGCAGCTTGTTCAGAAAAAAGAAAAAATAACGCCGCATAAACGGAATTTTGGCGAGTGGGCATTTGATGCAGCGATATTTGCCATCTGCCTGCTAATCTTCCTCAGTATCGTCTATCCCTTATATTTTGTCGTCATCGCTTCCATCAGTAATTCGACGTTGGTGGCTACCGGTCAGGTTACGCTGTTCCCTAAGGAAATCAGCTTCTTCGGCTATTCCGAAATTTTCAAGGATCAGCGGATCTGGACAGGGTACGGCAATACGATTCTCTATACCGTTCTGGGGACGTTCGTGAATCTCTTGTTCACCCTGCCCGCCGCTTATGTGTTATCCCGACAGGAGTTCCGTGCCAGACGATTTATTATGTTTGCGTTTGTGCTGACCTTATTCTTCGGCGGCGGTCTGATTCCCACATATCTGCTGATGAAGGATCTGCACTTAATCAATACAATGTGGGTGTTCATTCTGCCATTCAGCGTGAACGTCTACAATCTGATTATTGCCCGGTCTTTTTTTGAAAGTTCGATTCCCAAAGAGCTGTACGAGGCGGCCGCGATGGATGGCTGTTCGCATTTCCGCTATTTTGGCTCTGTTGTACTGCCGCTCTCCAAGGCGATTGTATCGGTAATTGGTCTCTATTATCTGGTGGCGCACTGGAACGACTTCTTCACCGGTCTGATTTATATTCGCAGCAACAGTCTTCAGCCGCTTCAGATTGTCCTGCGGGATATTCTGCTGTCCAATCAGGTCTTCGCACAGGGAGCCGGTTCCGGCGGAGCAGCAGGCGGATATGCCCAGCAGTATGCCGATCAGGTCAAATATGGCGTGATTATCGTCTCTACGCTGCCGATTCTGCTCGTCTATCCGTTCCTGCAAAAATACTTCGACAAGGGCGTTATGATTGGTTCGGTTAAAGGCTGATTGAATGTTTAAGCTCTATATCTGATGAACGCCAAAAATCCCTTTATTTCCTCAGAGGCTGCACCCAATGATGGGCGAAGCCGAGGCATAAAGGGATTTTTATATGGAGCGGGATAGATTGGGGAGAGGCCATGCGCTTCATACGGATAGGATGAAGCGTACGGGCTTCTAATCCCGTCCGGTAGGAACCGATTCTTTTTCATTTGGTGCGACAAATCCGCCTTCATGCACATTATAGAGCACGCGCGCCAGCAGATGCTGGCTGTAGTTGCCGAAGTTGCGCCCGAACAAGGTCAATCCACGCTTGTTGGTTGGCTGTTCGGTTACGGCAATGCGGAAAGTCAGTTCACTTCGATAATCCAGGCGAATATCTTCCAGCGTCACATCAGAGATGCGGCAGCCGTCGATAAAACTTCCTTCGCTGTTGATCCGAATCAGCTTGAGCATCCCATATTGGTTCAGGTGCGGCGGCCACCAGTCGGGGTTGAATGTACCGCGCACATCGCCGAAATCTCCGGGACTCGTCCAGCAGCCCAGCTCAATCCCGTTCATGGAAAAATGGATGTCCGACGGATAGTAGTTGTTGTAGCCTGGCGCCTCCGAGCCAATCTCCAGAGAAACCTGAATCTCCCGGAAGCTCTGATTGGCTTTGAGATAGTTGGGGATACGATATTCCAGAAATCCTTCAGCGAGCCAGATAATCTCCGCATGAATCCGCTGGGGATCGGCAAAATAGCGAGGGTCGTCGAAGTCTCCGATAATGCTGTCCTTGGTAGCAAGGCCGCAGGTGGGCAGAGCCTTGTAGTCGCTGTAATGCCCAACCTGAATCTCCACTTCGTACAGATTGTCCGCATCCTTGCTGCGCAGATCCACCATTAACTTGTCTTTGTTGAGGTAACAGAGCTTCTGGATGCCGTGTTTGCCCCCGGCTGTGCGGATCTCAATCAGGCCGCATTCCTCAAGCTTTTTGATATGCAGAGTGACCGCACCGTTGCTCAGTCCCAGCTTGCGGGCGATTTCGTTTAAGTTCAATTCTTCATTTCCGGCGAGCAGTTCGAGAATCTGAATCCGAATTTCCGAACCAAGCGCCTTGAAAATCTCAATCCCGCTCATTAAATCTTTGATGTAAATCATGCAGGTTTCCTCACTTCCACTTGGATTGCCGACGTCGATGATTGTTTTATATTAGTATAAATCGAAAACGGTTATAAACCAAATCTTTCCCACTTTGCAAAGAAAATTCAAACAAACTCGCAGAAAAACCCCTCAAAATCCCTTTTCCTTTTAAATAAAAATGAAATTAAAAACAGCCTAACCCACAAACATGCCCACGAAATCAGTCGATGAAAATGCAAATTAACCTTTAGGTTTATCTAAAAAGATTTAAACTTTCCTGTTTACAACCTCAAAACGGTGTGCTATTTTAATTTTGCAAGCGGATACATTCAGTATAACATGAATTGTTTTATATTATACTGAAATAAAATATTTCTTCGGTAAGACAGGTTTTGGGGTAGGGCCAAGGAAAAACCATATCCGGGAGGGTCAGAAATGAAGAAAAAAGGAATTGTGGTACTGATGCTGCTTACGATGGTGCTGTCACTGCTCACCGCCTGCGGCAAATCTTCCAGTAACGCCGCTTCAGGTGAGAAATCCGTGATTGATGCCGGTGCGGGGGAAAATGCAACCGAGCTGTCTTATTGGACTTTCGTTGAACTGCACGGCAAGCATTTTGAGAAGATGCTGGAGAAATGGAACAAAGCCAATCCGGATCGTCAGATCAAACTGAACGTAACCGTAATGCCTTACGACGACATGCACAACAAATTGTCGATCGCGCTGCAAACCGGCACAGGCGCTCCCGACATCGCAGACATCGAATTGGGCAAATTCCCAGACTTCCTCAAAGGTACTCCACAGCTTGAACCTCTAAATGATGTCATCGATCCTTACCGCGATACCATCGTCAAATCCCGCATCGACATCTACAGCAAGGACGGCAAAAATTACGGGATTCCTACACACGTCGGCGCTTCTGTCGCGTTCTACAACACGGAAATTCTTGAAGAAGCCGGCGTGGATTATACGAAAATTGTCACTTGGGAAGACTTCAAAAAAGCCGGTGAGCAAGTCTACGCCAAAACCGGCAAACATATGGGCACAGCCGACACCAGCGCCATGTGGCAGGAATCGATGCTGCTCGCGCAGCAGGGTTCCGACTTCACGGATGCAGACGGCAAGCCTCAAGTGAATTCGCCGCAAATGGTGAAGGCACTTCAAGTCCTTAAAGATCTGCAGGATTCCAACGTCCTTGCGACTATCGCAGGGGGGCAGCCGGATACAGAAGAAGCTTACGGTGAGTTCAACTCCGGCAACTATGCAACCGCCTTCATGCCGCTGTGGATGATGTCCCGCTTCACCAACTACATGCCAGACCTTTCGGGTAAGATTGCAATCGCTCCAATTCCGGTGATCGAAAAAGGCATGCCTCGTTCGGTCGGCGGCGGCGGTACAGGAACCGTCGTAACCAAAACAGCCAAAGATGTTCAACTGGCCAAAGACTTCCTGGCCTATGCCAAACTGTCCGAAGATGCCAATATTGAAATCTGGAATACGCTTGGTTTTGACCCGGTTAATATGAAAGTCTGGGATATGAAAGAAGTCACTCACAATCCGGAGAACGAATTCGTGAAATACTTCAAAAACAATCCGTTTGACGTTCTGAATGAAATCCGCGACGAGATCAAATACGTCAAATCGGTTCCGGCTTCACCAACGATCAACAACGTATTCTGCACCGTCACCTTAAATGAGATTTTTGAAGACGGTAAAGATATTAAGCAGGCGCTTGACGATGCCCAGGCGCAAATTGAGCAGGAGCTGCAATAACTTTTAATCTTCAGCAAGCTTTTCCATTCTAACGGGTCTCCCACCGCTGGCGGTTCTCAAGCGGCGGGAGACCGTTTACGAAGAAGGTGCAAAACGATGATTAAACGATTCCTTTACTCGCAAAAAGTTGCGCCCTATGTGTTCGTGCTGCCGTTTATCCTGGTCTTCCTCATCTTCTGGGTGTATCCGCTGGGCAGTTCGGTCACAATGAGCTTCCAGAAAATTACGTTGGGGCAGGAAGCCGAGTGGGTGGGACTGGATAATTACACGAAGCTGCTGGGCGATAAAATTTTCCTCAAATCCGTCATGAACAGTGCGGTGTATATGCTGTGTACGCTGCTTATTCTGATTCCGCTGCCGATGCTGCTGGCGGTACTCATCAACAACAAATTCATGTGGGGACGCGAATTTTTCAAATCGTCGCTGTTCTTCCCGGCGCTGACTTCGGTTGTTGTGGCCGGTACCATCTTCCGCCTGATGTTTGGAGAGATGGACGGATCACTGATTAACAGCTTCCTGGGCTGGTTCGGCATTGAGCCGGTGAAGTTCCTCAAGGGGCAGGCAACCGGATTTATCGCCCTGCTGACGCTGGCAACCTGGCGCTGGCTGGGCGTGAACATGCTGTATTTCCTGTCCGGGCTGAAGAGTATTCCGGATGATTATTATGAGGCTGCTTCCATTGATGGAGCATCGGCATGGCAGAAATTTCGCATGATTACAATGCCGCTGCTCAAGCCTACGACCATCTACGTGCTGACGATCAGTATCTATGCGGGTCTGGCCATGTTCATTGAGAGCTTGATGCTCTGGAACGGCAATAACTCGCCCAAAAATATCGGTCTGACCATTGTGGGTTATCTGTACCGTCAAGGCATCGAAAAGAGCAATCTCGGTTATGCGGCAGCGGTCGGTATTGTCCTGCTGGTGCTGGCGATGACGATCAACATGATCCAGCTCGCGTTCTCCGGCTTGTTCAAGAAGGAGGATTAAGATGAAAAAAGAAGCGACGCTGAAAATGAATGAACGCTCCGCTCTCTCGGTCAAAAAAAATCTTCCGCTGAAAATCGGTCTGTTTGTTCTGTTCACCTTATTGTGTGCGATCATTCTGGTTCCGTTTTACGCGATTGCCCTGGCTTCATTCAAGCCGGGTGAAGAACTGATCCGCTATGGCCTGAACTTAAAGTTTGATCTGTCGGTGATGAGCCTGGACAATTACATCTATTTGTTCACCGGCGACCACGCTTACTTTACCTGGTTCTTCAACTCGCTGCTGCTGACAGTGGTTCAGGTAGCGCTGACGCTGATTGTCAGTGCAACCGTAGCGTACGGCTTCTCGGCATATGAGTTCCGGGGCAAGAACTTCCTGTTCATCTGCGTGCTGCTCATTATGATGGTGCCTTTTGAGATTCTGCTGCTGCCGCTGTACACGCTCATCTTCAACCTGCATATGATGAATACATACTCGGCTATCGTGCTGCCGGGCATTGCGAGTGCGGCGACGATCTTCTTCTTCCGGCAGTATCTAAGCGGAATTCCCAAGGAAATCATTGCAGCCGGGCGGGTGGATGGCGCCAGCGAATATGGCATCTATCTGCGGCTGATTCTGCCGATTATGAAGCCGTCCTTCGCGGCGATGGCGATTCTGAACGGGATGAACAGCTGGAACAACTTCCTCTGGCCGTTTATGGTACTCAGCGATGAGCGCAAATACACGCTGCCGATCGGTCTCAAGACGCTGCTCACACCGTACGGCAATAACTACGATCTGTTGATCGTCGGTTCATTCTTCTCGATCATTCCGATCTTCATCTTGTTCGTAGCGTTCCAGAAATATTTTATCGACGGGATGACCGCCGGCGCCGTAAAAGGCTGATAAGGAGAGAGATGGCGATGACTGAATCCAAGGTGTATTCCAATCCCCTGATTGAACAGCGGGCCGATCCTTACATCTATAAGCATGAAGATGGCTATTATTATTTCACCGGTTCTGTACCGGAGTATGACCGCATTGAGCTGCGACGATCGCAGACTCTGGAAGGGCTTCGAGATGCCAAGCGGGTGACCGTATGGCGCAAGCCGGAATCCGGGCCGATGAGTGCCAATATCTGGGCGCCGGAACTGCATCGGATCGATGGAAAATGGTATATCTATTTTGCGGCGGCCCACACGGCGGAGACCAATGAAGGACTGTTCGATCATCGCATGTATGCGCTGGAGAACGAATCCGACAATCCACTGGAGGGAACCTGGATCGAGAAGGGGCAGGTTGTTACCGAGTGGGAGTCGTTTGCCCTGGATGCAACGTCTTTTGAACATCGTGGCAAGCGGTATTACGTCTGGGCACAGAAGGACCCAAATATCACGGGCAATTCCAATCTGTATCTATCCGAGATGGCAAACGGCTGGACGCTCAAGGGGCCTCAGATTATGATCTCGCAGCCAGAATACGATTGGGAGAAGATCGGCTTTCTGGTTAACGAAGGACCAGCGGTTATCAAACACGGTGGAAAGATCTGGATCACATTCTCGGCGAGTGCGACCGACCATCATTACTGCATGGGGCTGCTGGTGGCAGATGAAGAAGCGGATCTATTGGATGCCGCCTCATGGACCAAACTGCCGGAGCCGGTATTTGCTACCTGTGAGGAACATGGACAATATGGACCGGGGCATAACAGCTTTACCATCGGAGAAGATGGGGAAGATCTGCTGGTCTATCATGCCCGGAGTTATAAAGAGATCGTGGGTGATCCGCTGTACGATCCCAACCGACATGCACGGATTAAGGCCTTTCACTGGCGCGAAGATGGCCTGCCGGACTTTGGCCTGCCACAGCCGGATACAGGCACGATGGTCAAAGGCTGATGGGGATGGCGTCTGAATCGTAGAGAAAAGAATGGGTTTACGGAAAAAAACTCTTCGCATGTCCTGAGCGGAAGGCGAAGAGTTTTTTTGTGCTTTGTTGGTGAACCGGGACTTTGTTCATGCAATCGGGTTCAACATCAAATTTCTGCATTGCTGAGAGAGCGGTCTATTCCTTGATAATCTGAATGATATAATCCTGCGTGTGTTCATGATCTTCCGCTAACGTAGTCAGATGCAGGGAAGTCTGCGGCTCTGTGAGCGTGACCTTGCGCGGCAGAGTATCTTCAATCAAGACTCCGTTGGCATAGACCAGCCCATTTTTGCGGATTGGAGAAGCCTCGAACGTGATCTGCTCGGTATCGGCAGGCACCGTCAGCGTATATTGGGTCTGAGAAGGCTCAAATGGAGTCTGCCACTCTCCCTGATCGAACTTCAAGTGCCGCAGTGAAGCTTCCTCATCAAACGGCATCATCGTGCGCACAATGTCAAAGATGCCGGTTTCCTGCTCCGCTACCCGGAATCGGACGTCCAACTGATCGCGGTCGCCAATCTGTTCGCCAGACAGGGTATAGCGGTGGGTATGAAATCCGCGCTGCGAATCGGAAGGCGGAATGCCATCGGCGATCACGGCGCCGCCCGCTTCAATCATAATCGGACGATCTCCACGATGACCGGAGAAGAAGGTAACTTCCAGCACCTGTTCATGGTGGGGCTGAACCTTCATCGTATAGCCAAACCAGCCGCCGCTCTCGGCGCGGCGGGTGGTGCTGCCGTCCCAGACATCCACGAATGTCTTCTCCCCGCAGACCCGATGTTCCAGCTCATACTGGTCATTGCCAACGGGCAGGCTGTCAATCGTCGCGTCTTCGACGCGGCTCTTGCGCTTGGTTTCCAGAATATGCTGCTGAAGCTCCGGCGAATCGGCTTCCACGATCCGCCAGTAGATCCCGTAGCGTTCGCCGTGCCGCTTGTAATGCGGCGTAAACACCAACCGATCGTCCTCATCGGTGCCCTGGAGTACGAACTCCAGCTTGCCCTCGCGCTTGGCCCAGCGCGAGGCGAAGGACTCCAGCCAGGCATCCGGGCTGCCGTCTACGGTCACGAAGTCCTTGACGAGCATGCTTCTCGTCGGCACGCTAACCGCGACTCCCGTGGCGGACTCTCGCATGTCCGCCTGACCCAGCCCGGCGCTGAGCACAGCCGGCCCGTACTTGAACGCGACCGCACGCGGCGCATCCGGCAGGCCGATCGCCCGCAGCGTCATGGGCAGGCGCAGCGTGAGGCGATCGCCTTCGTTCCAGGCGCGATCGACTACGGCGAAGCCATCCTGCACGCGCAGCTCGCTTGGACGGCTGCCGTTCAGCATCAGCTCCGCTTCACCAGCCAGCCATTGCGGCAGGCGGAAGCGCAGCTCGGCGCGAATCGGACCCTGACGGGTGAGCGATACGGTGAAGGTCACCGTATCCGACTGCGGCAGATCAGCCTGCTGGGCAAGCTTGATGCCACGTTCCGAATCATGCAGCTCCGAAGAGAGGTACTGATGCACGACGATCCCTTCATCGCTGCGGAAATACAGACTGTCATTCAGCTTGGTGAAGCTCTCCATCCCTGTCCCCGTGCAGCACCAGAAATGTTCAAACGGCGAGCTGTAGACCTTGAAATACCCGGTCGCCATCGGCTGGAAGTACATGGTCATGCCGGTATGCGGATGCTGGGAGGAGAGGATGGCGTTCAGGAATGTATTTTCATAAAAATCTGCGTATTTCCGGTCGCCGCTTAACTTGAACAGCTCACGTGTGAGTTTAAGCATATTGTACGTGTTGCAGGTCTCGGCGGTGAAGTTGGAGCGTTCGCGGTCCAGCAGATCGGGCTCACCAAAATGTTCCCATTCGCTGTTGCCGCCGGTGACATAGCTATGATGCTCCACCACCATACTCCAGAAGCGCTCTGCCGCTTCCAGATAGAAGCGTTCGCTCTCTCCGAGTATGCGGTAACGATTCAGAGCACCGATAAATTTGGGAATGGTTGTATTGGCGTGCTTGCCACGGAGAATGTCCTGTCCTTCCCGGATCGGGCCAAACAGCGTGATCTCATCGAAGCAGTGTGCGGCATCCAGATGAGCCTGCTGACCGGATAACTTGTACAGATCGTAGAGGGCATCGTTCATGCCTCCATATTCGACCGATAGTACGGAGGCTTGAACTTCGGCTGTCCACGCGGACGTTCGCTTGGCGACCCAATCGCCCAGACGCGAAGCGATCTCCAGTGCCTGGGAGAGAGGAGTCTGTTCATAGACGGCGGTTAGGCCGGCCAGAATCTTGTGCATCGTATACCAGGGAACCCAGGCAGGCTGCCGACGTTCAATGCGGTCGAATAATTCCTCGGGAAAAGCCGATAGATAGCCGCTTTCCGCTTGGCAGACCGCCAGTTCTCCGATCAAGGTCTGGAGTTTGCCGAGCAGCGCGGCATCGCCCGACGCTGCATAGGCCTGAGCCGCCGCCTTGAGGTAATGACCGAGGGTATGACCGCGAATTTCGGTATTTTCCCATCCGGGGTACTTATCTGCAAGTGGAGCAAGCCCCCGGATCTCACGGAATCCAGCGAGCAGGCGCCGGGTGTCGTATTGATGCAGATAGCGAATCTCCTGGGCAAAGGCATTTTTGAGATAGGGATCGTCGATCCGCACCTGGTCCAGACGATAATCGTCCAGCCGTGTGGTCGGCGAAGAGAAGTCAATGGACATGGAAACTCTCCTCGTTTATCAAAATGGATGCAATCAAGCCCGAAGCGGCCTGCGCTTCGTGTATGTTCAGCTTATCGGGGGCGGCAGGCCGGGTAAATGGTGCAACGTTTGAATAAGGGTGAAAAGGTTAGATTTTTGCCGCTTTATAAGTAGAGATGAAGATACTCGAAAATGCGCCAGAAGCGTGAAGGCCGCTTCCGGCGCGTGATGGCAAGAGAGAATTTCCATTTTTGAGCAAAAATCCAGGTGTCAAAAAGTTAGGTACATAAACAGGTTGCAGTCAAAATTTATTCCGGCTGATCGCTCATAATCCCAGTCAATGTCCACTGGTTCAGGAATATTTTCGTATTAAAGCGGCTATTCACTTGGAGCGTTCAGCCATACCGCCATCTCGCCACGGCCTCGATTTCCCCACAGGAAGTAAGGGATCGCCGTCAATTGGACGGCTTCGCTGCGAGGGGCCTGCGTATGATAGAGCGTATCGGAAGGTTCAGTGATGCTCCGATATGCGGGAACTTCCAGAACAAGGGTGCCGTCAGGCAGATCGGCAGCCGGACGTTCCGAGAACGCGGCCTGCTGACGGAGACGAAGGGCGGCGATCAGCTCTCCATTGTCCGCGCTCTCGGCGCAGTACACCAGCGGCCCGCGCTGAATGGCAGCCTTGTGGTTATCCGCACGCACCCGAACATCCGCATAGACCAGCGAAGCGGTCATTGCCAGTTGGACTTCGATCACATCGCCTCCCTTCCAGGAACGCTCCAGCAGCAGATAACCATCCTGAAGCTGTTCGGGAGTGTAGGCTGTAGGCTGTCCATTGATGAAGAGGGTCATCTCCGGGCACCAACCCGGTACACGCAGCGCCAGGGAGAAGGTTGCTTTCTCATCGCTTTCCATGTCAAAACGAACCCTGCCGCTCCACGGCAGTTCGGCCTGCTGCTTGATCCGCATCGACACCCCGCCAAACTCTTCGGTCAATTCGCTGCCGATGTACAGATTCGTGTACAAGGTATCGCCGCGCCGCGTATAGATATAGCGATTGAGCGAGGACAGCAGCCGGGCTACGTTGGGCGGGCAGCAGGCACAGCCGAACCAGGCCTGACGCTCTGCTTTGATATGGTGCTTGCCCGGATTGCAGGAGCAGGCCTGCGGCCAGACCTCCAGCGGATTCACATAGAAATAATGCTTGCCATCTTGAGCCATCGAACCGAGAACGTTGTTATAGAGCGCCCGTTCCATGACATCGGCATATTCAGCCTTGGGTTCAAGCAGCAGCATTCGCTGGGCGAAGAAGATTAGGCCAATGGAAGCGCAGGTCTCGGCATAGATCGTATCGTTGGGCAGATCAAAATCAAAGGTGAACGCTTCGCCATGGTGAGTGGAGCCAATGCCGCCCGTGATATACATCTGCGTGCGTGTCACGTTATGCCACAGCCTGCGGCACGCGGCCTCCAGCTCGGCATCTCCCGTCAAGCGGGCGAGGTCAGCCATCGCCGTATACATATAGACAGCACGCACGGCATGGCCTACAGCTTCGGCCTGCTCACGAACCGGCTGATGCGCCTGGAAATACGCGACATCCAGATGATTCTGCACGTTGGGATTGAAATGTCCGCGCCGTCCACGGCGTTCCCACTCTTCCAGTAGGAAATTCGGCTGCTGTCCCCGTTCATTAATGAAGAAAGCCGCAAGTCTCAGGTAGCGTTCTTCTCCCGTGAGCTTATACAGCTTGACCAGAGCCAATTCAATTTCCTGGTGTCCGTCATAGCCGCGCAGTTGACCTTCTTCGCAGCCGAAGATGGTGTCGATATGATCGATCATACGCTTCATGACATTGAGCAGACGGTCTTTGCCGGTTGCTTCATAATAGGCGACGGCGGCTTCGATCATATGCCCGGCGCAGTATAATTCATGGCAGTCGGTCAGATTGGTCCAGCGTCTGCCCGGTTCCTTGATCGTAAAATAAGTATTCAGATAGCCGTCCGGATGCTGCGCAGCTTCGATCAGCTCGATCAATTCATCCGCCCGGCGTTCCAGCTCGGCATCCTGCTGGATTTGCAGCGAATAGCCGACGGCTTCCAGCCATTTGGCGACATCGCTATCTTGAAAAACCCAACCCACGTATTCACCTTCAGCCCGTCCAGCCGCAATGCGGAAGTTCTGTACAGCGCCGCTTGGTTCGGCTCCTGGAGCACGGTCATGCAGCGCTTCATATTGGTAGGGAATGACCACGTCCCGAACCAGATCGGTATAACGGGACCAGAATGGATCGTTTAACGTCACCCCCTGTGGGGCATGAGCAGCGTTCATGGACGAGGCGGAACGGTTCGGCATCGTATTCATTTGGATTCTTCCCTTCGGATCAGATAATAGCTTGGCTTAGTACTCTGTACCTGATTAAATAGTGGGTTTACGTTTGGCCGAAACGCGCACGGGTCTAGGGCGTTTCGGACGAGCGTAACCTTACCTTCACTTGGTACAGAGTACTGGATGGTTTGGATGCAGCGCTTCATTGAGGCATCTTCTGCATGATTTCACCCTGTAAAAAAGCGTGAAGATCAGATGTCCCTTCTGGTACAGCTCTATTATATGAGGTAAATTAGAAAGAGACGATTGCAATAATGACCCCATTTCTTGTCCGATTTCACACTGTTCATGGATCGGATGAATACGTTCTCAAAAAACAAAAATATTTCGCAAAACGAGGTGGATCTGTTGTCATCGTCAGAATCGATTATTCATTTGGCGGCTCCGCCTTTTCCTTATTTTATGGAGTGCGGACGAAGCGTATACGAACCGGGCGATGCTCATCCCAGCCGCCGCAATCTGGGCATGTTCGATCTCATTCTGGTCGAACAGGGGCAGCTGGATATGGGCGAGGAAGACCGGCAGTGGCGGGTGGGGGCGGGCAGCACCTTATTGCTGCTGCCGGATCGTTATCATTATGCGGTTCGCCCGTGTGAGCAGCGAACCTCTTTTGTCTGGGTGCATTTTCGTGCGCTGGGCGAATGGGGCGTGAGCGGAGCTTATGAACCCGCGTTTGCGGACCGCGAACGCCATGCGGCACATTTTGGCACGCCGCCGTATACGATCCGGCTGCCGCAGCTGGGCAGCCTGCCCGGCGCACCGGGCGGAAGTGCAGAAGGCGAGCGGCTGCTGCGCCTGGAAGAGCGCAATCTGTCGGGCGCGGTCTGGGAGCGCCAGCGCCTGTTCGAGGAGCTGCTGCACTCGCTGGATCTGCGCAGAAGGGAGCCTTCAGGCAGTCCGGCCGAGAGCGTCGCCGAACGGACAGAACGTTATCTCCGCGCCCACTACGCGGAGCCGCTAACCGCCGCCTCGCTGTCGGAGGCGCTGCATTTTCACTACAATTATCTGACCCGCTGCATGAAGCGGGTGAACGGCCTGACGCCGATGGAATACCTGGAGGAACATCGGCTGGAGCAGGCGCGGCTGCTTCTGCTGCGTACGGAAGCTTCCGTGGCTTCCGTAGCCGAACAGGTGGGCTTTGAGACGGCGCCGTATTTCTCGCGCCGCTTCTCGGCGAGGTTTGGCGTCTCGCCGCTGCGCTTTCGTCAGCGGCATACGCGTTAATGGCGTACCCGCACTCGCCGCGCCTGTTAGTCATCCACCGTGCGGATCGCAAGTTCATCCAGGCCCGGGACTTCAGACGCCCGCATACTCGGCCTGCATAAACAGAAAAAGCGAACCGTCATCCTCAGGCTGACGGTTCGCTTTTTGCAGTTTCCTCTATTTCTCCATCCATCCGTGTCCTCGATCCATTCAGAACATCCATCCCGACGGCGCCGGAGCAGCCTTCACACGTCCCACTCCTGAAGCAGCATAAAGGCAGCGCCAGCGGCAACCGCATTTTCCTTCAATTCCGCCAGTGAAAACGCAGGGGTATAGTCGCCGCCGCGCGCGATGTTCTTGAGGGCGGTCGCGCAGGCAGTCTCGAATACGAGCGGGTGGGCTTCGATCAGGGGGCCGCCAAGCACGACAATGTCGGGATGCAGCACATTAATCAGATTGGCCAGTCCGATGCCCAGATAAGCGGCGGCTTCCGTAAATTGTTCTCTCACCAGTGGGTCGTCAGCCGCCAGCGCTTCGGTCAGATCGGCAAAGCGGATCTCGTCGGGATGCCAGTCATTAAGCAGGCTTGGACGACCAATCTTGAGCTGCGTGCGTACCCGATGCTCCAGGGCACGAACCGAGACGAAGGCTTCCCAGGCCCCATGGTTGCCGCGACCTTCAAAACGAGGGCCATCCGTGGCGATAATCATCTGCCCGATGGCCCCTTCGGCATCCGCCGCGCCGCGGATCAGACGCCCTTCCGACATCATGGCCGCACGCAGGCCGACGCCGGCATGCAGATAGATCAGATGCCGGGGGCTGTGCCCGCGCAGTGCCCAGTGTTCGCCGAGCAGAGCGGTATTGGAGCCGTTATCCAGCTTGGCGGGAATCCCCAGGCGAGCTTCCAGCAGTTCGCAGATCGGAACTTCCTCCCAACCGGCAGCCGGGAAAAATTCCGGCTTCTGGATCAAACCGCGTTCCCGATCCAGCGGCCCTACCGAACCCACGCCAATCCCCAGCAGTTTGTCGGAAGCCAGTGCATGTTCCTCCAGAAAACGTTCAGTTTCTTCGCCCACACGTTCCACCAGGCGTTCGGGAGTCATCGACGCACCCATTTTCCAGCGCTTGGAAGCCAGAAGGTTCAGCTGCATGTCGTATAAGCCAAGTGTCGAATAGATGCGGGAGATTTCCAGACCCAGCAGATAACGATACGTGGGATTCGTCTGGAACAAGATGGGCTTCCGTCCGCCGGTTGAGCTGCCCAGCCCGGATACACGAATAATTTCGTGAGCGGTCAGATCGTCCAGCAGGCGCGTCATGCTGCTGCTGGTTAGCGTAAATTCCTGCATCAGCTCGGCTTTGGACACCGTGCCAAGTTCCAGAATTCGCCGATACACATCCTTTCTAATCGAAGTTTGAGAACGGGCGATCATGATAGGTATCTCTCCATTTCCGAGTTTGTTGGTTGGTTATTTAACAGTATAAAGGAGCCGGACATGGATTACTACATTAAAAGCATAGGAATAATCAACTTATTTTCATATTGGAGATTAGTTGACTTTAAAAAGCTGTATTAACGATTTTAACGCTCTTTTTCGCTTGTTTTCAAGCTATTTTCAAACAACTTAAATTCATGATGAAATAATGTGGTATCATAAGGAGGTGGACAGGCGGAACGGACATGTACATCCAGGGAGGACAACACCATGAAATTAGCTTTGCGTACCGGCACAGACCTCAAGCTGCTGCCGCATATTTTTATGACTTTTCTCAAGATTGGCCCTTCCACGTTTGGGGGAGGGTATGCGATGATCGCCATCATCGAACGGGAGATTGTAGAGCATAGAGGCTGGATGCAGCCGGAAGAGATGGGGGATATGGTCTCGATTGCCGGTTCTGCGCCAGGCGGCGTGGCGGTGAATTCCGCTGCTTATATCGGCTATCGTCTGGGCGGGGTGCCGGGAGCGCTGGCTGCGGTGATTGGCATCACGCTGCCGACGACGGCTATTGTGCTGCTGCTCAGTCTGGCGTATTCCCTTTTTCAAGGCAACCCCAAAGTGGAAGCTGCCCTCAAGGGTATACATGCAGGGGTTGTCGCCCTGATTCTGTTGGCGGGGTGGAAAATGGTTCGCTCCTCTCTCTTTGATGGCCTCACCTACGCCCTGTGCGCCCTTGCGCTGGGCCTGCTGCTGTTTACCCCGCTTCATTCGATCTGGCTGATTCTTGGCGGTCCCCTTGTTGGAGCCGTCGTCGTGGGGGTTCGTCGCATGAAGCAGCTCGATATTCACACGGAACCCGAGAAACAGGCAGATGAGCCGGACGAGCTGCTGCCCGAATACTATATTTGACACCAAATCACACAGAAGGGGAACGGCTATGCTTGGAGAATTATTCGTTTTATTTTTTAAGATTGGCTGTATGGCGTTTGGTGGCGGTTATGCCGTGATGAGTCTGATTCAGCGTGACGTCGCGGCTATGGGCTGGATGGATGCCGGGGCGTTTCAGCAGATCGGTTCTCTGGCGGGAATGGCGCCCGGTTCGATTGCCACCAACAGTGCAACGCTGATTGGTTATCATCAAGCCGGCATAAGCGGGGCGCTGATGGCTACGGCCGGAATTGTGCTGCCTTCTCTGCTGCTGGTGGCAGGCCTGGCGGCCTTTTTTGTACGTGTTCATGACCATGTGTATGTCCGTTCGATTTTTTATGGACTAAGACCGGTCGTTACGGCGCTGATTATTTATGCGGCAGTACATTTTGGATTCGGCAGTCAACTGCAATCGGGAAAAGGGTTCAGTTGGGATACCCTAGGCCTACTGTTGATTGTGGGAGGCTGTCTGCTGGCGATCATTCGCTACAAGTGGCATCCATTTGTGGTTCTTCTGCTGTCGGCAGCAGCTGGAATCGTCCTTTTTTAGACCGTATGCCGCTCAACATTTCCTTCCTTTTCGTCGATGATATAGATAACTCTGATTTGCCCTCTATAGCTACCCCCGAAGCTCATTAACGACGAGTTTTCGCCGAAGGAGAAGCGCCATGTGCATACTGATTGTCGATGATTCGATGTTGAACCTCGCCTATTTCAAACAGGTGTTGTCGGAGGCCGGTTATTCCTCCATCGAGACGGCTTCCTCAGCGGAAGACGCTCTTGAACGATTGGGAATGGGCGGAGGGCGTATCCCTCGCAAAGCCGCTGCGTTCGATCTCATCTTGCTGGACATCGTTATGCCGCACATGAATGGAATCGATGCGTGCCGCCTTATCAAAGCCTGTTCGCCCTATACCGACCTGCCGATTATTTTCCTCACGGGAGATCGACGGCATTTTAAGGAAGCTTTTGGTGCAGGCGGCATGGATTTTATTGAAAAAGGAGCGCCGGAATATGAACTGCTGGCGCGCGTACAATCGGCTATTCGTTTGAAGAAAGAAACCGACATTCGCAAAAGCCGGGAGATCGGCCTTATCAAGGAACTTCATCTGGCCAAAAGGGTGCAAAAAACGGTGCTGCCGCCTCCATTGGTGGAGCCGAGTATCGAGATTCATGCCCAATATATTCAGTCGGACGAAGTATCCGGCGATATGTTCTATTGGACGCGAATTGATGAGAAGCGCTGCGGCATCATATTGATTGATGTAGCGGGACACGGATTGTCTTCCGCCCTCATCAGCATGTCGGTTCGTTCTCTGCTTGATGGGACCGTGAAACGCGTATCGGAGCCTAGTAAGGTCTGCCTGGAGCTGAACCGGCAGGTACGCAGTCTATTTGGCGGCAGCCGGGATTCGATTTATTTGACCGCTATTTATCTGCTGATTGATGAAGAAGCGAGGGAGATTCGTTACTTCAATGCCGGACATCCTCCCGCGCTGTTTTTTCAGGCAGATCGGAAAGCGCATTATCTGGAAAATACAGGCGTGCCGCTGGGAATTCGCAAGACAATCGAAGCGGGGAGCGGCGTGATCCCTTACGATGCCCCGGGTAAGATTCTTCTGTATACCGACGGCCTGGTAGAAACGCCGCGTCAGTCCATTCGAGGAGGGATTGCGGATCTGGAGAAATATGCGTCAAGGATTCGCTATCTGCCCAATGATCGGTTTACCGAGAAGTTGGCAGTGCTTGGTCAGGGCAAGAACGACGATGTCTGCATTGTATCCATTCAGCTCAACTGACCGCGATGACAGGGCAAGGGAAAGGAAGGAATGTCGATGGAAAGATCCGTTATCACAAGAGCCAAAAGTGCGGAGATTGCGGTTGACGAAGCCCTGAAGCTGCTCGCTATGCCGCGTGAATCGGTGCAAATCGAGATTCTCGAACCCGGGGGTCGCGGAATGCTGGGGTTGGGCAATCGGCTGGCTGTCGTGAAGGTGACGGCGTTGGAATCGCTGACTGCACATTCGAGAGAATCCGAAGCCGTCATTGCAATTCGGCAGGAGGAGCCGCTTCCTGCGGGAGCGAATCCAGCATCGCTGTCTTCCGAATCGTCATCTTCCTCTCGCTTTTCCCAAGGTTCTTCCGGAGCAGGCGGGGACGCGGCTCGGGCAGCAGAGGGAGAGCAGCACGGCGAGGTTGCCATTGAAGATGGCCGATTTGTCATCTATGCTTCGGGCAGTCTGCTGCCGCTGGTGACGCCTCCCGAAGGAGCGGTACTGCTGCGAAACGGCGTGCCGATTACCGGGAAAGAGTGGGTATCCCCGGGGGATCAATTGGAATTGGATGCCGCGCCAGTCGTGGAACGTTCGGTCTGGCGAATTGAATTGGATGACGTTCTGCTGCGAGCGGAGCTGCATGTACGGCCGGGATTTGAACGCAGCTTTGGGCTTATGGACAGCAGTCCGCAGTCCCACCTGATCGTACCGGTGACCGAGAAGCGCAAGTTGATTCCGATTGAGGAAACGGAAGTCCGAAGCAAGCTGGCTGAACTGGGTGTGGTTTTCGGTATTCGCGCCGCTGCGATCACGGAAGCCTGCCGCACCGAACATCCGGGTGTATTTGTGATTGCCGAGGGCGCACCTGCGATGCAGGGAGCGGATGGAAGCTTCGAGATTACCTTTCAGACGGAGACGCGCAGAGTCAGCCCCAAGAGCCGGGAAGACGGAACTATCGATTATAGGGAGACGGTTGAATTTCCGACGGTTGCCGAAGGACAGGTTCTGGTGCGTACACTTCCGGCGAAGCCGGGACGCCCAGGGCGTGACATCATGGATCGCCCCATCCTGCCGCGGCAGGTTCAAGCGATCACGTTGGCCGCAGGCGAGGGAGTCGCCGTGAGCGAAGATGGCCGCCGGGCGGTTGCCCTGCGTCAGGGCATGCCGCGCATCAAGCAGCAGGGCTTCCGGATTCATCTATCCGTGCTGCCCAAACTGGAACATCGGGGCGATGTGGACTTGAAATCGGGCAATATTCGGTTTCGTGGGGACGTCGAGATCTCGGGCGCTGTGCAAAGCGGCATGAAGATTGAGGCCTTCGGAAGCATCCTGGTTCGCGGCTCGATTGGTTCAGCGACCCTCGATGCTTCCTATTCCCTGGTTGCCTCCGGCAGTCTGATTGGCTCGCAGGTGAATGTTGGACGCCGCAGTGAATTTCTCAACCAGGTAGAGCCGCTGATGCTGGAGATCGCTTCCCAGACGCAGCTGCTGCAATCCGCGATTGAGCAGTTGAGCCAGACGGCCGCTTTCAAATTGAATGATATCCAGCAGGGCGGGCTTGGAGCTTTGCTGAACGTCCTGCTGCGAGGCAAGTTCAAGACGCTGCATGCGGTTCTGGTTCGCTTTTCCGATCAGGCAGCCAAAAACGAACCGCAAATGGATGAGGATTGGAAAGAATATGCGGTACGCCTGAAGTTTGGTTTTCTGGATTTGCGTCATGGTGGATTCCGTGATGCTGCTGAACTCGACGATTTTCGACGGTGTACGCTGGAGATGCTGGAGGCGGCGATGGGTCCGCAGGGACGCCCGGTATTTGCCGAACTCACTTACGCCCATAACAGCCATATCTACTGCGGCGGCGATGTCCGAATCAGCAAGGGTGCCTATAACACGAATCTGTACTGCCAGGGAACGCTGGAGACCAAGGGGACGCTGCGCGGAGGAGTCTATTTTGCCGCCAAAGGAATGAATGTGAAGGAAGTAGGAGCGCCGGGCGGCGTATCCACCAAGCTTCAGGTGCCCGAAAAGTCTTCTATCCGTGCAGGCCGAGTGATGGAGGGAACCGTGGTTCAGATTGGACGACGTTCCTTCCAATTTGTCGAAGCAGCGGTGAATGTTCATGCACGTCTGGGCGTGAGGGAAGAATTGTTATTGTTCTAGGGAAATTTAGTCGCCATTTTGCACATTAAGGGAGGATGTCCATGTTTGCGTATCAGATTCAGAAGAGTGAAACGGAAGCGGTAGTCATACTTGAAGGGGATTTTGATATAGACAGCGGCGAGGTACTGGAAGAAGATATTCTGCCTGTTGTCTCGGAGTATCCACATGTCAGGCTGCATTTTGGTGAGATCTATTTCGTGGATTCTTCGGGAATTGGCCTCATCATTCGCATGGTGGACGAACTTCGTGAGAACGGACGCACCGTCAAGATTGAACAGGTGCGCCCGGAAGTGCTGGAAGTGTTTGAACTGCTGCAAATTCGTGAAATTCTGGGTGAAGAGGTCTTTGAGTAATTCCCTCGACCTGACATTCTACAAGAAAGGAACCGATGAGCTTGAATACATCACCCAACTCGGCAGGCGGCAAGGGAACGCTTTATCCCTTGTGGGCGCTGGCCGGATTTCTATACGGTGCCATGCTCGCCGTCGGGTCCGGTCAGGTCATGTGGACGTCCGTTTTGCCCATTCTGCTGCTGACCCTGCTGCTCGATTTGTTTCCGATTCGACTAATTAGCGGCGATGAATTTGCTGCTGGCCTCATCGGGTTTCTCGCTCTATTGATTGGGTTTGGTCTGTACACCGCGCTGCTGGGCGTCTTTATTAGCTCTTTGTCCAATGAGGCCAGACAATCCGGCTTTCGCCTGCGAGCATTTGATCCGGTTCGCTGGATAGCCAGAGTTGGGATTTATACGCTTAGTACATGCGGCGCGGCTCTGGCGCTTCAGGGTCTGCATGAGATCTGGCCTGGCGCTTCCTTATATGTCCAAGCAGCGGTGGCTGCGCTTGCGTTTAAGGCGGTCAAGGTTCCGATGGCGGCAGGGCTGCGCAAAGTGCTCACCGGAACATCGGTGCTGGCCGGGATTCGCGGGCGCCTACGTGAGACTCTTGTGCCGATTTTGCTCTGCATTGCGGTCATTCCTCATTTTTTAAGCCATGTGCTGGAGGAAGATTCGGTCTATGAGCTGGCTTATACCGGACTCTTTCTGTTTTTCATCCTGTATTTCTCCAATGTCTATCTTCGAGAGGTAACAGGATGGCGCCGAACGTACGAACGATTCAGCCAGCTGTTTGAGTCGCGTCTATCTTCGGATCTTGAAGGACATGGGATGCGCACTGGTGCGATTGCCGATTGTCTGGCCGATCGTCTCTCGTATCCTCGGGAAAAAAAGCGTGTTCTCGTACAAACGGCCATTCAGCATGATGTGGGCAAGTCGGCGCTCCCGGCGTATCTATTCAATAAACGGGGCGCTTTGTCGCTGTCCGAGGAAGATGAATATCGTTCGCATAGTGAAAAGGGTGCCGAGATTATTTTTACGCTCACTGAAGATGAACGAACAGCGCGTTGGGTGCGGCATCATCATGAGCGCTGGGACGGCAGGGGATTCCCTGATGGTCTAAAAGGCAAAGATATTCCCTATGAATCCCGCCTGTTAGCGCTGTGCAGCCGAATGGATCATCTGCTGCGCCGCGAAGCGGATGACGAAGCCCTATGCGAGCAGGTTCGCAAGTTATCGGGACGTGAGCTTGATCCGGAGCTGGCTTCGGTCGTCACCATCCATTTTGTCCATTGGCTGCGTGAGCAGTTATTCCGCCAGGGACTGGCGGGCGCCGCTGCGGATGACTTGGCCGCTACTCGGATAGAGCCGGGTATCTATGGTTCATCGACAGCTGCTTTTTTGCCGGATAAAGAAGAACATGACGAAGAGGCTGGCGATTATGTCGGACGCAGTATCCAAATGAAATTTGCTTCTGATGGGCTGCTATATGGCGGAGAAGAACCGGCGCTGGAGCCTGAATTAATTCGGATGGCACGCCGGGCGGAAGCGGAACAGAAGTCTTTTTATGAACTGCTCACACATGAAGGACGGACGTATGAAGCTCACTTCTACCCAGGTCATGGGGAAGTCAGCATCGTATTCACCGACATTACCCCGGCTTATCTTGCGCGTCAGCAGCTGCGTGATGAAACGCGTCTGGCTTACCGCGAAGTGATCCTTGCGCTATCGGAAGGCAAGGTGCAGCTGTGCCGGAATGTCGAAGAAGTTCAGAGCCATCTGGGGCAGCCGCTTGCCGGGCTGACCGTTGCCGCCCGCACAGACATTGCCCGCAGTCGGGATCTGGCTGCCTCCTTCATGCCGCAGGAGAATCCCAAACGACTCATGCAGGTCAAGCTGGCGGTATCCGAAGCGGCCACCAATCTGCTCAAACATGCGCTGGGCGGAGAAGTCACCGTTTTTGCACAGGGGAGCCTGCTCCAAGTGCTGGTGCGGGACGAAGGCTCCGGTATTGCCCTGCATGAGCTTCCCAAGACATTTGTGGCCTCCGGCTACAGCAGCAAACGTTCATTGGGACGTGGATTCAGCGTCATGTATGCGTCGGCAAATCGGATTTTTGTATATACCGACTCCAAAGGTACGCAGCTGCTGCTGGAATTCGAGGGCAGGGAGGGTGCGGCGCAGCCGACTGAGCAGAGTCAGCACATCCCAACCACGGTGGAAGCCTGAGTTGGGCATTTCCCGGAAGGATTGGCGAAAGAAGGACAAGAAGGTGGGCGGTTTACCCACCTTTTTTTGCTGTCTCTGGCAGGAAAACGTTTCGCGTATGATACCATGAGTACACAACAAAAGACGGCAGGCCCGTTGAATGAAGGGAAGCGCAGGATCTTTGTATGCCATTTTCCGCAATGAAAAAGTTCAACTGCTGACCGTCGCCCTGGGTACGGCAGTGGCTGGCGAATTTAAGATCAATCCCGTGCCGGGTGATTTGTTTCGTATTGCGCTTGGGGGAAGCGCCTTTTTGCTGCTGCTTCTGCTGATGAACCGTCTGCCTTATCTCAAGGCGGGGCTGTATACGGGCATCACGGTTGTGATCTTCCGAACGCTGCTGGATGTGATCTTCGCGCCTGCCTCTTTTCATCTGGAGGATAGCCTGAGACTGCATACGTCTAGCGGTTTATATTATCTGACCTTTGCCTTTGGCCTTCTGGCGCTCCAGCATCGAATCGGCAGCATGAACGCCTTATGGCTCGGCGCCTGCTGTGCAGCTATCGACCTGACCTCCAATGTGGTGGAAATGATATGCCGCTGGCTGCTGAACGGTTCGGACATTACCCATCCGGCAACCTGGGGGTATATCGCCCTGGTTGGACTGGCGCGAGGTTTTTTTGTCACCGGATTATACAGCAGCATCGCCGTGAGTCAGATTCGAGCGCTCAATCTGGAGCAGAGCAAACGTATGGAGCAGATGCTGGCTGTTAATTCAGGACTGTACGGTGAGGTATTCTATCTGCGCAAGTCGATGTCTGCTATGGAGCGGGTCACTCGGGACAGCTATCGACTGTATGCTGATCTGAAGCGTGAAGGATTGGATGAGTTGGGACGCAGGCAGCTAAAGGTGACGCAGGAGCTGCATGAGATCAAGAAGGATTCCCAGCGGATTGCGGCAGGGCTGCTCAAGCTGTTCGATCAGGAAGCGAAGACTCTCTTGACCTTATCCGAGATTGCCGACTATGCGCTGCGCGGTAACCGCAAATACGCGGCCATGCTGGGCAAATGGATCTTGTTTGAAGTCGAGACGTCCAGCAGCTATGCGACTTCGCAGCATCTGGCCCTGCTCTCGCTGCTTAACAATCTGCTGGCCAATGCCGTGGAAGCCATTGATCGCTCCGGCGTGATTGGACTGGAGATTCGGGTAGAAGGTGCGGATACGCGGCTGATCGTTCGGGATACAGGACGCGGAATTCCGGACAAGAGCCGAATGTTGGTATTTGAACCGGGTTTCACCACCAAGTTCGGTGAAGGGGGAGCCGCGGCAACCGGAATCGGGCTGTCGCATGTTCATGATATTGTCCACGAGTTAGGCGGAAGCGTTCGGCTGCTGCCTGACAGTGAAGAAGGCTGGATTACCGTCTTTGAAGCTGTCATTCCGACAGACCGTCTAAAAAAGGAGGAATAGACGCATGGCGTCTTATTGTATTATTGACGACGACCCGGCTGTACGTGCCATGCTGGAGCAGATCATCGAGGGAAGCGGATTGGGTGAGGTGGTGGGCACGGCACGCGGCGGGGAAGAAGGAGTACGGGTGGTCGCAGAGACTTCACCCGATATTGTCCTGATTGACTGGCTGATGCCCGATCAGGATGGATTGGAGACACTGGAGCGGCTGCGCAGCCAGGGATTCGGCGGTGCCTGTATTATGATCTCGCAGATCGAAGATCAAGAAATGGTTGGAGAGGCCTATCGTTCGGGCATCGAGTTTTTTCTGCGCAAGCCCATCAATCGGATAGAAGTAGAGTCTGTGCTGTCTAAGGTAAGTGAACATGCGGAATTAAGCCGGTATTTGAAGGAACTGAGGACGTCCCTGTCCAGACTGGAAGGTTTCGGTCGAACGGCTGGACGTTCCGATACACCGGCTGCCAAACGCCGGGGCGCGGCGGAAGTGCTGCGACCGATCTATATGAATCTGGGGATTTTGGGCGAAGCCGGATGCGTAGATATGACTACCATTATGGAAGGTCTGATCCGGCGCGGGGTAAGCAGCGATTTTCCGCCGCTTCGTCAGCTGTATGAAGAAGCGGCAGCGCTCAGGGTTGGACAGCGCCGGGATATTGAACGGGAAGCCAAGGCGGTCGAACAGCGTATTCGTCGCACCGTCTCCGCTGCCTTGACCCATCTGGCGTCGATTGGCCTGACCGACTATGGCAATCCCAAGTTTGAGCATTATGCGCCGCTTTATTTTGATTTTGAAGACGTTCGGGCCAAGATGAAGGAGATCGACGAAGCCCACGGAGAAGGACGAACCAAAGTCAGCATCAAGAAGTTTTTGCAGGTGATGTATTTGGACATGCAGGATGGAATGGAGCGGGATTAGAAGGGGAGCCGAGGCTTCCCTTTTTTGCTTATCAATGTTTTGTATAAGTACATCGAAAAACTCTATTAGTCGAAGTCCATGCGGAGTGATAAAGTTAACAGCAATTAATCCCGAGTAAACAAATGGGTGAAATGAAAATAAACTTTTGGGGGTGCAGAGAATGAGTGAAATTTACCGGAGAGCAGCCAGTGAAGATGCGGAACAATTGGTGGACATTACATATCGGGCGTATGCGCTGATTCGTGAGCTGGGGCTGCACTGGCCTGCGGCTCATGCGGATCTGCCGCTGGTGCTGCAAAATATCGAGGAGAACGAATGTTATCTGCTGGAAGTTGGTGGGCATGTGGCAGCCACCGTTACTCTATCGACAAGCGGCGAAGCCAAGGCCATTACCGAGCTTCCCTTTGTGAAATGGTTTGCCGTCGATCCCGACTATGCCAATCAGGGGTATGGAGGCCGACTGCTGGATTGGGTGGAGAAGGAGATCGTACTCGGCAAATATGGACAAAGGCAGGTCACATTGGCCACCGCGCAAAAACATCCGTGGCTGGTTCAGATGTATGAACGCCGGGGATACGAGCGAATTGTCGAGATCGACGCAAAAAACGGGGACGGCATCATGTACCTGCTTCGTAAAAATATTGCCGAATACCACCGGGCAGATCGCGTTCAAAGTGGAGCCTGAGCCATTTTAAAAAGAATCATTTAGAAACGAATCATGGAGGGGGAAAAGGAAAATGAAATTACTCACAGCCAAGTCGAAAAAATGGTGGAGCCTGACCGCACTTGCATGGATGCTGGTGGCTTCGGGCTGCGGTGCAGGAGGCGAACCGGCGGCGCAGGCGTCCGGCAGCGCAGGCGAATCCTCCAGCAAAGTCACCAAGATTGTGGTCGGAACAGGCACGGGCTTCCCGCGAGTCTGCTTCCTGGATGAGAATGGCAAGCTGACCGGATTCGATGTGGAACTGCTGCGCAAGATCGATGAGCTGCTGCCGCAGTATGAATTTGAGTTCCAGACGATGGATTTTAGCAATCTGCTGCTTAGTCTGGAGACGAACAAGATTGATCTGGTTGCCCACGTCATGGAGAAAAATCCGGAGCGTGAGCAGAAATATGCGTTTAACGCCGAGCCTTATGCCCACTGGCGCAACCGAATTGTTGTAGCGAAGGATAATGACTCGATTCAGAAGCTGGACGATCTCGTTGGCAAAAAGGTTCTGACCAGCGCCACCAGCGCCGAAGCGCAGATTCTGGAGAACTACAACAAAGATCATGACGGGAAAATCGACATCGTGTATCAGAGCGGACAGGCCAATGATACGGTGAATCAGATTGTCACAGGACGTGTGGATGCCACAATCGCGGCTGACTTTGTAGTACCGGTAATTGATCCGCAGAAACAGCTCAAGCTGGTAGGTGAAGAACTGTCTTCGGATGATGTCCTGTATGTCTTCCGCAAAGACGATGCTGATGAAAAAGCACTGTCCGACGCCATTGATGGCGCAGTCAAAGAACTGAAGCAGGACGGTACACTCAGCAAACTGAGTACCGAATGGCTGGGCAGTGACGTGACCGGCGATCATGCCAAATAAGCAAGAGGAAAGGAGTTTGGGTTATGGGCGCACCTTTTGACATCGGCTACATCTTTTCCTTCCTGCCCAAGCTGCTGGAGACGCTGGGGGTTACGCTGCTGATCGTCGCCGGTTCGCTGCTGACGGGGCTGGTGGCCGGATTTCTGGTCGCGCTCCCGCGCATGTACAAAATTCCGGTGCTCCGAACGCTGTCAGGCATTTATCTTTCCTTTTTCCGGGGTACGCCGATTCTGATCCAGCTGTTCTTGTTCTATTACGGGCTGCCGGAGATGCTCAAGTTGGTCGGACTGGATCTGACGCGTGCGCCGGTGATGTTTTTCGTCATCTTGACGTATGGCCTGCACACCGGTGCTTATGCGGCAGAGATGATCCGCGCCTCGGTGGAGGCCGTGGATCGCGGACAGGTGGAAGCCGCTTATGCGGCAGGAATGACGCCTTACCAGGCGTTCTCGCGGATCGTACTGCCGCAGGCGCTGGGCATCGCGGTTCCTGTGTTCTCCAATCTGGTCATCGCCCTGCTCAAGGATACATCGCTGGCCTTTACGCTGGGGGTGATGGAGATGACCGGCAAGGCGCAGACGCTGGGCACGCTCACGCAGCATTTTATCGAGACATATATCGCGCTGGCATTGATCTACCTGGCGATCAGCTTCACACTGGAACGGCTGCTGCTGGCGGCGGAGCATCGTCTGACGCGGCATGAGATTCGTGAACGTTCCGGAGGAGCGACCTGGTTCAATCTGAAGCGGCGAAGCACCTATCGATCTCTGCTCCATAATCTACCTGACGTGGACACTGGAAAAGGAGGCCGAATCTGATGCAGCTTGATCCTTCGTTTATCTGGACAGCGTTCGTGCAGCTGCTGGGCGCGATTCCAACCACTCTGTCAATTACGGTTGTCAGTGTGGGAGCAGGCTTTCTGATCGGGACGGTGACGGCCCTGCTGCGGCTCTACCGCATCCCGGTATTGAGCCAGATCGCATCCGCCTATGTGACATTCATTCGGGGAACACCGATGCTGACCCATCTGCTGCTGATCTATTTTGGCCTGCCTGTGCTGATCGACGCCCTGGCAGTGCAGTTGGGCTGGAGTTTTCGTTCGGTGTCGATTCCGATGATTGGATTTGCGTATATTTCCTTCTCCATTACAGCGGGAGCCTACATGTCAGAAGTGGTACGTGCCGGGATTCAGGCGGTGGATCGGGGACAGCTGGAAGCGGCGCAATCCGTAGGCATGACGTCTTTCCAATCGCTGCGGCGCATTGTATTTCCCCAGGCATTGGCGGCGGCGCTGCCGAATCTGGCGAATTCCGTGATCGGGATGCTGCATGGTTCCACATTGGCCTTTGCCGTATCGGTGGTGGACATCAATGCTCAGGCACAGATTGTTGCTTCGACGAATTGGAAGTTCTTCGAGGCCTATCTAGCGGCAGCTCTGATCTTCTGGGGCTTGACGGTATTGATCGAGCGGATCGCGGCGCTGATTGAGCGAAGAGTAGGCGCTTATAATCGGGGAGGGGTAGCATGATTGAATTGAGTCAGATCTCCAAGTCATTCGGGCGGCATCAGGTGCTTCAGAACATCAGTCTTCATGTGAATACAGGAGAAGTGGTAGTGATTCTGGGCCCAAGCGGATCGGGCAAGACTACGCTGCTGCGCTGCATCAATTATCTGGAGAAGCCGGGGAGTGGCAAGATTGCGGTAGGGGACTTCCAGGTGGACTGCTCACGGGCGCGTCGTGGCGATATTCTACAGCTGCGGCGCAAGACGGCGATGGTGTTCCAGCAGTATAATCTGTTCCGACACAAGACGGCGCTGGAGAATGTGATGGAAGCGCTGCTGGTTGTCAAAAAACTTCCCGTCGTCGAAGCACGCCGCCGAAGCACCGAACTGCTGGAGAAAGTCGGCCTGGGGAATAAGCTGGACGCTTATCCAAGCCGATTATCGGGCGGTCAGCAGCAGCGTGTCGGAATCGCTCGCGCTCTGGCACTCGAACCGGAGGTAATCCTGTTCGACGAACCCACGTCTGCTCTGGACCCGGAATTGGTCGGTGAGGTGCTGGAAGTCATCCGGGCGATTGCCAAAGAAGGCATCACGATGATTGTCGTCACCCATGAAATGGGCTTCGCCCGTGATGTAGCCAACCGCGTCGTCTTCATGGACGGCGGCGTGATTGTCGAAGAGGGCACACCCGATGAAGTGTTCCAGCGCCCCCGTGAGGAACGGACGAAACAGTTCCTCCGTCGCATCACCCCGGAGGCTAATTATGTGATTTAGTACGTTTGACGAAATCTGCTGAAGCCTACAAGTAGGCGCGATTGCGTCAAACGTACAAGTGACTTTGACAAGACGGCCAAAGCCCTGTCATAGGGCGCGTCGTGTCAAAGTCACCGTTTGACGAAATCTGCCGAAGCCTATAAATAGGCGCGATTGCGTCGAACGTACAGGTGACTTCGCCAAGACTGCTGAAGCCCTGACAGAGGGCGCGTCGTGGCGAAGTCACGGTTGGACGAAATCTGCCGAAGCCTACGAGTAAGCGCGATTGCGTCAAACGTACAAGTGAGTTCGCCAAGACTGCTGAAGCCCTGACAGAGGGCGCGTCGTGGCGAAGTCATACTCCCCAGCCTTATGGAAGGAGGCGTCATGGATGACCAGCCGCCCTGTTGACACGCAGCCGGATATTCTGGCGGCTGCCGATTGGATCGAGATCCGCAGGCATCTGCACCGTTACCCGGAGCTGTCCGGCGAGGAATATGAAACCACTGCCTACTTGAAGGCGGTGCTGGAGAAGATTGGCGTCCGGATCATCGATTACGGACTGAAGACCGGCTTGGTCGCCGAGATCGGCGGCGGATCAGGGCCGATTGTGGCCCTTCGGGCCGACATCGACGCGCTGCCGATCCAGGAAGAGACCGGGCTGCCCTACGCATCCCAGCATCCCGGGCGGATGCACGCCTGCGGGCATGACTTTCACAGCGCCGTGCTGATTGGCGCGGCGCAGACGCTCAAGCTGCGTGAGCGCGAGCTGCCGGGAACCATCCGGCTGCTGTTTCAGCCGGCAGAAGAACGGGCCAAAGGAGCGAAGCAGCTGATCGCGGCTGGCGTACTAAACGGCGTCGAGGCCATTATCGGCCAGCACAACAAGCCGGATCTGCCGGTAGGCACGATTGGGGTCACATCCGGGCCAATTATGGCGGCATCGGATGGATTTACAATCACGGTAGAGGGCAGGGCAACGCACGCTGCTGTGCCTGAGAACGGCATTGATCCGATTGTGACCGCTGCACAGATCGTCGCAGCCCTTCAGACGATTCCAGCGCGAAGCATCAGCGCACAGGAACGGGTTGTCGTCAGCGTAACGCAGATTCACGCGGGCAATACCTGGAACGTGATTCCGGATCGTGCCGTGCTAAACGGTACGATCCGGACCTTCGACGAGAACGTGCACAGCCGGGTTCACCAACGAATTGCCGAGATTGCGGCAGGTGTCGCCGCCGCGCACGGGGCGACAGCGACGGTACGTTGGAGCGGCGGCCCACCGCCTGTAGTCAATGATGCCAGACTGACCCGCCTGGCGGAGCAATCCGCCGAAGCACTTGGCTTGACCGTGATCGGCGGGATTACTTCGCCCGCCAGTGAAGATTTTTCCTTTTACCAGCAGCAGGTCCCGGGCGTATTTTTGTTCGTCGGTACGTCAGGCAGCCAGGAATGGCATCATCCGTCATTTGACCTCGACGAAGCGGCACTTCCCGATACCGCAGCGCTGCTGGCTGATCTGGCGCAGCGAACGCTGCAAGGTATTCAATCCTGATGAGATGGAGATCATCCAGATTGTCTGAGCGATAAAAATATATAAAATCAATACATGAAAAATTCACATTAGTTATTTATGTAGATAAGGGGAATGGGTGAAAAGGACACAGGAACCCAGGAACCCAAGAAAAAGGGATAGAAAATAAGGCAAGAAGAAGGAGGCGTTCTCATGAGCGAAGCTGTAATCAAGGATTACCTGAACAGTCATGCCCGGCTGGAGCAAGCGATCGAAGGTCTGGATGATGCACGTCTAACTTGGAAGGCAGCCGCCAGCAGTTGGAGCATCACGGAAGTGCTGGGGCATCTGGCCGATCACAGTATCGTCGTTTCTTTTCGGATTCGTGCGGTATTGGCCGGATCAACAGAGAGGCTGCCTGCTTTTTCACAGGATGAGTGGGTAGAGAGCCAACGCAGTAACGAAGCTTCGGCAGCCGAGATTTTAGCCTTTTTCCACAGTCAGCTCCGCTATAATGGCCAACTTCTTCATCGCCTTGCCCCTCATGAATGGGAGAAGAATGGAATCAATGCCCAGGGAGACTCGGTACGGATTACGGATATTGTACGCGGATTTGCTGCGCATGTAGACCGTCATCTGGGGCAGATCGACCGCATCAAAGCTGCACAAGCCGAGGCCAGTCGAAGCTAAGAAGAGGTAGGCAAAATGCAAAAAAGAGAAGGTTCGGCTGCTGCCGAACCTTCTCTTTCTGTTAGGAATCGAGATGACACGATTTGAACATGCGACCCCCTGGTCCCAAACCAGGTGCTCTACCAAGCTGAGCTACATCTCGACGACTCATTTCTTACAAAATTAGATTATACGCTCATGCTAACTCGCTGTCAACACTTTTGTTGATTTATTCTTTGTTGAGGAATCGGCAGGCAGCTGACGTATTGTGCAACGAGAAATGGGCGGGAGGGGAAGGAAACAAATTGATTCGCCATAGGCTTTGTTTGAACGGGAGAAGCAAGCGTTATAATTCACAAAATCTCTGACAGGCGATGAAAGACATCAGTTGCAGGTGGGGATTGTAAAATGCAGGAATTTCGATTGCTTTCAGCATGTTTTGAAGCGTATAATGATTGACAAAATGAAACCCGTTTCATAAAAGGGTTTCGCTGGGGAGGGATCGGACATGCGACCTGTAACCGTATACGATATTGCAAGGGAAGCGAATGTGTCGGTAGCAACCGTGTCGCGGGTGCTGAACAATACGGCGCCAGTGAAGAAAGAGACGCGGGATCGAATCGTCGCGCTCATGAACAAACATCAGTTTCAACCGAACGCATTGGCTCGAAGCCTAACGCGCAAGGAAACGGGCATGATCGGTTTTATTTTGCCCGACATCACCAATCCCTTTTTCCCTGAAGTGCTGTCCGGTTTTGATTATGAGGCACGCAAGCTCGGTTATACGTATTTCCTCTGCGACACCATCTCGACCAATGAAGAGAATCAGCGGCTCTATGATCGGCAGTACGAACGCGAGTCGCAGTATCTCAGTCTGTTGATGGAGAAGCAGGTGGACGGGATCGTCATGATTGGAGGACGGGTGGATCTGGCCAAGCCTGATCCGGCACTGGCGCATGAGCTGGAGGAAGTCGCCAAGCGTGTGCCCGTGCTGCTGCTGAATGGGAGTCTGCCCAAGACCAAATTGAACCGGGTTGCGGCCGATCAGAAGCTGGGCGCACAGCTTGCCGTGCAGCATCTTATTGACCTGGGACACCGCGATATTGCCGTCATTGGCGGCTTTTCCAAGATGACCAATACGCAGCAGCGCTTGGCCGGATTCCGTACAGCCATGAAGGATGCGGGTCTGCCTGTCCATCGGGAATGGGTCATGACCGAAGGATTTTCCGTGGAAAAGGGTCAGGAGTTTACGACTCATCTGCTAAACGCCAAACGTCGCCCGTCCGCCATTTTCTGCATGAATGACCTGCTGGCAATTGGCGCTCTCAAGGCGGCTCATCGGGCAGGAATTGCCGTGCCTGAACAATTGTCCATTGTGGGTTATGATGATATTCCGCAGGCGACTTACTGTATTCCGGAGCTGACCACCGTGTCTTTGCTGTCTCAGGAAACAGGTCGCCAGGCCGCGCGAACGCTGGATAAAATGATCGCCGGCAAAAAAGTTCCGTTCCTTCAGACGATTGTTCCGGAGCTGATTATTCGGGAAACAACCGCTCCTTACCAGCCATAATTCCCTTAAACTTTTTTGTAAAAAAGATTGACAAGCGCTTTCTGAGGGATTATTCTTGTCTCAAAAGAAAGCCCTTACATTTCGCTTCAGAATGAAACGGGTTTCACTAAAATCCGTAACCGACCAGGGAGCCGCCCGGGATTATTGCCTTAACTCGTAGATTTGGTATGAGAAGAACGCATAAACCTGAAGGATAGGCTCCTTTTTATGGTTTCAAAAATGTAATCGGTTTCATTCTGAAACGCTTATGGCATCTGCTGCTGACATCGAAGGAGGGATTGAAATGTCCGTATTGACCGAGAAAGAATCCAGCGTGGAATACACCAACAAGCGGACGGGCTCATGGTGGAAGAAGTTCAAGAACAACCGTACGCTGCTGATTATGTGCTTGCCGGCGATCGCATTTTTTATCGTATTCGCGTATCTGCCGATGCCGGGTCTGTATTTGGCCTTTATCAAGTACAACTATTCCGACGGTATCTTCCACAGCCCATTTGTTGGTTTTGAGAACTTCCGCTTCCTCGTCATTACTGGTGACTTATGGAGGCTGACCTTCAACACCGTCGCCTACAACCTGGCTTTCATTCTTCTCGGCAACGTCCTGCAAATTATGGTTGCCGTCCTGCTTAATGAACTAAGGGGCAAGTGGTTCAAGAAAATCTCCCAGACCCTGATGTTCCTGCCGCATTTCATCTCTGCCGTTCTGATCGGTCTCATCGCCTACAATATCCTCAGCTATGACTACGGTCTGCTGAACCACATCCTGCAAGCACTGGGTATGGAACCGCTCAAAGTCTACTCCTCGCCGAACGCATGGCCATTCATCATCGTCCTCACTTACCTCTGGCAGGCTACCGGTTACGGATCGATCGTTTATTTTGCCGCTATCATGGGTCTCGATAATGAGATCGTGGAAGCTGCCGAGATCGACGGCGCCAACGCGTTCCAACGTATTCGCCACATCGTGCTTCCATGGCTGAAGCCAACCTTCATCATCCTGCTGCTGTTCTCGCTCGGCGGCATCCTCAAAGGCAACTTCGGTCTCATCTACAACTTGGTCGGAGCCAACAACACGGCGCTTTATGCGACAACCGACATCATCGAGACTTACGTTTTCCGCTCGCTGATGACCAACTTCAACTTCTCGCTGGGTAGTGCCGTGAGCTTGTATCAATCACTCTTCGGCTTTGTGATCGTATTGACCGCCAACTGGCTCGTACGCAAACTTTCGCCGGAAAATTCACTCTTTTAGAAGGAGGGGCATACGATGGATGTAATGGACGATAGAGTGCAGAGTACCCGCAGAGCAACGGATCGCAGCAGTATGTTGATCGGGGTCATCAGCTATGTATTTATCGGCGCGTTCGCGCTGTGCTGCCTGCTTCCATTTCTGCTGGTGCTGGGGACTTCCTTCACTACGGAGGCTGCCGTCAAGAAATATGGATTTAACTTCTGGCCGAGAGAATTCAGCACTTTCGCTTACAAGATCGTATTGGAAAACCCGGCACAGATTCTCGGTTCGTACGCGGTCACCATGGGCATTACGGTGGTAGGCACGGCGGTAGGGCTGCTAATCGTCGCCATGACCGGCTACGCCCTACAGCGCCCCGATTTCCTGTTCCGTAACAAGATTTCGTTCTTTATCTACTTTACGACGTTGTTCTCCGGTGGGCTGGTGCCTTTCTATCTGCTCATCACTCAATATCTGCATCTCAAAGACAACTATCTGGCGGTACTGCTGCCGGGTCTGCTGAGTCCATTCCTTATTATTATGATGAAAAGTTTTGTTCGCTCCATTCCTCATGCGATCACCGAATCAGCGAAGATCGACGGAGCCGGAGACTTTACCATCTTCGTGAAGCTGATTCTGCCGATGACAACACCGGCGCTGGCGACGATTGGACTCTTTATCGCATTGGGCTACTGGAATGAATGGTACAACTCCATGCTGTTCCTATCTGCCGACATGGACTACCGACCGCTCCAGCTGTATCTCTACAACGTCGTCACCAAGGCCGATGCCATCCGTAACTCGGCGGCTGCTTCCAACGTACCGCTCAGCGATGTGCCGATTGAGACAATGAAGATGGCGATCGCCGTCATTGCCACCGGCCCGGTCATTTTGTTCTATCCGTTCGTCCAGCGTTACTTTATCAAGGGCATCACGGTCGGTGCGGTCAAAGGTTGATTGCGCTCTCCGTTTCATACAGCCAACCGTTTTGAACATTTTGGACAGAACCAAACTATTCAGAGGGGGTATACGAATGTCGAAGTGGAAAAAAAGAGGGTCATGGCTGCTTAGCGTCGTTCTGCTGACCGCGCTGACGGCCTGTGGAGGCGGTGGCAAACAGGCAGCTTCCACGCAGGGAACGAATGAGGACGGCACGCCGGACACATCCGAGTTCGTGAAGATCAGCTATGTGGTACTGGGCGATAAGCCAACCAACGGACAGTTTGAGAAAGTGATGGAGAAAGTTAATGCGCTCATGAAAGAAAAAATCAATGCCGAGCTGGAATGGAAATGGGTCGAATGGGCGGATTGGCAAACGAAATACAATCTGCTGCTGGCTTCCGGCGAACCGGTCGATCTGATTACCATCGGTACCGACTGGCTGGATACCTGGGCGAATGCACAGCGTGGAGCGTTCATGAACCTCGATGATCTGCTTCCTAAATATGCACCCAAGACCTGGGCAGAAGTCACCAAGGATCACTGGGATGAAAGCAAATACAACGGCAAGATTGTGCTGATTCCGGAAGATCAATACACGCAATGGGTCAATCACGGCTTCTTCTATCGTGGAGACTGGGCCAAAGAAGCTGGGATCACCGAGCCGATCAAAGATTGGGAAACCATCGGCAAATATCTGCAATACATCAAAGACAACAAACCGGACGTGATTCCGTGGGATATGGCTTCCGGCGCTCAGACTTGGGGCGGTTATGTTCAGTCGTACACGGACAACCTGGAACTGCCGATCTCGACAGGCTACATGCCGGTCTTCACGGCAAAATCGAACGACGAGAAATACACGGTAGCTGAGCCGATCTTCAGCGATACGTTCCTTGATTACACAAAGTTGATGAAGAGTTGGGCGGATAAAGGCTTCTGGAGAGAGGACGCCCTGAACAATAAAAACGACAATCGTGTTGCGCTCAAAGCCGGCCTGTCGGGTCTTGACCAGCATCACACACAAACCTTCTCCGGCCTGCGTGTGGAAATGGACAAAGCGCAGCCAGGTTCCGAACTGCAAATGTTCCCGTTCAATATGACGGGCGGCAAGAATCTCACGGAACTGTCGATTACACACGGCGGCACATCGCTGGGTGCGCACAGCAAAAATCCGGAACGTGCCCTGATGGCGTATGACCTGATCCGCAACGATGAAGAGATCTACCATCTGATTAACTATGGTCTGGAAGGCACGCAGTATGAAATCAAAGATGGCAAGAGAACCCGTCCGGCTGGCTATGAAGAAGCCCGTGACCAATTCTACTCCGACTTCTGGGGCGGCCGCATGGACAAATACGAGATTCCAAGTGATACCACATGGGACAAGATTGGCGATCTGTACGCTGAATACGACAAGATCAAGATCCCTTATCCTTACGGTCAATTTGTCTTCGACAAAACACCGGTCGAAAGCGAACTGACCGCGATCTCGCAGGTCGCAGGCGAACTCGGCCCGGCGATCAATTTCGGTAAAGTCGCTGATCCGGAGCAGGCTGTACAGGAATTCCGCGACAAGCTCAAGACGGCTGGTTATGACAAAGTTAAAGCGGAACTGCAAAAGCAGCTGGATGAGTACAAGACGAAAATGGAAGCAGCCGGTAAGTGACGGCGATGCCGAAGTAGTCGCAAGCGAAAATCCCGATCCTCCATGCGGAGGGTCGGGATTTTTGTGTCTGGGACTTGAAAAGTCTCTTGGTCGCATTTTTGAAAATAAACACAAACTCCTTTAAGATGGAAAAGAAGGAGATGGTAGGTGTGTTGCTAAAATGTTAAAAGTACAAAATCAAGATTCCCACCCAACAAGCGTTGATAAGCTGCGTTCGGATCGACCAGTTGGACAACCGATGCTGATGCTGGATCAGGTCAGTCGGCGTTACGGAACGAGAACGGTACTACATAACCTTTCTTTTTCCTTACATAAGGGACAGAGCCTCATCCTGCGCGGCGGGAACGGATCGGGTAAAAGTACGCTGCTCAAGCTGGTCGCAGGAATGATTCCGACCAGTTCAGGCACGGTTCGTCGAAATGGGAGGCATCTGAGAATCGGTTTTGCGCCTGACCGACTGCCCAAGCTGCGCTTGACGTCGGAAGAGTATCTGACTCACATGGGGCGGATCGCGGGTATGAACAAAGTGAATCTCAGCCGTCGAATCGAAGAACTCCACGACCTTTTGGAGCTGCCTGCTGGCAGTTCTTCGCTAATGCTGCATTATTCCAAGGGGATGCTCCAGAAGGTGAATCTGATGCAGGCCGTTCTGAATGAACCTTCGCTGCTTCTGCTGGACGAGCCGTTCTCCGGACTGGATACGGCTTCTTCCAATCAACTGCTGTCCCTGCTGCATGGGATGCGCGCCCAGGGCACGGCGATCATGACTGCCCTGCATGATCCCCTTCCTTCCTGGGAAGCGGTCAGTACGACTTATCGGCTGCAAGAGGGTCAACTGCGGTTGGAAGAGGGTCCTGCTGAAGGTCATCTGGCATCGGCAAGCTACGAGCTGGATGGTCTGCTTCCGGATGTAGAGCAGGCGGCTTTGGCGGCGAAGTTCCCGTCCGTGCAATGGAGCGCAGCGGAAAATGTGGTACGCTGTGAGATTCCGGGCGCGGAATATGAGGATTTTGTTCAGCATTTCTGGAGAGCAGGCGGTACTTTACTGTCACTGCGCCGAGAGGAGGGACGATCATGATCGCCCTGCTTACCTATATCCATCGCAGTTTTCTTCGTTCTTATCGATACGGAGCGCCAACCGTCATCTATGTCGGAATTCTGCTGCTCATCTACAGTACGGTGCCCAATCCCATTATGGAGAGCTATGCGTTCACTTCAGCGCTGCTGTTTGTCGTGGCGGCTGCCATTGGAAGCCTGACGATTGACGGGGAGACCGCGAATCAGGAGATGGCCACGTTGGCTCATGCCCGAAGCATTGTGCGGCTGGGAGCAGCCAAGCTGCTTTATGCGTGGATCTTTGCTTCAGCGTTGGGGATTCTGGCCGTCCTATACCCTACGCTGCTTGGGCGGTTCGAGCGTATGCCTGATCTGGAGGAGTTAGTGATGGGTGTTCTGTATCACGCCGCCTTGGCAGCGCTTGGCGTATCCTTATCCGGATGGTTCAGCGTCAAGCTCATCTACTCACGTTTTTATGCCATTTTGGGGCTGTGTCTGTGGGTCGCACTGGGGCTGGGAGCAAGAGGCATCGCGGATGCTCTGCCGGATGGACTCTCTGGACTGATCCATCTGCTGCCACCCGTTTCTTTAACCATGCACGCCTTGACTGCTTATGGTGAACTCTCGATGGGAGCCAAGTGGCTGCCTATTGCGGCGGCTGTGGGTTATGCGTTTTTATCTACCGCTTTATTTCTGATCGTCTTAAACCGCAAGAAGTTGGACTACCCTGGAGAGTAAAAAAGCATAATTGCTGCGATAAAGTGCGCATACGTCAAAAAAATATCATGCTATACTTTTCACATAAAGACAGGGGGGCAATCATGAATAAAACCATTCCAGAACACGAAGAGGTGGACACACTCAAGGAGGCATTTGACCTCATTCTACCGATGGTGCAGGAGATTTTTCCAATCGACGTGATGTTTGCTTTGACGGATCAGGAGCATTTTCTAACCTATCTACCGGGCGAAGAAGTCAAGATTCCCATTGAGCCGGGTGCAGCTATTCCAGCCAAAAGCGGGATTCGACGTGCACTGGACGAAGGGCATATGGTAAGTGCAAACATGGGAGCCGAAGTGTACGGCATGGCGTTCAAGTCGGTCTCCAAACCGATTGGGATGCAGCCGGGCAGTCGTCGTCCGGCTGGTGTACTGACGCTGGGCATCAGCTTGCGTCATCAGCAGGCGCTGGAAGGAGCAGCTGAAAATCTGGCGCTCAGTTCACAGGAAGTACGTTCGGCGACCCATGAGATTGCCGGAACAGCGACCGAACTGGCCAGTGAGATTGCCGAACTTCAGGAACTGGGACGAAGTGTAGTGGCGGAGCTGAGGAAGACGGATGAGATTTTGTCTTTTATCCGGGAAGTGTCGGAGAATTCAACGCTGCTGGGCATCAACGCTTCGATTGAAGCCGCTCATGCGGGTGAACATGGACGCGGATTCGGCGTGGTAGCCGCCGAGATTCGCAAGATGGCGGAATCCAGCGCTTCTTCGGCGCGCGAGATTGAGACGATTCTCAAGACTATTCGCAGCCGGATTGGCCAACTGGATGAGACACTTGAACGCTGCTCCTCGCAGAGTGAACACCAGGCAGCCGCGACGCAGCAGATTGCCGCTTCGATGGAGCAGTTCACCACTTCAGCGACCGAGATCCAGAAGATCGCCCAGGTGCTGTAGCGCTTGAGCGGAGACGCTTATAATGTTCGATCTCAGATGACAAGGGGATAGTGGTAAAAAATAAAGTAAGCGGCGCAGCTGGCCGCTTACTTTTTTGTCGATCTACTTGTTTGTTCATTCTCTTTTTCTCAATCTCAACAGCCTTACCGAATGGTCAATGATCGGCTTCGCTTAACCGCGCAGCCTCTTTGCCCGAGCCTCGTCCTCCTCGGCGATCTCGCGGCGCCATTGATCGAGCTCTGGCAGAGAGCGTCCCTGCATAACGCAGCTGACATAAATCGATTCTTTCAATTCCACATAATCTTTGTCGTAGCCAATCTTCACCAATTCCTGCACAACGGGAACAGCGCTTTCGGAACCGAGGCGGCACAGGCTGTCAGCGAGCTTGGCGATGCGGGTGAAATGGTCTTCTTTTTCCAGCAGGGCAATCAGGGCTTCTTCGGAAGAAGGCAGCACAATGCGTGCGAAGATGTCAGCGATCGCCAGCAGCAGGAAGCCATCTGTTTCTTCATTATACATTTTGACCATGTATTCGATCACTTCATCACTGCCCATTCGCACCAGCGCATCGGCGGCTTGTTCGGACAGCAGATCGTTGTCGGACTTGAGTGCGTCATAGAGCATCGGCAGCACATAGGCAATCTTGAGTTTGCTGGCGGCTTGGATGAGATAGATGGTGTGAATATTTGTCGGATCTTTCGTATACAATTCCTGAAGCTCGTCCATCGTCTCGCGCGGCTGAAGCAGCTCACGTTCGATCAATTCACCGAGCAGGAAATCGAGCAGATCATAGTCGATGTCACCGTAATCGAGACCGCTGTTTTTTTGGGTTTCTTCATTAAATAGTCTGCGGATCTCTTCGTCGCCAAGTTCCGAGATTTGTACGCGCTTCGCCGCTTCCTCGTACCAATCTTCGTCGATCTCTTCGATCTGCTTGAGAACCGGCTTGAGCAGTTCCGGACTGCTGCCGAGCAGCATATAAGAGAGGAAGATTCGTGCATTTCCGGTCACCATGCCAGCCTTGAGCAGATGCAGCATGGCCTGTACGGTAATGGGGGTCTGCGGAAATGATCTTGCGCGATGAAGGTAGACGTCTTCCTTGTCCGGGGCGGCTACCAGTTTCTCCAGCACAAGGGCTGCGGCATCCTGCGGATATTTATACGTTTCGGCCAAAAATTGAATCGCCGCGTTGCTGACAAGCGGGTCGGCGTAAGTGATAAAGGATTTGACCTGTTCGGGTGTAAACATAAGTGCGATTCCTCCTAAAAAGTGCGTCGATCATTCAATGCGCCTATCAGTATACCACAGCTTGGGCGAAGAAGGCGCGGAGTCATTGACTTTTCGCGCTTGTTTTCTATATAATAGGGGCATTGCAAGCGCAAACTTGATAAAGATCGATGATGAGGAGTAGTAGTCAGGTGGACGTTCCCCTAGAGAGCCGGCGGTTGGTGCAAGCCCGGTAACGAACCCTGTACGAACTCGCCTCGGAGATATGCGGATTGACGTCAGAGGCCCTGAATAGAGGGGCTGACGATTCGGTCGCGTCGGCTCATCCCCGATAGAAGATGCTTGAGTGGGCGGCATGAGCAACAATAAGTCGTCAACTAGGGTGGTACCACGGGAAGCAGCGCCTCTCGTCCCTAGCGTGAATAACGCTGGGGATGGGGGGCTTTTTGTTTGACTGAAAAGAGAGAGTTTAGAAGCGGAAGGGACAGATGATGATGAGCGAAAGAAACGAGCAGGGAGCCGCTGCTGGCTACCGTGCCCAGGTGATTGAGCCGAAATGGCAGCAGAAATGGGACGCAGAGAAGACATTCCAAACCGATGATCGGGACCACAGCAAGCCTAAATTTTATGCAATGGACATGTTCCCGTATCCATCCGGCGCAGGACTGCACGTGGGTCACCCGGAAGGCTATACGGCAACAGACATCGTATCCCGCTATAAGCGGATGCAGGGCTTTAACGTGATGCACCCGATGGGTTGGGACGCTTTTGGTCTGCCGGCCGAACAGTATGCGATCGATAACGGGGGTCATCCGCGCGAATTCACGCTGAAAAACATTGATAACTTCCGTCGTCAGATCAAATCGCTGGGCTTCTCGTACGATTGGGACCGCGAGATCAGCACGACAGATCCTGAATATTACAAATGGACGCAGTGGATCTTCCTGCAATTGTATAAGCGCGATCTGGCTTACGTGGCCGAGATTCCGGTCAACTGGTGTCCGGCGCTGGGAACGGTTCTGGCGAACGAAGAAGTCATTGACGGCAAGAGTGAGCGCGGCGGCCATCCGGTCATTCGCAAGCCAATGCGTCAGTGGATGCTGAGAATTACAGCGTATGCGGATCGTCTGCTCGAAGATCTGGATGAGCTGGACTGGCCGGAGAGCCTCAAGGATATGCAGCGCAACTGGATTGGCAAGTCGAAGGGCGCGGAAGTGACGTTCCAGGTAGAAGGCACAGACGAGAGCATCACCGTGTTCACGACTCGTCCGGATACCCTGTATGGCGCAACTTACTGCGTACTGGCACCGGAGCATCCGCTGGTGGATGCCATTACAACGGAACATGAGAAATCTGCGGTCAAGGCATACCAGGAAAAAGCTTCGCATAAAAGCGATCTGGAACGTACCGACCTGAACAAAGACAAAAGCGGCGTATTTACCGGGGCTTATGCTGTCAATCCGGTTAATGGAGCCAAGCTGCCAATCTGGATCGCCGATTACGTGTTGGCCGCTTATGGTACAGGCGCGATCATGGCCGTTCCGGGTCATGACACACGTGACTGGGAGTTCGCCAAGAAATTTGGCATCCAGATCATCGAAGTCGTCAAAGGCGGCGACATTGAGCAGGAAGCGTACACGGGAGAAGGCGAACACGTCAACTCCGGCTTCCTCGATGGTCTGAACAAAGAAGACGCGATTGCACGCATGATCGAATGGCTGGAAGAGGGCGGCAAAGGCGAAGGCAAGACCACTTACCGTCTGAGAGACTGGCTGTTCAGCCGTCAGCGCTACTGGGGCGAACCAATTCCGATCATCCACCTGGAAGACGGAACGATGAAAGCCGTGCCGGAAGAGAGCCTGCCGCTCTTGCTGCCGGAGATGGACGAGATCAAGCCATCCGGTACAGGGGAATCGCCGCTGGCGAACGCGACCGATTGGGTCAACATCATCGATCCGGAGACCGGCATGAAAGCCCGCCGCGAGACCAACACGATGCCGCAGTGGGCGGGAAGCTGCTGGTATTACCTGCGCTACCTCGATCCGAAGAACGATCAGGAGCTGTGCAGCAAGGACAAGCTGGATTACTGGCTGCCGGTCGATCTGTATATCGGCGGCGCGGAACATGCCGTACTTCACCTGCTGTATGCCCGTTTCTGGCACAAAGTCCTGTATGACATCGGCGTAGTCAGCACGAAGGAACCGTTCCAGAAGCTGGTTAACCAGGGCATGATCCTCGGACCGAACAACGAGAAGATGAGTAAATCGCGCGGCAACGTCATCAACCCGGACGAGATTGTGAACGAGTTCGGCGCGGATACGCTGCGCATCTACGAGATGTTCATGGGACCGTTGGAAGCGACCAAGCCTTGGAACACCAACGGCGTAGAAGGTTCGCATCGTTTCCTGGCTCGCGTGTATCGCATGTTCGTGGACGACAGTGGCAGCTTGAACGCGAAAATTTCGGACGGCGCAGGCACGGATGAGTTCAAGCGCACTTGGCACAAGACGATCAAAAAAGTAACGGAAGATATGGAAGCTCTGCGCTTCAACACCGCGATCAGCCAGCTGATGATCTTCACCAACGATGCTTACAAGCAGGAAGTTCTGCCGCGCGAAGCAATGGAGAACTTCATCCAGCTGCTGTCGCCGCTCGCTCCGCATCTTGCAGAGGAACTGTGGGAGAAGATGGGCCGCAGTGACAGCCTGACCTATGCCGCTTGGCCGAAGTTCGACGAAGCCTGGACTACGGAATCCGAAGTCGAAATCGTCGTGCAGGTGAACGGCAAGATCGTGCAGCGTGCTAATGTTCAGAAAGATTGGGACGCCAAAGCGCTGGAAGATCACGCGATGAGCCTGGAAAATGTGCAGAACGCACTGGCGGGCAAGACGGTTCGCAAAGTGATTGCTGTTCCGGGCAAACTGGTGAACATCGTCGCCAACTAATGATGGGTCCGGCTTCATTGCAGGATTACGTCAGGCGAACGGGAGCATAAAGAAGTGCAGGGGGAACCGCGATGGATAATCATCCGCGTAAGGATTGGGATACGTATTTTATGGACATCGCCTTTATGGTGTCCACTCGGTCGCAGTGTCCGCGCCGTCAAGTAGGTGCCGTGCTGGTTCAGGGGAAGAAGCTGCTGGGCACCGCTTATAACGGTGCGCCCATGGGCGTGCCGGACTGTTCGGAAGCGGGCTGCATGATTGCGGAAGAGTACGAGCTGGTTAAGGAAGATGGCGAGGACAAGGTGGTCAAAAAGCAGCGCTGCGTGCGGACGATTCATGCCGAGCAGAATCTGCTGCTGTTCACCGACCGGGCCGACCGTGAGGGTTCGACCGTCTATGTCACCGATGAACCCTGCTGGACCTGCGCCAATATGCTGGCCAACAGCGGGATCACCGAAGTGGTCTACTGCCGTGCCTATCCCAAGGACAGCGGTAAAGTACGAACCATGATGGCACAGAAAGGGATCGTGTTCCGTGAGATGGAGCCTTACCAGCCGCCTACTAGCTCGCCTCAACCGGTATCCTAGGATTTCGCTAGACGGAAACAGATTTCGATTCCGAACTTTGATTGTAAGCTTCAACTGCAAGCTTCGATTCTAACGTTTGTTCTAATCTGTACACTGATTTCTTAATCTGCTCTCGCAAGAGCGGCTCATCCCCGTTATCGGATCAAAGTAAGCAGCAGGCGAAGCACGCCTCACTGCTCACTAGCGGAACCAACGGAAGTCAAACCTCCCGTCCCTAGCGCTCAATCGCTGGGGACGGGAGGTTTTTTGTTTTTGACCCATCATACTCGAGGAGGAATCAAGATGAAAAAAGAACTGTTGTGGGCGGCCTGTGTCTCGGCTGCACTGGGAATGGGCGTACTGATGTTAACCGGTGGAAGTGAACCGGAAGGGCTGCCATGGACGCCGTTAAATGAGAAGCTGGAGACGGCACTGGCCGCTCAAGAAGGAACATTGGAGCAGCACGAAGAGGGGAAGACGGCCAAAGCGGCAGGAACCGTCAAAGAGAAGTCCAAGGCTGACAAGGCAAAAGAGTCGAAACAGCCAAGCGGCCAAAATCAGGCAGCAGAAGCGGCATCGGGAGCAACACAGGAGACAAGCAATTCGTGTGGCGAAGCCCTGAAGCGGACAGGTTCGACTGGAGAGACAGGACAGACATCGGCGGATTACCGCGAAGTCGAATCTGTAGGGATACCGCCGCAAGCGCCTGCTTCACAAACCTCAACAGAGTCTCAGTCGGTAGAGGTTGGCAAGGTTCATCTGAATACAGCGGATGCCACCCAGTTAATGGAGCTGCCGGGAATCGGCCAGAAAAAAGCTCAGGCAATTCTGGATTATCGGGCGAAGAATGGGCCGTTTCGAGAGGTGGCTGATCTGGTCAAAGTCAAAGGGATCGGGCCGAAGATGCTGGAGAAGATGCTGCCGGACCTGGCTTTGTAGGCGAATCAGATATGAAACGAAGACCTTTGGTTGGGTTTACGATCTGTTGGGTGGCCGGGACGGTAATGGCGCATCTGTATAAAGGTTGGAAGATGGCTGCGATTGGCCTGGGATTCACATTCCTACTGGCAGCGTTAGCCTGGGGAATGAAGTTCTCCACGCGATCTCTGTTGATTCTAGGTGCAGCGCTCTGGCTGTCCGCAGCTTACGGAACGTACCGGGACGCGCAGAATGTGACAGTGTTGGCGAAGCTGTTGGAACTGCCTGATTCCGCGGTTGGAGAAGATTATGCAGGGATTCAATTGGAAGGGGAAATGGCGGGGCCAGCCCGGATCGATGGCGATCTGGCGATGTTCGAGCTGGACGTGCAGCGTGCGGCAGGATCGAAGCTGACTGTCGATGCGAAGGCGAACTCATCCAAGCCTGTCGAGGAGACAGATTCGGCAGCGAAGTCTTCTGGCAAACGAGCGTCCCAATTGGCTTCGGGCAGCCTTGATTCATCCGGTAGTCAGCAGCCGGTCAATCCTTCGGACACCTTGTTCACGCTGCCGCGAACGGAGCGGGTCGTCGTTCGAGTGAAGTTGGCCGCCGAAGAAGAACAACAGATTGCCGCATCCTGGGGTAGAGGGGATCAATTGAGGGTATCGGGCAACCTGGAGCTGCCCTCGGAAGCGCGCAATTTCGGCGCGTTTGACTACCAGAAGTATCTGCATGAGAAGCGAATCCATTGGGTACTCCGCTCGGCAGGAGCCATAAGTGTACAGAAGCTGAGGCCTGCACAGGGCGGCCTGCAATTGCTCAGACGAAATGATGAACTGCGGGCCAGTCTTGCGGGCAAGCTGGCGGAGCTTTATCCCGGTATCGGAGCAGGGTACATGCAGGGGCTGCTGCTGGGTCTACAGGACGGGCTGGACCCGGAAACGTATGTGAATTTTGCAAGGCTGGGAATGACGCATGTGCTGGCGATCTCCGGGATGCACGTTGGCTTGTATGTAGGAGCCGTGCTGCTTCTGCTGCGCCGCTTGGGGATAACCAAACAGTCTTCGCTGCTTGCTGCTCTATGCTTCGTCCCTCCTTATGTGCTGTTGACCGGTTCCTCGCCTTCGGCTGTTCGCGCCGGGTTAATGAGCATGATTGCTCTTTATGCCGCAAGGCGGGGCTGGCTCAAGGACGGCCTGCATATCCTGTGTCTGGCAGCGCTGCTGATGCTGGTCTGGGACCCGTATTATTTGACATCGATCAGCTTCCAGCTGTCGTTTGCCGTTACGGCAGGCATCATTCTGCTCACCCGGCCGATGCAGCAGATTCTGGGCTTTCTGCCCCGAGTCTTCGCTGGAGGAGCAGCGATCTCGCTGGTGGCCGATTGGGTGTCTTTTCCGCTGAGTATTTATTACTTCAATCAATATTCGCTGCTCGGTCTGGCGGCGAATCTGCTGTTGGTGCCGCTGATTAGCTTCGTGTCAATCCCACTGGGCACTGTCTCACTGATTCTGAGCGGCTTCTGGATGCAGGGAGCCGAGTGGGCCGCTTATCCGGTGCGGCTCATCAATGCCGCCGTCTTCTGGAGCGCGGACGGCGCAGGCTCAATCCGCTGGATGCGCACGATCTGGGCGTCACCATCGCCCGTCTGGATCGGATTGTATCTGGCCGCCCTGTGCGGCGGCCTGTTTGCGGCCGTGCGGCTCATGGGGCGGCCGCCGGGGCCGGCTGCGCCCGGCCCGGCGAGCGGCGACACCGTGCCGCTCGCTTCGCGCGGGTATCCGCGCGCCAGCGGGCCGCAGGCTTCGGCCCGCTCCGCCGGGAACGCCAGAGCCGCGGCGTTCCCAGCTTTGCGCGGCGGCATCACGGGCCGCCGCAGCTTCAAGCAGCCGCTGCGGGTGGCTGCGGCTGTGCTGGTTCTGGGCGGCCTGCTGACCGCCGCCTATCTGCCCCGCCCTCATTCGGCGGGGCGGGTGCAGATGCTGGATGTCGGCCAGGGTGACGCCATCCTGATTACGACGCCAACAGGCAAGCATCTGCTCGTTGACGGGGGAGGCACCGTGACGTTTGAACGTCCAGGACAGGAATGGAGAAGACGTCTTGATCCGTACGAAGTCGGACGGGACGTACTGGTTCCGCTGCTCAAGAAGCGCGGCGTACATCGGTTGGATGCGGTTATTCTGACGCATGGAGACCGCGATCATTATGGCGGTCTGGCGGCTGTGTTCGATGAGATTCCTGTCGAACGGCTGATAATGAACGGCACACGCAGCGGCGGCGAAGACCTGGATCAGCTGTTGAGTCTGGCCTTGAGTCTCCATACGGAGATTGATTCACCTCAGGATGGCGACAGCTGGAGCCCTGACTCCCATACGAAGCTGGAATTTTGGAATCCATCGGGGGCATTTGCCGGAAGCGTACCTGAGCTGGAGGAGCAGAATGAATATTCAGTGGTGTTTCGCATGGAGATGAATGGTCATTCCTTTGTCTTCACCGGCGACATCGGTGAACAGGCAGAGGCACAGATCATCAACCGATTGGCATCGCGCAGCGGCGGTGTAGCCCCGGTCGAGGTCTTGAAGGTCGGACACCATGGCAGCAAACACTCGACTTCCGAGGACTGGGTGCGTCTGCTCTCGCCACAGCTATCGCTGATCTCGGTCGGCGAACACAATACATATGGGCATCCCAATCCGGGCATCATGGATCGCCTGAAGCAGGCAGGCTCACAGGTGCTGCGAACCGATCAAAGCGGCGAGATCCAGATCGAAGCTCCTTCAGGGCAGCCGCTTGGCGTACGAACCCGTCTGGATGGGAATTAGAAGAAGCCTATCATCAAGTGCTGAAAAATGGACAAGAATAGGGCAAGAAGAGGAGAAAAGCTGTTTTTGCTCAAAACGTGAGCAGAAAGAGCTTTTTTCGTTTTATGAAAAGTAAGGAAGGAACAGAGGCAGCGGGTGCCGAAGTCTGCAAGCAGGCCACAGATGACGGACAAAACCGTTTCTGGTAGACTGGTTGGAGATATGCCTTCTACGGAGGATCGCCGCACCCCGTAAGGCTTTTTCAATATGCAAATGTCTTCAACCTAATTTGAAACAACTTTTTTTGAAAAAACAGAAAAAGAACGCAACCTTTCGGAGAGTCCGCTCGTCTGAAAGGGTGCAAGAGAGGGGGACCCTCAGTGGTCGAGCAGGAACTCATTAGAGCCGCTCAAACGGGCGATCGCGACGCTCTTATCACCCTATTGCGAGAGATTGAACCGGCTGTCTACAAGACCGCTTATTATACGCTGAAGAACGAACAGGACGCGATGGATGCTGCGCAGGAAGCGCTCATCCGCATCTACACCAAGATCGGGTCTTATGAAGAGAAAGCGCAGTTCAAGACCTGGGTGCAGCGAATCGTGACCAACATTTGTATCGACAAATTCAGACGTGCCAAACCGACGGTGTCCATCGAAGAACATGAGATGGTGTTTGAAGATCGTATCAGTGTGGAAGGCGAGGTGATGCGGTCGTACACCCGTGAGGATATTGACCGGGCCATCAACCTGCTGCCGGAGCATCATCGAACCGTCGTCATTTTGCGTTATGTTCAGGACTTGTCCTATAACGAGATCGCAGACGTTCTGGAGCTGCCGCTGAATACGGTCAAATCCTATTTGTTCCGAGCGAGAGGACAGCTGCAGCAGCTGCTTAAAGATTATCAGAAAGGAGGTGCGCTGTAGATGAAACGCGAAGAAGCGTTGGAATATATGAACCGTTACCTGGATCATGATCTGAACGAAGAAGAAACGGAGACGCTGTTTCGCCATCTCGGCGAGTCTCCGGATGCACAAGCGGATTTTGACTTTTTACAAGGCTTATCCGATCAGCTTGAATCACTGCCGGATGTAAAGCCCCCTGTAAGTCTGGTGGATTCGATCCTGCCACGTCTGGACGAGATCGACCGTGCTACACCCTTAACGCGTCAAGAATCGGAACAACCTGTAGTTATGCTGCCCGGCAAGCAGACCCCACCACGCCGCAAAGCTGCTGCTTTTTGGCGATCGACCTTAGGTAGAGCGGTTGGTGGCACAGCGGTTGCTGCCGCCGTACTTGGAATCTTTGTGGCGACCTACAAGCCGCAGGAGATGCCAAATGCGGAAGTGACTTCGTCATCGGCGGTATCCAATGCGACCGATGATACGCTGGTATCCGATGGAGCGGCGTCGAAGAAGGCTCCGGATCTGACCGATCCAAGTACCGAGGTTAAGGAGCTTCAGCCAAAAGGCGGAAGCGTGCCTGAAGACAACAGCACACAACCTCAGGAGAGCACAGAGTCGCAGAAGACGAATTCCGGGGAAATCCAAGGCCAGAAGATCGAAGATCAAGCATCCAGCCAGGATGAGGGACAAAGCAGCAGTACGGCAGTGCCGGCTTCCCCGAACTCCTCTGCTGGGGGAACGGTAGAATCGAACCCGGGTTCCGACAATACCCGTTCTTCCGATTCCAGCAGTACGGCCGATCAAGCGAAACCGGATAATCAGGAATCGAAGAAAGCCACCCATGACAACGATAATTCGGCATCTGATTCCAGTACCAGCAAGCAAGATGGAACCCGTTCGGAGAAGACTCCGACCAACGATCCCAAATCGAATACGAAGACTCCGCCGAAAACGAACAAAAACGCCGCTCCTCCAGCGCAGGCACCTACTCCGCCAAGTTCCAATACGCCAACGGATACGGAAATGTCCAAGTCGAACGAGGGCATCCATTCCTTTAGTGTCAGCGACCAAGCGGGGGCAGAGGATACCAAAGCTGGTTCTACTGAGTCGGGCAAGGTAGAATCCAAAGACCAGGCAGCCGATGAAGATGCGCAGTTGGATGCCGATTCGCGGGGTTACAGCCTGATGGCTGCACCGACAGAATGGACTTCACCGGATCAGACTTATCTGGTTACCTATTCACCCGGTATGTTGACCTTGTTCAAGGGCGACCGTTCGCAGGAATTGAGCACGCTGAAGATCGAGGGCGAAGCGACAAATGGGGTGTGGTCGGAAGATGGCAAGACCTTCACTTATGATCTGGTAAAGTCGGATGGAACAACTGTATCGCAGATCTGGAAGATTGAAGAGACCACGCTGAAGTCAGGCAAATGAAAAATCAGGCAACTAAAAGATAAGAGCTGTTTCATCCAGGGCCGCAGGCCGCTTGAAATGTCCGTAGACCCGGCATTTGGAGCGTCGCTGCGGTCTTTTTATTGCAAAAGAAGAAGCCGGATAGCGCGTAATCCATCGGATGGGATGCGTTTTTGGACATGATCCGGTACAATGGATGCAGCGGAGTTGGGGCACGCGTGTACCCATTCCATCTAGGAGTCGGTAGGCAAAAGTAGGGAAAGCAGCTGCCGGTGCAGCGGAAAGAGGTTACCAGCATGGAATTGAAAGAAGCGGTCAAGCAGATCCGGGCGGGCAAAGTGTCTCCGCTGTATTTGTGTTACGGTACCGAAAAATACAGAATCAAGGAATTTGTAGCCATGCTCGAAACCGAGCTGATCGAAGAAGACCAGCGTGCCTTCGCTGTAGCGCATTATGATCTGGCGGAGACGCCAGTCGAAGTCGTCGTCGAAGAAGCGGAGACGGCTCCGTTCCTGGTTGAACGCAAGCTGGTCATCGTGCGAGACAGCAGCTTGTTTACAGCCGGCAAGGAATCCACAAAGGTAGAGCATCGCGTGGAGAAGCTGTTGGAATACCTGGGCAATCCTGCGGATTATACCGTACTTGTGTTTCTCGCCTATGCGGAGAAGCTGGATGAGCGCAAGAAAGTTGTCAAATCGTTCAAAGCGGCTGCTCCCGTCATTGCTTTTGCGCCAATGGGAGAAAATGAGTTGGCAAGCTGGGTGACCAAACGTTTTCAAAAACATTCTGTCTCCATTGGTTCGGATGGGGTAGAGCTGCTGCTGAAGCGCGCAGGCACCTCGCTGGGCACGTTGTCCGCAGAGATTGAGAAGCTGTCGCTGTTTGCAGGAGAGGGAGGTTCCGTGCAGGCAGGTGATGTGGAGAAGCTGGTGGCGATCGGTACGGAGCAGAGCGTATTCGTACTGGTGGAACATATTGCGAACCTCAAGCTCCAGCAGGCAATGGGCGTATTCTATGATCTGCTGAAACAGCGTGAGGAACCGATTAAGCTGCTGTCGCTGATCGCGCGTCAGTTCCGCATCATGCTCCAGGTCAAAGAGATGTCGGGACAGAATTATTCACAGCAGCAGATGGCCGGACAGCTTGGTCTGCATCCCTATGCCGTCAAGATCGCAGCCGAACAGGCCAAGCGGTTTGATATGGCGAAGCTGCGGCATATTTTGGCGTCCGTGGCCAAGCTGGATCATGAGATCAAGACGGGCGCGGTAGACAAGGTATTTGGATTGGAAATGTTTTTGCTGCGCCTGGGTGCCTGAAATATTCAGCAGGCCATACAGAGCAGTGAGCTGCGATGGAGTATAGTCGCAAAATAGGACAAAAAGACGAGGCGGAGGCTCGCAGCGTGCAGTTTCCGTCTCGTTTGGTGCTGCCTGCATTTGTATGACGGCTGCTTCTGAACAAGCTGCATACTTAAAAACCCCGTATCCATAAGGATCACGGGGTTTCATAAGCTTGTTATATCGGGTCATATCGCAAAAGGGCGAGTTCCTTAAGCTTGTTCAGCTTTCAGAGCGTTCGCTTTTTTAGCGAGACGGGATTTTTTGCGCGCTGCCGCGTTCTTGTGGATCAGACCTTTAGTTACGGCTTTATCCAGCTTCTGCGAAGCGTTCTTTACTGCAGTTTGTGCAGTTTCCACGTCGTTGCTTTCCAGCGCTGTCGTTGCAGTTTTCACTGCGCTACGAAGTGCGGATTTTTGCGAAGCGTTAAGCGCACGGCGCTTCTCGTTCGTTTTCACGCGTTTGATGGCGGATTTGATATTAGGCATTGCATTCACCTCCTGTAAAGCATATACGAAACATCGAAAGTTTCACAACTTAAAGTATCTTAGCATGACAGCGGGGAAAAAGCAACCTTCAAAAACAATACTTCGATGATTTTAGATTTTGTTTTTCGGTAAACGACGGGATTGCTGGGACTTGACCCAACTGCTATAATGAATGGATTGATTACGCTTAGAATTGGGGCGGAGGTAAGGAATGACAGACATTGCAGCAAGACAGAAGAAAATAAGGAACTTTTCCATCATAGCGCATATTGACCACGGCAAATCAACGCTTGCCGACCGGATTCTGGAATATACGGGAGCGCTCACTTCGCGTGAAATGCAGGAGCAGGTGCTTGACCAAATGGAGCTGGAACGCGAACGCGGGATCACCATCAAGCTCCAGGCTGTCCGTCTGACGTACAAAGCCGATGACGGCGAAGAATATCTGCTGAATCTGATCGATACGCCTGGACACGTCGATTTCACTTATGAAGTCTCGCGTTCCCTGGCGGCATGTGAAGGCGCTCTGCTGGTTGTGGACGCTGCGCAGGGGATCGAAGCCCAGACGCTGGCGAACGTCTACCTGGCACTGGATAACAATCTGGAGATTCTGCCGGTCATCAACAAGATTGACCTGCCAAGCGCAGAACCGGAGCGTGTGAAGCAGGAAGTCGAGGACGTTATCGGTCTCGACGCCAGCGATGCGGTTCTGGCTTCGGCCAAAGCGGGCATCGGCATCAAGGAGATTCTGGAGCAGGTCGTTCAGAAAGTTCCGGCGCCAACCGGCGAACCGGAAAATCCGCTGAAAGCGCTGATCTTCGACTCGCACTATGACCCATACAAGGGCGTTATCGTCTACATCCGCGTTGTCGATGGCAAGATCAAAGCCGGCTCCAAGATCAAGATGATGGCGACAGACAAGACCTTTGAAGTTATCGAAGTGGGCGCCTTTATGCCGCGCATGACGATTGTGGACGAACTGAATGTCGGTGATGTTGGTTTCGTTGTAGCCGGGATCAAAAATGTCGGCGATACGCGTGTCGGCGATACGATTACGGACGCCAAGAATCCAACGTTGGAACCGATGCCGGGCTACCGGAAGATCAACCCGATGGTGTTCTGCGGTCTGTATCCGATTGAATCTTCGGATTATAACGATCTGCGTGAAGCCCTGGAGAAGCTGCAATTAAACGATGCTTCCCTGACTTTTGAACCGGAGACTTCCAGCGCTCTGGGCTTTGGTTTCCGCTGTGGATTCCTCGGCCTGCTGCACATGGACGTTATTCAGGAGCGGATCGAGCGCGAGTTCGGCATTGATCTGATTACGACTGCGCCAAGCGTAATCTACAAGATCGGTCTGACCGACGGTTCGGTCATCCAGATCGATAACCCGTCGCACTACCCGGAAGTGGGTCGTATCGACTACGTGGAAGAACCTTATGTCAAGGCGTCGGTCATCGTGCCGAACGACTTTGTTGGAACGGTTATGGAACTGTGCCAGAATAAGCGCGGCGAGTTCGTGAACATGGAATATCTGGATACAACCCGCGTCACCCTGACCTACCAGATCCCGCTGTCGGAGATTGTTTATGACTTCTTCGATCAATTGAAGTCGGGTACCAAGGGTTATGCCTCGTTTGACTACGAGATCTCGGGCTACCGGAAGTCCAATCTGGTTAAGATGGACATTCTGCTGAACGGCGAACAGGTCGATGCCCTGTCGTTCATCGTGCACAAAGACCGCGGTTATCAGCGCGGCCGAATCATCTGCGAGAAGCTGCGTGAGCTGATTCCGCGTCAGATGTTTGAAGTGCCGATTCAAGCGTCCATTGGGACGAAGGTAGTAGCGCGTGAGACCGTTAAAGCCATGCGTAAAAACGTCCTGGCCAAGTGTTACGGCGGCGACATCTCGCGTAAACGGAAGCTGCTGGAGAAGCAGAAAGAGGGTAAAAAGCGGATGAAGCAGGTCGGTAACGTCGAAGTGCCGCAGGAAGCGTTTATGGCGGTGTTGAGGTTGGACGAGTAGGCTTCTCGTCTGGCTGGGTATGCTCGTCTGCGGGGGTGTGTGCCTCGGGCGGGGGAAAACGCGTTTGGACGTCACCGCCGTTGGAATCGGGGAATTTCATTGGAAGTGTCTAGTGGTGGATTCCCCGATTTCCAAATGCGGCCGCTCCGCTTTCCGTCTCAAACGCGTTTCCCCTGGGCAGCGGGCACGCACGCATACGAAATGCCCACCCTTCCTCCACCCCGACTCGTTGGGGTGGAGGAAGGGTGAAGGTCAAGAGATTAAAAGCAAAAGATTAAAGCAAAAGATCAAAGTCAAAACATGAAAGGAATACGGCCTTTGTTGGCCTGTTCCTTTCTTAAAACATAAGACGTAGAGCATAAGGCATTAGGGATACAATCGAACATCGAAGGTTGCAAAGGGAAGCCGGATTCCGGCTTTCCTTTTTGAAGATTATGGGGTAGGCAGGTCGGTCGTTGTACCGTTTATATATAGGAGGTTCACCATCATGACGACAGAGCAATTCCGCACTTCGGCGGCGCCGGAGGCGGTTTATATTCATATTCCGTTTTGCACGAATAAATGTTTTTATTGCGACTTCAACTCATATGTCCTCAAAGACCAGCCCGTGATGGATTATTTGCGAGCCCTGGATCGGGAGATGGAACAGACGGTAGCTATCACGCCTCCAGGGACGATCAAGAGCATCTTCGTGGGCGGGGGTACACCTACCGTGCTCAAGCCGGACGAAATGGCGTTTTTCCTGGCGTCAGTGCGGAAGCATTTTCCGAATTGGGCAGAGGACATCGAATTTTCCATGGAGGCCAATCCGGGCACTACGGATCTCGACAAGATGAAAGTGATGAAGGATGGCGGAGTCAATCGCGTCAGCTTCGGGGTGCAGGCTTTCCAGAATCAGCTGCTTGGGGAGATTGGGCGGATTCATAATACGGACGACGTATATCGCTCTCTGGAGAACGCGCATAAGACAGGGCTGCATAACTTGTCGATCGACTTGATGTTTGGTCTGCCGAATCAGACGGTGGAGATGCTGGACGAGAGTGTATCCAGAGCTTTGGAGCTTGGACTGCCGCATTATTCCATCTATAGTCTGAAGGTCGAGGAGAACACGCTGTTCCATACTCTTTTCCAGAAAAACAAACTTCCGCTTCCAAGCGAAGACGATGAGCTGGCCATGTACAAGCTGCTGATGGATCGTATGAAGGGCGCGGGTTACAAGCAGTATGAGATCAGCAATTTTGCCAAGCCTGGCAAGGAGAGCCGCCACAACATCACGTATTGGAAGAACGAGGATTACTATGGATTCGGCGCAGGAGCGCACGGATATGTGGGTCACAAGCGGCATATCAATGTCAAAGGTGTGAATCCGTATAATGAAGCCGCAGGCAAGGGGCTGCCGAGACTCGATGAATTCGAGGTGCCGCGTGAAGAAGCGATGGAGGACTTCATGATGGTGGGGCTTCGTATGTTGGATGGCATGGAGAGTGAGCGATTTGTGAAGCAGTTCCACGTGCCGGTCGAAGAGATTTTTGCCAAGCCATTGAACAAAATGATGGATCTCGGATTGATCGAACGCCGCACGGATGGAGTCGAAGGTTATAAGCTGAGCGAAAAAGGGATTCTGTTCGGTAATGATGTGTTCGGCGAGTTTATCGGTTATTTGACGGTGGAAGCTTAATGCGTGCAATGGGTCAGTGACCCAACGAACAAGCAGGATGTAGAAGGATAAAAAAAGTCGATGGAGTCAATCCGTCGGCTTTTTTGCGTTTTATACAAATATGCAGGGAGTTTATTCCGATTCATGAAGCCTAAAAACCGAACATTCTTCGTCTGTAGAGCTGGCTTTCCCGCTGTTCAACACAGCAAAGAACGGGTAATGACAGCGAAACCCGAATCGATTTTGCGTTCTCGCAAAAACTTTATTTTTTATTAGTCAAAACCATTGAAAAACTATACGCATTGATGTATATTTATCCAATCAAAAACTTATGTCAATCTCACGTGAAGTGTTATTCATAAATGGGGAGGTGAACGGCCGATGCCCGCCGTTACCGTTGTATGCAGACAAGCGACTATTGAAGATGTTGAACCGCTGTATCTCATGATAGAAGAATATGCACGTAGGGGAATCATGCTCCCGCGCTCCAGACAGGTGTTACAGCGCCAGATCGATCAATTTGTCGTGGCGGAAGAAGACGGTAAGGTCATCGGCTGTGGCTCTCTCTGCCTGCTCGGGCCCGATCTGGTAGAGATCCGTTCGCTCGGGATCATGGAAGGCAACAAAGGCAAGGGAATTGGCTCCAAGATCGTGAATCGCCTGATCGAACTGGCGATTGAGCAGCAGATTCCCAAGATTATGGCGCTGACTTATGAAGTTTCGTTTTTCCTCAAGAATGGCTTTACGGTCGTACCGATGGATGTATTTCCCGAAAAAGTATGGACAGACTGCATCCACTGCGCCAAGCGTGATCGCTGCGACGAAATCGCCGTACTCAAAGTGATTGGATAATCGAATCAACAGCTGCGCTCCGAACCGGCATGCCGCTCCAAACCACGATTTTCGGTTGAGCGTCAATGGATCGGGAGACGTTCGCAATAAGTGCCAAACCGAACTTGACAACGCCAAGTCCGGTTTGGTATTTTTGTAGTAGAGTTTAGCACTCGTCAGAATAGAGTGCTAACGGAAAAAGGTTCCGAGTTGACTCTTATCGATCCGAACAGGAGGGGGTCCCGTGTTAAGCGAACGTCAGAGCATGATTTTAAACGCCATAGTCGATGATTACATCCGTTCAGCCGAGCCGGTCGGGTCCCGCAGCATCTCCAAGCGCGGCGACGTGGCTTTCAGCCCGGCGACGATTCGTAACGAGATGGCCGATCTTGAGGAACTGGGTTTCCTGGAGCAGCCGCATACGTCGGCGGGGCGAATTCCTTCTAATAAGGGATACCGATATTATGTCGATCACCTGGCTCCACTCAAGCCGCTCAAGACCGAAGACCTGAAGCTGTTCAAGCAGTTGGCGGCCGAGAAGTTGAACGCGGTAGAAGAGGTCATTCAGCATGCCGGTACGGTTCTGGCTTCGATGACCAACTACACGTCGATTCTGCTTGGGCCGGAGATGTTTAATACTTCCCTGCGCCATTTCCGTCTGCTGCCGCTCAGTGAGACGACAGCCGTTGCCATCATTGTGACCAGCAGCGGTGAGGTCGAGAACAAGACCGTTACGATTCCCGAGGGCGTATCCGTCTCCGAGATGGAACGGATGGCGAACCTGCTTAATGCCAGACTGGAAGGCGTACCGATGCACAAGCTGAAGGCGCGAATCTATTCCGAGATTGCTCAGGAGATTCAGCGTCATGCGGATCATTATGAGGGCTTGATGAAGCTGCTTGATGATGCTTTTGCAGCCGGTAAGGATCAGAAGGTGTTCCTGAGTGGAACAACGAACATGCTGATTCAGCCTGAATTCCGAGACATCGGCAAGCTGAAGACGGTACTGGATCTGCTGGAGGAGACGCCAACGCTTACACGTCTGTTGAGTTCGGAGCAGAAGGGTATTCAAGTCCGGATCGGCAGCGAAAATATCCATCAGGCCTTTGTGAATTGCAGTCTGATTACCGCGACCTATTCCCTGGAGGGCGAAGCCTTTGGCACGATTGGCATCCTGGGTCCAACCCGAATGGAATATGCCAAAGTCATCGGGACGCTGGATTTGCTTTCACGGGCGATGAGCCGTGCACTAACCGGGCGACACGGGGCGTAAGGACGCGTCCGATATTTTGTATGCGGGTAAGAGTCTAAGACAAGTCGGGCGATCCCGCGCCCATTTACTCGCACCAATTATTACAGGAGGTGAACGCATCTTGAGTAAAGAGCAATCGATGCACACGGAGAACGAAACGGAAATTCTGAATGAACAAGAGGCTCCAACTGCCGAGGAATCGGCAGCACAAGGAGCAGATGACGCGTATAGCGAAAGTGGCGGGCAAACTTCCGAGGGAGCTTCCAACGAGAGCGTAGACGAACTCAAGGCGCGGATCGAAGCATTAACGGCACAGTCCGAGGACTATGTGCAGCGTTTGGCGCGTTCGCAGGCCGATTTTGATAACTTCCGCAAGCGTACCGTTCGGGAAAAAGAAGAACTGGGCAAATACGCTTCGTCGAAGCTGATCGCTGAACTGATTCCCGTCATCGACAACTTTAGCCGTGCGCTGGATACTCGTCCTCAGGGCGAAGCTTCGGAATCGTTTGTCAAAGGCGTTGAGATGATCTACCGCCAGTTCGACAGCGTGCTTCAAGCGGAAGGCTTGACGACGATGGAGACGGTTGGACAGCCTTTCAACCCGGAATTCCATCAAGCCGTGATGCAGGTGGAGAGCGATGAGCACGAAGAAGGCATCGTCGTCGAAGAACTTCAGAAGGGCTACATGCTGAAGGATAAAGTGCTGCGTCCGGCCATGGTCAAAGTCAGCGGCTAACACACGGATTTGGCGCAAGTTTGAAAACGTGCGTTAAACCGTTATGATAGAGCGTAGAGTCCCGCTGGGATGAACGCGATGAAGTGCTTCATGGATTCCATATTCAAATTACCTGTACCTTATCTGAGGAGGATATTATTGTGAGTAGAGTAATCGGTATTGACTTGGGAACAACAAACTCCTGCGTGGCTGTTATGGAAGGCGGCGAAGCCGTTGTTATTCCTAACCCGGAAGGCGCGCGCACGACTCCTTCGGTCGTAGGCTTTAAGAAAGATGGCGAGCGTATTGTCGGCGAAACGGCAAAACGCCAAGCGATCACCAACCCGGATCGTACGATCGCTTCGATCAAACGTCACATGGGTACGGCTCACAAAGAAACGATTGAAGGCAAGGACTATACCTCTCAAGAAATCTCGGCCATGATTCTGCAAAAGCTGAAATCCGACGCTGAAGCTTATCTGGGACAACCGGTTACCCAAGCGGTAATCACGGTTCCGGCTTACTTCAATGACGCACAGCGTCAAGCGACGAAGGATGCAGGCAAGATCGCGGGTCTGGAAGTGCTGCGGATCGTCAACGAGCCTACGGCAGCTGCCCTGGCTTACGGTCTGGAGAAATCCGAAGACCAAACGATTCTCGTCTATGACCTGGGCGGCGGTACATTCGACGTCTCGATCCTGGAACTGGGCGACGGTTTCTTTGAAGTTAAAGCGACAAGCGGCGACAACCACCTGGGCGGCGATGACTTCGACCAAGTGATTATCGACTACCTGGTAGCTGAGTTCAAAAAAGAACAAGGCGTAGACCTGAGCAAGGACAAAGCGGCTGTTCAACGTCTGAAAGACGCAGCGGAAAAAGCGAAAAAAGAATTGTCGGGCGTGATGACAACGACGATCTCGCTGCCATTTATCACGATGGTAGACGGCGTTCCTCAGCACTTGGAAGTAAACCTGACCCGTGCGAAGTTTGAAGAACTGTCGGCATCGCTGGTTGAACGTACCCTGACGCCAACCCGTCAAGCACTCAAGGATTCCGGACTGTCCTCGAACGACATTGACAAGATCGTTCTGGTCGGCGGTTCGACTCGTATCCCTGCCGTACAGGAAGCGATCAAGAAGCTGACGGGCAAAGATCCGCACAAAGGCGTAAACCCAGATGAAGTGGTAGCGCTGGGTGCAGCCGTTCAAGCGGGCGTACTGACAGGTGACGTCAAGGACGTTGTCCTGCTTGACGTAACGCCTCTGTCCCTGGGTATCGAAACAGCGGGCGGTGTGTTCACGAAGATGATCGAACGCAACACGACGATTCCGACAAGCAAATCGCAGGTCTTCTCGACGTATGCCGACAATCAGCCTAGCGTTGAGATCCACGTTCTGCAAGGCGAGCGCGAAATGGCAGCCGGCAACAAGACGCTGGGACGTTTCACATTGGGAGACATCCCACTGGCACCGCGCGGCGTTCCGCAAATCGAAGTTACCTTCGACATCGATGCCAACGGTATCGTTAACGTATCGGCAACCGACAAAGGCACAGGCAAGAGCCAGAAGATCACCATCACTTCTTCGAGTGGTCTGAGTGATGCCGAAGTTGAGCAAATGATGAAGGATGCCGAGCTGCACGCGGAAGAAGACAAGAAGCGCAAAGAACTCGTGGAAACGAAAAACAATGCCGACCAGCTGGTCTACCAAGTCGATAAGACGATCAAGGATCTGGGCGACAAAGTAGACGCTTCCGAGATTGAAAATGCCAATGCAGCCAAAGAAAAAGTTCAAAAATCGCTGGAAGGCGACAATGTGGACGAAATCAAAGCTGCTACCGAAGAACTGACGCAAATCGTTCAGCAATTGTCGGTGAAGCTGTATGAACAAGCCAACGCTGCGGCAGGTGCAGAAGCAGGCGGCCCTGAAGCAGGCGCTTCTTCCGCAAACCGCGACAATGTTGTGGATGCCGATTACGAAGTTGTGGACGAAGACAAGAAAAACTAATCGGTAAGCCAGAAAGCGCCGTTCCTGCTGGGCAGGCTGCGTGACCGGGAGTTCCGATGTATAGAAAGTGCCCGTTTCGCCGCCTGGCAAACGGGCCGGCTGGGGGAGGTCAGGCCGGGTCATCCCGGACTTGGCTTCCCTTTTGTCGGGTTCCTGGGCAGGATGCACAGGGGGCGAAGGTAGGCTTCATCAAGGCGATAATTAGCGTAAAGGAGTTGGAGTGCAGCGATGGCGGACAAGCGCGATTACTACGAGGTGCTCGGCATTGAAAAGGGCGCGAGCGATCAGGATATTAAGTCGGCTTACCGCAAGCTGGCGCGCAAGTATCATCCGGACGTCAACAAGGCGGATGATGCCGAAGCGAAGTTCAAGGAAGTCAAAGAAGCGTATGACGTGCTCAGCGATGGTCAGAAGCGGGCGCGTTACGATCAGTATGGTCATGAAGACCCAAGCCAGGGATTCGGTGGATTTGGCGGCGGTGGCTTCGATGGCGGCGGATTCGGCGACATCTTCGACATGTTCTTCGGCGGCGGAGGCGGTAGAACCCGCAATCCGAACGCGCCTCAGCGCGGGAACGATCTGCAATATACGATGACGCTGGAGTTCAAGGAAGCGGTATTCGGCAAAGAAGTCGATATTACGATTCCTCGTACAGAAAGCTGCGATACCTGCGGAGGCAGCGGTGCCAAGCCGGGTACACAGCCTGAAGTCTGCTCCGTGTGTCACGGAAGCGGTCAGGAAGAAGTGGTACAGAATACGCCATTCGGCCGTATGGTCAACCGTAGAACCTGCTCCAACTGCGCAGGCAGCGGCAAGATCATCAAGGAAAAATGCTCGACCTGCTCCGGCAGCGGCAGTGTGAAGAAACAGCGTAAAGTGCACATCCGGATTCCTGCGGGTGTGGACGACGGTGCCCAACTGCGTATGACGGGTGAAGGCGATGGCGGACTTCGTGGAGGCCCTGCGGGGGATCTGTACATTGTCATCCGTGTCAAAGCCGACGAGTTCTTCGACCGTGAAGGCGATGACATCTACTGTGAAGTTCCATTGACCTTCACACAGGCGGCACTAGGGGACGAGATTGAGATCCCAACATTGACCGAGAAGGTCAAGCTGAAGATTCCGGCGGGTACACAGACGGGAACCTACTTCCGATTGCGCGGCAAAGGCGTTCCACGCCTTCGCGGTACCGGTCAGGGCGATCAGCATGTCAAAGTGGTCGTCGTGACCCCAAGCAAGCTGACCGACGAGCAAAAAGAGCTGCTGCGCCAATTCTCCGGCCTGAGTGGAGAGCAGACGCATGAGCAGGAGCAGTCGTTTTTTGACCGGATGAAAAGAGCCTTCCGGGGCGACTGATCCCGATCCGCACTATCCTTAGACTTGCAGGATTTGACGATAGAATGTTCAATAAGCGGCGGGCTGTCCTCTGGACAGCCCGTTTTCACGTTCTTTCTTTAAAAGACAGCCCAACTTTTTGCGCTCTATTCGCGTTTAACCAAGAGGTGGTTATGTTGAGGCACGAAAGGAGCAAGGCATGTTTATTTTCTTGGGTCTTCTGGTTATTGCAGCGATTGGCTACGGTTTTATCTACTTTTTAATTAAGGCGCTGAACCCCAATGCTGATTTCGATACAACCGTTTGGGCAAGCCTGCTTTTTGGTGCATTGGTCTTTGTGTTTTTTGGTTTTCTGTACCTGGTGGCTCCCGCTTTCTAAGTCTGTGGAGACAGGGAGATTCTCTCGCCCGGTTGTGGATCTGGACAAACAGCCTCCTGTTGGAGGCTGTTTTTTTGTGGGAAAATGATTAGGATTTTGTCGAAAGCTTAAATTAAAGATACAGTGGGTTCCGCATTGAAGAAAGAAAAGGTAGTTGTTTTCTGGCTATCAGAAAAAGGAACAAATTGTTTCAGAAAAATAGTATGTAAATGTTGACACACGAAAAATTTGCAGTATAATTATTCGTATACGAAATGTTTACAGGCGAACATTTCGCAGGAGAACGTTTCAGGCGGTGAGAAAGGATCGAGAGACACTTGAATACGAACACAGAGATTGAACTTCATGAGATTGTAGACTCGTTTCGGGAAGTGAAGCAGCTCTTTTTCCAACTGATGTCCGATATGTCGTGCCGCTTCGGCGTGACGGGAATTCAGTTGATGACCTTGAAGGCCCTGCGGGATCGCCCTGAGATTGGACTGGGCGAACTGGCCGACCACATGCGACTGGGCAGCAGTACAGTCAGCGGTGTGATTGATCGTCTGGTCAAGGCGGAGCTGGTCATCCGCGAACGCCCCGTTAACAACCGACGGACATTGGTTCTTAAACTGTCAGACAAAGGTGAGCAGGTGCTTGAAAATGCGGATTCCGCCTATCGGGTGTACCTTGCCGGGCTGAATGACCTGGACCCGGAGGAACTGCGCATCATGCTCGCCGCCCACCGCAAAATCATCAAAAAACTAGAAGAAGTGAGAGATGAAAACCACCATGAGTAAAACTGCCGTGCAAGACCTTCAAAACATCAAAAGAGGGCCGATTCTGGTCGCTCTGCTGATCGGCGCTTTCGTGGCGCTGCTCAATCAGACACTTCTAAACGTTGCGCTGCCGACAATGGCCAAGGACCTCAACGTTGAGACAACGGTTATCCAGTGGCTGAGTACCGGATTCATGCTCGTCAACGGCGTCATGGTGCCGGTAACGGCCTATCTGATGGCCCGCTTTACAACACGTAAGCTCTTTATCACCGCGATGAGCTTATTTACACTTGGTACACTCCTGTGTGCGTTCAGCAACACCTTCGACGTTCTGCTTGTAGGACGTATGGTTCAAGCAGCAGGCGCGGGTATCCTGATGCCGCTGATGACCTTCACCATTCTGACCATCTTCCCGATTGAAAAACGGGGTTCCGCAATGGGTCTGATCGGTGTTGCCATGATCTTCGCTCCGGCCATTGGCCCTACACTGTCGGGCTGGATGGTTGAGCACTACAACTGGCATTACCTGTTCTATCTGATTCTGCCGTTTGGCGTACTGTCGATCTTCCTCGGCGTCATGTTCATGCGTAATGTAACGGAAACTTCGCGTCCCAAACTGGATATTCTGGCAGTTATTATGTCCACGATCGGTTTTGGCGGCGTTCTGTACGGCTTCAGCCAAGCGGGAACTGAGGGCTGGGGCGCAACGGAAGTGGTATGGACACTGGCAATTGGTGCTGTTGCGCTGCTGATGTTCGTCATCCGCGAATTGAGATCGGATAATCCGATTCTGGAAATGCGCGTCTTCAAGTACGATGTATTCTCGCTGACGACGATCATCAACGTGATTGCAACAATGGCGTTGTTCTCCGGGATGATCCTGCTTCCGCTGTACCTGCAAAATGTTCGCGGCTTTACACCGGTTGAATCCGGTCTGATGCTGCTGCCGGGTGCGATCCTGATGGGGATTATGTCGCCGATCACGGGTTATATCTTCGATAAGATCGGGGCACGCTGGTTGGCTGTTGTCGGTCTTGCAATCATGACGGTGACGACATATGAATTCAGCCAACTGACGATTGATACCACTTACGGTCATCTGATTGCGGTCTACACCATCCGCATGTTCGGGATGTCGCTTATGATGATGCCGATTCAGACCGCCGGTCTGAACCAGCTGCCAGCTCGTCTGAACGCACACGGTACGGCAATGTCCAACACGCTGCGGACGATCGCTGGTGCATTGGGTACGGCTCTGCTGGTGTCGATCATGTCCAGCAAGGCCAAGGAAGTGGGCAAAGAGCTGATTATGAGCCGTGGAATCAATCCACAGGATGCGGCGCAAGCCGGTCAGCTCAAAGCAGCTACGCTTGAAGCGATGGTGCAGGGTATCAACCATTCGTTCGTTATCGCAACCTGGATGACGGCCGCAGCCTTCGTACTGGCGTTCTTCATCAAACGCGTCATTGTCAAGCGTGAAGCACCTGCCCATAAAGTGCAGACCACCGCTGCGGAAAATATGAACGCGAAAGCGTAAGGTATAATGGATGAACAGCCGATTATGAGCACACGCTCATTACGGTTGATCGGAAAATAAACAGCCCGCTCTCCATTGGAGAGCGGGCTGTTTGCTTATGCGGTGTGGAAAAAGAAGATTGGATTGAAGGCTGCCGACTTGAAAGACAGGGACGAACTAAAGATCCTCCCGGTACCGCGTCCCATAGTGCTCTTTTTCCGCGCGAACTGCGCCTCTAAGCAGATCTTTGACCTTTTCGGCGTCCGGCACATCCTCAAGGCGAATCTCCGGCGTGGTGGGATCGGTGGAGTAGATGGTGATTGTCCCAACGCCCATCATCCGATCCATCGCCGTTTTTTCCAATGCGACATCCTTGACACGAACCAGCTCCACCTCGTCGCTTTTTTTGCCAACCAATCCGGTCGTGACGATCAAGCGCTGGCTGGTGATCTTATAGTGAACATTGTTCATCAGCAGACCGCTGCGAATCTTGTCGCCCAGATCCGAGGGTTTGCCTTCCCAGAGCGTCTTCTCCGTGCGGGGATCAGGCGTTTCAGCTCGGGCAGATTGGCGGGAAGCCTCGGCGCCTCCAGATGCTGGATGTAACGGTTGACCGCATTTTGCGCAGAAGTTGGCTTCATCGGGGGATGCGGTTCCACAATTGGTGCAATAGATCATACACTCATCCTCTTTTCTCAAAAATGTAAGGGTTTTGTGCTGCCTCTTCGTCTATAGTACAATAAAACGAACGCAAAAGTTGAACATTGAGGAGCGATTGACATGCTGTGGCACGAATTGACCATACATACGACCGAGGAAGCGGTGGAAGCTATCTCGAATTTTCTGCATGAAGCAGGAGCGGGCGGTGTTTCGATCGAAGAATCCGGCAATCTGAATAAAAAACGTGAACGTCCTTACGGCGAGTGGTTCGATCAGCCGCTCAACGATATTCCGGAAGGTCGCGCGGAGATCAAAGGTTATTTTTCCGAAGACACTGATATTGAAGCGGTATTGAAGGAAGTGCAGGAGCGTACGGAAGAACTGGCCACCTTCAACATTGATACCGGCAGTCCAACGTATGAAAAAAGACTGGTGGACGAAGAAGAGTGGGCAACCGCCTGGAAGGCGTATTATAAACCGCTTAAAGTATCCGATACCTTGACGATCAAGCCGGTGTGGGAAGAATACGAAGCTGCCGAAGGCGAGAAGATCATCGAACTTGATCCGGGCATGGCCTTTGGTACGGGCACTCACCCGACAACGGCGCTGTGTCTGCGTGCGCTGGAAAGCATTGTCAAAGGCGGCGAAGACGTCATCGACGTGGGTACAGGCTCAGGCATCCTGTCGATTGGAGCCATTAAACTGGGAGCAAAACGGGCATTGGCGCTAGATCTCGATCCGGTCGCGGTCAAAAGCGCCCAGGAAAACGTCGCATTGAATGGATTGTCCGACCAGATCACAGTCAAGGAAAGCGATCTGCTGTCGATGCTGACACCAGGCGGACACGGCGCTTCGGATGATACCGGGGTAGAACTTCCCGTTCAGATCGTGGTCGCCAACATTTTGGCCGAGATCATTCTGCTGTTTACGGATGATGTGTTCCAAGCCCTGCGTCCGGGCGGTCTGTATCTGGCTTCGGGCATTTACAAGGACAAGGAGCAGGCAGTGCGTGACGGATTGACGGCTGCCGGTCTAACCATTCGTAATGTGCATCGTGAGGAGGATTGGCTGGCGTTTATCGCGGAGAAGGTGGTCTAAATGGACAACCTGTTCGCGTTTTCGTTTGACCAACTGCCCTTTATTCTGATTGTCCTGATGATTGCTTTTACCGTGCATGAATTTGCGCATGCGTATGCGGCTTACAAGTTCGGCGATCCTACAGCCAAGCTGCTTGGTCGTGTGACGCTGAATCCGGCGCGGCATATCGACATTCTGGGGATGCTGCTGATTCTGCTGGCGGGCTTCGGCTGGGCACGTCCGGTGCCGGTTACGCGCGAGAACTTCAGACGTCCACGGCTGATGGGCATCATCGTATCGGCGGTGGGTCCACTGAGCAACCTGCTGATCGCTTTTATCGGAGCCATGATCTACTATGCGTGCCTTCGCAACGGGGTGTTCATGGAAGCGAACTACTCGCGGGCAATCGAAGCGCTGGATATTCTCCTGTCCACACTGGTGCAGATGAATATTCTGTTGTTCTTGTTTAACCTGATTCCGCTGCCACCGCTTGACGGTTATCGGATTATTGAAGATTTGGCTCCGCTGAAGATTCGCCGCAAATTGCAGCAGTTCGAGCCGTATTCCATTTTCATTTTCCTGCTGATCGTGTTTATTCCGCCGCTCAGAGACAATACCATCGGAAGAATCTATGTCTGGATCGGAGATATTACCAACGCATTTTTCCGATTTGCGCATCTGATTTTTGGCTGAGGACTTCGGCATATGAGGAAGGGATGGCCGGCTTTTCCCAGGAGGGAAAGGCCGGTTTTTCATGCCGTCCACTGGTCAGCGCGGGGCAAATTGTGTATGATGGAGTTTGGTCAAAACACGGAAGAGAAGTGGTCAAACGATGCAGAGATATTTTGTGGAAAAAGAGCAATTTGAAAACAACATCGTCCGGATTCTCGGTGAGGATGCGCGGCATATTGGCAAGGTGATGCGCGGCAGGGTCGGCGATGAGATCATCGTCTGCGATGGAGCAGGTCGAGTCGTCCTGGCACGGTTGGAATCGGTGGAAGCGGGCGAAGTCGCCGCGATGGTTATCGAAGAAATGACGGAGACCAGCGAAGCGCGTTTCCGCGTGGAGATCGCGCAGAGCCTGCCCAAGGGAGATAAGCTGGAGACGGTCATTCAGAAATGCACGGAGATCGGCGCTGCCGCCTTCGTTCCCTTCTTGTCCGAGCGTACAGTTGTCCAATACGATGCGAAGAAGGAAGAAAAACGTCTTCAGCGTTGGGGCAAGATTGCGAAGGAAGCCGCCGAACAGAGCCACCGCAGTCGGGTACCCGAAGTGCGGCAGCCGCTCCCATACAAGCAGCTTCTGAAGACGTTTGCGAACTATGATCTTGTGTTGTTTTGCTATGAAAAAGAAGACGGACTACAGCTAAGGGACGTCGTTCGTCCGTTTGCGGAGAGCCGTTTGGAAGGTTCGGCAAGTATGCTGGTTGTCGTCGGACCCGAAGGCGGATTTGCCGAACGTGAAGCGGATGAAGCCGCGGCTTCCGGTGCCAAGATCGCGGGTCTTGGCAGACGCATCCTGAGAGCGGAGACGGCCGGAATGGCCGCCCTTGCCTGCATCCTGTACGAGTCCGGAGAAATGGGAGGAAATCAATAATGCCATCGGTTGCTTTTTATACGCTGGGGTGTAAAGTTAATTTCTACGATACGGAAGCCATCTGGCAGCTGTTTAAAAAGGAAGGTTATGAGCAGGTGGAATTCGATCAGACGGCAGACGTCTATCTGATTAATACCTGTACGGTAACCAATACCGGCGACAAGAAAAGCCGTCAAATCATTCGCCGCGCCGTTCGCCGCAATCCCAATGCGATCGTAGCCGTAACCGGCTGCTATGCACAGACATCCGCTGCCGAGATTCTGGAGATTCCAGGCGTCGATCTGGTCATCGGTACCCAGGATCGGGAGAAGATTCTGCCGCTGGTCAGCGAGATCCAAGCGAAGCGCGAACCGATCAATGCGGTGCGTAACATTATGAAGACGCGGACGTTTGAAGAACTGGACGTGCCGAGCTTCAACGGTCACACCCGTGCTTTTCTAAAGATTCAGGAAGGCTGCAACAATTTCTGCACCTTCTGCATCATCCCGTGGTCGCGCGGTTTGTCGCGCAGCCGTGAGCCGCAGAGCGTACTGGCGCAGGCGCGTCAATTGGTCGCTTCCGGCTACAAGGAAATCGTGCTGACGGGGATTCACACCGGCGGTTACGGAGATGACATGGAGAATTACCGTTTGTCTGATCTGATGGAAGAACTGGACAAGGTGGAAGGGCTGGAGCGAATTCGCATCAGTTCCATCGAAGCCAGCCAGATTGACGACAAGATGCTGGACGTGCTCAAGCGTTCGAGCAAGATGTGCCGCCACTTCCACATTCCTCTTCAGGCAGGCGATGATACCGTACTGAAGAGAATGCGCCGTAAATACACAACAGCCGAATTTGCCGAGAAGATTGCTCGTATTCGTGAAGCGATGCCGGATGTGGCGATTACGACTGACGTCATCGTCGGGTTCCCTGGTGAAACGGAAGAAATGTACCAGAACGGTTATGCCTTCATGCAGCAGATCGGTTTCTCGGAAATGCACGTCTTCCCTTATTCGCAGCGTACCGGTACGCCGGCCGCTCGGATGGAAGATCAAGTGGATGAAGAGATCAAAAATGCCCGCGTGGCGGAATTGATCGAGCTGTCCGAGAAGATGCAGCTTGCCTATGCCCAGCAGTTTGTGGGGCAGGTGGTTGAAGTCATTCCGGAGAAAAATGAAAAAGGCACATACCCGCAGGGATTCGTAGGCGGTCACAGTGACAATTATCTGACTGTGATCTTCGAGGGTTCGCAGGAACTTCAGGGGCAGCTCTGCCGCGTCAAGATTGTGGAAGCGAACGAGGATGGCTGCCGGGGACAACTGCTGCGTGTATTGGATGAGACGCGCGTCACTTCCGTTTCCTGATCGGAAGGAATCGGCGAGCATGCGGGCAGCAAGGGACTTCGCCCCACTGGTGAAGTCCCTTTGCTTGCAGAGTCGAAGTGCTGCAATAAGGGGAGAATACGGTGAGCAGAATGGAAATATCGGCGGGGGGCGTCGTCTATCGCTTCGTGGGCGGAAGATTGCAGATCCAACTGATCCAGGACCGCTACGGCAAAGTCTCACTGGCAAAAGGCAAACGGGAGCCGGGAGAGACGCCGCGCGAAGCGGCGCTGCGCGAGATCCGCGAGGAGACGGGCATTGAAGGCCGGATCATTCAACTCGTGGACATTATCCGCTATCAATATGAAAATGAAAAATACGGACTGGTGGACAAAGAAGTGCGCTATTACCTCGTGGAGGCGATGGGCGGCGAGCTGCGTGCCCAGCAGGAGGAGATTCGGGGCGTCGAATGGTTCTCGCCGGAAGAGGCCCTCATCCTGCACAAAAAGTCCGGTTACGAAAATAATCATCCGATCCTGAGATCGGCGCTAACGATGCTGGGTCTGAAGTTTTAAAGTCAGGACGGCATCTTATGAGGAGGAAACGGCTTGGCAAAAGTCATTCTGGATAAAAATCGCAAGAAACGGCTGGAAGAAGGCCATCCCTGGATCTACAAAAGTGAGATCGCGGGTACGGAGGGCGAACCGGCTCCCGGAGATCTGGTGGAAGTGACCGATCATCGGGGTAAACCGCTGGGAACCGGCTATTACAACGACAACTCACAGATTACGGTTCGCTTGCTGTCGCACGGCCCTGTGGAAGACATGGATGAAGCCTTTTTCGTATCGAGATTCTCGGATTGTCTGCGTCATCGGGAGCGTTTTGTCAGTGGAACCGCTTATCGACTGGTGTATGGCGAAGCCGACTTTCTGCCAGGGCTGATCGTGGATCGGTTCGGGAATGTGCTGGTGGTACAGATTCTGACTCTGGGGATGGACCGCCGCCGCGAAGCCATTGTCAGCGCACTGGTGAAGGTCATGCAGCCAAGCGGAATCTATGAACGCAGTGACGTTTCCGTACGGGCACTCGAAGGTCTGGAAGAGACAACGGGAGTGCTGTATGGAGAGTGCCCGCGCCACGTGACCGTGACCGAAAATGGCCTGTTGGTCAAGGTGGACATCGAGCAGGGACAGAAGACGGGCTATTTCTTCGATCAACGGGAGAATCGTGCTTCCATCAAGCCGCTGATGACCGGCTGGGGCGATCGCAGCGGCATCTCCCTGCAAGAGGTGGATGGCGAGCAGCGCCCGGTGAACAAGAAGGGCAACGTGGTAGATTTCCCTTATTGGGATGGAGCAACCGTGCTGGAATGTTTTTCACATACCGGCAGCTTTACGCTGCATGCCTGCGCATATGGAGCGAAGAAAGTCACCTGCCTCGATATTTCGGCACACGCTATTGAGAGTGCCAAAGAGAACGTAAGTCTGAACGGATTCGACGATCGTGTGGAGTTTGTCGTGGCCGATGCGTTTGATTATCTGCGTGAAAACGTCAAGGGGCTGGAAGAACGCCGCCGCCGCGCGGAAGGTTTGTCCAAAGTCGATACGTCGGTGCCGATGCCTGCGGGCGGCGGTCGCAGCTGGGATGTGGTCATCCTTGATCCTCCGGCGTTCGCCAAGACCCGTTCTGCGGTCAAAGGCGCGGTGCGCGGCTACAAGGACATCAATCTGCACGGCATGAAGCTGGTTAACGAAGGCGGTTATCTGGTTACAGCCAGCTGTTCCTACCACATGCGTCCGGATTTGTTCCTGGAAACTATTCAGGAGGCGGCTCGTGACGCAGGCAAGACGCTGCGTCTGATCGAATGGCGGGCCGCAGGCAAGGATCATCCGCAGATTCTGGGCGTGGACGAAGGCCATTATCTCAAGTTTGCTGTGTTTGAAGTGCGCAGCCGATAAGAACCATCGCTTGGGCAGCCGGGTTTGTATGATCTCCAGGTACTTGATTTGAAAAGAGTCGAAAAAGCGTACAAAAGAAAAGGAGAACCGTATTGCGTGTGCCGCAGTACGGTTTTTTTTACATAGAATAGATCAAGGCGACAAACCTGAACCAAATAAACACAAATCAGCGTGGAACAGTTGAATTTTCGGCTTCATAGCCGTTGAACATTTGAAATTCGCATGTGGGAATCGTAGGCTGGAAGAGAAGAATATGGAGGGATAATTCAGAAGCAGGCAAAGGAGGAGCAGATGACAAACCCAAACACGGAAGAAGAGTCGTGGAAAACCAATGAACGCCGGCAGGAAGAGTTAAAAAAAGAGCTGCGGTCGCTGCCCGGTGAGATCTGGCGTGATTTTTGGACAACAGTAGGATTTTGGACCGCGATGGTGCTGTGCTGGGCGTTGATTACAGGAACGGGAGCCGCTATTTTCTACGGGATCGGTGGCACCCAGAATTCGCTTTGGCTGGGAGCTGCCATCGTTGGCGGATCATCGCCGATCCTGTTGGGTTTTGTCTGGGCGCTGGATCTGCCGCGTAGAGTATGGCGCAGGATCACCGGGAAGCGTTGAGAAGCGAGGCCAGGTCTGACAAGATCGGAACGCCTGTTCTTCTTTTGAAGAATGAGTTATAATGAATAGGTGAAGAAATCGACAAAGAACACCAATAAGGAGGCCATCGGCCGATGACGTTACAAATAAGAATGGGGCGTTCCGGGAGCGGTAAAACCAGCCGGATTCTGGATGAGATTCGCGCCCATATCAAGGAAGATCCGCTTGGTCCTCCATTGATTCTGATCGTACCACAGCAGTCCACGTTCCAGACCGAATATGCACTCTTTGCGGGTGAGCAGGGACAAGGCAGCCTGCGTGCGCAGGTGTTCAGTTTTCAGCGTCTGGCCTATCGGGTGATGCAGGAGACGGGGGGTTCCGCACTGACGTCGATCGGGGACGAGGGCAAGCGGATGCTGCTGTATCGGTTGCTGCGGGAACAGCGCGGCAATCTTCGCCTGTTTGGAGCATCCAGCGAGCAGCCAGGATTTATCGCCAAGCTGAACGATCTCTATAGTGAGTTGAAACGATATAAGGTTGATGCTGCGATACTTGAAGAATATACGCAGAATCTCGTGACCGCTGGCGATTCGCCGCTGCTGCGCGAGAAGCTGGAAGATGCGCTGCCGATTTATCGCAGCTTTGAGGAGCGGCTGGCTGAGCTTTATGTTGACTCGGAAGATACATTGACCCGTCTGGTGGAGCAGTTGGGAGAATCTTCGGTTGCGCGGGGAGCCAAGGTCTGGATCGATGGGTTCTACAGCTTTACGCCGCGCGAGTATGAAGCGATTGGGGCGCTGCTGAATGTTGCGGAATCCGTGATCTGTACGCTGACGCTGGATCGTCCATATGAAGGGGGCGAACAACCCAGTGAGCTGGATCTGTTTTATCAGACCGGGACCACTTACCGCAAGCTGTGCCGTTTGGCGGGGATGCTTGACCACGGCTGTGAGACGATCCAGGAGGAGGATGCGGCGCTGCCGAGATTCCATTCCAGTCCGATTCTGGGACGTCTCGAAGCGCAGCTGCGTGGGGAGAAGCTGCCGCCTGATCGCGGTGAACAGGGGCGATTGAATACGGATGGCGAGAATGGGATTACGCTGCATGCCGCTGACAATCGCCGGGCTGAAGCAGATGCGGCGGCACGGGAAATGGTGCGTCTGGCTCGGGAAAAAGGAGCGCGATACCGGGAGATGGCGGTATTCGTGCGCAATCTGGGTGATTACGAGTCCGTACTGGCGCCTGTGCTTGAAGAGTACGGCATCCCCGTGTTTACCGACCGGCGCAAAGGTGTACTTCATCACCCGCTGTCCGAATTTGTACGTGCAGCGCTGGATGTTGTGCAGTATCGCTGGCGTTACGAGGATGTATTCCGCTGCGTCAAAACAGATTTGCTGCTGCCTCAGAGCGGCAGCATGGATCGGTCGGACATGGATCGACTGGAGAATTTTGTGCTGGCTTCGGGGATTCGGGGGACTCGGTGGACAGACGGCAAGCCATGGCGTGAGGCGCCCAAGTTGTCTCTGGACGAGGAAGGCCGCCCGGTTCCCGAAGAGGAATCCGCTGACGCTGAAGCGCGGATGGAGCGGCTGGAAGCCTGCCGTGAGCGGATCGTGAAGCCGCTGGCCGGATTTGAACGCGCCCTGCGCAAGGCTTCTTCGGCTCGGCAGATGTGTGAAGCCGTATACCGGCTGCTGGAAGACGCGGAGGTTCCCCAGCGGCTGGATGAAATGGCGCGTCAAGCAATGCTGGCAGGTGATCCCCAGGCGGCAGACGTGCATCGGCAGATCTGGGGAGCACTGCTTGATCTGCTCGATCAGATTGCCGAGTTGATCGGAGAAGAAGAACTGACGGCCGAAGAGTTTGCCGGCATGCTGGAGACTGGCTTGGCCGGTCTGACCCTGGGGTTGGTGCCTCCCGCACTGGATCAGGTGCTGCTGGGTGACATGGAGCGCACACGTCCGTGGGGGATCAAATACGCGTTCGTTCTGGGACTGAATGACGGAATAGTTCCGCTCGTACCGGATCAGAGCGGACTGCTCAGTGAATCCGATCGGATGCGCTTGACCAAGAGCGTGCTGGATCTATCCCACCCGCGAAATTCCGGAGCCTTCTTCGGGCTGGCAGGCAATGGTTTGGAGCTTTCCCCCAGTGCGGAGCGGCGTCTGCTCGACGAGCGGCTGCTCGTCTATCACACGCTGACCAGTGCGTCGCACAAATTATGGTTGAGCTATGCACTCAGCGACGACGAAGATAAACCGCTGCTGCCTTCGGAGATTGTACTGGATCTGCGGGCGGCGTTCCCGTTTATTGGAGAGCGCCGGGAGAGCGGTCTGCCGCTTACGGGCATGACGCCGACGGAGCATCGCCGCTTCGTGACGCTGCCGGAAGCGACGCTGCCGCATCTGCTGGCACAGCTTCGATCCTGGAAGGCGGGCGCAGAGATCGAACCGCTGTGGTGGGATGTGTTAAGCGCTTATCAGCAGCGGCCGGAGTGGGACGCGCTGCTGCGCAGCCGCCTGGCTTCGCTCGTCTACACCAACGAGTCCGATCGCCTTACGCGTGAGACCAGCATGGCGCTGTACGGCCGTAAGCTGCGCTCCAGCGTATCACGGATGGAGAAGTTTACGGAATGTGCATTTGCCCATTTCGCTTCACATGGATTGCGGCTCAAGGAACGCCAGCTGTACAAGCTGAACGCCCCGGACATTGGACAGCTGTTCCATGCCGCACTGAGCGACATTGCGATGCGGCTGAAGTTGGAAAATCGCAGCTGGGGTTCGCTGTCCGTTGAAGAGTGCCTGGCCGAAGCCCGCGCTGCGGTAGACAAGATTGCCCCCCGGCTGCAGGGCGAGATTCTGTTCAGCTCAAGCCGATACGGGTATATCACCCGCAAACTGATGGATATTGTGGGCCGCGCCTCCGTGATTCTAGGCGAACATTCGCGGCGTGGAGACTTTGAACCCCTGGGGATTGAATTGGACTTTGGACCGGGACAGGATATTCCGCCGCTTGAATTCCAACTGGAGAATGGCTGTACGATGGAGATTGTCGGTCGGATCGACCGGGTAGACGTTGCGGAGGGCGAGAGCGGACTGCTGCTGCGAGTGATCGACTACAAATCAAGCAGCAAGGAATTGAAGCTCCATGAGGTCTACTATGGCCTGTCGCTGCAAATGCTGACCTATATGGATGTGCTGCTCACTCACGCCGAGCAGTGGATTGGCGCTCCAGCGCTTCCGGCAGGCACGCTGTATTTCCATGTGCATAATCCGCTGTTAACTTCCAATAATGCAATGAGCCGGGATACGGCGGCGCAGAAAATGCTGGAACGTTTCAAAATGAAGGGGCTGGTCATGGCCGACCCTGAAGTTGTGGGGCAGATGGATCGAACGCTGACGACCGGGTATTCACAGATTGTTCCGGTTGCACTCAAGAAGGATGGCAGTTTCTACAGCAGTGCTTCCGTAGCCGACCGCGAGCAGTGGACTTCCCTGCTCAAAGGAGTGAGACGCAGCATTGCGGGAATCGGAACCCGTATTACGGATGGCGAATCCGAAGCACGTCCATACCGAATCCAGCAGGAGACGGCCTGTGACTTCTGCCCGTACCATGCCGTGTGTCAGTTTGACGAGAGTCTGGATCATGCAGGCTACAATCATCTGGGCAAGCTGGGCAAAGACCGAGTATGGGATCTGTTCCGTGAAGAAGATGGGAACACCTACAGAGAGGAGAACCGATAGATGGGAATCACCTATGCCGAGAAGCCGGAAGGCAGCCCATGGAGCGACGATCAGTGGAAGGCGATCGCCGCCTCCGGTGGCAATATGCTGGTCGCAGCCGCAGCGGGTTCAGGCAAGACGGCCGTGCTGGTCGAGCGCATCATTCGTAAGATTATCGACTCCGACATCGGAACGGGCATCGACCGGATGCTGATTGCAACCTTTACCAAGGCGGCGGCCTCGGAGATGCGCCAGCGGATTCGAGACGCGCTGAACAAAGCGTTGGTCGAACGTCCGCAGGATGAATATTTGCGGCGCCAGTTGTCGCTGTTGGGGCAGGCGTCAATCACCACGCTCCATTCCTTCTGTCTGGAAGTGATCCGCCGACATTATACCTTGATCCAGTTGGACCCTGGCTTTCGGATTGCCAATGAGCATGAGAGTGCGATCATGCGCCAGGAGCTGCTGGAAGAATTGTTTGAAGAACAATATGAGCGGGAAGAAGACGGCCAGCTGTTTCGGCGACTGATCGACTGGTTCGGCGGTGAACGTTCTGATGATCCGGTATTTACATTGGTTCAGCGGTTGTATGATTTTGCACGCAGCCATCCTTGGCCAGAACAGTGGCTGAGAGATTCGGCAGCTGCTTTTAGGATGGCTGACCTCGATGAGCTTGGCGAGACGCAGTGGGCACAGAGCTTACTGGCCGGAGCGAGGCTGGAATTGGTAGGTGTGGAAAATGTACTGCGCCGCGCCCATGGACTCGCCCTGTCACCAGGTGGGCCTGCTCCTTATGCCGAGACGCTGCAAAGCGATTTGGATATGCTGCATCGCCTGCGCGGTGCAGCCGAGCATGAACCGTGGTCATCGCTGTACGCTTATTTTGAACAGGTATCCTTCGTGACCCTCAAGCGAATGGGCAAAAACGACGAATGTGATCCGGAGATACAAAAGCAGGTCAAAGATCTGCGAGATGCCGCCAAAAAAGACCTGGGCAAAATCAAGGAATTTTATTTTGGACGTTCGCCGGAGACTTTTCTGGAGGAATTAAACGAGACGGCTCCGCTGATGGAGGAACTGGCCGCGCTCACGATCCAGTTTGGTGAACGTTATACACAGGCCAAACGCTCCAGGGGCATGGTGGACTTCTCGGATCTGGAGCATTATTGTCTTCAGATTCTGCGGGACCCGTCTTCACAGCCGGGTCACTCACGCCCATCGGGTGCGGCGCTGGAATACCGCGAACGTTTTGATGAGGTGCTGCTGGACGAGTATCAGGACACCAACTCGGTACAGGAAGAAATTGTCTCGCTGATTGCGCGGGAAGAATCAGGCAACCGCTTCATGGTAGGGGATGTGAAGCAGAGTATCTACCGCTTCCGCCTGGCAGAGCCAGGGTTGTTCCTGCACAAATACCGCGCGTATGGCAGCGACTTCTCACAGGGCGGGTTGAGAGTCGATCTGGCGCGTAACTTCCGCAGCCGCCTGGAAGTGGTGGAAGCTGTCAATGGAATCTTCCGGGGAATCATGAATGAACGGGTTGCGGAGATTGAATATGATGAACGGGCAGAATTGGCTTATGGAGCCAGCTATTATCCAGCGCCCGAACGCGGTGAATATGCACCGGAGCTGCTGCTGATTGAGCGAGAAGCTGCTCCGGGTGAACCGGAAGAAGAAGCCGACTCAGATGGAATTACAGTCGAGATGGAAGAGATCGAAGCGGCGCGGCTGGAAGCCCGGACGATTGCTGCAAGAATTCATGAATTAACCGGACGCGCCGAGGGACATGAACCGCTGATGATTTATGATAAAGATCGGCGTGAGCTTCGCCCGGTCGTCTACGGGGATATGGTCATTCTGCTGCGTTCGGTTGGCGTATGGGGACCGATGATGATCGAGGAGCTGCGTCTCGCTGGTATCCCGGCTGTAGGAGAGGCTTCCCGAGGTTATTTTGATGCGACAGAAGTTGAAGTGGCCATGTCGCTGCTGCACGTGATTGATAACCCGCAGCAGGATATTCCACTGGCTTCGGTACTGCGTTCGCCCATCGTGGGTCTGGATGAAGATCAATTGGCACAGATTCGACTGCAAGGCCCACGCCTGTCCTTCTATGATGCGGTATGTCAGGCAGCTCGAAACGATGAGCGTCATGGAGAGGAGAATGTGGCACAGGGGGCATGGACAATGGACTCTGCTGCGAACGATGCGGAAAGGCAGACCCGTTCGCAGCTTTACGAAGAGGCACAGCATCAGCAAAAGGGAGATCAAGCTTCATTGTCAGCTGTTCTGCGAAGCTTCTTGGATTCGCTGGAACGCTGGCGGAAGCTGGCTCGCAGCGGAGAGCTTAGTGAATTGATCCGTACGTTGTATCGGGAGACGGGATATGCCGATTGGGTGGCTGGACTTCCGGGTGGAGCACAGCGGCGGGCGAACCTGCTCGCTCTCTATAATCGCGCCGTGCAGTTTGAGAAATCGACGGCTGCCCAGGGGTTGTTCCGCTTCCTGCGTTTTGTTGAGCGGATGAGGGATAATGGTGGAGATCTGGCCGAGGCTCCTTCCGAGGCACAACAGGATTCCGTACGTTTGATGACGATTCATAAGAGCAAAGGCCTGGAGTTCCCGGTTGTCTTCATTGCTGGATTGTCCAAAGGCTTCAACATGCAGGATCTGAAGGCACCGTTTATGATGCACAAGGAACTGGGCTTTGGACCGCGCTTCGTGGATGAAGAGACGCGGGTGGGGTATCCTACACTGCCTTCGCTGGCGATTCGTCGGCAGGCGCTGATGGAGCTGTTGGCTGAAGAGATGCGGGTTCTGTATGTCGCCTTAACTCGCCCGCGTGACAAGATGATCCTCACAGCTTCGATCAAAGATCTGCCCAAGAAAATAGCCAACTGGTTCGATGCTTCTGGAGAGGGAGCGGGAATCGCCGATTACGCGCTGGCCAAAGCCAAGACTTATATGGACTGGATCGGTCCTGCGCTGATTCTGGAGCCGGGTGCCGGATTCCTGCGCGAGTTGGCTGAACTTCCTGCTCAATCGGGCAGGCAGGGTCCAGGCACAGGTTGGGTGTTCTCAATTCGCAGCGGTGACGTACAAACGGCGGCTGAACGTGCCGGTGAAGAATTATATGCCGAACGCATCCAGCAGTTAAAAGCGCTGGCTGGAGGCGAGTCAGCTGGTGATCGAGGATTACGCGGCAAATTCGCGGAACGATTTGCCTGGCGTTATGCTTATGCTTCGGCAGGTGGAGCCGCAGCGAAGACATCCGTTACCGAGATCAAATCCCGGTTTGCAGGTGACGAATATCCGGCAGCTGATGCGCTGGAAGCGGCACGGCAGCTGGCAGGTCTGGTTGATGAAGAGGTTCGTCCATCCGACGCACCAGCGGCGGAATCGACCCTTCAGTTGAAGCGTCCGCGTTTTATGGAGCGGCGGCGCCTGACTGGAGCGGAGCGGGGGACTGCTTATCATACCGTGATGCAGCATCTTCCGCTGCATCTTGATCTGACAGAATCGGTTGTTCGGGAGACGCTGGAACAGCTGGTTCACAAGCATATTCTGCTGCAAGCGGAAGCCGAGACGGTAGAACCGTTAGACATTCTGCGTTTTATGCAAAATGACATGGGAAGAAGAGTGGCTTCTGCCAACTGGATACGGCGAGAGCTGCCATTCAGCATTGGGGTGGGAACCGAAGGTGAGTTGGGTACGCTTGTCCTGCCCGTTATGGGTGGACAAGCCAATGCTTGGCCGACAGATGCTCAAGCGGCGGCTTCAGACGGTAATCGACGTGTGCGGTTGGAGAGTCTGCCCGGCGAGCGGGTGCTGGTACAGGGCGTGATCGACTGCCTGTTCCGCGAGAACGGCAAGTTCATTCTGCTGGATTACAAGACCGATCGAGTGAAGCCTGGACGAGGAACTGCCGAGCTGGCCGATCATTATCGGTTCCAGCTGGACTTTTACGCCCGGGCGATCGAAGAGATGATTGGCGAACCAGTCCGTGAAAAATGGCTGTATTTCTTCGATGCAGCAGAGAGCGTCCAATTGTAAAAATACGTACACCCGCAATCTGCTTGAATGGCTGCATGTAGCGGTTCAAGCAGGGAGCAGGGATGGGAATAGAGAGAAAGGGGCGCAGGAAATGCGTGTGCTGCACACGGCGGACTGGCATCTGGGCAAGACGCTGGAAGGCCGAAGCCGCTTTGAAGAACAACAGAAATTTATCGATGAATTGGTGGACATCGTTCGCCGGGAAAAGGTCGATCTGATTCTCATGGCGGGCGATGTTTATGATACGGTCAATCCACCTGCGGCTGCGGAACAGCTTTTTTATGAAGGGGTGGCTCGTCTGCGTGCCGAAGGCTGCTTGTTGGCGGCGATCGCGGGCAACCACGATCATCCGGAGCGGGTTGCTTCGGTTCGGCCTCTGGTTCAGGACACCGGGATTTCGTTGGTAGGATTACCCATGGAAAAGGCGCTGAAACTGGATATTGGGCGAACTGGCGAACGTGCTGTGATTGCTGCACTTCCTTATCCATCTGAAGCGCGGCTGAATGAACTGCTGACCCTTGACGGAACGGACGAGGGGCTGCTGCGTCGTGCCTACAGTGAGCGAGTGGGGATGCTGATGCGGAAGCTGGCTGCGGATTTTTCTCCGCATACCGTCAATCTGGCGATGAGTCATATCTATGTTCTGGGAGGATTGGAATCGGATTCGGAACGGCCGATTCAGGTAGGTGGGGCGTATACCGTCGATCCTTCGGCTCTGGCCTGCGGCGCCCAGTATACGGCGCTGGGGCATCTGCATCGTCCACAGATCGTCAAGGGCGAGGGGATCATTCGCTACAGCGGTTCTCCTATCTCGTACAGTTTCTCGGAAGCGGGTCAGGCCAAGTCGGTGATGATGATGGACATCGAGCCGGGCGCAGAACCGCGCTTGCAGGAGATTTATTTGTCCTGCGGAAGGCAGCTTGTGGAGTGGGATGCCAAAGAAGGCTTGGGGCAGGTCCATCGTTGGTTGGATGAAGGGCGGGATGCCGGCGCGTTTATTGATCTGCGTATTACATTGACCGAAGCCATGTCGATGAGCGACATTCAGACCCTGCGCCGCGCTTGCGATGGTCTCGTTCATATTCGTCCGGTCTATCCACAGCTGGAACAGGCCGACCAGCCGGAAGAACGTACAAGGCTGCCGATGCACGAGCTGTTTAAGACTTTTTATCGTCGTCAGACGGGCGGAGCGGAGCCGGAAGAAGCGCTGGTCTCGCTCTTTATGGAGCTTGCTGCTGATGAGCAGGAACGGATGGAAGGAGGAGATGCCGAATGAAACCGATCACGCTCAAGCTGTCCGGCTTACAGAGCTATCGAGAGGCGCAGGAGATCGATTTTACCGAATTGTGTGAAACTGGTCTGTTCGGTATCTTCGGTCCGACTGGCAGTGGCAAGTCCACGGTACTGGATGCGATTACGCTGGCGATGTATGGCAAAGTGGAACGGGCCTATAACGGTACACAGGGAATCATGAACCATTCCGAAGATACTTTGTATGTCGCCTTTACCTTTGAACTGGAATCTGCGGCGGGGGTACGGCGATTCCGCGTCGAACGCCGCTTTAAGCGGACGGGTGAAGTATCCGTCAGCAATACGTTGAGCCGCTTTGTCGAAGTCAAGCCCGAAGGCGACGATGTGATCGCGGACAAGCTGGCCGAAGTGACCAAGGCAGTTGAAGAACGCATCGGGCTGAAGATGGATGACTTTACTCGGGCGGTTGTTCTGCCGCAGGGCAAATTTGCGGAATTTCTGTCACTCAAGGGCAGCGACAGACGGCAGATGCTTCAACGATTGTTTCATTTGGAGCAGTACGGCGACCGATTGATCCAGAAGCTGAACAAGCGGGCCCGCGACACGGAAGCGTCGCTGCGTACAGTTGAGGCCGAGCAGCAGGGGCTGGGGCTGGCATCTTCTGAAGCTGTAGCCGAGGCGAAGGAACGGCTTGCCGCTGCCGCGGTTACGGCGGAGGTGCAGCGCAAGGCGCTGGATTCGGCGGCTGAAGAACACAGCCGGCTGTCGCGTGTGCGTGAGCGGGCTGGGGAGCGGCGCGATACTCTTGTCGCTCTGGAGCAGGTGCGGGAACGCGGCGAAGCTGTCCGCGAATGGCAGCAGCGTGCAGAACGGGCTAGGGCGTCGGCTGCGCTGCTGCCGGTGCTGGCTCGGTTCCGTACGGCCGCTGCTCGTTCGGAGGAATTGACTGCCGAAGCGGGGCAGATGAAGCGTGCGCTTGAAGGCGCACGCACCCGCGCGGATCACGCGGGTGCGGCAGAGAGCGCGGCACGTGAAGCCCTTGCGGGTGAAGAACCACAGCTGCTCCGCCGCTCGGCGGAGCTGGAACAGGCGCTGCGGCTGGAGCGCGAAGTGGCTGCGCTGCGCGAAGAGAGCCGCAGGCTGGAGCAGAGCCGCACAGAAGCGGAAACGCGGCTGGAACAGGCGCGTCAGGGTGCAGGCGAACTTCAGCGCAAGCTGGAGCAGGCGAATGGCCTTCGCCTGGACTTGCAGGAGCAGCTTGCGGCCTGCGAGGTTCGCAGCGCCGACCGGGAACGGTTGGAGGCGGCTGGTCGTCTGGCGGACGCCGCCGCTGCACTGGAAGAGCAGATCCCGGCGCTGCGCCGGGATCTGGAGGAAGCGCAGCGACAGGAGCAGGAAGCGCAGAGCGAACTTGCCGCTGGCCTTGAGCAGCAAGCTCGCTGCCGGGAGCATCTTGGGCAGGCCGCAGTCTCCGCTTCGCTGCACGCCGAAGCGCTGGGCGTCTTCGACGCGGAACTGGCTGCGCTGCTGGAGAGCGCGGCTGCCGAAGAGGGCCGCCTGGAGCAGGCAGACCGGGATTCGGCCCGCCTGCGCATGGCTGCCGAGCTGGCGCATGCACTTACAGACGGGGAGCCTTGCCTCGTCTGCGGCGCGACGCATCATCCGCTGCCAGCGAATGATGATTCTTCCGCCGCCCACGCTGCGGCGGAGCTGGAACCGCTGCGCATCCTACAGTCGGGTGCGCGCGAGCTGCGCCTCGCCGCCGCCCGCCTGCGGCAGGGCGGCGAGAACCTTGCCCGACGCCTGCGCGATGAGCTGGCGCAGGCATCGGGTGCCCCCGCCGCGCAGCCGGCGGAGGCGGGCTTCGCGGCACGCGGAACCCAGAACCGTCCCGCGCCTTCGGACGCGCAGGACTTCCTTGCGGCCGACAGCGCGGCCGCTTCCGGGCGCGAAGACTTCGCGCTCGCAGCCGTAGGTTCGGCACGCGAAGCCGAAGGCCTCGCTTCCTCAGGCTCGCCATCAGCCCCGGCGAGCCTGACCTCGCCGCAGGCCTGCGCGGACGAATATGTCCGCCTTCAGGCCGCGGCCCAGGTCTTCGAGCGCCAGTCGGCGCAGCTCGAAGACACCGCGCGCGAGGCGGAGCGTGCTCACGCCGCCGCCGTCCGTGGGGCGGAAGCGCCCCGCGCACGGCTGGACAGCGCTTCGCGCCAGCGGACGCGCGCGCAAGAGCGCCTGGCGGAGCTGGAGAGCCGCCTCAGCCAGGCGGAAGAGCGCTGGCAAGCTTCATTCGCGGATCTGCGCCGCGATGAATTGGAACGCCGCCGCGACGAAGTGCGGCAGCGGGATGCCCAGGCGGAAGAACTCAAGCGCCGACTGGACAAGAGTGTTCCTGTCATCCAGGGCATGGAGCAGCAGTTGAAGGCGCATGAGAGCGCCGCCTCTGAGGCGGAACGCGGCGTGGTGCAGTTTGCGGCGCAGGCCGAAGGGAGAGCCGAGCTGCTGCGCGAGAAGGAAATGCGTCTGCATGAGACAGTCGGAGAAGCTTCAGCTGAAGCTTTGCTGGATGAAGTCTCCGGTCGGCTGAATCGCCTTCGTATCGCAGCGGACACCGCGCGGCGGGAACTGGAAGCTGCACGTGAGTTCTGGCAGGCTGCTGCCAATCGTTCCGCTGCGGCGGAACAGGCAGCCGCTTCTGCCGCTGAACATGCCGTTTCGGCTGAGTCCGCCTGGAACGAGGCGATTGCAGATTCAGTTTTCGCTACCGCACAGGAAGCGGAAGAGTCGGTGCTGGAGGAGCGAGAGATCGCAGAAGCCGAACGCAGGGTAACTGAACATCGGGAACGGGAAAATGAGCTGAGCGCACGGCTGCGTGAACTGGAGAAACTGCTGGAAGGTGCGGATGTCTCCGAGGAAGACTGGTTCTCTTGTGTTCGGCGGCTTGAAGAAGCAAGGCGATTGGATGAAGAGGCGTTGGAGAGTCGGGCACGTGCGCAGCGAGATGTCGAAGATGTTACGCTTCGCCACGGACGCTGGACAGAGCTTGAGGAGGTACGCGCCGAGACGGCCACAGAGTCAGAACGGCTGTCGGCGCTTCAGAGCTGCTTCCGGGGAAATACCTTTGTCGAATATGTTGCCGAGGAACAATTGATCCAGATCAGCCGTTCCGCTTCCAATCGACTGCGCTTCCTGACCAAGCAGCGTTATTCGCTGGAGGTTGATTCTGGCGGTGGGTTTGTCGTCTGTGACGACGCCAATGGTGGAGTTCGTCGTCCCGTATCGACGCTGTCCGGCGGGGAGACTTTCCTAACCTCGTTGTCTCTGGCTCTTGCGCTCTCGGCGCAGATTCAGCTGCGCGGAGAATATCCGCTGCAATTCTTTTTCCTCGACGAAGGGTTTGGTACCCTCGATCCCGAACTGCTGGATACGGTGATTACTTCTCTGGAACATCTGCATCATGATCGGCTTTCCGTCGGCGTCATCAGCCATGTTCAGGAACTTCGCGCCCGTCTGCCGCGTCGTTTGGTTGTTCAGCCAGCGGACAACGCCGGGGCCGGCTCCAAAGTGGTGCTCGAAAAAATGTAATTTTCAGTACGTGACGTGAATCACAGAGACAGATTCAAGCTATTGTTATAATACAGTTAGCCGACATCATATAAGAAGTACCCCGATTCGCAATTTCGACCGCGTTTGTTGTGAACGCTGCCGCAGCTGCTTTTCAAGATAGTGAATCCCTTTGGGATTTACAGGGTGCTTCTTTTTTTTGCGTTTTGTCTTTTTATCAAATAATCGGTACAATGGACGAAGCGAGCGAACGGAAAGCGGTGGATGGCTTTCGTTTCTCATACATACATTCCGGATGAACGTCGAACTTGAACGGATGAAGATCCACGCAAGATGCGATCACCGGATCGCCGAGGAGGAATACAGATGAGTGAGACGATTTTTACCAAAATCATCGAAGGCAGCATTCCCAGCCAGAAAGTGTTTGAAAACGAGCGAATTTATGCTTTTCACGATATTCAGCCCGCCGCACCTGTTCATGTGCTGATCGTGCCCAAGAAGCCGATTCCATCGCTGAACGATATTGCTGCGGAAGATTTGGCTGTCATTGGCGAGATTCACCAGGTTGCCGTGCAGTTAGCGGGTGAGCTTGGCATTGCGGACAGCGGGTATCGTGTGATTAACAACTGCGGAGCCGATGGCGGACAGACCGTTCCCCATCTGCATTTCCACCTGCTCGGCGGAGCGAAACTTGGAGCACTGACAGGGTTATCCGGTTCGCACGCTGAATGACGCCTGAAGCCGCAGCCAATCGCGGATTTTTTTCGTTGAATGGTGGGCAGAAGAAACAGCCGTCAAACGACCTGCAAGCGCAGCCGCTGCGGGATCTTCAGAGATTTTGTCTAAGCATTGACACGCGATTTAATTTTCGCTTATAATGAAAGTTGATTAACCGTGTTTATGCTCTTGGACGGTCTGGTCGGAGGGAGGGGAAACTAGTGTCTGAAACTAAAGTTCGCAAAAATGAGTCTATCGATGCTGCTCTTCGCCGCTTCAAACGCTCGATCGCAAAAGACGGCGTTCTGGCTGAAGTGAAAAAGCGCAAGCATTACGAAAAGCCTAGCGTTAAGCGTAAGAAAAAGTCTGAGGCTGCTCGTAAAAGAAAGTTCTAATATGTGTTCCTTTACCGCTCCGGCAATGGTTGCCTAAGCGCATCATTAGATGTGTTTTGGGTGGCTTTCTGCCGAGTATCGCGGCATGTAACACATCATTAGATGTGTTTCGAGGAGACCATGTCGATTATTCGGCATGTAACACATCATTAGTAGGAGGATTAGTAAGTCGATGAATCTTAGCGAACGATTGAACGAAGATATGAAACAAGCCATGCGGAGTAAGGATAAATTCAAACTCTCGACCATACGAATGATTCGCGCGACGATCAAGAATCAAGAGATCGAATTGAAGCGAACTTTGGATGACGCAGAAGTGCTTGACATTCTGAGTCGTGAGATCAAACAGCGCAAAGATGCCCTCCAAGAGTTTGAAAAAGCAGGTCGTGACGATTTGGCGGAGACTGTCAAAGCTGAAATCGAGATCGTTGCTGAATACCTTCCCGCTCAGCTTGGCGAAGAAGAAGTTAAAACCATCGTACAGCAGACCATCCAGGAAACCGGTGCTTCTTCAAAAGCCGACATGGGCAAAGTCATGGCCGCTTTGATGCCAAAAGTCAAAGGTCGTGCCGACGGGAAGTTGGTTAACCAAGTGGTTCAGCAGTACCTGCAATAAACGAACGAACAAGCACCCTTCCGATTTCGATCGGAAGGGTGTTTTTGTTATGGGGAAATTTCATAGGGTACGGATTTTTTTGAAACGTAAGTTAGAAATGAGCGTATAATACAGAGTAAAGGCTTTGTATGATTTGCTTTTGACGGATGGCTTCACACAAGGGGTTCGGAAGGATTGGATTTGTTGGAGGAAGACGCTCGGAAGAAGGAGGGAGAACTGATGGATACACAAACGCGGTCCAAGTGGTGGTTGGGTATGGCGGCAGCGCTGTGGGGCATCGTCTGGCTCGTCGGGATTCCGTTGATTGTCTGCACATCTTTTGTCTCAACCGCATCTGCCGCTGGGGTCACAAGCGGTGCTGGCGCGCCGGCTCAGAGTATGCTGGCGAACTTTGCAGGCTTTCTGACCCAGCCGGTCATGCTGACGCTGCTGCTATTTATCGGATTGGCAGGCGTGGTAATCGAACTGCTGGTTCCGGGACTCATTTTCCCGGGTCTGCTCGGGATTTGTGCGTTTATTCTGTACTTTTTCGCCAGTACATTGGAGGGCTTGGCTGGACCTTATGTCTGGTTATTGTTCGCGGCAGGAATCATTCTCATGGCATTGGAAGTGTTCATCCCAAGCTTTGGTATCCTGGGATTACTCGGAGGAGCTTCTTTGATAGGAGGCGTAGTGATGGCTGCATGGGCTACAGGACACGCTTTGCAGACGTTGGGAATTGCTTTCGTGTTGGCCGCTGCGGCGGTGGGAATTGTCGTGTTCGTCTTTAAGGAACGGGGGATTTGGAATCGTTTTATTCTGAAAGACAGCCTGACCTCGGAAGCCGGTTACAATTCTGCGACGACCCGTTACGAGCTGGTCGGACGCGATGGAGTATCGCTCACTCCGCTGCGACCTTCGGGGACGGTTATGATCGACGGGGAGCGAATCGACGTCGTAAGCGAAGGGGCATTTATCGAACGGGATAAAGCCGTGACAATTGTTAAGGCTGAAGGTGGCCGGGTGGTTGTGCAGGAGAAATGGCACAGCGGGTTGGGACCGATCGAACCGATCTAACCGACCGTTCAGGATGTAACCAGCAAGCGACAAAAGCACGACATCACCACGTTACGGCCGCAGGAGCGGCGACATTCTTCCGCTGCGGCCGAACGTTAACTTTGGAGGGGTACTTATGACGGATGCTGTTTGGATCACACCACTGCTCATTATTGTTGTAGGGATTATTTTATTAAGCGTATTCTTCAGTTTCTTCCCGGTAGCGCTGTGGATATCGGCACTCGCTTCCGGTCTGCGGATCGGCATTATCACGCTGGTAGCCATGCGGCTGCGGCGCGTAACACCGGCTCGAATCGTCAATCCGATGATTAAGGCGCACAAGGCCGGATTGACGCTCACCATCAATCAGCTTGAAAGTCACTATCTAGCCGGTGGTAACGTCGATCGGGTCGTCAACGCACTGATTGCCGCGCATCGCGCGAATATCCCGCTTGAATTTGAACGCGCAGCTGCTATCGACCTGGCAGGTCGTGATGTCCTTCAAGCCGTGCAGATGAGTGTTAACCCGCGTGTCATTGAGACGCCAAGCGTATCGGCTGTGGCACGCAACGGGATCGAGGTTGTGGTTATCGCCCGCGTAACGGTTCGTGCGAACATCGACCGTCTCGTTGGTGGTGCGGGTGAAGAAACGGTCATTGCCCGTGTCGGTGAAGGGATCGTTACGACAGTAGGTTCCAGTGATACGCATAAGGAAGTCCTGGAGAATCCGGATAAGATCTCGCGCACCGTGCTGGAAAAAGGCCTGGATGCCGGAACCGCATTTGAAATTCTGTCCATCGACATCGCGGACGTAGACGTCGGCAAGAACATCGGTGCATTCCTGCAAACGGAGCAGGCCGAAGCGGACAAGCGGATCGCTCAGGCAAAAGCCGAAGAACGCCGCGCGATGGCTGTAGCCGAGGAACAGGAAATGAACGCTCGCGTTGTCGAGATGAGAGCACGAGTCGTGGAAGCCGAATCCGAAGTTCCGATTGCCATGGCTGAAGCACTGCGAGGTGGCAAGCTTGGCGTAATGGACTACCTGAATATGAAAAATCTAGAAGCGGATACGGAAATGCGTGGTTCATTGGGTGGGGTCAATGTGACCCACATGGATAAACAAGACCCGCATAAATAAAGGTCAGAAGCAGGAGGGATCTTATGGCCCAGCTGTTTGAATGGGTAACCAGCAACTTTTTTGTGGTCATGATTATCGTCGGCGCTCTGGTCTCCGTATTCGGTCGCAAAGGGAATACCAAGCCTAACGGTGGGGGAGAGCCTTTTGGTGGACGAGGAGCTTCTGCATCCGGGAATCCCGCACGCCGCCCTCTTCCCAACAGGGACGGACAGCGCCAGTCACCGTTCTCGGGAGCACCCGCGCAGCAGGCTAATGCGGGTGAACAACGGGGGGCACTTGCAGAACGCAAGAACCCTGGACAGGTGTCCCGGCAGATGAACGCGGAGATCGACAAACGCTTGCGCGAACAGCGTTCGCAGCAGCGGCGTGCGCACAGTGTGGAAAATGCAGCCAAAGCGATTGAACGAGCAGCTGGCGGCGGTATTGCAGGAGCAGTATCGAACCAAGCGGTGTCATCGCCTGCCAAACCGACTGTGCGGTCAACCGCTGCGCCTGGTCGGCCGGCTGCTTCACTCATTCAGGCTTCTTCAGCGGATGAACTGCGCAAAGGCCTGCTCTGGGCCGAAATTCTTGGTGCTCCGCGTGCACGAAAACCGTATTCTTCCGGGCGCAGGTAATTCTGCAAAGCTGCCGTTTCCGAACGGCGGAACTGCCGGTCTTTTCCGTCGCGTACGGAGAAGATCGGTTTTTATTCTTTTTCAGATAAAACCCCTGTCCAAAATCTTTTGCATGGGGACTCTTAGAATGGTAAAGTTGAGGAATAACCACCTGTGCCCGTACTTTGTCTTCACTTGAGGCACCCGCTGCTTGATTGTATTTCTGTAACCTTCCAAATGGCGGATTGCGGATCAGGAAGAGATGACGTCCCGGATGCCTTCACTGGAGTCTGGTGCTGCGGTGAGAGCCGCAAGCGGACGAATAAGCGATTAAGGGAGACTGAGAGCTTTTGACAGAACAGACGAGAAGCATCAAGATTCCGCTAAATAATGCGGGAGAAGGATTGGCCCTGTTTGGTCCGCAGGACACCTATCTGAAATTGATCGAAGCGCAGTTCGATGCACGCATCGACAGCCGTGAAGCGGAGATCGCCATTCATGGACCGCAGCAGGAAACCGATCAATTGGAGCAGTTATTTGACGTGCTGCTTCAGCTCGTTCGCAATGGCTACAATCTGACGGAGCGAGACGTGCAATATGCCCTGGATCTGGCTAAGGAATTCCGTGCCGATCAGCTGCTTGATTTGTTCAAGGGCGAAATCGCCGTGACGTTCCGTGGCAAACCGATTCGTCCCAAGACGATCGGACAGAAGCATTATGTGACGACGATTAAGAAAAAAGACATCGTGTTCGGCATCGGTCCTGCCGGTACCGGCAAAACATATCTTGCGGTTGTATTGGCCGTCACAGCACTCAAGGAAGGTCTGGTCAAACGAATCGTGTTGACTCGTCCTGCTGTCGAAGCCGGCGAAAGCCTGGGCTTCCTGCCGGGGGATCTTCAAGAGAAGGTCGATCCTTACCTGCGTCCGCTGTATGATGCCCTGTATGATGTTATGGGAACCGAACAGGTAGCCAAGGCGCTTGAGCGCGGCTTGATTGAGATTGCACCGCTGGCGTACATGCGCGGACGCACACTCGACGATTCTTTTATCATCTTGGATGAAGCCCAAAATACAACGCCAGAGCAGATGAAGATGTTCCTGACACGGCTTGGTTTTGGTTCCAAAATGGTGATTACAGGCGACGTAACGCAGATCGACCTGCCGCGCGGCAAAAAGTCCGGTCTGATTGAAGCTCGACTTGTGTTAGCTGACATCGGAGACATCGGCTTTGTTACTTTTGCTCAGGAAGACGTTGTTCGACATTCGCTCGTTCAGAAAATTATTGTGGCTTATGAAAAGGCGGCCGAAAGCATCGAATAGAAGCCGACTTGACGAAAGCGAAATCCCGGCATCTGTCGGGCTTCAGCAATCATACCGGAGGTCTTTCCATATGGCTTCAAAAGAAAAGTGGAAACGCAAAACCGATCCCAAGCTGTCCGGATGGAAGAACAGCCGCGCCGTTAAGCTGTCGCTGTTTGCGCTGCTGACGCTGATGTTTTACATCGGACTTGCACCCAAGCTGCTGCCCGAAAAATATGATATTCAGGTCAACATGCCCAGCGACAAAGAAATTCTGGCTCCAGCTCAGATTCCCAACGGTAAAGCGACGCTGCAAGCGCAGGAGGAAGCTGCGGAGAAAGTCCAGCAGATCTACCGCATTGTACCGCTTCGCAACGATGCGCTGCTCAGTCAGCTTCTGGATCGGATTGATACGCTCAATCAGGATGACCAATTGACGGAAGCGAACAAGATTGAGATCTACAAGGAAGAACTTCCGCAGAAGGTCAATCAGTTTATGGCCAATACCATTCGCAACATCGGCAACAACGGGGCGTATTCCTCGACGCTGCTTCAGGAAGTTCGTACCCGTGTGGGCGAACAGGAATATGATATTCCGGAAGAGACGTTCTACAAGATCCCTTCCCTGACTTCAACGCAGATTCAGCAGATGAAGGCTGAGGCGACCGGCATTGTGTCCCGTCTGATGAGTGATCCGGTCACGGATGCCCAGACTGCACGGGCACAGGTCGCCGAGTTCGTCAGCCGAAGTACCTTAACGGATCGCACCTCGCGTGAAGTGGTGCAGGAGCTGATTAAGCTGTCGATCACGCCCAATCGGTTCTATGATGAAGAAGCGACGAAGGAAGCAGCGGTAGAAGCGCGGGAGAACACAGAGACGATCTACATTGAACAGGGTGAAGTGCTCGTGCAGCGTGGCGAGATGATTACCCAGGATATGTACAATCTGCTCAAAGAAAACGACATGCTGAAAACGGAAGTGAATTATTGGCCCCAGTTTGGCCTGCTTCTGCTATCCGGCTTGCTGGCATGGGGCATGTTCCTGTTCACTCGTCAGAGCGCAGGGCAATTCCAATACAGCAATCCACAGCTTCTCATGATCGTCTTGATCTATTTCATCATGTTGATTGCCATGCATCTGACTGCTCTTGTGCAGAGCGATACGTCCCGGTATGTAGGCTATCTGGCTCCGGTTGCGATTGGCTGTACGCTGATTACGCTGCTGTTGAATAACTCTTTTGCTTACTTTAGCGCCATTATTTTCTCTGTGCTGGCCAGCATCGTGCTAAACGCCGGGCAGTCGGGCAGTGGAATCTTTGATTTCCATTTTGGCTTCTATACGCTTGTGGTTTCGTATGCGGCGATCTTTACGGTTCACCGTGCAAGTCAGCGTTCGACCATTTTGAAGGCCGGAATCATGGTCAGTTTGTTCGGCGCGTTAAGCGTGCTTGCGCTCGCGCTGATCGGAACGGCCGAACCGGATCGCAACACGATCTTGTATCCGGCTGCCTTCGCTCTGGCTTCGGGTCTGCTGACCGCTATTCTGGCGATTGGGTTAATGCCGTTCTTTGAAGTGACATTTGGCATCCTGTCGGCACTCAAGCTGGTTGAATTGTCCAACCCCAACCATCCGCTGCTGCGCAAATTGTTGATCGAGACGCCGGGCACATATCATCATAGCGTCATGGTCGGCAATCTGTCGGAGGCGGCGGCCGAAGCGATCGGAGCCAATGGGCTGCTGTGCCGCGTCGGATCGTATTATCATGATATTGGCAAGACCAAGCGGCCGAGCTATTTCATTGAAAATCAGACGAATATCGAGAATCCACATGATTCCATCGATCCCAAACTGAGCAAATCCATTATCATTGCCCATGCGCGTGATGGTGTGGAGATGCAGAAGGAATACAAGCTGCCCAAGCGTATTCGGGACATCGCCGAACAGCATCACGGAACGACTTTCTTGTATTTCTTCTATCAAAAAGCATTGAAGGAAGCGGAAGAACGGGGCGTAGAGCCGGACTTTACCGAGGCGGACTTCCGTTATCCGGGGCCCAAGGCACAGTCCAAGGAAGCGGCTGTCGTTGGAATCGCGGACAGTGTGGAGGCAGCGGTACGTTCGCTGCATAAGCCAACCATCGATCAGGTCGAATCGATGATCGGCAAGATTATCAAGAGCCGTCTGGACGACCAACAGTTCAACGAGTGCGATATTACCCTCAAAGAGCTGGATGTGGTCGCCAAGACGCTCAAGGAAGCGGTCATGGGGATTTTCCACTCGCGGATCGAATATCCCGAAGAGGTCAAACCCAAAGCAAAGGAGAATTGAAGCATGAGTCTGCGACTGGAATGGAGCAACGAACAAGAACATTATGAGATCGGGGATACGCTGATCGGACAGCTGAACCAGCTGCTTGAGGCGGCAGGCCAGGCTGAAGGCGTAACGGAAGGCGAAGTAGCGCTTACCTTTGTGGACGATGAAGAGATTCACCGCCTGAACAAGGAGTTCCGCAACATCGACCGACCAACGGATGTGCTATCCTTCGCCATGCGTGAATCAGTCGGCGATGAGCCGGAGATCACCTACGAGATCGAAGAAGGCGATGAAGCAGATACGGTGCCGGAGCTGGATGAGATGCTGGGCGACATCATTATCTCTGTACCGCGAGCCATCGCGCAGAGCGAAGATTATGGCCATTCGGTCGAACGGGAGATCGGATTCCTCTTTGTCCATGGATTCCTGCATTTGCTGGGCTACGATCACCAGACGCCGGAAGATGAAGCGGTTATGATGGGCAAGCAGGAAGCCGTCCTTCAGCAAATCGGGCTGACGCGCTGATGGATAAGCGGCGTACCTGGGGAGACGTATTCCGGAATGCTTGGGACGGCGTAAAAGCGACGGCTTCGACAGAGCGGAATTTCAAAGTGCATCTCGCGTCGTCAGCGGCGGTGCTGCTCCTGGGTGCGCTGCTGCGAGTTCCGAGGTTGGATTGGGCACTGTTATGTCTGGCGATTGGATTGGTGCTGTCTGCCGAATTGATGAATACGGCCGTCGAAGCAGCGGTCAACCTGACTGTGGGAGAACGGATTCATCCGCTGGCGAAAAAAGCCAAGGACGCCGCCGCGGGAGCCGTGCTGGCTTCCGCTTTTTTTGCCGCTGTGGTAGGGCTGATCGTTTTTGTGCCACCATTGCTGGAATGGTTCAAAGTCTTAGGGCTGCTGTAGGCGGCAACAGAGAAGTTCCTTTTTCGATGATGCGGTTCTACAGCTGGAGTCCTGAAACTTCAACAAAGACTGGTCGCAACACGCGTGCCTGTGTACAATAGAACTCACCTCTATTTACGGCTTTCCTGAACGAGTTCAGGCGATCCCGGCGATAGATGAACCTTATAGGGATAGATGGAGAGGGGCAAGAGCAAGAATGACAATGAAGCCGGCCGAATTGATTCAAGAGGCAATCCACGCCCGGGAGAACGCATACGTGCCTTATTCGGGATTTAAAGTAGGAGCTGCACTGCTTGATGAACAGGGACATGTCCACCATGGCTGTAACGTTGAAAATGCAGCGTATGGACCTTCCAACTGCGCCGAGCGTACGGCTCTGTTTCGTGCGGTAGCTGATGGTCACCAACCGGGCAGCTTTCAGATGCTGGCGGTTGTCGGTGATACGGACGGTCCGATTGCGCCATGCGGCGTCTGCCGTCAGGTGCTGGTTGAGCTGTGCAAGCCGGATATGCCGGTGATTCTAAGCAATCTCAATGGACAGACTCGTGAGACCACCATTCGGGAGCTGCTGCCGGATGCATTTGGACCTTGGGATCTGGATAAATAAAGGTTGGCATATCGGAAATAAGACATCAAGAGGAGGAATAAGATGGATCAGAAGAAGGGATTCAAATCCGGGTTTGTCGCCATTGTTGGCCGACCCAACGTTGGGAAATCCACGCTGATGAACCAGATCATCGGACAGAAGATTGCAATCATGTCCGATAAGCCGCAGACGACGCGGAACAAGATTCATGGGGTATATACGGACGAGGGCAAACAGATCGTATTCCTGGATACGCCGGGGATTCACAAACGCCAGTCCAAGCTGGGCGATTTCATGAACAACACGGCGCTGAATACGCTGGGTGAAGTCGAAGCGGCATTGTTCCTGGTAGATGCTTCCGAAGGCATTGGCGGCGGTGACCGTTATATTATCGAGCAGCTTGGCAAGATCAAGACGCCGGTGTTCCTGATTCTTAACAAGATCGATCTGATCGAGCCGGAAGCGCTGCTTCCGCTGATCGAGACGTATCGCAAACTGTATGAGTTTGCGGAGATCGTGCCGATCTCGGCCAAGCTTGGCAGCAATGTGAATACGTTGATGGAACAGATTGGCAAATACCTGCCGGTAGGTCCGCAGTATTATCCGGAAGATCAGATTACGGATCACCCTGAGCAATTTGTCATCGCAGAATTGATTCGGGAAAAGATCCTTCAACTCACCCGTGAGGAAGTTCCACACTCCATCGCGGTGACGATTGAAGACATGAAGGTGCAGGAGAATGGAATCGTGTATGTTGGCGCCGTGATCTTCGTGGAACGCGACTCGCAGAAGGGAATCGTCATTGGCAAGCAGGGCGTGATGCTCAAGGAAGTGGGCAAGCGTGCCCGTCAGGATATTGAGAATCTGCTCGGTTCCAAGATCTTCCTGGAATTATGGGTTAAAGTGAAAAAGGACTGGCGCAACCAGGATCGCGTCCTGCGTGATCTGGGCTTCCATCGGGACGCCTAGATGTTATACCGTCTTGAAGGAATCGTGATCCGGGCGATGGACTATGGCGAGACGAACAAGATCATTACGCTCTGCACGCAGACGCATGGCAAGATCGGGGTACTCGTTCGGGGGGCCAAAAAGGTCAAGAGCCGTCATGCTTCGCTGACCGAACCCTTCACCTACGGCGTGTTCAGCTTTTTCCGTGGCGGAAGCGGCTTGGGAACGCTAAATGATGGCGAGATTTACGAATCCAACCATAAACTGCGCGAAGATCTGATGCTGGCCGCCTACGGTGCCTATGCCTGTGAGCTGATCGACCGGGGACTGCATGATGAGGATACGGGGAATTTCTGGTTTGAGCAGCTGCTGGCATTTCTCAATGGAATGCGCGAGGGCAAAGATCCGGAAGTGATGATGCGATTGTTCGAGATGAAGATGCTTCAGGCGGCCGGTTACGGTCCTGAGCTGGACATCTGTTCAGCCAGTCAGCGTCCGGTAGAAGGCGATGCTTTCATCAGTCCTCGTCTGGGCGGCGTGCTGAGTGTGCCTTTTCGCGCTGCCGATCCCTATGCCGTACATGTCAGCGCCCGTGCGCTGTCGCTGCTGCGGGTCTTCGCCAAGCTGGATCTGCGCAGGCTGGGCAATGTCGATGTGAAGCCGGAGACCAAGCTGGAGCTGAAGAACGTCATGGAAGCGCTGATGCGCGAACACGTTGGAACGAACTTCAAGTCCAAGCGGTTCCTCGACCAGTTGGAGAACTACGGCTTTGACAAATAAAGCAGGTCGTCTTACAATAAAAGAACATTGCGGAAAGCTGCATGAACGCGTTGAACGGAAAGTATACGGAGATTGAATCGACCAGCAAGCAGCGATTCGGGGACAGTGGAAGCCCGGCAGGTTGGATTTCGTGTACACAGGCATTTCCCGGAGCGGATGCAGCAGGATGCGTTCGGAAAAGAGGAATGTGGGGAAGCTGGAGACGGCTGCACATTCAAGTAGGGTGGAACCGCGGGGTGTTAAGGACATTTGAGATGTCTGAATTAACTCTCGTCCCTACGTCTGTCTAATCAGGCGTAAGGATGGGAGTTTTTTGCGTGCAAAAACGCCGTCCGATCAGCCGATCATTTTTGTAAAGGGGCGCTCAAAATGAATTTTCAAAACATGATCCTTACGCTTCAGCAGTTCTGGGCGGAACAAGGATGTATTAACGCACAGCCGTACGATACGGAAAAGGGCGCTGGCACCATGAACCCGATGACGTATCTGCGCTCGCTGGGGCCGGAGCCTTGGAAAGTGGCTTATGTAGAGCCTTCCCGCCGCCCTTCAGACGGACGTTATGGGGAGAACCCAAACCGTCTGTATCAGCACCATCAGTTTCAGGTCATTATCAAGCCATCGCCAGATAACATTCAGGAGCTGTACCTCGACAGTCTGAAGGCGCTTGGTGTGGACCCGCTGATGCATGACATCCGTTTTGTCGAAGACAACTGGGAGAACCCGACGCTGGGCTGCGCAGGACTGGGCTGGGAAGTGTGGCTGGACGGAATGGAGATCACCCAGTTTACGTATTTCCAACAAGTCGGTGGTCTGGAGACGAATCCGGTTGCCGTGGAGATTACGTATGGCATGGAGCGCCTGGCTTCTTATATTCAGGACAAAGAGAATGTATTTGAACTGGAATATGTCAAAGGCATGACTTACAGCGATGTCTATCACCAGGCGGAGTACGAACATTCCAAATATACGTTTGAACTGTCGGATGTGAAGATGCTGTTCACGCTGTTCAACATGTACGAACAGGAAGCGGCGCGTGCCATGAACGAAGGTCTCGTCTTCCCGGCGTATGACTATGTGCTCAAGTGTTCCCATACGTTCAACCTGCTGGATGCACGGGGGGCGATCAGTGTAACCGAACGGACGGGTTACATTACCCGAGTGCGTAATCTGGCTCGTAAAGTGGCGGCAACTTATGTCGAGGAGCGCGAGAAGCTGGGCTTCCCGCTGATTAAGAAAGGAGAGGAAGCGTAATGGCAAAGGATCTGCTGCTGGAGATCGGACTGGAAGAAGTACCGGCTCGCTTCCTGCGCGCGGCAATGAATCAACTGCGCGAGAAGACCGAGAAATGGCTGGACGCTTCGCGTCTGAGCTACGATAAAGTTGAAGCTTATGCAACGCCTCGCCGTCTGGCGGTATGGGCACGCGGCGTAGCGGAGAAGCAGGACGATGTGAACGAAGAAGTCAAAGGCCCTTCCCGCAAGATTGCCCAGGATGCCAACGGCGAATGGACGAAGGCCGCGCTCGGCTTCGCTCGCAGTCAGGGCGTAGAAGCCAGCGACTTTACCTTCAAGGAACTGGCGGGAGTCGAATATATCTATGCGACCAAGAGCCTGAACGGACAAGAAACGTCTGCGCTGCTGCCAGAAGGACTGAAGGGCATCATCACTTCGATGACGTTCCCGAAAAATATGCGCTGGGGCGCTTATGACTTCAAATTTATTCGTCCAATCCGTTGGATGATCGCGCTGTTCGGTGAGGAAGTTGTACCATTTGAGATCACGGATGTGCATACCGGACGCGTATCGCGTGGGCATCGCTTCCTGGGAAGCGAGACGTCCATTGCTTCGGCAGCTGATTATGTGGAAGCTCTGCGCAAGCAGCATGTACTGGTGGATGTGCAGGAGCGTGAAGCGCTGATCCTGAAGCAGATTCATGAACTGGCGGAAGCCAAGGGCTGGAACATTCAGATCAAGGAAGATCTGCTGGAAGAAGTCTTGTTCCTCGTCGAGACGCCAACGGCCCTGTACGGCACATTCGAGGAATCGTTCCTGAATATTCCGCAGGATGTGCTGATTACTTCGATGAGAGAACATCAGCGTTACTTCCCTGTACTCGATGCACAGGGCAAACTGCTTCCGTTCTTCGTTACGGTGCGTAACGGCGATGCCCGGTCGCTTGACGTGATCGCCAAGGGGAACGAGAAGGTGCTGCGCGCCCGCCTGTCGGACGCCAAGTTCTTCTATGAGGAAGATCAGAAGGGTCAGATCAAGGATTTCCTGTCGAAGCTGGAGACGGTCGTGTTCCATGAAGAACTCGGCAGCACGGGCGATAAGGTTCGCCGGATTCGTCAGACTGCCGACAAGATTGCGCAGCTGCTGAATCTCGATCAGGAAGACGTTCAGGACGTCAGCCGCGCGGCAGATATTTGCAAGTTCGATCTGGTAACGCAGATGGTCTACGAATTCCCGGAACTTCAGGGTGTGATGGGCGAGGATTATGCACGCAAAGCCGGTGAAAAAGAAGCGGTGGCACGCGCGGTATTCGAGCATTATCAACCTCGTTTCGCAGGTGAATCCGTGCCGGCATCCATCGTAGGTTCGGTAGTCAGCCTTGCCGACAAGATGGACGCCATCGTGGGCTTCTTCGGGATCGGCATCATTCCGACTGGTTCGCAGGACCCGTACGCGCTCCGTCGTCAAGCAGCAGGCATCGTTCAGATTCTTCTCGATCACAAGCTGGAACTGACGCTCGATCAGCTGTTCGATCTGTCGATCTCGGTGCATGAGCAGGCAGGCCACCTCAAGCGTTCCGCAGAAGAGGTTCGCAAGGATCTGACCGACTTCTTTGAACTTCGTGTGAAAAAGCTGCTCTCCGACAATCTGCGCTATGACGTGGTGGACGCGGTTATCGCAGCTGGATTCGGTAATATTCCAGCCGTCATTTCGCGCGGCGAAGCCTTGATGAAAGCAGTAAGCGAAGATGCCCATTTCAAAGAAACAGCGGATTCGTTCACACGGACGAGCAATCTGGCGGCCAAGGCGCAGACGCACGAAGTGAAGCCGGAATTGTTTGAAGGCGAGCCGGAAAGCGACTTGTTTGCCTCCTGGCAGCTGCTTCATGACCAACAGGATACCTGGGCGTATGCGGAAGAGGAGAGCTATATGAGCGCTGCCGAAGCGCAATTGACCGCGTTGTCGGGACTCAAGGAGCCGATTACAACGTTCTTCGACCGGGTAATGGTTATGGCGGAGGATGAACAGGTTCGGGCGAATCGCCTGGCACTGCTGGCCGTGATCGACAGCGATCTGAAGCGTTTTGCTGATTTTGGCAAGCTGGTTTGGCAGTAAGCGAGAAGATTCGCATACGCTGCTTATAAGAATTTATGATACGGAATCTTTCCCGCACAGAGAGCATGACCAGGCGTCGCAGGGACGCTGGAGTATTTGTTTCTCTTTCTACCTCGAAGGGCAGGCGCGTTAAGCGTCCTCCCTCCGACGGCGGGAAAAGTTCCGTTTTTCGCATAGGATCGGGGGAAGTGCAGGATGAAACTTTCGCCGATCAGAAAGGGGCTTCATGGAAGCAGCGGATACGGGAATGAGAATTCTGGTGGATGCCGATGCTTGTCCGGTTAAGGAAGAGATCAAGCAGGCGGCGAAAATCACCGGAACGCCGGTGATTCTGGTGTCCTCTTACGATCATGTACTGCGCGAAGAAGCTGGCATCCAGGTGGTTCGAGTGGATCGTGGCAAGGAAAGTGCAGATCTGTACATCGTCAATCATCTGAAGGCAGGAGATCTGGTCATTACGCAGGATTATGGTCTGGCTGCACTGGTGCTGGCGAAGAGAGCTTATGCGCTCTCGGAACGCGGAGTAATCTACGATTCAGCCAACATCGAATTTCTGCTGGATCGCCGACATATCAGTGCAAAAGTGCGTCGCGGCGGCGGCCGAACGCGTGGACCCAAGAAGTTTACGGCAGAAGATCGAGCGATCTTTGCCGAAAAATGTTTAAAACTTTTGTATGAATTGCAGGAGAAGGCTTGAGTATAGCGAATATTAATTTCATTAGAAGGTGGTTAATATGAGTACGGAATATGGAAATATTCCGGAGGAAACGATCGATGCGGTGCTCACCCAGCACGACATCGTCGAGACGGTAGGCAGATTTGTTCATCTGACCAAACAGGGGAAGTATATGAAAGGCCTGTGCCCGTTCCATTCCGAAAAGACCCCTTCTTTTACGGTGACGCCGGATCGCCAGATCTTCTATTGCTACGGCTGCGGCATGGGGGGCAACGCCATCAAATTCAGGATGGAAATCGAAGGACTATCCTTCCCCGAGGCTGTGAAGATTATGGCGGAGGAAGCGCATATTGCCGTTCCCAATTCGGGAGGCAAGGCGGAAACTCCTCAGGACCGAGAAACCGGACGTCTCCTCCAGGCTTACGAATGGAGCGAAAAATTCTATCACTTTCTGTTGAAAAACACCGAGCACGGGCGTCCCGCATTGGAGTATCTGCGAGGCCGTGGCATCGGCGACAAGCTCATCGATCATTTCCGCATTGGGTTTGCCCCGGATCGCTGGGACACTCTGGTTCAATTTTTGGACAAGCGTTCCTTCGATCTGTCGGAGATGGAGAAGGGCGGATTGATTTCGGCAAGGCAGAGCGGCGATGGATATGTCGATCGTTTCCGGGGACGCATCATGTTCCCGATTGCGAATCGCAGCGGCAAGACGATCGCTTTTGCCGGGCGTATCCTCGGCGAAGGGCATCCCAAATATGTGAATTCGCCGGAAAGTCGGCTGTTTAACAAAAGCCGGGTGCTCTACAATTTCGATCAGGCGCGCAGCGCGATTCGCAAGCAGCGCCAGGCAGTGCTGTTTGAAGGATACGGCGACGTCATCGCGGCCTGGGAAGCAGGCGTGCATAATGGGATTGCTACGATGGGCACCTCGCTGACGGAGCAGCACGCTGCGATGATTAAGACGACGGCAGACGAAGTGCTTGTCTGCTACGACGGCGATAATGCCGGACAGAACGCGGCACTCAAGAGCATCCCGATTCTGGAGCAGGCAGGACTTCAGGTTAAAGTGGCCATGCTGCCCCCGGGCGTTGACCCCGACGATTATATTCGATCGAACGGAGGCGAACGTTTCGTGCGGCAGGTTGTGGAAGAAGCCGCTTCGACGACCAAGTTCCGTCTGTCGAATCTGCGCCGTGGATACAAGCTTAATGAAGAGAGCGGCCGCGTCGATTATGCGAAGGCGGCGCTTCCCATCATCGCGGCACTGAATTCGCCTACGGAGCGGGAAGTTTATCTGCGGGAGCTGTCTTCCGAAGTGGACGTCTCGTTTGAGAGTCTCAAGCAGGACTGCAACCTGATCCGTCAGGAACAGCATCGCCCGGCACCGGGGCAGGAAGATCCGGGGCCCGCGTATTCTGGTCCTCAACCTGGGGAGCGTGATCGCTCCTACGGCGGCCGGAATCAAGGGCGCAGCCGCAATGACTATGCCAATAAGGGCGGTTATGGAAGAAAGAACAATAACTCAGGCGGAGGAGCAGGCTCTTATGGCGCCGCCGCTGAAGATCCTTTCTTTGCCCAGGAGCGGCGTTCCAGACCGAATCGGGATCTGCTTCCGGCCCACCAGACTGCGGAACGGCGTCTGCTGTTCCTGATGCTTCAGGATCGGCAGGCAGCGGATTATGTGGCGGAACGCCTCGGAGACGAGTTCAACACGCCTGAACATGCCGCGATTGCCGCTTATCTGTACGCTTTTTATGCGCAGGACCGCGAGCCGGACAGCAGCCGATTTATCTCATCCTTGCAGGATGAGAAGCTGGAGAAGATCGTCAGTTCCATTGCGATGACAGAAGGACCGCGCGAGTGGAACGAGCAGGTTCTCGACGATTGTATTCGTGAGGTGCGCAAGGTTCCGCGTTTGCAGGGTATTGAACGCAAACGCGAAGAGATGATACGTGCCGAAAAAGATGGGGATTTCCTGCTCGCCGCTCAAATTGCAAGTGAAATTATAGCCCTGGAAAGGCAGTAACGAACGCGTATCGGGTTCAAAGTCCGGGGAGGAGGGAGTCTAGAATGGCGAACGAGCAACATACGGAATTGGAAGGCGAACTGACCCTTGACCAGGTGAAGGAGCAGCTGATCGAACTCGGCAAGAAGAGATCCCAGCTCAGCTACAAAGAGATTGCCGATAAGTTGTCGCCGTTCGATCAAGACCCTGAGCAAATCGACGAATTCTACGAGCAGCTCGGAGATCTGGGGATCGAGGTAGGAGACGAGAGCGACGAAGAAGAAGAACGCGCTCGTCCGCGAAGCGAACGGGAGGATGGCGAGGAATCGGAATTTGAAGATGATCTCGCACTTCCACCAGGTATCAAGATCAACGATCCGGTGCGCATGTATCTGAAAGAAATCGGACGGGTTCCTCTGCTCTCCGCAGACGACGAAGTGGAGCTGGCGAAGCGTATCAAGGAAGGTGACGAGGAGGCCAAGCGCCGCCTGGCGGAAGCCAACCTGCGCCTCGTGGTCAGCATCGCCAAACGTTATGTGGGACGCGGCATGTTGTTCCTGGATCTGATTCAGGAAGGCAATATGGGTCTGATTAAGGCCGTAGAGAAATTCGACTACAAAAAAGGTTTCAAGTTCAGTACGTATGCAACTTGGTGGATTCGCCAAGCGATCACCCGTGCGATTGCCGACCAGGCACGTACCATTCGGATTCCTGTGCATATGGTAGAGACGATCAACAAGCTGATTCGGGTATCGCGTCAGCTCCTTCAGGAGTATGGACGTGAGCCTTCGCCGGAAGAGATCGCAGCCGAGATGGAGCTTAGTGTAGAGAAGGTTCGGGAGATCATGAAGATCGCCCAGGAGCCGGTCTCGCTGGAGACGCCGATTGGTGAAGAAGATGATTCTCATCTGGGCGACTTTATCGAAGATCAGGAAGCACTGGCTCCAGCTGATGCTGCTGCCTATGAACTGCTGAAGGAACAGCTTGAGGATGTGCTGGATACGCTAACCGACCGTGAGGAGAACGTGCTTCGACTCCGCTTTGGTCTGGATGATGGGCGTACCCGTACGCTGGAAGAGGTTGGAAAAGTCTTTGGCGTAACGCGCGAGCGGATTCGTCAGATCGAAGCCAAAGCACTGCGCAAACTGCGTCACCCAAGCCGAAGCAAACGCCTCAAAGATTTCCTTGAATAATGCGTATCGACCGAATCGGAAACGAACCCGAACAGGCTATACAACCAACCGCCGGAGCTTGATTCCGGCGGTTTTTTACGATGCAGGGGCACAGTCCGGTGAACAGATTTTTTTATGGGTTTCTCCTTGGCGCCGGATTTTAGGGAATGAGCGATTGTCGATCCTTCCAGAGTCCTGATCTTGGAAGCTTGGTTTATGTGCTCGGCTGGATAGGCGAGTGTCCTTTTTCAGGGTAAAATACAAGTGGATGTTCGCCGTTTGGCTCCAGTCAGGTACCGCCTGCTGATCTTGAACTGTCAGATGCCTGCCTGCTTAATCGGAGCGAAGCGATCTGCCGATATAAGAATGAGAACGGCTTCAACCCGAAGGAGGAGCGCTTTTGGAACGGGAAAAAAAGAGAGTCATTATCATGGAGATTGAAAATTGGCGAAAAAGCAAACTTTTGCCCGAACATTACTGCGATTTTTTGTTAAACTTATATGATGACGAAGCAACGCAGAAGAAAAAAAGCACGTTGTCGGTTGCGTCCCTTCAACAGGGGAACTTCAAGCTGTGGGCCTTATCTTTTGTTACGATTGCACTGCTCAGTTTAATCGGCTTTTATTTTCCGATTCTGGCCTGGCCGTTTCAATTGGCTGCGATTGCTGCGCTGGTGTCGTTCTGCTACGGGCTTGGTACATACGCCGGGGGAAGAGCCTGGATGGGCGGTATGGGTGCACAGTTTCTGTACGCGATCGGCAGTCTGGTCATGCTGGGGCTTGGCATCTGGATGATTCGCCTGAATGGTTGGCCGGAAGAGATTGCTATGCTGGGACTCATTGCCTCCTGTGCGGTCGTCTGGTTGACGGTGGGCATGGTAGTACCGAGCGGTCTGCTGCATTACAGCGGTTGGGGAGCTTTGATTCTGCTCTATGCCCAATTCTTCGGCAAGATGAATCCGGAGGCATCCTGGCCGATGCTTCAACTGCTGTGGATTCCACTGAGCGGCCTGCTGCTCTGGCTCAGTTGGTTGGCTCACCATAAGGCGAAGCGTTTTGCTTCGATCTATTTTGCAGTTGGCGTCACGCTCTGGTTTATGCCGGAGCTGGATGCTCTGCTGCTGCGTCATCATGCGCCGGAAGGCATTATTTTCTACATTCTGGGTAAGCTGGCGTTGGCGTTTATTTTCTTGTTTATCTGGCGAAAAAATTGGATTGCGTGGGTGTCTGTATGAAATTATCTCAACGTTTGAACACCATTTGTGAATGGATTCCTGGCGGCAGCCGTCTGGCGGACATCGGTTCCGATCATGCGCTGCTGCCCACTTATGCGGTGCAGGAAGGCCGAGCCGTATTTGCGGTAGCGGGAGAAGTCAATCGCGGCCCCTATAATGCGGCTTCCAAGCAGGTGGCTGAAGCGGGCTTGAAGAACAAGATTGACGTGCGATTGGGCGATGGACTCGCTGCGATTCAGCCGGGCGAAGTGGATGTCATTACGATTGCCGGTATGGGCGGAGCGTTGATCGTGCGAATTCTGACCGAAGGCAAGGTCAAGCTTGCCGGAGTAAAACGCCTCATTCTTCAGCCTAATGTCGGAGAAGATCTCGTTCGCCGCTGGCTGCTGGAAGAAGGCTGGCTGCTGACCGCAGAGCGTATGTTGGAAGAAGACGGCAAGATTTATGAAGTGCTGGTCGGTGATCGCGCAGAATCGGCGGAACAGGCTCAGGAACTGAACAACCGTCTCTATGCCGATACGCAGATTGGGGAGCCGCCGATTACGCTGGGCCGCGAGCAGCTGCTGGAATTTGGTCCTTTTCTGGTGCAGGAGGCCTCCAGCGTCTTCCATGAAAAATGGATCGGTGAAATCGCCAAGCTGGAACGGGTGGCCGGTTCGATGGGACGCTCCGACAGTGAGGACGCCAGAGGGAAAAAAGAGGCGCTGGAGCGCCATATTCAATTCTTGAAGGAGGTGCTGGCATGCTTGCCAAAGGACAAACCGTCATCCAATTGATGGAGAAATTTGCGCCCAAATCATTGGCTGTGGAAAACGACAAGATTGGGCTGCAGCTCGGCACGCTGAACAAGGAGATCACCAAGGTGCTGGTTGCGCTGGATGTCACGCCGGAAGTGGTCGATGAGGCGATTGCGCTGGGAGCGAATCTGATCGTAGCGCATCATGCGATTATTTTCCGCCCGCTGGCAAATCTGCGTACGGATACGCCGATGGGCGCTTTATACGAAAAATTGATTAAACACGATATTGCCGTGTACATCAGCCACACGAATCTGGACGTGGCAGAAGGCGGAATGAATGACTGGATGGCCGATCTGGTCGGAATTCAGCAGCCCAAACCTTTGGAAGAACTGCAAAGTGAGCGCCTGCTCAAGCTGGTGGTGTATGTGCCCAAGAGTCATCATCAGAACGTACTGGATGCGATACTGGCTTCGGGTGCGGGAGTCATTGGGGATTATTCGCATTGCAGCTTCAATACGGAAGGGCTCGGTACATTCCTTCCCGGTGAAGGCACCCAGCCGCATATCGGCAGCCCAGGCAAGCTGGAGCGTGCGGAAGAGGTTCGGATCGAGACAGTGCTCCCGGAGAGCCTGAAAGGGAAAGTCGTTCAAGCGATGATTAAGGCGCATCCTTACGAAGAAGTCGCGTATGACCTGTATGCTCTGGAGCAAAAAGGAAAGAGTTATGGCTTGGGACGGGTCGGGAAGCTGGCGCAGCCCAAGACGCTTGCCGAATTGACCCAGATCGTCAAAAAAGGCTTTGATGTGCCAGCGGCTCGCGTTGTTGGCGATGGAGATCGTCTCATCAAAAAAGCGGCTGTACTGGGCGGATCGGGAAGTCGATATATTCACCATGCGCTTCGTCAAGGAGCTGATGTGCTGATTACCGGCGATGTGGATTACCATACCGCGCACGATGCGTTGATGGCCGGGCTGGCGATTATTGATCCGGGTCACAATTCGGAGAAAATCATGAAGCGTGAGGTAGCGAAGCTGCTGGGACAGATGCTGGCAGATAGCGGCAGCGAGACGACGGTTCACGCCTCCGAGCCAAACACGGAGCCGTTCCGTTTCGTGTAAAGAAAAAAGGCTTGTCACCATTCTCATTTTGCGGTATACTGTTAGCCGTTGCTCAAGGAAAGTTTAACAGACAATCGCCGGTGTCGCGTAAGGCGGCACGGGAGGAAAGTCCGGGCTTCGCAGGGCAGGATGCTGGATAACGTCCAGTCAGCGCGAGCTGAAGGATTAGTGCCACAGAAATGGACCGCCGATGGCCGCCTCCGGGCGTGCACAGGTAAGGGTGGAACCGGAGTGTAAGAGACTCCGAGGGGCGCTGGTGACTTCGTCCCTGGTAAACCCCATCCGAAGCAAGACCTAATGAAACGCGGTTTTCGGCTTGCCGGAAACAGCCCTTGCCCGGGGTGCGTTTAGGTTGGTCGCTTGAGCCGTTTAGCAATAAACGGCCTAGACAGATGATTGTCGCTCACAGCGGGAGGGTGGTTCCCGTTATCACCGCAAAGCAGCACAGAACCCGGCTTACGGTAGACTTTCCGAACTATGCAACCCTTGAGGATTTTTTTGCACGAACAATCCGATTGGCGGCGTCTTTTCCTTCTTTAATGAGGGAGAAGGCGCCGTTTTGCATATCGTCGGTCTTGAAGAGAAGTGCTGAAGCGGATTTGAGGGGTTTCACCTGTATCATCCGGGTTAAGTAGTCGGTAGTTCCCGCCGAACGTTCGCCTTTTTTGCACCGCTTTTATGAAAACTAGGAGAAAGGGACTTATAGCTATTTTTTATAGCCCTTCTTTAGGGAGTGTCAGCGGATGCTTTTGTACAAATTTTATGCTACGATGGACGGAGCAGGGATAGGGTTTGCAGGGAAGCCCGCTTCGCGCATCTGCGCGATCACAGACCAAGGGGGAAACGCCGTATGTCAGCGCCTAACGTACAGAAATTATGTGAATCGACAAGAGAAAAGTTGAAAACCGCTATCGTGAGAATCGAAGCCTTTTTGAATGAATACTCGCTGCCTCAGCTTGTACAATCTCAAGAAGAGGAAGAAGTGGCTTATTACAAAGGATTTTTGTCCGATCTTCGCTATCTGCTCGTGTTCTCGGAGAACTCTTCCGAAAAAATCGGCGTTCTGCTGCGTCGCGCTAATTTTGACGTAAATTCTGCGGAAGATACGCTGTATAAGGTCTACCATAATGTCGTGAACAGCTTCTTCTATCCGAAGAACGAAACCTATGCCGAAGATGGTCGCTATGCGTACACTGGACAGGAAGCCATCCGTTTCCGCAGATCCATTCACACTGCGGCTCGTGAGGTCGTGCTGGACGTGACGAAAACCTATGAGGAACTGCGCGACGATCTGGATTACTATGAGAGCGACTACCTGAGTCAGCGTCGTATGAGCGCTCCGCGCTCTTAAATTTTGCTATGAGGAAAGGGGATTGCTGCCAATGATTATCGATCCGAGGACGGCCAAACAGCTCATTGAATTTCAATGGATGGACAGCCTGAATCTGGACAAGTCTTCACTGAACAGCATGTCTCAGGGCAAGATCGACTCTTCGGTCTTTGCCACGCTGCTGCAGCAGAAGATGGAAGAGTCGGGTACAAGCTCCATCTCGGCGGAGGAATTGATGAAGACGCTGGCTGCGATCTCGCTGCCTGCCGATCAAGTCGATTCGCTCAAGCAGGGAGTGACGTCATTGGGAGGAACCACCTCTTCAGGTGGAACTTCTTCGCTGGATCACTCGTCTGCGAAGATTGAGATGCCAAACGTGTCGGAACCCACTGTAAGATCTGGTACGCCTAATGCGAACGCGGCTCAATATGCCAGCATCGTTCAGGCGGCCAGTTCCAAGTATGGGATTCCCGAGTCGCTAATCAACGGGATTATTGATGCGGAATCTTCCTTTAACCCCAATGCGCAATCGGGAGCGGGAGCCAAGGGCTTGATGCAGTTGATGGATGGAACAGCCGCCGGTCTGGGAGTCAAGAATTCGTTCGACCCGGAACAGAACATCAACGGAGGCGCCAGCTATATCGCTTCCATGTTGATCCGTTACGATGGATCTCAGCGGTTGGCACTTGCGGCGTACAACGCAGGGCCGGGGACGCTTCAGCGTCTGGGCATACGGACAGAGGCGGATTTGGATGCCAAATTCGATACCCTGCCGAGAGAAACACAGAAATATATCGGTCGTGTCCAAACGGCGCAGGCGAAGTACATCTAGGCCGCTCCGATACGAGGCGAAGATCAAAGAGGCGAAGCGCGGCTTTCCCTTTTTGATCTTTTTGCCGTTTAGATGAATGAGTGAGAAAGAAGGGTTTCGGGCTTATGTTAAATTTCGATCATGCGGCTTCCACTCCGGCTCACCCGGATGTGATTCGCACCGTCGCAGAAGTGATGGAGGCGCACAGCGGCAATCCGTCGTCCATCCATCGCAGCGGAGAGGCCGCTTCAAGACTGCTGGATCGCTCACGCGGCGTCTATGCAGCAGCACTTGGCGGGGTAAGGCAGCAGGAGATTGTCCTGACCTCCGGGGCGACAGAAAGCAATAATCTGGCAATCAAGGGCACCTTGCTCGGGCGAGGAGATGGCCGTAAACATATTGTGACCACGCAAATTGAGCATGCTTCCGTGACCGAAAGCTGTTTGCAGTTGGAACAGCTTGGCATGGAAACGACTTTTGTACCGCCGGAAGCGGATGGAACGGTCTCTGCGGAAAAGGTGCTTGCCGCGCTGCGACCAGATACCGCTCTGGTGAGCATCATGCACGTGAACAACGAAATGGGCGCCATCCAGCCTGTAGAGGAGATCGCCCAGCTGGTCAAGCAGCGCGATCCCAAGATTCTGGTGCACGTCGATGGGGTGCAGGGATTTGGTCGCGTCAAGCTTGAGCTGGCTTCATCGGCAATCGATCTGTACAGTCTCTCGGCGCACAAAGTCAGAGGGCCGCGCGGGGTCGGGGTGCTGTATGTACGCAGTGGAGTGCGGCTGTTTCCGCTGTTGACGGGTGGAGGACAGGAGAGCGGGCTGCGTGCCGGGACCGAAAACCTGGCGGCGATTGTTGGAGCGGCCAAAGCTTTTCGGATGGCTGCGGAAGGACTGGAGCAGCGGGCGGCGAAGATGACGAAGCTGCGTCAGCTGCTGATCGCGGAGGTACGTCGGCATGATCGGTTGATATTGACCGAGCCGCGTTTTCCTGCTCCACATATTGTGCATTTTACATTTCCGGGCTTGAAATCTCAGGTCATTCTGCATACGCTGGAGGAGCTGGGCGTATTGGTCTCGGCGCAATCGGCCTGTGCAGCCAAGACCGAGAAGCCAAGCCGGGTGTTAAGTGCGATGGGGCTAAGCCGCGAGCATGCAACATCCGGTATTCGATTGAGCCTGGGTGACGAACATACTGAAGAAGACATTCGCCAGTTGGTGGATGCGCTGGATAAGGCGGTTGGCCTGTTGGCACCGCTTGAGGGGAGAAAGAGATAACTCATGAAGAAATACGATTACCTGCTGCTTCGTTTCGGCGAGGTCACACTAAAAGGGCGCAATCGTGCCCGTTTTGAAAAGTCGGCGGTGGAGCATGTCAGAGCGCTGCTTCGCCCTTATCCCGATGCGAAGATTCGCCGGGAATTTGGCCGTATCTATGTCGATCCAGGCAGTGAACGCGTAGAAACCCTGATCCCCATTTTGCAGAATGTATTTGGGATGACTTCGCTCAGTCCGGTACGCGCGGTTGCGCCGGAGTTGGACGAGATCGTACGAGCAGCCGGCGAATTGGTGGAAGCGATGGAGCTGAAGCAGGAGACGACATTCAAGACGAATGTACGCCGGGTCTGGAAGGACTTCCCCCATTCCTCGCAGGAAAGCAATCCGCTGATCGCTTCGCCGCTGCTCAAGCAGTTCCCGCTGCTGAAAGTGGATATGCGCAGCCCGGAGTTGGAACTGAGAGTCGAGATCCGAGATAAAGCGGCTTATGTGTACGGAGAAGTGATTCCGGGTGTGGGCGGCTTCCCGCTGGGTACGAACGGCAAAGCGATGCTGCTGCTCTCGGGAGGCATTGACAGCCCGGTCGCCGGTTGGTCGGCGCTTCGCCGGGGGCTGGAGATTGAATGTGTACATTTCCACAGCTATCCGTTCACCAGTGAAAAGGCCAAAGAAAAAGTGATCGATCTGGCGCAGACGCTGGCGGAATATGCGGGCAAGGTAAGGCTGCATATCGTGCCATTCACGGAGGTGCAGACTTCATTCACGCAGATGGGGCAGGACAATCTGATGATTACGCTGATGCGCCGGGCGATGCTGCGCATTGCTACGAACCTGGCAAATCGGGAAAAAGCGCTGGCGCTGGTGACCGGGGAGAGTCTTGGACAGGTAGCCAGTCAGACGCTGCCAAGCATGAATGTCATTGAACGGGCTACCGAGCTGCCGATTCTGCGTCCACTGGTGATGACCGACAAGGATGAGATCATTCGCCTGTCGCGCCAAATTGGAACTTATGAAACCTCCATTCTGCCTTATGAAGATTGCTGTACTTTATTTGTGCCCAAGTCGCCAACAACCAATCCCAATCTGCGGATCGTTAACAAGATCGAAGCGGTCACGCCTCATCTGGATCGCCTGATTCTTGAGGCAACTGAAGGGACGGAGACGATCGAGCTGCTGGCAGGCGGTTCACGGCTGCGCCAGGAAGAGGCGGATGTACAGGCTGCGATCGATCCGGATTGGTTCTAGACCCGCGTCCCGAATTGGCCCACAAACTTTTGCCGAATCGCTGAATGAAAAGTCGTGATGTTCCGATAAAAAGAACGACGGGAGATCCTGCCCACAAGCAGGACGACGCGAAAATTCCGCAAGGGGAGAATCGCATGCCAAATAACAACAAAAAAGCGGTTGGCATCTTTATTCTGACCGCGGGACTTATCATTCTCCTTGGACAATGGGGAGTCTTCGCTTTTCTGGGACGGGTATTCTGGCCGCTGCTCATCCTGCTGCCGGGCGTCGCGCTGCATCTGGCTGTTGTCGCTCGTACACTTCCGGCCTGGGCACTGGTTCCGGGTGGAACATTGACGGTGTACGGAATTGTATTCTCTCTGCTGAATACATGGGGATTTGGTTTGTTTGAGGTGCTGTGGCCTGCTTTTCTGCTGGGGCCAGGCATAGGTCTGTACGAATATGAACTGCTGTCGGGAGAGCGTTCCAAAAGTCTCTATTATGCGGCATTGGGGCTGATTGGGCTTTCGATCGTGCTGTTTATTTTCAGTCTGCTTGGCCCTTTTTTCCTCTACGCGCTATCTATTCTGCTGATTCTGTCCGGAGCGTGGCTGGTGTTCTGGCCGGAATCGAAGATCGGCAAACGGAGCGGATGGCGTAAAATGTAAAAAGGCTTGAAATTTCATGAAAATCGTGTATAATCAAAGGGATTGTGGAGCGTCGGCGGGTTTGCCGGACGCTTCTTTTGTGAGAAACGTAAGCATCCGTTTTTTAACATTTTTAATAGAGAAGGGAACATTCCATTCATGCACTCTAGAGAACAAATTCGCAATATCGCGATTATCGCTCACGTCGATCACGGTAAAACCACGCTGGTTGACAAGCTGCTGCAGCAGTCCGGTATCTTCCGTGAGCACGAACATGTGCAGGAACGCGCCATGGACTCCAACGATCTCGAAAGAGAACGCGGCATCACCATTCTGGCGAAAAATACAGCGATTACTTATAAAGATTACCTGATTAATATCGTGGATACACCGGGACACGCCGATTTCGGCGGCGAAGTGGAACGGATTATGAAGATGGTTGATGGCGTACTGCTGGTTGTCGATGCTTACGAAGGCTGCATGCCGCAGACTCGTTTCGTACTCGGCAAAGCGCTGGCGCACAACCTGACGCCAATCGTGGTCGTGAATAAGATCGACCGTCCAGCCGCTCGTCCGGCTGAAGTTATTGATGAAGTGCTGGACCTGTTCATTGAACTGGGCGCCAACGATCATCAGCTCGACTTCCCGGTCGTGTACGCTTCCGCACTCAACGGTACATCGAGTCTGGATGCCGAAAAACAAGATGACAACATGCAGGCGATGTACGACACCATCATCGAGAACATTCCGGCTCCAACAGAAAGCACAGAAGAGCCGCTGCAATTCCTCGTGACGCTGATGGACTACAACGAATACCTGGGACGTATCGCAATCGGTCGCGTAAACCGTGGAATCATCCGCCAAGGACAATCCGTTGCGGTCATGACGCGTGAAGGTGGTATGAAGCAGGCACGGATCGAGAAGCTGTTTGGCTTCCAGGGTCTGAAGCGCATTGAGACGGAACAAGCTGGCGCAGGCGACATCATCGCCATCGCAGGGATCAAGGACATCAACATTGGTGAGACCATTGCTGATCCACAGAATCCAGAAGCTCTGCCGGTTCTCAAGATCGACGAGCCTACGCTGCAAATGACTTTCCTCGTCAACAACAGTCCGTTTGCAGGTCGTGAAGGCAAATGGGTCACTTCCCGTAAGTTGCGCGATCGTCTGTTCAACGAGCTGGAAACAGACGTCAGCCTTCGCGTAGAAGAAACCGACAGCCCGGACGCGTTTGTCGTATCGGGACGCGGCGAGCTGCATCTGGGGATTCTGATTGAGAACATGCGTCGTGAAGGTTACGAACTGCAAGTTTCCAAACCGGAAGTTATCGTTCGTGAAGTCGATGGCAAGAAAATGGAGCCAATCGAACGCCTGTTGATCGACGTACCGGAAGAAAGCATGGGCGCCGTTATGGAGAGCCTGGGTATGCGTAAAGCCGAAATGGTGAACATGATTAACAACGGTACAGGCCAAGTTCGTCTGGAGTTCCTGATTCCGGCACGCGGTCTGATCGGCTACCGTACGAACTTCCTGACCCTGACTCGTGGCTATGGCGTCATGAACCACGCGTTTGACAGCTACGGCCCGCTGATCGGCGGACAAGTGGGTGGACGTCACCAGGGCGTACTGGTTTCGACAGAAAACGGCAACGCAACCCTGTACGGCATCCTGGGCGTTGAAGACCGCGGTACATTGTTCGTTGAACCGGGTGCAGAAGTATACGAAGGCATGATCGTGGGCGAGCACACGCGCGACAACGACATCGTCGTGAACATCTGCAAAGAAAAACAGCTGACCAACGTGCGTTCCGCAACCAAAGACGACACCGTCAAAATGAAGACGCCACGTCTGTTCTCGTTGGAGCAAGCGCTGGAATATTTGAACGACGACGAATATTGCGAAATTACGCCTAAGAACGTTCGTCTGCGCAAGAAGATCCTGCAAAAAGGTGAGCGCGAGCGTGCGGAGAAGCAGCGTAAACAAGCGCAAGCCAACGCGTAAATCTCGTTTTTTAAGCAAGCAATCGGTAACTTTTCCCGTGCTGACAGCGTCTTAGATAGAAGACGCTGGTTGGCTGCGGCGAACGGGGTCCGCCGCCGGGGGGCGCGGACCCCGTTTTTATTTGTGCGGGAGAGCAGATTCATTTATTTTTCGCATGGAGCGTACACAGAGAAGGAGCTGGATCGAACATGAGCAGTACAAAAGGCGGCGGTCTGCCGCCGCGTTCGGGTGCGGCGCGAGGTCGCACGACTGGAGCTTCCGGCGGAGCCGGGGGCGCCGCTGGCGGAAATGGAGCAGCTGGAGGTGCGGGCGGAAGCGGAGGCCGGCGCCCTGCAAATGCAGGCGGTCGCAAGAAAAGCGGCGCCAAACGCTTCTGGACGATCTTGGTGATTCTCTTGATTCTGGCGGTCATCGGAATCGGAATCTATGTAGGTATGATCTACCAGAAATCAAAAGCCATCGGTACGGCAGGCGAACCGGTCAGACCGGCGGATACCCAGCCGATTGCCATGGCGCTGCTGGGCACGGATTTCCGTCAGGAGACCAACACCAATCTGACCGATGTGGTCATGGTCGTGGCGATGAATCCCAAGACGGATACAGCGACTGTTGTATCGCTGCCGCGAGATGGACGCTTTGAACTCGATGGATACAAGGTTCGGAAGGTCAATGCGTATTACCCCAAGTTTCTGTCGGATGAGAAAAAAGGCGGCGACAGTGCCAAAGATGAAATGAAAAAGATGCTCGGCAAATATTTTGGCGTCTCCATTGATTATGCAACGGTTGTCAACTTCAACACGGTCAAAGACGTGGTTGACGCTGTAGGCGGCGTGGAAGTGAATGTCGATCAGAACATGTGTTACAAGACGGAAGCCGATGGCACCGACATTGATCTGCAAAAAGGGCTCCAGACGCTCGATGGCAAGCAGGCGCTTGGCTTTGTCCGTTATCGCCATACGACCAATACCTTGACCATGAGCGGCAAAGATCTGTGCGCAGGCAACAAGACGCCGGAATCCAGCGACCTGGATCGCAACAAACGTCAGCAGGAGCTGATCGCGTCGATTCTGGAGAAGCTCAAGTCCTTCAACGCCGTGACCAAAGCGGGTTCGTTGATCGATGCAGTCGCCAAAAACATGGATACCGATCTGGAAAACAAACAAGTGATGAACCTCGTCCGCACGTATTGGGACATCCCTAAGGAAAACATCACCTACAAGCAGGTCACCGGGCCGTGGAGCCGAAAGACCGGATTTGTGGATATGAAGAAGGATGAGCTTGAGGCTGCCAAGCAGGCGCTTCAGGATGAGTTGGCAGGCCGGCATCAGCCCACGACACCTGCTGCTCCCTGAAGCGGAAATCCCGCAGCGCTGAATCGATTGAATGACCATTTCGGAGTATGATATAATCAAAGCAGCTTCATTCCTGAATCAAGATCTCGATCAGACGCCGTATTAGGAGGCCATGTGATGTCCGAAGCCGTTACGCAAATGACCGAATCCCTATTCATTCAGCTTCAGAGCGAGACGTTTGCCCTGTTGGCTACCGTTGATGCCGAGACCCAGGGTCCGACTTCGACAACCATTTCCTGGCTGTATGCTGTCAATCCGGGCACGCTTCGTTTTGCGGTCGATCACCGCTCGCGTCTGGTGCGTAACATGCTGAATAATCCCAAAGTGACCCTCACGATTTTTGGGGGCGAGAAGGTGTATGCCATTAATGGAACCGCACGCGTTGTGCAGGACCCGCTGCGCGATGTTCCGTTCCGCATGTGCTGTTTCGACGTTGAGGTCGAGGCGGTTCGCAATGCGCTGTTTTATGGAGCCCATCTGTCTTCTCCGCCTCAATATAGCCGTACTCTCGATCTTCAGGCTGCCGAATTTCTCGACAGCCAGGTGATGAGTGCAATGAAAAAAGCCTAGCGGCTCGCCGCGGGCTTTTTTTGCTCCTATTCCTGTCCGATCTGTGAGAGGAGGTGGTGGACGATTTCGATCGGCGCCGTCCGAATCGTGGCGCAGATGCGCCAGTCTCGGAGACGGCATGCGGTTCCATTAAGCCTCGGGAGGGATTTTTCGTGAAAAAACTCTTTGTGCTCGATACCAACGTCCTGCTGCACGATCCCCGTTCCATTTTTTCGTTCCAGGAGCATGAAGTAGTCATTCCGGCTGCCGTGCTGGAAGAGATTGACTCGAAGAAGAGGCTGGCCGACGAGATCGGACGCAATGCCCGCAGCGTATCGCGGGAGCTAGACGCTCTGCGGGAACGCGGGCATCTGCATGACGGGGTAGCGCTCGAATCAGGCGGCGTCCTGCGAGTGGAGCTTAACCACCGCAGTTTCCAGAGCATGCAGGATCTATTTGGTGAAATGACCAACGATAACCGTATTCTGGCGGTTGCGCTGAATTATCATAAGGAACAGCAGGAGCTGGCAGAAGACGAAGCCAAGCAGGTCGTGATGGTCAGCAAGGACGTGCTGGTACGCGTCAAGGCGGATGTGCTGGGACTGGTCGCACAGGATTATATGACCGATCGAGCCGCAGATCCGGATTCGCTATACCCCGGTTATGTCACGCTGCTGGTGCCGTACGAGATTGTGGATCGCTTCTATAGAGACAAGTATATTTTTGTCTCGGATATTGGAGGAGCGGCCGAGCAATTATATCCGAATGAATTTGCCATTCTAAGGGATGAAAGTGGCAGCAAGTCCGCGCTGGTGAAGCTGAATGCGGAAGCTAAACGTCTTGAACCGCTGTTCCAGGGACATGATCCGGTCTGGGGAATCATGGCTCGCAACGCTCAACAACGAATGGCGCTGGAGCTGCTGCTGTCGGATGATATTCCTCTGGTGACAATCACGGGCAAAGCCGGTACGGGCAAGACGCTGCTTGCCCTGGCCGCCGGTTTGATGAAAGTAGAAGATGATCGCAAATACAAGAAGCTGCTGGTGGCGCGGCCGGTCGTTCCAATGGGCAAAGATATTGGATACCTGCCCGGGGAGAAAGAAGAGAAGCTTCGTCCGTGGATGCAGCCAATCTATGACAATCTCGAATTCCTGTTTGATACCAAGAGTGCAGGCGACATCGACAAGATTCTGATGGGGCTGGGCAGCATCCAGGTGGAGGCACTGACGTATATTCGCGGTCGTTCAATTCCTTCGCAGTTCATCATTATTGACGAAGCGCAGAATCTGTCGAGACACGAAGTAAAGACCATCATCTCCCGTGCGGGTGAAGGTAGCAAGATGATTCTGGTCGGGGACCCCGATCAGATCGACCATCCGTACCTCGATGCAGCAAGTAATGGTCTGACTTATGTAGTCGAACAATTCAAATCACAGAAGCTGGCCGGGCACATCCATTTGGAAAAAGGAGAACGTTCCAAGCTGGCTCAATTGGCGGCAGATTTGCTGTAAGAAGTTCGTGACTGCTGCCGATCAAAAAGCAGTTCACCCAAGCCAATATGCAATCAAAAAGGAAAGAATCCGGGTTTTGCTACCGGATTCTTTTTTTGGTTGGAAAAAGGATCGTTTGGTACAATGGGGAAATCAGGGAACGGAGGGGAATGACTTGAAGCGAAAAAATCATCTCGTACTGTTCGGCATACTGCTGCTTGCTCTCATTAATCTGTCGCCAGCTTCGCTGCCTGTCACCTCAAATTCTGAATCTCTTCGAGATTCCAAAGAAGGCTCTACGGCATGGCTTAAAGGGGAGTCAGAGCATCCGCTGCGTGAGCTTGAAGTTTACACGATGATGGGGACCCAGGAGTTTAAAGCTTTGAAAGCGCTCAACGACGAGTATCAGCGTCGTTCTGGTGCGGTAGTAAATCTGGTAAACGTGGCACCTGAACAGGCGTACAAGACTTACCGTGACGCATACGCTTCAGGGCGTGAGCCGGATGTATTGATGCTCGATGGCGCCTGGGTAGCTGAATTTGCCGCAGCAGGGCGGCTGCTCCCAGCCGATCTGTATGAAGCAAATATCACCACGGCTGCCGCAGATGCTCTTCCGGTACCCGCCGATCTCGTCGAATGGAATGGGTATCGCTGGGCAGTTCCGTTTGACCTTGACCCCTATGGAGTGGCTTGGAATCCGGATCGTTTCGCTGCAACCTCGGGAGGGCTGCCGCAGAATCCACAGGCCTGGGAGAACTGGCAGAAGACGCTGCTTGAGCCAACAGAAGCTTTGCCGTCATCTGATTCCCAAGAAACCCAGCGTAAGAAACCAGGGGCGTCCATCACAGAATCGGCATCCACTTCTTCGGTTCATGTGTCAGAGGATACCCTTGGGCTTCCATCAGGGGACGTGCGTGCCTTTTCTGCGCTGATTACGTTATGGAGAGGGAATGAAGAAGGGGAAAAAGTAGAGAACAAAGAAGGACATGGAGAGCAGACGCTTGGGCTTGCAAAAAGTCTGCGAACCCATACGTATTTACAAAAAATGTCCTCAAGGAATGGACAATCGCCCACGAATCTTCGAGACAAGGTGGAGGCGGGAGAACTGACGCTTGCCGTGGATCGTCTATCCAGGCTGGGGGCGGAAAATCGGGCTGTTTCCCGTGTTGCCCCGCTTCCAGGCCCGGCAGTCAACGCTTCGCTGCGCTGTTTTGGCATTGCGGCTGGAACGGAGCGTTCCCGGGAAGCATCCCTGTGGATGACGTATCTCACAGGACGCGCCGTACAGAGCGAATGGTACGAGCTGACAGGACACCTGCCTGTGCTCCGAACGGTCTATGACGAGACGGATAAGGCTTCGCTGCTTCGCTGGCTGCCGGATCTTCAAGCGCAGCACACTTGGAGTGCGGCAGAGATGGCAGCCGGATGGAATGTCAAAAAAACGGCCTCCCGAGAATATTCCGGAAGCCGTTCACTGGAGCTTTTCTATCAGGGACAGATCGATGTGAAGGGACTGACTGCCTATGTTCTGCCTTGAGTTCGCCCGGATTATAATACCAGTTGAAGGGCGATCTTGAGGTAACCGTCTTGCATTTCGACATCGCTGACTCTAACAGGGGCTACCTGTTCGGGATAGAAGCCCAGATCGTACTTGCGTTCCAGTTCACTGCGTGTACTGGCTGGCAGCTCCAGACCGTTAAATACCAGCTTGTCCACGTGGAAGAGTACGGCGTTCTGCGGCTCATTTTCCAGCGTATAACGGCCTTCAATTCGCAGAGTCAGCCGATCTCGCCTGCCCTCAGCCACAACCTCTCCATTTTGGAACGAAAAAGAAAAGCTGTCAAAATCCTGACTCTGTGAGCGAAGGAAGTCGTTTAGCTCGGCATCCGTAAGTTCAATCGTGTAGCGGGTTCCAAGGCCGGACACTTTAAGTTTGCCGCTGCTTTGCAGATAGTCGGGCAGCTTCTCGCTGGCTGCCGCCAACTGCGAGAAATACTCGTCAACCTCGTACAGGCCCACATTGTTCCAATACACATTCAGCTCATCGGCAAGCCGCTTGAGACTGGTTGCATCCCCGCTGGCCAGCAGCCCGGAATCAATATCCTGCTGAAGCGCACGCAGCCGATCTTGCTGCTGTTCAATCCCGTTCTTCACCTCTCCCAAACGTGCAGAGTTGGCCGCCAGCTGATCCTTGCGGTTCTGAAGTTCATCTGCATCCTGACGGAAGCCTGACAGCAGATCCTGGTCATGCCGGATGGCAAAGTTGTAGTAATAATAGATCCGCGTCAACTCACTTAACGAACGGGCATTGAGCAGGGATAGCAGCACCGGGCGCTGTCCCTGAATGTATTGGGAGCGTACGACGGCATCAGCACGTTCGCGGCTTCCTGCGATTCGCGTTTCCAATATTTGAATCTCCTTGTTCAGCCGTTCACTCTGCTGGGCCAGTTCGTGTTGTTCTTCGGTGATTCGCTGCGTATCCCGCTGAAGTTCATTGAGCGACAGCGTGTCCTGAAGCAGCTTGCGCTGCTCGGGGGTCCATTGGGTGGGATCACCGGAGGACGAAGCTTCGACAGCCAGAGGCTTCTCCGTGCCGGAGGCCAGGAGCAGAGCGGCAGCAAGAAGTCCGGCGTACACACGTTTTGCCACAGCGCTTTCCTCACTTTCTGTTCAAGCCGTTTTTGAGAGCATTTTGCGAAAGTTCGATTTGCGTCCGGCTTGTTTTCTCACCGCTATGGTACAATAAAGCTCCATTTGCCGCGGCGGATTTTTCTTACCCTGATTATACGGCTGCAAGCTTCGGGCGTAAACCGCGACTGCGGGTCAGACCGCTGAATAAGGAGGAACCGCAATGAACATTGAAGTGATTGGTGGAGGTGCGCTGGGGCTGCTTTTTGCAGCTGGAGCTGTTGAAGGCGGCGCTTCTACCCTACTCTATACACGAGGAGAAGAACAGGCGAGGCAGATCATCGAGCGGGGCATTGAAGTGCACGAAGTAAGCGGTCGTTCACCGAAATTGATCCCGTCGGCTTCGTTAAACGTCAAGTCAATCGGACGATTTGCCGAGCGTCCAGCTTACGAAGAAGCCTGTTGGATTATTCTGGCGGTCAAGCAAAAAGACCTTGACGATCGACTGATTCATCTGCTGAAAAGCCATCTTCAAGCGCAGGATCGTATTGTTTGTCTGCAAAATGGCGTGGGTCATATCGAGCGGCTGCGACAGGCTTTTCCCGACACTCGGGTATATGCGGCGATTACGACCGAGGGGGCACGTCGTCTGGACCCGATTTCAATTCTTCATGCGGGAAAAGGTTCGACGTCATTTGGGCTTTCTCGGGAGCAACGAGTCTCACTCACCGAAGGAGATGACGCAGAGAAAAAGTGGATGGACGTGTTTGCCGCGGCAGGATTGGCGCTTCAGATGTCGAATGACATCGAAACCATTATGTACCGAAAGTTGACGATCAATGCGGTCATCAACCCGTTAACGGCCATCTGGCGAGTTCAAAACGGTGCCCTGCTGGAAACTCCGCAGCGAACAGTGCTGATGCGCAATCTATTTGACGAGATCATGTCTGTATACAGGCTTGCGAACATTTCGTTTGAAGATGGTTGGTGGGAGGATCTGCTGCAAGTCTGCCGCTCAACTGCACAGAATCGTTCTTCCATGCTGGAAGATGTGACCCATGGACGCCTTACGGAAGTGCGCTGGATCTGCGGCGGTATTGTTGATCTTGCACGGCAGCATGAGGCGGAAGCTCCGCTTAATGCACTGCTGATGGAATTGGTTGAAGGAATGGGAACAGAACTGCACACCTATGAAGAGACACAAGGAAAATAGGAAAACATTAACGAAAGCGGGAGGCGGAAAAATGTTTGAAGCGGTCTCTGGAGTCTTGATTACACTATGTGTGCTGCCTTTTTTGCCATTCATTCTCGTCTATCTCGTAGGATGGCTGCGAAAAGAATCCAAACCGTCCTCTTTTCAGCGAGCGATGGACTTCACTACACCGTTTCTGATTTTTTCCGTATCTGCGCTTTATAACTACGTGTTTTCTTCTTCCTTCGGCTTTTATCTGCTGCTGTTGATTCTCTTTATTCTGGTTGGACTGCTGGGCAGTGCGCAGAGTCGCAAGCGGGGGCGCATCCAACCCGAGAAGTTAATTAAGGGATTTTGGCGTCTTTCTTTTCTGCTGCTGGCTCCGTGTTATGTTCTGCTCATTGGTATTGGATTTATCACCTATATCGTAAATAGCTGACATGACGATGATACATAAGGGCTTGAAAAGTGAAAATGTGGCGATCGTTTTTGCTGAAAAATCAAGGGTTGAGACAGAAAATGTGACAGAAACCAAGAGAAATTTAAAAAAAAGCGTAAGATTCTGAAAAAAGGTTATAGATTTTTTTTTAGGTGGGGGGTATAATCAATAAAAAAATTAATCTTTTTGTAGGGGGAAAGCTGCAGGATGAAAAAGAAAAGCTGGATGATGCTCCTCACGCTGGTTCTTGTAATCGGCACAGTACTCGCAGGCTGCGGAAGCGCCAAAGAGACAGCTACTACGGATTCGGGCACTAAGACCGAAGAAGGCACCAAAGACAACGGAGCGGCCGCAGAGCCGACCGCAGATCTGGCAGCCGACCAAACCCTGCACCTGAACCTGAGTGCAGAGCCGCCGACACTTGATCCGGCACAAGCTCAAGACAGCCAGTCCAACACAGCACTGCGCTTCATGTACGAAGGCCTTGCAACAATCGGAGCCGATGGACAGCCTAAAGAAGGCGCAGCTTCAAGCTGGGACATCTCCGAAGACGGCAAGAAATACACGTTCCACATGCGTGAAGGCGCAACTTGGAGCAACGGTGATCCTGTTACAGCGAACGATTTCGTATACGCTTGGCAGCGCGTACTGAGCCCGCAGACAACTCCGGCTCCGGTATATGCTTACCAACTGTACTACATCAAGGGCGCTGAAGCTTACAACACCGGCAAAGAAAAAGATTTCGCAAACGTCGGCATCAAAGCCGTTGACGAAAAAACACTGGAAGTTGAGCTGACTAACCCAACTCCATACTTCCTGGGTCTGACTTCGTTCTACACGTACTATCCGGTACACAAAGCATCGGTTGAAGCTGACCAAGCTTGGGCAGCAGATCCAGCGAAAATGGTAACCAACGGACCATTCACGCTGACAAGCTGGACTCCAGGTTCGGAACTGCAATGGACCAAAAACGACAAGTATTGGGATGCGGCTAACATCAAGCTGACCAATGTTACAGCTTCCATCGTAAACAGCGGCGCAACCGAAACCGCTTCGTACCAAGGTGGAGAAATCGACTATGCAGGTGCTCCTACAGGCGAGATTCCTACAGACCAAATTCAACCTCTGTCCCAACAGATGAAGGATGAATTCAAACTGACAGACATCGCTTCGACGTACTACTACGAATTCAACAACAAAGTTGAACCATTCAACAATGAGAAGATTCGTAAAGCGTTCGCAATGGCCATCAACCGTCAAGAACTGATTACAAACGTAACAAAAGCAGGACAAACTCCGGCATTTGGTTTCGTACCAACATCCGTAGCTGGCCTGAACAACGAGAAATTCCGTCAAACGTACCCAGACAGTGGCTACTTCAAGGAAGATGCAACAGAAGCGAAGAAACTGCTTGAAGAAGGGATGAAAGAAGCAGGTTACACTACACTGCCTCCGATTACCCTGCTGTACAACACAAGTGAAAACCACCAGAAGCTGGCTCTCGCTGTAGCTGACATGTGGGAAAAGACCCTTGGTGTAACGGTACAAACGAAAAACGAAGAATGGTCGGTATTCCTGGAAAGCAAGAAAACAGGCAACTACCAAATCGCTCGTTCCGGCTGGACAGCTGACTATGACGATCCGATGACATTCCTCGATATGTTCAAAACGAACGGCGGTAACAACACGGCCTTCTTCTCCAACGCTGAATACGACAAACTGATCGACGAAGCTTACAAAGGCGGCAACGATCCGGAAAAACGTATGAAAGACCTGGCTGCGGCAGAAAAAATCCTGATTCAAGACCAAATGGCGATTATGCCAGTGTACTACTACACACAAGCGTCGCTTACTAAACCTTACCTCAAAGGCGTAACGACGGACTTCTCGGGCGCAATCAACTTCACTCGCGCTTACCTGGAAAATCACTAAGATCCAACGATCGAAGTGAGAATCACCCAAGCTTAATAAAAGTTCGGGATATATGTGGACTGCCCATATATATCCCGATTTTTTTGCATGTTCGTCAAGCTTCCATTTTTAATCTTGCTTAACCAATATATAGGGTTGAAAATAATGAATATGCAACTATAAATGAAGCCTGGCTTCAATATGGGATAAAGAAAAAGGAGGAGAAGTTTGCCAATGGCACGTTATATAACCAGCAAGTTTCTATATACGCTGCTCTCGCTGTTCATTCTGATTACGGCAACGTTTTTCTTGATGAAAGCTATTCCGGGCGATCCGTTCATGTCCGAGAAAGCCGTTCCTGCTCCGATTCGGGAGCGCTTGGAAGCACAATACGGTCTTGATAAGCCAGAGATTGTGCAGTACGTGAATTATCTGGGCAACATCGTGCAGGGTGACCTGGGCATCTCGATGAAAAAGCTCAATCAGGAAGTCTCGCACATCATCGGCCAAACCTTCGGCGTATCGCTGAAACTTGGTCTTATTGCTGTCGTCGTGTCCACGATTATCGGGGTAGCCTTGGGGCTGCTCGCCGCACTGTATCATCGGAAGATGATCGACAGCGTGGTTATGGTCCTCGCCGTACTCGGGATAGCGGTGCCGAGCTTCGTGCTTGCATCGCTGATTCAATACGTGTTCGGCCTCAAGCTCGATTTGTTCCCGATCACCGGACTCAAGAGTGCACTCGGTTACGTCCTGCCGGTCGCTGCCCTCTCTGCGCAGCCGATCGCCTTCATCGCACGTCTGACCCGTTCGAGTATGCTTGAAGTCCTGCATGCCGACTACATCAAGACGGCAAAAGCAAAAGGTTTGAAATGGCCGGCGATTCTCTGGAAACACGTCATTCGTAACGGGATTCTTCCTGTCGTCACTTATATCGGTCCAATGACTGCCAACGTTATCACGGGTTCTGTCGTTATCGAACGAATCTTCGGCATTGGCGGGATCGGTAAAGTATACGTGGACAGCATCACAAACCGTGACTATACGATGATTATGGGCATCACGCTCTTCTACGGCATCATCTTGATGTTTGCCCGTTTTGTCACCGATATTGTCTACGTACTGGTCGATCCGCGTATCAAACTGACATCAAGCAAGGAGGGCTAACCCAGTGGCTAATGAAAATAAAGCAAACAATCAGCCCCTTCCGACTGTTTCGGCGGCTGACTTTGCTCCTGTCGATATTAATCAACACGAATCCGAAGTCATCAAGCGCGAGAGCCTGACCGCTTGGCGCGATACATGGGAACGCCTTCGCAGCAATAAAGTGGCGATGGGTGGTCTCGTCGTTCTGGTCATTATCATTCTGGGTGCTATCTTTGGGCCGCTGATTGCTCAGTTAACCCATGGTTACAACTATAAGAGCAATGATCTGTCCGCGACCAACCAACCGCCTTCTTCGCTGCACTGGTTCGGTACGGATGATCTTGGACGCGATATGTTCGTGCGGACCTGGATGGGTGCACGTATCTCCCTGATTATCGGTCTTGCGGCTGCGATGATCGACTTGATTATCGGAGTGATCTACGGCGGAATCATGGGCTACTTCGGTGGCCGTGTGGATACCGTCATGAACAAATTCTCTGAAATTCTGTATGCCATTCCTTACCTGCTCGTTACGATCCTGCTGCTGGTTGTGCTGAAGCCAAGTCTGGGCACGATCATTCTGGCATTGACGATTACGGGCTGGATTAACATGTCCTGGATTGTCCGCGGGGAGATCATGAAACTCAAGAACCGCGAATACGTTCTAGCTTCCCGTTCGATGGGTGCAGGCACAGGCCGACTGTTGTTCCGCCACCTGCTTCCAAATGCGAGCGGTCCAATCATCGTAACACTGACCCTGTCGGTTCCGAACGCGATCTTCGCCGAGTCGTTCCTGAGCTTCCTGGGTCTGGGCGTACAGGCTCCGATCTCTTCCCTGGGTTCGATGGTCGAAAACGCGCTGACCGGCTGGATGTTCTTCCCTTGGCGGATGTTGTTCCCGGCTGTGCTGATTAGCGTTATCATGTTGGCCTTCAACCTGCTTGGAGACGGCCTGCGCGACGCGCTTGATCCATCGCTCAAGAACAAATAATTCGCAGATTTTATCGTAAAGGAGGCGTCGGCTATGGGCGTACAAACAGGCAAGAATCTAATTGAAGTCGAAGGACTTAGAAAATATTTCAATGTAGGAAAAGGCAAAGTGCTCAAAGCGGTAGATAATCTGAATTTCTACATCCGCGAAGGCGAGACGCTTGGCATGGTTGGAGAGTCGGGCTGTGGTAAATCCACAGCCGGCCGTACGATTTTGCGGCTGTACGAACCAACCGCAGGCAGCGTACGTTTCAATGGAACCGACATCTATAAGCTCTCGCCAGGCAAGATGAAAGCCATGCGCCGCGACATGCAGATGATCTTCCAAGATCCATACGCGTCGTTGAACCCGCGCTTTACCGTATCCGATATTATCGGAGAAGCACTCGACATCCACAACATGGCGGGCAGCCGGGGCGAACGCAAGAAGCGGATTGAAGAACTGCTGGATCTGGTTGGTCTGAATACCGACCATGCTACACGTTATCCGCATGAGTTCTCCGGCGGTCAGCGTCAGCGGATCGGGATCGCTCGCGCACTTGCCGTGAATCCCAAGTTCATCATCTGTGACGAACCGATCTCGGCGCTTGACGTATCCATCCAGGCGCAGGTGGTCAACCTGCTGCAAGAACTTCAGGAACGTCTGGGTCTGACTTACCTGTTCATCGCGCACGATCTGTCGATGGTTAAGCACATCAGTGATCGTGTAGCCGTGATGTACCTGGGCAAGATGGTGGAACTTGCGACCAGCGAAGAATTGTACAGCAATCCAATTCACCCGTACACCAAATCGCTGCTCTCTGCCATTCCTGTTCCGGACCCGGAAGTGGAATCGCAGAGAAAGCGGATTCTGATGACAGCTGAAGGCGGCGGTCCAATTCGCTCTGCGGACGAACAGACCGAAGATACGGCGATGATCGAAGTTTCGCCAGGCCACTGGGTGGCAACGCCTTACTAAGAGATCTTGCATTAACAGTTTTTCGGTTATCAACCGTCTTTTCGCAGCGAGCTTTATGCGAAGAGACGGTTTTTTGTTGACGCTCCGAAAATGAACTTAGTTCCGAATCGGAAGAAAGTTACTTTGACGACTTGGGAGCGATTGGGTACAATCAAGAAGGGTTTAAGGAGACAGGAGACAGGAGACAGGAGGCAAGGCCAGACATGAATGTCATTCCGCAGGCGCTTCGCAAGGGTTCGGCCTTGGGAGAAGATTATGTGCGCAGTCAGCATGCGCAGGAATTATACGAATACGATTTACAGGATGCACAGTCGCTTCGTCGGCGCGTTGATTGGTTGGATGATCCCAACCGACCGCAAGTCGATCGCCATGAGCTAGTCCGGGTGCTGGGCGAATATAATGCTCGTTATAACGATAATGAAGCGGTACGGCGTTCGCTGGACAAGCTGGAGCAGCGGGATACGCTGGTCGTCGTAGGCGGTCAGCAGAGCGGATTGTTTACCGGTTCACTGCTGGTCGTCTATAAGGCAGCTACCATCGTTCACGCAGCGCGTCTCGCTTCGGAGGAACTGGGTCGTGAAGTCGTGCCGGTATTCTGGATTGCTGGTGAGGACCATGACTGGGACGAAGCCGACCATACGTATGTGTTGACGTCCGAGCTTGAAGTACGCCGTCTGCGCATGGAATCCTGGCATGATGGCAAGTCTTCCGTTAGTCAGGTGAACGTTCCGCAGGAGAAATGGGAAGCGGCGATTACTGAACTGGAAGCGACGCTTGCCGACTCGGCTTTTAAGGTCGAATTGATGGAGATGCTGCGAAAGGAACTGCTTTCTTCGGTAAGTCTGAGCGAAGGTTTTGCACGGCTGATGGGTCGATTGTTCGGACGCTATGGCCTGGTTTTGGTCGATTCCGCAGATCCTGCACTCCGTGCGCTGGAACGTCCAATGTTTGAGCAGCTGATTACACGTAACGATGAGTTTGAAGCGGCCTATCTTCAGGCAGCAGCTCGCATTGAGGCATGCGGTTATGAACAGCAGGCGCAGGCTGTCGAAGGCGCAGCTAATTTATTCTATATTCACGAAGGACAGCGGCTGCTGCTTTATAAGCAGGATGGCAAGTTTGTCGATCGTCGAGGCAGTCTTATTTTGACGAAGGAAGAACTGCTTGAGCGTCTTGAGCGATGTCCCGAGTGTTTTAGCAACAATGTATTGACGCGTCCTCTGATGCAGGATTATCTGTTCCCCGTGCTTCAGGCTGTGTTAGGGCTTGGGGAAGTAGCGTATTGGGCAGGCACCAAGGATGGCTTCGAGACCGCAGGCATGCAGATGCCGATTTTGCTGCCCCGGATGTCCTTTACCCTACTGGACTTGGCAACCAAAAAGCACATGGAACATTATGCACTAAGCTTTGAAGATGTCATGGAGCGTTTTGCGGAGCGCAAGGAAGCGTGGCTCGCGGAGCAGGACAAGCTGGGGATGGACGAGCTGTTTGAGCAGGCGAAAACGGAGTTTGCACAGCTGTATGCGCCTGTAATCGAACGGCTGGGTGAACTTCAGCCAGGGCTGACGCGATTGGGAGAGACCAACCGCAGCAAGATTCTCGATCAGATCGTCTTTTTGCAGGATAAGACCAAGCAGACGATCGCCCAGCAGAATGAGGCCGAGCTGCGCCGCTGGGATCGTATCTATAAGCTGTTATTCCCACTGGATCGTCCGCAGGAGCGCGTTTATACCGTCTTTTATATGTTGAACCGTTATGGGTTGGACTGGATTGACCGCTTAATGGAGGTCGAACCGGAACTGACGGGCGGTCATCGGATTCTTGAGTTATAATTGAAATATTCTATATGGATGAAGCGGAGGGCTTCGCATGAGTTCGTTAGCCAAACAAAACAGTATCATTGCGGACATTAATCTGGCCCCGGAAGGTCGGCTCAAGATTGAGTGGGCGTCGGCGCATATGCCGGTGCTGAACCGGATTCGGGAGCAGTTTGAGCGCGATCAGCCTTTTAAAGGGTTGAAGGTTACCGTATGTCTGCATCTTGAAGCGAAAACGGCTTATCTGGCCAAGGTCATCCAGGCTGGGGGCGCAGAAGTTACCATTACCGGCAGCAATCCGCTCTCTACCCAAGATGATGTATGTGCGGCACTGGTGGAAGACGGCATTACGGTATTCGCCAAGTATCAACCGGCACCAGGTGAGTTGAAAGCTCTGAACATCAAGGCGCTGGAAGCGACGCCTGACCTGATTATCGACGATGGCGGCGATTTGGTGACTATTCTGCACGGAGAGCGTCCGGAACTGCTGAAGACCATCCGTGGTGGTGCGGAGGAAACGACGACCGGCATCATCAAGCTGCGTTCCCTCGAGAACGAAGGCACACTGAAGCTGCCGATGATCGGCGTAAACGATGCGTTCTGCAAATCCTTATTCGACAACCGGTATGGCACGGGCCAGTCGGCTTGGGACGGCATCATGCGTACGACCAATCTGATTGTAGCGGGCAAAACGGTTGTCGTGGTCGGCTACGGCTGGTGCGGCAAAGGAATGGCGATGCGTGCACGAGGCCTCGGAGCGAATGTCATCGTTACCGAGATCGACCCGATCAAAGCGGTTGAAGCGCATATGGAAGGCTTCCGCGTCATGACGATGAAAGAGGCGGCGCCGCTGGGCGACTTCTTCATTACCGTGACCGGCAACAAGGCCGTCATTGCAGGCGAACACTTTGATGTCATGAAAGATGGTGCGATCCTGTCCAATGCAGGTCACTTCGACGTCGAAGTGAACAAGCCCGATATGGAAGCCCGTTCGGAGTCCATCCGCACGGTGCGCAAAAATATCGAAGAATATCAATTCAAGGATGGACGCAAGATCTATCTGCTGGCTGAAGGCCGCCTGGTTAACCTGGGAGCAGCGGACGGCCATCCGGCTGAGATCATGGATATGACCTTTGCCCTTCAGGCACTGTCGCTTCGTTATGTGAATGAACATTATGAAGAGATAGGTCGCCATATGATTAAAGTCCCTTATGAGCTGGACGAACAGGTGGCGCGCTATAAGCTGGATAGCATGGGGATTTCGATTGATGAGCTGAGTGAAATGCAGCGGAATTACCTGCAAAGCTGGAACGTTTAGTGCACGGCTGGAAGCTAAAGTTAGGATGAATTTTTAACGAAAAATCCAAGCAACGAAGAGGATCAGGACGTTTTTCCCGGATATAAGGGAGAGACGACCTGGTTTTTTTTGTGAAAACAAGAGAATATGGCCGGAAAAAACGTAAAATCCGGCGAAAAATCGTGAAATTTGCGGAAGGACTTTGATTTCGGGCGTCGAATCTATTATGCTGTAAGTGGTGGAAAGTGGTGCAAAGTGGAGGAGAAAGGGCGAGGAGTGGGACCAACGATGTTTATGGGTGAATATCGGCATAACATCGACGACAAAGGTCGCATCATTATGCCGGCCAAGTTCCGGGATCAGTTGGGAACGGTCTGCATCGTGACGCGTGGTCTGGACCACTGTCTTTTTGTTTACTCCGAACAGGAATGGGAAAACCTCGAACGCAAGCTGAATCATCTGCCTCTTATGAAGTCCGATGCACGAGCCTTTACCCGATTCTTTTTCTCGGGTGCGGCGGAATGTGAATGGGACAAGCAGGGCAGGGCGAATCTCCCCGTTAATCTGCGGGAGTACGCACAGCTTGTCAAGGAATGTGTAGTCATTGGCGCGGGCAGCCGCGTGGAGATCTGGAGCCGGGAGCGCTGGGAGGCTTATTACAGTCAGGCCGAGGAATCATTTGGGGACATCGCGGAGAAGTTATCCGATTTTGACATTGATTTTTAATTAGACAACCATTGAATATGGACATGTAACGTCTGGGGGATACGAAATTGTTTCATCACATCACGGTGCTCAAAGAAGAAGCCGTCGAAGGTCTGAACATCAGACCGGATGGTATTTATGTGGATTGCACGTTGGGCGGAGCCGGACACAGCGCATTAATCGCATCCAAGTTGGGGGAAGGCGGACGATTGATCGCGTTTGACCAGGACGACTGGGCACTTGACAATGCACGTCAGAAGCTGGCTGAATACGGCGATCGCATCACGCTGGTGAAGACCAACTTCCGTGAGCTGGAAGACGCGCTTAGGCAAGCAGGAGTTCCAGAGGACGAAGACGGCGTGCCCAAAGTGGACGGATTTTTGTTCGATCTGGGCGTCTCCTCGCCGCAGTTCGACGAAGCGTCGCGTGGATTCAGCTACAATCACGAGGCGCCGCTCGATATGCGGATGGACCAATCCTCAGAACTGACGGCCAAGATTATCGTGAACGAATGGCCCGAAGAAGAGATCACCCGCATTTTGTATCGTTACGGCGAAGAGAAGTTTTCCCGCCGCATTGCGGGCAAGATCGGTCAGCATCGGGCCAAGAAACCGATCGAGACGACGACCGAACTTGCGGAGATTATTAAAGAAGGGATTCCAGCGGCTGCTCGAAGAACCGGTGGACATCCAGCCAAACGAAGCTTCCAGGCGCTGCGGATTGCCGTAAACGACGAGTTGTCTGCGTTTGAAGATGCGCTGCACGCCGTGGTGCGCTGTCTGGCGCCGGGAGGACGTGTGAGCGTCATTACCTTCCATTCGTTGGAGGATCGGATCTGTAAACAGATTCTGCTGGAGTATACGGGCAAAAACGTCGCGCCTCCGGGATTCCCGGTTGAAGTGTACGAAGGTCCCAACAGTATCAAAATCGTGAACCGTAAACCGATCATTCCGTCCGACGCGGAGATCGAGGAGAACCCACGGGCGCGGTCCGCAAAACTTAGAGTTGCAGAGAAACTGGAGTAGCCTTATTCCAAGACGAGGAGATTGATCTATGGCACAGACACGCGGAAATCTTGCGATCCGGGAAAGAGAAAATCAACAGCAGTCCACTTCACAGCAGTACCGGCAAAAGACGACGGTTGTGACCCGCCGGGCCGAGCTCCCGTTGAGGGAAAAGATGCTTTACCTGACCAGTGTGCTGGTCGCGGTCGCCTTGTGCAGCATCGTGGCTTGGCGATATGTACATATCTACGATCTGAATCATCAGATCGCTGCGGTACAGAGCCAGACTTCGCAGATCAATAAGAACATTGCACAGGCAGAGCGTGATCGCCAGGAGCTTCGTCAAGCTATTGTGCCTACAGCCTTGTCGATGGGGCTGGTTCAGTCTACGGATCAGGAACCGGTCTTCGTTGAACGCAAGAGTGGTCAAGAGTCGCAGACAAAGTCGGCAGACGACAGCAAGTAGCCGGTATCCCTACCCTAAATGAAGAGGCTAATCAGGCTTCGATGTGATCGCAGCATCGGGGTCGGCACAGCCCTGTAAAGTGAAACAGCAGGAGGTTCCATTGCCATGCTAAATAAGAGAGTAAAAATGCGAACGCTGTTAATCGGAGGGGGGATCACCCTCTTTTTTCTCGTTCTGGTCGGAAGAATCTTTTTCCTTCAAGTTGTACAGCATGACTTCTGGCATACCAAAGCGCTCGATCAATGGTCCACTTCCAAGGTGCTGACCGCTGTTCGCGGAACGATTACAGATCGTAACGGCAAGGAACTGGCTGTGGATTCGCCTGCTTATTCCGTTGTGGTGGAACCCAATATCATCAATCAGAGGGGCACGGCAGACGACATCGTCAAGATTCTGCATAACAAGCTGGGCGTCAGCGAAGATAAGCTTCGTGAGATGGTGAGCCGCAAATATACCAAAGACACCCAGAGTGGAACCCATAAAAAAGGGGACTACAGTGTCTGGGTGGAAGTCCGTCCGCAGGGTTGGAAGATTGACGGCGATCTCAAAGACGAAATCGAGTCCGAGATCAAGGCGGTACGTACAGCCAAGGGGCTGGCCAGCAACGTGGACATTGGGATTGTATTTGACGATCAAGTCAAGCGGTTCTACCCACAGCATACGCTGGCTGCCAACGTCCTGGGATATGTAGATAATGAGGGCAAGCCGAAATATGGCATTGAGTCTTATTTTGAAGACCGCCTCAAGGGTACAGATGGCAAAGTTGGGTATCAGAAAGACGCCAAGGGTGTCATCCTGCCGGACGCCAAAAGCGAAGTCGTGGCTCCTAAGGATGGAAGTTCTGTTCAATTAACGCTGGACAGCACGATTCAGTTTTATGCGGAACAGGCAGCGAAGAAAGCTTTTGATAAATATCAGCCGAAAAGTGTTTCCGTTATTGCGGCTGATCCGAACACGATGGACATTTTGGCGATGGTCAATACGCCAACGTTTGATCCCAACGATTATTCGGTGTTTAACAGCTTGAATGACTTCGATAACCTGGCGGTTACCGCAAAGTACGAACCGGGTTCTACCTTCAAGATCGTGACGTTGTCCGCTGCGGTTCAGGAACATAAATTCAATCCTAATGAGCACTATCAATCCGGTGTAATTCGTGTGGGTGGACGCAACATTCACGACGTGGGTCGCAATTGGGGGGAAATCAGCTATCTGGACGGGGTCAAACATTCCAGTAACGTTGCTTTTGTCAAGCTGGGACTGGAGAAGGTGGGCACCAGCAAGCTGACCGAATATATCAAGAACTTTGGTTTCGGTGAAAAAACGGGTATCGAACTGCCGGGTGAGCTGAAAGGGACCATGAATGTCACCGACAAAAGTCCACTTGGCGACCAGGCCTCGATCACATTCGGACATAACGTATCGGTTACGCCGATTCAGCAGATTGCAGCAATCTCGGCGGTTGCCAACGGCGGGCATCTGCTCAAGCCGCATATCGTCAAGTCGATCAGCAACCCGCAGACGGGTGAAGTGGAGATTAAGAACAAGGTTGACAAAGTGCGGGACGTCATCACTCCGGAGACAGCCAAGACTGTAAGTGGCTATCTGGAACAGGTCGTATCCGACCGCAAGATCGGCACCGGACGGAATGCCTATATCCCGGGTTACCGGGTTGCGGGCAAGACGGGGACAGCCGAGAAGACAGGCAACGTAACAACGGACGGAAGCGCCTATGTGAAAGATCGCGCTGTAGTCTCATTCATCGGGTATGCGCCAGCAGATAATCCCAAGATTGCCGTCTTCTTCATGATCGATGAACCTAATGACCCTCATGCTGGTGGCGGTTCCGCTGCCGCTCCTTATGTCGGGGAGATTATATCCCAGACGCTGGAGTATATGGGAGTGCCCAAGAAGTTCTCGGACAAAGAAATCGAGGAGCGCGATAAGGAGAAAACGGAATCTGGCGATACCATCGTGAAGGTGACAGCGCCAAATCTGCTGAAAATGAAACTGGAAGACGCCAAGCAGAAACTGCTCAACCAGGGTATCGCCTATGAACAGATTGGCTCGGGAGCAGCGGTGCTGGAACAATATCCGGCTGCGGGAGCTGCGATGTATGCGGGCCAGAAGATTTATCTATTGACGGAAAAGAAGGAAGAGATGAATGTTCCGGATCTTACCGGATTGTCTCTGCGTGATGCTGTGGATATTCTGGCGCTGCTGGATGTGTCGATCAGCACGCGAGGATCGGGTTATGTGGCTTCCCAGAAGCTGACGAAGGATGCAGAGGGGAAACGGGTGGTCGTGCTGACGCTCAAGTCGGCTGAGGCCACCGTCACGGGCATCGAAGACTCCAATGCCGATCTGTCTACGGGCGGTGAAGCTGTGGCAGATGATCCGGATGAGCAGAGCGAAGAGGCGGACAGCAGTAAGGGAGCGCAGGATTCAGACGAAGATATGCCGACTGAGCCTGCACCCGAGAGCGACGCTGCACCGCTCAACTGACAATCGCACAGCCCGGGCCTGCCTTTTGGCGGACTCGGGCATTTTGCGGCCCGGGCATGGAGGCATGCGCTTCGGGACGTTAAGGCCTTGCTCCACAGAGGGAGACAAGTTGTGATTTTACGATTCCAATATAATTAAGGAGAGAATAATCATGCAATTGCAGAAATTGGCGAAGCAACTGATTACCGCAAGATGGATTGGCGAAGCAGACGTGGAATGTACGGGAATCGAAATCGACTCGCGCAAAGTGAAAGCTGGAGATCTGTTTATCTGTCTGCCGGGTTTCACGGTAGATGGTCATGATTATGCGAAGCAGGCTGAAGAAAAAGGAGCCGCTGCCCTGGTTGTGGAACGTGAACTGGATACGCAGCTGCCGCAGCTGCTTGTCCGCGACAGCCGCATGGCGATGGCGGTATTGGCCAACGCCATGTTCGACGAGCCAAGCCGCAAGATGAACATGATCGGGGTAACAGGCACGAACGGCAAGACTACCACGACCTACCTCATCGAAAAGATTATGGCGGATCATGGCAAAAAGACGGGTCTGATCGGGACGATTCAAATGCGTTATGACGGGGAGACTTTCCCGATGTCCGGTACAACGCCGGAATCGCTGGGATTGCAGCGTTCGCTGGCGGATATGGTGGAGCGGGGTGTGGAGTGCTGCGTGATGGAAGTTTCCTCGCACGCACTGGAGCAAGGACGAGTCAAAGGAACCGATTATCGCACGGCAGTTTTCACCAACCTGACTCAGGATCACCTGGATTATCATCATACGATGGAAGAATACCGGGCGGCGAAAGGATTATTTTTTGCCCGTCTGGGTAACGCTCTGCCTGCGGATCTCTCCGAACGTAAATATGCGGTGCTCAATCAGGACGATGAAGCTTCGGCTGAATTCGCCAAGGTTACCGCTGCGGAAGTGATTACTTACGGTGTCGAACAAGACAGTGATGTACGGGCCAGCAATATTCAGATTACGGCCAGAGGTACATCGTTCCATGTGGATACTTTCCGGGGTTCTGCGGATATTCAACTGCGAATGGTTGGCAAGTTCAACGTATATAACGCACTGGCGGCGATTTCGGCTGCTCTGATCGAAGGTGTGGCACTGGAGGACATCAAGCGCAGCCTGGAATCGGTAGCCGGGGTAGACGGACGTGTGGAAGCCGTAGACGCAGGACAGCCGTTTGCGATTATCGTCGATTACGCCCATACCCCGGATGGATTGGAAAATGTACTGCGTACCGTAGTCGAGTTTGCCGAAAAACGAGTAATCTGCGTATTTGGCTGCGGCGGCGACCGCGATCGCACCAAACGTCCGATTATGGGACGCATTGCGGTTAAATACAGCGATCTGACCTTCGTAACGTCAGATAATCCACGGACAGAAGATCCGGATGCGATCTTGCGTGATATTGAAGCGGGACTGATTGAGGATGGTGTAGAGCAGGAGCGCTATAAGCTGGTGGTGGATCGTGCAGAAGCGATTCGTCTGGCCGTTGCCGAAGCGCAGCCGGGTGATGTTGTACTGATCGCAGGCAAGGGGCATGAAACCTATCAGCTGGTGGGCAAACAGGTGCTGGACTTCGACGATCGGATCGTCGCAGCGGAAGCAGTAAGGGGAGTCGCAAAGTGATTGGACGTACACTTGGCCAAGTGGCTGCAATGTGCGGAGGCCGATTGAACGATCCGGCTTTTGCAGAGAAGAAGATTGAAGGCGTCGCTATCGATTCACGCAAGTTAAGCGGGAGCAGCTTATTTGTTCCGCTTGGTGGTACAAATGTGGACGGTCATGAATTTGTGGCGGGAGCGCTGCAAAACGGAGCCGCTGCCTCCCTGTGGCAGCAGGGTCGTGAAGGAGCGCCTGACGGAGCATTGATCGAAGTGGCGAATGTGCTTGAGGCGCTTCAACTGCTGGCATCGACCTATCTTCAAGGCAGCGGGGCAAAAGTCGTCGGCATCACCGGCAGCAACGGCAAAACGACAACCAAAGATATGGTTTATGCCCTGCTCGGCACCACCCTTCGTGTTCATAAGACGCAGGGAAACTTCAACAATCATCTGGGGCTTCCACTGACCTTGTTGGCGATGCCGGAAGATACAGAAGTTGTTGTGCTGGAGATGGGGATGAGCGATCTTGGAGAGATTGCTCTGCTGGCGAAGATCGCGCCTCCAGATGTAGCCATTGTGACCAACATTGGAGAATCCCATCTCCTCAACCTGGGCAGCCGCGAGAATATTGCACGTGCCAAATTGGAGATCGCTTCGGGCACCAAGCCGGGCGGACTGCTCATCTATAACGGTGATGAGCCGCTGCTGCCGATGGTGCTTCAGGAGCTTCGAGCTGCTGAACAGCTGCCTAGCGATCTGCGCACCTTCACCTTTGGTCTGGGTACCGATAATGATGATTATCCTACGCAGATGGAGCAGCGCAGCGCAGGGATGACCTTTACTTCATATGTCGAAGGCGAAGTGCCTTTTGAACTGCCTGTCCTGGGCAGCCATAATGTAACCAATGCGCTTGCCGCGATCGCGGCAGCGCGAGAGCTTGCCGTTCCTGCGATGAAGATGCAGCAAGGACTGGCTTCCATGCAGCTTACGGGCATGCGAATCGAACGGTTGACGGGCGTTTCCGGATTGACGATTCTCAACGATGCGTACAATTCCAGTCCAACCTCGGCTCGTGCCGCGATTGATGTACTTGCCGGGCTGCAAGGTTATGCGTCGAAGACGCTGGTACTGGGGGATATGCTGGAACTGGGTGAGCATGAGCGGGAGTATCACCTAGAGGTTGGTCAATATGCCGGACGCGCAGGACTGGACGCTGTGTATGCGTACGGTTCTCTGTCGGCGGAATCCGCAAGAGGAGCCAGCGAATGGATGAACCCACAGCATGTCCATGCCTTTGTTGATAAACAGGAGATGATCGCGCATCTGCGCAGTCATCTGGCTGCCACGGACGCTGTATTGGTCAAAGCTTCGCGCGGAATGAAGCTGGAGGAAGTCGTTTACGCACTCCGAGACGAGCCGCTTAACAGTCGGGACGAGGCTTGATACCGATATGGATCTACAGCTTTTGTTTTTGACGGCTGCTGTGTCTTTTGTGCTGGCTGTGCTGGCAGGGCCGTTATGTATTCCGCTGCTTCAGCGGCTGAAGCTGGGACAGCAGGTACGTGGAGAAGGCCCGGAAGGGCATCTCAGGAAGGCGGGAACACCCACGATGGGCGGCATTGTCATCCTGCTGGCCTTTACGTTGGCTTTTGCCAAGTTCTCCGTTATCAATACCGAATTTTATGCGCTGTTGATGGCGACATTGGGTTTTGGTCTGGTCGGTTTTCTGGATGATCTCATCAAGATTCTCAAGAAACGCTCTCTGGGTCTGACCTCGTTACAGAAGCTGGTGGGGCAGATTCTCTTCGCCGGGATCTGCTGCTGGCTGCTGATCGATTCCGGTCACAGCACCGCGCTGGCGATTCCTGGTACGAATGTTTCATTCGATTGGGGCGGTTGGTTCTATTATCCGTTTATCGTTATTATGCTGCTGGCCATATCCAATGCCGTAAACTTTACGGATGGGTTGGATGGGCTGTTGTCTGCGGTCAGCGCACCCGCGTTTGGCGCCTATGCCCTGATCGCAATGCAGGCGACCCAATTTCCTTCGGCGATTGGCGCATCCGCAATGGCAGGGGCGGTGCTGGGCTTTCTGGTTTATAATGCGCATCCCGCTAAAATGTTCATGGGCGATACCGGTTCGCTGGGTATCGGAGGAGCGATCGGCATGATTGCGATTCTGACGAAGCAGGAACTGCTGTTTCTGATTATTGGCGGCGTGTTCGTCATAGAGATGCTGTCCGTTGTTCTTCAAGTCGCCTCATTCAAAACGCGCGGTAAACGCATCTTCAAAATGAGTCCGATTCATCATCATTATGAATTGTCTGGCTGGTCGGAATGGCGAATTGTGGCGGTCTTCTTCAGTGTCTCGGCACTGTTGGCTGCGCTTGGATTATACCTAGTCAAGGGGTTGTAGAGATGGAACATCCAAAAGAGTATGCAAATCGAAACGTGGTCGTGCTGGGTCTGGCACGCAGCGGTGTCTCGGCGGCACGTACGATGCACAAGTTCGGCGCAAACGTGACGGTAAATGATCGTAAACCGCGTGAAGAAAGCCCGGAAGCGGCTGTGCTTGAAGAACTGGGCATTACCGTAATCTGTGGGGGACATCCGGACGATCTGATTCATGAAGGGGTATCTCTGGTGATTAAGAATCCGGGGATTCCTTACTCGACTGTTCCGGTAGCCCGTGCAATCGAGCTAGGAATCGAGGTTGTGACCGAAGTGGAAGTTGCCTATCATCTGTCGGCTGCTCCCATGATCGGAATTACTGGCTCCAACGGCAAAACGACGACGACTACTTGGGTCGGACGCTTGCTCGAAGCAGCAGGGCTGAAGCCGACCGTCGCTGGTAATATCGGCACGCCGCTCTGCGACGCTGCGTTGGAAGCCAGCGAGGACGATTGGCTTGTGGTTGAATTGAGCAGTTTCCAATTGAAAGGGACCCGGGATTTCGCTCCTCGAATCGCCTGCCTGCTGAATGTCGCGGAAACGCATCTGGATTATCACGGATCGATGGAAGACTACGTTTCTTCAAAAGCGAAAATCTTCGTCAATCAGACGCCGGAAGACGTGAGCATCGTCAATTGGGACGATCCGTACTGCCGCGAACTTGTTCCTTATCTCAAAGGACGCGTTGTACCCTTTTCAATAACCGAGGAATTGGCGCTGGAAAGCGTCTATGCCTCGCCTTCTTATCCGCCGGAAGATGCCGAAGACCCGGCTTTCGCTGAACGTTGGATCGTATACCGAGATGCTGCGGGAGAGGTTCATGAGATTATCCGCACCGAGGAACTGGGCATCGCCGGCACGTACAACGCGGCGAACGCCATGGCTGCCTGCGCGGCGGCAATCACTGCCGGAGCAGAGATCTCTGCGCTCGCAGCCCCGCTCGCCGACTTTGGCGGCGTAGAGCACCGCCTGGAATCGTTGGGCGAGGTTGGTGGTCTTTTCTACTATAATAATTCCAAAGCGACCAATTCCAAGGCGACGCTGACCGCTCTGTCGGCTTTCAATAAGCCAGTTGTGTTGATTGCCGGAGGTCTGGATCGTGGTTCCGATTATGAAGAGCTGTTCCCGGCTTTTCAGCATAAAGTCAAGGCACTTGTCACGTTCGGTCAGACGCGCGAGACGATTGCTGGTGTGGCCCGCCGTGCAGGCGTGAAGCATGTGGGCGTGGTCGAACCGCTTGCAGACTCGGCCGAGACGCTTCAGGAAGCGGTACGTGAAGCCCGCCGCTTGGCCGAAGCCGGAGATATTGTGCTGTTGTCTCCAGCCTGCGCAAGCTGGGATATGTTCACTTCATTCGAGGAGCGTGGACGCGTCTTTAAAGAGGCCGTTCGTTCCGCATCCGAATAAGGGGGGAAGGTTATGCGCGTCGTATTGACCGGCGGAGGAACCGGAGGGCATATCTATCCGGCTCTTGCCATTGCCGAACAACTCAAGGCGGATAAGCCGGATACGAAGTTTCTCTATATCGGTGGCAAGCGGGGGCTGGAAAATTCGATTGTACCGGAGACGCAGCTCCCGTTTGAGACATTGGACATTACCGGATTTCGCCGCAGCTTGTCGGCTGATAACATCAAGACTGTGCTGCGTTTTCTCCGCAGCGTCCAGGCAGCTTCCGAACTGCTGGAGAAATTCAAGCCGGACGTTGTGGTCGGCACGGGCGGATATGTCTGCGGCCCGGTTGTCTATGCGGCTCATAAGCTGCGAATTCCAACACTGATTCACGAACAGAACGCCATTCCCGGACTGACCAATCGATTCCTCAGTCGATATGTTAATACCGTGGCGGTCAGTTTCGATGGCACACAGGATCAGTTCCCGAAAGCCAGACGCGTGATGTACAGTGGCAATCCACGTGCCACGACTGTCCATCGGGCAGATGCGGTCGAAGGCTTCCGTCTGCTTGGACTGCCAAGCGGTACGCCGGTTGTTCTTGTCGTAGGCGGCAGTATTGGAGCCAAGGCGATCAATGAGGCCATGATGGAGATGATCCCTGATATTAATCGGACGCCTGACGTGCATTATGTCTATGTAACGGGCAAACGATATTATGAGGAAGCCAAGCGTGGAATCGACGAAGCGCCTTGGGTCACACCGAAAAATCTGCATGTGCTGCCTTACGTGGATCGGATGCCGGAAGTGCTGGCAGCCTCGATGCTGGTCATCAGCCGGGCGGGGGCTTCCTTCCTCGCCGAAGTGACCTCCCTGGGGATTCCGGCCGTGTTGATCCCTTCGCCCAACGTCACGAACAATCATCAGGAAGTAAATGCAAGGGCGCTGGAAGATGAAGGGGCAGCCATCGTCATTTTGGAGCCCGATCTGAATGGCAGCAGCTTATTTGCCGCCGTTGAAGCGGTGGTCAGCGACGACTATCTTCGCGCCAATATGTCCGCTTGTTCTACCGCGCTGGGCAAGCCGGACTCGGCCAAAGTCATTGTGACCGAACTGCGCAAGCTGGCGATGCGAGCACGGGCTATACGGCGGGGAGCTTTGTGAACATCAGCCGTCTTTGCCATCGTGCGCGGCACGTGTATAATGAACGTAATACAAAAAGCGTAATGGACCGCTTGGTTTCGCCATTCCACCCTGGAAAGGCAAACTTATTGCGGCCGGATGGAGAATGGCCATGCTGAAAGTAGTCAAACCGAGCGAACATCAAGAGCAAAAGGTGGAAAAGCGGCGTCGCAGAAGTCGATGGAAGCTTTGGCTCGTCCTGATCCTGCTGACAGCTGCCGTAGCGAGCGTATTATTTTTCCGTTCGCCACTAAGCCGAATTCAGGAGATCGATGTGGAAGGGAACGTTTACGTCGATCGTTCAGCAGTCATCGAGGCGGCGGGACTTCGGATTGGCAGCCCATTTTTCTCGTCAAGCGCATCGAGTGTGGAGCAGCGAATCGTGTCGAATCTGAACGCGATTGAACATGCCACGGTAGAAAAGCAGTTTCCCGGGAAGATTCTGCTGCGCATTGACGAATATAGTCCGGTTGCTTATGAACTGCTCAAGGATGGGAGTATCCAGGCGCTGCTTGGCAGCGGCGCTGCGATCCCGCTCAAGGATCAGGGACTCTCTGCCGAGAAGCCCATGCTGACCGAATGGGAAGGGAAAGATCAAGAGAAAGCCCAGCTGTGCCGGACATTGGCTTCGATTCCAGACAGCCTGCTGTCCGATTTATCGGAGATCATGCCCGCGCCACTGGAGTCTTTTCCTGACAGGATTCGCATCTACACCCGGTCGAGATTTGAAGTGAACACGACCATCTCTCAGCTCAAAGACAGACTGGAAATTTTGGGAGGAATCACCGAGACCCAAAAGCCCAGCCGCGTCGATATGGTCGATGCCGATCGTTTCGTTCCGTTTGGTGAGTCGAATTCCGATTCCGAAGAGGAATAAGCATCTCAAGGCCTGCTATTACCCGGTGTCAAAAGATGCTATAATGTGTGCTGTATTCTTGAAAAAAGACATCCAGCTATCACAAAAAAATTTGAAATGAAAGAGGGAAAGTTTAAGCCGTGTTGAATCTATTAATGGATACCAACAAGATTCGGCTTTAAACGAACCAGATGATTAATTTTGCAAACGGGAGGTGCCAAAGGCTTGAGCAACAATGACATCATTGTTAGTTTGGACATCGGTACATCCAAAGTTCGTGCTATTATCGGGGAAGTGAATAACGGAACCCTTAATATTATTGGAGTTGGATCGGCCGATTCCGAAGGAATCCGAAAAGGCGCCATCGTTGACGTCGATCAAACCGTCCAATCGATTCGCAGCGCTGTGGAACATGCCGAGCGTATGGTCGGCATTGAGATAACGGAGGTCTATGTCGGCATATCGGGCAGCCACATTGGCCTGCAGTCAAGTCGCGGCGTTGTGACCGTATCGAACGAGGACCGCGAGATCGGGGAGGAAGACATCGAGCGGGTGTCCAAAGCCGCCGAGGTTGTGGCCCTTCCGCCGGAACGTGAAATCATCGATGTCGTAGCCAAGCAGTTTGTGGTTGACGGCTTGGAGGGAATTCAGGATCCGCGGGGAATGATCGGATCCCGCCTGGAGGTGGAAGCGACGATCGTCACCGGCGCCAAGACGGCTATACATAACCTCTTGCGCTGTGTGGAGAAGGCCGACCTCAAGGTCAAAGAACTGGTGCTGATTTCCCTCGGGGCCGGCCAGCTGGCACTTACCAAAGACGAGCGAACGATGCGTACAGCCTTGATCGATATTGGGGCCGGCCAGGCTACGATCTCGATCTTCGATAGCGGCAATCTTGCTGCCGTTTCCACGCTGCCCATCGGAGGCGAATATGTCACCAACGACATCGCATACGGTCTGCGCACCGTCACCGATCAGGCCGAGAAGGTAAAGCTAAAATATGGCTGTGCCATGATGGCGGATGCGGCGGAAGATGTGGTGTTTAAGGTCAATCGTATTGGCAGTTCGATTGAGAAGGAATATACTCAGGAGGACCTGGCTGCCATCATCGAGCCGCGGGTTCAGGAGATTTTCCAACTTATTCATCAGGAGATCTATCGTATGGGCTATCGGGATGTCGCCGGCTATGTGCTGAGTGGTGGAACGGTAGCGATGCCGGGAGTCCTTCAGGTCGCTCAAAGTGAACTGGCGGCAGCTGTGCGTCTGGCCGTGCCGGATTATATCGGTGTGCGGGACCCGGCTTTCACAAGTGGAATCGGCATTTTGTATAGCGTTATTCGGAAGAATCGTGGCAGAGGCAGCGTAGCGCCGGGCAAGAAACCCGTCAATCGTCCTAAGTCCAGCCCCGCGCCGGAGACGACCCAGAAAACCGGTTTCCTAGAAAAGCTCAAAAACATGTTTAGCGAATTTATATGAGAAACACAAAAACGAGCCCATCCAAGGAAAACGAGGGGGAGATGGAGGACTATGTTGGAATTCGATTTTGAAATGGAGAGCCTGGCGCGTATTAAAGTCATTGGCGTAGGTGGCGGCGGAAGCAACGCAGTCAACCGCATGATTGAAAATGGCGTCAAAGGCGTTGAATTTATTACGGTCAATACAGATGCACAAGCTCTGCATTTGGCCAAGTCGGAACACAAGCTGCAAATCGGAGACAAGCTGACCCGGGGTCTTGGCGCGGGGGCCAACCCAGAAGTCGGCAAAAAAGCGGCGGAAGAATCCCGCGAGCTCATCAGCAATACGCTCAAGGGTGCGGATATGGTCTTCGTAACCGCAGGTATGGGCGGCGGCACAGGTACAGGAGCAGCGCCGGTGATCGCGGAGATCGCCCGCGAATGTGGAGCGTTGACGGTTGGGGTCGTCACACGTCCATTCACCTTTGAAGGCCGCAAGCGTGCAGGCCAGGCTGTCCTGGGCATTGAAGCGCTCAAGGAAAAAGTCGATACATTGATCGTCATTCCCAATGACCGACTGCTGGAGATTGTCGATAAGAAGACACCGATGCTGGAAGCGTTCCGCGAAGCCGATAACGTGCTTCGTCAGGCCGTTCAGGGTATCTCCGACTTGATTAAAGTTCCGGGTCTCATCAACCTTGACTTTGCGGACGTCAAGACCATCATGACGGAGCGCGGCTCCGCGCTGATGGGGATTGGTGAAGCTTCCGGCGAGAATCGCGCTGCGGAAGCGGCACGCAAGGCGATCATGAGCCCCCTGCTGGAGACATCCATCGAAGGCGCACGGGGCGTCATCATGAACATCACTGGCGGCTCCAATCTGTCGCTGTATGAAGTCAACGAAGCGGCTGAGATCGTCATCGAAGCTTCCGATCCGGAAGTGAACATGATCTTCGGTGCGATTATCGAAGAAGACATGAAGGACGAGATCAAAGTTACGGTCATTGCGACCGGATTTGAGCATAAGCCTACGGATCTCAAGCCGCCGGTACGTCGTCCTTCCAGCCAGCAGCCGGAAGCGCAAGGCGATCGCTCAAAACCGCAGCAAACGCAGCGTCCGGCGTATGATCCGCAGCCGGGAGCCGACCAGCTCGACATCCCGACGTTCCTGCGCAACCGATCGCGTCAGAACAACGATTAATGAGTTGACCGCATTCAATCAAAGGTTCGAGATCTTCGGAAACACGCATGGTTCAAGCGGGTTTTCGAGGAACTCAACCTAACATTAGTCGCGGTCGGCGTACTAGAGCAACGCCTAGGAGAGATCCGCTTTCGCTTTACGGAAGCGGGTCTTTTTTTCAACATTGCAGCGTCGAAGGAGGAGTTACGAAGATGACAAGGCGACAAGAGCCGTTTGCCCATCTAATCGCCGAAAATGGAGCGGAATTGTTCGAGATCTCGCCCTGGCAGGCTTTTGACGGATTGAGTGCAGGGTTTACCGGTCGTGGAGGCGGCGTGAGTGAAGGGATGTATCACTCGCTCAACTGTGCGCTGCATGTAGACGATCAACCTGAGCACGTGAGAGTTAATCGCACCCGGGTCGCGGAAGCGAATGGATTCCGGTTTGAGGATTGGACATGCGGCGAACAGGTACACAAAGCGGAGGTTGCTGTAGTTACAGCGGCAGACCGGGGGCGCGGCAGAAATGACCGTGAGAGTGCCTTTGCGGACACAGACGGTCTGCTAACGGATGTTCCGGGAATTCTGTTGACTTCTTTTTATGCCGATTGCGTGCCGCTTTATTTCTTCGATCCCCAGCGTAGGGTTATTGGACTGGCTCATGCAGGCTGGAAGGGGACTGTTGCAGAAATCGCTCGTCGCATGGTTGAGAAAATGCAGGCCCATTACGGAAGTCGGGTTGAGGACATTCAGGCGGCGATTGGTCCTTGCATCGGGGAGAGCCGTTATGAGGTCAATGAAGTTGTCATGGATCAAGTGCGGGTTTTGCTGGAAAAGGAGAAGGGTAATGAATCTCGTTCGCTCGCTGATTTTTCCGAGGATTTAGGCGGAGGCAAAGCGCTGCTGAACTTGAAAGAATTGAACCGACACATTATGATAAGGTCAGGCATACGTCCGGAAAACATACAGTGTACGGATTGGTGCACGGCCAGTCGAACCGATTTGTTCTTTTCGCATAGACAGGAAAAAGGACGGACCGGGAGAATGGCCAGTTGGATCGGATGGAAAGAAGGAGGCACGTTCCGGTGACGTTGAAGCAGCGGATCGCGCATGTGCATCAGAAAGTGAACGAAGCATGTGAACGCGTGGGCAGATCGCCCGAAGAGATTAATGTCGTCGCCGTTACCAAATATGTCTCCACGGAACAAACGGCGCGGGTGCTTGATGAAGGCATCCTTCATATTGGAGAAAATCGCTGGCAGAACGCCAAACCCAAATGGGAAGCGCTCGGTGAGCGAGGCGTCTGGCACTTTATCGGTCAACTGCAAAGCAACAAGGTCAAAGACGTGATCGGCAAGTTCGGGTATCTTCATTCGCTGGATCGTTTGTCGCTTGCCAAGGAATTGGAGCGGCAGGCGGCAGCAGCCGATCTGACGATCAAGGCTTTTGTCCAGGTCAATATATCGGGCGAAGAATCGAAGTCCGGCATACGGCCCGAAGAAGCGTTTGAATTTATTCAGCAGATGGAGCAGTATCCTCATGTTGAGGTTATCGGTCTGATGACGATGGCGCCTCTTGAAGGGGATGCGGAAGCGGCACGCCCGGTATTTCGCGGATTGCGCGAGCTGCGCGATGAGCTGAATACGCGCGGAGCATCGTCCAAGCCGATTAAACATTTGTCGATGGGGATGTCCGGCGATTTTGAAGTGGCGATTGAAGAAGGGGCAACCTGGCTGCGTCTGGGGTCTATTCTGGTAGGAAAAGAGGAGGACTGACGATGGGTGTCATGAATCGCTTTATGAATTTTCTCGGCCTTCAGGAAGAAGAAGAGATCGTTGAGCGGGTGGTCGAGCAGGAAGAACCGCAGTATGATAATGCTCCCAGTCAGGAGCTGCGCAAGAATGGGAAGTCGAACAATGTGGTGAGCATTCATTCGCAGAAAAATGTCAAAGTGATTCTGTCGGAGCCTCGTACGTATGATGACGCTCAACAGATTGCCGATCATCTGCGGGCGCATCGTTCGGTTGTGGTCAACCTTCAGCAGGTTCGACCTGATCTTGCCAAGCGAATTATCGATTTTCTGTTTGGTACGGTCTATGCGATCAACGGCAACATTGCCAAGGTCGGCGGCGATATTTTCCTTTGCACGCCGGATACTGTAGAAGTCGAGGGAACCATTGCCGATTTGGTCCGTGAGGATCGAGAATTTAATCAAATGAGGTGACGATAGCTTGGTAGAATTGCTGATTCGGATTTATGGTTATATTCCGGCACTATTTACGATCTATTCCTGGATTCTGATTATTTATATCCTGATGTCCTGGGTGCCGAATGTACGCGAGAGCCAGGTTGGTGTCATCTTGGGCAAAATTGCCGAGCCTTATCTCTCCATCTTCCGCCGCTTCATTCCGCCAATCGGCGGCATGCTGGATATTTCTCCGATCGTAGCGTTCTTCGTGCTTCAGTTCGTGCAGCGCGGCGTCATGTACCTATTCTGGCTGTTGATTCGAGCCGTGGCGTAAACAGAGAGAGCAGGCAAGAAGGAGCGTAAGGAATGTCCAAAAATATGTACGAGCACGTTCATCCGGATGAACGCGAATTTGTGGACCGGGCCAACGAATGGCTGGAGGGCGCAGCCCGTTATCATGAGCTGAAGCTGACTGACTTCCTTGACCCGAGACAGATTCAGATTCTGAACATGCTGGCTCATTCGCAGCCGGATGTGAAGATTCGTTTGGATGGCGGGAGTCCGTACGCAGAGCGCAAGCGAGCGCTGATTGCGCCGGATTACCGCGATCTGGACGACGAAGATATGAAATTAACCGTGCTGTCGATCACGCCAGCGGATACCCGCTTTGCCGAGATCGGGCATGGTGACTATATGGGATCGGTTCTGGGACTGGGGATAAAACGTACCAAGATCGGCGACATCCATCCGCGCGAAGACGGATGCCACATTGTGGCGGCCGCCGAGATCGCGGATTTTCTTAATCTGGAGCTTCGACAGGTGCACCGGGTCAGCGTCTTCACCGAAGTGCTGCCGATTGATTCGCTGCTCTCCTCCGAGTCGGAATTGGCGGAGATGGAACTGACGGTCGCTTCTCCTCGGCTGGATGGCATCGCAAGTGATGTCTATCGCATGAGCCGGGCAAAGATCCTCGCACCGATTAAGGCAGGGCGATGTCGGGTAAATTGGAAGGTGGAAGAAGATCCTTCCAAGACGCTGCGAGAAGGGGATACCGTTTCTCTTCAGGGATTCGGACGATTCCGGGTGCTGGAGGTCGGCGATCTGACCAAGAAAGGCCGTTATCGCATCCGAATCGGCAAATTTGTATGAAGCAAGGCAGGAATTCACGTCTGGGCGTCGAAATTCCGATAAAACCGAATGGGGCGGCTTCGTTTAATGCGAAGCCGGGTAATGCACGGAACCGGACATGGCCGGCTGCTTCTGCCGAGGGGTTGGCAGCGTGCTTAATACAATGGAGGTGCACATCATGGCATTAACACCGCTGGATATACATAATAAGGAGTTCAGCCGGCGTCTACGGGGATACGACGAAGATGAAGTGAACGAGTTTCTGGATCAGGTCATCAAGGATTATGAGAGCGTGATTCGTGAAAATAAAGATCTGCTGCATCGTATGGCTTCGATGGAGGAACGTCTAAACCACTTTATGAACCTGGAAGAGACGCTGAGTAAGACGATCATTGTCGCTCAGGAAGCGGCGGATGAAGTTCGCGGCAACGCGAAGAAGGAAGCCCAGCTGGTGGTGAAAGAAGCGGAGAAAAATGCCGATCGTATCATCAACGAAGCGCTCGTCAGATCGCGCAAAGTCGCCGTGGAGATGGAAGAACTCAAGAAGCAGGCTTCCATCTATCGCACCCGCTTCCGGACGCTGATTGAAGCTCAATTGGATCTGCTCAGTCAGGACGGTTGGGAAGCGCTGGATCGTCAGAGCCGTGAGCTGGACCGTGAGATGGAACAAGCGCAATCGGACCGCCGTGCGAGTGAATCGTATTAAGGTTCAGTATTGACAATCGGCACATATAGCGCTATAAATAAAAGACCACGCCCAGGGCGCGGTCTTTTATCTAATCAATCATGAACCAAATTCCAAGATGGGAACAGTACGTCATGTCATTCGTTCTCCAGAGAGCCGGGCCTTTATGAGCTGCAAGCCGGTGTACGAAACCTAGACGGAAGATCATCCCGGAGAAGTGCGCTCGAATTCTTTTTGCCTGATGGTGATTGGCAGGAAGAGAGTAGGTCGCATCGGAAGCCGACCGTTACAGCGGCCCCGCGTTTTTGACGCGGAGACAAGGTGTCGCCTGGCTGCACTCGATCTGATCGTCCGTTGATTCGGGCAATTGGGGGAAGCAGGCGAAACAAGGGTGGTAACGCGAGCAAACCTCGTCCCTTTCCAGGGGCGGGGTTTTATTTTTTATCCAAAAAGGAGCCGACAACGATGCAAAGAGTCGATGTGAAAGAAAAGGCACGGGCGCGTGACCTTCGGGTGCTGAAGCGCTGGAACGAAGAAGATACGTTTAAACAGTCGATTGAGAACCGGGAAGGCAAGCCTAACTTCGTCTTCTACGAAGGACCGCCAACTGCCAATGGGGTTCCGCATATCGGACACGTATTGGGACGCGTCATCAAGGACTTTGTAGGCCGTTATCAGACGATGAAAGGCTTCCACGTGGTACGTAAAGCCGGCTGGGACACCCACGGACTGCCGGTTGAGCTGGGCGTTGAGAAGCAGCTTGGCATCTCCGGCAAACACGACATCGAAGAATACGGCGTAGAGAAGTTCATCAAGAAGTGTAAAGAGAGCGTCTTTACGTATGAGAAACAGTGGCGCGATCTGACCGAAGCCATCGGCTACTGGACAGACCTCGATAACCCGTATATCACGCTGGATAACAAATATATCGAGAGCGTATGGAACCTGCTGGCGACGATCCATGAAAAAGGCCTGCTGTACCGTGGACACCGCGTTAGCCCATACTGCCCTTCCTGCCAGACTACGCTGAGTTCCCACGAAGTGGCGCAGGGTTATGAAGACGTCAAGGATCTGAGCGCAACCGCCAAGTTCAAGCTGGAAAACGGCGAATATGTGCTGGCCTGGACGACGACGCCTTGGACACTGCCATCGAACATCGCACTGGCTGTGAATCCAAGCATGACGTATGTAAAAGTCAAACAAGACGGCGAAGTGCTGATTCTGGCGAAGAACCTGACGGACAGCGTGCTGAAAGGCGACTACGAAACCCTGTCCGAACTGCAAGGTTCCGAACTGGTCGGCCTGAGCTATGATGCACCGTTCCATTACTTTACCCCGGAAAAAGGCCATATCATTCTGGGCGCTGACTTCGTTACAGATTCCAGCGGTACAGGCGTCGTACACTTGGCTCCTGCTCATGGTGAAGATGACTATCGTGTCTGCCGCGAGAACGGCATCAGCTTTATCAACCTCGTGGATTCGCAGGGACGTTTCGTAGCCGAAGTGACCGACTTTGCAGGACGCTTTGTCAAAGACGGCGAGACGGACATCGAGATCGTCAAATACCTGTCGGAAAAAGGCCGCTTGTACAGCAAGGAAAAATATGAACACAGCTATCCGTTCTGCTGGAGATGCCATACGCCGCTGCTTTATTACGCAACAGACAGCTGGTTCATCCAGACAACAGCCGTTAAGGACAAGCTGATCGAAAATAATAAAGGCGTCAAATGGTATCCGGATCACATCCGCGAAGGTCGCTTCGGCAAATTCCTGGATGACCTGATCGACTGGAACATCAGCCGTAACCGCTACTGGGGCACGCCGCTGAACGTCTGGGTCTGCGAAGAAACGGGCAAGCAGTATGCACCCAAGAGTATCGCCGATCTGCGCGAACGCGCTGTCGATTTTGTACCGGAAGACATCGAGCTGCATAAACCTTACGTGGATGCGATCAAGCTCAAGTCGCCGTTTGCCGAAGGCGCGGTCATGACTCGTACACCGGAAGTTATCGATGTCTGGTTCGACAGTGGTTCGATGCCATTTGCCCAACAGCATTATCCGTTTGAAAATGAAGAAGCGTTCAAAGCCCAGTATCCGGCGGACATGATCGTCGAAGGCATCGACCAGACACGCGGCTGGTTCTACAGCCTCTTGGCCATCTCGACGATGATTACAGGCGAAGCGCCGTACAAATCGGTTATGGCGACCGGGCACATCCTGGACGAGAATGGCCAGAAAATGTCCAAGTCCAAAGGCAATGTCATCGATCCTTGGGAAGTGCTGGAAGAGTATGGCATGGACGCGTTCCGTTGGGTGATGCTGGCTGACAGCGCACCATGGAATACGAAGCGCTTCTCGAAGAGTGTCGTAGGCGAAGCCAAATCGAAGGTTGTAGACACCATCGTCAATACGCATGCGTTCCTGACCTTGTATGCCGACATCGACGGTTTCGATCCATTGGAGCATCCATTCCAGGTGCCAGCCGGCCGTCTGGATCGCTGGATTCTGTCCCGCTTGCACAGTGTGGTGGCAGTGGCGAACGAAGCGCTCTCGGATAACGACTTCCTGACTGCGGGCAAGGCGATTGAAGAGTTTGTCGATGGGATGAGTAACTGGTACATTCGTCGTTCGCGTGATCGGTTCTGGGGCAGCGGCCTGACTGAAGACAAGCTGGATGCGTATCGCACGCTTACCCAGGTTCTGTCCACGTTGGCTCGCCTGATTGCGCCGTTCATGCCGGTGCTGGCGGAAGACCTGTACAGCAACCTTGGCGGTCAAACGAGCGTGCATCTGGCTGATTATCCGGAAGCCGACGTTTCGCTGATCGATGCCGCGCTGGAGCGCGATATGAAGACGTCGCAGCAGATCGTGGAACTTGCCCGCAACGTGCGGAATGAGAACAGCCTCAAGACTCGCCAGCCGCTCTCGGAGCTGATCGTGTCCATGGATCGGGAGTTCGACCTGGCCGATTATATGGACATCATCAAGGAAGAGATCAACGTCAAGGACATCCACGTGGAAACGGGAGACAGCGACTTCGTAGATTACACGCTCAAGCTGAATCTGAAAGTAGCGGGTAAGAAATACGGCAAAAACGTCGGTTTCCTGCAAAATCACTTCAAAGGCATGACGGCAGATCAGACACGTGCGGTGGTGGACAGCGGTTCGTTCAATATCACTTCGCCGGAGGGCGAAGAACTTCAGGTTACCAGCGAGGAACTGTTGATCGAGAAGAAGGCCAAAGAAGGCTTCGCATCCGCATCGGGTTACGGGCTGACTGTAGCGCTGAATACTGACGTAACGCCTGAACTGGAGCAGGAAGGTTGGGTCCGTGAGATTGTACGTGCCGTGCAGGATACGCGGAAAAAGCTCGATCTCAAGGTGGAACAGCGTATCGACCTGGTGCTGGACGTCGATGCTGAACTGCAAGCGGCTCTCCAAGCATTCGATACGGTTCTGCGTGAGAATGTACTGGTCAATGACGTATCGTTTGGCAGCCGCGAAGGCATGGAACGCGTGACGCTGAACGGCAAGGAAGTCGGCATCGCTGTCGGATAAAAAAGGGACAGCTGCATAGCACTATAGAGTTACAGCAGGCACAGCCAAGCGGCGCCCGTACGGGACAAAAGGTACGGGCGCCGCTTCATGTGTCGGACTCAAGGTCCTGAGGCGATAGACGCTTTCTTCAGCGCTGTGCTACAATAGACGAGTCGGCAGAAGCGCCTCTACCGCCTTGCCGGCGCCAACTTGAAGGTATCTTAAAAGAGGTATGAGGTGACGGATTAACGTGATTTATTATGTAATCGCGCTTGTGGCTATCCTGATTGACCAAGGAACCAAGTACCTGATCGCTACGCGCATGGAGATCGGCGAACAAATTCCGGTTATCGGCAATTTCTTCATCTTGACGTCCCACCGCAACAGAGGGGCGGCTTTCGGCATTTTGCAGGAGATGCAGTGGTTCTTCATTCCGGTGACTCTGCTGGTTGTGGCCGGCATCATCTGGTACCTGCGTCGCATCAAAAAGACCAACAGTTCGGCTCGCCTTCTGCCTATCGCGCTTAGTCTCGTTCTGGGCGGAGCGATCGGCAACTTCCTGGATCGGATTCGTATGGGCGAAGTCGTAGACTTTTTCCTGTTCAATTTCGGCAGCTACAGCTTCCCGATCTTCAACGTCGCCGATTCCTGCATCGTGGTGGGGGTAGTCTTGATTATCCTCGATACTCTGCTGGATACCCGTCGGCCAGATGCTGCAAGCACGCAGCCCCCTACAGAGAAGCTTGAACAACGCTCGGAGGAATAAACATGACAGACAACTCACGTAACGGACTGCCCGCTTCGGTGGAGGAGAACGGAACGGAAGAAACGCTGCAATGGATTGTAGCGGCGGAATACAAAAAACAGCGTCTCGACAAGTACGTCACCGAGGCGATGGAAGATGAAGTGTCACGTTCGCAGATCCAATTATGGATCGAACAGGGACATGTAACTGTGAATGGCCGCAGCGTCAAAGCCAACTATAAGCTGGCTGAAAGCGAGACGGTTGAAGTTCGTGTGCCCGCCCCTGAGACGGTCGATATTGTAGCGGAAGATATTCCGCTTGACGTCGTGTATGAAGATGCCGATGTCATCGTCGTGAACAAGCCGCGTGGCATGGTTGTTCATCCGGCGGTCGGTCACTCGTCGGGTACGCTGGTGAATGCGCTCATGTTCCACTGCAAGGACCTGTCCGGCATTAATGGCGAACTGCGTCCGGGTATTGTCCACCGAATTGATAAGGACACCAGCGGACTGCTGATGGCGGCCAAGAATGACAAAGCTCATGCTTCGCTGGCTGCGCAGCTCAAGGAACACTCCGTGAGCCGCATCTACAACGCACTGGCACATGGCAATATTGCCCACGATCAAGGTACGATTGATGCCAATCTGGCCCGTGATCCTCATGATCGCAAGATGTATACCGTTGTTTCTTCCGGTGGCAAACATGCAATCACTCATTTTAACGTCATTGAACGCTTCGGTGATTATACCCTGCTGGAGTTGAAGTTGGAGACTGGTCGTACCCACCAGATCCGCGCCCACATGAAATTCATCGACCACCCCTTGGTGGGCGATCCCATGTACGGTCGCAGCGGTGGTCGTGGCCTCAAGATGCAGGGCCAGGCTCTGCACGCCGCTTCTCTTGGATTCACGCATCCAACCACGGGAGAACGTCTGGAATTCTCGGCTCCTCTTCCCACCGACCTGGAAGATCTTCTGCTGCATCTTCGCAGCCGCTGATTCTGGAGACTGGGGCTCTGAAGCAGCCAATTTGCATGAACTCAAGAACTAGCCCTTTGGCGATTCGCAACGCGGAGCCCTCTTTTTCTTTTGATCTGTGAATCGCCTAAACAATAGGCGCGAGGAGCGCACAGCGCTCAACTCGCTCTTATCTCTACCCACTGCGCACGGGAAGGCGGAGCGAAGGGGAGGAGGGAGCCGAAGGGAACGAAGTGATCGCCTTTGCAGTCCGGTTTTTTACCACCAGCCGTGTTCTTAGTCAAATGGGAGAAAACCGGACTGGAACAGCGACCCGCAGGCCCCTCCTCCCCGGAGCGTCACTCCACCCCAGCCCGACCGTCCGCAAAACCCAAATTTTCCGCCACATAATCCATGTTCCCATCCCGCAATCTGCGGCATCATGGAACATAGACCAATCTGCTTTGAGGAGATGACCTATCCATGAGTATCGAAGAATATCAAAATACTTACGTCCAACAAGTATTTGCTGACCGCATCGGCGGCGCAAACTACGGGAAGGACACCAACATCTATAAATTTGAGAAGATCAAACGTGCCAAAGCAGCTGCACGTCAAGCTTTCCCTGATGTAGAATTGATCGACATGGGCGTCGGCGAGCCGGACGAAATGGCGGATGCGGGAATCGTAGCCAAGCTTGCTGAAGAAGCAGCGAAGCCGGAAAACCGTGGATATGCCGACAATGGCATCCCGGCGTTCAAGGAAGCGGCAGCCCAATATCTGGCGGACGTCTTCAAAGTCGAAGGCATCGATCCAACGACTGAGATCGTGCACTCCATCGGGTCGAAACCCGCCCTGGCGATGCTTCCGTCCGTCTTCATCAATCCGGGGGATGTATCCATCCTGACGGTTCCGGGCTACCCGGTTCTGGGCACGCATACCAAATACGTGGGCGGCGAAGTCTACAACATTCAGCTGACGAAGGAAAATGACTTCCTGCCGGATCTCGATTCTATCCCAGCCGACATCGCCAAACGTGCGAAGCTGCTGTACCTGAACTATCCAAACAACCCAACCGGTGCCAGCGCAACGCCAGAATTTTTCGCAAAAGTCGTAGAATGGGCCAAAGCCAACGAAGTGATCGTCGTGCACGATGCTCCGTACGCGGCGCTGACTTATGATGGTCTGAAGCCGCTCAGCTTCCTGAGCACACCAGGAGCCAAGGATGTTGGCATCGAGCTGCACTCCCTGTCCAAGTCGTACAACATGACTGGCTGGAGAATTGGCTTTGTAGCGGGCAACCCGCTGATCGTCAAAGCGTTCAGCGACGTGAAGGACAACAATGACTCCGGTCAGTTCATTGCGATTCAGAAAGCGGCTGCGTACGGTCTGGCTAATCCGCAGATTACGGAAGCCATCGCGGAGAAATACTCCCGCCGTCATGACATGCTCGTTGGGGCATTGAATGAATTGGGCTTCACGGCTTCCAAGCCAAAAGGTTCGTTCTTCCTGTACGTGCAGGCGCCAAAAGGCATCAAGGGCGGACAAAGCTTCGACAGCGGCGAAGCGTTCTCGCAGTTCCTGATCCGTGAAAAACTGATTTCTACGGTGCCTTGGGATGATGCCGGTTCGTTCGTACGCTTCTCCGTAACCTTTGAAGCCAAAGGGGAAGAAGAAGAAAAACGCGTAATTCAAGAAATTAAACGCCGTCTGAGCGACGTTGAATTTGAATTTTAAGCCTCAACTTTAACTATTGGAAAAAGCTTTTTACCCCCATGGGTAAAAAGCTTTTTTTGTATAAGCAGGAAAATGGGGAAGTGATCGGGTATAAAAGAGAGGGAGACTTTTGTCATCTGGTGCAAACGTTTGACCTACGAGCGGCAAGAGGACAGCAGCAGAATCTTACTTACCGAGAAGGAGTGTTTGATTGTTGGAGACACAAGCCATTATTTTTGACCTTGACGGAGTTATCGTATCCACCGACCATTATCATTATCGAGCCTGGAAGCAGATCGCAGACCGCGAGGGTGTACCTTTTGACGAGAACCGCAATGTCCTGCTGCGAGGAGTAAGCCGGGAAGAGAGCCTGGAGATTCTGCTGGAGTTAGCTTCGCGGCCTTACTCAGCTGAGGAGAAGAAAAAGCTGGCGGAGGAGAAAAACGAGATCTATCGCGGGCTGCTAACCGAGCTGACCCCCGCAGATATTCTGCCAGGCGTGCTGACCTGGATCGATCGGGCCAAAGAAAAGGGGCTGCGAACAGCGATCGGCTCTTCCAGCAAAAATACAGATTTTATTTTGGAACGGATTGGATTGTCGGACACCTTCGACGCTGTAGTTACCGGAGCCGATGTGACGCACAGCAAACCCGCACCTGATATTTTCCTGCTGGCGGCTGAACGTCTGGGCGTCCCGGCTGGCGCATGTTGGGTAGTCGAAGATGCACCAGCGGGCATTCAGGCTGCCAAGGCAGCAGGAATGAAGACGCTGGGAGTAGGCGAATTCGTCAAAGACGTTGATCCGGATCGTTGGGCAATGACACTTGGAGATGCGGAACTGTAGCTCAGAGATTGAATATACGGAAAATAACCTGGAGTTTGACTGAACGATCCAAGAAGAGGTCAAATAAAGAGTTGAATAGAAAATTAAGTAGAGTGTTAAGTAGAAAGTTGAAAAAGCGGTAGTCCCGATCTGCAAGCAAAAAGCCGCCGAGGAGTTCCCTCGGCGGCGTGGAGCTTTCCCTAGGTGGAAAGCTCTTTTTGTTTTCATTAGCTTATAGCAGACGGAAAACCATCATCAGTTGATCTTAAAGCGTTCCACTTCGCCTTGCAGCTGTTCAGCCAAATCGGCGAGTGAAGCGGAAGACTCCCGAATCTCTTCCATCGAGGCCAACTGCTGCTCGGCTGCGGCTGCAATCTCGTGGGTGCCGGACTGATTGGCTTCGGCAGCACGTGAGATTTCGTGTACGGCCTGAGCCACTTCTTCGGCATGACCAACCACTTCGCCAAGACGAGTATTCATGCCACTTAGATCTGTAGACACAGACTCTGCCGACTCTCGAAGCTGACGCAGATTGCTTGCGGTCAGTTCTGCGCTCTCCAGGCTGCCCGTTACCGAGGAGCGAATCTCAACGAAGGTCTTCAGCGATGCTTGAATATCCGAGACGATGTCCTGAATGAGGCCTTCGATCATCTTGGCGGAATCCGCCGATTGCTGCGCCAATTTCTTGACTTCACTCGCTACGACGGTGAATCCTTGACCTGCGGCTCCCGCTCTTGCTGCTTCAATCGAGGCGTTAAGGGCCAGCAGATTGGTCTGGGAGGCGATCTCATCGATCGTCTGAAGGATGCTGGTGATGGTCTTCGACTTATCGGCCAGTCCCGAGATCACTTCGCCGCCTGCACGGACGGAGTCGTCAATCTCGCGCATCCGCTGAAGCGTCAGTTCGACCAATTGATCGCCTTCACCCGCCATTTCCGATGCCTGACGAGAAGACGAAGCCAAGCGTTCGGAGCCGGTACGCAGTTCGGACAGCTGTTCAAAGACTTCAGCCAACCGCTGCGAGCTGCCCGCCACGTTTTCGCTCTGACGTTCGCTGCTGACGGCAAAGCCTTCAATGGCTTCCGTAATTTGACGGCTGGCCTTGCCGGTATGTTCGGCGCTGGCACTAAGCTGCTCGGATGAAGCCGCTACATCCGATACGGAAGAGGTAATGGAACGAACCAATCCACTGAGCGACGTATTCATGTTCTGGAACGCATCCGCCAGCTTGGAGATTTCATCACTGCCTTTGTCTTCGATCGAACCGGTCAAATCACCTGAGCTGATCGCTTCAGCAGCAACCGAAACACGGCGCAGACGGCGGGCGATCGAGCGGGTCAACAGCCATACGGCGGTTCCGCCAACGATCAGCGCTACCGCCAGGACAATCAACAGGCGATAGAGAATCGGCTGGGAAGCGTCAGTCACTTCTTTTTGATAATAACTGCCTGCAATGATCCATCCGCTCACGGCGTTCTTTTCGTAGACCAGCACTTTCGGTTGATCTTCAAACGTATAATCGAAGCGCCCTTCAGCCGTCTTTTGTGCAGCCAACTGCATGGAAATGCTGTTGCTGGAGCCAGCCTCAACGGTAGGATGCGAGATATATGTTCCGCTTGACGATACGATAAACGCATATCCGCCGGAACCAATGTGGATGCTTTCCGTCGTTTTGAGCAGGGAATCAATCGACAGATCGATGCCGACCACGCCGCTGCCATCCTTGAGCGTCTTGGCGACGGTAATGCCTGCTTTGCCCGTCGAAGCCGAGATATAAGGTTCCGTCACCGCGACTTTGCCCGGCGTCTTCATCGCAGCGCCATACCAGTCCCGGGTACGTGGATCATAACCATCCGGGAGGTTGTCGTAAGTCGAAGCGATGTAGATGCCTTTGGACGAGCCGGCATAAGCCAGATCCACATCGTTTTGCGCGAGATCATAAGTCTTCAGAGCGGCGTTGGTTACTCCAACAGCCGATCCTTCGTTTTCAAAAGACGTCGCGTTTAAGGTATCAGCCAGATAATCGACTGCTGCGATTCGAGAGTTCAGATCCCGTTCAATCACCGAATTCATCGTCTGCACACTGGAAGAAGCGCTTTTAATCAGCTCGTTACTCATCGCCGATTCGGCCAGGCGATAGGATAACCAAGCGGAGGCCAGCAGTGAGACCACCAGAACGACGGAGAAAAAAATCAGCAGTTTGTTGCCTAAAGATAATGAAAAGGTACGTTTCTTAAAAAATGTCATCTACTAATCTCCTCCTCTGCACGTACACTCTATATGTCGGCAGAACCTTTCCGAAAATCAAGCAAACGTTTTCGATAAAAAACCCCACTGAAGCCGACAAATATAATAGTAAAAACACTTGAATAAATACAACAATTAAATGTATAATTATAAATACAAAAACAATGACATCCCGAGTTAAGTTGGGTTGTGCGCATACAGGCTGCATGAAAGCCTCGCGGTTAATGTCTGTAAAAAGGCATGGCGAGGAAGCAAGGTAAGGTGGGTGGTTGACAGGAGGACACCCTTCTGTCATAATTCATTGCAACAGAGGCGCAGGCTGCGCCCAATGAATAGCACCTTTAATTCAGTCCCGTGAGACTGGCAAGGTAACGTGAACGACGATTCACTGGAGAGGCATCCGCCGAGAGCGGACTATTTTCCGGAACTTTTCGTCGCATCCATGTGTCGATTTCGACCCCTTGTCCACTCGGGCAAGGGGTCTTTTTGCATGAGTTGAGCAGAAAGAAACCGACGTTCACGGGGCCGAAGGGTGACACCAACCTTTTGCCTGAGGAGGCGCACAAGCATGAACGAAACTCACGTCATTATGGATGAAGCCGCCATTCGCCGAGCATTAACCCGGATTGCCCATGAGATTCTGGAGAAGAACAAAGGCATCGAGGGCTGCGTGCTGGTAGGCATCAAGACGCGCGGCGTGCCACTGGCTCAGCGAATTGCCAAACGGATCTTCGAGATCGAAGGAACGCCGGTAGCCTGCGGAGAGATCGACATCAGCTCTTACCGCGATGACCGCACAGCAGGCGAATCGACAGTGGACTGCCAGCAGCTGTTCGCGGACTCGGATGTCTCGATTGAAGGCAAGAAAGTGATCCTGTTCGACGATGTGCTCTACACCGGCCGGACGATCCGCGCTGCGATGGACGCCCTGATGGACTGCGGACGACCGCAGATGATCCAGCTTGCTGTACTCGCCGACCGTGGACACCGTGAGCTGCCGATCCGCGCGGATTACGTGGGCAAGAACGTGCCGACTTCCCGAACGGAAGAGATCGAAGTTGCCCTTAGTGAGATTGATGACAGTGACGAGGTTCGCATTAGCAGCCGCCGGGAGGTGCTCGTATGATCGCATACCAGCCTTCACTCCGTGATCGACAGCTGCTGGGTCTGAAAGACCTGAGTGCCGCCGAGATTGAATCGCTGCTCAAGCGTGCGGCTTACTGGGAAGGGCACGAAGAGAAACGCATCCCGGTTCTGGAACATCGGTTTATCGCCAATATGTTTTTTGAAAACAGTACCCGAACCCGTTTCTCCTTCGAGATGGCGCAGAAAAGACTGGGTGCACAGGTGCTGAACTTCGCAGCCGCAGCTTCCAGCGTCGAAAAAGGCGAGTCGATCTATGACACGGTTCGCACGTTGGAGAGCATGGGCATCGACGCAGGCGTCATCCGCTTAAAGCCGATCGGCGTACTCGACGAACTGGCCCAGCATGTGCGCGTGCCGCTCATCAACGCTGGAGACGGCAACAACGAGCATCCTACGCAGGCGCTGCTGGATCTCTACACGATGCGTAAGCAGTTTGGCGAGATTCGCGGGCTGACTGTCTCGATCATTGGGGACATCAAGCACAGCCGCGTGGCCCGCTCCAATCTGTGGGCACTGAAAGCACTGGGAGCCAACGTAAAGTTCTGCGCACCGGACAGCATGCGGGCGCCGGAGCTTGAAGCTCATGCACCATATGTCACGATGGAAGAAGCACTGGACGCAGATGTAGTCATGATGCTGCGGGTGCAACTCGAACGCCACGCCGAAGGCATCCTCAAGTCGGCGGATGAATACCGGGCACAATACGGATTGACGACAGAGCGGGCCGCCAGGATGAAATCCCATGCGATTATCATGCACCCGGCTCCGGTCAACCGTGATGTGGAGATTGATAGCGAGCTGGTCGAAGCACCGAACTCGCGGATCTTCCCGCAAATGCAGAACGGTGTACCTGTCCGCATGGCGGTTGTCGAACGCGCACTGCGTTAAAATGCGGCGATGAAGCGGAGAAGCGATAGAGTAAACGGATGGAAAGCATATAGAGCGAACGGCGGCTGAACCAGATCGAGAACGGAATCGGGAGGACTTTGAACAATGACGACTTATACGAACGTGGATGTATGGATTCAAAACGCGAAAGTGCTGGGCGAAGATGGAGAACTGCGGCAGAGCGACATCCTGATTGGCGGAGGCAAAGTGCTGGCGCTGACGGGTGAACAAGATCAGCCTGCTGCCAGCGACGTGAGCGGCGAACAGCTGACTGTTTACAACGCACAGGGCAAGCTGGTCACACCGGGTCTGATCGACATGCACGTCCATCTGCGCGAACCGGGTTTTGAACATAAAGAAACGATTGAGACAGGCGCACGTTCAGCGGCGCAGGGCGGATTCACCACAATCGCCTGCATGCCGAACACCAAGCCGGTCACGGACAACCCCGAGACGGTCAAGCTGATACTGGACAAAGCCAAGGAAGCCAATCTGGTAAACGTGCTGCCTTACGCAGCGATCACGAAGAACGAACTGGGACGCGAGCTGACGGACTTTGAAGCACTGAAAGCCGCAGGTGCGATCGGGTTTACAGACGACGGAGTCGGCGTGCAGAACGCACAGATGATGAAGGATGCCATGACGAAGGCCGCCGAGCTGGGCATGCCGGTCATCGCGCACTGTGAAGACGACTCCCTGGTCAAAGGTCTGTATGTCTCCGAAGGCAACTTTGCGAAAAAGCACGGCATCAAAGGAATTCCTAACGAGTCTGAAGCCATCCATGTAGGACGCGACGTGCTGCTGGCTGAAGCCACAGGCGTGCATTACCATGTCTGCCATGTCAGCACCGAACAGTCCATCCGCTTGATCCGCCTGGCGAAGTCCATCGGGGTGAAGGTTACAGCCGAAGTATGCCCGCACCATCTGGTGCTGTCGGATGAGGACATTCCGGGGATGGATGCCAACTGGAAAATGAATCCACCGCTGCGTACACCGCGCGATGTAGCCGCCTGCATCGAAGCGCTGGAAGACGGCACAATCGACATCATCGTCACCGACCATGCGCCGCACAGTGAAGAGGAAAAGGCGAAAGGCATGCAGCTTGCACCGTTTGGCATCGTGGGCTTCGAGACGGCCTTCCCGCTGCTGTATACGAAATTTGTCCAGACCGGTCTGTGGAGCCTCGACTTCCTCGTCCGTCGAATGACGCAGGACCCGGCTCGCGTATTCGGACTGGAATCCGGCAAGCTTGAAGTCGGAGCGACTGCCGACCTGACGATCATCGACCTGGAACTGGAGAAGGCGGTTGATCCCGCTGAGTTCGCCACCAAGGGACGGAATACGCCATTCACAGGCTGGAAGCTGGCAGGATGGCCTGTGGCAACCTTCGTAAGCGGCCGCGCGGTATTCGGTGCCGAGCACGCCCAGAACGTCAACGCCTAGATCGACCTTTCCGGTTCATTAGAGTCATCACACATACACCCAAAAGCATTTCTTCATATATAAGGAGGATTCCACATCATGCAGGCAAAACTTCTGCTCGAAGACGGCACTCTGTTCACAGGCCGCTCGTTCGGTGCGCAAGGCGACACAACTGGCGAGGTTGTATTCAATACGGGAATTACAGGTTATCAAGAGGTGCTGTCCGATCCATCGTACTGCAATCAGATCGTGACCATGACCTACCCGCTGATCGGCAACTATGGCATCACCCGCGACGACTTTGAATCGGTTCGACCGTTCGTGAACGGCTTCGTCGTACGGCGCTATGAGCCAGTGCCAAGCAACTGGCGTGCGGAATACACGCTGGACGAGCTGCTCAAGGAGCATGGCATCGTGGGGATCAGCGACATCGACACCCGGATGCTGACCCGCCTGCTGCGCAACCATGGAACGATGCGCGGGATTCTCGCCGCTGGCGATCGTCCGGTCGAAGAGTTGAAGGAGATGTTGGAAGCTTCCGTGCTGGTCAACGATCAGGTGAAAAAGACATCCACACCGCATGTGTACAACAGCCCAGGGCACGGTGAACGCATCGTCCTGATCGACTACGGCGCAAAAAGCGGCATTGTGCGTGAACTGAGCGCCCGCGGCTGCGACATCGTGGTCGTTCCGCAGGACATTACAGCCGAACAGATTCGACGCCTCAACCCAGACGGCATCCAGCTGTCCAACGGCCCTGGAGACCCTAAGGACGTTCCCCATGCAGTCGAGACACTCAAACAGCTGCTTGGCGAGTATCCGATTTTCGGGATCTGCCTGGGACACCAGCTGCTGGCACTGGCTGGTGGAGCAGATACCGAAAAGCTCAAGTTCGGTCACCGCGGCGGCAACCATCCGGTCAAAGAACTGGAGACGGGACGCTGCTATATCACTTCGCAAAACCATGGTTACACGGTCAAGGAAGATTCACTGGCCGGTACCGATTTTGAAGTGACTCACATCAACAATAACGACAAGACGATTGAAGGTATCCGCCATAAGAGCTACCCGGCCTTCTCGGTGCAGTATCACCCTGAAGCTGCGCCAGGCCCGTTCGATAACAGCTACCTGTTCGACCGCTTCATCGAGATGATCCGCGAATATAAGAAAAGCAGTCCGAAACAGCCGCGTCAAGCGGCGATGATGGCCGCCATGAGAGGAGCACGCTAATTATGCCGAAAAACAATAAACTCAAAAAAATCCTGGTGATTGGCTCCGGTCCGATCGTCATTGGTCAGGCGGCTGAGTTCGATTACGCCGGTACACAGGCGTGCCAAGCCCTCAAAGAAGAAGGCGTTGAGGTCGTGCTGATTAACAGCAACCCGGCAACGATCATGACCGATACCAACATGGCTGACAAAGTCTACATTGAGCCAATCACGCTGGACTTCGTTACTCAGGTCATTCGTCATGAACGTCCAGATGGTCTGCTGCCGACACTCGGCGGACAAACGGGTCTGAACATGGCGGTGGAGCTGGCACGCGCTGGCGTGCTGGAGAGCGAAAATGTCAAGCTGCTCGGTACACAGCTTCATTCGATTGAAAAAGCGGAAGACCGCGACCTGTTCCGCGACTTGATGCGCGAACTGGAGCAGCCGGTACCGGACAGCGTAATCGTAACGACACTGGAAGAAGCTCTGGATTTTGCAGGCGAGATCGGTTATCCGATCATCGTGCGTCCGGCCTATACACTGGGTGGAACAGGCGGCGGCATCTGCGCCAACGAAGAAGAACTGCGCGACATCGTCGCTTCGGGTCTGCGCTACAGCCCAATCGGCCAGTGTCTGGTGGAACGCAGCATCGCCGGCATGAAGGAAGTCGAATACGAAGTTATGCGCGATGCCAACGATAACTGCATCGTGGTATGTAATATGGAGAACTTCGACCCGGTTGGCGTACATACCGGCGATAGCATCGTCGTTGCGCCAAGTCAGACGCTGTCTGACCGCGAATATCAAATGCTGCGCTCCGCGTCGCTGAAGATCATCCGCGCGCTGAACATCGAAGGCGGCTGCAACGTGCAGTTCGCACTCGATCCGCACAGCTTCCAATACTATGTCATCGAAGTCAACCCGCGTGTCAGCCGCTCCTCGGCGCTGGCTTCCAAAGCGACCGGCTATCCGATCGCCAAGATGGCTGCCAAGATCGCTCTCGGCTATACGCTGGATGAGATCGTCAACCCGGTTACTGGCCAGACTTACGCGTGCTTCGAGCCTACGCTGGACTACATCGTATCGAAGATCCCGCGCTGGCCGTTCGACAAGTTCACTCGCGCCAACCGTAAACTGGGCACGCAGATGAAAGCCACCGGCGAAGTCATGGCCATCGGACGTACCTTTGAAGAGTCGATCCACAAGGCTGTTCGCTCGCTGGAGATTGGTACACATCGACTGCTGCTCAAGGGCGCCAATGAGCTTCCCAAGGAAGAACTGGATTCGCGCCTGGCGAAGCCGGATGACGAGAGAATGTTCCTCGTAGCTGAAGCGTTCCGCCGCGGCTATGCACTGGAAGAGATTCAGGATCTGACGAAGATCGACTGGTGGTTCCTTGATAAGATCGAACGCATCGTTGCCTTTGAGACGGTGTTGGCTGAGACGGACGAGCTTACCGATGAGCTGCTGTATGAAGCGAAGAGAATGGGCTTCACGGACAGAGCGATTGCCGAGCTGCGTGCTCCGGGACGCGAAGGCGGCAAGCTGACGAAGGAAGCCGAGGTTCGCGCCTACCGCAAAGAAATCGGCCTGGTTCCTGTCTACAAGATGGTGGATACCTGTGCGGCTGAGTTTGAATCCGAGACGCCATACTACTACTCGACGTACGAGCAGGAGAATGAAGTTGCTCAGACGGATAAAAAGAAAATCATCGTGCTTGGCTCCGGCCCTATCCGGATCGGTCAGGGCATCGAGTTCGACTATTCGACCGTACACGCCGTGTGGGCTATCCGCAAAGCGGGCTATGAAGCGGTCATCATCAACAACAACCCGGAGACGGTATCGACGGACTTCAACACATCCGACCGCCTATACTTTGAGCCGCTGTTCTTCGAGGATGTCATGAACGTGATCGAGCAGGAGCAGCCAATCGGCGTCATCGTGCAGTTCGGTGGTCAGACGGCGATCAACCTGGCGAAGCCGCTTCAAGACGCAGGAGTCAACATCCTGGGGACTTCGCTGGACAGCATTGACGAAGCGGAAGATCGCAAGCGTTTTGAAGCGCTGCTGTCGCGTCTGGGCATCGCTCAACCCGCAGGCAAGACGGTCACTTCGGTCGATCAGGCCGTGGATACCGCGCAGAGCCTCGGCTATCCGGTACTCGTTCGTCCATCGTATGTCCTGGGTGGACGCGCCATGGAGATCGTCTACTCGGACGAAGAACTGCTCAGTTATATGGAAGAAGCCGTGAAGATCAATCCGGAACATCCGGTACTGATCGACCGCTACATGCTGGGCAAGGAAGTGGAAGTCGATGCGATCTGCGACGGCGAGACCGTGCTTGTACCGGGCATCATGGAGCACATCGAACGCGCAGGCGTTCACTCCGGTGACTCGATCGCGGTCTATCCACCGCAGCATCTGTCACAGGATCTCAAGGACAAGGTAGTGGACATCACCATCCGCATCGCCAAGGAACTCAAGACGGTCGGCCTGGTAAATATCCAGTTCGTCATCTTCAAAGATGAAGTCTATGTCATCGAAGTGAACCCGCGTTCGTCGCGTACCGTACCGTTCCTGAGCAAGGTAACGGATATTCCGATGGCCAATCTGGCCACGCAGGCGATCCTCGGCGTCAAGCTGGCGGATCTGAGCTACAAAGAAGGCCTGTGGCCGGAAAGCAAACAAGTCGCGGTCAAAGTACCGGTGTTCTCGTTTGCCAAGCTGCGCCGCGTAGAGCCGACTCTCGGACCGGAAATGAAGTCCACGGGCGAAGTGATGGGCCGCGACAAGCATTATGCCAAAGCGCTGTATAAAGGACTGGTTGGCGCAGGAATGAAGATTCCGTCCACAGGTTCGATCATCGTCACCGTAGCCGACAAGGACAAGGCAGAAGCGGTTGAACTAATGCAGGGCTTCTACACCCTGGGCTACTCGATCATGGCGACCGGCGGCACAGCCAAAGCGCTGGAGGAAGCCGGTATTCCGGTGACTCGCGTGAACAAGCTGAGTGAAGGCGAACCGAACATTCTGGACAAGATCAGAAACGGCGAAGCCAACTTCGTCTTCAGCACGCTGACCAAAGGCAAGACGCCAGCGCGTGACGGATTCCGTATCCGCCGCGAAGCGGTAGAGAATGGGGTCGTGTGCATGACCTCGCTGGATACCGTCGCTGCCCTGCTCGACATGCTGGAGACGGTAAGCTTCACGTCCCGCGCGATGCCGGTAGGCGCCCTGAACATTTAATCCACAATCATTAAACACCAATCATTAGACATCAAGATCGGACGACAGGCGCCATGCAGATTCTGCGGGCGCCTCTCGTATGCGCTCGTTCAACCAGAACCACCCAATAATCCGAATCTGATGAGATGGAGGAAACGCATGACTTCAATTTCGACAAAGGTGACGCAGATGGCACAGCGGTTAATGGTCGCCCTCGATTACCCGGATCAGGCTTCGGCAGGAGAGCTGATTGCTCAGCTTGAGGGTATTCCGTGCTACATGAAGGTGGGTATGCAGCTGTTCTACCAGGCAGGGCCAGAATTTGTGAGGGACCTGAAATCACGGGGATACTCCGTATTCCTGGATCTGAAGATGCATGACATTCCGAACACGGTCAAAGGCGGGGCAAACAGTATCACCAAGCTTGGCGTAGATATGTTCAATGTCCATGCAGCCGGAGGTTCCAAGATGATGGAAGCAGCCATTCAGGGTGTGGAAGAGGCCCTGGCAGGCGATTCTTCCCTGAATCGTCCACTGGTGATTGCGGTTACCCAACTGACCAGCACCGATCAGGCCACCATGAATGAGCAGATTGGAATCCCCGGGAGTGTGGAAGACTCGGTCATTCGGTATGCCAAGCTGGCTTCCCAAGCCGGTCTGAATGGAGTGGTAGCAAGTCCGCTTGAAGCCGAAGGCATCAAGTCGGCATGCGGCGCAAAATTCAAGACGGTGACGCCAGGCATCCGCCCGGCGGGCAGTGCAGCAGATGACCAGTCACGCACCAAGACGCCTGGACAGGCGATTGCCGGAGGCAGCGACTATATCGTGGTTGGTCGTCCGATTACAGGCGCAGCTGATCCGAGAGCGGCAGCGCTGCGGATTATTGAGGATATGAGCGCCGGGATCTAAGCAGGCGGCAAACGAATGGACAAGCAATCCCAATGCTGGAGGAGATAACGAGATGACTACACATACAACAACAGAAGCAAAAATTGCAGCAGATCTGCTGAATATTGGCGCGGTCGCACTGCGTCCTGATGAGCCTTTTACCTGGACATCGGGGATCAAATCGCCCATTTACTGCGACAATCGTCTGACGATGGCCTACCCCGAAGTACGCGAGCGGATTGCGGAAGGATTTGCGGAGCTGATTCGCACCCAGTACCCGGACGCGGAAGTGATTGCAGGCACAGCCACAGCAGGCATCCCGCACGCGGCATGGGTGGCGCAGAAGCTGAACCTGCCTATGGCTTACATCCGTGATAAGGCCAAAGGCCATGGCAAGCAGAATCAAATTGAAGGACTGATTAAGGAAGGTCAGAAAGTTGTCGTCATCGAAGACCTGATCTCAACGGGCGGCAGCTCGCTCAAGGCGGCGCTGGCTATCCGTGAAGTGGGCGCCGAGCCGCTGGCTGTACTGGCGATCTTCAGCTATCAGTTGGATCGCGCGACGCAGGCTTTTGCCGATGAACAGGTGCCGCTGGCTACATTGTCCAACTACACGGCGCTGATGCAGACTGCTCTTGAACTGGGCACAATCCAGGAAAGCCAGCTGGAGCTGCTCAAGTCCTGGCGTGAAGACCCGTCGGCGTTTGGGCGTTAATCGTTCCGTCTAAGCCGCAAACCTAATCTGCAACCATTCAAGAATGAAGGAGCCTGATGTCGAACGGACAGCCAGACTCCTTTTTTGTATAGAGAAAAAGGTGGGGAAAACGGAACTCAAGCCTGGGATTGGCGAGTAGACCTATAGGCGGTTGGTTTATATGTTTAATAACGACCGCAACCATTTGATCGGCTCCGGCGTTCCATAGAGTAGAGGCACTACATAGAACGCATCAGATGATGAGAGGGGCAACGCCCATGAAAAGGTGGACTCGCTCGTCCTGGACGAGCATCGCCGCAGCCTTCGCTGCGCTGCTTCTGCTGCCGGGCTGCTTCTCGGAGAAAAGTATGGCGCAGCCGGAAGCTTCGGCTTCGGATAATGAAGCTTCTGGCGGAGGAGACCGACAGCAGGAGCAGACGTTTGGCAAACTGCGAATCGGTATTTTGACCGGCAAGATGAATGATCGTTATTATCGGGAAGCCTATACGGATATTTATGAATATACCCATCCCGAATGGGAGGTCGAGATTGTACCGGCGGTAGATACTTCGCGTTATCGGTATTTGGCTCCAGACTCGGAAAAGGCGGGGACGACAGCCACGATCAAAGAGCTGGGTAAGCTGACGAGTGGAGACAACCCGGTAGATGTGCTGATTCTCGATGCAGAGACCCTGCGCAGTGCGGTAAGCAGCGGCTGGACAGAACCTCTGACTTCATATATGGAGCAGACGGGCGACCGAGAAGAAGATTTTGCTCCCGGTGTCATCGAGGGGCTGAAGGAATTGGGCGGCGGAGAACTGCATGCTCTGGCTCCGGAATATGCTTCGTCCGCCCTCTATTACAATGTCGATTGGTTTGAAAAAAATAACGTTAAGCCTCCAGAAGATGGGTTGAGCTGGGAAGAAGCTTTCGCTCTAACCCGGGCAGCCAGCGGCCAGGACGATCAAGGTCGTTCAGTCTACGGCTTGTCCTTCACGCCTACTCTGGCAGAAGATCCGCTCTGGGGGATTCGGGCGTATACCGAGCCGCTTGGACTCCACACTTTCGATCTCAAGTCCGAAGAGATGACTGTCAATACAACGGAGTGGCTGAACGTCTGGTCGGAACTTGCCGATATGACGCGCCAGGGAGCGCTGCCGCTGAATCAGCAGCCGGAATCTGATCCGGAAGTGTATGATCCGTTTGGCGGTGATCTGTTCCTGGGGGGTAAGGCCGCGATGACGATCGCGGACAGCAGTTACGCCGCTGATCTTCAGACCGCAATGAATAATGCGGATCAGATTGAAGACTTCAAGCCGTTTCGCTGGCAAACGGTTGAGCTGCCTACTCATCCTGGCAAAGAAGGCATCGGCGCAGGCATCAAGCTTGGCGATACGTTTGCCCTGACAGCCGCGGGCAAGCACAAGTCGCAGGCCTGGGAGTTTATTCGTTTCGTGACCAGTGAAAAAGTGCAGGAGATGGGTCTGCATGATCCTTACCGGATGCCCAGCCGACTGACGGCCATTTCCCGCGAGGCGCAAATCTATGGCTACCGCCCCGAAGCCTTCATCAGGCTGCGTTCCGCCGAGCCGATCGCAGAGCGCGAGGATGAGGCAGTGCAGCATAATGCGCAGCTCTTGCAGATCAGCGACGCCGGTCGCCAGCTGTTCCAGCGGGTACTGCGAGGCGAAATCCCGGCGAAGCAGGGGTTGGAGCAGTGGGAGAACGATGGACGCCGCTGGCTCAAAGGACCTTTCACGGAAGATGGAACGCTGACGTGGGCAGAGCCGCCTTCTTCCATGGGAGGACTGTTGAGGCGCAGGGCATAGGGGAAGGGGCGAGAAATCTGTCCTTCCCAGCCCCTATATTCTCCTATACAGGAGCCTCAAGTAAAAAAGTCTTGACTTTGGCTTGGGAAAAAGTTATATTAATTGATGTCGCTTGTCGAACCAAGCACATCTTGAACGTCGCGGGGTGGAGCAGCTCGGTAGCTCGTCGGGCTCATAACCCGAAGGTCGCAGGTTCAAATCCTGCCCCCGCAATCCAAGCATTGCATGTCCCGAAGCGGCCTAACCGCCACCTTCGGAACCAGGGCCCTTAGCTCAGTTGGTTAGAGCTACCGGCTCATAACCGGTTGGTCACAGGTTCGAGTCCTGTAGGGCCCATTATGGCAAAAACCCTTACGTAGTAAGGGTTTTTTTGCGTCTTGCGATGAATCTTTCGTACACGTTTAAGGAGTTGGAATTGGCTCATCAGACGATTTGCTAACGGATTTGCTAACGCCAGCATTTTCGGAAGCTTCAGGCTGCCTTTGAGCGGCCTTTTCGATTTCGGCTTCGATGCGATCAACCGCCTCTTCCTGCATCGTCGGTAGCAGATGTGAATAGCGTTCGTTGAACATGGCGGGTGTCATGCCGAGACGTTCGGCGGCGACTTTCGGGTTAATGTTGATTCGGAGCAAGAAGGAGGCGTGCGTGTGGCGAAGGTCGTGGAAACGAATCTTCTTGATTCCCGCTTTCCGGACAAGTATGCCCATAGCCTTCGTAATGCCGCGTGGATTGATATATCCGCCGTGGGCATAGCAGCAGACGAGATCATTATCTTCATAAGCGTCACCGTAAAGGGCTTTATTCGCTTGAACTTGATCGTATCGGATTTTAAGATCGTCGATGATCCGATCGAACAGCTTTACACGTCGGATTGAGTCATTCGTTTTTGGCCGCTGAACGACAATGCCGTTTCTTGTATGATTGACCGTTTGGATGACCCGCAGTTCCTTCCGCTCGAAGTCGATGTCCTGCCATCGCAGCCCGAGCACTTCGCCGCGGCGCATGCCCGTGTAGATGGCGAGTGAAAACACGATATAATGCACATGGTCAGTTGCTACTTGAAGAAAGTGCATAAATTCCTCGACCGTCCAGAATAGCATCTCCTTCTTCTGATTGGCATCAATCTTACTTCGCATCGAGATCTTGCTCATAATATCCTCTTTCAAAATACCGGCTTCCATATATGCGAGCCGCAAAGCCCTCTTCAGCACGCCATGAATACTCTTTACGTATTCCTTTGAATACTTCAGCCGAAGATCAGCATAAAAGGCTTTGATCTGCCGCGGCGTCAATTCCTCTATATGATATTCACCGAGCACCGGAATGATCCTTGCATCAATGATTGTCTTCTCCGTATCGTATGACGTTGGCTTGAAATTCGGCTTGGCATGTGTCTCCAGGTACTCATACAAATAATCCTTCAGCTTCGTTTTTGTTGGCTTTTCCTCAACTACACCACTCTCCATGTTTCGGATAGCTTCACGGCAAGCGCTCCAGGCTTCTTTCTCCGTTCGGAATCCGCCTTTTGTTTTCTGTCGTCGTTTGCCCGTCAGCGGATCGTTTGGTAATCCAATGATATAAGAATATGTTTTTCCTCGTTTATGAACATGACCTTTCATTGAATGATTCTCCTCTCAAAAATGATATGGATCAATGCGAGCCTGAATACTGTGGACACGGCGTTGTGCAACGGTATAAGGCACACGGAATGTCTCGGCCAGTACGGCGACATATTGTTCCCAGGTGCGTACCGGATCCGGCAGCAAATAATAGGGCATGGCTGCGACGAGCTGGAAACGATCAGCCTGCCACTCCTGCAGCTCAATAAAGAGCTGATGCAGTCCTGCCTGGCTGCCGACGTGCCTGGCGATGTGGCCGAGTTCGTGAAAGAATTCGGCGCGTCGTTGTCGCGGGTCGGAGAGAGTGTTCAGGCAGATGATGTTTTCCCCGCTCTCCCAGATGGACTGCGAGGGGAACGGATACTGCCAAATCTCGGCGTCCCAGATCGAAGCGATCAGGTCGAGGTCGAGTTGAGCGGCATGCTTGATGCCATGTAATTGATATAGATCGCAGACGAGTTCTTCAGTCTCTGAGGGCGAGTAGGACAAGAGCATGACAGCCACTCCTCAAAAATAGGAATATATGTTCGTATCATAGCACAAAAGTAACGGCCCCGGCAGTCCAGGACCGTCGTGCTTACGTATGATCGCGCTCTTGTCGCTCTTTTTTCTTTTGCCTGAGCATCTCGATGTAGGCATCGGCAGCTTCTAACTCTTCTGGAGTCCAGTCTTTGCCACCACCATAAAATGCGCGGCCTGCATCAGGGGCTCGGGAGACGGATCGACCCATAAGGTAGTCAGTAGAAACCTCGAAATAATCAGCAATTTTAACCAACGTTTCGTGATCTGGCTCAGTCTTTCCGGTTTCATAACTTCCGTATCCTTGACGAGTGATTCCCAAAAAGTCGGCCACATCTTGTTGTGATCGTTTGTATTCAGTTCGTAGCTTACGAAGGCGAATGATATCCATAGCTTCCTCCACAATCTTAGATACCATCATTATACGTAACAAAATGTTGCGTGCGAATTAACGCAACAAAATTTTGCATGTAAGCATTGACAGCAACGTTTTGTTGCATTAATATAAAAACAACAGCAATGAAATGTTGCATGGAGGTGAAATGCGTGAAACGAGTATGGCTTTTAAATATTCGCAGTGAAAAAGAAATGACTCATGAGCAGGTTGCAGAATTAGCAGGGATCAAGCGTCAGTACTACGGGATGATCGAAAATGGAGTGAGCAATCCCAGTGTCGAGGTTGCAAAGTCTATCGCAACAGCTTTAGATTTTGACTGGCCAATTTTTTTTGAAGATAAAAGCAATAAAACGTTGCATAAGGCTTCTTCAAAGGAGGTCGGTTAAATGGCAATAGCAATCAAAACGCCAGCGACGTTGGCAGAAGCCTTACGCCTTGCTGCTGATCTGGCAGCGAGAAACGAGGAGCTGGAGCGCCAGCTTACCGAGCTTCGGTTGAACGGAGAATATCCGGAGGTCTTACGACCGGCCGACATGACGCGGTTGCTGCGGATCGGGAAGTCATCTGTAAACGAAATGACGAACGATCCGAATTTTCCGGTACTGAATCAGAATCGGAAGAAAGGCGAGGCAGTCATGGTACTCAAGTCGGATCTGTACGCCTGGCTGAAAAACGGCCGGAGAGCAATACGATGAAACGATTCCGCTGGCTCAGATGGGATTCGCGGTCGGCGTTCGTTTCGTCTGTGGCGACAAAGATGTTGATTCAGGAAATGACACTAGAGGGAGCGGTCGCCCGGACTTTAGAGCAGGGGCGACACGCGATAAACGGGGAAGCGATGCCGCGGCGAGAGCTGCGGGCGATCAAGCGTGAAGCTGAAGGGTTGTACCAGCGAGCGCGGGATAAAGCGAAGGCGGAGACGACGAGGAGAACTTCTAACAGAATCGTACACCATGCTCATGTCCAGCCGCATCGCACTAAATGGACAAAGGAGACGAAGTGAGCATGGCAATTGGACAAAGACAGTTTGGAAAAGCGCTCGAAGAAACTTTGAAGCGCAGCGGGGATACTCGTGGAATGGTGGGGCGGATCATCCATGTGGATCCGTCTCTGGTGGGCAAGATTATCAAGGGTAGTCGGAAGCCGTCGCATGAAGTCATGAGGGAAACTGCTCGGCATTACGACGATGGCCAACTCTATATAGCGGCTGCCGGCGAAGTCACTGACGGGGCATTTGCTCCTTGGCTGGATAACGTCGATCTGCACCGGGCGAGCGTGCTTTTCAAAACCGTCGAGGAGATGCGCGAGGTTCTGGCTGCATCTGGAGAGGCGCCGATCAGCAAGACAAACGATCAGATCAGCGAGGAAGAGCGCCAGCAGATTAAGCGGCTGCTTATGGAGACAGTTGAAGCCATCACTGCACTGACTCATCTGGCCGCAGTGTTGTGTAAGGAATACAGTTTCTCATGGCTAGGCACTTGGAAAGAGCATCGAGCTGAGCTGAAGGCTAAAAAATACATTCGCTAAGGAGCTGAAGAAGATGGAAATGACCGAACTGGAACTGAAGCTTTTCCGATACGAGGCTGCTGACCACTTGATGAAACTGAACAGCATACGAAATGCGATCGTGTTGAGCGAAGCGGGCAAAGCTTTCATCGACGCTGAGATCGCTGAACTGTCCGAACAGATCGCCACGATGGACCAAGACTTACACGCAAAAAAAGCCCAGCGGCTAGGCTGGACTCGTTTGAGAAATCTGCTGAGAAATCTCGTGTTGTCTATTGTACCCGGCCGCCGTTCAGAACGCAAGGAGGCGACTCGCTGATGTGTGAACGATGCAGACAGATCCAAGCGGAATTCTCTCCGGAAGAAATCGCAGCGAAAGCGAAGATGGCTATCTACATGGCGGAGCTGAGCATGCAGCAGGTCGTGAGCCACCTGACAGAGTTTATCGAATACGGCAAGGTCGCAGGTAACGTCGAGATGCCAGACCTTTTATCGGCCTTGCTGCTTGAGGATGGAGCTAAAAAACGACTCAGATTGACCGCCGATTTCCATAGGAAGATCGAACATCAAACGAATAATCCCGCCTGACGATGATCCGCTGGTTCCGGATCGAAACGCCGTGAGGCGTCGCGGGAAACCGCAGCAACAGTGTACTGGTCCGAGTTTCAAAATTTCAAACGAAAGAGGTGTAGTCTGTGGAGATCATCAAACGCCTGACAGTCGTCTCTAATCCGACCCGGATCTTTGAAGTCGGTACTGAGATTGACGGCCGAGAAGTCATTGAAATTCGTTGGGTTGGATCAGAGTATGAAGACCACGTTCATTCGGAGTTTCAAGTGCTTGACGAGGATGGCTGCAAGATCGCTACTATCGAGAACGCGCCAGTCATCCTGGATTACCAACGTATCGTCGTAGACGACGAAAAAGACGACCCGCGCTACCGGATCGCCTGAACACAAACAAATATCTAATTGCGGTCATCTTAACACGGATGGCCGCCTTAACACAAGGAGGAGCCTATGAAAACAGCTTTTTCGGCTGAAGCAGCCGGAGCAAATCTGGAAGCAGACGTACGACCGGCATTGACCTACACACCGGCAACTTTATCCATTCGCGGTCAGTTCGGCAGCATCGAGCTGTACGCGGACGACGAGCAGTTGCAGGCGATCGAGGACGCGTTACGCATGCACCGCGAAGCGAAGCAAATGGAGGGAGGCGCTGCATGACAAAGATCGTTTTGGAAAGCCTGAGACTCACCAACTTCAAAGGATTTGAACAATTCTTGTTTGAGACCGGCGGCGGCAACGTCTCTGGATTCGGCACCAACGCGACCGGCAAGACGACGATCGTTGATGCGTTCACTTGGTTGCTGTTCGGCAAGGACTCTGCAGGCCGGAGTGACTTCGAGATTAAGCCGCTCAACAGCCGCGGTCAAGTGGCACAGCACGGATTGGATCACGAGGTTGAGGGTGTGCTCCTGGTCGATGGCCAGCGTCGCACCTTCCGGAAAGTTTTTGCCGAGAAGTGGACGAAGCAGCGCGGCTCCGCGACGGCCGAGTTCACCGGGCATAAGACAGATCACTTCCTGGACGGTGTGCCGGTGACTGCTGGCGAATATAAAGCGTCGGTCGCCGCACTGATTCCGGAAGAGTTATTCCGGCTGCTGACCTTGCCCGACTATTTTAACGGCCTGAAGATGGAAGCACGCCGGAAGATCCTCCTGGATGTCTGTGGTGATATGGCCGATGAGGATGTCGTGAGCAGCAACGAGGAGATTGCCAAGCTGATTATAGGCTTGAACGGTCGCTCTATCGACGATCAGAAGAAGGTCATCGCTTCCGAACGCCAGCGTGTGAACAAGGAGCTGGAGAAGATTCCGATCCGCATCGATGAAGCACGCCGTTCTATTCCGGATGTCTCTGAGTTGGATGAGACGCTTCTGGATGACGATCTGTACACATTACGCGGTCGCATCGAAGCGCGGGAAGCGGAAGCATCCCGTATCCGTGGTGGTGGCGAAGTTGCGACCAAGCGCAAACAGATTGCAGAGCTGGAAGCTGGCATGTTGGACATCAAGAGTCGCCTGCAATCGGTGGGTATGGATGCTGCAGCAAAGCAGAGGGAAGTCGTTAACCGGCTGCACGCCGAGTGTGACCAGATCCGTCGAACGATCGATGACAAGCAGCAGCGGCGTCGTAATAACGAACGGACAATCGATGCACGTCGTCAAGAAGCGAATCGCCTGCGTGCCGAGTGGACGCAGGTTGATGCGGAGCAAATGGTCGAGCATCACGCCGACAACTGCCCAACTTGTGGACAGATGCTTCCGGAAGAACAGATCCAGGCAGCTCATGAAAAGGCCGAGGCGGAATATCGTCGTCAAAAATCGGAACGGCTACAGCGAATCAATGATGCGGGACGTGCTGCGGTAGCAGAGATTCAACAGCTCGCTTCTGACAATGCCAAACTGACCACAGAGATCGAGTCTGCTGGCGAACAGTTGGCCAACTTGCAGGTGCAGGTCTCTGACGCTGAAACAACGCTCAACGAACTGCGTGCCGGGATCACTGATCCGCTTGGGAATCCGGAGTACGTGGAGAAGTCGTCTGAGGTTGATATGCTCCGGACTGAGATCTACCAGCTTGAGCAGTCCACCGACACTGCGCTGGCCAAAATCCGCGAAGACGTTTGTAAGTTGCGTGAAGAGATTGCAACGATTGAGCAGGACAAAGCGCGTATCGCTCAGGCTCGCACGGTTCAGCAGCGTATCATCGAGCTGGAGGCGCAAGAGCGGCACCTGGCCGACGAGTATGAACGTCTTGAGGAGCAGCTGTTCCTCATCGAAGAGTTTATCCGGACGAAGGTGGCCATGCTTGAGCAGCGAATCAACGGCAAATTCCAGCTCGCCCGTTTCCGGCTTTTTGAGACTCAGATCAATGGCGGCCTGAAGGAAGTGTGCGACACGATGTACGGCGGTGTGCCTTACGATGGCGGACTGAACAACGCTGCTCGGATCAATGTTGGCCTGGACATCATCAACACGCTGAGCGCACATTACGGCGTTGAAGCACCGATCTGGATCGATAACGCGGAGTCTGTTGTGCAACTGGTTGATACACGTGCCCAGGTGATCCGTCTGGTTGTAAGTGAGGCAGACCGCAAGCTCCGGATTGAGACAACTATGCAGGAGGCGATTTGAACATGAGTGATTTTTCGACAGTTCTGACGAAGGTAAATGACAACTATTTCCCGATGATCGAGCGACAGCTTACAGGTAACGGCATCGAGATGGATCAATATGCGAAGTCCTGCGTCCTTAACGCGATCTCAGCAATCAACACCGCGCTGGACGCGAAAGGCATCAGTTGGAACGATAACCAGCTTGATCGCAGTAACATCACGCAGACGCTTATCCAAGTGGCTTCACTTCGGCTTAATGCCGCGGCGAGTCCGCGTGAAGTCTATTTCCAAGTTCGCAACATCAAGGTCAAGGTGGACGGAAAGGACGAATGGAAGAAGCAGATCGAGATGGGGATTGAGGGGGATGGCAACGACGCCATCCTCGCCCGCTTCGGCCGTGATGTGAAAAAGGTCGGCCAGTTCTGGCTGGTACGGGAGGGCGACGACTTCACCTATCCGAAATATACCGGCTTTGATGTTGTACCGCCGACCTGGACGCCGAAAGGTAAGGGTGATGTCGTCCGGATCGTGTATCCGATCATGAAGACGGATGGCACTGTCGAATTCCACATCGCGGAACGTGACGACGTGACTCGGAACATGATTGCGCATATGAATAACAACATGATGAACGAGACGTTTGGAATCTGCACAGATCGCTTCAAAGCGACGCCGGATCAGCGCAAGCAGATCGCAGCTAAGAAGGCAGAAATTTTGAATCGAGCCAATCAGCTTGGCCTCGCTGCACTCAGCGATCCAGATCTTCAGCCCTATATTAGTCCCGCCTGGACAGAGCCGCAGAGTCGGGAATCGATGCTTATCCGGAAGATGCGGAATAACGTAGTCAAGAAGATTCCGAAAGACTTCGGAAATGCCTTCGTTGAACTGACCTACCAGGAAGCTGCAGACGAAACCTACAGCGAAGTTAAACGGGAAATCGAGCAGCATGCGAATGGTGAGATCATCGATATTGATCCGCCAGCGGGTGCGCCGGAACAACCAGAGCCTGAGAAGCCTCAGCAGCAATCTGAACCGCAGTCTGAAGGCGACGTGCGAAATGTAGAAATGGATTTCTCTGGAGACGTTCCGCCGATCGACGGCAAACCGGGCTTCTGATGATTGAGATCCGATCGCTCGGATCGAGCAGCGCCGGAAACGCCTACCGAATTACGGATGGCCATACGACGCTGCTCATCGAAGCCGGGCTCAAATACAAAGACATTCAGCGTGCGCTGGCCTTCCGGGTTTCCGGACTGGCCGCGTGCCTTATCACTCATGAGCATGGCGATCACAGCGCCGCCGTAAAGGATCTGCTTCGTGCTGGAGTGACGATTTACACCAGCCAAGGTACTGCGGACACCCTGCGTATAACCGGGCATCGTGTACAGCACATTATGGCCAAACAGCCGTTCACGATCGGCAGCTGGACGATTATGCCCTTCGAGACTGAACATGACGCAGCAGAGCCTCTGGGCTTCCTGCTCGCGTCTTCGGCAGGTGGAAAGCTACTGTTCGCCACCGACACGTATTTCGTTCGGTACCGGTTTAAGGGGCTGACTCACATTATGGTCGAGTGCAATTATTCACTGGAGATCCTGCGCCGCAACGTCGTCGAAGGTCGCGTGCCGGCACCGCTGAAGAACCGTGTGATGAAGTCGCACTTTAGCCTGGAGAATGTGAAAGACTTTCTCCGGGCAAACGACCTGAGCCAGGTACGTGAGATCCACTTACTTCACCTGAGCGATAGCAACAGCGACGAGGCGGCCTTTAAGCAGGAGATCATGGCGCTGACCGGAAAACCGGTCTACGTCGCCGGGAGGTAACCATGATGATCGGAGAGACGCCGCTTACGCGCAGCATGATGAGTGAGGAAATATGGACGCTGCTGGACACTGATCCGGAAGCGTTCAAAATCGCCGCAAAGGAATACTTTAGCCGAAGTTACCTGGGCTGGACGATCGTTCGGGTTAAGTACCCGATCGTATTCAGCCGAGATGATCGAAATAAGCAAGTGTAGGGGATGATGCAGGATGCCAGACAGTTTTCCTTTCCCGATGTTCTCGGGGATTCTGGAGCCGGGACACTACAAGAAGATAGGAAACGCCCTGTGGCTATTCGCCTGGTGTATCAACTCCACGACATCCGAGCAAGAGAAGGAAGGGACTGTCTGGGGCCTCGTATTTGACGGGAAGCCAGTCAAGGCAAGTGAGCTGCAGGAGTGTTTCGACGTAACAGACCGCACCGTTCGGACTTGGATTAAGACGCTTGAACAACACGATTACATCCGGGTTACCAGGGCGCCTTACGGAATGATTATCTTGGTTCGCAACTCTAAACGGGGCTTGAAGAGATCGGAAAGAAACTTCCGATCTCTCGATGACAGACCGGAAGAAAACTTCCGATCTCTACCGCCAGACCGGAAAGAAACTTCCGATCTCTTACCCGAGAGACCGGAAGAAAACTTCCGATCTAATAAAGATTTAGATCTTAAAGATACTATTACTACTACTACGGATGAGAAAGCTGATTCGGAAAACGAAGACGCTGCTCACACGGAAGACGATGATCCGTTTATCACGCTTTTGAATGCTTACTGCACGCTGCATGGGAAATTCGATATTCACGTCAATCCGCGAGAACGCGAAGCCATGGGTAAGATGGTCGCCGGGGGGATGCCGGTACCCTTTACCATCCGAACTATGGAGATCCTTTACGAGGAAAAGCGGCAGCGGGAAGGCGGGCGTTTCCAGAAGCCCAGCACCTTTTTGTATTATGTGCCCGGGATCGAAGAGGCGTGGAGGAACCAATTGCTGGTTGATCCGGTTGCTCCGCCGAAAGACGCAGGGCAGCCGCGGCAACCGCAGCGTAAAATTAGCCGCCAGCAGGACAAGCTGGACGACCTACAACGCAGACGAGAGGAGGCGCGCAAGCGTGGAGCGAGATGAGATATACGAGTTGCTTGGCGAAGTTTTTCGGCATTATCCGAACTTTGACATCAGCGAAAAAGCCGTCGATCGGCACTTGGAATTTCTGTCCGATATGCCGTTGGAAGTCGCTCTGCGCAACGTTCGTATGCATGTGAAGGACAGCGTGTACCCGCCGAAGATCGCAGAGATCCGCGCCGGTTGGAATAATTACGCCGAACGAATGGCAAAAGCCGCCCAGCAGCATATCGCTGAGCAGGAGGAGCGCCGCAAGCACGTCGTGCCGCCGTCGCAGGAAGTGAGGGGACAGATTGCAGCACTCAAACAACGAATGGCTGCCAAACAATCCGGAAGCTGAAGCTGCCGTTCTGGGCGCGATCCTGATCGACAAAACGGGCGACGCACTCGCGGCAGCGATTGAGACGGATCCAGACGCGTTCTACGATACCGGGAACCGGAAAATCTTTGAGGCGATCTGGGATCTGTATGACGCGGACAAACCAATCGACATCGTGACTCTCGCGCAACAACTCGACACCAACCATGCGCTTGCGATCGCTGGGGGCGTCACGTACCTGTCGAAGATCGCTCAATCGGTACCGACCGCGGCGAACATCGGCGAATACGTCAAGATCGTTCAAGACCAGTATTTACGGCGTCAGATCGCCGAGGCGGCAGATGAACAGCGCCGGGCGGCTCTACAGGGAGAAGATGCAACGGAAGCACTGGCCACGATGGCCAGACTTAACGCCCAGCTTTCTGACCAGGCTGCACCGGCACAGGAATTCAAGCCGATCGGCGTGGTAATGATGGACGCGTTTGAGCAAGCTGAGCGTCGGGCTGAGCAAATGATGAAAAATCCGAATCGGGGGAGCATGACCGGTATTCCTTCAGGTTTCGTCGATTTGGATCGGATGACTGCCGGCTGGCAGAACAACGACCTGATTATCGTCGCGGCTCGACCATCCGTCGGCAAGACGGCGCTAGCCCTTAATCTCGCGCAGAATGCTGCACTTGATTACGGAAAATCGGTTGCCATCTTCAGTCTCGAAATGTCAGCCGCGCAGTTGGCCAACCGCTTCATCAGCGCCGACCAGAATCTGGCCGCTGAAGCATTGAAGGTCGGCGACCTCCAGGACGAAGATTGGCAGAAGATGGCCCAAGCGGTAACCCGTTTTTCCGAAGCGAAGATTTTTATCGATGATCCTTCAGTGATTACGGTCCACGAGATCCGATCAAAATGTCGGCGCCTGAAGGAGAAGCAGGGGCTGGACATGATTATCATTGACTACCTTCAACTCATCACAGGCGGAGGACGCGGGCGCCGACAGGAGAATCGCCAGCAAGAGGTAGCCGAGATCTCGCGCACGCTGAAGCAAATCGCGCGGGAACTGGAAGTTCCCGTCATCGCATTGTCCCAGCTCAGCCGGGGCGTCGAGCAGCGTCAGGACAAACGCCCGATGATGTCCGACCTTCGGGAATCCGGCTCCATCGAGCAGGATGCCGATATTGTAGCGTTCCTCTACCGGGATGACTACTACAATGCGGACACCGAGAAGAAGAATATCATCGAGATCATCATCGCCAAGCAGCGGAACGGTCCGGTCGGGAAAATCGAGCTGGTATTCCTAAAGCAGTTTAACAAGTTTGTAAATTATGATCGTACTCACGTTGGCTACGATGCCGGTATGGAGAAAAGATATGGTTGATTCAATACTTGAAAAATTCATACAAAGGAGCGAATAAAACCATGAAAAACGACCGCAAGCCAACAAAAAAGCAGAAGATGGCCATTTCAGCTGCCAAGCTTGACGCCAAGAATTGGCTCGTAAGGAGCGATGCCGCTGGGCAGCTCATCATCGTCAGCAAGGCAGCCGGTCAGGTGCGGCGGATTCCATGCTGAAGCAGCCGGAGCGGATTGATCCGCTCTACCAAGACGTGCCCTGGGACATCATCGTCAGCGACGACGGCCGGGTGATCGGCGAGGTGTACATGCTGCTTGGAGCGGCACGCAGGGAAGGAGAAGTCAGACATGAAGATCATGGGGATCGACCACGGCACCAATTACGCAGGATGGGCCACGATGTCAAACGGAAAGGTGCAGGAGTTTGGCCTCCGGGATTTCAGCGCTATTAAAATGCCGAACGTGCTGGATGCAATCTATCAGGATACGGTTGCTATGATTCAGCAACAGAAGCCAAGGATCATCGTGCTGGAGCGTCCCGTGCACTTTCGGAATGCCAGCTCCGTCATGGCTTTGGTTGGTGCCTATTCGATGGTTACGTTGGCCGCGCTGCATATCGGTATTCCGATCGCAGAGATCCGGCCATCTGAACTCAAGCTCAGCGCAGCCAAGGGTGGAGCGGACAAGGAGACGGTGGCCATCGAGATGCAGATGCTGTTCGATCTGGACTATGACGAACTGGCCGTACCAGTCTTGTACAAGAAGGATGACCCGAAAGGCAAGTACAAAACGGGCGATGTCAAAGAGCGCTTGTTCGATCCTTCGGATGCTGTGGCACTTTGCTGGGCTTATCACCAAAAACAAAAATTGAAGGGAATGTGAAGAATATGTTCATGAAAGACTACGCAAAATTCTCGGCGAAGATCGCCAAAGGCATGAAGGTTGGAGAAGACAATGTCGAAATCAAGCTGCTGATCCCGCTGAAGGTGATGCAGGAGAATTTCCTTTTCCTCAGCAGCAAGCAGGAGCAAAAGGTGAACGTATTCTTCGGGGATCCTCAGGCAACGTTCGACTTTGACGACGAAGATGAGGATAGCGACGTTTTCCGAGCTGTAACTGGCCGGCGCTTCACGGCCGACGCTTCAGGTGTTGTGTCGAACGTTGAGCAGCCCGAAGAAGATCCGAACCAAGCAGAGCTGTTCAAACAAACTGACGAAGGTGAAGTCGGAATGGGCGATCGTGCGGAAGAGGACGGTCAGGACAAGGCAGGGGCACCAGACGCCAGCAAAGGCCCAGACAGTGAACCGAGAGAGTCTGCCCCGGAAAAGAGCAGTGAGGAACCATCAGCATCGCCTCAGCACTCGATCAGCGAAGACGACGATGCTGCGCTGCTCGAAGAAATGGAAGGCCGAAGCAGCGAACGCCGACTCATCGATCAAGATACGCCGGGCTGGATGCAGGAAGGCGAGCAGAGCGGTGTTGACTCCGCAGCAGAGGGAGACAAGGGCGGCTCCCCGAACGGTACGGGCACAGGCGGCCCTGGTTCGGAGACGACAGCGCCGATCGTCGATAAAGAAGCATTGGACACCTTTATTCTGACAGAGCGTCCCATCTTCCCAGAAATCGAATTTGGCGGTCAACCGGTACCGTTTCCGGATCTGCTTGAGAAGCGTCTGAATGGCAATAAGACTTGGCGAGATGTCGCAGGTGAAGCGGGCATGACGAGTGGCCAACTGACCAGCCGCTGGTCGGAATACAAAAAACTCGTGACCAAGAAAATGCAGGGTGGTGGAGGAGCGGCGTAAGCCGCTTCTTCTCCACATGAGGGAGGTCGGTCATGGCGAATACGCCGATTCCACGAATAGCCACTGAAATGGCGGTGCGACCTTGCAGTGACATGGAAGAGTACACGTTATCACCAGCGGAGCTTGAGGAGATCCGCCGGCGGTACCCGGCTCCGGAGCAGAAACGGCGACCGAAGCCGCCGATCGAAATCAAGACGGGGGGAAACCAGATGGCGAAGGAAGGGCCGGATAGCGGCGTGACGAAGCGGATATTACTCGAGGGATTAGCCGCCGGCAAAACGGTGCGGGATCTCGAAACGGAGTACGGAATGAAGCAGAACACCTTATCTTATTGGGTGAAGAAATGGGGCGTGGAAGGGATCAGCAGGGATCAGGCGAAGGTGTTGCTCGGACCAAATATGGAAGGAACGGTACCGCCGACAGCGCCCGCGAAGAGCGCAGAAACGGAAGCGCAGAAGCCGGAGCAGCGCATCCAGGAGCTGACCAGTGACCGCGACCGGCTTGCTGCAGAGAACCGGTCACTGCACGCAAGATTGATCGATGCGAATGATCGTGCAGATGAGGCCGAAAGACGAGAGCGTGCAGCGCATATTAAGACAGGCGAGCATATCCAAGCGATTCGTGAACTGGAAGAACGCATCCGAGACCTGGAATCTTCAGCAGCAGAAGACGTTATGCTTGTTCCGAAAGAGCGTACTGAGCTGCAGCGCATTGACTCGATCATCGAAGATCTGAGCCGAGCGCGTTGGATCCTCGAACGGGTGGCCACTTGAGAGCGCGACCGGCGGTGGCCCTCATAGCGGCGATCGGCCTGATCGTCTATATAGAAGCTACCGCCGCATTGGCGGGGCTTCTGGTGATCGGGGCATGGGCGGTGTGGGGCTGGATGAATTGAAGATTCCCTCGCTATTTGAATGACGGACAAATTCAATCTTCGGCAATTTTTATGTCGATTAGCTGACGACAATTAGGACACTTGCAAGTGACAGTATAGGTCTTCTTTTTGTTAACATCTAGCAAAGATATAATTTGAATTGCAATACCTGGCAAACCCATTCCGGCTATGAGGAGTGCAATAGCATTTACATTAGATGAGTCAATTAATTTTTGATTATCGGTTATAGTTGAAAAAATTTGAGTGGCCATAAATATAACGAAGCCAAGGACGAGACAAGTAAAAGAAAGATTTGAAATGATTTTAAGCCACTTACCAATTTTTTCTGAATTCATAATCTCTCACCTCATTAAGCAATACGGCAATAAAAAGCGTAGGTTTCAACGAGATGTAAACAGCCCCGCGAGCTTGGCGGCCAGGCGGGGCTGAAGAGGCGTGAACCTCATCCAAAATTATACCACGGGTGAGGAGACAGAACGATGGGAAAAAGACGGAAAAACAGCGCACAATTGGCGTTCAACATCTTACCGATCGACACCAAGGCGACTCGCCTGGCGGTTGAGGATTATTTGGAAGAGGTTCGCGTGTACCGACAGATCGGATTCGTCCGGCGTGAAGCGGCCATGACGCCCAGCTATGAACCGCGGCTGCACGGCAACACGAATGCAATCAGCAAGCCGACAGAGCAGATTGCGACTTGGAACGTCTCGAAAGAACAGGAGCTGAAGCGGAAGTCGGAGCTGCTGGAGATGGCTATGAGCCGTTTGAAGTGTGTACAGCGCGAGATTATCCAGCGCAGCTACCTTGATGCCGAAGGAGCGTTCGATTATATCAGCTGCGGCGAAATGGGGCTAAGCGATAGCACATATCGGCGGGAGAAGAACGAGGCGATCGGCTGGCTGGCCGCTGCTTTGAGAATAGAAAGATTTGAGGACGAGGTCGGCTAGATGCCGGCCTATTTTTTTATTTACTGTTTTGGTAACATTGAAAGTAAAAAGGAGGAAGTACAGGTGCTGCTTGCAGTTCAAAACGAAGTGAATAATCTTGTATATTGGAAAGATATTATCAATATAATATTTTGGATAGTAAATATTTTATTTTTGATTATCACAGCAGTTGTAGGGGTTCAAACTTATCGAAACGCGAGAAGGACTTTGTTTCAACCTATTAGGACAGAAATATTTAAAGAACAACTGAAAGAATTTTCGGAAATTTTAAAGGTATTTAATGAAAGAAGCTTTATGGAGTTTCGTGAAGCATTTGCTTTCTTGCAATTTGAAGTTTTGAATAGAAGGCTTTTGTTGCAAGAATATTATACAGTAGTATTGGAATTAGAAGATCCAGAATTTTATACTAGAGAATCGCATGAAAAGTTCTTTAGCGTAGAAGACTCTCTAGAAAATTTAGAGATAGATTTAGATCATTATTTGAACTCAAACAAGGATTCTGAGGAGTATGAAAATTCTTCTTTAGGAGCATTGGATTGGAATAAGAGAAAAGTAAGGGCTCTCGCTTTATCTGATGAATTATATGAGAAGAGAAAAGCACTTCTTAATTTGAATACTTCTCCTTTGTTGACAGAAAAATGTAGAGATCTAATAGGAGCATTTGGAGAACAACTTGATGGATATTTCACACTTTATGCTAAGATTCAAAGGGGAAATATAAAAAAATTATTAGAAGAACCTTCTATTCTGAACGATATACAAAGTTTATTCACAGCGGAACAAGCCTATGAGCTCAATTCAAAAGTAGAGGATCTTCATGAAGAAGCTCTTAAAATTATGAGGTACGTGAGCGAGTATTTTGGAACAAATGATATAGTTCCAAAGACAAAAACAAAATGACTGATTTTTGACCGCTTATTGGCCGTTCATTCGACTATCAGGGTGTTATATTTGTATTGTGGAAATCAGGCGAGAATGAAACGCACAGCTGCATCGGTGGCACGTTACTGGGGCGTCCCTCTTCTCGCCTTTTCATTTACGAAACCATTTTGAAAAGCGTAGTTAGTAAGACAAAAACCACAGCAGTAGCGTAAATGCTGGCAGGAAGATTTTTAATATCTCTCATTCAGTTCTCTCCTTTCAGTTGTTCTGATTCCAGAATAATCGCTCAGCTGTCAAAAGTCGAATTAGCGAGGAAACAGGAGCTTGGCCAGGCTCAATCAGCACGGATCGGCATAGAACGTGAACAGCCGCTTTGACCCGCATTTCTGCCGATCGGTAAAATGGTCTTGTTCTTTCTCTAAAGTCACAAAGTACGTATGCTTTATTAAAGAGCGCAGCGTCTTTAATTCGGCAGAGCCGACAGCACTGCGTGACTCAAATATCATAATTCCGGAGAGTCGTCCTTGTGGGCGGCTCTCTTTTTATATGGAGGACATGTTATGACCAACCGAAAGAAGCGGAAACATCCGCCGCCGAAACCTCAACAACCGCGTAAATGTGCAGGCTGCGTATGGGGGAGATGGGAAGGCACAAAACAGTTTTGTGTGCTACCTCGTTGCGAGAAGGAAATTACTTCCTTATTGTCGAAGTAAGATAGCAAGGGAGGTGAATATGATGTTAAGGAAGTACATTGCGAGTAAGGATCCAACTTTTCAACAAAAAACTGTAGTAGACAGAAACAGTGAGGGGAATGCGCCTATCTGTTGTGAAACTGTCGCAAGCAAAATCGGACCAACCGATTACGATTATCTTTGTAAACAATGTGGAACTTTTTATATGGGTCCACTCTTTGGAAGCTAAAAGGCAAAGCAAACTAAGTTTCTTATTAAAATAAAAAGCATCCCATATATGGGATGCTTTTTATTTTACTTAAAGGAAATGATTTCCTGTTTGTCGAAATAAGATTGCAAGGGAGGTGAAGAATTGAGTTATCAACAAAAGGATTATTTCATCTATTCGAGAGACAACGAGTACTATCAAATCTTATCGATTATCGAGCATGGACTCGAAAAAGCTCATGCGAGTGGATCTTATCCGGTATGGGGAGAATCACTGGATAAATTGAAAAGTTTGCTTGAAGAGAATCAAGGCGAAAATATTACCCCGTGGGAATTCAACATGATAATCAAAGTTTTGCTTGATTATGTGCCAGAAAAGATTAGAGATTTGCCTGAAGAATAGATAAATAAAAAGCACCCGGATGGGTGCTTTTTATTTTGCCGAAAGGATGATGAAGATGTGGCCAGCCAAAGAACCGAAAACACTTCCCCTCCCTCCGAAGGCTTTTCGTATGCCTGAACGTAAGAGCTTTGGGCAATTCTGCAAAGAAGATATGGAAGATCTGATGGTACATGGATTCTCCCGTGAAGAATCAATCCAGTTGATGTGCGCTTTGATCCAACGGACGAGACAGGCAGATTTTGAATTCAACTACGGACTGCTGGAGGGGGAGTAGAAATGAACGATGAACGTGAGAAGATAGTCGTTATCCAAGAGCCAGCTCCGGTGCAGGAGATCATGTTCACCATAAGCCCAATGGGACCGAGCATGATCGAACGACTTAAACAGAATTGTGAACAGGCGAAGCTCCCCGAGATGCCCGAAGGCATGAGCGCCGCCTCGATCATTGCGATGGCTGCTGATAGCTGGAACCTTCCTCTGCCCTCTGCCTTCCATTCGCCGAGCGTTATGGATCAGCTTCAGCAACAGTTGGAGAAGGCGAGAGAAAATGGAGTGAAGATGATCCCGGTCACGTCCGCTCTGGGACCGAGCGAGCGCCTGATTGACCCCGGCTAGAGCTTCACGGGTCCTTCTGGAGCTTCAAAAAAGACTGCGGGTGCTGGCGAGCCCAAATTCCGTTCAGTTTTATTTTCAAAAAATCAGTTCCGATTCCGATTCCATCGAGCGTTGATGGATCGGTTTTTTATTTTCCTTTCAAATAAAGCAATCAAAATCCATAGGAGCACAAATCCATGATAAATCGGAAGTGAGGGAGCGATAATGGCCAAAAAGAAACCGGAAGCGGAGCCGCTGCACGAAAGGTCGGTGCTGACCAGCGAATTGGCGGCCATTGTCGGAAAAACACCGCGTTGGATCAATCAATTATCCCGGCAAAAGGTGTTGACGCAAGTCGGCCGCGGAAAGTATGTCCTGGGAGAATCAATCCAACAGTACATCGAGCACGCCGCTGGTGGCAGGGAAGAGGATAAGCAGCCGCGTCTGATCGACTATAAGACAGAACATGAACGTGTGAAGGCTGAGAAGGCGCAACTAGAACTGGCCAAAATGAAAGGAGAGCTTCACCTGGCGGCAGACATCGAGCTGTTGCTGAACGATCTGGTCGTCACGATCAAGGCGCGTATGCTGGCGATCCCGCAGCGGCTTGCTCCTGAGCTGGATCATGAACCAGCCGCGGTAATCGAAGAAGCGATTCGTCGAGAGATCCACGCCGCGCTGTCTGCTTTGGCGAAGTACACGCCCTCAATGGTCGCAGGCGAAATGAGTGGCGCCGATGATAGCTGATAAAACAATTCGACTGTTTCAAAGCACTACGGCGCAATTCGAGCCAAAGCGTCGCTTGACTGTTTCAGAGTGGGCGGATGCGAACCGGATTCTGACAACGGAGAGCAGTGCGGAGCCGGGGCCGTGGCGAACTGATCGCGCACCTTACCAGCGCGAGATCATGGACTCGATCGATCATCCAGATACCGAAGAAGTCGTAATCATGGCTTCAGCACAGGTCGGTAAGACAGAATTCCTTCTAAACGTGACAGGATCGTATATTGACCAAGATCCGTGCCCGATCATGCACATGCTGCCAAACGAGGATCTCATTGACTCCTACTCGAAAAAGCGTCTGACACCAATGATTGACGCGAGTCTGGCTTTATCGACGAAGATTGCTGGAAAGAAAAGCCGAGACAGCTCAAACACGATTGAAGAGAAAAGCTTTCCGGGCGGTTACGTGACGATCGTCGGCGCCAACTCGGCGGCGAACCTCTCTTCTCGCCCGATCCGTGTCGTGCTTTGCGACGAAGTGGACCGGTATCCGGTTTCCGCTGGTAGGGAAGGCGACCCGGTCGCCCTGGCCACGAAGCGAACGACCACGTTTCACAACCGTAAGCATCTGTACGTTTCGACTCCGATCGACAAGGACACGTCACGGATTTACCAGTTGTACGCGGACAGCACGATGGAACAATGGTGCCTGCCGTGCCCGCATTGCGGAGAGCTGCAGCCGCTGACCTTCTCGCCAGGCATTGTCTTTGAACATTACACGTCGGAGAGCGGAGAAATCGTCGTCACGAAGGCGGAGTACCGCTGCTCGCAGTGCGGTTTGCTTGGATCGGAGAAGGAATGGAAACGCGGAGTCGGTGCATGGGTAGCGCGGAAGCAGCATTCCCGGCGCCGTGGCTTCCATATCAATCAGCTTTCGAGTCCTTGGAGCAGTTGGGCGGGCGTCGCTCGTGAGTTCCTCGCGGCCAAGCGCGACGGGACAGATAAGCTAAAGGTCTTCATCAACACGGTTCTGGGCGAGCCGTGGGAGGATAAGACGGAGCGCTTGGACGAAGAAGGATTGATGAAGCGGCAGGAGACGTACGAATACGAGGTGCCGGAAGGCGTGAAGCTATTGACGGCTGCCGTCGATACCCAGGACGACCGGTTTGAAATCGAAGTCATCGGTTGGGGTGCCGGCAAAGAGTCTTGGCGGATCGAGTACCACCGGATTTATGGAGATCTTAATCAGGCTCAGGCTTGGAACGAACTAGATGAATATTTGAAACGAACATGGGGAGGTGCGGGCGGCCGAAGATTCCGGATCGTCGGCGCCTTTGTCGATTCCGGCGGTCACTTCACAGATGATGTGTACCGCTTCACGGCGGCGCGGGAAGCACGGCGTATCTTCGCAATCAAAGGTCAGGGCATCAGCGCGAAGACAGCCAAGTTTGTCCCGCTTATCGCTCGGCACAGTAAGACGCAGATCCACAATGCAACGCTGATTACGCTCGGAGTCGATGAAGGGAAAACGAAAGTCTCCGACGCGCTGAAGGTCGCGGAACCTGGCCCGCTTTACTGCCATTTCCCCTTGTCGGACAAGGGGTATTCTTACGAATATTTTCGCGGCCTGACGGCGGAAGTTCAAAAAACGAAAAGGCAAGAAGGCGTACAGTACAAAGTTTGGGTCAAGGTGCGTGATCGAAACGAGCCGTGGGATTTGGCGGTTTATAACCGGGCCGTGGTGGAGCTTTTGAGCCCGCCTTTAGATACGATGGACCCGATTTCTATAGCGCCCGAAGATCTGGACAAACCGCGGCCGAACCGGACAGCAACCGGTAAGCCGAAACGTCGGGGGAGCCGCGGCATCAATTGATGAAGGGAGGAAGAGGGATGGCAAGATACAGCGTTGAGCAGGCGCGCGAAATGCGGGACGCCTGGCTCGCAGCTGAAAAGGCAGTGACCACAGGGCAATCATACTCGATCGCCGGACGGTCGCTGACACGTGCGAGCATGGGCGACATCCGCACGCAGCTCGCGTACTGGAATAGGATGCTTGATGAAGCGCAACGGGCACTGCTCGGTAAACGATCGCCAGGTCGTCAGCGTCGCTACGTCCCTTACGACTGATGAGAATGGTGAAGCGAGCAGCGCAGGCGATTGCGCCTGGCATGATGGCTAAGCGAGAGCGTGCTCGTACGGAGATCGCCCGACAACAGGCCGTTCAGCGCGTCTTCAATCAAGGATACGGGAATCACGGGGCGTCCACTGGGCGTAAGTCGCTCAAAACGTTCTTGCCCGGAGCCGGAGATGCTCAGAAGGACATTGAAAAGAATTTGCCGCTGCTCCGGAGCAGGGCGCGTGACCTGTATATGGGTGGCGCTTTGCCAAACGGGGCATTGAAAGCCATGCGAACTAATGTAGTGGGTACTGGATTAAGGCTTAAACCCGCTTTCGATGCTGAACATCTTGGTCTATCACCAGAGGCCGCTACCGACTTGGCACGTCAGATTGAGCGGGAATGGTCATTGTGGGCGGAGAGCAAGGAATGTGACGCACTCGGTCTGCACAATTTCTATGAGCTGCAACAGCTGGCTTTCTTATCTCAACTCATGTCAGGTGATACATTTCCTCTCTTGGCGGATCTTCCGCGGGAACATGCAGTTTATGATCTGCGGATCAAAATCATCGAGGCTGACCGATGCAATACGCCAGCAATAGGCGTCAACGGAGTCAGCGAAGAACAGCGTAAGCGGATCAGCAGTGGCGTCGAGACGGACAAGGACGGAATGGTCGTAGCCTATTGGTTCAGTGACCGACATCCACAGTCTCCTATCGACATCCAGCCCATGAAATGGACACGGGTGCCCATTCGTGGAGAAAAGAGCGGACGGCGAAACGTCCTGCATATGATGGATGCCGAACGTCCAGAACAGCGCCGTGGCGTGCCGATCTTGGCGCCTGTCATTGAGGCCTTCAAGCAGCTCGAACGGTACATTGATGCAGAACTTACCGCCGCAGTCATTGCCGGGATGTTCACGGTCTTCGTCAAGATGGCCGACGAGGACACCACACCGGACGCGTTCGCGCTGCCGGATGAAGAGGATAACCCGTACGGTGAGCCGCTTCCGCGGGGAGATGACGAGATTGGATTAGGGAACGGGGCGGTCAATTTCCTCCGACCTGGCGAGGAAATCCAAATCGCCGACCCTAAGCGGCCGTTCGGTGGTTTCGATCCTTTCGTGATGGCGGTGCTTCGACAAGTGGGCGCGGCGCTAGAGCTTCCGTACGAGTTGCTGCTGAAGAACTTCACCAGCTCGTACTCGGCCAGTCGGGGCGCACTGCTTGAAGCCTGGAAGATGTTCCGTATGCGGCGTACATGGATGGCCGCGGATTTCTGCCAGCCTATTTACGAAGAATGGTTTGCCGAAGCCGCGATCAAAGGCCGGATCAATGTGCCCGGCCTTTTTGACGATCCGCAAATCTTCCGCGCATATACTCGCGCCGAATGGCATGGCCCATCTTACGGCATGCTTGACCCCGTGAAGGAAGTTAATGCAGCGATCCTACGCATGCAGTATGGCCTAAGCAATGGTCAGCGTGAAGCAGCGGAGATGACCGGTACCGAGTATGAGAGTAATATTCGTCAATTGGCTGCAGAGCAACGTATGCGTGATGCTCATGGGCTTGCTAAGCCAGAGCCGTTGATCTTGGATAGGGGGAACGAAGATCCAGAAGATGATTCTGACGATGAGGACTAGAAGGGAGGTGAGTAAGGAAGATGCCTAAAATTATGGTCAAGGGACCGATCATTGCGAATGACGACGCTTGGATTTATGACTGGTTTGAAATGGACTACACAACGCCGAAAAAGGTTGATGAACAGTTAGCTGCTGCCGGGGGAGCTGAAGTCGAAGTGGACATCAACTCGGGTGGTGGTTACGTAGACGAAGGTTCTGAAATCTATAGTGCATTGAAGTCCTATTCGGGACAGGTCATTGTGAATATCGTGGGTATTGCAGCAAGTGCAGCTTCTGTAATTGCGATGGCCGGGGACATTGTCCGGATTTCTCCAACCGCTCAAATCATGATTCATAATTCTGCGCTTATCGCCGCTGGAGATCATCGTGATATGACGCATGCATCTACACGGCTACAAAAGACAGATGTTTCAATTTCTAACGCTTATCGTTTGAAGACCGGAATGTCTGAAGAAGAGCTGCTTCAGTTAATGGCAGAGGAGACTTGGTTTACGGCGCAAGATGCACTGGAGAAAAAACTGGTAGACGAAATTTTACATGATCCGAATGGACAGCTCAAACCTGTTGCTAATCTTGAAGCTGCTCAGATGCTGCCTGCCGCTGTAGTGGCAAAGATGCGAAACGACAAGCAGATCAACGCCAGATCGCTGTCTACGGCAAAGACGCCGGAAAATACACCCGCAGCTCTAACTGCGAAAGGAGAGGAACCGAAGATTATGAACGAAGAACAACTGAAGGAAAAATTCCCTGATCTGTACAACCAGTTGCTAAACAAAGGGGCGACAGATGGAGCTGACAAAGAGCGTACGCGTATAGCGGCATTGAATGAGTTAGCCGATGCACCAGGAGCCTCGGAAATCGTGGCGGATGCGATCAAAAACGGCGAGACGCCCGAGGCGGCCGCCATGAAGATCGTCGCGGCATCGAAGCAGCGCACTGCCAATGTCGGCGCAGCACGTGCGGCGGACGGAAAAGCCAGCAATGCGGCAGACGTGCCGGCAGCAGAAGCTCCACTTGGCGAAAAGACGCAGGCAGATAAGGACGCCGAGGAGGAAGATGCTCGTGCTCAGGCAAATGCCAACTGGATCAATCAGAAACGAGGAGGTAGACGCTAATGGATAGACAGACATTTGAATATGACCGACTCTTCGGTGGATTCGTTCAGCCGGTGCCGTCAAAAGGGATTATCTTGACAGGCGGTGGTATTTACGTTCGCGGTCAAGTATTGGCTCTTGTTTCTGTAGAAAACTCCATCGAAACAATGACTGCGGTTGATTCGACAGCTGCTGGTACCCTGGCTAAGCCTTATGCAGTCTTGGGGGATGTCATTGTGGATACAACAGCCGGAGACGCGCCAGCCGCAGCATATTTTGCAGGTGAGTTTGCAGCTGACGGACTTGTTTTTAAAGGAACGGATACAGTTGATATGTTCGTCACGGCCATGCGTGAAAAAGGCATGATCGTCAAGACTACAATCTAAGGGGGACCAATAAGCATGGCATACGATCCGTTTGCAACACGAAAGCTTATCAAAACTCAACAGGCTATTCACCAGCCAAGGACTTTCTTACGAGATACATTCACTCGCATGGGAGAAGCCTTCGAGACAGAACTCATTGAGATCCATACCCGAAAAGGCCGGCGCGTCACTGCACCATACGTGAACGAGTTGCTTCCAGGAAAGGTTGTGCGGCGTTTGGGTTTCGTCAAGGATTACTACAAGCCGGCGCTTGTCAAACCGTTGCGCCCAACTACGACGATCGATATTGAAAAAGCTGGATTTGGAGAGAATGTGTACGGTGCAATTTCTCCAGCAGAGCGGGCAGAGCGCATTCTTACGGAAGATCAGGCGGATTTGGACGATTCGATCACACGTCTGGAAGAAAAGCAGATTTCGCAGCTGATCTACACTGGAAAGATCACACAAATCGGCGAAGGTGTAAAACAGGAACTCGACTTCAATTTCACCAATAAAGAAGTGCTGTCCAGTTCGGAGCGTTGGTCTTCTGCAGGTGTAAATCCCTTTAAGCAATTGGTCGCTCGTAAAGCGCTTGTACAGCAGAAGTCCGGCGTCAATGTAGCACGTGCCGTATTCGCGCAAGACGCGATGGATGCCTTCCTTTCAAACGAAATCGTCATGAATTACCTGAACAAGATCAACCTGACTGTCGGTAAAATCGACCCAGCAGACGAAATTGATGGAGCAACCTATGTTGGACGATTGAATTATCCAGGTTTAGGACTCGATCTTTGGGTCTATAACGAAATCATTGATGAAGATTGGAACGAGGACGGCACTCAAAAAGAAAATCCAGAGCCGTTCAAACTCGTTCCGGATGGTACGGTAGCGCTGCTTCCTTCAGGACAGCCTTTTTCACGCCACTATGGAGCCGTAAAAATCCTCAATCCAAATACGAAAAAATTTGAGGTGTATGCTCTGCCACGTGTACCTCGAATTTTTGTCAAAGAAGAACCGGATATGCGAGTTCTTCAACTGTTGTCCCGTCCGATCGTGGTACCGGATGATGTTGACGGCTGGTACGTACTCACGGTCCTGTAGAAAGGAGCCATTTGAGATGCCGATTAAGCTGAAGTGGGCTTATGAAGAGGACGGTGTACGACACGAAGCAGGAGAGACCGTTACGCTTTCGGCTGCTGAAGAAAAGTGGCTAATCGCTGGTCGCTACGCCGTTCGTGTTCAGGAAGCGCAGGAAGTTTTTGAAGAAGAGGCGCAGCCTGAGGGCCCGGAAGACTCGGAACCTGAAGCTTCCAAGAAAAAGGGGGCCAGCCGGAAAGGAGCTGCCGACAGTGAGGCTTAAAGACGCGATGACCGCGGACGTCCGAACTTTTCTGAATCCAGATGAGTTTTCCACAGATCACGAATGGGAAGGAAGGACGATCAGCATGGTTGTACAAGATGACATCGAAAATGGCAGCCCCCTTCCATACGCGGAGGGGGTTTCGCTTTACCGAAAAATCTGTCATATCGATGCTGTCGAACTCACTTATATTCCTCGTCGTGGCGACATTGTAAATTTTGACGGTGTCGAGCATGTGATTACGAGTTGCGAGCCAGCTGAGGGCCTATTAAAAATCGCTATTGAGGCGAATGTCTGATGAAGATCGACGGCATGCGCGAGGTCATCCGCGCGTTGAACACGATGGCCGGTAAGACAGACAAGGCGGCGGCTTCCGCACTTGGTCGTGTGGCCAAAGGCGTCTCGACGGAGGTCAGCCGGAAGGTCCGTGAGGAATATACGGTCAAAGCCGGAGAAGTGAAAGGAACGATTTCGATCCGGAATCGTGGAGCGAACGAAATCGACATCACGTCGAAAGGCGGCAGCCTATCCCTGCCGAAATTCAAGTTGACTCCGAAGACCCCCACGCCAGGTAGACGGTCGAAGCTCGTCAAGGCGGCTGTGCGGAAGGGGGGAGCCAAGCCGATCAAGTCCGGATTCGTTTCAGCAATGGGCAGCGGGCATGTCGGCGCGTTTACCCGGGTTAAAGGGCAATCTAACCCGCGGAAACGGAACGCCAAAGGCGATTATCCAGGCCTGCCGATCGAAGAGGGCTTTGGCCCGGCGGTTCCGGTTATGGCCAACAATCCAGATGTCGTCGAACATGTCGAAGACGAGGCGTACCGCCGTATGATGGATCGACTCGATCATGAAGTAAACCGCATATTGAGGTGAGATTATGACGGCAGTAATGCTGCTGCACGCGCTCAAACCGTTTATCCAGGAGGCTACCCGGAACGCTCAGCTTGGGCGGGATCAGGAGCCTCCTGATGTTTATCTAGGCCATTTGCCCAAGCAGCGAGTGCCCGGCGCACGGCTGACCGGCGGAGACCGGCCGACGCAGCGCGATGATGTGCCGCGTACACCGTATGTGCTGATCCAGCTCGCAGACGGCAAAGACAGCAATGGCGGCGGGACGGCGACCGTGCATTTGGTAGTTGGCACTTATGACGACGGAACGGATCAGCAGGGCTATCTCGATGTGCTCAACATTCTTGAGGACATCAAACAAGCGATCCTGCGGGCCGGGATCGTGGACATGAAATATGAAATCGAAGGCGAAATGAAATACATCATCTACGACAATGACGCTTGGCCGCATTGGTTCGGGATGCTGACAACGACCTGGGGATTTCCAGGGACTGAAAGAGAGGTGCCTTTGTTGTGAGTGAAAATTTGAAAGAAGAGACTATGGGTACAGCAAATGACGGCAAGGGTGGTAAGGCGGAGCAACGACGGCAAACCACGCCACCTGCTCCGACTGTTGAAAATAAAGAGCCCGAGCATCTGATCTACATCGGGCCGACGCTGACGGGCGGCCTAGAGGAGCATGCGCTGTTCATCGAGGGTATTCCGGTGCGGGTGGCCAAGCGATTCGAGGAGCTGCCGGAACTGAAGGAATTGTTTATCCCGGTCACGGACTTCCCGGCTGGTCGGATCGACATTCAGACGCCGGGCACGGAGTTTTACGCTGCGCTCCAATCACTTAAACAGAAAGGAGTCGTGTAATTGATGGCAGAAAGACACGGAATTTATGTCGAAGAAGTCCCATTTCAACCGTTGACCGAGGCCACGACAGACGTAACGATTCCGTTCGTGGTCGGTACCGCTCCTGTAAACTTGACGCAATTGTCAGGCTACCCGGTCAATGTACCGATCCTCGCCCGTACGTACGAAGAGGCAGTATCCGCACTCGGCTATTCGGACGACTGGGCGAATTTCACCTTGTCTGAGGTGATTTACGCTCACTTCCAGCTCTACCGGCAATCGCCGATCGTACTGGTGAACGTGCTTGACCCGGCTCGACATAAGACAGCAGTTACTGCCACATCGCTGCTGCTTGTCAAAGGCGTTGGTACGATCAATGCAGACGGCGTGCTGACATCGACGCTTGTGGTCACATCTTCGGACGGATCCAAGACGTACGTACTCGGTACGGATTACCGGCTGACGACAAACGCTGCTGGTCGGGTTGTCATCTCGCGGATTTCAACCGGCACTATTGGCGCGAGCGACACGGTGCGCGTCGCGTACGACAAGCTGGACGGATCGGCAGTGACTTCGGCCGACATCATCGGCGGCACGGATGCAGCAACCGGAAAAGTGTCCGGACTCGAGCTGCTCAAGCAGGTGTACCCTCGTTTCCAGGTCGTACCGAGCCTTGTTTTGGCGCCTGGATTTTCGGACGACCCGGTCGTCGCCGCCGTGCTCAACGCCAAGGCAGAAAAAATCTCTGGCAACTTCAAAGCAATCGCGCTGACTGATCTTCCAGCAGACGAAAAATATCTCGATTTGTCCGGCTGGAAGGAAGACAACAACTATGACTTCCAATCCGAAATCAATAGTTGGCCGCTGGTCACATATCAAGGCAAGACGTATCGCTATTCAACGCATCTGGCCGCGCTGATCTGCCGGACGGATGCGGATAGCAGCGGCGTGCCGTATCGGTCTCCGTCCAGCAAAGAGTTGCTGGTCGACGGTACGGTGATGGCAGACGGGACAGAGGTTGCGCTGACGATCGACGAAGCAAACGTCCTGAACGGAGATGGCATCGTAACGGCGCTCAATTTCGGTGGTTGGAAGGCATGGGGTAACCGGACGGCTATATATCCGGAAAAGACGGATCCGCAGTCCTCGTTTATTCCGGTCCGGCGAATGTTCAACTGGGTCAACAATGCGCTTATACTCCGCTTTGCAAATGATGTGGATGAGCCAACAGACCGTCGCTTGATTGATTCGGTCATCGACGAAGCAAACGTCTGGCTCAACGGCCTGACGTCGAGTGGCTATATCCTCGGCGGACGTGTTGAATTCCTTGCATCGGATAACCCAGACGTTAACCTAGTCAACGGGAAAATGCTGTTCCGGCTGTACCTGACGCCTCCATCTCCAGCACAGGAAATCTCTTACCTCGTCGCTTACGATCCGCAATATCTCGCCGTACTCACTGCGGCGTAAAGAAAGGGGGAAAACACGTGGAAAAAGTCATTCGTGACAAAACGGTCAATTACACGGCGTATGAAGGCGGCAGTAACTTCCTCGGAACTACTACCGTGGATCTGCCGGAATTTTCGTTCCTCTCCGACTCGATCAAGGGCGCCGGCATGTTGGGGGAGACCGAGCTGCCGGCATTCGGGCAGTTCAGCTCAATGACGGTAACGCTGAATTGGAGTACGATTGAGCCTGCAGCCATCACGCTAATGGAGTCGGGGCGGAAAATGATTACGCTCCGCAGCGCGCAACAGGCTCTCGATAAGACGAGCGGAACGCAACGTTTTGAGGCCGTAAAGATCGTGCTGGGTGGAACCGTTAAAACTCAGAGTCTCGGCAGCTTGGAGGTTGGCGCTGCGACGGGTGGCAGTACAGAGATGGAACTTACCTACGTTAAAATGAGCGTGGGTGGTAAGGATCTGATCGAAATCGATAAGTACAATATGATTTACAAAATCAACGGTAAAGACCAGCTCGCCGATCTGCGCAAAGCGCTCGGCGAATAGAATAGAAATGGAGGAAATGAGAAGATGAGCGGAAAAGATCAACAGAATAAACCAGAAGAAGTAAAGGACGAGCGGGTATTTGCCCTGTCTCGTCCTTTTGAATTTGAAGGCGAAATCTACACGGAGTTGCTGCTCGATTTCGACAAGCTTTCCGGCAATGACTTGAATGATGCCATCCGGGAAATGAAGGCAACGGGCTACCTGAGTGCACAAGATGTTATCCCGCTGATGGAAATGCATAAACCTTATCAAGCCTTCGTTGCAGCCAAGGCAGCGGGAGTATTCCCAGGGCTGATCTTCGCCTTGCCAGCGAAAGATTTCAGCAAAATTACGACCCGCGCAATGGTTTTTTTGAACGTGTAGGATTCGGAAAACAAGTGAATCCCGTGGCGGCGATCCGAGAGATTGCCGTCATTTTTTCTATCCAAACAAAGACACCTGTCTCATATTGGCTGGAAATGCCGCTGATCGAGCTTGGAGAGTGGAGCGTGTCAATCATCAACGTCCTGGAACGGATGTATCCGAAATCGAAAGGGGATAAAGGCTGATGGCAAGCGGGAAAGAATACAAAATTGCGTTTAAGCTCGCGGCGGACCTAGAATCCTCTTTCGGGACGACACTTTCGCGGGCGGAGACAGACTTAAAGAAGCTGGAGCGCCAAATCCGAGACTTCGACGGCCTGCGGATCAGCGGCAGCGTATTGACAAATCTGCAGACGGAGACAGCTAAATTAGAGCGCGACATGCGCCAAATCAGCCGGATCGCAGGTCCAAGCGGATACTTTACGGACATGAAAAATGATGTCCGAACAGTTCTTCCAGACCTGCGTGACGTGCAAAGAGTGCTCGAAGCGATCTCGCGCGTTCGTATGCCTGGCAATATGTTCGGTGGAGACATGGAGCGTTACCTGCGCGAAACGCGGCAGCTCCGTGATGAACTGGAGCGTATCCAGAATAGCGGTGGCCCTCCCCCAGGTCCTGGCGGTGGTGGCGGAGGCGGTGGAGATCCTTCCGGCGGAGGAATCCTGGCGCTTGGTGGCCCCGCTCTTATGGCTGGAGCAGCTGTAGTTGGTGCTGGGATCGGCATCGGCAAGGTATCTGAAGACTATCAAAAGGCAATGAACCAGATTCAGGCGTCCACTCTATCAACGGCCGACGAAATGGTTGAAATGCGATCTGTCGCAAAAGATGTCTATTCGTCCAACATCGGCGAGGGCTGGGAACAGATTTCGCAGGTCATGGGTCAGGCCAAACAAGTAACGGGCCAGGTTGGGGAAGAACTTGGGCAGACCACCAAAAACGCAATTTCCCTGCAGGACACCTTCGAGAACCTAGACATTGAGAGTTCGCTGAAGACGGCTACCACTCTATCGAAGCAGTTCGGTATAGACACAAACGAAGCGTTCAATTTGTTCGCTCAGGGGGCCGCTCAGGGCCTCGATTATTCAGGCGAAATGCTCGACTCGGCGAATGAGTACGCCGTTTACTTTAAGACGCTAGGTCTAAGTGCTGAAGATATGTTCAACGTCTTCAAATCTGGTAAGGAATCGGGCGCCTTTAATCTCGACAAGGTTGGCGATGCGGTGAAAGAATTTGGTATTCGCATCAAGGACGGCTCAAAGACTACTGAGGACGCTATGGGTGCTCTCTTCGCGCCTCCTGAAACGAGTAGCTTTATTGCAGCCTTGCAAAAAGGCGGCAAAAAATCGAAAGAATATGCGGATTTAATTAAAGTCATGGGCGATGCCGATGTCGCGGGGGAATTGCTCAAAAAACTTCAAAAAGGCGGGGTGACGGGAGACAAAGCCATCACTGCGATCACAAATGAGCTTTCTGGCGGGAAGATCATGCTGGAAGGTATCGCGGATGGGTCACTCAAAGGCACAGAGGCCATGAGTCAGATCATAGAAAAACTCATGGAGATGGATGATAAATCCCTACAAGCGCAATACGGCGTTGCTCTCTTCGGTACTCAATGGGAGGACATGGAGGCTTCAACGATCGCGGCGCTGACGAATGTTGAAAACACCTTCGATCAGACGAAGGATTCGATGGGCGAGATCACCAAGATCAAGTACAACACGATTGGACAGGCTTTCCGAGGTATCGGCCGACAGATTCAAACAAGTTTCGTGCTTCCGCTGGTAGACGCTGCTCTCCCAGCACTTTCTGCATTCTCGAATTGGTTTGCTACAGTGATACCGAAGGTGAAAAGCTTCTTTTCCACCTTCACTGGGAGCACTAATTTCGATAAGATTCAGGATATTTTCAAAGAGTTCAGCCTCGGTAACTTTGGAGAATCAGTTCAAGACAGTATTCATTCAGTTTTGACGAGTTTTGGGATCGGGTCGGAAGCTGCTTCGCAGTTCAGCAGCATGTTCGCTAAGACGTTCGCGGCCGTGCAAAATGGCTTCAATAGCTTCCGCGCATGGATTGGCCCGATCATGGCTCAGGTCGGAACTGTTGTTTGGAATACGATCACGTCGCTGGCATCTGGATTTGGAAAAATCATTTCCGCAATCGCTCCGGTCGTAGCGTATGTGTCAGGTAAAGTCGGTCCGATCATCGCCCAAGTATTCGGGTTTATTGGCACAAGCGTTATTCCGGCTTTTATTTCGGCTTGGGGCATCATCGGGCCGAAGATTGGAGAAGTCGTCGGACTCGTCGGGCCGCTGATGACGGCTCTTTTTAATGCGATCAAACCTACAATCGACGGTATCGTCGCAGCGTTTCAATTCGCCTGGCCATTCATTCAAACAATTGTGATGACCGCGATTGACATCATCAAAGGCGTGATTGGCGGACTCTTAGATGTTCTAGGCGGCGTCATTACATTCGTGACCGGGGTCTTTGCGGGCGATTGGTCGCAGGCTTGGAACGGAATCGTCCAGATATTCAGCGGTGTCTGGGACACGATCAAGAGTATCGCGGTTGGTGCAATCAACGGCGTCATCCAAATCATTAATAATGGTATTGCCAAGATCAACGGCCTGAGTTTTGACATGCCGGAACTTCTAGGCGGTGGCCATGTCGGAGTGAATATCCCAACCATCCCGACGATCGATAGTGGTGGAGGTCGTTCCTCGGGCGGATCAAGCTGGGGTAAGAGCACTGGCAAGCAGCAGAGTCAAGGCAGGATGCAGGCGTTCGCGCGCGGCGGTATCGCGGACCAGGCATCGATTTTTGGCGAGGCCGGTCCGGAGATGGCCATTCCGCTTAACAACAGCCCGCGCTCACACTCGCTGCTTGAGCAAACGAATCGAATGATGGGGCACGATACGGGCGGCGGTCAGGCAGTTACGATCGAGTACAGCCCGCAGATCATCATTCAGGGGAACGCGGACGCAGCGGTAATCAAACAAGCGCAGGACGATGGCTACAATGAATTCAAGCAACATATGGATCGCTACTTTAAACAGCAAAGGAGAGTGTCGTTCGGATGACGTATCGCACTGTTCAGGGCGACACTTGGGATCTGATTTCCTATAAGGTTTACGAGACGGAGGATCACATGCCGCTGCTGATGGATGCCAACACAGAGCATGCGCGTACTGTCGTATTCCCGGCTAATGTGGTGCTTCAGGTGCCCGCTAAACCAGCAGAGTCGTTTGCCGATTTGCCGCCGTGGAAGCAGGTAGAGCTATGATCGAGGCACGACATGCGTCAGCTCTTATCAAATACAATGGCAAGGACGTAACGACTGATCTTGCTGCTGATCTACTTGACTTTTCATACACGGATGCCGCGCCGGGTGAGGCAGATGATCTCAGCATCACGTTACAGGACCGCTTGCGCCGCTGGTCTGGACCGTGGACGCCAAACAAAGGTGATACGATTGTCGCGGAGATCCTTCCCCGTAACTGGGATAAGCCGGGTGATAAGCTGCGACTGCCGTGCGGATCTTTTTCGGTGGATTCACTGGAGCTTAGCGGCCCGCCGGATACAGTGGCCATCAAGGCGGCATCGATCCCCGGCGATGTGCCTGGACGAACGGAGAAGCGGACGAAAGCATGGGAAAAAGCAACGCTCAAGTCGATCGCAACCGAGATCGCCAAGCGCTGCAAGCTCAAGCTGCTATACACGGCTGACACCAACCCGGCCTACGACCGACAGGATCAGACCGATCAGACCGACACGGCATTTTTGGCGCAGTTGGCGAAGGACGAAGGGATCGCACTCAAGGTGAGTGGCGGCCAACTCGTCCTTTTTGACGAGGCGGATTTTGAAAAGCGGAAAGAGGTTGCGACGCTGAAGCGCGGTGAAAGCAACATCCTCAGCTACAAATTTTCGGATGATACGGCGTTCGTCGCTTATTCATCCGCGACGGTCTCGTACACGCCTCCTAAGCCTGAAAAGGCTAAGGCAGCCGACAAGGCGCGAAAGGACGCCAAAAAGACAGGGGGCGGTACATCGCCGTCCCCTTCGCCGAAGACACTCACTGCACACTCCGCGCCAGCCAAAGGCGCAAAAGAGGCGGCAAACAAGGCAGCAACGGAAAAGCCGGCGATCGTCGTGAAGTATACGGCTCCCGGGGCGCCGAAGGGCGGTCCGGTCCTCAAGATCAACCAGAGCGTCAGCAGTCAGGCGGAGGCTCAACGTGTGGCCCGTAATGCGCTGCGCGAGAACAATAAGCAGGCTGGCCAAGCCAGCTTTGAACTGATGGGAAACGTTCGACTGGTGTCGGGTGTGACAATCATTGTTAAAGGGTTTGGGCGATTTGATGGCAAGTACATCGTCGTTTCGGCGACACACTCGGTCGGCGGCAGTGGCTACACAACGTCGATCACGATCAGAAAAGTATTGGGGTGGTAACGGTGACAGCGAAATTGATTCGAGTTGGCCAAGTGTCCGCAGTTGATCCGGAGGCAGGCGCGGCGAGGGTGACGTTTCCAGATCTCGACGAAGTCGTCTCCGGCTGGCTGCCAGTGATTGGCTACGGCCGCACATGGGCACGCACTTATGCTCTTCCTGCAGCTGGCGATATGGTGGCCGTAATCTTTCTTTCAGCGGGTGTGCAGGATGGCTTCGTCCTCGGCAATTATCAGGTGCTTGACGAGGACGTCGATGTGACGGACGACCAGTTCGGCGTCTGGTTTGAGGACGGAAGCCGCGTCTATTATGACCGTGCCGCTGGCGAGCTTGTTGTTGAATCTACAGGGTCAATACGGGCGGTGGCAACGGATGTTAGGGTGACCGCAACCGGCACAGCCAAACTCGCCGCGCCTACGATCATCCTGGACGCGCAGACCGTCCGAGTAACTGGCAATCTGGCGGCAGCCGGCACCGTCACGGGGTCGAATCTATGAGCGGTAAGATCGGTAGCCTGGGCGACGTCGTATTTACGGTCAGCAGCAAATTGATCCGGACGTTTGATGAACTCAGCCGCTCGGCGTCGCCGCGTTGGGCGAACCACGACATCCATTTGCAAAAGCCAAAGTCGGAGTATCTGGGTCCGGGGCTGGACACCATCTCGTTCCAGGTCCGTTTTGACGCGCGGCTTGGTGTCGATCCTCGGAAGGAAGCCGATCGGATGATTAATCTGGCGCAGAAGGGGAAGCCTGTCGCGTTTGCGATCGGCGGCAAAAAGCTGGGCACATATCTTTGGAAGTTGACCAGTGTCGAGCAAGGATGGACCCGGATCGACAACAAGGGGAACGCGCTCGTGATCGAGGTGAGCATCAGTCTGGAGGAATACGCAAAATGAGCACATATACAACGCGAATGTTCGCAGGTACCGCAATCAATTTCGCTCCGGCCAGCGAAGCTGAAGAAATCTCGCAGAACATCTGCATGATCCTGGGCACGGTCAAGGGCGAGGCGCCGTTCGCACGCGGCTTTGGTGTCGATGCTTCAGCGCAGGATGAGCCGGACTTGGTTGCTCAAGCGCGATTTACTGGCGCCGCAATCGAAGCAATTGCTGAGTATGAGCCACGGGCGGCCGTAGACTCGATCATATTTGAGCAGACCGACATGGAGCGTGCAGACGGACAGTTCGTAGCCGTTGTCCGCTGGCGTCGTGCTGAGGAAGGAGAGGACAATGACGAATTTGCTTGATTTGCCGGACATCACTTTTTATCAGCCTGAAGTCAAGGCGTTGACGGACGAACTGATCGCTGAGGTCGAACGTCTTGAGGAGCGAACGTTGTATCCAGGAGACCCGATCCGGCTGCTGCTCCAGGGCGTGGCCATGAAGCTGGTACAGCAGCAGGTGCTTATCAACCAAACGGCTAAGGCAACGCTGCTGCGTTATGCGCCACTCGACGTGCTACGTCATATGGGCGCTCCGTTCGGTGTTGAACAATTGCCAGCGGAACCCGCGGTTGCGACGATTCGCTTCACGCTTTCGATTCCGATTTCCTCGGCTACAATCATTCCAGCGGGTATCCGTATAGGGCCTGAGGGCGGCGGAGGCGAGTTGTATTTCAGCACAACGGATATTCTGCAAATTCCTGCAGGCTCACAATCAGGCACCGTGTCGGCGGAGTGCTCAATACCAGGTACGGAAGGGAACGGATTTCTTCCTGGCCAGCTCAACGTGCTGATCGATCCGCTGCCGTTCGTCAGCTCGGTGGGCAACGTGACGGAGTCCGCTGGCGGCGCAGCGGCGGAGAGCGTGGATAGCCTGCGCGAGCGAATCCGTCAGGCTCCCGAGAGCTTCAGCACTGCAGGGCCGTCTGGAGCCTACGAGTTTTGGGCAAAGAGTGCATACGCAGCAATCATTGACGTCAAATCGGTTTCGCCCGCACCGATGGAGGTGCTCGTTGTGCCTCTCCTAAACGGCGGCGTGCTACCGTCACAGGACGCACTCGATGCCGTCGCGCATAAGCTCAATGACAAGACGATCCGCCCGCAGACGGACAAAGTAACGGTCGCTGCTCCGTCTCCGATCGAGTACGACATCAACCTGACCTATTACATTCTGCGTTCGCGTGCGGCCGAATCTGCGGCCATCCAAGCTGCGGTTAACCAGGCGGTTGAAGACTACCAGCTTTGGCAGCGAATCGCGCTCGGACGTGATATTGACCCATCCGAGCTTATTTTCCGTGTGCGCGATGCTGGCGCTATAGCGATCGCTGTTACCAGCCCGGCACAGACGCCTGTGGCCGATACGGAAGTCGCACAGGATCGGACCGTGAACGTGACGTTTGGAGGGCTGCGTGATGGCTGACATCAATGATTCGACGCTGCTATCGACACTCCCGCAGGTGCTTCGCCGTGACGACACGGCTGCTGCGGTAGCGCAATCGATCGACGCTGCTATGCAGCGAATCGGCGGTACGCTAGATCGGATTAACCTCATCAGCCGTCCGGACACTTGGACAGATGAGGAAACAAACGAGTTGGCTTGGCAATATCACGTTGACTTCTATGATCCAATGCTGCCGCTGGAGCAGCGCCGAGAGCTTGTTCAAAACTCGATCCGCTGGCATCGCCATAAAGGTACGGACTCAGCGGTCGAGGAGCTTATCACCACGCTTTTCGGCAGCGGGAGGGTTGATAATTGGTACGTGTATGGAGGAGATCCTGGATACTTTCAGGTCGTGACGGACAATCCGGACGTGACTACAGACCGTGCGACCGAATTCATCCAAGCGCTGAATTCGGTCAAACGGCTTTCAGCCTGGCTGGACAGCGTGGTTTTGGAGCAAACGGAGACGATGCCAATCTATTACGGGTTTCCAATGCACGTTGGCGAGACTATGCAGATATAAGGAGGGGCACATGGGAGCCTTTGGAGGATTCACTTTAACTAATAAGGGCCGTAACCTGCAAGCTAAGGCGCAGGCAGGGGCGGTTCTTAATTACACACGTGCAGCTATTGGTGACGGTACGCTCACGGGACAGTCCATGGTGACACTGACAGCGCTCATAAGTCCGAGGAAGACTTTACCGATCACGAAGCTGCGCATGGTCCCCCCCGACCGAGTAGCAGTCGGGACAGTTATCAGTAACCAGGATATTTCGACTGGCTTTTATTTCCGCGAGATCGGAATCTTCGCGCAAGATCCGGATGAAGGAGAGATCCTCTATTCGTATGCCAATTCCGGAGCAAATGCCGAATATCTACCACCAGCAGGCGGATCAGACATCATCGAAAAATCTGTCGATATGATCGTTCTTGTTGGCCAAGCTTCGCAGGTTACAGCAACGATCGACAGTTCACTTGTTTTTCCAACGTTTGCCGAAATGGAGGACGCGATTGAAGAAGCCATTGCAAACGTCAAAATCCCGCTGGTAGACAGCAACACCAGCAACAGTAAGACTTCCGCTCCGACCGCAGACGCGCTACGCCGAACGGTCGAATCGACGGCTGAGGCACTGGCGCTGAAACAAAACATCCTCCGGCTGCCTGACAACTATCTGGCAGCTTCCGTCCTGGTCAATGCTGCCCCAGACGCGCAGGGGCGTGCTTACCCAGATGGCGTGAGCATGTTTAAGGTGAGTGGCAGTGCAGGTGGCTGGCCGTCGGCGTATGGATACGTCTTGACTTTTCGGGCAGGGAGTGGAGGTTATCAGATTTTCTATGAGATGTACACTGGAGCCACGCAGACGGACAAAACGGCTCGGCAGTGGACACGGAGCAAGCGCGACAGCAACGCGTTTTGGCAGGACTGGGCAAAAGGATTGACCGAAGCGGATTTGGACGACACCACAAACAGCACCAGCAAGACGAAAGCACCAACAGCAGACGCACTACGCAGGGCGTATGAGCTTGCAGCCTCGAAAATGGATGCCAATCGCCAGTCTAATCTGGTGCCGAACGGGTCGGGTCTTTTGGGTTTGGTGGGGTGGGGCAGCTCAGACGTTTGGGCTACATCCAGGAGCGCCGGTGATGGCGTTGGCGAATTTGCATACGGTGGAGCCGGTGGTGGGGTCTATCGCATCCTCCAATCCGACCCTATCGTTGTTTATGCAGGCGCTCAGTATAATGCTTCCGTTGCCTTCTATTTAGATTCGTCGCAGGCGAATGACGCTTCCTACATTGAGGTCGTTAGAGGTGACACTGGGGCGATTATTGGATCTGTAGGGGCGCGTTCAGGCGATCAGTGGGTAAGAAGAGGTTTTGACTTCACCGTTCCCGCAGGCTGTACATTGATTCGCGTTCGCCTTATTGTGCAGGCGAACGCAACAGCATCTTACAAGGGCTTTAGACAGGTGCAAATCACCTTGGGTAGCGGGATCAAAGCTTGGAACGATGATGCTGATTTGTACCTCTCACGGACTTGGCAGAGATATAAACTGACTGAGGACAGCGGACTCTCGCAGAACATCAGCAATGGCACTTTGAATGACAAGAAAACGAAGGGATTCTTCGCGGGATCGAACGTAACAGGCGCACCAGACACGGGATTCTGGTTCTTCGAGGTGCAACCGTACTTTACAGGTGACTATGTGGTGCAGATTGCCAGGAACTTGTTCTCTGACACCTATCGTCAGCGGCGCTTCGCGGATGGATCATGGAAGCCATGGACCGATGACCTTTTTCAGTCTGTCGTTAGCGGCAAAAACGACGTTAAACAAGCCGGTATTTTAAAAGGCGGTACGTTTAATCAAGCTGGGAGTGTACCCACGTTTGCGGAGTTGGTTTCGGGTGTAAACAGCATCGTCCTTGGATACAAGGCTGCGCCTGGCGAAACTCTTCTCTACAATTTCGGCTACTCCGGATCGCATAAAAGCCCAACATACACCCGGCAGCTCTTAATGCGGACAAACGTCCCCGGCACGTTCCGGCTCCGCTACACCCTTGTTAACGACGGCAGCGGAATCGGCTTCGCGCGAATCTATAAAAACGGCGTGGCCTATGGGTTGGAAAGGACCGTAAACCCAGGCAGTCCGAACAGTGTGACGTTTGTAGAGGACCTTTATTTCAGTGCCGGAGATACGATTGAGTTTTGGACCAGAGCGCAAACGACGGATTCCAACTATGTCAGGCTGGACGACGTCAGAGCGCTTGCGGCCAGCCCTATTTTCACGACATAAGGAGGCAATTATGCGAATTGTTGCTTACGACGGAACGAAGGATGAAGAGGAACGGATCGTAGCGGAGCAGTTAGAAGCCGGATATTACCTGGTGGAGATACAAAATATTATAGAAGGCGACTATCTGGGATTTGCAGAATCCCCCCTCCAGCCCACTGATCCAGAAGATTCAGAATTGCAGAAGGTACGAGCCACGGTTGTCGAATTAGAGCAACGAACGAAGCTGCTGGAGTATGCAGCACAGACAACGGGCGAAACACTCGACGTTCATGAGGGTGCAATCTTCGACGTGACTAAGTTGGCGCTCGGTGGATCACCTGAAGACTTATGATTGTACGAATACTGCTCTGGCTGCTCCTGAAGCTTATGAAGGGAGGTGAGGTGAATATGCTGATTGTAATGCTTGCAGGCCGCATCGTACGCGGTGCAACTCCATTCTCTGAGATTCCTGATCCAATCAAACCGAAAGTTTATGATGAGTTGAAAGCAAACGGAGTCGAATTCCTGGCTGGCGACTATAAGCCTGCCGAGTAAACCGCATCCTCGTGGATCGCGGTTATTTTTATGCCCTCGGAGCAATCCGGGGGCTCATTTTATGTGACGGGAGATAGAGAGGATGGGGGAACAAATAATCAAGGGGGCGGCTGCGGCCGTCGGGGCCGTGGTCGGCTACCTATTTGGAGGACTGTCTATGCTGATTAATTTACTACTGCTCCTCGTAGCTGTTGACTGGGCGACAGGTTGGGCGGCTGCGTGGATGCGCGGAGAGCTGAAAAGCCGAGTCGGATTCAACGGCATTATTCGCAAAGTGGCCATCTTCGCTGTAGTGGCGATCGCACATCTAATCGACGGCGTGCTTGGAGATCTGCACATGTTCCGCGATGCGGTGATCTTCTTCTACCTTGCCAATGAGTTGCTGTCCGTTGTCGAGAACCTGGGCAAAATGGGAGTGCCCATGCCGCCGATTATTCGGGACGCAGTGCACATTTTCGAGTCGAAAACGAAGGTGGAGCCAAACCCGATGCTGATCCCTGAGGCTCAGCCCGAGATCATTAAGCAGGAGATCGCTGCTGAAGAAGCTGCCGCAGATCCGGAAGACAATAAGACGGCCTGATAGCCGGAGAGGATGAATCGCATTGAATCTGAGTAAATATAATATTGAGCGCCGCTACATCGTCAAGCGCTCCAATACACGGCCCGGCCTTCGGTTAACTACCGGAGTGCCGGCTTTTTTCGTCGCTCATGATACAGGAAACCCTGGAGCGAGTGCCGAAGCACATTTTAGGTACTTCAATAATCTTCAAGGTCGTTCGGCTTCTGCCCATACCTTTATCGATGACAAGCAGATCCTGGAGATTATCCCAACTGGCACTGGGGATGAGCCAGGAGAAAAGGCTTGGCACGTGCTCTACAACGTGAAGACTGACAACGAGCGTTTTGGTTACAACGCCAATGATGCAGCGATTGGCGTCGAGCTTTGCTACGGCGGCGGGATCGACTTCGAGCAGGCGTACCGTCGCTTCGTCTGGTATTTGGCGTTTTGCTGCACCAAGTTCGGTAAGAACCCGCGCCTGTTCATCCCGAGCCATAAGCAGTTGGACCCGGCGCGAAAGATCGACTGCGACCAGGCGCTCAAGGCCGGTGGAAAGACACTCAAGGATTTGATTGCGGACGTCGTCTCCGAGATGGCCGTCAGCGCAGCGCCTACGCCAGTCGTACCTGATTTCGCTACGCTGCCTGTAGCGGTGGCGACGGAATTGATCGACAAATATGTGCGCCCAGCTTGGGCGGCAGCGGGACAGCAGCCAGAAGCTGATCATTTCCACCGGCTCGCCACAAACCTGCGATCGGCGGCTGGCGTAGACGATGCTCTACACGCTCTTGCCGCGCCCGTTAAGCTGCATAAGAGCAATGTCCAAGAGGTCGTTTTCCGCTGGTTGTCGCCGGCATGGTACGTCGCACGCGACGCTGGAGATCCGGAACGGGCAAGGCACTATAATGCTCTGGCAAATTGGATTCGGGCAGCGGCCGGACTGCCATCAGCTTAATCTGATTTGGTCGTTTGTTTATGATTAATATATTCCAGTTTAGGTCGGTAAAGTGCTGTTTCAGATAAATATCTGAGACAGCACTTTTTATATGTAAAAAGCACTAAAACACACTATCCAAAATGGAGAAAATAGGATAAAATACAAAAAGATAAGATTCAATGAGACTTATCTCCTAAGAGCCTAGATGCAGACTCAATACAAACTCCTTATAATTTTATAGAACTTCTCAGCTGAATACAGTTGAGTGAGGCTTTTGATAAAGTCGTATTTTTGCTACATTTAGTATAGAGGAGAGACCCTTTTGATAATCAATGAGCTTGAATTTTTAAATGCTGTACCTGCGGACCGATTGAGACACACAGTAGAAAAGGAAGAACTTGAATGTGGAAAGTTAAAATCCGCAGAAATGTTCGAAGAGCTACTTCGTGTGAAGCCAACGCTAACAGAAGACTTATTTTTACAATATAAATATGCTGGGAAAACTGCTGTTAATATCTTTGAAAATACGGATTTTCCAGAGGCCCTTAACGATAAGTCGGATTTTCTGCTACATATAAAACGCAAGCTTGTTCTTGGAACCGCTATTGTAGGAAGACAATTCAGACCAGAGATCACCGATAGTCCTCAGTTGAATTTTATTGATGATTTAGGAGATGCGCTTTTGTTGCAGTGGGTATCTGGAGAAAAGAAATTGGCGTGGGATGGTTATGAGACAATAGAGCGTATGCATCCTAATTTCGAGTATATGATGATTAGGTTTGGCAGTCCAACATTCGTTGAGCTCCGTTGTGGTTACTCAATGCATAAAAAATACAAAAATTCGCTTGAAGAACTTCTTTCTGTTTCGGCAGATGAGTCTGTATCTTTAAATTGGTTGCCAGTAACAAAAGTTACAGAAAAAGAAGCAGAGGAGATTTCTAATCGCTTAAATGCAGGCTTGATTGAATCTGAAGTTACCGGCGATGGTTGTATTGGTCGTTTATCCTTATGTGCTGCTCCTGGAATCGATGATTTGAAAAAAGAAAATCAATATAATGAAATGGTGGCAGGCAGGCAGTATCTCGCACAAGTTTTTACCATTAATTATAGAGAAGAAGATACTGGATATTCAACGTTAGTGAAATTTAAAATCAATCACAAGGGTGGATTTGAATTTAAAAGCAAAGTTAGTGAACGCATAATTAGAAATATTCTTGACGTTTTTATTGATGTACGATATGGTGGAAATTCGGTATCTTCTACTATAATGACAGAAGTAGAAACTGGGGAAGAAGCAGTTTCGTAATGGAAGGAGTGACAAAATGAGCATTAGAGCAGGGGCTGTTGACCAAGTGTTAGAACGCTTAGCTTTGGAAAATAAAAGTCGTTTTAATGCTTATTTTGTCGCTCATGCTTCAGGGCAATCAGATATAGATTTAGTAAATGATTATTTGCTCATGAAAGCAAAATTCGGAGCTCTCGAAATGAAAGTAGAAAGTATTTGCCCTAATAACCACATCGATCAGACATTTAAAAACAATATTCTCCCGACACATGAAATCCAATGTAGGTTCTGTATCGACGGCGACAACGAAGGTTTTTATATGCCAGATCCGGAAAATACAAATGTAGTTTTTTCGTTTACATCTGATTATTTAGAAGATTTAAAAAAAAAACATCAAAAGAGATTGATAGCAATTTGAGTTTTGAAGTAAATATTAACGCTGCGGAAAACTACTCTTTTGCTAGAATGATGGCTAATAGTCAAGTGTTTTTTAATATTGTAGGAGGTAATTTCCATATGGAAAATCATGATCATTCTAGAAGCATGAAAGATATTAATTTTTCAGGAGCAACTTTCGGGGATAACGTTAACTTTCAAGGAGACCATAACACACAATCGGTGCAAGGAAAAGTGATTGATGAATCACTGGAAAAAGTGTTAAATTCTTTGATTACTGAAATAAAAGGAAGCATTGCCGATCCAGATGATCAACAGGATTGTATTGATGAGGTTAATAAAATAAAAAAAGCTGTATCTGAAGGTAATAAGGAACGTGCAGCGAAAATCTATGCTAGACTTTCAGAAGGTGTTAAAGTGCTTGCTTCCGCAGGTTCTTTGGCAAAAATTTTAGGAATCATTTAACTCGAAAATTTAGGGGATTGTCAAAAAAGCTAGGGCATATCTGCCCTAGCTTTTTCATTTTACATCGACCTGGCTGTGCTAATCATCGTGTCCGCGCTCTCGCTCATCGGCTAAGGATTCAAGCAGACCCGAAAGTGTCTGAACTGGTCGATCCTCTGAATAATCTTATTGCCGGGCGTCGTCTTCGGTCTGATGGTCGTCGGCGTTACTGTGACCGGTGTAATCCAGGGCCTCATTGCGGTTGCACTCGCTGTCCTTGGCCAGCAGTTCGTGAAGCAAACAAAAACCGGCATGGACAAACAAATCCCTCCAATTAAGGCGGGATTTGTTTGTCGTCTAATATCCAGCATTATTCAAGGCATCATAAGCTCGTTGAATATAGAATCCGTACCTTTTCTTAGCATCCAATCCAGCGTAAGCATGAAGATTGAAAGCTTCAGAACTGTTTTTTAAATACATACTAAAATTGTATCTTGTTCCGGTTGTGTAATAGGCGGCAAGATATTGATTAGCGGCTGCATACCTATTTATGGCTTTAAGATAATCACTTAAGATTTTTGAGGCTGTTGCATCGTTAATGTAGCTTAATTCAGCGGCCAACTCGTTTCGTTTTTCGGATATCGAATTTAGTCTGCTTTTCAAACCGATCTGAACCGTGTTCATACGTTTAATTGTCATTTCATCAGAAGCCAGCGAAATTCCATTCCCAAAATTATCAAGAAGGTCTTCAAGTGCTTCGAGTTGGTGAAAATAGTCTGCATAAACGATGTCGCTATTCGCTTGCGATAAACTCTGCTTAGAAGCAGCTTCAGCCGCAGTAGGGAAGTCATCATAATACGAATCAGCTTTTACAGCGCTAACGTTTCCAGGCAAGGCCAACGCTCCAGTCAGCGTGATCGAAAATACTCCTAGCATAAACTTCTTCAAAACATCACCCTCCGTATTTTTATATCTCCAACATACCAGATTTCCCCAGTAAGGCCTAGACGCTTGTTTGTTCGCTTGATACGATATGAGCAACCGAAAGAATCGGCTCTGCCTGGATAGCCAGTACAGAGCCAATTTCCGTTATAAGGAGGCTCATCATGAATACATATAAAGAGCTGACCAGCAACGAAGAATTTTTCGCTGCGGCTTTGCTGCAGGTAGAAATTTTGGTCGTTGATGCTATTGAAAAGCTGATTGTTTCTTGCGACAGTACAGTTGAAAAATACACTGATTTTAGCGTTCGTATCGGCGGTGTTTACTACCAGCGCGACACTCACCTTTTCAAAGTCTCCACATAAAAAAGGCCCGCTCAGGAGAGATCCTGTAGCGGACTTTTTTTAATTGATAAGATGAAACTGCATCTCGACAATGACCTTTTCTAAACTAATTCTTTCATGTTCGCAAAAACGTCGAAGATCGAACCAAACATTCCAATTGCCATATAATTTCGGAAGATACGTTGCATATCCACCAGCTTCAGGATCTTCTTCTGGTTCAGTCAATAATCCGTATTTGATTAGCATCGTCAGATGATTTCTAAGTTCTTGATGACTCAAGGCCATGACTCGACGCAACTCTTCAGTAGTGAGTCCAATTCCCCATGTTAATTTTTCAGAACGTCTAATTGCAACTTTGAAAACAATGCGTGTATCTGGTGGCAATAAGCGCAGTTTATCTACTAGCTCGTTTAGATCAGTATTAATGCTAGCCTGTTCCTCCTCATTTAAGTTGTCTCCAACAAATAGAGAAAAATTTCTGGCAGAATCGATGTAAGTGAATTCTTGTAACTGAGTAAGATCCCCTAAAGATGCTTCCATTTTTCTTACAAGATCAGAGAACTTGCTCTCATGCTCCTTCTTCATTTCTTTTAAGAGTTCTACTGTGTATAATACAGTGTTATTAGTTTCTACATGATGGTCATAACACATTAACATTAAGTTAGAGAAGTCTGCTCTTTCGTCGTTAGTTTGGTTAGGGTTGAAACGTTCGCCACCAGGCTCTGCCCCTTCAATATGGCAAACCTGTCCTACAAAGTCTCCATTCTCATTAACCATCATCCTATTACAGCCACGAAAAGCACACTGGTTTCCAGATTTCATATAAAGCTCTCTTAGTACTTTTGTTGACGGGCTTTTACGTTTGGGTATTTCCATGTCTTCTCCTTTATAAGAGCCTGCCGAAAGCTGCACGGGCCTTTTTCTTATTTCATTTTGGCGAGCGCCTTATCCATCTGTTCTTCATTTGATTTGACCGAATCACTCTCTGGAGTTTCGGCTCCGCGGTAAACGTATTGCGTATTCTGCAAGAAGTCAAAAGCAAAATCTCCGATTGGCATACCCTCTGATCGATCTTCTACCAGCGATGCTTTAAAGATATTCATTAGCGGATACAGATCATCATGAGTGGTGCTCAGATACCGACCAGATTTATACTCGGCTATAATATCTTCGCGGAACTCTTTCTCTTCATCGACACCGATCGTAACCTTGTTTTTGAGTAATGCCGCAGCATCCGCTTTTTCCGTTGCAGAACTGTCCGAGCTGGCGATCTTCTCGATCTCTGCCTGCCAGTCAGACGTTATAGCATCAGCGTCGGCCGATTCTTCTGCGGGAACAGAGGGCTTAGCAATCGGTTTCTTGGCAGACGCTTCCTCAGCCGGCTTTTCTGGAGCTGGTTCAGCTACAGATTCTTCTCCTGGGGTCGCATCTGCCTTCTCTTCGGGTATGCCGCCTTTCTCATCTTTGGGCTGAGTTGCTGCCTGTTTAGTCGGTGCTGGTGCAGCCTCATCTTTTTTCTCATCAAGCGCACCACCGATCCCGCCGACTATAATGATCGCCAGCAGCCAAAACCACCATTTCTTATAGATCGGTTTCCCATCATTTCCCTTCAAATTTGTTCCCCCTAATTTCAATATATTTACCAGAATAAGTTTATCAGAAAGCGAGCTTTTATGCTATTAAGATTCGTGATAGAATCCGAATGAAGGGTAGGATTTCTTTAAACCAAAACTGCGAACAAATTTGCTAACGCAAATGCTAACGAACTATGTAGTATAGGAAAAACCATAAATCGCATTTATATAGAAGAAACGCGGAATTCTGAACAGGACAATATAGAATAAAAGCCTTCCTCTAGCTCAGTTGGTTAGAGCTACCGGCTCATAACCGGTTGGTCACAGGTTCGAGTCCTGTAGGGCCCATTATGGCAAAAACCCTTACGTAGTAAGGGTTTTTTTGCGTTTACAGAGTGTTTTTAGAGAAGGTAAAAGGCTCGGTGAACGAGGCGGAAAATGGAGGATGGTCACATTTTGGTCACGGCGACTTTTCGGAGTCGTTTTTTTTGTTTGGCGTCGAGCATTTTCGCTTCAAGCAGGTCGATTGCCCCGCGCTGCATGTCCGGAAGCAAATGTGAGTAGCGGTCGAGGTAGATCTGCACGCTGCTGTGTCCCAGACGTTCTGCACCAATCTTCGGGTTGATTCCGTTCTTCAGCAGCATGGAAGCGTGAGAGTGGCGTAAGTCGTGGAACCGGATTTTCGGCAGCGCAGCCTTCTCCGTAAGATGAGCGAAAGAGCCGGTGATTCGGCGCGGTTACCTGGATGCCGCTTTGAGAATAGAAAAATTCGAGGATCAGGTCGGCTAAATGTTGCCTATTTTTTGCCTGCTTGTTTGATAACATTGAAAAAAGGATGGTGTATGTATGTCTAAAAAAACTCAATATGACCACTACTTAAAAGCATCTACTTACTTACGTGAGAGATATAATATTTTTGGAATAGGGTCAGTTTCTATAGGCAAAATTGGATCGATCCAAAAGGATCTTATTAAATATCATTCGCTCGATGGTTTGAAGTCAATACGCATTAGCATTACTGCCCAACTTGAACAGTATAAACAAGCCAATATATTGATGCCTATTCTTGTCTTTATCTTTACTGTCGTTTTCACCTTAAGGTACTATTCATATACCGCTAGAAGAGAATATGAAAAAATGCTTGATGAAATGAGTGGCATGGATGAAAGTGATACACAATTCGAAGCAGTAAATGCTATAGATAATTTTTTGTTTACTAATAATATTCTCTTGTTTGTAATTGTCATTCTTATGATAGGAGGATTTTTGCTATATTTCCAACGCTATGCTTGGATATCTTTAATGAAAAGCATTGTAGATGACGCACTTGCAGAAAGAGAAAAGAAGGACAAAGAGAATGAGAAAAAGGTTGGAGCTTTGTTCATTGCCTGATTTTTGAACGCTTACTGGTCGTTTACTCGACTTTTGAGGTGTTATATTTATATTGTGGAAATGGGCGAGAATAAAAGAAACGCACAGCTGCATTGGCAGCATCCGACTAGGGCGTTCCTCTTCTCGCCTTTTTTTCTATCGAGTAAATACGTAGGTTACCAAGCCTAGAAATAAAGCGACGCTGCCGAACCTCATGGCAACGGATTTTGTAATATCCAACAATAGCGGCACTCCTTTCGATTGTTCTATCTCCAGAATAATCGCTTGGTTGAATCGAAGCAAATTTGTCCGCGCTCGTCGATCGAAAGGCAGAGAGCAGCAGATGCCGGCAATGCCAACGGTCGATTTACAGTGCGGACATTCATTATTGAAATACCGAGGAAATAGCAGATCCGCTAGGCTTAACTGGCACAGATTGAAACATATTATCAGCGGCTGCTTTGACTCGTATTTTCGCCGATCGGTAAAATGGTCTTGTTCTTCCTCTCAAGTCACAAAATACGTATGCTTTTAGTAAAGAGCGCAGCGTTTTTACTTCGGCCCCAAACCGACATTCTTTTGCGTAAGACAGGAATTAAGCATATACCGCCGAATTATTATGGCGGGAGGTGTCACATGAACATTATTGGAGAAGAAGTAGGAAAAGACATGAGCGCGATGGCATGGACGGTTATAGAAGCGTTAGGACTATATTTGATCCTTCCTATGATCGTCGCCGCGATCCTTCTTCGAGTGCTGCGTGTAAGAGGAGAAATCCATAAGTTCCTTGTAAGCGCCGTAGGATTAGCAGGATTGTACTTTTTCTTTACTCAAGGCATCGATTCTTTCGGTGCCGTAATGCAAGAACGCATGTCAAAATAACAAATATATCAAAGGAGTCGTCCCTGTGGGCGGCTCTTTTTTATATGGAGGATACACTATGACCAGACGAAAGAAACGAAAGCATCCGCCGCCAGAACGACGGCAGCCCAGTAAATGCAAAGTTGCGTATGGGGACGTTGGCAAGGATCAGCACAGTTCTGTAGCACACCCTTTTGCAAAAAGTAGTTGACTTTTTAAGCTGAAATGGTTTCTCTCCTTATGTAAACCAAAAAAGGAGTGAGCCACATGTATTCATCAGAGAACAGACTTATAGTAGAAGACGTTACAGTAGAAGGAGGAAGAAGAGCATTTCGCGCAAGAGGCGTAGACCCTGTTACGAATAAAAAATTTGACGGGATCGTATACATGGATGAAGGATTTTCCAGAAGCGATCTTTTCAAAAAAGGTAATGGAACAAGAGTTTCGCCTCTCTGCGAGCAATGGATCAACGTTGTTGTACAGCGCGAATATACAGCGGGCAATTCACGGTTGTAAAACAAGATTATTGCTCAGACACCAAGAAGAGAGCAGGGCGAGAAAGAGCCCTGATATCTCTTCTTAGTGTTTTATGATTTGAAAACCAACTTAACTCAAATGAGATGGAAAATATGCGAATCGATACCGTCCCTATTCCTAATTTGTGAGCGAATGATTGGAACCCGAACGAGATGGGCGAACATCGATACCAGGCTTTGATCGAGAGCATCCGTAAGCACGGATTACTTCAGCCGATTCTGCTCCGTTCGGATATGACAATCATAAAGGGGTAGAAGCGCTGGAGAGCTGCTTAGACGGCTGGACCGGCCGAGATTACTTGCTGCGTCAACGTGGAAATGAGCAAGGAAGAAGCGAAGTTGCTTACGGTCAGCCTGAGCAACCTGCGTGGCCGCACAAATGAGGAACTGCTGTCCTCGCTGCTGGAAGAACTTTCGACCAGTTTCACACTTGAAGAGATCGCGTCAGAAGCAGGTTTTTTCCAGATGAATTGGAGGGTTTGCTGAATGGCCTGGTCGAGAAGGAGCGCAGCGTGCTTTCTGAGTTGAAAACGGTAAAGGGTGCCGCCCCAATCCATGATGAGAAGACTGGACTGACATATAACGTACTATTTAAACGCGATGAGCTTGTCGAATCTCGAATCGAAGGGGAGGAGTTCCGGAAGATCGACGATATCATTACGCTGGAAGAGGCATTAACCCGGGTTCAGGAGAAGAAGCTGAAGGCAATCGAGCTGAAGAATCGAATTATTAACGAAGAGAAGAAGGTATGCATCGAGAAACTGAGGCTAGAAGTGAAAGGGCTGCGGGGTCAGGAAGACCAGGAGTTGCTAGATGACGGGTTCCTAGATGTGCTCCAAGGCAAGGTAAGTGAGGTTTGGGTTGGTTATGGTGAAGACAAAGAGACTTAGGGCTGCCTTCAAATGGAAGTAGTTTTCCGATAAGCAGCTTCAGGTTCTTACATGGTAGAGGGACGAAACCCGACTGCCGATCTGCGACGGAGCGATTCGTTCTGGCAAAACAGCATCCATGTCATTTTCTTTTGTCGCCTGGGCTACGGAAAAGTTCAACGGAGTCAACTTCGGCATGGCTGGCAAGACCATTGGATCGCTGCGGCGGAACGTGATTGGTCCACTCAAGCAGATGCTCTATTCTCGCGGATATATTGTCGTCGAGCATCGGACGGAAAACTATCTGACGATCCGGCGCGGGCTGCACAGTAATGACTTCTACCTGTTCGGTGGCTTGATCGAAATACTGGTTCAACTGCAATCCAGCGGGGCCGTACCGTTGTCTCAAGACAGAGTGGCTGGGTGTGAATCTTGCGACCACTCAGCGGGAGCTTATTGATCGCTTCGCGCAGGATGGTTATGCATGGGTAGAGTCGAACTTTGAGGGTACCGGACGGGGATAGTTTGAGAGGGCTTGTAAGTGGCTTTCAAACAAGATTGTCTCTATCGGAGTAGAGATTCCGCCCGAAGAGCTTGAGGCGGCCGTGCAGAAGGCGTGGGAAGAATAAAACGCGAGTCAAACCGGCACCGGACCGATCACGGTCAACGTAAGTGGGCCGCCCGGTCCGGAACAAACCGAAGAGATCGCATAGCGGATTAAATCTGGATTTTAGGCGTCTTTGGAAAAGTCCGTACAAAGCACTGTTGGTCCAAAAAGCTAAATATATAACAAAAATGATTGAAATAGCCTCACTGTGATTCCGAAGTGAGAATATTTTCCCTTGAAAAGGATGGAATTAAAACATTCATAAAATAACTACATAGACATTTAAACCTTGCTAGCTTACTATATAGTTATTCATCTTTTATAGGAGGTTTTGTAATGAAAAGAAAAATCGGGGTTTTGCTATCAATTTGTATTTGTTTAATTCTTGTTATTCCGCAACAAATTCAAGCAGCGAGTGTAATAGGTGACATTCTCACAAAACCAGAAGCAGGATGGCAGCGGATCGATGATAAGAACGAAAATATATCGTACATAGGTAGTGGTTGGAGTATCCTTGACAGAAGTGCTTATTATAATGGTTCCAGACATAATTCTTCAAACAAGCAGATCGATGATAAAGTGATTATTAAATTCAAAGGAACAAAATTTAGAATCATCAGTTCTGCATTCCCGGAATACACAGACAATTTAACCGTAACTATTGACGGTATATCGGAGAAATATTCACAAAAAGCTCCAAGTGATCGTAACCAAACTTTAACTTACGAAAAATTAGGCTTAGAAGATAAGATGCATGTCGTTGAAATTAATAAAAATGCAAAAGGTAGTTATGCCGTTGATCTTACACTCGATGCAATCGACATAGATGATACGGGGGTTTTTCTAGATCCGAACACTCCGGTTCCGACACCAACACCAGATCCGACACCAACACCAACACCAACACCAACACCAACACCAACACCAACACCAACACCAACACCAACACCAAATCCAACACCGACACCAACACCAGATCCAACACCAACGCCGCAAGGTAATTATGCAGTTCTTGTTGTAACGATGATTAATGGTGTGGAAAAAGAATACGATCTTTCTATAGCTGAAGTAAATGCATTCACTACTTGGTACGATAAGAAAGATGCTGGAACGGGACCTTCACGCTTTGTAATAGACAAGCATTCCAATAATAAAGGACCTTTCAGCAAGCGCACAGATTCGATTATTTTCAAAAATATTCTTACATTTGAAGTAAGTGAATACACGCTGAATTAGGGTTTGCCTTGTTGAAAGTTTGCAAGTTATAATATGAGCAACCGAAAGCATCGCTCTCCGCCGAAAACATCAGCGATCTCATTTTCTTCTATATGTAAGTCTTTGAGATTTGGTCACAAAAATGGTCACGAACTTATGAGATCACATAAAAACAGATGGGTCGGATTCCTTTATAAATCAAGGCTTCCCGGACACAATGAACTCAAACAATATCTTTCCCCTAAATCAGTTGGTTAGAGCTACCGACTCATAACCGGTTGGTCACAGGTTCGAGTCCCGTAGGGCCCATTATGGCGAAGAATCCCCTTACTCTGTTACGGAGTAAGGGGATTCTTGCGTTTGTAGGGTATAATTTCTGCTCGTGGTCGAGGTACTGTGGGTTCGAGTATCTTGCTAACGATTTTGCTAACGCCAGCATTTTTGTTTAAAGGGATTTCGCTAACTTCCAAAGTGCGTTTGGATGGAAAGAGTATACTAAAGACTTGTTAGCTGACACATACCCTACGATTTGATCGTCATAAATCAGAATAGGCGGGGTAAGAGTGTACTTATTCCAAGCACTTGTAATCGAATAGTCGCTCCCGAACAATCCATATTGATTCCAGATGCTATTTACACCGTATTTGTTTCCGTATAATCCGTATTTATTAAACACGGAATCAGGGTCATAAGTGTTCGTGGATAAAGTCCCTAGAAAAGTACGTCCATCATAGGAATATATTTCGATGTCTGCCGGATTGATGTGTGCAGTCTCTTTGTTTTTTGTCGTAGCTGCTTGTGCTTGCGAGGTTAAAGAAATCATTCCAATAAGCATGAAAAAAAACATGAGAATAGAAATTTTATTTTTCACATCGTCACCCCTACATTTTTGTGATTTTAATATATCAGAAAAGCCCAAGAAGGCCTATGTGCTTGCTTGTTGGTTTCACGATTTGGTGTAGATGTAATAGAAGAAATCTGAAGGAACCGTTACCTACCAGAAGTCTTAAAGTAGTATGGTTTCTGAACAAAGAATCCCCTTGCTCTATTGTGGAGTAAGGGGATTCTTTACGTGCTCTCTCTCAAAAGGCCGAGCCAAGAGGCGCTGGACTCTACATGTCTAGTGAACTGATTTACTGAAAGGATTAAAGCATCCGCTTTCCTTTTTAGTTCATGGGTGTTCCCTTATTCGAGAGCATCCAAGGCTTTATTCAAATAATACAGATACCGTTCATGTGACAAGTCTTCAATTTGAACAGCCAAGTCATAAGCGTTTTTGTCGTATTTTAAATACATGTTCAGATTGTATTGAGTCGGTGTATTGTAATAACTTTTGAGATAATTATTAGCCGTTACATAGCTATTAATCGCTTTAAGGTGCATGCTCAAGACCTTAATGGCTGCAGGATCACTCATGCTTTTCATGCTTTCGGATAATTGGTTTCTATTCAATTTGTAGGTGTTTAGATGATCGGCTACGCTGTACAGAATCTCGTTCGTTCCATAAAGGGGCATTTCATCGTAAGCCAAACTGTGGCCGTCGGCTACACCTTGGAGCTTTACTGCCAACTGCGCGGAAGCATTGAATAGATCTGCATTGTATATGCTCTGTGCAATTTGGCTATTGGTTGCATAAGAACGTGGCAGTTCCTCGCCATACGAACCAGCCTGTGCTGCCCCTACATTGGCTGGACATACGACAACTCCCGCCAACGCGATCGACATTAGCCCCCAAATAAATTTTTTCAAGCGATCCCCTCCAAGTTTTTGTACTTTCAGCTCCTACAAAACCCCAAACACAATATTCCGCAGCTTCCGCGTCACCGGAAGTGTCCCGGCGTCTTTACGCTGCACCATGAACAGGAACGTCAGGTTGTCCTGCGGGCTGTTGGTAAAATACGCGCCCAGCCAGCCATCCCAGCCATATTCACCTACGCTGCCGATCATGCCGGCGCGGCCGGCATCGGTTAGGATTCGCATCTGGCTGCCGTAGCTGTGACCGACCAGGGAATGCCAGCCGTCGAAGCCTTTTTGCTGCCACGTTGTCAGTCCTGGCGAAGTCATCTTTTCGACGGTCTTGGTGTTCAGCAGTCGAACATCGTTCAGACAGCCGCCGTTAAGCAGCATGGTCGTAAATTTAGCAGCATCCACGATGGTAGAAGCCAGCCCCGCTCCGCCCGATTCAAAAGCCGGTTCCCGATCCATCCGGTTCAACACACCCAAGTGACTGTCCGTATAGGGACTCAGTTCGCCCTGCCCATCTGTCTGATACACCGTCACCAGACGTTCCTGCTGTTCTTCGGTCAGCCAGAAGCCGGTATCGCGCATTCCCAGCGGTTCAAAGATTTCTTTCCACAAAAAAGTGCCAAATGATTGGCCGCTTACGGTCTCGATAATGGCGCCCAGTACATCGGCGGATGTCCCGTACGCCCAGTGGGAACCTGGCTCAAAGGACAGGGGGCCTTGCCCCAGACGATTGGCAAACTCCAGGGTGGTCATCGGGGACTCGCCATGCAGTCGGCTGCCCAGATCGCGGAACAGCTCGTCGGTATGCCGCCCGGCCAGATCTTCTCCTCCATAGACAAGTCCGGAAGTCATGTTCAGCAGATCCTGAATATTCACTTCACGAAGTGCAGAGGTCAACTCGCCATTTTTGACGACCTTCTGATCGCGGAAACCTGGAATATAGAAGCTTACCGGATCAAACAGATCAATCTCGCCGCGCTCCAGAAGCATCATAATCGCTGCTGCCGTAATCGGTTTGGTCATGGAATACAGACGGAAGATGGAATCCTGGGCGATGGGACGTTCCTTTTCAACATCCGCCATCCCGTCTTCGTGATAGAAGATTTCCTCGCCATCCTTGAGCACCATCATATTACCGCCGGCAATTTCGCCTTTTTCAATGCTGTTTCTGAGTGTTTGTTCCAATCTTTCGGTGGTATATGTATCCAGCATCCTTCATTCATCTCCTTTAATCATCTCATCCTGCTTCGTCTGTCACCCTGCAAATCGTAAGCCCATTTGGTCGTTTTGTATAGAGGGCAGAAGCTTTTTCTATACCGTTTTCGGTCGAGGGTTCGATGACTGCGACGTGCTCTGATCCGATGACCGTGTCACCGCTATTTCCCAGGCAATATTTTGCTTCGCTCAATCCCGGTCAGGAAGAACCCGAGGCACTTTTTCGATACCCGCTTGGCGTTTGTCCAGTAAACTTCTTAAACTGCCGCATAAAGTGGGTTTCGTTATCGTAGCCGCATCTTTGCGCCACATCACCGATCGAGTGGGAGCCGTTTTCCAGCAAATATTTGGCGAATTCGAGGCGGCTGTGAATCATGTCGAGGGAGACCGGACAGCCGAACAGATCTTTGTAGACATGCTGAAAATGAGAGCGGCTCAGGCCGACTTCTGCGGCCAGTTCGTCGAGGGTGTAACGCTGCTGCGGCGTACTGTAGAGCCGGGTGCGCATTTCGGAGAGCTGAGGGAAATAACGCTCGGTATGTTCGGAGCCTGGACGCAGCCTGCGCAGGTTGCTGAGTTTCATCAGGAAGCCGGTGAGATCCGAATCGACAATTCGTGCCTGAAGCGGCCCGCCAAGCCAGACACTGCGCTGAAGTTCCATCACCAGTCGGGAGAGGGAGGCAGAGTGGACCGCATTTATCGGTTCATCCAATGGAAGCTCCAGTTCGTGCAGCAGGTCTTGAACGTCCTGACCGCCAAAATGCAGCCAATCATTCACAAAAGAACGATCCAGATTGAAGTAGCGATAAGGCGTATCCGGCCGGAAAATGATCCAGGTATTCGGCGTGACGATTCGTTCCTCACCGGCTGTATACAGCTGGGCACGGCACTTGAACAAGACAAAAACATAGCAGCCCGATCCCTGGGGTCGGTCGATACAAATCCCTTCAGGATGAGTCGTATTGAAGCCGCATTTCACCAATCTCAGCATATTTCTCTCCTTTCTTTCGCATAATAGGTCAGTTTTTGCTCATTATAGATTATCGCTTTGAACGCCTGCAAGATTTTATAGTAGAGAGGAGATCAAGGTTTCAAGAAATGAAGCGAAGGAGCGAAAGCCAACATGAAGGTACAACCCCCACAATCCATTCCATCCCAGGTTCATGAAGAAGATCAAATCTGGTTAACATCGATCTGGAGCAACCTGCAAACGAAGATGTCGGCAGAATGTGCACGTATAGGCAGCCGTATTCCCTATATTCCGGTTGATGGACATTATGAAGACCTCGGCGAAAAAGACATCTATTGGTGGACGAACGGGTTCTGGCCGGGCATGCTTTGGCAGATGTACCGGGCGACCGGAGAGATGGATTATCGGCTGACTGCGGAAAAAGTCGAGGAGCGACTGGATGCGGCACTCAGCGGCTTCACAGGTCTGCATCATGATGTCGGATTCATGTGGCTGCATACGGCAGTAGCGAATTATCGACTGACCGGCAATCCCCGTTCCAAAACGCGAGGATTACACGCCGCAAGTCTGTTGGCGGGTCGATATAATCCAGCGGGACAGTTCCTGCGTGCCTGGAACGATGATCCTGGTCAGAACCGTGCAGGCTGGATGATTATTGACTGTTTGATGAACGTCCCCCTGCTGTATTGGGCCAGTGAAGAGACGCAGGACCCGAGATACCGCGATCTGGCCATTTTGCATACGGATACGGTGCTGCAAACGACTTTGCGCAGGGATGGCTCCTCGAACCATATCACGATCTTCGATCCGGCTGACGGCAGCTTGTTGGATCATCCGGGTGGACAGGGATTTGAGAGCGGATCTTCGTGGAGCCGGGGGCAGGCATGGGCCTTGTATGGCATGGCGCTTGGACACCGACATACCCATAACCCAGACTATCTGGATGCTGCCAAGCGAATCGCTCATTATTTTATCGCTAATGTATCGTCTACGGGCGACCTGCCGTTGGTTGATTTCCGTGCACCCGCCGAGCCGGTTGTCTATGATACGACGGCGGCGATGTGTGCGGCGTGTGGGCTGCTGGAGATTGCGGAGGCCGTTCCGGCATATGAGCAGCGGATATACATAAGCGCAGCAGTGAGAATGCTTAGGGCGACGGAACAGCAATTCGTGAATTGGAATCCGGAGCAGGACGGGATCGTAGGAGGTGGAACGGAGGCTTACCACGGCGGGAAACAAGAAGTGCCGATTATCTATGGTGATTATTTCTTCATCGAGGCCGTACTGCGGCTGCTGAATCGGGGAACGCATCTATGGTAGCCGAAAGGCAGAGGGCAGGAGGCGCTGCAAACACCCGACGGGAATGGCTGGATAACCTGCTGAAGATTGCTGATCCGGTGTTAAACGCGTTAAATGAGCGGAGCTTACACCGAAAGCTGCCGTTGGACTTTCACCCATCTCGCGCTCCTTATGCTTGTCTGGAGGCATTTGCGCGGCTGATCTGCGGCATGGCGCCCTGGCTGGAGGCCACAGGGCTGGAAGACGAGGAAGAGCGGTTGAGAGTGCATTACGCGGATTTGGTGCTGAAGGGGATTGAAGCTGCTGTCGATCCGGGATCGCCGGATTATATGAACTTTTCGGATGAAGGACAGCCGCTGGTCGATGCCGCATTTCTGGCTCATGCGCTGGTGCGTGCCCCTCGTTCCATCGCCGACCGTCTACCCAAGCCGGTGAAGATACAGCTGATGACGGAGCTGCGTCGTACCCGGCGCACCGTCCCGCCCCTGACCAATTGGCTGCTATTCAGCGCAATGGTCGAAGCTGGGCTGTATCTGCTGGGTGATGAGGATTATGACCGGATGCGGATTGATGCGGCGCTGCGTTTTCATATGGACTGGTATTTAGGAGACGGCATCTATGGAGATGGCCCGGAGTTTCACGCCGATTATTATAACAGTTTCGTCATTCAGCCGATGCTGGTTGACCTGATCGAATGTTTTCATCGGACGTCGCCTGCTTACGCGGAATTTAAACCGATCCTGCTGAAACGGGCTGCGCGTTATGCATCGGTGTTGGAGCGGATGATCGCACCCGATGGAACGTATCCGTATGTGGGACGCTCGCTGGTGTATCGATTTGGTGCGTTTCAACATTTGTCGCAGGCCTGCTTGCAGCATTTTCTGGAGGACTCATTGGAACCTGCGCAGGTGCGCAGTGCATTGACCGCGGTGATTCGACGTATTATGGATGCTCCAGGTACACAGGATGAGCAGGGGTGGCTGACACCGGGCATCTATGGAAGGCAGCCGACTCTGGCAGAAGGATACATCAGTGTGGGCAGTCTGTATTTGTGTGCCACCGTATTTCTGCCGCTCGGGCTGGCGCCGGATGATCCGTTCTGGTGCAAGCCGGATGTTCCCTGGACAGCAGTGAGAATCGCAAAGGGTGAGGATGTGAAGGCGGATTATGCACTCTAAGCTCAACGGTAAGTCCGTCCATCGGAGAAAATGAGTCTGTCGTTTATCGAGTCTTCCGCTGCGGGCGGAAGGCTTTTTGTATTCCCCTGTTGACATTATCTTTAATTCAAGATATGATAAACACATCGAAAATACTTTAAATTAAAGATTCTTAATATAAAATATTTGGAGGGATTACTCATGAACAAACAAACGGCAGGTATCCATCACATTACCGCAATCGTCGGTCATCCACAGGAAAACGTAGATTTTTATGCAGGCGTATTGGGGCTTCGCTTGGTGAAACAAACCGTGAACTTCGATGATCCCGAGACGTATCACTTTTATTTTGGCAATGAAGGCGGTCAGCCAGGAACGATCATGACCTTCTTCCCGTGGGCCAATGCCTACCGGGGCCAGGTGGGGGCCGGACAGGTTGGAATCACTTCCTTTGCCATCCCGGTCGGTTCGATGGGCTTCTGGCGGGAACGTCTGACGAAATTGGGCGTAGCCTTCACGGAATTGTCCCGCTTCGACGAACAATATCTGGAATTCGATGATCCGCACGGTCTGCATCTGGAACTGGTTGAACGTCAAGAAGGGGAGATCAACACCTGGACATTCGGCGGCGTTACCCCGGAAGTTGCGATCAAGGGCTTCGGTGGAGCAACTCTGCTGTCGGCCCAACCGGAACGGACAGCCGAGCTGCTGGAGCAGGTAATGGGTCTGGAATTTGTAGGTCAGCATGGAGACTTGAGACGTTATCGTTCAACCGCGGATATTGGGAATGTGATTGACATCAAGATGACTCCAATAGCGCGTGGAACGATGGGTGTCGGTACAGTTCACCATATCGCCTGGAGAGCGCAGGATGATGCCGATCAGCGGGAATGGCAGGACTATATCGCCGACAGCGGTTATGGTGTGACGCCTGTGCAGGATCGCAATTACTTTAATGCGGTGTACTTCCGTGAGCATGGCGAGATTCTGTTTGAGATTGCTACGGACCCTCCAGGCTTCGCCCATGATGAAACGCCGGAGACGATGGGAACCGAGCTGAAGCTGCCTGCCCAGTATGAGCAGTACCGGGCGCAGCTTGAGAAAAGCCTGATTCCCTTTGAAGTCAGAACGCTGGATAAAGGCGGCGAGCAGCCATGAGTCTGGTGACCAAAGGGATTCATCACATCACTTCGATGGTTAACTCTGCGCAGCGGACATTGGACTTCTACAGCGGAGTGCTGGGATTGCGACTGGTGAAAAAGACGGTGAATTTTGATCGTCCGGAAGTCTATCACTTGTATTTTGGCGATTCGGCGGGTGCACCGGGGACGCTGCTTACCTTCTTCCCATGGGCGAACCAGCCTCATGGTCGGATCGGCACCGGGCAGGTGGGAACCGCCAGATTGGCTGTTCCCGATGTCTCGCTTGGATTCTGGCGTGAGCGCCTGAAGGCCTTCGACATCCCATTTCAAGCAGGCAGCGTGTTTGGAGAACCGGTTCTGTTTTTTGAAGATCCCGATGGTCTGAGACTGGATCTGGTGGGCATTCAGACGGAAACACGTGGAGAAGCCTTTGGCGCAATAGGCCGGGAACAGGCGATTATTGGACTCGCCGGTGCGGTGCTGCTGTCGTCGCAGCCCGAACGTACTGCGGATGTACTTCGTGACCTGCTGGGTATGGAGGAGATTGCACGGGACAAGGGACGTATCCGGTTCCGCTCATCAGGGGAAAAGGGCAGCTTGATCGACATTGCGATTCATCCCGAGATTCGAGGACTGATGGGCGCAGGCACGGTGCATCATATCGCCTGGCGTGCCAAGGATGAAGCGGAGCTGCTTCGCTGGCGAGAACGAATCATGGAACAGGGTTTCACCCCGACAGAAGTGAAGAACCGCAATTATTTTGAGGCCGTCTACTTTAAGGAACCCGGCGAGATTCTATTTGAAATTGCCACTGACCCACCCGGGTTTGCTGTAGACGAAGCCACCGATGAGTTGGGCGATCATCTGATGCTGCCGCCGTGGCTGGAATCCGAACGCGACCGTTTCGAGGATCTGCTGCCTGCACTTGAACCGCGTACGCCTTAATGATCGGAGATAGCAGAGAATATGAAAAGCTGCCGAGCGTTTTCGCTCAGGCAGCTTTTGGCGTGGACCATTTTTTATTTCGATATTCAATCAAATAGTTTGAGGATCAAACGAAACATCCCAAACAGCATACGCGGTGCAAAGGCCAGGATTTCGATCGCAATATCAAGCACATCCAGCAAGCCACTAAAACGTCCCTCAGGGTCTCTGCGCCGCCGTTGTCTGCGTGCCATGAAGGTTCCTCCTTCGATCACGAGAGTTTTTGATGTTTTTAATACGCAGGTGGAATCAATAAAGTTTCTGGACAATTCCTTATCCCGATAGAGCCAAGGACATTTTGCGCTGTATATAGTTGTTTAAGTCAATAAACATGACATGCAATCAAGTATTTTACCCGAAATTCGCGGGTCGAAACGTTTTCGACTAGAAAAAAATTTGCTTTTGGTAACATGAGAGTGGTAAAGTTAGGATATTGAAAAAGGAGTACAATTCCGATAGCCGTGCTTATTCAGTGGCTCGGACTGTCCGTTTGTGGGTCCTTATGAAGGAGACTCATATGGAAATTGAAGAACAGAACGTAATGAAGGTGCAGGCCGATCTTCAGCGCATTTTTACCAACGGCTACTTTGTCGTGATTCGGGTGCACAGTTCAGATGAGCTGTTCGTGGGACAGATTACGGAAATGGATCTGGATCGTGGAATGTTGACGATCGGTAAATGGGGAGAACTCCAGCAGGTTGCCATTGAAGATATTTTGAGTGCAGAAGTTCCAGGACACGAGTAAATTTAAGCAGCTTTTTTGACCATAGAGAGGCGTTGGCGGTGTTGACCTGACCCGCTCAACATACAGAGACCCGTCGGCTGATGGGTCTCTACTTTTTTGTGAATTGTTCATCAGAAAGACCCCGCCGAGGTGCGAAGTCATGAGAGAGGATCTCCATGACCTCACGCCGCAGCGGGGTCTTTGTACGTAAAATGAACTTAGAATTTTGCAGCCAGTTCAGCCGCTTGCTTCACGCCTTCTTCGATGATCGAAGCTGCGCGGTCCGGGAATTGGTTGTGTCCTTCAACAACAACAGTTTCCGGATTTTGGATACCCCAGAATGCCAGGGTGTTCTTCACGTAGTTGAGGGACATTTCCATGCCGCTCATTGGCTCTACGGAGTATACACCGCCGCGTGCTTGCAGCAGAGCGACTTTTTTCTCGCCGATCAGGCCTACAGGACCTTCAGCTGTGTATTTGAATGTTTTACCTGCTTGGTTCAGGTAGAACATGTAAGTGAGCAGTTGAGCTGGGATGGTGAAGTTCCAGAGCGGGAAGGCGAATACGACTTTGTCTGCGCCCAGAAATTGATCCAGGTAAGTGTTAGCCAGACCAGCCAGACGCTGTTCTTCGGAAGTTGCTTCGATGCCGTTAGCGGCTTTGTACAGGCCTGTCATCATGTCGTTGTCATAGTAAGGAAGATCAGCTTCAAACAGGTTCAGTTCGGTTACGAGATCATCCGGGTGAGCGGCTTTATAGCTTTGTACGAAGCTGTCGTACAGTTTTACCGTTGCGGATTGGTCAGCCGGACGGTTGTTGGCTTTAATGAACAGAACATGAGTCATGGAATAATTTCCTCCCGAGCAATATCTTTAGTATTTAACTTTCTTAATTATAGTATATGAAATAAATTTAATCGTCAAGTCCCAAAACGAAAAAAAATCAGCCTGACAAAATTTTAATCGAATTTTCAGGTTTCTATCAGGTGAGTTTAAGCTTGGGTCGTTATATTAACGATACAACCCCTCTGTAACATAGACTTTGACCCCGGTGCCTAGGCATCGGGGTCCTTTTTTTGTGTATGGGTAGTGATACATATAAAAAGCCTCCGAAAACGGAGGCTTCATCTTATAACGTATATGCAATGCGTAACGGTATGGCTGTCAAACGTTTAGACGAAGAACGACAAACCGACAACTGCGGCAATCGAACCCAGTGTGAAAAATAAAATGGTACGCAGTTCGCGGACCATGATAAGTCCTTCTTGTTTGTGATGATCTTCCGAACGCTGGAAAAATCCTTTGGACATCTTCGTTTCCTCCTTCCGGGCAAAATTCCTGTTAGATCGGAACCCGGAAGAAGGAGAGGAAGGAACTCCTGAATTTGAGCGGCCTAAGCAGCCGATGTTTGTACAAAATGGGAATCGGCGAATCCGCATGGAGACCATGCAGGATCACGGCCGCACAGAGCGCAGCGAGTGCGGCTCCCAGAGGAAGCAGTGTCATATCCGGTGAAACATTCTGCTGGGAGGCGGCAGGAGCGGCATAATGATGCTGCTGTTGATAAGAAGAATGGCCGACATCATCTGCCGCATCCGATTCGGGCCCTATAAATCGAACGTCGGGAAGCAGCACAAACAGCAGGCAGAGCAGCAGAATGGCGGCTCTAATATAGATTGGATTGAGTTTGATGTCACGCTGCATCCCTTGTCCTCCTGTCCCTGAATGTGATCTGGCTCCTATCCTCTTCTTATTATCAAGGAGACAGAGGGGATGGGTCAAGCTATTCAGGTCGGAGGTTCCGCTTCAGCCAAATAGCAGGAACCCGGCGAGTACGAATAAGAGCACAAATAAGACCAGCATAAAGCCCAGCGTCAGATTGACAGCCAGACGGGAAGCGCGAAAGACTCCTTCATTAATGTCACGGCGCTTCTGTCGATATTCATGGGTGGCCGCCAACAGCAGCGACAGCGCAAACAGCAGGGCACCCATACCTGCCAGGACTGCAAAGACGTGAGCTTTTTGCCCATAAGTCGAATTGAAGGTCAATCCGGCTGCCAGAAAGCCCAATCCCGCAATGGCAATGCAGGTCCGAATCCAGGCCAGATAGGTTCGTTCGTTGGCCAGATGCTGCTGTACATATTTATTTTCCAGCGAAGGGTCCGTTGATTGATGAGACATGAGGGTCCTCCGTTTATTAGCCGCCGTGCACATCCGTGATTGTGGGTCGTTGTCAGCAGGGGGCAGCTGCTTGCTTACACATGTTGGTCGATCGGGTTAATCAAATACAAATTCCACTTGGGTGCCGTCCGGGTAGTCTTCCAGCGTGTTGCCCACCCAAGAGCCGGCTCCGCGGTTATCGGAAGGTGCAATATATTCAATATCGGCTCCCGTTCCGCCTTCTTCGCACATGGCCATTGGCCATTCGTCGCGGTCGAAGCCTTTTTTGGTCGGGATGCCGCGCAGCGAGTCTTCCCGGTTGGCTTTGGCTCCATCACGGTCGATAGTGCAGACGGCAGATTCGCCCTTGGCAATCGCGTTCTGGATGTGCGCGGCTGTCTTGGGATAGCGATCGGCCGGGAATTCAATACGAATGACCTGACCGCTGTGGTCTGGACGTCCATCCAGGTCGAGCATGGGAGCAACCAGCTTATACAGCTGCGGGGCAAATATCGCCAGCAGGACCGCAAGGACAAACGCAATCATCGACGGCGCACGTTTCTTGCTGCGGGTGGTTTTCTTTTTACTCACACAAACGAGCCTCCTTAACCGGTAATCGGAGCTTCATTATACCGGAAAAGAGGCTTCGCTGGATGTGTATTTGAAAAAGAATTTGCGGTTGGGGAATGAACGATGAACAAATGGGATGAATAAGATTCATCTGGAGATCCCGTGCCTACTTGTCCAGTTCTTCAGAATCTTCGGGGATGTCGAGGAGCGGTTCGTCGCTCTCCAGATTGTCCCGTGTCAGCTTGTCGAACGAACCGGGGTCCGTATCTTCATAGCGGGGATCGGCGTTCGGAATATTATCGGGTCCAGGTCCTTTGTCGTTCCAATCTTCCTGATGATCCTTGTTCATGAGTCTCACCCTTTCCTTAAAATCAATCCTAACTCTCTGTTAAAAGCATACACGTTCAATGTTGGAATGAAACATTTTTCAAAATAGCGGTTACTCGCGTTCACAAATGGAGGGATTTCGACGTGCGGACGAGATTGAGTGCGCTGGACTTCGCAACATGAAGGCTCCATATTGAAAATGTGAAAAAAAGGGCGAAAATGAATGAAAACAGCTTCCGGTTGAGATTGCTAATTACTGGTGAAATCCTTAAAGTAAAACGGTAGATTACGCGGCCGCGTCAAGCCTTCGCTTCCTGCTGTTTGTGCGAAGCGCGTTCGCCCTGGTATCTCGGCCCGCCGTATGAGGCGGCCTGATATTTAATCCCCGACATCAAATAAAAAAGGAAGTTAACCAATCATGACAGGCACAGGCAAAATCAAAAGGTTTCTGATCGGCAGACCGATGAAATCGAACGAACTTGAGGGAGAAAAGTTGAGCAAGCTCAAAGCGCTCGCTATCCTCTCATCGGACGCATTGTCCTCCGTGGCATACGGTACCGAACAGATCCTGATCGTCCTCATCCTGGCGGGCAGTGCCGCACTCTGGTATTCACTGCCAATCGCCTTGGCGGTACTGGCCCTGCTGGCCATTCTGATCGTGTCTTACCGTCAGACGATCTTCGCGTATCCAACAGGAGGCGGTGCCTACATCGTCGCCAAAGACAATCTGGGCAAATTCTCCAGTCTGGTCGCTGGCGGCTCCTTGCTTGTCGATTACATTCTGACCGTAGCGGTCAGCTCCTCTGCGGGTACGGACGCGATCACTTCGGCGTTTCCCATCCTGCACGATGACCGTGTATTGATCGCCCTGGCCATGATCGTCTTCTTGACGCTGATGAATCTGCGCGGCGTGACGGAATCTGCCTCGGTATTGGCCATTCCGATCTACGCGTTCGTGGTCGCCATCTTCGTCCTGATTATCTGTGGAACGATCAATTACTTCACCGGAGGAGCGCCAGCGGCCGCACCGCAGCTTGAAGCGACCATCTCGAACGTCAGCCTGTTCCTGCTGCTCAAGGCGTTCAGTTCCGGCTGTTCCGCGCTCACTGGTGTGGAGGCCGTCTCGAACGCCATCCCGAACTTCCGTGATCCGGCTCCCAAAAATGCAGCAGCCACGCTGCTCATGATGGGTGTCATTCTCGGTGCCATGTTCACGGGTATTACCCTGTTGGCTTATTGGTATGGAATTCGTCCGGACGAGAAAGCTACGGTAATCTCGCAGATTGCTGAAGCGACATTTGGCCGCGGCTGGCTGTACTTTGTCATTCAGGGCGTTACGGCCATCATTCTGTTCCTGGCCGCAAATACGGCATATTCGGCGTTTCCGCTGCTGGCGTTCATGTTGGCGAAGGACAAATACCTGCCGCATATGTTCATGGTTCGCGGCGATCGTCTCGGCTTCTCGAACGGGATTATTTTCCTGAGCGTGATGTCGGCGATCCTGGTCGTCGTCTTCAAGGGCAATACCGAAAACCTGATTCCTCTGTACGCGGTCGGCGTATTTATTCCGTTCACGCTGTCTCAGCTTGGCATGATGGTTCGCTGGGTCAAGCACAAACCAAAAGGTTGGCAGGGCAAACTGATCGTGAATACGATCGGGATGCTGACGACGCTGTCGATCACGCTGATCTTTATCTTCACCAAGTTCCCACAGGTCTGGGTGGTATTCATCTTCCTGCCGTTCGTCGTCTATTTGTTCGCAAAGATCTACCGGCATTATGAGAATACGGCAGATCAACTGAGAATCGACCTGGCTGTGGACAAACCCTGTGTCAAAGGCAATACGGTCATCATTCCAGTCTCTGGCATAACTCAAGTCGTTCGCAATACCGTCAGTTACGCCAAGACGCTGTCTGACAGCGTAGTAGCGGTCTATATCGGTTTCGATGACGAGTCGATCCGCAAGATGGAAGACAAGTGGGCCGAATGGGACCCTGGAATCCGTCTGATCGTACTCAAGTCGCGTTATCGGAGCATTATGCGTCCGCTGCGTAAATTCATCGAGACCGTAGAGTGGAAAAAAGGCGAACACGATAACATCACCGTATTGATTCCGCAGTTCATTACCAAACATTGGTGGGAGGCCGTCCTGCATAATCAGACAAGCCTGATGATGCGAGCCTATCTGCTCAACTACAAGGACGTCATTGTAACAACCGTGCCTTTCCACTTGAACAAATAATACAAGTCGCTTTCCAATATGACCTCGGAATCCACAGCTGATGTGGAGGAAGAGGTCATTTTGATTGGTATTGAAAAGGAACAAATGTTCGTATATAATAAAGATATCGAACGTTTGTTCGGATTAAGGAGGAACGGACATGCCAACGAAATATATCGGTGAGGTTGTCGAGATCGTTTATATGGATAAGAATGGTCACCTGTCGCAGCGCAGAATTGAGATCCACGCAATCCGTGGATCGTTGGTATATTCGACCTGCCTGACCAGCGGGGAACGCCGAACTTTCCGTCAGGATCGGATTCTTGCCTGTCGTCCTTCACCGTTTCGCCGCAGAGAGAAGGCGCAGAGCCCACGAAGAACCCCTGCCGCGTCTCCTGTCGTTAAATAAAGAAATGAAGAATATCATGGGCGGTTTGCCAGTCGGTTGATCGCCCTTACATAATGGGAACCTTATATAATGGGAACAGAGAATTTTTGGATAGGCGACAAAGGATTTAAGAAGCAGATCGAGGAGGATCATCGTGAATCACCATAGACAAGTTCGAGTCATAAGAAGCTATACGACCGCTTACCCCGAACCTATTATCCTGCAAAAAGGTGAATGTGTAGCGGTAGGGGAGGAAGACACTCAGTATCCGGGCTGGATTCGCTGCATGCACCCCCAGGGACGCTCAGGCTGGGTACCTGTGAATCGATTGGTTCGGGAAGAACAGGGCGAGCGGGCGATTGTGCTTGAAGATTATAGCGCTCATGAACTGACGGTGGAACCGGAGGAAGAGTTAACGGTATTGGAGGAGGAAAGTGGCTGGCTGCGCTGCATGCGTCAGAGCGGAGAGATCGGCTGGCTTCCTCGGGATCATGTGGAGCAGGAGAGGTGAAGCCGTCCTTTGAGGACGGCTTTTTGATTTGAGGCTATGAATGAATATACGAATAGGATTTTGGAACTATTTTTCTATGATTTGGGGTTGATGAGAAGTAATTCATATTCAATGCTTGCTAACTTTGTATAGGATATATCCGTAAACTGTAAATAGGGGAGAGGTTCATTTGAAAAAGAAAGTTTTTGCGTTAGCGTTGACGGGGGCATTATTGACTGGAACTGCTGTAGGGGCAAGTGCAGCTCCCATTACCGAGAAAGTAACCGCTTATCTGAATTGGGGAGTCAAGTTGGAGAATGGAGGGGTAGAATGGACGCCAAAAGACCTGGCAGGCAACAAGACGCCGCCGATTACGTACAATGGTTCCACCTATCTACCGATTCGCGCGGTCTCCGGTTTGCTTGGGGTGGCCGTGGATTGGGATAAAGCCAGCAATACACTCTATGTAGGGGAGAAACAGGATTCGGTAGACTTGCTGCTGTTGGATTCAGTAGATTATAGTTCTGATGTACAAAAAACAAAAGATAAACAGTTCACCGTTCAGGGTGGAAAAGATTATAAGACAGGGCTGCTCTTCAGCGATATTAGTTCTGGCGCAGGGCTTCAGAACGCAAAACTCAAAACGGCGGGTGCATACCAAACAGCCGAATTTACTGTAGCAGCGATCGATAATAAATATCCGATCACCTTCCAGGTCAAGGACGAAGATGGGGTCGTACTCAAAGAAGTTATATTTGCCGTGGGGTCGGCTCCTCAGAGTTTCAGTGTAGATTTACAGGCAGCCAAGACGGTAGAACTGTCAGTGGACTCTTCAGTGTGGGGCCATGAGAAGATGTTCGTCAGTGGCAGCTTCAAATAAAAAACTTGCATCCAAACGAAGAGGCGCTATCCCCTGGATAGCGTTTTTTTCTTTGCCATGGCCTCTCATCAGTTCCTTGGGTTTGAATAGTCGCCCAACTCTCGAAGCGCACGAAAAAAGACCGTCCTCTCGGACGGTCTTTCTACCCGTGGCGCTATTTCATTGCTTGGCTTCCGTATCCCGCGCCACCGGGCGTGCTCTACTTAAAGAGCCGCACCGGTCCGGGTAAGGGATACGTTCAGCATGTCGTTACAGATGTGAACGCACCTCCTTTCTGTTGAGGTTATATTAGCATAACGTGAACACGCTGCCAACCCCTTTTTTGCATAAAGTTTTCCAAGCTTTTATTATAAATGTTAAAAATCAAATCGGTGAAAAATTCATAAAAGTATAACAACGGGCTATAGGGTCTGTTGCAAGCTTCAATAATAAATCTGGCTTTTTCTCTAAAATTTTAGCCGGAATGGTCGATAATTAAAGAGGATTAATCTGGAGTCGTTAACGGCTGATCGGATTGAGGGGTTACACAGGAATAATTACAGATAGGAGAGAGAAATAACCATGAAATTTACCATCCAGACTAAATTGTTAAGCGGCTTTCTTGGTGTTACATTGCTGCTTGCGATTGTCAGCTTTGTATCCCTCAGCAATTTGAACGGAATGGGGCATCAATCCAGCGAAGTCAATACGAAATGGATGCCAAGTGTTACCCTGCTCGGAACGATGAACGGAGATGTTTCCGATATGGAGCGTCTTGTCCTGAATATGATCGTAGAGAACCGCTCCAGCGAGCTGGGGAAGATCAAGGAACAGTACACGGCTCTGCTTGCCAAAATCGATGACGAACGCAAACAATATGAAAAGCTGATTCGTACGGATGAAGAACGTGAGCTGTATAAGAAGTTTTCGACGAATTACGATGCTTATGTAGCGGAGCTGCCTCAGCTTGTAGCCGCTGCGGAAAACAATCAGGATGAGCAGTCAAGAGATCTGCATCGACAAGCGTATACAACCTGGAATACAGCCAACAGCTCGATTATGGATCTCATTACACTGGATAATCAGCAGGCCGGTGGAATGACTCAAGAAGCCGTTGATCGTTCGCGTTCGGCCACAACAATCGTTATTATCCTCAGCGCGGTTGCGATCGTACTGGCGGTACTGATTGCTGTGGGGTTAGGTCGTATGATTGCTGTTCCAATGAAGCGGGTACAGAAGGCGGCGGAGCAGATTGCTTCCGGAGATCTGACCGGCGAAGAATTGAAAGTTCGCAGCCGCGACGAGATTGGGGCACTGGCTGTGTCGTTTAATGCGATGACGGTGAGTCTGCGCGAACTGGTGGAATCGGTCGCCGCTTCCTCAGAGCTGGTTGCCGCTTCTTCCGAAGAATTAACCGCCAGCGCAGAGCAGAACAAGCTGGCTTCCGAACAGATCGCAGCGACCGTACAGGAGACGGCAGCGGGTACGGTTCACCAGGTTGATATTGCCGAGACATCGGCTCAGGCGATGCAGGAGATGTCAATTGGTGCGGAACAGATCGCATCAAGAGCCCAGACTGTCGCTGCTTCGGCGGCTGAGGCGGCGACCAAGTCGCAGAGCGGCAGCCAAGCGATCCAGGAGGCGATCAGCCAGATGGATTCCATCCGTGAGTCGGTCACTTCGATGGGCGGTGTAGTCAGAGAACTGGGTGCACGCTCTGAAGAGATTGGTATGATTACCAGCGACATTACGGCCATTGCCTCACAGACGAATCTGCTGGCTCTGAACGCCGCAATCGAAGCAGCGCGTGCCGGCGAAGCCGGACGTGGATTTGCGGTGGTGGCCGATGAAGTGCGCAAGCTGGCGGAACAGTCTTCGGAATCCGCGAAGCGAATCTCTGAGCTGGTTATGTTAATCCAGTCGGATACCAGCAGTGCAATTGAAGCGGCTGAAGTGAATGACCGCGAAGTATACAAGGGCATCGAGATGGTGTCAGCCGCAGGCGGTGCATTTGAAAATATTCTGGGCGCCGTTGGGCAGGTAGCCGGTGACATTGAAGAAGTGTCTGCGGGCGCTGAACAGATGTCGGCCAGCACCAATGAGATTCTGAATTATGTTCAGCAGAGCTCCAAGATTGCAGGCGAAGCTTCCGAGGGCATGACCGAAGTGTCGGCTGCGACGCAGGAGCAGTTGGCTTCGATGGAAGAGATTGCGTCTTCTTCCTCGGCTTTGTCGGCTACAGCAGAGCAGCTGTATACGAATGTGAGCCGCTTCAAGGTCTAAGCATCCAAGCCTGGGAGATTCAAGATCAGGCCTGTCACCAGATCGACGTTTGGAATGAGATGAACTCCTTATTTGTTACCCGACCCTGTCTCCTTTTGGAGATAGGGTTTTGTTTTTTATTGACATAAGAATCTGGCACATGCTATGATCTTTTAAGTCGGCAATCTTGCTATCTGATTATTGCGCCGGAGTGGTGGAATGGCAGACACAGCAGACTTAAAATCTGCCGGGAGTACTCCCGTACCGGTTCGAGTCCGGTCTTCGGCATCCAGAGCTTGACCCCAGGCACCGTGTATCCTCCGTATAAAGCGGGAAGGAGACACGGTGTTTTTTGCTGTATTTTTTTATTGAGCAGGACAGTTTTCTGTTCTTTTAATTTTTGGTTATGTCTTGAGACTTGCTCAGATGATATAATAAGTGTTGAGAATGAAGTAAGCGCTTTATTATAAGTGTTATCACTTTAGAGGACTGTTAGCAGCGGAAAATTCGGTGAGCGCAGAAGTGGAGGCACGGAATGAACAAGATGCATGAAGATGGAGCCATCCAAGAGGATCGAAAGATGAGGGGTCAGCAGGGAGCAGCAGGCGTCGAAAGAGAAAAAATCATCACGGCGCTGGATCGTGTAACGAACCGATTGATGAACTTGCAGCGTCCGGAAAATGAGGAGCAGCTTCAAGCGCTTGAAGGGGAGGCTGAACGCCGGGGATATTTTGCCCGTGACTTCGGCATGGATGTCTGGGATTGGCCGCAGGGCATTGGTCTGTATGGGCTGGCTAAAGTGGGGCATTATTTTGGCGATGATCGCTTTGAACGTTACGCCAGACCCTGGATGTCCGCACGTCTGCAAGAAGGGCTGCCAAGCTGGAATATCAATACCACGGCACCGCTGCTCTCCCTGATGGAGCTTCCTGAAGCGGAGGCGCTCAGCCTGGAGTGGGCGGATTGGCTGGCCAGCGGGCTGCCGCGTACCGAAGAGATGGGTTACCAACATGTCACCACGGGAGCAACTGCATCTGAAGTCACTTTGCATGAAAATGAAATCTGGATCGATACGTTATTCATGGCGATTCTGTTTACCGCGAAGATGGGTGTGAAGTATAACCGGACAGACTGGCGCGATACATCGCTGCATCAGCTGCTGCTGCATATCAAATATTTGTACGATCGTAAGACCGGATTGTTTTTTCACGGCTGGAACTTCACAGGTCGCCATAATTTTAGTGAAGCGTTCTGGTGTCGGGGTAACGGCTGGTTCACGCTGGGTCTGCCGGAATATATCGATCTTATGCGTCCCTATCTGGATGAAGGAACCCTGCTGTATTTGACGCAGACCTTCCGTTCGCAGAGTGAAAGTCTGCTCAAGCTTCAACAGGAGAGCGGTCTGTGGCCGACCCTGCTGGATGACTCATCCAGTTACACGGAAACTTCAGGTTCTGCTGCGATTGCTGCCGGTATCCTGTTTGGTGTCAGACGCGGGCTGCTTCCGGATGAATTTGTACAGCCTGCCCTGCGTGCGCTTGAGGCGGTATTGGAGCGGATTGGGGAAGATGGCGTAGTAAGCGGAGTATCGGCGGGAACACCGATTGGCAAGCTGCGGGAGGATTACGCACAGATCGTAACGGCTCCCATGGCTTACGGTCAGGCGCTCACTATTGCACTGCTGGGAGAAGCGTTATATCGCAGCTGATACGATGTTTTGCACCGAATAAACAAGTGACAGGATGAATGAGTCCAAAGTGAGACTAATTTTATGTTGAATTTGTGAATATTTCTTATGTAAAATGATCGTCACAGCGGCAGCTTGTCCAAGAGCGAATGATCGGATCTGCTCGAAGCTGCCGCTTATTACTTTATGCTGCTGATCGATTCCGGCCGTTTCTGCTGGATTCAATCTGATTGGCGCACAACGAGGAGGGTTGTTCATTGTCCCGAACCTGGTATCGTCGATTGCTGTTGTCTTATTTCCCCATCTTTTTGCTCACCGTGACGATCCTGATCTTCACTTCGTTTGTGTTCGTGAACGACATCTCTCGCCAGGAGACGAAGAAGGCCGATCGCGTGGCTTCACGTTATCTCGTGGATAATGTGGATCGTGCGGTGCGGGAAGCAGAGATGTCGGTGCTTGCTGAAGTGGAGAAGACATCCGCTTATCAGTCTTATTTCCGCGAAGCTGGCGGCCGCACGACATCCGACATGTATCAGATTGCCCGCAGCCTGCGCAGTCTCTCTGACGATTCCTCTTATATCGAATCGGTCTACCTGTATGACAAGCGGCAGCAGCGTGTACTGACGCAAAGCGGCTTATCTTCTACCAATAATTTCTCGGACGCCGCCTGGCTCAAGCAGATTGACTCGGGCAAATTGTCTTCCGGATGGCAGCCGCCGCGCGACTATCGGCTGGACATGTCCGCACTCTCGACCCGTGTGCTGACCATCAACAAGGGGATGCCGCTGCCGTTTGGGACAGAAGGTGTGTTAGTGATTAATGTGAAGATGAGTGCGATTGAACAGTTGATTGACAATATGGTTAACGAACAATTGTCATTTGTGACGATTACGGACAGCGGCGGAAGTGCCGTCTACCAGGCTCATGCCGAAGCGGCAGAGGGACAGGTAATGAATGAAATCAAGCTGGATCGGCTGGGCTGGACCTTTTCCAGCGGAATTCGAGCCGCCAGTCTGTTTGGCTGGGTGTCGGTCATCTCTTATCTATGGGTGGCCATTGCCGTTGGTACGGTCGTATGTGCCATTCTCTATCTGATCTATATCACCCGCCGCAATTACAAACCGGTACAGGTGATTATGAACCGGATCGAAGCGCATCAGATTCGTGCACTCGATCAGGGGGGCAAACGTACAGATGAACTGAAGCTGATCGACGGCGTATTGGAGAATCTCATTCATCATACCCAGGATTACGAGATCAAGAGCCGGGAGAATCAGCTGCTTCAGCGCAGTCGATTGTTTACGGAGCTGCTGCGAAGCGAACGCATCGAACAGGCCGCCGAACGCCTGGACGGTTTTTCGCCGCTGGCTGGGGTATCGAATACTTCACGGTTTGCTGTTGCGGTCTATGAGATTGAACGCTACGAGAGCGTATTTCGGGATCAATACACCCGGGGCGATCAGAACGCATTGAAGTTTGCGCTGATGAATGTGTTTCAGGAGCTGGCTCGTGGAGCCAATCTGCAAGCCTGGGCGGAGTGGATTGGCAGTGACCGACTGGCTGTGATCTTCCTGGCGGAGGATGAAGAGGCGCGGACGATGGAATCGCTGCGCAGCCTGGCCGAAGAGTATCGGGTATGGGTAACCCAGCATCTGCGGTTGTCCATCTGCTGTGGGATTGGACCGATGGTGCGCGGCGCGGAGCAGATTCGTCTCTCCTATGAAGCAGCTGAATCCGTCATGCGTCACAAGCTGCTTCAGAGCGGCGACATTCTGCTGGCCGCTGCCGAAGATCCGTCGCCGCATCTGCTGGAGACTTATCGATATTTGCAGATCAATGCCGAGCTTGTGAAGCAGTTCCGAATGTCGAATGGACAATGGCGGGAGCAGCTGGACTCGTTATTTGAAGCGTTTGAACGTGACTTTGTGCAGGACGAGACGATTCGATCGTTGATCCAGGCGCTGCTCCAGATGCTGGAGCGAGAAGTGGCTGTGATGTCCGATGGTCTTCAGCAGGCGCTCTCGAATCAAGAGGCCGCCGCGCTGGAGCATCGTCTGCTCAAGGCCGATACGCTGGATGAAGTCAAAGCGCTGCTGTCTGACGAATTAACCAATCTCTTCCGTCTCTATGTATCTGCCAGCGAAACGAAAAGTTATCGAGCCATGGTTAGTGAGATGAAGACGTATATCGAAGAGAATTTTGCCAATCCGGATCTGTCGCTGAAGCATCTGAGTGATCGGTTCCAAATCTCGGGCAAATACGCGAGTTATCTGTTCAAGACGGAATTTAACATGAAATTTGTTGATTTTCTTACCGAGCTGCGAATGAAGGAAGCGGAGCGCCTGCTGCTCAAAACGGATTGTCCGCTTCAGGATATTGCGCTTCAGGTCGGATACGCCAATGCCATTACGTTCGGACGTGTGTTCAAACGGGTCTCCGGCATCACACCTGGCGACTATCGCAGGCAGCATCGGGGGCTTCCGTCGCTGGAAAGCTGATGAAGATCTAGCAATCTTGTTGCAGAGTCTGTTCATCCAGCCAGGCAGCGCCATCTCACCGCGTTTGCACTGCTCTTCGAGACGAAGGAGCGCTGCGACGCGGTTTTTTCGTTGAAAAAGCGGTTTACGAATTCGGTTTGTTCTGCGAAAAAGGTTTATCAAGGTGCGTTTTTTTGACAATGTAAGCGATTTCACAAGCTTTTGGAGTACGAAAATGATCCATTTGACGAAAAAAGGCAGAGAGATAAACCGAAAGGACGATTTGACCAGAGAACGCCCAGCCGAAAGAGGTTTATTGCCCCATCTTAGGATTGTGTGGAATACTGGGGTCACTCCGGAAGGGGATGCGGCAGCCGGAATCGGAAGCCGAATCTGGTACACTTGTCTCCCTTTCATTATAAGGAGCAGGTCGCCGGATGGATTTGTCTGCATTACCGTCACACTACAGATAAAAGGAGATGGGCAAATGACAGGACAGACGCGTAGAGGGGTCATGAAAAAAGCGGCAGGAACGGTGCTTTCCCTGATGTTGGGCGCATCGCTGCTGGCAGGCTGCGGCTCAGGGGACAAAGAGCAGGCGGCCGGCGCAAGCGGAGAAGCAGGAGGAAGCAAAGAACGCGTAACCTTAAAGGTGGAAGTGTTCGACCGGGGCAACAGCCCGTCGCCGCACACGATCACGAACAACTGGCTGACGCAATATGTACAGAAAGAGTTCGGCGACAAGAACAATATCGACGTCGAATTCGTGCCGGTACAGCGTTCCGAAGAAACGACCAAGTTGAACGTATTGATGGCAAGCGCCAGCGACGTACCGGATATCGTTTTTGTGTATGATTCCAGCGTATTTTATCGGTACGCGCAGCAGGGAGGCCTGACCGACGTCGGCGAACTGCTGAAAGAGCACGGAACCAACCTTACGAAGTACCTTGGTGACGAAACGCTGAAGTTCGGTCAGTTGGAAGGCAAACAATTTGCAATTCCGGGTAAACGTGCCATTACCGCCCGTTACAATTCGTATATTCGTCAAGATTGGCTGGACAAGTTGGGCATGAAAGCACCGAAAACGACGGAAGAACTCTACGAAACATTGAAAGCGTTTAAAGAGAAAGATCCTGCGGGTCTCGGCGACAAAAACATTCCGATGGGTCTGGCGCTCGCGCCGTCCGGTTACGAGACTCTGATCTATTCGTTCATTAAACCGGTCAAAGGCGATTTGACTTACAGTCAACGCTACGAGATGCCACTGCACGAAGGATTCAAAGAAGCGATGCAGTTCATGAACAAATTGTATAACGAAGGACTGGTCAGCAAAGACTTCAGTCTCGACGAAGAAGAAGAACAGCTCACGAAAGATTTCCAAAACGGCAACGTTGGCTTCATGACCGAAGACGTCGGCCAGATTCTGTATGCGGACGGTGTCATGGATAACCTGCGCAAAAACGTTCCGGACAGCAAAGTCGCCGCGATCGACACGCTGACTAACCCCAACGCCGACAATAAATACACCAAATCCCGCTATGGAAGCAACGGCATGTATATCATGATTCCGAAAAGCAGCAAGCGTTCCGTAGAAGCCGTCAAGTATCTGGATTGGATGGCTTCCGGCAACAACCTGCTCACGATGTCTACTGGCGTCGAAGGCGAGAACTATGTCATGGAAGACGGCATTCCGGTCATCAAAGAAGATGCCACGCAGGAAGTGAAAGACCGCGTCTACAACGGCGGCGATATGGCGATCCTGGCCAACGGCAAAGCGATCGGCGATCAGGAAATGAACGAAAAAGCCTGGACGGCCGGATTCCCTAAACAAAACCAGGAATTGATGCGCGAGTCGATCGCAGTCGCCAATACCGACACGATCGGTCCGATTGTATTCAACCGTCCGATCGAAGCGGAAGCGAAATATGGCACGGCGCTGAATGACAAACTCAAAGTCATTATCGTGCAGAGCACAATGGCGAAGCCGGATCAATTTGAAGCCGTTTACGAGCGGGAAATGCAGGACTTCATGAACATTGGCGGTTCCGAACTTAAAAAAGAACTGGAAGCCGCGCTGCAAGAAACGAACTAATTCGCGGCATAAGATCTTAACGGGCAAGCCGGGACGCCAAGGACGTTTTCGTTCCTTGTCGTCCCCGGCTATCTTTATCGGGAGGCGGCTCCGCCGGACCGTTCGTTGCGAACGGACGGCAGAGCGGCCGTACCCGCCAGGAGGAGAAGGACTTGACCAAAGCGAAAGCGACTTATCTGAACCCGACCGGCGAGATTAATAATCGACGCTCGTCTTATATGAAGCGCTATTGGCAGCTTTATGCGCTGCTTTCCCTACCGATTATCTACTTCTTGATCTTCCGCTACGGCCCGATGTACGGCGTGCAGATCGCGTTCAAAGATTTTAACTTGTTCCAGGGCATCAACGGCAGCGAATGGATCGGGCTGGACGCGTTCCGCGAAGTCTTCGCAATGAACGATTTTTATACCACGCTGCGCAATACCTTCATGCTGAACCTGCTCGATCTGATCGTTTCGTTCCCGGCCCCGATCATTCTGGCCATCATGCTGTACGAGATTCGATCGGGATGGTTCAAGAAATTTTCGCAGACTATTCTCTACATCCCGCACTTCATTTCCTGGGTCATCATCGGCGGGATCGTGTATCAATTGTTCGGCACGCAGTCGGGCATGATTAACGAAGTACTGACCAGCATGGGCTTTGAAGCTGTACCTTTCCTGACCGAAAAAAATTCCTGGTTGATTACGTACCTGTTCACCGGCGTCTGGCAGAGCGCGGGTTGGGGAACCATTCTCTATCTGGCGGCGCTGACGGGCGTCAACAAAGAACTGTTTGAGGCCGCGGACGTGGACGGGGCGACAAGACTCAAGAAAATCTGGCATATCACGCTTCCGAGCATCAAACCGACGATCATCACGCTGCTTATTCTGAATCTGGGCAAGATGGTCAGCATCGGATTCGATCGGCCTTACATTATCGGCAACACGGCGGTACGCGAGTATTCCGACGTGCTGAGCACGTTCGTCTACCGGATCGGCCTGGAGGCCGGCCAATATACGCTGGCAACGGTCGTTGGTTTGTTCCAAGCGGTCGTCGGTCTGGTCTTCATCGTCGGATCAAACTATATTTCCAAAAAAGTGACCGGAGACGGCATCTTGTGACCGCAGCGGCATGCTGCTAAGAAAGGAGAGTTTATGCGATGAGTGAACGTACTTCCAATCGAATCTTCGATATTGTCAATATTACGTTTGTTACGCTGTTCGTCATTTTCTGTTTGGCACCGTTCGTGCATACCATCGCGGTATCGCTCAGTTCAAATCGCGCGATCACATCAGGCGAGGTCACACTGTGGCCGGTCGAACTAAACTGGGATGCTTACGCTAAAGTATTCTCGGACCATTCCATGCTGCAATCGCTTGGGTTCACCGTGGTTCTAACGGTTGCGACCACGATTCTGTGCATGCTGTTTACGATCGCGGCCGCGTATCCGTTGACGAAAAGCAATCTGAAAGGCCGCAAATTTTTCCTGTACCTGATTATCGTTACGATGTTCTTCAGCGGCGGCATCATTCCGGAATACCTGCTGATTCGTGACCTGCATATGATTAACACCGTGTGGGCGCTGATTCTGCCGGGACTGGTTAGTCCGTTCAACTTGATTATCTTGATCTCTTTCTTCAAAAATATCCCGCCGAGTCTGGAAGAATCGGCAGAGATCGACGGCAGTTCACATCTGAACACGCTGCTGCGGATCGTCCTGCCGCTGTCACTTCCGGTCATGGCGACGCTGGCATTGTTCTATGCTGTTGGTCGCTGGAATGGATTCCAGGACGCCTTGATGTATGTGACCAATCCGGAGATCTATCCGCTTCAGCTCAAGTTGTTCCAGATGGTGCAAAATAACATGGTCAACGAGCTGACCCAGATGGAAGGCGCCAGCCGCGCGGCACTCACGCCGGAAGCGCTCAAAGCGGCAACCGTTATCTTCGCTACTGTCCCCATCCTCTGCGTTTATCCGTGGCTGCAAAAGTATTTCGTCAGCGGTGTGATGCTGGGGGCGGTGAAGGGCTGATATGACCCAACACGAAAAAGCAGTCCCCGACAAGGGTGAGTTCTCCTTTTCGACTTGCTGGAATATCAAGCGGACTGGAGGCGGGCGGGCGATGATCGAAGACATCGCCTCGCTTGGCTTTCGCCGGGTGGAATTGAACTATAATGTTACGCAGGAGATGCTTCAGGAGATCGAGCCGATGATTGAACGCGGCGAGATTGGAGTTTCCAGCGTACATAATACCTTTCCCCATACGCCTGATCCGGATTATGGAACCGACTCGGTGCTGCTGGGGTTTGAAGATGAAGCCAAACGCCGGCGTGCGGTTGATCTGCTGGTGAGATCGGCTGAATACGCCCACCGCTACGGTGCAGAAGCCGTTGTTGTTCATCCAGGGGAGGTGCCCATCGATCATGCGGACGTGAAGGTATTGGAGCAGCTGTACCAGGAGAAAGGTCGGGAGTCTGACGCGTATCGTACAGCCTGGTCTGCCTTCCTCGAACGTCGGGAGCGTGAAGCCGGGGGTTATCTCAAACGGATCATAGACAGTCTGGAGGAAGTCTGCGAGCAGGCAGCGTCGAAAGGGCTGAACGTTCGATTCGGAATCGAGACTCGTTCAAGACCCAACCAGATGCCTACGCTGGCCGAAGCCAAGACGGTGATTGAAGCGTTAAAAGGGGCGCCGGTGGGCATCTGGTATGATACCGGTCATGCCATTATGATGGATCGACTGGGCTTGTACGACAGCGTTCAGGAAATGACAGGTCTGATGGATCACATCGTAGGGGTGCACATTCATGAGACAATCGGATTGTCCGATCATTGGTGTCCGTATGTGCACAGCGGCGATGAACAGTTCTATGATGCATATCTGCCGATGATTGAACGCGCAGGAGTTCGAGTCTACGAACTCAAGGCCGCCTGCCTGCCGGAAGAGATCGAGGCCAGCCATCGGCTGCTGCTTGGCAAGCTGAACATGCGAAGACAGGAGCAGCCTCATGTTGGGCGCTGAGGAGCGTGAGCTGGCGATGCGCCACGCTCCAATCCTGCTGTTCGATGAGCGAGAACCTTTTTTTCCCGTGCGCTTGGGCATCACTCTCTTCAAGCAGGATGCCGCTTCGCCATCCTTCATGCGTCGGCCTCGGCTTCAGTGTCCGCCGGGCGGACTCGTGATTGAATATGCGATTTATTATGATTACGACATTCAGCATTTGTACGATCTGGAGCATCTGTGGGTCTATCTGGGCAGCAGCGGTGAAGTGCTGGATGCGGAAGCCAGTTTTCATGGACGGTATTTGAAAAGTCTGCTGCCGGATTTGAGCAATCTGATGGATGGTCGGGCGGTGTTGTATGTGCAGCCCGGCAAGCATGCGCTGTCGCCGCTGCCCGAGGTGTTTCCCCTGCTGCCGGAATTTGCATCCTGTACGCTGGAAAAGGCCGGGGTGGCCGGACTGGATTTCGGTGATTTCCTACAGGGAGAGCTGGAAACGAATGAGGCCATCAACCGCCGTGTCGAATATCATCTGCGGGCCTTTGGTTTTAGACCTGCAGGCACGTATCGGGAGTGGAGATATGCAGACCGCCAGGAGCTGTTCGTATCCTGGCAGGAGCTGCTGGTGGAGATTCCGCTGCGGGTTCGGCGGGAATTGGTATATATGGAGTAAGGCATGATCTATAGGTTGGGGGGACGGGCTTATCGCTTATCAACGATTGGTTGAGCGCAATGACGAAGCGGTACGAAGCGGATTGGTACGGCAGGTGCTGGAGCCGGAGAGCCGCTATTATGGAGGTACGATTGATCCATATACCGGGATCGCGTGGGTAAATCACACGACGGGCACGCCTACCGACATGTGCAATTGGGGAGCGGCCCTGGTGAATCCGGATTCGGTGTATTATCAGGATGAACAGCTGGCAGAGCGTCTGACTCTGGCTGCGGCATTTGTGCTGCGGATGCAGCACGAAGATGGGTCCATCTCACCGGGATGGACCAATTATCATTCTCCACCGGACACCGCATTTGTGGTGGTCGGGTATTATCAGCTCTACAAGCTGCTGCTTCGCGCAGATTGGGAGCTATTGGTTCCTGCGCTTCATTCCATGCGCCTGTTCCTGGAGCGCAGCCTCCCGGTGCTGCTGACAGGCGGCTGTCATACCCCGAACCATCGTTGGGTGCTGTGTGCAGCGCTGGGCTGCCTGCGCGAGCTGCTGGGCGGTGAAGCCGGGCAGCAGGCAGCCCAGCGAGCGGATCAATGGCTGGCTGAGGGGATGGACATTACCCCGGATGGAGAATGGACGGAGCGCAGCAACGGCATCTACAGTGCGGTCAGCGATGTGATGCTGATCTACGCCGCTCAACTCCTGGAGCGTCCCGAGCTGCTGGAGCCGGTACGGCTGAATCTGCGTATGATGGTGTATCTGGTACATCCATCGGGTGAAGTGGTCACCGATTATTCGGGGCGGCAGGATCTGGGCAAGTTCCATGATCTCTCTGCCTATTACCTGCCTTATGCGATGCTGGCGCGTCAGGATGAGGATCTGCTGTTGGCCGGTATGGCGGCATTGGCAGTGGAAGCGATGGAGGATGCCGGCCCTGCATCGGTTCATGCGCTCGTTCAGATGCTGCTGACGCCCGAACTGCGCGGTCCCTGGGCGGCCGAAGCAAGGGAAGCCGTGCCCACAAGCTATGAGCGCTTGTTAAACGGCGAGTTCCACCGGGAATATTATCTGAGCGGCATGGAAGCGGTGGGGCACCACGGCCGGATCTTCCACAGCCGCCTGCATACTGATTTTGGCGCACCCGTTGCCCGTATACGGGATGGGCGCACCAGTGTAACCTTGATGACCGAGACTCCATCGTTTTTTGCCCTACGCCATGGTGCGGCACGCCTGTTGGCTGTACAGGTGGCTTCGTATTTTGATCCGGGTTATGTGCCTATGCAGCAGATGGAGCGGGAATCCAGCGGTGTCTACCGATTGTCGGGCGAGCAGCGCAAAGGCTATTATGGGCCGATCACTGTTCAGACGGAGAACCCGACGAATGCTCAGGCTTCCATTAGCCCGGAAGTCAGCCCTTGGTATCTGCTGCCGCATCAACAGCGTCCCTTGACGCATGAGCAGACTTTCGGTGTAGAGATTGAAGCGATTCCGGTTGAAGGCGGTTGGGATCTTCATGTTCGGGCGCAGGAGCCGAATGAAGTCATGACCCAGCTGTCGTTTGTGTTTGGACGCGAAGGGCAGATCGTCTCTGGCGAAGTCCTGCCGATAGATGAAGAGAGCATGATATGGAGCGGCGGTACGCTTCGGTATGAATATTCAGGCGATTGGATCGAGCTGACGGGTGGTGAGCAGGCGCATCTTGCCTCCTCGGTTCGTGGAGCCAACCTGCCGCAGGACTGTAAAGTTGTGCTGGTCAACCTGATGACACCGTTTGATCGGATGATTCGGATTCAGCTGTCCGAAGGGGAAACGGCGCAGTAAACGAGTAATCTTCCATCAGCTTCTTTGCACAATAAAAGCGGGGTTTTCGCCAAGATTGAACAAAAGGCGGAGAAATCCCCGCTTTTTTGCGTTACGCTTACATTGGCAGGAAAGAAGCAGAGGAGGAACAGAATATGGGCACAAGTCAGAAAACGTATGTGTTGGTCGGCACGGGAGGACGAGCGGAATTTTTCTATGGGGCGATTGCCGGACGTTTTCGGGAGACGGCGAAACTGCTGGCTTTTTGCGACATCAACCGGGTTCGGATGGAGTATGCCAATCAACTGCTGGCTGAAAAATATGATTATCCGGCGGTTGAGACGTATTCGGTGGATCGCTTCGACGAGATGATTGACGAGATGAAACCGGATGTGGTGATCGTAACCAGCGTCGATCGCACCCACCATACGTATATCATCCGTGCCATGGAACTTGGCTGCGACGTCATCACGGAGAAGCCGATGACGACCGATGCGATAAAGTGCCAGGAGATTATTGATGCGGTAGAACGGACGGGGCGTAAGGTGCGAGTCAGCTTCAACTATCGCTATGCGCCGCATCATACGAAGATCCGTGAGTTGATTCAAGATGGCACCATCGGTGACGTGACTTCGGTACATTTTGAATGGCTGCTGAATACCCAGCATGGCGCGGACTATTTCCGCAGATGGCATCGGGATAAGCGCAACAGCGGCGGTCTGCTGGTTCATAAATCGACTCACCATTTTGATCTGGTGAACTTCTGGATCGATTCGCAGCCGGAGACGGTCTTTGCGATGGGGGATCTGCTGTTCTACGGTCGGGAAAATGCGGAGAACCGAGGCGTCACGCGCTTCTACGACCGGGCAACCGGCCATCCGAACGCGGAAGGCGATCCTTTTGCGCTGCCGCTGGACGATAATGAACATTTAAAAGCCATGTATCTCGATGCAGAGGTCGAAGATGGTTATCGGCGCGATCAGAGTGTCTTCAGCGATGGCATCTCCATCGAAGATACCCTGAGCGTGATGGTTCGCTACCGCAATCGGGCGCTGCTGACCTATTCGCTGAACGCCTATCTGCCCTGGGAGGGCTACCGTATTGCCTTTAATGGAACCAAAGGGCGCATCGAAGCCAACGTCATTGAGCAATCTTATGTAAATTCCGGTGGGGATAAGGCGCTGGAAGGCGCGGTTCAGGGTGTGAATCTGCTGGTCTTTCCGATGTTTGGTGAACCGTATCAAGCGAAGTTTGAAGAAGGCGAAGGTGGGCATGGCGGAGGCGATCCGGTGCTGCTGAATGATCTGTTCGGCGAGCCGATTTTCGACCGCTTCCACCGGGCGGCTGACCATGTGGACGGCGCACGCTCCATCCTGACCGGTATTGCCGCCAATCTCTCGATGGCTCAGGGGAGGCCCGTGAAGGTGGAGGAGCTGGTACGAATTCGTTAACGGGAAGAGGGAACAGCCAACTCCCCAGCCGAGAGCCTGAATGAATAAGCGACATGGACAAGCTGCGGGGCAGAGGCCCCGTGGCTTTTTGCTTGGCAAGCGAAGTTGACAAAAACCTAAAAAATGTCCACCTTTCCAATCAATCCGTCCTTCTGAAGGAACAGCGCACCCCTTATAATAGCAGCGAGAACGGGTCAAATAAGCGGTATGAGAACAGATGGGGGGATTCACATGAAGATCTTGATCGTGGATGACGAGCCGCGTCATCGCCGGGGAATGGTCAATCTGATTCTGTCACTGCGTCCGGGGGATAGTCTGACATCTGCCGGAGATGGAGAGGCTGCACTGCGCTCCATTGAAGAGGAGAAACCGGATCTTGTCCTGACCGACATTCGGATGCCGAACATGGATGGCCTTGAATTTCTAAAGCGGATGGAATCTCAATATCCCAGGCCGCGTGTCGTGATGGTATCCGCTTATAATCTGTTCGACTATGCACAGGAAGCGCTCCGATATGGGGCGAGTGATTATCTGCTCAAACCCGTGGATGCCGACAAATTGACCGTCATGTTGAGTCGGATTGAGCAGGAGTTGACAGCGGAAGAACGGCGCAGGCATGAGGAAGAAAGATCGCGGCAGCCCAGGGCCGGTTTCAGTGAGAACAGTGCGGAAGGGCCGGTGCAGGACTGTCTGGATTGGATCGAAGCTCATCTGCATGAGGAATTGACCCTGGAGCGTGCGGCGGAACGTCTCTTCTTCAATCCTTCTTATTTCAGTACCTGGATCAAGCAGCAGACCGGTCAGACATTCACGGTACACCTGACCCAGGCGCGGATGCGCCGGGCCAGGGTGCTGCTTGAAGCCGGGCGCCGAATCGGAGAGACTGCCGAAGCCTGCGGCTACCCGGACACCAAATATTTCTGCCGGGTGTTTAAGAAGATGCACGGTATGTCGCCCGCTGTCTATAAACACGGCCTCAAGAGCCGGAGAAACGCGGAATGAGACGAGCGCGCTCTTTTCGCTTTCGGCTGTTTGCCAGCTATGTGCTGTTGACAACGATTCCGCTGCTTGTGCTCGGCACCTTGTTTTACCAGACAAGTCTGCGGGTGGTCACCGATCAGGCGCAGGATAATGTCTACGAGATTGTACGCAAAAATAATGAACTGATGGACACCAAGCTGCGGATCATCGATCAGAACAGCACGGCGCTGTTTATCGACAAGGATCTCTTCGAGCTGTTTAACGGGTTGAATCCGTCCAACGGCTGGGAGCTGCTTGCCGCAGATCGGCAGGTATCCGATGTGCTGCGTAATTATTTTTCCCAGATTGACGATGTATACGCCTATCAGCTGTGGACTTCGTATTTTACCTTCGGCCAGCAGCTTCCGCAGGGAGACCCCACGCAGTCCGAGGTGTATCGCACGGCCAGGCAGGCGGGAGGCCGACTCGTCTGGTATCCGACCTACGATTTTGCCGCCATGTTCCAGCAGCCGGATTATGCAGAGGACAATATTGATTTTCGCTATTTGTTCTCCGCCACCCGGGTGCTGGATTTCTCTTATCTTTCCAATTCCATTTTGCGCAGGTTGGATGAAGAGGTAGAACGCCCCGTACTGGTCATCAGCCTCAAATACGAAGCGCTCAACCAGCTTTTTGCCGGGAGTCTGCCCGAGCATTCGCGTTATCTGGTGCTTGATAAACACGATCGGGTAGCGGCCAGTGATAACGCTTCGCTCGTCTCCCATGTCACCCGTGAGCCGTGGATCAAGGAGCTTCAGCGGCTGGGCAGCGGACGCATGCGCATGATACTGGGCGGCGAACGGGTGATCGTCTGCTTCGACCGCTCACAGGTGACCGGCTGGTTGTCCGTCGTCATTACTCCGGAAGCTTCACTCATCCGCGATCTCGTTCCCGTCATCCGTACGTCTACGCTGCTGCTGGCTATCGTCATGACTGCCGCCGCTTTGGTGTTGGCCTATCTGATCTCGGGCAAGATTAATAAGCCCGTTCGGCGGCTGACGGAAGCGATGCGCTCGGCGGGGGACGGTGATTTCGACGCCCGCGTTCCTGTCACATCGGACGATGAATTGGGACGGCTGCTGGGTCATTTTAACCGGATGAATGATCGAATCGGCTCGCTTGTAACGGAGGTATACGAGACGCGATTGAAGGAGCAGGAGGCGGAGATTCAGGCGCTCAATCGGCAGATGAATCCCCATTTTCTGTACAATACATTAAATGTCATGAATTGGATGGCAATCGAACATCATCAGCAGGAACTAAGCCGGATGCTGGTCTGCCTATCCAACATGCTGCATTATACCTCCAGGCGCGATTGGGGAGCGGTTACGCTTCATGAAGAGTTGGAATGGATGAACAGCTATTTTTACATCATGCAGGCTCGATTTGAAGATCAATTTACCGTGGAATATGAGTTGGCTCCCGAACTGTTTGACTATGAGCTGCCCAGACTGACCTTCCAACCGTTCGTGGAGAACGCTATCTTGCATGGATTGGAAGGCAGAGAGAGTGGTGGCGTGATTCAGATTCGGGGAGAAGTTGGAGTCGATGAACGCATTTATGAAGTGCAGGACAACGGCAGAGGGATGGATGCGGAAGGAGTAGCGCGGATTCTGAACGGCGAAGGGGCTTCTGTGGGAATTCGCAATACGATGGCCCGAATTCGCATGCAGTATGGCGACCGAGCTTCGGTAAACATCGAGTCTTCGCCCGGTCACGGTACGCTTATCACCATTCGTCTTCCTCTGGAGAGCCAAATATAGTCCACCTATCCAACGACATTCGGGTTATGTAAGCGTTAACAACGCCGCTATAATGGGATTAATCATAGACTGCAGCTATGACCCTACAATCCAATGAGGGGGAAGGATCAGATGGCGGGAATCAATAGAAAGATGGTCTGGCTCATGGTGTTTGTGCTTCTGGCAGCAGCGGTCTTGTCGGCTTGTACACGTTCGGGGGCACAGCTTGGTGACACGTCGCCCGCAGCTTCCGATGACGGCGGCCAGGGCGGAGGCGACAAGATCTCCCTGCGCCTGGCCGTATGGGGAGCGCCGGACGAGGTTAAACCCTACAAGATTGCCATCGAAAAGTTTGAACGTGAACATCCCAATATCAAAGTTGAACTTCAGCATATCGCCGCAGATTATGACACCAAATTGACTACGATGGTCGCCGGTAACGATGTGCCCGATGTCGCCATGATGGAATCGGGAAGCATCGCGTACCCGCTGGCGGAGCAGGGCAAGTTCTACAATCTTCAGGACTTCCTAGCTGATGATCCCGACATCAACGCAGACAGTCTGGTGCCGAACATTACCTACTCGCTGGAAAAAGGCCATGTCATCGGTATTGCGCCCGGTCCCGAGACATTCGGACTGTTTTATAACGAAGATGCGTTCAAAGACGCGGGCGTGGAGCCTCCACCGTCGAAAGTCGCAGATGCATGGACATGGGACGAGTTCGTCGATGTCGCCAAGCAGCTGACGCTGGACAAGGAAGGGCGCAGCGCCGCCGATCCGCAGTTTGATCCCAAGAATATCAAGCAGTATGGCGTCAACCTGCCTTCCTGGTGGGCGAGTTACAGCAACTTCATTTATTCCAATGGCGGAGATTTTATCTCTGAGGACGGCAAGACCTTTGCGTTGAATCAGCCCGAAGCGGTCGAAGCGCTGCAAAATTTGGCGGATCTGGTCAATGTGCATCATGTGGCGCCGTCTCCCGTCCAGTCCAAGAACATTCCCGCCACCCATGTGGCGCTGCAAACCAAAAAAGTCGCCATGGCGATCGACGGCCAATGGGTCAGCTCCTCGCTCGCCCAATCCAAATTCAACTTTAACGTGGGTGTGCTTCCGGTCATGAAAGAGCCGCAAACCACGGTCGTCTGCGCCATGTTCTCCATGTTCAAGTCCACCAAACATCCCGAAGAGTCCTGGGAACTTATCAAAGCGCTGATCGATCCGGAATCTTCCATTGACATGCTGACGGCTGGTACATGGATGCCCGCGCAGCGCGACTGGTATACCGATCAGGCGCTGCTGGATCGCTGGACCAAAGATCTTCCGGCTCGACCTTCGGGCTATCAGGACGCCATCATCGATGTACTGCTCAACCACAGCCATCAGACGCCGACCGGCTATGTGAAGAATTTCAACAAGATCATGGACGTAGTGAACCCGGCGCTGGACAAAGTCTGGCTGGGTCAGCAGACCGCTCAGGAGGCGATGGACAGCATCGCGGACAAAGCGCAGGCGCAGGTGCAGGGACGCCGGGACTGACGAAGACAGCGCTCAACCTGCCTTGCCTGCTCTGCTGGGTTATCGACATGGAGGATCACGATGAGAAAAAGCTTATTTTACGGATTGTTATTTACTGCTCCCGCTATATTAGGGTTTGTCATTTTCACGTTGGGACCGATGATCGCAAGCCTGGTACTCAGTTTCACGGATTATTCGGTATTTAAGGATCATACGTCCTTTATCGGTCTGGATAACTATATCCGCATGTTCTCGGGTGCGGACGATTATTTCTACCCTTCGCTGGGGGCGACGTTCTATTTCGTTGTCCTCCGCGTTCCCGCCGTCATTATCTTGTCGTTCCTGATTGCGCTGCTGCTGAACATGAATGTCAAAGGCAGAGCCTTTTTCCGGACGGTTGTGTATCTGCCCAGCATCGTGCCCGCCGTCGCTTCGGCGATGATCTGGATGTGGCTGCTCAATCCCGATCTGGGTCTGGTCAATACGATGCTTCAGGCAGTGGGCTTGCCCGGCAGTCTGTGGCTGTATGGAGAAAGTTCGGTTGTGCCCGCAGTTGTGCTGACCTCGCTCTGGGGGATCGGCGGCACCGTCATTATTTTCCTGGCGGGATTGTCGGGAATTCCCCGGCAGTATTATGAAGCGATTGATGTGGATGGAGGAGGCTGGTTCAGCAAACTTCGCCATATCACCATCCCTCTGGTATCGCCGACAATTTTCTTCAACGCGATCATGACCCTCATTGGTTCCATCCAGGTATTTAATGAAGCGTATATTCTGACACAGGGTGGACCGAACAACAAAAGCTTGTTTTATGTCTTCTATTTATGGCGTACGGGATTCCGGGATACCGAGATGGGCTACGCTTCGGCGCTGGCCTGGGTGCTGTTCCTGATTATTCTATTCTTCACGTTCTTCGTATTCCGTACTTCCAAGTCCTGGGTCTATTACGAAGGGGAGGGACGTTCATGAGATCATCCAGACTGTCGCTGACCTTCGGCTATATCATGCTTGCGCTGATTACCGTACTGTTTATCGGGCCTTTCCTGTGGTTGATCCGCAGTTCATTGATGGATTTGTCGCAGATCTTCACCATGCCGCCGGAATGGATTCCGCGCCCTGTGCGCTGGGACAACTTTAGCCGCGCCATGACGGTGCTGCCATTCGGCACATATTTTGTCAATACGCTGGTTATTACCGCTGCCGTTATGGTGGGTACGGTACTCAGCAGCAGCGTTGCCGCTTTCGGATTCTCGCGCGTCGAATGGCAGGGTCGCAATATCGTCTTTGCCATTTTGATGTCTGCGATGATGCTGCCGGGTGCAGTGACGCTGATTCCGAGCTTTCTCGGTTGGCAGGCGCTGGGATTCTACGATACGTTTTATCCGCTGATTGTACCGGCCTATTTTGGTGGAGGGATCTTCAACATCTTCCTGCTGCGCCAATTCTATCTGACCATTCCGCGTGACTTTGACGAAGCAGCTTTTGTGGATGGGGCCTCTTATTTTCGGATCTATCGATCGATCATCTTCCCGCTCAGTCGTTCGGCGATTATCGTAGTCGCGCTGTTCTGCTTCCTGGCTTCGTGGAACGATTTCATGGGACCGTTGATTTATCTGAAAAGCGAAAACTTATTCACTTTGGCGCTGGGCTTGCAGATGTTCCAGGGTACGTATACGGCTCAGTGGGATCTGCTGATGGCGGCATCGGCTGTTGTGGTTCTGCCCTGTGTCGTGGTGTTTCTGGTCGGACAGAAATATTTCCTCGAAGGCATTACATTAACCGGATTAAAAGGGTAAAGGGGCGCGGAGATGATTGCAGCCGAAAAAAAGATCAGGAAATGGGAAACGGTACCGTTTACGCGTGTGGAGATTCTCGATCATTTCTGGCGTCCCCGGCTGGAGACGGTGCACGATGTAACGCTTGCGGTTTGCCTGGATCACTGTGAGGAGACAGGACGAATCGCCAACTTCTCCAAGGCCGCCGGGCGAATGAACGGGGCGTTCAAGGGCATGTATTACGATGATTCCGACGTGTACAAAGTGATCGAAGGCGCGGCATATACGCTGATGCTGCGGCGTGATGCGGAGCTGGAGAGTCGTGTAGACGGGATCATTGACGAAATCTGTGCCGCGCAGGAAGCGGACGGTTATCTGTGTACGTACTATACGCTGGTGGCTCCCGATCAGAAATGGACGGACATGGAGAAGCATGAGATGTACAATGGCGGTCATCTGATCGAGGCAGCTGTTGCTTATTGGGAAGCCACGGGCAAGCGCCAACTGCTGGACACCGCCTGCCGCATGGCCGATCATTATATCCGACACTTTGGCCCAGGCAAAAGGCATTGGGTAGAAGGCCATCCGGAGATTGAACTGGCCTTGATGAAGCTGCATGCGGCTACAGATGACGACAGGTACCTGGACTTGGCGATCTGGCTGCTGGAAGAACGGGGGCATGGACTGGGCAGGGGGGAGATCTGGGAGAAACCGGAGTGGGGAGCGGCTTACTGCCAGGATGATGTACCGGTGCGCGAGATTGAAAAAGTAACTGGACACGCCGTTCGCGCCATGTATCTGTATACGGCGATGGCGGATGCAGCTCGCTTATCAGGCGAAGCGGCTTATCTGGGTGCGCTGCATCGCGTCTGGGCCCATACAACGAAGCGGAATCTCTATCTCACAGGGGGAATTGGGTCTTCGGCGGACAATGAAGGTTTTACACAGGACTATGATCTGCCCAATGAGAGTGCCTACTGCGAGACCTGTGCAGCGATTGGTATGGCCTTCTGGAATCATCGCATGAATCTGCTCTTTGGCGAAGGAGAGTATGCCGACCTGGTCGAAACTGAATGGTATAACGGGGCGCTGGCCGGAATCTCGTTATCGGGAGATCGCTTCTTCTATGTAAACCCGCTGGCGTCGAAGGGCGATCATCATCGGGTGGAATGGTTCCATACCTCCTGCTGTCCAACCAATCTCGTTCGTTTCCTGCCTTCTGTCGGTCAATATGTCTATGCGAAGACCGAAGATGGTCTGGCGATCAATCAGTATATAGCGGGTAAAGCGGAACTTGAAACCGGAGGTGGGCAAAAGGTATCTGTGACGCAGGCGACGAATTATCCATGGGACGGCTGCATCAATCTGGGCGTGGAGCCGTCCAAAACCTCTGCCTTTACGCTGCGGCTGCGTGTGCCTGGCTGGTGCCGCAGCTATCGGTTGTTTGTTGGCGGAGAAGCGGTATCGCTATCGCCGGAACGGGGGTATCTGGAAGTAAACCGAACCTGGCGGCCGGGCGATCAGGTAAGACTGGAGCTGGATATGCCGGTTGAAGTTGTGCGTGCCCACCCGGAAGTCAAAGCCAACGAAGGACGCATTGCACTCCGCCGTGGCCCCATCATCTATGCGTTGGAGCAAGTGGATAATCGGGATCTGTCATACGATGAGTTCTCGCTGTCTGCCTACACGGCGGTGCGTGTGCATCATGACAAGGAACTGCTCGGCGGCGTAATCCTGCTGGAGGCGGCAAGAGCAGATTCAGGCCAGACACCTTATCGCTTCGTGCCTTATTATGCCTGGGACAACCGCGAAGCCGGATTCATGCAGGTATGGATCAAGGAACGGCCGGATCAAAGAGGATGTGATCGCTGATCGAGCGCACAGACAAGGAGGAAGAGCACGTATGGATCATTTGGACACCGGCACAACAGGCAGCAGACGGGCAGGCAATCCGCTGGTGGAGGGTTGGTATGCAGATCCCGAAGCCCGAATCTTTGAAGGTCATTATTGGATTTATCCTACGTACTCGGCTCCTTATGAACAGCAGACCTTCCTCGATGCTTTCTGGTCGGCGGATCTGTTGGAGTGGCACAAGGTCGAGCGAATTCTGGATATTAAGCAGATCTCCTGGGCGGAAAAGGCACTCTGGGCGCCCTCAACCATTGAGGTTGACGGGCGTTATTATCTGTACTTCTGCGCCAATGATATTCAGAGTGACGCCGAACTCGGTGGAATTGGCGTGGCGGTTGCCGAACGACCGGAAGGGCCGTTCCGGGATGCGCTGGGTCACCCGCTGATTGATCGGTTCCATCACGGAGCACAGCCGATTGACCCGCATGTCTTCATGGATGATGAAGGTCAGGCCTATCTGTATTACGGAGGCTGGGGACACTGTAATGTCGTGAAATTAAACGCGGACATGGTTAGTCTGGGGAGCTTCGATGACGGTGAAATCTTTAAGTCGATCACACCGCAGGGGTATGTGGAAGGCCCGTGCATGTTCAAGCGGGGCGGCGAGTATTATTTCATGTGGGCGGAAGGCGGCTGGGGGAACCCGGACTATTCCGTGGCGTATGCCCGATCCTCTTCGCCGCTTGGCCCGTTCAGCCGGATTGGCAAGATTCTGGAGCAGCATCCTGAGATTGCTACGAGTGCAGGGCATCACGGGGTATTCGTGCCGGATCAGGAAAACGGCAGGTGGTGGATTGTCTATCATCGTCGTCCGCTTGGCGAGACGAATCGCCATCATCGCGTACTGGCGATGGATCAGCTGGTATTCGATCAGCAAACCGGCAATCTGCTGCCTGTGCAGATGACTTGAACCGCAGTGTCGCTGCCCGAGCCTAATCAATTCTGATATGAATATAAGTGGCGATACGAATACCGAATACCTCGAAAAAGTATCCAACAGCCAAACACCCCCTGCCCTTCCAATCTGGAAGGGCAGGGGGTGTTTGATATGGGCAAGCTGCCGTCGTTAATGCCGCAGGCTGCGCTGAAGGTCACGCAGTTCACGCCAGCCAATCCGAACAATCTTCTCTTCCTCCATCACACGCAGCACTTCCGGATCGAGGAACAGCTGGTAATCGAACAGGCGATAAGGCCAGCTGTCGGTGATCGCCTTGAGTTCTTCGGTTTCCAGCGAAGGGTGGAACAGCATCTCCGTCACCCCTGGCTGCAAGCCTCTCAGCAGTTGAATGACGTGATCTCGCGCCCATTCATAGTCCTGTTCTTGACTGTAGGTAAAGGGAAGCCCAATCACCGTATCTGGATGCAGCACACCCAGCTCGCGTGCCAATGCCGAAATCTCGGTTTCATCGCCGCTGGCATAGGCCGGATGCGCAGAGAAGCGAACCGGCAGTTCATATTCCGCACCCAATTCGATCAACAGGCGATGATGGATATTGCGCAGACTGCCCATATGATTGTCGAGGTGAGTCGGATCTACTCCCAGTGACTGCGCCAGCTTGATCTGTGCGACCATTTCGGCTCTAACAATCGTCGGATCGACGTCGGGCATATACTGGGAATCCGGCGGGAAACTGCCGAATTCGTCAGTGAGTGCCTGGGCACCAGGCTGCTGGTGGATGGGACCCCACTTGTAAAATTCCCACTCACTCGTCGAGGTCAGATGCACGCCGACGTCAAGCTGGCTGTCCGAATGTGCGGCTGCGGCCGCTTCGCGCGCCCACGGGCAGGGCAGCATGAGCGTGGTGGAAGTGATGGCGCCTTGAGCAAATAGCTCCAGGATCGCCTGGTTGGTCGAATGACACATGCCAAAATCATCGGCATGGAGAATCAAATAGCGCTGGGCATTCCAGTTTTTCAAAGTTAGCATATCATTTCCCCATTTCATGATTGGATGGTGGGAGGTTCGTGTATCCCTCTGGTGTACGCTTACATTTCCATTCGATATTTCTATTCTATTATGAAGAAAGCCGCAGATGAAAGCCAGTTTATGGAGTCATCGGATCAAGCGTCCTGAACTGGATTTTATGGGTCGGCACTTCATGTGTCTTTCTATTCATAGGTATGTTTTTCACCGAAAAAAAGGCTTGCAATGGCGGGTTGGAATCCACAAGAAACCTTTAACTTGTATTGCAATTGTTTGGGAGCACCACCTATAATGAAGTGTTACACGTCGAATCCGACGTTGTTACACAACAAGCCGCAAATGGTTGGAGGTGCGTATGAGTAAGTCTAAATTTTACGTCGTCTGGGCGGGCAAGCAGCCCGGAATCTATTCAACCTGGGCGGATTGCAAAGCGCAGGTAGACGGATTCCCGGGGGCGCGTTACAAGTCATTCGAGTCGAGAAGCGAGGCGGAGGCTGCCTATGCAGGTGGAGCGAAACCTTACATAAGGTCCGGTGGAGCCGGAAAAGCCAAGAAATCCGGTGCTCCCCGGGCAGGCGCCAAGTCTGTCGATCTGATCGATTACAACAGCATCTCGGTGGACGTAGGCACGCGCGGCAACCCCGGCCCCGTCGAGTACAAGGGGGTCGATACGGCGACCGGAGAAGTGATCTTTTCACATGGACCGATCGCCAAGGGGACGAACAATCTCGGGGAGTTTCTGGCTATTGTGCATGCGTTGGCTCATATTCAGCGCGAGGGCAGTGACAAATCGATCTACAGCGATTCCGTTAACGCCATGAAATGGGTCAAGCAGCGCCGAGTGTCATCAACTCTACCGAGAGATTCATCAACGGAGGAAATCTGGACGTTGGTGGATCGTGCGGTGCAGTGGTTGGAGACCCATCCTTACACTACCAAAATCATGAAGTGGGAAACGAAAGACTGGGGAGAGATCAAAGCCGACTACGGCCGCAAATAAGCGTTCCCGATGCTCGCCAAATTGCGCCGCATCCGCAAACGTGCTAGTATAATTTCTAACGTTTACCGGACCGCCAGGCCGGCTCTTGTTCGCGCGAGAGTCGGCTTTTTGACCGTTTGGGGACGTTCGGAGCGCGAGAGCGATTTTCGGGTAATGAAAGCCGGGAACACATTGCTGCCATGCCGTGTCGGAAATGTTGGAAAGGAGCGAAACGAATGTTTGGCAACGATTGGGACGAGGTATTGAAAGATGAGATCAACCAACCGTACTTTAAGGAATTGATGCAGCGCGTCGCAGAAGAGTATCGCACGCACACGGTGTATCCGCCGGAGCCGCTTTTGTTTCAGGCGCTGAAGCTGACCCCTTTTGCCGCCGTCAAGGCCGTTATTCTCGGTCAAGATCCTTATCACGGACCAGGGCAGGCTCACGGCCTAAGTTTCTCGGTACTACCGGGAGTCAAGACTCCGCCTTCGCTGCGGAATATGTACAAGGAGCTGGCTTCCGATCTGGGATACCCCATACCGGACCATGGCTATCTGATTCATTGGGCGGAGGAGGGCGTGCTGCTTCTCAATACGGTACTTACCGTGCGGGAAGGACAGGCCGCGTCTCACCAAAAATTGGGATGGCAGCGTTTTACCGATGCAATCATCAAAGCGATCGGAGAACGGGAACAACCAGCGGTCTTCCTCTTATGGGGCGCTCATGCGCAGAAGAAAGAAGCGCTGATTGATACAGGGCGGCATGCCGTGCTGAAGTCTGTGCATCCTAGCCCATTATCGGCCAGGGGAGGCTTCTTCGGCAGTCGTCCCTATTCGCAAACCAACGATTATTTGAAGTCACACGGCATCCAGCCAATAAATTGGGAAATACCGTCGCTGTGATGCGACTGCCCGGAGGTGCGCGCTTTGAAACATTGGGTAGGTAAAAAAGTGGTTGTCGATAACGGCGGACCGTATCAGACGAAGCGCTACGGGACCCTGATCCGCTGGAACGACAAAGAACAATACATCGTGCTAAGTCCCGGAGGCGTCCGAATTGGAATGAAGGACATCATGTCAATCCGCGAGATTGACGTGCTTCCGCAGGAGAGCCGTCAGGCGGCTGGCCGACCAAATGCGATTGGCTACGTCATGCGTACGATGCGACAGTTTGAACATGCTGTGCTGTTTCGTTCGGAAGTGATGATCTGGCAGGGCGACAAGCTGGTAGCCGCGAGAACCCATCTGGCCAAACATAACGACCAGACGGTAACACTCGAAGATGGCACTGTGTTGGAAAAACGGGAACATCGCTTTATCGTGCGTTCCTTCCGAGGGTAAATATCGGAAGAAACGCACGGTACGTCCATTCCTTCCGAGGGTAAACATCGGAAGAAACGCACGGTACGTCCATTCCTTCCGAGGGTAAACATCGGAAGAAACTCACGGTATGTCCGTTCCTTCCGAGGGTAGATATCGGAAGAAACGCACGGTGTGTCCAGCTGTAGGACAGTATATCGATCAGTGGCTACACGGATACGTTTTCGGCCCCGAAGCCGGCTTTCGCATTTGCGAGGCTTCGGGGCTTTTTTGTGCTGCGCCAGATAGAGGGGCAGCGTTATAATGGAACAGAAACGGCAAAGTCGCCTCAGCTTCGGCGACAGTACGATCCATGTGCAGGATTCATATAAGGTAAGGCGGATTCAAGAAAGGGGAGACATCCAAATGAAAAAACTGGCGATTATTTCGGATATTCATGGTTCGGCAGCCGGATTACATCGGGCGCTGGAGCAGGTGGATCGGGAGGGGGCAGAGCGGATTCTGCTGCTTGGGGATCTGCTCTATCATGGGCCTCGCAACCCGCTTCCGGAAGGATATGATCCACAGGAAGTAGCTCGGATGCTCAATGAACGTAAGGCACAAATCGTAGGAGCCGTGCGAGGTAACTGCGACGCTGAAGTCGATCAGATGCTGATCGACTTCTCGATCATGGGCGAATATGCGATTGTGCTGCATGAAGAGCGCAAATTGTTTGTCACACATGGTCATCATCACAGCATGGATCATCTGCCCGAGCTGCTGGAAGGAGATGTCTTCATGCAGGGGCATACGCATGTGCCGGTAGCCGAACGTCGAGCGGGGCTGTACCTCTTTAATCCAGGTTCTGTCTCTCTGCCCAAAGACGGTTATCCTGCGTCTTATGGGCTGTTGGACGACGCCGGATTAACGGTCAAGGGAATGGAGGGTTCTTCGATCCTGCAAGTCGCCTGGTAACAACAAAAAACCGGAAGCTCATCAGCTTCCGGTTTTTTGTTTTTTTATCTTTGGGGATGGCTGTGCTTTTTCAAGTCAGGAGCTACAGCTTCTTCTCCATGCGTACATGCAGGATTCCCGCGTCATCAAAAGGTTCATCGGGAAGCGTCACATACCCGAGTGAATGATAGAACCCTTCTGCCTGACACTGACTGTCCAGCACCAGGCGCTGGAACCCGTCCTGACGTGCGAATGTTTCGAGAGCTTCCATCAATACGCGGCCGAGTCCCTGTCCCCGGTATGCAGCACGTACCGCAATGCGCTGCATTTTAGCTGTTGCCTTTTTATAAGGGATATAACGTCCGGCGGCTGCATCATCGCGGCCGCACAGCAGAAGGACGTGCTGGGCTTCTGATCCGATACGGTCATAGTCGTCTACTTCCCGTTCTGGTGGAACCTTTTGCCCCAGAATAAAAACTTCATGCCGAACAGCCAGGCAGCGCTGAAGCTGTTCCTCCTGTTCGACGCGGATGAGCTTCAATGGTTCCAAATCTGTTCCCTCCTGTTCCGGACAATCGAAGCTCCATTATAACGAAGGGAGCAGGCGCAGTTCAAGGCAGCTTGTCGATCCCCTCGCTTAGAATAGCAAAGATACGGTTAATAGGAAGCATGAACGAACAAGATTAGACAGGAGGCTGGCATCATGACGAATCGAACCATCATCGGCATCTTTTCCACCGAACAGGCAGCGCTCGACGCCATTCATCAGCTCAAGGCACAGGGCGTAGGCAGCAATCAGATCACGGTTGTTGGACGCGATCCTCATCACATCGAGGAGATCAGCCAAGACAGCAATCTCCAATCGCCTGAAGCCAATACGGAACCGGAACATTCCAAAGGATTCCTGCATAGCATCCGCGATACGTTCAGTGAATCGGGCGAAAGTGAATTTACCAATGTCGGACCTTATGTAGCCGCTGGTCCACTTGCGCAGAAATTTATCGGCTCCGATACCTACTACGGCGGTCATGGCTGGAAGGATGACTTTACATCGCTGGGGTTCACAGAAGAAGAAGCGGACAAGTATAACCAGGCGGTACAGGATGGCTCAATCCTCCTGCTGCTTGAAGAATCTTCCGGCGATCTGGGAGCGATCCGCAGTATCCTGGGCACAACGGCCAATACCAGTCAGTGAGCTTGGCCTGCTGATTTCCCATACATCCGTTTATGACGTACCCGACCGACGCCCAGGCGTCGGTCTTTCTGTTTTAGCCGGAATGTTGTTATCCGGCATCTTTCATCCAGGACCTTACCAGATCGGCAGCCCACGAATCGGGACTTGACTTCCCTTCGTTTTTATTTTATTACATAAAAAGTAAAAACGACTAAGCGACTACAAGCCGCAGACCGATATAAGAAATAAGCCATTATGGTGTTGGAGGCTGTCGAAATGAAGGAAAAACAAATATTTTATGGCGCGTCTGCGGGATATCTGCTTCTTTTTTTTATCCTGTCCTTTTGGTATCGAGGCAATGAGACGGCGTTAAATGAGATTGGACAGCTGAACGTTCTGCCTGTATTGGCAGGTACGGTGATGATGCTGCGAGTAGCCTCACGTTCGGGAAAGCAGAATCGTCTGTTCTGGCTGCTGAACTCCGCGAGCGGTTTCTGCTATCTGCTGTCTTTGATGCTGGTGCTGGGTCAGACGTTGTCGGGTCGGAACGAGTCCTCGCCTTCGGTGGGGTTGGCCGACTTGTTCTGGGAGGCGCAGGGAGGATTCCTGCTGCTGTCTCTGCTTGTGCTGGTCTACCAACGGTTAAAAGGCCTGCGGCTGCTGCAATATTTGCTTGATGCTTCGATCTTTATGTCCACAACAGCAGTCCTGAGCTGGACGCTGCTGATTGCTCCCATGTTTCAGAATCCGCTCGATGATTCCAGTTGGTTCTCCGCTTACGTTAATCTCAGCTATCCCATTATTGACTTAGGCAACTTGTTCCTGCTCAGTCTCCTGCTGCTTGCCAATCAATCGCTGGGCAATGCCCGAGCCGACATGGCTTTTCTGAGCGGAATGCTTTTCCTTGTCATTGGAGACTCCATCAATTTGTATATGCAGTTGAATGGTCTATATGTACTGGGCAGTCCGATTGATATGACCTGGACAGCCTCGGTACTGCTGTTAACGGCAGCCGGACTGGAATCCTTGGACAACAGCCCGAAGCGAACCCGGAGCCGAATCTCACTTCGATTGAAGGCACGCTTGAGCTGGCTGCGTCGTCTGCTGCCTTATGTGAGTCTGATTGCGTTATTTACGATCATTCTGGAGGGCGTCTCGGAGCTGAATCTGCTGGTGATTGGCAATGCGTTTGCCGTAACCTTGATTATTCTGCGGCTGGTGCTCACTTTTGTCGAAAATGATTATCTGCTTGGACGTTTGAGTCAGACGGTCGAGATCAAGGAACATGAAGCCTACCATGATTCCCTGACTGGGCTGCCCAATCGCCGCCGGTTTGATGATGAACTGTGCAAGGCGGTCGAGCGGGCGGAGGAATCCCAGAGCCAACTGGCCCTGCTTTTCTTCGATCTGGATCGGTTCAAGCATGTGAATGATAGCCTTGGACATACAGTGGGCGATCAGCTGCTGCGAGCGGTAGCTGAGCGGCTTCAGGAGTATATCCCCGCGTCGCGTCTGCTGGCCAGACAGGGAGGCGATGAATTTACGGTACTGCTGGACCCCCTTGAAGGGGAAGTGGAAGCTTATCGCACGATTGCGGCTGTTGAGGAAGTATTTAAGCAGCCAATCATCATTAACGGCACATCGCTGTATACGTCGGCGAGCATTGGCGCGGCCATCTATCCGCGAGACGGAGAGACAGCGGATGAATTAATGCGCAGTGCAGATATGGCGATGCACGAAGCGAAGAAGAATCGGCATCAGAAAAGTCTCTTTTTCGAGCCGTCTCTTCGAGATCGCCTGGCTTACAAAGTTGAGCTGGAACAGGAGATGCGCGGTGCGATTGAGCGAGGCGAGATGTCGCTGCACTATCAGCTCCAGCAGAACATTCAGAACTGCGGCATTGTGGGAGTCGAAGCGCTTATTCGCTGGAATCACCCAACGCTGGGATTCATCTCGCCGGTGGAGTTTATTCCGGTTGCGGAAGAGACGGGCATGATTATTTCCATCGGGGAATGGGTGTTCAGAGAAGCCTGCTTGCAGCAGATTCGGTGGCTCCGTCAGGGGTACGGTTCGCTGCGGATGAGCATCAACGTGTCGCCGTATCAGTTCCAGGACGAATTGTTTGTGGAAAAGATTCTGCATACGCTGCGGGAAACGGACGTGAATCCCGATCAGATTACGCTGGAAGTGACCGAATCGCTGGCGATTGGTGACGTTGAGAAAGTCTCCGCCCAGCTCAGATTGCTGCGGGAAACGGGGATTAAGCTGGCCATTGACGATTTTGGAACGGGTTATGCTTCCCTGAAATATCTGCGCACGTTTGAGCCGAATCTGCTCAAAATTGACCGCTTCTTCGTGGATGGGATCGATCGGCAGGCGGAGCGTGGGGATATGGTCGAGGCCATTATCGCCATTGGACGCAGCTTGAACATGGAAGTGCTGGCTGAAGGCGTAGAGACTGAACAGCAGCTGCAATTTCTGCGTGCCGCAGGCTGCGATGAGGTTCAGGGTTATCTTTTGAGCCGTCCGCTGCCTGCTGAAGGGGTGGAGAAGCTGCTGGAAGGACCTTTTCATCTGATTCAAAGTGTGTGAGGGGCGAGGGAAGCCTGCTTATATCCACTCTTCTCCTTACTGCCTACACGAGTCATCGTCCAAATCAAAAGCCCAGGTCACGCATGATGCGGAACCTGGGCTTTTGTGATGGAAACAGACGAGGATTTAACGGGCAATCTTCGCTTTGTACGCCTGGGAATATTGATCGGCGGCAAGGATGGCATCCAGCACGTCACTGGCCGTTACCGGGAAAGGCAGATTATGCGCCGTCTCACCTTCCTTGGTGGCGGCTTCCGCTACACGGTACAGATCGTCGTGAGAGACTTCCTTGAGATGAAGGTCTTCCAGGGTAACCGGAAGATCCAACTTGAGATAAAAGTCGATATAACGTTCAATTTCATGGATGGAGCGGCGTTCGAGCGCTAGTTGAACGAGCGTGCCGAACGTCACTTTTTGTCCATGGGTCATATGGTGAATGTCGCCTTCGAGTACGGTGAATCCATTATGAATGGCATGGGCACCCGCCAATCCGCCGCTCTCAAATCCAAGGCCGCTGAGCAGCGTATTGGCTTCGACGACCGCATCCAGGGCTGGAGTGACCACTTTGCGCTTGACGGATTCGTAAGCGAGCAGGCCATAATCGAACAGCGTCTCTTCGCATTTGCGTGCAATGGCCTCCGCTGCCAGCGTTGGCAGACCTCCTGCCATCGTTGTCGCTCTGGCTTCGATGACCGCCCGACATTCGACCCATGTAGCCAGGGCATCGGCGATACCGGAAGTCAGGAACAGCGGCGGTGCACCGGCGATGACTTTGGTATCGACCAGAATCAGATCCGGGTTTTTTTTGTAAAAGGAATAGGCGTCGAAGGCTCCATCATCCGTGTACAGCACAGACAATGCGCTGGTTGGGGCATCCGTGGAAGCCGTGGTTGGCACGATGACAACCGATGAACCCAGCACATCATTGACCGCTTTGGCGGTATCCAGCGTCTTGCCTCCACCTACGCCGACCACAAGATCGATGCCTTCGCCCAGTTCAGCGATTCGCTTGATCTCGCCGCGTGAAGCTTCACCCTGGAACTCTGCCTTGGTCGTGCGGATTCCGGCTGCTTCCAGACTCTTGACCACTCGATCACCGGCAATTGGCCAGACAATCTTGTCCGCGATGACGAGCGCCGATTGACCCAATGCTTTGGCATATTCGCCTGCTTTGTCTACCACATCTTTACCTTGTACGTACTTGCCAGGACTGATAAATACTTTTTCGCTCATGAATAAGCAGCTCCTTTCCAAATGACCGTACAACCTTCCATTTACCCGTAAAAAGCCCCAATCGACTCGACCTTTCACCAAAATGTCGGACAAACCAGAAACCTTTGTGGTCTCTGCAACGTTTTAACGAATGGGAGCAGAGTCAGTATGGAGATGCTGCCCGTGAAGGGGATGATACCGATGAAACATAGATGGAGCAAGTGGGCGGCCGGGCTGTTGGCGGGCAGTTTGTTTATGGCCCCGGTTTCACATGCCGCACCGCCAGAGGATGTACCGGATGTGTCGCTGGTGCTGAATGGTTCGACCGTGCAAAATGGAGAGCTGGAGCTGCACGATGGACATGCGTACATACCGGCACGCAAGGCTTCGGAACTGCTGGGTTTCTTTTCCCAATATGAAGAAGCTTCACGCACGCTTACGCTGCTTCGACCGGACGTGAAGCTGGAGATGAAGTTGGGAGACGAGCGGGCCGCAATTGATGGGCGCACAGTAAAGAGTGAAGCGGCCTACGCCGAGGAGGGTCAACTGTATGTTCCGCTGCGAACGCTGTCCACCGCGCTCAAGACTCGTGCAGGCTGGAACGCAGCAGCGGCGAGTGCAACCTTGGAAGATCCGGGGCGGTATCGGATGGATTCTTCCGGCGGACAGACGGCCTGGGTATCTTTTGCAACGGGAGAAGTCTATTCCTTGGAACAAGGTGTACCGAGGAAGCTGCAAGGCGCCGATGTCTCGGGACTAAAATGGGGAACGGTGGAGATGCGGGGGTTGGGTGAACAGGCCTATCTGCTGACGGTGGAACGAGAATATGGCGCTTCGATGCAGAATGTCCTTAACCGCTATCAATTTCTGGTGCAAAAAGGTGCATTAAGCCGTCAGGCGCATTTCCGCTATTCAGGCCTGTACACTTCGGGCGACCAAGCTCCGCTGGAGCTGCCCGCGCAGCGAGCTTATCTCAGCGACGGACAGAGCATTCAGGTGGTGGGGATGGGCGGCCGGGCGGCAGCGGAGTATGATCTGGAAGAGTTGACCGGGCAGAAGGGGCCTTTTATCGTGGAATCCGTGACTGCGGATTATCTGCTGGTGCGCCCCTTCGATACGCTCCAACCGATCTTGATCGAGCTGCGAACCGGAGAGGCCGCGCTGCTGTACAAGCATCTTCCGGAGGCGGCGGAGATTTGGGCTTGGGACGAAGTGACCCATGACGTGGGCGAGCCGCTGCTGCTGGAAGCACGTCTGCGCCTGGTCAAGCAGGAGGGGGATCAGCTGCTGTTCCGCTATAAACGGATCGCGCCGGGTGCGGATTCTGGTCAGGAAGAGAGCTGGAGCTATACCCTGAAGCAGGGGAAGTAAGGAGCAGTTGGAGGGAGCCGTCCCATCCAAAGTGGTCATTCATTCAATCGTAAAACACGCCGAACGCTTATCGGGACATTCCCGCAGCGTTCGGCGTGTTTTTTCGTGGAGCAAAAGGATTATTCAGTCGGATACAGCTTGACCTGCTGCTGCTCCGCTTGATCTTCCGGTGTCCGTTCGGCCTTGCCGATCAGCAGATGCGCATGATGACTGAGCTTGGTTCGCAGATTGCTGCGGCGCTTGACCAGGTTGATCCAGCGGTTAACGGCAATTCGCAGCAGCCAGGCCTTGAGAGTATCAATCCCTGACCGATCTGCGCGGAATGCGGTTAGAAAGACCTCTTGGCATTGGTCTTCAGCGTCCGCAGCCTGCCCCAGCATGTAGTAACACGTTCGGTACACATCCGAGCGGTACGCCTCGAATAATTCTTGGTTGGTCACGTGAAGGTGTGCCTCCTTTCCGGTCGATTCGTGTATAAAACAAACGATCTGCTCAAAGGGTTCATTCTTTTTTTGGATATTTTAGACAGACTCAGATACAAACAGCATAACGCAGTAAAGGTGAACGAAAAAGAGGATCCAAATAAGCCTGGACGGATGAACCGAAAACGATTATTGTTTACCTTGTGATGTTACTTTCGTTAAGTGTAATCAAAAGTATAAGAAATAGGGAGGTGGGCGAAATGCAGTCGATTGCGCATAACACAAGTAAAGTCAAAAAGATGAACGAAGAGTTGATTCGTCAGGTCCTGCGTACGTTAAGAACAGGAACCAAGTCGCAGATCGCGCAGATCACTGGATTGAGTGTGGCAACCTGTGGCACGCTGCTGGGCGAGATGCTCCAAAGCGGCGAAGCCTTGGAAGATGAGCCGGAGGCCTCCAGTGGAGGACGCCGGGCGCGGCGTTTTGTCTACAATGCCGATTATTCTCACATTGCCTGTATCTGCGCGGTCTACGAGCAGGGTCATCCGCAGCTTACGTATGTCGTCACGGATTCATTTGGTCATACGCTGGAGCGCCGTTCTCAAAAAGCTGCGGAAATCGACGAAGCGTCGATTGATACGCTGCTGGGCGTCCTGCTGGAAAAATATCCACAGATTAAGGCGATAGGCATTGGGATTCCCGGATTGACGCATGAAGGGGTAGTTCACATCTGCGATGCGGCGGCCTTGGTCGGTGTGCCTCTGGCCAGACGGATTCGGGAGCGATATGGCGTCAGGGTGATCGTGGAAAACGATATGAATCTGACCGTATACGGTCTGTATCGGGAACGGGAATGGCAGGAATCCGCTACGATTGCGGCGATGGCTTTTGTGGAAGGATGTTTTCCAGGCGCAGGTATGATCGTGGACGGACAGATTCATCGGGGCAGCAGCCGTTTTGCCGGTGAAGTTTCCTTTCTGCCGTTTGGCATCTCGCGTGAAGAACAGCTGCGACAGCTGCATATCAAAGCTACCTTTATCCCGCTGGCCGCTCATGCCGTGGCAAGTCTGACCGCGATTGTCAATCCGCAGTGGATTGCGCTGATGGGTGGGCAGGTAGAGGCGGCGGATCTTCCGGCGATTCGTGAGCATGTTTTGTCTTTTATCCCAACGGAACATATGCCGGAGCTAACCTTCCTGGATAATCCGAAGAAGCCGTATGAAGAAGGACTGATTGCGATGACGCTGGAGAGCCTGGCCTATTCGCTTCAGTTGGTGGAGAAGTCGCGTCCAGGCTGAATAAGAAGTCCTGACACCGTGGAGAACGAAAAGGCGACTAAAGAGGCACGTCGTTAAGTTTTCGTATCCATCCTAGAAAAGCCATAACACACATAGAGGAGAGAAACCCATGACCCATTCGATCGGAAAAACGGAACGTACAGAAAAAGAGAAAATGCTGGCTGGAGAGTTGTATAAAGCCTGGGATGAGGAACTTCAGCGTGAAAGTCGGCATGCCAAAAAGCTGATTCGCCTCTTCAATGCTACAACCGAAGAAGAGGGAGAGCGGCGCATCGAACTGTTGAAGGAACTATTCGGTTCTACGGGACAAACCTTGCATATTGAACCCAGCCTTCGCGTCGATTATGGCTATAACATTCACGTGGGCGAGAACTTTTTTGCCAACTTCGACTGTACGATTCTGGACGTCTGCGAAGTGCGAATCGGGGATAACTGCATGTTCGCTCCGGGTGTCAGCCTCTATACGGCAACCCATCCCATTGATCCTTATGAACGAATTGCAGGGCCGGAATATGGCAAGCCCATCACCATTGGCCATAACGTCTGGGTGGGCGGTCGCGCCATTATCAACCCGGGAGTAACCATTGGAGACAACGCAGTGATCGCATCCGGCGCAGTCGTCATACGGGATGTCCCGGCCAATACGATTGTAGGCGGCAATCCGGCGCGAATCATTCGGGAGATTGAAGTGGGGAAGAACGTAGAGAACTAAGCGAATCAGAAGACAGCAACGTACACGCCCACCTGTTTTTTAAGAGAGAAAACGAACATTCCTTTCAGGACGTCTTTGTGGTGAAGGAGGATGCGAGAAAGGAAATCTGAAGGAGCGAGTCAGGTCGAAGCAAAAGCGGAGACAGAAGCAAGTAAAGCGGAGAGGAGGCATACAGAACGTCGAAGGAGAACGCAACGCGGAAACGGATGAAGAAAAGTGGATACTGAACGAACATAGCGAAGACTGGGCAGGCAAAGAGCAAACTGAGTGAACATAGCGAAGACTGAGCAGGCAGAGCGCAAACTGAGCGAACGCAGCGAAGACTGGGCAGGCAAAGCGCAAATTGAGCGAATCCAGCGAAGGCCGAGTAGACAAAGCGCAAATTGAGTGAACGCAGCCAAGACCGAGCAATCATTAACTCAAACCGGTAAACGTAACGAAATGGCGGCCGCCGCCTTCAGCGAACGCTCATCAAGCAAGCAGCATTTAGCGATTGTTAATCAGATAGCTGATCTGCACTCCACTACCGAATAAGTGCGATAATCCCCTTATTTTCCGGCAATTCTTGTCTTGCTGAAAAATAAGGCCTGAAATCCCTTTATTTCGACGAAAAAAGGAGATTTCAGCTTACATATCTACATTTAAGGGGATATTCGGACTTATATCCTCTAAAAAGCAAAATCCGCGAGAAATAAGCGGATATTTGGACTTATTCGCCGAAGTTTGACGACCCAGCTTTATTTTCTGTTGTGCGCAATCAAACCTGTTTGCTGACTAACCATGCTCAAGCATGTCAATCGTCCACTCACACGTGGACTCGCCAGTCGCCCACTCGCACCCGAAGCGTACGTGGCTTGTATACACCCTCACTGATCGCCTGCTGACGGAGGCGTCAAGTCACTTGGCCTTGGTTCAGTCCTCTTTCCAGACTCGCCAATCGCACAGTGCACCCTTGCTCCCGACTACGTTTTCTCCTAATACACGTGCGTCTCATAATCGAAAAGACCTGTCCGCCTTGCTGCGTCTTGTCGAAGATCCGTTGCAGTAATGGTGCAAGCAGCGGTGAGCATAAGCTGTAACAAGTTGAAGGAGAGAATGATTATTGTTAGAGAAGCCATAAAATTACGAAACGCCTATGATGGGGGACGTTCAGGAGACCGGATTCAGGTGCTTGACCAGTTGAGGGGCATTGCTTTGTTTGCCATCTTTATGTGCAATGTTCCTGTATTGACCGGAAAGATGTATGGGATCATGAATTACTACATGGATGAATCTCATTTGGCTCGCCCCTATGATTTTGTCTGGTGGATTTTCGGGGACAGTTCTGCCTTATTTTCTTTTTGGGATGTTTGTCTACAAGGCGGGTTGGCTTCAGTGGGCTATACGTCATTACAAGATCATGGCGGTACCGGCGCTTCTTCTATTAGCTTTGGGATTATACGCCAAAGATCAATATAAGACAAATATCCATATGCTGTTTCCTTACGGCTATCCTGTTTTTTGCTTTTTAGTCTCATTAGGGATGGCACTGCTGGTGATTTCGGCAGGCTCGTCTAAATCCTTCTCCTTTTTGACTCGGCCGTTTGCTGCGGTAGGACGAATGGCGTTCAGCAATTATCTGATACAGTCGCTGGTGTTCGTCTCGTTATTTGCAAAATCGGGAGAGACCTTTTTTAAGCATCTTGGCTGGTTCGGCGAACTCTCTTTTGGCTCGCTGTTTGTAGTCGGGATCGGGTTCTTCGCGCTTCAGATGCTGCTTAGTACGCTCTGGCTGCGGCATTTCCAGTATGGGCCTTTCGAGTATCTCTGGCGATGGGGAACCAACTGGCAGCGTCCAGCTTGGCGAAAAAGTAAATAGAATAAAAGGTAAATAGAATAAATAGCAAAAAGCCAGGGATTCTTGATCCTTGGCTTTTTGATTCATTGGTCTGTGAGTCAGTATCCGCTGTGTTCGTAGTTCCGAATGAACTGCCGTCCTGCGGGACGCAGACGCGAATATTCCGCAAATGGAATCGTTTCGCCGCTGCTTGTTTGAAGAAATGAAATATTGGAAGCATACCCGGCCTGATCCACTTCGTGAAGCGCTCTCATGAATTCCCTCTGATCGACGCCCAAGCCTCGTGCAGTTGGATCTTGTTCCCATTGAATTTCCTTCAGAATCTGGTACAGAAGATTTGGATTGGTCATGTCCATCGCCACCTTCCCTGATTAGTGCCCCCATTATAATCCTTGTAAGCGTTATCATCAATGGGGTTTTGAGCTGACTTTTTACGATATTAAGACAATCCATCCCTAGGAAAAAGAACATTCGACGTGTGCTCGAACGTTCTTGTATTTTTGCTTTGTAAGAGGAGGATCGTTGTGGAAAGTATACCTTCTCTAAGCAGCAGATTAGGCTTTTTCAGGAGAAGCTCCGGAAGGCGTTGGAAGACTTGAGACGGTATTCAGCGCATTGAGCAATCGGGAAGGCATGAGAGACAACGCACAGATGAGGGGGAAACCTCCTGCGGCAAGGAATAGGGCAGGAAGACCCCAGGCATGACTCACGACGCCGCCCAGAAATCCGCCAACCGGCTGTAGAGAACCTCCAATGAAGTAGCGGATAGTATTCACACGTCCCTGCATCTCTTGGGGAACAAGGCTTCCGTACAAGGACGAACTCAGGGAAGAGAAGAAGGGGGAAGACAGGCCGATCAGCAGCACCAGGGCGAGAGCAAGTGGATAACTCGTTGTGAACGCCATAGCCATATACATGAGTCCAATTAGCGAGAGGCTGCCCAGCATCCAGCGTTTGTAATGGCGAATCTCACCCATCCAGGCCACGATGCCGATGCCCGCTACCGTTCCCAAGGAGGAGAAGGTGCTTAACAGGCCGATCGCCGCCGCATCCTGACGCAGCATCTCCTGGCCATAAGGAACCATCATCGTCCAGACTGCGGCTGAACCCATATTGCTGATCGAGACGAGCAGCATGACCAGCAGCATGACGGGATAATGACGATAGAAGCTGAATCCTTCCCGAATCTCTCCAAGATAGCGAGCAAGCATGGAGCGGACGGGGATATGGGAAAAGGGAGAGACGGATTGTCCGACTTGTACCGAACGTTCGGCTGAGGCGCTTACGCTTAAAGTCGCCGGGAGCATGAGCAGCAGGATGACGCTAACGGCATAACAGACGGTGTCGATTCCGAGAGCAGCCAGTGCTCCCCAGATCGCCGTTATACCACCAGCCGCTGCCGGCCCGATCAGGGCGGCGCCGCTGCGTACACCATCCAGTACGGCAAAGGCGCGGACACCTTTTTTTCGGCCGGTGAGTGCAGGAAGGGAGGCCAGTGCGGCGGGTACGAAAAGCGCGGAGCAGGCACCTGTTCCGACTGCGGCTGCATAGAGATGCCAGAGCTGAAGCTGTCCGGTCATCCCCATCACCAGAGGCAGACAGACAACTACCAGACGAAGAACGGCTAAGGACGCCATCAAGCGGCCTTTGGGAATCCGATCCACCAGCGGGCCGCCAAGCAGGCGCAGCATCAGCTCGGGGGCGCCTGCACACAGAGCCAGTGTCCCCATGGCCAGCTTGGAGCCGGTCAGTTCGTAGACCAGCCATTCCATGGCAAGCAGTCCAAACGCATCACCAAAGCTGCTGAAGCCTACAGCGCCAAGGAGAAGTCGATAAGGCGAGCGTGATGGCTTCTTCATGTAGGTTTCACGGGAGCATCGTGGGGCTGTGCAAGCTTGCGTTTGTTGTCTTTCTTCCTCGCTGTAGGAGAGTCCGGATGCAAGTAAGCAGATAGCTGCTGGTTGGGATCAGGCCATCCTTGATTTCGCAGGCTGTACGAAGTCTGTTTATTTCCGGCTCCGACATAGACCGTCAATAAGCCGGCGGCACGCAGCAGGGTGAGATGGTAATGCACCGTACTCTTGGAGATGCCGATCTGCTGCACAATCTGGGTGAACGTCACCTGTTCATGATCTGCGATAAAGCGCAGCATGCGCAGTCGGCTCTCATCATCCAGGGCACGTGCCATACGAAGCAGGGAGGGCGGCGGATAACCTTCGGGAACAGCCAGCGCATCTACAGGAAACATCGTAATGACCAGCTTGGGATAAAAAGACGACAGATTAAAGGGGCGCTGATGATACTGCGGCACCAGTATAACTTGTTCCGGAGGCTCCATGCCGGCGGCTAATCGCATACCGCATGTCGCGGCTTCAAAGACCTCTTCCGGCGGCAGCTCAAGAATCTGGGCGTTTACGGCTTCTGCTGCCTGTCTCAGTCCAAGCAGAATAGCCGGATCAATTTTTCTAAAATATTCGTCGTTCCACATCAGAAGCGCTTCGGCCATGCGATTGCGACGATCCGGTAGATCAGAAGCGACGCTCTCTCCAGTGGAAGCCGCCAGCTCATATAACTCTCCACTCGATAAATGGGACAACCAGTGGACAAAGCCCTCCGTCGTGCGACCGCCAGGGCACATTCGGATATACAGCGAGGGATCAAAGTGTTCGAGATCACCCAGTGTATCCAGCGTCTTCTGTAGAGCTGGCGAAAGCTGCGCAGCCGTCTGCTTGATCCAGCTGCTTCCGGCTTCCAGCGTCTTATGATGATTACGGCGGTTGTAGGCGTTCAAGCTGGCTACACACTCATACGCTTCGGCAAAATCGGATTCCAGTCGAAAAGGCATGGGAAACTCTCCTTTTGTTCTACCTTTGTAGAACTTAATTTTATTCTACATTAACAGAACTACAGAAGATGCGCAATGCTTTTGAATATCGGTCAAATAAGGCGGATTCAAGCGTTTCACCTTCAATCGCCTGAATCTGCCTGTTTGCTTGCGGCTTGAAGATGCGCGGCAGCACAAAAAGCCGCAGTTCCCGTTAGGTTCATCCCCTTTGCTTCCAGATCGGCAAAGGGATGAACGGAAAGAGGAACTGCGGCTGTGCAGCCTAGTCTATTAGAGAAATCCGGGATTCTACAGGCCTGAATCCTTGAGCGGCCAGTAGCGCAGCGAGAGAATCTTCGCCACGCCGCCTTCCGCGAAGAAGAAGATGCCGGTGGACTCGGCATCCGGGTAGATTCGCGCGGACATTACGCGTTCGCCGTCCTGCGCAAACGCCTCGACCGAGGAACGGTCGAGGAACACCCGCAGCTTCAGCCGGGACTGCTGAAGCGCAAGATCCGTCCGGCGCACGCCGCCGGACCCGGCGCCGGAGCGCTCGCGGTCGAGAGTCAGCTTGCCTTCGACCGCATCGTACGCCAGCACCGTCTCTTCGCCGCGGGCCTCATTCGCCCGCAGCGCAAGGCCAAATCTCGACGCCGTGCCTGCGTCGAATTCGACTTCCAATTCGAGGCAGTCCCCGTAGATACCGGGGAACGCCCGCCCGTGGCGGGCGACGGCTGCGCCTTCCGGCTGATCGGCTGCTGCGCCGACTAAGCCGGTGCCTGTGGCTCCTCCGGCGTCGGCAGCGTCGCCTGCCACCGCCGAACTCGCCGCTTCATCGGAGCTGCCTGCTGGCGGCAGCCCCAATGCTTCATTCGCATACCGGATTTCCTCGCCGCGAAGCTGCGCAAGTTCCGGCACCGGGCGGCTGAAGAGTCGCCCGTTCTCCAGCGTTAGCTCGCGCGGCAGCGTCATGGCTCCCGCCCAGCCGCGCTTCTGTTCGGGCATCCGGTCTTCCCACATCGCCATCCAGGCGATCACAATCCGTCGTCCCTGGTCGTCCAGTACCGTCTGCGGCGCATAGAAGTCGAAGCCGTGATCGAGAAGCATCAGTTCTCCGTGCGTGAATCGTCCGCTCTCATAATCCAGCTTGCCGACAAAGGCACCGGATTGATGCAGATTGTGGTACAGATCGCCCAGCGGTGCCATGCCCTGTGGGGAGCAGACCAGCAGCTCCTGTCCGCCCAGCGGGAAGAGATCCGGACATTCCCACATATAGCCGAGTATATCCCGATCTTCCTGTCCGCCCGCCATCACACTGACAAACGACCAGTCCGTCAGGTTCTCCGAACGATACAGCAGGACCTGTCCGCTGCGTCGATCCTTGGTCTGTGAACCCAGGACGCAGTAGTAAACGCCTTCATGAATCCAGACTTTGGGATCACGGAAATGGAAAGGATGGATGTCGCCTTGCGGTGCCGCAGACAGAACCGGATTACCGGCATATTTTTCAAAATGTACCCCATCTTCACTGAAGGCCAGCGCCTGCACCTGAAGCAGATCGTGATCCCGATCCGGGCCCGTCCAACGATTGCCCGTATACATCAGCCACAGCTGACCGTCCTTTTCAATTGCGCTGCCGGAGAAGCAGCCATCGGCATCATAGGCTTCGCTGGGAGCGAGTGCGATCGGCAGAGACTCCCAGTGAGCGAGGTCTCGGCTTTTCACATGTCCCCAGTACATCGGCCCCCATTCCGGAGAGTAGGGATGATGCTGATAAAACAGATGATATTCCCCTTTGTAGAAGCAGAATCCGTTGGGATCGTTGATCCAATACGCGGGAGCCGCTACATGATAGCGCAGCCTCCACGGGTCCTGGGCAGCATGCTGACGCGCTTCGGTAAGCGAAGCTTCGGCGCGTGCCAATTCAGCAGCGTGTGGGTTCAGCGAAGAAGTCATCCATGAGCCTCCTTATTAAAAGTCGTTCCAGTTCCGTGCCCCGCGTGTTGTCTCGCTGCGTTCACGAAGCTGCATGTCTTCCAGCATTTCGATGGCCTTGAGCGTCCCGTACAGCGAATCGAACAAATGCAGCGAATATTCGTCCTTCTCCATAACCAGCGCTTTAAAGCGGTCTTTTTCCGCGATAAAAGAAGCGGTTTCCTTTAGATTTTTATGCCGCGCTTCCAGATAGACCGCAGCGCTTGATAGCCACAGCGTAATCGTACGAAAATCGTCTTTGGCGGCAACTTTCTCCCTAATCTCCTCACCCTGACGCGTCAGCTGGTTCAATTGCATGAAGATCCTCCTCTGATTGAAGATGCGGAATCCGTTTCTTCTCCAGTGTACCAGATTCTTTTTGCGGAAATGATGAAATTGTGGGTCTTTAACAGGAAAAACCTGGCGAGTGTCGAAACTGTTAAAGGCAGGACATTATCTCATGGGGGAGGCGTGCGAAATGGAAGAGGAGCAATCCGTAGTGATCGCCATTCATTTTACGGACGGCGAAGTGCTGGAGATTGGGGTCAGTGAGGAAGATTTTGACCGACTGCCGGAGGAGATTACGTCGAATCCGTGGATCGAGATTGACGGCAGCACCATCAACACGTCTACGATTAAGTACTTCTGGTTCTACGATATTCAAGAGGATGACGAAGAAGAATAAGTCGGTATCCGAACCGAAAGGGAGTCTCGAACCCTTACCATGTTAAAAAGATTCGTGTGGAAAGAAAATGACGTGTATGCCATCCAGCTTAAACAAAAACTTTATATGCCCGTGCAGCTGCTGGCGAAGCCATACGCCTCATTCTATGCGCTGGAGAGCGAGTCGGCAGATTTTGCGGATTTTACGTCAGATTCCGTCCGTCTGGATGACCATCAGCTGCTTGGAACATGCATGGTCTTGAAGCAGTTCGTCAAGACATGCGCAGCTGCCAAGCTGAAGGGTCAATTATTGCCGCGTGAGCATGTGGAAATTCCGGAGCTGTTCATCAGTCCCGATCCGCTTCAATGGTGGCGGCGCGGTGAGTTGACAGATAGCGAGCTGCTCTACCATCTGGTTCATATCGATCCGGCGCGAGGCGATCAGGGTATCCTGAGCAATTCGATTACGCAGCGGAATATTCCGCGAGATGACCGTGATCTATGGGAGCGCTACGAGCTGGTGGGTCACAATACGGGCTACGAGCTGATCCGTCGGTTGATTCTGTCGCTGGAAACCGGCCGCTGGATTGACCCTGCGAAGGAGAAAGCAAGAACCGGACAAGATCCATATCCTCTGCAAACGCTGGAGGAGCTGTGGGCGGCTGGGGTTCCCAGGTACGAATCCCTTGAATAAACGAATACCATAGGGCAGTTCCGATTCCAGTCGGGGCTGCCTTATTTGCTATTTTTAGGTGCAGATGACTGAGAAGAATAATGTTTTTTTGCCGAGGATGAAACATGTTCCGCCTGTGGATCGTGTGTAGGAGAGAGTGGGAAGAATCAGATAGAAGGGAGGATGAGCAGTGGGAGCAGGCCGACAGGAGCAGGAGGACATCTTCGCCAGACAGGTAGAGGTTCATGCGGATCGGGTACTGCGGTTGGGATTTCTGCATCTGGGCAGTTGGCCGGATGCACAGGATGTGTGTCAGGACGTGCTATTGAAGCTGTTTGCCAAGCAGCCGGTGTTCCATGATGCGGAGCATGAGAAAGCCTGGATTATCCGGGTGACCATCAATGCCTGCCGGGATCTGCGAAGGAGCTTTTGGAAGAAACGTTGGGTGTTGGTTGAGGAGATGCCGCAGCCCCAGCTCTCTCCCGCAGGCCGGGACGTGTTATCTGATGTTCTGGCACTTCCCCGCAAGTATCGAATGGTGATTCATCTGCATTATTACGAAGGATATTCGACAGCCGAGATCGCCAAGATCTTGCAGCTGAATGAAAATACCGTGCGCACGCAGCTAAAGCGCGGCAGAGAGCGGTTGAAGCGTCATCTTGAGGGAGGTATGGACAGCGATGAGCAATAAATACGTAAAAGCTATGGAAGAGATCGAGGCGGGGGAAGACTTGAAGCAGGCCATCCTTCGCCAAGCGCGGCAGGGCGCCTTGGAGACTCAAGCACCGACTGGGACTTTCCGCCGCAAAAGGGGCATGGTCGCCGCAGTTTCTCTGGTATTCGTACTGCTGTTCTTGACGCTGTTCAACTTCCGTACGCCTGATCCTGCCCGTCCTGTGTCCCTGTGGGGCGGCTTCACCGTTACCGCTTATGCAGCAAATGGGGCTCCTGTAGCCGTTAGGCCGGATGTAGAGTTCCCGCTGGGCAAGTATTCCGTGTTCATGAGCAGCGTACCCGGACTCCCCATCACCCTCGACGCCGAAGGCGCCAATCGGCTTGAGATTCGCGCTTCACAGGGGCAGCTGCTCTTGTGGAATCCCTCTGATGGTCAGGTGAAGAATCAGGGGAATCACACCGAGATTGAGGCAGGCGGGACGCTCTATTGGAGCCCACTGAGCGAGGAAGAGGGTGAGAAGAAACAACCAGCCATAATCGCTGACCCTAGCACCCTCAACATCACGGCTTATCAGGACGGGCAGAAGTTGGGGAGTGCAAGCATCGAAATCAAGTGGGAGGATGGAAGTGAGTATACGGCGAAGTTGAGGAGAGACGAGTAAGCGTACGGTGGCGAGTAGGTGTAAGATAGCGATACGCGTCACCATAAGCGTGGGGAAGGCTTGAGTGAGAAGATTTTGTATGTTGCTTGCAGGCACAAAAAAACCACCATCACTGGTGGTTTTTCTCGTTCATTCGTATAGGACGGATGGGGATCGAACCCATGACCCCTACCCTGTCAAGATAGTGCTCTCCCGCTGAGCTACCGTCCTTCATGGTTAACTTTCAACGAACAATCTCGCATCGACAAGAAAGATCATACCATGAGACCTAGACGTATAGCAAGCAGTTTGAAGAAAAAAGTTTACGCTTTCTTGGGAATCCGCTTCTGATACACGCCCGGCGTTACGCCTGCCCACGTCTTAAACACCTGTGTAAAATGACTCTGGTCGTTAAATCCCAGCAGGGCGCAGATGTCGGACAGGCTGTATTCTTGCAGCTCAAGCAGCCGTTTGGCCTCTTCGATCTTCTCCCGGCGGATGTAGGCGGAGAGGGAGAGACCCGTTTCCTTTTTGCATAGGCGGGATAGGTAGGAAGGGTTCAGCCCCAGGGATTGACCCAGGCGAGACAGAGGCAGATCTTCATACAGATGGTTAAAGATATACTGGCGGCAGGCCTCGAACGTACCGCTGACCGAATGTTCACGCGCTTCACGTACGCGACGGGCAAATTCGCGCAGTGCGGCTGTAGAGAGTTCATGGACAGCGTCCAGAGTGCGCAGTTCTTCCAGACGCTGAATGAACAGATCACTCAGGGTAAAAGCAATCTCGGCATGCAGTCCGCCTTCAATCGCTGCTCTTGTATAAAGCGTGACGCCGCAGATGGTCAGATTTTTCTGATGGCGAAGCATGCTGCTGCGGGACAGGATGCCGAAGTCTTCGCGCTGGTTCCAGTCTGTTAAGAAGGTGTCCAGTTCTTCTACTCGTCCTTCTCTTACATAGCGCAGCATCTTGCGTTCGGTTGGCAGATCATGATGCAGTTGGTCGTCCTGACGATTTTGCGCCAGACGGCGCAGCAGCTCCCGATCCTCGAAGTAGGCTATCGAAGCGGCGGCCTCATCGGAAAACGGAGAGGATGGAGACGGAGAAATCTCAATCGTTTGCGGAAGAGGTTCGTTTACCTTGATCGGTTCCATGGGCAGGCTTCCTTTCACGGATGAAGGTCGTCTGTATATTCTAGTTTCCACGTACGTAATTTGCAAAAAAAGTCGGATTCTTAATAGAATAAGTGGAAGAAAACGCTCTACAATAGTCCGGAAGAGGATGACAGAAACTCTAGCATCCGAGTGAATGGCCAATAGGAGAGGAGCGGAACCTGAGATGACGCAGCACACCCAAATGGACACAGATTCCAAGATTCAAGAGCTGATGAAGCAGATGACGTTGGAGGAAAAGGCGGGACTCTGTTCAGGTCGAGACTTCTGGCATACCAAAGCCATTGAACGACTGGACATTCCTTCGGTGATGATGACGGACGGTCCCCATGGTCTGCGTAAGCAGGCGGCGGAAGCCGATCATCTGGGGTTGAACGACAGTGTCCCGGCGACCTGTTTCCCATCGGCGGCGGGCATTGCGTCGTCCTGGGACCGGGAGTTAATTCGCAATATGGGCCGGGCGCTGGGTGAAGAATGTCAGGCGGAGAATGTAGCGGTGCTGCTGGGGCCTGGAGCGAATATCAAGCGCTCGCCGCTGTGCGGACGCAACTTTGAATACTTTTCGGAAGATCCGTATCTGTCCTCGGAGATCGCCGCCAGCCATATTCAGGGCGTGCAGAGCCAGGGTGTGGGCACCTCGCTGAAGCATTTTGCCGTCAATAATCAGGAGCATCGCCGCATGTCGGTGGATGCAGTTGTGGATGAACGTACGCTGCGTGAGATCTATCTGGCCAGCTTCGAGGGTGCAGTGAAGAAAGGGCAGCCGTGGACAGTAATGTGCTCTTACAACCAGGTGAACGGAACGTATGCCTCGGAAAACGAATACCTGCTCCATGACATCCTCAAGGAAGAGTGGGGTCTGGAAGGGTTCGTCGTGTCGGATTGGGGCGCGGTTAATGAAAGGGCGGAAGGCCTGGCAGCCGGATTGGAACTGGAGATGCCGTCAAGCGGCGGAATCGGTGACAGCAAGATCGTGGAAGCGGTCAAGAACGGCAGCCTGCCGGAAGAGAAGCTGGATGCTGCGGTTGAGCGAATCCTGCGCATCGTGTTCCGCTCGATTGCCGAGAAGGTCGAGCAGGCTGCGTATGACCGGGAAGAACATCATCAGCTGGCGCGTCAAGTCGCCCGGGAGAGCATGGTGCTGCTCAAGAACGAAGCCGGGATTCTGCCCCTTCAGCGTACCGGGCATTATGCGGTCATCGGCGAGCTGGCCAAGCGTCCGCGCTACCAGGGCGGTGGAAGCTCGCATATCAAGCCAACGCGTCTGGAGAACATCTACGAAGAGTTTGCCGCAGAAGCAGGCGAAGCGCAGGTGGATTATGCCGATGGCTACAGTCTCAAGAGTGACCAGATCGACGAAGCCAAGATTGCCCAAGCCGTCAAATTGGCTGCAGAAGCGGACGTGGCGGTATTGTTCGCGGGGCTGCCGGATGCTTATGAATCGGAAGGCTATGATCGAACCCATCTGCGGCTGCCGGATAATCAGCTGCGGCTGATCGCAGAATTGACCGAGGCACAGCCCAATCTGGTCGTAGTTCTGAGCAACGGATCGCCGGTTGAGATGCCGTGGCTGGGCGGAGTCAAAGGACTGCTGGAAGCGTATCTCGGCGGACAGGCGCTGGGCGGTGCGATTGCGGATCTTCTGTTTGGCAATGTCAGTCCGTCCGGCAAGTTGGCGGAGACCTTCCCTATTCGTCTGGAAGATACTCCGGCCTATCTAAGCTTCCCCGGCGTGGGAGATCGTGTGGAATATCGGGAAGGCATCTACGTAGGGTACCGTTATTATGACAAGAAGAAGGTTGAGCCGCTGTTCCCGTTTGGTTATGGCCTGTCGTATACCACGTTTGCTTATTCGGATCTGAAACTCAGCGCTTCCCAGGCAGACGCAGATTCCGGTCTGGAAGTCAGCGTGAAGGTGAGCAATACGGGCAAGGTAACCGGCAAGGAAATCGTACAGCTGTATGTTCGGGATGTCGAGAGCACGGTAGACCGCCCGGAACGCGAGTTAAAAGGTTTTGAAAAAGTGGAGCTGGCACCGGGCGAGAGTGCGAACGTTACCTTCACGCTGGATCGCCGTGCGTTCGCTTATTATGATGTTGAGACCAAGAATTGGCGCGTGGAGAGCGGTACATTTGAACTGGGCGTAGGGGGTTCTTCACGAGACATTACGCTGACGGCCGAAGTACAGATCGAAGGCGATGCGCCAATCTTCGAGCCGGTACACCGCAATTCGCTGATTGGCGATCTGATGCAGCCCGGTCGTCTGACCCCGGACAAGAAGGCGATTCTGGAAGACTTCCTCAAGGGCGGCCTGTTTACGGCGCCAGAACCGGACGAGCAGGCATCTGCGGCAGACTCTACGGATGAGGAGGAAGGCGAAGAAGCCGACAATGCCGGATTGATGGAAGCAATGGGACGTTATCTGCCGCTCCGGGCCGCCGTTGCGTTTGCCGCAGAGCCAGACGGGGAAGAGAAGCTTCGCTCGCTGATTGACCAATTGAATCAGGAGAATTAAATGGGTAGAGCAGTCGAAGCGGCGTTTTTGCCTGCTGATCTCTTGCTTTTCTGAGAGAATGGGACCAAAATCGTGTAATAGAGAGTGAGGGCTTTCGTCGAAAAGCGACTGAACAGCCCCGCGATCCACATGCGAAGGAGGAGATGTCTTTTGGAACGCATGGGACAGTTCAATCGACGCCGGGGTCTTCGGCGCGAGATACTGGGCCGTTTGTATGACAGCTGGTTCGAGCGTGGAGGCGAACCGTCCGTCATGTCCGGAGATGAGATCAACGGTGAGACGGAGAAGAAGCTGGCTTATCGTTATCTGGCGGAAAAAGGGCTGCTGCGTATGAGTCCAATCGGCGACGGCAGCTTTGAAGTTTCGATTACCGTCCAGGGCATTGATCGGATCGAGATGACGGGAGATAACGAGTAGTCAGTCGCTTTTTTCGGCAGAGCCACCCGCAGTCTCTCATTCAAAAGAAGTTCAGCAAAAAACCGGCGAAACGTCGCCGGTTTTTTGTGTGCGATTGGGTTTGAGATTCATTCAATCCCGAGCCAAATCTGCATGGCGCGACCTCATGCCTCATTCATCTTCGTGATCGAAGCGTGTTCGACGTTCGATCTCCCTTGTTAAATCGGATAAACCGAGGATTCTCTGCCCACTCAGGTCAATGGCGATGCAGGCATAACGTCAAATACGTAGACCAGAATGCTGCGATCCTGGGGAAACATCCAGTCCAGATAGACTCCTCTAAGGTGACGTTTGGTAACAGCGTTAAACGGAGATTCTTCAAAAAACTTCGTTTTTTCCACACGGCGTTTGGACATGCGCAGCGCCTCGCTGTGCCCATCCTCAATCAACGCTTTCTCCACTTGAACCATTGTGCCATCCCGAATGACCACCAGTAGAGCGGGTTCCATCCAAAAGGAATAGATTTTATCAGGAAAACGCTGGACGTCATAAGTCAAAGAAGCGATCTGACGATGAATTCGCGGCTGTTCCGGATAGACCTGGTTCTCACGCAGACACGCGGGTTCTTCCAACAGCATGAAGATCAGGCAGGACAGATCTTCGTCGTTCCAATCGTAAGCGTGGGCGCCGATCGGAAGCTCACAGTCATCTCGTACATAGCGGCATAACTCGGGCAGCAGATAACCGACCATCAGCTCACGGGTAGATTGAAGGGCGCCGTGGGAGCCTTCGTGAATCAATGACTCCACAATGGGCTGGAGAAAACGTTCTGCGCAGATCATGACACAGCTGTCGTTCAGCCTAACACTTACCCGTGCGGGCGAAATGCCAAAATGCTCGGCGAACAGAGCCAGGGTCTTGTAGCGAATCGTATCCGACACGGTGTAATTAGACATGCGGCAAGCTCCTTCTATCTTGAGACTTGGAGTAGAAGTAAGGGAAGGAGAGAAGAATGGTTGGTCAAATGTTTACTTACAAATAAACCACGACGGAGGTTTGAAACGGCTTGGAAGACCAGCGCGAAAATAAAGCATGAAGCCAATTCGGTGAACGCAAAAAAGCCGACGCTTCCATGCACTTCTATAAGTTTCTATAGAAGGAAGGCGTCGGCCGAAAATCGTTATTCAAGGTTGGCATGTCGTCCATACATGCGGCTGCCATCCAGTTCGCGGCGCTGCATCAGGCGCAGCACGGACGCATCATAGAACAGCAGCAGCGTCTGCTCAAACAGCGAGCCCATTGGCTGGATGGTCGGATAATCATCCTGCTCCCGCGACTTGGATGCTCCCGGAAGCTGGATCACAAGCGTAGCGAGTCCCGCCAGCGTCGAATCTGGCTTGAGCGTCACCACGGCAACTTCGGCGCCGAGGGCACGTGCCTTCTCCGCCATCGGGACCAGCGTTCGGGTCTCACCCGAACCCGAACCGATGACGAGCAGGTCGCCCGGCCCAATCCCGGGCGTGGTCGTCTCGCCCACGACATGGGCGCTACTTCCGCTGTGCATGAGGCGCATGGCCAGCGCCTTGGACATCAAGCCGGAGCGGCCGGCTCCGGCGGTGAAGATATTCGCCGCGCGATCAAGTGCTTCGGCGAAGCTCTCCGCCTGCGCCGGGTGGATGCCGCGAACGGCTTCCACCAGCTCGGCCGCAATCCGCGCGGCGTAATCAGCCGCGCCCGTCGGAGCGGTGTGCAGTCCGCTCACAATCTTAGACCTGCGCCGCAGCCGCGCCGGCTTCAATCAGGCGGCGCATCTCGGCTGCTACAGCCGCTTTGTCGGCTTGACCGGCGATGCCGCCGCCCACGATGACCAGGTCCGGCTGTGCCGCGATGACACCTGGCAGCGTATCAAGCTTGATGCCACCGGCTACGGCGGTCTTGGCGTTTTTCACAGCCGACTTGATGATTTGCAGATCTTCAAATGGGCTTTGACCTTCCGCTTGCAGATCGTAGCCGGTATGCACGCAGATGTAATCGACGCCCAGGGCATCCACCTGCGCCGCACGTTCTGCCAGATTCGGTACATTAATCATGTCGATCAGAATCTGTGTCCCGTGCTTCTTCGCTTCTTCCACCGCACCACGGATGGTCGAGTCGTTGGAAGCGCCCAGTACCGTCACCAGACTTGCGCCAGCTTCGGTCGCTTTCATCACTTCATAACCGCCGGCATCCATGACTTTCAGGTCGGCCAGTACGTCGAGGTGAGGGAAGGCTTCTTTCAACGCTTTGACGGCATGCAGTCCTTCATTAATAACGATCGGGGTGCCGATCTCCACGATGTCGATAAACGATTGAACTTCAGAGACGACTTCGATCGCTCCCGGAATATCCACCAAGTCCAAAGCCAATTGCAATTTCATATTCATACACTCCTTATTTAATAAGTTAGATGATGCCACGAGTACCCAGCGGGTTGACTTGCTGTACTCATTGTATGCCCCTTTCACGCTATAGCGGAAGAAGGCACTTTGAAGTGAGGAAGTTACGTGGAGGATACTATTGGGCGCCGCGCGGGTTTGGGAGGAGGGCTGAATAGCCAGTATCGAAAAAAAACTAACTTTCTTTGCGGGGGGTACGTATCTCATGTATACTATTGGGGCAATCAAGGAACATGAGGAGGCCGACTATGGCAAGCGAAGTGAAAGAACGGATTGACCTACAGGCAATCAACTGCGAGAAGGAATTAACGCTGGCTGTCATCGGCGGCAAATGGAAACTGATTATTCTCTGGCACCTCGGCCTTGAAGGAACGAAGCGTTTCAGCGAACTGAAGAAGCTGATTCCCAATATCACGCAGAAAATGCTGACCAATCAGCTGCGTGAGCTGGAGGAAGATCTGCTGGTTCACCGCGAGGTATACCGCGAAGTTCCGCCCAAGGTCGAATATTCGCTGACCGCATATGGCGAGAGCCTGATCCCGGTACTGCGCATGATGTACGACTGGGGCAAGAAATACGGGGAAGAAGTCATCTGGAAGACACCCGATCAAGAAGCGAACTAATCAAGAAGTGAACCCGTTGTTCATACAAAGCATAAAAGCATAAAAGAGCAGCGTCTCGCAGCTCTTATACAGGCGTTCCTCTGGGCGAATGGCTGAAGGACATCTTCAGGCAGCGCCTTTGGAGGCACTTTTTTGTTGGATATACGCGTGGGATTGAGCCTTATGCCCTTCTTTGTCTCCTCCGTCCCATGAATTTCTGCCTCTTTACTGTTCTTTTCCTGAGCCTCCCGCAGCGTTGCAAACGCTGGTTGGGGGGGCTTTTTGCTTATTTTGCCAGAGAATCGTTTCAATAAGGGGTGAATCGGACAAAGGTAGAAGGATGTGCAGAACCAAAATTTTAAAATGGTCATTTGGTCATGGAACAATTTTTGCATAAGGGAAAGGAGAATGAACATGCCCGTGCATGAAACGATAATTCCACAGCCCAAGACCTTCGGGCCGCTCGGCAATCTGCCGCTGGTTGACACCAAAGCCCCGGTGCAATCGCTGATGAAGCTGGCGGAAGAACAAGGCCCGATCTTCAAGATGGATCTTCCCGGCCGACCGGGTAACCTATATATTTCGGGACGTGAGCTGGTGGGGGATGCCTGCGACGAGTCCCGGTTTGAGAAAAATGTCTGGGCGCCGCTGCAAAACGTACGCTCTTTTGCGGGAGATGGTTTGTTTACCAGTTGGACAGAAGAACCAAATTGGCACAAGGCTCATAATATTCTGATGCCCAGCTTCAGTCAGCGGGCGATGGCAGGTTACCATGAGATGATGGTGGATATTGCCATGCAGCTGGTGCAGAAGTGGGCGCGGCTGAATCCGGATGAATTTGTGGAAGTGCCTGAAGACATGACCCGGCTAACGCTGGATACGATCGGGCTGTGCGGTTTTCATTATCGCTTCAACAGCTTCTACCGGGAATCGAACCATCCGTTTGTTGAAGCGATGACACGTTCGCTGGACGAGTCCATGAGTCAGCTTCAACGATTGGGTGTGCAGAACAAGCTGATGCTGGGCAAAAAGGCGCAGATGCGCCACGATATTGACTATATGTTTTCCCTCGTAGACAAGATCGTGAAGGAACGCCGGGAGCGCGGCGATCAGGGGGAGAAGGATCTGCTGAACAATATGTTAAGCGGACAGGACCCGGATACGGGCGAATCGCTGTCGGATGAGAACATTCGCTACCAGATTATTACGTTCCTGATTGCCGGGCATGAGACAACCAGCGGCCTGCTGTCCTTCGCACTGTATTTCCTGCTGCATAATCCGGATGCCCTTCGCAAAGCTCAGGAAGAGGTAGATGGCATCCTAACGGATTCAGCAGCGCCTACCTATAAGCAGGTGCGTGAGATGAAATATATTCGCATGATTCTCAATGAGACCCTTCGGCTGTGGCCGACGGCTCCGGCCTTCTCCCTGCGGGCGAAGGCGGATACCCTGCTGGCCGGACGTTATCCGATGGCTGCGGGTGAAGCGGTCAATGTGCTCATTCCCGTGCTGCATCGGGACAAAAGCGCCTGGGGCGAGGATGTGGAAGCCTTCCGCCCGGAACGATTTGAAGATCCCTCGAAGATCCCGGATGATGCGTATAAACCATTCGGTAACGGACAGCGGGCCTGCATTGGCCAGCAGTTTGCCCTGCATGAAGCCACGCTGGTATTGGGAACGCTGCTGCGCCACTTTGACATCGTGGATGGTGCCAATTATGAACTGAAGGTAAAAGAGACACTTACGCTCAAGCCGGATGGCTTCACCATGCAGGTGCGTCCGCGTGCGCAGGCTCCAATGGCTCCTGCGCCAGCGTCCCTGAGTGCCACCTCGTCGGGGGTGGGTACAACGATTGCAGAACCCGAACCGCAGGAGAATGTCATTGAGGTGGATCGTCATGAGACGCCGCTTACCGTACTCTACGGCTCCAATCTGGGGACAGCCGAAGGCATCGCTCATGAGTTAGCCGAAGAAGGGCAGCGGCTTGGGTTCCAGGCCAGCGTCTCCAAGATGGACAATGCGGCGGGCCAGCTCCCCAAAGAAGGGCTGCTCCTTGTTGTGACCGCTTCGTATAACGGTCGCCCGCCGTCCAACGCAGGAGAATTTATGGCCTGGTTGGATCAGGCACCGGCAGACGCGGCAAAGGGGCTGCATTACGCGGTATTTGGCTGCGGCGATCGCAACTGGGCGAATACGTATCAGCGTATTCCGCGTCTGGTTGATGAAGCGCTGGAACGGCTGGGCGGCGTGCGAGCGCTGGAACGCGGCGAAGGTGATGCCAACGCTGACTTTGAACAGATGCTGGAAGAGTGGAAGCAGCAGCTCTGGCCGGCCGCACTGAACTTTCTGGACATCGAGGCGAAGATGCCAGAAGAGGCAGCGCAGGGAGCGGCTTCCGGGATTACCGTGGCCTTTGTCGAGGCAGAACCGTCGGCTTCGCCGCTTGCTGAGACGTATCAGGCACAGCCGATGAAGATCCTGCGCAGCCTGGAGCTTCAGGCACCGGAAGGAGGCCGCAGCACCCGTCATATCGAACTGGAGGTTCCGGCTTCCGCTTCCTATAAGGAAGGCGACCATCTGGGTGTGCTTCCGCGCAACCCACGGCCGCTTGTGGATCGCGTACTCGCCCGGTTTGGCTTGCAGGGAGACGCCCGCGTACAGCTTGAAGGCAGCGGCCGTGCAGCCGCCCATCTGCCGCTGGGTCGTCCGGTAGAGCTGCGGGAACTGCTGACCGGCAGTGTGGAGCTTCAAGAGCCAGCGACGCGTGCGCAGCTCAAGGAGTTGGCGGAGAAGACCGTCTGTCCGCCGCACAAAGTCGAGATCGAGGCGCTGATGCGAGATGAAGAGACGTATAAGCGTGAGGTGCTGTTCAAGCGCCTGACCATGCTGGATATTTTGGAAAAATACCGCGCCTGCGAACTGGAATTTGAGCGGTTCCTGACGCTGCTTCCACCGCTCAAGCCGCGCTATTATTCCATCTCCAGCTCGCCCAAGCTGGACGCTGGACGACTCAGCTTGACGGTGGGGGTCGTCCGTGGACCCGCACGCAGCGGAAACGGCGAATATGCCGGAGTCGCTTCCAACTATCTGGCGGGTCTGCCCGAAGGCGCGGAGGTCTTGGCGTTCGTCCGCGACCCGGGCAGCGGCTTCGCGCTGCCGGACGATCCGGAAGTGCCGATGGTCATGGTCGGCCCCGGAACGGGACTTGCGCCATTTCGCGGCTTCCTCCAGGCGCGGCATGTGCTGAAGGAACAGGGCGTCTCCCTGGGTGAGGCACAGCTGTACTTTGGCTGCCGAAGCCCGGAAACGGACTTCCTCTACCAGCAGGAATTGGAGGCGTATGCCGCTGAAGGTATCGTACAGCTGCATACGGCATTCTCCCGCGTCGAAGGCCAGCCCAAGACGTATGTTCAGCACCGTATGGCGGAAAATACCGCCGAGGTCATTCGTCTGCTGGATGCCGGAGGCATCTTCTATGTCTGCGGCGACGGCGTGCATATGGCGCCGGATGTCGAGACGACGCTGCGCCGTTCCTACCGCGATGTTCACGGTGTAAGCGAACAAGAGGCGCAGCGCTGGCTGAACGAGCTGGAAGACAGCGGCCGTTATGTCAAAGACGTGTGGACGGGCATCTAAAACCTGCTCAGGAACCTGCTGATGCCCGATCGTTCTCCACAAAAAAGTCGATTTTCATAGAAAAGCCGATCTCTGCATCACGCGGAGATCGGCTTTTTTAATCCATCATACAGGCGGTTCACGCACTCCAGCTTACTATAGGAGCCGCCAACCTAAATCGAATACACCAGACCCTGCTCCAGAAATTCCATCCTGCCTGTCCGTCCCTCGAACTGATCCTTGTTATCCGCGTAGTGCATGAGCTTGGTTATCTCCTGAATATCGTCCGGCAGCGAGAGCAGTTCGTTTAAGGTCGTATGCACTTCGCCCGGTCCTTCGAGCTGTACTTCATGGAAGATCCTCCGGATGCCCCGGTCCCGAACGAGCGTCGTCAGCAGTTCCGGATCGAATGTCATGTCCGCGCTGTAGAAGACGTCGCGGTTGAGAACGAGCGAATAGCTTTTTTTGCCGCGAATATGCTGGGTACGAATCAGTTCGACGCAGAGATTGGGCGCCAGTTCCTGAACATCGCCCACCCGAAGCGTGCGTACCTCGAACGCGTCCTCCAGCCGCTCCAGCCCATCCTGTGTCATACCTCCGGACAGGGTGTGCGTCCACAGCGGTTCAACGAGTGATTCCGCCAAATACAAGATGGGTTTGCGGCCATGCTTGAATTTCATCTGAAATCCATACTCCTCCAGCCCACCGACATGGTCGCCGTGCGTGTGCGTAATCAGCACAGCGTCCAACTGTTCCATGCCAATGCCCAGCTCATACAGCGCCAGCGGTGCAGTGATGCCGCAGTCAATCAACAGCTTGAAGCCATCCTGCTCAATTAACGCGTTGTTGTTGAAGTATTTTTTGGCAAAAGCATTACCTGTCCCGATCATTTGCAGATTCATCGCAATGCCCCCATTTCTGTAGTCGGCGGATACCTAGAACCTTGTCAACACAAAAGGCAAGATTACGCTCCCCTGAATTGCACCTAAAGCGTGTGCATTTCAGGGAAACCTAAACCTCTGATTAAGGGTTGAAAGGCTGCTGGGATGTCGGCCGTTTCTTCCGCCCCATTATGGACGATTTCCCCGCCAGAATCAACAAAACGACCGCAACTTGACAGCAGGGCGCGAGTATACATCTATGAGAACGGCCCTTCGGGAGAAGAGGTCGAAGCTGGGCAGAGGGGCTGCATCGGCTTACAGGTTCCCAATTTCAGATACAGAGAGGATGACGCCGGAACATGAGGTGGAGAAGAATTGCGGTCTGCGCACTGGCCCTGTCGCTGGTGAGCGGTTCCGTAGCGTTTGCCGATTCGGCTTTTCAGAAGATCAGAGTGTTGATTAACGGAAGCGCGGTCAGTACGGGAGGCTACCTAATTGATGGGACTACTTACGTCCCTGTCCGCGAGTTCGACGGCCTGGCCGAATACAACGAAAATACCGGAACCGTCAGCTTTACCAAACCCAATGTGGATATGTTCCTGTTCAAAGGGGATACTCCATTTGGGAATGTCAATGTAGGCAAACTTAAATTTTACATCTTCTCGCAGATCGACAGCCTGAACACCAATATTGACTCGGTGAAGGTGTCCATTCGGAATCCATCCGGCGATGTGAAGGACATCCAATCTCAGGAACTGAGTTCGCGCAAGGACAATTTCTGGTTCAAGACCTACGATTTCACCTATGATTTCAACCGGGCGGGGAAATATTACGTCGAATTTTATATTAAAAGAAGCGGCGGATCGTACTCCATGGTTGCGCAAAAAGCGATCAACGCGGTGGACTGATTGTAGGCTTGATCCGCAAATTGACCTTCACGGGGCGAAGTGGTAGGATAAGCAGTGTCCATTAAATTCAGGGCATCTACGCCTTATGCGTACATGCTAGAGAAACGGGGTTTTACCACAATGAGCGAACACGAACATAACCACTCTCACAATCATGAGCACGGCGACGATTGCGGATGCGGTCATGACCATAGCCACGACGAAGAGATTGTCGTTGCGTTTAGCGACGAAGAAGGCAACGAGAAAGAAATGGTTCTCGTACAGACTTTTGACGTAGGTGAAGAGGTTTATGCGCTTCTGCTTGAGCGCAACAACCCGGAAGCCGACGGTTTCATTCTGCGCCTTGAAGAAGAAGACGGCGAGACCGTTCTCGTCAACATCGAGGAAGAAGCAGAGTGGGAGAGAGTCGAAGCCGCTTATAACGAGCTGGTTGCTGCGCAAAGCGAAGAAGAGTAAGGTTCAGGGGCGGTCCGCCTGGCGATGCCGCTGCTTTCCTTTTAAACGGATGTTCTCCCGCGAGAGCATCCGTTTTTTCGTGTGCTTGCTGACGAGGCCGATAATCCGGTAACATATGTACGAAAAAACGGCCGCATAAGCGGCCGCTGAAGTCACGGGTTTTAACGAATGGCACCCGGTTCCACAATGACTTTGACAAACTTCACGGAGCGATCTTCCGGTCCCTTGACAGGCAGGCCCACATCCACGTGATCGGTAATGTAATCGATATTTTCCTGCGTGATAACTTCTCCTGGCAGCAGAATCGGGATGCCTGGCGGATACACGTAGATAAACTCTGCGATGATCCGATCGGCGGAGTCCTTAAATGGAATAGACTCCGTCTCTCCATAGAACGCATCGCGCGGCAGCAGTGCCAAATGCGGGATGTCAGGAATCTTGACAGCTAATTCCTTGATTTCCTTGCTTTGTCCCCGGAATTCCTGAGCCATCTCACGCAGCGCGTCCAGCAGCACGCGGATCGTGCCTTCATTGTCGCCAGCGGTGATGAGGCAGAGGACATTATACATATCGCTCATTTCAACTTCGATGTTATGATGGTCGCGCAGCCAGTTCTCGGCTTCATAACCGGTGATGCCAAGGCGGCGAACCTGAATCGTGATCTTGGTCGGATCGTAATCGTAGGTCGCTTCGCTGCCAATAATCTCTTCGCCGAAGCAGTAGAGACCTTCGATCTGATTGATTGCGCTGCGTGCATAGTCCGCGAAATCAAGCGCACGTTCGGCCATGGCATAGCCGTTCAAGGCCAGTTGGCGACGCGCGGTATCCAGCGAAGCAAGCAGGATATAGGAGGTGGACGTCGTCGTCAGCATACTGATGACGGTCTGCACTCGTTTTGGATTGATAAATCCATTTTTGGTATTGACGTTCAGCACGGAACTCTGCGTCATCGAGCCGCCCAGTTTGTGTACGCTGGTGGCTGCCATGTCTGCACCGGCCTGCATGGCGGACAGCGGCAGTTGATCGTGGAAATGGATCAACACGCCGTGCGCTTCGTCAACCAGCACGGGAACGCCATAGCTGTGCGACAGGGCGACGATCTGCTGAAGATCGGCACATACCCCGTAATAAGTCGGGTTGATGACCAGCAGTGCCTTGGCGTCCGTGTGCAGCTTCAGCGCTTTTTTAACCGAAGAGACGGTAATACCGTGGTCGATACCCAGGTTGGTATCGCGTTCCGGCGCGATGAATACCGGTTTGGCTCCTGCATAAATGATGGCGCCGAGGACCGACTTGTGTACGTTGCGCGGCACGATGATCTTATCTCCCGGACCGCACACAGACAGGATCATCGTAATGATCGCGCTGCTGGTGCCTTGAACGGAGAAGAACGTGTGCGTCGCGCCGAACGCGTCGGCAGCGAGCTGTTGGGCTTCCTCGATGACGCCCATCGGCTGATGCAAATCGTCCAGAGGAGCGATGTTTATCAGGTCTATGGAAAGGGCGTTATCCCCAATAAATTCACGAAATTCCGGATCTGTCCCCATTCCTTTCTTGTGACCTGGAATGTGAAACTGTACCGGATTTTGGTCCGCATGGCGCTTGAGCGCGGTGAAAAGCGGAGTACGAGCATGATCCATTAGGGTTGTCACAACCTTTCGTGTGCATAGAGTAGTTTCGTGCGTTGACCAAGTTAGAGGTGCGATTCAGGTGCCCGCAATCCTTTGATTCAGTTTGGTCAACGTGATAGAGCACGGTTAAAAATCAAACAAATTGAGTATAGCAAAACGGGGCTGGATTGCAAGAAGGCAATTTTTCAAACGAGCTGCGCAGGGGGGCGAATAGGATAAACGTCAAGTATAGAGGTATCCATTTGGAAGATCTCAAAGCAGTATCCAGGCTGATAGCTGGGCAGAATAAGCGAGCGGATCGGCATGTGGGCTATTGCGGCATCGAAGCGGCCGAGATTCTGCATACGCTGGAACAGGAATTTGATTCTATGCAGCTGGAGCGGCATTTTACGCTGGCTGTGTGGGAGGAGCAGATCGTGGGCGTGCTTGGATTCGACGTCGATTTGGATTCCAGTTCGGATTCTCATTCTGGTTCCCGTCCAGCACGGGCAGAGATCTGGGGGCCGTTTGTGGATTGGGAAACGTTGGAGCTTCAGGATGAAGATGCAGCATCGGATGAAGCATGTGGGCAGTGGATCGATTCGTTATGGAGCACAGCGCTGGCACGCGCAGGATTGGAATCGCTTGTTCTGCAAGGATTTTATCATGAGAAAAATGTGAAAGCAGGGGCGCTGATGCAGCGTGTCGGAGCTTCGCTGACGGGGCAGCATATGACGCTTGCATTGAGCCGCGAAGACTTTCAGGCTTACTTGGACCAGGCGGATCAAGGCGGGGAGGAAGCTTCGACTTCGGATCTGAGAATTATGGATCTGGGTGTCGAGTGGGCAGAGGCGTTCGTTCGACTGCATGATGAAGTCTTCCCGGGTTCGTATGCGTCCGGTTCTGCGCTGCTTCATGAGCGGGATGCCGAGCATCGTCTGATCGGCTGCGTGCGTGAAGGCAGGCTGCTGGGCTATGCGTTTGTCTCGGGCAGCCGCGAGTTTGCGGAAGGTGATATTGAATTCTTGGCTGCGGCGCCGCAGGCGCGGGGAGAAGGCGTGGGGCTTGCGCTGCTGCAAGCGGCTCTGCGTATCCTGTTCGAGGCTTTTGAGCCGCACGAAGTTCGCCTGACCGTAAGTATGAGCAATCTTGCGGCGATCGGATTGTATCGCAAATGCGGATTTCAGACCCGGGAAGAAATGAAGGTCTATGAAATGCAATTTTTGCTTGATTCGCCTGGCTTCACGTTAGACTTCCTCCGCGAATAGCCGATATAATAAGGCTTATAGAGAGAACCTGTCAGACGCGATCATCTGTCAGACATCAAGCTGTGTTCGTCGGAACACAGCGCGGGGAGAAGCCGTCTTCGACTTGAAAGCGAACGGCTCGAAAGGGGTAGCCATGAATAACCGCACTGCCGGATCGAAACCGGCATCCAGCTTGTTTTCGATTTTCACCTGTTTATGGATCATTGTTTTTTTGACCGAGTTTGTCAAAGGGGCACTTCTGGTCACTGTGCTGCCCGTTTACATGAAAAATACGCTGGGACTTCCGGCTTTAACGATCAGCTTGGCATTTTCCCTACAGTATGTAGGGGACAACCTGCTGCGCAGTCCAACGGGCTGGTTAGCCGAACATGTTGGACTTAGAAGAACCATTGCGGCCGGGCTTTTGCTGTCCTGGGCGGCCGTCGTCGTCATTGCTTTTTCCATGACCGGTGTGTCGCTGGTTGTAGCCTGCACCCTGTTGGGTATCGGTACCGCTCCAATCTGGCCGGTCGTGATGAGCACCATCAGCATGGAAGCGGATCTGAACGGAGGAACTGGAGCCAAGATGGGCAGCATCCAGATCGCTACGTTGTCGGGTACGGGAGCTGGACCCATTGTCTCCAACCTGCTTGTTGGGGATTCTTATCAGGTTGTGTTCTGGGTTCTGTTCGTTGTCATGGCGATTGTCACGGCTGCGGCGTTTCTGCTGCCTAGACATATGATGGCGCCGCTTGCGCCCAAGGTAGTTCGCCACTCCCATACCGGTTATCCGTTTTCCAAGAAGGTTCGCCGTGTAGTGAAACGTCATACCGTGCGCTCGGTCTATTCCGTGCGTAAAGTGTTCCGCGCCCTGACCGCCTTGAAACTTACGCCGCTGCTGTATCCAGCCATGTTCCTTCAGTCATTTGCCATTGGGATTCTGACACCGGTGATCTCCGTCTACATCCGCAATGTGCTGGGCATGACGCCCGGACAATTTAATGTTCTGCTGATTGTAGGCGGCGGGGTGGCCGTTGTAGGTATGATTCCTGCCGGACGACTTGTGGATAAATACGGCACTCGCTGGTTTCTGCACATGGGATTCTTGTTTGCGGTCATCGCGCTGTGCGGGATTGCTTCCACCCACGCCATGACACTAGTCTGGTGCTTCATTCTGACCGCAGGGGTTGGCTTCGCCATGATCCTGCCGGCATGGAATACCCTGCTTGCCGAACTTGTACCGGAAAAAGAACGTGGAGCGATCTGGGGCGTCTTCCTGACGCTGCAAGGATTGGGAACAGTGCTGGGTCCGCTGGCAGGTGGATGGACCTGGGATTACCTCGGTCCGCAGGCACCGTTCTGGGCCAGTGCGATCTCCATGGCGCTGCTGCTGCTGATTCACGCACCGATGTCCAGAGCTTCCCGCCGCAGAGCGAATACCGTCCAATCTCACTCCTGACCCACACATCTAATCTTTTATTCATGCAGTGACTTGCTTGCTGACTGATGCCGCCTTTCGAGGCGGCATTTTTGCGTTTTTCGTTTGTTTTTTAGCCAGAAGGTTAAAAAAAGAAAGTGACCTTGTACGCGTAAAGACCCCTTAAATCGGATAAACGGAGGAATAACAGATGGAGCTGAATTTGCAGAATAAAGTTGTGATCGTAACAGGAGCCAGCTCGGGTATTGGACTGGCTACAGCCAAGATGTTCCTTGCAGAAGGCGCCAAAGTAGTCGGAGCCAGCCGCCATCCGGCAAAAATCGGCGAACTGGGAAGCAAGGAACAGGTGCTGGCCGTGGAAGCCGATTTGAGTACGCCGGAAGGTCCCAAGAAGCTTGTGGAAGCGGCCATTCAGCAGTTCGGACGCGTAGACATTCTGATTAACAATGCGGGCATTTCCCACTCCCGTCTGGACGGGTTTTTGGGCACGACGGATGAACAGTGGGAGGAGACGTATACCAACAATCTCATGAGCATGGTGAGAACCTCCAGAGCGGCCATCCCGCATATGCTGGAGCAGGGCAAAGGCGTGATTATCAGCGTAGCTTCGGAAGATGCTCGCCAGCCGCAGCCTATGTCCGTGGATTATTCGGCGTTTAAGGCCGGGCTGCTCAGTGTGGGCAAAGCGCTGGCTATGGAGTTCGGGGAAAAAGGTGTGCGCGTCAATACGGTATCGCCTGGGCCAACACATACGAACATCTGGGATCAGCCCGGCGGAATGATCGATGCCATCTCCGAGAAATTCGACCAGCCCAAGGAGAAGGCTGTTGATTATTTCGTGGATGAAGTACGAGAGCTGCCGGTAGGGCGCATCGGACAGCCGGAAGACATCGCTTCGATGATCGTGTTCTTATCTTCGGATCGGGCGGAATATGCGTTTGGCGCCGAATATCCGGTCAACGGTGGTTCCTTCAAGGGGATGTGAGGCAGGGAGTCCCTTGTTCCACCAAGCTCAATAGCTTCAATGGCGGAGACGGACAGGAAAAAACGGCTGTCCACGCTTGGTTGGGCGCGGACAGCCGTTTCTTCTGCCGGGTAACGGAACTTAGAAAGCCATTTTGTATAAAGGAATCAGTGTTTCAAATGTCTCTTCAATCGTTTGAACCAGTGCTTCTCCGTCTCTCAGACGAGCATCGTCTTTTTGCAGGAAACGGCCGCACAGCACTTCGGATTTCTTGACCGTGCCCAGGCGTTCGGCGATCTGCGCCAATCCGTCCTTGCCCAAGTCGATATGGCGCGTTCCGCCTGGTTTGGTATGATCGACTGACCAGTAGAACTCCTCCTGCTGCTCTTGGGGAATCAGGTTCATGACCTGACGTTCGTTCTTGCGCAGTGAGGCAGCGAGGGTGGTCTTGTTCGGACTCTCGTAGATGACTGCCATCACAATGAACAAGTAATTGGCGAACATGCCCACCTGGAAATGCGGCAGCGCTTTGTAGCCCCGTTTGCTCGATGCCCAGGCCACCCATGTGTCGGCTGGTGGATGAACGGTGCGGCGAGCGTGTTTGGCAACATGGGCGAACATCTCTTCACCCGTCTGCGCAGACAGGAATGGAGCCAGTTCACGTCCAAGCTGTTCCAGCTTGGGACGGACATTGGCGATCAATGCATCCATTCGAGGCTCAAGACCTTCTATTTCAAATACGGCAAAATCTTTTTCATCAAAACCTGGGATCGTCATGGTCATGCCCCTCTCCACAGCGGCCTGTTCTCCAGCGCCGCAAGCGATTCATCGGCCATTATAGCACAGGAAGAAGGGGAGCAAACAAGCAGGCAGAACATGAAGAGTTCATGAAGCCTGATTCTTTGAATTTCCAAGATCAAACCTGAGTCAGGTCGCTTTTTTGGCGTTCTGTCGCGCTTTGTGGTGTTAAAGAGGTTTACGATGGCTGGAAATCTACGGATTAAGTCTATCAATTTGAATGTATTCCTATTCCCGAGGACTTCACTTTACTAAACAAAACGGGTACAATGAAAATTATTGCAACGCTATTTCATAGACAAAGGATGGAGAACCTAAAATGTCAAAACAGCAAATTGGCGTGGTCGGCCTTGCCGTCATGGGCAAAAACTTGGCGCTCAACATTGAAAGCAAAGGGTTTACCGTCTCGGTATATAACCGTTCCCCTCAAAAGACGCATGATCTGGTCGAGGAAGCGAAAGGCAAAAATCTGGTTGGCACTTTCTCCGTCGAAGAGTTCGTGGCTTCTCTCGAAGTGCCGCGCAAGATTCTGATTATGGTTCAAGCGGGCCCGGCAACGGACGCAACCATCGAACAGCTGATTCCGCATCTGGATCAGGGCGACATCATCATCGACGGCGGCAACGCCTACTTCCCGGATACGCAGCGCCGCAGTGAAGATCTCGAAGCCAAAGGCTTCCGCTTCATCGGTACAGGCGTATCGGGCGGTGAAGAAGGCGCGCTGAAAGGCCCTGCCATCATGCCGGGCGGACCAAAAAGCGCATATGAGCTGGTCGAGCCAATCCTGACTTCGATCTCCGCTCACGTGAACGGTGATCCTTGCTGCACGTACATCGGACCAGGTGGTGCAGGCCACTATGTCAAGATGGTGCACAACGGCATCGAATACGGCGACATGCAGCTGATCGGCGAAGCTTACCACCTGCTCAAAGACGTGGTAGGCGCCGACACGGACGAGCTGCACCAGATCTTCGGCGAATGGAACAAAGGCGAACTCGACAGCTACCTGATCGAGATTACGACCGACATCTTCTCGCAAAAAGACGAAGAAACCGGCAAGCCGATGGTTGATGTGATCCTTGACTCCGCTGGCCAAAAAGGTACAGGCAAATGGACCAGCCAAAGCGCACTCGACCTGGGTGTTCCGCTGTCCATGATTACGGAATCCGTCTTCGCACGTTTCCTGTCTGCCATGAAGGAAGAACGTGTAGCAGCCAGCAAAGTGCTGAACGGACCGAAAGCAGCAGCTTTCTCCGGCGATCGTGCCGAGTTCATCGAAAATGTACGCAGAGCGCTGTTTGCGAGCAAGATCGTATCGTACGCGCAGGGCTTTGCCCAAATGCGTGCAGCTTCCGACGAATACGGCTGGGATCTGCAATACGGCAACATCGCCATGATCTTCCGCGGCGGCTGCATCATCCGTTCGCAGTTCCTGCAAAACATCAAGGATGCTTACGACAAGGACAGCAAGCTGGCCAACCTGCTGCTGGACGACTATTTCAAAGATGTAGTTGAGAAATATCAGGATTCGTGGCGTCAAGTCATTGCGACAGCCGTGACGAACGGAATTCCGGTTCCGGGCTTCTCCAGCGCCCTGGCTTACTATGACAGCTACCGCACAGAGCGCCTGCCAGCGAACCTGCTGCAAGCGCAGCGTGACTACTTCGGTGCCCACACCTTCAAACGCGTGGACAAAGAAGGCGTCTTCCACCACGAGTGGCTGCAGCTGGACAACTAAGATTAGCGACATTCTTTTGCGCAGCGGCGGGGGCCGTCCTTCGGGACTGCCTTCGCCGCTGTTTTTTTGCGAAAAGAGGAAGGAACTCGCTTGATTTAGCGCTTCACAGCGTCTAATGGTTGAATGAAATGGGAGAGGCGTGTATAGTGAAAGAAGCGAACATGAAAAAAGGAGCCATAGGCTCCTTCCGGGTACTGGATTACTCTTCGTCTTCCTGCCAGGCGATCATGCCGCCGGTCATGTTGATGACTTTATCGTATCCGGACATCTCCAGATATTCGCAAGCGCGTTCACTGCGATAACCGCTGCGGCAGATGAATACCGTCTCCCGGTCGGGATCAAGCTCGCCCACTCGTTCTGCAAGCTGTCCGAGCGGAATGTGAACGGCGCCGGGAATCATGCCAAGCGCGACTTCTTCCGGCTCACGAACGTCGATCATCAGCGGAGCATCGCCCTGCTGGATACGCGTGCGAAGCTCTGAAGGTTCGATTTGTGCAATGGACATCGTGGTCTTCCTGCCTTTCGGTTGGGATAGGTTCATGATACGAATGAGCAAAACTTATGTCAAATGTTAACCCACTTTCATACACAGCTTGGAGGAACCGATTCATGGATGTAATCGTTAGACGTACCGAGAGACTGGAAGGCACCATGGAGGCTCTATCTTCCAAAAACTACACGACGCGTTATCTGCTGGTTGCCGCTCTGGCGGATGGAACCAGTACCGTGCGTTTCCCTGCCCACAGTGAAGATAGCGATGCCATGCGCCGCTGCATTGCGGAACTGGGAGCGGAGCTGCAAGAAGACGAAGAGAAGATCGTCATTAAGGGCTTTGGACGTCATCCCAAGCCGGTAGCGGAGCTGAATGTAGGGAACGCGGGCGCCGTACTGCGTTTCCTGTTGGCTGTGGCTGCCTTATCGGAAGACGTTCATTTCGTCAATACGTATCCCGATTCCCTGGGCAAACGCCCGCATGACGACCTGATTGAGGCGCTTCAGCAGATGGGTGCGGAGATTGAACATCACGGCGGCCGCCTGCCGATTACGGTTAAGGGTCCGGTCAAAGGCGGCAGGATTACCGTATCCGGTGAAGTCAGCTCGCAGTATCTGAGTGCGCTGTTGTTCCTGACGCCGCTGCTTGAGGAAGACAGTGAGATTGCGGTGACCGGAGATCTCAAATCCAAGGTCGTGGTGGGTCAGACGCTGGAAGTGCTGGAGCAGGCCGGGATTCAAGTCGAGGCGAACGAAGATTATTCACTGTTCCGCGTACCTGGAGGCCAGGCTTACCAGGCACGGGAATATTCGGTACAGGGAGATTATCCGGGGTCGGCGGCCATTCTGTCCGCTGCGGCTGTCCTGCCGTCCGATGTGACGGTCCGCCGACTGGCCAAGCACAGCCGCCAGGGGGAACGGGCCGTGGTGGATGTGCTGCGCATGATGGAGGCGCCGCTGACGCATGAGGATGATCTTGTCGTCGTCAATGGCACAGGCACGCTAAAGGCCGTTGAATTTGATGGCGATGCCGCGACCGATGCGGTACTGGCGATGGTGGCGGCGGCTGTATTTGCCGAAGGCACTTCGCGTTTCTACAATGTCGAGAACCTGCGTTACAAGGAATGTGATCGGATTACCGATTATCTGAATGAGCTTCGCAAAGCAGGCGCGGACGTGGAAGAGAAGCAGGCTGAGATCATCGTCCATGGTCGTCCACAGGGCGTCGCTGGCGGCGTGCGGATCGATTCGCATTATGACCACCGCGTGATTATGGCTTTGACCATCGTGGGATTACGCGCGGAAGCGCCAATCACCATTACCGATGCGCATCACGTGGCCAAGTCATACCCGGGCTTTTTTGACGATATGATCGCGCTTGGGGCGGATGTGGAATGGGTAAAGTAAAGGCGAACGCTTAAATAGCGGATCGTATACTTGCACATTTGCTGATTCCAGGATTCAGGCAAGAATCGAGGAGGAGTTCATATGTCATTCCAAAATCCAAGCCGGGACGAGATCGGCAGACTGCTGGAGCAGGCCGGTAATATTGCCGTCGTCGGCCTGTCCGACAAGCCCGACCGGACATCGTATATGGTTGCGCAGGCCATGCAGTCGCGCGGCTATCGTATCATTCCGGTGAACCCGACTGCTGCCGGACAGGAGATTCTCGGCGAGACCTGCTACGCCTCGCTGGCTGATGTGCCGGAGCCGATCGACATCGTGGATGTCTTCCGCCGCAGTGAATTCTGCGCGGATGTCGCCCGCGAAGCGGCAGCAGCAGGCGCCAAGACGCTGTGGCTCCAGTCCGGTGTCTACAGCGACGAGGCGGCCGAGATCGCCGGAGCAGCCGGCCTGACGGTCATCATGGACCGCTGCATCAAGGTCGAAGATGCCGTAACCGGCGCAGGCAGCCGCCGCTGACGGCGCAGGCCTTGCCGCTCCCTCAAGCGGAGCGGCGGTCGCCCATGCTGTGCATGGGCAGACGCCGTGGCAGGGACGATGGCTTCGCGTTCGTCCCTGCCACGGCCAAGAGCAAAGCAAAGACCCGCACAGGTTATCGTGCGGGTCTTTGCTTTGTCCACGGGGTGGAAGCGGGCGGGGCGAAGCCCGCTTCCACCCCGTGGCAGCGAGCCGAGGCCTGCCGCGCAACGGCAGCGCAGGTCTCCCGAGCTTTTCGCCGCCGTTACAAAGTCGGCTCCCTCAGATTCCTTAGGGTCTGTTAAGCGCGGGGCGAATAGACGACGAATCGCCCATCCTCTGTGTCAGCCTCTCCAATCCAGCCGACCGGAAGTTCCTGGTTGCGATAGATACTGAACAAAGTCTCGAAGAAGGGATGGGGCTCGGCAGCCAGCAGCCGGGCCTTGGCACACAGATACAGTTCGCCGCTGATCTTGTCAGCCAACAGAGCCATCATCTGGGGAGTCAGCTCCAGCCCGGCGGCGCGAAGAGTCAGCCGCTTCAAGACGACCTGCACGAAGTCTTGTTCTTCTTCATACAGGATCAAGGCGCGGGCAAGCTCACGCATCGAGGCATCTGCCGCAGGCGGAATATCTCCATCTGCATCTTCGACCATGTCCGGCAGAAAGACATAAGGCGGTTCCACGTCCTGATCCTGATAGAAGGACAGGGCTTCATCAAGCCGGGTAAATGGGCCATGACGCTCAATCCCAATCAACGCATCTTCGTTCACTTCTGCTGCCGATTCCCTTTGATACGCTCCATTTAACAGCTCGCCTTTTGCAATAAACGTCAACACCTCTTGAACCGCAAGGGGAAATACATGGGTCTCGTTCACCGGGTTTGCTCCTTTCGATCGTTTCCTTTCGACTTGCTCCTTGCAATCGCTTCCCTCTAATCTCGCTGCCCACTCGTTTATCCTCGCCGCTTCAACTGTGATAAGCTTGATTCCTGTTTATTTTAGCGGCAAATGAAACATGCAATCAACAGTGAACCAACCTGCGGTCTGGAGCGATTTCTTGCGCATCAGCAGGCGGAGCCATCCATGCCCATTTTCAGCTCAAATTTGCGCACAAAATGCACCTGTTCTCCTCGCGGAAAAACCGTGTAAATGCTTTGACAAACCTGGATGCAAAGCTTAACATTTGAAAGAAGAGAGGAGAGGGACGTCTTTGAATTGGTTAGGTTCGCTTCAACAGCTTGGCCGGGCCGTGATGATCCCGACGATGGTGCTGCCGGCGGCAGCGATCCTGCTCAGTGCAGGCAGCCTTCCCTGGGAAGCATGGGGTGTTCCCGGAGTGGCCGAAGCGTTGAACGTGGCGGGATCGGGCGTACTGCTCTACCTGCCTTATATATTTGCCGTAGGCGTTGCGCTTGGACTGGCTAACCAGGCCGGATATGCAGGCCTTGCGGCGCTCATGGGCATGACGATCTATGAGCGGGTGATCGATCATTTCGCCAGCGGGCAGATTCAGCCCACGACGCTGATCGGGATTCTGTTGGGTGCGATTGCGGGCGCCTTGTACAACCGCTTCAAAGACTTCAAGCTTCCGGAAACGATCCAGTTCTTCGGTGGGTCGCGTTTTGTCCTGCTGTTTATGGGGCTGTTGTCGGCTTTATTTGCCTTTGCCATGCTGGCAATCGGACCGCTTCTACAAGCGATCATCGACTGGATGAACCTGGAGGTTCGCTCGACAGGTGGTTTTGGGCTGTTCGTATATGGCATTTTGTATCGCGCCTTATCCGCATTTGGTCTGCATCATCTGCTCAACAATGTGGTCTGGTTCCAGTTTGGCTCTTACGAGACGGCTTCGGGCATGATTGTTCAGGGCGATCTGCCGCGCTTCTTCGCAGGTGATCCGACAGCAGGCTTGTTCATGTCGGGGTTATTCCCGATCATGATGTTTGCACTGCCGGCGACAGCGATGGCGGTCATTCATGAAGCACGCGAAGACTTGAAGCCCAAAGTCCGCAAGACATTCGTCCGTGCGGCACTGGTCTGCCTGCTGACCGGCGTGTCCGAGCAGATCGAATTTGCTTTTTTATTTGCATCGCCATTTTTGTTTGCGCTGCACGCCGTACTCGCAGGTTTTGCCATGTGGCTGACGTATGCGCTGGATATTCACCACGGATTTTCCTATTCGGCAGGGCTGATTGACTTCGTGCTGAATTTCCATCTGTCTACGAATGGTTGGCTGTTGATCCCGATTGGCATCGTGTATGGGCTGGGTTATTATATCCTGTTCCGTTGGGCGATTCGCAAATTCCAGATTCCAACACCGGGACGCGAAGAAGGATCGACCCTTGAAGATTGGGCAGGGAATATCCCTTACCGTGCGCCATTGATTCTACAGGCGCTGGGTGGACGCGAGAATATCGTTCAGGTTCAGGCCTGCATTACACGTCTGCGTCTGACGGTGGCGAATGATCGCAAGATCGACGGTCACGCGTTAAAATCCCTGGGTTCGGCGGGCCTGATCCGACTGGGCGGTGGGAATGTTCAGGTGGTGTTTGGCACGTATTCCGAGCTGATTCGGGAAGAGATCAACAAGCTGATTGACCGTGAACTGGATCAGGTGCTGTTTGCAGCGCCGATGCAGGGACGGATGATGCCTCTGGATGAAGTGCCTGACCAGATTTTCGCCAAGAAATTGGTGGGCGATGGTGTGGCCTTTATTCCGGAAAAAGATGAGCTGGTGTCTCCGGTGGCGGGCACGGTGCTGCATATCTACCCGACGCAGCATGCACTGGGGATTCGCACCAATGAAGAGATCGATGTTCTGCTGCATATCGGCATTGATACGTCTCATCTGGAAGGCGCCTTTGAAGCCTTTGTCAAAGAGGGCGACATTGTGGAGCCGGGTCAACTGCTGATTCGTTTTGACCTGCCGCTGCTCAGGGAGAAGGCCAAGTCTCTGGCGACGCCGATGCTGATTACCAATCCGGATCGGGTACGATCCTGGAGCTTTGCACCTTTTAAGACGGTCAAAAAAGGCCAAGGGCCAGTCATGTCGGTGGTCCTTTATGATAAAGATAGAGAAATGGGAGGGGGAGGACGATGATAACCTGTATCGGGGCCGCACCGGGCGTAGCGATCGGGAGAGCTTTCGTTCTACCGACATGGGAATGGGATGTTCCGGATCAGAAAATGGATGTGGTGGACCTGACGCGTGAGTTTGAGCGTCTGACGGAAGGCATCCGTACATCCCGCTGTGAGATCGAAGACATGAAGAAGGAAGTCAAGGAGATGGTGGGGCCGGAAGAGTCCAGTATCTTCGATGCGCATCTCGCCATTCTGGAAGATCCCGTCTTCATGAGCGAGATCAAGGGAATTATCGAGAGGCAGTACAAAGCGGCGGAAGTGGCGGTTAAGGAAGCCATCGACCATTTTGTTACGATGTTCGACCTGCTGGACGATGAGTATATGAAGGAAAGAGCAGCCGACATCAAGGATGTCGGCAATCGACTGCTCAAGCATCTGCTGGGAGCACCCGAGATCAAGCTCCCTTCGGACACCCAGCCTTATATTCTGGTGGCGAAGGAATTGTCGCCTTCCCAGCTGGTGCATCTGAATCCTCAGCACGTATTGGGGATTGTTACCTTGATTGGCGGCAAAACCTCGCACACGGCAATCATGTCGCGGGCGATCGGAATTCCGCTGGTAGCAGGGCTGGAAGGCAAACGCGAAGAACCGTTCCAGACCGGCGAGATGCTGGTCATTGATGGCGACGAAGGGAAGATGTTCGTCGATCCTGACGAAGAGACGCTTCGCATTTACGAAGAGAAGCGCCGCAAGCTCCAGCGCAAGAAGGAGCAGCTCCAGCTGCTCGCCGAGGTGGATGCCGTTACGCGCGACGGGCGCCATCTGACGCTGGCCGCCAACATCAGTTCATTCAAGGAACTGGAGACGTCGCTCAAACACGGCGCCCAGGGTGTCGGCCTGTTCCGCACCGAATTCCTCTATATGGATCGTTCGGAATTCCCAAGCGAGGAAGAACAGTTTGATATTTATCGCCGCATCGCCGAGAAGGCAGCCGGGCAGCCCGTCGTCATTCGTACGCTGGACATTGGCGGGGACAAGCAGCTGGATTATTTTGCGCTGCCGGAAGAAGATAATCCGTTCCTCGGCTATCGGGCGATTCGGATCTGTCTGGATCGACCGGATCTCTTCATGACGCAGCTGCGAGCCATTCTGCGTGCCAGTGCTTTTGGAGATGTGCGGGTGATGTATCCCATGATCTCTTCGGTCGAAGAAGTTCGGCAGGCCAATGAGCTTCTGCGCCGGGCGATGGCGGAGCTTGACCAGCGCGGAATGGCCTACAATGCCGACATTCCGGCTGGAATTATGATTGAAGTTCCTGCCGCTGCGGCTATTGCCGATCTGCTGGCTGAAGAAGTGGACTTCTTCAGCATTGGTACCAACGATCTCGTCCAGTATGTATTGGCCGTGGACCGGATGAATGAGCAGATTGCCCATATGTATCATCCTTACCATCCAGCGGTGCTGCGGATGCTGCGCATGACCGTTCAGGCCGCGCATGAACGCGGCATTGAAGTCAGCGTGTGCGGCGAGATGGCCGGTGATGAACGTGCCGTACCGATCTGGTTGGAGCTTGGGGTGGACAAGCTCAGTATGTCACCGCAGTCTCTGCTGCGCGTGAAGCACCGCGTGCTGAATACTACCGCGTCTGTCGCCCGGGAAACGGGGCGTGAATGTTTCAGGCTGGGTCGATCCGGCGATATTGAACGTCTGCTGTCGGATTTTGTAACGCCGGTTAGCTAGAATCGGCCCATCTCCCGATCGTCCGCCGCTCTTGATAAATCTACAAAAAAGCCGCCGAGATTTCTCGGCAGCCTGACGTCTTTCTGCGGAAAGGCGTTTTTTGTACGTGTTTGTATATCCATCAGGTTTGGATACCCATCAGGCCATTAAATCTGGAGTGAGGCGTTCGACTTAACGTACAGCCTGCGAATCAGCCAGTGCATCACAGAAAGCCAGACCATAAGGCGGAAGATCGGGAGGTCTGCGGGCAGAGATAATATGACCGTCGGTAACAACGGCTTCGTCCTTCCAGATGGCGCCTGCATTTTCCATATCGTCACGAATTCCCGGAGTGGAAGTGACCGTTACGCCATCCAGAATACGCGCGGAGATGAGCACCCAACCGGCATGGCAGATCTGGCCGATGGGTTTCTTCGCTTCATTCATCTCCCGAACCAGCTCCAGGACTTTTGGATACCGGCGAAGTTTGTCGGGTGCCCATCCGCCGGGGACAAGAATCCCATCATAGTCGGCACTGTTCAGTTCGTCGAAGGCATATTCGGCTTGAGCCGGCACTCCATATTTGCCTATATAACTCTTGCCTTTTTCGGCACCGGCCAGATGAACTTCAGCTCCTTCTTCACGCACGCGGTAAACAGGATACCACAATTCCAAATCTTCAAACTCTTCATCAACCAACGCAATGACTTTTTTGCCCTCAAGACGCATGGAATCGCTTCCTTCCCTGTAGCAGAATCGTAATGTCATGTTTCATTGTAACAGTCCGACTCCATCGCCGCAAAAAAGAGCAGAAAGATTCAGTAATATTTTTTGAAAGCGCTTAATTTATTTGGAAAACAAGCAGGAATTTGCGCAAGCGGTATCGAATCCATTGCAGCAAGAACCTGAATCGGCATAAATACGGGAAAACAGAGCGCGAATCGAGGGCGTTCGTTGGCCGAACCGGTGCCTACAGGCTCGCAATCCTTTCGTTTGATAAAGAAATGGCGAAAGCGATCAGAGGGTAGAAGTCGGCAGAAGGATGCAGAGCGGGTCGAACCCGGTTTGCCAAAAACAGAGGACATATTCATGTTGGAGGGGATTGTGGGATGCTGGAGCATTGCGAATGTGGACAAAGATACGATCTGGATTTTCGGCTTGTCGATTACAAAAAGCATGTCAGCATCGACAACGTGCCAGTTCTGGTCTGTCCGAGATGCGAACACGAAGAAGTGCTCCATTGGTTGAAGCGTGATCTAATCGCGCTGCTTCAGGGTCTGCCGCTGGATGGCGAGCCATATGGGCTGGATTATACCGAATTTAACGAATTGGCCTATATCATCTATACGGTGTTCACCTGCAGCCCGGTAGACACCAAAGACGCTCTAAAGGCGGAAATACAGGAAAGCTGCAAAGCTCGCATTAATGCGCTGCTCGATCTTTACCGCTGCGCAGGCGATGTGGGAGACCAATCCTGGATGGCGGAGATTGAGAGGCGGTTGGCCCAGTTGACCGAAAAAGTATCCGTCGAAGGAAGATCGCTGCGCTGCTCTCCCGCTTGAGAGAGCAGAGGCGCAGCCCTCGTTTTTTGACTTCATTTTCCGGGATTGTTAAACTGAAAGCGAACACTTGTGTGGACAACTACGAACGAAGTTTCTGCAGAACCGAAAGGAGAATCTCCCATGCCTACTTTTACTCAGATCACCACCAGCGAACAGTTGGAAGCTGCTATACGCGAATCGCAGGATAGACCTGTCCTTCTGTTTAAACACAGCACGCGCTGCCCGATCAGCGCAGGGGCCTACGCCGAAGCAAAGCGATATTTGGAAAAAACGCCCAATCCGGATGCTTCCTATGTCCTGATTCATGTCGTTGAAGATCGTCCCGTGTCGCTTGAGGCGGCAGACCGTCTTGGCGTTGAACATGCTTCGCCGCAGGCCATCCTGCTCAAGGAAGGTCGCGCCGTGTGGAATGTCTCCCATTCCCGCATTACGTCGTCGGCGCTGCGTGAGGCTTTGTCTTAAAACATTGACCGAATCAGACTTGAAGTTTACCTTCCTCGGAAGCACGCACGATCCAAGCAGGTTTCCGAGGATTGTAAACCAACCTCGTTATCGGTCAGCGCCCCAGGACAGGAGCCTTTTTTGGAAAAAAGTGAAGCGTTAACATTGCGCACCAAGCAAATTTATCGTATCATGGTAATAATGAAAGCTTGAATGTAATTCATTGAAACATGATTGAAAAATTTACTGGCAATGGAGAGAACAGATGTGACGGTAACTATTTATGATGTGGCGCGCGAAGCGGGAGTCTCGATGGCCACCGTTTCCCGGGTCGTAAACAACAACCCTAACGTAAAGCCGCAAACACGCAAAAAGGTCTATGAGGCGATTGAACGTCTCGGCTACCGTCCGAATGCGGTTGCGCGTGGTCTGGCAAGCAAAAAGACAACAACGGTCGGCGTAGTCATTCCCGATATTTCCAACTCCATCTTTGCGGAGATTGCACGCGGGATCGAAGACATCGCAAACATGTACCATTATAATATTATTTTGTGTAACGCAGATAAGAAGAAAGAAAAAGAAATCCGCGTTATCAATACCTTGCTGGAGAAGCAGGTGGATGGTCTGCTGTTCATGGGCGGAACGATTACGGAAGATCATGTGCAAGCTTTCCAGACCGCTTCCGTGCCGATTGTTCTTTGTGCGACCAAAGATGAAAACGGTACGATTCCATCCGTTGACATCGATCATGAAGCCGCTGCCTTTGATGCCGTGAGCACGCTGGTTCGTCATGGACACCGTGAGATCGCCATGATTAGCGGTACGCTGCAAGATCCAGCAAACGGTTACTCGCGTTTCCAGGGGTATAAACGTGCCCTTGAGACCGCAGGTATCGAGTATCAGGAAGACCTGGTGCGCATCGGCAACTATCGTTATGAATCCGGTGTGGAAGCCATGAAATACTTCCTGGGACTCAAGCATAAGCCGACTGCGATCTTCGCCGCAACGGATGAGATGGCGATCGGCGCCATTCACAGCGTGCAGGACGAAGGCTACAAGGTTCCCGATGACTTCTCGATCATCAGTGTCGATAACATCCGAATGGCTTCGATGGTTCGTCCACAGCTGACGACGGTAGCACAGCCGATGTACGATATTGGTGCGGTGGCGATGCGTCTGCTGACGAAGCTCATGAAGAAGGAAAACGTGGAGAATTCGCAGGTTATTCTGCCGCACGAAACGATTCTACGTCTGTCCGTCGCTCGCGTGAACGACTAAGCGATATGACATTGATGAAGACCCCAATTGCCTTGATTGGCGCCATGGATGAAGAAGTCAAGCTGCTGCTTGAGGAGATGGAAGAATCCAGCAGCCGTACGGTTGCTGGCATTGTGTATACGCAAGGACGCTTTCAAGGACAAGAAGTTGTCGTCTGCCGCTGCGGCATTGGAAAGGTAAACGCCGCAGCAGCAGCGCAGATTATGGCCAGTGAGTTCCATGCCCGTGCTCTGATCTTTACAGGCGTGGCCGGTGCGCTGCATCCGGAACTTGAGATTGGAGACATCGTCATCTCTTCCGAGAGCATGCAGCATGATATGGACGTCTCGCCGCTCGGATATGCACCCGGCATCATTCCCGATCAAGAGGAGTCATATTTCCCGGCTGATCCCAAGCTGATCGCGCTTGCTCAAGCTTCATGCGAGGTGGAGCAGGTTCGTTATCAAACGGGTCGTGTCCTATCGGGAGATCGCTTTGTTGCGGATCGTAATTTGGTTCGTCAGCTGCGTGAGGCCTTCGACGGAGCATGCACCGAGATGGAAGGAGCAGCTGTCGCACAGGTCTGCCGGATGAACGGGCTGCCGCATGTCATTATCCGTTCCATGTCGGATAAAGCAAACGGTGAGGCTCCTGCGAGTTTTGCCGAATTCACAGCGCTGGCTTCCGTTCGCTCGTTCGGAATTGTGAAAGGAATGCTCAAGCGTTGGAGCGAAGTGGAATCCTAAGCGAGCTTTATCCTCTTCAAAACCAAAGAAAGCCCCGAGTCACCATGATGGTGACTCGGGGCTTTTTGCTGCTTCCTGGATGTACCAGCCCTATATTAAGGGCTGGCTACATACAAGGTCATGGACTGAGCCGATTCGCCAGCTTCATTGGAAGCTGATACCTTGAACCAGGCAGAGAATGGAGCCTGCGCGGCGTAATGGTAAGAGGCCGACGAACTGGTGCCGATTGCAGAAAACGGGCCTTCTGCGGTCTGGCTGTAATAAATCGTGTAGGATGCTGCGCCTTCGGCAGCATGCCAGCTGAGCTGAGCGCCCGAGGCCGAAGCACTGCCCTGAAGCTGCTCTGGTGCTGCTGGAGCCGTCACGGCTGCCGGCTTCTCCTCCTCAGGAGGTTTCTCCTCAGGTTCGGTCGGTTTCTCCGCCGGCTTCTCTGTTGGCTTCTCCTCTTCAGGCTGCTTGGCAGGTTCTTCAGGCTTGGTCGGTGCCGGATCAGCCGGTTTGGTCGGTTCGACAACCGGTTCATTCGGTACGACGATTCCTTCAACTGTCGTTTCGGCCTGCTGGTCAGGAACGTCCGGTGTTTCTTTCTCGGGCTCCGAAGGTCGGCTTGGCGCTGATGATGCGCCTACTGTTCGGCTTGGAGCCGATTCCTTGCCGGCTACGTCTACCGCTGTGACATAATGCGTCGCCTGGCTTGGGGAAATCTCAAATTGCAGCGACTCACCCGTACGTACAGCACCTGCGTATTGGAAGGAGCTTCCTCCATCCCAGGAACTGTACAAGCGATAGCCGACCACATCGTTTTCCGGATTGGCGGTGAAGGAAATTGTTCTTCCCGAATCGCTCATCCATACATTGACCGGAGAGGAAGGAGCGGAACCATCGTCTTTACGTGGATCGACTTCCTTGGGTGCATCAACTCCGGCATCCTCCGGAATGTAGTAACTAAGCGGTCTGCCATCTCTCATCTTCGACAAGGCGTTTTTCAGATCGATGATGAGCTGGTTGATCGGCATTTCCCGATTTACCGTTACCTTGGACAAGACCATATCATCCGGAGTATCCGGTTGAGGGACATAGTTTACGCCGTCATAGATGATATACTTGGCGCTAACCAGGCCATCATCATAATCTTTTGGTACATATTTTTCATTGAAAATGTCTGTGACCAGCTTGCCGGATTGAACCGTCAATTCGGTCGGAAGTTTACCGCTGTAACCGGACACGGTCTTGGTGACGATGCCATCTGGCTCCTTAAACTCCGTCGTCTTGAACAGATCCGGGCGGGTCGCCAGCAGTTGATTCATGATGGTCGCCCACAAGACGCGAGCACGACTCTTGTCGTCATTCATTGTATTGACAGGCTGATTATAGCCGGCCCATACGCCGAGCGTAAGATCTGGCGTATAACCCATGAACCACACATCCCCGTAGTTCTGTGTAGAACCTGTTTTACCTGCCACGGCGATCTTGCCATAGCCATCAAACATCTTCGGAATATTACCCTGTCTGGCGTTGCCTGTTCCGTCGCTGACCACGGATTGCAGCATGCTGGTCATGAGGTAGGCCGTCTGCTTGGAATAGACGCGGTTTGGATTGGTCTGATGCTGATAGACCACTTTTCCTTCTGAATCGACAATCCTCTGGATAATGTACGATTCATTAAATTCACCGCCATTGTCGATCGAAGCGTAAGCTCCTGTCAGCTCCTGCACGGTGACGCCCTGCGACATCCCGCCGAGCACACCCGTCGTATTTTTGTAATCGTCATCGGTGATGGTGCTGATTCCCAGCTTCTTTGAGAACTCCCAGGCTTTGGCGACGCCAACTTTTTGGTTAAAGAGTTTGAGCGCCGGAATATTGAGAGACTGATTCAGGGCATGACGGGCAGTGACGAGACCCTGATAACGACCATTTGCATTTTTCGGAATGTGATACGAAGATCCCGATGGCAGAATGATCGGAGCGTCGTCGATTACGCCGGCCGGCTGAATCAAGCCTGCATCAAGCGCTGGCAGATAGGCAGCAATCGGCTTCATGGTTGAACCCGGCTGACGTTTCATCTGGGTAGCCAGATTCAGCTCCAATGTACCGAAGCTGCGCCCTTCGATCATGCCCAGCACCGCACCGGTCTTGGGATCAATCAGGCTTGCCGCCAACTGCTGAGGAAGGCCGCCGGGATCGGCTGCACCGAAGTTCTCCGGATTCTCGGCGACTGCACGCATCGTCTTGTAGATGCCCTTGTCGATGGTCGTATAGACGCGGTAACCACCTGTCAGCAGCATCTGGTTGGCCGCCTCATACGAAGAACTGCTTTCCCCCGAAGCGGCATCCCCGCCAGGGTTCTGAAGCTTCATGATGACCTTCGTCGCTTCCCGCTCCACTTCCGTCATCAGATACGGATACGTGGCGTAAGCTTTGGGGGCTTTGCCCGCAAGCGAACTTTTCAGATCGAAGTCGATCGCTTCATTATATTGGCTCTGCGTGATCTTCCCGTCTTCCAACATATTGCCCAGCACGCGATGTTGGCGGCTTACCGCACTTTTGAATCCTTTTTCGTTAAAGTTGCCCTGGCTGTTAAACGCCGAATACGTCGTTGGAAGCTGAGGCAGTCCTGCCAGATAAGCAGATTGAGCCAGATTCAGCTGCGAAGGATCATTAACCCCAAAAATCCCTTTGGCGGCTGCCTTGACTCCGAATAGATTGTAGCCTGCTGAACCCTTGCCGAATGGCATCTTGTTCAAATAGGCGGTGACGATCTCCTGTTTGGAGAGAAAACGTTCGACGCGAAGTGAAAGCAAAATCTCCTTGATCTTGCGATCGTTCGTCTTGTCGAGACTCAGGAATACCCGACGAGTGAGCTGCTGAGTCAATGTACTGCCGCCGGTCTGTACCGGTTCATTGAGCAGCTTCTGCTTGACGGCACGCAGGGTGCCTTTGGTGTCAATGCCGGGATGTTCATAGAAATTCTTGTCTTCAATCGAAACCAACGCGTCAATGACGGTCTGAGGGATCTCGTCAAAGGACACTGGCCTCCGGTCTTCATCGGTACGAAGCTGGCCGATCGGGGAGGCATCCCGGAAATAGGCGAAGCCCGTAATCGCGTTCTCGTCGATGGCCTGTACGATGGAAGCTTCGGAACGTACCGGCTCGTCTTTGAGAATGGAGGTTATATACCCCGCCGCCGCGCCGCCCGCAAAAAGAACAGCCGCAAAGCCCAAGATGACGATCCATTTAAAGAAAGTCAGTGTTTTGCGGAAAAAAGATCTTTTTTTAACGGGAGGATTCTTTTCGGGCTTTTGGTTCTCATCAGCCATTAGAGTATCTTCCTCCTTAGTGTTTCAATCCACACGCCCGTGCAGGGGACGACCCGGGCGGTTAAAATCTGAGCTGTCACGCGAGCCAATACCTTGTCAACAATAAAGGTAGACATACGTTCTCCTGAATCGTACTTAAAGCGTGTACGTTTCAGGAAAACGTAAGCCTTTGATTAAGAGTTGAAAGGTAATAGAACAGGCCCTATTATATCATAAAAACAAGAAAAACAGCATATGAAATGGGGCGGGGGACAGAAGGAGGAAATCGTTCTGATTCTATATAATAACAGAAAAAATCCCCGCAAGCCCGAAGGCTTGCAGGGATTTAGACCTTGCTTTCCGATTAACGGTTGTAGAATTCGACGATTTGCTTTTCATCGATTTCTTGCGACAGTTCAGCGCGCTCAGGCAAACGAATGTATTTGCCTTCCAGAGCCGCGTCGTTGTACTCGATGTAACCTGGTACATGAGCGCGGTTTTCCAGAGCTTCTTTGATCGAAGACATGCCACGGCTTTTTTCACGAAGACCGATCACGTCGCCGAGGCTTACTGCGTAAGAAGCGATGTCTACTTTTTTGCCGTTAACAGTCACGTGACCGTGAGCGACCAACTGACGTGCGCCTGCACGGGAGTTAGCGAAGCCCATACGGTATACGAGGTTGTCCAAGCGGCTTTCCAGCAGGAACATGAAGTTCTCACCAGCAATACCTTGCATTTTTTGCGCTTTGCTGAACAGTGTGCGGAATTGCTTCTCGCCCAGACCGTACATGTGGCGCAGTTTTTGCTTTTCTTGGAGCTGCATGCCGTAGTTGCTTTGTTTTCTGCGTTGGTTAGCGCCGTGTTGACCCGGAGGGAAGTTGCGCTTGAGATCTTTGCCGTTACCGCTCAGGGAAATACCGAGGCGGCGGCTGAGTTTGAATTTAGGGCCTGTGTAACGTGCCATATTGGAAAAACTCCTTTGTCATGTGTAATGGCCGGGGAACCGTGTGCGCCGTGTTTTGTATGATGTACGCAGGCCGGAGACGTTTACTTATATAAAGGAAACGAATCAGCGTACTCTATTGGGAAAGTTCAGCCGCTGTCCCAGTAGCAACAAAACGCGTGAGGGTGACGCACCGTTACACCCAGATACGTAAGTATCCGGCGTTCATACATCGCTAAATTTTATAGGAAAACATCACCAACGTCAAGCCTGAAAAATCAAAATAAATGCAACTTAAAAGCATTGAGAAACGTCTTGAGACAAAAGACCCAAGGAAAAAGGAGAAACAGTGAAAAATAGGATGCAAAAATGGGGCGAAAAGAGTAATATAGGGAAAGGTATCTCGGATATACACAAGAAGCCCGGCTTTTGCGATTTTTGCTGCAAGATTCCGGGCTTTACCATAAAAGCATGTACAAGCATGTACATAAACGGATTGTTGATGTACACGCCGCAAGCCAGTAGGTTATTTGTTTTCGGCAAAGGAGAGAAGTTATGTCCGAACACGCAGGGAAGAACCCGGTGGAAGAAATTCGGCGCGATGATATCGGAGAAGCGTTGTTTCCTGTTATTCCACGCGACGATCAGTCCTTCTGGATCCAGTACGTGGACATCGGCACGGCCGATTTTCCTTATATAGAACCTTTGCTTAGAGAAAGTTTTGCCGACTGGCGTGAACAGAATTTGTCCTCGTTTGCCGCATCCGGAGCCGAATGGTTCCTGTTCAGTCATGAAGGAGAAGCGGCTGCGGGAGATCCTGCGCTGATTGGACGGCTGCAAGACGAATCCGAACACGCCGGATGGCTGTCGCTCGCGCGAAGGGAAGCCGTGCTGGTGCCGGCTGGACGACATGAGGGCGCCTATATGCAGAAACGGGCGACGCTCGCTGCTCCAGTGTTTACTCGCAGCGGTGGGGACGTGTTTGCCGTGCTCGGCTGCGCGGTTCCGGAGGAAGAAGCGCCGGGGATGCTGCGGCTGGTTGAGATGGGAGCGGCACATTTCCGCACCTGTTTCTATCAGAGACTGGAATATTCCTTTATCCACGACACGCTGTACACCCGCCATGCGCAGACGTCGGCCCTGAACGGGGACTCGGCGCTATTTCGTATGGTTCGCCGATTGTATGACAAATTCAATGTGGACGGCGTGCTGGAAGAGCTGCTGCGCATCGTCCTGGTTCTTCATCCATCGGCTCGCTGCCAACTGCTCATGACGCAGGACTATCAGAGTTCCAATCCGCAGCTTAAGGTTGCGCTGCTTGACCAGCATAAGCATGACATCTGCATGACGGCCTTTATGCGAGGAAGCGTTGAAGTGGAGCAGGTGCCAACTTCCGAGCATCCTCACCGTATTGAAGCTGCGCTGCCTCTTGCGGGGCATCAGGGGATCTATGGAGTCTTCCATTTTGTATTGGACCTGCCGCCGGATCGATTGGATACGCGCCTGCTGGGAATGGTCTCCGATACCGCCGGTAAAGCCTTTGAAAATGCCAAGTTGTACGAGCAGTCCAACTTGTTGATCCGCGAGCTGCTGTTGATTAACGAACTGACCAAACGCTTGAATCAAAATTTGCATTTGAGCGATGTCTTTTCTTTTGCGATTCAAGAATTAATGGGCATCTTCCGTGCGGACTTCTGCTGTATTCTGGGCGATAACCCGGCGGATCAGCGCTTTGACGTGATGGCTTGCAGTCTGCCAGAGCTGGAAGGCAGTTCGTTCAGCCGCGACTATGGATATGGAGGCATTGTCCTGCGCACCCAGGAGCCGCTGATCGTCTCCGATCACCAGGAGTCGTCGATTCCTTCGCGGTTTATGGAAGTCTCGGAAGCGCGTTCCATGATCGCCGCTCCGCTTATTTCCAATGGCAAGACGATGGGTGCGGTGCTGCTGGCGCAGCGGGAACACCATTATTTCTCGTATGAAAACTTCAAGCTCCTTCAGATGCTATCGACGCATATCGGCCTTGCCGTTGCCAATGCCACGCTGCATGCCGAACTTCAGCGAATTGCCAACCGGGATACGCTGACCGGACTTCATGTGCGTCGTCACCTGGATGAACGTATCCATAACCATCAGTTGGAAGGTTCTAAAGGTTCGCTGCTGGTGATCGACATCGACCGCTTCAAGCAGGTCAACGATACGTATGGACACCAGATTGGCGACTCGATCCTCCAACAGGTGAGCGCGATTATGAAAAATTCCATTCGGATGACTGACGTTTCCGCGCGTTGGGGCGGAGAAGAGTTGGCTGTGTATTTCCCGGAAACTACGCTGGAGGAAGCGCTGATCGTAGCGGAACGGATTCGCAGCCTCGTGGAGCAGGAGACCCGTCCGTCGGTAACCGTCTCCTGCGGCGTAGCCGAATGGTCGGCGGAAGATACCACGATCAGTGTGGAATCGCTGTTCTACCGCGCGGATATGGCGTTATATCAAGCCAAGAACAGCGGTCGAAACCGGATCCGCACAGCGGTTGCCGAATAAGCCTTTATCCATCCAAGTCAAGAGCGCCTCTGCTGCATCACGCGGCAGGGGCGTTTTTTTGTGAATAAAGATTCCGTGCTGCACCTGACTTCAAGCGGGGGAAGTGCTACAATGGTAAAGCCATCGGCGTCAGCGCTTGGCTGACCGCCGTTCAATTCAAACGAGCCCTTGCAGGTCAAGGAGGCTCGAATCGCGGGAGGAACAGACAGGATGCGTGATCCTAGAGTACAGAAGTTGGCGAAGACGCTGGCGGGTTATTCCGTCAACGTACAGCCGGGCGAGAACGTTCTCGTTGAAATGATTGGTCCGGAACGGGATCTGCTTCAGGCGGTCGTAGAAGAAATTGCAGCGTTGGGCGGCAACCCGTTCGTACTGTTGACGGACAAGATGGTGCAGCGCACCATGCTGATGAACGCTACCGAAGAGATGATCCGCACCTGGGCGGAAACGGATCTGAACCGGATGAAGCAGATGGACGGGTACATTGGCATCCGTTCAGGCGAAAATGTCAACGAACTGGCCGACGTACCGGAAGACAAAATGAAGATGTACAATTCGCTGTACAATCATCCGGTACATAGTGAACAGCGCGTCAAGCATACCAAATGGGTTGTGCTGCGCTACCCAAGCCCAGGCATGGCACAATTGGCCAACATGAGTACCCAGGCGTTTGAAGACTTCTACTTCGACGTATGCAACCTGGATTATGCCAAGATGGATCGTGCGCAAGATTCGCTGCAAGCGCTGATGAACCAGACGGAAAAGGTACGCATCGTAGGCCCTGGCGCCACTGATCTGAGCTTTTCCATCAAGGATATTCCGGCAATCAAATGCTCAGGTACAGCAAACATTCCGGACGGTGAAGTCTATACGGCGCCCGTGCGCGATTCCGTCAACGGCACAATCGCCTATAACGCGGCAAGTGTCTATAACGGCATCACTTTTGAAAATGTGACCTTCCGATTCGAGAACGGCAAGATTGTGGAAGCTACAGCCAATGATCCCGAGAAGCTCAACAAGATTCTCGATTCCGATGAGGGTGCCCGTCATATCGGGGAGTTCGCCATTGGATTCAATCCGTTCATTCTGACACCGATGAAAGACACGCTGTTCGATGAGAAAATCGCAGGCAGCCTGCATTTTACACCGGGTCAAGCTTATGAGATTGCCGATAACGGAAACCGCTCGTCGATTCACTGGGATCTGGTACTGATCCAGCGTCCGGAATACGGCGGCGGCGAGATTTATTTCGATGATCGATTGATCCGCAAGGATGGCATTTTCGTTGTGCCCGAATTGGAATGTCTCAACCCCGAAAATTTGAAATAAAGCAAAAAGTTTCAGAAACGCGGAAAACGGTTGATAAGAAAGCGGATACAAGTTATCATGATACATGTGAGCAAAGGTTACTAATTTGAGATTCCGACGGAGGGATAACAATGGCTAAAAACAACGCGGCGGTTGTCGAAATCGCCCAAACCGCATCCCGCTACTCTTCTTCGATCGTCCTGCAGGCCGAGAACAAGTACATCGATGTGAAAAGCATCCTCGGTCTGTTCACGACTCTCGTGAGCAGTCAGCAATACGAACTGCATGTGATTGGTCCGGACGCCGAAGATGCCAAAGCGGCAATGGTTGAAGTATTTGAAAAGCATGGCCTGAACGTGGTCATCGCACCTGAGTAATTCCAAATCAGCCTGACAGTGGCACCGCCTGTTCTTTATGGGGCGGTGCTTTTCCCTGTGTGCTTGGTGCGGTGGAATTGGTTCGTCGGCGAATTCCGACTTGCCTTGACGCAAAGGCCTTTTTTCGGCCGCTTTTTTATCTTTCGGCACGTACTCTTTGTAAGGCGGTTCTTGTATTAGCGTGCAAATTCGTCTAATATTAGATTAGAAACGCCGGCCACACTTTCGGGCATAGGGGGGAGAAAATATGACTTCATCTGATGTGCAGGAACAGTTTCAAATCAAGGCAGCTAATCTTCTTCAGGAAGATGCAGATAAAATTGAGAAGTTGATTGAAGTACAGATGGAGAATCTGGCGACCCGCTACTGTCCTCTCTATGAGGAAGTGCTGGATACGCAAATGTACGGTTTTTCCAGACAGGTTGATTTTGCGATCCGTGCCGGTCTCATAGGCGAGCCGGAAGGCAAGCAGATCGTCAGCAAGCTGGAACGCAACCTGGCGGTTCTCTACGAAGCCCTGAACAACAAAGAGTAGCAGCGGTGATTCCTGTGGATTCTGCTCTTGGGTTTCGACATAATAAAAGCGCGTTCGGAGTAAATCTCCGAACGCGCTTTTTTTGTTGAGCGTCGCTGAACTTTCGCTACCCTCTAGTGGACCATAAAGAAGGAGACGCCCAGAATGACATAAACGGCTACCAGAAGCAGTCCCTCGTACCAGTTGGTCTCTCCATCCTGAATGATCGATTTGGCGACGAACACCGAAACGGCAATCGCCACAATCTCAATCGTCGAGAATACAATATCCATGGTGCCGCTCAGACCGCCCATAAAGAAGCTGACGAAGATCAGCACCGGAGCGACAAACAGGGAGATCTGAAGACTGCTGCCCACGGCAATCTCCACGGAAGCGCCAATCTTGTTCTTCATGGCGAGCATGATGGCTGCACTGTGTTCAGCTGCGTTACCCACAATCGCTACGACGAAGGCGCCCACAAACAGTTCGCTCAGCCCAAACTGTGTGGTGAAGGTCTCCAGCGTGCCTACAAGCCATTCGCTGACAAAAGCGACCATGACCGTGGCGATAACCAGATACAGGATGGAACGTCCTTTTGACCAGATCGGTCCATGTTCTTCCTCCTCGCTATGCGCAGCAGGCTTTTCGACTGCCGCACCAGACGTGGATGAAGCCGAGTCGCTGCCCGCAGGAAGTCCGCTTCCTGTTACGGCAGTGGCTTCGGCAGGATCGGCCAGATAGTCCTTGTGGGTGACCATCGAGAAGATCAGCCAGGCGATATACGCTACGATCAGAATCCCGGCTACCACCAAGCTCAGGGTGTCAATCTGAAGCCCTTCGATCGAATGGGTGTTCAGGAACACAGCGGGGACAAACAAGGCGACAACCGCAACAATCATCAGGGAGCCGTTCATACCCGCCAATGGAACATTGAAGCGCTGCACCTTAAACTTGACGCCGCCGGCGAACAAGCTGAGGCCAAGCACCAACAGCAGGTTGCCGATGATGGAGCCGGTAAGACTCGCCTTCACCATGTCAAACAGTCCTTCTTTGACCAGCATGATGGCGATAATCAGTTCGGCTGCATTGCCGAAGGTGGCGTTCAGGAAGCCGCCCAGGCGCTGCCCCGCGTAATGAGCGACACTTTCCGTCGCACGTCCGAGGAAGCCAGCCACGAAGATAACCGAGATGGCAGACAGCACAAATTCGAGCGTCGGGTTCCAATGCAGCAGATGTCCGGCCGCACTGAGTGCGAACGTGACGATCAGCAGAATGGGGGAGAGCATTTTTTTCATAACAACCGATCCTCCATAACTAATTTCTCTCTTGCTCGTTATGTAAAAATAAAAATAACAAGCCACTTTCAAATATACGCCAAACGAAGCAGCAATGAAACGATTTACAGGGAGCGACTTGAAAAATGTCAAAAACGGCATTTGCACTAGAAGGGGGTTAACCCTTAAACTAGAAGCATGAAGTAAGGAGGGATGGTCATGTCCGAACAAGTTCAATTGGACAATGGGAATGTACGTATCGCCAACGATGTCGTAGCCAAGATTGCAGGGATGGCTGCGCTTGAGACACCGGGAATCGCTGCGATGTCTGGCGGATTATCGGAAGGCTGGGCCAAGCGTCTGAGCGGGAAAAATGTGCAGAAGGGCGTGACCGTCGAAGTGGGTCAGTTGGAGACCGCGATCGACCTGCGGATCATCGTGCTGTACGAGACACCGATTCACGAAGTCTGCCGTATGCTTCAGCAAAATGTGCGCGAGGCGGTAGAGAATATGACGGGGCTAAAAGTCGTGGAAGTCAATGTCAAAGTCGAGGGCGTCGCCTTCAAGGATGATATTGCCATCGATGAGCCGTCGCGTATTCGTTAACAAGCAGCAGTGAGGCGATTCTGATCGTGCCTGCTAAACAGAACTTCGATCCTGAAGTTGCAAAGAAAAAAGGTTCCCTCGACTAAGTCGGGGGAACCTTTTTGATGTTAACGTGAGCGATACGCCGCTGGGCGGCGCTCCGGAAGCTTGACCGTCTCGGTCTTCTGTTCCTTGATTGCAGGCGCTGCTTTCTTGGAATCACGCGAGATACTGAGCAGGATTCCTGTACTGAACAACGTAATCAGCAGTGAAGTACCGCCTGCACTGATGAATGGAAGGGTGACCCCGGTTAACGGAATCGTATTAGTTACCCCGCCGATATTGATAAAGGCCTGGATACCGATCAATCCGACAATACCGACGCCAACCAGCGTACCGAACGTATCGGAACAGCGCAGGGAGACGAGCAGGCCCCTCCACAGGAAGTAGAGATAGACCAGCAGGAACACGGCCGTTCCCAGGAATCCAAACTCTTCGCCGATGATGGCGAAGATAAAGTCATTATGCGGATTGGACAGGTAGGACAGCTTCTGGATGCTTTGTCCATACCCGGCTCCGGTCGCTCCGCCTTCACCAATGGCAAGCAGGGAGTTGTAGAGGTTCTGGGTAGAACCCTTAATGTCGGCAAAAGGATTCAGGAACGCATCGATCCGGTCAGCCTTGTAACTGGAACTTGCGACGGCTTCATCGGGAGTCTTGGGCGTAAACAATTCCTTCACGCCGAGGACCAGACCCAACACAATGGCCACAATCAGAATCGAACCCAGCATATGCTTCAGACTGGCTCCGCCTGCATACATCACCAGCAGACACGCCGAGACGAGAATCATACAGGACCCGAGATCGGGCTGAAGCATGACCAGTCCGGCCATCAGGGAAACGATGAAAAATACCGGGAAGTAGCCGGAACGCAAATCGCGGAATCGTTCCCCTTTTTTTGAGATTAATGCGGACAGGTACAAGATGGTTGTGATCTTCGCCAGTTCGGTTGGCTGGAAGCTGAACAGCCTTCCGACTTTGATCCAGCTGTGCGCACCATTGGTTGAAGGCATAAACAAGACGACAATCATCAGAATAAAAGTGAGCAGAAACATCGGAATAAACAGTTTCTTATACCGCTTGAAAGGCACGCTCATGGCGATCAGCATGGCAATCACGCCAAGGACCGCGTATTGGAATTGCGGCAGAACAAAGAAAAAAGGATCTTTGGAATATTTGCTGCCCAGCAGCGTGAAGCTGGAGCTGGCGCTGAACACCATAAGCAGGCCAAAGCCGGTCAGGATCAACGTCAAGATTAACAATTGAAAGTCAGGTGGCGCTTTGGGCGTCCTCACTTTGGGTGAGGCGCTGTTTCTGTAGCTCTGGGTTGCTCGGTTGTTTTTTGTTGCGCTCATGTGTAAGTTCAATCCTTCGGCGGCGCCGTAAATGCACCGTTTATATGGGTATTTTCATCATAGTCGCTTTGAAAGAGAGGTGCAAGACCTTGCATAGCGGTAGTTAGTACCTTGTCAACACGAAAGGTAAGGTTACTAGGCTTTTGTTTTTTGCTACAATAACAAAAAAGGCACATCGGATCGGTCATGATCTCTTCATAACCAAGCGAGAGCGTGCTCAAACGGAAGGGAATTAAAACCATGAATGAAACGGTGGAACGCGGGTATGCGGAGATGGTGGAATGGCGCAGACATCTGCATCGCCATCCGGAATTATCCTATCAGGAACAGCGGACGGCGGACTTTGTCGCCGGAAAGTTAGCGGAATTCGGCATTGAGACCCGCCGAAACCTGGGCGGGCACGGCTTGATTGGCATTGTGCGCGGTGCGCTGCCCGGACGCACGGTAGCCCTGCGCGCGGATATGGACGCGCTGCCGATTGTGGAAGAGAGCGGCGCGGAATATGCGTCGCTGCATGAAGGGGTCATGCACGCCTGTGGGCATGACGGACACACGGCGGCGCTGCTGGGCGCGGCGCGGTATTTCGCCGAGCGGCGGGAGACGCTGCGCGGCGAAGTGCGCTTCTTGTTCCAGGCATCCGAAGAGGTATGCCCGGGCGGCGCCAAGCCGATGATTCAGCATGGCGCACTCGATGGCGTCGATGCCGTATACGGTGTCCATCTGTGGACGCCGCTGCCGGCCGGAACGGTCGCAAGCGTCGCCGGGCCGATGATGGCCTCGACCGACGAGTTCTTCATTGACGTGACCGGACGAGGCGGGCACGGGGGGATGCCGCATGAGGCGGTGGACAGCATTGTGGCGGCTGCTGCGCTGGTCATGCAGCTTCAGACGGTGGTGAGCCGCTCCGTTGACCCGCTGCGTCCTGCCGTCCTCAGCATCGGAACGATCAATGGCGGGTCGGCGCAGAATGTGGTAGCGGAGAAGACCCGCATTACCGGCACGGTGCGGACTTTTGACGAAGATACCCGGCAGCTCATTCGCAGACGCATCGAGAGCATGAGCCGCCAGGTTGCCGAAACGTATGGGGCTTCGGCTGAAGTAGACTATCTGGTCGGTTATCCGGCGCTGGTCAATCACGCCTCGGAGACGGAACGCTTTTTCCGGGTAGCGCCTGAGGCTCTGCCGGGTTACAAGGTCGAGACAGCGAAGCCGCTGATGCCTGCCGAAGATTTTGCCTATTATCTTCAGGAGCGCCCCGGATGTTTTATGTTGGTTGGAGCGGGAAATGCCGATAAGGGACTCGTCTATCCGCATCATCATCCCCGGTTTGACTTTGAAGAAGAAGCGATGAAAGCATCGGCCACCCTGCTGATTGCAATGGCAGAATCGGCCTTGCAGAGCGAAGACGCAGTCGCAAAGTGATCTTTCCTGGCTTGCGGTGAGAGATCTTCTGCCTTCCCCTCTTCTGTTAAAGGCTTACATCCAAGGCGGCGTTGTGCTATGATAATTGTACCTGCCCATCCGGGTAGGATGGGTAGAGTTCCAGCATAGAAGCGGGATGGATCAATGAGCGTATCGGAGATTGAAACAGTAGACATGGCCCGTGTACTCATGTGTGCATATGATTTGGGCGATATGATCAACGGTTCTGTCGAAGTCGCAGAATATTTATATTGGCGTGAACGGATGCAGGAGCACCCCGAAGTGCAACGTCTAGTCGGCAAGTTGAACGCCAAGAAAGAGCTGTTTGAAGAAACGCAGCGTTTCGGACATTTTCACCCGAATTATCACGCCGCGAAGGAAGAAGTTGAGCTTGTCGAGCGGGAAATGGAGCAGATTGAAGCGGTGGCCCGCTACAAAGCTGCGGAAAAGGCGCTCGATGATTTGCTCTTTGAAATGTCGGAGACGATCGCTTATTCGGTTTCCCCGAGCATTAAAGTTCCGGGGAACGATCCGCTGCCGAAATCAGGCTGTGGAAGCGGTGGCTCCTGCGGCTGCGGCTGAGAAGGAAGCCGGTCATTACAGAAAGAAGGTGCAGGCCTCATGGTTCCGGAACGTATCGGTTATATTGTATGGGTTAATGATCTGAAGGCGGCACGCAACTTGGAGAAATACGGAACGCTTCATTACGTATCCCGTCGTATGCATTACGCCGTCGTATACCTCAATGCCGATCGGGCAGAGGAGACGGCGAAGCATATGCGCAGGCTCTCTTATGTTCGCAAAATTGAAAGATCTCATCGAACCGACCTCAAGACGGACTATGGCAGCAAGCTGCCGGAGGACCTTTCGGAAGATCTTACGGATTCCGCAGCGCTGTCAAGCTAGGCGTGTCAGCCAGGCGGACTGAAGCACAGAAGCGGCCCCTCACGGGCCGCTTCTTCTGCGCCGTGAGAGAGAAAGCGGCTTTTTGTTGATTTGCTTGTATAAGTTGAAGTCATGATGTAATATATTGGGTACATATACATAGATATAAAGACCTATTGGCGTCTACGCCGGAAAACAGACCAAGTCGAGTTTCTGGAGAGTGATAAATGGTGCGGGATAAGGCGACGGAACGATGGAGCACTTACGAACCTTTTTTCATCGCTCTCGGTGACAAAAAGGTAGCGGATATCGTCATTACCAATCATGCCAAAAGCCGCTACGGCAGTCGGATCGAAAGCGGGCAGAAGGATACGGAAGAGATCGCCTCCTGGTTGTGGGAATGTTTGCAGACCGGACGCATCGTTTCGTATTACCGCAAGGAAGAAGATGTATATTTGATCGACGACGACATCGTGATGGTGGCGGAGTTTGGCGAATTGACTGGACCTTATCCGGTTGAAGGCGGCCCTCTGCACAAGATGATCGTTGTGACGTTCCTTGGCAGGATGTCGGAAACCATTGAACTGCGCGATCTTAAATCGTATTATTCGTGGCTTCGACATTCTCGAAGAATGACGCTCATGAAGAATGGACGTAAGAGGAAATAACGGACGACAAGACAATAGGCAGGGCTAGCATGGAAATTTATTTTCATGCTTTTTTTGTGGGGAGGATGACGATGGCGCTTAATTTTCACCAACTGCACATCTTCTATACGGTAGCGGAAAAAGGCAGTTTTTCGGCTGCTGCCGCCGCCATGCATATGACTCAGCCAGCGGTGACGATGCAGATTCAGACGCTGGAAGAATATTTCGGTACCAAGCTGCTTAACCGGTCAACGAAAAAGATTGAACTGACGGAATCCGGGCGTATGCTGCTTCCTTTCGCCCGCCGCAGCCTGGAGCTGATTCGGGAGACGGAAGCGGAGATGGCCCGGTATACGCAAAAGCTGGAAGGACGTTTGCAGTTGGGAGCGAGCAATACCATCGGCGAATATGTGCTGCCGCCTCTGCTGGTTCCGTTTGGCCGTCAGCATCCCGATATTGCGATCTCGCTGAAAGTCATGAATACGACACAAATTCTCGATGAGATCGCCAAACATACGCTGAACTTCGGTCTGGTGGAAGCGCCAGTCGTACATCCCGACATCATCAGTGAGTCGGTCATGCACGATGAGCTTCGCCTGATCGTTCCTGCCCATCATGCGCTGGCTGACCGTTCTTCCGTAACGCTGGAGGAGGCTTCGGCGTATCCTTTTGTGCTGCGGGAAGAAGGTTCGGGCACCCGGCAGGTCATGGAAGAAGCCTGGCGCACCAAGGGGATCGACCCTCGCAGCCTGCATACAGTTATGGAACTGGGCAGTACGGGAGCAGTCAAGTCGGCTGTTGAAGCGGGGCTGGGCATTACGATGCTGTCGCCTTCTTCGGTCAAGCATGAATGTGCGCTGGGACTGCTGCGTATTGTGCCGATTAGCGATGCTTCGTTTAAGCGGCAGTTCTATTCGGTTCGGCTGCGTTCGACGCTGCTGCCTATCGCTGCCGTTGCTTTTTTGAATTTCCTGCGCGATCAGCAGGGAGGAGGAGAACTTCATGAATGACGCTTACAAGGAAAAACAGACCCTGGAGCAGACCTCACGTTATGATCTGCATATGCACAGCACTTCTTCGGACGGCATGAATACCCCTACAGAGTTGGTTCGACTTGCGGCAGAGCGCGGATTGGCGGGACTTGCGCTGACCGATCATGATACGGCAGCGGGTGTGGCTGAAGCCGCGGATGAAGCCAAGCGCCTGGGGTTGGACTTTGTGCCTGGCGTGGAGATCAGCACCCGGTCGGGCGGCAAGGATATTCATATGCTGGGCTATGGGTTTGACCCTGCGGACGTGACCTTCATGGAGCGTCTGACGGGTCTGCGCAGCGTGCGTGACCAGCGCAATGACCGGATTCTGGAGCGCCTGCGTGAGCTTGGCGTAGAGATTACGTTGGAAGAAGTCCAAGAGCGCAGCGGACGTCCGCTGAAGCCGGGCGAGAGCGTAGGGCGTCCGCATATGGCGGACGTGCTGGTGCGAAAAGGGTATGCGGTCGATCTGCGCGATGCGTTCGACAAGTATCTCGCGGAAGGGGCGGCGGCGTACGTGTCGCCGCCGCGTATCTCGCCGAGGGAAGCGGCGCATTGGATCCGCGAAGCGGGCGGCGTGCCGGTGTTGGCCCATCCGGGACTATATGGCGACGACGATCTGGTGCGCGCGGTGCTGGACGACGCGAAGCCGTCGGGCATCGAGGTTCGTCATCCGGACCATGGAGCGGAGGACGAGGTTCGCTATCGGAAGCTGGCCGACGAGTATGGCCTGCTGACGAGCGCGGGCTCGGACTACCACGGTGTCCGTCAGGGAAAGGTTTTCCACGGTGAGCTTGGAGCGTATACCGTGGGGAGCGCAGAGGTTGAAGCTCTGCGGCGTGCGACTTTGCGCTGAGAGCGGAATCAGCTGTGGATTGAGACTGGCTGCTGGTATAGGGCCGAAGCGGAAACGTTAACATCGTCAGGCAGCAGAAAAACAGCCTGGAGAAAATAATCAATAAAAACAGCGAATAAGAAAACAACCCGTGTAAGAACATCGAATAGAGAAGTATAAGCAGCAAGTAGAAAGCTTCAAAATAAGAGGCTTCAGATAAAAAGCTTCAGATAAAAAGCTTCAAGTAAAAGGATGCAAGTGCAAAGATTCAAACAGGCAGCTGCGAATAGAAAACAGCAAAAAGACCGGCTTCCTTGAAAAGGGCCGGTCTTTTTTACTTTGTTAAAAGGAGATATGCCTTTCAGAAAGGGTTTTTACAGCTCCTACAGGCGAATCAGCTGTTTTTTACAGTGCTGGGCAGCGACTTGATGAGGTCTTCATCCGGCGTCACAAACAGCGTCTTCTGGTGGTCGTAGATCACAAAGCCCGGTTTGGAGCCGTTAGGTTTGCGGACATGACGGACCTGGGTGGTATCTACAGGGACGCTGCTGGAGTGCTTGGCCTGACTAAAATAGGCAGCCAACTGCGCTGCTTCGTTTAGAGTGGCTTCGCCGTATTCCGCGCTGCGGATCAACACGTGAGAGCCCGGAATGTCCTTGGTATGCAGCCACGTATCGCTGGAGTGAGCCAGACGATTGGTAATAAACTCGTTTTGCAGATTGTTTTTGCCCACATAGATGTCGATGCCTTCCGACGACGTGTACAGATGCAGCGTCGGTTTGTCGTTCTTTTTCTTCTTTTTGCTGCCACGGGCAGCCCGGTTGCGAACATAACCCTGTTCAGCCAGCTCGGCACGAATCTCGTCCACATCACGCAGCGAAGCATCATTTAACTGTTGAAGCAGATTATCCATATAAGCGATCTCTTCGTGCGTTTTTTTGATCTGTTCGTCGATTACGGCGAGACTATTTTTATATTTGTTGTACTTTTTGAAGTAACGTTGGGCATTGTCTGACGGATTCAGCAGGGGATCAAGCGAAATTTTTACCGGACGCTGCTCCTCATCATAGAAGTTGACCAGCTCGATTTCCTTCATCCCGCGCTGAAGCTCATGCAGCGAAGCAAACAGCAGCTCGCCGTAGATGCGGTACTGTTCGGCATCCTGTGCTTCCTCTAGATCTTCCGCCAAATGATCCAGCTTTTTGACGTTTTTGCCACGCTCATTTTGCAGGAACTTGATGAGGTCGCCAACCTTCTGCTTCACGGTGTCCCGATCGGCTTTGTCTCCATAATAATGTTCCATGCAGACGCTGATCGAGTCGAATTCCCGTCGTTCGCCTTCAATTAGCGTCAGCGGCACGGCGGAGAAGATCAGCTTGCCGCGTGCGTTGAGGCCGGTGCAGGGCGCGAAGCGGCCTTCCCGTACTTCGCCCATCAAACCATCGAACGCTTTCCAGACCGAAGCGGCATCTGTGCCGGATTCCTCATTTTCCACGCCGCTGCCAGACGCTGCACGATGCAGCACTTCCTGGGCGATCAGCGGGCTGACGCCTGTATAAGCTTCCACGATCCGATTGATCGGAGGTGTGGTGATATTTTCGTTCCAGTGCTGCATAAACTGCGCTTCGCTGGCTTCCAGAGGATCAAGTTTATGCTGCTGGGGAGGTTCTTGATATTGGAATCCCGGCATAACCACCCGATAGCTGCTGATCGCTGGGGTCACATGGTGAATCCCGTCGAGGATTGCCCCGGTTGCGGCATCCAGCAGGATGATATTGCTGTGGCGTCCCATCAGCTCGACGATTAATTTTTTGAGCGAAACGTCGCCCACCTCGTCACGCTGGCGAATCCAGAAATGCAAAATCCGTTCCATGCCAACCTGTTCGATTTTTTCAATTACGCCGCCTTCGCAGTGTTTGCGCAGCAGCATGCAGAACATGGGCGCTTCTGGAGGATTCATATAGGATTGTTCGGTGAATTGAATCCGCGGATAAGTCAGGCTGGCGGACAGCAGCAGTTTCTTGTTACCTTCGCGGGAGCGGATCTGAAAGACGATGTCGCTGTCCGAAGGTTGATGCACTTTACCGATACGTGCTCCTTGTAGGGAAGACAGTTCAGCAGCGATCGCACGAGTCACAATTCCATCCAGTGCCATCTATAACGACCTTCTTTCTGTACGTCCGATTGAACGATTCATTAGGGGATGTGAGACTGACCGCGCGGAAAAACACAAAATTTCACACAGAAAATCAATAGTAATCACGCGGTCGTTCAGGTATCTTAGTTAATGTAGCTTTCGCGGCAGGAACGTTCGGGAGGCCCTGAATTCGGAGCCGCCTCGGACGGACTCCGCGAACGGACGCGGGTAAGATCTATATTGATCGAAACGAGGGCTTTCGTCAACTTCTCGGGCGAATTGGGAAGATTCATTGCCCTCGACTCGAAGACGATAAGGAGTGGAATAGAGAGAATGGAATTCACAAAAATGCACGGATTGGGTAACGATTTTGTGGTCGTATACGGAGAGTCGGAACTTCCGGCTCATGCCGCCGAGCTGGCGGTACAGGTGTGCGATCGTTTCTTCGGGATCGGCGCAGATGGCCTGGTCTACATTCTGCCTTCGGAGCAGGCGGACTTCAAGATGAGAATCATGAACTCGGACGGTTCGGAAGCCGAGCAGTGCGGCAACGCCATTCGCTGCGTGGCCAAATATGTCTATGACCACAAGCTGGTCTCGGGCGAGAGCCTGACGATCGAGACGATTGGTGCAGGCGTACAGCCGCTGACGATTCAAGCTGAAAATGGCGTCGCGCAGACGGTGCGTGTAGATATGGGCGCTCCAATTCTTGAAGGGGCGAAAATTCCGGTTGCTGTAGACGGAGAGCCCGTTGTCGATCAGCCGATCGAAGCACTGGGAGAGACATTCCAGTTTACCGCCGTATCCATGGGCAACCCACACTGCGTCATCTACGTGGACGATGCCGTGAACTTTGACCTTGCCAAGTGGGGACCCGTGCTGGAGAAGCACCCGCTGTTCCCGAAAAAGGTCAACGTCGAATTTGCTACGGTAAACAGCCGGGAGCAAATTGATATGCGCGTCTGGGAACGTGGAGCCGGACCTACACTGGCCTGCGGAACTGGAGCCTGTGCAACGCTGGTGTCTTCGGTACTGAACGGTCACAGCGAACGCGAAGCAACAGTATCGCTCAAAGGCGGCGACCTGTTTATTGAATGGAATGAAGCCGACAATCATGTCTATATGACCGGTCCCGCTGCATTTGTCTACACGGGCAAGCTGGCTGAATAATAGAAGAGTCGAATTGGCGCAAAAAGAACCGCAGGAACGCTCTCTTATCTTCCCCCCGATTTAAGTCGAGGGAGAATGAGAAGCCGCGTTCCTGCGGTTTTTGTATGGGATCAATTGATTGTTCGCTGCTGTCTTCTGGCTTGTTGGGCATCCCTGATGCTTGATGGGGCGTCCATCATCGTGTGTCTGGACTTACCATTCCAGCGGCCGAAGGTTGGCTTCAATCTCGGCTCGGCGGTGTTCAAGGAAGGAGGGCAGTCCCAGCTTCTCGCCCAGCGATTCGATCGGTTCGTCGATGTCGAATCCGGGTGTATCGGTAGAAAGTTCAAACAGGATACCATTAGGTTCGCGGAAGTACAGGGCACGGAAGTAATCGCGGTCTACGCGTCCCGAGTTGGGCAGTCCACTTGCGGCAATCCGGTTAATCCACTTGGTATATTCTTCTTCGTTGGGAATACGGAACGCTACGTGATGAACGCCGCCCCGACCCAGCCGAAAGTGAGGAAGATCGGGTCGTGCTTCCAGATGCACTTCAGCACCGGAACCGCCTTCGCCGGTAGCGAATACTTCAATCTCGGCAAAATCACCCGCAGGAGAAGGATAACTTCCGATTCGACGGAAGCCCATCAATTGGGTCAATACAAGCGCCGTAGGCTTGGGGTCTGCCACGGTGAGCGTCACCGGGCCAAGTCCCACGATGGCATGTTCCAGCGGAATGTCTGCCGTGTTCCACGGCTGCCCGGGTGCCACACCCGCTTCCCCGTTGTCAGCCGCCAGAATCAGCTGGGTGCCTTCAAAGTCTTCAAAGAACAGCGTATTGCGTCCTGCACGCGGCAGAATCTCCCCGCGCTTAATGTTCAGCGAATCGAATCGTTTTGCCCAGAAATGCAGCGATTCGGTCGTAGGCACGCGAAGAGAAGTGGAAGAAATGCTGGAGACTCCCGGATAGGAAGGGCCAATTCCCGGGTAATCAAAATAAGTAACCTCGGTGCCGGGGCTGGCCACGGCATCTCCGTAAAACAGGTGGTAGGAAGTCGTATTATCCTGATTGACCGATTTTTTGACCAGACGCATGCCCAGCACACGGGTGAAGAAATCAAAGTTGCGTTCCGCCTTGCCAGTCATCAATGAGACATGATGTTGTCCGAGCAGCTGCATGAGTTTCATCTCCTTGATTTAAATTATAAAGTTGCTTTATTAATTTCAGTATATATCTTGGATTCAAGATAAGCAAGGGGAATATCTATTCGTGATGAGGCGAAATTGGGTGAAAACAGGCGAAAGGCGGCGCTAGGGAACGAGAATTCGCAAACAAGTGCCGTCCCCCTTGTTTCGAGGTGCATAATCCATTAAAATAGGGTAACGGATGTGATGACGATGTCTTTCAGCATGACCGGCTACGGTCAATCCACCATGCAGTTGGGTGGATACAAAATTCAATTTGAGGTCAAATCCGTCAATCATCGCTACTGCGAAGTCGTACTTCGGATGCCCCGGGAATGGAACAGTTATGAGGATGGACTCCGGCGGCTTGTACAGCAGCATGTCAGGCGCGGACGGATTGACGTATACGTCACAAGAGAAAGCGATTTGTCAGAAGGTTCAATGATGCTGAATCGAGCTGCGGCCGAATCTTATATCCGTGCCGCACGCGAATTGGAACAATCATACGGAATTGACGGAAGGCTTGGCGCGGCCGAGCTGCTGGCGCTTCCGGACGTTATGCTGCCCACCGAAGCGCCGCCTCAGGGCGACGATACGGATTGGGAAGAGGCGCTCCGCGAAGGCCTGACGCAGGCACTTGGCCAATTGGTGAGCATGCGCGGCATCGAAGGCGCACACCTGATTCGGGACTGCCAGCTTCGTTTGTCCAATCTGGCGGCGGCCCGAAGGGAGCTGCTCCGATTGGCCCCAACCGTGGTTGAGGATTATCGCCTGAAGCTAAGGCAGAGGCTGACTGAGCTTCAGGATGGAAGCTTTACGCTGGACGAACACCGTCTGGGGATGGAAGTGGCTTTGTTCGCGGATCGATGCAGCATTGATGAGGAGCTTGCACGGCTGGGCAGTCATTTTGAGCAGTGCAAGGAATTGCTGGAGGGCAGTGAACCCAAAGGGCGCAAGTTGGACTTTTTGATTCAGGAAATGAATAGAGAGGTCAATACGATCGGCTCGAAGGCGAATCATCTGGCGCTCGGTGGCCATGTCGTCGAGATGAAGGCAGAGCTTGAGAAGATGCGTGAGCAGGCGGCCAATCTCGAATAACGGCCGGGCGCCGTGCCCGACTTACAGAAAGAGGAACAATGATTAGGGGGAAAACCTGGACATGGCAATCAAGCTCATTAATATCGGCTTCGGGAATATTGTATCGGCCAACCGAATCATTTCCATCGTAAGCCCGGAATCCGCGCCAATCAAGCGGATCATTCAAGAGGCACGGGACAGGCATATGTTAATTGATGCCACTTACGGGCGCCGAACGCGTGCTGTCATCATTACCGACAGTGACCATGTGATTTTGTCCGCGGTACAGCCGGAGACGGTGGCGCACCGTCTGTCTACCAAAGACGACGATAACGACGAATAAATGGAGAGAACTATGTCTAAAGGGTTATTGATTGTATTATCCGGGCCGTCGGGAGTCGGAAAGGGAACCGTGTGCAGCGCACTTCGCAAGAGATTGCCAGGACTCGTATATTCCGTATCGGCAACTACGCGTTCCCCGCGTGAAGGCGAGCAGCACGGGGTTAACTATTTTTTCAAAAGCCAGGAAGAGTTTCGGCAGATGATCGAAAACGACCAACTGCTGGAGTACGCGCAGTATGTCGAGAACTTTTATGGAACACCGCGTGATTTCGTCGAGCAGACGATTGAAGCGGGCAATGACATCATTTTGGAGATCGAAGTGCAGGGTGCGCTCAAGGTGAAGGAGACTTTCCCCGACGGCGTATTTATTTTCCTGACTCCGCCTTCACTCAAGGAACTGAAAGACCGCATCGTTGGACGCGGCACAGAGACGGAATCGGTCATCGACAATCGCATGTCGGTAGCCGAAGAAGAGATTGCGTTAATGCGTCATTATGATTATGCTGTTGTGAACGACGAAGTCGATAAGGCCTGCATGCGGATCGAGTCGATTATCGTTGCGGAGCACTGTCGGATCGCCAAGTAGCGCGTTGTTCGCTGTAGACGAAGCCGACCATCAGCAATCCCATTACCGGGCAACCGGACATTCTTCTCCTGACAGGCAGCGGTCAGTCCGCACCTTCAGGTGGAGCCATCAGAGAGGACGATACCTACATGCTATATCCTTCCATCGACAAAATCATGACCAAAGTGGACAGCAAATATTCCCTGGTCGTAGCAGCCAGCAGACGTGCAAGACAACTGCGCGAAGGCTCGGAATCGGAGCTTCAACGCCCGAAGTCGCACAAACAAGTAGGCGTAGCGCTTGAAGAAATCTATGGTGACTACATCAAACTGGAAGCACGTGACGAAAACGAAGTGGTTGAAGAACAAAAAGGCAAGCGGAACCTGTAAGGAACGTTTGCATACGATAAAGGACCTGACGGCACCATGCCGGAAGACAGGCAGAATAAGCGTTTATCCCGTTTGACGGGGTAGACGCCAGGCCGTAAGGCGTGATCCTTAACAACCGATGAGGTTGTTATTTTTTTTCAGAAGGGGGAAATAGGCCATGTTAAACGGGAAGAACATTCTACTCGGCGTAACAGGGGGCATTGCCGCCTACAAAGCCGCAACGTTATGCAGCCAATTGACCAAGGCCGGTGCGCAGGTACAGGTCATCATGACCGATTCGGCGCAGCAGTTCATTCCGGCGCTGACACTTCAGGTATTGACGCATCATCCGGTGCACACCGATACCTTCGACGAACGGAACCCCAAGGTTGTGAATCATATTGATCTGGCGGATTGGGCGGATCTGGTGCTGATTGCACCGGCTACAGCCAATATCATTGGCAAGATGGCGCATGGACTGGCTGACGATATGCTGTCCACGACGCTGCTTGCCGTGACGGCTCCAGTTATGGTAGCGCCCGCGATGAATGTGCATATGTATACCCATCCGGCAGTGGCTCAGAATATGCAGACGTTGGTTGAACGCGGCGTCATGATGATCGAGCCTGGAGAAGGCATGTTAGCCTGCGGTTATGTCGGCAAGGGTCGTCTGGAAGAACCGGAAACGATCGTCGAAGTGCTACGGCGCTTCTTCGAGCAGCGTGAATCGGGTACAGACGCCGGACCTTCGTCTCTGTCGATAAACGCATCGTCTATGGCTGCACCGTTCGTCTCCGACGAGGGGAACTCTATGGAGCCGACCTTCCATGATCCGGGTCCGCTAAATCTGCCGCCTTCCGCAGCTTCATCTGAAGAGGCTGCCGGGGAAACCCTGTTTGCCACCGCCGGGGGAGCCTCCGAGCGAGGTCTGGCTGGTCATCTAACTGCACAGGACACGACCGCCATGACCAAAATTGACGAACCTCTGAGTGGTAAAAAAGTGCTGGTGACGGCTGGAGGAACCATTGAACGGATTGACCCCGTACGGTATATCACCAATGATTCCTCAGGCAAAATGGGCGTGGCATTGGCTCAGGCTGCCCGGGATTTGGGCGCTGAGGTGAAGCTGATTGCCGGTAAAGTACAGATTCCGCTGCCAGCAGATATTCCCACCCTGCGTGTCGAATCGGCGGAAGATATGTATGAGGCCTGCCTGAACGCATGGCCGAATACGGACATGCTGATTATGTCGGCGGCTATTGCCGATTATCGGCCTAAGTCCAGTTCACCGCGCAAGATCAAAAAAATCGGCGATACCATGGCACTTGAGCTGGTCAAAACGGTAGACGTTCTGCAAACGCTTGGCGCCCAGAAGGAGCATCAGTTCCTGATCGGGTTCGCGGCGGAAACGCATGATCTGGATACCTATGCGGCAGAGAAGCTCCAACGCAAGAACTGTGACATGCTGGTCGCCAATGACGTGACCCAGACTGGAGCGGGCTTTGGTTCGGACACCAATATTGTGCGTCTGTTTGGGCCGGAAGGCCCGATTGCGGATCTGCCCAAGCAGTCCAAATATGATACGGCACGCGAGATTCTGCTCGAAGCTTCGCGGCGTCTCGGTCAGGGAGCATTGCGATGAACTTCGCGCGGGTGATCGTAGACGTACCGGTGCGGGCGGTAAGCCGGCCGTTCGACTACCGGATTCCGCAGGAGATGCAGGAATGGATCGCCGTCGGCAGCCGGGTGGGTGTTCCTTTTGGCGGGAGAACCGTCCAGGGGTTTGTCGTGGGGCTGACGGATGAGAGTGAATATAAGCATGGACGCATTAAGCCCATCCGCGAGCTGCTTGATCTGGTTCCGCCGCTGCCAGCGGATCTGGTCGAGCTGGGCGGCTGGATTGCGGATAAATATGCCTGTCATGAGACGACGGCTCTTCAAGCGATGATCCCTTCGGCACTCAAGGGCAAGGCGGAGCGGTTTATTCATGCTTCTCCACCCGAAGAAGAGGATGTTGAACGAGCCGAGATTCAGCGATTGCTGGCTGAACTTCCAGAAGATCATTCCGAAGAATTGTCGCTGTTTGGAACGTCTGCCGAGCCGGATGTGGCGGGTGCGCGCGAGATTCTGGAGCATGTGCGCAGCCGTGGTCAAGTCAAAGCAGAGCAGCTCAGACAGCATTTTCCGGGTCGGGAGAAAGTGGTTCAGGCGATGATTCGCGGCGGGCTGCTGTTCGAGAGTCAGGAGATCCGTGACCGTATGGGGCGCAAGACGGTCAAGACCGTTGCACTGAACGTGGATGCGGAGCGGGCGCAGCAGGAACTGGAGAACTTCCCGGCTCGCGCCAAAAAGCAAAAGGAAGTCTTCGAGTTCCTCATGGAACTTGGCGTCAAGATGGCGATGAAAGATGTCCTCAGTACGCTTGGCGTTACCGCCAGTACAGTCAAGTCGCTGGAAGAGAAGGGTCTGGTACGGATTGAAGATGTGGAAGTCTTCCGTGATCCGTATGCGGGCCGCAGCTTCAAACCCAGTCAGGCACCCAAACTGACCGGTGAACAGCAGCAGGTGTATGACGCGGTCATTGCCCGATTACATGCACGGCGAGAAGGCGTGTTCCTTCTGCACGGTATCACGGGCAGCGGCAAGACGGAAGTGTATTTGCAGTCGATTGAACGCTGCATCGCACAGGGCCGGCAGGCGATTGTGCTGGTACCGGAAATCTCGCTGACTCCGCAGATGGTGGAGCGCTTCAAGAGTCGGTTTGGCTCAAAGGTTGCGGTGATGCACAGCCGTCTATCCGGCGGGGAACGTTATGATGAATGGCGCAAGATTCGTGAGGGACGGGTGCAGGTGGCGATCGGGGCACGTTCTGCGGTTTTTGCTCCGTTTAAGGATATTGGCCTGATTGTCATGGATGAGGAGCATGAATCCTCGTACAAGCAGGAAGAAAGTCCGAAGTATCATGCGCGAAATGTAGCGGTTAAGCGGGCAGAACAGCATCAGGCCGTTGTGATTCTGGGTTCGGCCACGCCGTCGCTGGAGTCCTATCATGCGGCACGTTCGCAGAGTGATCCGCATTTCTCGCCGCTGTTGGCCGAAATCTCGATTCGTGCGCTGGGCAGTGAACTGCCAGGCGTCCAGATTGTAGATATGCGTGAGGAGCTGAAGGAAGGCAATCGCTCGATGTTCAGCCGGGATCTGCACAAGGCGATCCAGCAGCGGCTGGAGCGTCAGGAACAGACGGTGCTTCTGTTAAACCGGCGCGGCTATTCAACATTCGTCATGTGCCGAACCTGCGGTTATGTAGCGGAATGTCCGAACTGTGACATCTCGCTGACCTATCACCAGCGTTCCAACAATCTGCGCTGCCATTACTGCGGTCATGCCGAGCCAGTTCCCGAGACTTGTCCGGAATGTGGCAGTGAGCATATTCGCTACTTCGGTACAGGGACGCAGCGGGTGGAAGAGGAATTGGCAAAGTTGTTTCCAGGAATTCGCGTTGTTCGCATGGACGTAGATACCACCAGTGAAAAAGGTTCCCACGAGAAGCTGCTTCAGCAGTTCCGGGATAAAAAAGCCGATGTGCTGCTGGGTACACAGATGGTCGCCAAGGGACTCGATTTTCCGGACGTAACGCTGGTAGGCGTGATTGCTGCCGATTCAGCGCTGAACCTGCCGGATTTTCGGGCGGGGGAAAAGACGTTTCAACTGCTGACTCAGGTAGCTGGACGCGCCGGGCGGCATCACCTGCCGGGGGAAGTCTTTATCCAATCCTATAATCCTGACCATTATTCGATTCAGCATGCCTCAAAGCATGATTATCATTCCTTCGTGCGTGAGGAGCTGGGGCATCGGCGTAAATTGGGTTATCCGCCTTACTGCCGCTTGATTCTGGTGACGTTCTCGCATGAACAGCTTCCGGTGGTTGTGCGGATGGCAGAGAACTATGCAGCGATGGTCAAGGAAAAGGCAAGAGCCAAGGGATGGCTGGCCCGAATGGATAAATTGGCACCGAATGTGCTGGATCTGCTGGGGCCAATCGCTTCGCCTATCCCCCGGATCAAAAATAGATACCGATTTCAATGTATGATAAAATGGCGTGGAGATATGGACGCCGCCCTGCTGGCGCGGGAAATCGCGGATGAACTGGAGGATACGGCGAAGGAGCAGGATCTGCTCATCAGTATCGACGTGGACCCTCAAGTCATGATGTGACGCGGTCCCCCGCGTCTTTTTTATGGGGCGGACAAAATGACCTTGGCGTCCGGACAGTTCAAGAGCCGTATATGAAAAATAGGCAAAATAGATCGACGATGACAAGTTTAAGAGGAAGGTGCTAGACCATGGCAATTCGACTGATTGTAAAAGAACCGGATGAGGTTCTGCATAAAAAAGCAAAAGAAGTTACCAAAATTACGCCCAATGTCCAGAAGTTGATGGATGACATGGCAGAAACGATGTATGATGCGGATGGTGTGGGACTTGCTGCACCGCAGGTGGGAATCTTGAAGCGGATCATTGTGATCGATGTCGGCGATGAACATGGCCTGATTGCCATGATTAATCCGGAAATTATGGAACGCGACGGCGAGCAGATCGGACCTGAAGGCTGTCTGAGTATTCCCGGCCTGAACGGCGATGTCCGTCGCGCGATGAACGTGACGGTCAAGGGCCTGAACCGTGAAGGGGAAGAATTTACGGTGACGGGCAGCGGCCTGTTGGCTCGGGCGTTCCAGCATGAGATCGATCATCTGAACGGCGTGCTGTTTACGGATGTGGCGGATAAAATATACGAACCAGCCCAAGAGAGCGCGGCGAAGGAGTGAGCGAAATGAAGAGAGTCGTATTTATGGGAACCCCGCAGTTTGCGGTGTCCTGCCTGGAAGCATTGTTGGAATCGGAATGTAATATTGTAGCAGTGGTGACACAGCCTGACCGTCCACAGGGGCGCAAAAAGGTGCTGACCCCGTCGCCTGTGAAGCAGGCAGCACTCAAACACCATTTGCCGGTGCTTCAACCGGAGCGGATGCGGGATAAGGACGCGGTGGAGGAACTGGCTTCCTTCCATCCCGACCTGATTGTGACGGCGGCCTATGGACAGATTCTGCCCAAGTCGCTGCTGGAAGTTCCGGAACTGGGCTGCGTTAACGTTCACGGCTCCCTGCTGCCCGCTTACCGGGGCGGCGCTCCAATTCAACGGGCGATCATCAATGGAGAGACGAAGACCGGAATCACCCTAATGTACATGGCCCAGGGGATGGATACGGGGGATATGATTGCTGTCGAAGAAGTGGAGATTACGGACGAAGATACTTCCGGCAGCTTGTTTGAGAAAATGAGTCAAGCCGGAGCTGCCCTGCTCAAACGAGAGCTGCCGCGCCTGCTGGAAGGTCGGGTTGAAGCCCAGCCGCAGGATGAGTCGCTGGCGACGTATGCGCCGAATCTGACCCGCGAAGATGAACGAATCGACTGGAATCGTTCGCCGCGCGAAATCTTCAACCAGGTACGCGGATTGTCTCCATTCTCCGGCGGCTATACGCTCTGGAATGGCGAGACCTTCAAGGTCTGGCAGGTCGAACGTCCGGAAGAAGATGGACCGGAGCCGGGTGCGGCACCGGGAACGGTGCTGGATGTGAACGACAAAGCGATTGTAGTGGCCTGCGGCGGCGGTGCCGTACGTCTGACCCAAGTACAGCCAGCAGGGAAAAAAGCCATGTCGGTGTCCGAGTTCGCTCGGGGAACTTCCATGCGTGCAGGGGCGGTGTTGGGATGAGCGGGAACGGAGAAAACGGCAAAAAATCGTCGGGATCAGGAATTCGGATGTTTGGCGACACATCCAAAAAAGCAAAATCTGCTGGTGGATTCGATCCGAACGCGACCCCAGCTTCATCCCCAAATTCCTCACGTTCCAAGGGTGATGGACGCAAACCTTCGTCCACCGGAGGCAAGAAATCTGCCGACCGGCGCGGCAATGCGTCGGGCGCCGAGATGCGGATCGCCGCGAAGCAGGGCGGCGGGGCAGGCAAGTCCAAATCGGCAGCAGGCCAGGCTGCCGGGAAGTCCTCTTCCATGAGCCGGTCTTCGTCGGCCGGGAAGACGGCTTCGCCGTCCAAGCGTGGAGGAGGATTCCACGCGGATGCAGGTGCGGGCGGCCGAAGCAATGGCCGCACAGCCGGCAGCGCCGGGTCTGCGTCCGGCGCGAAGCCCGCAGCCGGAAGCAAACCGGCTGCTTATGGCAAGCCTGCGCCGGGTTCGCGTCCGGCGCAGTCAGGCAAGCCCGCAGCCTCTGCGTCTGCGGGCCGGACGGCAGCCGCTGGATCGGCTGCCCCGGGTCGTGCGGCGGCCAAGCCGGAGGCCGCTCGCGGAGCGGCTCCGAAGTCGGCAGCTGCGGGAAGCGCGGCAGACAAGTCGCCGCGTCCGGCGAAGCCAACCAGCGCGGCCGAGCGAATCGCGGCCAAAGCGGCAAAGGGCGGCGAGGCTCCGCGCCCGCGCCGTCGTAAAGTAGACGCGACCGCACGCGAGGTCGCGCTGAACGTACTGGCAGGCGTCGATGAAGGCGGCGCCTACAGCAATCTGCTGCTGAACCGTTCGCTTCAGCAGGCGGAACTCAGCCCGGCAGATGCGGGCTTGGCAACAGAGCTGGTCTATGGCACGATTGCTCGCCAGGCCACATTGGATTATTTCCTGAACCACTTTATCAAGAGCGGCGTTAAGCGGCTGAATCCGTGGGTACGCGCCCTGCTGCGCATGTCGCTGTATCAGATCCGCTACCTGGATCGGATTCCGCCTCATGCGGCGGTGAACGAGGCCGTCGAGATTGCCAAGAAACGTGGTCATCAGGGGATTGCATCGATGATAAACGGTGTACTGCGCAGTATTTTGCGTGAAGAGGATCAGTTGATCCTGCCTCAGGATCTGCCGACCGCCGAGCGGATTGCGCTGGAACATTCGCATCCGCAGTGGCTGGTAGAGCGTTGGATCGCACAATACGGCGAAGACACGGCAGAGGCCATCTGTGCAGCCAACAACCAGCCGCCTAAGGTTAGTATTCGTGTTAACACCCTGCGGGTCGGGCGTGATGAGCTGCTGCGTGAGCTGGAGGCGGAAGGCCGTGAAGTTCGCGTCTCGGAACTGGCGTCACAGGGAATCGTCGTGGAGAGCGGCGGTAATATGGCCAACGATGGGCTGTATCGGGATGGCCGCTACAGCATTCAGGATGAAAGTTCTATGCTGGTCGCCGAAGCCCTCGACCCGCAGCCGGGCATGAGCGTGCTGGACTGCTGCGCTGCTCCGGGAGGCAAGACGGCGCATATCGCCGAGAAGATGGGCGATAAGGGCCGGATCGTCGCCAACGATCTGCATGAACACAAACAGAAGCTCATTCAGGAACAGACGGAACGCCTCGGTCTGACTTCGGTAGAGAGCAGCATTGGAGACGCGCTGGCGCTGAAGGATCATTATCCGCCGGCTTCCTTTGACCGTGTGCTTCTGGATGCACCTTGTTCCGGATTCGGGGTCATTCGCCGCAAGCCGGATCTGCGCTGGGCCAAGACCCCGGAAGATACCGCAGCCATCGCCAGACTTCAGCGCCAGATGCTGAATTCAGTGTCTGGTCTGGTGAAACCGGGTGGTATTCTGGTGTACAGCACCTGCACGATCGAACGCGAGGAGAATCAGCGTGCCGTGGCCGAATTCCTGCGCGACCATGCCGAATTTGTCGCAGAACCTTTTGAGGTGGACGCCCTGGCTTCCCTGCCGCAGAGCGGCGGCGCCGGTGTGCAAATTCTGCCGAACCAGTTTGGTTCCGATGGATTCTATATCGCTCGTCTGCGTCGCCGGAGCTGATCGCAAGAGAATGGATCGAACGGTTCACAGCTTCATGAAGAGATGAAGAGAGCATAAATCAGCAGAAAATCCAAGAATGACGCTAACTTTTTTTCGCAAAAAGTCGCTCAAAAAGCCGCATTGTCCGATATAACCAGGAGGACCTCCGCCGTAGCTGACATGGGACGGCCGGGGTTCTTCTTTAGCATGGACGGCTTTTGTGCTAATATAGATAAGATGGAAAGCCGTAAAGTCAACGCATTTATATTTTCAACGAACAGGGGATAACCAACAACATGAAACCTTTCATATACGATTACAACCTCGATGACCTGCAAGCCTGGGTCAAAGAGAATGGCGAAGCCGCCTTCCGCGCCGACCAGATCTTCGATTGGCTGTACGTGAAGCGCGTATCCAGCTTCGAGGAGATGACCAATCTGTCGAAGACGCTGCGTGCGAAGCTGGATGAGCAGTTCGCTTTTGTTACACTGAGCGAGATCACCAAGTTCCAATCCAAAGATGGTACGGTGAAATTCCTGTTTGGTCTGCACGATGAACATGCGATCGAAACGGTAGTTATGAAGCACAACTACGGCAACAGTGTCTGCGTTACTACGCAGGTGGGCTGCCGCATCGGCTGCACGTTCTGTGCGTCCACACTGGGTGGACTCAAGCGCAACCTGACGGCAGGCGAGATCGTGGCTCAGGTTGTTGAAGCGCAGAAGATTCTCGACAAGGATGGCGAGCGCGTCAGCAGCATCGTGATTATGGGCTCCGGTGAGCCATTCGAGAACTATGACGCCACAATGAAATTCCTGCGGATCATGATCCACGAGAAGGGTCTGAACATTGGACAGCGCCACATCACCGTCTCGACAAGCGGCATCGTACCGAGTATCTACAAGTTTGCTGACGAAGACACGCAGATCAACCTGGCGATCTCCATTCATGCACCGAACGACAAGCTCCGTTCCAAGCTGATGCCGGTTAACCGTCGTTTCCCATTCGATGATGTCATTGAGTCGCTGGACTATTATGTCGAGAAGACGGGACGCCGCCTCACCTTTGAATACGCACTGATCGGCGGGGTAAATGACCAGGCCGAACACGCACAGGAATTGGCGGATGTGCTCAAGACGCGTATGGCGCACGTCAACCTGATTCCGGTTAACCACGTGCCGGAACGCAAATACGTGCGGACGTCGCGCAGCGACATCTTCAACTTCCAGCGTATCCTGACGGAAAATGGAATCAATGCGACCATTCGCCGCGAACAAGGTCACGACATCGCCGCGGCCTGCGGTCAGCTGCGTGCCAAGCATATGGAAAAAGGACAGGAAAAGTCTGCGAGGTGAGTTAGGTGATTCATACCGTTCATGCAACGCATATCGGAAATGTACGCACCGTCAACGAAGATCTGTCATGGGTGGGCCGCATCAAGCCGGGCGGCTACACCCTTGGCATCGTCGCGGACGGGATGGGCGGCCATCTGGCCGGAGACACGGCCAGCCGACTCACCGTGGAGACTCTGGTTGCCGATCTCAGCGGATTGGAACCGGGTCTGTCGATCGAAGCCTGCGAAGCCGCACTCAGCGATGCGATTCTGCACGCTAATGAAGTGGTCTACCGCAAGGGAGAATCCGACATTCGTTACCATAACATGGGCACGACCGTGGTTGCTGTACTGCTCAGTGGCGAAGAAGGGATTATCGCTCATATCGGGGACAGTCGGGCCTATAAGGTGACGGTTCAGGGGATCGAGCGTTTGACGGACGATCACACATTGGTCAATGAACTGCTGAAAAGTGGGCAGATCAGTGAGAAGGAAGCTGGTTCCCATCCCCGTCGCAATGTGCTGACGAGGGCGCTCGGAACTGACCCTGAAGTGAAGGTCGATCTGAATCGGATTCATCTAAGACCTGGCGAGGCGCTGATCTTGTGCAGTGATGGTCTGTGCAATTTTGTAGCTGAAGCCGAAATGCAGCGAACCGTTCTGAAGCCAGGCACGGCTCTGGATGACCGGGCGCATAAGCTGGTCCGCATGGCGCTGAATTCCGGGGGCGACGACAACATTACGGTAGCCCTGTTTGAAAACGGACGCGCCGGACAAGACCCGGCAACGAAGGAGTGGGTACAATGATCGGTCAGGTGTTCAGCGGCCGCTACGAGATTCTCGAGCGCGTAGGCGGCGGGGGAATGGCGCTGGTATATAAGGCGCTCGACCTGCTGCTGAACCGCTTTGTCGCGGTCAAGGTGCTGCGTCAGCAGTTTATGCACGATGAAGAATTCATTCGCCGTTTCCGGCGTGAAGCCCAATCGGCAGCTTCGCTGTCCCATCCGAATATCGTCAGCATCTACGATGTCGGTCAGGATGGGGAAGTGCAGTATATTGTCATGGAATATATCGAAGGTCTGGATCTGGACGAAGTGATTAAGGAACGGGCGCCTCTGCCTACAGAAGAAGCGGTTCGGATTGCTTCGCAGATCTGTGATGCACTCGATCATGCCCATAACAATCAGATTATTCACCGTGACATCAAGCCGCATAATATTCTGATTGGACGTAATGGACGCGTGAAAGTGACGGACTTCGGGATTGCCCGTGCCGTAACGTCCACGACGATCACCCAGACCGGATCGGTTGTCGGTTCGGTGCATTATTTTTCTCCGGAACATGCCAAAGGGGTCACGGCCGGAGAGAAATCCGACCTCTATTCCCTGGGCATCGTGCTCTACCAGATGCTGACTGGAGCGCTTCCCTATGAAGGGGAAAGTCCAATCAGTGTGGCGCTCAAGCATCTTCAGGATGATTTCGAGGAGCCGCGCAAGCTGAATCCAATGATTCCGCAGAGTGTGGAGAATATCATCATTCGGGCGATGCGCAAAAATCCGTCCGAACGTTACGCATCTGCGGCAGAAATGCAAAGTGACCTCGATACCTGCCTGCTGCCCTCACGCCGTGAGGAGCAGAAGGTTCTTTTTGAAGAGAACGACGATACGGATCGCACCCTGGTCGTACCGGCCATTCGTTCGACGTATACGCCCCCATCCTCCGAGATGCAGCGCGGAGATGCCGCAAGCAAGTCCAAATCCCAGCCTGCGGGCAAAGGCAAAAAAGGTTGGAAAAAGCCGGCGCTTATTATTGGCCTTACGCTGCTGCTGCTGGGCATCATGGCCTTCATCGTCATCTATGTACGAGGCCAGTTGGTGGTTCCGGAGATCAAGGTGCCGAACGTGATCGGCATGACGGAAGCACAGGCACGGACGACGTTGACGGAAGATGGGCTGATTGTCGAGGACGTGAAGTATGAGTATGATCCTTCTACAGAACCGGGCAAAGTATTCAGGCAGAGCAAGCAGGAAGGGCTAAGTGTCAAGGAAGGGGCTTCGATTCTACTGACGGTCGGATCGGAGAAGCCGCTCAAGAAGATGCCCGGTCTGACGAATACCGACTATGATGAAGCGCGCAGGCAGCTGGTAGCGCTTGGAGTCACCGAGGATCGGATTGTCCGTAACGAAGCGTTTGACGATGCCGATCCGGGAACCGTCATCACGCAGTCTCCGCAATCCGGCGAAGACTTTGATCCCGATCAAGCGACTGTTACGCTCACCGTAAGCAAGGGTGTCGAAGAGAAAGAAGTGCCGGAAGTGGTGGGCAAGACCCGCCAGGAAGCACTGGATCTGATTAATGGTCAGGCGCTTGCGCCTTCTTCCACAGAGGAGCCAAGCTTTGCAGTGGAGCAGGGCAAAGTCATCAGTCAGAGTCCAGATCCAGGCGAGAAGCTCAAGCCGGGACAGCCTGTGAAGTTTGTGGTTAGCTCCGGTTATCCGCCTGAAGCGCTGAACTTCACGGTTAACGTTCCGGTTGAGCCTTCGCAGGAAGGCGTAACGACGAAGGTTCGCATCGAATACAGCGACGCCCGGGGAGAGCGGATCAGTCTGGGATCGGATAAGATCACCTCGCTTCGCATCTTCCCGGTATCGCTGGTGCTTGCACCGAACCGTAACGGTGTGGTCATGGTCTATCGGGATGGTCAGCTGGTGGAATCGTATCCGGTGGATTATACCGAAGCAAGCCGGGGAACGTTCCAACAGCCGGAAGTTCCGCAGAAGGAACCTGAACCGACGACACCTCCGGAAGAAGAACCGACTGAACCAACCGAACCGACTGAGCCGCCTGCCGATAACGGTGGCGATCAGGGGCAGGAGCAGAATCCGGATAACACCACCAATCCGGATGATCCTGCGAATGTCGATGGTACGCAAACGGACGACACCCTCGTCCCGCCCGATGATGGACAGCCAGCGGATGAAGGCACAGATCCTTCTGCCTTCGTTCCACCTGGCAAAGCCGTAGTCGATAAAGTAAATTCGGAAGTTCCCGGTAATAAGGGCAAAGGAAATGGAAAAGGGAATGGGAACGGAAATGGTCCAGGACGCTAATCCAACAATCGATGGGACACAAGAAGGCCGGACGAAAGTCCGGCCCTCTCCCGTTACATAACAAGGACGGTGAAGCATGCCAGAAGGATTAATTGTCAAAGCACTAAGTGGGTATTATTATGTCAAGGACGACGAAGCGGCTCCGGGTGATTCCACCATACAATGTCGTGCACGGGGAGTGTTTCGGATTAAGGGCAAAGCGCCTCTGGTTGGCGACCGTGTGGTCTATGCCCTGACCGAAAATGGCGAAGGTACGGTGACGGAAGTGAAACCGCGCACGACAGAGCTGATTCGTCCACCTGTAGCGAACGTCAATCTGGCGGTGCTGGTTTTTTCGGTTAAAGAACCGGATCTGAGCCTGAATCTGCTGGATAAGTTTTTGGTGCATATCGAGCATGAAGGTCTGGATGCGCTGATCTGCTTGACAAAGATGGATCTCATTGAAGAGGATGACAATGAGACCCAAGAAGCTGTACAGAAGGCCAAAAGGCTGTACGAATCCATCGGCTACGAGGTACTGGAGACCAGTTCTCCGCAAGGACTGGGTGCCGATCGTCTGCGTGAACGTCTGGCCGGAGAGATCAGTGTCTTGTCCGGTCAATCCGGCGTTGGCAAATCATCGCTGCTCAACGCGATGTTCCCAAGTCTCGATCTCCTGACCAGTGAGATCAGTCTGCGGCTTGGCCGAGGCCGACATACAACGCGGCATGTGGAGTTGGTCGAGCTGGAAGGTGGCGGCTATATTGCCGATACACCAGGCTTCAGCCAGTTGGATTTCCTCGAGCTTGGCGTTGAAGAATTGTCGAGCTGCTTCCGCGAGTTTGCGGCGCTGCAAGGCGGCTGCAAGTTCCGTGGCTGCACGCATCTGCATGAGCCGGGCTGTCAGGTTCGGGATGCGCTGGAACGCGGCGAGATCGCGGAAAGTCGGTATAAGCACTACGCGGCTTTTTACCAGGAAATGAAAGATAAAAAACGGAGGTACTAAAGATATGGTATGGATTGCTCCTTCAATCTTGTCGGCGGACTTCTCCAAGCTGGGAGCGGACGTCAAGGAAGTGGAAGATGGCGGCGCCGACTGGCTGCATGTGGATGTGATGGACGGTCATTTTGTGCCGAATATCTCATTTGGTGCGCCCATTATGCGTTCGATTGCACCGCTTACGAAGCTGCCGCTTGATGTGCATCTCATGATTGAGAACCCTGAGAATTACATTCCGGACTTCGCCAAGGCTGGAGCTTCGGTGATTACTGTACACGCAGAGGCGTGCGTGCATCTGCATCGTGTGGTTCATCTCATCAAGGAGCAGGGCGTAAAAGCGGGCGTGGCCTTAAATCCGGGCACACCGGTATCGGCGATCCGTGAAGTGCTGGAAGACCTGGATCTGGTGCTGATTATGACAGTAAACCCGGGATTCGGGGGGCAGGCCTTTATCGAGCGTACGGTGCATAAGATTCGGGAGACACGTGAACTGGCGAACTCGCTGGGGATGACGGATCTGCGCATTGAAGTGGACGGGGGGATCGCGGCAGATACCGCAGGCAAAGTGGCAGCCGCTGGTGCCGATGTCCTGGTAGCAGGCAGTGCCGTATATGGGGCAAGTGACCGTGCCGCTGCCATTCAGGCGATTCGGGAAAGCGCGGAACGCGGCGTATGAACAACCTCAAGTCAACGCTGATGCTGGCGTTGGTCACCTCGCTGGCCGGTCTGTTAATCTCGCTGTTCACCCTGCTGCCGACCCCATTTAATGCGTTGGTCGGGCTGGTGGCGGCGGTGTTGATGGTCTGGTACTTCCGTCGTCTGGAAGGGAAAGGGCCACGGATTGCGTTTATCATCTGGACGGTCGTGTATTTCCTGTTCTTTACGGTACTCATGACGGCGGTTCGTTATCGCATGGGATTGCTGTAAAGGCCACGGTAACGGTTAAGCGGGCGAAAGGAAAATAGGAAGCGAAAAAAGCCGAAAGTCCAGCTTCTGTGCGAAGTGGTCTTTCGGCTTTTTTGAGCGAATTAGCTCCAGTCATGCAAAAAAAAGAGCGGAGCGAAAGTGCGCTCCGTTCTTTTTGGACATAGGGCACTAAAAAACACCTTCAAAAGAAGGTGTTTTCCGGTCTATATCGGGATTAAACGCGAGTCACTTTACCGGATTTAAGAGCCCGGGTGCTGACGTATACGCGTTTCGGTTTGCCGTTTACGAGGATGCGAACCTTCTGGACGTTAACTCCCCAAGAACGACGGTTGCGGTTGTTAGCGTGGGAAACGTGATTACCGGAGCTTGGTTTTTTACCCGTTACAAAACATCTGCGAGCCATGAATGACACCTCCTTGCTTAGATAAAACCTACATAAGCAACACTTCTACAATCATAACACACTAAAAAAAGCTCCGTCAACGGTTCTAAAAACTTTATTTATTTCTACGTAAGCTTATAGTACAATGTTAGGTGGGGCCTTTTGCAAAATCTGCTTTGAATTTTTGCCCGGATTTTGCAAAAGGCTCATGATGTATGGGACCAAAGGCGAAGCTGTCCGTATAGGTTTCACAGTGGACGAGCAGATTCGGCCGCAGGAGGCCCGCACGCCATCGCGGGGGACGGAAACCTGGTTTCCGATGCGCGCACGATCAAGTAGAAGGCAAGCGAGCATACAGCGAATGAACATACGGGTCTCGAACATCAATAGAGAGCGGGGACAGCCGATTAGGGGTCTCCGCGTATCCAGCAGGTTTAGGAAGGGGAATTTTCATTGAGCAGGCGTTCAATTAACGGAACTGATTTTACCGGCATGGTGTTGGCGGGGGCGGAGAGACTTTCGCGCCAGGCTGAACATGTCAATGCGCTGAACGTATTCCCGGTGCCGGACGGCGACACGGGCACGAACATGAATTTGACGATGACGGCAGGCGTGACTGAATTGCGGGAACGTAGTTCGGCTTCGATTGGCCAGTCGGCAACCATTCTGTCCAAAGGACTGCTGATGGGCGCACGCGGTAACTCGGGCGTTATTCTGTCGCAGTTGTTCCGCGGCTTTGGTCGTTATGCGTCTTCGCATCAGGAACTCAATGCGATTCAATTCGCGGCTGCCCTTCAGGTTGGGGTAGAGACAGCCTATAAGGCAGTCGTCAAGCCGGTTGAGGGAACGATCCTCACGGTTGCTCGTGAGGCAGCCAAACATGCCAACACATATGCACGCCGCACGACCGATGTAGTGGAATTGATGCGTGAAGTATTGGCCAAAGCCCAATACGCACTGGATCGTACGCCGGACCAACTTCCGGTCCTCAAGCAGGTCGGCGTTGTGGATTCCGGCGGTCAGGGTCTGGTCTACATTTACGAAGGATTCCTGGACTATCTGGAAAATGGGGCTTCGACTTCCGCAGGTACAGCGCTGCCGAATCAGGCATCCTCATCCCAGACACCGGCTGCCTCGACCTCGGCTGCTGCTTCAGCGTCAGCTGCCTCGCATATTCAGGCTTCTGCCCAGGCCCAGCTGGAGACCGAAAACATCGAATTCCTGTATGACATGGAGTTCTTTATCAATCGGGGACTTGGAGACGGCCCGCGTGATGCTTTTGACGAAGAGGCGTTCCGGAAAGCGCTGTCCGTAAATGGGGATTCCATCATCATCATTGCAGATGACGACATCGTAAAGGTACATGTTCACTCCAAGACGCCGGGCGAAGTGATGACGCTGGCGCTGCGTTACGGGGAGATCACCCAGATTCACATCCTGAACATGCGCGAACAGCACCGCGATCTGCTGCACGCGGGTATGGATGGAGCGGCTCCACCAGAACTGTTCGCCGATATTCCCGCCCCGGTTCCCGCTCCTGAAGAACCTGCGGCTCTGCCAGCCGATGAAGTGGCGCCTTACGGCTTCATCGCGGTCGCCAGCGGTTCCGGCATCGAAGAGATCTTCAAGAGCCTAGGGGTAGACATTGTGCTGTCTGGTGGACAGACCATGAACCCAAGCACCGAAGATTTTGTGAATGCGATTGGTCAATTGTCCGCCCAGCATATCTTCCTGCTGCCGAACAACTCCAACATCGTGCTTGCTGCCCAACAGGCGCGTGATCTGCTGGAAGGCGAACGTCAGATTACGGTCGTGCCTTGCAAGAGCATCCCGCAGGGAATCGCGGCTGCGCTGGCGTTCCAGGAAGACGAGAGCCCGGAAACCAATGAAGAACAGATGAATGAAGCCATTCAACATGTGAAGACCGGACAGATCACCCACGCTGTACGGGATACGACATTCGATGGCTTGGATATTACAGCCGGCAACTATATCGGTATTTTCAATTCCAAGATCGTGGCTACGGCGGAAGATCGCCTGACGACCTGCCGCAATCTGCTGGCTGCCATGATTGAGAGCGGCGACGAGGTGGTGACTCTGCTGGCTGGAGAAGGCGCTTCGGAAGCCGAGACGGCCGAACTGGTCGAGTGGCTGACCGAGCAGTACCCGGACGCCGAGGTGGAGTTCCATACGGGTGGACAGCCGGTGTACGACTATATGTTCTCCGTTGAAGTTTAGACCGAACATCGTTTCTTCCGCACCACAATCGGCTGAATGAGCGCGAATTGTCCTGAACATTGCTGATTTTTACGTACAGGTAGGTTTGGACAGGCCGCGCCGTTGACATTCAGCCGAACCTCTATCTCAAAGGACGGTGACAGGATGAACCCGATTATCGTAACCGACAGCACGTCTGATATTCCAGAGGAGCTGGTACAGCGTCTGGGCATTACGGTTGTCCCGCTCAAGGTCATGTTTGGCGATCAGGCGCTGCTTGACGGCGTGGAGATGAAGGCGCCTGAATTCTACAGGCGACTGCCTACTGCCGACAAGCTGCCGACGACTTCGCAGCCTTCGCCAGCGGACTTTACGGCTGCGTATCAGCGAATTCTGGACGCCCATCCCGGAGCGCCGATTATCTCGATCCATATCTCGACGGGGATGAGCGGAACGTTCCAATCCGCTACACTCGGCAAGTCGCTGCTGGAAAATGAGCAGGCGGATATTACGCTGATCGACTCGCTGTCCGCTTCTTATGGATTTGGCTTCATGGTCGTACGAGCGGCCGAGATGGCGCAGGCAGGAGCAACCACACAGGAGATTCAAGCCGAGATCGAACGTCTCAAGACGGCGCGGAAGCTTTATTTCCTCGTCGATACGCTGGAATATCTGCAAAAAGGCGGCCGCATTGGCCGTGCGGCGGCCTTGTTCGGTACGCTGCTGAATATCAAGCCCATCCTGTCCATTGACAAGGAAGGCGTTATCTATGCCGTAGAGAAGGCGAGAGGACGCAAGAAAGCACTGGCTCGGGTCATTGAGCTGTTCAAGCAGGAACTGGCGGGTGTGGACCGAGTGGATGTAGCGATTGGACATACGGTTCAACCGGAGTCGGCCGACGAGATTCTTGCGCTGCTGCGCCAGCATTTTGAAGTGGTCGATGTGGTCTATTCGCATATTGGCTCGGTTGTGGGCACCCACGTGGGCCTGGGCTGTAATGCGATCTATATCTGGCCTTCCGTCAAATAAAGGGAGAACAACATGAACATACGCCTGGATCAAATCCCGGTGAAAGAAGTCAACGGTGTGGGCGCCCGGAGAGCGGAGGAGCTTCACGCCGTTGGCATTTTTACCGTTAAGGATCTCATCGAATATTTTCCGTTCCGTTACGAAGACTTTCGGCAGAAACCGCTCGGCGACGTGAAGGACGGGGACAAAGCGACCGTACAGGCGAAGATCGTCGGCATGCCTATCGTGCAGCGTTTCGGCAAGAAGACCAAACTGAGCTGCAAAGTGCTGGCGGATTATTCGATGTTTACGGCCGTATGGTTCAACCGTACCTATCTCAAAGACCAATTGGAGCTGGATCGGGAGATTATTCTGACCGGCAAATGGGACGGACGTCGTCTGCAAATGAATGTCACCCAGTCGGAATTCCCCGATCGCGGCGTCATTCGCAGCGGTTCGCTTCAGCCGGTCTACTCGGTAGCCGGTAATCTGACGCAGAACTCGCTGCGCAAGGCAATTGGCAGCGCACTCGATCAATATGGGGAGCATCTTGAAGAGGTGCTGCCGGAAGATCTGGTCAAGAAATACGATCTGATGCCGCGTCCGCAGGCAATTCGCCTGCTGCACCAGCCCGGTGACATTGCCGAAGGCCAGGAAGCGCGTAAACGGATGGTTTACGAAGAATTGTTCCTGTTCCAGCTCAAGCTTCAGGCGTTCCGCTCTTTGAACCGGGAACGCCGTGACGGCGTTGTGCACACGACGCCCAATGCGACCATCCGCGAGTTTGTACGCAGTCTGCCTTTTGAATTGACTGACGACCAGAAGAATGTCGAACTGGAGATTCTTAAGGATATGCGCTCCGAGGCCTGCATGAACCGCCTGCTTCAAGGCGATGTAGGTTCGGGTAAGACGGCGGTGGCCGCGATTGCGCTGTTCACCACCGTACGTTCCGGTTATCAGGGAGCGCTGATGGTGCCTACCGAGATTCTGGCCGAGCAGCACAGCCGCTCACTTCAGAAGATGTTTGAGCCATTTGGCATCACGGTGGGCCTGCTGACCAGCAGCGTCACCGGACGCAAACGCAAAGATCTGCTGGCTGGTCTGCAAATGGGCTTGATCGACATTCTGGTTGGCACGCACGCGCTGATTCAGGAAGACGTTAATTTCCGGGCGCTTGGCCTTGTCGTGACGGACGAGCAGCATCGCTTCGGCGTCAATCAGCGCAGTGTTCTGCGCCGCAAAGGTTACAATCCCGATGTCCTGACGATGACGGCAACGCCGATTCCACGGACGCTGGCGATTACCGCCTTTGGCGATATGGATGTCTCGACAATTGCTGAACGTCCCAAGGGCCGTGTGCCGATTGAGACGTATTGGGTCAAGCATGAGATGATGGAACGTGTACTCGGCTTCATTCGCCGCGAAGTGAGCCAGGGGCGGCAGGCTTATATGATCTGTCCGCTGATCGAGGAGTCCGAGAAGCTTGACGTGCAGAACGCCATTGATCTGCATATGCAGATGAGCCAGGCTCTGCCCGACTACAAGGTCGGCCTGCTGCACGGACGAATGAGCGCCGCTGAGAAGGAAGAAACGATGCGGCTGTTCTACGCCGGGGAGACGCAGCTGTTGGTTTCGACCACGGTAGTCGAGGTCGGCGTAGACGTACCGAACGCGACGCTGATGGTCATCATGGACGCGGATCGCTTTGGCCTGTCGCAGCTGCATCAGCTGAGAGGGCGCGTCGGTCGGGGGCAGCATGCTTCCTACTGCGTGCTGATCGCCGATCCCAAATCCGAGTTGGGTCGTCAGCGCATGGGTGTCATGACCGACACGAATGATGGCTTTGAAGTTTCCCGTCGGGATCTTGAACTGCGTGGGCCTGGCGATTTCTTCGGCACCAAGCAGAGCGGCCTGCCCGAATTCAAGGTAGCCGATATGGTCGCTGACTTCAAGGTGTTGGAGCAGGCACGCGACGATGCGGCCAAGCTGGTGGAGAACTCGTTCTTCTGGACATCGCCGTCCTATGAGACGCTCAGAAGCTCGCTGGAGACGCAGGAGCTGTTCCGCGGCGAGTTAATTGACTGAACCTGAATGGGCTGAGGGGGAGGCTCTGCCTCTCCTGTAAGGCCGCCGGAGCGAAGTCCGGCGGCCTTCTTTTTTCGCTAATGGGAAATTCCCGGAAAGGAGTGGACAATCAGATGGACCCTTCGCATCCGCTCACCATCTTTTTGCAATTGTTTGAACGCGGCTCACTGCTGCTCATGTGTTTGTTTGTCCTAACGCGAATTCCACGAGTCAAGGCTGTTTTTCAAAAAGAAGAATATCGCCCGCAGGATCTTGTGACCGTTACGGCCATCTTCGGGCTTTTTGCCATTTTTGGGACGTATATGGGCATTAGTGTGGAAGGTTCGCTCGTCAATGTACGTATCGTGGCGATTATGTCGGGCGGCCTGCTGTTTGGACCCTGGGTGGGGATTGTCACCGGGGTAGTGGCAGGCGTACACCGTTATCTGATTGATATTGGAGGCGTGACCGCACTTCCCTGTCTGATTACCAGCATCGTAGCAGGCGTCGTCTCCGGCATCATCCATCTGCGCGTAGCCAAACGCAAACGCTGGCTCTACGGTATTCTCGCCGGGATGGTCTGTGAAGTGTTGACGATGCTGCTGATTCTGCTTCTGGCTCATCCCTATGAACTGGGCGCTGACATTGTATCGAAGATTGCCGCTCCGATGATCCTCGCTCAGGTGATGATCGGTCTGATTGTAACCCTGGTGCAGAGCGTCGAAGACGAGAAAGAGAACGTCGCAGCCAAGCAGGCCAAGCTCGCGCTGGATATTGCCAACGAGACGCTGCCGTATTTCCGCAAGGTGGATAGTGCATCGCTGCTGCGGATTTGTGAGATCATCGAGCGGAAGATCGGCGCGGATGCAGTTGCCATCACGGATACCAGTCACATTTTGGCTTATTCGGGATTTGGACAGGAACGGTATAACATCGGGCATGAGATCATGACCGAAGAGACCAAGCAGTCCATTCGCAGCGGCAGTATCACGATTCGCAACAATGACGCCGATCATCGCAACGAATGGATCAAGTCCATGATTATCATCCCGCTTCGGGAAAAGGGAGTCGTGACGGGGGCGTTGAAAATCTATTACCGTCATGCCCATCAGATTACGTATTCGCTGCGTGAACTGGCTGTCGGACTGTCACAGATCATTTCCACGCTGATGGAAGTGTCGCGTGTGGAACAGATCAAAGCGATGGCTGACAAGGCGGAGATCAAGGCGCTCCAGACCAAGATCAGTCCTCACTTTTTATTCAACGCGCTGAACGCCATTGCTTCGTCCATCCGCATTGATCCGAACAAAGCCCGGGAGCTAATCATCAATCTATCGGGGTATCTGCGCTACAATCTGGAGCTGAACGATGAATTGATTGAGGTGCATCGGGAACTTCAGCAGGTCAAGGATTATGTCGAGATTGAAAAAGCCCGTTTTGGCAGCCGATTGCAGGTCGAATATGACATCGATGACGAGACAGAGGTAAAGATTCCAAGTCTCATCATCCAACCGTTGGTCGAGAACGCCATCGTGCATGGAATTCTGAAGGATAAAGGCAAGGGAACGGTGACCATCCGGGTAAAAAATGTAGGCGATCAGGTTCGATTCGAGATTGCGGATACCGGTATTGGCATCGATCCAGCAGTTATTGAACAGATTCGCAGTGGCGAGATGCCGTCCAACAAGATCGGGCTGTCGAATGTGCATGAACGGCTCAAGCTGATCTATGGAGAAGGCGTCGATATTCATCGATTGGATAAAGGAACAGTCATCGGATTTACGGTTGCAAAGGGGGAAGGATATGAGTGAACGCATGAGGGGCATCATCGTCGAGGATGAATTTCTGGCGATGGAAGAACTGGACTATCTGATTCGTCAGCACAGTTCGATCGAGATCGTCGGCAAATTTGAAGATGGCATCGACGTGCTCAAGTTTCTTCAGAGCAGCGATGTGGATGTCATTTTCCTCGATATTAATATTCCATCCCTGGATGGCGTGCTGCTTGCCAAGAGCATCAGCAAATTTGCCAACAAGCCGTATATTGTCTTCACGACAGCTTATAAGGAACATGCGGCGGAAGCGTTCGAGATCGAAGCTTTTGACTATATTCTCAAACCTTACCCGGAGCCGCGAATTGCTGCCATGTTAGGCAAGCTGGAAGCAGCCTTTGCCGCGAAAAAAGAACGGGAGGCATCCGGCACCGTCGGCTCCGCACCCAGCCCAAATCACGCTGGGGGGCAGCCGGAGCCGTTAGAATCTTCGACGGCAGCAGGCGGCAGTGAATCCAAGCTGAATCGGCGCATCAATCTGTACAAAGGCGAGAAGATTATCGTCGTGGACGCCGATGACATCTACTACGCATCCGCGCAGGAGAAAACGACGCTGGTCTATACACGCAAGGAAGAGTATACCATGCACATGTCCATCTCCGACTTTCATGCCGGACTGCCGCAGGATCAATTTTTCCGCTGCCATCGCTCCTATACCGTGAACCTGTCGAAGATCCGCGAGATCGTGCCGTGGTTCAATAATACGTACCTGCTGCGTCTGCGTGACATCAGCGCCGAAGTGCCGGTCAGCCGCAGCAAAGTCAAAGAGTTTCGGCAGCTCATGCACATCTGACCGCGTTCCAAACGCTCACGGTCGATCTGCTGCATTTCATTCCGTCGTAGCGGCATCTCATTCCCAAAACGATTCCATGCTCGCCTGTGTGCTTATAATGAAGCCATAAGGAAGGATCAATGAAGCGTATAAGGAAACGCATAACGAATGAGAGAAGGAATAGAGATGAAAACCGTTACAGATTCGCCAAAAGTCAATCGACTGTGGATCGTGATCGGCACGATCATTGTACAGATGGGTCTCGGCACAATCTATACATGGAGCCTGTTCAACCAGCCGCTCGTCAACAAATTCGGCTGGGAGCTGGGCAGCACAGCCATGACGTTTTCGATCACCAGCTTCGCGCTTGCTTTTGCCACCTTATTCTCCGGTAAACTTCAAGATAAATTCGGAATCCGCAAGCTGATCGCAGCCTCGGGGATTCTGCTCGGGATCGGCTTGATGCTCTCTTCGCAGGTATCTTCGCTTGGACTGCTCTATCTGGTCGCTGGCGTGGTAGTGGGTTACGCGGACGGTACAGCTTACATGACTTCGTTATCCAATCTCATCAAATGGTTCCCCAAACATAAAGGATTGATGTCCGGGGTGTCGGTCGGCGCGTATGGTACGGGCAGCCTGATCTTCAAGTATATCAATGGAGCCATGATTGAATCGCGCGGCGTATCGCAGGCTTTCCTGATCTGGGGCATCATCGTGCTGACCATGATTGTACTGGGTTCGCTGCTGATCCGCGAAGCCGTCGTAACAGCTACGCCAGCTTCCGCCGGTGTACAGATCAAAGATTACACGGTCAAAGAAATGCTCAAGACCAAACAGGCGTATCTGCTGTTCGTCATCTTCTTCACGGCCTGCATGAGCGGATTGTATCTGATCGGTATCGTTAAGGACATCGGCGTACAGTTGGCGGGTCTGGATGTCGCAACAGCAGCCAATGCGGTAGCCATGATCGCCATCTTCAATACGGCAGGACGTCTGATTCTTGGCCCCTTGTCGGATAAAGTTGGACGCCTCAGAGTCGTATCCGGCGCCCTGCTGGTGACATTCGCTGCGGTAATGGTACTCAGCTTCGCAACCTTGACGTATCCGCTGTTCTTCGCCAGTGTAGCAGCCATTGCCTTCTGCTTCGGCGGTAACATCACCGTATTCCCGGCGATTGTCAGCGACTTCTTCGGTCTGAAGAACCAGGGCAAAAACTACGGCGTGATCTATCAGGGCTTTGGCCTGGGAGCTTTATCTGCTTCGTTCATCGCAGCCCTGCTCGGCGGCTTCAAGCCAACGTTCCTGGTCATTGGTGCCCTGTGTGCCGTGTCCCTGCTGATTGCTCTGACGATCAAGTCGCCAGGTGCAGCGGTCAAGAGCCAAACTTCGCCAAGCCAAGAAGGTGCAAACAAGGAAGACCGCAAGCTGCGTCTTAACCCGCAGACGAAGGGAATCTGATCCTCGGGCATCGGCAGCTATCTGGGTGCAAACCAACTGACTTTTACAGCTTCAATCTTTAAACCTCCGATCTTTTGGATCGGAGGTTTTTTTGCGTGTTTTTTTGTAAGCGGGATTATTTTTTCAAAATCCCCAACTATTTAACGTCGGCTCTCGCATATACGATTAGAAAGCTGTGATGCCGTGAGTGGAGATCGTAAAGTAATTCGGGAAAGGAGGCCTAGGACGTCGTTGATACACAATGAATCGAAATTAATCCGAAGGGTTCAGCGCAGCGGCGACCGCGCGGCCGCCGACGAATTGGTTTCGCATTATTACCGCGAGATTTATATCTTTGTCTATCGCCAACTGCTGCATCGGGAAAATGCCTTGGATCTGACACAGGACATCTTCGTGAATATGCTTCGCAGCATAGGTTCCTTTGAAGGCAGACGATCTTCGCTTCGTACCTGGCTTTACCGAATCGCTTCCAATCGGGTGATCGATCATTTTCGTTCGAGTGGGCATCAGCGGAGCAAACAGACCGATCCGCTGGAAGAGGTGGAACTGGCCGCTGAAGGCGATTTTACTCTGGAGCTGGAGCGGCGCGAGCAGGCTGAAGAAGTGATCCGGCTGCTGGAAGAATTTGAACCGCGTGCACAGCAGATCCTAAGGCTCAAGCTATTTGCCGAACGAACGTTTATCGACATTGCGCAGATTCTGGAACTGCCTGAATCTACCGTGAAGGGAAGCTACTATACGTCGATTCGGAAGATTCGATCCCGATTGAAGGAGGGAGAATATGAACAAATCAAGTCATCGACTGCCAAATAGCGAGCCGGAATCGAATCTCCTTGCTTTTTTGCCACCTGTTGATTATCCAAGCGAAAGTGAGGAACGCAGACAGGTCGCGGGGATCTTGGAGACTGCGCTGCCAGGGCGTCCATCTTTTCTCGTCTATGTGACCGAGATGTATCGTCAGATTGGATTTCGGCATCTGTTTCGTGACCTGACGGAGATTGTATTTGTGCTGCTGCTGGGCATTGGAGTCTGGATATTTACGGCTTTGTTTGCCATGGAACAGCGGAATACGGAGTTGGCTTATACGTTTATTTTCACGGTATCTCCGCTCCTCTATCTGGTGGTATCCGTAATCTTTTTCGCCGAACTGCGGCGCAGGGATACGTATGCCGTTGAGATGAGCTGCCGCTACAACGTCTATCAGCTGGCTTCACTGCGGATGCTGATGTTCGCAGCCGTCTGTCTGGTGCTGAATGCCCTGCTGGTAGGCTTGATCTCGGCAGCTTACGGAAGGGTGGATATGCTGCGAGGATTGCTGCTGTCAGCATCCTCGCTGATGCTGTTCGCCGCTGCCTTTTTGTATGGGATGCTTCGCGGAAAGAACGCAGCCATGCGTTATCTATGGGTCGTGGCATGGCCGATGCTTAATCTGGTCACAGCGATCGCGCAGCCTGCTTTCTATCATCTACTGCTGATGCAGGTACCGCTTTACGTTTATGCGCTGCTATTTGCAGCAGGTGTATGGGGATATATCCGGCAGATTCGACGGATGATTGCCATTCGTTCGGGCGTACTTTTCTAATTTTTATTCCAAGAGAAAGGAGCGTGAAGCACTATGCTGACCGTTCATGGAGTCGGAAAACGTTATGGAAATGCACGGGTACTCGAAGGTCTGGATCTGGAATTTGGTAAAGGGGTGTATGGTCTGCTGGCGCCCAACGGAGCAGGTAAGACCACACTCCTCAAGCTGCTGGCTGGCCTGCTGCCACCAACGGAAGGCGAAATCTTATATGAAGGACAACCGCTGGCAGTATTGGACGAACGTTATCGGTTGATACTGGGCTACCTGCCACAGCGCTTCGGTTATTATCCGAACGATACACCGCTAAAATATATGCAGTATCTGGCTGCAATCAAGGGCATGGATCGGCGTAAAGCGTTAAGCCGTTCTGAGGAACTGCTGGATCTGGTAGCACTTGGCGAGGTCAAACACAAGAAGATGAAGACGTTCTCCGGCGGAATGATCCAACGCGTCGGAATCGCCCAGGCGCTGCTAAACGATCCGCGTGTGCTGATTCTCGATGAACCGACGGCTGGGCTAGACCCCAAGGAACGAGCACGCTTTCGTAGTCTGCTGACTCAACTGGGGCGCCAGCGAACCGTCATTCTGTCCACGCATGTCGTCTCGGACGTTGAATCTGCCGCCAATGAAATCGTCATGCTCCAAGGAGGAAAGTTATGGGTCAAAGACCATCCGGAAGCGATCTGTAAGCTGCTGGCTGGACGTGTGTATGAGGCACAATTGACGGACACGGAGATCGAAGATTTTCGCACACGGTATGTCCTGCTGGGAGAGCGCAGCGAACCGGGAGGCTGGAAGTTACGCTTTGCAGTCGAAGACGGAACCGTCCCGGCCGACAGCTGGCAGGGGGTCGAGCCGGGGCTGGAAGATGTGTTTCTGTACGTCTATCGGGATAGGCAGCCTGGGAACGTACCCTCGGGAACGATATGGGGAGATGAGGTGCGCCTATGAATCCGTCCGGATCTGCATGGAGATTGAATCTACGGCTGGTCGGGTTGGAATTTCAGAAACTGTTTATGCTGAAAAGATTGGGGTTGACTGTCTTCATTCTGCTCTGCGGAGGGCTATGGCTGTACCCCTTTCAGGTGCTATATCCCAATTCGCAGTTTCCCGATTACGAGACCACCATTGCAGCCGGGATGAAAGCCAAGTACGGAACACTTATCGATGACCGAGAATGGGAGGCGTTCAAGCAGGATCGGGTCAAGAAAGTGGCTGAGGCGGACGCTTATATTCGAGAAGATCCCTTGTTCGCGTCTGCGAATCTGGATAGCTATGAGAGATACGTGAGACGCGCCCAGATGCCAAACGGGGGAACGCAGCCGCTGGACGCACACATTCGTGCCGGGACAAAAAAGGAGCTGTTCGCAAAACTTCACGCTGAAGAAGAGTGGATCAAGCGCTATGAAGATGATTACCGCTGGACGGTTGGGCCGGGTACGATTTGGATGAATGAAGCAGAAAAGCAGCGACTTCAGGAGATTGAAGCCCGAGATGGTGTCTCCGTGCTGCCGCAGCGTCAAATCTATCACTATGCCTCGTCAGGGATTCTGTATCGTTTGGCGATGACAGCGATGCTGACTACAGTGCTGCTGGTGATGCATATTCATATCGGTGATCGCCGGGCCGGACTGGATGAGCTGCAAAGAACCTCACGCATGGGGAAAAACAGGCTGCTGTGGATCAAGACGACTGCCGCTCTGTTAACTGGAACACTGGTATCGGCGGTGCTATTGGTTATACTGCTGATCGCCTACCGATTCAGCGAGGCTTGGAGTCTCATGGGGGCAGACATCAGCGGAAGATTCGGCGGATTTTTCATGTATGATCTGACATTCCTTCAATACATTCTGCTGACTTACAGTGCAGTCTTTGGATTAAGCTGGATTGCGGCACTCCTGACCGCTTTCTACTCGGCTATTGCGCCCAATATGCAGGTTCTGGTTATGGCGATCATCCTGACTCTGTTCATCTTTTTCAAGGAGGATTGGATTCTGACCCGTCTTCTGAATATGCTGCTGTACAGCGGTATATCACTGCTTGAACCGACTCTGACGGTTGCGGGACTGCTCCTGCTTGGCGTGTTCTTAATAAGCGTAGCGGGAAAATGGAGAACGTGGAGGTTGCATCGATAACCATGGGAGAAGGAGGGAAGGTCTTGAATCAACGGTACGAAGCCAAGAATTCGACAGCGGGATATAGGTACACGGTACTGAAAGAGATGCGCCGGATGCTCACTCCCCTGCGAATCGGGATCTATCTGCTCTGCTGCGCTTACCCATTCGTGTATCTGTCCATCGTGCAGGACGATTATTCAATCCGAGATGGATTGGAACTGTTCACTTTTCTGCTGGATGGGCTGCCTGCGATGGTGTTTGCGATTACAGCTGTTGCTGTGTGCAGCGGAGCGTTCGCAGAAGGGCTGAATCATCGCTTTTTGATCTATGAACGGATTCGGCAGCCGCTTGGACGGCTGCTTCGGGTGAAGCTGACCGCCCATATGCTGCTGACCTTTATTGCTTTTCTGCTGCCGATGCTGCTGTATTTTGTCGTCGCGTATTTCCTGATTCCGCATTACGGCTGGATCAAGCTCGCTCCCTATGGAATGGTGCTTCCTCAGGGAATGACACTGGAGCAGGAACAGATGGAGCGTTACACGATGACCCAACTGCTGGAATATGGGCCATGGGTGTATGGGATCGCTTACGCCTGCTGGGTCAGCCTGAATGCAGCGGTATATTCGGCATTGGCATTCGTGCTGCTGCTGATACTCAATCGCTCGTTTATCGCATTGGCGCTGCCATTTCTGCTGTATACGGTGGGATCTTTTCTGGTTCCTGATCGGCGCTTTTACTTTTTCTATTCCGTATTTCCGTTTGGTTCGGTTCAGCAGCCGATCTGGGTGCTGATGGTTCCGTTTGCCTTCTTGCTGCTGCTCTGCACAGTGGGGCTGCTGTATGTCCGTACGTTCAGCGGACGGATGAGTCGATTATTATGAGGCGGGGCGAAGTGTGGAAACGAGAGCTGCTCACGATCAAATGGCTGCCCATTCTGCTATTTCTGCTGATATGGAGCTGGAGAGAGCGTGGGCGGTTCATTCAAGAGGTCAAAACCGATCCTTCCGCTGCTGCTTATAACGGCTGGGATATTGTATTTGTGCAGTTCATGAATCCTTTCCTTCTGCTGTGGCTGCTGATTCCACTCTGGCTGCTGCTTAGTCTGCGCTTCGTTATGGAAGCAGGAGAGCCCACGGTCAAGATCCGTACCGGAAGTGATGTGAGGTGGCTGCTGTGGCTGCTGCGCAGATCCTGCCTCCCAATGCTGCTTCTGCTGGGCATTTGGCTGCTGGCGATGTTTTCCACTTTGGTTGGGGTTCCGCTCAAGCAGGGATGGAGTGACTTTGCGCGATCCGACCATCCGTTTAATGTCTTTGCAGTCTCTTTTGTAAAGGAAGGCTGGCCGCCTGGATTAGCCGTGCTCGCGCAGTTGGCTTTATTGGTTCTCTTTTTACTGATGTCTACTCTAATATTGGCGTTTCTTAGGCTCTGCACAGAACGTTCGATTCTATTGAGCTTATGCGCTGCGGGTCTGATGATTAGCTGTATTGTGGCTTTTCATCGACAAGGACATTATCCGCAGTGGCAGTGGGCGTCCATCGTTAACAGCCTGATGCTCAATAACGCCTATGGTACATTTGGACGTTTCTGGCCTGCTTTTATTGGTGCTCCGACTCTGGCTGCTGTCTGCTTTGGACTGGCTTTATCGCGGCAGAATTTGCGCAGACGCACACAGGGGCGCACGTCATCGATACAAGGAGAGAATATCCTATGAGTGTGATTGAGCTTCGACAGGTCAGCAAGGCTTTTCGCGGTGTATCGCTGCTCGAAGAGGTTTCTGCTGAATTTGCCCGTGGACAGATTCATGGAATTACAGGGCCCAACGGTTCGGGTAAATCGGTTCTGTTCCGATTGATCTGTGGATTCATGTCTCCGGATCATGGACAGGTGCTCATTGACCCGACCTACCAGAAATCACCGGGAGGTTATCCGCAGCATTTTGGCATCATTATTGATCGTCCCGGTTATCTGGCAGGCAGGACGGGTTATGAAAATTTGCAGCGTCTGGCAGAAATTCGTGGAGACATCAGCAGCGAACAGATCCGCCAGGCGATGGAGGCCGTTGGACTAAGCCCAGACACCCGGCAGAAGGTACGTCGGTATTCGCTGGGGATGAAGCAGAAGCTGGCGCTGGCTCAGTCCTTCATGGAGCATCAACAGGTGCTTATTCTGGATGAACCGTTTAATGCCCTGGATGATCGCAGCACGGCTCAGGTGCGTGAACTGCTGTTGACCTTCAAGGCGCAGGGGCGCACCATACTGCTGACCAGCCACAATCCAGAAGACATTCGACGGCTGTGCGATTCGGTATGGAAGATCGAAGATCGCCAGCTGAAGCAGGGTGCGCTGACTGATTTGGCATCCTCTGCAACTTCCCCTATAGTAGAAAAAGAAAGCGAAGTGTGAGGGAACGCCTCAACATTCTTCGCTCGCAACGGGAATCGGGGAGGAGAGCGAACGTGAGTGAACAGGTGAGGGAGTGGCTGACACCGTATGGGGCAAGAAGGGTCGCTGTAGAAAAAATGATACTGCCACCGCAAGCGGAGGAGGGGCGGGCTCCCCTGCTCATCTGCTCCAGCGAAAATATCGAAGAAATGCTGGAGCTTGCGCTGGATGGCGAAGACTCTATCTGCTCGTATGTCGAAAAAATGACCCAGGCCGTTGAACAATCATCCGCCCAGCAGATTCTTCGCCAGATAGCGAATGATGCGCTTGTCGCTCTTGGTGAAGACGCAGGAGAGCTGGGGGAAGCTTTGGAGTTAGAAACCTCCTATCAGGCCTATATCAGACAATGGGACGAGGGAATCACCATGTTCGACGAGACCATGACCATCGAAGAGGATCGAGCAAGGGAAGGCAGCGAACCTGCATGGCCGGATTCGACGTGGATCGAACGGCATGAAGAAGGGGAACTGCTGCTGCTCGATCTGCCGATTGCAGACGCTTGGCAGGCTCCATTCATCGTCCCGATGGGCGGTTATAATGAATGTCCGCAGCCGTTTGAGCAGGCCGTGTTGTTCCGCGATTGGCAGCAGCGTTTTGACGCTGTCCCTACTGCCGTTGCGCAGGATACCTGGCTGCTTCAAGTGAAGCGCAGACCGCAGACCCGCGAAGAGGCGCTGCATCTGGCGAAGGAACATGTCATGTTCTGCCAGTATGTGCTGGAGTCCTTCGAGACCATTGGTCAGTATGCCGAATACTTGCAGCAAGCGGATCGCTGGGAATTTTGGTGGGATTAAAAAGAGGCATTGGAGAACGGTCTTCCGACCGTTCTTTTTTGTGTGGAGAAATTTGGATGGAAAAAGCAAACTCGCCATAGTTCTGCCCTGTTAGGTCTTTATTAAATCGGAGAAAATAAACCCAGATCCCAAAAGGGATTGCGAACGGCTTCCCCGGGCGAGGACCTCGATACGGTTCCGCGGTGCCGGGCACGATGTGCTTGGGTATGCCGGAAGTTCCGCTCGCAGCGGATTTATTTATAGGGGTTCGATTCCCCGCCTCGCCGGCTAAGCGAGAGTTTTGGTAAAACGCACTCTTTTGAAGAGAGTACAATCAGGAGAGGTCTTTGAAGCGGCAAGTCCCTCCGAGCTGCCTGTATGGAGTATCGGACGTATGAGTAGGCTTTGCAGTTGGGCGGATTCGCCTCCGCAGGCCGCAGCCGGAGCAGCGTGAGTATCCAGTCTGGGCAGCCTTCCGAAGTGGGGAAGAGACGCCGCAGGCTGGGATCATCCGCTCCTTCCGGTTCGGTTCTGCTGCGGCTCAAGTCGAACTCCGCTTGCTCTACGTGTGGGCTGCCGCCGCAAAGATCCATAAGGAGGAACCACCCATGAATCCAATAACCAACCCTTCATCCATATCCAATCTTCCACATGGTCGCAAAGTGCCCGGTATGCCAGGCGAAGATATTCATCCTCAAGCTGCGCAGCTCACCGCTCACATCGTGCAATTGGGCGGCGGTTTCCGCACGGTTGAAGTGCAGGAAGGCGAACGGGCGCTGCTGATGGAGCGTGGGCGCTACGTGCGGACTCTGCTCCCCGGACGGCATCGCTTCTTCGGGTGGTCGGGCGGGGATCGGACGCTCGTGTTCAAACAACTGTATCAACCCTTTTACTACCGGCCTTCAAATATGGGGAATAGGGTCATAAGCGGCAGCCTCGTTGATACCGATGTGCGGTTATATGCTGGAGAAACCGAATTGATGGCACAGTTGACTGTCGTGGAAGTCAGCGACGAGGAATATGTACTGCATCTGGAGGATGGCCGACTGCGTGATACCTTGACATCCGGGATCTATGCCTATTGGAATGAGCCGATTACGCATACCTTTATCCGGGCGAACTTGGCAACGCCAGAGATCGGTTCGGGGATCAGCCGCCCTCTACTGGAGAAAATAAATCCTGCGTATATCCAGGCTGTAGACGTGGCAAGCTATGAAGTAGGGCTGCTTTACTTCGACAACCAGTTTCAGCGTCAGCTTCCGCCGGGACGCAGTTTCTTCTGGCGCGGATCGCAGAACGTTATGGTCAAGAAGTTCGACCTGCGACGCCAGCAGTTGGATATGACCGGACAGGAGATTCTAACGGAGGACAAAGTCCCGCTGCGGCTCAATTTCGTCTGCCAGTATCAGATTGTGAATCCGCTTCGCGCTGCGGAGATTAAGGACTTTGAAGCTCAGATCTACGTGCAGCTCCAACTGCTGCTGCGTGAATACGTGGGGACGATGAAGCTGGACGATCTGCTGCGGATGAAGCAGGAGATTGGGGATTATGTGCTGGGACGTCTCAAGCCAAGTGGTGCGCAATACGGTGTAGAGTTCGTGAACGCCGGGCTGAAGGACATCATTTTGCCAGGAGAGATCCGGGCGATTCTCAATACTGTGCTGCTCGCCGAGAAGAAAGCGCAGGCTAATATGATTACCCGGCGTGAAGAAACAGCCTCCACCCGAAGCCTGCTCAATACAGCCAAGCTGATGGACGAAAATACCACGCTCTACCGACTCAAAGAGTTGGAGTTTGTCGAGAAGATCTGCGAAAAGATCGGAACACTCACTCTGAGCGGCGGCGGCAGTCTGTTGGAGCAGATGAACAGCCTGTTAGGTCTGCATCAGGCCGATGGACGCAAGGAGATTCGATAATTTAATTCAGGAAAGCTCCGTGCAAACGGGGCTTTTTGGCATGTTCACCTATTCGACATCCCAACATGATACAAATTTGAATAGAAACGTTTCGTTAGCCACAGAAGCGATCTTTTCGATGCGGCTGTGTAGTTTTTTATTTGTCTGCAATAAAATTGGGGTAACATTTGACACTAATTCTGTCGATAAATATCGAAAATAAATGTCACGGCTTGGTGGCTTCCGGTAAAGTAAAAGTGTCCGAAGCACCGCCGAATTTTCGCCCAGAAGCGGCGGTTGGGGAGTGTTCCATGAATTTGAAGATGAAATTGGCCATCTTGCTCGTTGTCGTGACGTTAGTAGGAACCGGAAGCATTGGATTTGCCTCACTGAGCAGTATTCGGAAGGAAGCGGATAAATCTGTTCATGCCAATCTGCGCAGCACAGCGGAAAATACAGCCGTAGAAATTGGCGGATGGGTTGGCAAAAATGCGAAAGTCGTTGAAACGACCGCTGAAGTCATTCAATCCTCCGTGCCGCTCGACCAGATCAAGCAAAGCCAACTGCAAGCTTACACAGCAGAATCCAACAAAAGCAACCTGTCCGACATCTACGTCGGTATGGAGGATGGACGCATGATCGACGGTTCGGGCTGGGTGCCGGAAGCGGGCTATGATGTCAAGGTACGTCCATGGTACGTGGAAGGCAAAGCGGCTAACGCGCTGAACTTCAGCAATCCTTACCTCGATATGATTAGCGGTGAATACGCGGTCTCGATTGGCTATCCGCTGCATGACTCGACTGGCAAGGTGGCTGGCGTGGTAGCTGGAGACATGAAGCTGTCCACACTGACCGAGATGATTAACAAGATCAAGATTGACGGTGGATTTGCCTTTATGGCAGACAAGACAGGTGTGGTGCTGGCACACCCGGACAAAGATGATGTGAACAAACCGCTGTCGGAAATCGCTGATTATTCCGGAATTGCCGATCAACTGCTTAAAAATGATTCCGGCAGTCTGGAATATACGTATAAAGGCGAAACCCAGCTGCTGTACTATCAGAAAGTAGAAGGAACGGGCTGGGTAGTCGCTTCTTCCGTATCAAAAAGTCATGCCTTTGCTGATTATGTGCAAATGCGCAACCTGTTCATTTTCGGTATTCTCGGCATGGTTGCGGTGTTGGTTGCACTGGCGGTATTTGCTGCCGCAAGACTGATTAAACCATTGATTCTGCTGCAAAAGAGCGCACAGCGCTTGTCGGAAGGCGATCTGACTGTCACAGTCGATGTCAAAGGCAAGGACGAAATTGGCAAGCTCGGCACAGCCTTTAACGAAATGTCGGTCAGTCTGCGCGAACTGATTCATGCGGCTGCTGCATCGGCAGAAGGTGTCGAAAATTCTTCCAAGCATATGCACGAACGGGCTGAAGGAGCGAAACATATCTCCGATCAGATTGCGATCGTCATCGAAGAATTGGCGAGAGGAGCAACAGACCAAGCTTCCTCGATTCAAAGTGGTGTGGAACAGATTGGCGGAATCAACGCCTCAATCGATGCGATTGCCAGCAGTGCAAGCCAGGCGGCAGCCAGCGCAGACACGGTGACAGGAGCGATGCGTGGAGGACTGGAAGCGGTCGATTCGCAGAGTGAACTGACCGAAGCCAGCCGCAGTTCGGCAGAGCGTGTCGAAGAAGCCAACCGCCGCCTCGGTCAGCAGACCGTCAAGATCGGCGAAGCGGTCAGCTTGATTCATACCGTTGCCAAGCAGACCAACCTGTTGGCTCTGAACGCAGCTATCGAAGCTGCCCGTGCAGGAGAGCATGGCAAAGGCTTCAGCGTTGTAGCGGACGAAGTACGCAAGCTCGCGGAACAGGCTCGTTCCTCGGCAGCCGACATCGATATGCTGCTTGAAGGCGTACAGGAAGCGGGGCGTCAGAGCATCGACGAGATCCGCGAGTTCCAGACAATGGTGGACAAGCAGATTCAGGCTGCGGTCTCCACACGTCAGGCTTTTGACACCATCCGCAGTTCGGTAGATGGCATTACAGGACGCATCCGCGAAGTCTCCGGCGCGTCCGAAGAATTGAAGCACAGCGCCGATCATGTATCGGCGATCATGACGGACATCGCGGCTGTTGCCGAACAAAGCGCCGCAAGTACCGAGGAAGCCGCATCCTCCACGCAGGAACAGGCGCAGGCAATCGCCAGCATCTCCGATCTGTCTGGTGAAGTCACCGACAATGTCGATGAGCTTCGCAGCCGGATTGCCCGCTTCAAGACTGAATAAGCTTGAGATTATTTACTGAAGTCGCAAGATAAGCGGGTAGCACCTGTAACCGCAAAGTCTTCCCGAGTCGCCGGTTTCCTCACGAGGAAGCCGGCTTTTTATCCTATCCATTTTCTAAAAAGCCCTTGTTTGGTTAAATGAATAACAGCAGGTTAACTGACGATCCGAAGGGAGCAGGGCAATGAGAGACGATGAAAAGGGGCAGGAGACCCCGTTGGAACAGAGCCAGTGGGAGGCGGAGCTGCACGAAGAACAGGAGGCAGATGCGCCAGGCTGGGAAGCCATCGATGCTGCGCTAAATAAGCAGTATGCGGGTATGGAGCCTTTTCACTACGGGACAATGATCTCCTATCGACTGGGCGGGCCGGACCCACTGGACGGCGTGAGTGTCTATAAGCGGGAGGAACCGATTCCCCATTGGCACTATGTGACGTATGGCTTTACCGAATTATATGAGAAAGAATCGGAGAATGAAGCCTACAGCGGGTTTGGATTTGAGTTGACGTTTCGATTGGTAGCGGAAGGCGAAGATCAGCCGCCCGTATGGGCGATCAATTTTCTTCAGAATCTCGCGCGTTATGTATTCAGCAGCGGCAACGGGTTTCAGCCTGGGCATCATCTGGATGCAAATGGACCGATTGAGATGGATCGGGATACGCTTATTACGGCGGTCGCGTTTACCGAAGATCCAGAGCTTGGCGAAGGCGAATCGACGCTGGGCAAGTTCCGTTTTGTACAGGTAGTGGGCATTACAGCGGACGAATTGGACTTAATCAAGATCTGGAATACAACCAGCTTCCTTCAATTGGCGAAAAACAGACTTCCTCTGGGCGTAACAGATCTGAACCGTGCTTCGCTGTTGGATGATTCCGAGCTTCGTCAGGCGGCCGATCTTGGCGTGCGTACGGAAGGTTCAAGCACCGGCGTGCTTTATTTTGAAAGCTTGGTCTGGCACCGTCACCATCATTTTGGCAAGAGCGATTCCTATACGTTGGAGCTTGGAGCCAAGCAGGCGGAAGTGCTGGGACGTATGCTGAGTGCGCGGCTGGTACATGATCGTCAACTGACCCTGATAGGACCTGACACGCGGGTAGAGCTGATTCCGGATGTGCAAAATCGAACCGCACAAATAGACGATGGGCTGCAGCTGTATCTGAACGCCGACGCGGTGAGCGAACTCACCCATAAATTAAAGCCCCAGGAGACAGAGTTCACCCTGGCTGTGCTGCCTACTTTGTCCGTTCGGATTGTGAAGACCTATCTGCGCGATTCTGAAGGTAATATTGTGGAAACGATTGGCTAGAAGAAGATTTGCAGGAGTTTGCAGAAGAACAACGATGCGCTGCTGATCGGGAAGCTCGTCTGGGTGATTGGCTCGGACGGGCTTTTTGAGTGCAAGGATTTGGGAGTCAATAGGAAGAAGCAGTCTGGTTTTTTGAAAGTCAGGGCAAGAGATAGGAAAGAAAATAGTCATTATTGGACTAAACGTTCAAAAGCAAGCATCCGATATATCATTCATACTCAAACGTTCAAACAGCCAGGCAGCACGGTTCTGAAATCAAAAAAGGGTATGCAAATTAAAGCGTAACCAACGTTGATCCAGCAGGGCGTGGACAGTTTTAACAGCTTGTGAACGACGGTGAAATATTTTGATCGTTTTTGAAGAAAAGTGATTGTTTTTTTGAAAAGGTTAGGTTACAATGAGGGCAGATGGAGGAGTCGAAAATGCTGACTGAAGAAAGATACCGAATCATACTACAGCGCTTACAAATCTCGGGAATCGTCAAGTTACAGGAGCTTGTGGAGCTGCTTGGCACTTCGGAATCAACGGTGCGACGGGATCTGATCGATCTTGAAGCGCAGCATTTGCTCAAACGGGTACACGGCGGAGCTTCGCTGCTGCACAGGCGAAGTGAAGAACCCGGCATGGAGGAGAAAACGTTCAAAAACGTTCAGCAAAAGAATACAGTCGGTCGTGCGGCAGCCCATCAGCTGCGAGACGGCGAGTGTATCTACCTCGATGCAGGAACGACAACGCTGGCGATGATTCCTTTTATCGAAGCGCAGGATATTACAGTCGTTACGAATGGATTGTCACATGTCGAAGCACTCGTTAGCAAAAATATTCGCGCTTATCTGCTTGGCGGTATGATGAAGAGTCACACCAAAGCCGTAATTGGCAGTATTGCACTCCAAAATATGGACAATTTCCGATTTGACAAAGCTTTTATTGGAACCAACGGGGTGAACGCCGAATTTGGATTCACAACCCCTGATCCGGAAGAAGCGCTCATCAAGCGGCGCGCCAGACAGCTGTCGGAACGCACTTATGTATTGGCGGACTCCAGCAAGTTTGGAGAAGTGGCCTTTGCGAAATTGTTCGATCTCAAGGAAGCGACCATCATCACCGATTCCATCCCGGAAAGGTGGAGAAAGCCGATCCTTGAGAAAACCAAAATAATCGAGGGATAAATCATGATCTACACCGTAACCCTTAACCCTTCCATCGATTACATTGTGGAAGTGGAAGAACTTCAGCTGGACGCCCTGAACCGTATGAAACGTGACTTGAAGCTCCCTGGTGGGAAAGGCATCAACGTATCGCGTATCCTGAGTCGGCTGGGGATTGAAAATACAGCGCTTGGCTTCCTTGGCGGTTTCACCGGACGATTCATTGAAGATGTGCTGAAGTCCGAAGCCATCGTGACTGATTTCGTGAATGTGCAGGGTGACACACGCATCAACATCAAGCTCAAGCATGGCGGCGAGACGGAGATTAATGGACTGGGTCCGGAAATCGGTCAGCCGGAAGCCGATGCGTTAGTGGAGAAGCTGAGAACGCTTACACCCAGCGATGTTGTCGTTCTCTCCGGAAGCGTACCGCCTTCCCTGGGCAGTTCCTTCTATGAACGCCTGATTGCGGTTATTGAGGAGCGCGGAGCCAGATTCGTCATTGATACCACGGGCGAAGCGCTGCTCAAGGCGCTGCCGCATCGTCCGCTGCTCGTCAAGCCCAATCATCATGAGCTGGCTGAACTATTTGACGTCGAGATTGAAGGCCGCGAGGATCTGATCAAGTATGGTCGGAAGCTGCTCGATATGGGCGCAGAAAACGTACTGATCTCGATGGCTGGCGATGGTGCCTTATTGGTCACCGCCGATCAGGTCTACCATGCGAATGTGCCAAAAGGGGAAGTCAAAAACTCGGTTGGTGCAGGCGACTCCATGATCGCCGGATTCGTAGGTACGCTGTCGAAGACGGGGGACCCGCTGGATGCTCTTCGCACCGGTACGGCTTCCGGCAGCGCAACGGCCTTCTCCGATGACCTGGCTGAACGGACGAAGATCGATTCGCTGATCTCACAGGTTCAGGTTCAACCCATCTAACGTTTCACCCCATAGTGCGCCTCATCCTTAGACCGTCATCTTGTCGGAGCGCTTGATTGACCCGAAAGCAGCAGTAACGGCGTGCGTAGGCCGCACGCCGACATCAACTCCAGAGGAGTGGAACATGATGAGAATTACAGATCTGATGATCGAACCGGTCATGATCTTGGACCTGAAGTCCGTTACCAAAGAAGCGGTGATCGATGAACTGATCGCCTCCCTGAATAAAAGCGGCAGAATCAACGACGCAGCAGCGTTCAAAGAAGCGATTCTGGCCCGCGAAGCTCAATCCAGCACAGGCATTGGCGAAGGCATTGCCATGCCGCATGCCAAGACCCGCGCCGTTAATGAACCAACCATCGTATTCGGCAAGAGCTCGCCTGGTGTGAATTACGAATCGCTGGACGATCAACCGGCGCACTTCTTCTTCATGATCGCTGTACCGGAAGGCGAGTCCAATCTGCACCTGCAAGCGCTGAAGGTATTGTCGCGTATGCTGCTGGATGCAGACTTCCTGGGACGCCTTCGCCAAGTCAGCACACCTGCTGAAGTTACGGCACTGTTTAACTCCGCCCAAGCGGAAAGCGAACAACCTTCTGCGCCGGCTGCTCAGGGAAGCGCTTCCTCGAATGTGGTTGTCGGCAACCCGAACTCCGATCAGTTTGTCGTAGCGGTAACGGCGTGCCCAACGGGTATTGCCCACACATTCATGGCAGAAGATGCCCTGAAGAAGAAAGCCAAGGAACTCGGCATTAACATCCGCGTGGAAACGAACGGCTCCGAAGGCGTTGGCAACGAGCTGACGGCAGCCGAAATCGCCCGCGCAAGCGGCGTCATCATCGCAGCGGACAAAAACGTGGAGATGGCTCGCTTCGACGGCAAACCGGTTCTACAGCGGAAAGTCAGCGACGGCATCCGCAAACCAGAAGAATTGATTCGCAAAGCCGCAAGCGGCGACGCGCCAATCTACCGCCACGAAGGCGGAGCGGCAGCAGGCGGTTCTGATCGCGGCGCCAAAGTCAGCGTAGGCGGCAAAATCTACAAAGACCTGATGAACGGCATCTCGCACATGCTTCCGTTCGTTGTCGGCGGCGGCATCCTGATCGCCATCTCGTTCCTGTTCGAGCAATACGGCGGCGGCGGCGAGAACAATCCCGTCTTCAAGCTGCTGATGGAAATCGGCGGCAACGGAGCGTTCCACTTCCTGATTCCGATCCTTGCCGGCTTCATCGCAATGAGCATTGGCGACCGTCCGGCTCTGATGCCGGGTATCGTGGCCGGTTATATGGCTTCCACGTCCGGTGCCGGCTTCCTCGGCGGTCTGGCAGCTGGTTTCCTGGCCGGTTATATCGTCATCGGTCTGCGCAAGCTGTTCAAAGGCCTTCCTAAGAGTATTGACGGTCTCAAACCGATTCTCATCTATCCGGTGCTCGGCTTGCTCGCTGTCGGTCTGGTCATGTACTACGTCATCGATCCGGTATTCGGCGGTCTCAACACCTGGATCACCAACGTGCTGGAAAACCTCGGCACGGGTAACGCGGTTCTGCTCGGCCTGATTCTGGGCGGCATGATGTCGATCGACATGGGCGGTCCGTTCAACAAAGCGGCTTACACGTTCGCAATCGGCATTTACACAACGACCGGCGACGGCGCTTGGATGGCGGCTGTTATGGCGGGCGGCATGGTTCCTCCGCTGGCGATCGCTCTGGCAACGACGTTCTTCAAGAACAAATTCACGGAAGAAGAACGCAAATCCGGCATCACGAACTACGTACTGGGTCTGAGCTTCATCACGGAAGGCGCGATTCCATTCGCGGCTGCCGATCCGCTTCGTATTCTGACTTCCTGCATCATCGGTTCCGCGGTAGCGGGCGGCCTCACGCAATGGTGGGCAATCAACGTTCCGGCTCCGCACGGCGGCATCTTCGTCGCAGCGCTGGCCAATCACGCGGTCCTGTTCCTGCTGACGGTCGTTATCGGTTCGGTGATCTCGGCTCTCATCTTGGGCTTCTGGAAAAAGACGCTGGCACAACGCGCGGAAATCGCTGCGAAAAAAGCCGCTTAATCCAAAGTCCGCCGAACAACGACACATCATATCTGGATTTGTTCAAAGGCCTTTCCTCCCAGGGAAAGGCCTTTTTATTGCCTCATCAATTGATCGTTTTCCTGTAAATAAAGAAAATATAATGAAAAAAGACCCTATTATTGATTCGGTTTTCAAGCGGGCGGTTTAATGAGAGTTAAATTCCGCCTGCCCCATACAAAATTGTAGGGCGGCAGCTTGTAATGGAAAACGTTAGAGCTTCCAAGTCAAAAGGAGGGGGAACCCGGGTGAAGCCCAGTGTAAGTATTGTTATACCTGTATTTAACGTAGAAAAGTATCTGAAAAAGTGCCTGGACAGCCTCTCGGCACAGACGCTGCGCGAGATCGAGATCATCGTGGTCGATGATGGTTCAACGGACGGATCACTCGCCGTTGCCAGGGAATGTGCGAGGGGAGATGCCCGGATTCAAGTCATTCACCAGGAGAATCGAGGGGTCAGTGGAGCACGAAATACCGGGCTGGATGCCGCCTCTGGAGATTACATTGGGTTCGTCGATCCGGATGATTGGGTGGAAGCCGGCATGTACGAAGCTTTACATACACGGGCAAGGCAGGATGAGTCCGACTTCTGCGCTTGCGACTACAGCCTGGTCTATGAGGACGGTGTGGGTACACACAGCGTTCTCGGTCTTCGTGACGGGAAATGGAATCTCGCCGAATATGGACTGGATAAGCTGTGGAATGAAAAAAAGTTTGCTGCGGTCATCTGGAACAAAATCTACCGCCGCTCCTTGATCGAACAGCATGGACTGCGCTTTGAATCCACGAAAAAGGTATTCAGCGAAGATGTCCTGTTCAATCTATTTTTCCTCCGACATGCCGTTACCGCTTCCTCGGTAGGAACCTCGTATTATCACTACTTCCAAATGCGCGAAGGTTCGATCATGAACAGCATCAAACCCGATCATCTAAAGAGGGAGCTGTTTCTGGTGGATCGCTTTAGCGACTATTACGCCACTTATCCGAACCCGGAAGTTAGCGAACGGATGATGTTTCGTTTATTTTTTGAGCGGATTCAGAACAGCTGCATGTACAATCTGGATCGACGCGGACGAGTGAGTCATACCTGGAGAGAACTGCGAGAAGCGAAGCAGCATAAGCACTTCACTCGCAGTATGCGCACAGCCGCTTCCGATTCAGAGATCTGGCTGCCCATGCGAGGATTCGCCGGAATAGCCGGGAGGGGAATGCTGCTGCCTGCCGCGTGTTATATCCATGCGTTTGGTCTGGCTTCCCGGATGAAGAAGAAGTGGCGGGGAAGAGGCGAGAGCAAGCGTTCCAAGGCTTCATCCATTCAGTCGGCTCAATGATCGAGGGGCGCAGCGGGGCGGCACTAATCGGCTCGACTCCCGATTCCAACAAAAAGAGCTTCCGTCGTCGGAAGCTCTTTTTACTATGCGATCACAGTATATCGATGAGCCGTTTGTCCGACCCGCCGTTCGAGTGCGTGGACTGCGCCGCAGATTCGTACAACATCCGATGGACAGTCAACCGACTCAGCTGCTGACTCCCGCGTTGGCGATTCGCTGCTGGGCGTTTTTGACAACGGCAGCTGTTTCTTCCGTTTGCTTTTTCAGCTTGGCAATATCGTCTTGCAGCTTGGTGTCGTTCTCCTGCGCTTCCTGGAAGCGTTCCAGCTCGACTTTTAGCTCGCGTACCGCCGATTCAATCTCGGCTTTCCATTCGACAGCCACCTCAGCGACTTCCTTGCCGAATGCGATCCACTCGCGGCTCAAGTCTGCGGCAGCGCGGCCTTTTTCACGGAGCGTTGCGATAGCCATCTGGCCTTTGTCCTTGGCGCTTAGCATGGAAGCCTGGCCTTTGTCACGGATGGAGACGACCGTCGTGACCCCGCGATCCTTGAGATCGAGTGCCGTCGATACGCCCTTGTCCTTCAAGTCCGCTGCTGCGGCGACGCCGCGCTCTTTCCATTCCAGGCTCTTGTCCTTGACATCAACCGCAGTCTCGGCGAGCACACGGCGCGTCTCGGAGCCGCGCTGCGGCGCGAACAGCAGAGCAGCTGCTCCGCCTACAGCGGCACCGGCAGCAAGTCCAGCGATAAATTTCAACGTAGAATTTGACATATGTAAGCCTCCTGTCCCAGTGGGTTCTCTTCTAGTATTACCCATCCCTGACGTTCTGAATAGAGCCAGTAGGCATGAAAGTGAAAAATAGCGCTTTATCAGCCTATATGGAAAAGAGGACCCCGAACGAGTCGGCATCCTCTTTTCTTGATGGATGAAGTCAGGCAGGTGACCGCTTTATTTGTGTTCAGGCGGCGGGACAACGGACAGATGAGGCTCAGATGAAGGAAACTGGGGAAGAGGAGCACGTTCTTCGGCGGCAGGCTCCTCCGGCAGCGGCTTGATGTCCTGCGTCTCAATGGCTTCTTTCCAATCCTCGTCATGGCTGATCTCCCGGCCGAGTGCGATCAGATCACGTGTCTTCTCCGCCGTCTCATGCCCGATCTCCATGCCCAGTTCCTTCGTCTGTACAGCCAGCTCACGAATCTTCTGCCGTGCGCCTGCCCCCTTGCGGGAAGCGAGAAACCATGCGGCGCCTGCTCCTGCAAGCGTACCGACCACAATGCGGGCCGCACGCTTCTTGTTCACGTCGTTCATCCACCTGTTCCTCCTCATGAAATCTAGCATTTGACTTCTTTCCCTTTATTAAACCTATTGGGTCAGCTGCCAAACTGCGCTTCATGCAGACGGCTGTAGATCCCGCCTGATTGGAGGAGTTCCTGATGCTGGCCTTCTTCCGCAATCCCATCCTTGCTTACGACAATGATGCGGTCGGCATTGCGAATCGTTGCCAGACGGTGAGCGATGACCAGCGTCGTGCGTCCTACCGACAATTCAGCCAGCGATTTCTGGATCGCCAGTTCCGTCTCGGTATCCAGCGCTGACGTCGCTTCATCGAGGATCAGGATCGGTGGATTCTTGAGGAACATGCGTGCAATGGCCATCCGCTGCTTCTGTCCGCCGGACAGCTTGACGCCGCGTTCTCCAATGATCGTATCCATGCCTTCCGGCATCGCGCGGATGACATCCGCCATGTGGGCACGTTCCGCTGCATCCCAGATCTCGTCAAGCGTAGCATCCAGTTTGCCATAGGCGATATTTTCGCGGATCGTCCCCGAGAACAAGAAGACATCCTGCTGCACGATCCCGATCTGTTTACGTAGGGACTCCAGCTTCATCTCCCGAATGTCCAGGCCATCCACGGTGATCGAACCGCCTTCGACCTCATAGAAACGCGGCAGCAGGCTGCAAATGGTCGTTTTCCCTGCACCGGAAGGCCCGACAAAAGCGACCGTCTCGCCCGGATGCACCTGGAAGCTGATTCCGTCGAGGATCGGTCTGTCTTTTTCGTAACCAAATGTCACGTCGTTAAAATGGATCTCGCCGCGCAGCGTATCGACCGACTTGGCATTTGGAGCATCCTGAATATCCGGTTCGGTATCGATGATTTCCAGATAACGACGGAATCCAGCGATGCCCTTGGGGTAGCTCTCAATAACGGCGTTGATCTTCTCAATCGGACGGAAGAAGACGTTCGCCAGCAGTTGGAACGCGACAAACTCGCCAATCTGAATCTCGCCTCGAATGAAGAACCAGGCGCCGAAGATGAGGACGAGCACGCTGATGAGCCTCATCATCATATAGTTGACCGACATGCTGCCAGCCATCGTCTTGTACGCGAGCAGCTTGGTCTTGCGGAATTCCTGGTTCTCCACGTTAAACAGCTCACGTTCATGGTGTTCATTGGCGAATGATTGGACAACGCGAATCCCGCCGATATTATCTTCGATCCGCGAGTTGAAGTTGCCCACGTTGCCGAACAGGCGGCTGTACGTACGCGTCATGCGGCGGCCGAAGAAGATAATCATCCAGGCCATGACCGGAATAATGATGAAGGTGATGATCGCCAGTTCCGGACTGATACTGTACATGAGCAGGAACGAACCGATCAGCGTCATAACGGCGATAAAGACGTCTTCCGGCCCGTGGTGAGCCAACTCCCCGATGTCGTTCAGGTCGTTTGTAATACGTCCGATCAAGTGACCTGTCTTGTGGTTGTCATAAAATCGGAACGACAGCTTCTGAAGCTTGGCGAACAGATTTTTACGCATATCCGTCTCGATATTGATCCCCAGCATATGTCCCCAATACGTAACGATATACTGCATCCCCGTGTTCAGGGCATAGATCACCAGCAGGCCTAAAGAGGCCGCCAGAATCAGTCCCCAATTGCCGCCAGGAAGCAGGTCATCGATGAAGGTATTAACCGCAAGTGGAAAAGCCAGTTCAAGCAGACCGGCCAATACGGCGCAGCAGAAGTCAAGAATGAACAGCCCTTTATAGGGCCGATAAAAAGCAAAGAAACGTTTCAACGTATGAATGTCAATCCCTCTTTTCTCTCTTAATCGGGTCTCAATATCCCAAGAACCAGCCGCTGGAATAATTCGTTCAGTCGGGCTTATTGAGAATCATTCTCTATGATAGCCTGTTAACAAGGAAATGGGCAAGAACAAAATCAAACCCAAAACATCCAGAAGCCGGCAGCCTCCAGCGTTTTGGGCACAGCAAAAGGGAAAAACGGGACTACTGGAAATCGCTTAACAATCGCTCATAGCACGCTCGAAGCTCGGCTTCCGAACCGAACGAAGCCTGCGCCAAACGTTCGTTGCCGCCGCCTCGTCCACCATATTCGGGCAGGACTTCACGAAGCTTCGCGCCGCAGGACAGATCGGCTTGACCGCCATGGGCCAGCAGCAGCTTGGACTCGGTTAGAGAGCCAAGAAGTACGGGCAGGGTCGTCTGTGCGGTTAACACGGCTGCGAGACTCTGAAGCTCCTTGAACGCACGCTGTTCGAACAGCCGGGCGACTGCTCCGCCCCTGTGTACCGCTTCTTCCAGCAGTTCATGAGCCACATACTTGTCCAACTGCTGCTGAAGCGCCTGGCGTTCGCTCTGCTTGCGGCGATCGTCTTCCAGCCATTTATCCACGCGTTCAACCAATTCTTCCTTGGGCGTACTGAGCCTGGAGGAGAGATCGGCGAGAATCCGGGTCTGCACAACAAATTCATTCAGCGCACGGAAGCCGGTCTTGAAGACCAGACGGAGATGCCCTTTTTGCTTCTCGGCTCGCAGCAGCTTGAGCATCCCCAGCTCAGCCGTGGAGGCGACATGAGTGCCGCCGCAGGCGTTGTATTCGATCCCCTTAATCTCCACAATCCGTACGTCGCCTTCGACAGAGGGAGCTTTGACCAGGGGCAGAGCTGCGGCTTCCTGCGGACTCACGGTATAGCTTGTAATCGGCAGGTTGCGAACGATGCGCCGATTCACTTCCTGTTCCACGGCTTCCAGCTCATCCGCCGTCCATGCCGCGCGGTCAACGTCGATCGTACAGTAATCTTCACCCAGATGGAAGCTGAGAGTGGGCGCATCCAGAAGATCCAGGCAGGTAGCTGACAGCAGATGCTGCCCGCTGTGCTGCTGCATATGGTCGAAGCGGCGCTCCCAGTCGAGTGTGCACAATACGGAATCGCCGACATTACCAGGCCGCGTATCGATTTTTTGCAGGACATCGCCTTTTTCCATCACCGTGTCCAGCACCAGCGCTTCGCCAATGCGTCCTGTGTCCCCAGGCTGTCCGCCACCTTCGGGATAAAAGGCAGTCTCGTCCAGGCGGACATACAGCCCGTCTTCACGTTCTTCCAGGTCTGCGATGGATGCCGTCCATTCGCGGAGATAAGCAGATTCATAATAGCGTTTGAGCGTCATGGGTGAGTCTCCTTTATCATTCCGGTTACAGGCGAGAAGGATGCGGAACGGCTCATTTTTCTCCCTATACCGGAAGGTTCTGTTTGCATCGTATCCCATATCGGCTGCCCAGGCAAACGCGTTCTGCATCCTTTTCACAAAAGGACATAAATCCCTCGGAAAGGGAGTTCATGGTATACTGATCGGTAAATGGGTGACTTCAACCTGCATCAGCAATACTAAATAGGGTGAACCCTCCCATGAGAGTTCCAAGTGAAGGAGTGAAGAGAATGAAAATCTTATTTCCGGCTTCCCCGCTGAATGATCGTCAACCGGATGAGAGTTATGCGGAAGAATATGAAGCGGCCAGACAAAGCGGATTTGCGGTGGGGCTGATTCATCTGGAAGAACTGCTGCTGAATCAGGATGCAGATCGCGCCGTTCGACGGCTGCCTGTAGAAGAGAATCCGGTCGAATGTCTCTACCGGGGTTGGATGTTGAAGCCGTATGAATATGAACAGCTGGATAATGCGCTAAGGAAACGTCACCTGCACCTGATGAATTCACCTGAGTCTTATCGGCATGTTCATTATTTGCCCGAATCGTACCGTCATATCTCCGCCTATACGCCTGCATCCGTATGGCTTCCGATTCGGGAGATCACGTCTTCCTTTGAAGAAGTGTACGAAGCCATCCGGCCATTCGGCGAGCAGCCCATCATCGTCAAGGATTACGTCAAGTCCCGCAAACACGAATGGCTGGACGCCTGCTACATCCCCAACGCGGCAGATCGGGAGCAGGTGAAGCGCGTGGTGCAGAACTTTCTGGATCGGCAGGGTGAGGAATTAAACGAAGGTCTGGTATTTCGGCAGTTCGTGGAGTTGGAGTTTCTGGAGCACCACGAGCGCAGCGGGATGCCGCTATCTCGTGAAATTCGCGTGTTTGTATGGGAAGGGCGCCCAATGTATGTGTCCACCTATTGGTCAGCCGGACGAGACGAGGAATTTGACGAGGTATTGGGGCAGTTTGCCCAAGTCATGGCTTCGATCCAGAGCCGCTTCTTCACCATGGATTTTGCCAAAGCCAAAAATGGCCCCTGGATCGTATTGGAGCTGGGAGACGGGCAGACGGCGGGGCTTCCTGATGATGCGGACGCAGTGGAGTTTTATGGGAATTTGTATCGGGCAGTGGGGGGAGAAGGATAGGAGGTGGGGGTTTGAAAAAATTCCGATTTATGTATCTTGCCTCGTTGCTATGCTGTCAGTTTCAGCTTGTTCGGTTACAAATAACTTGGAAAGCCCACCTTCGTTAAATATAAAGATCGAAGGAGATTCTGAAAAGAGTGCTCCAGCGAAGCTTGCCACGTACAATTGGAATGGAAAAATGACCTATGGAGGGCCTTGGGAAGCTGCTCAAGATGAAACTACAATAACTGCAAAACCTAATTCTGTTGTGAATCTAGTATTTGAAAAAGAAGCTCAAGAATTAAATGTACGCCAACACATCAGTTCCTCTGAGTTTGTTGAAATAGAATCGGACGCTAATGCTTTTACCGTACCGGCACAACCCGGAGAATACGTATATGGGATTAAGGGCGATTGGACAGAAGGTACCGCCATTTATGGGATTAAGATAAAGGTCGAATAAAAAGCTTAGAAGGCATGTGCGCCTTCTAAGCTTTTTTAGATTGTCGGAGAAGGTAAATTTGTTGCTGCGTGAGGGGACGAGATCAGACCGCTCCACATGGCTCCAGCGTCCGGTTTCAATCGACGCTCGGGCGTGAGGAGCGACCAGTGCTGGCCTATTGGTTTAGCAGACGCCAACAAGTTTCAATCCACGCTCCCGCGTGAGGAGCGACCACAAACGCGCGGATACACTAACCACGGTCGATGTGTTTCAATCCACGCTCCTGCGTGAGGAGCGACCAAGGAACGGCAGCGCATTAATGACTGGGAACTGTTTCAATCCACGCTCCCGCGTGAGGAGCGACTGGCTTATCAATGACTCTTCGGTTCCGCCGAAAAAGTTTCAATCCACGCTCCCGCGTGAGGAGCGACCTGAGCCTGGAACGCCCGCAGAGATTTTCCTTAAACGTTTCAATCCACGCTCCCGCGTGAGGAGCGACGCCGCCGCACCACGAGGAGTTAATACACCAGGCACGTTTCAATCCACGCTCCCGCGTGAGGAGCGACAAGTTGAGCTGACACGAGAGCAATTCGGACTACTGGTTTCAATCCACGCTCCCGCGTGAGGAGCGACCCGGTGGCAGAGGTTCCGGGGACGTTAGGCGATGCGTTTCAATCCACGCTCCCGCGTGAGAAGCGACTAAATCTGCTGAAATCGGATTTGATATTACCAAAGTTTCAATCCACGCTCCCGCGTGAGGAGCGACATCATCGAAACATTCTTGCTCAAGTAGTGAACTTTGTTTCAATCCACGCTCCCGCGTGAGGAGCGACCTCATGGATTCAGCGGCCTTTTTCGTGATCCCAGGTTTCAATCCACGCTCCCGCGTGAGGAGCGACACGGAAGCCCTACTTACACCAAGCAGCTCGCGTATCGTTTCAATCCACGCTCCCGCGTGAGGAGCGACTGCACCCGCTTTCGAGCCGCGCCGCACAAGGGTTGGAGCGGTCAAAAGTGCGAACCTCAGCATTAGCCTATCGAAAATAGGACAAAAACACAACCGAAATCGTTCAAACCCGCGCCACGCAAGGGGTGCGAACCTCCCAGGGATTTCATGGGAGCTTGGGGTTCGCACTTTTATGCAGTTCAATTGCAGCTGAATTCGCAGCCTAAAAAGCCGATCCATGAACCGAAGTTGCAGGTTCGCGGATCGGCTTGGGAAAGCCAGTTCACGTCTTGACCGAAGCGATCTAGCTTCAGCCTTTTTCTTCCGCAACGTATGGAGTAGCAGGTTTTCGCCCGTTGGGAAGTCTTGATGTAGGTCGGTTCCTGCTGAACTACAGGAAACGAGCCCTTCGTCCTGTCACCAGTATCATCCCTTTGCGAATGGAGCCTTATCTCAGGCCACGATCCCTGCCCAGAGAATGATGCACAACCGGATTTGGATTCACCGTTCCGCCAGTCGGATAATGCTGAGGTTCCCGATTGCGTAGAGTTTCGCTTCCTTCGGACGCAGTCGTTGAATCCGGCTTCGCTGGAGGCGAAGTCTGTATGGAATCCGACGCATGAACGAGAGGAAGGTCGCGTCTGTCATTTTCCCAATCCGGTTGAATCTGCGGGTTGCCCGGTTGATGATAGACTTGTTCTCTGCGAGCAGCATCGTTCTGACGGGCTGGAATCTGCTGTATGTTGAGCGTCTCGCGGACGATATAGAGCGGACGGCCTTTGACTTCGTCATAGATACGGCCGATATATTCGCCAATGACGCCAAGCATGATTAAAGTGAAGCCGTCGAAGATGAGCATGAGGCAGATCGTCGAAGCCCAGCCGCGGATGGTGCTATCCGTAAACAGCGCCATGCCCAGCACATACAGCATGTAGAGGAAGCCCACCGCTGACATTACTCCGCCTGCGTATCCAGCCATTTTCAGTGGCTTGTGGGAGAAGGAAGTGAGGCCGTCCAGGCAGAGCTTAATCATCTTTTTCAACGGATATTTAGTCTCGCCGGCCAGCCGCTCATCCCGCTCATATTCGATGGAAGTCTGACGGAACCCCGTCCAGCTGACCAGTCCGCGTACAAAGGGATTACGTTCGCCGAGTCGGTTCATCTCATCACAGACTTTGCGGTCAATCAGACGGAAGTCGCCGGTATCCACGGGGATCGGCACATCGGTAGATGCACGCAGAATCCGGTAAAAGAGAGCGGCCGACCACTTCTTGAACAGCGTCTCGCCATTGCGTTTGATGCGCTGGGCATAGACGACATCGTAGCCTTCGCGCCATTTGTCCAGCATATCCAGGATCAGATGCGGAGGGTCTTGAAGATCCGCGTCGATGATGATAACCGCATCGCCGGAAGCATAATCCATACCCGCCGTGACCGCAATCTGATGGCCGAAGTTGCGGGAGAAATCAATCAATTTGACCGATGCGTCCTGAAGGGACAGCTCACGGATGATGGCGGGCGAACGATCCGTTCCGCCATCGTTGACGAAAATCAGCTCATAAGCATCACCCGTACGCCGCATCACGTCGGTCAGTCGGCGGTAGGTTTCGGCAATAACCTCTTCTTCGTTGTACATTGGGATGATTACGGAAATCTTGGTCATCAGGTTCGCCTCCTTAGAGATTGGACGGGTCGGCTTATTGCGCCGGAAGCGTCACTTCATATAGCGTCAGATTGGTGTTGAATCCCGTATCGGAAGTGGCGGCATTGCTGGTGGAATGGCCACCCTGCCAGACTGAAGACGGAATCTCGGTTCCATGTTCCTGAATCCAGTTCGTCACGTCGGAGCTGCCTTCACGGCCACCGCCGCCCATGCCTCCACCGCCGAGCAGAAAATATTTGACCTTGCCGCTTTGGACTAACGCTTCCAGCGTGGCAGGGGTATAGACCTGGTCGGAAGCGTTAAATCCATTCAGGATCACCAGACTCTCGCCTTCGTCGATCATGTAAGGAGCCGCCGTGGTGTAATTGGTGACGGCCATCAGGTATTCTTCGCCTGTATTATGCTCTCTTAGATAAGCAAGCAGATTGGGGTTGGCTGCTGCTGATTCGTTCATACCGCCAGGACCCCCGCGACCACTACCACTGGGCAGAGATGGGTTGGACAAAGATTCATCGGTACCGGAAGGCCTCCCTTGACCCTGACCGAAACGTCCGCCGCCTGGGGCAGAACCGGATGATCCGTCTTCGAGATTGACAGCCCCAGGGAATCCACCTGCAAATCCGCCGCGACCTCCACCAAATGCTGCATTGGCTCCATCCGGCCCGGCTGCGGGGAGCTGGGCGTTCTGCCCGTAGACGATGGGAGTCAGTGCCCAGTAGACTGGGCCAATCAGCATCGCCGCAAGGGACGCGATCAGTGAAGCCTGACGAAGCTTGGAGCGCTCTCCTTGCCTGAACAAGGTGAGCAGTCCGGCAGAAGCGATTCCCAGAACAAGCACAGCTGTAGACCAGAAGCTTCCGATCGTGTCGTCATAAGGGTGAAGAATGAACCAACTGAACCCGGCAGTGAGCAAAATGGCAATCGGGAGCAGCCAAGGCCAGAACCCGCTGCGATTGCGATAGGCGTTCCACAGCTCGGGAATCGCTGCACCCGCCAGCGCGGCAACTGGTGGAGCCAGCATAATCAGATAGTATTGATGGAAGAATCCCGCGATGCTGAAGAATCCTGCGACCGGAATCAGCCAGGCCAGCCAGAAGATGGCGGCCTTATGCTGGTCGGTGAAGCGGCGTCTGCGCCAGGTGGAGAGGATGGCGACTGCGCCGATCAGACCCAGCGGAATCAGCCAACTGGCCTGTCCGGACAATTCAGACTGGAATAACCGCAGAGGGCCGGCTTGGCCGGTATTGAACATTCCGCCGCTCATCCCAGCATTTTGCCCATCTGGTGGTCTATTAGCAGCGTTGAATCCGTCCTGTCCGTTGCTTCTGCCATCCGCGTTGGCGTTACCCGGTTCGGAAGCCGGAGTTCCAGGGGAAGGGGCAACCTGCGATCCGGAAGAAGAAAGATCTTCGCGGCTGGGCGGACTGCCCATCATGGAACCGCCGAATCCGGAACCACCCGGTGCTCCGGTGCTGCGTTCTCCGGTCAGGCGGGCTACGCCGTTATAACCAAAAGCGAGATTCAGTACCGAATTCGTCCCGCTGCTGCCGATAAACGGACGTTCACTTGCCGGAACCGAGTCCACTGCGACTGCCCAGGAAAGTGACACAGCGGCGACTACGGCTGTAGCGGCGACCAGCGAGAGGATCTTCTTTTTCCAACCGTATTTGGCGGCTAGTAAGTAGAAGAGATAGAAGGCGGGCAGTACCATGTACGCTTGAAGCATCTTCATATTGAAGCCGATGCCGATGACGGCGAACGCACCGAGCAGACTCCAGAGGCTGCTGCGCCTCACCGCCCGAAACAGCAGCCAGCTTGCCAGCAGCAGCGTAAACACCAGCAGACTGTCAATGTTGTTCGTGCGGCTGACGGCAACGGCGACGGGTGTGCAGGCCAGCATGAAGGAGGCGAGGCGTGCTGCCCACAGGCCAAAATACGGCTTGATGAGCAGGTAGATCAGCAGCACCGAGCCGACACCAGCCAGTACCTGAGGCAGAATGACGCTCCAGCCATGCAGACCGAACAGGAAAGCGCTGATCGTCTGAATCCAGAACGCGACCGGCGGCTTGTCAACCGTTACCGATCCGGCGGAGTCGAGCGAGGCGTAGAAGAAATTGTGGACATTTTCCAGCATGCTGGCGACGGCGACGGTGTAATACGTATTGGCGTATTTTTCACTCCAGATGTTCCAGCCGTTCAGAAACAGGGCAATCAGCGCTGCAGCCAGCAGCCAGAAGTCCGGGCGAAATCTCGCTTGGGATCTCATGACATTCCATCACTCCTTACAGAAGGTTAAAGCCTCAACGGCGCGGGATTCCGGCTGCTGGCCTTGTTGAGTCTCATTGTGCCCGATCTTCCTGAAATCATCCTGAAGCTCAACTGAATGTTTGCTGAAAGACTTTGAAATCATGGGGAATGGACGATAGAATAAATCAGACAAGAGGACGGGGAACGGAGGAGAGGGCTTTGCCGGGTGAAAAAGGTGTGAAAATCCTGCTGGTGGACGATGAACCGCACATTCTGCAATTTCTGGAATTGGGGCTGGTAGGCGAGGGGTATGAGATTCGCACAGCGGAGAATGGCATGGAAGCGCTGCGGGAAGCGGAGCTGTTCCGTCCGCACATCGTGATTCTGGATATTATGATGCCAGAGGTGAATGGATTCGATGTGTGTCGGCGGTTAAAAGAAAACGGATCGAACGTGGCGGTCATTATGCTCAGTGCCAAGGATGCGGTGGAGGATCGGGTGGCGGGACTGACGCTTGGCGCTGACGATTATGTGATTAAGCCCTTCAGCTTCGAGGAACTGCTGGCGCGGATTCAGGCCCGGCTGCGCAATCAGTTTCCCAATCTGCTGGGAGGCGTGGAGATGGGGCCGTTTCGGATCGACGAGCGGCGCGGAGAGATTCTGTATCAGGGCGAGGCGCTGGCGCTGTCACCGACGGAATATGAACTGCTGAAGTTTCTGGTGCTGAACCACGGCATTGTGCTGAGTAAAATGAAGATTCTCGACAGTGTGTGGGGGTATCAGTTCGGCGGCGAGGAGAATATTGTCGAGGTGTATATCCGCTCTCTGCGCGATAAGCTGGGGGATCGGGAGCATCGACTGATCCGCACGCTGCGCGGAGCCGGGTATCGGATGGATCTGCCATGAAGCGTCTTGGAGCAATCGGTCAAAAAGGCAGCAGGACGCTGTATGGTCAACTGCTTGCCCGTTCGCTGTTTGTCTTGGCGGCGCTGCTGCTGTTGATCGGAGCCTTTCAATATTTTCTGATGAGGGGGTTCCTGTATCAGAATCAGGCAGAGACGCTGGAGGCACAGTTCCGCTCCCTTCCTCCGCTTATTCTGCAAGAACTGCGTTCGGGAGCCGGAGCGCAGCAGGGAACGCCTAATGATTCACCGCGATCTTCGCGCAGCCTGCAAACAGAAAACAAGGGCGCTTACTCAGCAAGCGGCACGTCTGCTTCCAGTTCGGCTCCGGAAGAAACCGAAGGCTTGGCCGATGGAGGTTCAGCGCAAAAGCCGCTGCCGCCGGATGGAAGCGGCTTGGCTCCAAGTGCCAACAGCGGCGGTGTGCGGCCGCCTGGCGACGCCAGGGACGCAGCCGCCGCCAAGCGGCCTGCGCTGCTGTTCAACGGCCTGTCGCTGGCCGAGATCGGTTCGGACGGCACAGCGTCCGACCTCAACGCCGAATACGGCGTGCCCGCGCCGGTATTGAAGCCGGCGCAGTACAGCGAGCTGCGCCGCGAAGCCGCGCAGCCGGGAGGGCGCGTCCGCTACGTGCTGGCAGCGGACGCTGAAGGAACGGAGCAGCTGCTGGTGCTCCGTCCGGTCGGCGGCCTGGCCGCCGGGAAGCTGCCGATGCTCCAGATCGGCAGCCCAACCGGGCCGCTGACCGCCATTTTGTGGCGGCAGCTGGCGATCTTCGGCGCGCTGTCTGCGCTGGCGCTGGCGGGCGGACTGGCGCTCTACCGACCGGTGCTGCGCCGGTCGCTGTCGCCGCTGTCCCGCATGGTCGAGACGGTGAAGGAGATGGATGCCGGACGTCTCGATGAGCGTTTTGCGGCGCAGCAGGGGCAGGCGGAGATCGACCGGCTGGCGGCTTCCTTCAACGGGATGCTGGAGCGGCTGGAAGAGGCTTTTGCCGCCGAGCGGGAGTCGCAGGAGCGGATGCGGCAGTTTATCGCAGATGCTTCGCATGAACTGAGGACGCCGCTGACGTCGATTCGCGGCTTCCTGGAAGTGCTGCTGCGCAGCAATCGCATCAGCGAAGAACAGCTGCACGCAGCGCTGCGCAGCATGTATGGCGAATCGCAGCGCATGGGCAAGCTGGTGGAAGACCTGCTGGCGCTGGTGAAGCTGGACGGAGGCCCCGCATTGGAGCTGGAGCGAGTTCGCCCTGCAGAACTGCTGCGTGAGCTGGAATCGCATCTGCGCGTCTTGGCGGGTGAGCGAAGCGTGAGGATTGAATGGGGCACGCACCCCGATGCGGAGGTGCTGGGCGAAGCGGATAAGTTGAAGCAGATTCTGCTGAATCTGTTCAGCAATGCCGTGCAGCATACCGATCCGCTGGAAGGTCGAATTGACCTGAACGTCTCTGTTCGGGCGCAGCGTGTGGTCATCGGAGTGCAAGATAACGGTCGGGGCATCCCACCCGAGCTTCAGCAGAAGGTGTTTGAACGCTTCTATCGCAGCGACGAATCGCGTTCTCGCCGCAGCGGGGGTGCAGGACTGGGGCTTTCAATCTCGATGGCGATTGCTCAAGCGCATGGCGGAACGATGGAATTGGACAGCACGCCGGGGCAGGGCAGTAGATTTAGGCTGGTGCTGCCGATGGCTCCAAGTTAATACAGATACCCGACTCTTTCTGGATGAAGAGAGAAGTCGGGTATTTGTATGTTCAAAAAGCTCATAAAGAGAAGGATAATATCCCCAAAAAATCTCGATCGAAACGTTTCTTCAGACAGGATTTTTAACTTGAATCGGTTATTTCATAAATCTTGCCGGGCCTCTATTGCTTTTATTAAGGAATCGGATATGATTTATATCACAATCTAACCATTTAGGACTAAAGTCCACAACTCGAAGGAGATATTCCCCTCTATGAAAAAGTCCGCTTCCCCCTTCTTTTCCGCAAAAACGGCTGCTGCATCCGCACTTGCCTTAACCTCGCTGGCGGCTCCCGTTTCCGCGTTCGCGGCTTCTGGCGATCCGATCTCTGCACAAACTTTACCTCTGCAAAGCAATGACGTGGAACGTGCACACGCTCGCGGTATTCTGCTGGGCGATGCGCAGGGCAATCTTGGCGAAAGCAAAGGATTGACGCGTGCCGAGTTTGCCGTATTGGTGGCCCGGGCCTTTGGCTTGGAAATGCCGAAACTTCCGTCCAGTTCCTATAAGGACGTTGCCGCTTCTTCGTGGGCTTCACCAGCGGCTGAAGCGCTGCGTGTTCAAGGCTGGATGAGCGGCAGTGGCAATGCCTTTCTGCCGAACGCTCCCGTCACGCAGGAGCAGATGGCGGTCGTGCTGGCCAAAGCGCTGGATCTGGATCACGCCTCGGCAGCTGCGCCAGGCGCAGAACTCTCTGAAGCCGAACTCGTCTCGGCCAGTGCCTGGAGCAAAAAGGCGCTGAAGCAAGTGGCGGCGGCAGGGCTGCTTGGCGTCTATGCGGACGGCGTGAAGCCTGGACAGGCCGTGCTGCGCGGCGAAGCGGCCTCCGCAATTCTGGCGGCATCCAATCTGCGCCCGCAGACGGTGCAGGCCGTAGCGGACGGCAAAGTGCAGCTGAATGGCGTGACATACGGCGTATCGGAAAAGTTAAGCGGATTATTCGCAGCATCGAACGCTCAGGCGTTGGCAGGTGCAGAGGTACGCGGTCATATCGCAAACGGAGTCCTGCAATCCGTGTATGAACTGGAATTAAACGCATCCGGTGCGGTTCCTGCTCAAGGGAAAGCTGAATTCAGCGGCAACACCGTGCTAAGTGGCGGTGGAAGTCAAATCGAAGGCAGCGTCACCGTGAATGGGGATTTCTATTCGATTCAGGATCTGACTGTCGAGGGTGAACTGACGATCAGCAGCAGCGTTCAGCATGATTTCTATAGCAAAGGCCTTACTATTCAAGGAGCGACAAACGTATGGGGCGGCGACGACCACACGGTTGTTTTTGAAACGGCGGCCTTGAACACCCTTGAAGTCAATAAAACCGATGTACGCGTCCAGCTCAAATCCGGCACAAAGACAGCGGGTGTGAGTGTGCAGTCGAACGCCGTAATCGAAGGCGACACAGGCATCCAGATTCCCAAGCTGACGATTGGCGACAAGGCGGCGAAGGTTACGCTTAATGCCAATATTCAGTCTGTTGAAGTGCAGGGCAAGTCTACGCTGACGCTGGGTTCGGGAGCATCCATCGGTGATCTCAAGCTGCCAGCCAACGTCTCGCCTCTGTCCGTCATTGCTGGCTTCCAGTCCGCAGCGGATCGAGTAGGCAAGGTGAACGGGCAGTCCGCTGCCTTGTTAACATCACCGCCAGCGGCGGCACCGGTTGAAACGCCTGTGGTCTCCCAACCGCCTGCGCCAACGCCTTCCGTACCCACGCCGCCTGTTGAACCTACCCCTGTTGACCCTGCACCTGTCCAGCCTACTGTCAAAAAAGAAGCTTTGACGCTGGCGATCACAACGGCGCAGACCGCTGTGACGGAGGCTGTATACGGGTATGAGGTTGGAGTGGACTATGTCGAGCTGAACTACAAATCGGTCGAAAACCTGCTGGTACAGTCCAAGGTTGTTCTCGAAGACGCTCAGGCGACACAGGAGAAGGTGGATTCAACTGCCGCAGCTTTGTCTGCCGAGACGGCTCTGCTGTACCAGTCGAAAAATTATACAACGTTCACCAGAAGGTTGAACGACATCCGTTCCCGTTATGCCGATTATCAGGTAGGCAGCCAGCCTGGGCAGGTTGCCTCACAGGAGGTTTACGATGCGTATCAGCATCGTCTTCAGCTTACGCTGGATCTCAACGTCGATCCGACGGTCACTCCACAAGACGACGAGAGCTTGTACACGCAGCTTCAAGATGCAGCTATTCTTATGGAGAGAAACCGAATCGCCTGGGACTTCGAGCTGTTGAACACGGCGATCCAAAGTGCCGAGCAGGCAAAGTTGGATTACCCGCAAGAAAATGGATTTAACAGTCTTGCCAAGCTGAATATCTCGCTGGACAACGCCCAGCAGCTCATCGCTCTGAAAAACGCCAATCCTTCCCAAGTGCTTCAGTACGCGGTGGACATGGCGGTAAGTGATCTGAACAACATGACCAGCAATCATCTCAACAAAAATCATATCGGGATCAATAACCCTTCGCCTATTTTGCCGCCTAACTTTACGCCTGACAGTGTCTCTGTGCAGTCGCTGATCTACGATGAAGAGAGTGATTCGGTGGTTCCTGCGGCAGCGCCTGAAACCTCGGCAGACCCTACAGGAGAAGGCCATTCAGACCCGAACGCAGACGTGCCGAATTCGGAAACTCCGACCGAGTAACTCTGCCTCATATCTTCATTTTCGTTTTCATTTCTTGTCTTCATTTCCTGGCGAACAGCAGAAGGAGAACATCATGATTACCATCCACAAACTCCCGGCTGAAGCGGAGCGGTTCCAGACCTATCTGCCCGGCCTGGCCGATCCGCTGCCGCCCGCTACCATCGCCCTGGAAGCGAGAGTAGATGGTCTGTTTGCAGGGACTGCGCTGATTCTGGCGCATCCACGTTCTGCGTCCGGCAGTATCCGTGTTCTCTATACGCCTGAACTGTTTCGTAACCTCGGCGTAGGAAGCCGACTGCTGGAGGAATCCGAGCAGTATCTGCGCAGCATCGGCTGCCATACCGCCCGGATCACGCTGACGCTCCGCCAAGGCAAATCGCCAGCCGAATTGGACTTCTTCCATAAACGGGGGTATGGATCGGACCAGGTGCTCTATCGCACGTATACGATGCGATCTTCCAGCATCCTGGGGAGCCGGTATATGGAGCTGCATCTGCCCGAAGGATTCGAGTTGAAGCCGCTGCTGTCCGCCGGAACGGATGAGCGAGCCGAACTTGAGCAGCTGGCGGCGGAGCTGCCGGCAGATGTCGCCCCGTTTCAGGAGGAGCGTGTCCTGCACCCGGAGCTGAGTACCTTAATGAAGATCGACGGCAGGGTCGCAGGCTGGATGGGAATTCAGCAGATGGCCTCCAATCTGCTTCTGCTGCGCTCCCTGTATATCCGGCCGGAATATCGGCTGCGGGCAAGCGTCGCGGCGCTGTTTGTCGAGATGCACCGCAAATACGGAATGTTGGATCGTTTCGCCTATCAGATGCTGAACGTCTCGGGCGAAAATGAGGCCATGCTTCGCCTGGCCGATCGCAAATTTGCGCCGCACGCTTCAAGCATCAAGTCCATGGTGCGGCTTGAGAAGAGGTTGTAAGACCGGGCTTGATCGGGTATGGAGGCGGATCAGCCGACGTACGCGGGAATCCCCGTGCAAGGTCGGCCGGTCGGCCGACGAATTTCGCCGCCGGGGATGATCCCGGCGGCGTTTTTACATAAGAAAAAAGAAATCGGAAATTGACGAAAATCGGGTAGGCTGATAAATTAGGTACAATCTTGCGATGGAGGCGGTCCCGTTATGAATTTTGTGTTTTTCTCTCCCCATTTTCCAGGCAGCAGTGGTGAGTTTGCCATTCGGCTGCACGAAGAAGGCGCGACGGTGCTCGGCATCGGCGACGCGTCGTACGACAGTTTGCCTCCCCGTCTTCAGGCGGCGCTGACGGAATATTACCGCGTCGAAAATATGGAGAACGAGGATGAAACGCTGCGTGCGGTGGGGTTTTTCACGCATAAATACGGCAAGATTGACCGCTTCGAGTCCATGAACGAATATTGGCTGGAGAGCGATGCGCGGATGCGCACGGACTTTAATATCGACGGTACCAAAGCCGACTTTGTCGATAATCTCAAGCAAAAATCAAAGATGAAAGCTTTCTTCCGTCAGAGCGGCGTGGATACGGTTCGCTTCCTCAAGAATCCGGATTATGACAGCGCAGCGGCGTTTATCGCGGAGAATGGCTTCCCGGTCGTGGTCAAGCCGGATCTGGGATCAGGCGCCAGCCATACGTACAAACTGAGCGATCAGGATGAGCTGGATTATTTCCTGCATACGAAGCCGGCTGACACGGAATTTATTATGGAAGAATTTATCGACGGCATCATCCTGACCTATGACGGGATCATCGATCATGAAGGTGTGGTGCGGTTTCAGGCCAGCCATCGCTTTGAACAGAGCATTATGAAGGTGGTCAGCGACGACGATCATCTGCGCTACTTCTGCCTTCAGAACGTCGATCCGGAGGTAGAGCGGGCGGGGCGGAGTATTCTCGAAGCCTTCGGCATCCGGGAGCGCTTCTTCCATATCGAGCTGTTCAAGTCGAACAAGGATGGTCGCCTGATCGCGCTGGAAGTCAATATGCGGCCTCCGGGTGCCTGGATGACGGATGCCATCAACTACGCGTATGACGTGGACGTCTATTCGCTCTGGGCAAAGACGGTGGTGCATGGCGGCAGCGGAGAACCTCCGCTAGGTCATTATTATTCGGGTTATGCCAGCCGCAAGGATCGCAAACATTATCGCCACAGCCATGAGGATATTATGCGTGAACTGGGCGGCGAGATTGTGCGTTATGACGAGATCGAAGCAGTCTTCAGCCGGGCCAGCGGCAACCGGGCGTATCAGTTCCGGGCGGATTCGCTTGAACGCGTGCGGGAGATTGCGGATTATATTCAGGCAGAATGGTAAAACAGGCGAGAGGCGGGACTGCGGCATGGTGACGGTGCAATATCGAAAAGAATACAGTCCGGCACTTGGCCGGGACATGGAATATAAAGTGTATGGCGACCGGGGGAAACCGATGCTGGTCTTCCCGACGTCGCTTGGACGATTTTATCAATATGAAGATTCCGGCATGATCGACGAGCTGGCCGAATGGATTGACGCTGGCAAATTGCAGGTGTGGACGTGTGACACGCTGGATGAGGAGACATTCTTCTCGCCGCACTGGAACATGCAGGATCGGATCGGGCGTCATGAGCAGTACAATGCGTACATCGTCCATGAGCTGATTCCGCGCATCCTCGAAGAGAGTCGGTACAACAACGGCGGCGATGACCAGAAGATTCTGATTAGCGGCTGTTCGATGGGAGCGTATTACAGCGGGAACTTCTTCTTCCGGCATCCGCAGTTCTTCGATTCGCTGCTTGCGCTCAGCGGAGTATATTCGGTGAATCATTTCTTCGGCGGTTACCGGGACGGAGCGATCTATTACAACTCGCCGCTGGATTATCTGCCGGATCTGAACGACGACCAGATTCTGGCGCAGTACCGGCGCAGCCGAATCATCATCTGCTGCGGTCAGGGCGCCTGGGAAGATGAGATGCGCGAGGAGACAGCACGACTGCGGGAAGTGTTGTACAATAAAGTCGTGCCGGCGCGCGTGGACTTCTGGGGCTACGACGCGGATCACGATTGGGTATGGTGGAGAAAGCAGATTAAATATTATATGAACGAACTGCTATGAGCCTCTGCTGAAGTTTGCACAATCGGCCGGCGGAACAGGGAAGGAGCCGACAACGATGAGCTTTTTTACAAAATGGTTTGGCAAAAAAGACAAGAGCGAAGAGGAACATGAGGAATCCATGAGTGCCCCGCGCAATCGGGAGAGAACGGAGTCATCGGCTCCAGCGTCCGAACAGACGTCTGCCCAGCAGACTGCGGCGAGCCGTGCATCTGACGATGCAGGGACAAGCGAGCCGCCAGCCTGGACGCATGTGCCGGAGCAGCGCCCGGGGACGAAGGTGTTCGCGCGGTACATTCTGCTGCGTTCGCCCGAGCTGGAATTGGAACGTTTCGCGCAGGCGCTGCGTGAACGGGAGCCAAACGCACGCGGCGGTGTACATGAAGGGCGCATCATCGTGCATGTGCGGGACATGAGCATCGTGGCCGATGCGATCGGCGCTCCGCTGCCCAATGGAGAAGTGGAGCAGAACGCCAAATACAATGTGATGTGGCCGAACGCGGAGGAAGCCATTCAAGGCTACGGTGGACATATTCGCGTGACCGTCATGAACGTGGAAGACAGCGTGGAAGGCCATAAGTTCCTGACCAACGTGGTCGCTGCGCTGCTGGGCGGAATTCCTAACGCGCTGGCGGTCTACTCCGCGCCGATGCTCATCAGCCCGGGGGCTTACCTGGCCAGTGCAGATATGCTCAAGGAAGAGGGCACGCTGCCGATCAACCTGTGGGTGTTCGTCGGTCTGTATGGCACGGAGCAGGGCGGATCTTCTTATACGCACGGCATGCAGGACTTTGGTGGCGACGAGCTGGAGCTGCTGAACACGCAGCGTTCGCCTAGCGAGACCTTCGAGCTGATGTTCTCCATCGCCGCGTATTCGATCGACCGCCGCCTTCACTTCCAGGGCGGCGAGAATATCGCGTTCAAAGAAGGGCAGTCCTTGGAGCTTGAGCGTTCACCTGGCGCAGCGTTGAGCGGGACGACGATGAAGGTTAAAGGGTTCTAGAAGTGACTGGTTTCTACCCGGAAAGTGAATTTTCAATTAAAAGATCAAACAAAAGACCACCCTTTAGGATGGTCTTTTGTTTCGTGACTACTTGCACAAAATTAGACTACATATTTCAATCCACGCTATAAGCGACAACTTATTATATCATATCATCCTCACGTGATCGAACTTAAAATCATCACAAATATAATCTTCATGTATTCTAAATTTGTAAGATAGAAAAAAGTCTTTACATGTATAAGCCTGTCCCTTATAATCTTGATATAAATAAAAAAGCAACCCAGCCCGGCAAATGGTAGCCAAGAAAGGTTGCTTTTAAGACACCAATCAGCCAATCAAAATGGTAGATTAGAAAACGGGTGCCTTTTAATTTGTTTGTTCTATTCCTAGTATAGAGCTTTTATTTGAAGTCGTCAATATTGTATAGCTGATTTTAAAACCATTAAATGTAAGCGTTCTCTTTGAAGGAGTGAAGTTGTATGGGCTACGAAATTTATTTCGACGAATCCAATAAATTAGATCAGAATCGAAGTCAGTATTCATATTACGGAGCACTAGGAATTAGTCAAGAAATAGCAGGAAAAGTTTCTGTTAAACTTGATGATCTTTTAGGGAGTGAGTATGAATTGCATTTTTCTCAATATACGAGTGACACGTATTTTGAACGATACTTACTTAGCTTGTACTATATACTCATTCAAGACATACGTATTCATATCTTTGTCGTCAATAACAATCATGCTCATGTCATGGGAAATAGGATGGGGATTGATGCTACGAAAGTACGACAAATGTTTTATGTGAAGATTCCAGAACGTCTTTTTTACGGGATAGTCAGAAAACTACCTGTGAGAGAAAATATCAAAATCATTTTAGACGAAAACTTAGAATATGAACATCCTGATATTTGCCTTGCACCGAATATTGAGAAACAAATGAACGCTCAGTCTATTTATCGAAAATTAGGATATTGTATAACAAGTGTGCAAATGTGTGATTCCAAAGAATCTCGGCTTTTACAGCTTATAGATGTCATTATGGGGATGATCGTATATCTTATTGAAAAAAATTATATGCGAATGGAGAATACGGAAAATTCAGTTGTTGCCAAGGTGAAAAATGATCTGATCTATCGTTTGCTGTTGGAAGAAAAAGTAGTTCAAGGATTACAGACAAAAGTGAAAATGTATGAGTGGAGTTTAGATTCACCAGATCAAATTAGTCAATTAAATATAGGAGATCATTTATCCCATTTTGTAATGGAGAAGACGAAGTTCGACATCAAGGAAATGCAAAAATTGCAAGCGTTACAACTCCATTATCCAGAACTCACAACTAAAGAATATAGACTTGCTATGAAGTATACAAATCGTGAATTTATTGCTCTTAAAGGCTATATGGATCAGTTAGAAGGTAAGCATAGAAACGATTTTTATAAACCTAAAATTTTGTCTTTATAAAAAAGGAAGTTAAAGCTTATAAAGTTCTTTGAAAGTTCATCATTTGAAAAAAGATATAGAAAAGGATAACTGTTATTTTTGTGGAATTTGATTAAGTGAACTCTTAATAAATATAGGTCACTCGAAAGGAGGAGGATCATTGGACTATTACGCACATTCCACCGACTCGTCGGATAAATCGACTTGGCAGCGGCTGAATGTTCATCTTCTAGAAGTCGAAGGACTGGCAGGCGAGATGGCGGAAGCCTTTGGAGCGGTCTCTTGGGCGAGATCCGCGGGACTGCTGCACGATTTTGGCAAGTATTCGCTGCCTTTTCAGCGACGTCTGGACGGTTCGACCAAGAAAGTCGATCATGCGACTGCCGGAGCGCTGGCGATCACGGAACACTGGAATAAAAACAGAACGGAGAAGCTGGCTGCAAGGCTGCTCGCTTATATCATCGCGGGCCACCACTCGGGTCTGCCGGATTATGGCACGTCCGAAGCGTCTCATAACGTCACGCTGCGTAAACGCCTTGCCCGCACAGATCATATCGAAGATTACAGCGCCGCTTACCGAGAGATCACCCTCCCGACTCCGCCGATGAACTTCCCGGTGAAGCCAAGTCCGGCAGGTATTCCAGGTTTCCAGACTTCTTTTTTCGCACGGATGCTGTTTTCTTGCCTGGTCGATGCGGATTCATTGAACACGGAGTCTTTTACCGATCCAACGCGTCACTTGCTTCGGAAAAGAGATCAGAACGAGCAGCAGCGAATTCATGAGCTGTTCGAGCAACTGCGGGAAAAGTTCTACGCCTATCGTAGACAGAAGTTCAATGCGCCGAGAGGAGACATCGACCATTGGCGGACGGAGATTTTTGAAGAAGTCGTACAGCGTGCGTCCCGACCCAGGGGCGTGTTCAGCCTGACGCTGCCGACCGGAAGCGGCAAGACGCAGGTTTCATTGGGATTTGCACTGGAACATGTCTTGGAACATGAGATGCGGCGGATCATCTATGTCATCCCGTATACCTCAATCATTGAGCAGAACGCAGAGGGATTTCGGGACATTTTGGGCAGCGAACACGTATTGGAGCACCATTCCAATTTTCAGCATGAGTCGCATGAGCAGGGAAGCGAAGCGTTTGAGACGACCGAACGGCAGAAGCTGGCGGAGGAGAATTGGGAGCTTCCGGTTGTGGTGACGACGAACGTGCAGTTTTTCGAATCGTTGTTTGCCGCTCGGCGTTCGCCTACACGGAAATTACATAATATCGCGGGCAGCTTCATCGTATTGGATGAAGCGCAGATGATGAACGGCGGTTTTTTCAAGCCGTGCCTGTATGCGCTGGACGAGCTGGTACGCAATTACGGCTGCTCAGTCATGTTCTGTACCGCGACCCAGCCGCCTGCCGCGAAGCTTCTGCCGCAGACGCCGATCGTCGAGACGGTGACCGATCCGCAGTACCGCTACAATCAGTTCGAGCGGGTTCGGGTTTCGTTTGCGGGAAAAAGGAGTTGGGATTCGCTGGTGCAGCAGATGGTGGAAGGCGATTCGCAGGCGCTCTGCATCGTCAATACGCGCGGCAACGCCCGAGAACTCTATGCGGTGCTTGAAGAATATGGCGGTGAAGAACGATCCGATTCCCTCTACCATCTTAGCGCGCGGATGTGTCCGGAGAATCGGCGGGACATTCTGGCGATAGTCAAAGAGCGGCTCAAGAATGGCTTGCCCTGCATCCTTGTGAGTACGCAGTTGATCGAAGCGGGCGTGGATGTGGATTTTCCGGCGGTCTACCGCGAGCTTGCGGGTCTCGACTCGATCGCGCAAGCGGCGGGACGCTGCAATCGGAACGGGCGTCTGATGCGCGGCGGTCAGTCTTGCCTTGGCGAAGTGACGGTCTTTGAGACCGAACGCGGTCTGCCTGACGGTTGGATGAGCCGAACGGGAAGCGTCGCACGCGATCTGCTGCACAAATACGGAGAGAGCGGCCTAAGCCCGCTGTCGATCGAAGCAGTGCGCGAATATTTTGCCCAGCTTTTCTTTTATGGACAAAGTGAAGGGCGCGATCAGATGGATGAGCAGGGAATTCTGCCAATGCTGGAAGAACGCGCGCGCGAGATGGAATTTCCTTTTGCCACGGTTGCTGAAAAGTTTCGCCTGATCGATTCGCAAATGGAGACTTTGTTGGTTCCGTATATCAGCGACGAAGAGCGACGGCAGGCGAAAGTCAACGGCGAGCAGCCGGATGATCCCTACTACGAAGGCCGCGCACGCAAGTTATTGAAGAAATTACATGAAGAACCTTGGACCGTTAGAGAAACGATGCGTGCGCTCCAACCTTATACGGTGCAGGTCTATCCGCAGGAATTTGCCGAGTTTCGGCGGGCGGGCGAACTCAAGGAAGTGCGGGAAGGAATCTTCGCGTTGGAGCGCCCGCATGCTTGGTATGATCGCAAAAAAGGCCTCAAACCCTATTCGCAGGAGAGCGCGACTCAGGAAATGTGGGTTTTTTAACGTAAGCGACAGGCAACTAGTACCTTGTCAACACTAAAGGTAGGCAGACGCTCTCCTGAATCGCACTAGAAGCGTGTACGTTTCAGGCAAACGTAAACCTGTGATTAAGAGTTAAAAGGGTACGAGAAAGGAGGATGATCCGGATGGGATATGGAGTCAAACTGTATGTATGGGGAGATCGCGCATGCTTCACAAGACCCGAGATGAAAGCAGAACGCGTGAGCTACGATATCATGACGCCTTCGGCGGCACGCGGTATTCTGGAAGCGATTCACTGGAAACCGGCCATTCGCTGGGTCGTGGATCGGATTCATGTGCTGAACGAGATTGCTTTTGATTCAGTGCGCCGCAATGAGGTGGAGAACAAGATTTCGACGCAAAATATCAAAGCCGCAATGGGCGGACGAGACGTCTCCCTGCATCAGATCGCGCCGGAGGAGCGGCAGCAGCGGATGACCGTGATGCTGCGCGATGTGGCTTATATAATCGAAGCGCATTTCGAGATGACGGATCGCGCGGGCGAGACGGATACGCCGGAGAAACATTACAGCATCTTTTCGCGTCGTGCACGGAACGGGCAATCGTACCACCAGCCGTATTTCGGATGTCGAGAATTCCCGGTGAATTTCGAGTGGGTGGAGGACGGGCAAGAACTGCCGACTTCTCATTATAGTAGAAAAGCAGAAATGGATCTGCAATGGATGCTGTGGGATCTGGAATATGGAGCCGAGATTACGCCGCGATTCTTCCGGGCCGTGATGCGCGAAGGGATCGTGGACGTACCGGATCTGTCCAAACGGGAGGCGCGTGTATGATCGTGCAAGCGCTCTACGAACGTTATCGCCAACTGCTGAATGATCCCAAATCGGGCATGGCGAAGCCGGGATACGGGTTGGACAAAGTTTCTTTCATACTGGAACTAAACGAAGACGGCGAGATCAACAAACTTGTCGATGTACGCGTACAGCAGGGCAAGAAGCTGGTTCCCGTGCGGATGACCGTACCGGAACATTCGCTGCGAACGAGCGGAGTCAAACCTTACTTTTTATCGGATAAAGCCGAATATGTACTGGGAATTGTGTCGGATAAACCAGCCGGAATCAAGCCTTCGATGAAGAAGTATGCCAGCAGCGCGGAGCTGCATCGGCGTCTGTTAGCGGATGTGGATCTGCCCGAGGCGCATGCGCTGCTGCGATTCTACGAGCGTTGGAATCCGGCCGAATTGACGGAGAACCATCCGCTGTACAGCGATTTGCTCAAAGTCGTGGCGACGACGGATAACAATCTGGTCTTTGGTTTAAAAGGCGCCGACCGCTACATGCATGAAGTGGAAGACATTCAGCAGGCTTGGGATCGGGAGCTTCAATCAGCGGATGCCGGAGGCGGCGGGGAGCTTGGAGATTGTCTGGTCACGGGAAGGGAAGCGCAGCCGATCACGGAGGTGCACCGGATCAATATCAAAGGCGTGCGGAACGCGCAGTCGGCTGGCGCAAGTCTGGTTTCGTTTAACTTCCCGGCGCTGTTATCGTATGGCAAAAAGCAGAGCTTCAACGCGCCGTTCAGTGAAGAAGCGGCCGCCGGGTACGCGAAAGCGCTGAATCACCTGCTGCTCTCGGAACGCAACCGACTGCGACGAATGGGCGATATGAGCGTTGTGTTCTGGGCGGAACGTCTGCCGGGCGAAGAGGAAGAAGATTGGGCGTTTCAAGAAGGGATATTCGGGGAGTTCTTCGCGGGATCGCAAGGAGTAAGCGGGACATCTGCGGAACATAGCGAGTCGGTCGAAGAGGCAGCGACACCCGATGAATCGTCTGCTTCAGGTGAACCGGTCACACCCGCAGGCGAAGAAAATCAAGAACTGACCCGTCAGATTGAAGATCTGCTTGGACGAGTTAAACGGGCAGAAACGGTCGAAGCCGAGATGCTGCCCGCCAAAGACGCGATGTTCTACGTTCTCGGCTTGTCTGGCAATAATGCAAGATTGGTCGTCCGCTTCTTCTGGCGCAGTTCGTTTGAAGAATTGTTTCGCAAACTGGCTCTATATGCTTCCGATATGGCAATGGATCGGCCCGGCCGAACCCAGACCGATCTCCCTTCGCTGTCCCAGCTTCTGCTTCAGACCGTTCGGCAGACCGGAGACTTGAGCAGTATGCGCGACAGCATATCAGGCGCAATGGAAAGCGAATGGTTCAGGGCGATGTTGAGCGGTGGCACGCTGCCATATTCCGTCTATGCGGCGATCATCAATCGGACGCGGATAGACGGGCAGATGTCGCCTTACGGCGAACATGGACGGAATGCTTGGATTCGAGCGTCAGTAATCAAAGCGTACCTGACAAGGTACGCACGAATTCACGATCAAGAGAAGATGAAGGAGGCGTTGACCCCTATGTTAAACGAAGAAGCGCAATCGGTCGCCTATCGGCTGGGACGTTTGTTCGCCGTGTTGGAACGGGCACAGACGGATGCGGCCGGGGGGCCGGGGCGACTTAATGCGACGATCAAAGATCGATATTTCGGCTCGGCTTCAGCTACGCCTGCGTCTGTATTTCCGATTCTGCTGCGTTTGTCGCAGCATCATATGTCCAAATCAGAGTACGGCAGTTTCCGGGATCGGGAGGTTGCTGCAATTCTCCAAGGCGTAGACACGTTCCCGAACCATCTGGATCTCAAGCAGCAGGGATTGTTTATGCTTGGATATTATCATCAGGTTGCATACCGTGCGCCGTCAACGAAGAAGGGCGAGGCGGAGGCGAACGAATCGCTGCAATCAAGCGAAGTTGTTACGGAAACCGAAACAACGGTCTGACTCATCTGAACGCACCAAGCGTTAAGCGATAGACTCAATCGAATAATGGAGGTTAGGAATATGACAGACACAGCGATGCAGCAAGAAACGTTGGAGCAGGAAGTCGTTCCCACGATTCATCGGCATGAATTCACGATCTTCTTCGACGTGCAGAACGGCAATCCGAATGGTGATCCGGATATGGGCAACATGCCGCGGATCGACCCGGAGACAGGACACGGTATTGTCACGGACGTCTGCCTGAAACGCAAAGTGCGTAACTATGTCGAGATTACCCGTGAGCAGGGTGAAGGCCACCGGATCTATGTGACCGAAGGTGCAGTATTGAACGAGCAGCATCGCAAGGCATACCGCAGTCTGCGCGGCGAGGAAGTGGACAAGCTCAAGGAATTGAAGCCCAAAGACCGGGCGGAAGCGGCAACGCTGACGCATTGGATGTGCGATAACTTCTATGACGTGCGGGCTTTCGGCGCGGTCATGACCACGAAGGTCAACTGCGGTCAGGTGCGCGGCCCGGTGCAGTTTACGTTTGCTCGCAGCATCGATCCGGTCTTCTCGCAGGAGACGACGATCACCCGGCAGGCGGTGACCCAAGAAGGCGCTGAGAAAGACCGCGAGATGGGCCGCAAGCATATTATCCCGTACGCGCTGTATCGGATGGATGGTTATGTGTCTGGACATTTGGCGGAGAAAACGCATTTCGGGCCGGAAGATCTGGAGCTGCTGTGGGAAGCGCTGGAGAATATGTTCGAGCATGACCGTTCCGCTTCCCGTGGTCAGATGGCGATGCGTAAACTGGTCATTTTCCAACATGGTTCTAAGCTTGGCAATGCACCGGCGCATAAGCTGTTTGAACGAATCTCGGCGCGCAAAATCGCGGAAGGACCGGCTCGCTCCTATGCGGATTACGAGATTACGGTAAATACGAACGAGCTGCCGGACGGCGTAACGGTAAGCGAACAATGACCGCGCCCACCGCGTATTCGGATGACGAACTGCTGATGCTCTCGGGTCTCCAGCATTATTCGTTCTGTAAACGCCAATGGGCTCTGATCCATATCGAACAGCAGTGGGAAGAGAATATCAAGACCTTTGAAGGCCAACTGCTGCACAAGCGGGCAGATAATCCGGCTTTGACCGAAAAAAGAGGCAGTCTTCTGATCTCCCGCGCCATGCCTCTCGTCTCGCGGCGGCTTGGCATCAGCGGCAAAGCGGACGTCGTCGAGTTTCATCTGGCAGATGAACAGACTCCGCCCGGAATAAGCGCCAAGATTGCTGGGAGGCGCGGCAGATGGATTCCTTTTCCGGTCGAATATAAGCGCGGCAAGCCCAAGCCGGACGATTGGGACGAAGCGCAGCTCTGTGCACAGGCGATCTGTCTGGAAGAGATGCTGGGCGTAACGATTGCGGAAGGGGCGCTTTTTTATGGGGAAAAGGAACGTCGGGTCGAGGTGGTCTTCTCGGAGAGCTTGCGCGAACGTGTGATAGACTATCTGCACGGGATGAGAGATTTGTTCGATCGCGGGGAGACGCCTCCGGCTCGCTATCATGCGGGCTGCAAGTCGTGTTCGCTGATCGACATCTGCTTGCCGAAGATGCGTACCCATCACGTAGAGCGTTATCTGGAGACTTATCTGGAAGACGACGCGGACGATTAAGCGGAGGAGGCCAAGACTCTTGAGAAAGCTGCTGAATACGTTATATGTCACGATGCCGGAGAGCTATCTGGCGAAAGATGGAGAGAATATCGTCGTCCTAATGGGCGAAAAAGAGCAGCAAAAGAAGTTTCAGGTTCCGGCGCATAATCTGGAGCAGATCGTCACGTTTGGGTATGCGGGCGCCAGTCCGGCTGTTTTTCAACTCTGCGCAGAACGCGGGATCGGACTGACTTTTCTGAACCAATATGGCGCGTTTCAGGCGCGGCTGCAAGGGAAGATCAACGGCAATGTGCTGCTGCGGCGCAAACAGTATCGGATGGCGGATGGTGAAGAAGCGGTGCGGATCGCCGGACGGTTTATTCAGGCGAAGATCATCAACTCGCGCAGCGTTCTACGTCGGGCGGTGCGCGATCACGGAGCGGAGATGGATACCGGGATCGTGAGTGCAGCAGCCCACTCGCTCAAACGCTTATCGCTGTCGGTGCTCAAGATGCCAAGCGGCGATACGATTCGCGGCGCGGAAGGCGAAGCGGCCAAGATTTACTTCGGCGTCATGAACGAACTGGTGCTTGGGGATCGGGAATTTTTCCATATGCAGACTCGAAGCCGTCGCCCGCCGCTTGATCCATTTAATGCTTTGCTGTCTTTCTACTACACCCTATTGCGTAATGACGTCCAATCTGCGTTGGAGACGGTCGGACTCGACCCAGCGGTTGGTTTCCTGCATCGGGATCGGCCGGGGCGGGCCAGTCTGGCGCTTGACCTGATGGAAGAACTCCGTCCGTATCTGGCGGATCGGCTCGTGCTGTCGCTGATTAATCGGCGTCAGTTGTCGGAGAAGTCGTTTATTGTGAAGGAAAACGGAGCTGTGCTGCTAAAGGATGAAGCACGCAAAGAAGTGCTCATGGCCTGGCAGAAACGCAAACAGGAAGAAATCACGCATCCTTATCTGGGCGAGAAGATTCCGATTGGCCTGCTGCCTTACGCCCAAGCCCTGCTGCTTGCTCGGCATATACGCGGGGATCTGGAGGATTATCCGCCGTTTCTGTGGAAGTGAGGAGGCGAACCGCCTATGATGGTGTTGATTACGTACGACGTCCAGACGACCTCTCCCGAAGGCGCGAAACGCCTGCGTAATATTTCGAGAATCTGCCAGAACTACGGTCAACGCGTTCAGAATTCTGTGTTTGAATGTCTCGTCGATCCTGTGCAGTTCAAGCAGCTCAAGACCCAGTTGGAAGATGTCATGGACCCCACCACCGACAGCTTGCGGTATTATATGCTTGGCGCGAATTGGAAAAGGAAGGTCGAGCATGTGGGGGCGAAGGAAGGGTACGATCCGGAGGGGTTGCTGTTGTTGTGAGGCGAGTGCGCGGGAGTTGGAAAGTACGCAGAGGAAGGTGAAAAAAGCTCGTTCGCCGGAGTTGGCGAGCGGGCTTTTTGGTGTGTTGGCGTGTAGTTGGGTGTTGTATGATCGGTATGAGCGTTGATGGTTTGGATTTCATAGTGTGTGGGTTGTACAGGGTTCGACGAAGAGATCGTAGCAAATTTAAGCCTTCCTGAACGTTTCAACCCACGCACCCACACGGGGTGCGACATAAAATAGACATGGTAGCCCCCAGGCGGCGTAGTTTCAATCCACGCACCCCTACGGGGTGCGACTGTCATCGCCCATATTCGGTGCCCCCTACTTGGCGTTTCAATCCACGCACCCACACGGGGTGCGACGTTGCAAGCTTGCCGGCATTGCGAACCTTTGATTGTTTCAATCCACGCACCCGCACGGGGTGCGACCAGCAGTTGCCCGAGCGGACCGAAGCTCTCCGCTTGTTTCAATCCACGCACCCGCACGGGGTGCGACGGAGGATAGCATGATCGATCTGGCGAACTTCGTGGTTTCAATCCACGCACCCGCACGGGATGCGACGCATATGCTTGCATAAAATCAATCGTTTCTGGTTCGTTTCAATCCACGCACCCGCACGGGATGCGACATGATTCGGCTATCCGTTAGGATAGCCTTTTTTTATGTTTCAATCCACGCACCCGCACGGGATGCGACGTCTTTGCCGATGACTCTAGCGAAGGTCAAGATTGTTTCAATCCACGCACCCGCACGGGATGCGACTTCCACCAGGCCGCGCAGCCTGGCAATCATCTCAGGTTTCAATCCACGCACCCGCACGGGATGCGACTTCATTCTTCAGCAGCTCCCTTACAACATGATTGTTTCAATCCACGCACCCGCACGGGATGCGACAGCAGCAGACGGCGAAGGTGCAGGAGCGGGAGCGTGTTTCAATCCACGCACCCGCACGGGATGCGACTCACCCTTCCGCAGTCCCAGATAAATCATTGCCTTGTTTCAATCCACGCACCCGCACGGGATGCGACTTGATCCTCGGTTTTTGGAGTGGATGGAGGTCGCAGTTTCAATCCACGCACCCGCACGGGATGCGACTGGAAGCGTTGGTGGCGAAGTGTGAAGGGCTTGAACGTTTCAATCCACGCACCCGCACGGGATGCGACTAACATCGCGCAGAACGTAGCGGTACGCGGAGAGTTTCAATCCACGCACCCGCACGGGATGCGACCGATGACGACGCCATTGAAGATGAAGACGTCGAAGTTTCAATCCACGCACCCGCACGGGATGCGACTATTTCGTGGGTGGAAAAGAAGTTTCGGCTGAAGTTTCAATCCACGCACCCGCACGGGATGCGACTCAGCAGCCAAACCATCAGGTCAATAAATAGCTTGTTTCAATCCACGCACCCGCACGGGGTGCGACGACAATCGCAATATGATAAGGCTGTTCTTGTATGTTTCAATCCACGCACCCGCACGGGGTGCGACTGCCCCCACTTCTATCCCTTACAGGACGAGGCTTTGCGCCCCCAAAAGTGCGAACCTCAAATCCACCCTACCGAAAACAGGACAAAAACGCAACTAAAACTGTCAAATCCCTTATGCAGCGCGGGGTGCGAACCTCCCAGGGATTTCATGGGAGCTTAGGGTTCGCACTTTTTATCTAGTTTCACCCTTCATATCTCCACGCTCTCCACCGCCAAAATTGCAAAAGACCCCAAGGGTCTTTATGATAACATTAAGGTGTACAACTTTCGCATAGGCTGAGAACTTCACTATCGAAGGAGGAAGCGAATATGAATGGAGATAACCACGAGAAGGAACAAGCAGGCCAAAATGGACAGTCTAGGGCAGAGAACAAGTCGATGCTTGGGATGGGAATCGCCTTGGGAGTCGCTTTTGGATTACTGTTTGGACTCGCTATGAATAACTTGGTTCTTGGTCTGCCGATTGGCATTGCTTTGGGCGTGGCCTTTGGTGCGGCTTTTCAGAATTCACAAGACTCGAAAAAGAAGGAACCCCCCAAATAAAAATTTCTACATCCGGATTGTTCGTTCGCCGGAACTTGTCTTCGAGAAAAGGTGATTTTCTTGTCAGACAAGTTAGGGGGACAGGAGGATACCATGGATACTGTGACACAAATGTTGAATCAACATCAAAAGATAGCGCGTTGGGCGCAGCTTCCCCATCATGCCCCTGCGATAGGCTGGATCGTGCGAGGAGAGCGTTTTTATTGGACGCCTGAACGAGAGACGGAGTACGAGCCCCTTACAGCTCAGTATGAGATTGGATCGATCACGAAGACGATGACGGCCTATCGACTGGCTAGAGGAGAACAGGAAGGACTGTGGCAGGCATCCGATACGCTGGATAAGCTGGTTTCGGAACTTGCGGAGAGCGAATTTGCCCGCAGCGTGACGCTTAGACAGCTGGCCACGCATACGTCGGGGTTGGCTCGTCTGGCGAAGAATCAGGTGCTTATGTCCATGAAGCAGGACAAAACCAATCCTTATGCGGCGTACACCGAGGAGCATCTGCTTGAGGCGGTGCGAGAAGAGAAGCTTCGCTCAGGAGCCAAACATGCGTATTCCAACTATGGATATGGACTGTTGGGATGGGCGATGAGTCGTGCCGCCGGAGTTCCGGCTTCACAGGCACTGAATCAGGAACTTTTTGAACCACTGGGCATGTCCCATACGGAGATGGCGATTCTGGGCGAAGAAACTTCACTTCAGAAGGTTAACTCCAATACAGATGTAGGAAGAACAGTTGTGGAAAAAGCATCTGGTGGTGCGACTTTGCATTTAACGGAATCCCAGCCAGACTCGACTGCTTCGAAGACCACTTCCAAGGGACGAGAAGCGGGGAAAACGGCTCGGCAGACAGCATCCACAACCAGCCAGGCCGCCCTGCTTCCCGGTTTTGCTCCGGGTGGTCGCCCCATGCCGCATTGGGATTTCACGTCAGCGATGGCGGGAGCAGGAGCCGTTCGTTCGACGATTACGGATATGCTGACCTATGTAGAAGCACAGCTGGGCCAGCATGCTCAGGCAGCAGAGCTGGAGGCCGCGTTTCTGGAATGTCAGAAAGAGCAGGCCTCTGTTGCACCGTCCAAAGGTGTAGGCATTGGCTACGCCTGGATGCGCTCCATGCGCAAAGACGGAACGGTGACGCATTGGCATAATGGGGCGACTTATGGCTTCAGCAGCTTTATGGCGTTTAACCGCGATCTGCAATCCGGCTTTGTTGTGCTGTCCAATCGCGGTGTGAGCTTCTCGGGTCAGATCAAGCAGATGCTTGGACTTGGCGAATTAAGCACAGATCGGGCGGCAGGACTTGTAGGGGAAGCGCTGTTTAGCGTTTAAGAATCCCAGGTATACACGCAGCTTCGTTCTTGGAATGAAGATTTTGGTGACAAAAAACTTGAATGAAAGACTTCGTGAGAACGAAGTCTTTTTCTATTCGCTTTTCTCCCTCATTTTCCTCCATTACTTTTCTCCATGAATTTGATTTTCTGTGCCCTTTATAACACGCCGTCTTTTCCACTCCCCAAAATTCTTCTTGCCCTGAAATCAACCGTGTGTTATTTTTAAAAACATAAAAACGTTTTTATAAAAGGAACAAAAATTATGGCCAAAATTACAATTCGAGATGTCGCAAGAGAAGCCGGAGTGTCGATCTCCACGGTGTCGAACGCGCTCAATGACGTGGATGTCCTCAATCCGGCGACGAAGATGCATGTGTTGGAGGTCGCGGAGCGGCTGAATTACGTGCCCAACCTCAACGGCAAGATGCTAAAGTCGGGCAAGACCATGATGCTGGGCTTCTTCACCACGAGTGTGTCCGGTCCTTATTTCTACAAGCTGATCGAGACGATGTCAAGACAGTGTGAACGCCACGGTTATGGATTGAATGTGTTCGTGACGAAGGACAAGTCAATCATCATGAGCAATATCCTTGGTCGGCGCGTGGACGGAGTGATTATCTACGAAGAACTCAAGATTGATGAACACGACATCGAAGTAATGCAGAAGGACAAGATCAAGGCGGTATTTCTGGATCGGGAATTCTCCGACGATCTGATGGGCAGCGTGACGTTCGATTCGTATACGGCGGGCTATGAAGCGGCCAAATACCTGATCGGACTCGGGCATAAGCGGATCGCCTACATCTCTGGCGTGGATACGATGTTCGACAGCGTCCAGCGAAGAGAAGGCTATCTGGCTGCGCTGCGCGAATACGGTCTGCCGATCGACACGGATTACATCATCCAGGGATACTTTGAGGAAGATAGCACGTTCAATGCGATCAAGGCATTTATCCGGGTACATGGACACAAGCTGCCGAGTGCTTTTCTGGCGGGGAATGACCTGAGTGCCATGGGCTGTATCGAAGCGCTCAAAGCCCACGGTTACGAGGTTCCCGGGGATGTCAGCGTAGTGGGATTCGATGATGTGGACATTGCGCGTTACTTCTCGCCGCCGCTTACCACGGTACGCAATCCCATTGCTCGCCAGGCGATTCTGACCGTCGATCACCTGGTGCGAATGATTCAAGGCAAGGAAGCTGGACAAAGTCAGACGCTGACGGGAGAATTAATCGTGCGCGGATCAAGCCACGTCCCGCCGGATCATGCGGATCAAGGCTGAATATTCAGCCCAGGATGTCTACGCGATTTCTGTTTAACAGCAGCAGCGTAAGCATCTGAGATCCGCCGTTTTTTTCGCTCCTTGATGTAAACGCTCGCAACTAAATTTTTTTGACACTAAATAAAAACGTTTTAAGTAATTTATTTAGCGTATCCTCCAATCAGAAAGGGGCATCTCCAATGGCTAAATCCGCGCTGACCTCATCCGGAAGGCCCTCAAGCGGAAGCGACAAGCCTTCGATCGGGCAGCGAATCAAACGCTTCACGGTGGAATATTTCCGTCAATGGGAACTGCAAAGCATGGTTCTCCCCGGCATTTTGTTTATGATCGTATTCAGCTTCGTGCCCATCTATGGCTTGACCATCGCGTTCAAGAGCTACACGGTCATTGACACGCTGGACAGCGCCCCCTGGGTAGGATTGGACAACTTCAAGATCATCCTGTCCGACCGCTATTTCTGGGATTCGGTTGTCAATACGCTGGCGATCAGCTTCCTGAAGCTGGCGATTGGATTCGTGCTGCCGATCATTCTGGGCGTCATGATCTATGAAGTTCGCTACAGCCGCTTCAAAAAGTTCGTTCAGACCGTCTCGTACCTGCCGCACTTCCTGTCCTGGATCGTACTGGGCGGGATGATGATTACCTGGTTTGCGACTACCGGACTATTTAATCAGCTGCTGCTGGATCTCGGGCTAATCTCGCAGGCGCAGAATATTCTGCTGGATGCCAACAAATACTGGTGGATCGCCACACTGTCCGACATCTGGAAAGAAGCCGGCTGGGGCACGATCTTGTATCTGGCAATCATGGCCAAGATCGATCCGACGTACTATGAAGCGGCCAAGATCGACGGGGCAAGTCGGCTGCGTCAGATCTGGCATATCACACTGCCGAACATGAAGATGATTATCAGCTTGAACCTGATCCTGACGATCAGCGGTCTGCTGGGTTCCAACCTCGATCAGACCCTGGTCTTGATGAACTCGCAGAACCGGGAGAAAGCCGAAGTCATCAACTCGTATGTGTATCGGATGGGTCTGGCCCAGGGCGATTTCTCATATGCAACAGCGGTAGGTCTGGGCGTCTCGATCGTTTCCGTCATTTTGCTGATTACCGCCAACAAAGTCACAAGCAAACTGAACGACAATCAATCTGTACTGTAAGGAGGAACCGGACATGGCATTACTGGCAAAGCCGAAATCAATGAAAGGCGACATGGACAGCCGGGTCTTCGATACGGTCAATATGACGCTGCTCCTGCTGTTTGCGGTAGCGATCCTCGTCCCGCTGTGGAACGTGCTCGTCTCGTCGTTTAGCTCCGGGCAGGCGCTGGCGGAAGGCGGATTCGTGTTCTGGCCGACCGAGCTGTCTCTGGAAAATTATCGAGCGGTCTTCCGGGATGCAAGCATCTGGCAGGCGTTCTTCATCTCGGTATCCAAGACAGCCCTTGGCGTGGTCACTCACGTATTCTTCTGTGCGATGGTCGCTTATGGGCTGAGTAAGAAGAACCTGCGCGGACGCAAACTGTATGTGGCGATGGGCGTCATTACGATGTTTTTCTCCGGTGGGATGATTCCGACGTACCTGCTTATCAAATCACTGGGACTGCTCAACACGTTCTGGGTGTACATCATTCCTGCACTGTTCAGCTATTACGATGTGGTCATTCTGATGAACTTCTTCCGCAACGTGCCTGATGCCCTGGAGGAATCTGCGAAGATTGATGGAGCAGGCGACTGGCGGATCTTCCTGAGCCTGTTTATCCCGCTGTCCATGCCCGCTCTGGCAACGATTGCGCTGTTTAACGGGGTCGGTCAGTGGAATGACTTCATGACCACCAAGCTGTATGTGACCGATCAATCGTTATATCCGCTTCAGATGATGCTGTATGACATTATCGTGCAGTCCCAGACGCAATCCATGCAAAATATCGGCGGTTCGGTGGTGATCGAGACTACAACCAAAGGCGTTCAGCTCGCCACGATTGTTATCACTACACTTCCGATTCTCGTCATCTATCCGCTGCTTCAGCGTTATTTCATCTCGGGAATGATGCTGGGAGCCGTCAAAGAGTAAGGGGTAGAACGCAACCAGGCTTCACCACACATAAGAGTTATCCATTTTGAATACATGGGGGTATCAAGTATGGGTCAAAATAAAAACGTTTTAAGAAATGGTGCATTAAAGTTCGGAACAGTTGTCTTAACCACGGCACTGCTGCTCACCGGCTGCGGCGGAGGTTCGGACAACGGCAAGACCGCCAAGGTTTCGCTGGAAGGTCGATATGCGCTTGACCCGGAGACGCCGGCCTGGAAGGTTGATAAAAAAGCAGAGCCTACCCAACTGACCTGGTATGTGAACGCGGATTGGTGGAACACGGACTTTGGCAAGGATTTGGTGACGAAAAAGATCAAGGAAGACCTTAATATCGACATCAAGTTCATTACCGGGGATGACACCAAGCTGAATACGTTTTTCGCGGGCGGCGACATGCCGGACATGATTACCATCTTCGATGCCAATTCCGCCGTCGCGCAAAAGGCGTCCACCTGGGCACTTCCCTTGAATGAATTGGCCGAGCAGTACGATCCGTATTTTAACAAAGTCGCCGCGCAGGATACGCTGAACTGGTTCAAGCTCAAGGACGAGAAGACTTACGGTTATCCGAACTACTCCAACACCCAGGCGGATTATGACAGTGGAGCGATCCCGGCCAAGACGGCGTTTGTCATCCGCAAAGATGTCTACGAAGCGCTGGGCAGCCCGGAGATTGGCACGCCGGAGCAGTTCGTCAGTGTGATGCAGGAGATCAAGCAGAAGTATCCAAGCCTGATTCCGTTTGGCTTCAACTCGATTGGAGAAGGCACGGGTTCGCTGGGCGATACGTTACAGGACTTCCTCGGTGTGCCGCTTCAGACGGAGGACGGGCAATTCTACAATCGTAATCTGGACGAAGATTATCTGGCCTGGCTGAAAACGTTGAATCAAGCGTACCGCGCAGGGGATCTGAGCGACGACAGTTTTGCTGATGATGGAACCGCTTTCGAGGAAAAAGTGAAGTCCGGCAAATATGCAGCGATGCTGCTGGACGGTACGCCTCAGCAGAGCGGCAATCTTCAGATTTTCATGAACGCACATCCCGATCAAGCGTATATGGCAATCGACGGCCCGCAGAGCACGGTAGGCAACAAGCCAACGCTGAACCAATCGGGTATTACAGGTTGGATGGTGACCTACGTAACGAAAAAGGTTAAAGATCCGGCGAAGGCGATTCAGATCTATACGTACCTGCTGGATGAACGCGGTCAACTTCTGATGAACTATGGCATTGAGGGTGAGACGTACAAGAAGAACGCCGAAGGCAAGATCGAACTGCTGCCAGAAATCAAGAAGCTCCAGCAGACAGACGCCGATCGTTACAAAAAAGACTACCGGATGGGCGAGTTCATGTTCTTCGGTCATGACAAACATAAAGCGCTGAGTGACGATGCGTTCCCGGAATCCATCAAGCAGATGCAGGAGTGGGGCAAAGGCAAGCTGGTTCCACACTTCATTTTGGAAAACATCAATCCGGATCAGGGCACCCCGCAGGCTCGTTCGTTGACCGCGATCAATACCAAATGGAACACGACACTCGTCAGTCTGGTTCGTGCCAAGGACGATGCGGCTTTTGATGCCGTGCTGAACGAATACAAAGCGTTCCTTGAGCAAAATGGCTGGGCGGATATTGCGAAAGTTCGCAGCGAGAAGATGACTGCCAATAAAGAGAAGCTGGGTCTGAAATAAAAGCAAATCACATGCAGGATTGAAGCCAAGATCAGAGCGAGGGTTAGGTTGAAGAATTGAAGCAGGGAGGGATGCAAGATGACCGTTATCAAGCCGGAATGGACGATCTATCGATCACGCGGTGAGCAGGAGTTGTTCCAAGAGGTGAGTTGGCAGGAAGTGGAGCACGGTTCGTCAGCCGATTCAATCGACAGCATCGTGGTCAAGCTGGACGCGGCGCAGCGCGGACAGGTCATAGACGGGTTTGGGGCTTCCTTTACCGATTCATCGGCTTATCTGATGAATCAGGTGCTGGATGAAGCGCAGCGCGAGGAAGCGATGGTGAGGTTGTTCGACGCGGAGCGAGGCATCGGATTGTCCGTGCTCCGCAACCCGATGGGCGCATCGGATTATGCGCGGAGCCTCTACAGCTATGACGATCTGCCGGAAGGCGAGGCAGATCCGGAACTTGCGCGGTTCTCGATCGCGCATGATGAAGCCGACATCATCCCGCTTATCCAGCGGGCGATGGAGCTGAATCCCGACGTCAAGCTGATGGCGTCGCCGTGGAGTGCGCCGGGCTGGATGAAGACCAGCGGCTCCATGTTGGGCGGGCAGCTGAAGCCCGAGTATTACGGCGCCTATGCGGACTATTTTGTCCGCTATATCCAGGCTTACGGCAAGCATGGCCTGCCGATCCATGCGGTGACACCGCAGAATGAGGCGCTGTACGAGCCGCTGCATTATCCAAGCATGCTCATGCCAGCGGATGTGCAGACGGTCTTCATCCGCGATCACCTCAAGCCCGCGTTATTGCGGGCGGGCCTCGGCACGAAGATTCTGTGCTACGATCACAACTGGGATCGGCCGGATTATCCGCTGGAAGTGCTGGAAGGGGCAGGAGACGCGGTAGATGGCGTCGCCTGGCACTGGTACGGCGGCGAGCCTGCCGCGCAGTCCGAAGTTTGGCAAGCCGTGCCCGGCAAGGAAGTGCATTTCACGGAAGGTTCCGGCGGCGATTGGATTCCGCCTTTTGAACAGGCATTTTCAAACGTAATGCGTACCGGCATCGAGATTCTGCGGAATCACAGCCAATCGTTCGTGCTGTGGAATATGGCGCTTGATGAACATAAAGGCCCGACTGTGCCGGGCTTTGGGCAGAGCACCTGCCGAGGCATCGTGCAGGTCAATCAATCGGACGGCGAACTCACGTATACGCTCGACTACTACGCGCTGGCGCACTTCAGCAAAGTGATCCGCCCCGGCGCGGTGCGGATCGGCTCAGACTGCGCGGAGCCTGACATCCGCTCCGCCGCGTTCCTGAACCCGGACGGCAAGCTGGCTGTGGTGCTGTTCAATGACAGCGAACAAGACCGGAAGATTACGCTGGAGCTGCCTGCACCCGAAGTTGCCCATGGCAATCAGCAGCAGGCTGAGGTTCGTCATGTCCTGCTTGAAGCCAAAAGCGCAATGTCCCTGCTCCGTCAAGCAGCGCTGCCCTCTTGAAGTAGAACGTATGTAGAAGGTAAGCGCAGGTGAGACAAACGGCGGCGCATGGAAAGAGACAGCAAAGCCGCTGGAGGCTGAAGACGATGAAGACCAAAAGACGACTTTCTTCTATTTAATGAAGAAAGTCGTCTTTTTATCGTTTTTCAGATCCATCCTCAAGGCTCCAACCCTGTTAGTTCACGGCGTTCTTGCAGCAGTTCCAGGAATACATTCATTGCCCTTGTACGGAATGTCGAGGCGGTCACCAGTGAAAACTGCCGGGTATGCGGAAGCCTGGGGACGTCGAGAGCTTGCAGCTCACCACTGTTTAATTCGCGCCGAATTGCCCATTGGGACAGCAGACTGATGCCCAGCCCGGCAATGACCGCTTCTTTGACCGCCTGCGTACTGCTGAAGACCAGAATCTCCCTAGGAACAACGCCCAGTCGGGCAAGTGCATCGTCGGCAGCTTCCCGCGTGCCTGAACCGGATTCGCGCAGCACCCAGGCATGAGCGCTCAGCGCTTCCGGCACCGTAAGCACAGAGGACGGCTCCAGGTCGTGTGGATCTTGCGCCGCCCATTTGGCAAGTGTATGATCGGGCGCAGCCACCAGTACCATTCGATCCTCAGCCAGCTCCTCGGCGTTCAGCTCCTGCATCTCGCGGGGATGACCTTCGACGATTCCCACATCCAGCTCACCCGTACGCAATTTATCCACGATAGACGAAGTATTTCCGATGGTCACGGAAGGAGCAATGTCCGGGTACTGCTGCTTCAATGCAGCAACCACGCGGGGCAGAACATATTCGCCGAAGGTGTAACTGGCTCCAATGGTCAGCGGGCCACTCGCCTGACGGCTCAGATCTTCAACCAATTTCTGCATCCGGCTGTAGGCGGTCAGAATCTCTTTGGCATGGGCATAGACAATCTCACCGGCTCGAGTCATCCGAACCTGTTTGTTTGTGCGTTCCAGCAGCTGCGTTCCCATCGTTTTTTCCAGGGATCGAATATGCTGGCTGACGGCAGGTTGGCTCATGTATAAGGCGGCAGCGGCACGGGAGAAATGTCCTTTTTCCACAACCATGGCAAACACGCGAAGCTGTTGATCCATCGGTCATCCTCCTCTTGCGATCTTCTTGATGTCAATTATATAGATTTACTTATGATTATCATTATAAAATGAAATTTTACTTATGAATAGTCCAGATCTAAGATAGAGGCAGGAGGAGATAAGATGAATAACTCGATGATGGAACCTATAGATAACAGCAGCACGGTCGTAAAATCGGTCAAGATTGGCGTAAGCTCCGAAGAGGATTCTGCTCATCGACAGACCGCCGTTCGCCCAACTGGGAATCGGCATCCCATGTGGGATTTCTTTTCTTTGGCAGGTGCTGGAGGCAGAGGCGGCAAGTCATTTGCGTTTATAGGAGGACTCTTGTTCACCTTTACCCTTGCACTGTTGGGCGATGAATGGGCGCGTATCCCGGGCTTTGATCGGATCGGACAGATGGCTTGTGCCATTCTGCTTGCAGTAGCTTATCGTCATGTGTTTGGGTATCCGGAGGCGCTGAGAAGCGGCATTGTATTTGCGTCCCAGCGTCTGCTCCGTGTAGCGATCATCTTGTACGGACTCAAATTGAATATCCAACTCGTGCTGGGCCAAGGACTGGGGCTGCTGGGCAAAGACATGCTGGTCATCGCCCTGGCGATTGGATTGACTGTTCTGCTGGCGCGGTTGTTCAAGGCAGATCGGGATCTGTCGCTGCTGCTGGGAATCGGAACGGGAATCTGCGGAGCGGCTGCGGTGGCGGCCATCGCACCGATCCTCCGAGCGAAGGAAGAAGATACAGCAGCGGGAGTCGGTCTAATTGCACTGCTGGGAACCGTGTGGGCGATTGGCTACACGCTGATTCGTCCGCTGCTGCCACTGGACGATCTTCAATACGGTGCATGGACAGGCATGAGCCTTCACGAAGTGGCGCATGTCGCTTTGGCTGGAGCAGCAGGAGGACAGGAGGGTCTGGCAGTGGCTTTATTGGCGAAACTGGGGCGAGTCTTTTTACTGCTGCCGGTGAGTCTGATCTTCGTCGCTCTGATGAGACGCAGACAGCACCGCCGCACTGCACCGTTTAATGGTAAAGGCCAAGATCCACACGCGGGAGGCGCACCTTTCCCATGGTTCCTGATTGGATTTTTGCTGATGAGCGTATTGGGGAGTGTCCTGACGGGTGCTGCAATTCCGGGTGCGCAGACCCTTATTCAATCGACAGGAACGCTTACGACCTGGCTGTTGACAGCAGCGATGGTGGGACTGGGTTTAAATGTGAACCTTAGAGATCTGCGCAGCCGTGCGCTGCGTCCATTGGTTGTTATGGCGATTGTATCGACCGTGCTTTCGACTGTGACTTTTGGCATGGTTTAATTCTGTAAATCAGTTTCCAATTTCTCTAGATTGTGTAATGAGTGAGGGGCCTAATCCGCTTACACCATACATAGGGAGGAATTTGGATATGACTCATGCAGGACACAAGTTGTGGAAAAAGGTTCCAGTCGCTGTATTGGCTTCGGCTGTGGTACTGGGAACGGGAGCATCAACCCTGCCTTTCGCATCATCTGTACAGGCTGAGGAGCATACCGCAGCTGCGGCGACAGCTCCGAATGTGAGTGACCCTGCCAAGATGGAATTGATCTACCTGATTAGGGCTTCGATCACTTCACAGAACCGCTTTGCCCAGACGTCGGATCATATGGAATATTGGGCGGTTGAAGCTGCTCAGAACCAGGCGATGGATGTCGTGTCCAATCCAGATCCAAACTCTGCCCAGTTGTTTGCGGCCCGGCAACAGATCGAGAAGGCCTGGGAGGATTATGCGTATCGTTATGTGCATGACAAACAAGACGTTCAGCAGATTCTCGGACGCGATGGCAGAGCCATTCATTCCTCTGATCCCGCCGAGTTGGACCCTTGGGAAAAAGGTGCCTTGGCTCTGATTAGCGAAACCTACGATCTCATGGAAACCATGGGCGACAGTCACGCTGAAGCGGCTAAAGCTTACCAGTATTATGAATTGAAACTCACTAAACTGTCGCAACTATCGACCCCTAACCTCGATTTCTACAGCAGTTCGTTGAGTAACAGTCAGCAAAATGTTCCGCCTGCTTTGGCGCGGTTGCAGCAGTTGGGCATTGACGTGGCCGATCGGAAGGCGAACTTTGACCGCTCAGTGACGTTCATGCAGGCTCTCCTGAATAATGGAACGTATGAGCAGGCTGTGTATGATGCAGCGCTTAATGATGTGCAAAACGACAGTTATGCCATCATGAGTTCGGCCGAGCTGGCCAGCCAGATTGCCCGTCTGGAAAAGCTTGCCGACACCGCTCCGCGTGGAACAGCGTCCGGTCAATATCCGGCTTCCTCCTTTGGCACCTTAAACCGTGCGATCAATGAATCCAAACGCGTGCTCAAGAACGCTACATCTTCGGAAGAGATGAACTACCAGTATCAATTTGTGCTGGAGCGGGCGGAGTATTATTTCAAAAAGAGCGTAAAGCCTTAATAGCAAGGAGCAGAGCGGATTCATCCAGCGTTATACTGTCAAAAAAACGGACTCCCGGGCAATCTGGGAGTCCGTTTATCGTAGATATGACAGGGTTGAATGAAGTGCGGAGCGGCATAGAAGCAGATTTGGCTGTACCGCTTACATCATTCGTCATGAGCAGCAGCCTTTGAATAAGTATCAGCCCTTGACTGCACCAGCGGTAAGACCGCTTACGATATACTTCTGACAGAACAGATAGAGGATGAAGACCGGCAGGGACGTCAGCACCAGATCGGCGAAGATCAGGTTCCAGTCGCGGCTGAATTTGCCGTAGAAATTATAGACGGACAGCGGCATCGTCCAGTCGGAGCTATCGGTCAGGAAATACAGCGGAATGGTAATGTCGTTCCAGACGGACATGAAGACCATGATTGCCACGGTCGCATTGACCGGCAGAATCAATGGAGTAATGATTCGCAGGAAGACGGTAACTGTACCTGCCCCTTCGAGGAAGGCAACCTCGTCAAGCGACTTGGGAATGGAGCGAATAAATCCGCTGTACAGAAACACGCTGAAAGCCGTATTGAGCGACGCATAGATCAGAATAACGCTGGAAATGCTGCCGTAGAAGCCCAGCCACTGAACGATACGAATGGTGGTAATGGTGGACATTGGCGCAATAAGCCCCATGAAGAAAAACATGTACAGAAAATTGGAGACTTTAGTCTCGCGCCGGGTCAAAATAAAGGCGGCAGCGGACGAAGTGAAGATATTCAGTGTACAGGAGACGCCCGTAATCAAGATTCCGTTCCAAAATGCGCGAGCCAGACCGCCTTCTCTAAATACAGTGGCGTAATTGGAGAAATGCCATTCGGTCGGCAGTCTGAGCGAAAATTTCATGACCTGAACGCTGTCCATAAAGCTGCCGAAGATCATAATCAGCATAGGCAGGATGATAACCAGCGAGGAGAGAATCAGGAAGCCTTCGACCAAATAATTGCGCCAAGCCATTTTGCGGGTGTAACTCATTGTTCGGACACCTCCTTGCGGCGCATGAAGATCAGCAGTGGAATGGCAATGATCGTGACGGCTGCAAATAACAGCGTGTTAACGGCCGTACCCAGACCCCAACTGCCTTCGCCGAACGAACGCAGAATGATCGTGCCGACGACCTGCGAAGCGTTGCCGGGCCCACCGCCCGTGAGTACGAACACTTCCGAGAACACCTTTAGCCCGCCGATCAAGGTCAGCATCAAGTTGATGTTCAGCGCCGGAAGCAGCAGTGGCAGCGTAATGCTGCGGAAGCTCGTCCAGGCTCCGGCTCCATCGATGGTCGCGGCCTCGTAATAATCTTTGGAGATGGATTGCAGTCCCGCCAGGTAGATCGCCATCTGGAAACCGGCATGCTGCCAGATCGCAATTGCGGCGACCGTCCAGATGACCACATGCGGATTGGTCAGCCAATTCTGCGCCAAGAAGCCCAGACCGACCGACTCAAAAATGCGATTGATCGCACCGTCCGAACGCAGCATCGGGGTAAATACGATACTGATGACCAGCACGCTCAGAATCGACGGGGAATAGAAGACGGCTCGCAGAATATTGCGCGTCTTGAGCCGCATATTCAGGCCGATCGCCAGCGCAAGGCCGAGCAGATTTTTGCCGATGACCGTCACGACAGCGAAGATCAGCGTATTCTTGATGGCAAGCAGCAGCGTCTTGTCGGTAAAGATACGTTCAAAATTATTCCAGCCGATAAACTTGAGGCCGACCCGGTCCAGGCGCCAGTCCGTAAACGAATAGAACAAGCCGGCGACCGCCGGGGCGACGAAGAAGATGCAGTAGATCAATAAGGCAGGCAGAACCAAATAGTAAGAGTATAGTTTTCTCGATATTTTCATCTCTTCACACTCCATCACGCACGGGAAAAGGGATCGGATCACCGATCCCCGTCCTTCCGGACGCGTTGATTAATCGTGATAGTAATGGGCAGTGCGGCTTAGAAGCCTTCGGCGCCTTTATCCTGCATCAACTGAGCGAATTTTTCGTCCCACGCGGACAACACACCTTTGGCATCCGTGCCACCAGCAAATTCGTCTTGAAGCAGACGGTACAGCTCACTGCGATCGACCAGCATGTGAGCGTCCACGGTCAGCACGGTCTTCTTCGGCGTGATATAGTTGTCTACGATCTCTTGTTTCCAAGTCGGCAGTTCAGGCGTCTTGACATCGTTGAAGTTGGACACGAATTTCTGCTCATCGACGATCTTCTGCGCGACGTCCTTGCGAGCCACATAGTCGAGGAACTGCTTGGCTTCGGCCATATGTTTGGCTTTCTTAGGAATGAAGAGTTGGCCGCCGAGCGGACTTGCGCCGAGCTTGGAGTCCTTGGCATAAGGAATCGGGAACAGGCCCAGATTCATCTTGGGATCTTTGTCAGCTACGTTCTGAATCAGCCAGTCACCCATAAACATCATGGCCACCTCTTTGTTCAGGAACTTGCCAACAGCCATATCGTAACTGTCGCTGAGAATATCGCCGTTGGTATAGCCTTTTTCGTAGACTTCGTACTGCTGCTGTAAAATATCGGCGAAAGCCGGGACATCCGACCATTTTTTCTTGCCTGCGTTGATGTCATCGAACAGCGTCGGTTCGTTCTTCTCCGCGTAATCGGCGAACGCCGCGCCCGGCCAGATGTTGGCGGCCCAGTTGTCTTTGAATGGCATGAATACCGGTGTGATGCCCGCTGCCTTGATCTTCTCGCAGGCCGCGAGGAATTCGTCGAAGTCGGTCGGAATCTCAATGCCCAGCTCTTTAAACATATCTTTGTTATACACAACGCCCTGCATACCAGTATCCTGACTGAGTTGGAAGCTGTAGATATGCCCGTAAGCAGACAGCACTTCTTTGTTCAGCAGGCGGCTGGCCCACGCTTCATTATCCAGAATCTCGAAGTTACGCTCCAGATTGAGGTCGGTCGTTGCACTGGCCAGATTGTACTGGACAATATCAGGCGTCTCGTCTACCGCAAGTTTCGTTTGCAGTACCGTTGCCGTCTGCTCGGCAGGCAGCAGTTGGAGGTTGACTTTGATGCCTGTTTCTTTTTCAAACGCGTCCAGCAGATTCTGCTGCACGAAGATCGAATCCTGCGAACTCTTGGAGATCGCCAGCTCGATGGTGGTTCCCTTGCCTCCCGAACTTCCGGTGCTTGTTCCGCCACCTGAAGCCGCCGAACTTCCGGTCGGAGCATTTCCTCCTCCGCAAGCCGCCAGTGAGAACGCTAATAAACCGCCCATCATTCCAGTGATTATTTTCTTTTTGTACATGCTCATCACTTCGCCCCCTCGATGAATGTATCAGTGAATCCGTTTACATTTTTAGATTATAGAGAGTTGAGAGGGGAAGATACATGTCTGTGATTTACTTTTAGGGGGTAATATCCTGAACAAGCTTAAAGGCAAGAAGCCAAATCCCTGATCCGGCTTCTTACCTTTAAGCTCCCCAATCGACCAAAATGCAAAGGTGTGCGCAGCACAACGGACGTCTTTGGTCAGCCTTTGGGTTCGCTTTCAGATTGGCCTCTCAGATTTATCTTCAACGCTTTATTGTTCCGCTTCACGCTCCCGTAGCCTCGCCCCGAATCCGTCTGTCGCTTTTTCCCCTGTCTCTGCATTCCCTTGTCGATTTCGACATTTCGCTGTACAGTAGGAGCATCAATACGCTGGGAGGAGACAGGGTGGTTTTGTTCCAAAAATTCAAAATCGACAGCAGGCAGATCAGTCTCCAGACCAAGTTTTTATTGGCATTTGCGCTGCTGCTGCTTATTGTGATGGGCAGTTTTGCCGTCTATGTCAATCGGGTTGTGGTTCAACCACTGCGTGAATCGACAGAGAATGAGATGAAGCTAGCTGCCGCTAAGATCGGCGATCAGCTGGACCTGTACGTGGATCGGCAGAACCAGCTCTCGCAGCGAATTTTGTCGAGTCCAGATATTTTTACGCTAATGCCTTCAGGCAATTATTCCAATCTGACCGTGGAGGGACTGGCTCGCAGTCGCAAACTTCGACAGATCATGTTTCAGTCGATTGGTCCAAGTATGGATATTGAAGACGTGGCGTTTTATGATCTGCGCGGCGTTTTGCTGACGACCTTTATTAGTACCTCCGGCAATCCGTCTTCGCTGCTGCCGTTTCTGGAGAATTTGGGTCATGACCTGAGCTGGATTGAAAACGGTTACTCCCTATATCGTCCCAGTGAAGGCCGGGTGTTTTTTATTCGTTCGATTATCAATCAGAACGGTAAAATATTTGGTTATATGGCGATCCAGCTTCAGCAGGAAATGTTAAAACGTTCGGCGGGTGCAGGCAGCTCCGACAGCGAGGTATATGTGCTGGATTCGCAGCAGCGCATGATCTATGCGCCAGATGAGGACCGGAAGCCGATGCCGGATCTGGCTGCACCCGTTCGAGGTTCCAACGGCGTATATCCCCAAGCCAACGGAGATTACGTCGCTTATTATCAATCCAATGCGACAGGCTGGACCACCTATACGATCACCCCCAAGCAAGTTGTGCTGGGTCCGGTCAGTTCCATCACCCGATTGTCGCTGCTGTTAATGACCGCGTTATTCCTGTTTTCCGCAGCGTATATCTATTATTCAGCTCGTGGGTTTCTGCTTCCAGTTCGCCGGCTGCGCAGCCAGATTCTGCGCATCAATTACAGCAATATGGACACTAAAGTGGAAGCGCCTTCTTCCAATAATGAGCTGCTGCTGCTGAGTGAAGCTTTCCAGGGAATGCTAGAACGGTTGCAAGTTTCGATTGAACGGGAAAAATTGGCCGTGCATGAAGAAGCAGCAGCCCGTAATTCTGCGCTTCAGGCGCAGATTGCGCCGCATTTTATTCACAATACACTATATCTGATTAGCATTGCGGCACAGGAGGGCAAAAACGAGGTTGTGTCCCAGATGTGCAAAAATTTGTCCGACAGCCTGCGTTATATTGTGTCTTCGCCTTATGAACATGTCAGCCTGATGCAGGAGCTGGAGCATGCGCAGCACTATCTGTCACTGCTCAAAGCAAATTATGAGGACGACTTGCAGTGGACAATTGATGAAGATCCTGCTTTTCATGACATCCGACTGCCTCGGCTGGTCATTCAACCTTTTGTCGAGAACTGTATTGAACATGCTTTTCGGGGAGCGGATACACCCTGGAAAATCGAAATTCGCGTCAAACTTTATAACGGGCTATGGGCACTGGAGATTCGGGATAATGGAGATGGATTCGATGAGCAGACGATCCTATATATTCTGGATAGAGTAAGAGCAACTGAATCAGTGGAAGGTGAACCTTCTCACGAAACCGGTTTTGGTCGGATGGGGATTGTTAATACGGTGCATCGTTTGCAGTTGATGTACAAAAATCGGCTGTTTTTTAACATATACAATCACTCTGAGGACGGCGGCGGAGCAGCGATCCAGATTATTGCTTCGCTGACGGAAGAGTTTTACTAAAAGGATTTTGCCAGGGGAAGTGGCGAATAAGACAAGGGGGATGGATGGCATGTATCACGCGGTTATTGCGGAAGACAGTAAGCCGATCCTGCGAAATATCCGCATGCTGATTGAGTCTTCGGGACTGCCGGTTCAGGTTACAGCGACTGCATCAAACGGGTTGGAAGCCCTGGACTGTTTGAGAGCTGGACCTGCGGACATTTTGCTGACCGACATTCGTATGCCCAAGCTGGATGGGTTGACGCTAATTGAACAGGCGAAGCGGCTCAATCCCAGACTGCACACCGTGCTGATTAGCGGATACAGCGACTTTGAATATGCGCGCCGCGCCGTGAACTTGCAGGCTTTTGACTATCTGCTCAAGCCTGTGGAGCAGGTACAGCTGACGGAAGTGCTCACCCGATTGCTTAGGCAGCTCGATGAGCAGAAACGCAGCGACCGGCGGCTGCTGGAGGGGATCGTGGAGCCGAACCATCTGGCGCAGATGCCGTTTGCGGCCGATTGGTTTGCGGGGGAGCGTCGGGTACTGCTGATTCGGCGTCAGCCGTTCGCGCCGGAGCCGTGCGGCGGCGCTGCCTGGACGGCGGATGATATCGCCGGGACACTAGAAAATCTGCACCCGGCAGGAGAGCGATGCGTACTTCCCACCCCACAGGTGGGGCAGTGGCTTGCGCTGCTGGAAGCGCAAACGGAACTGTCTGCCGAGGAACTGGCGGAACAGGCGAGGCAGGGCTTGGCGGAGGGTGGGCTGGCTTCCGCTGTGTTAGCCGCGCCGCAGCCAGCGGAGCTGCGCACGCTGGCTGGCATCTACGGGAAGCTGGATCGAGCAATGCGCGATCGGCTGACGGTGGATGGGCGTCTGGCTTCGCCCGGCGCGAGCGAGATGGAGAGCGGAGCCTCGCCTCAGGGCAGCGAAGCGGTCAAGCTCACGCTGCAAGCGCAGCTTGCCGAGTTGATCGCGCAGCGGCAGAAGGAGCGTTTCCTTCTGCTGCTGCGCCAGAGCCTACCGCATTGGCTGGGCGGCTCAGCCCGCTACGCCGGGCTGGAGCGTTTCGTCCGCTGGCTGGCGGACGAGCTTGTGCCGCACAGCTTCGCGCCTGCGGCAGGCGGCGATGCGGCCGCTGGAGAGTCGGCGCGGCAGGGAAGCGCCGACAAAGTGGCACTGTCCGCCGCGGACTCGGCGGACGCGGAGGCCTCCGCGCTGCTGGCGCGGAGCAGCGCGGATGCGTTTGCGGATGCGCTGCACGACTGGTGCGCATCGCGGCTTGATGCGCTTCAAGAGCCGAGTCGCCGGGGCGGTGAGGAGTTGTTCCAACAGCTCGACCGTTATCTGCGACAGCATCTGTCCGCCCAGCTCTCCGTTACGGACGTCGCGCAGCAGTTTCATGTCAGCCCGTCGTATATCAGCCGCATCGTGAAGAGGTATACCGGCAGCACTTTTGTTCATTATTATATGAATCTCAAGATCGACGAGGCACGCGGCATGCTGGCTTCCGGGCCGGACATCAAAGTCAAACATGTCGCGGACGCGCTGGGATTCGTCGATCCGCATTATTTTTCCAAAGTATTCAAAGAGTACGAAGGCAGCAGTCCAACCGAATTCAAGGACAAATGGGGATAAGGAGTGAGCGCGTATGGAACAATCGCCCCGTGACGAAGCAGTCAGACAAGGAGCCGAAGCAATCGCCGGAACCATGCATTATTTCAGTCTGGGTATGGGAATCTTGCTGGTCGCCTTCGGCGTCTACGTCGTCTGGCCCAAAAAGTACGATCGACGCCGCAGCCGCGCCAAGACCGTTGGCGGCGTATTGTGCGCGGGATTCGGGTTGATCCTGCTGGTAAACGGGCTGCTTCAGTTGTAGAACTGGTAAATGGGAAATTTAGTCTGACCATAAGCGAGTTTCGGGAGTTATTCCGGAACTCGTTTTTTTGTCTGTTCACTGACAGAAATGCAGAGCAAACATTGAGATGAATAAGAGGAGACAGCTTTGAAGGCCCAAATCCCCTAACTGCGTAAACAGCATAAGCTCTCGTAAGAAGAATTGGAGCTTGCCGTTGGGGTGACGCGGCAGACGATCACGCCGCTCGAAGTCGGCAAATATACCGCTTCCTTGATACTGGCTTACAAGATTGCCCATTATTTTGGTTTGACGATTGAAAAAGTATTCGATTTTAGCGAAATGGAGGGACAGATCATGGATACATTCAAGAAGAAAGTGCGGACTCGAATTAGCGTTTTGACGCTGCTGGGTAATTTGCTGTTTATGGTGATTGTGTTCTTCTCGCTCTGAAGATACTACGCGAAGCGGATTTGAAGGATTTAGTGGATTGTGGAAAAGCAAGGAGGCCTTCTTCAAATGGAGAAGACCTCCTTTTTATGTTGAGAATAGAAGCTGCGCACGAAGAAGGTTACGGCAAAGATGGAAGTTAGGCAGCAGTACGAGAAGCACTCGCTCATGCTGATCGATTGGGAAAAGAAGCATACGTTTCAATTCATGCACGCGCACGAGGTGCGACCCCGCCTCTAAATCGGTGAGAGCTTCAGCCAGAGTTTCAATCCACGCACCCGCACGGGGTGCGACGCTCGCGGATATGTTCAGCCCGGCATCCATTATTGTTTTAATCCACGCACCCGCACGGGGTGCGACTTGACATGGAAAGTACCTCCTGTTCGCCTTATACGTTTCAATCCACGCACCCGCACGGGGTGCGACAACGTTTGGAAAGCAAAGGACTCGCTAATAATCAAGTTTCAATCCACGCACCCACACGGGGTGCGACGTTAAACATCGCGGTTTGGTTTTACCCGAAGAAATGTTTCAATCCACGCACCCACACGGGGTGCGACGCGGCGATAGTCTGCACTTCCAGGTCTTCAAACTGTGTTTCAATCCACGCACCCACACGGGGTGCGACGCGGCGATAGTCTGCACTTCCAGGTCTTCAAACTGTGTTTCAATCCACGCACCCACACGGGGTGCGACTTCAAACATGCTGACTCCACTAGGGCTTATATTGTTTCAATCCACGCACCCACACGGGGTTCGACGAACACACTCGCGGTTAATACAACGGCCCTCACTGTTTCAATCCACGCACCCACACGGGGTGCGACGCCGTGGAAGACAGACTTCGACGCGATGGCGAAGTTTCAATCCACGCACCCACACGGGGTGCGACATGACGCCGCCAATGATGATGACGGCAGCTCCCAAGTTTCAATCCACGCACCCACACGGGGTGCGACCCTTCGGAGCAACCCAACGCCAACGCCAGATCCTCTGTTTCAATCCACGCACCCACACGGGGTGCGACTAATTGGCTTGTTGACAGTGGCATGATTTCAAGAGTTTCAATCCACGCACCCACACGGGGTGCGACCACAAACGCGCGGATACACTAACCACGGTCGATGTGTTTCAATCCACGCACCCACACGGGGTGCGACTTACAAAATCCTGCATTGCCTTCGACAAAGCCTGTTTCAATCCATGCACCCACACGGGGTGCGACCTACGGCGACGCGAGGGAAAATGACGCGACGATCCGGTTTCAATCCACGCACCCACACGGGGTGCGACGCTGCTCTCCGGTTTATTGCCATCACCATTCCAGTTTCAATCCACGCACCCACACGGGGTGCGACGCGGGATTTGCTCAGTAATACGTTGAGTGCAACGTTTCAATCCACGCACCCACACGGGGTGCGACTGCCACGCTGACTGAACCAGACGGCGCGGTTGCTGTTTCAATCCACGCACCCACACGGGGTGCGACGGCCGTGGGATCAGTGCTTCAATGACGCGGATGAAGTTTCAATCCACGCACCCACACGGGGTGCGACGCGCGAGATCGAGGTAGAGAGATCAGTACCGCATGTTTCAATCCACGCACCCACACGGGGTGCGACTGTGTCTTGGATACCATTAACCATGTGATAAAGGTGTTTCAATCCACGCACCCACACGGGGTGCGACGGACTACGTGGAGACGGAGATTCGGCGGATCATTGTTTCAATCCACGCACCCACACGGGGTGCGACGGATTGCGGGCATAAGGGGGAGCAGGGGGCGATTGTTTCAATCCACGCACCCACACGGGGTGCGACGTTGATGAACTCTGGCAGAAATACTTCCGCCATGTTTCAATCCACGCACCCACACGGGGTGCGACCTTCATCCATCGCACGGAACTTCGGCCAATCACGCGGTTTCAATCCACGCACCCACACGGGGTGCGACAGACGCATCGGTAGGCCGTGACGTAGTTGGCGCAAGTTTCAATCCACGCACCCACACGGGGTGCGACTTCATGCGGAGCCTGGATGACCTGTCGGAATTCGTGTTTCAATCCACGCACCCACACGGGGTGCGACTGGGTAGATGACTCGGCTGGACTCAGCCTCCAAGTTTCAATCCACGCACCCACACGGGGTGCGACCCCAAGCGGAATATGAGTATCAAAAAGGTGGGCAGTTTCAATCCACGCACCCACACGGGGTGCGACTGGATGTGGAACGCGAAGCCTATTCGGGAGGTCGGTTTCAATCCACGCACCCACACGGGGTGCGACCGTATGTCATCCCGCCAAGCATCTTGGCTGCGATGTTTCAATCCACGCACCCACACGGGGTGCGACGCATCAAAAACCCCATAGGTATCACGATAGGTGCGTTTCAATCCACGCACCCACACGGGGTGCGACTGTTCCCGCTTTTCACCCTTGTGGCACAAGGGTTTACAGCCCCAAAAGTGCGAACCTCAAAATTACCCTATCGAAAATAGGACAAAAACGCAACTAAAACTCTGCAATCCCTTATATAGCGCGGGGTGCGAACCTCCCCAGGATTTCATGGGAGCTTTGGGTTCGCACTTTTTACCGACTGCGTAGATACGTTTTCCTGTTGCACGTTCTTCTTCATTCGCTCCTGCGCTCACTCACTCAATCCGCTCTGCATCGGGTAATAAGCAGAAGAGAAAGTATTTGGTTTTATCTCAGTTAATCTCAAACCTAGAAAAGGCGGGAGGACTCTTGATGATAGGGATCAGTGCTATGGGGAACAGCCAAAAAGTCGGCCGCCACGTTGACGTCTATGATCTGGTCGATGAATCGGCCAAGTTCAAGCTAAAACCGTTCGGACATTGGCTGCTGGCTCTGATTCCGATCACCATCGGATTCTCAGCAGCTGGCGAGACGTTAAGAAGAGTGGTGGAATTCATATGACACGATCGTTAAACGATATTCGGCACCCGCTCCATCGGCTCAGCCTGCTGAGTGATCCGCAGGAGATCGAGAAGCTGGGTCTTGCTTTTTATCTCGTACGCAGGCAGAAAGAGGCAGATCGTTATTACCGGGCCAAAGAATTCGTGCTGTCTTCCGAAGTGAGCGACTGGTTCAAGCGGCAGTTGATTAAAGAAGTTCAAGCGTTACAGATCGAAGAGGAAGGCGTCCGGCGTTTTGTCGTTGGCGATTACCATCTGGAAGCGAATAAGCTGCATCGACTGGCGAAGTTAACGCTCAACGAGAAGCTTCCGCTGCCTTACGAACGCAAAAATCTGCTGCTGCGCGCGCTGGCCGATCCTGATGAGCTGCTGGATACGCGCAAAACGGAATTCCAGGTTGTGCAGGTCGATCTCGAAAGTTCCCGTCTGTATTTCTTCTATTATCGCAAACCCAAACAAAGCGCCTCCAAAAAAAGATGGGCACTGGGACGATCGGGAGAATTGGACTTTTCCGAAGATGAGTTGATCGAGTTGGGCGGCAAGATCGAATTTGTGCTGTCGGATCATGAGCTGTATATCGCCAATCTCACTTCATTTGAAAATGTATTCAACTACCGCGATCATATTGTGCAGGCCCGCGAACACAATCTCTCGACAATCTTAAAGATGCCATTTTTCGCGGACACCCCACAAGCAGATCGAGAGCGTTTCAAGCGCGACTGCGAGTCTTTTTTCCCTACACGAAGATTGGCTCAGATGGGTGAACCGCAGTTGGAAGCGCTGGAGCATCATTTCAAGGAACGATGCAGCGATCTGCGAATGATCCGAAATGGGATTCCCGGCAATGCCGAGCGCGAGAGGGAATATCGGAGAATCTATGCGCCGCTGTGGGAGCTGTACGCGTTTCTCGATCTGGAACGTGAACAGGTGAAATATCCCGAAGGAAGCCACCCAACCGTGCTGCTGCGGTTTTTCGCCGACAAGATCGTGCGTTCGTTCTTGACGGGCGACTTCGGTCTGGCGGATGCTGTCGAGAACCCTGAGGATGCGGACCATGTGGAGTAAAAAAGAACCGGTGATTCTCTGGACGACCGCCTATGCACCGCTGCTTGTGCTGATGATCGGCGGATTTCTGTATCGCAACGATCTGCTGCCTTCCGGCATGAGAAGAGAATCCCTTACGGCGCTGCTCGGCGGGCGAACATGGATCGCGGAGGCCGTATTTCTGCTGATCGTGCTGGCGGGTTCGCTGCTGCTCTACCGTGCGGTAATCCGTTCGCTGCTGCGCGGATCGGAACGCAAATTGCGTTCTCATAACGGAGGAAGGCTGTATGCGGTTCGACGGTTCGAGAAACTCCCAGCAAGCGACTATACCTTTTTCCTCATGACGCTGCTGCTGCCGAGGCTCGCGCTCGATTATTCGTCCATGACGAATTTTGCCGTCTCGCTGCTCATGATTGTCTTCATTATCGCGGTATTCGTGAAGACCGATACGATCGCAACATGCCCGCTTTTTTTCGTCTCCGGCTATCAGGTGTACAAAGGCACCATCTCCCAACACACGCTTGAAGAAGAGAAAGCAGACAAAGAACTGCGGAAAGAAGTTGTGCTGCTGGTGCGGGCGAAAGATCTGGATTTGGGAGAAAAGTATCGGGGTGAGCAGGTGACGGGGAAAATCTATATGCTGGGCGGCAGTCCGGAATCGGAAAAATCATAATCCCCTGTTTCCCCGCCCATTATTCCGGTTACTGCTCTCTATAACCTATCGGAGGTGAGAGTGATGTCTGACAACCATGACGGCAAGCATTCCTCGAAGAAAATGACCAAGCTCGCGTCCAAAGTGCTGCATGACAAAGAATCCGAGAAGCAGGCCAAATCATTGGCGGGCTCGGTGCTGTCACAGGCGGAATCGCATCATGAGGAGGATAAAGCCGCGCATAAGCCCAAGTGATGGGTCTACCGCGTGGCTGGAGATTATATTCATACCCATATGCAAAGAACTCTGCCTCTTCACACGAAGGACAGGGTTCTTTGTCATACCTGGATCATACAACTGGAACGTGAAAATGATCGTGACAATGATAAATGTTTTTTAATCCACTTTGGAAATTTTATCGAACGCTTATTTCCTCGGTGCCAGCCCGATCTTCTCGCTGCTCGCCGAATCGAGATAAACGATAATTTCGCCGAGTGCGCTATCCTGCGTGGTTGGAAAGGTCACTTGAACCACCCGATCCGGAATCTCTTCTTGTTCCAGCATCGAATCCATCAGCGGAAACGGAACTTGATCCCCGCCGATTTCCGCGACTTTCGCTTGTTTCCAATCGATCTTTACGGTTTCCTGCGATGCTGCGGAAATGCTGTTCCAGGCGATCTCGCGTATCTTCATCGTTTGGCCTGCGGCTTCTTCTTGCACGGTCTGCGACGTATCGGACAGTCCGGAAGGACGTGTATCCGAAACCGCTTGATGTTCCTCGCATCCTGCGATCAGCAGGGGAAGAGACAAGAGTAGGGTTAAGCCGATTTTAGTGCCAATAATCTTCATATCGAAATCCTCCTTGATGGTGAGAGCGTAACGAACCTTGCTTTTCTGACGTTTATGAGCGATTGGATGTTGCAAATATTGCGGGATTGCCGCCAAACCGATCTCATTGAATCAGTTGAAGAAGATTGGAGAAGGGTGGGAAAAACCGTCGGACTGGATGTTTGAATACTACACGGACGACTGTTTTTCGGCGGGAAACCCGATCGATGGAATCATGCGGCTGTACGAAACGTATCTGATGCTGCTGGGCAAAACAAACAAAGCCGAATATTACGCTCTGGCACTCGGCGAATTCGTGCATCGATGGCATGAAGCGCAGCTTGAACGTTGCAGCCAGCTGTTGGCGAGAGTCAAAAACGAATGATAAATTTTCAAAGCTTTCTGAAATAGGGGGTTTTTTTCGATTCGGAGGGGCTTTTTTGGTTTAAAGGTCTTAGGATTCCAACTGCGTACATACCAAGGAGGCATTCACCATGAAAAACGGACCGTCGGGCAAGATGAAGTGGTCAGCTGCTGTGCTGGCGACGGCTGTAGCGGCGGGCGGCGTCTATGCGCTGCCGAGCGTGTTTGCGGACGGATCGCCCGAGCCTCAAGCGGAATCGACGCAAGCGAAAGATCCGAGTTCGGTTACGACATCGGCGAACGCCGCGAGCGTGCCGATTGCGGCCCGGGCGGTATCGGCTTCGACGTCGGCCGCGAAAAAAGGCGATGCTCAAGTTGTGCAGCCGGTCATATCGGTCGATCCGAAGAAAACGTCGGCAGGATCGTCGCGTTCGGCGCTGACCGTGCTCGAAGGAATGAGCATGGAAACGGTCAAACGTTTCGCACTGGCTTCGTCAGAGAAAGAATATGCCAAGTTGGTCGAAGTGCGCAATCGCGCGGTCGAAGTGTCCAACGATCCGAATGCGCCAGCCGACCGCGTATTCGCAACGTCGCGCAAATTGGAAGAAGCGATCGACCGTTACAACGATAAAGCGATTGGCGGCGCGAATGCGGTATCCAAAACCTTGGCTCAAGCCAAATCGGATACGCTGAACGGGCGAAGTGAAAGTCAATTGGACGCGCCCGGAAAGCTCGTGCTGCTCGGTGTTCAGGAAGCGCAGAATAAGCTGGCCGCCGATTCGTCGAAAGCCGGCGCGCTGTCGGCGTACAAGTATTTCCTGCTGCGCGTATCGGAAGCCAACGATCTTCAACCGTACCAACCGACCGACTATTCGGCTGTGTTGAATCAATATGAAACGAATATCAAAGCTCGAATGGAAAGTGCGGGCAGCTATGCTAAGAAAACGGATAAGCTTCAGAAAGCCTATGCCGTTTCCGCGCAGGCTTTAAAAGAAGCGATCAACCGTTCAGCAGGCAAAAATGCGCTGGACGCCGCAAAAATCGGTGTAGAGACCACGTATGCCGCGCTGACGGAAGGGCTGACGTTGGCTGATGCGCTGCTCCAGGCGGAGCCACTGCTCGAATCGACGACCGGCAAAGAGAAAGGGCAGTATCCGCCGTCGTCCGTAGGCACGCTGAGACGCGATCTTCACAAAGTCGAGCGGGCGCTTGAAACCGCCAAAACGGTTGAACCCCTGACGCAAGCGCGTGCTGATCTGGCTAAAGCGATTGCCGATTTCAAAGCGAAGCGTAACGCCTGAGCGTAAAGCATCCAATACTTCCTTAGGGAGCGAATCGGCACAAGAACATTGTTCGGAATCGTACGGAAACATCTCATACAAGATTGCCATAAGACTTTCTTATCCCGATTTTCTCGGCGGATAAGGAAGTCTTTTCGCTCTGCGGCGGCAGGCGAGGATGTCTGATTGCGGCATGGCAGCGAGACCAGTAAGCTGGGTCCGCCAAGTTATTTCCGATATGGGGCTTTTTAGGGTGTCGCAAAGCAAGCACACCGTTTATATAAGTGATTGTACGCCAATCGACAGCCTACATAAGCTTTGCACGCGCCTATATGTCGATGTACCTCGTCCGTCCGCAGCCTTGTAGAGGTGATATCCCGCGTTAATCCCAAGGAGGAATTCATCGACCATGCCCACAAAGAAACCGTTCGTCCGCGTCTCCGCCGCCGCTCTTGCCCTCGCCGTCAGCTTGGGAGGATTCGGCTTCCAGCCTGCTAGCGTTCAGGCTGCCGAAAACGTTTCGACTTCGCAAACCGCCATCTCGCCCGCTTACCTGAACGATCCGCTTCGGCTTGAATTGGCCCGGATCAATACCAAGAAGAATTGGGTGTTCGGCATCACCGGCTCATACAGCTACAATCCCGACTCGTACCAGTATTATGAGCTGATCGCGGCAGAGAAGCAGGCTTACGACACGGCGCTCGATTCCGATGCTTCGTCGTCTCAGTTATCCGAAGCGGCCCAGAATTACGATCAGAAGCTGAGTGCTTACATGGATCGTTATCTGGATAAGCAGAACGTAACCAAAGACTTGGCAAGCTTGTACCATGTGCTGTATTATCTGGTCGCCAAGGAGGACATCAATAATCTGAATCCGCATGATCGTGCCCTGTTCCAGGCGATGCAGGACACGCAGGCCTATTGGAGAAACACGAACGCGACTACGGATCAAGAATACGTGGACGGTTACAAAAAATTTCTTGCCGTCGTTGCTCCGCTGAATGATACCGAAACCTATGACGCGCAGCGCTATCAGAAGAATATCGCTTCTTATCGAACGAACATCCAGACGCTGCTCGCCAATTCGGGCGGAGGAGCCGCCGGGCATGCCGCATCGCTGACTTTGTTCGAGCGTTCCGCTTCGCTGCTGGAGCAGGCTCTGTCCGCCGGCTACAATTACAACATCATCAACTTGGTAGCAGACGATCTGGAGCGCCGACATTCCGAACTGGACAAAGAATTGAGAGCGGACGGACCGCCTCTGGCAAGCGAGCAGAAACGCTATCTGAAATCTATGATCGACTACTCTTGGACGCTGATGGATTTCCCGGCAGGCATCGGTCCTGGTCAGACTCCGCAGTCTGCGTTCGGCGATCTTCGCCGCGCGATCCGCAAAGCGGAAGCCGTTTATGAAAAAGGGACGACCTGGTCCGAATTCAGCACTGCCCAAAAAGAATTAGAAGCAGCCAATGTCATTTTCATGGGCCGCAGAAAGCCTTTATAAAAGAAAAGAGGAACGTAAAAGCCTTCCGCCGAAGCGGAAGGCTTTTTTATATGGACTGTAGGAAGGGCACTCGTGAATCGGACATGTCCTGTCTCTTGTCCCAAAGCGAGAAGATTCGCTTTCAATGCAGCTTGTCTTTCCAACGTCCTCCAACGTCTTCCCAGTAAGGCTGCCGGAAAACGGAAGCGTCATCGTATTACCGCTGCACCCCTACATCCTTCGACAATCTGGCAATCATTTCGTCCAGTGGAGTCAGAACCTGATCGTCGTGATCGTATCTCCGCACGTTGACGCTGCCGGATTCACGCTCTTTTTCACCCACGACAAAAATGTAAGGCACTTTGTCCTGCTGGGCGGCTCGCATCTTGTAGCCCAGCTTGTTGCTGCTGACATCCGCTTCCACTCGCAGTCCGGCCTCTCTCAACATCCGCCGTACCTCGAAAGCATAATCGTCATAGTGGGCGCTGACCGGCAGCACACGCACCTGAACCGGAGCCAGCCAGAGTGGAAACGCACCAGCGTAATGTTCAGTCAGAATCCCGAGGAAACGATCAATCGAACCGTAGATCGCGCGATGGATCACCACTGGGCGATGTTTGGCGCCGTCTTCTCCGATATAAGTCAGATCGAATTTCTCCGGCATCTGGAAGTCCAGCTGGATCGTCCCGCACTGCCAGCTCCGACCCAGGGCATCCAGCACATGATAATCAATTTTTGGCCCATAAAAAGCACCATCGCCCTCATTCAATCGATAGTCCACTCCCCGTTCTTCCAGCACATGACGCAAAGCTTCTTCGGCCTTCTCCCACAGCTCCTCCGAACCCATGGAATCATCAGGACGAGTGGACAGCTCCATGCGATAATCGAAGCCAAATACACGATACATGCCGTCGATCAGATCCATGACCTTGCTGATCTCTTCTTCGATCTGACCAGGGCGAACGAACAGATGCGCATCGTCCTGACAGAAAGTTCGTACCCGCATCATGCCGTTGAGGGCGCCCGAATATTCATGCCGGTGCACCTGTCCGAATTCCATCATCCGGATGGGCAGGTCGCGGTAGGAATGAAGTTCATTTTTGTACATCAGCATATGGCCGGGACAGTTCATCGGCTTGAGCGCGAAGGCTTCGTCATCCACTTCGGAGAAGTACATATTGTCCTTATAATGATCCCAGTGTCCCGACTCTTCCCACAGTCTGCGGTTCATCATAAAAGGCGAACGGACTTCATCGTAACCGCTGCGAAGCTGTACACCGCGCGAGAAGTTCTCCAGCTCTGTCCGCAGCGCCATACCGTTAGGCAGATAGAAGGGCATGCCCGGTGCCTCGTCGGAAAACATAAACAGCTTCAGCTCGCGTCCCAGCTTGCGATGATCGCGTTTCTTCGCTTCTTCCAGCATCTGAAGATGTTCATCCAACGATTCCTTGCGCGGGAATGCCGTGCCGTAGATGCGTTGAAGCACCGGACGATTGGCATCTCCACGCCAGTAGGCGCCCGCAACACTGAGCAGCTTGAAGGCTTTGAGGCGGCCTGTTGACGGCAGGTGCGGCCCGCGATCCAGATCGACGAATTCCCCCTGTTCATAAAAGGAGAAATCCTCATCCTGCGGTGCGTCTTCGATCATCTCGATCTTATACGGCTGCTGCTGTTCCTGGTAAAAGGCCAGCGCTTCTTCGCGGCTGCATACTCGGCGGCGGATGGGCAGATTTTCTTCGGCGATTCGCCGCATTTCGCGCTCCAGAGCGGGTAGATCTTCAGCCGAGAGGGCGGAGGGCAGTTCAAAATCATAATAAAATCCATCTTTGGTCGATAGCCCAATGCCCAATTTGACCGAGGAGGCGTCTTCGCCGCCGAAGCGTCTGAGCACGGCCTGGGCAAGCAGGTGGGCGGCACTCAGGCGATAGATGGGCAGGCTGTCTTCATCGCCGGGCAGAAGGATATCGAGTGAAGCGTTCTGATACACGGCTTCGCTTAGATCAACGGGGCGTCCGTCCAATCGTGCGGCGATGGCCTGTTTGCCAACGGAAGTGCCGAGGGAACGGGCGACCTCCAGCAGCGAAGTGCCGGATGCGACCGATTTGACCTCGCCATTCGGCAAACGAAGATCGACAGCTTTGGGTTGAGCAGGTTGAGGCGACGAAGCAGCGGACAGGGATTGAGAATGTGAAGATTGAGACATGTAAGATTCCTCCAAGCGTAGTGGGTTGGCGAGCGCAGAATTTCTTCCGAAGACGGCAAAAAGCACACTCTCCCCGGAAAGGGACGAGTGCGCTCGGCTCGTGGTTCCACCCTCATTCGGTCACGGCCCGGAAGCGAATACGCTCCGGCTATACGCCGAGACCCTTACTTGGAATCCGTTAACGGGGATCAGGCGGCGAAGGCTACCGGCCGCTGCATCCATCCACTCAGGACAGGTGCGAAGCGACGTTCGCGTTCGCGGCTGCGGAGGGGTAATTCCATGCCGCTCTCCGAAGAAGCTCTCAGCAATCGCTTCTCTCTCTGGGCGGTGCAAACAGGGAATATTGTCTCCGGTCAAAGCCGAATGTTTCGTTGGTTCTGGATTATAGACGTCTCCGATCAAAAGGTCAAGCCTCGAAAATGAAAAGCAGGAGAAGGGTGTAGGGAACAGAAGGTGAGAAGGGCGAGGGAAAGACCAGATGAAAACAACAAGCAGAGACAGCAAATAAGAAACGAATGATTGATAATAAATTCATTGTATGAAAAATTCAAAATAGAAAATAGAATTTTTGTTAAAACCCCGAAAAATGGCGGGCGATAAAGCGCCTATTTGAAGAAACCCCTTCGGGGAGGTTATCATGGACATACGACGATATTCGGCGAAATGGGGTGCTGAGATGTATGGACATACTTTTGCCCAGGCGCTGTGCAAATTGGGCAAAGACGAGCTGAGATTGATGTATGTGCTGTGCTGTGACACCGCTGTTCAGGAAGTGCTGGTCTCGAAGCTACGTGACTGGATCAGGCGGGAACCGGAGCGTTTTGCCCGGCAGTTGGAAGAGAAGGCGCTGGCCTATCGGGATTGGAAGGATGACGAGCTTCGACTGGGCATCCTGCTGGAACTGGCGAAGAGAGCCAAGCTTCGCGGAACGACTTTGACGACCGCAGCCGAACTGGAAGAGTTCGCAGGTCGCATCGTGGAACAAATCGAACAGGATGCTGTGAAGGAAGATCGCGGTTATGCGCTGTACCGTGAAGCACATGCCGATTCCAGCGAGCTGGAGTCGCTGCTGGATTACCAGATTGTATCACTCATGCAGGCGCTTGGGCGGATGCTGGATACCGCTCCGCAGACGGAATGGGACGAGTATATGCGGCGTGTGCAGCCGCTGATTCCCGATCTGCCGGAGCTGTGGGAGACTCAAGCTCCGGCAGCGGAGGCAGAGACTCTTACCGAGCAGGTAGATCCGCATCGGCGCCATGTGCCCGGAGAGCTTCCGCCAGGGCCGCTGGATCAAGCGGCGCCAGGCGAGTCCGATTGGCTCCATGAATCGGCTGCACCGCGAAGCCAAACGCCTGAGCTGCTGGATCAGGCGCGGGTGAGCGAAGCCGATGCCTGGCGCCGTGAGATCCTGGCGCCGGGCGACCACACGCTTGATCCGCTGGATCAAACGTGGGCAAGCCACAGAGAAACGGTGCGCGATGAAGCCGCTTCGCAGGCTGACCGTGCGCCGGAATGGGCGCCGCCGCCGGACGAAGCGGCGGCCTGGCGGGAGGGCGGCCCAATGTATGGGGCCGCCTCCAGTGCCGACCCGGTCGGCACCGTCCGGCTGGACAAATCCCAGCCGGACCCGGCGGCAGATTCTGCCGCCGCTGCGGAAGCCGCACACGAAGCGGCTTCCGGCTCTGCGCCGGGCGGCGCCGGCGCGGAAGAACCGGCTGCCGCGCAGCAGCCAGCCGAGCCGCCGCGACCAAGCGGCGCGAAGCTGCTGCTGGCTGCGCTGGAGCAGCAGCAGGGCTTCGCTTATTACGAGACCGCGATGACGCTGATCTCGTCGGCGGAAGGGCTGCTCGGCCTCGGACAGCTCCGCGAGCTGTATGGGCGCCGCACCAGCTTCTTGGCGGCCTCGGGCAGTCCGGCCTTCTTGCAGGTGCTGCCAAACGGAGCGGCTGCCGATCCCCGCTTGTTCTACCGCAGTCTGAATCCGCAGCGCAGAAGGCTGCCGCTTCAGCTTGCCCAACTCTTCCTGCCCGAATTGGTGTCGGATGACGTACTTGAAGCGGATTATGAACCGCTGCTTGCACTGTGGCGCTCCCGGGCAGCCGAATACGAAGAGCTGCTGAACAAGATCGCGGAGCAGGATGCACGGATTGCCTACGACGAACGCGAAGCTTCAAGCTGTGCCCAGCAGTTGGGCACATCGAGAACCGAGCGTCAGGCTTCCGAGCAGCGGATCGCGGATATTCACGCCGCGCTGGTGAACAAGCTGCGGGTCAGCAGCATGCAGCTTCCGCATATCTCCGAGTCGTTCGACCAACTGCTGGCGGAATATGCAGAGAACCAGCGCCGGATCAGCGATGCTGAATCCTCTCGTCAGGAGCGGAGACAGGGCTTCTCCGGCCTGGTCAAATATACGCTGAATTATGCGGCTTCGAGCGTGACCCTGATCGACCTGCGCCGCAAGCAGGAGCGTCTGCTGGAACGCATGGCGGACGAAGCCCTGCGTACGGATGGAGAATGGGGTCAGGGCGAACGATATGTGGTCGCCGCTGAGAACGAACGCATCGGTCATCTGGATACCGAGATTGCCCGCTTGGAGAAACTTCAAGCCGACTATCGCAGCGATCTGCGTCTGGCCGAACAGGTGCGTAAAGTTCTGGAACAGGACAAAAAGAAGCTGGAAAAACGCGTATATGGCCTTTCCGATCTGGAGGTTGAACCCGTCTCGCCTGAAGCCTAAGGTCCAACTTCATATCAACCGCCGAAAACAAAGACCTTGGATCTCGCCAGAAAGCGAGATTCAAGGTCTTTTTATCGCCGCCAAGCTATCGCCGCCAAGCTATCGCCGCCAAGCTATCGCCGCCAAGCTATCGCCGCCAAGCTATCGCCGCGGTCCCTCATAAATCAGCTTCGCACTCTCATTTCTTGCGGTGTCTGATGTTCACTCGCCACTTAGCGCCCAGCCAAATCGGGACCGTAGAAGCTGATCGTTCCCGTGCCTTCATCGGCGCTGACGAACAAGTTACGACCATGCACGCGGTGGATGCCTTCTGGTGATTCGCCAGCCGTCTGAATCAGACCCAGATAAGCGGGCTTGGCAGCATCTTTGACATCGAAGAACAAGATGGCATCTGCACGTTCAGCGGCTACTGCCAGCAGTGATTGTCCTCCTACAGTGGACACAGTAAGGTTCTCAACCTCGCTGCCTTTATTCGGGCTGCGGTCATCCGGATAGATGCCGGCTCTCGCAGCGGCTTCGTCAATCCAATTCATGCTGTCATGGATTCGCCTGCCATCCAGATCCCATACCGCGATATTTCGTCCACCCGGTCTTACCCCGTCGTCGAACTCATTTTTGCCCAGATCGCCTTCATTGGCCGTAATCAGATACTGACCGTCGGGAGAGAAGGCGATTCCATCCGGTTCAAACCGTGCAGTCAGCTTATCGGTAAAGGCAGCTTTGCCATCTTCCTTCACATCGGCGGCATGCTGCGTAGTGCCCAACGCAAACATCTTCGTAATTTTGCGGGTGGGAAGATCGACCAGCGCGATGACGTTGTTTTCCTGCAAAGTCACGGCGGCCATCGTCCCGGCTTCGTTGATGGCCACGTATTCCGGCTGCGGTTCGTGAGGGTAGATGGCGCCCTTAACGCCCGAAAGGTCAACCGGAAGGTCTGTCAATTCTCCCTTTAACGCATCGCTGCCGGTGAAGGTCATCACGGCAATGCTGCCGGGACGTTTGGCATTGGGATAATCAAATTCCTCGGTCTTGGGGTCGAGTTCTTCATCTTCGATGGCGATTACCGCATAACGACCATCTGGCGAGATTGCGATGGAATCCGGGCCAATGCCGAGTGGATAGGTCTTGGCGATCTGGTAGGTGTCCAGATCTACAACCGCGAGGATACCCGGATTGGCCGCCAACTTATGGTCGCCCGTGCGGATGACGGCCAGCGCATAGCGACCATCTGGTGCAGCCGTTACGCTGGTCACTTCGGCGGCTGCGGATAGCGACTTGAAGCTGACTGTCTTGAGCAGGAAGGGCTTGGCGACATCCGAGATGTCCAGTACCGAGATACTGCCTTCGTCGGCTTCGGTCACGATCAATCTTTGTCCGTCTGGTGTGGACGATGCGATCTCGGCTTTGCCCGATGGCATGGCGAAGGAAGAGACAAGCTTGAAGCCCGTATGATTCTGCGCTGCGGCTGTGGCATTCATCAACAACTGCTGGGCAGCTGGGGAGAGATGTACACGTCCATCCCGCACAACAGGTGCCGCATCCATCTTCTGCGTGCGGCCATTTAAGGTCAGAGCGGTCCTTCCCAACTGGAACGAACCACTCATTCCGGAAGCGGCAAATGTCACCCGTCCTTCTGCGGCCTGCCAGTTGACTTGGCCCTGCAGATTTTCAATCAGGGTGCGCAGCGGCAGATCCGTGGAATAGGCATCAGATTCGGCAGCCGCCGCATGACGAACATCCGTATGCAGCACCAACAAGCCGGAAGCCAGCGAAGCGGACATCATTCCAAGCAGCAGGCGGCGGATTTTCTTCTGTTTGATTTTTTTTCGGCGTTTCAGGTTCATGTGAATCCCCCTTTATCCTGTGAAATAGTTAGACTTACCACATGACGATTATGTAAAAACTTTCGTAAAGTCCGGGCACATTTGTAAAGGCGAAAATGGTCATTCAAGCCAGACTTCTGCCATTGTAGACAGTCCGTATGTGAAGGGTGTTAAGTCTACTCACGGATTGTGTAAAGGCGATGAACGCAAGCAGAGTTGAGGGCGCACGTGTGATACACTAAACAAAGGAAATGGAGCGGCTGTGCGGCATAAGTCGGCTAAGAAACAGAAATCAATCAAACCAACACAAGATAAAAGATAAGCATTAGAAAGGAATGTGGGAACATGACACAACCTCAGGGAATCTTATTTAAACATGGCAGGTTGAATCTGGGTGCGATACCAGGAGATGCGGATGGCGTGTACGTGGAGCAGGGAATCATCCGAGCGATCGGCAATACGCGAGATCTGGAGATGCAATTGACCGGCCGATCTTATGAGACGGTCGATTGGGAGGGTGCCTATGTTCTGCCGGGGCTGACCGACGCGCATATGCACCTCTCCATGCAGGGCGTGAAACTTTCCGCATTGGACTTTTCCGATACCCGTTCTACCGCACAGATGCTGGGGCAGATTCGGGAACGGGCTGAACAAACCCCTCAGGGAGAATGGATCTTTGGACTGAACTGGAATGAAAATGCGTTCACCCCTGCTGCTGCGCCGACTCTGGCCGAATTGGATGAGGCGGCAGGTGAGCATCCCCTGTATCTGACTCGAACCTGTTTCCATGCGTTTCTGGCCAACAGTGAAGCTTTCCGGCGAGCCGGACTTTCTTCCGAAACTCCTGATTCGCCATCGGGGGCTTTGGGTCGGGATGCAGCGGGGCAGCTGAATGGTTGGGTGTATGAAGAAGCTTCCAAAGCTCTTACCGCCATCCAGCCGCAGCCCGATTATGCCACCAAAAAAGCAGCGATCCGCAGAGCCTGCGAATATGCGCTGAGTCTGGGACTGACAGCGGCTCATACGGAAGATTTACGCTACCTGGGCGGTATCGACATCATGCGCCGCATCCACCGCGAGCTGCGTGAAGAAGGGGTGTACTTCCGCTCCCACCAGCTGATTTTCCACGATTATCTGGATGAACTGGAAGCGTTGGGGCTGCGTGCAGGTGAAGGCGATGAATGGCTGAAAATTGGAGCGGTGAAAATCTTCTCCGATGGGGCGATTGGCGGACGGACAGCGCTGCTTCAGGCTCCTTATCACGATGCACCGGACACCAACGGCATGGCGATTCATTCCCGTACCGAGCTTCATGCGCTGGCGGCACGTATTCGTTCGCTGGGCTTCCCGATGGCGGTACATGCGATTGGAGACGGAGCTGCCGATCTAACGTTGGGCGCGATGGAGACGCATCCGCTGGCTGACATCACTACGCTTCCGGATCGGTTCATTCATGCTCAGGTATTGGACGCGAAGCTGCTGGAGCGCATGACCAAACTTCCGCTGATCGCGGATATACAGCCTCGGTTTGTTGCCAGTGATTTTCCATGGGTGCTGGAACGGGTGGGACCGGAGCGAACGTCTTATCTGTATGCGTGGAAAAAGCTGATTGATGCCGGAGTGATCTGCGCAGGCGGCAGTGACGCCCCAATCGAACCGCTGAATCCGCTGCTGGGAATCCATGCTGCGGTCACGCGCCGTCGTCCGGATTCTTCGCTTCCCGCTGAAGGGTATCTGCCGCAGGAACGATTGAGCTTGGAACATGCGGTAGCGCTGTTCACGGAAGGCAGTGCGCAGGCGGCGGCTGAATCAAATGAGCGGGGAAGACTTCGTGAAGGGTTCGCCGCGGACTTCACCGTGCTGGACCGCGATCTCACGGATGGGGCCGAGAACTTGCTCGAAGCGCAGGCGCTGATGACCGTGGTGAATGGCAAAGTGGCTTACCGCAGGTAAACTTTTTGTGCTTATTGCTATGCGGCATTCATGCGTCGGAAGCCGATCGTGTAGGAAACAGCCCGATCGTTCGTTCCGCAGGCGTACAGCGACCAGCAGGGGAAAGAGGCTGGTGTTGGCATTGACAGCTCCTGCTCCTCGCTGTTTAATAGTAATTATTACTATTAAACTTCTGCTCAAGGGATTTGAGCGAAGCGGCAGCGAGAGGGGCATGAACAGCATGGCGAAAACCGGAGCTTCTACCAAACTTCCAAGATCCAAGGGAACCGACATGGCGACCTTTTATGAAGCAAAAGAGTGTGCCCGAAAAGTGAAATATCTGGTGCTGCAAGGACAGAATCGGCGAATCGTGGATGAATTCATGACCATTCTGGAGAGAAGAGAAGAATTTGAACAGCATGGGGTACCCATCCCCAACAAGATCGTGATGTATGGCCCACCGGGTACGGGCAAGACCTTAACGGCCTTCTATGTGGCGGCGTCGCTGGAACTGCCGCTGATCGTCGTTCGGCTGGACTCGCTGATTCATAGTCATCTGGGGGAGACGGGCAGCAATATCCGCAAGATTTTTGATTATGCCCGTGCCGTTCCCTGCGTACTGTTTCTGGATGAGTTTGATGCCGTGGCGCGTACTCGTGAGAGTGGGGATGAAGTCAAAGAGATGGCTCGCGCGGTGAATACTCTTCTGCAATGCCTGGATGAATTTGGGGAGAGCAGTCTGTTTATGGCGGCGACCAATCTGGAAACGGAACTGGACCCGGCGATCTGGCGGCGTTTTGATACCCGGATGACGTACGATCTGCCAGCTGCATCAGAGCGGGAACATTATATCCGTCTGCTGATTGGCGATTTTGATTGCGAGGCTTCGGTTGAACAGGAGTCCTGTCGTCTGCTTGACGGATGCAGCTTCGCAGACATTGAACAGATTGTGCTCAAGGCCAAACGCAAGGCGATCATCGAACGGCAGCCGCTCTGCGGCTCGCACATCCGGTTATCACATGAGGAATATGCGCCTGTGCCCATTTCTATCATGAGTCATTCGTGACCAATACAGGGCGTAGGGGGCGCAGCGCGATTTTGATTTTGTGGTTTTGATTTTATGTGCGCGGCGAGTTGGCATGGCATCGGTTATTCGCCTGCAAGAAAAGCCCCACGATTGACGAAAATCGGATTACCGACTCGTCAACCGTGGGGCTTTTTATATAATATACGAAGCAGATAGCAGGGGAGAATCCCAGGCTATTCGCCTTTTCCACGATTGGCGTGGGCAATCAGCTCGCGGTTCTCCCACAGCATGCTGCGCAGATTGGACTTGGAACCTTGGATGATGAAAAAAGGCACGCCGGAAGCTTTCGCCAGCTCTACGCCTTCCCAATACGCACGATGCGAAGTGGAGGTGATAAGCAGGAATAAGGCTTGGGCTTTACGCAGATCCGAAGCAATCAGATCCGGGCGTTCGCCATTTTCATGCACATAATGAGCGCCGCTTTCGACCACCACGTCCTCAAACCATTTGCGCTGTCCGCCAAGCACAACGATGGTGCTGCCTTCCAGAAACGGTTCCGGCTTGGCTTTGCGGACTTCACGCTTGAGCTTGCCTGATGGCGAAGCTGGGCGCAGCGCGGATGGCTCCCTGCGCGGAATAGCGGATGGATCGGAGAAATCCCGATACACCCGAGCAAGACGGGCGACACTTTCTTCTTCGCCCACGTTGAAAATACATGGAGCGCCCTCGGCGGGACGCTGAATGTCCAGATCGCGCAGGTGAATGGGATAACGCCGCTCCGGGTCGTTCATGTCTACCGCATACCAGACGCCCTGTTCGTCTACTTCTACATACCCGTTGTACTGGCGAACCGGGGAGAAGGCGTCGTCGCCCTGGAACAGCAGCTCAATCTCATACTGCCCGAAGCCCTGTCCATCCTCGCGTGGGGTACACCAGACTTCCGCTTCATGTTGAAGCTGAAGTTTGTAGACCAGCGATTCCGTGATGTTGAACGTCTCGCCGTTCTCCAGCACGATGTAACCGCCGTGGTCGCGGCGGTGGAATGTACCGGCCTGGCCGGGTGCCGATGAAGCGGCGCCATCGGCCTCGAACTGCTCAAGCGCCTCGGCCATGTCCGGCGCTTCATTTGGACGGACTTCCGGCCGTATGGACTCGGCCGGGGATGATTGCCCGGACGCGGGCTGGGCGTCCGGCAGGTTCACTGGCACGCCGCGCAGCAGGCGGCGCCCGGCGGCATACGCATCGACCGCATCCAGCAGGTCGAGTGCGCGGCGCAGATGCGTCCGCGCCTCCAGATCGCCCGGCTCCTCGTCGCCGGGCAGAGCCGCTCCCGCTTCGCGGAGGTCGCGCCGCAGCAGCGCCGTAAACCGGCGGATGGCGGCTTCCGCCTCATCCTCGCCCGATTCAGCGGCCGGGCGAGGGGGCGCGGGCGCAGGCTCCGCCCGCAGGGTCGGCTCGGGAGCGTCGGAGCCGACCGGTTCGGCGCTGGAACGCGCCTCTTCAGCCGCCTTCTGCGCGGCGGCTTCCTCGGCCAGGCGCTGCGCCGACAGCAGTTCCGCTTCCAATCGGCTGCGCTCCTGCCGATGCTGACGCTTCAGTTCCGCGACGCGCCCCGCCGCCGCTTCGCGTTCTTCGGCGAGGCTGCTGCTGCGCCGCCGCTCGCTCTCCAGTTCCCGCTCCAGCGTCGCAGACCGCTCTGCGTGTCTGTCCGCTTCGCGGCGGGCTTCAGCGGCTTCCTTCTCCAGCCGCTTCGCCCGTTCTTCCTCGCGCCGACCACGCTCTTCCAGCGCTTCGATCCGGCGGTTCAACTTCTCGATGCGGCGCTGCTCCGCCGTTTCGTTACGACTGGAGGTTTCATTTTCTCCCGGCGAAGCAGGCACCGCAGCTTCCGCAGTTCCTTGAGTCTCCGAGTCGTTTGCCTCACCAGCCGTACCCGCTGGAAGTAGAGGAGTTTTTTCCCATTCGACATGATTCGCAAGCTGTTCCAATCGTTCCTGGTCACGTTGAGTATGCCGGGCCTCGCCAGCGGGCGGCAGATAGAAATACAGCGCCCAATAACAGTGCCATTTGCCAAAGCGATTCACCCACTCCTCCGGAGCCTCATCCCAGGCTTCGGGAGTTAACGGATGGGGCTGGGCGGTAAGCAGTGGTTGAACTACAGTCATGAGCGTTTCCGCCAGCTTGCGGCGAAGTTCATGGCTGCCCCGGGCGTGGGCGATCAGATCACGAATTGACTTGGCGAACAGAGCTTCTGGCCACGCACGCGTACTTCGCCGAGCGAAAGGAAGTTCTAATAATTGTCCCAGCCTGCGCTTGGCGGGTTCATTCATCTCGCGTATCAAGGGGCCGATATGATGCAGCGGCAGCATCGTAATCCGGTCTTCGCCTAACTCTCCGACAGAACGGCCCTCCGAATCCGCAGATGGGGGGGTAGACGATGTTTTGGCATGAACGGCAGGTTTGATTCGTTTCATAAGCTCCTCCTTTTTGGGCATCCGGATCGACGATATTCGGAACGAGTCGGTGATAGTTAAGATGATATGTAGAGGGATATGTTAAAATTGTTATGGATTTAACTATAGCCGACTCTTTGGAGATTTGCACGAGTTTCGACAATTTATACGACATTTTTCAACAAATTATATGAAAATATTCAGTTAATATTCAACTTTTATTTAACTTAAATTATATTATCTGGAATTTGTTTTTAAACGGTAATTTATGGTTTGCCAGCAGGCAAGGAGGCACCATGCTGTTTTTGACCCGATTCCGAACGGCTTTTTAGCCAATAATGAAGCTTTCGGCAAAAAGGAGCGATAAGAACGTCGAAATTTGGGTAAGACATAAGAATAAGAATTTCGTGCAGACAGGTCTGATTAAAGGAATGTTTGACTAAAGGAATGTTTGACTAAAGGAGAATGAATGTGACACCGCCTTATACGCCGAACCTATCCGTGTATACACGCATGTACAACAAAATATCGACAGGTGTCCTGATTCTGAGTCCAGAGGGAAACTGTCTGTCCGCTAATCCGGCGATGGATCGTATTTTCGGCTATGGCTGTGAAGATTTTCTGGGCAACGGCTACCTGAATCTGCTGCGTGGAGAGAATGACAGTGCACTCGATCTGCTGGATTCATTTTCCGAATGGCTGAAGGCGCCTCATCCGTTTGGCCCTGTTGAGGTTCGGCTGGCGCGACGCGACGGCGAAGTCGTATGGGTTGAAATAGAATGTGAACTCCCATCGGAGGAGCAGGGCGACGTTATGCTGGTCTACGTGAATGACGTATCGAAGCAGCAGATCACGAGCGACGACCAACAAGGCCGAACCCGGGAGATTTACAAGCTGATTACCCAAAATACGCCGGATATGATCTCGTTCAGCAAACCGGACGGTACGCTGCTCTACGTGTCCCCATCCGTTGAACGAACACTTGGCTATACGTCAGAAGAGATGCTGGGACGCAATCGGACGGCGTTCTACCATTCGGGAGACGCGACCAAGATGCAGATCGAAGGGACCCTCTTCGCGGAGAATGAGAACTTTGAACGACGGGTGCTCCATAAGGATGGCAGTGTTCGTTGGGTGGATACTTCCTTCCGTCTCATCCGCGATCCGGAAGGGAACGTCAATCGGGTGCTGGTTATTGCCCGTGACATCACACAGCGCAAGATGAATGATATTGTATTGGCCAAGGCTCAACAGATGGCGAGCATCGGGTCATGGCATTGGGATCTTCCCCAAGATAAGCTGTTCTTCTCCAGAGAACTTCAGGAAATCTTCGACTACACCCTCCGTCCGGTGATCTCCGACGTTGAAGAGTTTGTGCGCATGGTTCACCCAGAAGACCGCCAGAGAGTGACAAAGAGAATACGCGGAGCCACAACAGAAGGTCTGGCAGGAGAAATGACCTATCGCATCTGTCTGCCGGGCAACAGGGAGAAAACAGTCTTTGGTGTATGGGAAGTTTCCAAGGACAGCATGACCGGAGAGCCGCTTCAGATCATTGGTATCATGCAGGATGTCACGGAGCGGGTACGGATCGACGAGAAGCTTCGCAGCAGTGAAAGTCGCTATCGCTCCTTGTTCCAGAACCACAACTCCGGCATTATCTCTATGGATATGAAAGGCCGCATCCTCGATGTCAACCCCGCTATGGAGGCGCTCAGCGGATACACCCGAGAACAGATGCAGCGCCTGCGGCTTGGCATCCTCCAGCCCAAAGAATTTACGGCGGTGTCACGCAAGCACTTCCAGGCGGCTCGCAGCGGCGAATCCCGTGTCTTCGAGACGTCCTTCTATCGCCGCGATGGTCAGCTCAGGCACATTAGTGTAGCCTATGTGCCAATTGGATCGAAGAAGGCACAAAGTGGAGTCTATTCGATCATTACTGACATTACAGAGCGCAAACAGTACATTTCCCAAATCGAAGCCCTGAGTTACCAACATTCCCTGCTGCTTAACACGGTATCGGAAGGCATCATGGGCTTCGACACGGAGGGGCGAATCATGTTCACCAATCCGGCGGCTTCCTCCATGTTGGGTTATGAAGGCGGCGAAGCTGTCGGCCGCTCTTATAAGGAAATGATGCATCAGGCGCAAACTCAGGACAGCGTCTATCAGCCAGGAGGTATGGAGATGCTGGACGCCCTGGTATCGGGCACTTCCCATGCCCAGCCTGAGGCGGTATTCTGGCGGAAGGATGGAGGCACATTCCTGGCCTCCTACCAGATTACGCCGATTTTGGATCGGGGAGAGCGGCGCGGTGCCGTGCTCGTATTCCGCGATGTGACGGGCGAGAAGGAGATTATTCGGGCCAAAGAATCCGCAGAACGTGCGGATCGTGCCAAGTCCGAATTCCTCTCGATCGTGAGCCATGAGCTGCGTACGCCGATGAACGGAATCATCGGCATGACCGAGCTGCTGCGCGACACAGAGCTGGCCGAGGAGCAGCAGCAGTACGTCAGCATCATTCAGGAGAGCAGCCACGCGCTGCTCAAGATCCTCAACGAGATTCTGGACATCAGCAAGATTGAAGCAGGGCGGATGGAGATTGAACCGCAGCCGGTGGAGCTGCGTGATATGCTGAACAACGTGCTGCATCTGTTCATGCCTCGCGCCAATGAAAAAGGACTTGCGCTTAAATTTGCAGCCGATGAGACGGTGCATCGTCTTCCTGAGGTTGTGATTGCAGACCGTGAACGGCTGCGGCAGGTTCTGATTAATCTGGTGGGCAACGCCATCAAATTTACGGAGCAGGGCAGCGTCACTTTATCCGTGTCGCCGCGAGCTTTCCGTGCGCCGAATGAGATCTGGCTGGAATTTGCCGTTAGGGATACGGGCATCGGAATCGCGGGCGACAAGCAGCATCAATTATTCCAGCCCTTCTCCCAGCTGCATCCGATTCTGAACCGCAAGTATGGAGGTACCGGACTGGGCCTATCGATCAGCCGCAAGCTGGTTGAACTGATGGGCGGGACGATTTCGGTGGACAGCGAAGAAGGAGAAGGTGCTACTTTCCGCTTCCTGCTGCGCTTCCTGCTTCCGGATTCGGAAGGAGAACGGTTCGCAGATCTGGCTTCAGACACCGAACCGGAGGAAGCAGAGACAGACTCGGGTGGAGAAACACCGACCCTTGACCCGCGCAAAGACCTGCGTATTCTGGTTGCCGAGGATCATCCGGTGAACCGCAGAGTGCTGGAGGCGATGTTAGGTCGCCTGGGCTTCCGTTCAGATGCGGCGGAAAATGGGGAGCAGGCCGTACGTATGGCTCTTACCCAGCATTATGACCTGATCTTTATGGACGTCCAGATGCCTGAAGTGGATGGGATCGAAGCAGCGGCACGTATTCGTACCCAGCTCCCACCGGGTCGCACGCCGCTGATCGTGGGCGTGAGTGCCTTCGTGCGTCAGGAAGACATTGAACGCTGTCTGGCCGGAGGGATGAACGACTTTATCGGCAAACCTGTTGTCGCTTCGGAAGTAGAACGGGTACTGGAAGACGCCCGGCTGCTGGCACACAGTCGGGAGCCCAAACCTTCCAATTCGGAGAGTGGATAAATGTTCTGCCGTATGATGAACAGTCCCTAAGCAGATCGACTGGAAGAGATTCATTGGACAAAATCACCCTTGTTTTCGCGCATACGAGGCGAAAGCAGGGTTTTTTTGTGTGGAGAGCGTATGATTTTTCCAATTTAAGCAACATTCATGATTTTCTGCACGTTGTTAGGGGAAAGGAGGGCAGAAGATGAATAGGTGGCATCAATCGAAGAAGGCTTATTTCTGGATGGGAGGATTGGCAGTGGCTTCGCTGTTGGCATCCGTGTCTGGCTGTTCCGGCGGGGGAGATCGGCTGGGAGAGGAAGCGGCTCCTTCCAATGAAGGAAAGGTTGACGCGCAGATCGTCTCGGCCATGAATCGCTTTGCGATAAATGTCTACGAAAATGTTGCAAAAGACAATAAGGAGAGCGAGTCGGGCGGCAATCGCATGTTCTCTCCGGCCGGTTTGACATTTGTTTTATCGATGCTCAAGAGCGGAGCGGCAGGGGAGACGGCGCTGCAAATGGAGAAGGCCATGCAGGTGGGCAGTCACTCCGTGGAATCCTGGGATGCCGGGCAAAGCGTGCTGATGGATCATCTGCGTACGGCTGATCCTTCAATTCAATTGAAGATTGCCGATTCGCTCTGGAGTCGGAAAGGATGGAAGCTGAACTCAAGTTACGTACAGCAAATGAACCAACAGTACGACGCTCAGGTTCAGTCACTTGATTTTGAGGCAGCGAATGTGGTGGAGGTGCTCAATCAGTGGGCATCCGACCATACGGACGGAAAAATCACGCAGATCATCGATCAGCCTCTGCCTGGGGAAGCCCGCTTGATGGTCATGAACGCCATGTATTTTAAGGGGAATTGGACAGAGCCGTTTGGCGTGGAAATGACAGCGGATCAGTCCTTCCAGCTTGCGGGTGGCCGCCATATCCAGGTGCCGATGATGGTACAGCAGGGAAGATATGATTATCTGGATGGCGAAGGTTTTCAGGCTGTTCGCTTGCCTTACGGTGAATCAGGAGACATGGGGATGATTCTTGCGCTGCCGGACGAAGATCATTCCCTTGAGGAATTTCTGAAGACTCAGCTTCCGCAGTTCAACACATGGAAGACCCAACTGTCTGAGATGCCGGGCGAGATCGGGCTGCCCAGATTCCAAATCCAAGATGAGCTGACGCTTAATGAGGTGCTCAAGCAGCAGGGCATGTTCGCCCTATTTGATGCTTCGCAGGCGGATCTGAGCGGTCTTGCTTCAGATGTGGGTCAAGGTGACCTCTATGTGAGTTACGTGAAGCAGAATACGTATCTCGATGTTCATGAAAAAGGTACGGAAGCGGCGGCGGTCACGATTGCAGCCGTTGAAGCCGGAGCGGCGCCTACGAAACCCATCCAGACGTTTACCATGAAGCTGAATCGTCCTTTTTTCTTCGCCATCACCGATCGGAAGACGGGATTGATCTTGTTCATAGGCGAAGTGCGGAACCCGGCGACTTCTTGACAAGAGGAGCAGTCTGCTGCATCAGCGTTGGATCAAGGCGGCGCTGAGCGCATCCAACCGACAAAAGGGGGTCAATCCAAGATGAATAGAGAAAAGAAAAGTCAGATGTTGAATAATCAACCGTCCAAACGGAACGGTAGATATAAACGGGGCGGGAAGGCGCTGCTGCTGTCCGCTCTGCTGGTCGTGACGGCCGGCTGCTCCACGGACGGGGGGCGTTCCTCGGATCAGGATTCCCATCATACTTCTTATACGGCTGAAGATGCCAATCCCAAATTGTCTGCGTCAATGAATGAATTTGCGCTTGATTTCTATGGGCAGCTCAAGACGAACCCTGGTGAGGAGCGACCGGGTGCTAACCGGATGGTCTCACCTGCCGGACTTGCGATTGCGCTGTCGATGCTCAAGGGCGGCGCGGCAGGTGACACAGCCAAAGAGATGGAAGAGACGCTCAAGCTCAGTGGAATATCCGCCGAGCAGTTGGACCAGGGCCAGATGATTCTGCGAGATCTGCTGCTCGGTTCCGACTCTTCTGTACAGATGAAGATGGCCAATTCGATCTGGAGTCGGGATGGGTTCAAGCTGGATGATGATTATGTCAAACGGATGGAAAAAAGCTATGATGCCCAGATTCAGGCGCTTAATTTTGCTTCCCCCAAGGCGGCTGAGACGATGAATCAATGGGCTTCCGAACATACGGCTGGCAAGATCACGGAGGTCGTCGAAGCCCCGATCAGCGATCAAGCCGTTCTATTTCTGATGAACGCGATGTATTTCAAAGGGGATTGGACCGACAAGTTTGAGAAGTCGCTTACGGAGAGCAAGCCCTTTTACCCTGCGGATGGCAAGGAGATCCAGGTGCCGACCATGCAGCAGTCGGGCGATTACGATTATCTGGATGGCGATGGCTTCCAGGCGGTTCGGCTGCCTTATGGCGAGAAGAAGAACTTCGGCATGCTGCTCGCCCTGCCTGATGAGGACAGCTCCCTGGAACAGTTCCTCGCTTCCCAACTGCCCAAGTTTACGGCATGGAGTCAAGAACTCAAGGACTCTCCAGGTTCTGTCGAACTGCCCAGGTTCAAGTTGGGCGACAGCCTTCAGTTGGCTGATGCACTCAAGACGCTGGGGATGCCAACGGTCTTTGACCCGTCACGCGCCGATTTAAGCGGTTTGTCGCCTGGCGTGAAGCCGGGTGATCTGTTCGTCAGTTATGTGAAGCAGGATACGTATATTGAGGTGAATGAAGAGGGCACGGAAGCGGCGGCCGTTACCAGCATAGCGGTCGAGACGAGCGCTGCGCCACTCGAGCCTGATCCACCTTTTGAGATGAAGCTGAATCGACCGTTCTTCTTTGCCATCACGGATAAGACGACAGGGCTGATTGTCTTCATGGGCGAGGTGGGCAATCCGTTGGAAAGTTAGGCTGTGCACGACATCATCAGGCCCGGCAAGTCAAAGAGGAACACCAAAAAGCTCCATGCAGCGGATCGGATGATCCGGGCATGGAGCTTTTGAATGTCCAATTGGGGCAAGCCCAACTCTTAACAAGAAATGCTTACGCGGCCTGAACCGCGATGGATGACGGCGACATTAAGCGCGAGGTCCGAACAGGCCGGATTTCTTGAGGCCATCCCAGAACGCGTTGAACTGCGGAATGTCGAGCTGCTGCGCAGCATCGGACAGCGCCGTCTGTGGATCTGGATGCACTTCGATCATGATGCCGTCTGCACCGGCAGCCAGAGCAGCTTTGGCACAAGGCAGCATGATGTCTTTGCGGCCTGTGGAGTGCGTCACATCGACCATAACCGGCAGGTGCGTCTCCTGTTTGAGCAGTGGAACCGCCGAGATGTCGAGGGTGTTGCGGGTTGCTTTTTCATAAGTGCGGATACCGCGTTCGATCAGCATGATCTGTTCGTTACCGCTAACCATGATGTATTCAGCCGCATGGATGAACTCATCCAGCGTAGCCGACAGACCGCGCTTGAGCAGCACTGGAATCTTGGCTCCGCCCACTTCCTTGAGCAGCTCGAAGTTGTGCATGTTGCGTGCGCCAATCTGGATGACGTCGATGTAATCCGCTGCGATCTCGATGTGCGAAGGGTGCACGATCTCGCTGATGGTCGCCAGGCCGAACTCGTCCGCCACTTCCTTCAGCAGCTTCAGGCCGTCGAGACCCATGCCCTGGAAGTCGTAAGGGGAAGTTCTTGGCTTGAACGCACCGCCGCGCATCACCGTAATGCCGGCGTCTTTAAGCGCTTTGGCAACCGTACGCAGCTGTTCACGCGATTCGATCGAGCAAGGACCCGCAACGAGAATCGGGCTTGGTGTGCCGACTTCCACGCCTTTGAACTTGACGATGGTGTCTTCCGGGCGTTTTTTGCGGCTGACGAGCAGTTGACGTTTGTGGTCTTCCTGCTGAATGTTCAGCGACGCCTTGAAGATTTCTTTGAACAGATGTTTGAGCGTGCTGTCCGAGAAAGGACCCTTGTTCAGTCCGGTTACACGATCGAGAATTTCTTTTTCGCGCTCGGGATCGAACTTCGGTACGCCCTGATTTTCTTTGGCTTGGCCGATTTGGTGAACCAGTTCAGCGCGTTTGCTAAGCAGTTCCAGAAGCTGAGAGTCGATCTCGTCAACGCTCGTCCGCAGTTGTTCCAAGGTTTCGTTCATGTCGGTATAGTCTCCTTTAATCTTTCATCTTCTAGTAAGTTGACCGGGTTAAATCTAAGGTTTGCGGGGCGCAACCTCACATTATTGTCGGTCAGCGTACTAGGCTTTTGCCCTGATCTTCGCTGACGTAATCGCGCAGGAGCGTCAATACTCTCTCCGCTTTACCGCGTTGTTTCGGAACAGGGGTAAAAAGCGTATTTCTCACATTCTAATCCGGTTAGCGTATACATAGCAAGACGTGAGAGCTTTTTCGTGCAAAAAACGCAAGAAAAAGGCGGATTTCTTTTAACCCAAGGCATGTTAGAATAGAATTGGGAACTTTAGCCACTTAATCGAACGGTGGTCAGAGTCGCCTTCGACGGATCGACCAGCCTATTCATGGGGAGGAACCAGCATGATTATCGGAGTACCTAAGGAAATCAAGAACAATGAGAACCGTGTAGGCATGACGCCCGCTTCAGCCCGAGCTTATCTCGCAGAAGGGCATACCGTGAAGGTAGAGAGCGGCGCGGGTCTGGGGATCGGATTTTCGGACGACGATTACAAGGCTGCGGGAGCGGAAGTCGTAGCCGGAGCGAAGGAAGCCTGGGAAGCAGACATGGTCGTGAAGATCAAGGAGCCGCTGCCTGGCGAATATGAATTTTTCCGTGAAGGATTGATTCTCTATACGTATCTCCATCTGGCTCCCGAACCGGCTCTGACGAAGGCGCTGGTCGAGAAGGGGGTTACGGGCATCGCTTATGAGACGATCCAGGCTCCTAATGGAAGCCTTCCGCTGCTGACTCCCATGAGTGAGGTAGCCGGGCGGATGTCCATTCAGATCGGTGCCCATTTTCTGGAGAAGCCGTTCGGAGGCAAAGGGGTACTGCTTGGCGGGGTACCGGGTGTTGAACCGGGCAAGGTCACGATTGTGGGCGGCGGCATCGTCGGTACGAATGCGGCCAAGATGGCGATGGGGCTTGGCGCGGACGTGACGCTTCTGGACATCAACGCCGACCGCCTGCGGCAGCTTGACGATCAGTTCGGCGGGCGGCTCAAGACGCTGATCTCTGACAAGCATAATCTGGAGATGGCTGTGCAGCGGGCAGACCTGCTGGTTGGTGCGGTTCTGATTCCCGGTGCGCGTGCGCCCAAATTAGTCACCGAAGAGATGGTCAAGCGGATGGCGCCGGGTTCGGTGATTGTTGATGTAGCGATTGACCAGGGTGGTTCCATCGAGACGATCGACCGAATCACCACCCATGATGATCCCGTGTATGTGAAGCATGGCGTTCTGCATTATGCGGTGGCGAATATGCCGGGTGCCGTCGCCAGAACTTCGACGCTTGCGCTAAATATGGTAACTACGCCTTATGGTCTCCAGATCGCACGCAAAGGGTTCCGCCAGGCGGCACTGGATAATCCGGCCATCGCCAAAGGTATCAATACCAGCGAAGGTCGGGTGACGTACCGGGCGGTCGCGGAGGCGCATGGATTGGCGTATACTGAGGTGGAAGCCATTCTAAGCGCAAAGGGAGAGAGCATCGCATGAATCATATTTTCCGTCTAACGGCAGTCTGGGACGGCGGACGAAACAGCACCGGCAGCATCGAGAGCGGAGAACTCAAGACCCAGATCTCCATTCCTGAACCGATGGGAGGGCCGGGGGTTGGCACCAATCCGGACGAGATGCTGCTTGGCGCGGCTGCGACCTGCTATATCATCACGTTGGCGGCCATGCTGGAACGTTCGTCCATCGCGGTTGAGAGTCTGACGCTGGATTCGGAAGGCATCGTGGACGTTACCGACAATATTTTTACGTATAAAAGCATCACTCATCGTCCTAAACTTGTTCTCGCGGAGGGGCAGGGTGAAGAGGTTCGGGTCAAGGCCGAGCGCCTCGCTCATAAAGCGGAGAGTTCGTGCATGATTACGCGGGCGCTTCAGGGCAATGTGGAAGTTGCAGCCGAACCGCTGATTACCCTCACCGAGAAGGTACAGTAATTAGGCTGGACATGTGGAAAACAGGGAGGGAGGAGCAAGATTTCTTCCTTGTTTTTCGTATGCGGCTGTCGCTGCTAAATCTCAAGTTTGAAATATCCGATATAGGGATATAGGATAGAAGAAGAAAGCGGATTCATGGATTCAAAATACACAGCTTAACAGCGTTGAGAGGACGGAATGCGATGCAACCGCAGTTTCGGATTGAAAAAGATTTCCTGGGAGCCAAACAAGTTCCTGCCGATGCCTATTATGGCGTACAGACGATGAGAGCGATTGAGAACTTCCCGATCACCGGCTACCGGATTCATGAATCGATGGTGCATGCACTGGGAATCGTGAAAAAAGCGGCCGCCCTGGCGAATATGGAAGTGGGACGTCTGCCCGCACATCTGGGCGCACCGATCGTAGAGGCCGCTGGAGAAGTGATGGACGGCGTCTGGGACGCGCAGTTCATCGTGGACCCGATCCAAGGCGGGGCAGGTACGTCGATCAATATGAATGCGAACGAAGTGATTGCGAATCGGGCGCTGGAGCTGATGGGCAAGGCCAAAGGGGATTATTTTCATCTGAATCCAAACGTGCACGTCAATATGGCCCAATCGACCAACGACGTCTTCCCGACGGCGATCCATATCGCTGCGCTGACGCTCGTACAGAAGCTTGAAGATACAATGGAGCGCCTTCAGCGTTCCTTCGAGAATAAGGCTCGTGAATTTGACCATGTTATCAAGATGGGCCGGACGCATCTCCAGGATGCCGTGCCGATTCGTCTCGGGCAGGAATTCGCTGCATACGCCCGTGTGCTGGGACGTGACTTGCATCGGGTACGCCGCTCCAAGGAGCTGCTGCACGAAGTCAACATGGGAGCAACCGCAATCGGTACAGGCCTGAACGCCGATGTGAATTATATGGACAAAGTGGTGGTGAAGCTGGCCGAGATCAGCGGCATGCCGCTGCGCCATGCCGACGATCTGGTTGATGCCACGCAGAATACAGACGCCTATACGGAACTGTCCGGTGCGCTCAAGATCTGCATGATTAACCTGTCGAAAGTCGCCAACGACATTCGCCTGCTGGCTTCCGGGCCGCGTGCGGGTCTGGCCGAGCTGAAGCTGCCGGAACGTCAGCCGGGTTCGTCGATCATGCCGGGCAAGGTCAATCCGGTCATGTGTGAAGTGGTCAATCAGACTGCATTCCAGGTCATCGGCAACGATCATACGATCTCGCTGGCGTCCGAAGCCGGACAGCTGGAGCTGAACGTGATGGAGCCGGTGTTGGTATTTAATCTGCTGCAATCCATCAGCATCATGAATCAGGCCTTGACCGTATTCCGCACGCACTGCATCGATGGCATCGAAGCCAACGAAGCGAACTGTGCCGAATACGTCGAACGCAGCGTTGGCGTCATTACTGCCCTCAGCCCGTACCTGGGCTATGAGATCTGCGCCCGTATTGCCCGCGAAGCGATGACGACGGGGCGTTCGGTACGCGATCTGTGCCTCATGCACAATGTCCTCAGCGAAGAAGAACTGGACATTATCTTGAACCCGTTCGAGATGACCAAGCCGGGCATTGCCGGTTCTTCGCAGCTGACTCGGGATTAACAAACGATTCAGGCTTGGCGGCTTACCCTCCCTAGCGAAGTTGGGAGAGTGATCCGCCGTGTCGATTCTGTCACTAGACTATTTGTAATCAGCAGCCGTTTGCCGACCCTTTCTTGGGTGGGCGAAGCGGCTGTTTGGCGCGGAAGAGGAGACAATTGGCCGGGATGTCGAGATTGTCCTAGAGTTGGTCGGAATCGTAGACACCCGAAACGCTGCTTCAGGGCTACGATGTAGAGGGCGACGTTCAACGCGTGAAGTACGCCCTATTCTGATGAATGACAAGTATTGACAATTAAAAAGAAGCGGGCTTATAGTAAGGTCACCGAGAAGCAGAGGGGGGAAAGCATGAACGCACTGCAAAACTTTCGCGCACGCAAATATTTGCAGCGAATCCTGCTGAGCTTTATGCTCGTCGTGACCATGCTGGCGGTCGCTTCGCTGCTGCTAAACTCCAATGCGCGGGGCCGGGTGCTGGGCATGCAGGAAGAAGCGGATCGCAAGCTGCTCACGCAGATTAACTACAATATCGAGAACATGAATGGGATCGTCATCAACCAGGCGGTTGCCCTCTATAACGACGAAGAGATGATTGCGCTTAAGTCCGGCGGCGATTACAAACAGAGCATCCTGAAGATTCAGCGCCTCAATCGCACGGTTGCGGCTTCGCCGTATCTCCATGCCGCCGTGTTCTACAATGGGGCGCAGCAGCGCTTCTTCTCGTCCATCAATCACAATCTGGCGAGCAATGACATTCTGTACAATGCGCTGCGAAAATACATGGATGCGGATGCCCAGGTGCCCAAACTTCAGCTGGTTCCCATTAATCTGAGCGGCAAGGGCGGCGGAATTGATGTCTTCGCCATGTTCGTCTATGACGGTCCTTCCCTGGGTTCGGTGAATGACAATGTACTGATTCTGACAGTCAAACCAGCCTGGATGCTGGATAATATGAAAGCGCTTAATCTGGTCTCCGAGGGAGAAGGCGATCAGCTATTTATCACCGATGGTCGTGGAGAAATTGTGCTGTCTGCCGCTGGCGCAACGCCCGAAGGTCTGGACATGAACCGGGATCTACTGCCGAAAATTGCGGAATCGAAGCCATCATTAGGCTCGTTTAACTATGATGAAGGCAAACTGCACTACAAGGTGACCTATTTAAACCGGGCGACCAACAACTGGCAGATTGTCAGTCTCAAAGACTCCAATAAAGTGCTGGGCAGCGTGCGGCAGATGCGCTGGACGGAGGCAGCGGTGCTGATCTCAGCCGTAACCTTCGCGCTGCTGTTGTCGGTTCTGCTGGCGCTTCGGCTGTATAAGCCGGTCGGTCAACTGCTGACACTGGTTCCGGAGAATGGCCGCACGAAGCCGGGCAGTGGGGATGAACTGGCGCTGATCGCGGCGAATGTGACCGAGATGGCCGGGAAGCTCAAGGGACTGGAGCAGGAGCGGGCTTCCCAGTCCAATATTGCGCGGAGCTACCAGCTTCGCAGCCTCATTGCCTCCAGCGAAGCGTTGAGTCCCGAAGAGTTTGACCGGATGCGCCAGCAATATGGACTGGACCTTCCTATGGATGCGCCGCTGCGGCTTGCTCTCGTACAGATTGAGCCGGTGCAAGGGCTATCCGGACAGCCAGGATCGCGCATGGAGTCCCTGTTGGCTTTTGCCGTAGCCAATGTGGGCGAAGAACTACTCCGTACTTCCGGTTCTTGTGAGGCCGCCGAACTGAAGAGTGGACATCTGCTGTTTATGGTGGGCGGAGAACCGTCTGAACTGGATCGATTGGGTGAACGGATGCGGCAGCTGCAGGAGACGATTCGCACGTATTATCGGACGTCTTTTACCGTAACATTAAGTGAGATTTTCTCCGGTTATCAACAGATTACTCCGATGTATCAGATAGCCGTTCGCCACTCCGGTTATCGGATGATCCTGGGGCGAGGCGCCATTATCGAACCCGAGAATATTGCGGCCAATGAGCGCAGCCAGGATCTGGAGATTCCGCAGGAATGGGAACGGCAATTGAGCGAAGGGTTAAAAAGTGGACGGCTGGAAGAAGCGCAGCAGGCCGTACGGAACTGGCGAATCGCTTTGTCGGGATTTGGTGCCGATCAGCTCTTTTCCGCCGTTGTGCATCTGACAGTCAGCTTGAGTGGTACACTGAGCGAACTCAGCCGCAACAATCTGAATCCGCTGCCTGTGAATAGCCAGACCATCAATCGGCGTATTTTGGAAAAAGAGACGCTGGAGGAGATCGAAGAGACGCTGCTGGACATCGCGCGTGAAGTCTGTGGGCGAAGCCGGAGCGGGCGTGAGGACAAGAGCCGCCTGCTGGCCGATACGGTCAAAGAAATTATCGACAAACATTATGCCGATCCCGATCTGAATGTGCAGCGAATCGCAGACATGCTCAAGGTCAGCACAATCTATCTGGGACAGGTGTTCAAGACCGAAGAAGGTCAGACCGTTGTGGATCGGATCAACGCCACCCGTCTGCTTCATGCCAAAGAATATCTGGAAGAACAGACGCTGACCGTTGCAGAGATTATGCAGAAAGTCGGATTCGGCAACGAAAGCTATTTCTATCGTTTGTTTAAACGTCATTACGGAGCTACGCCCAAAGAATACCGACTCAAATCGGCTATTGATCGCAGCACTTGAGCGGACTTGTGAACGTTTCTTTGGAAGCTTCAGCTTGCGGATTGGAATCAGGATTTTGGAATAAAGGCCCGACGCGCCTGTTGGCGAAGCGGGCCTTTGTCATGCCCATTTGCCGGGCACGACCCAAGTGGGAATTAGCGGAAAGAGGCTCAATGCTTTTTATGTCTTCCGCTTCGCTTACCTGTACTGTACAGCCCCTGAACCCGCGCCGTTACAGCTTTTGTGCAACTGTACAGCCCTCAAGTACAGCAATACTGCGATTGTACAGTACCCAAGAAAGCGCTTACGGATTATTGTGGGAGGTGCCAGGAAGCGGGGCGGGTATCCAATCGAACCGTCCTGGGAGAATGAGAGACAAGAGCAGGGGAAAGGAGCCGGAATTTATGTCAGACAAAGTATCGCTTGCGGCAAAAGCTCCATCGGATACGCAGGGAAATGATACGCAGGGAAGTACACGGCGGAGAAAATCATGGCTTGGACGGGAGATGCGACATTTTCGCAACAATAAGGAATTATTCCTCCTATCACTGCCGGGCATTTTGTACAAATTGATCTTCGCTTATATTCCTATGGTGGGTATCATCATCGCGTTTAAAAATTATCGGTATGACCTGGGCATCTTCGGCAGTAAATGGGTGGGATTCGATAACTTCCGTTATTTGTTCTCCACAGACACGGCTTGGCGAATCACCCGCAATACCGTACTCTACAACGTGGCTTATATTCTGATAACCCTGGTAGCGGCGCTGCTGCTTGCGGTTCTGCTCAATGAAGTGAAGGCCAAGTGGAGCCGCTTCTATCAGACCGCTCTGTTCCTGCCTCACTTCCTGTCCTGGGTGCTGGTTGGTTATATCGCTTACGCCTTCTTGAATCACGCGGATGGCTTCATCAACCGGACATTGATGGCGCTGGGCTTTGATCCAGTCAGTTGGTATCAGAACGCGGGATCGTGGCCGTTCATCCTCGTGATCGTCCATCTATGGAAAGTCATCGGGTTCAATACGCTGATCTATTTCGCGGGCATCATGGGCATCAACAGCGACTACTACGAAGCGGCCCGAATCGACGGGGCAACCAAGTCGCAGATGGCGCTCAAGATTACCATTCCGCTGCTCAGTCCGCTTATCATCATCCTGCTCATCCTGTCGATCGGCAGCATGTTCCGAGGCGACTTCGGTCTGCATTACTTCATTCCGAATAACTCCGGCTTCCTGTACGGGACGACGGATATTATCGATACGTATGTCTATCGGGCACTGCGTGAAGTCGGCAACGTCGGCATGTCGGCAGCAACCGGGCTGTATCAGTCCATCGTAGGCTTGATTCTAGTCTTGTCTGCCAACGCCATCGTCAAGAAAATCAACCCCGACCATTCCCTTTGGTAAGGAGACAGGAGGAGCCACATGGCTGTACGCAAATTTGAATTTTCCAAGATTGCCATCAACATCATGTTCACCGTGCTCTCGTTGATCGTAATCCTGCCATTCCTGCTCGTCATCGCCGTATCATTAACCGATGAAGAGTCCATCACGAAGAACGGCTATCAATTTATCCCGGATCATATCAGCTTCGAGGCTTATCGGTATCTGTTGGATTCGCCGGAGGTGCTGCTGCGGGCTTACGGCGTGACGATCACCATTACGGTGGTTGGAGCGGCCGCCGGACTGCTGCTGACCGCGATGACCGCTTACGTCATTTCACGTCCGGACTATCGGTATAATCGGATCACTACGTTCTATGTCTTTTTCACCATGCTGTTCAGCGGTGGTCTGGTTCCGACTTATATCCTCATCACCCAGTACCTGCACCTGAAAGACAGCCTGCTCGCGCTCATCCTGCCGATCCTGCTGTCTCCATTCAACATCATGGTGATGAAGGGCTTTATGTCCAAGATTCCGCTGGAGATTATCGAGTCCGCCAAGATTGACGGGGCGCGGGAGTTCCGAATTTTCTTCCGGATCGTCCTGCCGCTCTCGCTGCCTGCCCTCGCTACATTGGGGCTGCTGATCTCCTTTACCTATTGGAACGATTGGTTCAACGCCATGCTCTATATCGATGATCCAAGCAAGGTGCCGCTCCAGCTCTTGTTGGTACGGACGCTCAACAGCATCGAATTCCTGACGACCAACTCCGAGTTTACCCAGACGCTCGGCATCGACCTGACTTCGTTCCCGAACAACTCGGCGCGGATGGCGATTGCGGTACTGGCCGGTGGTCCAATGCTGATTATCTTCCCGTTCTTCCAGCGTTTCTTCGTCAAGGGGCTTACGGTCGGTTCCCTCAAGGGCTGATCGACACATAGATAAGATGCCTGTCCAATTCAAGACATTAATCGGGAGGTCGTACACATGGGAAAAAGAATGAGTAAATGGCTCGGTCTGGTCGGCGCAATCGGACTGACCGGCTCTCTGCTGGCGGGATGCGGCGGAAACGGTGGAGGAGGGAACAGCAGCGCCGCTTCGGGAGAAACCGATGAAAACGGGCTGAAACCCGTAACCTTGACTTGGTACTACCCGCTGTCGCAGCTTCAGCCTGACCAGGAAAAGGTGCAGGAGGCCGTGAACAAGATCACCAAGGAGAAGATCAATGCGACGATCAAGCTGACCCCCGTACCCATCGGTGACTATGTTCAGAAGATGAATACGGTGCTGGCCGCCGGCGAGAAATTCGACATTCTCTGGACGGGATACATGCTGAAGCCAGAGGAGTTGGTACGCAAAGGGGCCATTCAGCCGATGACCGCACTGCTCGATCAATATGCACCCGAACTGAAAAAGGATGTACCGCAGGTCATGTGGGATGGACTGTCGGTAGACGGCGAGATCTACGGGATTCCCAACCAGCAGATCAACGGCTCCCGCTATGGATTCATCATTCAGAAGAGACTGCTCGACAAGTATAAATTCGACGCTGCTTCGATCAAGAAAGTCGAAGACATCGAACCCCTGTACGCCGACATCGTTAAGGGTGATCCGGACATCATTCCTTACGGCAACTTCGGCGGCAACTTCGACTTCAATGCGCAGATGTATGGCAAAGGATACTGGACGGTGCCTGGACTGGACGAACACTTTTACATCAAAAAAGACGATCCTACTTACCAGCTCCAGCGCTATCCGGAAGATGAGCTGAACATCTACCGCCTCATGAACAAATGGTACGACGCCGGTTATCTGTACAAAGATGCTGCAACAGCCAAAAATACCGACTTCATGGCTAAAGGCCAAATTGGTTCTGAATTCCATACGGTGCTGAAACCGGGCTTGGAAGCAGAAGTGAAGGTGAAAAATGGTGGTAACGATGTCGTGCTGGCACCACTGAGCGGCTGGTTCTCCAACGGGTACTCCGCAACGACCAACCAATCTCTCAGCCGTACATCGGAGAATCCGGAGCGGGCCATGATGTTCCTCAATCTGGTCAACACGGACAAGGAACTGTACAACCTGCTGTGCAACGGCATCGAAGGTCAGCATTACAAGAAACTCGAAGGCGACTATATCGAAGCTCTGCCGGATTCCCGCTATCGTCCAAACATGGACTGGGTGTTCGGAAGTGTATTCAATTCCTATCTCAAAGATGGTCAACCTGAGAACGTCTGGGAAGAAACGAAGAAGATCAACGAGAGTGCGGAAGTCAATCCGGTCGGTGCGTTCAAGTTCAATTCCGAACCGGTCAGCACGGAGATCGCCAATCTGAACGCCGTCTGGGATGAATACAAACGTGGAATTCTCACCGGTACCCTGAATTTCGATGAGACATGGCCGGGATTCTATAACAAGCTCAAAGAAGCCGGTGAAGATCGCTATGTGGAGGAGGTGACCAAGCAGTTCAATCAGTTCGTTCAGGACAAAGGTCTCAAAAAATAAACGTTGATGACCACATGATCCACAGGTACGGAAGCAGGAGATCCCAATCGAAGCGCAAGAGGTAAACCGAAGAAGCGGCTTCTTCCGACCCGAGATGGCGGAGGAAGCCGCTATACATCAAGCCGAGAGGAAGAGATCGAATGGGGAAAAAGGGTCTGTTGGCGGTTCTGGCTGCCGGTTTATTGTTTACCATGAACCCGGTACTGCCTGCCGCTAACCACGCCGCCGCGGAGGAAACAACGGCTGCACCGGGAAAAACCTTTTATGTATCGGTAAATGGAAGCGATTCCAATTCAGGTACGGAGCAGGCACCGTTTCAAACGCTGGAAAAAGCGCGTAACGTGATTCGGGCATTAAAAAGTGGTGAAGGACTGCCGGATGGTGGGGTGGCCGTCTATCTGAGGGAAGGTCGTTACGAGCGTCCCCTGAGCTTCGATCTGAACGATCAGGATTCGGGCGAAGCGGGCAAGCCAATCGTATACGCAGCCTATCCGAACGAAGAAGTCGTCTTGTCGGGTTCGCATAAACTGAACAAAAGTGACTTCGATGCCGTTACCGATCCGGCCATCTTGAATCGAATTATCAGTCCAGACGCCCGAACGAAAGTACAGGTCGTGGATCTGCAAGCGCTTGGTCTCACCGATTATGGCGTGCAGAGCCGTCACGGTTATTATCTGGCAAATGATCTTAGTCAGGTGCCGCCGATGGAATTGTACGTCAATGGAGAGGGCATGACCCTGGCGCGTTGGCCGAACGAAGGCACCGTGCAGATGGATACGATTGTAGACCCCGGACCTACGCGCAAAGAGAAAGACCAACTGGCTCTAAGAGGCGGCACTTTTTCCTATACTTATGATCGTCCGCAGTATTGGACGCAGGCCGATGACATCTGGCTGGACGGTATCTTCGGTCACAGCTGGGAGTGGTCGTATAACAAGATCCAATCAATCGATACGCAGGCCAAGACGATTACCCTGCGCTATGGTGAGATGAGTGGACTGCTGATGAACGGTACCTATCCCGATTTTCATTTTGCCCAGAACCTGTTGGAAGAGATCGACATGCCGGGCGAATATTACATCGACCGTCAGGCTGGCAAACTGTATTTCCTGCCAAATGCCGAATTTGAGCAGAACACCCCGGACATTGAGGTGACGATGCTCAAGACGCCGATGATTAATTCCCTGGATGCTTCCTACATTGATTTCTCGGGGCTGGTTCTGGAGAATGGTCGTGATTCCGCCGCTGTGTTGATGGGCGGGGATCACATACGGATCGTCAACAGTGAGATTCGCAATTTCTCCAACAGCGGTGTATTGGTCAATACGCAGAGCCGCTTCTACTACGATACGTTCACGGGTGGGCCAGGTCACGACAATGCCATCGTCAATACGCATATCCATCATATCGGCGGAACGGCCGTTACACTGGTAGGCGGCGATCCGGCGACGCTGGAACCCGGCAACAACATCGTACAGAATTCGCATATTCACGACTTTGCCTACTATCACAAAGCTTATAACCCCGGCGTTATGCTGGCGGGTGTCGGCAACAAGATGATTGGCAATGAACTGCATGATGCGCCGCATCCCGGTGTGTTGGTGTTCGGTAACGATCATCTGATCGAATACAACGAGATCTATGATGTGTGTAAAAACTTCTCTGACCTTGGCGCGATCTATATGAACGCCGGTGAGACGCCGCAGCAGCGGGGCACGGTCATTCGGCGCAATTACTTCCATAACATTGGGGAGAAGAAAGCCGGTGTGCAGGGCATCTACCCGGACAACTTCACGATGGGGCTGAAGATCGAAGAGAATGTCTTTTACAAGATGGGCAATTCCGCAGTCTTGAATAACGGTGGAGCGCACATCAATACCAAGAACAACATCTTTGTAGACAGCAAAGTGCCGTATGAATATTCCGAGCAGTTCCTTGGTGACAAGCCCGAAGGACAGATTGCCAAGAACTACATGCCGAAATGGCAGGCGCTGTTTGCAGCCAATAACAATTTCGTGGGTACGCCTTATCTGACCAAGTATCCGGAATTGGCGGATTTCTTTACGGAAAATCGCTACTATCCAAATACGAATACCCTGAATGGGAATTTGATTTATAATCCGACGATTGCACGCAGCAGTCTGGTAAACGCGAATGGAGCCAAGGATACACTTAATCTGGTGCAGTATGCCAACAATTGGCTGGCTTCACAGGACCCTGGATTTGTGAACCTGGCAGGCGGGGATTTGTCGCTGGCACCGGATGCGGAGGTATTCGATCAGATTCCTAACTTCCCGAACATTCCTTTTAACCAGATGGGAACGAACGGACAGGTCGGAACGGGGCTTGATCCTGCGGTTCGTCCGGTGACTCAGGTTGTCGCGTATGACACCGCACTTACGTTGGGACGTTGGAAAACAGCCAAGCTGCATGCCACCGTGCTGCCGTGGAACGCGGATAATCCGGCGCTGACCTATACATCTGCCAATCCGGACCTGGTGACCGTAGATGAGAGCGGCGTGGTGACGGCAGGCAAGAATATGGGACAGACTACCGTTACGATCTCGTCGGTCCATAATCCGCAGCTGACGGCTGTGATCCCGGTGACGGTGGAAGATAGTGATGGCATCATCCATTACACAGACTTTGAGACGGGACGCAATGGCTGGGCCAAAGATTCGTATCGCCCGGTAGATATTCTGAACGGCAATCACTGGTATCGGGTCAAAAATGGCGTGACGGCGATGAGTCCGCTCAGCTTCACGGATTATGAACTGACCTTCAAGCTCAAGACGCCGGAGACGCTGGCGGATGCGATGACGCTGTATGTCTTCGATAAGCAGTCGGGTAGTACGTCCACGCGAATCGGATACAAGGCGCGGGCGGATGGAACGTCTTCCTGGCTGCTGTATGATACGGCTTGGGGCGTGAAGAAAGAAGAAAAGCTGCCGACCCATGACCTTCAGCCAAATACGGAATATACGGTGAAGGTGCGGGTAAAAGGCGGCGATGTGACCGTGTATGTGGACGGTGCGTTCCGACTCAAGGGAACTGATCCCCTGCATAACGCAAAAGGCACAGTGGGCTTCTATGTAAGCGGCGCTACGCATCTGTGGTTCGATGACATTCAGTTCAAAGCGCTGGAAGCAGACAATAATCTGGCTGGTATTGTTCCATCGGCAAGAGAGCTGCGTTTGTCGCCAGGCGAGCAGCAGACACCTGCGATTGTTTTCGATCCGGTCGATGCGGCCAATACAGCGGTTACCTGGACGTCAGCTGATCCCGCAGTCGCTTCAGTGAATGCTTCAGGGGTCATTACAGGAGTAGCGGAGGGGCAGACCACCGTTACGGTGTCTTCGACCGCCGACCCGCAGATTCGTGCGGATCTCGCCGTGACCGTCTCGAATATTATGCACGAGACGAACTTCGAGAACGGGGGCAACGGCTGGCCGGTCGATCCCAATCGCAGTATTGCGACCGATGCGAGCGGCAACCACCGCTACAAGATTCTGAATGGGGCGACCGCACTGCTGAATCGCAACTTTACAGATTATGAATTGACGTTCAAGCTCAAGACGCCGACCGAACTTCCGGCAGGCGGGGGGACGCTGTATATCTTTGACCGACAGGATGCAGCGGGTTCAACACGCATTGGTTACAAAGCCAAAGCGGACGGCACATCGGCCTGGATTCTGTACAATACAGCCTGGCAGCCGATTGTCCAGAGCACACTGCCCAATCTCGATTTACAGGCAGACACGGAATACAGCGTGAAGATGACGGTGGTTGGCGGCAGCATCTCGGTTGAGGTAAACGGAGTGAACAAGCTGACCGGAACCGCACCGAACTATCGTCCTTCGGGCAAGGTAGGCTTCTATGCCAGTGGATTCCCTTACCTGCTGTTTGACGACATTGTGTTCACCGTACCTGCTGGTGGAGATGCGGGAATGGCCGGAAGAATGACGGACGAGAGTGAAGTGGAATTCGATATGCAGATTCCAACCGATCTGCCGGACGAAGGGTTGGAGGAGAATCCACCCACAGAAGAAGGCGCACCGACGCCTGCTGAACCGGAAGTCGAAGGGGAGGAAGCTGGAAATGCGAGCGAGCAGCCTATCCCTGATGATTCTTCCGATGACGAGGCAGCACCGGATATTCCTGTGGACATTCAGGCTTGAAATCAAGGCTTGAAAGCAAAGTATGAACGGGACAGCCGAACTGAGCGAAGAGGGATGACAGGGAAATCGGGACGCATCACCTGAAGCAAGAAGAATACGGCAAGACCATGTGGGGAACGAGCAGGCCCGCCAGCGGACGACTGTCCGTGGGCGGGCCTGTTTGATGGAGAATGGATTGGATGAAAAATGATTGGATGAAGCAGCAAAGGCGATCAGGGAAGGGAGAATAACCATGCGCAGCGTCTACAGCTTAAATGGAGAATGGGATTTTATGCCGATCTACGACGATCCGATGTGCCGTAAACTGCCGGAAGAACTTGTCTATGAAAAACGAAAAGTACGTGTCCCCTCGAGTTGGAGGATCAGCTATCCACAGCCTAACGGTCTGACATTCGGGCGGATTCCCGAATATGATTATGCGCCGTATGATCTGCATGATTACCCGCCGCAGTGGGATCGAGCGGAAGCGGGCGTGCTGCATCGAACATTCCACGTTCCGCAGGAGATGGCGGGTCAGCGCATTGTACTGAGGCTGGATGGCATTATGCAGAAAGCGGTCATCTATCTGGATGGAGAGCAGATCGCAATCTGGGAAGACGGGTACCTGCCGCTGCGCGTTGAGCTTGGCGGCAGGGCACGTCCTGGCGAACAGCATGAGCTTCATGTCGTCTGTGGAGGATTTGATCGGACGGTGCTTGAGAACGGCCAATCCAAGTTAACCGGCTTGATGGGCTCATGGTATGGACGAATCGCAAGAGGAATCTGGCAGGATATTGCGCTGGAGAGTTATTCGCCGTTTACCTTGGAAAACGTAGGGCTTCGCACTTCGGTGCGGGGCGGAACGCTAAAAGCCGAAGTGCTGCTGGGGACGACAGAGGAGGAAGGGACGTGGAGCATGGATCCTGAACGTGCTCTGGCCTGTACCGTGCGATTGACTATTCGGGAAAAAGGCATCCTGCGGCACACGGAAAAACAGGATACAGGCAGAGAGGCATCCGAAGAATCCGCATGGAACGGATCAGCATCGTATACGGGGCTGTCGAATGAATCTCTATTGAATGAATCGGTATCGAACGAACTCCCATCAAACGGGGGTGTCTCACATCCCCATCCATCGAACCCATCTGTTTGGAATGAAGATGATCCGGAAGATTCCGACGCCGCAATCCCAATCTCGCCATCCTTCACCTCTGCGCCGACGTTTCGTGTACAAGAATTGAATGTCCAAGAGTCAGTGATGACCGGGCACATGGACTCCTGTTCATCGGATCTTCGCAGTCCATCAAAATTCGATGATCTTGCGGTGGTCATGACGGCGCAGCGGCCTCTACAATCTGTGGATGTCTCGGTCTCCGGCGTGGAGCCGCTTCGACTATGCGAAGGCGAGCATCGGGGGACCGTCTATCGGGCAAATTGGGAATTAAACTGGAGCGATGCGGAGCTGTGGTCGCCGGACTCTCCCTTTCTGTACGAAGCGGAATTTGAGCTGTTGGAAGGCGATCAGATTTTGGATCGGTTGACAGAGACTTTTGGATTCCGTGAGTTCTGGTGTGAAGGGCCTAATTTTGTGTTGAACGGTATCCCGATCAATCTGCGTGGAGATTCCTGGCACTTTCAGGGCGAGATTCAGCAGACGGATGAGTATGTGCGCAATTGGTATCGGATGTGCCGTGACGTGGGCGTCAATGTCATTCGGCTTCATGCCGAGCCGCATCCCGAGTCCTATCTGCGGATTGCCGATGAAGAAGGCATGTTGATCGTCGATGAGACGGCGATCTACGGTTCAAGCGGAGTAATGCATGCTGACCATCCGGATTATCTGGCGGCCTGCTTGAGTCACGTACGCCGACTTGCCCGTCGTGACCGGAATCATCCTTCCATCATCCTGTGGAGTGTGCAGAATGAGATGCGCTGGGTCGTAGGACGCGATGGCTTCAAGGCGCAGATTCCAATTCTGATGGATGCCATCCGTGCGCTTGATCCCACGCGCCCGATTCTGGTTGAAGGCGATAATCGACTGGTATCCAAAGGGGATACCGAAGTGGAAAGCCGTCACTATAATATCGACGGGACGATCGATCAATGGGATCGCAGCGTGCCGCTGACCTTCGGGGAGCATGGGGGATGGTGGTATATCTGCCCGCAGAACAGCAGTCCTTATATCGGACTGGATGCGTATCGGGGCACGGATGAGAGTACGCTGGGGCTGGCAATCGGCGAACGCTGGTTTGTCGAGTATGCGAGACGCAGCGGAGTAGCAGGCATTTCGACGTTCAACTTCGCGCATTATTTCATGCGAGCGATGCCGGATGAAGATATTCTGCTGTCTGCGTCTGATGACAAGCAGCCAGGGAGCGGGCTCTCTGGTGAGGATTTGGTGGAAAGGTATGGAAACGGAAGCTTGGCTGAGTCTGAAAGAAATGCCGACGAGGGCGCCGCGACGGATACCGATACCACGGCTGAAATCGAGGACAAAACGGAAGCCGGATTCCCCGGCGTACGCCCCGATAAGATCCCGGCGTATTCCCTGACGCTAAACAATGGGCTATTGCCAGAGTCTTATCCGGCCTATCGTCCCAATCCGGCATTTGCCGTGTTGAAGGAAGCCTTCCGTCCGGTGACGATGATTGCGGCGGAATATAATCGCTGCTTCTATGACCATGAACGGATTATGCGCAGCTTCGATGTATACAATGATACGCTTCAAGCTCATCGAGTGCGGATTGAGATCGTCATCCGCCAGGGCGAAGAGGTACTGAGGGAAGAGTTACTCGAATTCACGCAGCAGCCAGCAGAGCGGCGTGTGGTGAAACTGAACTGGATGCCGCTGCGGACGACCTCAGATGAGCAGGCGAGCTTGAGTGCGATCATGTTTCATGACGGGAAGCCCGTTCATGAAGGTCATTGGGACTACCGGATTGTCTCGGCGAATGTTCGGCAGACGCCGATTGCAATCGAGCGAAAGGCTGTGTATTGGGGAGGCAGAGAAGAGGGATCCGGTTCCACAGGTCATCAGGGCTATCCTGGCAGTCCTCTGGAGGCTTACCGATGGATTCGACAACTGCTCCCTGACTGTGAGCGAATCGAGCAGAGTGCGCTGTCTTCTCTGCCCGGCAGCAGTCTGCTGATCGTGGGCAGCCATCTTCCTGATCCAGGCGATGAAGCGGAGAAAGCGCTGGCAGACTTCATTGACCGAGGGGGACATGTGCTGCTGCTGGAGCAGAGCCAATGGTCGCCTGGCGGACTGGTGCTGTCGCATCGACCGTTTCTGCGGGCACATGGTGGAGATTACAGTCACCCTGTGCTGGAAGGTCTGGGCGATCACGATCTGATCTGCTGGCAGGAGGAGATGCGCGAACAGGGTCCGCTGCCGATTATTCAAGCAGCCTATGAGAAGCCCGTCTCCGGTGATTTGACTTTACTGTTGGAATGTGGGGCCGGTGACTTCGGCGACGGCGGCGATCTGTGGACCCCGCTGCTGGAATATCGCAGCGGAAAGGGCCTGCTCCTCGCCAATCAGCTGGAGCTGATGGCTCATCTGGAGCAGGCTCCCCAGGCCGCGCTGCTGCTGCGCGGCCTCCTGGCCTACGCCGGCCGCATGGGGGCCGGCGTGAATCTTGCAGGCGCGGCGGCTGAGGCCGCGCCAGCTCCAGCCGCCGTCCTTACGGTGGACGGCGGCCCTGCCGCAGCTTTCCTGGCGAAGCTGCGGCTCCGCGCCGCGGCGTACGAGGCCGCGGCGCAGCCGGCAGGCTCAGCGCCGGATTCTGCGCCGATGCCTCCGGCGCAGGGCAACCCCGGCTTCGGCCTGCTGGTGGCCGAAGCCGCTGCTCTTGAGGCGCCCGGGACGATCGAAGCCGTCCGGCGCCATGCCCAAGCCGGCGGACGCGTACTCGTCCTGCCGGCGCAGCCGGGCTCGGAGCAGCAGGCACTCGCCCGGCTGCTGGGTCGTCACGTCTCGATCACGGCGCACGAGACGTATCACCTGGAGGCGGAGGGGGCCGCAGCCGTCCGCGGCTTCAGCCCGGTGGATCTGTTTGGCTTCGACAAGCCGTTTCTGTCGCCGCGCGAGACGGTCAACCGGCCGCTTGCCCAGCATCGGATTCAGGTGGAAGGAGCGGAGGTTCTCTGCCGCAGCATCGAAGGGACGGCATGGAAAGATTACTTCGTGAAGGAATATACGGCTGAATACAGCCGTCTGGCCCTGGTGGAGCTGAATCGGAGAACGGCGAGAGAACCGGGAGCCTTCGTGATTGAAGTGCCGCTGGGAGCAGGTTCCATTATCTGTTCCCAACTTTTCATTGAACCGGATAGCGACAAAGCGCTGCGTCTGTACGCCCGGATATGCGCCAACCTGGGGGCATCACTGGATGATGGACTGCTGAACGCCTCAGACGAAAAGGCCAAGTGGGCAGTGGAGACCGTTATGGCGCTGCCTTGTGCGCCGCATGTTGATTACGAGGCGATGAAGACCTATTATATCGACCCTGAGTTTTCGCTAAATAATCTGGGTGAAGGTCTATACGGCTGGATGAAGAAACGTGAACGCCGGCGCGAGGATGGGATGCTCAGGATTCTGGCTGAAGATCAAGAACCTTGGTTCGTCAGTGTGTTTATCGAAGTGCCTGAAGCAGCAGAGCAGGCGGTAGAGGCGACGTCCGAGGAGACATCCCAAGGATCGCTGAAGCCAGGTACGGAAGGAAAGGGACGTGTTGGCAGATTGGGTCTGCGCACCCGTCATGTGCAGCGTTTTGAGCTGTATCTGAACGGAGCGCTTGTTGAGCAGCCTGAGCAGGAATTGAACCTGCAAAGCGGGCTGAACCGCCTCATTATTATTGCGCAGGGAGAGAAAGGGCCTTTTGAGATGGGCTTAAATCTGCTGCACGAAGACGGTAGGCCGATGAAGGATCTCGCTTACCGCCTGACGCTGGATGAAGTCGAACCCAAATGAGTGGAAAAAGGTAGAATCGAAGCTTCGATGACCAAACAGGCCGCTGAGTGTGCAGATTGCACACCCAACGGCCTGTTTGTAAGGGGTTCCTTGCGTCGGAATCTGCCTCTTCCCCTCAGCGGATACTGCCTCGATATTCCTCGGGGGTCATGCCCTTGATCTTCCGAAACATCTGGCTGAAATACGAGGGGGATAACCCGCCGACTTCTGCCGCGATCCGGCCAATCGGCTGATCGGTGTTGGCGAGCAGCACGCAGGCTTCACGTACCCGGCGGCGGATGAGATAATCGGTCAGCGTCATGCCCGCATAAGTCTTGAACACATGCGAGACATGATAAGGTGACAAATGCAGCTCGCCTGCCAGCCTCTCCAGACGGAACGGTTCTTTGTAGTGTCGATCCAGCCAGATCTCGATCTTCTCCCCATGCAGCTCTCCACGTACACGAGCAGCCACAGCTTTTGGTTTGCCGTCTGTTTGTTTCTGCATGGCTTGAAGCAGGCGAAGCAGCAGCAGTCCGGCCCGTTCCTCCGCATCAGGTTCCCCGGTTACGCCGCCTAGAGTCAAGACGCCGCTCAGTTCCTCGAACAGGCTGGGAATCGCGGTGTGCTGCACGTCGTAAAAGACCTGCTGCATCTCTCCATCCCGGCACAGACTGCGGAAGAAGCCAGCCAATGAAGGAAAGGGGGCCAGATAGGCATCCAGACTTTCCGGGTCAAAAGTCAGATTGGTGCGAAGATAGGAGCGGCCCGGCGCGGCAGGAACCGCAACACGGTGCAGCTGGTACGGTTGGAAGCAGACCAGCATCTGATCGCGGATCGGATAATTGCGATTCTCTACCCGGATCTCTCCGCTGCCGCTGTAGATGTACAGCATCTCGATTCCACGATGCGCATGGAACCAGTGCGCTTCCTTATCTTCATATCGATAGTTATAGATAAGCTGGCCGGAATCCCATACGCTTCTCCGGCGTGATTCGTCCGGTAGGGGAGACTGTGACCGAAATTGTTGCGCCATGCTGCTGCCTCCGTTCCGCCTGGCTTGAGTTGAATCCAGTATACGGGGGAGACCCATGGGGAATCAATGCTCTCTCAACGTTCGTACCAATATCCCGGCGTCCCTTGGTGTAGGCGCATCAATGCTTCAAGGAAGAAGTAGTCGCCCCAGATCATGAAGTCGTCCGGCGAGGAACCGCCTCGGACCGAATATGAGCCATGACGCAGCAGCCCTTCTTCATGTGCTGAACCGGCTGTGAAATATTCATCGGCCAACAGCGCATGGACGGCCTGCATCGCCAGTTGTTCCAATTCTTCGCGCTGGGGATCGGAATGGGGCAGATGCGTGATTAATTCCAGCACGCCGCAGGCAAAGATGGCTGACGCCGAACTGTCCCGCGCTGTTCCGGGCTGCTGCGGCGCATCGAAGTCCCAATAGGCGACGCCATCTTCGGGAAGCCGCTGCGCAAAATGGATAGCCATCCGTCTGGACGCTTCCAGGAACCGTGGGTCGCCAAAGTTGCGATAAGCTAATGCGAAGCCATACACGCCCCAGGCCTGACCACGTGTCCAGGTTGAGCCATCCCGGTACCCTTGATGCGTACCCCCTCGAAGGGCATCGCCCGTGTGGGGATCGAAATAGAAAGTGTGGTAAGACGAGTCATCTCCCCTAACCAGAAAACGGAGGCTTTTCTCCGCATGAAGTCGGGCACATTCGGTATAACGCTCGTCGCCGGTCTGACGCGTTGCCCAGCAGAGCAGGGGCAGATTCATCAGACAGTCGATGATGATTCGCCCGCCATTTTCCGGGTCGCCTTCCGGTCCCCATGCCTGGAAAATGGCAGGCTCAGGACGCCAGCGCCGCATCAGCGTATCGGCAGCACGCAGGGCGACCTGCCTTGAAGCTTCATGCTGATCTACCGTCCAGCGAGCCTGCGCAGATAAGGAATACAGGAAGCCAATATCATGATGATCGAGCGCCTGATGAGCATCCAATCGGCGTTCCAACAGCTCCGCTGCACGAATGGCTGCCGCATGCAGCTGGGCATCCCCACTGTATTCATAGCCCAACCACAGGAGACCTGCCCAGAATCCTTCTGTCCAGTCTGTGGATTCCGTCAGATGGTATTTTCCGTCCCCTTTGCTCACGTGTGGGAAGCCTTCACTTGCTGCATAACGCTCTACATTTTTGCGTACCGTCTCAAGAGCCTGTTGAATTGCGGTGTTGATCTCCATATTATCCCTCCGTTGTGAATGGATCGATTATATATCCAGCATAATGCTTATTCCATGGCGATTTGTTGTGAAGTCCTATCGCTATATTGCGGAAAAAGAAAAGCAGAGATAAAACCATAAAAGAACGACCCCTTTTGCCGCATCAAGCGGGCAGAAGGGGTCGTTCTATCCTTCGTTCACATGCAGAATCAAGCTTGGAACATGAGAAATCGCATCAGGAACGTACTTCGGTCTGCTCGGCAGTCGCTGCCGCTGCGGTCTCTTGTTCCTCATTCAGACCAAATGCTTCAGCGACAAGGCGTATCGACTTCAAGCGGGCATCAAAGTCATGGACTGACGAGACGATCATCAATTCATCCGTACGATATTCCTCCGCCAGTTCCAGCAGCCGTGCCTTCACCTGATCGGGTGTACCCACTACGCGGTAAGCCCGGGTTGCTGCAATCTGCTCACGGTCATATGGCGTGTACGGATAGTCCGCTGCCGTTTGTACGGAAGGCAGATAAGGCAGCTCCATCCCCTTGTACATGGCAAGGAAGAACAGATCCGAACTTGAGGCCAGACGTTCGGCTTCTTCCTGCGTCTCGGCGCAGACTACCGTAATGGCAGCCAGCGACTTGGGTGTGGGAGACATCAGCGAAGGCTCGAAGGTCTCGTGATACATATTCGTAGCTTCCTTGCCGCCCGGTGTGCCGAAGAATTGGGCGAAGGCATAAGAAGCGCCCGTCTGCGCAGCCAAGCGTGCCGTGCCGCCGCTTGAACCTAACAGCCACAGCTCAGGTGTAGTGTCCGTCGAAGGTGACACACTCAGACCTGCGAAGCGATGGTCGCCCGGAACCGCATCGTTCAAGTAGGCGATCAGGTCGATGATCTGCTGCGGATAGGGGTCCGCACTGTGATAGCGCCCTTCTTGAAGGGCACGCGTAGACAGCGGCCGACCGCCTGGAGCGCGGCCTACGCCCAGATCAATACGCCCCGGATACAGAGCTTCCAGCAGCCGGAAGTTCTCTGCGACTTTGTAGGCGCTGTAATGCGGCAGCATGATGCCCCCGGAGCCAAGCCGAATCCGCGAAGTATTGGCGGCCAGATGAGCAATCAGCACTTCAGGGCTGGAGTGCGCCAATGCCTTTGAACTGTGATGTTCCGATACCCAGAAACGGCTGTAGCCCAGCTTGTCCGCTTCGACAGCCAGGCGTGTGGTCGCTTGCAGCGCTTCCTTGGGGCCAGAACCTTCTGTAATGGTGGATTGATCCAGAATTCCGATCTTGAGCATATCTATTTCCCCTCTCGAAGTGTCACGCCAGCAGGCGGATGACACCGGTTGAATAATCATAGATTCCTAACTGGAACAGCTTGGGCGTGACATGAATAAAACGCAAGCTGATCTCTCTATCCACAGGAAGTGGGCAGAGAGAAAGAACTTCTTTATCATATCATATTCGTAAATAAACGTCAAAATAACACTAACTATATAAAATATAGTAATGACATGGCGATCAGAGAGTGAAGTTGTTCCTCCTCACATTTTCCTCGTTTCATCCTCCGCTTTTCCTGCCTTTTTTATATCCAAACACAACTATCGATCATCCGAATGGGTATACTTACGTAGACACCGGGTATGACCCGTACTCCTGGATCAACCCATTCAGGGGACTCATGGATAGGGAGGAATTTCAGAAAAATGACCATCAGAATTCGCAGCCGATTCAATCGCCTATTGCTCAGTACAGGCCTCGCTTTTACCGTAGCGGCCAGTGCGCTTCCGGCCTATGCCGCACAAACGCCGGTTACCTCGCCAGCCAGCACGGGTACGGCAATCACCGCCCAGATTAATGGAAAACCTGCTGAGTGGGGAGCACGCGTCTATACGTATCATTCCTTGACATATGTACCGGTTCGTGAAGGGGCCGTATCGCTTGGCGCGAAGGTAAAGTGGGACAAGAGCCGCCGAGCCGCTGTAGTGACGTTGAATGGCGATGAGCTGCTGTATCAGCCTGGAGCCGATCACGTTCTGGTGAATGGGTTTGAACTGAAGATGCCGGGCAGCACCCGTTATGTAGATGGGGTATTAACCGTGCCGCTGCGCGGATTGACCGAGCCTCTGCGAGCTGACATTCAACTGAACTCCGGCAGTTCGACCCGCCTATCCCTCACGACCGATACCGCCACCCAGATGGGGACAAGTACGAATCTGCAAGCGGTAGACAATTATCTCAAGAAAGAACAGTATTCCGGAAATGTACTGGTTGCCAAAGATGGGGAAGTGTTGATGCGCAAAGGATATGGCTTGGCTTCTGACACGAAGTTGATTCGGCCTACTGATCTCATGCGTCTGGGTTCGCTGACTAAGGCGTTCACCGCTGCTTCGATTCTCAAACTGGAGGAGGAGGGCAAGTTAAGTACCGAAGATTCCCTCTCCAAGTTTATTCCGGACTATCCCCGCGGCGATGAGATCAAGTTGTCCATGCTGCTGTCGCACACTTCGGGAATCGCCCTGAATTTCAAACGTGAAGATGGAATTCCACTGGCTGATACCGTCGCGGAGATCAAGGCCAGCTCACTCAAATTCCAGCCGGGCACAAGCTACAAGTACAGCAACAGCGGCTATGTTCTGCTGGCTTTTATTATTGAACAGACTTCAGGCATGAGCTACCCGGATTACGTTCGGACTCAGATTCTGGAACCTCTTGGCATGAGCCATAGCGGAACAGTGACCCGTAATACTCCGGTGCAGCGGGGTTACGAATACGATTGGCAGCAGAGATTCTGGAAAGCGGTCGATTATTATTTCTTCTCGCCTTCCGGTACCGGCAGCCTGTATTCAACCGTTGACGACATGTTGACCTGGTCGGAAGCATTGAGCGACGGAAAGGTGCTGTCGGAAGAGACATTGGAACGGATGTATACGCCTAATGCCTTCACCCCTTATGCGTATGCCTGGGGAGTTAGTGGCGAAGGCGATAACAAAGTCGCCTACCATAATGGCGGAGGGGATGGGTATACAACCGGCATCCGGCGCGGCTTGAATGATGGCACGGTCGTCATTCTGCTGGGCAATCATGGCGGCCTCGACACCAACAAGATGACCCTGGACATTCGGAAGCTGGTATTTGGCAAATAAGCTCGCACCGTGTCCGGCTTTTTGTACGAAAATTAGTTGTGTCTCTGCGGGTTAATCTGCCAGTCCATCCAGCCTGCGCTTTATCCGTTCCTGCCCAAACAGACGAAGCTTCTGCCTGAAGGCGAAGCTTCGTCTGTTTCATTTTGTCCCAAGAAAAGCAAAGTTATAATCCCTGGGATTCTGCATAACGTCCCCAGTGCGGTCTTGTGCCGTCGGCATCCACGAATCCGTACCGATCCGACAGCTCCCATGAACTCAGTGCTTGTCCGGTGAAAAGCATGACCTCCGGGTCGGCTGCGAGCTGGGCTGCGGCTTGACCCACATAAGCGGGCGTCTCCGAGGCAATAAAATGGGGTTCAACCTTCGTTCCTTCCTGCCAGTTCGCCTCCGTTACGCCAAAAAGGTCGAGCATCGCTTCCGAGCGCAGGAACCCGGGCGTCAGCGCAATTGCAGCGATCTGGTAAGGCCTAAGCTCCTCGGCCAGCGCTGCCGCCAGATGAATCCCCGAGATCTTTGACAGGCTGTAGTAGACATTGCCGCGGAAGCGATAATCCACGCCGTCGGTGATCTCCAGTACCAGACCACCGGGGCGCTCCAGCATTAATGGAAGCATCCAATACGATGTAATCAGGTGCGTATGCACCGCGCGCTGGTGAATTTGCAGTCCATCTTCCAGCGAGTGCTCCCACAATTTTTGTCCCCACTTCGTCAGATGATCTCCGCCCCAGATGTCATTGACCAGAATATCCAGTCCGCCATGCTGTGTCTTGATGATCTCTGCCAACTGCTGAACCTGCTGAGGGTCGGAATGATCGGTGCGAATAGCTGAAGCCGTGCCACCGCGTGCTTGTATGCGTTCCGCCGTTTCCTCGATCGTCTCCTGCCGATTGAGATCGGAATACTGCTGCCGGGTTGTCCGGCCGGTCACATAGACATGCGCTCCCAGTGCTCCGAGTTCAATGGCAATTCCTCGTCCCGCTCCGCGCGTTGCGCCTGCTACCAAAGCGATTTTGCCTGCCAGCGGTTTTGGATGGTTTGTCATCATGGTCACCTCTCGAATCGATATTGTCGGGTACCTGCATACCCATCAGTTTGATTATGGATATGTCGTTGCCCGTAATCTGAATATAGAGCATAATAGATGACAACCTTTGTCTTATATCAAAAGAAAAAAGGAGGAGCCGAGAATGAGAGGCGATCGGCTGATGAAGATTGTCCTTCTGCTGCAAAGTCGGGGCAGAATGTCCACGCGGGAGCTGGCGGAACAGTTGGAAGTCACACCTCGTACAGTAAGCCGGGATCTGGAGGCGCTTGGACAGGCCGGTATTCCGATCGTTGCCCATCGTGGTCGCTTCGGCGGCTGGAGTCTGATGGAAGGTTATCGCAGCGGACTGACGGGTATGACCCCAAGCGAGACGGCGGCATTGCTGCTGCGTGCTTCCTCAGGTCCTCTTCATGATGTGGGGATGGGGGAACACTATGAAGCGGCGCTGGAGAAGCTGCGGGCTGCTTATCCGCAAGCCGAGCGGCAGGGAGCAGACTGGATTCAGCGGCGTCTCCTGATTGATGAATCCGGCTGGAACGAAGAGTCATCCAGTGTTACGGAAGCGCTATCCATCTGTCAGGAAGCGCTGTGGGCGGCGCACAAGCTGCGTTTTGCCTACGTCAAAGAACCCGGTGGAGCGCGAGGCGTTCGCCGAGTCAAGCCTCTTGGTCTGGTGGTAAAGCGCGGCAGTTGGTATCTGGTTGCCCAGGAGCGACAGGTCGTCAAGCGATTTCGGATCTCCAGGATGGAAGCGGTGGAGGAGCTGGAAGAGTCATTCTCTTATCCGGAATCTTTTGACCTCAGAACTTACTGGGCGGAAGCGATGCGAACGTTTTCCGCTTTGCTGCCGTATTATGAGGCGAAGCTGTGCATGAACGAAGAAGCGCTTCAGGCGTTTCGTGAAGAACGGTTTGCTCATATTCAGCATTGCGCTCCAAACGCCGACGGTAGCTATCACGTGCAGGTTGATCTGGAGACGCTGGCGTTTGCTGTCCGTTTTATACTGGGATTGGGACGTTTGGTTCGAGTGCTTGACCCTCAGGAGTTGGCCTCCCGTATTGCGCAGGAAGCCCAAAGTGTTGCGCGGCAGTATGCGGCGGATGTTGATTTGAATAAAAAATAGGGGGATACCCATGATTCTGCACAAGGGAGAAATATTGTTCCGACAAGGGGACGATGGCAAGTATTTATATCGGGTACACAGCGGGCTGTTTAAGGTCACGCGCCTGCATGAGAACGGGAATATGATCTTGTTTAACGTCTTCTATGCGGGTGAGGTGGTTCCCCATCATTCCCTGATTAGCCCCAAGGAAACGCATGGCACGGCCACTGCACTGGTGCGCAGCGAAGTCGAGCCGATTCTGGCCGCCGATTGGTACAAGAGCTTGGAGGAAGATCCCCAGAAAGCGCTGGAAATTGCCCTGCTGCTTCAGGAGAAAGTCCGGTTCATGCAGCAGCGGATCGATCATCTGACAGCGGGTACTCCTGGCGAGCGGCTTCAACTGCTTCAGCATTGGATGAGCACCTATACATACGGCCAGCCGCTTACGGATCTGCTGACGCAGGAAGAGATTGGCCAATTGATCGGCTTGCGACGGGAGACTGTAAATCGCCTGCTTCGTGCCTCCAAATAAACGGGCACCAGACAGATGAAAACTGAAAAATTTACACAAAAAATCGTTAATTTTTACATTTTTCAGCCCGTCATTAGGCTTTCTCGGTCGAATGAATGATTCTTTTGTGGTATAATGGTTTAGAAAAGTGAAGCTGCCGGGTAAGTACTATCAGGCTAGCCACACCATACAACCACAGAAAGGATCAGGATACCATGAGTCCCCGAAGGAGTATTCCCCAAAGGACAATCTGGAAACGTTACGATCTCTCCTATACTTAGCGCCTTTCGTAGAAAGTTTGTCGCTCCATTTCTAATGACAAACACTGCGAAAGGAAGGGAACATCCATGCGAAGGATGAACGCCTCGCGGTTTTCCCCTCTGGCTCGCAGTTTATTGTCGTTCTGACAAATACTACGAGAACGAGGAGAATATCGTATGAAGGCAAAAGGGAAAAGGATGAAGCGGTCCGCGCAGGCGGCCGCGATCTTAACAGGCACGTTCGTTATGGCATTCGCGTATTACCACATTAATTTTCAGAACCATCTTTCGGAAGGCGGATTCGTCGGAATCTCGCTGCTCGGCGAGTATGCTTTTGGATTGTCGCCCGCATTAACCATTCTGCTGCTGGACATTCCGTTCATGCTGCTGTTTGCCCTGAAGAAAGGGTGGAGAAATATGGGTCCGGCTGTGCTGGCCGCAGGTTCATTCACGGTGTTCTATGCCGCGATCGAACGCTTCTCCACGCTGAATTTCGATCTGCATGGACAGCTCTGGCTGGCCGCTCTGTTGTCCGGGTTGTTGACCGGCATCGGCGGAGGTCTGGTGCTTCGCTCAGGCGGAGCGACGGGCGGGGATGACTGTGCGGCAATCTGGCTGCATGAGAAGACAGGTCTGAAGATCGGTACCGTATTCATCCTGATGGATGCGTCGGTTCTGCTGCTGTCGATGCTTTATCTGCCGCTGGCTGAGACCCTCTATACGGTCGCTGCGGTCTGCATCGGAGGCAAGGTCATCACCTGGACGGTAGAACCTCAGATTCTTCGTCAAGGATGGGCTTCGATCACACATCTGTTTGCATCGTCCAAGCGTCATACAAGTCCAGCAACTGCACCGGAAGTCAAAGGTTTGAATAGAGTGTAAGGATCAAGGGCCGCAGGGGAAGGCCCGAAGCCAACAACTTCCCCGTCTGTTTTTCTAAAAAACCGTTCCGATTTTCTCCCGCGATGGAGAAAGCCGAAACGGTTTTTTTGTCATATTGAAGCAGTTCCCTAAGCAGGATCTGTCCCGCTGAGCATGGTTATTTACTGCCGTGTGCCGGATGATTTTCGTCCCATTCTTCAGCTTTTGAAGTCGCAATGGCAATCGCCCGTCCTTCTTCATAGCCTTCATCCAGAAGGGCATTGGCAATTTCAATGGCTTTGTCACGGACGCGTTCGTCCAGGTTTTTCATGGATTGCGGATAGTCTTTTTTGTTCCAGGGCATAGCAGCAGCCTCCTGTCAAAATAATAAATAGAATGGTTGAATCCATCAGCTGGCTGATTCGGGTATGGTTATGTTCTAACCGTTTGGGCGGAGAATCAATCACTTGAAGCCGCAATTTGTTTTCAGCAACTTACAGACAAAGAATGTTCAAATTTGAAAGGAACTGATATGATAACAAACATGATTCTCCAATCGAATATCGAAAGAATGGAAGGAGCTTAACTCATGAAAGTTACCTTGATTGCCGGAAGCAACCGCGAGCAGGCCAGCAGCACACAGTTGATTCATTATGTCGCTACTTTACTTCAAGAACAGGGCTTTGAGACTGAAGTCTTCAGCCTGTATGAACATCAACTGCCGCTATATGGCCCGGGCGAAGCCTATGGACACGAAGAAGTGCTCAAGCTCTCCCAGAGCGTGAAGACTGCGCAGGCGGTCGTGATGTCCACCCCGGAATATCACTCTTCGATTTCTGGTGTACTCAAGAACGCACTGGATTTCCTGAACAGTGAATACTTTGAAGGCAAACCCGTGCTCTCGGCCAGTTCCGCTGGTGGAGCCGTGGGCGTCTCTTCATTAGGGGCGCTTCAGGCGATTGTACGCAATCTGCACGGCCTGAACTGCCCGGAGTGGATCTCCATCGGCGGCGATCAGCGCAAGTTTGACGAGAACGGTTCCCCGGTCGATCAGGCGACGGAACTGCGAATTCGCAAAGCGGTAGATACCTTCGTGCATCTGGTGAAGCGAATCTACGGTTAATTTTGTACTGTTATGCGCCTGTTATCCGCGCACGATGACATCATCATACAAGCAAAAACCCCGGACGCTGCCAGATGGCAAGGTTCGGGGTCTTTGTCTATTTCAACAGGCAAGTCATATTAGAAAAGAAGCTTACGAACGGGCGAACATGGCCCGATACTCACCGTATCCTTCTTCTTCCAGCTTCTCTGCCGGTACGAAGCGGAGCGCGGCGGAATTGATGCAGTAGCGCAGACCGTCGGGGCCTGGGCCATCATCGAATACGTGACCCAGATGGGAGTCGGCTTCCTTGCTGCGTACTTCCGTCCGGATCATGAAGTGGCTGAGATCCACCTTTTCCTTGACGTGATAATCGCGGATTGGTCGGGTAAAGCTTGGCCAACCGCAGCCGGAATCGTATTTGTCGAGCGAGCTGAACAGCGGTTCGCCGGATACGATGTCCACATAGATACCGTCACCATGATGATCCCAGAATTCGTTATGGAACGCGGGTTCCGTGCCATTGTTCTGCGTTACGTTGTACTGCATGTCGCTCAGACGCTGCTTGAGATCCTTTTTATCGAACGCCTTTTTCCAGTGATTTTCGATAAAGGCTTCACGGCCGGAAGCTTTTTTGTAACGGTTATAGTGAGCTGGATTTTTCTTATGATAATCCTGATGATAGTCTTCGGCTTCATAGAACGTTTCAGCCGGACGAATTGGCGTTACAATCGGTTTATCGAAGCGTCCGCTCTCTCCGAGTGCTTTCTTGGAAGCTTCGGCTTTGATATGCTGTTCTTCCGTATGGTAGAAAATGGCGGTGCCGTAGGATGATCCACGGTCGTGGAACTGCCCACCGGCATCGGTTGGGTCAATCTGCTGCCAGAACAGCTCCAGCAATTTTTCGTAAGGGAAAATCTCTGGGTTATACGTGATCTGAACGGCTTCGACGTGACCGGTTGTCTCGGAGCAAACTTCCTTGTAAGTCGGATTTTCGGTGTGTCCGCCGGTGTAGCCGGAGACGACTTTGACAATCCCTGGCAGGTCCTCGAACGGGGTGACCATACACCAGAAGCAGCCTCCCGCGAACGTTGCTTTTTCGATCATGGAAGATGGATAGTCGGCCATAGAATGATCCCTCCGTTAGTTTTATTTGAATCGATTATTTGATGCACAATTTAATGGAACATGTACTTTAAATTATAAACTTTTTTGGCTAATGTGCAAGTGTTTGTACTTCTGAAGCGAACAGTCTCTCACAGCTAGATACACGTTATGGCGTGAGGCGAATCAGCGAGAGTTACGTTTAAAAGGGGTTCCAGCCTGCAAAAGTGATTTTGCCAAGCTGCAAGCAGGCAGGTATACTCAACAAGGTAGCGGTGCGATGGACATCAGGGTACCGAATGAACAGGATAGAGCGGAGGGAACAGATGGATATGGATACAGGTCACGAAGCCAATCTGCGCAGAAAACGTGTGGCTCTTGTCGGGATTGGCGGCATTGCGGAAAAAGTGTATCTGCCTCTGCTTACGGGACATCCAGATGCAGAGATCGTGGGTATCATCAGCCGCAGTGAGTCCAAGATTTGGACGACCGCGCAGCAGTACCGAATTCCGCATACTTCCACCGATCTGAATGATCTGGCCAACTGGGAGCTGGACGCGGTCTTTATCCACAGCGCCACAGACGTACATTATCAGATGGTCATGGATGTCCTGCAAATGGGTCTGCCCGTTTACGTGGACAAGCCGCTTTCGACTTCTTTTGACGAGAGCCGCGAAATGGCTGCCCGAGCGGAAGAGAATGGGCTGCTGCTGGCTGTAGGCTTCAATCGCCGCTTTGCGCCGCTCTATATGCAGGCCAAGTCCTGGATTACAGAAGCGGGCGGACTGGTTCAAGCCCATGCCATGAAGCACCGCACCCACCTGCATCATCGACCGGCACGCGAGACGGTCTACGATGACTTGATTCACATGCTTGATCTGCTGTACTGGCTGGGTGATGGAGATGGCCGGATTCGGTCTGCCGAGTTAGACACGGATGAACAGGGACGGATGCTTCAGGCCTTCGGCACGCTGCGCCTGGGCAGCGGAATCGGCAGCTACGGGATGGTGCGTTCGGCAGGGCGTGATCTGGAGCGACTGGAGCTGCACGGCAGCGGTCGCACGGCTATCGTCGAAGACCTGGAGCGGGCATCCTGGGTTCAGGCAGGCGATTGGCCGCAGGAGCAGGTCTATGGCAGTTGGGACAATATCCTTTACCGCCGGGGGTTCACGGGAGCGGTGCAGCATTTTCTGGATACATTGGATCAGCCGCAGCAGTGTGCGATACGGGCAGGTCGGGTGCTGGCTTCGCATGAGTGGGCAGAGCAGGCCGCGAAGTCTTTGTGAACATGCCGTCTTGTACTCAAATAATGATCGAATTGAGGAGGAACCAAGCGATGAATGATTATGATGAGAACCGCGACGTCGATTACGAACGTTACGACAGCGCAGCCGGGAGACGGGAGATCGAGAAAGAGACCCAGGAGAAAATCGTCCAGGCTTATCGGCAGGAAGAAGATATGATGATTTTGGTTTATGCCCAATGGTGTATCAACAACGATTTGGACCCGGTAGAGCTGTATACCCAAGCATATCCCGAGCAGGTAGCGAATGAGCGTCTGGCGCGAGGGCTTGAGCTGACCGTCCCCAAGGAAGAGGCTGGCGACATCACGGATGATACCCTGCTGGGCGTGCTGACGATGTTCGGCAATGAAGATCTGGGCATGGTGGTAGCCGAAGCCATTGAACTTCGTGACCGCAAACAGCGCGGATAAGTCTTTCCGACATTCATATCCCCCAAAAAGCCCTTGAGTACGCCGAATGTTTGGCGTTCTTCGCGGGCTTTTTGCATAGCTGCTTATTCGCTTAAATTATTCGCTGAAAAGACAAGACGGTTGAGTTACATTTTCTCCTGGCGCGTATGACGGAACTCCTTGGGGGACATCCCGAATTTGCTGCGGAACACGCGATGGAAGTAGGTGTAATTGGCAAAACCGGACGTCTCTGCGACCTGTTCGAGCGGCATGGGGCTGAAGACGATTCGTTCCTTGGCCATGTCAAGTCGGACTTCCAGCGCGTACTGCATAATACTGATGCCGAAGGTATCCTTGAACAGATGGACGCAGCGTGAGACGCTGGTATCAACATGAGCGGCGACATCTTCCAGTTTAAACAGCGAGGAGGCATTTTCTTCGATGTAGTGTTTGATTCGGTGAGCCAGAAAGGTCTTACCCGAGGAGATCGGCTGTTCGCTAATCAGACGATCCATTTCCAGACATAGAATACGCAGATAATAATCGGAGATGCGTGGATCGGGATTGGAGATTCGGCGTTGTTCAATCACAATCTGGCGAAACAATCCAATCATTCCTTCACTGAGCGGAATATTAATCTTTGTGGGACGCTTGCGTTCGTTCCACCAGCGATCAATCCATTCGCCGTCAAAGAAAATGTGATAATCTCCACTCTCCATAGGCCGCTCACGGCTGCCTGAGGGCGCGGGCGGGAAAATCTTGAGTTCGTACGTATCGTTGGGTCCATACAGCAGCAGATCTCCGGCTTCAACAAGCTGCATGCAGCCATCTACAAGTGCTTCGGAGGTTCCGTCGGTCTGCAACCGAAACAGGTAGCTGCCGAGTCCCTCGGTCCGGTGGACATGGAACGGCGTGCGGTGGAAGGAAAATCCTGCCATGAGAACCTGACAGGCGGGTTCGGTTGTGTACATAGTGGCGGCTCCTTGAAAAAATAAAATTAAAATAATGACCAGATTGTTCATGTTTCGATTATATTCTTCATTTTAATACAAAACGATTTGTAATACCATGAAATCGAGCCAACCACGAACAACCGAAAGCGAGGAACTTTCCTGAGGGAAAGCGACTCGGCAATCGACACAAAGGAGTGGTGTTCTCTTGACACGCATGAAGGCCGGCATCGTAGGATGCGGCAATATCAGTGCCATATACTTACAGAATCTCGCGGCAAGCGAGTGGGTCGAAGTTGTAGCTGTGGCTGACCGCGTTATGGAGAAGGCGCAAGAACGGGCCGCTGAATTCGGCATTGCAACCGCTTGCACGGTGGAGGAGCTGCTGGCGAATGAATCCATTGAACTTGTTATCAACCTGACCATTCCTGCCAGTCATGCTCCGGTTCATCTGGCTGCTCTGGAAGCAGGCAAGCATGTCTATGGAGAGAAGCCTCTTGCCATATCGCTTGAGGATGCTCGTCTGATTCTAAGCGAAGCGAGTCGGCGGAACCTCAGAGTAGGCTGCGCGCCGGATACTTTCCTGGGAGCTGGAGTCACTACGGCTCGCCGCGCCATCGAGGAAGGGCTAATCGGCCGTCCGGTCGCGGGCACTGCCTTCATGTTGGGTGGAGGACCCGAAGGCTGGCATACCGATCCCGAATTTTTCTACGCTTATGGTGGGGGGCCGATGTTCGATATGGGACCCTACTACCTGACCGCACTGGTCAATCTGCTGGGTCCGATCCAGCGCATTGGCTCTTCGACCGGGATTCAGATTCCCGATCGATTCGTTGGTTCAGGTCCCAAAGCGGGGACTCCCATTTCCGTACAGACGCCTACGCATCTGGCCGGTACGCTGGATTTTGCCGGAGGACCGATCGTTACCATGATTATGAGTTTTGATGTTCGGGGAGCGACCGAACTGCCCAAGATGGAGATTTACGGAACCACAGGCACATTATCTTTGCCCGATCCGAACTTTTTCGGTGGGGATGTCAGACTGCGCCGAGCCGGCTCCGACAATTGGGAGACGCTGAAACCGGTGTTCGACAGTGCACGCAATGAGCGTGGACTTGGCGTAGAAGATATGGTGAAGAGTATCCGTGAGAACCGGAGGCACCGCGCTGGCGGTGAACTGGCTTATCACGTGCTGGAAGCCATGCACGCCTTTATGCGCTCATCCGCAGAGAGTCGGCACGTCACGCTGGAAAGTTCCTATAAGGTTCCCGCCGCAAGGCATGATTCGCTCAAATTATAATTTGTAGAAAAGGTGGATCTCACAATGGCTAAAGTAGGACTTCAGTTGTACACCGTACGCGAAGAAATGGAAAAAGATTTCCGTGGAACACTCGAAAAAGTAGCTGCTCTGGGTTATCAAGGCGTGGAGTTCCATACGTTTTTCGGCCATGGTGCAGAAGAGGTCAAATCGATCCTCGACGAGCTTGGACTCGTAGCACTGGGCACACATACGGGTTATCATCAACTTCTGGAACATCTGGACGAAGAACTCGCGTATAACAAACAAATTGGGAACCACACGCTGATCGTCCCTTACATGGTCGAAGAAGATCGTGCTTGGAGCGAAGTATTCGAGAATCTCAAAAAGCTCGGCGCACATACCCGTGAACAAGGCGGCGTGCTCTGCTACCATAACCACGACTTCGAGATGACGGAAGAAATCGATGGCAAGCCGGTATTCGATGCCATGTATGATACGGTTTCGGCTGAAGATCTGAAAGTAGAAATGGATACCTGCTGGGTACACTACGGTGGCTACGATCCGGTAGAGTACATCCATCGCTACAAAGGCCGTCTGCCGATCATCCACCTCAAGGATATGACCCGCGATGCTGATGGCAAGGCCATCACAGCGGAGCTTGGTGCCGGTGAAATCAATCTCCAAGCCATTGCGGATGCCGCAATCGAAGCAGGTGTGGAGTGGATCGTTGTCGAACAAGATTACTGCGCAGGTGGCAAGCCGCTTGAGAGCATCGCAACCAGCATGGAATGGATCAAAAAATACGCAGCTGAAGGAGCAAAATTGAATGTCTAAAACGCTTAACGTCGCCGTAATCGGATGCGGAGGCATCGCCAATGGTAAACACCTTCCCGCCCTGTCGAGACAAGATAAAGCGGTCCTGGTCGCTTTCTGCGATCTGATTGAATCCCGTGCTCAGGAAGCCGCCGACAAATACGGTGCAGAGGGTGCCAAAGTCTATACCGACTACAAGGAGCTGCTCAAGGACGAGAGCATCGAAGTGGTGCATGTCTGCACACCGAATGATTCGCATGCCGAGATCACCATTGCTGCACTTGAAGCCGGAAAGCATGTATTGTGCGAAAAGCCAATGGCGAAGACGACCGAAGAAGCGCGTTCGATGATCGAAGCCGCAAATCGCACGGGCAAAAAACTGTCCATCGCTTACCAGAACCGCTTCCGCGACGACAGCCTGCATCTGAAAGATATGTGCGAAAAAGGTGAGCTGGGCGACATTTATTTCGGCAAAGCGATTGCACTTCGCCGCCGCGCCGTGCCGACCTGGGGCGTATTCCTGGATGAAGAGAAGCAGGGCGGAGGCCCGCTGATCGACATCGGCACACATGCACTTGACCTGACTCTCTGGCTGATGGACAACTACAAGCCGCAGAGCGTAATGGGTTCGACCTTCCATAAGCTGGGCAGCCGCGAGAACGCTGCCAATGCCTTTGGACCTTGGGACCCTGAACAATTCAAGGTTGAAGATTCCGCGTTTGGCTTCATCAAGATGGAGAATGGTGCGACCATCGTACTCGAATCCAGTTGGGCACTTAACGTACGCAAATTTGGCGAAGCTCAGACGCTGCTGTGCGGAACCGAAGGCGGCGCGGACATGATGGACGGCCTGCATATTAACGGCGAGAACCGCAGCCGCCTGATCGAGACCAAAGTGGACTTTGGTTCCGGCGGTGTAGCGTTCTATGACGGTGGTTCGGAGAACGCAGAAGATCGTGAAGCACGTCAATGGCTGGAAGCGATTCTGGAAGATAAAGCTCCTGTGGTTAAACCGGAGCAGGCGCTTGTAGTTACACAGATTTTGGAAGCGATTTACGAATCTTCCAAAACGGGCAAGGCCGTGTACTTCAACTAAGGAAATTGGTACAATTCGCTAGTGGGACGCAAGTGGGAAAGAGGGGGTTTTTCGCACCTCTTTCCTATTCAGATTAGCGCTAAAATACGGATATAATAACCAGGGAGGTTCGGATAGTGAAGCTTGGAGTATTCATGGTCCTGTTCAACGAACGGGGATTTGAAGAGTCGCTCGATTATGTGGTGGAAAAAGGATTGAAAGCCGTTGAGATCGCTACAGGCGGCAACCCGGGAAATGTACACTGCAACCCGGAAGAACTGCTCGCTGACAAGTCAAAATTGGATGCGTTCAAGAAAGCGATAGACTCTCGCGGCCTGATTATCAGTGCACTCAGCTGCCACGGCAACCCGCTTCACCCGCAAAAAGCTCTGGCACAGGCCGACCACGACGTATTTATGAAAACGGTCGAACTGGCACAGCGTCTGGAAGTCCCGGTCGTCAATACCTTCTCGGGCTGCCCGGGCGATCACGAAGACGCCAAATATCCGAACTGGCCGGTTGCACCCTGGCCCAATGATTATCAAGACATTCTGAAATGGCAGTGGGAAACCAAGGTCATTCCTTACTGGAAAGAGACAGGAAAGTTCGCTCAGGATCATGGCGTTAAAGTCGGTATTGAGCTGCACGGCGGTTTCTCCGCTCATACGCCAGCTACGCTGCTGCGGCTGCGTGAACACACTTGCGAAGCGGTAGGCGTCAACCTGGACCCAAGCCATATGTGGTGGCAGGGCATCGATCCGGTTCAGGCGATCCGAATTCTCGGACGTGCCGGCGCCATTCATCACTTCCATGCCAAAGACATCACGATTGACCAAAATAACGTAAATATGCACGGTTTGACCGATATGCAATCTTATACTTTAATGCAAGACCGCGCCTGGAACTTCCGCAGTGTCGGCTATGGTCACGATCTCAAAGTATGGTCGGACATGATTAGCGAGCTGCGTCTGCAAAACTATGATTATGTCGTCAGTATCGAACACGAAGACGGCCTGATGTCCGTAGACGAAGGTTTCGGCAAAGCCGTTCGTAATCTCCAGCAGATCCTTATCGAAGAGCCTGCGGGAGAAATGTGGTGGGTCTAGGAACTTCAAAATTACACAGTCATAACTAAGGGGATACCAATCATGATTAACGTAACCATCTGGAACGAATTCGTACACGAAGTCAGAGACGAAGAAGTTAAAGCCGTATATCCGGACGGAATTCATAAGCAGCTCGAACGTGCGCTCATGCCTGAAGGCTTCAATATTCGTACCTGCACCCTGGACCAAGACGATCATGGTCTGACACGCGAAGTATTGGAATCGACGGATGTCATGATCTGGTGGGGCCATATGGCACATGAGTTGGTTGATGATTCGATCGCAGAAGCTGTAGCGCAGCGTGTACGTGAAGGCATGGGCCTGATCGTCCTGCACTCGGGTCACTTCTCGAAACCATTCAAGAAGCTCATGGGCACAGGCTGTGACCTGAAATGGCGCGAAGCGGGCGAACAGGAAATTCTGTGGGCCGTAAACCCTTCACACCCGATTGCAGAAGGCATTGGCGAAAATATCATCTTGGAACATGAAGAAATGTACGGCGAATTCTTCGACATTCCGAATCCGGATGAGATTGTCTTCATTAGTAACTTCTCCGGTGGTGAAGTATTCCGAAGCGGCTGCACGTTCCGCCGGGGTTCGGGTAAAATCTTCTACTTCCGTCCGGGTCATGAGACGTATCCGACTTACTACAACCGGGACATCATCCGCGTAATCGCCAATTCGGTTCGTTGGGCTTACCCAACAGCCGCAGCGAAGCCGGTATATGGCAATGCTCAACCGCTTCGTCCTCTGCACGCACCAGAATTGGTCTAATCACAGAGAGCTGCCTTGCGGCAGCAGATGTGAGAACGTTGATTGGGTAGAACCGAAGTTGGATGAACCTGCCGCTTTTTCGCTTCTGGCGAAAAGGCGGTTTTCTTTTTAATAGAAGAAAGCGTTATCAATAATGAGGTTTGCGCCTTATCGGATTTGGGGTAAAATAATGACAATACCCGTTAATCAATAGGTAGGAAAGGAAGAGAGGGGGATGGCGATGGAGGTAACGTTTGGCAGCGCACCGGTAGCGGAAACGATCATTCAGGAGTGTCTGCACCGAGCCGAAGGCTATGACCTGGAAGGATTTTTGCTTGGTCAGGGAGCCATCCCGGCCAAGATCATGTTTGTGGGAGAGGCACCGGGCGCCACCGAAATCGTAGAAGGTCGGCCGTTTACCGGACAAGCGGGCAAAGTGCTGGAGGAGTATCTGGAGAAGTTGGGACTGACGCGGCAGGAGATTTACATTTCAAGTGCGGTGCGAAGTCGTCCCTTTAAAGACAAGGTGGTGGCTGGAACACCTGCTGGAGTGGTTCCCCGAATCAGCCGTTCCAATCGGACGCCGACCAAAAATGAAGTGCTGGCGCATGCACCCATTCTGGATGCGGAGATTGAGCTGGTTCAACCCCAGGTGATCGTGCCTATGGGAAACATCGGGCTGCACCGTTTGATTGGCAGTCATGAGACGATTTCTTCTCTGCACGGTAAAGTGATCGAAGGACCGATTCTTCATCTGGAAGATCCCGACGATCCACGTTCTGCCTATACGTTCGGGGAGCGAATCTATTCCATTTTCCCGCTGTACCATCCGGCAGCCGTCATTTACAACCGTTCATTAGAGTCGGTCATTGAGCAGGATTTGGCGGCACTAAAACATTTTTTAGAGGCAAAAAATAATTCTTAAAAGCATTTTCTTTTTCTTGGAAATGTGTTAATATGAAATAAACTAACTAAACGTAAGCTTCTCTTCAGAGGGAATCTTCTAAGAGGTGATCATCTATGATAGAACAAAAGAGTGAAATTCAAATGCAATTATGTCCGCGATTTGAAAGTGCATTTTCGTTCCTCGGCAAGCGTTGGAATGGTCTTATCATTCAGACCCTGATGAGCGGCCCTAAGCGGTTCAAGGATATTTCCAACCAGATTCCGATGATGAGTGATAAGATGTTGTCGGAGCGGATGAAAGATCTGGAGGCCGAAGGAATTCTGGTACGCCACGTGTATCCCGAGACTCCGGTTCGCATCGAATATGAGCTGACTGAGAAAGGCCGTGCGCTTCAGCCGGTTATGCAGCAAATTCAAGTATGGGCGGAGAGCTGGGTCGAGTAGACCCAAGAGCTTTATACGAGAAGAACCCCTTCGTGAGGAGGGGTTCTTTTTATGCGTATTTTTGTGGATCACGGTGATTGGCAGGATGTTGGGTTTGAGAATGGCCCTCTGAATTTGTTACAATAAAAGAGATCATGTTCAGGAAGGTACATCACCCCTAAGCCGCGCTGCGGCTCGAATCGGGAGGAAGGAATCAAGGCTTATGCGGACAAAAATCAAGCTTCCCGATCAGCGCATCCTGCTGTTCGTGCTTGCTGTTCTACTTGTGATCGCGGTGGCTGCCGCAGCTCTGCTTGTACGCCAACAGGACTCGCTTACAGCAGACAGCAGCGAAGCAGGCAGCGGGCAGAACTTTAGACTGGTTGTTGACGGAGGCATCTATATGCCGAACGAAAACCGTTCACTGGTCAGCGTCTATCGGACGGAAGATACGATTCGAGACGCTCTGGAACGCAGCGGGATTGTACAGTTTGATAATTATGGCAAGATTGCCTCGGTGGACGAAACGGAACTGCATTCCGAGCTGGTCTGGGCGGTCAAGAAAAATGGCAAGGCGGTGCCCGATAACGAATACAGTACGCGTGTGCAGCCCGGGGACGAGATTCTTGTCTATATCGAAGCGCCAGGTAATGAAGGTGAGCCGGTGAATACGCTGCTGATTAGCGGCGGTGAGGAACATCCTGATCTCGGCGGCTCTTATGCGCACCCTTATAAGGAAGGGAATATGGTGCGGGATGTATTAAAGGCCAGCGGACTAGTCACGATGTCCGAAAATGATCGAACGATTCGCCTCGTCAAGGCAAGTCCGGACGCTCAGGAAGGATATGCTACCAAACCCCAGGAACGTTGGGTGCTGAAAGTGAATGGGAAAGAACTGAATGCGGATCGTGGACTGGATATGCAGCTTCAACCGGGAGATTACGTGGAGTTGACCCTGGAGAAATCTTAATACGCCAAAAAGCCGGATCGCTTAGATCCGGCAAATTTCGTTGGGGCAAAGTTCACAGTGGCAGACTTCTTGAAGCATAGCAAGATCGGTAATTACGATCATGCCATTTTCATATTCGACAGCGCCTTTTTTACGCAGATCGCTCAGCATTCGGTTGACGCTCTCCCGGGTAGCTCCGATCATGTTGGACAGATCAGTATGGGTGATTTTTTTGTTAATCAGAATGGTGTCGTCGTGTTTTTCCCCATACGTGTTGCCCAGGCGGATTAAAGTCGAGCAGAGTGCACCAGGTTTTCCATACATCATCAGATCGCGGAATTTGGTCTGCGTCAGTCGATGATGAATCCCCATCCACTTCATAAAATCGATAGCGAAGTCGCAGTGCTGACAGATCAAGACTTCCAGGTCTTTATGTTCAATCACACCCACTTCGGTGTCTTCGATCACTTCGGCGGTGAAGCTGTGCTTGCTGCTGAAGAAAGGATCGGCTTGTCCAACCATGTCATCGGATTGGTACATGTAAAGGATGAGCTCTTTGCCTTCGTCGGTCGATTTGGTCAGCTTGACCCGGCCTCTTTTGATATAATACAGCTTATCGGCAAGATCTCCTTCCCAGAACAAATGCGAACCTTCCGGAATATGACGGTCTTTCATCACAACTTCCAGACGTTTCATGTTTTGGTCCGAGAAGCAGCCGGTGTTCCCTCTATGATCGGTGGCGTGGTGGTACTGGCTCATCATTAACATCTCCTTTGCGCAAGCGCACACTTTGAATCGGCGTTTGAATAAGTACAAGCTAACGCTGTTGTTAATCAAATTTTAAATTAATTATAACCGAAAATTTCAAGTTTTTGGAGTGTTGCCAACCCTGAAATAGTGGCGAAATATCAAACATTGTGACTTTTTTCACTTTATGTCTTTATCATGCCGGATGTCGGGGGTTTTGTCAATTCATATTAGACAATTTTTTGTATAAATTTTTAGACTTTTATTTCAGCTTTTAATTTGGCGATTATTTTCAAATCAAAGTTATGGAACACAAAAAGGGAGAAGCTTGAATGGCCTCTCAATGAGTTTATACGGCGTTTAGGTTTCATCGAAGATCAGGCTGCGGGGAGAAAGGAAAAGTTTGAGAAAATTTTTACAAGCTTAATTTGAACTTTGTCCTTTGCCCATTAATGAGAGAAAAGTACGAACCGAAATCCGCGGTGTGACGGGGAAATAGGCAAAAAATATTTTGTGAAAATTTTCACTTCCCAAACCGAAATCCATGTGCTATTATCAGTGGCGTAGAGAAAACAACGCAAACATCTTGAGGAGGATGAGGGAAATGGCAGTGAAAAATGAAGCCGCCCGTACTGTTGAACTTACCGCTGAACAAGAAATTCAAAAGCTGATCGATAAGGCGAATAAAGCGCAAGAAGCGTTCATGCAAATGGATCAACAGCAAATCGATACCATCGTGCAAGCAATGGCCCTGGCCGGCCTGGACAAGCACATGTATCTCGCTAAGATCGCTATCGAAGAAACGAAACGCGGCGTGTACGAAGACAAGATCACCAAGAATCTCTTCGCAACAGAGTACATCTATCACAGCATCAAGAATGATAAAACGGTAGGCGTCATCGAAGATAACGAATATGACAGCTTCCAGAAGATCGCGGAGCCGGTAGGGATCGTAATGGGGATTACGCCTGTCACCAACCCGACTTCCACAACGATGTTCAAAGCGCTGATTTCGATCAAGACACGTAACCCTATTATATTCGGGTTCCACCCATCGGCGCAATACTGCAGTTCCGAAGCTGCTAGAATTCTTCACGAAGCAGCAGTCAAAGCGGGTGCGCCCGAAGGCTGTATCCAATGGATCGACAAACCTTCGATGGACAAAACGAACATCCTGATGAACCACGATGACGTGGCATTGATTCTGGCAACCGGCGGTGGTGCGATGGTTCGTGCAGCATACAGCTGTGGCAAACCGGCACTCGGCGTAGGCCCGGGTAACGTACCGGCCTTTATCGAAAAAACGGCAGACATCGATCAAGCGGTCACCGACCTGATCCTGTCGAAGTCGTTCGATAATGGGATGATCTGCGCATCGGAACAAGCGGTTATCATTGAAGAACCTATTTTCGATCAAGTGAAAAAGAAAATGATTGCAAACGGCTGTTACTTCCTGAATAAAGAAGAAATCGCCAAACTGACACCAAGCGCAATGAACGTGGAGAAATGTGCGGTTAACCCGGCAATCGTCGGTCAATCGGCTGTGAAAATTGCTGAAATGGCAGGCATTACGGTTCCGGCTACGACCAAAATCCTGGTTGCCGAAATCGAAGGTGTAGGCACGAAATATCCACTGTCGGCAGAAAAACTTAGCCCGGTACTGGCTTGCTACAAAGTGAAAACAGCGGACGAAGGGATTGCTCGCGCAGCGGAAGTCGTTGAATTCGGCGGTATGGGTCACTCGTCGGCCATCCACTCGAACGATGGTGCCGTTATCCAACGCTTCGCCAACCGCCTGCAAACAGGTCGGATCATCGTGAACTCGCCTTCGACACACGGGGCAATCGGCGACATCTACAACACGAATCTGCCTTCGCTGACGCTGGGCTGCGGATCGTATGGCCGCAACTCGACATCGTCGAACGTAACTGCTGTGAACCTGATTAACGTGAAAAGGGTGGCGCGTCGTACCGTGAATATGCAGTGGTTCAAAGTACCGGATAAGATCTATTTCGAGAAAAATGCGACGCAGTATCTGGCTAAGATGCCGGACATCACGCGTGTAGCAATCATTACTGACCCAATGATGGTACAGCTGGGTTATGTCGAAAGAGTGCAGCACTTCCTGCGTCAACGTCAAACTCCGGTAGCGATCGAAGTCTTCTCGGAAGTTGAACCGGACCCATCGACAACGACGGTAGAACGCGGCCGCGCCATGATGGAACGTTTCCAACCCGACTGCATCATCGCACTGGGTGGCGGTTCGCCAATGGACGCAGCAAAAGGCATGTGGCTGTTCTATGAATATCCGGACACCGACTTCAATAACCTGAAACAAAAATTCATGGATATTCGCAAACGGATCTACAAATACCCACGCCTGGGCCGCAAAGCGAAATTCGTTGCGATTCCAACAACATCGGGTACAGGTTCGGAAGTCACTTCGTTCGCTGTCATCACCGACAAGGAAAATGGCAATACCAAATATCCGCTGGCTGACTATGAGCTGACTCCAGACGTAGCGATTGTCGATCCGGAATTTGTCTACTCGCTGCCTAAAGTGGCGGTTGCCGATACAGGTATGGACGTACTGACTCACGCCATCGAAGCTTATGTATCGGTAATGGCGAGTGATTACACGGATGGTCTGGCGATCAAAGCCATCCAACTGGTCTTTGCCAACCTGGAAAAATCGGCTCTGACCGGCGACAAAGTAGCACGCGAAAAAATGCACAATGCTTCGACACTGGCAGGTATGGCCTTTGCCAACGCGTTCCTGGGCATCAACCACAGCTTGGCGCACAAATGGGGCGGCGAATACCACACAGCTCACGGTCGTACGAATGCGATCCTGATGCCGCACGTCATTCGCTACAACGCGAAAAAACCGACGAAATTTGCTTCTTTCCCTAAATATACGCATTTCGTAGCCGACGAGCGTTATGCTGAAATTGCCCGTATCCTGGGGCTGCCGGCTAGAACGACGGAGGAAGGCGTAAAGAGCTTGATTAAAGCGATCCGCGAAATGAACCAAAAACTGGGCATCCCGGCTACATTCCAGGAGCTTGGATTCGATGCCAAACAGTTTGAATCGCGTGTCGATTACCTGGCTGACCGTGCCTTTGAAGACCAATGCACAACAGCAAACCCTAAACTGCCGCTTGTAACCGAATTGGCTGACGTCTATCGTGACGCCTTCTACGGAAGATTTGAAGACTAAGATCGGAACGGACAGTTAAGCCTGCTTTACTCTTCAACTTGGATTATGCGGCACATTCACTTCGGTGGATGTGCCGCTTTTTTATGACCAGCGGTACAAGTCAACTGCCAATTGAAAGAATGAAAAACAGTCATAATTTGCAGTGTTTTTCTGGAAGCGGGCTTAAAAGTGATAAAAATCATAAAAAATCCGCTCAGTGTGATAAATCTCACAGTATCTCAGGAGTAATGGGCGCATAATAAGGCCATGAAGGTCCCCCAGACATCAGGAGAAAAGGCCAACGATGCAAGCCGAAGTCTTTCGATAAATGTGATAATTTTCACTTTGTTGGCAGCTCACCGGCGATTCGGGATCTGAAGTGGAGACACGGTATGCCTCTTCTGATCGTGATCTCAGTAAAACATACAAAATGGAGGTAATCACATGTCGGTTATCGAAAGAGAAATTACAGGCGCAAATGCAGAAGCTTGGAGAGGTTTTAAAGGCGGAAAGTGGACCAACCATGTAGACACCAAAAACTTCATCGACGAAAACCTTACACCTTATACGGGCAATGAAGAGTTCCTGGCAGGCCCTACACAACATACAAACGATCTTTGGAAAATCGTATCCCAATTGTCCAAGGAAGAAAGAGAAAGAGGCGGCGTATGGGACGTTGACGTCAATACACCGGCTTCGATCGTCTCCCACGGACCTGGCTACCTGGATAAAGAAAAAGAGCAAATCGTAGGTGTACAAACCGATGCTCCTTTCAGACGTGCCATTCAGCCTTACGGCGGTATCCGGATGGTCATCGATGCTTGTAAAGCATACGGATTTGAAGTTCCGGACTCCATCGTTGATACCTTCACGAACATTCGCAAGACGCATAACCAGGGCGTATTCGATGCTTATACACCGGAAATTCGCGCAGCTCGCAAATCCGGCATCGTAACCGGCCTTCCGGATGCTTACGGTCGCGGCCGCATCATCGGCGACTATCGCCGCGTAGCTCTCTACGGCGTAGACTTCCTGATGAAGCAAAAACAGCGGGAACACAACGAAACAGTCGGCGATGGCATGGACGAAAATACGATCCGCCTGCGCGAAGAAATTTCCGAACAATTCCGCGCACTGGGCGAATTGAAAGAAATGGCCGCTATGCACGGTATGGATATTTCCAAACCGGCAGCCAACGCCAAAGAAGCTTTCCAATGGGTATACTTCGGCTACCTGGCAGCGGTTAAGGAACAAAATGGTGCGGCCATGTCGCTGGGACGTGTATCTTCCTTCCTCGACATCTACGTTCAACGCGATTTGGCAGAAGGTACACTGACTGAAGAAACAGCCCAAGAGCTGGTTGACCATTTCGTTATGAAACTGCGGATCGTCAAATTCCTGCGTACACCAGACTACAATGAACTGTTCAGCGGTGATCCAACTTGGGTAACCGAATCGATCGGCGGTATGGCAGTAGACGGAACGACTCGCGTGACCAAGAGCAGCTTCCGCTTCCTGCACACGCTGTACAATCTGGGACCTGCACCGGAACCAAACCTGACGGTTCTCTGGTCGGAACAACTGCCAGAAGCGTTCAAAAAATACTGTGCCAAAGTTTCGATCGAAACCAGCTCCATTCAGTATGAAAATGATGACCTGATGCGTCCGATCTACGGCGATGACTACGGGATTGCCTGCTGCGTATCCGCAATGCGTATCGGTAAACAAATGCAGTTCTTCGGGGCACGTGCCAACCTGGCGAAGACATTGCTGTACGCAATCAACGGCGGTAAAGACGAAAAATCCGGCGCTCAAGTCGGACCGGAATTCCCGGCGATCACTTCCGAATATCTCGACTACGACGAAGTGATGAAACGTTATATCCCGATGATGGAATGGTTGTCCAAAGTCTATCTGAACGCGCTGAACATCATCCACTACATGCACGATAAATACAGCTACGAACGCATCGAGATGGCGCTGCATGATCGTGACATCCTGCGCACGATGGCCTGCGGCATCGCCGGTCTGTCGGTAGCTGCGGACTCCCTGAGCGCCATCAAATACGCCAAAGTTAAACCGATCCGCAATGAAAAAGGCATCGCCGTTGACTTTGAAATCGAAGGCGACTTCCCTTGCTACGGTAACAACGATGACCGTGTTGACCAAATCGCGGTTGGTCTGGTTGAGAAATTCATGGGCATGATTCGCAAACACAAAACGTACCGTGATGCAATGCCAACCCAATCCGTCCTGACGATTACTTCCAACGTAGTCTATGGCAAGAAAACAGGTACAACTCCAGACGGACGCAAAGCGGGCGAACCATTCGCACCAGGTGCCAACCCAATGCACGGTCGTGACAAAAAAGGCGCACTGGCTTCCCTCAGCTCCGTTGCCAAACTGCCATATGAAGAAAGCCTGGACGGAATCTCGAACACCTTCTCAATCGTGCCTAAAGCACTGGGTAAAGAAGAAGAAACGCGTAAATCGAACCTGGTGGCGATGCTGGATGGATACTTCGGCAGCAATGCGCACCATCTGAACGTCAACGTATTTGACCGTGAGCAGCTGATTGACGCGATGAATCATCCAGAAAACTATCCACAGCTTACCATCCGTGTATCGGGTTATGCCGTAAACTTCATCAAATTGACTCGTGAACAACAAATGGACGTTATCAACCGTACGTTCCATAACAACATGTAAGACCGCAAGATTCTCTAATCGTGTTTCTGGGAAGCACGATCGGAGGTTCGTACCGAAGCTTAGATGTCTTCGGGCCGGCTACCTGTTCATTCATAATCAAACATGCGGCGCTCGCAGGATGTGAGCGCCGTTATTATTGAAAGGGTGACGACGAATGAGTCACAAAGGACGCGTACATTCACTGGAAACATTCGGGACGGTAGACGGCCCGGGGATTCGCTTCGTATTGTTTATGCAGGGCTGCTTAATGAAATGTCAGTACTGCCATAACCCAGATACCTGGAATTTTGATGGCGGAAAAGAAATGTCTGTTGAAGAAGTGTTGGCCGAAATCCAACCATACCTGAATTATTATCGTTCTTCTGGTGGTGGTTTGACTATCTCGGGTGGCGAACCGACTTTGCAGGCTGCTTTTGTAGCTGAAGTATTCCGGGAAGTGAAGGAACGCTGGGGATTGCATACGACGCTGGACAGCAACGGATTCAATAACGCAGAGAAACTGGAATATTTGCTGGATGTCACCGATTTGGTACTGCTGGATATTAAACATATTGATAATGAAAAACATAAAGTATTAACTGGTGTCAGTAATGAACAAACGCTGCGTACAGCAAAATGGTTATCCGATCACGGCAAAAAAATGTGGATTCGCCACGTGTTTGTGCCTGGCATCCATGATGATGAAAACAACTTGCGAGACCTTGGACGTTTTATCGGTACGCTGAATGGCGTCGAAAAATTTGAAATTCTCCCCTACCATCAGATGGGTATTTATAAATGGAAGGAACTCGGCAGAGAATATCCGCTGGAAGGGGTACCTTCTCCGACAGAAGAACAGGTCAAACGTGCTTATCAGTTGATTGAAGAAGGACGTCAGATGCAGCCCGTAGAATGATTTTGCAGGTGATAAACCTAAAATTCTGACAGTTCAATTTTTAATTATAAGCGCTGTAATCATTAACGCAGGTTAAAGTAGGCGGCTTTTCCTTACATAAGGAAGGCCGTTTTTTTATAATTCGCAGAAACTTTTGTAGAACTCCAGCGTCTAATCCTATGTGCTTAATACCTTGCCCCGTTAAATTTAAGGTTTACGTTCATCGAAAACTCGTACGGTTCAAGCGGGTTTTCGATGAACGTAAACGAACCTCTAAGGGGTCAAGGTACTAGCGAGAGAAGGACCAAAATTAGCTATAAAGGGAGCCATAAAATGAATCTGAAGAAAATCACGATCATCGCTCTACTGGTTGTCGTGCAGGCCGCAGCCGTCTTGCCTTCGGCATCGGCCGCGTCCGTTACGCCGTCGAGCTCTACACCTGCGGCAGCGCAGACACCCGCAACTACGATTCAATCTGCTCAAACCGAAACAACAAAAGCAGAAGCGACAAAAGCAGAAACAACGAAAACGGAAACGACCAACACGCAAAAGGTCAATACTACAACTTCGGGGACGACAACGGAAGTCAAACCCGTTCAAGGCGAGCAGAACCTTCAAGGAGCGACCGCTCAACCAACGGAAGGGCAGCCAACCGATCCAACTGCTCCGACCACTGGTAACCCACCAGCGACAGATGGACAACCTGTGGATGGACAGCCATCTGTAAACGAGCCAACTGAGCCTGGAGCGGAGACACCAACTACCAATCCGACTCAGTCGCCGACGCAAACACCGCCGGCTGCCAATACGCCATCGACAAATACACCAAGTACCAATACGCCGACTACCAACACCCCGGCGACAAGCACGCCTTCGACGCCAGCTGTTGATTTTGCAGCGGCTACAGCAGACAATGGCAAGCTTATCTTGGTGATTAACGGAAACAAGATGTATCAGAAGGGCCAGACGTTTACTGCGGCACAACCGATGACCGCCAAAAACGGCGTTTCTTATATCGCGGTCCGCTCTTTCGTTGACCGTGTAGGTCTCAAACTTACATACGATGCGAAAACCAGAGAAACCGTCATTTCCAAAGCTGGCGATGAGCTGCGCTTCAAGATTGGTACGGATACGTATACCGTTAATGGAGTGCCAACCAAGATGAAGGGCGCATCGTTCCAGCAGAAAAATACGTTTATGGTTCCGCTGACTTCGATTACCCAAGCTCTGAAAATTCCGTACACCATCGATTACAAGACGAAGACGATTACGTTGAATATTGTATCCAAACCTACCGCTTCGTTCACTGTAGAGCCCAAAAAGATTGTAGCCGGTGAGACGAACGTGACCTATAACACAAAGTCCACATCTCCAAGTGGTTACCAAATCGTGGATGAGCGTTGGGAAGGTCGTCAGGATGTGTTCACTGATCCAGGTACTTATACGGTTACGTATTCGGTGCAGGACTCGATGGGACAATGGAGTGACCCATACAGCCAGACGATCACGGTTACCGCACCTAACGTACCGCCTGTCGCCCAATTTACAACCGACAAAGATACCTACCGTATGGGTGAGCCGATCACTTATAACGATCAAAGTTATGATCCGGACGGCACTCTGCCAGAGGCAAACAGCCGCACATGGGAAAACCAGAAGGGCGCTTTCTTTACCCCTGGACCCCAGACGATCGTGCTGACCGTAACGGATTCGGAAGGCGCCAAATCGAGCGTATCGAAAACGATCACGATTACGGACGAGACGCTTTATACGCCGGATGAATACAATGCGCTGTTTGTGCCGGTGGGCAACAAGTTCCTGTTTGACGGTGGAGCGGTTCCTACCATGCCAAAAGTGCAGCATAATGATACGCAGGAAAATGTAACCCTGTATCGCAGCAACAGCCCGGAATCTGTCTACAACACAGGCAAATTGTATGAAGATACCCTGTCGGGCGATGTGCGCTTCATGATCCACCATGCGAATTACACAAATCAAAAGGCGACCATGTATGTGGTCGCAACGAATAATAATGCAACGCCAACAACAATCGATACGCTGGATAGCGGCTTCGGCGGTCCTAGCCCGTTCGCAATGGCGGCAGGTAAGGTATCGGTACAACGTTACCACCAGGCGGTCAGGGATGGAAACAAACGCACAAGCGTTACGCTTCAACCAGGCGAAAGCAAGGTGATCTTGACCGAGCTGAACGCGATTCCGATGGCCAACGGAATGGTGATCTCGCTGATCGCAGATGTGAATTCTTCCCAGCCGATCACCTACAGCACATTGATGATCGATTCGAGTCTTGACCCAATCGAACAAGCAAAGCTGCTGCCGGTTGTACCTAGAGATGGCGTGCATAACCGCGGAACTTACCCGCAGGCAACCAAAATTGTTGAAGTCACCGAGCAAGTCGGCCTGACACCAAGCAAGCTGGTTCTGGGCGATAATGACAGCGATCCGAACCTGAACGGCGTAGACGCACCGTACAGCACTTCGGAGTCGAACGCAGGCAACTTTGGGGTCCTGTACAAGATCCACCTGGACAATGTTGCACCTAACACCCTGATTACGTTCAACGGCCGCGGAGGCAAGTACCTGGGCTGGATCGTCGTGAATGGAGAGCTTGTGGAACTGTCCGCACAGAGCATGGGTCTTGTCGGCGCTGGGCTGAATACATCCAGTGAAGCGGGGGTATTGTACCGCACCGGAAGCACATCCCAGACTGTGGACCTGGAGTTCACTCCGGCTCCGGGCAGCAACCTGTCAGTCAACTTGATCTTCAGCCAGATGCCTCCTGTTAAATAATCAAACGCAGGGCATGGATGGTCTATGAAACGAAACCCGGCTTCCGAATTTTTGGAGCCGGGTTTTTCGCTGCGAGGCGGGAATGTGCTTCATTGACTCTGTGTCTGTTTTGGGGCATTATTAATGAAGGACATTACGAATAAGCGATGTTTTTTAGGAATAAGCCGGACACGGCAGGAGGCGAGGTTTGACCGATGCTTTCAATGGAGCGCATTATTGAGATCATGGCGGAGCAAGGATTGCGAATTACCGACCAGCGCAAGACGCTGGCGAAATTATTCGCTGAAGCACCGGGTTATCTGTCCGCCAAGGACGTCTATGACTATATGGGTCAAAAATACAAAGGGTTGAGTTTTGATACGGTCTATCGCAATTTGCGTGTGATGCAGGAGCTTGGAGTGCTGGAGCAGATCGTTTTTGAAGAGGGGGTCAAGTTCAAGCTGCATTGCAGCGAAGATCATCACCACCATCATATGATCTGTCTGCATTGTGAAAAAACCTACCCGATTACGTTCTGTCCCATGCAGTTGACTGAGTCGCCGGATGACTTTCAAGTGGTCAAACATAAATTTGAAGTCTTCGGTTACTGCAAGGACTGCCGAGAGGAAGCGGCTCAAGAGACTACTTCTTCCATCGCAGGAAAGCGTGAAGCGCGATGAAGATCGCACGCCGCGTCGTACAGGGGCCTATCCGCTTTTATCGGAAGTTTATTTCTCCCATGACGCCGCCGAGCTGTCGATTCGTGCCCACCTGTTCGGCGTATGCGCTGGAGGCCATCGAAGTGCATGGTGCAGCCAAAGGCAGCTGGCTTGCAGCCAAGCGGATCGCCAAGTGCCATCCGCTGCATGCGGGTGGCTATGATCCCGTGCCGCCGCGCCAGAATCGTGGGCAAAAAGTGGTTTCAGAGCAGGAACATGCCGAAACGCACCGCTCGCAGGCTTGACACTGCGGGCTTTTTTTCTGTATATTCTCTGTATTGCAAGGTGAAATCAAAAGTCCTGAGAACGGATGAGTAGAAGGAAGAACCAGTCTCAGAGAGCCGGGATAGAGGGTGGGAACCGGTCTGGAGCAACCTTTGAATATGGTCCCGGAGGAACTTTGCGCAAGCTGAAGTTGGATCGTCGGCACGAACGACTCTCTGAATAGAGAGGCTCGTACGAGATGACGGTCGGCACACAGTGAACGCAGAGCGTGTTCCAGCGTTAATGGACGGTCACGTGTGACCGGCAGAGCCTTCGATTCGTGAGAACGAAGGGAATGTGGGTGGTACCGCGCGAGCTTACGGCTCTCGTCCCATTGATGATGGGGCGGGAGTCTTTTTGATGTCTTCCGCTCCGTTGAGGGCTATTGCGATGCAGGCTCAAGCAACGTGGCCGATCGCCGATCATTTTTCCAGAGGAGAGAAGAGAGCATGACGGACAAAAAAAGCTTCTATATTACAACGCCAATCTATTATCCAAGCGGTAAACTGCACATCGGACACACCTATACGACGGTGGCGGCGGACGCCATGTCCCGTTACAAGCGTCTGCGCGGCTACGATGTTCGTTTCCTGACCGGAACAGATGAGCATGGTCAGAAGATTGAACAGAAAGCTGCTGAAGCGGGTCAGACTCCTATTCAGTTCATTGATGGAATCGTAGAAGGCATCCGCAGCCTATGGGACCAGCTCGATATTTCCTATGATGATTTCATCCGAACTACGGAAGAACGTCATATCAAGGTTGTACAGGACATCTTTGAACGGCTGTTGAAGCAGGGCGACATCTACAAGGGAGAGTATGAAGGTTGGTACAGCATCCCGGACGAAACGTATTATACGGAGTCGCAGCTTGCTGATGTCGTGCGCGATGAGAACAACAAAGTGATCGGTGGCAAAAGCCCGGAAAGCGGTCACCCCGTTGAACTGGTGAAGGAAGAATGTTACTTCTTCAGAATGAGCAAATATGCCGATCGCCTGCTGAAATACTACGAAGACAACCCAGGTTTCATTCAGCCGGAATCGCGTAAAAACGAGATGGTCAACAACTTTATCAAACCGGGGCTTGAGGATCTCGCCGTATCGCGGACAACCTTTAAATGGGGTGTACCGGTAAAAAGCGATCCCAAGCACGTCGTTTATGTGTGGATCGATGCCCTGTCGAACTACATCACGGCGCTGGGTTACGGTTCGGAAGATCCATCTTTGTTTGAAAAATATTGGCCAGCCGATGTGCATCTGGTAGGTAAGGACATTCTGCGTTTCCATACGATTTATTGGCCGATCATGCTGATGGCGCTGGATCTTCCGCTGCCTAAGAAAGTATTCGGTCACGGCTGGTTCCTGACGCGCGAAGGCAAAATGTCCAAGTCCAAAGGCAATGTCATCGATCCGGTGAAACTGATTGACCGTTACGGCCTGGATGCGCTGCGTTATTACGTTCTGCGTGAAGTACCGTTTGGTTCGGATGGACAATTCACTCCGGAGAGCTTCGTAGAGCGCATTAACTCTGACCTGGCGAACGACCTGGGCAACCTGCTCAACCGTACCGTTGCCATGGTTGACAAGTATGTGGGCGGCGAAGTACCTGCGTACAACGGTCAGGTGACGCCGTTTGATGCAGCGCTGGAAGAAGCGGCAGCGGCCGCTGTGGATAAAGTGGAGCAGGCGATGGACGGTATGGAATTCTCGGTTGCGCTGACCGCAATCAGCCAATTCGTGAGTCGAACCAATAAATATATTGATGAGACCCAGCCTTGGGTCATTGCCAAGGATGACAGCCGTAAGACTGAGCTGGAGTCCGTGATGCGGCACCTGATCGAGAGTCTGCGGATCGCCTCGCTGCTGCTTCAACCGTTCCTGACGCGTGCACCTGAGCGGATCTGGACACAGCTGGGTATTGCAGGCGACGAAGCGGCTGCTTGGAGAGAGTGGGATACCGCGAAGAACTTTGATGCCATTGCGGCAGGTACGAAGCTGCAAAAAGGCGATCCGATCTTCCCTCGTCTGGATGTGGAAGTAGAAGTGGCCAACATCGTGGAATCGATGAGCGGCGGCACGCCAGTTAAGGCTGAAGCGGCACCGCAGACCGAGGCAGCCGCTGAAGTGGAAGCGCCGGAGCTGAAGGAAGAAATCGGTATTGAAGATTTCGGCAAAGTCGAACTGCGCGTGGCACAGGTCATTGCCTGCGAACCCGTGAAGAAGGCAGATAAGCTGCTGAAGCTTCAACTGGATCTTGGTTTTGAGCAGCGTCAGGTTGTCTCGGGCATCGCCAAGTTCTATACACCGGAAGAGTTGATCGGTCGTAAGGTGATCTGTGTGACCAACCTCAAACCGGTTAAGCTGCGAGGTGAAGAATCGCGTGGTATGATCCTGGCGGCTTCACATGGCGATCAACTGACCCTGGCTACTGTACCGGATTCGATGCCAAATGGAGCGATTGTGAAGTAATATCCAGATCACATTAACGCTTGGACGAACGGGCTTTTCCCCATGAGGGAGAAGCCCGTTTTTTCGCCGTTTTCTAAATCGTAAATATACCGAAAAAGGTTGACAATATATAGACAGACTCCTATAATCGATAAGGTTACGATTAGTGGAAAACATGCAGATCCTGGCCAATCCCGCTTATGCAGCGGATCGAAAGCGAGTTTCCATCCGAGCGGGAAGCAGTTCTGATGAAGCAACTTTCAATGAAGGAATTTTTAATGAAGAAACGGAGTGTAGCCCCTATGAAACGCAGCTCAAAAACGGCAGCCCGCCTGACTCTTTTCCTGTCGCTTGCCCTGCTGCTGATTCTGTCCGCATGTGGACGCAGTGGAACAGGCAGCATCGTTGAAGGAAAAGTGAATGTCGTCACGACCTTTTATCCGATCTATGAATTTGCCTCTGCCATTGGCGGTGAGGACGTGAATGTTATCAACCTGCTGCCAACCGGTGTGGAGCCGCATGACTGGACGCCGCGCGGTCAGGACATTGTGAACACCTCGAAGGCGCAGCTCTTTTTCTATAATGGAGCAGGGCTTGAAGGTTGGGTGCCAGACTTCCTGAAGGGGCTGGACTCCAATTCCAAAGTGAAGGCCGTTGAAGTCAGTCAGGGCATTGATCTGATTACCACAACAGAAGACGATGGGCACAATCATGGAACCGCTGAAGAAGATCATGACCATGAAGGTGAAGAACATGCGGAGGATTCAGCCGACGCCAAACATATCGATCCCCATACCTGGGTCAGCCCCAAATCGGCGCTGATTATGGCAGGAAATATTCGTGACAGCCTGATTGAGGCCGATCCTGCACACAAAGCAGGCTATGAAGAACGCTATACGGCGCTTGCAGGCAAGCTGAAGCAGCTGGATCAGGAATTTACCGAGAAGCTGTCTACCGTCTCCAAAAAAGAAATCGTAGTCTCGCACCAGGCATTTGGGTATTTGACGCGGGATTACGGACTGACCCAGCATGCGATCATGGGCCTGTCGCCGGATTCCGAACCGCGAGCGCAGGACATGCTGAATCTGGCGAAACTGGTCAAGGAAGACGGGATTCGCTATATCTTCTTTGAAGAACTGGTGTCCGACAAGCTGGCGAAAACGCTCGCTGGTGAGGCGGGAGTCGAGACGCTGGTGCTGAATCCGGTCGAGGGATTGACGGAGCAGCAGGCGAAGGACGGCGACGATTATTTCAGCCTCATGCAAAAGAATTTGCAAAATCTGCTGCTCGCCTTACAATAAGAGAGGGAGTTTAACGCAGCCAAACGAAAAGGAGGGATTGCCATGTCTGCCATTCCGGCGATCGATTGCCACCAACCGATGATCGAATTGCGTGACGTGTCCTTTTCTTATAAAGATCAGCATGTAATGAAGGACTTGAACTTCAGCGTCAAAGAGCGCGACTTCGTCGGCATTGTCGGGTCCAACGGGGCAGGGAAGACGACGCTGCTCAAAATGCTTGTAGGTCTCATGCCGCCCACCAGCGGGGAGATTCGTCTGTTCGGAGAGTCGATTCGCAGCTTCCGCGACTGGGAGCGTATCGGCTATGTGCCGCAGAAGAATGCGCTGAATATGCTGTTTCCGGCAACGGTGCGCGAGGTGGTCACTTCGGGACTGTATACCAATAAAAGTCTGTTCCGCCGCCTGAGCAAAGACGCCAAGGCCAAGCTGGATGATGCGCTTCAGGTCATGCGGATTGAGGACATTGCGGATAAGCGCATCGGCCGCTTGTCGGGCGGTCAGCAGCAGCGGGTGTTCCTGGCGCGGGCGATGATTAATCGTCCGGATCTGTTGGTGTTGGATGAGCCGACGGTAGGGATTGATGCGGAGACGCAGGATGGATTCTTCGAGCTGATCCGGCATATGCACCAGCATCATAACATCACGTTCCTGATGGTGTCGCATGACATTGATCGTCTGGAGGACTATCTGGGTAAGGAACCTCGGCAGCAGAACGGCAAGATCAAGTTTTTCGTGCGTCATTCGCACGACGATCTGGACTGCGGGGAGACGAACCTCAAACATTCGATCCCGCTTGTTGGGTCGGCGGAGCAAGGGTAAGGAGACGGTAACTTGGAAATTTTGTTCAGTGACTTTTTTCAGCGTGCTCTGCTTGGCGGCCTGTTGATTGGACTAACGGCGCCGCTGATTGGCATGTTTCTCGTTCTGCGCCGCCTGTCGATGATCGGTGATACGCTGGCTCATGTCACGATTGCGGGAGTGGCGCTTGGTTTTCTCATTAATGTCTATCCGCTGGTCGTCGGGTTGGTGTTCGCCGTCATCTCTTCGTTTGCGATTGAGAAGCTGCGCCGGGCGTATAAAGGGTACGCGGAGCTGTCGATTGCGGTGATTATGTCCGGCGGGGTAGCGATGGCCTCGTTCCTGTTCACTCTGGGACAGGGATACAATACCGATGTGACCAGCTATCTGTTCGGCAGCATTTATACGCTGGGGCGCACCGATCTGTATCTGGTCGGCGGCGTAACGGTCGTGGTAGTAGCCGTCGTCGTCTTTTTCTACAAAGAGCTGTTCCTGCTTACCTTTGAAGAGGATGCGGCGGCGGTGAGCGGCCTTCCGGTCAAGCTGCTCAATATGCTGATTACCGTGCTGGCAGCGCTGGTTATCAGTACGGCGATCAAGATTGTTGGTGCGCTGCTTGTATCGGCACTGCTGACCATTCCGGTGGCATGCAGTCTGTTCTTGGCCAAAAGTTTCCGGATGTCGATTGTGCTGGCTGTTGCGGTGGCGGAGATTGCGGTCATCGTCGGATTGATTGTAGCGGGGATCTGGAATTTTGCTCCGGGAGCTACAATTGTTCTGCTGCTGATCTTGATGCTGCTGCTAACGCTTACGGCTCGTAGAGGGTATACCGTCTAACGGTTTATCCTCTTTTTTTGTGCCGCAAACTTGCCAATGCACTGCGAATAAAGGTATCATAGTAAGAGCCGTTTTTTGGACGAAGACCTGTGGAAGGGGCTTTGGTTCAAAGGCGAGATGTTCGTGTGTCAGGATTATGATTGAGGGGAACCGCGCTGCGGACCCCAGTTAAGGAAAAGAGGGAAGCGGATGCCAACGCCCAGTATGGAAGATTATTTGGAGCGCATCTACCAACTGATCGAAGAAAAGGGCTACGCCCGGGTATCGGATATTGCCGAAGGTTTGGAGGTTCATCCTTCTTCGGTCACCAAGATGATTCAGAAGCTCGACAAGGACGAATACCTGGTGTATGAGAAATACCGTGGGCTGATTTTGACGAGCAAGGGCAAAAAGATCGGCAAGCGTCTGGTGGATCGACATCAGCTGCTGGAAGAATTTTTGCGGATTATCGGGGTGGAGGAGAGCCTCATCTACGCGGACGTGGAAGGCATCGAGCACCATCTGAGCTGGGATTCGATCACGCGGATTGAGTCGCTGGTGGAATATTTCAACCGCGATCCGAAGCGGGTTGAAGCGCTGAAGTCCATTCAGGATGAGGGACCTGGCGAAAATTAGAAAGGGCGTCTGTGGCCTCGCGGCACAGATGCCTTTTTGTTTGCCAAACACCGCTACAATCGACAGGTACAAAGCGTATAACCAAGTAGAAGGCTGAGGAGGTGCAAGTCAAAGCCGGACGAAAACAAGGAGAAATGAGGGAATTCGCAAACATGAAATGGCGTCAACGATTGATTGCTCTGCTCGCCGCACTGCTGCTGGTATCGGTATGGAGCGGATGGAGCAGCCCGCGTGCAAGCGCAGCTTCGGTCATCTCGATCTATCTGGATGGACAACAGATTCGTGGAGATGCCGATCCTTATGTCGTAGCCAGCACCACACTTGTACCGATGCGGCTGGTCAGTGAGAGTCTGGGAGCGCAGATTAACTGGTCCCAGGCGGACAAAGTCGTTACGATTAACCAGGGGGGCACTCTGCTCTCGATTCCGCTGGGCTCAATGACGGCTTTTGTCAATGGTAATGCTGTCGATCTACAGGCGCCGGTAACCAGTCTGAATGGACGCATCATGGTGCCGCTTCGCTTCATCGGACAGGGATTGGGACTGACGGTGGAATGGAATCAGGCCGCTCAGACCATTACGCTGACGACGCCAAACGGATCGGGCGGTGTACCTACACCGGGCGTTCCTGATAATCAGGGGAACCTGACAGCGCTGCGCGGAGCCTGGGTAGCTACCGTGTCCAGCTTGGACTGGCCGTCCAGCAAGAGTGCCGACAAGCAGAAGCAGCAGTTCACGACTCTGCTGGACCAGCTCCAGGAAACCGGCATTAATGCCGTATTCGTGCAGGTGCGTCCAAATGCAGATGCGCTGTATCAGTCCAAGCTTGTGCCATGGTCCAATGTGTTAACCGGGACGCAGGGCAAGGACCCCGGATATGATCCGCTGGCCTTTATGATTGAAGAAGCGCACAAACGCGGCATGCAGTTCCATGCGTGGTTTAATCCATTCCGCGCCAGCACGGGGACTTCGACTTCAGGCTTGGCATCCAACCATGTTGCCAAAGCGCACCCGGACTGGATCATCAATTTTGATGGTAAAATGTACATCAATCCAGGTGTTCCGGCGGCACGTCAGTCGGTCATTGACGATGTGATGGAAGTGGTGAACCATTACGATGTGGATGGTGTCCATCTGGACGATTATTTCTATCCATATGGTGAATCTTCTTCCAAACTGTTTGGCGATGAAGCGACCTACAAGCAGTACAACAGCGGATCTTTCACCAAAAAAGGGGATTGGCGCCGTGCCAACATCAATGACTTCATCCAGACACTGGGCAAGTCCATTCATGCGGTTAAACCAGCAGTGAGCTATGGGGTCAGTCCATTTGGCGTCTGGCGTAATGCTTCAACCGATCCACTGGGTTCCGACACCCGCGCAGGCGTGACCGCTTATGATACGACCTATGCCGATGCTCTGACCTGGATCAAAAATGGTTGGGTGGATTATGTAGCTCCACAGATCTATTGGAGCAGTGTGAACAGCGCAGCCAATTACAAAAAGATTGTCGATTGGTGGGCGAACGCGGTAGCAGGCACCCAGGTTAAACTGTATGTCGGCGAGGCTGCTTACAAGGTGGGCACTTCGGAAGCGGGCTGGGGCAGCGCTTCTGAGCTGACCGATCATCTGACATATACGCAGAACCATGATAACGTGGATGGCAACATCTTCTTCCGCGCCCAACATCTCTTGAACAGCCAGATTCGCGGCGTTCTTCAGCAGTATTGGGCGAATTGATGGAATCGGATGAGCCTGGAAAACCAGTGTAGATCCGGCACATAAAAAAGAAGGACGCAGCGCTGTCATCCGACAGGCTGCGTCCTTTTATTAGCGGTGAGGCGCAATACATTTCTAATGAAACTTGGGAATGTTATCATCGTCTTTGCCTTTACGTCCTTCGATGACCTGGAACGGATAGTTTTTACGCTTCTTGGCTGTCGTCGGTGCAGGCTTGCTGCCGCGTGAAGCGGAAGGCTTCGAGGCAGAGCCGCCAGACGAAGACATTCGAGCCAGCTTCTCCTGCGTACGCGCCGAAGGTTTGATCTTGGGCTGCTTGCTGCCTCCCTGACGGAAACCGCTGGGACGCTTGGCATTGGGGAGCAGGAAGTAAAGCAGAGTCACGATAGCTACGACCGCAAGAGGGATCAGCCAATCCCAGGACGGCTTGCTAATGATCTGAAAGATGCCAAGTGCGGCCAGTCCCAGGATGATAAAACCTGCGATTCCCGGTCTTCTCATAAGACATCAACCCTCCAGAGGATCGAGTAGGGCGTCCGGCGCCGAAGCGGGAACACCTTGTTTCTCATATACGGCATCAAGCTGACGCATACGGTTGAACGATGCAATAGACACTTCTACCTGTTCATCAGTCGGTTCCTTTGTTGTCAGCAGCTGAAGCCACAGTCCGGGGTAACCGAGGAAACGAAGCACCGGCACATCGCGCAGGGCATTGGTGAACTTCAGGAACTCAAAGGATACGCCCATCACGACTGGCAGAAGCAGCAGGCGCTGGATGACACGTTCAGCCAGCGAGTCCCAACTAAACAACGAGTAGATCAGGATGCCGATGATGACGGTCAACATGATAAAGCTGCTGCCGCAGCGATAATGCAGTCGAGTGTACTTCTGTACATTTTTGGGTGTTAATTCTTCGCCCGCCTCAAAAGCCGTGATGACTTTGTGTTCGGCGCCGTGATACTGGAAAAGGCGCTTGACGATGGGCGTGAGCGAGATCAGATACAGATAGAGCAGCAGCAGAACAAGCTTGATGCCGCCTTCGGTGAGGTTGTGGTAGATCTGATGGGTGAATACCCCTTTGAACAGGAAGTCTTCCACAAACACAGGAACCAGTGTAAATACGATCTTTCCTACAATAAAGGAGACAATTGCAGCTGCTGTTACACCGATGATGGCGCCCAGGCTGAGCTTGGCTTCTCCCTTCTTGTTGTTCGCTTTCAATTCTTCGCGTTCTTCCGGCGTCATCTCATCGTCTGCATAGGCATCAAATGAATAGTTGAGATGCTTGGAGCCTTTGACGCTGGAGTCCACCAGGCTTACGATGCCGCGCAGCAGCGGAATCTTGCGCAGCGAGCGAACCCAGCTTTTTTCTTCACGGGGCACTTCGAGAAAAGTGATCTCCCCGCTCTTGCGGCGCACCGCGGTAACATTGACGTGCTTGCCGCCGAACATGACGCCTTCGATCACGGCTTGTCCGCCGTAGGCGACGGGAGCGGATTTTTCAGACAAAACTTTCACCTTCCTAAACAGTTGTGAAATGCTTCTCCTCGGCCACAGCGATGCAAAACATCCGCCGGAGACATTTCTTTTTATTGTATCGGATTTTACAGGCAAATACCAGCGAACGGGCAGGCGGCAGCAGAAGCGGGACTGCGCGGAAAAAGGCTTCTCATAGGGGGCAGGCGTGTGATAGAATGTAATGTGGTAATTTCGCTTGAGGTTCTGGAAAATACGAACTGAATAGGTTCACCGGGAAAGAGGAGAAAATATGCAGCAGCGTGTAAACAAATTGCGCGAGGCAATGTCTCTTCAAGGCATTAGCGCAATGTTTGTGGCCAGTGACATTAATCGTCGTTACCTGACCGGATTCACAGGTTCTGCCGGCTATGTATTGATTACCGAAACCGACAGCTACCTGCTGACCGACTTCCGTTATATGACTCAGGCGCCGCAGCAGGCCAAAGACTTTAAAGTGGTCGAGCATGCGCCAAAAGTGATGGAAACGGTTAAGGGACTGTTGGGTTCGGCAGCGAAACTTGGTTTCGAGCAGGAACATGTCACATTTGCGACGTATCGGAGTTACAGCGCGGCGCTGGAAGGTGTCGAACTGGTGCCGGTATCGGGGCTGGTGGAAGGTCTGCGCATCTTCAAAGATGAGGATGAGCTGGCTATCATGCGTGAAGCCGCAGTTCTGGCCGATCGAACATTCAGCCACATTCTGACGAAGATCCGTCCAGGCGTCACCGAGCGTGAGCTTGATCTGCAGATGGAGATGTTCATGCGCGAAAACGGCGCAACCTCGTCGTCGTTCGAGACGATCGTCGCTTCCGGCGAACGTTCGGCTCTGCCGCACGGCGTAGCCAGCTCTCGCGTCCTTCAGGGCAACGAGTTCATTACCTTTGACTTCGGCGCACTGCTGAACGGTTACTGCTCGGACGTTACCCGTACGGTTGTGCTGGGCGAAGCCAGCGACCGGCACCGGGAGATCTACGGCATCGTGCTTGAAGCGCAGCTCAATGCGCTTGATAAGATTCGTCCAGGCATGACCGGACGTGAAGCGGATGCGCTGACTCGTGATATTATCTCGTCGTATGGATATGGCGAGAATTACGGGCACAGCACGGGGCATGGTCTCGGCATGGAAGTGCATGAGAATCCTCGCCTGTCCAAGCTCAGCGATGACATCCTGAAGCCGGGCATGGTCGTCACCGTAGAACCGGGCATCTACATTCCGGGATTCGGCGGCGTCCGGATCGAAGACGACATCGTGATTACCGAGACCGGAATCGAGATTATTACGTCTTCGACCAAAGAACTGACCCTTCTGCCAATGGCATAAGGCAATCAAGAAGCTTCATCATCAGCAAGCAACCATTCCAAGGAGGGATCCTTCATGATCTCAGTCAACGATTTTAAAACAGGCCTGACCGTCGAAGTAGAAGGCGACATCTTTACCGTAATCGAGTTCCAACACGTTAAACCGGGCAAGGGCGCAGCGTTCGTACGCTCCAAGCTCAAAAACCTGCGTAACGGCAACACGGTAGAGCGTACATTCCGTGCGGGCGAAACGATTGGCCGTGCACAAATTGAAAACCGTGGCGTACAATACCTGTATGCAAGCGGTCAAGAACATACCTTCATGGATAACGAAACGTACGATCAATTTTCGCTGACCAGCGAGCAGCTGGAATGGGAACTCAAATTCCTGCGCGAAAACATGAACGTACACATCATCAGCTACCAAGGCGAAATCCTGGGCATCAACCTGCCAACCAGCGTTGAGCTGAAGGTTGTGGAGACAGAGCCAGGCATCAAAGGCAACACGGCAACAGGCGCAACCAAAAACGCGAAGCTCGAAACGGGCCACAACGTTCAGGTTCCTCTGTTCATCAACGAAGGCGATGTACTGCTGATCGACACACGCGAAGGCAAATACGTTTCCCGCGCATAGTTGATCGCTATCGAAGTTGAATTTCGTCGGCCTAGTCCTCTGTATCCGGTTAAATAGTGGGTTTACGTTTGGCCGAAACGCGCACGGGTCTAGGGCGTTTCGGACGAGCGTAACCTGACCTTCACTTGGTACAGAGTACCCGTGCGTGTCTTCAAATCTGCTTCCATAGAGGTTTGAAGACACGCACTGATGGCTGCGAAACCCCAGGCTTTCCACCCGTTTATGCGGTGTGGGAAGCCTTTTTTGATGGGGTTCATGCAAACTGTCGTCGGAAAGTGTAAACAATTACGCGAAAAAACAATGGAAGCTTCAAGCGTTTTCGTATTATACTCATTTAAAGCGATAAAATAGACCGGAGTCGTCCGTGCGTGGTCACGGACCCGTACCTTAACCGCTTAAAAGGTTAGTTTACGCTCCTCGAAAACCCGCTTGAACCTTGCGTGTTTCCGATGAACGTAAACCTTACATTCAATGCGGTCAAGGTACTAGCTCCGGCAACACGCGGGGGAGTGAACACGTTTTGTCATTATTCGTCATGAAATTCGGCGGCAGTTCTGTCGGTGATACCGAGCGCATGCAGCGGGTCGCCAAACGCATCGCCGAGAAAAAAGAAGAAGGTCATCAATGTGTGGTTGTCGTATCTGCAATGGGAGACACCACAGATGATCTAATTGATTCAGCTAAACGTCTGAGCGATAATCTGCCGGCACGTGAGATGGATATGCTGATGACCACCGGCGAGCAGATCTCGATTTCTCTGCTGTCCATTGCGATTCAGGCCATTGGACACGAAGCCATCTCTTTTACCGGTTGGCAGGCAGGATTTGAAACAGAAGCTAACCACGGCAGCGCACGGATTACTCATATTCGTCCGGATCGTGTACATAAGGCGCTGGATGCGGGCAAGATCGTCATCGTAGCCGGTTTCCAGGGCATGAGCCCGGAAGGCGAGATCACGACGCTTGGCCGCGGAGGTTCCGATACGACGGCGGTAGCGCTGGCTGCGGCGATCAACGCGGATGCCTGCGAGATCTATACCGATGTGGATGGCATTTACTCAACGGACCCACGCATTGTCAAATGTGCACGTAAGCTGCCCTCCATCTCGTATGACGAGATGTTGGAGCTGGCTCATTTGGGTGCGGCAGTTCTGCATCCGCGTGCCGTCGAATATGCCAAGCATAACAATGTTCGTCTGATTGTTCGTTCGAGCTTTAATTATAATGAAGGAACTGTAGTGGAGGAGGAGTCAAGCATGGAACAGGGAGTGGTAGTAAGCGGAATCGCTTATGACAAAAATGTGGCGCGGATCAGCATTCTGGGCGTATCCGACGTGCCGGGGGTACTGGCAGGCGTATTCGGCGCTCTCGCCCAGGAACGGGTAGACGTGGACATTATCGTACAGAGCGGTTCCCAGGACGGCAAAGCCGACTTCTCGTTTACGGTAAACGGCTCGGACGTCGAGCGTGCGCTGCATGTCATCGAGAGCAACCGCGACCGCGTGCCGTACCGTGAGCTGACTTCCGAATCCGATCTGGTCAAAGTATCGATCGTAGGGGCAGGGATGGTCAGCCATCCGGGCGTAGCTGCTGAAATGTTCCGTGTGATCTCCGATCAGGGCGTAAGCATCAAGATGGTCAGCACGTCCGAGATCAAAGTATCCTGCGTAATCGAAGGCGAGAAGGTCAAGGACATCATCGCTGCTCTGCATACCGCGTACAACCTGGACACTCAGGAACAGGCCTTTGTCGGCGGACCTCAGGATCGTCGCTAAACACACAAGCGATCGACAGGATCAGCAGAACCGGAATGAATGGAAAAAGAGCGGCATCTCCTGCGGGAGACCGCTCTTTTTATTTTATGGTGTTGTGATATAATACATAACGTTAGTTAAACGGCTTGCCCTGCGTTTTACAAAACGCTGCATGAAAAAAGACTCGCACAAGCCCGAAAATGTTAAGGAGCGTGCCTGAATGTTTAAAATAAGCGAAATTAAAGAATTGATCGAACTGTTGGACCGTACATCGGTTCAGGAACTGGAATTGGAGGAAGAAGGCGCACGCGTCGTCATCCGCAAGGGTGGACGTATCGAAGCGTCGTTGATGCAGGCTCCTGTTCTGATGCAGCAGCCGCAGGTTCAGGCAGCGCCTGCAGCCCAGACAGCAGCGGCATTCGTGCCTGCCCAAGCCAGTGCACCGGACGAATCTTTACATAAAATCGTATCTCCGATGGTCGGAACGTTCTACTCTTCGCCATCACCAGATGCCGATGTTTATGTAACCGCGGGCAGCCGCGTTAACGAGAAATCCGTGGTCTGCATCATCGAAGCCATGAAGCTGATGAACGAGCTGTTGGCTGAAGTGAAAGGCGAAATCGTCGAAGTGCTGGTCGAAAACGGTCAATTGGTCGAATACGGACAGCCGCTGTTCCTGGTTAGAGCGGAATGAGTCGGTTGGCAGCGGAAGGAGGACGTATCGATTTGGAACTGACAAAATTCAATAAAATTCTGATCGCCAACCGCGGCGAAATCGCTGTGCGGATTATTCGCGCGTGCCGGGAGCTGGGAATCTCGACCGTTGCGGTCTATTCCGAAGCGGATCGGGACTCGCTGCATGTCCGTCTGGCTGACGAAGCCTACTGCATCGGACCTACGGCTTCCAAGGATAGCTATCTGAATTTCACCAACCTCATGAGCGTGGCTACGCTGACAGAATGTGATGCTGTGCATCCGGGTTATGGCTTCCTCGCGGAAAATGCGGATTTCGCAGAGATCTGCGAATCGTGCAATATTACCTTCATCGGTCCATCGCCAGAAGCCATCACCAAGATGGGGGATAAGGCAGTCGCCAAGTCCACCATGCAGAATGCCGGCGTTCCGGTTATTCCTGGTTCAGATGGTCTGGTTGAAGATCTGGAGCAGGCCGTGGAGCTGGCACGTGGTATCGGTTATCCGGTTATCATCAAAGCTACAGCAGGCGGCGGTGGTAAAGGGATTCGCCTGGCGGAAGACGAAGATACACTGCGTCAGCAGATCGTGGCTGCCCAGCAGGAAGCGGAGAAAGCGTTCGGCAACGCCGGCGTTTATCTGGAGAAATTTTTGACCGGTATGAAGCACGTGGAGATTCAGATCATCGCCGATAAACACGGCAACGCTGTGCATCTGGGCGAACGGGACTGCTCCGTGCAGCGCCGCCGCCAGAAGCTGGTGGAAGAAGCGCCATGCTCGATGATCTCCGAAGAGGTTCGGGAAGCAATGGGACAGGCAGCGGTACGTGCTGCGCACGCCGTTAACTATTCGGGAGCCGGCACGCTTGAATTCCTGCTCGGACCGGATGGTAACTTCTACTTCATGGAGATGAACACCCGGATTCAGGTCGAACATCCCGTTACCGAGATGGTCACAGGAGTAGACTTGATTCAGGAAATGATTGCAGTTGCCGAAGGCAACCCGCTTTCCTTTACCCAGGAAGACGTGAAGATCAATGGCTGGTCGATCGAATGTCGGATTAATGCCGAAGATCCGGATCGCAATTTCATGCCGGCACCGGGCAAGATTGGTTTCTACCTGCCTCCAGGCGGGCCAGGCGTACGGGTGGACAGCGCCGCTTATCAGGGCTACAGCATCCCTCCATTCTACGATTCCATGATTGCCAAGCTGATTGTCTGGGCGCCAACCCGGAATGAAGCCATCGCCAAGATGAAACGTGCACTGGCCGAATTTGCGGTGGAAGGGATTCCAACGACCATTCCGTTCCATCAGCGTCTGCTGAACCACGAGACGTTCGTGCGCGGCGATTTTGACATCAAATTCCTTGAGGAAAATGAAGTCTAAACGTGACGTTGCCGTTTGTCACATTCGGCGGCAAATGATATATTAAGGAATAAATAATCCATAAGGTGGATGGTATCGATTATGAGCAGCTTACCTACAGAATTTGAACGAACGGAGATCGGCGAGATTCAGATTGCGCCTGAAGTGATCGAGGTGATCGCAGGCCTGGCTACAATCGAAGTCGAAGGCATCGCAGGCATGAGCGGCGGTTTTGCTGGCGGAATCGCCGAGCTGCTCGGACGCAAAAATCTGTCCAAGGGCGTAAAGGTCGAAGTTGGCCAGCGCGAAGCGGCGGTAGACGTGTCCGTCATCGTGGAGTATGGTTCCCGTTTGCCCGAAGTGGCAGGCGCGGTACAACGCAACGTCAAACGTTCGATCGAGATGATGACTGGATTATCGGTTATCGAAGTTAATGTGCATGTGCATGACGTACAGTTCAGAGCCAAGACGACCGAGAGTCGTTCCGAGGAGCTGGAACTGGGTACGCCCCGGGTGAAATAACGTTTCTTGACTAACCCCCGACCCGCAAAGTCGGGGTTTACTACCGTTTGGAGGGGGCTTGGCTGTAAGTGGCAAAAATTGTAGACCGCCTGCTGTTGTTTGTATACAGCATTACGATTCTGATTCTGAGCATTTTCGCCATCCTCCTGCTCAGCCGTGCCATTTCAATTCCGGTTGATTTTGTTATGGATGTACAGACGCTGTCGATTACGATCGCGGTGTTGGCTGTACTGATTCTGATTAGTCTGCGGATGCTCTATATCTCGCTTCGCCGCAGTCGCGGGCATTTGCAATCGATCGACCAGCGCACCGACCTCGGGGGCATCCAGATTTCGGTGGAAACCATCGAAAGTCTCTGTCTCAAAGCGGCTTCCCGCGTGCGGGGAGTTAAAGATCCGCAGACGCGAATTCGCATGACGGAACCCGGATTGGACGTGCAAATCCGTACCATTGTGGATGGCGAACACTCCATTCCTGCATTGACAGAAGAAGTTCAGCGCGGCATTAAGGAATTTGTCCAGGACATCACCGGGATTCCAGTAGCGTCAGTCTCTGTTTACGTGGCAGGCGTTGCCCACCATCAGGCATTTAAGAGCCGCGTGGAATAGGGGGAGCGGCGATGAAATGGAGCGAAATCTGGGCCGTCTACGGAGGACGGGTGAGTTGGACCGCCTGCGGCTTGTTTTTTGGCCTGCTGTATCTGTTCGTCGGATTCTGGCATATGCTGGTTGTAGCGGTTCTTACGCTGCTGGGCTACTGGATCGGACGACGCAAGGATTTACAAGCTGCCCCGCTTCTTCCCTGGAAGGAGATCCGCGAACGGCTGATGCGCCGCTGGGGACCTTTCCGTTGAGAAGAACGGGGATTGGATGGGGCCAGATCAGAATGGAAGCTGTGCAGGGTGCGCTGCGCCGGTTATAAGAGGCGTTTGGCGCATCATGATGAATAGTCAGCGAAGGCCTGTGAGACGTTTTTACGCCGGACATGAAGAATTGCTTGCGTCCGTCTTCTGTGCAAGACAGGCGGCGTTTCCTGCCGGAATGCGAGGGCGGAGCAGTCGATAACGGCTGACTTCGACCCGTTTTTCGCGGAAACTCAAGCTTTCGGGTGCGGGAGAAGCGTTTCACAGGTTTTTGCTTGTTTAACGACAGCGTATGAGGTAAAAAAGAACAACAGCTTACGGGAGGGACCCATGAAGAGAAGATTGGGAAGAGAACTTGCGGTACAAAGTTTGTACCAGATGGAAATGAACGAGGTAGCGGCATTTGACGCCGTATCCATGCTGATTACAGAAGCCGGCGACGAAAACGAAGGCGAAGTCAAACTGGAAGACGCGGATCGTCTGGCCGAATATGTGCTGGGACTGGTCAACGGCGTGTGGACAAACAAGACGGCCATCGATGACCTGCTGGGCGTCTACCTGAAAGGCTGGCAGATCAGCCGCCTATCGCGCGTCGATCGTCAGATCCTCCGCCTGGCCGCTTACGAGATGATCTTCGCGGAAGACGTACCGGCTAAGGTTGCTGTCAACGAAGCGATCGAACTCTCGAAGCACTTCGGCACCGATGAGTCCGGTAAATTCGTCAACGGTGTACTGGGTAAAATGATCCAGGACGTTGAAGAACTCAAGAAGAAGTTGAAGTAAATTTAGCTCGACCCCGCACTATGTAGACCCATTAAAGGAGAGATCAAATCATGACGACAGCCCAAATCATCAGCGGAAAACAAGTATCGGACGAAATTCGCCAGAACCTGAAAACAGAAGTTGAAGCCCTTGCCAAGCAAGGATGCGTACCCGGACTTGCCGTCGTGCTTGTCGGGGAAGATCCGGCCTCCCAGGTCTATGTGCGCAACAAAGCCAAAGCCTGTGAAGATCTGGGCTATTATTCAGAAGTTCACCGTCTGGAAGCCGACACCACACAGGAGAATCTGCTGGCGCTGGTGAATCAGCTGAACGAACAGGAGAACATCAACGGAATTCTGGTTCAGCTTCCACTGCCAAGCCAGATCGAAGAAAAAGCGATTATTAATGCGATCTCGCCAGAGAAAGACGTAGATGGATTCCATCCGGTCAACGTGGGCAACCTGGTGATTGGCGATGATAGTCTGCTGCCTTGCACACCGGCTGGTGTTATTGAACTGATTAAGCATACCGGCATTGAGATGTCCGGCAAGCACGCTGTAGTGATTGGCCGAAGCAATATCGTCGGCAAACCGGTCTCGCTGCTGCTTCAACGTGAGAACGCTACTGTTACGATGTGCCACTCTCGTACGGCAAACATGAAGGAATTGACCCGCCAGGCGGATATTCTGGTTGTGGCTGTAGGCCGCGCCAACTTCGTGGATGCTTCGTATATCAAGCCAGGAGCGGTCGTCATCGACGTCGGCATTAATCGTCTGGAGAGCGGCAAGCTGGCAGGCGATGTGGACTTCGAGTCGGCAAGCTCCGTATCCGGTCCGATTACTCCGGTTCCGGGCGGTGTAGGCCCAATGACCATTACCATGCTGATGAAAAATACACTCGTTGCCGCCAAGCGCGCGCACGGTCTCTCCTAAGCGGAGGACTTGGCGATGGAGCAGCGCATACTGTCGATCCAGGAGCTGAACCGGTATATCCGCCAAAAGTTTGAAGCGGACCCGCTGCTGCCGGAAGTGTGGGTGCGCGGCGAGATCTCAAACTTTACGCATCATTCCAGCGGCCACATGTATTTTACACTCAAGGATGCCGGCAGCCGCGTGCGAGCGATTATGTTCGCCGCGCACAATAAACGACTGCCGTTTATTCCGAGAGAGGGCACGCGAGTGATTGCGCAGGGCAGCGTCTCGGTATTTGAACGCGATGGGCAATATCAGCTGTATGTTACCCAGATGCAGCCGGATGGTGTTGGCAGCTTATACCTGGCTTATGAACAGCTCAAGAAGAAGCTGGAGACCGAAGGATTGTTCGATGAAGCAGGCAAGAGGAAGATTCCGACAATGCCCCGGGCGATCGGTGTGATTACTTCCCCGACCGGCGCGGCTGTTCGGGATATTCTAACAACGCTCGGGCGGCGGTTCCCGGGGATTCCGGTCATGCTGTATCCCGCTCTGGTTCAGGGCAAGGAAGCCGCCGCGTCGATCGTGCGCGGGATTCGCATCTTGAACCGGCTTGGTGAAGCCGACGTGCTGATCGTAGGGCGAGGTGGCGGCTCGCTGGAAGAACTGTGGGCCTTTAACGAGGAGATCGTGGCTCGCGCGATCTACGATTCGGCGATTCCCGTGATCTCGGCCGTCGGCCACGAGACCGACTTCACCATCGCCGATTTCGCCGCCGATCTCCGGGCGGCGACGCCTACCGCCGCCGCGGAGCTGGCGGTGCCGGACCGGCGCGAACTGCAGCAGCGCGTATCGCAGCTGGAGCAGCGCCTGCGCGGCGCCCTGCTGCGCCGCGCCGCGCAGGAGCGCGACCGGCTCGCGCGCCTTCAGCGCTCGCCTGTGCTGCGCCAGCCGGAGCGCGCGCTTCAATCGCACGCGCAGCGGCTCGACGGGCTGACGCGCCGCCTGACGGCGCGTACCGAGGCCCGCCTCGCCGCAGGGCGGGACAAGCACGCGCGCCTGCACGGCAGGCTCTCGCGCTTCTACCCCGGTGCGCAGCTGCAATTGGCTGCGCGGCATCTGGGTACGCTGGACGGACGCCTGTCCAGCGCCATGAGCGCCGCCGTCCGGGATCGGCGGCAGCGGCTTCAGAGCAGCCTGCGGCAGCTGGATGCGCTCAGTCCGCTCAAGGTCATGGCACGCGGTTACAGCCTCGTCTATGACGAAGCCGAGCAGAAGTTAATCAAATCCGCGCGTGAGGTGCGCGAAGGCGACCGAATCGTGGTCCGAGTCAACGATGGAAACCTGGACTGCCGGGTCATCCAAACGACAGAGGAGGGCAATCGAAGTGGAGAATAACAACGGAGCGCCGTCCCAGGAACCAAGCGGCGGCAGCGAACTGAACTTCGAGCAGGCGATGGATCGGCTTGAAGCCATCGTCGCGGAGCTTGAGCGTGGAGATGTACCGCTCGAGAAATCCATCGATCTGTTCCAGCAGGGGATGCGTCTATCGCAGCTCTGCGGTCAGAAGCTGGAGCAGGTCGAACGCAAAATTGAGACCATCGTCGAAGAAGACGGCCAACTGCGCCGCCGCAACTTCGCATCCGAAGCGGAAGGCGGGGACAACTTTTGAATAATGGGTTTGCACTTAAACCGTATATGACTGAAGTAGCGTCTGATCTGGAGACTTATTTCGCGGAAGCCTTTCCTGCGGAATGGGATATGCCGGCAGCGCTGCTGGAATCCATGAGATATTCGCTGGACGCTGGCGGCAAACGCCTGCGTCCTCTGCTTGTCGTGGCCGCCTGCGAGAGTCTGGGCGGCAGCCGGCAGGCTGCCATTCGGGTGGCGGCGGCTGTGGAGATGGTTCACACGTATTCCTTGGTTCACGATGACCTGCCGGCCATGGACAATGATGATCTGCGCCGAGGCAAGCCGACCAACCATAAGGTTTTTGGTGAAGCAATGGCCATTTTGGCGGGTGACGGTTTGCTGACTCACGCCTTTTATGTGATTGGCACGCTGACCCGGGATGGTCTGCTGAATGCGGAGGCGGCTGTAGCGATCATCACGGATCTGGCTGAATATGCAGGCCCCCGGGGGATGGTTGGGGGACAGGTTGCCGATATGGAAGGCGAGCAGGGCATTACCGACCTTGCCCGTCTGGAATATATTCATCTGCACAAGACCAGCGATCTGATTATGTTCTCCCTGCTGGCTGGAGGCCGTACGGCTGGAGCGACAGCGGAGCAATTAGAGGCGCTGCGAACGTTTGGCCGCGGCATTGGACTTGCGTTCCAGATTCAGGATGATATTCTGGATTTGATTGGCGACGAGAGCAAGCTGGGCAAAAAGACACAGAGCGACGTCAAAATGGAGAAAGTCACGTACCCGTATTTCCTGGGGATCGAAGGATCGCGTGAAGAGGTGAAACGACTGAGCGAAGAAGCCAAATCGGCGGTTGCCGGTGCGGGTTTACAGTCGGTCGATCGACTGCTTGCCATCGCGGATTATCTGGTGGAACGCGACCGTTAGAAAAGGGCGAATCTGCACGTTCCGGTTTCGGCGCTCGCTTGCTTGGGTATTGAACAACAGAGAAATGGCAGGTGTCATCGGCACAAAGTTGAAGATCAAAATTGGCTTTGTTTCCCGAAAAACGATATAATACCGGTACTAAACGACGCGGCGATGGAACGCTGCATATTCGACGAGAGCGACCCGGGCGTAAGTCTACATACATGCGCCCTACATTCAGGAAAACAAAGGAAAGCGGGGAATGACATATGCTGCTTCCACAAATCAATCAACCCGGCGATCTGAAAAAACTGCCGACCGACCAGCTCGAACCGTTGGCCCAGGAGATTCGCCAGTTTTTGATCGAGAAGCTGTCGGCGACAGGTGGACATCTGGCATCTAATCTGGGTGTCGTGGAACTTACATTGGCACTGCATTACTGCTACAACAGTCCCAAGGACAAATTTATTTTTGACGTAGGTCATCAAGCCTATGTGCATAAGATTCTGACAGGCAGACAGGACAAATTCGACACCCTGCGCAAATACAAAGGGTTGTGCGGATTTGTAAAACGTGCCGAGAGTGAACATGACGTCTGGGAAGCAGGCCACAGCAGCACTTCGCTGTCCGCAGCGATGGGTATGGCATTGGCACGCGACCTCAAGGGCGAAGACAATAAAGTCGTGGCTGTAATTGGTGATGGAGCGCTTACAGGCGGTATGGCGTTTGAGGCACTCAATCATATCGGGCACGAAAAGAAAAATCTGCTGGTTGTGCTGAATGACAATGAGATGTCGATCGCTCCGAACGTAGGGGCCATGCACAATTACCTGAGTCGTGTACGTGCGGACAAGCATTATCTGCGGGCGAAGGACGACGTTGAATCGCTCATCAAAAAGATTCCGGCGATTGGCGGCAAATTGGCACGTACAGCAGAGAAAATGAAAGACAGTCTGAAATATATGATGGTTCCGGGTGTCCTTTTTGAAGAGTTGGGCCTCACGTATATGGGTCCGATTGATGGACATGATCTGCCCAAGCTGCTTGAGACGTTCCGTCAGTCGGACAACATCGAAGGTCCGGTGCTGGTGCATGTAGTCACAACCAAAGGCAAAGGCTATAAGCCGGCAGAAGCCGATTCGCACAAATGGCATGGTATCTCGCCTTACAAGATCGAATCAGGCAAGACGCTCAAGTCTGCGGGCAATCCGATGTATACCGAAGTATTTGGCAAAACATTGATTGAACTGGCTGAACAGGATGAGCGCATCGTAGCAGTGACTCCAGCAATGCCGGGTGGTTCGGGTCTGATGGAATTCGCTTCCCGTTTCCCGAAACGCATGATTGATGTAGGCATTGCCGAGCAGCACGCGGCGACTCTGTGTGCGGCGATGGCACTGGAAGGGATGAAGCCCGTATTTGCGGTTTACTCTACTTTTATGCAGAGAGCCTATGACCAGATCGTACATGATATTTGCCGGCATAATGCCAATGTCATGTTTGCCATCGATCGTGCGGGATTTGTCGGCGCGGATGGAGAGACTCACCAGGGCGTCTATGATATTGCGTTCCTGCGCCACATTCCGAACATGGTGCTGATGATGCCCAAGGACGAGAACGAACTGCGTCATATGATGAAGACTGCACTCGACTACGACCAAGGCCCAATTGGATTCCGCTACCCACGCGTCAATGCGCTGGGTGTTGCGCTGGACCCTGTGCTGCGGGCGATTCCAATCGGTAGTTGGGAAACGGTGCGCGAAGGCGACAGCTGCGCTATTCTGGCCGTTGGCCCGATGGTACAGACCGCTCTGGCAGCGGCCGATCTGCTCAAGTCTTCGGGTATTCAAGCCAGCGTAGTCAACGCTCGTTTCCTGAAGCCGCTGGATGAGAAGATGCTGACGGAACTGGCTGATCGGGGCACCAAGCTGCTGGTGATGGAAGAAGCTTCGCAGGCTGGTGGGCTGGGCGGAGCCGTGCTGGAATTTTACGCTTCCAAAGGAATCACTCATGCCGAAGTCCGAATCTTGGGTGTGCCGGACTGCTTCATCGAACACGGCAGCATCAAGGAGCAACAGCAGGAAGCGGGCTTAACGGCTGAACACGCGGCAAATCTGGTGCGCGAGATCGTGACCGGAAGCCGCTTGGAGCTAAAGACGGGGCTGCCTTCCTAGAGAAGGCGCCTCCTGCATTTTATACAGAAAGCGAGCCTGATTATGGCCGAACCCAAAGAACCGAAAGATACCAAAGAAAGAATTGACGTTCTGCTTGTCGAGCAGGCGTATTATGAGAGTCGGGAGAAGGCCAAAGCCGCCATTATGGCGGGGCTGGTCTTTGCTGATAACGAACGCATCGAGAAGCCGGGCATGAAGGTATGGCGCAAAGCCTCCCTGCATGTCAAGGGCGCGGTACATCCTTATGTCAGCCGGGGCGGCTTGAAGCTGGAAAAGGCGCTCAAGACGTTTGGCATTGACATGAATAACCGGGTGATGCTGGACATCGGCTCCTCAACCGGCGGCTTCACAGACTGTGCGCTGCAAAATGGAGCGTCTTACGTCTATGCCATTGATGTGGGATACAATCAGTTGGATTGGTCACTTCGTAATGACGAGCGAGTCTGCGTCATGGAGCGTACCAATTTCCGTTATATGACACCGGAAGAATTGACGGGACCCCAGCCGGACTTTGCGAGCATTGATGTCTCGTTTATTTCGCTGCGCCTGATTCTGCCGCCGCTCCTGCAGCTGCTGCGCCGACCGGCTGAAGTGGCTGCGCTGATTAAGCCGCAGTTTGAGGCAGGACGCGAGAAGGTGGGAAAGTCGGGCGTTGTCCGCGATCGCAAAGTGCATGAAGATGTGCTGCATGAGGTACTCAGCTTTGCCAACGCATTGGGATTCCGAATTGGTGGATTAACCTTTTCACCGATCACCGGAGGCGAGGGTAATGTTGAATTTCTTGCCTATCTTCAGCTTCCGGAAGGAGAAACGGAGCCGCTCGGCGAAGAAGTCATTCGTGAGTTGGCGTCTAATACCGCGGCGGAAGCCGCGAGGAATTTTCACAGAAACTCATCCGCCGAACGGTGAGTTTCTTTGTGTTGAGTAAAGTTGTAAACCATTTCTATCGAGGGGGAGTCTTATGAAAGGACAACGACATATCAAGATTCGGGAGATCATATCCAGCCGGGACATTGAAACGCAGGATGAACTGGTTCAAGCGCTGCGAAATGCAGGATTTCAGGTGACGCAGGCGACCGTATCGCGCGACATTAAGGAGCTGCTGCTAATTAAGGTTCCGCTGGATGACGGTCGCTACAAATATTCCATGCCGACCGATCAGCGTTATAATCCCGTGCAGAAGCTCAAGCGTGCGCTGGTAGATAACTTTGTGCATATCGACCATTCCGGCAATCTGGTTGTCATGAAATGTCTGCCGGGTACGGCCAACTCCATCGCTGCTCTGCTGGACAACATGGAATGGTCCGAGATTATGGGTACGATTTCCGGGGATGATACGATTCTGCTCATCTGCCGGGAACCGGATAACAGCCAGACGGTCATCAGCCAGATCATGGGCTTTATTTCCTAGAGCTATTTTTGTTACCAGGCATCATAGCGAGCGAGTGCAGCATGGTTTTTTTGGAGATTTGCCCATTTGCCACTTCTCAAACATGCGTTCGCATGAATATAATGGAACTGACCTCCTCCTCTCAGATTCTCGGAATCAGGGGGAGGAAACTTTCAACGAGGTGAGTGCATGCTAGTTGCATTGTCCATTCGCAATCTCGCCGTCGTCGAAGCCGTCGACGTTCATTTCTATCACGGCTTTCACGTCTTGTCAGGGGAGACTGGCGCAGGTAAATCGATCATTATCGACGCTCTGGGATTAATCTCGGGCGGACGGGGATCGTCCGATCTGATCCGCTATGGCGCTGACAAGGCCGAGATGGAAGCCCTGTTTGAACTGGGCGAGCAGCATCCCGTCTGGAAGACGCTGGAGCAGCTCGGCATTTCCGCTTCACCGGAAGAACATCTGGTGATTCGGCGGGAAGTTAATATACAAGGCAAGAGCACGTCCCGTATCAATGGTCAGCTTGTCAATATGACGATGCTGCGTGAGGTGGGCGAACAGCTTATCAATATTCATGGTCAGCATGAGCACCAATCGCTGCTGCGTCCCGAGAGCCATCTGGGTCTACTGGACGCTTACGGCGGCGAACGAATTGCTCCCGCGAAGGCCGCTTATCAGCAGGAATATTCGGCATTGGCGAAGCTTGAACGCGAGCTGCGAGAGCTGAGGGAGACCAGTCAGAAATCGCTGCAAATGCTCGACATGTATCGTTTCCAACTGGAAGAGATTCAGGCGGCCAAGCTCAAGATTGGCGAAGATATTGAACTGGCCGACGAACGCTCCAAACTGGCCCACAGCGAGAAGCTGATGGAATCCGTATCGGAAGGATATAATCTGCTCTACGGAGACCGGGGACTGGAAGCCGTTGGTTCGGCCATCTCCAGCTTGGAAGACATTGAGAACTATGATCCCAGAGCCATGCAGCCGATTCTGGAGCAGCTGCGCAGCGCTTTTTACCAGCTTGAAGATGCTGTCTTCCAACTGCGGGATTACCGGGAAAATATCGAGTTCAATCCGGGGCGTCTGGAAGAAGTCGAAGAACGCCTCAATCTCCTCTCAGGACTGCGCCGCAAATACGGCGAGAGCGTCGAGCAGATTCTGGAATATTACAACCGGATCAATCGAGAGACCGATCTGCTGGAAAATAAAGATGAACGCCTGGAGCAGCTGACAGTCAAGCGCGACAAGCAGCTGGAGAAAACGCTGCGGCTGGCACGTGAACTCAGTGCGCTGCGGCGGGACTGCTCGCGTGAGCTGGCGCGTCAGATCGAAAGTGAGCTTAAAGATCTCCAGATGCAGCGAACCTCGATCGAAGTTCGGCTGGAGCCCATCCAGGATGACCGGGGCTTTGAATACGAGGGCCGACGCGTTCGTCTCACCCGTCAGGGCGTAGACAGTGCCGAATTCCTGATCTCACCGAACCCCGGTGAACCGCTTCGTCCGCTGGGCAAGATCGCTTCAGGCGGGGAACTATCGCGGATCATGCTGGCGCTCAAGAGCATCTTCGCCCGTCATGACAAAGTGCCGGTACTGATCTTTGACGAAGTGGATACTGGAGTCAGCGGCCGCGCCGCACAGTCGATTGCCGAGAAGCTGGTGAAGCTCTCGCGTGACTGCCAGGTCTTCTCCATCACTCACCTGCCGCAGGTGGCCTGTATGGCCGACCATCAGTATCTCATCGAGAAACGGGTGGAAGGTGAACGCACGATGACTCGCATTGAATCGTTAAACGAAGAAGGACGCGTAACGGAGTTGGCACGTATGCTGGGCGGTGTCGAAATTACAGAGAAAACGCTGCACCACGCCCAGGAAATGCTCAAGCTGGCCGAAGAAAGCAAAAACGATCGCGCCTCCTGATTCGTGAAGGGCTGCCGATCCCAAGACCGTATTCATGCTCGAATCCATAGCATTTGCTGCGTGGGTTCGGGCCTCTGCTCACACACAAAGGCAGAGGCAGCGTCTGCAATCATCAGGATGCTGCGTGCTAATTTACGGTTTTGGGATTTTTTGTTTGAAATCGGCGTATAACTCGATATACTAATAGAGAGTAGAGATTTGACATCAAATCGTGAATGATGCAGGAATGATACGAACGATGTCGAATTTTTAAATACGGTAGATCTGGAAAAAAGATAAAGAACGGTTGTGCGGATTACAGAGGATTCGGCTAACGGCCGGATGATAAGGAGGAACAGGCTTTGCCAAACATCGAAGTTATGCTTGCGGACGATAATCGGGATTTCGTTCACATGCTCCAAGAACACATTTCGGCACAGGAAGACATGACGGTGACAGGGGTGGCCTTTAATGGGGAGGAAGTCTTGGGGCTGCTGAGAAATGCCGAGCGGACGCCGGACATTCTGATTCTGGACATCATCATGCCCCATCTGGACGGACTCGGCGTGCTGGAGAAGCTTCAGAGCATGAACTTGAATCCACGTCCCAAAGTGATTATGCTGACGGCATTTGGCCAGGAGAATATTACGCAGCGTGCGGTGGAGCTGGGGGCTGCCTACTATATCCTGAAGCCTTTTGACATTGAGGTGTTGGTGAATCGGGTTCGGCAGATGCTGAATATTCCATCTTCCCCAATTGCTCCGATGTCGCCTACCCCTGCGCCCAAGCCAAGCTTTGGAACACTTGCCAAAGGCAAGACATTGGATGCCAGTATCACATCCATCATTAACGAGATCGGAATTCCTGTCCATGTGCGCGGCTACAAATACCTGCGTGAAGCCATCACGATGGTCTACCACAACATCGAAATCCTGGGTTCGATCACCAAGACCCTGTATCCGTCCATTGCCGAGAAGTATGGCACAACTCCTTCGCGGGTGGAGCGCGCCATTCGCCATGCCATTGAATTGGCCTGGTCGCGCGGTTCCGTCCAGAACATGAGCGAATTGTTCGGCTACACCGTCAGTATCAACAAGTCCAAGCCGACCAACAGCGAATTTATCGCCATGATCGCGGACAAGCTGAGAATCGAACATACGGTAAGTTAACGACTCATTGAGATAAGGAGTTAGCGACCTGCCGCCCTTTCAACGGTTGAATTCGCTTAAAAATGCCGCCGATCTGCGAAGCTTCCAGGCTTCGCAGATCGGTGGCATTTTCTGTTGGGGACTCAAAAGGTTAAGGGATCGATTGAAGGAAAAAAGGAACAGCAGACTTTTTGTTCAAAATATACCCCTATAGGGTATATGAATAATATCTGCATAATACAGGAGGGTATTGGAATGACCAAACGGTTAACCTTATGGATGGTACTTGCGGCCTGTAGTTTATGGATTGCGGGCTGCGGCTCGGCAGGCAATCCGAAAGAGTCGGCGGAGCCGTCTTCTCAAGCTCACACTGTAGACAGTGAACATAGTGGACACAGTGAACATGGCGCTTCGGGAATGATGCCCAAGGACTTAAAAGAAGCTGTCAATCCCGCCTATCCCGTCGGTACGTCGGTAACGCTTCATACCGATCACATGCCCGGCATGAACGGGGCTTCTGGTACGGTAACAGGCGCTTACGATACGATCATCTATTCTGTATCGTATATGCCAACGAATGGTGGAGATCCGGTGGATCATCATAAGTGGGTTATTCGGGAGGAATTAAAATCGAAAGATGGATCGGCGCCGGAGGTCGGAGATTCCGCTCTCATTGAAGCCGATCACATGGAGGGAATGAAAGGAGCCGAAGCCAAGATCGATACCGCGAAGCAGGGCGTGATCTACATGGTGGATTATATGCCAACTGAAGGCGGAGAAATGGTGCAAAATCATATGTGGCTCACAGAAGAAGAATTGTCGGCGAAGTAAGGTCAGTATAATCAGGCCTATCAGCTCTTACAAGCACTCGCGCGGCTGCTCACAATTGACGCGTATTTCGGTTGGATGCAGTGACGAAATTTGGTTTACTGCGCATACTTTGCGATAATGGAGAGTAGAGCCGTAGACCGGCAGAGTGAAGAGTCGAAAGGAAGAACAAGCATGCGAACGATTTACATCCGAATTTTATATGATAATGGCATTGAGAAGGAGTACGCTTTCGACTCAAAGGAGGAGCTGACGCCCGCTGAAATGGATATTGCAATTAATGAATTCAAGGAAGCTTATGTCGAACCGTCTTTTCGTGGGGAAAAACCTAGAGGCGGAGCCTGCATGACGTTTGAGAGTGAAGGAAGAGACGTCAGCGTCAATCTAAGCAAGGTGTCGGAGATCTCTTTTCATATTCGCTGAAGACATGGAAGGGATCTTCAAGCCCAATATGAATCGGGAGGGAATCTAGATGAACGTATTGGTGATTGGAGCAAACGGACAGATCGGAAGTCGGCTGGTTCGGCTGTTGAAGCAGCAGGGGCACCATCAGGTCAAAGCGATGGTGCGGAAGCTGGAGCAAGAGGACGAGCTGCAAGCTGAAGGGATCGAGACGGTGCTGGCTAATCTGGAGGATCGCGTAGAGGTATTGGCTGAAGCGATGCAGGGGAGCGACATCATCGTATTTACGGCGGGATCGGGAGGATCGACGGGCGATGACAAGACGCTGCTGATTGATCTCGATGGTGCGGTGAAGACGATGGAGGCAGCGGAAAAAGCAGGCATCAAACGTTATATCATGGTTAGTGCGATGCAGGCGCATCATCGGGAGAACTGGGTGGAGGCGATCAAGCCTTATTATGCTGCCAAACACTACGCCGACCGTATGCTGGAATCGACGAGTCTGAACTACACCATCGTAAGACCGGGCGGTCTGAAAAATGATCCGGGAACCGGGAAAATTACGTTCGATGAAAATCTGGAACCAGGTTCCATTCCGCGCGACGATGTAGCGGCAGTGATTGCCGCGCTGCTGGAAGACCGCAATACGTACCGACGTGCCTTTGACCTAACCTCTGGTGATACGCCTATCGATGAAGCTTTTGGAGGGGCCTGAGCGCGAGATGACTTCTCTGTTCGTTTCGGCTGCGAAACCTTTCGGGTAACGATACCGTATAGGCGTCATAAAGCGACAGAATGAACAGAACGAAAGGGCGGTTGTCAGATGAATTTCAGCGGCTTGGACGGTTATACAGATATGCAAAAAGATGAAATGAAGCGGCAGATTCGACAGGCGGCGGACGATGCATTTGAGCAGGAAATGGCCGCGATCAACGCGCAGCTGCGCGAAGAAATTCTGATTGCGCTAATCGGTGACGTCAATGCAGGCAAGTCCTCGACCATCAATCGTATTGTTGGTGAGGAAGTAGCTGGCGTCGGCGCAGAACCTGGAGAGACGACCGCCATTCATCCTCACCCTTATAAAGATAAGATTTTCTTTATTGATACACCGGGACTGAATGATGTGAACACCGTCAATTCGGCGGCGACGCTGGAGTATTTTCGCAAGACCGACGTGGTATTGTTCTTCCTGAACGCAGCGGGCACGGTCTTCTCCGAGAGCGAACAGCGATCTTTCCGAATCGTGGAAAAAGAGAACCCCAATATCCTGATCGTGCTCAACAAGATCGATGCGGCAGACGAAGTGGATCGGCTGGTCGCTCGTGTGCGCAAGGAGACGGGGCAGAAATACGACGTCATTCCCATCTCCTCACGTACCGGGCAGAATATCGATGAACTGCGAGACGCCATCTTGGAGATGTTAAAAAAAAAGAGCAAGGACATCTTGTTCGCCCGAACCATCAAAGAAAAATCGTCGATCGCCAATAAGTGGATTCTGGGAGCGTCGGCTTCAGCCGGAGCAATCGGAGCCGTTCCGCTTCCGGGTGCTGACATTGTACCGCTGACGGCGCTCCAGATCGGGCTGCTGACACGGCTGGCTACCTTATACGAGCGCCCGATCAGCAAGGAAGCGGCCAAGGAGATCGTGATTACGGCGATTGTTGGCAACTTGGGCAAGACGCTGTTCACACAGATTGTCAAAATGTTTCCGGGAGCAGGCACCGTGGCCGCTGCGGGTGTGGCAGGCTCCATGACGCTGGCGCTTGGCTATTCGGTCAAATACGCCTATGAGCGCGGTATTGACGTTACACCGGATACCGTCTCCAAGCTGTATCGCAACTTCCGTGACCGGAAGAACAAAGGCGAGAAGCTTCCGGGGGAAGAAGAGTAACCTCATTTTGTGACTGTCGTTTTGACAGCAGCTCCAAATCGAATTCGTCTCGATCATCGCCAACGTCCCGCGTAAGCAGGGCGTTTTTTGGTCTGAACGGTTGAAGGAATCCTCCTTTGCAGAAACTTTTGCTATAATAGGACAGGTGCATCGCAAGCAGGCAGCCTTGGAGGAGAAGACAATCCGCAGGGAATGAATTGCGATAGCAAGGCGATTGGATCGCCTACAGAGAGGAGTTCAACCATGTTGACGGAACGATTGGAATTGAGAGCTTTCCTCCCTGAAGAAGCAGAGGAGCTGTTAGCACTGCGGCTGACTAATCAGGCTTTTCTTGAGCCGCTGGAGCCGATTCGCTCGGAATCTTATTTGACGTTGGCTGGACAGCGGACGGAGATCCTCCAGAGTGAGCAGGGCAGAGAACGGGATCAGGCGTATATTTACGCCATCCGGCTTCGTGAGAACGGGAAGCTGCTGGGACGTGCGGCACTGACAGGCATCGCCAGAGGGCCTTTCCAGAACGCCAACCTGGGTTATTTTCTCGATGAAGCCCATAACGGAAGGGGATATATGACTGAGGCAGTCAAGGGCGTATTAGAGCTGGCCTTTGTCAAACATGGTCTGCACCGCGTTCAAGCTGGGGTCATGCCTCATAACGTTCGATCGCTGCGCGTACTGGAGAAGGCGGGCTTTCGCCGCGAAGGCTTGGCGGAACGTTATCTGAAGATCAACGGCTGCTGGGAAGACCATGTGCTGTTTGGGATCACCATCGAAGATTGGGAAGCTTTACAGGGCAGTAAGCAGCCATAAATAGGCAGGCAAGAGGTAAAAAAAAGCCCGCAATCGCAAAACTTGCGCCTTGCGTGAGCTGATGAATCGGGGATAATGAGAGGGAATACGCTTCGATTCGATCCGACAGGAAGAAGGGGGCAGGAGATAAGCATGAGTGTTCGGAGCGGCTGTAAGCTGACTTTGATTGCAGGTTTGGCCTTCTGTTTCGCATGTGGCGGCCCTTCTCCTCGAAGCGATTCGCCGGAGGCTGCCAAATTAGACGGACTGCCGCCAACGTTAAGTCATACCCAATATGATCCGCCGATCGAGATTTCGTTCGTCAGGGAAACCGGAGACGATGTGGAGCGCATGTTGGCAGAACTGCCGGGAGAGACGCTGGAAGATAATCGCTGGACTCGGTTGTATGAACGGGAGTTGGGGATTCGTACCCGTTACGAATGGACAGCGAAGGGCGATGTCTATAGTCAGAAACTCGGCGTATCGCTGGCTTCCGGTCGGATTCCTGATGTAGTCCAGGTTGATCCCTATCAGCTGCGTCTGCTGGCCAATGCAGGTTTGATTGAGGACATGACCGAGATCTATGAGGAATGTGCTTCGCCGCTCACACAGGATATTTTGTCGGCGGAAGGCAGCGGTCCTTTTGATGCGGCGACAGTGGATGGTCGTCTGATGGCTGTTCCGGAATCCGTCTCTTCGATTGAAAGTGCGCAATACTTGTGGATTCGGACGGATTGGCTCAAACGTCTGGGACTGCCCGCTCCTCGTACACTGGAAGATGTATTGGTCATATCGAAAGCGCTTACAGAAAAAGACCCGGATCAGAATGGCGTGGATGATACGTATGGATTGGGATTAACCGGCTATCTATGGAATCCGGTCATGAGCGCATCCGGCCTGATGGCGGGATTCGGTGCTTTTCCCACGCAGTGGGTAGAAGGTGAGGAGGGTCAGTTGGTGTACGGCGGAATTCTGCCGGAGACGCGTGAAGCGCTGCAAGAATTGCAGCGCATGTACCAATCCGGACAGATTGATCCGGATTTTGGCTACAAGTCGGGGAGCCAGATGACTCGCCTGATTGCGCAGGGCAAGATTGGCATGTTATACGGTGAGCAGTGGACGCCTTTTGCCATTCAGCAGAGCCGTGAACGTGATCCCGAGGCCGATTGGCAGGCGTATCCGCTGCTGGCCAAATCCGGCGAGAAGATTCGGGTACCGCTCCGTGCGGGAACGGGCAGCCTGCTGGCTGTACGCAAAGGCTATGACCATCCTGAAGCGCTGATTCAGATGATGAATCTGCATCTGGAGAAAAATTGGGGCGAGCAGGCTGATTACGAGACGTATTACAATGACGACTCAAAGGCAGTCTGGATGCTCTCTCCCGTTACTCCATTTCCGGGAACCAAAAATCTGGATGCTTACCTCGACATCCGCGACGCCAGACGGACCGGAGATTTCCCTTCGCTCAAGGGTGAGGCAGCCGCCATTCACAAACGGATTGAAGCCTATGATCGTCACGGTACGGAAAGCGGCTGGGGCTGGGAGAAAATTTATGGACCGGACGGCGCATTCAGCATCGCGGACGAGTACGCACGCAGCGGCAGTTTTGTCCCGGATCGGTTTGCAGGTGGCATTACGGAGACGATGATTGAGCGGCATAACATTCTGCGCGATCTTCAGCTTGAGGCTTATATGAATATCATCTTGGGAGAACCCATCGAGCAGTTCGATCAATTTGTTCGGGATTGGCGGATGCTGGGCGGAGATCAGATTACAGCGGAGGTGAACCTCTGGAACAGCAGCAAACCAAGCGACGCGCCCTGAAGAAGCGGGACTTCCGGCGCGTAAGCCGCTCCGTGGAGCCTCCGGAACCTTTGTCCAAACGCCGCAGCCTGCGGCAAAGAAGCGGTCGATGGATGCTGCCTGCGGCTTCCTGGCACAGCAGCATTTTTGCCCGTCTGGTCTTTACTTACCTGCTGTTTATCCTGCCGCTCATTCTACTGGGCTTGTATTTGTATCAGTGGAGTTATGAGAACGCCAGCAGCGAGATCGCCTCTTCGACAGAACGAAGACTGGACGGCTATCTGGACGAATTGAACCGTGAAGTGGAATGGATGGAGCTTCAGCAGTTTGACATCGTGGAAGATCGTAAACTCAATCGCCTGGCTGTCTTGTGGGATAAAATGGGCCAGGTCGAACGCCGGGATACGCTGAATGATATGACCGAACGTCTGGCGACCTTTAAGAACAGCAGCGCCTATATCAAGAACGTGTATGTCCATCTGCCCACAGTCGGGAAAAGTCTTTCGGCTACCCACGGGATTGACGACTTTGATGGGAAAGCGTTCCGCTACTTCAGTGCCAGCCGTCAGGGGATCGGTCCGCGTCTGACGGTAAGAGAAGGGATGCTGAACCTGGGGGCCGTACGGCTAACCGGTAAGAAGGGAGCACTGCCTCTATTTGCTGTCCAGGTCGAGCTGGATACCGAACGATTCCGCAGTGCACTAAGACAGCTGAATCTGTACCCGGATAACGGTTCTTTTTTGATTGAGGAAAAGACGGGATTTGCGATCGCAGATGAAGCCTCGCACCTGTTCATTCTCGACGCCTATCGCAAATCCCAACCCCGTGCGCAGAACGAAGCTTCCCGTCTTGAGGTGGAAGGAAATCGTTACCAGATTAGCAAGCGCTACATGGAATCTCTCGGATTGTCCGCAGCGACCTATCTGCCGGAAGCCAGTGTCAAGCGGCCGCTGAACAAATTTTATCAATGGGCCTGGCTGTTTGCCGTAACGTCATTTCTGGCGATCACGGCGTATCTGTACTCCAGCTATCGCCTGATCCACAAACCCATGCTGCTGCTCGTCAAGCGCTTCAAGAAGATGGAAGAAGGCGTGCTGGACATCCCGATCACCCATGCGCGCAAGGATGAGTTTGGCTTTTTGTATGCCCGGTTCAATCAAATGATTGAAAAGCTGCAATCACTGATCGACCGCGACTTCAAACAGCGGATGATGATGCAGCGTGCCGAACTCAAACAGCTTCAATCGCAGATCAATCCGCATTTTTTGTACAACAGCTTCTTCATTCTGAATTCATTGGCCCGGACGGGAGAGACGGAGCGGATCGAAGACTTTACCAATATGCTGGGCGAATACTTCCGCTTTATCACACGTAGCGGCGCCGATCATGTGGCTCTGGAAGACGAAGTGGCTCATTCACGCATCTATACGAATATTCAGCAGCTGCGATTCTCCAGGCGGATGCGTGTGGAATTCGATGATCTTCCCGAGGTCATGCGCAGCTTGCAGGCTCCGCGTCTTATTATCCAGCCGATTATTGAAAATGCGTACGAACATAGTCTGGAGAAAATGGTCAATCCCGGCTTACTGCGCGTACGGTTCGGCGTGGATGGAGAATATGCGGAGGTATGCGTTGAGGATAATGGCGATCAATTGGACGACGTGCAGTTGGAAAACCTGAGGCAGCGGCTGGCGCAAAAAGAAGAGGTCGAGGAGACGACAGGTCTGCTGAACATTCATCGACGACTTGTTCTGACTTATGGCTCAGGCAGTGGTCTACGGCTTAGGCGAAGTGAGCTGGGAGGGCTTCAGGTGAAGATTCGGATTCGATGGCAGGGAGGGGACGAGGATGCACCGATTGCTGATCGTGGATGATGAGGAGATTATTACCGACAGTCTGCATGAGACGCTGGCCGGTCTGATGCCCGAGCAGTTGGACGTCTGCAAAGCTTATTCGGCCCGTGAAGCCTTGGAGTGGATGGCGAGAACGCGGATTGACATCGTCATGACGGACATTCGGATGCCAGGGATGGATGGTCTGGAGATGGCAGAGCGAATTCGGGCCTATTGGCCGCGCTGCCGCATCGTCTTTTTGACGGGGTACAGTGACTTTGACTATGCGTATCGAGCGCTGCAAATGCCGGATGCGCGTTATCTGCTCAAGACGGAAGGATATGCCAAGGTGACCGCCATGATTGAGCAGATCGTGGAGGAGATTCGGCGGAGCCATCGGATGGATGCGCTGCTGGAGCGATCGCAGGAGCTTGCGGCGCAGCTTCAGAAGCTGGAACGGGAAGATTATCTGCGTATGCTGCTTCGCAGCGTGCACGCTGCGGGGGCCAGCCCGGAGGAATGGCAGAGCGAACTGGAGCAGAAGCAGATTCCACTATCGGCAAGCGAACCGGTTCAGCTGGTGCTGGGGCGGCTCGACAGTCTGGGACAGACATCGGCTGCCCAGCTTCACAGGCTGTTGGCCTCCGCGCGGGTCATCGCCGCCTCGCTGCTGGAAGAACATGTACGGCAGGTGAGCGTGGCAGATGCGCGGGGCGATGTGGTCTGGCTGATCCAGCCCAAATGTGAGGACATCAAGCTTGATGGAGCGTTCGCCCGGTATCTGGAAGGTGCGCTTGAGCTGGTGCAGGAGGCTTGTGTGGCTTCGCTGGGCGTCTCCTGGTCATTTGCTGTCAGCGGACAGAGCTGCGCCTGGACGGACATCACGCGTCGGTATGAACGTCTGAAGCAGCTGCAATGGATGAAAGTCGGCGACGGGGTCAACATGGTGCTGATTGACCAAGGCGAAGAGCTGCCCAAGGCTCCGCCGAGAGAGCTGGGCAGGCCGGGCAGCCGAATCGAAGCGATGTCCGGTTATCTGGAGACGGGACGAACGGCAGCTTTTTATGAATCGTTTGAAAAAGTGACCGAGGAGCTGCTGCTGCCCGAGACGCCGCTGGAAGAAGCGATGGAGACTTATTACAGTCTGGCGCTGATGTTGTATGCAACCGTAAGCCGCTGGGGACTCAGCCCCGAGATCCCGGATCGAAATCGACTGCTTCGCCTGGAAGAACAGGCCAGTATGAAGGAAGCCGTGCAGCTGTTGTATGAAACCGCAGACCGGCTGGTACGCTTTAAGAGCAGCGACGAGCAGGAGCGTGCCCATGCGGTCATCCGTTCCTTGTGCGATTATATTCGGGAGCATCTCGATCATGATCTCTCCCTTGTTCGATTGGCGGAGCGGTATCACTTTAATCCCTCCTATCTATCGAGATTTTTCAAGCAGGAGATGGGGCTGAATCTGTCCGAATTTATTGATGACTGCCGAATTCGGGAGGCCAAGCGTCTGCTGACCGATCCCCATCTCATGGTGCGGGAGGTGGCCGTACAGGTCGGTTACGAAGCGGCTCATTCTTTTACGCGCTTCTTCAAAAAAGTGACTGGCATGACGCCGCAGGAGTTCAAGGATGCTGAAGCTTCTATTCACTCACGCTCAGAGGCAACTCCTTGACCTTTGAGTGGAAAGTCTGATGTGAAATCATGGGCTTACTCCACAGTCTTTTGACAATCCAACCAGGAAAAGAGGAACAGGTTATGGAAAAATCAACACTTCAAGGCAGCAAGACCGTCAAGCCTGCCGTTGGCAAGACGCCGCCTCATCGCAATCCGCTGCTGGCGCATAAGTTCGGTGCCGACCCGTATGCGCTGGTTTATGAAGATCGGGTATATCTGTACATGACCAGCGACAAGCTGGAATGGGATGAAAACGGTCAGGCCAAGGAAAATAGCTATGGTTCGATACGCAAGCTGACCGTTATTTCTTCTGCCGATCTGGCCAATTGGACGGATCATGGCGAGATTGCAGTGGCAGGTACAGAAGGCACAGCGGTATGGGCGACCCAGTCATGGGCACCGGCGATCGCCCATAAGCGAATCGATGGACGCGATCAGTTCTTCCTGTATTTCGCCAACAATGGCAGCGGTGTTGGGGTGCTGCGCGGGGATAGTCCGCTTGGTCCATGGACTGATCCGGTGGGCGGTCCGCTGATCGCAGCGGGAACACCGGGCGTTGAAGGCGTGCCGTGGATCTTCGATCCCGCCGTGCTGGTTGATGACGACGGACGGGGGTATCTGTATTTCGGCGGTGGAGTACCTGAAGGGCAACATGAGATGCCGAACTCTGCCCGGGTGGTTCGTCTCGGCGACGATATGGTTTCGCTGCAAGGAGCGGCGGAAATCATTCCGGCTCCGTATATGTTTGAAGATTCCGGCATCCATAAATATGGGCAGATATACTATTATACGTATTGTTCAAATTTCTACGAGGGTGAACGTGCAGAGGGCAGCCCGCCTCCTGGCGAGATCGCCTGCATGACCAGCACCTCCCCGATGGGACCCTGGACGTATCAAGGTACATTCTTACATAATCCCGGTCATTATTTTGGGGTGAGCGGCAATAACCATCATGTCATCTTCCCGTTCCGGGATCGCTGGTACATTGCCTATCATGCTCAGACGCTGTCCGCAGCGATGGGAGTCGCACACGGCTATCGCTCGACACATCTGGATCTGCTGGAGCTGCATGAAGAAGGGAGTCTGCCGGAGGCGAAGGCTACGCTGGAAGGTGTACCGCAGCTTTTCCATCACGATCCTTATGCTCCGACTGGTGGGAATACTTGTGCCTGGAGTGCAGGGGTGCACACGGATGCTGAAGTTGCAGACGGAGAGGGAACAGTCTCGCTGTTATCGGATGGAGCCTGGTTGGGGCTTGCAGGGGTAGACTTCGGTTCCAGCGGGCCTACCCGATTCCTGGCCGTGATTGATGCAGCAGGCGTTCAGGGCGGTGCGCTTGAAGTTCGTCTGGATCATGTAGAAGGAGCAGTGTTATCGGCTGTCACGATTGAGCCGGGAGGCGGGTTCCATGAAGAAGTTGTGACCTGTGCAGAAAAGGCAGCCGCAGGCGCACATGATCTGTATTTGATCTTCCATGCCGATCGTCAGGAAGATCAGTTGGCACTGCGCAGCTGGCGTTTTGAACGATAACATCTCTTGAAGATGGCGCTTTTGGAGATCGACAATTGAAGCATGGACGGGCAGCAGCCCAAGCAAAAGCCCTTGTTTCCCCGATATTCCGGCGGAGACAAGGGCTTTTTGGCATGGTTCAGGGGAGAACGCGGCTAAGGTCAAGCGGTTACGAAGGTTCGTTTCCGATATTCATTCGGACTGACGCCTTCATATTCGCGGAATTTTTTGTGGAACCAGTCTGTATCGGTGTATCCCACCCGCACGGCAATCTCATAAATTCGCAGATCGGTGTTCTCCAGCAGCCGCTTGGCCTCTTCCATACGCTGCTGAAGCAGATAGCGGTTAAAAGGCATCTTCTCTTTGGATTTGAAGCGCTGTCCCAGATAAGCACAGTTAAAATGCAGCAGATCGGCGATTTCCTTGAGGGTGACATTGTCGGCAAGGCGCCGGCAGGCATAGGCTTTGACTGCTTCGATCAGACGATCTGACCGATCCAATGTCCTGCCGCGAAGAGGAAACGGCAGCGTAACGGTCGTGTGTTCCGAACTTTTTTCACCAGCCAGTCTCCATTTGAGTCGAATTAGGCTATGTACGAACACTGGAGGGTTTAGAGGGCCTGGGATATAATCGCTCACCTGGTAGCTTAATGCCTTGCGTGCGGCTCTGAAGTCATCTTTGCCGCCAAGCAGCAGGATCGGAATGGAGCTGATAGCCCGAATCTGTTCACACAGACACAGCCCGGACGAAGCGAATCCGCCAGTGTGGATCAGCACCACGTCGAAGTGACGCTGCTTGAGTGCGGTTAAGGCCTGTTCAATCGATCCAGCCGATTTGCCAATCACAAATCCCGTTTTTTCCTGGTGTAAAAGCTTTTTGATTGCGGTTAGCGGTAGACAGCCGCAGTCCACCCACAAAACAGTATGCATCAAGCAACCTCCTCTTTTTTGTTTGATCTGTTTTTCCATAAGAAAGGGTTATTTCCATTATCGAAATAAAAGAAAGCGGTTACAACATGCAACTTTTTGCGAACTCACCATTTGTTTACCTGTTCGTGCAAAAGGGAGGGTCGAAAATCATTTTCGCACCCAAAACTATAGTTTGTCGGGGTAAACGCCTATACTCTCTCCTGTTGTTAACGCTTTCATTTCAGCGCTACACTTGGAACGAAAACTGACAACCGAGGGGGAAGACCATGAACAGATCGAAGATGAGCAGAAAAATGGTTGTACTGCTGGGCTTCATTTTGATGTTTGCACTGCTGGCCAGTGGATGCAGTTCCGGTGGAGGAGCGCAGGCGCAGCCGGAAGCTTCGACCAAGCAGGCAGAAGCGGCGGCGCCAGCTGAAGACAAGACGGCAGAACCTGCCACAGAAGCAGCAGAGGAAGCTGAACCGGCCAATGCCAATTCCACGCCGGAGATGGATTTTGACATGGGCGGCCGCAAGATCAAAGTCGTTGCCTGGTGGGACATGCAGATCGAAGACAACAACCCGGACAACATTCAACGCATTGAAAATCTGGAAAAGCTGAAGAAAAAACATAATTTCGACATTGAATACATCTCGATCGACTTCGGTGAATATCAGGAAAAAGTAGTCGCTTCGCTGATGGCTGGCGAGCCGCTGGGTGACATCGTGCGTCTGGGCAAAGACTATGCGATCCCGGCGCTGACCAAGCAGGATCTGCTGTGGCCGGTGGACGAGTACACGCATAACGACAAGGTATTTAACCAGAAGACGACCAACGAATACATGCAGTATAACGGGCGCGGCTATGGCTTCACGGAAGACCAGTCCTCGTTTATCAGCGGCATCTTCTACAACCGTACGCTGATGCAGGAGCTGGGCATGAAGCCGCTTCAGGAATATGTGGACGAAGACAACTGGAATTGGGATACCTTCGTCAAGGTTGCCAAGGAAGCGAACAAAGATCGCAACAACGATGGCAAGCTGGATACATGGGGACTGGCACAGACCAGCCTGGTCGAGCCAATCCTGTACTCCAATGAAGCGTCGCTGACCAAGGAAGACAAACAGAACCTGGAAGATCCCAAGACCAAGGCGGCACTGAACTTTGCTTCCAAGCTGGCGACGGATAAGGTGGGGCGTCCTTCCGAAGGCGGCGACTGGACGGAACCTTCGACCTTCTTCCGTCAAGGCAATACCCTGATGTATTCCGGCGCCATGTATGAGATCGAAGGGATCAAGACCGATATGCCGGACTACGACATCGGCTTCGTTCCTTTCCCTAAAGGGCCGGACGCCAGTGCTTATCATTCAGGCGAATCGCGTTATCAGGCGCTGACCATTCCGAAAGCCGTCAAGAATCCGGAACAGCTCATGTACATCTGGGAAAAGATTAATGAAATCGACTCCATCTACGACTATCCGGAGCAATCGACGCTGGAAACCAACCTGTCAGACGAAGCAGATATTGAAAACGCCAGAGAAGTCGCCAAGGGGATGCTTGTACTCGACCACAATACCTTCCCATCCCTGCCTTACTGGGACTTCGTAGGCGAGCTAAACGACGGAGTATCGGTCTCGACCGTGATCGAAAAGTACAAAGCCACATTCCAGTCGGCGATTGACGAAGTCTACAAAAAATAATGCAGATGTACGCCGGCATCGGACAGAAGCGCTCCATTTGGCGCTTACTCCGAGCCGGCGTCGTCTTGATGGGACGTAAGCCGGAAGGAGGACGGATGACGACATGCGGGGACGGAAGAAAAAAGGGCTGATCCTGCTGCTTGCCTTGGCTCTGCTCATATCGCTGTGGAGTCTGTATCCCGATCGGGAACGCGGACGCGGCGTTGCGCAGGCTCAGGAAGATTACCAGGCGGCGGATACCGAGGATGCAGGCAGCTACGGGCATTATCAGGCGGCTTATGCGGATGCTGCACGGCCTGAGCAACCGATTCGGATCGAAGGTGAATCGTTTGTACGGTCGCAGGATGGCAAATTTGAGATTGTGGATGGCTATGCGGGCCTCGACGGGAAGGCTGTACTGACTCCAGAGACCGGGCAGATCGACTGGGAGGTCGAGGTGCCGGAGAGCGGCCTGTATGGAATGAGAATTCATTATTACCCGGTAGAAGGTAAAAGCTCCGCAATTGAGCGGCAGTTGAAAATCAATGGAGAGATTCCTTTTCGCGGGGCAGATCTATTGGTGTTCGACCGGGTATGGGGCAATCGGGATGGTGAGGTGCGGCGCGACGATCGTGGCAACGATCTGAGGCCGCGTCAAGTCGAGCAGCCGTCTTGGCAGCTGGCTCCGATGCGAGACAGCGCCGGTTATTATGAAGAACCCTATCTCTTCTATTGGGAACGTGGCAAGCAGCAGCTCTCGCTGAGTGCGCTTAGAGAGAGTATGGCGATTGACTACATCGAATTATATCAGGAAAAGGCGGTGCCGGCGTACGCCGATCTGTCAGCCTCTTATGAAAAAGAAGGGCTGAAACCTGCCCAAGTGCAGCTCCTCAAGATTCAAGGTGAGGCAGCGGCTGCGAAATCTTCTCCAACGCTCTATCCTGGCTCCGATCGCTCCAGTCCTTCGCTGGAACCGTATGACGTCTCCAAGCTGAGGGTGAACGTGATTGGCGGCCTGAACTGGAAGCTGCCGGGAGAATGGATCGAATGGGAAGTGGATGTACCGGAAGACGGCCTGTACAAGCTGGCTTTGAAAGTCAAGCAGGATCAGCTTCGCGGCGTCTATGCCACGCGCAGTCTGACGGTGGACGGCCAGCATCCCTTTGAAGAAGCCAAGCGTCTTCGCTTCTACTACAGCCCGGATTGGCAGATGCAGACGCTGGGCGGCGATCAGCCCTATCTGCTCAAGCTGAATAAGGGCAAACATCGTCTGCGCCTGACCGTAACGCTGGGCGACATTGCGCCGCTGCTGCGCACGATGGAATCGAGCGTGCTGGATCTCAATGAGCTGTATCGCAAGATTCTGATGATTACTTCCAACACGCCTGACCCGATGCGCGACTATCAGCTGGACAAGCGGATTCCGGAGATGGTCGATACGTTCCGGCAGCAGGCGGATACGATTGAATCAGTGGCGAATTATTTGCAAAAAGCGACCGGTGAGCAGAGTGACAAGGTGGCGGTGCTGCGGGCAATGGTCGTGCAGCTGCGTGATATGGCGGCCAGACCGGAGACCGTACCCAAGCGGCTGGATACGTTCAAAGTCAACGTCGGCGGACTGGGAACCTGGATCTTGTCCGTTCGGGAGCAGCCGATCTCGATTGATTATCTGCTGCTCACTTCGCCGGATGAGAAGCTGCCTAAAGCCAATAGTTCTACGTTGGAACGCGCCAAGCACGAATGGGGAGCCTATGTCGCTTCCTATACCGAAGATTACGACAGCATTGGCAATGTGGAGGAGCAGAAGGAAGCGATCACGGTCTGGATCACGACGGGACGCGATCAGGCGCAGGTGCTCAAGAGTCTGATCGATGATTCGTTTACACCGGATACCGGCATTTCTGTAAGGCTGCGGTTGGTTCCGCCCAATATTCTGCTGCCGGCGACACTGGCTGGAGAAGGCCCGGATGTAGCGATGCAGATGGGCGAGGACATTCCCGTCAACTATGCAATGCGCGGAGCAGCGGCCGATCTCAGCCAATTCCCTGACTTTGAGCAGGTAGCCGAACGTTTCCGTGAGAGCGGCTTGACCCCCTATCGCTTCAATGGAGGCGTATATGGCCTGCCGGAACAGCAGCACTTCCCAATGCTATTCTACCGCAAGGATATTCTGAACGATCTGGGGTTGAAGGTACCAGAGACTTGGGATGATGTGTACAACGCGATTTCTGTCCTGCAAAAGCACAATATGGAGTTCTACCTGCCTATTGAAGACACGCTCAACAATGCGAATCTGGTGCCCAATTCGACGTTTGCGATGCTGCTCTATCAGCACGATGGCGAATTCTACCGGGAAGAGGGCAAGGAAAGCGATCTGGACTCTGAAGTGTCGATGGAAGCATTCAAGCGCTGGACCCAATTCTATACCAATTACAAGTTCCCGCTCAAAGCTGACTTCCCGAACCGTTTCCGTACCGGGGAGATGCCGATTGGCATCGCGGATTATACGACGTACAACATGCTAACCGTCATGGCGCCCGAGATTCGCAATCTATGGGAGTTCAAGGCGGTGCCGGGTACGCGCGGTGAGGATGGAACGATTCGGCGTGAAGTGGCGAGTGCGACCAGCGCCGTCATGATGCTGGAAAACGCCGCCAACAAAGACGCGTCCTGGGCCTTCATGAAATGGTGGACGGACAAACAGACGCAGATTGAATATGGCCGGGAGATGGAAGGCCTGATGGGAGCGGCAGCCCGTTATCCAACCGCCAATATCGAAGCACTGCGCGAACTGCCTTGGCCGGTGAAGGATTACCAGAGCCTGGAGGAACAGTGGAAATGGGTGGAAGGCATCCCTCAGGTTCCAGGTGGCTACTTCACGGGTCGTCATCTGGATAATGCCTTCCGGCGCGTCGTCAATGCCAGTCAGAATCCACGTGAGGCGCTGGCGGATTATGTGCTGTATATCAACGAGGAGATCGAACTGAAACGCAGAGAGTTCGAGCTGGAACCTTGACGAAAGGAGCAAGTCCCATGCAGGCAGACACGACGAAATCCTCGGCCCTGCCCGCTGCCGCAGAGCGGCGGCAGAGCCGCTGGTCCGTGCTGGTTCAGGAGCTGCACCGGAGCCGGCATTTATATGTGCTGATGGCACCGTTTATGCTGATCTTTTTCCTGTTTACGGTCATCCCGGTCGGCATCTCGCTGGCACTCAGCTTCTTCCATTTTAATATGCTGGAGATGCCGCGTTTTGTCGGTTGGCAGAATTATTCACGCCTGTTCCTGAATGACGATGTGTTTCTGATCGCGCTCAAGAATACGCTGCTGTTCGCGGTGATTACAGGCCCGGTGAGTTACATTGCCTGCTTCCTGTTCGCCTGGATCATCAATGAATTGTCCCCAAAAGTCCGGGCGGTGATGACGCTGGTGTTCTATGCGCCTTCGATCTCGGGCAATGTATTCTTCATCTGGCTCATTATCTTCTCCGGCGACAGCTACGGGTATATGAATGGCTTCCTGATGCGCCTGGGCGTTATCTTAGAACCGATTCAGTGGCTGGCAAATGAAAAATATGTGCTGGCGATCGTGATTATCGTGCAATTGTGGCTGAGTCTGGGAACCAGCTTCCTGGCCTTCATTGCAGGGCTTCAGACGATTGATCGTTCGCTGATTGAAGCGTCTGCGGTGGACGGGATCAAAAATCGCTGGCAGGAACTCTGGTATATCACCCTGCCGTCCATGCGCCCACAGCTGATGTTCGGAGCCGTGATGCAGATTACCTCTGCTTTTGCAGTAGCTGAAATTTCGATTGCACTGGCCGGATTCCCGAGTGTCAACTATGCCGCGCATACGGTCGTGACACATCTGATGGACTACGGCACGATTCGCTTCGAGATGGGATATGCTTCCGCCATCGCTACCGTGCTGTTTGCCATGATGCTCGGCACAAACATGCTGACGCAAAAAATGCTCAGAAAGATAGGTGAATGACAATGACGCACAAGATACGAGCCGCCTTCGGGATGTCCAGACAGCTCAATCGGTCATTTGCCGTCAGCTTCATGCTGTTTGTGCTGCTAGCTCTGTTCGGATCGTTTATGGTGCTGCCGCTGGTCTATGCGGTCAACAATGCGTTCAAGCCGCTGGATGAGCTGTTCATCTTCCCACCCCGGTTCTGGGTGAACAATCCCACAACAGAGAACTTTGCCGATCTCATCAATCTGATGGGCAATTCCTGGGTTCCGCTGTCGCGTTATATCGCCAATACGCTGCTCATTACGCTGCTGGGCACGGCAGGACATATCCTGCTTGCGTCTGCGGCAGCCTATCCGCTGGCAAAATACCGGTTTCCCGGCTCCAAAATGCTGTTTACAATCGTCATCCTGTCCCTGATGTTCTCGCCGCACGTGACCGCCATTCCCAACTATATGGTCATGTCGTGGCTGGGCTGGATCAACACGCATGCTTCGATCATCGTGCCTTCACTCGCCTTCTCATTGGGACTGTTCCTGATGAAGCAGTTCATGGAGCAGATTCCCGACGCGCTGCTGGAAGCGGCGAAGATTGACGGAGCCAATGAATATCGGATCTTCTGGTCGATTGTGATGCCCAATGTGAAGCCGGCCTGGCTCACCCTGATGATCCTCCAATTCCCGGCACTTTGGGGAACGGACGGAGGCAGCTTCATCTACAGCGAGAATCTCAAGACGCTGCATTATGCACTGGGTCAGATAACGCAGGGCGGGATCGCCAGAGCAGGCGTTGGCGCGGCGGTTGCGCTGCTGCTGATGATTGTGCCGATCACTTTGTTTGTCATCTCGCAGAGCAGTGTCATGCAGACGATGGCAACGTCCGGAATGAAAGAGTAGAGGAGGCGGCACCATGCCAAAAAAAACGCGAAAAACGTGCCGCGGCCTGCTGCTGACGCTGTTTGGACTAATGATCTTTGGGCAGGCGGCGGAACCGGTGGCTGCGGGTGAACGGCAGGACAGCTATAACTATTCCGCCTGGGGCAAAGCGGTACCTGCTCCTGCCGCTTATGAGGCAACTCAGCTGATTAATGGGAGTGAGTTTGGCGGAACGGCATTTAAGGAGCCGAGTGATCTACAGGTGGCGGAGGATGGGCGGGTGTACGTGCTCGATTCCGGCAACAATCGCATTGTCATACTGGATGACAAGTTCAAGCCGCTCCATGTGATTGACGGGTTCAAGCGAGAAGGCCAGGCTGATGGATTTGAGAATCCGCAGGGATTCTATGTTACAGAAGATGGACAGATGTTTATCGCAGATACCGGACATGCCCGGGTCGTCCATCTCGACGCCAAGGGTGAGCTGGTCAAGATTGTGGAGAAGCCGCAATCGGAGCTGCTCGCGGCAGACTTTCAATTTAAGCCGCTCAAGGTAGTCGTCGATCCCAGCGACCGGATCTATGTCATGGCAGAAGGGGTATTCGACGGATTTATGGAGTTTGGTTCCGACGGGGTATTCACTTCCTTTATCGGAGCGAACCGGGTAGAGGTCGATCCGGCCGAATATCTGTGGAAACGTCTGGCGACGCGGGAACAGCGCAGCCGGATGGTCATGTTCACTCCGACTGAATTTACGGGGTTCGATATTGACGACGAAGGCTTCATTTATGCGGCGAGTGCCAGCCGCAACGGCGAGCCAATCAAGAAGCTGAACGCACAGGGCGCGGATATTCTTCGCCGCCAGGGCTATTACCGGCCGCAGGGCGATATGCTCTATGACAATGCCAAGGGCCCTTCCCGTCTGATCGACATCGATGTGGGCGACAGCGACATGTATTCGGTACTGGATGCCAAGACCGGACGGGTGTTCACCTATAACGGTGATGGCTATCTGCTCTATGTATTCGGCGAACGGGGCAACCGCCTGGGACAGTTTGATACACCTGTGGCCATTGAACGATCAGGAGAGCGGATGCTGGTGCTGGATCGGGCACTGGGAGAGATCACCCAGTTTGACGTTACCGCCTACGGCAGCACACTGAACGAAGCGACGCGCAGCTACTACATAGGGGATGAGGAGCGAGCAGCCGAGCTGTTCCAGCAGACGGCGGCACTGAACGCCAATCTGGACTACGCGTACGCAGGCATCGGCAAGGCGCTGCTTCGCCAGGACGACTATGCCCAGTCGGCGGAGTATTTCAAGCGCAGTATGGATAAGGATGGCTATTCCAAAGCCTTCCTGCTGCATCGCAAAGAGCTGATGCGCCAGCATTTCTCCTGGATCATGACCACGCTGCTGCTGGGAGCGGCTGTCCTTGCAGTCGTCCACTTCGCCCGTAAACGAAAGGGGAGAGCGGTATATGCTCGCATCAAGTAGACAGGCGATTCGCCACCCGCTGCATGTGATTTTTCATCCGTTTGAAGGATTCTGGGAGCTGAAGTATGAGCACCATCCCAAGACGATCCGCAATACGGCGCTGGTCATCCTGGCACTGCTGGCCATTACGACGGTACTCAAAGCACAGTACAGCGGATTTCTGGTCAATCTCAACAATCCCAATGAGCTGAACAGTCTGATGGAGATCGTGTATGTGCTGGTACCCGTGGTGTTCTGGTGCACAGCCAATTGGTCGCTGACCACGCTGATGGATGGGGAAGGCAAGTTTTCCGAGATTTTTGCCTCAACCTGCTTTGCGCTTGTGCCGCTGATCGTCATTCAGTTCCCGTGGATCTGGCTCAGTCAGGGCATTTCGCTGGAGGAAACCTCCTTCTATCACTTTTTTAATGCACTGGCGGCGGCCTGGAGTTTGTATCTGCTGTTTGTTGGCAATATGACCGTCCATCAATTTACGCCGGGGAAAACGCTGCTGACGATGTTTCTGACGGTTGTTGCAATGGGCTTTATGGCGTTTTTATGCCTGCTGTTCTTCAGTCTGATTCAGCAGATTACGTCCTTTGTCTACACCATTTATCAGGAACTGGTACTCCGCGGTTGAGGGGGAATGAACGATGAGAGCAAGGGTTATCAAGTGGACAGCCGCCTGGCTTGCCGTTGGCATGCTGCTGGGCAGCTGCCAGAACGCTCCGCAGCAAATTGTGGGTTCCGCCGAAGTATCGGAATGGCCGGAACTGCCTGCCGGAGATCGGCTCAAGTCGGCTTTTACCGACAAGCGCTTGCCCGGCATGATTGGATTGGCGGAGAGCCAATCCCTTCGATTGTACGTGAATAAAGAAACGGCGGAGATTGCGGTTGTGACCAAAAAGGGAGGTACCGTCTGGCGAAGTAATCCCGAAGATCGCGCGAAGGATGCGCTGGCATCGGGCGTCAACAAGGATATGCTGTCTGCGCAGACACGTCTGAGCTTCTACAATGCTGCCGGACAGAGCAATTCGGTCAATTCCTATACCGACAGTGCCGCTCATAAACAGATTCGCTATGAGCAGCTGCCTCAAGGGGTGCGCGTCCATTACCAATTTGGCAGCGAAGAAGCTTCCATTGACGATCTGCCGGTCAAAATATCCAAGGAACGATTTGAGACCAAGCTGCTTGCTGCGATGGACAAAGCCGGTCAACGAGCGCTCAAGATTGGTTACGCCGAGGACAAGGAGGCCGGCGTCTATGTCCGTATCGACAAGGCCATGCAGGGCATTCAATTGTCGCGTGCACTGGAAGCATTCGCCTCAGCCGGATATACCGAAGAGGATCTACAGCTTGATAATGCGGAACATGGCGTCGAAACCGAATCTGGTGCATCCCGTCAATTCCGGCTGACCATCGAATATCAGCTGGATGGCGATGACCTGCGGGTACGGGTACCGGCAGCGGATATTCGTTTCCCGGATGCTTACCCCATTCACACCTTGTCGCTGCTGGATTACTTCGGCGCCGCAGGATCGGGAGAAGAAGGCGCGATATTTGTTCCAGACGGCTCGGGTGCCTTGATTCGGTTCAACAACGGGAAGACGCGTTATCCGGCCTACCAGCAGGATGTGTACGGTCCCGATCTGACCCTTCAAACGGAAGAACCAGAGTCGCAGGAGCAGAAGGCGCGTATGCCGGTATTTGGAATGATTCGCAAGGAAGGCGCCATGCTTGGCATCATCGAGGAGGGAGCAGCGGCGGCCGCAATCAATGCCGACGTGGCAGGCAAACTGAACAGCTATAACGCCGTGTATCCAAGCTTCTATGTGGTCAACAAGAGCGACATCACGCTGCAATCCGGCGATATGGTACGTACTCTGCCCAAATTCCAGAAGCGGCCGACCTCTTCGGATTTTGCGGTACGTTATACCTTTACTGGAGCGGACAACGCTTCCTATTCCGGCCTGGCCGAGCTGTACCGAACTTACCTGGAGAAGCAGGGTGGGCTGCCCAAGATTACCGCTTCTGCGTCAGAATCGAAGGTCGAAGCTATTCCGTTCTATCTGAAGCTGATTGGCGGCGTGACCACGAAGAAACATCGTCTGGGAATTCCTTACGAAGCGGAGGAAGCGCTGACTACCTTCGATCAGGCCCAGGAGATATTGACCAAGCTGGAGGAAAATCAGGTCAAGAATATTCGGCTGCGATATTCCGGCTGGTTCAATGGTGGTCTTAATCATCGGCATCCTGACCGGGTGAAGGTCGATCAGTCCGTGGGCGGAGCCAAAGGGTTAACTACATTTGCCGAATATGCCAAGCAAGCCGGGATTACGCTGTTTCCGGACATGGCGCTGCTGACGGTGCATGATGCTTCCGGATTTAAGCCTTCGCGTGAAGCTTCCCGCACATTAACCCAGGAGCCGGCTAAGTTGTATCCAACCAATCTGGCAATCCAGGAGCGGGATGCAGAACGTTCACCTTCTTATGTGCTGTCGCCGAATCTGATGTACGAGGCATCAGCAGGCATGCTGGATACACTCAAGCGTTATGGAACGGCAGGTCTGTCGCTGCGTGATCTGGGCGAACAGCTCAACAGCGACATGAGTCCCAAGAAGCTGCTGGATCGTCCACAGGCACAGGGTGAAGTAAAGCGGACGCTTGAGCGGTTCAAGCAGGAGGGACTGGAGCTTGCGGCGGAAGGCGGCAATGCCTATATCTGGCCGTATGTATCCGATCTGACGGACGCGCCGATGTCCAGCAGCCGCTTCAAGCTGGAAGACGAAGAGATTCCGTTCTACCAGTTGGTTGTGCATGGAGCCATCGGTTACGCCGGAGCGCCTTACAATCTGTCTGCGCAGACCAATCCGCGACATGAAGTGCTCAAGCTGATCGAATATGGAGCCAGTCCTTATTTCACCTGGTTCTATGCGCCCAACCATGCGGTCAAGGAGACGGATTATGAAGACCTCTACGCGGCTCATTACGAACCGTGGCTGGAGACGGCTGCCGAGCTGTACCGTGAAGTGAATGAGGCCAATGGTGCCTTTGCCGGTCAGCGAATGACGCACCATGAGCAGGTTCAAGAGGGCGTCTATCGTACGACTTATGAGAGCGGCAGCCATGTGCTGGTGAACTATAACGAGGACCCCGTGGTTGTTGACGGCTTAACCGTTGCACCCGGAGACTATGCGATCGGAGGCGAGCGGCCTTGAAAGTAACCCTGGGAAAACGTTCAGGCAAGACCCGATCTTACGCCAATCGCAAAGCCCTGTGGGGTATGGTGTACATTCTGCCCTGGCTCATCGGCTTTCTCCTCTTCTTCTTCGTACCGCTGCTGGCTTCACTGCGCTACAGCCTAAGTACCATTCAGGCCGATGCTGAAGGGATTGCGGTGCAGTTCACGGGATTCGCCAACTATATCCAGGCGCTTACCGTCAACACAAGCTTTAACCGTGCGCTGGTCGAAGCGGTAACGGAAGTGCTGATTAATGTGCCGCTGATCGTCATCTTCAGCTTGTTCCTCGCCGTGCTGCTGAATCAGAAGTTTCCCGGTCGGGCACTGGCACGTTCGATCTTCTTCCTGCCCGTGATCCTCGCTTCGGGCGTCATCATGTCGCTGGAGAGCACCAGCCTGATCGAAGCCGTCAATCAGAACGCCAGTTCAGGCGGTGGGGGTGTACTCGGCGTCCTGGAGCTGGAGAAGCTGATGCTTGAATCCGGCATGAGCGATTGGATGGTATCTTATCTCAGCGGCGCAGTGGATCGGATCTACCAGATTGTCAGCCAATCCGGTGTGCAGATTCTGATCTTCCTGGCCGGTATTCAGACCATATCGCCGCAGCTCTATGAAGCCTCCCGGATGGAGGGAGCCACAGGTTATGAAGCGTTCTGGAAAATTACGTTCCCCATGGTCAGCCCGTTGATCTTCGTCAATGCCATCTATACGATTGTGGATTCGTTTGCCGGAAACGCCATGACGACCCTGATCCGCGAGACCGGATTCGTCAAGTTCGACTTCGGACTCAGTTCGGCGATGGCCTGGGTGTATTTTGCCGCAATCGCCGTGATTCTCGCGCTGGTGTATGGCTTGTTTGCGAAAAGAGTCTTTTATCAAGATTAAGGTCTTCCATCAAGAGCAGAAAGGAGGGGGCGAGATGTTTGTGTCCCGTTTATTTTCACTGGAACGCTTGAAGAGGTGGCTTTGGGCCATCGTACGCTTTGTGCTGATTGCGGGTTTGTCCTTCGTCATCCTGTTCCCCATTTTCCAGAAAATCTCGACGGCTTTCAAGCATAAAAGTGATCTGTATTCTGCCGTGGTGGTCTGGATTCCGCAGCACGTATCCCTGGACAACTTTAGGGAAGCGATGCGTGTCATGGACTATTGGCCGACACTTCTGAATACGTTTACGCTATCGGCGGCGACGACGATCTTTACCACAATGTCCTGTGCGCTGGCCGGATATGGCTTTGCCCGTCTGAAGTTTAAGGGCAGCAATCTGCTGTTCGCCGGGGTCATCCTGACCATTCTGGTGCCACCGACCACAATCCTGGTGCCCGTCTATCTCAATCTCAAGAACTTCGATCTATTTGGATTGATGACGCTGTTTACGGGCAAGCCCATCAATCTGCTCAATACGTACTGGCCGTTTATCCTGACGTCGCTTACCGCCAACTCGCTCAAGGCCGGGCTGTATATTTTTATCTTCCGTCAATTTTTCCGGGGGATTCCCAAGGAGATTGAAGAAGCCGCATACGTGGACGGTTCGGGGATCTTCGGAACCTTTACGCGCATCATGCTGCCCAACGCCATTCCGTCGATTGTTACGGTGCTGCTGTTCTCGTTCGTCTGGCAGTGGAATGACAGTTTCTATACGACGACCTATCTGACGTCCAGCCAGGTCATGTCCACCCAGCTGTCGTCCCTGCCATATAATCTGGCCCAGCAGGTCGGCGACGGAGCATCCAAGGCTGACCCCTTCTATCTCAGCATGATTCAAGATACGGGGATTCTGCTCGCCATTCTGCCGTTGATCGTTATCTATCTGTTTGTGCAGCGATACTTCGTCGAGAGCGTAGAGCGCACCGGAATCGTCGGCTGACGGAAGGAGGAATACGATGACCGAGTTACGCCGCATACCCCGAAAGCGTGCGCCGACCTCTTAGCCTTCGGCCTATCGTTTTCGACCATATACAGGGAGGGATTGGGAAAATGAAAAAGGTTCGACGTTCTTGGATTGTGCTTGTGCTGTTGGCTCTAATCGTATCGCTTGCTCCACCTGGAACAAATCGCGCCGAGGCTTGGAATGGCGTAGCGACCAGTAAACTGCATGTCAGCGGCAATCAGTTGGTGAACAGCAGCGGTCAACCGGTACTGCTCAGTGGCTGGCATCAGCCTTCGGGTGCGTATTGGACCTATCAGGACAGCAATTATTATCTTACGCGAAATGGCAATGACCGACACAAGGCGACGCTGGCCTATCTGAAAGACATCACCGACACCTTTGCCGATACCAGTCCCAAATATGGCAGCAGCCACGGTTGGAATATGAATCAGGTGCGCCTGTTCATCGACCGTCAGGACATGGGAGATGTCGCGGCGGGAACGTACAATTTTGCCGGTGTACAGGCGGTGACGCAGAACGTCATCATTCCTTATATTCAATATGCCAAGACCAAAGGCGTCTATGTGACGCTGGGTCTGGACTTTACGCTCAAGGACGATCAGGCTACGACGGCTTCCAATCTCCAGAAATTCAATGAAATCTGGGGTTATCTGGCCTCACGTCCGGAAATTAAAAGCGCAGATAACGTCCACTTTGAGCTGGTAAATGAACCTGTAAAGTCGTTCGCTAATGGTCATTGGGGCGGCTACAATGGTGAAAATGACTTTGTCGATCATTGGAACGACCTGCGTAAATTCCAGAATTCGATGATCTCCACCATTCGCAGCAAAGGCGCGGACAATGTGATTTGGGCAGCGGGTCTGGGATACAACCAGTTCTACAGCCTGACCGCCAGTCATCCGCTGACCGACCCACTGAATAACTATGGCTATGCGGTGCATTGGTACCCAGGTTATGGCGCTCACGACAATATGGATATTCTCAAGCAGCAGTGGACGACCAATATCAAGGCAGCGGCTGATGCGTATCCAATCAATATCACAGAAGTGACCTGGTTTAAGAAAAAAGCCGGAGATTCCGAATATTGGAGTCTGTTTGATGGAAGCAACGAAGGATTCGGTCGCAACACCAAGGCGATCTTCAGTGCTGCGGGCAACGTAAGTATTGCCGCACATATGAACGGCTTCATTCTTTCGGAAGGCACAAGAAGTTCCTTTGCCGATCCAACGGCTGGATTGAAATGGGACGGCGACGCTTCGCGCAGCGCGATGGGACGTTTCCTGTTCGACTGGTATTATGAACGTGCGCAGGCTCAACCGGGCACCAACGTCTCCAGTGGTCTGACCGCCGGTGACACGTACAAGATCGTCTCGCGTCATTCGGGCAAAGTGATCGATATTCCCGGTGGGCAAAATGCCGACAACCTTCAATTACAGCAGTGGACGGATCTCGGAGGTAACCCGCAGAAATGGGGATTGACGAGCATCGGCAATGGCCTTTACAAATTGACCAGCATCAACTCGCCGGGAAAAGTCCTTGAAATCCGCGGCGGCAGCAAAAACAGCGGAGAAGCCGTGCAGCTCATGAGCGATCTGAACACGACGGCGCAGCATTTTCGCGTTTATGATCTGGGCAATGGTTATTGGAGCATCGTCAATGCAAACAGCGGTCGTGCTGTAGAAATTACGGGAGCTTCGACGGCAGATGGAGCCAAGCTTCAGCAGGGCGATTATACAGGAGCGGTTCACCAGCAGTGGAAGTTTGTCAAAGTGGCCAACTAAGCTGTTTGGCATACGCTTCATATGTTGAAGTAAAGCTGTAAGCAGATTCAAGAAGACGTGTTGTTCTCTTCCTTGCGGAAGAAGGGACAATACGTCTTTTTTGTTGGAAGAGAACCGCGTATAATAAGAATGTTAATACGAATTATTAATTAAAATATTATGAATGAGTGAGCTGCAAACTGAAGAATGAATACGGAGGAGGAATCAAGATGCAGGCAAATCCGATCATCTGGGCCGATTACCCCGATCTGGATGTGATTCGGGTCGAGGATACCTACTACATGGTCAGCACGACGATGCACATGATGCCGGGATGCGTGATTCTGCGGTCTTACGATCTGATGAACTGGGAGACGGCTTCCTATGTCTATGAGACGCTGGATGGTACACCCGCCCAGCGGCTTCAGGAAGGACAGCATATCTATGGGCAGGGCATGTGGGCGGCTTCGCTGCGGTATCACAGGGGGCTGTTCTACGTGGTGTTTGTCGCCAACGATACGCGCAGTACCTATCTGTACACTGCTTCGTCGGTTGAAGGCCCCTGGGAGAAACGGAAGATCGAAGGGTTTTACCATGATTGCTCGCTGCTGTTTGATGACGATGATCGGGCTTATCTGGTCTATGGCAATACGGAAATCTGGCTGACTGAATTGAAGTCCGATCTCTCGGCTCCACAGCCAGGAGGTCTGCACCAGATCATTATCAAGGAACGGGAACCGGCGCATCTGGGTTACGAGGGTGCACACTTGTATAAGATTGACGGTCGGTATTATGTCTTCCTGATTCACATCTCCAAGTCAGCAGGTCGAAGAACGCAGGCTTGTTACTGGGCGGATCGTCTGGACGGTTCATTTGAAGGCGGAGAGGTCTTCAATGATGACATGGGCTATTTCAATTCCGGAGTGGCGCAGGGAGGCATTGTCGATACGCCAGGCGGAGAATGGTGGGCCATGTTATTCCAGGATCATGGAGCGGTCGGACGCATCCCGGTACTGGTTCCTTTGACCTTTGAAGAAGGACGGCCTGTCTTTGCGGAAAAAGCGCCCCGGAACGTCAATCTCCCTTCGACACGACCGGGTTATGCGTATCAGCCGCTGGTGGGAGATGATGACTTCATCTACACCGCAGATGAACAGGGGAGAGTTCGCCTGAAGGATTTCTGGCAGTGGAATCATGAACCGAATGGTGCCGATTGGTCGGTTACGGAAAAGCCGGGGACGTATCGGATTCGCACAAGTGATATTCGGCCGAATTTGACCTTTGCCGCCAATACGCTCACGCAGCGGGCTTTCGGCCCTCGCCTTGAAGCCGAAGTGACGCTTGACGGTACGGGGCTTCGAGATGGCGATTACGCCGGAATTGGGTTCCTGATCGGTACATATGGGTTTGTGGCTCTGACACGGGAAGGGGAACAGTATTACCTCAGTGTCACCGTGCGGGAGCCGGAAGACGATTCGATCTTCGGGAGTCTGGTCGATCAGCAGCCGGGGCGTGAGGTTGTACGCGTGCCTGTGGATCATTCCACGGTTCGACTGCGAGCGATGGGTGAATTTGCCGATAATCGGGATGAGTGTCGTTTCGCTTACCTGGACGGGGACACGTGGCACGAATTGGGGGAAGCGCATCATTTGGTCTATAAACTCGATCATTTCATGGGCTGCCGAATTGCCTTGTTCCTGTATTCGACCCGGCAGGCAGGCGGAACTGCTGACTTCTCGGCTTTCCGCTATCAGGTACACGCATAGACTTTTTATCTTAACGAGTTGGAAAATTGGAAAAAAGCGCGTTTCCCAGAGCGGGAGACGCGCTTTTTGCTTACAAAATGCCAAGTACGATTCCTTTTTGGAAGCCCACGTATTGAGCAGGTGCTCCCTCACGTAGATATACCCAAATTTCGACTGTGCCTGTTCGGTTGCTTTGGGTTTCAACCCGGTCTGGCTGACCCCACGAGAGCAGAACATGCTGCTTATTCATGCCCGCAGCCACATACTCACCGCGGATATAATTCCAGATCTTGTCGCTGCCGCCATAACGGGCGCGAGGGTCGAACGGGAAGAACTCATCCGTATCATTCAGCAGGGAGAGAACGCCCGAAGCGCTGGTGGAAGGAGCGGCGAACAGTCCGCCTGCCGGATTGGCGAAGACCACTGTATACGTACGGCCGGACGATGTATCCGAGATCTGGATGTCGGAGACCGTCAGTTTGCTGAAACGTACGCCTGCACCGCTGAATCCGTTGATCCAATACGACTTGCCGAGGTACGGAGCCAGACTGCCCAACTGCTGCTTTTTCCGCAGAAGAGGGGTTTTCTTGGATTCCACTTCAAACGAGGCGGCGCCGATAGATACGATGGCCTGTTGAAGTTTGCTGTCCCATTTGACGGAGGAGCCGGAGACGACAGAAGACAGGAAGCTGGCCGGGAAGACCGTTTGTCCATCCAGTGTCTGGACTTTTCCCTTCAGCTTGATGGTTTTACCGTTGACTGTTGCAGAGTCGCTGCCTTTGCGAAGTTTAATCTGCGTATCGCCATAAGCGATGGTCCAGTCACTGCCGGAATTGCTGACCGTCGCACCAAGCGCGGCGAATACCGGGCGCAGCGGCAGATACGAGCCGCCGCCGATCAATCCAGCGCCGCTAAGGGCACCGTCCTGCTTGACGAGCAGTTGGGCCTGCGCGGTAAAGGTGCCCGAAGTTAATGTGACGGTTGTACTGCCAAGGCCTGCTGCCAGAAGCGAACCATCCGGCTGTACCGCTGCAATCTTGGAATCCGCGACGCGAAGTTCACTGGCTGTCGCAGCACGTTTGATCTGGGTTCCGTCGGAATAGCGTTCTTCCACGAAAGTCTTGATGCTGTCGCCTTGGCCTGCGGCGGACTTCGACAAGGTTAACGTGACCGCTTGCAGGCGAGCGGGAGTCAGCTCACTCCATTTGCCATTGGTGTACAAGCCGGTTGCCCCGCTGCTCAGACGCACGAACAGCCCGTTGGCTGCCGGGCTAACCGCTGCCGCGCCCTTAACGGCCGGAATGACCTGGCCTTTGCCGCTGCCATATTCAAACAGCCATAAGCTGCCATCGGCTTTTGCCACATACAGATCGCTGTGTGCTTCCTCTTTGACCCAGGCCAACGATACGGCATTTTGCGTCAGGGTCTCCGGCTGCGAGTCTGTTGCCGAATCCAGCTTGGTTACTGTTCCATCCTTGCCCAAAGCCATGACATAACTGCTGCTGGTTTGGATGTCCGTTGTACCAGGAAGATTGCCAATCTGGGCCGTCTTGTTTGTGGAATAATCGGGACGATAGCGCCAGATTTGTCCATCAGCGGTCAGCAGCGCGAAGCCGTCAGGGTGAGCAGAGATCTTCACGCCAGCAGGCAGCCCGGCGCCCGCGTAACCGATCACTTCGCCGGATTGGGCCAACATCACTCGACCGGAGACTTGAGCGATTGGAGGAAGGTCTGCCAACTGTTCAGGCGCTCCGGTCAAGCCGAGCGTGGCCCAGCGGTAGACTTTGCCGCTTTCTGTCCAGGCATAGCGATCGCCAGTCTGGGGATCGCGTGTCAGTCCAACGAAGCGGGAGGGTTCCTGTGGCGCACCGATGGTACGTCCTTCCGCACGCAGTGAGCCATCCGTCAGCACGTAATTTTTTGCGTCAAGTCCGCTGGTAATGGTGGCATCGGTCGATTGTGCATAAGCATGCGCACCCCAGAGCTGTGGAGCCGGTAAGGTCGCTCCCAGTAGAATCCCTGCGGTTAGTGCCGTTTTGGTTATCCATTTTCCTTTCATTGCTGCCTAATACCCCTGTCTGTGTATAAGTAACGTCTGGCATGGGATTCTTTCCTGGCGAAAGCCAAGGCATGAATACCACAAGCGTTCTATAAAAGGGATTCGACACAGTAAGCAAAAATTCCTTTTTTAACCACCTCTAATGACGAAGAATTTGACTGGGAAAAAGGCTGCAAGTTGAAACGCAGAGGTGGAAATCGGTACAATGAACAGAACGGGTAGACGATCCCGTTTTGACTTGTGACGGAAGCGAAGAAGTGAGCAGCCAGAGAACAAGCAAGTGGAAGGAGGAGGTCCGATGAAGTCGAATCGTCATTCCGAGGACCCCCCAATGAAGAGTCAGGCGGAAGAATGGAACATGGATTGGCTGCTGGATGCGCCGGAACATTCGGGTTCCGTTCGTGAGGAGATGCTGGGATATATGCATGAATTGATTGACATGGCCCGCGACCATGCCCAGCAGCAGGTGGATTCGTACGAGAATGCGCTGCTCCAGCGGATTGCCAACTCGTTATCTGCGGCAGTACTGCTTAGAGAAGGCGGATTGGTGGTGGAAGCACCGGTACAGATTCGGGTTGCTTTTGAACATGCGGCGCGCTTGTATCAATATCGGCGTGCTCCCGAGACCCTCGCCGCCGACGCTTCGCAGGAAGTAATGGGCAGCAATCTGGGGGTCATGAAATACGCCTATACGCATATCTCGTTTGAATTGACCGATGTGTATGGTTTTTTGAACATTTTTACTCACCCGGATCGAGCCTCTTTGGAGTGGACAAGTCGGGTAGATGCAGAATCCGTGGATCTCACGGACATGTTGGCGCTGTACGGGGTGAGTGGCATTTTTCTGATCTTGTCCCATGTGTATCCGGAGGACGAGCGGCTTGCCGAAGAACGGATGGAGAAGCAGTCGGAGCGAATTGCGGCGCAGATTCTCGGGGTATTGACCGATTTTGATATGCTTAAAAACACAGCCGATCCCCAGCGGATGCTGGAGCTGTTTCTGCGTGAAAATGGGCGGGTGTTCGGCAAGGACAAATACAATGAACATCTCAAAAAATTCATGCTGTTTGCTTCAGAGAATCCCAATAATACCATGGAGCTGTATCTCAAGCGCGAGATGGAACTGGAAAAACGTCGTCAGCAGCGCCAAGCGGCCAAAAAGAATACCGAAAAGCAAAAAAGAGAATCCAGACAAAAAAAGAAATAAAGGGATATTATGGAATACGATCCATCTGCCGATATAAATGAAGGCGGCTGCTCCAGAATGGATACGACGTGCCCGGAAACGCTGCCATGCCCAAGTAAGATGGCGGTTTCAAATTTAGCCCAGTGGTTAATAATAAGAGGACACGTCAACACAGAATGGAGTAAGGTGAAGAACAACATGCAAAAAACTCAAAGTATCCCTCAGTTCTCAGACGTGCTGGAAGAAGTGAATTTTATCCTGTACGGTTCAACCAACGGCAAACCGCAGGAACAGCACGATTCTGAACATCAGGAACAGGCGGAAGCAGCCCTTCGATAAGGGACACCGCCATTTCGATTCTAACATTCAATGGTCATCCGTAGACAAACGGGGCGTCCTCCGATCGAATATTCGACCGGAGGACCGCCCCGTTTTTGTATGAGCCATTTTCAATGAGTAACCAACCAATTGGGAAGAAGAAGGCCGGCTAAGAGACACGAGCCCCGCTGCTTGCCTGTTTATCCGATTCCAGCGCCAGATCGATTCCCACCACACCGATGGGCTCACCGCGTTCATTGAGAACAGCCGCCGACATGGTCAGGCAGGGGCGTTTGGTGATCGCCGAGACATAGACGGGAGAGACATAGACTTCACCGTTCATCGCCTGCTGCCACCATTCCCGACTCTTGGCATTAAGCAGACCCGCCTGAGGTTTGGAGAAGATAAAGGAGCCGTCCGAATCATTGGACCAGATCGCTTCGATAGACGGTGAACGCTCCATATAACCGGATAGCAGCAGCCCATGTTCTCGTTCATCCGCCGGCACCGAGGCAGCCTGCCGGGCGGCGGCTTCAAGCACATGACGAATACGATCAACCTCTTCGCTGCCAATCTGCTCCGATTGTTCGAGGCGGAATGCCGCCACAATGTCTGAGAGTTCCGCAGATGCCCCGCGCATCTCGCTGCCGATCTGAGCAAGGCGGGTGATCTGATCCCGCTGCTTGCCAATATGGGTGAACAGTTCCTGCATGGACTGGCTGGTTTGCTCCGACAATTCCGCTGCGGAAGTGAGTGCACGAGAACCGCGAAGCATGCGTTCGTGCTGTCGGTCACTCAGACGATCCGTCTCACGAGCGGATTCCAGCACGCTGCCTACCCGATCGGCGAGCTGCTGCATATCCTGTCTCATGCGTCCCATTTCAGCCACACCCCGCTCAACGGCCTGGGTGCTGGTCGTCATGGAATCGGTCACCTGACTGACTCCCGAGACAACCGATTCCAGCGTAGCCGTGGAGCGCCCGACCGCTTCGCCGCTTTGTGCAGCCAGCTTGCGAATCTCCTGAGCCACTACAGCAAACCCTCGTCCTTCTTCACCGGCGCGTGCCGCTTCAATCGAAGCGTTCAGTGCAAGGAGAGACGTCTGTTCGACCACACCACGGATGAAAACATTAATTTCCTCAATGTCCGCCATATGCCGCGTCAATTCGGCAATTCGAGCGCCAATGACCGCGTTTTGCTCCAGAATATCCGTCATCGCCTGATCCGTCGAAGTGAGCGCCTGCGACAGCGCAGCGGCGGCAGAGCCAGCATCCGTACTCTCTTGGGTCATCATAGAAGCGCGATCAGCCATCTGCCGGGATGTCCGTGCAGCCTCTTCCAGCAAAGCGGAAGCTTCCTGCGTACGCGCCGCCGATTCTGTGCCCCGGGCATCCAGGTCACGTTCGACACGGCTTGAATGTTCCGTTACCAAGGTCAGCGTCTGCACGGAAGTCTGCACTTCTTCGACAACGCCCAACAGTCGGTCGGATACCACCTGAGATTCAAACAGGAACGTCTTGAGTTTCTCCGCTTGTTCCTCCTCTGCGCCATGTAGAGAAGCAGAAGCAGAACGACGAGGGAGCATCAAAGCGACCAGACCGAGGCAGGCGGCAGCTGACAGCGCCAAGCCGATTGTCTGCAGGACACCCCGCGAAGAATCAAACCAGAGCAGGCAGGAAGCAGCCAGCGCGACCACGGTACACATCACATAAGGAAAGCGATTTCGGCTCATGTTCAACACGCCCTTCTTGTGAAAATAGGATATGTAATGTTTTTTCACATTATACGAGAATGAGGGCGAGTTAACAACCAAATTTTTGCAAGAATTTCTGAAAACAAGGGACTGCTGCACGTTCTCTTCAGCCTAACACGCGTTCCCTGGTCCAGTTAGGAAAGAAGCGGAGCCTGCAGCGTCAGCATATCTTCCGCACACTCTGCGCCGTTTACCAGCAGGAATATCCGATGAAGACCCGTATGATGTTTTCGTGTAGTCAGATCGGCAAAGCGATGTCGGCGTACACCGGACACGCGTTCTCCGCCGTCAAATGTCCGATCAGTGAGCAGGAACAACTTGCGTGAGGTACGCCCGGATGCTTTGACGAAGTCAATGGCATATTCCAGCCGAATGCGCAGCGGTTCACCCATGCGGATGTGCAGATCGTAGTTTAGCTCGGCGGATTCCCCAATCGCAATATCATTCGGCGAGACTTTGAACGAAGCTTGTTCGATCAGGGCCTTTTCGCCTTCCTGAGGAGAAGCATAGCCAAATAAATCGAGAATCTCCGGATCGGCTTTGCGCAGCAGTCCCCGGCATCCCCGACGTACAATCCAATCGGTCAGAGGATCGCTGCCGTACCAGCGGCGCGCGGTTTCCCGCACACGATGGGGATGATCCTTGGCAATGTCATTTAGATTATTGGCGACGCTCTTGCGCACATAGAGAGAGGGGTCGGCTTTTAACATTTCCAGTAAATTGAGTACCGGAGAAGGCTCCTGCTTAAACATGGGCAGCGCTTGGCCCCACGGAAGACGGGGGCGACATCCTTCGCTGGCCAATCGGCGGACATGTTCATCGTCGCTGGTCGCCCAGAGGCGCATGCGTTCCATCGTTCGTTCGGGATGCCGGATCAGGAAGCGACGGATGGCGAATTCCGAGGAAGACTTGGAGGTGAACCGCTCAAGCGCATCCAGCGACTGTTCAAAATGTTCTTCCTGCTGCCCATATCTCTCCACAAAATCGGGGAAAAAGAGATAAGGAAAACCAACGCAGGTCTCGTCAATCTGAACCAGTACCTGTAGCGCTTCCGTAAAGGACTGGGGCAGAGTCAGACCCAAAGTCTCGGAGATGCGGCGCATACGAGCCTTCAATTCGAGAACTTCCCAGCCATTACCAAGCACGGTGTGGATGAAACGAGGCTCATCAAAAGCCGGATAAGCAGAGCGGACTTTGCGGGCAAATTGGACGATGAAATCTTCGGTATACATTAATTTTAAGGGTTCAGCCATAAAAGTTCCTCCTCAGTGAACAGCCACCAGACAGCCGCTGCGATGATGACAGCTTGTCACAGGATGATCGGGACAAGCGACATGATTCTCCTAACGTAACACAAAAACCCGGACAGCAGACTGTCCGGGTTCTTGGCAGGCGGGTAGGATCAAAATCTAACGGGCGTTCGGTTGAAAACCCAGTGACAAGGCTCGTCTTTCCAGCAGTCCCGCTCCGTAATGCTGCTCCATCTTCAGCTCCGGCATATGCACGTAGCCGATGTAGCAGCCACATTCCTTCATCTGGCAAGGGCGGGGTTGCGTCAGGCCTTCCAATCCATGCCGATACAAATGTCCGATCACCCGCCGATCGCTGTAACAGCGCTTGACGATGCCCGAACCCTGAACGAAAAAGACGGTTTCGCCCGTCCGACAGGAGTGGCCGAGGCTGTCGTAATCAGGCAGGTTCAGCTCGAACAGCGGATCAATCATGCGCAGCCATTCAATCTCTTCCACGCTGTAATACTCGCCGCGATCCTTAAAGGCATTAATCCATAAATAGACGTCTTCCGGCAGTGAGCGGCGCAGTGAAGCAATGGCTTCAAAGGCGCTTCGTACCCCTACACTGCCAACGCTGAAGGGAATCCCTCGCCGGTGCAGCTCCTGGCAGCGTGACAAAAAACGTTCTTCCGTTGTCTCGCCGGGATGATAGGTTGCCCAGAAAGCAGCCGTATCCTGGTTCAGCCGATCCGTCCAATCCAGCTTCGCCGATAGATTGGTCTGAATGGCCACCCGTTCCACATGCGGCATATAGGATAACGCAATCATCGCTTCCCGATACCAGCGATGCACCAATCCTTCTCCGTAAGGTTGGAAGAAGATCGACAGAGTATGGCCCGCTGCTGCCTGGTCACCGGCCCACTGCACAAATCGCTCAATCTGCTCCCGATCCTTGCGCAGCGTCTCGGCACTGTCCGTTGTCTTGCTGAAAGGACAGTAGGGACACGAATAATTACAAGACGACAGGGAACCCCGAAAATATAAGGTCGCTCTCATGGCAGAATAAACGCCGACATGCGGCTGCGTACCGGATCTGAGATCAGCCAATCGCCAATCGCATCAGAATACCCGAGTCCTTCGCGGCCCATGCGCAGTACGCCGTCTTCGATCCATGCCAGTTCGGATTCGGTAAGCAGGCGAAGCTGCGGCAGATCATCAAACGGCTCGGTACTGAAGCGCTGCTGATAATCAGACAGCTTCAACCCTTCACTGTGCAGAATTCCCTTGAGCACGAAACGGCGCCGCTGTTCCTGCGCATCCAGCACAAAGCCGTAATCGGCCGTATCATACCGTTCCGTTGCGACATAATCGGCAATGATGCTTTCCGTTGCTTTGCGGCTGACGCCATAGCGGGACGCATAATGGACATTCTGCGTGTAGGAACGGGCGCCGCAGCCCAGCCCCATCATGCCTTCTTCCTGGCATCCATAAGCCAGCAGGCTCTTATCCGGTGAATACCCGACGACGTCCCTGCGTGCGAACCGCCGCATCGAGAACTGCTCGTACCCATGTTCGGCCAGCCGCTCGCAGGCCGCCATATACAGCGTCCAGCGGAGGTCTTCCGGTGCTGCTGCCGATACATCACCCGGCTTTAGAATAGTATGTTCGCGCGTATAAAGGGGGTAGAGGAAAATTTCACCCGGCTTATAGGCCAGAGCCTGATCGAGCGAATACAGCCAGGTATCCAGCGTCTGTCCAGGCAATCCATAGATCAGATCCAGATTGAGCAGCGGGAAGTTGAACGAACCCAGCAGCTCCAGCGCGCGGCGTACTTCATCCGGCTTCTGCGGCCGATAGATTGCGGCGGCTTCCGCCTCAATGAAGCTCTGAATCCCCATGCTAACCCGATCCACGCCACGCTCTTTCAGAACCTGAAGGCGCTGGGGGTCCACCGTCTCCGGCGATGTCTCGACGGAGATTGAGGCTTCACGCGGGTTTAAGCCCATAATCCCTTCTGCAATGTCAAACAGCCGCGTCAATTGGTCGGCACGCAGCAGCGTTGGCGTTCCGCCGCCGATCGCAAAACGTGCAAATGGCCGGGAGGCCAAAGCCGCCCAGTCGCGGGCCTGCCGCTCCAGCGCATCGACGTAGCGGGCATGAACATCTTCCCGTTTGTCCGGCAGCGTAAACAAATTGCAAAATCCACAGCGGGCTCCGCAAAATGGAATGTGCATATAGAGGAAAAAACTTTCCGACGGTTCGTTCTTCCACAGATCGGCCAGCGGCTTGGAATCCTCAAACGGGCGGTAAGCGGTCTTGTGTGGGTAGGAATACAGATAAGAGCGGTAAGGAGCGGCGGCCAGTTCCTGTTTCCAGGCCTCAACCTGCTCTGCGTTGTAAACGGCCGTTTCGGTCATGGCGAACGGCTCCCTTCGTGAATGAAATGTCAAAACATAAAACGATAAGGGACAAGGATCGTCTGGTCCCTCAAAATAGCATCGCTTCCCGGTTCAATCGGCCGGTTTCAATCTTGATCGATGTGCCGCAGCTACAGCATGAATTCCCGGTAAGGTACCGTCCATACCGTCTCGTGGGCGAGGCGGTGACCCTGATAGCCATCTTCTCCATAAGCTGTGCCGTGGTCGGAGAACGCCATGCAGAACGCCGGATTACGGCGTGCGCGTATCGCATCGAACAAACGCCCCAGTTCCGCATCGGCATAACGCAGCGCAGCGCGCTGGCTGTCTACCGAATCATGCTTGGCACCTGGAAGGAAGATATGGTTCGGGCCATGAATCGCGGAGACGTTGATAAACAGGAAAAAGCGTTCATCGGTCGGAATCTCCGCCAGCAGCTTGAGCGCATGATCCACCTGATTTCGGGTGGACTGTGGATGGGTTACCCCAAAGTTCATCCGCCAGAAGCTGCGCTGAAAGTAACCCGGCAGCACACGGGCAAGCGGGACTTTTTTGGTGAAAAAGATGACGCCCCCGATACACAGGGTATGATAGCCTTCCGCCGCTAGTCCCGATACGATGTCCGGTGTGTCGAACAGCCAGGTATGCGGATGCGTCTTGAGTCCGGTTCCGCGAGAATGGAACAATCGAACATGGGAAGCTTTGTCGGTGTTGGCTGGCGTAGGCAGGAAGCCGCCGAAGAAAGCGTGATGCGCCGCGTAGGTAAAGCTGCCGGGTGAATGGCGCTTCTCCCAGATGCCGCTGCCGCATAGATTGGGGCAGTTGTCGGCTTCCAGCATGGCGGCGTCATAACGCAGCGTGTCGAGCGTAATCATCAAAATGTCATGTGTGCCGACGACTTGATTCATATCGACAGGCGAGGGTGCGGGTCCAGTCATACTTGTGTTCCTCCTTGAATGATGCCCGGCAAAGGAAAGTTCGACCGGTGGGTCATCCAGCGGCTCATCTCCCACGCATACGGGTCCAGCCCGTCATGAGAGACGCGGCGCAGCAGATCACCGAATGGATTGACATCGGCGATGTACGGTCGTTCGCCGTTTCGGTCGATCAATACGTCGATGCCTGCCGAGGCTGAAGCGGGAAAGGCGGTCATGGCGGCCAGTGCTTCGCGGCGTGCAGCCGTTAATGAAGCTTGGGTAATTCCAGCCTCTTCGGGCGTGAGCCTTTGGCTGCGCAGATGCAGATTCGTAATGGGCGTCTGGCCTGCCCGCACTACGCAGTGTCCGGCTTCACCAAAAGCGACAAGCTGCCGCAGATCAAGCGGCCGATCGCCCACTGAAAGCTTGGGAATCCAGCGCTCCGCGTGGAGACCATGTCCGCACAGATAGCCAATCAGCGTGCGAATGTCTTCCGAATCGGTGAGCGTGCGCACCTGTTTGGCGTTATAGAAGACGCCGGGGCGCTGCACATAGACTTCGGCACGAAGCGAAGTCGTCGCTCTCTCCTCGCCGGTGCGAGGGTTGATCTGGTAGGCGATCACACCGGAGGCGGCCGAGCCAAAGGCCAGCTTCAGAAATACGCGGTGCATGCGCCGCTCGGACATCGCCGTGCGAACGGCTTCATAGCCGGTCAGCTTCTCCGGCTCCGCCAGCAGCGCCGGCACGGAAACGCCGGCTTCCTTCAGCCGCCGGTGGCAGGCCCGCTTGTCGAACATGATGGCGATCTCCGCCGGATCGTTCCAGAACAAGGCCTGCGGCCAGGCTTGCGCGGCTTCGCGGGAGAGCCGCGCAAGCAGGCGGCAGAAGCCGCGAAACCACTGCGACGGATGCATCAGTCGCACGGGCTGCTCTTGCAGCGCGAGTGCCGCGCGCCGGGAGAACCGGTACGGGTCGCGCCTGCCGCGCAGCGGCAGCAGTTCGTCGCCGTCGTCATGCTCCGGCGAACCGAGCGCGATGAGTGCGCGCTCCACAGCAAAATGCTCACCCGGCGCGTCCAGCCGGATCAGCGGAACCGAACCGGCGGGAAGGCCGGCTTCGGCAGCCGCTTCAGCCAGCGGCGTACCGGCAAGCAGTCGTTCATACGGTACAACAAAGGGCTGCGGCAGTCCCAGAGAACGCCGGGCCTGGCGCAGACCGTCGGTTCGTTCCCCTTCGGCATGGGCAATCAGCAGAAGGGGGATGAGGTGTGGATCGGCGTCTAAATGATCGGGATGCATCATGGAATAATCGTACCTTTCTGTGAAAAGGCGATAGGAAGCCGGAAAGAGGAGCGCAGCAGCTCGCTCCTTGCGGTTTCCTTGCGGCTGGATGCGGGCAGTTCGGTTAAGGGCTTGTTGTTTAAGGGCTTTATCTTAATGATTTATCTTATAAGCAATGATTTTGATACCCGCATTTACTTATGCGCGTCACGAAATGAGCTTGGGGCGTGCTCATTTCGTGGGTCGCTTGACTGAATGAGCAGAAGACGCTCATTCAGTCAAGCTTGGATACCGATATTCCTCCCCATCATACTCATCCACATCCTGACGATCACTGACGTCGGCGTTAGGCAGTTCGGCGGTAATGCGAGTCATCATTTCCTCCGACATATAGTGGAAATGCAGATCCAGATGCGGCAGTCGGCGGATCTTCTCACTGGCAAGCAGCGCTTCGGCACCGACATCGCTTAACGTACCTTCCGACAGATCAAGAGTGTCCAGTGTATCCAGCAGCGTGGATTGGGCGATCGCCGCCGCGATTTCGTCCTGAATCTCGCTGTCTTTGAGGCCGAGATACGTCAGTTTCGGGAACAAGCCTGGCTTGGCGACTGCCATGACTTCTTCGAGCGTCGCGTCGAAGCCATAATTTTCTACGCCTATGTATAGTTCGAGTTTTTGCAGAGCGGGAAGATGCGCCTGCGCGATGGATTGCAGCACGCCTTTGCCCAGTCCGCCGCAGATGATAATCAGTTCTTCCAGCTTCTCATGCGAGATCTGACCGAGGCTCAGATCGGTACTGCCCTTGATCGTCAGTGAAGTCAGCTCCGGATACGCAGCGAACAGCGGATTCAGATCGGATTGAATGATCCATGAGACTTCGCACTCTTCATAGCTCATATCGCCGATGAACAAGCTGCGCAGCGCCGGGAACTTCGTGCTCAGACGCACCAGCGCGGCCACCACATCGGCAGAAGAGTTTTCATACGAGCCGCCCCAATCGCCGATAATCAAGCGGGACAGCGCAGCAGCTTCCGGTTTGTCTGCCAACTGCTCCAACATCTCGACCATATTTTTACCGTCTTCGTAATCTTCATAGCCAAGGCTAAGTTTGATTTCCGTCATCCCAATCCCTCCCGAAATGGTGAATAAAAAACCTAAACTCAACCTAACATCGCGCCAGCGCCGAGTCAAGTTAAAAACAGGAACTTGTGTTCCTGTTTTTTTGTCTGAATTTTGATCCTTTTACAACGTAATAAAGGAGGCATCGTCAAGGCGGCTGCAAGATTCCTGACAGCCAAAGCCCGCTCATTTCGCTCAGAGAGCGAAGCGGGCGGGCGCAGAAGGGGAAGTTTAGAGAAGTCCATGTAGAAGAACGAGATAACAGGGAGAGAGGAGAATGAAATTAGTGACCAAGCAATGATCTGGATGGTTCGACTTCAAGAGACCCAAGCCATCAGCCTGCCAGGAGAATCGCTGCCGATACCGCTGCAACGGGAACCAGAACGATCGCCGTCATGATGAACCAGCTGACCGGACGGGCAAAGTTGAACGTCCAGCCGAGGCCGAACCGTTTTTCCGTCATAAACGAAGGGTCCTGTGGATTATAGTAGAACAGACCGCCGCGCCAATGCTGATCGTCACCGAAGCGCTGGTGCATGTTCTCTTCCGTCAGCCCCTTGCGTTTGACGTAGATCAGGAGCAGTACGATGGGAACAAGCAGAACGCCAAGGAAAGTGAAGAAGTAACGGAGCGGAAGCGTCCCATCAAAGGCGTAGGTGCTGCGAGCCTGCATAAAGCTGAACATGAGCGTCACGATCAGCGATACAAAATAGAGGACATACGTATTGGAAGTCAGAATCAACTTTTGTTTGCGCAGTGAACCTTCAGGGTCCTTTGGATCAAGACGGCGCGGCATATGAGCCAATGAGAGGTGAATCAGGAAGAACAGCAGCGTCATGCCAAGCTGGACGAAGTTCAGCATATAGACGCTGCCCAGCGACTTGACCTGATAACGGTCAGGCAGACCGGCGGCATCAAAATGCACGGGCAAGGGATTGGGAATATGGTTCCAGTTGCGGGCGACGATCAGCCAGGAAACCGCAATCACAATCAAGTGAAGCAGATAAGCCCAAGGGCGGATGCCGGAAACGGAATGTCTGCGGCCCTCGCCGATGTAAGCCGTCCTTTTGGAAGAATCCGTCAGCTTCCAGCCGCGTTCTTTTTTCAGAGCCAAGGCTTGTCTTCGGGTGAGATTCCAGGCGATGGAGACGCCGATGGCCTGAGGAACCAGCAGCAGAGCCAGCGTCCAGCCCTCCGATCCATTGGAGAGTGAGTAGGCAATGAAGGCGAGCAGGATTCCGATTACAGCCCCCGCCAGTCCAAGCTCCAGAAATCGCCGGCGAATGGAAGAAATCTGCGGAAGCTGGCGATCCTCCTGAGGAATATAGACGCCAAGCAGCGTGGAATTCATCCAGAGCGGCAGACCGATAAGCGATAACAGCCAGATGATGTCCAGAACAACGGTAATCGAGATAAAAGCAGAGATTGGATTCATGAAGAGGTTCCTCCTTTAGATGGCGGATTTTGAATCTGACGATACAGAGTGCGAAGCAGTTCCAGCAGATCAGCTTCGCTCATGCCTCTAGCTACCGATTCGGCAGCAAGCGGGCGCAGATCCCGCTGTAGGCGCTGACGAAACGCTTCATCGGCCGAAGGCTGGCTGCCTGGCTGCACGATGACTCCCTGTTTGCGGTGAATCTCCAGAAATCCATCCTGCTTCAACGCCTGATACGCTTTGTTGACGGTATGCAGGTTGATTCCCAGATCGGCAGCCAGCGTGCGTACGGATGGCAGAGGCTGACCAGGGGACAGGGTACCCGACGCGATCCCCTCAACGAGCTGATCGGCCAATTGTTTGTAGAGCGGCACTTCCGATTGCAGATCCAGCTCGATAAACATCGTATTCCTCCTTTGTTCGCTTTGTTATATATATAGTATAACAGATAGAACGGATTAACAAGACTTTATGAGCGACCGAGAAAAATAGAACGGCTCGTGGTATGCTAGGGCGTGTGCGCAAACTTCGAGGGGAGCAGATTGAGGCGGATTTTCGATCTCAACAAGGAAGGGTTCCGAAGGCGTGCCGGGGTACGTCAAGGAGCACTGACGCCGTGGAGGGCGAAAAGGCGACTAAAGATGCACATCGTTAAGTTTGCGTACGCGGCCTAGAAAAGGTGAACGGATAGAATGAAGGGATGAAGAAACATGAGCGAACATCACACCAGCGACGCCCAGCACCTGGAACGTCTGAGGCAGCGGATTGCATTGGAAGCGGAAGAGAGCGAGTGGCTGGAAGACCTGCTGCATCGTCTTGCCGAGACGGAAGCGCAGAACAAGCGGCTGCGTGAAGCGCTGCTCAAAGCCAATGGCCGCAAGCCCAACATGTCAACCAAGCTGCGCGATGCGCTGTACGAATAACACGGGAAACACCTGAACCCATTCAAGCCATTCAGGGAAAAATCGGAGGAGGTTAACGAATGACCATTACATGCGATGTCGCCGTACTCGGCGGAGGAACGGGCGGCTACGTAGCGGCCATCAAGGCTGCACAGCTCGGCAAGGACGTCATTATCATTGAACGGGAGAAGCTGGGGGGAACCTGCCTGCACAAAGGCTGTATCCCAACCAAATCCCTGCTGCGCAGCGCCGAAGTCTATTCGCTGCTTCAGGATGCGGAAGCCTACGGTGTGGAAACGGCGGGAACCTTTCTTGCCTTCCCAAAAGTTCAGGAGCGTAAACGCGGAATCGTGGACAAGCTGTACCAGGGCGTTCAATACCTGATGCGCAAAAACAAAATTAAGGTCATTCAGGGTAGTGGACGCATTATCGGACCTTCGATCTTCTCGCCGCGCAGCGGGGCGGTAGCGGTCGAACTTCCGGATGGGGAAATGGAAACGATTGTGCCGCAGAATCTGATTATTGCGACCGGCTCGCGTCCGCGTGCGATTCCGGGTCTTGAGCCAGATGGGGAGTTCATTCTGACCAGTGACGACGCAGTTGAATTGGAGAAGCTGCCGGAGTCCATGCTGATCGTCGGCGGCGGCGTAATCGGCCTGGAGTGGGCATCAATGTTAAGCGATTTTGACGTCAAGATTACCGTGGTGGAGCTTGCGGATCAGATTCTGCCCGGGGAAGACGAAGAGGTGGCTCGTGAGCTGACCCGTGCCCTGACCAAACGCGGGATTGAGATCCACACCGGCGTTGAACTGAAGACGGAGACTTATTCGGCAGATAAAAAGGGCATCTCGATCTCCGCCGTTTATCAAGGGGAAGAACGGGTGCTGACGGCATCGCAGATGCTGCTGTCAGTTGGACGTGCAGCCAATGTGGAAGGCATTGGTCTGGAGAACACGGACATCCGCGTGGTGAATGGCTTTATCGGAGTGAACGACCATTTCCAGACCGGGGAATCGCACATCTATGCCATTGGCGACTGTATCGGTGGACTTCAGCTGGCCCATGCGGCGAGTCATGAAGGGATCGAAGCGGCGCTTCACCTCGCAGGGCAGCCGGGGCACGGCTATGATCCGGATTTTGTGCCGCGCTGCGTGTATACGCATCCTCAAGTCGGCAGTGTCGGTCTGACCGAGAAAAAAGCACGTGAGCTGGGGCGTACGGTCAAGTCGGCCAAAGTGCCCTTCTCGGCCATCGGCAAAGCACTGGTTGAAGGTCATGCGGAAGGATTCGCCAAAGTGGTCGCAGATGTAGAAACCGGCGATCTGGTCGGTGTGCAGATCATTGGACCGCAGGCTACGGAACTGATCGCGGAAGCGGCGCTGGCCAAAGTGCTCGATGCCACGCCATGGGAAGTGGGCAGCATGGTACATGCCCATCCTACCTTGTCTGAGGTGCTTGGCGAAGCCATGCTGGCTATCGACGGTCACGCCATCAACGTCTAAATAAGCATCAGCTCGTTCCGCGAATGGCGGGACGGGCTTTTTGTCCGTTGCTGCCTGTCTGCCGGATCGTCATTGGTTCTTCTGCGAATCATCGACTCTACTTATGCCGCTGCTGAGTCGTCAACGGCTCGGGCGGATAATGAAAGAGAGAGGATCAGGGCTGTCTACTCCGGAACTCTGTCTGTCGGTGAAGTTCTTGCTGCTGAAGGCCTTGTTCTTCTTCCACTCCTCCCATTTGAAAAACGAAGTCTGCTGCCCTACGGTAAAGCGGCTATTTTCTTTTTGCCCGGAAAAGGATTATAATAGGGTCGAATCGAGAATTAGTACCAGGTTTTAAGACGTCGTGCCAGATAAAGGGATTTGACTTTACCGCGACCGACTCATGATCTTCATTTTATTCATGTTGACGACATTTAAGGAGGTTCCCGTAATGAACCAAAAAGGAACGGCTGCAACGCAGACCCCGCATGAATTGGCCGGGTTGGATGATCGCCGCGCCGTCGAAATGTATAAATATATGCTGCTCGCACGCAAATTCGATGAGCGCTGCCACCTGCTTCAGCGGGCAGGCAAAATCAATTTCCACGTATCGGGCATCGGCCAGGAAACGGCGCAGGTTGCTGCAGCGTTCGCCCTCGATATGGACAAAGATTATTTCCTGCCGTACTACCGCGATTACGGCTTCATGCTGGCTGTTGGCATGACACCGCGCGAGCTGATGCTGTCGGCTTTTGCCAAAGCGGAAGACCCGAACAGCGGCGGACGCCAGATGCCGGGTCATTTCGGCAGCAAACGTCTGCGCGTGCTGACGGGATCGAGCCCGGTGACGACCCAGGTTCCGCACGCCGTTGGCGCTGCGCTGGCTGCCCGGATGCGCGGTGAAGAAGCCGTTTCGTTCGTGACGTTTGGCGAAGGTTCCAGCAATCAGGGCGATTTCCATGAGGGGGCGAACTTTGCGGGTGTGCAGAAGCTTCCGGTTATCCTGATGTGCGAGAACAACCAATACGCGATTTCCGTGCCGATTGCCAAGCAGTTGGCGGGCAAAGTGAGCGATCGTGCGCTGGGTTATGGCTTCCCTGGCTTCCGGGTGGATGGCAACGACGCGCTGGCCATGTACCGCGCTGTTCGTGAAGCGCGTGAACGCGGCGTAAATGGAGAAGGCCCGACGCTGATCGAAGCGATGATGTACCGCCTGTCGCCGCACTCGACCTCGGATAATGATCTGGCGTACCGTACGAAGGAAGAAGTGGACGCGAACTGGAAAAAAGACGGGATTCCACGCTATAAACAATATCTGATTGAAGCGGGACTGTGGAGCGAGGAGCAGGAGGACGCCTATCTCAAGGAAGTCGCCCAGGAACTGAAGGAAGCGACCGAATATGCGGACAAGGCTCCTTACCCGCGTGCAGAAGATACGCTGCTGCACGTCTATGCGGGCGATGGACAAGGAGGAGAAAACTGATATGCCGATGATGGAATATATCGACGCCATTCGTCTGGCGATGAAGGAAGAGATGGAGCAGGACCCATCGGTCTTCGTGCTGGGTGAAGACGTAGGCGTCAAGGGCGGCGTGTTTACGACGACCAAGGGGCTTCAGGATCAATTCGGAGAAGACCGCGTCATTGATACACCGCTGGCGGAGTCTGCCATTGCCGGTGTAGCGATCGGAGCGGCCATGGTGGGTATGAAGCCGATTGCCGAGATGCAATATTCGGACTTCATGCTGCCGGCGACCAACCAGATTATCAGTGAAGCAGCCAAGATTCGCTACCGTTCCAACAATGACTGGGACTGCCCGGTTGTCGTACGTGCTCCGATCGGCGGCGGCATCTTCGGCGGTCTGTACCATTCCCAATGTCCGGAATCGATCTTCTTCGGTACACCGGGTCTGAAGATTGTTGCTCCTTATTCGGCCTATGATGCCAAAGGGCTGCTCAAAGCGGCGATCCGCGACCCTGATCCGGTTCTTTTCTTCGAAAATAAAAAATGTTATAAGCTCATTAAGGAAGATGTGCCCGACGACGACTATGTTGTGCCGATCGGCAAGGCCAATCTGCTGCGCGAAGGCGACGATATTACTGTCATCAGCTACAGTCTGCCGCTGCATTTCGCTATGCAGGCCGCCGAGGAGCTGGAGAAAGAAGGCATCACCAGCCACATTCTCGACCTGCGTTCGCTCCAGCCGCTTGACAAGGATGCGATCGTGGAAGCGGTACGTCGTACCGGCAAAGTGCTGATCGTGCATGAAGACAACAAGACCGGCGGCATCGGTGGGGAAGTCGCCGCAATCATCGCTGAAGAATGTCTGTACGATCTGGATGCGCCGATCCGTCGTCTGTGCGGTCCCGACGCTCCGGCTATGCCGATCAACCCGCCGCAGGAAAAGTTCTTCATGCTCAGCAAAGACAAGCTGCTGGATGCGATGAGAGAACTGGCGCTGTATTAATCGGGATTGTCCACATAGAGGAGTGAACGCAATGAGTACATCCAATGCTACACAAAAAGACATTACCATGCCGCAGCTGGCCGAGTCGCTGGTATCCGCGACAATCGCCAAGTGGCTGAAACGCCCGGGTGAGTCCGTGGATCTGTATGAGCCGATCTGCGAAGTCATTACGGATAAAGTCAATGCCGAGATTCCTTCCACAGAAGAAGGAATTATGGGTGAACTTCTGGCCGCCGAAGGCCAAGAAGTCGCCGTCGGCGAGATCATCTGCCGCATCGCGGTCGCAGGTGGCAGCCCTGAGACTTCCCAGCCTTCCAATGAAGCTGCGAGTAAGGCTTCTGGCCAAGTTCCCGCTGGAGCTTCCGCCGCTCCATCGGCAGCCCAAGCCTCGCAGCCTGCCGCTTCGCAGGCGGCGGGTGTGCCGCGTCCTGCGGGCGAGGCACGCGCCCGCTATTCGCCGGCGGTGCAGGCGCTGGCGGCGCAGCACGGCCTCGATCCGGCCGTGATTCCCGGCAGCGGCATGGGCGGCCGGGTGACGCGCAAGGACGTGCTCCAGTATCTGGAGCGCGGAGGCGCGTCCCAAGCGGCCTCGGCCGCTCCGGCGGCGCAGCCTTCGCCGCAGGCGAGTGCGGCTTCCATCGCCGCCCCGCAGCCGCCGCAGTTCGCAGCGCCTCAGGCAGCGGCGTACAATGAAGTCCGCCATTCCGGTCTGCATCTCAGCGAGAATCCACCGCTGCCCAAGATCGAGATCGAAGACGGCGGACGCGGCAGCAATGAGACGTTCATCGACGTCACGCCGATCCGCAACACGATTGCGACGCGCATGCGTCAGAGTGTGGCCGAGATTCCGCACGGCTGGATGATGATCGAAGTCGATATGACCAATCTGGTCAAGCTGCGCAACAAATATAAAGACGAATTCAAACGCAAAGAAGGCGTCAATCTGACGTATCCGGCGTTTGTCATCAAGGCCGTGGTTAATGCGATCAAAGACTACCCGATCATGAACTCGGTCTGGGCGGTAGACAAGATCATCGTGAAGCGTGACATCAATATCTCGCTGGCGGTAGGCACCGAAGATTCCGTACTGACCCCGGTTATCAAAAAAGCCGATCAGAAAAATATCGCAGGTCTTGCCATGGAGATCGACGATCTGGCTCGCCGCACGCGTGAACGCACGCTGAAGCTCGACGATATGCAGGGCGGGACATTCACCGTCAACAACACGGGTTCATTCGGTTCAATCCTGTCGCAGCCGATCATCAACTATCCGCAGGCCGCCCAGTTGACCTTCGAGTCGATCGTGAAGCGCCCGGTTGTCATTAACGACATGGTCGGCGTCCGCTCCATGGCGAACTTCTGTCTGTCGCTGGATCACCGGATTCTCGACGGTCTGATCTGCGGACGTTTCTTGCAGCGGGTGAAGGAGAACCTGGAAGGGTACTCGATGGATACGAAGCTGTATTAAGCGGTATGGAAGAGACGATCACGAAGATCCCGGCCATTGCGGTCGGGATCTTTTCGTTTATGACATTATGGTTCAAGGCAGACAAGGAGATTGGGATGGGCCTGGATCAAATAAAAAAGCCATCCGATGAGATGGCTTTTTCTTTCATGCTAATCGACAACATGTAACACCGCTCATGACTTAAAGCAGCTTCTGTTCCCCTTACAGGAACACTTCAAGCAGCCCGAGGAATACGGAGCCGACCATGGCGATCAGCATGACCCAGATGAAGACCTTGAACCATTTCTTGTTTTGCATGAAGCTGTCAAACCTCTTTTCGTTAATAGTGGGAGAAAGCGCGGCGAAGGCGCCTTCTTTGGTTTTTCGCGCGATTCCTAGTAAGATAGGAGAGGAGAAACGGATAATCCGTTCATGGAATCTATTTTAGCTTATTGCGAAAGCGGAGGGAAGTTTGGATGATTGATACACAGAGGCTGGTGCATGAATTCCTTGAATTGGTGCAGATCGATAGTGAAACAAAAAATGAACGGCTGATTGCCGATGTATTGACCAGCAAGTTCAAGCTGCATGGGCTGGAAGTGACCGAAGATGATTCGGCATCGCGTTCCGGACATGGAGCGGGCAACCTGATCGCCCTGCTGCCAGCAACCGAAGGTGCAGACGCACCCAAGCTGTTCTTTACCTGCCATATGGATACGGTGGTACCAGGGCGCGGCATCAAGCCGGTCATTGGTGAAGACGGCTGGATTCGCAGCTCCGGCGATACCATCCTTGGCGCTGACGACAAAGCCGGTGTAGCCGCCTTGTTTGAATTGATCCGCGTCCTGCGTGAACAGGAGATTCCACACGGACAGATTCAGTTTGTGATTACGGCAGGCGAAGAATCCGGTCTGATGGGCGCACGTTCGATGGACGCTTCGCTGCTGGATGCCGACTTTGGCTTCGCTGTAGACTCGAACGGCGAGATCGGCGAGATCGCCGTATCGGCTCCTGCCCAGGCCAAGATCACGATGGAGATTCATGGAAAGTCGGCACATGCCGGTGTGAATCCGGAAGATGGCATCAGTGCGATTCAGGTCGCCGGCAAAGCGATTTCGCGCATGAAGCTTGGTCGAATCGACAAGGACACCACCGCCAATATCGGCAGCTTCTCCGGTGGCGGAGCAACCAACGTGGTCACGGACTTTGCCAAACTGGAAGCCGAAGCTCGCAGCACCGTGCAGGAGAAGGTTGAGGCGCAGATTGCATCCATGAAGGAAGCGCTGGAATCCGCATGTCAGGATTTCGGTGCCAAAGCGGTCTTCGAGAGCCGCATGGTCTACCCTTCGTTCAGCCATACCGATGATTCCGAAGTCGTGCAGTTGGCGAAAAAAGCAGCCGGACAGCTGGGTCTTAGCGGACGCACGTTCCAGTCAGGCGGGGGCAGCGACGCCAACGTATTTAACGGACATGGCGTGCCTACCGTCAATCTGTCGGTGGGTTACGAGAATATCCATACGACTGATGAGAAGATCAAGGTCGATGATCTGAGCAAACTGGCCGAATTTGTGCTGGAGATCGTGCGCCAATCCGTACGACACTAACATTTAGCTTCATGTACCTTGCAGAAGCGATGGCGATAGGATTTTCCTGAAGAAAATGCGTGGATTTTGGAGGCAGGGCAGGATAACGCGAGATGCGGCAGCAGAGAAGGCGCAGGTCAGAATTCCCATTTTATCAAGTGAAGGGTGGAAGCGATGCGATGGAACCGGGAAAAGAAAAACTGTGGGAAACGACGATAGGCAGCGAGCCTATTTTTGACGGCAAAATTATTAAAGTCCAGGTCGATACGGTAACGATGTCCGATGGCACAACCGCCAAACGTGAGATCGTCAAGCATCCGGGTGCAGTAGCGGTAGTGGCGATTCGGGATGGCAAGCTGCTGATGGTCGAGCAGTTCCGTCAGCCGCTGGGACGAACGCAGATCGAGATTCCGGCAGGCAAGTTGGAGCCGGGGGAAGATCCGCGCGAAGCGGCAGCCCGGGAATTGGAAGAAGAGACCGGATACCAGGCGCCTGAGCTGATCCACCTTTCTTCCTTCTACACTTCTCCGGGGTTCGCGGACGAAATCATTCATTTCTATGCAGCCGAGCAGCTGACGGAAGGTACGCTTCAGCCGGACGAAGACGAGTTTCTGGAATTGATGGAAGTGACCATGGAAGAAGCGTATGAGCACATTCGGGCAGGGCGAATTGGGGACGCCAAGACGCTGATGGCCGTATACGCTTGGCAGATCAAACAGCTGACCGGCAATTGGCCGATCTGAAATGTTGAACGCGGCAGAAAGGTTTGACTTTAAACCCTGGTAACTTCTATAATAGGGAACGTGAGTTTGACTGGAGAACGGCCGGCATGAACGGGCATGCTCCGAGGGGGAGGAGAAGCATGGAAGCGCGGATCGATAAAATCAAACAACAGCTGCAGTCCAAGGGTTACAAGTTGACGCCCCAGCGGGAAGCAACCGTTCGCGTTTTGCTGGAGAACGAAGAAGACCATCTAAGCGCAGAAGACGTGTTTATGCTGGTCAAGGAAAAAGCACCAGAGATCGGTCTGGCTACCGTATATCGCACGCTTGAACTTCTGAGCGAGATGCATGTGGTGGAAAAGTTGAACTTTGGAGACGGCGTTTCGCGGTATGATCTGCGGGGCGAGTCGAATAAGCATCATCACCATCATCTGATATGCGTACAATGCGGCAGCATGGACGAGATTCGGGAGGACTGGCTGCTTCCGCTTGAAGAGCGGCTGGAGCAGGAATACCGCTTTACCGTCTTGGATCACCGGCTGGATTTTCAGGGCATTTGTCATCGCTGCCGGGACAAACAGGACGGTAATGCGTAAGCGATCAGGCAGCTGCGTATGGGTTTAGGATTTAAGGCGTAATCGCCACGGCAGGTCCCGGCGGATCGATCGAGATCCGTTCGGGGCTTTTTTTTGCGGCTTGAAGGAGATTCGCCAGAGCCGTGGAATCTTAATTCAAGGGGATGCAGAGCTTCGCCTGAAAGGGAGGAAGCGGTTTCTCAAGCAAGTTTGAAGGAGGCCACCAGTGAATACGCATTTGGACGCGTTTATTACGTATATGTCGGAGGAGAAACGGCGCTCCGCGAGTACACTCGAGTCGTATCGGAGGGATCTGATACAGTTTCTTGAGTTCGCGGATGGGCGCGGCTTGCAGGCCGTAGACGAGATTCGCAAATCGCATATCGCCGCTTACCTCAACGAGATGAAGCGTTCCGGCAAGGCGTCGTCCACCGTCGTGCGCGCTTCGGTCTCCATTCGTTCGTTTTGCCACTATCTGATTCGGCAGTCGGTGATTACCCAAGACCCTTCTATGGATCTGGAGACGCCCAAGCCGGAGAAGAAGCTCCCGGTGGTTCTGTCAGTCGCTGAAGTAGAACAGCTGCTTGGTGCCCCTGACCCTTCCAACGCGCAGGGCGCAAGGGACAAAGCCATGTTGGAAGTACTGTACGCCACCGGCATCCGGGTATCGGAACTGATCTCGCTGAATCTCGGGGACATTGATTTGCAGCTTAAATTTCTGCGCTGCGGCGCCGCGGGCAAGGAGCGCATCGTGCCGATCGGACGCATGACTACCGAAGCGGTAGCGGCTTATCTGGGGCCGATGCGGGATCAATTGGTCAAGCATGGCGGCGAAGAAGCTTTATTCCTGAATCAGCTGGGTACGCGATTGACGCGGCAGGGATTCTGGAAGATCATCAAGAAGTACGCATCGGCGGCGGGCATCGAGACGGACATTACGCCGCACACGCTGCGCCATTCGTTTGCGGCCCACCTGCTGGAAAATGGGGCGGATCTGCGATCGGTACAGGAAATGCTCGGTCATTCGGACATTTCGACGACGCAGGTGTATACGCACGTGATGAAACGCAATATGAAGGAAGTCTACGAACTGCATCATCCACGCGCTTGAGTCTCAAGCAGCTGTGGAGAAGCAGCCCTGCCATTTACTTAATCAATTTACTCAACGGAGTGTGAATACAATGACCAATACCCCAACAAGTGCCAACCATATTCAGGAAGCTGCGGATTATATCCGCTCCAAGACCAACCTTACACCGGAGATCGGGCTTATTCTCGGTTCGGGTCTCGGTATTCTGGCGAATCTGATCGAAGATGCCGTCTCGATTCCTTACGAAGAGATTCCGCATTTCCCGGTCTCGACCGTTGAAGGACATGAAGGAGAACTGCTGCTGGGCACCATTCAGGGTCGTCCGGTAGTTATGATGAAAGGGCGTTTCCACATGTACGAAGGCTATGCGCCTTCCGTAACGGCTTTCCCGGTTCGTGTGATGAAAAATCTGGGCATCGCCAGCCTGCTGGTGACGAACGCGGCGGGCGGCGTGAATACGTCGTTCGTGCCAGGCGATCTGATGCTGCTGTCGGATCACCTCAACCTGACCGGCAACAGCCCGCTGATCGGGCCGAATGACAACGCGCTGGGCGTGCGCTTCCCCGATCTGTCTGAAGCGTACAGCCGCAGACTGCGTCAGGTGGCGAAGGACGCGGCTTCCGAGCATGCGTTTACGTTCAAGGAAGGCGTATACGCCGGACTGCTCGGCCCGTCCTACGAGACGCCAGCGGAGATTCGGATGCTGCGGACACTTGGCGCGGATGCGGTCGGCATGTCCACCGTCTCCGAGACCATTGTCGCACGTCATGCCGGCATCGAAGTGCTGGGCATCTCCTGCATCACGAACATGGCGGCGGGAATTCTGGATCAACCGCTCTCGCACGCAGAAGTCATGGAGACAGCGGAATTGGTCAAGGAGAAGTTCCTGAGTCTGGTGCTCAGCATTATTCCAAAAATGTAAATTCGTCAGGCAGGGAATAAAAACACAAATCTCCTGTGGATTAATCCATTCAGGGTCAAACGGAGGGTCTGCTATACTGGGTACAAATCCCGGCGCAGGCCCTTTTGCTTCATACCAAATGGCCTGGGGTCCGGAACACATCGGAGGAATACACATGTATCTGCACGGGACAAGCAAGATCAATGCCGCAGGGCATTTGGAAATCGGAGGCTGTGACGTTGTTGAACTGAAACAGACGTACGGCACTCCGCTGTATATTATGGACGAGACACTGATCCGCCGCCGCGCACGTCAATACCGCGAAGCGTTTGAAGCCTCGGGTCTGATCTTCCAGGTCGCTTACGCCAGCAAAGCGTTCAGCACGACGGCGATGTGCCGGATCGCGGACGAAGAGGGGTTGTCGCTGGACGTAGTATCGGACGGTGAGCTGTACACAGCGCTGAAGGCGGGTTTCCCGGCACAGCGCATCCATTTCCATGGCAACAACAAGACGCCGGATGAGATCGAGATGGCGCTGGACGCCAAGATCGGCTGCTTTGTCGCGGACAACTTTACCGAACTTCAGATGCTGCAAGCAATCGCCGCAGATCGTAATGAGAAAGTGAGCATCCTGCTGAGAGTGACGCCAGGAGTTGAAGCGCATACGCATGAATACATCTCCACCGGTCAAACGGACTCCAAGTTCGGTTTTGACATCCAGAACGGTACAGCCCTTGAAGCCGTGAAGACGGCATCCAGCCTGCCGAATCTGGAACTGCTGGGTCTGCACTCCCACATCGGTTCGCAGATCTTCGAGACGGAAGGTTTCGAGATGGCGGTGGAGCGCGTGGCGGGCTTTGCACGCGGCGTTAAGGAGCAGCTCGGCGTAGAATGTAAGGTCGTGAATCTGGGCGGCGGCTTCGGTATTCGTTACACGGAAGGCGACACTCCGCTGCAAGTCTCGGAATATGTCAAAGCGATTACGGATGCCGTGAAAAAATACTTTGCAGGCATTAACGCGCAGCTTCCGCAAATCTGGGTAGAGCCGGGACGCAGCATCGTGGGCGATGCGGGAACGACGCTCTACACGGTAGGTACCAGCAAGGACATTCCGGGCGTACGCAAATACGTCGCGGTAGACGGCGGTATGACTGATAACCCGCGCCCAGCGCTGTATGAATCGAAATACGAAGCGCTGCTGGCGAACCGCGCGGGCGATGCCAACGAAGAAACCGTCTCAATCGCGGGCAAATGCTGTGAGAGCGGCGACATGCTAATCTGGGACGTGGTGCTGCCTAAGCCGAACACGGGTGATCTGCTGGCAGTCGCCTGCACAGGCGCGTATAACTACGCAATGGCAAGCAACTACAACCGCATCCGCCGCCCAGCCGTTGTATTCGTAAAGGATGGACAGAGCGATCTGGTTGTCCGCCGCGAGAGCCTGGAAGACATCATCGGCAACGATCTGATTCCAGCTCGGATGGAAAAGCAGGGCGTGGAAGCGAAGTAAGTCTTTTGAAATCGGGAAATGAGTGTGAATTCCGAACCTTATGGATATGAGGTTCGGAATTTTTTTGTATTAGAGAAGGATTCTGCTCCAACTCTCTCACCGTCGGTAACGTTGATATTCATGCGTATACCTCAAAACAAGGGGATGTTTTCATGAAAAGAAAATCATGGATCAAAAAGGGCTTTGTTCTGGCTGGTGTTTTAATGGTATCTCTGGCGGGTTGGAATGTTTCCGCCCATGCTGCTGAGTCTCCTGTTTTATTTCAAGAGCAAGCTCAGGGATTTTTTGTGCCTGGTGAACTCAAAACGGAAATCGGGTTTGCGTATGGGAAAAAGAGTCTTGGCAAGATAACCGTTTTTGGTCAAGATGTAAGTGTTAGAGATTTTTTTGAAAAATTTACGGAAGGCGTTTCCTGGGATCAGAAGAATAAGGTTGCTATCGTGAAAAACAAAGGGAAACAATTAATCATTCCGTTTTCCGGAAAAGTTACAGCTCAAGCGAATCAAGTGGTCTTGCCCGATGGATGGGCTTATTTGAAGGACGGTAAAGCTTTCTTAAAGTATCCCTACTTCGCATATGTTTTTGATCGGTATGGGGAATATAAGCCGGGTTCTGAAGAAGTGCAGTGGAAACAACGATTGGGTTTTCTGAATATAGAGGATATTGATACAATTAATTCTTCCCCTAAAGACAAGATGGTTCATTCGTTCATTAAGATCAAAGACGGTTTGTTGGCTCGTAAAGATTGAGACCGGATCAATGGATTGGCTGCAAAATCCCGCTTCAAGTCTCCGAATACGTTAAAGCAATCAAGGGTGAGATGATGGCAGTCGCCTGCACAGACCCATATAACTATGAAATGGCGAGCGACTACAAAAGTATTCGCCGTCCAGCCGTTGTATTCGTGAAGGATGGGCAGAGCGATCTGGTCATCTGCCGCGAGAGCCTGGAAGCAAAGTCCATCTTTTGAAATCAAGAAACAAGTGTTAATTCCGAACCTTGTAGACATGAGGTTCGGAATTTTTTTGTGAAAAAATAAGTTTTGCTCCAACTCTGCTGTTGTCTAAAACGTCAATATGGATGCTGATACCTCAAAACAAGGGGATGTTTTCATGAACAGAAAATCATGGATCAAAAGGGGCTTTGCTCTGACTGGGGTTTTAATGGTTTCTCTGACCGATTGGAATATTTCTGCTCAGGCTGCTGAATCTCCCGTTTTATTTCAAGACCAAGCTCAAGAGCAGCGTTTTTTTGTACCTGGCGACATCAAAACACAAATCGAATTCGGGTATGGGAAAAAAGATCTGGGCACCATAACGATTCCGGGTCAAGATGTAGGCGTTCGAGCCTTTTTCGAGAAATTTACGGAGGGCGTCTCCTGGGATCAGAAAAATAAAGTTGCTATTGTAAAAAACAAAGGCAAAACATTAATCATTCCTTTTTCCGGGAAAGTCGCTGCCCAAGCCAATCAGGTCGTTTTGCCGGACGGGTGGGCTTATTTGAAGGACGGTAAAGCTTTCCTCAAGTATCCTTTCTTCGCATACGTTTTTGATCGGTATGGAGAATACAAGTCGGGTTCCGAAGAAAAGCAATGGCAGCAGCGGCTGGGTTTTCTGAACATCGAATACATCGATACGATTGGTTATTCGAGCAAAGATAATATTTTTCATACAGGGGTGACGATCAAAGAGGGTTCGTTGGCTTCTAAAGATTGAGGCCGGGCCGATCGATCAGACTTGATAAGACCGCGAAATCCCGCGAACGCTTTGCTTTGTTCTCTCTTTTCGGGTACACTGGTTAAGGTTGCTGAAGACTTCGCCTGGCGAACTTTGGCCAAATACGAACGAACCCAAGGGAGATGACCATGATGAAAAAAGGATATATTGAGCTTGAAAATGGCGGTCACGTTGAAATTGAATTCCTGCCAGAAGAAGCACCAAACACGGTAGCGAACTTCGAGAAACTGGCAAACTCCGGTTTCTACGATGGACTGTCCTTCCACCGCGTTATTCCAGGTTTCGTTGCACAAGGCGGCTGCCCGAACGGAACAGGCACTGGTGGTCCAGGCTGGCAGATCGACTGCGAAACGTCCACAAACGTAACGCGTCACGCCAAAGGCGTTCTGTCGATGGCTCACGCTGGCAAAAACACAGGCGGCAGCCAGTTCTTCATCTGCTACGGCCCACAACCTCACCTGGACGGCGTCCACACGGTGTTTGGTAAAGTGACGAGCGGCATGGAATTCATCGACGGCGTGAAACAAGGCGACAAGATGAAAGAAGTTAAAGTCGTTACGGAATAAGCAAAACCTTACAGGAAAGCTGCTGAGAGCATATCTCGGCAGCTTTTTTTTATTTTGCAGTTAAACGATATACAAAATATGTAGTATAGTTAGTTAGCTAGTAATTCATACAAAAAGAAACCAGGGGTTGAAAAGATGAGAAAGATGACGAAAGCCTTACTTTTGATTTTTGTTTGTTCTGTAGTTTTTAGCATTTTCGCAAGGCCGATCCATGCAGCAGGAGACCCATTAAACAATGCATATTATCTGCAAGAAGTCGGCGTTTTTGTGGACAATAAGATTGTGATTTCCGCACAAAAAACGTATTTTGCCGAAAATGATAAAATCTATGTGCCCATTAAGACAATCAGCAGCTTAAAAGGCGTCACCTTAGAAAGCGGAAAAAATCTAAAAGTGAAATCTTCTAAAGGCAGCTTCGTTATCGATAAGTCCAATTCGATTGCCTACCAAAATACAACTTATGTTACGCTTGAAAAATTCACAGCTGTGACGGGATATTCAGGTAGGTACGAACCGCAGCTGAGTTCAGTATTTTTGTGGAAAGATTATGAGTCTTATCAGAATACGATCCAGAAGATTAACAGTGCCAAAGAATCATACGATCAAATTCGTTGGTACATGGGATGGAAAGTCTATGTTTACGATAAAGGTCAATTTGGTTGGGTGACAGGGATTTCTTCCTTAGGCGGTCAAGTGACTGAGTTGGATATACAAATGGTTGATGGGAAAACGACTACGGAGATTGTCTATGGCCTCGAACCTCAAGGATTTTGTCTATCCATTCAATATGAGGCATTTAAGCAATCCTATAAAAATGCTAACGTATGGGCGAATAAACATGTGCTGCCTTATTCTAATCCGCTTTATCATATCGAAAGAATCAAGATCCTGAAGATGGATATCAACAAAGGGGATGCAGTGATACAGGCCAAGAGAGCCAGTGGTTCTGTGATTTCGTTTAAAATTCCGCTAAAAGGTTATCCAGGGGGAGTCATTATGGATCATTTCTACACCACCGATCCCAAGCAGATGTACCCTTCCTGGAAAGCCAAAGCCTGGGAACTGATCGCTGGGCAAAAGATTGCGAAAGGCATGGACAAAGATATGGTACGCATGGCCTGGGGCAATCCCAACGATACGAGCAGCTACAGCGGGATCTATATGAGGACGGACACCTGGATCTACGGGGACACTTACCTGAACTTTACAAACGGTATTCTGGATTCCTGGATGGACTTTTGATTGCGAAAAATAGGTATGCCCATCACGGGTACGCCTATTTTTTTGGGATCATCCAGAGAGCATTTTTTGAAGTGAATCGTTTTCGGAAAATCATCCCAAAAATCGTGCAGACGTGTATAGTGGAGAGAGGATTCACTGACCTGCCATGAAGATTTTAGGGTAAAGAAAAGATGTCAAAGAGAAGGAGCTGCTCCCATGCAACGTGTGCTTCAGATCGGCTATGCCGCATTTTTCGTCGTTGGATTGCTGATGTTAATCTTCCTGCCCTGGCCTAACGGCACTGCCATGTATCCATTTCTGGTGATGGCCATCTGCGCCTGGGGATTCTGGTATGCGGGGAAAAAGAATAAACGGAGACCCAAGCCCTGAGCCATTGTCAGCGGACTTGCATTGCATTTCTCCGTTTCACGTGCTACCATCATAACCAATACCGTACTCCGGTGATACATCGGGTACTTATACACTCTTTCGGGGCGGGGCGTAATTCCCCACCGGCGGTGACGGCTCTGGTCTTTAGGGATCAGCCTGCCGAAGTCCGTGACCCGAATCGCTTCATACGAGTATGTCAACCTAACATTTTTATCGTTCAGGGTACTCGAAGCTTTTCGGCTGACCTGGTGCAATTCCGGGACCGACAGTAATAGTCTGGATGGGAGAAAGAGAAAAGAAACCGTTGGATTTGCCGTGCATGGATATGAGAGATGGGGTAGACTTGCTCCAGAATCATGGACATGAACAGGCTTTAGCGAAGCCATCGATTGTTGAACAAGGGCGCAGGAAGCGATCTTCGATTTGTGCTGCTCGTCCGCTTTTTCACAATCTATGCTTGGTCTTCCGCTTTCGCCCCGTCGGCTGATGCAGGTGGCAGGCTATGTCAATTGGACATCCCTGTTTATTTGCGCAGCGATTTTTCGGCAGATCCGCGACTGTCACTTTTCAATCCCAGGCCCCGCCTCCGAACCTTGGTTCGAGTGCGGGGCCTTTTACATGCAGGCGTAGGTCTGAAGCATGCACCGAATAGAGCGTCCGGAGACGGTATGCCGCGTACAAGCGCACAAGAACAGGAGAGGAGGAAACGTTCATGTTTACAGGTCTAATCGAGGAAGTGGGCACGCTGCGGCGGGCGGAACGGCGCGGAGAAGCGATGGTGCTCACGCTGGGAGCCAAAAAAGTGCTGGAGCACGTGGCGATTGGCGATAGCATAGCGGTAAATGGCGTCTGCTTGACCGTCACCAGCTATGAACAAGGCAGCTTCACAGTGGATGTCATGCCGCAGACGTATCGAAGCAGCAATCTGAGCACGCTTGGCCAGGGAAGTCCGGTGAATCTGGAGCGGGCACTCGCGGCTAACGGACGATTCGGCGGCCACATTGTGCAGGGACATGTGGATGGCACGGCGCAGATTGTGTCGGTTGAACGCGACCAGAACGCTGTCGTTTTTACGTTTAAGGCCGATGATCCACATATGTTGCGCTACGTGATTGGCAAAGGATCGATCGCCATCGACGGCATCAGCCTGACGGTGACGCACGCGGAAGATGGGCATTTTGGTGTGTCGATCATTCCGCACACTCTGGGAGAGACTGCGCTTCAGCAGAAAAAGGCCGGAAGTTCGGTCAATGTGGAATGTGACATCTTGGGCAAGTACGTCGAACATTTGCTGGGCTTGGGACAGCGGGATCATCAGACGGCGAAGACTTTTTCCGCAATTGATGAGAGCTTTCTGTCCCGACATGGGTTTGCTTAATGGATGGAGGAGGAACAGGGATGGACGAGCGATTTGCTTTTAATCATATTGATGAAGCCATTGCCGATCTGAAGGCTGGACGTATTATTCTCGTCGTAGACGATGAAGACCGTGAGAACGAAGGGGATTTCATCGCGCTGGCGGATCGCATTACGCCGGAGAACATCAACTTCATGATTACGGAAGGCCGTGGATTGGTTTGTCTGCCGATCACCCGTCAGCAGGCGGAGCGGTTGGAACTGGAGCCGATGACGGCGCGGAATACGGATTTTCACGGAACGGCGTTCACTGTATCGGTGGATCATGTGAAGACTACAACGGGCATCTCGGCGCACGAACGGGCGATTACGGCGCAGGCGATCACGCAGGTGGAGACGACAGCCGATGACTTCCGGCGTCCGGGTCACATGTTCCCACTGATTGCCAAAGACGGAGGCGTGCTGCGAAGAGCCGGTCATACGGAAGCGGCAGTGGATCTGGCCCGATTAAGCGGAGCGGAACCTGCCGGGGTAATCTGTGAAGTCATTAAGGAAGATGGAAGCATGGCACGGCTGCCGGATCTGATTGAGCTGGCGAAGAAGTGGAATATGAAGCTGATTAGCATTAAGGATCTGATTCAGTACCGCAGCGAGCGTGAGCAGTTGGTTCGGCGTGAAGTGGAAGTTCGGCTGCCGACGGATTTTGGTGAATTTCGCGCCATCGCCTACAGCAATAAGGTGGACGATAAAGAGCATGTTGCCCTGGTCAAAGGAGAGATTGATCCGGAGAAACCGGTGCTGGTACGTGTGCATTCCGAATGTCTGACCGGGGATGTCTTTCACTCCCATCGCTGCGACTGCGGCCCGCAGTTGGAAGCAGCACTGCGGCAGATTGAAGCGGAAGGCTCAGGCGTGCTGCTCTACATGCGTCAGGAAGGACGCGGCATCGGACTGATTAACAAATTAAAAGCGTACAAGCTTCAGGAAGAAGGCCTGGATACAGTCGATGCGAATCTGGCGCTGGGCTTTGCGGCCGATCTGCGAGAGTATGGCATTGGGGCGCAGATTCTGAGTGATCTTGGAGTGCGCCGGATTCGGCTGCTGACGAATAATCCGCGCAAGATCAAGGGGCTTCAGGGACATGGGCTGGAGATGGTGGATCGAGTGCCGATTCAGATGCCCGAGAACGCGGACAACAGCAGTTATCTGCATACGAAGCAGTCGAAGCTGGGGCATTTGCTGAATTTCGGCGAGGCTCCTTTGCAAACTGGGGGACAGGAAGGGACGTCTCTTCAGCCGCTGGAGCAAAATGAAGCGCCGCCGGCAGTGGACGGTACCACGAAGCTGTAGACATTTGATGAAGCTAACGAACAGGCACAAACGTAATAAATTTGTAAAACGAACGCTACAAAATGGTCAATGTAGTATACAATAGACAAAGGATGGTTGATGACAAATGGCAAATGTATTTGAAGGACACTTGGTTTCGCAGGGATATAAATTCGGAATCGTCGTAGGTCGCTTTAACGAGTTTATTACGTCGAAGCTGCTGACGGGTGCGCTTGACGCGCTCAAGCGGCATGGTGCGGAAGACAGTGACGTGGACGTAGCCTGGGTTCCAGGGGCGTTCGAGATTCCACTGATTGCGCAGAAGATGGCCGAGAGCGGCAAGTATGACGCCGTTATCACGCTGGGCACGGTCATTCGCGGCTCCACGACGCATTACGATTATGTCTGCAACGAAGTGGCGAAGGGCGTATCCGCGATCAATCTGAAGACGGGCGTTCCAACGATCTTCGGCCTCGTCACCACCGAAAATATCGAACAGGCGATCGAGCGTGCGGGAACCAAAGCCGGCAACAAAGGCTGGGATTCGGCGCTTGCGGCGCTTGAAATGGCCAGCCTGACCCGTCAATTCAAGGGCTGACCGTTCGCAATACGGGCGGAGGGAAAACGGCTTGACTGTACTTTACAAACTGGAAACGTTCGAGGGGCCGCTCGACCTGCTGCTGCACTTGATCGACAAGGCGGAGATTGATATTCAGCAGATCCCCGTCAGCGAGATCACGGAGCAGTATATGGAGTATCTCCACAGCATGCAGGAGCTTGAGCTTGAAGTGACGAGCGAATTCCTGGTGATGGCAGCGACGCTTCTGTCGATCAAAAGCAAACTGCTGCTGCCCAAACCTCCGGTCCTGGATATGGAAGAATACGATTTCTACGAAGAGGAAGAACCCGATCCACGGGAGGACCTGATTCGCAGGCTGACCGAATATCGGAAGTATAAGAGTATCGCGGGTCTGCTGCACGAGAAAGAGTACGAGCGCGGCCGCATTTATATCCGGGAACCGGATGATCTGGCGACTTTTCTGCCGGAAGAGGATGCCAATCCGGTGGAAGGTCTGCACGTGGCCGATCTGGTATCGGCACTTCAGCGGGCCCTGCTCAGAGCCGACCGCAAACCAGCGGTTGCGCGAATCCGCCGTGACGAGATTTCCGTCAGGGATCGGATGCGTGAGCTGGAAGGCGCTCTGCGTGGTGCCGGTCCCGGAGGCCGAATATTGTTCTCAAGCGTGTTGCACGAACGGATGTACAGACAGGAGATCGTCGTGACCTTCCTCGCCGTACTCGAACTGATGAAGATGAAGCAGGTAAGCTGCTATCAGGATCGGCTGTTCGACGACATCGTAATGGAGTGGAGAGGGGAAACGGCGTCAAATGGATTTGCAGACGTTGAAGTCGATTATTGAAGGTCTCTTGTTTCTGGCAGGAGATGAAGGATTAACAATCAGGCAGATTGCCGAGATTACCGAATGTAAGCCTGGAGAAGCGCAGAAAGCGGTGGAGAGTCTCCAACGTGATCTGCGCAAGTCGGGCAGAGGTCTGCGCGTGACCAAGTTGGCCGGTGCCTATCATCTGGCGACCCTTCCGGAACATTCGGAATATTTCGAGCGATTGGCCTACTCGCCGGCGCGGGCGACGCTGTCGCAGGCTGCGCTGGAGACGCTGGCGATTGTCGCCTATCGTCAGCCCATCACACGGGTTGAGATTGAAGAGATTCGCGGCGTGAAGTCCGAACGGGCCATTCACACGCTGACGAACAAGAATCTGATTGTCGAGACCGGACGTGCCGATGCCATTGGTCGCCCTATTTTATATGGAACGACCAAGGCATTCCTGGATTACTTCGGTCTCGGCGGATTGGAAGAACTGCCGGATGCCTCGGCATTTGAGGCGATGGTGGCATCAGAGGAAGAGGAACGTCTGCTGTTTGGAGGCGCATCCGATCTACCTGGCGATCTGGACGGAACCGAGTCGGGGGAACAAGAGCGGCTGCAGCAGGAGACTGGCGTAGACGAAGAACCCGAGAATTCCGGCGAATAACTCACTTGGCAAGATGAACACTGCGGATGAGGCCTTTCCCGTCAGGGAAGCAAGGCCTCATTTTGCATATGAGGATTCCCTTCTTTTGCAGGTGAATCGATGAAAAGGGCGCTCGTCAATGCTTGTGATTTTATCCATGTATAGGTATGATGGAATATGAGGTGACTGGATGACTATGGAACGATTACAGAAAATTTTAGCCCAGGCTGGCGTAGCTTCGAGACGGAAATGCGAGGAGCTGATTCTGGCGGGCAAGGTCGAGGTGAACGGCGAAGTGGTAACGGAGCTGGGAACCAAAGCCGATCCGGACGCGGACGAGATCAGTGTCAGCGGACGAGCGATCAAGGCGCAGCAGAAGCTGTACCTGATGCTGAACAAGCCCAAGGGCGTGATTACAAGTGCAACAGATCCGGAAGGCCGTAAGGTCGTAACCGATTACATCAAAGGGATCAAAGAGCGCGTCTATCCGGTAGGCCGCCTGGATTATGATTCGGAAGGGCTGCTGCTGCTTACCAATGACGGCGAACTGGCCCAGAAGCTAACCCATCCCAGCCATCACGTGCCCAAGACTTACCTGGCGACGGTGGAAGGAATCCCTCATGGGGACTCCCTCGACAAGCTGAGACGGGGAATTCAGTTGGAAGACGGCATGACAGCCCCGGCCGAGCTTGAATATTATGACATCGATCAGGAGAAGAAACAGGCGACCATTCGCATCACGATCTACGAAGGCAAGAATCGTCAGGTTCGACGGATGTTCGATGCCATTTCGCATCCCGTGAAACGCCTCAAGCGGATCGCTATGGGCAATTTGTATTTGCAGAATCTGAAGCGCGGCCTGTATCGTCACCTGACTAAAAGTGAAGTGAACGAGCTGAAGCAGCTTTTAGACAAGAAAAACTCCTAAATAAAAGCTAGGGCAGATAAAACGGATCTTGATCGGGTATGTCACGGGACGGGAGCCAAACGGCCTGTCATCCGCGGCATCCCGTAGACGAAAGGATTGTGGCATCGTGGCTGATGAAAAAGAGCGAATTCTTGTAGTGGACGACGAAGAGAGAATCCGGCGCCTGCTTCGGATGTATCTGGAAAAAGAAGGCTATGAAATCGAAGAGGCCGAAGATGGAGAAACGGCGCTGCAAAAAGCGACCGAAGGCGATTATACGCTGGTCATTCTCGATGTCATGCTTCCGGGAATCGATGGGGTAGAGGTGTGCGCACGTCTGCGTCAGGTCAAATCGACTCCTGTTCTGATGCTCACGGCTAAAGGCGAAGAAGTAAACCGTGTGCAGGGCTTTGAGGTTGGTGCAGACGATTATGTCGTCAAGCCGTTCAGTCCCCGTGAGGTGATCTACCGGGTGAAGGCGATTCTGCGTCGTTCCTCGGCAACTGCGTATCTGACGAAGGAGAGCGGAACCAGCAACAATATTGTCTTCCCGCATCTGACGATTGAACACGACGCGCACCGCGTATTGGCTGGGGGGCATGAAGTGAGCCTGACACCCAAGGAATACGAACTTCTGCACTATCTGGCCGTATCTCCCGACAAAGTCTTTTCGCGTGAGGAACTGCTGAAGGACGTGTGGAATTATGAATTTTTCGGCGATCTGCGGACCGTGGATACCCATGTCAAGCGGCTGCGTGAAAAGTTGAACAAGGTATCGCCCGATTCGGCTTCCATGATTACGACCGTGTGGGGCGTCGGGTATAAGCTTGAGGTTCCGAAATAAGATGGGCGGATGGGCTGAAAGGATCGGCACGTTGTGGCGGACGCTGGTTGGCAAGCTGTGGTTAACGATTATCGGACTTGTCGCCTGCGTGCTGCTGACCCTGGGCTTTTTCCTGCTGCCTTATGTCGATATTGCCTTTGCGAACTCTGCGGCCGTCAAACGAATGCTCATTTATGTAGGAATTGTGGGCTTTTCGATGACGACCGTCTTTGCGTTGTTTCTGCTCAAAAGAATCACCCAGCCGATGCGTCAGTTGATCGATGCGGCGGATTCCGTGCGCCAGGGCGATTATGCAGCGCGGGTGCATGTGCAGGCTCACGACGAGATCGGGGAGCTGGCGAGCACCTTCAACTTGATGGCGGCCAGACTCGAAGAGAATATTCGTGACTTGAATATCGAGAAGGAGCAGTTGGCTGGTGTACTGCGCAGCATGAGCGATGCGATGATTACCTTCGATCGTGAAGGCAAGGTGCAGCTGACCAATCCAGCGGGAGAACGTCTGCTTCAGGATTGGAGAAAAATCAGCTGGGAAGAAGAAGAACCTCTGGAATCGGCTTCGCTCTGGGCCACTATTCCCGAGCCGCTATCCCCGCTTTTCGAGCAGGTGACCCGTACGCTGGAGGATCGGAGCGCCAACGTTCTGGTACGCCAGAGCGTCTGGGCGGTCAATATGGCTCCGCTGCTTCAGAACAATGAAGTGCGAGGAGCCGTGGCCGTGCTGCGGGATGTCACGGAAGCGGTCAATCTGGAGAAGATGCGCAAAGACTTCGTGGCAAATGTCTCGCATGAGATTCGGACGCCTCTGTCGATGATGCAGGGCTACAGTGAAGCACTGCTGGACGGATTTGCCGATTCGCCAGAGGAGCGGGAAGAACTGCTGCATGTCATTCATGACGAGTCGCTGCGTATGGGGCGTCTGGTGAAGGATCTGCTGGATCTGGCGCGCATGGAAGCGGGACACACAGATATTGCTCGCAATCGGGTAGATATTGGCGAACTGGTGGAGCGAGTGTATCGCAAGTTTGCCGTGCGAGCCAAAGAAGGCGAACTGGACTTTCATCTGGAGCGTGCCGAGGGCGAGCTGATTCTCGATCAGGCGGACGAAGATCGGTTGGAGCAGGTGGTGACCAATCTGCTGGATAATGCGTTTCGTCATACGCCGCCAGGACGCAGCGTGACCATTGCGGTTAAGCCTGCCCTCACGGATGGCGAAGCGCTGACAATCTTCGTTGCCGATGAAGGCCGGGGGATTCCTGCGGAAGACGTTCCCTATATCTTCGAGCGATTCTATAAGGCAGACAAAGCCAGAACCCGGGCCGCATCCAGTGGTACGGGACTGGGGCTGGCGATTGTCAAAAACATCGTGGACGCCCATGGTGGGCGCATTCAGGTGGAGAGCATCGTGGACGAAGGCACCAAGTTTCGTGTTCTTCTGCCCAAGCATGGGCGCAGTCTATAAGCTTGGGCAGCAGGATGCCTGAATCAAGCCAAGTGCTGAACGAGCAGTTGGCGGAAGCGGGATGCAGAGAGTCAAGGATAAACATGCCGGAGCTGCTCCGGCATGTTTTTTTGTCTGGGCTTTTTCATGATAAAATAGGAGAACGCTTCCTTTCGGCCAGGTGTAACGTGGAGCCGAGCGGGGTACGGGTTTGGGATCGAAATCATGATAATCGAGATCATTATAGGCAGATGACGGAAAGGAAGGATTGGATGAGCGGCACGTTTATTTTGGCGCTGGATCAGGGAACGACCAGTTCGCGGGCGATTGTGTTTGATGGGGAGGCGCGTCCGATTGCGGTCGGACAGCGAACATTTCCTCAGCATTTCCCCTCACCGGGACAGGTGGAGCATGATCCAGAGGAGATCTGGAGCAGTCAGTTGGAAGCCGCACAGGAAGCAATTTCACTTGCCGGTGTGCCTCCGGAGCAGATTGCTGCGATTGGCATCACAAATCAGCGAGAGACAACCCTGGTCTGGGATCGGGAGACGGGAGTTCCCATCGGTCCGGCCATCGTCTGGCAGGATCGCCGAACCGCTCCACTATGTGAAGATTTGAAGAAGCGCGGACTGGAGCATTATATTCATCAGACGACCGGGCTTGTGGTCGATGCGTATTTTTCGGCCACCAAGATTGCCTGGATGCTGGAGCATATTCCGGGAGCGCGTGCGCGCGCGGAAGCAGGTGAACTGCTGGCCGGTACGGTCGATACCTGGCTGATCTGGAAGCTGACGGGCGGCAGATCCCATGTCACGGATGTGACGAACGCCTCGCGCACCATGCTGTTTGATATTGGCCGATTGACTTGGGATGAACGGCTGCTGCATGAATTGAATATCCCGGCATCCATGCTGCCGCAGGTCTTGATGTCCGGTGCCGATTTTGGCGTGACGCTGCCCGAGTGGTTTGGCGGCGCCGAAATTCCGATTGCTTCCGTGCTGGGCGATCAGCAGGCAGCGTTGTTTGGCCATGCATGTGTAGAAGCCGGTCATGCCAAAAATACCTATGGCACCGGCTGCTTCATCCTGCTGAACACCGGCAGCGAGCGGGTGAACTCCACACACGGGCTTCTATCCACGATCGCCTGGGGTTGGCAGGACGAGCTGCATTATGCGCTGGAAGGCAGCGTATTCGTAGCGGGAGCCGCCGTAGAATGGCTTAGGGACGGACTGAACTTGATCGCTGACCCCAGCGAGTCGGAAGCTCTTGCCGCCAGCGTGGAAGACTCGGGCGGTGTGGTCATTGTTCCGGCTTTTACCGGGCTTGGGGCGCCGTATTGGGACATGTATGCACGCGGTGCCGTGTTTGGTCTGACGCGAGGGACACAACCAGGGCATATTGCACGGGCGACTTTGGAGTCGCTGGCGCTTCAGACCCGCGATGTGACCAATGCGATGGAGAAGGATTCCGGGATTCCGCTGCGAGAGCTGAGAGTGGATGGCGGAGCGGTACGTAATGAGATTCTGATGCAGTTTCAGGCGGATATTCTGGGTCTGGATGTCGTACGTACCGAACAGACCGAGACCACGGCGCTGGGGGCGGCCATGCTCGCCGGTTTACAGTGCGGACTTTGGGAACGTGAACAGTTCCGTTCGTTTAACCGTCCGGCTGCGTTCTTCCGTCCGACGATGGAAGCGGGGCAGCGAGAGAAGACTTATCGTCGTTGGCAGAACGCGATTGAGCGCACGCGCGGCTGGGAAGAACCGGAAGAAGAGTAAGCGGAGAAAAGCCTGCTCTATGCTCAAACAAGCGGGAAACGTCTGCTGAGAGCAATCAGCGGAAGAGGACATGCCCGCCTAATGTTTGCCATCAGAGCAAGCTAGTGAAGTGGATAAAGATAAAGAAGCTGTACGCGGCATATGACCGCGTACAGCTTTTTCTAATTGGACAGGGCGGTCTGACCTTACCCTGCCCTTCTGCAAAACTTTCTGGAAATTGGCAAGCTCAGAAACTTAGAGCGTAATCTCCTGCGCCGAATTGATGGCAGGCAGGGAAACGAGTTCAGCCAATACGTTCTTGGGAACTTCCTTATCCACACTCAGCAGCATGACCGCTTCACCACCAAGCACCTTACGACCGACCTGCATGGTTGCGATGTTGACTTCGTTACGACCCAGCAGCGTACCCATGCTGCCGATGATACCCGGCTGGTCATTATGCGAGATCAGCAGCAGATGGTTATCCGGAGCCGAGTCGATTGGGAACTCATTAACCTGCACGATCCGTTCGCCATATCCGTACAGCAGTGTTCCGGCTACCGAACGTTCTGTATTGGTCTGCTCCACCAGCGTGACGGTAATCAGGTTGGTAAAGCCTTTGGTTGCCGACGAACTGCTAACCTGAACGTTCAGGTCACGTACTTTGGCGAGATGCAGGGCATTGACGATATTCACATCACCATCGAGATGACGGGTCAGGATGCCTTTAACAATATAGCGGGTCAGCGGCTGAGTATCCACTTCCGACAGATCGCCGGCATAGTCGATCCGAATGGCCTTGATCGCTGCGTTTGTCGTTTGCGAAGCGAAACGTCCCAGCTTTTCTCCGATCGAGAAGTAAGGCTGGAGTTTGTTCATGACACTGCTCGCAACTGGAGGCATATTCACCGCGTTCTTAAACGGTTCGTCGCGCAGGATGTGCAGCACTTGTTCGGATACGTCAATCGCAACGTTCTCTTGCGCTTCGACAGTCGAGGCACCCAGGTGAGGCGTAACGATGATCTTGGGATTGTTCAGGAACGGATGATCCGGTGCCGGTGGCTCTTGTTCAAATACGTCGAACGCCGCACCTGCTACGATTCCCTGATCGATGGCTTCAACCAGCGCGACTTCATCCACTACTCCGCCGCGTGCACAGTTGATGATCCGCATGCCTTTTTTCATAACGGCGAATTGGGCAGTCGAGATCATATGTTTCGTTTCCGGCGTAAGCGGGGTATGGACAGTCATGAAGTCGGCATTTTTCACGATGTCTTCTACGCTCGACAGCTTAACCCCCAGCTTCTCTGCACGTTCTTCCGTCAGGAACGGATCGTAGCCGAGAATATCCATGCCGAACGCCTTGGCACGCTTGGCCACTTCGCTGCCAATACGACCCATCCCGAGTACGCCCAGCTTCTTGTTGCGCAGCTCCACGCCGAGGAACTTGCGGTCCCATTGTCCGCTAACCGTCTTTGCGTAAGCTTGAGGAATATGACGGGCCAGTGCCATCATCATGGCAAAGGCATGTTCGCACGTTGTGATGGTGTTGCCATCCGGGGCATTAATCACGATGATCCCGCGTCCGGTTGCAGCAGGAAGATCGATATTGTCAACGCCAACACCGGCGCGGCCTACGACTTTGAGGCGTGTGCCTGCGTTCATGATGGCCTCCGTAACTTTCGTCTGGCTGCGCACCAGCAGTGCATCGTATTCGCCGATGATCTCGATCAGTTCAGCTTCGGATAAGCCGGTTTTTTTGTCCACTTGTACATCTGCTGCTTCGACCAACTGCTGAATACCCAGATCGCTGATCGGGTCCGATACCAATACTTTAAACATCGTCTTATTTCCTCCCTTATTCGGTACGCTGTATGCTTCGACTTCCTATTGTTCCAAGAACGCCCTCACGGCTGCGGGACATCCGAAAAACCGATACTGCGAATGACGAAAAGCGGTTGAATTACGTTATTGCGATAATGGAAAGACGCGTTGATTTAGCAGAGGGCGAGCCTGAACAGAAGGGTGTCACCGTGAGTTTTTCATCAAAAAAGACTCCCGTCCTCATACCGCTGGCGCGGTATAGGGACGAGAGTCTCGCGGTGCCACCCTAATTCGCCGGGTCCTTGCGGACATCGGCCTTAGCGGGTCGAGAGAATCGACCCTTCACGGTAACGGCGTGACACCGGCTGCGCCTACGCCGCAGGATGCGGGTCGGGCAGACGCTCGGGAGCGCTCGAATGGAAGTCGCATTACCGGTTCGCACCAACCACCGGCTCTCTGCACATGCGGGCTTCGCTCGTTCTCCTTCAAAGCGTTTCGTTCAGGTTGAATTTTTTCATACTTTAACATAAGGTTACACAGGGTGTCAACGGGTAAAATAAATTCGGGATTCACGAACGATGGTCAAAAAAATAGGCCTTTTGATTTCGATAAAAGAATAATTTCCGATCATTAGATAAAAATAGCGGAAATGCGTACGTATTTTTCGCAAGAAAACCCCAGGGCGCCGGATGGAGTTCAAAAGAGCTAAATCAGGTCGGAGGCAGGGTAGGAACTTGATTACGTCTTCCGATTTCGTTATCATTTTAATAGGTTTTCCGCTATCTAAATTGTAGCTACTGAGGAACGAAACCATGACGAATAAAAATGAGAACAAACGCCGACGTGGGCCTGTCCAATTGACGGATCGCCTGCTGTTGGTGAATCTGTACCTCACCCAGGGATTGACCCTGCTGATCGGTACGGTCTGGATTTGGCTTCAGGGTCGCAATCCCTTGGAGCTGCTGGAACCGCCGACAGGTTGGACCTTTCTCTATTGGGGCGCCGGATTGGCCGTCGTCATGTTTTTCGTTGATTTTCTGATGACGGTCTGGGGCCGTGAAGAGGATATGGACGACGGGGGAATTAATGCGATGTTATTTCGCAGCCGTCCATTATGGCATATTTTTGTGATTGCAGCGATCGTGTCCGTATGCGAGGAGCTGTTGTTCCGTGGAGCGCTTCAGTACCATCTGGGGCCTTATTGGACAAGCATTTTGTTTGCGGTCATTCATATCCGCTATCTCCGGCATTGGCTGCCGACGGCGTGGGTATTCGCAAGCAGTTATGGCCTTGGCTGGATCTATGTGCAGTCAGGCACGTTGTGGGCGCCGATTGTCTGTCATTTCCTGATCGATTTCATCTCGGGCATCATGATTAAACGGAGGGAACAGAAGGAACGATGAGCGAACGTCTAAGCCGCATGGATCGGCATCCGAGTACCAAAAAAAAGCGCCGCAAGCGCCAAACGTTTAAGCAGGAATGGCAGGAGAACCAGCGCCGACTGTCAGATACGACGGTGCTGCGGTTATCTGTACCCGAGAATCGCAGTGTACTGCCTGAGTCCCAGGCTTCCACGCTGTCTTCTTCGCCAGCCGCTTCAATTCCGTCACCGGTTCAGGCAGAGATCGCTATGGAACCGCGTTTGAGAGGAACTGCTGCGACAGAACCCGTGTCGGTACAGACGGAAGAGGAAGTGGAAGAACTGCCGCCGCGCAGCGTACTGTATCCATCAGGGCAGATTCGGTGGACCAAATGGTTCTACGAAACGTTGATCCTGCTGTTCTTAATACTGCTCGGGACGCTCCTGTGGTGGGGGACCCAGGCAACGGGAGTGAGATGGCCATGGCAATAAAGTTAGGTTGGAAACAGGCGCTCGCCGCTGCGGCGGGCGTCGCCGCAGGGGTAGGCGTACATATGGTGAAGGAAGCGATGGCTTTTCGCATAGAGCACGAAGATGTGCATATTCCGGGATTGCCACCTGAGTTCGATGGTTACCGCGTCTACTTCATTGCGGATATTCATCGTCGGGCACTGCCTGAGGCTGAAGTCGCCTCTCTGCTTGGCAAGGTAGATCTGGTCTGGATCGCCGGTGATCTGACCGATCGCGGAGTTCCGGAAGAACGCACCCGGGCGAATATGCGCATGCTGCGCAAGCTTGGACCCGCTTACGCGGTCTATGGAAACCATGATTATGAGGCGTATATGCCCAATATGGAAAAACTGGATCGTCTGCTGGAGGAATGTGGAGTAAAGCCATTGGGCAGCAAAAATGTGCCGCTTCATCGCAATGGCAGCACCATTTGGTTGGCAGGGATCGATGATCTGGGGCCGGCGGGGATGTGGCGGGGGGACCCGCGCATCCGCCGTGAGGACTGTGTGCTGGTACTGATGCACGATCCCAAATGGGTGGTTGCGCTGCGTCGGATTTCGGCGAACTATGCTTTTGCCGGACATACGCATGGCGGTCAGATCAGCCTGCCGCTGCTTGGTCCGGCGGCTTCCAAGCCTTTTTACAAGACTTACCTCGATGGTACGCATTTCATCGATTCCGAAGACGGAGGAATGACCGGACTGCGGATTACACGCGGGATTGGAACCAGTCATTTTCCACTGCGGCTGGGTTCGCCGGCTGAGACTCATCTGCTGACGCTGCGAAGTGCGCCCAAGCTGGAACAAAATCGTTAGACGATTTTTGGCTTTTGCAAAGGCAGAAAGAGTTGGCGATTCACGCTGGGTTCCTGTCATCGCTTCCCAAACGAAAGAGCCGCCCCAACCGGGACGGCTCTTTCGTGTATGTTTCGCTTTTGACAGGTATTAAGGCTGTTTAGTCGTATCGATACTGCGCGGATCAACGAAGCTGTAGCCTTTGGCTTCCAGCTTGGTCAGCAGATCGTCGAGGGCTTCGACAGTCCAAGGCAGTTCGTGCATCAGAATGTTGCTGCCGGAGTGAAGCTGGTCGAATACATTGTCTACGACTGCTTTGGGATCATTTTGATTCACCCAGTCCAGGGAGCCAACCGACCAGGTCATGTAGAGCAGGCCGTTTTCTTTGGCAATCTGGTGCGCATAATCATTGCCTGCTGCATTGGGTGGACGGAAGAACTTCGGCGTCTCGCCGATCGTCTTCTCAACAATCTTCTGAACGTCTTCGATCTGCTGCTTGATCTTTTCGTTGCTCTGTTTGTTCAGATAGATATGATCGTAACTATGATTGCCGACGATGCCGCCGCGCTCTTGAATCAACTTCAGCAGTTCGGGATGTTCCTTTACCCGGTAGCCGTTGACAAAGAAGATGGCTTTGGCATTATGTTTGTCCAGCGTATCGAACAGTCCGTTAATCATCTTGGCTTCCTTGGGTCCATCGTCGAACGTAAGCAGGACGACCTTCTTGGGCGCGGTGCTGCCTTCATTCGGCACGATGTCGTAGTTGCCGTTCATATGGTACTCGACCGGAACCTGAGCGGTGGCTGCGGCTTGGTCTTTGCCTGCCGCTTGATCTTTGTCAGCTGCATCGGTTGTCCCTGCCGCTTCACCCTGCTCCGTCCCTGCGGCTTTGTCCGCATCTGGTGCCGCCGCCTGATCTTCTTCAGCCTGTGTGGGTTCCTGCCCGGCTTCAGGCTGCTGTTCCTCGGTGTCCGTACCACTTTGGGGACTGCTGGAATCCGGTTTGGCATCCGCCGCCGGCGTTTTTGCCGCCGTTTGCCCGGTGTCCGGTGTTTTTGCCGTTTCGGCTTCGTTCCCGCAGGCGCCCAGCACAAGAGCTGCCGCCAGCCAGAACATGGCCGTCTTTTTCCACATCGATTATCCATCTCGCTTTCTGTCTTGTTGTTCATGATTATGTGCCGCATAAATGGTGATGAAATGACTTGAACTCCTGCTTGAACTTCTTATGTAGCGCTTCAAAGTTTAGCACAATTTACCTTGCATTTGCAGCACATAACGGGATTGTAACCTTTTCATAACATCCTGAAACCTTTCATACCATCGAATCTGGACGTGCATTTGCGGAAAAGAAGTGATAACATAAATATGTGGTTATATAATATAAAACACACCACTTAGGATGACCTTTCCAAAAAACGACTCCAAAAGGAGGGTCCTGTCGTGAAAATTGAACGATTAAGTCAGGATAAAATTCGTATCTTCCTCACATCCGATGATCTCAATGAACGAGGCATTCAACGGGAGGATATGTGGCAGGAAATTCCGAGAGTCCACGATCTGTTTACCGAAATGATGGATCAGGCCTACACCGAACTCGGTTTCGACGCGACTGGCCCTCTTGCCGTCGAAGTATTTGCCCTTCCCGCACAGGGGATGGTGGTTGTCGTGACCAAAGGCAAATATGATCCGCTCCATTCGGATACAGGAGACGAAGAAATGCCGGATGAAGTCTATGAAATGGAAGTGACCATGGAGGCAAGCGACACCATCGTTTACTCCTTCCACGATATCGAACCGCTGATCGAAGCTGCTCACGTCCTGCGGGATCGGGTGACGGACAAGGGTTCGCTTTACCATTATAAAAACGCTTGGTTCCTGCATTTTTCGGTAGAGGATCTTGAGGATTCGCAGCATGATTCCCTGATCGCGGTGCTTGCCGAGTTTGGCAGCTCATCGCCGGTCACTACCGCCATGCTTCAAGAGTATGGCAAGGTGGTCATGAACGAGCAAGCGGTAGCTCAGATCTGCACGCACTTTGAACGCAGAGCATAAACTCTGCGAGAAACGATGCCGTCCCGAGCGTTCGGGGCGGCCGTTTCCGTTTCATCCATGAAGGCAACCATCCAACATTACGCTGCAAACCGGCGGGAAGGGGGGGCGCTTTGCTCGCTTTAACGGTTCTGGTCGCGGCGATTACGCCTGGCGTAGCGCTGCTGTTCTATTTTTATCTCAAAGATAAATATGACGCCGAACCTCTACATATGGTGGTTCGGATGTTCCTGCTTGGGGTTCTGGTCGTATTTCCCATCATGATCGTCCAGCAGGGGTTGGTCCGGGGGCTGGGGGAGAATCCCTATATGTTTGCCTTTGGCATCTCGTCCGGGGTGGAAGAGGCGTTTAAGTGGTTTGTCCTTTATCACTTCATCTATCACCATACGGAATTCGACGAGCCTTACGATGGCATCTTGTATGCGGTTGCGGTCTCTCTCGGTTTTGCGACCCTGGAGAACATCATTTACGCGTTTACGTTAAAAGCTTCCTTTGCTTCCATGCTGCTTCGCGGTCTGCTGCCGGTATCGGGTCATGCCATGTTCGGAGTCGTGATGGGCTATTACATGGGACGCGCCAAGTTCGTATCACAGGTCTCTCAGCGAAAAAAGTTTCTGGTGCTGTCGCTGGTCATGCCGCTGCTCTGGCACGGCATCTATGATGTTATTCTCAACACTTCAGGGCATTACTGGCTCTGGTACATCGTGCCGTTTATGGTCTTGATGTGGTATGGCGGGATGGATAAGGTTGTGAAGGCGAATAACCGCTCTCCTTTCCGGTTTTTGAAAAAGGAAGAATCAATGGGGCGGGTTCGCAGCGAATCGACCGCAGCTCCTTTATCTTCGGATAAAAAGGAAGCCTGAAGGTAATCCCAATTTCATACGTTCTAAATGAAGGAAGCCGAGGATGACTTTTGTCCCACGCTTCCTTATTCGTTTTTTGGGTGATTTGGCTCACAAGGTGATTTTCCCGTGGTATACTGATGAGGCTGGCGGAAGCGATTACGAGCAGCCGTACAGTAGTTAAAGTGCAGAACAAAGGCGGGCGATCAAAAAGATGTATCCAAAAACCAACGACATGCTGTTTATGCAGCCCGTATCCATGGAAGCCAAGCCGGAAAATGAGCACCGTTCCCGTATTTCGGAAATCGAAGAGAACTCGCTCCTCATCGAACTTCCGATTCGTGCAGGTCGGATGAGCCGGATGCGTCTCGGCGAAGAACTTTCGGTTTACCATGTGACGGAAGATGGAGTGAAATATTATTTTACGTCCCATGTACTGGGCTATCAGGACGATGCGATCCCACTTATGCGAATCAGCAAGCCGCTCCCGGAAGACATCTCCAAAGTCCAGCGGCGGCATTACCTCAGGGTTCCTGCCCAGGTGGAGATCGCGGTAAAGTCACCTGAATTCCACTTCACGGCCGTAACCTCCGACCTAAGCGGCGGCGGATTATCGTTTACTACCGGAGCCAGTCACCATGTCCAAGAACAGATGCAGGTGAATGGATGGATTCTGCTGGCCTATAAGAGCGGAAGCATCGATCATGTACCGTTTAGCGGCGAAGTGATCCGGGTCAAAGAACCGGGAACCGGCCGCAATACAATTAGTGTGCAATTTACGGGAATCGTGGACACGGAACGCCAGAAGGTGATTCGATACTGCTTTGAGCGCCAACTGGATTTCCGCAATCGATAGAGCAAGCATGGGGGAGGCCCTGGGCACTTCGCCATGTTTTCTTTTTTGTTCCTTTGTGGACGTTTTGCAAATTGGCTTTTCTTATGCTATAATTTTATTGTCGCAGGCCAAGCCTGCTTTTTTATTGATTGAGAAGCTTATCTATGGATAGGCGGCTTTGAGGAGGAATGGCCCTTTGTCCAGTTCTAACGGGGAACGGGAGTTCAGAATCAACATCGCAATCGACGGACCTGCTGGCGCAGGCAAGAGCACGGTTGCTCGCAAAGTTGCAGCCAAGCTGTCCTACGTTTACGTGGACACGGGCGCAATGTACCGCGCAGCAACATGGGACATGTTGCAGCAGGGCATTGAAGCAGATGACGAGGCTGCGGTCTTGAGACGACTGGAAGACATCGACATCGAATTGGTGCCGGGTGAAGAAGGTCAGCGAGTGCGGCTGTCGGGAACCGATGTGACGGACGAGATTCGTTCACTGACGGTGAATCGAACCGTATCTCGATATGCACAGATCGAGGGTCTGCGTGCGAAGTTATCTGGCGCACAACGACAGATGGCTCTGCGCAAGGGCGTTGTGATGGATGGACGAGACATTGGAACCACTGTCCTTCCGGACGCGGAAGTCAAGATTTTCATGACGGCTACCGTGGAAGAACGGGCACGTCGAAGATTTCGTGAACTGCCTGCATCCGGCGAAGTCATTACGCTGGAACAGTTGGAACGCGAGATTGAACAGCGTGACGAACTTGATCGCAATCGTGAAGTGTCACCGCTGGTTTGTGCGGAGGATGCGACGGTGCTCGATACGACCGATATGACCATCGACGAGGTGGCGGACGCAATCGTGCTCCGGGCAGAACGTGAGCTTTCCCTAGCGAAGTAAGCGCAAGCCGAAGAAGCAAGTGTTTTGAACCCTGCGCACAGCGGGTTTAAATATGAGGGTTTTGAATCGAGGAGGGTATCGAACATGTCGGAAGAGACAAGAAATGAAGAAGTGGTAAACCAAGAAGTGAATGAAGAAACAGCAACACAAGATCAACTGGAGCAAGTTGTCAGCGTAAGCAAAGGCAGCACCGTTACCGGTACGATCGTAAAATTGGACGATGACCAAGCGTATGTGAGCATTGGTTATAAATACGACGGCGTAATCTCGACGCGCGAGCTGGAAGAAGGCGCTAAAGTGGGCGACGAAGTCGTAGCCAAAGTTGTCAGCCTGAACGACAACAAAGAGCAAATGGTTCTGTCCAAACGCGAAATCCTCGGTGCGAAAGCATGGGAAGAGCTGGAAGAAAAGTTTGCAAGCAAAGAAATCTTTGAAGTTACCATCACGGACGTTGTTAAAGGCGGTATCGTGACGGACGTAGGCGTACGTGCCTTCATCCCGGCTTCGATGGTTGAGCGTCATTTCGTTGAAGACTTCAGCGATTACAAAGGCCGCACCATTCGTGTTCGCGTCAAAGAACTGGACCGCGAAAACAACAAAGTGATCCTGTCCGCTAAGGACGTTCTTGAAGAAGAATTTGAAGCCAACAAGCAAAAAGTAATGGCTGAACTTCAAGAGGGCCAAGTGATCGAAGGTAAAGTTCAACGCCTGACCCAATTCGGCGCATTTGTCGATGTAGGCGGCGTAGACGGCCTGGTTCACGTTTCCGAAATGGCTTGGCATCATGTGGACAAACCATCCGATGCTGTATCCGAAGGCGAAACGGTCAAGGTTAAAGTCCTGAAAGTTGATCCGGAAAAAGGCAAAATCAGCCTGAGCATCAAGGCCGCAACTCCAGGTCCTTGGGAAACGGCTTCCGAGAAATTCAACCAAGGCGACATCATCAGCGGCGAAGTTAAACGTCTTGTGCCATTCGGCGCATTCGTTGAAATCGCTCCAGGTGTAGAAGGTCTGGTTCACATCTCGCAAATCTCGCACAAGCACATCGGAACTCCACAAGAAGTTCTGCAAGAAGGACAAACCGTTCAAGTGAAAGTTCTGGACGTGAACCCTTCGGAAAAACGCATTAGCCTGAGCATCAAGGAAACAGAAGAAGCTCCTGCGGGCGAAGCACGTGCGGAAAGACCAGAAAGAACAGAGCGTCCGGAAAGATCCGACCGTCCTTCCAAGGGCAACCGTGACAAAGGACCTCGCGTTGAGAAAATCGACAACCCGAACGTTTCCCTGAGCAATCAGAGCATGAACGTTTCCCTGGGCGAGCGTTTCGATCTGGCAGCACTGAAAGAAAAGCTGGGCCAATCCGAGGAATAAGGGAAGCCTTAGTATAGCAACAAGCAAACGGCGGACCCGCTGCGGGTTCGCCGTTTGTGCCATATGGAGGAAGCTGCCGGGATACCGATGGCGTTTTCTTTGATAAGGCGACGAGAAACGGGGGCCGATCCAAGCGGAAAGGTTTGGCCGTTTCTTGTCATGTAACGGGAATGATCGGCTGAGGCTGACAGGGAGGAATAATCAAATGGCAAGAGCAGTAGTTGCGATCGTAGGGAGGCCGAACGTAGGCAAATCGACGATCTTCAATCGGATTATCGGCGATCGGATGTCCATCGTCGAAGACAAGCCGGGTGTGACGCGTGACCGGATCTATGGTATAGGCGAATGGAACGGCAGATCATTCAGCATTATCGACACAGGCGGAATCGAACTGAATGATGAACAAATTCTAAAATCGATCAAGGCGCAGGCTGAATTGGCGATTGAAGAAGCGGACGTCATTGTCATGATGGGTGATGCCAAATCAGGCCTGACTCAATCTGACTCGGAAGTGGCTGAAATGTTGTACCGATCCAAGAAGCCGATTATCTTGGCCGTTAACAAAGTAGATAACATGAGCCGCATGGATGACACATACGAGTTCTACAATCTGGGATTGGGTGACCCAATCGGCGTATCGGGTGCACACGGCAGCGGCGTAGGCGATCTGCTGGACGCGATCGTGGAGAATCTTCCGCCAGAAGCCGAAGATGAGCAGTATGAAGACGATGTGATTCGTGTTGCCGTGATTGGTCGTCCAAACGTAGGCAAATCGTCGTTGGTTAACGCTCTGCTGGGCGAGCAGCGTGTAATCGTCAGCGATGTGGCGGGTACAACCCGCGATGCGATCGACACCGAGTTTGAACGCGATGGGCAGCGTTACGTGCTGATCGACACAGCGGGTATGCGCAAACGCGGCAAGGTGTATGAAAACCTGGAGAAATACAGTGTGATGCGTGCCATGCGTGCGATTGAACGAGCCGATGTCGTAGCTGTTGTCATCAATGGCGAAGAAGGCATCATCGAACAAGATAAGCATATTGCGGGTTATGCGCTTGAAGCAGGCAAGGCTTCGGTCTTTGTTGTTAACAAATGGGATGCTGTTGAGAAAGACGACAAAACCATGCACCAATTTGAGCAGAAGGTTCGAGATCATTTCCTGTTCATGACCTATGCGCCAATCGTGTTCCTGTCGGCATTGACGGGGCAGCGCGTAAACAAACTGCTTCCGGTCGTGAACCATGCCGCTGAACAACATTCACGCCGTATTCCGACGGGGCTGTTGAACGATGTAATCTCTGATGCGGTAGCGATCAATCCGCCTCCAACCGACAAGGGACGTCGTATGCGGATTAACTATGCGACACAGGTTGCGGTCAAGCCACCGACCATCGTGGTATTCGTAAACGCGCCAGAGCTGATGCACTTCTCCTATGAACGCTACCTGGAAAATAAAATCCGTGCGGCCTTCGACTTTGAAGGAACGCCGATTCGGATCTTTACGAGACGCAAAACCGAGGATAAAGAAAGCTAAAGGAAAGGCGTCTTGGCAGCAGGGTTGAATCGAAGAGAAGACAAGTTCAGCTGCACGAAGGAGAGCGAACCATGTTATTATCGGGAATTGCGATTGTAGCCGCCTATTTACTCGGCTCGGTCAGCTTCAGCGTATTATTCGCAAAATTATTCAAAGGGATCGACATTCGTCATCATGGAAGCGGCAATGCAGGAGCGACCAATACACTACGAGTGCTTGGTAAAGGCCCTGCTATTCTAGTCTTAGTATTGGATATTGCCAAAGGCGTACTTGCCGTATGGTTGGGCCGCTGGCTTGCGCCGGATTATGAATGGACACCTGCACTTGCCGGATTGGCAGCGGTAGTAGGCCACAATTGGCCGCTGTATTTCCACTTCAAGGGGGGAAAGGGGATTGCCACAACGATTGGAATGTTGGCGACCTTATGCTTCTTCCCGGCACTTTGGGGGGGCATTATCGGCATCTTGTCGATCGTGTTGACCCGTTATGTGTCGCTTGGTTCTCTGCTGTTTGTAACGTTGACGCCCGTGTTTCTGGTCATTTATAACTTGGCCGGCTGGCATGACTTTGGTCCATCTGTACTAATCGTCAGTCTCCTGATCTGGGCACTGGCTGTATGGCGGCATCGGGGTAATCTGGTCAAATTGAAAAATGGAACAGAGAACAAGCTGGGATCGAAATCCGGCGGGAAGGAGCGCAGCCTTGGCTAGAAAAGTATGCGTATTGGTAGCCGGCAGTTGGGGAACCGCGCTGGCTATGGTGTTGGCGGATAACGGTCATGATGTTCGATTGTGGGCACGCGGTGAAGATCAAGTAGCGGAAATCAACGAACGGCGCGAAAATTCACGTTTTCTGCCTGGTGTTGACCTGCCAACTGGTCTGCATGCGACAACCGATATGGCAGAGGCCGTTCAGGGCGCTGAAGCTGTAATCCTGGCCTCACCATCCAAAGCGATGCGGGAAGTCGCGCATGCGCTTCGCACTTACTGGCGTCCTGATATGCTCTGCATCCATGCCACCAAAGGGATGGAAATTGATACGCTCAAGCGGATGTCTACCGTCATCGCCGAGGAATTGGGCTGCGACGAATCCAAGATTGGCGTCATCTGTGGACCCAGCCATGCCGAGGAAGTAGCGCGGCGGCGTCCAACCACAATTGTGGTGGCTTCGGCAAATGAAGCGGATGCTCAACATGCGCAGCGTCTCTTGATGAACTCGTATTTCCGCGTGTATACCAACCGGGATGTATTGGGTGCGGAGCTGGCAGGTGCTTTTAAGAACATCATCGCTCTGGGTGCCGGAATGTCGGACGGGCTGGAATACGGCGACAATGCCAAGGCCGCTTTGCTAACCCGCGGTCTTGCCGAGATTACCCGTGTAGGGACTGAGATGGGCGCGAATCCACTGACTTTTTCCGGTCTTGCCGGTGTAGGTGACCTGGTGGTAACGGCTACGAGTAAGCATAGTCGAAACTGGAGAGCAGGCTACATGCTGGGGCAGGGTAAACCTCTTCAAGAAGTGCTGGATTCGATGGGCATGGTCGTTGAAGGGATTCGGACGACGGATGCAGCACATCGGATGTCCCAGAAACACAACGTGCAGATGCCGATTGCCGAGCAGCTGTATCATGTGTTGTTTGAAGGATTGGACCCCAAGACAGCGGTAGAAGCGCTGATGGGTCGTGGACCCAAGACGGAGATGGAGACCATTTCGCAAGAAACCTGGGAGCAATGGCATACCTAATCGGTAGGTGCAGATCGTGAAGCGTGAGGGGAGGCGGCCGACATGCCTGCGGACAAGCATGAAGTGTCGTTTCATCCGGGCGGCAAAACGGTAAGTGTACGTACAGGTACAACGCTGCTGGCTGCGGCCCGGGCAGCAGGCGTGTCCATTCCGGTACGCTGCGAAGGCAAGATGGGCTGTCTGATGTGTAAAGTGTCATTGGACGGCGAAGCTGCCGGCGTTCTTCCTGCCCGTGAGGAAGAACGCAGAAAGCTGGGCAGCAGCGTAGAGGAAGGGATTCGCCTGGCTTGTCAGGCCAAGGTCTGCGGAGATGCCGTAGTCACAGTGCCGGAAGATCGTCTCAAGCGGGCCATTCGGCTCCAATTGGAGCGTCAGAAGCAGGAAGAGGACGATTTTTGGCTTAGATGAAATGCTTGAAATTATAAGGCTGGTGTATTACTATAGGTGTGTTGCCTCGAGGCTTTGTTTCAAGTGTTAAGCCTTTTCGGCGGGCACTCTTTGGGGTGCCGGATGATTGTAACGGGAGGTGAAACGCATGAACAAATCTGACCTGATTAGCCAGGTAGCAGAGGCATCGGAGCTTGGCAAAAAAGAAGCAACCAAAGCGGTTGAAGCTGTTTTTGAAGCCATTTCCGCAGCCCTGCAAAATGGTGAGAAAGTACAACTCGTCGGATTCGGTAACTTTGAAATCCGCGAACGTTCCGCCCGTAAAGGACGCAACCCGCAAACCGGTGAAGAAATCGAAATCCCGGCAAGCAAGATTCCTGCTTTCAAACCGGGCAAAGCCCTGAAAGACGGAATTAAATAAAATCTACATAATCCTTAGGGATTGAAGATTTTCAGCAGCGCGAAATTGCGCTCGAGAGCCGTGAATAATATATTCACGGCCTTTTTCTTGTCTGCGAACAGTTTGCGGAGGAGGAAAGGCGCGGTTGACAACCCATTCCCCATTTGCCATCATTAATAGACTGTATTTCTGAGGATTAGAATGAAATAAGCAGCTGACCTAAGGGAGGAACCATTGTGGAAAATTCGGAAAAGGCCGACTACGTTGTGATTAAAGCGCATGAAAATGGAGTACATGTGATCGGCTTGACAAGAGGTCAGGATACCCGTTTTCATCACACGGAAAAGCTGGATAAGGGCGAAGTGCTAATCGCCCAATTTACGGATCATACGTCGGCGATCAAGGTTCGCGGCAAGGCAACCGTCTTCACCAAACACGGCAATATCGAGACCGAAAACTAAACGTTTGCGTTAGTTGTTTGAAGAAGCGTATGCTATAATAGAAAAGATTGTGACAAAAATAGCGTTCAACGTTGGAAAAAGTCGGAGGCCTATAGATGAAACCTTACTGCGTACCGGAGAAAACCGAGAAATATACCGGCTATGACATGATCCGGAAGCATACGGACATTCCGGCGCTTCCGGATGCACGGCTGCGACTGCTTCATGCTTTTCTTGAAGCTTCCGATTCGGCCAAAGGCAGCGAAGTATTCGGAACGGTCACCGCGCTGCTTCAGACCGGACTTGATATTCACGATCGCGTAGCGCCAGGAGACGATAGCGAAGAGGAAACGGCAATGCGTTCGCGGCAGCTTAAAGTGCTGGCTGGCGATTACTACAGCAGCCGATTCTACGAACTGTTGGCGGCGGCTGGCGAGATCGGAATGATTGCCGAGCTGAGCCGGGCAATTGCAGACGTTAATCGCAGCAAGATGGAGCTGTATCTGCGTATGCAGGGATCAGATGCTCCTGAGCTGCCTCAATACCTGCATGAATTGGCCGACATTAAGGTACGTTTGTTCCGAAGCTTTGATGGTCTGCTGGGCGGGGAGCTTCTGCCACTCTGGCGGAAGCTTTTGCATCTGGTTGGACTATGCGAGGCGGCGGCTGAAGAGTTAGCGGCCGTGCGCGGAGGAGCAGAGTTTACGGGGACGACTTTTCGGGAGACGGCGCTTCCGGGTGAATTGGAGGGAACGTTGGAGATTCAACTTTCCCAACTCCTGCGCGAGTGGGCTGGTCAGTTTGCAGCTGACCTTGAAGGGCTGCCTGCCAAGGTTGACCGGAGCGGACTGCGTCCGCTGGCTGAAGGCTTTGCCGCCGCAGCCGAAGCAAAAGGCGAGGTGATGGGATGATGGCGGATTCGTCAAAACCGAAAGAGGAATATGTTCACGACGTCTTTCAGCAGATTGCGCCGAAATATGATCGCATGAACAACATTATTAGTTTTAATCGCCATAAAGCGTGGCGCAAGTTTGCCATGCGCAAAATGGCCGTCTCCCAGGGAGATAGCGCCATCGATCTGTGCTGCGGCACCTGCGACTGGACGATCAGCCTGGCCGAAGCGAGCAAGGGCGGGCCGATCACCGGGCTTGACTTTAGCCAGGCCATGCTTGATGTAGGGCGTCAGAAGCTGAAGGTTGCCCCTTATGGTGACCAGATTACGCTGATTCAGGGGAACGCCATGGAGCTTCCATTCGCCGATAACTCGTTTGATTACGCGACGATTGGATTTGGCCTGCGCAACGTGCCTGATCTGGTACAGGTGCTTCAGGAGATGCGCCGTGTGGTCAAGCCGGGGGGCATGGTAGTTTGTCTGGAAGTATCGAAGCCGACGACCCAACCGTTCAAGGGCCTGTATTATTTTTATTTTGACCGGATTCTGCCGCTGTTCGGCAAAGTATTCGCCAAGAGCTACGAACAGTACAAATGGCTGCCGGAATCACTCAAACCCTTTCCGGGCCGCAAAGAGCTGGCTGACATCTTCCGTGAGGTTGGCCTCAAACAGGTGGAGGATTATCCACTGACCGGCGGGGTCGCCGCACTGCATATTGGAGTTAAGGAGAAATAGCATGTTCGGGAAAATCCGCGTTTTTTTGGAAATGATTAAGATTGAACACACTTTATTTGCACTTCCCTTCGCATTTATGGGGATGCTGCTTGGCTCCGTGGTCATTAACGGACATCTGCCTTCGTGGGCGCAGGCTGGCTGGATTCTGTTGGCGATGATTGGTGCGCGAAGTGCAGCCATGGGCTTGAACCGTCTGATTGACCGCTATATCGATGCCAAAAATCCGCGTACGTCCAAACGTGCACTCCCGGCAGGACTGCTTGGAACGGGCGAGGTAGCGATCTTTGTTGTCGTCTTCTTCGCTCTGTTTTTGTGGGCGACTTTCGAGCTGTCTCGATTTGCGCTCCAACTGTTCCCGATCGCCGCGGTGCTGATCGTCGCTTATTCCTATACAAAGCGCTTCACCTGGCTCTGCCATGTGGTTCTGGGGGCAACTCTGGCTCTGGCACCTTTGGGCGGCTGGGCGGCCGTTACGGACAGCTTCAGTTGGTCTTCGCTGGTCTTCTATATCGCGGTTGCGTTCTGGACCGCTGGCTTTGATGTGATTTACGCCTGCGACGACATCGACTTTGACCGTCGTGAGGGAATCTATTCGATTCCAAGCCGCTTTGGTCTGGAAAAAGCACTGAAAATCGCTCAAGGCTTCCATGTGATAACGGCAATCGGCCTGATCGCCTTGGCTTTTATGACGCCGCTGGGTTGGTGGTATGTCGCTGGCGTGGTGATCGCTTGTTCGATTCTGTTCTACCAGCACCGAATTGTGAAGCCAAGTGACCTCAGCCGCGTGCAGACGGCCTTCTTTACGATGAACAGTTGGTTGAGTGGGATTGTATTCGTGTTCACTCTGATCGATTTGGTGGTGAAATACTAATGACCGAACTTGCGGGAGTCGGCAGACACTGGGTTGTGGGCATCACGGGCGCCAGTGGCAGTATCTACGGCGTTCGGCTGGCGGAAGAACTGCTGGATGCAGGATTCACCGTGCATCTGGTCGTCTCCAACGCAGGTTGGCGCGTGCTCAAGGAAGAAATGGACTTTGAAGCTTCAAGCCGGGAAGCGGAATTGGAAAGCCGCTTTGGCGGCCGTGCAGGTCGCTTGATTTATCATCCGGTAGCCGATATTGGAGCTTCCATCGCCAGCGGTTCGTTCCGCGCCGAGGGGATGATTGTCATTCCGTGTTCCATGGGGACTTTGTCTGCGATTGCGCACGGATCTTCGGATAATCTGATGACCCGCGCTGCCGATGTGATGCTCAAGGAGGATCGGCCTTTGGTTCTCGTTCCACGCGAGACGCCGCTGCATGCCATTCATCTGGAGAATATGCTCAAGCTTTCCCGACTGGGCGTAAAGATGGTACCGGCCATGCCTGCCTTTTATCATCGTCCCCGGACGCTTGAGGAAGTGGTGGATTTTCTGGTGGGTAAAGTGCTGGATAGCGTGAATATTGAACATCGTTTGTTTAAAAGATGGGGGGAGGAAACGTGAGAGAGAGCGAGCAGCTGCGACTCGGGCGCATCCTCTATACCAACGTTTGGCCGGTGTATCATTATTTCGATCCGTCCGCATTAAGTTTCCCGGCGACGACGCGAATCGAAGTTCCGGCTGTATTGAACCGCCTGCTGCTGGAAGGGGAACTGGACATGAGTCCAGTCTCTTCTTTTGCTTATGGCATGGCTTCATCCGAATTTGTACTGCTGCCTGATCTATCGGTTAGCGCGGACGGAGCGGTCAAGTCCATTTTATGTTTTTCCCGCAAGCCATTTCATGAAGCGGTACAGGGCAAGATTGCACTCACCAATACCTCTGCGACTTCGGTGAACCTATTGAAGATCATTGCGGAAAAGGCCTACGGAGCGAAGCCGGAATATATCAGCTGTGAACCCGATCTGGCAACGATGCTGGAGCAGGCGGACGCTGCCTTGTTGATTGGCGATCATGCGATTCGCGCGGATTGGGCCAACACGGAATATATCGTCACGGACCTTGGTGAAGAGTGGAAGAGATGGACCGGGCGCAGCATGACTTTTGCCGTCTGGACTGTATCCAAGCAGGCAGCAGCTCGCCATCCCGAGTGGATCGGTGAGTTGGCGGCGGCGCTCGCTGCGAGCAAGCGTCGAAGCCTGGAAGATCTGACGCCGGTAGCAGAAGAAGCAGTGGCGAAGCTAGGAGGAGAGCTGGCATACTGGCAGGACTATTTTGCCAATCTGCGGCATGATCTCACTTCGGAACGTCTGGAGGGGCTGAGTCTTTATTTCCGCTATGCCTGGGAGATGGGACTTCTGCCAAAGAAAGCGGAAATCGAAATTTGGACCAACAATACGGAGATACGGGTGAACGAATGAAACGAATGGAGATCTTCGGAACATTAAAAAAAGACATGGATGCCGTCGAACGCTCGTTATACGCCTGCATCGAAAGTGAAAGTGCGTCGTTGGGTGAAGCGGCCATGCACCTGCTCAAAGCGGGCGGCAAACGTCTTCGTCCGGCTTTCGTCCTGCTGGGCGGTAAGTTTGGTACTTATGAGCTGGAACGTTTGAAGAAGGTTGCCGTTCCGCTGGAATTGATCCATATGGCTTCTCTGGTTCATGACGATGTGATTGATAACGCACAGACGCGCCGGGGGCAGCTGACCGTCAAGGCAAAATGGGATAACCGGATCGCCATGTATACGGGGGATTACATTTATGCCAAAGCACTGGAGATGGTGTCAGACCTGGAAGATCCACGGATTCACCGGATTCTGGCCAAGGCCATGGTAGAAATGTCAATCGGTGAAATGGAGCAGATCCGCGACTTCTTTAACACCAGGCAGAGCGTACGCCGTTATCTGCTTCGTATCCGCCGCAAGACGGCTCTCTTGATCGCCGTGAGCTGTCAGTTGGGTGCGCTGGCTGCCGGAGCTTCAGTTGAAGTGGCACGTGAATTGTACAATTATGGATACAACGTAGGGATGGCGTTCCAAGTGCGTGATGATCTGCTGGATCTGTGCGGTACAGAGAAACAGATTGGCAAGCCGCCAGGCAGCGATATTCGTCAGGGCAACATTACCATTCCGGTGCTGTATGCGCTCCAGGAAGAACGTCTGCGCGAGCCGCTGCTTCAGGAGATCGGACGGATTCATCAGGAGAATGGACGTACCGAGGTGGGTGCGGCCGTGGCCATGATTACCGGAAGTTCGGGTGTAGCACGTGCAGAAGAACTGGCAGATCGATACACGCAAAAAGCGCTGGCAGCGCTTGAGCGTCTGCCTGATATTCGGGCACGCCGGCATCTGCGGGACATTGCGATGTTTGTGTCGCGTCGGACATACTGACGTCTGGCCCTGCGAAGAGCAGCTTGTCGATGCAAGCCTTGCACAAAAAAGAAGGATTCTGCGGAATCCTTCTTTTTTTCTGCAAAAATAAGCAGGATTATGACAGGTTTACGTATAACCTATAAAAAGCAGACGACTCAGCCGATAAAAATCATATGCCGAAAGTGGGAGATTGACGATGGAACGTACTTTTTTGATGGTTAAACCCGACGGAGTACAACGCGGATTGATCGGACGGATTATCAGCCGTTTTGAAGATAAAGGCTTCAAGCTGGTTGGGGGCAAATTCATGCAAATTTCCGAAGAACAGGCGAAACGCCATTATGCCGAGCACGAAGGCAAGCCGTTTTTTGGGGAACTGGTGGATTTCATCACGTCAGGTCCAGTGTTCGCGATGGTCTGGGAAGGCGACGACGTAATCGCGCTTTCGCGGACGCTCATGGGCAAGACCAAAGTCACGGAAGCGCTGCCTGGCACGATTCGCGGGGATTTTGCGGCTCACACGCCGTTTAACCTCATTCACGGATCGGATGGACCGGAAAGCGCGGCACGGGAAATCGCCAATTTCTTCACAGAAGCGGAACAGCTTGATTATAATAAGGCGGTGGCGCGATGGATCTGACCAGAAGTGGTGCGGGACGCGATGAAGTATCGCTCCCAGGAAGCGACCCAGACTATACAGGGTTTATTAAAAATGTAAATGCCAGCACAGGAATTGATCTTTCCCAATACAAAGAAGCTCAAATGAAGCGCCGTTTGACTACGCTGCGCAGCAAACATGGTTATAATACGTTCGCTCAGTTTTTTGATGCCATGAAAAAAGACAAGAACCTGTTCTATGAATTCCTGGATCGGATGACGATCAACGTCTCTGAATTCTGGCGCAACCCGAACCGCTGGGAAGTGCTGCGCGATACCATCATTCCGGAGCTGCGTGCAGGCGGTAAAAAGGGCTTGAAAGTCTGGAGCGCAGCCTGCTCGACCGGGGAAGAGCCTTATACGATTGCCATGGTTCTGGATGGACATGGGATTCTGGGTGACTCCAAGCTGGTTGCAGCTGATTTGGACGAAGGAGCATTGGCCAAGGCGAAACAGGGTCAATATCTCGAGCGTTCGCTCAAGGATGTGCCTCCAAAAGTCGCTGAGAAATATTTCAAGGCTGACGGTCTGATGTACAAGGTGGACGATAAGCTCAAACGAGCGGTCAATTTCCAGAAGATGAATCTGCTGACGGACAAGTTCGACGATGGCTATGACCTGATCGTATGCCGCAACGTCATGATTTATTTTACGGAAGAAGCCAAGTCGGCGCTCTATCACAAATTTGCATCCAGCCTGCGCAAAGGTGGCGTTCTGTTCGTCGGCAGCACGGAGCAAATCTTCTCGCCAGGACAATATGGTCTGGAGCCATGTGATACGTTCTTCTACAAAAAAGTATAGCAGGCTTGGATTCCTGCAAGCCTTCAAGCTTCGACCTAAAGGCCGCTATGGGCCGCGTAATGCGGACTGTAGCGGTTTTTTGCGCAGCTCGGACAGGCAGAGCAAGCACAGAAAGTCAGGCAACACTGACGCAAAATGTAAAGGTGCTTGGACAAGAAGCAGGCAGATGGTATAATGGGCGAAGACATTTACGGATTTTAGCCGTTTACAGTTTAAAAGTTTAAAGGGGGAACGCATCATGAGTTTACGTTACTTGACCGCTGGGGAGACCCACGGACCGCAGTTGACCGCGATCGTTGAGGGGATGCCAAGCAATCTGCGCATCGATTTTGAGGCCTTGAATTTCCAACTGTTACGCAGACAAAAGGGATACGGCCGAGGCCGTCGCATGCAGATCGAACGAGATACGGCCGATATTGTGGGCGGCGTTCGCCACGGACAAACGACCGGTGCACCAATTGCCCTGATCGTAGCCAATAACGATTGGAAACACTGGACGAAGATTATGAACATCGAACCGATCGAAGGCACGGACGAAGAGAAACGACGGGTACATCGCCCACGTCCGGGTCATGCCGATCTGAACGGTGGACTCAAATATGATCTCAAAGACCTTCGCAACGTATTGGAGCGTTCCAGTGCCCGCGAGACGGCGGTTCGGGTTGCGGTAGGTGCGCTGGCTCGTCAACTGCTGGCGAATTTTGGCATCAAGATCGGCGGACAGGTACTGCGTATTGGTGAGATCGAAGCGCCTGCCAATGATCTGCCGCTGGACGAACTCATTGAACGTACGGAAGCTTCTTCGGTGCGTGTGGTAGACGAAGAAACCGAGAAGAAGATGGAAGCTTATATCGACCTCATTAAAAAAGAAGGCGATTCGGTAGGCGGCGTGGTCGAGTGTATTGTGGAAGGTGTACCGGTTGGTCTGGGCAGCCACGTGCAGTACGATCGCAAGCTGGACGCGCGGATTGCGCAGGCGGTTGTATCCATCAATGCGTTCAAGGGCGTGGAAATCGGCATCGGCTTTGAAGCCGGACAGCTGCGCGGTTCACAAGTTCACGATGAGATTCTGTACAGTGAAGAGACAGGCTACACCCGCGCTTCCAATCGCCTCGGCGGTTTTGAAGGGGGCATGACCAACGGCATGCCAATCGTCGTACGCGGCGTGATGAAGCCGATCCCAACGCTGTATAAGCCGCTTCGCAGTGTGGACATCGATACGAAAGAGCCGTTTAACGCCCAGGTGGAACGTTCCGATGCCTGCGCCGTGCCGGCAGCAAGCGTGGTACTGGAAAGCGTAGTGGCCTGGGAAGTGGCCAAGGCGTTCCTGGAGAAGTTCGGCGGAGACTCCATGGAGGAGATCACGGAGAATTACGAGAACTACAAGCGTCAACTGGAGAACTACTAAGATGGGCGCGGCGATTCAGACGCTGACCGTTGAACTGGGTGAGCGTTCGTATCCGATCGTGATCGGTGGAGGCCTGCTGGCGCGTGCAGCCGATTATTTGCGTCAGGTGGGTGTGCCAGACAGGAGTCCGCTGATGATTGTAACCGACGATAACGTGGCGCCGCTGTATCTGGAGAAGTTGGAAGCGGCGCTGACCAATGGAGGTTATCGGGTAGTCAGTGCTGTTGTACCGGCTGGCGAGCCATCCAAATCGCTGGAGGTCTATAACGACCTGATTACCCAGGCCATTGAAGCCGGCTTGGATCGTTCTTCGTCAATCCTGGCGCTGGGCGGCGGCGTAGTGGGCGATCTGGCTGGATATGTCGCCGGGACTTATATGCGCGGCATTCGTTTTGTACAGGTGCCGACGACTATCCTCGCCCATGACAGCAGTGTAGGCGGCAAGGTAGCCGTTAACCATCCACTTGCCAAAAATATGATAGGCGTGTTCCATCAGCCCGAGCTGGTGCTCTACGATGTGGACACGCTCTCTACGCTGCCGCCGCGTGAAGTGCGTGCCGGACTTGCCGAAATGGTCAAGCACGGCCTGATCTGGGACCGCCAGTTCGCCGAGTGGTGTGAAGATCATGCGCAGCGTCTGCTGGAGCTTGAACCGGAGGCATTGATCTACGGATTGGAGCGGGGCTGCGCGATCAAGGCACAGATTGTCTCGCGCGACGAACGGGAGAACGATCTGCGGGCGATCTTGAATCTTGGGCATACCCTGGGACATGCCATCGAAGCGGTAGCGGGATATGGACGTTTCCTGCACGGCGAAGCCATCGCTGTGGGTATGGCAGCCGCAGCCCTGCTGGGTGAAGAACGCGGCGGCGAGACCGGCCTGTATGCACAGACGATGTTGATGCTGGGGGCGCTTGAACTGCCAGTGACGCTGCCGGAGGACATGGATACCGAAGCGCTGATGAGCGCCATGCAGCGAGACAAGAAGTTCAGGGAAGGCAAAATGGTCTATATCGTGCCGACCAGCCTTGGGCAGGTGGAAATCGCAAACGACGTCGAAGCGGACGAAGTTCGGGACATTATTGAACGGCTGAAGGAGAAGGAGGGATGAGCGTGATCTACAACCGAGGTATTCGCGGAGCGACAACCGTCGAACATAACGACCGGGAAGAAATTTATGCCGCGACCGAAGAGTTGGTTGCGGAGATGATTGAGCGCAACAGCATCGATCCGGAGACAGTCAGCAATGTATGGATTACCGTTACGCATGATTTGAACGCAGCTTTTCCGGCAGTGGCTGTGCGCAAGCGCGCAGGCTGGGACTTTGTGCCGCTGATGTGTGCATTGGAAGTGCCGGTCGAAGGCAGTCTTCCGCACTGCATCCGGTTGATGATTCAAGTCAATACGGAGAAAAGCCAGCGTGAGATTGAACACGTCTATCAGCGCGGAGCAACGGTGCTGCGGCCCGACCTGGTACGTCGTCCCAGTTCGATCTAAGGTCACCCTAAGATCGCTTTGTGAGGCTGCCCATTCCTGTTCGCAGAGGAGCAGTCGGTTTACAACCAGCAGTAAAGAGCATCTATAGGCTTTCCGATTCCGTTCGGGGATCGGAAAGCCTTTTTCCTAAAGAGGGGTTAGGCGCTTGCTATCGGTTCTGGAATCGGGTATAGTAAGGAACAAAGTTAAGGATTCACATGGCTGCGCTGGAGACAGGAGTGTCTCTGGGTAGTGGTGGAGAATCGTGCGGTCCACAGGGACCAATGCAGTGTAGGCTGCAAGACAGAGCAGAGTCAGGCTGAGCAGAGTTAGCGTATAGGCAGTAGATTCACGGAATATCCTCCGCGAATGTATTCGGGCTATACATCAACGAATGCGATCCTTCGGAATCCGATTGGTAAGATGCGGCAGCCCCGCATATGACGCCATCGGCCAAAGACCTCTGCTGCGAAGCGGAGGTTTTTTTATATCTTCTGCGCAGCAGAATTCCGGCAGGCAGCCTCGGGCGCTCGAACATCATTCGACCTCGAAGGAGAGATTTGATATGCAGACATTCGGACAAGCTTTTGAACCACAGGATTCGCTGGGGCAGCCGCAGATGACACTTAACGTCAGAGACGCACTGGCTCTTGCTTCTGAAGGGGTATCGCTGACGCGCGAACAGGCAAGAAGTGCCATGGAAGGGATCATGAGCGGCGAAGCAACGGCCGCGCAGATCGGCGGATTTCTGCTGGCGCTGCGGATGAAGGGAGAAACGGTAGAAGAAATCACTGGCTTTGCCGAGGCGATGCGCAGCTTCTCCGGTCGTGTGGGCACTTCCCGCGAACGTCTGCTGGATACCTGCGGGACAGGCGGTTCGGGTATCCATAAATTCAATATCTCGACAGCCTCCGCGCTGATTGCTTCCTCCGCTTCGGTTCGAGTAGCCAAACACGGCAATCGCTCCGCCAGCGGCCGTGCCGGCAGCGCCGACGTGCTGGAAGCGCTCGGCGTCAATATTGGACTGACGGGCAGCCAGGCGGCAGATTGCCTGGATCGCATCGGCATCTGCTTCCTGTTCGCGCAGACGTATCATCCGTCGATGAAGCATGCGGCTGCACCGCGCCGCGAATTGGGCGTCCGCACGGTATTCAACCTGCTGGGCCCACTGACCAATCCGGCTGGCGCCGACCGTCAGGTCCTCGGTCTGTATGACGCCAGCCGTACCGAGCAGATTGCCTCGGTACTCGGCAATCTGGGCGCGAAGCGCGCGATGGTCGTCGCGGGACTCGACGGCCTGGACGAGATCAGCGTATCCGGCCCAACGCGGGTGTCGGAGCTGAAGAACGGAGTCGTTCACACTTACGACATCACCCCTGAGGAACTGGGGCTGGAACGCCATCCGATCGAAGCCATTCTTGGCGGTGACGCAGCGGACAACGCCCGTATCGTCCGTGCGGTACTGGCGGGCGAACGCGGTGCGCGGCGCGACATCGTGCTGGCAAACGCGGGAGCCTGCATTTATACGGCGGGAGCAGCTGCGGATCTGGCTGAAGGGGTACGGATCGCGGCAGACATCGTGGACTCGGGCCTGGCCCTGAATAAGCTGGAACAATTAGTGCAGGTAACGGAGGAATGTGGATATGTATCTTGATCGCATCGTAGAGACGAAGAAGAAGGAAGTTCAAGTTCTCAAAGAGACCTTCAATCTAGCGGAGGCAGAAGCCCGGATTGCGTCCATGCCGCCTACACTTGGCTTTGAAGCCGCGCTGCGTCAACCCAAGCGGCGCGAGATGGCGTTGATCGCCGAGGTCAAGAAGGCTTCGCCTTCCAAGGGGTTGATTCGGGAAGATTTCCATCCCGTAGAGCTGGCTCGTGCTTACGAGGCGGCAGGTGCAGACTGCCTATCCGTATTAACCGATCGGGATTACTTCCAGGGCAGCCCTGAATATCTGACAAATATTCGTGCAGCCGTCAAGCTGCCGCTGCTGCGCAAGGACTTCGTGATCGATGAGACGCAGATCTACGAAGCCCGCTTGATTGGCGCCGACGCGGTGCTGCTGATCGCCGCCATTCTGCCTGTAGAGCGGCTTCGGCAGTTGAAGACAGTCGCTGAATCGCTGGGACTGGATACTTTGATCGAGATCCATAACGCGGAAGAACTCGATCAGGTTCTTCAGGTCACGGATCGGGGGCTGATTGGGGTAAACAACCGGAACCTGCATACGTTCGAGACCGATCTGGCTACCACGGTTGACCTGGCCAAGAGAGTGCCGGAACAGGCGCTGCTGATTAGCGAGAGTGCGATTCGCACCGCAGAGGACATTGCTTATGTCCGAGGCGGCGGCGCACGCGGCGTGCTGATCGGGGAGACGTTTATGCGCCGACCGGATATTGGCGAAGCCGTGGCGGACGTAATGGGTCCGCTGCATCTGGAAGCAGGGTCGCCCCGGGCGGAGGAAGCCCGATGACGCAGGTGAAGATCTGCGGCATCACCACGCCCGAGGCTCTGCGTCGGGCGGCGGAGCTTCAGGTCGAGTACATCGGCCTGGTCTTTGCGCCCAGCAGGCGGCGGGTGGAGCCGGAGACGGCAGGGCGGCTGATAACGGAGCTGCGAAGCTGGCGGCAGGAGCAGCCCTACTCCGGCGGTGCTTCCGCGGCGCGCGAAGAAGCGGCGAAGCCGCAGGTCGTGGGGGTGTTCGTAGACCCCCCAATGGACGAACTGGATCGTGCGCTTGCAGCCGCACCGCTGGACGTCGTGCAGCTGCATGGCCAGGAAAGCCCGGAATTCTGCCGGGCGGTGCGGGAACGCTTCGGGGTGAGGGTGTTCAAGGCGTCTTCGATCCGTGAAGACGGTTCGTTCTCCGGCTCCGGACAGGAAGCCGAAGACGGCTTGACCGTGGATCATGCGAAGCGGGCGGCATCCATCGCCGCCGCCTATCAGGGCACCGTCGATACGCTGCTGATCGACACGCATGATCCGCTCTACGGCGGCGGTTCCGGTCGCACATTCAATTGGGAGATTATTCCGCTGTATCAGAAAGCGGCGCATGCCCGCGGGTTGAAGCTGTTTGTAGCGGGTGGCCTGAATCCAGGCAACGCCGGGGAATTGATTCGACATTACAAGCCAGATGGCGTTGACGTCTCAAGCGGTGTCGAGACGGACGGCCACAAGGATCTTCATAAAATGACTTTATTCGCAGAAAGGGTGGCTTTATCATGATTCAGCAGGTACCGGACGCAAAAGGACGCTATGGCGATTTTGGGGGACGTTTCGTTCCCGAGACGCTGATGAACGCATTGATCGAACTCGAACAGGCCTATCTGCATTATTCGGCGGATGAAGACTTTAATGCGGAACTGAATGATCTGCTCAAACAATATTCCGGTCGGGAGACGCCGCTGTATCATGCCAAGCGGCTGACCGAACATTTTGGTGGAGCCAAGATTTATCTCAAGCGTGAGGATCTGAACCACACTGGAGCGCACAAGATCAACAATGCGCTGGGTCAGGGGCTGCTGGCTGTTCGTATGGGCAAAAAGAAAGTTATTGCCGAAACCGGCGCTGGTCAGCACGGGGTTGCTACAGCGACGGTAGCCGCGCTGTTGGGTCTGGAGTGTAAAGTATTTATGGGTGAAGAAGACATGCACCGTCAGCAGCTCAACGTATTCCGGATGAAGATGCTGGGGGCGGAAGTGGTGCCAGTCATCTCTGGAACAAAGACGCTCAAGGACGCAGGCAACGAAGCGCTGCGCTACTGGGTCAGCAACGTGCAGGACACATTTTACATTCTCGGTTCGGCCGTTGGCCCGCATCCGTATCCGCTGATGGTGCGCAACTTCCAGCGCGTAATTGGCGATGAGACGCGCCGTCAGATTCTGGAGAGCGAAGGTCGTCTGCCGAATACCATCGTAGCCGCAGTTGGCGGCGGCAGCAACGCGATCGGCATGTTTTATCCGTTTGTCCACGACCATGATGTCAAGCTCGTGGGCGTTGAAGCGGCAGGTAAAGGAATTGATACCCCACTGCATGCAGCAACCATGACGCTGGGCACCAAAGGCGTATTCCAGGGTTCGATGAGTTATCTGCTCCAAGATGAATACGGTCAGGTGCAGCCTGCCCACTCGATCTCGGCAGGGCTCGATTATCCGGGCGTAGGACCCGAACATTCCTATCTCAAAGACACTAAACGGGCAGAGTATCAGCCCATTACCGATGAGGAAGCATTGGATGCGCTCAAGCTGCTGTGCCGCACGGAAGGGATCATTCCGGCGCTGGAATCCGCTCATGCGCTGGCGCAGGCCGGCAAGATTGCGCCTACGCTCGGATCGGATCAACTTCTTGTCGTCTGCCTGTCAGGGCGCGGTGACAAAGATGTGGAGTCCATCATGGCTTATGAGAACAAAGGAGGAGACGCCGAATGACCATCCAACAGAATCTGATCGGGCGAATCGCCCTGAATCCAACCGCAGAAGGCGGATTGTCCGCAGGCGCCTCGCAGACCAACGCCATTGAAGAGACCTTCCGGCGGATTGGCGAACAAGGTGGAACAGCGCTTATTCCGTTTCTAACGGTTGGAGATCCAGACATCGAGACGACGCTGGAAATTATCGAGCAGTTGGAAGCTGCGGGCGCCGATGTACTGGAGCTGGGCGTACCGTATTCCGATCCACTGGCTGACGGTCCTGTCATCCAGCGGGCTTCCGCCCGTGCCCTCCAGCAGCTCATCAGCGTGCGTACCTGCCTGGAAGTCGCCCAGCAGGCGAGGGAACGTGGGGTGAAAATGCCGTTTGTACTCTTCACGTATTACAATCCGGTGCTGCAAACCGGTTTGGATACGTTCTTCGATGAGGCGGCTGCCCATGGCATTAGTGGACTCATCATCCCGGATCTTCCGCACGAAGAATCAGCGGATGTACTGGAACGTGCCGATCGGGCGAATCTGGCGTTGATTCCGCTGGTTGCTCCGACATCCAGTGAACGAATTGAGAAAATTCTGCGTAACGGTCGTGGCTTCGTCTACTGCGTATCGTCTCTGGGTGTTACGGGTGAACGCGCATCCTTCCATGAAGGCGTAGACGCCTTTATCCGCGATGTTCGTTCCCGTACGAATCTGCCTGTAGCGGTTGGCTTTGGTATCTCCAGTCGGGAACAAGTTGAGCGGTTTGCGCAGTCCTGCGACGGCGTGGTTGTCGGCAGCGCCATCGTTCGCAAGATCGAATCATTGATCCCCAATCTGATGAACGCTGACCAGCGCGAAGATGCACTCTTGCAAATTCGCAAATTTGTGGCAGAATTAAAGGTATAACGGTTTTGCACCTGGAGCAAGCGAACACAGACGAGCGGCCGATGGGGTCGTCCGTCTGTGTTCCCTATGTTCGCTTCCTGCGCAAGCCTATACTTTTAGCGTAGTTGCGTCCTGACACTGTCGCACTGCAACACGCCAAATCAGGAAAGTAGGGGAATGATCCATGCAGCCTAAAGCGCATATTGTTGACCTTCCGGTCTACCAACCCGGTAAACCGATTGAAGAAGTCCAAAAAGAATACGGTCTCAGCGAAGTCGTCAAACTGGCTTCAAACGAAAACCCGTACGGTTTTTCCCCTCGCGTCAAAGCGGCGATTGAAGAGGAACTGACCAAATTCAACCTGTATCCGGACGGCGGAGCGGTCGAACTGACGGCTGCGGTAGCCGAACATCTGTCTGTAAACCCGGATCAGATTATTTTCGGCTGCGGCTCCGATGAGGTGATTGCTCTGATCGCTCGTGCGTTCCTGTCGGAAGGTGACGAGAATATCATGGCAGACGCTACCTTCTCCGTTTACAAGAGCAACGCTGACATTGAGAAGGCCACCAGCATCGAAGTCCCACTGCAAGCGGGTAAACATGATCTGGATGCGATGCTCGCGGCGGTGACGGATCGAACGAAGATCGTCTGGATCTGCAATCCCAACAACCCGACGGGCACCATCGTAAGCGAAACGGAATTGAAAAGCTTCCTGGACCGCGTACCGTCTTCGGTGATGGTCGTGCTGGACGAAGCTTATTTTGAATATGTGACCGACGAGGAATACCCGGACGGCACGAAGCTGCTCTCGCAATATCCAAACGTGGTGGTGCTGCGGACGTTCTCCAAGATCTATGGACTGGCTGCCCTGCGTATCGGTTACGGTGTAGGCCAGGCTTCGGTCATCCGCTCGATCAATCAGGTGCGCGAGCCGTTTAATACGACCCGCATCGCTCAGGCTGCGGCCAAGGCTGCGCTGGCCGATCAGGAATTTGTCACTTCATGCCGCGAGAAAAATGCGGAAGGTCTTGCGTTCCTTCAGCAGGAATTTGATCGTCTGGGACTGTACCATCTGCCAGCAAACGGCAACTTCATCATGGTGGATACGAAACAACCTGCCTTGGAACTGTTCCAGCGGATGCTGCAAAAGGGCGTCATCGCCCGTGCGGGCTTCAAGCTTTATCCAACGTATCTGCGTGTGACGGTTGGTTCTCCAAGAGAGAACGAGATCTTCATCCGTACGTTTGAAGAAGCATTGAATGAACAGGAAGCCACCGTCTAAGACGACGGATGCTCCTGTAACCCCTAACGAAGCGAGGCTGACCTCTTATGAAAATTGCCGTGATCGGCGTTGGACTGATCGGCGGCTCGCTCGCGTTATGCTTCCGCGGGAAGCCTGGCGTTGAGCTGGTCGGCTTCTCCCACCGACAGGATCTGGCCGATCTGTGCGTGGAACGCGGAGTCGTAGACTCCGCGACCTTGTCGCTGGAAGAAGCGGTATCGGATGCCGACTTTATTTTTCTCTCCACCCCTGTAGGGCTTCTGGAGACGTATCTGGAACAAATTCAGGCGCTGCCGTTAAAAAAAGGCTGTATCGTCACGGATGTGGGCAGCACCAAGGCATCCATTGCCACACGGGCAAGAGAACTGGATTGGGGCGACGCTTGCTTTATTGGCGGTCATCCCATGGCCGGTTCGGAACGCTCGGGTGTACAGGCTGCCACTTCGCTGCTCTTTGAGAATGCTTATTACGTGCTGACGCCAGAGCCGGACACCGACCCGCAGGCGACCGAAGCGTTAAGCCGACTGCTCTCGTTTACCCGTGCCAAAGTCATCTGCATGGAACCGGCACAGCATGACGAGATTGTAGGCGCAATCAGCCATCTGCCTCATATCATCGCTGTAGCGTTGGTGAACCAGATCAGCGGTTACCATGACAGCAATCCGCTGTATCGTACGCTTGCCGCAGGTGGTTTTCGGGACATTACCCGGATTGCCTCCAGCGACCCGGTCGTCTGGCGTGACATTTTGCTAAACAACCGCTTCAACCTTTTAAAGCTTCTACGCGACTGGAATCAGCAGGTGGAAGGGTTTATCGATCAATTGGAACGAGAAGACGGAGAAGGCATCTCTGCGCGTTTTCAGGAGGCTGGAGACTTCCGCAATGAGCTGCCGGAACGTCGCAAAGGCGTCATTGCCAAGACCTACGATCTGTATCTCGACGTTCCCGACCATCCGGGGATCATCGGACGCATTACCACTGAGCTTGGCTCACGCGGCATCAACCTGAGCAACTTGCAGATCATCGAGAGCCGGGAAGATGTGCCGGGTCTGATGCGCCTGTCGTTCCGTGATGAGGTGCAGATGGAGCGGGCTAGGGAAGCGCTGGAAAGCCTGGAGTTTGACGTATACGCCTGAGCAGCAGTTCGATTGATGGGAGACAAGACCTTCGGCATCGCCGAGGGTCTTGTTTATACCCCTTAACTTTTCAACAAAAAAGGAAAAGAAAGCGTTGACAATTTGGAAGCGTATACATATAATAAAACTACAGTATGGTTTCTCTCCACTCCTATCTATAAGTGCAGCCCATGTGGCGCACGGGTCGCTCACTGTGAGCGGCCTTTTTTTGTGCCTATCCAGAGAATTTTGAGTCCTGTTTCTATTTTTTGCGCAAAATTTGCTGTCTTGCTGTGGAAGATCTCGATGCTGAGGGTAAATGGAAGATAGAGCCGCATCAAGCAAGCTTGAATTTAATAGAGAGGGCGGACTGTCGGCAGGTTGAAATTATATCTCCCTGCTGGATGGGAAGCCTCTGGGAGGAAGAAACATGAATAGGCCACAACTCCAACCCCTGCGTATACCGGGCGGTTGGCGAGTCGATGTACACGTCTTGCAGGAATTGGACCCTTCGCCGGAAACGATTGATTGGTTCTATGGTGCGATTCTGTTCAGTGCGATTCATCGTCAGTTGGGATTTGAACTGCATGTGCATTGGGAAGCGGAAGGTGACCCTGCAGGGAGTTATGTCCTTCAGCGTTATATGCTCCAATTCGAGAAGAACGGAGAGCGGGCAATCGCGGGGTATCTGGTGGATGAACAGCGCATTGCTGAACGGTCACGTCTGGTCGAACGTATGGAATCGTATATGAGGCTGTCCAAGTGGGTATAGAATTCGATAAGGTATAGCGTTCAAGAACGCCCCATAACATGGAAAATCGCGGTTGTTTCGTCACGTGGACGAAGCAGTCGCTTTTTGTTTTGCCCAGCGGAGAGGGTATAATGAACGGATCGATAAGTTAGCGGAGAAAAGAGGGCGATCCATGATCTACATAACGGGAGACATACACGGAGCGGCAAATATTGGACGGCGGCTCAACATGCGGAACTTCCCCCAACAGAAAAAACTGGGCAAGCAGGATTATGTACTTATAGCGGGTGATTTTGGGTTGATCTGGAATCTGGACAACGAAGATCGGTTTTGGCTAAAATGGCTGGATCGTATCAAATCTTTTACCACGCTCTTTATTGATGGTAACCATGAAAATTTTGACCTGCTGGAACGTTTCCCCCAAGAAAAGTGGAACGGAGGCATGGTGCACCGAATCAACGACAGTGTGCTGCATCTGACCAGGGGGCAGGTGTTTGAACTCCAGGGGCTGCGGCTGTTTACCTTTGGTGGCGCGGCTTCGCATGACCGGGCATTTCGCAAAGAAGGTCTGTCCTGGTGGGCAAGGGAACTGCCATCCGAGAGTGAATATGCGGAAGGCCTGCGCAATCTGGAACGCTGCAACTGGCAGGTTGATGCCGTCGTGACCCATACCTGTTCACGTTCTGCGCTGGAGTGGGTTCATGAGCGATCAGGGACGGAGGTAGAGCCGGACGCCATGCACGACTATTTTCAGCAAATTGAAGATCGCTTGACGTATCACGGCTGGTGGTTCGGTCATTATCACGCAGAGGCCGAGCTGCCGGGAAGACGGCGATTGATTCACGAAAATATCATGAAATTAGGCGGAACACCACCGGAGGGTCCGATACGGAATCCATGATTTCGGCTTGAACTAAGAGCGGGGGCATAGGATACTGTAGGTTAAGGAATTCGCAAGTACGAAAAAGACGCGGTAAAGGAGACGAAAGATGACGAATTGGTCGGAAATTGCCAGAACCAAAAATGTGCATGCGGTTCGTACGGTGGCCGGGGAATTGGATGTCAATGAACGCGATGAACGTGGTCGTACGCCGCTGATGCTGTTCATGACGTACAAGCTGCCGACGGAAGCGGTGGAGATTCTGCTGGAAAGAGGCGCGGAACTCGAAGTCACGGACAAGCTGGGGGAAACGGCGCTGCTCAAAGCGATTAAGTTCCATCAGGAAGGAGCGGTCAAGCTGCTGTTAAAATACGGGGCACAGATCGATTCGCCTCATGGGATTCGCGCGACTCCGTGGAATGCGGCCGCTTCGCGTGGGGACCGTGCCTTGGCGGATCTGCTGCTGGATACGCGCGGTGCTGTGCGCTTGACGCTGACTCCTCAGGAACAGGAAGAGTTGGACGTTCTGCTGGATGAAGAAGATCAGGAAGCGCAGATTGACGCCATTCGTGCGCTGGATTCGGTCGTCCTGCTGCATGCTTTTGTCAGCGGCTATAACTGGGATGATGGGCCTGAGCCGATGTTTGCCGTGATGGAGAATCCAGCGTGCGCGGAGATTACGCTGCTGGAGATGTACGATCTGGCCGATGGCGATTATTGGCTTCAACTGCGGGAAGAAGATCTGGGAGATTACGAGGAGCGGCGGCGCTTCCGCAAGCTGGCGGAGCAGCTGCGTGCGAAGCTCCAGGCTTCGCTGCCGGAAGATCTCCGGTGAACGGGATGAACGAAACCGGCAGTTCGGACTCCACGCTCTGGCAGCACGCTGTCGAAGGCGGCCGGGTACGCGGATACGAGGAATGGATCGCCCGTCCTGGACATTCGGGTGGTTCGGGCAGCAAGGAATGGAGACAATATGCCCTCCGGAAACAAGGCGGGCATTACCAGACGTATTTCTTCTGCGTTGATGCGGCTTACATGGACATCGCCGAAGACTACGCGGAGGAAGAAATCTTGGAATTTGAACATCGGGAAGAGGCTCTGGCCTATCTTCGCTCCCGAGGGGCCGATCTTTCACGTTTCGCCCCGTTCAAAGGGCAAAAGCCATTCTGATCGGAAGGAGGAAGACAGGATGCGTATTGCAGCCATTGAGCCGGAACCGGTCGATCAAGTGCCGTATGTCTCGGCTCTGACCGGCGGCGGAAGCGCGGTGATGAATCTGCCCGTCTACATGGGGCAGATGGACGGGCTGCCGCCCGGACTCGACGGGATGATCGTCGCGTCCGATCTTCAGGGCACCTGCGAAGCCGGAGATTCCGAGCCGAGGCTGCTTGGCGAGGAATTGGCGGAGCGGCTGGCGCTGCTGCTGGAATACGAATTCCCGAAGCTGGATCAGCGGCGGATGGGTGTCCTGCTCTGCGGGGATCTGTATGCGAACCCTGAGGTTCGAGGGTCAAGCGGCGATCCGCTGCCAGTCTGGAGAGCTTTTGCACGTTCTTATGGCCGGGTATGCGGCGTTGCCGGGAATCATGATCTGCTGCCTCCAGGTGGAGAAGCGGAGCTGAAGACCTGGGACAATGTGGATTTTTTCGACCGCCCTGGCGTACGGGAATGGTCTGGCTTGACGTTGGCCGGTCTGGGGGGAATCGTCGGTCGGGAAGGGCGCCCTAACCGGATGCCTGAGGAACGGTTCGTTCGGGAGTTCAAGCGGCTGCTGTTCCACCGGCCCGACCTCCTGCTGCTGCATCAGGGACCGAGCGGAATGGATTCTCATCAACGCGGGCACGAGGATCTGCGGGCAGCGCTGGAAACGGGACCTCCCCTTCTGGTCTGCTGCGGTCATGTTCACTGGGAGCAGCCGCTGGCGGAGATTGGGCAGGCACAGGTATTGAACGCCGATGGTCGGGTACTGGTGTTCAGGAGAGCTTGAAGACCCTGGCTCAAGGCCAAGGCCGACTGATCGGGAAGGAGGAGCAGCCGATATGAAAAGATTTGTAGATGAGCTGGGCGAGCCGTATTCGTTTCATTACGTGCTTCGCTGCGGAGAGTCTGTGGTCGTCAGCTGTCCGGTATGTGGAGGAGCGGCCGAGATCTCGCGTCATGAAGATGCGGAAGGCTGCGGACGTGGGCGGGTGCGCTGCTCATCGTGTTCTTATCGGGCGGATGAACCGGCTTCGGATCTTCGCTTCGCCGCCAGCGGCATCTGCTGCGCTTGTGAGCTGTGGTTCAATGAATCCGTGACGGATTCCAGACAGTTTACCCAGAAGCATATCCATATCGCCTGCCCCAACTGCGGAGCGGATAATCAAGTGCCGCTTCGGGTGCTCCCTGGCGGTCGTGTGTTCGGATCGGTGACTGAAAAAGGACGCGATCCGATGTTTGGTCTGCCGCTGTATTTTCTGAGTCAGTATAAAGGTACGCCGATCTGGGCATTAAATCGCCGGCATCTGGCATATCTGATCGACTATATATCGGCGGATCTGCGAATCAAACCTCAGGGTCCCATGCTGCGGGCGGCTTCCTACCGCCTGCCCAAAGCGCTAAAGCTGGCAAAAAACCGCTCCGGCGTATTGAAAGTGCTGCTGCGTCTGCGCAACCTTTCGTAGGATCACCTAATTGTCTGGACTGCCGGGGTTTGCTTTTTAACAGGACGTTGATCCTAATCTTGATTCTAATTTCTATACCATCTACTAGAAAGGAGGCGAGGGAAATGAATAGAGAAGAAGCCATCGAACGGCTCAAAAAACATGCTTTTGTCCATGATGACCTTGAGGACGAGAAGATGACCAAAGGGTTTCTCGGTATGCTGCGCCCTTTCGACGGAACGTTGATTGAAGCCAATTTTCATGAACTGATGGACATTCTGAACGTGTTGGCGGATGACTTGGAGCAAGGTGAGCTGGATCGGACGCTGATCTCCTGTCTGTGGAGCATCTGTCAATATGCCAGAGCATGGGCGCTTGAACCAGACGGCATGCTGCGCCGAAATGAGTTGATCGCCGATGAACAGCTCCAGCAGATGGCACAGTGGGTGGACATGATCTCTTATACGACTATGGTGCTCCTGGAGGGTGGAGGCCGGGAGGATGCGTTCTGGAGCTATCACGAATATGTGAAGGAGCAGGAGCGTATTCGCAGCCAGTCGTAAATTCCAACGCAGCTTGTTCATGGGATCGCCGTACGATCAAGCAGATACAGGGAGGCAGATTTATGCAGATCACGAAGACAAAAGAGATCGACAATCGAATATTTTCACTCAAATGTGACGATTCTCTGGAAGCGCAGGGGGAATTTCTGCTGAATCTGTTCCAAGATACGCAGGAAAGCGCAGGTAAATTGGAAGACGGAATGAAGATTCAGGTGGGATGGAGTATTTTGTTCGTCCATGAGCCAGTGGAAGGCCAGGTGCAGATTCTGGCTCCCGATTATGAGACGAATCCGTTTGCGCGGACGACGGATGACTTGTCAGCTACCTTGTCGGTACAGTTGGCCCAGAACCACATTCTCAAGGTGACCGGGATAAGCGGAGAGACTTCGCTGTTTCAAGATACACTGATTGCCTCGGAACGCGCATTGGAATCGGAGCGGATCTATTTGGAGCGAACAGAAAGCCGTGGAGACGGGATTTCCGGCTGGTATTTGGGGCCAACGGAAGGTCAGGTTGAGCAGGACGAACTGCGCAAATATTATGTCTTCCAACTGCTCAAGCTGCGTCCGAGTGTCCTCAAGATGTTGGCGCTGCCAAAAGGGTATGTGGCCGTGCTTGAAGGCGATGACGTTGAAGTGATTCTGGACGGTGAAGATCGACAGGTCTGGCCTGTGAATTCTTAGTGAAATGCGGGTAAAGAGATAAAAAAGATAGAAACTTCGCCGCCAACTGCAACTTAATCGATCGCTCGTACGTCTAAGAGTCGAATGTAAGGCTTTTTTGCAAAACATCGACGATATGATAAAATGGGCTGTAGATTTTTTTTGCGGCAAGCGAGGGAGGGGCGCGTTTTCGATGGAGGATTCCCAGTTGATTCGGGAAATTAAAGCGGGGAATGTCGAACTTTACTCGGTTCTCATGCGGCGCTATCAGCGCAAAATTCTGGCGTTTACTTATTACATGCTAAAAGGCGCGGGCCTGGGTCATCTTGCCGAAGATGTCAGTTCCGAAACTTTCTATAAAGCGTTTAAGAGTCTTCAATCTTTCCGGGAAGTGGAAGCTTCCTTCTCCACCTGGCTGTATACGATTGCACGCAATACGGCGCTGAGTGAACTGCGTCGTCACCGCGCGGCCTATGTACCTCTGGAAGACGGAGAGTTCGTCGCCGATGCGTCCACCGATGCGGTACCGGAACAAGCGCTGCTGCGGAACGAACAGGTGGGCATGGTGCGCTCGGCGATCGATAATCTGCCTGAGAAGCAGCGTGCTGCGCTCATTCTGCGTGAATACGACCAGATGGACTATCAGGAGATTGCACGGATTCTTGGGCAAAGTATCAGTTCGGTGAAATCCCTGTTGTTCCGCGCCAGACTGAGCATCAAAAATCAGCTTGAACCCTACTATTACGGACCGGTCTACGAAGAAGAGCTTTACAAGGGGATGAGACCGAATGAAGGGTAGAGAAGAAGACGGACATCGTTCGGGCATGCGTTGGAATCCACATTCTCGGCGATCGGATCAGACGAAGGACGGAGCGGACCAGCCGGAAGAACGGCATGGAGCCGCGTTTGATGCGGATGAGTTTCCGGATCTCGACGAGCTGCTTCAAGAAGCTTCGCTGGAGCTGCCAAGCATGGACGCTGAACGGATGAATCGGCGTGTCATGGATCGGATCTATGAGGAATCGCCATGGCTGCTTCCCGGTGAAACCAAGACCTATGCATCGCAGCATCGGTTTCGCAGCCGGGCCGCCATCTGGATCGCCGCGCTGCTCGCCGTCTTCTTCGTCAGCTTCGTCTATCTCGCCGGCTGGGGAGTTCCGGAGCGGCCGCAGGGCGCAAGTCAGAATGTCCCGGCTGGCGTAATCGTACAGCCGCTTACCGTAGGTGCAAGTGGATCAGATTCTGTTGATTCCACTACAGATGAAGATCAATCGTCGGAACGGGGAATTGTGGAACCGCTCTTTGCACAGATTGGTCCGACTCATCCGCAATATTGGATGTTCCTGTCTCTGACCGGGATGGGGCTGGCGCTGCTGGCGCTGACTCGTCTGGCTACCATGCGCAAATAAGCGACAGACCTTCATGCCCGCAGTACCCATGTTCCAACTGGGTAATGAATAAGTGCTTGGTAATGAATAAGTGAAGGTGCATGTTGAGAAAACGATAAGCGAAGGAGCGGAAGACGTCGATGTTGATCGGATTGATTAGACACGGACTCACGGATTGGAACGCGGTCGGCCGAATTCAGGGGCGCAGCGACATTCCGCTCAATGATGAAGGACGCCGCCAAGCGGTTCGTCTGGCCGAACGCTTGGCGGAAGAAGAATACCGTTGGGATTTTGTGATCTCAAGTGGGTTGAAGCGGGCGCAGGAAACCGCAGAGATTATTGCTGCCAAGCTGGAGCTGCCATTGCTGGATGCGGACGAGCGCCTGATCGAACGCGGCTTCGGACAGATTGAAGGGCTGACGCTGACTGAACGTGAAGAACGTTATGGTGCAGACTGGAACGCCCTGGACCTGGGCCAGGAGAAGGTGGAGGCACTTCAGGAACGTGCGCTTGCCTTTATGGCTGACCTGGAAGTCAAATATCCAGATCGCAATATTCTGGTCGTTACTCACGGGGGGCTGCTGTCGCGGCTGTATGCGGCGTTATACCAAGATCGTCAGGCTGAACGAATTGGTAATCTCTCGCTGTCTGTACTGGAGAAGCGAGAGGAGCTGTGGGAGCCGCTGGTGTATAACTGCACGCGGCATCTGCTGGCTGAACCTGAACCTTCGGGAGAAGGGCGCAGTTAACAAACGCTGGGCCATGGGGGACTCAATCAGGTGTACCCCATAGGAAAAGGAGTCCTTCACTTCGGTGGAGGGCTTTTTTGTAGCTGAAATATACGCTTGATCGATCACGCTGCTCAACCTGAATGTGGGGATCATCACCGATTACTCACAAATTTTTTCCGTTTTCTGGTGCAAAGTTTTCGATTCTGGTTAAATGCAAAGAAAGGGAGGCACTCGTTTTTGCTTTCTTCCTTCCGTACCGTCAAAATGATGGCGCTAACAATTTCGATAGGCACAGGCAGAGTATGAGATGAGGTCACGCAGGGTTTGAGGGTCATTCCCGAATCCGCCGAAAGTTGTCGAAGCATGATTTGCTTCCGCTGATGACACAATAACTCGGGAGGTGCGTCCTTTGGACAAGATGAAAGCTGCTTACGAAGTAATGTTGGGTCTGGCTGCCGAGATGATCTGGGACGAGGCGCTTCGCAGACGTCGCTGCGAAACGTTACAGCAGGATATTGACGCGGCTCTCGCTAATGGGGACGAATTGGCCTTTCTGGCTCTGACCAGTGAACTGAAAAGTTTGGAACGCGATCGGGATTTGACACAATCCTCCGGCTTGCCAACTTGAAGAAGCGACAGTTAAAATAGAAACGGGTCCATAAAAAGCCTGACCGCCGACGCGGTCAGGCTTTTTATGGAGATACGGTTTGTCGAATGATGGCACACCTCTCATTTCGACCTATTTTGTCCACTCGGGAGGAATTACAACCACATGTCGCTCTCAATGTTATGGAGCCGAGCACTGCTGACTGATCGCCGGATTCTCTGGCTGCTTTTTGTCAGCAACCTGATCGGCAGCGTCTACGGTTATTACTGGTATGGCGTGCAGTTGGCTGACGTCTGGGCAACGCGCCCGGCTTGGCAGATCGTATTCGTGCCGGATAGCCCGACAGGCAGTCTTTTTTTCACGTTGGCACTGTTAGGCTTGTTGTTCCCTCCATCTTCGCGCTTCATGAGCGGCCTTGTTCGCCTGATCGAAGCGTTGGCGGTCGTAACTTCGGTCAAATACGGCATATGGGCCATCTCGATCATCTTCTGGGACGCGGCGCTCGGCAATCCGATTCAGCCGTTGAGCTGGATGCTGATTGCTTCGCACGGCATCATGGTCATAGAGGCGCTGCTGTACGTCCGCTTCTTCAGTCTGGGCACTTTATGGCTGATCCCCGCAGCGATCTGGACGTTTGCGAACGACACGGCGGATTACACGTTGGGCATCTTCCCCTACGTGTCGCTGGAACATCTGAATCGTCTCGATCAAGTCCGCAACTTCACCTTCGCTTTAACCGCCGTCAGCGTGCTGCTCGGTTGGCTGGCGATCCGGGCATCAGGACGCGGCGCCCGATCTGTCCCGTTTTCGAACATCGGTCATGAGAACGGGTGAACGTGGAAGGTGAAGGATGTGCAGGCATAACTCGGAATCCTCGTCATTCTCGGAATCTTCGTTATTCTCTGAAACCTTCACCCTGCACATCATGAACATCATTGACAATAATAAACGCACGGGGGTCAACGGCCTTGACAATAAGCTGAAGCTGACGAATCTCCTGTCGGGAGATGACGCAGTATGCGATGTGTTTGGCGTGCTTGGAATAGGCGCCGAAGGCCGGGATCAACGTGACGCCCCGATCCATCTCTTCCATGATTCGATCTGCGATATCCTCCGCCTCGTTGCTGATAATCATAAACGCTCTAGCCGCATAAGCGCCTTCCTGCACAAAGTCGATGACTTTGGATGCAATGAAAACCGCAACAAGCGTATACAGCACTTTCTCTTCTGCAATAAAAAACAGCGACAGGCCGATAATCATGACATCAATCGCCAGAATGATTCGACCCATGCTCCAGCCCTTTTTGCGGTTCAGAATCCGGGCAATAATATCGGAGCCTCCCGTTGTACCGCCGAAGCGGAAGACGATGCCGAGTCCAATACCCAGGATGATGCCTGCATAGAGGGCGGCGAGAATGGGATCATGTTCATGCTGCACCAGAACTCCACGATCAAACAGGATTTGGAATAGCCACAGAAAGAGCGAAAGCGAAGCGATGCCAGCGACAGTGTAGACAATCTGCCCCAATCCGAGAATTCGCCAGCCCAGGATCACCAGCGGAATATTCAGGACCAAGGTGGACAGAGCGGTTGGAATACCCAGTCCATAATTCAGCAGGACGGTAATCCCGGTGATGCCGCCTTCCGTGAATTTGTTCGGGATAATGAAGTAGAGCAGGCCAAACGCGTACAGCGCCGTGCCCAGCATGATCGCGGCAACGGTACGAATTTTGGCGGCAGGGGTGTTCATTTTCATAGGGCGATTCTCCTTGGGATGCCTCCCTCCCGGGCGGCGAATGAGCACAGCGGTGGGCTTCTTGCACGCTGCTCTTTTTCTCTATCCTATCACCAGAAAGTAGAGCTGTGCCAGCAGTAAGAAGCCTGGCGGTGAGCGTCGGCTGCATGAAAATCGTTTGTGTTCAAAATCCCTTTGCGATAACATAAGGAAGAGTGCAACAGAGCTTATAGCGTGAAAGGGGGCGAACGCCGTCATGGAAAAAAGTCTGGCGGAAATGCAGCGGGAAGTGGACCGTTATATCTCGCAGTTTAAGGAAGGCTATTTCAGTCCGCTGTCGATGCTCGCCCGTATGACCGAAGAGGTCGGCGAGCTGGCGCGCGAAGTGAATCATAGTTTCGGCGAGAAGCCGAAAAAAAGCGGGGAAGAAGACAATTCGATCGAGTTGGAGCTGGGAGACATTCTGTTTATCACCTTATGTTTCGCCAATTCGCTGAATATCGATCTAACCGAAGCCCATGACAAGGTCATGTATAAATTTAATACGCGGGATAAGGATCGCTGGACGAGAATCGATGCCGAACCGCAGCAGAAGGAGGAGCAGGAATGAGTCAAACGATTCGAGTAGCGGTTGCCGGTGCAGGCGGGCGTATGGGACGGGAAGTCGTCAAGATGGTGCTGGCGGAAGAACAGCTTGAGCTGGTCGCTGCCGTGGATCGCTCCGGTGCGGGGCAGGATGCAGGAGAATTGGCAGGCCTGAAACCGTGCGGAGTTATCGCGGTAGGCAGTCTGGATGAGGCACTGGAAGCGGCCAAGCCTGATGTGCTGGTGGACTTTACCGTCCCTTCGGTCGTCTACGGCAATACGCTGACGGCGATCAAGCATGGAGTTCGTCCGGTCGTAGGGGCTACAGGCTTTACGCCCGAACAGATTCAAGAGCTGGATGGATTGTGCCGCGAAGCGAAGATCGGCGGCTTGATTGCCCCAAACTTCTCGATTGGTGCCATCTTGATGATGCAGTTTGCCGCCAAAGCAGCCGAATACCTGCCGCATGTGGAGATTATCGAATATCACGGTGACCAGAAGCTGGATGCACCGTCAGGAACGTCGATCAAGACGGCCGAATTGATCGCCGAGACACGCAAGAAATTCAAGCAGGGCAATCCAAATGAAGAAGAGATTCTTCCAGGCGCACGAGGCGGCGAATATGACGGATTCCGTATTCACAGCGTACGTCTTCCAGGTGTATTTGCGCAGCAGGAAGTGGTATTTGGTGGTTATGGACAGAGTCTCAAGATTCGCCACGACTCTTATGAACGTGCGGGCTATATGCCGGGCGTTAAGATCGGAATCGAAAAAGTGATGGAGTATACGGGCATGGTCTACGGCTTCGAGCATTTGATGTAACTCATTTTATCGACGATGGAAAGAGGGATCTTGATGAAGATCGCATTTATCGCGCATGACCGTAAAAAAGACGAGATGGTCAATTTTGTGACCGCTTATGAGCAGGCTTTCGTAGACTGCGTGTTATATTCCACGGGAACGACGGGACAGCGCATCATGGAAGCGACAAGCTTGCAGATTCACCGCTTCATGTCGGGTCCGCTCGGCGGCGACCAGCAGATCGGAGCCTTGGTGGCTGAAAATGAGCTGGATCTGATTATCTTCCTGCGCGATCCATTGATGGCTCAACCCCACGAACCGGACATTACCGCGCTGCTTCGGATCTGCGACGTTCAGGGGATTCCGGTAGCGACCAATGTGGCAACCGCAGAGATTCTTGTCAAAGCGCTCATGCGCGGCGACTTCGCTTGGCGGGAACTGGTACATAAATACAAGCCGGGACTTGAGACCAATGACTGAGCCGCTCGATATTCTGATCTTCGGCGCTCATGCCGATGATGCCGAGATTGGCATGGCGGGTACGATCGTCAAACATACGCGCGCGGGCTACCGTGTCGGCATCTGCGATCTGACTTTTGCAGAAATGTCGTCGAACGGTACAGTAGAGCTGCGCAAACAAGAAGCCGAGTCGGCCGCTGCCGTACTCGGCCTCTCCATGCGGAGCAATCTCGGACTGCCTGACCGGGGGCTGCTGCGTACCGACGAACAGATTCGCCGAATCACGGCCGAGATTCGCAAGCATGCGCCGCGACTTGTATTTGCCCCTTACTGGGAAGATCGGCATCCCGATCATATCGCGTGCAGCGGACTGATCGAAGAAGCAGTGTTCAATGCGAAGCTGCGCCGTTACATGCCCGAACTTCCTCCGGTCAAGGTCGAACAGCTGTATTTCTACTTCATCAATGATCTTGGGCGTACCGATCTGATGGTGGATGTAACCGAGGTCTACGACAGCAAGGAAGCAGCGCTGCGCTGCTATGAATCCCAGTTTACCGCACCGGGTCAGGGGAACGACGCCGTAGCCACTCCGCTTACCGCACAGTATGTGGAACGGGTGAAAGCGCGAGATTCCCTGCTTGGACAAAAACGGGGTCTGGGATACGCGGAAGGATTTGCGTCCAAGCTTCCGCATGAGGTTAATCTCTTTTAAATTTAAAAAATCAAGGCTCGAACGTATACGGACAGCGGCGAGAAGGGAGTTCCGGCTTCAATGAAAGATACACTCAAAATTGGCATCACCTGCTACCCTTCGCTTGGCGGTTCAGGCGTGGTGGCAACGGAACTGGGCAAACTGCTGGCGGAGAAAGGGCATGAAGTCCATTTCATCACGCACAGTATTCCTTTCCGTCTGGGAGCCTTCCATAAAAATATTCATTATCATGAAGTACAGGTTAGCGATTATTATGTCTTCCGCTACCCGCCTTACGATCTGTCGCTGGCTTCCAAGATGGCTGAAGTGGTCAAGCGGGAAAAGCTCGATATTCTGCACGTCCATTATGCGGTGCCGCACGCGGTCTGCGCATATCTGGCCAAGCAGATGGTCGGCGAAGATCTCAAGATTGTGACCACCCTGCATGGGACAGACATCACGGTATTGGGTCAGGACGTTACACTCAAGGATCTGATTGCTCTGGCGATCAACAAGAGTGACGCGGTAACCGCCGTGTCGGCCGATCTGATTCGTCAGACGCGAGAGGCGCTGGACATTACCCGGAACATCGACTTGACCTACAATTTTATTGACAAAAGGGTCTATTATCCAAGAGAAGTGGCCGGACTGCGAAGCGAGTTTGCGGCGCCTGAAGAAAAAATTCTGATGCATATCTCCAACTTCCGTCCTGTTAAGCGGGTACCGGACGTCATTGACGTGTTCCATCTTGTCAATCAGCAGATGCCGGCCAAGCTGCTGTTGGTTGGCGAAGGGCCGGATATGCCCAAAGTGCAGAGCCGAATCCGGGAGCTGGGCATTGAGGATCGGGTGCATTTCCTCGGCAAACAGGATGAGATTGCCCAGGTGATCTCGCTGGCGGATCTGCTGCTGCTTCCTTCCGAGAAGGAAAGCTTTGGTCTGGTGGCGCTGGAAGCGATGGCCTGCGGAGTGCCGACTGTGGGTTCGGAGGCAGGCGGAATTCCCGAGCTGGTTCTTCATGGGGTGACTGGCTATCTGGCACCAATTGGCGATACCCAGGCCATGGCCGAGTATGCGCTGACTTTGCTGAGTGATCCCGTGCAGAGAGCAGCGATGAAGGCGGCCTGCCTGGAGCGTGCGCATACCCAGTTCTGCGATCAGAAGATCACACAGGAATATGAAGAGATCTATTATCGGGTGTTGGGACGCAAGCTGCCGGATGCCGCCATGCAGAGCTGCTGAAGACCGGCGCATTGGCTCAAAGAACGGAGTTGAATAGGGTGACGGAATGGAAACATGCAGACCCGGTACAGGTGCGGTGGAGCGCAGAGATTCTGCGTACGCTGGAAAAAGCGGGACATGTGGCCTGCTGGGTAGGTGGCTGTGTGCGGGATGAGTTGATCGGACGTCCTGTAAATGATATGGACATTGCGACGTCGGCGCGGCCTGAGGAAGTGGCTGCGTTATTTCCGCGCACGGTGCCGACCGGTATCGAGCACGGCACGATGACCGTGGTGATGGAGAAGATTCCGTTTGAAGTCACGACGTTCCGAACGGAATCGGAGTATAAAGACTTCCGCCGCCCGGAGGAGGTCACCTTCGTGCGTTCGCTGGACGAGGATCTGCGCAGACGTGACTTTACGATGAACGCCATCGCCCGCAAACTGGATGGAACGTATATCGATCCATACGGCGGCCGCGCTGATCTGGAGCGCGGCATCATTCGCTGCGTGGGCGAAGCCCGCGAACGGTTCCAGGAGGACGCGCTGCGTATGGTGCGCGGCGTGCGTTTTGCCTCGGTGTTTGGCTTCGAGATGGAGTCGGGTACCTGGGAGGCGCTGCTTGAACTGCGCGGCAATATGCCGCATATTGCCGCAGAGCGGATTCGCGCCGAGCTTGAGAAGATGCTCGGCAGCTCACGGCCAGCCGAAGGCGTGCGGATGTTGGAGCGCAGCGCTCTGCTGGCGGAGGCGAAGATCCGCCTGGAGCCGCAGGCGCTGGCAGCGGCGCATCCGGAGCGGCTGGATCGCCTGCCGGCGAAGCCGGATGAGCTGCGCTGGACGGCGCTGCTTCAGGGACTTGGCATATCCGGCGATGAAGCGGAGGCGCTGCTCAAGAGCTGGACGTTCTCCGGCGGATTCGCCAAATCCGCCGCTGCGCTGCTGCGCATGGACGCGCGGATGAACGCGGCTTACGAGGTGCAAGAAGTGGAGCGTGCCGCTGGCAAAGCGGGAGAAGGCGGAAGTGGAACGCCGGGTGTCAGTGTCGTGCAGCTAGGCGGAGCAAAGGCGCCGCATGGAACCGTGCAGCCTATGCGGCGGCCGGATCACGCCGCTTCACAGAGCGAAGGAGAGCTGCGGCTCGTCTTCGCACGTTGCGTGCTCGATTTCGGCCGGGGCACGGCCGAAAACTGGTTGACCTACCGCTCCGGGCTGTACGGAGCGGACGAAGCCGAAACCGCGCGTCTGACGCGCGCGGCGCAGTGGCTGGCGGCGATCCCGGCGGATTCGCCGCGGGAGCTGGCGCTCGGCGGCGGCGAGATCGCCGAGCAGGTGAATCGTGCGCCCGGCCCCTGGCTCGGGCTGCTGATCCGGCGGCTGCTGGAAGGTGCCGCCACGGGCCGCGTCGCCAACGAACGGGCGGCGCTGCTGGAAGAGATCGCCCGGCTTGAGGCGCAGCCGGACGTGAAGGAGGCGAAGCCCGAATGACGCGAGATCCGCTGCTCGATATGTTTGAAGCTGCCGGAGGCGAATATCTCTCCGGCGAGGAAATCAGCCGCCGGCTTGGCGTCAGCCGCACGGCGATCTGGAAGAAGATCCAGCGGCTCAAGGACGCCGGATACGAATTCGATGCCTCGCCCAAGCTGGGCTACCGCTTGTCGGAGGCCGCTTCCGCGCTGGATGCGGAGCGCCTGGACAGTCTGCTGACGACGGCGCGTTTCGGCCGGAAGCTGACCATTCTCCAGAAGACTGACTCCACGCAGACAGAGGCGGAGAAGCGTGCCCGCGAAGGAGCCCCGGAAGGAACGCTGGTCGTCGCCGAAGAACAGACATCGGGTCGGGGTCGTCAGGGACGCCCCTGGCATTCCCCACCGGGTCGCGGCGTATGGATGAGCGCCGTCCTGCGTCCGGAAGGCCCGCTTACGGCGGTTCCCCAGCTTACGCTGCTGACTGCCGTTGCCGTCTGCCGCGCCATTCGTCTGGTAAGCGGCGTAGAAGCCGGGATCAAGTGGCCGAACGATCTGCTGGCCGATGGCCGCAAGCTCTGCGGGATTCTGCTGGAAGCTGTCGTGGAAGATGGTGGGGTGCTGCACTGCATCATGGGCATTGGCATCGATGCCAATCTGCTGGAGACGGACTACCCGGAAGAACTGCGTGAGCGCGTCACGTCGCTGCGCCGGGAATCCGGGAAGGCGGTTGATCGTTCGGCGCTGATCGCGGCTGTCATGAACGAGTTCGAGGCACTCTACGAGCTGTACGCCGAACGCGGCTTCGAGCCGATTCGGCTGCTGTGGGAATCGCTCAGCGTCACATTGGGGCGGGAGATCGCCGTACGTGATCCACGCGGCGAGCGCCGGGGGATCGCCCATGGCTTGGGCGAACACGGTGAACTGCTGATGCGAACGGAAGACGGACAGGTGGTTCCCGTGTATTCGGGAGACATTGAGCTGTATCCGGGCCCAGGAGAATCGAACAGCCGCTAGAAGGTCTCGGCTGGAGATGGTGTGCTGCAATCGCCGCATTAACCAGTAATCTGGACAGGTGCAGCCCCAGGGACGTCTTGAGCGATCAATCTCTTTTAGCAAGCTGCTCCTGTGTCTGAACTAGCAATCGACCTTTCCCAGGCGGAGAGGTCGATTTTTTGTGTCTCCGATCTGCATTTTCCCCAGTCCGCAGAAGTTGAAGCTGCTTATTTTTCTTTCCTCTTTTTAACGACTTTTTCCAAACCTCTCCATTCGCCAAAGCGTTCATGAAGGAAGGTTCACTCCATAATAGATCGGGATTGAAGAATTTGAGGGAGGAAACAAGATGAGATCGGTAGGCCTGCTGTTTATTCTCTTCTGCTTGTTAGTGTCTGCTTGCGATAAAGGCCGTGTGATAACCGACAGGGAAGGGGAACATTCGGAGAACGAAACGTCTTTTCCAGAAAAGTCCAAGGAGGTTCATTTTCTCTTTTTCGATGCAGGCAAAGGCTCCAAAGCTCTTGATTTTTATGTGGAGGAGAGTCTGAACGATCTTTCGATCCGCAAGATTCGATTGTTTCAGGGGGATACAGCTGTCTCGGACTACCTGACCATCACGAAGGGACAGTATCACGACAACAAGCTGGGCATCACCCTGTACGATTGCATTGCGGCTTTTGATCGCGTGGAATTGAGTTTGTCTGGGGAGGAGAAGAAGATTCTGCTGCCGATCGGTCAGTATTACATGGATCGGATGGAGAATCTGGACGACTCGGTTCAACCCGAAGAGGCTTATTCGCTGGTGACTGCCCATTCCCAGACGCAAGAAGCTGGATATACGGCAGAAGCCACGTTCTCCAAAGGCAAATCCAAAGCGCATGACCTGCATCTGAGGCTGCCTCGTTCATTTGATGATACCGGTTATGAAAAAGATTTCGAGAAACTTTTTGAAGATGCGGAACGCGTGGAATACGTGTACGGACTTCGGATTCCCAAAAGATATTATGAAGAACATCATGTGGAGAGCGTAAATGTCGAAATTTTATGGACGGAGCCTGCGCCAGGCGGGAAAGAAAGATATGTTTTTCAGGAATATGTACCTCTTGATCTCTAGATGGCCTGCTTTCGATCTCTGAAAAGAATCTTTCTCTTTCATGAAACAACCAAGATGATTTCTCGCGCCAAATTTGATATACTGTCGATGCGAAGGCGATATTGGTGAGAGTCCAAATTGCACTTCCCATAGATCATCGCAAGTCCGCACATGGAAAATCGCAAGAACGGCGAACCTCTATTCTGACATCCGACCTGAATTCAGGCGGAAGATCGAAGCGAGAGTTGGCGAAGCGGCCGGCTGGCTGCGGATGTTCGAGCCATTGATCCGGAAGCGGCAGATCAGTTGCTCCGTTTCAACCAGACGCAGGTATTTGACGTCTGGGCGGTACCTTTACACCCTGTAGTTCTGCTCTGAGCCTTACAAGGACCGAGACAGAAGGGAGAAGCGAATCGTCGTCCCCGTTTCTTCTTTACCTTTCGGCCCTTTTGGTGACAGCAAAAGGCTATTTGTGCTGGATCAAGACAAGTCCGGTACAAAGGCCCATTCTATCCACAAAAGGAGCCTAAACCCATGGCAGTAAAAAGAGCGTTAAACGTCGTGAAAATTAGCAAAATGAAACAGCAAAAGGATCGCCTCACCATGATTACGGCCTATGACTATCCATCCGCAAAACTGGCGGAGGAAGCCGGAATCGATCTCATTTTGGTTGGGGATTCGCTGGGTAATGTCGTATTGGGCTACAATTCGACGATTCCGGTTACGCTGGATGATATGGTGTATCACACGCGGGCAGCGGCTCGCGGGGCGGAGAATACGTTTATCGTCGCCGATATGCCGTTCATGACGTATCACGGAAGTCTGGATGAGACACTCAAAGGGGTGCGCCGCCTGATGCAGGAAGGTCACGCGCACGCCGTTAAGATGGAAGGCGGTATGGAGATCGCACCGGCGGTTAAAGCGATCGTGCAGTCCGGCGTTCCGGTGCTGGGACACATTGGCCTGACGCCGCAGTCGGTCAATACCATCGGTGGTTACCGCGTGCAGGGCAAAGATGCCGCAGACGCCAAGCGTCTGATGGACGAAGCCAAAGCGCTGGAAGCCGCGGGAGCTTTTGCGGTCGTGCTGGAGCTGGTGGCAGAAGAGACTGCCGCAGCGATTACGCGCGAACTGTCGATCCCCACGATTGGCATTGGCGCTGGCCGCGAATGTGATGGCCAGGTGCTGGTGTTCCACGATGTGGTCAAATACGCCTCTCCTTATATGGAAAAACGCTTCGTCAAAACCTTCGCCGATGTGGGTACACAGATTCGTGAAGGCATCGAAGCTTATGTAGATGAAGTGAAGAATGGAGCTTTCCCTGCTGAAAATCATGTTTTTAAAGCCGATGAAGGCGTGAGTGAATCGCTGGGTTCCCTCTATGGCGGAAGCAAGGGTGGGGAAGAAGCTCTGCAAACGCAGACAGAGGCCTCCTCCGATAAAGAAAAGGTGGGCGCAAAGGCATGAGAATTGCAGCAACGATCAAGGAAGCTCGCGCCTTCATTGCCGAACTGCGAACGGAACGTGCAGGTGCAGAGTCGGGCAATGTCGTAGGTTTTGTGCCAACAATGGGGTATCTGCATGAAGGCCATGCCAGTCTGCTGCGCCGGGCGCGTCAGGAATGTGGGATTGTGGTCCTGAGCATCTTCGTCAATCCCATCCAGTTTGGGCCGAATGAAGATCTGGATCGTTATCCGCGCAGCGAGGAAGCCGATCTGGCGCTGGCAGAGCGTGAAGGGGTGGATGTGGTATTCCTGCCTTCCGTGGAGGAGATGTATCCTCAGGAACGCAGAACGACGGTTACCGTGACCGGACTGACCGACGTGTTGTGCGGTGCTTCGCGCCCCGGACATTTTGACGGTGTAGCCACAGTGGTATCCAAACTGTTTCATATCATCAAGCCGGATCGCGCCTTCTTCGGGGCCAAGGATGCCCAGCAGGTTGCGGTGCTCCAGCAGATGGTGGTTGATCTGAACATGGATGTTGAGATTGTGCCATGCCCCATCGTGCGCGAAGCTGACGGTCTGGCTCTCAGCTCACGCAATGTGTACCTGAGCGCAGAGCAGCGAAGTGAGGCACTCGTGCTGTCCCGTTCGCTGCGCGAGGCGACAGCACGCATCGAATCATCGACGGACGTCACACCCCGGCAGATTGTAGAGAGTGTTCGTCAGGCCATCGAAGTTTCGCCGCTGGCTGAGATCGACTATGTACAGATGCTGAGTTTCCCGGCTCTTGCTCCCTTGAAGCACGAAGAGGATCTGTCTGAACTCCGCAAGTCGGGGGCATCCGTCATCCTGGCGCTGGCTGTCAAGTTCGGTTCCACCCGTTTGATCGACAATGCAATTATTTCGCTTAAGTGAAGCCTGAGGAGGCCTTTTGGCATGTATAGAACGATGATGAAATCCAAGATTCACCGCGCGACCGTAACGGAAGCAAACCTCAATTATGTTGGCAGCATCACCATCGATGAAGATCTGATGGACGCGGCTGATCTGCTGGAGAACGAGAAGGTTCAGATCGTGGACAATAACAACGGTGAGCGCCTGGAGACTTATGTGATTCCCGGTGAACGCGGCAGCGGCGTGATCTGTCTGAATGGAGCGGCTGCTCGGCGCGTTCAGCCTGGCGATACGGTAATTATTATCTCGTATGCTTCCATGTCTACAGAAGAAGCACGTGTGCATCAGCCAACCGTTGTATTCGTCGATGCGGGCAACCGTGCGGTGGAGACTTCGGCAAAAGAAGTTCACGCGACGATCCGATAAAAAAAGCTTGGCTCGAAGAGGCAGCGATGTGCCTTCCACCGCAGGATGCGGCGTGAAGGCCTCGCTTTTTTTACGCTTTATCGGGTGGTGAAGAGTTTCCCAAACTGCTCTTTGTCTGTTATGCTGGTAAGGAAAACCGATTGAAAGGATTTATCGACACCATGAAATTTGCCGTGCTGGATTTTGAAACGACGGGCACTCAGGCATCGGATGCCATCATTCAGATCGGACTGAGCGTCATTGACCATGATCTGCGGATTACGGAGACTTACCAGTCGCTGGTGAATCCGGGCGTCCCGCTCCCCCCGTTCATTGCTGAACTGACGGGAATCCGCGAAGAACAGCTCGGCGAAGCTCCAGGGCTGGATGAAGCAATCATCGGCATGATTCCGCTTCTGGACGATGCCGTCCTGATCGGACACAACGTGGCATTTGATTTTGGATTTTTGCAGCGTGCGCTCGATCAGACCGGCTATCTGCCCTTTACCGGACGGATTCTGGACACGATCGATCTGCTTCGCATTTTGTATCCTTCGATCGCAAGCTATCAGCTCGGCGCGGTTGCTTCGCAGTTTGGCGTTCCGCATGAGCGTCCGCATCAGGCGGATAGCGATGCGCTGGCGACAGCGCATGTTTTTTTGGAATGTCTACAGGAAGCCCGCTCCCTGCCGCTCATCACGCTTCAGCGTATCGCTGAACTTCTGGTAGGGGACAGCGATCTGGGGTGGTTTTTCCAGACGTTGGTCGAAGAGAAAGAGCTGGAGGCTCTGCCGGATGGCGGAGATTTCAAGTTCTATCGACAGTTTGCCCTGAAGGTTGGAGAGTGGGCAGAAGTGCCTCCGGCTCGGGATATTCGGGATGGAAATCCGCTCGAAGATGTTTCGTTTGAGGCCTTTTTACAGCAGGTTCAGGATAACCTGCGTGCCGAACTGCCAGGTTATGAGGAACGCGAATCGCAGAACCTGATGTTTGGCAAAGTGCAAGAAGCGTTCGCCAGTGACAAACATCTGTTGATTGAGGCGGGAACAGGAACGGGCAAATCGCTCGGTTATCTGATTCCGTCCATTTACGAGAGCGTAAAAAACGATCGCAAAGTGATGGTCAGCACGCATACGATCAATTTGCAGGAGCAGCTCCGCGAACGTGACGTTCCGCTGCTGAGTCGGGTCGTTCCCTTTGAATTCCGGGCTTCCGTGTTCAAGGGGCGCCAGCATTATCTATGTATGCGCAAGCTGGAACAGAAGATGGATCGTCGGGAATTTGTTCATCCTGCGGATGATGCGATGACAGCGGCGCAGTTGACCGTCTGGCTGACCCGCACGGACAAAGGCGACGACGAGGAGCTGAATCTGGGCATTGGGCGGGGACAGGATTTCTGGGATACCGTAGCGAGTGAGACGGATTCCTGTCTGGGGCGTGCGTGTCCATGGTTCCGCAGCTGCTATTACTATCGGGCCAAGCACGAAGCTTCAATGGCTGACGTCGTGGTGACGAATCATTCCAAGCTCTTCTCGGACGTCAAGGCTGACGATCAACTGCTGCCCGCATATGAGCGGCTGGTCATCGATGAAGCTCATCATCTGGAGGACGTCGCAGGCAAGCACCTGGGTCTGCATCTGAAGTATTTCTCCTTCGTGCATGCCATGACTCGTCTGTACAAGGACTCGAAGAATGGTCAGCTTCCAGCGCTGCGCCAACTGCTTGGCCGACTCGACCATCAGAAGGCAGGCGAATGGGCGAGAACCGCTGATGAGATGATTCCCGAACTGATCGACGCCAAGGAGAGCTGGGACAAGCTGACCGAGCTGCTGTATACGCTGCTGCCCGATCGGGTGGACCCATCTGCGCCAGAGGCCGGACAGCATACGCTGCGTCTAACCGCGGGCGAGTATCCGAAGGGTTGGGATATTTTGTCCAATCTGGAAGACCAGATCTATGTAGGACTGGGCGAGGTCATTCGGCGCGGAGAACGCATGGCGTCTTCCGTCAAGGAGGACAGCGGCGATTATACTGCCGAGGGGCTGGCGACCGACATCTCGGGGCTGCTGAAGGACTTATCGGAAGCCCGAGAGTCGCTTCGATTCTTCATGCGGCTTGATGATGGCGGAACCGTCTACTGGCTGGAAGGCAGTTCGCAATTTAAGAGCAAGTCGCTTCAGATGTATGCGGTGCCGATCGACGTCAGCGGCCAGCTTCAGCAGCACTTTTTTGATAAGAAAAAAAGCATTGTGCTCACTTCGGCCACCCTGTCGGTGGACAAGAAGTTCGATTACATGGTGGATCAGTTGGGGCTGCGGGAAGCGGCGTCACACAAGAGGCTGCTAACGGAAGTGCTGCCGTCTCCGTTTAATTACCGGGAGCAGGCTCTGCTTATTGTGCCACGCGATTTTCCAAGTGTGAAAGGGCAGACGGCGGATGCCGGCTTCCTGGCCGCATTGACCGACTCGCTGGCACGCACGGCGGAGGCGACCGATGGGCGAATGTTGGTGCTGTTCACCTCCTATCGGATGCTGCGCCAGGTGTATGATCCACTCAAGGAAATGCTGGCTTCTTCCGGGATCTCCTTGATTGGGCAGGGCGTGGACAGCGGCAGCCGCAGTCGGTTAACCCGGCGTTTTCAGGATAATCCGAAGTCGGTACTGCTCGGAACGAGCAGCTTCTGGGAAGGCGTGGACATTCCGGGGGATGCGTTGACCTGCCTCGCCATCGTTCGCCTGCCCTTCCAGCCGCCGAGTCATCCGCTGCTGGAAGCCAAAAGCGAGCTGCTCAAGCGTCAGAATCTCAATCCATTCATGAAATTGTCCGTACCGCAGGCTGTCATCCGCTTCAAGCAGGGATTCGGCCGGTTGATACGGACACGCCGCGACCGCGGCATCGTCATCGTGTACGACACGCGTGTGATCGAGTCGTATTATGGCAAACAATTTTTATATTCGCTTCCCGGCCCCAAAATGGAGCATATGGCTCTCGACCAGATCGTGCCGAGAGTCGCCGAATGGCTGGAGCCGGAAGCAAAGGCGGATTAATTTTTTTCCCTGGGAGGGACCTTGAATGAAAGCGGAAAAAATCTCGGAAGCCGTCGTTCGCAGACTTCCCGTTTACCTGCGTCACTTGACTGAATTGCACAAACGCGAAGTGATGACCGTATCGTCGCAGGAGCTTGGACAGAAGCTGGATCTCAACCCGGCGCAAATTCGGAAGGATCTCGCGTATTTCGGCGATTTTGGGCGTAAGGGCATCGGTTATGATGTCTCGTACCTGATCGAAAAAATTCGCCATATCCTCAAATTGGATCGCCAGATTAATGTCGCCCTGATCGGTGCCGGTAATCTGGGGCATGCACTGTCCAACTACAATATGTATCTAAAAGAAAGCATGAAGATCGTTGCGGTATTTGACTCTTACCAGCCCAAGATTGGCACGCATATCAACATGTTGACCGTGCAGCCCATCGATGAGCTGAAAGAGACGGTTGCCGAGAAAAACATTCGCGTCGGCATCATTACGGTACCGGATTCCGAGGCGCAGCGAGTTGCTGACCAGCTGGTCGAATCGGGTGTGGAAGCGATTTTGAACTTTGCTCCAACGGTGCTCAAAGTCCCGTCGCAAGTACGTATTCATGCCGCTGACTTTACGACCGATCTGCTCAGTCTGGCTTATTATCTCGATAACGGAAACGGAAACGGAAAGGAAGCCGAAGTCCATGACAACGACAAACAACCCGAAAAAGTGGATCATTAAAAACGGTGTATTTGCTACAGGTCAAGCCATCGTTGAGGGCTGTATGGTTATTGAGGACGGAATGATTGCCTACATTGGAAGCCAGGAGCCTGAAGATGCAAGCCAGCTTCCATCTGTTGAGGGTAAGGGACTGCTGTTTATGCCCGGACTGGTCAACAGCCACGGACATACGGCGATGTCGCTGCTGCGCGGTTATGGCGATGATATGGTGCTTCAAGAATGGCTGCAAACGAAGATGTGGCCGATGGAAGCCAAGTTTACGTCGGATGACGTCTACTGGGGCAGCTCGCTGTCCATTGTCGAGATGCTCAAGAGCGGAACGACGACATTCCTCGATATGTACGACCATATGGATCGCGTAGCCCAGGTCGTTGATGAGTCCGGTATGCGTGCCGTTTTGGCACGCGGCGTAATCGGTCTGTGTTCGGAAGAAGAACAGGAACGCAAGCTGGCGGAATCCATTGCTTTTGCGAAAAACTGGCATGGTGGAGCAAACGGTCGAATCACTGTGATGATGTCGCCGCATGCTCCATATACCTGCCCACCGGCTTACATCGAACGCTTCGTTCAGGCGGCGCATGATCTGGATCTGCCGCTGCATACGCATATGTCGGAAACGGCGGCAGAAGTGCAGCAGAACGTGAACGATTATGGCCTTCGCCCGGTCGCTCATCTGGAGAAGCTGGGCTTCTTCTCCCGCCCTTCCCTTGTCGCTCATGCGGTGCATCTGACTGACGAGGAGATCGAGATTCTTGCGGCCAACAAGGTTGCCGTGTCCCATAACCCGGGCAGCAACCTCAAGTTGGCAAGCGGTGTGGCAAAAGTACCGCAGATGTTAAAAGCTGGCGTGGTTGTCTCGCTTGGCACCGACAGCTCGGCCAGCAACAACAATCTCGATATGTTTGAAGAGATGCGTCTGGCAGCCTTGATTCATAAAGGCGTGTCCGGTGATCCAACGGCGGTTCCTGCGCTGGAAGCTCTGCGCATGGGGACGCTATACGGGGCACAGTCGCTGTATCTGGACAATCTGGGAACGCTGGAAGCCGGCATGAAGGCGGACTTTATCGCCCTTGACGTCGATCAAGCTCATTTCCTGCCGCGCACGGACTATATCTCGCATGTCGTCTACTCCGCTGCTGGACAGGATGTTCGACATGTGTGGGTAGAGGGACGCCAGGTTGTCAAAAATAGAGAATGCCTGCTGCTTGACGAAGAGAAGATTCGCTTTGAAGCGCAGGCGGCATTTGAAGGGCTGCTCGCCCGTTAATCCGCACATCAGGAGGAAGCAAACGTGAGCAAGCGCACCAAAATCATTCTTCTGGCTGTGCTCGTTGTGTTGATTCTGCTCTCGGCAGCTTATCTGTACTACATGCTCTCGATGCAGAAACGAACGGCTGAACGCGATGCGGCGATCACGCGCGCGACTCAGCAGGCGCAGTTGACGGAAGTGTCCCAGGCAGACAAATGGGTCTGGGGCGACAATTCGATCTTCTGGGTAATCCAGGGCAAGAATGCCGCTGGCGAAGAAGAATATGTCTGGCTGAAATACAAAGAGGATGGCACGCCAGCTGAAGGTCAAAATTCAGTATTTACGCTGCCGCTTGCCGGTACGGTGATTCGTGACGACATGACTGTCCGCTTCAAGGCCGAACTGCCTGAAGCCAAACCTCTGCGAATTCTGCCCGGTATATATGCCAGTCAATATGTGTGGCAGATCTTCTATCAGCAGGGGGACATGAAGTATTACCGGTTCTACAGCATGAAGGATGGGGCCGCCGTGGGTAAAACGGTGGAACTACCGGATTGGAAATAGGCCAAGTATGAAAGCTTATTGCAGTTGGCGCAACTTTTCCGATTTTTGCGCAAGCCTCATCTGCATATCAAAAGCCCCTTCGCTTGTGCGAGGGGCTTTTTTGCGTTTAAATAAATGGAAAGGCAGCGCAGCAAAATGAAGGATGCAAGAAGGGATTGAGCTTGCTTTTGAACGTTTTATAGGAAGTGAAAAGGCCCATGAAAGGAGGCTTTTCCCGTTCAAAGTCGTGCCAAGCAAGCATTTGTGTGACCTGACGTAAATTAGAAAATGGGAAAACGGTGTGATATACTTATCCTCATCGAAGAGGTAAATTTGGATAAAAGAAAGATTTCGGCAGATTCACTGGCCGGAGCATTTGCTTTCGGCAAACGCCAAATGCACATGACCATGTCGCTGCGAAGTCGCAGAACCTGTCCATGTGTTCGACCGTTGATGGATGTCATGCTCTTACCTTAGGCTCTAACAACAGCAAGAAGAGGAGAAATGCCCATTGAAAATTCGCGTCTTACCCGTTGCGATTACTGCTGCACTGTCTCTGCTCGTCCTGCTCGGCGGCTGGTTCCTGTATCGCCAAGCCGCACTTGAGCGTCCGATTGAAAAAATGTTGAGTCAATATCCGGGCGTTACCAGCGCCCAGGTCACTATTACCCAAAACAAAGCCTTATTGAAACTTGATCTACAATCGAATGTTGATGTTCGTGCATTGATCGCTCAACTGCGCAAAGAAGAGGGTTCGCTGCTCGGCAGTCGCACCGTTGCGCTCGACATTGCCGACCATTCGACTCCTGAGATTGATCGCTTATGGAAACAAGCTTCCTTCTCCGTTGCCGAAGCAATGGCGAACAAGCGTTATACCATGATTCCGGATACCCTGACGAAGATCCAGAACCAACACGGCGGCTATACGATCTCAAGCGGCATGGACGATCATTACGTCTATGTAGCCCTGAGTTCTGCATCCGACAAAAACGCCAACAAATATATCATTTTGCCGCTGACCGCGGCGACCGGAACTGGAGGAAACAACAATGCCTAGATGGACAACAGAGATACTCGTCGGTTTTGCGGTCGCACTGATTCTCTTTCTGGGAGTCATCGGCGTTAACATTATGCCCATCGCTCTGCTGGCTCTGATCGGTGTAGGTATATTCGCTGTTTTGCAGATGCGTGGAGGTCTGGCGGTTGGAGCCGCCCAGAACCGCAATCGTAAAAAGCTGAAGCCTGAGAAATTTACGTTTGAACAAATTGGCGGTCAGGACAATTCCAAGCAGGAACTGCAGGAAGCTCTCGATTTTCTGATTAAACATGAAGAAATTAAAAAGCTGGGGATTCGCCCGCTCAAAGGAATTTTGCTGACTGGGCCTCCAGGAACCGGCAAGACTTTGATGGCGAAAGCCGCCGCTCATTATACAGATTCGGTGTTTGTTGCCGCATCAGGCAGTGACTTTGTGGAAATGTATGTGGGTGTAGGTGCAGGGCGAATCCGCGATCTGTTCAAGGACGCGCGTACCCGTGCCGCACAGGAGAAAAAGCAAAGCGCCATCATCTTCATCGATGAGATTGACGTCATCGGCGGCAAGCGTGAAGGCGGACAACAGCGTGAATACGATCAGACGCTCAATCAGCTGCTGACTGAGATGGATGGCATTTACAACAATGATGAGCCTCGGATTCTCGTGATTGCGGCGACCAACCGCAAGGAGATGTTGGACAGTGCGCTGCTGCGCCCAGGCCGTTTCGACCGTCACATTCAAGTCGATCTGCCGGACAAAAAAGGACGCAAGCATATCCTGGAGCTGCATGCCAAGAGCCGTCCGGTATCTGCGGAAGCCGATCTGGATCGTATTGCGGAAGAGGCGTATAACTTCTCGGGCGCACAGTTGGAAAGTGTCATGAATGAAGCGGCGATCTACGCGATGCGCGAGAAGAAAGCCGAGATCGACCAGCAGCATCTCTCGCGGGCGATCGACAAGGTGATGTTGGGTGAGAGAACCGACCGTGAATCGACTGCCGAAGAGAAGCGCCGCGTGGCGATTCACGAATTGGGACACGCGATTATGGCCGAGCTGCTGCGTCCAGGCAGTGTCAGCCAGGTCGCGCTTAGTCCACGTGGACAGGCGCTGGGTTATGTTCGTCATAATCCACAGAAGGAACAGTATCTGTACACCAAGGAGTTCCTGGAAGAGCAGATCATGATCGCCCTGGCCGGTTCGGCGGCTGAAGAATTGTATTACGGCGGCCGCAGCACAGGATCACGCGGGGACTTCGAGCAGGCCCTGGATCTGGTCGAGAACATGATCGTATCCGGTCTGACCGATCTGGGAATCGTGAGCCTCAAGATGCTGACCCAGGAAGAACTGATGAAGCATAATGATAAGATTTTGCGTGCACTGACCGAAGAAACGCGCAAGCAGCTGGAACGTTACCGCAGCGTGTTTGAAGGTTCGCTGGACATCTTGATGCACGAAGAAGTGCTCTCGGGTGAACAGTTCCGGGCGCAGTTTCGCAAGCTGTCACAGCTGCCCGCTTAATTTCCGGTAAAAGAATGGTTTGACGAAAAGCCTCCGAAAGACTTCGCCTGAGCGCGAAGATTTCGGAGGCTTTTTTCTGCGAGATTCAGCGATCTTGACGATTTGGCTGCTCCTTCAAACGGTCGAGAGCGGAAGCCGCACGCGGCCAGCCGGCATAAAACGCCAGATGAGAGCAGAGTGCCGCTATTTCGCCATCAGTAATGCCATGTTGTTCAGCCAACTGAAGATGAACAGGCAGCTGCTCCACATTGCCCGCTGTGATAAGAGCAGCTAAGGTAATGAGGCTGCGTTCTCGCCCTGATAAAGCAGGACCCGGCCAGACTTCACCAAACAGGATGCGCTGGGTATGATCGGCGAATTGAGGGGCTATACTCGCGTAGACTTGCCCCGCCGCAGCCTGGATCGAACTTGAGCCGGAAGGAAAGGATTCGTCGGCATTTTTTGCCGAGCTGTTCGATACGCGTTCAAGCTCTCCTTCCAGGCTTTTGGATTCATTCAGCCATTGGGGAGGCGAATCCATCATTTGCGCCTTACCGCATCCAAATGACCAGTTCTCCGGAGCGGTTTCGACTAGAATAATCAGAATGTCCTCGGATCGCAGCTTGCAGCGCTCCGCAATACGCTGCGCCGCATCTTCGTAGAATCGACGCTTGCGTTCAGGACTGCGCCCCGGTCCCAGCGTGATTTCGAGGATTAGCAGTTCTTCGCTGCGAACAACGCCCAGATAGTCGGGACTGAAGAAAAACTCCTCGGCTTCAAGGGCATGAAAGGCATGAAAGAAATCATCTGGTGGAACCCGGAAATGCGCAATCAGACATTCCATCAAGGTGTCCGCGCAAGCTTTTAGCCGTTCGTCATCGTGTTGCTCCTTGTGGTAGCTGGTACGAATAAAGGGCATGTACAGTTCTCCTTTGAATGGGAATGATGTTATCGTATACGCAGCAAGAAGATTTTGATAATCGAAAATAGATGAACAAAGATGCAAAAATGCGAATGGAGAGAATTGGATGGATCTCAAAGAGTTAGTGACCTTTCGTACCGTCATCGAGCAGGGAACATTCGCCAGAGCTGCCGAGAAGCTGCACTATGCCCAATCGACTGTGACCGCCCAGATCCAGCGTCTCGAAAAGGAACTGGGCTTTCGGCTATTTGAGCGCGGATGGGAAGCCAGGCTTACGGAAGCTGGACGATGGTATGCTGCGGAGGTGGACGGACTGATTGCGCATTGGACGCATGTTCGGGAGCGGGGGCTGGCTCTTGGGCGGGAAGAAAGCGGTCTGCTGGCGCTGGGAGTGATTGAACCGATTGCCGAGAAAGGCCTGGCGCAGCTGCTGGGACCGTTTCATCAGCGCAAGCCCGGTATCGAATGTCGAGTCCGCGTAGATGCTACAGCGGGACTGGCTCGCGCTTTGTCTGCCGGAGAGCTGGAGCTGGCGATTTGCGGACGACCACTGGATATGAAAGGCCTCTTTTTTGAAACGCTTTATATGGAGGAAATTGTGTTTGCTGTTGCCGGCAGCCATCCGCTTGCGGGCAGCCATTTGACGCTGGAGAGTCTGTATCGGTATCCGCTGGTTGCCGGGGGAGAAGATTGTTTGTATCACCTTCGATTGGAACAGGAATTCGCCGCTTATCCGGCCAAGCCCTTTACTTATACAATTAATCGTCTGGCAGCCGTACCGGCTGTGGCACGCGAGTTGGGAGGGATCGCAGTCATTCTGGCTTCGACGCAGCTGCCCGACGATATGGTGACGGTCTCCTACGATCTTCAAGATCCGCAGATTCCTGTGGGGCTGCTTCAGCGAACGGAACAGCGGTACCACCGCCCAGGGACAGTCCTTCTGACCGAGCTGATCCGAAGCGCTCACAAAATATCCGCAAGTGAGCGGCCAAATTAGGCTTCCGAACGGGTATGATAGAAGTATATGTCCTCCTCACGCAGACCGAATATTTTTAACCTGCAAATTCTTTTTTACATTTCGGATATGCTAAGATATGATTAGATGTTGGGAATGCAAGACGCTCATGTCGGCTGTAGGAGTGGACAATCTTGCAGGAGAGACCAGAAAGGATGAAACTAGAGATGAATTTTAAAAAAATAGGCGTCGTCGGCGGCGGGGTCATGGGACAGGGTATCGCAGAGATGCTCGCTGCCCGCGGCCTTGATGTGCTGCTGGTGGAAAAAAACAGCGAGAAGCTGGATCATGCGTACAGCATGATCGAGACAAGTCTGGACAAGAAGCTGGAGAAATGGGGTATTACCCCGGCAGAGAAAAAGCTGACATTGTCCAGAATCTCGAAAGTGACCCACTTCGCGGAACTGGGTTCTTGCGATCTGGTGATCGAGACCATCTCGGAAGACCTGGAAGCGAAGAAAGCAGTCTTTGCCCAGCTCGATCAAGTGTGCCCAAGCCACATCACGCTTGCCAGCAACACTTCTGCGCTCAGCCTGACCGAAATCGGCAGCTCCACCATGCACCCGGAGCGCGTAATCGGCATGCATTTCATCTATCCGGTTGCTTCGATCAACTTGGTCGAACTGATCCGTGGTCTGAAAACATCGGATACAACGTTTGAAGCAACGAAACATTTCGTTGAAGAAACACTCGACAAAAAAGGCATCACCGTGTACGAATCCCCAGGTTTCGTCAGCACTCGCCTGATCTGCACGCTGATTAACGAAGCGCTGCACGTACTTGAAGAAGGCGTGGCTTCGGCTGAAGATATTGACGATGCAATGCGTATCGGGTACCAGTTCAACCGCGGACCGCTCGAAATGTGCGACCGTTTTGGTCTGGATTCCGTACAGGCAGCACTCGAAGGCATGTTCCGTGAATATGGGGACATCCGCTATCGTCCAGCGTTCATTCTCAAGAAGATGGTACGCGCAGGACAACTCGGCACGAAGACCGGCGAAGGATTTTTCAAGTACGACAAGGATGGTGACAGACTGTGAAAGTGCTCGTAATCAACTCGGGGAGTTCCTCGCTGAAATACCAACTGTATGATATGACGGACGAATCCGTCCTGGCTAAAGGCCTGGTGGAGCGAATCGGGATGGACTCTTCCATTCTGACCCACAAGCCTACTGGCAAAGAAGAAGTGACGGAAGTTAGCGAAATTCTGGAGCACAATACGGCAATCCGTAAAGTTATCGAGAAGCTGACGGACAAGACGCACGGCGTATTGGAAAGCGTTGAGGAAATCAATGCAGTCGGACACCGTGTCGTACACGGCGGTGAATTCTTCAGCGAATCGGCACTGGTAGACTCGCAGGCGAAGAAAAACATCCGTGCGCTGATCGATCTGGCGCCGCTGCATAACCCGGCTGCGATCATGGGGATTGAAGCGTCCGAAGTGAACATGCCGGGCGTTCCTCAGGTTGTCGTCTTCGACACGGCCTTCCACCAGACCATGCCGGAAAGATCGTACCTGTACGCCATTCCGCGCGTCCTGTACAACAAATACAAAGTTCGTCGTTATGGCTTCCACGGCACTTCGCACTATTATGTGAGCCTGGCAGCAGCCGAATTCCTGAACAAGCCGATTGAAGATCTGAAGATCATCACGGCGCACATCGGCAACGGCGGCAGCCTTACCGCTATTCAAGACGGAGTATCCGTAGACACTTCGATGGGTATGACGCCGCTTGAAGGTCTGATGATGGGTACACGTTCCGGTGACCTTGATCCGGCAATCGTGCCTTATGTCATGAACAAAGAAGAACTGACCGTCAGCGAAATGAACTCCATGTTGAACAAACACAGCGGTCTGTTGGCCATCTCGGGCTTCAGCAGTGACATGCGTGACATTACAGATGGCTGGGAAAAAGGCGAGCCAAACGCTACCCTGGCCTTTGAAATGTACGAATACCGTCTGCGCAAATACATTGGTTCGTATGCAGCTGCCATGAACGGCGTTGACGTGCTGGTCTTCACCGCAGGGGTCGGCGAAAACTCGGCAATCGTGCGCAAAGCCGTCTGCGACAACCTGTCGTATCTCGGCATCGAGATCGACGAAGAATTGAACAAGATTCGTTCCGGCGATCCGCGCCGCATCTCCACACCGAACTCCAAAGTGGAAGTGCTGGTCGTACCGACGAACGAGGAGCTTGTGATTGCCCGCGATACGTACCGTATCGTAGAAGGTACTCAGGCTTAACATACAGAGAGAGGATTGACTGTCATGTCCATCAAAACAGACATTCGCGGTGTAAGCGCCCATGTCGGTGAGACTGTTCGCATCGGCTGCTGGGTGAATAACAAACGTTCGAGCGGCAAGATCCAATTTTTGCAGCTCCGTGACGGAACGGGATATATTCAGGGCGTTGTGGTGAAAAGTGAAGTTTCGGAAGACATCTGGAACGCAGCCAAAAGCCTGACCCAGGAAAGTTCGCTCTATGTGACGGGCATCATCCGTGAGGAGCCGCGCAGTAAATCGGGCTTCGAGATGACCGTTACAGACATTGAAGTGCTGCATATTACAGAAGACTACCCGATCACTCCAAAAGAGCACGGCGTAGACTTCCTGATGGATCACCGTCATCTGTGGCTGCGTTCGACCAAGCAGCGTGCGGTGATGATCGTACGTGCGGAAATCGTACGTGCCGTTCGTGAATTCTTCGATACACGCGGCTTTACGCTGATGGACCCTCCGATTCTGACGCCTTCTTCGGCGGAAGGAACGACGGAGCTGTTCCATATCAAATATTTCGATGAAGATGCTTATCTGACGCAGAGCGGACAGCTGTATATGGAAGCTGCCGCCATGGCGCTGGGTAAAGTGTATTCGTTCGGGCCGACTTTCCGTGCCGAAAAATCCAAAACGCGCCGCCACCTGATCGAGTTCTGGATGATCGAGCCGGAAATGGCGTTTGTGGAACTGGAAGAAAGCCTGGAGATTCAGGAACAATTCGTCAGCCATGTGGTCAAGTCGGTTCTGGAAAACTGCAAAGCCGAGCTGGAAACGCTGGAGCGCGATGTGACGAAGCTGGAGCAGGTTGTGGGTCCATTCCCACGCATCACCTACGACGATGCCATCAAGTTCCTGAACGAAAATGGCTTCGAGGTACCTTGGGGAGAGGACTTCGGTGCTCCTCACGAAACCGCGATTGCCAACCATTACGACAAGCCGGTCTTCATCACGCATTATCCGGCCGAGATCAAGGCGTTCTATATGAAGCCTGATCCAAACCGCCCGGAAGTCGTGCTGTGCGCCGATATGATTGCACCGGAAGGCTATGGCGAGATCATCGGCGGTTCGCAGCGGATCGACGATCCTAAGCTGATGGAAGAACGCTTTGAACAGCATAACCTGACGTCCGACTCCTACAAATGGTATATGGATCTGCGTAAATACGGTTCGGTTCCTCACTCGGGCTTCGGTCTGGGGCTGGAACGTACGGTTGCCTGGATCTGCGGCCTTGACCACGTCCGCGAGACGATTCCGTTCCCGCGTATGCTGTATCGTCTGTATCCGTAAGGCGCTTTACGCATGCTGCGAAAAGTGGATACCGCAGGCGGAAGGAGGAACAAGCGGGTGAATGACGAAGCTTGGAAGACTTGGGCAATGGGAGTCTCCTATGCCATGGAATCGCCGCAGGTTCATCTTCCTCACGCCCTGCTGCGTTTTTATCGCAAAATGGGGCTTAGCCTGGAAGAGACGATGCTGCTGATCCAGCTCATCGCTTTCCGCCAGGCCGAGCTGAATGATTTTCCCACGCTTGAAGAACTGCAAGAGCGTACCGGATTGGAGCCAGGGGAACTCGCCGGTAAGCTGCAACGGCTGATTAAGGAAGGATTCCTTGCCATTCATGAAGACGAGGATACCCCGTCCGGCATCCGCTATGAACGGTATCATCTGGCTGGTTTGTACGAACGTCTGGCCGGCTGCCTGGCTGAAGAACGGCGCAATCAGCGCCGCGCCGAACGCCCTGCCGTTCCTGAAGAGGAGGCCGAGACAGTGGATAATCTGTTCCGAATCTTTGAACAGGAATTCGCCCGTCCTTTGTCTCCGATGGAATGTGAGACGATCTCCGTCTGGATCGACCAGGATCGTTATCCCGAGGAGCTGATCCTGTTGGCCCTGAAGGAAGCCGTATTCGCCGGTAAACTTCATTTCCGGTATATCGACCGAATCCTGTTAGAATGGAGCCGTAACCGCGTCCGTACCCCGGAAGACGTGCGAGCTTATTCTCAGAAATTCCGCGGACAACGATGAGTGGCGGGAATTTCTGTTCGTTGAGCAAACATTGATCCTATGAGAACAATTCGTTAAAGCTTTATTAATAGGACCAGAACTTTTTTAATAGAAAGAGACGCTCTCCGTTAATTCGGAGAGCGTCTCTTTTCTTTTATTCTAAAAATTCTTTTAAAGAATAAAACTTCCGCGTGAAGCCTAAGCGGAGGGAGGGATTGAGTGTAGGAGCGACAGCGTTCGCCTTTGCAATTGGGAAAATACCGCTAAAAATCTCAATCTTTTTCCCAATTGCAACACGCGACCGAAACCAATCCCTTCCGCAGCGCCTCTCAGCTCCTAGCGTACAGAAATTTCTATTCTTTCACCGCCCCCACCACGATCCCTGTTACAAAATACTTCTGAAGGAACGGATAGACCATCAGAATCGGCAGGGCACTGATGAAGATCTGCGAGGCGCGAATCGTACGTTGGGACAGGCTGGCGACCGCAGCCGGATCAAGCTTCGACATATCCGCCTGCACGATAATCGTCTGCATGAAGCTCGCCAGCGGGAGTTTTTCCGAATCGCGGATGTAGATGATCCCGTCGAAATACGAGTTCCAGTGGCCCACCATCATGAACAGTGAGACGGTGGCCAGCACGGGCATGGATAAGGGCAGATAGACGCTGAAGAAGGTTCGCAGATGCCCAGCTCCATCAATGAACGAAGCCTCTTCCAGGTCTTTGGGAATCCCACGGAAGAAGTTCAGCAGCAGGATAATATTGAATACCGCAACCAGACCCGGCAGAATGAGTGCCCACAGAGAATTCATCAGCCCCAGTTTGAGAATCAGAATGTATCCCGGAATCAGCCCGCCGCTGAACAGCATGGTCACGACGAAGTACCACAGATAGACATTGCGTGCGCCGAACACCCGTGTCTCTTTGGACAGGGAATACGCGGCCATCGTATTGACGATCAGCGCAAGAGCCGTACCGATCACGGTTCGCTGCACCGACACCCAGAGTGAGGAGAGGAAGTTGGCGTTGTCGAACGTCTTGGCGTAAGCCTCAAAGGTAAAGCCGATCGGCCAGAATGTGACCAGTCCCGCGTTGGCGGGAGCGGTCGAACTGAGCGAGACCATCAGCAGATGCAGCAGTGGAAGCAGACAGACGATAGAGACGAGAGTCAGAAATACGTTATTACAGATGGAGAATAGGCGATACGGTAAGGTCTTATGGTACATAACGCTGCCTCCTTTTTTAGAAGATCCGGTATCCGGCGAATCGGTACGCCAGGCGATACGAGACGGCGATCAGGATCAAGCTGATAAATGATTTGAACAGATTGACGGCCGTAGCGAAACTGAACTGTCCACTGAGCAGGCCTTCCCGATACACGAACGTGTCGATAATATCACCCTGTTGATAGATCAGCGGGCTGTATAGATTGAAGATCTGGTCGAAGTTGGCGTTCAGTACGTTCCCCAGGGCCAGCGTTGCGATCACGATGGTAATCGGCAGCAGCGAAGGAATCGTCAGATGGATCGTCTGTTTCCAGCGCGTGGCCCCGTCTACTTCCGCTGCTTCATAGAGCGCAGGATTGATGCCGGATAGAGCCGCGAGGAAGATGATCGTATTAAATCCGAATTCTTTCCAGACGTCACTGAAGATAATCGTGAAGCGGAACCAGCCGCCATCCCCCAGGAAGAAGATCGGTTTGATGCCAAACAAGAAGACGAGGAATTGGTTAATCAATCCGGTCTGAGCCAGCATATCAATCAGAATCCCCGAGAGTGTGACCCAGGACAGGAAATGCGGAAGATACACCAGCGTCTGAATTGAGCGTTTGAGCGCCATGATGCGTACTTCGTTTAGCAGCAGGGCGAAGACAAACGGGACGATCAGGTTCATGATGATCTTGGTACAGGCGAAAAATAACGTGTTGCCGGTAATCTTGAGGAAATAATCATTCTGCCACATATACGCAAAATGCTTCAGTCCCACCCAGGGCGATTCAGCAAAGCCGAGCGCAGGTTTGTAATCCTGGAAAGCCATGATGATCCCGCTCATGGGGATATACGAAAAGATAAAAACCAGTACCGCTGCCGGAAGCACCATAAGATGCAGGATGAGAGGCTGTTTGCCCCTTCTTTTTTTTCGGCCGCGTTCGGCTGACGTCTCTGCATGCTGTCGGCTTACATTGGCTTCCATTTCTGCTCCCCCGTTCTGAATGTGTGTGGTGTCTCTCTAACTTCTCTGTTATATATAAATAGTATCAAGCCCCATTTGGAGCTGATATATAACAATCTTAGGATCGATAGGTTTTTCTTAGGTTAGCGATCCGAAGGGAGACGCCTATGCAGTCCATTGCCCCAACCGCCGCATCCCGAGAGAAGACGCGGGGGCGATTCAGTTTATTTACCAAGATGAATAGTTTGATTGTAATTCTGTTCCTGCCGATTGTGCTTGCGTATACGTACTCCAACGATGTCACTTTCCATGTGGTCAGCCGAGAGCTTCAGACGTCGAGTGCACGCCAACTGACTTTTTTGTCCGGACAGATTGATTCTCGCATCAGCCAAATGATGGACTTCAGCCTGGCGTTCTCGCGCGATCCGAACGTTCAGGACTTTAACGGCCTGAATCTGTGGGGGGATCGTTACGATCGGATGCAGATTCGGTATGCGGTTCGGGAGAAGATGGTGCTGCAATCGGGCGTAACGGACATCTGGCCGGCTCGTTATGCGCTTCATTCCCAGCAGAATCAGGAAGTGATTGCGAATTATCCGCGCAGCAGCCAATATGACGAAGCCTATCTCAAGCGAAATATGACGGGGAAATGGAACTATGGCGACGGGGGAGTTGGCGATGCGGAGACGGGTGAACCTTCTTCGTTTTATTGGTTCTATACCGATTCGCTTGGGCGACCGGGTCTATTGACGGGCAGCAGTGCGGTGATCGAAGCCAGTTTTAGTGCCGATAATATTCGCAATATGCTGGATACGTACAAGGCAGGCGGACAGGGCGACCCTTTTTATTATCATCAAGGAGACGTTCCCATTCTCAATCGCACGGCGGATCGCCGGCTGACTCAGACACTTGTGCAGGAACTAAACGCATATCCTCTTCCGCGCACGGGACAGCGAATCATGGAGCTTCAGGGGCAGGATTATCTGGTTAGCTCGGTGGGGTCGGCACATCTGGATGGGCAGCTGATCGATTTTGTACCGCTTGGTAAAGTGTTGGGACCGATCGCGTTCAGCCGGAATCTGTTCTATCTGTCGATCGGGCTGTTGTTTGTTCTGGGCATATCGGCTTCTCTGCTGCTGTATCGCAATGTGCAGCGCCCGATTCGCAAGCTGATGAACGGCCTGCTGCGTGTACAGAGCGGTGATTATTCGGTGCGGCTGCATGCCCGAAGTCACAATGAATTTTCGTTCGTGTTTGAACGATTTAACGAGATGTCCCAGCGGATTCAGGAATTGATCGAGAATGTATTTAACGAAAAGATTCGAGCCAGAGAAGCAACGCTTAAACAGCTTCAGGCACAGATTAATCCTCATTTTCTCTATAACTGTCTGGGCTATATTATCAACATGGCGCAGATGAAGGAGGAAGAGGCCGTCGTCTCCATGGCCTTTAATCTAAGCGCTTACTACCGATATACGACTCGGATGGAAAAAGAAATTGCGCCGCTTCAGGACGAAGTCAAGCTGCTCATCAATTATCTGGACATCCAGAAGCTGCGTAACGGAAGAATCGACTATCGAATCGACCTGCCGGACGAGATGCGGAAGGCTGAGATTCCCAGACTGATGCTCCAGCCCATCGTGGAAAATGCCGTAATTCATGGCGTTGCCAAATCGTATACCGCAGGCGAGATCGTCATTGCCGGTGAACAGCGGGAAGGCTTCTATGTGATTACGATTGATGATGATGGACCAGGATTGACGGCTGAACAATATGAAGCGCTTAATCTGAAAATGCAGGAGGAATTGCAGGAAGAGATGGGCTGCGGCTTATGGAATACGTATCAACGCATTGTCCATCAGTTCGGCAGCCGCTCGGGGCTGAAGTTTGGTCCTTCTCCCTCAGGAGGCTTTCGCACGGAGATTTTCTGGCAGAATGAAGCGGAAGCGGAGTGGAATTCTTCACCCCAAGAGGTGTCCTATCCGAAGATGAAGCCTCTACAGACTTAACCGCCATTTAGGAAAGAAGGAGCGAATGACCATGCAGTTACTGATCGTGGATGATGAAATTCACTGGGTTGATAATCTGTCGATGAATAAACCCTGGCATACCCTGGGCATTGAGCAGGTCCACAAAGCTTATTCTGCACGCGAGGCGCTGGAGTTGATTGATAACCATCCGATCGACATTGTGATCTCTGACATTCTAATGCCCGAGATGAGCGGACTGGAGCTGATTGAACAGATCCGGTCGAAGGACGGCAAGATTAAATGTGTGATGTTGTCGGGTCATTCGGATTTTGAATACGCCAAGCAGGCTATTCGTCATAACGCCGTGGATTATCTGCTCAAGCCGCCAACGGACGAAGAACTGCTGGGTGCAGTCGGGTCGGCTATTGAACAGCTGAATACCGAATGGGCGATGGTCAGCTCACTGGAACGAACCAATTATACGCTGCGTGAGAATCTGCCGCTGCTAAGAGGACGTCTGCTGCTGGATGCCCTGAATGGACAGCGTATGTCGGCTGAGGAATGGACGCGCAGGCTGCATAATTACGGGCTGCCCTTTGAAGTTGGCTCCTGTGCACTGCTGCTTGTTCGGATGGAGGAAGAATTTGGCCGCTACCGCAACAACGGTCAGCCGCTGATTGAATACGCGATTATCAATATGGCGGAAGAGGTCATGGGCGAATTTCTGGAAGTATGGGGAGTGAAGGAAGAACACGGCTATCTGGCCTTCCTGCTTCAGTTCAAAGCCCATGCACCCGGCAATCGTGAGATTCTGTTGGAGAAACTGGCGATTCAGCTCCAGACCAAGGTCAAGCAGTTTCTCAAAGGTTCGCTGTCAATCGTCATGACCGAACCCTTTCGTTTCCCCGAGGAACTGCCGGATGTGTTCCGTCGGGGGATTGCCTATTTTCGCCAGATTGTCGGGGACGAGCGAGAGTTCGTGATGCGTTTGAGCGAATCGGCAGAGCCGGTTCAGCAGGGGGCACTTCGTTCTTTGTATCTGTCACCGGCATTGGAGACGCTGCTGGAGACTGGGCGCTGGGAGGAAGCGGAAGAGAAGCTGGAGACGGTATGTGGCGAGCTGGATGAGCATTGGTCGGATTCTTGGGAGCACTGTATGGAGGCAGGTTTTGCGATTGCGGCGTCTTATACCAATCTAGCTCACCGTGGCGGGCGTACCCTGGAAAGTCTGATTGGCGAAGAGATCGAGCCGCTTCAGCGGGGAGAAGCTTTTTCCTCGATTGCACGGCTTCGGCACTGGTCGATTGCAGCGCTGCACCGGATTCGGGAGGGCACGTCGAATGAGGTGCGAGATACCCGATCTTCGTATGTACGCAAGGTTCAGACATTCGCAGACAAAAATCTGCATCTGGATGTCTCGCTGCGTGCGCTGGCTGACCATGTCAATCTGCATCCTACCCACCTCTCGAAGATCTACAAGATCGAGACAGGCGAAGGGATCAGTGACTACGTCGCTAATCTGCGGATGGAACGAGCCAGTCAGAAGCTGAAATCAACGGATAAAAAGGTGTATGAGATTGGGTTGGAAGTAGGATATATGGACCCGGCGTATTTCATCAAAGTGTTCAAACGGCACTTCGGGATGACGCCGCAGGAGTATCGGGACGGAAGCAAATAGACTGAGAAAGTCCTATCTGAACTAACAAACTCATATAGATGACCTCCTGCGAATGTTGGTACAGTTACGGTGTAAGAGAGAGGTTAACCAGTCAACGGAGGGGGTCAAGCAATGAAAAAATTCCGTAACGCTTGGAAAATCCTTGCGGCAGCCAGTCTGATTACCGTCACTGCCTGCGGAGGGGGTTTAGGAGACAAGGGTGAAGGGGAAAAAAGTGCGAATGTAGGATCATCGGTGGCTGAGGCTGCATTTGCCGCCGGTAAATACGATCCGCCGATTGAATTCAGTTCCGTGCTGATGCCTAAAAAATACGTACAGGGCGATACCAAAGAAAACAACGTCCATGACCGCTGGATGCTGGAGACACTGGGGATGAAACATAAGGACACCTGGTATCCGGCCAATGACGATCAGTACAAACAGAAGCTGCAGTTGGCGGTAGCCTCCGGGGAAAAGCTGCCCGATTTCGTCCCTGTGCCAACGAACCCGGTGCTGACCAATCAGCTGATTGAATCCGGTCAATTTATGCCGATCGACGAGCTGTTCGACAAATACGCGAATCAGATTCTCAAAGATCATGCGGCGCAGCACCCCGAGCTTTGGTATCCGTTCACCAAGGACGGCAAGAAGTATAATATGCCGATCCTGGAATACACGGATAACGATGATACGCTGCTGTGGCTGCGCGAAGACTGGATGGAGAAGCTGAATCTTGAAGCGCCTAAGACCATTGCTGATCTGGAAAATATCATGGACAAGTTCAAAAATCAGAACCCGGATGGATTGTCGCCAGATAAAGTGTTCCCGCTGGCCATCTCGCTCAAAAACAACACCAATACGTGGATGGGTTCGCTGGATTGGCTGTTTGGCGCTTACGGTACGATTGAAGAGCAATGGAATAAAGATGCAGATGGCAATCTGGAATATGGGTCCATCAATCCAGGAGCGAAACAGGCGCTTGCCAAGCTGCAAGAGTGGATGGACAAAGGTTATATCCATGCGGACTCCGCGCTGTGGGACGAGTCGAAATCGGCGGAGAGCTGGACCAAAGGCACAGCAGGGATTCTGCCGGGTGCAAACTGGGTACCGGATTGGCCGGCTCCCGATCTGCTGAAGGCCGTCCCAGGCTCCAAGTACAAAGCGTATCCGGTTCCAGCAGGACCGGATGGCAAGATCGGAACCAAGTGGCAGAATTCCGGCGTCAACGCCAGTATCATGATTAACAAAGATGCGGCGCATCCGGAAGCGATCTTCCTGTATTACAACTATCTGCTGGATAATCTGGCCAATCCCAAGGCAGGCAGCCCTTATGAATATGGTTTCGCCAAAGGGTATGACTGGGATATCATCGACGGTAAGCCAACCAGTGACAAGGACAAGATTCCGAACTTCTCCAACGAGTTCCCGTTCCTGACAGGCCCTGCACGTATTCCGGATCTGTATATGAAGACGCTGGTGAAATTGGCGGATGGCGAAAAACCAAGCACTCCATACGAAAGTCAGATGGCCGAGTTCCGCAAGCCGGAAAACTGGTATGCCGCCAAGGTCGTCATGTCCCAGCATGATATTCGCAAGCAAAATTACTTTACCGGCGCGGCGACGCCGACCATGGTCTCGAAGTGGAATCTGCTTCGTCAATCGGAGATGGAGACATTCAACAAGATCATCTATGGACAGCTGCCGATTGAGGCGTTCGATGAATTTGTAACCAGCTGGAAAGCCAACGGCGGAGACCAAATCACGAAGGAAGTTAATGATTGGTATAAGTCGGTATCCGGCAAATAAAGACGAGAGTTCAAGTGCTGTTTCCTGCAAAATGTCAGATGAGATCCAATGAAATCAAATCTTGAACTCGGATTAGACTAAAGATCGCTGCTGCGATCTTTAGTCTTTTTTGTGTCATGAGCGCCAATTCATCCCACTGTTATGTACAATAAAGGCGGCGAAGGAACGAAAGAAATATTTTTGGAAAAGGATGCAGGGGCGGCTTAAACACTCGGCGTCTATTGAGGCGGGAAAGGGGGGGAGCAAGATTGACGAACAAGAATTAATCAGACGTATTCTGCGCGGCGAACGCGACGCTTTCCGCGAACTCGTCGATACTTATAGGCAGCATGTATTTCGGATTGCCTTCTCGGTACTGCGCAGCGAGAAGGATGCCGAAGATGCCGCTCAGGAAGTATTTATTCAGATTCACAAATCGCTCCCCGATTACCGATCCCAGGGCTTCAAGACCTGGATCTCCCGGATTGCCCTAAACAAATCGATTGACTTTAAGCGGAAACAAAATCGTCGCCATGAAGATCTGTACGATTCGGAACCGGCCTTGCTCAAGCTCGCTTCGGGAGATGAGGCGCCGCTGACCCGGATTCTGCGCGAAGAACGGTCGGACGAGATTCGGCGGAGAATGGACGAGATGCCCCAAGGACATCGGGATGTCATCGAAGCTTTTTATTTCCAAGGCAAAAATTATGAAGAAATCTCGGCGGAAATGCACGTAACGGTCAAGACCGTCGAATCGAAATTGTACCGGGCACGAATGTGGATTCGGCAGCACTGGCGTGAGGAGGAGTGGCGATGAGCGACATGGAACGAGTCGGACCAAAGGAATGGATGGAGTACGTCCGGGGCACGCTGCCCGATTCATCGAGGCAGAGACTGGAGCGTCTGCTGGATGGTGGCGACGAGTTGGCGTTTGATTATTATATGGCAGCTCTCGATAATGTAGGCGGCGATCTGCCAGCTCTGGACGATGCCGACGCCTTTAGCGAACGCGTCCTGGCAGCCCTCCCGGCAGATTCCACAGATCGAAAGGGGCGACTTGCCCATAAATGGACGCAGCCCGTTCTCTTGTATACGGTCGCTGCCGCCGCCGCGCTGCTGCTGACCTTCTCGGGCACATTTGATCGCCTTGGGGAACAGGCGCAGCGTGCAGCGGATGAGGCGGGCAAAATATCCTACAGTCAGAGACTGGCGGAAGGAGCTTCGGCTTGGCTCAGTGGGTTTAAGGCGAAAGGAGAAAGCGAACATGAATCGACAACAAAGTAAATTTGCAGCGCTGCTGCTTAATGTGGTGCCAGGACTCGGCCATTTGTATTGGGGAAGAAAGACTCGCGGATTTGTCTATTTCCTCCCTTCTCTGATGATTATGGGAATCGGCATGTTGGCCTCCATCAATTCGTATGATGATACGCCCTTTGCGATTGGATTTGGCTTGTCCTTCATGATCTGGTGCATCAGCATGTTCGATCTGGTTGGTGCAGTGGTCAATGATTCGGCCAAGCAGGATCAGGAGCGGATGAACCGAACATTCTATGGACAAGGACATGCGGCACCGCCAGCAGCGGGCTATTATGATTATGCAGACAGCCGACCGCCGCATCGAGCAGGGGAAATGGGGATGGATAGTGGAATTCCGCCACATATGGATTTCGGTTCGGACGATTTCCCTGGTTATTCGCCGTACCCACCGCCTATCGGTCAGGGGCATATGATCCGCGAACCGGAATACTTTTCGGACTCACAGCGTTTCTTCACCATTCTGCTCAGTTTTGTACCGGGGCTTGGGCACTTATACATGGGGCTGATGCTTAGAGGGATTTCTTTCCTGGCCGCCTTCTTCGGGCTGGCAACGGCACTGCTGTTCATGACGGGTTTTACGGGCGAAGGCACGTTTCTTCTCTTCCTGGGCGTGCTTCCCGTCATCTGGATCTATGGCATGTTTGATGCGGTAACGTTGGCGGAGCGCAAGCGGAGTGGAGAGAAACTGCGCGATTTCTCGCTTATTGAAAAATGGGATATTGCACGTGATGATCGCGGCAAGAGCCGAACGATGGGGCTGCTGTTGGCGATTATACCGGGAGTCTCGCACATGTATCTCGGACTGATGAAACGTGGGTTACAGTTTATGATGTTGTTCTTCGGCAGCATTTATATTTTGGATGTGTTAGGACTGTCTCTCTTCCTGTTTTTCGTTCCGTTGATTTGGTTCTACGCGTTTTTCGATGCGCTTCAACAAGTCGGACGTTATGGGCAGGAGGCGCTTCATGACAAGCCGCTCCTGGCGAACTTTGGGACGAATCGGCTCTGGATCGGACTGGCACTGGTCGTGTTGGGCGTCTATTATGTTGCTCAAACGGTCGTCATGCCATTCATTGATCCCGATGTGCAAGCTTATTTCCAGAGTGAAGTTGTTCCGTATGTACGCAATGGGGTAGTTGCCTTGTTGTTAATCGGGGGCGGATTCAAATTGCTGCGAGCATCCGAGAGAGCGAAAGCGTAGAAGCAGCGGAGAACATCGGAATCTGAAACAAACGATTGGAAAAGATTCAAGGGGACGAGTCGAACGGAACGAATCGATGAGAACGAATCAACCGGAAGAAAGCGAACAGAACGAACTTAAAAGAATCAGTCCGTAAAAAGAAACCGTCTTGACTTGAAGGAAAGTCCTTCGAGTCAAGACGGTTTTGGTTTGTGCTGCGAATCCAGGTGAGTTCTGCTCGGTAGAATTTAATTTATTCAATCCGGGCGGAAGGTCAATCTTGATCCGACTTGGGCAGCTTGTCTTCCAGTTCTTTGCCCATTTCGGCGGAACGCTCGGAGCAGCGCTGCGCCGCACGGATGACCGCCCCGTAGAAGTCGCTCTCGTCCAGCTTTTCGATTGCGGCTTGGGTAGCACCGTTCGGCGAAGTCACTTTACGGCGCAGTTCAGCCGGTTCTTCACCGGTCTGGCGAACCATCTGGGCGGCGCCAAGCACCGTCTGGATGGTCATTTCACGTGCCTGTTCGTCGGTCATTCCGCCAAGCTTGGCGGCTTCGATCAGCGCCTCCATCATGTAATAGATGTAGGCAGGACCGCTGCCGGAGATTCCGGTTAGAGCATCGATCTTGCTTTCTTCGGTCTCTACGACCAGCCCCACTGCTTCAAAGAGTATACGCGCCAGATGGCGCCGATTTTCAGGCAGATCAGCAGAGTAGCTGATGCCGGTTACGCCCAGGCCAATAGAACTGGAGGTATTCGGCATGGTGCGAACGACGGGCTGTTCGGAGCGTCCGAGCAGACGGCGAAGCGTCTCAATCGACAGACCGGCGATCATCGACACAACGAGTGTATCTGGGCCGATCAGTGTGCCGAGCTGCTGAAGGGCTTCCGCCGCATCTTTGGGCTTCATCGCCAGAATGACCACGGGCGAAGTGCGAAGCGCTTCTTCCTTGGCTGCGGAATCATTGGCGCCCAGGGTTCCATAACGTTGGTTCAGTTCTTCCAGACGGGCTGTGCTGCTGCGATTCAGGAAGACGATGCGTTCAGGGGCGATCACAGCGCGGGCAATCAAGCCGCGAGCGACAGCCTCTGCCATGGAACCGGCTCCGAAGAAGCAGACCTGTTCGTCGATCAGCATACGAGTTTGAGTCATATTATTTTTTCATCCTCTCCAAAATAATCGAATCCATTTATCCGCGGATCTGTCCGCTTCCGTATATCCGGTATTTGGTCGATGTCAGGGCAGGCAGCCCCATCGGTCCACGGGCATGCAGTTTCTGGGTGCTGATGCCGATCTCCGCACCAAAGCCAAATTCAAATCCGTCCGTGAATCGGGTAGAGGCGTTATGATACACCGCCGCTGCGTCGATTTCATTCAGGAAGCGAACGGCCTGTTCTTCATTTTCAGTGACGATACACTCGGAATGTTTCGTACCGAACCGGGCAATATGCGCCGCGGCTTCATCCAGATTGTCCACAATCTTGATATTCAGAATGTAATCGTTATATTCCGTGGCGTAATCTTCTTCAGAAGCAGGCTTGGCTTCCGCCACAAGCGCCAGCGTACGTTCGTCGCCGCGCAGCTCAACGCTGCGAGACAAGAGAGAGTCCGCCAGGGGGCGAAGTCCGCGCTTGGCGAAGTCTTCATGCACGATCAGTGTCTCCATGGAATTGCAGACAGAAGGTCGCTGCACCTTGGCATTCAGGGCGATCGCTTCAGCCATCGCTGCATCGGCAGAAGCATCAATGTAAGTATGACACACGCCCGCGCCGGTCTCGATGACCGGGACAGTAGCATTGCGAACGACATTGTCGATCAGCGAACGTCCACCGCGTGGAATGATGACATCCAGCAGCCCGTTCAGCTTGAGCATCTCATCAACCGAGGCGCGGGAGGCATCTTCGATGACTTGCAGCGCGTCCGGCGGCAGCGTGGTTTGCGCCAGGGCGCCGCGCAGCACCTGGGCAATGCGTTTGTTGGTGGACAGAGCCGCCGAACCGCCGCGCAGGACTACAGCATTGCCGGTCTTGAGGCAGAGCGCAGCCGCATCCACCGTGACATTTGGACGGGCTTCATAGACGATTCCGATCACGCCGAGCGGGACACTGACTTTTTCGATACGCAGCCCGTTTGGCCGTTCGATCGTTTCCACGACATTTCCGGTTGGATCAGGCAGGTCGGCTACCAGGCGAAGGGCTTCTGCGATGGAAGCGATGCGCTCCTCGTTCAGCATCAGCCGATCCAGCAGCGATTCGCTGGTGCCATTTTCTCGTCCGCGTTCCAGATCCTCCTGGTTGGCGGCAATCAAGGAAGCGGCTTCGGCGTTCAGAGCATTCGCCATAGCCACTAGTGCCGCGTTCTTCTCTTCGGTTGTTCGTGCTGCCATAAGACGTGCCGCTTGTCCTGCTGCGGCTGCCTTGAGGCGTACTTCACTCGGTGACGTTCCAGCCACCTTGTCCGTTGAATGATTAAGCTGAGTATCGCTCATCTGAATCTCCTCCTTCTTTGTGCGGTTTGGTTTTGGATTTATTGAAGAGAAATCCATTCATCACGATGGATCGCTTCCAGTCGATGAAGTCCATTTAGCTGCTCCAGCACCTGGGGACTCGGAAGGCCACAGACCCGGCGCAGATCTTCCATGTCGTAATTGACGATGCCTCGTCCTACGATGTCTCCACCAGGCCCCCGAACTTCCACCACGTCACCGGCATGGAATTGGCCTTCCACATTGGTGATTCCCACAGGAAGCAGGCTGCGTCCCTCCTGAGCAAGGGCACGCTGCGCCCCGGCGTCCACGATGAGGGCGCCAAGCGGCCGGGACAGATAACCCAGCCATTGCTTCTTGACCGGCATGGAGGAGAGACGAGTGGTAAAGTGGGTGCCTTGGCCGCCGCCGTCCACGGCAGCGACCAGATCGCCCGTGCGTGCAGCGCGACCGATGAAAACGGGGACGCCGCCGCGCGTAGCAATACGCGCGGCATCCAGCTTGGAGCGCATCCCGCCTGTACCTACCCCACTTCCTGCACCACCCGCCATACGGTAGATCTCCTCATCAATCTCATCGATGGTTTCATAACGAACGGCATCCGGGTCGTGGCGAGGATCAGCGCTGTAGAGGCCATCCATGTCGGTCAGAATGACCAGGCGCTCGGCCTTGACCAGATTGGCAACAAGGGCAGACAGCGTATCATTGTCGCCAAATTTCAGTTCGTCCACCGATACGGTATCATTTTCATTGAAGATCGGCAGTGTGCCGCGTTCCAGCAGTTCTTCAATGGTCATCACCGCATTGCCGATCCGTTGGCGGCTGTGAAAGTCCGTCCGCGTGAGCAGAATTTGCGCAGCGACGTGGCCGTAGGCGGCCAGCGCTTCCTGATAGGCCTGCATGAGCAGCGCCTGACCGACGGCAGCCGAAGCCTGCTTCTCGTGCAGCTTCTTGGGACGCTGGGTGTAGCCGATTGCACCGAAGCCTGCGGCTACGGCACCCGAGGTCACCAGCAGCGGGTAGTATCCGCGCTTGTACAACTGGGCAAGTTCGCCGGCGAAGTAGGCGACGGCTTCCCGATTCAACCCGCCGCGGCTTCCGGTCAGTGAACTGCTTCCAATTTTGACTACGATCCGTTTTTGCATAGGATTCTCCTTCTTTCTGCTGACACACATCAAAAAAGCTCCCGTCCAGGCACAGCATGGGCTGTGCAAAGGACGAAAGCTTGACCTGTGCTTCCGCGGTACCACCTTGATTGACGGCTTAGACCGTCCGACTCGGACCCTGTTAACGGAGGGAGCCCGTCCGAAATTCAATCCGGATCGCTCGGAGATAGGTTTCAAAGAAGCCTGGATGTGAACTTTCTCAGCCAGCACTTTTCGTAGCAGACACCGAAGGTGCTGCGAAAAGTGCAACACTTCGCGTAGCAGACACCGAAGGTGCTGCGAAAAGTGCAGCACTTCGCGTAGCAGACACCGAAGGTGCTGCGAAAAGTGCAATGAAGCTCACTCTCTGGAAGGCGGACATTCTTTTACTGGTCCCGTCATCGCGGTGTAACGTTTGGTTTTTCCTAGAATAGCACGGAGGCGCAGGTTTGTAAAAGGATGAATTTCGCCATGTGCTTCAAGTCTTCGCCCGACCTTCCATCGTGCCGCGCAGCGTCTCGATAAAGGCATCCGCCGCGCGCGATAGCGCCCGGCCTTTGCGGTAAGCAATAATCAGAGTCCGAACCGGAACCGGATCGGTAAGCGGCAGATAGATCGGCAGCAGCTCGCTTCGCTTGGACCGGGCGACGAACCGGGGAACGAGGGTAACACCCATTCCCGCCGCCACAAGCGATTGAAGCGTCTCCATATTGCTGCTCTCGAAGACGACCTGCGGCTCAAATCCTGCCTGCCGACACAGATCCAGGACAATCTTGCGGAATCCCTGCCCCTGCTTGAGGATGATGAACGGCTCATTCTCCAATTCCTTCATGTCGATGCCTTCGGGCGCGGCGGAGGCGAATTGCAGCGCCAGGCGATGATTGGGCGGCACGGCAAGATCGATGGGCTCGTCGGCAATTGGCTCATAATCCAGCGTTGGTTCCGTCAGTGGGAGCGACAGCAGACTGATGTCCGTCTTGCCGCTGGCGGTCAGCCGCTCCAGATTGTGCGAGGTATCTTCGACCAATGTCACATCAATCCCCGGATAACCTGCACGGAAGGCGGGGAGCACGTGCGGCAGCAGGTGAGATCCGGTGATCGGCATGCTGCCGACCGTAATGCGTCCCTTGCGAAGCTGCGAGATGTCTTCCATCTCTACGCGAAGAATTTCCATCTCGTCAACGATACGCTGCGCCCGCTTCATGAATTCGCGGCCCGCATGGGTAAGCTCCACAGTGCTTGTATTGCGCTGGAACAGCAGGACACCCAGTTCTTTCTCCAGCTTCGAGAGCTGCTGGCTGAGGGAAGGCTGGGCGATGTGCAGCTTCTCGGCAGCCCGGGAGAAATTACGTTCGGCTGCGATCATAAGCGCGTATTGAAGCTGTCTCAATTCCATATCCAGAGATCTCCTTCATCTAGCTCGGATGCTTGTACGGCTTCCATTGTAACGATTTTTACATAGCGCTGTCTATAGGTAAAACCTATTAAGATTATAGTTATCATATCTTGGAACAATGAGACATCGTCATGTTATATTTAACCCAATAACAAAAACGGCGCGAAAGTAGAGCAGGAAATCGGCCGATTTGAATCCAGCAGCGGGGTGAGATTGATGAGTAAAAAGACTATGTATGAGAAAATCTGGGACAACCACGTCATTCATCAAGAGGAAGGCAAGCCGTCCATCCTTTATATCGATCTTCATTTGGTTCACGAAGTGACTTCGCCGCAGGCGTTTGAAGGACTGCGTCTCAGCGGTCGTCAGGTGCGTCGTCCGGATCGCACATTCGCCACCATGGACCACAACGTACCGACTACGGATCGTTTCAACATCAAGGACCCGATCTCCAAGCAGCAGATTGATACGCTCACACAGAACTGTAAGGACTTTGGCGTCAAGCTGTTTGACCTGGAGACAATCGATCAGGGCGTTGTCCACGTCATGGGACCGGAACTGGGTCTGACGCATCCGGGCAAGACGATTGTCTGCGGCGACAGCCATACCTCCACGCATGGTGCATTTGGCGCCCTGTCGTTTGGTATCGGAACGAGTGAAGTGGAACACGTGCTGGCGACTCAGTGCTTGCAGCAGGCCAAGTCGAAGACGATGGAAGTTCGTTTTGTCGGCAGCCGCAAACCGGGCGTTACCGCCAAGGACATGATCCTGGGCGTCATTGCCAAATACGGTACGGATTTCGCTACCGGCTATGTACTGGAGTACACGGGTGAAGCGATTCGTGAACTGACGATGGAAGAACGGATGACCGTCTGCAACATGTCGATCGAAGGCGGCGCAAGAGCGGGTCTGATCGCACCGGATGAGACGACTTTCGCTTACCTTCAGGGCCGTGAGTATGCACCGCAGGGCGAAGCTTATGAAGCGGCGGTTGCCGATTGGAAAAATCTCGTCACGGACGAGGGTGCCACTTACGACCGCGTTGTGGAGTTTGATGTCGATTCGCTGATTCCGCAAGTGACCTGGGGCACCAGCCCGGGTATGGGCACCAACATCAACTCGGTTGTGCCGAATCCGGCGGACTTTGAGACAGAAAATGAACGTCGTGCCGCAGAGAAGGCGCTCGAATACATGGATCTGGTTCCGGGCACGAAGATGTCGGACATTCCGGTTGATTATGTGTTCATCGGTTCCTGCACGAACGGACGGATTGAAGACCTGCGTGCAGCTGCTCAGGTAGCCAAGGGCTACAAGGTATCGGATCGTGTAACGGCGATCGTGGTACCGGGTTCGGGACGCGTGAAGCTGCAAGCGGAGAAGGAAGGCTTGGACGTCGTGTTCCGCGAAGCGGGCTTTGAATGGCGCGAAGCGGGATGCAGCATGTGTCTGGCGATGAACCCGGATGTACTGCAACCCGGACAGCGCTGCGCTTCGACATCGAACCGTAACTTTGAAGGCCGCCAGGGCCGTGGTGGACGGACCCATCTGGTGTCGCCAGCGATGGCTGCGGCAGCTGCGATTGAAGGACATTTCACGGACGTACGCGACTGGCAGTTCAAGACAGAAGCTGTAATCTGACCAATCTCCGGAAAGAAGGGACTCATAATGGAAGAATTCAAACAATTAAACGGACTCGTCGCTCCGGTAGACCGGGTCAATGTAGATACGGATGCCATCATTCCCAAGCAATTTCTGAAACGTATTGAACGGACTGGCTTTGGTCAGTTCCTGTTCTTTGAATGGCGCTTCGATGAAGCGGGCGAAGTCAATCCTTCGTTCGAGATGAATAAGCCGCGCTATCAAGGCGCCGAAGTGCTCATCTCCCGTGCGAATTTCGGCTGTGGTTCCTCCCGTGAACACGCGCCGTGGGCGATCATGGACTATGGATTCCGCTGCGTCATCGCGCCTTCATTCGCCGACATTTTCTACAACAACTGCTTCAAGAATGGGATTCTGCCAATCAAGCTGTCCGAGGAGCAGGTTCAGGAGTTGTTCAGCCGTACGGCGGAGCATGAAGGCTACCGCCTGAGCGTCAATCTTGAAGAGAAGACGCTCACGGATGACTACGGCCTCAAGATCGAGTTTGACCTCGATGAACACCGCCGCCAGTTCCTGCTGCAAGGGCTGGATGACATCGGTTTGACGCTTCAGCATGAAGATGAAATTTCTGCCTATGAAGCCAAACGTGCAGAGCGTGCATACGCATAACGCTGTGCCTTCTGGACTTGACCCAGCTCAATCGAACGCCGCATGTCCGTAACGGGGCATGCGGCGTTTTTTTGGACATCAAGCGGAAGAAGATTTGAAAATGGTCAGGTTTCGATTATGCTAAAGGGAGGCTGCTAAGGGGGTGATGGTGAGGAAAATGGCAGTAATGGAACAGTTAAAAGCCTTGAAGAAGGATATGGAGAAAAAAAGGGCAGAGATCGACTCTTTTTTGTTTACATACGAAAATTTCGAGTATATCGTACTGGTGCATCTCTATTCATTCGATGAATCCAGACCGGATTATGCCTTGTTGAAGCTGGAGTTTATCAAGACCTGGGCAGGACGTGAACATCTCAGAGTGCCGGCTAATGCTTCCTGCTTCCTGATCGAGGCCGGCGTTTTCAGGCATTATTTTGGAATCCCTTATGAAGCCCAGTTGGCAGGGGTGTTCCAGCAATTTTATGCCTGCTTTGCTGAATGTATTCCGACTCGTGTTCGGCGCAGCAAATCGGAGGCTGAGAGAAAAGCGATTGCACAGCACAGACAGCGTGTAAAAAAATCCGGAGATTTTTGTCCCCAGATCTAAGCTTTACCTGCTTCGTATGCCGATAGTAAAAGAAGAAACGACGTCAAGTTGGAATTTTTAAGTCAGGAAATGGTAACAAATTTGCAATAACTACCGCAACTTTAGTAAAAAGTTCGCGTCTAAGCTAACGTGAGCAGCCGTTGGGATGACAATAGTTCGGAAGCCGGATCAACAGACGTTTGGGAGCAAGCGCCTGTGAGGACGGAGTCCGACGAAAAAAGCGAAGATTTAGAGGTGGATAATGAGAAAGTATGTATTAACGACAGTGATGGCGGTCCTGATGCTGATGTTCTTGCTCCCGCATACGGGACAAGCGGCTTCCTCGGGTACCAAGATATTGTTCGACAACCAGGAGCTTGCTAATGCAGACGTGCTGACCGTTAATCAGACGACGATGGTGCCGATTCGGGTCGTGTCCGAAGAGTTGGGTTACAAAGTCGGCTGGAGCCAGTCGGCTCAACAGGTGTCCATCGTGAATGGCCCTGACAACATCGTACTCACCATTAACCAGGGAACGGCTTCGATAAACGGAGCGCTCGTTCCACTGAGTCAACCTGCTGTAGCGGAGAAAAGTACAACTTATGTTCCGCTGCGGTTCGTCAGCGCACAACTGGGCATGCAGGTCAAATGGGACAATGCGGCGAAGACGGTCTTCCTGTTTACACCAGGCAATCCGGCCGGCGGTCAGATTGGCACGACCGTTCCGGGAACATCCGGTGAGACAACAGCTCCAACGCCGAACCCGAATCCCAATGCGGCGGTGCTGCAAGCGATCAGCTTCAGCGACAATCGGCTGATGGTCACAACAGATCGAACAGTGTCGGTTAAGGATTCCGTATTGGCGGGCCCAGACCGTATCCTGCTGGAACTGTCAAACACCAGCATCAGCCCTTCATTGGGCAGTGGACTGGGCGTTGGTGATGTCGGAACAGTCTCGGCATCGAACGCAGACAATGTCTCGCAGATTCGGTATTTCATTCCCAAGAGCAATCCAAACAATGTGCAGGTTGTCATTGACCTCAAGAGTGCCAACACCTACAAGCTGTCTACAGAAGGAAGTTCCATCTTCGTAGCTCTGGATAAGGCAGCGGCCCCTAACACCAATGTGGGAGGCAATGGCAAGAAGGTTATCGTAATTGATGCTGGACATGGCGACCATGATCCAGGTGCAGTCGGCAACAGCATCCGGGAGAAAGACATCAATCTGGGCATTGCACTCAAAGTGGAAGCGATGCTCAAGAAAAATCCGAAAGTGGATGTAGTCATGACACGCAGCGATGACACGTTCCTGGAATTGAAGGAGCGGGTGCGCGTCGCGCAAAACGTCAAGGCAGATGTGTTTGTCTCGATTCACAACAACAGCGGATCAGCGGCTGCAACCGGCACAGAGACGTATTACCAACGGGCAGGCAGCAAATCGCTGGCTACCATCCTGCACAAGTACCTGTTGGCCGCTACTGGCCTTACAGACCGCAAGGTGCAATACGGCAACTTCCATGTTATCCGGGAGACGACAATGCCAGCCGCGCTGCTCGAAGTCGGCTTTGTCAGCAATGCCAAAGATGCCGCCAAACTGAAGGATGAGGCATTCCAGCAGCGTGTGGCTGAAGCGATTGCCAAAGGGCTGTTTGAATACCTGGGCGTCTAGGATGTCTTCGATGAAAAAGAAACACCAAATAAGTCCAATTGCACAAAGCAACCCAACCAAATAAGCAAAGGTTACGATTCTTTCATACATTCGCCGCCAGCAGGAGTGGACAACGCTGGCGGCGAATTGTTATGTTTGATGCTGAATCGCTGGCAAAAGAGTGAAAGGGGACAAGATCATGCAGCAGTTTAAATACAATCGTCGTCCGAATGGAAAATCGGGCACAGTCAGTAAAGTTGTACCGGCCGTCCTGGCCGTTGTTATGGGGGCCAGCGGAGGCGGATTTGCCCTGGCAGCAGAGACGACCACAACCGCTCCAAGCGCAGCCGTGACGGCTTCGACAGCATTCACAGGGTTTAGCGATGTGAAATCAGGCTACTGGGCGGAGAAGCATATTTACAAATTGGCGGCGCAGGGCATTGTATTGGGTCAAAACGGACAATTCAAACCGGGAGACAATATTACCCGTCAGGAAGCTGTGACGATGGCGATCCGCTTCATCGGCGCGGAGAAAGAGCTGGGTTCGATCGAATCCGCCGCACTTCCAAAAGGATTGACGGCAAACAACTACTTCAAGCCTTATGTGGATCTGGCATTGGACAAAGGCATCTTGAAATCCGGTGAAGAGTCGGATAAAGACGGCAAATCGTGGGGAACCCAGCCAGCAAGCCGCGAATGGGTAACCAAGATCCTCGTTCGCGCCATTGGCAAGGAAGCAGATGCACTGGCTTCTTCCGGGGCTACCTCGTTTGCGGACAATTCGGACATCGCGGCAGGCAGCCTGGGTTATGTGAGCACAGCGGTGAAGCTGGGCATCGCGCAGGGTGTGGAAAACAACAAGTTTAATCCAGCCGGTTCGGTCACACGGGCGCAGATGGCCACCTTCTTCAGCCGTGCGGAAAATTATATTACGCCTACATATGCAGGAACAGCAACCGGGATCGTGACAGGGCTCACCGCCAACTCCTTGACCCTGTTTGCCAACGGCACCAGCACAACTTACACGCTGGGAGCGGGTACGGTTTACTATGCTGCTGATTCCGATGTCAAATCCCAGGCTTCGGCTCTGAAGCTTTATACAAAGGTGATGGCAGCGGGAACAGGTCAACAGGCGGCCTACGTGGAGACGGTGGATGCCAACGCCCAGGTTGAGACCATCACGGGTGAATTTGACCGCATTACCGGCTCCAATACCCTGTGGCTCAAGACCGAGAATGATTATCCCAAGTATACCTTCGATCCTGCAACGGTCTTCCTGGATCAGAACGGCAATAAGATCGATTCCAAGAATATCAATGCCGGCAGCCGCGTTTCCCTGCTGAGAGAGACCTACTCCGGTAACGGCGCCATTCTGAGCGTGCAGATCACTTCGGGAAATGTCAGCAAGACAGATACAGGTTCAGTCTCGGCTGTGGATACCACGAACGGAACCGTAACCTTTATCTCTTCGACCGGACTGAGTGAGCAGTATAAGCTGGATTCCGGTTCGATCATTCGTTATCAGAACGAAATTCTGGCTTCGGCGGATCTCAAGACAGGCAGCAAAGTTCGTTATACCATTGAGAACAATACCGTTCGTACAATCGAAGTGACCGAGAGTGTGGAACGTACACTGACCGCTTCGCTTTATCAGACGTCGCCTGATGGTTCGACTCTGACTTACCAGACATCGGCTGGCACGCTTGAAGTCAAGCTGGTTGCGAGCAATGCTGTGGTTGTGATTAATGGCAAGACGGCTGCGCTCAAGGATCTGATCGCCGACAAGACGCAGGGTGACCGGATTGAACTGACGTTGAACGGCAATGGAGAAGTCACCCGCATTACCGTCAAAGAGCGCCTGGCGACCCAACTGGCGAATGCGACCATTAGCTCTTATGATGCGTCCACGGGCGTATTGGCGGTCATCGACTCGACAGGCAAGCCTTATGCCTTTACGCTGGATGCCAATACCAAGTTGAATGACAGTAACTCCACGCTCACTCTGAAGGGCGTAGAGCCGCTGCTTATCAAGGGTCGGGGGCTGAACCTGAGTGCTGTAGGAAGCCGTCTGCTGTCGATGAGCATCATCTACAAATATGAGGGCACGGTAGAGCAGGTGAACGGCGCTTCGATGCTGATTGGCCTGAAGCTGGATGATGGAACCAGTATCAAGCTGCCGTATGGCACATCAGGAACATTCGTTCAAGTATATGGCGTGACCAATGCAACACTGAACAATGTAAAGGTTGGAGACCGGGTTGTCGCTTCGCTGTATACCGATCGTGTGGCGCTGCAATCCGTAGCCGTACAGACGACCCAGCAGTTCCGGGTAACCAGCACTTCGCCTTCGACGAATCGTCTAAGCCTTGAGCGCAGCGGAACGTCGATTACGCCTTATGTGGACAATGCAACTATCGTGAATGCACAAGGGCAGCAAATCGGTTTTTCCGGTCTGACGGTTGGCAGCATGGTCGATGTCACATTCACCGGTTCGGACGTCTCCAAGGTGCGTCTATCCGATAGTGTAATTGGCACGATTCAAAGCGTTGATCCGGGTTCCCGAAGCGTCACGGTGCAGACTTCTTCCGGAACCGCACGTACGTATTCGGCAGCCGTGCAGCCCATTACCGTGAATCAGAACGGCTCCAACGTATCGGGCATCTCAACGCTCTCCGCAGGACAGCATGTACAGGCTGTCGTTCAACCCGATGGCAGTACATCCTTCACGGTATTCCAGGCTCTGACCAAATCGTTCTGGAAATACGATGCGTTTACGCAGACTGTATACGTGAAGATTACACCGGGATCGTCGGAGAACAACATGTTCAAATTGTCACCTGATGCCTGGGTTCATCAGGGAACAGCGAATATCAGCGTGCAATCGCTCGCTGGAGATGATAAGATCGTATTGTATCTGAATAACAACGTCGTCTACGAGCTTGTGAAGCAATAGATCTCCGCCCGGCGACTGCCGGGAACAGCCGGGCCGGTTCGGTGCGAACGCTCACGTTCGCATCGGCCGGTTTGTCTTTGACTTCGGACATTGCTTGCAGGCCTGTGATCGCGGCGTGGAAAAAGGATTGAGCCATGACAAACGCGAAGGTCAGACATATCCTCGATACGATTGCCGGCATGTATCCGGACGCCCGCTGCGAACTGGACTACAGCAACGCGTTTGAACTGACAATCGCAGTGCTGCTATCCGCGCAGTGCACGGATGTGACGGTCAATAAAGTGACGAAGGATCTGTTTCAGAAATACCATTCGCCTGCCGATTACCTGGCCGTTTCGCGCGAAGAACTGGAACAGGATATTCGCCGAATCGGATTGTATCGCAACAAGGCGAAGCATATTCAGAACCTCTGCCATCTGCTGATTGAACAGTATGGAGGCGAGATTCCAAGCGTGCACGATGAGTTGGTCAAGCTGCCCGGCGTGGGTCGCAAGACTGCTAATGTAGTGGTATCCAATGCGTTTGACGTTCCGGCGATTGCGGTCGATACGCACGTTGAACGTGTGTCCAAGCGATTGGGATTGGCCGCGCAGGAGGATTCCGTGCTGGAAGTGGAGAAGAAGTTGATGAAAAAAGTGCCGAAAGACGAATGGACGCTCACTCATCACCGTCTGATTTTCTTCGGTCGCTACCACTGCAAGGCGCAATCGCCCAACTGTCAGGTCTGCCCGCTGCTCGATGTCTGCAAGGAAGGCAAAAAACGCATGAAGACGTCAACGGTGCGCCGCACCCGAAAATCGGGCTGAGGCCTGCGTATGCACGAAACGTCATGAAAATTACACGAAAAAGAGGTTGGACAGGATGGAAAACATGAAATGCGTAACAGTGTACACCAATGAATTTGAAAAATTTTCGGACATTTTCGAGCAGGTGCTGTCAAGCGATCTGCCAGAGAACGAAGACACGGAAGTTGAAGGCGTAACAGTGGGCGTAGTCACTGATATTCCGGAAGAGTATATCGAACAAATGCGAGTGAAACCGGAAGTGGTCGTGATGCGCGACAAAAAACGCAACATTACGATTCTGCAGCACGGCAAAATTTTTGAAATTTTCATCCCGTCCGTTTAAGTTTCGTTAACCGGAACATCAAACGGCGCTGAACCTGGAGGAGCATATGGCGGACACGACAATGAAATCCGGGGATCTGCACAAGACATTAGAGCGGCTGCGTGCCGCTCTAATTTCATATGAAGATCCCGAGACAGCGGCCAAAATTGGCCAACTGCAACGCAAGTGGGATAAAAGTGAGCTGACGCTCGCCTTTTTGGGTCATTTCTCAGCTGGTAAATCAAGTTTGATTAATGCACTCTGCGGAGAACCTCTGCTTCCATCCGGCCCGCTTCCTACAACAGCCAATGCCGCCATCATTCGCAGCGGCGAACGTCGTGCGGAGATTACGCTGCATCCGGCGAGTGGAGTAGACCGGATTGCGGAGTCCGAGTCGGCGGAGGATGTACAGGAGAGAAAGTTGGTTCTGCCTCCCGAGAAGATGGAAGAAGCTCTCGCCCGGTATTGCAAGGACGGCGAAGCCTACGCCACGGTAGAGATCTGGGGTGATATTTCGCTGCTGCACGGCGGAGGAGCCTTTCTCGATACACCGGGTGTCGATTCAACCGATGCCGCGCACGCCTCGGCAACCGATGCGGCTCTGCATTTGGCGGATGTCGCCTTTTATGTGATGGACTACAACCATGTGCAGTCGGAGACCAATCTGGCATTTGCCAAAAGTCTGTCTGATCTGGGCAAGCCGCTGTATCTGATCGTCAATCAGGTTGATAAGCACCGGGAAACGGAACTGTCATTTGCCGGTTACCGGGAGACGGTTGAACGAACCTTTGCGGATTGGCAGATTCAGTCGGCAGGTGTGCTTTATTTGTCCGTCAAACGTCCGGATCACCCTCTTAGCGGCTGGAAAGGACTGCTGGCATTGATCGAACGTCTGCTGGCCGAGCGAAGCGCGGTATTGGAACGCGGCGTACGTCTGGCGGCCCAGGATCTGCTGGATCGTCATATCCACCGTGAGCGGGAGACTCGCCCTGCCGAAGCCGCAGAGATGGATGAGCAGGAAGCAGCCCTGGAGGACGAAGCGGAAGCGAATTTGCAAGCGCTTCAGCAGGAAAGGGAAGCCCTCGCGGGAGAAAGCGCCGCGATTCGGGAACGACTGATGAGCGACATTGGGCGTACGCTGGACAATGCTCCAATCATGCCGGCATCGCTGCGCGACCTGGTGGCGGCTTATTTGGAAGCTTCGGCTGCCGGATTCCGGGCGGGAGGTTTGTTTGGCTCCAAGAAGAAGACGGAGCAGGAGCGCGAGCGGCGGCTTGAGACGGCTGCCGCCGATTTTGCCGAGCGCGTAGAAGCCGGATTGGACGTTCACGTCCGCGAACGCCTGCGTGCGTTTGGGCGCGAACTCGGCGTCTGGGACGCCAACTGGGAAGCGAAGCTGGAATCCGCTCTGCCGCGGGTTGAGCGCGGCTGGATCACCGGGCGTCTGAACCCGGACGCCCGGCTGTCGCCGGAATACGTCATGAACTTCACCGGCGACCTGCGCACCGATGCGCTTGGCCGCTTCCGCAGGGCGGCCTTGGAGTTTGCCGACCGGCTGCTGGAGAGCCGGGGACCGCAGCATGCAGAGCGGCTGGCCGAACTGGACGGCCAGCTGAAGCTCGCTTCGGCGCTTGCGGACAAAGCGCGTCGCCGCCGCGAAGTGCGCGAAGCGCTGGACGCCCGCGAAGCGCAGCTCGCGGAACTGCTCGGCTCCGCCGGGGAACTGCCGGCAGCGCAGCTGCCGACCATCGAGGCGCAGCCGATTGCACCGGATGAGGCCGGTGCCGCGCCGCAGGTGAAGGGCGCCTCCGCCTCGGCGCCAAGCGCAGCGACAGCAGGCGGCGCATCAGCCGCCGCTGAACACTCGGCGGAGACTCTCGCCGAGTCCGCTGCCCTTGAAGGCGCCGCTGCATCATCCGCACCGTCTGCCGCTCCTGCGGAAACCGCCGCGCCGTCCGCCGAGTCCGCTGCCCTTGAAGGCTCCGCCGCGTCATCCGCGCCGCAGCCTGCATCCGGCCGCCTTGCCATTCTGCGCTCCGCTGCCGATCGCCTGCATGAAGCGGCAGGCCTGCTGGAACCTCTGCCGGCCTTCGGTTCGGCTCTGCGAGCCATGAGCGAGCGCGAAGCTTCGCTGCGTGGAGGGCGCTTCACGCTGGCTCTGTTCGGAGCGTTCAGCGCCGGTAAGTCCTCATTCGCCAATGCGCTGCTTGGCGATTCGTTCCTTCCGGTGTCGCCGCATCCGACTACCGCAGCGATCAGTCGGATCATGGCGACCGAACGCGCCGAGGATCATGGCCACGCACTTGTCGTCATGAAGACCGAAGAAGAGCTGCTGGGCGACCTGGCTGATGCCTGTGAGCTGCTGGGTCTGCATGATCCTGCTATGGGACGCTGGCGAGCGGAAGTCCGTGCGCTCACGCCGCAGAAGATCCATCCTTCGGGTCGTGCGCATTACAGCTTCCTGAAGGCGGCTGCCGCAGGGTATGATCGTGTGGAATCGATGCTGGGCACCGAGGTGCTGGTTGGACCGGATGAGTTCCGGCAGTATGCGGCTGACGAGAGCCGCGCCTGCTTCGTGAAGCGCATCGATCTGTATATTGATTCCGAGTGGACGCGTCAGGGAATTGTGCTGGTGGATACGCCGGGAGCGGATTCGGTTCATGCCCGCCATACCGGAGTCACGTTCGACTATATGAAAAATGCGGATGCTCTTGTATTCGTCACATATTACAACCATGCGTTTTCCCGTGCCGATCGTCAGTTCCTGGCGCAGCTGGGACGGGTCAAGGGCAGTGACACGGTAGACAAGACTTTCTTTGTAGTGAACGCGGCGGATCTGGCCGATTCAGCGGAAGAATGTGAAGGGGTCACTTCCCATCTCGAAGAACGGCTGCGCGGTGAAGGCATTTTGCGCCCACGCATCTACCCGGTTTCCAGCATCCAGGCGCTGGACGCCAAGCGTATGCGTTCGGGAATAGGAGAGCCGTCCCTAGCGGGTACTTCCGCAGCGGAGAGTCACTCTTCCGATAAAGCAGGCAGAGGCGTTTCCTTTGATCGATTTGCGCATTTTGAACGCGATCTGATGCATTTTGCCGCTGAGGAGCTGGCCGGTCTTGCGGCGGCTGCGGCGGATCGGGAGATTGCTGCGGCTCAGGAACGTCTGAACCGATGGCTGGATGAAGCCGCTCAGGGTGAAGAAGAACGTCAGAATCGTCTGGAGCGTCTGGATCGCGCATCAGCCAGAGCGCAGAAGGTTATCGAAGCGGCGGGGACAGCGGACAAAGCTCCCGAGCTGACACGGGAGATTCGGGAACTGCTGTTCCACGTCCGTCAGCGGATCGAATTCCGCTTCAGCGCCTGGTTTGCGGAGAGCTTCAACCCGGCGCTGCTGCATACGGGAGTCAGCGACCTCAAAGGCTCATTCCTGGCCTGTGGGCGCGAGCTTTCCCGGATGATTGCGCGGGAAGCCGAGAATGAGCTGCTGGCGACGGGTCTGCGGATTGAACGTGCCGGACGACGTATGCTGTTGGAGACGCTGGCGGATACGAAGGAGCATCTGACAACGCTTGGAGCTCCCTTTGATTCCCTTCATTACGGTGACGGTGGAGCTTGGGAGACGCCGGAGATTTCGGAGGTACAGCTTGGAAGTGCGCTGGATTGGTCATCTCTGTGGCCGCTGTTCAAGAATCCCAAAGTGTTCTTTGAACAAAGGGGACGCGATGTGGTACGTGAGGCTGCTCTAGCAACCTTCCGTGAAGCCCTTCAACATATTACAGATGCACGCCTGCCGGAATTTGAGAGCTTTTACGGACAACAGCTGGCCGAAAAGCTGGAAGCCGAATCGCTGGAACTTCAGCGCCGGGCAGAAGAAGCGACCCAAGGGTTACGCCTTTCGCTGTCGGGCCGCCCGGATACGGAACGTTGGAAACAGATCGAACAGCGTTTACAAGATGTATTAAATTCGTCAGCTCAAATATCATAAATGTCCTTGATTTAATTTGATTTCCATTTTATAAAAAGGTATACAAATGTGAGATATTCCTTCACGTGTATACCTTTTTTTTGGGCCTTCATGAGTTTCGGGACTTATATTGCTGGGTAACTAATGAGATAAAAGACTTAGTTAGATCTAGGAGTATTGACTCGTTTTGTTGAAGGCATGCAAGAGGCCTAGTCGGGTTCCTAAGATATGCGGGCGGGAGAGAAGATCATGAATGACATCTGGGCAATCTTATCACAAAATGGGCTATATTTAATTTTTGCACTGTTGGGTTCCATAGCAGCATGTATCCTAATTCGGTACGGGGTTTCATGGCGGCAGTCCGACCTTCGTACGGAGCGGGTGAGAAAAAGGCAGCGAATGGTGGTGCTGCTGGGCGGTGTTGCTTTTGGCATCTCGCATATTCTGGCGCCGTTGTCGTTGGAACTCAAGGTCAGTAGTGATTATTATTGGTTTCATATCCTGTTTACCATTCTTGGCTGTATGGGCGCCGTAGCGTTGGCCATTCGTTATTCGTTGACACCCTCGACTGGTTCGACCCGCTTTTTCCTCACTGGTTTATTGGTATCGTTCACCATCTTGCTGTTCGATTATGCCAACGTAGTGCTGCTCTTCCACGAGCTTGTAGTGTGGAATCCTGATCTGGTTGCCATGACGACCGGACTGACCTTCTGTATTGGCTTTGCGGTTATTCGGCTGTTCGCCTTGTCCAATCGCAACCGGGAGCATGGTCTGAGTTCCCGTTGGAGTCTGTTTGGTGTCATTTGCTGTGGGATTGCTTTGTTCGGAATTCCGATTCTGGCCGTATTGTCCATTTTGCCGTTGGACTTGTATGTGGCAGAGGGCGAGATTGGGACGGAACGGGCTTATCTCATTCCTTATGCCGTCATGCTGATTGTCGTCTGCGGCATGATTGCCATCCCCGATAACTTCCTGCGTGTTCGTGAGCGGCTGGACAGCCGCAAGCGGCAGGAGCGCGAACAGCACTATATTTCTCTGTATGAGCATAACCCGGACGGCGTGCTGGAGTTCGATCATCAAGGCATCGTCACCGGCATGAACGCCAGAGCGGAATTTATTGCCAAGAAACTAGGCAAAAAAATGCTGGGAGAGCGATTCACCGACGTATTCACTGGCGAACAGCGCCGCATCGTTGCCGAACATCTCAAGCATGTATTAAGCGGCAAACCGGGAACCACAGAGATTGACCTGCGAGGAGTGGACAGCTGTATTCAATCTTACGCGCTGACCTCGCTGCCGATTGTGGTAGACCGTCAGGTAGTCGGAGCCTACAGCATTGCCAAAAATATTACCAAGCGCAAACGCGACCAGGAGACCATTCGACATCTGGCCTATCACGATGAATTGACCGGATTGGCGAATCGGCGTTCGTTTGAAGTGACGTTGGAACGATACACGCATTATGGCGAAAGCAAGCCGGAACCCTTTACGCTACTTTTTGTCGATCTGGATCGTTTCAAGCGTGTAAATGACTTCTTTGGTCATGCTTTTGGTGATCGGGTCATCAAGCATGCTGCCAAGTTGATTAAGGAGAGCCTGCCCAACGGCGCGTTTCTGGCCCGCATGGGAGGGGACGAATTTACGGCCATCCTACCGAGTATCCATCGGCGGGCCGAGGTGGAGAAATGGGCGGATCGCATTGTAAAATGTCTGGATGAGCCCTTCGAAATCGGCAAACATACCGTTAAACTGTCGGCATCTGTAGGTATTGCCCTGTATCCGGAAGATGGGCTGTCCGGGGACCTGTTGACCAAACATGCGGATTCCGCCATGTATGAAGCCAAGCAGAACGGAAGCTCACAGTATCGCTTTTATGATCCGGTTAGTGATCGCAACAGTCTTCAGGAAATCCTGCTGGAACAGGATCTTGAACATGCTATGGAGCGCAATCAGCTTCGACTGATGTATCAGCCCAAGTTTGACATTCGTAATGGGCAGGCGACGGGTTATGAAGCTCTGCTCCGGTGGGATCATCCCGTTCAGGGAGAGATTTCCCCTCTGCGCTTTATTCCTCTCGCGGAGAAGAGCGGCATGATTGTGCCCATTGAGCAGTGGGTCCTGCGAACGGCTTGCTTGCAGTCCAAGCATTGGGAGGAAGCAGGATTGGAGAAGCTGCCGATCGCCGTCAACATTTCCCAGGTGCATCTGATGAAGCCAGACATTTTTGAAACCATTATGGATACGCTGGAGGAAACGGGGTTCGACCCGCATATGCTGGAACTGGAGATTACCGAGAGCGCAATGATGCACAATGAAGAACATGTCATCGAGATTCTGGAAAAGCTCAAGGGAACGGGGATCTCGGTTTCGATGGACGACTTCGGCACGGGCTACAGCTCACTCAGTTATCTGCACAGTCTGCCGATCAACAGTCTTAAGATTGATCGTTCATTTATTCGCAAGATGACCACCGACCGCGACAGCAAGGCCATCGCCGAGATGATTATCTCGATGGCGCGTCAGCTTAGACTCAAGATCATTGCTGAAGGGGTCGAGACGCACGAACAGGTATCGATGCTTCAGGATCTGCATTGTTATAATGTCCAAGGATTCTATTACAGCAAGCCTCTGCCGCCCGAACAGATTGGTCAACAGCAGACAGAGGGCAAGTACGCTCCGCCGCAGCGCGAAACGTTGATGTAAGGGACATCATTGGATAGGATCAAATTGAATATTCGTAAAAAGGACAGAAACCTTTGGCCACAAGTCAAAGGTTTTTGTTTGCATACAGGCGGCATCCATATACATTTAAAAAGCAAATTAATATAGTGAAAAATTCACAATAGAAAACCCAAAATAAATCGAAAAATCGATCAAAAAATCGACGAAGTAATCCTTCAGCCGCCAGGCAAGAAAAAAGCCCTTCAATCATGTAAAATAAAAAAGAAAACGTGAGGCAGCAGAGCATCTGCTTATAAGCTTCACCGAGTCAGAACCAAAGGAGAGATGAACATGTCCTCATTCCGATTTCGACCGGGTGATACGGTAGCCTTGATCGCCTGCTCGGATGGGATCGTCCCCGAATCTCGCGCACGGATTGACGAGCTTGGCTCTTATTTGCGCGAAGTAGGCCTCAAGGTCGAAGAGTCGCGTACGCTGATGCGTCGAATAGGCCCCTTTAGCGGCACACCGCAGGAACGGGCGGATGAACTTCATCGTTTGTTTGCCGATCCCCAAGTGGCTGCGATCTTCGATCTGTCCGGGGGCGACTCGGCCAATCAGATGCTGCCTCTGCTGGATTATCCAGCGATCCAACGTGCCAATAAACCGCTGTTCGGACTAAGCGATCTATGCGCGGTGCTGAACGCCATCTCGGCACGTTCAGGCATCCATACCTATCATTATCGTATCCTGAATCTGGTGGGTACTTACCGTGAACGTCAGCGTGAAGCGTTCTATCGGACTTTTTTTGAGGGACTGCCGGATTTATACACGTTTGATTTTGAGTTTTTGCAGGGTGAGGATCTGAACGGTGATGTAATCGGCGGTAATCTGCGCTGTCTGCTGAAGCTGGCGGGAACTCCGTATTGGCCGGATGTAACGGGGAAGGTACTGCTGTTGGAATCATTGAGCGGCAACGCAAGCCGTATATTATCGCTGCTGGCTCAATTGTCGCAGACAGGAGCGCTGGATCGCTGTTCGGGTCTGCTGCTGGGCACCTTCACGGAGCTTGAGGGCCGCGGCGAATCCGATGTGGTCCACGACTATCTTCTGGAGCAGACACGAGAGCGGCAGATTCCCATCGTTCGATCGAAGCAGATTGGACATGGTGAAGATGCGAAATGTGTGATCTTGGGCTGAGGCAGGTTCAATAAAGCGGAGAGGGGGAGCAGCATGAAAGGCAGCAAATTCTGGATTCCGCGTAAAAAAACGATAGGCAAACGTTCCATTTTCCGTGCAAGAACGGCCTCTGCATCTTATCCATCTGCCGCTGTCGGGACGTCTGGTCCACAGAAAACTCGGATTCCCGGAAGTTCCATCGAACAAGCGACTTTTGCAGGCGGCTGCTTCTGGTGTATGGTTGCTCCATTTGATGAGCTGCCCGGTATTATCGAAGTGGTCTCGGGCTACACGGGTGGTCATACAGTGAATCCTACGTACGAAGAAGTGGCCAGCGAGACGACCGGACACGCAGAAGCGGTGCAGATTACATTTGATCCCGCTCTTTTTCCGTATACGCGTCTGCTTGAATTGTTCTGGCAGCAGATCGACCCTACCGATTCAGGCGGTCAGTTTCAGGATCGGGGAGCTTCCTATCGCACCGCCATTTTTGTGCACAATGAAGATCAGCGTCAGGAAGCAGAGGCCTCGAAGCAGGCGCTGCAGAAAAGCGGTCGTTTCAAAGGCAGGATTGTGACGGAGATCGTGGATGCAGGTCCTTTTTATCCAGCGGAAGAAGAACATCAGGGCTATTACAAACGCAGCTTCGGCCATTACCGCCTGTACCGTCAACATTCCGGCAGAGACGAATTCCTGCGCGACCATTGGAATACGGATGCGGATCGGGAGCGTCTGCGGCGGGAATTGAGCGACCTGGAATATCGTGTGATGGTGCTGGGCGAGATGGAACCTCCGTATGATAATGCCTACTGGAATGAGCAGCGACCGGGTCTTTACATCGATCGGTGGAGTGGAGATGTGTTGTTCGATGCCCGGTATCGCTATGACGCCGGCGATGGCTGGTTGGCGTTCTCCCGTACGGCGGATAGCCATCTCGTTCGCCGTAAGGCTGACCTTGGTGGAGGAGAAGTGCGTACGGCCTTAATCAGCCGGTTAACCGGGCTGCGGCTGGGTTATTTGCTCTATGATGGCCCGACGGAAGAGAAACTGCATTATCGCGTCAATTCGGCTGCACTCCGCTTTATTCCCGAAGAGCAGCTGTAGATCCTAAGATGGGCGAATGGAGCAAGATGACGCGATGGTGGACGATCATGTCGTCATATTGAACAAATAGGAAAAGGAAAGCCGCCTTGGAGAGGGGGCTTTTTTTGTGTGAGGATCAGGAATTTCAGCAAAAATGAAAAGCGTTTTCGATTTTTTGAGCGAAATGCGCCAAACTTGCCGGATAAGCGAGGATAAAAGACCATTTGATATGAATGTATACGCTGACATCATCAGTCGGGGGCAGAGACGCTCCCTTGACAAAATATGCTTTTTTCCTCGCTTTGCCGGGATAAAGACGCGGTGATAAACTGCATTATGCTCAAGCAATAAAAGACCGTATACGGAAATTGGGAGATCGGGTGCAAGACCGCCATTGAAATCCCGAAAACGAGGAGGAAAGACATGAACGTTCTCAGGCGACTGCAAGAGTATTATTGGGAAAAGAAAGCGTATATGTTTATCTCGATTCTTTTCCTGGCATTGGCCACCGCTCTGGGGTTGGTATACCCCAAACTGCTTCAAGTGCTGATTGACGATGTCATCACACCCCGCAATTTTGAACGTGTTCCCCAACTGGCGCTCGCCGTGCTTGGCGTGGTCGCACTCAAAGCGTGCATGCAGTTCCTGCACGGCTTCTTCGGCGCGCGACTTGGTAACTTCCTGGCTTACCGTCTCCGCAATGCTTGTTACGAGAAATTGCAGTTTCTGTCGTTCCGCTATTACGATACAGCCAAGACGGGCGATTTGATGTCTCGTCTGACGGGTGACCTCGAAGCGATCCGCAACTTCATCGGCTTCGGCTTCGCCCAGATTCTCAACTTGTTCCTGATGGTCGGCTTCGGCTCGGCGATGATGCTCTCGATCAATTGGCAGCTGACGCTGTTCACGTTGGTCACCATCCCACTTCTGGTGTTCGTGGCTCTGCGCTTTGAATCGCGGATTCACCCGGCGTTCCAGGAGATGCGCCTGGCATTGGGTTCATTGACGACCGCCGTGCAGGAGAATGTGACGGGCGTGCGTACGGTTAAGGCCTTCGCCCGCGAACCTTATGAAGTGAGCAAGTTCTCTCTGCGTAATGATCGCTACAAGGACAATCAGCTGCATGCTTCCGGTCTGTGGAGCCGCTACTTCCCGGTCATGGAACTGCTGGCATCCGGTTGTGCCGTGCTGCTGCTGGGGATCGGCGGGACGATGGTCGTTCGAGGAACGCTGACCATTGGTGAATTGGTCGCTTTCTTCAGCTTGATCTGGTATATCATCGGTCCCATGTGGGGACTGGGTTTCCATATTAATAACTACACCCAATCGGAAGCTTCGGGCGAACGGGTGCTGGAGATTCTGAATCAGCCGATTGAAGTTCGGGACAAAGAAGGAGCGATCGCACTGTCTGCTGAACAGGCTCGCGGTCATGTCACTTTTGAACGTGTAGGATTCGCTTATGGCAACAAACTGCGTGCCGTTCACGACATCTCGCTGGATGCGCCTCCCGGCAAGGTCATTGGGCTGCTTGGCGGTACGGGTTCGGGCAAATCAACCATTATTCAACTGCTGATGAGAGCTTATGATGTCACCGAGGGTTCCATCACGTTCGATGGCATGGACATCCGTGATATTCGGGTAGAAGATCTGCGGGGACAGATTGCGACGGTCTTCCAGGAGACGTTCCTGTTCTCCTCCAGCATCCGGGGCAACATCTCCTATGGGATGAACCATGTGTCGATGGACGAGATCATTCGCGCAGCCAAGCTGGCCAAAGCCCATGATTTTATTATGGAAATGGCGGACGGCTACGACACGGTGGTTGGTGAACGGGGGATGGGACTCTCGGGCGGGCAGAAGCAGCGGATCGCCATTGCAAGGGCGCTGCTCAAGAATCCCAAGATCCTGATTCTGGATGATGCGACCAGCGCGGTTGACATGGAGACGGAACATGAGATTCAGGCCGGCTTCCAGGAAGTCATGCGGGGACGAACCACCTTCATCATCGCGCACCGCATCTCATCGCTTCGTCATGCGGACGAGATTCTGGTGCTGAATGAAGGACGGGTCGTTCAGCGCGGTAAACACAGCGAGCTGATTCGTCAGCCGGGACCTTATCACGATGTGTATGCCATTCAGTATGCGGATCATATCGCCCGGACAGAAGAGTCTAGTGAAGGGGGGGCGAGCCTGTGAGTACCCATACCGAAGAGGTAAAAAGCAAATCGTCCGTGCAGGGCAGCCAGAAGCATGAACGCTTCATCTATAAGGATGACGACGAGATTGACAAGGCGTTCAACTGGAAGCAGTTCGCCCGGCTGTTCAGCTATATGCGTCCTTATGCCAAGCAGCTGCTTCCCCTGATTATTCTGATGACGATACTCGGCACCATCACCAAGCTGGCGGTACCTTATTTAACAGGTGTACTCGCCATCGACAAAGCGATTAAGCCGGGTAATCTGCCTCTTCTCTATACCGTGACGGCCTCTGTATTGGGCTTGTATGTGCTTCAATGGGCGGCCAACGTGTATCGGATCAAATATACGAACATCATTGGGCAGAAAGTCATCTACGACATTCGGGCTTCGTTGTTCACACATATTCAGAAGCTGTCGTTCAACTTTTTTGATAAAAGACCTGCCGGCTCCGTGTTGGTGCGGGTGACCAACGACGTCAACTCGCTTCAGGATCTGTTTACCGGCGGTGCAGTGAACGCGGTTATCGACTGTGTACAGTTAACAGGCATTATCATCATTCTGCTGCTCATCAACTGGAAGCTGGGGCTGGCGGTTATTCTGACCGTTCCTGTGATGTTCTTTATCTCAACCAAACTGCGGCAGAAAATCCGGATGGCCTGGCAGGATGTACGGATGAAGAACTCGCGGATCAATTCACACTTGAACGAAGCGATTCAGGGCATTCGGGTCACGCAGGCTTACACGCAGGAAAAAGAAAACATGAAGTTCTTCGATGGCTTGAACAAAGCAAGCCTGAAGTCGTGGAACCGCGCATCGACCATGAACCAGACGTTCGGCCCACTGATCGATACGACGGGCGGTGTCGGTTCAATGATCCTGTTCTGGTATGGAGCGCATCTGATTCAGCAGGGTGAAGTGACAGTCGGTCTGCTGGTCACATTCGCCAACTATGTGGGCAACTTCTGGGACCCGATCAACCGTCTGGGTCAAATGTACAATCAGGTACTGGTAGCGATGGCTTCGTCCGAGCGGATCTTCGAGTTCCTCGACGAGAAGCCAAATATTGACGACAAGCCGGACGCGAAGCCATTGCCCAAGATTCAGGGCAGCGTGAAGCTGGAGAAGGTTGTATTTGAATATGAACCTGGACGCCAGGCGCTCAAAGGAATCGACATCGAGGCCAAGGCGGGTCAATCCATCGCATTGGTCGGTCACACGGGCTCGGGCAAATCGACGATTATTAATCTACTCAGCCGTTTCTATGATGTGACCCAGGGTGCAGTGAAGATTGATGGAATCGACGTGCGGGACGTCAAATTGGAGACGCTGCGTGCACAGATCGGGATTGTGCTTCAGGATACCTTTATCTTCTCGGGTACGATTCGTGACAATATCCGCTTCGGTCGTCTGGATGCGACAGACGAAGAGATTGAGCGGGTTGCCCGCGCTGTGGATGCCCATGAATTTATCGCGGCCCTTCCGGCGGGTTATGATACCGAGGTCGAAGAACGCGGCAGCGCCTTATCGATGGGGCAGCGACAGCTTCTCTCCTTCGCACGCGCTCTACTTGCCGATCCGCGTATTCTGATTCTGGACGAAGCGACGGCCAGCATTGATACCGAGACGGAACTGAAGATCCAAGAGGCACTCAAGGTACTGCTGAAAGGCCGGACTTCATTTATCGTGGCACACCGACTCTCCACCATCCGTCATGCGGACAAGATCATTGTCTTGGATCACGGTGAGATCAAAGAGCAGGGAACCCACGAGGAATTGATTCACCATGAGGGCATCTACAATGGCTTGGTTGAGGCTCAATTCCGTTTTCTGTAACGTTTTCCGTGACTTGAAAGTTTAACTGTTAACAAAATAAATATGCAGAAAACCCGCGACTTTTTTCGCGGGTTTTCGTCATTTTTTCATAAAAATTTGATTTATCAGGGTTGCAATTCAGCGTTTCAGCCTACAAAATAGAAAGGGACAAACAAAAAGTCGTAGGAGTTGGTCAAACGATGTGGGGGGCTCCAAGATCCGCAAACGCGAAGAAGATCATGCTTCTCGGGAGCGGCGAACTGGGCAAGGAAGTCGTGATTGAGGCGCAGCGGCTCGGTGTAGAGTGCGTTGCGATAGATCGTTACGAAGGGGCTCCGGCCATGCAGGTGGCTCATCGCAGCCATGTGATCGATATGTTGGACGCGCAGGCGCTGCGTGAATTGGTGCTTCAGGAGAAGCCCGATCTGATCGTTCCCGAGATTGAAGCCATCGCAACCCCGATGCTTCAACAGCTCGAGAGCGAAGGATTCCAGGTCATTCCGACAGCAACCGCTGCACGTCTCACGATGGACCGCGAAGGGATTCGCCGGCTGGCGGCGGAGAAGCTGGGACTGCCTACTGCGGCTTACCGTTTCGCCGATACGCTGGACGAGCTGAAGGCGGCGGTTGCAGAGCTGGGGGCGCCATGCGTCATCAAGCCGCTGATGAGCTCATCGGGCAAAGGCCAGAGTGTGCTCAAGGCTCCGGAAGATGCGGAGGCGTGCTGGCAGTTCGCTCTGGAAGGCGCAAGAGCGAAGAACCAGACCCGTGTGATCGTTGAAGCTTTCGTACCATTTGAGAGCGAGATCACCCTGCTTACCGTCCGAAGCGTATCGGGAACCACGTTCTGCCCGCCAATCGGACACATTCAGCAGGGCGGCGACTACGTGGAATCGTGGCAGCCGCATCCGATGGATGAGCCTAAGTTGGAAGAAGCCAAGCAGATCGCCAAGACGATTACAGACGAACTTGGCGGATATGGATTGTTTGGCGTCGAGCTGTTCCTGACCCGGGATGGCGTTGTGTTCAGTGAAGTATCTCCGCGTCCACACGACACCGGAATGGTGACGATGGCGACGCAGGATCTGTCGGAGTTTGCGCTGCATGTGCGGGCGATTCTTGGACTTCCCGTCACGGGAGTCGAACTGTTGACCCCAGGCGCTTCGGCAACGTTAAAAGCAAGCCAGGCAAGCGAGCATTTTGCCGTCGGAGGACTGTCGGAAGCGATGAGCGTCCCGCGTACCCAGGTTCGGGTATTCGGTAAGCCGGATTCCAAACCGGGACGCAGAATGGCCGTTGCGCTTAGCGCGGCGGAAGATGTCGAAACTGCGCGCAGCCGTGCCCGTGAAGCGGCCGGTCTGCTAAAAGAGGAGTATTTCGGATGACAACCTATGTATTGGAAAAAACGGCTGACCTTCGCGTAGCGGCCTGCAGCGATGCTGAGGTCTTAACGAAGCTGATGCGAAAACTGTCTTATCCTACGACACCAAGCGTAATGAGAGAACAGTTGGAGAGCCGAGAGCAGGATCCGAACTATCGCACTTATTTGGCAGAACGCAATGGCAAGCCAGTGGGCATGATCGCTTTGCGTCTGATTGCCGCACGAGGCAGCGAATCCAAGACCGCTCAGATTGCGGGTCTGATCGTGGATGAAGATTGCCGCGGCTGCGGCATTGGACGTCAATTGGTTCGTCAGGCTGAGGAGTGGGCGGCTGAATCGGGCTGCCGCGCCCTGTTCTTGACGGGCATCAACCGGGAAGATCGTCTGGGTGCTCATGAATTCTATCGTCATGCTGGTTTTGAGAAATACGGCTGCCGATTTATCAAGTCGCTGTAGTCCTTTAGAGAACTCAACTAGCGTAGATTCGCTTAGATTCTTAGCATCATCCATTGGAAGTCCATCTTTGCAAATTGAACAGGTGTCCCTGAGGTTCCGGCTTTTATGAGCGGAACCTTTTTGTTCAACAGGGTTCCAAGTCGCTGCTGGTTATTCAGTCATCTTGTGAGGAGGAACAACCATGACCAAGAAAAAGAAGAGACGTGCTGCACTCGCTTTGGCGGCTGCGCTGACGTTTGGCGGCGCCTATCTAGGCGTGCCGCTGGAGCAGACGGCTGCCCAGACGCCTTATCAGGCAGCGTATGCCAAGACGACGACAGACAAAAATCAGTTTACGGCCAAGGTGATCTATCTGGTCAACCTGGAGCGTCGTCAGGCAGGACTGAAGCCGCTGACTTTGCAGGCCAATGTATCACGTGCCGCACAGCTAAAAGCCGCTGATATGTCGAAGAAAAACTATTTTGACCATCAGTCACCCACCTATGGTTCACCCTTTAATCTGCTTAGCCTGCAAAAGATCCCTTACCGCGCAGCAGGGGAAAACATTGCGCAGGGACAGCGTTCGCCAGAGAGTGTGATGAAGGCATGGATGAATAGTGAGGGACATCGAGCCAATATTTTGAACCCCAACTTTACCTCTATTGGGGCCGGTTACTTTAACGGATATTGGGTCCAGCTGTTTATCGGGTAAAGAGACTGCGAACAGGCTCCTTAGGGTCAGTTAGGGAAAGGAAAGCCTGAATTGAGGCTCATGGAATATATACGTATATGGATATACGCGTATACGAGAGATACAAAGAAACCCAATCTCCCGGGAGGGAGATTGGGTTTCTTCATTATATAAAGGAATGGGACATGTAGGAATCGAACCTACAACCTGTCGATTAAGAGTCGAATGCTCTGCCAATTGAGCTAATGTCCCATATTTCTTCTAGCGGCCGCTCGGCGTTTTTTAACGTTGTCCCCGGCGACAAGAAATATCTTATCACGGATATATAACGCTTGGCAAGTGTTTTCTGCAAAAAAATCAAAAAAACTTTTTGGTGCGTTTGCAAATTGCCTAGCCAACAATTATCTTTAGTACGTAGTACTCTGTACCCGGTCAAATCATAGGTTTACGTTTGGACGAAACGCGCATGGGTCTAGCGCGTTTTGGACAAGCGTAACCTCACCTTCGCTGGGTAGAGAGTTCCAGTGCTCTGTACCCGGTCAAATCATAGGTTTACGTTTGGACGAAACGCGCATGGGTCTAGCGCGTTTTGGACAAGCGTAACCTCACCTTCGCTGGGTAGAGAGTTCCAGTGCTCTGTACCCGATCAAATCGTAGGTTTACGTTTGGACGAAACGCGCATGGGTCTAGCTCGTTTTGGACAAGCGTAACCTTACCTTCGCCGGGTACAGAGCGGTAGTGCTGTGCGGCAGAAGGGATAGAGGCCGACTAAGGAGGAGTAATATGAATTCGTGGAAGTGGATATGGCGGCTGTCCGCATGGCTCTCGGCGGCAGCTACTCTGCTGTTGATCGTGGGTTTTGCCTATGGAGCCAAGCAGTTGATGTTCCCCAGACCGAACCTCATGGATTCGCAAGCATCGGCTGAAGCGCCGCTCACTCAGCGTGATCCGCAAGCCGAAGGGGACAGCTACCGCATCGCTGCAATAGGCGACTCTCTGGCAAAGGGCACGGGAGACACGACCGGACAGGGCTTTGCCCGACGAACGGCGGCGCTGCTTGAAGCAGAAGACAAACAGCCCGTACAATTTCTCAATAATCTTGGCATCAACGGTATGACTACGCAGGAACTGCTGGACGAATTGCAGGAACCCGGCGTACAATATGTGCTCAAAAAAGCGAATGTGATTCTGCTGTCGATCGGAGCCAATGATTTGTTCCAGGGAGGTGCGGCGTTGCAGACCGGTTCGGGTACACCCAATCCAGCCGCGCTCGAACAGGCATTGCCCGGCGCCCAGCAGCGGCTGGCTCAGGCGCTCGATAAACTGCGTGAGATCAATCCGAACGCCAAAGTGGTTTATGTAGGCTTATATAATCCCTTTGGCGATGTAGAAGCGCTGCGTGAAGAAGGCAATCGGGGCATCACCTTATGGAATGCAGAGGCCGCTGCACGGATTATAGAGCGAGAGAATATGATGCTGACGCCTACCTTCGACCTGTTCCAGCGTGACCCTGGAGCTTACCTGTCTTTTGACCATTTTCATCCCAACTCGGATGGTTATGAACGGATCGCCCAACGAATCGTACAGGGAATGAAGTAGGACAGGCATAGCTAGCAGACCCCATAGAAAGAGGCGATGACAGATGCAGCAGCCAGATAATGCTTCCGTCCTGCATGTCCGAGACCTGCACAAGCGCATCGGGCGCAAGACGATCATTCATAGCATCAATTTCGACGTACGCGAAGGCGAGATTTTTGGCTTTTTGGGACCCAATGGTGCAGGCAAGACGACCACAATACGCATGTTGGTCGGGTTGATTCGTCCAACTTCAGGCAGTGTGTCAATCTGTGGGTATGACGTACAGAAGCAGCCTGAACAAGCGCTTCAGTATGTCGGCTCCATCGTTGAGAATCCGGAGATGTATCCTTTTTTGACAGGGTGGGAGAATCTGATGCACTTTGCGCGCATGCAGGAAGGAATCGACGAAGATCGCATCCATGAGGTCACGCAGTTGGTTCATCTGGGCGGCCGGATTCATGAGAAAGTACGCACGTATTCATTGGGGATGCGTCAGCGGCTGGGCATCGCTCAGGCTCTGCTGGGCAGACCCAAGCTGCTCATTCTGGATGAGCCGACCAACGGCCTTGACCCCAAAGGAATCAAAGAGATGAGAGCTTTTATCCGCGAGCTGGCTGCCGGCGGTCTAGCCGTGTTTGTCTCCAGTCACCTGTTGAGCGAGATTCAACTGCTCTGTGATCGGGTGGCGATTATTGGTGGAGGCAGAGAGCTTGCTGTTGGTTCTGTGGAGGAATTGATGGGCACGGGGCGCGGTATGGTGATCTGGGATGTCGAACCCAAGGAGAAGGCACTGAAGCTGCTGGAATCCTATGTCGATGTCAGAATCGTCGATGCTGTCGGAGCCGCCGTGCTTGAAGATGCCGCCGCAGCTCTAATGAATGAACGCAGTATCGTGACCGAGACGCCTGAAGAACGGGTAGCGGAAGTATTGGATCGAATGGTCCGCGAAGGAGTCGCAGTAAGAGGCGTGCATCGGGTCGCTCCGACGCTGGAGCGTCTATTCCTGCAAATGACGGAGGGGGAAGGCATCGAGTGAAACGTTTTTGGGCCATGGTGCAAAATGAAGTCGTGAAGATCATCAAGAAAAAGCGCTTCTATATCGTGCTGCTAATCCTCGCCGTTCTGGTGCCGATCTTCAGTTATGCTCAAATGAAGCAATCGCTGGAAAGACGCGATAGCTACGGCAGTGATTGGCGGCTTGAAGTTCAGCAGGCGATCATCGATAATCAGAACTCACTCAGCAGTGACCGCGTTCCCCAGGAGTGGAAGGTTTATCGGCAGATCTATATTCAGCAGATGCAATACTATCTCGATCATGATGTGAACCCCAACGAACCGGGAGGCGTCACCTTTACCCGCGAGTTTATTAACAATTCCGCCACGTTATTTATTCCGCTCATGATTCTGACGATTGCCTCGGATCTGGTATCCTCCGAACGCACAACAGGCACGATCAAGATGCTGCTGACACGTCCGGTACGCAGATGGAAGGTGCTGCTTAGTAAACTCATGGCGCTGCTCATGTTCGTCTCTTTGATTGTAGCCAGCGCCTATCTGATCTGCTATCTGATTGCCGGCGTATTCTTCGGTTATTCCGGCTGGAATATTCCGATCTTTACCGGGTTCGTGCTGAATGGTTCGGATGTCGATCTGACTTATGTGCAGGCGACACCTCAGTGGCAGTATCTGCTTATGCAGGCAGGACTGGTATGGTTTGTTGGCGTTGTTGTAGCGCTGCTGGCCTTCATGGTGTCAGTTCTTGTACGCAGCACAGCAGCCAGCATTGTGGTGATGATGGCCGCCCTGATCTCTGGTTCCATCCTCACGAATATGGCGTCGGCCTGGACAAGCGCCAAATATTTGTTTATGGTCAATCTCGGACTGACCGAATATCTGGCGGGTAATCCCGCTCCAATTAAAGGCATGACTTTAGGGTTTTCATTGGGAACTTTGGCCGTCTGGGCGGCTGTTTCTGTGATTATTTCGTTTGCTGTCTTTACGAAGAGGGACGTTTTGACTTAGAATAAAAAGAGCAAAAATGAAAACACTTGTTTGCATTTCGGCATATGAACCATCCGGAGGCAAAAAGCGAGCAAGAGAGAAAGAGGGAGAATTCATGGCCGAACAGATCGATACGGCACAACAGACAGCGGTCCCGCAGGTCGTTCAGGGATACGACGCAGACGATATTCAGGTGTTAGAAGGTCTGGTCGCCGTCCGCAAACGGCCGGGCATGTATATCGGGAGCACCAGCTCCTCGGGTCTTCACCATCTGGTGTGGGAGATCGTGGATAACGCAGTTGATGAACATCTGGCTAAATATTGCGATCGGATTGAAGTGAGCTTAAACAAGGATGGATCGGTTACCGTACGCGACAATGGGCGGGGGATTCCAACGGGGATGCACAAGAGCGGCGTACCCACTCCGCAGGTTGTCTATACAGTTCTGCACGCTGGCGGCAAGTTTGGTGGCGGAGGATACAAGAAATCCGGCGGTCTGCACGGCGTAGGTGCATCGGTCACCAATGCGCTGTCGGAGTGGCTGGAGGTGGAAATCTACCGCGACGGCAAGATTCATCGCCAGCGGTTTGAGTATCGCGTGGACAAGAAGGGTGCAGAGCACGTTGGTGAGCCGGTAACCGGACTCGAGGTGCTGGGCAATACGAGACAGACCGGCACGAAGGTTACGTTCAAGCCGGATATTCGCGTGTTCAAAGCCGGCATCTCGCTGAACTACAATACGCTGGCGGAGCGTCTTCAGGAGATCGCGTTCCTGAACTCGGGACTGCGAATCGTGCTGACGGATCATCGCACGGATACGAACGAAGAGTTTTATTATGAGGGCGGCGCGAAGCAGTTCGTCGAATTCCTCAACGAAGGCAAGGAAGTGCTGCACGATGTGGTTCGCTTCTACGCCGAAAAGGACGAAATCGAGGTCGAAGTGGCCTTCCAATACAACGCGGGATATACCGAGACGATCGCTTCGTTTGTCAACTCGATCCCGACCCGAGGCGGCGGTACGCACGAGACGGGCTTCAAGACGGCCTATACACGCGTACTGAACGAATATGCGCGCAAGGTTGGCGTGCTGAAGGAGAAGGACAAGAACCTGGAAGGCGGCGATCTGCGCGAAGGCATGATGGCCGTCATCAGCGTGAAGATGGGCGATGTGGAATTTGTCGGCCAGACCAAAGATCAGCTCGGCAGCGCCTCGGCACGCAGCGCAGTCGATTCGGTGGTCTCCGATAAGACGGCACAATTTCTGGAGGAGAATCCCCAGGCTGCCCAGGTTCTGATCCGCAAGGCGGTTCAGGCTGCCAGAGCACGGGAAGCGGCACGCAAAGCACGCGATGAGATGCGCACCGGCAAGAAGCGCAGCGAAAGTTCCAACCTGAACGGCAAGCTGACACCGGCTCAGTCCAAGGACTTCACCAAGACTGAGCTGTTTATCGTCGAAGGTGATTCTGCCGGCGGCTCTGCCAAGCAGGGGCGCGATTCCAAGATTCAGGCGATTCTGCCGCTCAAGGGCAAGCCGCTGAATCCGGAGAAGGCCAAGCTGGCCGAGATTCTCAAGAATGAAGAATACCGGGCGATCGTATCGGCGATTGGCGCAGGGATCGGACCGGACTTCTCGATCGAGGACAGCAACTTCTCGAAGATTGTCATCATGACCGACGCCGACACGGACGGTGCGCATATCCAGGTGCTGCTGCTGACCTTCTTCTACCGCTACATGAAGCCAATGATCGATCAGGGCCGCGTCTATATTGCCCAGCCGCCGCTGTTCAAGATCACACGCAAAGGTTCGCGCAAGAACGAGATTGCCTACGCTTGGAGCGACGAAGAGTTGGAGAAGCTGACCAAAAATGCGAAAAACGTTGAACTTCAGCGCTATAAAGGCCTAGGGGAGATGAACCCGGAGCAGCTGTGGGAGACGACCATGGACCCGGCGACGCGCACGCTGCTTCAGGTGCAGATTGAAGATGCAGCCAAGGCGGAACGCCGCGTATCGACGCTGATGGGCGACAAGGTAGATCCGCGCAAACGCTGGATCGTGGAGCATGTGGACTTTACCGAAGTCGAAGAATAAAGGGCAAAAGGGGATTTTTAACCAATGAGTGTACCGGAAGAACTATTCAAACCGGCATTTCTCGAAGAAGTGGTCGGCGACCGCTTCGGCCGGTATTCCAAATATATTATTCAGGATCGGGCGATTCCCGATGTGCGGGACGGGCTGAAGCCCGTCCAGCGCCGGATTCTGTATGCCATGTACGAGTCGGGCAACACGCCGGAAAAAGGCTATCGCAAGTCGGCCAAAACGGTCGGCGATGTGATGGGTAACTATCACCCACATGGTGACTCTTCCATCTACGAAGGTATGGTACGGATGGCCCAACCATGGAAGATGGCACACACTCTGGTAGATGGACACGGCAACTGGGGCTCGATTGACGATGACCCGGCGGCAGCGATGCGGTATACCGAAGCGCGTCTGTCCACCATCGCCATGGAGATGCTGCGGGACATTGATAAGCGCACCGTCCAGTTCAAGGATAACTTCGACAATACGGCCAAGGAGCCGGTTGTACTGCCTGCCCGTTATCCCAACCTGTTGGTCAATGGTGTCAGCGGAATCTCGGCAGGCTTCGCTACCGAGATTCCCACGCATAATCTTCAGGAAGTGATTGATGCCTGCATCGCTGTTATGGAGAATCCAGAGATTGATCTGGATGGGATCATGCAGCATATTCAGGGACCGGATTTCCCGACAGGCGGCATCGTCATGGGTGAAGCCGGGATTCGGGAAGCTTATTCCACCGGACGCGGCAAGATTCAGATTCGTTCCAAGACGGACATTGAGAGTCTGCGCGGCGGCAAGCAGCAGATTGTCGTCACCCAGATTCCCTATCAAGTGGTCAAATCACGCCTGGTCACGGCGATGGAGAATATTCGACTGGAGAAAAAAGTCGAAGGCATCGCGGAAGTGCGGGACGAGAGCGGTCGTGAGGGTATGCGAATTGTCGTTGAGTTGAAGAAAGACGCCGATGCTAATGGTATCCTGGCTTATCTGCTCAAGAAAACCGATCTACAGGTCAGCTACAACTTCAATATGGTTGCCATCGTCAACAAGGCGCCGCAGCAGCTGGGTGTCAAAGCGATTCTTGAAGCTTATATTGCCCATCAACGTGAAGTCATTACCAAGCGGACGACCCACGAACTGGATAAGGCCAAAGACCGCTCCCACGTACTGGAAGGCCTCGTCAAGGCGCTCAATATTCTCGATGATGTGGTCGCAGCCATCCGCGCTTCCAAGAATCGTCAGGACGCACAGAACAATCTGCAATGGATGTTTGGATTCACCGAACGTCAGGCCGATTCGATCCTGACCCTCCAGCTCTATCGGTTGACCAACCTGGAGATTACGCAGCTGGAGAAGGAACATGCCGATCTGGAGAAACGCATTGCGATGCTGGAAGGTATTCTGTCCAGCGATCGCAAGCTGAACGGTGTTATTCGCAAGGAATTGACGGAGATCCGCGATAAGTTCGGTATCGCCCGCCGCTCCGAACTGCAAAGCGAAGTAGAAGAGATCAAGCTCAATCTGGAAGTGATGATCCCGCAGGAAGAAGTGATTGTCTCACTGTCGCAGGAAGGTTACGTCAAGCGTACAGGCATGCCGTCCTTCACTCGTTCGGGTAGTGACCGCAATGCTTCCGGTGTTCGGGACGGCGACTACATCCGTCATCTGCTGGATGTCAGCACACTGGATCGCCTGCTGGTGTTTACGCAGCGTGGACAGTTCTATCTGCTGCCGGTGCATCAGATTCCGGAATTCAAGTGGAAGGATAATGGTACGGCCATTGTCAACGTGATTCCACTCGACAAGGAAGAACGGATTGTATCGGTGATTCCGGTCAAGGAGCTGGAAGAGTCTGAGCAGTCGCTGGTCTTCGTTACCCGAAAAGGGCAGGTTAAACGGACGCTGCTCAAAGAGTATGCGACCAAACGGACAGGCGGAGTGGCAGCCTGCAAGCTGACCGAAGGAGACGAAGTGCTTCAGGTCAACCTCAGCGATGGGGATAAGGACATTCTGCTCGTAACCGCAGAAGGGATGAGTATTCGATTCGGTGAGCAGGAAGTGTCCACCATGGGCCGGGTATCGACCGGCGTGCGTGGGATTCAACTTAAAGAAGGCGACGAGGTGACGGCTGCCTTGTTCGTGACCGGCGATGAAGGGGAAGTGCTGGTAGTCAGCGATCTCGGGTATGCCAAACGCTCCATGCTATTGGAGTACCCATCGCAGGGACGCGGCGGCAAGGGGATCGTAACCTTTGAGTTCAAGGAAGGCAAGCGAGTCAAACCAAACGGCACCCGTCTGGTTGCTGCCTACAATACAAGCGGCGTACTGCCAAGTGTGGCGGTATTGTCCAGTGGAGAAAGACTGGAATTCCCGGCGACCAAGGCGCCAATGACCGAACGCAAGCATATCGGTAAAGCCCTTATTACAGTAGAAAAACCAGATACCCTTGTAGATCTGCTGCCTTCGTTTGTACGTGAAACGGGTGCATAAGGTTCTGTTCGTTCAATAAGCGAAGGGTTTGGCAGTTGTTGGCTGTGCCCCGATTTGGAAGTCCCTTTTGCTGGATGAAGCGAAAGGGACTTTTTTATTCAAAAAGAGAGAAACCAACAGCCGTTCCCAAACGTCTTAATCAGTAGATCTACCGGAAATTGATGCATAGATCCAACCAAGAACGGAGGGCGAAGATGTCTTATATCGCTTATTTGTACGCGTACGCCGCAGTAGGTCTGTTTCTCGTTCATGGAATGGCGCAAAAACGGGTTCTGAACGAAGAAGAACTTCGCAGCTCCAAGAAGGAATATTTGTCGCAGACAGAAGGGTATCGGGTGTATGGCTGGGGATTGGGCATTGGCGGAGCAGTAGCGGCTCTACTATGGCTGATGGATGATTTCATGACCGTTAGTCCACTGTTCTTTATCCTTCTGACCTTGATCTTTGCATTTCGCGCTTATATGGAGCAGAAGTATATTCCACACACGCGCAAACATCGGGTATCCTGGATTACCGCTGCCGCAGGAACCGTCATCAGCATCATCTTTTTCATCATCTGGATCGTTTATTTCCGATAACGCAAAAAGGCCGTTTGTCCAGCTGCATGAGCAGCCGTCGAAACGTCCTTTTTTTGTGTCTACTTTTGGGTAAAGGCTGGCTTGTTTGGTCACTTATTCGCCGTGCTCCAATTCATCTCGCAGCAGCTTATACACATTGTCCGACCAGGTGCTCCATGGCGCCATGCGTGGGTCGGGCAGCGAGATCAAGAGCGTGGATTCTTTGGTAATGGGATGGGGGAAACGCAGCCGAACCGACCAGAGCGCAATCTGCTCACCCGGCTTGGTCAGCGCCGCTCCATATTTCTGATCGCCATACAGGGGACAGCCGATCGAACTCATCTGGACGCGGATCTGATGAGAGCGTCCGGTATGCAGCTCAACGCGGACCAGCGCCCGTTTGCCGTCGTCAGCCAGGACGATATAGTCCAAAATGGCTTCTTTTGCGCCTGCTGTCCCTTTGCTCACGGCGGTTACGGTATTGGTGCGTTCGTTCTTGAGCAGATAATGAACCAACCGCCCTTCACGCTGACGAGGCACACCGTTTGTGACGGCTGCATAGGTCTTGCGGATCGAATGAGTCCGAACCGCGTCGGACAGCCGTGAAGCGGCTTTCGACGTCTTGGCGAAGATCATCGCACCGCCAACCGGCCGATCCAGCCGGTGAACAAGACCCAGGAACACATTCCCGGGTTTGTCATGACGAATCTTGAGATCATTTTTCAGCAGCGTGAGCATGTCCGGATCGCCGCTTGCATCTTCCTGCACCGGAATATTTACCGGCTTGACGACGCCAAGCAGATGATTATCTTCCAGCAGGACCGGAATGTCGGACAAGCCGCTCATCAGTTGGACTCCCAGCGGCCCAGGATTCCGCAAGGCAGAGTCAGTCCCGAACGGGTAATCGGCAGGCCAATCTCTCCTGCGCTGATCTGTCCGCCGTAGCGCGGCTTCATGGTCATCTCCAGCATGTTCGACAATACAGTCGGGGAGATGCCGGTCGTGTACGAGTTAATTAACAGGAACAGAGGGTTATCCGACAGAATTTGCATGCACGATTCCAGGAACGGATACAGGCTGGATTCCAGCTTCCAAGTCTCTCCGTTCGGGCCGCGTCCATACGAAGGAGGGTCCATGATGATCGCATCGTATTTGTTGCCACGGCGCTGTTCGCGCTGTACAAACTTGAATACGTCGTCTGTAATAAAACGAACTGGACGATCGCTCAGTCCGGAGAGTTGGATATTTTCCTTGGCCCACTGCACCATTCCCTTGGCAGCGTCCACGTGAACAACGCTGGCACCGGCATACGCCGAAGCAACCGTTGCGCCGCCCGTATAAGCAAACAGATTCAACACTTGAATAGGACGTCCCGCGTTCTGGATCTTGTCCATCATCCAGCTCCAGTTCGCCGCTTGTTCCGGGAACAGTCCCGTATGCTTGAAGCTGGTTGGTTTGATATAGAATTTAAGCTTGTCATCGTAGGAGATCGTCCAGCGTTCCGGCAGCTGCTTTTTCCAGCTCCATGCGCCGCCGCCTGACGAGCTGCGGTGATAATGGCCTGCGGTTTCACGCCAAGGGCCACTTTCATCTGCGATCGGCCAGATAATCTGTGGATCGGGACGCCGCAGCACGACATCCCCCCAACGTTCCAGCTTATCGCCTGCGCCTGTATCAATCAATTCATAGTCTTTCCAAAGTTGAGCCATATACATTGCGTTTAAACCACCCTTATTTAGTTGTTATTCCCTGACCCGTTCGCCAAATAGGCGAGGATCATCCTGCTTAACCGTTGCGAGCAGTGGATTTCCGTTCAACGGTATCCACCGCTCAGACACTCGTTTTCCCAGAGTATTATTTTACCCGAGGAAGGCGCAAAAAGCCAGAAATTCAGAATATATTGACATTGATAATCATTATCATTTATGATGTGACGTAACGAGCCCCGACACAGAGGGCTGTTCTCAACCCGACCCTATATTCTGGAGGTTTAACCATGAGCAAACTCATTCTGATATACGCCAGTCTGACTGGCAATACCGAAGAAATGTCCGAGCTGATTACCAGCGGCATCGAAGAAGCAGGCGGCACGGTTACCGTCAAGATGGTGGATGAATGTCATGCGGACATCTTGAACGATTATGAGGGTATTATTCTGGGGGCATATACGTGGGGAGACGGTGAACTGCCAGACGAATTTTTGGACTTCTATGACGATCTGGAGGAACTAAGTCTAAACGGGAAAAAAGCAGCGGTGTTCGGCAGCGGAGACACGGTCTATGAACAGTTTGGCAAAGCGGTGGATCTGCTGCATGAAAAGCTGTCAGAGCGTGGAGCCGAAATGGTGCTGGAGCCTCTGAAACTGGAACTCAATCCCTCCGGCGACGAGCGTGAACTCTGCCGAGCCTTTGGCAAGAATTTTGTCGGCAGTACGGTTGGCGTATGAGCAGCATCCGCGAATGGGCATCGAACGGGACGGTTCCACTGCTGGAAGATCATCGGCTTGAACATTGGCTGGCGTCCGCAAGATTTGCACAGGAGGGACGACCTTCTCTATCGGCCAAGCCCGGGGAATATCATTGGACACAGCGTGTGCAGTATGCGGTGGGTCATGCGGTTAACCGTTATTATTCGGTGGCACCCGAACTGCGGAAGCATGCGAATGCTGGAGAATTGGTCGATTATCGCTGGCCGCGCCGCATCGCTTATTTTGATTCCGAGGCGAGCTATTGGCAGCTGAAGGATATGACGGCACGTCATCTCCATACCTTTTTTACTACCAACGGCTACTCGGGAGAACGTCCGGTGCTGCTCTATGAACGACTAGAGACAGAGGTACCCGAACTGGGCATGAATCTGTCGATGATCTTCCAGCTGGCCTGGCAGGATCGTCACGGAGAAGGTCTGCATCTGCAAAAGTTTATTGTGGATCATGATCCCAAGGTTCTGGAAGGTTATCGACATGCAGCCCGGGTGTTCAGTCAGCATGCGTTTGGAACTGAACCAGGACGAATAGAAGTCTACAACGTTCTGACTGGGGAACGGACCGAGCTGCCTGTGGACGAGGGATCTTACGAAGAATCGCTGGATTATCTGCGACTGGCTTACAGCGGGATGGAGGAGGCGCTCACGGAGGTCACCTGTACATGCGAACAATGCCGGGACGTTCAGGAGACTTCGATACCTTCCAGTCTGCTCCAGCTGCCGCAATGAACGAGAGAAAAAGATAAAGCTCTGCCGAACCCCGCCATATGCGGGAAGGCAGAGCTTTTGGTTTAGAAAAGACAAGGCTAGAGCCTAAGCTCATAATAGTCTTGAACTGCGTAAGAACGAAAGCCGCAGCTTTCGTACAGATGCAGCGCGCGGTCATTTTGGATCTCCACACCAATATGAGGCTTCAGCCCCGCTTGATGCTCCCGGCGAATGATGTGCTGGAGCACACTGCGTCCAATTCCCATTCCCCGGTAATCGGCATCAATCACGAATCCAAATACCCAGGCCTGTCCCGGCACATCGTAATCGGTTGCTACAGTGCCTACCGTTTCTCCGTGAAGAATAATCATGCTGCGGCTGCGAACGGCGCTATGTTCTTCTTCCTCCAGCATCTGTTCGGTGTCGCTTTCGCTGATCTCGAAGCCATCGGCACATAATCGCAGCACGTCGTCATAATCTCCAGGTTCATAGGGGCGATAGGAGATGGAAGGCAGGGAGCGCTGTTCAGTATGAGCGTCTGGTTGCGCTTGAACGGAGTCGGCGGACCAGGCCATTTCATATTCGGAAAAGGCATACCGGCAGCGGATCGTCTTGAGCCACTCGGGAGCGGAAATTGAAGCTTTGGGCGCGTTTAGCAGGACGGCAGAGGCAGAAGCCAGACGTCCGGCAGCCAGCGCTTCATTCCAGAGAGCCGTGAAGATGCCGCGTCTGCGATAATCCGGATGTACCATCCCGCAGACCTCCAGCTTTTCACCAAAACCGTAAAGCGCCAGAAATCCAATCAGCTGTCCATTTTCATAGCGAAAATAATCCATGTTATCTGCACGTGATTGCGCTCTCAACATTTCATTGTTAAGTTTGAGCAGAATACCATCGTGCTGCTCACAGATCTGCTGGAGTGACTTGATGTGCTGTAATTGTTGTTCGTTTAGCAAGTGAACCTCCTGTTATTCGCTTATGTATTCTAGTTCGTGAAATGCTCCCATCATACCACGCGTCAAAAAGCCCGACAACAAAGATTCTGCTGTCGGACTTTGGGGTTCGCACGCCTTACGCGCGAAGGTCGATCGAGCCGCCCAGATGGGGAGCAACACTCGTCTCGAGCATCTTGGCCATCTGTTCGCTCTGCTGCTTGTTTTGATCCATGGCCATGCTCATGACCTGGATCGAAGCCTGCTGATTGACAGCAGTCTGGCTCATTACGGTAGACAACGCCGCAATATCCATGTTCATTCCTCCTTTTTGATGCAATGAAGCGATAAAAAAGGTTTCTTACTTGTTATCGGCTTCGGCGTCAGAAAAAAGAATGGGCCTTTGGATGCGTTCATAGGGCAGAGTTCGATCAGGCAGGGACATTCCTGTATCTGGAATTCGTTCCGAGGGATTGTTGACTTCTTCTGGAAAACGCGCTATAATATATTACATGTGGACACTTGAATAACGAATATGCGTATGCAGCATGCTTTGAAGATCCGAATCGCACTGGCGCGGTCATCGGAGCCGCAAGGATGGAAGAGAGGTAGGGCTTTCGTTGTTTTAGATTTCAGAGAACGAAGCCTTTCACCGTAGAGTGACAGCTCATGATTATGGGACATACGATTTCGCCATTATACAGCGACGATCTGGCGATCGTGCGCGATACAGGCAGCAATAGAGCAAGGAAGACGATTCATCCATGAGGATCGGTTTCGACAAGCGAAATCGTTTGGTTTTTGGCAAGAGTGCCGGGAGAGAACCGGCGAACGGTAAGAGGTTTCTCGGTTATTCAAGTGAAAAGCGGCGGAACGTACAGCATTACGTTCACTAAGTCCGCTATCAACGGTCGCCCTCAGGGCGGCCGTTTTTTACGTTTTTAAGTAGAAATCACGGAGGCATGGACTTGATTCTAATCAGAAATAGATTTATACTTATTCTAAATTGAAATCTATCCTGTATCATCGATCTATGATCGATCATAGAAAAACGAAGATGACTCTAACCATAAATGGGGAATGAACAACATGAAAACCATCAACTTAACAACGCAGCGCCAGGCTGTCTATGACGTGGTAAGAGAAGCAGAAGATCATCCGACAGCCGCAGATGTGATGAATCGACTCGTTGAGCGTGGACACAGTTTCGCCTACGGTACAGTCTATAATTCACTGCGCTATTTGACGGAAAAAGAAATGATTCGTGAGCTGAAGCTGGGCGAGGCGGCCAGCCGCTATGATGCACGTACCGATGACCATCAGCATATTGTCTGCGAAATCTGTGGCAAGGTGGGCGAAGTCATGACTCCAATGCCGGAAGAGTGGATGACCCGAGTGGCTGAAGAAACGGGCTATGAGGTGCATGAAGCCCATATTGTCGTGGAAGGAGTGTGCGCCGAGTGCAGAACCAAACGCAAGAAATGACCCTGCTGGATGTCGCAGCTTCCGAACCGGAAGTATGCGAGATGACGCGTAAGATCATTATTGTCAGTCCGTTTCCCGGACGTATGCACGAACTGATGCGCACGCTTATGGAGGCCTGCTTCGACGTGCTGGTCTTCCACCGCTGGGAACATTCTGAAGCAGGGACGCTTCAGGCCGATTTGTTGATCTTCGATGTCAGCGGTTCGCAGGATGAAGATCCGGTCGGTGCATTCCGGGAGAATATGCACCCGGTACACGCGGCAGTGCCTACGCTGTTCCTGGTGGATGAGCGGATGCTGCACGATCAGCGAATCGGAGGACATGAGGAGCTGCTGGTCTGGCCGGCGCGTCCGCAGGAAGGCCTGCATCATGTGCGTCGTATTCTTCGCAGCGTAACTTCACGCGAGCTGGACCCGGCAGTTCCTGCCGATGTTGAGGCCGCGCGTGACCAGTTGATCTTCAAGGATCTGCGGATCGATCTGCGCCGCATGACTGTATATCGCGGCGGCGCAAGGATCGACCTCACCAAGACGGAATACGAACTGCTTCAGCAGTTGATTGAAGCTCGCGGAGCCGTACGCACACGCGAAGATTTGCTAAACCGTGTCTGGGGAACGCAATATTTTGGCGGCAGCAACGTTGTTGATGTACATGTGAAGAGTCTGCGTAAAAAGCTGGGCGATAGTGCTGGTCAGCCGCTCTATGTAGCGACGGTGCGCGGGGTAGGCTATCGTCTGGCGGATTGACTATTCAGCTTGAGAATGGACAATAGCCCCAAGCGTTATTCCAATCTTGCGCAGCGTAACTTTGTCCCACGTAAAAAGAGGAGCCGCATCCAGTCTGCGGCTCCTCTTTTTTGTCTTGGTTTCCTCTTCACCGCACCTTCACAGGATCTTCACCAAAGCCTTATGCAGTGCTCATGATCGAACTTTTGGGAAGATGATAGAATTCAGTTATTCATTTAGATAAGGTCTAAATTCAATTCTAAATCAAGAACATGAAGGGCTATCGCCAACACGAAAGGAAGATCGAAGATGAACAATGACCAAATGACGACCAATCAGGGAGCGCCGGTAGGCGACAATCAAAATTCCAGAACGGCAGGCCGCCGGGGTCCTGCACTGCTTGAAGATTATCACCTGCTGGAGAAACTGGCTCATTTTGACCGTGAACGTATTCCTGAACGTGTGGTTCATGCTCGCGGCGCCGGAGCACATGGTGTATTCAAGGCCGAATCCAGCATGTCGGCCTATACACGTGCAGCTTTTCTTCAGGAGCCGGGGCTGGAGACACCTGTGTTTGTACGTTTCTCCACCGTCATCCATGGTACCGGTTCGCCGGAGACGGCACGCGATCCACGCGGTTTTGCCGTGAAGTTTTATACAGAAGAAGGCAATTATGATCTGGTCGGCAATCATCTGCCTGTCTTTTTCATTCGGGATGCCATTAAGTTCCCTGATATGGTTCATTCCCTGAAGCCCGATCCCCAGTCCAATCGTCAGGAACCCAGACGCTACTGGGATTTCATGACACGAACACCGGAATCAACGCATATGATGACTTGGTTATTCTCCGATCATGGCACTCCCGCCAATTACCGGGAGATGGACGGGTTCGGCGTTCATGCTTTTAAATGGGTGAACCAAGAGGGACGTGTCGTATACGTCAAATACAAGTGGGAGTCGATGCAGGGGGTACGCACGCTAAGCGCCGCAGAAGCTCGTGAAGTGCAAGGTGATGACTTCAACCATGCGACGCGCGATCTTTTTGACCGCATTGAAGAGGGGGATTTCCCGCAGTGGACGCTAAAGGTCCAGATTCTTGACCCTCAGCATATGGATGATTATGCGTTTGACCCGCTTGATCCAACCAAAGTCTGGCCGGAAGAACACTTCCCATTCCATACGGTCGGCACGATGACGCTCAATCGCAACCCGCAGAATTTCTTCGCGGAAGTGGAGCAGTCTGCTTTCTCGCCAAGCGCCCTGGTTCCAGGGATTGAACCCTCGGAAGACAAGCTGCTTCAGGGTCGTCTATTCTCTTACCCGGACACACAGCGTTATCGTCTTGGCGCCAACTATTTACAGCTTCCCATCAACTGCCCCTATGCGCCGGTGCGCAACCATCAGCAGGATGGGGCCATGAATATGCGTACCGTACATCCAGCTGCCAATTATGAGCCAAGCAGCCACGAATCCAGCCCAGTCGAAGATCCCGCTTATCGGGATTCAGAAGCGCCATTGGAAGGTCAAGTGACTCGGCAGCGCATCGCCAAGACCGACGATTTCTCACAGGCGGGCGATCAATATCGCTCTTACACGGATCAACAGCGCCAGAATTTGCTGGCCAATCTGGTTAATGATCTTCGTCAGGTGAATGAAGATATTCAAATGCGAGCCATCTGCAACTTCATCCGTGCCGACCGAAACTATGGCATTTCGCTGGCGCAGGGTCTGGGCGTTGACATTTCCGGCTTCATGGGCGGCCGCTGATGTGTAATCTTCCTTTTCCAACTCGGTATTCGTTATTGGGTGATAATCTCGGTATCCATTAATCCAGCTTCACGTGCTGCGCTGGCTAATTGCATCTTCATGATGGTCTGTGAAGCGCTGATGATAAAGATCACTTTGCTGAATCCTGTTTCCTTGTAGCCAACAAAGGCACTTTTCAGCTTCTGAATCTCATGGAGGCGCAGCAGATTCATTTCGCGGCAATCCACCTCCAGCGTATAAGCGGATGCGTCGATCGCAGAGGTGATCTTGTTGTAATCCCGGATGAAGTTCTGATAATCTTCTGGCGTAAAGCTTCCGCTGATCCGCATATCGATCTTCTTCGCTGCTGCATAGGATTGAATGGTATAAGGAGTGGGTGCCATGATCGATCTCCTGCCTTTCCGAGTGTTTTGCTGTAGTTTTTGTGGATGGTTCACTCTATTTTACCTCCTTTTCAAACAAGCCGATACTCATTATCCAGAGATTATGCAAATGATTCCCGGCTGTTTGTTCCAATTGGCGCAAGCGGGCTGTGTAGGGTAAAATGGGAGAGATAACGAAAAGGGAAAGTAGGGACCCATACCATGACCTATCGCAGCATGCAGGAATGTATTGCCGATCTGGAGAACGCTGGACATCTGATTCGGATTACGGAAGAAGTTGATCCAGAGCTGGAGATGGCGGCTATCCATCTGAAGGTGTTCGAGGCAGGCGGACCGGCACTGTATTTTGAAAAAGTAAAAGGTTCTCGATACGGCGCCGTGTCCAACCTGTTCGGGACGATTGAGCGCAGCAAATATATATTCCGCAATACGTGGGAATCGACCCAGGAAGTCATTGGCCTGCGCAACGAACCGATGAAGGCACTCAAGCAGCCGATTCGTTACGCTGGAACAGGCTTGTCTGCACGCCGCGCGCTGCCGATCAAGAAGACCGGTCTGCCCGCTGATTTTGAGGAGATCCGCATCTCGGACCTTCCCATGATTAAGAGCTGGCCGAATGATGGGGGCGCCTTCGTCACTCTGCCTCAGGTGTACAGCGAGGACCCGGAGAAGCCGGGAATCATGAACGCCAATCTGGGGATGTACCGGATTCAATTAAGCGGTAATGATTATGTACAGGATCAAGAGATTGGGGTGCATTATCAGATCCATCGGGGCATTGGCGTTCATCAGTCGAAGGCCGCCAAACGCGGAGAGCCGCTCAAGGTCAGCTGCTTTATCGGCGGCCCCCCTGCACATACGCTCTCGGCGGTGATGCCGCTTCCGGAAGGCCTCAGCGAGCTGACCTTCGCCGGTCTGCTGTCGGGGCGGCATTTCCGCTACAGCTATGTGGACGGCTTCTGTGTAAGCCATGACGCTGACTTTGTGATTACGGGCGAGATCTATCCGAATGAAACAAAGCCGGAAGGACCATTTGGTGACCATCTGGGCTATTACAGCCTGGTGCATGATTTCCCCGTAATGCGGGTGCATAAAGTATATGCCAAGAAGAATGCCGTTTATCCGTTTACGGTCGTAGGGCGTCCGCCGCAGGAAGATACAGCATTTGGAGCACTCATCCATGAGTTGACCGGTGGTGCGGTGCAGCAGGAGATTCCCGGCGTCAAGGAAGTTCACGCCGTAGACGCGGCAGGTGTCCATCCGCTGCTGCTTGCCGTGGGCAGCGAACGGTATACCCCGTATCAAGCCGTCAAGCGTCCGGCAGAGATTCTGACCATTGCCAACCGGATTCTGGGCACCGGACAGCTGAGTCTGGCCAAGTACCTGTTTATCACCGCCGAGGATGATGTTCCTGTCAATGCACATGACATTCAGGCCTTATTCCATCATGTGCTGGAACGGATTGATTTGCAGCGCGATCTGCATTTCCAGACGAATACAACGATCGATACGCTGGATTATTCCGGTACAGGTCTGAACAGCGGCAGCAAAGTGATCTTCGCCGCCGTTGGGAAGCCGATTCGCAGGTTGGCACCCGAGGTGCCTGCCGCACTAGCCGAACTGCCCGGTGGCTTTGGCCGTCCAGTGATGGCCATGCCGGGTGTTGCCCTGCTGCAAGCGCCAGCGTTTACCGACTATGCTTCAGCCGAAGCACAGATCTCGGAATTGGCTGAGGTCATCGCGTCGCGTGGACCGCTGGAAGATTGCCCGATGATTGTACTCTGTGACGATTCCGAATTTATGGGAGCGTCGTTCGATAACTTCCTCTGGGCGGGCTTCACCCGCAGCAATCCTTCGCATGATCTGCACGGCGTGCATACAACGTTCCAGCATAAGCATTGGGGCTGCGATAATGTCATCATGGACGCAAGGGTGAAGCCGCATCAGGCGCCGCCGCTGGTCCCTGATCCGCAGGTTGCTGTACAAATCGAACGGGTCTTCTCACCGAGCGGAAGCCTGGGAATCCTTCGCGGGATGCGTTGATTCCGAACATTCTCGGGATGGGCTGGACGAGCCTGTAGCTCCAGGAGTCTTTAGGCCAAGTTAATCGCATAGGGGTTTGATCTCTGCTGATTTGTTCAAGGATTAGATTTATAAGCATCTGCTGCAACCTTTCGGGGGCAGCAGATGCTTTTTGTTTATCGGGAGTTAGAGCCGCATTGTTTTCTTCTATATACGTATAGAAAATGTCTATTAACCGAACGATTGACCCCGGCATAAAGGGGATGGTAAGCTTCATCACAACCCGAAAACATACAAAATCTATCGGAATTGAAAGTTTAATTTTGAGGAGAAGAGAGGCGGAGAGAAAATGACCACAGGAACCCACAAACGCGGCTTGAAATTTGGAGCTATCATTCATGGAGTAGGCGGAAGCGTAACCGGCTGGAGACACCCGGAGGTGCTGAGTGACGCCAGCGTCAACTTTGAATTCTACAAACGTCAGGCGCAGACAGCGGAAGAAGGCAAGTTCGATCTGGTGTTTATCGCTGATGGCCTCTATATCAATGAAAAGTCGATTCCTCATTTTCTGAACCGCTTCGAACCGCTGACTATTCTGTCTGCGCTGGCTGCCGTAACTTCGAAGATTGGGCTGGTGGGTACGCTGTCCACTTCGTACAGCGAGCCATTTACGGTAGCCCGCCAATTCGCTTCGCTGGACAAGATTAGCGGGGGTCGTGCCGGATGGAATGTAGTCACTTCACCGCTGGAGGGGACGGCTCGCAATCATATCATTCGTACTCATCCTGCTCATGCCGAACGTTACAAGATCGCGGAAGAACACCTGAATGTGGTACGCGGTCTGTGGGATTCCTGGGAAGATGACGCGTTTGTACGGGACAAAGAAACGGGCGTCTTCTTCGATCCGGACAAGCTGCATCGTCTGAACCACCAGGGAACCTACTTCTCGGTGGAAGGCCCGCTGAATATTGATCGCTCCAAACAGGGACAGCCGGTGGTCTTCCAGGCGGGTTCATCCGAAGACGGCAAGTCCTTGGCAGCACGTTCGGCAGATGCGGTATTTACCGGTCATGAACGTCTCGAAGACGCTCAAGCTTTTTACCGGGATGTCAAACGTCAGGCAGTCGAACAGGGGCGGAGTCCTGAAGATCTTGCCATCCTACCAGGCATCAACCCCATTGTTGGCGCGACTCGTGAGGAAGCGGAAGCCAAATATGAAGAGATCGCTTCGCTGGTCACCATTGAGAAGGCACTGGAATACCTGGGTCGTTTCTTCGATCATCATGACTTTTCACAGTATCCACTGGATGAGGCCTTCCCTGATCTGGGGGATCTGGGCAGCAATGCGTTCAAGAGCGGCACAGACAAGATCAAACGTGATGCCAAAGAGCAGGGTCTGACCCTGCGGCAGGTTGCACTGCGTTCCGCTACGCCCAAGACCCACTTCATTGGGACGCCGGAAGACGTCGCGGATCGGATTCAGGAATGGTTTGAAAACGAGGCAGCGGACGGATTTATCGTGCATACGGACATTCCGACTCAGCTGCGAACCTTTGTGGATACGGTGATTCCGATTCTCCAACAGCGCGGGCTGTACCGACTCGATTATGAAGCGGATACACTGCGAGGCAACCTGGGCGTACCGATTCCGGAGAATCGGTATACCGCAGAGCGTCGGGAACGGCTTTCGACTGAAGAGGCCGCAGTAAACTGATGGGATGATGGGCAGGCGCAGGCCGTTACCTCTGCTTGGCCTGCCTGACTCCAGTCAGCAACAGAATCAGATTCCAACGACGACAGACAGAGGGGGCCGAGTAGAGATGAAGAGAAGATTCAATTGGAACTTCGCGGTTGGTGCGTTTGCACTGGCATTGACGACGGTATTAGCGGGCTGTGGGTCGTCGGGAAACGGCGGGTCATCTGCTCAGGCGGCAGCAGGAACCAGCGAGACGTCCACACCTGTTCAGGGCGGCGAACTGACGTATGCGCTGGCGACTTCGCCGGATACGCTTGACCCTCGCCGCAGCGGCCTGGCCGTATCGGTTCGGGTATTCGGTGCCCTGTATGACACGCTGCTGATCCGCAAGGCGGATGGCTCACTGGGACCTTCGCTGGCGAAGGAATGGAAAGCGTCCGCAGATGGTCTGAGCTACACGCTCAAACTGAGGAACGACGTCAAGTTTCAGGATGGGACACCGTTCAACGCTGAAGCCGTCAAGTTTAATTTTGACAGTATCATCGATCCGGAGACCAAGGCCGCCAATGCGTTAGCACTGCTGCGTCCTTATAAGTCCTCGGAAGTGGTGGATGAATATACAATCAAGCTCAATTTGGAAAAACCTTCAGAGGCTTTTCTTGGCAATCTGAGCCAAGGGATGCTGAGTATCGTTTCCCCAACAGCCGCGAAGAAGGCAGGCGAAGACTTTGGCAAAAATCCAGTCGGCACCGGCCCGTTCAAGTTCGTCAGCTGGACGGAAAATGCGGAGATCAAGTTGGCACGCAATCCCGATTATGCCTGGGGAAGCGGTAAAGCCGCCAATACCGGAGCTGCTCATCTGGACGGCTTGACCTTCAAGATCGTACCGGAGGAAGCAACGCGAATTGGCGGTGTGCAGAGCGGCCAGGTTCTGGCAGCAGAGACCGTACCGCCCCAGAACGTCGTCGCGCTCAAAAATGATCCCAACGCCCAACTGCTTCAGACCAATACGATCGGGTTTCCGTATACGCTCTTTTTCAATCTGGAACATAAGCCCTGGAATGAATTAAAAGCACGCCAGGCGGTGCAGTACGCGGTAGATATTGACTCGATTGTCAAGACGCTATATCTGGGCACGTATGAGCGAGCCTGGTCATCGATCACGCCGGGAATTCTCGGCTACGACAAATCGCTGGAAGGACAGACGAAGCCGGATCTGGCCAAAGCCAACGCACTTCTGGATGAGCTGGGCTGGGTCAAGGGGGCAGATGGCATCCGGGTGAAAGACGGTCAGAAGCTGAAGCTGCATTATGTGGACGGCTCACCGAACCGGGAAAAGCGTAATGATATTGCCGCCATGATCCGCGAGCAGCTCAAGGCGATTGGCATCGAGACTGAGGTGGAGATTACTCAGGACGTGGCGACGGTCGTTTACCAGAATTGGGATTACGATCTGTACGGCAACAGTCAGGTGAACTCCGATCCGAATGGGTTAGTCTCGTTCTATCATTCGACGAAGGAAGGGGAACGCCGCACATTGTCCGGGTTGTCCGATCCGCAGGTTGATGAATGGCTGGATCAGGGAGCTGTAGAGAAGGATGAAGCCAAGCGAGCGGAATTGTATCAAAAGGTACAGCAGTATATCCACGACCAGGCGCTGATTCTGCCGATCTATGTGTTCCCGTATACAGTAGCCGCCTCCAAGTCCGTGGAAGGACTAAAGTTTGATCCTTTTGGTTATCCCGTCTTTAACGATGTTTTTTTGAATAAATGATCGGCTGAAAGGAGGAAAGACCATGCTTCAAACCGTTATCGCCCGGCTGGTCAGTTCGCTGCTGGTCATTGTGGGTTCACTGGCGCTGGTGTTCTGCATCTTCTATCTGCTGCCGGGCGACCCGGTGCTGTCGATGGTCGATCCGACTTCGGTCAGTCCGGAAGTGATCGAAAATCTGCGGCACCAGCTGGGGCTGGATCGTCCATTCCATGAACGGCTTCTGACCTATTTTGGCGATATGCTGACAGGAGACTTCGGCCGTTCATTGGTGGGTTCCGATCCTGTACTGCCCAAGATCCTGGAGCAGGTTCCATCTACGCTGCTTCTTACCGCAGCCAGCGCGCTGGTTGCGGTAGTCGTTGGCGTCACGCTTGGAGTGCTATCGGCGGTTCGCAAGGGCGGTATGATCGATCTGATCGCCCGCATCGTGGGGCTGTTCGGGATCTCAATGCCTACGTTCTGGTCAGGGATACTGCTGATTCTGATCTTCTCTGTACAGCTCAGATGGCTGCCTTCCATGGGATCAGAAGGGTGGCAGACGTTGATTCTACCGTCGCTTGCCCTTGGGTTTGTCGGAGCCGGTTCGATTGTGCGAATGGTGCGAGGCAGCATGTTGGATGTGCTGAATGAACCTTTTATCACCACGCTGCGGGCCAAAGGGCTGCGTGAACCGCTCATCCAGTACAAACATGCGCTGCGCAGCGCCCTAATCCCGGCCATCACACTGATCGGCATGCAGATCGGCGACATGCTCGCTGGAACGGTTATCATCGAAACGGTCTTCTCCCGTCAGGGAATCGGCCGTATCCTGGCGGATTCCATTATGGCCAAAGACCTCCCGGTGGTGCAGGGAATCGTCTTCTTCACCGCAATCGTCTATGTAGGCATCAACCTGCTGGTCGATCTGTCCTATGCAGTCATCGATCCCAGAATTCGGCGGAAAGGAGCGAGATGATGAAAAATTCGGCAGCCTCTCCGGAGACTGGCCTGCGCAGAATATGGCGCGGACGTCTTACTCGTCTTACGGCACAAGGTCAGCAGGATGGACGTCCCGTAGGAAAAAAGGCGCTTGCTGTAAGCCGCTTCCGGGCAGCGGATACGCTGATCGTACTGGCAGGTCTGGCGGTTGCTTTTCTGATCGGATGTGCGTTGTTTCCGAGCTGGATCGCCCCTTATTCTCCAACCGAGATGAACACGGCCGCCATTCTTCAAGCGCCTTCAGCGGCTCATCTGTTTGGCACGGATTATTTTGGCCGCGACGTATTTAGTCTGGTCGTCTATGGGACGCGGGATTCTCTGTTGATTGGCATAAGCTCTGTCATCGGCGGCGTGCTGATCGGCGGTACGCTGGGTTCGATCGCCGGTTATGTCGGCGGCAGGCTGGACACGGTCATTATGCGTGTAATGGATGTGCTGCTCACCATTCCTGGAATTCTGCTTGCGCTGACGATTGCAGCCGCGCTGGGACCTGGCCTGCGCAACCTTGTGCTGGCGATTGCCATCTCTTCCGTACCCGGATATGCACGGGTGATGCGGGGACAGATTATGGCGATTCGCAGCCGGGGGTATATTGCGGCTTCCCACGCACTGGGAGCCAAGCCGCGGCATGTGCTGATGCAACATGTGCTGCCCAATTCAGCCGCACCGTTGTTGGTCATGGCTACGCTGGGGCTGGGTTCGTCGATCCTGGCTGGAGCGGGACTAAGCTTTCTGGGTCTTGGGGTACTCAAGGAGATTCCCGATTGGGGAGCCCTTCTGTCACAGGGTCGGGGGTATCTGACCGTAGCTTGGTGGATCTGCACCTTCCCTGGATTGGCAATTACCGTATTCGTATTGTCTGTCAATCTGATTGGAGATCGCTGGAGAGATGCCGTTGATCCCAAGCGAAAAGGCCGGTAAGCAGCAAGAGGAAAAGACAGTGGGAAAGGAGAGTCAGCGCTATGGTGAAGCCCCTGCTTGAGGTCAAAGACTTGACAATCGACGTGCATACGTCGAGAGGAACGTTGACGGCGGTATCCCAGATTTCCTTTGACATCGTGCCTGGTGAGACGGTCTGCCTGGTCGGTGAATCGGGCAGTGGCAAGACGATTGCCTCCAAAGCAATCATGCGGCTTACTGATTACGAAAATGGCACGATTGCTGGAGGAAGCATCCGTCTGGGTGAAGAGTGGATACAATCCCTGCCGCAGAGTGCAGTACGCAGTCTGCGTGGACGGAAGGTAGCGATGATCTTTCAGGAGCCAATGGCTGCGTTCGATCCTGTATTCACCATCGGCAGTCAGATCGTGGAGACAATAGCCGCACATCGCCGGGAGCGAAAATCCAGACTCTGGGCAGAAGGGGTGGAACTGCTGCGGCGTGTGGGCATCCCCGAGCCTGAGCTGCGGATGAAGCAGTATCCGGGCGAATTGTCCGGAGGGATGCTTCAGCGTGCGATGATCGCCATGGCTCTCTCCGGAGAGCCTGAGCTGCTGATCGCAGACGAACCCACAACGGCACTGGACGTGACGATTCAGGCGCAGATTCTGGAGCTGTTGAACGAACTCAAGGGCAGCCTTGGGATGTCCATTCTGCTCATCACACATGATCTGGGCGTCGCCGCCGAGATGGCCGACCGGATCGTCGTACTGTACGCTGGGCGCATTGCTGAACAGGGTCCGGCATCTGAAGTGCTGAATAATCCCCGGCATCCCTATACCATCGGGCTGCTGAATTCCGTAGCGAAGCTGGGCAGTCAGCGCGGCGAAAGGCTGCGCGCCATTGAGGGTTCGCCGCCGGGCCTGGCCGAGATGCCGGACGGCTGCCGTTTTCACCCGCGCTGTGCCTGGGCGACGGAGCGCTGCCGCGATAGCGCTCCGCCGCTGAGCGACCAGGGCGGCGGCAGATTCGCCGCCTGCTGGCATGCCGACCAGGCGGCCGCTGATCCTGCTGCGGCCTCCGCCCTTTCCGGGGCTGCGCGGCATCCGCAGGCACCGCGCAGCTTCCATCAGCCGGAATCTTCCGATATTCCGGCAGCCGCTTTGCTCGGCGCGGCCGCACGCGCCGAGGCATCGGCGGGCTTCGCTTCCGCCGTGCCCGCCGCAGCTTCGGCGGACACCCCCAGCGCCTCAGCCGCGCTAGGCGAACAGCCTGCTTCGCGCCCGCTGCTCGAAGCGGAGGGGCTGACCAAGCATTATTCGCTTGGCGGCAGACTGGGACGCGCGAAGCGGACTCTTCGCGCCGTGGATGGCGTGTCGCTGTCGATCGCCGAAGGCGAGACCTTCGGATTGGTTGGCGAATCAGGAAGCGGCAAGTCAACGCTGGGGCGTCTGCTGCTCCAGCTTGAAGCGCAGACCAGCGGCAGCGTGCATTTTCGCGGCGAAGAGTTAACGCTGCGAGACAAGGAAAGCTGGCGGCAGTCACGCCGCGATCTCCAGATCATCCATCAGGACCCCTACGGGACGGTGGACCCGCGCTGGAAGGTTGGGGACATCATCGCAGAACCCCTTCGTGTGCATACACAGTTGAACAGCGTCGAGCGGCGCACCCGGGTTGGTGAGCTGCTGGAGCAGGTTGGCCTTCAGGCCGCCTGGCAGAATCGTTATCCGCATGAGTTTTCCGGTGGACAGCGACAGCGGATTGGGATTGCTCGCGCGATTGCCGTCAATCCGCGCTTTATCCTCGCAGATGAAGCTGTCTCTGCGCTGGACGTCTCCGTTCAGGCACAGATTGTCAACCTGCTTCAGGATCTTCAGCAGAAGCTGGGACTGACATCGGTATTTATCGCACATGGACTGCAAGTCGTGCGTCATATCTCGGATCGTATTGGCGTGATGTATCTGGGCAAACTGGTCGAGGTTGCGCCAAGTGAAGAATTGTTCCGCCGTCCTTCGCATCCCTACACCCGTGCACTGCTCGCGTCTATTCCCGGAACATCCGCGGCGGTTAGAGAGTCTGCGGTCATCCGGGGAGAGATTCCGTCTCCCACCAATCCGCCGATGGGCTGTCGTTTCCATACGCGCTGCCCGTTGGCAACCGAACAATGCCGCAGCGTAGAACCTGCATTCGTAGAGATCGGAAGCGGCCATTCGGCTGCCTGCCATTACCCGCTATAATGCTGAATCCATTCCATAAAGGGGGATTACCCATGTCCAAGAAAGTGCTGATTGTGTCCGGAAGCCCGAATCGTTCGTCCAGACTATATGGTCCCGTTCATTATTTGCAGGGCCGATTGCAGGAAGAAGGTCTGGAGAGCGAACTGCTGCATATCGCCCAGCTCCCGGCCGCCGATCTCATTGGTGCCAATTTTGCCGGTTCAGAGATTCGCTCCGCACTGCGAAGAGTAGATGAGGCGGATGCGATTGTCTTCGCTAGTCCCGTCTACAAGGCCTCGTATTCCGGCGTGCTCAAGACTTTCCTCGATCTGATTCCACAGGAAGGATTGCGCGATAAACCGGTGCTGCCGCTGTTCGTAGGTGGGACAATTGCCCATCTGCTGGCCATTGATTATTCGCTCAAGCCGGTGCTTAACGCGCTGGCTGCACGCAACATTCTGGGGGGTGTATTTAGCGTGGATAAGGAGATTGAGCGTAGGCCCGAGGGTGGATACCTGCTCTCAGCCGAGACGCAGGAGCGTCTGGAACGCTCGATCTCGGAGCTGAAGATCGAGCTGGCGAGGCGTGAACAGGTTCCTGCAATCCTGCCCGGTATTCATGCTTAATCCTCATACAAGCTGAACTGCTTGTATGATCGCATAGGAACAGCAGGCCTGCTTTCGGAGCTTCTATTAGGTTGGACCGGATTGGACCGGATTAGATCAGATGGCATGAAAGAAACGATTGGCGCCGTAGTTGGCCTCAGGGCATCAGCAATCAATAGAGTTAAGATGAGAGATCATGAACGAAGAAAAGAGGGATTGCATGTCCATTCGCTTGAGCATTTTAGACCAGACGCCCATTTTTGAACAAGATACGCCTGAACGGGCGCTTCGTTATACCGTTGAATTGGCTCGCCGCGCGGATGAGCTGGGTTATCATCGCTTCTGGGTATCGGAGCATCACGATTCTCGTTCAGTGGCTGGGTCCTCGCCAGAGGTGTTAATTGCTTATTTGCTGGCTTCTACTGAACGGATTCGCGTTGGCTCCGGCGGTGTGATGCTTCAGCATTACAGCCCTTATAAAGTCGCCGAGACTTTTAACGTTCTGGCAAATCTCGAACCGAATCGGCTGGACTTGGGCGTGGGGCGTGCACCCGGTGGTCTGCCGCGTTCTACACTGGCACTGCGCCGGGGAACGCCGGATGAGGACACTTCGCTCTCGGGGAAACTGGAGGAATTGAGAAACTATCTGCATGGCATTGAACCGGGAGTCGGGGAGCCGCTTGAAGGACTGCGTGCCGAGCCTGTACCGGAGCAGCCCGCTCAGCTGTATGTATTGGGAGCAAGTGCCGATAGCGCCGACCTGGCCGCTCGGTTGGGGCTTCCCTATGTGTTCTCCTTATTTATCAACGGAGATCTCGATCAGGCAGAAGAAGCGCTGAGACGTTATCGGGATCAGTTTATTTCAGTAGACGGCGCACAGCCCGAAGGGATTCTTTCGGTGTCTGCTGCGGCAGCCGATCGTGACGAAGAGGCGGAAGGAATTGCGGCCGAGAGCGATCTGTTCCGAACCACGCTGGCGAGCGGGCGCAAGATCACGATAGGCGACCGCGCCCGTGCCGAAGAGTTCGGGATTCAGTCAGGAGAGGCGTATCAGATCGAGCATATTCCTTCCCCGCTTATCAAAGGCTCCGCTGAATACGTGGGTCGTCGTCTACAGGAAGCCGCTGAACGCTGCGGCGTGAACGAATTAATCATTACCAGCCCTATCCGGGACTTTTCCAAACGAATTCGCTCCTATGAGCTGCTGCAAGCCTATTTTACTGAACAGTCAACTTCTCCATCCACGTCAATCCTTTCTGAACCTATCATTTCCGCATAAAAATACAGCAGGCTAAGAGGAAAAAGCTAAACGAACGACGCTAAAAGAAGGCAGCGGTGGATGATAGTAAGCCATACGTGCTTGTAGCGGAGAGTTGTCATACAGTTAGGGAAGGATCTGACTGTGGGAGTTATCAAAGCAGGCAGAGGCTCGCAACTCGGTATCTTCCACAACTTGCAATCCGCCTCCAACAAAAAAAGAACCCGGAAACGGGTTCTTTTTAATGGATGTAAGCACATGTAAGGAAGAATCGGGCGCTCTCTTTTTTAGCGAAAACGGGAAGTATACAGGACTTTGGTCGTTTTCTTGACGATCAATTGACGGTGAGGTTCTGGTGGAAGATCGGACTTGCCGGCTTCCTTGAAGACACCCGTGCAGGAGCGGCAGAGACGTCCACTGCTTGTATCGCAGCCGCAGGATTCGCAAGGATAAGTCAGATTGGAATAAGTGAGAGGCGACAGACGCCCGGACTTGATAAAGGTATGCAGCTCGGCAAGGGAAACCCCAGTAGCCTTGGCTAGGTCTTTAGTTGTGCTTTTTGGACGCATCCACAGATGATCGAGGCAGCGATTCAGACCGTTGTCCATCTCCATGCTGCACGAAGAACAAAGATTACGAAGATTTTTTTGATAAATACTTCCGCATTTTGGACAATAATCGACCATAAGAGTCATCTGTAGCACCTCACTATCATTCTTGTTGGATTCAAGTAGTCTTTAAGTTCTAGATCAAGAATACTACCTGTCTAAGCAGTTCGCAAGGACTAAAAACAATAATCGTGCAAAATTCGACACTTGACTGTATTTACCTAGGTCTATGTACTCTCCATTTATCATAAACCCCGCAACCATGCGCTTGAAACTCCATGTAGAAAAATGGCGAATGAATGGTGAAGGAACAAGATCCATCCCGGTTTTCAAAAGGATCAATAAAAAAGCCCAACCTCATTCCCTTTGATGGGACTTTAAGGCGGGCTTTTCTATGAACAGGTACCACTCTTCCTAGTTAAAAAAATCTTGAAACGCAGTAAAAGATTTAGCTTGGAAGCTCCAGCGAGAAGGTCGTGCCGGAGGGACCGCTTGATCGCAGCCATAACTCTCCACCCTGGGCCCGTGCCATCAAACGACTATACGTGAGACCCAGTCCCAATCCACGGGTTAACCGCTTCTTTTCCTCGCTGCGGTAAAATCGGTCGAAGACATGATCGAGATCCTGTTCCCGGATGCCGGTTCCATTATCGGTGATCTCGACTCGAATTCGGCCTATCGATTCACGTATGGCGATCTCCAGGCGCAGAGGACGTTCAGGGTGGGCGGCTTGAAGTCCATTATTAAGCAGGTTGACGACGATCTGCTGGATACGCAGGGCATCCCCGGTGGTATAGATCATTTCCTCAGGGAAATCATAGTTGATTTCGAGAGAATCCTGTTCATGGGGAAGCTTCCACTGGTAGACGATCTCTGAAACCAGGAGTTTAAGATCAATACGATCCCGGCGTACCGATACATTACCGGAGGAAAAGGCATTATAATCGAGCAGGTCGGCGACCATGCGTTCCATTCGTCCGGATTCCTGCAGGGCAATATCAAGAAACTCTTTCGCCTCGTCTCCGGTGACGACTTCTTCGCGTACGGCCATAACCAGGCCTTTGATCGAGGTAACCGGTGTTTTTAATTCGTGGGTCACACCTGCCAGAGACAGCTCGCGCCATTCTTCCAGCTGATGCAGCCGCCCGGCCATGCTGCGGAAGGAATCAACCAGTTCCCCTAATTCACGTTCCCCTGTCTGAATCTGTAGATCGACGTCGTAACGTCCATTGCGAATCTGTCTTGCGCTTTGGGCAACCTTGCGGATGGGCCGGGAGAGCTTGCGAGAGAGCAGATAGATGGTAAACCAGCCGGACAGCGCCAGCGCAGCCAGCAGCAGACCGAAAGTAACGAGTTCGTTGGAGGTGTAAGCGGGTGTCTTGCGATATTGACTGATGTAGACGCCTCCGATCTCCTTGCCTTTATCTATGATGGGAGTATCCACCAATTGATATTCCGGCTCAGTTGAACGGGGAGGGGGATTCAGTTTCTCACGGATCTGCTGTTCGCTCATCTCGGGACGGACGAAGACCGCCTTGCCCTTGTCATCAGCAATCAGCAGGCAGACATCCAGATTCATGTTAAACAATTCCATGCGTTCATCCAGAATCTCGTTCAGATTGCCGGGGATAGACAACTTTCCATCCGCTGTCTTGACCCGATCCGCAACCTCCTGGCCCAACATGGCTGCGGTTCGTGAACGATTATCCATCGCCGTCTCCCGAATCCCATAGAGTGCCACGCCCACCACGATACTGAGAGCCACAAACAAGATCAAAAAGTAGCGCAGTGTCCAGTAAGTCAGGATGGAAGTCGCCCTGCGTTTGCGTGTTCTTCCTTCCAGGCGGCGCACCGGCGCCAGCATGATGTGTATTATTCGGCGACCCAAAATTGATACCCCGTTCCTCGTAAAGTGCGAATCTCACCGTATTCTGTTGGCCAGTGGGACAGCGCCTGTCGCAGTCGCTTGATGGATAGATCGACTGCGCGGTCACTTCCCTCATAATCCATGCCCCATACGTGCTCAATCAACTGTTCCCGTGTAAACATTCGATTGGGGTAGTCGGACAGGAACATCAGCAGGGATAGATCACGCGGTGTCAGTGGAACTTCGGCTCCATTAAGTGACACCCGCTGGGCGGTGGGATCGATCACCAGTCCGCCGAACCTCTTGCTGGCGTCAGCTCCACTGTATACCGGTCGTCTGCGCAGCACCGCGTTCACCCGCGCCACTACTTCTTCGGGCACAAAGGGCTTGGTCATATAATCATCGGCACCGCCGTTGAGTCCATCCAGCCGGTAATCAATATCGCCGAGGGCAGTCAGCATAATCACTGGGCAGGCTCCGCGTTTGCGAATCTCGGCCAGAAGTTCCCAACCATCTATGCCAGGGAGCATAATATCAAGCAGTACCAGCGCGGGCTGCGTTTCCTCAAAGCGCTCCATCACTTGTCTTCCATCTGCTACGCGCTCGACCGCGAATCCGGCTTTTTTGAGATAGGCAGCAAGTACCCGGGCGATCGCTTCCTGATCTTCCACAATCAGAATGGTCGTCATGCGCGTTTCCTCCTTTTACTTGCGATCATAGAGTGCTTCATGGCTTCTATTCTACGGACAAAATCGCGCAGGGCAAGGGTTTTCAACATTTTCTCTCCCCAGAACGTACATTTTTTTGCCGATGCCGCTTTGACATTTTCCCGACATATTCGGGTGTTATGATACGAAAAAAACGGCGTGGGAGGAAAAGAATATGAACAAAAAAACAAGAAACTGGATCATTGCAGCAGCGGCAGTCGTTGTCATCGGAGGAGCAGGTGGATATGCGTGGATGACCAATTACTTAGGTAACAATGTCGAAATCGAAAGTGTGTTGCCGACCCAGGCCGCTTCCAACTCGAACACAGGTGCAACGGCTAAGGCAGCAGAAGCTGCGGAAACGACTCCTTCTGGAGCTGCAGTAGCGGAAGGCGATCTGAATGGCGAGTGGAAGATTGCCGACACTTCCAAAGTCTATTTCTCCGTCAAAACGTCGCAGGAGGAAGTCAATTTCGCAGATAACAAAGTCAGCGGAACATGGAATGTGAATGTTGCGGACCCATCCAAGATGAGCGGCAAGGGAGCCATTGAGGTGGAGGCCATCGATTCGGGCAATGCACAGCGTGACGAACACATCAAGAGCGACGATTTCTTCCAGATGAGCAAATATCCACAGGCAACATTTACCGCAGATTCGTTTGAAGGTCTGCCAACGGAATGGAAGGAAGGCGAAGTGTACGACTTCACAATGGGCGGAACGCTGACTGTCAAAGGCATGGAGAAGCCGGTTAAATTTGCAGCCAAAGCCTCTTATCAAGGCGGCAAATTGCTTCTGTCAGGCACAACGACCGTAACGTTTGAGGATTTTGGTCTCAAGAACCCTCACTCTGTTGTCCTGAGCACAGAGAACGACATTAAGGTCCAACTGGAACTGTCTCTGGAAAAGTAAACGTTTGCGTCTATTCAGTCTCATTCACAGCGAAAGCCATTTTTAAGCACCAACCTTGCCAGGGGCGCTGACGCGCTCCAGCAAGGTTTTTTTGATTGTGGACTACTGATCCTGTCCACGGTGATTCCATCGGAACAATTTGCGGTATGTGGTTAGGGAAAGACAAATTGATCTGTTTTCGTTAAAAAGGAGCTGTCTGCCTCGATGATTGTACGTTTTGGCTACGTTGCCATGTCGCTTAACCTCAAAGATAGCTCACCTTCCAAAACGATGACGATGGCCCGCTTTGCCAAGCTGCCCGATCGTGAAGCCGCACTGCGGCAGTTGGAGAGGATTGCTGAAGAGAATTTGCACCGTACGCTGCGTCTGCTGCGTCATAATGTAGCCGAAGGGATCGAGATGTATCGCTTTTCCTCCAAATTAATCCCATTGGCGACTCATCTGGATCTTCAGGACTGGAATCCGTTTGAAGCATTGGCGGAGCCGTTTGCGGAGATTGGCGATTATGTACGCAAGCATCGACTTCGTGTGTCTTTCCATCCGGATCATTTTACGGTGCTCAGTACCCCAAGGCCGGAAGTGTTGATCTCGTCTGTACGGGATCTGCGCTATCATGTAAAGATGCTGGAAGCGATGGGGTTGGATGCACGCGCCAAAAATAATATTCATATTGGCGGTGCCTACGGAGATAAGCCGTCGGCAGCGGAACGGTTCGTGGAACATTTTGCCGGACTTGAACCGGATATTCAGTGCCGTCTCACGCTGGAGAATGATGACAAGACGTTTACGACAGGAGAAACATTGGCGGTGGCCCAGCGAACGGGACTGCCGATGGTGCTGGACATTCATCATCATTGGGTGAACAGCGGCGGTGAACCGGCATCGGACTGGTGGCCGGAAGTGGCACGAACCTGGGAGTCGCCGCTTGCGCGTACGGATGTGCCGGAGGGAGAACCGCTTCCGCCCAAGATTCATGCTTCCAGCCCCAAAAGCCCGACAGATCGGCGCAGTCACGCCGACGGAGTAGAAGCGGGGCCGCTGCTGGATTTCCTGCGTGTGGCCGCCCGAACTTCTCCCCATCTGGATGTGATGCTGGAAGCCAAACATAAAGACCAGGCTCTGTTTCAATTGATGAAGGATCTGGAAGCTTATGAAGGAGACGGTGTGAAAATCCTGAGCGGTGGCAAGATCGAGGTTCAGGGATAAAGTTCAAGAATCAAGATGAATCGCCAAGCGTTGCAGTGAAGAAGGCCTCTCCGGTATGCAGCCATACCGGGGAGGCCTTTGTGTGTGACCATAGCACCCTGTACGTTTATTTACAGAGCTGCCGTTCGCAGCATGGGACTAACCAGTGAGGGGAGGGTGGAACCATGGTTTTCTCCCTCGAACACCCGGAAGTTGACCTTTAGACCTTGTTCTTCCAGAGCCTGAAGCCGATCATACAGCCCTTGGGCACGATGCCGCATATGAAAGGGAGCCCCGCTTTCCAATTCCCCCAATGCAATCAGCAGATGTAATTCCCGCCGTTCTTCGCGCAGACGATTGATGAAGGATGTTTCTTCCTGCTGAATCTGTGGACCTCCCCAGTGAAGCGAAGGACTGCCCGCTACATAACAGCGAAAGGCATCCGGACGCGTAAATAACGCGTGAAGCGTAAAAAGCCCGCCAAAAGAATGCCCAAACAGGGTTTGTCGGCTGCGGTCGATCGGCAGCAGTTGTTCGATCTGGGGCTTCAGCGTGTCTTCAATGAAATCCAGAAACAGATCGGCACCCCCGTGCTGCGGCCAAGGCAGTCCATCGCGTGAAGGAGGCAGATGTTCAGCCGGAACGGGAAGCGTGTAGTCATTATGACGTTCCGGGGAAAAAGGCAGACCGCTTGGATAACCAATGCCCACGATCACCGATGGAGCGACTCCTGTCTTTTCCGACCGGCGCGATTGGGCACGTTCGGCATCCAGCACGGTATTAAACACAGCATGACCGTCCAGCATATAGATGACCGGGTAGCCGGAAGATGGCGCCTCTTGTTCGGGAATTGAGAGCAGGATTCTGTACTCGCGGCCTGCGGCGGAATACAGCGGAAACTGGCAGGCACCCGCTAGAGTAATCGAATCAGGGGTGATGCGGCTGTCTGCTGTCTGAAGGGTATGCCAGGCAGCTCTTACAGGCATAAGTAGACCTCCTTGTGCATATGAGTTGTCTCATTCAGGCGAAAAGCCCGATGGATCAGATAGAAGAGGAGCCTGTGAATGGACGTTTATCTATGGAAGTATATCGCCTGAACGGATAGGGCAACATGGACGATGTTCAGACGGTAGATGGAGGATTGAACGATGCGGTTGGTTGACGACAAGAGCAGCAGCAGGTAAAGTAAAATGGGATCAATTGAGAATTATTATCATTCAGCGAAAGGCTGAAGTACATACAGAGCCATCGAATACAGGAATATCACATAGAGAGGAGCAGCCGATATGGGAGTTGAGTGGCCGCAGCGTTCGGTGCAGCGCAAGGAACCACTGCCGTGTGAGGAGCCGATTTTTCGGCTGAAAGGTGTGGAGAGAATCGAGGGGAATCCAGGAACTACAGTTCCCCGGCGGCATGTCTCTTCTTATGTATGGATCGTAGTCGTACAGGGAGAGGCGATCGTGAGGGGCGATCATGAAGACCAGCCCATTGAGGCGGGAAGTATGCAGGTTATGATTCCCGGTCGAACGTTTGGCCTGGATATTCATTCAGCTGGAACGTTCTGCGGCTATCTGCTGATGTTTGATGTGTTCCGCGAAGAAGAGAGAGATTCCGGACGATTGTGTGCTTGGTCTGATCCCACCTGGTTAAGCGACGAAGCGGCAGAGGCTCGGCTGCCTGCCAGCCGACTGCGAACGATCTGTGAGACGATTGAACGCCACTGGCGAGGAGCGGAAGCGGGCGAGCGTATGAAGGCCAGGGCACAGTTCATGGAACTAATTGGAGATTGGATCACGGCTTCCGCTTCTCCGCAGCCCGACCTGCCGCTGCTGCTTCAGCGTACCAAGACCTTTATCGACGAACATTATCGTGAGCCGCTAAAGCTGGACGAATTGGCCGATATGGCTGGACTAAGCCGCAATTATTACGTGGGGCAGTTTAAGAAACGTTATGGTAAAAGTGTCGTGGAATATATGACCGATCTGCGGATTCGCCGCGCCAAGCGGCTAATGGCAGGTTCGGGGTTAAAGCTGCGCGAGGTCGCCCAGCAGGTTGGGTATAGCGATGAATTTTACTTCAGCCGCCGCTTCAAGCAGGAGACTGGAGTGACGCCAAGTGCTTACGTCAAGAGTCGTGTACGCCGGATTGCGGCCTACAGCCCCATAGCGACAGGCTATCTGCTTGCATTGGGTATCGTTCCTTATGCGGCACCTCTGCATCCCAAGTGGAACGCTTATTATTACCACCGGTATGCGGATGACATTCCTGTTCATCTGAATGGATACAACCCTGGTGATCCCCGGGAGACCAATCTGAACCGACTGGAGCGAAGCCGTCCGGAACAGATTATCAGCAGCAGCGACGTCTCGGTCGAGGAGAAAAGGCGCCTGGAGCAGTTGGCTGACGTCATTTACATCCATCCCGAGGCCGACTGGCGAACCTCACTGCGTGAAGTCGCGGCAGCGCTGGAGTATACCTCTGAGGCGGAACGTTGGTTGGCTGCGTATGACGAAGCGGCTATGACGATTGGACAGACGATCGGTCAGCGCCGCCGCAGCGAACGAACGCTGATGCTTCGTTTTGTGGATGGACATTTCTATTCGGTGGCGTCCTCTCCGGCTGCGAATGTCCTGCGCAGCGATCTGGGGCTTGATGTTGTGCAGGGAGTTTCTGAACATGAAGATCGGACTCCGATGGATTGGACGCAGATTGCCGGGTCTTCTGCCGATCGGATTCTACTGTTGATCTGTCAGGAAGATGCTACGCTCATGGCCTGGGAGCAGGTAAGCCAATCGGTCGAATGGAACCAGCTGCGCGCGGTGCGTACAGGGCGGCTTCATCTTCTGGCTTCTGACCCTTGGAGGGAGCGCTCACCGAGTGCCTATAAGCGGGTGCTGCGCGAAGCGGCTCGAATATTCTGAAGAGAAAGGCTGTCCTCGTCGGAAGGCGATTTGGACGATTTTCCGCTCAGTCGGAGAATCGTCTCTTATTTTGGAGGAAATTGTGCATGGTTTTAAACGACGGCAGACTCTATCATTTGGTAATGAGAATCATTATCATAAATAGAGAGTCAGGAAGGGGAATCATCATGGTTCAACGTTTCAAAGGAGTATCCATTCTATTTGTTCTGATCCTTACCGTCGGTCTGTTGGCTGCTTGCGGAAAAGAAAACCAAGCCCAAACTTCAGCCGAGGCAGCGGAAGGCACATCCAATACGGCAAGCGGCAGCGCAGCAGCAGGCGACCAGGCCGCTTCAGGAGAACGTACGCTCACTTATCTGGGCAAGACCTATACCGTTCCAGCTCAAGCCGAACGCATCGTCATTACTGGATCGATGGAAGCGATGGAGGATGCCCTGACGCTTGATGTTCATCCCGTAGGTGCCATTACTTATGCCGGGAACTTCCCCGAGCAGTTCGCCAGCATTACGGACAGCGCCAAGTCGATTGGGGAAAAGACACAGCCGAACTTCGAGACAATCCTGTCGCTCAAACCGGATGTGATCCTGGGTACGACCAAGTTCCCGGAGGAGACCACGGCGCAGCTTGAGAAGATTGCGCCAACCATTCTGGTCTCGCATATCTCGTCAAATTGGCAGGATAACTTGAAGCTGATGGGGGAATTGACGGGGAAAGAAAAGCAAGCTCAGACGGCTATCGATCAGTATGCTGCCGATGTGCAAAGCGCCAAAAGTGAGATCGCAAACAAAGTGGAGGGCAAAACAGTCATGGCGGTACGGGTTCGCCAGGGTTCGCTGTATGTCTATCCGGCGGATGTCTTTGTCAATGCGATTCTGTATGGCGACTTGGGCATTGCTGTGCCGGAGATCATTGCTTCCGCCAAGGCGCAGCAGGAGATTTCGGTGGAACAGCTGGCTGAGATCAATCCCGATGAACTCTTCGTCCAATTCTCGGAACAGGAGAACGGCAAGGCACCCCAAGCGCTGGATGAACTTCAAGCCAATCCTATTGTGAAGCAGCTGAAAGCATACAAGGACGGAACCCTGTACGTGAACTTGATGAACCCGCTGTCTGAAGGAGGACCGGCCTGGAGCCGCGATCAGTTCCTGAAAGCTGCGGTGGACAAACTGATTCATTCTTCATGAGCAGCAAAAGAAGAATCCGTCCGCTTGCGCTGGCGATCATCGTGATTCCTGCGATCTTCGCCGCGCTGGTGGTGTCGGTTCTGTATGGTGCCAAAAATATCGACGCCTCCACCGTCCTGGAGGCGATCTTTCATTTTGAGGCGGATCAGATCGACCATCAGATCATCTTGCAATCCCGGGTCCCCCGGGCAGTCGGCGCTCTGTTGATCGGGGCTTTTCTGGCGATGTCGGGTGCAATGATGCAGGGCATGACGCGCAATTACTTGGCTTCGCCTTCAATCATGGGTGTCTCCGACGGTTCAGTCATGGCGGTGACCTTGTGTATGATTCTGCTGCCAGGCACCTCGAATATGGGGACCATCGTCTTTTCCCTGATTGGCTCTGCGATTGGAGCAAGTATCGTCTTTGGGCTGGCCTGGCTGCTGCCCAATGGAACCTCTCCGGTACGCATGGCGATTCTGGGCACGATCATTGGCACATTTCTGGGGGGAATTGCCGAAGCAGCGGCCATGTATTTCCAGGTGTCTCAATCGATCAGCTTTTGGTATAACACCCGGCTCGATCAGATGGACCTGAACATGATTAAACTGGCGCTGCCGTTTGCTGGAGTTGGCATTGCCTTGGCACTGAGTTTGTCGCGTTCGATCACAGTGCTATCCATGGGTGATGATGTGGCGTCCGGGCTTGGTCAGCGGACTGCGCTGGTCAAAGGATTATCCATGCTTTCCGTCGTCATTCTGACCGGAATTTCCGTAGCCCTGGCGGGGAAGATCGCCTTTGTTGGGCTGCTGGTTCCCCATATCGTGCGTTTCTTGGTGGGCACCGACTATCGCGCGATCCTTCCTTCCAGTGCGCTGATCGGCGGATTGTTCCTCGTTCTATGCGATGTCGCCAGCCGCTTCGTCAACGCGCCGTATGAGACGCCTATTGGAGTCGTAACTTCTCTAATTGGTGTGCCGTTTTTCCTGTATCTGATTAAACGCAAGGGAGGCCGCGCCAATGCACTTTGATTCTCCGCGCCGAATGGCTTTTGTGGTCGGCATGGCGCTGGCGCTGATTCTCATCACCGTCTACATCAGTGTGACCAACGGCACCTTTGACATGTCCGTAGGGGATGTAATCCGAACGCTGCTGCGTATCCGTCCGACAGCCGAATACGACCTTGTGGTATTTGATTTTCGCCTGCCGCGGATCGTGATCGCGCTGCTTGTGGGATTCGGTCTGGGCATCGCAGGCTCGGTCGTGCAGGGGATCACCCGGAACGGACTGGCCGATCCCGGGATGCTGGGAATCAATGCGGGAGCTGGCATGGCCATCGTGCTGTTCATGCTCATTCTGCGCGACAAGCTCGACTTCCAGAACGGCTGGCTGTCGTTCATGGCGATGCCTCTGTTCGGTCTGTGCGGCGGGCTGGCCGCCGCCGTATTGATCTTCTTGTTCGCCCAAAATCGCGGACGGTTGGACCCCCAACAGCTGATTCTGGTAGGGATTGCAGTCAGCTCGGGCTTTGGAGCGATTACGCTGTATTTGTCGCTCAAGATGAGCCCAAGCGATTTTGAATCGGCTGCCGTATGGCTGGCCGGCAGTCTGCACCGCGCCAATTGGCGATATATCACAGCCATGCTGCCGTGGTTCATCCTGCTTACGCCCTATATACTGTATAAGTCGCGTATACTGGATGTCATGCAGCTGCGGGATGAGAGTTCGCAGGGGCTGGGCGTTGAATTGACCCATGAACGGCGTGTGCTGGTGCTTGCGGCTGTCGGTATCGTCGCCGCCTGTGTCTCCGTCTCGGGAAGCATCGGTTTCGTTGGACTGATCGCTCCGCATATTGCGCGGCGTCTGGTCGGTGTTCATCATCAACGGATGCTGCCGATCTCCGGATTGATCGGAATGTTGATGGTGGCTGTTGGTGATCTGATCGGCCGCACGCTGTTTGCACCCGCTGAACTTGCTGTGGGCATCGTGATCTCGCTGATTGGTGTGCCTTATTTTGTATACTTGCTGTTCAAGTCACGGGCCTGAGCCTACGAAATAGAGGTTGAACTTTTCTAATTGAACTTTTCTATAGGTGCCGTAAGCTCACTTTCCTTTGTCTATCAGGGGACGGTGAGCTGTTGGCATTCTTTTTTTGCAGGAATGGATTAGCAGGGCAAATATTGATAGAAAATTCTGATAAGTGATCTCCCTAGGTCAAGGCCTTAAAACGTTGAAAAACAGCCCCTTAATCCATTGACAGCGGCTCCCAAGCACACTATGATACATTAAACCGAGTTATTAGATCGGATAAATGAAAATGAAAGTGAGGCGGCCGAGTGAATATCGAAAATATCGAATCTTTCGTGTATATCAACCATTACGGAAGTTTCAACAAGACGGCTGAAGCGCTGTTTTTGTCGCAGCCTTCGGTGACGGCAAGAATCCAGACATTGGAGCGTGAACTCGGCTGCCGACTTTTTGACCGGATTGGCAAACAAGTGGTACTGACCGAGGAAGGACGCAAGTTCCTGCCCTATGCCCAGGAAATGCTCAAGACTCTGCAAAAGGGGCGACAGCATATTCGGCGCTCCGAAAAGCTGCCTCAAGAGCTGCGGATCGGCAGTACGATCTCCGTCTCCAATTATCTGATTCCCGAACTGCTGCCCCGCCTGCATGAACGCTGCCCGGGGATTCATGTCAAGCTGCACACGGGGGGGACGGATGAGCTGGTCAAGCGGCTGTTGGCAGGCGAGATTGATGCCGCTTTTATCCGTAAGGTGATGCACCCCGGACTTCGCACGGCTGCTTTTTATGAAGATCCGATTCATCTTTATGTCCCTGCGGAGCATCCTTTTGCCCAGGAAGATTCGATCTCGGCTCTGGATCTTCAGCAGCGCAAGCTGGTGTTCTTTGAATGCGGAACGCTTGACTGGCTGCGGATTCACCGTGCTTTTGAATCGCTGGATGCACCGCCGGAGATCGCGTTCCATGTCGATAATTCGGAAACGGCCAAGAAGCTGATTTTAAGGGGAGCGGGTATTGGTTTTCTCCCGGCTGTATGTGCACGTGAAGAAGTAAAGGATGGTCGCCTGACGCCAATTCGCGTGCGCGAACTCTCTGAATTTGCCCTTCAGACCAGTTTGGTCACGCTGCGTCAGAATGACGCTGCGATCACGCATCAGCTGGCTGCTCTATTTGGCGATGTTGTACGCGAGGGAGAACTGGCTGCTTCGCCGCTGGTTGGACGTGGCGATTCCCACCCACCCCGGGCGGCGGCGGGACGTTAACCATTTTTGAACACGGCTGAAGCCATCTTCACTCGATCAGATGAGACGGAACAGACTGCACGCTAAATCGGCAAACTCCATTCATAAAAGCGGATTCTTCCCGTGAATTCGATTCAAGCGGTTCCGTCCATCGGAGCCGCTTTTTCGGCGTGAAATGTCGGTTGATTGTCCTCGTGCTTGTTGTTCATTTTCAAGAGAACTTTTCTCACGCCTCTGTTTTCGTTACAATTACATTTGTAAGCGATCTCAAAGTTTGGCGGATGCCGGAAGGGTGGAATTTGTTCTTGAACGGTAAAGTGAACGTAGGGATGATCGGCTATAAGTTTATGGGTAAGGCACACAGCAACGCCTATCGGGCACTGCCCATGTTCCTGCCGGATGTGCCCAAGCCTGTTATGAAGGCCATCTGTGGGCGGGATGAGCAGGCGGTACAGGCAGCAGGTGAGCAGTTTGGCTGGGAAAGTGTAGAGACGGACTGGCGCAGCCTCGTGGAGCGAAGCGACATCGATCTGTTGGACATTAATGCCCCGAGCGATGCCCACAAGGAAATCGCGCTGGCTGCTGCTGCGGCAGGCAAGCATATTTTCTGTGAGAAACCGCTGGCGTTAAGTCTGGCGGATGCCAAGGAGATGCTGGAAGCCGCCGAACAGGCAGGCATCAAGCATATGGTAGGCTTTAACTATCGCTTTGCACCGGCAGTGCGGCTGGCGAAGAAGCTGATTGAGGAAGGTCGTCTGGGCAAGATCTATCATTTCCGGGGTTTGTTCCTGCAGGATTGGATCTTGGACCCGGATTTCCCACTCGTCTGGCGGCTGCAAAAGGAAGTGGCCGGTTCCGGTTCGCTTGGTGATCTCGGCGCGCATACCATCGACATGGCTCGCTACCTGGTTGGGGAATTCGACGAGGTTGTAGGCATGAGCGAGACGTTTATCAAAGAGCGTCCCCTCCCAACCGAGATGACCGGGTTGACGGCCAAAGGCAATGCGGATGGGCCGCGCGGTCCGGTCACTGTGGATGATGCTGCGATCTTCATGGCTAGATTTGAAAATGGTGCGCTGGGTACCTTTGAGGCCACGCGATTTGCCGCCGGACATCGCAGCACCAATTCATTTGAGATCAACGGGAGTCTGGGCAGTGTGCGCTTCGACTTTGAACGCATGAACGAACTTGAAGTGTATTTCACCAGCGATGATGAAGACGTACAGGGCTTCCGGCGGGTGCTCGCCACCGATGCCGCCCATGACTATATGCAGGCTTGGTGGCCAGCCGGACACACAATCGGTTACGAACATACCGTGACGCATGAAGTCCATGAACTGATGAAGGCGATTGCTGAAGACCGGCAGCCCGTACCCAATTTCGTAGACGGCGTACGCTGTCAGGCAGTTCTCGAAGCGGTCGAACGTTCGGCGGCGGAGAAGCGCTGGGTGAGCCTGAGTGAGCTGGACGTGTAGACGCAAGCTGCAATAGTTCTTGCCCATCTACCCATGTATAAAAGGATCGTGAGCAGTCAAAAACCCGACCTTCATCTCGAAGGTCGGGTTTTGGTTTGTTCTCATACTCCCATACTCTCATGCGCTGCCTACTTGTTCTCCCTGAGATCGAAAACCCAGCAGTGGAACGGCATGAAGCTTATGCGTCTTTCTTCACATTGGGCACATCCACTACAATCTTGCGGTTGATGGACTTGAGCTGCTTGAGGAACTGCTCCTCGCGCTCTGGTGAGATCAGGATACTGCCGCCGCTGTAGACGATCTCCAGTCGATCCCGCGAGTGAGCCGGGCCGGAGTTCATGCTGCGCTTACGGCCAATTCGTTCGATCTTGTCAATGGGAATGTTCCAGTTCAGGATGCCTGAACGAACGCGCAGATGGTTATTCTGAATCTCGTAATTTGTCACGAACCAGGTTGAGACGACAAACATCAGAATAATCAGCCACACGGGAATGAACAGCACGGAACCTGTGGTCAGTGCCATCCAGACCAGAATAAGCAGAACCACAATCGTTGCCCAGTTCAGCGTGAAGAAAAAGACGTCCTTGTCACTTTTGTATCGATTGTTCATACCCGCCTCCGAAAGTCATGTTATCCCCTATATTGTACAGGAGCATGAAGGACATGCACAATCACAGCGGCAAAGAAGCAGCGATTCCGGGAATGAGCGGCAGCCAAGATGAGGTTGTCCGTCAGGGAAGGACGTCTTGAATTTTGGACATTGTGCGAAATTTTTGCGAATTTGCCCAGCCGACTGACGAAAAAGTTTGTGAATACTCTTTCGCTTTACCAGAGAAAAGTGTATAGTAAGAGGCCGGAGCGCGTCTTTGCGACTCCTTGGTAAAGAGAAAGAGCGTGCAGCGAAAAGGGGTAATTTCATTGGGCAAGGAAAAAACATTGGGATTCTGGATACTGACCGCATTGGTCGTTGGGAATATGGTAGGATCGGGCATATTTATGCTGCCGCGTTCGCTGGCTGAAGCTGCGAGTCCCGCTGGCACGGTACTGGCTTGGGCGGTAACCGGATTTGGTGTACTCATGCTGGCGCTTGTATTCGGCAATCTGGCGCTTCGCAAGCCGGAGCTGAACGGGGGGCCGCAGATTTATGCCAAGGAATTGTTCCCGAACGGCCCGGCCCTGTCGCTGCTGTCGGGCTTTATGTCGAGTTGGGGATACTGGATCGGTAATATCGCGGGATTTGTCGCGGTGATTACCACGTTTGCCAGCTACTTATCGACGTTTTTCCCGGTAATGAACAGTACGCAGGTTCTGCTGAGTCTGGGAAGTTTTGAATTGACCGTTGGACATGCGCTGAACTTTGTCGTTTGTTCCTTGCTGCTCTGGGGAACTCATGCTCTTGCGCTGCGTGGCATTGAAGGAGCCGGACGGCTGAATCTGATTGCCACGGCAACCAAAGTCATTGGCTTTGCGGTGTTTATCATCATTGCCTTGTTTATGTTCCAATCGTCCACCATGGGCGAATTTTCCGCTCCTCGCCTGGATGAATCCGGTCGATCGGTATCACTGTTGTCGCAGATGGGCGGCGCTGCGGTCGTGACACTGTGGGCGTTTATCGGAGTGGAATCGGCTACGGTCTTCGCTGCAAGAGCCAAGCGTAAAAAGGATGTCAGCCGCGCGACGATGGCGGGTCTTGGCATCTCGCTGGTCCTGTATGTGGGCATCAGTATTCTCACCATGGGGCTGCTGCCGAGAGAACAGCTCATGCAATCCCAGAATCCGCTGGTGGATGCCATGACGGCTGTAGTTGGGCCTGCGGGTGGATATTTGCTGGCGGCATTGGGATTGGTGAGTTTGATCGGTTCAACCATTGGTTGGGTGCTGCTGAGTGCCGAAGTTCCTTTTGAAGCGGCGAAGCAAAGAGTATTCCTCCAGCCTTTCCGTCAGGAAAACAGCCGCGGGATGCCCAAGCTGTCGCTGTGGATCTCCAATGGCATTGGCCAGCTGCTGATCTTCTCGACGATCTCGGGTTCGATCTCGCAGGCCTTTGACTTCATTATTGTAGTGGCGACGCTGGCCTATCTCGTTCCTTATCTGATTGCGTCTGTCTATCAGTTGAAGCTGACGCTGACGGGCGAAGGATATGCTTCGATGCGCGAACGTCGGATGGACGGCGCAGTAGCCGTGTTGGCTACGATCTACTCGGCTTGGGTCGTGTATGCGGGCATGGGCGACTGGCAGACTTTCCTGTTCGGCGTACTGCTGCTGGCGAGCGGAATCATCTTCTACCCGCTGCTGCGCAGACAGCTGAGAGGGGCGACATCGACGGATGGACGCAAGGTCTCCTGAGCACGGTATCAACTGGTTATCGAAATAGGAGAAAAATGAGAGATTAACGAAACTTTCCTGAGGATGGTTCCGTATCAGGACTTGTGACTTGCAGGCAAGCAAGACTTTAGATACGTATTCAACATCCTCAGGGGGTAAAAGGAATGAAAGTAAAGTGGATGGCAGTAGGTCTGATCGCTATATTGACGGCTTGTGGAGGAAATACGGAAGAAAATCAGCAGGCATCTGCCCAATGGACGCAGCAGGAGGCACCCCCAGAGGCGCCGGTGGAGCAATCTGCACCAACGACGGAACCGGAAAAATCGACCGAACCCGCGGCAGCGGCCGAAGAAACTGAATCGTCGCAGCCCGAGAGTAAATCGGAGATTAAATCCGAGACCAAGCCTGAGACTAAAACCACGGTTAACAAGGACGGTTCGGTTACGACCGAAATAACGGATGCGGATGGCACCGTAACTACGATGACAACCAGTCAAAAGGTCACCACCCATTCAGGCAATACCAAGGTTGAATCAAAAGTGAACGTCCCTTCTGGCGGTACGGGAGATGTCAAGGTAGACGCTACGATCAACACAGACGCTACAGTGAATGTCGATTCCACGATCAACGTCGATCCTACGATTTCCGTAGAATCCGGCAAAGGGGATAACACGACGGAAAAGGTTCGGGATTATGCGGATTATAGCCCAAGGCAGCTTGTGCAGGTCGTCAAGCAGGGAGCCCTGAATGTGGATTCGTCCATGAGGGTGGGTGAAGTGTTCGATGGGTTCTTCAGCAATCCCAAGTGGAGATATTTTAAGTCGGAATTGAACGAAGATGTTGTCGAATTTACCGGAGATGCGAACTATGGAGACGAATTCGGGCACACTACCGTGCAGTTCCTGTTATACGATGATTTCAATTTTGAACTGTTCGGAATCTGGGTAGGACTGGAAGGAGACAGCCTGGATGACGAATATTCGATGTCAGATGAGGAAATTAGCCAGACGATTAGGAAAATCTACGAGTCAGCAAATTAAAAGAGTGGCATCCTAAAATAGATGGAAAAAGAATAGATGGAAAAAGAATGGATGGAAAAAGAAACTTCGCTTGAACCCTTTCGGTTCGCAGCGAAGTTTTTTTGTGTGCAAGCAGACACACAGTTCAACCCCAGGTGACCTTCATACCAGAAACCGTTCATGATGGATTTGATAATACGAGATAATAAAGTCACGAAAATTTTGAGCCGAAGTCGATAACCGCTTGTGTCTCATCCAGGATAAGCCAACCGGATAGGTCGCATCATCATCGGCCACTTTCATATAATGAAGGCCCAGTGCCCGGCAGATGGAAACGGGAAGCAAAGCAACACCCTGATCCAACTTGATGATTTCTACCAACAGATGAGAATCCACTTCAAAAGCAACGTTGGGAGCAAAGCCCGCTTTTTCGCAAAGTAAGTAAGTAAAATCCCGGTATTCCGAATTATTCGCCAGCGTGACAAAAGGTTCATTGGCCACGTGACTCAATGAGATTTCGCTTTGATTCGTAAATGGGTGGTTCGAGGGCAATACCAGCACAATATCTTCATTGACCAGGACATGACTTTCGACCTCCTCGTCCCGGATGGGATGACCCGTGATTCCCAGATCAATGTCGCCTTTTTTCAGGGCGGTAGAGATGTCGTCCTTGGCACCTATGGCCTGAATGATCTTGGACGCAGGAAAGTCATGAATATAGTCACTGATGAGTCCGGTAAGGAATCTTGGATTGGTAATGGAGATTTTGAGGGTACCAGAGAGCCGTTCTTCTTCGGCACGAATTTCCGCCTGGGCATTTTCCAGTTCCATAAAGATGCGATTCACATGTCTGAGCAGAATTTTTCCGGAAGCGCTCAGTTGAATGTTTCGCCCTTTTCGTTCAAATAAGGCCGTTCCCCATTCCTCTTCCAGACGCTTGATCGTGAGACTCAAAGACGGCTGTGCGATGTTTAATTGCTGGGCGGCTCTGGAAATGTGCTCGGTATAGGCTACGGTTTGAAAGTATTTAAGCTGAAGCAGTTCCATCTTTATGTCTCCTAATCATTTATCTGAATAAATTAATACATAGATTATTATATATTAGATTAAATTTAATGGAAGGCGTAAAATGAGGGCATACAAAAGAAATTCAAGCGATCCAACCTTCAAAGGAGATGGGATGTTATGAAGATCGATGTCCAGAATATAGCCAATAATCTCAATACGCCGCTCACTGCGCCTGCGTATTCCATGCCGCCTTACAAATTCGTCAACCGCGAATATCTGAACATTATTTACCGGACGGATATGGACGCTCTGCGGGCGGCAGTGCCGGAACCTCTTGAGATCGTCGGAGAGCCTCTGGTGAAGTTTGAAGTCATGTGGATGCCGGACGTGTCGGGACTGGGAGCCTATACCGAAGCGGGGCAGGTGATTCCGGTTCGCTTCAATGGGGAAGAGGGCGATTACATTCACTCCATGTATGTGGACAATTTCCCGGCGATTGCCAGCGGTCGAGAGCTTACGGCGTATCCCAAAAAGCTGGGCTCGCCCAAGCTGTATGTGGACTCCGATACGCTGGTCGGCACACTGGATTACGGCTCGCTTCGGATTGCCAATGCGACCATGGGATATAAACATGCCGAGATGGATAAGGAACAAGCCAAAAGTGAAATCTGTCGGCCCAACTTCATGGTGAAGATTGCCACGGATTATGTAGGAAATCTAAGAATTTGTGATCTGATTCGCACGCAAATTACGGATATAGAAGTCAAGGGAGCCTGGAGCGGGCCTGCAAGACTTCAATTGTTTGAACATGCGCTGGCGCCTCTGGCCGACCTGCCCGTACGGGGAATCGTCTCAGCGTCTCACATTCTGACGGACTTGACCTTAAATGCCGCACAACCGGTATACAACTACTTAGAGCAGCAATAAGGAGGAATTTTAGATGAGAATTGCAGTATTGGGAGCAGGTTCATTGGGAACCATAGTCGGAGCTTATCTGGCTTCCGGCGGTATGGATGTCGAATTGGTCGATACGTATCAGGAGCATGTAGAAGCTCTGAATCGGGTAGGGGCTAAGGTGGTCGGCACAACCGAATTCCAGTCTCCGGTCAAGGCGATTACTCCTGAAGAAAAGTCGGGAATTTACGATCTGGTGCTGCTGTTAACCAAGCAGTTATATAACGATGCGGTTCTGACCGAACTGCTGCCTTTCTTGAGCGAGGACAGCGTAGTCTGCTCCCTGCAAAACGGGATTCCCGAACAGAAGGTGGCTTCGATTGTCGGCGACAAACGTGTGATTGCCGGTTCGGTTGAGTTCGGTGCAACCTTCATGGAACCTGGCGTCTCCCGATTGACCACCGAATATGGTCAGTTTAAGAAGTACGCTTTCCAAATTGGGGAATTAAACGGGGAAACGACGGAGAGAATCCAGCGGATTCAATCGGTGTTGGAGCTTGTGGGCGGAACGCATATCTCCGATAACCTGGTGGGCACCAAATGGTCGAAACTGCTTATTAATAATGCGTTCAGTGGGCTGTCGGCAGCCTTAAACGGCACCTATGGAGATATTCTCGACCATGAAGTCGGCATTGAAAGTGCGGTCCATATCGCGGACGAGACGCTCAAAGTCGGTCATGCCAACGGCATCCATTTTGCCCAAATGGGTGGATTCGATCTGGAGTCGTTGGAATTGAGCGGTGAACATGATATTCCCGAACGGATTCAATCTTTCCGGGCAACCATGGCACCTTCCAGACTGCTAAGAGCGAGTATGCTTCAGGATCTGGAGAAGAAGCGCAAGACCGAAATTGATTATATCAACGGTGTAGTTCCCCAAATGGCGGAAGGCACTGGCTTGAAGACCCCGTTTAACGACCTGGTTGTCGCACAGGTACGAGCGGCTGAACAATCGCAGACTGTGCCTGATTTCGATACGAACATCCAGGCGTTTGCCGGGTTGTTAAAACAAAAAGTAAACTGACCTCGTGGAACCAAGCAGAGACATGCAGAACGCCCTGTTATTGTCCATGTGAATCGATCAAAGAAGCCTGATGAGGGTCTGCCTCATCAGGCTTCTTTATATAACTGCGAGGCAACCTTCAGTCCCATTCTCGGCGTTTCTCATTTGTCGAATGAACGGGTTGGCTGTTAAACTGAGATGAATCGAATGTTGATCTTCTCTATTACAAAAAACGGAGGAACCATGACAATTATTGGAATCGATCTTGGAACGACTAACAGTGCCGTTTCCGTCTGGAAAGATGGAAAGTCACAATTGATCCCCAACGCGCTTGGGGATGTATTAACGCCTTCGGTGGTTGGGCTTGACGATAATGGGGATATTCTCGTCGGCCGCATCGCCCGGGAACGCCTGTTGACCCACCCGCTGCTGACAACTTCTGCGTTCAAACGCCATATGGGCACCCCGCGTGAGATTCGATTGGGTGATCGTCGGTTTCGTGCGGAGGAATTGTCGGCGCTTGTGCTGCGTGCACTCAAAGCTGACGCAGAGAACATGCTGGGCGAGACGATAACCGAGGCCATCATCAGTGTGCCTGCGTATTTCAACGATACCCAGCGCAAGGCTACCCGGATGGCGGGAGAATTGGCAGGGCTAAAAGTCGAGCGTCTGTTGAATGAGCCAACGGCTGCTGCTATCGCTTACGGACTGCACCAGCAGAAGCCGGAAACGCAGTTTCTGGTGTTTGACCTCGGTGGCGGAACCTTTGACGTGTCGATCCTTGAGCTGTTCGATGGGGTGATGGAGGTTAAGGCCGTTGCAGGAGACAATTATCTGGGCGGAGAAGATTTCACCGATGCGATCGTCGATGATTATCTCGCTTCATTTGGGCTGACCGTTTCCATGATGGAACGCAAGACGCTGGCCTCACTGCGGGAGCAGGCGGAACAGGGCAAACGCGAATTGACCCGCCATAAGCCGTTTAAGCTATCTGCGGTGGTGAGTGGAGAACTCAAAGAGCGCGAAGTAAGCCGGGAACGCTTTGAAGCGCTGGTGCAACCGCTTGTGGATCGACTGCGGCGTCCCATTGAACGGGCACTGCTCGATGCGTCCATCGAGAACGATCAGATCGACGAGATCGTCATGGTCGGCGGGGCTTCGCGGATGCCTGTAGTCTATGGAATGCTCAGTCGAATGTTTGGACGGCTGCCCGCGGCGCATATTGACCCGGATGAGACGGTTGCCGTTGGAGCAGGCGTCCAGGCGGGGATGAAGGAGCGGAATGAAGCCCTTCAGGATATTGTCATGACGGATGTATGTCCGTATACGCTGGGGACCGAAGTAGCGATGGCTTATGCGACTGGCGAATATGAAAGTGGACATTTCAGTCCGATTATTGACCGCAATACATTTGTGCCGGTCAGTCGGGTCAAGCGCTTCTCTACGATGAACGAGGAGCAGAAGAGAATCGTGGTGAAGATCTATCAGGGTGAAAATCGTCTGGCGGCAAACAATCTGCTCCTGGGTGAATTGGAGGTAGAGTTTCCGCCGGAAACGAGCGGAATCCGCGATATTGATATTCGCTATACCTATGACATCAACGGAATTCTGGAAGTTGAGGTCAAAGCGGTTGGTCTTGAGGATGTGCATCGGATTGTCATTGAAGAAAACCCGGGGATTATGAGCCGCGAAGAGATCGAACGCCGATTGACCCAGCTGTCTGCGCTTAAAATGCACCCGCGAGAACAGGAACACAATCGGCTGCTGCTGGCGCGGGGAGATCGCATGTATGAGGAACGGCTTGGTGACGAACGGGAGTGGATTGGACTGGCGATGCAGCGATTCGAGGCGGCGCTGCACCGGCAGGACGAGCAGGAGATTCGTGAAGAAGCCGAGCGTCTGGAGCAATTCCTGAACCAACTGGAAGGAAGCCGACATTGATATGAGTGTATGGGAGATTTTGGGGCTTGCACCCACCGCCGATGCCCGCGCGATCAAACGTGCCTACGCGGGACTCTTAAAAAAGGTTCACCCTGAAGATGATCCGGAAGGATTTCAACGCCTGCGGGAAGCTTATGGAGAAGCATTGGAGCTGGCGAAGACGCTGAAGGCTGAGGACACATCAGTCTCCAATCCGGGAGAGCGGCTTGATTCCGGGGCTTCCAGTGAAGCTGCGCCAGGCACGGTAGAGCAGCAAGGTACCGAACAGCAAGGCTCCTGGCAGGAACAAGCTGAATCGGCTGCTGGTATGCCCAGCGAGCGAGGCGAGCTGCCCAGCTGGGGTGAAGCCAATCGGCGTATGCGCCACCGAAGAGCGGAATCTTCTGATTCCCAAGGCAGCGTCGATACCGCAGGCGGCAGTTCGGATGCTGCTTCAAGAAGCACGGATTCCAATCACATAGATTCTAATCGTGTTAACTCTGAAGCTGCGAAAGGCAAAGCGGTATCTCGCGGCGCCGAAATGGCGCAGTGGATGTATCAACTGCGGGAGCTGTATGCCGACTATGCACGGCGCACCCAGCTGGAGGCCTGGGAGCAGCTGCTGGGTCAAGAGCAGCTGCGGAACTTGGGCTTCCGACAGTCGATCCAATCGGAGGTGCTGTTCTTCCTGGCGGAGCACCCACATCTGCCTCAAGAAGTGTGGCAGCTGCTCGATCGTACATTCGATTGGACGGGCGACGAACTGGGACTGGCTCGCCGGGTGCCGCCGGAGTTTGCGGCATTTGTCCTGGGTTCCATTCGACAGGCGGCCGCGCTGCGCTTCGGGTATCTGCCGGTTCATTCCGGCTTCGACCAGGATGAATTTCTGTCGCTTCGCTCAACAGGAGCGGGGCTGCTGCGAAGCGGAGAGCTGCGTGAAGCTGTCGAGCAGTTCGATCGCGCGTATGAATACTTCTCGCGTGATCCCGATCTGCTGCGGCTGAGGGCAGCGGCGCTGCATCTGCTGGGCGAGGACTGGCGGGCGGAAGAAGACTGGAAGCTTCTGGTTGCCCATTTCCCGGGCGAACGCGACGCGCTGGTTCATCTGGCCGATCGCATGCTGGAGACGGAACGAGCGTCCGAAGCCCTGCGGCTGTTCCAATATGCACTGGATCTTCAGCCGAATGATCCGCAGGTGCTGCTGGGTCTTGCCCGTTGTTACCGGGAGCTGGAGCGTTACGCCGAAGCGCAGCAGATCTGCGATCTGGCGCTGCTGCTTGAGCCGTCGGATATTGAGCTGCGCATCCGACTGTTGGATTTGCAGAGTCTGCAAGTTCAGCATCTGCTTGATCTGCTCAAGCGGTATCCGGGCGATCGGGATACGCGCCTTGCAGCAGGCGAGCTGCTGTACGAGCCGGGTCGTGATGAAGAGTGCGAACGCGTGCTGACGGAAGCCCCGCTCTATGGGCTGACCAGCGAGATGAAGGCACTGCTGGGTCAGGCGCTGCTGCGGCTGGGCCGCGAGGCAGAAGCGGCCGTGCGCTTCGATGAAGCGGTGGCCGCTGCGGAGGCCGCCGGGCAGAATGGCTTTGAGGCGCGGCTTCAGCGCGGCCTCTATCGGGTCGATTGCGAGAGCTGGGAGGATGCGGAGCGCGATCTTCGGGCGGCGGCAGCGCTTGCCACAGGGGACAACGCCCGGCTGTGGGCGGGGCTTGCCGCCTGCCTGGTAGGGCTGGAGCGATTTGGCGAAGCGCTGGAGCCTATTGAACGGGCGCTGAGACTGCGCCCGTGCAGTGTATTCTACGGCACGCGTGCAGCCGTCCTGCATGGACTGAAGCGCTACGAAGATGCGCGGGAAGATTGTGAGCGCGCGCTGGCCTATCGCGCCTCCAACAGCATGATTCTCACGATCAAGGGGCGCTGCGAACTGCGAACCGGACGTTACGAAGAAGCGGCAAGCAGCTTGGAGAGGGCACGCGATCTGGCGGCAGGCGATGCGCCGCAGCTGCTGGCGGCGCTCTGCGAACTGTATCTGCGTCAGGGCCAATATCGGGAAGTGCTGACGGAGACTGATGCCTATACGGGGATGCAATCGGCGGATGATGCCGCTGCCGAGCTGCTGCTCTATCGCGGCTGGGCATGCCGCAAGCTGGGACTTCTCGCGGAAGCCAGAGAAGCCTTCGTTCAGGCGCGGCTGCTGCTGCCCGAAGATCGGCGAGTCATGATATTGGCGCTGGATGAGCAATTTGCGGGCGGAACGCCAGCGGGTGAACTGTTGGCCTGGGCCGAGCAGATTCTATTACTTGATCCAGAAGATCGGGAGACTCTGCTGCGCAAATTGGGTCTATTAACAGAGCTTGGACGCCTGGATGAAGCAAAGTTAACGGTAGAAGAATGGGTCGCAAAAAGCGGCGAATGTGAGCGTTATGCGCCACTGGATTATTACTTCGGTGTGCTATTGCTGAAGCGCGGCGATTATGAGGCGGCAGCCGTACGGTTGCAGCAGGCGTATGCGGCTGGACTGCGAGGCGATGTGACGAGCCTGCTGTCGATTGCAAGATTTGAGATCGGTGAGACGGAGGAAGCGCTGTGTCTGGCACGTGAAGCCGCCATGGAATATCCCGCACATCCCGATTATGCCGCCAGACTCAAGCTGATGGAGAGCAGGCGTGGTGTACCCGGCATGCTCAGACAGCTAATGCGCCGGGATTCCAGACCCACAGCCTGGCCGTTTGAAGCTGAGCCGATTCCGCTGCGTTTCCATCCGCGTGCGGATGATTTTCCTTATGATCGAGAGGGGATGCCAAGATGATGACGGCTTACGAATATGAACGAGCCTTAAACTGGGCAGCCGCCCTGGGAGCACCGCTGCTCTCGCAAAACGGCGTGCAGCCGCCCTATACAACAGCCTCCTGCCGTGCCGCCAACTTTGACTCCGCCTTCATCCTGCACGCTTTGTGGAATGTCACGGATGCAGAAGGCGTCTACGAATTGGCGCAGCGCATGTGGAGCGGCATGCACAACCCTTCTTTTCAGGAGATTCGCCTGGCATTGGCCGGAATGACGCTGGATCAGCGGAAAAAGTATGTGCAAAGCTACCGGGAGCACGAACGGTATGAGGAATTGTACACGGTGAACCTGTATATGGATCGGCTTCCGCCAGCAGGCATTGCCGCCTGGGATCTGGGAAGATTGGTTTTTTATCTGCGATGTGCCGGGTTGGAAGGATATATTAGCGAGCAGGAAGAGGCGGCCCTGCTGCTGCACACAGCGGTTCGGGCGCGTTACGCCTATCGAAGCTGGACGGATTATGCGGTGGCTTACATGGCGGGGCGTCAATTCTGGGCCCAAGACCTCTCCGAAGAGGCATCCGAGATCAATTATGGGATTCTGTGCAGTCTGCTGACCGGAGAGCAAACACCGTGGCGTGAGCTGGAGTGGGACATCGATCTGCCGGAACCGCCGGAACTGCCTGAATAGTAGGTATAGGCTGGGCGGAGCGATGGGCAGAAGCAATCATCAGATCCAGGATACGGAGAAGAAAAAGTCCGACAAGTGTGACGGTCAAATCCAGCATTTGACGCGTAAGCGATAGATCGAATGAGCAGAGAAACGGAGTGGACGAGATGAATGGGGATTCACCGATTAAGATTGAACCTTACCAAACAGGCAGCCAGCGTCAAACGGACATCGCCGCGATGATCGTCCATATCCAGCAGCAGGAATACGGGATTCCCATTACGCTGGAGCAGCAGCCGGATCTTCAGGAGATCGAAGCTTTTTACCAGCAGGGAGTGGGCAATTTCTGGACTGCTCTGCATGAAGGGAAAGTAGTGGGCACAATCGCCCTGCTGGACATCGGAAACCACCGAGTGGCACTGCGTAAAATGTTTGTCCAGTCTGAATTTCGTGGAGGCATGCTGGGCGTGTCACGCCGATTGCTGGAGACGGCCTGTTCCTGGGCAGTGCAGCAGGGCATCCAAGAGATCTGGCTGGGCACGACTCCGGCGTTTCGGGCTGCCCATCGTTTTTATGAAAAGCATGGGTTCGAGGAAGTTCTTCGCTCCCAACTGCCATCCAGCTTCCCTGTCATGGATGTGGACAAGAAATTTTATCGAAAGCTTGTATCGTAAAATTGTGAGTACAGACCGCAAGCTAGTATAGACTGCAGCAGATAGCCGAGTTCATCGTTCCATGCAGAAGCCGCCTCTACGTCTGGTGTAGGGCGGCTTTTGTCATTTGAAACACTGGAGGAAACCGATGTTTGCGGCGTATAGCTTTAGTTAAATCCGCCGTTCACACGCAGCGTTTGTCCTGTAATCCAACGAGCTTCTTCACTCGCCAGGAACAGCACAGCCCCCGTAATATCCTCCGTCTCTCCCAGTCGGCCGAATGCATTCATGCCCGTAATCCCTGCGATCTGCTGCTCCGACTTGCCTTCCAGGAACAGCTCGGTGTTTACGGGACCCGGGGCGACTGCATTGATCGTAATCCCTTTGGGCCCGAGTTCCTTGGCGAGCTGCCGGGTGAACTGTTCGACCGCGCCTTTGGTTCCTGCATAGACGCTGTAGCCGGGCAGCATTCCGCCGATGACCGAGGTGGAGATGTTAATGATCCGCCCACCTTCACCCAGATGTTCAACGGCTGCTTGGCAGGCGAAGAAGGTGCCTTTGGCATTCAGAGTAAAATGTCGATCGAAATCTTCTTCGGTCACCTGAGCCAAGGGGAGCGTGTTCATTATGCCTGCATTGTTGACCAAAATGTCGAGACGGCCGAACTGTTCAAGAGTCTGGTCAAACAGTGCCCGAATATCGGCGATGCTGCTCAGATCAGCACGAATAGCCACTGCTTGGCCACCTTGGTCCTGAATCTGTTGGACGGTTTCCTCGGCCTGCTGCTGACTGCCGCTATAGTTGACTACCACATTGGCTCCCGATGCGGCGAACGCCTGAGCCATTTTTTTGCCAATACCGCGTGAAGAACCGGTGACGACGACCGTTTTACCGGCGAACGCGCCGGAGTGGAAGATGGGATTCATAAGAAATTCGCTCCTTTTTGTGGGAAGTGATCGTTGTTCTATACGCATTATGCGTCACATGAAAAGGAGGAGGGTAGAACAATTTCGGGCAATCCTTGCCTAATCCTCCAAAAAGGAGCATGATACACAAAGAAGATGTCGTTTGATCGCAAATACGATAATAAAGGGGGACTGCGAGATGGGTTCATCCTCGACGGGTATCCAATCTTCGATTCAGCCCAAACATCCGCGCCGCACACCACCGAAACCCGAGCATCAGGATCGGCCCAGTCTCCGCCTTGAGGCTGGTCGCCGCGAACTGGCGGAGCTGCTGCTTCGTCATACGACAAACGAGGGACCACAGTCTACCGCTATTCCCGAACTGCGTCTGATTCGACAGATGTCTCCTAACGAGCTGATTCATTCCACGTATCGTCCGTCACTCTGCATCGTCGCGCAGGGAGCCAAGCAGGTCATAGCCGGATCGCATCGTTATTCGTATGATCCTTTCTCCTACCTGGCGACCTCGGTCGAACTGCCAATTCAGGGACGTGTGATCGAAGCTTCGCCGGAAGCGCCTTATTTGAGCTTGCAGTTATATTTTACCGCCGATCAGATCATGCAGTTGGGCGGCGAAGACGCGCTGACAGATGCAGAGGGCAAGGGCAAATCCGCGCTGGGCTTGGGTGTCGGGCGAATGAATGAACCCTTGATGGATGCTGTGCTGCGTTTGGTTCGGCTGCTGGATACGCCTGATGACATCGACGCCCTGGCTCCGCTGATTGTGCGTGAGCTGTTGTACCGGGCGCTTCAGGGAGAGCTGGGAGGCATGATTCGGCGTTTTGCTGCCTTCGGCACATTATCCCAGCGGATTGCAGGCGCTGTTCGGCGGCTTCAGGCTGAATTTGATAAGCCGCTGAAGGTCGAAGAACTGGCGGCGCAGGCGCATATGAGCGAATCTTCCCTATATACGCATTTCAAAAAAGTAACCGGCCTGACGCCGATCCAATATCAGAAACGAATACGGCTTCAAGAGGCACGGAGGCTGCTGCTGTCGGAGACGCGTGAAGCAGCGGAGGCCGCTTATCGGGTTGGCTATGAGAGTCCATCCCAGTTCAGCCGCGAATATGCACGGATGTTTGGGCTTCCTCCTGGAGCGGATATGAAGCGGATGCGAGAGGTGCTTACCGCATCTGTTGTGGATGGAGAACATGCAGAAGCGTTAGAGTGAGCAGGCCGAATGAAGCCTGCCGCTGACATAGACTTTTGTTGAAATGGCGAAGAGAGAGGGATTTCGTTCTCCGCATACAGTCATTTACAGCAAAGAACCCTGATCCTCCGCATCGAGCGGATAACCAGGGTTCTCTTTCTGTTCAGGATGAAGATGCAAGCCCTTACAAATAATACATCTTGAATAAAATATCCTGATTGTGATTCCCGAACTTCTTGCCGAAGATGGTTGCGCCGCCGACGTTCTCGGCATCTTCCTTGACTTCGATTCGCAGTGTCCAGCGATCACAGCTGGTATCGAGATCGGCAATCGAAATATCGGACATGGGATCGCCATCAACATACGTGCCATGACCCGTGATGCGGATGGTCTTGAGCAGACCGTACTGATTGAGGTTATGCGGCCACCAATCGGGAGTCAGCTTGCCCCGGGTGTCGGCGAAGTCGCCGGGACTGGTCCAGGTGCCCAGCTCGATGCCATTTAAGGTGAAGGTGATGTCCGAAGGCCAGACATCGTTGGAGAAAGGAAATTCCGACGACAACTCCATGCTGATCTCAAACTGCTGAAGCTTTTCTTCTTTTTTGAGAAAGTTCGCTACGCTGTACTGCACGAACCCCTGGGTGAACCACAAGATCTCCGCTTCCATCCGTTTCGGGTCCATGAAGTATTTGGGGTCATCAACCGGGCCGATAAAGTCTTTTTCCGAGGCTAACCCGCAGGTTGGCTTGAGATCGAAGTCCGTGTAATGGCCGACAGGAACCGAAGTTTCATAAGAATCGAAAGAATGGAAGATCTTTTTCGGGAAGTTGATCTCGATGTGGTCCACTTTGAGAATCGACAATTTCTGAAGTCCTGATTTGCCTGGAACCTTTTCGGTCTTGATGATGCCGGCATCTTCAAGTTTCTTAATGTGCTTAATCACGATTGGACTGCTGATTCCCAACTGCTCGGCCAATTCCTTGATATTCATCTTGTTCTTGGACAGGAGCTGGATAATCTTGATGCGGACTTCACTTGCCAACGCTTCATAGACGACGAGAGAGGACTGATCGATTTCCAACTGCATCTTATCCCACTTCTTTCGCTTGGTTTCGTTCATTCTTTAAGGGTTTTCAAAGTCAAATTAATAATACCATAAAGATTATTAATATGTATATAAATTAATGAAATAAGAACTTTCAAAGCGAAATAGCGATTACATAATCTTATTAAGTTAATTAAATTGTTAACTTAGATCAATAAAACAGTTTTAAGTTTATTAAAAAGTTATTGACACCGTTTTCAGATTAGCTATATACTAAACACGAGTTAAGGGTTTGCAAAGACAGGAGGAGAATGGTTTGAAGAAAAAATTGGGGGCACTACTGACAGGTGTGGCCGTAACCGCCTCACTTCTTGCAGGATGTGGAAGCAGTAATGCGAATGATCCGAACACCATCACATTCTGGACACCACTGACAGGTGATGACGGTGCGTACATGGATAATCTGGTCAAGGAATACAACGCAACGAATCCGGCGATCAAGGTCAAGCATGTCGTAACTTCGGATATGTACACGAAGATCTCAACCGTACTCAGCTCGGGTAAAGGGGTACCGGATCTGGCGATCATTCACGCCGACCGCGTGCCGGGCTATGTAAAGCAAAAGCAATTGGAGCCCATGACTACAGTCATGCAAGCGCAACCAGAGCTGAAGGAAGCCAACTTCCTTCCACAGGCTTGGGGCGCAGGTAATATTGACGGTACGCAGTATACGATTCCGCTCGATATTCACAGCAACGTCATGTATTACAACAAGGATCTGCTCAAGAAATACGGCGCAGAGAGTTTCCTTGACGATCACAATGTCACCATCGACGAGCTTCTGAGTCTCAAGGGCAAGCTGCCTGCGGATGAATACGCGGTAAACGATGCGCTGATGGGCTGGGTGCTGCTGGGTCAGATTCAGAACCTGGGCGGGGACATTCAGCAAGACGGCAAACCGGCAGTCAATACGCCCGTCATGAAGCAGGCGATTGAAGACATCAAGAAGATCAACGACGCGGGCCTGATGACTCCATTCGGGGAAGACGGTTATCTGATGTTCCAATCCGGTAAGGTACTGTTCTCCACAGACGGAACCTGGAGTTCTACGGCTCATGCCAAGGTGGAAGGTCTGAACTTTGGTGTCACCAACGTCTATTCGGCAAGTGCGGACAAATTCACCAACCGCGCTTCGTCCCATATGTTCGCCATGTTCAATAACGAAAAACGTACGGATGAAAAAGAAAAAGGCGTAGCTTCGTTCCTGGAGTTCATCCGCAGCCATTCCGTTGAATGGGCGAAAGCCGGTCAGATCCCAGCAAGTAAAGAAGTCGTGGAAAGCGCGGACTTCAAGAACTACATGCAGTCTTTCTTTACTTCGGATGAAAAAGAAATCAAGTCCCTCTACATCTATACTTACGAATACTATCCATACATCGCAGAAGCCGTTGACAAGTATGTAGGCGATCTGATTCGCGGCAATGTACCGATCGACGAGACGCTGCAAACGATGCAGAAGGAAGTCGAAGACAAGATTGCGGAGTCGGGCGGCGCCGCAGCCAAGACCGACAAGTAATCAGGCAATCCGCAGGCATGGAAAAACCGTGATATGCCCGATCCGGGCATATTGCTTTTTCCAGGCTTGTAAGACCCGGAAGCCGAATCGCGGATTCGGGGCAGTCTTGAGAGGAGAACTGAAAGCCTATGAAAAAGAAGCTGAATTTGGCGCCCGCTTTCTTCGTGGGACCCCATCTGATTTTGTTTCTCGTGTTTGTGGTCATTCCAACGATCTATGGCATTTATGTTTCGTTCACACAGTGGAATCTGGCCGGCTCACCAAACTGGGTAGGCTTCTCGAACTACAGCACCATCCTGTTCGATACGTCATCCACGTTCCACACCCAGTTCTTCAACGGTCTCAAAAATACGCTGTTGTTCGTCCTGTTCACCGTTCCGCCGCTGATTATTCTGCCGCTTGCCATTGCAGTGGCGCTGTCCCACAAGAAAGTCAAAGGCAAAACGTTCATTCAGTCCGTCCTCTATGTACCGGGCTTGATCTCCATCTCGGCTTCGGCACTGATCTTCACCCTCATCTTCAATAAGCAGCTGGGCATCACCGGCAATGTGTTTGGCTCCACAATCGCCTGGGCGACACATCAGCCTTATGCCTGGATTACGATCATCATTCTGACTATTTGGGGCGGAGTAGGCGGCAACATGATTATCTACCGCGCTTCGATCAGTGGCGTATCGGAAGAGTTATATGAATCCGCAGAACTGGATGGGGCGGGTTCGATTCGTAAGTTCTTCAGCATCACGCTGCCTTCAATTAACTTCCCGTTGATCTTCACATTCGTCATGACGACAGCCGGCGCGTTTAACGTCTTCGGTCAGCCGCTGATGATGACCGACGGTGGGCCTCAACAGAGCACATCGGTATTGATGATGTATATCCGCCAGCTTGCGTTCGGAAGCGGTGAATCCATCGCGGGGATGGCATCGGCGATGGCGGTATTGCTGGGTCTGGTCATTCTCGTGATCTCGGCCCTGCAGTATTACGTCATGAATCGTAACTCGAACTGATGAAGGAGGAGTACACCGTGTCGAACTCGGTCATGGATTTGGATAAAAGTGCGCTGGCGGTCAGCCGCAAACGTGCGAAGATTAGTGTTTCCCAGATTGTCGCTTATGTGTTTCTCGGACTGCTGTGCGTGATCTGGATCATTCCGGTCGTCTTTGGAATCACAACTTCGTTTCGGTCACAGACTGAAGTGGTCAGCACCGGCTTCCGGCTGCTTCCGGTCAACTGGATTATGGATAACTATACCGCCATTTTGGAAAATACCTCGACGGCACCGATTATGCGCTGGTTGATGAACTCCATCATCATTGCAACCTCGCATACCTTGCTGGTCGTTATCGTAATCTCGATTACTGGCTATGGCTATTCACGGATGCAGTTCAAGGGACGGAACATCATGTTCTTCACCCTGCTGGGTATCTCGTTCTTCCCGGGTGTCGTCAACCTGATTCCTTCCTACAAGATCATTGACGCGCTGGGTTGGGTCAATACATCCTGGGCGATGATTATTCCGGGTCTTGCGGGCATGGGCAACATCTTCCTCGTTCGCCAGTTCATGATGGGGATTCCCAAGGATCTCGATGAATCGGCCAAAGTGGATGGAGCCAGTCATTTCCGGATCTATTTCTCCGTCATTCTTCCCTTGATTAAGCCGGTATTGATCGTATGCGCCTTGTTCTCGTTCACGGGTTCCTGGAATGACTTCCTCTGGCCGGTCATCGTCTATACGGATGTAGACAAGATGCCGGTAACCGCAGGTCTCCTGCTGCTGCAAGACATCTACGGCAACTACCGCATGATCGGGCAGTTGATGGGTTCCGCGATTCTGGCGATCATTCCGACGCTTGCGCTGTTCCTGTTCGCCCAGAAGTATTTTGTTCAGTCGATTAACTTGAACTCGGGGATCAAAGGGTAATGATTCGCCGCTGTATGCCCAACCGCAATCTATAAGCACCTTACAAAAAACATAAAAAAACATACAAAGAGACTTGAGTCGGGCCGCCGGCCCGACCATCGAGTTGTTAGGAGATGCAGACCATGACTCATTACGACCTTCCCAATCCTCTGATTGAACAGAGAGCCGATCCGTTCATCTACAAGCATACGGACGGGTATTATTATTTCACGGGTTCCGTGCCGCAGTATGATCGGATTGAGCTGCGGCGCTCGGCAACGCTGGCGGGACTTCGCAGCGCAGAGCCGAAAGATATTTGGTTCAAATATGACAGCGGGCCAATGAGTGCCAACATCTGGGCGCCGGAGATTCATTATATCGACGGAAAATGGTACGTGTATTTTGCGGCTGCACATACATCCGAGACCAAGGAAGGTCTGTTCGACCATCGCATGTTTGTCCTCGAAAATGACTCTGCCAATCCAATGGAAGGGCAGTGGGTGGAAAAAGGACAAGTCAAAACCCAATGGGAGTCGTTTGCGCTGGATGCGACTTCATTTGAACATCGGGGCACACGTTATTACGTGTGGGCGCAAAAAGACCCGGAAGTAGCAGGAAACTCCAACCTCTATATCTCCGAGATGGAAAATCCGTGGACGCTGCGCGGCAAGCAGGTCTGCATTTCCACACCGGAGTACGAATGGGAGAAAATCGGTTTCCTGGTCAATGAAGGGGCAGCGGTTCTCAAGAAAAACGGACGGCTGTTCATGACCTTCTCCGGAAGTGCGACCGACTATAACTACTGCATGGGGCTGCTGACTGCGGATGAGAACAGTGATCTGCTGGACCCCAACTCCTGGGTCAAGACGCCGGTTCCGGTGTTCCAGACCTGTGAAGAGAATGGACAATATGGGCCGGGTCACAACAGCTTCACCGTATCCGAAGACGGCAAGCAGGATCTGCTGGTGTTCCACGGCAGAAGCTACAAGGATATTGTGGGCGATCCGCTGTATGACCCGAATCGTCACACACGCGTTCAGGCGATTACCTGGAACGCGGATGGTACACCGAACTTTGGAGTACCCAGACCGGATACACAAGCGGGCGAATTGGCCGAAACCAGTCGGTAAGCCTTTATTCTTTTGACTCCATCAGACCCTCTTCTGCCAGGAACCCTGCGTTCCCGGCCGGAGAGGGTCTTTGGGTTGGAAGAAGGAATCACTTTGTACGCCGGGGCTGTTTTCGTTAAGATAAGAGAAGATCAATGAGCATACCGGAGTGTAGGAGGAACATAGACATGCGTAGAGGGATTCGCCTAAAAGGCGGAATCGACGAACGAAGTTTTGCCAATCGGTTAAGTTATGATCCCGAGATCGTGGAGCTGTATCTCACGGAGCAGGACATGCTTCAGACGGAATTGATCCGTGAGCGGGTTAGGGAGCTTGGGCAGAGAGGAATCAAGGCCTATATGCACCATCCTTCCAAGTATCGCGGCAGCTATCTGGACATTCTGAGCGAAGATCCGCAGATGCACCGTTTTTACAGGGAATCGACAGCCGAACTGCTGAGGATCTGTCAGGAAGAAGAGGCGAAATGCGTCATCCATGCTCATTATGTTGGTATGGGCCAGCCGCCGGAACATCGGGAATCGACGGTTCGACTCAAGGAGGCCATTCAGAGTATTCCCGGTTATGACAGTGGGCTGCTGCTCTGGGAAGATTCCACGGAAGGATTGTTCTGCTATCACAATCCCTATCTGATTGATGAACTGATCGTACCGCTTAATCTGCCGCTGAATGTAGACGTCAGCCATACCTTTATTGGATTTCGCGGTGACAATGATAAGCTGTGTGAGGTGCTGGAGCGAACGGCACCTTATGCGCGATATTACCATCTGGTGGACAGCATGGGACTGAGACATGATTCGCTGCCTCTTGGTGAGGGACTTATTGATTGGGCAAGGGTCAAGCCTTATGTGGACGGAAAAGACTTCATTTTTGAGATCAATCTGACAGGGGATCATGTGGACTGTACGCCCATGGTAGACAGTGCCCTTTATTTTGCCGAGATTACAGCCGCATCCGGTCGTAGGGGGAGTGAGAAATGAAGAAAGTATTAATTGCCGACGATGATCTCCATATTCGTACGCTGCTGCGTACGGTCTTGACCCAGGAAGGATACCGGGTGATCGAAGCGAGGGACGGCGATGAGGCCGCTCGGTTCATGGCGGAGACACCCGTCGATCTTGCCGTGCTGGATGTGATGATGCCCGGTCAAAATGGACTCGATCTCTGCACGCAAATTCGTTCTCTCTACGACATTCCGGTGATTCTGCTGACGGCACGCGAGCAGCTGTCCGATAAGGAAGCCGGGTATGCGCACGGGACGGACGATTACATGACCAAGCCTTTTGAACCCAAGGAACTGCTGTTTCGCATGAACGCTCTGTTCCGGCGGTATTCCCTGGCATCTAGCGACAAGATTCGCTTGAATCGTCTAACCATAGATCGGAAAAATCACGAAGTCACCGATGGAGAGAGCACACTGCTGCTTCCACTCAAAGAATTTGAGCTGCTGGCTCAACTTGCGCAGTACCCTGGCAGATTGTTTGAACGCGGTGAACTGATTCGTCTGGTCTGGGGAGCAGATTATGAAGGAGACGAGCGAACCGTAGATGTACACATCAAAAGACTGAGGCAGCGATTTGCCGACTATGACGAGGACTTTACGATTCGTACGGTGCGCGGCATCGGATATAAGCTGGAGGTGCCGCGCAGGTGAGAGGACGCTGGATCACCGGACGGGCGAGCAGAAGCCTGTATATTCGCGTATGTTTGACCACGCTGTTGGCGGTTACGGTGGGAGCTTTTCTCGGATTTTTGGTGTCCAACGTCTACTACCACGCCCAGCTCAAGCCTTTTAATGATGCCAAACTGACGAAAATTGCTTACGAAGTGCGCAGAATGGCCGAGCTGCGGCCTGATACGGCGAATGAATATCTGAGCAGTGCCGCAGGTCTGGGGTATGAGCTGTATGTGACGAATGGCAAAGGGCAAGAAGCGTTCTACGGACGTGAATTTCGGGAGCATGACCTCAGCGTTCAAGCCGTACAGAATGTGGTAGCGGGCGGAGAATATCATGGCGTCGCTGACTTTCCCAATCGCCCCTTCATCACCGGATTTTTCGATAACCGTCTGGGCAATACGGTAGGCGTACCCCTCACGCTCAATGGACGACCGGCTGCTCTGTTTCTGCGTCCGGATGTCATCTTGCAGTTTGGGGAACTGCGCAGCTTCTTCGCCATGATCGGCCTGCTGACGATCGTCTTCAGTCTGGTCATTCTGCTGATTGCGACGCGTTATCTGGTCAAGCCCATCACCCGAATGACCGCTGCCACGCAGCGCATCGCGGATGGACGTTATGACATTGAACTGCCGACGAAGCGGCGGGACGAGATCGGTCAATTGGCGGGCCATTTCATGACGATGAGCCGCAGTCTCTCCCGACTGGAAGAGTCCCGCCGTGAGTTCGTGGCGAATGTCTCGCATGAGATTCAATCGCCACTGACTTCGATCCAGGGATTTGCCTCGGAGCTGGCGAGTGCGGATCTTCCGGAAGCCCAGCGGCAAAGATTTGCGGAGATTATCGGGGAAGAGAGTCGGCGCTTGTCCGCACTGGGCCGTCAGCTGCTGCTGCTCTCTTCGCTGGATCGGATGGAAGACGGCCTCATCCGCAACCCACTGAGTTTAAAAGCCGAGATTCGGCGGACGATTGATGTGCTGGATTGGCAGCTGAGTGAGAAAGGGCTGGCGCTGCGATTTGCTGTTCCGGAAGATCTATTGGTTATGGGCGACGCCACGTTGTTGGATCAAGTCTGGATTAATCTGCTCTCCAATGCGATCAAGCATATTCCCGAAGGACGTTCGATCTCCGTCACCGCCGAGGCTGAAGGGGAGGAGCTTGTGCTGCGCTTTGCGGATACTGGGGATGGGATTGCGTCTGAGAAGCTGCCGCTCTTGTTCGACCGCTTCTATCGGGGCGACCCTTCGCGTTCAGACAGCGGCAGCACGGGACTGGGACTGGCGATTGCCAAAAAGATCGTGAATCTGCATGGGGGTGCGCTCTCTGTGGAAAGTGAGCTAGGACGGGGTTCGACCTTCATCGTCCGTCTGCCCAAGCTGTAACTAGACATTCGGCAGCAAGCGCAGCACAAAGGCCATTTGTAATTTAGCGTTCATACTCCGTTCATTTTCCGAGGCTAGACTTGGGATACAGATTGAGGCAACTGCAACCTGACAGGTGGATTCGAGAAGCTGTCGTATTCCGCCTCGGTTGATGAACTGGAGGGAGAAAACCATGTTTTTGGCACTGCGTGAAATTCGCTTTTCCAAGACCCGTTATGTGCTGATTGTGACGATCATGCTGCTGGTGTCATTCCTGGTGCTGTTTGTGACCGGCCTTGCCAATGGGCTGGGTAATGCAACATCGTCGGCGGTACGAAATATGCCGGCCGATCATTTTATTGTACAGAAGGATTCGGATGACCGATTCGCACGTTCGACCCTGCACAAAGAGCAGATCGACGAGGCGCGTGCGGTAGCCGGAACCCAAGGGGCCGAGCCGATGGGCGTGCAGATGACAACCGTCACCAAAAAAGACTCGGACAGCAAGATCGACATCGCGCTGTTTGGGGTTCAGGCGGATGGATGGATCGTGCCCAAGACGGTAGAAGGAAAAGGGTTAACGGCAGCAGGCAAGGGTCAGGTGCTGGCTGACCGTAATCTGGCGGACTCTGGCGCAGCCATCGGCGATACGATCGTTGATACGGCTACAGGGATGGAATGGACGATCGCCGGATATACGGAAAATCAATCCTACAGCCATATGCCGGCTGTCTGGATGAATGATGCGGACTGGGCGGCGTATCGCTCCGAGCTGATGGCAGCCCGGGGAGGGGAAGCGGATACTTCCTATAATACAATCGCTCTGCGCGTCAGCGGCGATCAGGTCGATCAACTGAATGCTTCGCTGAGCGATGCCAGCGTCATCTCCAAATCGCAGGCCATCATGGCGATTCCGGGGCACAAGGCTGAACAGTCTTCGCTGCTGATGATGATCGCGTTCCTCTATGTGATCTCCGCCTTCGTGCTGGCAGTATTCTTCTATGTCATCACCATTCAGAAGACGAGCCAGTTTGGGATTCTCAAAGCGATTGGAGCCAAGACCCGCTATCTGGCAGGCAGCGTTGTCGCCCAGATTCTGGTCTTGTCCATTGGGAGCCTCGCCGTGGGCGTAGCATTGGTGCTGGTCATGAAGGCCATGCTTCCAGCCGCCATGCCATTCTCGCTGGGCGGGGATACGGTCCTTCTCAGCTGTGGATTGTTTCTGGTCGTTGCCCTGGTGGGCGGCCTGGTCTCTGTCGTTAAAGTCGCCAAAACGGACGCGCTCGACGCGATTGGGAGGGCTGGAGCATGAGTACCTGGAACCTGAACACCTGGAAAATCAGCACCAAGATGATGCCGGAAACCGCAAAGCCAGAAACCGCGAAGCCAGAAACCGAACGTTCTGTCTCGGTTACAGATACCCACAAGAGAACTGGATCTTCTCCACAGTCTGCGCAGGCCAAACTGGTGCTTAATGGGGTGTCGCATCAATATGGCGACGGCGAATCCATGCTGACGGTGCTGGACGGTCTGTCCTGCACCGTCTCGGCCGGCGAACTGGTCGCCGTGGTCGGCCCATCAGGATCGGGCAAGAGCACGTTCTTGTCCATCGCCGGCGCGCTGCTGACGCCAAGCAGCGGCGAAGTTCAGATCGGCGGCCGCAGCCTGGCCGGCCTCCATGCACGTGAGCTGGCCGATCTTCGCCTGCATGAGATCGGCTTTATCTTCCAGGGGGCGAATCTGCTGCCCTACCTGAAGGTGGAAGAACAGCTTCGCTTTGTGGCGAAGCTGGGCCGAGCGGACAAGCAGCAGGCCGCCCGCCGGGCGGATGAGCTGCTGGAGCGGCTCGGTCTGACGGCGCGCCGCCGTCATTACCCGGACAAGCTATCCGGGGGCGAACGCCAGCGCGTCGCCGTGGCGCGGGCACTGATGAACGATCCGTCGGTCATCCTGGCCGACGAACCCACAGCCAGCCTCGACGCCGACCGAGGCCGCGATGTGACCCGCCTGCTCGCGGAGCGGGTCAAGGCCGAAGGCAAAGCCGGCGTGATCGTTACGCACGACGAACGTATCCTGCCGTACTGCGACCGCGTGCTGCGCCTGGAGAACGGGCAGCTGCGGGAAGGATAAAACGCAGGCGAAGCCGCGTTTGGATACAACAACAAAAGACGAACTGCCCGTAAGCAAAGGGCGGTTCGTCTTTTTGCATGCCTATTCCAAATCAGATAAAATGGAAATAAGAAGGAGGTTTTACTATGGGACAAAACTTCGATTACAAAAAATGGGGCGTGTTGGTGGCGATTGTATTTCCGCTGGGTGCTCTTGGCATGATCTTTCTGCCGAGCCCTTACCGCGGCTGGATCGTACCTGTGGCACTGGTGCTGTTCTGGAGCAGTTATTACAGCTGGACAGGATGGGATCAACGCAAAAAGAAACTCGCCAAAATAGATTGAAAGGGGTATCATAACATCGTAGAAACGTTTCGATATATTTAAGCGACCATTATCGGGGGGACGAGAATATGAGTCAAACGGCAGGAACGCAGTTGGGGGAAAAGCGGGAAATGTTGAAGGTGATGACCTTCAACCTGCGTACTTATACGGCTTATGATGCAGGGAATGAATGGGCGCAGCGTGCGCCGTGGGCGGCGGAGACCATCACTGCTCATGCACCTTCCATTGTGGGGGTTCAGGAAGCTTATCTCTTGATGCTGGAGGAACTTCAGCCGAATCTGCCCGGCTACGCCTGGATTGGGGAAGGTCGGCGCGGAGGCGACCAGGATGAATACTGCGCCATCTTCTATCGCCAGGATGAGTTTGAGGTGGTCGAACAAGGGCAGTTCTGGTTGTCCGAGACGCCAAGCACGATCGGATCGCTTGGCTGGGATAGCGACTATCCGCGTATCTGCACCTGGGGACGCTTCCGCAATCTGCAATCGGGGCAGGAACTGCGCGTGTATAATACGCATCTCGATCACATTGGAGAGCGTGCGCGGATTGAAGGCGCGAAGCTGGTGGCTTCGGTGATGCTTGAGCATGGAGAGCAGCATCCAGACAGTGCGGCGATCCTTATGGGCGACATGAACGGCGGCCCAGCGGATGCGCCGCTGCGCTATCTGCGCGGCGGACTGCCGGAGCAAGGCGCTGTGCCGATACTTCAGGATGCCTATGTGCAGCTGGAAGGCGAATCAGGCCGCACGTTCCATGATTTTGCCGGGGGAATGGAAGGGGAACCCATCGATTATATCTTTGTACAGGCTCCGCTGCGTGTAAGCCGCGCCGAGATTGATCGCCGCGACTTTGGTGGCAAATATCCGTCTGACCATTACCCTTTGATCGCCGAATTGGAGCGCAGCTGAATACTCAATGATCCATCGTTAATCCAGGCTTCCGGTTTGCATGAGTCTTCATGTGAGCCGGAAGCTTTTCTTTATTTCTTTTCATGAAAAAAGGATTGACCCTCACGTAACGTGAGGATTTATGCTTGATCCATCAAGGAGGTGACACCCATAACACTTAGAGTCAAAGACGCAGCCAAACTGGCAGGCATCAGCATCCGCACGCTGCATCATTACGATGAAGTCGGACTGTTAAAACCCCAGAACTTGTCGGAAGCCGGGTATCGGCTGTATACGACGGATGATCTGGAGCGGCTTCAGCAGATTTTATTTTTTCGTGAGCTGGGTTTCCCGTTAAAAGAAATCGCGCGTATGCTCGATCATCCTGCGTTCGACCGCCTCGAAGCCTTGGAGCTTCAGCGGCGAATGTTGGAAGAGAAAATGGAACACACACGCCGCATGATCGAAAATATCGATCGGAGTATCCAACATGCCAAAGGAGAGATTCAAATGACTAACGAACAGCGATTTGAAGGTTTGGACTTTACCCACAATCCCTATGAGCAAGAAGCCCGCGAGCGCTGGGGAGATGCAGCAATCGACGAATCCAAGCGGAAGCTGGAAAGTCGTACCCGGACGCCTGCCATGCAGGAGGAACTCAAGCAGGAATGGGAGGAGCGAATGAAATCCCTGGCGGAAATCCGTCATGAAGACCCGGCTTCACCACAAGCACAGGAAGCGATCGGAGCTTGGTATACGTTTCTTGGCAATTTCGGCACCTATTCCTATGAAGCGTTCGCCGGGCTGGGTCAGATGTATGTGCAGGATGAGCGTTTTACGCAAAACATCGATCAATACGGGGAAGGCCTTGCGGCCTTTATGAGCGAAGCCATGACGATCTATGCCCGTAATCGCTGAGAAGGGAGATAGCGGACATCCATATTAAACTTTTCTTTTAGGGACTGTTACCTTATGATCTTTTTGGCGTATAAGGAAGCATGTCAGCCAGTTTATCTGAAGAAGAGGATGATACGGATGGAATCAAGAAACCCGGTATTTGGCAAAAAGATGTTTGATCGTGCAAGAGAAGATCTGATCGGTTCAGGAAGTATGTCATTGGGCGGTACGGTGCACAAGACTTTTGTTCTGCTGCTGCTGTTGATCGGAGGTGCGGCTTATACCTGGTATCGCTTCGATCAAGGGCAGGATGTCTATGGCATTATGATGGCTGGCGTAATCCTGGGGCTGATTGCGGCATTGATTACCAGCTTTGTGCCTAAGGTAGCCTTTATTACCGCTCCACTGTATGCGATCTTTGAAGGACTGGCGCTTGGAGCGATCTCGGCAGCGTTCGATCAGCAGTATCCGGGCATCGCCTTGAACGCCGTATTGATTACAGTGGGCACTCTGTTTGCGATGCTGCTGCTCTATGTCACGCGAATCGTGAAAGTCACGCCGGGATTCCGGACGGGGATTATCATGGCGACCTTGTCGATCATGCTGGTCTATCTATTCGATTTCGTGTTGGGCTTCTTCGGGGTAAACGTCCCGTTCATTCACGAATCCGGTCTGATCGGCATTGGAATCAGTTTGTTTGTGGTCGTCATCGCCGCACTTAACCTTCTGTTGGACTTTGACTTCATTGAGCAGGGGACTCGAGCCGGCGCTCCCAAGTTCATGGAATGGTATGGTGCATTTGGATTGATGGTCACACTGGTGTGGCTGTATCTGGAAGTGCTCAAGCTGCTCTCGAAGTTTGCGAAGCGGGATTAATCGAAGATTCAGCCCGGCAAGTCGAATAGGAACGATACCAGAGCTTAATCAATCAATAGGAATAAAAAAAGCCCGAAACCGTCATCTGATGGTTTCGGGCTTTGCTATGTGCAGGTTCAGCGCTTCAGTCCTCAATCGTCGATAGATCGCCGGCAGGGAGCTTCAGCTCCCAGGCTTTGAGAACACGGCGCATAATCTTGCCGCTTCGGGTCTTGGGCAGCTTATCCTTGAATTCGATCTCACGCGGAGCGGCGTGGGCGGATAAGCCTTCCTTGACGAATTTGGTAATCTCGGCCTTGAGTTCGTCCGTTGCCTCATAGCCTTCGCGCAGCGAAATAAAGGCCTTGATGACTTCGCCGCGCACGGGATCAGGCTTGCCAATGACGCCCGCTTCGGCAACAGCCGGATGCTCAACCAGCTTGCTCTCCACCTCAAATGGTCCAACGCGTTCACCGGACGTATTAATGACATCATCGATTCGTCCCTGGAACCAGAAGTAGCCATCTTCGTCCATATAAGCCGAGTCGCCTGAGATATACCAGCCTTCGATGCGTGTGTATTCTTCAAACTTGGCCGGGTTATTCCAGATCTTGCGCATCATGGACGGCCACGGAGTGCGGATGGCCAGATTGCCCATTCGCAGGGGAGGCAGCACCTTGCCCTGGTCGTCAATGATCGCCGCTTCGACGCCTGGAATCGGTTTGCCCATCGAGCCTGGACGAATCTCCATGGACGGATAATTGCAGATGAGCTGCGCACCCGTCTCAGTCATCCACCAGGTGTCATGAATACGCCGCTCATATACCCGGTGTCCCCAGCGAATCACTTCAGGGTTTAGCGGTTCTCCGACACTCAGGACATGCCGCAGGGCGGACAGATCGTACGTCTTGACGGCTTCATCGCCTGCACCCATCAGCATGCGGAACGCAGTAGGGGCGCTGTACCAGACGGTGACTTTATAGCGCTGAAGCGTCTCGTACCAGTCCTGCGGACTGAAGCGGCCGCCGCGAATGACATTGGTGACGCCGTTGAGCCATGGAGCGAAGATGCCGTAGGAAGTGCCCGTCACCCAACCGGGGTCGGCCGTGCACCAGTAGATGTCGTCAGGTCGCAGATCCAGCACAATCCGTCCGGTATAAGCGTGCTGCACCATGGCGCCATGTACATGATAGACGCCCTTAGGCTTGCCCGTCGAACCGGAAGTATAATGCAGAATCAATCCGTCTTCCCGATCCACCCACTCCATCTCGGCTTCGGTGGAGGCTTCGCGCATCAGCTTATTGAAGTCGGCAAAAGGCGAATCTTCCGGCAGCATGCTCTCATCCTGAGACGTCTCACCACTAGTGGACGAATCCACCAGGATGACATGTTTAAGCTCCGGCAGCTCATGCGCAGGTACGCGCTCTGCCAGTTTGGGCGTGGTAATAATCGCCACGGCGCCGCTGTCTTGCAGACGGTCGCGCACGGCGGTTTCCATAAAGGCCTCAAACAGAGGCCCGGCGATTGCGCCAATCTTGATGATGCCCAGCAGGGCAAAATACAGTTCTGGCGTACGCGGCATAAAGATGAATACCCGATCGCCTTTGCCGATTCCCAGACTTCGCAGCATGTTGGCCGCCCGATTGGATTCCTGCCGCAGCTGTTCAAACGTGTACGATTCGCTGCGCTGCGGATCGCTGTAGTGCAGGGCGATCTTATCGCCGAGTCCTTCCTTGGCATGTCGATCAATCGCTTCGTAGGCCAGATTAAGCTGACCCGTACCGTGCCAACTGAAACGCTTTTCTTCATCTGCCCAGTCGAATGTGCGCCGGGCCTCTTCATAGTCGCCCAGATTAGACGTTTGCGTTTCCACACCAATGATTTCTACCGTGTCCTTTTCCATAAGAGCCTCCAGTCGCCAAAAGAATGAGGATTGCCAACAAGCAAGTTTCCTAACAATCTTTACAAATGTAGCGCTTACAAGTAAAACGGTAAACCATAACGCTTCGACGCGCAAGACTGCGACTGTCCAGCGGACAGCCGCACGGCCTTGCTCCTCCTCAAGTTCTCTAAGATGCAGCCCTGAAACCTCACTTTTGCCGATAGGCTTCAGGGATTTGAGGTCGGAAGGGACTTGGGAAATACATCGAATTTTCTGTAGTATAACACAAACCTTGGCAAAATAAATTTCACAGTTCGACGCGATAGTTCAGATTCAATTCATCCCCGCATACACCGCGGATTCCCCAATTCGATTGAGGAGTCTCAAAGATCGTAATTTCCAGATCATTGGGCGACAGGCCCAGACGCTGGAAGGTTCGCTGGAACAGCAGCTCAATCAGCTTCTTTTTACTCTGTGCAGAGCGTCCGGCGAACATGCTGATCTCGATGATGGTGTACGCTTCCGAACGATCCTCGGGGAAGAGGAAATGTTCACGACTCATGGGGAAAAAGCGATGAAACTTCTTGCCAGCCGGCAGTTCCAGCGCATCCATCATGCAGGAGTGGATAATCTCCGACAGCCTCTCCTTGTTCGCATGCAGCAGCTCTTCAATTCCATAAATTTTGACTTGGCCCATACGCTCATCTCACCTTTCTCATCTCATCTCGTCTCATGTTTCTTACTCGGCTGAAGCTCATTTCTTGTCTGCTCGGCTCTTGTGGGCGGTCCATGATGCGGTCAACCGGTAGTGCTGTGGATCGAATTTAGTATAGCGGCTGCGATTGTGCTTGTCATCTTTGTTGTTGGATTTGCTCTTATCCTTGAACGCAATGGTGGGATTAAGCAGAGATAGCGTTTGCCTGGTAAAAAAGATATGATAAAAAAGATCGGATAAATAAGTGTCTGCGTATGCCATCTGGATGAGCCGTCTGTATGAAAGGAGGCCGCATGGAGCATATTAAGCGTTTCTATGAAGAGACGATCGGAAGTGAAGAAGAACCGCTGGTTGTGCAAGGACCCATTCCGCCGGAACAGTTGAAGGAGATGACCCTGCATGCTCAACTGGATGCTTTTCGCCGCCCCCAGGAGCAGCATGAAGCTTTGGTGGAGATTGCGGAATTGAATGAAGGGCGAATTATCGCGGCAACTTCAGGAGACACGGTAGTCGGTTACGTCACGTTTCATTATCCCGATGAATATGAGCGTTGGTCGGAAGGGAAGATGGACGATCTGGTCGAGCTGGGCGCGATTGAAGTTGCAAACGATTACAGAGGCAGAGGAATCAGCAAAAAACTGCTTGAAGTCGCCTTTCGCGGCGGACAGCTTGACAATGTAATTGTGTTCACCACGGAATATTATTGGCATTGGGATCTGGAGCATACGAAGCTTAGTGTGTGGGATTATCGCAAGATGATGGAAGACCTGATGAAGCATGTCGATATGGTGTGGTTCGCTACGGATGATCCGGAGATCTGCAGCCATCCGGCCAACTGCTTGATGGTGAGGGTGGGTAAAAAAGTGCCGCAGGAATCCGTCGAAGCTTTTGATCGTTTGCGGTTTCGGCAGCGGTTCATGTATTAAGACGCGGATAACACGAGCCGGAAGGAGGGAGCCGCAGTATGCGGGATGCCGTTTATATGTTTCATCCGAACTTTCTCAAATACGTTTTTCATCAAGATCATCCGTTCGATCAGCGCCGTATTACGTTGACGCGGGATCTGCTGCGGACAGCGGGCGCTTTCCCGACGGAAGCGGAGGTGCTGCCGGTCCACGACAGTCTGGATGAGGAACTGCTGCATGCCGTTCATGTGCCCGAGTATGTCGAACGCGTCAAGGCGCTCAGTGAGCCGCTGCCCAGCGATCAGGCGATCGGCGATGCACGCAAATATGGACTGGACACCGAAGACACGCCCTTTTTCCCTGGTATGCACCGCAGCGCAGAGATCATTGCCGCAGCCTCCGTTGAAGCAGCGAAGCTGGTCATGGAAGGAGAAGCGAGGCATGTCGTCAATCTGGCTGGCGGGCTGCATCACGCGATGCCTCAGCGCGGTTCGGGATTCTGCGTCTACAATGATGCTTCCATCGCCATCTCCTATATTCGGCAAAAATACGGGGCACGCGTGCTGTATGTCGATACGGATGTGCATCATGGAGACGGGGTGGAGATGTCTTTTTACAGCGATCCCGGCGTCTATACGTATTCGATCCATGAGACGGGGAAATATCTGTTTCCCGGCACCGGACTGGTCGAGCAGCGTGGAGAAGGCGAAGGGTTTGGCTGCACGGTTAATCTGCCGATGGAGCCATATACGGAAGATGACTCCTGGCTGGAGTGTTTTGGAAATGTGCTGCATGATGTGCTTCACAAAGCCAAGCCGGATATTATCATCAGTCAGCACGGCTGCGATGCCCATGCCCTTGATCCGATGGCGCATGTCCACTGCTCCATGAGGATCTACCGCGAGATGCCGCGTATGCTGCATCAGGCGGCTCATGATTATTGTGAGGGCCGCTGGGTCGCACTGGGCGGAGGCGGATATGACATCTGGCGGGTTGTGCCCCGGGCCTGGGCACTGCTCTGGATGGAGATGAGCGAACATCCGCTGCTCCAGCGAATTGACGCCAATCCTGGGCTTAGACTCCCTGAGGAGTGGCTGCGGCGCTGGCAGGCGGAAAGCCCGGAAGAACTGCCGGAGACATGGCTTGATGATACATCGCAGTGGAGCCCGATGCCCCGCCGCGCGGAGATCGAAGCGAAGAATCGGCATGCGGCGGAATTGGCGTCGATGTATTTGCGATAGGACAGTAAAAGCCGTTGGTTTCACTTCTGTGAAATCAACGGCTTTTCGTTGTTCAGATCAGGAGATTAGCTGCCTGAGTCTGCATGGGATGGTTGACCAGAGAAAATCAAGCGGAGAATCAATCGGAAAATGAATGGGATCGAGCCAATCCAAAAGCCTATCCATTCGCTAATTGAACCGTGAATAGAGCTGCCAGACCAATTCGCGCCGACTCTTGGTGCCGGTCTTGCGAAAGACCGACTTCAGATGATCCTGAAGGGTATATTCGGACATGTGCAGCGCCAGCGCAGCTTCCTTCCCGGACAGACCCTGTACAACCCGATCGACGACTTCGCGTTCCCGCTCCGTCAGGCCGAACGTTTCGGCCAGTACCGGCAGAATATCCGCCGGGCGGGCGCGTTCCACGGTGACGGCGATCTGCGTATCGCCGTCTGCGGTTTCCATCCGGCTGGCACGGATGCCGACATAACGGCCGCCCGGCACGGGGACGCAGACCCGTGCGGCTGGATCGGCGGCGGAGCCGTCCTGCGGAGACGGCGACAGGGCGCGGGTGCAGACCGCGCGAACCGGACGAGGCATCACGTCCGGTTCAATCTGCTCGGCGCCGCGCAGCACGGCGAGCCAGCCTTCGGCCGAGGCACTCGCGGCCAGCAGCCGCAGGCGATCCGACAGCACGAATACGCCGGATTCGTGCGGCAGCGGGAGAGGCTGCCCGGCGGCGTTCTCCGGCTCATTCTCGCCGGAGAACGCCGCCTGCCGCAGATAGGCCGCCATCTGCGGCAGCAGCGCCGCGACCAGGCGCACTTCGTCCTCCGTGAACGGAGGACGATCCGGCCGGCGCAGCAGCGACAGATGGCCGCAGCGCCGGCCGCGCGCCGTCAGCACGGCGCGAAGTTCGTCACCGAAGCCAGCCGGTGACAGAATATCACGGTAGCGGGCGCTGCGCTCGGGCTGACCGTCAGAAGCCAGCACCAGACCTGCGGCCGGGAGCGGGGAGGCCGCAAGATCGTCATAGCGATTATAATCTTCGCCGCGATATTCATAATCGAACAGTCGGGGATGAATCGCCTCGACAACCGAATCGGTAACCGAGCCGGTGCTCAGGCCGGTATCTCCATCCACGCCGGTAAAGCATGCCCCATCGTGCGGCACGGCTCCACCCAGCAGGGACAGGCAGGCGCTGCGGTAAGCACGCGGCGACAGATTCTTCTCCGCCATCCGTTGCAGCTTGCCCGATAAGCGGTTCAGCGTATGATCCATAACCTTCCTCCTTGCGATTCCCTGATTTCTGGGATAGGCACTCTGCGATGGGCTAGCCATAATAAAAACAAGCAGCTTGTCTGGCTGACATCCAGCCTGCTGACTTCATTATCCGTTATCTTCTCCCTGTTTTTCAATGCAGGGTGGGGAAAGCGGTTGAAGCCGACTGGGATTCTGGATGAATGTTGCATCAAAGAGAGCAGGAGGAATCGACGAGATGAACACGACAAGGACCTATGGGCGGCGGATTGATGCAGATGCAGGGAACCATTTCATCCCGCAGATGCCACCTAAGTCGCAGCTGCCCCTTACAGATACAGACCCAACCTCTACCGATCCGTTCCCCTCGCAGAGGCAGGAGCGGCTTGATCCCTATGGGGAGGGAAAAATCGTCGTGATCGGCGGATATGGCAGCGTGGGTCGCAGGGTATGCAGGCTTCTGGCGGAGTCATTTCCGGAGCGGGTGTATGCAGCAGGACGGAGTCTGGAGGCGGCCCGGCAGTTCTCTGAGGAGACGAATGGCGCCGTTCAGCCGCTGCATTGGGAGGTGGGTTTAACAGATCCGAAGATGGGCACAGCCGATCAAGGGTATGATCTGGCGGATGTTGATCTAATCGTCATGTGTCTCGATCAGCAGCATCCCCATCTCATTCGCCAATGTCTGAAGGAAGGCACACATTATGTGGACATTACGGCGCAAGCCGATTTTCTGAGGGAAGCCAGTCGGTTGAACCTTCCGAATCCGCAGGCAGCGGCGCTGCTGAGTGTCGGTCTGGCACCGGGGCTGACGAATCTGTTGGCGGCCCGGGCTTCTGCGGCACTGGAGCGAACCGAACGTATTGAGATTTCGTTAATGCTGGGATTGGGAGAGTCGCATGGGCGTGCAGCAATAGCATGGACGATCGATCAGATGGGCGCTTCATTTACTTTGCAGGGCAGCGATGGAGCACGAAGAGTGTCTGCGATGACCGGGGGACGAACGGTCGATTTTGGGGGGGCGCTGGGCCGAAAACGCGTCTATCGCTTTCCCTTCTCTGACCAGTTCACCCTTCCCGATACACTGGGAATCGCAGACATCCAGACCCGTCTCGGGTTTGACATAAACGGTGTGTCCCAAACGGCAGCCGCACTGCGGCGCTTGGGGTTGTTCAGTCTGCTCCGCTGGAGACCGCTTCGCCAGGCCATTATCGCCCTGGCAGGAAGTTTGCATGTGGGCAGTGAACAGTTTGCCGTGCAGGTGAGGGCTTATGGTCAGCATCAGGGTCGATCTGCGCAGGCAACCTGCAAGCTTCACGGCGTCAATCAGACAGATATTACGGCTCGCGCCGCCGCTCACGCAGCAGCAGCGCTGCTCAAGCGGTCTGATCTGCGCGGCATCCTGCATCTGGAACAACTGCTGGATGCCAATTCGGTCTGGTCTGCCATCCGTCCAGCATCTGCATCTGAGCTGGAATTCGATCTATCCCTCCAAATGCCTGGCAGCGCTCTGTCTGAAAACAGGGCCTGAAGACCGCTGCTTGTTCTGCCTCAGACCGCTGCTTCCTGAGCTTAGGAAGACGCGTTCGCCGATGGACGTGAAGGGCGCGTCATTAGCTCATGATTGGCTCAGCCTGGAGTGGGTGTATAATAACGGGGAAGAGACATGGACCCTCCATGGATACAGAAAGGTGGCGGATACAGATGCAGGGCAAACTGCTGATCGGCGGGAAGTGGATCGAGACCGCCGAAGAGATTGACGTTTATAATCCCGCGAATGGGGAGCTTGTAGGCCGAGTCGCACATGCAAAAGAAGGAGATGCACAGGCGGCTGTAGAGGCTGCCCATGCTGCATTTCCGGAATGGGCGGCTCTCCCGGCTGGCGAACGGGGGCGTCTGCTGCTTCGATGGCATGGGCTGATTGCCGAACATCGGAATGAGCTGGCGCGGATTATGACGCTGGAGCAAGGTAAGCCGCTTGCGGAAGCCGCAGGCGAGATTGATTACGCCAACAGTTTTATTCAATGGTATGCCGAAGAAGGCAAGCGAGTCTACGGCGAGACCATCCCGGCATCCACAGCCAGCAAACGTCTGTTTGTCATCAAGCAGCCGGTTGGGGTAGCGGCGATGATTACGCCGTGGAATTTCCCGGCGTCGATGATTACCCGCAAGGCTGCTCCTGCGCTTGCCGCAGGCTGCACGGTGGTGATTAAGCCGTCCGAAGAGACGCCCTTTACCGCTCTGCGCCTGGCGGAATTGGCTCAGGAAGCCGGGATTCCGGATGGCGTCATCAATATGGTGACCGGCACCCCGGGCGAGATCGGAGGAGCCTGGCAGCAGGATTCGAGAGTGCGCAAATTGTCCTTTACCGGCTCTACGCGGGTGGGCAAGGAATTGATGAAAGGCGCTGCCGATACGATGAAAAAGCTATCGTTGGAGCTGGGCGGGCATGCGCCTTTCATCGTGACGGAACATGCGGATCTGGAACGGGCAGCCGATGGCGTGATCGCTTCCAAATTCCGCAACGGCGGTCAGACCTGTGTGTGTACGAATCGGATCTATGTGCAGGAGACGGTGGCCGCTGATTTTGAGGATCGGGTTGCGTCCCGAGTAGCGGATCTGAGAGTGGGCAATGGCCTTGAGGAAGGAACGGACATTGGCCCGCTTATCAACGCTGCGGCAGTGGATAAGGTCTTGGCGCAGATCGAAGACGCCCGAGCCAAAGGAGCGCAGGTGCGAGTGGGCGGCGGACGTTATACCGAAGCAGAAGGTGGTCATTTTGTTCAGCCCACGCTTATCACCGGAGCAACCGATGAGATGCTGTGCATGAACGAAGAGACATTTGGTCCGCTTGCGCCGATGACCACTTTCCGCACGCTAGAGGAAGCGATTGAACGGGCAAATCGCAGTCCTTACGGGCTGGCTGCCTATGTCTTTACTGAACGGATTGGCGAAGCCGTGAAGATTGCAGAACAATTGGAATTTGGCATCATTGGTCTGAATGATCCGCTGCCTTCAACCGCTCAAGCGCCGTTTGGCGGATTCAAGGAGAGCGGTCTGGGCCGTGAAGGTGGACATTATGGGATTGAAGAATATCTGGAGGTCAAATATATTTCGTTGGGTCTCTGATGTTCATACGGGGTGCGGCAGATCGGCTTGTCCAATGGCTGGTTGAACCCGTATGATGGAGAGGATCAGGGCAGGGCGGAGCGCACCAGGAGAAGCGGCATCCCACCAGGCGGGATGCCGCTTTTTTTGCGTGGAGACTGAATAAATGGTTTATTCCACTCATCCGTCCGGGCTGCCCAGGAAATGAGGAAGGGAGCTGGAGTTGTGAAATTTAACGAGTTTTCGCTGGGACAAGTCTTCCATACCACTTCGATGGTAATGACGCTGGAGAGCATCACGGAGTTTGCACAGATTTATGACCCCCAGTACATGCATCTGGACGCAGAAAAGGCAGCGGCAGGACGTTTTGGAGGCCTCATCGCTTCGGGTATCCAGACGATGGCTGTCTCTTTTAAGCTGTGGGTGGAGACCGGGGTTTACGGAGAAGAAGTGGTAGCAGGCACAGGGATGAACGATATTCGTTTTCTCAAACCGGTCTATCCGGGCGATGAGCTGCGGGTCGAAGTCGAAGTGATCGGTCTGGAGGAGCGTAGGCGCAGTGGCATTGTCACGGTACGGTTGAGCACTTTTAATGACAAGGCGCACAAGGTGTTCAGCGGAGAATTGTCTGCCTTGGTTGATAAATAAAAAAACGACTTTTTCCCGGTTTGATGCGTCTATGCCATGACAAACTTGTCATGGGATTGTTTCCACTGAAGGAGGAGCTGTTGGTCTGGCCTCCTTACAATGGATAAGGTGATTATACCTATCTCATGGGCATGGAATTTGGCAAGCCGAACGGAATCGGCGATCGGGAAAGGTTGGATGGATGGATGAATCAAGAAATGATCGTAGAAGAACCAACACGCAAGACGAGGTCTCTCAAAGCTGCCGCTGGCACCCCCTCTGGGCGGATTCATGTGCTCGACCAGCTGCGTGGAGTGGCCCTGTTGGCCATCTTCCTGTGCAATCTGCCGCGTTTAAGCGGGGCTAACCTCGAAGGGGACGCTGCTGGTAATTTCCTCTGGGAAACGATTGAAGTGCTGTTTGGCAACAGCTCAAGACCCCTGTTTTCATTTATGTTCGGAATCAGCATGATGCTCATATTCGATGCGGCGGTGCGCCGTGGGCGTCGTCCTTATCCCATGCTGCTGCGCCGAATGTTGATGCTGCTCCTGTTCGGTGCGCTGCATCTGTTCGCCATCTGGGACGGTGACATCCTGTTCATGTATGCACTGGATGGCTTTATGCTGCTGCTGTTTCTCTGGATGCCCAAGCCGCTGCTGCTGCTGTCCGCTTGTGTACTCTTCCTGTTTTCTTCCTATGAGCTTCTGGCGGCCATGCCGCCTGTAATGGCAGAGTGGATTCAGAAGGCGTCGCCTGCTTCTTGGCTTTATAGCTTGCTTACGCTAATTCCTGATACGAGTTCCTTGTTTAACAATATGACTTTTTTCACCGTTTTTTCGGAGTTCGGGTTGGCAATCGAGCATTTGACTTTCTTCCTGTTTGGGATGTATGCGTATCGCAGTGGTCTGTTTGTCCGTCTTCCCCGAAGACCCAAGTTGTCCGCTTCGCTGGGTGTGATCCTGCTGCTGGTCGGCTGGGCGGGCAAATATATGTTCGAGCACGGTGCGTCGAATCTCTGGTTGGTTACCCTCCATCCGCTAGCCTGCTTTGCCGTCACGATCGGCGCTGTGCTGTTGATCGTTGGTCTTGCTGGACGCGAAGGTTCCCGATCGGCGAGACTGCTGGAACCTTTCCGGGCAGTGGGTCGAATGGCCTTTACCAATTATTTGATGCAATCGCTGGTATTCGTCACGCTGTTTAAAGGTTCGGGAGAAAGTATCTTTGCTTCGTTTGGAATCATTGACCCTCTTCCGATGACCGCTGTTGTGCTGATTGGGTTCGGACTTTTTATCCTTCAGATGATCGTCAGCCATTATTGGATGCGCCGCTTCCTGTATGGGCCGTTTGAATGGTTGTGGAGAGCAGGGACGAACCTGGAATGGCCGCCGTTTAAGAGACGAGAGCGGTTGGCATCGCCAGCGGGTGAGCAGCATCCTGCTTGAGGATGAATGATTCGATGATTGATTGGAGAATGGGATCAAGCCGCGAACGCATAGGCAAGCGGCTTGACCCGAGAACCGTTTAGAAGAGCAGGACAATCGGAGAAAGGATGTTAACGGTGAATCAACAGGAGTATGGTCTGTATTTGCTGAATCTGATTGACGCGGAACCGATGGATGATGATGGGGTGACGCAGGATGATCTGTATGGTTATTTCCAGTGTTTTATGCCGGAAGGGCAAGGGATTGAACGGATCTTTGAACCTCTGGAGATTGGCGATCAACTGCTGGAGCGAATTCGGCCGCTGTATGCCATGCTGAATCCTGCCGATTTTGAAGGGGATTCTGTGCCGGGTTATTTTAATGGCGGACAAAATGATGCTTCAACAGAGCAGCTTGAAGCTTACGGCAAAGCTTATCTGGAAGGACTCGGCCGATTGTTTGCCCTGGAGCCGGAGCTTGCGGAAGAGGCCGTAGAAGCGATCACGCGTATTACCGGCGTTCAGGTGCTGGAGCCGGGGGAGATTGCCGCTATTTTGGATGATTATGAACACGAGGATGAGGAGCAGACGATTCTCTACGAGACGTTGAGTGAAGTGATCGCAGAGCATACCGATTATGAAGATACGCTGGAGATTCTCTCGGAGGCGTATTACTCGATTGGATGCGATTATACGCTGTCGTATCATCTGCAATGGCCGAAGTATTCTAAGCTGCAAGCTGCCGGAGAACCTTTTGCACCTTATGCGGAATTGTATAAGAGGGGTTATCACATCACCGTACATGAGCGCAAGCTGCTGATTGGCCGCCGCTGAGTAGGGAACAAAACTTGCGTCCCCACATGATCCTGTCCACGATCTCGTGAGCCATTCTTGAGGTTATGGATGCCCCGAAAAAGCCGCCGCCACCGAATGAGCCTTCGGTGAACGGCGGCTTTTTGATGAGGAGATGGGCTTGCGCTTGTAGGAGGAAATCAGATCGGTTCCGCTTCGCGTGGGCTGTCTGTATAGACGGAGATCAATATGACAGCAGGTTCACTGCCGGGATTCCAGACGCGATGGGGCACGGAAGCGTTCCAACTGAACGTATCGCCTTCTGCCAGTTCATACACGTCTTCGCCTTGTTGAGCAGTGACCTGACCACGGACGACCAGATGGATTTCTTCGCCTTCATGAGCATGTGGATGATCGCCAGATGCTGCACCGGGTGCCAACTCAATGAGTGTCATCCGCAGATGCGGCGTCCGTCCGATATGCGACAGGCTAACCTGGGAGGTGCCGCCTGACAGCTGTAAACGTTCTGATTTGCGCACGATCTGCATCCGTTCGTCTTTGCGAAGCAGCAGATAGGCAAGTGGGACGTCGAGTGCAGCGGCAATCTGTTCAAGCGTGGAGATGGAAGGCGAAGTCTTATCGTTTTCCAACTGACTCATGAACCCTTGAGACAGACCGGTTGCTGCACAGATGGAAGCAATGGTAATTCCCTTTCGTTTGCGAATTGTGCGAATGTTGGAACCAAGCTCCATCTTGATCGCTCCTTTCTCGTGTGTGCCTTTTCCGAATCGGATCGGCTTGATGTTCCATTATCCTACCAAGTTTCTTGCTTGTTTGCTAGACCATATATCCCCTGGTGAATTCAGGCCCATATCTTGAGGTGAGCAGCAAGATGGAAATACAAGATGGAAATACGGGTATAGATTAAAGGAAGAAGACGATAAAAGGGGGATAAACGATGGATCTTAGACTCAAGGGTAAATCAGCTTTTGTTGCCGCCGGCAGCAAAGGGCTGGGGCGTGCCATCGCGCTCGAACTGGCACGTGAAGGCGCCCATGTCACCATTGCCAGCCGAAGTGCAGAGCATTTGTCCGAAGCCAAACGTGCAATCGGAGAAGCGACCGGCGTTGAAATTGCGACAGTGAAGATGGATGCCAGCAAGCCAGAGCAGATCAGCCGCGCCCTGGGAGAAGCGATAGAGACGTTCGGCGGCCTGGATGTGCTGATTTGCAATGCAGGCGGGCCGCCGGGTGGGAGATTCGATGATATGGCCGATGAAGATTGGCAGAAGGCTTTTGAATTGAATCTGTTGGGCACGATCCGGATGATTCGGGAAGCTCTCCCTTACATGCGTCAGGCAGGAGGTGGGCGAATCGTTAATCTGACCTCCACGTCCATCAAGCAGCCGATCGACGGCTTGATTCTGTCCAATGTGCTGCGTGCCGGAGTCCATGCCTTGACCAAGACACTGGCTTCCGAGCTGGCTGGCGATGGCATCTTAATCAACACGCTGGCGCCTGGGCGTATCGCTACGGATCGAATCCGTGAACTGGATGAGGGGCGTGCCGCCAAGACAGGGATGTCCCTGGAAGAGATCCAGACGGAAAATGAACGACAGATTCCGCTGGGACGGTTGGGCGACCCGGGTGAATTTGGCCGAGTGGCTGCTTTTTATGCTTCATTCGCTAATACGTATGTCACGGGACAGGCCATTTTGGTCGATGGTGGGAGCGTCAAGGCTCTATAAGCAAGAAGATAGAAATAGAAATAGAAATAGAAATAGAAAGCAGCTGTGGACATCAAAGTTCACGGCTGTTTTTTACTTTTTACCAATCTCCATTTTTTTCAAGTGAATCCGTGTATCTTTCAAGTTGATAACGCTTACATTCTGATACCTTAAATGCGAAAGGAGAAAATATGTTATCATTCCGAATGAAACCGATCGAAAAAGGAGAGAGAATATGCAGAAAAGAAAGCACTCCCGGCTTCGCCGGACCGGACGTAAGTCAATGCTTGCCTTGCTCGGCCTATCCCTTGCCTTTCCCGCATTGGCCCGTCCCGATACCGCTGCGGCGGCTGCCTCAAGAACGATTGAAATTGATGCCGACCAGGTCATCAGTCAGGATTTTCTGGGTGTCGGTGTCAACTTGATGCCTCAGTCACTGATGGCCAAGACGAAGAGTTACGGGTATTCGGATGCACATTGGGAAGTGGATCGCAAACGGATTTTGGCGGCGCAGCCTAAGGTAGCGAGAGTCTGGTTCCAGATTGACTGGATGGAGCCGCAGAAAGGGCAGTACACTTGGGACAGCGAAGAGATGCAGGCTTTCTATGCCTATCTCGATGCGTTTAAGGCAGCCGGAACCGAAGTGGAACTGAACTTTGGATGGAAGGTGGGCAGTCAGTCGCAATCCTGGTTTGGAATTCCCGGACAGGAGCCTACAACGAGTGCGCCTGCCGACCTTGACGCTTATGGACGTTCTGCATCCGCGCTGCTGACCGAACTGCTCGATACGCGTGGTTACGATAACGTCAAATACTTAACGTTTTATAACGAGCCCAATGGAAGTTGGGATTTTGAAGCGCCTGGGGATCAGAAAGCCTATTATGCCCAGATGGTGACCAAGGTCAGTCAGCAGCTTCAACAAGACGGGCTGCGCGATCGGATTCAGATCTGGGGACCGGAAGAGGTCGATGCACCGGCCTGGACCGCTTATATGCAGCAGAACGCAGGCGAACATTTCGATGCGTACAGCTTCCACGTTTATGGAGCCGGTTACGATACGCTGGATGATGCGATCAAGCTGAGGACGGACGTGGCAGGCGGCAAACCTGTACATCTGACAGAATTCGGTTGGCGTTACGACGACATCAGCGGTTGGGATGCAGGCTTTGCGAATAACGTCATTCAAGCGGCCGATTCCGGAGCCAGCTCGGCGCTGGTCTGGCAGATGACCGGAACCTGGACGACTGATCCGCTGGGCGATGTCAACGGCGCCTATACGATGTGGGACTCCAATGTGCTCGGCCTGAAGCCGAACCGGACGTTCTATGCAGCTTCGCTGCTCAGTCGATATGTGCCTGAGCACAGCACCGTGATCGAGGCGAAGACCGGTGCAGACGACGTACGTGCCGCAGCGTTCAAGACCGAAGACGGCGATTATGCAGTGCTGGTCGAGAGCAAGGGCGGCGAAGCCAAGGAATTAACTTTTGATTTTGGCGATACGGTAGTCAACAAAACGTTCTACAAACACGAATATACCGACGATGTGCCGCTTGAAGGCAATGCGATTGTACCGGGCGTCTCGGGCACATTCCAGGCAGGCAACTCATTCGTTGATCCTGCGACGGATTCAGACTATTCGTTCGCGGTCTACACGACCGAAGCGCCGCAGGCGCAGGTCGCCGTTACGCCAGTCGATCCTTATGTGGCGGGCGGTGAGAGTGTGACGCTTAGCGCGAACGTGATCGACGGCAGCGGAGGCGTGACCTGGAGCGTACTCGGCCAGAACGCCGGTACGATTAACGCTTCGGGCGTGTATACAGCGCCTTCGATCGACAGCGAGAAATGGGTGGCGGTCAAAGCGCAAAGCACCGCCAACTCCGATGCCTACGGCATCGCCCTGGTAAAGGTTACGCCGAAAAAAGAAAGCGGACGAGCGGAAGCGCCTAGCTTCAGCTTGAAACATGGCATCTATCCATCGGCGGAGGCGGTTCGTATCCAAAGTGCGACACCAACCGCCGAGATTCGCTACACATTGGACGGCAGCGAACCGACCGCTTCGTCTTCGCGTTATGACGGTCCAATCCTTCTGCCGGAGGGCACGACTCTGACGCTCAAAGCAAAAGCGTTTGCTTCGGGGCTTCAAGCTTCAGCGGTCTCGTCTTCATTTTATCGCACCAGAAGCATGGCTTCCGGCCCTGACGGATACACGTTTGCAGGCTATGAGGGGGATAACCTGACGTTTGAAGGAACAAAAAGCGTGGCTTACGGTGCAGATGGACGTTTTGTATACAAAACGCTGACCGGAGGCGCGACGTTGAATGACGCAGCGTTTGGTGGCGATCCGGCTCCCGGCTTCGAGAAACGGGGTTATGTCACCTCCACGGTTCCGGCTTCTTATCCGGTCGTAACTGTCATCAATGCAGGTTTTGAACGACCGGGGACGACCGGAGCTTCCGGTGGGCCCATGAACAATGGCTGGTCGTTCAAGACCGAGTCGGGTGTGCAGGCGAACACCAGCCCGTTCCAGCCATCGCCTGCACCGGAAGGCAAACAGAGTGGTTATCTGAAAACGACAAATGGCGTCGCTGGTGAGTTCAGCCAATCAATTTATTTCCCAGCCGGACGTTATGAGCTGACGTTCCAGGCTGCCAAACGGTCGGGGTACGGCGATCAGACCTTCGACGTATGGTTCGACGAGACGAAGATCGGTTCGTACAACATTGCAAGCAGTACGTATGCGCCTTATGAGACGGACGCTTTTGAAGCCGCTGAAGGCAGACATGTCATTCGGTTCACGGCGACCAAAAAGACGGGCGACAATGCGGCGTTCATCGATACTGTAGCGATCACACCAACGACCAAGGAACTGCCCGGCACACCGACGAGTGGAGCGGAACTGAGCAACTCGGGATTCGAGACGCCCGCCGTGACCGGAGCCCGTTTTGGTTTTACGGCTGACGGATGGGTCTTCGATAATCATTCCGGCATCCAACGCAACGGCAAGCCTTTTAATGCGCCCGATGCACCTGAAGGCGTTCAGACCGCGTACCTGAAGACTGACTCGTCGGGAAGCGGCGTCTTCAGCCAGAAGACAGACTTCGCCGCGGGCACGTACCGGATTGCTTTCCAGGCTTCCCAACGCCCTGGATACTCAGGCATCCAGAAGTTCGATGTCTATGTCGGTACGAACAAAGTCGGTTCGTTCCAACCGGTTGGGGCTTCGTTCGAGCCGCTGCAAACCGGGCCGTTCACGGTGACGGCAGGCGAGCATGAAGTTCGGTTCGTGGCGACTTCGACCAGCGGCGACAACACGGCATTTATCGACGGTGTGGAGATCGCGGCGATCGCCGGGGAATGATGCATGCATGACGAGAGATACGTCAGCGCATGAAGCGGACAGAAAAAAAGGGGCCTCTTGATAAGCTCCTCATAGTTTCGACAAACCCAGCTCTCCTGACGGAGGTTGGGTTTGTTTGGCGTTCCGTCTGAACGTTCACCTAAGCGGCCTCTGGTTTGCAGATCTCATTTTACTTACTGATTTTCGTTATAACTTCAAGTTTTTGCGCGGACCAATACTTTTGATGATGAAAATAATCGCTCCGCCTCTTATGTAAAAGATTCCATCCAAGAGACAAAATTGACGAACAATCCCGCCAAAGTAAGCGAACTAGAGCAGATGCCAATGATCGAAACCACACGCGTGTTGGAATACTGAACGACGGCAAGAGACAAAGTGAGTCCCAAGACGGCGAAAACGACATCGCCCATCGCCAAGACGGGCATAATGAAAAAGTCGAAAGCCGCTCTTGCCAGCCAATTGTTGGATTCGGAAAGGGTTTCACTTCCCGTCAGCCAAATGACGATGAGCAGGATGAAAGCGACCAGTCCCAGAGTAAGCCCGATCACGGCGGCGACTTCGTGTGCGGAAGGAAGTCTGGTGCTTGAGTGAGTAGAGGAAGGCGTTTCCTGGGATGGATAGGGATCAATAGGGGACATAGTAGGCCTCCAATAGATGAGAGATAGAAAGCATCAACTTGTTTTTTCCATTATAGGTGAATGGGTTGGGCTGAAAAGTATCGAACTGGAGACGATAAGAAAGCAAATTCGTCATCGGTATGCCTGAATTTACATAAAATTCTGCTTGACACTGACCCGCGAGTCACTTACGCTTGTAACAGATTTGCTTGAACCGCCTGCATAAGGTTTTATGGCTAGTAGCGGACTTCAACACATAACGAAAAAAGGCTGGTGCAAACAAATGAATACGGCAAATACCAAATGGGTCGTAGCCGGATTGCTGCTCAGTATCCTGATGGCGGCGATGGACAATACGATCGTGGCAACGGCGATGGGCACGATCGTCTCCGACCTGGGTGGACTCAGTCAATTTGTCTGGGTCACTTCCGCTTATATGGTAGCAACCATGGCCGGGATGCCTATCTTCGGCAAGCTGTCTGATATGTACGGTCGCAAGCGATTCTTCGTCTTCGGGCTCGTGGTGTTCCTGCTCGGTTCCGCGCTCTGCGGATTGGCGCAGACGATGACCCAGCTCAGCTTGTTCCGTGCGATCCAGGGGATCGGCGGCGGTGCGCTGATGCCAATCGCGTTCACGATCATCTTCGATATTTTTCCACCGGAGAAACGGGGCAAAATGACCGGCCTGCTGGGCGCCGTGTTTGGCATCTCCAGCGTACTGGGGCCTCTGCTGGGAGCCTATATTACCGATACGATCGGTTGGCACTGGGTATTTTACGTCAATGTGCCCATCGGCATCCTGGCGTTGATCTTCATCGTCATCTTCTACAAAGAAAACTCGGAGCATCGCAAACAGCAGATTGACTGGGCAGGCGCAGTTACCTTGGTGGTCTCGATCGTTGCGCTTATGTTTGCTCTAGAGCTGGGCGGAGAAGCGGAGTATGGCTGGGGATCAGCCAAGATTCTGGGGCTGTTTGCCGTGTTCGCCGTCTTCTTCATCGCCTTCATTGTTGCGGAGCGCAAGGCTGCGGACCCGATCCTCCCATTCTGGTTGTTCAAAAGACGTCTGTTCGCCTCGGCACAGGCACTCGCTTTCTTGTACGGGGCAACGTTCATTATCTTGACTGTCTATATCCCACTGTTCGTCCAGGCGGTATACGGCGGCTCCGCAACAAACGCAGGACTGATTCTCACCCCGATGATGCTGGGATCTGTAGTCGGCAGTGCCATTTCGGGGATCTTCCAGACCAAGATTTCGTTCCGTCGCCTTATGACGGCATCCGTCATCTCCTTCTTCGCGGGTATGGCGCTGCTGGCGTTCATGACTCCGGATACGTCGCGGATTCTGCTGACAATCTTTATGGTACTCGCTGGCTTCGGCGTCGGATTCTCGTTCTCGCTGCTGCCGACCGCTTCCATGCACAATCTGGAGCCGCGTTATCGCGGTACGGCCAACTCGACCAACTCTTTCCTGCGTTCGTTTGGCATGACGCTGGGGATTACGATCTTCGGCGCCATTCAGAGCAGTGTGCTGGCGAATCGGTTAAAGGACGCTTTTGCCGGTCAAGAGGGGGCTGCGGCAGGCTTCGGTGGGGATCTGCGCAGCGTATTCCAGTCTGATGTGCGTTCCAAGATTCCGCCGGACATTCTGAGCAAGATCGTCGATGCGATGTCGCAGTCTGTGACCACCATGTTCATGTGGGCGTTGGTTCCCATCGCTTTGGCGGCAGTAGCGATTGCATGTATGGGCAAGGCAAAGGCGGGAACGGAAGAATAAACCGAATAAGGTGAAGTCAACGGCAAGAAGGGCTTCACCAGTGTCCACGGCGTGCGTAGGTATCTCTCCAATAAAAAGACCGCTTTTTGATCTTCTCGATCAGAAAACGGTCTTTTTGGTCGTGATATGTCAGATCTGTCTGTACAAGGAACGAGTTTCGGGTCTAAGGCTAAGGTGAACTACTTGCGGTATTTATTCCACAGCTGAATACGATCGCGGAGGTCTACATATTCACCGTCAGCATAGAAAGAGCCATCCCCATTGTGATGGAGCGTTCGACGTTCTTCCCGGTCAGCGTCTACCCAGACATGTAAGGCTCTGAGAATAATGAAACCGTCATAATGGCCGGACATGCGCCGATCAAAGATCTCACATTCAATATTGACCATACATTCCGCGATCAGCGGTGCACGTACGGATTCAGCCAGGATTGGGGTGAGTCCAAAACGTTCAAACTTGTCAATTCGCCGACCCGAACAATTGCCAATGTCAATGACTGTGGACGCCATATCGTAGGTGGGCACAGCGAGTACACATTGTCCGGTATCATGAAGGGCTTCATAGCTGTAGCCATCCGTACCGATGACTACGCCGATCAGTCCGCGCTTTCTCTCGATCATCATATGGAAGCTCATCGACATGATGTTCGTAATTCCTTCAAAACCGCGAGTGGCTACGAGCAGCGTTGGCCCACCTTCCAGCAGTTGATGCAATTGATTCACAGGCAGACTCTTGAAACGATCCATAACGCATCGCCCCTTCCATGGGCTGCCACTTGGCACCCTCCCTTATTCATGGACGAAGGGGAGAAGAATGAAACGTCTGGAGCTGCAAGACTCATAATTCCATCAGTGCTTCCCGCATTTCAGGTGCCGCTTTTTTGGCTTGACGCAGCAATTTCTCCTCGCCGCCGAACAGACGATAGAGAACAAGCTCCCGCTGATAGTCCTCCATAGGTTCAATCTGCAGCTTCAGCAGCCTCGCCAGCTCAGGAGTGGTGATGAGCGGTTCGCGGAGCGGCCGTGCGCTCTGACCCCCACCGAGCAGTATGGCCGCCAGCACAGGCATAGTCTGTGCATCCAACGGGCGCGCTTCAAGGAAGACGGTCGGATAGTCATCATGCGCCGATTGATGCTCCGTATCGACCAACTGCATATAGCGAATCAGCAGATGGTCGTATTTTGCGCTGACAAGCCCCAGACCAAGCACCGCATATGTACCCGGCATTACGGATTTTTCGCCTGGTGTCACGTCGTTGTACCAGGCAAATTCCTGCATGGCAAGCTCGGCATATTCCGCAATCAACGGGAAGAGAGCGGGATAGTGCAGCGCATTGGCGAAAAAGCGGTGAAGCGGGGACTTGGCAAGCTTCTTGAGCGGCAGCAGATGTTTTTCGGTACTTTTTAATTTGAGGGCATATTCTCTTGGAAATCCCTGCCGCAGCAGATCGCACAGATAGTCCAGCGCTTCCCGGTAAGCCTGCTCATTTTCCTCTTTTATCTTCAAATCGATCTGCTGAAGCACATCGTTGGCGCGTCCCTGAAACTGTGTGCCTCGCCGGGAGCTTTCAAAGGCCCCACTTCCGCTCTGGAGATATTGCTTTGCTTTTTCTGAACCCAGTTCCCGGGCGTAACTCAAATATTCCAGGCGCTGCTCCGCATCGTAGGCTCCAATCTCAATAGCCGCATACAGGAAAAATTCCAGCAGCTGCTCATCCAGCGGTGGACGTTGATCTTCATGCAGAAGCTCGAAGCTCGAAAAGCGGCGACCCTCCAACTGGCCATAAAGAGGAAGAAAGTGTTCCTGTGCCCATCCGATTAGCGCGCGGGCATATTCGTGCTTCCAGGCGTTCAGGCGTTCCGGTTGTGCGCTGAATTTGCTCTCCAGAGCGGCAGAAAGCCGTTCGAGATGAAGAGGATCGGGAGCGCGGCGGCCTTCCGGCAGAAAATCGGGATTAACCAGCAAACGCGAGAAAAAGAATCCGTCATTCGGCTTGGGGCGTACGGGTGGATCGGACAGCACCTTCGTCTCAATGAAATGGTTGAGCGTATTTTTCAGGCTGCTGTGTTTTTCTTCGTCCAGCCAGAATGTGGAGAGCTGCAGCGAGGCTTGTCCTTGCGGACGTTGGAAATCCAGCTCCAACTGAAATCGGTATCTAAAAAAGCGACTGCCCATTTCGCCGGACTGCTGTAAGGTTCTCACTTTTTCTTGCAAAGCCGGCCAAAATTCCTGCTTTAGCATCTCATCTGTCAATTCTTCTATGTACGATCCAAGCTCGAACTTGTACGCATCGTCGCCCCAGGAAAAGGGTTCGTGTACGTCAATTGCAAGGTCAACCGGTGCTTTTCCATATTTCAGCGGCAGGCGAGTGATCTTTATGTAGCTCATGATCCCGTCATGGAGCACGCTCCAGTCCTTGATCTCGTCAATGCGCTTTTTTTCACGAATGTAGATTTCGATCAGTCTCTCCCATACGTCCTGAAGCAGTCTTTCGGATAACGCATTCATTCGATCCTTCCTTTCCTAAATAAGGGTCAATAGGCAGCGGATTTGATTGAAATCTATCTTGGGCAAAAAAAGCGAAAATAGGTAATTTGGAATTTTGCACAAGTCACGTTAAAGAGTTACAATCAAGCGGTGGAAGAAACGGAAGTCCGTTCCAATCGCTGCTAATGGAAATTATAACATAAGCCGCCTATAGAGAAAGCACAGCATAAGCTGGATGAGCATATTTTGGGACTCATACAGAGGAAGAAGCGGTTGTAGAGGCATGTTCGGCTGCTCGATCTTGGGGGAGGGGAAATCGAAGTGAAGAAGCAGGTTCAGTTGGATCGAATCGTTTGGAAGCTGAAAATGGCAGCCCAGCGAGACGAAGCCTTGAAAGAATTTGGGGCAACCCGGCACGGTTACCGAATGAACGCAGCGCTTGACGCGGAAGAGATCGCGGGCTTCGAGGCGGAGGTTGGGGTGACTCTGCCAGAAGAGTTTTCTGAATTTCTGCAGGTGGTTGGCAATGGAGGCGCAGGACCGTATTATGGCATTTCTCCGCTTCAGGCAGGAAAACATGCAGAGACGCTCAAGTCGGTCTGCATCTTATCGCCGGACATGCCGCAGTGGCGCTGGAATGAACTGACGGCTTTTCTGGAGGGAACCGGGCTGTCACAGGAGGAAAAAGACCGGCAGTTAAGTGAGCTGTATGGGGGTCTTCTGGAGATTGGAACGATGGGCTGGACTTTTGAGATGCGGCTTGTGTTGACGGGGCCGTATCGCGGTCGAATCGTTTATATTGATCGCACCCATCAGATTCCATTTTTTACATACGAGGCTAACTTCCTGGAATGGTATGAACGCTGGCTGGATGAGATCATCGGGGGTTATGACAACGGATGGTTCGCTATGGAACACATCGGCGGCGATGGGGAGTTGGTGGATCGTTATCTGTCGAGTCTGGAAGAGAAAGTCAAGGTGAGTGCGATCCAAGGGATGCACAAGCTGACCCAACTCAAGCCGGAAGCGGTCGAGTTTCTGCGGGAGCAGTGCGAAGATCGTTCATTGGCTATACGGATTGCTGCGCTTGAGATTCTCTCACAAAAAAATTATGCAGCGGCGCTGCCGTATCTGGCACGTGCGTTGGACAGTGAATTGGCGGAAGAACGTCTGAATGCCGTACGGCAGATTGGAATTCGCAGTGAAGGGGAGCTGGCAGCTTTGTTGGAGCGCCGTTTCCCTGAACATGGGACGCACGCAAGGGAGCTGTTGGAACGCCGAGTAAGTGACGAGGATTCGGAGATTCGAGAGGAAGCGCGACGATTACTGAGCAAACTCAAGGTGAAAGTGAACAAGTCGTGAATATCGAGCTTGCTTTGCCCGTAGGGTCCGTTTCGCGCTATAATAGCAGGAAGAACGGAATCGAAATGGACGGGAGAGGATCGTATGGAGGCCTGCCTGCTGATTCACGGTTTTACGGGAGGCGTGCATGAGATGGAGCCGCTTGCCGAGTTTCTGACGATCAAGGGATTTCGTGCCACTACCTTTACTCTTAGTGGTCACGGCGGCAGCCGCCGTGATATGCAGGATGCAGGGAGTCGGGAATGGATGGCAAGTGCGGAGGAAGAGTTGAAGAGGCTGCTCGACGAACAGGAGCAGGTTCATTTGATCGGATTTTCGACGGGTGCTCTGATTGCCATGCGATTGTCGGCTCTCTATAAGCAGCGAATTGCTTCGCTAACGCTGCTGTCCACGCCTGTATTTCCGCTTCATCCACCGGCCATCGCGCGAACGTTGATTCAGCCCAAGATGGTCGGTCAGTATATTCGCAACTTCTTCACCGTACCGCCCAAGGCTACCCGCGAGTTTTATCGTATCGTCGATGAATCGCTGGAATGGTACGAAGATGCGACGGCTCCTGCGCTGGTCGTGCAGGGAGCACGCGATCATCTGGTGAAGCCGCGCAGTGGGCCTTATCTTCATGAGCACCTGGGGTCTGTGCACAAACAGTTGCTGGTTCTCCCGAACAGTGGTCATCTGGTCTGTCATTCGGCGGATCAAGTGGAGCTGTTCGATACGGTGCTGGAACATCTCTTGAACGTCATGAGCGGACAGCCGATAGGGGAATCGATTCCGACAGCGGCTCCCGATTCGCGCGAGCAGCCCGAGATCATTTGAACGAGGACAGCCTGCCTTGAAACGGAGCGAAGCCGGATTTATTTTGGCGTCGCTCCGTTTTTTGCGGCAAAATGAAGAAGAATAGGAAAATGTGTGCTTGGTCAATGCGTTGGAAGTGACCGGACAGCCCGCTCTTGAAGTCTATGGTAAGCCAAATACGCAAAGAAATCGAGGAGACGATGAACGAAATCGAAGCTTATAACGAGCCGTTTTTTTTGGAGAATTCCCAATTGCAGCCCCTGATCGAACGGAATCTGCATGAACTCGAACAGATTCGGATCCGCTGCGAACGCGAAAATCTGGACCGAGCAGAGAGGTTTCACGTGTATGGAGACCAGCATAAAAAGCATATGCAAGCCGTCAAACAGCTGGACGCGGAGAGAGCCGAAAAAGAACTGTTGGATTACATCGCCATAAATCTGAAATCGGGTGAATGGACGCATTATGAATATTGGCTGAGACTTATCAACATTTTCCCTTCGCCACGTTATATCGAATATTTGGTGGAGATTCTGAACTCGAAGAACAAGGATTACCTGCATTACTGGGCGATCGAGTATATCAAATACATGGAGCCGGAGATTTCCGATCCTTGGCTGCCCGAACTGAAAAAGTTGGCCGATCCGATCAATCCCGATTGGAGCGACGAAGAGGTCAAAAACTATTTTGAAATGCTGGCTTGGATGGACGAAGACGCGGAAGCTTTCTTTTTAACGCTGAAAAACTCCGAGAACCCAAGCGCCTCGCATCATGTCAATCTTTGGCTGGAAACGTACGAAGCGGACCGGCAAGAAGACGAGGAAGATGAAGAAAACAAAAATATGAACGGCTAAAGCCTGAAGATCCGAATGTTTTCTGTTCGGATTCTTTTTTTGTTTAATCTTCGTAACTTTTTGTTAATATCATATTGATAATATCAAAAATGAATGGTATAGTTTCGTTAAAGTCAAAATGACAATAACAAAAAGAAGGCGAGGAACTTTCCATGTTCGGATTCCGATTTGCCAAATTTCAGCCCAGCGAGTATGTGATGAAGATCAAGAATGGACGAGTCGTCAAAGAAGGCGTCGGACTGGCATTCCATTATTATGCGCCTACAACCTCGGTGGTCGTCGTTCCAGTCTCGTCGATCGATGTTCCGTTCATGTTTGACGAGATGACGAGCGATTACCAGAAGATCACTGTGCAGGGACAGCTGATCTACCGCATCGCCGAGTATCGCCGGATGACCGAAGTGCTGAACTACACGTATGACTTGCGTAAAAATCGCTATCTATCGGATGATCCGGCTCTGCTCAGTCAGCGCGTTGTCAACATCGTCAAGGTGCGGATCAAGCGTGGTCTTGCCCGCATGCCGCTGCGTGAAGCGATCCAGGCCAGTGAAGCCCTGGCTCAGAGTATGCGCCGGGAGCTTGCCAGCGATGAAGAACTGGCTGCGCTGGGCGTTGAATTGATGGGGCTGTCGATTCTGGCAATTCTCCCTAACAAAGATACGATGCGGGCGCTGGAAGCGAAGGCTCGGGAAGAGATCTTGCAGGATGCGGATGAAGCCTTGTATCGCCGCCGTAACGCTTCGATTGAGCAGGAGCGATCGGTGAAGGAGAACGAATTGAATACCGAGATCGCCGTGGAGACCAAGAAGCGCCAGATCCGCGAGACGCAGTTGAACGCAGAACGTGCCGTTAAACAGAAAAGACACGAGATGGAAGAAGAACAGCTGCGTTTTGACATCGATATGGAAGGGCGCAAGCAGGATCTGATCGGACTGGAAACGTCTAACCGCAAGACGGCAGCGGATGCGAAGGCTTATGAATTGACCGCTGTGATGAAATCGCTGGAACATGTCGATCCACAGGTGCTTCAGGCGATGGCGAATATGGACATGAAACCGGATAAGCTGATTGCCCTGGCGTTCCGGGAACTGGCAGATAATGCAGGCAAGATTGGGCAGCTGAACATCACGCCGGATCTGCTGCAAGGGCTGATGGGCGAGCAGCCGAAGGGAGTCGGTCAGCGATGAGCTTCTTTGGCAGAGGCAGATCGGATTCGCCGAATCAACGGGCATCGCAAGCAGGTGGGATTGGTCCCGAGACCGAGACAAAGATTGTGTTAATCAAGCGCCGCACCCGGCTTGAAGAACTGGTGATCCGTTACAACACGATTCAGCAGGCACAATTTTATGTGGAGCGGTTGGGGGCGGATTTTGGCGATTATATACGGGAAGACCGCGTTTATCGATCAGCCCTGCATCAAGCCGTGGAGACGCTGGGGATGATTGGGCGCGTGCAGGAAGTGGAGCGTGAACACGTCTCCAACTTTATCTTCGGTGAACGTGATGTAGTGGTTGTGCTGGGTCAGGATGGTCTGGTAGCGAATACGTTAAAATATGTGACGCATCAGCCGCTGATCGGGGTCAATCCTGACCCACAGCGCTGGGATGGGGCTTTGCTTCCCTTTACAGTGGGCGAATTGTCGGCAGTAGTCAGCGATCTGCTGCGTGACAAGCGGCCGATCAAGGAAGTGCGGTTGGCTCAGGCGGAGTTGAACGATGGGCAGGTGCTGTATGCGGTCAACGATCTGTTCATCGGACGCCGCACACATGTGTCGGCTCGTTATGAACTGCGGCTGAACGAGGCGGCAGAGCAGCAATCATCCAGCGGGATCATCGTATCCACGGGCATGGGTTCAACCGGCTGGCTGCGAAGTGTGCTGGCCGGTGCCGCAGGGATCGCCTCGGCTGCTGGAGGAGCGGATACATCGACGGCTTCGGCGCCTTCCTTTGATCCTTCATTTGGCTGGGACTCGCCCTACCTGTACTTCAGTGTGCGTGAGCCTTATCCCAGCCGGGCCACATCCGCCAATCTGGTATTTGGACGAATTGATGAGCGCAGCCCGCTGCGCGTGGTGTCGCAGATGCCGGAGAGCGGCGTCATCTTCAGCGATGGGGTGGAGGATGATTGCCTGGAGTTTGGTTCAGGTGTCGAGGCGTCAATTACGGTTGCGGAGCGGCGGGGAAGATTGGCGGTGTAATGTCGTGAGTCGAATAGAGCGGACGTGCTTTATCAGGAAGCGGCATATAGATTCCAAAGTCCTGTAATCGATGCCAGGAAACAGGCGATTGAAGCGACGAGATACAATAGTGGTTTTGCCTGTAAGCCACTACTACTAGCGTCTTGCTTACTCTGGATAAAAGAAACTAGCAGCAGAATACTCATGGAAAACATCATTCCAATAAGAAATTTGATGGAATAAAAAGAAAAAATAAAAAATAAAGAAAAAAAACAATAAAATACGATCTGAATAGACTTGGTTATTTTCAAACTTTATACCTCCCATATGATTTGATCGAAGAATCTGAAGAGCACATTTTATAGAATAGTGTGCTCTCCAGATTTCTTCTTTACATACTTGCTAGTATAGATGAAGCATTTCTCATTGCTTCAACTCCCGATTTTTGAGCACTATATATTGCATAAGCTGAAGCTGAGCTGCCTATCAATCCTAAAACGACAGTAGGGATGGCAGCAATTCCTGAAGCAATCAAAGTCGAGCAAGCAAAGTCGAGCAAGCAATGTTGATATCTGTTCTGGCGTCAGCAACTCGATAAGCATACATTTTAAAATCGCTTACTTTTGCACTTGGAAAAGCCCACTTGCTGCGATAAGTCCCTTGAGCATGATCCATAAACAAATCAGCATCTGACCAAGTTTCCATCTAAGTTATTTGCAGCTGCCAAGGACATTTCTGAAGGTTTAAAGTTCACTAGATTTTCTTGTGACATTGATGTATAGGATGTTTCTAATTCTTTATCAGAGAGTTTTTTTCCATTGATATAGTAATCTCCATCATCGGTCACCAAGATTTCTGTCGTTGTCGTTTCATTTGGGAACAATTTTTTGTATTTTTCTTCGTTTTTTGAAAAGTTATATCTATATGTCTCTACCAATGTTGTTTGTTGACCTTGTTCAGTATCTTCTACACGCACTTTCGCTTCAATATATTTAGTACCAACCACTTAGTACCAACCACATTGTACTCGCCATCCCTTATATCTTCTTGAAGATTATAAGTGACTGGATCCGCTTCCTTAAAGTTTCCCTCTGCAAATACAGGTACAGAAAATGCAGTAAACATAGAGATAGATAACAGTATTAAAGTTGTTCTCTTCAAAATGTTCATTTCCTTCCTCCCCATTGATATTTTAATTTTTGTCAAAATGAATCCCTCCTAACAAGCTTATTTAATTACAAGGAGAATATATCGAAGCATTGTGACCTCATAAATAAAGAAAACGTTTTTTAACATATTTTATTTATTTATGTATTTTATGAGAATTTTATATTTAGATTAATGATTTTAAATCGATTGATCTATTCGTAATAAAAAGCATACTTCTTGAAAGCTAGTGGACTTAGTTGACTTAGATCTTCCAAGAAGATTTTTTAACTTTAGAAACGTAATTCTTCTTTGTCACTTGTATTGACATTCATTTTATTTACCTTTACAGCTTTTTTAAAAGATTTTGGGTATATATGGAGTATCCCTATCCCAGAGATTTTCAACAGCAGCCTGTGACTTTCTCAATGAAATAGAGATCGATCCAGAGAAGGGAGAGCGTCCATGAAGGAAAGAGAAAAGATTCAAATTTATGTGTTATTGAAGTTTGGCGAACGAGCATTTATGGAGAAATTCCAGCGTGGACAGCTCCATTTTCAGTGCTTGAGTGCTTTTAAAAGCGAAGAACCCGATGAGAGTGGGCGCAATGATCCGTTTGAAGCGGCTTCTGCTATTTATAATCCGGGCAGTTATAAAGTGTATGTAGGCGGGAAACCGCTGGAGGATGTGGAAGGTCCCATTGTGCTTCAGGAGAATGAGGCGGACCGGCAGTATTCGCTCAGTCTGCACGGTATCACCAGTGAGACGGTGCAGCGTCACGTTAAAGGGAATGAACGTCATCTGATCCATCCGCAGAATGAAAAATTTGGTGGGTATGCGGTAGCGATCACCAATCCAAAAGCGTTCAAGGAACGGATTGACGAAGCCTGCCGCAAACAGGGATTCGGACTGCGTGAAGGATTGGTCGCCTATCATGAAGTAGAGAGCTTCGGCGGCCGCTGGGGATACTTCCGCAAGCCCAAGGAATACGAATATCAATCCGAATATCGACTGCTGCTGGATCTGCAAACGAACAGCGAAGATTACATTCTGGAGATTGGCGACCTGTCCGACATCAGTGAAATCGGCCCCTATCGGGAGCTTATCCCCCGAATTCGGGTGAAAATCCGTGAAGAGGGCGGCGAACTGCCAGAAAGCGAAGAAGATTGAGAAGCTGTGCAAAAAGGCGGGACTCGACAAAAGAACATATGTTCGATATACTGAGAGGAGACCTTTTACATGGAGATGCATACTATGAATGATGAATTTCTGAAGGACCTCCACGAGCTGGAACGCAGCGACGAAGATCGCTCCAAGCTTCTGATGAAAGGGATCAAGAAAACATTGGCTGAACGTCAGGCAGCAGGCCGACTGGAGCGTTGGTTCAACCGGAAGCGCAAAAGAAAAGTCGAAGCTTGGCATGCCGCGTCGCACGCGTCCCAATCCAAAGATCCCGAACCGAAGCCAGAGGAGCGGCAGGCTCCCTTGAAAGAGAACACTTATCGTGAGAACCGATACGAGACGAGAACCGAATAAGAAACCGATAAGCATCCGATTCGTGTCAGGCACGCATAGGGGAACGGCATCCTTTCCGTCACGAGCGGATGGGATGCTTATTTTTTTGGGTCGCGTCGATCTGGCCCTCAGCGTCTTGGGCAAGAACGTGAAGAAGAATGGATTGACGTTTCATTTTTTGCGTCGGCTGACGTATGATGGAAAAGAAGTCGGCGGAAGCGGACAGGACGACCGTTCCGCCGCAGATTTTACGATTGCGGGAGGATGATCGACAGATGAGATTCGCCAATATCGAACGACATGGCACTTCAGCGGTTGCGCTGATTACCGAAGAAGGACGGGCTGTACTGCTCAGTGCACTGGCTCCATGGCTGGAAGGTTGGACATTTCCGCCCGCGTCCACGGATGAGCTGATTGCCGCACCGCAAAAAGTGAAGGAGATTACCGAGGCCTGGCAGCGGGCAGCAGCCGAGGGAGCGGAGCTGGTCACGGAAGATGAGGTGACTTTCCTGCCTGCGGTGCTGAATCCGGGCAAGCTGATCTGCATCGGGCTGAATTACAAGCGCCATGCGGAAGAGACGGGGATGCCGCTGCCTGAGAAACCGGTCGTGTTTGGCAAGTTCGCGGATTCATTGACGGCGCATGGAAGCGTCGTTCCTTATCCCAAGGCGACCCGCAGGCTGGATTATGAAGCAGAGCTGGCGATTGTCATCGGACGCACGGCTGTCAATGTAACGGAGGAAGAGGCCCTGGATTATGTGTTCGGCTACTGCTGCGCGAACGACCTCTCGGCACGTGATCTTCAGGGACAATCCAGCCAGTGGCTGCTCGGCAAGACGGGCGAAGGGTTTGCGCCGCTGGGTCCATTTATCGTGCCTGCGGGCGAGATTCCCGATCCGAACGCCCTCAAGATCGGTACGCGGGTAAACGGCATCATCGTTCAGGATTCCCATACGTCGGATATGATCTTCTCCTGCCGGGAACTAATCTCGTTCCTCTCGCAGCATATGAAGCTGCGTCCCGGCGACGTCATCCTGACCGGAACGCCGGAAGGCGTCATTCTCGGCAAACCCAAAGAAGAGCGGGTCTGGCTGAAACCGGGCGACGAGATGACGATCTTCGTCGAAGGGCTGGGCGAGCTGACGAACGTCATCGGCGACTAAGCGAGACGTTTCCGTAAGCTGGGCGAAGCTCGATTCGGCTTGGGATCGAGTTCGTGCGGTGTTCGCCGCCCCTGAAGCTGAACCGCGACAAAAAGGCTCCCCGAAGGGAGCCTTTTGCACAGGTTTCGATCATAGCGAACTTTTCGGGAATGTTCTTAGAATACTTTGGTGGTCCACGATTCGCAGTTCCAAGTCTCGGTCACAATATCCTTGTAGAACTCCGGTTCGTGGGAAATCATCAGAATCGTACCTTTGTACGCTTGCAGAGCACGCTTCAACTCGTCTTTTGCGTCCACGTCCAAGTGGTTGGTCGGTTCGTCGAGTACAAGGATGTTCGTTTCGCGGTTGATGAGTTTGCACAGGCGGACTTTAGCTTTCTCTCCGCCGCTGAGTACCGTGATTTTGCTCTCGATGTGTTTGGTGGTCAGGCCGCATTTAGCCAGCGCTGCGCGCACTTCAAATTGGCTGAGCGAAGGGAACTCGTTCCAGATCTCTTCGATGCAGGTATTGGAGCCGTCGCCTTTCATCTCCTGCTCAAAGTAGCCGATCTGCTGGTGTTCGCCGCGTTCCACAGAACCGGAGATCGCCGGGATCTCGCCGAGAATGCTGCGCAGCAGCGTCGTTTTGCCGATGCCGTTGGCGCCGACGAGCGCGATCTTCTGTCCGCGTTCCATCTTGAGATCGAGCGGACGGGATAACGGTTCGTTGTAGCCAATGACCAAGTTTTTCGTTTCAAAAATGACTTTGCCCGCCGTACGGCCGACTTTGAAGTTGAACTGCGGCTTAGGGCGTTCTTGAGCCAGTTCGATGACTTCCATCTTGTCGAGCTTCTTCTGACGGGACATGGCCATGTTTCGAGTAGCCACGCTGGCTTTATTGCGTGCAACGAAGTCTTTGAGCTGCGAAATTTCCTGCTGTTGGCGTTTAAAGGCCGATTCCAACTGCTGCTTTTTCATAGCGTAGACTTCTTGGAAATAATCGTAGTCGCCGACGTAACGGTTCAACTCCTGATTTTCCATATGGTAGATGATGTTGACGACGCTGTTCAGGAACGGAATATCGTGGGAGATGAGGATAAACGCGTTCTCATATTCTTGCAGATAACGGGTCAGCCAGTTGATATGCACTTCGTCCAGATAGTTGGTAGGCTCATCGAGGAGCAGAATATCGGGCTTCTCAAGCAGCAGCTTGGTTAGCAGCACCTTCGTACGCTGTCCGCCGGACAGATCGTTGACGTCTTTGTCCAGACCAACGTCGGTGAGGCCAAGGCCGCGAGCCGTCTCGTCGATCTTCGCGTCGATCAGATAGAAGTCCTGCGCGGTCAGCGTGTCTTGGATGGTGCCGACCTGCTCCAGCAGTTCTTCCAGTTCTTCCGGCGTCACTTCGCCCATGCGGCCGTACATATCGTTCATTTCCTGCTCCATGTCGAACAGGTATTGGAAAGCGCTTTTGAGCACGTCGCGGATCGTCAGGCCTTTCTCCAGCACAGCGTGCTGATCGAGATAGCCGACGCGAACACGTTTCGACCATTCCACTTTGCCTTCGTCCGGCTGAAGTTTGCCTGTCACGATATTCATGAATGTGGATTTGCCTTCGCCGTTGGCGCCGATCAGGCCGATATGTTCGCCTTTGAGCAGGCGGAAAGATACGTCTTTAAAGATCGCCCGGTCGCCGAAGCCGTGGCTCAGTCGTTCTACATTTAGTATACTCATTAATGAAAGACACCTTTTTCTGTTAGATTTCGTTTAGACATTTTTCCGTTTCATTATAAAAGGTAACGGCGTGCAACTCAATGGAAAGATGGAAATCCATTGAATGTTTTCATGGACAAAGGAGGCAATCATGCATTTTCGCGGAAAAACAGAAGCAAACGAAAGGGCGGGCGAGCTGAGGGTCTACGACGAACAGATCGCCCGGATTCGGCAGAAGCTGCTTCAAGCCGCGCAAGCTGAAGGAAGCGGCAGCGTGTTCGGAGCGAGTTCGCACCAGTATCGAATGAACGAGCCTCTGACCTTGACGCAGCTCGGGAAGCTTGAAGCCGAATGGGGAGTAACGCTGCCCGATCCGTTCGCGGCTTTTCTGGTCGGGGTTGGCGACGGAGGAGCAGGGCCTTATTACGGCATCTATCCGTCTTCGCGCATCTCACCCGATCTCGAGCGTCTTGCCGAACCTTCGACCTTCCGTTTGGATCGGACTTCGCAGGATTGGATGTCGCCGCCAGCCGAAAACGACGAGCTGGACGACATGGATGACGAAACTTATGACGCGTTCTGGGCGGATCTGTTGCGGGGAACAATCGAATTCGGCACGATGGGCTGCGACAATGAACTGCTGCTGATCGTCAGCGGCGAGCATCGCGGGAGAGTCGTATATATCAACATGGATTCACCCAAGTCTTTTTTCGCTTATGAAAAAAACTTCCTCGACTGGTACGAACGCTGGTTGGACGAAGTAATCGGCGGCTTCGAGATTCATTGGTTCGGCACGACCCCGGGCGGCGGCGAAGCCGACTTGGTCGCGGCTTTCCGGCAGGCGGATAGCGGCGAGACGCGCGGCGATCTGCTTCGAGCGCTGCTTCGGCTGCCTCGTCCGAGCGAAGCGGTCATCTCTCTTGCGGAAGCCGCGCTCGGCGATCCGGCAGAGAAGGTGCGTCACTGGGCGCTGACGCTGCTTGCCAAGCGGGCACCTCGGCTGGCCGATCCGCTGCTGGTGAAGCTGCTGCGGAGCGAATCGCCGGAAGAAAGGAGAACGGCGGTGCAGCTGATCCATTGGTACCGCAAAGAAGCGGCCAGCGAGTTCGTGGAAGAACTGATCCGGCTTGCTCCAATCGAAAGTGACGCGGAGACGTTCCGTTTTATCGGTTATGTGCTGGAAACGGCGGGGATCGAGAAATTTCCGCTGCTGCTGCCGGCTTTCCGCAGTCCGGACCCGGAAATCCGTAAAGATGCTGTCTGGCAGGCGGGCAATTCCGACCGTAAAGCGGAGTATGTCGAAGAGTTTATCGAGGCGCTGGGCGACCCCGATCCTTGGGTGCAGCATACCGCCGTGCAGGCGACGAACGGCTTGACGGATCTTCGGCTGCTGCCTGCTTATGAACGCCTGCTTGTGCAGCATCGCACGGACGAATATTATATTCCCGGCAATATCCGGCAGGCGCTGGCGAAATACGAATTCGGTACGAGCGAAGAGATCGAGCGCGGCGTGCCTACCGAACTGACTCGGGTGCGCAGAATCCTGCGTGCCCTAACGGAGGAACGAACATGAAGATCAAATTTTGCGAAAAGAACCTCGACCGTTTCTCGAAACCGGCTTACAAAGAACTCAAGGGCAAATACGACGACGTCAAAGTCAAAAAAGATTCCTGCCTGAAAGAATGTAAGCTGTGCCGCAGCGAGCCATTCGCAATCGTCAAAGGCGAAATCGTGCGCGCGGAAACGCCGAAAAAGCTGGTCAAGAAACTGGAGAAGCGGATCACGGAGCAGGCATCAGGTTGAGAACACTGCCGTTTTCACAATGAGCTGCACAAGAGATGGAACCTTTCGTCCAACCGAAACGTATGAGAAAAACGGCAGACGCCGAGCGAGCCGATCATACCGGAACAGGGAGGAATGTAATATGCCAATCGTCAAAAAAGTGTGCAAGGCCGTGTTCTTCGTGCCGCTGGCAATCCTAGCTGGGCTTGTGGACAACAGCGGAAGCCTGATCTTAATGGACAAGGACAGACGCCAAGGTCACGGCGACGATGCGTACAGACGCATAGAAGGTATTCGTTAAGGCGCGCAAGCTAACGGGATACACATTCATGTTGCAAAAGAAGTCGTTCCTAGAGAGTTGACCGTGTTAAATCTAAGGTACCTCACCTTATTTGCGGTCATCTTACTCGCGGAGCGGCTTTTTTTGTTGGGTTTGTTTTATTCATCCGATTTGAATTTTTGGATCTTTTCTATAAAGCTGCTCAGACTATACGTTTTTTCGTCATCATAGCTATTTGTTGTGATTCGGTTATAATCGGTGACTCTCAGTACGCCTTGTTCGCCCCAAGTAAAACCGGCTTCATTCAAGAATAGAACGACTTTATTGCCCTTTTGCAGGGTTCTGACTCCTGATTCGTTATAAGTGACGATCGCATTTTCCTGATGATCTGCACCTTTAATAAGCTCCTCTACTTGTATTTTCACCTCGGTTACAGATTCTTCCAGTAATTTTCCTTGGTTTGTATCGTCCGTATCGAATTCCGTACTGACCGGAATTTTGATTATTTTTGTCTTTTCTCGTTCGACTGCTGTGCCGTAGACAATTTGCGATGCCTGATTCGTCATTTCTTCCAGCGAGAATGCCGGATAGGTGGCCTGCTCCTGTACAACAAGCTTTCTGTGGTGCATAGCATCAAGCAAGTATAGGGCCGCAGCGATACAAAGGAGTAGAAAAGCGGCACTTAAAATGACTTTCTTCTTCATCGTAGGCTCCTCCTATTTAGCGAATCTCGTTTTTGCGTCGATATCCAATTGACGCAAAAGAACAGCAGAAAGTTGAATAACGAAATCATTATTGAAGGTTACGAAACCAAAGAACCCCCGCAACCGCAATACGCGATTTCGGGGGTTCTTCGCTTATAAGTCGTATCTTTTAAATCCTTGTTCATCTTGCTCCGGCAGTTCCAGGCTGCGATCTTTAAGCCCGCAGTTCGATCACGAACGTACGAATCTCATACGGCTCCAGCGTAAATGATACCGATGGACCTGCTTCGCGTTCGCCTTCCGGACGCTCCATCAGATCACATTCCTGCCAGGAAGCAATCGTCAGGTCACTCTCCAGCCGAAGCCGTTGACGGCTGCCGGAGAAGTCGTGCGCGCGCACGATGACGGAATCGCCGGCTTCGGAGCGCTTTACGGTAGAGATCATCGCCGTTGGACTGGACAGAGAAGCGGGAGCCGCCGCTTCGCCATGCGCGTCACCCGAATCCGCTCGGCCGCTGACGCGGACGCGGTCTGCGGACAGACGGAACATCGATAGAGCGGATTGTGCAGGCGCACCTTGAGACGCGCGAAGCGGATGGTTCAGCGCCCAAGCGCTGCGCACGGTGCCGCCGGCCAGCCAATCGCCTTCGTGCGGCAGCAGCGCATACGTAAATTCATGCGTACCCTGATCGGCTTCGGTATCGGGATGCTGGGCACACTTAATCAGCGACAGCCGCATGACATTGTCCTTGATGTCGTAGCCGTATTTGCAGTCGTTCAGGAGGCTAACGCCGTAGCCTTTGTCCGACAGATCAGCCCATTGATGGCCGACGGTCTCAAACCGCGCCATATCCCAGCTCGTGTTCCAGTGAGTGGGGCGCTTGACGTTGCCGTATTGGACATCGTATGTGGCTTCCGTGGCGCGGATTTGTACCGGGAAAGCGGCTTTGAGCAGCACGCGGCGTTCGTGCCAGTCGGCCTTCGTCTTGAAGTCGATGCGGCGATCACGGGCATAGACAATCAACTGCTGCTCGATTCGTGAAGCCTCCGTCTCCCAGATGAAGGTCACAGCGCAGCGCAGAGGACCATTTTCCGATACCGATACGCGGGTCAGATTGTCCAGCTCCCACGATTTCTGCTGATAGAAAATGTCCACATCCCAGGCTTCGTGCGCCAGCGGCTTGTCTTCAAACAGCTGAAGCACGTTGCCTCGTTGACCGTTTGCCAGCACTTCACGATCCGCCGAGCGGTCGTACAGCCGCGTAAGCTGGCCGCTGTCGTTCCAATCCAGTTCATAGAACGGAGTAGAGATTCCGTTCTCGCGGAGAGTGAACGAAGATTCCGGATCGCAATCCACGGAAGAGATCCCGTTTTGCGCCGATTCATCCAGACCGAAGGTTTTGGCCGCCGCTGTCGAGTCGAGCCCTCCCGTATCGTTGGACGCTTGCGCAGCCTGGCTTCCGACCGGCTCAAACGTTAGCACGGCATAGCCCATCGAAGGCACGTTTTTCGCTTCGACCCACCAGGTTCCCTTTGCGAACTGCGCGTCCAGCGTTTCGCCGAGATGGTTTTTCCATACGCCACTGCTTATGCGCTTGATGTCCGTGTCCTTCGGGTTTTCATTCCCGCCTGCCCCTTCGCTGAACACCGGGATCTCGACAAGGCCGTTCTCCACCCACGGCGAAGCGTTCCAGACGGTGTAACGTTTGGTCGCCCTCGCAGCATCTTCGCCGCCTGCCGACGCCAACAATCCCCGTTCCGCTCCGTTTCGCACTTCCAACCCAAGCCGCTCTGCTTCCGCGTATTCGATTGTGCTGTCTTCATACACTTCGCGGATCGATGAGCCGGGGATGATGTCGTGGAACTGGTTGCGAAGAATGATCTTCCAGCCTTCATCCAGCTCTTTTTTTGCATACCGATTCCAGTCTCCGCCAGCAACCGCGCTTAGTGCGTTCAGCCATTCGCTCTCCCGATACAGCAGTTCAAGCTTGCGGTTCATGCGCTTGTTATAGGCCTGGCTGGTATACGTACCGCGATGGTATTCGAGATACAATTCGCCGTCCCATGTATGGACATAGCTGTCGGTATTGGCGACCGTCTCGCGCAGCTCCCGGAAATAGTCGCCCGCACTTCCGGTCTTCATCTTGGGCATTCCGGGCATCCGGTCGATCCGCCGACGCATCTCCAGCATATTGCGGTTGACACCGCCGCCCCCGTCGCCGTAGCCGTAGGAGAACAGCAGCTTCTGGTTCATTTCTTTGTCGCGGTAGGCGTCCCAACTGCCTTTGACCGTCTTGGGCATGATGTTGCCGTTGTACGTATAGAACCACGAACCCGGCTGTGACCACGGCTCTGTTGTCGTGATGAAATGGGTGAGAATCTCCGTGCCGTCCATCCCGCGCCACATGAACGTATCGTGCGGCATCCGGTTGTATTGGTTCCAACTGATCTTGGTCGTCATAAACGTATGGATGCCGGACTTCCGCAGGATTTGCGGCAGCGCCCAACTGTATCCGAACACATCCGGAAGCCAGAGATAATCGCATTCCGCGCCGAATTCTTCCCGGTAAAAGGCAGTCCCGACCAGAATCTGCCGCACCAGCGATTCGCCCGAAGTCAGATTGCAGTCGGCTTCGAGCCACATCGCGCCGCCTGCTTCCCAGCGTCCTTCCGCCGCACGCGCTTTGATATGTGCGTACAGCTCAGGGTAGTCGTTTTTCACATAGTCATAGAGCTGCGGCTGGGTCTGAAGAAACGTATACTCGGGGAACAGCTCCATCAGGCGCATGACGGTGGAGAAGGAACGCGCGGCCTTTTCCCGCGTATGCTTGAACCGCCACAACCACGCAACGTCGATATGGGTATGGCCGACCGCCGTGATCTCGACCGCCGAATGTTTCTCCATGCCGTCGATCGCGTCCGATAGGAAATCGCGTGCCGCGCGAAGCGATTCGTAGAACGTGTCCGAGCCCGGCGCTTGCCAGTCGATCAGCAGCAGCGAACGGTCGGCCGCTTTGAGCAGCTGCGCACGTTCGGGCAGATTGGGATCGAGCACTTCGACCGTCTCGGATGCCGCCAGCAGCGTGTAGTAATAATCGTCGGCCGCCTCGTCGAGCCAGCAGACTTCCGCGAGCCGGACGCCGTGCGTTTGATTCCGCTGAACACCGCCGCCTTCAAGTCCCGACCACAGCCGCAGCGTAAGCGGAAGAGTGGAACCGGCCGTTTCTTCGTTGAAAAAGACTTCCAGATGATTGGAATCGACGCCTTGATACGGCTTTCCATGCAGATAAAATAGCGACTCGAAGCCGGAGTTGTTGCCGCCGCCGGTCTCGCCCAGATCAAAACGACCGAGAATCCGGCGTCCCTGCCATTCGGCGGGAATATACACTTCGGCATGCAGCCACAGATACAGATCGCGCCCGCTCCAGGTCTCGCCGATCTTCAGCGTACCCTCATAGTCCGCTACAGGCGGAACTTCGGGATTGATCTCTTGGCGGGTATCTTCCAGACAGCGGAACTCGGGAATCGGCATCCGGTCACGATAACGGTACTCGGACAGTTCATGCAGGCGGGAACGCAGTTTGGCTTCAGTCAAAAACATGGGAAATAACCTCCTTCGGATAGTCGGACGGATGATTGAACGAACAGTCGGAGGCGAGCGGGCATGCAAAAAAGGCCGGGAGGACTCGCCGCGTACGGGGAGGAGCCGGTTCTTCTGGGGTCAGTGCGATCTTAGGGGATCTTTATCGTTATTATAGGCATAAAAAAAGAGCGTTTCAAAGAGCTGTTCACGACAATAAGGAGTGCAATATTACGACAAAGGTTAGGGGATCACCGCTTTTGTCCGCCCATTTTCCGCAAGTCGTTTGCCGAGTGCGTACGCCGATGGTACACTGGGCGCAGCAAAAGGCCGCCTTGCGTTTCGCGCTCTGGGCTGGCTGGAAGGAGGAAGCCATGCGTGCGATTCGCCGCTTTTATCTCAATCATCTCAAACGAAAAATGTTCAACCGGATCGTGCTGTTGTACTCGCTGGTAGCGGTGATGCTGTTCATGTTCGCGGCCGGGCTTATGTATCAATACCAGCTTCAGCGCACGATTCGGGAAGAAACGGACGCCAATCTCAAGACGACCCATGTGCTCAGTCTGTACCTGAACCGACAGTACGAATATTTGCAGAATATGCTTCAGCAGGTATATAGCGATGGAACGGTCAGCGACGACATGGTTTATTTTCTCGATCACGATTACGAAGATTATTTGGGTCATCGTTTGAATGTTTTTGCGAACAGCGCCGGTTCCAGAAACCGCACGTTCGACCTGGCGATCAAAAATTATCTGGAACAGGATGCTTCGGTGCGCAGCGTGTCGGTATACAGCTACGGTCGGCAGTTCTCGATGTACGTAGGTCGAACCAGCCGCAGAATTGATTTTGATAGCGCTCCCGACCCGGTGTGGAAAAAATGGACGACTGGCGTCCGACCGGGCTTTCGCGGAGTTCTACCCGGTGAGGCGACGCCTGGAGATGCAGCGGCAGACGAAGGGATGACGAGTCCGGTCGGTAGAGACCAAGAGGCTTCAGGCAGAAATGCTTCGGGCAGAGCCGTTTCGGAAGGACCGGAAGCCTTGAGCGAACCGTCTCCGCCGGAAGAAAGCGTGTCTGGGCAGAACGCCAGCGGTCGGTATTTGTATGCACGTGAACTTCAGGACCCCTGGACTTTGCGCCGGATTGGCCTGATGGTCGTCGAATTCGACGCCGCCAAGCTGGACGCGCTGCTGCGCAGCCAGGCGCCGTCCGTGAACGGGCAGATTCTTGTGCTGGCTGCGGACGGAACCACCGTCTACGATTCGGAAGGCCGATATACCGGGCGTCCGTATCCCGATCGCCTCGATGCCGCTGGGGGAGCTGTGCTGCCGGGCGGTGCTTTTCGTACGAATGAACTCAGCGTAGCGGGATCCGGCTTGTCGGTGCTCGGTGTTGTATCCGAAGCGGCTGTGGATCGAAGCATGGCGGGACTGGTCAGCATGCTCATTCTCGGAACGGTCTTGTTCGCTGCGGCGAGTATCGGCTTGGCAGCGGTCATCATCCGTTCCCATTCCAAGAAGGTTCGCCGGATCATCCATTCGACCAGCCGAATCGGCGCGGGTGATCTGACCACGCGGATCGAATTGTCCGGCGAAGACGAACTTCAGCAGATCGCGCAGCGTATCAATGCCATGTGCGGACAGCTCGAAACGTACATCGATCAAGTGTACACGTCGGAGATTCGGCAGAAAAACGCGGAACTTGCGCTGCTTCAGTCGCAGATCAACCCGCATTTTCTGTACAATACGTTGGAATCCATCCGGATGAAAGCGTATTCGCTGGGTGCGCAGGATGTGGGCAAGATGATCTACAGTTTGTCGGTGATGTTTCGCAGTTTGGTCAAAAAAAGCACCGTCGTCAGCGTGAGTGAAGAAATTGAGATCTGCTCCATGTATCTCGACTTGTTCCGCATCCGCTACGAGGGTCGTTTGAGTGCGGACATCGAAGTGGACGAATCGGCGAAAAACTGCCGGATCGTCAAACTGCTTGTTCAGCCGCTCGTGGAAAACTACATTGTGCATGGGTTCCGGCCGCTGGACAACGACAATCGTGCGGCGATTCGTGCAAGGGTGGGGAATGGACGGCTGACGATCACGGTCGAAGATAACGGAACAGGAATTCCGCCCGAACGGTTGGCAGAGATTCGTCTAATGTTGGGTGGAGGAGCACCTGCGCCGGACAAAGAACATCGTTCGATCGGATTAATCAACGTCCACGAACGGATTCGGATGAATTACGGCGATGCTTTCGGCCTAACGGTGGAGAGCGAAGAAGGCCGGGGCACGATGATTCGCATGGAACTTCCGGCGGAAGGATAGGGATATTCTGATGCAAACTTTCCATATGGTGGCAAGCACGGCAAGAAAGCGAAGGGAGAGAGCAGGATGCGAACGGTATTTTTCGTTGATGATGAACCGCTGATCGCGCAGGGGCTGTCGTCGATCATGGAATGGGAGCGGTACGGACTGTGCCCGCTCGGTCATGCCGGCGACGGTATCCAGGCGCTGGAGCGGCTCGGCGAACAGGGAGCCGATCTGGTCGTCACAGATATTATGATGCCGAGGATGAACGGACTGGAACTGATCGAGGCATTGAAAAAGCGGTATCCCCGTACGCGCTATATTGTACTTAGCGGCTATGAAGAATTTGAATACGTCAAAGTTGGTATTCGGCTCGGCATCGAAAACTATATTCTCAAGCCGATCAATATCGAAGAATTGGAAGCGACGGTGCGCCGAACCGTCGAGGTCTGGGAACGTGAAGAAGCCAGCCACATCCGGCAGGAAGAAGATCGCCGGCTGCTGCGCAGTCACGTTCTGGCTCGCTGGGCCGAAGGCACGATCGAACGCTCGGAGCTGATCCAGCGCGCGGAACTGTTGGGAATTCCAACCGACTGCGGCGCGTATCGGGTCGATGTGCTGCGGCTGCTCGGCGGTGAGACGCAGCCGGGGGCAGAGCAGATCTCCAAGCCGGGTGCGCAGGGAAACCCGGGGCTGAGCAAGGGGCGAACGCCGCAGCATGGCGGCGAGATTGAAGGCGGCTGCGCGGCGCCGCCGGGTGCGCAGGCGGCTGCCACGGTGGAGGGAGACGCCGTCTCCAACGAAGCCGGCTCCGCAGAGCTGTCTAAGGAGCGGATTGACCCTGCACGCCTCGCTGAAATCTGCGAGGCGCTGCTTTCGGCCGCCGAGCCGGGCGCGGCGGTGCTCTGCTTCGCGGATGCGGACGATGATCTTGTCTGCATCCGCTGCATGCGCACGGCTGAATCGCCGTGCGCCGCTTCTTCCGGCGCTGTGCAGCCGGAAGAACCGTTGGCCGAGGCTGCGCGGGAACTCGGCCGATTGGCCGGAGCCGCCGTCTGGCTGGCGGGCGGCGGGGAGACGCCGGACATTGTCGGCGTCCGCGCCTGCTTCGCGCAGGCGAAAGGGCAGTTCAGGCGCCTGCTCCCAGCGGGAGAGCAGGCGCTGTGGGTCACCGGGCCGGATACGCAGCCCGGCCCCATGCCGGCCTCTTCCCACATCTGGGAAGAGGCGCTGCTCGGCAGCCGGGCGGAGGCTGCCGGACTGCTGCCGCGCCGCGAGCCGATGAACGCGGCCGTGCGCCTGATGGTGGAGGCAGTCCGCGAAGCTGGCGGACTGGCGGAGCCGGATTACGCGGAGCTGTACGCACCGCTCCAGCGGATCTCCACGCTGGAGCAGCTGCGGCAGCATGTGCGCGACACGATCCGGCGCGCAGCGGCCGGATCATTGCCGGAAGCTGCGGCTGCCGAGAGCGCCGCGCACAGCACGCACGTGGCTTTTCTGCTGGAGCAGATCCGCGACCATTACGCGGAGGAGCTGTCACTCAAGACGCTGTCCCAGCGTCTGAATCTGCATCCGAATTATCTGGGACAGCTGTTCCAACAGGAGACCGACAGCAATTTCTCGGACGCGCTGAACCGCCGCCGGATCGAGCGCGCGACATCGCTGCTGCTGCATACCGACCGGCGTACGGCGGAGATTGGCACGGAAGTCGGGTATCTCGATAATTCGTACTTTTACCGGCAGTTCAAGAAATATACCGGCTTATCGCCGACCGAGATGCGTCAGATGTACGGTGATTGAGCGGTGGCGCGACAATCGAACACGGAGAGAAGCGGGAGGAAAGACCATCGTTTCGCAAACGGAAGCGGCCTACAAGTTCGCCTGATTTACCGAGAATCTATCCAGACTGGCGCCTTTTTTTGACCGGAAAAGCTCCTATTCAGGGGCTTTTCTTTGATTTGTCCATCTAAACCTAGCATTTTTCAACTTGTTGGAGATAGCGCTTTCATCCAGAATGAGAAGTGTCGAAGGCGAGCATGAAGCCGCTGCCGAATACCGCCTTTCCGAACAGACTTTTTCCGAACCATGAGAAAGGACGTCGTCGGAAAGCAAGGCGAAGACAGCGACGATAGCGCGGCACAGCCGATCTTAGGGGATCTACAGCCGCAGGGTTCGCAGACGAAGGGTATCGCATCGACTGAACCGCCTGCATGTTCCAATAACCAGTACGTTGACCGAGTTAAATCTAAGATTTGGGATGGGCGTAACCTCAGAACGTTATCGGTCAAGGTACTCGTAAAGGGTCTTGCTTGAATCATCGAATTTCGTTCATCCAATTAAAGCAAGGTACCCATTCGTACACGCGGAGCCGCATGGAGAGCCGCTTGGCGGTCGGCTTGATCGTTAATCTTTTCCGCTTCCTTCCGCCTGTACGAGGTGTCTGCCGGTGCAGCATCCGCACATTTACCATTCATCAACCGAGGAGGGATTCCATTGGCGGCTTTTTGGAAAAAGATCGTCCGCAACCGGGCACTGCTGCTGCTTGTGCTGCCGGGTACGCTCTGGTTTCTGATCTTTGCCTACCTGCCGATGTTCGGCACGGTGCTGGCGTTCAAAGACTTCCGGATCAGTCCGGACGGCTTTTTTGCCAGCGTACTCAGCAGCGACTGGGTGGGCTTCAAGAACTTTGAGTACCTGTTCCAGACCAGCGACGCTTATGTCATCACCCGCAATACCATCTTGTATAACGTCGCCATGATTATTCTGGGTTTAATCAGCGCAGTGGGATTCGCCGTTCTGCTCAGTGAGCTGCTGAACAAACGAATGGCGAAAGTGTATCAGACCGGCATGTTCCTTCCGCACTTTCTGTCTTGGGTCATCATCAGCTATTTCGCGTTCACCTTCCTTAGCCCGGACAAAGGCGTGCTCAACCAACTCGCTGCCCATTTCGGAACGGACAGTGTGAGCTGGTATTCCGAACCCAAATATTGGCCGTTCATCATCTTGTTCGTGGGCATCTGGAAAGGCATCGGCTATAACAGCGTCATCTATCTCGCGGCGATCACCGGCATCGACAAATCCTATTACGAAGCGGCAACAATCGATGGGGCGAGAAAATGGCAGCAGATTCGCTATATCACGCTGCCGCTCTTGCGACCGCTGATGATTATCCTGACGATCCTGGCGATCGGCGGCATTTTCCGCTCCGACTTCGGGCTGTTCTATCAACTGCCGAAAGACTCGGGTGCGCTGTATCCGGTCACCAACGTCATCGATACGTTCGTATACCGCGGCTTGATGAATATGGGGGACATCGGCATGAGCACGGCGGCTGGGCTTTATCAATCGCTGGTCGGTCTCATCCTGATTCTGACCGCCAATTATATTGTCCGCCGCATCGACCGCGATCAAGCCATTTTCTAGGAAAGGGGAACATCAATCATGGCTCAAACGGCGGTCAAACCGCGCGAGATCCTGGGCAAGAAGCGCAAAAAGCGCGACTATAACGCGATCTCGCCGCTGTGGAACGTCCTGTTCAATATTATCGTCGGACTGTTCGCCTTCTCCTGCGTCTTTCCGTTCTTATTCGTTATCATGATCTCGCTGACGGACGAGCAGACGCTGGCGCTGGAAGGCTTCAGCCTATGGCCGAGTCAGTTCAGTACAGAGGCTTACCGGTACATTTTCCAAGCCGGGAATGATCTGCTGATCTCGTTTGGCGTAACGCTCTCAGTCACGGTGATCGGCACGCTGCTGACGCTTGCGCTGGTCACGACCTACGCTTACGCCTTGTCTCGCAAAAGTTTCGAGTTCCGCGGATTTTTCAGCTTTCTGGCGTTCTTCACGATGCTGTTCTCGGGCGGCATGGTGCCGGGCTACATCGTCATGACGCAGTTTCTGCATCTGCAAAATACAATCTGGGCGCTCATTCTTCCACTGTCACTGAGCGCATTCTCGATTATCGTCATGCGGACGTTTTTCCAGACGACCGTACCGGACGAGGTCATTGAATCCGCCAAGATCGACGGAGCCGGGGAATTCCGCGCTTTCTTCAGCATTGTGCTGCCGATCTCGCTGCCGGGCATCGCCACCATCGGCTTGTTCAGCGCTCTGGGCTACTGGAACGACTGGTTCAATGCCCTGCTGTATTATAACAAGCCTGAATTGACACCGCCGCTTCAATATCTGCTAATGCGAATCGAAAAAAATATGGATTTCCTCACGCAGAACGCCAAATATTTGGGCAACTTCGACGCAGCAGCTGCTCTGCCAACCGAGACGGTTCGCATGGCGATGGTCGTGCTGGCGACGCTGCCGATCGTCATGGCGTATCCATTTTTCCAGCGTTATTTCGTTCAAGGTCTTACCGTCGGTTCAGTCAAAGGCTGAATCGTACATTTTCATAGTTCGATCATTACGAGTATGGAGGGGTCACGAATGGTAAAAAGAAAAACGTTCCCGCTGCTGCTGGCGATGCTAATGCTGATGTCGCTGCTGGCGGCCTGCGGAAGCGGAAGCAAAACGGCAGCACCAGCCAAAGAAGAAGCGGCGGTGCAGAGCGATGGCACGGTTGATGCGACGAAGCTTGATCCGGTCACCCTGAAATTGTATCTGATCGGCCCGACGCCGAACGATCTGCCAAAAGTCCAGGACGAAATGAACAAATATCTGAAAGAGAAGCTCAATACCACACTCGACATCTCCATGATCGACTGGGGCGATTACACTCAACGCATGCAGGTTATCACGAGTTCCGGTGAGAACTACGATATTGCGTTCACCAGCGCATGGGCATTCGATTATCTGCCAAATGCCGCCAAAGGTGCGTTCCTGCCGCTGAACGATCTGATCGACAAATACGGCAAAGGCATCAAAGACACGATCGATCCGCGCTTCCTCGAAGGCAGCCGGGTGAACGGCGTTAACTACGCGGTGCCCAACCAAAAAGAATTGGCGTCGCAGGCCGTATGGCGGTTCAACAAAAAGTACGTGGACAAATACAAACTGGATATCGACAGCGTCATGACGCTGGAGAGTCTGGAACCGCTGCTCAAAAGTATCAAAGAAAATGAACCGGCTGACATTACGCCGCTGGCCGTGCCGAAATCGTTCAAGCCGCCGCTTCCGTTTGACTTCCTGATCGGCGACGAGATTCCGATTGGCATGTATCTCGATACCCAAGACCACAAGTACGTGAATGCGCTGGAAACGCCGGAGTTCAAGCAGGCGCTGGATACGATGCGCAAATACTACCAGGCCGGCTATGTCCGCGAAGACATCGCCACGCTGGAAGGTATTGACAACATGAAGACGGGCAAATGGCTGGTTGATAAAGAAATCACGCAGCCGTATGCCGATCTGGGCTGGTCACGCAGCGCGGGTTACGAGATCGTCAGCCGTCCGATGCAGAAGCCGGTCATCGCAACGGGTTCCGCCGCCGGTTCCATGATGGCGATCTCGTCGTATTCCAAAAATCCGGAGCGTTCGATGATGTTCCTTAATCTGCTGAACACCGATCCGTATCTGCGCAACCTCATCCAATACGGCATCGAAGACGTGCATTACAAGAAGCTCGAAGGCAATTACATCGAAGATCTGCCTGCGATGCAGGAGAATTACGCGATGCCGGGCTTTGCGCTGGGCAACCTGTTCCTGACCTATCTGCACGAAGGCGATCCGAAAGACAAATGGGAGCAGTTTGAAGAATTCAATAAATCTGCGGTTGTCGCGCCGACGTTCGGCTTTAACTTCGACACCGCACCGGTCAAGACGGAAGTCGCCTCCGTCACGAATGTGGCGAAAGAATTCATTCCGGTGCTGTTTACCGGATCGGTCGATCCAAATGAATATCTGCCGAAAGCGCAGCAGAAATTCAAGGAAGCCGGCATCGACCGTGTCATTGCGGAAGCCCAGAAACAGTACGATGCCTGGGCGGCGGAGCAGGGGAAATAAAACGCCGACAGGCAGATCCGGGCAAGCCGTATTCGCTCGGCCAAGCCTGTTCAGCCTCATCTGGCAAACAAACGGTTTTTCGGGCACGAAAGAACAAAACGGCTGTACCGTTTGCTCTTTCGTGCCTTTCTTGCGCCGTGCCGCGAAGCACCCAAGCGCCGATGGTTTAATCCAATCATGATCCGGGAGGAATGAGAAACGACATGAAGACGAAAAAACGCAAACCCGCTCTGCACGCCAACGCCGCAAGATGCTCCGGCCCGACATCCGCTTCTTCTAATTTCGCAATGGCTCCAATCTGGAAAAAGACGCTGGGAGCCGTGGCGGTTTCGCTGCTGACATTCTCCGCACTCGGCTTCGGTCCATCCGCCGAAGCAGCGCAGCCATATTCGTCTTACTGGCACCCGAATACGCTGCTGGAATGGTCACCGTCTTCCGATCCCGACGCACCGTTCAACCGGGGGTCGATCCCGCTGCAAAGCAAGCGTATTCAAGGGGAGCCGGTCAACCCGAACGCCGACAAAAAAGCGGAAGTCATCGCACTGTCAGCTATGTATCCGAGTACAAGCGGGGCGCCTTCACAGGGATCGGATGTTTTTCACACCTATGCGTTTGGGTTCTGGCAGTATATCGACAAGCTGGTGATGTGGGGCGGATCGGCAGGAGAAGGGATTATCGTGCCGCCGAGTGCCGATGTGATCGACGCCGGGCACAAGAACGGCGTTCCTGTCTATGGTACGGTCTTCCTGCCTCAGACGGAACACGGCGGTAAGATCCAATGGATGCGCGACATGCTCAAGCGCGATGCCGCAGGGAACTTCCCGGTCGCCGACAAATTGATCGAATCGGCACGGTATTATGGGTTCGATGGCTGGTTCATCAACCAGGAGACACAGGGAGGCACGGCGCAGGATGCGGCAGATATGCAGGATTTCCTGAAATACCTACAGAAGATCAAAGATCCGGGCATGGAGATTCTCTGGTACGATTCGATGATCGAATCGGGACCGGTTCGCTGGCAGGGCGCACTGAATACGCAGAACGACGGCTTTTTCCAGCAGAACGGGCAGAAGGTAGCGGACGCGATGTTCCTAGACTTCCGCTGGCAGTCTGCAAGTTATCTGCCGGGATTCCGTTCTTCGTCGGCCGCGGCGGAAGCCCTCGGGCGGAGTCCTTATGATCTGTTCGCCGGCATTGATGTCGAAGCAAGCGGAACCCAGGGGCGCTATAATTGGCCCGAACTGTTCCCGGCTGGCGGAGCGCCGGTATCGCTCGGGCTGTATCGACCGGACTGGGCGTTCAAAAGTTCCTCCGGGCCGGAAGATTATCTGGAGCGGGATGAGCGGTTCTGGACTGGCCCTGCGGGTGATCCCAGCCGCGCAGCTGCGATCGATCCTGCCAATCCTTACGCCTGGCGGGGGATTTCAGCGAATATCGCGGATAAGAGCGTCGTGACAGGGCCGGAATTTATCACGCATTTCGGTACGGGAAACGGTCGGGTGTTCGCGGTAAACGGGGAAGTGGTTCGGGAGAAAGAATGGAGCAACCGCAGTATTCAGGACATTCTGCCCACCTGGCGCTGGATGACCCGTACCCAAGGCGGCGGCTCGGCGCTTGAACCTTCGCTTGATTTTGTACGCGCTTATTATGGCGGCAGTTCGCTGAAGCTCGAAGGGAAGCTGACGAAAGACACTTCCACGACGGTCAATCTGTATCGCACGCAGATTCCGGTCGAGAAGACGATGGAGGTTTCGACAGTCATTCACGAGTCGTCGAAGAACGCTTCCGTGCAGATTGGGCTTTCTTTTGCCGATGCGCCGAACGAATATGTCTTTCTGGAGCCGAAAAATTGGCAGTCTGCGAGTCCAGATAAGTCCTGGCAGCGCGGCAGCGTCAAGCTGAATGCCTACAAAGGCCGCACAATCGCGGGCCTTGCACTGAAAATCGAAGGCAAAGCGAATGATCCTGCTTACGAGGCTCACATCGGCGAACTGTCCGTCCGCACGGTCAGCGACAATGCGCACAAGCCGGATGCGGTGACGGAGCTGGCCGTGATCGACAGTGATTTCCAAGGCGGCATTTACGGAGATGCAAGATTGAAATGGACAGCGCCATCGGGAAGCGAGAAGCCAGCGTTCTATCAGATCTACCGCGAGCAGACGGGCGGTGTACGCGAGCTGGTCGGTGAGACACCGAACACCGTCTATTATGTACCGGAGATGCGCCGCGCCGACGGCGAAGACAAGACGGCACTGGTTGTCGTCCCGGTCAACCGCCATTATGAAGCCGGCAAAGAAAGCCGCGTTTCCTTAGAATGGCCGGCTTATCCCGCGCCGAAAGCCAATTTTGAAGCCAATCATACGCTGATCGCACCGGGTGGAACGGTGCAGTTTACCGACCGTTCTTCGGAGGTGACAACGGAATGGGCATGGAGCTTCCCGGGCGGCGAGCCATCTGCCAGCAGTGAGCGCAATCCGCAAGTCGTCTATCCGGAGGCAGGCGAATATGAAGTTACGCTGATCGCCAAAAACCGGGTCGGGCAGGATACGCTGACCCGCAAAATGATTACCGTGACAGAAGAAGCGGCTGGCGGCGTATCGGATCTGGCGCGCGGCATGACGGTGACCGCATCGGGCTTCACAAACAGCAGCGAATCGCCGCCAATGGCTGTGGACGGCGACGACAAGACCAAATGGTGCGCGGTCGGCGATGGCCCGCATACGCTGACGGTCGATCTGGGCAGTGCGCACAAGATCAGCGAATTTGTACTCAAGCATGCCGAAGTTGGCGGCGAACCGGCGGCGTTCAATACGCGGGCGTTTACACTGCGAATCAGCGACGACGGCAAGAATTGGACCGAGGCTGTCAAAGTGACGGACAATGCGGCCGGTCTGAGCAAACACGCGATCCCGCTGACGACGGCCCGCTACGTGCAGCTTGTCGTAGATAAGCCGACGCAGGGCGGCGATACGGCGGCGCGGATTTATGGGCTTGAAGTGATGGGATTGAAATAGGATGTGCAGGAAGGATTAGCTTTGTATCATCAGAAAAAAGGCTGTCAATGTGGAATCGGCAGCCTTTTTTGTCGTGGAAGGAGAGGAAGTGGCTGAGTTAGCCGTGGTTAGGTACTGTCATATAATAATAGAAGAAACTTCTCAAGATTCATCCAGCGCGTGCAGATCGATGGGACAATAGCCGTTCGGGTGTTTCTCCAAATAATCCTGCTGACTTTCGGCTGCAACCACGAAACGGGCGAGCGGCAGCATTTCGGTCACGATCGGCTTGTTATATTTCGATTGTTCACGCTCAAGCGCCGCTTCGATGATCGGAAGATCGGCGGCATCTGTATAATAGACGCCCGAGCGGTACTGCGCGCCGATGTCTTCGCCCTGCCGATTCAAGCTGGTCGGATCGATCACGCGAAAAAAATCACCGAGCAGTTCGGGCAGCGGCAGACGCGCCGGATCGTAGGTGACGCGGACGGTCTCCGCATAGCCTGAAGGCGGCGTGTCGGGCGGCTTTTCTTCGAGAAAATCGGCGGAAGACCTGGCAGATTCGGAAGCTGCGGAGTTCACCGGATTGCCGCTGGGGACGTCCTTGGAACCTTCTGCTCTGCCGTAAGCATAACCCACCGTTGCGTCTGCTACTCCATATAGACGAGACAGATAGGCTTCGACGCCCCAGAAGCAGCCGCCCGCCAAGTCGATCGTCCGGAGGTTCGCTTGTGAATAATCGACGCCGTCATTGGGATTGGCGAATGCGGCCGGAGAATCGGGATCGGGGCGGCTCTGGGCTTCGCCGTTAGTGGACAGCGCGGTGTACAGCAAGAAGATGGCACCAGCGGCAGCTATCCCTAGAAGCCAACGTGCGCGTTTCATCAGACGCAACCTCCCTTTTATAAAAATAAGGCCGTGCCCGCCAGATCTGCGCGGACACGGCTTAGATGCCGCAATTGGTTATTTCGCTACGCTAATCAGATAGCCGTAGCCTTCTGCGTTCATATCGGCCAGCGGTACGAAGCGAATGGAGGCGCTGTTGATGCAGTAGCGCTTGCCGCCGCGATCTGCCGGGCCGTCGTCGAAGACGTGGCCAAGATGGATGTCGCCGGAGCGGCTGCGCACTTCGGTGCGGACCATATTATAGGCGGTATCTTCTTTGTACGTCACGACTTCCGGAACGATCGGCTTCACAAAGCTCGGCCAACCGCATTGGGAATCGTATTTGTCTTCGCTGGCGAACAGCGGCTCGCCGGTGGAGACATCGACGTAGATGCCTTTTTCGTACGTATCCCAATATTCATTGGAATAAGGGTGCTCCGTATCCTGCTCAACCGCAACCTTGTATTGAATATCGGTCAGCAGCTTCTTGAGTTCTTCGGGACTGCGCTTCGGATAATCCGCCGGATCAATCACGATCTTGCCCGCAGCTTTGGTTGCAGCCGCTGATTTCGTGCCTGTGGACGTTACCCCTGCTGCCGATGTATCCCCGGACGTTCCATTCGGGTCAGCTGGAATCTCCTGATCTTCCAGAATGCTCATGTCGATATGGCAGTACCCGTTTGGATTTTTCTCCAGATAATCCTGATGATACTCTTCCGCCTCGTAGAAATTCTGAAGCGGCAGCACTTCAGTGACAATCTTCTGGTTATAGCGTTCCTGCTCCTTGGCAATGACCGATTCGATCACGGATTTTTCGCTCTCGTCCGTATAATACACGCCGGAACGGTACTGGATACCGCGGTCATTGCCTTGTTTATTTTTACTGGTTGGGTCGATGACTTTGAAGAATTGGGCCAGCAGTTCGTCCAGGGAGATCCGTGCGGGATCGTAAGTGACTTCGACCGTCTCGGCAAAGCCACGGTCACCTTTCACCACGTCTTCGTAGCTTGGATTCTCGCCGCTACCATTGGCATAGCCTGATACGGCATCCTGTACGCCATAAATCCGTGCCATATAAGCCTCAACGCCCCAGAAGCAGCCGCCCGCCAGATAGATTTTCTTCAGCTTGGCCTTGGAATAATCGACGCCCTCATTGGGATTGGCGATGCTGGCCGCCGTCACATGCTCTGATGAAGCGCTGGAGGTGTTCTTGCCGCCAAGCCCCGATGTGGAACAGGCCGAGACCAGTAGAGCGAGCACGACCAACGACAACAACGAGAGCCAGGCAGCAGGCCGGGTTCTTTTATTCATGCGCGAAACTCCCTTCTGGATGAGTGGAACTTGTCTGTTCAAGATTCAGACCAAGATTCAGAAATGTCTGGTTAAGGAATATCCTTGAAGTTCGCAGCAATTGTCGCATTGTCGTTATGGCCCGGCACGGTCTTCGTCAGATTGCCGCTCGAATCAACATAGAAGGACGTGGGATAGGCGCGAACGCCAAACTGCTGCGCATATTTGCCGCCTTCATCCAACAGTACGGTCGTGTTTTTTTCGTCCAGGCCGGAGAACCATTTCTTGAAATCGGCTTCGGACTTTTCGCCTTTGAAATTCGGGGCGACGATGCTGATGACTTTAAAATCATTATCCTGTCCAGCAAGCGTATTGAGTTCATCCATGCCGGCGAGGCAGATCGAGCACCAGGAAGCCCAATATTTAATGTAGACTTTCTCACCCTTGAAATCGGCCAGTTTGACATCGCTGCCGTTCAAGTCCTTGAGATCAAACTGCGGAGCAGCGTTTGCGCTCGATGCCGCTGCGCCGCCGGAAGCGGTAGTTGAACCATTTTGTCCACAGGCGGTCAGCAGCGACACGGCGCAGAACAATGACAGCAGGGGAAGCCAGAATTTTTTGACGGAAAACAAATGAGCCATCTCCTTCTGAAATCAAGAATATGTTCCGAAATCAAAAATATGAATCCCGAAACGGGAATCGGTTAAGACTGGAACGCCGCGGTGAGCACCGCCAGATTGTTGGTCATGAGCAGGATGCCCATCGCAATGAGCACAATGCCGGAAACAACCTTGATCTTGCCCATGTACTTGTACAGGTTCTTGATCCGCCGCAGCAGCAAATCCGAGAACAGCGCCAGCACCAGGAAAGGAACCGCCATACCCACGGTATAGACAAACATCATCCAGACGCCGTATCCCGCAGAACCTCCGCCCGCTGCCACACCAAGTACAGCAGCCAATACAGGGCCGATGCAGGGTGTCCAGCCGAAGCTGAATGTAAGGCCAAGCAGGAAGGCGCCCAACCAGCCCTGCTGCTTCTGGGTATCGAAGGTTAAGCGCTTCTCCTTCTGCATGAACATAAAATTGAGCACGCCCGTCTGATGAATCCCAAACAGGATCACAACTGCGCCGCAGACGATCATAAACCAGGAACTGTTGATGACTCCGCCGAGTGCACCCGCGCCAAAGCCCAACAGCAGGAACACGGTGGACAGTCCCAGAATAAACAGCAGCGTTCGGCCGATCAACCGGGGATCGACACGGAAACGGGGTGCAGTAGACCCATTGGCTGAAGAAGTACGAAGTCGATCTGCTTCCGAACCGCCAAGAAATGCGAAATAAACAGGCAGCATCGGAAAGATGCACGGCGAGAAGAAAGAAAGAATACCCGCCGCAAGCACGCTTCCGACATATAAGGATTCTGTTGCCAAAGAAGCGTCACCTCCGAACTTGAATTTTTGGGATGTCAGGCAATCACGGCTTACATCTTATTGTACGCAAAAAGATCGAATTTGGATTAGTTTGTCGAAAGATTTAATTGCAGAAATTGGAGAAACCCGATCAGGCACCCGGAAACGGGCAAGAGGGGCTTTTTTTGTGAGATGAAGGTGAAAAGCATTGTATTGGATGATAAAATATGTAACTTTATAAGGAGATTAGGAGGTGTGCCCGTGTCCAGAAGTTGGTTTAACCGGCTGACGTTTTCTTACCTGCCCATTCTCATCATCGTGCCGGCGGTGCTCATGCTCCTGTTTTTGGCCGGTTCGGCGGAATTGTCCAAACGGGAAACGGCGCGGGCCAACGAAGTCTTTTCGCGCCAGGCCGTACAATCGCTTGACTATTCGTTTCGTTCGATTGGCGAAATGATGAATCGGGAGATTGTATCGGGCGAGTTCGAGTCATTCTTCTCGGCGTCCGCCAACCCTTATCTTGCTGCCAATGAGGCATCAACGCGGCTGGTTCGGCTCAAACTGACCAATCCATTGATCGATTCGCTCTATCTCTATCGACTGTCGGACGGGACGGTACTGGGGAATCAATCGATTGGATCTTTGGAAAACTTCCCGGACCGGGTATTTATCGAGCGTGCAGCAGCAGGGCCGCTGCCTACCGGATGGTCACAGCCGCGCGAATTGCATTTATCCGGCAGCCCACCCCGATCGGTAGTGACGCTCACGCGAGGAATTCCGCTGCTAACCGGTGAGCGGGGATTGATGGTAGTCAATGTCTCGCTGGATTCGGTACGTGACCTGCTGCGGGAGATGATTGGAACGGAGACGAGCTTTATTCATCTCTATACGGCAGAAGGCCAGTTGATGCTGGGAACGGAAGCGGAATTAACGGCGACAGGCACGGAGAATTCGGGAAATCGCCGGGCGGCGGAAGAAGCCAGGGAGAGAGAACTGTCTTCGGCTGCTTCTTCCTACACCGGCTGGGAAATACGCAGCGGATTGTCGGACGATTCGTTCTCGGGAATTCTGATGAATATCTGGTATGCCTGGATTGCCGGAGCCGCCTTGATTGTCATTCTTGGCGTGATCTGGACCGCCCAGGTGTCGCGGCGCAATTATGAGCCGGTCGTGCGGCTGCTTCAGCGGCTGGACGCGCTGCCGCCAGGAACGGTTGAGGCGGCGGCAGCCCTGACGGAAGCTGCGCAGCTGGAGCCATCAAGGTCGGCGGATGTAGAGTCTCCCGAATTGGAAGAGACTGGCGATTCCCGGCAGGATTCCCCTCCAGCCAAGCCCGATCGTTCAGAGCGTAGAGGGCGAAGAGTGCAGCATCCAGACGAATTTGCCCGCATTGAATCGACGCTCCGTGCGATGATTGCGCGCGCCGAAGCCGATCGGCAGCGCCAGCAGGAAGATATTGTATATCGACGGCGGGAGTTTTTCCGCGAACTGATGGACGGGTCGCGTGTGGTCGGAGCGGAGGAGTGGGCGGCGGAGACGGCGAGATTGGACGTGGAGGGGAGATCGCAGAGCCTCGCGGCGCATCCTGCATTTGGCTTGGCAGTGATCGGTCTGCTGGAGATTGACCGCCCGGAGGAATTCAATCAGGCTTATTCGGAGCGCAGCCGTGAGCTGCTGCGTTATGCCCTCGCCAGCGCCGCTGGCGAGCTTGCCGCGCAGCGTGGGATTCGGCTGTGGGCGGAATGGCTGCCCGGCGGACGTCTGGGGCTGCTGCTTCGCTTCGTGGATGATGCTGCGGCAGCGTCATCATCGCGGGAGGCACCCCTCCGCGAAGGTGAGCCTCGCCCAGAGATACCGCTTCCTTCGGACGAAGCGGGAGAGCGCAGCGCGGCTGATCCTGCCGCGCTGGATGGGGTATCGGCGGCGATCGACCTGGCCGCCGAATTGGGTTCCTGGGTCGCCGCGCATCTGAAATGCACGGTGACCGTGGGGCTGGGCGACGAGATTCTGTCGCCGGAAGAGATGGGCCGGGGCTTCCGCGAAGCTGCGGAAGCGCTGGGCTACAAATCGACGCTTGGCGGTGCCCGCGTCATCGCCCGCCGGGAGCTGCGCCGGGGGGCGGCCGCCGAGCTGTACGGCGTGCTGCGTACCATCCGTGAGTTCGCCCAGGCTTACCGCATGGGCGAACCCGTCTGGCAGGAGAGGCTGGACAAGCTGCTGGGCGAACTTCGCGCCGAGCCGCTGTCCAAGGACGACCTGTCTGCCCTGATGAACGTACTGGCCTATCAGCTGCTGCGCGAGATGATGGAGCTGCCGGGCGAAGCCCGGGAGCTGTGGCGCAGCGAAGCAGCGCCCCGCTTGAGCGCGGCACTGGAGCATTACGATACGCTCGACGATCTGGAGAGCGCCGTACGTGGACTGCTCGGCGATTATGCCGTGCGGCTTCGCCTGCTGCGCGAGAGCCGCAGCAGCCATGTCACCTTGCAGGAAGTCCGGGCGTATATCGACGCCAACTACAGCGACCCCAATCTGTCGCTGTCGTCGATTGCCGATCGATTTGGGCTGAGTCCCAGCTATTTGAGCCGATTGTTTAAGGATGCTTTTGGCGCCAACTTCGTGGATTATCTGGCCGCCGTACGCATCGATGCCGCGAGGCAGCTGCTCAAGGAAACCCAGAATCCCATTCAGGACATCGCCATTCAGGTGGGGTATGCCAATTATATGTCGTTTAGCCGTGCGTTTAAGAAGATGGCTTCGACAACGCCGGGCGAATACCGAACCCGCAGCCGAACAGAATAATATTGGTCGTATACGCAGAGATAAAGAGAGCAAAAGGTCATAGATTGGGTAATACGTAAAAGAGAAGTTAAGCAGCAAGCCTACTTCACAGAGATGAGAGGAGCTAATGAATATGCCAGATACAGAGAAAAATGCAATTATCGTCGGTGCCGTTGCGGGGGCACTGATTGGAGCCGGTCTTGCCGTTCTGGTTGCCGCTCAAGAAGGCGCTTCCCTACGCGACAAATTCATGAACACGGTGAACCTGCTCAAGGATCAAGGGCAGATGCTCAAGGAGCGCAGTGGAGAGCTGCAGGAGAAGAGTCAGGAGATCAAGGGTCTGCTCGCCGAGTCGATGGACGTTGTGAAGGAGTTCAAAGAAGAAGCGACTTCCGCCGCGTCGGACATCAAGAGCGAGGTACAGGGATTCCGTTCTTAATTGCAGCGACAAGGGGAGAGGTTCAGCCCCAATCTGTGAAGTTCCAGTCCATTTCCGTGCAGTTTCGGGAATGGGCTTTTTATTTGTGCAGCGGGGAAAGCGTGATCTGAAGCCGCCAACAGCAGGGAGGGGAGGATCGACTTTATCTTTTCGACATGTACGGTAACCCTTCTTGTGGGATCTGCGTCTATACGCTTGTACAGATTCGGCAACACTATGGATCTGAAATCTGTCAAACGGAGGTACTCTCATGTTTAAAAAAGTGAAGTTGGCTGCTCTACTGCTTCTTGCTCTGCCTGTCTGTCCATTACCTGGTCACGCAGCAGCTCCGCCCCAACTTGTTGCGAATTCAAACAGCTATCCGGCAAGCTCTTATGTCATCAAGGAAGGTCGAGTCTATTGCAAGATCGAAACCCTCTCCAGCATGATGGGGGCTTTGAATAGTTGGGTGTTCAAGGAACGGCAATCCGCGAGTTTTATCACGCACTTCTCTGCAAAAGGCGACTCGGATGAATTCTATACCTGGTTCGCACATTCAGATAAGGTAGAAATCCGATCCGTGATCGACGGCAAAGAGAACGTGAAAAACCTGAGCATGGATCATCAAACCATCGTCTCACAAGACGGAGAACTCTTCATCCCGCTGCGTGACGCGGTACAGGCTCTGGGAAAAACGATCACCTGGGATCGCAAGTCCAATAGGATCGTCGTCACCGGGAAAATCGCCTATTAGACAAAAAGACAGTGAAGTGCTTAACAGACGAGTGAAGCAGACTTAGTGGAAATTGGGTTCAGAAGACCTTGGGGAGTGTGACCCTCAAGGTTTTTTGTCGTTCCCGTTTTTTTCTGTCATCTACGCCTCCCTACAAATTCTGAAACCTCCTCAAAAAACGTGAATCCCGCGCCATTCCTGGCTTCCCCACTATTTGATAACGGTGATTGCAAAAAACGTTACCCACTCGAAACCTGACCGTTGCCCAAATTCATGACTTCCATTTACAGTAAATGCACAAAGCAGTACCCAATCCACCCGGAGGTGACATTATGGGCAGCCTGGACATCAGGGCGCGTAAAAGCAGCGAGAAAGAAAGTCGAATGAGAGCAAGAAGCGCCCTTGGCAGACGTCGAAGATGGAATATGAACAAACCGCTGCTCGTCATGTTCCTGCCGATTGCCGTCTTTTTTATTCTATTCAAATACGTACCCATGTTCGGATTTGTGATCGCTTTCAAGGATTACAACTTCGCGGACGGCATATTTGGAAGTCCGTGGGTGGGCTTCGACAATTACAAATACCTGTTCCATAATCCCGATACGCTGGGCATCATTCGCAACACCTTGATGTTAAGCGCACTGACCGTATTTGTAGGTTTCCCGTTTCCGGTCATTCTGGCCATACTACTGAATGAAGTACGCCGATCCTGGTTCAAGCGCTGGGCGCAAACGCTGCTGTATCTTCCACATTTCCTCAACTGGGTCATCGTCGGCGGTCTCGTCTTGATGATGTTCTCGATTGAGACAGGCTTCGTGAATAATCTGCTGGAGCGCCTGACTGGCAGTGCGTATCCGTTCTTGTTCAAGGAAGGCTCATGGATTACGATCTTCGTTGCTTCGGGCATCTGGAAAGGAGCAGGCTGGTCGGCGATCATCTATCTGGCGGCGCTGACTTCCATTGATCCGAGTCTCTACGAGGCGGCAGGCATGGATGGAGCGGGCAAGTGGAAGCAGATCATGCACATTACGCTTCCGGGACTGATGCCAACGGTGATCCTGATGTTTATTCTAAATATCGGCAACGTGATGGATGTAGGCTTCGATCAGGTCTATGTGCTTCAGAATCCGGTCGTCATCAATGTGGCGGAGGTCATCAGCACATGGAACTTCAAGGTTGGTCTGGGTTCCGGGCAGTTCAGCTATGCAACCGCAATGGGACTGTTTGAATCCTTGATTGGGCTGACGCTGGTACTGATTGTGAACGGCATCGCCAGACGATCAGGGCGTGGGCTGTGGTAATGGCATCAGAGTCCGGACAAAAGAAATAGATTGGCTCAAAGCGAATATTTGGAGTTTTGACAATCGAGAGGGGAGAACAACCATGAAGCCGACCAACGGCGAGAAAGTGTTCTATGGAATCAATTACTTTATTCTGGCGCTGGCTGCCCTAAGCTGTCTGCTGCCGATCATCCATATTGTGGCCTTATCCCTCAGCGGCAACGAAGCGATTACGCTCGGCAGGGTCGGATTGTGGCCGGTGGACTTTACCTGGACGGCTTACAGCAAGCTGATCGAGGATACGAATATCGGCGGTGCGTTTCAGAACAGTCTCATTATCACGCTGGTAGGAACGGCACTCAATATGGTGTTCACGATCCTTGCCGCTTATCCCCTATCCCGCAAGCATTTCTATGCGAGACGCTTTCTGACCCTGGCGATTGTGTTCACCATGCTGTTCACCGCCGGACTGATTCCCAACTATCTGCTGGCGAAGTCGCTGGGGCTGGTCGGCAATTATGGGGCGCTGTGGCTGCCAGGTCTGGTAAGCGTATACAATCTGCTGGTACTCAAGTCTTTTTTTGAAAACATTCCGGAAGAATTGGAAGATGCCGCGAGAATCGATGGAAGCGGAGAATGGCGCATCATCCTTGAGATCGTACTGCCGCTGTCCGTCCCGGTCATTGCGACCATTGCCCTGTTTTACGGTGTGGCCCACTGGAATTCCTTCTTCAACGTCCTGATCTACATCAATGATCCCGAGCGCTTCAATCTGTCGGTGCTCGTGCAAAATATGATTCAGAGCCAGTCGCTCATGTCGGAACTGGCCATGCTCGACCCGGACGCGTTCCGCAAGCTGACGCCCGAGTCCATTCGTTCCGCAGGCATCATCGTGATGATTCTTCCCATGCTGGTTGTGTATCCATTTTTACAAAAATATTTCGTCAAAGGCATGCTGATCGGTTCGGTCAAAGGTTAAGTCCATTCACTTACGCCTAGAGAGGGGAAAAGGTATGCGCACAAAACGTTGGAACAAAGCGATCATGGGTGGTTTTGCCACAGTAACGGCGCTGTCGATGGTATTGAGCGGCTGTGGAGGCAAAGAGAAGACCGAGGGAGCAGCCGACGCAAACGGCAGTAAAAAAGAAACAATCTCCGTCTCCATCTACGATCGCGGACAGATTCCCAAGGAAGAAGGCACGTATTCGGACAACCGCTGGACAAAATGGATCAATGAGAAGGGGCCGGTTAATGTCAACTTCGTACCCATTCCCCGCAATGAATCGCAGCAGAAATACAGCATGTTATTCGCTTCCGGCGATGCGCCCGATTTGGTGCTGGAATATGATACCGACTTCCTGAACTCGCTCTGGTCGCAGAAGCAGCTGCTGCCGCTGGATGATCTGATTGCCCAGCACAGCACGGAATACAAGGCACTGCTGGAGAAAGTTCCGGCGCTCAAGACGCTGGGCACGAAGCCGGATGGCAAGCTGTACGAAATTGGCATGGTTACCAAGCCGGAAGTGCTTGGCGCGATGGTCATCCGGCAGGATTGGCTCGACAAGCTGGGACTTCAGGTGCCCGAGACGATGGATGAGCTGTATTCGGTTGCGGATGCTTTTGCCAATCAAGACCCGGACGGCAACGGCGTCAAAGATACATTTGGCATCAACCTGAGCCAGTTTGCGACCTATTATATCGATGCCATGTTCCAGAATGAGATGTTCATTATCCAAGACGACCAGCTGATCCGCCAGTTCGACCGCATCAAGCCAGCCTATGACTTCAAGAAGAAATTGTTTGAAAACGGCATCGTGGACAAGGATTTCCTCTCCGACAAAAACGGACAGAAAGCCGAACAGGACTTCGCCAGCGGTAAACTGGGCATCTATCTGGCGTATCGCGGAGTCATCAGCAAAAACTTCGACACGCTGAAAAATACCGATCCGAACGCGAAAGTGACCGCGATGGCATTTCCGGAAAGTCAATTTGGCCGCTTTGGTCCCGACTTCAATCCGGCGCTTCAGATGACCGGAGCAGTGAACGCCAATGCCAAAAATCCGGAAGCGGTCATGAAATATATCGACTTCATGGTGACGCCTTCGACGGTGGAGACGCTGACCAACGGCATCGAAGGCGAGAACTATACCAAAGAGAGTGACGGCAGCATCAAACCGATCGACGAAAAGAAAAACGAAACGCAGATGGGCTATCTGAACGACTACCGCATGTTTATGCCCAAGTATCTGCTCAAAGCCAACAGCGTGGACGGCCGGATGTTGAATTCGACCGACCCGATCGACAAGGAATGGCTGGCGGTGTCGGCGGAAATGGACAAACTGTATCTTGATCCGGAACATCCACACCCTGGCTTCACGCACGCCAAGTTCCGTCCTTCGCTGGACAAAGCCATGACGACAACGTTCAACGATGGCTGGAACAATATGAACGACACGATGGCCAAAGCCATTGTCAGCGGGGATGCGTACACGGTCGATCAGGGCGTGGAAGATGTCAAAAAGTCTTGGTACGCTTCCGGCGGACAGGAACTCGAAGATTGGTACAAGAAGTGGTATCAAGACAACAAGGACTCATGGATCTTCATGAAGGATCTCTACACGATGAAGTTTGAATAAGTCGCTGGAAAAGTCAAACAAGTGAACAGATTCCATTACGGCTTCGGTTGCCTTTGTGCTCCGAAGCCGCTTGGCGGAGGTGCACCATGCTGCTGTACAACGAAGAGACGCTGGCAAGGAATCTAAGATTGATAAAGTCGGTGCCCGCGATGCAGAGGGGCTGGCAGACTTTTGCAGCCGAGAGGCAGCGGCGGGACGAAGCCTGGTTGGAGGAAGCCCGCAAGCGGGTAGCGCTGCTGCGCGAACGCTGGAGACAGCACGGAGGCAGCAAGCGGTTTACGCTGGGCAATGAGGTGAGGGAGTTGGCCAAGGAAGCGCAGAATCTGGCTTATTACGCCCGTATGACCGGAAGCGTTCAGGCGGAGCGGCAGGTGCTGGGTCTGCTGAAGCTGCTGGGTGAAGAAGAACGCTGGGTGTATCAGAGCGGTGGAGGGCGGAATTCGGATCTGTGGACGGCGGACATCGGAGTCTATCTGTCGGTCGCTTATGATGCAGTGCGTTCAAGCTGCACGCCGCATGAGCGGAAGGCCATCGAAGAGATGCTGTATACCAAGGCGTATGTGCCGCTGTACGAAGATTGGCTCCATCCGGTCAAAAAGATTCATGCCCTCGATAGCATGGGGCATAACTGGTGGGTAGTCTGCGTATCGGCGGCCGGGATGCTGCTGCTGACGCTTGGCGAGCGCGTTGCCTATCCTCAAGAAGCGCTTCATGCCGTAACCGAAGGTCTTCGGGAATGGTTTGCTTATCCGGGCAACGTGCTCCAGAACAAGCAGGCGAACTTCGGACCCGATGGCGATTATGTAGAAACGATGGGTTATCTGGATTATGCGCTGGGCAACTTCTTGGTGTTTGAGGCCGCCTATCGGCGTCATACTGGGGATTCCTCACTGGGTGAACTGCCGGTATTGGCGAAGATCCCGGATGTGTATCTGGAGACGATCTATTGGAGAAAGGCGGACGGGGAGGCGGTCGGGACGGAGCTGTCGGAGGAGCCGCTTCAAGCGACTTCACGCAAAAACGAGGACGCGAGAATCGAATCGGAGGCTTGGAGTCGAGCGAAATCGGATGTGGGGATTCAGACGGGAAACGAGGCGAGAGAGAAGCTAACCGTTCCAAAGGCTGAACACGATCCGCCCGCGAGCCGCTCCAAAGCTGCGGGGGGCGTCGGCACTTTTCATTTCGGCGACGACGGTGATCGACGCAAGCATGCGTATGTCTGGCTGCGGCTGGCGGATCTGACGCGGCGCGGCGAACTGCTGGGGCTGTTCGCCGACATCAAAGGCGATCCGGCGGAAGCGGCGGAATTGGCTTTTTACCCGGAAGGCCTGGAAGAACTGCCGCCCGTATCGGACGAGACGGACGGCATCACCGTCTTGGAACATTCCGGCTACGGGTTCGTGCGCTGGCAGAGCGGTGGACAGCAGATCGTATTGGCGATCAAGACCGGCGAGAGCTGGAACCATAACCATCTGGACGTTGGCACGTTCATGCTGACCGTTGGCGGAACCATGTATGCCGACGATTCCGGCCACTGCGCGTATTCCAAGCCGCTGTATAACGGCTATTACCGACAGTCCGCCGCGCATAACGTTGTGCTGCTCGACGGCCGGGGCCAGCCTCCCGCGCTGATCGAAGAAGGGACGAAGTTTCCCGGTTCAATCCCGGATTGGCTGGACACGCCGGATTATAAATACTTATTGGCGGACTGCACCGGTCCTTACTCCGGCCTGTACCGCCGTTTCTATCGGCATTTTCTCTGTCTGGAAGGAGCGATGATCGTGATCGACGATTTGCAGTCGGAGCAGGGCGGCACGTTTGAATGGCTGCTGCACATGCCGGCAGGCTTTAAGATCCGCACCGGCATGGCGGAGCCGAGCTTGTCGATCCACGGAAGCAGCGGCGAGATGAAGGTGCTGCATCCTTATCCGCGGCGCAAAGAATATGCGAAGCGCGCCGGGTATTTGCACGCTCCGCCGCGCGAAACGGGGCGCGAGGACGAATTTCCTGAAGCGGACTACGCCGGCGTCCGCTCTGGGTCTGACGACGGACGGATGAAGTTCGTCAGCGCGTTTGTGCTGCCGGTGCGCGGGGAGCGGAAGACGACGGTTCGGCGTCTGGAAGCCGGAGAAAGTGCGGCATACGGCGGCCGGGAGGCGGATGGGGATTCGGCGGCCGGGAAGCTGGCCGGCCGCGCAGCGGGAGACGGCGGAAACGATCACGCCGGAATGCTCTACGGCCTTAAAGCGGAAGCGCCGAGCGAGCAGACGACTTTGCGATCGGATACGCAGGGAGCGGGTTCTGAGGGTGTTTTTCCGCCCGGCGAAGCTTCGGGCGAAGACGTTCAGGCGCTGCGCCTGGAACGCCCGGACGGCGAGATCATCGACGTCTTCGTCAACTGCCGCGCCGACGGTCGCGTCATGCACGAAAACACACACGCCGTATTCGGCGAACTGGAAACGGACGCGTTTCTGTGCACGCTGTCCTACGGCCGAGACGGCCACCTTCGGCGTGCGACGCTGCATAACGGCAGCTATCTCAAGCTGAACGGCCGCTGCCTGTTCAGCTCTCTGCTCAAATCCAGCGCCGCGATCAGCTATCGCGGCGGCGAACTCGAAGTCGGCGCGTCGCTGTCCGCCGACGCCTGGTGTTACTTTTCGGCGGAGCCTTCGCCGAATAAAACGGCGGAAGAAACGGACGGCTTCCCCGTTATCGCGCCGGAAAGCGAAGCGGGCGGGCGGCCTGCGAACGCCGCCGACCTGAAAGCCGCGCAAGCGGACGGCTCCGCCGCCCCGCCAGAACGCGAAGTATACGGGCGGCAGAGAAACGCCGCATCTCCGCCTGCAAGCGATTCGGCTGCGCAAGCTGCCCGGCGAGCCGACTTACGCTTCGATCCGCTTTCCGGCTTATGGAAGCGGAAAATACCGACTGGGCGCTCGAACTTCCGCCTGCCGCTGGATGCTTCGATCTCGCAGCCGACCGAATAAGTCCGAAAATCCCCCTAAATCATCCATTTTATAGAGAAAGAAACCGGATAAGTCCGTATTTCCGCTTAAATATTTCATTTAAATGGCTTAATCGTGAAAATGGAAGAAATAAGCGGATTTTTGGACTTATTCCTGCTTTAGTGTTCATTTTCGGGAAAATAAGCGGAAAATTGGACTTATCTGCACAATCGTAACGACAGCTAGCGTTAACGTTAGCTATCGGTATTGTTCTCGCTGTCGATGAGCAATTTCCTCAGCGAACGATCATCGGGTTTACGCCTTTCCCGACAAACTGGATGTCTCAACACCCTAAGGCGCTGCCCGGCTGCCAAGAAGCATATCTCTGACTCTGAGGCTCCGCCCACTACTCAAAGGAGGTTCACGCCCATGTTCATGACCGAAGAGAAATTACAAGCGCGATTGGAAGAACTGGAACGGCTCCGGCATCGGCCGCTGCTGACATTTGAGCATCTCGATATGCTGCCCGATCCCGAAGGGGCGAATGCGGCGCTGCCGCCGGCGGACGAGTCGCCGGAATGGAGCAGCGTTCCGCTCGGCGAACGCTGGATCGGACGCGATCGCTATTTGTGGCTCCGTCTGGAAGCTGAACTGCCAGAGGCTGCACCGGGTAATCGGCTGGTTGGGGTATTTGATTTTGGCCGGACGAGTCATGGGAGCAATCAGGGGTTTGAATCGCTGCTGTTTGTCAATGGCAGTCCGCGGCAGGGCGTGGATTCCAATCACCGCGAAGTATTGCTGGACGATCTGGGCGGAAGCCGGGTTCGACTGCATTTTCGTCTGTGGTCGGGTCTGGAAGGCGGCGGCCCTCCCACTCCGCAGGAGCATACGTTATCCCGAGCCGAGATTACCCAACTGCATCTCGCGGCGGACGATCTGTATTATACCGGACGGGCGATGCTGGAGACCGCCATCCTGCTTGGGGACAAACGGCCGGAGCATCCCGATTTGCTTCAGGCCCTCAATCACTCGCTCAATCAACTGAATTGGTCGAAGCCAGGCTCGGATGCTTTTTACGAGTCGGCTGCGGTCGCCAGAGAAGAACTTGTCCGGCGTCTGGACACACTGCGTCAAGCCTATCCACAGTCCATGAATCCTGTTACCGTTCGCTGTGTGGGGCACACCCACATCGATGTGGCCTGGTTATGGCGACTCCGGCACACACGCGAGAAGGCCGCCCGTTCGTTCTCCACCGTACTGGAGCTGATGAACAGTTATCCCGATTATGTCTTTCTTCAGACTCAGCCGCAGCTCTACGCCTACATCAAGCAGGATTATCCGCAGCTGTATGAACAGATTCGGGAACGTGTCGCGGAAGGGCGCTGGGAAGCCGGGGGCGCGATGTGGCTGGAGGCGGACTGCAATCTGACGTCTGGGGAATCGCTGGTACGGCAGATTCTTCAGGGCACGCGCTTTTTCCGCGAAGAGTTCGGAGTGGAGAATCGCTATCTCTGGCTGCCGGACGTATTTGGCTACAGCTGGGCACTGCCGCAGATTTTGCGAAAGTCGGGCATCACGTCCTTCATGACGACGAAGATCAGCTGGAGCCAATACAATCGGATGCCGCATGATACCTTCGTCTGGCGGGGGATTGACGGTTCGGAAGTGCTGACACATTTTATTACTACCCCGGAGATTGAATTTCCGCAGGAAACGTACTATACGTATAACGGCTATGTTGTTCCGGCGACGGTGCAGGGAATCTGGGAGCAGTATCAGGATCGGCAGATGAACCGTGAACTGCTGCTCTGCTACGGCTATGGAGACGGAGGAGGCGGCGTCAACCGCGACATGCTGGAGATGCGGCGCAGGCTGGAACATATGCCGGGGCTGCCTCGAACCGTCACGGGACGTGCGGATGAATTTTTCAGCCAATTGGAACAGACCGCTGCGGAAACGGACGGATATGTACACACCTGGGATGGCGAGCTGTATCTGGAGAATCACCGGGGAACCTACACAAGCCAGGCCTGGATCAAAAAAGCGAACCGAAAGTTCGAGCTGGCGCTGCGTCGCTCCGAAATGCTGAATGTGGCGGCCTCGCTGGTGGGAACTCATGATGCACACGCAGGTCAGCGCATACTGAATGAAGCCTGGCGTGTAGTGCTGCGCAATCAGTTCCATGATATCATTCCCGGCTCATCGATTGCGGAGGTATACGCCGATGCACGTGAAGAATATGCGGAAGCGTACAGCCTGATTGAACAGGTGAATCGGGCTTTGCTATCTTCACTTGCACGCAGGAACGCGGCTTCGACCCTTTTCCATACGGATTCTTATACAGATTCTCATGCAGAGACGCACCCAAAAGTTCGTCTGTCTGCCGGGGAAAAACGGGAGTATACCGTGTTCAACGATTCATCATGGACATCGGCAGGGCTGCTTGTGATTTCAGATATGGATAGGGATTATGGCAGCGTAATGGGGATGTCGGAGCCGCTTCAGAGTCCGGACGGAGACGGGATCAACGTTTCGGGAGAAGGTGTGATCCACGGAATCTGGGTTGCGGCAGATGGCCGCGAGTTGAGCGCCCAGCGGACGGACAGCGGCTGGTTGGTTGAACCGGGACAGCTTGACGCGCTTGGATTTTCCCAGGTAACCTTTGTCTCTGCCGATAACGAAGGTTCTCACGCGGAGCCGCAGTCGAATCCCGTGCATACTCATCAGACGCGGACAAATCAGACGCAGACTGAACCGATGCAGGCCAGTCCGATGCAGACAAGCGCGGTCCAGACGAACCCGATGTTCACCTGGGAAGAAGGCAGACTGGTGACGCCTTTTTATGAGATTGAATGGAATGAATCCGGACATCTACGGCGTCTGTATGATCGGGAACATCGCCGGGAAGTGCTGGCTCCGGGTGAGTGTGGCAATGTGCTTCAGGTATTTGAGGACAAACCGCTGCAATTCGACGCCTGGAATATCGATCTTTTTCATCGGGAACATATGCGCCTCGTCGATGACTTTCTGGGAATGAAGCTGATTGAGCAGGGACCTCTCCGCGCTTCCTTGCAGCTGCAGTGGCGCTTCGGTGACTCGCGGATTACCCAGGTGATGCAGGTATATGCCAGAAACCGCCGGATCGATTTCTGTACCAAAGTGGACTGGAAAGAGCGCAGGCAGCTGCTGAAGGTTGCTTTTGCCGTCGATATTCGTGCTACAGAAGCCTCCTATGATATCCAGTTTGGAAGTGTGAAGCGTCCCACGCATTGGAATACCAGCTGGGATTATGCACGTTTTGAGACAGTGGGACATCAATGGGCCGATCTGTCGGAGCGAGGATATGGGGTCAGTCTGTTAAATGATTGCAAATACGGATACGACATTAAAGATCACACGCTGCGCCTGAGTCTCATCAAGTCGGCCGAATATCCGGACCCTGGAGCGGACCTGGGCGAACACGAATTTACGTATGCGCTGCTGCCGCACGCCGGAGACTGGGCCGAAGGAGGGACGCTTCAAGAGGCCTGGGATCTGAACAGTCCGCTTGTGTACTGGCAGGGAACCTCGAGTCTGTCCGGTCATTCACTGCTGAAGACTTCGGCCCCCCATGTCGAAATCGATGCGTTTAAGGCTGCCGAAGATGGGGAAGGGTATATCCTGCGTCTGCATGAATGTGAAGGGCGAAGCGGAGTGTTGGAGTGGGAAACCTATGCGCCTATCTTAGATGGACAGGAGACGGATTTGATGGAAAGGCCTCTAAGCGGCAGCAGTTGCGACTTCTCTTGTATAAGTCTAAAGCCTTACGAAATCAAGACATTCGCCGTTGATTTTAACAAAATGAAAAAATCAGAATAATTGACTCGAAAATCCATAAAAAAGGTGAGAATCTGCAAAAAGTTAGATGTTGGGGTTTTTTATCTTCTAAAAGACAGATTTATTCTAAAAAATCTGTCTTTTTTTATGCAAAATTATGAGGGAATATTGAATTTTAAGCATGTTTAACCGATACTAATAAAGTAAGAAAGGCGCTATATGGTTCTACATAACTACGGACTTTGGTCGCAAAAATTAAGGGAGAACGGTCCGGTTCCACGGGTGAACGCGACGACTTCAAAGGATGGATCATGTAGAAAATAGGCCTGACTTGACAGTATACAAGATGGAGGGGACCTCTTGAACAGAAAAAAGATCAACACATTGATCGCCAGGCTGCTGATTGTGATGCTGCTTGTTCAATGCTTGCCTGCTTTTCCGGCTGCCCAGCAGCGTGCTTTTGCGGAAAATGGAAGTGGGCAGACAGCAGAATCGCAGGGCACTGATCCGGCGAGCGAACCAACCGCTTCACCGGAAGGTTCGACCGAACCAGCCGCTTCAGGCAGCAATGCCAATACGCAGGAGCCTGCCAATTCCGAATCGCTTGGCGCGATGACGGTGACACAAAATGTGTATGCGCCGACACCTAAGGATATTGGCAAGCTGTCCAACTACACATGGAAGCAGATTACGTTAAATCTGCCGCCTGAGTCGCGCATCAAACACGTCATGGCTTATGACGAAAAGGAAAATAAAGTCCTGATGTTTGGTGGCGAAAATGCGGCGGGCAACCTGCTGAATGATACGTGGTTGTGGGATGGCACGCAGCAGTCGTGGAACGAAGTGATGGGTCTAAGCCCTCAACCTTCCGCACGCAAATCGTCGGTGATGGCCTACGATCCAACCAGCCAGCAGGTTCTCCTCTTTGGTGGTGAAGGCAGCGGTAGTTCGCTGCTTGGAGATACCTGGCTGTGGGATGGGGCTTCCGCAAGCTGGAAGCTCTATGCGGGTGCTTCACCTAGTCCACGTGCAGGCGCACAGCTGGCCTACGATGGCAAGCAGTTGGTACTGTTCGGCGGATATACAGGCAGCGGAGCCAACAAGACGCCTCTGTCCGATACCTGGTTGTGGGATGGAACGGCCTGGACACAAGCCTCTCCAGCGACCTCGCCACCTGGCGTGTATGATGGACAGATGTCCTTCGACGGAACAAAAGCCGTGCTGTTTGGCGGTAATATGGGCGTTGTCACCGAAGGATTCGGTGATAATTCGCAGCAGGTCACGTACAACAAAAGTTTGACGGATACCTGGCTGTGGGATTCAGCTGCCCAGACCTGGATTTCGCAGGGTGGCCCGGAAAGCTACGGCCGATGGGGGCAAGCCATGGCTTACGACGGACGCCGGGTTGTCGCGGTCAGCGGAGCGCAGGATTTTGTCAATGTCTATTCGGGCAGCGCCCATCTGACAAAAGACTATATCATTCCATCCAACTCGACCATTCGCGGTTACAACATCGGTCATCCACAGGTTGCCTATGGTTGGACCGGCACGGGCTGGGAGCCGAGCTGGAATGGCTACGGATCGCCTGTAGAAGCTTACCTTGAAGAGGGTGACTACCCGGGGATTGCCGTCCTGCCTTATAACTATCCACGTCCGCGCAGCTTTGCGCGTATGGCGTTCGATGGCGAAAACTTCGTCATGTTCGGTGGACTGCAAAGTTATCTCAAGGTATACAAGAAGGCAGTCAAGGGTGGCAATCCAGAATTGGACCATACAGATCCGGGCGGCGTCAACAACGACACATGGGTGTTTGGCTATACACCGCCTACCCCTCCCAAGGTCAAGATGACCACCGAGCCGATTCTGAATTTTGATACATCGCCTGCGCATACCGATGATTCGGTCAGCGTCGTTACCGATGTCTATGGTACGGGTGGAAGTACGGTTAACGCACGGGGTGTGGAATACCGTCTGTTCGCGGATGTCGGGGAGACGGAGCAAGCCTGGACCAAGCAGGCGTATACCGGAACAGTAACCGGCGAGACGGGAACGTTCACGACCACGATCAAAGGTCTGACCTGGCAGGAAGAATACGAGGTTCGGGGCTATGCAACCAACCAACTGGGCACTTCCTATACAGATACGGCAAGATTTATTCTCAAAGACGATCCAAATATGCAGCCACCTGACGTCACTTACGCACGCGTAGGTCCGGTCGCGCTGCATGTGAAGGATAAGAAGCGCATTGTAGCGGTCGGTACGGGAATTACCAATCTGCTTCGCAAGCCGATTTCCGGTATCGATTATTATCTACAGTCCGCCAATGGAACGAAATATCCGCTGGACTTTAACATCTTGAACGAACGTCAGCTGGAGCTGACCTGGAAAGACGATCTGCCTCCAGGCAAATATGACGTAGAGCTTCAGCACGCCTTCTACAGCGATTCTTCCTTCAAGGAAGGACTGTTGATTACGGCGCTCGACTTCTACAAGCCGCGCAACTTCGGCAGTGTCAATGTACCGAGCACCTCTGCACAGAACGAGACGTCTGCTTTGACGCTTCAAGGGCCTTTTACGGAAGATCCTTCTGCGCCAAAAGTCTACACGCTCAATGATCCGAATGAGATCGTCACGATCAACCAATCCGTCATGTTCAAGGGCACTCAATTGACGGTAGACAAGAGTGATCCAAGCGGCAAGTCGATCATTCGCGGTCAGGGACGTCTGTATGTCAACGGCGGGGGTACGGAAGGGCCAAGCATCTCTTACACCCTGTTGGATGGAGCTTTTGAATGGTCATCGGATAAATTCGCGGTCGATATTCAAAACAACGCTCCAGCGGATTATGCCAAAGTGGGCATGCCGATTACGCTGAAGTCGCTGGTATTCACAGATGGCGGTCTGCGTCTGAGCGGTGACCTCCAAGCCGGATTCACGGCAGGCAGTGGACAAGTCGGGGGAACACTTCCGATTGATTCACTGAAATTCCACGATAATGTATTTGACCTTGTGGGCAAATATGACCTCAAGCAAGGGTTGAAAATTGGACCTTTTGACACGAAAAATGCATCGTTGACGGTAGACAGCCGCTTCCCGTATGTGGGAATGACTGCTGACGCCGCGCTGGCTGGAACCGATCTGGGCTTCCAACTGGATATGCGAACCAAATACGGACGTTTGGACAGCGTGAACTTCGGGACTTTCCGTAAAGTTCCTCTGGCTTCGACAGGCCTTCAGGTAGACTACATCTACGGAAATGTCAAAGATCTGTCGGGGATGTCCAACATTCCGCAGCGCTTCGCGGTAACCGGTTCGGTATCGGATATTCTGGTTCCTACGCAAAAACATCCTAGTGTGGATTATGCGTTCCATATGTTTGATACCGATGAGCTGAAGATGAACCTGTCTTCGTATGGATTTACGGCAACAGGGCCGGAATTCCTGTATTGGCTCCCGGTCGATCAGGCGAATATTACGGCCATTGTGAATCCAAAAGCAGCAGGGATCAAGGGATTCAGTCTCTCCGGTTTCAGTTCTGAAGGCACGATGAACATCTATGATGTGATTCGTGGCGGCATGAAGACATTCTCCTTCAACAAACTGGGCTTCACGGGACAGATGAAGGCGACGGTTAAAGTGCCAAAGAGTATTCCGCAAGTTGGCGGTGCAACCGTCAATAATGTGGATATTACGATGAACGACAAGACGCTTCGCGGCGCGTTCACCTATAACAAGGTTGGCGTAACGATGACGTACACGTTCAGCAAGAACTTGATGGAATTTGAACTGAAGATGCCGCCACCGGAGCCTTCCAAGTGGTGGACTGCACTGGAGTATGCGTCGGAGGCAGCAGATATTATCGACATGTTCACCATGAAGTCCCAGACTCCTCGTGCGATGTATGGAGCCGGGTTGGGAGCCGCTGCTGCACCGGTGGGCGAATCGACTCTGAATCTTCAGCGTAAGAGTGAAAAAAATCAGCCTTCCGGTGTGATTGATGCTCAAGGCGCGGCACGTATTGTAGAAGATAAGATGACCACCATCGATCTGAAACCTTCGGTCACGACCAAGATGGATGGCGCTGATGCCGTAACCTACAGCTTCGATGTGGATCATACGTCGAACCTGCTGATGACCCTCAGCGGCAATCAGACTCAAGCTTCTGTAGAGATCAATAAAAATCCGGCAATGAACGTACAGCGTTATTATGATGAGCCATCCAATACGACCTTCCTTCAGATCATGACGACGGGTTCGGTCAAGGTAGACCTGCATGCCAAGACCGGCACGACGCTTTCGGTTAATCGGATCTTGTATGCGGCAAAGGATAGCCAGATCAGTCAGTGGGCTGCCTGGTGGAATCAGACGGATTCCCGCAGCGTGACGACTTTTGAGCTTCCGGAGCGTGGGAACTATCTGCTTCAGGTTAGTGGGACAACTGGAGATACGCTGGTGTACAAACCAGACGGTCGCCCTTATGTCCTGCATACCGAAGGCGAACAGGCCAACCGTTATGTGACATCGGAAGGAATCGTTTATGCGATCCTTGATGCTGCACAGGCCGATACGTGGCTGGTAGATGGCGGAGGTTCGGCCAATGTATCGCTTTATGCCGCACCTGCGAACGCTACGATAGCAGATGTGAAGAAATGGCTGGATCAAGGTCTGTACCCAACGTCATTTGAAGTCTTCAAGACCTCAACTACGCAAAGTATTGTCGAAATTAACGGGGCAGAGCGCGATACTGCGCTGTATGCACCAGATGGCACCTTGTACCCGCTGGTCACTTCGCAGGGCGCGACAGGCTGGAACGCTTATTACGATGAAGCTTCACATAAGATGAGTGTAGTCCTGCCGGACGCTGCTCCTGCGGGAACATGGACGGTACAAAGTGCAGGTTTCGTCAATGTGACTACGTATGCGGGCAGCCGCAAGCTGAAATCCCCTAAGCCGCTGATCGCGGACGGTGCGCATACCGTTTCCATGACTTTCCCGGAATCGGGTGACTTCCTGTTGGCCCTTCAAGGCGCGGACAAGGATACGGTATTAAAAGATCCGGATGGCAAAGTCGTGCAGTTGGTCTTCGATGAGACTTCCGACAAACACAATGCCGTCTGGCAAAAAGCAGGTGTAGAGACCCATTCGGAAGTTCAGGTCGTCTCGAATCAACAGGCGAATGAATCGTCGGATACCCTCTACATCTCACTGATTGGCGCAAAAGCCGGCAAATGGACAGCGCGTACGACGAACAAAGCCGTACCGACGATCCAGAAGATTCTGCCAGTGCCAACACTGGAACAGGCGAAGGCCACTCCGGTATTGGCTGCCAAAAATCAATTGAATGTCTCGTGGGCTGCTGCAAATATGCCTGCGGATACGAAGGTGTCGGTACTGCTGGTTGCGGGAGAAGCTTCCGACAGTGGCGAAGTGATCGCAACCGGTCTGTCTGCTGCGGGCAGTGAAACACTGACCGTTCCCGCAACGGTTGTACCGGGGAATTATCGGGTAGTGGTCGTTGCGGAAGGCAGCGGCTGGGCTCCTGTGTACAAGACAGCAGCCGACAGCTATACCGTCTCGGCTTATGAGACACTGGAAGCTCCTGCGAAGCCAACTGTCAAATCGACAGGCAGCGGAGAAATTCAGTTGAGTGTGCCAACCGTTGCTGGCGGTGTTGAGCAGTATCGCGTATGGACGGTGGCATCGTCGGGAACCGCTGAACCTGTAGCCGAATTTGCCGCGCAAAGCGGTGCCGTTCAGTCTCTGACGGTATCGGGTCTGCCTACCGGAGCCGCTTATACGCTGGCTGTGTCGGTAGTCGGAGAGAAGAACGGCAGTGCCGCGCTCAGCCCGCTGTCGCAAACGGTAAATGTGAATCTTCCGGTCCCTGCACCAGCCAAACTGGAGGTTACGCTGAACACGGACACAAACTCCGTAACCGAGCAGAAGTTCTCGTCTTATGACGGAACGGAGGAGACGCTGCTGATCGCTGCGGCGCAGAAGGCCAAGTTCCATGTGACCTCGGATCAAGAAGCGGAACTGACGCTGACCATCAATGGTCAACCGGCAGGCAAGCAGCATGTGACGGCAGGAAGTTCGGTTGATTTCGATCTGAACCAACTGCTTAAGGTGACGACGCTGGCGGAACGTGATTATGATCTGGTTCTGGAATCGGTGACGAATCAAGGAGACCGTGGACTGGTATATCGTAAAGTCTCGATCGACCGTACGGGACCGCTGCTGATTGCCTCGAATGGTCCAGGCAGCACCGGAGAACTGGTGGCATTGAACGGTCTGATTAGCCGGGACAGTCGGGTTCTGATTACCGGCCAGACGGATTCGGGAGCTTCGCTCACGATCAATGATGTTAAAGTTCCTCTGGATGACAAAGGTTTGTTTGTATACTATGCTCCGCTGGATTGGCAGAGTGCAGAAGATCGCAAGAACTTTGTGATGACTGCCCAGGATGCCGCTGGCAACAAGACCGAATATGGATTTGAGATTCTGCGGGATAGCGGGCAGGCTCAACAGCTTCCTACTTCCGATCTGTCGGCATTGACATTCGGGGGAGCGGTAATGAGCGCTCCGTTCCACTATGGCACAACCACCTATTCGGCAGCCGCATCGTCCGAGAAAGTCCGCCTCTATGCGGTAGCGGCCAATGGAGCTGCAACGATCAAGGTGGCGGGAGAAACACTGGGCGATAAAGGCTTCGTGGAACTGAACGTACCAAACTCGGGTCGCTCCGTGGATGTTCAAGTGGTGCCGGTCTCTGGTCAGCCCAAGACGTATACGGTACAGATCAAAGGCTTCCGTTCGGGAGTTGCCGCACTTGAACAGCTGTCGATTCGTAAAACAAATGGCGAAGTCGTTCAAGCTTCTCCATTCCTGAGCGTTCAAGACTCGTATACGGCTTACGTGAGCCATGACATCAATCAGATCACGCTGACGCCTCAAGCGGTGAAGCCAGGCTCCCAGATTACGCTTCAGCAAACGAGTGTAACGGATGGTCAAGCTTCCTCGCCGTTGGTTCTGAACGTAGGGGACAATACTTTCGCGCTCAAAGTGGTATCGCCGGATGGGTCGGGCACGCGAACGTATGAGGTTCATATCGTCCGTGCGGCCAGCAGCGATGCCAGCCTGCAAAATGTGAAGCTGGAGAGCGCAGGCAAGTCCTACCTGTCCAACTTCACCTCGACCGTCCGGAACTATCAGGTTAGTGTTCCGGCATCGGTCAACCAATTGATGCTGACAGCTGTTCCAGCTGATTCCGCTGCCCAGCTTCGTTTGAACGGTCAAACGATCACGGGTGCACAAAGTGTATCGATCACCCGTGACATTCAGACCCTGGCGTTGGAAGCTTCGGCAGCCGATGGTACCAAGATCACGTATACCATCACTGTGCTGAGACAGCAGTCGGAACCCAAACAGGCACCGCTTCTGTCCGGGTTGACTCTGGTCGATGTAAAACTCGATTCCGAGTTCTCGCCGTACCGTCACAGCTATACGGCTCAGACGGTTCAGCAAGGTGCGCTCAGCTTTACGGCGCAAGCCAATGATCCGACGGCGATCGTGTCTGTAGACGGCAAAGAGCAGACAGGTGGCGGAGGCTTCTCCTACAACCTCAAGGTCGGAACGAACATGATCTTGATTAATGTGGAAAAAGCCGACGGCACCGCTTCGCAGACGTATTCCATTGCGGTTGACCGTCTGGCTTCCGAAGAGTCTGCTCCACCGGTTGCACAAACGCCGCCTACCCGTCCGGTTCAGACCGACGTGGATGGAACGCAGTGGAAGAGTGCCATTAGCGTAGAGCGTGTCGAATCGCCTCAGAGCGGTAAGATTGATACGTTGAGCCTGGGTCAGGCCAACGCCGCAGAAATGGTGCAGAAAGCTCTGCAATCGCCAAATCGCAGCGTTCGTATGACCATCTCCGATCCATCTGGCTCTGCTGCCGATGAACGGAGAATCAAGCTGGACAGCTTGGCAATCCAGACGCTGGCGGCTGGCAAAGTCAAGTTGGAGATCGCTGTACCGGAAGGAAGCCTTGTCTTGTCGGAAGCAACGCTCAAGGGTCTGCAAACCAAGGGCGGAGAAGCTTACTTCAGACTGGTTCCAATCAAAGATGCCACGCAGAAAAATGCACTGGATAGCCGGATTCAAAGTTCGGACAAGTTGAAATCGACTGCTTCCGGTCGCAGTCTGTCAGTGGTTGGCGTGCCGCTCGACATCGAGACCAACTATTCGGCGATCACCACGCAAGTGGTTCTTCCTCTGCGAGGGGTTGCCGTTCCAAGCACACCAGATGCAGTCAAAGAACTCCTGTCGCAGATGGTTGTCTACATCGAACACAGCGACGGAGAGTTGGAAGTTCAACAAGGAACTCCGTATTACGATCAGGAAGGTCGCTTCCAGGGCGTTGCGATTACCGTCGATAAGTTCAGTACCTTCACGATTGTACGCATGAATGAAGCGGGTGCTGCCGACACGTCGAAGCCTTATCTGTCGGGTTATCCAAATGGAACGTTCCAGCCTTCAAAAGTCATGACAAGAGCGGAATTGGCCGTTACCCTCGCTCGTCTGACCGGAGCGAAGGCCAACTCATCTGATCGCGTAACGTACCCGGATGTCCCAGGTTCCCACTGGGCATCCGCAGAAATTGCTTCGCTGCACAGTTCGGGCCTGATGGTTGGAGATGGAGCAGGCAACTTCCGTCCTAACGCGCCAGTCACCCGTGCTGAAATGGCCAAGATTGCGGCTTCGCTGCTTCCTGATGCAGCAGCGTCATCGGCCAAGTCTTATCAAGATGTATCCGGCGGCTGGGCTGCGACTTCCATTGCCCAAGCCAGCGCAGCAGGGGTGTTAAAAGGGTATCCGGACGGAACGTTCCGTCCATCGCAAGGATTGACGCGTGCTGAAGCCGTCAAGGTACTGAATGTGCTGTTTAACCGCAGCGTATCCACCACGCCTGTACAATCAGGGTGGCCTGACGTTGCTCCGGGACACTGGGCATCGGCTGAGATCAAAGCTGCTTCTGGAAAATAAATGATCCAGGTCTGTGCATCGTCTGCAAGCACAGAAGGCAGCGAAATAACAGCATGACCGAGTCATCGGGCAGGTCTTAATCAAAGGACAGTCCAATCTTAGAACCGCCCGCGGCATCAAGCCGTGGGCGGTTCTTTTTGGTGTCATCCCAAAACAAAAGCCGAATCCTACCAAATGAAAATAAGGAACGTATGTTCGTTTTGCGATAAAAAAGGTATAATAAACTTGAAAACGGAAGAGATGACGTTCGTCGCCCCTGCATGGGGAAACCGACGAAAAAGGAGCGTCGAAGCATGAAAACGACGGAGAGAGCCACCGAAGCCGACCTGCTGCTGATCCGCGCGATGTTGGTACTGCCCTATCTCATCAAGGTGCTGGATGCAGATCTGAAGCGTATTGAAACTTCTTCCCTGCGCACACGCAGCGCACTCCTGCATCAGTTGGAAAGGCTGCGGGAAGAAGCACGGCATGAGATGCGCGAAGTTCGTTATCATCTGCGCCTGCGTACAATCAAGATTGTCAGCCAACAGAGGCTGGAGGATCGACTGAGCGCCGATTATATCTGCCGAGGGCATCATGATCGAATGGTTCTCATGTGGAGCCGGATCAAATCGGATGTGGACGAACTGGTCGCTGCGTCTCTGGATGTCCGGCTGCCGCTTCCTATAAGAGATCGGCTCCCGCTATAATGAAGCTAGCATAACGAATCATGAGGAACAGGAGCGAACAGATGACGGAGACAGGAAGCGCGGGACAAGCAGCGCCCGGTGTGTTGGAGGCTGTGATCCGGCGATATTGGCCGGATTATACCGGAACGCCCGAAGCGGGGGCGCAAGGATGGAATAACACGACACGGTTCGTCAACCATGCGGGTGGGCGATACGTGCTGCGTGTCTACGAGACGCATCAGGAAGCGGATCGGATCTTATTTGAGCATGAGGTGCTGCTCAAGCTGGCGCAGGCCGGACTGCCCTATAGGACGCCGGTGCCGCTGCGCGAGAGCGGCGGGGCGGGGGAGACGCTCGTCCGATTGGAGGACGGCAGCGGTCGTTACGCGTGTATATTCGCGTATATTGAAGGCATACGACCGGCGGACGACGATGGGCGTCCCCTTTATGCGTTTGGGGCCGCCGCCGGCCAATTATCATGTGCGCTGGCGAAGGTCCAGCCGGAGCGAGCGCCGGCCTATCGTCCCTATTATGAGTTGGGCGAGGCTTATCCGCTCTGCGGGCTGGAGCAGGTGCGGGAATTCTGCACGACACCGCCTGCTTCGCTGGCAGGGGTTCAGGAGCAGCTTCGGCTGCTGGCGGAGGCCTACGCGGAGATTCTGCGTGAGGTCGAACATCTGCGGCATCTGCCGCACCAGCTGATTCATGGCGATCTGAACGCTTCCAATCTGCTGGTGGAAGCCGAAGCGCCAGAGCGAATCGCCGCGCTGCTCGATTTTGAATTCTGTACACATGATGCGCGGGCGATGGAGCTTGCCGTCATCCTGTCCGGGCTGCCGGACGAAGAGTTCGCCGTTCAATCCTTTCTCGATGGATTTAGGGGCGAGGTTGATCTGGAGCCAGCGGAGATCGACTCCATCCCCTTGCTGATGCGGCTGCGCAAAGTGGATGTGTTTCTGCACTTTCTGACGCGTTATCAGCAGGGCACGGATAGTTCGGCTGTACTTGAAGAACAGGCCCGTTCGCTTGCCGGGGAATTGGAGAAACTGCGAGCGCATGAGGCTCGCTGGCGTACGTTCTTGCAGGCGGCACGGCTCCAGCCCTAGTCTATTCCTTTACTTGCAGGCTGGGATTCGACGGATGCCGTTCCGTTTAACACGGTCCATTCATCGCTAATTGAGAATGTAAACCGGCTCGCAATGCTGCTGCGAAGCCGGTTTTGCTTTATTTTTGGGGATTTCTAGGCGGGAAAGGCAGAAAAAAATTTAAAATTTCTAGTTGATTATCATTCTCAATTAAGATATATTGAGGACATCGGAAACGAATTAACCTTTCCGTCGAACTTCGGGACGATACATGTTATATGCAATTGCCATGTTGAGCTTTGTCGGCTTCAAGCTTAACTTTCTTATTCCCATTCTATCAGCAAGGAGCGAATATCATGGAAACAAACACATACCGTCATCAAACGGCACCGGGAGAATTGTACGGCCAGATCATCGACTTTTTGCATCGGTACGAAAGTCATAAACAAACCGAACCTTCTCGTCTGCGTGCGATGATCGAAGACGAGGAAACCGGAAGTCGGGTCGGCAACTTAACGGTCGTCAATGCGATTCGCTGCATCGGTCTGCACGAACCGATCAATGGAACGACCATTGCGGAGAAAATCGGTCTATCGCGTGCGGGCGTAACCAAGATCGGAACGCGGCTGGTACGCGAAGGTCTGGTCAAGCGTGAACGGATGCGTCACAATCGCAAAGAAATCTATTACCGCCTGACGGCTGCGGGAAGAGAAGTGTTTGATACTCACCGTGAACTGCACGAACAGGAGGAAGAAAGATTCCGCACTTTCCTGACCGCGTACAGCCGGGAACAGATCGCTTTTGTCGGTGAATTTCTGCGTCACGCCGGTGCCGAGTTTGAACGCCAGCAGCTGATGGAATATGCCCGATAATTCGGTGGTCCGCATGACTACATAGGAACCTACAGAGGGGCATCCCCCCCGTTATCTCTCAACCGCCGCAGCCCAAATGTCTGGGTTAAGGCGGTTTTTGCGTCTTCCCATCGCGGAACAAAAGACGTAAAGTAAGAAAGAAAATGGGCGCCCTACAAGGCTGGAGTTCGAGCTTCGCTAAATGGGGTATACATAGTTGGAGTGTATCTGAAGCAGAGAGGGAGATGTGCGATGTCGAAATTGCTGCAAGATCTACTGGAACCGTCTGGAGGGGCACTGCGCCCACAGCCGCTGGAGCCGCTCAAGATTACATCGGGCCGCGTGGTGGCCTGCGATCCCCTGACTTCGCCTTTGGAAGCGTTTGAACTAGAAGTGAAGCCTGGGACTTATCCCGTCTATGCCTGGCACAGCGAACATCACGGTGTCATTGCCGGAGCAGAGCTTCGTCTTGCCGACAACAAGCCGGTGCGTTGGGAACTGGCGGTTCGCCCTGGACAAGATCGGTCTACTTTGAAGGAAGACGAGATCTTCGGTTATCCGGTTGACGCCGGAATCGGAAGCTTCGCCGACGAAGACGCGCTGCATGCGCTCCAGTCATTGGATGAACGACTTCAAGAAGAGTTGGGCGACGAATATGTCAGCTTGTACGATGATCTGGTCGCGGATGTGCTTGAAGAACATGATAATGTATGGGGCAATCTGGTGACCGACGAGGAGACCGGGTTGAATGTCATTCTGTTCACCTCCGGTGATGGTGATGGCGTCTACGCTTCGTATTGGGGAATTGATGAAAACGACGAGGTGGTCTCGTTGTTGACTGATTTCCGTGTACTGGAACAGGATTAACTTTTATACACATAGACCTGTCGGCAGAATCGATCTTCTGCTGGCAGGTCTATTTTTTGTTGGATGAAGTGAGCGCTGGCTGCTTCATGATACAATGGTCAGCAAAGGTGGCTGAAGCAGCCCCAAATACAAGACAGGGCTGGAGGAGTCATCCATGACAGAAAAGTCAGTACAGGAACACACAGGTCTTAATCGGGGAGGAGAACAATCTTCGATAAGTCTAAGCCAGGAGATGCAGGAGAAGCTGAAGACCCTGCACAGCATCTCGAAGCGGCTGGAACAGGCGGGCGTCGATTATGTCGTCGGCGGCAGCGGGACGCTGTTCGGCCTGGGACTGGTCGAATCGGTGCGGGACTGGGATCTGATGACGGACGCCTCGGAAGCTGAGATACGCCAAGCACTGCATGGGTTGGCATTGACTGCTGAACAGGGAGTGAGTGAGCTGTATGGCAGTAAACACAAGCTCAAGATCGAAGGGCTGGAGCCTGAAGTTGAAGTGATTATTGGCTTTGCCATTCGTTCTGCACAGGGGCTTTGCCAGCTGCCTGCTTATACGGGCGGTGTTCGGCGGGGGCTGCGAATCGCCAGTCCGGAAGTGTGGTTTGCCGCTTACGCATTGATGGGACGCACAGAAAAAGCTGCGCAGCTGGAAGCTTATTTGCAGAAGCACGGGGCTGACGCCGACGTGCTGGCCAGTCTAAGCAAGGAGCCGCTGCCCGAAGAGTTGGCGCAGCGGCTGGTGAATCTGCCGCATCGAGCGGCTTCCGAGAAACCTTTTTGAAAGTAAAGCTTTCTCACACATCACCTGTTGAGTCAGGCTCAAGCTTTCAGAAAAGCATGCAGCTTGCAGGCGAGTGTGCAGCTGCGTGTTGGTTCGTTCCATGTGTCCTGCGGCTTAATCACCCGAACATTCAGGAGAAGCAGTGGATTTCGGCAGAACATTCGCCGCTGGGCGCCGGTTGACGAATACGATGCTGCCGACAATCATCAGCAGACCGATGAGCAGCGACACCGTGGCCTTTTCGCCGAGCAGCACCATGCTGAACAGGTTGGAAAGTACAGGGATCAGGAACGTATAAGCGCCGACTGTACTGACTTCACCGGCGTCGATGAGCAGGAAATAGATCAGCCAACCGCCAGCGATGACAAACAGCGAGATGAACAGCAGGATGCCTACGAATGAAGGGGTCCAGGCGATGCCGCCCCAGCTCTCCGTCCCGCTTCCCAGCAGCAGCAGCGCTGCGCCGCCGATCAGCAGTTGGAGGGTCACCGCCCATACCGAGTCGAAATTTGCGCCCTGCTTTTTCATATAGATGGTGCCCAATGCCCAGCAGAGTGAGGAAGCAAGCGCGAGGACGATGCCCAGCGGGGACAGATGCCCTTCAAGTCCTCCCAGGCTGATGACGGCCACACCAGCGAATCCAAGAATCAGTCCGATGACCTTAAAGGCATTTAACATTTCCCCCAGCCAGATTCGGGAGAAGACGCCGAGCAGAATAGGCTGAAGGAAGACGAGAGTGGAGAAGAGTCCGGCAGGCAGATACCCGATGCCAATCGTCTGAAGTCCATAATAACCGCCGACATTCAACAGACCCAGCAGTACATAGGCCCGGGCATTGGTTTTCCAACGCAGGGAAGGCAGACGACGCAGGGCGATCGGCAGTAGAATCAGTCCCCCGATCAGGGTACGCAGACCGGAGAACAGCAGAGGCGGGGTATGCGGCAGTGCCATTTTGGTGAGCGGCCAGTTGATCCCCCAGACCAGCACCAGAAACAAGACCATAAGCAGCGTTCTGCGCGGCGAGAAGGTCGTAGACATTTGAATCATCCTTTCATCTTGAAGCGAAGCGCCATACTCGGGTCGGTAAGCCCGTGCATGGGCGATTTCGCTTTTTTTGGTGTAACCTGCTGATTAAGCGTATACTGAAAATGAACATAAATAAAATGAATGTTTTGCATAGAGGAGATAACGATAAAGTTATGACGATTACGCAAATCCTGGTGTTTGTCAAAGTTGCGGAGAGTCTGAATTTTACCCGCGCTGCGGAAGAACTGCATATGACGCAGCCGGCTGTCAGTCACGCGATTGCGGCCATCGAGTCCGAACTGGAGACCCGTCTGTTGGTGCGAGATCGTAAACGGGGCGTTACGCTGACGAGTCTTGGAGCGGAGCTGCTGCCGCAATTTCGCGCCATCATCCAGCGGATGGACAAGATTCGCCAGCAGGTTGCAGCAGACAAAGGCATTGAAGTAGGCAGTGTGTCGATTGGCGCTTTTCCTTCGGCCTCCGCTTATTTTCTGCCGACCATCATCCGTGAGATGCGCTGGAATTATCCCAATCTTCATTTTGAACTGAGTGAAGGAACGGCAGATGAGATTCGGGAGGGTGTGCATGAGCGGAAATACGACATCGGCCTGACCTTGCTGCCTGCTCCGGGTCTGGATACCGTACAGCTTGCCGAGAGTCGGATGCTGCTTCTGCTGCCCCAGGGCCACAGGCTGCATGCTCATCCGCAGGTGGCGATCCGGGAGCTGGAGGGCGAAGATTTGATTCTGTGCCGGGGAGGTCATGAGGTGGCTGTGCTTCAGGCTTTTGAACGCGAGGGGATTGAGCCACGAATTACGTTTACCACACATAATGTCAGTACGATGGTAGGGATGACCACGCAGGGTCTGGGGATTGGAATCGTATCCGAGATGGCGCTGTCCATGCACCCCCATGCCCTGCAAGTACGGCAGACGAATCCCTCCATTGTACGCAGCATTGGTATGGTTCTGCCTTCTCTGGAGGAGGCGTCACCCGCCGTACAGCTTTTTGTCGAGACGGCAAGGCGCTATTTTGTCGAGAAGGTGAGCGTGTAGTAAAATAGAGTCTGTATTGAAAGGGAAGTCTGTAGTCAAATAAAGCCTGTAATCAAACGGAACCGATCAATGAATCCGAAGTGTGCAGACGATGATCCCAGAAGATGCAGAGGAGGAATTACCGATGACGGAGCAGCAGCGAAGCTTGGAGCCTTTTGTGTGGGTGGAACATGAAGGAGGAAACGCCTCGGTTATTTTGAATGTTGGGGATTATCACACGGAATTGTTTCAGCGGCGTGCGGATGAAGGGTTTGAGGGCAGCGGCTATGATTGGGCATCGCTTGCAGCGGTCTTTTTACAGGAGAAAATGCCTCATCTGGTAGGACGGGTGAAATTCGATCCCGAAGGCAGTATGTTCGCCGCCTATTCGGATGATCGGGAGGCTCTTGAGCTGTTTATTTATGCGTTTAAGGAAGCGTGCGAGAACGAACCCCTGATTCAGGATCTGTTTTCCCGTGCAGAACTGGATTAACAGATTAATGGATTAACCAATAGAGGAAGAAACTCGGTCATAAGTCCGAATGATTCTCGCTGTATTTTATGAAAAAAGCCCCTTTCAAAAGCGGGGCAAAAGCCCCTTTTTCTTTTTGTTGCTTGCCTGGTATGTAAGAGCCTCTAATCGTATTTTTTCTACGTCTTACGATGCAAATTCGTGTAAAACCGTTATAAAGTAGGGGATTTGGTTTAATGACCAAAAGAGAGAGATACATATTATACCCAGGAGGATTAACAAATGAAAAAATGGTTGACTCTAGCATGTTCCGCTATGCTCGTTGTGAGCATTACGGCCTGCGGAAAAAATAATGATGCGGCAGAAAAGCCTGCGGATACGACGGCTTCTACAGGAACGACAGCGGAAACGCCTGCTGCAACTGAAACTCCGGCAGCAACTGAAACTCCAGCAGCCGAAACTCCGGCAGCCAGCAGCGCGGATATGTCGGCTGAGGAGCTGCTGACCAAGGCTCAGGAAGCCAGCAAAGAGCTGAAGAGTTATAATCTCAAAGCCGATATTGAACAAAACATAACTGCGAACGGCCAAGAGCAGTCTTCCAAGACGACTATGGACACGGACATGGTTCTTGAACCGCTTAGTGCCCATCAGAAAATCACAACCAACCAAGGCGGCCAGGAGATGAACATTGAGCAGTACATCACCAAGGAAGCCGTATACAATGGTATGGGCGGCAACTGGAGCAAGATGCCAGAGGAACAGCGTGCCATGATTATGTCCACCCTGGAAAAATCGGCCAAATTGGAAGATTCGTTCAATCAGTTCAAGTCGCTCTCCAAAGACATGAAAGTGACGGAGGAAGGCGATGATTATGTCCTGACGGCAGATCTGTCCGGTGATGACATTAAGTCGCTTGCCAAAGAAGTGATGGGTCAAAACGATCCTCAAGGTCAATTGTCCCAACTGATGGATCAGATGAACATCGAGAAGATGAACGTCGTGTACAAACTGAACAAAAAAACCTACTATCCAACGGATTCGACAATCGATATGACCATGTCGATGAAGAGCGCCGCAAGTGAAGGTGCTGAAGCGATCGACATGAACATGAATATGGTCATGAAGAGCAGCATCTCCAAGCACAATGCGATTGACAAGATCGAAGTACCTCAAGAGGTCACCAGCGCCGCTAAATAAGCGTAGGGACTCTTCTCTCTCCAGAGGCGATTTTCGATTCCCTCATTTAACATTACAAGTAACAACAGAAGCTGACTGTCCATTTGGGCGGTCAGCTTTTTTGATGTCCATGAAGCTCGATCGTGTCTTCTCAGCATGTATATTATAGGATATGCTAGGAATATATAAGGGGCTTGAGTCGGTCCCCACACCATTGTAGAAGTCGCGCAGTCCGCATGTTATTCTCGCCCCGATTTTCCCCAGAGGACAACATGGCGGTTCCTTCGCATGATGATGGGGTGGACGATAGACTCTACATGAAGGTTGAGCTTTGTTGGGAAGCAGCAGCCGGACCGTCCCGATTCTAAACCTGGAGTCTTGCATGTGCACACCGAGCAGGAGGACATCGACATCCGGGTGGTTGAAGGTGGAATGGGATGATGTTGACGATCGATCAATTTAATGTTGTAGAAACGTTCTCCGAGTATGGTCGAAAAGCCGTCTACCGCGCCGTTGATGGGGAATCCGGCGAGTCTGTCATTCTCAAAATTCTGCGTGCCGGTGCAGCGGATTCACATGAAGTATCGCGCTTCAAACGGGAATATCGACTGTTAAAACGGTTGAATACCGAGATTCGTGGCGTCGTGCGTCCCCTCCGCCTGGCGGAGCGCGGCGGTCTGCTGATCCTTGAACTCGAGGATATGGGCGGGCGTTCGCTGGATCGAATCTGGGCGGAAGCCGAACCGGAATATGAAGCTTTTCTTGAAGCCATGGTTGGATTTATTGATATTCTGGAAGAGGTGCATCTGCGCGGCGTTGTGCACAAAGACATCAAGCCTTCCAATCTGGTCTGGAATGTCCGAACGAATGAGATTCGATTGATTGACTTTGGACTGTCTGAGGAACCCCGGCGCGATTCCGATTCGGAATATGCGCTTCATCTGCCGGAAGGGAGTCTGGCTTATATGTCCCCGGAGCAGACGGGTCGAATCAATCGAGAGCTGGATTTCCGTACCGATTATTATTCGCTTGGCGTGACCTTATATGAGCTGGCGTCCGGAAAACGTCCGTATCCGGAAGAACATGCTCCCGAATATTTATATTCCCTATTGGCCAAAAATCCAGTTCCGCCGCATGAAGTGGCGCCTGATCGGGTGCCGCAAGCCTTGTCTCGTGTCATCATGAAGCTGATGGGCAAATCGCCAGAAGAACGTTATCAGAGCGCTCAGGGCATCAGGGCGGATCTGCTGCGCTGTCTAAGAGGCGAAGAGGAATTCGAGCCGGGAGCTGACGATCTGCGGGAGCGATTACGGATTCCGCACCGACTGTATGGTCGAACGTCTGAACTTCGTCGCGCCGAGGAATGGTTCCACGGCAGTGTAGGCACGCAGCCGCGGTTGATGCTGGTGTCTGGCGAAGCTGGAACCGGCAAGACATCCCTGGTTCAGGAGCTGCTTCGAGTTGTCGAGCAGGAGAACGGCCAGTTTGCCGAAGGCAAATGTGATCCTTACAATCGAAGCATGCCTCACGCAGCCATCATTCAGGCTTTCCGAGGGCTGATTATGCGGATGGCGGATGAACTGCCCGACATCAGGCCAGCAGAATCGGAGACCGCCGCAGCGCTGCGGCGTGAACTGGCTGGCGGCGGTGCCTTGATGTGCCGCCTGATTCCCGAGCTGGAATCCTGGATTGGCGTTCAGCCCGAGTTGGACCTGTTCGCGCCTGCGGAGGATACAAGCCGCTTTTTCCTCACCTTTGCGGCTTTCGTTCGAGGCTTGATGGATGGAGGGCGTCCCATCCTGCTGTTCCTGGATGATATGCAGCGGGCAGATGCTTCCGAAATGCAGTTAATCGAACGGCTGCTGCTTGATCCGCAGATCTGCGGTCTGGCCGTGGTCTGGGCGTATCGCCCAAGTGAGGTGCGGGAAGGCCATGCGCTGCCGGCTGCTGTCGAACGGATCGGTGCAATGCGGAAGGTCACGGAGGTCGAGTTGGGACCTCTGTCCACTGAAGCTCTGGAAGCCCTGGTCGCTGATGCCCTACATGCCGATGTAGAGAGAACCCGTTCGCTGACGGCGTTGGTGCGCCGCCGAACTCGCGGCAATGCTTTGTTCGTACGAGAGATGCTGAGGGAGCTGCACCGGGAAGGGCTCTTGACTTACAACTTCCGGCGAGGGTCTTGGGATTGGCAGGCTGAACAGATTGCGGAACTTCCCGTTGGTGAAGATGTGCTGGAACTTTTGATGCAGCGCCTCTCCAATCTGAATGAAGATACCCGGAATTTGCTGGGCGTTGGTGCTGTGCTGGGTGCTGGATTTGATGCCAAGCTGCTGGGATTAAGCAGCGGTCAGGACGCTGCTGCGGTCAGCCGCTGCTTAAATGAAGCCCTGGAAGAGGAGTTGATCGTCGTTCAGTCCAGCCCTGAAGCTGGAAACGGGTCTGAATCGGGAGAGACAGCACTGATTCGTTTTCGGTTTCGGCATGACCGGATTCAACAGGCGGCTTATGAGGCGCAGACGCCAGATGCGATTGGCCAGCTTCATCTTCGTATAGGTCGTGCGCTGATCGAACGTTCCGAAGGCTCCTGGGCAGGGCAGGGGAAAGAGCTGCTGCAAGCTGCGTCTCATCTGAACGCAGGACGGGAGTGGATGTCAGCTGAACCGGATCTTGAACAGCTGGTCATCTTGAACATTGAGGCTGCTCGCGTAGCCAAGTCGGCTTATGGATATTCGACTGCCTTTGATCTGGCATCGGCTGCGCTTGATCTGCTGGGCGCTTCGCGCTGGGAGAGACAGGTGGAGCGGACGCGGGAGGCGCTGAAGCTCTATGCAGAGTGTGCCTATCTATGCCGGCATCTGGCTGAGGCGGACGCGGCGTGCGCCGAGCTGCTTCAATGGACCGACCATCCATTGGAAGCAGCCGCTTTATATGAGATGCAGGTTGGTTATTATGTCTATCTGGGACGGATGCAGGAGGCGCTGGATGCAGGTCGCCGCGGGTTGTCACTGCTGGGGATTCGTCTGCCCGACCGTGCCAGCATGGCTGCCGTCGCCGTGGAACTTGGCCGGGTCAAGCTGAAGCTTGCCACGACGTCCATCCCACGCATCGAAGCGGGGACAGCGATGAGCGATTCCCGCATCAAGCTCGCCATGCGTCTGCTGATCGGAATGTTTCCGGCGGCCTTCATTTCGGGCAACCAACCTTTATTTGGTCTGATCGTGCTCAAGAAAACTGCACTTACGCTCAAATATGGCTTGTCACCGGAATCGGCGCTTGCCTTTACCGGCTATGCGCTGCTGCTGTCCGGTATGGGCGATGTGCAGGGAGCTTATGCCTTTGGCAATCTGGCGCTGCGCATCAATACACACTTCGATGATCTGCGCTCACGCAGCGCCGTGCAGGTGCTGACCACCCTGTTCACCCGCCTCTGGCAGGAACCGTGGCATCGACTTCCAGAGGCCTTCCGCGAAGGCATTGAAGCGGGGCAGCGTTCGGGCGAACTGCTCTATCTGGCCCATGCCTGCTATTATATCAATCTCTGGCAACCCGACATGGATCTGAACACTCAGCTTGAAGAGAGCGGGCGCTATATAGAGATGATTGAAAATACCGGGTACCAGGAAGCGCTGCTGACGGCCAAGCTTGCCAGACAGCAGTGGAGAGCCTTGGCGGGACTGCTGGAGGACTCGACTTCTTTTGACGGAGCCGACTTTAGTGAACAAGAATGTCTGAACCAGCTAAAAAGCACCAATTATCAGTCGGGGATTGCGATCTACCATCTGTATAAAATGAAGCAGCTATTTATGAGCGGACTATACGAAGACGCTGCTGCGCAGCTTTTGCAAGCCGAAGCTCATGTGGGGGCGCTGGCCGGTTCCGCTTTTATGGAAGAATTTGCGCTGTATGCGGCCTTGATCTGTTTATACGCCAAACGTCCACCTGAAGCGCTCAAGCAGCGCCGTTGGCAGTCCAGGCTGAACCGTGAGATTCGCAGGCTGCGGGGATGGGCGGCCCAGAATCCGGCCAATTTTGATTGGCATGTACGTCTTATGCGTGCCGAGTTGGCGCGTCGAGACGGTAATGTAAAAGAGGCTGGAAGACTGTACGATGAAGCCTGCGCGGAGGCGGAGCAGCATGCGCCCGTACGTTATAAAGCGCTGAGTTTTGAATTGGCTGCTGTCTTTCAATTTGAAAAGGGACATTCGGATTATGGTGCCTACCTGCTGGGGAAAGCGGTATATTATTATGCCATCTGGGGCGCTGAATCCAAGGTTCGTCAGTTGAGCCTGCGTTATCCCCAGCATGCTTCCTCCCGAGAGGAAGAGATTCCGGGTTCGGGCAGTCTGAGCGGTTCTTCCGGCAGCATCGATCTTGGCGCTTTGATGCTGGCTTCGCAGGCCATCTCGCGTGAGATTGAGCTGGATCATCTGCTTCAGGCGCTGATGGAGATTGTCATCAAAAATGCGGGCGCCCAGCGCGGCTGTATTCTGCTGCGGCAGAGTCCGATGATGGTTGAAGGACGTTATTCGGTCGATCAGGATCGGGTGACTGTTTTTGTACGGGAAACATCGCTCTACGATCGGCTGCCGGAAAGTCTGCTGCAAATCGCCGAAGATACCCGGAAGACCTTGATTTATGACGACGCCAGCAGCGATCCCGAGCTTGCCGATGATCCCTATGTCCGTGTGCATCGTCCGCGTTCACTCGTCTGTATGCCATTAATCAATCAGAATCGGACGGTTGCGGTTATTTATCTGGAAAATAATCTGGTGACAGGGGCCTTTAACCGGGAGCGGATGAAGATTATCAATCTGCTGTCGCGGGATATGGTCTTCTCGCTGGAGAACGCGACGCTGTATGAGGAATTGGAACAGTCGGAGGCCAAGTACCGGGAACTGGTAGATAATATTCAAGACGGGATCTTCCTGATTCAAGATGGGCGTTTCGTCTATGTCAATGAGGCCTTGGCGGAGATGCTGGGTTATCGTGCGGAAGAGATTCTGGGTGCGCGGTATCATACCTTTATTCATCCCAAGGATGCCGAGCGGGTCGAGAGCTATTACTGGAATCGCATTGAAAATCGGGAGGTTCCGTCGGAATATGAAGCCAACCTGATCCATCGTGACGGACTGCGCGTTATCACCGCGATCTATAAGGTCAGCGGCGTCACGTATCGCGGGAAGCGGGCGGTGCAGGGAACGGTGAAGGACATTACCTCACGCAAACGTTCCGAGCAGGAGCTGAGGCGGCACAAGGAGCATTTGGAGGAACTGGTGGCGGAGCGGACAGCGGAATTGGAGCGCAACAACGAAGAGTTGAATCGTTCCTTAAAGCTGATTGAGCGGCTGTCCATTACGGACGAATTGACCGGCCTGCACAACCGTCGGCATTTTAACACGGTATTCACCGGAAGTATTGCGCGAGCTAATCAATTGGGGCAGTCGCTGGCTTATCTGATGCTCGATATTGACCACTACAAGAAATATAACGATACGTATGGTCACTTTGAAGGCGACCGGGTGCTCGAACGCCTGGGTCAGGTGCTGCAAAGTTTTTCTATGGAAGGCCGCAGCTTTATTTTCCGTCTCGGTGGAGAGGAGTTTGGCATTTTGCTGCCCGGTATAGGCGTCGATGAGACGCTGCGTTATGCAGAGCAGGTCAGACAGGGAGTGGCTGCCCTACAGATCGAACATGCGGGCCATCCGGAAGCGGGGATCGTGACGGTTTCGGTTGGGGCTGCATGGGTTCAGGGGCCGGGAGCCAGTGAGGAGCGTCTGTACAAGATGGCGGATGAAGCCCTTTATACGTCCAAACATACCGGCCGCAATCGAGTGACACTGGTGGGAGGCGACTAAAACAGAACTTTTCCATCATCTGCTGCGTTCAACCTAATGAAACAGCATGCCAGCGGAGAGAAGGGACAGGAATGATGAAAATGAAGGCTAAAAGTGTGGCGGTTATCGCGGCAGTGATGATGAGTGGTGCGCTCGGCGTCCATACAGGATGGGCGGCACCTGCGGTGATTCAGGGGTCAATCGGCATCATCCAGACAGATACCCAATCCCTGTCTGCCGGGCATGTTGCGATTCCCATGAGCGATATGGCCAAAGCCGTCGGTGCCCAGCTTAAATGGCAGCCCGCGACGAACACATTGGTTCTGAGCCAATGGGATCGTACGTATACGTTTAAGGTTGGAAGTCGTGTCTACCATGACGGTACCTCTACCAGCCCCTCCCCCAAGTTGCTTGAGCCGGTGCGGATGATCGGCGGCCATGCTTATGTGGAAGCCTCCTTCCTGCGAACGTTGGGCTATGAGGTGCGTTATCAAGACGGTATATTAACGCTCGCTTCACCGCTCGGGCAGAAGACACGCCAGATCTTGAATCAAGGCGATCTGTCTTCAGCGAGACAGACGGCGATGAGCATTGCCAACAACGGACAGCTGCTGCGTTATGCTCATCCCAAGCTGGAGACTACCGCAGGAGAGACGTCCGACCTCATTTTCCTGTTTCCTCAGGGAGAAGCGCTGCGCTTTTACATGATGTATGGGAATACCGTTTCGTTCATCCAATTTGATGGCGATGTTCCGGTAGTCAAGGCGCAGGCGCATGTTCAGGAGGGAGAGGGTTCGTTTGTGCAGCTGCTTGGTGGACGCGCCGCCCAAATGCAGGGAAAGTTCCCCAAGATCAACAAGCCGTTTCTCGCGTATGCTTCTCATATTTTCGGCGATTCGACTTCAATCAGCAGCGGACGGGTCGAGCCGGATGGAACTTATGTTTCATTAGGTTCGGAATTTAGTTTTGGCGGCCAGGTCGATCAGAGTACCGGCAGGATTGTTTATGTCATGGATGGGGAAAAGCGAACGGATCGACGTTAGCATGGAAAAAAATCAGCTTAAAGCTTCGCCAATTGGCGAAGCTTTTTATTAGGTTTACCCCCAGTTATCAGGGATTGACGGATTGAAGAGGGTTGGATAGCATGGGCAGGTGGACAGCAGCAAGTTGCATAGGTCTATAAGGACGGGAGTAACTGTCGTTCGTATTAGGGGAAGGAAGGTGCAGGATGAAACAAGCAGGGGGGAAAGAAGCAAATACGCATCGGCAGCAAGCGCTGATTAACGCTTACGCCGAGTCGCCGGAAAAACAGCGCAGGCTGTACAAGAGAACCCTAATCACTGTCATCGCTTCGCAGATCTTTGGGGGTGCAGGTCTGGCGGCGGGGATCACCGTGGGTGCGCTGCTGGCTCAGGATATGCTGGGTAGTGAACAGGTAACCGGGCTGCCAACGGCATTGTTTACACTGGGTTCGGCCCTGGCTGCGTTTTGGGTTGGACGTGCCGCCCAGCGTCTGGGCAGACGGGCTGGACTGGGCATTGGGTTTATCGCGGGAGGACTGGGGGCAATGGGGGTCGTGGCAGCGGCGATTCTAAGCAGCGTAGGGCTGCTCTTTGTCTCACTGTTTATCTACGGAGCAGGTTCAGCGACCAATCTCCAGGCCCGCTATGCCGGAACGGATCTGGCTCTGCCGCGACAGCGGGCGACAGCAGTTAGCATGGCAATGGTATTTACCACAGTAGGTGCAGTGGCTGGGCCTAATCTGGTCGATGTGACGGGAGATTTTGCGCGTTCGATTGGGATTCCGGCCTTGGCTGGCCCATTTCTGCTGGCGGCCGCCGCGTATCTGCTGGCTGGATCGTTCCTGCTGGTGTTCCTGCGTCCCGATCCGCTGCTGGTCTCCCGGGCGATCGCGGCACATCTGGAACGAACAGGTATAAGCACCGTTCCGGCCAAGGCTGCCGATACAGCAGGGCGAAGAGGGATCGTGCTGGGTGCGTTGGTTATGGTGTTAACGCAGATTGTGATGATTGCCATTATGACGATGACCCCTGTACATATGAAGCATCATGGACATGGACTGGGCGAAGTGGGACTGGTGATCGGCTTTCACGTCGGTGCCATGTACCTGCCTTCGCTTATCACGGGCGTTCTGGTCGATCGGATTGGGCGTCTGGCGATGGCGGCTGCGGCAGGAATTACGCTGCTGGCGGCAGGCGTATTGGCCGCGCTGGCTCCCAGCGATTCCATGATTCTGTTGATTGTTGCCTTATGCCTCCTGGGATTGGGCTGGAACTTTGGCTTGATTAGCGGCACTGCGCTGATTGTGGATCACACGACTGCCGCCAATCGCGCACGTACGCAGGGTTCGGTGGATGTGCTGATTGCGCTGGCCGGGGCATCGGGCGGAGCGTTGTCTGGCATGGTGGTGGCTCATTCCAGCTATGCTGCTTTGTCTTACGCCGGAGCGGCGTTGGCGCTGCTGCTGCTTCCATTCCTGTTCTGGTTGAATCCGCGAAAATCGGTTGGTTCCTGAACCTGCCAACCGCTGCGGCGGATCGGATGCGGGAATGACCAAGAGTGAGAGAGAAGACGCTTGTCGCCTTAGGGCGGACATAGCGTCTTTTTTTGCTTATCGAAAAAGGCTATTACCTTATGCGTGTTAGCTATAGTAAGCCATAGCCTCAGGATATAGACAACTAAGACAGCGGGAAGATCCTTTTCTTGTGTTGAGGAGGCAAGTCCTTATTGGACAAGGGATGAGTGAGATTGGCTCTCCCATCCTGAATTTTTCCGTTATCAGAAAATCCGAGTGCTGGGCATGGAATTTGGCTATAACGCCCATTCCCGGGCTTTTCCAATCCATTGACACCCTTCTGCCTGCTGGCCTATCATCAGTATCAAAGTTCAAGACGAGCCGCTGACAGGCAGGCATCGCCAACATCCGACAGAGAGGAAGATGAATGATGACACAAGCAAAAAGCGCGAACCTGGGGTACCCGAGAATTGGAGAAAAGCGGGAATGGAAGAAACTGTTGGAGGCTCATTGGTCGGGCAAGATCGACGAAGCCGAGCTGGAGAGCGAGACGAAAAAACTGCGTCTGAGCTACCTCAAGAAACAGCAGGATCTGAAGACGGAATGGATTCCGGTCGGCGACTTCTCTCTCTACGATCATGTACTGGACACAGCGTTCACCTTCGGACTTGTGCCGCAGCGCTTTACAGGCGGAACCAACACGGCATCGCATGAAGAGAATTGCAGCTGCGGACAGGGTGCCCATGAGGAAGAAGCCGCAATCGTCGATTCGGGCGCAGCATTTTTTGCACCGAATGAAGAAGGCGTTTATGGTCTGGATGCTTACTTCGCCGTTGCACGCGGCACGAAGGCGTTCGCCGCATCACCAATGACGAAATGGTTCGATACGAACTACCATTATATTGTGCCGGAGCTTCAAGGGCTGAAGCCCACCCTGACGCATAACCGTCCGCTGGCTTTCTATCTGGAAGCGAAGGAAGAACTGGGCATCGACGGCAAGCCAGTCATCGTGGGTCCGCTCACGCTGCTCAAGCTGGCACGCGGCATCGAAGCCGGACGCTTCGACAGCCTGCTGGATGAACTGATTCCGCTGTATGCCCAGGTGCTCAAGGAACTGAGCGAAGCAGGTGCGCAGTGGGTGCAGATCGATGAGCCAATTCTGGTACTGGAGACAAGCGACGAAGACGCTGCACGTCTGCGGAAGATTTACGAAGCTTTTGCTGCGGCTGCCCCAGAACTGAACATTCTGCTGCAAACCTACTTTGAATCCGTATCGCGTTATGAAGAAGTCGTGCAGCTTCCGGTTCAAGCCATTGGTCTGGACTTCGTACATGATCGTGGTCGCAACCTGGCCGCACTGGAGCAGCATGGCTTCCCGCAGGACAAGATTCTTGCCGCTGGCGTCATCGATGGTCGCAACATCTGGCGTTCCGACTTGAAAGTCAAGCTGGAGCTGCTGCGCCGCATCGAGAAAGCCGCCAATGCCAAGGAATTGTTCATTCAACCGTCTTCGAGCCTGCTGCATGTGCCGGTGACGACGCGCAGTGAAGAAGCGCTGGATGCCAAGATCAAGAATGGCCTGAGCTTCGCAGATGAGAAACTGAATGAAATCGCGGTACTGGTGAAGGCACTGAACGAAGGGGAAGAAGCCGCTGCTGCGGATATTCAGGAGAGCGTGGATGCGGTAGCCGCCCTGAACGCTTCGCCGGAGCGTAACGACGAATCGGTCCGCGATGCGCTGGGCAAACTGGATGCGAGCCGTCCGGAACGTTTGTCGCCTTATGCGGTACGTCGTGACGTACAGGCCAAGCACTGGCCGCTGCCGCTGCTGCCAACCACGACGATCGGCAGTCTGCCGCAGACAACCGAAGTACGTCAGGCTCGCAGCAAATGGAAAAAGGGCGAGTGGAGCGAGCAGCAGTACGTCGATTTCCTGCATGCTGAGACAGAACGCTGGATTCGGATTCAGGAAGAAATCGGCATCGATGTGCTGGTACACGGCGAGTTTGAACGTAACGACATGGTGGAATACTTTGGCGAACAGCTGGCCGGATTTACGACTTCTGCCTTCGCCTGGGTGCAATCGTATGGTTCCCGCTGCGTGAAGCCGCCGATTCTGTTCGGCGACGTGAAGCTCCTTAGCCCAATGACGGTCACGGAAAGTGCGTATGCCCAATCGTTGACCGACAAGCCGGTCAAAGGCATGCTGACAGGTCCAATCACCATCTACAACTGGTCGTTCGTTCGTGACGATCTGCCGCGCTCTGTTGTACAGAACCAGATCGCTCTGGCGCTGCGTGCAGAAGTAAGCGCCCTGGAAGAAGCAGGTATTGGCATGATTCAAGTCGATGAGCCTGCCCTGCGTGAAGGTCTGCCGCTGAAACGTCAGGATTGGCAGGATTATCTCGACGATGCGGTCTATGCGTTCCGCGCTTCGACGACCAGCGTTCAGGATGAGACGCAGATCCATACGCATATGTGCTATGCCGAATTCGGTGACATTATCCAGGCCATCTCCGATCTCGATGCAGACGTGATCTCCATCGAAGCGGCGCGCAGCCACGGTGATCTGGTCTCTGCATTTGAGGACGGCACTTATGACAAAGGCATTGGCCTGGGTGTATTCGATATTCACAGCCCGCGTCTTCCGGAGCAGACCGAGATCGAATCAATTGCCAAGCGTGCTCTGGAAGTGCTGGACCCTGCGCAATTCTGGATTAACCCGGACTGCGGTCTCAAGACGCGCCGCGAAGAAGAAGTGGTCCCTTCCCTGAAGACGATGGTTGCTTCGGCGAAAGCCCTGCGTGAGCAGTTCGCCAAGACGGCAGCCGGAGGCGCCGTAGCTGGCGGACAAGACTAATGGGACTGCTCGACGAACTGCGCACAAGAGTGGTCGTCGCCGACGGCGCGATGGGGACGCTGCTGTATCTGAACGGCATCGACCGCTGCTTCGAAGAGCTGAACCTGACCCGCCCGGAGCAGGTACGCCAGATTCATCAGGCGTACCTCGGAGCGGGAGCCGAAGTGATCCAGACCAATACGTATGCCGCCAACGATCACAAGCTGAAACGTTACAATCTTGAGTATGAACTGGAAGCGATCAACCGGGCGGGTGCCCGGTTGGCCCGCTCTGCTGCACAGGGAACCGGTGCGTATGTGCTGGGGACTGTCGGGGGAATCCGCAGTACCAAGCCTGGCGAAGTCACGCTTGGCGAGATTCAACGCAGCAATGAACGTCAGATCGATGCTCTGCTTTCGGAAGGCGTGGATGGTCTGCTGCTGGAGACTTTCTACGATCCCGAGGAGCTGCGAGCCACCTTGACCCTGGCTCGGAAGAAGACGGAGCTGCCGATTGTCGCGCAGGTCTCCACCCAGGATTCCGGCTATTTGCAAGATGGAAGCACGCTGGCCGAGATGTTTGCCATTCTCGAAGGTCTGGGCGCAGACGTTGTGGGTCTGAACTGCCGACTGGGTCCTTTCCATATGACACGTTATCTCAAGCAGGTGCCGCTGCCCAAACATGCGTATCTCTCCGCTTATCCCAACGCGGGTCTTCCCGAGTATAACGAAGGCCGTCTGCGTTACCGTTCAGGAGCCGATTATTTTGGAAAAAGTGCGCTTGATCTGCGGGACGAAGGCGTACGTTTGATTGGAGGATGCTGCGGAACAACACCGGAACACGTAGCTGCGATGGTGGAAGCGGTGAAGGGAACGTCACCTGTGACCGATAAAATTCTGGAAGCGCTTCCTGGAGGATTGGGGCAAGCGGAAGGAAGAATCGAGATTCGGGAAAGAGCAGAAGAACTGGCAGGAGCAGGAGTTGTCCCACCTGCGGGCAAACGATTTCATGAACTGACAGCCGCCAAAGACCATTCGGTAATTGTAGAGCTGGACCCGCCGCGTACGCTGCGTACGGAAGGATTCTTCAAAGGCGTTCAAGCGCTCAAGGAAGCCGGAATCGATGCGCTGACGATGGCTGACAATTCGCTGGCAAGTCCACGAATCGCCAATGAATCGCTGGCCGCTGTCGTCAAAGACAAATATGGCGTCAAGCCGCTTGTCCACGTCGCCTGCCGGGATCGCAATATGATTGGCTTGCAGTCCCACCTTATGGGACTTGCTGCTTCTGGCATCAATCAGATGATCGCCATTACCGGGGACCCCTCCAAGGTGGGCGATGTGCCGGGCGCGACCTCCGTTTACGATTACAATTCGTTTGATCTGATTAAGCTCTGCAAACAGTTCAATGAAGGCAGACTGCCTTCGGGACGTTCGCTTGGGATTCGAGCCGACTTCTCGGTCGGAGCGGCCTTCGACCCGAATGTCCGTCATCTGGATAAAGGCGTACTGCGTCTGGAGAAGAAGATTGCGGCGGGAGCCGACTATTTTATGACCCAGCCTGTGTATGACGAGAAGCGGATCGAAGAATTGTATCAGGCGACCAAGCACATCAAGCAGCAGATCTTCATTGGCATTATGCCGCTTATTAGCGCACAGAACGCTTCGTTCCTGCATAACGAAGTGCCGGGGATTCGGCTGACCGACCAGGTGCTGGAACGGATGCAGCGTTATGAGCATGACAAGGAAGCCGCCATGCGTGAAGGCATGAATATTGCCAAGTCTTTGATTGATGTGGTGCTGGAATATTTCGGCGGGGTCTATATCATGACTCCATTCCTGCGGTACGAACAGTCGGCGGAGCTGACACGTTACGTGCATGAAGCAGCGGCCAAACGAGCGAACACGCGGCTGGTGCAATAACAAGCTGCGGCTTTAATGGAGGGCTGTTCCTAAAGCGTATTAGCCAAATATTCAACCCAAAAAAGCGTTCCGTCGTTTGCCTGAGCAAACGTACCGGAGCGCTTTTGGTGTGCGGAGTACAAACTCAATATTAGTCCATAATCCCGTCATTGTAATAGTTGATGATGTCTCTGCGGCGAATGATGCCGAGGAAGATGCCGTCGTGATCGGTGACAGGGACGAAGTTCTGGTCAGCAGCAAGCGTCAGCATGTCTTCCATATCCGCATCGATCACAACAGATTCATTGTGCCGATAGCGCTTGATGCTGCTCAGAGGAACCTCCGCCATGGTGCTCAGATCGAAATTGAACGTATTTTTCAGTTTCCAGAGCAGATCGCCTTCCGAGAGCGTTCCGACATAACGGCCTTCTTCGTCGATGATCGGCACGGCGGAATAGTGATTTTTCTCAAGCAGATCCATCGCTTCCATCATGCTTGCGGAAGAGGGGATATGCTTGACTTGATCTTTGGGCAGCAGAAAACGCGAGACTTCCATAATATGTATCCACTCCTAACCGTCGAATTTCCTAAACCCTTATCTCTATTAAAACATAGTTGAGGATTTTTTTGAACGCTTGGCGGGTTATACGACAAAAGCGTAACTATTTCGTATAGTCCGGCGTTCATGGGTCAGGGGAAGAGGCAGGAGAGTAGGCGATTGAGATGAAGAAGTTATCGGTGTTAAGCCTGCGTAAGCAGACCAGAAAGGGTTATCCATGCGACTTTGATTATGCGGAGTTTCTGATTGATGGACAGCCGCTAATGGAAACGGTCCGTAAGCAGTATCCTCATCTTGATGACATCGGATGCCTGGGCTGGGGAACGGAAGAAGTTCAGTGTGGGAATCAGAATCGGCTGCTGCTGATCGGTGAAGCCGATTTTCCGCATAACCGTCGTTCGCTCTATATTTGTCCAGCGTGTGGAGATCTGGGCTGCGGAGCCGTATCGATTCGGATTGAACGAGCGAACGGATGCTTCATCTGGCAGGAGTTTGGTGTACAGAGTGTCGAAGATTCAAGAAATTCGCTGACGCTTCTGAACGGTATAGGGCCTTTTTACTTTGCAGAGGATGCTTATCGGGATACCATTTGTTCGGCCTATGGGCTTGGCGGCTTCCGGCAGCCTGCGATTACTGACGAGTAATGTCAATCGATGGCGACAAGTGACTTCAACTTTGGTTTATGAGCCACTTGGAGCCTCTATTCTGATCTGGAAAGGGTGAAGCGATCGTGTCAGAAGTCCTCTACGAAACATTAAGCCAGCGGCTGGATCGATTCCCTGGCAGCAAGCGTCGAACGATGGAGTCGGTTGAACCGGCGTGGATTGCCGAAGCGGAAGCGGAGTTGGGTTACCGTCTGCCAGATTCGTATATCTGGTGGCTTCAGGAATTTGGTTCTTTTACGGTGAGCGGTTCGTGGATCTATACGCTTGTGCCGCCAGAACATCGGGACCTGGCAGACGACGATCTGCTGTACAATCATCGGTTGAATATTGCAGCAGACTGGCGACCGGCAGGGCGGCTGTACATCTTCACACCGGATGCAGATGAAGACTTTTATTTCGATGTCTCAGCACCGATTACCGAAGCGGGTGTGCCCGTCGAATATCCAGTCATGCGTTTCGACCATCTGATGGGAGAAGCAGAACTCTACGCGGACAGCTTTGCTGGATTTCTGGAGCAGCTCTTGCAGGAGCGAGGGTATTAAGCGGTAGCATGAGCTTGTAAGAGACGTTTCGCATCCAAAGATCGCGGCTGCGCATGGGCGCAGCCGCGATCTTTTTTGTCATATTTGGATTCTGTGATGCTCTGCATTTCTCTACGGTCACTGCATCAGCTATCCGAGCTTCGACTCTCGGGCAGCAGTGCCTTGATTCGGAACGCCATGCGCAGCCGCAGTGTCTCTTCCGGATCTTTTAGGCTGCGCCCGATAATCTCTTCGCATTTTTCCAGTCGGTAGATGACCGTGTTGCGATGGATGTACAGGCGCTTCGCCGTCTCGGCCAGCTGGCAGTGGGTCTCCAGATAGACGGATAACGTCTGAAGCAGCATATGATGATCCTTGAGCGTCTCATCGGTGAACCCCTGCATCGTATCCGCATAAAATTTGCGCAGATGATCGTAAGGGATCATGCGCAGGATCTCTGGCACTTCCTTGGGCTGATACAGCTCGATAAAACGCGTCTTGCCCGCCATGCCCGCGAAATACAGCGCTTCGTTGGCTTCCTTGTAAGAGACGGGAATATGCACAAGCGGCTGGGCGTAGCTGCTTAATCCAAACGACAGCTCCGAACCGTAATACATCGCAATCCGGCTTTGCAGACGTTCCAGCAGGGCGAAAAACGCGGATTCAACCGTTTTCCAATCTTCGGTCAGCGGCATGAGCAGTACGTAGGCTTGGTCATGCGTGAACAGATGAACGGGCTGTCGATAGGGACTCAGCTCGGCTTCGAGATGTTCGGCAATTCGGTCCTGTTCGGCTTTGTACTGCATGAAGGAGAGCGTCTTGTCTGTTCCATCCAGCTTGCCTACCGCACACACATAACGCTGATCGCCGGATAAGCCGAACTCGCGTCCACGGCTGGCGATCTCTTCACTGCCCGAGAACGTTCCTCCAATAAAGTTGGCAAAAAACTCATTTTGGATGCGGCGGCGATTCTGCTTGAGTGCATTTTCTTTCATGAGTTCAAACGCAATGACATTGGTGGCCTGTTCGACGGTCAGGATCGATGAACGTTCGGAGGGAGGGATCAGACCTTCGATGCACAGATAATGAAGCTGGCGATGCGTATAGACGGGGAACAGCGTCAGCGTCTCGCGTTCTTCATCCAGCAGCGAGAACGCCGAGAAGACCGAAGGAGCGGCGTGGAATCGACTTCCGCCAACCAGCAGCGCTTCAAGCCGGGAAGCGGTGGCGGGCCGGGTGAATTTTCCCGTGATCGGCTGAAGGTAAGGACCCAACAGCAGCACGGGAAGCCGCAGCAGCGTCGAGAGCTGATCGAGCAGCTTGGCGATGCCCTGACCGCTCATGATCTGCTGGGTGAATTGGCGGTGCGTCTGCATCGCGTTATGCAGCTCTGTTGTCCGCACGTCGAGGATATGACTGAGCGCTTTGTTGACCAGATCGCCAAGCGAAGGATCGACAGGCAGCTCCAGCAGCGGCAGATTCAACTCGTCCGCCAATCGAACGGCTGAATCCGGCATTCCGCCCAGGAATCGCTTGCTCTTGATGCCCAGCGCCGCACAATTTTGCCGACTCATCTGCCGGATCAATTCCAGCAGGGCTTCCAGATCATCTTTGAAATGAAAAGCGGTCGTAATCAATAATTCATTTGATTTGAGATAAGGAATGATGTCGGGAGCATCCATCATGTTGACGGTGTGGACTTCGTGATTCAAGCCCTTTCCTCCCGCAGTGATGACAGTTCCGTCAAATATGGGCAGCTTTAGTAGATCACCTAACTTCATATTTCTCGCTCCCTTTGGTTAACATGTCCAATAAATCATCCAATTCTTCTACACTTCCGTGAATGATTTCCGTGATGTTTTATTCTACAATTAATTTATGACATTTGCCAAGTTAAATAAACTAACACCGGTTAATAAGCTTATACTGCCGGAATGGGGGAGATTGCATTGATGATTGAACAACCGAAGCCATCTGCCTTATCCGAGCAGGTTCAGCACATGATGGAATGGTTGGCCTCTTATGGACGTGACGAAGGAGGCGGAGTCACGCGGCTGCTGTATGATCCTGCCTGGTGTTCCGCTCAACAGGCCCTGGCAAGCAAAATGGAAGAGATCGGCCTGACTGCCCGTTACGATGACGTGGGCAACCTATTCGGCCGTATGGACGGACGTGATCCGCAGGCGAAGGTCGTTCTAACCGGTTCTCACGTCGATACCGTCATTGGTGGCGGGAAATATGACGGAGCATATGGCATTATAGCGGCACTGATCGCGGCGGAACATCTGCTGACTCAATACGGCCCGCCGCTCAAACCGATTGAAGTTGTTTCTTTATGCGAGGAAGAAGGAAGCCGTTTCCCTCTGACTTATTGGGGTTCAGGCAATATAACAGGCACAAAAGAACGGGCGGCGGTTGCAGCCGTTCGGGATCATCATGGAGTGCCGTTTGAAGAGGCGATGCGCGAGGCGGGATTTGGCCTGGGGCAGCATCCACAGCCACTTCGCAGCGATCTGGACTGCTTTATTGAGCTGCATATTGAGCAGGGACAAGTATTGGAACGTGAAGGACAGTCCATCGGTGTGGTGAGTCATATCGTGGGACAGCGTCGTTATGAGATCACGGTTTATGGCGAAAGCAACCATGCGGGCACCACACCGATGAGGTGGCGTCATGATGCCATGTTTACAGCGGCAGAGATGATTGCGGCGCTGATGCACCGGGCAAAAGGCGATCCGGACGGTCTGGTGGCGACGGTCGGACGAATGGAAGTCAAGCCCAATGTGGGCAACGTGATTGCACGTGAAGTCACCTTCAGCCTGGATGTGCGGCACAGCAGCGATGAGAAGATCGGGAACTTTTGTGACGAAGCATTCCGGGAATTTGAGGTCATTGCGGCCGAGCACGGGACGAGCATTGTCTATCGGAAATGGATGGACGAAGCTTCTGTAGGCATGGATCTCAAGCTCCAGCAGGCTGCCAGCGAAGTGTTGGCGCGTGAAGGCATCTCTTACCGAACGATGACCAGCGGGGCGGGGCATGATTCACAGGTGTTTGGAACCTTTTGCCCGACTGCGCTGCTCTTTGTCCCCAGCCGTGGCGGTATCAGCCACTCTCCAGCCGAATTTACGGAAAAGGAAGACCTGGAACGCGGCGTCAAGCTGCTTATTGATCTGCTGTATCGTTTGGCCTATTAAGAAGCGTTCAGAAAGCATGCGGCAAGCAGGAAAAGGCAGCGAAAAATCGAGGAGGCGTTATCCATGACCAAATATCGGGAAATTCAAGCACCTTTGCGAACCATTATGACACCTGGGCCTGTCGAAGCGGACCCTAGAGTGCTGCGGGCGATGGCGACGCCGATTCTCGGCCAATTCGATCCCGCCTTTACCCAGATGATGAACGAGACGATGGAGATGATCCGGGAGACGTTCCAGACGAAAAATCAATGGGCGTTCCCTGTGGACGGCACCTCGCGTTCCGGGCTTGAAGCCGTGCTGTGCAGCCTGATTGAACCGGGCGACAAGGTGCTTGTGCCGATCTTCGGGCGCTTCGGTCATCTGCTGACGGAGATTGCGGAACGCCATGGCGCGGAGCTTCATCTGATGGAATGTCCATGGGGTGAGGTCTTCGATCAGCAGGCAGTCATCGACGAAGTGAAGAGAGTACAGCCCAAGATTCTGGCGATTGTTCATGGCGAGACGTCAACAGGCTGCATGCAGCCGCTTGACCAGATTGGCCCAGCCTGCCGGGAACTGGGTGTGTTGACGGTCGTGGATGCGGTTGCTTCGATTGCCGGAGCGCCGGTAAAAGTGGATGAGTGGCAGTTGGATGCGGTAATTGGTGGGACGCAGAAATGCATTTCCGTTCCGTCCGGCATGGCGCCAATCACTTATAATGAGCGGGTGGAACGGATTCTGGCCAGCCGGAAAAAGGTCGAGCGCGGCGTGGCGCAGGAAAGCGATCGCCGCGACGTGGTTTCTCCGATTCGCAGCAATTATTTTGACCTCAGCCAGCTTCAGGATTATTGGGGTCCGCGCCGTCTGAATCACCATACCGAAGCGACCTCCATGCTGTACGCGCTGCGTGAAGGACTGCGGATTCTGCTGGAAGAAGGACTGGAGGAGCGCTTTGAGCGCCACAAGCTTCATGAACAGGCGCTGATGGCCGGGATTCGCGGGATGGGACTTGAGCTGTTTAATGATTTTGCCTGGAAGCTGCCGGTCGTGACGTGTATTAAGATTCCAGCAGGGATTGATGGCGAGTCGGTGCGAAGCATGCTGCTGAATCAGTTCGGTATTGAGATCGCCAGCTCATTTGGCCCGCTGCATGGACAGATCTGGCGGATCGGCACGATGGGTTACAGCTGCCGCAAGGAGAACGTCTTGTTCGTTCTCGCGGCACTGGAAGCGGTGCTGATTCGACATCAAGCACCGATCACAATCGGCAGAGGCGTTCAGGAAGCGCTGAATGTCTACGAAGAAGTGGAACGCGGTGTAGTGACGGTATAGCTGATTTTTGGATACAAGCAGGAGAAATACACAGGTAACTCACGCATTTTGGAGTAAGATGAAGGATTCCGGAGCTGTCCGGAGTCCTTTTGCTTAGAAACGACTATGATAAGGATTCATGCGAATTAGAAAACAAAGCGGGATACGGATGGTGGAAGATGGACAACAGACTCTCGCTCCGTTCGAGCTTGGCGGGGCTGCAATGGCTCTTTTTTTTATTTACCAATACGGTGGTTATTCCGATTACGGTCGGGGCGGCTTTTCATCTTCCGCAGGAGAAGATTCAATTTCTGATTCAATGTTCGTTTGTGCTCACTGGCCTTGCCTGTGTAGTACAGGCGGGTCTGGGACATAAGAGGGCGGTTATGGAAGGACAGTCCGGACTGTGGTGGGGCGTCATCTTGAGTCTCTGCGCGGCTGCTCCTTCGCTGGGCATCTCCATGACGAGCCTGGGTGCAAGCCTGGCGGTTGGGGTGATGATCTCCGGCGTCCTTACGGTGCTGATTGGTCTATGCGGATGGGCTGCGCCGCTGTCCAGATGGTTCACGCCCGGTGTGATGGCTGTATTTATGTTCCTGCTTGGCTGCCGGTTGAATATGATCTTCTTGCAGGGCATGTTGGGCATCTCTTCAGGTACACCTGCCAGCGAAGCCGTAATCGCGCCGGGCATTTTCCTGCTTGCGGCGGGAGTGGCGGTGTTCGTAGCGGTACTATCGGTAACGTCGAAGCCTGCCATTGGGCAGTATGCGCTGCTGATTGGAATTTTGGGAGGATGGGCGCTATATGCAGCCATTTTCGGTTCCGGGCATGAAGCGGCGGGAAATGGAAGTATGGCTGCCCAATGGTTCCCGCTTGGGCATCCTGCCAAGGAGGGATTACATGCAGGGGTGATCGCAATCGCTATCATCGCCGGACTCGTAAATGCCTCCAATACCTTTGGTGCGCTCAAGGGCACGGACAGCATCTATGGTCAGGAAGCGGATCGTGGACAATATCGACGTTCATTTACGATCAGTGGGATTCTGGCAGTGCTGTCCGGGCTGCTTGGATTGGTTCCTTATGCTCCCTATGTCTCGTCGGTAGGGTTTCTCCAGCAGACCCGCATCCGGGAAAGGCTGCCCTTTGTCATTGGCGGGCTGCTGTTTGCGGCGATCGGACTGATTCCGGTAGTAAGCGGTGCGCTAACGCAGCTGCCGCTGAGTGTGGGCAGCGCCGTACTGTTGGTGACGTACCTGCGTCTGCTCGGATCGTCCCTGCAATATTTTGGACAGATCAAGCTGGATGCGGCGAATCTGTATCGAACAGCTGCCCCCTTATTCGTAGGCATTATCGTCATGGGTATGCCGTCCACGTATTTCGCTTCGCTGCCACCGCTGCTTCGTCCCTTGCTGGGCAACGGACTGCTGGTGGGCATCCTGCTTGCGCTGCTGCTGGACCGGCTTCGTTTCGGTTCGGTACGCACGCTTCAGGAAGAGAAGCAACCTGCATCTCATCCCTCATCCTAAAGGAGGAAACAAATATGGAACCCAACCACCAACAGCTGCAGCGCTTCGATTCTCCTCTGTCCCCAACGCTGAACGTTCCGGGGTCACAGGACAATCCCTGGGGGGCGTATGTAGATCGCCAGGTCAAACGCAGCGGCTCCGAAACCGGGAATCTGAACGGACTGACCTTCGCCGTCAAGGATGTCTTCGATATTCAGGAGGTCGTGAGCAGTGCGGGCAATCCCGATTGGCTGCGAACGCATAAGGCGGCTTCCTCGACGGCTCCGACCCTGCGGCGTCTATTGGAGCAGGGTGCGACTCTGGAAGGGACGACACAGACCGATGAGCTGATGTACAGCTTGAATGGACAGAACTTTCATTATGGAACGCCGGTAAATCCGGCTGCCCCGGAGCGGATTCCGGGTGGATCATCCAGCGGCTCCGCTGTGGCGGCTGCCGCTGGGTTGGTTGATTTTGCCGTGGGCACCGATACGGGGGGTTCGGTGCGAATTCCTTCTTCGTACTGCGGGCTGTATGGATACCGTCCCACGCATGGGGCGGTATCGGCGGAAGGCGTCATTCCGCTCGCCCGCAGCTTCGATACCGTCGGCTGGATGAGCCGGGACGTGAGCGTTCTCAGGCGCGTGGGGGAAGCGCTTCTTGCGCCGCCGCAGGCGGCGGAATCGGGCTTCCAGCGCCTGTTCATGGCGCAGGAGGCATGGGATCTTCCGGAAGCGGCTGACCTCGCCACGCTTCAGCAGGCGCTGCGGGAGCTGACGGACGGAGTTCCGTGGGAGGAGCAGGCAGTGGTTTCCCTGACGGAAGACGGCGAGAGCCTGGCCGATTGGTCGGCGGCTTTTCGCGTGCTCCAGGGATTGGAGATCGCGCGCGAGCACAGCGAGTGGATCGACCGCGTAAATCCGGCCTTCGGACCGGGAATCGCGGAGCGCATGGCCTGGGCCCGCACGCTGGAGGCATCCGCCAGCGAGGCGGAAGCCTCCTTACGCGCCCGCGTGCGGCGCACACTCACCGATCTGCTCGGTGAGGATGGTCTGCTGGCGCTGCCTACGGCGCCGGGAGCGGCACCGCTGCTTGGCCTGAGCGGAGACGAGGCCGAAGCTTACCGGGCGAAAGTGATGCAGCTCTCCTGCATCGCCGGCCTGTCCGGGCTGCCGCAGGTGACGCTGCCGGTCATGCGGCCGGATGGTCTGCCGATCGGCCTGTCCGTAATCGGCGGAGCGGGAAGCGACTTGAAGCTGCTGCGCTGGGCAGAAGATGTCGTGAATCGAAGGGGGAATCCATCATGAAGCTGGCGACGATTCAATACCTGGGCCGTGAACAGGCGGCGCTCTTGACATCATCCGGTGTGCTTCCGCTTGCGACTTTGAATGAGCACACAGGCAGCCAATGGGAGACGAATGTACAAGCTCTGCTGTCTACGAATCAGCTGGGTGCCCTGCAAGCCGGGTATGCGGAAAATGTGGATGAGCAGGAGTGGGACAGTCTTCCGCTTCTGCCGTTTGAACAAGTGGAATTTTCCGCCTTTGCCCGGCAGCCGGGCAAGATCATCGGCATCGGTATGAATTATATGGAGAAAGCCATCGAGCTGTCCGGTCGTCCGCCGGAAGAAGAACCGGTCATTTTCCTCAAGCCCAATTCGTCCATTATCGGCCCGGGCGAAGAGATTGTCCGGCCGGAAGGGGCAGGCGCTATTTCTGCTGAAGCGGAACTTGCGATCGTCATAGGACGTGAATGTCACCGGGTAACAGAAGCTGAGGCGCTGCATTTTGCTGCGGGTTATCTCACTTCACTCGATATGACAGCCAAGGATATTCATGCCCGCAATCCCCGTTTCATGCAGCGTGCCAAGATTTTCGATACCTTTGTAAGTCTGGGTGCTGTGCTGGTCACTCCTGATGAGTGTGGGGAGCTTCCCCAATTGGTGGTAGAGACGGTTCATAATGGAGCCGTCATCCATCGCAATCAGGTCGCGCAGATGATTTTTTCGCCTGCTCAACTGATTGCTTTTCTATCACAAGTCATGACACTCCAACCCGGGGATATTATTCTTACCGGAACGCCTGGTTCAGTCATCATCGAAGCGGGAGATCAGGTTGAATGTCGGATTACGGGACTGCCTGCACTTTGCAATCCCGTTTGTAATCAAAGTTAACTTCCTGACAAATGACATACATTCCAGGCGGCATCGGCAAGCTTATTCGCAAATAAAACGCTTACACCTAAAGATCACATTTGATGTGATCTTTTTTTGTGTAAATTCAACAGCTCAGAAGCGGATAATCTACGTTTTTGTCAATGAATTGTGCGGATAAGGTGATAAAATAAGAAACAGAAAACAAGAGTGAGAATACGTTACATAAACAAGTGATGTTATCTTACCGGATTTTCAATCGCCTGAAGGCATGTGGAGCGGTCAGCCGGAACGGTTGCCAGCAGTCAGACAAGGGCAGACCCACACACGCCGCAAACAAAAAAGAGGGAGTGAAGCGGTATGTCTACAAATTTGGTTGGTCGAGTGTTGGAGGAAACGCCTCAGCAGGAAGAAATCCTTGTGGACGACTCCCTGAAACCCAAGCGGGAGAGCGACAGGACGGTTGGTTCGGTACCTTACATGTTTATGTGGATCGGGGATGGCGTAAACCTCGGTAACATGACCCTGGGGGCCAGCTTGATCGCCGCAGGTGTCGCCACACTGAATGTGCTTCAGACTTTCGTTGCCGCGATCATCGCCATTGGCATCATCTCCGTGATCTTCGCCCTGAATGACCGCTTCGGCTATCGAACGGGCATCCCGTATGTGGTGCAGCTGCGTATGTCATTCGGTATCAAAGGTTCGGTCATCTCCTCCTTCCTGCGCGGCATTCCCGCCATCGTCTGGTATGGCTTCCAGAGCTGGGTCGGGGCCACTGCACTCAATGAGATCGTCAAAGTGCTCAGCGGAGGTGCGTTCGACAGCATTCCCATCTGCTTCATCGTACTGCAAGGGGTTCAGATTGTCCTCTCGCTTTATGGCTTTCATGCGATCAAGTGGGTGGAAACCCTCGCTTCCGTCGTCATCATGCTGGCTCTGGTCTATGTCTTCGGTCTGCTGCTCAACTCGCACAGCGCAGCCATTACGGATGTATGGGTCAATGCCAAGGGCACATGGGGTCTTCCATTCTTCGCCTTCATTATGGTGTTCCTCGGCAATTATGCGGCGATCTTCCTGAGTGCAGCGGATTACTCCCGTGAGCTGAAGACGGGCATTAGCGACAAGAAGCGCAGCGCCCTCTACTTTGTACCGATTGTGATCGCCTACGGCTTCGTGCTGACGATCGGAGCAATGATGGCCGCAGCGACAGGCATCTCCAACCCGGTCAAGGCGTTTGCGGTAATCGTAGACAATCCGTATATTACGGTCGGCGTATCGGCGTTCATCGTCATTGGAGCCATCGCAGTTAACATGGTCGCCAACATTGTGCCGCCTGCTTACGTCATCTCCCTCGTCACCAAATTGAAATACAAAGCCTCCGTGGTCGTAACCGGCCTGCTGGCTCTGTGTTCCTTCCCGTGGGTGCTGGTTCAAGACTCTTCCGCCAAAGGTCTGAACATGTTTATCCTGATCTACTCGGCGTTCCTCGGTCCCATCGTCGCCATTTTGCTGGTTGAATATTACATCCTGCGCAAGCAGAAAGTGGACACTGCCGAATTGTACCGTCAAGACGGCGCGTTCAAGGGGTACAATCCCAGCGCGATTCTCGCCATGCTGATCGGAGCGGGTGCCGCTTTCCTGCTGGTAGACATCGGTTGGATCATTGGATTTGTAACGGCTGGACTGTCCTATCTGCTGCTTAGCAAGTTTGCTTTCAAAGGTTCGGCATTTAAAAAAGGCACGATTTTTGAATAAACCAAAAGAGGGCGAGGGAGCAGCTGCCGCGCCCTTCAAGGGTTTTTCCCAGTTTTACCGCAGCCAGTCAAGTCATGATGGATCTTAAACCGGTTATCGATAAAGGAGAGACGCGTATGGAAAAGTTCGATCTATTGATTCGTGGAGGCAGCGTCGTGCTGCCGACGGGTGTGACTCAGGCAGATCTTGGCATTGTCGATGGCAAGATTGCCGCAATCGCAGCGCAGCTGGAGGGCGAAGCGAAGCAGGAGTGGGACGCCTCGGGACGGCACATTCTGCCGGGGATGATTGATGTGCATGTGCATTTCAGCGAACCGGGACGCGAACATTGGGAAGGATTCACGACCGGATCGGCCATGATGGCGGCTGGCGGCTGTACGACCTTTTTCGATATGCCGCTCAATGGGATTCCTTCAACGGTCACGGAAGAAGCGCTGCTGGAAAAGGCGCGCCTGGGCGGTGAAAAATCGGTTGTGGACTTCGGTTTGTGGGGTGGACTTGTTCCCGGGAACGAAGACGATCTGGAACCATTGGCGAAGGGCGGTGTTATCGGCTTCAAGGCCTTCCTGTCTACCACGGGCAACAAGGAATTTGAAGCGGTGGATGATATGACCCTGCTGACCGGGATGAAGAAGATCGCCGCATTGGGCAAGATCCTGGCGCTCCATTCGGAAAGTGCCGCAATTACCAATTGGCTCAAAGCGGAAAAAGAAGCAGCCGGGCAGTTCAGCGCCGATGATTATCTGGAGACTCGCCCCATTATTGCAGAAGTGGAAGCGGTTGAACGCGCTCTGTATTATTCGCAAATTACCGGCTGTGCCCTGCATTTTGTGCATATCAGCTCGGCTGCTGCCGTGGCGAAAATTGAAGCGGCGAAGGCACGTGGGATGAATGTGACAGTCGAGACCTGTGCGCATTATCTGCTGTTTAATCATGAGGATCTGCGAACCCGGGGCAACATCGCCAAATGTGCACCTCCGCTTCGTGAAGCTCAGGAGCAGCAGAAGCTGATCGCTCTGCTGGCTGAAGGCAAATTCGATATGCTGTCGTCGGATCATTCGCCTTGTCCGTATGATATGAAAGATCCCAAAGACTTTAATCTGTTTGAAGCCTGGGGCGGAATCAGCGGTGGACAGTTTACTCTGCTGGCGGCGCTGGAAGTAGCTCTTGCTCATCATATTCCGCTTGAACGGGTCGCTGACTGGACGGCGGCTGCACCGGCTGCACGTTTTGAGCTGGCAGATCGCAAGGGACGGATCGAAGTCGGACTGGATGCGGATCTGGCGATTGTCGATCTGGAGGAATCGTTTACCGTCACTGAAGGCAATTATCAGGCCAAACATAAGCAGACGCTCTATATGGGCCATACCTTCCCGGCTTCGGTCATCGGCACGGTCGTACGCGGTCAGGTCGTGGTGCAGGGTGGGCAAGTGCTGGATGCCGCTCCACAGGGGAACTGGCAGAAGCCGATGGGTCTGGCTGCGGCTGAACCGGTTCAGTCTGCTCTTTAATAATGAAGTGTATCCCCCTGAGTAAGGGGAAAATCTCTGGGAAACCGCTTGTCCACTCTGGTGGATACAGGCGGTTTTTTGCATCCTTCCTCTCTTTTTGAACGCTTGGTGTCCCGCCTTATCGTCATGCCCGCTTTTTGGATAGAAAGCCTTTTCAATGCAAGAGGTTCAGCTTATAGTGAAAGGGATGTCAGAGAAATCCAAGTGAAGAACGGAGACGATGAAGATGGATCATTCCACGCGATCGGCAGCGGAAACGCAGGATACAATTAATGAAGAAGGCCGCCAAGCTCCCCATGCTCCGCGTGATCCGGTTGAACGCCGCAGCTTCTGTTACGTGTTGTTCGACGTGCAGGCTGAAGCAACGGTGCGACCCACCGGCCAGCCTTCGCAGGAAATTTATTTGGACAACGGGCGTCTGGCCGAAAATGTTCGCTGGACAAGTGGGGTTGAGGATGAAGCCATTTTGCAGCTGCTGGGCACCTGTGAAGGCTTCCGTCAACTGGTACATAGCATGGGCGTGACTGTGGAGTCCGCAGACCCTTCGGTGCGTTCGGTCACTTTCCTGCTTCAGCATTGGGGTAAACAGAGCCGTTACGAAACGGGAACGACTCTGCGGGTGAACTGCCCGGCAGACGGTGCGGAAACGATTATTGAGCTGGGGAGTGTGGCATGGAGCCAAGATGATGATATACCCGGCAAGATGGCTTTTGAGTCTGAACAGCCTGGCGATCTGGCCAAGGTGACGGTTGCCCTCTATCTAAATGATGGATACAGCGTACCGGAGCCGCAGATGGACTCACCTGTGTCTTTTGAGTCGGAAACTTATCTGGCGATGATCGTCCGTTCCCAGCTTCGATCCGATCATACAGGGCGGCTTCGGGCTGCTATTCAGCGAGCGCAGAGCGGAGAAGCGGTTACGGTGGCTTACATCGGCGGTTCGATCACCCAGGGAGCCGGGGCCAAGCCGATCCATACCGAATGTTACGCGCATCTTTCCTATCAGGACTTTGTGACAAGATTCGGGCAGGCAACGGCTCAGGACGAAGAACCATCGATTCGCTTCATTAAGGCCGGGGTTGGCGGAACGCCTTCGGAGCTGGGCATGATTCGATACGACCGGGACGTGCGGCGAGACGGCGAAGTGCTTCCGGACATTGTAGTGGTCGAATATGCGGTCAATGACGCCGATGATGAGACGGAAGGCGAATGTTACGAGAGCCTGTGCCGCAAGATTTTGAGCGCTCCGAATCGTCCGGCTGTCATTCTGCTGTTCAGCGTCTTCATGAACGATTGGAATCTTCAGGATCGTCTGCTGCCGATTGCCGAACGTTACGGACTGCCAGCGGTCAGCATTAAGGATGCGGTGGTTCCGCAGTTTGGACGGGCGCGCGACCAGGGAGGCGTCATTTCCAAACGACAGTTTTTCTACGACATCTACCATCCTACGAATGACGGACATCGGATCATGGCCGACTGTCTGGGTGAATTGTTCCGGCTGGAAGCAGCCAAGATGACGAACGAAGAAGACTCTTATCGGCAAAATACAGACGCCCTCCTGCACGGGAATCGCTCGTCGTCTGCTTTTGAACTGCCCAATCCCGTCTATGGCGCGGCTTTTGAATCGGTACGTTTGCTGGATCGGAAGGATCATTTTGCCGGGGCAGAGATTGATCCTGGCGATTTCACGGCGGTCGATGCCGATCTGCATTTTGTTGAGCTGGATGACCAACCGCTGGGCACGCCGCAGCTGCCGCACAACTGGATGCATGTGCCTACGGCAGAAGGCGATCATCGCCCGTTCCGCCTGAAGATTCGCAGCCGCAATCTGCTCTTGATCTTCAAGGATTCGGGCAGCCCGGAATTTGGCCGTGCAGAAGTGTATGTGGATGGCAGGCTGCATAAGGTCGCCGATCCGCATCTCAACAATTGGACACACTGCAATACCGTCATTTTGTTCCAAGAACAAGCAGCGGCTGAACATGAGATCGAGATCCGGATGGCTTCCGGTGATGAACAGCTGACCTTTACGGTATTGGGCTTTGGATATACGGAGTAGAATGTCTTGAATCCATTGAATCGAAGGAGGCTCAACATGGGGATTTCCATACGGGAAGCGGCGCAAATTGTGCCTTCTGCCCGGCAGTTGGCGTGGCAGGAGCTGGAGTTCTATGGATTTATTCATTTTACCGTCAATACGTTTAGCAATCGGGAGTGGGGAGATGGCAGTGAGTCTCCGGCGATCTTCGCGCCTTCGGCTCTCGATGCCCGTCAATGGGCGCGTGCGGCGCGGGATGCAGGGATGAGCGGATTGATTCTGACCTGTAAACATCATGATGGATTCTGTCTGTGGCCGAGCCTGTATACGGATCATTCGGTTCGCAGCAGTCCATGGCGTGGGGGTCAGGGAGATCTGGTGCGTGAGACTGCGGAGGCCTGCCGGGAATATGGCTTGAAATGGGGCATTTATTTGTCTCCCTGGGATCGGCATGAACCGAGTTATGGAGATTCGGAAGCCTATAATGATTTTTTCGTCCATCAGTTGGAAGAGCTGCTGACCGGATACGGAGAGATCTTTAGCGTATGGTTCGATGGCGCATGTGGTGAAGGGCCGAACGGAAAAAGGCAGGTGTATGACTGGGAACGTTATTATGCGACCATTCGACGCCATCAACCCCGTGCGGTCATCTCGGTATGCGGGCCGGATGTGCGCTGGTGCGGCAACGAAGCGGGACATACCCGTTCTTCGGAATGGAGCGTTGTCCCGGCTTCTTTGCAGGATAATGAGAAGATTCAGGCGAACTCCCAGACCGAGGACGATGGCCGCTTCGCTGCACGGATCAACTCGGATGAAGACGATCTGGGCAGTCGGGGTATGATTGCACGGGCGAATGAGCTGATCTGGTATCCCGCCGAAGTGAACACCTCCATTCGTCCGGGATGGTTTTATCATCCAGAAGAGGATGACCAGGTGAAGCGTGCGGATGTCCTGTTGGAGCTGTATGAACGGATTGTTGGCGGCAACAGTTGTTTTCTGCTTAATCTGCCGCCGGATCAGCGGGGGTTGATCCATGAACATGATGTGGCACAGCTTGAAGAATTAGGACGGTGGATTGCGGCGACTTATGATAGCAGGCGGGATCAGGCAGCAGCGGCTGTCCTCACGGTCTCCTCATGTCAGCCGGAACATGAAGGAGAACGTATGCTGGACGGCAATCCGGACAGCTGGTGGGAAGCGGAGGAAGATGCAGAGCAAGCGGTCATTGAACTGGAATGGGAAAAAGACTGCACGTTCGACCGGATTGTGCTCATGGAACAGATCTCAACCGGGCAGCGGATCGAAGCTTTTACCATTGAAGGAGAGAAAGGCGATGGAAGTGCAGTGCTCCTCCTTGAAGGTACGGTCGTCGGTCATAAATGGATCGGTCGGTTGGAAAAGCCGGAGACGGTCAGACGGCTGCGGGTGACGATTGAGCAATCGCGCTGGAATCCAACGCTTCGACATCTTGGCGTGTATCTTAGCGCAAAGACATAAGAAGCGTGAGTCGCAGGAGAAGGCATGGAAAAGCGGAACGTTCAAGCGGCAAAAAGCCTAAAGACTACGTTCCTGACTCGTCTAGCTCCATTGATCCAGCTCCGTTCATTCCGAAACTCAAAAATCTGGAAACGCAAAAAAGCCAACAAACTGCATCCGATCAGGAGCAGCTTGTTGGCTTCTTATCATGAAGTTTTTGGAATTTCATCATCGCCAAACGGCTGACGTCACTTAAACTTCCACAACGACCATCTGGTGACACGACCACTCGGGAACCGTGCAGCGCACTTTGCCTTTCTCCTGGGTAAAAGGCAGGGAAATACGCTGGGGAGCCAAATAGACCTCGCGCACCGTGCGTTCTTCCGCCAGCGTCACTTGGGTTGGGCGAACCCACGGCAGATCTTCGATAATCTCGACGTCCTTGCCGCGTCGAACAGGAGGGGCATACAGCAGATGCAGGATACGGCGGTTCTCCTCCTGTTGTTCTTGTAGGGTAGCTACGGCCTGTGCGGGTAGAGCAGCTTCCAATGTACGCCCGCCTGCCGAAGCTTCCAACAATTTGTCCAGCGCATGATGCAGCATCTGCTTGACCGGAAGGCTGCCGAACAGGGCGTAATCCGCAAACAAATTCCAGGCGCCATAAATGCCGGCTGTTCCCTGTGTCATGCCTGGGCCTGCATCACGCAAATCGGACGGCGTATGGCGGTGCGAGCTGAAGGTGAACAGATCCCGATTAAAATAGGGGTTCTGACGGCTGGCAAGCACTCGTCCGCGGTCATCGGCTTCAATCTCGTATCCCTGCGCATAGACGAGGAAGGACGCCGTGCGCAGTGCAGGCAGTTCAAAGGAAGGATGGATATAGGTTGGGTTAAAGGGCGATACGCCTGACCACGTGGCTCCCAGATCCAGCGCGAAGCCTGCTTCATCCGGTGTCAGTCCCGAACGACCCGTTGCCAAAATCTGTCCTCCGCCTGTTACAAAGGAAGTCAGGCGCTCCTGAAGCTCAGGGGTGATGGCGATGCAATCCGGCAGAATCAGCACTTGATAAGGCCGTAAGTCGGTCTCATTGTCGATGACATCGAATAGATATTGTCCTTCGAGCAGGATGCGTACGGCGCCGGTATCGGCCAGAGAAATCGCCTTGCGGTCGGGTTCTGCATCTGTAAAATGCGATCCGGCCGCTTCTGCCGATAGCAGCGCAATATCGGCTACCGACGTTACCTTTCGACACCATTCTTCTTTGGCTTCCACTTCTGCATAGGCTTCTCCAATCAGAGCGTAGGTAGCCGGGTCCATCTCTCCCAAGGGATGCAGCTGGTCGCCTACCGAGCAGCCGGCACCGTTGGCGATGCTGAGTGCTGCTTCATAGCGCAGTGCGTTGGGATGTTTGAAGCCGCCGAATTCGCCCCAGGACTGATGGAATTTGCCGGTCATACCCAGCACATCCATACCCAATCCTTGTGCATAGCGGACGGACAATGGGAAATGGTCGTAGCCCCAACCGCCGGTTGGAAGCGATTCCAATTCAAGATGGGTGTTAAAAGCGGCAAGGTCGCGCCGACCGCGCCGAATGTGCCCATTGTTATGGAACAGCGGCAGGCCTGGCTTGAGTGTATGTACAGCCTCATCCATCGCTGATGCATAACGGGCATAGGTCTCTTCCCACAGCACTCGCATCTCTGCCTTGTTACGAGGATCACAACCGCGGCGGCGAATCTCGGCTACGCAGGATTGGCAGTAACATTCCCGAATACCCACGATGTCGAGGAAGATGCCATCGGCTTCATAACGTTCGACCACCTCGCGCACCTGCGCGGCCAGAATATCCAGATAGGGGGTATTCATACAGAATTGATGGTAACCGGGTTCCATAAAATCAGCCGCCCAGTTCGTCCGTTCCTGTGGATCGCGGATCAGCCATTCGGGATGGCGACGAGCCAGCTTCTCATCCAGACCCGCGGACAGATACACCGGCGTATTGACCCCAATTTCATGGGCCGCTTCGATCTGTGCCCCCAGCAGGTCGAAGTTCAGGTGCGGGTGAATCTCGTTCGCTTCGGACGGGTGATAGGCCCAGCCGTGATGACATTTGGAGAATACCGTAATCGAATCAACATGACCCAGTGTTAACATGTCCTGAAATTGTTGTTTGGAAAAGTCCCGACCGATCTCTCCGATCGCTTCGGATGTGTGAAAATCCAGATGAACCTGGCGAAGTCTCATGTTCTAATCCTCCCGAGCTCAAAATGAAAACCGTACGATATCTACCACTGTAACGAATATTAATCCTCAAAAGAGCTGACAATTTCGACTACCTATCGTACAATCTCTACATCCTGTGGAAGTGGGAAGACGAAGCGTTTCCGGCGTCCTACAATAAGGGACATGTGGGTTTGATAAAGGGGAGGGAGCAAGAGAACATGCAGACATTGGAACTGAATATTCCGCCCTTTCCGCAGATTGCCGCAATTGGACATGGAATCTGGAAGCGGGGGATGATTCATGCGCAGCGCGTATTTGGCGCACATGATCTGATTATCTGCGGTTCGGGGGCTTTGTTCATTGAGGAGGGAGATCAGCGTTATGAGATTAGGCCGGGTTGTATGCTGGTGCTGGAAGCCGGGAAGCGGCACGGTGGATTTCGGGCGACCGAGGAGGATACCGAGGTGTATTGGATTCACTACCAGCATGACGGTGCGGCAGCTGAAGCGCTGAACCAGGATCAGGCACCAGGGAAACCCCTGCTTCCGCGCTCCAGTCAGGAGATCCAGCCCAGCCCGGGCAAGGTCGTCATTCCCAAGTTCGCAGAAGTTGATCTCAATGAGCTGCGCCCGCTGTTGGATCGCATGCTGGCCTTGTATGAGACGCTGACGCTGGCACGTTCTTACGAACTGCATATTGAATTTGGGCGTCTGCTGCTGCGGCTTCAACAGAGTTTATACAGTTCGGCATCCCGCTCTCGCGGTGATCGGCTGGGTGAGCTTGCCGCTGCGTATATAGCGGATCGGCTGGAATCCCCATTCGATTCGGCTGCGATGGAGCGCGATCTGCATTACCACTTCGATTATCTGTCCCGCTGCCTCAAGCAGTATACGGGACTTAGCCCGCTGGCTTATCGGCATCGTCTTCAGATTGAACGGGCCAAGCGGCTGCTGGCTCATTCGGATGAGCCGCTGGCCCGAATCGGTGAACGCTGCGGGTTCCCCGATCCCAGCTATTTTGCGCGATTGTTCAAGCGGGAGACTTCACTCACACCGGGAGAATATCGGCGGCGGCATAATGTGATTCAGTCGGAATGAGCAGAGGCAGAAGGCACAGGAAGCAGGCGAAGCTGACTTCATCTGATCGACTCCAAGAGCAGGAGAATAAATGCAAAAAAGACTGCCTATAAAGTGACTTATAGGCAGCCTTTGTCATGCAGCCATGCAGAAATTTTTAGCCAAAAGTTCTCAAAGTTCGCCCGACTTGGCTTCTCTGATTCTTCGACTCAGGCATTTTGACCAAATCCAAAATACGAAGCGGCATTGCCATAGGCAATATCTTCGGTCATTTGTCCCAGCAGCTCCAGATCATCCGGTGCTTCCCCGCGTGCAGCCAGCTCGCCAATCCATTCGCACAGCACACGACGGAAATATTCATGCCGGGTATAGGAGAGGAAGCTGCGCGAATCGGTCAGCATGCCTACGAAGCGGGAGAGCAGACCATTATCGGCGAGCAGCGTCAGCTGACGGCGCATCCCATCACGTGTATCGTTGTACCACCAGCCGGAACCGAGCTGCATTTTGCCTGGAATATCGCGCTGGTAACAGCCCATGAGGGCCAGCAGTGCCGGATAGTCGCCTGGATTCAGCGAGTAGAGAATGGTCTTGGGCAGGCCTTCCGAGCCGCTCTCGGCACGATCCAGCAGGCGGGATAGAGATGCGGTCAGCGGCAGATCATTCAAGGCATCATAGCCAGTGTCCGGGCCAATCTTATTGAACATGCGCGTATTGTTGTTGCGGTACGCATGGATATGCAGCTGCATGGTCCACCCCTGTCTGGCGTAACAGGCAATCAACCGAGTCAACAGTTCGGTCCGGTAGCGGGTAATTTCGGCTTCTTCCAGCGCTTCGCCGGCCAGCCGCTTGGCATAGATGCGTTCAATCTCTTCCAGGCTGGCTTCCTCGTATTTGAGCGTGTCCAGCGCATGGTCTGACAGTCGTCCTCCACGTTCATGGAAGAACTTCACCCGTTCGCCTAGCATCTCACTTAATGCTGCAAATGTAGAAGCGGAGCGGCCGCATACGGATTCAAGCTTGGCGATCCAATCCGGGAAGCCGGGGGCATCGATATTTAACGCTTTGTCCGGTCGGAAGGTGGGCAGCACGGCAAATCGTTGTTCTTCTTCGGCCAGCTTGCGATGGTATTCCAGATCATCCGCCGGGTCGTCGGTTGTGCAGACGATCTTGACGTTGGAGCGTGCGATGAGAGCGCGGCGTGTAAAATCAGACTCTTGCAGACGAGCATTGGCGCGTTCCCAGATTTCCGGTGCTGTGCGCTCATTCAGCGGGGAATCGATGCCGAAAAATCGGCGCAGTTCGAGATGGGTCCAGCTGTAAAGGGGATTACCTACCGTTCTTGGCACCGTCTCCGCCCAGGCAAGGAATCGGTCATAGTCCGGCGCAGAGCCGGTAATCCGTTCTTCCTGAACCCCATTTGCCCGCATCAACCGCCATTTGTAATGGTCTCCATACAGCCAAGCCTCGGTCAGGTTCGCAAAAGGTCGATCTTCATAGATCTCCTTGGGATCAAGATGGCAGTGATAGTCGATGATCGGCATCTTCTGGGCATGTTGATGAAACAACGTCTTGGCCGTATCCGTAGACAGCAGAAAATCATCATTCAGGAATCCTTTTTGAACAGTCGCTCCATTTCCCACGTTTGCTGCCTCGTCCGTTGATTGTTCATTCTGCATTTTCCTATTCACAGCGTAACCCCCGTTTTAAAAATAGCCAGCTCACGCACTTGATTCTGTTCGTTGCGTGTCTTGCGACCGCTGGCGACTTCGATCAGATAGGCGATAAACGCCTCCAAGACTTCCTCCATGGGCTGCTCCAATAACGGACCGGCGTTAAAGTCCATCCAGTGGCCTTTCTTCTCAAACAGCTGATTGTTGGTGGCGATCTTCACCGTCGGGACAAAGCTGCCAAATGGCGTACCCCGTCCGGTCGTAAACAGGACAAGCTGACAGTCTGCGGCGGCCAGGGCGGAAGAGGCGACCAGATCGTTACCCGGTGCTTGGAGCAGACTCAGCCCCTTGCGGCGAAGCTTCTCCCCGTATTTCAATACATCCACTACGGCCGATGTGCCTGCTTTTTGGGTGCAGCCCAGTGACTTGTCTTCCAGCGTGCTGATGCCGCCCGCCTTATTGCCCGGCGACGGATTCTCATAGACCACTTCGCCGTGTGAGAGAAAATACTGCTTGAAATCGTTAATCAGCCAGACGATGTCCTGAAACACCTGTTCATCGGCTGCGCGGGCCATCAGCATCCTCTCCGCGCCAAACATCTCCGGCACTTCGGTCAGAATGGTGCTGCCGCCCTGCGCGATCAGGAAGTCGGAGAACGCGCCAAGCAGCGGGTTGGCGGTAATGCCGGAGAACCCGTCGGAGCCTCCGCACTTGAGGCCTACATTCAGCTCGCTGAGCGGGACCGGCTCACGGCGATCTTCCAGCGCGGCTTCGCGCAGCTCTTGCAGCAGCGCAAAGCCGGCTTCCACCTCGTCGCCAACCTCCTGGGCGACGAGAAACTTCACGCGCGACTCGTCATAGTCGCCGAGCTGCTCCCGGAACTCGGCGACGATATTGTTCTCGCAGCCGAGCCCAAATACCAGCACCCCGCCTGCGTTGGGGTGATTGACCGCATCGACCAGGATGCTGCGGGTCATGCGATGGTCATCGCCAAGCTGCGAGCAGCCGTACGGGTGACTGAGTACCGTCACATTGTCGAACGGCCCCAGATCGGGATAGGCCGCCTTGTATTCGGCGACAATCAATTCAGCGACGCCGTTGACACAGCCGACCGTCGGCACCAGAAACAGATCATTGCGGATGCCGACCCTGCCGCTGCGCCGCCGATACCCGTCAAAGGTCAAGTCGCGGCGCGGATAAGAGGCCGGATGCAGTTCCGGTCTATATGCATATTCTTCTTCGCCGGCAAGCGTCGTACGAATATTGTGAGTGTGCACCCATTCGCCAACGCCGATGTCTTCGGCGGCATAACCGATAGGCGCTCCATATTTCATCACCACGCTGCCCTGCGAAATGGAAACCGTCGCAATCTTGTGGCCCTGCGGAACATCATGCCGGCTCACAAGTTCCAGACCTTCCGCCGTCAGTTCTTCACCGGCAGCCAGCGGGCGCAGGGCGACCGCCACATTGTCACGCGGATTCATCTTCGTCATCGTTCGCATCTGTCAGTCCTCCTTCGATTCGGACGGATGCAGCAGCCTGTGGGATCTGTGCCTACACACATCCCATGTTGGACACCACTCCGCCTGAGCTTCAAGCCTTACGCTAACTGATGCAGCAGTGAGCGGGAGCCGACATGCTCCAGTTCCTCCAGATGCCGCTCCAGTCGATCCTTCAGACCGGGCACTTCGTTCAGATTGATACCCCATAGGGTCGTTTCGCCAAGCATCACTTCGGTGAAATTCTCGGGTTCCGCCCAAGCGCGATCGAAAGTTTCCAGCACGGCGGCTTCATCCTGCCGCACGATACGGTCGCCTCGATAGCTGTAGAGCAGGGCAGCCAGCGCCAGGGTCATTCGCGGCGGCAGTTCGCCGCGCTCCTGTACATACTTCAGCAGCATGGGAAGCAGGCGTGCTCTGAACTTGGAGATGCTGTTCAGGGAGATGGAGCGCAGCTCATGCCGAATCGCCGGATTGCGGAAGCGGTCGAGCACCGCCTCGGCATAAGCCTGAAGTTCCTGAGGCGGAAGATTCAGGAGGGGGATCAGCTCCTGTTCCATCAACGAACGAATGAAGCGGGAGAACGCTTCATCCTGCATGACGTCTTCAACCTTCTCCAAGCCGGCCAGCAGCCCCAGCGGAACCATTGCGGTGTGCGGCCCATTCAGCAGATGAACTTTGCGCTCCCGATAGGGCGTCATATCGGAGGTGACGATGACATTTAATCCAGCTTCGGCCAGAGGCAGTGCCTCCCGAATGGAATCGGGACCTTCAATTACCCAGAGCAGATAAGGTTCGGAAGTGACCATCAGCTCGTCACGGTAGCCAAGCCGGGCTTCGAGTTCGTCCTGCCGTCCACGCGGGAAGCCAGGCACAATCCGATCCACCAGACTACAGCAGAATGTATTTTCCCTCACCAGCCAGTCCTGAAAGTCTGCGCCCAACTGCCAATCCTCGGCATGACGTTTGACAATCTCCAGCAGCTTTTCCCCATTGCGGTCGATCAGTTCACACGGGATGATCGTGAAGCCGGGTCTGCCCAACGTGTAACGGCGATGCAGCAGTGCAGTAAGCTTGCCTGGGAATCCGACAGGAGGCTGGTCGTTCAGGGAATCTTCCGGACGATAGACGATGCCGGCTTCCGTTGTATTGGACACGATAAATTGCAGATTCTCATCCTTCGCCAGATCCAGATACTGGGCATAATCGGCATAGGGATTGATAAGGCGGCTGACGCTGGAAACAAGCTGCACGGAATCAACTGGCTGTCCATCGACGATGCCGTTTACTAATACGGTAAATAGATGATCCTGTTCGTCGAAAGTGGGGTTGCTCTCCTTGGAGAAGGCTTGCACCAACACCGAACGACCTTCAAAGAGCCCTTGATCGTTCATCTGCTGAAGCTGCCAGTCCACAAAGGCCCGAATGAAGTTCCCTCCGCCGAACTGGATCACCCGCTCGGGATAAGCCGGAAGGCTGGGGAACAGACTGCGCGACAATCTGGGTACATTTGCCATGCTTGGTGTCTCCTTTTAAGAGGGATGAAAGGAAGTAGAACCTGAATGCACACGTGAACATTTTGAAGCGAAAAATCTGAAGATATTCTTCAGATTTCTCCAGCGGGCTGGCGAGGTGCAGCCGCTGATCGACGAACGACCAGTTCGCTGCCCAGATGACGATGGACAGGGGCGAGCTGCGGGTGCTCCATCCGTTCCAACAGCAGCTTGGTGCCTTCGCGTCCGATCTCAAGTACCGACTTGCGAATCGTCGTCAGCGGGGGGTTGGCATACCGTGCGAATACCATATCATCGAATCCAATCAGGGACAGTTCTTCCGGTACGGAGATTCCGCGATCGAAGCAGGCATTCATGGCGCCAATCGCCATATCGTCATTACAGCAGAAGACGGCGCTTGGCCGCTCCGGAGCCTCAAGCAGCTGGATCATGGCCGCATAACCGCTCTCGATGCTGTAGTCTCCCTGCACAAAGTGGGCGGGATTGGGTGTCAGGCCGTGCGCAATCAGACTCTCCATAAAGCCCAGTCTGCGCTCCGCTGAAGACTTAAAGCCCGGTCGTCCCTCGATAATGCCGATTTGGCGATGACCCAGTTCATAAGCGTGATCGGCCGCCGCCCGGCCACCGCCGCGATCATCAGCGGCAACGTTGGGAATGGAGGGATCATCCAACTGGCGGTTTAGCACAACCAGCGGAATCCCGCTTGCCTTGACATGATAGATGAAGGCATTGTCATGTTCCGTCTGGCTCATCACCAGAATCCCGTCGTAACGTCGGGGATGAACCCGATCCAGATGCAGAACGTCGTCGATGCCGTTGACCGTCAGCAGATAACTCTCGTCCAGAGCCTGACGGATGCCCTTGAGCGCGTCCATCAGGAAGCTGGATGAAGTGCCCTGATCGATACTGGAGAAAAACAATCCGATGGTATTGGACTTCTGCGTCACCAGATTTTTGGCGCTGTAATTGGGCACGTAATTCATCTCCGCCGCGATACGCACGATGCGCTCCCGGGTGTCGGGCTTAATCAAGGGGTTTCCGTTAAGCGCTCTGGACACGGTCGTGTGCGATACTCCCGCCGCTCTGGCGATGTCTTTGATCGTAATCATGGCACCGCTCCATATTCAGAATGTTGACGGTTTCAGTTTAGGGTGCTCAAGAGCTGGTGTCAAGCGAAATACCTGCAAATGCACACGTGAAAATTTTAGAAGGATAAATAGCTGCTGAATCACGAAGGATGGTCACTGCGATGCAGCTTCCGGTAATCTCTTGGAGACAACCCGGAGAGCCGCTTGAACATTTTGCCAAAATGAGAGAAGTTATCGAACCCCGCTAACTCGGATACCACCGTCACGCTATGGCTGCTGTCGCGCAGCAGACGCTGGGCTTCTTTCACCCGTGTAAGGTTGACATATTCAGCGAAGCCAAATCCCGTTACGTCCTTAAAGGTACGGCTGAGGTGGCTGCGGCTAATGTAGAAACGAGCAGCCAATTCGCTTAACTCCAGCGGTTCATCATAATGGCGATTGATATGTCGTACAATCTCCGAGATTTTGCGCTGCACGGGGCTGGGTTCCGGCAGGAGTGCGATGCCGCGTCTGCGTGAAGCGCGGGCGACCAGCAGCAGCAGTTCCCCTGCCATATGCCGCAGATGCAGTCCATAGCCGGGTGGGCGCTCATGCAGCTCTCCCAGCAGGGACAGCAGAAGCTCCTCTGTTCGCAGTCGTTCCTGTAGATTGAGAATCACCAGCGGTTTGTCCTGGGTAAAAGGATGGCGCAGCAGTTCCTGTTCTCCGGATGACAACGACTCGAAGTAGCAGGGAGAGAAGTAGAGCACCGCTCGCTCATGGTCAGGCACGCCAGAATCGATGCTCTTGTGAACCACATTGGAATCAATCAGAACGAGATCACCAGCGCGTACACGATAAGTACGATCCTGTACAAAATAATGACGTTCGCCGCTAAACAGATAATACAGCTCATAACCGACATGATAATGATGCTGCATCATGGAAAAATGACCGATGCGACGATCAAATTCCAATCGCAGAGGATCTTCTTCTTCGCCAAAACGCAGCTGATCCGGAATTTGTCGCAGAATCAAGGGCATACTCCTCTCACCAAGCCAGGGTAGACGCGGATTTCCGGTTCCATTTTAACAAAAAAAGCACCCACTGGGTGCTTTTTTAGGTGCCCTTGCTTGAAGGGGAAAAGGTATGAACGTTCAATCTGCTACATGTGCGATGATCTCATCTGTGAGATCGAGACGAATCTGTTCAGGGAATACGCGGAGCCGATATTCCTGATCCAGATAACGCATGATGGCCTCGATCAGGGCGCCTTCGGTGATATACCAACTGCGTCCCTGCACCGTGATCTCTGCGCTGTAACCGTGTTCTTCATCCCACAGCAGCTCAACGGTGACTTCGGTTGGTCGGATCTGTCTACGTTCCGCGATATTTAGACATACGGCGTTGATAATCTCGTCCATTGTCAACTGCATGGCTTAGTAACGCCCTTCCCGTTCGCGTGAGCGGCGGCGATTATCTCGTACCGCCCGGTATACGGCACGAATTAGAACGAAGGCCATGTACAGAACCAGTACGTTAACCAGCAGTCCCAGCAGACCTCCGAAGGCACCCATACCGGCAAACAGGCTGCCGAACATCAGACCGGCGATTCCACCGAAGAACAGACCACGGAACAGCCCACCGCTGAAGCCACCGCGATTGTTGGTGCTGCTGCGGTTGTAGCTGCTCGTCGAAGATTTATTGGAATCGGAACGCGTATTTGAACGATAGCTGTCTGTATTCTGCGATTTATTTGGAGTGCTCTGATACGATCTTGGGCCGGAGCTGAATCCACCTCGGCGTGCGTCAGCCTGATCCGGTACCACAGCCGAAGCCGCGAATACGATCAAGACGGATAGCAGAATGGCAAAGCCTTTTTTAAATCGAGTCATGAAAAAAATTCCTCCTGTAAAGTCGGGTTGTCAAAGCAAAAAGCCCTGGCTTTTTGTCCTTGTCTGACTTTATACGGAGGAATGACGTAAACGTTTCAATTTTTAATGAAATAGATGATGCTAAAAGATCAAGGAGAGAAAATCAGCCTTCCGTTGTCGCTTGACCATATTCACGCTCTACCCAATCGATCCAATCCACGCTGGCCTGGGTACGCATGATTGCTTTTTGCAGCAGAATATAATCCTCGAAACCGATATGCCCCGGATTGCGGTGTTCTTTGGGAATGTTCTCCTGGATATTCTTATAATACTGGATGCGATCCACATGATAGGCACGTCGGTCAGCGAACATGCGGCGCACCTCGGAAGGTTCGGCGAGATGGATGCAGAAACACTTCAGATTAAATTCGTCGCGCATGACAGGAGCAGCCGTTTCCTCCAGCAGCCATTCATGAAGTTTCTTGGTGCCTTCCTCTGTGATGGCATACAGCTTCTTGTCCGGCTTATCCGTTTGCTGAATCCATTGGGCACTGAGCAGTCCTTTTTCTTCCATACTGCCAAGAAGGGGATAGATCTGGCTGTGCTTGGCCTGCCAGAAAGGCTGAATCTTGAGCATCAAATCGTAGCCCGAAGCTTCCTGGCGAGATACCAGTGCAAGCAGGCCGTAAGAAAGTATATTCATGAAATCACCCGTTCCCCATATTCAAGCGATCCTCCGAGCACGGATCTGCTTCTCCCACTCAGTGTACAACATCGCAGGATGGATCGGCAACCGAAGGAAGCGCCAGGCAGCATCCGGAACTTGATGCGGGGCAGCGCAAAAAAACGGCGTCCGCTGGGGAACGCCGTTTGAGAAATGAAAAGGACAGACACAGAAGCTGCAAGCCTAACTTACAGCGTAGTGGGTTCGCCCGTTTGATTGGCATTGATATGCTCATAACCATCATAGATCAATTCCAATGCGCCGGTCTTGGGATCGATCAGCATGCCGTGTACGGGAACGCCGGAAGGCATGAGAGGGTGGTTGACGATCATGTTGACGCTGTGCATCACGCCCTGCGTTTCATTTTCGACCCCTTTGAACCATTGGCCGAGATTTACACCGGCGTGGTCGAGTGTGGCGAGCACTTCATCGGAAATACCGCGATCACGCATTTTGCCCATGATATGTTCGGCATTGAGCGAAGCCATCCCGCATTCATGATGGCCGACTACGATGACTTCTTCTGCCTGCAGCTCATAGAGGGCAACCAGGATACTGCGCATGATACTGCCGAATGGTGAAGAGATGACCGCTCCAGCCGTCTTCAGAATCTTGGCATCGCCATTTCGCAGGTTCATCGCCCGGGGCAGCAGCTCAGTCAGGCGGGTATCCATACAGGTGAGCACAACGACTTTTTTCTCCGGGAATTTGCCGCTCAGAAACGTCTCATAATCTTTGTTTTCCACGAACGCTTTATTGTGGTTCAAAATTTCGGTAATCTGACTCAAGCAGGCGTCCTCCTTTTTTTGACCGTGCACGAAAACAGCGATCATTTGGCGTTATTCCGAATTTTACATAAATAATCAGGCAAAATTCAAGCCCGAATTTTGACGAAATTCGGCGGAGGCGCTTCAGGAGGGGGAGGAAGCGGTCTCGCGGCGATCATCAATGGGAATACTGGAACCATAGGATTGCCCATCGCTGGCCAGACGAACGGAAGATTTGTCGAAGCCGCTGATGGTGATGGACAGATGCTGATCGAAGTAGACGGAATCATTGCGATCCACGATAAAAGAGATCCCGCTATCCGAAGAAATGGGCAGGTCAGAGGTCTTGGGTTCGTCTACGATCCATAAAGCAATCGCTCCGCTCAGGGAACAGCCGCAGCCTTCGTTGTCATAAGCGACACGAATAGATCCGGGACGTCCGCCAAGCTTTTCCAAAAGTAAGGATTGGGCTTCGGGAGAGACGCGCATCGTAAGATCCATGGACATGAATAGAACCTCTCTTCTCAAATTATATTTTGCAAAACTTATTTCTTAATATTGATTATACGCCGGTCAAAAAGTATCATCAAGAGGTGAACAAAATTTTTTACCATTTTTATGGGACGATTAATCAGAGGGAGGAACGACTCGGATGGAGCAGCAGTTACAAGAGCAGTGGAATGGATTCCGCCAGTTAGTGAGCAGAATCGGAAGTTATAACGAGGCCGTTGGCCTGATGTATTGGGATCTGCGTACGGGGGCACCTCGTAAAGGGGCGGAGCAGCGTGCGGAGACCATCGGTCTGCTGTCAACCGAAGCGTTCAAATTGGGCACGTCCGAAGAAATGGGTACATATCTCGACTTGTTTACGCAGGAGGCCAATCTGGCTGAGTTGGACGAAGTGGATCGCCGACTGGTCGAGACGGTGAAGAAGGATTATGATCTGAACCGCAAAGTGCCTGCCGAAGAGTTCCAGGCTTATACCATTCTGACTTCCAAGTCAGAGACGCAGTGGGAAGATGCGAAGGAAAGCGGCGATTTTGAATCGTTTGAGCCGTACCTGAGTGAGATTGTGGCAACGCTGCGCAAATTTATCGGATACTGGGGCGCCAAAGACACACCTTACGATACCCTGCTTGATATGTATGAACCCGATCTGACGGTAGAGCGTCTGGATGAAGTGTTCGACCGGCTCAAGAAACGGTTGGTTCCACTGGCAGAAGCCATTGCTGCGTCGGACATCAAGCCCAAGATGCCATTCCTGGATGCCACTTACCCGAAGGAAGGCCAGAAGGCGTTCAGTCATTTTATCCTGAAAGAAATGGGTTATGATTTTGACGCGGGACGTCTGGACGAGACGGTGCATCCATTTGCAACGGGACTCAACCCAGGCGATGTGCGGATCACGACCCATTATCATGAAAACGATGTCTTGAGCGCGGCGTTCAGCTCGCTGCACGAAGGCGGCCACGCGCTGTATGAACAGAACATCGATCCCAAACTGACGGGCACGCCGCTCGCGCAGGGCACCTCGATGGGGATTCATGAATCCCAGTCGCGTTTCTGGGAGAACATGGTCGGCCGCAGCCTGCCGTTCTGGCAGAAATACTTCAGCGAACTGCAAAAGCAGTTCCCGGATCAATTACGGGGCGTTACGCCGGAACAGTTCCATTTTGCCGCAAACCGGGTGGAGAACTCCCTGATTCGCATCGAAGCGGACGAGCTGACGTACAATCTGCACATCATCATCCGTTATGAGATTGAGAAGATGCTGTTCAACGAAGATCTTGATGTCAAAAAGCTGCCGGAAGTCTGGAACGCCAAATACGAAAGTTATCTGGGCATCACGCCGCCGAATAACTCGCAGGGCGTGCTCCAGGACGTGCATTGGTCGGGTGGTTCGTTCGGTTACTTCGCTTCGTATTCGCTTGGCAACATGTATGCGGCGCAGATCATGCACACCCTGCGTAAAGAGCTGACGAACTACGACGAACTGATCGAACAGGGCAACCTGCTGCCGATCAAGGAATGGCTGACAGAGAAGGTGTATCGCTTTGGCAAGTCGAAAAAGCCAGCCGAAATCATTTTCGATGTAACCGGCGAAGAATTGAATCCCGATTACCTCGCAGACTATCTGGAACAAAAGTATGCAAGCCTGTATAATCTAAAATTGTAGACATCACTTCGGACGAAGCATAAAGACAATCCTGCCCATTCCCCAGCGGAAGCGGCAGGATTTTCGTTTCCGAGGAGAAATGTAAGCGTCATGGTAATTATGAAAATTAAGTGAACGTTTCTGAAAAACGGAGAAGGGATTCGGTGACTGGCATGTTTGGTTTTCGCGTCATCAAAACGGCGCTCGCGGCTTTTGCCTCGATTATGATCGCGCACTTCGTCGGAATCCCCTCGGCAACATCGGCGGGACTGCTGGCCATTCTGGGATTGGATACGACCATCAAGCGCAGTGTGAAGACAGTTGTAGATCGATTTTTTGCTTCCATTGTCGGTCTGATCGTCGCCTGTGTGCTTTTTGGAACCCTTGGGTTTCATTATTGGGTGATTCCCATCTACATCCTGATTGCTTTTCCGGCGATCGTCAAAGCCACGTTCAAGGGAGGCATTGTCACCAATGCGGTCGTGGTCTTCCATGTGTTCAACGCAGGGGAGATCAGTTGGCCGGTGCTCTGGACGGAGCTGCAACTGCTGGTCATTGGTCTGGGCTCAGCGATGCTCGTTAACCTGATCTATATGCCCAACCCGGAGGAGCAGCTGGCCAAGATTCGTGCCGAAGCCGATCAGTGTTTCTCGCGCATCTTTGCGCAGTTTGCGGGCACACTGCGGAATCCCGATTATGTCTGGGATGGGAAGGAACTGATCGAAGCGGACAAAAAAGTTGCCGAAGGGCTGGAGCTGGCCAAGCGGTCACGGGAAAACCAGGTGCGAAAGGCGGACGAATTCTGGATTGTCTATTTCGTCATGCGCAAGCAGCAGTTGGAGTCGATCCAGACGATGGCGCTGCTGGTCTCTCAGGTATACCGGCAGATCTCCCAGGCTGAATTAACGGCGCAGTTATTCGATCGGCTGGAAGAGGACGTCAAACGCGAACATTACACAGGCAAAGCGGCGGAGATGCTACAGGAGCTGGAAGAGCGCTTCAAAGAGATGAGTCTTCCCGATACCCGTGAGGAATTTGAGGTTCGTTCTGCGATTCTACAGCTGTGCCGGGAATTGAAGCGGTATCTGGAGATGTCGAAGAAAGACAAGGCTCCGCACGTTGTAGGGGCGTAACACGGATGATGAGAAACAAGCAGCAGCCTGGAGTTATATTCGTGTGGGGTACAGCGTATGCAGCGGGTCTTCTTGCAAAATGGACAAAGACGGTCATAAAAGATCGTCTTTTTTTGCGGTGCCGATTGTCTTTTGACAACTGACAGCGTAATGCTTATATTGGGAACATAAGTTCTTGTTTAGGGATAGAATGTTCGTTAGACGCAGGCTTTTTGACGGAATTCTGATATAATCGTAGGATGAACCACGAAGGTGATCCTGAAGCAAGAAGTGAAGCAAGAGTATGGAGGGGAATCATGGCCAAGTTAACGCCGATGATGGAACAGTATCTCCAGATCAAGGAAGAAGCGAAGGATGCCATCCTCTTTTTCCGTCTGGGAGACTTTTATGAGATTTTTTTCGATGATGCATTGATTGCTTCGAGAGAACTGGAGATTACGCTGACCGGGCGCAATGCCGGACTGGAAGAGCGGGCACCGATGTGTGGGGTTCCGTACCATTCGGCCGAAGGTTATGTACAGCGTCTGATTGAAAAAGGATATAAAGTCGCCATCTGTGAGCAGGTCGAAGAACCGGGCGCAGGGCGCGGCATGATGAAGCGGGAGATTGTGCGGGTCGTGACCCCCGGAACGCTGATGGAGAGCCGTGCGCTGGGAGAGAAATCGAACAATTATCTCGTCTGCGTAACCAGCTCGAACGGTATGACCGCGATTGCGGCCTGCGACCTGTCAACCGGCGATCTGCACGTGACTTCTGCGCCGGACAGCGAGGAATGGCTCAAGGGGGAAGTGGGTGTCTATCAGCCTTCGGAAGCCATTGGCGACGAGACGCTGCTCAGGCTGTTGGAGGCGCAGATTACACCGATGGAACGTCGATTGGTCTGCACGCCCTGGGACAAGTCCAAGGAAGATGGCGCCCGGGAGCAGTTTGGTGAAGCAACCTGGGCACGTCTGGACGACGAACGCCGCCAGTGTGTGGCCCGCCTGTTCGCCTATCTCGCGGAGACGCAGAAGCGTGCATTGGGTCAACTGACGAAAATTTCGGTCTATGAGCCGAATCATTATATGATTCTTGATCCCTTTACCCGCCGCAATCTGGAATTGACCGAGACCGTACGGGAGCGTTCCAAAAAAGGTTCGCTGCTCTGGCTGCTGGATCGCACCAAAACCTCAATGGGGGCACGTACCCTGCGCCGCTGGATCGACAAGCCGCTGCTTCAGCGAAATGCGATTGAAGAACGTCTGGAAGCCGTCGAACATCTGCACCGTGACTTGATTCTGCGCGGAGACATTCAGGAAGCGCTGCGGGAAATCTATGACCTGGAACGCCTGGTGGGACGCGTGGCGTTCGGCAGCGCAAATGGACGCGATATGGTCGCGCTGCGCGATTCGCTCACTCAGATTCCCGGGCTCAAGCAGATCTGCCTGAACTCCGGTTCGCGTACGCTGGCAGAGACGGCGAATCGTATGGACGAGTGCAGGGATCTGGCCGAAGACATCGCGGCAGCCGTTACTGAAGAACCCCCAGTCTCCGTGCGTGACGGCGGACTGATTCGCAAAGGCTACCATGAACACCTGGATCAGCTGCGCGAAGCAAGCGTAAACGGCAAGCGCTGGATTGCGGAGCTGGAGGCGGAAGAACGCCGGGTGACGGGAATCCGCTCGCTGAAGGTCGGCTATAACAAAGTCTTCGGCTATTACATTGAAGTAACGCGTGCCAATCTGGGTCAGCTTCCGGAAGGCCGTTACGAACGCAAGCAGACGCTGGCGAACGCTGAACGGTATATCACGCCGGAATTGAAGGAAAAAGAATCGTTGATTCTTGAAGCGGAAGAAAAAATGGCGGATCTGGAATATGGATTGTTCCTGGAGCTGCGCGAAAAAGTGGCGGAGCGGATTCCTACACTCAAGGCACTCGCGGAGCGTGTAGCCGAGATTGATGTGTATCAGGCGTTTGCCGAAGCCAGTGCGGAGAAGTCGTTTGTCCGTCCGCAGCTTCATGATGGATACGATCTCACGGTCGAAAATGGCCGCCATCCGGTTGTGGAAGCGGTCATGGAAGGAGGTTCTTTTGTAGCCAATGCGACGGACCTGACCGAAGACGGAGCCAACATCATGCTCATTACCGGGCCGAATATGGCAGGTAAAAGCACGTACATGCGCCAGGTGGCCTTGATCTCGATCATGGCACAGATTGGCTGCTTCGTACCGGCAAACCGGGCAAGCGTGCCGCTGCTGGATCGGATCTTCACCCGTATTGGCGCAGCGGACGATCTGGTCGGCGGGCAAAGTACGTTTATGGTAGAAATGGCCGATATTCAGGTCATGACCCAGCAGGCGACCCGTGACAGTCTGATTATCATCGATGAGCTGGGACGAGGGACTTCGACCAGCGAGGGAATGGCGATTGCCCAGGCCGTGATCGAGCATGTGCATGAATCGATCGGCTGTAAAGCGCTGGTCTCCACGCACTTCCATGAGTTGGCGCATCTTGAAGAGAGCCTGCCGCGACTGCAAAACTACTGCATGGCTGTGCGCGAGAGCGGCGACAACGTGACGTTCCTGCGCAAGCTGGTCCCTGGTGCGGCGAGCACAAGCTACGGCATCTATTGCGCGCGTCTGGCAGGACTGCCGGGCAGTATCATCGACCGTGCCTATGGTCTGCTGCAAGGATTTGAGCAGGCGGCGGCCGAGGTTGCGGTGGGGCATGTTGGCGTTTCGGGCGGTGTTCGTTCGGATGGAGCAGTAAATCCAGTGAATCGACTTTCCGATAAATCACGCTCGGGCCATTCGGCTGAACCTGAGGTTCGTGCTGAACAATCTGGCGTGGCTGCTGGATACTCCGTGCTGGTTCACGAAGAAGAACAGAGAAATGAGCAGACGGCACCAGCGACTTCTAGTCCGGATATGAGCGTAAATAAAGTCCGGGAACGGGAAGCAGCAGGAGAGTGGAGTAATTATTCTCTTTCGACGGAGCAGAAGACTGCCCAGGCTTCTGCATCGCTGCATGAAGAAACAGACGCAGTTTCTGCTGGACATGGAGTCGTACAGCTGTCGATCTTTGGTGACGACGAACAGCCTGCGCAAGCTGTTCCTGCTGCTCAGGCGGAAGTCAAAGAAGACCCTAAAGTGAAGAAAATGCTGCAAAAGGTGCGTGAGCTGGATGTCATGAACATGACGCCGCTTCAAGCGATGCAGCTGTTGAATGAATTGAAGCTGGAAGCCCAGCGGTTGTAAACAGCGTTGTTTGGCGGCTGTTATAACAAAAGTTCCATTCACATGAGCCTCGCTTCGTGGACGATCCTATAACCACAGGTGATGCCAGCGAAATGGGGAAGACTCAACCGGGAAAGGAGAAGGACGATGGGCAAAATCAAAGTATTGGACGAGCATGTCGCCAACCAGATCGCAGCCGGTGAAGTGGTGGAACGCCCGGCTTCGGTCATCAAGGAATTGGTCGAGAACGCAATCGACGCGGGGGCAACCAAGGTCGATGTGTGGGCGGAAGAAGGAGGCCTGTCTTCGATTCGCGTGACCGATAACGGATCGGGGATCGCGCCTGAAGATTGCGAGACGGCCTTCTACCGCCACGCAACTAGCAAAATCTCCGGTGGACGCGATCTGTTCCAGATCACCAGTCTGGGATTTCGCGGCGAGGCGCTGCCCAGCATCGCGTCCGTATCGAAGGTTGAAGTGGTAACCGCCTGCGGTGAAGACGGAGCAGGGCGCAGGTTGGTCGTTGAAGGAGGCACGCTCAAGAGCAACGAAGATGCACCGGCTTCCCGAGGAACGGACTTCCGGGTGCGTGAGCTGTTCTATAACACCCCTGCACGGCTGAAATATATGAAGACCGTACAAACGGAATTGGGACATATCTCCGATTATATGTACCGGATGGCGCTGTCGCATCCGGAGATCGCCTTTACCCTGCGGCATAACGGCAATTCGCTGCTTCAGACACTGGGCGGCGGCGATCTGCTTCAGGTTATCGCTGCGGTGTATGGAACGACCAGCGCCAAAGCCATGCTGCCGCTGGAAGGGGAGAGCCTGGATTTCGCCGTCTCCGGCTTCGTCAGCCTGCCGGACTTTACGCGTTCCAACCGCAGTGCGATTACGACGGTCGTCAATGGTCGTTACATTCGCAGCCATGTGCTGAATCAGGCGATCATGCGAGCATATCATACGCTGCTTCCGGTTGGACGCCATCCGCTGGTCGTGCTTCGCCTGGCTATGCACCCTTCCCTGGTGGATGTGAATGTCCATCCGGCCAAGCTGGAAGTTCGTTTTAGCAAGGAAGCGGAGCTGGTAACCTTTGTCGAAGACAGCATCCGCGCTGCGCTGGCGCGTGAAGTCTTGATTCCCAAAGCCGTCAATCAGCGTGTCGGACGCAGCCAGGAGACGATTGTTCAGGAGCAGTTCCACTTCCCGAAGCGGGAAGGGTTCCTTGGCGAACTGACGGCAGGCCTGCCGCAGGACAAAGACGTTCCCGCTCAGGGCGGCTATTCCCTGCCGCCGGAGCCTCCTGCCGACTCGAACCCGTCGGCAGCAGAGCCGGGCGCGGCGGCAGCTCCGCGCCCGCAAGGCTTCGCCGCCGCAGACTCGGCGGCAGCGAAGCAGGCGGCCGCTGCGCCGGCCGCAGAACCTGGCTCCGCCGCCGGCGGCAAGCGCGGGACGGACGCTTCGCGTGCGTCCGCTCCGTACCCAGCTGCCGGCAGCGTGCGCGAATCGCTCCCGCAGCAGGTGCGGGAGCCGGGCCGCAGCAGCGGCTATGCCGGAGGCCGCGAAGCCTCCGGCGCCGGCCGGCCGGCTTATGGCGGCGGCCCCGGCGCTTCGCAGCCGTCCCCACCGGGACAGGCTGCCGCGATGGCTCGCGCGGCAGAGCTGTACAGCCGTGGCGAAGCGCCCAAGCGCCCCGCTTTTCCCGAAATGACGCTGATTGGGCAGCATCATGGCACCTATCTGATTGCCCAGAACGAAGATGGGCTGTATCTGATCGACCAGCACGCTGCGCATGAGCGCATCAATTACGAATATTATTACGAGAAATTTGGCGTGCCCGAAGCGGCTTCGCAGGAACTGCTGCTGCCGATCACATTGGAGTTCACATCGGCAGAAAGTACCAAGATCCGCGACCGAATCGGCTGGTTCGAGCAGGCCGGTGTTTATATGGAGCCTTTTGGCGGTCAGACCTTCCGGGTGACTGCTTATCCACATTGGTTCCCCGCAGGCGATGAAGCCGAGATTATCGAAGAAATGGCGGAATGGGTACTCAGCGAACGTGCGATCGACTTGTCCAAGCTGCGCGAGAAGGCCTCCACCCTATGCTCATGCAAAGCGTCGATTAAGGCGAACCAACGCCTGACCGACGCCCAGGCTCAAGTTCTGATCGAACGTTTGGCTCAGTGTAAACAACCGTATACCTGCCCCCACGGCCGCCCGATCGTTGTTTCTTTTTCTTCCTATGATCTAGAAAAATTATTTAAGAGGGTATAAGACCTTCCCCCAATCCAAAAGCGATTCAATCCGATTTTCAAAACGAGACGCTTCAACTCGTTTTGAAAATGACCCGAGAGCGATCTAATCAACTGGGGGAAGGTCCGGCTTCGTCGAATGCCCCAATCCAAAAGCGATTCAATCCGATTTTCAAAACGAGACGCTTCTCGGTGTGAGAGGAAACGGCATGTCAAATAGGCCGACTCAGGCCAAAGCCAAGCTTCCACTCGCATCCTAACTCGTTTTGAAAATGACCCGAGAGCGATCTAATCAACTGGGGGAAGGTCCGGCTTCGTCGAATGCCCCAATCCCAAAAGCGATTCAATCCGATTTTCAAAACGAGACGCTTCCCGGTGTGAGAGGAAACGGCGTGTCAAATAGGCCGACTCAGGCCAAAGCTAAGCTTCCACTCGCATCCTAACTCGTTTTGAAAATGACCCGAGAGCGATTTAATCAACTGGGGGAAGGTCCAGCTTCGTCGAATGCCCCCAATCCCAAAAGCAACCGGGGAAGGCTTCATTCCCAACTATCCGCCTGATTTCGCATAGGAAAGGTCGAGACAATCGCTCTACCTTTCCATTTAGAAGGAGAACAACTTGTCATGATGATTGTAACTACCGGCCATTCGCCGGACGAGAATGAGCTGCTGCGGGCGCGGAGGATTGCTGAGCAGGCGGGAATCCGTCTGGTCGCACGCAAGCGCCTCTCCGTCCCTAATTTATTCGCTCATTACGGAGCCGACTCTGTCTTGATCGTAACGCAGGGCAAAGTCCGCTTGTTCCGCGAAGATCAGCCAATATTGGAATACCACCCCAGCATGGGTTATGTTCGCGCCAAAAGACTGCTCAAGGGCGAAGCTGATCCCATGATCGCGGCCTCGCGTGCGCAGGAGGGCGATCAAGTATTGGATTGCACAGCTGGACTGGGCACGGATTCACTGGTGTTTGCTGTTCAGGTTGGCCCTTCCGGGCTGGTTCGCGCCATTGAAGCCTCACCTGAGCTGTCCGTACTGCTGCGCGAAGGATTTTTCAGTTATGAAACGGAGAAGGCTGCGGTGAGTGAAGCCATGCGCCGGGTAGAAGTGATTCACGCCGACCATCTGAATTATCTCAAGTCTCTTCCCGATAATAGCTTTGACGTCGTCTATTTCGATCCGATGTTCCGTAAGCCGGTCTATGACTCTTCGGCAATCTCGCCGCTGCGTCTCTATGCGGATAATCGGGCACTGAGCGAAGAATCGATTCGTGAAGCCGTCCGGGTGGCGCGTAAGACCGTTGTGCTCAAGGAGAAGAAAGGGAGCGGGGAAATGGAACGGCTGGGTTTCACGCCGGATGACCGCAACCATGCCAAAATTACGTACGGAGTGATTGAAGTTGACTGAGGAATTAACAAACCTGATAACCGCAGATGACAGCGAAGCTTCCCCAATTAAGGACACCGATCTCCATGCCCAGGCTGCTGCTGCGTCTTTGCAGGAGGAGGCCTCCAAGCCCAAACTGCTGGTGCTGATTGGCCCAACGGCGGTCGGCAAGACCCGACTGAGTATTGAATTGGCTCAAGCTTTTTCATGTGAGATTATCTCGGGCGATTCTATGCAGGTATACCGGGGTATGAATATCGGTACGGCTAAGATCACCCCGGCTGAAATGCAGGGAGTGCCGCATCATCTGATCGATATTCATGAGCCAGACGAACCTTTTTCCGTATCAGAATTTCAGGAACGCTGTGACGCGCTGATTCCCGAGATCACTTCACGTGGCAAGCTGCCATTTATCGTGGGAGGAACGGGGTTATATATCGAATCGCTGTGTTATCGGTATGAATTTGCCGAGAGTGGTGCGGACGAGGATTTTCGGCGTCAACAGACCCTTTTTGCGGAGAAAGAAGGCGCAGAGGCCCTTCATGCCCGCCTGCGGGAGATCGATCCGACTTCGGCGCAGCGTCTGCATCCCAACGATACAAGGCGAGTCATCCGGGCACTGGAGATTTACCATCTCACTGGTGAAACGCTGTCCGAGCAGTTGGCAAGACAAAAAAAGACCACGCCTTACGACCTATGTTTGATCGGTTTGACAATGGACCGTCAAATGCTATATAACCGTATTGAAGAGCGGATTGACCAGATGATGGAGCAGGGACTGATCCAGGAGGTGGAAGCACTCCGTGCGCGAGGTTATACACCGGACATGGTTTCCATGCAGGGTCTCGGTTACAAGGAGATCTGGCCTTACCTGGATGGATCAGCGACGCTCGAAGAAGCGGTGTACCGATTGAAGCGAGATACCCGACACTTTGCCAAACGCCAGCTTTCCTGGTTCCGGCATATGCAGGATATTCGCTGGGTTGACGTTTCCCAACCAGAAAACTTTTCTGCAAATTACGAGAAGGTTCATGGTATAATTACGGGAAGGTTTGGCTCCGATTTCTGAAAAAAAGCGACAGTAAAATGACAATTGGGGGTACCGGTTATGAACAAATCCATTAATATTCAAGACACGTTCCTGAACCAACTGCGCAAGGAAAATATCCCGGCGACAGTCTATCTGACCAACGGATTTCAGATCCGCGGCACGATCAAGGCATTCGATAATTTCACGATCGTGATCGACAGCGACGGCCGCCAACAGATGGTATACAAGCATGCCATCTCCACGTTCATGCCGCAGCGCAACGTATCCCTGGCTCAACAGGAAAGTCCATCCGGAGAGTAAGCATGAATAGTCGTTACATGAGCAGTTTTTAAAGGTGACGAAGCCATGACAAACCTGTAACGACACATCCTGAAACTTTTCGTGTATCGTAACGTCTAAATCCATAGCTGCGAATGAGAGCAACCTTAACAGGTTGTTCTTTTCATTAGCGTGGTCCACGGTCGGGCCGACCCGATCGTGAAAAAGCAAAAGGGGTGTCAGAAACCATCATGCCTAACCCACAACTGAGCCGTTCCAACCGGACATCCGGAGGCAGCGGCAGCGGAGGGAACGGCGGAGGCAAGAAGCCTCCGGCGAAGAAAAGCTCCCCGAAAAAGAAAAAAATCACGGGGAAACGTGTTTTTTGGACCTTGTTTTTTACAGCGGCAATCGCCGTCTTCTGTGCCTTGGCCGGTTACCTGTTTATCATGGTCAACGGCGAGAAGATCCTTGCAGCAAACAAGGATAAGGTCGAGATTAAAGCACCTACCGTCATCTATGACCGAACCGGCGTACAGATCGGTGAAGTGAAGATCAAACGCGGCGAGGCCGTCGAAGCGGATCAGATTCCCAAACTGCTTCAGGATGCCTTTGTAGCGACCGAAGACAAACGTTTCTTTGAACATTCAGGCGTCGATCTCCGGTCGATTGGCCGGGCTGCCGTACGTGACATTATCGCACGTTCCGCTGTTGAAGGCGGCAGTACGATCACCCAGCAGCTGGCGAAGAACATCTTCTTGTCTTCGGATAAGACGTTCTTCCGGAAAGCCACAGAAGTTTCCATCGCTTTGGCGTTGGAACGGCAGTACAAAAAAGAAGAGATTCTGGCCATGTACCTCAACCGAATTCCATTTGGGGGTCAATACTATGGCATCAAGGCCGCTTCCCAGCGGTACTTCGGCAAAAGTAATCTCAATGATCTGAAGCTGTGGGAGATGGCGACGCTGGCGGCTATGCCCAAGGCACCAACCCGCTATAATCCGATTGCGAATCCCGATAAGTCCAAAGAGCGCCGAGCCGTTGTGCTCCAGCTCATGTACGAGCAGGGATACATTACGAATGAGGAACGCGAAGCTGCGGCGAAAGTGGATTACACGTACAAGCCGCCGGAAACCAAAGAATCGCATTACCAAGCGTTCATCGATTATGTCCTTCAAGAGGCGGAAGAAGCGACTGCCTTGTCGGAAGACGATCTGAACCGCGGAGGCTATAAGATCTACACCACGATGGATGCCAAAGCGCAGCAGGCGCTGGAGGATGCGTTCAAGGATGAAGACTTGTTCGAGAAGAGTCCGGACAAACAGCCCGTGCAGGCGTCGATGACCATCACCAACAACCAGAACGGCAGTATTATCGCCATCCTGGGCGCCCGTGATTATCACAAGGGAGACTTCAACCGGGCGGTGAACAGCCGCAGACAGCCAGGGTCGGCTTTCAAACCGATTGCGGCTTACGCACCTGCGCTGGATTCCGGACAATTCACCGTCGATACGCCGCTCAGCAATGAGAAGCAGAGCTTCGGCAAGTATAGTCCCAAGAACCTTCACGGCTACAGCAAGACGGTTTCGATGAAGGAAGCCCTGGCGGAATCGATCAATATCCCGGCTGTATGGGTGCTGAATCAGATTGGCGTCGAAAAAGGATATGATTTTGCCAAATCTGTAGGGATTCCATTGACGGAAAATGACCATAACTTGAGCATTGCTCTCGGGGGTCTCAGCACGGGAACGAATACACTGGAGATGGCGCAGGCTTACAACTCGTTCGCCAACGGTGGTAAATTCCTGGACGCGTATGCGATCAAGTCGATGCGTGACTCCAATGATGTGGAGATCTACAGCCACATTACGCAGCCCAAGCAGGTCATGAGCGCCACTACCGCTTATGAGATGACCCAGATGATGGAGAGCGTAGTTACCGAAGGTACGGGCAAGAAAGCCAATATTGATCGTCCGCTGGCTGGTAAGACGGGGACTACACAGAGCGGCATCAGCGGCAACAGTGGTAACCGGGACGTCTGGTTCGTCGGCTATACGCCAGAATGGACGGGAGCCGTCTGGATGGGTTATGACAAGCCGGATGCCGAGCATATGCTGAAAAACAGCAGTAAGCTGGCCGCTTCCATGTTTGCACGCGTAATGAAGGAAGCGATGGACGGTATGCCGGTCAGCGACTTTAAGGCGCCGGATGCGCCTGCTCAGGAGGCGCCGGAGCCTGAACAGCAGCCGGAAGAACCGGCCGCCCAGGAACCGGTGACCGCTCCTAGTGGACTGGTTGCTTCCTATGATGTGGGGAATCAGTCGGTATCCTTGTCTTGGGAACCTGTTCCGGGCGACAACATTCGTTATCGTCTGTATCGTCAGGAATCTTCGGAAAGCCAGCCTTCGATGCTGAGTGATGGACTGATACCAACAGCGGCGCAAGATCCAAGTGCCCTTGCGGGACTCACTTACAATTATTTTGTAAAAGCCTATCGAGCTGGTGAGGAACCGATCGTTGAATCGGGTACTTCCAATACCGTGACGATCAGTATTCCGGCAGCGGAGAACACAACAGAAGATCTACCGGAAGTGACGGTTCCACCAGATCAAGGTGAAGAAGAACCGGGTACAGATCCGGGTGTTGATTCTTCCAATCCTCCTCCGGGTGATAACGGTCAAAACGGTAACTCGGGTAATAACGGGAATTCAGGCAACAATGGAAATGGGAATGGCAATAATAACGGCAATGGGAACGGCAACGGTAACGGTAACGGCGATTCCGGTGGTTCCGATCCAGCCGCGCCACCGGATTCCGGTGGCACAGGTGGCAATGAGGGAGGGACAACCGTACCGGGAACGGTGGTTCCAAACGACCCCGCCCCAACTGATCCTCCGCCAAGTGACCCATCTGCCGGAACATCAGATCCTGCGACTGCCGATCCGAATACCCCACCGGCTGACCCGAACGCACCAGCTGACGGTGGGACTTCAACGGATGGAACTTCGACTGGTGGAACTTCTACGGATGGAACGGTTACACAGCCTTAAATCGCATAATTAAGTAAGCCCTGGAAAGCCTTTCGAGGCTTTCCAGGGCTTTTTTACGTATTTTTGCGTAAATCGGGTAATAAAGAGCATGAGCAAGCCAGTTCCTTTGTGAAGTGGGCTGGGAATGTGATAAGCTTGAGTCAAATGGAATATGGAAAGGGTCGGTTCCCTATGAAACGTAAATTTGCTGACAGAGCCAACTGGCGGCGCGTAACCGACCGGAGATTCTTGTGCCGGTATATCGACAGCCGCCGCTTTACAGGCTACGTAACCTTGTACAACATGCTCAAATTAAAGGAACCGCTGATGAAAACGTATGGGGGGCTCACGTTTTGTGTGGCCGACAAAGGCTATTCTTGGCTGCAATATTTTCCCAAGGATGCCCACTTTATTGTCACCACGATGTTCAATGAAAAGAGGGAAGTCGTTGAATGGTATATTGACATCTGCAAGTCGCAGGGTGTGACGGATCAGGGCGTACCTTGGTTCGATGATCTCTATCTCGATATCGTAGTGCTGGGAGACGGAACCGTCTTCCTGCTGGATGAAGACGAGCTGGATGACGCGCTGCGGCGGGGAGTTATTACCGAGGCGGACTATGCATTGGCCACAAGAACTGCACATGGTCTTCTGCGCATGATTGATGCGCATGCGTTCCCGTATTTCCGACTTTCCATTGAACATCGCAGACGTTTGTTCCCTGCATCAGCATTGAAAGTTTAAGATCGCATGTCAGAACATCAAGGAGTGGGAGCATGAAGTCCAGAAAGGGGATTTGAAAAGTTGGAAGATGACAAGCGTACGACCGCGTTTCAGGCTGGGCCGGTGCATATTCCGGACAAGCAGCCGAAACGCGGCGGACGTTGGAAAAGGAAGCTTGGCCTTGCCCTGCTGATTGGGTGTGTCCTGTTTGGATTATGGGTATCCTACATCCAGATTCGGATTGGACAGGCAGAGACGCTGAAGCTTGAGCATAAGACGGATGTGGCTATTGTGCTGGGCGCCCGTTTATGGAACAACAAGCCAAGTCCTGCACTCAAGGAGCGCTTGGATGCAGCCTACTCCGGTTATAAACAAGGGGACTATCCAAGGCTGATTGTCAGTGGTGGGTTGGATGACCCGCAGATGAAGCTGACGGAAGCGGAAGGCATGGCCGAATATTTGGAACAGCGAGGTGTACCTAAGGCCGATATTTTGCTGGAAAATGAAGCGACCAGTACGTATGAAAATCTGCTGTTTAGTCAGCGAATCATGCAGGAGCACGATATGAAGACTGCGGCGATTGTGACCCATCAATTCCACGGTGCCCGAGCACAGGATATTGCCGAATTTTTGGGTTATGACGATCCACAGTTTGTGCTTGCACCCACCCAGGCTCTCAATGTATGGCAGACACGCGGGCGCGAGACGTTGGCCTTTACCAAATGGTTGTTTGATAAGACCTCATTGCCAGACGGCAAATAATTGGGGATAATGGGATGCCGGGTTTCTCAAAAATGACTGCGCTTCATTCAGGCAGGCGGCAGAAGCCCCAGACGGATAGAAGGAGAACAACGTATGCGAACGACAACAACTTATGATACAGCAGGTGAAGAAAAGCCAAAAGCCGTTCTCGTCAGCTTGGTGACCGACGAGGTCAAACGTTCGGGAGTTAACCCGGAGTATTCACTCGAAGAACTGGTGGCATTGGCGGAGACGGCAGGGGCCGAAGTCTTAACGACCCTGACGCAGAACCGCGAGACCAAGGATACTAAATGGTTTATCGGTAAGGGTAAAGTGCAGGAATTAAAATTGATCGCGGATGAGCTGGGCGCTAACACGGCGATTTTTGACCAGGAATTGTCCGGTGCTCAGGTACGCAATCTGGAAGAGGAGTTGGATCTCAAGATCATCGATCGCACCCAACTGATTCTGGATATTTTCGCGCAGCGTGCCAAGACACGTGAGGGGATCATTCAGGTCGAACTGGCCCAGCTTAGTTATCTGCTGCCCCGCCTGGCCGGACAAGGTCGTAATCTATCGAGACTCGGCGGCGGAATCGGTTCGCGTGGTCCAGGGGAAAGTAAGCTGGAAACGGATCGACGTCATATTCGCGGCAGAATCGATGAACTTCGCCGTCAGATCGCCGAAGTGGAGAAACATCGTACCCTTCAGCGGCAGCGCCGCAAAAAAAGCGGTACGGTTCAAGTCGCTCTGGTGGGATACACAAACGCAGGCAAATCCACATTGCTGCGGCAGCTGACTCACGCGGATGTATACGTGCAAAATCAACTGTTTGCTACGCTTGATCCGACTTCGAGAACACTAGAGCTTCCGGGTGGACGCGAAATCGTATTAACGGATACAGTTGGTTTTATTCAGAATCTGCCTCACCATCTGATTGCTGCTTTTCGTGCAACCCTGGAAGAAGTCAATGAAGCAGATCTGGTGCTGCACGTTGTAGACGCTTCCTCTACGATGTTGGACGACCAGATTAAGGTAGTGGAACGCCTGCTGGAGGAACTCGGAGCTGGAGGCAAATCAGAGATTCGGATCTTTAACAAAAAAGACCTCTGCACCCCGGAACAGCTGGAAATGCTTCCGCCACAGGACGATCAGAATATGTGGTTGAATGCCTATGACGAAGCAGATCTGGAGAGACTTTTAAATCGGCTTCAGGAAGAGTTGACTGGCGGAACTGTGCAGTATCGGGTTCCAGCAGCACGCGGTGACCTGGCTTCCCAGCTGTACAAGATGGGGGAAGTAATCTCGCAGGACTTTGAAGAAGACGATGTGGTGTATGAAGTCCGCCTGCATAAGGGTGAAGCGGAGAAGTACGCCTATTTGCTGGAAGAATACAAGCTGTAGGAACATGAGTGAATCGATCATATGCCCTTGATGTCAAGACTTTGTGACGATAATCTCACACAATAATGACGCGTTAATGCTGTGAAGGATTATAACGAAGTCTGACATCAAGGGTTATCCCTGTGTCGGACAAGAAATAGGAAGAAGGACGAAGATAGCGTAATGAAAACATTTGATCCTGCAATTGAACAATGGAAAGAAGAAGCGGAGCGTCTGGTGCGTCCGCGTTTGGAGATCATAGACGACATTGTGGAACACAATCAATGGAAAGTGATTGAAGCGTTCCGTTCATGCAAAGTCAGCGATTATCACTTTAACCCATCCACAGGCTATGCCTACAACGACCGGGGCCGCGAAGTGCTCGATGAACTGTATGCCAAAGTATTCGGTGCAGAAGCTGCGCTGGTGCGTCCACATTTTGCTTCAGGCACCCATACAATCTCCATCGCACTGTTTGGCGTACTGCGTCCCGGTGATGAACTGCTCTATATCACAGGCTCCCCCTACGATACGCTGCATAAGGTCATCGGCAAGTCAGGTGATGGTACCGGGTCACTTGCTGACTTTGGCATCGCTTACCGCGAGGCCGCACTGCTGGAGAGCGGCGGAATCGACTGGGTAGAGGTAGAACGCCAGATCACACCCAAGACCAAAGTGATCGGTATTCAACGTTCGCGTGGTTATGCGTGGCGTTCGCCCTTCACGGTGGAAGAAATCGGTCAGATGGTGCGTAAGGTGAAGGAGATGTGTCCGGAAGCCATTGTCTTCGTGGATAACTGCTATGGCGAATTCACCGAAAAAATCGAACCGACTGAAGTCGGCGTTGATCTAATGGCCGGTTCCCTTATTAAAAATCCGGGCGGTGGCCTGGCGGAAACTGGCGGTTACATCTGCGGACGCCGTGATCTGGTCGAACTGGCTGCTTATCGGCTGACAGCTCCAGGAATCGGTGCGGAAGTGGGCGCAATGCTGGGCACGACGCGCGGCATCTACCAAGGGCTTTACATGGCCCCAACCATCGTCGGACAGGCGGTAAAAGGCAGTATTTTTGCCGCAGCGATGTTCGACCTTGCCGGATTTGCCAGCAGTCCAGCCTGGGACGCACCAAGAACCGACCTGATTCAGGCTGTAGTCTTTGAAAAGGCGGAACAGCTGATTGCCTTTGTACAGGGCGTACAGCTGGCAGCAGCAGTAGATAGTCATGTCGTGCCAGAGCCGTGGGACATGCCGGGTTATGAGCATCCCGTGATTATGGCAGCCGGTACATTTATCCAGGGAGGCAGCCTGGAGTTGTCGGCAGATGCGCCGATTCGGGAGCCGTATATTGGTTACTTACAGGGCGGATTGACTTATGCCCACGTCAAATATGGAGTGCTTAATGCCCTTCAGACACTTTTTGATCGTAATTTATTGTGAGTTTACCTAACACATCATTGACGCTTCCTATCAGGATATGTACAATAAGATAGAGATTAAGAAAAGTACATCTGGAAGGTTGATGAATATATGGGCGACGATATTCGCAGAAATATGGCCTTGTTCCCGATAGGCATCGTGATGAAATTGACCGATCTGTCTGCGCGTCAGATCCGCTATTATGAGCAGCACAGCTTGATCGTTCCGGCCCGGACGTCGGGCAATCAACGTCTGTTCTCCTTTAACGACGTTGAACGACTGCTTGAGATCAAGGCGCTGATCGAGAAGGGCGTGAACATTGCCGGCATCAAGCAGGTGATGAACCCTGTGACTCGGGAGTCCGAAGAGGCGACGGTTCTGAACGCCGCGACCGAAGAGAAGCGCAAGGAGCTCTCCGATTCGCAGCTTCACCGCATGCTCAAGCAGCAGCTGGTTTCCGGTAAGAAGCCGGGTCAGGTCTCGTTGATTCAAGGCGAGCTGTCCCGATTCTTTAATAGAAAATAAGTACAGGCTTCTCCGCGTTCTACGAGGCGCGATTCCTTGATCTTGACCAAAGATTTGATCTCGACCAAAGAAAAGACATGAAGAGGAGAGGGTATCTTGAGTTACAGTAAAGAGGATATTTTGCGTATCGCCAAGGAAGAAAACGTTCGTTTCATTCGTCTTCAGTTCACAGACCTGCTCGGCGCGATCAAAAACGTGGAGATTCCAGTCAGCCAACTGGAAAAAGCGCTTGATAACAAGATGATGTTCGACGGTTCTTCCATCGAAGGTTACGTACGGATTGAGGAATCCGACATGTATCTGTACCCTGATCTCGACACCTGGGTGATCTTCCCATGGGTGACTGAAAATCGCGTGGCGCGTTTGATCTGTGACATTTATATGCCGGATGGCAAGCCATTTGCAGGCGACCCTCGTGCGGTTCTGCGTCGTGCGCTTGAAGAAGCCGAAGAGATGGGCTTCAGCGCCATGAACGTAGGCCCAGAGCCGGAGTTCTTCCTGTTCCGCACGGATGAGAAGGGGAATCCGACTGACGAACTGAATGACCAGGGTGGATACTTCGACCTGGCTCCAACGGATCTTGGCGAGAACTGCCGCCGCGAGATCGTCATCACGCTTGAAGAGATGGGCTTCGAGATCGAAGCATCCCACCACGAAGTAGCACCGGGACAGCACGAGATCGACTTTAAATATGAGAACGCATTGAAAGCCGCCGACCAAATCCAGACTTTCAAGCTGGTGGTTAAGACGATCGCTCGTCAACATGGCCTGCATGCAACCTTCATGCCTAAACCGCTGTTTGGGATGAATGGCTCGGGGATGCACTGTCACCAATCGCTGTTCCGCGGCAGCGAAAACGCGTTTTACGATGAGAGCGACACACTGGGCTTGAGCGAAACGGCTCGTCAATACATGGCCGGCATTCTCAAGCACGCGCGTGCTTTTGCGGCGGTCACCAACCCAACCGTAAACTCGTACAAGCGTCTGGTTCCTGGTTACGAAGCACCATGCTACGTGGCTTGGTCGGCAAGCAACCGCAGCCCGATGATCCGTATCCCGGCTTCGCGCGGTCTCAGCACGCGTGTTGAAGTTCGTAACCCGGACCCGGCAGCGAACCCTTACCTGGCACTCGCGGTCATGCTCAAGTCCGGTCTGGATGGCATCCGCAGACAGCTGCCTCTTCCAGCTCCAATCGACCGGAACATCTATGTGATGTCCGAGGAAGAGCGGATTGAAGAAGGCATCCCAAGCCTGCCAGCCGATCTCAAGGAAGCTCTGAACGAACTGATCCGCGACGAAGTGGTTGTCCAAGCACTGGGCGAACACGCGCTGACGCATTTCTATGAGCTGAAAGAAATCGAATGGGATATGTACCGGACTCAGGTTCACCAATGGGAACGCGATCAGTACATGACGCTTTACTAGAACTTCAAACCCTTGGCGTTTCACGGTCAAGCGCATATTTTATGGCCAGTTAAAAAGTATTCCAGTAAAAGAACTGACGTCGGCACTTCACCGGCGTCAGTTTATTTGGCTTTTACGGCGGTCTTTTGATGTTGTAAAAGTGGAATTATTCCATTTATTTACAATATCCAGATCATAAATCTGAAGATAATGCGTCATTTGATGATAGGTCGATCTTAAAGTAAAGGGATACTCTAATTCGAGTGGATTGCTTTTTTATTTCATGACTTCTTTAAAGTTACATATGCCGTTTTCTGCTTGTTATCCCACTTGACGGTACCCCCGTTAGCTTCGACTACATATCGCAAAGGGACAAACATTCGATTCCTTTTTTGTTCTCGAAACGGAATTCGAGGCAGAATGGTTTCTTTTCCATTTGCAGTAGCTATAGAACTTTTTAATGAAAACTCCAAAACTATGTTTGGTTTAGCGGCTGTTAACGAAAGTCTTTCCGAATCAAATTTCGTATTCATATTTATATTTTTGAATAGCTCTCTCGCTGGCACCATAATGGTCTCGTATACTTTTACCGGTTTAAGCTCGCTCTTAAAGATCTCTCCATTAAAATTTACATTAACCTTCTCTGAGCTTTCATAACGATCAACTAGAGAGTAGGCTGGCTCAACTACGCCCATTGGTGGTTCATCCTCTTGATTATCCCATGCCGCATGAGATCCATGAGTCTGTGTACTCAAAACGGGTGCTAATCCAAGAATCAAAAACGTAGACACTAAAAAAAGCGTTTTTCGCATACACTCACCTCTTTATCATTTGGAATATACTTTTAACGAGGATTTTCGATAGAAAGTTGTATTTTAAGTCCCCCAAAGATATTTGTTTTAATCCGAATCCATTTCTTCTTGTGCTATTATTATACAAAAAAATAATTTAGATCCTCATAATGAGAGCCAGCGCTCGGAAAGCTAACATGTTCAAATCTATCTGAATTTGTTAGACTGGATGTACTATGTCAGAGTGAGGGATCGGCTTAACATGAATGGGTATGGAAATTATAAAGAGTTCGACCGCGAGAGGTGGGCCGGGCTGCGAAGCCGAACTCCGCTGCTATTGTCGGAGGAAGAGCTAGAACGCATCAAGGGACTCAACGACAAAATTTCGCTTCAGGAAGCGGAAGACATCTATATTCCTCTTACGCGTCTAATCAATCTCAAGGTGAGAGCTGCGCAGTATCTGCGTGAAGTGACAGGCGCTTTTTTGGGCTGCGAGCCTACCAGTAAGCCTTTCATTATTGGGATTGCCGGAAGTGTTGCAGTAGGCAAGAGCACAGTCGCCCGTCTGTTGAAGACGCTGCTGTCACGTTGGGAGCATCATCCCAAGGTAGATCTGGTGACGACGGACGGGTTCCTATATCCGACGCAGGTGTTGGAGGAGAAGGGCCTGATGGGTCGAAAAGGTTTTCCGGAAAGTTATGATACCAAGCAGTTAATTGACTTCCTGGGAAAAGTGCGTGCGGGCGAACGTTACGTTCAAGCGCCGCTGTATTCGCATATCACTTATGATGTGCTTCCAGACGAATTTGAAGTGATCGATAACCCGGATATTTTGATCGTTGAAGGGATCAATGTACTGCAAGTCAGCAAGCGGCAGCCTGTATTTGTCAGTGACTATTTTGACTTTTCACTCTATATCGATGCCGATACGGACGATATTCGTAGCTGGTATATCGATCGTTTCCTGCTGCTTCAGCAGACCGCTTTTCGGGAACCGCTGTCGTATTTTCATCGTTATGCCGATCTTAGCGAAGCCGAGGCGATTGCCCGTGCGTCACAGATCTGGGAGAGCATCAACCTTCTGAATCTCAATGAGAATATTCTGCCTACCCGGGAGCGTGCGGATCTCATTCTGAGAAAAAGCCGGGATCACCGGATTCATCAAGTATATCTGCGGGAGATTTGAATACAGACCTACAAGAGGAGTTGGAGAAGTGAAGGAGAGAGGATTTCTTAATTGGGGAAGAGGCGCAGTAAAGACGTCGCGTGCTCTTGCAGCTGCCCTGGCGATTGCTGTTGGTGTGAGTGCGACCGGGATTACCACTGAACCCGCGGCCGCCGCCGGTCTGTCGAGTCAGATGGTGCCGTTGTCCGCTTACACCTCGAAATTCATCAACGGACTGTACAGTTCCAATGCCATCTTGATTTCCATGGGAGATGGTAAAGTCCTGATGACGAAGAACGTGAATCAGAAAGTGTATCCAGCGTCGATGACCAAGATGATGACCGCGCTGGTCGCTATCGAAAACTTGCCGGATTTACAGAAGAGAACCACACTGCCTGCAAGTATTTTCCCCGATCTAAAAAAGCAGGGCGCTTCGATGGCAGGGTTCAAAGCAGGGGAAAAGGTCAAAGCGATTGACCTGCTGCATGGCTCGCTGCTGCCCTCAGGTGCAGAAGCTTCGATCGGATTGGCTTACGCCGTATCAGGATCAGAGAAAGCTTTTGCCAAGAAAATGAATGAAAAAGCCAAGCAGCTGGGAATGAAGCATACGCATTTCGTGAATTCAACTGGACTGCCCGATGCCAATCATTACACCACCGTTAAGGACATGTCCATTCTGATGGCGGCTGCGCTAAAGAACCCAACCTTCCGCAAAATCATTACGACACCCAAATACTCGACCTGGTCCACCAATATTCATCCCAAAGGCATTACCATGCGCAGCACCCTGTCCGAGACCGCGCCTACGCTCCAGTTTAGTGGAGGACGTATCCTGGGCGGGAAGACAGGATATACTCAGGCGGCTGGCCTATGTCTGGCTTCGATAGCCGTTAAAAATGGGAAAGAATACATGCTTGTGAGTGTAGGCGCAGCAGGACATCCACGTACGAAACCCAATCATATTAAGGACGCTTTGAAGGTATATGGGAAACTTCCGAACTGACTTGGAGAAGAGTTTAAGCCCCAAGACCCTATTTTGAAAGAAGACAGAGATTTAACTAGTCAAAGAACGCGTGTTCGTTTATAATGCAAACATACGTTCCTTACGGGGGTGTGTTTGTGGAGATAAGCCGCTTGGAGTATAAGATTCTGGGATTGCTGCGCCGCCATCGCTGGAGCAAATTCCGGAGGCTGACGATGGCGGAATTAATTGATTCAAGTGGCGGTGGATTCCGTGACGTAACGGTCGCCTTAATCAATCTGGAGCAGCAGGGTTATCTATACTGGTACGACAAGTCTTCCCTTCGACATATCGGGCTGTTCCGTAGAGCCTATGGTCTGAGGATGCTTCTTCCGATGCTCGCAGCCTTGTTTCTGTTCAGGACGCGTCCGGAATGGCGCAGCAGAAAACAGGGACAGGCGCAGTCTTTCAAGCCGGAGACGGCTGGAACAAAGGTTAAGTCCCGTTCGCTGCCGCTAAGGCAATCATCAAAGCGACGACGATCAGCAGACTAAGCAAGGCAATGCCGAAGAAAAGGCGAATCTGCTTTTTCTTGCGAAGAAATACGGCTACAGAGCCAAGAACTGTACTAATCACACATACAACAAAGGCAGCAGTCATCCAATCCGCCATAAGTTCCTCCTTTTTGTCAGTATTTTTTCAATTGAGTCATCTTTCGGATTCCTCATGAATCATCCTGTCTGAGTGTATCAAACAAAATCAAAAAACGCCTACATAAAAAACTCCTCCGAACATTTCGGGGGAGTTTTTCGTGCGGCGGTCAAGTGAAGCCTCAAGCGTAACGTGCAGCCGCTCTTAGTGGAAATTGCGGAACAAACCGACAACCTTGCCCAAAATGGTAACGTGAGTCAGGCGAAGCGGTTCGTAAGTCGGGTTCTCCGGTTGAAGGCGAATATGATCCTTCTCTTTGTAGAATGTCTTCACGGTTGCTTCATCTTCATCGGTCATGGCAACCACAATATCTCCATTGTTGGCAGTCTGCTGCTGACGAACCACCACATAGTCGCCATTGTTAATGCCTGCTTCAATCATGCTGTCTCCCACTACGGAGAGCATGAACACCTGATCGTCACCGACCATGGCTTGTGGAAGCGGGAAATAATCTTCGATATTCTCTGTAGCCGTAATCGGCACACCTGCCGTTACCTTACCGACGACCGGAACACGGCGCACGGTAGCGGCGAACAGATTGCTGCTCTCGGATTCTTCGAGACCCAGCAGCTCGATTGCACGAGGTTTCGTCGGGTCCCGACGAATCAGCCCCTTCTTCTCCAGCCGATCCAGATGACCGTGAACGGTAGAGCTGGAGGCCAGTCCTACCGCTTCGCCGATCTCACGAACGGACGGCGGGTATCCCTTGGACTTTACTTCAGTGCGGATAAATTCCAGAATAGCCTGTTGGCGTATGGATATTTTCGACATGTCGTATCAACCCCATCCATTAATCGTTATAGTCTTAGCGGTTTATGAGCATCCGAAAAGGATAAGCGTAATTACGAATGCTATACGCGGAAATTATAGCATAGAACTTCCGTTCGTACAAACATTCGTTCCAAAAGCGAACAAATTTTCCCGAACACGCGTTCCAAAAATCTATTGCCATGAACGTATGTTCGTGCTATATTATTCGCAGAAGGCAGAACAAACGTTTGGGAGAGTGTTGAGGATGCCAAAGTATACGACGTACAAGAGCATTTATGAGATGGATACTTCACATCACGATTCGCAGGTGGAGCCAGTTTTTTCAGTGTCATCGCTTTTACATAAACTTGGCCTGTCCAAGGAACGGATGAATCGAACACAGGTTGCTCGTTTTCGACTGCTGCTGTTCGTAGTGATCGGATTGTTCGCGGGAACAGGAGTCGTTCATGCTTTCCAGAATGACAAGGTTGCTGTGGAAACGAAGCGTGTGATCGTATCGCCAGGTGATACGCTCTGGTCAATTGCCGAAAGTTATAAGCCGGCAGATGCAGATACACGGATTTTTGTCAGAGGAATCCAGCAGAAGAACGGGTTAAACAGCAGTGAAATTCACGCGGGTGATGAATTGATTCTGCCGAATTTTTAACAGCCGCCCGGACCGGTCTGTGACGGGGAATAACCGATGACAGGCGCGGCATCTTAATCATAAAGAGCTTGCAGGGTATTTACCTTGACAAGCTCTTTTTTTCGTGTGAAAGTATAAAGAAGTATGGTTACAAGGAGGTAGCAATGGATATCGATCAATTGGTTGGCCGGATTAACGAACTGGCCCGTAAACATAAGGAAGAAGGACTAAGCGAAGACGAGCTTGCTGAACGCGCGAAGCTTCGTGAGATTTACCTGGGCAACGTTCGTCGCAACTTCCGACAGGAGCTGGATTCGATTCGCTGGGTCGAAGAGGAGCCAGGCAGCGGTTCTGGTGCGCAGTAAGAGTTATAAGCCTCACGCCGCTCAGTTGTAGATGGCAAGCGCTTCACCGAAACGGAAACGGCTTGTCGGTTCGCGGACAGGGAGTGCCGCGACCGGCAAGCTTTTCTTGTATACAGCTTCAACCTATCATTAAGGGGGAAAAGGAATGTCCCGTTCTTGGGAGAGACAGGTCCGCAAAAATCAACAGAAAGCCAATGTGCTCAGACAGAAGACAGGTCAGGAACGTATTGGCACTTCGGGCGGCACCGGAGTGCAGCAGTACGATACGTTTAAGGGCAGAAACTACATGTTTCCTGCATTTCTGTTGATTGTCGCCATCTTCCTGACCGCTATCACGGTCGCGGCGCAAAATTCCGGGGTCAAAGAAGCCTCGGGCACTTCATATTGGTTCATCATCGTGATGTACCTGATTCTGGCAGTGATTATCTTCCTGCGCAGACCGTTTCTGCGTGTCGGCAAAGACCGCCTGACTACGATCCGTTTTGGTCGTGAACGTATGGTCATGGCTGGAGACATTGCCAAGTTCCGCATTGAAAAAGGTTTTGTAACCGTAGAAACGCGCGGCAAAGGGGCCAATTGGATCTTTTCCCGCTTCCTGAAAATGTACAAAACCGAAGAGATCGCCGCTCGCGTAACGCAGTTTGCCGAGCAGCATCAGATTCCGGTCGAAAAGAAATAAGGACAGGCAGTGCGTAAGCTGAACGATTCGATTATATGGAAGAGTGAGGGAGAACGAATGACGGTGGAAACGACGGTAAAAGCGGTAATCTTTGATCTGGATGATACGCTGCTCTGGGATGAGCGCAGTGTAAAAGAAGCATTTGAAGCGGCCTGTGCAGAAGCGGCGAATCGTACAGGTATTGACGCAGATGCCCTGGAAGCGGCTGTGCGTCAGCGCGCCCGTGATTTGTACGCGACCTACGAGACATTCCCGTTCACCCAGATGATCGGTATCAGCCCATTTGAAGGACTCTGGGCGAACTTCGATAAAGGAGAGCAGCCTGAATTCCGCAAGCTTCAGGAGATCGCACCGATCTACCGCAAAGAAGCATGGCGGCAGGGGCTGGCAGACCTGGGCATTGAGGACGAAGCACTTGCTCTTGAACTGTCCACTTTGTTTGCGGCAGAGCGTCGTAAGCGTCCTTATGTCTATGAAGAGACTTATGAAGTGCTGGACGCACTCAAAGGTCAGGTCAAGCTGCTGCTGTTGACGAATGGCTGCCCGTCGCTCCAGCAGGAGAAGCTCGATGGGGTACCGCAGCTTGTGCCGTATTTCGATCACATCGTGATCTCCGGCACATTCGGCAAGGGCAAACCGGACACTTCGATCTTCCATCATGCGCTTGGTTTGCTGGGTGTTGCGCCTGAAGAGGCCCTTATGGTTGGCGATAAGCAGAGTACGGATATTCGGGGTGCGCTGGATACGGGGATTCCTTCTGTCTGGATCAACCGGGGAGGTCGTGCTCCACATTCGGGCATCGTTCCAGTTTATCAAATCGACACGCTGCGCGACCTGCCTGAACTGGCGGGAATCCGCATTTCCTGAGGAATCGGCGATACGGTTTTCCGTCCGCCCGCTGCGGCGGGCGGACTTTTTTGTGCCTGACGAAACAAGCGAAAAAGCGATTATGAGGATTCAGATTCGGGTATTGAACTACATTTAATGAAGAAAGGGGAGTGCGGCTGTGGAACTTTATTTTCTCGGCACCAATGCAGGACTGCCGACCACGCAGCGCAATGTCACATCCATCGCGCTCCGCATGTTGGAGGAACGACGTTGTTCCTGGCTGTTTGACTGCGGCGAGGCGACGCAGCACCAGATTCTACACTCGCCGCTTAAATTAAGTCGGCTGGAAAAGATCTTTATTACGCATATGCACGGCGACCACGTCTTCGGACTGCCAGGGCTTCTGTCGAGCCGGGCTGCCCAGGAAGGAACATCGCCGCTGACGGTGTATGGGCCAAAAGGAATCAAATCGTTTCTGGAAGTAACTCTGGGCGCTACGCAGAGCCGGATTGACTTTGGATTGGAGATTGTCGAACACGAAGGCGGCGTGATCTTTGAAGACCATCAGATCCGGGTGGAAGCGGGTGCGCTTGAGCATCGGATTGAAAGCTATGGTTACCGCATTACGGAAAAAGATCGTCCCGGCAGTCTCAATATGGAACTTTTGCGCGAATGGGGCGTGCGTCCGGGGCCGGAATACGGTAAGCTTAAAAGTGGAGAGAGCCTTAGCGTGAACGGACGGATTATCACGCCGGATCAGGTGCTTGGAGCACCCAAACGCGGTCGTGTGGTGACCATTCTGGGTGACACGCGTCCAACGCCGGGGGTTCACCCTCTTGCTGTAGGGGCAGACGTGCTTGTCCATGAATCGACATTTACTGCGGAGTTTGCCGATCTTGCGCATAAATATTACCATAGTACAGCCGTTCAAGCCGCCGAAGCGGCCCAACACGCAGGAGTAGGCGAGCTGATCCTGACTCATTTTAGCTCTCGTTATAAGGATCTTGAACAGCTTGAGCCGCTGCTTGCAGAAGCCCGGGCGATATTCCCGAACACGCAGCTTGCGATTGAGCATCAAGCTTATCCGATCCGTACTGTACAAGACTCCGAAAAGGAATGAAGCCAGATGCCGAGCCGTAACGCTCTATTAATCGATCTAGATGGAACGCTGTATCACGGGACACGCAAGGTTCCTGGCGCAGATGAATTGATTGCCGCCCTGAATGAAGAAGGAATCCCATTTCTGTTTCTGACCAACAATTCCTCTGCCGCACCGGAAACGGTTGCGCTCCGATTGAATAAAATGGGCATCCCGGCGACAGCCGAGCAGGTCTGCACCTCTTCGATGGCCGCTGCTGCTTACATTGCGGGACGCAAGCCAGGCGCTTCGGTAGCGGTGTTTGGCGAAGCTGGTCTGCGCGGGGCGGTGGCATCTGTTGGTCTACAGCTGTTTGAAGAACAGCAGGGCAGACCGGATTATGTCCTTCAGGGAATTGACCGCGAATTTTCGTACGAGAAGCTGGCGCGTGCCGGAAGCTGGATTTTGTCAGGGGCAGAGTTCGTTCTCACCAATCCTGATCTGCTGCTCCCTTCTGAAGGAGGACTCATGCCAGGTGCGGGTACGCTTGGAGCGTCTCTTGAAGCAATGACAGGAACCCCACCCACGATCATTGGCAAACCGTCGTCGATCCTGATGAATTTTGCTTTTAATCGCCTTGGCGTAAGTGCTGCTCAAGTTACGATCATCGGAGACAATATGATGACGGACATCAAGGCGGGCGCAGACGCCGGATGTGGATCGCTGCTTCTGCTCACCGAAGAGGGCGTAACGACTCCTCATAATCTGGAGCGTCATCAAGGGTTGACCGGCGTTGAACCGGATCTTGTCAAGCACAGCCTGCCGGACATTCTGGACTGGGTACTGGATCGGTAAAGTCAACCACTAAATAGGACACGGAAAGGAAAGATGAGTTATGCCGGAACTACCGGAAATTGAACATTATCGCAGACAATTGGGGCAATGGATTCTGGATCGTCCAATCGACCGGGTGCATTTGGCAAACCCTCGCAGTATCGATGTGACAGCCGAAGAATTTACCGCCGCAATGGAAGGGAAAAGCTTATTGTTTCTCGAACGGCGGGGGACTTTCCTGATTTTCCATCTGGATAATGGACATCGCCTGCTGATCGCCCTTTCCAAAGACGGTGCTTTGTACTGTGGAGAAGGAGAGGATCAACCTCCATTTACTGCGCAGGTAGAGATTGGATTTGGCGAGCGTACGCTTTACATCGCTGGACGCGGCAGTGTGCTTCGGCTGTTGACGGTGCGCGGCCTTGACGATGTGGTAAAAACGCTGGGTCCCGATCCGTTTACTCGCGTGGTTACACCTGAATATTTCGTCACCCAGCTCAAAAAACGTCGGGGAGCGCTGCGAAGCACCCTGACTGGACAGAAACTTGTAGCTGGCATCGGTCCGCGTTATGCGGATGAGATCGCGTTTGCCGCAGGCCTTCTTCCTTCGGTCAAGGTTCAGGAATTGAATGGAGAGAGTGCCGCACGTCTGTACGACGCGCTGGACCATATACTGACCGCTGCAATTGAAGCAGGCGGTTGTATTCAGGTACCGCTTTATGCGGAAGATAAGCTGACGGGCGGCTATCTCTCACAGTGCCGTGTATATGAAAAAGAAGGCCAGCCTTGTACAGATAGCGGTGCTCTCGTGGAGAAAATGGACGTATCGGGCAAAAAAGCGTATTACTGTCCACAATGCCAGTACGAACAAACTCCTGTATTTTCTTAAAGAACGAGGACGATTACCGAAAGGAGCGATAACGTGGCGCATACATCAGACAAACCTAAAATCCATCTCTACATGGACGATTGGCGTCCGTGCCCGGACGGGTTCGCGCTTGCACGTACAGGGGAAGAGTGCCTACTGATGCTGCAAGAATGTGAGGTGGGAATTCTCTCGCTTGACCATGAGATGGGACCCGGCGAACTTAGTGGTAGTGAAGTCGCGGCAAGAATAGTAGCAAATGGAACGTTTCCTCGTGAAATTTATCTCCATACCTCCAGCGAATATGGTCGCCGCAGCATGTACGAGACTTTATATACAAGCAAGCCGGACGATGTGGTGCTTCACCGGGGGGCTATGCCGGATGACGTATTGAGACGTGTAGCGAATGAAGCGGTAAAATGAGAGAAGCGACGGAAAAGGAACTGATTCACTGGATTCATCAACGTGAACGTCAGATTGTCATTTTTGGCCATACTCCTTTTTGTGGAACCTGCAAAGCGGCGCGGCGCATGTTGGACGTGGTGCTTCAGATGCGGCCTGATCTTGATATTTATGCGCTGGACCTGAATTTTGCATCAGCCTTTATTGAGCGTTATCGGATCACCAGTACCCCGTCACTCAGCATCTTCGATCCGGGTACGCAGCAGGAGCCCCGAACCCTTTACGCCATGCAATCTGTACCCCGTCTGCTGGATTTTATCGACAACACCGATTGAGAGGCAGCAATGTCCAAGACGCGCGGCAGCTGCAAGAAAATAGTGAACAAGAGAAGCGGCTGGATGCCGTTTCGTGGAGGTTAATGTATTTTGAGCGAACATGAATGGGAACTTGAGCAGCATACGCAACAGGAAGAGACAACACCCGCAGAAAGTGTATTTATTTGCACGGCTAACCGCGATTTCGCCGCTTATGCGCAGGAGGAGCTGCGCCGACTGTTCGGTTCGGTTAAGAGCCGCGTATTAAGTGATCGTGAGGTGCTGCTGGTTCAATTGAACGCGGCAGCGGAAGAAGCGGTGCAGAAGATTACGGAGAGTCGTCCTATCTTCCTTCGCCATATCCAGCCTGTTCAATTTGAGCAAACAGGAGACAATGCAGGAATCTTGCTTGGCGAAGCCTCTTCGTTTATTCTGGGAACCGGACTGCTGTATACCGGCGTTCGCGCTGCGCTGCAAGTGCGTAAGAGTGAAGGCGCAGGGGGTGACAGCGCCCCGCAGCTCAAAGAATGGCTGGAGGAGCTGCTGCGTGCTTCGGAAGCAGAATTCGTATCAGCAGACGCAGACTGGATCGTATCGGTCTATCTGACGGCGGATGCTGTATATGCCGGAATCTCGCGTCCTGAAGATAATTTATCTGACTGGAGCGGCGGTGCCGTACGATTCCGCAGGGAAGAAGGTCAGCTGTCGCGTGCCAAGTTCAAGCTGCTTGAGGCAGAGCGCGAGTTCGGACTGTATCTTTCCGCTTACCGCAGTGCTGTAGACATCGGAGCGGCACCAGGGGGCTGGACGTCGCTGCTGCTGGAGCGCGGGCTTAAGGTCACGGCTGTCGATCCAGCCAAGCTGCATCCTTCGCTGCTGAAACAGCCCAATCTGACGTATATCCGCAAAAATGCAGGTGAAGTCAAATTCCGTGATAACGAGTTCGACCTGTTGGTCTGCGATATGAGCTGGAGTCCCAAGCTGATGGTGCAGTTGGTGACTGGCCTGCTGCATGCTCTCGCGCCGGGCGGCACCGCAATCGTGACCATCAAGCTGATGCACAAGAAGCCGATGGCTTTGATTAAAGAGGTCATCTCTTCCTTTGAAGATTCGCGGTTGCAGGTACAACGGGCCAAGCAGTTGTTCCATAATCGTGAAGAAATTACGCTTTATATGATTAAATATTAAAAATCGGGTCTTTACACCTAGCAAGCAATAGGGTTATAATGACCACAAAATCATAAGCACGGTTATTAAGGGAAAGCATCCCTCACGAATTTGGTCTTCGGGCCTATTCGGGAGGGGTGCTTTCTTTTTTTGTGCGAAAAGGGGTGAAGGGTATGCCATATCCGCCGGAGCTGGGACAAGGAGCCGTTATCGGAGGGCGATACCAAGTGGAGGGTCTATTGGGAAGCGGCGGAATGGGCCGGGTCTATCTGGCTTCTGATTCCAAGCTTCCGGGCAAATGCTGGGCGATCAAGGAGACAAGAGCGGATACGGCGGACTATGAACGAATCGGCAACGAAGCGCAGATGCTGACCCGTCTGCGGCACCCGGGACTGCCTCAGGTTGTTGATTTTTTTTCTCCAGACGAAGAAAGCCGGGTCTTCCTGGTCATGGAATATATCGAAGGAATGAACCTCGATCAATACGCCAGGCGAGTCAATTGGAAGCTCGATCTTTCTTTTGTCGTGAAGCTGGCGCTGAAAATCTGTGACGTGCTGGACTATCTGCACAGTCAGCATCCCCCGGTTATCTTCCGCGACCTCAAGCCCAGCAATGTGATGGTCGGAAGGGATGAAGAGATTCGGTTGATCGATTTCGGCATCGCGCGGAGCGCAGGGCCGGAGCGCAGCGCGGACACAGTCAAGCTTGGCACGATAGGGTTTGCTGCGCCGGAACAATACGAAGGGCGCAGCGATCCTGCGAGCGACCAGTATGCGCTGGGAGCGCTCCTGCTCTATCTGTGCACAGGAGGCCGCTTTAGCGAGTGGACGACGGAAGCACAGGAAGCGCTGCGGCGCGACCTGCCGCCGTGGATGGCGCCGGTTATCCGCAGGATGCTGAGTCGAAGCCGGGAGGAGCGTTACAGTGATCTCGCGGAGGTGAGGAGGCTGATCTCGCCGCCTGCTGCGGTTCCGCAGAGCGCAGCCGGTTCTGGGGACGGTGTGGGGACTTCGACCGTCGCCGTACTGGGGTTGTTTCGCGGATGCGGAGCTACGCATACCGCCATTGCAGCGGCGCATGTGTTGGCGCGAGAGAGCGGCGGCCGCACGGCGGTCGTCGAGCTGGAGCGAAGCGCCGGGGCGTTCGAGCGGATTGCGCTTGAATGGGAGGGGGAGCCGCTGCGAGGACGGAGAACGTTCACCGTCCGTGGGGTGGATTATTGGCCATCAGCGGATCGGGAGACGCTGCCCGAAGTCTTCGGCCAGGGCTACCGGCATGTGGTATTGGATCTGGGAATGGGCGGGGATGCCCGACATTTTGAAGAACTGCTGCGAGCCGATCTGCCGCTGATTGTCGCTTCTGCCAGCGAATGGCGGAGCAGTGAACTGGTACAGTTTGGCCAGCGTGAACAATCCAGGGTACGCCCCAAATGGACTTATGTGCTGCCATTCGCTGAAGAAGAGGCGGTGCGGGAGATGCGGCGGCGGCTTAACCACAAACGCATATTTCGCCTGCCGATGCTGTCTGATCCCTACGGGGGAGAAGCCCATCCGGATTTGGAACCGATACTCGGTACGCTGTATCCTCGGCGTGGACGACGAACCCTATTCCAGCGCTGGGGAAGAAAGTGAACAAGAAGGAAGCTTGATGAAGAACAATAAAAATCATGAAATGTCAGCATAAACGCAAAGCGAAGGGAGAACAGGCATGGCAAGAATAAGATTTCGTCAGCGGCAAAAATGGATTGCTGCGTCCGCTGGGGCAGCTTCGGCGCTGCTGATCTGTGCGGCGGCAGGTATTCCCTATGTACACCACATAGAAGCGAAATATCAATCGGAACGTAGTGGGTATGAACAGCAGATTGCAGCAATGGATGCCCAACGTGTGTCGGTGTATGCGCTGACGCGTGACATAAAGGCCGGAGAAGCCATTGCAGAAGAGGACCTGGCGCAGGTGCAGATTACGGCAGAGGCCGCACCTGACGATCGGCCCAAGCGGGAAGAAGTCGTGGGGCGTTATACCAAAGTAGCTTTAACCCGCAATACTCCCATCAGCCAATCGATGCTGTACGAGGGAACACCGACGGCGGCGGACCTGCGGAATCAGGAATTCCGATTGATTGAGCTGCCCAGCCGACTGCAAGCCGGCGAGTATATGGATGTCCGAGTCAAATTTCCGACCGGCGAAGATTTTATTGTTCTCTCCAAGAAAAAAGCGGAGCAGTTAGCTTCCGGAACGATCTGGCTGCGCATGGACGAACAAGAGATTCTGAGGATGTCTTCGGCAATCGTCGATGCCTATCTGAATGACGCTTCGATCTATGCTGTTACCTATGTCGAACCGGGGCTTCAGCGAGCGGCAATCGTCACTTACCCAGCCAATGCCAGTGTGCTCGATCTCATCGACAACGATCCTAATATCATCGAACGTGCGAAGACTGAGCTGGAGCGGAGGATGCGGGAGAAGCTGGATAGTGGACTTGATCTGCTTACACCGGAAGAAATTCAGAAGTATCTAAATAATAAGGCCAATTTGAATGTCATTAATCCGGGTACACAGGACAATTCGCTGCTTGAACAGACGCAAGTAGAGGGTTCTACGGGAACTGCGGGAGACAGCCCCGATTCCTCCGCACCAGTCTCCTCTCCTCAGCAGCCGATCTTCACGGATGAATCGAATTCAAACTCGAATGTGGGCAACTGAGGAGGGAACGCGATGAAACGAATGATGTTTATGGGAGACAAGGACAAGACGGATCTCCTGTTTTATCTGGCGAAGCTGCTGTCGCAGGACGGGCGAAAGACCCTGATCGTTGATGCCACGTTGCGAGGGGACTATGAATTTGCCTACCCGATGATTGATGGGTCGGCAGAGCCGCAGGAATATGACGGCTTTGAAGTGTGGACTCCTTTTGGTGCGATCGGGAACTGCAACTACAAGGCGTTGGAAGAGAGCGGACAGGCTGATAACTATGATGTCGTCTTGTACGATGTCGATCATCCCAGCCGCCTGGCGGAACTGCCGGATTCCGAAATGAGATTTCTGGTACTGGGCTGTGAACAGACGTCGCTTCAGCGCAGCTTGCGTTTGTTGGAGACTTTTTTTGCCGAACGTCCGGCTGCGGAATGGTACGCCTTTTACCGTGTGCTTCTGGAAGGTTCAGATGAGCCAGGTGATGCCTACATCGAAGGACGGCTTGAGCCTTTCCCCATCGAATGGAAGAAGCGTCTGGTTTATTACCCCGATGAACAGGATGCAGCGATCAAGATCGCCAATCAATATGCCGAACGTCTGCGGTTAAAAGGACTGTCTTCCGACCTCAAAAAAACGGTGCAGGAGTTGGCGGCAGCTGTTTTGGAGATAGATGAACGAGAAGCGCGGAAGCTATGGAAGAGAGCGGAGAGGAGTAAATGAAATGGGACAAATTGCCTTTTGGAATGTAGGGCGCGGTTCGGGAGCAACAGCTTCCCTCGCGGCAATTGCCGCCTTGATCGGTGCAGAATACCGGATTCGCACCTTGGTATCACAGACACAGGCAGAAGATGCGATGTTGGAGAGGGGGTTTGCCCATTCCATTCGTTCAGTACCGGGTGGAGACCTGATGGTGGATGCGGGCAGTGGACTGGATGCACTGCTTCGATTGGCACGCAGCGGCAAGCTGGATCGGGAGACTGTGCGCAATCATACGCTGCCGATTGAACCGGGGAGGTTAGATCTGCTGGGTGGGTTGGACAAAAACAGCCGTATTCCATCCGAAGAAGCGAGCGAGTACATTAGCCGAATCCATCAGTATGCGAACCATGATTACGACTGTGTGCTGCTGGATACCGGTGACGGAGAAGGTGCTGTAGAACGACAGGCTCTGGCTTCGGCGGATCTTGTTGTGGTTTGTCTAAGTCAAAATGCAAGCGTGCTGGAGCGTTATTTTGATCGGGGGAACTGGCCTGAGGAACTACAAGGTAAAAAGCAGATTCTGCTGTTCACCGGATATGATTCCTACTCGAAATACAAAGCGGCCAATATTTTGCGCAAATATGGAAGCCGGGTATCCGCGCTGACGATTCCTTATAATTCGGCATTTCGGGATGCAGTGAATGACGGGGATCTCAAAGGATTTATCGCCCGCTGCCGGGGATTGAACCGCAGACATGACCATTATGCGTTTATTGCCGAGATTCGCCGTGCTGCCGAGACTCTGCTGGAGGGAATCGACATCCATGCCAGACTCAAGCAGGTGGATGCGGCGAAGGGAGTCTCATAAGCGATGGAAGGAATTAATTTACTGCTGATCGTCGTGATCCTGATCGGGATTGCGGCATGGCTGCTTATTATGCTGCGCAAGGTGCCCGGCGGCACTCGCAGCGGTGAAGATGAGCTTCCTACACTGGAGACTTTGCAAGCTTATGTGACGTCCGCGATCAATGAGTTTACCAATGTCAATCTGTTGGATCTGGGTCTGACGGGTGAGGAATTTGAACGCCGCCGAAATGTCGTAGCCGAGTTGAAAAGCTCGCTCAAGGCTTGTAATTCCGGCAGTCTGGCAGACAAGATGTACGTCAAATCATTCATTTCCGATCTGCTGCTGCGCGGCGGAGCGGTGAGCGAGGCAAACATCGATCATATTCTGCCATTTGGACAGGAACGCCTGCTCACGGATGTCGATAAATTTGATATTCTGCTGCATGTCTACAAGCAAGAACACGGAATGCAGGCGCTTAGTATGCTGATTGAACAGTATGATCTGGCCCGCCTCAAATCGATCATCGAAGAAGGCCGCACAGAATCTTATCTCATTACGCCCGAAGAGATCCGCGACATCTATAACCGCGAGGCTCCGCGTCTTTCTTTTGATGACAAGCTCCAGTTGGTGGTTCAGCGTATCTATCAGCAGTATAAAGGATTCGGTTCGATTGATGAGCTGCGCGACCAGAACCTTGATGGCATCTCGGGCGGCGTATCCGGTCTGCCAAGCGAAATGCAGGAGATCGATCATGAAATGGAGCTAATGCGTACAATGCGAGCTGCCAGTTCCGGTCCTCGAAGCTGTGACAGTGTATGGATCTTCTATCGGGGCAAGTCCATCCGTCTGGCCTTTCTGGGGTTTGGCAGCGAATTGGAACTCAAGCGCGTCTGTCAAAACATTTACCGCTTCGGCAGCCCCGGTCAGCTCTCCGAAGCCCGGGCCTACATGGTCAATGAGATGCAGGACGGCTCACGCGTGGTGGTAGTACGTCCACCTTTTGCGGAAAACTGGGCGTTTTTTGTTCGGAAATTCGATCTGCCGAATCTCAGTCTGGAACGTCTGTTAAACGCTGAACAGGTGAGCGGGGCGGAACTGCCCATGAAGATGCTGGACTACTTGATGAAAGGGGCTCAAGTCACTGCGGTAACCGGAGAACAAGGCTCAGGGAAGACGACGCTGCTGATGGCGATGGTCAAATCCATCTATGGCACGTTTAACCTGCGGATTCAGGAGCTGGCCTTTGAGCTGCATCTGCGAAGATTGTATCCCGAGCGCAATACGCTGGCTTTCCGGGAGACGGAGAAGATCGGTGGACAGGAAGGTCTGGATCTTCAGAAAAAAACCGATGGAACGGTCAACATTCTCGGCGAAGTGGCAACGGACCCGGTAGCAGCCTGGGCGGTGCAAATGTCTCAAGTGGCAAGTAAGTTTACTGTATTCAGTCACCATGCCAAGACGTTAAAAGATCTGATCTGGTCCCTTCGTAACTCCCTGCTCAAGACGGGAACCTTCCAGAATGAACGGATTGCCGAAGAACAGGTGGCCAACGTCATCGCCTTCGATGTGCATCTGGAGAAAGAGCGGAACGGGACACGTTACATCGAGCGCGTAACAGAATGTGTCACATTGGACGCCGATCAGGAAGTTTTCGCTGAACTTGGGCGAAGACTGGACAGCGAAGAGGATGAGGGTTCGGTGCTGAAGGTACTGGCGCGCGCCAATCTGGATTATTATCGCCGCCTGACCGGTCGTGCTTTCGAGGCCCGGAATATCATTGAGTTCCGTGACGGAGCCTACATTCCCGTACATCGTCCCACACCAGCCACGGTCGAACGTATGGCCGGTAATATGTCACGTGAAGATGCAGCGTCATTTCTGGATTTTCTGGACCGACATTGGGGGAGTGAATCGGCATGAATCTGAAGCTGCTGATCGTTCTGGCGCTGCTGCTGTATCTGGTTCCCTTGGTTGTGTGGTGGGTCCTGAGGCGGCGCAAGCAGAACGAGTCCCGAAATGATCCTGCCGCTAATTGGATGAATAAATCCAGCGGCCGCGCCTGGGAACATCCCGCGCTGCATCCTTTTTACCAACGTTCGTATATCCGTCTGACGCATATGCCGATACTGGGTGGTCAGATTCGGCGGATTCGTCAGCGGCTTGCTGTCATCAGTCCTTACGATGAGCTTACGCTGCGGCGGGAAACGATGAAGATTACCTATGCCGTCCTGCTCATTGCGATTGGGCTGCTGCTGGCGCTGACGCTGATCGGAAGAAGTGTCCCGGCTCTGCTGCTCGGATTGCTTGGCTGCCTGGTATTAAACGGTATGATGATCGACTTTTTTGTACATCGGGTCGAGAATCGGCTGCTCAAAGATTTTCGTGACTTTCTCGAAGACAATCGACATCAATTCCAAGCGACGCGGATGGCGGACGAAGCGATCTATGAGGCGGCACAACTGGCGAGTCATGATATGAAATTGCATGGAGAACGGATTCATGGGGTACTGACGGCACGTGATCCGGATCGAAGCCTGGCTGCTTATTACGAAGTGGCGCCCAACCGTTATCTCAAGATTTTTACCGGTATTGCCCGTCTGATTACGGAATATGGAGACAAGACGACTGCCAAAGGCTCGCTTTATCTGAACGCGGTAAGCCGCTTCATTCAGGACATTAACTTTGATCTTCTCCGTCGTCAACGTTTGAGCTATCAGTTAAGCAGCCTGACGGTTATCGCGCTGGCTCCAATCCTGCTCTCCTTCCCGCTTCAACGATGGGCAGAGCGATATTTTCCGGTTATGGCGGAGTTCTACAGCGGCCGAGTGGGAATGGCGGCCAAACTGCTGCTGTATGCGATTGCGATTGTCGCGTATGTGCTGATCCGCAAATTGGCTGAAACTGAAGAGTCCCGGTACGCGCCCAAACCAAGCGGGTTTCGCTGGGAGAAAAAACTGTATGAATATCGTATGGTACGTATCGTTGTAGATCGATTGGTTCCACAGCCCCATACCAAATCGCGCTATCGTTTATCCAGACTCATTGGAGAGTCAAATTCGCCGCTTACGGTGGAATGGCTGACGGTTCGCCGATGGATGATTGCGCTGCTGTCAGGTTTCCTGGTTCTGGGTACATTTGTGGCCGCTCATGCAGGGCAATCCCAGCGTGTTCAATATTCACCTACATATGAGCAAGGAGGCCTGATGCTGGGAAGGGTTAATGACGAAGACTTACAAGAAGCTCGGCAGCGTACCGAATTTGATCGAAAGATCATGGAGGAGATTGACCGGGGAAGTGACAAGTGGCAGGAACAGGTTCGATCGCTTGTGGCCCAACATGCAGGAAACACCATGAATGACATCACACGCAATGAAACGAGTATGCGTATCGTAGAGAAGCTGCACAAGCTGGATCAGGAACATCTGAAATGGTGGGAGCTGTTGATCGCCGTGGCTGCCGGGATAGCGGCTTACCAGGCTCCTGTAGGAACCATGTTGTTTCAACGAAAGATGCGTGGAATGGAAATGCAGAGCGAAGTGGACCAGTTTCGGATGTTGATCTCGATCTTGAGTCAGTTTGATCGTATGAATGTGGAGACGATGCTGGAATGGCTGGAGCGCTTCGCCATCTTGTTCAAGCCCGCTTTGCAGCGCTGCCTGCTTGCCTTTGATGGAGGTTCGTCCCAAGCGCTGGAGGAATTGAAGAGAGAGGCTCCTTTCCCGCCATTTGTTCGTCTCATCGAACGATTTGAAAATGCACTGGAACGTATCTCGATCCGAGAAGCCTTCGACGATCTGGAAGCGGAACAAGAATATTACCGGGAACAGAAAAAAGAAACGATGGATCGCTTAATCGAAAGTAAAACAAACTGGGGACGAGACATCGGATTTGCACCTGTCATGTTTATGTTAGGGGCTTACATCATCGTGCCGTTCCTGTATGTATCGTTTATGCAGATGAAAGATCTTATTGCCCAGTTGGGCCAAATTTAATTAGAAAAGAGGAACATGAATTATGGGAAGCAATGCAACTTCGGGTCTGAAACTGGCAGCAGGTATCTTCCTCACGCTCGCCTTGATTACAACAGTCGTGATTATCTTCATCTCTTCGCAGGATGCCGCCAAGGAAGGGCAGACGCAGTTCTCCTCCATCCAGACGCAGCTTTCACAGACTCGCTTCAATATCTATGAAAATACAACGCTTTCCGGCAGTCAGGTCATGAACGCGGTTCGCCAATACAGTGGAGAGGAACAGTTTGGGGTCTACGTACAGACGGGGAAAGGCGGAACAACGTATTATGGCAGCCAATTTAATCAGACAACAGGAGTCATTACCGGAGAGAGCAAAAATGCGAATCTGGTTCCGGCGATGAACGAAGCGGATAACAACTTCATCAATCCTTCAGGCAAATTCAAATCTTCGATCGTACGCGATGCCAACAATATGGTGCGCGGAATCGTGTTCACGCAGTCCAAATAAGCGAATGACCAGGGGAAGCGGACCCTTATAGTCCAGGGAGGGCCGCTTTCTAACGGAGGTAACGATATGGAGAACGCAAGAAGCTTTATGCTGCTGGCGGCAGCTTTCTCTTTGTTCATTGGGGCCTGCACCTATGCGGCGCAGACCGTGCAGGCCATGGATCATGCCACTTGGCTGGTCTATAACCTAAATGTTAACAGCAGCGGTAAAGTTCATACTACGCAGGGAGATACCGTTCAACCGGTATACAGCGGTGCCCAGATCCTGTTCATGATCCGAAATGCCGAGAGTGGAGAGGCCAATATTGAAGTCAATGGAACCTTGTATGTGTCGGGAAATGATTATACAGAGCTGGACCCGACTCCTTTTCTGCTGCATGAAGCTTACCAAGCCAACTATCTTCGGGATCGGGATGGCAATCTAACGAAGATTTCATTCAGGAGCTAACCCATGAAATATGTAATCGGTATTTTTGCCGCGCTGATCGCTGTACTGCTGCTGTTTATGTACCCGCTGTATGAGCAGGTCAGAACTCAGGATCGATTGGCAGCGTCGGTAGCTCAAGACGCAGCTGTTCTGTTGATTGACAGCGCACGAACCAAAGGTTATCTCACTCCACAGGTCTACCAGGAATTTAACGCCAAGCTTGCCGCTACGGGCAATCCTTACGAAGTACAATTGGAACATCTGCACAAGCGTTATGGTCCGGATTATAGTGACCCGGCTAACCCGGCGACCTTCCTGGGCAGCTTTACGACGTATTATGACGGATTCTATGATGAGCAGATTCTGTCTGTACTGTTCCCGAATAATGGAAAGTCTGCGGATGATCCATCTCGTCGATATACGATGCAGGTTGGAGATTACATCGGCATTTCCATACGTAATATCAACCGTACACCTGCAGCACAGCTCCGCGATTTCCTGTTGAATCTTAATACGGGAGATGACGCGTCGATCACGGTGAACTATGAAGGAATGGTTTTGAATGAAGATTATTAGTTTTGCGCTGATATTCGTTGTCCTCTTTCTACCTTTCTTCCAGATCATTGAGATGCATCTGGACAGTCAGGAAGAAGCCAAGCAGCTTGCCTATCGATATAATACAGCCATGCGTACAGCCGTACAGGATGCCGCAAGCGTGTTGAACGATACGTCCGATCAGGATAAGGAACCAGGGTATGGATCAAACAAGTTTTTTGCAGCCGACAAGGAACGCGCAGTGGATACCTTTTATCGCACGCTTGCCTTGAACTTTGATGCCCAAGATGATCCGATTGCCCTGGGCGCATTATCTGGCTACATCCCAGCCATCGCCGTCATCGACTATGATGGATATTTTATCTATTCCATGGAAGAGTACGTGGATAAAACGGGACAGGTACAGTTGAAGGCTGTATGGTCACCGAAAAAAACGTATGCGCATTCCGATTCGGCGGGCAATCTGGTGCAATTTACACTGGACAGCTTCGTCAGGGTGTATGATCGTCGTTCCTCTGCTTGGGTACAAGGATTCCAAAAAGAGGTGGGGCCAACGCTAAACATTCCTTTGCTGAAAGAAGCCGGTACGTTTGAAAATGTTCGTCGTCGAACGATCATCAATGCCATTCAGGACGATCTGGCTTCTACAATCAATCGCCATAATCAATATGCGGCCCGTTATGGTATTCATTATGTATTTACATTGCCGCAGATTTCGCAGGAAGAGTGGAATAATGGCATTGATGACATCGGGGTTGTCGCTTTTTTGCAGGGGATTCCGGTTGGCGATCAAGCCTACAACAATTATTCCTTTGGCGGCGGTCGGCTGGTTCGGAAAAAAGCTGTATATGGATCGATTGATCCGATAAGCGGGATTCGCTACTATTCTCGTCATCTCGAAGAACTGCCTGGCAAGGTTGAAGAGACGTTTGATGGCGAAAAAGATGCTGCAAGATCTGGGTATTTTCCAATTCAATAGAGTCCCATGGATTGGGCGAACGAAGTTCAACGTTTACGAACGAACGGTGCGTTCGGCCCTTACAGGCTCTTTGTGTTCAGAGAAGCTCTGGAGCAGCTCAATGAGATGCCGCTGCTGGGTGTCATCCAAGCGAGCGAATAAGTCGAGCAGTACCCGTTCATTTTCTTTGAGCGGGTGTTCAAGCAGGTCGTCCACGGGAAGCAGTTCGGAAAGAGGGAGTCCAAGCGCACGGCTCAGGCTGGTGAGTGTATTAAGCCTCGGCGAGCGCCGATTACATTCAATATCGCTGATTGAGGATTGGGAGACGTTAGCGCGTTGAGCTAACTCGATTGAAGAGAGATGACGTGCTTTGCGCAGATAGCGCAGTTTGCTTCCAATATCCATAAGATCCGCCTTTCTTGTACAGAAAGTAAATGCAGAAGAGTCATGCTGGTAAGAGCCAGGCGATTCTGTTAATTGAGCGTCAGAATGTCTGCAACTTGACTATATAACGAATAAGCAGTTTAGGTCTACGGAAGATTTTGAAAAAAGAGCGCAGGTTCCTTCCACTTAAGAAATGGAGGGAGCTGCGCTCTTTGTTTTGCGAATAAAAGACGATCAATCCCGGCTCTGGATCACAAACAGCAAACCACTCTCAATGGAGACGAGTCCTTGCGGGGCAGCCAACTGGTTGCTGACCGCCAGTGATTGTCCCTGACGAAGAGTGGCGTTCTCCAGCGGATAGGCGAATCCGGTTAGGGTGACGCCGCTGACTTCCATGGTGGCTGGGATGAGGGAGACATAGGTAAAGCCCAGGTCTTCGACGACCAGCTTGCTGCTGGTAAGCTGAATGTAGTTGTGGCGATCGCGGATGCTGCATACGATCTGATGATGTAATGCCCGAATCAGCAGTTGGACATTGGCGAGCGTGTGATCCATGCGGCCGCCGGTAGCGCCGAGAATCAGAATCTCCGAAGGTCGCTCATTCAGAGCCAATTCAAAGGCAAGATCCGTATCCGTATAATTTTTGTCCACCGGATCACAGGAATCAATCCTGCCGCTCAGACGGCGAATTCGATCAGCATCCTCGCTGGACACCGAATCAAAATCACCTACAGCTATATCCGGATGCAGACCATGTTCAATGAGCATCAAGGCTCCGCGGTCTGCTCCAATCAACCGGTCTCCCGGTTGAATGTAGTCCAGATAATCGTCTGTCCAATCTCCGCCCGAGACGATAACGACACGTTGGTTGCTCAACGGATGACCTCCTTTCTTTGCATCATTCCTTATAGTCAGAATCCAGTATACCGAACGCCAAAAGGCCAAACAATGCATAACGAACTTTTGATTAATGAGGTTGCTAAGTTGCATTTCGATATTTGGACAAAATTAAGCGCTTTAGGGAGCGATCAATGGGTTAAAAAATACTTGAGTGCGTCTGGAAGCTCTTTCTGCCAGAATCCCCACAGATGTTTGCCTTCCTTTTCCGCATAACGAACGGTTGCTCCGCGCTCCAGCAGCAGATCACGCGTACGACGATTGAGATCCACAAAGTCGAAGGTGCCGTGATCGGTCTGGTATTCGTTCTCCTGCAGCCCCACGATCATAAAGATGTCGAGCCAGCCAAGCTCAGATTCGCGGGCAATGATGTCCTGCGATTCCTCGTAATAAGCCCCCGACAAGCTGATGATTCGTGGGAATTCGCGTGGGTACAGAAGAGAGAGGTGCAAGGACATGGAACCACCAAGCGAATCGCCAGCCAGGACACGATCATCGGAGCGGGCGCGGTATTTTTGTTCCACAAACGGAATGATTTCTTCCATAATGCAGCGCACATAGGCTTCGTGGCGGCTCCCGAACGGAGCGTATTCAGCTGTACGTTTCTTGACGTCCACTTCAATGCCGACCACGATGAACGGTTCAATCCCTTCATCCAAAATGAGCTGATTGGCGTAAGTGGCAATCCGACCGAAGTTGAAAAATTCTTCGCCATCCTGACAATAAATGACCGGATAACTCAAGACTTCGTTATAACCGGGAGGAAGGTAGATGCGAAGGGATCTTTCTTCATGTAAAAACTGGCTTTCAATGACTTCTTTCACAATTGTGCGTTTTAAGTAGCGGGAATCGGTCACGAAAATTCTCTCCTTTTTCAGGTAAGGGACTCTGTTTTGCATACGCTTTACATGAAAGGCGCGAATACGGTAAGATTGAGCTTGTGTGGACGAAAAAGACGCGAAATGTTCGGTTCTTTCGTCTTTGTTATACTATAATTATAAACCTGTTATATATACAATCAAAGGTTTTTGTTAATAAATATGCTCAATTCCTTTGACGTAAGTATGAAACAGGTGTATAATAATGATATAACAGAGGGACATGATATTCAAATTTTTTATTGAGGTGAAAATAATGAGCAAGGTTCCTTATGAAGTATACACGGAAGAAGTCGAGGCTCTTTCCGTTCTCTCGCCAGATGGCGAAATTGTTAACGAAGCGTTGATGCCGGAATTGACCGACGATCAACTGAAAGAAGTTATGCGTCGCATGGTATTTACCCGTACTTGGGACGAAAGAGCAATCAACCTGGGTCGTCAAGGCCGCCTTGGTTTCTATGCACCGGTATCCGGTCAAGAAGCAACAATGGTCGGCAGTGAGTTCGCCCTGCAAAAAGAAGACTTCGTATGCCCGGGCTACCGCGATATGCCGCAGCTCGTATGGCACGGACTTCCATTGTACCAAGCTTTCCTGTACTCCCGTGGTCATCAACATGGCGGACAGATTCCGGAAGGCGTTAACGTTCTGATGCCGCAGATCATCATCGGCGCACAGATCCTGCACGCAATGGGGATCGCAATGGGCTTCAAACTGAAAAAACAAAAACAAGTCGCAATCACTTATACTGGTGACGGCGGTTCTTCCGAAGGTGACTTCTACGAAGGTCTGAACTACGCAGGCGTATACAAGCTGCCAGTTATCTTCTTCGTTCAAAACAATGGTTATGCCATCACCACTCCATTTGCTAAACAAACCGCAGCTCTGTCGATCGCTCACAAAGCGGTTGCTGCTGGTATCAAAGGTGTGAAAATCGACGGCATGGACGTTCTGGCTGTTATCAAAGCGGTTCAAGACGCTGCGCAGCGCGGACGCGATGGCGAAGGCGCGACGCTGATCGAAGCTCTGACTTACCGCTTCAAGCCGCACTCCCTGTCCGATGACACTTCCAAGTACCGCACGAAGGAAGAAGAAGGTCAATGGAGCGAGAAGGACCCAATCAACCGTCTGGCGAAATACCTGGAGAAAAAAGGTCTGTGGACAGCTGAAGACACAGAGCGCGTAAGAGCAGAAGCAAAAGAAACTGTAGCTGAACAAATCAAAAAGGCAGAAAAAACGGAGAAAATGACCGTTTCCGGCCTGATCGATTCCATGTTTGAAGTTACGCCTAAACACCTGGAAGAGCAAAAAGCAGACTTCCAATAAGACGATGATTTCGGCGGGGCGCCGCGCTGCGGCACGGCGTTCTTCCGGACATCTTTTACCTGCACATAAATGCACCTGAAACATATAGAGCTTCCGCATCATCCATGAACGTAACGTTAAGGAGGAAATGTAGCAATGGCACAAATGAATATGAAAGAAGCAATCCGCGACGCGATGCGCGTGGAACTGAAACGTGACCCGAACGTGCTGATCTTCGGCGAAGACGTAGGTAACGTTGGCGGTGTGTTCCGCGTAACAGAAGGTCTGCAAAAAGAGTTCGGAGAAGAACGCGTATTCGATACGCCGCTGGCGGAATCCGCAATCGGCGGTATGGCTGTCGGTCTGGGCGTTCAAGGGTTCCGTCCAATCGCTGAAATCCAATTCGTTGGTTTCATCTTTGAAGCTCTTGACCAAATGATCGTTCAAGCTGCACGCATGCGTTACCGTTCCGGCGGTCGCTACAACTCCCCAATCGTCTTCCGTACACCTTTCGGCGGTGGCGTTAAGGCTGCCGAGCTGCACACGGATGCGCTTGAGGGTCTGCTGGTTCAAAGCCCAGGGATCAAGGTGGTCGTTCCTTCCAACCCTTACGATGCCAAAGGCCTGCTGATCTCGGCAATCCGTGACAACGATCCAGTCTTCTTCATGGAACACTTGAACCTGTACCATGCTTTCCGTGCAGAAGTGCCAGAAGGCGAATACACGGTTGAACTGGGTAAAGCGAATGTCGTTCGTGAAGGTTCGGATGTAACTATCCTGACTTACGGCATGTGCGTACACACTTCCGTAAAAGCAGCCGATCAACTCGAAAAAGAAGGCATCAAGGCCGAAGTTATCGACCTGCGTACCCTGAATCCACTGGACATCGACACAATCGTGGCTTCGATTAAGAAAACAAACCGTGCGATCGTGGTTCAAGAAGCTCAGAAAACTTCCGGCGTAGCTGCTGAAGTGATTGCACAAATCAACGAAAAAGCCATTCTTCACCTGGAAGCTCCTGTTCTGCGCGTGACTCCTCCGGATACGGTTTACGCGTTCGCGCAAATCGAGGACGCATGGCTGCCGACACCTGAGCGCATCATCACAAGCGTGAAAAAGGTTCTTGAATTTTAATTCGTAATATCCAGAAGGAGGTAGTGCAACGTGGCAAAGTTTGAATATAAATTCCCAGAGCTTGGCGAAGGTCTGCATGAAGGCGAAATCGTCAAGATGCACATCAAAGTCGGAGACAAAGTTACCGACGATGACATCATCATGGAAGTGCAAAACGACAAAGCGGTTGTCGAAGTGCCTTGCCCGGTTAACGGTACGGTACTCGAAGTTCGCGCTGCGGACGGCGAGACTCGCCATGTAGGCGACATCGTAGCGATCATCGAAGCGGAAGGCGAACTGCCTGAAGGTTCGGAAAGCGCTCCGGAAGCGGACGCAGCTCAAGAATCGAACGCTGCAGTTGGCGGAGCGGACACAAGCGCTGCTTCTTCCCCTGCGACAGCTGATCCTTCGGCATCGAAAGGCGCAGCTTCGGGCGGCAACAAATTCGCTTACAAGTTCCCTGAACTGGGCGAAGGTCTGCACGAAGGCGAAATCGTGAAGATGCACATCAAAGTCGGAGACAAAGTCACTGACGATGACATCATCATGGAAGTACAGAACGACAAAGCAGTTGTCGAAGTACCTTGCCCAGTTAACGGTACGGTTGTCGAAGTTCGCGTTGCCGACGGTGAAACTCACCATGTAGGCGACATTGTAGCGATCATCGAAGTCGAAGGTGAACTGCCAGAAGGTTCGGAAACGATCGAAGAATCCGCTCCTGCGGCTGAAGCGAACGCTCCGGTATCGGCTCCAGCAGCCGCTTCGACTGCCGCAGCTCCTAACCGTGAAGTTCTGGCAACACCTAGCGTGCGTAAATTCGCTCGTGAAGAAGGCGTGGAAATCGGACAGATTCAAGGTTCCGGTAAAAACGGCAAAATCACGCGTGAAGATGTAGAGAACTTCAAGAAAAATGGCGGACAAGCTCCGGCTGCCGCAGCATCGGCTCCTGCCGCTGCTCCAACAGCTGCTCCAGCTGCTGCCAAATCGGAAGCTCCTGCAAAAGCAGCATCGGCTCCAGCCGCTTCGGCTGCCGCTGCCGACGAAGAGCGCGTACCGTTCAAGGGTATCCGCAAAGCCATCTCGAACGCGATGGTTAAATCGGCTTACACAGCTCCACACGTAACGATCATGGACGAAGTGGACGTAACCGAACTGGTTGCTTTCCGTACTCGCATGAAACCTCTGGCTGAGAAGAAAGGCATCAAAGTTACGTACCTGCCATTCATCGTAAAAGCCCTGGTTGCCGCTGTGCGTGAGTTCCCGGCTCTGAACGCTTCGATCGACGAAGAAGCAAACGAGATCGTCTACAAAAAGCACTATGACATCGGTATTGCAACAGACACTGAAAACGGTCTGATTGTACCGGTTATCAAAGATGCTGACCGCAAGAGCGTGTTCAAGATCGCGGAATCGATCAGCGATCTGGCAAAACGCGGTCGTGATGGCAAGCTTGCTCCGAACGAGATGAGAGGCAGCACGATCTCCATCACGAACATCGGTTCCGCAGGCGGTATGTTCTTCACTCCGATCATTAACTATCCAGAAGTGGCAATCCTCGGAACAGGCCGCATTAGCGAAAAAGCCATCGTGAGAAATGGCGAAATCGTAGCTGCTCCGATGATGGCTCTGTCCCTGAGCTTCGACCACCGTCTGATTGACGGCGCTACTGCACAAAATTGCATGAACTATCTTAAATCCCTGCTCGCTAACCCCGAGCTGATGGTAATGGAGGTATAAACAATGGTAGTAGGAGACGCTTCCCTGGATATTGATACATTGGTAATTGGTGCAGGACCTGGTGGCTATGTAGCCGCCATCCGCGCCGCGCAGCTGGGACAACAAGTTCTGATCGTAGACAAAGCCGAACTCGGCGGCGTCTGCCTGAACCGCGGTTGCATCCCATCCAAAGCCCTGATCTCGGCAGCTCATAGCTACGAGAACGCCAAACATGGCGAGGCTTTCGGCATCTCGGCGAGCGACGTGAAAGTCGATTTCGCCAAGACCCAAGAATTCAAAAACGGCGTTGTCAAGAAAATGACGAGCGGCGTAACCGGCCTGCTCAAAGGCAACAACGTTGAAGTGTTCAACGGCGAGTGCATGTTCATCAACGAGCACGAAGCACGCGTATTCAACGATCACGAATCGCCTCGTTACCGCTTCAAGAACTGCATCATTGCGACGGGTTCCCGCCCGATCGAACTGAAGCCGTTCCCGTTCGGTGGACGTATCCTGTCCTCGACCGAAGCGCTGAACCTGCCTGAGATCCCTAAGAGCCTCGTCGTGATCGGCGGCGGCTACATTGGCGCCGAGCTGGGTCAAATGTACGCGAAATTCGGCACGAAAGTGACGATCATTGAAGGTCTGGATACTGTTCTGCCAGGATTCGACAAAGACATGACAAACCTCGTGTCCAAGACGATGAAAAAAGACGGCATCGAAATCTTCGCTAATGCCAAAGCCGAGAGCGCTACGCAAACGGATAAGGACGTTACGGTTAAATTCTCCGTTAACGGCGAAGACAAAGAAATCACAGCAGACTACCTGCTGGTAACGGTTGGCCGTCGTCCAAACACAGACGGCGAACTGGGTCTGGATCTGATCGGCATCGAGCTGACTGAACGCGGCCTGATTAAGGTTGACGAGCAAGGCCGTACCAACATCCCGCACATCTTCGCAATCGGCGACATCGTACCAGGTCTGGCGCTGGCTCACAAAGCATCGTACGAAGGTAAAGTGGCAGCTGAAGCGATCGCTGGACATTCTTCGGTTGTAGACTACAAGTGCATGCCTGCTGTGGTCTTCACAGATCCAGAATGTGCAAGCGTAGGCCTGACTGAAAAAGAAGCCAAAGAAAAAGGCTTCAAAGTTGTAGTTGGTAAATTCAGCTATGGCGGCAACGGTCGTGCAGTGTCCCTGAACCATCCAGAAGGCTTCGTGAAAATCGTAGCTGAAGAAGGAACAGGCACGGTACTGGGCAGCCAAATCGTGGGCCTTGAAGCAACGAACATGATCGCGGAAATGGGTCTGGCCGTAGAAATGGGCGCTACCCTCGAAGATCTGGCGTTGACAATCCACGCTCACCCAACACTGGGCGAGATCGTAATGGAAGCCGCAGAACTGGTTCTGGGTAACCCAATCCACGCTCTGGCTCCTAAAAAGCGCTAATTTCTAAAAAATGAATCCCGGTTTCTCCTTTGCCTAGCGCAAACTGAGCCGGCTTCTGAATGAAACGGATGCCTTCTGGCATCCGTTTTTTCATGCCTACTTATCGATTTTTCAACTTCTGTCAAGCCTATTCATTACCGAGGCGGACATGATAAACTAGAGGAACGAGCTTTATTGTGGATTGGCAAGAGATCGAAAATTGGAGCGGGAAACGTTCAAACGTTCCCATGGAGAGGTGACTTTTTTTGCGTAAATATTTGGATCTGCTGCAGGACATTTTGGATAATGGAACGGAAAAAGGAGATCGGACGGGTACAGGTACGGTATCGGTATTTGGACGTCAGCTTCACTTTGACTTAAATGAAGGATTTCCATTGCTTACGACCAAAAAGCTGCATCTGAAGTCGATTGTGCATGAGCTGCTTTGGTTCCTGAAGGGAGACACCAATGTCGGCTATTTGCAGGAGAATGGGGTAAGGATCTGGAACGAATGGGCAGATGAGAATGGGGAACTGGGGCCGGTATACGGTTCGCAGTGGCGGGCCTGGGAAGGTCCTAATGGTCAGAAGTTCGATCAGATTGCCCAGGTTGTCGAGTCTATTCGCAGCAACCCGGATTCCCGTCGTCATATCGTCAGTGCATGGAACGTAGCAGAGATCGACAATATGAAGCTGCCACCATGCCATTTGCTGTTCCAATTCTATGTAGCGGACGGCAAATTATCCTGCATGCTCACGATGCGTTCAGTCGATACCTTCCTGGGACTTCCATTTAATATCGCTAGCTACGCTCTGCTTACTCATATGATTGCCCAACAGTGTGACCTGGAAGTGGGCGAATTTGTCTGGTCGGGCGGAGATGTGCATATCTATGCGAACCATATCGAGCAGGTCAAGGAACAGTTGGGACGTGAGCCAGGTAAACTGCCGCAGCTGCGGATTCTACGCAAGCCGGATTCGATCTTCGATTATCGCTTTGAAGACTTCGAGTTTGTCGATTACCATCCGCAGCCGGGCATCAAAGCCCCAATCGCCGTGTAGAGGAGCTGCTTATGCCAACCATTACAATGATCTGGGCGCAAGACAGCCAGGGGCTAATCGGCCGTGACAATGCGCTTCCGTGGCGTATTCCAGCCGATATGGCTTATTTTAAGCGGGAGACTCTGGGCAAACCGGTAATCATGGGACGCAAGACATGGGAGTCCTTCGGAGGAAAGCCGCTGCGTGAACGACAAAATATTGTACTCACGCGCGATCCTTCCTGGACGACTGAGGGCGCACAGGTCGTGCATACAGCAGAGGAAGCGCGGGCTGCGGCGGATGGTGAAGAAGTCATGATTATTGGCGGCTCGCAGATCTACGAATTGTTTCTTCCTCTGGCCGATTGTCTGCGGGTCACGCGGGTATCCGGGCAGTTTGAAGGCGATGCTTTTTTCCCTGAAGTGAATTGGAGTCAGTGGAAGCTTATCCAATCACTGGAAGGTGTGCGAGACGAAAAAAATAATTATGACTACGTTTTTGAAATTTACGAACGTTCTTCAGAAAATACAAATTAATTTCCGTATAATCTATTTCAAATTCAGAATGAAAGATGGTATTATAGTTGAAATATATCGCTTGCAGCGGATGTACGTAAGCCGCAAAGAGGCAGGCTAATATCGAGAAACTATTGCCCTTTCGACTCTTAATCAGAGGTTTACGTTTTCCTGAAACGCACACGCTTTAGGGACGATTCAGGGGAGCGTAACCTTACCTTGAGTGTTGAAAAGGGACTATGCGGGATGGGGGAAACGTTCGATGTCTACACCTACTGGATTTATGGAATACAAGCGTCAGCTTCCGGCGGACCGGAGTCCGCTTGAGCGCGTCAAGGATTGGGAAGAATTCCATAAACATATGTCGGAAGAAGAGCTGCGTACGCAGGGAGCCAGATGTATGGACTGCGGCACGCCATACTGCCACGTGGGCGTTAACATGAGCGGAGGTACATCGGGCTGCCCGGTGCACAATCTGATTCCCGAGTGGAATAATCTCGTTTATCGTGGACAATGGAGAGAAGCGCTGGATCGTCTGCACAAGACGAACAACTTCCCGGAATTTACCGGCAGAATCTGTCCGGCTCCATGCGAAGGTTCCTGTACGGTAGGTCTGATTGGTCAGCCAGTTACGATCAAGACGATCGAAGAGGCGATTATTGAGAAGGGCTTTGCGGAAGGTTGGGTTCAACCCGAACCGCCTAAGCATCGTACGGGGAAAAAAGTAGCGGTGATTGGGTCGGGTCCTGCGGGTCTCGCCTGTGCAGCGCAGCTTAACAAAGCTGGTCACTATGTAACGGTATACGAACGTTCCGACCGTGTCGGCGGCCTGCTGACTTACGGCATCCCGTCCATGAAGCTGGAGAAGAGTATCGTGCAGCGCCGCGTTGATTTGTTAGCAGCAGAAGGCATCACGTTTATCACCTCGACCGAGATCGGGAAAGACATCCCAGCGCAACAGTTGGTAGACGATTATGATGCTGTCGTACTTTGCGGCGGTGCAACGAAGCCGCGAGAATTCAACATTGAAGGAAGCAACCTCAAAGGCGTTACCTATGCCATGGACTTCCTAAATGGCACGATCAAGAGTTACCTGGATTCCAATCTGGAAGACGGCAACTATATCTCGGCAGCCGGCAAGGACGTGATCGTCATCGGCGGGGGCGATACAGGTTCGGACTGTGTAGCGACTTCGCTGCGTCATGGATGCAGCAGCGTCACTCAATTCGGTACGCACCAAAAGGCACCGCTGGAGCGCGATATGACGACGAACCCTTGGCCGCAGTTCCCGAATGTCTATACGCTGGATTACGCCCAGGAAGAAGCCAAAGCGATCTTCGGTGATGACCCACGTGAGTTCTCCATCATGACGACCAAATTCGTCGGCGACGAAGAAGGCAACTTGAAGGAGCTGCATACCGTTCAAATCCAGCGTACGGTGGATGAAGCGACAGGCCGCAAGATCTACGCTCCAATTGAAGGCACTGAACGCGTCTTCCCTGCACAGATGGCTCTGATTGCGATCGGCTTCGATGGACCGGAACAGACGCTGGCGCAGCAGTTGGGTCTGGCAACCGACCGTTGGACGAACATCAAAGCCAAATACGGCGATTACAAGACCAACGTGGATAAAGTATTTGCAGCGGGCGACATGCGCCGTGGGCAAAGTCTCGTTGTTTGGGCGATCAACGAAGGCCGAGAAGCCGCGCGTGAAGTGGACAAGTTCCTGGTAGGAGCAAGCGTACTCGCTTAATCGTCAACGATTTGACAATGAGAGCTTCATATCCGTAATGAGAAAGGTCATGCCTCGTGCATGGCCTTTTTTGCTGCAAACAAGTAAGTTATGGGGATATTATATTACATGAAAATCGATAAATAAAGGATTATTTCTATATTATCAGCTTATTGAGTGATATTAAATGACATATATATAACACTTTTGATAGTGGTCTATTTTTCTTGTCCTGCTGGTGTAAATGCTCTCTGCATGCTAAAATGAGTATTCGGATATACGTTTGAACACACGTGGCCAAGCGGGCCGGGAGGGTGACTCTCGGCCTTTTGCTTGCTTTAATCCACAGGAGGAGATTAACTTGCAGCTGATTATTGCGGAGAAACCCGACCAGGGAGCGAAGCTGGCCGCACCGTTTCCCCATAAAAAAACACAGGGATACATCGAAATTGCCCGCTGCCCGGCTTTTCCGGATGGTGCTTATGTCAGTTGGGCGGTTGGACATATCTGTGAGCTTGTTCCGCCAGAGGAATACGATCCATCCTACAAGCGCTGGAGCCTGAACACACTACCGATTCTGCCAGGCAAATTCAAGCATCGGATCACCCCATCCAAGGCGAAACAGTTTAACCTGCTCAAGGATCTGTTGAAGCGTCCTGAAGTAAAAGACATCATCATCGCAAGCGATGCCGGGCGTGAAGGGGAATATATTGTACGGATTATCATTCAGCTTAGCGGAGTCAAAAAGCCGATGAAGCGGCTCTGGATCTCATCCCTGACTGCACGCGCGGTCGAACAGGGATTTGCCAACCTCAAGGATGAGAGTGAAACGCGTAACTTGTATTATGAAGCGGTAAGCCGCTCGTGTGCGGACTGGCTGGTCGGGATGAATGGCTCTCGCGTGTATTCCCTCTTATTCCAGCGCCGGGGTGTTCAGGGGGTCTTCTCCACGGGACGAGTGCAGAGTCCAACGCTTGCGCTGATCGTATCTCGGGAAAAAGAAATTGCGAACTTTAAACCGGAACCGTTCTGGGAAGTGAAAGCCAAGTTCGACATTCAGGGTGCGGAATATGAAGGAACCTGGTTCAAGGGAGAAGAAACACGGCTCAAGACGCCGGAGGAAGCCGAAGTCATCCGGACGCGCTGCGAAGCAAAAGATGCTGTGGTTGATTCGATTGAGACAGAGCGCAAAGAATTTCAGCCGCCGCAGCTTTTTTCCCTGTCGTCGCTTCAGGCATCGGCAAACCAGATCTTCAAATACTCGCCTCAGGATACGCTAAGCGGCTTGCAGCAGTTATATCTGGACGGCTATATCTCTTATCCGCGTTCGGATTCATCCTATGTCACGGACGAGGAAGCCAAGCAGTTTCCCGACATTTTGCAAAAGCTGGCCGGATTCAACGAACTCAAGCCTTTCCTGCCTGCGCCCAAATCGACTCTGATCGGCAACAAACGCTACGTAAATGCGTCCAAAGTAGGCGATCACTATGCGATCATCCCTACCGAACAGGTGCCGAACCCCGGACGGCTTCAAGGGATGCACTTGAACCTGTATCTGTTGATCGCCAAACGTCTCATTGCGGCTCACGAAGAGAAAGCCATCATTGATTATACGACGCTGGTGACGCTGGTAGATGAACGTGACACTTTTATGAGCAAGGGAAAAGTCATCGTTCAAGAAGGTTGGCGCAAGGTCTTATATGATAATACGCCCAAGAAAAAGGCCAAATCAGGTAAAGAAGAAGACAAAAACGATCGGGAAGAAGAGGATGAAGACCTGTCCGTGCTGCCGCCTGTCAAGAAGGGCGATGCCGGTAAGGTAGCGGATATTCATGTGAAGGAAGGCAAGACCCAGCCGCCCAAGCGCTATACCGAAGGCCAGTTGATTACGTTGATGAAGACGGCTGGCAAGCATCTTGACAATGCCGAATTGGAAAAGGTGCTTCAGCGCACGGAAGGTCTGGGGACGGAGGCAACGCGTGCCAGCATCATCGGTGGGTTGAAAGATCGCCAATATATCGAGGTACGCAAAAATATGGTCTACGCGACCAATAAAGGAACCGTGTTGATCGAAGCGCTTGGCGAGAGCATATTGGCCTCTGCGGAGATGACGGCCAAGTGGGAGCAGCGTCTTGGTGAGATCGGGCAGGGGCAGGAGTCGCCGAAAAACTTCATGGAGCAGGCGCAGCGCTTGGCACAGAAGATTGTATCCGATGCGATCGAGGCGGAAAAAAATTGGTCATTCACTGTAGAAATGCCAAGCGGTGAGGAACGTCCGGCTTACGCCAAAGCTGGTGGAGGAAAAGGGACCGCTGCACCTGGAGGACGAGAAGGCGGGGGTTCACCGGAGCTGGGAGTCTGTCCAATCTGCGGAAAAGCGGTCGTCGATAAGAAAAAGCTGTATGGCTGCACGGGTTACCCATCTTGTATGTTCACAATTTCCAAGAAGATTCTCGGTAAAGCAATCTCTGAAACCCAAGTCAAACGCCTGCTGGATAAGGGGCAGACGCTTGTGCTCAAAGGATTTACCAAGGGTGACAAGGCCTTTGACGCGGCACTGTCATGGAATCGGGAGCGTCAGAAGCTCGACTTCCTGTTCCCCGATCGGTCGGAAGGTAAAGGCGAACCTCGAACGGGAGCCGGAACGCATACGGCTGACAAAAAAACGGACCCTGTTTAAAGGGTCCGTTTTTGGAAGGAAGTACGAGCATGACGGCTGATAAGCTCCGGCACTTCGGGAAGCTTCGATACCGTATGCAGGGTTCCTTTTGAAGAATGATCGAGGTCAACCAGATTATAAGCCCATTCGCGTTCCTGCTTCAGATAGATGGCGTTGAGATCCGCCGTCAGTGCAGGCGCAATATCCGTTCGCAGCGAATTGCCGATCATCCAGGTGGTTGTGCGCGGCAGCGATTTGGCTTTGAGTATCCCCTCGAGCGCTTGTACATTTTTGTGCTGACGGATGAAAATATCGCCGCCGAAATACGTGCTGAGTTTCATCTGATCGATCTTGCGCTGTTGAATCTTGTCTTCGCCTCCGGTATACAGGTATAAACCGTGGCCTTCGCTGCGCAGTCGTTCAAGCGTCTCCACCATGCCCGGATAAGCTTCGACTTCCTGATCGTATACACTGAGTCCCAGCTTCATCAGTTGGGCTTCTTCAGCTGCGCTTCCGATCCGCTGATGAACCTGAGCGAAGTGGCGATAAGTGGCGATCAGCGATTCAGGAAAATGGTGGCTGGCAAAGCCTACGACATGCACGCCGGCGATGTCAATCTCCAGCTGTTTCTCACGCACTTGTTCAACGGTCAGACCGAAATCCGAGAACCAGTCGATCATGAGGGTGAAGAATTCGTCCAGGATCAGATCAAAATATTTGTTGCAGTAGACGAGTGTATCGTCCAGATCGAAAATCAAATGTTGTTTGTTGGGGCCCGTCATGGGAGGTCACTCCTTCTGGAGTCCAGACGAGGCTTCGGTACGAGGCGCTCTAGAACTTTCGATCACAGACGTAGATACGATTCCAGAAACATTTGTAGTTCCGATGCCCCGTCGGGACGTATGCTGAATTTTTCGTTGGATTGTTCCCCGATATGGGTTCGCAAAAGTCCGGCCGTTCGCAGCAGCACCATGTGATGCTTTAGCGCTTCGGCAGGTTGCTCAAGATCGCGTTCCATCTCAAGCAGGGAACGAGGCTGGTCGGCGACGTAGCGCAGGAGTTTGAGTCGGTCTGGCATCGCAAGTGCACGGGTCATACGCAGCAGAACGGTAGGAGGTTCGTCCTCGTTCGGCTCCGGCACATCAACCGGATATTGAATCAGCAGCACATTCTGGTAGAAACAGTACGTGTTCATCGGCCGATTGTGTACGGTCGGGAACAAGATGACGGTTTTCAGGTCAAGCGGCGTTTCGACAACCAGGCCGCCTGACGCGTATTCGACCAGAGCGCTTGCGTCCATCTTTTGCAGCAGTTCACGCTTTTCTGCTGCGTCTTCTTCAATCAAAGGCAGAATATGGTCGCGGATATTTTTGAAGTAATAAGTATACCACGATTTCAGCAGCGGCGTGTAATCCCTCTGAATACGGCTCATGTCGCTCTGCGTAAGCAGCGGAAGCTGGGGAGAAATACGCTCCAGCAGGCGATCAGCCGGTTCAGTGAGCAGGCGATCGAGGAAAGTGGGAATATCCTCCTGGGCTTCACGCTCAATGACCAGAGCATAAAGCGCATCGAAATCGAGGAAAGGCCACTCTGCCGCTTCAAGGAAACGCTGCTGCATCTCGGCCGGCATGCCGGCTTCAGCGTCAGCGGACCACTCTGCACCAATATCCAGGTTCGGAAGCCACTTTTTCGTGATATGTACCATAAAGCTGCCGAGAAGCTCATAAATCTCGGATACATCAATTTTTACTTCGTAATTGTTCAAACCATAACCTCCTATGCCGAACATCGTCTGCCGTTTGAACCTATTATGTAGGTTAACGCATGAACTTGTCTACTCCCACCTCAACCAAACTTAATCCAAGGCTTACGCTCATCCGAAACGCACATGGTTTAGGTGCGTTTCGGGTGGGCGTAACCTTACCTCTGATTTGGTTGAGTGCCCACCTCAACCAAACTTAATCCAAGGCTTACGTTCTGGATTTTTGCAATTTTGTTCCTAGCGTTGAAAAGACATCATGCAGATTCATAGATCGCAGGTTCGCTTGTGTTCCGAAAACTTTATCGCCGGAGAAAGGAAGGGAAATTCGTTGTCTTCACATTCCAAATATTCGTACTACATCCTGCTTGGCGTCGTCGTGATGGCGGGGCTAAGTCAGGGACTCCTGCTTCCTCTGCTCTCCATCTTACTGGAGCAGCAGGGCATATCGGCTTCTGTGAACGGTTTGAATTCGGCTGCTTTATATATCGGTTCTTTTGCGATGACATTGGCGGCAGAACGTCTGGTCGGCGTAGTAGGCTTCAAAAAACTGCTGATTGGCGGCCTATTGATGGTGATGATCGCCCTGCCGCTGTTTCCGCTCATTCCGGGGATTGGCGTCTGGTTTGTCCTCAGACTGGTTGTAGGAGCCGGTGACAGTGCGCTGAACTATGTGGCGCAGCTATGGGTTCTGCTGGTAACACCTGCTGAGAATCGCGGGCGCAATTTGTCGTTGTATGGCATGTCTTACGGCATCGGATTTAGCGTTGGACCACTTGGGATCGGGCTGGTCGATTATGGACAGGCGGTACCTTTTGTTGCCCTGGCCTTTTTATTCCTGCTTGTATTGATTCTGGTCATGCGTTTTCTTCCGGAATATAGACCGGAGCGAGAGGCGCATCATTCCACGGGATTTTCCCGTTTTCCCAAAATCTATCGGTATGCCTGGTTCGCCCTGGTTCCTGCCTTCCTCTATGGCTATATGGAGGCTTCGCTCAACGGGAACTTCCCGGTCTATGGGCTGCGAATCGGCCTGGACAAAGAAGATATTGCACTGCTGCTGCTCTGCGTTGGTCTGGGCGGCTTGATTCTCCAACTGCCGCTGGGCATGCTGAGTGATAAATTTGGACGTCGTCCCATCCTGATTATCGCGGGTATCTGCGGGGGACTGTTATTTGCCTTGGTGCCGCTTGCCGGTACTCACCTATGGAGCAACATCCTATTGTTCGCGGCAGCCGGAGGTTTGGTAGGTTCCTTCTATTCCCTGGGCATGGCGTATGCGGCTGACCTGCTGCCACGGGGATTGATCCCATCCGCCAATGTGGTCGCTTCTTTCCATTTTAGCGTGGGGAGCATGGCCGGGCCGGGAATTGGGGGTTATGGGATGCAGCATGGCTCACCTTTCCTGCTCTTCTGGATCATGGGCGGAGCTTATGTGTTGTTTGGGCTACTGGGCTTCTTTTTCCGAGGGAAAGCGAGCAAAAACTTCGAGAAAAAGACGGCCTGACGTGGCAATGCACAATCGTTTCGGGGTACACTAGAGAAGTGAAGTTTACCAAGTCAGGGGAGTCGGATGGCGAATGATCAAGGTTAGAGGCTTGAGGAAGACTGTAGGCAGCGACAAAATACCCGTACTTAAAGGCATAGACTTCGATCTGATTCGTGGCGAATTTGTAGCGATTGTTGGACCAAGCGGCAGCGGCAAGAGTATGCTGCTGCGCTGTCTGGCGCTGCGTGAGAGCTGGGACGGCGGGAGCTTTGTGGTAGATGATCTCGACGTGTTTAAGGCAGGGTGGTCGGGCAAGCGTCAGATTCGCCGGGAATGGGCCTATTTGAAGCAGAATCCGGATCTCGATCCCAATCGCACGGCACTCAAAAATGTGCTGATTGGCCAAGTGGGTCAAACACCCGCATGGCGCCGCTTCACGGGTATGGTGCGCACGGATGACTACATGGGCGCGATGGATATGATCGAATCGTTCGGACTGCTTGACAAGGCCAAGATGAAATCCGGCAGTCTAAGCGGTGGAGAGAAGCAGCGGATCGCAACGGCACGGGCATTGGCACATGGCGCGAATGTTCTGCTGGCGGACGAGCCGGTCATCGGACTGGACCCGCATACAGCCGACAACGTACTGGGAATGCTCAAGGAACTATGCGAGAAGCAGGAGACGACCGTTGTCGCCGTGCTTCCGATCGAACTTGCCGAACGGCATGCCCATCGAATCTGGGGGATGCAAGACGGCAAGATTATTTTGGATGTCCGTGGTCGCCGTCTGACGACGGCCGAGAAAGTTCGTTTATAACACGCCCGCTTCGCCTTGCTTCCAGATAGGCAGTGAGCAAAATGGGGACAAGGCAGGGATACGTGGAGGAAAGTGAGCGTTGCAATGAGAAAAATGTGGTTAAGCGCCGCCTGCGCGGCGGGCCTGCTGCTTCTGTCGGGCTGCAGCGATACTCTTTCGCTGCCAGACCCGACGTCGCTGATTCGGCCGCCGCGTTTGCCGGCAGACAAAGAGGCGCTGAAAAACGTGATCGACAGGCAGCTTCCGGTTGGAGCGACTGAGGTGCGAACCCGCGACTCCCAGGACACAAGTGCCATTCATTATGCCGATCTGGACGGAGATGGAGTCAAAGAAGCGATTGTCTTTTACAAATCTGCAAACAGCTCGGACAATCTTCATCTGATGATCCTTCAGAAACAAGGAGGAACGTGGGTGAAAGTATTGGATCTTGAAGGCGAAGGCCAAGTGTTGGACAAGCTTGAATTCATGGACATCTCCGGAGATGGCTATACCGATATTCTGGCCGGTTATGGTGTAGATGGAGAAGATGCTGCAAGTGGAGCCAATAATGTGCTGATGGTCTATTCGTACACGGGTCAGGTTCTGGAGATTCTGGGCAACAAGCTGGCCTATGCGGATTTCGCACTTGTAGACATGAACGGCGATGGCCGTAAGGAATTGGCAATCGTCAATATGAAGCCCAATATCGGCACGGACATTCGGCTCTATCAATTCCAAGGAAGTAATTTCCAGGAGTTGGCATCGCTTGACCTACCGAATAAGACGGTGACGGGATATTATAACGTAACCTCGGGCAAAATATCCGCGAATCAAAATGCACTGGTGCTGGATATTATGATTGGCTCCAGTACGTATACGCAGATTGTGATCCTGAAGAATGGGGTTCTGGAATCGGTGATCGACGAAACGACCGCTTTTAAGGACGGATTGCTCAAGAGTGAAGACGTCAATGGAGACGGTATTATCGAGATCGGGACACTGAAGACGCCGGAAGGTTGGAGTTATTTTGAGAACAGTGCGGATATTCCCATGCTCACCGTCTATAACCAGTGGGATGGGAAGAAAGGACTGAAGCCCATTCAGGAGCAGTATCGGGATGCCAGCGGACGTTATATTCTCCAACCGTTCCCCTCGAAGCTGCTGGGTAATGTCACTGTAAATACCGTCTCGACCGTGGATAAGTATCTTCAGTTTGTGCGAATCGACACACGGCAGTGGATCGAAGAGGTACAATTCTTCACCCCTGCCCAGTGGCAGAATGAATCCGAGAGCAAGGGTTGGATCAAGATTTACAGCACAAGCAGTCAGGTTGTCGCCTATCGAGTGAATCCGGATGGGGATCTGGCGGCCAGCAAGACTGGAATTCCAACGAGTTAATATTGTGCAGCACTTACCAATAGACGTTTTTATAGTCCGGAAAGGGGAAGCTCATGAGCAAGGTATTAATATTGGAGGACGAAGAGTCCATCCGCAGTTTTATCGTTATCAACCTTCGACGTAATGGATTTGAAGTGCTGGAAGCCGGAGATGGAGTGGAGGCTCTGCATATTCTGCAAACGGAACCTGGCATTGACATTGCACTGCTGGACGTTATGGTTCCAGGCATTGATGGATTTGAAGTCTGCCGCAGAATCCGGGAAACCAATGAACGGATGGGCATCATCTTCCTGACGGCAAAAGTTCAAGAGCAGGATAAAGTCTATGCCCTGTCCGTCGGAGCCGATGACCATGTCAGCAAGCCGTTCAGTCCAACCGAGCTGATCGCACGTATTCAATCGCTGCTGCGCCGAGTGAATGTGCACCGTGAGACAGCAGCCAAGGTTACGTTCGATTCCGGTCCATTCAAGTTGGATCTGATCTCGAAGCAGTTCAAAAAGAACGGCCAGGCCATCGAGCTGACGCCTACCGAATTCTCGCTGATTCAATTTTTCCTAGAGAAGGAAAATACGCCACTTAGCCGCGACGTGCTGCTGGACCATGTCTGGGGCAAAGAATATATGGGCGATCCCAAGATCGTGGACGTGAACATCCGAAGATTGCGCCAGAAGATCGAGGACAACCCCTCTGAGCCAGAGTACCTGCAAACGGTATGGGGACATGGCTATAAGTGGAAAGGTCAGGGTCAATGATTAAGAAAGGGATCGGCAGACAGATCGTCCTGCACTATTTTATCGTCATCTTCCTGGCGCTGATGCTGGTGGAAGTCGTGTTTCTGTTTGCGATCCGAGCCTACTATTACGATACGATCTATAATATGGTGTCCAGCCACATTGATGCGACGGTGCGAAGTGCGTTGATCTCTACCAACGCTGCCGATTACAGTGAGATGGAATATCTGAATCAGCTGCTCGGGCTGCTCAAGCTTCCGGAAGCCGAACTTCAGATTCTTGATGGCAAAGGAGATGTGCGGATTAGCTCATCGGGCTTTGCTTCGGACAAACCGGTGCAGACCAGCGATATTCCGCAGGCACTTGCCTCTGGCAATACGGCCAAGTGGATTGGCCGTCAGGCGACGACCGGGGAGCCGGTTATGGCTGTGACGACTACGCTTCAGCAGGGCGGAGGTCAGGTGTATCTGGCGCGCTTCGTGATCTCGATTGAGAAGGTGAACCAGCGGCTAACCGAGATTACTCTGGTGTCAATGTCAATCATTGCCGGGATTCTGATTGTTGTGCTGGTATTCAGTATTGGGCTGGCAAACTCGATTGTCCGCCCGATCAACAATATTATCGCCGTATCTGCCCAGATGGCGAAGGGGCGATTTGACGTTCGAGTGGAAGGCGATTACCGCCATGAGCTGGGGGAGATGGGTTCCACGCTGAATTATATGGCCGAAGAGATTGTGCGGAGCAATCAGATCAAGGATGACTTCATCTCCTCGATCTCCCACGAACTGAGAACGCCGCTGACCTCGATCAAAGGATGGAGCGAGACGCTTGATTCAGGCGGCTATGATCCGGATGAGACGCGAATTGGGATGGGGATCATTGCCAAAGAAACCGAACGATTGATCGGACTGGTCGAAGAACTGCTGGATTTCTCCAAGCTTCAGCAGAATGAGATGAAGCTGACAATGGCACGGATTGAACTCAAGGATCTGCTCAAGGAAATCATCCTGAATGTCTGGGCGAAGGCCGAGCTGAAGCAGGTCAAACTGCGCATTGATGCCGAAGGAGACTCCTTCTCCGTGTATGGCGACGCCAATCGACTCAAGCAGGTCTTTCTGAACATTGTGGATAATGCCATCAAGTTTTCCCATGAAAATTCGGTCATCGTGCTGCATATGGTTCGAGAAGACGGTTGGGTGCGCACGGCGGTTCAAGATAGCGGAATCGGGATTGACACCGAGAATCTTAAACGGGTCAAGGATCGGTTCTTCCAGGTGAATACCCAGGGAGGCGGCACCGGACTGGGACTGGCGATTACCCAGCAGCTGGTAGAACTGCATGAAGGCAAATTGGACATTACCAGTGAACTGGGCGTCGGTACAACGGTGAGCGTGAAGCTGCCGCTCTTGGAAGACGAAGCGGCTGCCGACTTGGCTTCGGAGACCGCTTCAGAGGTAGACCATGCTTCTGAAGCCAGCGTCAATGGAGTCAATCTTGAGAAGCCTGAAGAACAAGCCTAAAGCAGCAAGGACGAAGCGAAAGCGGGGGTAGGAGATGTCGCAAAGTCAACACCCGGAAGTCAGACCTAAGGATGCAGCAGGCTGTGAGGAAGATCAGGCGCAGCTTCTTATTCGTAAAGCCCAGCCGGTAGATGCCCGCATGCTGGCTGATATGATGCGTGAAGCGGCAGTGGTTATGGTAGAAAAAGGAATCGAACAGTGGAAGCCAGAGATGTTTACGGTGGAAACGGTACAGACCTATTTTGACACTCGTCAGATCTTTATGCTGATGGTGGCTGACCATCCCGCAGGACTATTTACGCTGCAAGAAAGTGATCCGGCGTATTGGGCAGAGCGCAACGACGATCGGTATCTTTATTTACATCGTCTAACGGTTCGGCCTGTCTATCGCGGACGCGATTATGGAGGACTTATGCTTCGATTTGCGGAAGAAGAGGCCATGAGGAGAGGCAAGCGAGGGCTGCGCCTTGACTGTGTGGCTCACCTGCCAAGCCTGAATCGATTCTATGTCCGCAGCGGCTTTGAACTTGTAGCCAAGCAGGATCTGAAGCGCGAGATTGGCGGTCGTTATGTCCATTTGTATGAGAAGCGTCTTGATGGATAGCAGGATGGGCGTAGACCTTCCCCATCATACAGAAAAAGCCGTTCCCGACAGATCACGGGAGCGGCTTTTTTGAGAAAGAGATTAAGAAGTCATCCCACCTGCACGTTGAAGTGGTGAGGATTCATAGCTCTCTGCATGAGCAAGGTTGGACTGGGCAAAGATAGCGGGCTTGGCATAGACCGACTCGCCTGGTCCCACGACCACAATATCGTCAGGTGTTCCTTTGACAATAGCTCCATCCCGCAGCACGGCGTCTTCGCCAATAATCGCGTATTCGATCTTCACGTTTCGACCGATCTGCGCGTTGGGCATAATGACGCTGTCGGTCACCGAAGTGCCTTTGCCAATCTGTACGCCACGGAAGACGACGGAATGTTTGACCGAACCTTCATTCACGCAGGTCTCATGTACCATCGAAGCAATCGGAGATGCCGACAGCGTGCGGCGGAACAGTGCAGGACGGCTGAATGGACGGTTGGTATACATCGGCCATTCCGATTTGTTCAAGCGGAACTCGCTGTTGTCTCCCAGCAGATCCATGTGGGCTTCCCACAGGCTCTTGACCGTGCCCACGTCTCTCCAGTATCCGGCGAATGGATACGCGCTGATTTGAGAGCCATCGCGGATCATCATCGGCAGCAGGTCTTTGCCAAAGTCATGACCCGAGGCCTCATTATGAAGATCATTCAGCAGGTATTCACGAAGATAAGACCACTTGAAGAGATAAATGCCCATGGAAGCCAGACTGCTCATCGGCTTCGCCGGTTTCTCTACAAAGTCAACAACACGCAGGTTTGAGTCCGTTGTGACAATGCCAAACCGATGCGCTTCGTTTAATGGAACCTGCATCACGGAGAGCGTAACGTCTGCTCCCGCACGTTTATGAGCGTCCAGCATCTTGGCGTAATCCATATGATAGATATGATCGCCCGACAAAATCAGTACATGCTCGGGATCATGTCGATCGATAAATTCAATATTTTTGGTGATGGCATCGGCGGTTCCACGATATTCACCATGCTTGCCTGGCGGCAGAAGTGTAATCTCGCTATCCTCGGCCAAGTTCATCCAAGGCTCCCCTTCTCCGATGTGTCCGTGGAGAGACTCGGCAGCATACTGAGTCAATACGCCTACCGTGTTGATGCCGGAATTCAGGCAGTTGCTAAGAGGAAAATCGATGATCCGGTAATGTCCCCCAAAAGGTACGGCAGGCTTGGCAAGCGTTGACGTCAGCGGTGACAATCTGCGACCCTCTCCACCGGCTAGAAGCATTGCAAGGCAATCTTTCAAAATCATGTTAATTTTCCTCCCCCAGTTTTAATTCAACATGATATATGATTAAACGGAAGAAGCAAGCTTTGAAACCGAAAAGAATGGAAATGAGTTGCAGTTTTTGTGAATTTTTTAATCGGACATTATTCATGTCCCTTGCTTGCGGGTAATAACGATATTGATGTGTGTAAATAAAGAGAGTTAGCGAGCAGCAGCGGAGAAAAGGGAGAGTGAAGGGCATGGCCAAATATCCGAAGACGGGGACAACGGCTTTATCGCAGCAAGATATTTATTTATTCCACGAAGGTACTTTTTTTCACAGCTATCGCATGTTCGGTGCTCATCTGACTACGGAAAAGGGACACCAGGGCGTAAGGTTCACGGTGTGGGCCCCTCATGCCGTCTCGGTTGGGGTGGCGATGGACCGCAATCATTGGGATGGAAGCCGCGACCCGCTTGAGTTGATCGCCGATTCAGGTGGGATCTGGAGCGCTTTTATTGAAGGGGTTGCCTACGGTGATCTCTATAAATACGCAATCGAATCAAAGAGCGGCGAGAAGCTGCTCAAAGCGGACCCCTACGCGGTATATGCCGAAGTTAGACCCCAGACCGCTTCTCGCGTCGGGTCAATTGAGGGTTATGAGTGGGGCGACCAAGCTTGGAGAAGAAAACGCCGTGCGCCTTATGCAAAGCCGGTTAATATCTACGAACTTCAACTGGGCACCTGGCGGCAAAAAGAAGACGGAACGTTTTATACATATCGGGAATTGGCGGACTTGTTAATCCCTTATGCCAAAGAAATGGGCTATACACATCTTGAATTTATGCCGCTGACCGAGTACCCGTACGACCTGTCATGGGGCTACCAAGCAACGGGATATTTTGCACCGACCAGCCGCTATGGTGAAGCCAAAGATCTCATGTATCTGATTGACCGCTGCCACCAAGCTGACATTGGTGTGCTGCTCGATTGGGTGCCGGGACATTTTGCCAAGGATGCTCATGGCCTTCGCCAATTTGATGGAAGCCCGCTGTATGAATACGCCGATCCCATGCTGGCCGAGAAGCCCGGTTGGGGAACGCTATCTTTTGACTTTGGGAAGCCGGAGGTGCAGTCGTTCCTCATCTCCAGTGCCCTATATTGGTTGGAAGAGTTCCACTTTGATGGACTGCGCATTGATGCGGTCACCAGCATGCTTCGTCTGGACTTTGAGAAGCAGCGTCACCAGTGGCAGCCCAACGAACACGGTGGGGTGGAAAATGTCGATGCGATTGAGTTTTTGCGCCAGCTTAATCGAACCGTGTTCCAATACCATCCGAACGCCATTATGGCTGCGGAAGAGTCCAGCGCCTGGCCGCAGGTCACGGCACCTGCACATGAAGGAGGGCTGGGTTTCAACTATAAATGGAATATGGGCTGGATGAACGACACACTCAAGTATGTAGAGTCCTGGTTCGATGAGCGACCGAATCTGCATAATTTGCTGACATTCCCGCTGGTCTATGCTCACTCCGAGAATTTTGTTCTGCCGCTGTCCCACGATGAAGTGGTTCATGGCAAGAAGTCTCTGCTTGACAAGATGCCAGGCACCTATGAGGAGAAGTTTGCGGGTCTAAGGCTGCTGCTTGGGTATCAGATCACGCATCCGGGCAAAAAACTCCTCTTCATGGGAGGAGAGTTCGGGCAGTTCATCGAATGGAAAGATGAGGAGCAGCTTGACTGGATTCTGCTGGACTATGAGGCCCATCGCAAGATGCAGGCTTATACGGCGGCACTGAATCATTTTTACCTGGGAGAGAAGGCACTCTGGGAGATCGATCATGAGTGGGCAGGGTATGACTGGATCAGTGCTTCGGATTCCAACCAGAGCGTCATCTCTTTTATGCGCAAAGGGAAAAAGCCGGGCGATACGTTGATGATTCTTATCAATTTCCGTCCGATCGCCTATGAGGATTACCGCATTGGTGTTGATAAGCCTGGTGCATACCAAGAGGTGTTCAATAGTGACGATCTGCGATTTGGGGGTGGGGGCCTGCTAAATGAAGGGACTCTACGCGCGGAAAAAGGCAAATGGCATGATCGGGACTATAATCTTGCGGTGAAGCTGCCCGCTCTGGGTATGGTGATCCTGAAAAAAAGTGGTCGTTCCTCCGAAACACTCGGTGTAACAAGCCGCACCAAAGCGTCGAAGCCTGCATCCAAAGCGAGCCAAAAAGCCGAATCTTCAGTAGAATCGATGGAGCTGGTCGCACCTAAAACCAAAAAGAAATCGGCGGCCAAATCGACTGGCGAAGCCAAGGCTGGCCAGCAGCCGGAAGCCGTAACTCCAACAGCCGCACGAAAGGGGAAAGCGAAATGAAATTGCTATTTGCAGCCGCAGAAGCGGCACCATTTATGAAGACGGGCGGTCTGGCCGATGTGATCGGGGCTTTGCCCAGAGCGCTCAAGCAGGCAGGCGCAGACATTCGTGTCGTGATGCCCAAATACAAGGGGATTCCTGAAGCGTATACCGAAAAAATGGTTCATAAAGGGGTCACGTATGTGCAGCTTGGCTGGCGCAGCCAATACTGTGGGATTGAGGAATATGAAGACGACGGCATCCCGATCTATTTTGTAGACAATGAATTTTACTTTGGACGCGACGGTGTCTATGGATATGGGGATGACGGCGAACGTTTCGCATTCTTCAGCAAGGCGATTCTGGACATCCTGCCGGAGATCGGATTTAAGCCGGATGTGATCCACTGCCACGATTGGCATACCGGCATGGTACCGCTGCTGCTGAAGGACAAGTACGCACATGATCCTTTTTATGACAATATTCAGACGGTGTATACTATTCATAACCTGCTGTATCAAGGGGTGTTCCCTTATGCGGTATTCGGTGAGCTGCTGGGTCTGGATAACCGGCACTTTACCGATGGGGGCGCGGAATACTATGGCAACGTCAACTTCATGAAAGCAGGCATTGTGTATTCCGACAAGGTAACGACGGTTAGCCCAACGTATGCCCATGAGATTCGTACCGCCTACTATGGATATGGGCTGGATGGTCTGCTGTCTTCGATTGGTGACAAGCTGGTCGGCATCGTAAACGGGATCGACACCAAAAGCTATAATCCCAACACGGACAAAGCACTGCATGCCCGCTACAAGAGCAGCCTGGCCAAGAAGCGTGAGAATAAGACAGCCCTTCAGGCCGAACTGGGGCTGCCAATTAATCTCAAGACGCCGATGATTGGTATTGTCTCGCGTCTGGTGGAGCCCAAGGGATTGGATCTGGTCGTGCGTGTGCTGGATGAGCTGCTCTACGGCAGCGACGTACAGGTGGTGGTGCTGGGGACAGGCGAAGCGGGCTACGAAGAATGGTTCCGCCAAGCGGGTTATCGTCATCCGAATCAATTGTCGGTTCAGATTCGCTTCAGCGAGGCGCTGTCGCGTAATATTTATGCGGCCAGCGATATGTTCTTGATGCCGTCGATGTTTGAGCCATGCGGGATCAGCCAGCTGCTTGCGATGCGCTACGGCAGTGTCCCGATCGTACGTGAGACGGGCGGATTGAATGATACCGTGCAGGCCTACAATGAATACACGGGCGAGGGGAATGGCTTCAGCTTCGCTTCCTATAATGCCCATGATATGCTGCATACCATCCGCCGGGCGATTGCTTTTTATCAGCAGGACGCGCATTGGAAGAAGATCGTGCAGAACGGCATGAGCGCAGACTTCAGCTGGCTCGCTTCTGCCAAGGAATATCTGAATATCTACGAGCAGCTTCGTGCGTAGGGGATACCTTTTGCGGGGCAGCGTGATGCAGCGAATATAACAGGGTAAAAAAGACCGGCAGCCCAAGCGCTGTCGGTCTTTTTATCTGCGCAAAAAGGCTTGTCAAAAAGTGCCGCAGCCTTCACAATAAAAAGGGAACGATAGTTCGTATAACCGAGAATCTGTACCATAAAAGTTGAGGAGGCGAAAGAGCATGACAGCCAAGCCACAGGAAGTATTTGCCGAATACCTGGACAAGATCGATGATCCGCTGCAAAAAGAACGCCTGGAGCATGTCTTGAACTGGGTTCACGATACCTTCCCTGATCTGGGGATGCGTATCGCTTGGAACCAGCCGATGTTCACCGATCACGAGACGTTTATTATTGCGTTTAGCACAGCCAAGGCGCATATGTCGGTCGCTCCCGAGATGCCGGTGATCGAGCGTTTTGCCAATCAAATTGTTCAGGCAGGTTATACGCATACCAATCAGCTGTTTCGCATCCCTTGGAAGATTCCGGTCGATTATGAGCTGTTGAAAGAGATCATCGAGTTTAACCGTGCGGATAAGGCTGAATGTACAACGTTCTGGAGAAAATAGCGCCAAACCACGCCGTACCTAATACAACCAACGCACAAAAGGACGGGATTCCCCGTCCTTTTTCGTTGGGCTGTTGTCGAACTGTGACTAGGCCGTGTTTTCAAACCTGCTGATGTGCATCTTTTACCGCCTTTTCGCGCTCCATTGGACTCGTACCTGAAACGTGTACGATTCCAGCAACGCTACGTCACTTTCCTTTGACGTGCCCCGGCACGCCTTCAGAAAAGTTCCTTGTTTAGCACGAAAATTCGGCAAAATCTGCTTCCATCGAGGTTTGAAGACACGCCCTAGAATGGACTGAAATAGTAGACCAACATGAACAATGCCGTTTTTAAGCCGGTCTTGACTGAACCTCGATCCATCCATCTTAGCGTCGCCAATACTGACAAGACAATGGCTGACATTGAAACCACGAAGAACATGTCGGCCCGCCTCCTTCCGCCTCCCGGTGATTTGCATGAACCACTAAGGACAAATAACCAGAACAGACGCGGGAAAAACGGCTGTAATATATTTGTAAGAAAGCGCTTCATTTTTGCAGATTTCGGTATAGAATTCGATAGCCATAGGCATCAAGCGGGATGGAGAGCAGGCCTCCGGAAGTCGGGATCTGCTGCCGGGTCATCGTATCGCGCCAATCGTCCGTTTCCATGGGATGGGACAGGATAATCGGACGATCCGTGTTATTCATCCAGATAGTGAAGTGAATCTGCTCGTCGATCCGTTCATAGATGATACAGGGAGTTCCCGGCTCTGCCATGAGGAAGCGGAAGCGACCGCCGCGCAGGGCGGGGTTGCTCTTGCGCAGCGAGATCATCAGACGATAGAAATCGTACAGATCCCGATCCTGTCGTTCCTCGTCCCACTCCATACACTTGCGGCAGTCCGGGTCGGGCCCGCCCTGTAAGCCCACTTCATCGCCATAGAAGATACAGGGCGTTCCCATGTAGGTAAACAAGAAGACGATAGCCAGCTTGAGCTTGCGTTTGTCCCCGCCCAGTCGCGTCAGCAGGCGAGGGGTGTCATGGCTGCACAGCATATTGAACACCACTTCATTCGTCTGCTGCGGATAGCGCATCAGCAGACTGCTCATATGGCTGGAGAACTGATAGCCATCCATGCCGCCACCGAAGAACGCCAAGACCTTGTCGGAAAAAGGGTAGTTCATCACCGAATCAAACTGATCGCCCATCAGCCAGGACAGCGAGTCACTCCAGACTTCACCGACCAGATAAGCATCCGGCTTGGCTGTTTTGACCACGTCACGAAACTCGCGCCAGAAATGATGATCGACTTCATCGGCTACATCCAGCCTCCAGCCATCGACGCCAATCTCCTTGATCCAATATTGCGCAACTCCCAGCAGATATTTGCGAACCTCTTCATGGGCTGTATTAAACTTGGGCATGTTCGCGTAGAAACCGAAAGTGTCGTAGGTCGGAATCCCATCTTGGATCGCCAACGGAAATTCGTTAACATGGAACCAATCCGCATAGAGCGAATAGGGTCCCTTGGCCACCACGTCCCGAAAGGGCGGGAATTGATCGCTGCAATGATTAAACACAGCGTCGAGAATAACCCGGATGCCCTTCTCATGACAGGCTTCAACCAGACGTTTGAGCAGCATGCTGTCACCCAGATGCGGATCAATGGTCTTGTAATCCAGCGTGTCGTATTTGTGATACGAGTTGGCGGTGAAGACCGGCGTGAAATAGATGGCATTGATCCCCAGTTCAGCCAGGTAATCCAGATGGTTCAGCACTCCTTGAAGATCGCCGCCGAAATGGTCGGTTAGCGTGGGCTGTCCGCCCCATGGCAGCGTGCCGGGTGGATCGTTGGACGGATCACCATTGGCAAAGCGATCCGGCATGATCTGATAGAAGATCGCCTTTTTGGCCCATTCCGGTGCCGTGAACAAATCGACTGCATGGATATAGGGAAACTCGTAAAATCCTCCGGTAGGGGTGGGGAATCCGTTATGAAATTCATTGTCCGATTTAAATAGGGTCTCGCTGCCTGAATTCAATCGGAATATGTAAGCGACCCGTTTGAACTTGGGACGTACCGGGCCTTCCCAGTAATCAAAATATTCATCCGTGGCGGCTTTCTCCAGTTCGACCTCAAAATACGTCCGATTCCAATCATATTTATCGCCGGTCAGGGCCGTCACTCGATCGACATCATTTTTCTTCGTGCGAAAACGCAGGTGAATGGTGTGCAGATCGTAGGAATACGCCCATTTGTCGCGTGGTACATGGTACATGGCTTCCCGAAACATGGAGAATCGCTCCTTTATTCACGGATCGAACTAGGGCGTGTACGCAAACTTAACGATGTGCATCTTTAGTCGCCTTTTCGCCCTCTACGGCGTCAATGCCCCTCGACGTGCCCCGGCACGCCTTCGGAACCTTTCCTTGTAGAACCCGAAAATTCGCTTAAATCTGCTGCCCTCGAAGTTCGCGTACACGCCTTGGATTGTAAAAAGTTCCCCAGCAGCAAAAAGATGGATGTTATTACCCGGGATGGACAAGCCGTGAAACCCTTGCTTCAACAAGAAACCCGCCTCTACATCAAGTAGAGACGGGCTGGGCAGACGAATTAAAGCGAAGGGGTAGAAACAGTTTCAGAGGAACGAGCGGCCTGCTGCGTGAACTCTTCACGGACTTTTTGCAGCAGACCGGGTACGGTCAAGGTATCATAAGCAGTGCCTGCCAGCATCTTGGCTCCAAAGATCATGGCTTCATACGCTGCATCCTGCTGGGCCCGATCACGGAATCCGATGCTGTGCAGTTCATGACGTTCATACACAACCTGGATATAAGGATGAATGGCCGGGCAGCGGGTGGACACATTGCCCACATCGGCCGAGCCGCCGTTTTCCGGAGCCTGGATGGAAGAAGGTTCAATGCCGGCTTCGATCAGATTGCGTGTGAACGTGTCGGACAAGGTCTCGTTCGTAATCAGTTCATCATACGAATATTCGTAATTGGATACCTTCAGCTCACATCCGGTCTGCAGGGCGGCGCCTTCGGCAATCCGGCGAACTTTGCCCACCAATTCGTTGGTATAGGGACGGTCGGCGGAACGAATGTAGAACTGCGCCGACGCATAATCAGGAATGATATTGGCCGCGACACCACCATGGTTGATAATGCCGTGAATCCGCGCATCCATGCGGGTCTGCTGACGCAGCGCATTGATGCCGTTAAATAGCTGAAGCACAGCATCCAAAGCGTTAATTCCGGATTCGGGACTTGCCGCAGCATGCGAAGCCTTGCCATAGAATTCGTATTGGATCGCGTCCATCGCCAAGGCACTACCCGACTTTTGGAACGCATAATACGGATGAGCCATCAGCGCGAAGTCACAGTCGTCGAACAGACCCGCATCGGCCATGGTGACCTTGGCACCTCGGGTCTCCTCCGCAGGCGTACCATAGACTCGCAGCGTACCGCCCAGCTCTCCGATGATCTCCTGGAGTCCGATGGCTGCGCCGAGGCTCATCGTACAGATTAGATGATGTCCGCAGGCGTGGCCGATCTCGGGCAGCGCGTCGTATTCGCACAGCAGGGCAACGGTAGGTCCGGGTTTATCCGAGCGAAATGTACCGATAAAGGCCGTTTCGATGCCCAGGACAGGCGCTTCCACCTCAAACCCGTGTTCAATCAGCGATTGTCTAAGGCGGGCGGAAGCTTTAAACTCTTCATTTCCCAACTCCGGGTTTTGCGCAATGTAGACCGCAATTTCTGTTAATTCTGAGGCGCATGCATCAATTGTGGACGCAATACGCTGTTTATTATTCATCATGGCAAACGCTCCCTGCTTCTTCTCATTTCGTTCCAAAGTCTATCACGCAGGCGAAACGTTTTCAATGTGGGCGCGGGTTTGTGATGAATGGAACAACTTTGTGAACTTAAAAAAAGTACGCGACAAAGAGACAATAGTGTTGTATAAATATGAGTATCGTTTTATAATGATGACTTGTCATTTTATTGGAGAAGTGGAGAGAGGGCATTGTTTAGACTAAAAAAAATCACACTCACGATGCTGTCCCTGCTCATGCTGCTGCTGGCGATCCATCCGGGTTACGGAATGGCTTCGGCAGAGAGTGCATCAGGTGCGGACGGACAGAAGACGATTACTGTCGGTTTGAGTGCAGACTTCGCGCCTTACGAGTTCCGGATCACGGTAGACGGCAAAAGCAAGATCGTTGGCTCGGACGTCATGATCGCGCAGCAAATTGCAGCCGATATGGGTGCACAGCTCAAAATTGAAGACATCGCATTTGACAGTTTGATTCCGGCGCTTCAGAGCGGACGGATCGACATGATTATCTCGGGGATGACCCCAACAGATGAACGTCGTCAGAACGTCGATTTTTCCGATTTGTATTATACATCGCGTCAGGTCATCCTGACTCGTGCGGAAGACGCCGATAAATACAAGACGATGGCGGATCTCGATGGGGAGACGATTGGCGTACAGAGCGGATCGATCCAGGAAGAGATTGCCAAGGGCATTCCAAATGCTCAGGTCACTTCGGTTAAGAGCATCTCGGACGTGGTGAGCCAATTGACATCGGGACGTGTCAATGCGGCGGTATTTGAAGGGCCGGTTGCCGAAGCGCAGGTCAAGAACCGCAAGGGCTTGGCAATCGCAGACGCGGTGCCGGAAGATAGCGACACGCCGATGGCGATCGCCGTAGCCAAGGGCAACACGGCATTGGTTGCCGAGATCAACAAGACGCTGGCACGACTGAACGCAGAAAAAGCGGTTGATGGCTACATTCAACAGGCCAATGAGATGAACAGCGGCGAAGTAGCGCCCAGCAATATCTTCCAATTTTTCTGGAAATACCGTGGATATTACGCGGACGGCGTGAAATATACCCTGCTGCTGTCTGCGCTCGGTGTATTGTTCGGATTCCTGATTGGTCTGCTGATTGCCCTGCTTCGTCTGTCGGGTGTCAAGGTTCTGAAATGGCTGGCCGTTGCGTATACGGAAGTGCTGCGCGGTACCCCAATGCTGGTACAGCTCCTCATTATCCATTACGGCATCGCAACCGCCTTTGACATCAAGTTTACGGTGCTGCAATCCGGCATCATTACCCTGTCGATCAACAGCTCGGCTTATCTGGCAGAGATTTTCCGCGCCGGTATCCAGGGCGTGGATAAAGGACAGATGGAAGCGGCACGTTCGCTCGGGATGCCGCGCGGCATGGCGATGCGCACCATCGTCATTCCACAGGCAATTAAGAGCGTTCTGCCGGCGATCGGCAATGAATTTGTCGTCATCATTAAGGAATCGTCGATCGTATCCTTCATCGGGGTTGCCGATCTGATGTTCCAGGCCAACGCTGTGCGTACGCTGACCTATTCGGGTCTGTATCCACTGGTGATTGCAGCGGGCATCTATCTGATTATGACGTTGATTCTGTCCAAGCTGTTGAATGTATTTGAACGGAGGTTGAGCGCTGGTGATAACCGTTAAAAATCTGCAAAAATCGTTCGGCAAAAATCAGGTCCTGCGTGGAATTGATGCCGAAATCCAGCAGGGTGAAGTCGTTGTTGTCATCGGGCCAAGCGGTTCGGGCAAAAGTACATTCCTGCGCTGTCTGAATCGGCTGGAAGACGTAACGGGCGGAGAAATCCTGTTTGAAGGCCAGCCGATTACGGATAAAAAGCACAACATCGACAAGACCCGCGAGAAAATGGGCATGGTGTTCCAGCAGTTCAATCTGTTCCCTCACAAGACGGTTCTGGAAAACATCACGCTGGCGCCGATTAAACTTCAAGGCGTCTCCAAGGCGGAGGCCGACAAACGCGCGGAGATGCTGCTGCAATCCGTAGGTCTGGCAGACAAGAAAAAAGCGTACCCGGCTCAACTGTCCGGTGGACAGAAGCAGCGGATCGCCATTGTACGTGCGCTTGCGATGCAGCCGCATGTGATGTTGTTCGATGAGCCAACTTCCGCGCTTGACCCAGAGATGGTCGGTGAGGTATTGGACGTTATGAAAAAGCTGGCTGAAGATGGCATGACAATGGTGATTGTCACTCATGAGATGGGCTTTGCCCGTGAAGTGGGCGACCGAATCATCTTCATGGACGGCGGCGTTATCGTCGAAGAAGGCACCCCGGACGAAGTGTTCGGAGCGCCTAAACATGCACGCACGCAGGATTTTCTGGGTAAAGTGCTGTAACCTCGATTTTTATTCACCCCGGACGGGTTCGTCCGGGGTTTTTCGTATGTATAAAAAAAGAGTTGCCAAATTCATCAGGTACCTTTATGATATAAAACAAAGGTACCTGAATGTAAGGTGCCTTCATAAAAAGGAGGCATGGATAATGAACGAACATTCTGAACATGAAGACAACAAGCAAGAGGGGTTCGATCCAACACGCCGAGAATCACAGCAGGAACAACCGGAACAGCATAAGCAACATGAACAGCACGAAGAACGTGAAGACGAACTGCCAGGCGAGGGATTGACGAGACAACTCTTCCAAGTGATGGCCTTGATGCATAGATACCAACATCATCTTCGGAGAGACCGGGAGCATGGAGGAGATCCACATCGGGGTCAGGGACGGGTATTGGCCCTGCTCAAGCTCAAGCCGGAGATTACGCAGAAGGAACTGACCTTCCTGCTTAACATGCGGAATCAATCCCTGGGTGAGCTGCTGGTCAAGCTGGAGCGCAGCGGCTTTATCGAACGCGAACCGTCGGCAAGCGATCGACGTGTGATGAATGTGAAGCTGACCCCTGCTGGAGCGGAAGCTGCGGAACAAGCCGAGCAGCGGCAGCAGGAAGGCGATAAACTCTTCGAGAGCTTTACCGAAGAAGAGCGCCTACAGTTCGGTGAATACCTGAACCGGCTGCTGACCGAGCTTCATAAGCAGATGGAAGGAGCAGAATTCCCTGGCCGCGACCCACGCGAATTCTGGGAGCGTATGGGCGGCCCTCGTCCGCCATTCGGCCCGGGAGGGCCAGGTGGACGCCGAGGCTTCGGTCCGGGCGGCCGTTTCCGGTTCGCCGACATGAAGGACGACCACCGCGGACATGGACCGGAAGATCGCCGGAAATTCGGATTTTTCGGCTCCTGGTCTGGGCATCATGAACCACACAGAGCGATGGAGTAAATCTGCGCCATCCTATCATTCCAATCTCGTTCAAATCGCAATAGTTGGCAAGCGCCATATTGGAGAATCTGAACCCAAAGGCCCGTCCGACCCGCTGCAAGCGGTCGGTTCGGGTCTTTCTTATGATTCATTTTTGTGAATGGTTAAAAACGTGTATAATAAAAAACGCTTGTGGTTACTAAAGGATAGATCGTTGGGAAACGGAAGGAGAATGAGAAAAATGACCGACCTGTTTACACCTTTTGAATACAAAGGATTGAAGCTGCCTAACCGCATTGTGCTGCCGCCCATGTGCCAATACGCGGTGGATGCGGAAGACGGTGTGCCGAATGAATGGCATGACGTGCATTATATCAGCCGCGCAGTCGGTGGAACGGGCTTCATTATCGCAGAGATGTCCGGTATTCATCCGGACGGGCGAATCACCAATCGGGACACCGGGATCTGGAGCGATGAGATGATTCCCGCCTGGAAGAAGATTGTCGATGGTATTCATCGCTATGGGGCCAAGGCTGCGATTCAGCTTGGTCATGCCGGCCGCAAAGCGCAGGATGCCCATCCGCCTGTCGCTCCATCCGCCATTGCATTTGACGAGACCTATCAGACGCCAAGAGCCTTGACGACCGAAGAAGTACGGGAGACGGTTCAGATGTATGGCGAAGCTGCTCGCCGCGCGATACAGGCCGGATTCGATACCGTAGAGATTCACGGTGCGCACGGCTACCTGATCCATCAGTTTCATTCGCCGCTTACCAATAAGCGCGATGACGAATATGGGCAGGATCTTGCACGATTCGGTGAGGAAGTCACTCGCGCCGTACGCGCTGAAGTTCCGGCGGATATGCCGGTGCTGATTCGGGTATCCGCTGCGGAATACGTGGACGGTGGGTACAGCGTCGATGAGATCATGGACGTATTCCGTCGTTACCGCGACGCCGGGGCAGACATTTTCCATGTCTCCACGGGCGGTGAAGGCCCAATCGGTTCCGGTGGTGGGCCGGGTTCGGGTCCTGGTTATCAGGTGGGTATTGCCGAGCGTGTGCGTGAAGCGCTGGGTGTTCCGGTCATTGCCGTGGGTCTGCTGGACGAGTACGAAGATGCCCAGCGGGTGGTTACGGAAGGTCGCGCCGAGCTGGTGGCGATTGGACGGGCGATGCTGCGCGATCCGTACTGGGCCATTCATGCGTCCCGTGCGCTTGGCGGAAATCTTGAGGTCGTTGAGCCTTACCGCCGCGGCTACCGGGCTTCCAAGTAGAATACAGCCAATTCCCCTTCTTCGTGACTCATGTCATAGCGTTGATCCCTGACTCAGGGCATCATGGACAAGATATGCGTAAGTCAGGAAGATGGGGGAGATCAAATGGCGACAATCATTTCTAATCGACGTGTGGCTGAAGGGATTTATGTCATCCATGCAGCAGGTCGTTTCGAGGCCAAGGCGGGTCAATTTTTTATGGTACGGGGCTGGGAGAGCTATCCGCTCTTGTCGCGTCCCCTGAGTGTGTATGACCAGAATGAGCATGGCGTAAAGTTTCTATATAAAGTGGCGGGAGAGGGCACAGAGCGGCTGTCGCGGATGAGAGCAGGGGAAGAACTCACACTCCTGGGTCCGCTGGGCAACGGCTTTCCGGCGGCAGAAGGCCGTACCGCACTTGTGGGGGGCGGCATTGGCATTGCGCCTCTTTTTTATACCGCCAGACATCTGGAGCAAGCTGATCTGTATCTGGGATACAGCGTCGAAGTTTATGAGGAGCAGGAGTTCCGTTCCATCGGACATCCGGTGACCATCAACTGTGGCGGTCGAGTGCTGGATGGGATTGATTTTGATGAATATGATACGATCTTCGTCTGCGGGCCGGAGCCGATGCTGCGTGCTGCCCAGTTGAAGAGTAACCTGTCATCCGGACGGGCTCACGTGTATCTGTCCCTGGAGAATCGGATGGCCTGCGGAATCGGCGCTTGCCTGGTGTGCAGCGTGGGCTGTGAGCAGGGGCGGAAAAAAGCATGCAGCGAGGGTCCGGTCTTCCGCGCCGAGGAGGTGGTGCTGGCATGATCGAGACGAACCTGGATACAACCTGCCATATTGGCGAAGTGACGTTCAAGAATCCAGTGGTGATGGCTTCCGGTACGTTTGGATTCGGCCGGGAATATGGCAGGGTGTACGATCTGTCCAAGCTTGGCGGCATCTCCGGCAAAGGCATCACTCTCCACCCTCGCCCCGGTAATCCTGGCATCCGTGTATACGAGACCCCTTCAGGGATGTTGAACAGTGTAGGCCTTGAGAATCCAGGTATCCAGACATTTCTGCAAGAGGAATGTTTGTTCTGGGAAACGCTTGACACGGTGCGCATCGTCAATCTGGGCGGCGGTACGATTCAGGATTATATCGAGGGAGCACGGTTGATCGATGAGGATTCCAATCGCAGGTCGGCGGCGGGTCGGCGTGCGGTGGATATGATCGAGCTGAATATCTCCTGCCCCAATGTCAAAGCCGGAGGGATGGCCTACGGGATCAAGACCTCCATTGCACGCGAAGTCGTACGCGAGGTTCGCGCCGCTACGACGCTGCCGTTGATGGTCAAGCTGTCGCCCAATGCCGAAGACATCGCCGATATGGCGCAGATGTGTGAACAGGAAGGCGCAGAAGCCGTCTCCCTGATTAATACGGTATCCGGCATGAAGATTGATGTGCACAGACGCCGCAGCGTATTCGAGAATCTGTATGCCGGGTTATCCGGGCCTGCCATCAAGCCGATTGCGCTGCGTATGGTTCACCAGGTGTGCCAGAGGGTGTCGATTCCGGTTGTGGGCATGGGTGGGATCTCCTGTGCAGAAGATTTGATTGAATTTGTGATGGCTGGAGCAGAAGCGGTGCAGATCGGCACGTACAATTTCGTAAATGTGCAGGCAGGAGCGGATCTGGCTGCTGGCGTGGAACGGTTTATGGCTGAAGAAGGAATTGCCAGTCTTAGCGAGATTCGCGGGATTCTGTGAGGAGGGAGCAGCAAGATGGCTGCTGATGATGAATGGGCTGATTCTCCATCGAACGGGCATGGTTCCCATCCGTTTGCGCCAGAAGATATTCAGGTAGAACGCCGGAAGATCGGGCGGGATGTTCTGTTTGTCGTCAGCGGAGGGGCGGTGCATATTGGCGCGGTCTCGACCGCTTATCCGCAGGGAAGCGAGATTGCCGTGACAACGGTTAGCGTACCGGGCCATAAGGAATATCTGCTGAGTGAATCGGCGGCGCAGCGTGCTGCGAAGCAGCTGAACTGCACCGTGACCGTCATGATGGGTATCCACTACGACGACCTCACACCGACTCAGATCGAAGAAGTGTCGCATCATGTATTTGAGCGGTTTGAACAGGCTTTACATTCACCTTTATAAAATAATTTTGAAAATTCATCGATGGGAATGAAACCCTTCTTGTCGGCTCTCGTAAAAGATGGGGTAATGGTTCACATCAAGACTTCATAACCACTCAAGGAGGCAAATGCAATGTCCGTTTTTAAAAGACTGCGAGACCTTACCCTTTCCAATGTGTATGCCCTGATCGAAAAGGCAGAAGATCCGGTGAAATTGACCGATCAGTACATTCGGGACATGCAGGAAGATCTGGCCGACGCCGAGAAGGCCGTAGCGGCCCAGATCGCAATTGAGAAGAAATTCAAACAGCTCTACGAAGAACAGCAGGAGCTGGTGAACCGCCGTACGGAGCAGGCTCACATGGCTGCCAAAGCACAAAACGTCGATCTGGCCCGCCGCGCACTCGAAGAGAAAAATGCTGCCGAGCAAAAGATGACGGAATACAAAAACAGCTTCGATCAGAACAAAGCGGCTGCGGACAATCTGCGCGGCAAGCTGGAAGAGATGCGCAAGCAGCTGACCGAAATGAAAAACAAACGCGATACGCTGGTTGCTCGTTACAGTGCAGCCAAAGCGCAAACAGAGATCAACAAGACGATGTCCGGATTCAATTCGGATAGCGCGACATCCGGTCTCAAGCGAATGGAAGAAAAAATGCTCAACATGGAAGCTCAGGCCGAAGCCAGCAACGAAATGTCGTCGAAGGGCAAATCGCTGGATGACGAATTCGCTGAGCTGGGCAAGAACAGCGCCGTAGAAAGCGAACTGGCTGCCCTCATGCAGCAGTACGAGAAGAAAGAATAAAGGGCTTGAAGCGCCGATTCGGCGACTAAAGCCAGGCGAAGGGGAACGCGTGTACGCGGCGGCTCCCTTCGCTTTTTCATGGTTTTACGGCCTGGCGCTGAATCAGCGGCAGGATTCGATACATAATCGGCGCGTAAGGAGGACGGAAAGTGGAATTTTCGGATTTGGCAAGACTTGCAGTATGGACGCTTTCCGGAGCGGTGCTGCTGACACTACTGATGGTGATCGATTCACTGTTTACCAAATACAAAGATTTTCAGGAGTTAAAAAAGGGCAATCTCGCTGTGACCATCCGGCTGGTGATGAAGATCTTTGCCCAGGGTTTTATCTTGACCTATGTACTGGAAGGTTCTTCGAGTATCGTCAACGCCTGGTTGATCTCGTTTATTTCATTTATCGTGCTGTTGGTTCTGGAGAGCACGGTCGAATTTGTGCTGCGTCGCTGGGGCGACTTGAACCTGAATGAGGGAACCGAACGCGGCAATGTCGCTCATGGTCTGTTCGCAGGAACCCTGCATGTGGTGGGTGCCCTGATTATTACGGCTGCATTATCGATCTGATCGTTGCCTTAATCTTTGGAAGATCCATAATCAAATAAGAGGGAGAGGTGGCAGCCAGCCGCTTCTCCCTCTTTTTGCGTTTGACGATTACGAATCAACCAACGTGGGTCCGGACGAATCGTATTCCCGAAGTCACGCTCATTCTTCACCGTTTCGGCGTTCGATCGCTTCAGACATCGTTTTATCCGTCAGATGCGCATAAATTTCCGTCGTTTCCGTTGAAGCATGGCCAAGCTGTTCTTTGGTCTTGTAGATGTCGTTTTGCAAATAATAATCGGTGGCGAACGAATGGCGCAGCTTATGTACAGTCAGATAAGGCTTGCCAAAATGTTTAGCATATTTGATGACCATCTCCTGAATCGCCCGTTTGGTCATGCGTTTGCCTTCTTTTTGTCCATTGGGGACCGTCAGAAATAAGGCTTTCTCCCGCTTGGGCGCCGCATAATCGTTCTCTCGAAGTTTGAGATAACGTTCCAGGTCAAAACGCGCCTGGTCACGGAAATAGACAGGAGTTTTAAAAGTCTCATCGTTATTGCCCTTGCGCATCACATGCAGCAGCTTGTTGCCCAGATCAAGATCCGACAGATTAAGATTCACCACTTCAGATACGCGCAGACCGGAATTCAGGATAAGACTGGCGATGGAAGCGTCTCTTTCTTTGTTGCGTGCATGTGCATACAGCGCCTGCTTGTTGGTGGCTACATCGGCGGCATAGCCTTCGCGGATGTAATCGATAAAATCGACGATCTCTTCTTCTTCGAGAATTTTCCCCTTCAATTTGGCTGCCGTATCTTTGGGTTTGTTGGTTCGTTTGATCTCAATCTTGGCCATGACGTTGCGCTTGAGCAGTGGATAGAAATCTTCGTCTTCGGCAATCTGGCTCAGGTAATGGAACAGGGAGCGCAGCGCAGACAGCTTGCGGGTTACGCTGATCCGCGAGTTGGTGCCTTCGGTGCGAGTCGTAAGGTGTAGGCGGTAGCCTGTAATGTTTTCCATCCGCAGCGATTCCAGTTCTTCGAGCGTGATGTCTCTGATGGAGGAGGCGGTGGACAGCCCTTCCGCCAGCAGCCATTTGAAGAATGACTCGTAATCCCGAACATATTCCAGCAGCGTGGAAGGGGAGAGGTCGGGAAGCTTATAGTCGATAAATTGTTGAACATAACCGGGCATCTCCGGCAGCTTCTCGCCAAGACGCGCCCGATCGATCGTTTTCTGAATACTCATGCCGGTTCTCCTTTGTGGATGAAGTGAGGCGGCGTTCGCCCAAATGCTTGTCACTCCTCAGTTTACCATAACTCCATCCAGACCGAATCCTATCCAAGATCCCAGACGGAAAAGTTGCCGCGGCGATGATCGTGGATTACGATGGAAGAGAGAGCAAGTCTAACGACATGGAGCGACAACGCGCCGGGAAAAGGAGCTTGAGAGAATGGAACCTCATGTAGAGTTGGAGCTTGTGCCGGTGCAGCGCCGAGCGGTGATCGAAAATCTGCTTCAGTTTTACCTGTATGACTTTACGCGCTATCTGGATATTGCTGCTGATGAGCAGGGACGTTTCCCCGATTATCCGGATCTGGATGTGTTCTGGAGTCAGCCCGAGCATAAATTTCCCTTCCTGATTCGTGCGGATGGAGAACCGGCTGGATTGGCGTTGGTGGAGCGGACAGACGAAGGAACCCGTAAACCCTCGTACTATATGGTTGAATTTTTTGTCCTGCAAAAATTTCGTCGGCGGGGAGTAGGTGGGCGAGCGGCGGTTATGCTGTTTGAACGCTTCAAGGGACGATGGAAAGTCACCCAGCTCAAAAATAATGAGCCGGCGCAGCGATTCTGGCGTCAGACGATTGGAATCTATACCGCAGGTGAATATAAAGAGCGGCATCATCCCTTCAGCGGTCATCCCAGTCAATATTTTGAGAATTAGGCCGCTGCCCTGTATCAAAAAAAGAATCCGTTTACAAAAGTTGAGATACAGCTGAAAGTAAAGGGTAATAGGTCAGTGGGCACATGAAGATAAGGGATCGACGAACTTTATGCCGCGACAGGAGGATGCAGAAGTGGAGAAAAGAGTCTATGGCAAGACAGGCATGGAAGTCAGCGTACTTGGATTCGGCGGATCGGAGATCGGCCGCGACGTATCGCAGGCAGAAGTTGATAAGCTGCTGGGCAGCGCCATCGATGAAGGTCTGAATGTGATTGATACGGCGGAATGTTACCTCGATAGTGAGGAACTGATTGGCAAATCGATTGCTCATCGCCGCGATGATTTCTATCTGTTTACCAAATGTGGTCATGCAGCAGGCATCGACGGACCGGATTGGGACCCCCGGACACTGACGGCTACGATTGAACGCAGCCTCCAGCGGCTCCAGGTAGACCATGTCGATATGATTCACCTGCACAGCTGCTCGGAGGAAGTGCTTCGCAGAGGCGAAGTGATCGAAGTGCTTCAGCGTGCCAAGCAGGAAGGCAAGACCCGCTTTATCGGCTACAGCGGCGATACGAAGGATGCGCTGTATGCGATCCAGACGGATGCTTTTGACAGCCTGGAGACTTCGTTGAATGTGGCGGATCAGGAAGCCATTGAGCTGACGCTGCCTGAGGCTATCAAACGCAATATGGGCGTGACGATCAAGCGGCCGATTGCCAATGCAGCCTGGCTGTTTGATACCATGAAACCAGAAGAATACGGCTATGTCTACTGGAATCGACTGCGTGACCTGGCTTATGGCTTCCTCTCGGAAGAGGATTCCATCGGAACGGCGCTGCGCTTCACCTTGTCCACGCCGGGCGTGCATACCGCCATCGTAGGCACACAGAAACCGGATCGTTGGCATCAGAACGCCAAACTGCTGGAAGCCGGTCCTCTCGATCAAGCGCGCTACGACGAGATCCGCCGCCGGTGGCAGGAGATTGCACCCGCCGATTGGACGGGACAGATCTGATTCCCGGCAGCAACCTGCAAGCGCCATCATAAGTCTTTGGAATTTTCAGCTTTCATGCAAAAAGCCCCTGTCCCCATTTTGAATGGGAGCAGAGGCTTTTTTTGCTGCGCGGGAAACGAATTCTTCAGCTGTATGCTTTCACCATCTACAGATACAGCTGAGAGCGCATCTTGAACCAGTCGAACAGATGGGTAGCCAATACTTTCAATACGGCATAACCCGGTACAGCCAGCAGGATTCCTGCAACGCCAAACAGATTGCCTGCTGTCAGGATGACGAAGATGATGGTAATCGGGTGAATCTTGAGCGATTTGCCCATGATCTGCGGCGAGATGAATTTACCTTCCACCAGCTGCACGACTGTCCATACAATGACCATCTTGAGCAGCATGATCGGCGACGTAACCGCAGCGACGATGATAGCTGGAGTGATGGCAATTGCAGGGCCCAGATAAGGAACAATCGCGGTGCAGGCGGCAACGATGGCCAGAACCAACGAATATTCCAGACCGATGATTCGGTAACCAATGTAGAGCAGCACCCCAATGCACATGCTGACGATGATCTGTCCACGGATGTACGAGCTGATCTGATGGTTGGTTTCTTTGAGTACCGTCAATGTGCCTGGACGAAGCTTGGTTGGGATGAAGTTGAGAATGTAGTTAGGCAGCTTGCGTCCATCCTTGAGCAGGTAGAACAGGATAAAGGGCAGCGTCACGATAGCCAGTACCAGTTCTTTGACAACGCCGATGACGCCGCCGATCCCCGACCAGGTATGGTTGAGGATGGTTGTCGCACGCTCCGAGATTTTGCTTACGATCTCCTGCGTGTTTAAGTTGGTGGTCGCTTGGAACTGGGCAACCAGATCGCTGCCGATCAGCTTCTCGAATTCACGCTGGATTGTCTCGCTGTAATCCGGGAAATTTTCAAAAAAGCCAAGCAGCTGTTCCCGGATGATTGGCACGATCAAGGTGATGACCGTAGTCAGCACGCCAATAATCAGAATATACAGTGCCAGAATCGTGTAGACACGTTTGACCTTTTTCTTTTCCATAAAATCAACGATCGGATTCAGCAGATAGTAGACGACGCCAGTGAGGATAATGGGCAGGACGATCGTCTTGAGCAGAACCAGAAGCGGATGGAAGATGAACGTGATCTTGGAAAAGATGAGAATGTTGACGCCCACCAGCAGCGCCACGAACAAAAACAGGACAAACTTGTTGTTCAGGAACAATCGTCGAAATCGTCCTGACCAGGATCTTGGTTGGTTCATTCAGCACTTCTCCATTCTTGTCTTAGTCGTCAAACCTTCGGATCAAGCATACCTAAATCAGCAAAACGTGTGCAAGTCGCCGTCTCGGACGCCAAGCGGTTAGACCGAACGCGCTGTCCCCGGGTTCGTCGCATGCGTGCCCTGTCCGGCTTGCCGCAGCCCGTTAGCTTGCAGCAGCAGCACCAACTGCTCCACCATCTCCTCGCTCGAATAAGGCATGGAGCGCGAGATCCACCATTCAAGCAAGCCGGCGATCGCCGTCGTAACGAACTGGACCGTAATCTCCTTGTTGACCCTCGGGTCCAATACGCAGCGGTCGAACTGGGCTTCTGCGCCTTCACGCAGCATGTCGGACAAGCGCGAACGGAAAGCGGACAAGCCATCGCTGCGGAACAGCACGCCGTAGACATCTGCGCTGTCTTCCAGATACCGGAACGTACGCAGCAGTGCATCCTCAATGGGTTCGGACGGATCATCCGGGCGGCAGCTGTCGTTTAAGCGCTGAAGATAGCTGTCCATGCACTGGTTCAGCAGATCGAACTTGTCCTGAAAATGCAGGTAGACGGTGCCTCGATGTACATCCGCGTGATCGGCGATCTCTTGTACCGTAATGCGCTCGAGGTCTTTTTGCCGCAGCATCTCGATCAACGTTTCAAATAAGGTTTCTCTCGTCTTACGTACGCGTCGGTCCATTGGTTTCTTCTCCTTTTACTGAACAATTTTGCAGCGGATGTTGAGAACCCGACAAACGCCGCAGAATCAGCCATTGTCGCTTCGGCGTTCTCTTGCTACTTTCATGGTACTGAACAACTGTTGAACAATCAACAATTGTTGAGAAAAGACAGTATTCGATCATCGAAAGGGAGAGAGCCGATGAAAATTTTGGTTTACGGAGCGGGAGTGTTGGGCAGCACATTGGCCCATCGATTAATTCAGGCAGGACATGACGTGTCGATGTTGGCAAGAGGCAAAAGAGCGGAGCAGCTTGAGCGGGATGGGTTGGTCATTCGGCATTACCTTCAGCGGAAGACGACAACGGATCGCCCGAACGTGGTTCGCAGTCTGGAGCCAAGCGACCGATACGAACTGATCTTCACCGTGATAAAATATTCGGATATTGATGCTGTGCTGCCGGTGCTTGCTGCCAATGTCAGCGAACGGATCGTGATGGTTGGGAACAATCCGGACGCAGAGCGTACGCAGATGGAGCTTCGGAGATTGGGGGGTTCGGGTAAAAAAACGGCGTTCGCTTTTCAACTCAGCGGAGGCACTCGCCAAGAGGATGGCCAGGTCATTTCGATTCTGGCGGGAGGCGGCCAGATGGTCGCGGGAATGTTGGACGGACGAATCCCGTTTATGCCGCAGCTGCGGGAGGCTTTTGCCGGAACACGTTATAAGGTTATGGAACAAGAGAATATCGACGCCTGGCTCAAGAATCATATCGTATCGATCGTGCCGCTCAGTGCAGCGGTTCTGATTCGCAACGGCGATGTCAAAGCGCTCGCGCGTGACAAGAAGCTGCTGCGCCGGGTCGTCGAAGCAATGGGGGAAGGGTTTGACACGCTGGAAGCCGCAGGGTATCCACTTGTCCCGGCTGCGCAGGCGAATATCATCCGGCGCTTTAAAAGAACGCTGCGCATGCTGCTGGGGCTGTATCATCGCGTGCCGGTAGCTCGATGGGTGGATGGCTCATTTGCGGAACTGCAAGCGCTGAATCAGGTATTTGAGAGCTGGACACGAAAATCCGGCCACGAGGCGACAATTTGGGGAAGCCTGCTTGAAGAAGTGGGCCGCTTCAAGGATCGGGAACCTGGAGTGAAGTGAAAAACGCAGCGAATAAATAAAATAAAAAATCATTATATGAAAAATTCATAATAGAAAAACCAAAAAGCAGAAAACCCGAAAAACGGAGCACACATAAACAACCTTTGAATAAAATTCAAACTTATTGTATGATGGTGTTCGCAAATGTTTGACGGGTTTTTTCGCCGTTTTTGGCATGAAGTTTTTTGAACGCCGCACTTTATTTTTCAAGCAAGGGGATAACTGACGATGAATCCGAAAACTCTTCAATATAAAATGCCCGCCGAATGGGCACCGCATGAACGTACGATGCTGTCGTGGCCGATTCAGGCTTCGATGGTTTATCCCGATAACTTTGAGGAAGTTTGCGGTGGATACGCCGAGCTGGTCAAAGCCATCGCCGAATTTGAGCCCGTGACGCTGGTTGTCAATCCGGAGGACGTAGAGCGTCTGCACCCTACCTTTGCCGGTCACCAGGTGGAGCTGCTGCCGATTCCTCATAACGATGCCTGGCTGCGCGATAATGGCCCGACCATCGTCGTGAACGAGCAGGGTGAACGTGCAGGCATCAACTGGGGATTCAACGCGTGGGGCGGGAAATATTCCCCTTGGGATCTGGACGACGCCGTCGCACCTGCCGTGTTGGAATATCTTGGCCTGCGCCGTTTTGATGCTCCTCTGGTACTCGAAGGCGGTTCGATCCACGTGGATGGCGAAGGAACGCTGCTGACGACTGAAGAATGTCTGCTCAACGAGAACCGTAACCCTTCCCTTAGCCGGGAAGAGATCGAGGAGCACGTCAAGAACTTCACCAATGTCGAGAAGATCATCTGGCTGAATCGTGGGCTCGCGGGCGATGAGACCGATGGTCATGTAGACAATGCGGCCTGCTTCGCAGCTCCGGGTAAAGTCATTATTCAGGTCTGCGACGACCCGGCTGACGAGAATTATGCGATCACTCAGGAGAATCTGCGTATTCTGGAAGAAGCGACCGATGCCAAGGGACGCAAACTGGAGATCATCCCGATTCAACAGCCGCCGTATTTGGAATATGAAGGCAGCCGCTTGACGCTGAGTTATCTGAATTTCTATTTCGTTAACGGTGGCATCATTCTGCCGGTATTTGGCGGAGCGGCTGCAGAAACGGATCGCCTGGCGGAAGAGACGCTCCAGCGCACCTTCCCGGACTACCGCATCCGTACCGTTGACGGTATGGCCGTCATTCGTGAAGGCGGTAACGTGCATTGTACGACCCAGCAGATTCCTGCGGGCCGCTGATTCCATCAAGTCTGATTTCGAGATTGAGAATGATAGATTCTACTACGATCGACCATCGAGAGGAGCTGACGTTTTTTCCATGAGAAAAGTGAAGGTAGCCGCAACCCAGATGAGCTGCACCTGGGACATCGACGACAACATTCGCAAAGCTGAGGCCTTGGTACGCAAGGCTGCGGCAGAAGGTGCACAGGTGATCCTGCTTCAGGAACTGTTCGAGACGCCTTACTTCTGCCAGAAAGAAAAGGCTGAATATTATCAATACGCAACAGAACTGGAGAGCAATAAAGCTATCCACCATTTCAAGCAGATTGCCAAAGAGCTTGAAGTGGTTCTGCCGATCAGTTTTTATGAAAAGAAAAACTATGCTCGCTACAATGCACTGGCGATGATTGATGCGGATGGTGAAGTGCTGGGAACGTATCGCAAGAGCCATATTCCGGATGGCCCCGGCTATGAAGAGAAGTTCTACTTCAACCCGGGTGATACAGGCTTCAAAGTCTGGAACACCCGTTATGGCAAAATAGGCGTCGGTATCTGCTGGGATCAATGGTATCCGGAAGCAGCACGCGCCATGGCGCTCATGGGCGCAGAGATTCTGCTCTATCCGACAGCAATCGGCTCGGAGCCGCAGGATAGCTCCATTGATTCCAAAGATCACTGGCAGGCCTGCATGCTGGGCCATGCCGGTTCCAACTTGATTCCGGTGATCGCCTCTAACCGCATCGGAGCGGAGAGTGATGAAGATTCGTCGATTAACTTCTACGGATCGTCGTTCATCGCCGGGCCTCGCGGCAGCAAAGTGGTCGAAGCAAGCCGCGATCAGGAAGAAGTGCTGACCGCTGAATTCGATCTCGATCAACTGGAGATTGACCGTATTGAGTGGGGCGTATTCCGCGATCGCAGACCCGAATTGTATGGAGTATTGGGCACTTACGATGGGGAACGTCGCATTAAGCAATAAGTGCAATAACCAGCCTAAAGACATTCAGATCTACAAGTCTGAATGTCTTTTTTTGTGCAAGGCGCTTGACTGATCCAGACTCAAGCGGACGAAGCTGCTTGTTCAGGCATCTCGGGCAGGTAGAGGGTGAAGGAACTCCCTTTGCCCAAGGTGCTATCCAGCGTCATACATCCACCCAGCAGACGGGATAGCTCACGGCAGATGGACAGTCCAAGGCCTGTACCACCATACATCCGTTCCGTGCTGCCATCCGCCTGGCGAAACGCTTCAAAGATAATCTCCCTTTTATCCTCTGCGATGCCAATGCCCGTGTCGCTCACTGTCACCGCGATCGCGGATTGAGCCGTAGAAGCCTGAGGAACCATGCAGGGAAATTCGAGGTTGGTGATTTTTTGCAGGGTACAGGTGACTTTGCCTGTTGAGGTAAATTTGAATGCGTTGGAGAGCAGGTTCTTGACGATCTGTTGGAACCTCTTGCCGTCTGTATAGAAAAATTCCGGAATGTCGTCGGCAACCGTAACTTCAAATTCGAGATTCTTCTGTCGAGCCAGGGCGTCAAATCCGTAATAAACCAATTCGGGGAAATCACGCAAAGAGACGGCTTCCCGGGTGATGTCCAACATGCCGGCTTCGACTTTGGAGAGGTCCAGTACATCGTTGACAATGTCAAGCAGATCCTGGCCAGAGCGATGAATAATCTCTGCGTAATTTTCCCGCTCCTGTTCGCTGGATTCCGGATTTTCTGCGATAAGCTGGGAGAGGATCAGGATGCTGTTTAGCGGAGTACGAAGCTCATGGGACATGTTGGCGAGAAACTCCGACTTGTATTGCGAGGATTGCCTAAGTTCTTCCGCAGTAGATTCCAGCTCCAGCTGCGCTTCCAACAACTCATTTCGACTCTCTTCGGCCTGGCTGTACTGCTGCTGAAGCTGAACATTAACGGATCGAAGCTCCTCTTGTTGAACACGCAGTTCTTCGGTCAAAGTCTGCGACTCAATCAACAGCCGTTCGACCTCTGCACGACCCGATACGCTTTGCAGCGCGATGCCCAGCGTGGAGCGCATCTGCTCGATCAGGCGACGATGCAGCGGGGAGAAGGCGTGCAGTGAGGTCAGCTCCACAACAGCTTCCACCCGATCATCTGCCGAAATGGGAATGATCCAGATCTGTTTGGGGCGATATTCGATGCTGCCCGAGCGGATCAGACCCGAATAAGACTCTGGTACATCGATCAAAATCTCCCGGCCATCCACCGCGGCTTGACCGATCAAGCCTTCACCCAATTGGAAGCGCTGAGTGGTATCCAGCGGCTCTCTATCGGCATAAGAGGCCAGACGCACGAAGACAGTTTCCCGCTTGTTGGATTCTCGGATATAGAAAATACCCGAAGAAGCACCTACAGCCGGAGCTACAGTGGACAGGAAACGATGGGCAAGTTCGCTGGGACTGGGAACTTGGTGGTACAGAAGAACCAGCTCATTCAGACGCGTCTGAAGCCAATGATTATCCTCAATGCGCTGATTAAACTCACGTACGCGTCCATTATGCTCTTCCAGAGCGTCCAGCATATGATTGTACCCTTGCGCGATATTGCCAATCTCGTCATGTGTACCGATCTCCAAACGAGACATGTGTTCCACCGCGCCGGGATCAAAACGATCCATCATATCCGTAATTCGGCGCAGGCTGTTCGCTGTCCCTCGAATGACCCACATCGCGGAGAGCACACCGATACAGGTAATGGCCAGTGCAGACAGCGCACTCACATTCAGAATATCGGCAAATCTTCGATCAGCCTGACGATAAGCCATCTGCATTTTCTCTTCCTGAAGCATCGTGTATTCGCTCAGATTGCGCAGCAGGTTGGAACGGATTCCCTGCGCTTCCTCGACAAATAAAGTCGCAGCCTGTTCGGCGTTGCCTCTACCCAATGTGGTCTCGATTCGTTCCAGTACGTCCATATAACGTTCCATGCCCTGTTGAATGGAGCCAAGGAGATCGGTATTGACATCACGGCCCATGTGCATTTGAAGATAGGCAAGATGCGAGTAGGCCGCCTGGCTCCGTCGATCCATCTGCGCAAGATGAGCCGCAGCCTGCTTAGGGTCGGTTTCGTTCAGTAGATAACCCACCTCGCTGTCGAGATAGGCGAAGTTGTTGCGAAAAGCGGCTGAATGACTGACTTTATCGTAACGGTCGTCCATAATTTCGGAGAGATTTTGCTTGACTCCATCCAGCATCGCCGCCAGAGTGACCAGCAGGATCATCAGGGCGAACAAGATGGCGCCGAAGCCGAGCAGCTGTTTTTTGCGGTAACTCATCATGGGGCTTCCTGCTTTCTGAAATCGATTTGGAATGTTTCCATACCGCTTTTTACCTTTAAGGGAAGAAACTGAAGCAGTAAACAGGCATGAGGAGAAGAGGGGGAGGAGAAGATGTACAAATTCGACGTAATATGTTACGATATTCACAATTAAAGATTCAATAATTTGAACGGCGAAAGGAGGTGAATCCTTTGCTCGACCTTCAGGATTTACTCCCTTATTTATTTTCCATCAGCTTACTTCTGATTCTGCGGTATTTCTATTTGCTGTTCCTGTATGGCGGATTGCGAATGACCTGGATCTGGACGGATAGTTATGACTATCGGAATTACTTTACGTCCATCCCGGCACCGCATGGCTGCGATGCTCCCTCACGGTTAAGCCGAATGGTCAGACGCCGTGAAGCCCCCGACGATGACGGCGGCGATTGCTTCTCCTCTGTTGATGACGTCCACTACCATCAACGAGGAGGATCAACATGCAGCATCAACAGTCCAAAGGATTCATTTTCAGTTCCAAAAGAGGGAAGTTTCTCGCACTAATCGCTTTGCTTGCCCTGGTTACCCTGTTATCCGGCTGTGGAGCGCAAAGCGGAGAGATCACCAGTTCGACACCCGGTTTTTTTAACCATTATATCGTCTTTCCCATTTCGTATCTGATTCAGCATCTGGCCGGATGGTTCGGCGGCAGTTATGGCATCGGCATCATTGGCATTACGCTAATTGTTCGGACCGTATTGTTCCCGCTGATGATGCGTCAGGCGCGTTCGCAGCAGCAGATGAAGCTCAAGATGAACGCCATGCAGCCCGAACTGGATGCCCTGAAGAAAAAATACGATAACAAAAAAGACGCCGAGCAGCAGAAGCTGATGCAGCAGGAAATGATGGCGCTCTACCAGAAACATAGCTTCAACCCGCTGAACATTGGCTGCCTGCCGATTCTGATTCAGCTTCCGATTCTGTCGGGATTGTACACTGCCATTCGGTTGACGCCAGAATTGTCCACACATTCCTTTTGGTGGTTCCAACTGGGCAAGCCCGACTGGATCATGGCTGTGCTTGTTGCGATCTTATATCTGGCTCAAGCCAAGATCGCGCAGTACAACATGACCGAAGAACAGCGCAAGCAGATGGCGATCATGAGTTATATCTCGCCCCTGATGATGTTATTCTTCTCATTCAGTGCTCCGGCAGCGATGCCGCTCTACTGGATGGCCAGCGGTTCGTTCCTGCTGCTGCAAACGCTGTTGTTCCGCAAAATGTACCCAACGGACCCGGCATCGATTGCCGCCATGGAAGCGGCTCGTTACGATCAAACGGGCGGTACGGGAGGCCAATCAGCAGATAGCGGCGCACATGCAGAACAAGTGTCCAAGTCTGCAAAGTCTACAAAAGATTCAACAGCTGTTGTTGACGGCAAAAAAGGCAAGTCTGCGCCTGTAGCAGTCAACAAATCCAAGGTGGGTGCGCCATCAACAAACAAAGGCAATACCCGTGGCGGCAAATCAGGAAGTAAAGGAAGCAAGAAACCAGCCAAAGCTTAGAATCTCTGGGTTGGAGATTCCGCCCTCCAAACAGTTGTTTTAAGACCAACCGCCTGCGTGTTCTATCAACCTCTTTGTGCAAAGCTGCGGCTTTTGTGGAGAGGTTGTTTTTTTGCGTTCCTTTCGTCATTTGTGATCGGTGAGGGCGTCTGGTGCAGTATATAAGCACAAAAAGCCCCAGTCTCTTCCTGGTGGGAAAAGACAGGGGCTTGTCTGGGTTTTCATCCGATAGGCGTTACTCGTCGGCCAAGAGTACAAGGATTAGGGTACCGGAACGTCTTTTAGGATTGGGCAGCAGACTCGCTCAGGTTAGCCGTCCGCATGAAGTTGTCGATGATCTGGTGACCGATGCGTCCACCTGCGGTGAGCAGCGATTCGGGATGGAATTGAACGGCATAGATAGGCCGTTCACGATGCCGAATCCCCATGACCACATCGTCTTCGGAACGAGCGGTTATTTCAAGGCAGTCGGGCATCTCTTCGGCGTGCAGGGAATGATAGCGTCCAACCTTGAAAGGACCTTCGATCCCTTCAAACAGTGGGCAGGAAGTCATCGCCCGAACTAATGCCGGCTTGCCATGCTGGGGAACATTCAGGATTCCCAGACGGCCGCCAAAATATTCAACGATCCCCTGGAGGCCCAAGCAGACGCCAAACAGCGGCAGTTCACGCTCAAGCGCCAGCTTCAGAACCTCTCGCATCTGGAAGTCATCCGGACGCCCCGGTCCAGGAGACAGCACCACGCCATCAAAGGATTCATTGCTGCGCAGCGTGCGCAGGGCAGCCGGTGTACGCTGCACCAGGACTTCAGCTCCGGTCTCCTTGAAGTAGCCAGCCAGCGTATGGACAAAGGAATCTTCGTGATCGACAAACAGCAGGCGTTTGCCGCTGCCCGGTTTGTCGGCGGACGAAGCAGCGGGGGAGTCGGAATATGCCGCAGCTGTTGGCTGCGTACCCCGCACCGCTTTGACCAGCGCTGCGCCTTTGGTCAGCGTCTCTTCTTCTTCCTCAGCCGGAATCGAATCATAGAGCAGCGTGGCGCCGACCCGAATCTCTGCGACGCCTTCCCGAATCCGAATCGTCCGCAGGGTCAGCCCGGTATTTAAACCGCCGTCGAAGCTGTAGAAGCCCACGGCGCCTCCATACCAGTCGCGCGGAGAATCCTCATGTTCTTCAATCCAGCGAATCGCCGCTTTTTTGGGTGCGCCGGTGACCGTGACGGCCCACATATGAGTCATGAAGGCATCCAGTGCGTCGTAGCCTTCGCGCAGTGTTCCTTCCACGTGGTCTACCGTGTGGAAGAGATGCGAATAGGTTTCGATCTGCCGGTGGCCGATTACGTTCACCGAACCGGGTTCACAGACGCGCGATTTGTCATTGCGGTCAACGTCCGTACACATATTCAGTTCCGCTTCATCCTTGTGGGAATTCAGCAGCTTGCGAATCTGCTCGGCATCTTCGATCGGCGAAGCGCCGCGTTTGATCGTACCGGAGATGGGGCAAGTCTCCATCCGTTTGCCTTCGACGCGCACATACATCTCCGGCGAAGAACCAACGAGGTGTTCACCGCCCAGATTGACGATGAACCCGTAAGGGCTTGGGTTGATGGCGCTCAGACGGCGGAATACCGCCGAAGGCGTATCTGGGCAAGGTTCGTACAACGTCTGCGTAGGAACGACTTCGAACAGATTGCCGACCTTAAATTCTTCGATCGCCGTATCGACCAGCTTGGCGTAGCGGCCCGGTACGTAGTCCGGAAGCTTGCTGTGGGCGGTGCCCGCGTTCAGCGCGGCGGTGGATGGCGTCTGGCGATCCAGTCCCGCCGTCGAGCGGCTGCCCAGCGCAAAATCGTAACTGAGCTTGTACGCCTGATCCTGCTGGCGATCAACCATGACGATCTCGTCGGGCAGATACAGCACGACGTCAGGCCGTTCCAGGGTACGTTCATGCTTGAGCGGCATCGGTTCAAACTGGAACACCAGATCGTAGCCGAAGGCGCCATACAGACCCAGCTGTGAGTCTTCCGGCGCTTCCAGCGCTTCCTTGACCTTGCGAATTAGCGTGAAGATGGAAGGGCGTCTGGTGCGATCTTCTTCCGACAGCTGTTCCTCTTCATCTTCGCGGCGAAGGACGGTACCTTCGATCAGGCGGCTGCCGGCTTCGTGGTGGAGCGCGAAGACCGGATCGGAAGAGAGAATATCCAGCAGAAATTTCAGCAGCAGATCGCCGCGTTCATTTAACGCACGAATCTCAAAACGACCGCGCGAAGAGCGCAGTTCAATAGGTGGATTAAGGAAACCGACGTCCCATCTCGAATAACGGCCCGGATATTCGTAGCCGCTCGTAAACAGGGCACCGCGTTTGTCATCAATATGGGCAAGAAGAGAAGACACCGCCTCTGAAGAATCAAGAGGGGTCAGGGTACGGGTAACTTGAAGTTGGTCCCGTGTGGCATAGTTAATCTGCTGGGGGGATAGGGTAGCTTTAAATTTCACTTTTTCTCCTCCTTCGGTTAGGGACAGGTTCGGAGAGAAAAGAGAAAGAAAGTGATGGATATGCGATTAAAAAGAGGACTCGGCTCCGCTCAACTTATCTCCGCTCTAGTCTCTGCTCTGGCTCTGCTTGATGATGTGATCGTCTGGAACGTGCTTGGTTCCATAATGCGGACTCCTCCGCGAGGGCGTCCGGCTCTCCGGACTTACCGCAAATCATACCGGGTTAACCGGCGCATTGTCAATGGTAGGCTGCAAAAGGGCACCTTCAAATGCACGCTGCCAGCTCCCCCTGGTCGGCCAGAGGATTATGCGAAAGCAAAGAGTCAGGTGCTTATTTCCGCCGATTGCTTCGCGTTTTCCATCAGAGCTGAGTGGGTACCTTCATAGAAGAACGAACAGTCATAGAAGAACGAACAGTTGAGATCAAGAGGGATGGAGAGAAACAAAGATTTGCGACAGCGAACAGAAAAAACTTGCGATGTCTCTCAAAGGAGATTAAAATGAATACATGAACAAACGCTCATATGTTTAGAAAAGAGGGAGAACGTCATGAGTCATAACCATACTCACAATGGACAATCTACACACGAGTCGAACTCCGGCAGCCATGCCGAACATCGTCATAATCCTGCTCAAGAATCGACACATGCACACGGTAGTGGAGGACATGCCCACAAGGGACATGCACATGGCGGACACCATCATCACGGCCCAGGCGGTCATTCGCACACGCATGGCGCCAACAAGAAAGCGTTGAAATGGTCCTTTTTCCTGATTGCTTCCTACATGCTGGTCGAAGTGGCCGGGGGCTTAATCACCAACAGTCTGGCGCTGCTGTCCGATGCAGGGCATATGCTCAGTGATGCGGTAGCGCTTGGACTCAGCCTGCTGGCGATGATCTGGGGAGAACGCCGTGCAAGCAGCACCAAGACCTATGGGTATAAACGCTTTGAGGTGTTGGCGGCTTTTCTGAATGGAATCGCGCTGCTTGGCATCTCCCTGTACATCTTCTATGAGGCGTTCCAGCGTTTCTCCAAACCACCGGTGGTCATGAGTTCAGGGATGCTGACGATTGCGGTCATTGGTCTGCTGGTTAACGTGGTGACCGCTTATATCCTGATGAGAGGTGATACGTCCGAGAACCTCAACATACGCAGTGCATTCCTGCATGTCATTGGCGATCTGCTGGGTTCGGTAGGGGCGATCATTGCCGCGATTCTTATTATGGCTTTCGGTTGGAATCTTGCCGATCCGATTGCCAGCGTGATCGTCGCGGTGTTGGTCTTGGTTAGTGCTTACCGGGTGACCCGGGATTCCGTGCATATTCTGATGGAAGGGACACCCGTTGGCTATGATGCCGATGAGATTCGCGGAGAGCTGACGAAGATCCCTGGTGTTCGGGAAGTCCATGATCTGCATATCTGGTCGCTGTCTTCCGATCTGCCGCTGCTTACCGGGCATCTGGTACTGGAACCTCTGGCAGATGGTGCCGCAGTCATGAAGCAGGCACGGCATCTGTTGACCGAAGATTATGGCATTGAGCATATTACGATTCAGCTTGACCCGCCCGACTTCGCGTGTGAAGTGGGACATGAAGGATGTACACAAGCTCCTAGTCATTAAATCGCTGTCTATATGAAATGTGGATATGAAAAAGGAAGCTCCTGCGCAGGAGCTTCCTTTTGTTCGTCAGGCCCTACCGAACACTCAGCCATGCTGCAAATGCTGAAGCGTCTGGGCGAAAATTTCTTCCACATGCCGATCGTCCAGCGAATAAAAGACCGTTTTGCCGACTTTGCGCCGTTTAACGATCCGGGTATTACGGAGATAACGCAGCTGATGCGATACCGCCGATTGCGTCATATCGAGCACAATGCACAGATCATGGACACATAGTTCTTTTTGCAGCAGCGCATAGATCAGTCGTACCCGTGTGGGGTCGCCAAGCGCCTTGAACATCTCCGCCATATCAATGGCCGTCGAGCTGTCTACAAAATTCTCCTTGATCCGAACCAGAGTGTCGCGGGGCGCGGAGCTGTCTGCGCCGTCATGGCCACATTCGTCCATCATGTCTTCGCGTAGCGCTTCCTGCTTCACGCTTCATCACCTTCCCTGTGCGTCATAGTCCCATTATACCAAAAATCGTTGGGATTACGAATAGTCTTTTTTGGCGTAAAAGCTTTGACTTGCCTCGGTGAGCGGACTATAATCAAGGAAACACATGAATACATGTTCATATATTTTCCGTAATTATTTTGAATAGGGCATCATCGGCAAAAAATTCAAGGAAGTTCAGGAGGGATCATCATGGGAAGCACAGCAGAAACCGTCAAGCGAGAATGGGTGCTGGAGGGATTGGACTGTGCCAATTGCGCACTCAAGATCGAAAACAGCGTACAGAAGATGCCAGGTGTAGCGTCTTGCTCGCTGAATTTTGTGAATAAGACGCTGACCTTTGAGACGGAGGCGCAGCAGGCGGATACGGCTGCGGAAGGGGCGGCAGGAACGATCAAGAAACTGGAACCGCACGTACGCATCCTGGTGAAGGGAACTCGTCAGCCCGTCGATGCTTCAGGAAGAACGGTTCAAAGAAATCCAGCCGCAGGAAGCCCAACCAAGTCTGCTGCTGTCGAACATGGCCACTCTCATGAAGCGGATGAACATGCCGGGCACGATCACACGGGTCATGACCATTCGGGACACGATCATGCGGGCCATTCCCATGACCACGGTGGCAGCCAGAAGCCCTTGATAGTTCGTCTGGCCGTCGGTGGCGCATTAACGGCGATCGCTCTGTTGGCTCCACTTGGCGGCGTGTGGGAGTTGGGGCTGTTCCTGCTCGCGTATCTGATCGTTGGTGGAGACATCGTGCTTCAGGCGGTCAAGAACATCCTGCGCGGGCAGGTATTTGATGAGTATTTCCTCATGTCTGTAGCGACGATTGGCGCCTTTGCGGTCGGACAGTATCCGGAAGGCGTCGCCGTCATGCTCTTCTACCAGGTTGGGGAGCTGTTCCAGAGTCTGGCGGTCAATCGTTCACGCCGCTCGATCACTTCGCTGCTGAACGTACGTCCGGATTATGCGAACCTGAAGACCGAGAATGAGACACGCAAAGTCAGCCCGGAATCCGTGTCGGTCGGCTCGCTGATTCTGGTTCGTCCAGGCGAGAAAGTGCCGCTTGATGGCAAAGTGACCGAAGGATCTTCGATGGTGGACACGTCGGCACTGACCGGGGAATCTGTTCCGCGCAGCGTCAAAAATGGGGATGAAGTGCTGGGAGGATTCATCAACAAAAATGGGGTGCTGACCGTTCAAGTCACCCGTACATTTGGCGAATCCTCCGTGGCGAAGATTCTGGAACTGGTGGAAAATGCGGCGGGGCGCAAGGCGCCAACCGAGACGTTCATCAACAAGTTTGCCCGCGTGTATACACCGTTTGTGGTAATCGCAGCGCTGCTGCTGGCGGTTGTACCTCCACTGATCGTACCGGGTGCCCTGTTCTCCGACTGGATCTACCGGGCGCTGATCTTCCTGGTAATCTCCTGTCCATGTGCATTGGTCGTCTCCATCCCTCTGGGGTTCTTTGGCGGGATTGGTGCGGCTTCCAAGAAGGGTGTGCTGGTCAAGGGTGGGAATTATCTGGAAGCACTAAACGCCGTCCAGGTTGTCGTTTTCGATAAGACGGGTACGCTGACCAAGGGCAGCTTCAAAGTCACCGACATTCTGCCTGCTGAGGGTTGGGAAAAAGATCAACTGCTGGAGACCACCGCTTATGCAGAACTTCATTCCAATCATCCGATTGCCGATTCGATCCGTGAATCGTTCGGCAGCGAATTGGACGAGCGGCGGTTGGACGATTACGAAGAAGTATCCGGACATGGGATTCGTGCAAAGATCGATGGCCAAGCGGTATTGGCGGGCAATGCCAAGTTGATGACATCAGCAGGTATCATGTTCCCGCAAGATGAGCAGGTGGGAACCGTAGTTCACATCGCCATTGATGGTGTCTATGCCGGACGCATCGTAATCGCGGATGAGATCAAATCCGATTCGGCGGAAACCATTCGGGGGCTGAAACGTCTGGGGATTCGTAAGACGGTCATGCTGACCGGCGACGCACGAAGCGTTGCGGAAGCCGTTGGCAGTCGTCTGGGGATCGATGAAGTCCATGCCGAGCTGCTGCCCGAGAACAAGGTTGAGCAGATGGAGAGACTCGATCTGGCCAAGGGCGCCAAAGAAAAGATTCTATTCGTAGGTGACGGAATTAACGATACGCCGGTCCTCGCCCGCGCTGATGTGGGCGTAGCCATGGGCGGCCTCGGCTCAGATGCCGCGATTGAGGCGGCAGATGTGGTCATCATGACCGATGAACCGTCCAAGCTGGTGACGGCGATCGGGATTGCGAAGCGGACGCGCCGCATCGTCTGGCAGAACATTATCTTCGCGCTTGGCGTCAAAGCGATCTTCCTGATCCTGGGAGCGTTCGGCATTGCCACCATGTGGGAGGCGGTGTTCTCTGACGTTGGAGTGACTTTGATTGCCGTACTCAATGCCATGCGGGTGCTGCGTACGCCAACCAAGCCCGAAGCAGGAAAAAAATCACAGCCTTCGACGCCAATAGTGGGTGCGTGAGGAGCGAGATGTAGAATAAGAAGAACGATCAGCCGTGCACATCTTTGGATGCTGCGCGGCTTTTTGCTGAATTCTTTGTTGGATTGCAGGTAAAATATCGGGGCTCAGAGAATATATAGGTGTTCATCATGAAAATTCCGAATATCGAGCCGCCCGAAGGCGGTTTTTATTTGAACAACATTTTGTTTCAGGGTAAATCATGAGTGAAGGCCAATAGCTGTAGATCTTCATTCCCTATGGAGGTGAGTTGATGCAAAGACCTAGCTGTGCGTATCATCCCAACCGCGAAGCCCATCATCAATGTCTACGCTGCGGACGTATGCTGTGCGATGAATGTTATGACCCGGAACGCAGAATATGCATATACAAGGACTGCCGACCCCTGGAAGGTTCTTATTCGTCCCATGATGATCGCCGTGAAGGACGGCCGCCCGATCCCCGTGGAGGGCAGTCTGGCCTGAATACAGGCTGTCGCATCGTGGTGGCGATCCTGGCGATTATGGGCGGGCTGTTCCTGCTGCTGCTGGCTATCTGCGGGGGCATGCTGTTCCTGAACTACTAACGGAACGGAAGGATCTTGATTTGAGAGTTGTTAAAAAGGAGGCTTCACGTGGACTTTCCCGTCTATATTCCTCTGGGACCCTGGAAGATTCATCCGCATGTCCTGTTTGAGACGCTGTCTTATTTTATTGGTTTTCGAGTCTATCTGTGGACACGGCGCCCCAGCGACATGCCCAAGCTGACCAGCTTGCAGATTCTGGCGGGAACGATCCTCGGTGCGGCTGTTGGAGCCAAGCTGCTGTACTGGTTGGAGAGTCCCATAGCGACCTGGGAGCAGCTGAGTCAGGGACATGTTCTCTGGGGAGGCAAGACAATCGTAGGCGGGCTGCTTGGCGGATTGATCGGTGTTGAACTAACGAAGAAGTGGGTAGGCTGGAAATCTTCAACGGGTGACGATTTTGTTTACCCGCTGATCGTTGGCATGGTGCTGGGACGTATCGGCTGTTTCCTCACCGGTCTGGAAGATCATACGTACGGGACGCCCACCACCTGGATAATCGGCGTTGACTTTGGCGACGGAATCCCGCGCCACCCAGCGCAGCTGTATGAGATCGGTGTGTTACTGCTGCTGGCTGTGCTGCTGCATCCTATGTATCGCCGGAGCCGCAGGCCGGAGCTGGCTGCCGCCCATTCTGGATACAAGCCTGGCCTCATGTTCCAGTGGTTCATGACCGGCTACTTGTTTTTCCGCCTGGTTGTCGAGTTTATTAAGCCCACGCCGCATCCTTATCTGGGATTGAACAATATTCAATTGGCGTGTATTGCGGGGCTTGTCTATTATATTTGGCTCTTGACCCGTAGGGGTCGTGGCAGCGAAGCGATGCGCTCAGAAGCACAAGCAGCCGGTTAAGCGCAGCTTGCATGAGACACGTCGATTCGCCCAGTTTTCCCTTTGCTTGATATGAACCCTATTTTGATCGGAAAAGGAGGAACCCGCATATGCCCAATCGTCCTTATCTCTATCATGAATTGACCAACAGCATCTGCTCGACCTGCTATCGTAAGGTGGAAGCCAAGATTATTGAAGAAAATGGCCGGATGTATATGCTCAAGCGCTGCCTCGTGCATGGTCCCGAAAAGGTGCTGATCTCGACGGATGTGGACTATTACAAGAAGACGCGTGAGTTCGTCAAGACATCGGAGATGCCGCTCAAATGGAATACACCGATCAAATATGGCTGTCCCTATGACTGCGGTCTCTGCCCGGATCATGAACAGCACAGCTGCCTGACGCTGCTGGAGATCACGGATCACTGCAATATGCAGTGCCCGATCTGTTTTGCGGAATCTTCCCCGCAGCGTACCACGCACCGTTCCATGGAACAGATTGAATTCATGCTGGATCGTATTATTGAAAATGAAGGCGAGGCCGACATCGTGCAGATTAGCGGTGGAGAGCCGACGACGCACCCGCAGTTCTTCGAGATTCTCGATCTGTGCCGCACCCGGCCGATCAAGCATATTATGGTCAATACAAATGGAGTACGCATTGCGCAGGATCGGGCGTTTGTCGAACGTCTGGCTTCCTACATGCCGGGATTCGAGATCTATTTGCAGTTTGACAGCTTCGAGCCGCATGTACTCAAAGAGCTGCGTGGAGCCGATGTACGCCGGATTCGGGAAGATGCGATCCGTCACCTGAATGAATTTAACCTGTCTACCACCCTGGTGGTCACGCTCAAAAAAGGACTAAACGACCATGAAGTGGGCCAGATCATCCAATACGGACTGAAGCAGCGTGCCGTGCGCGGCGTAACCATTCAGCCGATCCAGGCTGCCGGCCGTTTGCAGGGGTATGATCCGGCTACGGATCGTCTTACCGTAAGCGAGGTGCGGCAGATGATTATCGATCAATCGGGCGTCTTTGCGCCGGAAGACATTCTGCCGGTTCCGTGCCATCCGGACTGCCTGGCGATGGGTTACGCGCTGAAGTTGGGCGAAGAAGTGCTGCCGCTCACCCGCATGATTGACAAAGAAACTCTGCTTGCTGGGGACAGCAATACCATCGTATTCGAGCATGACCCGGTTATTAAGGGCAAGCTGTTTGAACTGCTATCTACCGGCCATTCGCCGATCTCTTCCGCCCTGTCACTCAAGAGTCTGCTGTGCTGTCTGCCGCTTGCCGCTGTTCCGGAAGAGATTGTCTACGATAATGTATTCCGGGTTATCATCATGCAGTTCCTTGACGCGTACAATTTCGACGTACGTTCAGTCAAAAAGTCCTGTGTACACATCGCTCACCCCGACGGTCGAATCATTCCATTTGATACCTACAATATGTTTTATCGGGATGACAAAGAGAAGCTGCTGGAGGAGCGCAAGGCTGAGATTGCTACAGCGTGGGATTCTTCACCGGGGTGCCGCTAACTTTCGGTGTTCCTAACCTTCACTTTGAGCGAGAAGGGTATTGTTGTCTCCTGTTGATTTATAAAAATGATTTATAAAAAAAGCTGCGCCCAGGCTCTTGAGCTTGGGCGCAGCTTTTTTGTTCGACCCTTGCGTTTCTCTCATGCTTAGGCGGAATGATTCGTTACCCCAGCATCCGAACGACCTTCAGCCGCCTCTCTGACGGTCAGACGACGATGTGCAGCGAGCAGGAAGGGCAGCCCCAAGGCCGTAAGCAGAGCCAGTGGAGCAAACACTGCAAATCCGCTTTGTAAGGCGAATCGATCCAGCAGCAGTCCGCCAACAATAGGAGCCATAACGTTGCCAATATTGTTGAAGCCAATCGTTCCGAAATAAGTTCCTTTCCACTCGGGTTTGGCAATTCGATCAATTAGGATGTCCATCATAGTGAACATCAGCACTTCTCCAATCGTGAATACGAACACCCCGGCCATCAGTAGAACCAGGTGATTGCCCATCCCAAACATGAGCAGCGACAGGGACACCAGCGCATTCCCGAGAATCAGCGGAACCACGGGACGGAAGCGGCTGACCGTCTTCACAATCGGATACTGGACAATCAGTACGACAGCAGCGTTCATCGCCAACATGTACGAGAACAGCTCTTTGCCGTTGCTTAGACTTGGGGTTAGCGACAGATACTGAGCCAGCGTAGAACTGAAATGTCCATAGCCTAATACGCAGAACGTTGTGCCGATCAATACCGGCAGGAAGATGCGATCGCGGCTGGTCACAGCGAACGCTTCACGAATCTTGGGCGGCGCCGCTTCGTGCCGTACGGTCAAGACGCTGCGATGCGCCGCAAATTGAAGAACCAGCACAAGTCCATAGACAATGTAGACGGCTCCGGCGACAACGAAAGGAAGCAGCGATTCCGCCGAGCCTAGGCGCAGTCCGACGATAGGGCCAAATACTACGCCGATATTAATGGCCGCATACCGCAGATTAAAGACCAGCAGCTTATGTTCCGGAGGCGTAGTATCCGACAAGAGGGCGCGGGAAGCCGGTTCAAAGACCGATCGGCACAACCCGTTCAAGACATTAACGACAAAAAACATCCAGATCTCGCTGGCTGCTGCAAACCCAAAAAACACGGCAGCCCAGCAGAAGACGGAGACCAACATCACTTTTTTGCGTCCGATTCGGTCAGAGATGTAGCCTCCATAGAAGCTTACCGAGACGCCGGCAAGTGAGCTGGCCGCCACAATCAGCCCGGTCGTAGTGGCGGATACGCCGAGGGTCGAAGTCAGATAGATGGCCAGGAACGGGATGCTCATGGATGTGACGAGCCGGCCAAACATGGTGCCGATAATAATCGTCCAGGCGAGCGGGTGAATCTGTTTCAATGCTTTTGGGATCATGGCCTTACACTCCTTGTTAACAGCTTCCGTTATTGTAACGCCAGTAAAAGGGGAAGAAAAAGGGCAAGAATTTGTTTGCTTTTTTCACCTTTTATATGATGCAATAAACGGGAGGTTTTCACCGATTGAACGGACGAAGAAAGGAGCATAAACATGGATAACGGCATGATGCAATATTTGCGCATTTATGAACAGCTGCGCGAAGAACGGGAATCCGACGGACAGACCGTTTCCGTCACGGTCGCAAGGTTGGCCGAACTGCTGTACTGCACGCCGCGCAATGTGAAGTTCGTGCTGCGGAAGCTTCAGGAGCTGGGCTGGATTCAATGGGTGCCGGGCAGAGGCCGGGGCAACGGATCACAGCTGCGTTTTCTGCGATCTGCGGAGGAAGTTCTGGAGCTTCGCGTACGCAGTCTGCTGGAAGACGGGCGTACGAGCGACGCCCTGGATCTGATTGCCCAGTCGGGGGTCGATGAACTGCACAAGGCTCGCCTGTGGTCGCAGTTCAACACTCATCTGGGTCTGCACAGTGAACCGGCAGAGAGTGCGGCCTGCGACGTGCTGCGGATGATCCGCTACCGGAAATTGGAGAAACTGGACACGGCGAATGTGTATACGGCATTTGAAGTGCATATCCTGGGGCAAATCTACGATACCCTGGTTTCTTATGAAGCGGCTACCGCCAAGTTTCTGCCCAAGCTGGCTCATCGTTGGGAGAGCAGTGAGCAGCAGGATCGCTGGACGTTTTACCTGCGCAAGGGAGTGCGATTCCATAACGGACGGCTGTTGACTTCGACCGATGTGCGCGGGACGCTTCTGAGGCTGAAGAAGAAGGATTCTCCTGCGCTGCGCCTGCTTCAGGATATTCAAGAAGTGGAGACTGTCGGGGATTACGTGGTCACGTTTCAGTTGGCGCGTTCCAATCCTTTCTTTCTTCACCTTGCAGGCAGTCTCTACATGGCGGTTGTGCCATCGGAATCCGATGATAGCGAGCTGCCGATCGGCAGTGGGCCGTTTCGTGTATCCGAACAGAGTGACCATCGGCTGTCGCTTAGTGCGTTTGATGGTTATTTTGGTCATCGTCCACTGCTGGATCGCGTTGATGTCTGGTTCATGCCCAATGCGGAGATGGGAGCACACACCTATCATCTTTCGGAAGATGACGCCGTGGAGGGCAGTCGGCGGGTGGATTCTCCAGCTCAAGGCTGCCGGTATTTGATCTTCAATTTCCGCCGGGAAGGGGCGCACCATCAAGCCGATTTTCGCAAAGCGATACGCATTCTCTACGATCGGGAGCTGTTGGTTCAGGAATTGGGCGGGGATCGCCTGGCTCCGGCAGCGGGAATCCTGCCACGGTTCAGCGCTTTGGTTTCCATTGGTTCGGGATCGCTGGAAGAAGCCGCAGCACTCCTTGAGGCCAGTGGTTACGATGGAGCACCCGTACGCCTGGTCTTTACGGATAAAAAGGAAGAATGGATCGAAGCAAACTGGCTGCGCCGCCGGGCAGAATCCATTGGGCTGCACCTTCAATTATGTCCGCAAAAACCTTCGATGGGTTATCCACAGGCTGAAGAAGGGGAGTTGGCCATTGCTTCCGAAGTGTTGGAAGATGATTGGGAGCTGGATCTGCTTAACTTTTTCCTGAATGATGCGAATTATTTGAACCGCATGTTTACGGACGAGCAGCGCCGCCTCCTGCACGGGTTGTTTGAAGCGTTTATGACGCAGGATCAGGAGGGGCGCTTTCAGATCTTTGAACGCGCACAGCGCCTGCTGGAGCAGCGCAACTGGCTGTTGTACGGCTCGCATACGAGCCATCGTGCGTACTTCAATCGAAGTCTGTATGGTCTGCGTATGGGATCGCTGGGTTTTCCGAATCTGTCGAAGCTGTGGGTCAAGGGGGAAGATTGCGGCTGTGAACCGGCAGGCAGGCATTGAATCGATGGAGATTCAATTTTATAATTGGAAAGAAGCGTGGCATCAGACCGCGTATGGAAAGAGAGGCGGATTTGACGATATGACGCATGACGAACGGCAAGGCAGCACACGGCGCAAGGTAATTATCGACACGGATACCGCAGGTGACGATACGATTGCCATTCTGACAGCCCTGCACCACTTTGATGTATTGGGCATTATGATGACAGGCGGCAACGTCCAATTCGACCAGGAGGTCGAAAATGCGCTCTATACCATCCAAGTCGCTGGCAAAGGGGGCAAAGATGGCAAAATCCCCGTTTTTAAGGGTTGTGAACGCCCACTGTTGGCTCCATGGAATTCCCCTTCTCACCTGACGGTGGAAGATGTACATGGCAGCGATGGGATGGGCGGTGCGAACTTCCCGCCAGCCGAGCAGCGGCCGGCTTCCGGTCATGCCGTTGATTTCCTGATCGAGACGGTGCATCAATATCCAGGCGAAGTGACGCTGTTGGCGATTGCACCGCTGACCAACATCGCCATGGCGATTCAGAAAGACCCAACCATCGTACCGCTCATTCAGCATTTGTACGTCATGGGTGGAACCAATAATGCGCTGGGTAATATTACGCCAGCGGCGGAATACAATTTCTATACCGATCCGGAAGCGGCCAGCCTGGTGCTGAATTCAGGGATTCCGACTACCATGGTCGGTTGGGAGATGTGCACCGATTTTTCCCTGATGGACGACGACGATCATGCAGAGATTGCGGCTTTGGGTACAGCGGGAGCCGAATTTTTCATTGCTGTAAACAAAGTGGTCATGCACTTTAACAAGACCGTTCATCGGCTCAAAGGAACGACCCATCCCGATACGCTGCTGATGGCGGTTGCCGCCGATGAATCGGTTATGACTCAGAGCCATGAGTATTTCGTGGACGTGGAAACGAAAGGCGAATGGACACGCGGCTACAGCGTCGTCGATATTAATGGTCGCCTCGGACGCAAGCCCAATGTGCGGGTCTGCGAAGGCATCGACCGACCTCGCTTCAAGGCGATGCTGCTTGATGTGCTGGGCGCTATCCATTAATGCCGGTCATCCCGTCATCTGTGCAGCATAAGGAATTTCGGTTCGGTCGGATTAAAGAAACGCTGAATGTCTTAATGAGAAGCATAGGCAGAGCGCAGAATCCAGTTCGGCGTTTCTGAAGAGAGGTGGTAGCGAATGAAAAGCGAAGAACTTCAAATTGACACTCAGATTCTCAAAAAGATTCGCATGAATTATTTGCTGTATCTCCCCTCAGGTTACAAGGCGCAGTCCGATCAAAAATGGCCGTTAATTCTCTATCTGCACGGGGCCGGAGGAAGCGGCACTCAACTGGATGCGGTACGCAAGGAAGGCATTCCTGCACGTCTGGAAAAAGGCGGCAGCCTGCCATTCGTAGTCGTAGCTCCCCAGTGTCAGCTTGGCGTCTTCTGGAATACGCGTGAAGACGAAGTGCTGGCGATTCTGGAAGAAGTCATCGAGCAGCGCTCCATCGATCCAGGCCGGATCTATCTGACCGGCTTCAGTATGGGCGCTTATGGAGTATGGCAGTTGGCTTCTCATCATCCCCAGCGATTTGCTGCCATTGCGCCGGTGTCCGGGGGCGGCGATCCGGCTCATGCGCGCAGGTTAAAAGAGATGCCGACCTGGATCTTCCACGGGATGGAGGATCGGGTCATTCGGGCATCCGAGTCGCAGAAGATTGCCGAGGCAATGCGGGAAGCCGGAGCAGAAGTCGAACTGACCTTATATCCAGAAGCTGGTCATGATTGTTGGAAAAAAGTATATGCGAACGAGTCCTTATACCGATGGTTTCTGGAACATACATCGCTGCCCAAACGCAAGGCGAGATCCGCATGGGAAGGGTTGGGAGGCCGGGATTCGATGACGAAGCGTACAGTAGGAACTCTTGCAGAAGGAACCTTTACAGACACAATCTCGACCGATGTTCAGACAAAGATTCAGGAGCCTGCGGCTCCAAGCCCACGCTGGGAAGACGGAAGCTCGACGCTGGGATGGTACGAAGATGGAACAGAACGCCTCATGGTTGGCCTCGTGCAATCGGATGATGTGGAAGACCTGCTGGAGCACGAGATCAAAAACAAGGAGTTTTTCCGTCGTTTTACTGCTACACGCGAAAATTCTTTTTATACTCGTGAGGAACAGGAAACGCGTGTGCGGCGGGCGATTGATGCGGCAGCAGCCGATCAGCGTTATCAATTCCTCGTCCGTGAGCGGGACACGGGAATGCTGGTGGGTGGAGTGGATCTGATGGGTGTCGTTCGTGGCAGTCTTCAGAGTGCTTGGATCGGCTATTCGCTGGATCGGGATTATAATGGAAGGGGCTATGCAACCGAAGCTGTTCGTTTTGTCGTGCGGCACGCGTTTGAGATTCTTGCGCTGCATCGAATCGAAGCGGGAGTCATGCCTCATAACGAAGCTTCGCTGCGGGTACTGGAGAAGGCCGGATTTCAACGGGAAGGTCTGTCACGTCGTAATGTAAAGATCGACGGTCGCTGGCGGGATCATGTCCTGATGGCCATTGTGAACCCCAAAGACCTGGCGGAAGAAGAACGTCTCTACGGCAAGGAGGAAGAGGACAAAGGGGGCGAAAGCATATAAATGTCAGTTACAGAAGTATTGGATGTATTTGACGAGCATCGACAGCAGATCGGAACTGCACCTCGCAGCGAAGTCCACCGGCTGGGGTTATGGCATCAAGTCTTTCACTGCTGGGTTGTGTCGGGGTCGGCGGATACCGGTTGGGAACTGTTATTTCAACTGAGGCATCCTGACAAAGAGACGTTCCCCAACTGTCTGGATACCTCATGTGCAGGGCATCTGCTGGCAGGCGAGACGCCAGAAGATGGACTGCGTGAATTGGAAGAAGAATTGGGTCTGTCCGTTCGATATGCAGAATTGGTTTATTGTGGTCTGCATCAGGAGGAGTACCAAATTGCCGAGGACTATATGGACCGGGAATTCACTCATGTCCATCTCTATCACTGCGAGCGTCCGCTGGATCAGTATCGGGTACAGCAGAGCGAGGTATCCGGACTGTTTCGAGTGAAAGTACAGGAGTTTCAGGCGCTAATCAGCCACCAGCGTTCGTCCATTGCCATCGAAGGTGTCGTGTATGACGCGGATGCTCATCCGATTCACGAACGGCGCTTTGTTGAATTAAGTGACTTTACGGATAATACACAAGATTATTACAAGTTACTATTCCAGACATTAGAAAATATCGGCTCCTAGACAAGTCAAAACAACACGCAAAACGCAGGGTACACGCATCTCAGTGTCTTCGATGAACAATCATCAAGATCGAGGTGAGTCGAACCCTGCGTTTTTTGGTGATAACGAAAGGAGGGATTATCACGTTCAAAGGAGATTGATGAAGATGAGCGAATACACCAGTGGCAATCTGATTTTGAACCGGGATATTGAGTATATAGCCGTGTTTCAACCTACATATGTGAAGCCGCTCAACGAGAAGTGGAGCGTATTTTTTACCCAGCTAACAAGTGAATCCTTTCAGAAGCCCAACGAAGTAACAGAGGCTCAATCGGATGTTCCGGTCATGTATTTCTCTCACGCCGGAGATCAGGGATGGTCATTCAGAATTATTAAATCGGGTCAGGAAATCTCCCGTTTTGAGCAGTCATACGAACAGGATACAATGGACCTGATCGCTTTGGTAGAGAAATTGCAGCCGGATGCGGATGCGTTTGAGGATCTGTTTATCAATGAAGATGCAGAACAATTTCGCTCGGAAATGATTGAGGTGTTATATGCTCAAAAGAGCAAACTGGACAGAGTGAAAGAGACATTGACCCGTTTTTCCCTGAATGCTTTTGCCGAGTTCGATCTCTCTGCGCAGCAGTTGGCGGAATTGGATTGCCTGCTGCGTCCTGAACAGCTAATTCAAGAGGATGAAACGCTGGAGATAGTCGAACGTTTTCAGAAGATACTGGGCATCGAAGAAATGAGCTGGGTGTCGGCAGCCTACGAAGCCAAGCGCGTCTGAGCGGCACATTGACCCTTTTACGGTATAAACATAAGGATAAAAAACGATGAAGGTCTGTTTGTGAACCTTCATCGCATATTGTTTTGCCTAGGAAACGCGGCTCTGTCCCACCGGTCGGTCAAGTCTGGTTCTGACGGATCTGTAGTGCTGCGAGAGAAGTGTCCCTTATTCTTTGCAGTTTCTCGCGTGAAGTGGAAGTCCGCGCCAATACCCGAATACCCAACAATGAATTATGCAGATTCTCCGCCATAATGTCCGCGTCCCATAGGTCAGCGATTTCCCCCTGCTGCTGTCCCTTGATAACCAATGCGCGCAGTACGGATTCCAATTGATTGAATCCATCTTCTGCGGCCTGCCTCGCTTCGTCATCTCTGGGTCCAAGTTCCACGGCGGTATTCACGAACAAACAGCCCTTGGGCTGGTCCAAATCCCGATCAATCATTGTGTCGAAGATCAGACGAATCCCGTCCACTGCCGAAGGCTGATTCAGTACCAAGGGACCCAACCGCTCATTCATCTGGTCATTGTACCTGGATAAAGCCTGCATAAATAGCGCATGCTTGTCGCCAAATGTATCATAGAGGCTGCGTCGGTGGATGCCCATATGTTCGACCAGTTCCTGCATGGACGTCTTTTCGTAACCTTGAGCCAGAAATAACTGCATCGCTTTCTCCAGCACTTCTTTTTCGTCAAATTCTTTATTTCTCGCCACGCTCTCCACCTCCTCGCTTCCATCATATCATTACGGGAATGAATGGTAAAGAATAATGGGATTATATTTGGCAAAACCAGTATCCTCTGCCCTGAAGATGCAGGGTTTGAGCCCCTTCCGGCCTTATGTTAAGTTAACAAGAGACTAATGGAAAGTCGGGGAAAAGAAAGGACGTGCCAGAAGATGAGCAACCCGTTTATGCAGCGGCTTCAAGATACTCATCCAGAAATGATTATTACGGATGTGCAGACCGAACATTCGGCACAGCATTATTTTGTATTTACGGTCAATTCATCGTTGGTCTTCCGCTTCGCGCGAGATCGAGAGGGAGCAGAGGCCCTCCTTTTGGAGGCCCGATTTCTGCTTCCCGTGGTTCGACGCTCGGTGCAACTGCCGATTCCCGAGCCGGTCTATGAGTCGCTGGATCGATTGGAGCCTGGATATGCATTTATCGGGTATAAGCGACTGGATGGAGAACCCTTGTGGCCGGAGATTCTGGAAACGATAGCGGGAACAGAGGCTTGGGAGGACGCCGCGCAGGTTCTTGTCCGATTTCTGCGTCAACTGCATGACGTCGAACTGCCCCAGATGGAAGGTCTGGAGCGGGAGAAGAGGGAAGGGAATGGACTGCCGCTGGAGGAGCTGGATAAACGGGTGAGGGAAGAACTGTTCCCGAACCTGAGCGCTGGCGCACGCAAGCTTGCGGCGTGCGATCTTCAGGCGCTGCGGCGCGGCGCGGAGACAACGGGGCGGGTGCTGATTCATGGTGCGCTGGGTCCCGCGCATCTGCTGTGGGACGCTCAAGAGGCGTCGGTCTGTGGGGCGGTTGGCTTCGGCTGTGTTCGGCTCGGCGATCCTGCCATTGATTTTGCCAGCCTGCTGGCCTTGTATGGCAAGCCCTTCTACGAGCGATGTCTATCTCTTTATAAGGATGGAGAGTGCGATCAGGCGCTTGATGATCGGGCACATCGTTATGCACGGCTGCTGCCGCTGCGCGAAGCCTTATACGGAATCGACGTTGAAGATGAAGAGACGGTTCAGATGAGCCTGGCCTTCTATGAGCAGGGGATCGACAGGTAAGAGATGAAGGCGGCATTCCTGCAAACTTAACGCTTCGGTCCACTCGTCTTAACATTCACCGAACATTTTTCCCGCAAAATAGAGGTATGGGAAAATGAATCCGTATTCGATCGAAGATTAAATCGATGAATGCAGCAAAATGTTAAGGAGTGGAGAACATGAGCGAGTCTACGGCGCACGGTTGGGAAGGAATGAACTCGCAGTCAAGGAGCGCCGGGGAGGAACGCACGCTGTGCGAACGGTATGCGCCCTATTTGATGTTCGACCTGCGTGAGCCTTTTCTGCCGAATCTGGTTGGGTTTACGCTGCTGGAAGCGGGCGACGATTCGCCTTCGTTCCCCCGAACCTTCACGGACGTTGATCCGCGCACTGATTTTATTCTGGAGTACGCGATTTGGTGGGACTATGAGATCGGCCATGTTTATCAATTGGAGCAGATTTGGGTCTATGTCGGTCCAAACGGAGAAGTGCTGGATTGCGAAGCCACTTTTCATGGTCGCGTTCTGAAAGGGCTGCATAAAAACCGCGGGAATCTCAGCGATGGCACCCATGTCCGGCTGTTTGTACAACCCGGTAAACATGCTTTATCGCCTATGCCCGAAGTGTTTGAGCTGCTGCCTGATCTGTATCTCGCCACAGGACCTCGTGCTGGTGAAGATGGCTTGTACGCAGGTGGCGAGATCGCCTGCTTGCTGCCGCCGGGAGGAGAGACAGAAGAGATTCATGATCGGGTGCGCCGCTACCTGCGGTCTTTTGCCTTCAGACCCGCGCTTGAGTATACGGAATATCGTCTGCTGCCGGAGCAGTTCCTGTCCTGGCGCCAATTAAAGGAAGCAATTCCGATTCGCCTGGCAGATCGCCTGCTGGAGCTGGAACTGATCTTTGAGCGGGATAAAGCCTATGGAGCAGCAGAACTTCTGGCAGAACGCAGGAGCAAACGCACGCGAGAATCCGGCACGCAGCCTGAAGCCCTTCGCCAACCCGGACGAACCCAGCAGGAAGAAGCCCAGTAAGGCTCTGCTCATGAAGATGTTGATCGCGGATCAGGTGTAACCGTAAGCAGCAACCCCGCTTCTCTGGCGGTCGCTGCCCGGCTTATGAGAAAAAGAATAGAAAACGACCCTTCGATGAGGAATGGGTCGTTTTTTAATTGGCTTACAGTCTATACTGAAAATAAATCAATCAGATTGCCTAGAGGAGAGAGAACATGAGTCAGAGCAAAGAAGATCATCTGGAGCACTTAGCCGCAATCGCACGGCACGAAATCAAGGTGCAAAGTCTCGCTCTTACCCGGCAACTGCTCGCCAATCAGACACTGGAGCAGAAGGACAGTCAACCTGTCATAGCCGGAATAATCGAGGAACCGGATCGGCAGCGTGCGCAAGTCTACATCCCTATCGAAGACGAATCTTACTTTTTTGTGGTATATCTGGACACGTATCCAAAAGCTTCTCTGCGGTTTGTCGGTATGGAGGCAGGAAGTCGGGTATACAGCAGGATCATGTCAGAGTCCCTGGACTTGAAGGATCTGCTGGAATTTACACCACTAAAGCCCAATTGGGTTTGTGAGAAAGGAGAGAAAGTCTCTACGCGCAGCGAAGCCATTCAAGCGTTTAGCGGAATGACGATTGAACCGGATGAACGAAGATACGTCGGAACTGAGCTTAAATTGGAATCGCTGTTGGACCTTCTAGAACAAGAGAAGAGCGGATTCCCCCTTCCAAATCAAGAGATTTTTGCCCACGTACAAATCGTCTATTACGGATACAAGGAGCAGATGAGCGGGATACACTTATCCACTTCCATGATGCAGCGCTTGTCAGCATTGGGGCTGGAAATTGACATTGATCTATACGCATCTGGCCCGGATCTTGCTGACTAATCTCAAAATTCGCTTGCCAAGTAGAAAGGGATATGATACCTTTTGATAATGATTATCACTATCAGAAAAAAGGGTGGTTTTATCGTGTTCAAAAAATCGAGTTCCATACTGCTGATGCTGGCACTGGCTGTTATACTTGTGCTGAGTGCATGCGGCCAAGCGGCAACAACAGAAACGGCAAAAACGGATACAGCAGCGGTTGAAAAACCGGCAGCAGATTCTACAGCAGAAAGCGCAGAAGAAACCAAGGCAGCTTCAGAAACAACGGATAAAAGTGCAGCAGCGACCGAAGGAGAGATGGTTACCTACGCTTCCGATGTTGGCGATGTACAGGTTCCCAAAAATCCGCAGCGCATCGTTGACCTTACCGGTTTTACGACAGGATACTTTGTAGCTCTGGATGCACCGCTGGCGGGTGTGCTGACAGGACCGATGCACAACAAATATATCAAGGATCAGCTGGCTGCCGAAGGCACGACTGATCTGGGTGAGACTCCAACCGCAGAACCGATTCTGAGCCTCAAACCGGATTTAATTGTCGTCTATAAAGGAGCAGAAGGCATTGACCAGCTATCAGCGATTGCTCCGGTTGTTCAGTTGGAATATGGCAAACATAATTACAAAGAATTGATGGTGCTCCTGGGTAAACTGACCAATCGGGAAGACGCAGCCAAAGCCTGGGTTGCCCAGTGGGAGAAAAAGATTGCGGAGCTGAAGCCTCAAGTCCAGGCATCCGTAGGCGATCGCACAGTATCTATCCTGAATCCTTATGCCAAAGGGGTATATGCTTTTGGACATAACTATGGACGAGGCGGAGAGATTATCTACGGAGAATTTGGACTGAAAGCGCCTGCCCGTGCACAAGCTGAGGCGATCGACAGTGGAACGGGTTATGCTTCTCTGTCGCTGGAACTGCTGCCCGAATATGCAGGAGATATTATCTTCACCAGCCCATGGTCGGGTGACGATGCGGACCCAGAGGTGGTGTATGGCAACAGCATCTGGAAGAATCTCCCGGCGGTCAAGGCAGGTCATGTCTTCAAGCTGGATGCCACTTCAGACAACTATAATGATCCGATGTCTCTGGAAGGTCAATTGAAGTTCATTACAGATAGCCTGCTGTCTGTAAAATAGCCGTTTGGAACAGACGATAGAACAAGGCATCCTCCATTTTACCGGAGGATGTTCTTTTTTATCGGATAAATCCTTATAGGGGATCATTAAAAGATGAGGCTGTTATGATACAGTTAAAGCGACCAACAGTTCAAAGAAAGATTTCAAAGCAAAGGGGAGCTGTCTATGATGATTAGATCGTATGAAAAAACAGATGAACCAAGCTGGCTCAGGTGCCGGGTATTGTCTCTACTCAATACGGCTTACTATGATGATGTTCGGCAGATCAAAGACACGTACAAATCTGCATCTATTGAGCTGGTAGCTGCTGAAGGGGAAGAGATCATAGGCTTGATCGATCTGGAACTGGATACACATGCGGGAGAAGTATGCTCCAACCCTCAGTTTCGCGGTGCCATGATCCGAAATCTGGCTGTACATCCGGATCACCAGCGCAAAGGGATCGGACAACTTTTGCTGCTTGAAGCCCTAGAAAGATCCAGGGCGGCAGGAACTCAATATCTGGAGGCGTGGACGCGAGACGACCAATGGGTGAGAGATTGGTACGATAAAATGGGGTTCAGACCGACAGAGTCATGTTTTGAAGTCTACATTGAGAGTGAAGAAGATCTTAAAGCGGTTATCGAATGTAAAGTTCCACATCTCCGGCCCAAGTCGATGTTTGCCCATTATGATGGATCGGATAAGGCTTTTGTGTTCAGCAAATTCTCCCGAGCGCATGAGGTCATTCGTTATGACTTGGAGTTATAAATTTAAATTTCATTATATGAAAAATTCACAATAATAAAAAATAAAAAAAAACGGAAAAACAGAACCAAAACCCCGAAAGATAAAACGAAACCTTAAAACCAAAAAGCCAAAACCACGATTACAAGATTGACAAATCGGAAGCATTACGAATATTATAGATATACAAAATCCTTAATTGATAAAAAGAAGAGCGCTTAAAGGGAGACTTCAGAATAATCGGCCCTACTATGTGCAGACTCTTTTTTTAAACCAATTATAGATATTAAATATCTCTTATAGTCTTGAAAGGAGAATGAAGCCATGTCTTATTCGCCAAACCAACAAGTAGACGTCATCATCATCGGAGGAGGGCCTGCGGGAATGAGTGCTGCGCTTGTTCTGGGACGAGCAAGGCGCCACGTTCTCGTTCTGGACGAGGCACTTCCCCGTCACAGGGTTACTCGTGAATCCCATGGATTCTTGACCCGGGACGGCGTCTCTCCATCGGAGCTGCGACAAGTGGCCCGGCAGCAGATTGCAGCCTATCCGACAGTCCGTTTCGTCCAAGAGACAGTAGTGGAAGCGGAAGGAATCGACGGGAAGTTTGAAGTCAAGACGCAAAACGGTCAAGTGTATCACGCCCGCAAGCTGTTATTCGCTGTGGGGATGAAAGACCTGCCTATGGAGCTGGAAGGACTGGAAGCGGTATACGGCAAATCGGCCTATGTCTGTCCATACTGTGACGGTTGGGAGATGCAGAATCGCCAGATCGCGGTGATCGCACGCAGCGCCTTCGCTCTGCATTTGACACGTACCGTCTCAGGTTGGACGGATGACCTGATGGTATTTACTCATGGAGAGCAGCTGCCGGATGAACAGAAACAACAATTGGAAAGCAGAGGGATTCCGGTATTTGAGACGCCTATTCAACGGATCGAGTCGGAGAACGGAGAAACTCGCGCGATTGTGCTTGAAGACGGCAGGGTAATCGAACGTACCGCGATCTTTTTTGCGCCTCAATTGGAACCTGGTTCTACACTGCCATCCGTATTGGGCTGTGAAACGATGGATTCCGGAGCCATGGTCGTGGACGAATCAGGGCGTTCTTCGATCGCGGGCATCTTCGGCGCAGGTGATGGGGCTTCCCAGAAATATCAGGTTGCTGCGGCTGTGGCCGCTGGGTCGATGGCCGGTGCAGGGATCAATACCGAGCTGCTGGAATCGGACTGGGAACATCGGGCGGCTTCCTTGTCTTGATGAGCATGATTGTGTAAAATAAATCCAAGAATCAAACCGCAGGCTATCGAAAAGCTTCCTTCTACTTGAGGGAACCGGAAACCGGGGGTGCAAGCCCAACGGACCGGTTATGTTTAGCGTTTCGGCTCTCCTGCGGTTTTTTCTTTTATGAAAGGATAGATGTAGAGAGGAGGGAAGTGCAAGAATGTTTGAACTCCGATATGAAAAAAATGACCATGAAGTGATCGAAAACAATCCTTCACGTGAACGAATTGGTGAGATTCTAAGAAAGCTGGATGATTATAAACGTTCCTTCTGCTGCTTAACGGTACATGACCGTTTGTATATTCAATCCGCAGGTTCATACGAAGCCATGATTGTTGAGATGCGTGTCCCGTATGAAGACGGATTCCGGCATTATGCCATCGGGCATGAACCAGAGCGGGTGGGGCGGACCGAACGCGAGCGTGAGGACAATGAACAATTTGATGCAGAAGAAGCCGAAAAGATGTTCCTCAGCTTTATCGATACATACGATATTCCGGAAGGTTATGCCAAGCGGGACATGAGTGATATGTTCGCCTAAGTGAAGTACAGCAGAGAGTTCCATTTGGAAGGACAATCAAGCAGCAGGAATTTCAAAAGGGATCACTTTCAAGAGCGGGCGTGCTTTGGCGTTTGCTCTTTTTTTGAGCTAAAATCCGGTTTCGCCATACTTGTGCCATGTTGGGCAGGCTTGCGATCGGTTAAGCTAAGTACAGATCAAAGCCGCAGGCTATCTGAACGCTTCCTTCTACCTCCTAACTTGATCCCAGCGTTCAGGCTCTCCTGCGGCTTTATCTACAATATTCGTTAACCCGAGGAGGCGTCATGATGAACAGAATCCTTACCGATGCGCGTCAGGCGCGTCAGACCATGAATCGAATCTACTTACGACGTGTACAAAAGCTGATTCTGCCAACTCCTTCATCCGATGCCGCAGATCCTGGCTTACTGGCAGCTTTACATAAAAATATCGAGCGTCTGGGTTATTCATTCGCTCCCGAACTTCTTGAAGCGGCGAGTCGGCTTGACCGGACTTCTCTCATTGAACTATATAATGTGACCGTGCCGACGCTTCGGCAAATGGTTGGCGATCACGTCAAATATAATCCCATGTATCCGAATTTCCCCGAGCAGGTGATGGAAGCCAGCGATGCGGAATTGTATCTGCGCGCGCTGCTGCATTATGCGGCAGGCATCCTGCCAGATACACCTGAGCAGCCTCGCCCTGAACTGAAGATTCAGAAAAAAACGAAATTGATCCAACTGGGTACGCAAGCAGAATGGATGCAGATGATCCATCACCTGATTGGCGCAAACGGCTCCTTGTCCGAAGAAGATAAAGGAGATCTATCGATTGCCCTGCGTTCGGAATTTAATCTGGACGACATTCTGCCAGAATCGATTCCCTATAAGGAAAATGCCGCTTATGTCGCTTCAATTCTTCTCGAAGAAGGATTGGCTGATGTTACGCGGTTAGCCCCTTATTTCTCGACCGCCACCGATGTGCTGCGCCTTGCTGCAGGGCTATCCGGATTGGATACCAGCCTATCCTGGGCCAAGAAAATCCCCAAGATGCTGAAGCCGGCAGCCAATCCCTACAATCTCCTGCCGGGTATGACCTACAAGGTTGACCCTTTGACGGGTACAGTGGCAGCCGCTGAACCTTCGATCACCTATCACTTCCGTAAGTTCAAGCGGGCAGAGCGTCGTCTGCTGCTGGGACTGCTGGAGAAAAGCGGGGCTTCGCTTGAAGACATGCTGCTGCAACGGGAGCTGTGGAAGCGGCTCGGGGAGATTCTGCATCCGGGCGAGATGCGCGGGCGGTATCCTGCGTCCTTCGAGGCTTTCACGCGGCTGCGGCGTGAAAAGTCGATTCCGACCTTCCGGGGCAAGGTCGAGAAAGGCCTGCGGCTGCGCGATCCTCAGGTGATCGCACAGCTGGCGAAGCGTCCCGGCGAGCTGGCGCGCCGGATGGACTTCCTGCTGCGTTCACAGCCGCAGCAGACCGAGGCCATTCTGGAGGCGTTCGCAACCGCCTCCGATCAATTGGCCGTTCCGCTGCTGCTTCAGCTGCTGGCCCATTTCAAGCATCGCGCAGAGCCGCGGAAATATCGCGTGTTTTTCCCCAAGGGGAATATCGGCAAAGTCGTTGCCGTCTACAATCAGCTGCCGCAGCTCGACCCTGCGGCATCCGAGCGGCTGGTGCACCTGATCGAGCGGGAACTGGTCGCCCGCTTCGCCAAGCGGGAGCCGCTCGGGCGGGTCTATATCGACCCGCAGCTGGCACAGATTCCCGTGCCTTTCTCGGGACGCTCTGCCAGCGCGTCACTGCGGCCGCTGCCGCGCGGCAGCCGCGTGGCTATTCCCGAAGGGGACATCCTGCGCCTGTTCTGCTGGTGGAGCAACATCAAGGACGGCGACAAGGATCGTCGCCGGGTGGATATTGATCTGTCGCTTGTGCTGCTGGATCAGCAGTGGAGCCATGTACAGACGCTCTCCTTTTACAATCTAAAGGAAAGCTTCGGGGCACATAGTGGAGATATTACAAATGCTCCAAAAGGAGCTTCTGAATTTATTGACCTGAATGTTCCGAACGTACTGAAGCAGACCCGGGCGCGGTATGCCTTGGTGCAGGTCGCCTGCTTTACCGGGCAAGCCATCTCCGAGCTGCCGGAGTGTCTGGCTGGATTGATGGTGCGGCATGACAGTCAATCCGGAGACGTCTACGACCCGCGCACCGTGGAATCCCGGTTTGATCTGACCGTGGACGCACAGCAGGCCGTTCCGTTTGCGGTCGATCTGTGGGAGCGCCAATTGATCTGGATGGATGCCGTGCCTAAGAACCGCAGTTTTTTGATTACAGCGGGAACGAATATGACCGGACTTGAACTGCTTGGTCGTGCGTTCAGTGACGTTCGCCGGACGACACTGGCTGAATTGTATACGCTGCACGCGGAAGCACGGGGAACGTTGACCGACCGACAGGAAGAAGCGGATACGGTCTTCAGCATGGAAGAAGGCATCACGCCTTACCGAACGGATCTCATCCTGGGTGAGTATCTATAAATAAGCAGCCTGTTATACGCCGACACCATTCTTTGGTGTTCGGCGTATTGCCGATTTTGCTCTTGGGAACGCTTGTGCCGTTTGTCCGATTAAACCTGCGCTTTTCGGGTGAATCTTCCTTGTTGGATGATGTTGGGTGGATGTCTGTAGGAAAGGGCTGCATGGCTCGAATCAAAGGAGGTCACTCCATGGAAAATCAGGAAAACAGAAATTCGGACATGAATCCGGATCTGCCGCGCACGTTATTGACCCAACTGTGGAATAGTTGTCTGAGTCAGGAAGAATGGTTCCCTCCGCTTGAACACGCGCTAAAGGGAATCATGGCCGAGCAGGCCAGCTGGCTGCCTAAGGAAGGCCCTGCGAATTCGATTTATGGGATCGTTCAGCATTTGATTTTTTACAAGAAGCGATTATTGATGGAAGCACGTGGAGAACAGGGAGCAGCCGGTTATCCCGAAGTGGAGAATAACACGGCTACCTTCGAGGTGCATGACTCTTCCGAAGCAGCCTGGACAGCAAGCAGAGAAGAACTGTATCGCCTACATCGTGAGATGAGTACAATCTTGGCAGCCTACAAGCCGGAAGATCTCCTTCGACCGCTGGAGGATGGAAGCGTCATGATGGAGAACATTCGAGTGTTGGCGATGCATGATGCTTATCATATCGGGCAGATCGTCTTACTAGCCAAAATGCAGGGAGCATGGCCGTCTACTCGAAGTTTTAACTGATTGGATCGAGCTGCTGAATATACAGTGTTATAACCGTGAGCCAACCTCTGCCTCCGCGCTGATCCAGAACATAGGCCGTATCCAACAGGGAACCTCTTGAGGTTCCCTGTATTTGTGCAATGAAGCTGAGGTGGATGCCGATGAACATGGGCTGATTGGAGCAAAGCCCGCTGCGGGTAAATACATGCGAATTGACTGAAAGAGGAAAAGGAGCGATGCAGATGAACCAAGGCGGCAGTACATGGATCTTCTGGCTGCTGGGCGCGATATTTATCGGATTCGGAATCTACTCTCGCATCCGTCTTCGCAGGCTTGCAGAGAGCGAGCATACGGTATCCGGCACGATTGTACGCTATGAAGAACTGCCGGACACCGGTATGGAGAGAGGCAGCACGGGAATGAAATATTATCCCGTTGTCCGATTCGATACATCGACAGGACGTATAGAGGCAGTCTCACGAACGGGAACTTCGATGCGAGGAGAAGAGGTTGGCACTTCCGTTGATCTCCATTACGACCCGGAAGATCCAGCGCGGTTTGAACTGCTGGGCGGCAAGGAATCGATGAGACACCAGATGATGCCAATTGCACTTGGCGCTGCTTTTTTGGTAATCGGTACCGTATTATTGTTCTGATTCTCTGCGCTGGATTCTTCCGAATCTCTAATCTGCATGTGTGATCTGCATGAGGCCGAGCTTGACATGTAACGCGTTTCAGCCTGTACGGTAGAAATACGGAATCGAACAGCAGGGCGATCCGATTTTCAAGCCGGAGGTTGTATCCCCATGAATATCATGTCAAATTTACCCTTGAATAAGGTTTCCAAGATCGTTTTTATCGATATTGATGGGACGTTGGTCGGCGATGATGGCTGGGTGCCGGCATCCGCTGTCCGTGCCTGTAAGCAGGCGCGCGCCAATGGTCACCAGCTCTATCTGTGTACGGGGCGCTCCAAGCCGGAAATCTATGAGGCGATCTGGGAGATTGGCTTTGATGGTCTGATTGGGGCAGGCGGAGGGTATGTAGAATGTGCAGGGCAGACGCTCTATCATAAACAGGTATCCCCGGAGGATGTTCGCCACATGGTAGACTTTTTTGAAGCGAACGCAATCGACTTCTATTTGGAATCCAATGCAGGCCTCTATGCCAGTCGTAATCTGAAGGACCATCTGATTCGTCTGCTCTATGGCGATGTGGAGCACGATCCGGCGGCACGCGCACAGCTTGAGCAGAATCCCCATCCTTTCCTGGGAACGTTGACGTACGACGAACCGGATTTGTATAAAAGCGATGTGAACAAGGTTTGTTTCCTGGAAAGTGCGATGCCTTTTGAACATATCCGAGCCGAATTTGCCGGGAAATTTGAGGTACTACAATGCACGGTCCCCATCTTCGGCAGAGACAGCGGAGAACTGGCCGTGCCAGGCGTACATAAAGCGGTTGCCATCGCCGATGTGCTTGAGCATCTGGGGAAAAGTCCGGAGGACACCGTTGCGATTGGAGATGGACGGAATGATCTGGAGATGCTCCAATACTGCGCGGTTGGAATTGCCATGGGTGATGCGCGGGAAGAACTGAAGGCGATTGCCGATCATGTGACAGGTACACTGGCTGAAGATGGTTTGGCCACAAGCTTCGTCAAGTACGGCCTGATTGCAGAGGAAGATCTTCACTAAGCAGTAAGTCTCCTTGGACAGGAACCGATTGTTGTCAGCTTGCCAGGGGTAATGAGAGAAGGAAACTTTCATTATGAGAGGAGCGTTTGTGATGACCGAAACAAACATTACAGCTGCGGATTCAGGCACCTTCACGATTGGAGGCGATATGACGGTTAACCGCCTGGGATACGGAACGATGCAGTTAACTGGTCCAGGAGTGTGGGGAGACCCCAAAGATCCGGATGAAGCAGTACGGGTGCTGAAGCGTTCCGTAGAGCTTGGGGTGAACTTTATTGATACCGCCGACTCTTACGGTCCAGTCGTGGCGGAGCCGCTGATTCGTAAAGCGCTGCATCCATATTCAGACGACCTGGTGATTGCAACAAAAGCTGGACTCACACGTTCCGGTCCCAATGACTGGCGGCCTGTGGGACGACCGGAATATCTGCGCCAGCAGGCTGAGATGAGTCTTCGGTTCCTGGGTGTAGAGCGGATCGACTTGTTCCAGCTTCATCGCATCGATCCCAAAGTACCGCTTGCCGAACAGCTCGGTGAATTGGAACTGCTGCGCAAGGAGGGCAAGATTCGGCATATCGGATTAAGCGAAGTCAGCGTCGAACAGCTGCGCGAAGCACGGGAGATTACAGACATTGTATCCGTACAGAATCTCTACAATCTCTCTAATCGAAAAGCCGAAGATGTACTGGAGGAGGCGGAAGCGGGCGGTATCGCGTTCATTCCCTGGTTTCCACTGGCAACCGGCCAATTAGCCAGAGAAGGCGGTTCGCTTGATGAAATTTCCAAAAAATTAGGAGCCAAGCCTGCACAGGTGGCACTTGCCTGGCTGCTTCGCCGCTCCCCGGTCATTCTGCCGATTCCGGGCACATCCACCTTATCCCATCTGGATGAGAATGTAGCGGCAGCTGGATTATCGCTAAGTGACGAAGATTTTGAGACGTTAAATCGTCTGGTATAGCCTATGAATACATCGTCCAAGGATAACCGGAATCCGTTGTTCAAAGGATTAACCTCGCTTGCTGGCCCATTCGATCCTTTCGACGTCCACTCCCTTCCGGAGAAGCCGGGAGCTTTGTTTCTGGAATGGTTCGCCCAAGCGCTGCGGGAGGAAGTTCTTGAACCGCATGCTGTCACGCTGTCTACCGTTGATGAACAGGGGCGTCCCGATTCTCGAACCTTGATCCTTAAGGATGTGCATGGGGAGACCTTCTACTTCGCCTCCAGTATGGAGAGCCGGAAGGGCCATCAGCTGCAGCATAACCCACATGCGGCGATACAGATCTATTGGCCTGCTCTGGGCAGGCAGATTCGGCTGCGGGGAACAGCCCGGGAGACTGGAGCGGAGGAAGGCGCCCAGGATTTCCGGCGTCGCTCCATGGAAGCGAGGGCTGTTGCCCGGATTGGGCGTCAAAGTGAACCTCTAGGCAGCGAAGAGGAACTGGAGGAAGCATTGGCGGAAAGCCGTGAGGAGCTGACAGCTGATCCCGAGCGCGTCGCTCCGCTATGGCGATTATATGCGCTGGAGATCGATGAAGCCGAATTTTGGCAGGCGGATACCGGCCGCAAGCATACCCGTGTCCAGTACCGGCTTCGCGCCGAAGGACATTGGGAACACGGTCTATTATGGCCCTAAGATCAAGCAGCGAATCAGGACTCTAGAGCCCCGATTCGCTGCTTTTTGTTTAAATTCCGTTTAAATTTCCTAAAATCTTTATTTTTAAGGCGCAAAATCCGTTATAATAAACATATCTATTCCGATAGACCGTTTTCGGGTAATTCATCTATGAAAGCGCTTGTAAGAATAGAGGCAGGAACCCATTTTTGAAGGAGGTATGGACTATGATTCGGCATGTGATCTTCGATTTTGATGGAACGATTGTCAACTCCCGCCCGCTTATTGTCGAGCTGTACAACGGCTTGGCGGCCAAGCATGGATACCGGGCGATCGGCGACGATGAGACAGAACCTTTTGCCGGTCAGTCCATACGTGAACGCTCCAAGACATTGGGAATTCCGCTCTACCGTCTTCCTTTTCTAGGCATTCAGTTGTTTTCCCAATATCGCCGGAAGATCAAAACCCTGGAATTAAAAGACGGGGTAGGAGATCTGATTCGGGAGCTGAACGAAAGCGGGTATCAGCTCAGTATTATCTCATCCAACCTGGAGAGCAATATTCGGTCTTTCCTTCGCCATCATGAGATTCATCAGTTTATTCAGGTTCGCTCATGCTTCAGTTTGTTTGGCAAACATCGGGCGATTCACTCCTTCCTGCGCGATAACAAGCTTAAACCCAACGAAGCTCTCTATATTGGGGATGAGCTGCGCGACATTCAAGCCGGACAACGTTCGGGCATCCGAATGATTGCCGCAGGCTGGGGGTACGACTCATCCGAGCTGATGAAGCGATTTTCGCCTGACTTTACGGCTTCGTATCCGTGCGAAGTCTCGGCGGCGATCGAAGGATTTAACGCAGGACTCACTTAAACCCAGCATCGTTCAGAGCAAAGGTTAATATTCGATTCCGTGGATTAGATAAAGCCAAGCCGTGAGCGCCCGCTTACGGCTTTTTCGCTTGTGTTTAGTCACCAATTTCTATTGTTTACCGATTCGTTGCAATCACCAGAACATCTGGTCATTCGTGACTTCCTTAATCGTTCGTCTCCTCCAACCGGCGCTGCGTCTCTGCTCGAGGCGGAAGTCCGAACATCCGGGCATATTCGCGGCTGAACTGCGAAGCACTTTCATATCCCACTTGAAAGGCCGCTTCCGCAGCTTCCAGTTTGGAGAAAAACATAAGATGACGCGCTGTCTGAAGGCGAAGCGTCTTCTGGTACTGAATGGGACTTAGCCCCGTTATTGCTTTGAAATGTTTATGCAGCGCGGCGGGGCTTAAATGAGCCTCTTCTGCCAACTGCTTCACATTAAGCGAGTGATTATATTGTCGTTTGATCCGGTCGGCGATCTGCGCCATACGATTAGGCAAGCTCGATGGCTGGGCAAAACGGGCAATCCAGGGGCCCTGCTCACTGTGAATCACGTGATACAGAATCTCCCGAATGGCAAGCGAGGACAAAAACCGAGTATCCTCTGACCGTTGTGCCAACCGAACCAATCGCAGCGACGCATCCAGAATGTCTGAAGTGACCGGGCTGGCAAACAGCGCGGAATGAAGACGTCCCTTGGGAATCGGCGGAGGTTCTCCCAGCATGTCCTGAATCATCTCCATAGAAAATTCCAGTTGGAGGCTCAGGTAAGGGCGTTCCGGGGAGGCTTCGTCGATCTCTGCGATGACGGGCAGATGAATGGGGTTCACCAGATAATGCAGCGGGCTGTAGCGATAATGTTCTCCATTTAAAGTCACCTTCTTGGAACCCTGTACAATGAGATACCAGGACGAATAGGCAAAAGAAAGCTCGGGTCTGATCGGCTGTGAAACGCGGCGAAATCGCAGGGACGGGATGGAGGAATCATGCACCCCGTCTGAAGGAGCGAGAACAGCGATCCGCTCGGCTATCTCTTGGCATAGAGTCATGTGAGAGAAATCATTTGTATTCATAAACCAGCCTCCTTTTATCCTGAGTAGAAGGTATATAGAAAGAATAGGTAAAGAATAGATAGAGAAAGAATGTCTATAGGATAACCATACGGAAGAGAAATAGGCAAGAATCATGTTCATATGGGTTACCCCTCTACGCTCGTCCCAGCCTATGCTAATAACAGGTCGTCATAGATAAGTGACTCGTCTCCATCCAGCGAGGCGAATTATCAGGCTGCACTTCCAACAGGAACTACGTGCGCAGCTGCACCCTCTATAGGCGCCTAAAAACAGCTTAGGGGAAGTGGGGATTTGGAGATGGGTCTCGAACAAAAAGTTGTCATCGTAACTGGCGCAAGCCGTGGAATTGGGGAAGCTACCGCTTTACTTCTGGCACAACGGGGAGCCAAGCTGGTTCTCGGTGCCCGAGGATCGGACAAATTGCAAGCATTGGCGCAGCGAATTGTACATGCTGGCGGTGAAGCTGTCTATGCCAGCACGGATGTGCGCAATCGTCAGGAAGTCGCCGCACTGGTTCAGTTGGCTGTTCAGCATTACGGGAAGCTGGATGTCCTTGTGGGCAATGCGGGGGTGATGCCCATTTCGTACCTGGATGAACTTCGTGTGGATGAATGGGAAGCGATGATCGATGTCAATCTCAAAGGCCTATTGTATGGAATTGCAGAAGCGCTCCCTCTTTTCCGCCAGCAGGGTTTTGGTCATTTTGTTAATATCGCTTCCACTTCTGGACATCGCATTGTTCCGCAGCAGGCAGTCTATGCAGGCACCAAATTTGCGGTACGGGCGATCTCGGAAGGACTGCGCCAGGAAGCGGGAGAGCGACTGCGCGTGACGATTATTTCTCCAGGCATCACCCAGACCAACTTTGCAGAAAGTATATCCAATGATCGGATCAAGGCTGACCTGGAACAGATGCGCGATCAGATTGCCATGGCACCCGAGGCGGTGGCACGGGCGGTTGCGTTCGCTATTGAACAGCCCGATGAGATAGACGTAGGCGAGATCGTAATCCGACCTACCGCGCAAGCTTAACGACGTTTCCGCAAAGCAGTTTTCTCATCCATAGAGGAAAGCGGATCATCGGATCAATCACGAAGGCGGAGAATGCTCTCCGTCTTTTTGGCTATTCCTTCAAAAACGACCCAGGAAATCTTCATTAACAAAGAAGCTCAGCCGAATAATAGGATAAGCCAGTTGATTTAATGACTTTGCGTTCCTCCCAGGTTTCAGATTGACACCATTCAGATGCTGTTAATTTGCACGATTGGAGAACAGCGATGCAGGGAAAGCTTATGCGGCTTTATACTGAAACCTATCCTACAAGGAGGAACTTTGATGAAATTTAAACTTTCCGGAATCCGTTTAAGACTCTTGTTGACGTCCAGCTTGGCCATTATTCTGGCCTTTGGGATCTTGAGCGCCTACATCTCGTATACGCTGAACGCCAGATCCTATGAGGATTATTACTCCAATTCCAAAGAGCAGTTGGACATCATTGAGCAAACGATTGATCTCTATTACAAGGAACTGGACAACAACATGGCTACGCTGGCGATCGATCCAACGGTGATGAGCGCCAAGAATATGAAGACCTATCAAGATACAAAAGTAGATACGGCGATGACGCCGCTGCAAAACGGCGGAAGCGAACGGGATATTTTCCAGGTGTTCAAACGTTATGCAGACAATCATCCGGGCACACAGTATCTCTATCTGGGCCTGCCTGATGGCGGGTATGTCCAGTGGCCGGAATCGAAGATCACAGCCGGATATAACCCAAGCAAAAGACCGTGGTACGAAAAAGCGATGAAAACACCGGGAGAAATCATTCGTACCGACCCGTATGAATATGACTCGCAGCTGCTGATTAGCAGTGCGAGAACCGTAACGGATGCCTCCGGAAAAGTTATTGGGGCGATTGCCATGGACGTTCAACAAAATGTAATCAGCGATATTCTGAAAAATATGAAACTGGGTGATACCGGCTACGCCATGCTGATCCATTCGTCAGGCATGATTATCGCGGACGGCAAAAATCCAGCCAATAACTTCAAGATGATTCAGGATGTAAATATTCCGGGGTTGGAGAAAGTGATGGCCGATTCCCCTAAACCTTTCAGCGTGAAGATCGACGGACAAGTGTATGAGATCAACCCTGAGAAAGCAGGCAATACGGGCTGGGTTGTTGCTTCCGCCATTACGAAATCGGAACTCAGCTCCAAGTCGTGGGACCTGATTAAAGGGGTTATTATATCCGCCTTGCTGATCCTGCTGCTAACCATCGCGTTCTTCAGTGTCTTGGCTTCCAGCATTACCAGACCGATCATTGCGGTAGCGCAGAAGATGAAGGATTTCTCGGCACTCGACTTCACCACCGAAGAGAATTCCAAATTGAAGCCATACCTGAATAAAAAGGATGAAACGGGGCAGATTGTGCGGGCATTGGAAGAGATGCGCGGCAACGTAGCCAATTTTGTCTCCAAAACAGCGGAAGTCTCAGGCCATGTGGCGGCTTCGTCCGAACAGTTATCTGCAACTTCGCAGCAGGTGCTCATTGCCTCGGAAGAAATCACAAAGGCCATTGATGAGATTGCCAGAGGCGCAACCGATCAGGCGCAGGATACCGAACATGTGGTTGACAGTATTGAACAGGTAGGGCATGGAATCGAAGAAGACTCCGTGTTCCGTGAAGAATTGAATCACGCCACGCTCCAGATCGATCAGGAGAAAGAAGCCGGATTCGCGGTGCTGAAGATTCTGATCGACAAAAACCAGGAGAATAATGAAGCTTCGCACGCGGTACAGCAGATCATTTTAAATAACAGTACCAGTGCAGAAAAGATTGAAAGTGCCAGCAGCATGATTCAAAATATCGCCGATCAGACGAACCTTCTGGCCCTCAATGCAGCGATCGAAGCGGCTAGAGCGGGTGATGCCGGACGTGGGTTCGGAGTCGTGGCGGATGAAATTCGCAAACTCGCGGAGCAATCCAATACCTTCACCAATGATATTAAGAGTGTCATTCATGAATTGAAGGATCAATCACAGCATGCCGTTGTACTCATGCAGAAGATGAAGATTGTTGTGGAAGAACAATCCGAGAGCGTCAACACAACGGAACATCACTTCAAATCGATTGCGGGTGCGATTGAGACTATCAAGACGATTATCGAGAAGTTGAATCATTCTTCGCAAACAATGACGACAAGCAAAAACAAGATCATGGATCTGAGTCAGAATCTGGCGGCGATCTCGGAAGAAAATGCGGCGGGTACCGAAGAGGCAGCTGCGGGTACGGCTGAACAGCTGCGGATGATCGAAGAGATCGCAACGGCTGGAGAAGGGTTGGCTGTAATCGCAGAGGAGCTGCGTGGACAGATCGAAAAGTTCAAAGTGTAAACAAGCATAAAATCATATCTCTGGACGGTATGGTTCGTCCTGAAAGCCAACAGGCACTTTGGATCTGTGACCTAGAAGTTGCAGAAACGAAGTGCCTGTTTGCGATAGGAGAACGTTCAAAGAATCGTCAAATTATCGATGATTTAGGTTGCTTAAAATTAAATTAAGCGTTATGATAAAAGAGTGATATGTAAACTTTTTTATATAAACTAACTTAAAATTGAAAGGGATGTTTGAAGATGAGTTATTCCAACATTTTGATCGCCGGCAGTGGTGTACTGGGCAGCCAGATCGCTTTTCAAACGGCCCTGCATGGTTTTGCGGTGACCGTCTATGACATTAACGACGAAGCGCTGGAACGTGCCAAGAGCAGAATTGAACAGCTTAAACCGCGCTACGCTGAGGATCTGGGTACTTCCGAACAGGATCTGGAAGCGGCTTGGGGACGGCTGAAGTTCCAGAGTGATCTGGCCCTGGCAGCTAAGGATGCGGATCTGGTTATTGAATCCGTGCCTGAATCGGTGCCGGTCAAGATTGAGTTTTATGAAAAGTTGGCGAAAGTGGCTCCTGCGCATACGATTTTTGCAACCAACTCGTCCACGCTGCTGCCAAGCCAGTTTGCAGAAGCGACCGGACGCCCGGAGAAGTTTTTGGCTCTGCATTTCGCAAACGAAATTTGGAAAAATAACACGGGCGAAATCATGAGACACGCCGGCACAGACGATCAGGTCTTCCAGGATGTTGTCGCTTTTGCCAAAGAAATCGGTATGGTCGCTCTGCCTCTGCAAAAAGAACAGCCGGGCTATATTGTAAACTCCCTGCTTGTTCCCCTGCTCAGTTCCGCTCAAAAACTGCTGGTCACTGGGATTGCAGATGTAGAAACGATCGACAAGACCTGGATGGTGGGCACTGGCGCTCCGGTTGGGCCGTTCGGCATGCTGGATATTGTCGGCATCAACACGGCTTACCATATTGCGCAGACCCGAGCGGATCAGAGTGGAGATGCGGATTATAAAGCAGTGGCGGATCTGCTGAAGACCGAATACATCGACAAAGGCAAGCTTGGTAAAGCAACTGGGGAAGGGTTCTATACGTATCCAAATCCCAGCTACCGGGAACCTGGATTTTTGAAAGATTAATTGAATTTAAAAGCGGGGCTGTATTCGATCGGAAGGTGCGAGGTTCAAGTACCTTCTGATCGGGCATGGCCCTTTCTTAATGGGAGATTACTTCGTTTTACAGATTTACATAATAAATATTACGTTGATTTAAAAGAAAGATTCATCAGTTCGCTCTGTTTATCTAAATAGTCCAACCTTTTATAGGAAAAGGCGTTTATATAAAGATAAGGAATTTGAGAAAAGGAGTGACTGGTGCATGGCAGAAGAACACGATCCCGTATATTCGCTATTTCATATCACAGAGGATGGATTGAAGGTTATTGTAGTGTTGATTTTCCTGGTGATTATTTTGGGATTGATCGCCGCCTTTACGTGGTATCGCAAAAATTTGACGGGCGGTCGTATTATGGCGGCGGGCATGACTTTGATCGCGTTTAGTGTTGTTGTCGAGTATGAACCTACCATTAATTTCCGCATGCCGGCGTTGAGTTTTTACCTTGTGCTGCTAGGGTTGATCGTATTATTTGTCGGGCTTTGTTGGCGGAATATCGGTAATGAAGCGGGTAGATAAGAGGAAATTGACGACTTAAATCGACCAATAAAAACAGCGTATAATATAAATTATACGCTGTTTCGTTTTAAATCGTTTAATTAAGTCCAGCGCGACCACTTATCTACCTCAAAAGCAGTCCAAAAATAAACAAAAAAACAAAATATTTTCACTTAGTTTACATAATTATATTATGGTAAATAGTATATCGCCAGTATGGAAAACGCCTCGTAAGCAATCTTTGATTCTGATTTTAATCCCGACCTATTGGTGGAACTTGAACAACCGAAAACCGATCCAATCCTTGAACCAACACCTTGTTGTCTTGGAAAAGGAGGGCGATGGCATCTTGCTCTTTTGTGGAAGCCGACACCTGAAGATTCACGGTTTCTAGATCGAATACCGAGACGGTTCCGCTTTTCGACAAAGCGGCAAAGCTTTTGCCGTACGCAGCCAGCTTTTTGATGGGTCCTTTTAATTCCGCTATAGTCTCGGGTTTCGTCTCGGAAGGAGCGTTGACTGGAATCCGCTGAATATCTCCTGAATGTTCGCCTCTTTGCACGATATAGAAATAACCGTCAGCCATCATCACTGTCTCTGCCGACATGCCGCCCATAAAATCGACCGGAATATAATTGAAGAGTTTGACGACTTTGCCGGTCTTCGGATCGATCTGGTCGATACTCGCCGCATATCCCTGATCCATACTGATCGGAATATTGCGGGCATACAGATAACCGCCGGCGTATCCCAGGATTCCGTCATGGTCGCCTTCGGCTTCCCAAAGCTGCTTACCCGTCTGTCCATCATATGCTCGCAAGATTTGTCTCATGTAAGCGCCTGATTCGACGGACAGGCTGAAGATCTGATTTCCGCGAATATCTTGAATCAACCCTTCAAATTTTGGGAAGCTGGCAATCTTCTTGCCGTTTGCTGCGCTGGTCTTGGTCAGTCCTTTGGCATCATTGATATAAAGCGTCGTTCCCGAAAGCATAAAATTGTCTACCGTGTAGTCTTGAGAAGATTTCGAGGGCTTACCCGGCGCATCTTTCGTCCAAACCACTTTGCCCGTCTTTGCATTCATTTTAACGATTTTCCCTTGGGTTGTTGCAATGAAAAGGGATTGGTTCAGAAGGACTGGCTGCGCAGCCAATTTGGCAGAATAAGTCCATTTGATTTTGCCTTTTGAGGCATCGGCAGCGGTGAATTTGGAACCAGCCTGGTAATACACAACGTTTCCGCTGAGGAGAGGGCGCATAGAGTCGGCAGATCGGCTCCAAGCGGGTAGAGAACTTCCTTCAGGCGGCGTTAGTTGGACATTGAGATCCGTTTGAACAGGAGCTGCCTGCGCTGGAGTTCCGGCATAGGCGCCGAAAGTTCCGGCCAGAAGAACAGCTGCCAGACCCGTTTTCAAATGTCGATGGGCCAGATTGGAAGATAGCGTAACTCTTTTCATTAAAAAACCTCCTAGAAAATGTAGAATGAGAGCATACTTCATAGACTGTCGAATGTGGTAGAAAGTTGCGCCTTTATAAAAAACAATTGGAACTCATGGGAATAACCTCTTATTTTTAAAAGGTCAAATTATCTCACACTATTTAGTTTACATAATATAAATTATGTTTAAAATAAATCTTGATTGTTAAACAAAGTTCTAAACGCCTCATTGTTAACCAAAAATATTTATCATGAGTTTACATTTGATGAAGTCTCTTTTATAATGCATTCATTAGTCCGATTGCTTGAACAATCGGCTTGGATTTTCAAATGAACTAACATCCAAATTGAAATTCGGCAGGTGATTATCATTTCTCATCCGATCCATATCCTTGAAGGTTTCCTGAAACACACCGAGCAAATGCCGGAAAAAGTGGCGATAACCGTTGGAGAACAGTCATATGGCTATCGCTTTCTGAGAGCAAGAATGGAAGCTGTGGCAGAGGGGCTTCGACAATCCGACTGCGTACCTGGAAATATAGCGATTGTTGCAGGCAACCGAATCGAATTCATTGAGATGCTATTGGGAGCGATCTATGCGGGTTGTGTACCGGTTCTGATGGATGTTAAATGGAACAACAAAACGTTGGTAGAGGCTCTTACCAGGTGCAGACCCAGAATAATCGCCGGAGAGTCACCGTCAATCCAGCCTTTGGGCGGACCAAAGATGTCGGGTTTTGGACTTACTTTTTCCGACTCCCGACAAACCGTGAGCTACAGCAGCTGGATCTCCTCATTAGAAAAAATGAAAGGTTCAATCTCGTTTAATAAAAAACTCTTTATCGGGTATACCTCGGGGACGACTGGAAGTCCTAAAGCCTATACCCGAACCCATTCGTCCTGGCTGCGAAGTTTCGAGGCTTCGGCACGAGCTTTTTGCCTGGCTGATTATGAACAAGTGTCGGCACCTGGTCCATTGGTTCACTCTCTGACGCTGTTCACTCTGATGCAATCGCTCCACAACGGCACGACTTTCCATATGTTTGAACGATTCGATGCAGCGGAACTCTTGAAGGTATGCACGACTTTTCCCGGTATGGCGCTGCACGTTGTGCCCGCCATGATCGATTCTCTGACGACACTCGCTGAGTTTACCCAGACTCAAGTACCTATCGGTGCACTCATCAGCTCAGGGAGTTCCTGGAGCGAACAATCCAAGCAGCGCTGCCGCGATCTTTTTCCCAACACTGCACTTTACGAATATTATGGTTCCTCGGAAGCAAGTTACATCAGTTATAGAGATGCGAGGGAGCCAGATCGGATCGGTGCCCTGGGACGTCCCTTCCAAGGTGTAGAAATCTCCATCCGCGATGAACATTTCCATGAAGTGCCTCCCGGAGAGATCGGACAGCTGTATGTACGAAGCGACATGATCTTTACTGGTTATGGCGCATCCCAGAAGGAGCTGCTCAATAAAGAACAGAGTGCGCTCTTGCAGGATGGTTGGCTGCGCACAGGGGACGAAGTGTACGGCGACGCAGAAAACGGCCTTTATCTGGCGGGTCGTTCGGGCAATCTTATCAAAAGCGGGGGTCTCAAAGTGTTTCCCGAGGAAGTCGAGGCCGTTCTCCAACGTATGCCTGAAATTGAGCAAGCGGTCGTCTTCGGCGAGTTGGACGAACGATGGGGAGAACGAGTCGTAGCGATGGTGCGCTGGCGATCCGAAGGACAGCGACGCACGCTAGGGGAGATTCGACAGTTCTGTTTGGCCTATCTGGAGAGCTACAAAATCCCCAAACAGCTGATCGAAACGGATAGCTTTCCCTATACGCCTAGTGGAAAAATCGCCCGTCAGCAGCTTAAAAAGCAAGTGGGAGGGAGAGCGGAGTGAGGGAGGCGATGATCGTGTTGGCCAGAAGGACGCCCATCGGACGAGCGGGCGGAGCACTGCGTCCATTAGAACCTGAAAAACTGCTGGCTCCGCTCATTTCTGCGATCTTGTCCACCGTTCCTATACCCCCTTCATCCATTGATGATGTCATCATCGGAAATACTATAGGGCCAGGTGGCAACATCGGGAGATTGGCTGCTCTTGAGAGCGGCCTTCCGGTGTCGGTTCCAGGCATGACCGTAGATCGCCAGTGTGGATCGGGATTGGAAGCCGTTAATCTGGCGGCCAGGTTGATCCAAAGCGGAGCTGGAGAGGTATATTTGGCGGGAGGAGTCGAAAGTGTGAGTCGGGCGCCGTGGAAAATGGCCAAACCTGAAACGCCAACAGGAATACCTTCCATTTATACACGTGCCCGCTTTATCCCGGAGCGTTACGGCGATCCTGACATGGGAATAGCCGCTGAGAATGTCGCCCGGAAATACAACATATCTCGGGCAGAACAGGATAAGTACGCGCTAAACAGCCACCGTAAGGCCGTACATGCCCAGCTCACCGGCCGTTTCGAGCAGGAGATCGTTCCACTCGACGTTCAAGGCAACAAAATCGGCGCTGATGAATGTCCGAGAGCGACCACAAGCTTGAAGCAATTGGAGGAACTGAAGCCGGTTTTTGCGGAAGACGGCACCGTGACAGCGGGCAATGCCTGTCCCCTCAACGATGGAGCCGCTCTGGTGCTGCTGATGTCGAGTGATGGGTGCCGGAAGATGAAACTGCGCCCGGTCATGAAATGGGTTGACGCCCAGGCCTCGGGTGTTGACCCGCAGCTTCTGGGGATCGGTCCTGTCCCAGCGGTGCGAACCTTGTTGGAACGTCACAAGCTAACAGCATCGGATCTGGATTATATGGAGTTTAATGAGGCTTTTGCTTCCCAGACTCTTGCTTCGCTGCGCCTGCTGCACATTCCTGAGAATCGAGTGAACCGAGCTGGTGGGGCGCTGGCGTTGGGACATCCCTATGGAGCATCTGGCGCCATCCTCATCACGCGATTATACGCTGAAATGCTGCAACATCCCTTTCGACGGGGCATGGCTGCAATGGGTATTGGAGGCGGCATGGGATTGGCCGCCCTGGTGGAGGCTGTCGAATGGGAGAGCTGACCTTCACCTACCGGCTTACCTCACAATCTGTTCTCGCCTACGCACGTGCCCTGGACATGCCGCTCTCTTCACATTCCGGCAGATGGATCGCTCCTCCCACCATGCCAGTCGTCTTCTGGAACATCATCGATGCGCCGTGGCTAAGACCTGATAACAGCTATCTTCACGGACGCCAATCTTTTGTTTACGCCAAGCCGCTGCTGGCTGACTCTACACTGGACTGCGTGTTGATTCTCACTCACTCTGAACAGAAGAAGGGGAGAAGTGGGCCGCTTACGTTATATACACACCTCATGACGTGCAAATGTGAGGGAGAGCATATCCTGAGTGCGGAAACCGTGCTCATTCATTTGAATAATTAGCTGGAGGAGAAATGATGAGAATGAAGGTTACACAGGCGGCTATTGACAGATTTGCCGCCGCCTCTGAAGACCATGCTGCCTTGCATAAGCCAAAAGAAAACAAGAGGTCTATCGCGCACGGCATGTATATCATGGGCGCTGCCCTCTCCATGTACACTAAACTTCAGCCCAAACGCTGGATTCGATGTTATGAGATGCAATTTGTTAGCCCTGTGTATGCAGAGACGGAAATTTGTATGGTTTATAACGAAACGCAGAGCGGGATCGAAGTGATCGTCACATCGGAATACGGAGAGACGGTCGCAAGAGGAGTCTTTTATGCAGAAGGATAGGGGCCAGGATTTGAGCAAAACCATTCTGATTACGGGGTCCACCCGTGGAATCGGTCGTGCTCTGGCGCTCGAATTGGCGGCATACGGCAGCCGAGTCATCGTTAACGGGCTTCGGCAGCGGGAGGTGGATCGGGTTGTAGAAGAGATTACGGAGCAGAATGGAGAGGCCTGGGGGGTGCAGGCAGACGTATCCAACCCTGACGAAGTGACGCTGCTTGTGGAGGCCACGGTGAAGAAATACGGCACAATCGACATGCTCATTCATAACGCAGGCAATCTGCGTGACCGCAAGATTAGGAACATGACTGACGAGGATTGGCACGACGTGTTGAACGTCCATCTCACCGGAGCCTTCTATTGCATACGCCGCGCACTGCCCTATTTGTCGGCAAGAGGAGGAGACATTCTGCTTCTGACTTCGACGGCAGGTTTGAAAGGTTCGGTTGGGCAGGCAAACTATAGCGCGGCGAAAGCCGGGATGCTTGGTCTTGTATGGACGCTGGCGGAGGAATTGAGGCGAGAACATATCCGAATCCACGCCATTGCCCCGGCAGCGCTCACGGACATGACACGCCCGGTGATCGAACGCCTAACTGAACGTGCGAGACGGCAGGGTCAACCTTTTCCAGCAGAGTGGCAGGTGGGGGATACCGAGAGCATCGCTCAATTTGTCAGACATCTGCTGAGTCAACGAGATCCCGATTTGACGGGGCAAATCTTTGGTGTGAACGGTTCTCGCATAACCTTGTGGCAGAAGCCCTATGCAAGCTGGCATACCGACGGAGTTGAATCCTTTTTTGCAGAATGGACGCGAAGAGAGCGGGGAGGAAAGGCGTAAAATGGACTGGGAGACGCGCATCACTCGGTTGTTACAGATTCAATATCCGATCCTGCAAGGAGGGCTTGCCTATCTGGGTGACGCGACTCTTGCTGCGGCTGTGTCGGAAGCAGGTGGACTGGGACAAATCACCGCCATGGGCCTGCCTGACGCAGCTTCGCTGCGCCGGGAAATCCGGTTGGTTCGCCGGCTGACGTCGCATCCATTCGGGGTCAATATCGCGCTTGGGATGCCGCAGGCAGATGTGGCCGAACGGTTGCGGATTGTGATCGAGGAGAAAGTGCCTGTGGTGTCCTTGAGTGGAGGCGATCCCTCTCCATGGATGGCGCAGCTTCATTCCCTTCATGTGGTGACGCTTGTGCTGGTCAGCTCCCGCAGACAGGCTCTGAAGGCGGAGCAGTCGGGGGCGTCCGCCGTTGTGGCGGTCGGGCATGAAGGAGGAGGGCATGTCGGACGAGATGGTGTAGGCACCATGGTGCTGGTTCCGGCCATCGTGGATGCCGTTCATATTCCTGTTATTGCCGCAGGCGGAATCGCCGATGGACGCGGTTGGATGGCTGCCCAGGCACTCGGTGCGGAGGGGGTGATGATGGGGACGCGCTGGATTGCCACTCAGGAATGTACACAAGCTTCCCCGTCGTATCAAACGGCTTTGCTTCACAGCACAGAGGCCGACACCGTGGTTCTCAAAGCATCCCTAGGTTCTCCCGGACGGGCACTAAGTAATGTCTTTTCTCGCAGCGTTGCAGATAGGGAAAAGAAGACCCCTGGAGACCCTGCAATCCGAAATCTGCTGCGAAGTCGTATAAACAAACGCTGGATTCACGAAGGTATAGAGGAAGAAGGGTTCGGTTGGGCAGGGCAGGCAGTGGGGCTGATTGATCGCGTTCTGCCGGCTGCCGAATTGATCCGCAGGATGGTGCAAGAAGCTGAGGAGATTCGTCAAATGTGGGGAGCCTGCAATTCAACAAGGTGAATAAAATCGGATTTGAAGGATTGATTTTTCACTTCACATGGCGTACACTGACCTACAACAACCATCCACACTCACAAGCTAGGAATGGAAAAAGTAGCGGAAATTAGAGTCATATCAGCGAGCCGGCGATTGGTGCGAGGTCCGGCATGACGACATTCCGTGAATGGGTCCATTCGCTTCGGTCTGAACATCGCAGATGCGATCAGTAGGCGCCGACGGCATCCCTCCGTTATCTCGGGGAACCCCGTTAGTCGTCTTGACGGGTCCAAGAGCGACCATACGGTCGAAATTCGGGTGGTACCGCGGAGCATATACAGACACTTCGTCCCTTGTTAGGGATGGAGTGTCTTTTTTGCGTCGTTCAGGTCTCGCGGAGAGTGAATAGCGTCAAGGTTGAAAACAGAGAGGAAGAGGATCGACATGACACAAACAGGTGCAGGAAATGTGAAAAAACGTATTTTGTCAGGAATTAAACCAAGTGGAGAGTTGAATATCGGCGGGTATGCAGGGGCACTTCGTCAATTTGTCGAGGATCAGCATGAATATGAAAGTTTCTTTTTTGTGCCGGATCTGCACGCCATTACTGTTGCTCAAGATCCACAAGAGCTGCATCGACGTTCACGGGAGATTGCGGCTTATTATGTCGCAGCGGGGATTGATCCGGACAAGTCCGTCATTTTCCTGCAATCCCAGGTTCCCGCACATGCAGAACTGGGATGGATCATGGAGACACAGGCTTATTTCGGTGAATTGAACCGGATGACGCAGTTTAAGGAAAAGTCCGACGGCAAAGAAGGCGTTAGCTCGGCATTGTTCACGTACCCTGCGCTGATGGCGTCCGATATTCTGCTGTATGGTGCGACGCATGTTCCGGTTGGCGAAGATCAGACTCAGCATCTGGAATTGACCCGCGATCTGGCACAGCGTTTTAACAATCGTTTTGGCCAGACTTTCGTCGTGCCGGAAGCGGTCGTACAGGAAGTGGGATGCCGCGTGATGGGACTGGATGATCCGCACAAGAAGATGAGCAAGAGCAATCCCAACAAAGGCAGCTATATCCTGATGCTGGATGAGCCGGATGTCATTCGTAAAAAGCTGTCTCGTGCGGTGACAGACTCCGAAGGACAGGTGCGCTACGATTGGGAGAGTAAGCCTGCGGTCAGCAACCTGATCGAAATCTATTCGGTGTTCAGCGGTGAGACAACGGATGCCATCGAACGGCGATTTGAAGGGCAGGGCTATGGGGCGTTCAAAAAAGAACTGGCCGAGGTAGTCGTGGAGAAACTCGCGCCGATTCAGCAGCGGTTCCATGAGATCGTCGATTCGACCGAACTGGATGGGATTCTCAAGCGTGGAGCAGCACGGGCTGCGGAAGAGGCTAACAAAACGCTTCTGGCAGCGAAAAAAGCGATGGGATTCGTAACCTTTGATTGATTATGACAAATGATTGAATAAGTAAAATCAAAAATCGGTGTTCATGCTGTATCGGATAGGTCACGGTCTGGAAATCAGATCGTGGTTTCTTTTTAGTTTACATAATAAAATTATAGTAAATATAATTTAGAATATTGATTTTTTTGGGCGAAAAAGCGAACTGAATGTGGGTTCAAAGCGTATATCGGGCAGATAAAAGGAGGGGACACTATGAATGAGGCGTTAAGCCGTGAGGAGGCCAGGCGTTTATTCGAACATCATTCCAAGCCGATCTTCGGTATATTGCTTGCGTTGACCAAATCGAAGACGCTCGCAGACGATCTGACGCAGGAGACGTTCATCCGTGCCTTCGATAAATACGCCCAGTATCGCGGGGAAGAAGGAGATGATCGGGCATTTCGTCCCTGGCTGGCGCGTATTGCCGTTAATCTGGCACGCAGCCATTACCGCAAACTCAATTGGCAGACCCTATTTGGACAGGTGCCAGACCGGGTGACAGATCTTACGGCTGAAGCGATCGTTCTGATGAGCGAACGGCAGCAGGAACTCTGGCAGGCGGTCTGCCGCCTCCCCCATAAGAGCAGAGAGGTGATCCTGCTGCATTATTATGCGGAGATTCCACTTCAGGAAGCTGCGGAGACCTTGAACATTCCGCTAGGCACCTGCAAATCCAGACTATCGGCGGGGTTAGCCAAGCTGAGGGTGAATCCGGATCTGCTGGCCTATCACAGATCGGGCTATGTCAAAGGCAAGGAGGAACTGCGATGACGAGCGAAAATAAAAGCACTCAACGTGAAGCCACGGCACAGAACCTGGCGCAGCGATTGAAGCAGGAAGCCCCGAAATCTATTCATCAGCTGAGACCTGGTGTTTCATTTGAATCCATATGGGAGGGAGAAATTAAAGAGATGCGTCCCGTCAAAGTTTCCAAGTCAACAAGTCAGATGAGAAGAGTCATCGCCGCTGCTGTTGTTCTAGTATTGGCTACCGCAGCGATCCTGGGCGCTCGTCTGCTTGAATCGTCCAAGCCGATGCCCGCCGCGCCAGATGTATCAGGGATTCATTTCCGGGAATTAGATGATATTTATGCGTCAGGAAAGCCAAGACAGGTGATAGATGAGCAACTTGACAAACTATCTACTCCACTAAATATCGTGGTTGAAGATCAAGGTATTACATTGACCCTTGTTAAAGCCTACTATGATGGGGGACAGTTGATGATTGATTATGTTGTGGACGACCAAAGCGGTGGACCCGAATTAAATCCAGATAACGCTTCGTTCAATTATGAGTTGAAAATTCCTGAGAAGGTAGACACGCAGGCACAGGGTTCGAGACGCTCTAAGACTTTCTTGACTCCTCATCGGTTCGCAGGAACAATTGTACAAAGATTCGATGCCTATGATAGACCAACGAATCTGCAAGTCAATCTAAAAGTGAGCCGACTGGCTACCAAAAATGGGAAGTGGGAAGCGAACATCGACCTCTCCTCAGCCAAGATAGATCAGCTGACTTCGACCTTTTATCCGGGAACGACATTCACTTATAAAGGGAGTGAGTTTAACGTGACTGAAGTTTCTGCCGGGCCTACTTACAGCTTGATTCGCATGGATCAAAAACTTTCAGGAGACATTTCTGCACAAGGTATCATGTATTATGATGACCAAGATACCCGTTTTTCCACGCAGTGGATGACGGGAGATGGCTCAGAAAAAGGAGTGGTCAAATGGAGTGAGACTGTTGATCCTTTCAAATCGATTAATCCCAAACCCTCCTCACTAAGATTGCGAATCTTCGATTCCCAAATCATGAGCGATGCCAATACAGGGACAGCGACTCAACCTTTCGATGGTAAGACGCCAGTCACTTTGAAAGGCTTCGACGGGCAAACGATGACGCTAACGAATATTGATTTCCAGAAGGATCGCACAGTAGTTCAACTGAAATACAGCGATCGGGACGTCCAGAATTGGTTCCCGTATTTCAACTCTTCCAATAAGGAGGATGGGTATTCGGCTTATTATCCTCCGCAGCGGATCTCGCAGGACGAGCTATTATTTGAAGCGATCTTCCCACCCATGAATCCGGATGAGTTAACCGAATTTGCCGCAACTACGTCCAAAGAAAGTGAAGCTCAATCCGTGGACATCCCGCTCGATTGGAATACTGCTGTAAAAGGAAGACCGGCTGCAAAACCCTCCGTCTCCAAATAACACATCATAAAGAGCCGCTCCATACGAGCGGCTCTTTATTGGTTTTTCCTCATTCATTATATTTTCCGAAAAGGCGTTCAGCCCTTCAACCACGCGTTAGCCAGCAGCATCGCGCCCTTTTTGGCATTAGTCTCAGCCAGAGCGTTCAGCATCACAAAGTCATGAATGATGCCCTGGAAGCGTGCTGCCGTAACCGGGACGCCGGCTTCGCGCAGCTTGTTGGCGTACGCTTCGCCTTCGTCGCGCAGAACGTCCGCTTCGCCGGTAATGACCAGCGCCTCGGGCAGCCCCTTGAGCTGTTCGATGGTCGCTCTTAGTGGGGAAGCCGTAATCTGGTCACGTTCCGCTGGATCGGTCGTGTACTGATCCCAGAACCACTTCATGCCTTCCTTCATCAGGAAGTAGCCTTCCGCGAATTGGTTGTACGATTCGGTCTCAAACGAAGCGTCTGTGACCGGATAGAACAGCAGCTGCTTGGCAATCTTGGGGCCGCTGCGCTCTTTGGCCATCAGGGTGATCGCGGCGGTCATGTTGCCGCCTACGCTGTCTCCGCCCACATAGAGCTTTGACAGGTCGAAGCCCTGCTGCTCGCCTTCCGAAGCGATCCATTCCAGCGCAGCATAGATTTCCTCGATCGCAACAGGATATTTGTTTTCCGGGGAGAGGCTGTACTCTGGGAAAACGACTGCAACTTCAGCGCCGACCGCAAGTTCACGAATGAGGCGGTCATGCGTATGGGCATTACCGAATACCCAGCCTGCGCCATGAATGTAGAGCAGGACGGGAAGCGTGCCGGAAGCACCTTTTGGCCGCACAATACGAAGCGTCACTTCGCCCTTGGGACCACCTTTGATCGTCTTGTCTTCCAGATCAACGTCCGGTTTATCGATCTCTCCGGATTGAACCTCATTGACTGTCTCACGGCCTTTCTCAGGTCCAAGGTTGAAGAGGAACGGAGGTTTGGCGTTGTCATCGGCGAATTTCTGGGCAGCAGGTTCGAGAACGGGTTTCTTGGCATCTGTCATGGATCAAAACTCCTTTCGGGTGCATGTACATACACCTCAGCAGATTGGCGATACCGGACTTCCATGCAATCAATAGAGCGGCAAGTCTATGTAGTCTGGTTAAAAAGCCTACGTCAACTATATACCGCAACATTTAATTGGATGAAACATAATTCCAAGGATGCCCGTCCTCCGATCATACCTGATGTTAAGGCTTCAAAGCAGCCGGACGTTTGACCGCGACCAGCTTGCCTTCTGCCTGAACAATTACCATTCCACCTGCAAGCAGCGTCTGCCCGTACACACGGCCCCCGACATGGACAGATCCCAGCGTGCTGCCTGTCGCAATATCCACCAGATAGAAGTTGCCATCGCTCAGCCCTACGTAGGCGCCAGTGCCGATTAGATCCATACGAGATACCGGATTTTCAGGCATGGTGTAGGTTCGCGTCATTTTGCCATCGAAACGTACCGCCTGCAATTCAAGTCCGTTTTGCACGAAAAATCGATTCATATAAGGGCCTGCCAGGAAAGTTCCCCGGTCTTCATAGGTTACGGGCTTTTGCTTGGCTGGGTCTTCGTCGAGCTTGTAGCGATACAACGCGGAAGAATAACCTTCAAGCGAATCTTTTGGATACTTTTTCATCGAGATATAGACGTAATCGCCACTGATTAGAAGTTCCTCCGCTCGTTGGGACAGGCCATCCAGCACCGTAACGTATTCATGGGAAGACGTAATTTTGCCTGTTTTGATATTCACTTGATCCAGCCGCGCGGCATATTGAGAATCGATCATCGGAAAGTCATCACGCAGATAGAGATGCCCCTTGCGAACGTCCAGCAATCTGCCATGGCTGCCGCCAAGTGACCATAATAGCTTGCCAGTCTTGGGATCATGTCCATAATAAGTATTCACGGTCAAGGCTCCGCTCACGACAGCAGAACTCACCAGCACGCCATCATATATTCCCCACACATCAGCTGGAAAAACACTATCCGTCTTCTGCTTCCAGAGCAGCTTGCCGCTGCCTGGCTGATAGGCCTGGAACGTTTCGGGACCCCCGACATACAAAGTCCCATTGGCTAACGCAACGGAAGCTTGGCTGTTTTCGGGATTAATTCCAGTTTTCGCTTTCCACAGCGTTTTACCAGTCTTGGCGTTTAAGCCGATCAACTGTCCCTTAGGATCTACAAAATACAGCGCATTTTCGCCTACGGTTAGCTCGGAAGCGGCGGTGTAGGAAGCTTTCCATTGTTCACGTCCGGTCGCTGGATTGATGGCATGCAGCTTGCCTTTGACCGAATAGACGACCAGATTACCGGAGGCGACAGCAGGGGAATTGTCCGTTTGAAGCGTCCAGGCGGGCTTGAGCGACTTGACCTCATCATTTTTTGCGGAAGAGATCCAGGGATTGCTGTATGAAGTGACAGGGGAGGCCGAAGCGGCGGGTAGCAGCGATAAGGTTAAACTTGTGGCGAGCAGTAGGGCAGCAGATGATTTAACGAGTTTCATAGTCGGAATCTCCTCAAGTTGAAATTTTTATTTCTTTTAGTTTACATAATTATAATTACGTATTCTTTATTGCCAAATCCACCATTATCTCAGCCAAAGGCCCAACCATGAGATCAGCAGCAAGATCAAGCTTGACCAGGTAGTTTGATCGTATACCATCCATTTCACCTCACTATTTTGGATAGTTCTGGATAGAAGTCTTCGATTATTCAACGTATGATGCCGCTAAAAGGTTGCTGACCCTTCCGCGAATGTTGCATCCGGGGGCTCTAATCGTCCACAATAGATGAAGCAGCAACTTGGGATGCAGAACGGAGCGATCAGAATATGAGGATGATCCGGATACCGGACGATGAGCAGCTTGAGGGGTATGCCGAATACCTGGAGGCGTTTCTGGTATGGATGCAGGACGCTGGATACACCGATTACACGCAAAAAAATTACCTAAGCGATGTGCGGCAGTTTCTGTTGGGGCTGGATGGACGGGAGCTTGAAGAAGTAAAGAAAATTCACATCATGTCTTTTCTCTCCAGAGCCAGACGCGAAGGAGCAGGGGATGCCACCCGAAACCGCAAGCATGCCGCTGTCCATTGTTTGTACAAGGCGTTAATTGAGCTTGAACTGCTGGAGCATAACCCGGCAGTTGGGATCAAGAAGGCCAAAACCGAAAAAAACCGGGCGCCTGTCTATATGGATGAACGGGAAATTGGTGAATTCCTCCAGGCAGTCGATGGCAAATACCGGGGCCGCAATCTGGCGATTTTCCTGCTGATGGCGTATATGGGGCTGCGGGTAGGCGAAGTTCATGCACTGAATGTCTCCCATTACAATGCAGAGCGGCGTTCCCTTCAGGTATTTGGCAAGGGGCGCAAATGGCGCACACTTCCCGTTCCTGAAGCCGTCGCCGGCGTGTTGGAAGAAGCCATCGAGCAGCGTTTATCGCCCTGGACGGATCGGGAAGAGGCCTTGTTTGTCTCGCAAAAGGGGCGCCGGATGTCCATTCGCGCGATCCAGCAGCTGGCCGCCGATACGTTTGACCGTTTTCAGCAGCATCTGGAACCGCACCAGCGTATTCCTTACTCCAGTCATAAACTCAGACACTCTTTTGCCACCATGCTGCTGAGAAAAGGGGCTGATCTTCGGACGGTACAGGAAATGCTGGGTCATTCTTCGATTCAGACAACAACTGTATATACGCATGTGTCCAATCGGGAGAAAGAAGAAGCGATGAGCAGACTCGATGTTAAGCTGCCAGGCGAAGCGGGTAAGAAGTCGTGACACACATTTTAGAAGGGGGCGATTGCCATGGGATTTAATCTTGGAGGATTGGGCGATGCATTTAATAAGATGAAGCAGGGAGATCTGAGTGGGTTAAGCGAAATGGCCAACAAGCTTCCGCTCAACGAGATTCTGCAAAAGCTGCCTTTGGATCAACTGTTGAATTCGGAATTTTTGCAGAAATACACACCATTCAAGTCGGCAGCGGAGATGCTGCAAAAGTTCGGCATTGGCGGCAGCGATCCGAATGCCCTCCAGAACGTTCCTCCACAGGAGCTGAATGAGAAGGTAAACACCCATACTCAATTTGGTTCCATGCAGGAACTGCTGCAAAAAGGTCTGGAGTTCATGCAGCAGCGGCAGGGCAAGTAACCTTGGAGTAGTCGGCAGTGCGAATGAATCCTATACAGCATCATCCAATTGCGGCCTCGTCCATAGCGACGGGCTGCTTTTTGGTGTTGTCCAAAATTTTGCACAGTCTGATTGTTCAAAAGCGGTACACGTGCTATCGTAGGCAGACAGACGGTTTATCATTCGCCACAAAAATGACCCGATAACCGTCATTAAGCAGCCGTTATCAAGGCTTTTCCGCGCATCCAATAGGAAGCGGAGGCAGAAGGGGATTAAGGAATTATGCGTTTCGATATTGAATATCTGTCGTTTTTCGTCATTCAGGTTGAAGGACGCGAAGGGCAAGGAGCAAGAGGATACAAGCATTACCAGACGATGGATGATTATGATTATGAAGATAGCCCGGTAAGAAAGTTTCTGGACGGCGAGTTCTCACGCATTGCCAAACGCAAAGTGGAGAAAAACCCACTAACCGAACAGGCGCCGACCAAAATCGGCACTTTTATTGTGGAACCCGGTTATGAGCTGGACAGCAACCCGAATTTTAATATGTTCAACCGGATGCGGACAGCCGACGGCAAAGAGGATTTCAAAAACGCCTGCGACGACCTGGTACGCAATTATCTGGATACCGGTTCGGTTCGCGGAGGTGCGTTGATTCTCTCCCGTGCCAAGTTGACCACTCATTCCGATGATCCGTTTATTTTCGTGATGAAGTGCGACTTCGAGAACAAGATTGCACGCATCTCCGATGAGCGAAATCTGATTGATGAAGTGGAGATGGCGATCAGTACCAAGAGTATCAAGTCGATCATGTATCCGCATATGCCGGAAGCCGGGATGACGGAAGAATGGGAGCTAAAGATTCATCAGCCTTCCCATGCGCGTTATTTTGAAGACTTCCTGAAGTTTGTCGTCTACGAGCAGTCCGTGCCGGAGATTGTCACCGAACGGGTGATGGAATTTGTGCAGAGTTACGTCGAAGAGAAATGGCCGGACGAGACCAGTGAAGAACGTCAGCGCGAGGAACATGATCTGGAGCTGTGGACGGCGAGTGACAAGCGAGATCTTCAGCAAAAATGGGAGCCGGAGCAGGTCATGGAAGCCGCTGAACGGATCACCGAATTCCAGCCGGATATTGAAGTGAAGTTCAAGCTCGGTAATACGCAGGTCAAAGGGCTGCTGGCCGATTTTGGCTATGGGGTGCATATTACGCGTCTAAATGGGCGTTATGCCGTCATTTTGGAGGGAGAATCTTTCCTGTTTGACAAAGGCCATTCCCCCATTGAGCTGCTTCAACCCGAAGACTTCCGCACGGTAGCCGAACGGCTGCTGGAGCGGCAGGATGAGCGCGATGATGAAGGTCTGCCTTACTGATTTCTTCCGCTTTCTTCAACGAAGTTCAACTCGCATATACGGGAGGAGAAGCCTTTGAACAGACGCAATCAGTCAGAGCCGATTTCGGGCATCCGAAGCCATCAATCGGGTGGGATGCGTTTGCTGTCCAACAAGGAAGGGGCACATTATTCGTCGCTGGCACGGGCGCATATCGCAACGGTTCGACCTGACATTGATCTGACCGAGCTGCTGCCCATTCAAGCCATTGAACTCGATAATGAGGAGATGCTGCTGGAATATGCCCGTCATCATGGTGGGATTCCGCTGTATCGTGGGCCAAGACTCTTCATTCGGATGAGGGCTACCGGAGAGCTGCTGGATCTGCGGACAGACTGGATGGCCTGTCGATTTGACCCACTGCCGGAAGAACCGCCTCCAGCCGCTATTCAGCCGCCGGAAGATGTCTCTTGTCTGCGCGGCGCTTATTCGCTCGATGTGTCGGGTGTGCTGCCGTTCTACCTATTTCCGCCCCGTTTGTTTGACCGTACGGGCAGACCTATCCCGCGTGGGGAAAAGCTGGGTCCGTGGGAATGGATCGATCTGCGCGGCGGCGGCGTATCCAAACGCAGTGCGGCAGCGCCCATTCGCACGCTACAGGGCAAAGTCCCGACTCCAGAAGGACGTCGCCCTGAACCGCTGGATCGTGAGGAGCTGCGAAGAGCGCGTACCGCGTCGATCGACTACCTGCTGCGTAGCGCAAGACCCAAGGCGTACCGCTGGGCTTTTCTCGCGGGCAAGGAACGTTCTTCCTTCCGCGCCAGGGGGAGCGGGTTCGTTCAGGTACGTGTTTATCGGCTGGTACACGGTCTGCCCGTACTGGGAGCCTGTCTGGATTTGTACGTTGAACGTCGAAACGGTCGCCTTGCCGCCGCTGCGGATGAACTGCATTTTCGCCGTGTGCGTCCCGAACGTTTCGCCGAGGTGCTGACCAAGCCCACCCTGAAGCTGGAAGAGGCTTGGGACAAACTCAAAGGACAAATTCGCGTCATGCCGTACTATATGGTGACCGGTACGGATAGTCAGGGAACGGCTCACGCGTCGCTGATGTGGATTGAGGAAAGCGAGTTTGTATGCGATGCCTCCACAGGAAGGCTGATTCGCGCGGAGATTGTAAGAATCTGAACAGGTGAGGTTCTGAGGATCAGTATAGGCACCGATCATCGAAAAGCCCCCGGACTCTCGTAGGAGAGGCCAGGGGCTCTTTTACTGACATTTGACGTTTACAGATTCACCTTCGCAATTTCCGATTTTAATTTTTCCGCCGAAGCGTTAAGCAGCTCCAACTCTTTATCGTTCATTGGAATCTCCAGGTGTTCGCGTACGCCGGTGCTGTCTACAACGCAAGGCAGACCGAGGTAGACGTCCGAGATGCCATGGTAGTTATCGAGCAGCGTCGAGACGTTGAGCACGGAGCTTTCGTTTTGCAGAATGGCTGTGACGATCCGGTCCAGCGCAAGAGCGATGGCATAATACGTCGAACCTTTCGCATTGATGATCGCATAGGCGGCATTTTTGGTATTATCAAAAATCTCGTCCTGTACATTCTCCGGCAGATTCAGTGCAGCACCGGCCACATTCGCCATGCTCCATACCGGAAGCTCGGAATCCCCGTGTTCACCGATAATATGCGCGTGAATACTGCGTGGATCGAGGTGTTTCTGTTGGCCGATCAGATACCGGAAGCGAGCACTGTCGAGCAGCGTACCGGAACCAATGACGCGATGAGCCGGCCATCCGCTTTTCTTGTACGAAACGTACGAGAGAATATCAACCGGATTCGTAGCGACGAGAATGATGCCGTTATCATTATACTTGACGATGTTACCAATGATCTGGTCAAAAATGCCGGCATTGCGGTTCAGCAGATCGATACGTGTCTCGCCTGGACGCTGAGCTGCGCCTGCCGCGATGATGATGACCGCTGCATCTTTGCAATCCGAATAATCACCGGCCCATACTTTGACGCCGCCCACGAATGGAAGGCCGTGGTTCATATCAAGCGCCTGGCCGAGTGCCAATTCTTTGTTCACATCGATGAGAACCAGTTCAGTCATGCGCTGCCTGAGCAGCAGGGTGTAAGCAGTCGTTGCTCCTACGTCGCCCGTGCCGATGACAACGACGCGGCGGGAACGCGAGGATGGGGTAGTCATATCCAATTCACTCCATTTCTTCGACTTATAGGATTGGGAGGCGCAAAAAAGGGCCTCTCAACTTTGTAACCAGTTTACACGGTAAAAAGCCACCTGTCACGAATTTGTGTCAAAAGTCTTTGCGCGTCCACCAACCGCTTTTGTTATAATAAAAAAATGTTTCAACAAGTATCCGGGAATTCCCGGCGGAAAAGAGGTTAACAATCATGCGGGGGTTTGCAATTCTGCTGGGATTCAGCCTGGCCGGGGTGCTTCTGCACGATACGCTTCATCTGCCACTTCCGGGCAATGTCATTGGCCTGGTTCTTTTCCTGGCCGCATTGTTCGGTAAAGTTGTGAAGCTGGAATGGGTAGAAGATTCGGCCAATCTGCTAACGAGCCATCTGCTGCTCTTTTTCATTCCCTATGTCATTGGGGCAGTGGCCCTGATTCCATTCATCGGTCATAATGTCGTATCCATTGTTGTGGGCGTTATCGGCAGCACCTTTGCCGTATTGTGGGTCACCGGAATGATAGCCCGCAAGACAGCACCCAAAGAGAAGGAGGCGCAAGAACGTGCAAAACTTTCTGCATGACCCTCTCTTTGGGTTAACGCTTACGATTGCGGCCTATGTTCTAGCCAAAGCGGTTCACCAGCGGCTGCGCTGGCTGCATCCAATTCTGGGCAGCAGTGCGATCATCCTGGTCGTTCTGCTGCTGCTGGGCTTTCCCATCCGCGATTTTCAGGGCGAAGTCGGGATGCTCACGACGCTGCTTGGCCCTGCTACCGTAGCGCTTGGTGTACCCATCTATAAGCACCGTGCCCTGATTCGTGAACGACTGGCGACCGTGACCGTTTCGGTATTGGCAGGTTCGATTACCGGCATTGTTAGCGCGGGTCTGCTGGTGATGGCTACGCGCGGCTCGCATGAAGTGCTGCTCAGTATGCTGCCCAAATCCGTCAGTTCGCCGATAGGAATCGAAATCTCCAAAGCCCTCGGCGGCGCACCGGAGTTATCCGTCATGTTTAGCGTGATTACAGGCGTGCTCGGCGGCGTATTCGGCCCTGCATTTCTCTACAAAGTCGGGCTTCGAGATCCTGTATCCTTCGGCCTCGCCATGGGCAGTGCGGCTCACGGATTTGGCACCGCACGCAGCTTGCAGGAGTCGGAGACCGCAGGAAGCTTCAGCGCCTTAGCGATGGGGCTGTCGGGGATCGTGACGTCTTTGCTGTTTGTGCCCATCTATATTTGGTTGGGCTAGTTCCCTTTGTTCTCTTTTGGTGCGCTTGAGGTCTTTTATGCTATAATGACGAAGGATTTAAGCGCTATATCCAAATTATCAGGAATCGTAAGGGGGCGGCTGCATTGCAGATCAAGCGGAGGACGCTGCTGTCATTGCTGGCTCTATTGATGCTTGCGTCAATCGTGCTTGGCGGATGCAACGGAGATTCTTCCGAAAAAGAGGCCGCATCGGAACCCGTTGTGCAGAATACAGCTGCCGATGACGTTGGAGGACAGGAAATTACGCTGGTAGAGCCGGAGACCAACGGCAGCACTTCTACCAAACATCAAGAATATGTTGTGCAGACCCGGCTGACGGAAATGCACTTGTTCAATGACACGACAGGGATGGCTTGGGGGCTGACGCGCAGTGCGCTGCGCATGTATTTGACGCAGAACAACGGCAAGAACTGGACACCTCTGTCTCCTTCCGAGCAGGTTACCTTCTCCAATGTTCCGGAATACGGAAGAGAAGTGTTCTTCACCGATCCCCAGCATGGTTGGGTTGTGCGAAGCGCGGGCAGTGCTGAAGAAACGCTGGTGCTGCGCACAATAGACGGTGGAGAGAACTGGGCGCTGGCGACATTGGGACGTCTGGATGAGCTGCCTGTTTCGTTTTATTTTGCCGACAACCGCCGGGGATGGCTGCTGACCAGCAAAAGCGCTGCGACCGTAGGACGGGAAGACAAAACGTTGTACCGGACAATCGATGGAGGAGAGAGCTGGCGTGCCGTAATGCGTACGGCAAGCAGCACTCAACCTAACGGATCGATCCATCCACTGCCGGAACTGGGTTACGCTTCAGGTATCCATTTTAAGTCGGATGGGAGCGGCTATGCCACAATGTCCGAACTTGGACAGCCTGCGGTGTATCAGACGATGGATGGCGGCAAGAACTGGAACAAGTCCAGCACCTTCGCCTCGCCAAGCGAAAAACAGATGAGCGCCTGTGATATTTATGTCAATGGCAAACCTCAATCGTATGCCAACGACAGCGGTTCTTGGGTGCCAATGGGGTGCAAACAGCGGGACACCGTACATTATGATGGTTACTTCACGCCGGATAATGGCCAGACATGGAAATGGGTGTCGTTCCCGCTTCCTGCACAGACGGCCCTTAATCCTACGGTATCGCCCGTATTTATGGATCGGATGAATGGCTGGATGGCGCGCGGCTCCAAGATTTATCGAACCCAAAATGGTGGAGTCAAGTGGAACCTGCTTCCGGAGAACAAAAAGCTGGGCGAGAACATGGAGAAATATCCGGAGATCTTCCAGCTGGAGTTTGTTTCGGATAAAGTCGGCTGGATCTTGATTGGGAAGACCGAGATTCGACGGTCACTGCTCATGCAGACACTGGATGGCGGTTTAACCTGGACCGTGCTTTAAGAAGAGGAACGCTTTTCGATAGAGAGGCGTTCTTTTTTTATATTTTTGATTTAATGTGAAATAAATCACATACCTATACGAAAAAATCTGTTATTTTTTAAATATAAAGAATGTAAACAAACACAACGACACACACTATTAACTATCAGATCGATTCACCTTTAACCCAAACTTTTAATCCAATCGAGGAGTGATTCCTAATGACAACCGCAACCAGCCAACTGACTCGTAACTACCTGAACCTCTGCTATAACTGCCAGGACGCTCATCTCTGCGAGAGTGAAGAACAATGCTTGGCTTGCTGGGCTGAACAAGGCGTGTTGGACGAAGAAGAAACTGAAGCCGCTGAAACAGGCAAGCTGCTCAATCTGTACTACGCATAATCAATCGTCTAAACAGACGTAAGGAGAGCATCACATACGCCTTTTTAAGTGAATTAATTCACAATTAAATAAAGAAGTTTAAAAGTCTTTCGCTCCGATCTTCTGCGAAGGACTTTTTGCTGTACAGCGGATACCGGAAGAAGTGAGCGGGAAGAGAACGTTTTACCCGCCAAGCGCTTCGGTTAATTCATCATATATATGTCAAAAAGGAGTGAAACTGAACATGAATGTAGAATCGATGACCGTCATTGTCACCGGCGCTGCGCAGGGGATTGGCCGTACAGTCGCCAAGAGTTACGCCCAGCACGGAGCTAGAGTCGTACTTGCTGACAAAATCGAAGCCGAAGGAGCCGCAGCGGCAGCCGAGATTCGCAACGCCGGAGGCGAGGCAATCTTTGTCCCTTGTGATGTCTCGCAGGAAGCCGATCTTGCCCATCTCATGCGTGAGACGATCCAAACATACGAGCGAATTGATATTCTGATTAACAATGCCGGGTTTGGGATCTGGAAATCTCCCTATGAGCTTACCGTCAAGGAATGGGATGATGTGCTTAACACCAATGTGAGAGGAACGTTTCTCGCTGCGCGAGAAGCGGCTCTGCACATGCGCAAAAATGGGAGGGGAGCCATTGTGAACCTATGTTCGACACGGGCTCATATGTCAGAACCCAACTTCGAGGCATACGCGGCGTCCAAAGGGGCGATATTGGCGCTTACTCATTCTCTGGCGATCTCACTTGGAGACGATGGGATTCGTGTAAATTGCATTAGTCCCGGATGGATTGAAACGGGCGAATATGACAAACTCCGCGATGCAGATCACCAGCAGCATCCTGCGGGACGGGTAGGTAAGCCGGAAGACATCGCTCGCGCGTGTCTGTATCTGACCGACCCGGAGAATACGTTCCTGACAGGCACCGAGCTGGTTATCGATGGTGGGATGAGTCGCAAGATGATTTATGTTGAATAGGGGAATGCCTATTTTGATGACTCTCCATGCGTTAACTTAGTTATCTAATTTGTGGATTTTCGGATTTTTCAAGCGTTCAGTCATCCATTGGCTGTTCGCTTTTTTAACATGAGCGCCTCCATTTTCGTTTTTTTGCCATACTCAATGTAAAAATAAGGTTTGACTTCCCCAATCAAGGGTAATAGAAAGGATATGAAGCATTCACCGTGCTCTAATCGCAACTTCGCCTTCTCTAAATGAATGTACGGACGGCTGGACGTGAACTCGGCTTCATCTATTCGCGGACTTCCGCGCAAAATACGAGGAGGGACTCATATGGAATACTCATATTCGCCCGTCACCTATCGGATTGGTAACGGGTTAGCTGGACGAAGTGGAGCAGGATTCCGGAATCCAATCGCCAGATCGGGCGCCCCAATGATTGAATCTTCAATTCCTCAGACCAACTACGATCAGCCTAATGTGATCTCCACACTTCAGAATAATCTGGGACGCAATGGGATTTTCTACATTATCCCAGGCATGAACACGGGATTTGCACACACATCCATTGAGGGACGCCTGGAAGCAGCGGGAAGCGATCATATCGTCCTTAGTGCCGAATATGGCCAACGTACGGTTGTTCCGCTGAACTGCATCGATTATGTGGTTTTCAACGACACAACAGGGTATTTCTACTCGGGTAATGAAGCTTTCTTCGCAGGTCAATGACCGAACAAGAGTCGTAGGCCGCAGTCTTAACCATTCCAAGCAAAGCGAGGTCTGGAACTCCCATGGACATTTCCATATGAAAGCCCCTTCGATCCGCTGTCGGAAGAAGGGGCTTTTCGATGTGCAGCTGTGGAACCAGGGTGCGGTTACCGATCGATGATATACGTGGTGATCGAACACGGAGGTACACTGGCCGTGAAGCTCCCTTTTTCGAGTAAGAGAGGTTCAAGTTGTGCCAGATTCTCTTCTGCGGAGGTTCGGTATACCTGAATCTGAACAGGAGTGTCGTGAATAGTTAATGAAGACACCTGATACTGGTAGGTTGCAGACTCGGAAGGATCATCATTGTAGGTGACGATGACCACACGTTCTGAAGAAGGAGAGAGCGCAGCCAATGACTGGGCACCGCTGTTTGCAATGACGATGCTGCCTGGGCGGATGAAACGGCTGTAGTTGCCCAGCGCATAGTATTGTTTGTAGAAGGTATAAGATTCTGCGTCATTCTGTTCAAAAGGTGCAAAGATCAACCCCCAGGTGCTGACATTGCTCTCCACAGCCTGCCAATAGACCCAGGCCTCGGCCTGCATCATCTTCAAGTCTTTTGTAATGCCCTGTGCCAGCCTGATCGCACCGGACATCGCTTGAGGATCAACAGTGGGATGTTCCCCGTTTTCAAGACCAACCTCGGACATCCACAGCTTTTTTCCGTCAGCCTTCATCGCTTCAAGGAAGGGCGTTGGATCATAAGAAAAGTCGTTATACGTATGCGTGTTCACCTGAGAGATTAGAGCCTTGGTTTCGGCTGAAAAAGCATTCCAGGTGGTATGTGCCATCTCCACAAATGATTCATCCGATGCGCTCACATTCGTTTCGTGCAGTCCAGCATGTCGAAGCGCATCAAAAGCTTCGTGGATGACCTTTTCCTGCTGCGGGGGAAGAATCTGTGCGCCTTCCTGGCGCGTGATGCGATACTTCCACCACCCGGCCACCGGCTCATTGAATGGAGCCAGCGTACGGAAGGTGATTCCCCACTCTTCTCGGAAATGCAGGAGTACATCCACCAGATACTGGGCAAATTCCTTCTCACGGCCTTCTCGAAGATTGTCGCCCCCGTCAATCCCGCCCGTAGTACAGCCTTCAGCGCTATTTGGTGAAGATTCATCATAGGAACCCGTCATCCACCACGGAGGACAATTGGAGAACGCTTCAAAAATCGGATTTTCGGCGGTCTGGTGGATTTTCTGAAGGATCGCACGCTGCCGCGCATCACGTGACCAATCCCAGGACCCGTCCTCATTCTGATAAGATAAAATAGCTTTGCCATAATCCAGATAAGGATCATCTGCATTCCGGGTGCCGCCAATGTTATACCGAGCAATCGTCATGCCCAGACCTTGATCGGCGTCATAGAGTTTGTTGATGATCTCCTGCTGCTTCGCTTCGCTCCAACCCCCCAGTACATTGGCCCACCAAGCCAGCGATGTGCCCCAACCTTCAAAAGTCTGGGCATGAATGGAAGGGTCGATCTCAATTGGGATAGGCGGTTGCTGATTTTCAATGGACATGGTCTTCCTCCTTGACTGTGCATGGATAACGGAGACAGATTAGATTTATTTGTTAACGCTTTCATTATAGCCTTGTTTAAACGTTGTGGAAACGGAATACATGGGCCAAGCGTCTTCGATTCTGCCCAAACTACACGAAAAATGTCGAAATTTGAATGGATTCTAAAAAGCCGGACTGGTGCAGGACGTGAACAAAATGATAATATAATAAGAACAAAATTTATCGTAGTAGATCTACTGCTTTGATCGTTCGGTCAACGCATGATGTACGGGGAGGAAATACCATGACCAAGCTCCATACCCTGCTTGGGGCCAATCCCCATGAGGAGCCGCCGGAACTCTCGCAAAAGCTGTTAACTCGGCTCCAGGGATTTATTCCCGAATCGGAGGGCCGTGCCTTGATCGAAGCTTCGATCGAATGGGTGAATGATTTCGAGCTTGATGAAGAGATTCAAAAGCGCGTGGACGAACACATGAACGAAGCCTGGTCGATGTTTGTCCTGTTAACCGCCGAGGAACGCGCCTGGTTCTATGATCGAATCCTGACTGCTTTGGAGCAAGAAACGTTTATGGGTCCAGAATCCGCGCGTAAGACTGCCAAACTGGTCAAGCTGTTCGCGCTCCGAAAGGCTTCGCTGGAAAGTTCGTATGCACTAAGGGATGAACTGCGTTTGTACCATGACCGGGTTCTGAAGCTGCTCAAATCCTGGAACGCGCAGGGCATGCGGCTTAAGCAGGACGATCCGGTTTTTTGTGGACTGTCGTGCTCTGCCGCGTCACTGTTTGAAGTTTATTTCAATCATCCCCATTACATGGACGATGATGATCTACGGATAGAAGCTTCGCTGCTCCTTCCAGAACTCATTCGGGTGTTCTATCCGGCCTGTAGTCCCGTGCACATCTATATGCTCGGCTATCATCCCGATTATCTGACGGAGGTGGCGGAGCTGATTCATTTCTATCTGCAATTGGATCGCCCCAGGGAAGCCAAGGGAAAAGCGTACTATAATCTGGCATCTTCTTTCCTGGGGGAAGGAGCGGCTGTTCTGGAACGAGGGATTACTCCGGTTCTGGATATTCTGTCCCTCCATATAAGCAGTTGGTCCGATACGCAGTTTGATGAGTTCGTGGACGTGTTCGTCTACTATCCGCTGCTCCGTCATCCGCTTCTTCAATTTGCACGTTCAACGGATCGTCGGCTGGTGCTTGAGCTTGTGGTTGCCCAGAATCGTCGCACGCTTCAGGCCGTGCAAGCGGCAGATACTCTTCATGAAGTTAATGAGATGATTGCTCGAATTCAGGCAGACCGTATGCCCAATCGGGAGGGAGGGGTCGCCTTCTGTGACTTCAACTTCAAACTGGCGGTGGTTGAGGAACTCATGTATAAGCAGCATATTCTTCAGCCGCAGTTCGATATTGGCGTGTTTGTTCAGGAGTATGCGATGCGCCGCATCTCGATTGCCGAAGAAGGCGACCGACCGATTCCGGAGGTGCGGGAATATTTTGAACGGCTGGTACTGACCGAGCAGGATCTGAGTCATGTGACCAAGCTGGTTATTGGAGCCGGACAGCAGGTTCAGCAGCAGATCATCCCATTCTGGAACGGGGAAGATGGCTATTTCGATGTGCATGCTCTCGACGATCTGCGGCATCTGCCGAATCTGAGCGTCATGCAGGTCAGTGAGATGCTTAAGGCCGATCTAACGTCTGCACAGGAGCGGAATTTGATTTTGGTTAGACTTTAACGAGGAAATCTATAGATAATAAGAAGTAAATAGATCCATTGCATAGAGAAACGACAAGTTGAAGAAGGAGAACATCATGACGAACGAACCACAGCATGAACAGGAAAACAAGCAGCAAGCTTCAAACGAAAAAAGAGGGGCTGATGTCGCTCATCCATTCAATGAAGAAGCCTGGAACCGTGAGACTTATGAGGCCTGGGTTCAGCGCTTCGGCACGCCTGCGGAGGCGGCGGAGCGAATCGCCAGACAGCCGCTCAAGTCCCTGTCGGTACTTGGAGAAGCGATTGGCAGTCCGGAAGGAAAGCGGATCATGAACCTGATGGGTTCCAACGGCAGCAAGGCCGTGGCTTTGTCTCTGCTGGGAGCTTCGGTCACGGTAGTCGATTTCTCGCCGGGCAACCAGCAGTATGCGAGTGAACTGGCCGAGGCCGCAGGGGTGAAGCTGAATTATCTCATCTCCGATGTGCTCAGGCTGGACACGCAAGAGTTCGCTGGCACTTTCGACGTTGTGTTTGCCGAGATGGGCATCCTGCATTACTTCACGGATCTGGCTCCGTTTATGAAGTTGGCTCAGACGCTGCTTGCGCCGGGAGGACGTTTTGTTCTGCGCGACTTCCATCCAGTCTCAACCAAGCTGATTTCTTCACGGGGGACGACCGCCAAGATTCGTAAGCATAAGGTGGATGGCGACTATTTCGATACCTCGCTTGAAGAACAGGAGGCTTCCTTCTCCAAATATACAGAAGGAGAGTCGCCCAAAGTGCTGCTTCGTAAGTGGAACCTGGGTGAGATCGTAACTGCGGTGGCTCAAAATGGTCTGCGGATTGTCAGCCTGAAGGAAGAAGCCAATCTGTCCAGTGAAAGCTTTGACCGGGGAATTCCGAAGACCTTTACACTGATCTCCATTAAAAATTAAACGAATAGGCCGGAAAAACGTGTAAGAGGGCGCTGTAAAGCGATCTGAGTGAGAATCCGCTGAGAAGATAGGCTTTTAACCGCCTTTAGGGCGGTTTTTTGCTGTTTTTGACCTTCCATTCCTATTTTGCTAAGGTTGTCCTTAGCTTTATAATTGTAATTATAGCTAAAAAAGAAACGGAGTGAGCGAAATTGGGAAGTTGCTAGCTTCAGCGGGCATACCGGAAAGAAGACAGAAAGCCCAGACGGTTATTCAACATTATCTAGCGAAACGAAGGAGGTGGACCCGTTTTTCGGGAGATACCGCTTGACGTGAAGCGACCCGAAAGACGGGATTTATATTGACCAGTGACCCCTTGCCCGGTTGGTTAAGTATTTTATTGGTTGTGCTGCTTGTCGGTTTGAATGGATTTTTTGTGGCAGCTGAATTTGCGATGGTCCGGCTCCGGGAGAGTCGGCTTGCGACGATGGCGGAAAGCGGCAGCAAACGTGCCGGCTTCGCCCGAAGTATGGTAAACAATCTGGATGCCTATCTCTCGGCTTGTCAGCTCGGCATCACGCTGGCCTCGCTGGGACTTGGCTGGATCGGGGAACCGGCCGTTGCGTCGTTCCTGCGTCCGATGTTCCACAGCTTTGGCTGGAACAACGAGGCTGCGATCCACGGCACGTCCGTTGCGATCGGATTTATCATCATTACCATGCTGCATATCGTGATTGGGGAGCTGGCTCCCAAATCAATGGCGATCCGCAAAACGGAGGCAGTGGCGTTGACAGCAGCTGCTCCGATGGTCTTTTTCTACAAAACCATGTATCCATTCATCTGGGCGCTTAACGGAATGGCGAACTCGCTGCTCCGTCTGCTCCGGATCGAACCGGCGTCGGAACTGGACTCGGCACATACCGAAGAAGAAATCCGAATCCTGGTGAAGGAAAGTAACAAAAACGGGCTGATCGATAATACAGAGATGGCGCTTGTTGACAATATCTTTGAATTTGCCGATACGACGGCGCGTGAAGTGATGATTCCACGGACAGAAATGATCTGTTTGTACAAGAATCTGCCGCGTGAAGAAAATCTGGAGATCGCTTATGACGGCATGCGGACGCGTTATCCGGTCTGTGAGCAGGATAAAGACCATATTGTCGGCTTTGTGCATATCAAGGATCTGATGCGTTACCCGGAAGCCGATTACGATCAACTGATTCGTCCGATCATCGCAGTTCCGGAATCGATTCGTATCAGTGAATTGATGAAACTGATGCAGCGCAGTCGTACGCAGATTGCTATGCTGGTAGACGAATATGGCGGAACGGCGGGTCTGGTTACGCTTGAGGACATCATGGAAGAGATCGTGGGCGAGATTCAGGACGAATTCGATGAAGAGGAACGTCCGGAGTTCGAGCAGGCGGGAGAATTCAGTTATTCCATTGATGGCATGATGTTGATTCAGGACGTGAACGACCAATTTGGCTTTGAGCTGGACTTCGACGACTATGATACGATTGGCGGATGGCTGTATGCGCGAATCGACGCGCTGCCGCCGCGCAAAGGCCAGTCGGTCGATTATGAAGGGACTACCTTCATCGTCGATGAGACCGAACAGAAACGGATCTCTCGCGTACGGATTCTGAAGCCGCTCCCGGACGAAGAGGAGCAGACTCCTCAAACGCAGTCGGAGCAGATCGAATCCGAGATTCAAGCCGAAGAAGCCGAAGTTGTGGCGAGTCTGTCAGCCAAACGTGCCGAGGCAGGCGCTTAACGAAGCAGGATGCCCCTGAAGAGGGCCAAGGGTGAAGAGGGAATTCTACAGTTTCGCCCCTTTCACCTTTCTCAAAAAGACCGCTGGAGCAGTTTCCAGCGGTCTTTTGTCGTGCATGGACGGGTGAGCGCAAGCGGAGACATGGACATCGCCATGAACAATCTCAGGAAACAGCACCAGGGGAAAAGCAACCTTTAAAGCCTCTTTTGCGTAAGCATCGGTGGGAAGAACAAGCTGGACCGGGCGTATGGAAGCCGGATTGACTTGCAGTTGAAATATCGATACGCTTTACAGCATGGAGGGATAAGTATGGAATGGAAGGAAGAACAAAATCCGGTTAAGCCGGATCGCTTTAGGCGCCTACATAGGGATTGGATTGCCGCTTCGCGCCTTGGCAGCGCGATCTTCTACGCAATCCCGCTTGTGGCTGCAGCTGCACTCACCGTATTGAGCCTAATTCTGCATTGGGATTGGCTGCCGCTCTGGGTGGGCCTGGTCATCACGATCGCTTTTGCGCTGCTCTTTGTCTTCGCCGTGTTTCAGGTGCCGTTAATCCTGTACAATCGATTTGGGTTTGCGATTATGGAGGAAGAGATCGAGATTCGCAAGGGACTATTCTTCATCAGTGAGACACTCATCCCCATGACCAAAGTGCAGCACGTCAAGCTGGAGAGCGGTCCCATCCTGCGGAAATACAAGCTGGCTGAGATCAAGATCGTGACCGCAGCGACGACTCACTCCATTGCCGGATTGAAATCGGAGGAAGCGGAGAACTTCAAGCGCATGATTGGGGAATTGGCTCGGAGGACAGAAGAATGAGCGGCCCCAAGCGAATGTCGCCGCTGTATATCGTCTTCACGATGCTCCGCATGCTTCGCACACTCGTGCCTGTGGCGGTTCTGTTCGGGGTACAGTTCATTGCAGGCAATCGGGCGCCGTCCACCGCATTGTGGATTCTGGGCGTAGGGGTTTTGCTGGTCGTCTTAACCGGACTCTTTGAGATTTTGGGCTGGAAACGATTCACCTACGAAGAAGAAGGCGACCGAATTACCATTCGCAAAGGGCTGATCCAGCGCAGCGAAAAGATCATCTATTATTCGCGTATTCACTCCGTCAGCCAGGAACAACCGCTGATCCAGCGGCTGCTGGGCGTCGTGCAGCTTAAGATCGAGACGCCCGGCGGCTCGGGCGACGGGGATGCAGTGCTCCCCGTGCTGCCGCGCCGCGAGGCAGAGCGGCTCCAGCGCGCGCTGAATGAGCGCGCAGCCGGTTACAATGCCGCCGAGTCCGAGGCGGCAGAGCCAGTCTTCGGCCCGATGGAAGGGGCCGAAGGACAGGGGCTTCCGGCCGGCTTTGCTGGGCCGGAGAATCGGTCGCCAGAGGCGGCGGAAGAATTCGCCGCGCCTGGCGACCCAGCGGGATGGCCCCGCCGCGCTGAAGGCGGGGCCATCCCGCCAGCTGACGGGACCGCTGCCGCAGGGCGGTCCCGCGCGGTACGCGCACCCGAGCCGGAGCTGCTCTACCGGCTCGGCCCGGGCCGCCTGCTGCTGGCGGCGCTCACCGAGATGAACCTCGGTCTGGCCGTCGCTTTCGTAGCCGGCCTGTTCTCCTTCGCTGACGATCTGCTGCCGGATGAGTGGATGAACCGCCTGGTCACCAACGCCCAGGCCTATCTGACGGGAATTCGGGCGATATTACTCATCGCCGCTGTTGCTCTGATCGCTGCCTGGCTGCTCTCACTGGTGCTGTTTATCGTAAAATACGCCGGTTTCTCGCTGTATCGGGAAGGGGAGAGGCTGTCGATCCGTTATGGACTGCTGGAACGCAAGCAGTTCCTGTTCCATCCCGCCCGCGTGCAGGCCGTAACCATTCGGGAAGGATGGCTGCGTCAGGCGCTGGGTTATGCCCACGTGGAGTTGAATGTCGTATCGTCGGCTGAAGAGAAGGAGACGCCTGCGCTGCATCCGTTTATCGCACGTGACAAGATCGGGGAACTGCTCAAGGGGACAATTCCGCAGTTTGCCTTTGCAGGAGCGGCGTTCAAGCCGCCCAAGCGGGCACTATGGGGCTACATGTGGATCGGTCTCCTCGTCACTGTAGTCGCTGCCGCTGTGTTGATCTATTTCTTCCCGCATATGGGACGTTGGGCGCTCCTGTTGATCCCGGCAAGTTTAGGGATCGATTACTGGAGTTACCGCACAAATGGCGCGGCGCTGGATCAGGAGCGGCTAACCATCGTCAATCGCACCATCGCCAAGCAAACCCACTGTACACTCAAGCGTCACATCGTCGCTTTGCATATTAGCGGAAGCCGCTGGCAGCGCAAAGGGCAGATGCTAAATCTCAAGGCCCACCTGCTTGGAGGCTCCGGCGGATCATCGATCGCGGTCAGTCGGCTGAAGCTCGAGGATGCCCAAAAAGTCTATGAATGGTACCGGAGAGAACGCAATTGATGAGTAGTTTGTGAAATGGTGTAAAAATTTTATTAGAAATAAGACGAAAAAGTGAACCATTTTGGTTTCTGTTTCGTCTTATTGATATGAGATTCCATTACATAAGCAAAGGGGAATAAAAATGGACACAAATAGACAACGTTCGTTTTTGAGAAGATTCCTGACTCCGGCTGCCGCTTTAGTGGTTATGTTCCTTGTCGCTCCAGCATCCAGCCAAGCTTCGGAGACTGGGCCTGATCTTTCTTCAATGACCGTAATTGAAATGACATCGCCTCCGACGGAGATCGCGCCTGCTGTCGAGCCTTCTACCTTTCTGGGAGCGCTAACTCCGCCGCCGCCTCCTTCGCCGTCAGACTCTTCTATGATGGGTTTAACGTCAAGCCGGTATCTGGGTTCAACTTATAACCAATTGACAAATGCAGGTCCAGAGTCATTGCGTGTGAGTGTAGGCACTTCTTCGCAGCAGGTGACGACGCAGGTTGGCGTGTTATTATATCTTCAACGTTGGAACGGGGGCACTTGGGAAAATGTCGGAGCCCGAAATGCAATTTCAGCCGGTATGGTCAACTTGAATTACAATGCCCCTGCCACTCCAGGTTATTATTACCGAACGCTATGCAATCATTGGGCTGAGAGTGGAGGCGCTCGTGAAAACAAAACTTCTTATAGCAAGTCAGTGCTTCTATCTCTGTAATAAACGAGCCTCAACGGTAAATGAGGTCTGGCGATCTTGGCACGGCTTACCATAATTCTGCTATAAAAGAGAGGCTTTCTCCCTAAGGAGAAAGCCTCTTGGTCTAACTCGAATCTCACAACTTTATGGAGTTCCATCCACAATATGTTCAGCAATGTCCAGCAGTTCCTGTTTCTCCAGTACACCCATAATCGAGAAATCAATGTGTCCCCGAATCAAATGAACCACATTGCTGCCGCCTCGATCAATATACTGACCCACCGTTCCATTATCAAATTCAATTTCTGTGGCTTTGCCATTGCCGAAACCGATTGTGCCTGCGCCGTCCTCAGGAAGTCTTCTGACTTCAATCGTTAGCGTACGTTCACCATCTCCTGAATAATAGAGCAGAAAATGGTCAGGCTTCTCCCCATTGTCCGGCACACTGAGGAGACCTTGATCCAGCTTCAGATCGGGTGGAATTCGTGGGAATTCGGGCATGGGAAACGCAAGTCTTGCTTTAATTTCATTCAAGCCGACCCACTCATTATGGTAAATGATTTCGTTGACGATGTCTCCCGGCTGTGGCCCTTCCGTAATGGATCCGTGAGGTTTTTCAGGCTCATCTGGTGGGGGCGCGGTCAATGCCCCCTCTGTGCTCAGCGGTTTGTCTTCGCCAAGCTCAATGACAGCTTCACCCGTACTCCACGTATAAAGCTTCTGATACAACGGATTCAAAGCCCCGGTTCGTACCGGTTCAGAGAAGGCGATTGAACCGAGTAGAATCAAGCCCGCCGCTATGCTGGTCATACGAATGGTACGTTTATATCGGGTTCGGAAAGACTGGGGCTGCACTCGCTCCCAGGAGACCTGGTGAGATTCGGAGTTGACGTCAGGCAGCGTTCCAGCCTGCTGCTCGGATGCCCCGTCGTTAAGGTTTTCTTGGACGCTGGAGGAGTTCTGCTGCCTGATCTGCTTCACCCGCTCCCAGGAGGCCCGGCGGGATTCCGGGTCAGTTGGAGACATCGTTCTTATTGCTCGCTCGAACGCCTCGTCGAACAGCTCATCAAATTTTCCGTCGTTCATCGCTGCCCTCCCATTCTTTGCGTAAGGCTTTACGCATGTTTTCCCGTGCTCGGAACAATCGCTGCCGGATAATATCTTCGCTGGTATCCAGCGCTTCCGCGATCTCCTTGTACGACATTCCATACTTCCATCGATACAGGATGATGGACCGATATTCCGGCTTCATCCCTTCAAGGTGCCGCAGAATGGCTTCCTCCATCATCCGAACCTCAGCCACCTTCTCCGGTGAGGAACTCTTATCCTGCGCCGCCTCTATATGATTAAGAACGCTATCCGCTTCCACATGGTTACGGTGTCTTTTATTTTTTCTTAGATCATTGATGGCGCAGTTGCGTGTGACCACTTTGAGCCAGGCAAAGAACTTGGATTCGCTCTCAAATTCCGGCCTTTTGCCGATCAGTTTCAAAAAGGCTTCCTGGATCACATCTTCTGCTGCCGCGTGGTCGCGCACAATATAGAAGATTGCGCCATAAGATAGATCATAATATTCGTTATAGATAAGCTCCTGCAAGCCTTCGTCGAGTTCGTCGAATTCATGAGTCAGAAGCATCTGAATATGCTGAGCCATATGTACTCCTTCCTCGTTTCGTATTCGTGCAGAGTTCCGGATGAATAGCGATCACCCAGAAGTCAGGCGCGATAAGAAAATAATCTGTTATTCTCCATATTCTACACGAAAAAAGGAAGAAGGTGGCGTTTTTCTTATTTATACTTCATAATTAATGGTAATTAAGTTACCTATTTAAATATACAGAACCTTTTCAGAAAAGCAATATGAAAGAGCAGCATAAAAAGCACGAACCCAAAGCGCCTAAGCGTTCCGGGTTCGTGCTTTTCGTGTTTGTTAAAGTCATCGATGAACGGGGGCGTCCCCTAAGCGCCATCTCTGGGGGTGAGCCGCCCTTCAAAATATCTTATTCGTCACTGCTGCGTTTGCCTCGTTCGGTTCCGTCCTGCTCCAATTCACGAACCAATTCGGCTTCGTCCTCGGCGGTCTCATCAATTTCCGCGATTCGCTCGCCTTCGCCAGCTTCTACGTATTCGCGCTCCGCCCGCGTCATCTCCACGCTGCGATTGCCTTCGGTCATGTCATTGCCAGCGAAACGTTCGATTCCTTCGACCGTTCCTTCATCTGCATTGTTATCCGTGGACAGTTGATCGTAGCTCTCCACATCCCGCTGTGTGGACATCGCGGGGGAGTCGGCATTGCCGTAGCTTTCGACGGCCTGCCAGGCATCCGCATCATCGAACTTGCCCGCATGTTCCTGACGATTCTGTCCGGCGCCCGACGGGGGAGCGGTCATCACGTCTTCTTCCACTGGACGATAGTCCATAACGGGCTCATTTTCCGGTGTCGTATCCACGTTGTACGCCGTATAAGGAACCGCTTCGAGTCGTTCAAACGGAATTTCTTTGCCCGTCTCCGCATCAATGCCGTAGGTGCCGTCCTCCATACGCTTGAGTGCAGCGTTTACCTCTTCCAGTCGGTCGGACAGATCGGCGTCGATTGCCATATCGCGGCTGCGCTCAAACTCTTCGGTGCCCAGATCGGCAGGATGGTTATCGACGGATGTCAATTCGCCCGTAGACACCCGAATGGATGTCTCGAAGCCTTCCGGTGTGTCTTCGCTGTTATCGAAGTGCTGCTCCAATTCGCTTTTGCGCTCCAGCAGCAGGTTTTTCAGCGTATCGATTTGAGAATCGCTCAGATGTTTCATGGTGCAGGCCTCCATTCGTTGTCATCGCTTCCTTCCTTTTATACCCGAACACGAGGGCAACCAATCGGGCAGTAGATCCACTGCTGTTTGAACAGAAGCCTGTATCAGCCAGTTGGCATTTGGTTCCGGTAAGGTTAATAGGAAGGGAAGTAGGCCAGGAATCTTTTACCGACAAAGGAGCGATCGACAACATGAAAGCACTCACGTATCAGGGAAAGCGCAAGGTAAAAGTCAAGGATGTAGCGACGCCCAAGCTTGAAAAACGTGATGATATTCTGATCCGTGTGACATCCACTTCGATATGCGGTTCCGACCTGCACTTGTTTAATGGCGAGATTCCCGGTATGAACGATGACTATATTATCGGCCATGAGCCGATGGGGATCGTGGAAGAGGTTGGATCTGAGGTCACTCATGTCAAAAAAGGGGACCGCGTGATTATTCCGTTCAACGTTTCCTGCGGCGAATGTTTCTTCTGTAAAAATCAAATGGAAAGTCAATGTGACAATGCAAACGACAATCCGCTCAAAGACACAGGCGCGATGCTCGGGTATTCTCATACGTATGGCGGATTCGCTGGCGGCCAGGCTGAACTGCTGCGAGTGCCTTACGGCAACTTCGGCCCGCTGGTCATTCCGCCCGATGCGGAAGTTACGGATGAACAGGTGCTGTTCCTGTCCGACGTCATTCCAACTGCCTACTGGAGTGTGGATAACGCTGGAGTCAAGCAGGGCGATACGGTCATCGTTCTGGGCTGCGGGCCCATCGGTCTGATGGTACAGAAGTTCGCCTGGCAGAAGGGAGCCAAGCGTGTCATCGCCGTGGACCATGTCGAGTATCGCCTGGAACATGCTCGCCGCACCAATAGAGTCGAGACGTTCAACTTTATGGAGAATGACGATCTTGACAAACACCTGCTGGAGATCACAAGCGGTGGGGCGGATGTAGTGATTGACTGCGTAGGCCTTGATTCGGAGAAAACGTTCATGGAAAAAGTGGAAACGACCCTCAAACTTCAGGGCGGTGGACTGGGCGCCTTCCACATGGCTTCCAATGTCGTACGCAAATTCGGCACCATCCAGGTAACGGGTGTCTACGGACTGCGTTATAATAATTTCCCGTTCGGGCATATCTTCGAGCGCAATGTAACGATCAAGACCGGACAAGCTCCAGTGATCCATTACATGCCTGAACTGTTCAACCAGATCAAGACCGGCAAGCTCGATCCAACCGACATCATCACGCATCGGCTGCCTCTGGATGAAGCAGAACATGCCTACGACATTTTCGACAGCAAGAAGGAAGATTGTATCAAGGTTATCCTCAAACCGTAATCAGCTGGAAAAAGGACCTCACCTTCAGAGAGAAGGGAGGTCCTTTTGTGTGTGTCCATTTGCAGGCGTGAAATCAAATAGAAAGAGTCTTAGAAAGCCCAGCTTCCGCTGCGGAATACTGGCTCTGCGGTTCCGTCTTCCGTGATTCCGTCGATGTTCATCTCACCGGAACCGATCATGAAGTCCACGTGTGCGAGGCTTTGGTTGATTCCCGCTTCGGCCAGCTGTTCACGAGTCATGGTTGTGCCACCTTCGATATTGAACGCATAAGCGCTGCCGATCGCCAGGTGGTTAGAAGCGTTCTCGTCGAAGAGGGTATTGTAGTACAGGATACCCGACTCGGAGATCGGCGATTTATGTGGAACCAACGCCACTTCGCCAATATAATGCGAACCTTCGTCCATCTCAACCAAACTCTTCAGCGTTTCTTCGCCTTGCTCGGCCTTCACGTCCACAATACGTCCGTTCTCGAACGTCAGCGTAAAGTTGTCAATGATCGTACCGCCGTAGCTCAGAGGTTTGGTGCTGGACACCGTGCCGCTTACGCCAGTCTTGAGAGCAGCCGTGAAGACTTCTTCCGTCGGCATGTTGGCTACGAAGGCAACGCCGCGTTCGCTCTCGCTGTCTGCTGCCACCCACAGATGCGTCTTGGGCAGTTCGATCGTCAGATCAGTTCCTGGCGCTGTATAATGGAGAGCTTTGTATTTTTTCTCATTCAGATACACGGCTTTGGCGTTCAGCGTATCGATATGCTGCTGCCAAGCGGCAACCGGATCGGCAAGATCCACACGAACCGCCTTGAAGATGGCTTCCCACATAGCCGGTACTTGTTCCGCTTCCGGCAGATGAGGGAACACTTTGGCTGCCCAGGCTGCCGAAGGCACCGCTACGATCGACCAGGCCAGCTTGTTCGACTGCGCATACTCGCGGTATTTGCTTAAGGCTTGACCGGACACTTTTTGCAGAGTGGAGATGCGCGAAGAATCGACGCCTTTCAGCAGATCCGGGTTGTTCGAGACAACAGCCAGCATAGCGCCGCCATTCTCAGCCAGTTCTTCACGTTCTGCCGCAGTCCATTTGGGTGCGATCTCGAACGAGTCATCCGGGGCAAGATCATAGCGCATACGCGTGATCGCTTCATCGGACAGGTTAACTTTGACCAGCTTGGCGCCTGCCGCATAAGCATGCTTTACGACCAGGCGAACATATTCCAGCGATTCAACGCCAGCGTCAATCATCAGAATCTGTCCAGGCTGTACGTTAACTCCGACTTTTACCGCGAGTTCGGCGTATTTGTTAAGATTGGTTTGAAAATCCGACATGATGAGCCTCCATTTCGATACTTGCTTGGTTGGAATAAATGCTATGAGTTCCATTGTACAAGATCGGGAGAAGAAAGGAAATCTAACATTGGTTAATTAGAGGCCGAGAAGGGCGGAAAAGTACGGTAAAACGACCCATTTCGATTCTTATTCGCTATCCCGGTTAAATAACCGTCAAGTTGAACATAAACTTCAAGCCAAAAAGAAGGAGAGGGATGACGCATGAACGCTGTTTGGAAAGGAATCGTCGGCTTCGGTCTCGTCAGCGTTCCGGTCAAGATGTACCGCGCTTCGCGCGAGCACGAAGTTCCGCTGAGGCTGCTGCACCGGAATACGCTTGAGCCGATTCGCTACGTTCGGACCTGTGAGAGCTGCAACGAGGAAGTCAGTTGGGATGAGATTGTCCGTGGGTACGAATACGAAGAAGGGCAGTTCGTCACTTTTGAGAAAGAAGAACTCGAAGCGTTAACCGCCGACCTGACCCGCGACTTTCGTATTCGGGAATTCGTAAGAATGGAAGAAGTCGATCCGATCTATCTGCATCAGACGTATTATTTGACGCCCGAAGAAGGCGGAGCCAAAGCTTATTCGCTGCTTGCACAGGCGCTGGAGGAGACAGGCAAAGCCGGAATCGCCGTCTCGACCATCCGAACCAAAGCGCGGCCTGCCCTGGTGCATGCCTCGCACGGTCGTCTTCTGCTGACTACGCTTCACTATGAAGAGGAGATCGTGCCTGCCGAAGACGTCCCGGGCTTGAGCGGCGTTCCCGAAACGGTGCGAGCGGAAGTCGAAACGGCCAAACTGTTGATTGGGCAGTTGACTGCGGATTTCCACCCAGGTCAGTTTGAAGACGAATCGTATAAGCGGCTGACCGAAGCGATCGCACGCAAGATCGACGGTGGAGAGCCGAAAATGCCGGCGGCCTCCGAGGTAAGGGCGCAGCCGCAGGATCTGATGGAGGCGCTGCGCGGAAGTCTGGAGCTGTTCAAACCCTCGATGCAGGCGGAAAAGGGCCAAGAGGGTTCCGGCGGCGGAACGCGGATGCTGCCCGGTACCGACCGCAAAGGTGGAAAAAAAGCCAAAGGAGCAGGCTGAACGGATTCTTTGGCAAAAGCATAGCCTATTAGGCAGTCCAACATTAAAGGCCTCGGGACGATTGCGCGTCTCGAGGCCTTTTGGCATGAAAAAGAGTTGAAGAACTGATACACTTCGCAATCAGCTGCTGTACATCTCTTTCAGAATCTCACGATTTTTTTCTTTGAACAATTCGTTATGGGAGGACACCATGCCGTAGCCATTCGCGTCAGGTTTAACGAACTGCTTCGCTTTGTTGACAGCATTGGCCGCATCCTGGAACGCGCCGGCGATCAAATGCAGTTTCCCGTCGTGATGCAGAATGTCTCCAGCTGCAAAGATGCCCGGAACGGATGTCTCGCTCGACGAAGAACCGAGAATCTGGTATTCGTTCATGTCGATCTTGATCTCGCTTTGTTTCAGCAGTTCCGTGTCGCGTTCGTAGCCGTGACTGATAATCACGTCGTCCACGGACAGCTCGAACGCTTCTTTGGACTCGTTTTTCTCGAATACGACCGTCCCGATCGCCGAATGGTCTTCGTTCGCCACCAGCGTCTTGATCGAAGCACTGAGCAGCAGTTCGACGCCGTTTTCTCTCATGCGGGTCACGTCGGCTTCATGGCCTTTGAGTTCTTCTTTACGGTAAGTGAGATAGACTTTCTTGGCGAAAGGCGCCAGCTCGTTGGCCCAATCGACCGCAGAATGACCGCCTCCGGAGATCAGCACGGTCTTGTCTTTGAACCGGGCGATCGATTTGACGGTATAATGCAGATTCGTCACTTCAAAGCGTTCCGCACCTTCAATATCGAGCTTGGTCGGCTTCAAGATTCCACCACCTACGGCGAGAATGATCGTCTTGGAATAATGCGGTTCGCCGGACAGTGTATGTAAGACGAAATGATCGGCGCCTTCGGCGCGCGTAATCGAAGTCACTTTCTCGTTCAGGACGACTTCCGGTTGGAAAGTCAGGCCTTGCGCCACCATCTGCTCAATCAGCTTCGCGCCCGGCATCGGGGTCAGGCCGCCAACGTCCCAGATCATCTTTTCCGGATAGACGTGCACTTTGCCGCCCAGGACAGGCTGGAATTCGATGATCTTGGTCTTCATCTCGCGCAGCCCGCTATAGAAAGCGGAGAACAGCCCAGCAGGACCTCCGCCTATAATCGTTACGTCGTACACTTCGTGGTTCTCCATCTCTTATGGCCTCCCTTATCGATACGAACTCCTATAGATAATGATTCTCAATATCAGTAACAAGTATAACAGCAATAAGCATGAAAATACAATCACCCGATTTGGACTTTCTCAACACGTTAAGCCTCGAACATTTTGTTCGAGGCTTTTGGGTGAAGATGGATAAAAACGTATTCAGCAGTTCAGAATGCTGAATAACGATCAGGTTCCCCGGCGGTTCGCAAGGATTCTCCGGCTCGGACGATCAGCGTTTGGGTGCCAGTTCGATCGCGGAGCGGATCGCGGCCAGCATGCTCGCTTCACCGGCGATGTTCTCGCCCGCGATGTCGAACGCAGTACCGTGATCGACGGAGGTTCGGATCACGCCGCCTTTGAGGCCGACGGTGATATTGACACCGTCTTCGATGCCCATGACTTTGATTGGGGCATGGCCCTGATCGTGGTAGCAGGCGACGACGATATCGAAATCGCCTCGTCCAGCGCGGAAGAAGAGGGTATCGGCCGGATACGGGCCGGTCACGTCAATGCCTTCCGCCGCTGCACGTGCGATTCCCGGCGCGAGTTTTTCTTCTTCTTCGCCGTTGCCGAACAATCCGTTCTCTCCGGCGTGCGGGTTGATGCCGCAGACGGCGATGCGCGGCTTGTCGAATCCGGCTTTGCTCAAGGTGTCATGAGCCAGCTTGACCACGGTATAGGTTCTTTCGGGTGTAATGCTTTCGATTGCGGCGATCAGGCCCATATGGGTTGTCAGATGAATGACGCGCAGGTTCGGCGTGGTCAGCATCATGGAGAAGTCTTCCGTATCCGTCAGTGCGGCGAGAATTTCCGTATGCCCCGGATACAGATGGCCGCCCAGGTGCAGGGCTTCTTTATTCAGCGGAGCGGTGCAGATCGATTGGATCTCGCCGCTTTTGGCCAACTCGATCGCTTTGGCCAGAAATTGATAAGCGGCGTCGCCCGCCGCAGCGGATACTTCGCCGAACGGCAGATCTTCCGGCAGCAGATCGAGGTCGAATACGTCAACCGTTCCATGCTCGAATTTGGCGTCGGATACCGAAGCGACGGTATTCACTTCAAGCCCGGCTCCGGTAATAGCCATCGCTCGGCGCATCATCTTGGCGTCCCCGATCACGATCGGCCGGCAGGTCCGGTAGATGTCCTCCTCCCGCAGCGCTTTGGCGATGATTTCGGGACCGATGCCGGCGGCATCTCCCATTGTGATTCCGATTGTCGGTTTCATTAAGCTTGCACTCCTCTCAATTTTTCGATCGCATGCTCGAATACGTGTTCCGTGCCGAATCCCCCGGCTTTGGTAATCACGTACAATCCTTTTTTGCCGAGGAACGTGGAGATTGGCACGCCGATCTCCAGTTCGTCCAACAGCTCGAAGCCCTTGATCCCCCATCGCAGGCAGACCTGCTTGGCGGTATCGCCGCCGCTCATGGAGACGCCTTTGAACAATCCGCGCTCAAGCAGGGGAGCACAAACGTCAGCGAGCGCCTTCACGATCTCGTTGCTGATCTCGGTTCGGCTGAATCCGGCCGCTTCGCCGACCCGCCACGCCTGTTCGATATGCTCGGGGGTTCCCGTCGAATACACGGCCACGTCGAGCCCGCGTTCTGCTCCGACCAACGCTTCGTCGAACACACGGCGGATCTCTGCTTCTTTTTCCTCAGGCGAGGCGACGGCTTTCCACGAATCGAACGCGACAGCATGCACGTCGGGACGTTCCAGCAGCCGCCCAAGCTGCGTTCTCGAATTGCGGTTGACACTGCCGACCACGGTCAGAACGGCGCCGGGGTCGCCGTCGATCCGCGAAGCTTGCGTCCGGGAGGGCAGGTCGTAATAAGCGGGCAGATAGTTGGCCAATCCGGCCGAACCGGCCCAGGTCAGGCGATAGGGAGCCGACTTGAGATCGGCGAGAATCTGCTTCAGATGCCGTTCTTCCGTCGAATCAACGACGATGTAGGCGGCGCCTTCCCGCGCATAATGATCCAGCTTGGTGAGCAGATGCTCCCGACCCAGCGCCAGATCGTCCGCCGTCAGCGTACCGATCTGGCGGGAAGTCTGAAGTTCAAGCAGCTCGATCAGATTCGACAGCGTGACCGGCGTTTTGGGATCTTTGGCGATCTCCGTTTCGCCGATCGGGACACCGTCCAGATACAGGGTGGAATTCAGGACGGTGCGGTTGTTTTTCGGATAGCCGGGAACGAACATGACGAAATCGGGCTTCAAAGCGTCATAGACGGCATCGATTTCGCTTCCGACATTGCCTCGCATGGTGGAATCAACCTTTTTGAAAATATCGGGGAATCCCGAGTTCAGCAGAAATTCGGCGGCGGCTCTGACCCGGTCGTAAGCCTGCTGCGATTCCATCGCCCGGCTGTCGGTATCGAACGCCACCGCTTCGTAAGTTCCAACGGCTTCGGCGTCCATATCGAACAGCACGGTCGTCTTTAATCCGTTACGGGATAATTGTACGCCGCTGTCGTTGGCGCCCGTCAAGTCGTCGGCGATGATGGCAAGTTTCATTGGGGTTTCTCCTTCCGCTGCGCAGGTCTCGGGCGAATCAGGCTCCGCCCGGCCCTTGCTCTGTTTGTTTCTTATTTCGCTGCTCTTTCTATGCCCGGCTGCGCTTCAAGTTCCCGTCGTTCCCGGGCGGACAGATTGTACTTCGCCAATCCGCCTTTTTCTTTCTCCAGCCGCTTCGACAGGAAGCCGATGAAGATCGGCAGCAGGACGGAAGTCGTGACCACGCTGGCCGCGATCTGGACGGTAGCCAGTTCCGCGATTGGCGCGAACGCGACATTGGCAGCGGCGATCGCCGCCGGTGTGCCGACCGCGTTGCCTGCCGTCGATCCTTCGGCCGCTCCGACGATTGGGTTCCAGCCCAGGAACTTGAACAGCAGGTACAGGCCGCCGCCGGTCAGGAACACGGTGATGACGCCGAGCAGGATACCGCTGAGTCCGCCTTTGATGATGGCGTTAAAGTTAATGCCCATGCCGAGTGCGAAAGCGAAGAAAGGAACCAGTTTGTCACTTCCCTTATACAGGAAGTCGCCCATTTCTTTGTCCAGATTGCCGAGCAGGATGCCAACGGCCAGCGGCAGCAGCACCGCGACGAACGACATTGGCGAGAACAGCCCGTTAGCGAACCCCATCGCGCCGAAGATGGAGAGGGCAACCATCGTCAGGAACGGACCGTCGCTGAGCGCGAGGAACGGATAAGCCGCTTTGTCTTCTTCTTTGCCATACTGTCCGGCGAAGGCGATGTACAATCCGCCGTTCGAGTTGGTCATCGCTCCGATGATCGCAATCGGCGCGAGCCCCAGAAACAAACCGTTGGAATCGGCCAGCCAGAAGGCGAGCAGACCGACAGCCGCGCCGAGCAGCCATTTGACCGACAGCAGCGTAAGGCCTTTGGCGACCGAAGCTTTGGCCGTGCGCAGATTGATTTGCGTGCCGGCGATCAGCAGAAACAAGGCGATTAAAGCGCTTGCACTATTGACGAAAAGCGCTTCCGTAAATCCGCCGATGCGGAGGAGGTTGGGAAAGAAGGTATTGATCGTCGCCGCGAGAAGCAGCGGAACCACCATCATGCCTCCGGGAATACGATCCAGCGTCGCTTTGATTTTCATGCTTTTCGTTCTCCTCTCAATATGTTTTAAAGCGTTTACTTTTCGTAATATAACGCTTACTGTTTATAAAAGCAACATTTCAACAAGGAAATCATTTAAATATTTAAATTTTGTTTAATTTTGCAACAGTAGTGTTGCAAAAAAAAGCAAGCTCGAGGATTACTCTTTGAGCTTGCGCCACAGCGTTGCCCGATTAATGCCAAGGCGTTCGGCCGTTCGGGATTGATTATGATTTTCTTCACGAAGCACCGATTCGATGATCCGCTGTTCGATTTCTTTGAGCGTGCCGCCAGGCACCCGCCAATCGTCGTCGGATGGGGAAGTGGAAGCCGTTTTCCGCACTGTTTCCGCGCGGATGACATAACCATTTTCGGCGATCGCCAGCTCTTTGATCCGGCGTTTGAGACCGTCGATCTGATCCGGGTAATCCTGCTCAAGCAGAAGTTCTTCGGCCGCGGCCTGAATCTTGACCGCGTCGGTACCGAGCCGCTGGTGACAGTCGGCAAGGAAGATACGCGCCAGCGGAAGAATGTCTTCCCGGCGCTCGCCAAGCGTCGGCATCGGCAGCCGGACGGCATCGGCGATTCGGAGCAGCGATTCGGGAGGCGAGCCGTCTTCGATCAGGATCAGCCGAATTCTACGATCAGCCAACTCCCGGATCAGATCGGCTAACTGCTGTTCATCGTCCACGCGGGACGCGTGCAGCAATTTAACGGAAGTCACGTCTGCTGGAATCTTGCCGACCGCTGTTCGCAGATCGGCACGCTTCGCATCAATTGCGAGCAGCACGCCATCCGTCGAAAATTCCCGGTGAACATGGTCGATGACGAAGTTTTTGCCGCTTCCCTTTGGGCCGTACAGACAGAACGAATCTCCTCCTCGATAGAGGACCCGAAGCTGCTCGTAGAGACGTCGGATCGTAGGCGAAGCTTCTGCGACCGGCCCCGGATCTGCGGCCTGGCTTGGGAACAGACCTACATGCTGCGCGGTTTCTTGGCCGCTGGCCTGCCGAAGCACGTACAGCGCATAGACTTCGCCGTCGAGGTCCAGACGCCGGCCTTCCGTAAACAGCGTCCGGCCGTCGAGCGTCAGCTTCTCCGAGGTCGGCGTGCCGTCCGGATTCAGTTTGGAACCGAGCGCCGCGAGATGCTCTTCCGTCAGCGGATTGCGATCGAAATCAGCGGTCCGGGCATAGACCACCCGGCTGCATTCGTCCGCGACGACCAGATTCGGATAAGACGATTGCAGGAAGCGTTCGAGCACGCGGAGCAGCTTGTCGTTCTGGTGCAGATAACCGTATACAAGCTTGGCGTCTTCCAGCGCCTTCCGGATCGATTCTCTGCCCGATTGGATCAGGAAGCCTTTCAGTCCGTACTCGTTCGCCGTTTTGAGCGTGATTACGTCGCCCGCGATTTGTTTGTAATTGCGGCTTTTGAGATCCAGAATCAACGCAGGAACTTCGGACGAGTCGGTGACGGTAAAAGCTTTCAGCGGTAGATCGAGCAGATCGATGATGGCCTGCGCACCCGAGGTCAGGTTGGCAAAGCCGACGATCGCTGTTTTTTCCTTGAGGCTGCCGGCAAGCGTCAGCGAACGAATCATATCGTAGCCGGATAACTGCACGTCGATTACCGGAATCGTCACCGCCCGTTTAATCGAACGCGCCGTTCCGCCCCGACTGATTAGGATGTCTGCACCGCCGCGTTCCGCCTCAATCGCCAGTTCGACCCCATTTTCGAGGTCGCCGACCGAATATCCGATATTTAGATCGGGGAAAAGGGAGACGCATTCTTTGATGAGCGCCACCATGGACGGATAAGGCGCGATAATATGGACGTTTATGTTCATGAAAATCCCCGCTTTTCTTCAAAATCGCTGGGCCGTGTACGCAAAATCCGAAGGCCGCAGATTGAGCTGGATTTTCGATCCATGCAAGGAACAGTTTCAAAGACGTGCCGCAGCACATCAAGGAATTACAACGCCGTTGGCGATTCGGTTAGCTTCTGGAGTGAATACGGACAGAGCATGAAAAGACAGGTAAAGATACACTTCAGCGAGTTTGCGTACACGGCTCAGTATCTTGAATATTATAGCACAGCCGGGAAGACGAACCAGAAACGCCCTGCCGCCGCCTGTCCCTCGGCAAGTCCGGGGCAACGATGTATACAAAAAAGAGTTCCGAAAGCGGCGAAGCCGGCGTCGGAACTCAGGTTAAGCCCGCACGAATGTCAGTGCCCAGTCCGGCATCCGCGCGAGTCTTACAGCGTTAGTCGCAGCACTTTTTTGCATTTCAGGCCGCTGTCGCAGAGGCAGGGATCATTGCGCCGCGAAGATACGGGAGCGGGCCGCGAGAATGAAGAAAACAAACCGCTCATTTCGGGGACTCCTCGAACAGCAGGCGTTCTTCTTCGCGGCTGTGAAACTCATTGACGACGATCAGCGCGTGGAAGCGGTGCATGACTTCCGGCGTCAAGCCTTCGTCGTCCAGTCTCGAGACGATGTCGGCGACGACCATGCGCAGAATGTCGTGATCGCGGGTCAGCTTGATGATCGACAGGCAGCGATCCGGATCGCTCCCGGCCATCTCTTCGTAGAATCCTTCTTCTTCGGCATCGGCATGGCTCAAGATGCGTGTTACCCAGTAGCCGACCAGTTGATCTGCCGCTGTGCGAGCTGCTTCCATCTTGCCGGCTGCAAGCAAAGCTTCCAATTCTTCCGTTTTATCGATCGCACCGCTTAGACCGCCTTCGTGGATGGCATGATGAGCGTTCGGTTGGCGCAGAGAAGGTCCTCCCATTATCGTTTCCGCCTTTCTTAATGAAATAATGATTTCGGATCTTGATCCAAACGCGTTCAGTATAGCACGATGACGTGTTCGAGAAGGGCGGGTTAGGCATTTCCAGAAGCGAAACAGGGAAGTCCCTGATTGGTCACTGCTGCGCCGCTTTTATAGAATAACCCCGTAAGGAAAGGCAGCGCGCGAGCGCCGGCCAGAAGGAGGAGCTTGTCATGAATCGCTATATTCCGAACCAGCACGGGGCATGGGCTATGCTGCTGATGCCCTTTTTGCTGGGGATGTCCGCTGCTGGAGCCGTACTCGTCCATATTCCGCTGTTTCTATGCTGGCTGGTGATGTATCTGTTTAGTTTTCCCGTGCTGCAATGGATCAAGACGGGCAAAAAGGAACGTTATCTGAAGCCTTCGCTGCTGTACGGCCTGATGCTCGTTCCGCTCGCAGCGACCGTCGCCCTGTCCGAACCGAAGCTGATCGGCTACGGCGCTCTGCTGTTAATCCTGTTCGCTATTCCGGCGCGTTACGCCAAAGCCAAAAACGAACGCGCACTGCTGAACGACATCGTTGCCATTTTGCTGTTCTGCTCGTTCATCTATCCGGTCGTGTACGTTGGAGCAGGCAGCGAAGCCGACTGGACGCAGACCACACAGCTTTTCCTGCTGATAGGACTTTATTTTATCGGAACCGCCCTGTATGTGAAGACGGTCATTCGGGAGAAGAAGAACCCTCGCTATTATCAAGCTTCGATCACGTACCATGTTCTGCTGATCCCGTTCGCCGTCTGGTTGAGCCTTCCGCTGGCCGCTGCATTCTCGCTGCTGCTGATGCGTGCGATCTTGCTGCCAAAGCTGAAGCTGAACGTGAAGCATACAGGGATGGTCGAGATTGGCTTTGCGTTGACGCTGTATCTGTTCGTCATGCTCGCGTATTTGTGAACATTCAATGGTGAAAAAAGAAGCTTTGCCTCATGAGCCTGCCATCGTCAATCGCGGACGAACGTGATGACTCGCGCGGAAGCGAGACTTGGAGGAGATTTATCGCGGCTCAAAGGCAAAGGCGGCGTTGCGAATCAGATAGAGGCAGGGTCGGCCGATTCGCTCTATTCGCAGGCTGATCGAACGTCTAGACCTGAGCATTTTTTCGTTTCTTTTGCAGGGAATCCCCGATCGTTCTTCGCGCCCTCTGAGCGTAGACTAATGAAAGAAGATTGTGTATGGTAGATAAATCGGATTGCAAAGAAAAGGAGCACGATTATGAAAAAAATGAATTCTCTGCTCTTGCCGCTGCTGGCGCTCATTCTGATCCTGTCGGCCTGCGGAGCCAAGCCGACCGAGCAGACCTCCAACCAGGCCGCCAATGGTGGGATGAAGACAAACAGCGCTTCGGCATCTGGCAAGGAAGAGAAGCCCGAAGCCGAATCGGTGACGCTGACAATCTCTGCCGCAGCCAGCTTGACGGATGCACTGACGGATATTCAGAAGACGTATGAGTCTGCCCATCCCAATGTGAAGCTGGCGTTCAACTTTGGCGCTTCCGGTGCCCTTCAGCAGCAGATCGAGCAGGGGGCTCCGGCGGATTTATTCCTGTCGGCTTCCTCCAAGAACATGAAGGCACTGCTGGATGCCGGTCTGATCGAGGCCGAACATGAGAAGAACTGGCTGAACAACACGCTGCTTGTGGTCGTTCCTCAAGATTCGTCGGCTGAAGTTCGTAACATGGGAGACTTGTCCAACGCTGCCGTGAAGCATGTCGCAGTGGGTATCCCGGAGAGCGTACCAGCCGGCAAGTATGCCCAGGAAGCCCTCACTCATGCGGGATTGTGGGACGCGCTGCAGGACAAGCTGGTTCAGGGCAAAGACGTGCGCCAGGTGCTGCAATATACCGAAACGGGCAATGCGGATGCCGGATTCGTCTATAAGACCGATGCGATGACTTCAGATCAGGTGAAGGTGGCTTTCGAAGTAGACCCGGCCAGCTACTCGGCGATCCATTATCCGATCGGCATCGTGAAGGCGACCAAATATCAGGAAGCAGCCGAAGCTTTCTATGATTATCTGCAAACACCGGAAGCCCTGGATGTCCTGACCGGATATGGCTTCTCCGTCGCCAAGTGATGCCGCTGGCGGACATCGGCTGGAGCGAATATGGGTCGCCGATCCGCCTCTCGCTTCAGGTCGCGCTGCTGGCGAGCGTCATCGTCATCGTACTGGGCACAGCCGCTGCCTGGCTGATGTCGCGGCGTGCCTCTTTTCGCGGCAAGACGGTGCTGGAGACACTCTTTATGCTTCCGCTTGTGCTGCCGCCAACCGTGGTGGGATTCCTGCTGTTGATGCTGCTCGGACGTCGCAGCTGGCTGGGCGTGATGATTGAGCGAGTCTTCCATTCGCCAATCATCTTCTCCTGGTGGGCAGCGGTAGTTGCCGCCGTAGTAGTTGCATTTCCACTGGTTTATCGAACCACGGTTGTTGGGTTTGAAGCCGTGGATCGGGATCTGGAAGACGCGGGCCGTTCCATTGGAGCGGACGAATGGCAGGTATTCCGGCATATTACGCTGCCGCTCATCATGCCGTCGCTCAAGACCGCCTACGTGCTGGGCTTCGCCCGCAGTCTGGGCGAGTTCGGCGCTACCTTGATGATCGCCGGTAACATCCCCGGACGAACCCAAACGGTTCCGACTGCGATCTATGTCGCGGTTGATTCCGGTCATCTGGAATCCGCATGGGCCTGGACGATTGCCATCGTAGTGATTTCCTTTGCCTTGCTGCTGCTGACCGGAAGGCGCCGCACCCCTTGAAGGTGTACGGTTTCCGATTTTAGGCGGATTCTAGTCAGACTTGAGTTACTCAGAACCCTGATCTTCCGTCATGGAAGGTCGGGGTTCTTTGCATGATAGCTTAGTCAGACGAACGGTTTCGCCAAGCGAAATCCTATTATTTAAGTGAGATCAGTGATTGCACCTAACGTTTCTGAACTGAAGTCTAACGTTTCTGCTCTATTCAAATGTAAGCGTTTTCTTATACGATGAATTCAGCCATTATGTAACCAAGAAAAGGGGGCGGGCGGACATGAAAGAGGAGAAACCCAAACGAAAACATACACGCTGGCGCAAGCAGGATACCGAGCTTACTCTGCTGGCACTGCCAACCACGATCTGGTACATCCTGTTTTGTTTCCTGCCAATGTTCGGGATCATTATCGCGTTCAAGAACTTTAAGATCTCCGGCGGATTCTTGAGCAACGTCTTCAACAGTCCGTGGTCAGGCTGGAAAAATTTCGAGTTTCTGTTCAAGTCGAATGATGCCTGGGTCACCATCCGCAATACACTCGGCTACAATCTGGTATTCATCGTGCTGGGGATTCTCATTCCGGTTACGCTGGCACTAATGATCGGAAGGCTGCATAATCGCAGGGCCGGTAAAGTGTATCAAACGATGATGTTTCTGCCTTATTTTCTCTCCTGGGTTGTCGTATCTGCCGTGATCTGGGCATTCCTCAGCTTCGATAAAGGCATTGCCAATCAAATGCTGAATCAAGTCGGGGCCGAGTCGGTCAACTGGTATATGGAACCCAAGTATTGGCCGTATTTTCTGATCTTCATGAACGTGTGGAAAGGCATCGGTTACGGCATGGTCGTATATCTCGCTACGATCACCGGCATCGACAGCACCTATTACGAAGCAGCCGTCATCGACGGAGCTTCGATCTGGCAGCAGACCCAATACATCACGCTGCCCATGATGAAGCTGGTCATCGTGATGATGTTCATTCTGGCGGTGGGACGGATCTTCTATACGGACTTCGGCTTGTTCTATCAGGTGCCGAGGGATTCCAACTCACTCTTCAATGTGACGACCACACTCGACGTACTCGTCTACAAACAGCTCAAGACTGCAACCGTCGGTATGGCTTCGGCAGCAGCCTTTGTGCAGTCTGTCATGGGCTGCATCACCATTCTGCTCGCCAACTGGATCGTGCGCCGCATTGATCCGGAGAGCGCGATGATGTAAGGGAGGGGACATTATGGCAGCAGCAAAAAGCGAGACGGGAAGCGGCCTGGATCGCTACAACCGCATCAGCACGGGGATGAATCTATTTTTTCATTGCATATTCATCCTGCTGGCACTGGTCTGTGTCATCCCGATTGTCGTAATCCTGTCCATCTCTTTCTCCAGTGAAGACTCGATCCGTCAGACGGGTTATCACATCCTCCCGACGATGTTTTCGGTTGAAGCCTACGGCTTCATCCTGAAGCAGGGAACAGTCATTCTGCGGGCGTTCGGCGTATCTGTGCTGGTCACGGTACTGGGAACTGTCATCGGTGTCCTGCTCACGGCTTCGATGGGGTATGTGCTGGCACAGCCGAATTACAAGTTGAAAAACTTCCTCACCTGGGTGGTCTTCATTCCCATGGTATTTAACGGGGGACTGGTCTCCAGCTATTACATCAATGCCAATCTGCTCGGGCTAAAAGATACGATCTGGGCACTCATTCTTCCACTTGCCGTCTCTTCCTTTAACGTCATCATCTGCAAGACCTTCTTCCGTACCACCATTCCCGACGGCATTGTGGAGTCGGCGGAAATTGATGGAGCGAGCCAGCTGCGCATTTTCTTCTCGATCATTATGCCGATCTCGCTGCCTGTGCTGGCGACGATTGGTTTGTTCCTCTGCTTTGGCTATTGGAATGACTGGTTCCAATCCATGCTCTACATCAACAATCAGGATCTGTATTCTTTGCAGGCGCTGCTTAACAATCTGATGAGCAACGTCGATGCCCTGGCCCGAAATGCCTCGAGCATGGGCATCAGCTACGCGTCGCTTGTGGCCACCATGCCCAAAGAGACGGCACGTATGGCGGTCGCCATCCTGATCGTCGTCCCGGTTGCCTTCGCCTATCCGTTCTTCCAGCGGTATTTTATCGCGGGGCTGACGGTAGGTTCAATCAAGGGATGATCCCGAAAACGGCCTTCCTTCCGTAGGGGATGGAAGACCGCTCGGTCATCGAAATATAGATCACCAGAACCAGATCACCATACAAGGGGGTACGAGATTGATGAAAAAGACCTGGAAAAGCTTGTCCACACTCTGTGCAGCGGTGCTGCTCACTTCGTCATTGGCAGCGTGCGGCGGTGGCGGTGGCAGTACATCACAGGGAACGGATGGTTCAAAGTCCACGGAGGCAAATGGGGCAGGCAAGGATACGAAAGCTTCTGGCGATGTGCCAACCCTGGTCTGGTGGACCATCGGCGGACAGATCCCCGATAACTTTGACAAGGCCGTTGCTGCCATGAATGACTATACAGCCGAGAAGATCGGCGTGAAGATTGATCTTAAGGTCGCCAGTTGGGCCGATTGGGACACGAAGATCAACACCATCGTCAACACGGGTGAACCGTTCGATATTATGTTTACCAACAGCGGTAAATATAATCAGCAGGTCTCGATGGGCGCCTTCGCTGATCTGACGGATATGGTGCAGAGCGAAACGCCGGATCTGTACAAGCTGATTCCGGAGACGGTATGGGATGGCGCCAAGATTGGCGGCAAGATTTACTCTGTACCGACTTACAAAGACTCTTCGCTGACCCAATATTGGGTGTTTAACGACGAATATGTCCAGAAGTATAAGATCGATCTGAACAGCATCAAGACGTTAGCAGATCTGGACAAGCCTTTCCGTGACATGAAAGCGGGCGAAGGCAAAAGCTTCTATCCGCTGGGTCTGACCCAAAGCGACGGCTTCAACGGTCTGTTCAACGGCTATGATGATCTGACCCTGGGATTGTCTCCGATCGGGGTCAAAATCGACGATACGTCGCGCAAAGTGGTCTTCACACTGAATCAACCGGATATGATGGCCGATCTGAAGCAGCTGCATCAATGGTACCAGGACGGCATCATCAACCCGGATGCACCAACGCGCGGCGAAGCCGAGAAAGCCCGTCCCTTCTTCAGCGCTCAGGCATTCCCTGGAGCGGAAGCCAACTATCAGATCAACGAAGGCGTTGCCAAATACGATATGCAGCAGGTATTCGGCCCGCTCTATACCACCAGCACCATTCAAGGCTCGCTGAACGCGATCTCCGCCAACTCCAAATACAAGGCAGAAGCGCTCAAGTATCTCCAACTGGTCAACACGGACGCCAAACTGCGCAACATGTTGGCTTTCGGTGAACTGGGTGTGGACTACAAGAATGTGGACGGCGAGAAGGTCATCGAACGCACCAGTGATACGTGGCCGCTGGCCGCTTACACGCAGGGCACGTTCTTCAATCTGGCTGTGACCAAAGGCGCCCCCGAAGATCAATGGGAACAAGTGCGCAAGCTGAATGAACAAGCCAAACCCTCTTCCACGCTGGGCTTTGCACTCGACATCAGCAATCTGACAACGGAAGTCGCCAATACCAAGGCCGTCTGGGATAAATACCGCTCTGAGCTGGTCACCGGTGCTTCCGATCCTGAAGTGGTCGTGCCCAAGATCGAAGCCGAGATGAAGGCAGCCGGACTGGATGCGATTATGCAGGCTGCGCAGGAACAGATCGCTGCTTATTTCAAATGAGTGAAAGCCGGCAGTCGGAGGCTGGGGACTCGAACGGAATGGGATTTCCGTTCGAGTTTTTTCCGTTACGTGTACGCCCTCGTACCTTGACCGCTTAAGATGTTAGGTTTCGCCCTCCGGAAACCCGCTTGAATCGTGCGTGTTTCCGAAAGGCTCAAACCTTGGATTCTATGCGGTCAACTCACTAGTATGCTGACCGCTTAAGATGTTAGGTTTAGCCCCCCGGAAACCCGCTTGAATCGTGCGTGTTTCCGAAAGGCTCAAACCTTGGATTCTATGCGGTCAACTCACTAGCTATTGTAATTTTCCGTTGACGTGAGATGCTATAGAAAATGCGGCAGGGGAGGTTTCCGATTTGTCTTTTTTGCAGATCAAAATCTATCGGGGCAAGTTCATTGCCTATACGGTATTTGTCGTCTTGATCGGTCTGGCAATCGGTCTGCTGACCTGTGCCATCCTCTTGTATCAGTGGGTGGATAATGCGCGAAACGAATCAGCGAGCGCTTTTGCCGGAATCGAGAACAGACTCCAGTACGATGCGGATCGAATTGAGGCTTATATGCAGCGCATCTACTCCAATAATGGACTGATGACCGATGTGCAGAGCTTCCTGGGCAGCAGCGCCGAACGGTATCTGTCCAGCCGCCTGGAGCGAAGCCGATTCGACCAACCGTTGGCTTCCTTTCCCGATGATATGGAATCCTTCCTGTACAGCGGTGGACAAGGCGACATCGTGCAGGTTAGTCTGCATACTGACAAGACGGGCAATCTGATTCGGTTCGATGACCATGGCAATGCCAGCTTCAAGTTTGGACTGTCCAATAACGATGCAGCATTTCGGGAGTCGATCGAACGCGGCTTTGTCTATCGCAAGAAGCTGTCCGATCCCAATCGGATCTCGCGTCAGCTGGGCGAATTCCGCTTTCTGGTCGGCAGTGATCGCCTATTCCAGAGCAGCGGGATCTATCAAGCCGCCCTGATTGATTCTTCCGGCAGAATCTATTCCGGATCTTCTGACTCTCCTGTGGAGGACGAGTGGGTGTCGCAGGTATTGGCGGACGGCCGCAAGCAGGGCTATTTATCGTCCGGAGGGTTGAACGGCCTGTTTTTCTCGACCTTCACCTCAACCAAGCGGGATTATCGGTTTGTGACGGGGGTGGATCTGGGCATGCTCATTCGGGAACGTCTGGGAACGCTGCTCTCCGTCTTTTTCATCGTGTTAACCGCCATGATTAGCGTATTGATACTCATCGTGTACAATCTGCGGGACGATGCCCGTTTTCTCCAGCACATTATCCATTCGATTGACCGGGTGAAGACAGCAGACTTTACGCCCGAGACGCCCGCCCCTTATCGCCGCAACGAATATGGCATGATCGCCAGGGAACTGGAAGACATGGTTCGACAGCTCGACAAATACATCCGGACGGAATATTTGCTCAAGCTCAAACAGCAGGAGACCGAAATGAAAGCGCTACAAAATCAAATCAATCCCCATTTCCTCTATAACACGCTGGAAGCGATTCGCTCCCGCGCTCTAGTCAACCGCGATGTAGAGACTTCGGATGCGATTGCCACACTGGGCGCATTGTACCGCGATATGGTCAAGCACGACAACATTATCACGCTGGGACAGGAGCTGGCGCTGCTTCAGGAATACCTCAAGATCATGGAGTTCAAATACCCCGATCGCTTCTATCATCAGTTTAACGTGGACGAGGAACTGCTGGAACTGCCTACAGTCAAGTTCTGGATGCAGCCGCTCGCCGAGAATTTTTTCGTACATGGCTTCGATCCAGGCAGTGCCTTCAATCTGTTGGTCGTCAGCGGCTGGACGTCGGAGACCCATTTTAACCTGGAGATTGTGGACAATGGGCGATGGATAACCGAGGACCAACTGAAGCGGATTCGGGATACGCTATCTCACAGGGAAGAGACGCAGAGCAAGAGTATCGGACTGCATAACGTCAATACGCGGCTGCATTTTTTCTACGGTGAAGGATTTGCCCTGCATCTGGAAAATAACGAGGAAGCCGGCGTCAAAGTATCCATACTGATTCCTAAGGAGGCCGTGTGCCATGTACAAACTTCTGATTGTGGATGACGAACCGCAGATTCTGGAAGGCATGAAGCGGACGCTGGATTGGGAAAAATATGGCTTTGGGTGCATTGAAACGAGTGAAACGGCGGAGGGCGCTATCTCCAAAGCGGTCGAGATCTACCCGGATATTGCGATCTTCGACATCTGTATTGGCCGGGATCTGGGGTATGAAGCGATCGGCAAGCTCAATGCCCTGGGGCTGCCTACCAAATATATCATCATGAGCGGATACAACGAATTTGAATACGCCCGGGAAGCGATTCGCTGCGGGGTGAAGGATTATCTGCTCAAACCCGTCAATCGTGCCAAGCTTCAGGAGGTCGTCGAGAAGATCATTGTGGAAGATCTGCACGGTACGCTTGAAGGCACCAGTGATGCCAATCTGGACCCCGTGCTGGGCGTGCGTTACGACAGCCTATCCAAGCTCACCAACCACATTCTGCTCCGGGTCAAAGCGGATTATGCACAAAATATTACGTTGAAGCTGGTGGCCGAACAGTTTCGCATGAACGGTACTTATTTGGGACAGATTTTCCTCAAAGAAACCAAGATGAAATTCTCGGAATATTTGATGGCTTATCGGATGCAGAAGGCGCGAGAACGTATTCTATCGACAGACGAGAAGATCGCCAGCATTGCCCAGTCAGTCGGATACGGGAATCTGGGTTATTTTTATACGCATTTTCACAGCTTCTACGAAAAGTCGCCATCGGATTTGAGAAAATGAGCGGAAGAGGGGGCGGCATCATGCTGCGTATACCGCAACGTTGGATGGGGCTGCGTCGATGTCTCTGGCGATTGTCCGCTGCGGGCCTGATTCTGATGTTGGGAGGCTGTCTGGGCTTGGGCGGTAGTTCAAACAAGAGCATTTCCAGCAGGGAAAATGTAAATCTGATTTATTACACGATTGGAGAACCGGACAAAGATCTGAAAAAGGTCAATGAACAAATCAACGAGATTCTCAGCAGAAAAGCCGGAATTACCATCACTTATATCAAGATTGGATGGCAGGAGTATCAGAACCGATTGAATACGATGGTTTCGGCGGGGACGCCTTTTGATATTGCGTTTGCGCCAGAGTATACGACCTACATTCAGCGAGGCTCCTGGCTGCGGCTGGATGATGAGCTGTCCACGATTGGTAAAGAAACGTTCGACGCTGTCGATCCGACCTTCTGGGAAGGGGTTCGCATGAACGACGGCGGCATCTATGGGATTCCCACCAACAAGGAATTGGCGACGCGTGAGCAGTGGATGTATCCCAAGGCATTGGTAGACAAATATCGAATCGACGTGACGAAGTACAACACGCTGGAATCGTTGGAACCGCTGCTTCAGATGATCCAGACCCGGGAACCTTCGTACCAACCGATGGAGCTGAATAAGGATTCACATAACTTTTTTGCCATGGAAGGCTATGAATATATGACGGATAAACGTCTGCCGCTGATGGCGCTATCCCGCAATCCGGATGCACCAATCGTCAACATCTTCGAGACGGCTGAAGCGCGAAAAGTGCTGGAGACACTGCGAAACTATTATCAGGCGGGCTACATTAATGAAGATGCGGCGCTGCGGGAGAATCAAGGGCTTAAGCGCGGAGAACGGGTCTTCTGGAAAGCAGCCGGAGGCGGCCCACTATCCGAGAGCAGTTGGAGCAAGGATCGGGGATATGCGGTCGTCGCTCACGCGGTTACACCGATGACGGTAACCACAGAATCGGTGCGCGGCGGCATCATGGCAGTAAATGCGGACACTAGGCATCCCGCCGAATGTATCCAGTTTCTCAATCTGCTGAACACGGACCCGGAGGTACGTAATCTATTTAATTATGGGATTGAAGGCGTACATTACAGTCTGGATGCAAAAGGACAAGTGGTTCCCATCGTCTCGCAAAGTGGGGCAGATGAAGGATTATCGGCTTACAGCGGTGTGCAGTATACGCAGGGCAACTGGTTCATTCTGAAGACGATGGCCGGGGAACCGGCGGACAAATGGGAACAATTCCGCCAGTCCAATGCACAGGCGGTGAAATCGGGACTGCTTGGCTTCACGCCCGACCTCTCCAATATGCCGATCCAGCGTGAGAATATCGCTATGGTATGGGAGAAGTATTATCCGGGTCTGATGACCGGCAGTCTGGATGTGGACGTCCAACTGCCCAAGTTTAATGCCGAACTCAAACAGGCGGGGATGGACGAGGTGCGGGATGAAGTGCAGCGACAGTTCGACGAATGGCGGTTGGAGCGAAAAAGGCAGACGATGGGGAAATGAGGAGATGGAGAAAGAAGTAGAGGGAAAAGAAGAACAGGGGGAAAACGAGAGCGGCGAAAGAGGGCAAAGACGAAAGAGGGGAAAAGGCCGAATCTGATGGAATCATCCATCAGATCCGGCCTTTTGTTTGAGTTTGGATTGAGCTTCCGTGGGGTGTCCGCTCCAGCGAGATTCAGCTCTCCAAGCGGATACCGTTCATCAAGCAGCGCCAGGCTGAGGCGGCCTAACATGCTGGAGATAGGCTGGCGGCTTCGGCTCAGTCCTTAAATCAGTCCTTAAAGTAGTAACCGGCCTCCAGATCGGCCATCAGAACCGGCTGCTGGGGATTCCAGCCCAGCATCTCCTGTGTGCGCGTACTCGACGCGCGGCAGTCGCCCGAAGCGGCGAAATTCAGCCAGCCGAAGTGCTGGCCGGCTTCTTCCGGCGTGATCGAACGCGCCGGAAGGTTCAAGCCGCGCCCGATCGCTTCGGCGATCTCGCGGAAGGGCACGCCCGCCTCGGCGGTGCCGTGCAGCCGGGCTCCCGCAGGCGCGGATTCCAGCGCCAGGCGGAACAAACGGGCTGCGTCCAGGCGATGGACAGCTGGCCAATGGTTGCTTCCTTCGCCAACGTAGGCGGCGAAGCCCTTATCACGCGCGATATGCACCAGCGCGCGGACAAAGCCATGGTCGTGTTCGCCATGCACCGTCGGTGCGAGACGAACCACCGAGGAGCGAACGCCGCGTGCGGCAAGTTCGCTCACCGCCGCTTCGGCGTAGCGGCCAGTGCCTACTGCCGGGTCTGCCTCCGTATTCAGCCGACCCTGCTCCAGGATCAGGGCGCCGGAGGTCAACACCAGCGGCTTGCCCGTGCCTGCAAGAGCTTCGCCCATGGCGTCTGTAGCCAGCCGATCAGTGAGTTCTGCGCTCTCCCGATCCGAAAAATCATGGATGTACGCCAGATGAATGACACCATCCGCTTCCTTTGCGGCTTCGCGCAATCCATCCAGATCGTCCAGTGTTCCCCGGCGCGGCTGTGCACCAGCGGCTTCCAGCGCCGCGATGCTTTTGTCCGAACGAGCCAGCCCGATCACTTCATGTCCAGCGTCCAGCAGTTCACGTACGACCGCCGTTCCGATAAATCCCGTTGCTCCTGTTACAAATACTCGCATTGTACAGCCTCCCATGATTGGATAATTTGGATGAGATGTTGCTTAGGTTTTGAATCATGTTGGAAGCATAAACTATCAAGTGCACTCTATAGCAAGCGCTTATTTTTCGTGGTAAAATGCGGACATGAATACAACCTTTACAAGCAAGCAGGTAGCGGAAGAGACAGGACTCAGTGTGCATACCCTTCGTTATTATGAACAGGAAGGATTAATCGATGGCATCCAGCGGGACGGGAACGGATACCGCATGTATACCGCCTCGGACATTGTATGGTTTCACGTCATTACGTATTTTCGGCGGATTGGGCTGTCAGTCAATGAGATCAAGACGTTTAATGTACCCAAGAACGGAGGCGGATCAAGCGCTGCGGCGCGAAGAGAATTTATGGAGACCTACCGGGAGAAGGTCTTGGAACAGATGCGTGAATTGCAGCAGTCCCTGAACAAAATCGACGATAAGATTGCATTTTTCCGGCAAATGGAACAGGCAGAACGTGAGGAAGCCCGGACGCGATAACGTTCGGGCTTGCCTAACGGAACGCGGATGCATGCAATCGGAATCGTCGGCAAAGAGCGTTTCGGATCGGTTTGCAGGGACAGAAACCTCGTAGCGGCAGCCGATCACAAGCGTGAGTGGAACTCGGACGGTAGGTGGGCGAATAATTTCGATTTGAATAGGTCGTGTAGGCAACTTTAACGATGTTTATCTTTGTTCGTCTTTTCATCGTCCACGGCGTTCATGCTGCTTGATCTGCCCTAGCACGTCTTCGATAGCCTCTATCTCCCTTGCCCCGAATGAAAGTCCGTCTCTATCTTCATGCTTCGCAGTCTGCATACGCTATGTACATCCTAGAATAAGTCCATAAATCCCTTTATTTCCGAAAATCAATCCTCTTTTGGTGAAATAAGTCCACAGATCCCCCTATTTTGCGGTGAATGAGCATGATCGACAGAAAACGCAGGATTTAAGAGGATATTGGGACTTATTTTCTTTAAAAGGTCTTTTTTCGTATGATTAGAGGGATATTTGGCCTTATATGATTCAAAACGTGTAGAGTCGTATAGGGGGTGTAACGAATCTGTGGCTCTGTTCGTTTATTCGCATAGCGGGGCACGCGGCAGAAGGGTCAAACAAACGGGAGACTTATCGCAGTCTTTTCGGAGCCGTAGAGTCGGAGAATCGGAGAACCGTAAGAAGATCGATTCACGAACAAGAAAGTCGATCCACGAACGTGAAACCGGTCAGCCCGGACGCAAGAACCGTGCACATCGCACGGTTCGGAACGCTGAGGTCAGGCCGATTCCAAGAGACCCCGACAGGCCGCGTGCTCCGAACCATCCCAATTTGACTGGAGGAATTTCATTTGGCGAGTCATTTCAGCGATATTGGTTTTGTTGTTCAGGATCAGGAAGATTATCAGCAGCTGCTTGATACAGCGCTTGAAAGTGGGCAGCCGACCGAGGTGCCAGAAGGGTACTACATTCTTTTCAACGATGTATTCGGTGTTCAACTATACATTCAGGCAGATCCTGAACGGAATATTGTGGGCGTGAATCCGCATTTTAAGGGGAAAAGCTCATTCAGAGTCGGAATCCGCAATTTGATCGATGATCCGGAATATCCGCTGGACGGACGTATTCGGGGTTGGGCCAATCCTCCAGAAGATGACTACGAAGCCGGTCATTTTCCTTTTGTTTTCGACACGCCCAATTACAGAATCGTCAAAGACAAGCTGAAGGAAGGCATGATCCGATCTTTCCAAATCACCGCTTTTGCCCATGACATCACGTTATTTGCAGATGAAGACGCCTACGAACAGTCGCAGGGTTCGCAGCCCGGGATGGCAGCCGAGTCTTTCATCCCCGGCGAAGTCGTGGGTGACGAGTCCAGAATCTCAGAGGCTTTCTTCACAGGAACAATCTTAATGTCCCAGATCATCACCAATTCGTTAAGTGGTAAAGACTTCGTGTTTATGCAGGTTCGGACGCTTGGCGGGGTACTCGATGTCGTCGCGGATTTAGAGTTGTTGGAAGAGGAAGCCGCAGCAGGCGGCATTATTCAAGGGGCTTTTTGGCTGAGCGGCGTGTTGATCGAATAGGAGGATAAGCCATGATTATTAGACTCGAACGCGACAGCGTGTGCATGGGAGACGATTGTACCGCTCCCAACGCGGCCAGCTTGGAAATAGCGGATGCAGCCCGTTTGCCCGAACTGATCGGTCAAATTCGGAAGATGTATTATTTGGCGTCGATCTACGGCGGCAAAGCGACCTGGGTTTTGTATCAGGAGCAGAAGCCGCTTGCCGTGGTTGCCCAACAATGGGAAGAAGCAAAATATTTGATCGACCCGGGTACCCGGCTGTTCGAGCTGTTCTCCGGCGCGGCTTCTGGCGATCTGAGATTCGCTTATCGCACGCAGCAGGACCCGGACGAAGTGTTTCGGCAGCTGCTTGTACGCTGATGTTGGCCGAATGAAATCCGAGGTTTACGTTCCAGCAGGGCATAACCTGGCGCAGCCAAGTTCAAAGGCTTACCCGACGGACCTCTGAATCGTCGGTTGGCTGCAAGAGTGCCGGATTGGGTTGATGCGGTGAACGAACGTTTGACGTTTGAACTGCTGGAGCGGATCGGCCTCACTTACCATAACCAGAACCGCTCATGATTCGGAGGCGGACCAATCGAAGCCGTGCTTTTGATCGAAGCCGTGCTTTTTCAGGCAGGAAGGAGAACCAAGCATGATCGTTTACATAAAAAGGGGCATAGGCGGCGAGATCGGCAATCCTAATTTCTACGCCGCTTATGACGGATTTCATCAAATGGGATTTGAGATTCGTTATTTTCAGCATACGAAGGAATTGACTGAGCATCGCCCGGAAGATCTCGTGGTCGGCTACGTGAACGATGTGCGTAGAGTTTTGGGGCAGCATGGCATCGTGACTCCAGAGATGGATTACCCGGAGGAACTGTCTGCTTATATGGGGCGCCGAGTATGGAAGACTACGCTGAGTGCCGTCGCCAACAATCCTGACAGCTGGGGCATATTCGTCAAGCCTGTCGAAGACAAGAAGTTTACCGGCGTTGTTGTGCACGGTACGAAGGATCTGGTTGGCTGCGGGACATACGGCGAAGATCCAGAGGTCTTCTGCTCAGATGTCGTGAAGTTCGTCGCGGAATGGAGATGTTTCGTGCGCTATGGTCGGATTCTGGATGTACGGCCCTATCGGGGCGATTGGCGGATGCATTTTGACCCGTCAGTGCTGGAAGAGATGGTGGAGCGATTCGCCAGTGCGCCGAAAGGTTATTCGCTGGATATTGGATTGACCGACCAAGGCCAGACGCTGCTGATTGAGGTCAACGACGGCTATGCGCTTGGGCATTATGGGCTGAACACGCTGGACTATGCCAAATTGCTATCAGCCAGATGGTCTGAGTTGACGGGACAAAGCGACGAATGTGATTTTTGATCGGGAATGTAAGTCATCCAGCTCGGTCAACTTCAATGGAATAACTGCGGTGCAATAACTGCGATTCAATAATTGGGTATCAGGAAAAAGTTGAGAACATTATAACCGTCTCAGCCCCTCTCTTCGGAGTGGGGCTTTTTCCCGTTTAGGGTTTTCCCCTCCCGCTATAGGACATTCCCTAATGGGAAGCTTTCGGTCAGCCTTTCATAATGAAAAGTAACCGAAAAGGAGTGTGGATCATCCGATGAAGAATCCGACGAAAAAGAAATTCAGCCTCAACTTCTTCAAACCGGTCGAGAGCTATTCAAACAACTGGTCGATCCTCGAGGAGAAGAACAGGGAATGGGAAAATGTCTACCGCCAGCGGTGGTCCCACGATAAAGTCGTGCGTACGACGCACGGCGTCAACTGTACCGGATCGTGCAGTTGGAAAGTGTTCGTCAAAAACGGCATCATCACCTGGGAAAATCAGCAGATCGACTATCCATCCTGCGGAGCGGATATGCCGGAATTTGAACCGCGCGGCTGCCCTCGGGGTGCAACGTTCTCCTGGTACGAATACAGCCCGCTGCGCGTGAAATACCCGTACATGCGCGGCAAGCTCTGGCGGCTCTGGGAAGCAGCGCTGCGTGAGCATCGTGACCCTGTCGAAGCCTGGGCAAGCATCGTGGAGCATCCCGTCAAATCGATGGAATACAAGAAGGCCCGCGGCAAGGGTGGTCATCTCCGAGTGAATTGGGAAGACGCCCTACAGCTGATCTCCGCACAACTGATCTACACGATTCGCAAGTATGGCCCCGATCGCATTGCAGGCTTCACGCCAATTCCAGCCATGTCGATGGTGAGTTATGCGTCGGGCGCACGGTTTATCTCGCTGCTCGGCGGGGAAATGCTCAGTTTCTACGATTGGTACGCCGACCTTCCACCGGCTTCGCCGCAGATCTGGGGCGAACAGACGGATGTACCGGAATCCTCTGATTGGTATAACGCGGCCTATCTGATGATGTGGGGCTCGAACGTGCCGCTCACGCGGACGCCGGATGCTCACTTCATGACCGAAGTTCGCTATAAAGGCACCAAAGTCGTCTCCGTAGCGCCGGACTTGGCGGAGAACGTCAAGTTTGCCGACAACTGGCTGGCTCCCCATCCGGGTACGGATGCGGCGCTGGCGCAGGCCATGACCCATGTGATTCTGGACGAGTTTTATCAGAAGCGCCGGGAGCCCATGTTCATCGACTATGCGAAGCAGTATACGGACATGCCGTTCCTGATTCTGCTCGATCCGCACGAAAACGTCTGGAAGGGCGGCCGTTTCCTGCGATCAAGCGATCTGGGAGCCGCCGAAGAGCATGCCGATTGGAAGCCGGTCATCTATGACGAAGCAGCCGATGAGATGCTGGTTCCAAACGGTACGCTCGGACAGCGTTGGGAGCAGGGCAAGAAATGGAACCTCATCCTTGAACGGGAGGATGGCACCAAGGTTGAACCGGCCATGTCGGTTGAGAATCACGGCGGCGAATGGCTGGAGATCGCGTTCCCTTACTTCGACAATGGCGGCAACGGTACATTCACACGCGTCATTCCGGCGAAAAAGATTACGCTGGCCGATGGTACGGAGCGCTATGCGGCAACGGTCTACGACCTGATGATGAGTCAATATGGCATCGCCCGTACGGACAGTCCTTATAACGCTTCGGGCTACGACGATGCCGAATCGTTCTACACCCCAGCCTGGCAGGAGAAGATCACCAGCGTGAAAGCTTCTGTCGTCACGCAGGTCGCCCGCGAATTCGCACAGAACTCGCTCGATACCGGCGGACGTTCGATGATTATTATGGGCGCGGGGATCAATCACTGGTTCAACAGCGATACGATCTACCGCTCCATTCTGAATCTGGTTGTGCTGACTGCTTCGCAGGGTGTCAACGGCGGCGGCTGGGCGCATTATGTCGGACAGGAGAAATGCCGTCCGATTGAAGGTTGGTCTACGCTGGCTTTTGCCAAGGACTGGCAGGGACCGGCACGTCTGCAAAATGCGACTTCCTTCTTCTACTTTGCGACCGACCAATGGCGCTATGAAGAGAGCAGCACCGAATCGTTGAAATCGCCAACCGGCGGAGCAGTCACCTACAGCCACCCGGCGGATTATAACGTATTGGCCGCGCGGCTCGGCTGGCTGCCTTCCTATCCGCAGTTCGACAAGAACAGCCTGTTGTTCGCCGAAGAAGCGGCGCGTGAAGGCAAGAAGACCAATGAAGAAATCGTCAAACACGCGGTCGAACAGGTTCGCAGCGGCCAGACCAAATTTGCCGTCGAAGATCCGGGCGCACCGGAGAACTTCCCACGTTCGCTGTTCGTCTGGCGTTCCAACCTGATCTCCAGCTCCGCCAAAGGGCAGGAGTATTTCATGAAGCATCTGCTCGGTGCATCCGATGCGCTGCTGGCGAAGCCCAACGAAGAGGATCAACCGGAAGAAATCGTCTGGCGTGAAGATGTGGAAGGCAAGCTCGACCTGTTGGTTGCCCTCGACTTCCGCATGACGACAACGCCGCTGTATGCGGATATTGTCCTGCCTGCGGCGACTTGGTATGAGAAGACCGATCTGTCGTCTACGGACATGCACCCGTTCGTCCATCCGTTCAACCCTGCGGTCAATCCGCTGTGGGAGTCGCGTTCCGACTGGGACATCTACCGCCGTTTATCGGAAGTGTTCTCCGAGATGGCGAAGACCTATCTGCCCGGCGTGTATAAAGATCTGGTCACGGCACCGCTCGGTCATGATTCGATGGGCGAGATCTCACAGCCGATGGGTCTCATCAAAGACTGGTCGAAGGGTGAAGTCGAAGGCATCCCCGGCAAGACGATGCCGAACTTCAGTGTCGTGGAGCGCGATTACACCAAAATCTACGACAAATATGTAACGCTCGGTCCGAACCTTGCGGTAGGCAAGACAGGCGCACACGGCGTGAGTTTCTCGGTCGCCGAAGAATACGAAGAACTCAAGATGCTCAACGGCGTGTATGACGATGGCACGATCAAGGACGGCCTTCCCAAGCTGGATACCGCCCGCCACGCCGCCGATGCCATCTTGCATCTGTCATCGGCCACCAACGGTCGCGTATCCCAGAAAGCTTATGAATCCGCCGAACACGACCATGGCGTTGCATTAAAAGACATTTCCGCCGACCGTGCCGCCGAACGGATTACGTTCCAGAGCATCACCTCACAGCCGCGTGAAGTCATTCCGACTCCCGTATTCAGCGGATCGAACAAGAAGGGACGCCGCTACTCGCCGTTTACGACCAATATTGAGAGACGGGTGCCCTTCCGAACGCTGACCGGACGCCAGCATTTCTATCTGGATCACCAGATATTCCTGCAATATGGCGAAGCCCTTCCGGTGTACAAACCAACGCTGCCGCCGATGGTCTTCGGGCCGCGTGACCGCGCAGTGAAGGGCGGCATCGATACGCTGGTGCTGCGCTATCTGACACCACATGGCAAGTGGAATATTCACTCGACCTACCAGGATAACCAGCACATGCTGACGCTGTTCCGCGGAGGGCCGACCGTCTGGATCAACAACGAGGACGCGGCAGCCCATAACATTCAGGACAATGACTGGCTTGAAGTGTATAACCGGAACGGTGTGGTTACGGCTCGTGCAGTCGTCAGCCACCGGATGCCGCGCGGCACCATGTTCATGTATCACGCGCAGGACAAGCATATTCAGGTACCAGGTTCCGAGATTACGGATACGCGCGGCGGCAGCCACAATGCACCTACGCGGATTCACCTCAAGCCTACGCAGATGGTTGGGGGCTATGCCCAGCTCAGTTACGGCTTCAATTATTATGGTCCAATCGGCAACCAACGCGACGTCTATGTCGCCGTCCGCAAGATGAAGGAGGTTAACTGGCTTGAAAATTAAAGCGCAAATCGCAATGGTCATGAACCTTGACAAATGTATCGGCTGTCATACATGCAGTGTCACCTGCAAGACCACGTGGACCAACCGCAAGGGCGCCGAATACATGTGGTTCAACAATGTCGAGACCAAACCGGGCATCGGCTATCCCAAACGATGGGAAGACCAAGAATTGTACAAAGGCGGCTGGCAGCTGCGCAAAGGCAAGCTGGAGCTAAAGTCCGGTACCAAGTTGTCCAAGGTGGCACTTGGCAAGATCTTCTACAACCCCGACATGCCGGAAATGAAAGATTATTATGAGCCCTGGACGTATAACTACGAAGATCTGACGAACGCGAAGGATCAGAAACATTCTCCTGTAGCCCGTGCCCATTCAGCCGTGACTGGCGAGAAGATGGACTTGGAGTGGGGCCCCAACTGGGAAGATGATCTGGCCGGCGCCCACGTAACCGGACCTCTCGACCCCAACATCCAGAAGATCGAGGAAGAGATCAAGTTTAACTTTGAACAATCCTTCATGGTCTACCTGCCTCGTCTGTGTGAACACTGTCTAAACCCAAGCTGCGTCGCTTCGTGCCCATCGGGTGCCATGTACAAGCGCGAAGAAGACGGCATCGTGCTGGTCGATCAGGAAGCCTGCCGGGGCTGGCGTTACTGCATGACCGGCTGTCCTTACAAGAAAGTCTATTTCAACTGGCAGACGAACAAAGCCGAGAAATGTACTTTCTGCTTCCCGAGAATCGAAGCCGGTCTGCCGACCGTCTGCTCGGAGACCTGCACAGGACGCATCCGCTATCTGGGCGTGATGCTGTATGATGCCGACCGCGTACTCGAAGCCGCGTCCACGCCGAACGAACAGGACCTGTACAACGCGCAGTGCGATCTGTTCCTGAACCCAAACGATCCGGCGATTATTGCGCAGGCACGCAAAGACGGCATCTCCGAAGACTGGATCGAAGCCGCACAGAATTCGCCGGTCTACAAGCTGGCAATCGAACACAAACTGGCCTTCCCGCTGCACCCGGAATATCGGACACTGCCGATGGTCTGGTATGTGCCACCGCTCAGTCCGATCATGAATTACTTTGAAGGAAAAGATTCCATTGAGAACCCGGACATGATCTTCCCTGCGATTGAGGAGATGCGGACGCCGATTCAATATCTGGCGAATATGCTGACAGCCGGTGATGCAGATGCAGTCAAAGGCGCCCTTCAGCGAATGGCCATGATGCGTTCCTATATGCGAGCCAAGACGACCGGACAGGAGTTTGACGGCGCGAGATTGGAGCGAGTGGGTCTAACAGCCAGACAGACCGAGAGCATGTATCGACTGCTGGCGATCGCCAAATACGAAGATCGGTTTGTCGTGCCGACGTCCCACCGCGAAGGATACGTCAACCCTTACCGTGCGCAGGGTGCAGCCGGATTCGGTGACATGCTGGGCGGTATGAGCACAACGGGTGGAGGCTGCGAGGGCTGTGGTCCCGCGCAGATGATGGGAGCCGAGATGCCAAGCAAATCGGGCAAAGAAATGTATGAAGAGAACTTCTACGGGGGGATCTGGCGTGATTGATGTTGCCAAGCTGTATGCGCACAAGGCCTCCTTCGGATTTTTCGCCAATCAGCTGATGTATCCGGAGAAGACGGACTTCCATCCGTCTTTTCTGGAAGAATCGTTCACACCGGATCATCCGGCATGGTCCGAGGTGCAGACTTATTGGACGCGTATGCATGAGCTGAGTCTGGATGAGATCCGCGAGCAATACACCGAAACCTTTGATTTTCAAAAAGACTGTGCGCTTTATATGACGTACTTCAAATTCGAGGATGCCAAGGAACGCGGACAGATGCTGCTTAGACTCAAGATTTTGTACGAGATGTTTGGTCTGGAGATGCCGGAAGGCGAACTGCCGGATTATCTGCCGCTAATGTGTGAATTCCTCTATGCTGCCGAGTGGATGAAGGAGCGTAAGGCACCGGAGAATTTCCGGTTGATCTTCGCCATCTTTGAAGACGGCACCTACCATTTGCTTCAGGCGCTGGAGAAGCTGGACAGTCCTTATCGCCATCTGGTAAAAGGCCTCCGCCAAACGCTTCGAGCCTGTGTAGAACAGGAGACCGTGAATCCATGAATATGTTCGATCAATTTCTGTGGGTCATCTTCCCATATGCCTGTATGATGGTCTTTATCGTCGGGCACATCTTCCGCTATCGTCACGATCAGTTTAACTGGACAGCGAAATCAAGCGAATTTATCGAGAAAAAGCAGCTGATGTTTGGCAGTCTGCTGTTCCATCTGGGCGTCATTCCGGTCTTCTTCGGACACGTCTCGGGCCTGCTGATTCCCAAGGAATGGCTGCATGCGATGGGCGTGAACGATCATGTGTACCACATTGGCGCAGTCTATATTGGAGGGATCTTCGGAGCGATGACGCTGATCGGGATGCTCCTGCTCACCGCACGCCGCTTCACTCTTCGGAATGTACGAAGGCTCAGTTCGGCTTCCGATTTGATCGTCAATGTGCTGCTGCTGTTTATCGTGTTTATGGGCATGTACGCGACTTTGTTTACCAATGCGGTTCAACCCGAGTTTGATTATCGGGAGACCATCTCCGTATGGTTCCGTGGATTATTCCTGTTCAGCCCGGACGCTTCACTGATGCATAATGTCCCGGCCTCGTTCAAGATTCACGCGCTGACGGGCTTTGCGATCTTCGCGTTCTGGCCATTTACGCGTCTTGTTCATGTGTGGAGTGTGCCGTTGAATTATATAGGCAGAAGTTATATCCTGTACAGAAGACACAAATCAAGCTAACCGGACGCAGCGGACGACATAGGCGGCGCGGCCGGATAGGGAAGGAAGCGGGTGAGCACAACGTGCCAGGCCCGCTTTTCCGCTTTAGGCCCCAGCTGAGAGATTGGAGATTGATGATAATGACGATTCCTACCGATTATCAGAAGGAACTCGATGCGATCCGCGCAGCGTTTGGCTATGACTTCCTCGCTCTGGCGATGATGGAATCCGCCGAGCAGCAGTACGTGATCCGCTGGAAATACGCCGCCGGCAACCAGAATGATCGCTTCCGACGCATTGTACTTCGATCCGGCAAGGGGATTGCAGGCATTGTATTTAAGACGGGCAAACCCCTCTACATCCCTTCCGTACAGGAATATATCGGAGCGCCCAGCCTGTTTAACTATCCGATTATTCGTTCGGAAAATCTGAAGAGTCTGGGTGCCGTACCGCTGTGGAATGAAGCGCGGGTAGCCGGTGTGCTGCTTGCCGGATTCCGTCAGGAGGGTCAGATGACGCCGGAGCTGATGGAAGAACTCAGCCACACGGCAGCCCGGGGGATCGGGGAGCTGGACGGCAGGGAGGTGTCCTCCCTGTGAGCGTACATCCCGAGATGGGTTCCATGAGTCCGCTCATGATGAAGCTGTTCGAGAACAGCAAGGAAGCGATCTTCTTTTTCGATAAAAGTGGACGTGCACTCGCCATGAACCCGGCTGCCGAAGAAATCGTCTCCGAAGAGGTACTCATGAACTTGTATCAAGGCGAGGAAAAAGCTTTATGCGGCACCTGCCGGGGATACATGAGCGACACCGACCAGATTACCTGCCTGGACTGCTACTTTCAGATGCCGGTTTCCGAAGAACAATCGTCCTTCCAGGTCTATTTGGAGACGAAAAATAAGGGAATCGTTCCCTTCTCCGGTTCGTTCCACACGGTTGATCCCGAGACGGGAACCCGCGTATTTATGCTTCGTGATCTGACTCCTCAGCTGCGTGTACAGGAAAAATTGTATCAGAGCACCATGATGCGCCACGTTATCGAAGCCCAGGAGAATGAACGCAAGCGTCTGTCCAGGGAGCTGCATGACAGTGTTGCGCAGGAGCTGATGAGCGCGGTGATTGATCTGCGCGTGCTCAAATACATGACGGAAGACGAGACGGTGCTCAAGAAAGTTCGGCAGACGGAAGCGTCGATGACCCGTCTGCTGGATGATATTCGCAATCTGTCCGTGGACCTGCGCCCGGCGGCCCTTGATGATTTTGGACTGGAAGCGGCCTTCCGGTCCCATTTCAAACGGATTGAGCAGAGCTACGGTTTGGTTGTGGAATTTGAGTCCGATCTGGCCCGGCGCCGCTATCACAGCGACATCGAGACCGTCATCTACCGGATCTGCCAGGAAGCGGTGTTAAATGCACTGAAATATGCGCAGGTCGATGTCGTCAACGTACGTCTCTTTGACCGCGACGATACGCTGATACTGGACGTGGAAGATCAGGGAGAAGGATTTGACAAAGGGGCAGCGCCGATTGGGACAGGGCTGGGCCTATACGGAATGAAGGAACGGGCTGAACTGGCCGGGGGAACGCTGCGCGTGGAATCAAAGCCCGGACAGGGGACGAGGATCGAACTGCGAATCCCCATTGGTCATGCCCGCAAAAAGGAGGAGATCCGATGAAAATCGTTATCGCGGACGATCACGCTATCGTACGCAGCGGATTTTCCATGATTCTGAACTTTCAGCCGGACATGGAAGTCATCGCAACGGCTGCTGACGGCATCGAAGCGTATACAGCCGTTGCCCGTACACACCCGGATATTCTGATTATGGATCTGAGCATGCCGCCGGGAGAGAGCGGACTGATCGCTACCGGTAAGATCAAGGAAGATTATCCGGATACCAAGATTCTCATTCTGACCATGCACGACGACGAAGAATATCTCTTCCATATTCTCAAGAGCGGGGCCTCGGGTTATGTACTCAAAAATGCGCCGGACGAGGAGCTGCTGCTGGCGATTCGGACGATTCATGCCGGCGGCACCTATATCCACCCCAAGATGGCCACGTCGCTGGTGCGCGAATTTATCAAGAACGACAAGTCTTCGACAGGCTCCGAAGATCCTTTTGAGCTGCTTTCCAAGCGTGAACTGGAGATTCTGCCGCTGATCGCCAAAGGGTATGGCAACAAAGAGGTCGCAGAGAAGCTGTTTATCTCCGTCAAGACAGTCGAAGCGCATAAAGCGAAGATCATGGAAAAGTTAAATTTCAAAAGTCGCCCCGAACTGGTTGAGTATGCGCTGCGCAAGAAGCTGCTTGATTTCTGAGCTGAATCGGCCTCCAGCCGATGGAGGATTCCAGATGCAAACCTGACACTCAGGCGTGGAAAGGAGGAGCTTCATGGAATTAACTTTTGAAAAACCCGCGATGCGGCTGCTTGAGAATGAGCACCGCTACCTGCTTCACCTGGCGGGGGAATGGCATCCTATCGTTCTGCGGCTCGAAGAAGAAACGGATCTGCGCACTGCCCGTGTGCTGATCGGCACGCTGCGCGAGAAGGTGGAGCAGTTCCAAGTACCGCTGAAGAAACATACGGACAAGGAAGAGGAGCACTTTTTCCCGACATTGGGAGGATACATCGGTTTTGAACAAGGCCCTCTGGTAGGGATTCAAGAAGAGCACCGGGAGATCGAAGGTTACATCGGACATTTCCTGCATCGAACGGAAGGGAATCCCCAGGAACTGACGCTCGAAGAGATTCGTCTGGCCGCCCGGGATGCCGGAGAAGCCTTTGAAGTGCTGACTGTCAATCAGGTAAAGGAAGAGACGGTGTTATTTCCAATGGCGGAAGCTCGAATCCTGCCCAAGCAGATGCTCAGACTGTACGAGAAAATGAATACCCTGATTACCGAATGAATCCAAGAATCGGATACACCTACCACCAGAAACCCTGCTTTCGCTTACTGCGAAGGTGGGGTTTTTCGTATGAAAAGGGATTCCGCTCAATCCAAGCGGGCGAAGCCTGATTTGCGGGGTTTCCCGCGTGGGGGAGAGGGGAGTCCCCTATATGCCAAGTGCAGACCGGTCGATACAATGGGGACAGTGATAGCTTGTCAACGCTAAGCGTACAGTAGGTTCGGATTAGCGGTTGGCAAGTTAGTAGTCCGGTAGTTCGCCTGCGGGACGTGACGGACGAAATACTGTCGAAAAGGTGCGTGTCTTATGATTAAAAAAATGCAGCTGCCGCTTCAAACGCTGAATCTCACAGTCGGATTCATGGTGTGGGTCATCATCTCCTCTTTGATGCCTTTCATCAAAGAAGACATTGCGATCCCAGCCGATCGTCTGGCGATTGTGACCGCTATTCCGGTGGTGCTTGGATCGGTTCTGCGAATTCCGCTTGGGTATTATGCCAATATCATTGGAGCCAGGCTCGTTTTCCTCATCAGTTTTGTGCTTCTGCTGTTTCCCGTGTATTATATCAGCGTAGCCCAATCGATGACCGCGCTTATCATTGGCGGTCTATTCCTGGGCATTGGCGGAGCGGTATTTTCGGTAGGGGTAACCTCGCTGCCCAAGTATTATCCTTCGGAGCGGCACGGATTTGTGAACGGCATGTACGGGATGGGCAACATCGGAACGGCCATCAGCACGTTCACGGCTCCCGTACTGGCTACGCAGTTCGGCTGGCAAACAACGGTTAAGTGTTATCTGATCCTGCTGGCGATCTTCATTGTACTGAACTTCCTCCTGGGCGACCGGCGCGAAGTGAAGGTCAAGACGCCGATCATCGAGCAGATCAAAGGGATCTATAAGAATGAGAAGCTATGGATGATCTCATTATTCTATTTCATCACTTTTGGCTCCTTTGTAGCCTTCACGGTCTATCTGCCGAACTTCCTGGTCTCCAACTTTGGACTGGAGAAGGTGGATGCGGGGATGCGAACGGCGGGCTTCATCGCCATTGCGACCTTCTTCCGGCCTATAGGTGGATGGTTGGCTGACCGCTTCAAGCCGCTGCTGCTGCTGGCAGGAACGTTCGGTATCTATACCATTGCGGCCATTCTGCTGGCGTTCTCGCCTTCGCTGGGGCCCTATACCGTGGGCTGTCTGGCAATTGCGTTCAGCGCGGGCTTGGGCAACGGCATCATCTTCAAGCTGGTGCCGTTCTATTTCCAAAAGCAAGCCGGGATTGCCAATGGCATCGTGTCCATGATGGGTGGCTTGGGCGGATTCTTCCCGCCGATCATGCTCGCAGCCATTCATGCGGCGACCGGACAATATTCGATCGGCTTCATGCTGCTGTCGCAGGTCGCGCTCGCCAGCCTCGTATTGGTGTTCTGGCTGCATTATCAAGACCAGATGTTGAGATCGTCGGTCGGCGGCCAAGCGGTCACCGGCGAACAAGCCAAGAAAATGCGCAAATAAGGGGAAGCGCCGCCCGCTGCACGTTGGCGCTTCGCTCGTCATAATCGAGAAATCGCCCGATCCGGAATCTTCGTTCCGACGGGAAGCTGCGGCCGCCCGGGACACTGGGCGGCTTCTCATTCAAGTCAAGGAGGAATGCTCTATCGACATCTCGCCACAACACGCCTCGGGAGAGCGTTACTCCCGTCAAATTTTGTTCGGGCCGATCGGCGGAGACGGTCAACGCCGGCTTGCGGAAGCTTCGGTTGCGATTGTCGGCTGCGGGGCACTCGGTTCGGCGATCGCCGAAACGTTGACACGCGCCGGAGTAGGCGAACTGCATCTGGTTGACCGCGATTACGTCGAATGGTCCAATCTTCAGCGGCAGCAGTTGTTCGTCGAGAGCGACGCGGAGCAGATGCTGCCTAAGGTCGAAGCGGCCCGTCTGCGCCTGCTGAAGATCCGTTCCGATCTTGCGCTCCATACGCATTTCGAAGACCTAGATGCTTCGTTGATTCGCAATTTGGCGTCGAAGTGCTCCCTAATCATGGACGCGACCGATAACTTCGAGACCCGTCTGCTGATAAACGACGCCGCGCTAGAAGCGGGAATCCCTTGGATTTACGGAGCCTGCGTCGGTTCTTCAGGCAGCGTATTTCCGTTCGTGCCGGACCGTTCGGCCTGCTTCCGCTGCCTGCTGCCGACGCTGCCGGCCGTCAACGACACCTGTGACACGGCAGGGATCATCGCTCCCGCCGTGCAGATGACGGCTGCGCTGCAGTGCGCGGAAGCCTTGAAATGGCTGAGCGGTAATCGGGAAGCGCTGCTGACCAAGATTCATCATTTCGACCTGTGGAACGGCTCGCGTTTGGATACAGGGATTGCCCGAATCCGGCAGACGGACTGCCCTTCCTGCGGACCGGAGCCGTCTTATCCGGCGCTCGCCCGCACGAACCGTTCCGCTTACGCGGCGCTGTGCGGACGCGACACGGTTCAAGTGCTGCCGGACCGGGAACGCCCGGTCTCGCTCGACGACGCGGAACGTATGGCGCGGCGCCTGGGTGAGCCGTTCCGCCGGACGCCGCATTTCGTCGAGTTTCATGCGCTGGGTGCAAGGTTCATTCTGTTTATGAACGGCCGGCTGCTGATCCACGGCGCGGCAAGCGTGGAAGAAGGGCGAAGCCTGCACCGGAAAGTGTTCGGATAACCGATCGGAAGCCATGAAAAAGAGAACGGACGGAGAGATAAGAAAATGAGCAGCGAAGAATTCGATACGCCGGAAACGAAAACAAGCAAACCGCCAATCCGATTGGCGGTGCTGACCGTCAGCGATACACGAACCAAAGAAACCGACCGCAGCGGTCAAACCGTGATTCGTCTAGCGGAAGAAGCCGGTATCCAAATCGCCGAATATACGATCTGTACGGACGACCAAGAAGCGATTGCTTCGTTGGTCTCTGGCTGGCTGCTGCATGCCGAAGTCGACGCGATCGTCACGACCGGAGGAACCGGCATCGCGCAGCGCGACGTTACGCTGGAAGCCGTACGTCCGCTGTTCGACAAAGAAATCGACGGCTTCGGCGAGTTGTTCCGTTACCTGAGCTACGCCGAAGACATCGGCACCAAAGCCGTGCTCAGCCGCGCAGCTGCAGGATCGGCGAAAGAGAAGATCATCTTCGCTTTGCCCGGTTCGACCGGAGCCGTAACCTTGGCTATGCGCCGGATCATCCTCCCGGAGATCCGGCATATGATCCATGAATTGACCAAGCATCGGGAATAGCGAGTACCGAGCACAGTGAACGACGGTTGAGAGAATCCTGATTCGGGTTCAGCGGCCGGAAATAACCGGCCGCCATCTTCTTAACCACAAAAAAAGAGCGCTTAGCGCTCTGGGTGCCGAGAAAGTCTGAAGGTTAGCAAGACTAAAAAGCGGAGGGGGAATTCAGTGGAGGTAAAGACTTTCGGAGAAAGTCACTTCGGAAGCATACACTGATAGCGTTCGCCTTTGAACTTGGAAAGCCACCACTTTAGTTTCATTCAAAACTTTCCAAGTTCAACAAGCGACCGGAACGAATTCCCCCCATAGCAACGGGTCTGATTATGCGATTAGGACTTCAAGGCATCCTGAAAAAGTTCAGCGTTCTTCTCTCGAATAATCGCCGGACTTCCCGCCCGTCTTCTCCATCAGCATCGTCGGCCCGATCACCATGTCTTTGCCGGCCGCTTTGCACATGTCATAAATCGTGAGTGCCGCGGCGCTGGCGGCCGTCAAGGCTTCCATCTCGACGCCGGTCGGCCCTTTGGTCCGGACGGTGGCGGACAAAAAGATCTCGTACGAAGAAGCCGCTTCGTTGACCTGCCATTCGAATTCGATGTCTACGCCGCTGAGCATCAGCGGGTGGCACATCGGAATGATCTGCGCCGTGTTCTTGGCGGCCATGATGCCGGCGACCTGGGCGACGGCCAGCACGTCGCCTTTGCGATTGCCGCCTTCGCGGATCTGGCGGTAGATCGTCTCGTTGACGCGAACGGAAGTCGAAGCGCGGGCAGTCCGCACCGTTTCGTTTTTCTCCGAAACGTCCACCATGCGCGCGCGGCCTTGTTCGTTAAAATGAGTCAATTCAGTCAAAACCATCATCCCTTCATCGGTTCAAGATGAACCCAGTATAGCATGCGCAAAGGAGAGAAATTCAATGGTCGAAATCAGAACTCCGATTCCCGTAAGCGAAGCGATCGATCGCGTGCAGGCGAAAGTCCGGCGGCTCGGCAGCGAGAACGTGCCGCTCGAGCAGGCTTATGGCCGCATTTTGGCGAAGCCGCTGATTGCGGCCCACGACGTGCCGGCGTTCGACCGTTCGCCTTACGACGGCTTCGCAATCCGCGCCGAAGATTCCGCCGCGGCTTCAGGCGAGAACCGGGTCGCTTTCGTCGTAATCGACCATATCGGCGCCGGCGCGGTCTCGGCGCGCACGCTCGGACCGGGCGAAGCGGTCCGCATCATGACCGGCGCGCAGCTGCCGAAAGGCGCGGACGCCGTCGTCATGCTGGAGCAGACTCAGGAAACGCCGATTCCGGAAGCCGTTTTGCGCGCGGCGGATAATCGGACGCGTACGGTCGGAGCCGAACAGACGGAATCGCAGACGGAATCGCAGCCGACCTCGCCTTCGGCCGCCTTTACGATCCGCAAACCGTTCGCTCCCGGCGAAAACGTCTCGTTTCGCGGCGAAGACATGCGCGAAGGCGAAGAAATCCTGCCTGAAGGCAGTCTCATCCACCCCGGAACGATCGCTTTGCTGGCGACGTTCGGACATCAAGAAATCGAAGCCGCGAAGCTGCCGGTCGTCGGCATTCTGGCGACCGGAACCGAACTCTTGGAGCCCGGCGCGGCGCTCGAACCGGGCAAGATCCGCAACAGCAACGGGCCGATGATCGCCGCCCAACTGCGGCGGATGGGCGTGCCCTGCCGGATGTACGCGGCGGCAGCCGACCGCCTCGACGACATGCTGGACACCGTCCGGCTGGCGCTCGGCGAGACGCACTGCCTCATTACGACCGGCGGCGTTTCGGTCGGTGATTTCGATCTGCTGCCGGCCGTCTACGAACGGCTGGGGGCCGAAGTGCTGTTCAACAAGGTCGCCATGCGACCCGGAAGCGTAACGACCGTCGCCGTGCTGGACGGTCGCTATCTGTTCGGCCTTTCCGGCAATCCTTCCGCCTGTTACACCGGCTTCGAACTGTTCGTGCGGCCCGCGCTGCTGGCGATGATGGGCGCGGAGAAAATCTATCCGATGCGCACCCGCGCCGTTCTCGGCGAAGATTTGGGGCAAGCCAATCCGTTCGCGCGCTTTATCCGCGCCGTGTACGACGGCCGGACCGTTCGTCCGGCCGGATTCAACAAGTCGAACGCGGTCTCTTCGATCGGCCGCGGCAATGCCCTGATCCTGCTGCCCGGCGGAACGCGCGGGTTCGCGGCGGGCGACGAAGTGGACGTGCTGCTGCCCGGCATGGAAGAAGGCCTCGCCGTATGGCAAGCGTGAAGCGGCTTCAGGTCGTCGGATTCAAGAACAGCGGCAAAACGACGCTGACCGAACGCCTGCTGCATCTGGCCGCCGAGCGCGGACTTCGAGCCTCGGCGATCAAGCATCACGGGCACGGCGGAGCGCCCGAACCGCCTCCGGGCGATACCGACGCTTCGCGGTTCTTCGCGGCGGGAGCCGCCAGTTCGCTGGTGGTCGGCGGCGGCGTTCTGCTGCTGCAAGGCCGAGAGCCGAGCGGCGGGCGGGATGCCCATAGAGAAGCCGGCCGCGAAGAAAACGAACTGGATCGGCTGATCCGATTGACGGAAGCGTATGCCGACCCGGATCTCGTATTGATCGAAGGTTTCAAGCAGGCGGCTTACGACAAGATCGTGCTGCTTCGCTCGGAAGAAGATCTGCCGGAGCTGCTTCGGCTGCCGGGCATTCGATTGATAATCGTACCGGACGAAGAATTAAGATCGATACTGAAAAACCGGCAAGCGCAAAGGGCGGAAGTTTCCCGAGTCGGCGCATTGACCCTGCTGCATAGAGAAGACGCGGACGGAATTGCGAATTGGTTCGGCCGCTGGCTGAAAGGAGAACGGGATGAAACCTTATGAAATCGTAACGGAACCGCTCGATCCGCAGCGCTACGCGGATTATGTCCTGCGTCCGGAAGCCGGAGCGGTGACGCTGTTTACCGGACACGTGCGCGAATGGACGCGAGGCATTCGCACGTTGTATCTGGCGTACGAAGCTTATGTGCCGATGGCCGAGAAGATGCTCACGCGGATCGGCGAAGAGATCGAGAGCAAATGGCCGGGCACTCGGACGGCTATTGCCCATCGGATCGGAGAACTGCGGATCGGCGAGATCGCGGTGGTCATCGCAGTATCGTCCCCGCACCGCAAAGACGCGTACGAAGCGAACGAATACGCGATCGAACGAATCAAAGAGGCCGTGCCGGTCTGGAAAAAAGAAATCTGGGAAGACGGCACGGAATGGATCGGCGATCAACGCAAAAAACCGGACACGCAAGGAGAGAAGCCATGATTACGCTGCTGTATTTTGCCGGCCTGCGCGAAGCGACGGGCCGGGCGCAGGAAGAAGCCGATCTCGACGGCAAAACGGTCGCCGAGCTGATTGCTTGGGTCGGCGAACGCTATCCGCATCTGCCTTTGGAAGCCGTCAGAGTTGCGATCAACGAAGAATACGCGCCGGAGAGCGACGTGCTGCAAGAAGGCGACATCGCGGCGCTAATCCCGCCGGTGAGCGGAGGATGACGAAGGCCGACGGGCAGCCCGAAGACCTGGCCGAGCGGACGGTCGGCATCCTGCTGGCGGGCGGTTTGTCCAGACGGTACGGATCGCCGAAAGCCTTTGCAAGGTACGAAGGCCGATTGTTTCACGAACGGGCTTACGAAGCGCTGAGCGCCGCCTGCGGCCGCGTTGCCGTGTCGTCCGCCGCAAGTCTGGCCGAGCGGTTTCCCGACGCCTACGACGTGCAGGTCGATCTGCATGAAATCGCGGGCCGCGGACCGCTCGCCGGCATCTGCACGGTCATGCGCCGGATTCCCGCCGAACGTTATCTCGTGCTTCCGTGCGATATGCCGCGCGTCGAACCGCGAACGATCCGGCGTCTGACCGAACTGGCGGAAGCGCATAACGAAGCCGATGTCGTCGCCGTCGCCGTAAGCGCCGGAGAGACTTTTCTTCCGCTGCTCGGCGTATGGCGAACGGGATTGGCCGACGTTCTGGAACAAGAAATCTCGGCCGATCGGTTATCGGTCATGAAACTGCTGGCGAAGCTGAATACCGTCTGGCTGGACGCTTCGCGGCTTGACGAAGACCTCCGCGTTTTCGATAATTTCAATACGCCGGACGCGCACTGAAGCGGAATCGGCAGGAGAGGAGGAGAAGCCATGAATACCCGCCATCAGACGCCGACCGACCGGCTTCGCCGGCCGATCCGCGATCTTCGCATCTCGGTCACCGACCGCTGCAATTTCCGCTGCACCTACTGCATGCCCAAAGAGATCTTCGGCGACGATTACGCCTTCATGCCCAAAAGCGAGCTGCTGACGTTTGAAGAAATCGAACGCCTCACCCGCATTTTCGCTTCGATCGGCGTCAAAAAGATTCGTCTGACCGGAGGAGAACCGCTGCTGCGCAGAGGCATGCCGGATCTCGTCTCGCGCGTACTTCAGGTAGAAGGCGTAGAGGACGTCGGATTGACGACCAACGGCTTGCTGCTTGGCGCCAACGCGCAGCCGTTATACGAAGCGGGTCTGCGGCGGCTGAACGTTAGTCTGGACGCGCTCGATCCCGAATTGTTCGGCCGCTTGAACGGACGAGGCATCGATTCGGCGCAGATTCTGCGGCAGATCGATCTGGCGCGCGAAGTCGGCTTCGAAGTGAAAGTCAACATGGTCGTGCAAAAAGGAGCCAACGACGGAGAAATCCTGCCGATGGCCGCTTATTTCAAAGACCGCGGCATCACGCTGCGTTTTATCGAATTCATGGACGTGGGCAACGATAACGGCTGGAGCTTCAAACGCGTGGTCACCAAAAAAGAGATTTACGAACAGCTTCGCGCCGCTCACGAACTGGAAGCCGTCGAACCCGACTACTTCGGTGAAGTCGCTTCCCGTTATCGCTACCGGGGAACGGGTACGGAAGTCGGGTTTATCACATCCGTCTCCGAATCGTTCTGCTCGTCCTGCACGAGAGCGCGGCTGTCTTCGAACGGGATCTTCTATACCTGCCTGTTCGCTTCGAGCGGATTCGATCTGCGCGAGCCGCTGCGCGGCGGAGCGAGCGACGACGAGATCCGCTCCGCGATCGTCGGCGTCTGGGAGCGGCGCGCCGATCGGTACTCGGACGAACGTACGGAACAGACGGCGAAGAACCGCAAGAAGATCAACATGTCTTACATCGGCGGTTGAGCACAAACGAAGCTTCGGCAGGATGACCCTCCGAAGCTCGGCTGCAATCAAAAAAGCGGTTTTCCCGACGTCGGGAAAACCGCTTTTTTGGGGTACGCAGCAGCCGAAAAAGTCGCTGCGCGCCGCCCCTCTTTGTTTCCTCATTTTGTTTCCTCATGTCGTCAGCTATTGATCGAAGGGGTCTGTCCGTCGTTTTTGGCGGCGTCGAAATTCCCGTCGCCCACCCGGCGGCGAATCTCTTCTTCCGACAAGCGCTTGACGATGGGTCCGTTTGCGATTTCGCCGCTTCCCGCAGCCTCCGTCCGTTCATGCTTCGCAAATTCCGCATTGATGCGGCGTCCGACTTCTTCACGTTCTTCTCTCGTCATGAATTCCGTGTCCTGCGGTCTGCCTTCGTTCGCCATCGTTCGCGCCTCCCCGGTTCGACATCCCATTTTTAGTCGATAAGAGTTCGATTGCTTCTCTATCCGAATTACCCGATTACGTGACGCCTTGAACCTGAAGACCGGGTCTGCAGTGCTGACAAGCCGGGTGAGTTCCTTTCCAAAGTTTGGGTAAGTAAGACTTGACCCATCGAGGAAAGGAGATGCGCCCATGCACATTCTGGGAAGAAGAATACGCCTTTTGCTGCTGGCCTCGGCGCTGCTGGCGCTGACGTTGTCTGGCTGCGGCAGCAGCGAGCGGTCCGAGGGAGGAACGGGCCTGCTGAACGACGACAAGTTCGTATTCACCGCTTCCGGCGAATTTCGCCCGTTTAGCTATCTGAACGACGATCTCACCATGTCAGGCTTCGATATCGAGGTCGGCAACGCGATCGCAAAGGAACTCGGCGTCGAACCGGTAGCCAAGCGCATGAAGATGGTCGGTCTGGTCGAAGGCGTCAAGAACGGGCGCGCCGACGCGGCGGTCGCCAGCTTGACGATCAACGATCTCCGTGCCAAGCATGTTCTGTTCTCCACGCCGTATTATTACTCGGGACCTCAGATTTTCACCCGTCCCGACAGTCCGATTCGGACCACGGACGACCTGAAGGGCAAAGAAGTGGCCGTCGCCAAAGGAACGAGTTATCTCGACATCGCCAAACGCTATACCGGCAACGTCAAGACGTACGACAGCGACATAACGGCGCTTCAAGCTCTGGCCGATGGACGCCACGACGCGGTCATTACCGATTTCGTGACCGGACGCACTACGATCCAAGAAGGCTTCGCCGTCGAAGAACGGCAGTTGATCGAACGCAGCGAGCAGGCAGTCGTTGTGCCGACGGACAATCCGGTTCTGCTCAAACGAATCAACGAAGCGATCGACAAACTGCGGGCGGACGGCACGTTGAAGAAAATCAGCGAAGAATATTTCGGAGAAGACATCACGACCGAACCGGAAGCCGCAGCTTCCAAGTGATCGTTATATCCGACAGAAGGGAAGTGCATGCATGAACGGAGTTGCCGACTTTTTCCGAACGTTTGCCGACAGCAGCGGCTTACTGACGCGCGCGATGCTGCTGACGCTGGAACTGACCGTCGTCTCGATCCTGCTCGGGATCGTAATCGGCCTGTTCTTCGCGCTGCTCAAGCTGTCCAGAATCAAAGGCTTGGCGTGGATCTCCGACGCCTATATCTATCTGATCCGCGGAACGCCGCTGATCGTGCAGATCTTTATCCTGTACTTCGGTCTCAGCGGGCTCTTCCTGATTCCGGACTTCTGGGCGGCTTCGTTGGCGCTGGCGTTCCACAACGGCGCTTATATCGCGGAAATCTTCCGCGGCTCGATTCAATCGATCGATAAAGGGCAGATGGAAGGCGCGACTTCGCTCGGCATGAAGCGCTCGCTGGCCATGCGCCGCATCATTTTGCCCCAGGCCTTTCGCAGAGCGCTTCCGCCGCTCGGTAACCAGTTCATCATCGGGCTGAAGGACTCTTCGCTCGCCGCTTTCATCTCGATGAACGAACTGTTCAACGTGGCGACCACGCTGGGCTCGAACAATTTCGACGAAATGACGTATCTGATGATTGTGGCGATCTATTACCTCATCCTGGTCGGCCTGCTGACGCTTGCCGTACGCGCGGTAGAGCGCCGGATGGCGGTCAGCGAACGTTGATCGATCTTCATTTCCAGAATTGATGAAAGCGGGGAATAGCGATGAAAGAAATGATTCGTCTCGAAGGATTAACCAAATCGTTCGGCGAGCTAAAAGTACTCAAAGGCATCGACCTTTCGGTTGAAGAAAGCGAAGTGGTCTGCCTGGTCGGAGCCAGCGGTTCCGGCAAAAGCACGCTGCTGCGCTGCCTGAATTTTCTGGAAGAAAGCAGCGGCGGAAAAATTTATATCGAAGGCAAAGCCATCGACCCGAAAACCGACGATCTCAACAAGATCAGGGAGAAGGTCGGCATGGTGTTCCAGCATTTCAATCTGTTCCCGCATATGACCGTACTGGAGAACGTGATCGAAGCGCCCGTCATGGTCAAAAAAGTACCGAAAGAGCAGGCGATCCGCGAAGCGAAAGAGCTGCTGCTTAAAGTCGGTCTGGAAGAGAAAGCCGATGTCTATCCGGGCAAGCTATCGGGCGGACAGAAGCAGCGCGTGGCGATCGCCCGGGCGCTGGCCATGAAGCCGGACATCATGCTGTTCGACGAAGCCACTTCCGCGCTCGATCCCGAGCTGGTCGAAGAAGTACTTCGGACAATGAGGGAGCTGGCGGAAGAAGGCATGACGATGGTGGTCGTAACCCACGAAATGAACTTCGCGCGGGAAGTTGCGGACACAGTAGTCTTCCTGCACGACGGGACGATCATCGAGAAAGCGCCGGCTCAGGAATTTTTCAAGAACCCGCGTGAACCACAAACCCAAACCTTTCTGCAGACCGCGACAGTTCGATGATCGTCTGAGTGCGGCTGTTTATCAGAAGCCTTTTTGGATAACCTGTCGAAAAACGGATCGACTCGTCGCTTCGCTCGTCCCCTGTCTTCCATCGGAAGTCGGGGGCGGCCGAAGCGTTTTTCGATTGGCTAAGAAGTCTCATGCCTTTCTTTCTCCAACATTTCCGCGTAGTTCACGACCGCCGCAATACCTCGATACTGCAGTTCCAGCCTTCGATCCAGCTTTTCGAGCGCGATGCGAAACGACTTTTCCACGGCTGTGAGGTTATGGGTGTCCAGATCTTCGAGCAGCTTTTTCATATTTTCGATAAAATACACCGTTCGGCGCAGACTGCTGATGACGACGATCCGCCGCAGCTCCCGTGCGCCGAAGATTCGGTAGCCGCTCTGAAGATCTCGGGCGGGGGAGATCAGTCCTTCCGCTTCCCAATGGCGGATAGCCGAAGCTTTGACCCCCGCCATCTCCGCCACGTCACGGATCGTCATGTGTTCGCTGATGCGCCGTCCGTTGTATCGGGAAAAATCCGCCTGCGCAAGCAGCTGCATCATCTCCTTAACCCGCCGCTTTTCTTCCTGTACGGCGGCCTGCTGTTCGTTGATTAACCAGAACGCGCCGACATTGTCTCCGCTTCGAATTCGTTTCATTACGTCATAGGCAATCTGTACGCTGCAGCCTTTGAGCAGCGCGCGAAGCGCTTCGAAAGCTCGGATATGCGCTTCCCGGTACACTCGGCGATTCAGGCCTTTCCTCGGAACCTCGGGAATCAACTCCAGCTGCTCATAGCGGCGCAGCGTCGTGGTACTGACATTCAGTCTTTTGGAAGCCTGCAGCGGCGTCCAGTCCGCTTCTGCTATATCCTTTTCCTGCTCGTTCATCTTGCAGCCTCCCGTTCATCCATTCCAACCTTCAAGTCAAACCTTCAAGTGCTACGGCAAGTTTAACATGTCCAGAAGCTTGCAGTTAAAGCCTTTTTTGCCTTTGAAACGAAAGATTGCATGAATGTTGTATGATCGATTACAGTACAGCAGTCAGAGGAGGCGAAGCAGCATGATGAACATTCAGGTGCAGGGAGCGCGGGAAGGAAATCTCAAAGGGATCGATCTCGAGATCCCACGCGGCAAAATGACCGTATTTACCGGCCTATCGGGTTCCGGTAAATCGACGCTGGTGGACATGATCGTTCAGGAATGTCAAAGGCAGTATCTCGAGACGCTTGGGATGGAAGGGATTCGCAAGCCTCAGGTGGATGCCATCCGCAATCTGTCGCCAGCTGTACAGATCGTGCAGCAGGAAACGAATCGGAATCCCCGTTCTACCGTGGGAACCAAGACGGACATCTACACGAATCTGCGTATGATCTATGAGAAGCTGGGAGTGCGCATTTGTCCGCACTGCGGCGAATCCATCTCGGCGGCAGAATGTCGGGAAGAGACGGTGAAGCAGAATGGCGAATTTCATGTCTATATGGATTGCAGCCGATGCGGACAGCGAATGGACAAGCTGACTCGAACCCATTTTTCCTACAATACCCAAGAGGGAGCCTGCCCGCGATGCGAAGGTTTGGGCCATGTACTCCATATTCTGCCGGAGCGCTGCGTCGATGAGTCGCGTTCTCCGGAAGAGGGTGGCGTAATAACCTGGGGGCAGAGCAGTTATCAGGCGTATCAGATCGATGTATTCTATAAGGCGCTGCGTCATTTTGAGACTCCGGTTGAACCTCGTACCCCGATTCAAGAGTATCCCGATGGTGCGAAGCTGCTGCTCTATCATGGAACGGATTCCGCGCAGGTGAAGGCGGCTTTTCCCCAGATTAATGCTCCCAAAAGTGTCTCTGCCGGAAAATTTGAAGGCGTGCTGACGACCTTATGGCGGCGACTGTCGGAAAAAGGTGGAGATTCCAAAGAAGCGGAAGTTTTCTTTGGCTCGGTGACCTGCCCGGACTGTGGCGGTGAGCGTCTGAATGAACAGAGCCGCAGCGTGACCGTTGGGCAGGTGAGGCTGCCGCAGCTCAGTCAATTGTCGCTGGAGCAGCTGGCGGATTGGGTACACGGACTTAACCAATCGCTGGGAACGGCGGAGCGGGAGCCTGCCGAGATCTATCTGAACGATCTACGAACCAAGTTAAATCGACTCATGCGAACAGGTCTGGGTTATCTGTCGATCGACCGGCAGATGATGACCTTGTCCGGTGGGGAAAGTCAGCGTGTGCGTATGGCGGCAGCCCTCGATTCCGATCTCACAGGCATCCTGTATATTCTCGACGAACCCACCGCCGGCCTGCACCCCAGCGATACGGAGGGTGTGATTGCCATGCTGCGTAGACTCCGGGATCTGGGCAATACGCTGCTGGTCATTGAGCACGACACGGACGTCATGAACGCCGCAGACCATCTGATCGATATGGGGCCGGGCGCCGGACGTCATGGAGGCGAGGTCATCGGCAGCGGAACCCTGGATGAATTGAAACGGCATCCAACGTCGGTCACAGGGCAGTACATGAATCGACTGGCGGAAGCGCAGGCGGCGGCAGACCTCGGGATTCACTCGCCGGGAGGCGCACAGATCCGCAGACGAACGGTGGAGAACCAAGCGGTGATCGGTATTGAAGGAGCATCGCTCCATAATCTGGATGATGTCCATGTCTCATTTCCCACTGAGTGTCTGACCGTCGTGACTGGCGTATCGGGTTCGGGCAAGTCCTCGCTAATCTTCGGCGTCCTGGCTGAAGTCGGTAATCACCCGGCAGCCAGCCGAATCATCGGACTTGAAGGGTTCGAGAAAATCGTCAGTATTCGACAGACACAAATCTCCCGAATGAAACGTTCCAATGTAGCGACCTATTCGGGTGTGTACGGGGACATCCGCAAGCTGTTTGGTTCGCTGGAACAAGCCAAGGCTTCCGGCTTGTCGGCACGCAGCTTTTCGTTCAATACGGCAGACGGGCGCTGTGACAACTGCGAAGGACTTGGCACCGTCACAAGCCATATGCTCTTTTTCCAAAATATTGAGGTGATCTGCCCGGTATGCGGGGGGCGTCAGTTCCAGGATCATGTGCTTGCGATTGAGTATCAAGGGCGTTCCATCCACGATGTATTGAAGTCTTCCGTGGAGGAAGCTGCCGAACTCTTCCGATCTCATGCCCGGATCAGCCGCGTGCTGAATCTGCTTCAGGATGTAGGTCTGGAATACCTGGAGCTGGGGCAGACGCTGACAACCCTGTCGGGTGGGGAAGGGCAGCGCTTGAAGCTGGCAGCAGAGCTGCTCGGTGCGAAGGGTAAACGGATCTTGTACCTGATGGACGAACCCACTTCGGGTCTTCATCCGCTCGATACCGAACATTTCCTGACGCTGCTTCACCGGATGGTCGATAGTGGGCATACGGTCATTGTCGTGGAGCACAATCTTCAACTGATCGAAGCCGCAGACTGGATTGTCGATCTTGGACCGGAAGGCGGAGTGCGCGGGGGGAAAGTAGTCTTCTCGGGCACACCTGAACAGATGCAGGCCATTGGAACAACTGCTACCGCTCGGCATCTGCGAATGTCATAGGCTCATGAGGAGAAGTAAAGCTGCAATCTATGATTGTTAACCTAATTTATAAATTTAAAGTTTACAATAGAAAGACGACAAGCTATACTGGTGAAGGTTAAGCGCGGGTAGACATCTGGTGTGACCAAGCGCTTCATCTTATTTGACGCTGGAGGGTATTCGATTGAAAACGAAAGAAATGGTCTATTCCGCCTTATTCGCTGCACTGATTGCAGTGCTGGGGATGATTCCACCGATTCCGCTGGGCTTTATCCCCGTACCCATCACGCTTCAGACATTGGGCATCATGCTGGCTGGCGGGTTTCTGGGCAAAAAGGGCGGCGCGATCAGCTTGATTTTGTTCATTGTACTGGTAGCGATTGGACTGCCGATTCTGTCCGGCGGTCGCGGAGGGCTTGCGCCGCTGTTGGGACCAACAGCCGGTTATATTTTTAGCTGGCCGATTGCGGCTTTCTGCATCGGATGGGCGGCAGAGAAGGTATGGCCCTCGCTGAAGACCTGGAAGCTGATTGGGGTTAACGTCATCTTCGGGGTCATTCTGGTCAATCTGATCGGTGCCACCGTGATGGCGTTGATTACACACACACCGGTCTGGACAGGATTAACCGCTTCGCTGGTCTTCCTGCCTGGTGATTGCATCAAAGCGGTACTGGCCGCTATCGTCATCGTACAGGCTCGGGCGGTTAGTCCGGTAGAAGAGAAAGTGCTGGGTGCATAAGCCCCAGCTTTTTCTGCCTGTCACAAAAAAGACTGCCCCATACTACAGATAGAAAAGATGATGGCACATGTTGGAATTTAGAGACGTTTCTTTTCATTATCACAAAGATAAACCCATACTTCGCGGCGTTGACTTTTCCCTGGCCGCTGGCGAATTTGTATGCGTGGTCGGTCGTAATGGCTGCGGCAAATCCACATTGGCTCGACTGACAAACGGACTGGCGCAGCCTCGTGGGGGAAAGGTATTTGTAAACGGGCTGAATCCTGCGATTCCCGCCGATCTTCCTGCCATTCGGCAGCAGGTAGGCTTCATTTTTCAGAATCCGGATGACCAGTTTATCACGTCAAGCGTGAGCGACGAGATCGTTTTTGGTCTGGAGAACATGCGCGTGCCGCGCGAAGAGATGGATGAACGGATCAGGCAGGCGCTGCTCGCCGTCGATCTGACCGACTATGCGCATGCCGCTCCCCATGAGTTGTCCGGCGGACAAAAACAGCGGGCGGCTGTGGCAGCTGTGTTGGCCATGCGTCCGAACCTGGTCATTTTTGATGAAGCCACTTCGATGCTGGACCCGCGGGGCAGGAGCCGTATGCTGGCGTTAATGCAGTCGCTGCATCAGCAGGGGATGACTTTACTGCACATCACGCATCATATGGACGAAGTGATGGCTGCGCAGCGGGTCCTGCTGCTCGATCAGGGGAAGATCGCCTTTGATGGTACGCCCGCCAACTTGTTTGCAGGTTCTCTGCCGCAATCTTATGGTATGGAAAAACCTTTTTCCATTCGTGTACATGAGGCGCTGGGTTGGACAGGAACCCCAGTCTTCGATTGGAAGGAGCGTGCACGCCTGGCATGGAAGCTAAAAGGATGGAAGCCGCAATGAAGGGGAAGTATGCGCTGCGTGATGTAGAAGTGACGCTGAACGGCCGCCTTGTACTCCAATCGATCACTTGCACCCTGCACGAAGGACGTTGGAGTTCGCTGATCGGGCAGACGGGTGCGGGCAAATCGACGCTGGCTCGTCTGTTCAAGGGGCTGCTGCCCGAATTTGGGGGCGAATATCTGCTGTCCGGTCAGCCCGTGCCCCGCAATCGCAAAGGAGCCTTGCTGCCGCTCCCAGACGTCGGTTTTGTGTTTCAATATCCGGAGCATCAGATTTTTGAGACAACGGTTGAGCGGGAACTATCTTTTTCCCTGCGCATGAGCGGAGCTGGAGCGGCGGAGATTAGAGAAGCGATTCAGCGCATCCTGCCCAGAGTTGGCTTGACTGAAGAACTGCTGCCGCTATCGCCGCTGCGATTGAGCGGCGGACAGAAGCGCCGAGTCGCTATTGCTTCCGTCCTGCTCACCCAGCCGCGCTTGCTGATTCTGGATGAACCGACCGCTGCCTTGGACCCGGCTGGCCGACATTCGCTGCTGGGGCTGCTCAAGTCCTGGCAGCACGAGGGAGAAGGGGAGCGTTCGATCTTGTTCATCTCGCATCAGATGGAAGATGTGGCGGAATATTCCGATGAGGTGCTCCTGTTGGATGCCGGACGTTTGCGTGGACAATTTTCCGCAGATGAATGGTTTCTTCGTCAGAATGATCGGTTGGAAGCCGCAGGATTAAGGCTTCCCGAGCCGATCCAGCTGCTCCGTCTGACCGAAGAGTTATCCGGGCAGAAAATCGAGTCCAGCAGCTGCCGGGAAGAGGATGTCCTGAATGCGGTGCAGGCCGTGTGGCAGTCGAGGAGAATGAACGATGCCTAATGCTGCTCTAATCGGTCAATTTATCCCGCGAGATTCGATTATTCATCGCCTGGACCCTCGCACGAAACTAGTGGGTATGGTGCTGATAATGATCGCGCTGCTTCATCTGCATCATTGGATCGGCTATGGACTGGCGAGTCTTGTGGTGCTGGCTGCAGCCGGCATGTCGAAGTTTGCGCCGCGTTTGCTTCTGCGGGGGCTGTTTCCGGTTCTGCCCATTTTGATTTTCACGCTGCTCTATCCGGTCTTTTTTGGAGGCGGTGATACGATCTGGGCGACTTATGGATGGCTCGTTATTCGAGCAGAAGGGATTCAGGAAGGGGTACGTCTGGTATGGCGGATTCTGCTGATGATTCTGCTGGCCTCCGTGCTGACCGGAACAACACGTCCGCTGTCCTTGGCGCAGGGGCTTGAGACAATGCTGAAGCCGCTGTCTCGTATCGGCGTTCCTGTCGAACAGTTTGCACTGATGATTGTCATCGCCATTCGTTTCATTCCAACCATTGGCGAGGAACTGGACCGGATTCTGCTGGCTCAAAAGGCCAGAGGCCATGATCTTTCAGCCATGCCGCCCGCCAAGCGTTTATTGGCTTTCATTCCGATCTTGATTCCGCTGCTGGTGACCACGGTGCAGCGCGCCGAACAGCTGTCGCTGGCGATTGAAGCAAGGGGCTACGGCGATGGACGAGGCCGAACCACCTATCGTCCGTTGGCTTTTGCCGCACGGGATTATGGAGCGATGGGACTGCTCTTGGTGATGGCGGCAACCTTATGGCTGGCGGGTTAACAGGGATGAGAGGACTGCGATAGGCCATGTGATTGGGTTGGTGAGTGGACACCAGAGACTGCGATTGGACACACCTGCACGAAGAAGCATCCGGAGTGTCCGGATGCTTCTTCGTCTAGGATTCCAATTCCATGCAGAAGAGTCTGGCTGACGCCTGGGGCAATACGTTCAAGAAGCCAGACGCAGCACCAGGATACCCGCCAGAGCCAGCAGGATGCCAAGCGTTTCCTGCCGACTCATGACGTCCTTGAGATAGAAGCGGGCATACAGCAGGACAATCACGACGTTCAGCGCGGCAATCGCAGAGACAATGCCCGTGATGCCATCCTCATAAGCCCGAAGCATCAAGACCATACCCACAATATTCGTCAGGCCTACGGTTATGCCCCACAGCAGCGTTCGTCTGACCGACCAGACTGCTGGAGTCGTGGATGAGATGCTGGGTTCAACAGACAGAGCCTCAGCGGACTCCTCATTTTCCACCGAAGACCCATCAGAAGCGGGATGAACCGACTCGCGCGCTGCGTGCATCGACAGCTTCCGAACCCGATCTACCGTGTACATCAAGCCAAACAGCAGCGTCCCCGTCGCAAACATCATCGTTAACACGGGCAGCAGCGAACCACCGGAGAGTACGGACTGTTTGGAGCTGAGGTCCGTGAAGGCATACAGCAGCATTGCCAGCAGTCCCCACTGCCAGCCCAGAAGCTGGCCGCTTTGCAGATCACTGCGGTAGCGAACGATGATGAGCGCAACCACTACGATGCAGAATCCCAACAGCTGCATGGAACCCAGCGTCTCGCGCCAGAGCAGGTAAGCGGCGAGCACGACAACAATCGGCGTCAATCCGGAGAAAAAAGCGACAACCGAGGCGCGACCAATTTCATATCCCTTATACAGCGAAGCGTTAGCGGCAAATGAAAATAAACCCATACACACGCCAAAGATAACGCCGTTGTTCCAGGGTTGAGCGGCTTGAATGTTTAGCAGGATGGAGATTAAAGCGCCGGACAGGTAGACGCCGACGAACAGCAGATTGCGATCAACCGGACGCTGGGACGTCCATTGATACAGAATTCCCCGTACACCGAAGCAGAGCGCGGCGCAGGCGGCAAACAGGAACCACATGTGACGGATTAACCTCCTTGATCGGAAGCTCCTTGTGCGTATGATTATCAAGGTAGCGTTGGTGTTCAGATCCACCTTTTACCGATTGTCTTAGGCCTCATTCGCTCCGTACACTGAAGATTCCTTCTTGCGCAGCAAGGGAATCCAGCTGTTCCTCAATCTCTTGCAGTTCAGTCTGGACGATGGGCATAAGCGGAAGGGGAAGACCGGGTGCCTCCATCAGCCCCAACCGGATGGCAATCGCTGCCGCCACACGCAGACCGCCATAACGATCAAACAGATCCCAGATCGGCTTCAACTGCGCGGATTGCTCAAGCGCTTCTTTCATACGTCCTGCCTGGGCATGACGAACCATCTTCAGGCATGTACGTGGAAACAATCCGCCCAATATGGAATACCAGACGTCACAGCCAGCCAATAATCCTGAGGCGCCATACCGGTCTCCGCTCACGCCAAGCGCAAATCCCTCGGGGACGTGTGAACGAAGACGCTGTACGTGCTGCCGGGCTTCTTGAGGGTCAAGGGGAACACCCGGCAGCTTGACCGACTGCACGTGAGGAAGTGCGGCAATTCGTCCGTGCAGCTCGTCGCTGAACGTAAATTTCGTCACGCGCGGATTGTCGTAGACGCACAGCGGTACCGATAAATGGCGTGTCACCTGCTCATACAGCAAATATGTCTCCGCTTCGGTTAACGGCTGATAGGAGACAGGCGCAAGCAGAACTGCCGTTACCCCGGCGCGCTGTGCATCTTCAGCCATAGCCAGCACTTCGCGGATACGCAGGGCGCTAATACTCGCCATGACCGGAATATCTCCGGCTGCACCCACCGCAAGCTCGATGATTCGCCGACGCTCCGGACGATCGAAATACATGTAGTTCCCCGTTGAACCGAGTACCCCAATGGAATCGACACGCGCGACAGCCAGATGTTGAATCAGTCGAAGAAACGCCGACTCGTCAAGTTCTTCTTCCCTTAATGGAGTCAGTGGAAACGCAGACAATCCCGTAAACATTTTTTGCTTCCTCCTCTTCACAATCCTTAACGATTTCGTATAGTATATAGAGAATCTGGTCTGTTCGATAGAACCAGTTTATTCAAGATCAAAGGAGCCAGAATGACATGTTGGAAATCACGCCGCTCTTAACTAAACATTCTGCGGGGTCCTCTGAGGAAGAACCGCTCTATCTCCAGTTATACGATCACATCAAAACGGAGATCCGAACCGGACGGATCGCTTCGGGCAGTCAGCTTCCTTCTCAGCGCAGGCTCGCCCTTCATCTATCCGTAAGCCGGAACACGGTGGACAGCGCTTATCAGCAGCTGCTCTCGGAAGGTTATCTATATAGCGAACCCCGCAAGGGACTGTTTGTCGCAGAACTTCCCGATTTCAACCCCCAGCTCACATCGACGGCATCCGGGAAAGGGGTGGGCACAAACTCGTCCCTGAAGTCTCTTCCTTCAACCAAAGCCCCAGCACAGGCGGCAGTTGAACCTGCTACCCATTCCTTCCTTTCGGATGAGGCACCTTCCATCGCGTATGATTTTCGCAACGGCAGCGTGGATGCTCGTCATTTTCCGTATCGGTTATGGCGTCAGTTCAGCGTCAGCATGCTGTCTACCGACAATGCTCGCCTGCTGCAATACGGTCATCCACAGGGGGAATTGGAGCTGCGCCGACAGATCGCGGATTATCTCTACCAGTCGCGGGGCGTACACAGCTCGGCGGAGCAGATTGTCATTGGCGCCGGTACCCAATGGCTGCTGGACATCTTGTGTCGTCTGCTGGGTCGGGACACATCCTACGGCATGGAGGAGCCAGGTTATCCACGGGTGCGCACCATCTTTGAAGATTGTGGACGCCCACCAGCCGCAATCAGACTGGATGATTCCGGCGTACGAACCGATGAGCTGCTGCGCAGTGGGGTTCAGGCGGTCTATGTGACTCCATCGCATCAATTTCCCACAGGCATCGTCATGCCTGTCTCCAGACGTCTGGAGCTGATCGAGTGGGCGAAGACGCATGGTGGGACGATCATCGAAGACGATTATGACAGTGAATTCCGCTATGAAGGCCGACCGATTCCATCCCTGCACAGTCTGGATCATCATGGCAATACCGTCTATCTCGGGACATTCTCCAAGTCGCTTATGCCTTCGGTGCGAATTGGGTATCTGGTGCTTCCCGACAAGCTGATGGATGTCTATCGCCAGCGGGGTCATCATTATAAACAAACGGCTTCCCGACTGGATCAGCACACGCTGGCACTGTTCATGCAGAGCGGCGAATGGTCTCGGCACCTGAATCGGATGCGGAATCTCTATAAAAAAAGATACACCGCTCTGCATACCGCGATTCGCTCCCATATGAGCCAGCAGATGCGGGTCATTGGCGCTTCTTCCGGGCTGCATCTGCTGTTGGAGCCAGTAAATGGCATGACGGAACGCGAATTGATCGCTTCTGCCGAAAAAGTTGGCGTGCGTGTGTATCCCGTCGAGGAGTTCCACATGCAGCCGCCGGAAGAGTCTCCGGCTCGGGTGCTGCTTGGTTATTCCGGACTCAGCGAGGAAGAGATTGGCGAGGGGATCAAGCGGCTTGCGCAGGCCTGGAGTTGAATCCTGCTTTTGCTGAACCCAAATACGAGATAAAAGCGTGTGTTCTCTTCAGGAGACGCACGTTTTTCTGTGATTCATGCATAGTTCACCCGGAAGATCAGCTTGGTTTTTCCAGATAAGCCGTTGTACCGACGAACATGTACGAACGTACAATATCCACGCCTCCTTTCTGCTCTTATAATGAGAGAGAAGGGGGCGTTGTTTTGATTTTGATGCTTGAACGTTTTCGTTTTGTATCCAAGAGGCCGGCCGCCTCGTCGGACGAACTGTTCGTCTCCAGATTACCGATCGCCATTTGGTTGAGTCTGGTATTCGCGGCTTCGCTGATCTTGCAGAATTTCACTCGACCGACCGTTGCCGCCAGTCTAATCTTCGCGCTGGTGATGGCTCTGCACTTTTATATCCACTGGAATGCCCACCGTCTCGCTCCCATGTATCCGTGGGGATACGCTCTGATTCAGCAGGCACTGATCGGGACTGGTGCTTTGCTGCTTCCGGAAGGCTATCAAGCGATCATCATCGGCTTCTTGCCTGTTCTGGTCGCGCAGAGTCTGGCCGTATTCGATCAGAAAAGAAAAATCGCGGGCGTCCTGCTGGCGAATATTAGTCTGTTCGCAGCGATCGTCGGGATGCTGGGCCAACTCCGGGATTTAACGCTGCTCGCGCCGCTGTTCATCATGATGCTTGTCTTGGTCATCGCTTATGCGTTGTTATTTTTTAATCAGGTGCATGCACGCGTTCGTACGCAAGCGTTTCTGAATGATCTGGAGATCGCGCATCGCAAAGTGGAAGAATTGACGTTGGCCAATGAACGCCAGCGCATGGCCCGGGATTTGCACGATACGCTTGCGCAGGGCGTCGCCGGACTGATTATGCAGCTGGAAGCGGCCGAAGCTTTTATGATGCAGGGCAATGCGGGGCGGACGGAGACCATCATCCGGCAGTCCAAAGAACAAGCAAGAAAGACGTTAGCCGATGCCAGGCGTGCGATCGATAATCTCCGAACCAAGTCGGCAGCAAATACGGATTTTCGTGAAGCCGCGGAAGCGGAGATCGAACGTTTTGTCCAAGCAATCGGAATGGTCGTATACGCGGACATCCGATTCGGGCGCTCGCCATCGCGCATGGCCGCTGAACATCTGCTGCAAATCTTGAGTGAGTGCCTGACGAATGTAGCCAAACATGCCCATGCCGACAAAGTTTGGGTTTCCATATCGGAACATGGCGGACAGCTCGATCTGGAAATTAGGGACAATGGAATTGGATTTAATGTGAACCAGATCGGGAAGCAGGTCGGACATTACGGACTGCTCGGCATTCAGGAGAGAGTTCGGTTATTTGGCGGGGAATTTCACCTATCCAGCAGCGACGAAGGCACTCGTATTCGGATACAAGCCCCATCAGGCGAAGGAGAGACGTTATGAATAGGCAGCCCGATAAGAGTTACAAGATACTGATCGTTGACGACCATCTCGTTGTGAGAGAAGGTTTGAAGCTGATATTGGAAACCAACCCTCTATTTCAAGTGGCCGGCGAAGCGGAGAACGGGGAAATCGCCGTACAGCTGGCTGAACAGTTGAAGCCTGATGCGATTCTCATCGATCTCAATATGCCGGTGATGAGCGGTCTGGAGGCGATGAAAGCCATGAATCGCAAAGGCATCGAGATTCCGGTCATTATTCTGACGACTTACAACGAAGACGAGTTGATCGCGGACGGATTGGAACTCGGCGCCAAAGGGTACCTGCTCAAGGACACCGGGCGAGAGCATCTGTTTCGCACAATCGAGTCCGCTGTTCGCGGCGAGACGCTGCTTCAAGCCGATATTGTCGGACGGGCGTTTGCCGCGAGGCAGCGTAGACAGAGCAAGCAGGCGGAAGCCAAGCCTCAAGCGATACTGAGCGTCAAAGAGGTGCAGATTCTTCAGTTCGTCGCCAAAGGTTATCGCAGCAAAGAAATTGCTTTTGATATGGGCATCTCCGAGCGTACAGTCAAAGCGCATCTGACGAATATCTACAACAAACTTGGCGTCGATTCACGCATGCAGGCCATCTCGGCAGCGGTCGAGCAGGGGATTTTGCACCTGTAAATCTAATAATGGTAGAGCTTCCACAAACTCGCCCACATCGAACGCATCCAGGCAAAAGTCCTTCCCGCGCAGCAGCGGAAAAGGGCTTTTTGCCGATTCGTTCCCAGATTTTGGAGACTGCTTATCTTAATTAAGCCTGACTTCCGCAGCCTGCAAATCTGCCCTTTTTGCCCAAAGGTACAGGTACACACGCCGCACGTTTGTACGATGGCGTCCTGCCGTTTCAGCGATAAGATGAGTGCAGACAGACATCGAACATCAATGAAATGGAGTGGAATCTGCATATGGCAAAATATTTGTATCGTCTGGGTCTATGGTCAGCCAGGAATCGCGTAAAGGTCATGTTGGGAGGAATCGGACTGCTGCTGGCAGCCGCGATTCTGGCTTTAACGATCGGCCCTGCTTTTAACGAAAATACACCGATTCCAGGCTTACAGTCTCAAGAAGCTTTGGAAACGATGAATAAAGAGTTCCCTTCTCCTCCGAAAAAAAGCGGGGAAACGAAGATCGTGTTCAAAGCGCCGGATAACGAAAGGTTATCTTCGCAGAAAGCGCAGACGCTGATCGCCTCCACGCTCAAACTGGTAGCTGAAGACCCGACAGTCCAAGAAACGATCAGTCCTTATCAGAACGGTTCGCTCAGCGCCGACCGCAAGATCGCTTACGCAACTGTTACTTATCGAGTACCGGGCGGAGACGTAACCCCGGAATCGAAAACGCATATCGAATCGGCGATCGAGAAGCTGCGCGATGCCGGTTGGCAGGCCGAATTGACGGGCGATGGCTACGTGAAAATGAAGATCGTCAGCTTGATGGAGGTTGTCGGCGTGTTGATCGCGTTCCTTGTACTCTCGGTTACGTTTGCTTCGTTCCTCACTGGCGTGCTGCCGATTGCAACCGCCGTCGTCGGACTCGGCATCGGCCTGATGGGTGTCCTGCTCGGCTCGAACGTTCTGGACATGTCTTCGACTTCGTTATCATTGTCCGCCATGTTGGGACTTGCGGTTGGCATCGATTACGCGCTGTTTATCGTCTCGCGTTACCGGCAGCAGTTGAGCGAAGGATATGACCGGGAAGAATCAATCGCCATTGCAAACGGAACCGCTGGCAGTTCGGTTGTATTCGCGGGTATTACCGTCATCATCGGGTTGTGCGGCTTGGCTGTCGCGCAAATCCCGTTCTTGACCGCGATGGGTCTTGCCGGAGCGCTCTGCGTGCTGGTTGCGGTAATCATCGCCGTCATCTTCGTACTTGCGGTTCTGTCCGCAATGGGCGATCGAATTAGCGCAAAACCCCGAAATGCGCTGCTGGCTAAATTTTCGCGCAAATCTTCCAATCCATCGTCCAAGCGGCGTGAAGGCGTTGATACCACTTGGGGCCTTTTCGTCACCCGACGCCCATGGCTGGCTGTGTTGGCAGGTGTAATTCTGCTTGCTGCGATCGCCCTGCCATTCAGCCGGATGGAGCTTGGTATGCCCGACGACGCACAGAAGCCGGTTGAACAAACGGAAAGACGGGCTTATGATCTGCAAACCGAAGCTTACGGCGCCGGCATCCACAGTCCGCTGGTGATCCTGGCCGAGACGTCCGGCGGAACGCAGGGTACGACCGAAGTGCAAAAAGCAATCGACGCGCTCGGTAAATTCAAGAACATCGGAACGGTCGCACCCGCTATGCCGGGGACTTCGGGTCATCTGTTCCTCATCAGTGTGATTCCATCAACCGGGGCGCATGACCAGGAGACGCGCGACTTGGTGCAGCAGATTCGAGACGAATCCGCGACCATTCAACAGGAAACCGGCGTGCGCTTGATGGTCACGGGCAGCACGGCGGTCGGGATCGACATCTCACAGAAGCTCAACGACGCGCTGCCCAAGTTCTGCCTGGTGATTATCGGTCTGGCTTTCCTGCTGCTGATGATGGTCTTCCGTTCGCTGCTGGTGCCGATCAAAGCAGTTCTCGGATTTGTGTTATCGCTAGGAGCCACGTTTGGCTTTGTCGTGCTTGTTGTTCAAGACGGTCATATGGGAACGTTATTCGGCTTCGGAGGCCCAGGGCCCGTGCTGAACTTCCTTCCGATTATTGTCGTCGGTATTCTGTTCGGCCTGGCGATGGACTACGAAGTGTTCCTGGTCAGTCGGATGCGTGAAGAATTCAAGCGCAGCGGCGACGCCAAATGTGCCGTTCTGGCTGGCATCAAGCACAGCGGCAGCGTCGTCACCGCGGCCGGTCTGATTATGATCTCCGTATTCGTCGGCTTCATGCTGGCCGAAGATCCGATCATCAAATCAATGGGCTTTGCACTCGCGTTCGGCATTTTGTTCGACGCATTCGTTGTCCGCATGCTGATCGTACCGGGCGCGATGACGCTGATGGGACGTTCCGCTTGGTATTTGCCGAAATGGCTGGATCGGATTCTGCCAAATATCGACGTCAAAGGTGAATCGGTTATGGAAGAAGTCGAGCGGCGCAAGACGGAGGCGGCTTAACGGCGATTGTCGTGGGTGCTGGAAGCGAGGCACTTCTGCTCGCAGTACGATCCAAGCTGGTTCGTGATCCGGTTTCAAACGGAATAAGATTTGTTAATGACTAAGGTCGAAAGGAGGGAGCGAGTATGCAAGTGTTCATCAACTTACCCTTAAAGAGTGACGAAGTGCCGCGTCTGCGCGAAGCGATCGGATGGGACAGACGGGAAAGCGATTATCCGGTTTTGTTTGAACGCTGTAATTTCTGGGCGGGCGCCCGGAGCGAGCAGGGCAAGCTGATTGCTTTTGGCTACATAGCCGGCATGGGTCTCCAGCATGGTTACATGGAAGACATCATGGTACATCCCGATGTCCAAGGCCGCGGCATTGGAGAACGATTGGTCAAAAAATTGCTCGAAGAAGCGCAGGCTTACGGATTGGAGATTGTGACGCTGACCTTTGCGGATCGACATGCCTCTTTCTATGAACGATGCGGATTCCGCGTAGGCTCAGGCGGCGTGTGGGTGAGAGAATAGATAGGCCCAGACTTCTAAGAGGACGAGTCTGAATACAGCGGTATGCTATCCAGTCCAAAGCGCGAAGCTTAGGTTTCGCGCTTTGGATTTTTCGTGTTTTCAAGCTAACATCCGAGATTCGGCATAAACCAATTCAAAAGGATGAAGGAATGAACAATCATCAGGCCATATCAAAAACGAGGATGTTCAAGGCGGCCAATACCGACGGAGACAATAGTACCGGTTCACTTGGCTGGGCCATCGCGCAAGCTCAGAGCCAAGCTGGATGGAGAAGGGGAGAACGCTGTCGTAACGATTCCGGTCTCATGGGATTCGGATGTGAATCGGGCACGGATCGGTAGACAAGCTTTGCAAAATAGGCAGGATAAGTCCGCTGCGATTGTTCTGCAGACGGATCATGCATCGTACACGCTGGCGTCCAAAGAAATTCAGTTAAGCGACGTTAAAGTCATCCTACAGATTGCCAGGTCTTCTCAAGCTGTAACACAGCGGATGACCGAAGCAAGCACGTCGAAAAAAGCGACCATGCCGACGACTCCGTATGATTTTCAGATTTTTTCCAAAGAGGATAACTCCCAGATCTTCATCAATTGAGTGATCGCTGCATCGATCTTCTCGTAAGGAACGCCGTCCTGAGCTTGTATGGAGATTCCTCGAAGAAAGGTTTCAAACAAGGTGACCAGCATAGCGACGTCTACAGAATCAGGAAGCTCTCCGTTAGCCGCAGCCCGCTCTATACAATCCTGAATCCAACCGCGAACTTTTTCTCGTTCCTTGGTGAGCAGATCTTGAATTTGCTGCTGTTCGGGAGAACAGTTTACGGCGGACAGAACCAACAGACAGCCCAGAGGGTGCGAAGTTTCTGTCTGCATCCGCGCGGATCGCCGCAAGCCCTGTTCAATGGCGGTTTTCGACGTCAAACTCGTGTCGCGGAAACTCTCCGATACCTGGCCGTAGGTAGAGATGTACCGCTGTACCGCTTCGCGGAACAAGGCTTCTTTAGACTCGAACGCGGCGTAGAAACTTGCCGGAGATATACCTCCCATGGCAGCGCGAAGCTGGGCAAGCGAAGCAGGCTCAAAGCCGCGTTCCCAAAACAGAAGCATTGCGGCAGTAACCGCCTCATCACGATTGAATTCGCGGGGACGTCCGGTTCGTGGCATAACATGACCTCCTTTATTACTTATATAATAGTCGTTCCAGAAGTCCTTGACAAGAAAAGAGGATTGAACTTAATATATGGAATGACCGATCCATATATCGACTCATTTTAAGGAGGAAACGAAGATGGCTGACTTTTCATCATCCGCGAATAGGATACAATCCGCGAATGTTTCTGCACGGCTTCCCTGGTTTGCGCTTCTGGCGCTTGCCATGACGGGATTTATATGTATCCTGACGGAAACGATTCCCGCCGGGCTTCTGCCGTTGATTGGAGAAGGGCTGCATGTTACCAAAGGGATGGCCGGTCAGCTCATTACCCTGTATGCGGTCGGCTCGCTTATCGCTGCCATTCCGTTCACAATTTTTACGGGAGGATATAGACGTCGTCCGCTGCTGATCTCGATTATCGTGGGGTTTTTAGTCTTTAACACCCTTACTGCTTTATCGACAAGCTATGTTTTGACGCTTATCGCGCGGTTTTTTGCCGGCGTTGCAGCGGGCGCGGCTTGGGGAATGATCGCGGGCTACGCACGGCGTATGGTGCCGGATGCCTTGAAAGGGCGGGCTTTGGCTGTCGCAATGGTAGGAACACCGATTGCGCTTACATTCGGAGTGCCAATCGGTACCTTGCTCGGTGATTTAATCGGTTGGCGGGCCGTGTTTGGATCGATGTCCGCTCTGACTCTTGTTTTGATCGGATGGGTGTTCTGGAAAGTGCCGGATTATCCGGGGCAATCTGCGAAGCAGAGAATGACCGTGGGGCAGGTGTTTGTTTTACCAGGCATACGTCCGATCCTCGCGGTCGTGCTTACATGGATGTTGGCGCACAATATTTTGTACACGTACATTTCGCCGTTTCTGGAGCCTTCCGGACTAGTAGGGAATGTCGGCTTGGTCCTGCTGATTTTCGGATTGGCTGCGCTTGTCTCGATTTGGATAATTGGTTTATGGGTAGATCGTATGCTGCGAACGCTTGTATTAATCAGTCTGTCTTGCTTTGCGCTGGTGGCGGCAGTATTATGGGTGGGCGCTCAATCGGCAGCTGTGGTTTATTTGGCCGTCGTCTTGTGGGGGCTTACGTTTGGCGGTGCAGCTACGTTGCTGCAGACCGCGCTGGCTGATGCCAGCGGCGAAGAAGGAGTCGATGTCGTCATGCCGATCAATACCACGGTATGGAATCTAGCGATTGCCGGCGGAGGTATGATCGGGGGTGCTTTACTGGAATTTATTGGGGTTGAGTGGTTTCCGGCAGTCCTGTTGGCGCTGCTGATTATTGCGTTAATTATAGCGTGGCGCGCAAAAAGCGGTTTTCCAAGGAAGTAGACATCTGGTTTGATCCGTAACAACGTTAAATGACTAGACGCATAAATACCTATAATTCTACACGATATAAAGACGCGAGCTAAAGCGCGTCTTTATATGATTCATGCGCGATAAATCGCTTAAAAGCTTGGCGGCTGGAACGTACTGTTAAAACTTCTTAACTCTCATACATAAACACAAAATCCGTATTTTGTACATATGTATAAGAAGAGCTTAAACGTCTTTCTATCTTTGAGATCCCATGACACTAACCGTCCTATATCCTGTCTTTTGTACTCAGATCATAATGGCTCGGAGCTTTCTAGAACAAACTCCGAGCTCATGATGTCCTTTCTCGCACTATTCCGGAATGATTGCGTTAATGCAGCTTAAAGCATTCAACGATCTGGGGAATCCTATATATGGAAGGCTATGCGTAATGACTGCAATCATGATTTCTTTGTCGTTACCGACGTTCAGGTTTCCTTGTACATGTGCTTTGACTTGATTTTCCGCTCCCCCGAGTGCGCTGATGATGCTAAGCGTAAGTAGCTCCCGAGTTTTCAAATCCAAGCCTCCACGAGTATAAAAGTCGCCAAAACAGAACGCAGACAAATAATCCTGAATATGCCGTTGATTGGCAGGCACGTTTTGACGATTTTTTTCGATCACATCGCCAAAAATCTCTACCTGCATGGTAAGTCCTCGATTCAATCGCTGATCTTCATCAACATGCTTTTGGCTTTCCAGAGGCATTGGAATGTTTCTTTCTTTGAACACTTCATTTAACTCGGAGATGGCATTCAAAGTTTTCGGAAATCCTAAATACGGTGCACACTGATACACGGCTTCCTTGATTTCGATCGGCGTAAGCCCAACGTTAAGCGCAGCATGGGTATGTGCCTTGATCTGAGGTAAGGTTTGATTGGCAGCGAGCACAACCAGCGTAATCATCTCGCGCATTTTGTCGTCCAGGCTTCCCTGATAAAAGACTTCCCCAAAAATGAAGCGGCTAAGAATGTCCTGAAAATCAGGATCGGTTGCGTATGCCGCGGGTATTTCGTCACAAAACAATTTTTTATACGTGATTTCACTCTTTTCAATTCGATTCATGATCCACTCGACCTCCTGTTTGAGATTATGATGAAATGAGATGACCGGAATCTTTATAATGCGCCTACAACCGGATGAGGGATATACGGTTCTTCCAACAAATTCATCTCTTCCGGCGTGAGCGTTAAAGAAAGAGCTGCCGCAGCGTCTTCGAGATGCGAAATTTTGGTGGCGCCGACTATAGGAGCGGTAACGGGTTCTTTTTGAAGCAACCAGGCAAGAGCAATCTGCGCCCGGGGAACGCCTCGTTCTTTTGCAATTGATGCAAGCAGCTCCACGATAACCCGATCTGCATCCGCTGTGCCGTCATATTTGGATTTCTGAACCTGATCGGTTAGAGATCGATGCGTCGATTCCGCCCAATCCCGCGTCAATCGTCCCGACGCAAGCGGGCTATAAGGGATTACGCCGATTTTTTCGGCCTGGCACATGGGCATCATCTCGCGCTCTTCTTCTCGGTAGATGAGGTTATAATGATTCTGCATCGACACGAATCGGGTCCAACCGTTTTTCTCGGCTGTATGCTGAGCTTTTAGAAACTGCCATGCAAACATTGCGGAGGCCCCGATGTAACGAACTTTTCCGGCTTTCACTACATCGTGCAGCGCCTCCATCGTTTCTTCGATTGGCGTTTCGTGATCCCATCTATGAATTTGATACAGATCTACATAATCGGTACCCAAGCGTTTGAGGCTTTTGTCGATTTCGCTCATAATCACTTTTCGGGACAGGCCCTTCCCATTCGAGCCTTCATGCATTCGAAAATAAACCTTTGTCGCAATTACGATTTGGTCTCGGTTCGCATAATCTTTCAAAGCACGCCCGATAATTTCTTCACTTGTACCGTCTGAGTAAACATTCGCTGTATCAAAAAAATTGATTCCGAGCTCTAATGCCTGTTTGAGTATGGGACGACTGTTCTCTTCATTCAGCACCCATGGATGTATCCACCGCCCGGCCGCACCGAAGCCCATCCCTCCCAAGCAAAGACGAGATACGTCTAGCCCTGTATTTCCGAGTTTCATATAATCCATCTATCTTTCCTCCACTTCCTGAATCATTCCCGATATCAATCGTTCGTCTTCTGTTCATGCAAGCCTTTGTGATAGTAAGTCGTTAATCCAAACCCTCCGATAGAAACTATCATTAAAATCATCGCATTAACCAAAACCGAGTCCCGCACATTTTCGATATGAAACATCTCCTTAATCAAGCTTCCTTCGTACGGCGAAAGCGCCGCTCCTAGGTTATAAGAGATCAATACAATGGTGGTGCCCAATTTCGCTATTTCCTCACTTTGCCGCGTGAAAATATGCAATAAATAAGGCATGATGCAGCGAAAGGAAAAACCAATAACCATTGAACAAAAGGTAGTCAGGAAGATACTTTGCGAGACTGTCGTCACCCACATAGCTCCTCCGAGTAACGTAATCCCGCAGGCGATAGTATAGTGTCCCAAAATTTTGTATATCTTGCCAAAAGAAAATCCAGCAATAAAAGCTCCTAAACCTAAAAACGCAAGCATATTACTGCCGGTTGTTGCATTTCCGATCTTTTGCTCCAGAAGCAGCAGCGTAATCTGTATATTGTAATGAATAAAAATCATAACGATCAAAAACAAGAAAAGGCCAAAAACGATCAGGACTTGAAGCGATTTTTTATCCGGTATAGAACGCGAAACTGTTGTGAATTGCGGCTCCCTGCTTTTACTAAGTCCTTTTCGATCAGAAGGAACGAAAGATAAAAATGCAATGAAAATAGGCAAGGCCAGACCATAAATACAAAATGGGATGTACCAACCCAGCGGCAAAAGTTGACCAACCAGCAACGTTAAACAAATACCGCCTAAACCTTCAAAAGCACTTTCTAAACCGATCATAGCTGCCTGCTTACTTGGATTCTCACGATGCCGATCACTAATCATTTGAATAATCAACCTATTGAATAAACCTATGCCTAGTCCGAGTAAACAACGCGAAACGAATAACAATGAGAAAAGCTCATGATAGAAAGCCGGGAAAGTTCCTGCAACCAGAAAAAGCCCTAATCCTGCAAGAATCGTGACTTTCTTTCCTATCACTTGTTCCAGTCGATTTCCGATCAAAACGCCCGGTATAACAAAAAGCGAAGGGATCGTCGTTAGCAAGCTTACGTGAGTTATCGAGATCTTCGGGAAAATCTCCGCGATAGCAGGTATATTAGCAGCGATTACTGGACCCGAGGACACTAACGACGCAACGGACAGTAACGAATATGTTCTCGGATTTCCCTTGAATCGAATAAAAGATCAACTCCTGTATGACTCTTTCTACCTATCGTAAAGCTTGACGGTTCAGAGCGTTTCGCCGTTGCTTGCAATGACTTTTTTATACCATTCGAACGACTTTTTCTTGCTGCGTTTTAATGTACCCTTGCCCTCGTCGTCTTTATCGACATAAATAAAACCGTATCTTTTACTCATTTGTCCCGAACCGGAGCTTACTAAATCAATACATCCCCAAGTCGTGTACCCTAACAGATCAACGCCATCTTCCTCAACGGCGGTCTTAAACGCTTGGATATGTTCGCGCAAATATTCGATTCGGTAATCATCAGCGATATCGCCTTTCTCATCAGGCATATCGATCGCACCCAACCCGTTTTCAACGATAAATAGCGGCTTCTGATAACGGTCATATAAAGAGTTCAATGTAATTCTCAAACCTTCCGAATCGATCTGCCATCCCCATTCGCTCGTTCTCAGATACGGGTTGCGCAGCGTCGGGAATAGGTTAGCCGCCGTTTTTGTATTCACTTCCGGGTCTGCGCTTGTTAACCGCGAGCCGTAGTAGCTGAAAGAGATGAAGTCAACGGTATTGTTGCGTAAACATTCCTCGTCTCCTTCTTCCATCACGATCTTAATATTCATTCGTTCTAACCCTTTTTTCGCGTAGTTCGGATACTCGCCGCGGGATTGCACATCGACGAAGAAATAATGCTCGCGATCCCTAGTCATTGCTTTCCAGACATCCTGCGGCGCGCACGTATACGGATAGGTATTAGCACCTGCCAACATGCAGCCGATCTTCATAGCAGGATTGATCCTACGAGCGATTTCGGCCGCTTTTGCGCTTGCAATCAACTGATGGTGGGCAGCCTGATACTTAACGGCGTTTTCATTTTCACCTTCTTCGAATACAAGTCCGGAACTTCCGAAAGGCAGATGCAGCAGCATATTTATTTCATTAAAGGTAAGCCAGTATTTCACTTTATGCTGATAACGGTCGAAAATCGTTTCGCACAATCTCTCATAATGATCCACCATTTTCCGACTTCTCCACGAACCGATTGTTTTCACCAAATGGATGGGTACATCAAAGTGGGTGATCGTTACCAAGGGCTCAATCCCATATTTCAAGCATTCGTCGAACACGTCATCATAAAATTTTAAGCCTTCTTCGTTCGGAAGCTCGTCATCTCCATTGGGAAAGATTCTTGTCCATGCCAACGATAACCGGAAACATTTAAAACCCATTTCGGCAAGCAGGGCAATATCTTCCTTGTAACGATGATAAAAATCGATAGCCTCATGGCTCGGATAAAAATGCTCAGAATCACATTCCAGCATTTTTATTTTACCTTGCAGCACAGGAACGCGATCCCTACCTGCCGGAATGACATCAACGGTGGATAAACCCTTATGGCCTTCTTTATATCCTCCTTCGCATTGATTGGCCGCAACGGCTCCGCCCCATAGAAAATCTTCTCTCAGTGCCATTTTTAACACTCCTCGAATTGAATAATTCTTACGATTTTACAACCAACAATGTATGATTAAAATCTACGTTTTGCTGATCCGTTTCTGGCAGCACATCGGAATAACTATAGGAATTGGTGACAATAATAGGCGTTTGAGTCACATAGCCTTCCTGTCTGATTTTTTGCAGATCAAAGTTTATCAAGGTCTGTCCTTTCGTAATTTTCTGACCTTCTTCAACAAAAGCTTCAAAGTATTTTCCATTCAATTTCACTGTATTTAAACCAATATGAATAAGAAGCTCGACTCCTTCATCAGACATTATCCCTAGCGCATGTTTCTTAGGAAACAAGGATACGATCTGGCCGTTAAAAGGAGCGATCACTTTCCCTTCGCTAGGTTCTATCGCAACCCCTTTCCCCATCGCTTCTGAGGCAAAAGCTGCATCCTGTACTTTCTGGAGTGGAATGACCTGACCTTTGATCGGCGTCGTAATAACGGAATCTTGGATCGTAATGGCTTCAGCTGGAACCGTACTCAATTCGTCCATGCTGACATCGGGATTTTGAATCGGCAATTTTTTTTCGTACTTTAAACTGAGCAAATAGGTGAGTACTGCCGTCACGGCAGTCGTGATAACGAGCGCGATAAGAATGTTATAGAGATTCCAGATATTCTCGCCGATGTATAAAGGAATCGCAGGAATTCCTGAAGCACCTGTCGCATAACGAGACACATTCATTAATCCAGCATAGAGTCCACCGCTTGCAGCCCCGATCATCCCCGCTATAAGAGGGTACCTCTTCGGTAAGTTTACGCCGTAAAGAGCCGGTTCCGTAATTCCCATCAACGCTGTGACACCGCTGGAAGTCGAGATTTGTTTTAAGGCTTTGTCTCGGGTTCTCATCCCTACAATCAAGGCCGCGACCCCTTGTCCGATACAATTGATCATCGCTCCTGGACCAAGAATATTCTCGTAACCTGATGTGGTGATTTGAGCGATGGATAGAGGAACAATATTATGGTGCAGTCCGAACATGACCAATATTGGCCAAAAAGTTGCGACAAAGAAAATAACTAGCCAGCTGCCGTGCGAACCCAAAAGATCAAAGCCCATCGCTAAATAGGTTCCGAAAAATGATCCTAGCGGTCCTAATATGGTTAAAGCAAGGATTCCCGCCACTAAAAGGGTACACATCGGAACGAAAATAACTTTTACTGCATTCGGAATGATCTTCTTAAACATCGATTCGATATAAGACTGCGACCAAACGATCAAGAGAATGGGAACCACTGACGCACTATAAGATACAAGGGTTATTGGAATTCCGAAAACGCTGGCTCCATTTCCATCTAAACGCAATTGAACCCAGTTTGGATGAAGTAAAATACCTGCTAGAACAAGCGCCAGTACGGGACTGCATTTTAATTTGTTTGCGGCTGAATAAGCCAATAAAAAAGGCAAAAAGTAGAAAATGGCATCCGACATAAGACTGATCACGTAGTAAGTATGGGAATCTTTAGAGGTCCAGTTGAACAAAATCATCAACGCAAGTAATGCCTTGATCATGCCGGCGCCGGCGATAGTTCGTTATAAGGATTAGCACCCAGGAACGATCGGACTAAAAGTTCCGGATACGAAATCGATTAGTTTCCCCAAAATGCTAACTTTTCTAGTCGCGGTCGGCTCTTCAGATAAATTCGTGTCGGATTCGAGGTGTTTGATCACTTCTTTGTAAACGTCTTCAACATGTGTCCCGATGACGACTTGGAACTGTCCGCCGCTCTCGATCGCATCAATAACGCCATCGAAAGATTTAAGTGCATTTGGATCTGCCTTATGATTATCGATCAGCGCAAATCTAAGCCGGGTCATACAGTGAGTCAGCGTTGACACATTCTCGCTGCCGCCCACTTTCTTTAAAATATCCTGAGCTAACTTTTCGTATTTCTTGCTCATCCTTACCGCCTCCCGTTGTTGTTGCCCTCTACACAAATGGAGCCGATAGCGCTTTAAATAACTTCTTTCTTACAACAGAAAAAGCTATTTGTCTAAGAAATCTAAAGGCTTCATTCATCGCACCTTTAAAATATCATTAGATAAATAGCTATAGCCAATGCCTATATTTCATCATTCATTATGCTTAAAAAGCATTTTTAATATGCTCCAAAAAACGGACAGCAGTTTGACCGAATATTTTATGTTTCTTCCAAACAATCACCGTTGGATACTGAAGTTGCGGATAAAACGGTCTAAAACATAGCGTCTCTGAAGGATTCATAGCAAGCACGCCTTCAACACAGATCGCAGTGCCTAATCCCTGTTCGACGAGATTCAGCACATTAGATATTAAATTGTAGGTCGCTATAATATTCAGGTGAGCGTACTCGTCGGCAAACCAGCTCGCAATCTCATTTTGTACGACAGAGCGACTGGATATAAGCAGGGGCACCCCGACTAAATCGGTCGAAGTCACATATTCGTTTTGGGCGAGCGGCGATGAGGTCTTCATAAGGACACCCCAGCGTTCCTTTTGAGGCAGCCTGATAAAATCATATTTCTCGATGTGAATCGGCTCCAATAAAATACCTACGTCGAGCAGTCCTTTGTCTATACGTTCTTTGATATCGTCCCCCGTTCCGCTAAAAATATGGTATTTCACCTGCGGATATTCGATATTGAACTCTTTTAGAAGACTCGATATCACATTAGAAGTTAAAGATTCAACACTTCCGATCGAGAGCGTTCCTCCTACCAGATTATGTTGATCCCTGAATTCTTTCACCGTTTTATCCGTAAGCGTAAGGATTTCTTCTGCCCTTTGACGCAAAAGCATACCTGCTTCCGTTAGCGTTATTTTTCTTTTCCCTCGGGTAAATAGCTGGGTTCCTAAGTCGTTTTCCAAATCAGCCAATTGCCTGCTTAATGTAGGCTGTGTGATATGAAGAATCGCGGCTGCATGCGTGATGTTTTCTACACGGGCAACGGTTAAAAAATATCGAAGCACTCTTAATTCCATAAATTCCTCCTAAGATACGTCTAGACAAATAATAGACTCATTTAACATGGATTAATATGACTTTATCACTTTATAAGTCCCGATATATTCTTCATTTTGCATAAATAAATGTTTGAATATACAATCATTCATACGCCCGGGTCAACCGATACTGCGCCGGCGTAATGCCATGTTCCCGTTTGAACAAACGCACGAAATAATTAAACTCCATCCCCACTCGGGTCGCAATCTCGCCTACGGAAAGCTCGGATTGTCCGGCCAGCAGCTGCGCACCTCGGAGTAGTCGCAGACGCTGTAAATACTGACCAGGATTCACACCGTACGTCTCTTTGAACTTGCGCTGAAAATGCTGCTTGGAATAGCCGACCGTATCGGCGATATTGGCGATGCTTAACTCCTCCATATAATGCTGCTCCATATAGTGTACGGACTTGCGAAGCTGCTCTTTGGCTCCTGCTGGATTTCGATCGAGGGATGACTTGTTTTCGATCTGTGTCATAGCCGCAATCGAGGTGAGCAGGCCATAAATCTCCATCGATACGATATGATCGTAGTCCCGCTCGTGCGCTTCCTTCCCGTTCCACAGCCGAACCAATCCCGCCTCCAGCTGTCTTAAATGTTCCTCACTCACCGCAAGCGGTCTCATGAGCGGAATCTCCAGCGTATAGATCAAAGGCTCGATCAACTTCCCTTCTATGCCCATGTAGCCCAATATCCAGCGCTCCGTCTCCGGACCGTAATCATGAGCTTGTTTGCCGGGAACAAACAAAACCTCTCCTTTTTGCATCGTGACGGAAAGTCCATTTTCAAAATCGAAAGTTCCCGAACCTTCCAGACAAACCATACATTGAAAGGTCGGATAACCAATCGGACGATGAATCTTGTGCTGATGATGCAATCCACAGCTATATAAGGATAGAGGCATCTCAATCTTACCCTGCTGATGAAAAAGCTTGAACGGTAACATCTTCTTCCTCGCTTTCTCGGGAACCTTCTTAACGCTATATGAAATAAGACCAGCTTCCTGCCAAAGGCAGGTTTCTGGTCTTAGCGTATCGCTGAATATTCCGCAAGGCAACCGTGTTAATTCAGCTTGCTCTAGAATTCTTTATAGAAGTCATCCCGCATTTCCGACACGGCCAAATAACATTCCTTGCCCGCAAGCAGCTTGGCTGGAACTCTCCACATCTCTCCGTAGTAATAACTGTCTGCTACAAGCGCACCGTCTGCATAGATCTGGGCCACATCACCATAATAATCAAGTTCTATCATTCCCTGCGTACCTGTAACCGATAGCTTTTGCCATTTCACTTTCCGCTCGCCACCGATATGCAGTTCTTCCGTGTATTTCGGTTCAAAAGGAAGGGCTGTAACGTCTTCATAGGTCACTACGGGCGCTGTATACGGCTGCCGTATAAGTTTCGCATCAAACCTTTCCCCATTCCAATGCGAATAACGAATATCCCCTTCCGCAGCCGAACGAATTTCGCCAGCTGCTTTGTACAGATCGCACCCATCTCCCACAACCAGTTCTCCGTCCAATCGGCGCAAATACCGGGCTTGATCCCAGGTCAGCGTTACGATCGTCGTCTCCTTCACCTGCACAGCCGACTCCAGCCCCGCTTCTGCTGTAATCTTTTGCCCATTGCTGAATTGATACTCTGGCGTGATCCCCGGAATTTGCGCGAAGAAATACGTATTCCCTTCCTTGCACAGAAGCTGCGCGGTCGCGTAATCGAGAACGACGCCAGGCAGCTCCATCCGAAACGGCATGAAGAAACTATTCTCCCCGCACACGTTTATTTTCGGAAACACGATACTTCCCGTATCGATCACCGCGTCTCGAACATCCGCAAGCTTGGTCAACCTTTGGACATGATTCACGAACACGAAGCCGCGATGTCCGTCCGTGCGCATCACGTACCTCAAGGAAGTTATATCGTCTCTGGCAGCGGTATGCGCAGCTTCGACCCTTACCATCGGTGCAAGCGCTTCCTGGAAATCTTGAACAAACAAATGCAGCAGATTGAGCAGCCGATATTGTTCCCTCACCTCTCCGTATTCGGATAACGCGCATTGAAAATCGTACGAGAGAATCGGATAATCATTCGGATAGCCGGTGGCTTTCGATTCTTGGAACGTCGATCGCTGGCCGATCTGATTCGTGCCGCCGTGATACATATAGTAGCCGATCAGATTATTGCCGTCTCCGATCTTCACAAGCGAGATACTGTAAATGTCCATCGGTTGGATACGCGGTCTCCGATGATGCGTGACCTGAATCCCGCTGCCCAGCTCGCATGTAGCAAATGGATACCGTTCATACGGCAGCCGCCACTGCGCATCAGTTCTAGTGACTGGAGGAAGCAGATCTGCCCCGATCCCCGTATCGTTTCGTATCCCTGTAAAAAAGTAATGTGGGGACGGCGGGAGCGGATTCAAGTGTTCTTCCCATGGCGCTTCGCAGTACCCGCCGAATACAGGAAGCACTTCGTCTACCGGGATCTGAGCGCCTTCCACAGCATTCCATCCCGTCACCGTATAGATCGGAACGATCATCCCACATTCGATGGCGATTTGTTTTAACGTGGCGAGATGATCGGGTTGATCCGTCAATTCGTTCTCCAACTGAACCGCGATGATGTTGCCTCCGTCTTTGTAGAAGAACCCTTGCACCTGCTCGAAAATCTTCGCATACCACGTGCGGACTTGTGCCAGATAGTGGGGATGGTTTTCGCGGAGTTTGAGCGGTTTATCAAGCAGCCAATCCGGAAATCCGCCGTTGCGACATTCGCCGTGCGCCCATGGGCCGATTCGGATCACGACATCCAGACCGACCTTTTGACATTCTGCGATAAAAGCACGCAGATCGTTGTTCCCGGAAAAGTCGAAGACGCCTTCGATCTCTTCATGGTAAATCCAAAATACATAGGTCGAAACAAGTGTGATACCACCCGCTTTCATCTTGCACAGCTCGTCATGCCACTCACTCCGATCACAGCGGGAATAATGGAATTCGCCCATTACCGGAATATACGGTTTACCTCCCCGCTCGATATACAAGCTGGTAACGTCGATTTTCTCGCCTACCGGATTCGTGCCGCCAAGATTCAGATGATTGCGCAGCATTTTCGGTTGGGTAATCGGTTTAAAGGTATAGATCATCTATAGGTATCCCTCTTTCGCCATGATCGTTTTCTGCTTCTCTTGCTAATCTTATTGTAGCGTAGAGGGTAGTCGGCTCGTTAGGATTAGCAGAATCACAATTAGCACAAAATGAACAGGAGTGGTTTTACGGACATGCCAAACAGAAGAGAACCCGGAAGTCCTCTCCTGTGTCCATCGTATAAAGTTCAGACGTTTCGGCAGCGTACTAGCTATCTTTTCGTTTTCCGATTTCGTTTTGTTTCGCTCTCAATTTCTCGGGCGTCACGTCGTCTCCCAGCGGATCGATGATCGTCGAATTCAGCAGAAGCTCATCAACCGAACCACGGAACGTACGCAGATATTCTTTGCGAAGCTGCGCTTGTTCTTCTTTCTCTGCCTCGGTCAGACCGACTTCTTTTTGTTTCTTGGATAGCGCATTGATTCTTTCCAAACTTGGGTTTACCATAGGATGCCCTCCCTGAGATGATGCATTTTATCTTTTATTTTAACGAATTTCGGCTGTTGTGTACATCTTTCGGGTTTGCAGGCGCATTAGAGAGTGTCACGCTCGGTTGATCCGACAATCCGTATACCGCTGCTTCTGCGAGGATCGCTTTACGAGCATCATTTTACGACTCGTTCTGCCTGAATCCCCGATAAAATGTATCTACAAGCAGCTGCGCTGCGGAGTTCCGAGCAACATTCCCTTCCACGACCTGCTGCCAAGTCAAAAAGACCAATGAATACAAGACTTCAACAATCCAATTTTTGTCGGCGTCCTGGCGGAAATATCCCTTTTGTTGAAGCAGTTCAATTGCCCGTAACAGCGGTTTTCTTAAAGCACGATCCTGTTCCTCGATGTCCTTGTTGCTGTTGACGGTCGCATCATGGCTCAAGAAATAAATTTTGTCGCCCAACGGAATCAAAGCTTCGATCAATTCGGGAATATAAGATTCGTAGCGTTCATCATCCAGCTTAATATCATTCATTGTCGCGGTCACAACTTCGATGGCTCGAAAGCCCAGATGGATCATGAGCTGTTCTCTGCTCTCTACGTAACGATGCAGCGTCGCAATGCCGATTCCGGCCGATTCCGCAATCTCATTCATTGAAGCGCTTGGATTCTCTACCAGGCACTTGGTGGCTTCATCCAATAAGGCATTCAACCGCGTTTGTTTGATTGCCGTTAGTTCTTTTTTCTTCATATTACACCTCTTCGTGAGCGGGATCTTCTCATCGAGAATAACTCACTTGATAGTATAACATATCGAAATTATCACGAGACGAGCTTCAACCCTACAACACTCAAGATGATGCCGCCTACAAAAGCCAGCTGCTTCATGTTTCGTGGTTCATTGAATATATACATCCCTAACAATACACTTCCTGCCGCTCCTATGCCGGTCCAAATGCCGTAGCCGATGCTGATCGGAATCTCCCGCAAAGACAACGAAAGGAAAATGAAGCTTGACCCCATAAATGCAGCCAAAATCAACGTGTATTTAAGCTTCGTAAATCCTTCCGAGAGTTTCAAAAATATAACGCCGCCGACTTCAAGTAAGCCTGCCAAAATTAAGAAAAACCAATTCATGCTTGATTCCCCGCTTTTTCTTCAGATGGATCAGACACGATCTTCAAACCGATGATGCAAAAAATTAACGTGGCCAGAAAAATAATCTTCAAAACACTCACTTGATCGCCCAAAAAAATCATGCCCATTAGCGCTGTACCCAAAGAACCGAGTCCGGTAAATACTGCATAAGCCGTCGATACCGGCAGAATCTTGAGGGATTTCGCAAAAAAGTAGAAACTGCCTACTAACAAAATAGCTGTCGGGATCACAATCTCAATCTTGGATAGACCGTCGGAAAAAGCCAAACCCAATGCCCAACCGATCTCCAATGCTCCTCCTAGAATCAGAAAAAACCAAGCCATCCGTTTACCTCCTCGACGATAGTGTCATCCCAATGAATCCTGCAATTCGGATCGATGGTAAAACCGCTGAACAATCCGATGTCGAAACCAATTAATATATTAATTTATCTTTTGATAGTATTTTATATCATAAATTTAGAGAAATCAAATATCCCTCTCCTTGACAAAGAACGGGACATCCATTCAATCACCATAAATAAAAGCGATAAATAAAATAAGTACAGTTCTAAAGCTTCGCTCGCTCTCTAAATAGATGCTCTTTTCTATTGGAGGAGAATACACAAAAAGAAAAAAGAGTCCATTCCGTGCGTAACCTGCACCTGAAGGCTCTTTTCTCGCTTGTCTTATGTTCTGATTTTCTATACGGATTACACGATTTTCGGATCTGGGCTGGAGAGGTTTTGCTCCCGCAGCGTCTTCATCATACGGTACATCGAAAAAGCCGGCTTATTGATCTCGCCTGACACCCGGTACCCCAGGCGTTGATATAGCTTGAAAGCCCGTTCGTTTTCTTTTTTCACCGTAAGCGAGCATTTCGAGAACCCTTGCCGGGTGGCTTGTTCTTCGGCAAAAGCCAGCAGTTTCGTGCCGACCCCCAGTCCGCGGCTTTCTGGAATGGAAGCCAATGTGCCGATGTGAAATTCGTCGTCTTCGCCTTCCGTCATGCTAATCATGGAATACAAAAGCTTGAGATGGCGCAGGTTGTACCAGAAAAGTCCAAACTTGCGTAAAGCAATCAACTGCTTAAACGTTGGCCAAGCGAGGCGTTTGAGCACTTTGACCGGGTAGCAGGTGACCATACCCACGATCTGCTCGCCTGCGCGCGCTTCAAACGCATATTCATGGCTGAAGCGGTTGCCGCCGTTCTTCCATAACTTGCGAAACGTATGTGCCAGCACCTGCTTGTCCTCCGAACCGGACAAACTATATGCCATATAATCGAGAGCCATCTGATTGAGTTTGCCGCCGACAGCGGAATGAGCCTCAGCGCGCTGAATGGTCACGCTGACGGAATTGAAAATGTCGATCTGATCTGACGGATTTTGAACATGCATGGGTCTTCTCCCGCCTTTATCCATGATTTGATGTTTTTTTTGATAATAAAAAATACTTTATGATATTAATTTATATCATTTTTGAGCAAGGGTCAACTTTGGCCTTCCGATCTTGGCAGGTTGGCGAAGCCGTATATGAAGCCGTGCTTGCTTGATCGGTGCCAACGATTGATATGGGAGGATTGATCCATTACCCTCTCGTTTGATCGCATCTTGGCTGCAATAAAAATCCCGATGGGCCATGAAACCCATCGGGATTGCTGCACTTTGTCAAAAAGGATCAAGGCGTATGATGCCCCAGGAAGCTGTACGTCAGCGGATAGACCTCCCACTCTCCGGTCGGATCAAACGCAGCAGAACCGGATGCAACACCTGATTTGCGGATCAAGGTGCCAAGGTTTGGAAGACCCGTTGCCCCGGAACCTGGGCGCCAGTTTTTATCGCCCATGGTATCGATAATCTTGCCATCTTTGAGCAGATCGAAGGCCATGATGACGTATTGTGACTTGTCGTCTGCAACCATTTCCAGTTCGTCATTGTAATAGGGGATCGCTGTAATATCCATGAGATCATAAAACGTATAATTGGCAATCAGACCATAGGTCCCCGGATAAATCTGCCCGATTTTTGCATACGGCACTGGAGATATATCCCTATTGTTCATGATCTCCACCTGATTGGTGCTCAGGTTGTACCGATACCCTACCACTTGATATTGGTAGTTCGGATCATTCTTGTTATACACTTCTACGGCAATTCTTCCATCCGGGCCGCGTGTATACTCCGAGAAGAAGACCGATGGGCCAGACTGCTCCTGAACATTCAATTGAACAGCTGCTGCTTTACCATCCGAGGAAACGACCATATACGTAAATGTACCTGGGACGCTTCCGGGAACCAGATTCAGTATGCGGTTATTTTGCAGCGTATTGATTTGGGTTAACATGCCCTGTTCCGCGCGGTATACCGTAAAGGGCTGCTGGCCCGGGAAGTATGGCGCAAGATCATACGCGATATTGGCAATGCCCGTTTTGGTCGTGATCGTCTTCTGGTAGACCACATCGATCACATTCACCAGGATCATCGTGCTGACGTGCCCACCTCGTCCATCATCGGCCGTAACGGTCACAGAAGTCCTGCCGCTCCCTGTTCCGGCGGTCAGATTTAACCGGTTACCGACGACGACAGGAGATACTTTACCATCCTGGGATTGCACGGTGTAAGTGAGCAGGTCACCGTCGCTATCTTGGAATACCGAATCCAACGTCACCGAGGCACCATAACCCGGCACAAGCATCTGTTCCGGCAGGGTTCCGACTACCTTGGGAGCTTCATTGGATACCACGTTAACCAAGAAGGTTGTTTGAACAGGGTTGCCCACAATATCCTGCGCAGTTACGGTAATGAGCGATGTTCCATCTGTGACACCTGTTAGGGTGAGATGCTGATCGACAACCGATACTGAAGCTACGCCCGTATCCGCAGAAGCGGCTTGATACGTCAGTAGATCCCCGTCCGGATCACGGAATACCGAAGCCAGATCCAATTCGATCGATTTAAGAGGTTGAACTACCTTCGCTGATAGGGACTGTGCCACAATCGGTGACCGATTTGGCTGTACATCAATGGTAATCGTTTGGGCAGCTTCGCCCCCACGTGAATCCGAAGCCGTCAGTGTAACTGAAGTTGTGCCCAGTGCCACGGCCCGAAGGACCAATTGATTGCCGATTAACGTAGGCAAGGCCACACCGGGATCGCCTGATTTCACGGTCAGCGTCAGCGGATCGCCATCGGCATCCGAGAAGAGGCTGCCTACGTCTATCTTCCGATCCACACTGCCCAGTGACAGCGTCTGGTTGTCCAAACTGCCTGCCTGCGGCGCAAGGTTTACTGTTACCTTGAAGGTCTGTTCCTGCGTGCCGCCGCGTCCGTCTTCGGCAAGAAGGCGGATCGAAGCCGTTCCTGCCGCAAGCGGATGAAGCGTCAGAATCTTCATCGCGGCATCCCAGGATACCGAAGCTACGCTCTCGGATAAGGAGGAAGCGGTGACCGTTAACGGATCGCCATCTTCATCGCGGAATACCTGACCGAGATCCACAGAAGCATCTCCCGTTCCCAGCGTGACGGTTCGATCTTGAACCGGCTGCTGCGCGATTGGAGAACGGTTGACTTTGACGTCAAAGGTCTGACTCATTTCCCCTCCGTAGCTGTCGCGGGCGGTGACGGTCAATGTTGTCTGCCCGGCCTGCAGCGGATGAATCGTTACAGCCGCCCCTGTTAAAGATGTAGAGGCAACGGTCACATCTGAAGAAGTCACCTCATACGTTAATACATCTCCATCCGGATCAGAGAAGTTCCCTGCAATCCCTACCTTTCCATCGTCCTTGCCAATCGTAAGCAGTTGATGCGCAATCGAAGCTACAGCCTGCGGCGCTCGGTTGATTCTCACAGTGAAGCTGTCGCTAACTTGTCCCCCATGACCATCGTCTGCGGTGACTTTTAGCGTGGCAGAACCCGCGGCAAGGGGCGTCAGCGTTAATTGTCCTGCGGATACGGATGCCTGGATAAGAGAAGGGTCTATCGATTCTACGGACAGCGTCAGAGGATCTGCGTTCAGATCCTCAAAGATATTCGACAGATTCAAGGTAACGTCGCCGCCCGCTAATTGAATCGAACGAGGCCCAATCGGCTGCTTCACCGTCGGTGCAGCATTGACCCGAACGTCAAAGGTCGAAGTGCTCTTGCCCCCGCGATCATCACTTGCCGTAACAGATACTGCTGCGGTGCCTCCCGATACAGGAGACAATTGAATCTGATTACCGGTCAGTGCTGCGGTAGCGATGCCAGGTGAAGCGGAATGGACTTCGTACGTCAACGGATCGTCATCTTCATCGCTGAACATCCCGTCTAGCGGTATAAATCCATCGTTTTTGCCGACCATAATCTCCTGAGGTTCTGCTGCCTTGAGCAGCTTGGGACTATGGTTCACATTCACGGTAAAGGTCTGTTTGGACGAACCTCCCTGTCCATCCTTGGCCGTCACGGTAATCGACACAGGTCCCTCAGCCAACGGGATAAGGGTTAATCTGCTCCCGGTGATCTTCGCGGAAGCGGCATTCGCCGGTTGAACAGATGCTTCAAACGTCAACGGATGGCCGTCGGGGTCCTGGAAGGCCCCGGTCAGATCGACGGGAATGTCTACGCCTACCGAACCTTTGAGATCAGCCAATGCGGCAGCGGTCTGCGGCGAACGATTGATACGCACCGGAATATCCTGGGTCACACTGCCGCCTCGTCCATCTTCCGCCGTAATCGTAACCGTCGTCTGCCCTAGCGCAGCGGCTTGAAGGCGCAGTTCCTTACCGGATACAGAGGTCTGAACAACCGTTGAATCGCCGGATACGGCTTTGTAGGTCAACGAATCACCATCCGGGTCGCTGAAGAAGGCACCCAGATCGAGGGTACTCGCAGGCGCTCCAAGTGTAGCGACCTGCTCCGGTACATCCACTGCAACCGGCTTACGATTTACCGTAACGGCAAAATCATGATTAACCCGGGCATTGTTGGAATCATACGCCTGGGTACGAACCGTGATCTTGCCCGGAAGCTTAGCTTCAACCGTTAGATTATTGCCATCGATCGTTACGGTAACCAGCTCCGGCGCCGAAGCCGCTTTGACCAGCAGCGCTTTGTAATAGGACAGATTGCCATCCGAATCACTGAATACCTGAGACAGGTCGATCACTTTTTTCTCGCCCAGCGTCAACACGAAATCTTTGATCGGGCGGAGTACGAAGGGCGCACTATTGGCGGGTAGTGCGCTAACCGGAGCCACGCCGCTTGGGGTGCCAATCTGCGGCTGTGCAGTAACATAGTTGCTAATCACTGAACCTGGCGCAACGCCAGATGGCGTAGAGAGGCTTCCAATCTTCAAGTTGGCACCCACGGTGATCGCTGCCGAAGGCTGCGTGACATTAAGTTGACCAATCGTGCCTGTGGTATTCAGCGTCACCGGAGCAGTCGTCTGTACATTCATCTTTCCGATAGCGGCCGTCCCAGTCAGAGTGGAGCCTGTATTCATATTGATAGAGCTAACCGTTCCCTGTAATTGCACCTGCTTGGCAGCACCGTTCACGTTGATTTGATCGACGGAAGCGGCGGATGATCCGACAATTGAAGCGTTCGCGTTCACATTCATCGTCTGAAGGAAGGTCTGCCCTAGAGCTTCAACCCGAACGTCCGTCTTGTTGACGTCCACATCCGCCAGATTCGATCCGTCGAACACTACCGTATTGTCGTCTCCTCCATTAACGATCGTCTTGCCTTGAACTTCGATCCCCGAAGCATAGAAGTCATTCTCCAGCTCCCGGCCAATCTCCAGATTGCCCGTAATGGTCAGGTTAGCCAGCGACACGTAGTCTCCGCCCACCTTCACATCTCCGTCTACGATTCCCTGTTTGCCATCCAATCGCAGATTGCTGCTGAACTCTTGGGTCCCCTTCTTGGCGGGAGTTCCACTTGTTGTGATCTCCAGAAGGATAATCTTATTCAGTTGGCGACCCGAGGCTTCAAACTGAATCTTGGCCCCCTTCAAGATTGCCTGATTGAGGGGATTCAGAATCCCCCGAACTCGCTGGGAAGGGACGTACGTATACCCGTTGATCGTGATGCCCTGAGCTGAAATGCGCTGAACGGTCCGCGTAACTCCGACTCTTTGATCCGGGAAGAACGCTTCCATCATGATGCGGGCAAGCTCCTGACGTTTCACCGCCTGCTTGGGCAGAAACGCTCCATTCTCCGGTTCCATCCAGCCGTTGCCGATTACTGTTTGTACAGCCGGGGTCGCCCATGCTGCGATAACAGGTGCATCCTTCAGCTGCATCGGTTGACCTGCTGGACGCTGGGCGTTCTTGACTGCTTGTACGAGAACCGCCGCCAGTTCCTGACGAGTAACCGGAGCGTTCACACGAAAACGATGCTGGGTATCGCCTTTCATCAGACCCGCAGCCGCTACCGCCTCGATGTAATCACGTCCCCATGTCTGGGCAGTGACATCTTGGAATGAAAAACTTGATACAGCGGGCACCTCAAGCTTGAGGATTCGCGTCAAGATAACGGCCAACTCCTGGCGAGTTAACACAGCCTGCGGGCGAAACCGCCCGTCAGCTCCGCCTGTCAGTAGTCCAAGCTCGACAGCCTGAATAATCGCGTCGCGCTGATCGGCTGGAACCTGGGCGAGATCAAGGAATGACGAAGGCATAGGAGAAGGTAAGGAATAAGGTTCTCGGGCGGACGCCGTCCATGCCGATTCGGTTTGAGGCCCCATCGCAGCAGCAGCCAGGCTGGTGGCGATGAGTAATTTGGATAAACGATTTCTCACGACAGTATCCCCTTTATCTATCTGATGTGTTGAATCTGGAGAATTCGTTTAAACCACCGCAATGGGTTTGCGCTTATGCGGATTTTGCTAACTAGGTATATCGGATAGATTTATTTTATTTTGAATATAGAGATCTTAAATTTCAAATTTTTTTGCTAAATTTTATTTAATAAATCGACTTAATTCGACTTAATTAGATTTTATATACTCAAATAAGACTTTTTTAAATGATTTTCGATTAAAAAGGACAGCCCAGGAAAAGGAACCAGCTCCACTTCATCCAAATTCGAGGATTGACACACTTGGAGAGCGGTGATACATTGTGCATGTACGATATACACGCGATCAAGGAGCTGAGATTATGTTAATGCTGGATGTTAAAAATGTATGCAAAAAATTCGACCACTTTCAATTGGACAATGTCTCTTTCCAGGTGGAACAAGGCTATATTATGGGCTTTATCGGTTCCAACGGAGCGGGTAAAACGACGACAATCAAGTCCATTCTGAACCTGATTACCATCGACAGCGGAGAAATACATATCATGGGTAAAAATGTCGCGGAACATGAAGTCGAACTCAAACAGTATATTGGTTCGGCCTTTGGCAACATCGATTTTTATAAACGCAGCAAGATTCGCACCTTAACCCAGGTGATTAAACCGTTCTACAAAAACTGGAATGAAGAAGCCTACCGTCGTTACCTACAGAAATTCGGTCTGATTGAAGATAAGAAGATTGCAGAATTGTCTACAGGGATGAAAGTTAAATACAATCTTGCGCTGGCGATGTCCCATGGCGCCAAGCTGCTGATTCTTGATGAGCCTACCAGCGGTCTGGACCCGGCGGCACGCGATGATCTGCTGGAGATCTTCCGGGAGTTGGTGCAAGACGGCGAGATCAGCATCCTGTTCTCCACGCATATCACGTCCGACCTGGAGAAATGTGCGGATTACATCACCTATCTGCATGAAGGACGCATCATCAACAGTGCCGAAAAAGAAGAATTTGTCGAAGCCTATCGCCTCGTCAATGGTAAAACGGAAGATCTCGAATCCATCAAGCATCAGCTTATTTCTTACCGGGTGAATAGCTTTGGCTTTACTGGATTAATTCGCACGCAAGATCTTACGCCTGCTCCAGCTTTCCGCACTACCGTACCGAATTTGGAAGAAATTATGATCTACCACTCGAAAAAGGAGGCTGCACATGTATAATTTGCTGATGAAAGAACTAAAACTGGGGGTTAGCCCTTTCTTCTTCGCTCTACCGTTGGTCTTGGGAGCGCTGATGTTCATTCCAAGTTGGTTGTATTTTATCGTGACCCTATATGCCTGCATGATTACGATTCCCAATATTTTTGCCGGTTACAAGAGTCAGAACGATCTGATGTTTACCAGTATGCTGCCCGTCAATAAAAAGAATATCGTCAAATCCAAGTTGTACCTGATCGTTCTGCTGGAGGTTCTCCACATTGCGGTAGCCGCGATCTACGGAAAGATTAGCATGAGCCTCTATTCCGATATTCCCTATATTTTCTTCAAACCGACACCCGGATTTTGGGGACTGACCTTTGTGATGCTGGCCATCTTCAATGTGATCTTTATTCCGATGTACTACAAGACCGCTCATAAGTATGGCGCCGCGACCATTGTCGGTACGATCGCCGCAGCTGCGTTTGCCGCCGGTGCGGAATGGCTGGGCATCAAGAATTCATTCGTGTATGATCTATTCAAGGGTGTTCATGCGAACGATACAGGGCTTCAACTCCTGCTGCTGTTCGCTGGCATTGCAATCTTTGCCGCACTCAACGTCGCCGCTTACCACATGGCCTACAAACGATTTAAGAAAGTGGAAATTCAATGAATATCGCCATCTCCAACACGTCCGAAAAACCGATCTATCAGCAGATTTTCGAGCAAATTAGCGCACAGATTCTCAAGGGAGAATTGGAAGGTGGGTATTCCCTTCCTCCGATTCGCCAAGCGGCAGTTGAACTTCAGGTCAGCGTCATTACGGTCAAAAAAGCGTGGGAAGAACTGGAACGTTCCGGCCTGATCTATACCGTAACCGGCAAAGGATGTTTTATCGCAGAGCTGTCGCCGGAAGACAAGATCCAGAAGCGGAACGAGACGATCCTCAAACAGATGGAGATCGACACCGCATACTATCGCTCCTTTGGACTGACGTTGGACGAAGTGATTGAACTGCTCAAAGATGTCTATGAGTAAAAAATATCGCGTAACAAAGCCGGACATGACCAAAAACCTGTTTCGTATGCAGCCCTTTCAGCGGTTGCAGCGAAACAGGTTTTTGACGATTCATGCGTTATTGTACCGATTGGCGTTTAGGACTGGGGCTGCTCGGTTTCCGCTGTAGCGGCGTTTACCGTCACCGTAAGCTTGGACGTTCGAGTCTCTCCAGCGGCATTTCGCAGCACCGCTTCGTATTCATAATTACCCGGTGCCCGATCGGTAATGGGAGTGACTGCCGACTGTGCGTTTGGCGTATGCGCCGAGAGCAGCTGTGTATCGATCAGCTCTCCATTTTCATATAATCGATATTCGGCAGCATTGGTGCCCCACCACAGGTTTAGGGTGATCGCATACTGGCCATCCCCATCCCAGTTATCCTGCGACAATACCGCCTGCCCCGGCGCTGCATCCGTAACGGTAACGGTCAGCGGCGCACTGATGGTTTTTCCTTTCGCATTGATGAGTTCCCCTGTATAGATGTAAGTTCCATTCGGCTTGCCTGTGATCTCGATCTGCGCCGTCTGCGCATCTGGCGACTGCTCATTCAGCGTCAGTTCCTTGACCAGTTCTCCATTCTCATACAGCTTAAACGTACGACCATTCACTCCCCACCACATATTCATGGTAATAGTATAGTCCCCGTCTCGAAGTCCGGTATCATGCCCGTTGTTGTCCGACAGCACCGGCGTTCCCGGTACATCCGCAGGTTCCTGAACCGGCTCCTCTCCCAGCTTCACGAAGACAGACAGCGGAATATTCAAGCCCTGGACAAGTTCAGCGACAAGCTTGGAGACCTGAATCGCTCCGTTCATCTGCAAGTGGGTGTTATCTTCCTTGGTATCTACCCACATGAAGATGGATTTGGTGCCTTCCACTCCAAGTCCTTGGAAGTATTCCCAGCTTGCCTGATTCAGATCCACCAGCAGCGTATGATTTTCGGCGGCCGTCTCCTTCATCGCCTGCACATATTCCGGGAAACTCTTGTTCAGCACGTCTCCCGTATAATCACGACGATTGACCGGCGTCACCAGTACAGGAGTAGCTCCTCGTTGACGCGCACCATCGATATATGTCTTGAGATAGACCTTGAACTGCTCCGGTGTGAGATAACGTTCCGGACGAGATGGCGTAGAATCGTTGTGTGACCACTGCATGAACAGATAATCTCCGGCATGAATATCCAGCAGCAGATCGTTCAAGTGTCCGCCGACGAGGAAGGTCTTGCTGCTCAGTCCCCCAATTGCGCGGTTGTCGATGTTCACTTGATCGCCGTCAAAATACTGCCCCAGTGTCTCGCCCCAGCCTGCCTGCGGACGGTAGCTCTCGGCATAATTGGCAACGGTCGAATCACTGGCCAGATAGATTGTTGGCCGCTCTACGGCGGCGTTCTCCGGCAGGCGCTCAATGGTCAGGGCATTGATCTTGGGCGAATTACCGGCAAACTCAAAGTTGAATATGCCATCGATCAGAGCGACATCATAGCTGATTTCTTTAAACTCCCCTTTGGCGATTGCAGCCAGGGGAAGCTTGTTCATCTGTTCGACCGTGACACTGGAGCTGGTAGACTCTTCCGAATCACCAATGGTCAGAGTCACCCGGTAATTGGCTGGCTCCATCTCCACGAGGAACGAAGTTCCGTTGACCCGAACCAGATCTTCCTTGAGCTTATCGCCTGTCTTCCGGTTAACGTCTTCGGTCAACGCGGTATCAGCGAATCCGAATCCATTTCCTTCAATATAAGCATGGGCTGCGTTCACCGGGAGATACCCTGGCGCAGCTTCTCCCGAACCGAAGTCGAATCGGTACAGGCTCACGGGTTCAACCGGCTCACTCTTGAGCGAATCCCGGGCAGTGGTCAGCATGTTGAGTGCATGTTTGACCTGAGCCGGGGTTGCCGTTTTGTCAAGGATCGCTTCGGCTGCGGTCATCGCTCGATTCAGCACTGCGCGGGAAGCTTCGGTGTAGGAAGACAGATCCAGCTTCTGAAGTTCCTTATAAAGTGCCACCAGCGCCTCTTGGTCACCGGATTCCGGCGGAAGCTTCACTCCTTCGATCTGAACGTTATCGATGGCCGTTGTCCAGTTCAGTGTACCGCCGCCCCCTTTACGAGTGCCTAGGAAACGCATGGAACGAACATTGTTGGCATAGGCGGCAGGACTGAGTTTTAGGCCTTCAATGGTCTGCGTAATTGATGGATTGTTCTTGCTGGTCAGCTTCAAATCCAGCGTCTTGCTGGCAAAGTTGATCGCAGCTTCCACGTGCACCCACTGGTTTTTGGCAAGGGTGGTCGCCGTTCCGCCCTCAGGAAGTGCCGTCGTACCTGTCCCATAATCCGGGGTGTAAGGGCCGACGAAATAACGCAGATGGTCGCTACCGTTTTGGGTCGCCAGCGTGAACAGGGCATTTTCATTGGCATCCTGAATCGTCACATGACCTTCAGATGGATAAGCTGCCACACTGCCCGAATTCCAATCCCAGCTCATCGTCACCTTATCGCCGTTCACGGCATCGAACAGCCGGAAGGTCTTCGCCCGGTTGCCGGAGCCGCTTCCGGTAAAGGACAGCACCTTACTTCCATTTTGCTCGACAACCGTTCCGACCATAGTGCCGCCGATTCCTGTAGCGTTAATAAGCGCATATTGGAACGCCGCCGGGTCACCCTCGAAGTTCTCTTCATAGCGCTGTGCTTCCGGTTCCGGCTCCGGTTCTTCAAGATCCGGGTCGATCACCAGCGGCGAGATGCTCAGTTCCATACCCTTGACCGCATTGGCGACCAGCCCCGCAATCTTGGCAGCGCCGTAGCTGCTGAAGTGCGTATTATCGCCAATCCCATTCGGGTATTTCGGATACTCCCCCGGATTGGCGTACAGGAAGATCTTTTCGGCAGCGGCATTACCGATTGAATCATAATAGGCCACACTCAACTGGCTCAGATCAATCAGCGGTACATGCTGTTCAGCCGCCACTTCTTTGGCGGCCTGTACATATTCCGGGAAGCTGACGTTGAACGACTGCGTCACCAGATTGAAGTCCCGTCGCCCGACCGGAGTGAGCAGGACAGGCGTCGCGCCACGCTGTTTGGCTCCGTCTATATAACGTGCCAGGTACATCTTATAGTCTGCCGGAGAAGCATACCGATCCGGAATTCCTACGCTGGCATCGTTATGTCCGAAGGAGACAAACAGATAATCTCCAGGCTTAATCCGCTGCAAGATTGCATCCAGACGACCCTCTACCAGGAAGGACTTGCTGCTTCGCCCGCCAATGGCTTCATTCAAGACGGTGGCTCCAGGAGCAAAATAACGCTCAAAGGCCTGACCCCATCCTTGCTGTGGAGCCTGCGATTCGCTGTACGACTGCATGGTCGAGTCGCCAGCCATATAGAGCGCTGCCGAGACTCCAGCCTGTTTTTCCGGATGCTTCTGGATGACGATTTCTTGAATGTCCACCGCCGTTCCGCTAAACAGGAAGTCAAGCTGTCCATCGACCAGCGCTACATCATACGTATAGGTCAGCGGCTGCCCAGCTTCCACCTGGCGCACGGCAAGCTTCTGGACAAATTCCGATTTCACCCCGACATTGGAAGCTCTCGAATCACTACCCAGCTTCAGCATGACTTGATAGTTCGCACTGGGCAGATCGACGGCAAAGGTCGTGCCTGATGGAACCGACACCCCATGAGGCTGCACGTTGACTCCGCTGGTATCGGTAAATCCATAGCCGGTCTGCTTGTTATAGAGTGTATCCTGCACGCTAGTGCTTCCTGCTGCGGATGCCATGCCGAAGTCAAAGTGGTAGACGGACTCCAACGGCCTGCTGCCGCCAGTCAGCGCCAGATTCGCTTTGGGGAATTCGGTCGCTTCCGCTCCCAGATAGAATCCGGTATGCGGCGGTTGGTTATACGCTACATTCTGCCAGGCAATGCCCAGCCGATAGACCGGGTCCTGCATCAAGGTGGGAATTCGATATTCGGTCGGAATGGTGGTCGTGTAGAGTCGATATTCCGAGCTGTCTTCGCTGCGAACGAGAATCTCTTCCCGCCAATCGCCCAGCAGGTCGGCCTGAAGCGCCGGATTCCCCTTGGTATGATTGTTGGTTAACGCGCCATTCGCCCGGAAGATTTCATTCAGCTTCTTATTGGCAGGGTCCCATTTGTAGATCAGGGGAATCCCTTTGGCCGATGCCGCGTTCCACTCATGATCGAACAGCTCACGCTGAAGATCTCCATCCCACCAGATTGCAAAATTGGCAGTCTTGGGTGACTGTTCAGGCGCATAGATGGCTTCACCACTAGCGGAGTAGGTTTTAGTCACAGGAACACTCTTGCCATCCGTGATGGTCGTGGCCCAGGACTCATAACCCGGATAATTCGGGTCGATGTCTGCGGACATCCCCCGTCCGGTATCGCGGCCTGTGAACTCTCCCCACAGGATCTCGCCAGTCGCCGCATCCCGCATCTCGACCCCATAAGCTGCATCGCTGTGTTCATGCACGCTCATGACCTGATACCCTTCGCGGTTGGGGTTCAGCTTGCCGGCATGAATGGCATCTCCATGACCCAGACCGGTGCTGTAGATTAACTTCCCGTTGTCATCAATCGCCAGGGCGCCAAACATAATCTCGTCTCTGCCGTCTCCATCCACATCCAGCACGCTCAGATTATGATTGCCCTGGGCTTCGTACTGTTTACCGGCTTCCTTGGTATCGAATGTCCAGCGATTGACCAGCTGCCCGCCGGCATAATCGTAGGCGGCGATCACTGTGCGGGTATAATAGCCCCGGCTCATAATCAGGCTGGGCTTCGCCCCATCCAGATAGGCGATGCCCCCGAGGAATCGATCCACCCGGTTGCCATAACCATCACCCCAATCACTTACATTGCCTCTTGGCGGAATATAATCCACCGTTGAGACCGCCGCACCCGTCTCTCCATTAAATACGGTGAGATATTCCGATCCGGACAGGATATATCCCCCATCATTGCGGTAGTCTTTGGTCGCATCGCCAACCCCCTTGCCCTGACCGTCTTTGGTTCCATCGGCGGTCTTCACCGCTACTTCAGCTTTACCATCTCCATCCAGGTCGTAGACCATAAGCTGCGTATAATGTGCACCTGCGCGAATGTTCACGCCCAGGTCGATTCGCCACAGCTTCGTACCGTCCATCTTGATGGCATCTATGTAGACGTTCCCGGTATACCCGGCCTGCGAGTTATCTTTTGAGTTGCTGGGACTCCACAGAAATACCAGCTCATATTCGCCGTCTCCGTCCAAATCAGCTGTCGAAGCGTCGCCGGCGTAATAGCTGTAGGTGCCGCCGTCCTTGGTTCGTCCGTCCGCTGGTTTGTCCAGGGGGATCGGCAGATAATTCTTGTGCCACACCGATACAACGCCCGGTTCCATCTGCTCTTGGCCAGCCACGATCTTTGAGAGCTGATACTGTGAACTATCGAAGCCTCCAGCATCCACATAGTTCGTCGAGTCCGTGACCGGAGTCGCGTTTACTTTAACCCCATTTTTATATATATTGAAAGCGGTATCATCAGAGTCCGTGTTTAAATACTTCCAGCTCAAGAATACGCCATGGTCTGTCAGTACAGCGACCAATCCCCGATCCAGGTATTCAGCCTGACGAGCAGTCGAGGAAGGAATGGGATCGATCGTTTCCGCACGTACGGTCGGAGCGGGGGGTACGATCAACGAAATGACCATGAGGAAAGCTAAAAAGCTGACGAATGTGGATTTCCGGACAGAACCCTTTTTATGGCTCATCGAATAAATCCCTCCTGTTTATGAACGCTGATTTTGGAATTCAGACATATAAATCTTTGATCCAGTCACGAATCCCCCTTTACTGGTAACGTTTACATTTATTTTACAGGCCCTAAAAAAGCCACACAATCTAAAAAATGTGACTTCTCCTATAACAAAATTGACTTCTGGAGGCGTTGAAGCGATGTATCATACCGTCTCGTATGCTTTTCGCAACGAAGATGCTGCGATTATGACGATTGACTCTGTAGGCTGGCAGAACGTGTCTCATCCCCGGTACCGCTGCTCCAGCGATGCCAGACCGGATTACGGACACGTCGTCTTTCAATATACGCTCAGTGGTCAGGGGTATCTGGATATTGACGGTCAGACGCTCACGCTGCCTAAAGGACATGCCCTGGTTGTGAAAGTCGCCGAAGATCACTGCTATTACTACAACACAGAAAGTACGCAGCCGTGGGAATTCGTGTGGATGAATATTCGCGGGGAGGAAGCCAATCGCATCTGGGATCTGATTATTGCCAAAGAAGGACATGTGATTCAGCGCAGCGCGGACTCGCCGTTGATTCAGGAATTATGGAACATTATTCGTCTGATTAATCAGGAGAAAGTCACGGATCGGTATCGACTGTCCGTATCGGCCTATCAGTGGTTGATGACCCTTGTGCAGAGCAGCCGGGATGTGGAGAAAGACATTGGCGCTTTATCCGTGACCACGATTGAAAAATGCAAACATTTTATCCGCGAGCATTACGCCCGCCCGCTTACACTCGATCAGTTGGCTGAACATTGCGGGATTAACAAGCATTACCTATGTCGTCTGTTTCAGCGTTCCGAGCAGACTTCACCGCTTGCTTATCTCAAGGATCGGCGAATCGAAGCGGCGCTGACGCTGCTGCGAACCACCGACCTGCCCATTTTTGAAGTGGGACAAAAATGCGGCTTCGAGAATCCCAGTTATTTTGGCAAAGTGTTCCGGCAGTATATGTCCATGTCGCCCACCGAATATCGTCTGAACAAGCTGGAATTTCCGTACGCCGCCATCTATTACGAATAACAGAAGACGCGAAAAAGACGCGAAGCTTCGGGAAGAACGAAGGCTTTGCGTCTTCTTCTATTGCCGTCCTGTAACCCCGTGCGGCACATGCGATCACGACTTGCCAGCTCGACCGCCTGTTACATGACCGTCTGATTGGCATCAGCCGTTGGAAGCTGCCCGATACAAGACAAAAAAATACGTCTGATCCGGATCAAGGTTGGGACTCTTGATGTCCATCAGACCGAGCAGGGTATCGTCATCGACTTTGCGGAAAACATCAATAATGGCTTTGTTGTCGTAGACCATGGCTGCACTCAGCTGGTCGCGGTACTGAATCTGCCGCAACCTTGCGGCACTGCGGCGTGTACCGATCAAGGGACGCAGGATCGTCATGGCGGGGCGGAGCAGGGTCTTGGGAATCCAGTGCAGGGGCAGTTGAAGAGGCGCCCAAATCGGATTGACCTTATACAATCGGCCGCCGCGTTTCTGGAAGATCAACGGATGGACATGCTCGGCATCCAGGAACTCCTTGCCATACCATCCCGACGCCGCAAGCAGCCCTTCCAGTCGATGCCCGGTCATCAGCTCTCGTCCCTGCCATAACCCCCACATCTCATCCGGCTGCACCGCCTCCAGACGGTCGAATAGATCAAACGCTTCTTGTTGAGACGATCCATGGGTCATCATCTGATCCAATTGGCTTCGGGTCATTTCCCTTATCACGCTCCTTCGTGGGTTGGTGTCGCAGCATCCTCTTCAGGTTCTATTCTATACGATATGATGATTCGCGTTTGAAGAATATACGGAAGCCCATGCGACAGGCGAAACCAAAAACAGGCTCACCCCGCTAGGGATGAGCCTGCCTTGTACATCTGCAAGTAGAATGTTTCGGTTGTCTCCTGTCAATGTGGATCGATCAGTACAATTCCTTCAAGATCTCCGGCGAGAACGCGATCAGTTCGTCTTGACGCCCCTGCTGCACTTTGTCTGCCCAGGCAGGATCAGCCAGCAGTGCGCGACCGATGGCGACCAGATCGAATTCGCCTTGTTCCAGACGTTCGATCAGACCATCGATGCCGCTCACTCCGGCTCCTTTGCCTTCTTTGAACAAGGTCATAAACTCGCCATCCAGTCCTACCGAACCGACGGTGATGGTTGGCTTGCCTGTCAGCTTCTTCGTCCAGCCTGCCAGATTCAGATCCGAACCTTCAAACTCCGGCTGCCAGAAGCGGCGCGTGGAGCAGTGGAACACATCGACGCCGGCATCCACGAGCGGCTGAAGGAAGCTTGCCAATTCTTCAGGCGTCTCCACCAGCTTGGCTGAATAGTCGCTGCCTTTCCACTGGGAAAAACGGAACACAATCGGGAAGTCAGGACCCACGGCTGCTCGGCAGGCTTCGATCACTTCGACTGCAAAGCGTGTCCGGCCGACTGCGTCACCGCCGTAGCGATCTGTGCGCGTGTTCGTCTTCGCCCAGAAGAATTGGTCGATCAGATATTCGTGGGCACCGTGCAGCTCAATGCCATCGAATCCGGCTTCTTTGGCTGCCGCAGCCGAATGGGCAAACTGCTGCACCAGTTCCGCAATCTCCGCCTCGGTATAGTCGTTCACTTGCCCCCGTGCACCCATATGCCAGATCTGCGGAATGATCTTCCCGCCGACCTGATGCACTTCCGATACCACATGCGCCCAGCCTTTGAGCGCCGCCTCTCCATAGATATATGGAACATTAGGCTGATTGGAAGCGTCCGGATGATTGATGACTGTTCCCTCCGTTACGATCAGACCCACGCCATTTTCCGCTCTGCGACGATAATAAGCGGCCACGTGATCCCCCGGCACACCATCTGGCGAAAATTGACGCGTCATTGGAGCCATCACGATGCGGTTGGAGAGCGAAAGATTGCCTACGGTAAATGGGCGGAATAGCGCTTGAACGGACTTCGTGGATTGAGTATCGGTCATGAAAAATAGCCTCCTGTTAGATGTTATATGTGTAAAATGCGTGATCGAAGTTCTTGGATATGTGCCTGCCTTGCGAAGATCAACTCTCACCTCCTTCATAGAATGTCCCGTTCTTGACCATTCAGTCAAGAAAAGGCGAAAAAGAATCGGCGTATCTGCCCGATAAGCCGATGTGTTTTTGTTCAAAAAAACCTCTAACGTCTAGGTTTCAAGCAAAGCGACCGATGTGCGCAGCACGCTGGACACTTCTTCGCGTGAGGCGCCGGATTTCTCCATCATCTTCGCACCGTTGATCGCGTTTCCCAGGTAGCGAGCCAATTCGTGGCTGCTTAACCGAGAGGTGATGGCGTTCTGCGCTTGTCCTTCACGAATCGCTTCTTCGATCAGTTCTTGCGTACGCTCCGCCATCAGCGCAATCTCCCGATTGATGTCAGCGTCTTCACTGCCAAACTCCAGCGAAGCGTTAATCATCAGGCAGCCGCGCCGGCGTGCGTCCTCGTCGGAGTACAGAACCGCTTCACAGATCGCTTCCAGACGACGAAGCGGCAGCGTCTCACCGGCGATTTTCGCCTCCAGAACCGCAAGATTCTCCTGCCGATACAACGCCAACGATTTCAGAAATAATGCTCGCTTGTTTTTGAATACTCCGTATAAACTCTGCTTCTTCACCTGAGTCGTACGGGTCAGATCTTCGTATGACGTGGCTTGGAAGCCTTTCGTCCAGAAAACGTCCATACATTGGTGAAGCACCAGGTCGGCATCAAATTCTCTTGGTCTGCTCATGAAGGCAGTGTACCAATTCTTGACTAAACGGTCAAGTATGGAATCGGCATAAGCCTATCCCATTTGGGTGTTCTTGATCTACTCTTGGTCTATTTACCTGCAAAATACTCCACCACCACGTCCCGAAAAGTCTCTTCCGAACGAGAAAAATAATGGTTTTCATTTCGGATCAGTGCGATTTTGCGAACCAACTCTGGCTCCTCCAACGAGACATAGTGCACGCCTTTTCGTTCTTCTCGCGCCGTAGCCGGAATCAGTGCGATACCGACATCCGCTTCCACCAGCGGAATCAGCCGGGACAGCTCATCGCCCTCATAAACGTAAGAAGGCATGAAATCGTAGGCTTCCGCGACCCGCTCCACCAGATCGCGGATTCCGTATCCTTTTTTTGCGCCGACCAATCGCTCCCCGCGAAGCTCTCTCAAAGAGATGGATTCCCGGCTTGCCAGCGGATGCGAGTCCGGGATGGCGGCGACGATGGGATCAACATGCACGACCTGACAGACGAGCCTTTCTTCCGCGAAGGGCGAAGATAACGCGTAATCGATCTCTCCCCGCAGCAGCCGCTCCATCATCTCTGTCTTGGTCAATCGTTCGGCATGAAACTGCACTTCGGGCATTCGCTTGCGAAATTCGCTGAGAATGGGTGGAAGTACGCTGGCAGCCGTCACTGCAAGCTTCAACATGTGTGGTTTTCCACCGGCCAGATCTCGCAGTTCCCGTCGCCCCTGCTCCAACTCGAACAATACACTCTCCGCTCTTGGGAGGAATAGGCGGCCAAATTCGTTCAAGCGCAATCTTCGGTTTGTCCGATCAAACAGCTGAACGTCCAGATCTTCTTCCAGCCGCTGAATGGTCTTGCTGAGTGAAGATTGCGTGACGTGCAGGCTTTGTGCGGCTTCTGTCATATGTTCCCGTCGGGCGACTTCCAGAAAATACTGCAGCTGCAAAAGTTCCATACGTCATTCCCCCATTTTCGTTCAATCATTCCTTAGCATCCATGAAATCATAGCATAAAATGCGTTGGAGGAAATGAGTCCTTCTGGGTTAAGCTTCATTCATAACAAGCAAGGAGGAACGTCCATGCCAAACACAACGGTCTCGAAGGCCAGCTATCGTGGGCTGATGATCTCGATTGGGTTGGGTGTCATGCTCAATCCGCTTAATTCGTCCATGGTGTCTGTCGCCATCCCCGCGCTGCAAAAAGCGTTCAACATCGATTATACAAGCGTATCGTGGATCATCTTCGCGTTCTACGTCTCAAGCGCTGCCGCGCAGCCGATCATGGGCAAAGCCGGCGATCTGTTTGGACGCCGACGCCTATTTTTAAGCGGATTGGTTGTCGCTTTTGCGGCGTCTGCTCTTGCTCCCCTCTCCGCAAATTTTGTGTGGCTGATTGTGCTGCGAGTTGTGCAATCCATAGGGACCAGCATGATGGTTGCCGTAGGCATGGCGATCGTCCGTATCCATGTGCAAGAGCGGCAGAGCTCGGCACTTGCCACCTTGTCGGTTTTTCTGTCGGGCGCAGCGGCGATTGGGCCGTTTATCGGGGGGCTGCTGACCGCTCATTGGGGCTGGCAGGCGATCTTTCTGGCGAACCTGCCGTTCGCCGCAGTAGGTTTTGGACTGGCACGCAGAACCATTCCCTATGACGACAAACTTGCGGGGCCAGCCGCAGAATCCACCGATGGATCTTCTTTTCGCTCTCAGCTAAAACGAATTGACCTGCCGGGTGCCCTTCTGTTCGCTGTCGGACTGACCACGTTGTTCATCGGACTGCTGTCATTCGATCCGGGCCTTTCCCTTCGTACAGGGAATGGAGAAGCAGCTGCTTTGACGGCAATCGGTCTGCTTGTGTTCGTCGTATTCATTCGACATGAGCTTCGTGCGGCAGCACCGTTCATTCCACTGCGGTTATTCGCCCGGTATCCGACTATCAATCGTGTCAATCTGGAATTTATGCTGGCGAACTTACTGTTTTATGCCGTCTTTTTCGGTCTTCCTTCCTATTTGCAGCAGGTTCGTCATATGAGCGAATCCCATACGGGACTGCTGATGCTCAGTCTCGGCTTATGCTCGCTTATCTTTGCGCCCATTGCGGGCGGCTGGATTGAACGCGCTGGAGCAGCTGCTGTGCTGCGGATTTCTGCACTGGTGATGACGGCAGGAGCGATCTTGCTTGTGGTCTTAAACCCCCACTCCCCTGTGTTTCTGATCGTCCTCATCCTTGCCGCTTTTGGCATCGCCAACGGATTAAACGGTGTCGCCATGCAGTCGGCACTTTTCGCAAGCACACCGGTAGAGGCAGCCGGTGTCGTCTCGGGACTTTTCAACACCTTCCGTTATCTGGGCACCATCTTCTCATCCCTACTGATCGGCCTTGCAATGGGCGGCGAGTTCACCGGAAGCGGATTCCGAACATTAGGCATCGGTCTGACAATCGCGGCACTGCTCTTGCTGGCTTTGAGCCTTCCGCCACGTCCTGGCTCCAAACGACACAACAACTGAAAACAACAAAAAAGCCGTCAATTTGCTGCTTAGGCGAATTAACGGCTTTTTCATAAAGAATTTTACTTCGCTGCTTCGGCAGCGGCTTTTTTTGATTTGGCTGGAGATTTACGCGTCTTCTTGGCGGCCGCTTCAGCTGCACGCCCTTCTTGGTACTCGCGCTCTATGCGCTCTGTGTTGGCTTGGCGAGCTTCTTTTAGCTGTTCAATTTCTTGGGATACTTTTTCTTGAGAGAGCGTATCTGTCATGCTGAGAAATTTCTCAAATGCGTCTGGATACATGAACGTTTTATTTTCGGTTTCGCCGGAAAACTCTACTTCAATCCGCTCATTTTCATTCTGAACGATCTGCCCTTGCCCGTAGGTAACGTGCTCTACCTCTTGTCCGATCAATCGCATATCGCTGGCTCCTCTTTGTATGTGTCCTTCCTTAATTGTAACACAAGAGGGTCAAGGCATGAAATTTTCATTCAATTTGTTTTTTCACGCACATTCTGGATCAGAAGCTCGTCCAAAATTTCGCAGATTCCATACTGACCGGGTTCCAATTGGCGGGTGACGAAGCTTTCGACCTCTTTCGGTTCCAGATCGTACATCACTTCGATTTCCTTGGCAAACAACGTTAATTCTTCCTGCATCCAATTCGCCAGCTCCGGCACCGGTTCGGGTTCGATAGATCGGCCAAGCAGACGTTCCAGCCCTTCGATATAGGTGTTCAGCGGACGGACGCCTGAGATCTTAACGGCTTGGCCATGGTCGTCGGCCATGACGATTGTAGGGAAGCCCCTCACGCCGAGGCGGGCGGACAGTGCAAAATCCTGCTCAAGCAGATTTTGGGCTTCTTCGGTTCCGGCTTCTTCCATAATGCTGCGTCCATCAAGCCCCATCTCATCCAAACGTTGAATCAATATCTTCTCTTCCCCGATGTTCCGATCAAATACGAAGACGTCTTCGCGTGCCCGGCGCAGAAACTCGTTTTCGCGGCCCGGATAGCGGGCTTGAATCACTTTAAATACGCGGCACGGCGGGTAAGACGAACGAATCGGGTCAGTCAGCCACAGGGAGCCGTCGATCGGCATGCGGGAATGTTGTCCGACTTCCCTCCAATGCTGGGCGACATCCGAAGGCTGTCCGATTCCGTTGGCACGGTCGGCAAATCCTTCCCAACCAGGCAGCAGTCCGCCCATGACCGTGTGCAGACGTACATGACGGCCGTACTGCCACAAGAAGCGGTTCAAGGACGGCTCAAGCGCCCAGCAGTGTGAACAGATCGGATCGGTTATATAATACAGGGTGATTTTGGCAGCCGGAGGCACAAATTCAAATGCTTCAATGCCGCTATCCTCTGCTTCGCCGCAGGCACCAGTCCGCAGGTCGCAGAATCCGCCGCCAGCTTCGGGAGTGTGAGGGTCCTTATGATTAGGGTTGGAATTATTCATGTTAATCTTTCGTTCCTTTCTCTTGGGTTCTTGTCTATAATTATAAAAGGCAGGTTCGATTCGACAAGTACGATCATTTTTCTTACCAAGTATAAAAAGTATACTATAGAGGTTTAACGCCCCTTATATGAAGGAGTAAATGCCATGCAGTACAAAGAAAATTTGCAGCAACTCTGTCCCGCCACCTTTGCTTTTGGCGTGATCGGCGGCAAGTGGAATCTTCCCATTCTCTCGATTCTGTCACAGCAGCCGGTGGTTCGTTACAATGAATTGAAGCGCCAACTGGACGGCATTACCGGAACCATGCTGACGGCTTGTCTGAAGGAATTGATCGACTACGGAATTGTGCATCGGGAACAATATCCGGAGATTCCGCTGCGTGTTGAATATTCGCTGACTCATTCAGGCCGTGCGCTGGTGCCGCTGATTGCGTCCATTGTGGACTGGGGAGCCGCCCATATCGACTCGCTCACGCCCGATGAGCCGGGTGAATCCAAGAAGATCAGCCTTTAGTTTGCTAATGAAGCAGTATGGTGTCTTGGTAGTCCAAGTTCTTGAGAACGTTCCCGCCTCCATGATTAAATGTGGACAGTAATCCATTGCGGGAAAGAAGGCTGTCCGATTGAAGAAAATAAGCACGGAACTGCTGCTGATCGCAGTGGGTGCCTTTGCTTTTGCGCTGGGCATTAATGTATTTGTGATTCCGCACGGGCTGGGTGAAGGCGGAGTTGTCGGCGTCACGGTCATCTTATATTATGTGCTGCATTGGTCGCCGGGCTTGACGGGACTGGTCATCAATCTGGCGCTGGTGGCGGTTGGTTATAAGCTGCTGTCTCGGAAGACCATCGCCTATACGATTGTGGCGGTCTCCTTCCATTCGCTGCTGCTTCATCTGACCGAACATTGGCGGATTGCTTCCAGCGATCTGATGGTCAATGCAATTTTCGGCGGAGCCATGATAGGACTGGGCATCGGCTTGATTATTCGGGCAGGTGGCACAACGGCAGGAACCGTCATCATCGCCCAACTGATGCACAAGTTCTGGGGCTGGAAGGTGAGTTATGCCCTGCTGCTCTGTGATGCACTGGTTGCGATCTCGTCGTATTTTATCATTGGGATCGAAAAGTTGATGTTCACGATCATCATGTTGGTAGTGGCGACCAAAGTAATTGATATGCTGACAGCGGATCAAAGCACCAGTAAGTCCGTGACTGTTATGCCGCGAAACCGGGATGAGGCTGCTTGAGCCTGTCCCGGTTTTTTTGAACGCGATTAAATCCGATCTTTATTGAGAATCTTTATCATAATTTGTGATTCAAATCACGATCCTCTGCACCCGTTCTCCTATACTGGAATTAGACAAGCGTTGAGCTTCCCTATTCAAGCGAGGAGTGAGTGGTAGATGGAAAAGAAAACATGGAGTCAATTTCAGGAATATCGTGAGGGACAGTTTACCAAAAAGATTGTCTTTAAAAAAGAAAGCCATGTAGCGTTTGTCCTCAACTTTGCACCCGGTCAGCAGCTGCCTACGCATAACCATCCGGGAGCAGTAGTTTATTTGACGGTATTGGAAGGCAGCGGGATGATGATTGCGGATGGAATCGAGACTCCCGTAACGACAGGCGATGTGGTGCAGGTGGAAGGACATGAAGCTTTTGCTTATCGCAGCGCGGACGACCTGGCTTCGAGTCTGTCCGTGATCTTGATCCAGACGCCCAGTGAAGAATACGCCAAAGAGGTATAGCCAAGCAGCGGACAGGCAAATACAATCCCGATCTTCAAGCAGGTATACGTGTAAATAAAGACCGAAACGCAGACTTCTTGCGCTTTGGTCTTTTCTTTATGTTCGTCTATTTTTCGGTTCATTCGCAGATGAATTATTGAATTATAATATTTATATATTGTTTTACGATAAATATTGCGATAAAATGAGCTTGCTTATTTATTAAGAATGTTCATCGATTGGAGGTTCTGTCTGTGAAGATTAGAGCACGTACCTTTCCCTCCCACACTGCCGGTATGCTCTATGCCTGTAAGCAGCTCCTGCGTTTTGGCTGGCAGCAGGCGTTAAGCTGTCTATTTCCTGTGGTTATTTTTGCAGCTCTGGCCCTAACCCGATTTGTAGATCTGCCTCTTCTTCCTCGTTATGATTGGCTGCTGCTGATCTGCCTGCTGATGCAGGTCTTGATGGTATGGCTGAAGCTTGAAAGTCTGGATGAACTGAAAGTGATTACGCTATTTCATGTCATTGGCTTGGCGCTGGAATTGTTCAAGGTACATATGGGTTCATGGTCATATCCTGGAGATGGTTATTCCAAGCTGGCCGGAGTTCCGCTCTACAGCGGATTTATGTATGCCAGTGTAGCGAGCTACTTGTGCCAAGCCTGGCGTCGTCTGAAGGTCGAGCTGATTCAATGGCCGCCTACGCCGATTGTCATGATACTTGCAGCCGCAATTTATCTGAACTTTTTCGTCCATCATTATTGGATCGACATTCGCTGGATATTGAGTGTGTGGGTATTGATCGTATTCTGGAAAGCCAAGGTTCGTTATTCGGTTGGCAAGGATCATTATCGTATGCCGCTGGTGTGTTCGTTCGCCTTGATCGGCTTCTTCATCTGGATTGCGGAAAATATTGCAACATTCTTCGGTGCCTGGATCTATCCCGATCAGCGAGAAGCCTGGAGTTTGGTTCACCTAGGCAAAGTCAGTTCCTGGCTGCTGTTGGTCATCGTCAGCTTTTTGATTGTAGCCTCACTCAAGCGAGTGAAGGGAAACCGAAATTCCACCTGCACGAAATAAAAAAGAAAATGAGAAAGAATTGGTAAACAAACAACCCGCGGGGCCGGAGGGCCAAACGGGTTGTTTGCTGCGGAGAACTAGTTTTACAGGTTCAAGATTCTGTAGATTTATAATTTGTCAATTCTTCTGCGTCATGGCTGCGCAGGATCGCGTCCAGCAGCCCTGGAAAACGCTCATCTAAATCTTCGGTACGAAGGGAGATGAGCCGCTGGGTTCCCAACGCCCTCGTACGTGTAATACCAGCTTCACGCAGCGTCCGAATATGTTGGGACAACGTTGATTTGGCCAGAGCGACATCAAAATTTTTGCAGGGCTGTTCGCCGCAGCGGGCCACCTGTGCCACGATGCCCAGCCGAACGGGATCACTTAGCGCATGAAGAACCATAACCAGCCGTATATCGCTGCGCTCCGGATGATAGAGCGGTTTCATTCGTATTCCTCCTGACATTGACGTTCTGAATCATTGGTTCGTAGTGGGGCTGCTGTTGAAGTTCATATTGAAGTTTCAATTGTATTTTACCTCATTCTCCTGATATACTCCAATTGTTCGTTAATTACCGAACTATAGAAATAGACAGAAAACAAGTTGGAGACAAAGGAGAACCTCATCATGAAATCATCTACTACCTCTTATGCGGCCGAGCCGCCTCAATCTGCGCATCCGCCGAGTGTTCTCGCCCGGGAAGGTCTGACTATCCTCATCTTCAGCCTCGCCGTCGTGCTGGTCGTCATGAACACGGCGATGTTCAATATGGCGCTGCCGGATGTTACGGCTGATTTTGGGATTACGGCAAGTGCCGCATCCTGGATTGTAACCGGCTATTCGATCATGTTCGCCATCTCGTCCATTACCTTCAGCCGCCTGTCCGACTTCGTACCGCTGCGTCGGCTGCTGATCGCCGGCCTGCTTGCTCTGGGCGGCGCCGGAATCATTGGTTTCTTCAGCCAGAGCTTTATCGTCCTGCTGCTCTGCCGAATTGTCCAGGCTGCCGGTGCAGGTGGCGCCGTATCACTCGCCATGGTGCTGTTCACCCGTTACATACCGCTGGAACGCCGAGGTTCGGCGATGGCTACCGTGATGTCTGCGGTATCGCTTGGACTGGGACTTGGCCCGGTCATCGGAGGTCTGATTGTGGAGAACCTGAGCTGGCATTGGCTGTTTGCGATCACGGCTGCCGTTCTCCTGCTGGTGCCCTTCTTCCTCTGGCTGCTGCCCAAGGAACTGCCCAAGCGGGGTTCGTTCGATGCAATTGGTGGAGTTCTGCTCGCCGTAGGGATCACCAGTCTGCTGCTGTTCCTGACCAATCAGATCTGGGCTTTGCTGGCGCTTGGCGTCGTTTCCTTGATCCTGTTCATTCTGCGGATTCGTCTAACGCCCGATCCCTTCGTGCTGCCTTCGTTATTCGGCAATCGGAGATACCTGCTGCTTGCTTTGGCAGGCATGACAGCTTACATCTGCAACTTCTCGACGCTGTTCCTGCTGCCGCAGATTCTCACGCGGAACTTTGCCTTCACCACCGGACATGCCGGTCTGATTATCTTCCCTGGCTCGCTGCTGGCGATCATTGCCTCACGAAAGATTGGCAAGGTCATTGACCGTTACGGCAACCATGGGATTTTACGCTATGGGCCGCCCCTGCTGCTCGTCTCGACGCTGCTGTTCGCCCTGTTGATTGCTCAATCCTGGGTAGCCGCGATGCTGATCTATATGATCCTCAGTATGTCGTTTACCGCGCTGTCCAGCAGTTTATCCAACGAGATGTCCCGTGTACTGCCGGAATCCTCGATTGGTTCGGGCATGGGGCTGTTCCAGCTGCTTCAATTCTTCAGCGGAGCCTTTAGCGTGGCCTTGGCTACTACAGCCCTTGAATGGCAGCATACCCTTCCTCTGTCCACCGCCTACTCCAATATTTATTGGGGATTGTCGATTTCGGCAGTTATCGCCATCGTCAGTGCGCTCTGGTATCGCAGACACAGCCGGGCACAGCTTGGTTCATTGCCTGAACCTGAATAACATCCCTCCCCTTATCATCAAAAAGTCCGGCTGGACGCTCTCAAGCGCAGCCGGACTTTTTGACGTTGTAGGCCGTGTACGCAAACTTAACGACGTGCATCGAAGTTTGCATACACGCACTAGGCTGAATGTAGAGTTATTCGGATGATTGATTTTGTCCCAAGAGCCACTCTTTTAGCACGACTGCATGATTGTGTGCGGTATCCCGGGCTGCGTACAGCAGCGTCACCCGCTTCTCTTCCGACAGGCGAAGGAGGGCATCGGCACGCTCCCTGTTCCCCTGCCCATCATCCAGCTGCGCCAGATAACGTTCCCGAAAATAATCGAAGCGATCTGGGGCATGACTGAACCAGCGGCGCAGAGAGGGAGTCGGAGACAGCTCAATGAGCCAATCATCAAGCTGCGCCCGCTCACGAGTAATGCCTCGCGGCCAGAGACGGTCCACCAGCACCCGATGCCCATCCTCTTCACTCGGGAGATCATAGATCCTTTTGATGCGCAGGCCGATATTCTTCGTTTCTCCCTCGCTCAATCGGGCTGCCGAATCACTCATGTTCGTCCGCAAAAGGCGTATCCGATACCTGGATGGAATCTGTAGGGCAGCCGTCTACGGCATCTTCCAGATCGCCCTCCAGTTCGCCAGGCACGCTAATCATTCCGCGATTGCTATCACCGGCCAGAATATTTTCCGCCAACCCCTCGTCATCGTAATCAAAAATATCCGGGGCGGTCGCTCCACATGCTCCACAGGCAATGCAGGTGTCTTTATCTACTCGGGTATAATGATGAGCCACTTCCGTCTCCTCCTCGTTTGGTTTCCTTTTCAGTATAGGACGCTTGGACGGAAGGGCTTGTGATTGTGCGCACGAAACACTTGGAAAGAGAATCCGGCTTAGAATGAGAGTCTGACCGAAGCCTGCTCCAGCGACAGTGGACAGGTCGGCATCTCCCGGCCTACGATTTCTCCATAGACATAGGTATTGATCCAATCCACCAGATCTTCGGAGCCCTGAATATAATACCAACCGTCCTCCTTCAGTTTGCCTCGTTCATAGGTTTGATGATGGATACGGTAGGGATGGATACCCCTTTGACCATACATCCAATCATAGAAGCGATCACGGAGCCATTCGATCCGCCCGAAGACATCCTCACGGAACTCGAAGAAGGTATACTCCCCATCACTGTTGTCCATGGCGACGATTCGCGGGAATTCGGTCTGAGCAGCTGGATCATCTTCCGCAAGCAGGGCTTCTCGAACTGAGTCCCGTTCATTCAGGTGCGAAGATCCATCATGGCTGCTTACATATGATTTAGCTGCCCCTTGTTCCAACAAATCCAGACCTATCTGAAAATACTCCGTCACGAACATGTAATGACCAATAAGATCCATCAAGGATGGTCGGCTCTTAAACGCATAAAATCGGGCGTAACGCTCAAGGATTTGATCGGGCGATTCACAGCAGGGCAGCGTATAAAAAGAAGCCGGGGCACCTTGAGCCTGATCGCTATCCCAAAGTTCTCCCCGCCCCGTCAAGCCAATACGGATGCAGGCGAGGATCAGGATCATCTGTGTTCGCGTCAGCTCACTCAAACACCGATGGATTCTTTGGCTCATCACTTGGTAATCGCTTCTCCCTATTTGTCCGGATTTTTGGACCCATTCATTCAGCACGTTTTTGCTCGACAGCAGTTCTTGATACAGATTCATGACGTTCACTCCTTCCTTCCCCGATATAAACGCAGTTCGTGAGTCGCTTGTTGCTGTTTTAGGATGGATTTGCGTTTTTTTCGCATCCTCTGCTCGTTCGCAAAGTCGTGTTTTTTGCTGTGCGTGGAATCACTCGCTGCGAATTTGAATATTTTACAATGAAACCATGTGACTGCGAATACGGCAAGTAAACACCTACTTTGCAAGATATGAATCGGAGGAGATCGACCATGAATCTGCAATCCCCATCCAACGAAAGCATCGAAAATAACCAACCGTCCATGTTCTGTTTCCAATGCCAGGAAGCTTCCAAAGGTACGGGCTGTACCCTCGCAGGCGTCTGCGGTAAGCCGCATGATGTCGCCAATCTGATGGATCTGCTTGTGCATACACTGAAAGGCATCTCCTTCCTCAGTCTGGACGTTGAGATGCCCGCTGAAATGGAGCGACGCGTCTCCCTGTTCATCATGGATTCACTGTTTGCCACGATCACCAATGCCAACTTCGACCGCGAGGTATTTCTCACCAAGAACCGCCAGGCGCTGGAGCTTCGTGCCGAAGTTCGTGCTCTGCGTGAGATACAGTTCCCCGAGGCTGCCGACAATCTGCCGGATGCTGCCAGCTGGTTTGGGGATGAAAGTGAGTTTGACGCCAAAGCCAAAACCGTTGGCGTGCTGCGTACAGAAAATGAAGATATTCGCTCCCTGCGCGAGCTATTGATCTACGGACTCAAGGGAATGTCGGCCTATGCGTATCATGCGGGTCATCTAAGCGAGATCGACATGGAAATCGATGCCTTTATTCGCCGGGCGCTGGCCGCTACGCTTGACGACACGTTAGAAGCCGGGGATCTGGTAGCCCTTAATCTGGAAGCAGGCAAATACGGTGTTGATGCCATGGCTATGCTGGATCGTGCCAATACCGGTGCCTATGGTCATCCTGAAGTCACCAAGGTGAAGATTGGAGTTGGCAATCGCCCGGGCATCCTCATTAGTGGACACGACCTCAAAGATCTGGAGCAGCTGCTGGAGCAGACCCAGGGCAAAGGCATCGACATCTATACCCACAGCGAGATGCTTCCTGCCCATTACTATCCGGCATTCAAGAAATATGAGCATTTCTACGGCAACTACGGCAATGCCTGGTGGAAACAGAATAAGGAGTTTGAGTCCTTCAATGGCCCTATCTTGATGACCACCAACTGCATCGTGCCCCCAAGAGACAGTTACGTCGGCCGCCTCTATACCACCGGCAATACTGGCTATCCAGGCGTTGCGCATATTCCCGATGGGCAGCAAGGTGCTCCCAAGGACTTCTCTGCTCTGATTCAGCAGGCGCTCACCTGCGCTCCTCCAACCGAAATCGAGACGGGCGAGATTGTAGGTGGATTCGCCCATCAAGCCGTCATGAATGTTGCCGATCAGGTGGTCGATGCTGTGAAGACAGGCACGATCAGCCGCTTCTTCGTGATGGCTGGCTGCGACGGACGGATGAAATCGCGCAATTATTATACCGAGTTTGCACAGGAGCTTCCCCAGGATACGGTGATTCTGACTGCGGGCTGCGCCAAATACAAATATAACAAATTGGATCTGGGGAACATCGGTGGGATTCCCCGCGTGCTGGATGCTGGTCAATGTAACGACTCCTACTCTCTTGTCGTCATTGCCCTGAAACTCAAGGAAGTATTTGGTCTGGACGACATCAACGACCTGCCGATCTCCTATAACATCGCCTGGTATGAACAGAAGGCTGTAATTGTACTGCTTGCTCTGCTGCATCTGGGTGTAAAAAATATTCATCTTGGCCCAACGCTGCCTGCGTTCCTCTCCCCTAATGTGGTGAATGTGCTGGTTGAAAACTTCGGAATCAGTGGCATCACCAATGTGGAAGATGATATGAAGATGTTTATGGGAGCCTAAAATAGGTTCGCGTGCCGAATAAGCAGATCGATCTTTAGCATTAAAAAAACGCCTATCCTTCTCTGAAGGTAGGCGTTTTGAGTGCTTTGGACGAACTATGGATTTGAAGCTTTTTTGGAGCCTTAGGGTTTTGGGGTTCGTTCTTTTTATTTTTTCTGCTTTTCATTTGGTTTTATTATTGTGAATTTTTCACTATATTAAATATTATTTTATTGTAGGGATCGTCGAATCCATTTCAGCGAAGTGGATAGATGACTTCAACGTCTTTCCTCTTGCGCAGTTCTTCGTTCAGAACATGATTGTGATCGGCTCCCACGATACACAGAATTTTTCGTCCGCTGTGTTCCTTTATCGCATTGTGGATACGCTGCATCATAATCAGGTGTCGGCATGTCCACCGGAAAGCATGAGCTTCCGAGTCCAGTTCGCCCAACCATTCGTACTTGAGCCGGGTCGCCTCATCAAAAGCCGGGCTGTTAAATGGAATGACGCCCTGCATGGCTCCCTTCAGTTGGCGCTGCCACCATTGTTCATCCTCTTCTTCCAGACGTTCACGTTCTTCACCTTCATAATGTCGCAGTGGGTCAAAATCGTTCCATACGTCAAGCTCAATCCAGTCAATCGGAACAAAGTCAATCTTCTTCTCTTGGCATAATCCGAAGATGAGGTCATAATATTCGCTTGGCGGCTCGCCCCAATACCCGCGTTCTTCAGGATTCTGCTTATACCGCTCCCAACTGGCCGGCAGCACTTCCCCACAGATGACCTCGGGTTCAAACTCCTCAATTAACTCCCGAATCTTATCCAATGTCAGACCATATTGCTGTCGCAGTTCATCATTATGTACAACGCCCAGGATGCCGATCTTTTCGGTCTTGTTCACCAATTCCGTTCTCTCCTCACGGTTTCCGTTTTAGATTTGACAAAATACAGAAATAGGCCTACATTAATAACGAATCAATCATTCATTTTTGAGGTGAATCCATCATGCAGTCCAAGAAAGACGAAGTTAAAAAGGACATTGAAGCCGCCGCGCTCCAGACCTTTTTTGAAAAAGGATTCGTCGAAACCAAGATGAGCGACATTGCGGATGCCATTGGCATCTCCGTAGGCAACATCTACACCTATTTCAAGAACAAAAAGGATCTATTTTACTCCGTCGTGCCCCCCATTCTGGTTGACTATCTGAAAAAAATACTCGTGGAGACCATTCATTTCGACAATCAGCATTTTCCCGTTGACGCGGATAGTGAAGCTCGCTCCTCTCTATTCCAGGCTCAGATCGACCTGCTGGCTACCTACAATCGGCAGATTATCATTATTTTCGAGAAAAATAAAGGCACGTCCTATGTAAACGCCAAAAACGAATTGGTTGATCTCATGGTGGAGACCAAAAAAGCTTACCTCACTCCCCCCTCCAAGCACCATGAGTTGAATCCAGACGAACACATGGCTATGCTGCATATCATCGCCCACCATATCATTGATATGAACCTGGATCTCCTCAAGAGAGAGATGAGCGCTGACAGCCGCAGACGGATCTTTCAGACATTAAGCGTCTACCAATTGAATGGGATGAAGAGCTTATACGATTCATAAATGAATATGAAGAAAGCTCTTCTTTTTTTGTCTCAAAAGTGAATGATTCATTCATTATACATTTTGTTTAACCGAAGGAGATTTTACAATGACTACAGCCTATGCACTCATCAATGGCAGTATGATTCAAGGCAGCCAGGATCAACAAGTTAAGCCGAACACAACAATTCTAATCAATGAACAAGGACGCATTGAACAGGTCGGGAGAAGCGACGAATTGGAAGTTCCCGCCCACTATCAAATCATCGATCTGGCAAATCGGTATGTGATGCCAGGCCTCATCAATGCACATGTTCATTTATTTTCTGATGGTAAGCCTTTTAGTGTATCCGCCAGTGAGAGTACGTTGAAATTTGCGTATAAACATATTCTGGACACCCCGTTTGGAAAAAGCTTGCTCAAAAAACGAATGAAGCGCAATGCGCTCAACGCGCTACATGCCGGAGTTACCACGATGCGAAGCGTTGGCGAATTTTTCTATACCGATGTTGCTCTTAGGAATGAGATTCAGGCCAAACAATTTGTGGGTCCCAACCTGCTTGTATCTGGTTTTTTCCTCAGTGTGACGGGTGGGCACGGTGCTCCATTTCTGGCTCTGGAAGGAGACTCTCCGTGGGAAGCCCGCAAAAACGTACGTCTGAATGTCAGACATGGCGTCGATCTCATTAAAATATGCGTAACGGGTGGAGTCACGGATGCCAAGCGTGTTGGCGAAGCCGGGCAGCTGCAAATGACGGTAGAAGAAGTAACGGCCATATGTGAAGAGGCGCATAAGATTGGACTTCGGGTAGCCGCCCACGTGGAGAGCAGCGAGGGAGTACGAGTCGCCTTGAAAGGCGGCGTCGATACGATCGAACACGGCGCAGAGATGGACGACGAGATCATCAGCCTCTATAAGAACAATCCTCGCGCACTCAAGGGTTATACCGCCTTGATTCCTACACTTCAGGCCGCCTATCCATCGATCGTACTCGACCCCATTATATCGAAGGTGTCCCCAATGGTCAGAGAAAATTCCCGACTGGTCTATGACTCCATGCTCAAGAGCGTACACCAAGCCGTCGAAAACGGCATTACGATGGGCGTGGGTACGGATGCCGCCATGCCTCTCGTAACCCATTATGATCTCTGGAGAGAACTTGAGCATTATATGAAAAAAGCAGGGTTAAGCGCCTCTCGGGTCATCGACATGGTGACAACAACCAACGCCAAAATATTGGGTGTAGATCAGGTTACAGGTACGCTTGAAGTCGGTAAAAACGCCGATCTGATCGTATTAACTCAGAATCCACTTGAACAGATCAGTGCCCTGTCGAATGTCAGCCTGGTGATGGTCAATGGCCATCTGATTCCACAGCCTTCTGTCAAGAGGGTAGCTGAAGTGGATCGTATTTTGGACTCTTTACCGGAATAATTGGATAAATGATCGGAATAAGAGAATCGAACTCCGCATTTCCACTCTGTTTGAGCCTAAAGACGGCTGTGTACCTTGACTGCCGTTTTTCTTTTTTCTTTTTGCTTTTCAATTCTTTTCTATTGTGAATTTTTCACCGTTTGAATCGGGCCTTGAAGATTGAGCAAGATCATCTGCCGGGTCATCTCTTCTGGCGATTGGCGCATCCCGTCGTTCAGCCATCCATGAATGACCCCTACATAGGCAGAGCCCATATAGCTGGCGATCACATCCTTCTGCACGGGCAGCTTGCTCTCATCCAGATTGGCAAACTTTTCTTCATAAAATCGGGCAAAGTACCGTTTCATATACTGGACGAAATCCGTCATGGCCTTGCGTTCAAACATTACTTCAAAGAATGTCCGATGCTTTTTGACATACGCAAAGATCCGCCCGGCAATATAGCTCTGCATCTCGTCGATCGACAGCTCCAGCCGCTGCGTGGCATCTGCTCTGCCAAACAGCTCGCCCAGAATCTCGTCTGTGACACTTTGCAGCAGATGATCCTTCGTTTCATAATGCAGGTAGAAAGTCTTTCGGTTAACGCTGGCACGCTCCGTAACATCCACTATCGTGATTCGGTCATACGGTTTTTCATTCAGCAGTACGAGCAGTGCATCCTTTAACATTTTTCGTGTGCGTGCAACCCTGGGGTCCGGACGCTTGGGCACAGAAGACGGAGCAGTCATTCCTCTCTCTCCATTCTGATTGTATATTTTAGACCCCAATTATAGAGGATATGAGGCATAAGCCGCAATTGTGTAACTGATGGCTATTGTCGCACATTGTAATCCTCTCTATAATGTGAGATATGAGTTGTTGACAATTTAATGTCTAAAAATATAATTCACAAGGAGATATTTACGATGACTACTGCTTCTCTTAATGCCCACGAACTGGTCAGCTTGCAGCGCCAATTCTTTCGTACGGGTCAGACCAAAAGCCTGTCGTATCGCATCGAAGCTCTGAAAAAACTGCGGCAAGGCATTGAAGACTACCAACCTCGCATCCTGGCGGCTCTGCGTGCCGATCTGAACAAATCCGAAGCGGAAGGTTATCATACCGAAATTCGCCTTGTCCTCGGTGAGCTGGATTATACCCTGGAGCATCTGGAAGCCTGGGCAGCGCCACGAATCGTGCCCACTTCCAGTCAGATTCCGGACGGCACCAGCTCCATTCATCCCGAACCTTATGGCGTGACTCTGGTGATTGCACCCTGGAACTATCCATTCCAACTGGCCTTCTCTCCACTGGTTGGCGCCATCTCTGCAGGGAATACCGCTGTACTCAAGCCCTCTGAGCTGACTCCTCACGTCTCGAAGGTAAGTGCGGAGCTGATTGCGGAATGTTTCCCACAGGAATATGTAGCGGCGATGGAAGGCGAAGTGCAGACCAGTACCGAACTGCTGCGCGAAAAATTTGACTATATCTTCTTTACAGGCAGTACGCCGGTAGGCAAAGTCGTTATGCGTGCGGCTGCCGAACATCTCACGCCAACTACGCTGGAGCTGGGAGGCAAGAGTCCGGCGATCGTTTATAAAGATGCGGATCTCAAGAAAACCGCACAAAGCCTCGTACGCGGCAAATTCCTGAACGCCGGTCAGACCTGCGTGGCGCCGGACTATCTGTTGGTTCATGAAGAGGTCCGCGAAGCGCTGGTGGAGGAAATCAAGCTGGAGATCACAGACAAGCATGGCGAAAATGTGCTGCTCAATCGGGACTTCCCGCACATCGTTAATGAACGAAACTTTGATCGTCTAAGCCGATTCTTGAATGACGGTCAGGCATTGATTGGCGGCCGTTCAGTACGTGAGCAGCTGTTGATTGAACCTACACTAATTGAAGGTATCGATTGGGAGTCGCCAGTCATGCAGGAAGAGATCTTCGGCCCTATTCTGCCGATGATGACGTTCACCGATCTGAGTCCCGTATTGGATCAGATTGTCGATCGTCCCAAGCCGCTCGCGCTGTACCTGTTCACCCGAGACCAAGAAGTACAGGATCTTGTCTTGAATACCGTCTCGTTTGGAGGCGGCTGCGTCAATGAGACCCTGCTGCATATGAGTTCCCATGAGCTGCCATTCGGCGGCGTTGGCGAGAGCGGTATGGGTTCCTACCACGGCCGCCAGAGCTTCGAGATTTTCTCGCATCATAAGTCCATGCTGGTGCGCGGCGTCTGATTCCCTTTTTATCCAAGCGCTTATTCGCGGTCTGCGAGTAGGCGCTTTTTTGCTGTTTCCTGCCGGGGGTGCAGCGTTTGAGACGTCTTTTTATAACAAATTGAAATGAAATGTAACCGAAATCGTATCCCACCCATCTAATGTTCATCCAAAAAGCAGAAAGGAAGATGAAAGTTGAGCGAAGAAGAACAAGTCATTCGGGCAAGGGACGGTGATCGGGACGCTTTCGTGGAACTGATGCGGCAGACTGAACAGGCGCTTCATCATATGGCCTGGTCGATGCTTAGAAAAGAGGAAGATGTCGCAGATGCCATGCAGGAGACGGTATTTAAGGCATACCGCTCGATCGCTTCGCTGCGAGAGGCACAATTTTTCCGAACATGGATCTTTCGGATTCTGATTAACGAATGTAATACCCTTTTGAGAAACCGGGGAAAGGCAGTCGTTATGGCCGACTTCCCCATCACCGCAGCGGCAGGGAATGATTACGATCAGGTTGATCTGCGAGACGCTGTGGATCGACTCGAACACAAGCAGCGAACCGTAATCGTCCTGCATTATTTTGAAGATCTCAGCATCTCGCAAATTGCGCAGACCCTGGAAGTGACGGAAAGTGCGGTCAAGACCCGATTGATGCGAGGACGTGCTGCCTTGATGAAGAAATTTCAAACCACTCCGAAAGGAAAGATGAACTATGAATCGATCTAATACCGAACAGCAGCTGGAACTGGCCTTGAAATCAACTGCAATGGAAAACAAGCCGATGTCACCACTGGTTCGCGCTCGCCTGGATGCTGCTTACGCTTCCCTGCCGGAAACCGCTCATTCGTCCCCAACCGTTCGGTCTACACGCTCCCGTCTCTCCCCTCTGCGCCGGGCAACTGTTGTGGCAGCCTCCACCTTGGTGATTTCGGCAGGTCTGTTCGCTTCAGGTTTTGTATCGCCCGCTATGGCAGATACCATCCGCGAAATTCCGGTAATCGGCAGCCTGTTCAGCAAGATGGAAGGTGATGCCGGCCTACGCAGCGCTGGAGAACGTCAACAAGGCCTCTTCGTCGATGCCTCCGCCGCTGAAGGTGATACGAGTATGCGTGTTAAGGAAACGATCTTCGATGGAAGCCGAGTCGCATTTGCCCTTGAATTGACCGTGCCAGGCATCAAAAATACAAGCAAGCTTGAAGAGGAAATACAGAATGTGACGTTGAATGTCGGAGGGCAGGAATTAGGAGGCTTCTTCTATACTTCACCGCAAAAAGAAAAGGCGGGCACGTATTCCGTCCTCATGAACTTGCCGCTAAATGGTGCAGATACACGGGAGCTGGGACAACATTTTGATGGAACTGTCTCCGTGACGCTTCAGCACCAGGAGAAGCCGCTTGTGGTTCATGTCCCCTTCAAGCGAGTAGTCTCGGCACATGAACGGCACCTCAGCCCCGGCCCTTCCGTCGTGGGAGCCGATTATACGCTGCATGTTGACACCTTCGATGTGACGGCCTCAACCGTACAGCTGGCGACTTCCCTTACGTTAAACGACACTGCGTCGAAACCGAAGCAGCAGGAAGATCGTCTGCTGCCCGTCTTATTCGATCTGATCGACGATCAGGGCCGCACGCTCGATGTCGTAGGCGGAGAGGGACAACTGAATGGTGGAACGATGAAATACGTTTCCAACTATGGCGCCGATCTCGGTCAAGCCCAATATGTCATCATCAAACCTTATACCCAAGCAGACTCAGACCACAGCAGCAGCAAAAATTATATCAAAGACCTGGAAGTCAAGATTGATCTGCACGCCAACAAGTAAATGTCTCGTAAGAAAAGGAAGAAGAAGGCTCTGCGAAAATTCGCGGAGCCTTCTTTGCTTCTACCTCTGCTTCTACCTCATGCAGCCTGCTGTCGCATTGATTGCATGAATAAATGGTCTGTTTCCGTTTAATCAGACTGTCTGCCGCGCCTGCTCGAACAAGACGTTATTTTCCAGATGGATGTGTTCAAACGTATCTTTCTCCAACGCTTCCAGCCGGTTCAGCACCAGCCGATGTGTTCCGCAGGCATCCATTGGAGGGACGAAGTGACTGGTGATCTCCCGCAGTTCTTTGAGCAGATCGCCTGCGGCTTCGTGTTCACTTTCCAGTTCGGTCAGATGCGGCTTCAGCGCTTTTGCGCTTTCCGGAGACGGCGAAGCGAAATAGCTAGTGAGCAGCGGGAATACATGTTGATCTTCATCCTCAGTATGCTTCAGCAGTTCCTTTTTAAGCAGCGAAAAGATTTCTTGAACGCGAAGCAGATAAGGGCGATGCCCTCCGTGCACGCGGGCGAGCTTGGTGACATAAGGAGTCAGCGCAGGCAGTTCTTCACGCAGTGCTGCATGATATTTGTTCTGGATATGCGCGATCAAGGCTTCCGGTTCCAGCGAAGAAGGCTTGAGTTCCTGGCGTTCTTGTTCCTCCTGGGCGATGGCGGCAATTCTTCCAAGCACTTCCTCGGTATTCAACCCACGCTCCCCGGCGGCTTGGTGAAGCGGCATCTTGCCCCCACAGCAGAAGTCGATTCGCAGCTCACGGAACAGGTCGCCGGTGCGCGGCATTTCGCTCACAATATCGGATACCCAGGTATTGGCGTTTACAGTATTCATAGGATTGGCCTCCCTCATGGATTGAAGATACAGGGTTGCATTGGCTTGGGGTGATTCACGTTTCTCCGGGTGAATGTCGTCGTATGCTTCCTGCTTCTCCAGTATAGGGAGGCTCTAGGGGACGCCTTGTGATTTCAAGCACTTTCTTCAAATTAAACCAATAGACTTATCCTTCCTGCACGATGTCATCCGGTCGAAGCAGCAGAACAAATTGGCGAGCCAAAAACTGTGGGGAATACGGTAGATCACTGCGCAGCCAGGATGCGATAGTTCCCAGTAGAGCTGCTGATCCGAACCAGAGCGCCACGTCCTGCTGAATCCCCCGTTCGGCCAGGCCTTTATCCGTCATCCCTTCGCTGATCTTGCGGGTGAATACGTCTCGCAGCCGCTCATGGAAGATCGGGATACGACGTGAACCGATGATGACCTTGTAAAATTCCGCGTTGGCAGCGATATGCTCCAGCAGTTCAAGCAAGATCCCATTGGAAGAATTCCACGGCTGCTCCTTTACTTTACGATCCATGGCATGTTCCACATTAATGACCATCTCTTCCGCCATCTTCTCCAACATGTCCGGAATGTCTCGGTAATGCAGGTAGAAGGTAACCCGATTGATCGTGGCGCGTTCGGCAATTTTATTGACGGTAATCTTGTCCAGATCCATCTCCTGAAGCAATTCGATTAGAGCATCCTTAAGCAGTTGGCGTGTGCGCAGCACTCTCGGATCTATGCGTTTTTCTTTGGATTCACTCATGAATACGCTTCCTTCTCCCTGTGTTTTTATTTACATATTTAAGGGTTGTGTAGATTATTCAAATTTTAAACAACAGTCCAGATCATTTCCGCTGACTAATCAACATTTCGCGTAAATGTGTCGCTTGTAAGTGGGAACTTCACCTCGTTATAATCTGATTTATGCAATGTCGATTATCCGACAACTTGTAAAAAAAGTCTAGTACTCTGTACCAAGTGAAGGTAAGGTTACGCTCGTCCGAAACGCCCTAGACCCGTGCGCGTTTCGGCCAAACGTAAGCCTACTATTTAACCTGATACAGAGCACTAGCCCGATACGAAAGGATGAACCAAAATTGAGCCTTACCCCAGCTGTCCCCGACTCATCCGCCAAAAAAGGCCCGATCCTGTTCGTCATGATCCTGGGTGCCTTTCTGGCGACACTCAATCAGACCGTGATGAGCGTTGCGACTCCCGAACTGATGAAAGATTTCGATATTACAGCGGCCACCGCACAGTGGTTGACGACGGGCTATTTACTGGTCAATGGCGTCCTGATCCCGATCACCGCCTACCTCATGCAGAAGTTCTCGACGCGCCAATTGTTCCAGGCTTCGATGATGATCTTTCTGGTGGGAACGATCGTCGCCGCACTTGCAGCCGGATTCCCGGCGCTGCTGACCGGACGGTTAATTCAAGCTGCTGGCGCAGGCATCATCATGCCGCTCTTGACGAATGTCATCCTGGCCCTGTTCCCTCCTGAAAAGCGCGGTTCCGCGATGGGACTGGTCGGTCTGGCCATTATTGTAGCTCCGGCAATCGGTCCTACTCTGGCCGGATACGTTCTGGAAAATTATTCGTGGGAAACGATGTTCTACGCCATGATTCCACTCGCTGTATTGGTAATTGCACTGGGCTTCATCTATCTGCGCAATGTAGGCGAACGCGTCCAACTGAAGTTCGATGCAGCGAGTGTCATCTTATCCACCATTGGATTTGGTGCCCTGCTCTACGGCTTCAGCCGTGCCGGATCGCTCGGTTGGTCAAGCGGCGAAGTGCTGAGCATGATCGCACTGGGTGTGGTCGGATTGATCGTCTTCTCCTGGAGACAGCTCAAGATGCAGTCACCGCTGCTGGATCTGCGTGCGTTCAAGTTCAGCATGTTCTCACTGACCACGATCATCAGCATCGCCGTCACGATGATTATGTATGCAGATATGATGCTGCTGCCGCTGTATCTGCAAAATGCACGAGGCTATACCGCTATCGAATCCGGTCTGCTTCTGCTGCCAGGTGCGTTAATCATGGGTCTGTTGATGCCAATCACCGGCCGTCTATTCGACAAGTTCGGCGCCAAATGGCTGACACTGCTCGGCATGGCGATCGTAATCGCCACAACCCTTGGCTTCATCAATCTCAGTGATTCGACCAGCTATACGTATCTCGTGCTGATGTCTACCGCTCGCCGGATCGGTATGGCGTTCATGATGATGCCACTTCAGACCGCAGGTCTGAACCAACTGCCGCAGCGCCTGAACGCGCACGGCACCGCGATCAGTAACACCATCCGTCAGGTCGCCGGCGCGATCGGCACCTCGCTGCTGGTCACGGTCATGTCCGACCGCGCCAAGAGCCATGCGGCTGACATGATGACAAACGGCACCGATCCGTCGCAGATCGCCACGCAAGCCCAGATCGCCGGCATCAACGATGCTTATCTGGTGATCGTCGGCATCGGTATCATCGGCCTGATCTTGTCGTTCTTCATTCGCAAAGTGAGCCGTGGCGAAGAAAACGAAACGGTGATCGTGCACCCGGACAAGAGCAAAGCCGCGAAAGCTTGATCGTTCGATCGTTTAACATCGCGCCGATCCGAACGATCGTTTACCGAATGAAACGCCAAAAAGAGCAGCCGCCGCAGCGGCTGCTCTTTTTGTGCAAGAACACCCAAAAACGTACGCTCAGGATGCAACTTCGCCAGTACGGAAAAGGTCTCAATCCCCATCCTTGTCGTTATCGTCCATCTGCTGATGTTCCGCATCGTCCATATCCATGCCGTCATGATCGTCGTTATCCGAACCGCAGCCTACGGCAAGCGTCAACAGTCCAATGCCGATCAGAATTCCCCATGCTTTTCTCATTCCGCGTCCTCCTTCCTCGTTCTTGCACTCGTTACCCTACATAACCCGTAAGCGACGGCAGTGAATTCGGAGAAACCCAAAAAAGAGCAGCACCAACGAAACGCTCGAACGCTATGGCTGTGAAGGCGCAGACGAAGAATCATCTTGTTTAACCGATTCGCATCGCTGCTTTTGGTCTAAAATACTTTTGGTCTAAAAGTCGTCGGCCGCGCGTTTCTTGCGAATCTTCGGCCGGGTCAGTTCAAAGCTATGCCGCACCAGATCGAAAATGTCTTCGTCTTCCAGCTTGCCGTCCAGAATGACGGTATTCCAGTGTTCCTTGTTCATATGGTAGCCTGGCTTGATGTCTTCGTGAAGATCGCGCAGCATCGCGGCCCGCATTGGATCGCATTTGAGATTGGCGCAGTCGCGGCCGTCCCGGTTATAAATGAACGCGAACGACTTTTTGTTACCAACGTGCCGCATCACTGTCCAAGTCTCGTCGAACGGGTAATCTTCGTACGCGCCGACGCAAGTGAGACAATATTCGATTAACCGCTGTTTGTTCATTTGGCTTCCCTTCCTTTTATGAGGTTACGTCTTCTGTCCACCCAGTATAACAAACGTACGTTCCTCCTCAAAGGGTCGAAAATGCTACCTTCATGCCTCCTGATAAACAGAAAAGCCTCATCCGCTCTTGCAGACGCAGTATGTTCTCGATGGTCAGTAGTACGCGGCCTTCGCCATTGGACTTGAACACAAAAGAGGCGCGTCCGGATTCCTCCGGTTCGCGCCTCTTTTGTATTCGATCTATCGCTTGATGTACTTCTCTAAGCTCGCTTATACCGATTCTGATCTTCATCCGTGATCTCACGAATGACCCGGCACGGATTGCCTGCGGCGACTACGCCCCGAGGAATGTCTCGGTTGACCACGCTTCCGGCGCCAATTACGCTGCCTGCTCCGATTGTCACACCCGGCAGCACCACCACATTGCCGCCGAACCAGACATTGTCGCCTACCGTAATCGGATACGCATATTCCAATCCTTGATTACGCTGCTCAATGTCAAGCGGATGACCGGCTGTATAGAAGCCGCAGTTGGGTCCGATGAATACATTTTCCCCAAACTGCACTTTTGCCGCGTCAAGAATAATGAGGTTGTGGTTGGCGAAGAAGTTACGCCCCAGTTCAATGTTGTAACCCTGATCGCAGTAGAACGGCTGCTCGATCACGAAGGGGCCTTCCACGCGGGCGACAATCTTGCGAATCAGCTCCTCGCGTTCCGTCACTTTCAAGGGATTGAGCTGGTTGTAATCGAAGCACAGCGACTTGCAGTACAGACGCTCACGCACCAGCTGTGGGTCATTATTGTTATCGTACAACAAACCTAAAGCGGCTTTTTCTTTTTCAGTCTTATCATGCGGCAATCCTAATCCCTCCAAAAATAGATGTCCGCTTCAGTATAACGAAAACCTTTTACTCGAACAAATCCGTTACCGCGCCCCTGGAAGCGGAAGAGACCAGCCGGGCGTACTTGCCCAATACGCCCGAGGATACTTTAAGCGGCGGCTGCACCCAGGCTTGCGCCCGTGCTGCCAACTCTTCCTCGCTCACGTTCATGCTGACTTCCCGCTTTTCGCTATCGAAGGTCACCATATCGCCTGTCCGAAGCAGTCCGATCGGTCCGCCAACCTGCGCTTCCGGGGAGACGTGTCCCACCACGAAGCCGTGTGAACCGCCGGAGAAACGTCCATCCGTCATGAGTGCCACTTCACCGCCCAAGCCTTTGCCGACGATCATCGCCGTTACCGACAGCATCTCCGGCATACCCGGTCCGCCTTTCGGCCCGCAGTAGCGGATGACCAACACATCACCTTTGACAATATCGCCCCGCGTGATCGCGGCTGTCGCCTCGTCCTCGCTGTCATAGACCTTGGCCGGGCCGGTGAAGCGGGACTTTTTCATGCCCGACATCTTGGCCACGGCGCCATCCGGCGCCAGATTGCCTTTGAGTACGACAAGCGGGCCGTTAGGCTTGAGCGGATTGTCGAATGGACGAATGATCTCCTGTCCTTCCTCCAGCGAAGGCATGTCAGCCAAGTTCTCTGCCAACGTACGCCCCGTTACCGTCATGCAGTCTCCGTGCAGCAGTCCACGCTCCAGCAGCATCTTCATGACGCCTGGCACGCCGCCGATGTCATTCAGATCCTGCATGACATGCGTTCCGCTCGGCTTCAAATCCGCCAAGTGCGGCACGTTCAATCGGATGCGCTCGAAGTCGTCCAGTGTGAGATCCACCTCAACCGAATGAGCCATCGCCAGCAGATGCAGGAACGCATTTGTGGAGCCGCCCAGAGCCATAACCACCGTAATCGCGTTCTCAAACGCTTTTTTGGTCATGATGTCGCGCGGGTAGATGCCTTTCTCCAGCAGGTTGATAACCGCCGCACCTGCACGTTCGCATTCTTCGGCTTTGCCGGCCGAGATCGCCGGCGTCGAAGACGAACCCGGCAGGCTCATGCCCATCGCTTCGGCCGAAGCCGCCATCGTGTTGGCCGTGTACATGCCGCCGCACGCGCCGGGACCCGGACAAGCGCTGCATTCGACCTTTTTCAATTCTTCGTCGGTCATGCGGCCTTCTTGATATTGGCCAACCGCTTCAAACGCGGAGACGATGTCGATCTTCTTGCCGTCCAGAATCCCCGGTTGGATCGTGCCGCCGTAGACGTAGACCGAAGGCAGATTCATCCGGCCGATCGCCATCAGGCAGGCCGGCGTGTTCTTGTCGCAGCCGCCGACCGCCACCAATCCGTCGAAACGCTCGGCTCCGGTCACGATCTCGATCGAGTCGGCGATCGCTTCGCGGCTCGGCAGCGAGAACAGCATGCCTTCGTGTCCCATCGAGATGCCGTCGGATACCGTGATCGTATTGAAGACGAGCGGCGCGCCGCCATTTTCTTTGACCCCTTTTTTGGCGCTGAACGCCAAATCGTTGATATGCATATTGCACGGCGTCACTTCGCTCCACGTGCTGGCGACCCCGATCATCGGTTTCTTGAAGTCTTCGTCGGTAAATCCGACCGCACGAAGCATTGCCCGGTTCGGAACCCGGTTGGCGCCTTCGCTGATGACTTTGCTGCGTATCCGCAAATCTTTGCCTTGGTTCGTGTTCGATTCCATTGAGGTTCGCTCCTGTCTGTAGGTGAGGTTAGATGCTTTGGCAAAAAGCCGAACTTAGAGCAGACGTTCCAACTCGCGCATCGGGCGGATCAGGTTCTGTTTCATGGCTTCGCCGGCTTGCCCGGCATTCCGCCGCTCGAACGCTTCGATGATCCGAAGATGCTCATGCACGGAGGCCTGCGTCGAATCCACATGCTGCTGGAGAAACACGTACTTGAAACGGCGAATATGAAGCTGAAGCGAGTCGCTAAAACTTAACGTGTACGGATTATCCGACGCTTCGACAATCAAACGATGAAACTTCTCGTCTGCCTCCATCGCCTGGTACACCTCACTGTTCTCAACGGCCTCTGCGAATTCACGGTTCAGCTCTTTGAGGCGTTCAATCCGCTCCGCTTCGATCGTTTCCGCCGCCACTTCCGCAGCCAGCGCGTGCAGCGCGGCAAGCGTCGAATACAGTTTGAAAATGTCTTTCTTCTCGATCTGCGTGACGCGGGTTTCTCTACCGGGATAAGCCGCGACGAGCCCTCCCATCTCGAGCAGTTGAAAAGCTTCGCGCACCGGAGTTCGGCTTACGCCCAGCGTCTCGCTCAATTCTGCTTCGAGCAGTTTCTCTCCGGGCTGCAGCGTTCCGTCGATAATCCAGCGCTGAATTTGCGAAAACGCCCGTTCTTTGGCTGTCGTCCGCGCGGGTGCGGCAAAATCTTTGGGAATCGGCAACGAACGCCCTCCTTCATTAACCGGTTAAACATCAGGATCGAATCTTACGTGCTACATGCAATATATCGCATACATATGCCGGAAAGCAAGTACGAAATGAATCGGCTCTATTCTTCTTCGATACAACGTTCGTGCGCGAAGGTTGGATTCGGTCGAACGATATGTTGTCTTTGTTAACGAAAATGCGAAGACGGGTATGTAATGTTGTGCGTAAACGCAAGCCGAACAGGAGGAGTGTCATGAGCAGATTGCATGCCCTTTTTGCCGAGGTGCTCGGCGAAGTCGAAACGACGCTGACCGAAACGGAAAAGATGAGTCACCCGCTCGTCGTCTTGTTTCGCACGGCATTGGAAGAAGAAAAGGAAGCGCTGAACCGACTCTTGCCGGCTTTGAAGCAGAAGGAACCGAAATTGGAAGACTTTAAAAAAGATTGCTCGGTCGTCTATTTGAACGACGAGATCGTCGAATCGACGTTCCGCGCTTGGCTGCGGGCGGTCGATTGGATGGATCACGAGGATTCCGAAGAAGCGGCCAAGCTGGAGAACCGTTTTCCCGGCATCAAAAAGACGTTGAAAAAAGCGGCTGCGGAAATCGAAGAAACGTACGGCAACGATGCGAGCAAATATGTAGTACCCGCATTGTATCGTCCGCAAACGGGAGGCACGCGATGAGCTGGCAAAAAGAACGCATCGACATGAACGTCTACAGTCAAGGCGAAGTGGACCGCTGGGTGTACAGCACCTGCAATCTCTGCTCGGTCGGCTGCGGCTGCGAGATCGCGGTCAAAGACGAGCAGATCGTCGGCATCCGCGGCAACGGCAAACATTCCATTAACCGTGGGCGGCTCGGACCCAAAGGCGAAAACCAGTGGCAGGCCAACGCCAGTCCCGACCGTCTCCTCTCTCCGCTAATCCGCAACGATCTCGGCGTACTGGTACCGGCGACTTGGGACGAAGCGATGGATCTGATTACGGCCAAGATGAAAGAAGCCTTGGACAAAAAAGGACCGAACAGCATTTCCATTTATTCGACCGGACAAGCGTTCCTCGAAGATTATTATACAATCGCCAAGATCGGACGCGCGGGGCTGGGTACGCATCTGCTCGATGCCAATACCCGGCTGTGCACGGCCACGACGGAGTTCTGCCTGCTGCAATCGTTCGGAGCGGATGGCGCGCCGGCTTCCTACGACGACGTCGACGAGACCGATACGCTGATGCTGTTCGGACATAACGTTGCCGAGACCGGCACCGTGCTGCACGAACGCATCATGGACCGCAAAGCGCGCACCGGCAAGCCTTACATCATCGCCGTCGATCCGCGCAAAACGCTGACCGTGCGCGGATCGGATCTGCATCTGCAGCTTCGTCCCGGCACGAACGTGCCGCTGCTGAACGGGCTGCTGCGGATGATGCTGGACAGCGGCTCCGCCGACGAAGACTTTATCGCGCGGTATACGATCGGGTTCGACGAGATGCGCGAAGCGCTGGACGAATGGACACCGGAACGCACGTCCGAAGTCACCGGCATTCCGGTCGAGACGCTGCGGGAAGCCGGCCGCGTGCTGTCCGAAACGCCCTCGCTGGTCACGACAACGCTGCAGGGCGCGTTCCAGAGCGCGGACGCGACGACCGCCTGCGTGGCGATCAACAATATGCATCTGGTGCGCGGTCTGATCGGCAAGCCGGGCTGCGGCCCGCTGCATATGGCCGGGCAGCCCAGCTCATCCGCCAATCGAACGGCAGGCGGTGTGGGCACCTACCCGGCGCACCGCAACCCGATGAATCCACAGCATCTGCAGGAGATGGCGAAGCTGTGGAACGTGGAGGAATCCAAGCTGCCGGCTGGCCCGGAAAAAGGCATCGAGGAGCAGCTTGAGATGATCGAGCAGGATCAAATCGACATCTTCTGGAATATTGGAACCAACCCGCTCGTTTCCCTGCCTAACCGCAAACGGGCGCGGGCCGCGCTCGATAAAGTGTTCGTGATTATGCAGGACCATTTTCTGACGGAAACGTCCAAAGTTGCCGACGTGGTCCTCCCCGCCGCCATGTGGGGCGAGAAGACCGGTACGATGGAGAACGCCGACCGGCGGATCAATCTGCTGCGCCAAGCGGTAAATCCGCCGGAAGGCGTGCGTTCCGACCTCGATATTCTGCTCGATTTCGCCAAGCGGATGAATTTCCGCGACAAGGAAGGCAATCCTCTGATCGGCTACTCCACGCCGGAAGAAGCCTTCGAAGAATGGAAAGAGGTCTCCCGGGGTCGTCCGTGTGACATGACGGGTATGACCTATGAGCTTCTGGAGCAGCGCAATGGTCTGCGCTGGCCTGCGACGGCGGAACGTCCGGAAGGAACAGTTCGATTGTACGAGGATCTCAAATTCCATACCTCTGCCGATTACGCGCAGAGCTACACCAAAGATCAGTTCACTGGTCGCGCGCTGACCCACGACGAATATGCGGCCAAAAAAGCCGACGGGCGTGCCATCCTGCACGCGACCCGCTATAACCCGCCGTCCGAGCAGCCCGGCGGCGACTTCCCGATGTGGCTGACGACCGGCCGGCTCGTCTGGCATTGGCATACGCGCACCAAGACGGGGCGCTCGCCTTATCTTCAGGCCGCCGCTCCGCACGGCTACGTCGAAGTGAATACCGAGGACGCCCGCGAACTCGGCATCGTCGAGGGCGAAGTCGTCCGCGTCGTGTCGCCGCGCGGACAGATCGAAGTGCCGGCGAAGATCGGCGACGCCGTGCAGCGCGGACTGGTCTTCGTGCCGTTCCACTTCGGCAGCTGGGAGAGCAATCAGGCGGCCAACGACTTGACGGCCGACTTCGTCGATCCCTTGTCCAAGCAGCCGACGTTCAAACAGTCGGCCTGCCGGATCGAGAAGCTGCGCAAGCCGCATCTCGTCGCCAGCGGCGAGACGCTCGGCTACATCGCCGAGCAGTACGGCATGAGCGTGGAAGACCTGCTCAAGGTCAACCGGATCGAGACGCCTTACGGCATCCAGACCGGCCAGCAGCTTGAAGTGCCGATCTCCGTAATCAACGTGCCGATCCAGCCGTACACGCCGCAGCGGACCGAGTTTCAGCGCACGGCGATCGAAGAGTAAAACGAAATATAAGCCGCACGGTCGATTGCCCGCGGCAGAACATTTCGACGAAAAGTTCGCCCTGCTCGTCCGAACGTTCAAAAACGCATGCAAAGAACCCCGACCTTCGCAAAGGCGGGGTTCTTTGCATGGGCTTTTTTTGAAAAACCACAAAAAATATTTTAAAACGTAACATTATGCTTTTTAGAAGCATTTATCCTATATCGGTTGAATCGCTCGGAAGTTAGGTTATGAATGTTTTAAAATTCTTAAAATGTTTAAAATAGGTATTGTGTATCTTTATTAAATTTCTGAAGGAGGATTTCCATGGCCTTGAAAAAAGCTTCGCTGTTAAGTTTAGCCGTGCTGTTGAGCCTGACGTCCGGACAAGCCGCCGTAAGCGCGGCGCAGGAGAACTCGCAGGTTACGAGTTCCGATGTTTTGTCGATCAACGATGTCCAGGTGAAAAATCCCGAACAAATGCAGCTCGACAAGCAGGAACTGAACGCGCTCGTCGATCGCGCGGCCGGCGTGGCGGAAGACGAGAGAGCCCAATACTTAAGCGAATCGCCCGCTGCTCGATCTCTCGCTCCGCAGCAGGTCATCATCAATTATTCGTTTGCGGACGAAGAAAATGATTATTTCTATCAGGATACAGGCAGGGAACAATCGTTGATCGTGACGCCTGCGTCCCAGACGAACGAAGAAACCGCTCCCGACGCCGTGCAGGAAGCGCCAGCGGTCGAAGAGGCGGCGCCTGAACAGGCTTTCGCAGCTGCAGCCGCTGAAGACAAAATTCCGGGCGGAATCGGGGCGAGAGCCGTCATCAACTCCAGCAGCGGCAATCTGCTCGAATCCAAATGGCAGTTGCCTACGGACAGCGAAGTCGCCGGAGACAGCAACAGCGTCTACGTGTACACCGGTTTGCGCGGCAGCGCGGCGGAAGTCGATGCCAACGTAAGCTATAACACCAACGGAGAGAAAAAGTGGAAACCCCGTCTTTGTTTCAAAACCAATGCAAAAGGCGCTAAATGTGTCGAAGGCGTTGCGCAAAGCGGCTATAATCAAGTGCAGAGCTCGAACGGCTTCGCTCCCGGCGCCGTTTTGCAAACCGCTTTTTGGAAAAGCTTTAACGATCCAAGCCGGGGAATCAGCAACGCGATCCGGCTGAAACTGACAGGCAAAGCCATCTGCACCACGATGGGATGCTCGGATTCCGCGGATAAGACGCTGATTCACATCTTGGAAGTGAACAACAAGTCGAAGCAGCTCGGAACCCTCCAGTATTTCAAACTGTTGGGTACGCTGGCCGATCTGAAAGACGCTAACGGAAACGTCAAAAAGAAAGCAAGCGGAAAATTGAAAACGAAATTTACGGATATCAAGCTGGACAAAAAAGCGGTTAACTTCAATTCCAACAGCTTGATTACCGACCATGCCAAAGCGTCTTACAGCGGAAACAGCGTCACCGTTGATGTAAACTCCGCCTATCCGCAGTAACCGGCGCGAATCTGTTTTTCCCCCTGCTCCCGCCCTCGCGCGGGAGCTTTTTTATATCCGCCGCGCACGCGACCGAACTTAATATCCGGCTTCTTTTTCTGACGCTTAGCGAATCATCGCCTCCAATTTTTCCAACCCGATCTCGAACGTCGGCGCGAAGGCCTCTGACCGCGCATAATTCAGCACGCTGCTCAAGAACTGCCGTCCGTCCGGCGATTGTCCGGCTGCGGCGGCATCAACGGTGCAGACGAGCAGGCTGCCGCCTCCCGTTCGACACTCGAACAGCAGGCCCAGCTTATGATTGCGTTCAAAGTTGTCGATCGTCTGCACGATCGGCTCCCACTCGCTCGGCGTACCGTCGAGAATGACAGAACGCGAATTCATGACCACGTTCCACCAAGCGTGGGTCGAATGAGTTTCGCTTGGGAAGTCTCGCAGAGCGGGATGATCCTTGCGCACCAGCAGACCATGCGTACCAATCGGAATTCGGCGATCCATGCTCTCCGAGATCGAACGGAACATCGGGAAGCACCAGAAGTCCGCCGCGTAAGTCCCTTCGATCGTATTTTCCAAGGAAGAAACATTCGGCATCAGCAGAACTTTGCCGCCTTCGGCCAGCCGCGCGCGGGCTTCGTCCGTCAAGCTCTCGAATACGTGCACGCCGTCGTAATCGACCCGGACATCCGCGGGATAGAGCCACAGATCGTACCGCTTGTAGACGTCCGTTCCTGCAAGGCGCAGCGTCAACTCGACTTTCCGCATAGATTGAACATCCGGCACTTTCCATTCGATCCCGCCGAGTTCAAACAGATCGCCGCTTGCCGAAATCTCGGCCGCAATCGCGCCTTCGCCCAGCGTCTCCCCGTCGGCCGCCAACGTCCAAGACACTTCGAGCGCTCCCGGCGCTTCCGGACGGAACCAGCTCAACTCGACCGCTGCGCGGAACGTATTGCCGCCAACGAGATAATACGACTCGAAGCGCGCCAGCAGCACCGCGTCGGCACAGAACGAACGCCACTCTTCTGGCGTAATCAGTCCTTTGGAATCCATGAAGGCATCCAGCGCTCCTACCAATGCCGTTCCCTGTCCGCTGAAGTCTTGCAGATCGAGCAGTTGGAAACCGGCCAATTTGCGCGAACGCAGCGCCGCTTCCAGTTCTTCTTTGTAATTCTCCATCGCCAGCTTGCCCGAATTTTCAAAATAAGCCTGCGCCAGATGACCCAGCCCCTTTTCCTCCAGACGTGCCTGGAAGACCTTGAAATTCTCTGCCTTCAGCGAACCCGTATATTTGTCGATCTCACGAAAATCCGGGTAAGTCGCATACTGCCCAATCTCATGCGAGACGACCGGAACCGTCGACACCCAATCCCCTCCGCCATCTCCTTCGACCGTCTTCATCTCTGTACCATACTGGATCTGAATCTGCTGCTTGCCTGACTCTTCTCCTTCTGCGGCTTGCAGTCGAGACGGTGAAATCGCTTCATCATAATCCGTCAATGTGCTTGGAGACGACACCTGTACATGACCCTGAGGCGCATCACACATCGCATACGAACCCCGGAACAGACGCTCGCGCGTGAATCGTACACCGCAGAAGAAATCATCATGCTCCAGCAGTTCAGGTATCCATTGATGATTGTTGGAACCCTGCGTGTAGAGCGGACGAGGATCGAAGGTCTTGTAGCCTTTCAAGATCGAATCGATCTTCTCCCGACTGCCCCACAGCTCATTGCCAAGGGAGAACATGACGAACGAAGGATGGTTGCCAAAAGCTTTGAGAATCGCAAATCCCTCTTCGATCAGGTAATCCTGCTCGGCCTGATTATGATGCTCGTCGCCCGGCTCCGTCACCGTTCCCCAGAACGGCAGCTCCGGCTCCATATAGATGCCCAGCATATCCGCCGCGATAAACGCCGCCTCCGGCGGGCAGGCCGTATGGAAACGGTAATGGTTCATCCCGTACGACTTGGAGATGTTTAACACGCGTATCCATTCGTCAACGGAAGTCGGTGCATAACCGGTCAGCGGAAAAATAAGTCCATCATGCTTGCCGCGCAGGAACGTCCGCTGTCCATTAATCTCGAATTTGTCTCCAGCTGGCCGGAATTCTCTCAAGCCCAGGATGCTGCTGTGAATGTCATGTACTTCTCCCTGTTCATCCAGCAGTTCCAGCTTGAGATCGTACAGCTCGGGGCTCCATTCACTCCAGAGCAGGGCTTCCTCCCCCATGTCATACACCACATCAATCCGCTCACCAACTCCTTCAAATTCAGCCGGGCCGACTGCCAGTTCTCCCGCCCCACTGAAACTTTTTGCGGATACTCGGAGTCTCCCGGCTTGTGTCCCTACACGATCAGCCAAGATACGCACGCTGCGCTCCGCAGCATTAGGGGTCGTCCGTACATTTTCCAGACGAGATTCTCCATAGACTCGCAGCTCGATGGCCCCCGTGATGCCGTTCCAATTGGTTTGCGTATCCGGTGACGTCATATGACCGCCCTTGGTTGGATAACCGACATTATCGACTCGAATAACCAGCTCCATCGTTCCCACTGTAAGTTTGCCTGTCAGATCATAAATATGAGGTGCGTTCAGACTGTTCCGGCTGCCCAGTTTCTCTCCGTTCAGCCAGACTGTGGTGATGCGGGTTCGCTCCAGATTCAGGAAGACCGTACGCTGGGTCAATTCAACCGGAATGTCCAGATCTCTGGCAAACCAGGCCGACCCTTCAAACTTATACGTATCCGTCAATGAACCGATCAACTTCTGCTCATTGCGTTTGCCTTTGCGTGCATGTGAAGTCGTGCCTGGCAGTTCCATCGTATCTTCCCATGAATCCGGACGTCCCTTTTGCTGCTCGTCCAGACTCAATCGCCAGATGCCCGATAAATCAATTTTGCTTAACATATGGATCACTCCCGATTATTGAATACGTTTCCACAAGATGACGAATCCCTCCACAGACATAGAAGCAGCTGCCCAGATCGCGTCTCTTCGTATAACTATAACGTTTTCGTAAGCACTAGACAATTCCATATTCTTATATGAAAAAATCCCTAAATCTCAAGGATTCAGGGATCTAGTCGGTCGATTTTTTTCCTTTTCCATATACGTTGATTAGAGAATGAGCAGCCAGAGATACAGTCCCAGCAGTGTGATAAACAATGTCGGAATGGTCAGCACTACCCCGATCTTGAAATAGGTTCCCCACGTAATCCGGATACCCTTGTTGTTCAACACGTGCAGCCACAGCAGCGTTGCCAGGGAACCGATTGGCGTCAGCTTGGGCCCAAGATCCGCTCCGATCACATTGGCGTAGACCAGAGCTTCATGGATCTTCCCGCCAATATCCGCTGTATCGATGGCAAGCGCCCCGATGAGTACCGTGGGCAGATTGTTCATCACCGAAGACAGCACGGCGCTCAGGAAACCCATACCCATCGTCGCGGCGAACAGTCCCGAATGAGAGAACGCCCGGATACCTTCCGCCAGCAGATCGGTCAATCCGGCGTTACGTAGTCCATACACAACCACATACATACCTACCGAGAAGAAGACGATCGACCACGGCGATTCCTTGATGACCGCCTTGACCGAGATCGCCGGACTGCGACGCGCCATAATCAGGAAGATAATCGCAATGACTCCGGCGGTCAGCGACAGCGGAATCCCCGCCAATTCACCCGCAAAGTACCCGACCAGCAGCAGGCCGACGACGATCCAGGAAATACGGAACAGCTTGGGGTCCCGAATCGCCGTTGCTGGTGCCTTAACCTGAGCGGCGTCGAAAGTCCGGGGAATACTTTTGCGGAAGAAGAAATATAACACGCCGAGACTGGCAAACAGGGCAAACAAATTGGGAACCAGCATCCGTCCGGCATACTGCATAAACCCGATTCCGAAGAAGTCTGCCGATACAATATTCACCAGATTGCTAATGAGCAGCGGCAGCGAGGTGGTATCCGCGATAAATCCACCAGCGATAATAAAAGGAAACACTTCGTTCTCATCCAGATCCAGCGCCCGAACCATCGCCAAGACGATGGGAGTCAGGATCAGAGCCGCTCCATCATTGGCAAACAGTGCAGCCACTACCGCTCCGAGCAGAACCAGATACACAAACATTCGCGTTCCACTGCCCCGAGCCGCGCCTGCAACATGAAGCGCTGCCCACTCGAACAGCCCGACACGATCCAGCACAAGCGAGATCAGAATGATAGCAACAAAAGCCAGCGTAGCGTTCCAGACCACATCGGTTACGTCACGTACATCGCCCAGATCGACAACACCAGTCAGCAGAGCGAGTACCGCACCGCCACAGGCCGACCAGCCAATCGGGAGACCGTACGGACGGCGAATGACCAGAAACAACGTCAATACAAAAATAAAAACAGCCCAAAGTGCAGCGTACACCCTTCAACCTCCAGTAATTAGGCCGTTTCCGGTCGCTTGTCTGACTGTAATCCCCTTTACACCAGGCAAGGAACGAAGACGATCATTCAGCATGGGCACAGCAGATTCTATAGTAGCCGCTTTGCGTAGACGAAGCAAGCAAAACGCGAAGAGAAACGAACTACGCTTCCTCTCCCGTTCTTATTAGACGATTTGCTCCCGTTTCAAACGCCCCACCAGCAACCAAAAGACGCAGCTGCTCATACGCTTCAATCCCATGCTGTGGACGGTCGATCTGCCCAGGGTGAGCAAGTCGGTAGCAGCGGATTTCGACGGGTTCCTCCTGAAAACCGGGCAGACGGACTTCGACCATGCGAGGCGTCTTCAGCTTGCGCGGAAGCAGCGCGATGCCATGCCCACTCTCCACAATAGCGACCAGGCTGTCCAGCGTATCTGCTTCGATTTGCGGGCGGCGAGATGACGTATGTTCCAGGAAACGCAGCGTCTGCCGACGATATGGGCAGTAGAGATCGCGTGCGACAAGCAGAGGAAGTTCGGGTTTAGGCTCGATTCCCGGCTTCCGTTCGGCCTCCGTCTCCAGTTGTTTTCCCCCAGGTTCCGTCGGATGAAGCTCACCCTTCACAGACGCCGCCTGCATCCAGGCAATGGGCTCAGGCACGGCGAATACTTTTTCCAGATGAAGATGGGCGTCCTGTTCTGGCTCCCGATTCACCAGAATGGCATCCAGCTGCCCGGCTTGCAGAAGATCCGTCAGTTGCTCCAAGGTTCGGGTGAAGATCGTCAGATTACTCTGGGGATTCCGAATCGCCGGATGCAGATAAGCGGCAGTCAACGTCTGCGAAGCACCCACACGCAGCGAGCGAGGCACAGCAAGCGGCACCTCGATCTTCGCCTGCTCGATCAGCTCGTGAATCTGCCGGGCATAACCCAGCAGACGCTCCCCTTCCGGCCGCAGCGTCACTCCAAGCGGCGACCGATCCAGCAGACGCACGCCAAATTCCTCCTCCAGCGCCCGGATGCGCGAAGTCACGTTTGACTGCACATATCCCAGTTCCGCTGCCGCTTTGGACATGGAGCCATTGCGAGCAACGCTGCGGAAGATGTGGAGGTCATTCAGTTCCATATCTACCCCTCACTTTCAGTGATCCCCCTGTTCATTTTCAATCGTTACCTGCTGCTGCCGTCGATCCGGTAAGCTGGAAGCAGGTTATGAATCGAAAGGATGGATTATCATGATTGCTATGCAGTATTCGATCTCGCTTCCCACCGATTATAACATGGAGATCATTCGGGAGAGAGTCCAGGACAATGGACATAAGACCGACGGGTTCCAAGATTTGGCGCTCAAGGCGTATCTGATCTCCGAAAAAGGCAAGTTGGGCAGCACAGCCAACAGCTACGCGCCCTTTTATCTGTGGAATGGTTACGAAGGGATGAATCAATTTTTATTTGGCGGGCCCTATGATGCAATTCTGGATTCGTTCGGTTGGCAGCAGGTGAATATCGGGGTGCCCTTATCTGTACGAATCGATGAAAATTTCGCATCATCAGGTTGGGTGATGGAGCATGCCGGTCATATCCCTTATGCCGCATCATTGAGAGGCTTTGGCGAAGCGCTGTCTGCTCAACTGCCGGATGTTGGAGAAGCATTGGGGGAAGTGTTGGTGTATAACCCGGATAAGTGGGGATTCAGCCGGTTTGCTTTTTACAAGGAATTGCCGGGTGAGTGGGTAGGTGGAGAGCAGCGGGATCTTAGGCTGGGCAAGGGGCTGCATGCGTGTAACGTGTATGAAGTGCTGCATGTTAGCCAAGCGTAACGCATAATCTCTTCTTTTAACAGTAAGAATCAGACATGCAATTAAACTTAACCTTCAAATACATCCCAAACACTCTTATTATCATCAATCGCTCACTCTCTTTGCTTGATCGGTTTTGACATTGATTTCAAAATGCTCAATGGGAATGGGAAGCTCATCTGTCGTTGATAAATGATAAATATCGGTTGAGTCCGTTGGAGTTAAAGTCACCCAATCTGCATGGCTTTCGATTAATCCGTTGATCTCACTCATGGGAAGGTCAATTGCAATCCTTGTTTCTTCTGCACTTTCCAAGCTTTTTATGAAAAGACGGCTATGTTGATTTTTCTGGTAGAGATTAATGAACTCGATACGATACTGGTATTGCTGATCGGCTGTTGTTTTTATAACATCTGTAGTTATGGATTCCCTTAACCAGCCCTCTTTAGGAATTCCATTTAGGGTAGGCCAAGCAACACCTAGTACAACCATTGAAACAACGATGACTACCATTCGTACGGTGAGGTTGATTGATACTCTTCTACTGAAGCAAAAATATAGACAAATAACAGAGGCTGCTATCAAAGGAATTCCTATCAAAATCAAACTTACCGTACCTACTAAATCAATGGGTTTCTGAAAATTCGCCGTTAAACCTAAAATCATCCATACTGCCGAGAAAGCACCCATCGTGCCCAAAAGGCCAAAAATAATTCTCATGTGACTCTTCATCTCATATTCTCCTTGAATACCTAGCGTTTAAAAAAGTTCACGTTATGAGCTTACCTTCATGGTTTGTGTTCTTTGTGTCTGATTAAATTCGCTTATCAAGAACTTTATTTTATAATCCATCGCTGAATCCAATGTTTTCCACTTCTTAATTACTCATTCTTCAGATCTTTCCCAAAAGTTATTTTGATATTCATAATCAATTGAATTCACATATAGACCTAAGTCCTCTATTTCTTTCATAATCACGTAGTCTTTTTGATTACTTCCTATATCCATATATAAATCATAATTACATTCGACAAAAAAAGATTGTCTCTTCTCATTTGCGAATATATATCTTCTCTAAGCGAAAGTCGAATAGCATATTCGATGAAGTTTCTTTGTATAAAAGTATGATTGGAAATGGCATAATAGCAATCCACAATATCTTTCCAGTAGCATTTAGGATACTTCTGAGTATATTTTACAAATAATTCTTCATCAATTTTATCAGGTACTCTAATTTCTAAAGAATCAATCCCTTTAAAATCCAAATACAAATTAACTGCTTTTACGTACTGATCTTCTATATGTAAGTATTCTTCCTGAGTAAGTCTAGAACCGCAATAAAAGTTCCCAATATCATGGATCGACGTCCAAGTTCTAATCTTTTTTTTGGTACTCTCCCCTTTAGCAAGGGGAGAGTACTTTTTAACCTGTATATAATGCATTTCAGTCTCCAATTCTTTTTAGATTTTTATCCTATTTGGTTGCTTTTGCGGCATCGGAAGCTTTGTCTTCCGCTTTCGCCAGCTTCACGACTAACTTTCCGCCTTTGATGATCTTACCAGTTGGAATCTTACTCGCGGCGGCCACGACTTTATCAATTGTCGAAGACTGTGAGCTGGTCAACGTCTTGATGTCGTCGATAACCAGGAAATCTGCTGCGGCTTTCGTTCCTTTTTAACCGCGCTCCACGTGTTCTGAAGCCATTGCGGGGCATATCCGTAAGGGTCGAGGTATTTCAGTGGATTATTCTCCACCGTCGGTCGAAGCAGACGGAAGTATTCCACTTCGATTAGCGGTTGTCATTTTGATCGTAGCTGTACTAAGTGGCCTTCACATTAAAAAAGCCCAATCCGACAGATACATCTCGTATCTCTCGGATTGGGCCTACTCTCCTATATTCACCGCAGAAGCAGCTTGCCGGAATCACCCATGCGCCCGCTTCAGCGCGCGGTTCACCTGCTCCGAACTCAACAGCATGAAGACCACCAGCAGCAGCGTGACGATTGGGAACAAACCGATCCCCGCCCATGAAGCCAATAAACCGAACAGCGGCGGCAGGAAGGTTGTGCCCGTGTAGGCCACAGCCATCTGATAGCCGATCAGCTTGACGGAATTGGCTCGGCCGAAGCGAATTGGAGTCTCATGAATCAACCCCGGATAGACAGGGGCGAAGCCGAGACCAATCAGTACAAATCCGGCCAGTACGGTCACGTCCGGCAGCGGAAGCATAAGCAGCAGCGCACCGGCTGCGGAGATGAACTGCCCGACCAGGATCAGCACCCGGTTGCTGACCTTGAGTGTGATGAAGCCGGTAATCAGTCGTCCCAGCGTGATCCCACCGTAATACAGCGAGATCCACCAGGCTGCCGTTTCCGCCGCCACGCCGCGAGATCCTACAAGATAGCTGGCTCCCCACAGGCCGACTGTCGTTTCTACGCCGCAGTAGAACAGGAACGCCATCAGCGTCATTTTGACACCCGGTAGAAGCAGCGGACGCTTCGCAGGCTGCTCCTCCGCAGATGAGAGACTGGCCGATGAAGCTGGCGCAGGTCCCGCTGGATCACCAGCTTGTTCCCGTGCAGGCTTAGCGGAGCGGATGGCTGAGACTTTTTTCCACATGGGCAGCGTCACCAGCAGGATCACGACCAGACTGAATTGGACAACAGCTACCGCTGTATATCCCGCTCTCCACGAACCATGCTCCTTGATAAAATAGGACATGAGCAGCGGCCCACCCGTTGCTCCTACGCCCCAGAAGCAGTGCAGCCAGCTCATATGATGTGCTTCATAATGAGTCGCAACATAATGATTGAGCGCGGAATCCACAGCTCCGGCACCCAGACCGAGCGGAATGGCCAGCAGCGCGAGCCACAGAATGGAAGGCGCGAATGAGAAGCCCAGCAGTGCAGCCGCCGTCATGAAGCAGCTAATCAGCGTAATCTGCCCTGTGCCTAATTTGGCGATCAATCGACCACTTGCCAGGCTGGATAAAATAGTCCCTGCTGCCACGATCATCGCCAGCATACCGGCAGATTCCAGCGGTGCCCCCAGGTCGGGACGCATGACCGGCCAGGCCGATCCCAGCAAGGAATCCGGCAGCCCCAGACTGATAAAAGCCAGATAGATCACAATCAAAAACCAAGTTGCCATTTTATTCTTCCCTTCATGGATAAGATCACAAGATTTGCGGTTCCAATGCTTTCAGCGTCCAGGAGCGGATTCCCGAGGCAAAATGTTCACTGAACCGTTCGCACCATTCAATATCCGGCTCAACAGGCAGCGGATGCTGGCTTACGTATCGCCGCCACTCTTGGCCCCACGTACCCAAGTCCCTGGGCGTTTCATATAGGACAACCCGGTGCGGCGCCAGCACGACGGCAGCGGTATGCACTAACTGACAGACAGCCTTGCTCCATGAAGCACCTTCCGGGGGATTTTCCCAATCAATGCCCAGCGGCAAATATTTGATTTCTCCTGCCATCCCCTGCTTGCCTGCGACCAGCTCACCATTGATCGATATGGCCATGCCTGGCGGGTATCGATCGGGAAAATAGAGGCCCAGTACCGTCTCCCCTTCCAGATCCCCTTGATCCGCTTGTTCTTCGCCCGCTTCCTTCTGTTCGCTCTCGGCAGCCAAATATCCACGCAGTGCAGCATTGATGTCATTTTCCAGCACCACCGGCAGCCCGAACTTTTTTCCGAGCAGCTCCACCGGATTTTGCCCGATAAGCCGCTTGTGACTGCTGACCTCAATGCGTCCATGGACAGCCTGCCCCGGAATTCCCAGGCCCAGTACTCGAATACGTGGAAACGCTGCAAGAAAATCATGAACCCAACTCGAAAACGTTTTCCAATCTAGCGACTCAAAATTCTGCTTCTCCTCGACCAGCGCACGTCCGCTTAGATCGATAACTGTGGCAAGCACGCGATCGACGCCCTGGATTTCGTGCAGGTGCATGACCAACGCCAGTTGATGGGTGTAATCGAAGCGGTAGACACTGGCCGGACGTCCACCCGTAGAAGCACCATCCGACCCTTCAATCAGTTCTCCCCGTTCTTCCAGCTCACGCACCAACGCAGCGATCGTAACCACACTGAGTCCCGTCTCGGCAGCAAGCTGCGGCTTGGTCGCCGATCCTCTCTTTTGGAGCACCCGCCGGACTGCGTTCAGGTTGAATTCCTTCATCAACGTCGTATCGGCGCGTTTCATCGACGTCCTCCTCTCTACTTTATAAACATCCTTTACAAAGTATCCCTGTTCATTTTGATCGCTGGAGCGTTTTTTGTCAATGGGTGCTGCGAGAAAATAAAAAAGCTCCGACTCCTATAGAGCCAGAGCTTGCGATTATTAAACTACCTTGCTTGATTAGACGGCATAAGCCGCGTCAATCCATCCGTACAACTGGGTCTCCCAGCGAGATTCGCCCGGTTTGTACGACGGAAGCATATACGCCGAACTTGAGCTTCATCTCCTTGTGAACGATCTTGAGTACTTCCGGGTCCTTGACCGCGGTATCCGGGTCCATCGTCGTCATCACGCAGCGTTCGCAGAACTCGTCCACCTGAAGCTCTACCTCTCCAATGCGCAGCCGATGCCCAATCCAATCCCCTTCAAACAGCGTCGGATCAGACAAGGCAATCACAAAGTTCCCCCGGAACCGCCGCTGATCCAGCTCATGCCCCCGCAGTTCGGCCAGCCGATTCAAGCTTGCGTCCGTCACCAGCAGAATACTGGCTCCGTCTACGGATAGCAGATGCGGATGCTCCGGATGAGGATCTTTGGGCTGCGACATCGCAATGGGAACACGGCTTAACGCCTGAATCTCCGCATGCAGCGCTTCATCCCAGCCAAATCGTCGTCCGTCTTCTGCCGTCACTTCAATCTCTCCATCTGCATAACGTGCCCGGTACGTCAGCATCTTGGGAATCTTGCGAGCGGTTATGTACCGAGCCCAACCTTCCTTGCTGGCATCGTAAAAAGAGCAAAAGCGGTCACCTTCGAGGCCATAAGCCTCGACCTGACAGCTCTCCAACTGTTCGCCCCCGAAGGACTTCACGGGATAGCGGTTAATCTCTCGAATCGTACCTATGGGTTCCGTCAAATCCTTATCCTCCATCTAAAGCTAATCTGGGTCTTGAATGTCCCGATCCGTCCGGCTTGACCGCACTCCGTCAGAACGTAATGTCGGCCGCAGGCTGTAATTCTACTTCAATCTGCTTCAATTCGTGATGATGGCGATCAATGATCGCAGCTGCCGTCTCATGTTCAGTATCAATCGTCGTATGACCATCCTGAACGAGAATCGTTCGGTACCCGAGTTCGGCGGCGCGGCGGGTTGTGGCATTGATGCAATAATCCGTCTGCATACCCACGATCACCAGACGATCCACGTCCAACTCCTGAAGACGATCGTCCAACCCGGTTTCATGGAATGAATCGGGAACCGTCTTCTGCAAGATGACCTCACCTGGCCTTGGCGTGAGCTTCTCATGGATCTGCCAACCTTCGGAGCCTTCGACCATCGGCCCTTCTTCTTCGGTGTGCCGGATGAATACGATCGGTGCTTCCGATGCTCGCGCCTGCTCCAGCAGCCCAGCAATCCGATCAACCACTTCCTGACCTTGGTGGACAGCCCACTGTTCATCGAACATGACATTTTGCACATCCACAATCAGCAATCCCTGACGGCTCCCCATTTCATTCTCCCCTTTCGTGCAGGCAGCAGTATGCTGCTTTCCAGCATCTCCCACCCAAGCTTGTTCTCATTATACGAACATGTGCATGTTAGGACAACCCTGTTGATGCAGCTGCATCTTACCGATCCAACCATTCTTGCAGCAGCAGATGTTTGAGATGTTGCACATTCTCCGCGCCAATTTTCTCGGTAATACGGCGCTCCAGCTCCTCCTTGATCGCCAGCTGATCTTCACATGCCTTCTTTCCCTGATCCGTCAAAAAGACCCGGCGATCCCGTCGGTTGCCCGGATCTTCAATCTCGGTCAGATAACCCCGTTCGATCAGTCCCAGCACACTCTTATGTGTCCCCTGGCGGCTTAGGCTTACGGCACGACCGATGTCGGAAATGGAGAGACGGCCCTGCTGCTCAACGATAGCCAGAATATGCGTCTCCGTGCGATTTAATACTTCTCCATCCAGATCGGCGACGCTGCGCCGCAGCGAAAGATGTTTTTCACTCATCAGATCAATCAGATTGGTGGAAGCTGTCTCTGTCGATTCAATGGGATGATTCTTCATCTGCATGCACTTCCCTCTTTCAAATTTGCCAAAAATGAAGGCTTCGACAAAAATGCGCATTAATAAAACGTCAACTAGGTTGACATTCTATCGATTATAGTGATATTGTAAACCAGGTAGACAATAAAAACAAAGCCTTGCTAGGCATAGGAGCAGAGAAATGGGCAAAAACAAAAAAGAAAATCTAATCTTCACCACGCTCATGTGTGCGTTGATGGTATTGGGCATGACCCTCTACAATGTATTATTGATCCAGGGCTTTACCCTCTCGGCAGTCAAAATGATCGCCATCGGTTATCTACCAGCCTTTGTCATCGCGTGGATGCTGGATGTCTTTGTCGTCGGCCCAATAGCCAAAAAGGTCGCCGGACGTCTTGTTCCCCACAGCGCCCCGATGATCCGCAAAGCCCTGACGATCTCGGTCTTGATGGTCGGGGGGATGGTCCTCTGGATGTCGCTGTATGGCGCCTGGACTCATGTAGGCTTGACTTCCGAACTCGGCAGTGCTTATGTACACAGCCTATGGACTAATGTAATCTGCGCGCTGCCGCTCCAGTTGGTGATCGTCGGCCCTCTGGCACGTGCATGGTTTATGAAAATGTTCCCACCGCAGCGTACCGCTTCACAGGAAGCAGCCGCTTAATCGCTTCTTTTGCACAACCTCTTTTTGTACAACCTCTATGACCAGTACCGAATCCCATACAAAAGCAGCAGGATCGCCTCAGGAAGCTCCTTTCCCAGCGGCGACCCTGCTGCTTTTGTCGTCTGTATCCAACCTAAGATGTATCTATTGCTCGCCGCGTATAAATCGGCCGATCCGCCGCGCTGCTTCGCGCAGTGCCTCTTCCTCTCGCACCAGGGCGATGCGGACGTAACCCTCACCTTCCGCGCCGAACGCTTCGCCCGGAATAACGGCAACGCCTGTCTCCAGAACCAGCTCGCGTGCGAAGCGGCTCGCACTGCCGGCTCGGCCGCCTCGACGGAACGGCTCCGGCAGCTCGACCCACAGGAACATGGTCGCCGCTGGCTGATCGACGACCCAGCCCTCTTGCGCCAACGCTTCGACGAACACATCCCGCCGCCGCTCATACAGCGGCGCTACGCCGCGATCCCCTTCAGGTGCCGCCATAGCCAGGCGGAAGGCCTCGACCGCCGCTTCCTGTACCGGCGCGAATACGCCAAAGTCAAGATGGCCTTTTAACTCGCGCAGCGCAGCGACAGCCTCGGTGTTTCCCGTCAGGAACCCCACCCGGCAGCCCGGCATATTGAAGCTCTTGGAACAGGAGTGCAGCTCAACGGCAATGTCCGAAGCTCCCGGGAACTGAAGCACGCTCATGGGACGATAATCATCGAAGCCCAGCTCCGAATACGCCAGGTCATGAACCAGCAGCACATCCCACTTGCGGGCCAGGGCAATCAGCTTCGTGAGATAGGCTTCATCTGCGCGTGCCCCAATGGGATTGCCGGGGAAGCTGACCAGCATGAAGCGGGCCCGTGCCCAGGCCTCTTCGGGAATGTCGTCCAGATTCGGCAGGAAGCCATGCTCACGGCGCAGCGGCAGCAGGTGAGCCTGTACACCTGCCAGCTTCAAGGCTCCCGCGTAGATCGGGTAGCCCGGGTCGGGCACCATCGCCAGATCGCCCGGATCGCAGATCGCCTGGGCAAGATGCGCCAGGCCATCCTGTGAGCCCATAAGCGGCAGCACCTGAACAGCCGGATCGACCTCCACGCCGAAGCGATGCTTCATCCAGGCCGCGGCCTGTTCGCGGAACTGCGGACTGCCCCAGGTGCCCGGATAGCTGTAAGCATCCTCCTTCAGTACCGCGCGGCTCAACGCTTGCCGAATCTCTATCGCCGGGGATTGATCCGGCGTGCCAATGCTCAGATTGATGAGATCGCGGCCCAGACGCTTGGCCTCTTCCTGCCAGGCAAAGACCTGCGAGAAGACCGAAGACCCCATCTCGCCAACGCGGCGTGCCGTGCGCCCTTGACGCAGCGGACGCATATACCAGGCGTCGCAGGCATAATGTTCCGTGCCTTCAAGCGGCCCGTCCAGTTCCCGGAATCCATGCTTGCGATAGAAGCGATGTGCGGCCTTCATCGTATTAAGCGTCTCCAGATAACAGTGGCGATAATGCTGAGCAGCAAAGTCCAGAGCAGTACGCATCAGCATGCCTGCGGCTCCCGTTCCGCGTGCTTCTGCAATCAGATACATCTTCTGAAGTTCGCAGACTTCCTGCGAATCCGCAAACGGAGCAATCCCGCAGCCGCCAAGCAGACGCCCCTCTTCGATGGCCACCCAGTACTCCCGATCCTTTCCTTCATAGAAGGCGGATAGAGCCGACAAACTATCATCCTCCCAAGCTAACCCTTCCCGATTACCGCCGAATTCAATCAGACATTCCCGAATGATTCGTTCGATGGTCGGATTATCTTCAGCGCGCAGTGTTCTAATTTCCATGTTTTCCGCCTCCTCCTTCTGAGTCATTGTCTCTCCTTGCTCTATCCCTTAGCATACCATGACAGACTGCCGCGGCGCCGCTTTTCCCGATTGCAAAAAGCGATCCGGTAACCGGATCGCTTAACCTACGGGAAACCGCTGATCGTGGCGGCAATGCATCAATCGCTCCGCGCTCTTGTCTGAGGGTGCCGCTTACTCCTCCGCCGCGCAGGATCTTCCGCCGCTGCGTGCTTCATAGATGGCATTGAAGACAAGCTGGCTGACGGCGGATACCCGGCTGCGGTCTTGCTCATCCAACCAGGCCAATTCTGCAATCTCGGCAGCGGGCATCAGCTCTCCTTCATATTCGGCTGTATAGCAGACCATCCGCACTCTGACGCCTGCGGCTTTGCCATCCGCGTCCGCTTCAAAGATCCCAAACGGACTGGCCGTTTCCGCCTTGATTCGCACGCTTAATTCTTCCTCAATCTCCCGAACCAGCGTATCTACATCGGTTTCTCCTGCTTCACGCTTGCCACCCGGAAAATAATAAGTCTCTTTGCCTTTGGAACGTGCGCCCAGTACCTTACCCTCCTGAATCAGAATCCAGGCTACTTTATCAATCACAGTCGGACTGTGAACGGGCTGTACGTTGGGGTTAAGATTGCTATTCATAAGAGGAATGCTCCTTTGCTGACTTTTTCTTAAAATCGGCCTTGCTTTCGTAGACATGCTGGTTATCCGAGAGTTGCGGTTCCCCCTGTTCTAGAGCGTCTCGCTAATCTTGGAAGAGGTATGCTGCGCCGTATCGGATTTCTTTTTTCCACCAAACTTAAATACATAGATTCCGCCCATAATGACAACCACACCGGCAAGCTGCTTCCAGTCAAACGGCATCTTCTCCAGTCCCAGCCAGCCAAATGAATCAAACAGCAGGGCGAAGCCCAACTGTGCAGTCAGCGTGATCGAGACAGAGAATGTAGGCCCAAGAATCTTTACGCCCAACACCAGACAGATGACGACGCCTACGCCGATCAGTCCACTGAACCAGAACCACGGCTCCATGCCGCTCAGATCGAATGTACGTTTTCCTTCAAAAATCAAGCTGCATGCCAGCGAAGCAATGAAGCCCATCGCCAGTACCCAGGTGGTTGTCGCCCAGGAACCCATGTGTACATCCGTCCGGTTGTTAAATATCGTTTGCAGGGCAACCATCGCCCCCGCGAAACCTGCAAGCAGCAGTCCCGTTATCATTCGATTGTCTCCTCCTATTGCCGTTCATGTTGCCCATCAGTGCTCATACAGATTCCGCCCCGCAAGCTGTTCCAATCCTATGCGATTGCGTACATGCAAATAACCGCCACTTCGCTCCACCAGTCCATCCTCCGCGAGTTTGCGAATCACCCGGTTGAGATGCCGATAACTGGTGCCAATCAGATTGGCCGTATCTGTCATCTCTGATGTCGCAAGGCGTCCTTCAAATCCTTCATCGCTCTCATCGTAGCAGACGGACAGCAGATAACTGGCCAGCCGCACTTCGACCGGATACATGAGATTGAAGCTCAGAAAATCCGATTTGACGTAGAACTTTTTGGTGATAATGTCCAGCAGAAAGCGCAGCAGCGGCGCGTGATCGTCCCCGTGTTTTTTGAGCCTCTTGGCCGAGATTCCAATGACATGCACCGGAGAGACCGCTTCGACCGTGTTGATAATGTTCAGATCCCGAATGTATTCAATGTCTCCGATGACTTCCGGTGGATTTTTGAACGAGATCACCAGCGTGCGCCCTTCCGGTGACGTCGTATAGATTTTGATTTTGCCTTTGACCAGCACATACAGCATGTCGGCCTTCCCACCCTGACTGCACAGTTCTTCTCCGGGTTCAAAAGCATACAGTCCCAGATCCGGGCGCAGCGGTTCATGGAAGACCTCTTCAAGCCCATGCTGCGTGAGATAGGCTTGGAGCTGCTGCGACTCTTTGATTTCTCTCATGATTCTCCAAGCTCCTTCGTCGGCAAAAGTCGTTTATTTATTGGGGTTACTGCTCGGTAACGAATCGGTCTAGAGCTTCATCAGCAGCACGCCGCCAATCATCATGGCCAAGCCGATAAACTGCGGTGCTCCCATCTTGTTTTTCTCCGTGCCGAACCAGCCGAAGGTATCGATCAGGAACGTCACGCACAGCTGTGCAATCAGCAGCGCCGCAATAGCGAATGTGACACCAACCGTATGAATGGCCGTGACTTCGCCGAAGATGATGACCGAACCAAAGGCGCCGCCTGCCAGATACAGCGGTTTGACCTTCGTGAATCCGCGCAGATCGCCACCATCCTTCACCAATAGATAGATCAGCAGAGCCATAATAAACCCGGTAAACTGGGTTAGCGTCGCTGCCTGCCAGGTTCCAATGCTTTCGCTAATGCGGGCATTGGCCACACCCTGAAGCGTAATACAGGCACCGCCCAAAAACGCAAATAGAATCCCTCTTATCACTGTAAGGCCTCCGTTTCCTCGATCGAAGCATCGTTTCCTGAACATTCGCCCCGAATTCCTTCTTTATTATACGGACACCCCCCTAGTTATAGGGAAGGACATATGTCCTAAACTGACTCATTCCCAGTAAAAAAAGCTTCCTTTCGTCTAAACAACGAAGGAAAGCTTGATTGAGAGACCTTATTTGAACGGAAACGAAGGAAACTAAGTTGGATTTTCAGTGGGGTCTGCTGAATGACTTAGTCGGCCGCAGTTGGCTCGCTCAGGCGGCCTTGCAGAAACTCTCGAACTTTCTGAGTATACGCCGCTTTATCAATCAGGAACGAATCCCCGTGACCGGCTCCCTCCACGATCAGCAGGTCTTTGTCCGCCGGACAAGCCGCATACAGCTCATGCACCATCTCGGTAGGAACAAACACATCGTTGGAACCGTGAATAAACAGCATCGGCGTCCGGCAGCGACGAACCTGTTCCAGAGCTGAAGCTTCGGTAAAGGAGTACCCGGCGCGAATCTTGGTCAGCGCCTCGGTAGCCGGAAGCATCGGGAAGGCAGGCAGTTTATACATGCGCTTCATCTGATGTTCCAACTCGGCACGCACAGAAGTATATCCGCAGTCTTCCACAATCGCTTTGACATGCGGCGGAAGATCTTCCCCGCTGGTCATCATGACTGTCGCGCCGCCCATCGAGATCCCATGCAGAACGATCTCGGCCTGCGGTCCGTCCTGAGCGATCAGCTGACGAATCCAGCCCAGATAATCGACACGTTCATGCCAGCCGTAGCCGATATAAGCACCTTCACTGCGACCATGACCGCGGGCATCCGGCACCAGAATGTTCATGTTCAGGTCTTCATGATAGAACTTGGAGACTCCGCTCATAATCGAGGCATCGCCCGAGTACCCATGCGCCAGGATCGCTGTGCGTGGGGTCGGAATCTTGGCAGGCAGATAATACGCATGCAGCTTCAGCCCATCTCCGGACGTCAACGTACGATGCTCAAATTGCTGCGCAGCCCACCAGTCCCGGCTGGCTGTCGTTTCCGTCTGCACATCCGGATTCGGCTGAAGACCCGGATCGGCATCGAGGAACTTTTTGGGTGCGCGTGCTACGGCCAGACTATAGAAATAGAAGCTGCCTGCGACGACAGCCGCTGCCGGAACAGCGGCGATGCCAAGTGCAGTCCATAATGCAGTCGATTTTTTCAAACGAAATCTCTCCTTTGCTCGCCTGCGGCGGCTTCTTCATACCATTCGGTTCAACAGCCCGATTCAAGAACAAACACTAAGAACGAACGATTCGTGCCAATGCATTGATAAAGCCGGCATGATGCTGCATATGTCCCGCGTTCAAGGCGACCAGATCGCCAAGTGTCTCGGCTTTGGCAAAGTTGTCTTTGTTGGGCAGTTCTTCATCCAGCTTATCCGCATAGGCTTCGCGGAAGCGCTGCGGCAGCTGATTCAGTCCCTGAATGAGTTCCTCCCAGGCTGGCGGCTCCCCTGTCCAATCCGCGGGTCTGGTACCTGGAGCAAAATAAGTTGCGTAAGCAGCAGACAGAACCGGCTGGCGTCCCGACAGACCGTTGACTACCCGGTCGGCGACCGCCAGAATATGTCCCAACTGCCAATGCAGATGGTTGGAGAAGCCAGCTGGAATCACCTGACGCGCTTCTTCCGGCACACCTTCCAGATATTTCAGCACCTGCGCCTGTGCTCGGTCCGTCATCTTGAACGAAAAGGCTTCAGTCATGTTATGTCCCTCCATGAATTGCGAATGTTGGAGTCCTCTTTCTCTCTCCTCATAACTCCAGTATACAACGTCTCTTTTTACCGGTTCAACGCGCCCTTCGTAAAATCGCTGTTTCATTCGCTCGGGTTAAGCCTATATGGGGAGTAGATTGTGAATCGAATTTGAAAGGAGCCGATGTATTGAATTCTTCAAACTCATCTCCAAGAGAGTCCCTGTTCACTCATGGATTTGTTCAAGATCCATATCCCGTATATGCAAAAATGCGTGAGGAAGAACCCATTGCCAAGCTCATGTTTCCCGATGGACAGTTTGGCTGGATGATTACCCGTTACGACGATGCCGTTGAAGTGCTCAAGGACAATCGTTTCATCAAGGACATCACCAAGGTCTACGGCAGTGAAGGTCAGAGCATCTTCACCTCCAATATGCTGTTCGCTGATCCACCGGATCATCGCCGCCTGCGGGGACTGGTTCAGCAGGGGTTTACACCCAAACTTGTCGAGAGCATGCGCGAGCATATTCAAAAGATTGCCGATGAGCTTCTGGATGCGGTAGGAGGCCAGACTACGATGGAGCTGATTGACGATTATGCGTTTCCGCTTCCCATCATCGTCATCAGTGAGATTCTGGGTGTACCGCTCGAAGACCGTGACAAATTCCGCACCTGGTCCAATTCCATTGTCGGTGCATCCAATTCTGAATTCGACGATCAGGTCTATCGACATATGCAGGAATTCACCGAATATCTGCGGCAGTGGTTCGAGAAAGTTCGTCAAGACCCCGGGCAGGATCTTATCAGCCAGTTGATTACAGCTGAAGAAGCCGGAGAACGCCTGTCTGAGCAGGAGCTGTATGGTGTAGTTTCCCTGCTTATCATCGCCGGACACGAGACTACCGTTAATCTGATCGGCAATGGCATCATTTCGCTGCTTGAGCATCCTGAGCAGCTGCGTCTGCTGCGTGATGATCCCACCCTGATTAAAAGCGCCATCGAAGAGATGCTGCGCTATAATGGGCCTGTCGAATTCAGCACATCGAGGTGGGCGGATGAAGATCTGGAGTTCCACGGCGCACAGATGAAGCGCGGCGATCTGGTTATCGTAGCGCTCGATTCGGCCAACCGTGATGGCGATCAATTCGCTGATCCCGATCTATTCGACATTACCCGCGAACGCAGCCGCCATCTGGCCTTTGGCCACGGTATTCATATGTGTCTGGGTGCGCCGCTTGCCCGTCTGGAAGGTGAGATTGCCATCAATACGCTGCTTCGCCGCTTTCCGAACATTCACCTGCGCGAGGATGCGGCAGAATTGGAATGGCGTCCGGGCATGATCGTACGTGGGGTCAAAGAGATTCCTCTTTCCCTGTAGAATGTCTCCCAAGACAACGTCCCATGCTTCATGCAAAAAGGCCGCTTTCCTTAGAGGAAAGCGGCCTTTTTTATCGGTTCATTCGCAACAGGTTAACAAATCTCGCACGGTTCATGAAACGCGGCCTAATCCATGAAGACGACGCAGTTCTTGCCTTCGCGTTTGGCCCTCATCAAAGCCCGGTCAGCCTGTGCGATAAAATGCGTAAAGCGATAATCCCGATTTGGACGCATGACTGTTCCGCCAATGCTCACCGTCACGTAACTTTCACTACCGCCTTCATCCTTGTTGATCTGAAGATCCAGCACGCCCTGGCGCAGCTGTTCCGCCAACTCCTTGGCCTGATCGGCGTGTACGCCATCCAGACGCAGCATGAACGTGCCTCCTCCAGTTCGGGAGACGCTGGCTTCGTATTGACGACCGAACAGATCCAGTACCTGACTGATATTCTGGATGCACAGGTCACCACCTTGAAGACCATGAACGGCATTGTAGGCCCGGAAATCATCGATGTCGATCTCCAACAGTGCAATCGGTTCCGCTTCGGATTCCGCGGCCAGATTCCAATCTTCCTCTAACTGCTGCTCGAAAGACCGACGATTCGGCAGATCGGTGAGCGGATCGGTAGACATATAGCTGCTCAATTGATCGGTAATGCTCGCGTATTCTGTCTGCTGCTCGTCCGTTTCGGCGATCTTGCGTGCAATCAGCATGATCGAGGGGCGGCCGCTGTGAGACACCGCAGCCAATGTGATGTCCAGACACAACGGCTCGCATTTGACATTGACAAATGCCTGGCTGCCCGAGACAAGCGCCGAAGCATCTTCCTCCAGCTTCTGGAACAGCAGACGCATAGGCTCACGCGACTCCTCCAGGATAAACGGCAGGAAATCGCGGCCGATGAGTTCTTCTTTATCTTTTTCTCCCAGCAGCGTTGCCGCCTGTTCGTTGCAGTAGACGATATGACGATCCGTAATCGTGAAGAACGCAACCGGCGAAAATTCCATCAGCTGCAAGTAACGCTGTTCATTCTGGCGCAGCATCCGCGAATTTTGCAGAGCTTGCTCCTCTGCCCGCTGCAGATCGCTTTTTGTCTGATTATCGACAACGGCGCGAAGTTCAGCCAGTGCGTTCAGCTCCTCGACTTTCCAATCGAAGGCTGTGGATTGTACCACCTGACGCCATTTCTCGAACGACTTGCGCGGAGACAGCCGGATGCCATCGTCGTCCTTGATAACGGCTTTGGCTGGATCGCCTGCCCAATCAACGATTTGCAGCACTTCCGGCCGGAACCAGATGATATAGTTCTGCTGTCCTGGAGACAGGGCAACATAGAGCGCTCCCGATGCCTTCTCTTTGTAAGCGACAGCTGGAGGGAATTCCAGGCTTAATCTGGACGTATGGTGCGTATAGTTTTTCGACTTGTCACCCATCCAGGCAGCCAGTTCGCGTATTTGCCCAGGAGCAGGCGTCTCGCCAAACAGCAGCAGCTTGTCACTGTAACTGACCGCCACACCCGACGCGTCCATGAGTTGAAGCAAACGTTTCTCCGACGCATACAACTCTTCTACAACCTGGAACGGAGTGCTGCTGCCGATAAACAGCTTGGAGATCCGCGAGGCTTCCGTTCTCAGCTGCAATTCAGCCTGATATTCGTCCAACTGCTGACGCTGGTACAATTCATTTGAGAAAAAGGCGCCCAAAAAATTACACAGATTACGAATACGATGGGTGACATATTTCGGTGAATAATGATGGCAGGTAATCATGCCCCATAACTCACCGTCATGAATCAGCGAAATGGTGACCGTTGCCCCTACTCCCATGTTTTGCAAATATTCAATGTGCATGGGCGAAACACTGCGCAGCACTGACAGACTCAGGTTGAGCGGTCTTCCTGTCAGCGGCTGAACGGTAGGAATAATCTCCACTGGCTTATAGTCAACGTTAACGATGGTTCGCAGCCAGTTGCGCAAATACAACGCACGGGCCTGCTTGGGAATATCCGAGGCCGGATAGTGGTGACCCAGGAAAGGCTCCAACTGCGGCTCTCTAGCTTCTGCGATCACTTTGCCGTTCCATTCCTTGTCGAATTCGTAGACCATGACCCGGTCATAGCCCAGAATCTCCTTGACTTGCTCCGCGGCAGCCTGGCTGGCCGTGTATCGGTTGGCGCTCTGCTTGAGCTTGACGAAGAAGTTGCGAATCCAGCGAAAATCGTCTCCGCTTTCTTCATCATCTTCAGATTCCAGCTCAAGCTCTAGAATCAATAAGCCCTCGCTCTCATGAGCAACGGCGGTGAAACGGACGGGCAGCCCGTCAACGTTAATATTCAGTTTAAGATATTGAAGATCTGAGGAAGCGACTGCATTCAGATCTCGGTTAACCAGATCCATCATCATATCCAATCCAATTAGATCGGATAGCGGGGTTCCCAGCAGTTTTTCTGGCTCAATGCCAAGCAACTCGCCCGAGTTGCGGCTGCACTGCACGATCTTGCCTGTCGGCGTGCGTCTTGCAGCCAGCAGAACGCCGTTGGGCTGAATCATGCCGGGAATGTGAATCGGTTCTTTCTCGCAATTGGTAAGGTCAATAACCTCATCGGTCACAAAATCGTCGCCAGTAATGAGCGAACGGTTAAGTGGATCGTTTTCGGAATTCAAATTGACGTTGGACATGGATAGCCGGTAACCTCCTGTGCCTTATGGCTTGTTCTGTAGATGTAAAAGATGAGTGAGGATGCAACTTAGCGGCGCTCGCCTTCGTCCAGCCAACGTTCCAACAATCGGAATGTCTCAATCGCCGAGTCTGCGATTTCCTGCTGCTGAGACTCGCTTTGTCCAGCTTCCAGCAGTTGCTCCCGGAACTCGCCCCAACGAACCCGAGCCTCCGGACCATACGAATAGAAATAGGCCAGGCCTTCTTCGGTTGTCAGATCCAGCGATTGCGACAATTTTCTTGTAATCATCTGTCCACCCATTGTGGACCCTTCAATGACGTAGAAACAGCCAAGCAGCTTGCCGGGGGTTGACAAGTCAGGCAGCTCTTCGCAGAGCGGCAGAGATGCCAGCTGCGCGTGATCCACGCCAAGCTTTTGCAAATCGCGCTCCAGCATGGGCGTCTTGCGCCGTTGTTCCAGCTGGTAGCCGGACTCCTGCAGGGCTGCTGAAGCTTCGGCAAGACGTTCCAATGGAGCGATGTAACCGTAAAACAACTGAAGGTACTGTTTGTACATATTCAGGTCGATCGTGCCGGACATGATGGCTTTGGCGTAGGGGTTGGCCTCGACGCGATCGTGATGTGGCGCACTTTCGCTTCTAAGCCGTTCCAATATGTTGTCGGTCATGATATTTCACTCTCCTTACGGCCGCGCCGAAAAACAATACGGCGACCAGTCGGCCGCCGCATTCTGCACGAACGATATAATCTTTTGCTCTCTAAGAATACCTGATTTCTTGGGTAAAAAAAAGCAAACTCTTGCAGTTTTACTCACGAATTTGCCGGGTGTTTTCCCAAAATTCATGAATATTCATGTGAATCAATATTCATGCCAGACGTCCTGGTAAGCTGCACTGCGCTTAAATTGGGTTCTAACGTAAGAGCAAGCGGGGAAGATCCGCTTCCCTCTCATCCTCGCTTCCTCTACCAGGCGGTCCAACAGCATCTTCGCCACCTGACCTCCCCGATACTCCGGATCGACGTACGTATGCGTCGCTATCCATATTTCCGCATCTGGCCCTTCTCTATATACGATCTCTCCAATCACGTCAGTGCCTCTGACCAGTTTAAAACCCCATTTTTCCTGAATCAGCTCTGCACCCGATACAAGTTCTCCCGCTGGCTCGCGGTCTTTGCCTGTATCTTTGATCTGTCTCATCCCCTGCTTCACTTCACCTACCGCCGTCTTCGCATCTGCAAACCCAAGCTTCAGATAAGCAAGTGAAGCTTTAAACTTTGCGGGTTTGTCTTTCATCTGGACTTGGACCTGCTCCATATTGCCCTTCAAGACGTCCATCTCTTTTTTGAGGCCATCCATAGAGGCTTTGATTCCATCTTGAGCCTGCTTGATGTCATTCATGCTATTCTTGATCGTTTTTAACATTCCCATTCTTCCCCGCCTCCTTTGTCGCTTATTACCCACATTTTGCGTTCTATTCGAGCCTGCTGTCTGCTGAAAACGAGAAAACGTGCAAAAAAAAGCGAAATTCAACGTCTGCTGAAGGATGAGTGAGCTAAATGATCCAGGTATGCGTTTACAAACTTCGAGACATTTTTACAAACGTTTTACTTTTCCCGGGTTGGGGGTAATATATGGACAACACCAGCACACCTTCACCAACAGCAGCACTTCAGAAGGAGCCGGTGCCACTCAAGACTTTTCCATCATCCAACAAGGAGGGACAAGTCCAATGGACTAGGGTAAGCGAAGCCTATCTTAGCACTCTTAAATTGAATGAAAGGCGCCCGTGAAAACGTCTTTCGAGAGTAAGAGATATGCGGGAACTCAGATACTCACCGTAGGCCATTGACGAGGACGGAACGTTCAGCGAGTTCAAACGAGATTCCATCTTGTGCGAAGGGAGCAGGATTCCGATGAAACAGGTTAGCGAAGCGTATCAATGACCGATTTTCACGCATGAAAAACGACGGTGACAACGTTTTTCGTGAGATCGAGGATACGTGGGAACTCACCCAGATTGACCGACGTGCCGGAAAACGCCAGAGAGCAGAAGCAACATCACGCTCATAAGGGAGGAGATTCCGTTGAAACGTGTCAGCGAAGCATACTGAGTGGTTTCACGCTTAGGGGATGTTCGTGACAGCATCAACTGTGGAATCAGGTATGTGGGAAACTCAGAGTCGCCCGTCGAAAAAGGCGAAATTGAAAAAAAGGTTAAGGTGTCAACTTGAACAAGACCATTGTAGAAGGAAAAAGCGATTTCGAGCGAGGAAATAAACCTTGCGAAAAAGGAGCATGATTCCAATGCAATAGGTTAGGCAGGCAGGCCATTGTTTACGCATACTGGACCCGTAAGTCCAGAAGACGCCTCATGCGAAACATTCGGGTGTCAAACCAAAGGAAAACTATTGTTCAGCGGAAGAAGCCGTTTCGAGCAGGATTAAGCCTTGCGTAGAGAGGAGCAGGATTCCAATGCAATAGCGATAGCGAAGCATACTAGCACGGTTCACACAAAGGGAAGGCGTCAGTGAAAACGTCTTTCGTGGGATCGATGTATGCGGGAACTTACCCTCACATGCAACAGACATGGTACCACCGCGAATATGCGGGATGCTCCGATAATAACGGAGTACGGATGCAAGACCCGGGCAAGTAAAGAAATTCAAGAAATAAATTGAAGAGCAGAAATTCAAGATTTATGTAAGAAGGCTTCACCCATGCTACAAACGAAATATTGAGGAAACAAAAAGCAAGAAAAGTAAAATAGGTTAAAACGAGTCACACAAAAATTCAGAATCAAACCGCTAAACGGTTGACGAAAGCTGTGAAGCATACGCCAATCGGCAAGACTGGAACACAAGCAAATTGTTCACCATGTCAAGCATGTGGATTGGATCATCAGGAGGAACGAAGAAAATTGAATATGGATCATAACGAATAGCCCCCCGCAGTCTTGTTAATTCAAGGATGCGGGGGTATTTGTGTGCCGTTATACGTCCAGCCCTTCCTCTTCCAACATTTCCTGCAAATCAAATAACATCACGATACGCTCTGGTGTCTTATACATCCCGGTAAAAAACGACCCCGGTCGCTTGCCACGGCCTCTCCCATCAGAAATCTGCGGAAGCTGGGCGCCCACCTGAAGAACCTCCGTCACTTCATCCACAATTAGAGCGGTCGTCAGTCTGCCCAATTCCACGACCAGCATCCGCTGCTTGGGATCGGGCATCGCCTCTTCAAACCCCAATGCAAATCGAACATCAAATATAGGCATAATCTTGCCACGTACCTTCATCATGCCGCGAATCGCCGAATAATAATCCGATACCGGAACCTGCTCCGGCACTGTGACAATCTGAAGGACATGGCTGATCGGCAGTCCATACTCTTCTCCTTCGATCTTAAAGACAACATACTGCTCGGTATGATCGTGTAGCACTGGCCTCATCCCTCTCCCTTATCCTTGCTGGGCACAAACTTCCCTCTTCTCTTTCGATTATCGGAATTTAGCTGTCTGCGTTTGAGAGCGAATTGGAGAGGAGAACACGAAAAGCCGCCTCCAAGGGCGGCTTCATCTATCAGAACGGGCATGAAGCTGATAAAAAGAACGGTTAAATCTAGAGACTCAAGATCCCTGGACGTGGCGTAACGCCAAAAGCAGCCGCCAAATCCGAAAGCTCCCGCTCCGTAATACGCTGTTTGATCTCATGATGAGCTACCAGCATATAGATCTGAGCCGCCTTCTCGATCGTCTCAATCAGACCAAAAGCTTCATCTACAGTCGTCCCTGTACCAAAGATACCATGCTGCGGCCAGATCACTGAATGATACTCCTTCATCTTCTCGGCAGTCGCCCGTCCAATCTCACTGGAGCCTGGAACCATCCAGGGGATGATGCCAATTCCATCGGGGAATACGACAATACATTCAGTGCACATCTCCCAGAGTGTCTTGGTAAATTTGGCTTCATCCAGGTCATGAATGAAGGTCATGGCCAGCACATGGGTCGCATGATTGTGAATGACCACACGGTGATCCGGGTCTACTTTTAACCGTTCGATATGACTCATAAAATGTGAAGGCAGCTCACTGGTCGGCTTGGCATCGTTCTCTAACCCCCACAGCAGTTCCAGCTTGCTTCCGTCAGGGGTCACACGCAGGACACCCAGGTTACCTGCCGGATCTTGAAGCACGTTTTTGAAATACTTTCCCGAACCGGTCACAATAAAGTATTTGCCTGCCAGCTCATGAACCGGGAAAGCTGGTTCAATGACACGAATGACCTGGTGAATATCAAGATATTTCGCCACTTCCTCTTCATCCAGCAGATAACTTACGTTGCCTCCATTGCGTTCATCCCAGCCGTTGCGCCACATGTGCTGAGTAATTTCGGCCATCTCACGAATGAAGGGAGTTTCCAGGGCTTTGGTAACTTTATCGGGATTAAGTGTACTCATTGAAGTTCTCCTTTTGTTGGGTTTTGAAAAAGGAAATTTGCTGTTCGCTTCATCCGCTGATTTACTGAAGAACTTCGCTCACCTTGCCGCGCTGCGAGAGGACGTCTTTTTCATACGCCTTCACTTGAGCCAACCAGTCCTCACGAACTGGAACCCCTGACTGCGCACAGAAGTGATCCCAGATCGCCCCAAACGGATAGGCCTTAAATTCTTCGACCAAGGCCAGACGGGACGTATAATCCTGCTCCAATTCAATCTGCTTGAGCTGTTCAATCGGCTCAAGCAGTGCACGCAGCAGTGCCTTCTGGGTACTGCGCACCCCGATGACCCAGGCGGCAATATGATTAATGCTGCCATCAAAGAAATCAAGCCCAATATGTGTGCGTGGCAGTAGATCACCGCGAACGAGTTCCCTTGCGATTTCCAGCAGCTCATCGTCCATCGTTACCACATGGTCGCTATCCCAACGTACCGGACGACTGACATGCAGGAGCAGCTGATTGGTAAACATGAGGATGGACGACAGCTTGTTGGAGATTACCTCGGTTGGATGGAAATGTCCGGCATCGAGACAGATCGCTTTGCCACGACTCATCGCATAACCCATGTAGAATTCATGCGAGCCAACTACATAACTCTCCGACCCAATGCCAAACAATTTGCTCTCTACCGCATCGATATTGTATCTTTCGTCGATTCTTTCAGCGAAGATCTCATCAAGCGAGTCCCGCAGACGAGCACGCGGCGACCAACGATCTACAGGAGTATCCTTGTAGCCATCCGGCATCCAGTGGTTGGTCACACACGGTTGTCCCAATTCACGGCCAAAGGTCTCGGCGATGCGGCGCGAAGCTTTGCAGTGATCGACCCAGAACTGGCGAATCGCCGGATCTGCACTGCTCAATGTGAATCCGTCTTCGGCCTTGGGATGGGAGAACAGTGTAGGGTTAAAGTCCAATCCCAGTCCCTTCTCCTTCGCCCAGTCGATCCAGCTCTGGAAGTGACGGGGCTGAAGCTGATCCAGATCCACTTCTTCATCCGTATCTGCATAGATGGCGTGAAGATTGACTTTATGCTGACCGGGAATCAGCGACAGTGCCTGATCCAGATCCGCACGAAGTTCATTCGGAGTTGAAGCACGCCCAGGATAGCTGCCAGTCACCGCAATTCCACCGCTCAGTGCCTTATCCTTGAACAGAAATCCTTTTACATCGTCGCCCTGCCAGCAGTGCAGGGAAATTTTGATTTTGGACAGTTTTTTCAGTGCAGCTTCAACGTCAACCCCATGCTTTTCATACAATTTACGGGCTTCCAGATACGCATTGTAAGTGGCTTCGCTCATTGTAATGTCTCCTTCATTATAAAGTCGCCTTATTATCATTCGGTGTCCATTGGGGATGGGTAAGCATGTGCCAGCGATCCAGCAGATCGGATGCACCGGCAATTGGATTCGGGGAGCAGACCTCAGGCGGGAAGGAAGCCGCAAGGGTCTGACGAGCCGCCTCCAGATCGCTTAATTCGCCGGAAGCGATCAGCTGCACCATGATATTGCCAATGGCTGTCGCTTCGGACGGTCCCATATGCACCTCCACGTTGAGCAGATCGGCTGTCAGTTGGGAGAGCAGTCGATTGTTGGCCCCTCCGCCGACGATATGCAGCACTTCATAACGCTGATTCGTCAGGCGTTCCAACTCCCGCATGGCATCCAGATAAGTCAGCGCCAGACTGTCAAAGATGCACCGAGCCAGACGTGCTGGAGTATCGGGAACCGCCTGTCCACTTTCGCGGCAGAAGGCACGAATCTCCTCCGTCATGCTGGAAGGATTGAGAAAACGTTCGTTGTTGCACGGCACGAGACTGCGAAACGGGGCTTCATGCCTCGCATGTTCAGCAAGCTCTCCGAAGCTGTATGCAGCCCCACTCTCTCGGCGTACCTCCTGAACCATCCACAGCCCCATAATATTTTTGAGGAAGCGGAATGTACCATATGCACCCCATTCATTCGTGTAATTCGCTTGATGCTCTGCGGCGCCGCTGCGCGGCTCCTTCAGCTCGGTTCCAAGCAAAGACCAAGTACCGCTGCTAATATAAGCCCATGGGCGGCCGGTCACGGCGGGAACTCCCACAACAGCAGAAGCGGTATCATGCGTCGGTGCAGCTACAATGGTGCACTCCGGATATTCACCGCTATCTTCCAGCTCTGCCCTCAAGCCGCCCAATATCGTCCCCGGTTCAGTCAGCTTGGCGAATTGTTGGCGCTGAAGTCCCAAAATCTGAAGGAGTTCTCCATCAAACTCCCGAGTAGCGAGGTTCAGCAGCTGTGTTGTGGAAGCATTCGTTACCTCGTTAATAAGCTGACCGGTCAATCGATAATACAAATAATCCGCTGCCAGCAGAATCTGCTTGGTCTGCTTCAACTGCTCAGGATCATGTACATACAACTGATACAGCGTGTTGAAGCTCAGTTCCTGAATCCCCGTCCTGGCATACACGGTAGTACGATCCAGATGCTCTTGGTGGAAACGATCTGCTGCGCCGACAGTTCGACGATCCCGGTAAGCATAGACATTATGGATGCGCTGCCCTTGTTCATCCAACAGCACATAATCTACACCCCATGTATCAACTCCCAGCGTGCAGGATCGGATTCCTGAGGCCTTGGCTTTTTTCAGCCCAACAAGAATCTCTGCAAACAGCTTATCCATGTCCCAATAATCGTGCCCTTCATATTCCATAAAAGCGTTACCAAAACGATGAAGCTCAGTTAGCTCCAGCTTATTTCCCGCCCAAGATGCGGCTACCAAGCGGCCGCTGGAGGCCCCAATATCGATAGCGATTGCATGTCTCATCTTTATTCCTCCGCTGCAACCATTCTTTGTTCTCCTTTATCCTACCTGCGTTATTCTTTTCAGTCAACATGAAATCAAACATTACATGTTGTTTTATATTTGTTTTTTCTGCTTTTCAGCAAAAAAAGGACAGATCCCTTGTAGAATCTGCCCATTTTCTGTGATATGGATCTTCATTCTGTCCTATTTTTTACGTTTGGCAAGGGCCCAGATCAAGGTCCCTACACCAACCACCGCAGCCGCCGATACTGCGGGATGCTTGGAGGCCTTAACGTACAGACTGCCTCCGCGTACGAACCCTTCGTTGGTTCCTCGTTCGTGCATGCCATATCCTGCCTCATAGAGAGCACTCGACTGCCGAGGATGAGAAGGACGTTCATGCGACTGCTGTCCACGAAACATGATCCATTCAAAGGCTTTGTCGGTTAGGCGGGGAACCAGATTGCCAAACAGCGCTCCTAAGCGAGCCTGTGAACCAACGAACATATCACGTTTGGGATGTTCTGCCGTATACAGAATGGCTTCAGCCACCGCTTCCGGCGGATAAATCATCCCGCGATGCACCGGCTGCTTGTCCAGATAACTCTGCGCATGTTCGTTGTACGGCGTGTCGATGCGTCCAGGATGAATAAGGGTAACGGAGACCGGCGCTTTTTCTTTTTCCAATTCCATTCGCAGATTCTCCGTCCAGCCGTGAACAGCAAATTTAGCCGACGAGTACGTCGATTGAATCACCACACCACGATCGCCGAAAATGCTGCCGATATTAATGAGCGCTCCTGGCACGCCTCGCTGCTTAAAATGTCGAACAGCTGTCTTGGAACCATAAACCACGCTCCAATACACGGTATCGAACATTCGGCGCATATCTTCGGTACTTACTTCCATAGCCTGACCGAAGATCGAGACTCCTGCGTTATTCACCCAGGTATCGAACGTACCAAACTTCTGGATGGCCGTGTCGGCTATGCGCTGCACCTCTTCTTCACTGCCTACATCCGCTACCACATAGGCCGCATGCTGACCATTGCCTTCCAATTCAGCGACCAACTCCTTGAGCGCTTCTTCATTGCGAGCCGCAGCCACCACTTTCGCACCTGCTGCCGCAGCCATACGCGCGGTAACGAGGCCGATTCCACTGGAAGCTCCGGTAATCACGATGACCTGCTCATGCAGCGGCTTGAGTACCAGACGTCCAGGGAACTTGCGTTCAACCTCGGCGGAATCCTCCGAAGGGTGGGGCGTTTTTGGCGTCAAATCGGAGTCAGATGAAGAGGAGACTGCTGGCTGTTCCTCAATGGGTGCAGTCACATTCAGATTAGGATCTGCCGTTTCGTGTTGTCGAGTATTCATGTTATCCTTCCTCCTTTTGCACACATAATTACTCCTCTTTACCCTTCCCCCTCCGTGCCCAACCTTTTTTTCCTGCCAACCAAGACTTGCAGCTTTTTAAAATATGCGTCTGTGGAGCCACATTTCAGCTTACACCTTGAGCGTCTTCTCTGGCAGTTCCACATAGTGAGACCATAGTTCGACAACCAGGCTTCCCGCAAATGTTCGGCTTACCGCACCTAATGTGCAGGCACGAAGTCTTAATCCATGCACTCCAAACGGATGCTCAGGACCGACCGAAATGCCCATCCTTAAACTGCCCTCGAAAGGTCGAGGTTCCGAATCCAAGTCGTCTTTGGAATAAAAGTGAAGTTGGATATTGTCTTCGGCTTCGTATTCCAGAACAGCGAGTTCTTGACCTTGGGGACAGACATGCTGGATGTTTTCCATATATTGATCTCGAAACTTCAGCCATTCAGCTGGGTCGATCTGTGGTGGGATAGGTTGTTCAACATGTTTTTGAACTTCTGCCCAAATATCATAGCGGCGCAGCCTGTTGATATAGAAGGAGCGGTTTTTCTGATGAAAGGAATCATAAAAGGAGTAGCGGTTTTCCTGGGGTACATCTCCAAACTCCAAGAGGATCGGCTCGGTGTGTATCGGCATACTGCACATCTGACTATTGAACGTAAACACCATATCCAATTCCCGCTCCAGGTCAAGATCGGGAAAGGGTTCAGAAGAATCCTGTTCGTAACTATAGAGAGCCAGACGGTTCAGCTCCACGTCCGCAAAGTGAGCAAGATCCATGCCTTTTTCAATGAAGTACTGGAGGTACATATAGGTTTCGTGATCCTGCTCTGTACAAAAGAAGCCCTGCATCCCACGAAATGTCATGATCTGGTTCTGAATGAGCATCTTGGACACATGATCCTCCTGTTCGCTGAACAGGTCAGGAGCTCTCTTCCTATTCCGAATAGAATGAGCGTCTTCGCTTGGATCTACCGATGATTCTTCATAATAGGATTCAGGCAAGCTGCGAAGCGTCCAGAGCCTGTGGATCTTATCCTGTGAGGTGATCGACAGCAGCAGGACATCTGTACCGTTAAGCTGGATCAGACGATTAAGGACGACTTCACGATCAGGAATCAACATCGTATCCTTCAGTTCTGCAAGTCGCATAGTGGCCTCCTCTGGTGTATTCCTTATTTGGCTATACTTAATTTTAATACCGATTTATGACAATCTATTCGGCTCACCAACGAAAAAAAGACTGCCGAGAAATTCTCGACAGCCCTGGAGGAACAGAACCGACCGGCTCTGTTTCTTATGTTGTTACACCTGCCTGTGGATATACAGCCCGATGTTTATTCCTCGTCGGAATCCACGTTATGATAGACCTGCTGAACGTCTTCAAGATCTTCCAGCGCATCGATCATCTTGTCAAACTGCTTCTCCGCATCGCCATCCAGCGAAACGAACGTTTGCGGAAGCATCGTAATCTCCGCCACCGTGAACTCTTCGATGCCGGACGCCCGCAGCGCCTCCTGCACATTGTGGAATTGATCCGGGTCCGCATAGATAATCACAGCTTCGTCTTCAGCCAAGATGTCGCGTGCATCTACGTCCGCTTCCATCAGCAGCTCAAGCACTTCTTCTTCGCTTTTGCCTTCCACACCGATTACAGCCGTCTCGTCGAACATGTATGCGACCGATCCGCTGACCCCAAGGTTGCCGCCATTTTTGTTGAAGGCTGCACGCACATCGGAGGCCGTACGATTGACGTTGTTCGTCAGAGCGTCCACGATCACCATCGAACCGTTCGGGCCAAAGCCTTCATAACGCAGTTCGGTATAGGTTTCGTCGCCACTGCCCTTGGCTTTGTCCAGGGCACGGTCGATAATCGCCTTAGGGACGTTATACGTCTTCGCGCGTTCCAGAACGACTTTGAGCGCACGGTTGGATTCCGGGTCCGGTTCGCCCTTCTTGGCTGCCACATAAATCTCAACGCCGAATTTGGCATAAACCCGACTGGTGTTGGCGTCTTTGGAAGCTTTCTTTTCCTTAATGTTATTCCATTTACGACCCATATCTATCCCGCTCGCTTTCCATTTATTGGTTCTGCGCTGAATTTCACACCCATTTATTGTAGCGTGAAAAAGCCACCGGAACAAGTCTCTATCCGCCTACAGCCTCTGAACTTGCGATGAGAATTTGCAGCCTCGTCACACGTCACCGTTTAATTTGTTAAAAGCACGACGTGCACTTTGCAAAAAAGTCTCCCGCCGCTGCCGTTCTTCCGAACTCAGATCCCCGCGTAGATGGTGTTCCGCCTCACCGATGGCCAGATGCAGACTCTCCTTGAGCGCTTCGCGTTCCGACTCGTCCAGCAGACCTTTCAGTTTATCGGATACGTTGGGCGTGTAAGGCATGCGATTGTATTCTTCGGCGCTGATTGTCCGTACATCCAGATACGTATTTTTGACCTCAATAATGGTACTGGGGTTTCGTACGTTTTTGTCCGTCTCGACCACCACGCACTTGTCTACATGATCCGGGTATACATTGATAATCTTCTGCCTGATCCCCAGGATGCCGCAGATTCGACTAAATGGAATTCGATGTATTCTGCTGACTTCATCCGACATACCCTTCCCTCCACTCGTTCAGTCCTCGACTCATTTCGCTCTCTCCAGCATATCATAAAACGTAAAATTCGCTGCTGACTTCCCGGAATCCGTTGACAAAAAGTTAAAATTTCAGATATACTTGTTTAGACAATCATTTATGAAAATGAGTTTTTGTTTTCATCGCTTACAGGAGGAGTTGCGTTTGGAAAAGGAACGATTATGGAATCGGGATTTTTTGACCCTGAGTTTTAGCAGTTTTTTTATCTTTATTAATTTCTATATTTTAGCCGTAACGCTGCCTGAATATGCGATGCTTCATCTGCATGGTCATGCGAATGGCATCGGATTGGTTACCACTGTCTTTGTCGTGGCTGCCGTGATCTTCAGACCGCTTACCGGCAAATGGCTGGACGAGCTGAATCGCAAGAAACTGCTGGTCTTTTCGGTCATCATGTTTGCGGCATGCAGCTTCCTCTATTTGTGGGTACCGACCTATTCGCTGCTGCTTGTCCTGCGCTTTGTTCATGGCATCTCCTTCGGGATCGCAGCGACGACCACTTCCGCCGTTGTGCTGGATGTCATTCCTAGAGAACGCAAGGGCGAAGGTATTGGCTACTTCACCTTGTTTATGAGCCTTGCGATGGTATTTGGACCGTTCGTGGGACTATCGGTATCATCGAGTGCAGGATATTCCGTGCTGTTCCTGTTCATTGCGGTGTTCGCTCTACTCGCCTGTCTGTTCGGCGTCATCACACCAATTCCCCCGCATGAACGCAAACCCAGCACACTAGGAAACTGGCACATCCAGCGGTTTATCGAACCCCGCGCCATTCCTGTCGCGTGCGCAGGATTTCTGATTGCTTTTGCTTATGGAGCGATTTCAACCTTTATCTCCGTCTACGCGGATTCACTGGGATTAAAAAGTATCGCCAGCTACTTCTTCGTCGTCTTCGCAGCGGTTGTGCTGCTGTCCCGACCGTTTACAGGCCGTTTGTTTGACCGACGGGGCGCTCATCCACTCGTCTATCCCGGCATCGCCCTGTTTGCCATCGGCATGATTGGACTCAGCCAGGCTCATTCGGCGTTATGGTTTCTGCTGACGGCTGCGGTGATTGGCCTGGGATATGGCGCGATCATCCCAAGCTTCCAGACTCTGGCCATCCAGTCTGCACCGGCTCATCGCAGCGGACTGGCGACTGGAACCTATTTCGTCTTCTTTGACCTGGGTTACGGGCTTGGCTCTTACCTGCTCGGTCAGGTCGCTTCGTCCATCAGTTATTCAGTGATGTATCTGGTCGGAGGCCTGATCGCAGCGGCAGCGCTTGCCGTCTATTACGGGGTGCATCATCGGACGGAGCAGCGTAGAGCGGTGCAATTGCGGGAAACGCATCTCGCAGAGACTTCTAAAGTATCGGTCTAAAGCTTCTGAATGAAACTTCTGAATAAACCTTTGAGCGCATCAACAAGAGTCCATCCTCACTATGCATAGGGCAAATCGAAAAGACCGAACGGCTAAAGCTGTTCGGTCTTTCTTTCGCCCATTCCCATTCTATCCTGATTCTCTGCGTCAAAGACGTCAGTGGGAATCCGCAGCGGCAGGCAGCGTAATCTCGAACCTGGCACCTTGAGGCTCGCGTGGCATCCAGACAAGATCGCCACCATGCGCACGGGCAATGTCCCGGGCAATCGCCAGCCCCAGCCCCGAACTCCGGTGGCGATCGCCCGTATCCGTGCCGTGGAAATATCGTTCAAAGATTCGATCTGCCTGTTCAGGTGGAACTCCCCGACCCTCATCTTCGACCGAGATCCGCAGCCCCTGCTCACTTTGCGTGACGGAAGCGACAACCTTGACCTGTTTTTCATTGTGGAATACGGCATTTTCGATCAGATTTGCCACTGCACGCTTCATCAGCAGTTCATCAATCTCGGCCTCTGCATGATCCAAGTCACTGCGAAAGTCCAAATCAAGACCCGCATACAGCGGATGATTCAACGCGTCAATGACGATTTCACGGACGAACACGACCAGATTGACGGTCTGACGATGTAAGGTAATGATCTTGTTATTCAGCCGCACGGACAGATTGAGGTCTTCCACGACATCCTGCAAATACAGCGCCTTTTGCTCGATAATGGCTGCATATTCCCGGCGTTCAGCCTCTGTAAACTCGTAATCTTCATTCCGCAGCATCTCCGCATAACCCAGAACGGATGCCAGCGGCGTCTTGATGTCATGCGAGATCCCGCCGATCCACTCGTCTTTCATTCGTTCCAATACTGCCCGTTCCTGCTCGGCTTCCTGAAGACGTACGGCCAGACGATCTGCATTGCGAAATACTTCGCTATAGACCCCACTCGCTGACCCTGCCTTTTGATAATGACCGGCACTTAATTGTTCCAAGCGTTCAGCCAATTGATACAAGGGACGCGTTAAGGTACGGCCAAATCCATACGCAATCAATAGCGCTACAAGGGCATCGACAACCAGCACCAGCAGCACCCCTACCTTGAGGATCTCCCTGAGTTCAGCCAGGCTGAACACCGAGACATAACGCGCAATATCCGGATAGGGAAACCCGATCAGATAGCTGTAAGTCGTCCCCTGGATCAGCTTTTTCCCGACAAATACAGTGGTATTGCTCTCGCCTTCCCTATATTTGTAGGTCTGGATCATATCGAACGGCGTGTAGCGCTGGGGGGCGTCCGCAGGAAGATTCAAGGCATAGACTTGTAGACCGCTCTCATCCAGAATCTGAACCCAGGCACCTGCTTCCGACAGCATCTTTTTGCCCGATTCGTGCAGATCTATCGCTCCGCTTGTGGATGGGAAGATCTCATCAGCAAAGTTCCGCACCCGTTCTTCATAAGAAACGGCTTCGGAATGGAGCGGCGCATAACGCGTGAAAGAACCCGACACAAACAAAGCAGCCAACACAGCAAGGTTCAAGATCAGCACCAGTACAGCGACAAGGGCTGAAGACAGCGCAAACCGTGCAGTCAGCCGCCACTTCATCGGTCATCCACCATCAGCTTGTAGCCAAGCCCTTTGACCGTTACCAACCGCACAGGCGCAGAAGGATTGACTTCAATCTTCTCCCGCAATCGGCGGATGTGCACCATAATCGTATTATCGATACCCACCGAATCCTCTCCCCACACCTGGGTATATAGCGTCTCTTTGCTGAACAGCCTACCGGGATTCTTGACCAAGAAGGCAAGCAGTCCCAGCTCTTTAGGCGTGAGATCCAGCGGAGTACCGTTCATGCGAATCTCCATATGCGGTTCATCAAATTCAAATCCGCCTGCGCAGAATGTCTTGGATGGAGCGGAGTTCGAACCTGTTAATTCTGCGCTGCGAAATCTCGCTTTGATGCGATAGGCCAACTCTCTGGGACTGAATGGCTTGGTCACATAATCGTCGCCTCCAATTGCGAACCCCAGGATTTTATCCAATTCCTCCGTTCGGGCAGACAGAAAAAAGATCGGGATAGGCGATACCGCCCGAATCTTCCGGCATACTTCATACCCTTCGCCATCGGGCAGCATGACGTCGAGCACGACCAGATCCGGCTTCCGAAGCTGGAACTCCCGCCAGGCAGCTTCGGCTGTGGACGCTGTATACACGCGGTTGAATCCTTCTTTGTTCAATGTCGTCTGAAGCAGCCGGAGAATGTCAGCTTCGTCATCAACGAGCAGCAGGATTTGATCGAACAATGGAACACCTCCTCTTGGAATCCCATGACTCACGAAGCTTCACAGGTCGGATGCAGCTTTCCCAATCGGCAATCAAACAATCCGAAATCCATAGGCTGCCGCTCCTGTCTTTTTTATCTTACGACGAAGGGAACAGCTCCGAAAGAGAGTTTTTCTTCCGATGTTCTGTGAGCAGCTGTCCGGTGGAGTCAAAAGCGAAGAACTGTTTGAAGTCACTGCTGAATCCCAACGCATCCAAGACGCGCAGGATAGCTGCATCGCGGGCCATACGCGTGCTGCGAACATCGTCTTCATACACATGCAGGATCAGTTTGTTATGGTTGTATGGATGGCGAATGATATAAGCTCCAGTCGTCCCCGGACGGGCAACGAAGCGATCCCAATCGAGCCCCAGACTGGCGGCCTGCTTGAGAATCATTGGCTTCAAAGCCTGGACAACAGCATGCGAGCGGGAATCGCCAAGCAGAATGAGATTGGAAGAAGCCAACTCTTTCTTCAGCCCTGTCCGGATGGCTTCACGGCCGCTAATGATGCGTGTATTCACGCCTTGAATATCCAGCGTGGCCTTGATCTGGTTTGCCCGTTCAGCCAGTGCTTTGGGATTGGCCGAATCCCCGATGACCAGATACAGCGGCTCACCGCGCAACCCTTCACGAACCAAGCGGTTCATGGAAGTGAAGGGAATATCCGAGCGGCTATCAAAGATACTGGTGTAGATCCCTTCAAACTGCTTGCGCAGATATGCTTTTCGCTCCGCTTCGGAAAACGCATATTTCGAGTCCAGCACAAATCCCGGCTTATACAACGCATCGGAGAAAGTCTGGGCGACCGACTGGCCGAGAGTGTCCGATATGGTGTCAATCAGCCCTTTGATTGTGGCATTGCGATATTCGTAGCGGCGGAAATACTCCTGCATCATCGCATCGAAACGGGATTCGCCAACGCTGCGATACAGCTGGTAAATTGCCTGGCGTCCTTTGGCATAGTAAACTTCATTCGCCGCATCGCCTACCTGATCGTTGGTTTCGGCAATGGCATGTTCGGAGGGAAAGTCGTCGAAGCGGATCGGATCGAACCCACTTTCCGTATCCCCCTGCTTTTCATAGAAATAGGCCGTGGAAAAGTCAGCGAAGCCTTCGTCCAAAAACGATTCATGTTCAGAGTCGTTGCCAATGAGCGAGTGGAACCATTGATGGGCAATTTCGTGGACAAATGCGCTGTGCCTTGCGGCATCGGCTTCTACATTCAGACGCCCCATCTGGATCAGGCGTGAATATTCGACAGCGACTCCCTGAACATTCGATTCCACGATCCGGAATTCCGGATAAGGGTACGCCCCGTACTTTTGCCCAAAAAAGTCAATCGCTTTAAACGCCTGGTCGATATAACGCTTGGCGGCCTCGCGTTTGCTGACATCGCTGCCCAGTACGTAATATTCCACGGTCAGTCCATTTCGGGTCTCGCGTTCAACGGTGAAGGACGGACTGGCGAAAAACACAAATTCGCGCGTACGTTCAGCAGACGCAGATACAATCTTACGTGTACCGTTATCGATCACTCGCTCCGTCAGCACTCCTGGCATGGCTACGACGGTATTCGCGGATACCTCCAGTTCGACCTGGTAATCCGCTGCTTCGTAATGATCCGACTCGAAAGTCCGACTGTAAGGCCCCGCATCCCAGGTCTTCGATGAGGCATTATAGACACTCAGGGTTGGGAACGCATGGGCGCCGCTAATCAATCCCTCCGACCGCGACAGACGCTGCGTGCCATAAGGAATCCCCGTCACAAAATCAATCTGGAGTTCAACGGACTCTCCCGGCTTGAGCGGCTGCTTCAAAGATAGGCTTAACGACTGATTCTGATGCGTGAACGCTGCCGAAGAACCGTCTACCTGTACAGCGTTGATAACCATTCCACCCAGAAATTCGGCGGCTTTTTTATCTTTTAACCTTTCACGCATCTCTTCATTGGCCGAGACAAATAGTTCGGACTGGGTACTTAGCGAACGATTGGCATCGGCATAGGTATGGAAGACGATTCGATCCAGCGAATCGCCGGTTTCGTTGCGGAATACGACCTTTTCCTGCCCATGCAGCTTACCTTTGGCTTCGTCCAATGTGGCCTTAATCTGGTAGAACGCCGAGCTTTGCTGCGGATTGGATACCGATTGTGCACTCGAAGTCGGCGGTGCTGGAGAAGTTTCCGCTCCATACGCGGTCAACGGCAAGGATAACACCAATGAAGCGGCAAGCAAGGTGATCGCGCTTGGACGCATGCGTGAGCGAATGGGAGTTGAGTCATGCCTGGATTTTCGTGCCATGATAAGAAGCCTCCTTGAGTTCTTGGATTCGATACTCCCAGTATACCCGAGGCCTCTTACATCGTCTTAATGCCAACCTTACGACAACCTTAAATATGAACGCACACCAAAAAAGCGCCCGCAGGCGCTTTTTCACAAAATGCTTCCCTTCATCTCCCGTCAGGGCATTATCATCCGGTTCACTTCTCTTCCGAGTGTTCCTAGTCTCGCCTCTAACGACGATAAGGTTGGTCGTCGCGTCCAATAATCAGATTCGAGGCCTGACGAGTCGGGTCTGTCGTGGAGCGCGGATCCATGTCATCCTCATGGTACCGAACGTTATGCTCCGACTCGCTTGATTTCTCGAGTGTCTCCGCTTCGTTGACACCTGCTGGCGGAACACGTTCGTCCACCGGGGCCATGCCGGAAGTACGCGCTGTGCCGTCGGGATCGAAATAGGAAGTATTATTGGCTCCATGGCGTGCAAAGATCTCATAGAGCTGGCTGCGCATCGCCTCTTCCGCATCCACCATCACCAGAACATCGCCTTCATGGACACGTTCGTCGTAATATTTGGCTTCCTTCTCCGGGATGCCGAGGCCAATAAATCCTCCAGCCAATCCCCCAACTCCAGCTCCAACCGTTGCCCCCGCCAGTCCGGCCGCAATGGGTCCTGCTGCCAGCAGCGGCCCGATTCCGGGAATCGCAAGCGCTCCCAGGCTCGCAATCACGCCTAAAGTCCCACCCAGCGCACCGCCAGTGAGCGCGCCAGCTGTCAGACCTCCCTGGGCTTTGGTTCCGGTCTCGTTACGGATCTCTTCCGCTTCCTTCGTATGTTTGGCTACAACGGAAATGTGATCTCGCTCATATCCCGCTTTCTGTAGATCATGAATGGCTTGTACTGCTTGTTCTTCACGCTCAAACGTCGCAGATATTTTCTTCATCATGATGAATACCTCCCGCGTGGTTGACTTAGCCTTTTTTTACCCGATCCCACTTTCCATCAAACCCCATGAAAATGGGAAGCCCATCCAGCCTCTCCAAAAAACCTATCCCCCTTTCTTCTCTTGGCGCTGGAGCTTTCGCATAGTATGATAGGACTATGCGATTTTGGGATTCACGATCGGAGCGATAAGGAGGACACCAAAGGAATGGAAGACATGGAACATCAAGAACCAACCCTGGCCCGATTCCTTCGTGCGCTCGAAGATTGTATTTACGTGATGGATTGGGACGGTGAGCACTTCCGCTACCGCTACGTTAACCGTGCAGCCTCGGCACTCAGCCAGATTGGCCCCGAACACATGGGCATGACTTTCTTCGATGTTTATAAACACGAGCCGGAAATGGCTAGATATTTGCATCATAAATACAAACGAGTTGTGGAAGGACGCGAAAGCATCCGTTTTGCCGATGGGACCCTTCTTCCTACCGGCGCACTCAGCGGCGAAAGTATCCTCTCCCCCATCTTTGGGCCAGAGGGGGATACAGGTTCCATTGAAGCGGTGGTCTGTGTAACGCGGGATATGGTCTCCAGCGCAGAGCGCGGTCAGCGGCTGCACCACTATGCCTATCACGATGAACTCACACAGCTGTTCAATCGGCGTTTTCTGTATGAATTTATCGCCAAGCCTTTCAGCTTGTTCCTCATTGATCTCGACAACTTCAAAAATATCAACGATGCGCTTGGGCATGAGATCGGTGACACCCTGCTGACCGAGGTAGCCCAACGATTCCGGCATACATTCGGCCCTCCTCACATTATTGCCAGACAAGGAGCCGATGAATTCATCATCGTCTGTGACCAACCGATCACTCGCGCTTCAGACAAGGCCAGGCTGATCCTGGAAGTGCTGGACAAGCCTTTTCTGCTGGGCGATCGGATGATTCGGGTTAGCGCCAGCATTGGCTTCTCCTCCTCTTCCGAACGTACCGAATTGTCTGCTCTACTGCGTCAGGCGGATATTGCGCTGTACTATGCCAAGAGCAAGGGTCGCAGCCGGTATCATGAATATAACGAGTCGATTCGCTACGATCAGGTCGTCAAGTTCGATTACGAGATTGCGCTCAATCAGTGTATCGAACGCGATGAGCTGCTGCTGCATTATCAGCCGATCTTCGATGCTTCACGCAACAAGGTCGTCGAGGTCGAAGCGCTGCTGCGCTGGAATCTGGAACACACCCGGCTGGTCTCTCCAGCGGACTTCATTCCTGTTGCTGAAGAGACCGGGTTGATCGTGCCCATCGGAGAATGGGTGATCCGACAGGCCTGCAAAGACTTCCCCAAGATCCGGGAGCGGTTTGGCCCGGATATACGGATCGCCATCAATATTTCCCGTGCCCAGTTTGAAGAAGAGAACTTCGTGGATCGGCTGAATGAGATCATTGCACAGGAGGGGCTGACTCCCGCTCAATTCGATCTGGAAGTGACCGAGACCCTCGTGATGCGCAACCTAGAAGAAATCTGTGTCATTCTGGAGAAACTTCGCGCTCAGGGCTATATGGTGTCCCTGGACGACTTTGGCACAGGCTATTCGTCACTGGGGATTCTCGCACAGATTCCGATTGACAAGTTCAAGCTTGACCGTTCCTTTATCGTTCAGATGAACCCTGCCGTCATCTCCGCGCTGCTGGCTATGGCTAGAGCGATGAATCTGGATGTTGTGGCAGAAGGGGTGGAAGACGGCGAACAGCTGATCCAGCTGATGAATATGGGATGCCCAGGGATTCAGGGCTATCTGATCTGCCGCCCGATGAGCGTAAATGATCTACCGGGGATCTGGTTCCCTGATATGCTGTCTCATCCTGTCTAAGATGCAGACCCCTGATTATACTTCTCCTGTCTTGGCTGCGGCTTGTCGCTGGGGCTTGGATCACTTGGGAGAAAGCTGGGAAGAAGACCTTGATCCCTACTCAAAAAAGCTGTGCCGTTCCGCGTTCTGCGGATACATGCACAGCTTTTTTGTTCATACACTTTTACCGAATACACTGATCCACGCCCGTTCGCTGTAGATCGGGAGAAGCTTCAGGCATCCGCCTATCACTGAATCAGACCCAATTGACGCGCTTGTTCTTCGGTCAGGATAAATTGTTCATTGTCCCAATAATCCTTGTCCGCGTCGAGACCAAACATCCGAATCACCTGATCCCAGATCTTCCGCTGCATCGCTTCTTCCTGTGTAATCATGATCTTCATGGTGTATGCCCCTTTCCCAGTCCGTTGATTAAGGCTTTCCTATCGGAACATTACCCCAAGATCGGGACTTTCGACGCGCCAGGCGGCTAACTTCCTGTAGGCTGTGCAGATGCAGGCGCCCGGTGATGACGGAAGCAATGCTGAAGATGATCGTCCACCATTCCGGAAGCCTGCATCAGTGCATAACAGATGGTACTTCCGACAAAACCAAATCCCCGCTTCTTGAGATCCTTGGACAGACGATCGGAAATTTCAGTTCGGGCAGGCACCTCTTCAGGCTGATTCCAGCTGCCTACCCGGGGTTTGCCGTCCACAAATGCCCAGATGTAAGCATCGAAACTGCCAAATTCACGTTGAACTTGCAGGAACGCTTTCGCATTTCGCACGGTGGACTCCAGCTTCAACCGATTGCGAATCAGACCCGAATCCTGCATTAGCTCGTCGATCTTCGATGCGTCGTATTCCGCTATCTTCGCCGGATCAAAGCCATGCAGCACCTCACGGTAGCGCTCGCGCTTTTTGAGTACCGTGTACCAGCTTAATCCCGCCTGTGCCCCTTCCAGCGTCAACAGCTCAAACCATTTTTGATCCTCATGTACGGGAACGCCCCATTCCTCGTCGTGATAACGGATATAGAGCGGATCTTCATTAACCCAGCGGCATCTTACCGTCTGCGTGGCTGCTGTCATGTCTTCTTACCACCTTCTGCCTTCGCTGTTTGGCTTCATTGTCCGCATAAACCTATTCTTCAGGAAGCCCACGCTTGGGCAGCACTTTGACATAATCGTCCGAGAGCTTCATCAGCTGCAAGATATATTCATAGTCCTGACGATAAGGCTCAAGATCGGTGACGGGTTCATGAGTATCCAGACGAACCGCTGTTCCATCATCGAATCCTTCACCTGGAATAAACAGAACGCCATCGCCTACAAAAGATCCGGTCGGCAGATAGTAGCGGATGCCGACGACGTTACGATCCGTGTTCAACAGATCTCGTCCGAACGCGGTATAGCCTTCTTGGTTCAATGAGATTCCCAGAAGATTCATCAAGGTCGGTACAAAATCCATCTGCCCGCCGGACAATTCGATCTTCTTGCCCTGCTCTACTCCCGGTACATGAACAATCAGCGGAATATTGAAGCGGCTGATATTCGCGTCGTAGGAGATGCCGAGCATCGACGAAACCCAGCTTGGGTCATTTTCAGCCGTGGATAATCCGCCATGGTCGCCATAGACCAGCAGCACCGTGTCATCCCATAAGCCTTTTTCCTTCAGACCATCGATCAGCTTGCCAAGCGCATAATCTGTATAATGCTGCGCATTCAGATAACTGCCGAGCTGTGTGCCCTGCAAGCGTTCTGGAAGTTTCAGTTGGGCAAACTGCTCCGGCACTTCAAACGGTGCATGGCTGGAAGTGGTGACGAATTGGGCGTAAAATGGCGAACCATCGGCGTTCATCTCCTGAATTTTCTCCAAGCCTACCCGATACATCTCTTCATCTGAAGCTCCAAAATTGTTGAAATGATCGTTATTATAGCTCGGTTTATCATAATAATTCTGGAAGCCTAGTGCGGGATACAGCTGATTCCGATCCCAAAATGTAGCGTTGTTAATCTGGAACGTAGCCGTCTTGTAACCTTTCTCCTCCAATAAACGCGGCGAACTTGGGATTTGGCGATCGCCGTAGCCTTTGGACATCGCAATCTTGCCCGTCGGATAGATCGATGTATTAGAGATAAACTCGGCATCCGAGGTGTTCCCCTGTCCAATCTGCTGGAAAATATTTGGGAAATAAAAACTTTTATTAGCCAGCTTGTTCAGGTTGGGCGTCACTTCGGTTCCGTCCAGCTTGTATCCAATCGGGAAGTTTTGGAACGACTCCATCTGTACGACAATTACGTTCTTTCCTTTGGCAGCGCCAAAATAAGCAGGTTGGCTGGCTGCTGGCTTACCGGGGGCCTCCTGTCCGTTAGCGTTGACACCCGAAGCTCCTTTGTTCTCTACAAAAGGAAAAGCATCCTGAAGCGCCTTGACCTGGGACGCAATTTCTTCAGGAGAGGTGGAAGCGATCATTTCCTGCTCCTGACGCTTCTCGATTGCGGTGCTGACCTGATAATTCAGGAAACCTACATTCTCGGCGCGTACGATCTCATTGCTAATTGCCAGACCCCGATTGATCCAGAACCCGGACAGCAGCAGACAGATCAGCAGCAGGACAGATACCGCAATCCGGCTCATGCGCGTTGCCGCACCATTCCAGGCCGCCAGGTTATGCTTGCGGTCGGCAGTTCCAAAGCTCAGACGATTGCGATTCATGCGGCGATGAACAGCTGTCCATCCCCAGCGAATCCCCATCACCAGCAGATCGGCAAAAAACAGGAAGTAGATCGGCTTAATCAAGCCGCTTACTACGTTACCTACTTCCGGGACTTGTCCCAATGCAGTCAGGACGGCGTAAGTGGGAACCGAACCAAAATACGAATGATATACAGCCGCCGCAAACAGCAGCAAAGACAGGGGCAGATTGACAATCCAGGCTGTACGCACGCGCCAGCGATGAGGAACGATCAGTTCCATCAGGCAGGTCAGACCGAGAGCCGTTGATAAGTCCACCACAAGTCCACCGGGCTGAAATTCCGAGAAGAAGAACCAGCGCAGCAGCAGCAGCTTGGCAAACAGAATACAGAATACGGTTATGAATACACGATCCGGTCTTCGCGTCGTTTCCCGTCGGGCAGTCGTTAGATGCATGGCAAATCACCTTCTTTGGTTAGAGATTGATAATATCGGATTCAAATTTCCATTATAAAACACTCTCTTTACATGGTCAAAACACTCTGCTTACAAAACCACCAATCTATGCAAAAAAATAAGCCTTCCGGAACCTGAAGTTCCGAAAGACCTCGTTAAAGCAGCTGCCTTATTCTAGCGCTTGGAATCCATATAACGGTGCTCAAATGTCATGACTTCTGCGGTTAACGTGATGATGCCATAGGAATAACGTTCCTGTCTGCGTTTATCTGTGGGAGAACCGGGATTGAACAGTTGAACGGGAGAAGCAGGGTGCGCCCGTTCAACCCATTTGGACACCGGAATATGGGAATGGCCGAATACAATAATCTCGACGTCCTCCTCTGCGAAGGCCGCAAGCGCGTTATTTTCCGTCCCTCCCCTTCCCAGATGTCCATGCGTCAATCCAATCCGGCGGCCGCCAATCTCAATGATCCGGTGGAATCCCCAGCGTTCTGCGATTGCCGCTCCATCGTTATTGCCGGCCACGCCTTCAACAGGCGCATAAGCGGCCAATCGATCATATACTTCAGGCGCTGTCCAATCGCCGGCATGCAGAATAAGATCGACGCCGGCAGACAATTCCTCTATCAGAACAGGCGGCAGCTCCTTGGCCATTCGGAACATATGGGTATCCGAGACCACAGCAATCTGGATAACCGGTTCAGCCTGGACTTCCGCTGCCTCTGAGCGGACTTGCTCTTTGCTGGATTGCACGCTGCTTGACCGTGCTTTACTGAATTGCAACTCACTGAATTGGATCGTCCTGATCTCATCGGCTGCTCTCTGTCTGCTCATCAGGCCCGAGCCTTCGCGCGAAGCTCCGCGCGTTCCCGTTCATTTAACTTGGGACAGGTGTAACAATACTGTCCACTGGGCAGCGTATGATACAGGCAGCAGCTGGGGCGCAGCTGGATCTGCTGCGCCGGATCGGTGGGATGTTCGACATAGCGCAGGCGCAGGTCGAACGGATTTTTCTTGCGGCCGAACACATCCGGCTCCAGCGTCTTATGCAGCCTGTAATCGCGTTCCAGCTGTTCGCGGGCAGGCGACAGCATGACGCTGATCTCGGGATGAGTTCGCCAGGTCTCGGCGAAATATTCCAGTCGGCCCGGCAGCTGGGCCCAGATCATGCCCACGGCGAGGCCGGACACCGCCGCGAAATTCTCAAACAGACGGCGGCAGGTCTCGCCGTAGAAGCGACGAAGGGCTTCGCGCGTCCATTCGTCGCGCGCTTCCTCCGCCTGCGGCGCCGTCTCGGCTGCCCGGCTGCCGATGACAAAATTCAGCGCATGTCCCTGCGGCGTGCGCAGCAGCTGGGCGCTTAGGTTATCCGCCGAGAAGTCGGGTCTCAGACTGGCGGCGGCCGGGAAATACAGCGAAGCGACGACCACGCCGCTGAACCAGCTGCAAAAATAAGTCACCGCCGCTTGCAGGTCGGGCGCTTCCAGAACCTCTGCGAAGGCGCGCAGAAAGACCTTCGCGCCCTCCGGCGTGGACAGCTCCGCAAGGGTAAGCGTAACCTCGGCGTCGCTCTTGGGTTCGGCGGTCATATAGAACTGCGGCTGAAGCAGACCGGGATCAAATACGACCTGGGACTCCTGAGTCATGTGGAGTTCATCCTTTCCATAATTGGCCTTATGCCTCGTTATCTTTGCTAGATCTATCGTAGCGGAATGAGGCGTATAGTTCAACGATCGTTCACCGGTTTACAATCAACTCTTCTCCTATTCCAGCGTAAATAAAAAAAGCCGCTCCCTCTAGTCTCAGGCAGCGGCAAAAAACAGATCGTATGAATGGTGAATAAGGGCGACCCGGCAGCCGAAGCGATGCTGTCTCTTCGGGAATGTCCGAATCGCATGCAATTAACGGCACAGGCTCTGCCTGCTGCATGAGATACAAGCTGAATAAGCAGCCTTGCTGCTCATCATTGGTTCAATCAACCGAAGCGCCCCATGATGTACTCCTGGGTCATCTGGTTGGAAGGATTCGAGAACAGCTTGGTCGTCTCATCATGTTCAATCAGATTGCCCAGATAGAAATAGGCGGTCGAATCGGAGACGCGTGCAGCCTGCTGCATATTGTGCGTCACGATCACGATGCGAAGTTCTTTTTTCAACTCGATAATCAGTTCTTCAACCTTGCCCGTCGATACCGGGTCAAGCGCGGAAGCCGGCTCGTCCAGCAGCAGAATCTGCGGACTGACAGACAAGGCGCGTGCGATGCACAGACGCTGCTGCTGACCGCCGGACAGAGCCAAAGCCGACTCTTTTAGACGATCCTTGACCTCGTCCCACAGCGCGGCGCGGCGAAGGCTCTGCTCCACGATCTCGTCCAGTTTCTTTTTGCTTTTGGTTCCGTGATAACGAGGACCAAAAGCGATATTTTCGTAGATCGACTTATAAAAAGGATTCGGACGCTGCCAGACCATGCCGATCTTCTGTCGAAGGGTAATGGCGTCCGTATCTTTGTCGTTCAAGTCTTCTCCATCCATCCAGATCTTGCCGACCACTTTGGCCGACGCGATCTCGTCATTCATCCGGTTCAGGGAGCGCAGGAAAGTCGATTTCCCGCATCCCGAAGGTCCGATCAGGGCGGTTACGCTTTTCTCCGGAAATTCCATATTGATCTTCTTGACGGCTTCGTTGGTACCGTAGAACACGCTCAGTTCTTCCGTACCGAAGCGGGGTTGCGTACTGGTCTGCATAACGGAAGTCCTCCTAGTTTACTTGTTTGGAAGCAGTGATTTTGCGGTAAACGAAGCGGCCGAACCAACGTGCCACCAGGTTGAACAGCAGCACCATGATAACGAGGACAGCCGAAGCACCTGCCGATACGTCTTTCGCATCCGGAATACGGCCTTCACTATTAACCTTCCAGATGTGAACGGCAAGGGTCTCTGCCGAACGCATAGGGTTGATTGGTGAACGGGCATGGAATGGATTCCAGTCGCTGAAGTTCAGCGGTGGAGTCGTCATCCCCGAGGTGAACAGCAGCGCCGCCGCTTCACCAAATACGCGGCCCGCGGCCAGAATCGTACCGGTAATCAAGCTTGGCAGAGCAACCGGCAGAAGGATCGATGTGATAATCTTCCACTTGGACAAGCCCAGGGCAAGACCCGCTTCCTTCTGCTCACGCGGCACGGCGCGGAACGATTGCTCGGTAATCCGCACCATCAGCGGCAGGTTGAAGATCGCCAGCGCGATCGCGCCGGACAGCAGGGAATAACCGAAGTCGAACGTGTTGACAAACAGCAGGAGGCCGAACAAGCCGACTACGATCGAAGGGAACGACGACAGCACTTCGACAACGAGTCGAATAAAGCCGGTCAGCTTGTTGTCCTTGGCGTATTCCGCCATGTAGATCCCGCCGCCAAGTCCCAGCGGTACGGTGATAATCATCGTCAGCACGAGCAGGAACAGCGAGTTGAACAGCTGAGGCCCGATGCCGCCGCCCGCCTTGAAGTTCTGCGAAGGCGAAGTCAGGAAGTGCCAATCGATGTGCGAGATGCCGCGGATCAGGATGAACCCAAGCAGCCCGCCCAGAATAGCTACGATCAGCAGGGCAAAGAATATAATGATACCGGTAGCGAGTTTATCGGCAGTTCTGGCTTTCACAGCTTATTCCTCCTTTGGAGCAACCGTACGATGATGATGAACACGAAGGTCATAAAGAGCAGCATCAAGGCCATGCTCCAGAGGACATTGTTCTGAACCGAACCGGTCGAAGTATTCGTCATATTCAAGGTGATAACGCTGGTCAGCGTGGAAGCTGAAGTCAGCAGCGAGGTCGGCAGAAACGGTGCATTACCGATGACCATCTGCACGGCAAGGGCTTCACCAAACGCACGCGCAATACCGAGAATGATCCCGGTCCACAGCGAAGGAGCCAGAGTCGGCAGCACCACACGGTAGATCGTCTGCCAGCGCGTTGCGCCCAGTGCATAGGAAGCTTCACGCATCCCGCGAGGCAGCGAAGCCAGCGCGTCAGCTGCGATACTGGTGATCGTAGGCAGAATCATGACGGACAGTACCAGTGCGCCCGCTCCTACGCCATAGCCCAGCGAATTACCGCCAGTCAGCGCAGAGATGAACGGAACCAGCACCGTCAGGCCGATAAAGCCGTATACGACGGACGGAATCCCCGACAGCAGCTCAATGACGGGTTGAAGGACTCGCTTGCCTTTACCTGGCACGATCTCCGTCATGAACAGTGCTGCGCAGATGCTCAGTGGACCAGCGATCAGAGCGGCCAGCATCGATACGACAAACGAACCGCCGATGAACGGCAGAGCGCCGAACGACGCCGGGGAACCATCCGGGCTCCAGTGGGTGCCGAACAGGAATTCAATCGGGCTAACGCCGTCTTTGAAGAAAGTGCTCAGACCCTTCGAAGCGACAAAGTACACGATCGACACGATGACCACGATCAGCAGCAGCACGCACAGATTGGTATAGATTTTGCCGATCATATCCTCGCGGTGATGTTTGGCGAAACCGCGCTTTTTAGGCTCAGAAATAGCCTTAGTATTTTCCATAAGTGGTTACCCTCTCCATTCCTTGTTAAACGCGCAAATAGAGGCGGAGAACCCGCCTCTTTTGTTGCCGGTGCATCAAGTCGTTTATTGAATCACTTTGCCCTCAGCGTCGCGTTTTACTTTCATGCTGGACACCGGAATGTAACCCAGTTCGGTAACATCGGCTTGTTGAACTTCGTCCGACATGAAGTAATCCAGGAAGGCTTTGGTTGCACCATCAGGCTCACCTTTGGTATACATGTGCTCGTAAGCCCAGATCGGATATTTGCCGTCTTGTACGTTAGCTTCCGTCGGCTCAACGCCGTCGTAGCTCAGAGCAGTAACCGTGTCGTCCAGGTACGAGAAGGCCAGGTAACCGATCGCGCCTTTGGTGTCGGCCACGATTTGTTTAACCGTACCCGAAGAATCCTGTTCGATCGAACCCGCAACGTTTTCAACTTTTTCGCCGAGTGCGAATTTCTCGAATGTAGCGCGCGTACCCGAGCTGCTCGGACGGTTAACGATCGTGATCTTCTGATCCGCGCCGCCTACGTCTTTCCAGTTCGTGATTTTGCCTTTGAAGATGTCAACCAGCTGTTGTTTGGTCAGGTTCGTTACGCCAGTGTCTTTGTTTACGACACTTGCCATAGCGACAACCGCTACTTGATGGTCAACCAATTCTTTCGCTTTGTCCGCATCCAGCTTCTCTTCTGCGAACACGTCGGAGTTTCCGATATTTGCCGCGCCTTCGGATACTTGCGTCAGGCCTGTACCACTGCCTCCGCCTTGTACTTGTACGGTAACGTCTCCGTTATCGCCCATGAACTTTTGACCCACTTGATCGACCAGCGGCTGGAGAGCCGTCGATCCGACTGCCAGGATCTCGCCCGATACTTTTGCGTCAGCCGGTTGCTCAGTAGCTGCCGGAGTTGTCGTGCCTGTCGCAGCCGGTTCTGCATTGGTCGATGCCGTAGTGCCCGCGTTGTTGCCGCAAGCTGTAAGTGCGAGCATAGCGGAAAGTGTCAAAGCTCCGAATAACGTTTTTTTCGATTTCATGTCTGGTTAGACCCTCCTAGTGGATTCATACGATTGCGGTCGTCTTCTCTCTGTCCGAGTTGTCCGCGCCGCTTTACAGTACCCATTGTAGGATCTGAAAATTAACGCAAAACACTTGTTTTGTAAAACGAATGTAAAATATAAAGTTAGGCAGCAATCATTCCTTTATTCGGCTCCATGAAAGGTCAAAACAGCAAAAACCAAAAAGACGCCCGAAGTGAATTCGGGCGCCCAAAGATGTTAAAATAGCGATCATATAAGGAAAAATGATAAAAAGGAAGGCTGACGATCCGCACGCTCGATCATTGTCTCGCCGTTCTGACCTTGCTGGTTACCTGGCTTAACGTATACACGCATACGTTAGGCAAGAGTAAAAGGCCGGCTGTGTATCGCCTTGAGCATTGGAGGCATGCAGTCCAATACATACACCGGTAAATCCTCCATTAACTTCAGGTGAGAGTGCGGAAACAGGCACATGCAGACCGCTATCCGACCAATGGATGCCATCCACCGAATACGCGGCACCATACCCTTCCCGATCTGCAAACAGCTTGATGTACAGGCTGCCTTCAGCTGGAATATCTGCGCAGGTCACCTGCTCCGTCTGCTCGCCATTACGCATCTGGGTCAGCAGAACCCGATGGCCTTTCCTATGGGCAATCCCCACAAAGAAATGGCCTCGATGATTCAGCCGTGCAGCCAGGCCGGCATACTCGCCTTCGCTGACGGGCTGGTAATCCAGCAGCGCAGACCATTGCATCTGTTGATGCTGCTGACGCAGACAAGCGAAGACGGCGGGCGCTTCATCATCCAGCGAATACCGACTGCCAATTAGCGTTACCCCAGGCGGCTGTTCGCTCCACTGGTAACGAGCAGCTTCGTAATCACGCAGGAATGACCATTCAGGACCGAATCCGCTCTCGTACACGGTGGAAGAGACATGATCCTGCTGGGGCGGAGATACGTTTTCCTCCACAATGGATGGAACCTCTCGACCTTGAGCGTCGAAGAATCCCTCCATGACTGTCCCGGTGTTCACATCGATGTCCGGCCAGCCCTCCGCAGTCCAACGGACAGGCGCCAGGAATGTCTCTCGACCCAGCGGTGAATATTGACCGTCAATCGGACGCATCCCCAGAAATACCGCCCACCATTGTCCCTGGATGTCTTCAATCAGATCGGCATGTCCCAGACATTGAACCGGATGCTCCTTCAGCCCCCGATGCGTCAGAAACGGCTCTCCCCGGTCTTCAAAAGGACCATAGGGATGGTCGCTTCGGGCGATAAGCTGCCGATGCTCGAAGGAAGTTCCTCCAGACGCCGCCGTTAGATAGTAGCGACCATGGATCTTATAGAGATGGGGGCCTTCCAGCCAAGGCCCTTCATCGCCTCTCCAGATGACTACCGGCTCGGACAGGATCGTCCCGTCAGAGGGATCGATCTCGTATTGAATGATGTGCGACTCGTACCCTTCGCCATTCTGCGAAGTCACATAAGCGCGACCGTCATCATCGAAGAACAGCGATGGATCAATATTGCCATAAGGAAGGCGGATCGGGTCTGACCAAGGCCCTTCCGCCGCTTCCGCTGTGACATAAAAGTTACCGATGCCGCGAACATCCGTGGTAATCATGTAAAACCGTCCATCATGGTAGCGAAGGGTTGAAGCGTAGATGCCGCTGGAACTTGCACGATGCCGCAGATCCAACTGCTCTCTTCGCGTCAGCACGTGACCGATCGGCTTCCAGTTGAAGAGATCATGGCTCTGAAATACAGGAACCCCAGGGAAATACTCAAAAGAACTCGTAATCAGATAGAAGGATTCTCCAACACGAACCACACTGGGATCGGGATGAAATCCGGGAATGACCGGATTGGTGTACGCAGGGCGCTTCGGCATGATTAAGCTTCCACTTCCGTATAAGGATGAATCGTCTGGATCGTCCCGTCCTCGTTGTAATGAAGTTCCGTATATTTCACACATCGCTTGTGATTCACTCCGCCCGACAACGAGCTGTCATGGTAGAACAGATACCATTTGCCATCAAACTCAACGATGGAGTGATGGGTCGTCCATCCCACAACCGGCGTCAGGATCACGCCCTTGAACACAAATGGTCCCTGTGGATTCGGACTGACGGCGTATACCAGCTTATGCGTCGTTCCTGTCGAATACGACAGATAATACAGATCGCGGTATTTATGCACCCATGGGCCTTCAAAATAGCGACGATCTTCATCTCCGGCGAGAATAGGCTGTCCGTCTTCGTCCACGATGGCAATCTCGCTTGGCGCTTCCGCCAGCGACAGCATATCTGCACTCAGTCTGGCTACACGCGGGCCAATCGCCGGTTGATCGGCAGCCGGGCCTTCTGTCCGCTCCGACTCGAACGTTCCGCTCTGCCATTTCTCAAGCTGACCTCCCCACAGTCCGCCAAAATACATGTACGATTCGCCATCGTCATCGACCAGTACAGCCGGATCGATGCTGTAGCTGCCTTCCATATACTGCGGTTCTGCCTGGAACGGGCCTTCCGGCGATTCCGATACGGCAACGCCGATACGGAAGACACCTTCATGGTCACGCGCAGGGAAAAACAGATAATATTTGTCGTTCTTGTAAGCAGCGTCCGGTGCCCACATCTGAGCCGATGCCCAGGGAACGTCTCGTACATGCAGCGCTTCACCGTGATCGACCGCTTCGGCACCAATTCCGTCCAGCGACAGAACATGATAGTCTTCCATCTTGTACTGATCGCCATTATCGTTGCTCGGGCCGTCGTGATCCAAGTCGTGGGAAGGATAGATATATAGTTTGCCATTAAATACATGGGCAGAAGGGTCAGCGGTATAGATGTGGGTAACGATAGGCTCGTTGAATTGGGTAGTCATCAATGCGCTCCTTTACAATGTAATTGAAATAAGGGAAAAGCAATTATCCTTACACGCGGGTCTGATCCAGGATGCTCCAGAACGCCGGTTTGGGCTGAAGCTGGCGGTCGAATGGAAGCGGCCAGTTCAAGCGACCGCGAACCGGGAAACCATCCAGCCAGGTTCCGCTATCGGCGGCTCCCCAGAACGTTACAGAGTCAATTGCTGCACGATATTCACGGAACAGGCGGAAGATACCTTCATAACGCTGGGTCAACAGCTCCTGCATCTCGGCAGTTGGCTCCAGCAGATCGGTACGCCGATCATCGAAGCGGAACGCGGAAATATCCAGTTCCGTAATATGCAGCCGAACGCCAAGCGAAGCGTATAATTCGATGGCTTCACGAATCTCTTCGAGCGAAGGTCCATAGAGATTCCAGTGTGCCTGCATGCCGATTCCATGCACGGGAGCACCGGCATCCAGCAGCGAACGAACGAGCCGATGAATCTTGTCACGTTTGACGGGATCGGTCTCGTTGTAATCATTGTAGAACAGCTGTACGTTCGGATCGGCTTCATGCGCGATGCGGAACGCCTGCTCCAGATAATCCTCGCCTACCGTGGACAGCCATTTGGTCTCTCTCAGATACGATTCGCTCTTGTCTTCGATGGCCTCATTGACTACATCCCAGGCCGAGATCTGGCCGCGATAGCGTGACATGACCGTACGGGCGTGCTCACGCAGTCGATCCAGTACCTTCTCGCGGGAAGCCGGACTTCCATCCGCTTCTTCAAAGACCCAGTCCGGCGTCTGATTGTGCCAGACCAGCGTATGTCCACGCATCGTCATGCCATGACGCTTGGCAAAGGCAGCGATCTCATCGGCGGCTGCGAAGTCATATCGATCCTCTTCCGGATGGATCTCCTCGAACTTCATCTGATTTTCAGCAGTCAGGCTGTTATAGTGTGTGGCAATGAATTCTCCTTCTCGCTGAATCGTGCGGGTGCTGACGGCAGCTCCAATCTTAAACATCCCGTCGTATGCCTGATACAGAGACGGCGTTTGATTTTCCATTGTCGTTAATCCCTCCCGTTGTGATCGTATGGAATCCTTTAGCATGAAATCCTTTAATCGTTGTTCGCTTAACCTACTCTTTCACACTGCCCAACTGGAGGCCATGTACGAAGTATTTCTGCATGAAAGGATAGACCAGCAGGATCGGCACCGAAGCGACAATGGTAATCGCCGCACGAATCGAGACTGGTGTTACCATGTTCTGTGCAGCCGCTGACGGATCGGCGCCGCTGGAGCTGGCTACACTGCTGTTCAGGTTCATGGAGGAAGAGAGCAGCTTCATCAGCTCGAACTGCAGGGTACTCAGATTTTGCTTGGACGAAGCGTACAGGAACGTGTCGAACCAGGAGTTCCATTGCCCCACCGCTACGAACAAGGCTACGGTTGCCAGTACCGGCTGACAGAGCGGCAGGATGATCGAGATGAAGGTCCGGAAATCGCCGGCACCGTCGATCTTGGCGGACTCGATCAAGCCTTCCGGCAGCGTCTGGATGTACGTCCGAATGACGATCATGTTGAAGGCGCTGATGAGTCCGGGTACGATGTAGACCAGGAAGCTGCCGACGAGATGCAGATCTTTCATCAGGAAGTACGTTGGGATCAGACCTGCACTGAAGTACATGGTCAGTACAACCAGAATGGTGATCGGTTTGCGCAGCACGTAATCTTTGCGGCTCAATGTATAAGCCAGCATGGAAGTCAGGAACAAACTCAGTACGGTTGCAATAACCGTTCGCGCTACCGAAATCCAGAAAGCATTCAGCAGGTGACCGTTGGCGAACACTGCACGATAGTTCTGATCCGTCCAGATCCGGGGCCACAGATAGATCCCGCCCCGAATGGTATCATTACCGGCGTTCATGGATACTGCAAAGGTGTTCAGGAATGGATAGAGCGTAATCACGGCGATGGCAATCATGAGTAAGCCGTTTAGCGTATGGAATACAAGCGGCTCCAGCCGCATCTTTTTCGTATTCATCGGTTATTGTCCTCCTTCATACTCGTGTCTTGTCTCAATCAGATGAACCAAATGCTGCGATTGAAGCGAGACAAGTCATTAGATCAATCGTTCTTCGCCCAAGCGTTTGGCAATGGAGTTAGCGGCGAAGATCAGCGTAATACTGACGATCGTCTTGAATATGCCGGCTGCGGTTGCAAGGGAGTAGTTACCGATCTGTAAGCCGTACTTGAGGACGAAGATGTCAATGGTCTGCGACCAGTCCACGACGACACCGTTACCCAGCAGGTACTGCACTTCAAAGCCGGCTTCCAGCATCCAGCCCATGTTCATAATCAACAGGATGACTACAATGGACTTGATCCCAGGCAGGGTGATGTAAAACATTTTTTGATACCGGTTGGCTCCGTCGATCTCGGCCGCTTCATATTGCGAAGGGTCGATCGATGTGATGGCGGCCAGGTAGATGATGGCGTTCCAGCCAAGCTCTTTCCAGACGTGGGAAGCACCGACGATGCCCCAGAAGTATTTCGGAATACTCAGCCACATGATCGGTTCACTGATAAATCCTAACTTCATCAGCACCACATTGATAATCCCGCCGTCTACAGACAGTGAGGTGGCGACAATCCCGGTTACAATGATCCAGGACAGGAAGTGAGGCAGATAGGATACGGTTTGAATCGTTCTTTTGAAAAAGCGGCCTTTGATCTCATTCAACAGCAGTGCGAACAAGATGGCGGTCACAAAACCGAGAATCATGTTAATCAAACTCATAGCAACCGTGTTACGCAGGACGCGCAGGAACGCCTCATCCGTAAACAGGAAGGCGAAATGCTTGAATCCGACCCATTTCTGCTCCGAAAGAGCTTTCGCCGGGCTGTAATCCTGGAAAGCCATCGTCCAACCCCAAATCGGGTAGTACGAGAAGACCAGAATATAAACCACGATTGGAAGCGACATGAACATGAGCTGCTTTTGGCTGCGCAGCTTTTTCATTAATGAAGACTTGGGCATATCCGTGGATGCGGACTTGCGCGAAATGGCTTTAGCCATGGTGCTCTCCCCCTAACCGGCCCTCCGGCCTATATCGGCTATTTAAGATCGGGGAAAACGCCAAGCGTCTTCCCCGATCCGTTACGCCTTTTTTTACTTTTTGACGGTCCAGTTCTTGATCCGCCACTGAATTTGCTCATTGATGCGATCTTCGTAAGCTTTGACATTGATCTTGCTAAAGGCATTCACGTAATCGTCCCATACTGCGTCGAACTTGCCGTCTTCCGCCATAACCGCCTGCGGCAGGTATTTCAGCGAGGTATCAGTCATTTGTTTGTTCGCAACGGAAGCATCGGAGCCTTCGATCAAATCGACCTGCCAAGCTGGGTAATACACGGCGTTCTCAGGAGCTGGTGAGAAGAAGTCGGCCCATGTTTTGAATCCGTAAGTATCCAGCAGTTTCTTGTCTTCGTCTTTCAAGCTGGCATAGAACTCTTCCGGCTGCTCGCCTGCGCTTGTCGCGTTGCCGTCCGTAAACGTACCTTGCGTTTTTGGAGCCGCGCCGTAGAAGCCGTCTGCACGGTTGGCCAGCTTCCAGGTTGGGTCTTCCTGCTGTTTGCGCTGCTCTGGTGTACGGGAGAAGCGTCCTTTGTCGTCCACAACGTAGTCCACGCCTTCTTCGCCCCAGCTGAGCAGCTTTTGATACTTTTCGTCCATCAGAGAATCCAGGAACTTGATGATCTTGACTGGATCTTTGGCGTTTTTACTGATACCGAAGCCATTGTTCAGGTTGATGACCGGACGATCCAGATAGTGGTCTTTGATTGACGAATCATAAGTCAGCGGGAAGCCAACATATGTGCGATCAATCTTGCCCTGGGATACCAGTGTGTCTTCAGCCGGTTGGAAGTTCCATTTCTGATCGAACATGCCGAGTACGCGACCCGAGGAGAGTTTCGCCAGATACTGGTCATAGTTCTGTACGAAAGCTTCTTTGTCGAACAGACCTTCGTTATACAGGCCGTTCAGTTCTTTGTAATACCGTTTTGAGATGTCTTTGTCCGCGAAAACGGTTGCTACATCGTTGTCCACGACAACGCCGCCGTCGTTCGGGTGGCCCGTCAAGTGTTCCGGCGGGTTAAGCAGTGGGAACGTCCGCCAGTCGGAAGCCAGCGTCGTGAAGCCGATCGTCGGCTGCCCATCGATCGTCGGGTTTTTCGCTGCGTAATCACGAATCAGTTTTGTGAAGTCTTCCAGTGTTTTCGGCGTCGGGTAGCCTGCGTCTTCCAGTACCGCTTTCTGGATCCAGAACGCCGGTCCATTGTAGTTATTGTTATGGAATTCGCCAGAGTAAGCGCCGTAGTTCGGCAGCCAGTAGATGTGGCCATCGCTGGAGTCTTTCATTTGGTTCCAGTATTTCTCATAATGTTTCTTGAGGTTAGGCGCGTTCTTCTCGATCAGGTCTTCCAGCGGAATCACGGCGCCGGCTGCAACCAGCTTCGTATCAGCCGTAATCAGATCCGGATAATCGCCGCCTGCGATCATGACGCCCAGCTTCTGCTGCAAGTCGCCGACCAGGAATTCCATGTTCAATTTGACGCCAAGCTCATCTTCGATCTTTTTGTAAATGCGGTTGTCTTCCGTCGGTGCCTGGTTTGGTGTACTGATAAACGCGGAAATCGTCATCTTGCCGGAATCGCTTTCAGCTGTTTTCGCGTCACCGCCTCCGCATGCCGATAGTGTCAGGGCTGTTGCCATCAGCAGCGAAACGCCGCCCCACATTTTTTTCATTTTGTATCCCCCCATAGGTTGACCTCCTCGGAAATGTAATCCTGTTTGCTCTTTTATTATGTATCAATGAATACGCTTACATCATAACTGGATTTAAGCTTCTACCCCCCTGAATTTAACTTCCTTTCCGATCCGAGACAAAAAAAGAACGCTCAGCCGAAGGCTTGCGCTCTGAATTCCGCCGGTTTCATCCCTGTCTTCTTCTCGAATTGCTTCAGAAAATGCTGATAAGCCTTATAGCCAAGCCGTTCGGCAACCGCTGCGGACGAAAGTTCGCTGCTGCGGAGCAGTCGGCAGGCTTCTTCGATTCGGAGATCATGCACGAACTCGGCAATGCCCATTCCATATCGTCGTGTGAAGGACTGTCCCAGATACACCGGATGGACATAAAACATCTCAGCCAACTCACGGATCGTAAAGCTCTCGGTATAATGGCTGCGCAGAAATTCGGCCACCTGAGCCTGAACTCCTCCACTGCTGCGTTCCCGCAGTCTGGAGGCTTCCGTACGGAAGGTGAGGCAAAACTCTTCTAATAAGCGCCTTGTGCCCTCCAGATCCTGCGAATTGGCTGCACTGCCGAAGAAAGGCGACCGCCTAATGATCTCTTCCGGATCGCCCCCCAGCTCCTCGCAGATCGACGCACAGCGCACGGCAACCCGGGTGGAGAAAGTCTCGACCAGTTCAGGCAGCATCAGCCGCGCTTCAAAGCGGGCAAAAGCTCCCTGGATCTCCGCGCGAATCTCTTCTTCACTCCCCGTCTCTGTCAGTGCCGCAATTCGGTCCGCCAATGTAAGAACCGAAGGATCGCTGGACAGCTCCCGATGCTTCACATCTCGATACAAGATGATCTCTTCTTCTCCGAAAAACAGAAACTTTGCCGCTTCTTCTGCCGTCTCCATGGAAGCGATCAGTTCTTCCGGCTTGGCTACACTGACCCCCGCAGCCAGTCGAATATGCCCCTGGGCTTCTGGAGGAAGATTCTGCATGAAAGTCTCGGCAAAACGTCTGGCCGCTTCCGAAGCCTCATTTTCCTCCGATCCAATCGCCACGCCAAACGAAAAACTGCCTGCTTCGACCATTCGACAGCAGCTGTTCTCCTCAAGCGCAAGGACAGTAGCACGTACAGCAGGCATCCACTTCACTTCCGTTTTCAAACGAATATAGATCCAGCTCGCTGCAATGCCCGACAAACGACCAAGCTCCGGCAGCGCATCCATTCGTTGTTCTTCGCTTCCGAACAGCAGAAAAGCCAGCGCCCGCCGCTCTCTCTGCGCTTCGCGTTCACGGGCGGCTGCTGCCTGCTTGGATTGTTCCTCAAGCCGAGCGCTCAAGCTGCGAAGCATCTCTTCGGCTTCATCATCGGCAACCGGCTTGGTCAGATAGTTGGACACACCCAGCCGCATGGCACGAAGCGCATAGTCGAAATCATCGTGACCGCTCATGATGACAAACAACGGGGAGTGATCCTCCGTCTTGCGAGCTTCTTCAATTAAACGCAGCCCATCCATCACCGGCATCCGAATGTCGGTCACAACCAGATCCGGACGGTCGCTGCGGATTCGGTGGATCGCTTCCTCTCCATTCTCACAGGTTCCCTGGATGCGAAACCCGTACTTTTCCCAGTCGATCAACAACTTTAACCCTTCAATCGCAAAAGGTTCATCATCCACCAACAGTACGTCGTACATGATTAAGCCTCCTTCTCCCACGGATACGGTACGTTCTCTCCATGCTTCAACCACAGAGCGGGAATCAAAAATCCGGCTTCTGTCCCTTCTCCTTCGCGGCTGCGAATCAACAGTCGAACATCGCCCCGATAGAACAGTTCCAGGCGGCGGTGCACATTACGCAGTCCCACACTTCGTCCATCCGCCGGATGTTCCAGACTCATGCGCTCGCTAACCTGACGCAGTTGAGCCTCATCCATCCCCACACCATTGTCGCGGACAAGCAGCTGTAGACCTTCACCGCTTAACTTTGCTGAGATTTCGATCTTGCGTCCTGCCTTACGCCCTTGCAGACCATGCTTGCAGGCATTTTCCACCAGCGGCTGAAGGCTCATTCGGGGAATTCGGAACTCCTGGGCATGAGGCCCAATGTCAAACGCATAATCAAAACGGTCTCCGAAGCGGAATTTTTCAATCTCCAGATACATGCGGATAAACTGCAATTCCTCTTCAAGAGGCACCATATCGTCCGGCCGACTGAGCAGCTGCCGCATCAGAAGCGACAGATTTTTGACAATTTCCGTAATCTCGCGGTAGCCATTTTTGGTACAGACCACCAGAACCGCATTTAACGTGTTAAACAGGAAATGGGGATTGACCTGACTCTGAAGCATGGCCAGTTCCGTACGCACCCGATCCAGCTCCAGATTTTTCTGCCGAATCTCCAACTTGTAGACGTCATTAATTAACGCGCGAATCCGTCCGGTCATCAGATTGAAGGCGCGAATCAAACCGCCAATCTCGTCCTTGCCTTCCGGAATATCAATCAGCTCAAAACGCTCACTCCGCACCCGCTCCATATGTCTCGAGAGCTTCGTGACGCGGGCGTGATACGAACGAAAAATAAAGAAAATCAGCAGCGAAGGCACAATGGTACTTACAATTCCCAGCACCAAAATCGACCGCAGGGACTCCTGCTTGAGGCTGTCGATATACCGGGTATCCGCAATGCCAACCAGCTTCCAGCCTTTGACGTAACTCTGCACGCCCAGAGGTCGTTCCAGGGCAAATCCGGATTTTTCTTCATCGGTGCTCAGTGCAGGATTATCGTAAAAAGTGCCCTCGCCATCGCGTCCTCCAATCCCATCTGCGACGACCCTCCCTCGCTCATCCACCAGTCGAAATTTCACACTGTTCTTCTCCCGATTGAGAATGGAGGACACTCTGGCCAAGTCCAGATCGACCCGGGAATATTTGGCATAGGTCGAATAGGAAGGATAGACATTCATTCGGCCTACGATGCTGATGCGGCGTCCCGGTTTGTAAGGTTCTTCATCCAGGTAAGCCGTCAAAGCGATCGGCGAAGTTGATTTCTCCACGGCATGAATCCATGGCGGCTCCTTGTCTCCCGCCTGAATGACCCGATAATTGGAACCGTCCTGAATACTGTCGTTCTCCGTGTAGACCCGAACATCCTGAATGTTGGCGGACATGTAACGTGTCAGCTTGTCCCGTAAGAATTCATCGTATACGGCATAATAGCTGGACGGAGAGGCGTAAGTCTGATCGATCGCCGCATACAGCGAATCATCGGCTGCGATGGAGCGGCTGAGAGCAATGCTCTCATCAATCATTCCGAGCAGCTCACCACCCGCCCGCTCAACCGATCGACGCAGATTCTCCTGCTCCCGCACCTGAATATCGCTGGACGTTCGATAGTAGAAAAACAGATTAATGGACATGATCGGAAGCAGCACGCAGAGCAGATAGATCAACAGAAATTTTCTTTTTAATGGTACATCGTCTAAGCGCAGCCGAGAGAAAGGCCTTCTGTTCATGATTCCCTCACCCATTCTTTCGCCCGATATTGCGAAGGCAGCTCTCCTGTAGCCGCCTTAAACTTGCAAGTGAAATACTCGGTATCATGATAACCCAGCATACAGCCGATCTCGGCGACCTTCATATCCGTTCGACGCAGCAATCGCTGAGCCTCCTGCGCACGCAGCAGATGTACATAATCATTAAATCCGTGTCCCGTCTCGCGCTTGAACTGCTGACCAAAATAAACCGGGTTCAAATGAAACTTCTCTGCCAGCTCCCGCAGCTGGAGCTTATCCTTGTAATGCCGCCGTACATACTCGACCGCTTCAGCCAGCGGAGAACTGCTATTCTCGGATTTCATTCGTCCCTGGCGAACTCGTTCGGCTTCCCGCTTGCAGCGCAGTATCAATTCCGCCTCCGTGGTCGGCATATGGAAGCGTTCGCCTGAAAGGTCAGGCTCCTCTTCCGGAACCGCCCCGCGATGAGCCGCCGGAATCTCCGCTCTGCGGCGCAGCAGTTCGCCCACCAGGTAGCGAACGATCCCCTCCATCCAGCCGGTCGGGGCAGACAGCCGCTCGAACAAGCGGAACAAATCAGCGGCTGCGCGGGCCGCTTCGTCCGGTTCCCCGGCTTCCACCCGCGCGAGGACATGCTGCGCAGCGGTCAATGATTCCGCGAACCCTACACGCCCGAAGGGTTCAACCTCCCCATGACGGTACCAACCGGAACGACCAAAAGGAAGCATGCGTTCACGTACAGCCAGCGCCTGTGCGTACAGCTTGGGCAGCGCCTCGTAGCCGTGTTCGCCCCCGCTGGCATACAGGGACAGCCAGGGAAACGTCTCGCGCAGCATCTCCAGCCGCCGCTCCAGCAGGCGCGGTTCGCAGGCAGCCAGCAGACCGGAGCGGCCTCCCCCTTCCTCAAAGTTCCAGCAAGGAATTCCCGAACTGCGCAGTTCGCCGGATGCAAGCCGCATGGCGGCGCGGGCGGAATCCCGTCCACGTTCGTCCGTTTCCGGCATCCCGCAGGCCTCCGCCAGCAGCATGCACAGTCCGCTCTGCGCCGAAGCGCCAAGTACGCGCGAAGCTTGCGCTGGTGAACAGCCGCCTTGAAGCAGGCGAAGCACCGATGCTTCCTCCTCAGCTGCTCGCAGCGCTTCATCCGACAGCTGCTCAAGGCGATGTTGGTCCAACAGGGTGTACAGATCGCCCAGCACATCATGAATCTCTTCCGTCACGATCGGCTTGAGCACATATCGATCCACTCCAAAGCGCATCGCCTGCTGCGCATAGCCAAATTCCGCATAGCCGCTGACAATAATCGTTCGGACCTGACAGTCCGGATGACTGCGAATGGCTCGGATCAACTCCAGGCCGTCCAAGCCGGGCATCCGAATATCCGTGACTAGCAGGTCAGGTTGAACCGCATGAAACAACTCCAGTGCCTCTTCCCCGTCGGAAGCTGCTCCGCATAACTCATAACCATAAGCCGCCCAGTCAATCATGGTTCTCCAACCTTCGAGCATCATCGGCTCGTCATCCGCTACGATCACTTTGTACATGCTCGTCCCTCCCATGCTGCGCTTTGGTTCCAGTATGTCACCAGCGCTTGAACCAGACAATGTACACATCTATGTTTTTTTGGATAATTCTACGACAAATTGTAAGCGTATTCTTCATTCTTCATGCTGTCTGGAGCGGTAAGCAGCGGGGCTAACTCCGACCGTTGCTTTGAAGCAGCGGCTGAAATAGGCCTGGTCGGCATACCCGACCTGACGAGCAACCTGATGCACTTTCAACATCGTTTCCTTCAATAATCGGCACGCCCGATCCATGCGAATCCGGGTGAGATGCCAGGTGAAGGGATGCCCCGTCTCCGTGGTAAACAAACCGCTCAGATAGTTCGGCGTCAGTTCCAGCTTCTCGGCCAGCCGCCCCAAGGTAAGTCCAGGGTCATCGTATTCCGATTCCAGCGCAAGCAGCGCCAGGCGCACCGTGCGGTTCATAAAATCAAAGTTCGGGAGCGGATCATACGATTCGTTCAGCCCCAATCGACTCAGGCTCTGGCGGTACAGACCCTTGAGTTCGCCTGGTGAAGCGGCTACTCCACCTACGCCCAGACGAACCGGCATATTCAGTCTGCGCTCCAGCATACGGCGGCAGTCGGCGGCGTATTCCTCCAGCGGTGGAATACTGTAACTGTTGGCGAACAGAACGGCGGTCAGATGCTGCTCACCAACAGCCACCGCAGAGACCCCATACTCCGACAGCGCATCATCAAGCAGCGTCTTCGCCAGGAAGCGATCCGGCTTGCCCCAGAACTCCCGATCCGGCACCATGACAGAGAACAGCCCCACCCAATTAAACGGTGGAAACAAAGAACGGTCGCTCAAGCGTTCCCCTGCGTTCGGATCGCCGAGAAAATCTTCGAGTTTCTTCTCCAGCGTATAGCGTTCCCGCAGCAGCCGTGCGGCTTCCAACTGCTGATTGTTCGCAGCAGGCACCTGTGGATCGGAACTTGCCCGATCCAGTGAGTAGGTGCACAGCTCCAGCAGAATACGCAGCAGGGACACCCGGACTTCCAGCGCCTCCGCAGCTCCCTCTGCTTCTGCGCCGCATAATCGGGTCAACCGCTCCAGCTCGGGCTTGAGCTTCGCCGTCAGCTCGGCATCCGAAGCGAATAGCACGCTGCCCAGCGCCGCCATTCGTCCGTACATCACATCATCATCAATGTCAAAGTGCATGCAGAAATAGGTCATCGAAGGCGAACGCCCGATGCGGCTCTCATGACTGCATCCCGGTTCCAACAGCAGAAGATCGCCTGCCTGCTGAATATGCCGACGACCCTCGACGGTCATGATCTGCTGTCCTTCCATCACATAATTCAACTCAAACAGCGCATGATCGTGGGACGGATAAGACCAGCCTGTCGTCACCTGACGCCAGTGGGTACCGCACATCTGAAAGGAAAAGCGCAGATCCGCCAGCGCGTTCTGCCCGATATTAAACTCTCTTCCGCCTCCGGCTTCCGAAGTCCATGACATACCCATTCCTCCTCTTGTGGATTCACGGTTGGTCAGACAGGAACAGGCCCGCCTTAATGATGAAGGCGGACCTGCTCCTGCCATACCTAACCAAATGCTGACGACTGCGGCTTCGATCAGCCGAGATCGGCAGTATCTGTCAGTTCGATAAACGGATGGGCGTTGTCTTCGCCCACTGCGGCAAACCCGTGCAGTTCCAGCACGACCACTTCATTCTCGCCGCGGCGCAGCAGCGGCGCCGGTACATACAGGGTCTTGGTCGGTCCGGCCTGCCAATAGCGGCCGAGGGCGAAGCCGTTGATCCATACGGCTCCCTTGCGCCAGCCATCCGTGCGGATAAATGTATCCGCCGGATCTTCCGCGTCAAAGGTTCCGCGGTAGAAGGCCGGACGTGAACCGGCCTTCTCGTCGCCAGGCAGCGAGGCAGGCGATCCTTCGGCGAATGAAACAGCCGACAGGTCGTCCAGCGGCAGCGGGCGGATGTCCCAACCGTGCAGGAATTGATTACCGACGCGTACGCCTTCGGTAATGCCCTTGCGGTCGCGCATCAACGGGCCGTAGTTGATCCGGCCCATATTCTCGACCAGAATATCCAGCGCGATGCCTTCTGCCGGGATATGCAGTTCGATGCCGGGCTGTTCTTCCCAGCGATTGACCAGCCCGATCTGCTCGCCATCGGCGAATACAATCGCCCGATCATGAACATCCTGAAGGAACAGCTTGCCTCCATGATGTTCGGAACCGACGCGGGTCGAATATAGAATAAATCCATACTCCTGCCCCACTCGCTCCATCGGCTCAGGTGTGGAAGAGCGGATCGCTCCACCGGACAGGCCATCTGCCTGACCGAACAGCTCTGCGTACTCCTTCAGCTCGACCCGGCCATAAGCAGCCTTGGGCTTGGCTTGCGGCGGCTCAGGCAGGGTCAGACCCAGGCGGGAAGCCAGCAGATCACGCACCGCGAAGTAAGCTTCGGTCGTTTCGCCATTTTCCGTCAGCAGAGCGCTGTAGTCATAGCTGGTAATCGTCGGTTCATAGAAGTTGACATGGTTGGCTCCATTCATGAAGCCAAAGTTCGTTCCGCCATGGAACATATAGAAGTTAAACGAAGCCTCCAGTTCCAGCATCTGCTCCAGTTCGGTGACAATCTCCGAAGCCGGACGTGTATGGTGAGGACCCAGCCAGCGGTCAAACCAGCCGTCCCAGAATTCCATGACCATCAGCGGACCTTCCGGCTGATGCCTGCGCAGGGTTTCAAATGCCTTCCGGGTTCCGGAGCCAAAGTTAACGGTTGCCAGTGCCCCTTCCACCATTCCGCCGCGCAGCATGAAGTCTTCCGGACCATCCGAAGTAAACAGCAGCACATCCATGCCCCGCCGAATCATGCCGTCGCGCAGGTACGCCAGATACGTCTGATCCGAACCATAGCTGCCGTATTCGTTTTCAATCTGAAGTGCCAGAACAGGTCCTCCATGGGTCGAGAGCAGAGGCTTGAGACGCGGCAGAAGCTCATCGAAGTAAGCATCCACTTTGTCCAGAAAAGCAGGTTCGGCACAGCGCAGACGAAGATCTCCGTCCTTGAGCAGCCAGCCGGGCAGTCCGCCGAATTCCCATTCCGCGCAGATGTATGGACTTGGACGTACAATCACATGCAGGCCCAGCGAACCCGCCAATCGGATAAACGCTTCCAGATCGGCAATGCCGTCAAAGACAAACTGTCCTTCCTTGGGTTCATGCACGTTCCAGGCGACATAGGTTTCCACCGTATTCAGACCGCAGGCAATCAGACTTTGCAGCCGATGCTCCCAATATTCCGGAACGACGCGGAAATAATGAATGGCTCCCGAACGCAGTTGAATGGGTTCATCTTCATAATAAAAGTGGTTCCCTCTTACTTCCAACGTGGACATAAGTGACCTCCCCCGCCTTTGCGGATTTCTCACCTGATTCAATTCGCGGTGACCCTGCTCGGTTCCTGCCTTTTGACGCAAAAAAGTCCTACTCCTTCGTCTCCACCGAATGTTCTTGTTGAAAAGCCGGATACGCTTCCACGTGTTCCAGGAATCGACGCAGCGCAGGCGAAGCGTGTTCCCCCCGACGCAGACAAATGCCCAGACGTCGGTACGCCGGGACGCTCAGTTCCTTCTGCACCACACGGTAAGGCGTTCGGTTCAGAACCAATTCTGGCAGGATGCTGATGCCCAGCCCACTTTCCACCATAGAGATGATCGCGTAATCGTCCCGGGCTGTGAAGCGCACGCGCGGATGGATACCGTGCTGCTCAAAAATTTCCGTGATCTCGTTAACGGTTCCTTCCTCAAGCAGCAAAAAAGCTTCGTCACCCAGTGCTTCAATCGGGAAACGATCCAGTCCGGCCAGCGGATGACCTTCCGGCAGAATCACCAACAGCCGATCCTGAGTCAGAAACCGACTTTCAAACCCGGAACGTACGGGAAGCCGCTGGAATCCGCAGTCTGCCTGCCCGGTCTCCAGCCAATTTTCAATATCGGTATAATGTCCATGCAGCAGTTCAAAATCCACGCCCGGATATTCCTGCTGGAAAGTCTTAATCAAGGCTGGCAGCCAGTTGACTGCCGCGCTGGTAAACGTTGCCAGCCGGATGAGACCCGATCGCAGCCCGCGCAGGTTGGCAGTCTCATCGATCAATTCGCGTTCAGCTTGTACCGCCGCCCGCATATAAGGCAGCAGACGCTGCCCATCGGAAGTCAGGCGGATACCGGAACGGTCCCGGATCAGCAGGGTCAACCGCCACTCTTTTTCCAGCGCGTTCAGCATGTGACTGATGCTCGATTGAGTATAACCCAGCGCTGCGGCAGCCTTCGTTAAACTTCCGGTCTCCAGGGTCTTGAGGAACGCTTCATATTTATGATTGGTCATTATGTTGGGCCTCTTTCCATCATTAACATTATTCATGCTCATCATGAAAAACATTCGCTTTTCTCATGCTTTTCTTCAACTTATACTGGGAAAGGCAAAATTGCAACGGATTTTTATGGGGAAGAGGATGACGAAGAAAATGAAATTACGCATGACGAAAAAAACGGCCGATCTGGCGATTGCGCTGGTCTCGGCGGGGTGGGGTTCGTCTTACCTGCTTATGAAGACCGGTTTGGACGGAATGGAGCCTTTTACGCTGATCGCCTGGCGTTTCCTGCTGGCTTTTGCCCTGACCGCTCCGCTATTCTGGCGGCGCCTGCGCGGAACCAATCTCAAGACACTGGGAGAAAGTGCGGCGCTTGGCTTCGTCATGTTCGTCATGTTATCCCTGCTGATTAAAGGTCTGGAGACGACTACGGCCTCTTCTGCGGGATTCCTGACCAGCGCCATGGTCGTCTTCGTGCCGATGATTCAGATTGTGCTGACGCGGCGTGCGCCAAGTATCGCTACCGCTGCGGGCATCCTGCTTACGATAGGCGGTATTGCACTGCTGACCCTACAGCATTCCCTGACGTTTGAGTCAGGCTCCGCGATGTGTCTGGCCGGTGCCTTCATCTATGCCATCCACATCATCATGACCAACCGATTTTCCAAACGTTCCGATGGCTTGACGCTGGGCGTCCTCCAGATTGGATTCATCGGCTTGTTCGGATTAATCTTTGGATTTGGCTTTGAGACGCCTTCCATGCCGCAGGGCACGCAGGGCTGGGTATCCGTGATTGGATTGGCCGTCATTTGCAGCGCCTTTGGCTACATTGTCCAGACAATCGCCCAGAAGCATACGACACCGGAACGAATCGGCGTCTTATTCTCGCTGGAACCGGTGTTTGCCGCGCTGTTTGGCTTCCTCTTCCTTGGCGAGATGCTGGGCGCACAGGGTTACGTCGGCGCCGTATTGATTCTGGCTGGTGTGCTGGTCTCCGGCTACAAAAAAACATCCAAATTCTCCATCCCCAAACCACCGCGTATCCCCGGACGATCCCGCCGTGCGGTCAGCCGGGTTCGGGTGCAGGAAGCCGAACTTGGCTCTGGCACCGGGAGCGGCGCCTGATCGTTCAACAAAGACTTGGGCAGAACCAATGAGCGTAAACCATAAATGAGGTTGGGTTGTTTGGTTGAACAGCCGATCATCAAATACAAAAGAGGAAGCCGATGTCGGCCTCCTCTTTTTTGGCTTTTTCTCTTGCCCCAATCCATATCTTCGACCGAGTACCTTGACCGAATTACATTTAAGGTTTTCGATGAGCGTGACCTAACATCTTGATCGGTCAAGGTACTCGCTGGATAGGTGTCTAGTGGAGCTTCGTATTCACCTGGTCATAGTCCGCTCTGAGCATCCCATAGACTTTGGAATCGATATACGTTCCGTTGTAAGCAAAATCTTCGCGCTTAATCCCTTCCAGCACAAACCCACTCTTGATGTACACGCGTTCTGCCCTCGGATTGAAGCTGAACACTTCCAGGCCGATCCGGTGCAATCCCATCGTCTCGAATCCATGACGGATAAAGAGACGGATTGCTTCCGTTCCAAGGCCCTGGCCTTGACCCGCCGAACCAATCAGAATCCGGAAGTTTACGTTATGCGCGTTGTCATCGTATTCATTAAATACGGCTTCGCCAATCAGCTCGCCGCTCTCCTGATCGATGATAGCCAGATCCAGGCGATCCGGCTGCTCATTTAAGTTCGCATACCAAGCCAGTGTTCGCGCTTTCTGTTCCTCTGTCATCGGTTGGGAAGCTTCTGCATCATCAACCGCCGATCCGGTTAGACGCCGAACATCCACTTCCTCCAGGATGGCGATCATCTTTTCTCCATCGCCTTCTGCAAAAGGACGAAGCTGCACTTTTTCCCCCATCAGCGTGGGCTTGTTCTTAAAATCAACGGTCTCCATGATCCACAGTCATCTCCTCACTTGGCTTCCTGCGGCGTTACACCGCTAGGGACCCCCAGATCGGGAGCCTCCCATGTCCCCCCTAGTATAAGGGAAAACAGGAAACTAACCAAGTCACCGACAAATTAAGCGCCAAATGTATAAGTCTGACCCGCCTGAGCTTCAAAGAGGATCTCCTGAAGTCCCGGGGCTGTAAGGCGACACTTTCCGTCCGCACGGCAGGTGATCGACACCTGCGTAACCTCAGCATTCGACCAAATCATGTCTACGGTATAACCACCGCGAGCGCATAGTCCACTCACCCGGCCTTCGCTCCAGGCTTCAGGCAGCGCAGGAAGCAGACGCAGTTCTCCCGAATGGCTCTGAAGCAGCATCTCTGCAATCCCTGCGGTACCGCCAAAGTTCCCATCGATCTGGAAGGGAGGATGGTTGTCGAACAGATTCGGCAGGGTAGACTTCTCCAGCAGGGCACGCACATTGGCATAGGCTCGCTCTCCATCCTGGAGTCTGGCCCAGAAATTGATGATCCAGGCTCGGCTCCAGCCGGTATGTCCGCCGCCGCTTGCCAATCGGCGTTCCAGGGTCACGCGTGCAGCATTCGCCAATTCCGGCGTGTCTACCGGATCGATGGAAGCGCCCGGATACAGGGCAAATAAATGCGAGATATGACGATGCCCCGGCTCGGCTTCCTCGTAGTCTTCCATCCATTCCTGAATCTGTCCATGACGACCGATCTTGGGCGCCGGAATCCGCTTCAGAGCTGTATTCAATTGTTCACGGAAGGCCTCGTCTTTATCCAGAATCTGCGAAGCTTCGATGCAGGCCCCGAACAGCGCCTCGATAATCTGGAAGTCCATGCTGGCTCCTGCGCAGATCACACCCGATTCGCCGCTTGGCAGAATGTACGTATTTTCCGGCGAAACGGATGGGCAGGTAATCAGACGCCCTTGATCGTCTTCCATTAGATAGTCCAGCAGGAAGACAGCAGCCTCCTTCATCGTGTCATAAGAAGAAGCGAGGAACTGTCGATCACCGCCGAATCGGTAGTGTTCCCAGAGATGCAGACATAACCAGGCTGCGCCAAGCGGCCAGAATGAAGCAGGCAGATAGGTATCCTGCGGAGCGGTATCGCCCCAGATGTCAGTATTGTGATGCGCAGTGAATCCTTCGCAGCCGTACATCACGCGAGCGGTGACTCGCCCCGGTTCCCGCATTCGTTCGATCAGATCAAACAGCGGCTCATGACATTCGGCGAGATTGCACGTCTCCGCATGCCAATAATTCATCTGGGCATTGATGTTGATCGTGAACTTGCTGTCCCAGGGGGGCATGAAGCTGTCGTTCCAGATACCCTGAAGATTCGCGGGAAGCGATCCACGGCGGCTGGAGGCGATCAGTAAATATCTGCCGTAGTGGAAATAGTCCGTCAGCAGGCCGTGGTCATCGCTGCCCTGCGCAAAGCGCTCCAACCGTTCATCGGTTGGTCGTTGAACCAGCAGGGGATCTTCCGGCAGCGATAGCTGCATCCGCGTATACAGTGCCTGATAATCGGCGATATGACGGGCTTTTAACTCTGCGTAGGATTGATGCTCAAGCTCATCCAACCGCCGTTTGGAATCCTCTTCTGGGTCAGCGACTCGGAAGGTCGTGCCCGCCGCGAGCAGCAGGGTAACCGCATCTGCCCCTTCGATCCATACATATTCACCAATCGTACGGCAGCTGCCGCCTTCAGGAATGGCTTTGAGCACCGCAGCAAAGGAAATCCCGCCTTCACCCCCGCCGTAGCCTCGCATGGTGATGCCGCTGCTTCCCCATTTTCCGGTCTTTTCCACATAACGCCACGCGCCCCGATCGAATCTCGCTTTCAAGGAGATCCCGCCTGCCTGCTCACTGGAGATGCGCATGACCAGCGCTTGATCGGGATGACTGGCAAACAGCTCACGTGTATACCGCCGACCTTCCAGACGATAAGTGACGCGGCTGATACCTTCGTCCAGATCCAGCTCTCTGCGGTACTCCTCAATGCGGCTGTCTTCGTGTCCACCAAAAGACAGCAGCAGATCCCCCAGCGGCAGATAATGACGCTGCGCCTCCGGCTGTGCGGCCATCGACATCGCGGCCAACTCTTCCGCCTCCTGAAGCCTTCCTGCCAGAATCAGCCGCCGAACCTCGGGCAGATAGGTCAGCGCATCCTCGTTATTGCGATTACGCGGCCCTCCGTACCACAGCGAATCTTCATTCAACTGCAATTTCTCTTCCGCCGTGCGTCCAAAAACCATCGCCCCGAGCCGCCCGTTGCCAATGGGCAGGGCTTCATTCCATTTCGATGCGGGCTGCTTGTACCATAAACATCGATTCTCTTCTGTACCTTTATTTTGCGTAGGATCAATCTGTTGAACCATACCCAGGCTCTACCTCCCTTCATCAATCCAGCTGAACCAGCGCTTTAATCAGTTTGGACTCCGGCTGAAGCCAGCCCTCAAACTGTTCGATCATCTGCTCAAAGGTACAGCGGTGCGAGATATAGGAAGTGACGTCCAACTGCCCGCTGCGGATGGCCTCCAGTACCCGTGCGAAGTCTTCCCGGGTAGCATTTCGACTACCCTGAACGGTCATCTCACGCGCATGAAAATGGGGATCGTCAAACGTCACCGTTCCTTTGGCGAGACCGACATAAGTGAGTATGCCTCCGTGCCCGACATACTGGAAGGCGTTCTGCATGGAAGCCAGGCTTCCGGTCGAATCGATCACATGGGTGAAAAAGTCACCGTCCGTCAGCCGATCCAACGTCTGCTCCGGCTCGTTCAGCGCCTGAACGGTGGCTTCAGCCCCCGCCCAGGACTGGGTAAAAGCCAGCCGCTCGTCATTCACATCCATTGCAATCACTGCTGCTCCAGCAAACCGCGCCATCGCCATCACACCAAGCCCAATCGGCCCGGCGCCAATGACCAGCATGGTATCTCCTGTGCCTGCACCCGAGCGCCGAACCGCATGCGCTCCGATCGCCAGCGGCTCCAGCATCGCCGCTTGATCGGCATCCAACCCTTCTACTTTCAATAGATTGGCGATGGGGATCGAGACTCGCTCTCTCATTCCGCCATCCACATGAACGCCAAATACCTGCATATTGCGGCAGCAGTTGGTCATTCCTGATCGGCAGGCGCGGCAGTGACCGCAGTGCAGATAAGGAATAACACTGACCAGATCTCCCTCGCGCAGCCCTTCTGCATTTTCACCAATCTGCTCAATGACACCCGACAGCTCATGCCCCAGCACGCGCGGATAGACGAAGTACGGCTGATTCCCGCGATAGGCATGGAGATCCGTGCCACAGATGCCAATGCGGCGAATACGAATGATCGCCTGCCCGGCTTCACGTGCAGGTTCAGGCAAATCCTCCCGATAGACGAAGCGTCCGATCTCTTCGCAGACAATGCCTCTCATCAGCTTCTGCCCTCCGCGTTCCGGGAATGTTGGCTCTGCCACCCGGAATGTCCACTCGCCCAGCTCCGTCCCTGGATCGGCTTCAGAATCTCTTCCACGCCAGCCAATAATTCCTGGTTCATCGGCTCCTCCGTCCAGCGAACGTTGCGTATGATATTGTCCGGATTGGCGGTACTGACCAGCGTTGTGGGAATGCGCTCATCCGCCGTGGAGAATTGGACCGCAAGCTTGGCGATCTCCTCTCCACGTTCCCGGCAGTAAGCAGCCGCTCGCGTACAGACCGCACGCACCTCTTCATCGGCTGGATGCCAGTCGGGTACCTGGCGGTCACTGAGCAGTCCCATGGAGATCGGCGAAGCGTTCATCAGGCCCACCCCTTTTTCCTCCAGCAGCGGAAGCAGCTCAAGCAGCGTTCTGTCGTTCAGCGAATAGTGGCAGTAGGACAGGATCACGTCCAGCGAAGCTTGCGACAGCACCTGCTCAAAGACATACAGCGGCAGACCGCTGACGCCGAAGAAGCGAATCTTCCCGGCTCGTTTTAACTCTTCAAGCGCTGGAATCCCTTCTTCCATCACCTGCTCAATGGAGCCAAATTCAATATCATGCAGCAGCAAAATATCGAGATAATCCGTTCCCAGCCGCTCCATGCTCTCTTCGGCACTGCGAAGAATTCGTTCCCGCGAAAAATCGAATTCATCGCTTCCATAACGTCCTGCCTTCGTGCACAAGGTATAGCGATCGCGCGATACCTGCCGGAGCGCCTTACCCAGCACGGTCTCTGCGCGGGTAAGTCCATAATAAGGCGAGACATCGATCAGATTGATGCCTGCATCCAGCGCTGCGTGAACGGTGCGAATCCCTTCTTCTTCGGGCACTTCCCGAAACACACTGCCCAGCGACGATGCGCCAAAGCTAAGAGCGGACACTTCAAGACCCGTACGGCCTAACGGACGAAATTTCATTGCTCTGCACCCCCATCAGTTTGACGATCCAATCGATAAAATGTAATCGCATTGCCTCCAAATAGAGCGTCCAGCTCCGCAGGGGACAACCGATCATGCAGCGTCTCCATCAGCAGTTCGATCGTATCCGCATACTCGGCAGCCAGCAGGCAGACCGGCCAGTCGCTGCCAAACAAAATCCGCTCTGCGCCGAACAGCTCCAGCGCGGCTTCAATATAATCCCTAAAATCGGAAGCAGCCCAATTCGCTGCGGCTTCCGTCACCATGCCCGACAGCTTGCAATAGATGCCGGGATAACCGGCAATCTTAGCCAGATGACTTCTCCACGGCTCCAGTTGTCCCGAAGCAATCGGCGGCTTGGCCAAATGATCGACTACGCCCCTCAGACCTGGGACCTGCTCCAGCATCTTCGCCAGCACTGGCAGTTGATGGGAGAGTACCAGCAGGTCAATGGGCAGCCCCTCCCCAGCCAGCCATGTAAGCGTTTGTATAAAGGCAGGCGCTAACAGCTGTTCGGGATTCTCCATCTCCTGAATCATGATGCGGAGCCCCACAAATTTCGGATGCTGACGAAGCTTCGCCAGCTGCATCCGAAAATCCGGGTGCTCCAGATCCAGCCAACCGACGACGCCCGCAATATCCGGTTCGTTCGCGGCCAACTCCAGAATATATTCGGTTTCTTCAATCGTAGGTGCCGCCTGAACGAGAATGGTGGCATCGATCTGCTGCTGACGCAGATGGGGACGCAGATCCTCCGGCAGGAAGTCCCGGTACAGCACGGGAATCTCGGGCGTGATCCAGCCATAGTCCCCTCGCTTGATGTTCCAAAAATGCTGATGAGCATCGATACGCATGTGATTCCCTCCATTCGTCTTCTTTTTCATTTTAACAGCCGATTTGATAATAAAAATTGCGTAATTCGGCAATTTTATACCTTTTCTTGATATGATCGAAAGAGATTGAACGTCCCTTGGAGGAAATCGCCATGAAACCGATACGTAAACATTTTGACCGCGAGTTTGCGCTGCCCATGCGGCTTAGTTATAAAGAAACCAAAAGTCCCACCCATGAACTGCCCGACCATCATCATGAATGGTATGAGTTTGTCTATGTGTATGAAGGCAAAGGATCGTTCTTCATCGATCAGGCCTTCTATGAGATGCGCCCCGGCGATGTGATTGTCATTCCCGGTAATACGGTGCACCGCGCCTTCCCCGATCAGGAGAAGCCGGTGACTTCATCCGCCCTCTTCTTCGGCCCCGAGCTGATTCACAGCCGGGCGCATCTGCCGCAGGAAGCGCAGGCTTATCTACAACTGTTTGAGACCGCCAAACAGCAGAAGCAGTATCATTATGCACTGAGCCGGGAACACTGCGATATTCTGGAGCGCGACCTCGATGCCCTGCGCTCCGAATGGCAGCCTGAGCGCCCGGATGCGGAGCAGGCACTGTCTCTGCTGCTGCATCTGATCCTGCTGCACCTGAATCGCTACTGCCTGCCGCAGACCCTTCCGGCTGCTTCTTCCTCATCCATTCCCCAATGGCTGGGCGAAGCGCTGGCGCAGATTGACCAGCACTTATTCGATCCGTTGGAGCTAAACCGGCTGGCGGCACGGGCGACTGTATCTCCGGCTCACTTCAGCCGGGTGTTCAAGCAGCGGCTGGGCATGAATCTTACCGAGTATCTATCGGCCAAGCGGATCTTTGCCGCACGGGATCGTCTGCTGCGAACCAACCACAAGGTGGAACAAATTGCGCTGGAGTGCGGCTTCGACAGTCTGCCCCATTTCTATCGCACGTTCAAAAAATATACGCAGGCGACTCCTTCGGCTTATCGCAAACGTGCGCGTGAACAAGGATTTCCGGTTAACGGGGAGCAATAAATCCGTGTTCGTCCGCGTAGATCTCAAGCAGCTGACCGCTATAATCCACGGTAGACATGTTGGGACAGCCGACCAGCTCGGCAGTAAAGATCTGCTGCTCCGACATGCCCGCATAATGACCATGACGCTCGCCAATCGTCAGACATCGCTTGGCTTCCGACCAGTATAACGACAGGGTCGAATAGGCTCCCTGCTCATACGCATAGGAATCGCCTTCGTCGAAGTACAACGTGAATGTCGCATCACCGCCTGGATAGATCTTCAGATGAATCGGCCCCTGCGGATCTTCATCCGCATATTGGACATCGCCTCCTAGCGGCACGATGGAGCCTGCACGGACATAGAGCGGAAGCGTTCCCAGATCAGCAGCCGCACTTACAATCTGACCGCCTTCCATCCGCTGCTCATTCCAATACTCATACCAGACGCCCTCCGGCAGATAGACGGATCGCGTAGGTTCGGCATCTTCCAGGGAAGGAGAGCCGGGCGCCACATTCATCGGCTCTGTAACCGGAGCGACCAGAAAGGCAGGGCCCCACATAAATTGATCGCGGATCGAATGTACCTGCGGGTCTTGACGATAATCGAAGGCCAGAGCACGGAAGATCGTATATCGTTCGTGCGTCACCGCAGCAGCGAGCGCATATAGATAAGGCATCAGACGATAGCGCAGCTTCAGGAACTTCTCCAGCACGTCATACACTCGTTCACCCGGCGATCCAAAACGCCAGATCTCTCGCGGTGTATCCGTCCCGTGCGAACGGAACATGGGCAGGAATGTCCCTAACTGGAACCAACGGACATACAGCTCCCGATAGCCCGCGTCGGCAGTCCCCTGTTCATAATCGCCGTTCCAGAACCACAATTCCGGCTGATTACGCACGAAAAAGGCTCCGATGTCCGACGTCCAATACGGAGAGCCGGTCATGCAGAAGTTCAGCCCATCGGCAATCTGTTTGCGCAGCGTATCCCATGTGGCTGATGTATCGCCTGACCATGTGATGGTCGCATACCGATGCTGCCCGGCATAGGCGGAACGCGTCAGATTGACCACACGTTTGCGATCCGTTTCCGCCCGCTGCCCTTCATACAGACCATGCGAATGTTCCAGCGAATACGCATTGACGTATTCCGCATCCAGATACCGTCTGCTCTCGGATGTGTTAATGGACATACGGTGTTCCGGCTCCGGCTTAACCGCTCCTTTCCAATCCGCCTCGAAAGGTTCGGTACAATCGCACCACCAGGCGTCCACCCCATGCCGGAACAGTCCTTCACTGGCCTGCTTCCAATAGAGCTTCCGTGCTTCAGGGTCAAAGGCATTATAAGTGGCCCGGTTGCCCAGCAGAAAACCGCCCTCTTCCATCTCCCGGTGATTGTCGCCGCCCTCACTCATGATCGGCCATACAGAGACCATCCATCGGACGTGCAGGGCATGCAGCTCATCCGCCAGCGCTTCAGGGTTCGGGAAACGTTCGGGGTCCAGCGTCTTCTGCCCCCATAGATTGCCCGTCCAGGACTGCCAATCGAGAACGATGGCATCCAGCGGAAGCTTACGCTCCCGATATTCCCGCGCTACAGCAAGCAATTCTTCGGCAGATTCGTACCGCTCTTTCGACTGAATATACCCATACGCCCACCTTGGCAGCAGCGGTACGTCGCCCGTCAATTCCCGAATCCCGGAGATGATCGTATCGAATTCAGGGCCGTAGATCACATAGAACTCCAGCTCATCATCCGCATCCGTTTCCAGGTAAGAACCCTTTTCATCATCCCGAAACGTCATGGAGGAGCAGGAATCCACCAGAATCCCATAACCTCGAGAAGACAGCAGCACCGGAATGGAAGCCTTGAGATTCTGCTGGTACAAATACTGATACTCACCTCTAAGGTTCATCATGCCTTCTTCATGGGAACCAAGTCCGTACAGGGCTTCTCCATCCTGCCAATCAAATTCAAGCCGCGTGCGATAAGCCCGTCGATCCAGGTGTCTCTCGCGCTCCTCTCCCTGCACGCGCAGCCCATCTGCTCCATAAGTGACTTCCTGCTCCTGCGAGGAATGCTGCGCCGCAAACGATGTCCGAAACACTTCAATCGGCTCCAGCGTCTTGCCGCCGCCCGCAGGCTCACGAAACAGCAGCTCTCCATCCCGATTCCGATAGCTGAACGCGCAGGTTGCCTTGTCGATCTCGATGTCCATCGCCTCCGTGCGCAGGATTAACCGCTCCCCCTCGTCTTGCAGTTTCCAATGGACAGGGGCTGCCGGACGATCGATTACGATCAGACTGGATTTATCGGCAAAATAGGGTTCCTGCGTATAGCGAATACGCACGATGTTCGGGCTGCATACTTCCAGGTGCATCCGTCCGGCAGAGGTCGTCAGCTCCGGGCCTCTAACGGATTCCGTCCAATTTATCAACAACAACGCGATCGTGCCCCTCTCTTGTTTCTGATGCTTCCCGGTAAGCGCCCGGCGTGATGCCCGTGTATTTCTTGAAGACTTTGTTGAAGTAATGTTTATTCTCAATCCCTACCCGACGTCCGATCTCATTGACCGACAGATGCCGATGGGTATGCAGCAGCTTGCGGGCTTCATGAATCCGCAGCGCATTGAGATAATTGACGAAGGTATCTCCGGTTTCTTTTTTGAACAGGCTGCTGATATAGGAAGGGTGCAGTTCCATTAGATCGGCGAGATGGTCGAGCGACAGATCATTCATATAATGAGCCTTGGTATACGCCAGAATTCGCTTGATATGTTGGGTGCTCTCTCCATCTCCATCTGAAGGCAGCTTGCTTTCGATTCTTTTGAGCAGATCGGACATCTCATCCTTGTCAATCGGCTTCAGCAGATAGTCCACGACTCCGCTGCGCAGCGCCCTACGTACGTATTCAAAGTCATCATGCCCGGTTAACACGATAAATCGTTCGCATAATCCCACGTCCTTCGCTTCCTGCATCAGTTCAAACCCGTTTTTCTCCGGCATATGCAGATCGGTCACCGTTACATCCGGCATCTCTTCCTTCATGAGTTCGATCGCTTCAAACGCGTTGCCCGCCGATCGCACTTCGCTTCCAGGCGAAGCCGCATCCTGAATGACTTTGACCAGCCCGCGCAGTATGATCGGTTCATCGTCTACAATCAGCAGTTTCATCTCGATTCGTCCTCTCCTTTGACCATAGGTACGGTTACGTACAAAGTCACCTGCGTTCCCTCCCCTTCACGGCTTTCCAGCAGCAGTAGAGAACCTTCTCCGAAAAAGGACTTCACACGTTCACTCACATTGACCAGTCCCACATTGCCTTCCCCGTCCATACTGCGCGGATTGCTTCCGGTCGGATCAGCCAGTCGGGCTTGCAGCGCAGTGAACTTGTCTTCAGGGATGCCTACCCCACTGTCTGCGATCCGAATGACGATTCCTCCATCCTCCTTCACGGCCTGAATCCGAATATGCACAGGCTTCAGTGTGGCGGCTCCATGCACAATGCTGTTCTCGACAAGCGGCTGGAGGATGAAGCGTGGGCAGAAGATCTGCTTGGCGTCCACCTGGATATCCAATTCGTAAGTCAACCGATTCTGCAAGCGCATCTGATGAATATTCAGGTAAAAAACGACTGTTTCAAGCTCCTGGGCCAGCACCGTCTGATCGTCTTCCGAAGACAGACTGTAACGCATCAGCTTGCCGAACCAATACGAAATATCCGCAACCTCATGGTCATTATTCGATTCGGCCAACATGCGGATGGTTTCCAGCGTGTTATACAGAAAATGCGGCTTGATCTGCGCCTGAAGCACCTTGTACGCCGCCTCCTTGTTTCGGAGTTCCGCACGGTGCACATTATTAATCAGCTCGTCCATTCGCTGGATCATGGCATTGTACGTGACCGTCAGAAATCCAATCTCGTCTCTGGCCTGCGGTGTACCCGAATCGAGCGCATACTGTTTGAGATTATCGTCGTTGAGGGCACGCATATGCCCGGCAAGTGCCAGAATCCGCTTGGTAATCGTAGACGCCAGCACGTAATACAGAATCGACAGAGCCACCAACAAAGCGACAATGACCGCCACAAGCACCGTTTCCCTTTTTTTGACGGAATGAAAGACCTCATCCACCTGCCCCGTGACGACCAGACGCACGCCCAATTCATCCAGCTTGACCTGATTTACAATCGTATTCCGCTGCACAAAAAACAGTTCTCCGCTGCTTAGACGCTTCCACATCGCTTCATCCATTCCCTGGATTGGCTGACCGCTGCCATCCCAGGGTTCTCCCTGATCCGATAGCAGTGCAGCTGTCCATTTGCCTTCGATCCCGGCCGCCTCGTAGAAACGTTGAAACAATGCCTGATTCGTTCGCATCTCCAGCAGACCAATCCGTTCCGTAAATTGGGCATTGTACAGATATTGATAATAATTCAGCTCCGGCCACGAACCTTCACTGCCTCGCCGCAGCCAGATCCCGGTTCCCGGCTTCAAATGCTCCACTTGCGCCAGCAGACCTGAATCAAGTGCCGATATATCCGTGAAATAGTCGGTAATCGTAAAGACATCCGGCTTGGTCTTATAGATGGACAAGGACTCAATCGCAGGGTCGGCAAAATAAGACTGGGTATAGATGGGCTGGATATAGCGGATAAACGAATACACACTATCTCCTTCGTAGTCATAAGCGCCATCAAGGTAATCGACCAGATACGGATTGTACTGCAGCATCCGGTGTACCGACTGAATCCGGGCAAAATCGGTACGCAGATTGGCATAAGCCTGTTCCAGCACCTTCTGCCGACTGCTGACGAATTGATCGATCAGATTTTTGGAGGTCTGCGCGTAATACAGATAACCGAATCCCATTACCGGGATGAAGATGAAGAGTAGATACCCCAGAATAATTTTCCGCATAATACTCATGGGCGACTCCCCTTCCCCTGCTGACCGCTGCCCAACCTGTCAGTGCCATCTATAAATAAAACCCGGCAGAGAGACGATCTCCGCCGGTCACTTCCCCATGCTCGGAATCCATCCGAACTTATTCAAACAATCCTTTTTTCTCTTGATAAATGCCGTTTGCCCACTCGACGAGATCATTCAATCCCATCGACTCGGCTGTCTTAATCATCTGCTCGTAATTAGCGACGGCTTCTTCTTCGGATTTCGCCAGATAGATTTTCACTTTTTCGTTTTTAATCATTTCGTCGATTTTCGTTTTGGTCGTCTTCTGCTGCGAGTCCGGCTGAGTCTGAATCAAGCCCAACTGCGGTTTGTAGACCGTGACCTCTTTTCTCTCCATCAGCGCCTTGGTCTTCTGGGTGCCTTCGACGTAACCTTGCAGCCCTTCCGTCACGCCGTCATTGTACAGATACCACCATTTGATGCCATTGGAATTGATGAAGTCGGAATCGGACGGATCGTATTTCAGATTCGGGTAGCCCTTTTCATTCCAGGTCCAGTGTTCGCCTTCGACGCCAAACATCGTCAGCTTCTTGCCCTCATCGCTCGCCAGATACTGGAGGAATTTGATGGAGGCTTCCGGATCTTTATTGTTTTTGGTGATAAAAGTTCCCGCAAAACCTAACCCCGTGCTGACGATCTTCGTCTTGTCAGACAGCGCACTTGGCAGCATCTTGAACGAATAGGATTGTCCGCTGTTTTTGATCTTGATATTGTCCGTATCCGCTACACTGACCGTATGACTGTGGGCAAAGGCCTTGCCGCTGGTCGCATACTGATCGTCGATCTGGTCGTTGGTGTAGGCGAAGTTTTCGCCCAGGATATAGCCATTGCGATAAAGCGCATTCATGAATTTGAAGAATTCAAGCATCTCCGGTTGGCGAATCGCATAATCGACTTTGCCATCACGTTCGTACCAGCCATCAAGCAGCGCTTCCACACCAAACTGCTGAAGGAAATACTGTTCCAGCCAGTCCTTGTCCATAATCAAGGGAACCATATCGGGATATTTCGACTTCACCAGGCCCAATACCTTCATAAAGTCGTCGGTTGATTGGATGGGCGGATTGCCCAGTTCCTTCATAATGTCTTCCCGCACGGCAATTCCCGGATTACCGTCACTGCCGATTGCGTATTTGTTAGCCGACATTTCTTCCTGGGTGGCAAAGGAATTGCGAACGGTGTAGAAATTGCCATCGTCCATCGTATGGATGGCGATCCGCGTCTTGTCGATCTTAAAGTCCGGCGCGTATTTCTCGATCAGCTCGTTCCACGGATAGGACAGCTTGGAATCGGACATCCGATCGATGTTGGAATACGTAAAGACCAGATCGGGCAGGTCACCGGAAGAAATCATCAGCGGAAGCTGCTTATCGTCCGTGGCGACTGTCACCTTCAGCTTGATCCCTGTCTTTTCCGTAATCTTGTCGGCAACGGGTCCTTTCCATTCCTTCACCGGGTACCAGGGAGCATCAATGAAAATCGACAGTTCCTTGACCCCGTTCGCATCGGCCTGCGCTTTGGGTACTTCGCCCGAAGCGTTCTTGCCGTCTCCTCCGCCCGAACCGCATGCAGACAGCAGTGAGATCGCCAGTACGCCTACCATCGACAGCAGCGAGAATTTGTTACTCTTTTTTGTATTCATGCTCCATAACCCCTCCATTTGTCCTCATTATATATCAAGACGAATGTCTTAATATTGGAGTGCCGCCTGCCCAGAGTACGCTTATCCCTTGACCGAACCCAGCATAATGCCCTGAATAAAAAATTTCTGCAAGAACGGATAGACACAGACAATGGGTGCAATGGAGATGACCATCGCCGCCACTTGCAGCGAATAACTGGTGACACCGGCAGAAGCGCTGTTGGCGGCGGCAATGGCATCCATCGGCGCATTGCTTCGGTTGATGACTTCCATCATCCGAAAGGCCAGCGTGCGCAGCTCCTCCGATTGCACGAAATAAGCCGAGTCCAGCCAGGAGTTCCACTGTCCCACTCCGATAAACAGCCCCATCGTAGCGATGAGCGGCATGGATACCGGGATGATAATGCGGTAGAAGACGACCAGCTCACGTGCTCCATCGATATGCGCCGATTCCTTCAGTTCGCTCGGAATATCCCGGAAGAAGGAGATGGCAATCAGCAGGAAGAAGGTGTTCAGCAGCGAAGGCACGATATATACGCCAAATGAATTCAGCAGGCCAATTGAGCGCAGCACTACATAGTACGGGATCAACCCACCAGAGAAATACATGGCGAAGATGATGATCGTGAAGTAGGTCTTGTGCAGCAGCAGATCACGGTGAGACAATCCATAGGCGACCAGACAGGTGAACAGGACGCCTGATACCGTGCCGATTACGGTTCTCGCTACCGTGACCAGGAACGCCTTGTACCACGCGGGATCACTCAGGAACTGTGCATAATTCTCCAGCGTGAAGCTTCGCGGCCACAGATACACATTGCCCAGCAGCGAATCCGTCCCTTTGTTAAACGAGAGGATCAGCACGTAATAGAAAGGGTAGAGCATCGACAACATAATCAGAAATAACGTCACGTTGACGAAGGTATCCATGATGCGGTCTTTTTGCCTTTGATCCAGATTCAAGGTCTGTCCTCCTCTCTAGAATAAGCTCGATCCCGAGCTGCGTTTGGCAATGAAGTTGCTGGAAAAGATCAGGATGACCGAGATGACCGCCTGGATCAGATCAATGGCCGCCGCATAGGAGAAGCGTCCATCCTTGAGCCCGACTTTGAACGCATAGGTCTGTACGATCTCCGACGTCGGATTGTTGATGCTGTTCCCGAGCAGGAATGCCTGCTCAAAGTTGGAACCTACCATCCCGCCGCCCAGAATACTGCCAATGGTCAGAATCAGCACAACCACGATCGTTCCCTGCATCCCTGGAATCGTGATATGCCGGATGCGTGCCAATCGGCCTGCACCGTCAATCTGCGCCGCTTCGTAGAGCGAAGGATTGATCCCCGCGATCGAAGCCAGGAAGATGATCGTCCACCAGCCCACTTCCTTCCAGACGGCACTGCCAACCGCGAGTCCCCAGAATGAGTTGGGATTTGTCAGAATATCCAGCGGCTTATCAATGATCCCCAGCCCCATGAGCAGCTTGTTCACCATGCCGATGTCGGTAGACAACAGCGAGAAAGCAATCCCCACGACTACGACCCATGAGATAAAGTGCGGCAGGTAACTTATTGTTTGTACCCAACGCTTGAAGGTCGTATTTTTGACCTCATTCAGCAGAATCGCCAGCAGGATCGGAGCCGGGAAAGTGAAAATCACTTTGAGCAGGCTCAGCACCAGCGTGTTGCGTACGATCATCCCAAATTGATAATCATGAACAAATTCGTCAAAGTGCTTGAGTCCCACCCATTCGCTGGTAAAGATCCCGCCGATGCCATCGGAGATGGAATAATCCTTGAACGCCATCAGGATGCCGAACATCGGGGTGTAAGCGAAGATCAGCAGGAAGACCATACCCATCCCCACGAATACATGCAGAGTCGCCTGCTTTTTAAACCGCTTCCAAAAGTTTGTGCCCGAACGATCCATCAGCTTGGGCTTCGTTACTTGCGTATTCAAGTCCATGCGCTCTCCTCCTTGATTTCAGCTTACTACCGGAGAAAGGGGCGGCATAAGCCAACATTCTAAAGAAAGCGTTATCATTTTTTAATATGGAGGTCACCCGTCTATCAAAAAAAGCCCCTTTCCCGAAGGAAAGGAGCCTCTGTTCATATTCAGGGTTATGCCAGCGTAAATGAGGCGAGGCTTGGACCGCCGCTGCCCACGTAGGTCAAATACAGCGCCTGCACACCATCGGGGATAACAATCTCCGCTTGGGATTCCACCCAGACATTGGTTGAAGATACCGGGATGCTGCCCAGAGCTGGGCCGTCCCAGGAGATTTTCACTTCAAAAGCCCCCTTGCAGTATCCGCGGGTCTTGATCTTCACCCGGCGGATACCCTCGCAGTGAAAATATTTGAAGCCTGCTGTCGAGGTCTCGGTCATATTGGCAATATAGCCCACCTCCTCATCCCCATCCCGGCCATCCTGCGTGATCTTGGGGAATCGCGCGTCCATCCATGCGCCTTCGGGACCAAATCCGCCCGTGTACATGGCATCTTCACGACGGAACAGATGACAGGCGAGGTACGCCGGATATTCGCCGCGTCCTTCAAGAGGGCCGCCGTTTGGCCCGCTTGTGGTAATCTCGACCTGAGGAATCGTGCCGTCGGCAGCAAATTCGATGGGTTCCAGGCAGCCCTGGCGGCAGAACGCGGTTCCATTCGTATGGCGATGATAGAAGATATACCAATCATCCGCAATCTCGACCAGACTGCCGTGGTTATTGCCACCGTAATAAATGGGCTTCTCTGCCGGCTTGTAAGTATCGATATGCAGATCGCAGTTGCTGACGATCACGCCGCCGTATGTAAAGTCACGGGTAGGATGAACGCTGGTGGCATAACACAGCTCGTGCATGGAGATCGAAGAATAGATTAAATAATACAGATCGCCCCGTTTACGGATAGACGGCGCCTCAAAAAATTCATAGCCTTCAAATCCACTGCCTGCACTATACGGTTCGCTGGGCAGTACAAAATTGGGTTCTTCGAGAATCGTCAGCATATCCGGGCCTAACACTGTTGCCATCGCACCATGGCGGGAACGGTCGCCTCTTGCGCAGAACCCGGTATACAGATAAGTGCGGTCGCCTTCCGTCAATACGCCCGGATCGAACTGCGGCTCGTCGCCTTCACGCTGTCCCAGTCTTCCACCTTGGGCATCCTGCACATAACCGTAAAACTCAAACTTTCCACCTGGTGTGTCACTGACCGCAACGGACACTACCGATACTTTGTCCAGCACATAATATAGATAATAGCGGCCGTCCGGCCCCACCGTCACATCCGGTGCATACAGACACATGCGGCCGTCCGGATCAAGTGGATCATCCGTGCTGCGGTAAATGACACCTTCACAGCGCCAGTCACTCAGGTCATGCTCGGGTGCCGACCAGCACACATAATCGTTTAAGCAGAAGACATGTCCGTTAAATCGGTCATGCGAACCATAGACGTAGACGCGGCCTTCAAATACATACGGTTCGCCATCGGGGACGTATTCCCAGGAAGGCAGGTACGGGTTGAATCCTTGCTTTTTCGCCATGTTTTCGTTCATCCTATTCTGTGTGGAGTGATTTCAGAAACGGCCTTATGCAGGAAACGCTTTCAATCCAAGGTGTGCAAGCGACCTCTCCTTCATCCGTGCGTGTAGGGTTGTACGGACAACCGCAGTCCCGCTCCCTTTTCACATTCAAAGAATAAGGAGGTTTCAACGCGTCTGTCAACCCAATTCTGCCAAAGCCGCGCATTGTTCATCAGATGCACACTACGAAAAAAGGCATCAAACCCTGGAATTCCCCCAGAAATTTGATGCCTTTTGCGATGCCTTGATTGCCTTTTAAAAGGTCTTAATTGCCTTTATCGCGGATCGAACTCCCTGCTTACAGAGCGAGCGCATCTCCAGGCAGCACGCCCGTACGAAGCAGTTTCCCACGCAGTTCTTCCCCGATCTCCACCATTGGCAGACGAAGCGTACCGTGAGCGATCTGCCCCATCTCGGACAGCAGCCATTTGACCGGAGCCGGATTCGGCTCCTCAAACATCAGCTGCACCAACGGCAGCAGCGTCTCGAATTCGGCATACGCTTCGTCGAAGCGTCCTGCGCGGAAATTCCGATAAATGTTCAAAAATTCCTGAGCGCGTACATGAGCCGACACCAGCATGCCCCCTGCTGCTCCCGCTTCCAGCGCCTCAAGCAGACTGGAGTCGTCTCCGCACAGGACGGGCTTGGACGGGCCATAATCGAGCAGCGACTTGAGCAGGTCGCAGCTGCCCGAGCAGTCTTTTAACCCGGCAATATGCTCCATCTGCATAATCTCGCGTACCGTATCGACTTCCATGCGTACTCCGGTGCGACCCGGAATCTCATACACGATCACCGGCAGACCGACCTCGGCAATCTTCCGAAAATGCTCAATAATCCCGCGCTGTGAAGGTCTGTTGTAGTAAGGAACAACCGCCAGCACGGCATCTGCACCCAGCTTGCCCGCAAGCTCCGTCTTCTTGACCGAAGCGCGTGTATCGTTCGTACCCGTTCCAAGCACCAGCGGAATCTCCGCAGCTCCGATGGCGGACTTGGCGGCAGCAGACAGCAGGCTTAGTTCTTCAGCGTTCACGGTTGGCGACTCGCCAGTCGTCCCATTGACGACCAATCCATGAATCCCTTGGGCAACCAGCGACGACGACAGCTTGTGGAACGATTCCAGATCAAGCTCCCCTCCAGGCAGGAAAGGCGTTACGACAGGCAGATAAATACCGTGCAGCTGTTGTTCGGTTAACATAGGATGTCCTCCCAGCAGACTTTTGTTGGCTTTACTTTATCATGGAAAATCCCATCAGTGTTAGCTATAATAAATGATACAAAGTATCAAAGTTTTTGATGGATTGAAAAATAACGTTAAGCCGGGAGCGAAAACGATGGAATTGACCTATCTCCGCACGTTTCGGGAAGTCGCACGCAGGCAAAGTTTCACCCGTGCCGCTGAAGAACTGGGCTATGCCCAATCCAGTGTGACCATGCAGATGCAGAAGCTGGAGCGCGAATATGGCGTCGCCCTTTTTGAACGTTACGGTCGGCAGCTGCGGCTGACCCCGCCCGGCGAAGCGCTGCTCAAACTCGCTGTGCAGATGCTGGAACTCTACGATGAATCGAAGGAAGCGATCGGCAAGCAGCTTGATGGCGCCGTCACCATCGGTACAATCGACTCGCTGGCCGCTTATTATCTGCCACCTTATCTCCAGCAGCTTCGTTCCAGGCATCCCGGCATCGGCATCCAGATGATGCCCGACAGCGAAAGCAATCTGGTCACGAAGCTCAAAGAAGGGGAATATGATCTGGCGCTGCTGCTTGACCGCAAGCCTGCCGATCCTGCGCTGCGCTGCATCACCATTCGTGAGGAGCCGCTGGTGCTGGTCGCTCCGCCCGGACATCCGCTCACCCAGGGCAGCGCAGCGGAAAGCCTGCCGATTGCCGATCTAAGCGGCTGCGAGCTAATCGTCTCCGAAGGCAGCTGCCTGTACCGCAGCACCTTCGAGAAAGTGCTGCGCGAACATCACGTTGCCTACCGCATCGGCTTCGAGCTGGGCAGTCTTGAGGCCATCAAGCACTGCGTGATGAATGGTCTCGGCATCGCACTTCTTCCCCAAATTGCGGTAGAAGAAGAATTGAAGCGCGGCAGTCTGGCCGCGATCCCCTTTGAACACCCCGATCTGAAGTTCCATCTTCAGCTTCTGCTGCATCCCAAGAAGTGGATGTCACAGATGCTGCTGACCTTGATCGGACTGATGACCGGGGAAGAGGCGGAGCAGGTACATGAGCGGTTGAACCGTATGGATGCCGCGAGTTCCTGACTTTATGGTGCAGTGTCTACATTCGGTCGATTATCAGAAAGAAGCGTTCCCCTCAAGAGAAGGGAACGCTTTTCGTTTACGCTTTTGGCCACTTGATAATCGCTTTGAACAGGTCGCCGTCCACCTCAATTGTGAAAGTCCCATTTTGGATCTCAACCAGACTTTTCACAATCGCCAATCCCAATCCGGAACCTTCTGTATGCCGTGATTGATCGCCGCGTACGAACCGCTCGGTAATCTCAGCCGTATCAAAATCCAGCTCCTTTTCCGAAATATTTTTGAACGTCACTCTTACGTCCTGCTCAGTATCGTCCACTTCAATGTACGCACGGGAGCCAGGCATGGAATATTTCGCCATGTTCAGATACAGGTTCTCGAACACGCGGAATGTCTTTTCACTGTCAAGCGGAAGGAAGACCTTATGCGCGGGCAGCATAAACCGTAGTTGTAAACCCGACTTGTCTATTTCCGCCTGCAATTCCACATGCGCCTGCTGAAGCAGCTCTACCACATCCACCTGAATCGGCGTGAAGGCCGTATTTCCACTGGAAGCCTGAGTGTATTCAAACAGATCCTCCACCAGACGATTAAGACGTTGGGATTTGGTGGCCAGCACAGCGATATAAGTATTCCGCTCCTCGTCGGTGATCTGGGGCTGCTGAAGCAGATTGATATAGGTCGATAATGCAGTGAGCGGCGTCTTGAGATCATGAGATACATTTGTGATTAGCTCGCTTTTCATGCGCTGACTTTTTGACTCTTCTTCGACAGCTTGTTTGACCTTTTCACGTACACGCTGAAGCTCTTGTTTGAGTGGTTCAAATACCTGCACATCTTCAGCCCATTCCAGTTCCAAACTGCCTTCAGCCATACTTTGCACAGCTGCATGCAGCTGACCATAAGCTCGTTGTAGACGATCTTTGGTCATCTTGGCTTTGATGAATAATACGATCCCGTATAAAAGCAGCAGCGCAAGAGCATAATAGCCGATATAGACGGCAAGTAAAATGAGGATCGTCATCAAGGCAAAGTGAAAGACGGCCATTTTGATTAGAAAATGATCCGAACGATCGGCGGGGTCAAATGTATGTACCCAAGCGATACTCTGCCTTAGGCTTTTCTTCGTCCAGTTTACGGCTCTAATCGCCCAACTTCGACGCTGAATCGAAGCGCTGAAACCTTCCTGCACAGCTTCGGTCAACACCTTCGCCAGTCCAAACCAGAATCCCAACAGCACAAGCCAGACCAACCAAGCATAGAGAGAAGGCAAGAGTGTTGATATTCCCGCTTCACTCTGAGCAATATGATAAGACCAGCCCGCGAACATTCTGTATCCCACCAAGGGCAATAGTACACCGGCCAGCCAAAACTCAAGAGGCAATCGGGGTAAAGTCTCTGACCCGGTAACGCTTACTTGATTATCCTGCAAAACTCGCTGCCGATTGCGCCGGAATTCTCGTGCTGCCCAGATGCCAAGCAAGGCGGCAGCGCCTGCTGCGCTCAGCCATATGGTTCCCAGCCCCGATGTCGCAAAAGCGTTCATCTCACTCCGTTCATAGCTTCCAGGGTCAGCATACGTTTCCCTTGGAAGTCCATAAAAAATTGTGAAATCAGCGGGATTCTGAATGCTCATTAGAGCAGGCCGCAGATCAAATGGGCCTTGCAAAGCGGAAGTCATTTCTTCCATACGCTCATAAAAAGTCGTTCGTTTGAGATGATCGCGCATTATTTTTTCTTTCCATTTTTCTTCCATACCATACCAGGCTGGAATAGTCATCGTTCCATCAGACTTATAGCGGATCACTGCGTAAAAAGCAAACTGGCTCATCAACTGCTTGTCCCCAATCATTGAAGAGGCCGCAAACTGATCCAGGTGCTTCAAACTGTTTGTAGACATTTCTTGGGAAGGGTGATAATAGACCATATACTCCATTCCGTACCGCCCGACCGTAGCGTAAGGGCCATCGCTGATAAAACTTCCTTCCCAGCTTGAAATCATTTTGTTGAATTTTTTTTGGAAGTCTTTATCCTTGGCCTGCTGCGCAGGGTCGCTGCTCTCGTTCATGTTTTGGAGATAGAGATCGGAAGGTTGCGCCGTGTTGCCATGTTCTCTCCAGTAGAGAAGGGGTAGAGCGTAGTTTCCCTTGCTGAGTTCGTCTATAAGAACCTCTCGTTGCTTACCTGTCATATTCAATTCATTGTGTTCCTGCTTAACTACTACGAGAGCGTTCTTCAGCAGAAAAGGATAACAGAATGCTACGATAGCAGCAATCGTCGCAATGCCTAGACCAAAGAAGGCTCGAAGTGCCGATCGTTTGAATCGATTATTGTTTTTCAATCTTATACCCCACTCCCCATACGACTTTCAGATACTTCGGATTCTTGGGATTGATCTCGATCTTTTCCCGAATATTGCGAATATGTACCATGACGGTCTCCGTGGCGACGGCCCGGTCATTCCAGAGTCGTTCATAGATCTCATCTGCCGAAAAGACGCGCCCTGGATGGCGGATCAGCAGATGCAGAATCTTGAATTCCATGGGCGTTAACCGTACGGGCACCTCATCTACCCACACTTCCACCGTTTCTTCGTCCAGCTCCAATCCTCCGACAGAAAATCGACCCGACTTCGTCTCCTGCGACGAGATCACGGAGAGATAACGTGCGTACCGCCGGATCTGCGAATTGACCCGGGCCAGCAGCTCCATCGGCGCAAAAGGCTTGGCGATGTAATCGTCCCCACCGATATTCAGCCCGGCTACCTTGTCGATCTCTTCCGATTTGGCACTCAGGAAAATGACCGGAAAATCGTACTTCTCCCTCAACTTCATGGTCATGGAAATACCGTCCATACGCGGCATCATCACATCCACGACTGCCAGATGCACCTCCCCCTTCTCAAGCTGCTTCAGTCCATCCACCCCGTCAGCGGCTTGCAGCACTTCATACCCCTGGTTGCGCAAATAGATGCTTACGCCTTCCAGAATTTCCTTATCATCCTCTACGACCAAAACTCGATACGCCATAACAATGCCCTTCCTCCGTTTCCAACCTTGATCGATTTATGTCCTTCACTCAGGGGATACTTGTAGGATAAATCACACTTCTAAATGAACACCCCAGAAAAAACGAAAGAAATTCGAAAGAAACTTCACACCGATCGATTCACATAGAACCATTCACATCATGTCTATTTTACGGTAGTAAGCTCCACATCCAGTTTATCATTCCGCACACCAAAAAACCGGGATCTAAGGATACCCGGCTGTATACGATATGCTCCTGCGTTATTCCTATCTGGCCTGAATCCATTATCTGCCCATACACGCTGCCGTCTGCCCATCCGCGAAAACGATGCTGCCCTGTACGGCTTTACAGCGTTTCTTGATTCGAGCCGACTCCTCGACCACTTCATCAATCGTCTCATAATGCCGACTGCGATTGGTCACGACCGCAATCGACAGCGACACCAGCGGAATTAATCCCCGACTGCCGTAACGATTCTCGCCGGCGATCGCTCCGCGTGTTAGATCTTCGCTTCGATAGAAATTCCTCTTCAACTGCTCAAATTCACAGATCGCCCGGCTGCTTGCTTCTTCGTAATCATGATGATGCAAGATGGCGATATAATCGTCTCCACCGATATGACCGAAGAATGCGTCCATCTGTCCAAAAATACCACTCAGCAGATTGGCCGTTGCCTGAAGCAGCAGATCCCCCTGCTTGAATCCATAGCCGTCATTGTACGATTTGAACTGATCCAGATCGATATACAGCACACTGAACTTTTCCAGTCCCAGCGTCTGATGCAGCCGATCTTCGATGATCCGGTTGCCGGGCAGTCCGGTTAGGGGATTCATGAAGGTCGCCATCTGCGTGCGTACATCTGCCACGGACAGCAGCAGTCTCCTCACCGTGACCGCACCGCGAAGACGTCCCCCGCCGCTCACCAGCACGAGATCATATAATTCCTGCTCAGGGCGGTTCATCGCCTGAATACTGACGTCGGTAATCAGCTCCGCTTCATCCACCAGCAGCGGACGGGTATTCGACATCACACCCACCGGACGATTCATAAACAGGGTATATCCGTACCGGGTTCCGATCTGCTGATAGAACTGGATACGCATCATGAGCGCAGAGCTTCCGTCTTCACAAGCAATCGCCAGGCCTTCGAGTTTTGGATTTTTTTTGAACAGATCGTCTACCGCTTCACACTTTGTCTTCGCGTCCACGACCGGAATGTCCTCTGCGATCTCGCCGATTTGGGTAAGCAAACGCTGCGCCCCCTTTCGATATGGTATATATCATTTGTCAACGGTTTAGCCTCAGGCGAAGCGACCTCTGGGCTTGATGTCCAGCATGGGCAGCTTGCCCGTCTCCGTTGGAACAGCGCGTTCCTCGTACGGGAATCGTGCCGGTCTAAGCTCCGGTTCAGGCCGCCCCAGCGCATACCCCTGGCCGTATTCAATCCCTTCGCGGCGCAGGAATTCCGCTTCTGCCCGTGTCTCAATCCCTTCCGCAATAATGGAAGTTCCCGAGCCTCTGGCAAATTCCTGAAGCAGCTTCACCATCCGCTGGCGATCTTCATGTTCGTGGAGGTCGCGGATTAACGATTTATCCAGTTTGATAAATTCCGGCTTCAGACTCACAATCGTCTTGAGGCTGCTGTAGCCCGATCCGGCATCATCCACCGCAATGCGGAAGCCCTGGTCCCGATAGTTCGACAATACGCGTTCAAACTCTGCATAATCGCTGACGGCCTGTTTTTCGGTCAATTCAAAGACGACCCGCTCCGGAGTCAGGCCGTAACGTCTGAGCAGACGTGCGGTCTCTCCACTGCGATAGGACGTATCAGCCAACACAAGCGGATGCACATTGATAAATACCACATCAGCCGGGATCTCTCCAGGAAGTTGGGAACGACGACGTGCCTGCTCAAAGCGTTCAATCGACGTCTCCCGGCAGTAACGTTCAAATTCAAAGACCCGATTGGTTCTACCCAGATAGTCATAGAAGTCTTCGGTTCCGGAAAAACGATTCGATGCCGGTGGACGATTTAAGACTTCATACCCCAGACAGCTCTCGTCCTGTAGGTTAAGAATGGGCTGGAAGAATGTAGACAGCTGGCGCCCCTGGATAATTCGCTGTAACTCCCGAGATTTCCCGTACATGCCAACCGTGGTACAGAGAATCTCAAACAAATCGCCCCAGACCGAAGGCAGGCCGGGCGTCAAAAGCGGAAAGTTCATATTTTTCACCTGAATTATGTTTGGAATCGAGGCTGAAAGTTACGTTCGAGCGTCTCTATGCGTCTATCGTAACACCCGGATACCAAGCAAGCGTCAAGGCTGTGTAAATTCCGTGTAAACGCCATGCCAAAAGACCCGTTTCTCCGCCTGTTCGCTGCGAAGCGGTACGGGTCTTAGGAAGTTCTTGGGCCAGGTCGATACAGGGTTGATATACGGAAGGAGTCAATTAACGAGTGACCGTCTGGGCATTTAATTCATTCAATCGTATGGCCAACTGCTTGAGCAGGTCGCCCCGGCTGATGACACCTACGACTTCTTTTTTATCGTTAATGACTGGCAGTTTCTTAAAATGATGCTTGGCCAGAATCCCCAGCGCTTCTTCCAGATCCTGATCCGGCGAGACATACTGCACATTTTTTTTCATAATCTTGCAGGCCTGGGTTCCCGCCTTATAAGCCATAGCCTCCGTTAATTCCTCGGGCGGGCTGACAAACACATAACTGAACATATCATAGACGGTCTGACGATTCGGGTTCATATAACGCAGGATGTCCCCGTCACTCACCATGCCCGCAAGTCTGCCGGACGCATCCACTACCGGCGCTCCATTGATTCGCTTCGCTACAAATAGCTGTAGGACGTCTGCAAGAGGAGCACTCTGACTTACCGTATGCACGTCCTTAATCATAAAGTCTCTTACCTTCATCTCTATTCCTTCTTTCGATCTGAATTTAGATGAGATCTGACTCCAGATAAGATAAATAACCCATGAATACACTTCCATTTTACTCTCTTGATACAGTTTAGTAAACGCTTTCTTCTAATCCGAGAAAAAGAGCGCCTACGCACGCCCTTTGCGAACATCGAATCAAGTCGTTCGACCTCAACGCATGGAGACGCCGTAAACGCCCTGCCTATAGAAATAGGCGGATAAGGAGCGGCGGATGGCTACACCTGTAGATTATCCGTCAGCGACAGCGTCACCTGCTGCTGCTGGCCGTTTCGATAGAAGGTGACGGTTAATTGATCGCCCACTTTTTTCTTGGTAAACAGATACTGCCGCAGTTCACCTGAGCCTGCAATAGGCTGTCCATCCACCTGCGTAATGACATCAAGCGGACGCAATCCAGCACGCAAGGATGCGGAATTCGGCAGTACCCGCTGCACGATGGCGCCTTCGGTTACGTCAGCAGGCAGGCGCAGATCTCTCTGATAATAGGCGGAAGGAATCGATGCCAGATCTACAGTCGTCACACCCATCGTCGCCCGGTGTACCTCACCGTTAGCTTCCAACTGCTCAATAATCGGTATAGCCACGTTGATTGGAATAGCCAGACCGATGCCTTCTACCGTATCCGTACTGATCTTCGCGGAGTTGATGCCGATCAATTTGCCAGTCACGTCGAGCAAGGCTCCTCCACTATTGCCAGGATTGATCGCTGCGTCCGTCTGAATCGCTTCGGATTGAAAATCCGGTGTGCCGTCTTCATTGACATCGACCGGAACCACACGCTCCAGCCCGGACACAACACCCGTGGTGACCGAACCGGCAAACTCCAGACCCAGCGGGTTCCCGATGGCAATCACGGGCTGGCCGGCCTTGAGCTTGGAGGAATCGCCAAAATCAGCAACCGTATTGGCCGCAGAAGCATCCATCGTCACCACGGCAAGATCCGTCCAGACATCCGTTCCGACCAGCTTGCCTTCCACATCGGTGCCGTCTGACAAGGTGACTTCCAACTGGGTCGCTCCTTCTACGACGTGGTTGTTCGTGACGATGTAGGCCAGATTGCCTTCCTTTTTATAAATGACGCCCGAACCTGTGCCGACCGGCACGCCCTCTGAATCATCCGGCGTCATAAACATGCCGTTTCCGCTGCCGCTCTGAATATTGGTAATCCCGACTACAGCGCCGCTGATCTCTTCCACCACTCCCGAGACATCCATTCCCCCGCCGTAAATAGGCGGAGCCTCCTCCTCTTCCATCGGCGCCTGCTGTTCTACCTTGTCGGAAACGGCTTCTGCGGTTGTCGGCTCCTGCTGTGTAATTGCCGGTTGATCGACAGATGCAGAAGGCGTTTCATTAAGCAGTCCCGTACGCGGCAGGATGAACGCAACCAGCAAGGCACCGATAACCAACCCAATCAGACTGGAGAGAAAATATCCCCAGCCGCTTCCCTTTCCTCGATTGGGGCCTCTGCCCGATCCTTGCCCTTCATTTCGATATTCCATGACATCCTTCCTTTCCTTTTAGAGTACGTGAGATCTTATACGTCTCACATACCCGAACAGGGGTGGAATCAACCGGACAGCAGTCGGGCTTTTCTGGAATAGCAGCCAGATTACGCTTATAATAGTTCATGTACATAGATTTAGTATCCAGCAGGTAAAGGGGGATTTGAAACATGGTCACAACAAATGCAGCCCAGATTCGCATCGTGGAGTATGAACCCAAATATGCGGCTTCGCTGGCCGAAATGTGGAACCTGAGCAGCGACAGCTGGGGCGGAGACGCCTACATCCATACCGAAGAAAGTATGCGTGATAAACGGGCACGAAGCAGCGATCTTCAGACCTTCCTTGCACTCGATGGCGAAACGGTCGTCGGCTTCTGCAGCTTCTCCTATTATCAGGAAGACGAAGGCGCCATGTATATTCCGCTGCTGAATGTAAGGCCGGACTATCACAGCCGCAAGGTAGGCAAAGCGCTGATCTTGAACGCTGTACAGCGCACGATCGAATTGGGTTGGCCGCGGCTCGATCTCTACACGTGGGCAGGCAACACCAAGGCAGTACCTGCTTACAAGAAATGCGGATTTTTCTGGGAAAAGCGCGACGATACCACCCATCTCATGAACTTCATTCCTACGGTTCTGCGTACGGAAGCCGTTGCGCCGTTCTTCGAGACCGCAGACTGGTATGCGGACGGCAAACGCGATCTGTCGCTCAAACCGGATGGAGAGCGCGAAAACGGCTTCGACTATCTGACGTATCTGTGGGAAAAAGATGGACGCCGCTTAACCATGCAGTTTGAACGAACGGGACGCGGCCTGCGCAAAATCGAAACGGATGATTATTCGGTCACTGCCGAGATTGAACGCCATCGTCTGCCTTTTGGCCGCAGCTATCCCGTTATTTATCGAATCTTGAACAAAAGCGGCGCTCCACTGGAAGTGGAGATTGCAGGCCATGACGGTCGTGGTGTCGAATTCGCTCTTAGCGAAACCGTTACACTGAATGAAGTCGGGGAGCAGCAGATCAAAGGCCTCTTCAAGCTGCCCGAATCTTCTGAAGAGCCCAGCGTATGGCGTACCCATCCGGGCGTTGAAGCGAATCTGCGGATCAATGGACTTCAAGCTTCGTTCAAGACGGGTATAGCCCCTGTCTTCCCGATCAAACTCACCTCCTCCATCCCTGCTCCATTAAGCAGACCGGGGCATGTAACGGAACTTCAGATTGGGCTTGAGAGCCGCTTCGCTGAAGAAGCCGAGATTGAAGTTACTCTTCCAGCTTCGGAAGCGGTCTCTTTCCAGCCTGATAAGCTGCGGCTGAAACTTCCGGCTGGCGGACGGGAGACCTGCTCGCTTCAAGCCAGCGTACAACGCCCAGGCATCGCGGCTTCACAGGCGCAGATTGAAGTCACGACCGGTGGGGAGACCTTTACCGTGCAGGGCGAATGGGAAGCCTGCTTTCCTTCCGATTCCGGCACCTTCTGGGGAGAAACCCCCAATGAATGGATTGCGGGCAGCGGCCCGGTGACGATGCGCCTGCGTAAATCCGACAATGAGTTCAGTCTGCGGACAGCCGGGCAGAAACATTCGCCTTTCTGGTTCAGTCTGCCCAAGCTTGGCCCGCCTTACAGTGATCGCTTTATCGAACGCAAGCCTGTCGATGTTCGTCTTGAGCAGCGCGGCGATGTGGTTGCACTCGAAGCGGATTACGACTGGCAGGAGCCGGATGGCTTGACTCTGACCGTAGTTGGAGAACTCAAGCCCAATGGTTCGTTGAAGTTCTACCATCGGGTACGACGGACGGGAGGCCAGCCGCTGCCGGAAGGATTGTCACTCAAACTGGCTGTACCTGTCTCACTCAAAGACGCTGTGCTTCCTTACAATGGGACTTTCCTGGAACTGGGCAGTGGAGCGGATGCGATTCATATGGATTACTGGAAACCGGAGAATCTGACCGAAAACTGGCTGTTCTTCCGCTGGCCGATTGGTGCCTTTGGCATCGTCTGGCCGAAGTCACTGCGTCCCACCCGGGATCGCTGGCGGTATGCCTTTACCCAGGAGATCGCTCCGCTGCAAGAAGGTGAAGTCCATGAGACTGCTCCCCTGAGTCTGTCGATCAACACGTTCCAGGGTTGGCGAACGCTTCGCGCCCATGCCATTGATTGCAGTGGAGTAGACCCGCGCTTCCCAAGACCTCTCTCCCTGGAAGACCGCTGGGAGCATGGGCCGTCGAAGATCACGCCGCATCTGGTCAGTACGATTCATGGAGATCATCCCTTCCTGCCAGAAACGTTCGAGATTCGCTTATTCGAGCACAAGGATGTGAACCTCTCCGGTACGCTGAAGCTGACCAGTGAGCGGGGGTCGATTGTTGATACAGAGCTTCAGGCCGATCCTGCGCAGGAACTGCGTGAAGTCGTAGGGGAAGCCAGACTTGCGGCCAGACCCGAAGCGGATCTCATCACCTTCCACTTGGATATGGAGTCCTATTCGCAGCATCGCAGACGTCTGGTGTTCCCGGCTCCAAAAGCTGCGGAAGCCGTACGTATGGCTCAGGTGGAAGATCAGGGTCACCCTGCTTTTGAACTGGACAACGGCATCATCAGCCTGCGCGTGGCTCCATCCTTTGGCCCCGCGCTGTATTCCATGCGTTATCACGGACGGGAATGGCTCGATACTTCGTTCCCGCAGGCCGGGCCAAAATCATTCTGGAATCCGTGGTTCGGCGGCATCTTGAGCTGTCCGGGCGGCATCTCTCTTCGCTCGCTTCAGGAAGAGGACATCGAAGCGGGATTTGCCGAATTGAAAGATAGCGCGAACAATATCTGGACCGGAATCAAACTGACTGTGCGGATCGTCAAAAATGAAGCGCTAAAAGGATTCTGCTACCATCAATACTTCCTGCTGCGTCCAGGCTCACCGGTCATGGCCTACACGACTTTCGTCGAACAGCGTTCGGGTCTGCCTATTGCCGATCCGGTTATCCAGCAGAACAGCTATTATTCCAGTTCAACAGATCTGCGGGACGGTCGATTTGAGGTTCGGGACTCTCATGGTGAACCGATCATCTATAAGACGGGGCGTTACGACACGGATCTGGAGTTTGAAGGCGCCGTGCGCCTATTCTCGGCGGAGCGGACGGAGAAATTAATCGTTGTGCCAGGTCTGGAAGACGGCATGCAGCAGTACGGCGTGCTGTTGAACGAGCTGGCTGGGGTTCACTGCAATGACCGCTTTAATGGAGATGCAGGCGGGCAGAGCTTCGTTCGACCTTACTTCCATGTCTTTACGGATCTGGACCCGCAGGACGATGCCTTGGTGAGCCTGCGCGGAATCCGCTTTGAACGCTTTGAATAGGAGGAATCATCCATGAAGATCATCGACGCCCATATCCATTATTCCGACATCGAGAGCTTCCGGCAGACGGCAGACGAAGTCTCGCTGCTGCGTTATACGCCTGAAGGTCTGGAAGATGAGTTCAGACGCGCCAATATTGTTGCAGCCGTAGGCATGGGCGTAACAGAGACGACCCCTGGCGGGTTCCCCGATAACGCGGCGGCCAATCCGATGGGTCTCGACCTCGGCGGAGGGACACTGGATACTTTGCCCGCCACAGTCTTTGAATGTGCAGGCATCAACCCGCATACGCTGGGGCAGCCCGGACAGCTTGAGGCGCTGGAACGCTCGCTGCAGCATCCCAAGACGGTGGGAATCAAGCTGTATGCCGGATATTATCATTTTGCCGTCAATGATCCGATCTACGATCCGGTCTACAAACTGGCTTCCCAATACCAACTGCCGATTGTCATTCACGGCGGCCTGACCTATTCGGATCGCGGACTGCTCAAGTATTCGCACCCCCTGTCCATGGAGGAGGCCTTGCTTGCTCACCGGGACCTTACGTTTATGATCTGTCATCTGGGCGATCCCTGGGTCATGGACACGGCGGCGATGCTGGAGAAAAATCCGAATCTCTATGCGGACCTGTCGGGCTGGATCGTGGGCGATGACAACAAAATTACCCGCCTGCTGACTGAACAGACTTATGTCGAGCATTTCAAACGCGCGATCGTCTTTGCCGAACGATATGACCGTCTGGTCTTCGGTACGGATTGGCCGCTGATCCCAATCGACTCGTATATTCGATTCGTCAAACATCTGATTCCGGAAAAATACTGGCATCATGTGTTCTATCAAAATGCGCTGGACGTATTCCCCAAGCTCAAGGAAGCGATCAAAGGGCTGGAATAATTGGGCGCTGCACGGATTCAGCCTGTACAGCCTGTACAGCTTGTACAGCTTGTACAGCTGCCGATCCACTATCCTTGATACCGTGGTGACCCACCAAAAAAGACCCGGAAAAGGCGCAGCTGCGCTTTTCCGGGTCTTTCTATTTGGCTTAATCGTCTACTTGGTGTCTGACTTCGCAATAGACCATAAGCCCGTAAACACATCAATCTTGAGCGTGGTCTCCCGACCGTCAACAGTCGCAGTCCATAAGACATCTCCATCCCTTTCAAAACCTTCAAACCCGCTATCCCCGGCAGACAGTGTCCACCCGGCATCCGCTCCAAGCGCGTGAATACGCTCGGACAGCGCAGCCTGGTATACAGAGCCGTTGGAGGAGCGGAAATCTTTGAAGTTCGTTTCCTTTGAAAGTTCTCGATCCAACGAAGAGATCGGACTGCCGGATGTCAGATCAAAGATAGTTCCCGTTACCCGGTTCACGCCATAGACGGCTCCTTTTCCCTGTTTGCCGCTCGAATTGGGATTGGGAATATCGACGCGGTAGATGTTGTCCTCTTCCTCTATCGTCCAATCGTCGGTTCCGCTGGAAACGTCAAGCCCAAGCCGTTCTCCGACCGCAATCAAAGTCTCTCCTTCTGTATAAGAGAGTTCTTGACTTGGATACATCGTCATGCCGGACACGGACAAATTGCGATCATACGTCACTACGACGTGGAACGGGAACTCGGTAACGGAGGCACGCGCGACTAATTCCGCCGTCAACTTGCCTTCGTTCAGAGTGTAGTACACAATTGCACCGAATGCTGCCCGATCAAAGATAAATCCGGCGTTATCCGCATTCAAATAACGTTTTGTCAAATGCATTCCATTCAATTCCGCGTTCATGATCGCATTTCCGTCTCGCTTCACAATCGAGGACTTTACCGTTTGTTCCAAACGCGCAATTGGATCTTCAATCGGTATTTCCTCCAGTGTGTCGAAGTCTAGCACATGGATCTCTTGCAGACTTAGCTCCGTCCCGCTTCCCGTCGGCACCTGAATCACGATCTCCTCGCGCTTGTCTCCCGTCACATCGGATAACGAAGTAAATACCGACTTTTTCCCTCCACTTGGTTCATAATGCCAGAGGTAAGATACCGCCTTGCCCTCTTTCTTGCGGATCGTGAATTGGCTGAATCCCGGGTGCGCAGGATCGTTATATTTATCTACATACAGGATACCCCCTTCAAAACCCGAAATGTGATAGCCTTCCTTGCCTGCTGCCGGAGGATCGACCTTGACGGATGCCGCCTTGCCAGCAGCCGGCCTACCGCCCGATTCGGAAGAAGGTTCGGTCGCCGGTTCGCTCTGTGCCTGCGGCGACTGCGGCGACTGCGCCGTCTGTGCCACAGCCGAATCCGATCCATCCTTCGGCTGCGAAGCCGGGCCTGTCAGTGCGCAGCCCGCAAGCAGCACCGCAGCTGTCGCTCCGGCCAATGCACTCTTGATGCTGCGCCGCCGATAGCCTACGATTCTGGCGATTCGGCGTCCGACTTCGCCCTTGGCACTCCATAAGCCGGAAGCCAGCGGCAGCTTGACCGGAAGACTATTGCGTTCCAGCAGGGCAAGCAGCGTCAGACCGTATTCTCGATGCTCGCCTTCCGGCATCCGGCTGAGTGCCAGTTCATCGCAGGCGGTCTCCTGATCTTCGCGGAGCTTGCGGAAAGAGAACGCAAACAGCGGATTAAACCAATGCGCAGCTGCCAGCAGGAAGCACAGCAGGTTGACGGCGATGTCGCGCCGCTTGATATGCGCCAGCTCATGCAGCAGCACATGATGCAGCTGCGGCTCTGTCAGACTGCCGAGCAGCGTCCTCGGCAGCAGCAGTTTCGGCCGCACGGCGCCGAACACCGTCGGGACGGAGACCTGATCCGTCACGACCAGCCGTGGGCTGCGGCGAAGCCCCAGTTCGCGGCGGCTGCGCTCCAGCAGCGCAGCGGCAGGAGCGGTCTCTTCCGGCATGGAACGACCGGATTCCTGCCGGATTCGGCGGCCGAAGGCCGCGCTTGCGGCGGCGCCGGACGCCAGCAGCGCAAGTGCCCCGGCAAGCCAGAGCAGCGCGGCGGCCGTCCACCAGCCGGAGGTTCCGGCTGCGGCGGGGCGCTCTGCAGAGCTGTCTGCCGCAAGCTCGCTGCGCTCGCTTGACGGAACAGGCAGGTCGGCGTTCCAAGCCGCCGACTTTTGCCCCACCATCGGCGCCTGATTCGCCGATGGCAGCTGCTCGCTGCCTGTAGCGGCGGAGTCGTCCGCTTTGTCCAGTGCTTCCGTCAGAGCCGCCTGTTGAAGCGCGGCGCCTGCATCCGCGCCGTTCCAACCGCTCACCCAGCCCTGAGGAACCCAACTGTACAGGCTGATCGGGCTCTCTGGCGACCATGGAATCAGCAGCCGCAGCAGCAGCGGCAGCCAGAGCAGATAGAGCCAGCCGGGACGAAGTCCTCTGCCTAATAAGCGGCGCACAGCCAGAATCAGCAGCGCAAGCATGCTGCCCATCAATGACAGCCAGAGCACCTCTTTGAATACAGGCGCAAGCAGCTCTCCCGTGAGATGTAGAAAATGATTCATACCCTCAGTCCTTTCGCTCGTCCAGCAGTTTGCGCAGCTCGTCCAGATCTTCACGCGACAGCTGCTCGTCCCGGATAAAATGTGCCAGCATCGGGCGCATCGCCCCGCCATATACCCGCTTTAGGAACGAACGCGTCTCCGACTTGACGCACTCTTCTTCCTGCACCAGCGGATAATATCGATAGATCCGGCCATCCGCCTCATAACTCACGGCGCCTTTTTCCGTCAGCCGTTTAATCAAAGTGCGCACGGTCTTGGGATTCCAGTCCCGCGTTCCTTCCAGAACCTGCACAATTTCATTCGCCGTGCGGGGAGAATCCGTCCACAGTACCTTCATCACTTCCCATTCCGCATCTGTAATATGGGGAACGTTCCGCTCCATTCGCTTCGCCTCCTCATGGTAATCTTCAATCGAATCATCTTCACAAATAATTGACTACACTTGTAATCCTGAACTAAGTATTACACTTGTAATCCTACGATGTCAAGTGAATCGTTGGGATGAGAAGCTGCTTCCCCGATGAACGGTCTCGATGATGCTCATCCCATCTCAAACCGAGCTGCCCCACAGCGGCGCGCCGCTCCTCCCCATCCAACCCGCTCTTATGATAAGCTAGAAGGCAGAGAGCAAGAATAGACAACCCTCAGGAGGAGGTCTCCGTATGATTCCCTTTGACAAAGAGTTGGAGCAGGCATTGATTCGTCTTGCCCAAGGCGAATGGTCCCCGGAAGAGTGGCAGAGCTGGTGGGATACTCATGCAGATGGATTGGCCCAGCGCCTCCCCCGAGGGCTGTGGCTCAAACTGAAGCCCATTCGCCACGGATTTCGCTGGATGGGTGTCCTGACCAGCCAGAAGCGGGCGATTGAATATCTGACACAGCAGGGAGTTTCTTTTCAAAATTCAGACCGTTATCAGCAGAATTATCTGGATGAATTCAACACATTCCGGCTGGAGCAGAAGCATCAAGATGAAGCCAAGCTTGAAGCTCTAAGGCAGCAGATTCCGCAGCTGTTCGGCACCTATCCCAAATTTGCGGCTTCGCTCAAACGGGTATACAATCACACAGACGTTATAAGTGCAGGAGCAGGCACTGCGCAGATTGAACAGACAGAACGTTTGCTTGGCTTTCGACTGCCCGAAGATGTGCGCCAATATTTCGGGACGGTCGAGACCCTTTCGATTGAAGGCATCCGAATAGAGCTGGGAGCATTGAGGTCAATCGAACTCAAGCGCAAAACATACATTGTGCTGGGTGAATTCTGGAAAGAAGCGGATGGTGATCTGCTGCTCATCAAGCCCGAACATAACGAAATGGCGGACATCTATTACTATGCACATACCCGAGATCATGTCCGTAAGTTATGCTCGGGCATGACGGCGCTGCTGGAAAATAAATTTTCCTCCTACAACCGCTTGTAACGCAGTTGACAGCTTTGTCGTACAGGGGAAGCTATGATCTGTAAGAGCCGAGGTTGAAGGATGGTTCTGCAAATATACACATCAAAAAGAAGCCCTCCCTTTGGGAAAGGCTCCTTTTTGTCATGAAGCTCCAACGCAGCTAAAAACGAGACAATGAAAAGAGTTGTTCCGTATACGTTCAGGCTTTCAGGAAAAGCTGCGTCGGCAGTATCGATCACAAATCTCGATCTCTAACAGAGTCCGCTTGCCCCTGCCCGTCCCTTACATCAGGCTACTCTTCCGGCAGCACTCTCCGCGCAAAATCCACGAACTGAAATTTGTCCAGGCGATGCCGTGATTCGGTATATTCAAACAAAGTGGTGTCTTCCAAATGCACATAGTTGCGCACGACCACCACATGATTGTCCCGAGCCAGATCAAGCAGGCGCTTGTCTTCTTCAGAGGCTTTTTCTACCGAAATTTCTTTCTTTGCATAAGCAATTTTTAACGATAATTCACCTTCCAGGTACGCATAGATTGACTCGCCTGCAATCTCTGCCGTAAGAGACGGAATGAGTGAAGCCAGGAAATAATCTTTGTCCAGAATCACTTTCTCGCCGTCGATCTCGCGGGCCCGAACGACTTTCCACACTGGTTCGTGTTCGGCAATCTGAAGCTGACGTGCCACATAGGAAGGGCATGGGACTTTCGCCGTCTCATGTACGAGGGTACGCGCAGTACCGCTGAACCTTGCCGCTAATTCCTTGAAGCTGACCAGTCCGGATACCGGAAACTGCATTCGGTGCATGTCCAGTACAAAGGAGCCTTTGCCGCGTACCTTGTGGATGTAGCCGTTCTGCGCCAATAGATGCAGCGCTTTGCGAACCGTCTCCCGTGAGGTACCATACTCCTCGGCCATTTCGTGTTCGGAAGGCAGCTTGATTCCCGCTTTCAGCAGTCCCGATTCGATGCGTTGAACATAGTCCGTATAAATTTGCGAAAAAATATTTTTATTCATCGATTAATCACCGTGACCCATTGTAAGGAGTATTTGTCCAAAATGCAAAGAGATCCGTCATGTTGTCAAGATTCTCCGTTCCAATTACGCGGGCAAGTGCAGCTGAATGGACTTAAATAGCCAACAAACGGCCCGTTGTCCGGGAATGTCCGGGCGCGGACCGTCTGTTCGGTTCGATAACCTAAAGTGTGTGGCAGCCTATCCGTTTACACGCCTGCACCTGTCAGATGGACACGCAGCACTGGCGTTTCTCCCGCTTCGGCATCGCCCGGAATTTCCTCGACGCTCTCCACCATATCCTGTCCCATCGGGATAATGACTGGGGAGATGGTCGCGTATCCAGCAGCCTTAATCGCTTCCTGATCGAATTCGAGCAGCAGTTGGCCTTCCTTCACCACATCGCCCGTTGCAACATGAGCGGTGAAGCCGCTGCCTTTCAGACCTACCGTATCAATCCCAACGTGCACCAGCACCTGAACGCCTGTTGCGTGTTCGAGAATTACGGCATGTTTGCTCTTGTCGATCACGTGCGCAACCGTGCCGTCGAACGGAGCCACGACCCGACCTTCGGTTGGTTCGATGGCAATGCCTTCACCCATCTGCTTCTCGGCAAATGCAGGGTCTGGGACATTCTCCAGCGAAACCGCGCGGCCTTGGATAGGAGCGGTCAGATCCAGGACGTTGATAGCCGTACTTGGTGCGGCAGCCCCCTGCGACTTTGCTCCTGCCGCAGCAGCATGCTGCACGACGGTGCTTCCTGCCGCTGGAATCGGACTCTTGGCATTTTCCACCTTTTTCACATCACGGTCGGCCAGATCTTCCTCTGCTGCTTCACCAGATGCCGCCTGCTTGCGTGTGACAATCTTGCCGTAAATAACGGTACCCACGAATGGAAGAACCAATGCAATCCCCATACCGATGAAGAAGATCGGCCAATCGCCGACATTGATCGCCAGGAAGCCAGGCAGACCGCCAACGCCGACTGCAAAGGCACGCACGTCGTTCATGGTCAGCAGCACGCCGCCGATCGCCGAACCCGCCATACCCATGAACAGTGGGTATTTATAACGAACGTTCACCCCGAAGACTGCGGGTTCAGTTACGCCCAGGAAGGCGGTAACGGAAGTCGTAGCCGACAGACTCTTCATCTTCTGCGAGCGAATAACGAACATCATGGCCAGTGCCGCAGCACCCTGCGCGATGTTGGACAGCGCCAGCATCGGCCAGAGGAATGTGCTGTGTCCGGCTGCATCCGAGTTAATCAACTGCAAGTCCACCGCCAGGAAGGTATGGTGCATACCGGTGATAACCAGCGGTGCATACAGCCCGCCGTACAGCAGACCACCCAACCAAGGCACGGTATCGAACAGCCATACAACACCGCTTGTCAACCAGTTACCCAGTGTGAACGTCACCGGACCGATGACCACGAAGGCCAGGAAACCTGTAACCAGCAGCGCCACGGGCGCGACCAGCAGGAGTTTAAGCGAATCCGGTACTTTGCGGTTCAGCCATTTCTCAATGACGACCAGGACATAGGCGGCTACGAGCATTGGGAGAACCTGGCCCTGGTAGCCGACCGCATTAATATGCAAACCGAACAGATTCCAGGTTGGAACCGTTCCCTCGTTCACTGCATTGGCATAGTCGTAAGCGCTTAACAGCCCGGGGTTAACGAGGATTAAACCCAGCACGACCCCCAGCAGTGGACTCCCGCCGAATCGTGTGGCCGCTGACCAGCCCACAAGTGCAGGAAGGAAGGTGAACGCTGTACTCGCAATTGTATTAACAATGGCGGCAAAGTCTGCCCACTGTGGATAGACCTGAACCAGCGATTGGCCTGCGAAGAAGATGTCCTTACCGGTTAACAGGTTGTTAATCCCGAGCAGCAGGCCGGCTGTAACCAGCGCGGGCAGCAGGGGAATGAAGATGTCAGATAGAGTCTTGATGAATTGCTGAACCGGACTTTTGTGCTTGATGGCTGCGGCTTTGACGTCATCTTTGCTTGCGCGCTGACCGCCCGTAATCGCTATCAATTCTTCGTAAGCTTTGTCTACGATTCCCGGACCGATAATGACCTGGAATTGCCCCTGCGTCGAGAAATAACCTTTAGCCAGCTCATTATCGTCGAGAGCCTGCTTGTCCACTTTGCTCTCATCCGCGAGCGAGAAGCGCAGCCGTGTCACGCAGTGCGTGGCGACTTCGATATTCTCCTTGCCGCCAATGGCCTGGACAATCTTCTCGACATCCTCTCTTCTTACTGACATCTGCTCATCTCCATTCTGTCTGATAAAATGCCCGGGGGATTTACCCCCGGATGATCCACATGAAGGATGCGTAAGGCGCCAGCTTCAGAGCAGCTGCCCACTCCGGCGCTTCCTGCAAATTGCTCACCAGCAGTTCAGGCTGCAAGTTCGCCAGCTTCCGATACTCTTCCGGGAGAATGAACTCGGTTTCTTCTCCACTGAAGTTCGAGATCACAACGAGTGTATCTCGATCATTCATCCGCGCGTAGGCATAAACCTGAGGGTGCTGTTCATCCAGACGCACATAACGTCCATCCGTCAGCACGTCTTCGGTCTTGCGCAGCGCAATCAGATGTTTGTAATGACTGAACACCGAGTTGGGATCGTCCCGCTGCATCTTGACGTTGATCTCGGGATAACGTTCGTCTACCTTGATCCAGGGTGTGCCCTCTGTGAAACCGGCCTGCGGGCCATAATTCCACTGCATCGGCGTACGAGCGTTGTCCCGCGAACGTTTGGCAATGATGTCGAACGCTTCTTCCGGTGTCTTGCCCATCTCGATCATGATCCGGTACATGTTCTTCGACTCAATATCGCGGAATTCCGAGATGTCATTCCAGTTCGGATTCGGCATCCCGATCTCCTCACCCTGGAAGACATAAGGCGTACCTTGCAGACCATGGAGCGTGGTAGCCAGCATCTTGGCACTGGCGACGCGGCAGCGTCCATCATCGGCGAAGCGGGATAATGCACGCGGCTGGTCATGATTGTTCCAGAACAGCGCGTTCCAACCCCCGCCTCCGTTCATGCCGATCTGCCAGGACGACAGCAGGCTCTTGAGCGCTTCAAAATCGTACGGCATCAGCTCCCACTTTTTCCCCTGCGGATAATCGACCTTGAGGTGGTGGAAGTTAAATGTCATGGAGAACTCCCGTTCCTCCGGGTTCGAGTATCGGATGCAGTGCTGCAAGGTGGTGGAGGACATCTCACCGACCGTCACCAGGTTGTAAGGCCCATAGACACGCTCATACAGCTCTTTGATGTATTCATGCACCCTTGGGCCGTCCGTATAATACCTGCGGCCATCGCCCGTCATGATGCTGCCGTCGTCGTCCGGAAAATCCTGGTCTTTGGAGATCAGGTTAATGACGTCCATCCGAAAACCGTCTACGCCTTTGTCTGCCCAGAAGCGCATCAGATCGGCTGCTTCCTGCCGAACTTTCTCGTTCTCCCAGTTCAGGTCAGCCTGCGTCTTGTCGAACAGGGCCAGGTAATACTGTCCGGTAACTTCGTCGTACTGCCAAGCTGAACCGCCGAACTTGGACTGCCAGTTGTTCGGGACACCGCCGCCCGGTGCCGGATCGCGCCAGATGTAATAATCCCGATACGGATTCTCCTTGGACTTGCGCGACTCCCGGAACCAGACATGTTCGGTGGAAGAATGATTCACGACGATGTCGAGCATAAGGTGCATGTCGCGCTGCTTGAGTCCCTCCATCAGTTCGTCAAAGTCCTCCATCGTCCCGTACGTGGGGTCAATCGAACAATAATCGGCTACGTCGTACCCATTGTCGTTCTGAGGAGAGACATACACCGGCTGAAGCCAGATGATGTCCGTGCCCAGGTCCTTGAGATAATCGAGCTTCTCCGTCAACCCCCGAATGTCTCCGATTCCGCTGCCGGTTGTATCGTTGAAACTGCGCGGATACACCTGGTAGACGACCGACTTGCGCCACCATTCCGCTTGGTTGTTTGCCTTCTGCGTTGTCATCGCTGCGTACCTCCTTCGGGCATTGCGCCGGGCCGCAGATCACGAATTGGCTCCCGATTCCCTCCGAATCGGCGACTGACCGCAGCCATACCCATCATGTATATACAAGATAACTTCCGCCATCATTGTATTCCTGTATATACAAGAAGTCAACATGTGTACTATATACCCCGCAAAAAAAGCAAGCAAACACCTCACGAAAACTTTATCTCATTCCCGGCCCACTCCCAAAAAGCCCCTTTCGCTTTCCATTACCCCAAATTCAAAGCATGACGCCAAGAAAAAAGACGAAAAACAGACAGCTCTGAGGCTGTGTTTTTCGTCTTTTTCGACGCAAATTTTGGGGTGAAACAAGGATTCAGGGCTTGATGTTGCGCCTCTTGACTATAAGTCAGGCGTGGAACTGCCGCCCATCATGAACCGCTTCCACATAACCCGCACGTACCACGAAGTCGCCAAAATGCTCGCCGTCCAAGCGCTCTTTCGCGTAGCGGTTAACGATCGGTTGGAGGGAAGACAGGATCTCTTCTTCGCCGATGTTTTCCTTGAACAGCTTGTTCAATCTGGAGCCATTGTGTGCGCCGCCCAAATACATATTGTATTTGCCCGGACCCTTGCCGATAAAGGCCAGCTCCGCGAGCATGGGGCGTGCGCAGCCATTCGGGCAGCCGGTCATCCGGATGACAATCTCCTTGCCGCGCAGTCCGGCTTCTTCAAGCATCGGTTCGATCTTGTCGATTAGTCCGGGCAGATAGCGTTCCGATTCGGCCATTGCCAATCCGCAGGTTGGCAGCGCAACGCAGGCCATCGAGCTGCGGCGCAGTGCCGAATAATGAGCACCATCCGTGAGATTGTACTGCTTAATCAGCGTATCAATCTTGCGTTTCTTCGCACTGCTGACATTGCCAATGATGAGATTCTGATTCGCTGTCAGGCGGAAATCGCCATCATGAATCTTGGCAATCTCACGCAGTCCGGTCATCAGCGGATACCCTTCAAAGTCTGCAATCCGTCCATTCTGGATGAACAAGGTTAGATGCCATTTGCCGTTGCTGCCCTTGATCCAACCGTAACGATCGCCGTTATGGTCGAACCCAAATTCGCGCGCTGGCTGCAATGCCCATCCCAGACGTTCATGCAGTTCCGCCACCAGCCAATCCAGTCCCCGATCGTCGATTGTATATTTGAAGCGGGCGTGCTTGCGTACGGCACGGTCGCCATAATCACGTTGAATGGTCACGATCTTTTCCGCCAGATCAATCGACTGTTCGGGTGTAATGAAACCAATCAGCTTGCCCAGCTGTGGGTATGTCTTGTTGTCGCCATGACTCATGCCCATGCCGCCGCCGACTGTCACATTGAATCCGACCAGTTGACCCTTTTCCACAATCGCAATCAGTCCGAGATCCTGGGAAAAGACATCGACATCATTGGATGGCGGAACCGCAATCCCAATCTTGAACTTGCGCGGCAGATACACAGGTCCGTAAATCGGCTCCTGCTCCTCGTTGTCGCGGCTGTCCACGACCTTTTCCTCGTCCAGCCAGATCTCATGATAAGCACGAGTGCGGGGATCAAGGTGGCGGCTGATCTTGTCTGCCCACTCATACACCTCGGTGTGCACATCCGACTGATAAGGATTCGGATTGCACATGACGTTGCGGTTCACGTCACCACAGGCCGCAAGCGTACTGAGCAGTGCGTCGTTGACTTCCTTGATGGTATTCTTCAGATTCCATTTGAGCACACCATGCAGTTGGAATGACTGACGCGTGGTCAGACGAATGGTCTCATTCCCGTATTTATGGGAAATCCGATCCATCATCAGCCATTGTTCAGGCGTAACCACACCCCCCGAGGCACGAACACGCAGCATGAACTGGTAGGCAGGTTCGAGCTTCGACTTGGCGCGTTCATTCCGCAGATCGCGGTCGTCCTGCATATAGCTGCCGTGATGCTTCATCAGCCGGTTATCGTCTTCCGGGATAGAGCCGGTCAGTGGATCTTTGAGCGTCTCGACGAGGCTGCCCCGCAGATAGCCGCTGCGCCGTTTGATCTCCTCCACATCGCTGTGCGGACGATCATGCGGCGGATATTTTTTCCATTCAGTCTGTTGCGTCATGTCAAGCGTCTCCTTTCCCGTTCGGGCAATCGGCCGGTTCTCCGGCAATTCCGGTAATCCTGCTGCGGCCTATCAATATACGTCGCGTTGATACCGCTTCTCCTGCTGCATGCGGAGCAAGTATTCGGAAGCCTGTTCGGAGCTGAGCCCGCCGCCCTGCGCGATGATCGTCTCCAGCGCCGTGTGCACGTCGTGAGCCATCTGTTTCTCATCGCCGCAGACATAGACAGCTGCGCCGCCTGCAATCCACTCGTACAGCTCCTGACTTTTTTCCAGCATCCGATGCTGAACATACACTTTCTGATCGGTATCGCGGGAAAAGGCGACATCCATCTTCGTCAATACGCCATCTTTGATCCAACGCTGCCATTCGGTCTGATACAGGAAATCGGTTGAGAAATGCTGATCGCCGTAGAACAGCCAGCTCTTGCCGCGAGCATCACTTTCTTCACGCTCTGCCATGAACGAGCGGAATGGGGCAACTCCCGTTCCCGGCCCGATCATGATGATCGGCGTATCTGGATTGGCGGGAAGCTTGAAGTTGGGATTGTGCTGAACGAATACAGGAACATGGTCGCCTGGCTCCAGACGTTCAGCCATCTGCACGGAGCAGACGCCATAACGATCACGTCCGCCAGAGGCGTAGCGTACGGTACGGACAGTCAGATGCACTTCATCCGGCGTCGCATTTGGGCTGCTGGCAATGGAATACAGACGTGCTGGGATCTTGCGCAGGATGCCGGTGATTTCGGCGGCTGTCCGTCCTTTGAGCCCGTAATCTCGGATCAGATCCAGCAGATCGTGTCCGCCTACGTAGGCGCGAAGCTCATCCGGGGATTCCGATGCCAGGAGCTTATTCAGCGCTTCACTGCCGGTAAGCTTCGCCGCCTGCTCCAGCAGAGGTTTGGTCAGCACGGTAATCTCATAGTAGCGGTGTAGCGCTTCCCGCAGTGGAGCGGAGCCATTCTTGCCAGTTGGCACTTCTTCATCCGGGTTCCAGCCCATTTCGGCAATGATGTCGTCCACCAGCTGCGGATGGTTGTGCGGGTAGATCCCGAGGCTGTCACCCGGCTCATAACGAAGGCCCGAGCCTTCCAGCGATAATTCGAGATGCCGCGTCTCGCGGGCAGAACCCCGACCGTTCAGATTCAAATTCTCCAGCACTTCCGCCTGAAAAGGGTTGCTGCGCGAATATTCCGAGTCCGGGTCGGCACTCAGTGGAGCGGCTGCATCGGCTGCGGAAGCCGCAGCCGATGGCGAAGCGCTGAGTGCTTCGGCTACCGTCTTCATCCATTCGTTGGCGGATTCGTCGAAGTCCACATCGCAGTCTACCCGGTCGGCAAGGCGCGAAGCGCCGAGTTCCGCAAGGCGGGAATCGAAGTCCTTGCCCGTCTGACAGAAGAATTCATAAGACGTATCGCCAAGTGCAAGCACGGAATAATTCAACTGCTCCAGCTTGGGGGCTCTCTTGCTGTAAAGGAACTCATGGAAGGCGATGGCGTTATCCGGTGGATCGCCTTCACCGTGGGTACTGACCACAATCAGCAGATTTTCAAGTTTCTTGAGATTGGCCGGTTTGAAGTCCGCCATGGAGAGCGTCTCGGTCTTGATTTGAAGCTCCTCGAGCCGCTTGGCCAGCTTCTTCGCCAGGCTGCTGCCATTGCCGGTCTGTGAGCCGAACAAGATCGTCGCTTCGCGCGGTTTGGCTGGAGCTGCCGGTATAGTTGAAGCAGATGAAGTCTGGTTGGAGGTTGCAAGAAGCTGCGGGGCTGCCGTCTGCGCGCCTGACGCAGTGGATTGAGCCGCCAGATAGCCACCCAGCCAGACCAGCTGATGACTGTTCAGAGTGGGAAGCAGGCGATTCAGCAATTCCGCCTGTTGATCGTTAAATGGGCTGTTGGTTACGTTGAATTCCAAAATATCCACCTCGCACGGCATCATTCTCGTGTTATGCTGCCCTTTTTTATCGAAATCCTAGTTATTCGATCAGAATTTAATTTGCTCTCTTGACCCTATCACACGGGCAAATAAGGGTCAATTACATTCATTTTATGATATTCATCAGTTTTTCTGATAATTGGTTAACAAAATACGCCTTCTCAAACGCGTGTTCCCTTTGTACAATGAGCTTGCGTCGATAAATAGGGCGCAAGTTGAACCTATCATAAGAAGGAGCTGAACAAGAATGGACATGCAGTGGGTGCCCTATCTGGTGATGGACGGAAATGCAGGAGAAGCTGCGGATTTTTACGCTCAAGCGCTTGGAGGAGAAGTGGTGAATCGCATGACGTTCGGCGATATGCCCGAAGGTCCGCAAGGGCCGATGCCTGAAGAGATCAAGTCCCGGATCACGCATGCGCTTGTCGTCTCCGGCTCGCAGCAGCTCATGCTCTCGGATACATACCCCGGCATGCCTCATCAAGTCGGCAATAACGTAACCATATCCATCGGTTTGAGTGATCCCGTTCGTGCCCGTGAGATCTTCGATGCGCTGTCCGAAGGCGGTCAGATTATCATGCCGATGCAGGAAACGTTCTTCAGCCCGGCTTATGGGCAGGTAACGGACAAGTTCGGCGTGATGTTCCAGGTCAATGTTCCACCCGCGCAGGCCTGATAACTCTGCCATTTGTCTCTCCTGCTCGACTTGATCGCAGCCGTACTTTTTATCCTTAACGACCTAACATTCCATCCAAGACAAAGCTCCGCTTTCCATGTGAAAGCGGAGCTTTGTCTTGGATGCGGATCAGTGAATGTAGGTATCAAACCGCGGCTGTTCTGCCCAGACAATCGACGCGCCCAACAGGAAGCCTCAGAAGTCTCTATTGATGGGCGCATCTTCCTCTTTTTCACGTCAACGTTTCGCCCGGACGCCCTGAAAATGGGCCTTCACGGTCTCATAAGCCAGTTTGGGTCTGCGATAGCCATCTACCAGCCCCTTCGTATTATGCGTACTTCCCCGACTCATGAGCCAGCCTGTCGATTCCGTCACGCGGCAGTCGCAGAACTGCCAGATGATGACTCCCGTAAGTGGAGCCTCTTCCGCCAGATACGCACGCAGATTGGCATCCAGAATCTCACTCTGACGTTCTTCCGAGCCTTTGACCCGGTTAAGGCTGCGAAATCCGTAGTAGGCATCCGCTCCAAACTCACTGAGAATCATCGGCTTACCCACACCGCCCAATCGATCTGCCCAGCCTCTGGCTTCGTGCATCAGTTCACCGGGATCTTCGTCCGTATACCAACCCGGATAGATGTTAAAAGAAACAATGTCCGGCAGATCGAGGCAGAGGTCACGTTCCCGATTGTGGGAAGCAAATGTTCGGGGCCGTGTCGGGTCGAGACTGCGGATCAGCGCCAATTCAGCAGCGTAAATCTCCCGCCCATACGTGGTATCGCTGGCACATTCATTCAGGATTGCCCAGATGACGATGCAGGCGTGATTGCCATGCTGCTCTACCATCTCGCGTGTCACCTGCTCACTTTGCCTGATGAAATTCGGATTGCGCATCTGCTGTTCCGATAATCCCCGGGCATGATTTTCCTCCCAGACCATCAAGCCAAATTCGTCGCACAGATCCAGAAACCGCTCATCATTGGGATAGTGACTGGTCCTCACCGTATTGCAGCCAAGATCGACGATAAGCTGAAGATCACGCATCATATCGGGAAAAGAAAAGGCAGCGCCTGCAAGCGCATGATCTTCATGCCGATTGACTCCTTTTAACATCACCTCCTGGCCGTTGATATTCAGTTTGCCGTGCTGGGTATCCACGCGGCGAAAGCCAACCCGGTCGATCCAATCGTCATACCGTTCTTCCCCATCCGCCAACTCTGTCCGCAGCGTGTACAATACTGGGCGACCGGGATTCCAGGCTTGGGCCGCCGGATATGAAGCGGTTCGCTCGATCGTCAAGCTTGAATGAGGTTCAATCGTAATGCTTTCTTGCAGCTTATGTAAGCCATCCAACCCCAGCCACAGATCGGTATGACGTACAGCAGCTCCTCGGTTCCTGATCGTCACCTGCCAGCGCCCCTGCCAACCTTGTTCCGTCCACTCCGGGAAAAAAGCAGCCCGCTCGATATAAACTTCCCCAATCTCCTCCAGTACAATCGGGCGAATCGGGCCACCATAAGTATAGTAATCATTTTCGATATGCAGCGCAGAATGTTCACCAAAGGTATTGTCTGCATAGAGCAGAATCTCATGTTCGCCCGGTTCAACTTCATCCATAATCGCCTCAAATGAGGTATAGGCATTGTAATGATGGGCAACATGGCGTTTATCGAAATAGACATCCGCCGTATGACTGACTCCCTTAAATTCCAGCCTCAAGGACGTCCTGCGGCTCACTTGAATCTTTTTCCGATACAGCCCCACCCCTTGGTAAGTCCCCAATTCAGGATGGTTCTCCCAACAGCCCGGCACAGGCAGACGATATGTCAGATCAGTCGGAATCTCTCCTTGTTGACTCACCGGCTGAAACTCCCATAACCCCTCCAGTTCTCTCGTCGGCCGAATCTCATGTGCATCAAACAACCGAATCATGAACGTTCCTCCATGTCTAATTTGATTTGCCCTGCTTGGATCTTTCCAATCGCTTCCGACTTACAAACCTTACTTTATGGGTTTCTTGAGCGATAGGCCATGGAGATTTCTTTCTGTTTCATGTCAAAAATGATTCGGAGATCTTCCGCTTCTTGCATAGCCGCCACCTGCCCTTTGTCTTATACTGATCGGGAAGCCGGAAATGGAGGCATCAAACCTAGCAGTCTCCGAAGAGTGAAAACAGAGATCTGATGCTAAGAACGGAGGAGTGATATGTTTCTTCTACAGGATCTTGCCGTGAAGATTCGTTGGGCTGCTCATAAAAATGTGCCTTCGGATTGGACAGACATTCGGCATCAAAAAAATGTACATACTCTGTACTGGGTTCGTGCGGGGAAAGGCCGTTTTCAATCGACAAAAGGAAGTCACGAAGCTCAAAGTGGGCAGCTGTTCTATCTGGAGCCAAGTCTCTCGATGAATATGGCCGCACTGGGCAGCCAAGAGCTGAAGATGATGATGATTCTGTTCGACTGCACCCGACTGTCTGGAGACATCGGAAGGTGGCTCTCGCCTTCTCCCGTGCCGCAGCTTGGCCTGCCGCACCATTCAACGTTTGTCCATGAACACGCGGCTCTGCTGGATACCACCCTGGGGCGGATCGTGGATCTGTGGACACCCGGCACTGCGGTTCGGGAGATGGAAGCTCATGCGGCCTTGTTGGGGCTGATTGCCCGGCTGCACGATGACCTGGCACCCGATCGGGATCGAGCCAGAACCCTTTTTGAGCAAGGGGTGGAGAGAATTGGGCAGCGCTTTGCCGAATCGTTAACTGCCGAGCAGTTAGCGGCCGAACTGCATGTGTCCGTGTCCTATCTCAGAAAGCTGTTTTTACGGTATGCAGGCGAAACACCCAAACAATTTTTGTCTCGATTGCGTCTTCGACATGCCGAGCGTTACCTGCTGCATACCGACATGACGCTGCATGAGATTGCCCAAGCCTGCGGATACAGTGATGAATTTCATTTCAGCCGAAGCTTCAAACAAAGCCGGGGGATGCCTCCTTCGACCTTTCGTAGGCAGCGCGGGAATGGCAGTTGACGCCTCCACTGCGATCAAACAAAAAGAAGCGGCTGCAACCGAAAGGTTTGCCAACCGCTTCTTGCTGCTTCGATTTTCAGTTTTGATCTTCATCAAGGCCCGGCCGGCTTCGTAGGGAATCGCAGAATAAACCACTGATTTCTGCCGCCCTTTTCGCCCGAACATTCCTCAAGCCCAATCTTCGTCCCTGGCGCTTCTTCCATCGGCCGCTCTACCAGCTTCTTGCAGATGTCCATTCGCCGACCTGCTGTGCCGAACGCATCATGGGTATTGTCATATTGATAATGAATGACACTGCCATCGTAATCTAGATTGTGGAAGACCGGGTCGCCTTCGATGGTATAATCTACGACTTGTACAGAGGCCGAGCTGCCGCTATCCACTTTTTCTCGAAAAGCTTGCCAGATGTCCTCATTGACCAATCCACCTACTCGATCCACCACATCCCCATTTTCCACCGCCCGCTCCAGGCTGTAGTGAAGATCCATGATCCGCTTGCGCAGCTTCTCCGTCGCGCCTGCTGTGAGTTTCAGATAAGGGGCATTGGACTCCGCTGTGTCGCGCATCATCCCGAATTTTGCACGTTCACCCAGCCAGAGAGATAGCGACTTGACCTCTCCATAAACCGGGAACTCCACTTCATAATCGGCTGGGCCTGTATCCAGATCTGCGAGGATTGGGGCCGCCGTCGAATAAGCCTCTTGAAATTCCCGCAGCGCTCCCTCATGGGTCAGTTGTCCATAGACCGGCGGATTTGGCTGTACGGCTTGGGAGATACTGCGCCGAACCGTGACGGTATGTTCCGGATCTGCCAGACTTCCCTCTTCTTGTTCCACGTCGGCGTTTGCCTTCAGGTCGGTATTCGACACTTTCAAGCTGAAGCTCTCATTCTGCCCGCCTGCGGAACGTTCACAGCCGTCCAGATTGTACGTAGTCGAATTTTCAGGCGAAGCATTGGGTGTGGGCTGACTAGCCAGCCATTGGCAGGTATCCTGCTTTCTCTCGGGTGTGCCCCATCCATCCAATAAGGTATCCAATAAATAATGGAAACGGCTGCCGTCATAATCGATATTATAAAAAATCGGATCACCCTCATCCGTGAATCGGGTCAATTGGATTGAAGCAGGCTGCTGCTGTTCGACCCGCTTCAGAAAGGTGTGCCATTTGTCCAAGTGAATGAATCCGGATGGCTCTTCCACAAGATCACCATTCTGCGCCGCCTGCTGGGAACCGTACGGAATCCGCAGGATGATCTCCCCCAGAGCCTCGTTATCTTCAACCGTCGTCCGGTAGTTGGCGCTTGGATCAGCCATGTCCATCAACATCCCCCGCTGACCGGGAGCGCCCACCCAGAGCCGCCACGCGTCCTCCTGACTTCCCTGCTTGAGCGAGACTTCATAATCGGGTGCTTCCAGAGCCTCTTCGGCTGTAACCCGATCGGCCTGCTGATAAGCTTCGCGGAAAGCAGCCAAATCGCCCGAAGATTTGGACTGTCCCAATGGACGTGGATCACCCGCTGGAATAAAACGCTCAATCGTCACGATGCCGTCTTCATGCCCCGATGGCTTGGGCTCAGGTTCCCCCACAGCCTCCTGCTTCTCCTGACAGGCTGACAGTACAAGAAGCAGAAGCAGTCCTCCGATCATCCGTATTCGTTTGGTCATAGAATGAACCCCCTTTTGCACTAGACGCTTCAAAGGGGGTTAAAGTTGCTGAATGGGATTATCGGAAGAATTTCCCTGCCTTGCGATATAGCATCATCTGCCAGCGAGGAGTGGACTGGATCATTTCGTGCATGGTTTCCGTATCGACTCTGCGCCCCGCAGCATTGCGAACGATCGGCATGCGCCCCTGGTACTCCACCCGGTAGTCGAACCAGGAAGCAATCAGCGGCACAATCTCATCGCGGTAGGGACGCATGGTCAGCAGCTGCAAAAAAGTGTGATAACTCAGCGAATAGCCGGCATCCTGAGCGCGGCGGACATATTTGGGCTTGACTGCCGATTCACACTCAGGACATCTATGCTGCATACCGAGGCGGTAATTGGGCGTCTCAAATCGGAACGCGCACTCAGGGCAGCCAACCAGCGCCAGATCGCGCCGGGCATTATCAGGGACATGAACATTCATGGAATCTCTTCGCTCCTTTTTCTTATGCAGCTGGACAGGCCGCTTCGTATGGAATGAGTCCCGCGATGGGGACGGGAAGATCTTGTATTATGGTTCCCTATTGTACGCTTATTGCGTGCACAAAAAAAGCCCCGGCTCAAAACCGGGACTCTCCTATTTTTCATTCATGTGCTCATCTGCTGCGTTTCTATTCGCTCTGGCTCCAGACTTCAGCGGCAGTCTCCGCCACCAGACGAATCTTGTCCCACTGCTCGTCTTCCGTCAGCAGATTGCCTTCCTCGGTCGAAGCAAATCCACACTGTGTGCTCAGACACAGCTGATCGATGTTTACAAAAGCCGCTGCTTCCGCAATCCGCGACTTCAGCACTTCTTTGCTCTCCAACCCGCCGTGTTTGGTCGTCACAAGGCCCAATACGACAAATTGATCGCGGATGAAGCGCAGCGGCTCGAAGCCGCCTGCACGCTCGTTGTCGTACTCCAGGAAGAAGGCATCGACATTGCAGCCGCCAAACAAAGCTTCCGCAACCGGCTCGTAGCCGCCCGAAGCGAACCACGTGGAGTGAAAATTGCCCCGGCAGACGTGCAGAGCGATGGTCATGTCCGCCGGACGCTGGGCAATGGACTCGTTAATCAGACGTACATAATCGGCTGCCAGTTGGTCAGGATCTGTGCCCTGGCTGCGCAGCTGCGTACGGTGCAGCAGACTGCACAATGTCCCCCACGAAGTATCATCAAGCTGAAGATAACGACAGCCTGCATCATAGAAGGCTTGAATCGCTTCTTGATAGAGGCGGATAATGTCCGCATACAATTCCTCATCGCTGCTGTAGGCTCCGCCTCTATTGAAACGCTGCACGAAGTGGAACAAAGAGGGCGCGGGAATGGTCATCTTGGGCATCAGGCCGTGTTTTTCCGCCATGGGGACGAAGGACTTGAAGTGTTGGAGCAGCGGATGGTCGCCAAACGAGATCCGATCCTTGACCCGGAACGTCTCTGCACGCTGCTTGGCATCCACTCGTCCAGCCGCTGCGTTCAGATCAATTCGCTCTGTTCCCTGAACACCGAAGAAAAAATCGAGATGCCACCACGAACGACGAAATTCCCCATCGGTCGCTACCTTTAACCCCGATTCCCGCTGCCGCTCTACAAGCTTGAGAATCTCGGCTGTTTCCAGCTCATATAGTCCTTCGTCGGACAGTTGGCCTTCCTTGTGAAGCCTCCGCGCTTCCAGCAGTTCCGGCGGACGCAGGAAGCTGCCGACGATGTCGCAGCGAAAAGGCGGTTTGGTTCTGGTTGTGCCGAGCACTGGACTATACATACGTTCCTCCCGAAATATCGAATGAAAATGAACTTGCTCCGTTCTCCTTGAACCTCATCAGATCTCCTTAGAACAAGAACTGGTTGGCCGCAAAATACCGTCTGGCTACCAGATCATTCAGCAGATCAATATACGAAGCGGCAATGGCGCTGGGACGGCGATCCTTATGGGCAATCCAGCCGATGGTGAACAACTCCCGCGTGTCCACCGGCACGGATCGCAGCACCGATCCATCCAGCTCTGCCGCCAGAATCCCCGTTCCGACGGTATATCCGTTTGTACTGGCAAGCAGACTGGACAGCGTCGCCCGGTCATTCACCTTGATGCCGCGAGCCGTCTCCGGCAGGGGCAGCATCTCTTCGGCAAAATGCAGCGAGCTGTTCTCCCCTTGGTCGAACGTAATATACGGATAGGATTTGAGTTCCTCTGCCGTGACGATCTCACGGCGTGCAAGCGGGTGCGAGATCCCCACAAAGGCATGCGGCTGCGTATTAAAAAGCGGCGTGAACTTGAGGCTTCCGTCGCTGAACAGCTTGTTCATGACTCTGGAATTGCGATCGCACAGATAGAGGATACCCAGATCGCTGCGCAGCGTGCGCACATCTTCGATGATGTCGTAAGTCTGGGTCTCCCGCAGCGAAAAGTTATATTCTTCGCCCATATGACCTTCGAGCAGCGCGGCAAATGCCTCCGATGCAAACGCGTAGTGCTGCGTCGAAACGGCAAAGTGCATGGCACTGCGGCTTTTATTTTTGTAGCGGGACTCCAGCAATTCCGCCTGTTCCACGATCTGCCGGGCATGTGCCATAAATTCGACGCCGGCTGCTGAGAGTGTAATGCCCCGATTTGTCCGATCAAAGATCGTAATGCCCAGTTCCTGCTCCAGATCCTTAATTGCATTGGACAGACTCGGCTGCGAAATAAACAAACGTTTGGCTGCTTCGTTGATGGAGCCGCAGCCCGCCACCTCAATCGCATACCTGAGCTGTTGTAACGTCAATGTCCTTCCCCCACTTTCAGCTCACGCCGTATTTCTTGTCCCAGGAACCCTGCTGCTTGCGAATCAAGACGATCTGCCCGATATGGTAAGCGTTATGAATGGTCAGATGGGTCAGATCAGCCGTCCATTTGTCCAACCACTCCTCGTCCGCCTGCGTCACCTCGTCTACCCAGCGTGCCATTATCTCGTCATAATTGCGCATTGCCTCAGCCCAAGAACCGTCTTCCCCGCTTTGAGGTTCAAATGTATCGTCGTTGCTGTCTACCTTGTTTGGTACAACTTCAAGTTTAAGAAATCGGTTCAGATAACGACCATTATAAAAATTGAGATGTCGAACAATCTCGTGCACACTGTTCATTTCTTCGTTGCTTTTCCAATCTGCCTGCTTCTGGGTCAGCCCCTTAACTGCTGCGGCCATCGATGTAAACCAACCATTTTGATTGCGGCAGGTTCGCAGCTGTTCGACGAGAATATCACGATTGTCCATAAGTTCCTCCTCGGAAGTTCGATTGATCTTATCCCTCAAAAGCCTGCATCATTCAGCGGCTTTCGACCAGTTCCAGATGATAATCACCCACTGCGCCTTTTTCATACAAATTGTCCAGAGATGTGGAATAATTATGGATCTTCGTGGGAAGATCCACGTTCAGGCTGGGAATCCGCAGTTGGAATTCGCCTTTGTACAGCAGTGTCGCCACCTCATGATACTCTTCATGTGTTACCTTAAAATCGAATGTGAACGCTCGACGGCTTCCAGCGCCTTCGACAACCGCAAATTCACGCAGTCCTGTTGTCTGAAAGCGTCGGTCGTCAAGCCAGATGTCCGTATTATGGTCATGCGTATTCATGGGCCTCGCCTCCCCAACAGCCGTTATGTACCTCATGATTGAAAGCAATCTTACTATAATGGATTTGCGCCCAGGATTCCATAGCTTTAGACTGGAACTCAGAGATCGCTCGTGAAAAAGGAGATTGCCCTATGCCCTTGATTTCGGAATCCGTTACCCGACATTCCACTGTCCTTCCAGAGCTGAAAATGTTGTATGAAGAAGCTTTTCCTGCAAATGAAAGAGCCCCGCTCTCCATCCTTCTCAGGAAGGCGCGGAAGCCCTATGTCGATTTCTGGGTCTACTATGAGCAGGACATGATGATTGGCTTTACCTATCTGGCACGCCGTGATGATCTGGTGTTTCTCATGTATCTTGCCGTTGATCCCCGCTACCGTTCGCAAGGATATGGCAGCAGGCTGCTAGAGCAGGTACGCCTCGCTCACCCGGAATGCCGAATCATGCTCAATATTGAAAATGTCGAACCCGACAAGCCGGGAGCCGAAGATCGAGCCAGAAGACGCCGCTTCTATCTTCGCAATGGTTACGAAGGCTCAGGAATGCTCATCCGGGAATTTGGCGTACTGTATGAAGCGCTTGTCTACGGAGGAGCGGTGAAGCCAGACGAATTCTTTCGATTATACGGCCGGTTTATGGGATTTCCGCTGTCGGTGCTGGCACGCCCGAAGATTTATCCTTCGACGCCACCCCACTCGACTGACGCATAAGGAACAAGAACATGCCGGTCAGCACCAACAGTCCGCCCACGATCTGGATGCCGGTCATATGCTCCCCAAGCAGCCATACCGCCAGTAGTGAAGCACCCACCGGTTCACCCAGGATGCTGACCGAGATGGTCGTGGCATTCACATAGTTCAGCAGCCAGTTGTTGATGATATGCGCCAGCGTAGGCACAATAGCCAGCAGCGCGAACACGCCCCATTCCCGCGCCGGGTAGGAGAACATCTCCTGAGCGGTTGCCAGATTGTAGATCGTGAGGAATACCGCCGCAGACAAGAAAACGCTAAAACTGTAGATCCAATGTGAAAGCTTCCGAACTACGCTCTGCCCGATAAACAGATAACCGACAACGGCAATCACACACAAGAACGACAGCAGATCGCCGCGAATGGCCTGGGCGCTTAATCCGAAGTCTCCCCAGCCGATCAAGGCTACGCCGAACATGGCGATGCTCATCATGAAGACAGCCCCCCGGGTCGTACGTTCTCGGAAAAAGAGAAATCCGCCCAGCAGAGAAACCAGCGGCTGAAGGGCAAGAATAATTGTTGAACTGGCAACCGTAGTCAACTTCAGCGACTCAAACCACAAGGCGAAGTGCATCGCCAGAAACAGTCCGGAGAAGACCAGCATTCGACCTTCCCGTCTGCCGATTTTACGAAATTCGGCACGTTTGCTCCAGATGATCGGCAGCATAAGTACACAGGCGAACCACATACGGTACATGCTTAACACCGTCGATGGCGCATGGGACCATTTGACGAAGATCGCCGAGAACGATACGGCAATGATCGAGATCGTCAATGGAATAGCAATAGATTTTTTCATGATTCTCTCTGTCTCCCTGACTGGATATGCGATTTGTAAACCTTTCTATGCGATGTAATAATATCAGCATTTTGCTGAAAAAGGTGCATTTATATCTTTGAAAAATATCGAAATTTGTTCATACCTCCAAATTTGAATAGGTGACATAGAGTCAGGAAGCAGTACAAGGGTTAATCATTCCCAGACTGAGCATCCCAGTGAATTCTTTCTGTCTAGTGTATGGAGGCGAGAACATAATGGAAACAAACGAAGCCAAACGACGAATCAAAGAGGCAGTCCGCGACATGTTTTCCGTTAATTTCAAGCAGCCACCCGGAATTATCAATGTGCTGTTGGATGAACGTGCATTAGTGATCCATTTGGAAGATTTTGTAGGGAGCGACATCCAGCAGTTGGTAGACACCAAGGACCCTGATGCCCTACGCTCTGTTCAGGAGCTGCTTACGGAACATCTGCTGCCCCGACTGAAGACGCAGATTGAACCGTGGCTGGGTGAGCCGATCTCTTTTTTCTATTATGATTGGGAGGATCACGATCTTTCGGGCGTGATCGTGGCTCTGCGCAGCCCCGCAGATCACACAACAAGCGACTATCCCGGCCGCATCCAACTTCATCGGCAGATGGACGTGCTGACCTGCGAAATCGAGAAAATACCTGATTATACGTATTCCTTCTGGCCTGCACCCAACACGCTCGTCCTGATCCGTGAGGGCATCTTGATTAAACTGGAGAAGGAATTTATCGAACAAGGCGCTGGAGACATCCTGCGAATCGTCAAGCGCAAGCTGGAGAAGCGGGAGATCGCTCAGAGCGCACACCTTGAAGAAATCCTGCAGCGCAAGCTAAAGGCCTTCTATCTGGATTGGTGGTTCGAGCAGGATAAAAGCGTTCTGGTCTGTATTTTTGAAGAGGCGGAAGCCCAGCCTTGAAGAATCGTCAGTTGAATCGAGACGCAAAAAAAGAGAACTTCCTTATTCAGGAAGTTCTCTTTTGACATGTAGATGAGAAACTATTTCGCACTGCGTTTCTCCTGCTCACGCAGTTCAATCCGGCGGATCTTGCCTGAAGCCGTCTTGGGCAGATCGGTCACAAATTCGATCTTGCGCGGGTATTTGTAAGGAGCCGTCCATTCCTTTACATGGCTTTGAAGTTCCTTGACCAGCTCCGGTGTTCCTTCCGTTCCTTCACGAAGCACGATAAACGCTTTGACCACGCTGCCGCGAATCTCATCCGGGCTGGCAACCGCTGCACATTCTTTTACTGCCGGGTGCTTCATCAGCGCTTCCTCAACCTCGAATGGCCCAATTGTATAACCGGAGCTGATGATGATGTCATCCCCGCGTCCTTCAAACCAGAAGTAGCCCTCTTCATCCAGGCTTGCCCGGTCACCGGTAATGAAATATTCGCCGCGCATCGATTGTCCCTTGCGTTCCGGGTCTTTGAAATACTCGCGGAACAGTGCAGGCAGTTCGCTGTGCACGGCAATGTTGCCAACTTCGCCCGGAGCTACCGGATGACCTTCATCGTCTACCACCAGCGCCAGTCCCTCTGCCATAGCTTTGCCCATCGCGCCCAGGCGAATCTCGGAACCCAGCAGATTGCCGATCAGCAGCGTGCTCTCCGTCTGCCCGTAGCCGTCTCGAATGGTCAGCTGATGATGCTTGCGGAACTCGTTGATAACTTCCTGATTCAGCGGTTCCCCCGCCGATACGGCGCTGCGCAGCTGGCTCAGATCATATTCGCCCAGTCCATGCGACTTGGCCATCAGGCGGTATTCGGTTGGGGTACAGCACAACACGCCGATCTTATAGTCCTGAAGCAGATGCAGATACCGCTTGGGCTCAAAGGAACCGCTGTAGACGAATCCGGTCGCGCCGCTTCCGAGTACAGACAGGAACGGACTCCAGATCCACTTCTGCCAGCCGGGAGCTGCTGTAGCCCAGACCGTATCGTTCTCCTGGATGCCCAGCCATGACGAGGTGATACGCAGGTGCGCATATCCCCAACCGTGGGTGTGTACAACCCCTTTGGGATTGCCCGTTGTACCGGAAGTATAGGCCAGAATAGCCGTGTCGTCCCGGGAGGTGTCCACGGTCTCGAAGATGTCCGATTGGTCTTGCATCAGCGTGTTGAGGTTGACCCAACCGTCCGCTGCCGAGAAGTCGCCCGCTTCCTTCGCTACGATGCGATGCTGAAGCGCAGGCAGTTCGTCTTCGATTCGATCCACTTCCGCCGTGACGGAAGGCCAGGAGATGACCGCCCGAGCTTCAGAGTGACGCAGCCGATAGGAGAGATCCTTGGCACGAAGCATTTCCGAGGACGGAATGATGACCAATCCGAGCTTCAGGCAGGCCAGGTAGATCACGTAGGCGATAATGCGGCGCGGCACGGTCACCAGCACGGCATCGCCTTTTTCCAGACCGAGACCTGCCAGTCCGCCGGCCAGACGGTTCCCCTGCTTCCACAGCTCCCCATAGGTGATCTCTGCCCGTTCGTCGGCTTCACCGAGCCATTTCAGCGCAAGCTTATCCGCAGCATGGCGCTCCATTTCTTCCGTCATGTTATAGCGTTCGGGAGCTACCCATTCGCTGTATTTCATCCGATCCTTCTCCTTTTATAAAAAACGTAGTCGTGAAACGAACACTGATAGGCGGCCGAGCCGCTCTTAGGAGTGAATGGCTCTTATTATAGCACGTATTAGGACCAGGTGTTAACCCGCGCTTCTTAATCTTTCTGCCTTCAAACTAGAAAATTTAAAATAAAAACGTTTGCAATTCTGCTCCACTTAGTGATTTTATTCACAACATTATATTTCAAATCTGTTTTAATAGAGATGTAAACCAATTCCAATGGAGGCGAGCATCATGAGTTTTGACGGCGCAGTAATTGAACGGCAGGACGGGACGTTTGCGGTAGTGGCAGTGAAGCTGCATGTACTGGGTTACAGCGGTACTTGCGAAGAGATGGCAGCCAAATATGCACCTTTTTTCCCTGAGATGCCGATTGTACTGATGTCCCAGGATGCCAATGGCGTACCCAAATACTGTGGCAATTCCGATTGCGTAGCCTATCTCACTGAACTGGGCGCATCCGCCATTCCCTGGCAGACGTATACTTCTGTTCCTCAAGAGGAACTTGCACTCCGGTAATCACCGGGGTGCTTTTTTTTTGCCTTTGTCCTCAAGCTTAACCTTCACCGAAAAAACCGAATCCGCCCACACGGCAGATTCGGCTTCCCCAGCTTGTACATGACTCCAGCAGTAGTTGACAGGATTAGAATGGAATTAGAATGAGATCGGACGCTATTCCTCCAGCAAATACTGCAAGTCGCTGGCATCCGTTGGATACGCAAACAGCGTATCCGAGAGCTGCGAAGCCTTCAGGCCATGCCGCATCGCAATGGCGAAATAGTTAATGAGATGCTCAGCTTCTCCGTTTAATATATGGGCGCCCAGGATGGAACCGTCGGCCTTGTCGAGGAGGACTTTGGCCATACTGGGCTTCTCGCCTTTGCGTTTGTACGTGTACCAACCTGACATATCCAAGAGGTTCACCTTGAAGTCTCGCCCGCTCTCTTTGGCCTGAGCTTCAGTCATGCCCACGGAGGCCAGCATCGGATACGTAAATACGATAGACGGCGTAGCTGTATAATTCGGCTTTACCTGTTCGTTCCCCAGTAAATTGGCGGCTACGGCACGCGCTTCGAGACCGGCAATTGGGGTCAACGACAAGCCGGGAGAACCGGAGACGTCTCCGGCTGCATATACATCCGGGTTACTCACACTCTGCAAGTCATCATTAACGGTGATCCCCTTCTTGTCCGCGTCTACGCTGCCTTTTTCCAGATCCAGCTCGTCCACATTGGGAACGCGGCCTGCACCATGCACGACCAGTCCACATGCCAGGCGGAAAGGCTGGCCGTTCTCCGTTCCTTCCAGCACATAACCTTCGCCCGACTCTGAGCGCGAGATCTTCCGGGTCTCGGTCTGAAGATGGAAGACGATCCCCAATTCCTGCATCTGCTTCACCAGCGCATCAACCAGTTCCGGCTCGAAGTTCTTGAGCGGCCGATCCGTATTGTGAATCAGATGGACCTCTGCGCCCGCTTCCGCTGCAATATGCGCAAATTCAAAAGAGATATACCCGCCGCCCACAAAGGCAATGCTCCCCGGAAGCTCTTGCAGATCCAGGAACCCATCGCTGTTGCCCAACAGCTCCTCGCCTTCGATGTCCAGCTTTGCAGGCTTGGCGCCGGTGGCGATCAGAATTTTGCCCCCGGTCAGCTGTTGGTCTCCCACCTTAATCTCATTTTTCCCTGTAAAGGAAGCCGAACCGTGAAAATAACGGATGCCCGCCTGCTCAAATTTCTTTTCGGTAGACTCGGGAATATCCTCCACAAAAGTCGTCTTAAACGCCATCAGATCCGACCAGACGATCTTGTTTTCGTTGGCGAGGCCTTTGCCGGTCAGATTGCGGCTGCGTGCGATCAGTTCGGCCGCTCCCGCCAGCACGCGCTTGGGATCGCAGCCGCGCTGCGAGCAGGTGCCGCCGAATGGACGCGGATCGATAATCGCCACACTCCAGCCTTTTTCCCGGCAGGCGGTGGCCACACTCTGACCCGCGCTGCCGGTGCCAAGCACGATCAGATCAAATGAAGTTTCGGAAGTAGGAGTCATGTTCGGGTATCCCTCTTTCTGCGTATGATGCTAACCATTACCCGAATAACCAGCTTACGCCGCCTTATTTTGACCAACTGCCTGCATCTTCCTCGCTCCTCTCCACTTTACGCCCAGACCTAAAGAAGCCCCTGCCGACAACGAATCCATCGCTGTCAGCAGAGGCCACTTGGCTAATCTGCGCCAATCTTTCCTATTTCGCCGAGTCGGCGACAACGGTTGAGACGGCATGTTTGTAGATCAGACTTTGCTTGCCGGCTGATGTGCGCACGACAATCACAAAGCGGTCAAATGCTTCGATCTTGCCCTGAATCCGCGCACCATTGACCGTAATCACTGTACAATCGCGTCCTTGTTCACGGAGCTGCTGGAGCTGGCCGTCCTGCTGGAAGCCCATCTGCGGCTCTCCCATTGGTCCATTAGGCATCGTTATCCCTCTCTCTCTATCATTGGGATCGAGTTCGCCCGGTTGTGCCGAAGCGCTCCTGTCCATTATAACACTCTGATAAGCCATCCCCAAAAAGCCATAGGCCCATCAGGAGATCCCCCGATCCGGAGGTTTATCCGAATCGGCGGCTCCATTCTTCTGATACTGCTTGGGTGTCACACCGTATCGCTCCTTGAAAATACGAATAAAATGATTCGGTGACTGATAACCCAGCTTCTCTGCAATGGCGCTGACGTTTAACTCCCCCTTTTGCAGGAGGGCAGCGGCTGCTTCCAATTTGCGGGCCGTTGCATATTCAATAAATGTTAGTCCCATATTCAGCTTAAACTGGCGGCTGACATAGTTGGGCGTCACGCCGAGATGCGCGGCAGCGCGATCCAGACTGACCTCGTCGTATAGATGATCCGCGATAAACTGACGAACGCCTTCCACCAGATCCCGATTGGTTCGCTGACGGCGTTCATCGATCTGACGCAGCGCAAGACGAACATACTGCTCCAACCAGCGCCGGAACACTTGAATATCAGGCTGTTCACGCGCTTCACTGCGAATATCAACGCCGAACAGCTGCTGCGGATCGATGCCCAGGCCTTTAAGCGTCTTATGCAGTGTATAGACCAGTTCGATCAACTGATGCTGACCGTAGTCGGCGGTGTACGCACCGGCCTCCGTCTCCTGAATAGCCCCTTCGATCGCTTGCAGCGCCCGACTCTCTTCCCCTGCACGAAGTGCCTGTTCCAACTCGGCAAAGAAACGGACAGAACCTCCTGTCGATACGCGTTCTTCCATGCCCAGCTCCCGGTAACTCAGTCGTATCTGCTGCGGGTAGAAAAACGCATAACGGCTCGCCTCCAGCGCTTCACGATGTGACTGAGCAGCGGCTCCCCGGCTCTGATCCCGTACTCCGCCCACATACAGCGCATAACGCTCGCCGATCACCGAAGCCATGCTCTGCTCCAACCAAGACTCCAGCTCCTGCGCAGAGCAAGAAGCATTTAGCAGGCCATACAGACTGCGATCTGGCGCGACGATGACCCACAGCACCCGATCCTCTTGAATATTCGACCCCTGCGTTTCCAACTGTTCCGCCAACTGATAGGCTTCGGCCAGTTGGGGCGTGGACGATGAGCCTGCTGCATCGCGCGGCTTGAGGATAAAGCTGCATAGACGCTCTCCAGGAAGCCGCAGGTCCAGAAACTGCTCTGTATCGGCTTCGCCATTCTCTTCCTCTTCCTCATCACCCGTCAGCCATCCCATGACCGTATGATATTTAATGACCGGCTTGTTGATGGACAGCTGCTCATTCAGATTGTGCAGCTGCGAGGAATATTGCCTAAGCGTGGTATCAATAGGTTGATACTGTCTTTTGGTCAGCATATAGAGCAGCAGGAATCCAATCACCAGCAGTCCAGCCCAGACCATATACATCAGATTTTTGAGATCGGCTGCTTTTTTATAAAACAGGCTCTTGTCCACAAGCGTCACATAATCCCAGTCATTGACGCGGGAATGGGCATACGCTACTACAGCCTCGCGGCCGTCGAAGCTCGTTTCAAAACTGCCCTGCGGATCATCCTTTCCCTGGTCACCTGCCCGATTTTGCACATGACCCGCCCACAGTTTTGCTGCCTGGGCATAAGCTTCTCCCTCGTTCTCGGCTCCATCACCGTTAGCCGAGATGAGATTTCCCTGTTGATCCAGGATAAGCGCCAAGCCGCTCGACGATTCAAACGTATCGTTTAGCGTCTGCCGAACCGCGCTTTCCTTGAGATGAATGGCGAAGATCGCCTTGCGGCGATCCACCGGCGCAAAATACGGGTAGCTCCGCACATAGCTAATCAACCGTTCGCTCGTCCCGGAAGCATCCGGCGCGGAAGCCGCGTACCAACCCACCTGAATATCCGTATGCAGAAAAGGCTGAAGCCACTGATCGCGGAAGCTGTCCTGACGCTGCGATTCATCCGGGAAATAGAAGTAACGACTTCCATAGAAGAAAACCGGATCATTCATGTAATACATATCCACATAGCGAATAAAGGGCTGCTCGGACTGAAGCGCAGACAGCGTCTCCTGTACTCCCACAATAGCCGAATAGTCATTGCGAATCTTGTGCGTCATCGGATAAAAAAGGGGATGATTGTCATCCGACATTTCCGTCAAATTCCGCTTGGCGATCTGCACGGTGGGCATCAGCAGCTGTTCGTCCACGGTATTTTGAATCTGTTTGACCGACTGGGTGTTGAAGCGGTACAGCTCATGATTATAGGCCTGAATCATATATTGGAAGATGCCCACCTGAGGCAGCACACCCAGCAGCAGAATCAACAGGATATTAAAGAACAGGAGACGCGAAAAATAATAAACAGGCTTGGGACGATCCAATCTTGGGGAACCGCCATGGGAAGCCGGATCGGCCTGAGCAGTCAAAGTGTCAAGATGCGGTAGCCGGTGCGGCATACGGTGTCCTCCTTTTCAGGCAGATACAACTGGGAGGGGGTCTGCTTCAACCCCCTACGTTATAAATCGTTATGGATTAGGGCGTTAGAGACGGGGAAGTCTGAGCCGAGCAGCTTAACGACCATTCGCCCACTACATGCTGCGGGAGATTCCGCGCCGTCAGTGCCGCCCGATATACCTTCTGCATTTTGCCTAGGTGCGCATTGCTCTCCAGTTCTTCAATCGCCGCGTCGAACACGGAAGGATCGTATGTCAGCGCGACTCGTCCTCGTCCACCCTGCCAGACGATCTGCCCCACGGTCAGTTCCGGACGATAGAGACTGATGAAATGTTCGGTGATCTCATGACCTCCTGCTCCCGCAGCATCCGAAGCAAATTCAAAGGTGTCTCGAACCTCAAGAACGGCCGTCGCTTCCCCGTTTGCCGCCTGCCAGGTAAACTGCCGGATGTACGAAGACAACCCGGCTTCTTCGCCATAAGCGGTGGTCAGCTCCAGGTCAACGTGCAGACGGCCGCCTTCATGTTCACTGCGCAGCATCCGTGCCCGGCGTTCATGTCCATCCAGCTGCTCCTGTCCATTGATAACGGGCACAGAGTGACCGCGCGAAGACGTATTCAGATATTTATAACGTTCTGGCCCAAAATAATCCTGCGTGTACACGCCAGGTCCCAGATCGGTCAGCAGCGTCTCTCCAGCCACATGCAGGATGAAATGCCCCAGATCGTTATGGTTGTGGGACTCGGCATTGGTTCCTCCCTTGGCAGAGAACGCAAAAAGACCCGCTGGCGTATTGCGCTTATCGATAACCCAACCCGCATCCGGGAACAGAATGGTACCCGGTTCCAGTTCTCCATGCAGGGTACCTTCGTCCGTCCAGAGCAGATTGCGCACCTGATGCGGCCAGCGGTAGCAGTGGTCATCATGGAACGATGGCGGAAGTGGTACGGATGGAGCAGACACCTGAACCCGTTTGCGCAGACGGCTGATTAGACCCGGATGCAGACGCATCGACGGCGAACAGTCCGAATAGTTCACGCAGGCCGGTACGGTCAGTGAGACACTGCCCGCATATTCCGCGATCCGCCGAATCTTCTCACCCTGGAGCAGGTCCAGGCGGCCGCCTGTATAAGCGTGCAGCATCTCGGCCCAATAGACATAATAACCAAAGCCATACGTCCAGTATCCCGCTCCTTCCAGGCAGCACCCATCATCGCCATATCCAGCCAGGAAACTCTCCATGCCATCCACAACCCTGGCCTGCATCCAGGCCTGCCGTTCGGGATCATCGACCAGCAGCAGTGCAGCCATGCCCACAGCCCCGGCGCAGACCGCCGACCAGTTGTTCTCTACAGAGAACCAGAAGAAAGGACGCTCGCTGTTAAAGGTTGGCTGGAGCACCCGGCGCTCCACTTCAAAGCGCACTCGCTGTCCAATCCACGGATGCAGGCGATCGCCAACCAGCAGCAGCATCTCAGCCAGCGCATGAGCCGTCTCGGCGGCAAACAGATCCACTACGGTATCCGGCGGCAGTTGATCTTCGCCTTCCTTCTGTCCGTAGGGCAGATGCGCGGGCACTGCCCAGCTGTATTCGCCGCAAATATCCCAGATCGTCCGTTCCAGCGGCTCCAGATAACGCTCGTCCTCGTCAATCAACAGGACTAATGTGAGCGACAGCAGCCGTGCCCGGCGTCGGAAATACGGACGTTCATATTCAAAGCGCGTTCCGCGCTCACGAAAAGCCTGAAAGTCGGCAAAATCCAGCGCTGGAAGAGGATCGTTCACTCCCAACTGCGCTTCTGCGCGAATCTCTTTCAGCAGTTCGGCCAGCCGAGGTGAAGATCTCAGCTCCTCCAGCTTGTTTGGTGTAATCCCTGCACCAGCCAGGTCTTGTGGCCGTTCCTGCACCTGCAAAATCGCGTCCCTCAATCGATGATAAGCAATCATGAATGATCCTCCTCAATCGTTTTCCGTTATGGATGATATGGATGTTGGACAGAGCCGCAAACGGCCGCCGCCCCTGCTGGGCGACGGCACTGACACTGCGGGTATGTAGGATCGAGACATTTGTCTCGCTCCTCTTACTCGCCAAGCGTTTTCTGATAAGCTTCGTTCACGTCCTTGATGACCTGGGAACCGCCATTGTCCATGAAGGTCTGGGCGAACTTGTCGAAGCTGTCCACCGGCTGCTCCCCAATGATGATCTTGGTATAGGTTTCTTTCTGAAGTTTGCCCAGATTGCTGGAATACTGGGAGAGACTGTCCACGGCTGGAGCGATCACCGGCGGATAGCCTTTGGTCTTGACCGAGTCGCCGAACTTGTACAGCCCGCTGAACGCTTTCTTGCCGAACTCCGGATTCTCCATCATGCTGAACACCTGAGCGCCGCGTTTGAAGCTGGCATTGTCATCATTCGGGTCCTCAATGTTCACGACTGTATCGCCTTCCTTCTTCCAGTCTACGCCTTCTGTCCCCCGGAACACCGTCATGTAATAATCATAGTCGGTAAAGCTGGTTTCCAGCATGGTCAGAATCGTCTGCAGCTTGCGCGGATCTTCGGCAGCCTTGGGCGTGATGCCGATTGGGGTACTGCTGACGCCCCACTGCGGTGCGCCCGACTTTCCATTTGGACCGACCGGCGGCACACCGAAGGCAATCTCGCCATTTGGCTGTGCTTTTTTGAAGTTCAGGTATTGACCGCCGCCCTTGTCGCCTTCGCCGATGGGTTTGTTCCGCCAGTGGTAGAACATCCCGCCGCCCGTCAGGCCGATGCGATTGTTATAGAAGGCTTGCGAATCCGCCCAGTAACCGCCGGTGTTTTCCCCCGTGATGAACTCGGGATCGATCAGTTCCTCTTGGTACCACTTGTTCAGCAGCGCAAGGGCTTCCTTCATCTCCGGCTGCACCGCCGCAAACTCGATCTTGCCATCCTTGAGGACGTAGTTGGTGTTATCCGCAGGCAGGCCGAACGCGCCCAGCACAAAAGGAATCGCATGGTCAGACATGCCATAAGTGTCTTTCTTGCCGTTGCCGTCCGGGTCTTCGTTACGGAATTTCTTTAAAGCGGTTTCAAATTCATCCAGCGTCTCAGGTGTCTTGGTAATTCCCACCTTGTCGAGCCAGTCCTTGCGCCAGATGAGCGACTGCGGATAGTCCCCGTTCAGATTGACGGAAGGGAGCGCATAGATCTTGCCTTCGTACTTGACCGTATTCCAGAGGGAAGAATCATATTCGTCGATGACTTTGGCATAGGTGGGCGCATACTTGCGAATATCCTCTTCGGAGATGTCCGCCAGGATGCCATTGGCCACATACTTCGGAATCTGCTCACGAATTTGCAGCACATCCGGAATCTCGCCCGCTGCAAACTTGACGTTCACCTGATCGTTCCACTGCTGGGTATCCACGTACCAGACATTGAACTTGGCATTGAACTTCTTCTCCACCATCTTGAAAATATCCGAGTTTGGGTCAGGCTGTGCATACGAGTTGTACGCCAACCAATCCAGTTCAACCGGTTTCGACGGATCGGCAGCGGCTCCCGAAGACTCGGATGCTTTGCCTCCCCCACCGCATGCCGACAGCGTTCCGACCAGCAGCGCGGCTGCCGCCCATCCTGCCCATTTTTTCCCCAATCGCTCTCTTCTCATTCCTTTTCCCTCCAAATGCAGCGTGCAGCGCTTCTCTTTCTTGGATCAGGAAGCGCATACACGTCCGCCTAAATTATATCGGACATTGTCCGAGCTGTGAACCCAGCTGGGTCTGGATGTTGGAATCAACCTTTGACCGAGCCAAGCATGGTGCCTTTGACAAAATACTTCTGTAAAAATGGATAGACGCAGATGATCGGTACAATCGAGACGACCAGCGTCGCCATCTTCATGGATTCGCCGTTAACCGGCTTATCGATGAGATCGGCTCCCCCACCGGCAGCAGGGTCCAGCGTTCCATCGATGACGATGCGCCGCAGGATCAGCTGAAGCACCTGCTTGTGTTCGTCCTGGATGTACAGCATGGAGTCAAACCAGGCGTTCCAATGCCCGACTGCACTGTAGAGTGAGACGGTCGCCAGAATCGGCATCGACAGCGGCATGATGATCTTCCAGAGAATGTACAGCTCGCCTGCTCCATCAATCTTGGCTGATTCCTCCAGACTTTCCGGCAGTGCCGAGATAAAGTTGCGGACGATCAGCAGCAGGAACACACTGACCGCTCCCGGCAGCACCAAGGACCACATCGTATTCATGAGGCCGAGGCTTTTAATCAGCATATAGCTGGGAATCAGTCCACCGGAGAAGAACATGGTGAATACGATGAGCGCTGTCCAGAATGGACGATGCGGCAGTGTTTTTTTGGACAAGGGATACGCGCCCATGAACGTCAGCACGACCGTAAGCGCTGTACCGAGTACCGTACGGAAGATCGTGTTGGCATAAGCCGTCCAGATGATCGACTTGCGGAACACCTGCTCATATCCGCTAAAGTCGAACTTGGTCGGGAACAGATGGAATCCATAACTATTGATGACTTCGACCGGACTCATCGAGATCGTCACGACCTGAAGCATGGGAACGAGAATCGAAGCGCAGAGCAGGATCAGCACGGTATAGGCGAAGCCGACATAGAGCCGGTCTCCCCAACTGCGATTTTTGATTTTCAATGGATGAACACTCCTCTCTTAGAAGATCGCCTGGTCGCTGAAGCGGCGGGCTATCGTATTGGCGGTTAACACCATAATCAGGGCAATCACGTTCTTGAACAGTCCTACCGCAGCTGCATAGCTGTAATTCATCTTGGCGATCCCTTCCGTATAAGTATAGGTAGAGATGACGTCGCCCACGCTTTGTACGTTAGTGTTTAACAAGTTGAAGATTTGATCGAAATCATCGTTGATGATACTGCCCGAGTTCAGAATAATCATGATGACGATCACCGGAGCGATGGAGGGCAATGTGATGTACCAGACTTTTTTGAGACGACTGATTCCATCCACCTCTGCGGCTTCATACAGGTCAGGGCTAATCCCCGCAATTGCAGCCAGATAGATGATTGCCGAGAAACCTACCCCTTTCCATACTTCGGTGCTGACCAGGACGGAACGGAACCAACTGGTATCTGCAAGGAAGTACACCGGCTGGAAGCCCAGCTCCATGAGAATCATATTGACGATACCCCGGCTTGGAGACAGCACTTCAATAATGATCCCCGACAGCACGATCCAGGACAGAAAATGCGGCAGGTAGCTGATGGTCTGTACCCACTTCTTAAATCGGGGTCTCATGATCTCGTTAATCAGTAAAGCGAGAATAATCGGAGCCGGGAAACCAAACAGAATCTTGTACGCGTTAATAATGAGCGTATTCTTGAGCACCGGGAGGAAATAGATCCCGTCGAACAGTTCACGAAAATGCTTGAGTCCCACGAACTCACTGCCGGAAATGCCTTTGAAGATTCGGTAGTCCTGAAACGCCATCAGTACCCCGTAGATCGGGACATAATGGAAGATGATGAAATAGGCCAGGACAGGCAGCAGCATGAGAAAATAATATTTGTGTTTGGCATAGCGTCTGAGCAAGGAATAATTCCTACGTTCTGCTGCATGCGGCAAAGCCATCGATTTGCGCTGCATAGGTCACCTCCAAGGTTAGGATGAATGAAACGCCGGGTTCACAGGGATTCGAGATTCATCAGCAAGCGATGGATTCGCCTTATGAATGAAAGCGTATTCAATTTCTGAGTCCAACTGTACCTCCCGCAAGAGGGTCGGGCAATGACTCATATTCGCCCTAATGGCGATTTTTTGACGAAAACGATCGACGAAAAAAGTGGCGATTTTTATGGAAAGGGTGATTTTTTAAGGTGGGATGGGGTAGAGAATGGCGCAGTGGCGCGGGTGAGGGATAGAAAAACAAAAAATCGCATAGACCGAATGAAGCCATAAAAAAACGCCCCGCCTCATCGGCGAAACGATTGGTTTTAGATTATAAGGATTATCGTTCGAGGTTCCACTATGTGAACTCAGCATCAGATCCGCGCTTAATTTTCCACCTTGTTCCGACCAAATACTACTCTTGAGAGAATATAATAAAGAACGGCAATCCCCAGCGCACCCAGAAATCCATTGATAAAAATGCCCGGAATAATCATTGACCATCCGTAGACCAATAAACTATTGACCAGGATCTCGATGACAGGATTCGTAATATGTACAAAAGATGCAGGGATTATCAAGGTAGATACACCTTTGAGAATAGGGGTAATCAAAGGTTCGACAAAACATAGTGAAATAAGTACGATCAGAACATACAAGATTGCGTTCGTATTGTTGGAAAATTCGATAAACTTGAGCATAGAAGAAAAGTCAAAGAAAGCATAACTTGCGAACAAGATGCCTGCAATCGGAATAAATACCAATAACGCAAGACAAGCCACCACAAAGAATTCCATGCCTGTGGAAATTTGATCGTTCTCTTCCTTTTTCGTGCGCCTAACTATCGGGAATATGAGAATGAAGATCGCAAGGTACATGAAGAATAAGAGTTTTAATATGTCCATAAGTCCTCCTGAGTCAAAAAGTATCGGAACAAGCTTAAAAAACCTCCTTTATATTATAAAACATTTTATATTTTAATGGAAATTTAAAGGATAAATCCTGATTTTATAGGTGGTTACCTATACTTCTTTTCCTAAGGAGCCGCAGTCTTCTCGGAAAAATAAAGAAAGAAGCCCGATCTTCCAGCAGAAGATCAGGGCTTCTCTAGCAGCCTGCTATACGTTTACTTCTTCTTCCCCACATACAGCACATGCGGCGACATGCCCAGGATATGCGGATCATCCGACACTTCGATCAGATGCTCCATCACGCTCTTGAACTCCTCATCTCCGCGCTGACGCCAGTGTTCCCATTGCTGGGCGGTCATGGCACCAGCAACACTGCTGGAGGCTACCATCTTCACACACTCGAATCCGCAGCTTTCCATGAAGGGTTCAATCTCCCCAACTTCAAAATAATAAGCTCCGGTGAACCGGCCTTCGTCAGCATGGTCGAACGCTCCGGTCGTCAGCAATCGCTCCAGTCCTGCCGCCGTGTCATTGGGCTTCCAGGATGTCGGGTGCGCCAGTGACTTGCTGAAGAAGGATGTGCGCGGCATGAAAGCAACGAAGACCGTACCGCCTGGCTTGGTTACGCGATGCAGTTCCTGAACAGCCTAAATCCGATCCTCCTCTGCCTGCAAATGATACATCGGTCCCAGCATCAGAGCCGCATCGAAACGGGCATCGTCCAGACCATGCAGATCCCGGGCATCGCGGGCATGGAACCCGTCGAAATGTTCGCGCAGTCCAAGCTCTCCTGCCTTGGCTTCGGCGATCTCAACCAGTCTTGGCGTCAGGTCAGTCAAGGTCATGCGGTATCCGCGTTCAGCAAGTGCCATCGCATATTGACCGGGCCCTGCTCCATTGTCGAGAATGTGACCGTCTGCCGGCAGATGAGCCAGAATATGATGACGGTTAATCGTAAATTCCAGCGGTTCGCGCTCCAATCTTCCCCATTCATCAAAAGCGCTGTAGTAATCGATCAAGTTGCTCATAACCTTCTCCCCTTTTCATGCAGCTTGTGTCGATGTGACTTTCATCTCCATCTTTTGAAACGATTCGACGTTTTATGAGCTTATCCTCTTTTCCCCTTTATTTCTATCTCTTATGAATAGACGAATCGCCGCTGCATCCAGAAGCTAAATAGGAAGATCGACAGCTCTGTCAATACCTTCGCTACCGCAAGCGGCAGAATCAATTGTTCATTGTAGAAGTACAGCAGCGCATAATTGAGCAGCAGCACCAACACAACCAATGAAAAATATTTGGGCATCGACCTGCGAACCTTCGCTGCGTTTTTGCCTCCAAATACGTATCTGCGGTTCACCGAATAATTAAAGATCGAACTGCAAAGTCTGGCGGCAGCTACCGATAGGAACAGGTTATGCGTCAGATACTGGAACACAAACAGCAGCAGAAAATCAATCAAAGCGGAGGCTGCTGATGAGGCGCTGAACGCCAGAATCGGCAGATAGATCCGGAAAGAGTCGGTCAGCGGACGGAAGTGCGACGATTTATTGGCTTCCAGATAGACTGTCTCAATAAATATTTCCCGAATCGCATATCCTTGCTCGCGCGCAGCCAGCAGCATATTCATCTCATACTCAAAACGTTCACCCGGAATGGCGCACAACCAATCCAGCATAGCATGTGGAAAACCTCTCAGCCCCGTCTGCGTATCATAGACGCTTCCACCCGTGGCAGCGGCGAATACACTTCGGGTGACACGGTTACCGAAACGGCTGCGCAGAGGAACACTCCCCGTAAACTTGCGGCTGCCCAGCACCATGCCTGCCGAAGGATGCAGCTTGACGGCTTCAGCGACACGCTTGATGTCGTGGGGCAGATGCTGCCCGTCGCTGTCTGCACAGATCACGGATTCATGCAGGTCCCATTCACGGATATGCCGGAATCCCGTCTTGAGCGCGGCTCCTTTGCCCAGATTGTGTTTGTGTGTCAGCACCGTGCAGCCATAGCTCTGCGCCATCGAGAAAATATCCCGGTATGCGTCACCACTTCCATCATCCACAATAACGATGGGTCCGAGTTCAAACTGCTGCAACTGAACGATCAGATTGAGCAGGCGGACATCCGGTTCGTAAGCAGGAATGAGAATAGTCATCGCTTATTCCCCCTCGCTGACATACAGGATGTCGCTGACGGCACGTTCTTTATTTTTTCCCTGAGGATTGTTGACGACCCTGCCCATAAAATACATCGTCGAGGAACCGCCGCCGTCGAGATTGTACGCTTCGGATGCTCCCAGATCCTTCATGGTCTGTGCGAGTTCAATCAGCGTCATGCCGCGGCTCTCGCTGGAGCGCCCATCGACAACCACAAACACATAATGATGGGCTGAGATCATCCCAATAGCCGTTCTTGGATTCGCTTCTTCAATCGAACGATTGCCAAAGTTGTTGTCGATGCTCACGCTGCTGAAGTCGCTGGTAATCTGACCGTCCTGAACCAGAATCGGGCCAAAGGATAACGTGTTGAGCGCACCTTCCGCCAGCAGCTCCGAAGAAGAAGTGGTGGTCTCGTTATACGTCTTCATCGTTCCGTCGCTCATGAGCGCCATGGCATCCCGAGTCGGCTCGTCCCGATACAGCGTGCCGTTGCGAATAATGACGCCATCGTCACGGAATCCATAATAATCGCCGTTGATCGCCAGGATCGCTCCCACGTTCGAGGCGATATCCGAAGTTGTATCTGTGATATTGGTACCGAAGCTGTTGCTCGCGAGTGCCGATCTCAGATCCGTGGCATCCTCCACCACAACATCCGCTACATAATACGTAATCTGATCGGAGCCTGAGTCTGTAACGACTTGTTTGACATGAATGTCGAGATCGTCGCTGGTGTAATTCCAATTATCCGATGTCACCTGGCCTGCGGCTGCTGCCGTACTTTCATCCGACGTCGTTGAAGCTGAAGTTGTACCCGCCGCGTTGGAAACTGAACTGGAAGTCCCGCCGCTTGTGCTGCTGCTTGGTAGTCGATCTGCGACCGCCACCTCAACGTGCGGAATCAGGTAGCGGTCAGCCAGACTATACAGAATGGCTCCCACCACCAGCACGATCACCAGGGCGATGATCGGCCATTTTCGTTTCTTCTTGGACGGGATGGAATGTGGGTCATCTGCTCTCATCATGGGAAGCTCACCTCTTCATTGTTCTGGGATGAGCTTATGATAAGAGCAGGAACTTAAATGAATCTGAAAGGGGAAGAGGGCGAAGAAAGGAACTACGGCCGAAGACTCTCTGCTTCCCAGCCCATTTGCTCCAGAACGGTAATCCCGTCCACGACTTCCACTTGCGTGTCTCCATTCCAGCCTTGCTCCAACGCATATAGAATCAGAAGCCGCATCCGGCTGGGATGATGCAGATTCCAACGCTCAGTCTCTCCAGTATCCCGGCGCCTCAGATCGATTCCGACCATCAGAGGACTGCCTGCCGCCGCATCTTCCCAGGTATGAAAACGAAACGAAAATCCGCGATTCCGACGCTCCGCCCGAAAAAGGTTCAAGGTGACCGTGCTTGTCCCGTTTGCGTATTGAACATTCAGCGCATATACAAATTTCCGGTCGTCAAGGGTAAGCGTTCTGGGTTTCGACGCCATTTGGATGTCTCTCCTTTCTTCCGTGCTGTGCCCCTTTCACTCTTGCACCGCCGATTCATTCACAGCCGCCTCCAGCGCTTCCTGCATGGCGGCGTACAGTTCGTCCGAGCAGGATGCAAACTCCTGATCTTTCCCCTTTTCGTGCGCGGAATAGGGTGGAACATCGTTCCAGGAACCCATTCCTCCGAATACCCAGGATCGATAGACAGCCGCGTACATGCGCTGTGCCTGCTCCGAGTATCCTGCAGGAAGCGGAGTCTCCGCGTGTAATTGTCCATTCAGGATATGTAATGCCGGGCCAAAAAAGTTGAGCTTCCAATGTTGTTCACCAATTTCGTCCGCCAGCCTTCCAATCTCGGTCAGTGCCAGCTCCAGACGCTGCCGGGATCGTTCGAGATTGTAGTCGAAGGCGTCGTCATCGAAATCATGGGTTCGGCGGCAGCGATACGTGATCTGCCAGTATGTATGGGTGTCCTCGCGTTCAGCTCTCCAGTCAGCTGTCCAGATCTCATCGAAGTTCCGAAGGCGTGCCACCATCGCCCAACGACGTCCCCCGCCTGCGAATCCACTCTGCTGCCGATCCCGGGTGCCCGCGCCCAACTGAATCGCCAATATGCCACGGCAGTGCTTTTTCTTCAGATCATGCAGCCAAGTTTGAACAGGATCAGCCTGATTCTTGCTCTTCAGCGGTCGCCCGTCCTCACCCTGGAATTCGATCCGAAAAATCCGGGGATCGAAACCATCCAAGGATTCATATTGTCGGGTATGCAGATAGCCATTAGCGGCGGATACCAGCAGCAGTAATTGATGCAGTTCTCCGTTCATCCGATTACCTTCTCCCTTCTCTTCACACTGGCTTATTCCGACCATTCACTCCAGAAGGGAATCGGTTTGAGCTTCTCGAACTTGATGTCGGAGTATGGACGTTTGCCAAATTCGATCTCCCAATACTGCTGCAAATTTTCGCCATAAGGAATCACATCAGCCTGCCAGACCGAGAACACCGGATTGCCTGGCTCATGAGGAGCAGATGGCAGATAGCGGTGACCATATACCGGAATCAACTTGGGGACTTCTTGATAAAAACGGGTCGCAGCAGCTTTGGCTTCTTCCATATCGCTCGGTCGGTCGCCCCAGTCCTGATGCCAATACCGATTCATTTCTACGTCAAACAGCAGACCTTGCAGCGGCCAATCAAGCTGCTTACGGATTCGCTTTACATTCCGTTCGGAGAAGTCCCTCCAATGGGGAAACTTCTCTCCGCTGGGGACGCCAGTTTGCAGCAGTTCCTTCAGATCCGGCGGGAAAAGAATTTCATATTCGCGTTCGGCACGTTCAATCTCTTCATCATTTAATCCCGGATCAAAATGCAGCCCAAAGCGCTTGAGTTTTTGGATCGTGTCAGCAGCGTTCAAGCTTTTCGCCCTCTTTTCTCATAATGAAGTGGAACTTCTCGTGCAATCCTCGACAAAAAGCGGCTGTCCGGATGACTCCGAAAGCCGCTTGAATCATCCGTTTACCCGAAAAATAGATCCAGAATATTCGATCCCGTCGAAGACTGTCGGTTGTAGAATTCCGAATATCCGCAGTTCGTGCAGGACACCACGGTAAATTCGTTATGCTGCATATCGAACATTTTGGACAGCCCAGTGCCGGTCATCGCAACGTCCTTGGTCTCCGCGCTGGTACTTCCACATTTGATACAACCTTTTTCCGCCATTTTCCATTCCTCCCTGTTTGATTTATTTCTTATTTTTACCCCAGGGAAGGAAAATTACGCAGAAAGGCAGACATATGCGTGACTTATTGGATTGTGAGCTGCTTGGTCAGATGCTTTATTCGCCATGCTCCAGTGTGCGCAGATACCCAATCTCTGCCAAGTCCTCTTCCAGATCTTCCAGTGTCAGTTCCGGGTTCAGCACGTGCAGTTGTTGGGCGCTAATGGATTCGTGGGCGAAGATTCGTCTGATGGTTTCCAGATCCACTTCCCTTTCATAATACCAAGACGCCCACTTCTGATAATACTCAGGACCCTCCACAAGAAGCCGCAGCAGACGGCAATCTTCTTCGCGGTAAAGTCGATCAGCCGACCACTTGTTATCGGAATATAAATTCCACAAGCAGAACGTCGTTTGTTCGCCCATAAAGGCAGGCTCGCGCAGGAATTCTGCAACGTTTTCCGGCACAGGATCTACTCCAATCGAGACAGCTCCTTCTTCCACAAGTTCATGGTCGAACCCCTTCATCATCAGACCCTGCGGACTGAACCAAGCAAAATAATGGCTGCCTTCCCCATCCCGCATGGAAGCCATCTCCTCCTTGGAGTACCAGGATTGGTTATAGGAATAGTACCGCAGTTCCCACTCCGGCGACAGAATGGCATCCAGCACAGCCGCGGCCTGGAAGATTTGCCGACACGCTTCAATCGAAGGCAGCCGATCCATCCACACCGCCGCCGAATCGTTTGTTATCCCGTCTTGCATTTTTCCACTCTCCCCTTCCTTGAGCTTCAAAATCCTTCCTATGCGGTCGTCCATATAAAACTTCTTCATTCTGAATCTTCCTATTCTCCAACCTTCAGCGTTCGGCCTCCGTCAATACATGCTGGATAAACTCACTTTTTGCCCGTGTATAAGCTTCCCGGTCATTCCGATATTGCTCGGCCAACTGCTGCTTCAGCTGCCCATAACGTTCCACTGCATCAGGTCGCTGCCGCATCACGTTCCGAAAACGAAGCTGGATGTCCCAGCGCTGTTCATGCTGAGGGATCAGATGCAGGTGACACTTGCGCCGATCCTGTTTCACTTTGACAAAAAAACGCCGCCATTCATGTCCGTCCAATTCCACAGGAACGTAATGCCAATCTTCAGCTGCCAGCGTCTCCACCACTTCTTCCAATTGTGCATAAGAAGGAATCTTCGCCATCACATCAAGAATAGGCTTGGCTGCAAGATCCGGAATGGAAGTGCTGCCGATATGCTCAACTTCATCTACGCCGTAAGGAGCCAGAAGCGCACGAAGCCGTGCGGCTTCCTCCCGGCCTCTCTCCAGCCATTCGGGGTTGGCAGGCTGGATCTCGACCGCTTCCGTCGCCCAGATTGGCCAATCTTCCTGAGATTCATGTGTCATGCTCGCACTTCCTCTCGGTTCATCATCCAGTTGATCGCTTCATTCAGATCCTTCGCCGTATATGCCGGATAGGCAGCCGCCCATTCCTCTGAAAAGCCACCATTATGATAACGTTCCAGCTCGCTGCTTCCCGCCCCCGTTTGCACAAGAATCGCCATACATCCCGCTCTATTGGCGGCTACCAGATCCGTCCAGCGATCACCAATGACTGCGCATTTGCGCAGGTTCACCTGATGTTCAGCTGCGGCCTGCTTCAGCATGCCCACATTGGGCTTGCGGCAGTCGCAGCCTTCGCCATGCTCATGAGGACATACGTATACCCCGTCGAATCCCCACGTCGTTAGTTCCTGAACAAAGTCGTCCAACACCGCCTGTCCACGCGCAATAACGGGTTGATTGGTAAACGAAAAGATGAGTTTTCCCGCGTCCTTGATTGCCTGAATAGATTCCGGAACCGAAGGAAAACAAGTAAAAGCACCCGGGAGGATCATCTCATCGCTTCCTCCCAGTGTTCCATCCCGGTCCAGGAAAATCGCCTGGATGTCTTCAAAGGGAAGACGGGTATTCGTATGATTCATAACGCTGCAACCCCTCCTTTTTATTTTCGGTGATTTGGCTTGGCTCGCATCTGGCTCCATCCAGGCCTATCGTTCACTCGGCTTCACAATCGGCAGATCGCAGATCGCAATCTCAATCGGTGTGCGATAAGAACGGGTATGGACAGCAGCAAGCTCGGACGTTCGGGGACGGATGATGATCTGCCCCTCCTTGACGGCTATCGAAGCCACCAGGAAATAAATGTCGTCATAGCGGTTTAACTCCTGAAATATTTGCTTGCGGGTTACGTCCTTCAAGCGGTCTATGTAGGTGAGAATAGCGGTCGATTTGCGACCCAAGGGTCGGATCTGGTAGGAGACGCTGACCCTGTACTGCCGGGTTTCTTTGCTTAAATGGTCGATCTCCACTTCGCTGCCCTGCTCCAACAGAAGTTGGCAGGCATCTTCCACGATATGGCGTTGTTCGTCATTAAGCGCGATTTTCTTCAACACATCAGCAAGCAGACTCAATAGATCCAGTTCCTGCTGTACAGGAGAACGCTCGTTAAAAGGAACTGTCGGAAACCCTACGGTATACCTTTTCATTTGTCGCATCGGGGTAGACTGGGGGCCTTGAACCACTCCCTCATCCAACTCCGGCGTCAATACAACATGAAGATGATCGAATTCCCCCGTTCTATAACCTCGACTGCGCAGAACTCGCGCCATTCGTGTACCCAGGTCCGCAGTACGGATGGTCGTTTTGTACCGTTGACCGATTGCATCAGGCGTCCTCCCAGGTTGTTCACTTTGCTCAAACAAGCGAATCTCTACGATTTTCCTATCCATCAAGGAACCTCCTATCATCCGCGACATCCTCTTCAGTATACCGCCCCCCTCCAAAATCAACCAAATAAAAAAAACCAGCAGGAATGTCCATTGGACGTTTCTACTGGCTAAATAGGTCATTGGAGGCAGGCGAATCAGGATTGTTCGTACATGTTCTGATCCTGAAGCCGAATCAGCACCTTGCCGAAACGTCCTCCCTGCTGCACTTGAATCCGCTCTTCGGGATACCGGGTGTTCAGATGTTCCTTCACGATCTCACGGCTTCGCTCATCAGCAGGCAGGCCGTGATGACGGAGCCACATCATGACTTCCTCCATTGCCTCTTCGCGGGTATGTTCCGTCGTCTTCAGCTCACGGGTAACAAGGGTCTCGTACGCATACCCTTTAAGCGTCAGCAGATGAAGCAGATAGGCCATCTCCGTCACACGCGGTTCAAAAGCACGACCCGTAATTAGCGGGGTCACTTCGCTAACCAGACTATTTTCCGATGAACTTACCGGCATGCTGATGTAGACAAACTTGCGGGCGCAGCTCAAAATATGTTCCACGCTGTCCCAATCGTGGACAACCGGACACATCGAGACGAACACCAGATCAAATGCCTGATTCCAACCTTTTTCCAGAACGTCGATCGACTCGAACTGCCCGGAGACAATCTCAACCGGACGTTCCGTAAAAGGTGCGGTGTTCGTGCGCAGCAGCTCGACCTGCGGCGGAGAAGATTCAAAAGCGGTTACCTGTGCACCGCGTTCGGCAAACGGTACGGTGAACACCCCGGAAGCCGCTCCCACATCCAAAATCTTGGCTCCATCAAACTGCACACCGCGGCTCGCCAGCCAGTTGACAATCCGCGCACTTCTTCGGCGCCCTTCTTCATTGAAGGACTGCTCATTAAACTGGTCTGCTTTGCCATTAAAAGCCGTCGCCGGATCAATGCCCGAACGCCGCATGCGTGCTGCCGCACCTTCGCCATAATTTTTCCATTCCTCCTGCCAGAGCGCCGCATCAAAAAAAGGCTTCCCCATTTCATTCACCTTGACCTTTCTTCCTCATTTTCCTCATCAATAAAAGATATTATGTATCTATAATAGATGATTAAATACAGAATGACAACCTCTTCTTCATTCTCACTCCAGGTTGAGCTGAATTTTGGGATGAACTTGATGGAAATTGGCGTACAAGATTTAAAAAACAGGCCTGGATTTGACCCAGACCTGCACAATATTCCCGACTTTTCTTTCGGTTAGACTTCTATACTTCTCGCTTTTGCTCTGGAAAATAAATAATGCGCTGATAATCCTCATCTTTATTGTCCATGCTGCCAAGGAACATTCTTCGGTGCTCCGGCACTTTTTCGTAAGCTTCCCTCAATCGCTGTCTGGCCCGCTCGGTCGGCTCGATCAAATAATCGACATATGCTTTTTTGCAGGCTTCAAATGCCGTTTCACCGCCCTGCGCCTTCGTCATCTCTTCTTCGATCTCTTTGCGTTTCTCCGCGTGTTCAACCTCGTACAGAGCCTGCGTGAACACGACCGTACCCAATCCGGGAATCTGCACACGGGCGGGCATCTCCAGTTGAGCCGTCAGTTCTCCACGGTCCAAGCGCTGCATCACGTCATCCAGGTGACCGTAGACCTCCTCCTGCTCACTGTAAAGAGCGGCTCTCCCATCCGCATATAACGTCAGCTCCGACAAGATCACCTGATCGCCCACTCGTCGAAACAGGCTCAGACTACGGCCTTCCACAGGAGAGCCATAAAGCTCGGCACTAGGCAGAATGGGAACGCTGTGCGTCTGTTTGCCTAATTCGCCTAATGAGCTTGTCGGCCGCTCCCATAAACTGCTGTCCGGGTTTAACGACCGTAAACGGGCAAGCAGCTCCTTCTCGTAGCTCTGGGTATCATGCAGCCACTGCGCCTCACCGATCTGGTAAGCGCCAAGCCCATGGATGGAGAGTACCTTCCCCGAAGGAACGTTACAGGTTAACCAGCCTGAAGCGATGCGAGCCTGAAGGCCTTCGGGATCTACCAGTTCCCAGCAGTTAGCCGTACCATTTTCGTATAACTCGACCCGCGTGTAAAAATGCTGTCCGCCGTTGCAGATGATTCCCGCCGCAGTCGTTCCTGCCAACGTTTGTGTTCCGCGAATATGCTGCATCCTGCTCCTCCATTACTCATTCACTTTGACCCACTTGCCCTCTTTTCCCCCTAAGCTGCGCTCTCGGTCTTGCTTCTCAGGACCAGATCCGCTGTGCTTCGGCTGCAATCTGCTGCACGATCTCTCCCGCAGGCTGACCGTCCGTGAGCAGTCGGGTTCCCTGACCTGCCCACAGCGCCATGTATCCAGCCTCATCCTGCTGGGCGGCAGCACTTCGGATGGCACGGGTCAACGTATTTTGAGAGGGGAAAGGCAGCGGCTTGAGACCTGCGGCATCCCACTCCCGGATAAACTTATTGTGGATGCCTCTGGCGGGCCGACCGGAAAAAGCGTCGGTCAGCGTCGTGCTCTCTTCCGTGCTGCTCAGGAGTGCCTGCTTGTAAGCAGGGTGTGCGCCGGATTCGGCGGAAGTCAGGAAACGCGTTCCGATCTGCACGCCCGCAGCTCCAAGCGCGAGTGAAGCCGCCAGGCCTCTGCCGTCCATGATGCCTCCAGCCGCGATCACCGGAATATCCACAGCATCGACCATTTGCGGAACCAGCGCCATGACGCCAATATTGGCCCCCATCCGCTGAACCGACGTATCGAACGTTCCGCGATGTCCGCCCGCTTCGCTGCCCTGCGCCGTCACCGCATGGCAGCCGGCTTCCTGAGCCTGAACCGCCTCTTCCACTGTGGTTGCGGTCGCTATGATTTTGACGCCCGCTTTTCGTGCCCGTTCCATGTGCTGCTCGGAGAGCAGCCCAAAGGTAAGACTCAGCACCGGTACGTTCTCCTCCAGCACAGCAGCAAATTGTTCTTCAAACAAATCTGGCGTCACAACCGCGCTTCGATCGGGTGCGGAAATCCCAAGCGCAGTGCGTGCGCCATCCAACCCGGCGTTTACCTCTTCCAAACGGGTCAGGTCGTCGGGACCCACCTGCGCGAACAGATTGACAGCGAATGGTGCATCGGTCTGCTGCCGAATCTCCCGTATAATCTGGCGGATCTCCCCAGGCTCCAGATATGCCGCACCCAGCGAGCCTAGACCGCCTCCATTGGAGACAGCTGACACCAGCGAAGCCATATTCGGGATACCCGCCATGGGAGCCAACAGAATGGGATAGCGGATACCCAACAAGTCGCAGATCACCGTGTTCATCGTTACAGCCATGCTTAATCTCCCCTTTTTGCCGGAAATTATACCCCCAACAGCAGGACAACCGATTCACTATCAATCTGACTTACATTGGCGTGCAGCACACGGAGTGCTTCCCGCATGTCCTGTCCCACTTCCTCGGGGTCGTCCGACGTTCCGTTAAATTCGTTGTAATACTCGCCAAGTTCTTCCGCATCGAAATGTTCCGGGTTCAACTGATCGAGATAGTTCCTCTTATGCGATACGGTCAGCGCAGTGCAGAACGCGTATTTCGTCATCGACAGCTTGACCGCCAACTGATCGTACTCGGATTCTTCAAGATCTATATCCTGTTCGGCGAGATACTCCAGCAGTGTGGCATAGATATAGCCCGAACCGTTGTATTCCAACAGTTCTCTGGAGTTGCGTTCAAGAAACGTATAGAATTCGCCGTCCTCCCGGTCGGACTCCGCTCTGCGCTCCAGTTCATCCAATCGGGCAACGGGGATCGCTCTGAATTCAGTTAACATGGACATTGGAATATTCCTCCTCGTATGATCTTCATGCGTCAATTCTATGCTTTGCGTTCCTAAGAATGGGTTTCCTCCGGGATGCCCAGCAGCCTACGACTCAGCGCCGCCGACTGCTCAAATCCTTCAACGCTGTCGGTCACGTATGACTTATACTCTTCCCTAAACCGGGCGACAGGTGAATCTTCTTGGACGATCAGAGCCTCTTGCGAAGACCATCGTTCCAGCCACGGCAGCCCCTGTTCCTGCACATACTCCAGTATAGCCTCTGCGCAGCGATCCAACGATTCTTGTTCGCGGGTATAAGCCAGACGAATCCGATACGCCGGTTGGTCGTCCGAGCTGATCCCTTCAAGCGCCACCACCGGGAATGGGTCACATAGGAAACGTATTCCTACCTGAACCCTAAAGTAAGGCCCTGAAGCCAGCTTGTTCAGATGAACGAATTCAATTCGATCAAGAGCCATGCGGGTGTAAAAGGTCGATTTCGTTTTGCGAAATCCTTCTTTTTTCAGCAGGGATTCCAGCTTGTCTGCAATCTTCCTCGCCAACTGCTGCTCAAGCTTCTTATCCACCAGCTCTCACCTCTTGAACAAAATCTTCCACGTCTCCCCTGGAAGTCAAGATCACTGCGCGTTTGCCTGCTTCATGCCGCTTGATCGCTTCCAGCACCCTGGGACGGACCTTTTTCCGGTAATCCCATACCCATTTGACAAAAGCAGCATCCAGCTTCTCTTCACACTCTTCGTTCAAATCCGGACGACTTTTCCCCTGGTAGATCAGACGCCGTTTCAGAATTCGGTACATGCAGAGCATTCTCGGCATATCGAGAAATACGATCGTGTCCGCGGCTTCCAAGCGAATGTCGAGTGTACGCGTGTAATTCCCATCCACGATCCAGGTTTCTTCACTTACCGTCTGCCTGAGAAATTCATCCCATTGATTGGCAGGTGTAGGCGTCCATCCGCGCTGCCAATAATGCGTGTCCAGATGGATCACCCGCAGTTTCAGCGCCTCACCAAGCTTGCGTGACAGCACCGACTTCCCGGAACCGGGCGAGCCGATTACGACAATCTTCTGCATGTGAACCTCCTTTGGCAGATCAAGCTTTTTTGGGTGCTTTTCTCATCCGCATGTACAGCACGATACAATTAATGAGCAGAATGAAAAACAGCCCCATCATCGACACGAATGACCATTCCAAATACGCATGCTTTTTATCCGGATGAGCCAATTCTCTGACCGAGAAAAACAGAGCCACCAGGAACAGCAGGAAGACGATCAAGGTGACTCTGAAACGGGTAGAGCGCATGACGGTTGTATCAAAATTCCGCTTCATATGCCAACTACCGTTCTTTCTTCTTTCCAGAAAAGCGTGCCTTCTCCACGTTCCAGCGTCTCTCGGTCAAGCAGTTCCACGTCGATCCGATTGTATGTATACAGATCAACTGAATCCGGCAGAGAAACATGGATCAGATATGCATAGATCCGATTCCCCGCTCCCCCATATTCAACGACACGATTGACTTCATGAACGGTGCATCCTACGCCATTCGCATAAACCTCGATGTCTGCCATGTCGAGCTTGGGTCCTACGTCGATAATCGAAGATGGATCTTGGGAACCCAAGGATGTTTCTTGTTCCCATGCCAGCGCTCGTTTGAGCGACATGGGACGAAAATAGAGCATGAGCTGTCTGGTCATTCTTTTGACGGGAAAGGCACTAAGCGAATAAACCTCCAATCCATCGGTTCGTGCATTCAGCTCATAGTCGGCAAAGAGCGGAAGGTTCCAAGCCCAATATTCCAAGTAATTGACTTTATAATCCTTGCACGCAAACAGCGTATAATAAAGCCCTGGCTGCACATGCAGTTCATAACATCCATGTTCATCCGTTTGTCCCTCGTATAGATCCTCGAATTTCTCGTTTCGCAAGCAGACCCATGCACCTGGCAAGGGCTGATTCTCAAAATCCGTGATTCTCCCAAACAATCTAATGGTTTCGGTCTGAGGTACGCCAGCCCTCTCCACGGACTCCTCCTGAGCCTTCCTATTAAACGACATATTCAGCTCATTCCTTCCCCTGTTTTCACTTCATGACTACCCGCACTGAAGCACAACCCATACTGAATCGAAATCTCTACGCTTGAGCGCTTCTTCATGAATCCAGAAATAGATCATTCCAAAGTCGCCCCAGGTCATGCCGATGTCCTCTTCAGAGTCGATCTGAAGCAGCAGCTTCCATCCTTCGGCTCCAGGTTCAAGCTCTTGGCGTCTTGGGTGCCGGTATCCAGATGGGTCGCCGCAGTCGATACCGTGGGTAACCAACTGGCACTTCAGCTGCATTTCCCCCTGCACCTGATCGGCATGTCCCAGCAAGCGATGAATCGGAAATCCAGGAGCGTTGTATTCGGTAATATTTTCCATCAATTCGCTGTACTGATCGATCTCGGCTTCATTCAGATCCATGCGTCGAACCGCCAGGGTATTCCAGGAGGGCAGCGTAGTCTGAACCGAAAATGTCACAGCAAGCGCTTCAAAATCTCCGTCCTGCTTTACCTGATCCGGAGGCGTGATACGCTCTAATTCGTTGGTTGACTCGGTATGGATGACCTTCCACTGACCGGCGTGCTCGGGACCGTAGCCCCACGGCTGATCGACGGCATTGTAGAAAAAGCTCAACAGCCCGTTCTGCGGCAGAATCTCCGGTTTGTACGGAACCTCTTCCAGGCGGATCTGGGCGATGAAAGTCAGCGGCTGCTGTTCGTACATCGGCCACTGCGTACCTGCAGGCAGATCCGGCTCCCCACCGATCCGGGAAACGCCTACCGGAACCTCCTCCTCGCCAAATGGCGATGTGGTTATCCGATTAGATAACATCGTTAGATCTTTGAGCGCTCCAGCGATTCGGGTAAGACCGCTGTTATCAATCAATTCCTCTACTTGGGCATCCTTTTGGATCACAATAGTCCCTCCTTGTTCTCGACGACATCTAGCTTCTGGTACGCGTATCGTACATGGCGAAGCAGCTATAATAGATTGAATTTTACATGATTTCCCTATCGAGGTACATCTAACTCTTAGGATTCGCCATACGCATGTACGTTCCCTTTTAATGAACCAAAAAAGCCGCATTATTTTCTCGCGGCTGGTCTGGTGTTTTGCTTCAGTCTCGCTTCAAACTTGCTTGAGGATGGATCATCTTTTCGGATTCGCTCGCTCATACCAATAGCCGGGTATGCCGCGTTCCAAGCGCATTAGGGCTTCCAAGTAGTAATAATCGCCCCAGATTGTATAATCATCTGGCGAGTCACCGCCGCGCACGGAATAAGACCCGTGTCGGATCAACCCTTCAGCCGAAGGATCGCCGTGTGTCGAATAGTTCTGTACGAGCGATTCCATGGACGAACGCGCGGTTTCCGCCAGTTTTCTGCTTCGGGGGTCATGGTCGCCAAGCTGGGAGACGATCTCCAACATCCCGCAGGCGGCGATGGCTGAAGCCGAGCTGTCCCGCTTCGTCTCGAATGTCACGGGCGCCTCGAAATCCCAATACGCCACCTGGTCTTCCGGCAGACGTTCGGCGAAATGCAGCGCCAGACTTGTCGCAGTATCCAGCATGGACGGATCGTTCAGATAACGAGCTGCCAAGGCAAAACCATAAATACCCCAGGCTTGACCACGCGTCCAGGTCGAGCCGTCGGCATAACCCTGATGCGTTCCGCCTCGCACAGCATCTCCAGTCTCCTGATCGAAATAAAAGGTATGGTAGCTGGAACCATCTCCGCGTACGAGAAACCGCTGCGATTTTCTCGCATGGGCTTCCGCCGCTGCGCGATACGCTTCCTCTCCCGTCTGCTCATAGGCCCAGAACAATAGTGGGATATTAAGCATACAGTCAATGATGATCCGCCCGCCATTTTGCACGTCACCTTCACGGCCCCAGGCCTGGATGATCCCTATCTTCTTCCGCCAGCGCTTCATCAGCATATCGGCTGCTTCCAGCGTCAGCTTCCTCGCCTCTTCCTCCCCTTCGAGAATCCATTGAGCTTTGGATGAGAGCGAATATAGAAATCCAATGTCATGGTGATCGAACACAATCTTCCGATCCATCCGGCTGCGGAAATTCTGCACCGTTCGTACCGCGTGTATCCGAAATGATGGATCGTCGGCATATTCGGAGCAGAGCCACAGTATGCCGGACCAGAAGCCCGCCGTCCATTCCGTATTGTCATTCAATGTATACCGTTCATTGCCTGCGCTAACATGAGGAAATCGGTCACCAAAACGTTCGATGTTGCGCCGAGTGACTGCAAGTGCGTCCTCAATCGCTGTTTGCCATAGATTCATCTTCTGTCTCACGCTCCTTCTAAGGGATGTCAGGAGGACTCAACCTGGAATTCTGCTTGTACTGCCCAGGCGTAATCCCCTCATATTTTTTGAACACCCGGATAAACGAGCTGCTGTTCAGGAAGCCTATACGTTCGGACACTTCCTGAACGGCTGCATCCTCACGTTTGAGAATGGCTTTGGCTTCGTTTACCCGGTATTGATTGATGTAATCGATCAAGTTCGTGCCTGTCTGTTCCTTGAAATATTTGGAGACATAAGCAGGGTGGAAACGGAAGCGTTCGGAGATCGAAGCCAGTCCCAGATTCACATCGGCATAGTTCTCCTCAATAAATTCAAGCAGCTGCTGCTTGAGTTCCTCATTGTGCGAACGTTTGCGTTCCTGGACCGTCTGACAAATGTTCTCCAAAATCTCCAACAGCTCGATCTCAATCTCTTCAAACGTCTCGCAGGCGAACAATCGACGGATCAGTTCCGCACGCCGTGCCTCTTCTTCCGCGTCATCCAGCTTTACCTGCTCGTAAGCTTTGAGCATGGTACCGATCAGCTCAAACATTAAGCAGCGTGCCAGCTCGACGGAGAGAGGTTCTCCGGCAAAGTTGGTCATCAGAATCTCGTTCATTACTTCCGTGGAGCGCGCGTAATTGCCCGTGGCGATATAATTGACAAGCTGGCGTTCCAGGTCGAGCGGGTAATATAGCTCTTCCTTGGGTTTGCGGATGCGATCGGGATCGATGATCTGTCCGATGCCGAGAATCAGCCGATATTCCAGAGCTTCTTCCGCTTCACGGCGGCAGGCCGCAATATTCAGCAGCCCACGCCGGATGCGGCTGACACCAACAGAGAAGTTCACCAGAAAACGCGAGCGAATCAGCTGTTGAGCGTCCAAGGAAGCCTCGACAATCTTCCGTGCGGCACTCTCCCCTTCCGTTTCTTCCATGGACAGATTCACCAGAAAAGCAATTCTGCCCTCCATTTCTGCCGAATGGACCGGACCGATCGCACCGACCAACTCTTCGATCACGTTGGTGAGAATCAGATGGACAACCTGCATTTTGCGCTCTTCATCCGCTGGTTCACGGCTGTTGAACAGCCCGTCATAACTCTCAATCTGCAGCAGCAGCACCGCAAACGTATCGGATTGAAACACAAGACCCAGCCGCTGCATCTCAGCTTCCACCTTATCCTCATGCGGCACACGCCCGCGCAGCAGCCGAGTCAGAAAGCCGCCCCGTATAAGGGCCTGCTGCTCCTGAAGCCGGGCCGCAAAGCGATCCTGTTCCTCCAGAGCTTTGGTCAGTACCCCATGCAGCACGCCAAATTCATCGCCGGGCTGCTCCCACTTACCTCTGACCTGATCGGACACAATGCTCATAATACGACCAAGTGGACGGTAATTTCTCCGGGTGAACCACCAGGAAGCCAGACCTCCAAGCACCAATCCACCTATGACGCCCGAAATCATAATATTGCGAATCACCATCAGCTTTTGCGCATAGATACGGGTGGGTACAATCGACACATATTCCCAATCTTGAACGCCAGATGAGATGCGTGAGACGGTCACCGATTCGCCCCCGCGTTCTTCAACACGGGTCTCCTTCGATGGATTCACAGCATCATCTTCTACTGAATCACGAATAATGTAAGGGGTTACAATCGGGCTTGAAGAAAATAAAGTCTGGCCTTCACGATCCACAATAAACACCGTGCTTTCCTTTTCCAGCCGTACATGATCGACCGCCTGCTGAAACCGGTCAGGATCAAGCGTCACGACAAGGGTAGCCGGGCTGTTCTCTGAAGCCCGAAGTGGAAAAGGCTGTACGTATACGAGTGTGTCATTGACGCTCCCATCGTCGCCAAGCAGCTGCATATTACGAAAGCGCCCCTCCCGCGTTGTATCCATCAACTGCGACCACTGGCCTTCGGTCACATCGGTGCCCTGGTAGAGAATGTTGTAGAGCAGCCGCTTGGATGCAAGCGAAGAAGAAGACAACGTAACATCGGCGTCTTTGACATACACATACATCTCGCGGATTAACCCGTTGCCGACACGAATCGACTTGAAACTGCGAATGAGTTCGGTGGCCATCAGGCGCCAGCGAGCGTCTGGTTCACTGGCATGATTAATGAAGCTGTTCAACTGGGAATCAAGCGCCAACTGGCTGCCGATTCCGCTCACATCCGCGATCTGGCTGTCAATGGAGTCCTGAATCTGAGAGAGCAGCACCATGTTTGAGCGGCTTACTTCTTCTTCCAGCATCTTGCGTGCTTCAACGAATACAGCCGCGCCAATCAGAATCGGAATCAGCAGGATTACCAGATAGGACAGGCTCCAAGAGAGCAGTATGCTTTTGCGTTTTCCCATCGCTGCCCTCCTCCCTGCGTTCAGCTGTGACTGTTTCTGACGGTTTGTTCCCATAGATCGAATGTTTGCTCCTACGGACGTGAACATTTGGTCCCGGTGGGAAGTCTCATCATCTAGGCTGCCTGCCGCATATCACATTCACAGCTTCCTATTTGTTCGTGTCTCATTCCTTGATGGCGCCAATCATTACACCTTTGACAAAGTACTTTTGCAGAAAAGGATAAATGAACAGGATCGGCAGCGTAGCTATCATGATCGTCGCGTATTTGATACTTTCGCCGATGGCCTCCCGATCCCCTGTCGCCGCCCCGGTCGTCATCGAATCGGTGCTATTCTGAATGAGAATCTCCCGCAGGACAAGCTGAAGTGGGTACAGATCGCGGTCGCGGATATACAGGATGGCGCCGAACCACGAATTCCAGTGAGCCACCCCGTAGAACAGAATCATCACCGCAATGACCGGCATCGACAGCGGTACGACAATTCGCCATAGAATCCGCATCTCGCCAGCACCGTCGATCCGTGCCGATTCGAGCAGACTTTCCGAGATCTCCTGAAAAGCAGTACGCATGATAATGAGATTATAACTGCTAATCAACCCGGGAATCATCAAGGCGAGCAGATTATTTCCCATATGCAGCGTGTTGTTGATGAGCAGATAGCTGGGAATAATGCCCCCGTTAAAAAACATCGTGAACACAATCGCCAACATGATCGGATTGCGCAGCATGAACGTTTTGCGAGATAGCGTATATGCCCCAAGGATGGTAAAAACCAGATTGAGTGCCGTGCCCAGCACCACAATTAGAATCGTATTCCGGTAGCCCGACAGAATACTTGGGTTACCAAGAACTCGCTTGTAGCCATCCAGGTTGAATCCATCCGGCCAGAGCAGCAGACCCCGGTGCTCCAGCAGGCGCGACGAATCGCTAAGTGAGGCGTTCAGTACATGCCAGAGCGGGTAAAGCGTCACGACAATCAGCAGCAGCATGACCAGGACATTGAAGCCGTCGAACACCTTCTCCCCCAGCGTACGTTTGATTTGCATACGACTCCTCCTTTCTCCTTGTCAGAACAGCTTGTTGTCAGAAAGCATCTTGGAAAGGCGATTTGCACCCAGCAGCAGGATGAAGTTGACGACCGACTGAAACAGTCCTACGGCAGTCGTATAACTGAACTCCGACCCTTCACTGATCCCTTTGCGGTAAACAAAGGTTGAGATGACGTCAGCTGTATCATACACATTCGGATTGTAGAGCAGAATGATCTTCTCGAATCCGATCTCCATCAGGCCACCGATACGCAGAATGAGCAGAATGACGATCATCGGTAGAATACCGGGAAGTGTGATATGCCACACCTGCCGCAGACGACTTGCACCATCCACACGCGAAGCATCGTATAGTTCAGGATTGATCCCACTCAGTGCAGCCAGATAGATGATGGTGGAGAAGCCCAGTTCCTGCCAAATGGAAGAAGCCGTGTAGATCGTCCGGAAGTTGGACGGATCACTGAGCAGTGCGCTATCCTGTCCGCCAAAGAAAGTAATGATCGAGTTAAACAATCCGCCCCGTGCCGAGAAATCAACAACCATCCCGCAGATGACCACAATCGAGATAAAATGTGGAATGTAAGAGACCGTCTGCACGGTTCGCTTGAACAACTCGTGCCGCAGCTCATTCAGCAGCAGCGCCAGCAGGATCGGAGCCGGAAATCCAAATAACAGCTGATAGAAGCTCAGGACCAGTGTGTTTTTGAGCACCCTCCAGAAGTAATAGCTCTCGAAGAAGTCACGGAAATGCTGAAGTCCTACCCAGTCGCTGCCCCAGATCCCTTTGCCGACCGTATACTCCTTGAACGCAATAATCGCACCGTACATGGGCAGATATTTGAAGATCAAGAAATACAAGACGACGGGTAGAACCATCCAATAGATCGCTTTATTTTTTCGATAGTTTAGCCAGAGCCTGACCCATCCGTTCGCCTGCTTGCCGGGCTTCCATTCCTCTCGTTCGCTGGGGACGCCAAGCGCCTGCTGCGCCCCTGCTGAGGAAAACCGAAACTTGCGCGTTCTCCCGCTCATCTCGCGTTATACCGATCGACGGCGTCCTGCTGAATCTCAATCGCCCGGTCGATGTTGAACTTTTTGATTTGATCCACGAATGATTCAAAATGATCGATCGGTTCGGCGCCTATGACAAACTTGATGAACATCTCATCACGGTAAGTGGTGATGTCGTTCATGATCTTGCTGTATTCGTTTGATTCCTCTGTAGTCAGACTAATGGGCGGAATACTGACTTTGAGCGTATTCTCACTGTATTTCGAGAACAACTGAACGGCGTCTTTCTGCTGCTGAAGCTGGTAATACTGTTGGTTATATCGATCATCATCCTCACCGACGAATGGATAATTGGCGATAAAATGCTTCGACATCGCTTGTGACACAGACAATCCATCGGGATTATGCAAAATCTCGTCCGTATACGTTGGATAACCGTCTACCATCGTGTAGGTCTTACCTTCTACACCGAAGTTCTTCAGCATATGTCCGTCCTCACTGAAGAAATAATCCAGCGCTTTGATTGTTTCCTCCGGTCGTTTGTTGCTTTTGGTGATCGTTGCTCCCGCTCCGCTCCATTCCCAGGAACGGCCGGTGAACAGCGGCTCGTCACCTTTTTTGAGGACAGGAAATTGCACAGCCGTCATATTGACATTGGGGTCTTTCTGCTGCATGGCTGGCAGGTAACGCCCGATTCCGCCTCCGATAAAGGTGAAGAAAGCGCCCGCCTGACCTTCAAGAATCTTCGCATCGAATGTCTTCTGGTCGTTGGTGGCAAAGTCCGGATCGATCAGACCTTCTTCGTACCAACGATGGAACGTCTCCAGAAAGGCTTTGTACTCGGGTTCGATTGGACCGTAAGCGACCTTGCCTTCTTTTAGGAAGATCGTGTTGGTCACACCGTAGGCCTCAAGGAAGTTTGCCGCAGCCGGACCCATCGTGGAGAGCTTGGGTGGAGCGCCGTACAGCAGTGGAGCGGTCACGCCTTTTTTCTCCTTAAACGCTTTCAATACCGTCTCCCATTCGTCTACCGTCTCTGGCTTCGCAAGCCCCAACTCATCCAGCCAATCCTGACGGATAAACATGCCCCCGAACGTCTTGTATTCACCCAATCGAAGATGAGGAATGGCATAGATGTCGCCGTTATCCGCCTTGAGCTGCTTTGCTACTTCCGGATTCTCGTCAAGCACTCTCTTGAGATTGGGTGCGTACTGATCGATCAGATCGTTTAACCGAATGATCGACCCATCGTTGTACAGCTTGGAATAATCACCATACACAAACATGACGTCCGGCAGTTCGCTTGAAGCGAGCATGACGTTAAACTGTTCATTTTCGGCCCCAACCGCAGGATGTTGAAACTCCACTTTGACACCCGTTGCCTTTTCCCATTCCTGAATCGCCGTAATCTCATTCATGCTCTTGAGTGTGATGGACACATTCGTATTGAGCGAAGCCCAGATCGAGATGGGATCGTCTCCGCCTTGTCCTTCCGCTTCCTTTTTTGTACTTGAACAACCAGTCAATGCCGAACCGCCCAACAGGAGTGCCGCGCCAAACAAACCGACTTTGCGTAACCATGCTTGTGCCATTTTTCCCATCGCTCCCGTCTTATGGATCGTAAGGCTGTGCCCTGTTGGCACCACCCTCGCTTCTCCAACTTATCGGCTGACACCGCTACTGCCTATGTTCCATTCTTGCGGTGATCCCGATAAATTAACGAAAGCGTATACATCTTAAAAAATGAACATTTTTGCAAAAAAAAGCGATTGACAGTATAGCCTCCTATCCTGCGCACCTTCTACCTCACGCCGAAAACAAAAGACGTTCAGCGGAAACCGCAGCAGGATGCGGATCTTCCGGAACGTCTCCAGGTACAATCGATGCAGCTTATTCGCTTACTCCTTCTCTCCAGGCCGCTGATCTTCCAAACCAAATCGCTCACGCAGCGCTTCCTCGGTCCATCTCGCGTCCTCTTCGTCGAAGGCAGGTGTAATAAAAAATGAAACCTCATCGCCAGTCAGCATAAGGGTATGAATTCGCTGTCCGGTGTTCTCCAGATGCAGATCATACGTAAAAATTTCTTCTTCCACATCGTCGATCAGGGTCATAATCACATGTTGAACCAATTGATCGTATTCCTCCAGCAGCCAGGACAACCGCTCGGGGAACCGATTTTCCAGCATCCGTCCATGACAATAATATTCCAGCTCCCTGGAATGGGCATATTCAATCCTGGCGTACCGTTCGTTCCGGCTCCCCGAGACAATATAATCACTAAACTGTTCGACCATCCGACGGCCAGCCTCCTTTGCTGCTTAAAAACGAATCCGTTTTATTTGTCCCGTGAGTCGATTCCATCACTTATACAGCACATTACGGTCATCCGCTTCCAACTCAAGATTGCAGGCTGCGGCAATATGTTCAACCACTTGCTCACGTGTCCAATCATCCGTATGAATATGCTGACCGAACCTGTCCTGGGACAACGCCTCCAGACAGCGATCAATCTGCTGGGCAGGCCAGGAGTTGGCTCCATCGCCTCTGCCTTTTAACCGCTTTAATAACGTCTCTCGCTTTGCCAACAAGGCAAAATGTCGAACTTCAATTCCCAATTTCCGCAGCCCGCCGACCAGCTCTTCAAAATACTCCGGATTTACCAGGGTCATTGGAACGATCAGCGTGCCTGAATAGGTCTTGTAAAGATGGCTTAACATGGTGAGATTCATCTCCCGCCACATCGGATGATCCTGAAAATCGCTTTGATGCAGTTCAGCAGGGATATTCTTGCGAATGAAATAACCGACTTCCTCAGGATCGTAAACAAATGAGTGCGGAAGACGTCGATGCAGTTCCTCTGCCGTTGTGGATTTACCTGTGCCAAATGCTCCATTAACCCAGATCATTACTTTTTCCATTGTGCCCTCCCGGAATTTCCATGCTTGCATTTTGCGTTTGTTATAGCCCTATGCTGCCGCGACTGCTGATGGCGTTCCTCATTTCCTTGCCGTTCGCTCTGCATTGGGCTACAATTACCGTTATGTCCATTAATATGCCCATCAATCATAAGAATTGCGAAGGTGACCTTACATGATCGAAATCAAACACTCCACCCTCAGCGGCGGGGAATTCACGCGCGGCGTGTTCGCCACACGCGACATTGCAAAAGGCGAATTGATCCACGAAGCACCAGTAGTCGCCTATGAGAACGAAGAACACGAACATATCGAGAAGACCATTCTGGCCGACTATGTATTCCAATATGGCGCCAACCATACGGCGATTCTACTCGGTTATGGCAGCCTGTTTAACCATTCCTATACACCCAATGCTACGTATGAAATCAGCTTCGAGAAGCATACCTTCGATTTCTATGCCTACACCGATATTAAGGCGGGCGAAGAAATTCTGATTAACTATAACGGCGAAGAAGACTGCGACGACATTCTGTGGTTCATGGAAGAATACGAAGACGCGGCGGAAGATTCCGAATCTGAAAAAGAGTAATCGCTGCGCTTCGCAGCTCCATGAAGCCGTTGAACAGCTTGAATCGGCTGTTTAGCGGCTTTTTTGAGCATCTACGATACGTATGTATCCGTTCACCGCGATGTCCGTGCGATCAAAGATCCCTGAACGGTTATGATAATTACCTTCCGCTGTAAACAGTTGACCTTGCTCCGTGCGAATAACGACACCGATATGATCGTTAGGACCGTTTCCAAGCAGATTATCGAATACGATCAGATCTCCGCGTGCGGGAACAAATTCCGATTCTCCGAACTTGTGATAGAAACCGTAAAGCTCTGCCCATTCCATCCAGGCTTCAACCCATGCGAAATTGCGCGATACCGGCGGGGAGTAACGGACAGGCAGCTCAAGTCCCGATTCGAGGCAGCAATGATACACAAACGCCGCGCACCAATCAAAGCCGATGTCGGGATGCTCTCTTGGGAAATAACGCAGAATCGGTTCCAGATCGGGACCGTATTTATGTTCGTTTCCAATCAAAGGCCTGGCTGCCCAATGTTCAGCGGTTGCTGCCAGTCGTTCTCGCAGAGGAGAAGTGAATGTGTTGACCTTAATGTTCTCGATGCTTTCATCATCCCAGATGATGACCCAGCAAGTGCGCTTTCCGAGGTTCTCCAGCGCCCCCATCCGGTGATTCCCATCACGCACACGAAGCGATCCTCCTTGGTTTTGTACAATAAGCGGCGGCATAGCCCAACCTTCTTGCAAATGGGATTGGATCTTCCCGACCCGCCGCATCCAATCTTCCGCAGATTCCACATATTCCATCTCTTCTTCCGGGCCTACGATTCGCTTCAATTCGCTAATCTCGACTTCTACGGGGCCGAGCCAATGACGCTGCTTCTGCTTCAATCCTTTGGATAGAAGTCGATTATTTCCCTCTGTCTCCAAAAAGGTATGAACCCATTCTTCGATTTCTCCCCTTACTGCCGCTTCAAGCGCGGCTTTTAAGGTGAACTTCTCCATCTGATCCTCCAATCCCCATAAAAAATGTCCATTCCTAGGAAAGTTCTGGCTGACTCCCTCATAACGTCTTTTCCAGATTAACCCGATATTCCGGCTTGGTCACATAGGACAAATATTGAACGCTTCCGTCGAACTCCAGATAAGCTTTGTATTTGTCGATAAAATCGGGCATTTTCACATAATCCAGCACGCGATCCCTGGCTGCCCTCCTGGAAACATCCAGATGTCACGATGACGATGCTTGAGCAGCAGCACTTCCTCGTGTTCGTTCTCGACAACGCCAAACACCGCCACGATATGAGTAGGAAATCTTTTCATACTTGCACCTCCCGATTATGGTCCAATCCTGATGAGCAGTTTCCCCATAAGTATTAAGTTCCTGCTTTTTAGGCAAAATCCTCTTTTTCACAACTGTCAATCCAAAAAGACCCGTACCCATGTACAGGTCCTGGCTTGGACATCCAAGAGGATCTCTCGCTGATCGCTTCCTACTGATGAAAAGCCGCCATCACTCGCAGACGTCGATAATCTGCGATCCATTCTCCATCTCGGTATAACTTCGGCTTCAGCGCCGCCGCGCAGTTCTCCGCAATCTCCTGCTGCGTCTCTGGCTCGATTCCCTCCATCAGCGATCCGGCAAAAGCCAGCAGCCAGTTGTTCAATCCGTCTTCACCGCTGCCCAGTGGAGTGGGACGATCGTACAGTTCGGCATAATGTACCTCGAACCCTCCCTGCTCCAGTAATGACGTATATTGTCCTACCGATGGGAAATACCAGGGGAAACGAGTTTTCCAGTCGATCCCGATCCGTTCCAGTTCGTTCGTCAACGCCCCCACGATCGCTCCTACGTTGCCCATCCCGCCAAACTCGGCTGCGAACCGTCCACCCGGACGCAGTGCCAGTCCCACCGATTCAATAACAGCTTCGGGCCGCTTCATCCAGTGCAGCGCCGCATTGGAGAAAACCGCATCGTAGCGCTCCTCGCCTTCTTCCAACCGAAACTGCTCGGCATCTGCTATGCGAAAAGACAGATCAGGATATTTCTCCTTAGCCGTCTCAATCATAGCGGATGAATAGTCCACTCCTGCACAGACTGCTCCACGCTGCGCAATCTGCTGCGCCAGATCCCCTGTTCCGCAGCCCAGATCCAGGATTCGCTCTCCGGGCTGCGGCGCCAGCAGCTCGATCAGTCCGACTCCCAACTGCGATACATACCCGATTTTTTGGTCATAATGCTGGGCATCCCACTTTTGTTCGATGGTCTTTTTCGACATTTTCTCATCGCTCCCGTCTTCGTTTGCACCATTATGCGCCTATAAGAGCGGGATAGGAAATAGGCTTTACCAATAAGTTAATAGCCCGATGGGACGTGCAGGATTCCTGATTTCTCAAACTTGAGTCAGCAGCTTACGCACCACTGGCAGGACCGGCGGACTGATCCGCTCCGGCAGCTCATCCAATCGGAAGAAACGTACATCCCGGTTCTCATGATCCAGCCTAAGCGCTCCTTCGTAGGCGTTCGTCCGATAGACGACATCTACATTATGGACCTCATCGCCATTCAGATATACGTAGTGCATCCCTTCGCCTGAGAAGACACTGAACAGTTCAACATCCCCGATACGCAGCCCCGTCTCTTCGTAAGCTTCAAGCCGTGCCGTCTCTTCCGTACTCTCACCGAGTTCCATTGCACCTCCCGGGAAACACCAGGTGTCATTATCGTTGCGATGCAGCATCAAGACCCGATTCTCCCTGTCGAAGATCAACAGGCTCGCCCCGCACATAATCAGAGGTCGGGAACCTACCAGGCTTCTTAACTCTCTCATATAATCTCGACTCGTCGTCAACGACCCTGCTCCTCTTCTGCCGCTCTGAAACTTTGTGCTTGATGCGTACGCAGCCAATTCACCATGTAGTCGAACAGTTCCAGTGAATACCGGTGATCGCTGCGACAGTTCGACAGTTCTCTCTCAATTTGGCTTACATTGCTGGCAATATCGTGGGAAGCTATGAAGCAGACCAAGCCTGGACAGTATTCGTTCAAAGCCTGAAAATACGCTTTCTGCGGCTCAATAAAGGTCAAGTTCATCTCAAACCCTCTTCTTAACCGGGTCGCATCGCCCGCCTTTCGTTCGCGTAGGCGAGGCTCATCCGCATACAGCAGGAAATATTTATCGGGAAACCCCAATTTCCTCTGTCTGAACAGGGGGCGATAAACGTTTTCGACAAATTCCAGCGTCTGCCCGTTAAATAATGTAAAGTCGAACGACCAGTTATACCAGAAAGGCTGAAACAAATCGATGTCGATGACAACCGGCCGCTTCGCCTCCTGCTCAATCGCTGCCGCCCAGCGATCCGCCTGCCGCTCGAAAAACCATTCTGGATAAACCGGGTTCGGCGCTTCCCACCATGCCGCAACTTCCGGAATATGAAATCCCTGATTGCGAGCGGCAAATGCTGACGAAGTGGTCGTCTTCCCCGCGGCGCTGGCTCCTTCTATGCTGATAATTGTCATAAGTGTCTTTCTCCGTTCCGAATTTCGATACTGCTGTCGATGATGCCCCGATCCGTATGAATCACAAGCGGCGCAGCAATGGAGGGCTTATCCGAGAAATACCATCTTCTTCCCAGCGGAGACAAGATGATAAAGCTGCCGTCTTCATATTCGCCCATAAAGTTCAGGTAGCCATCATAGGAGATTTCCTCGTTTCCGCGCACCGGAATCCCCAGTGTGTGCATCCGCTCCGCATATTCCGCCAAATTGTCGACGGACAAGCCGATTTCGCTGATGCACATTATCTGCTCTGTTGTAAAAGTAAAAGCCGAAGAAGCCGGCGTCGTATGTCTTCTGGCGATAAATTCCACGATATTGCCTGCCGGATCTTCCGTATAGAAAGAATCTGCTTGGGTCAACCCGTCAAAAAACACTTCGTCCTCGCCGTCTTCCAACAGCAGTTCCGTCCGTTTCGACAGCCACCGCTTGGCGTCACGGAACAAGTTGGGCGGAATGTTGAACGCAAAATGATAATAGTATCCCCGGTCACCAGGATCGCGGTTCAGCTCAAGGATACTGCTGCCTATCTGGAACGAAACTTTCGCAGCCTCACTATCCTCCATACGCTTGAAGCCTATCGCCTGTTCGTAAAACTGTACCGTTTGTTCAAAATTGGAAATCCAAAGCTCAATCTTTTGAATGTTCACGCGTCTACTCTCCCACCGAATCGTAACGTGCCTTGAATCGCAGATAGACCGACTCCGGGTTAAGACGCTTCGCTGAAGCCTCTTCGATGTCCTCCGTACGATCATCGTCATTCATATATACGAACAAAGTTAGCTCGTCCCGAGCGGCAGAGCTTGTGAATAGTCCCTCCCGATCCAACTGCTCCAAGGCTTCCACTGCCACTTTGCAAAAAGCCTCGTGCGATTCTTCACTATAATCCTCTCGACTCATCAGCATGCGACTGGCCTGAACCATATGCGGCTGTTCCAGATCACTGTCGCTGTACAGCCACTCGTCCGGCATCCAGCGATAGGAAGAAATATATAATCCCGCGTCTGGATCTTCGCGCTTGTAATCCTCCAGCCGCCGTTGAAGGCCTTCTTCCGTGTTCAACCCCAGATAGACCGTACCCGCGTCGCTGTCCGTGACCAGAGCAACGGCGTACAGCTTCTCGTTTCCGATCAGCTTAACCAGCTCCGTAAAGTCCGCACGTACCGCTTTTACCAATTCCTCTTTAAACTCCGCAAAAAAATCCGTCATTTCTTCTGATCCCTCCTGTTTAATTCTGGTTCCTATTCTTCCTCGTCAAACGAATCCATCCTCCGGTTCGCCAACTTCAAATCCAAGCGCCTGTGTCGCCTTCGCTTTGAAAGTCTCGATCCAGACCTTCCACTCATCGGCCTCCATCCGCGCATAGAGGGACAGCCCGCTCGGTTCGACCGAAGCGGAAATTGTCATCTCATCGGCCTCTTGGCCGAACCAATACGGAATGTTGTCCATATATCCAATCCAACCGGGCATTGCCTGGTAGACTTCTGCGACCTTCTCCCATTGTTCGTGAGGCAGGTCATATCGGATATTCAGGTTACAGTGATGGTGCATAGGCTCAGATATGGGGGATCCTCCTTTGCAGACGTATTTCCCTTTTGAATACGCTGAGATTCGTTCAAAACGCTTTTCTTCTTTGCCTATCCCAAGTCTACCTGTTCATAATGTTCAACTGTAGGAAAAGGATCGTAATAATGATGCAGAAGGGCCTTCCACTCTTGATACTCCGCTGACCCTCTGAACCCTTCCGTGTGATCTTCAAGTGTCTCCCAACGAACGAGCAGGACGTATTTCCCTCTTTCCTCCAGGCATTTCTGCAATTCGTGTTCGATATATCCCTTCATGCCCGAGATGATCTTCGATGCTTTCCTGAAGCTGTCTTCAAATGCCTCTTCTTGACCGGGAATTACGTTCAACAATGCGACTTCGAGAATCATGATGATCTTCCTTCCTGCTTATGTATGCCTTGAGAAAAGTTAGATGAATTCCTTATCCAATTGCACGCCACATTCAAGTTCTTATCGTTCTATCGCATATAGAGCAACACGCTGACCATTGAACATGACTGCTTTTTCGTAGCTCATCCCATTCTTTTTGGCTACTTGAATGGATGGGAGGTTGTCAAATTTGATAATCGAGACTAGTCGCTGTTTGCCCAGCACCTGAAATCCATAGTCCCGACATGCGATCGCTAATTCCGTGGCATAGCCCTGCCCTCTGAAGCCGCCAGCCAGCCAGTACCCCACTTCGAGTTCCGACGTACCTTCAATGATCTGAGGAATCAGCCCTGCGTGTCCTACGGGGATATGATCTTCTTTGCGAATGGCCAATCTGAGACCTAATCCTTCTCCTGTACTATACCGACTCCTATAGCGCTCCAGTCTTTCTTTCGTTTGCTCCTCATCCAAGATCGATCCGTCCCCGATATATCGCATGGTCTCCGGGTCAGACGTCATGCTCATCAAGAAATTGAGATCATTCAGGGTATACTCACGCAGGAGAAGCCTTGATGTCTCGTACATACAATCACCCTTTCATCACAATAGGTATGGATTACGGCTCCCAGCTTATTTCATATTCATTTATGGCTATTTAGAGTGGGTTAACCAGGACCGCCATTTTAGGGCATATTCACAGTGAGGGTCGATGCCGGACATAGGACTATCCATAAAAGGCATCAGCTGCCACTCTTCCGGACCTACACAACCAATTAAGGTGCAGCGATCCACAAAATCGATGAAGTTGTCACCCAATCTATAGCCATGCCCATCCCCAGAATCATGGGACAGATACACAACTGGATAATCATCCGGCTCCGATAAGTCAAACGCGATAAAATCACCATTGTCCACTTCCATGAAGGCAAGCTTGTGATGCCAAACGAAATCATAGGAATCATGAGGATTCGGAAACACAGCCTCCTGCCACCCTCTTCTACTCCTCTCGATGTCGCTCAATTGATCCAGACTCCAATAAAAGTTCCCTCTAAAAATTCTGTCAAACTCCGGAGGCAGCGACGCTGGACGATTGGCTTCATCCGGAAGCGACCATGATACCTGCACTTCACTCGAATACTCCGTCAAGACCCGGATTAGAGAAGGAGGCAGCTTTATCCCCAGCTCCTGCTCAAGCAAAGTGATCGGTTCAATCGAAACGGAAGGCTTAATGGTTAGGTCGGACACTTCGCCTCCCCGATTTTCGATCGCAGAAAGCGTCGTCTTCCAGCGCTGTTCCCAGACGCTCCATGGCTGTGCTTTCACGATAATCTCCTCCCTTGGATTTGCGTTTCTAACGATGATCGATCATGAATTCAAAACATCATCATACACTTTCACAAGCTGCTTTAGAATCTCGATACTTTCTTCCGTGTCGTCCGTTTCCAGAGCGTGATTCGCATGGGCAATTCGGATAATGGTAGTCTCTGTATGGATTTGGTGTTCCAGCTCCTCGCTAAATGCCGGATCTTTCGTTCCATACACGACCACGCCTTGACACTTGTTTATGTAAGGAAGGGTCTCCTGGATTGGCGTCATGAAGATCTGTTTGATCGGTATCCCAAGCTTTTCTTGCACTTCGCCGGCAATGACAGTGCCTAGACTTTTACTAATAAAAACAATCTGCTCATACCGACCTGCCACCCGTCTAACGGATTCGTAACTTTCCTCTGCCACCGTCTGTACTTCACTGCGTTTGAGTTCCGTTCGTGCCGCTTGGTATCCGTATTCCAGAGCCAGCAGGTCAAAACCGCTCTGTATGGCAGAAGTCCCGGCAAAATGCAAGACCGGTTTATGGCAAGGATAATTTTGTCCCGGAAATAGTACCACCAGCTTTTTGTTTCCATCATAAATTTGATAATGTTTCTGCTTCATTTCCGTTCCCCACACGGAAGGGATATTCAGAAGTTCCAACTTCATCTTCTTCACTCCTTCAACTCGCCGCCTTTTTCATACTTTTTTCTGCCTAACTCTCCTGTTTATTCTCTTGTAAAAGCCGTTCCCATTCTGCAAAAGATAGTTTGTTTGGAATGTTTCTCAACGGATCAGGTACCTCTACAAAACTCATCAATTCCAGGCTATTTCCATCCGGGTCTTTGAAATAAACGGACGCATTGCCTTGACTGGGCCGGACAAAAGGATCGACCGAATCTCCTTCTGCAAATGGAACGGCTTCAATGCCCAGATCTTGCAGCCAGGTTAGACTGTTCTTGAGATCATCGTACTTTACTCGAAAAGCAAGATGTCTGAGCGAAGGGTGATATTCCGTTTTGTAGGCTTCACCTTCCCATAATCCCAGCCAACTTTTCTCTTTTTCGATCCAGAAAAATACGATACTGCCTTTTCTCCAGGCCAGCTCCAGTCCCAACTTTGAATAAAAATCGACTGATCGATCTAAGTCACTTACCGGCAAATGTGCCTCGTATAATCCAAGGATCATAGTCCCTCCCCTTTTCCACTCGAAAATTCGCAATGTTAGCCATCTTTTTCCTTAACAATCTGCTTTGAATTTTTCATATTCGATTATGTGTGCATGAGGGATGGCGTCTATGTCCACCTGCGTTCTAAAAGCCATGCCGTGCCCTACCACGATTACTCGATCATAATGCAAATATTTCCGGATTACCCCGTCCATTCTGCGCTTCAGCATGTCCTTGGACTTCCACAACCTTGTTTCTCCTGGTGGGTAAACACCCTGATTGCGATCATAATCCGCCCCCAATTCATGAAGTTGTTCCAGCGAATCGTATTGGAAGGATAAGTCCGGCTGCCACTCTCTAAGATCAAATTCAACCTGAATCTCCACATTCAGTTCCTTGGATAAAAGGGCTGCCGTCTGTAACGCTCTTGTGTAAGGCGAAGATAGGATCAGTTGAGCGCCTCGCAGTCTGTCCTCTTTGGCTGATTTTTGAACCTGCGCAATCCCTTTGGCAGTCAAAGGCACTAGATGTCTACCGTGGCCTCTTAGCCCGTACTGCTGATTGATCTCCCAGTCAGGCTCTCCATGTCGAATCAAATAAAAGGTCGTCATTGTCCTCCATTGGCTGCCCCGATGCCGCTCCAGTCCGCCACATCGCACTGCCCATATTGATTGTCGCCCACAGCAAGCAGGGTACCGTCCGATTTTAGGCCAAGGGTATGTGTGCAGCCAGCGGCGATCGCCACAATATCCGACCAGTTCGCCACCTCACATTGACCGTACACATTGGAACCCGCTGCCGCTACGGTGCCGTCTGTTCGGAGCCCGACCGTGTGATAACTGCCCGTCGCTACTGCGATAATCTCGCGCCAATCGGTCACTTTACACTGATGATGCTTATTCCAACCGACGGCCTCCACCGTTCCGTCTGAGAGAAGCACAGCGGTATGGAGATAACCGGCTGCTGCTGCGACTGCGTTGTATATGTCATGAACGTTGCATTGTCCATATTGGTTACTGCCAGCCGCGACTAATTTACCGTTCGATTGTAGTCCTACCGTGTGCCAGTCCCCAGCTGTGATGGCAGCCACATCACGCCAGCTGCCTACATGACCTTGACCTTCCTGATTGCGCCCTACCGCTTCCACGGTTCCGTCTGATCGAAGCCCAATCGTATACCGCCAACCCGCTGCTACGGCTATGATATGCTGCCAGTCCTGCACTTCACACTGTTGATGCTTGTTCCAACCGACAGCCACCACCGTTCCATCACGTCGAAGCCCTACCGTATGGGAGCTGCCCGTGTTATTCGCCAGATGCACGCTGCCAGCTGCAACGGCTGTAATATGACGCCAATCCTCCACCTTGCACTGCCCCTGTTTATTATCACCTGTGGCCACTACCTTCCCATCAAATTTTACCGCTGCGGTGTGACGTCTGCCCGCAGCGATGAGCGGATTCGACCTGCCCTTCGCCATCTGTAATGATCCTTGGGAGGTACGACTATTCATCATGTCCTCCTTGTTTTTTTGGGTGGCCCGCCAATATACAGCGTTTTTCCTTCCCAATAATCAATAAGATAGTCCCACCATTTCTTGGACTCGGGCAGCAGCCAGCTCTCTAGTTCGTAATAATCGATATTTCGATCTGTGGATTTATTCTGAATCGTTTCCAGGATACCGACTGTAGCAAACTCTCTCACATCGTCAGCTCCATTCGTATGTAACTGTTCGATCACGGCAAATAACCCAGCGAACTCGTCCGTCTGGTTATCTTCATAGCAGTCCAGCATGTATTCGACGAAATCACCCGCGTCCACATAGATCAATCTCTCTTCGTCGGCTTCATAATTGGCCTCAGTGTATGATTTGTATCTGCTTTTATAAGAAGGCAGGGCCAACAGCAGCATCTCCGGAATTTGTTCTTTTGTAATCATAACAACATTCTCCTTCAGACTTGAGACCTTGATTTCTAATTAACTTGATGGCTAATCGAATACAAAGGATACGCTCAACCTAGCAAGGCCTGTTCAATCTCATCTACAATGCCATTGATCCCCGTAGGGCCATAACAGCCGATCCAGGCTGCGGCGTCTACGGAATGAACATACTGCTGACCGCTTGTATGCAGCATGCCCAATACGCGCTGTTCGGTCGCCGAAGGTCCTTCTTGCAGCGCTGCGTTACTGAGCAGGAAATAATGACTGGCCTGTACAGCAGGCAACCGATCCACAGAAATATGATAAGCCGTATCGGAGGCGTGCGCCACAAATAAAGGGACAGGCAGACCTAGATCCTCATACAATACGGCTCCCGTTCGATGTGCAGCGGAATGAACCCGAACGAGAGAATCCAAGGGACGGATCAGAGCTACGCTTTTGCCCGCCAATACCGGAGCCAATTCCTCAGCTAACAGAGCCGTTCGCCGCTGATAGTCCGCCAGAATACACTGCGCTTGTTCCCGCTTGCCCGTCAGTTCGCCGAATGTTCTGAGAATGTGCTGCCAGTTCTCGTTGCGCTTGAACATCAGAACGGGTGCAATCTGGCGCAGCCGTGCAAAATGCGAATCATGAACTTCCGTGCAAATAATCAGATCCGGCGACAGTCGTTCCAGCGCAGCCAGATCCGGATATTCGTAGGTTCCCAGCAGTTCAGTGCCCTCAAGCTCATCTCGGATGTACGCAGGAAAACTCACCGACATACTGCCCGAACCTACGCTTCCCGCTGGGGATAATCCCAACGCCAGCAGATGATCGGCATACTGCACATCGAGTACCGCGATACGCTGTGGCGGCTGCACCACGCGATATTCGCCTCGCATGTGACCGATCACCGAGCCTTGAGCCGTATCATAGGAGGACTCCGTACCCTTTTGCAGCAGTGCGTCTCTATAGTCAGTTTCTTTCTTCGCTGCATGGGCAAGTCGGTAGCGCAGCGGAGATATTCCATATTGTTTTTTGAACGCACGACTGAAATAATAAGCGTCGCGGTAACCCATCCGATCCGCAATCTCGCCTACGGAAGCTTCGGTATGCTGGAGCATCCGTGAGGCATTTTCCATTCTCAGTCGAATCACGTATTCCATCGGACCCAGCTGTTTGGCCTGTTTGAAGCGCCGCTGAAGCTGTCTTACGCTGCATCCCGCCACGGCTGCGAGTTCATTTAACTCCAGATCGCGGCGATAGTGCGACGAGATATAGGACAAGACGACATCCACCATATCCGATTCCGCCGTACCCTGTGCACATTCGTATTCCATAATCAATTCGTAGATCATCCCTTGCAGCAGCGCATGAGCGTGAAAACACTCCAGCCCTTCGCCCCGACGCCATTTGGCCAGAATTCGCTCGGCACTTTGCACCCATTCCGTTTGTGCGGTCATAGGCTGGACAAACGAGATTTGCAGTGGATGCTTGCGATATGAAGGCAGTTCCTGAGGTGCCCCTTCCAGGGAAACTGCCTGATAGGCAATGACCATATAATACAGTTCATCTGACTTCGAGGTCAGCGTAAACGAAGTACCTTTCACAGCATGAAAAGCAAAAGAAGCCCCAATGCGGCAGACTTCACCGTTCATTGTAAGCTCCCCTGCCCCGCCTACCGCCAGCAGCAGTACATTCGAGGTTAATTCCATTTCATCCCTGCTGATGACATCGCCCGCCTGCAAAGTACCCCTGTACCCATCAAGCATCCTGATCGCCGTATCGCTCCACAGGCTTGTCTGTTCTTTCGGCGGCATTTTCCCTCATCTCCTGACAATAGCATCCTTATAACTCGCTGCTGTCATTTTAATTGAGAGTCCTTCTCAGTGTCAATCTTCGGGCATTTTCTACAATATTCTCCCGACATCCGGTAATAAAAACAGCAGGTGAGCCGCTCGCTCCTCGCTCTCCAGGCCTCATTCTCGCAGATCGTGAATCGGGTCAACGGATTTTTTCTCTGATCGAAAACCTCGCCCGGAGCTTCCTGCGTCAGATAGATGAAGTCGGCCTGAATCTGTGTGCGATCCAGCTCCACCTCACTCTCCTCAAGCTGATACAGCGGACCCACTCGTACCATGATATTTTCCCACAGGATACTCATTGGCAGAGGGGCAATCTTGGCCAGAATCTTCAACAGCGGCGTAAGATGAAGCGCAAAGATCTCTTTCACTGCCTCCGCCCGCTGTGACTCTCTATTTTCCGCGATTGGTTTGGCCTGCAGGCTGTTCACAGCCAGAAACGGGAAACGGGTCATGCCTTCATCAATCGGTTCTGGATGATACAAAAAGCTGTCTTGCAGATCCAAAGAAACATGCTGACGATGAAAAGTCATGGCGGTCACCAGCGGCGCTGTCCATAGATAACCCAGCCGCTTGGCCAGCATCGAAGCTGCGACCTGGAGATCAGGCGCATCGATATACGTCTGGAACCAACTGACATACGCCAGACAGGTCGCTTCGTTCTGCAATTCGCTTAGCGGAAGGGTGCGAACGCTGTTATGCGGCGGTTTGCCCAGTGTGATCGAATGTTCCTGGGCAAGCTGCTGCCAGGTGCCTGTCGAAAGGTAGGGATTCATATCAGTTCGACTTCAGCAGGGCTTCCGACGCTTGATCGACAATCAGGTTAATGGCAATTGGACCATAATAAGCAATCCACAGCGTAGAATTCACATCATACGTGTGATTTTTCTTGACGGCATCCAGCGATTTCCATACGGGATTCTTAGCCAATGCTTCTGCTTCTGCCGCGAACAGTTCATCCGACAGGACGAAATAGCGATCGGCACCGATCTCCGGAACCTTTTCCATCGACAGTTCAATCGAACCATCTTCCCCAATTCCCTTAACGAGTTCAGGCATTTTCAAGCCCAGATCCTGATACAGAATTTGGCCGATGCGATGCTCAATGCCATGAACGCGAATTCCTTCTTTTCTCGGACGGATGATAGCGACCGTTTCATTGCCCAACTTCTCGGTCAGCTGTGCTTTCAGCCCGGCAGCTTTCTCTTCGTAGGCTGTACGCACCTTATCTGCTTCATCCTGTTTGTCCGTAATCTTGGCGATTGTGGAGAGCGTATCGCGCCAATCTTCATAAAAATCAAGTACAAGTGTCGGCGCAATCTTGCTCACGCTCTCATACTGCTCCTCTTGGAAGTCCGTCATGATAATCAGGTCCGGCTTCAGGGCAGTAATGGCCTCCAGATTAGGCTCGTCACGCGTACCCAGAACCTGTATGCCACTCGTTTTATCACCGAGATACTCGGGATAATCCGTATTCCCTCCTGCAATGACGCTGCCTGCCGGCTTCTCACCCACAGCAAGCATCTGATCCAGGAACTTCACATCCAGTACGGCGATGGTCTTGGGCTTTTCCTTCAGGACCAGTTCACCTTTCATATGCTTGATCGTCACCGGATACGTACCCGTGCTGGCTTCCGTATTGGAAGGCGTCTCTTTGGGTGATGCGGCTGCCGATTTGCTGTTGTCCGTACCCGCTCCAGAGCCGCAGGCAGTCAGAATCAGAACCAGCGCTAACATCAAACCCATCAACCAACGTGATTGGTAAGCGACAGATCGGCTTCTCGCTGCCTTTCCTTGTGCTTGTGTCTTCATGTGAAGTCCCCCTTATGTATGATAATGATTTTCATTATCGTGTATAAAGGGAGTATAGAGGATACATCCTGTGCATGACCATGTACTTTTGCGACATCTGGGCGGGACTAATGCGACGTTTAGGGTCAGCGGCAGCGATTCCTCTTCTACATACTGCCTTCCCCGCAATCAGAGGGACAACACCCCCACGAGCATCATGAGCAGGACAACCGCACTAATCGCAGAAGCGTTCCGAATATAACGGAGGGCGCCTTCAGAGGGTTCAGGTTCTTCTTTGTACATCCACCTTTTTCCCCATAGCAGACTTTCTCTAGGGTTGAAGAAACTCCAGATCAACACGCCAAGTAAAGGCAGAAAAATGATAACCATAAAAAATTTATCCATCTTCATATCCCTCCTTGAAATTACCTAAAAAAGGTTGATACGGTTCCTACGTAGTGACCTTTCATTCGTTTCGCTGCTCAGGCTGGAACCTGTTTCCCCCGCGCGCATGATAACGCTTATAAAGAAGTTTCCATTTTTTTCAAAGCATGCTCCAGATCACGGTATACGTCATCGGCAGTCCTCATAAACTCCTCAACGGGCACCTCACTGTTCAGGTAATAATCATACAGTTGATTGACCTTGGCAGGATCGATCTGGCCGTAACTTAATATCGCTTTCTTGATCTCGCCCAAGTCATCTTCCCATGCGCCCGTCTCTTCCAACACCAATGAGTATAAGGCACGCATCAATCTCTTGGAGTAACCCCTGATATATCGGCTTTGCAGTGCGCGATCTTGGGTGTCAAGCAGCCGCTGACGAATCCAGCCGATCTCCTGCGGCGTGTCTGTATTTAGATCGACAATGAACGCTGGGGAAATCTCAAGGGGCGGAATACGCGTTCCCAGGTCATCTCCATATACGCATACACAAATCACCTGCACCCAGAAGCCCCATTCATAAGGTCTGCTAAACACGTTATCCAGGGAACAGACCGTCGTATCAATCTTGGTGGCGACTGGATACTGCTGCACGAGTCGATCTGTGATTGCGGATATTTTCTCATAGTCCAGCTCTTGGGGATTGGCACACACAATTGTAAAGTCAGCATCAGATCGATAAGGCACCGCCGTTCCTTTTGGAATCGAGCCGCACATATAGATACTGTGAATCTTGTCCTCAAACGCAGCGCGGACATCCTGAATATACTGATCGACCAGCTCCTGGTATTCCGGTTGTATCTCGACTTGCTGAATCACTTTTTCTAAAATCATGAGCTTCACTCCTCGCTTCGTTTGTATTCTACAGCGGTTCGTTCATAATCCTGTTATATTCATACTGGATCAGTTGACCTTGTATGCCTCGGTACTCTTCCTGGCCTGCTTTTCCGGTTTCCTGGTAACCCAACTTTTCCAGCATTTTTCGGGAAGATACGTTATGTTCGTTGGTTTCTGCATAGTATCGATGGATGCCTAGCTCTATTGTGCCATACTCCATCATTTGTTGACTTGCGGCAGACCCTATTCCTCTTCCCCAATAATGACTTGCTCCGATCGCAATCCCCAACTCCGCTGTTTGGTCTTTGATAAAAGCCAAATCGACATAACCGATTAGTTCATGACGATATTCAATTCCCTTGCGCACAAAATCATTCGGGGACTGGTAAACGCAGGCCGACCACCACCGATATATCTCATCCTCGTCCCGATTATGTTCCCAATCATTCGAGGAACAGAAACGTTCATCCCGACTCCATGCCAAGACCGTCTCGTAATCACTCATGTGAATGTCCCTAATCTGCACTGCGATGGGTAAATGGCGAGAATCCATATAATCACCCCTGCAAGATGGTTAATGAGTATAAAATCATAACTTTCTCTAAAGCCGTCTCGTTTATCCAGATAACCAAAGAAATGGAGGAGACATACAATGAAAAAACGTATAGCTGCTTTAACCTTATTGGCAAGCCTGGCGATAGGCAGTTCGAGCACCCTGGCCGCTGATTTTTCCGATTATTCGCTAAGAACCCGAGCCGATCAGATCGTTACCATGGGAGAGAAGACGGTTGTGCTGCATATCTCGGGCAAGCAAACGCCTGATAATGTTTCTGTCGAAGGAATCACGTATCCGAGTAAATTCGTGCCTGTGAAAGACCTATTTCGCTATACTTCAAGCACGGTTCAATGGGATAACAGCCGGAAAGTCGCAACGGTAGCGAATCAAGGGAAGAAACTGCTCCTCAACTACTCGAATAAACCCTTAACGCCTGGAGAAGGAGAAGTCGTTGCCCCTAGAACCTGGATCACGATGCAGAACGGTCAAGCTATGATCGACGTGTATGTACTGACTTACATTCTTCATCGCTACGGCAACGTCAACGTTGACGGGAAGCGTTATGAAGATAAAGAAAGAGAAGAATGGAATAAAAAATTAAATTTCCTGGGTATCCTATATGCCGAATGGCTGCCGGAAGTGAAAGCCGAGAGAATGCACATTTATGTATCTCTTCCATGACCGATTTTGATTTTCAGGACAACCTGATAACTGAAAAATCATCGGCCCTTCCCTGTTTGCAGAGGTGCCGGTGGTTTTCTCATGTCTGCTTCAGCACTGAGTCGGGTTCGTCGAGATTAAGAGATATTCTTCATCTCTTAGACGGGTAACCTGACAGTTCTCTGCAGCTTCAAATGCGGCGATTCTCTCTTCAATGGTACGCTTGGCTTCGTCCTCAAATCGTTCTTCTTCACCATAATGCGGGAAAATAAGATGATCGGTTATTTCCAGGGCCTGAAGATCCGTTAAGTTCATGGTATTCATATACGGAGTAAAAAGATCGACAATCTTAATATTCGGCCCCAACACCATCGTTCCCGCACTGACTCCAATGAGGATCACATCCTGCGCCGCAAGCGTTCGGAAGATTTCATCAGCGCCACTTTCTCTAGCGTGATGCAGCAAAGCAAAGGGATTGCCCCCGTTGATAAACACCACATCTTGATCCAGAAGTATGTGCGGATCTTCAAATTCAATGTCTACAAAACGAATATGCTGAAATCCCATGTCCCGAAAATCCTGCATCGATTTTTGAGCATGTCGATTGTTTTCTTTTGCCGGAGACCCGGTTGTCACAATCACGACCTTCAACTGAGCCGTATCCTGATGAATCAGACTCAGGAATTGATTTTTGATCTCCTCCGTATTAAAACCGCAGCCCGTCAGTAATAAATGGCTCATTCTAATCCTTCTTTCTATTAGCGATCTTATGTACTTCTTCGATTATTCTCTCTGCATATGATCGTACATACTTAAATTCACTATTCGCGGCTAACTTGACATAGTGTTCAAGTTGCTTCGACTCGATCTGCTTCAGCACTTCCAGAGCGGCAATTTGTTGATATTCCAGATTCATCTTCCATGCCGCTATCGCTTTTTCCTCGGCGTATCCGGATTGTATAGATCCAAGCGCTAGCGTCGCCCTCCTGCGCACATATTCATCAGAATCGTCGCAAAATGTACAGATGATGGATTCAGCTTTTGGATATGACTTGGATATTTTGGTGAGGCAATAAGCTAACTGCCATCTTACATCCGGGTCTGGATAAAATAAACCCTCTTGTGCTAAAAACAGGAGACTTTCTGGTTTTTCGCTCACTTTATGAATGAGACCTGTACATTCATGGTCTCGCGCAATAAGATAAAGCAGGTTGTTGATGGTCTTTCGGTACCAATGCGAAGGTTCTGTAGTCTCTATCAGTTTGGAAAAGACGGAATAGATCCGAGGCCAATGTTCATAGTCTGTTTCCCATTCATATTCCTGCTTTTGCGACTTTGCCCATGTCCAAAAGTCATCGACCCATTCGTCCAGCTCGTTATAAAGGTCTGAAGCATCAAAACAAGATTCATTCATTCCTTCCATTCCTCTTCCAAAATACTCATTTCGATCAGATTCCAATAATCTTCCTTGTACCTTCTGGCATCTCTAAGCAATCCTTCTCTCACGAAGCCCACTTTTTCATAACATTGTATCGCTGAAGTGTTGAAATCAAATACACCCAAACTTATTCGATGCAGCTTGAAATCATGGAATCCGATCTCAAGGATATGATCGATCATCTGCTTTCCATAACCCTTACCTCGACGATCTGGATTCAGCAGCACTTTCCCTACTCTTGCGGATCGGTTGGCCCGATCCACATTTCCCAGGCAGATGTGCCCGACCATTTCGTTGGTCTGTTGTTCAACTGCCTTATAGATGAACCTGCTGGAAGTCTCCTTGTCATTGGCACCTTCCAGATAATGAATCAATTGATCGGTCGTCAGAGGATGGGTAAACTCAGGCCCCGACCATTGCAGGAGGAATTTCGCATCTCCACTCCATGCAATCAGTGAATCAAAGTCAGCGGGTACAAAATATTCAAGAGTAATCATCTGGATTTATCCTTTCCGCCTGTCCAGCCGTATTGTCGTGGATTACACGCATTGCACGATTCTCTTCTGGGCGATGGATGATGTTTCAGTGCCTGCTTCCAGTATAACCTTACCAACTTAACACGAATATCACTTTTTCCCATCTTTCCTCCTATTTCTACACAAAAAAAGCCCACGCTTTCGCGCGAGCTGCTCATTTCCTGTTCCTAGCCTGACTCTCGTTCTTTTACCAAGAAACTGTAATGATCGAAGTCTGAAAGCCCATCTGACCGTTCTCCCGTTCCGATTTATTCACCATAATCTTTGTGCCGGATTCGCTCCATTTCATGGCGTCACCCGCATCAGCCAGGTCGGAAGAGATCATAAAGGCCTCTCCTGTGCTGGCGTCGGAGATATACAAGCCGTCCTTGCTGCCATCATCGGCAGAGGTTACCGTATACGCCAACCGTTTGCCATCGGGTGACCAGCTGGTGCCAAATACTTGTGTGCCGGAAGCCAGAGTCTTCTTCTCATTGCCTGCAAGATCCGTCAGCATCAGTTCCATCTCGGTCTGCCCGGTTCGTTTGACCAGCGCCAACTGGCTGCCGTCGGGCGATGGAATCACCCACTGGATGCCGCTGCTGAATCGGTCAAGCTTTTTCGTGGACGTATGATAGGCAAACAGCTCCTGTTCGTTCAGCCCCGTGTAATACACGATGTCCCCTGCGGTCTGGATGCCGTTGGCGCGCTGTCCCGCATCTTGGGTCAGATCCAGCAGCTGCGTCTCCGTTCCTTGCAGATCCGCCTGGAACAATCCACCTTCAATATTCCCGTAGATAAAATGTTCATTGTCCAGCCAGGCGCCGTCAATCAGGATTTCCCGGCCTTTGGCGATCTCGACCGACTTGCCCGTCTCCAGATCCATGATGTAGCCAACACCCGTCATTTCAAATAACTTCTGATAAAATACATGCTTCTTATCCGGTGAGAGCTTGGCTCCCCCCCAATTCTCTTCGTTGGCGATGATCGCCTTCTCTTTGCCACCTGCAAGCTTATGAGCATATAGACCGTGCGGGATGATCTGTCCATCACCAAAAGCCTGCGGATCACCGGAATCATTCTGACGATCGACCAGAATTTCGTCTTCACTCAGCCAATCCTGACCGCGTACCCCATTCACTTTCTGAATATCTTCCAGTTTCAGATCGGCGTAGACCGACTGATTGGTATTTTCGGTTACGGTAATGTCGGGTACGTCATTCGGCCTGCCGCCCTGAGTCTCTTGAACCTCACTCTTCGAAACCACTACAGGTTCCGAAGAAGATGGTGAGCCGCAGCCGGCCAGGAGCAGTAGAGCCGAGATAGCCGCCGAGACGGCTTTGATGCGTGGATGAATAGTCATCGGTCGTTCCTTCCCCCTCGCTTTGGATAGACCCAGTGTACCGGACAAATACTTCAAAAATGTTTCGGCGGCGTAAACAATTCATTCGATCCCGCTGCGTTTCGTGTTCTTTTCATATAGACACCTTCACATCAAGGCTCCCTTAGGAACAAGCGGGAAAGTCAGTTCAAAGACCGTGCCCGACTCGTCCGAAGACACCAGCTCAATCGTCCCTCCCTGAGCTTCCGTCAGCCGCTTCACCAGTGCAAGTCCCAGACCACTGCCGCCGGATTGCCGCGCCCGATCCCGGTTAACCGTGAAGAACGGCTCGAAGATCCGCTCCCGCAGCTCTGCAGGAATGAACGGTCCCGTATTGCATACTCTGACCACCAGACGATCCTGATGCTGTTCAGACAGAGCCGATTCCAGCCAACTGCTCACCGTTACCGTACCGCCTGCAACATTGTATTTGATCGCATTGTCCAGTAGATTCACAAAAATGTGCATGAAGCTTTCCCGGTCAAACCAAATGAGCGAACGAGCTTTCTGGGTGGGCGTTTCCAGCCGCAGTGTCAGACCAAAACGTTCTGCCTTACCGCGCATCCGGCCCACAATGTCGGCCAGCGTCTCCTGTGCATCCAGTTCGCCCGCTTGCAGTTCAAAGTCATACTTCTCCAGTTCCGCCAGCCGCAGCACCTTCTCGACCATCTCATACAGCCGCTCCGCTTCCTTGCCGATATTCATCCGTGCTTCTTCCAGCAGATTCGGATCGTCGCCGTACATCTCCAGCAGTTCCACATAGGCCTTGATTGAGGTCAGCGGTGTTTTGAACTCATGGCTGATACTGCCGATATATTCCTTCTGCTGCCGCTCCAGCGCCTGCAATTTCTCTACGGCCAGCTTGAGCTTGCGCTGTTCTTCCTGCATCGCCGAGATATTGCGCTCGATGGCGCCGCTCATCTCGTACAGCCCTTCACCCAACTGCCCCAGCTCATCCCGACTGCGCTTGAGCGGAGCCGAACGAATAAATTCACCGCGCCGAATGGCATCCGCTGCTTTTTTCAGCCGAATGATTCCTCCTGCGAAGCGGTTGAAGAACAGATACCCCAGCACGAAGCTCAGCCCTACTACGCCAAGTCCAATGGTCACGAACAGATCCCGAATATCCGCGTATGCCGCCTGATAACTGCCAATCGGATAACGGAAGCGGATCACGCCCAGCTGCCCTTTTGGGCCTTCCAAAGGAGCAAAATACTCCAAAAAACTGCCCTGTTCCCAATAAGCAACCTGTCCATCGATCGCATAACGAAAGGCCGAAGCCCCCGAAGCATCGCCATCCAGCGGCCCGATCTCACCGGGCAGCGATGTTCCGATTCGTCCCCCTTTGGCATCATATAAAGTCACGGGCATTCCAGTCAGATCCGATAGCTCATCCGACAGCCGAACCCCCTCCTGCTTGAGAAAAGTCGGCGGTTCCAGCCTCGGGTCCTGCGAATAATACTCCTGCCGTACCCGCAGATTGGCAAGCTGCGTCTGCCTCGCCATCGTCGCTTCGATCTGCTGCTTCTGACTCTGCTCCATCCCTCGCAGTACCAGCGCACTTAGCACGCCAACCGTCAGAATCAGGAGCACGGCCAGGAACAGCGTAAACTTCAGCTTGATGCTGATTCTCATGACGGCAGAGCCGCCTTATAACCAACGCCATATACTGTTTGCAGCATGCCTTGATGATTCTCGCCCAGCTTCTTGCGCAGACGCTGCACATGGATGTCTACCGTACGGGTTCCTCCCGCGTAGTCCATACTCCACACCCGATCCAGCAGATCATCCCGCGTGAAGACCCGGGAGGGACGGGAGACGAGCAGCGTCAGCAGATCGAATTCCTTGGGCGTTAGTTCCAGTTCCTGTCCATCCAGCTCCGCCGAACGGTGGGAGATCCGAATCCGCAGCGGGCCCAGTTCCACCAGATCACCGGCTTCCACCTCATCTGAAGGCGATTCACTGGATTCGTTAATCCCTGATGACGTGCCATTTTTCTCCAGACGCCGCATGAGTGCTTTGACCCGGGCCAGCACCTCACGAATCTCAAAGGGTTTGGTCATATAATCGTCCGCCCCAAGCTCCAGTCCAACGATCTTGTCGATCATGTCATTCTTGACCGTGAGCAAAATAATCCCGATCCCACTGCGATTCTCCAGACGCCGGCAGACTTCATACCCGTCCATTTTGGGCATCATAACATCCAGCACGAGTACCGAAGGACCAAAACTTTCGACCTTCTCCAGCGCCTCTTCGCCGTCGGCTGCCGTCTCAATCTCATAGTCTTCCCGCTTGAGCGCATAGGCGATCGCACTACGGATTCCCGGTTCATCGTCTACTACCAATACTTTTTTGCTCATCACTAACTCCTCCTGTCCGCGTGCTTCTCTCTTCATTAAACCTGATTTCTACCCAAACGCCAAAGTCTCTTCCCGGAAAAAGTCGGCCGCGCCCCGACCGCGCAGCCTCGCAGCCGACTCCAAAGGCACGGCAAACAGCCGCAGCAGGTCAAGCTTCCTGCTGCGGCTGCGCAATCGAGTCCATACTACCCTTCCGCTACGACCTGGTCCTTGCCTGACCGCTTCGCCATATACAAGCGGCGGTCGGCCACCGCCAATAGATCCGTGCGGCTGGTCTCGCCGCCGTACACCGTATGTACGCCGATGCTGGCCGTCACGGGGATCTTGCCCGTGATCGGGCTCCAATCCGCGCCGCGAATCGCGCGGCACATCCGATTCGCCAGCTCGAAGCCCTGCTTCGCATCGGTGCGCGGGAACATGGCGACAAATTCCTCGCCGCCCATCCGCGCGACCGAAGCCTTCTCTGCGGCGGCGACCGACAGAATCTTCGCCACGTTAATCAAGACCGTGTCCCCGACAAAGTGCGACAGCGTATCGTTGATCCGCTTGAAGAAGTCCAGATCGATGATGGCGACCGTCAGCGGATCGCCCGTTTCTCTCGACTGCTCCAGCAGCTCGTCGAGATGCTCGTCGATAAAACGCCGGTTGCGCAGCCCGGTTAACGGATCGCGCAGGGCCATCTCGCGGAAATGCTCGCTGCTCTTTCGGGCTTCCTCGGCCTCGAACACGGCCTGGAAGATTCGCGCCTTGGCTTCGCGTTCCGCCGAGCGCAGTGCTTCCGACTCGTCGTGGAACACGCGGTGTTCCTCGTACGCCTCCTTGTAACGTCCCGCGGCCGCGTAGACCTCGGCCTGGCGCAGCCGCACGCGAACGCGCAGACCCGACAATCCGTGGTCGTCACACAGATGCCGGGCTTCGTCCAGCGTCGCCTGCGCTTCGGGAAGCTTGCCCTGCATGAGCTGTGCCTGTGCAATGGTCAGCATGCTCTCGGGCAGCGAAGCCAGTTCACTGAGCCGACGCTGAGAGGGGTCGGAGATCACGGGAAGCAGTGTCTTCTCGGCAGCTTCGGGATGACCGAGCAGAATTTCCCCTTTGGCGATCGTATCGAGCAGCAGCACATCCAGACGCAGATTATGCCGTGCAGACAATTCGCGGATTTGGGCAATCAGCTGGGCGGCTTTCTCCAGATCGCCAAGATCATAGTACGTGAACGCCATATTGTTGAGCGCATACAAAGCAAATTGAACGTCGCCCGTAGCATCGGCAATCGCCAGTACCTCATCAAAGCGCTGCTTCGCATCATCATAGGCACCTGCCTCATCCAGCGCCAGCGCCAGAATCATCAGATGATCCGCACGAGTCGCAGGCGCTACGCCGCTCGGCAGATGCTTTAGCGCACGAAGCGCATGTTCCAGTGCGCTGTCATGATCGCCGACCCGGCGGAAGAAGCTGCATAACAAGCGATGGCTCCGTGCCAGAATATGATCGTGACCATGCTCCGCTGCCCAGGCGTTAATCTCCCGAATCAGGCGTCCGCTCTCCGCAACCTTACCCTGGCGGCACATGACGTCGGCATGGATCAGCCGGGTACGCTGAATCAAAGCTTCTCTCCCCAGCCGCTCGGCGGCACTTAGTGCCTGCTGGACAGGCGCAATCGCCGCATTGAGATCCCGATAGGGCTGAATCTCCAACTTATCAAGCAAACGCTCAAATTCCTCATACGCACAGCCTCCCGGCTCCGCCATGCGGTCTAGCAGTTCAAGGTCCAGTTGTTGGATCGGCGCCGTTTTTTTATCTGAATAATGATCCGGCAAGGTGTCTCCTCCCCCATGCAGCCGCAGTTTGCATTTCAATCGACCCCAATTAAGTCGCTATGCAATGAATACCAAGTAATCCTATACTAAGGTCACTCGGCTGTAAAATCAATCTCTCTCCCCAATTCCGCCTATAAAATATAGGAAAAAAGACCGATTGGAAGAGATCCCCCCGGTCTTTTCAATCCTCGCTAATGTTGTCCCAAAATATCGAGCAGTGTTCCGGGAAGCCGGAACTGCTGACCATTGATGTGGATCGTCTTGAGCAGCTCTCGCTCCTCCGCATCATGCGCGTCCTTGATCGCCTGAACTTCGTGCTGTAATCGCTCCATTTGCAGATCAAGAGAGCTAGCAGAATCCGCGGCCGATTTCAGTTCAGCCAGCAGTTCCTCCGGAACGTCCTGGTTGTACTTATAGAAGATCTTATGTTCCAGGCTGGCCCAAAAATCCATCGCAATCGTACGGATCTGAAGTTCAACGCAGACATGCTCAGTCCGATCGGACAGGAACACGGGAACTTCAATCAGCAGATGCAGGCTGCGATAACCGTTGGACTTGGGATTGGCAATATAATCTTTGATCTCCAGCACTTTCAGGTCATCCTGCTGTTGAAGCATCTCGCTCACCTTATAGATGTCCGAGATAAATGAGCAGGTAATGCGCAGGCCGGCAATGTCGCGGATATGCTCCTTGATCGATTCGAGTGAAATATCATGGTTTTTGCGAATCAGTTTGTTAACGATGCTTTCCGGTGATTTCAACCGCGACTTCGTATGCTCGATTGGACTATAATCGTGCAGCGTCTGAAACTCCTGCTTCAGAATATCGATCTTGGTCTCCATCTCATCGAGGGCAAACTTATAGGTCATCATAAAGCGGGTTACTTCGTCACGAAACGACTTCAACTGCTCCATCGGAACCCGATTATTCGTCAGATCCAAAGTATTATTTTCCATCAAATTCGTTCTCGTTCCTCTCTACAGGGGGGCACCCGAACTCGGCGTCCGACCGTCTTGTTGAATGGTACGCCTACTGACAATATCGGTCACTTTAAGTATAGTGCTTACCCCGGTGTTTTACAAATAGGAAAGAACTGCTAATTATGAATAGAAAAAGCTCCAAAACGCCGAAGAGACGCTCTGGAGCTTCCTGATTGCACGAACCAAGCCGAACCATAACATGCCGCCCTTACTGAATCTCCTGCCGCTGATATAATTGAAAAGAGGCGAACATCGATACGACCAACAGTACGATTACGCCAGCTGCGCTTCCCGCGATCAGGGCGGTATCTGGGGCAAAATCACCGTTCGTCCACCGCTGCAAATCCGGCGACTCTTTTACCCATGTGCCGATCGCCCCACTGCCAGTCGCAACGATCATAATAAAGACCAATCGCACAATCTGCATCCCTTTGGGTCCCAGCCAGAAATAGAGGGGCAGATACAAGGAAGCAAGGGCCACATTTATCATGATGACGGCTGCTCCTTCCAGCCGTCCAAACGTTATCGAAGCCGGAGCAATCAGGTTGGCCATCATTTGCAGGACGAACGCACACAAGATGCCCAACAGCGTAAAGGGAATCAAGCTCGCATATTTGGACAGTACAATCTGGGCACGCGTCACGGGCAGGCTCGCCGTAAGACGCGGGGTGCCGTTTTGCCTGTCAAAGGTACATGAAGCAATCAGCATAAAGATCGAAGGAAGCGTCACATAGACCAGTAGACTGCCCGCCTGCACCCAGGTCATGAAGATCATCACCGGAATCAAGATCAGCAGGTAGCGGTAGGACAAGATGAAGTCTTTCCGTACCAGCTGTGCCACACTATACATACGTCTGCTCCCCTTTGCCTTTTGCCGTATAATACACGATCTCTTCCAAAGTAGGCTGTTCGATCAGGGCCAGTCCACCAAATAAGTGCTGGGCGGAGTCACGGCTGGCCATTAACCCTTCAAAGCCCAGATCGGTTTCCCTCAGTCCAATAAACAGAGGCCGCACATCAGCATCCAGCAGCTCTTTGCCGCCCTTGACCAGGGCATGCCGTTCGATTACGGTATCCTTCGTTTCCTCAAAGATCAGCCTGCCTTTATTCACGAACACAATATAATCAGCGATGCGATCCAGATCATTGGTGATATGACTGGAGAAGAGGATGGAACGGTTCTCGTCCTGAATCTGTTCAGCCAGCAGGTCCAATAATTCGCGCCGAAATACCGGGTCAAGCCCTGCCGTCGGCTCATCCATAATCAGCAGTTCAGCCGAATGAGACAGAGCCACGGCCAACGAAAATTTCATCTTCATCCCTTTGGACAGCTCTTTCACCTTCTTGTTCTCCGGAAGTTCAAACCGATCCAGATAACGATGGAAGACCTCTGCGTCCCACCTGCTGTAAAAGGGAGCCAGAATATTTTTCATGCGTTTGAGCGTCAAATGTTCATAAAAATAACTCTCATCCGATACATAACCAATCTTCTCTCGCAGTCTGGCGGCATCCCCGTCCAGCTTCTGGCCAAACAGCTTCACCTGCCCCTGATCGGGGCGCACCATCTGCATCATCATGCGAATCAGGGTGCTCTTGCCTGAACCGTTTGGACCGATCAGACCCGTGATAAATCCTTTGCGCACATCGAACGTTACGTCGCTCAACTCAAAGCCCTTGTATCGTTTGCCAACCCCCTCCATGCTCACCGTGTTCATCCCTGTTCCTCCTCATATACACTTTCGAGCAGAGCGATCAGATCCTGCTTATCCAAACCCAATAGGCGGCTCTCCACCACGATCTCGGACAGATTCTCTTCGATGGCTTTCAGACGCTGTTCGCGCAGAAATTCACGATTCACTCCCGACACGAATGAACCTCGTCCCACCATGGAGTCAATAAGTCCTGCACGTTCCAGCTCCTCGTAAGCCCGCTTGGTGGTAATCACACTAATCTGTAGATCCTTGGCCAACTGACGAATCGAAGGAAGGGAAGAACCGGCAGGGAGTTCCCCAGTCAGAATCGATTGACGAATCTGTGAAAAAATCTGGGCATAAATTGGTTCGCCGGACGAATTGGAGATGAGAATATCCATCGCGTCCCTCCTGTTCACTTTGTATATAGACAACATATACATCCGCTTCTTGGACGTCAACCTTTCCCTCCTTTTCACGGCAAGACCTTTGCTTGTCCAACGTTCGGCTGCATCAAAAAGGGCTGCGTCCCGTCGAAAGATCGACATAAGACGCAGCCCTGTATGCTCTTGATGAGATTAAAACGTTAGGTTGGTGGAACGATGGATTCGGAAGTTATTCCGCTTTGACGAGGATTTTGACTTGGTTCTTTTCCTTCAATAAGGTCTCGAATCCTTCGCTCAACACTTGATCCAGCTCAATACGTTTGGTTACCAGCTTCTCAGCCGGGAAGTAACCTTGTTCCATCAGACTGATGACAGCCGGGAACACATCGCGGTATCCGATGATACCGTTGACCGTACGTTCCTTCATCACGATGCGGTTTGGCATGATCGGTGCTTCTTTTTCAAAAATGCTGACGATCATCAGTTCACCGCCGATGTTGGTCGATTCCAGTGCCTGAGTCAATACAGGTGGAACACCCGTCACTTCATAAGCTACATCCACTCCACCTTCGGTGCGCTTATGCAGCTCGGCTACAACGTCCAGTTCTTGAGGGTTAAGTACAATGGCGCCCAATTCAGCAGCTTTGGCTTGACGTTCTGGCGACAATTCGACGGCATAGATCTCTGCGGCGCCCGAGGCTTTCAACGCTTCGATCACCAGCAGTCCAATAGGTCCCGCTCCGAAGACCGCTGCCTTATCGCCAACTTTGAGCTTGCTCTGACGAACAGCGTGCAGGGCAACAGCGGAAGGCTCAACCAGCGCCCCTTGTTCATAGGACAAGCTGTCCGGAATCTTGTGTACCATATAATCCTGTGCGTTGACGTATTCCGAGAAGCCGCCTCCGCCTCCGGCCAGACCCAGGAAGCCCATTTTTTCGCACAGATTGTATTTGCCTTTGCGGCATGCTTCACATTCGCCACAGGCATAGATCGGTTCTACGACAACCCGATCGCCAACCTGCACGCGAGTTACACCTTCTCCGATCTCAACGACGCGACCCGAAAATTCATGACCCATCACGACAGGTGCAGATTCGCCTGTGATTGGATGAGGTTCTCCGGCCGGGATAAAGATTGGGCCAGCCATATATTCGTGCAGGTCGCTGCCGCAGATGCCGCACCATTCCACTTTGATTTTGACTTTTCCGGGCTGCGCCTGAGGTTCCTCGATTTGTTCCAAACGCAGATCCTTAGGTCCGTGCCATCTCAATGCTTTCATTGCCGGTCATCTCCTTCGATTGTCTTGGCCTATACGTTCCGTTCGTTCCGGAAACGTTTCCGAAAATAAATATGTCACAGTATTGGCACATTGTCAAATGGAACCATGCGGAATATCCTTGCTTTTCTAAGCGCTTTTCCTATGTAAACTTTGAAATATAAGCTTTTAAGCGGCGAAATGCCCAAATTTTAAACTTGCACTCCTCAGGGATGATATAATAAAGGAATCAGGCGCTTTTAAACCCCATGATCGGAAACGATTCCGAAAATCTATCTAACCATACGTTAAAAAAATATATCCAAGCGAGGTGGTTCTTCTGGCATCCAAAAAAGTCACTATTGAAGACGTCGCCCGTCATGCGGGCGTAGGCATTGCCACCGTCTCCCGGGCGATCAATAACAGCGAAGGCATCAGCGCCAAGACCCGTTCACGGATTCTGCAAACCATTGAAGAACTGGGTTTTGTCCCAAATACATCGGCGCAGAGCTTAAAAGTTCGGCTGACCAATCAGATTGCGCTGGCTGTACCGGATATTCGCAACGCGATCATCCCCGATATTGCCTGGTCGGTCGAGCAGGCAGCCAAAGCCCATGGTTATCGCGTCGTTCAAATCAATACGGCGGGTAATGCAAGAGCAGAGCTGGAAGTGGTACGGGACATCAAAAAGCTGCATGTGGATGGGATGATTATCATGCCGCTTGCCTATCCCAAGACCCTGCCTGAGCTGATTAACAAGGCCGGGCTCCCCATCTCGGTCATCAATTACGGCAAGCAGCTGGAACCTTCGTTAAAGGCCGATGTCGTCTGTCTATCCATTCTCGAAGGCAAGCTGGTCATGGATCATCTGCAGCAGATTGGGCGCACTCGCATTGCTTATGCCGGCACCCAAAAAGACGTGATTGAAGATCGCTATCTTGCGTATGAACGATCCGTGGAACGTGTGGATGCTTCGCTTGTTTATTTCGGGGAAGATTTCTCGCTTCAGACGGGGGTTCGGGCAGCGGATTATTTTCACGGTCTGGCGCGGATGCCGGATGCGGTCTATGCGGTAAATGACATGGTGGCGATTGGTCTGGTTAACCGATTCAAGGAACTTGGCGTGCGGGTTCCGGAGGACATTGCGGTGGTGGGGATCGATAATAATCAATGGACGACAATCAGCAGTCCCCAGATCAGTTCAGTATCGATTATGGGCAGCGAAGTTGCGCGGCTGGCAGCAGAGCTGCTGCTCAGGCGGATTCGGGAGCAGAGCCGGGACGATTACGAGAAAGTTCAGTTTGAACCCCGATTGATCGTGCGCGAATCCAGCGTCTCGCTTAAACGTTCTCCGATGCAGGAAGGCGGAGCATTGAATTAACGGGCATTGCGTGGAGTTCAAAATCAAACACCGCCCTGCTGACGGTTATCCCGTCAAGGGCGGTGTTTAGCTTGGCATGATTGAATCTATCGGACGCCCAGCAGATATTCCCGGAAGTCGGACAGACTGGTGAACCGCCGAATTTCGATTCCTTTTTCGCGCAAATATCGTTCCAACGAAATCGACAGCCAATGGGAAGCTGACTGAAGGGGGATCAAATTGGCCGGATCAAGCAGTGGAACCAGCGCGGGCAGTTTGGCTTCATCCGCAATCTTTCTTCCGGCTTCCGCCGCTTCCGCTCCCGATTTCCACTGGCCGGTTTCGCAGAATACCAGGAAGCTGTTCAGCTCGGCATCGGCTTGTGCGGCTGCAAAAAAGGCAACCTCGTAATCCTGACGTTCGCAGGCAAATTGAACTTTATCCAGCATTCCCTTGAATTCTTCGTAGAAGCCGGTCGCACGTTCGGCATACGAAGAGGAGTTGGACTCAAACTCGGCTCGACGCTGCGTAATCAGCAGGCGAACCGAATCGACCAGTCGTTCGCAGGCTGCAACAGCCTCGGGTATATCGGCGCTGCGCAGGATGGTATTCACGTCCACTTCCAGCGATTGGGGGCGGATCGGCATGTTATAGAGCTGCGGCAGATTCTTCCCCCATCCTTTGCGCAGATAGGTTCGATTCAATAGAGCAATCGCTTCAAAGGTCGGCATCATGATCTCGTAGGCCTGCATCCGGTAGTACGTCAGCGGACGCCGTGTTCCGGCACGTCGCAGTTCGTAGAGAGTTGGATAGACCTGCTGTATTTTGGAATCGGCCAAGCGAATAAAAGCTTCTTCCCCTTCAAAAGACCGGAGATCTTTGATGCGGCGCTTGAGGTCATTAAACCTCTCCAGATCTTCATCCGATCGTACATATAACAATCGACAGTCCGCCAGGATTCCGGCTTGGCCGTCGGTCAGAGTCGCCATCCGTTCGGCACGCTCCCAACTGAGCGGCCAAAAGTCAAATCCGATATTGTGTAAAATAAACGATAATCCCACATTGCCGCCTTCCGGCGTAGCAGGAATAAAGAAAAAGTCCAGATCGGAGCGATCTGTTGCGGTTCCGTCCAGGTAGGAGCCATAATAAGCGGCAATCGCTACATCCTCTGCATGGTAACGCCGAATTCGCTCGATCAACGTGGCAGAAACATCAAATACGTTGAACTTATCCATGCTTACCGTCCCTCCGTTCTTGCCTGCTCTGAAGACAGCAGGCTTCCCCTTCATACTAGCACTCCAGCACGGAAGGAGCAAAATAATTTTACAAAATCTAGAAGCTTCACGTCAAAAAAAGCCAAACTCCTGCTCCGGCTTCGCCCCAAGGCGAGGAAGCAGCAATTTGGCGTTTGAGATGTGACACTTTCATTCATTGACAAGAAGGGTTTGATCGAATGTTACGCCGCGTTTGCGGCACCTGCACCTGCAACTTCAACCTTAATCGTCTGAGTGGACGTTTCACCAGCTGCGTTTTTCAACACCGCTTTGTACTCATAGATCCCCGGTGCCTTGCCGCTCACCTTCGTAACCGCCTGCTGGGCGCCTGGAGTAGCGCTGCTCAGACTCTGCGTGTCGATCAATTGTCCATTCTCATACAGTTCGTACGAAGAAGCATTGGTTCCCCACCAGAGGTTCATCGTGACGTTGTAATAGCCATCACGATCCCAATTGTCCTGGGATAATACGGCTTGACCCGGATTGGCATCGGTAACTTGTACCGTCAGCTTTCCGCTCTTGGTTGTACCCAGGCGATTGGTCAGCTCCAGTTCATATTCATACGAACCATTTGCCTTGCCGGATACTGGCACACTCAGCTTCTGTGCACCTGGCGTCACATCACTCAGCAGCCCTTTCGAGATCAGGGTTCCATTCTCGTACAGCTTATACGACGAACCATTGTTGCCCCACCACATATTCATGTTGACGTTATAGCTGCCATCACGCAGGCCATTGTCATGCCCATTATCGTCAGACAGCACCGGTGTTCCTGGCGCTCCCGTAGCAGGACCATCAACCGGCTGGGGTTCCTGCGGTTGTTCAACCGGCGGCTCTCCGGCTGCTGCGGCCGGCACCAGATCCGCTGCACTGCGCGGCTTCAACTGGAAGCTGCCGCGGAAGATCGCGGATACGCCGGTCACGTCCAGCTTGTCGCCTTCCTTATAAGCAAACTGTTCTTGGGTCAGACCCGTGCGTCCATCCACGCGAACGTGAGTCACTGTGCCTGCCGACGAAGTGGCGTCAAATTCGAAGGTTCCGGCTGGTGTCGCCGCCACAACATTTGAGACCGTAACATTTTTCAGTTGGATCAATTGGCCTTGATTGGCCTCTGTTACTGCATCAGCTGCCGCTGCCGCAGGCAGTTCCGATGTCCCCACCTTCTCGATGGCTGTGGGCGTGGTCAGTTCCAGCTCTGTGTTATACAGCGCAAGCGGAGCTGTCACCCGAATCTTGTCGCCTTGATGAAAGCCACTTTGACTCTGAAAGACGTAAATGCCTGCCGTCGCATCTTGCAGATAGAACGCCTGTCCGCCGAAGATTCCCGGCTCGGTGGTCACCACACCCTCCAACGTTACAACCGTACCTTCCGTCTGCGTACGAGCGGAAGCGATGGTGCTCAATTCAGGGATTGGGCTGCCCGGCTGCTCGATTGCAGGAAGCGGCTGCGCCGGTACATTGGCAATCGTCACGCTTTTCGTCAGCAGATTGCTGCCATTTTGACGCAGACGAAGACTTGCCGCACCGGAAGTGCCCGGCTTGATTCGCACGTTCAGATCTTTATAAGCCAATCCTTTGGCGTCCGCTGTAATGCTGAACGACTGACTGTAACCGTAAGAAGTCGGCCAGGTGCCATCCGGATTCTGAATCTGGGCAACCTGTGTTCCTCCTGCCGTATAGATGCCCGCACTAAATCCCGACAGCGTAGCGTTAGGCGCCACGTTGTTCAGCTTCACCCGCACCTGGAACTGCTCGGCATTAGGCAGTTGATCCTGATGGATCAGGCTGTATTCCGGCTGGCTGACACTGGTTGAAGAACCGTAAGATCCTGGCTTAAAGGTCGAGGCATCCCACCATTTGTAACCGGCAGCCGGAGCCGACCAAGGCTCAGCCTGGGGTTCAGTCGAAGCGGCTGGAGCCTCAAACGGCAGCAGCGCCGTCGGGTTATCCAGCTTCAGGTTCTCCACCTGGTTCAGCGAGGTGTAATTCTCCTTGGCCGCAAGCCAATCAATGGTGTTCAGCAGCAGCTTCGCATCATCTACTTCCTTGAAGCCGTCATAAGTCGTCTTCTTCGCGCCCGTCTCTTCACGCAGGTATTTTGGCGAAGCATCTTCAACCGGCGAAGAGTCACCGATGAAAGCTGCTTTGCCCAATCCCACTTTGGAGACGGCTACATAAGGACCTTCCTCAATGCCGCCGCCGTTATAGACGCCCTGATCGACCGCATTACCCCATGACGCGTTCGTCTTGGGCAGGTAGACAATCCCTTTGGCTTTGCTTGGGTCCATAATGGCAAGCGTGGAGCCTGCGTGCATGGCTACACCCTTAACACCTTCTGTAATTCCAAATGCCTGGTCAGCCGCTACAACATTACTTGCCGTAATGTCACCGAGTGCATTGTAACGGAAACGCACGCCAAAGTTTTCACCCAGCCAATCGGAGCTTGCGACACCCTGCATCGCCGATGAATTTTTCTCTTCGGTGCTCATGCCCTTGGTTGGATCTTCCCAAGCACCACGGCGATAACCGTTGATCGACTCCGAGCCGTCCCAACGATTCTTGTTGCGGTCTGCGTTGTAATGATCGCCGATGAAGAAGATACTGCCGCCCTGTTGAACGTACTGCAGCATAGCCGCCTGTTCACTTGTCTTGAACGGAATGTTCGGCTCTGCGACTACAAATACATCGTATTCCGCCAGATCCGCATATGTAATCGGCGTCAACTTGCGCAGTTCCTTCACGGAATACCCGTTCCCCGCGATCCCGTTGCCAAAATCGGAGAATCCGCCGTCAATCACCCAGTCCGCTGCGCCAGCCGTTTGGCCGTGCGTATTGTCGAACAGCACCTTTTTGCCTGCATTTTCGTTGACGACTTTGGCATTGATCGACGGCGCCGGATCACCTGCCGACTCCGCAGCTGCCGGGCTTGAAGAGAGCAATCCCACTTCAATCGATGCCACCATCGACAAAGCCAGCACCGTCTTCAACCCTTTAGACTTCAAAAACGAAAACTTTCCCACCTAACCGCCTCCTGTTTGGATATGGTATTGAGCGCTTTTTTTAATCGGCCATTTTTTGGTATCGGGCCGTTCGCGTCTCATTCTAGCATTTGTCCAAAACGGAAGGTTTGGAGTTAGGTAAAAAATAAGATAAAAATTGTAAACCTTACGTAAAAGGCGGATTAGTGGTCGAAACGCAACCTTGAAGCGACCGCCTTATATCTATACCATCCAGCCTGCCTAGACGATAACCAGCTCCGGTTCAGGCACAAAACCAAACTCGGCTTCGACCTTTTCCTGCACCAACTTCACCAGATCGGTCACATCGCTTGCTTTGGCACCGCCGCGATTCTGAATGATATTGCCATGGTGATCGGAGATCATGGCACCCCCGCAGATGGTTCCACGTAAACCCAGTCGATCGACCAGTTTGCCCATTGGCTCCCCAATCGTATAGTTGTTTTTGAACACGGAACCACATGATGGATAATCAAAATGCAGCTTCCCGCCGCGATCGGCAATAACATCCAGCAGTTCCTGACGTACTTCATATCCCTGCTTCGCAGCCGTATTCAGTTCACCTGCATAATGGCGGTAATAATTCGGCAGCATCGATGAAGGCAGATTTTTGGTCCGAAGTTTGGCAAACAACTCTTCGGTCTCCTCCGGCGTGAGCTTCGGATCGACTGGCAGCTTGAGATCGGCGCCCACAACGATCCACGGCTTGCGCATGAAGATCGACTTCTTGTAGCCGTATTCGCAGTTCGCAAGCGGCACGGGAATGATGCCCTTTTCCGGGTGTTCCTTGTCAATCACATAAGCCGTCTCCAGCACATCACTGACTTGGTGGCTGAAATATTTGGCGTTCATGTAGACCCCCGCTCCCAGCGTCCCCGGCAGCAGGAACATGAAATCGAAGGATGCGATGCCCGTATACAGTCCAAACAGTGCGAGCAGCGTCATCGGTGTGCCCCCCGACACGAATAACCGACCCGGCAGCAGCTTGAATTCGATATGTTCTTTCAGGGAAAAGAACAGCATGTCCTCGTCCGGCTGATCCGGGAACAGCGTATTGGAACCCATCCCAAATAGGAACGGATTCAGCCCCTTCGTCTTGGCCCCTTCCAGCACAATCTGGAGTTCCTCCAGTGTATGCGGCAATGCCAGATGTCGGGCTTCTCCTCCAATTTCATAGGTGGAATAAGCGTTCAGGCCCACATGGGTCTGGCATAGACGGTCGAACCATTGGTTATGCGAAGTCATCTCTTGTAACTCTCCTCTTCACGTTCTTCTATAGGTAAATTCGTGTGCGGCAATCTGCCGATCTGCACAGGAATGAATTGACGAATGTCACGAAAAAGTTTAAAATTTTAAGTTGCACGCCAGAATCCTACAGGAAATGGCGGCAAAAATCAATGAAACCGCGGGTGATGATCGATGGAAAATAAACCTTACCGCATTTTGCTTTTTTATAAATTCGTAAAAGTCGACGATCCGGCAGCCTTCACGGCGGAACATTTGCAATACTGCAAAGACCTCGGCGTTAAAGGACGCATCCTGATCGCAAGCGAAGGCATCAACGGTACGCTGTCCGGCACTTATGAGCAGACCGAACAGTATATGAAGGATCTGCTCGCTGACGAACGTTTTGCGGATACCGTATTCAAGATTGACGATTCCGAAGGCCATGCGTTCAAGAAAATCTTCGTGCGCCACAAGGAAGAACTAGTGACCTTCCGGTATGAAAAAGAACTCGACCCGAACGTCACTTTCGGCAAACGCCTCTCGCCCAAAGAATTCCATGAGCATCTTCAACGTGACGATGTTATTGTACTCGACGGACGCACAGATTACGAATATGATTTGGGCCATTTCCGCAATGCGATTCGTCCCAATATTGATTCGTTCCGCGAGTTCCCGCAGTGGATTCGTGAAAATCTGTCGGAACATAAAGATAAAACCATCCTCACCTACTGCACAGGCGGAATCCGCTGTGAAAAGCTAACCGGCTTCATGCTGGAAGAAGGGTTCGCCGACGTTGCGCAATTGGAAGGCGGGATCGTGACTTACGGCAAAGACCCGGAGGTCAAGGGTGATCTGTTCGATGGCAAATGTTATGTGTTCGACGAGCGGATCTCGGTGCCAATCAACCAAGTTGCGCCAAGCATCGTTGGAACCTGCTACCACTGCGAGGAACCAACCGATGTCTATGTAAACTGCCCAGTCTGCAACCTTCAGCATCTGGTATGTGATTCCTGCTCCGATGAGCATAGTCATTATTGCTCCGATGAATGTAAGGAATCCGTTACGGCTGTCTAAAAAAGCTCCAGAAAAAAAGGCTCTATCCGGAGAACATCCGGGCAGAGCTTTTTTTGTATTTCGTCAGGCCTTAAGCTTCCGCGGCGCAGTTCGCCTGCCAAGACGGCCGCAGCCGTTAATCGCGCGGATAGTTCACGGCCATAATGTCCATGAAAGGAACCTTTCGCAGGGCTTCTTCCTGCTGTTCGACGTGCACTCTTCCCGTTCGGGGGTCCATCTTCACGATCATCCCACGAACCGCTTCTTCCACTCCCCAGACCGTCAATTCCACAACGGATTTCTCCTGGTAGGCCTCAGTCAGTTGATTCCCTATTTCTTCCAGAACAAACTCGTCGCGGGTCGGCCTTTTTGCCACTTTGCCTTTTGCCAAACCGCTTCCTCCTCGCAATCGCGTGATTCCCTCATTATATCATTATTCACGCTTCAGGTCGCGCGAAAAAGCGAATTTGCTAAAAAAATTACGTACACGCGTTCCCCTATTCTTTGGCCTGATGACTTCCGGACAGATCGCCGCTTAACCTACCGATGTACCGCTCTTGAGCGCCGCGATGTCTGCCAGCATCTCATACGAATGAAGGCGCTGGGCATGATCGTAGATCCCACTGGTGACGATCAGCTCATCCGCCTGCGTCCGCTCAACCAATGCTCGCAGACGCAGCTCTACAGTGGCCCGGTCGCCGACAATGGCCGATTCCATGCGCTTGCGTACGGCAGTCAGTTCCAGCGGATCAAACTGCGCGGACAGATCGGCTGGCGGCTGGATCTTGCCGGGACGCCCCCGAGTTAGCGCTACAACCTGCTGCTGCATGGTCGTGGACAGGAATTCCGCCTGCTCCTGCGTATCGGCTGCAATCAGGGAGACGCCCAGCATCACATAAGGCTTCGCCAGAACAGCGGAAGGCCGGAATGTGCTGCGATAGACTTCAAGTGCGCGATCCAGATAATCGGGCGAGAAATGTCCGGCAAACGAAAACGGCAGCCCCTGATAGGCGGCAAGGCGGGCACTGAAATCGCTGGAACCCAGCAGCCAGATCGGGACATCCAGCCCTTCGCCTGGAACGGCGCGGAGCGGCGCATGGTAAGACGTCTTCGACGCGTCAAAATAGCTCCGCAGCTCTTCCAGCAGCTGCGGAAAATCTTCGCCGCTGTTCAGATCGCGGCGCAGAGCCAGCGACGTACGCCGGTCGCTGCCGGGCGCACGCCCAAGCCCCAGGTCGATCCGGCCGGGATACATCGACTCCAGCGTGCCGAACTGCTCCGCGATGACCAGCGGCGCGTGGTTCGGCAGCATGATGCCGCCGGCTCCAACCCGAATCGTAGAAGTCCCGGCTGCCAGATAGCCGATGACGACCGAAGTGGCCGAGCTGGCAACGCCCGGCATATTATGATGCTCCGCTACCCAGTAGCGGTTGTAGCCCCATTTCTCTGCATGCTGCGCCAGATCAAGGCTGTCCCGAAAAGCATCGGCCGCCGTCTTGCCTTCCACGATCTGCGACAAGTCGAGAACGGAGATTGGAATATCCCCCAATGTTTTGGAGGTGGATGTAGAATCAGTCATTTCACTCTTCCTTTCTTCATTAGAAGGCCTTGTTAGAAGACCTTGTTAAAAAGCATTATTTAAGGCTCGGATTGGCATCAGCGTCCTGTCTCGGCTCCATGATCCGGGCTGCTTCGTTTGAACAGACCCTTCAGCTTAGGCTCAAGCAGCCAGCGGAATCGTCTTCGTACAAACGAGGAAGAGAGCACCGCAGTCAGCAGAACACCCAGAGGAATCAGCAGCAGCGCGGCTTTTGACTCTCCAATCTGCTCGTAAAATCCAGCTGCAATCATTCCCTTGGCCACGAATCCATGCAGCAGGTAGGCGTAGAGCGTATACCGCCCCAACGCGGATACATAAGGCAGATTACGGCTGGTCATCAGAATCATGACCGATCCTCCGATCAGGACAGCTGCTGCATAAGCCGCAATCCGGTATACGCCCGCCGTCCATTCCGGATGGTCAATCGCCCGGTAGGGCAGACTGCCATAGAACCATTCCGGATTCAGTCTACCTTCATATTTTATCATAACAAATATAGAAGCGCACAATACGATTGCTGACAATAATCTAAACCCTGAAGTTCGCACACGATCAATCATGCTCTTGTCCAGGTAATAGCCCGCCAAGAAGAAAGGGAAAAATACGATCGTCCGCGAGATGCTGGCATAATATTGCGCATCTGCGGCGTATCCCGCCAAGATGGCCACTGCAAATGAAATTGGCAGCGCCCAGCGGATCTTTACAGCGTAAGGCAGAAGCATTTTCCAAATAATCATACTGAAGATAAACCACATCAACCAATTGGGCGTGAAGTAGGAAAATCGCAGCTGCTCCGCATCCATCACGAAATAGTCAAACAGCGAATACAAGCTCTCAAAAATCAGATAGGGCACGATCAATGATCCGACCACCTTAATTCGATAATCGCTGCTGGTGATCTTTTTACAGAAAAATCCTGAGATCAGCACAAAGAGAGGAATATGAAAAGAATAAATAAACAAATATAAAGGGCGAAAAGCCGCCTGTCCGCTAAGCGGTTCGATCAGATGGCCAATCACGACCAGCGCAATCAGCAAAAACTTCATGTTGTCAAAATAAGCATCCCGTTGTGCCATCTTATCCTCTCCTTCGCGGGAGCCGGATCTGCCTTTTCCTTGATCCTGACATTGTGAGCTTGTCTCCATGCTCCCCATCGTCCGGCTAGTCTTGTTTGGACACCATATACCCGCCGCATCGCCGGATGAACCTTCTGAACAAAGCCGCAAAGTAGGGCTTGTGTTATCATAAATCTCATAAGTACAAGATAATCGACCAAGCGGCAAGGAGGAAGCAGGCATGGTACAAGATGACCGTAATATGGAATCGAAGGATGGAGCGCTCATACGGGAACGGGCGCGTGCTCTGGCTACAGCTCTGCCTTTTTTCGTCGGCGTTGAAGAATTCCTGGCGAGTGAAGAACAAGAGATGGGGAGCGACGGCGCCCGGCAAACGACATTCGTTCGGTATAAAGAAAATGACGATAATCTTCTGCTCAGCATGGTCTTCGGGACTGACGGACATCTGATCCTGTATTCGGCGAGCAACGAGCTTCACGCCTCCCCCCCACCCAACAAGCCGCCGCTGACGGTCGATCAACTTCGAGACATTGCCGAAACGTTCGTACGCAGCGAATATCCCGACTTCCCTGCCGGTTTCGACGGACTGGAAATCCATGAATATGAAGACAGCGTGAACTTCTGTTATTCTCAGCTGGCGTCGGACATCCCACTGCCAGATTCAGGTTCCCGAATCGAAGTGAGTCGCGCCGGTTTCGTGCATGTGTTCGCTTTCGATGGGACAAAGCCGGAGCCTGCGCTGCCACAGCGAATACGGACGCCAGAGCAAGCCCTGCAGCTCTTTGCACAGAGAATCACGCTGAAGCTGGGCATTCATTTTCTGCATAATCAGTCTTATGTCCAAGGCGATAATCGGCTGCATCTGGTCTATATGACTGAGCCGTATGCTTCTCTGCTCTCGGCAAACCTGGAAGAAGAACCGCAATCCCATGAATCCCATTCGGATCAGACCAATTCGGGCGCCGAGATTCTGCCGCCGGAGCTTCGAGAAGGCTGCGCAAAGGCTCTTGAAGCCGTGCGGCGAGAACAGCCGGAGCTGGCTTCTTTTCTGGTGTATGCGCCGGAAGAGAACGTATTCCCGTCCGAACATGACCTTTGGGATGCCGAAGCCGAGCAGGAGGACGCCAAGCTATCCTTCCGTTTTGCCATACGCAAAGACGGTTTGCAGGTCTTCAAGCGGGAGCTGGAAGCGGGCATCACGATCCATATCCATCCGGTCAGCGGCAGGCTGACGTTCTATCTTGGATCGGACATTGATGGAGCGGAGCTTGCGGCGCTCTCTTCCGTTCCTGCGTTTTCTGAAGAAGAAGCTCTTCTGCGATTGCTTGCTTCCGCACATGCAAGGCCAGTCTGGACGCGCGAGCGAAACGGGACTTATCACCTCTCGTATCGGTTGGAGCATCGGGAATCAGGCCGACTGCTCAGAGGCATTGATGCGATTGATGGATGGATTTTGACATGCGGATTTTTTTGAAAAGTTAAAACCTTTTGCTCGACTCGCCAGTCCAATCCGTGAACGCTATTGCAAAAAGGAGGGAAATCATTGAATTCGGATTTGTTGGTACGTCGGGCGGTTTGCGGAGACGCACAAGCTTTCGCTGAACTGATCGACGCAGAGCGGGTCCGTATGCTGCGCGTCGCCAGCTATTACGTCCGCAGCCGCGCCGACGCCGAAGACGCGGTGCAGGAAGCGCTCTGTCGGGCGTTCGCCGCCCTTCCTTCACTGAAAGAACCCGCGTACTTCCGAACCTGGCTGACGAGAATCGTCATCAACGCTTCTCTGAGTCTGCTGCAGCGCAGCCGACGTCTGGTGCCTTGGGGGGATGCTGCAGAAGACCGACCCGATCCGGCATCAGCCGCCCCGGAGCAACGGATCGAATTATTGGAGGCGCTTGCCGACCTGCCGCCCAAGTATCGTCGAATCGTAATCTTGAGATACCTGCATAATCTCAAACAAGTCGAGATCGCGCAGCTGTTAGAGCTTCCACTGGGAACGGTCAAAACTTTACAGAGCAAAGCGCTCAAACTGCTGCGCGAACATTACCGTCATGAAATCGCCGAACGTCGCACCGAAGGCAAATCGAACGAATGGAGGGACACCCACATGCCTGGAGATACAGAAGTTGGAACCGAACAACAAATGGTTGAAAAACTGCGCCTGCTTCGGAATAGAGCCGAAACGTTCGCACAGCGGGAAGCTGCTCTGGCTGAAGCAGAACTGCGTCCTTTCATTGAGGAGGTATTTTGGCAGGAAGACAACGTCAAAGAGCTTCTGTTCGTCTGGACAAAGCCCGGCACTGAGATCGGCTTGTCGGTGACGCTGAACGCCGAGGGCGAGCTGATGGATTACGCGGTCGATCCCGAACTTTATGGCGGAGGGGACGATCGTGCCCGCCTGGAGACGGCGGAACTGCTCAAGATCGGCAAACGTTTTGTCTGCGACCATTATCCCGAAGCCCTCGAAACATTTGGCGAGCCAGAAGCGGAAGATCGTGGTGACCGCGTCTTCTTTACTGCGTACCAGTTTGCGGCTGGTATGCCGCTCCCCCGCTCGGGCTATTGGATTGACGTACATCGCTCAGGGTTCGTCTCGGCGTTCAAATACTTTGGCGAAAAGCCCCTGCCAAAACTGCCAGATGACCTGCTTGCCCCTCAGGAAGCGTTGAATCGGATCGCCGACGGGCTGGAGATGAAGCTTTACTTCAACGTCCTGCACGAATCGGTTTATGCGGAAGGCGACGACCGGCTGCATCTGATCTATATGCCCGAGCCTTTTCTGACCGGAATCTCGGCGCTGCGGCTCAGTGAAACCAAGCCGATAGAAGAACAGACCGAAGAAGAACAATTTAATCCGTGCGGAGGGTCAAGCGAACCGATCACGGACTTCTTGCGGCGATCGCAGGAGCCGCCGATGCTTCGACCAGACGCATCGCTGCTTGAACGCATCGGCATCCGCGAACAGGAATTTGAACTCCTGCGGGAAGCTGATGCCGGACGCGAAAGAGCTGTTGTCTATCGCCGCAAAGACGCGTCCGCAAACATCCAGCCGCAGGCTCCTTATACGCTGGACAGTTACATCCAGGCACGCAGCGAAGATACGATTAAGCTTCGCGTCGATCGGGAGACTGGACGGATCGTGAGCTTTATGGACTTCCGCGAAGAACGCGGCGACCTGAATCTCGACGATAGCGCCTGTGTGGAGATCGCGCTGCAATTCGCTTACAGCACCGATCCGGTGGTTTTCCCTTATTTGCTGCTGAACCCGCGCGAAGAAGACGAAGAAGCCCCCATCAGCGAACCGGAAGACGACGAATCGGTAGAAGCTTTTCGCCGCCGTACCGCCATTTTCCGCTTCTCTGTCTGCAAAAATGGCGTTCCAGGTTTTATGCATGATGTCTCGATCGGCGTAAATCGCACTACGGGGTTCGTCGTCCATTATATAGGTTCTGATCTGGACGCGGAGGAACTGCAGCGACTGTCGATCTTACCCACGATCACGCCGGGAGAAGCGAAGCGCCTGCTCCTGCAAAGGCTGAATCTTCGCCTTTCTTGGGAGATCGATTATAACAACGAAACCCCCGAAGGCACTTATCTTCCGCTTTACAAGCCAACAGGTATCGAAGAAGTCCGACAAATTCGGATGATCGAAGCCCATTCGGCCGCGATCATCTCGGAAAAAGGTTAAGATTCGTCGCATGCCGATCGCTTTGCACGCGCAAACCGCGTAAACAGCCTGTCCCAACCGGGGACAGGCTGTTTATTATGGAGTAGAACGATGAAACTGTCCGAACTCATGCTTCGGCTGTGTGTACAGCTTTCATTTTATCTAGTCAATTTATCTAGTTAAAACGGCGCATCATCCCCAACATGCGGAAGATCTGACCACGATGATGCGCCTCATGTTCGATCAGATGATAGACGATCCACTCTGGCGTCACTTCATATTCATCCGGAAGCAGGCGGAATCTTCGCCAGTCTTCCAGATCCACCGATTGCAGCTTCTGTAAAAAATCACGGCGTACCGCAGACAGTCGTTCCAGATGCTGCTCCAGACTCTCACCGGGTGGACACCAAATCTCGCCCTGTTCATTTCGTGTCGGTGCAGTAAACCAGGGTTCGATCTCATTGTCCAACTTCTGCTGCCCCAGCAGATCGAAATGCAGCCAGCCCGTCTCCACATCGGCAATATGATAGAGCAAAGCCCCAATCGTCGTCGGATCTTCCCCCTGGATCGTATCCAGCTCCTGCTGGGTGACTCCTTTTAACTTCTCCAATAATTCGCGGCGAACATCTTCCATCATCCACAGCAGTCGGCCGATCTCCGGTGGATAACCCGGCAGCGCACGGATTTCAAGTTTAGGCTCATTCATGGTAGACCCTCCTTCAGGCTATTTTCGCAGCTCATGCACCATCTGTGCGATCTGTCCCCGGTGGTGCGCCTCGTGTTCGATCAGATGATAGATGACCCATTCCGGTGTCACCTCGTAATCGGGCAGCTCCCTGGGATGACGCCAATCTTCCAGATCCACCATACGAAAACGTTCCAAGAGATCACCGCGTACTGCCGCAAGCCGCTGCGTATGCCGCTCCAGATCCTCGCCATACACCTGACTCAGCTGACCTTGCCGGTCACGATGCGGAATGGGGAACCAGGCCTCGATCTCCGAATCAGGTTCCATCATCAGCACCTCCGCATACAACCAATCGACTTCAATCAGCGCGATATGATAGAGAAGCGATCCTATAGTCGATGAGTGTCCTTCCAGCTTCCGATCCAGTTCTTCCTGTGTTAATCCTGCCACTTTGTCCAGCAGTGTACGACGTACGTCTTCCAGTCCCCAGAGCCAACGGCCGATTTCCGGTGGATAATCCGGCAGCACCGAAATCGTCAGACTTTTTTTACTCAGACTCATTCCTCTTTTCTATTTGTTTTCTATTCTTCAAATAACCCCATGCTCAAATAACGCTCTCCCGTGTCCGGTGCGATGCACACCACACGCTTGCCGCTTCCCAGACGCTTGGCGACCTGAATGGCGGCAAAGACCGAAGCTCCCGACGAAGGCCCCAATAGCATTCCTTCCAGACGCGCCAGATCACGCATGGTGCCCAATGCCTCTTCATCCTTGACCTGAATGATCTGGTCATAGACCTGTGTATTCAGAATGCTGGGCACAAAGCCTGGACTGGTGCCCACAAGCTTATGCGGGCCGGGTGAGCCGCCGGACAAGACCGGCGAACCTTCCGGTTCCACAACGGCAATATACAGATGAGGCAGCGCCTTCTTGAGCGTCTCACCCGTTCCGGTAATCGTTCCGCCTGTACCTGCCGTCGCTACAAAGGCATCCAGCGTTCCTTCCATCTGCTGTAGAATCTCAACCGCCGTGGTGCCGCGATGAGCATCGGGATTCGCCGGGTTCTCGAACTGCTGCGGAATGAAGGCTCCTGGAATGGAAGACTGAAGCTCCAGCGCACGGGCAATCGCTCCCGGCATCCGCTCTGCACTTGGAGTCAGGACGACTTCCGCTCCATAAGCCTTGAGCAGGTTGATGCGTTCGCGCGACATATTATCCGGCATGACCAGAATGGCGCGGTAACCTCTCGCGGCGGCAATCATCGCCAGTCCGATGCCGGTGTTACCGCTGGTTGGTTCGATCAAGGTGCTTCCGGGCTTGAGCCTGCCGGCTCGTTCGGCGGCTTCAATCAATCCTCGTGCCGCGCGGTCTTTGACGCTGCCCGATGGATTGAAATATTCCAGTTTCACGAAGATCTCAGCCGCATCCTCTGGAGCCATGCGTCCCAGACGAACCAACGGTGTATCGCCAATCAAGTGCGAGATGTTGGCATAGACGCCGCCATGTTCCCTTTGTTTTGTCTCCGCGACCTCCACCGGGTGAGAGGGTTGTATGTGTTGTTCCATCGTAGATCCCTTCTTTCTTAGGCCTGCTTATCACCAAACGGCAGAAGAGACCTTTTGCTATCGGATGGTCTAAGCCTGTCTATCCGACCGTCAAACGACGAAGAAAAACGGCCCGCGAAGGCCGTTTTCCGGTTTAGCGCCTATTCCATTGTAACCCATTTCCCTGTCGAAAGCGTATTACTTCTGCGTGATGCCGCGAAGCACAAAACGATACGTGTACGTCTGATTCGCTGGAAGGGTAAATTCTTCGTGCGTCACCGCCTGCCAGCTATCGTCGCCGCCAACGCCCATCTGACGATGATTAACACGCAGCACCGTGCGATCCGACTTCGGCAGTTTGTAGCCATGGTCGCAGGCTTCCAGTGTTTCCGGTGTGTACGGGAGCGCGTTAAGCTCGATTTCCGGCGATCCTTCTACGCGTAAGCCACTTCCGGATGCGTCTGTCAGTTCAGCCCAGCGTACGCCCGTCTTGTTGCCCACTTCCTGTGGTCGCAGGTACGGCGTGAGCTGATCGGCTACTTTGCCCGAATAGATGCCCAGACGTGCGCTCTGATGGCGATCCCAATAGTTCTCATGCGGGCCGCGACCATACCATTTCAGCGTATCCAGATCCCCGCGCAGTTCAAGCAGCATACCGATCTCCGGAAGATCCGGCAGTCCCTCACCTGGAGTCAGGGTCATCGATACGGCAATCTCACCCGAAGCCGACACTTCATAGCTCACTTCCACTTCAGACTGAGGCACGGTTGGCAGCGCCAGCACGGTTTTGAGGATGACGCTTCCCTGCATCTCCGAAGCATCCAGACGGATCAGCTTGCGGCTCTGCCCGGCTTCGCGCCAGATTGCGCTGCGCTCGTCGAGCTTGCTGCCGCGATCGTTATCCGTCAGCGCACGCCAGAAGTTCGGACGAACGGCAGCCAGCAGCAGCTCCTGTCCCTTCCAGACGAGAGACGACAGATCGCCGCTCTGTTTGTCGAAGACAACGGTGAAGTTTTCACCGGTTACAGTCAGCTTACTTCCGTCGTCTTCCGTGTTGAGCGCTGCGCCAGCAGTAGGCTGCTGCGATGCAGATTCGCCAGCCACTTCAGGCAGAATGAATTGACCGAACGCAATCTCATGGCCGCTGGCTGCCCAGAAGCGATCTTCCTGTTCTGCAAAGGTGAGCGTCAGCGTATACTCCCCTGCCGAGGCTGGAAGGGTAAACGGAACGACAATCTCCGTCTGATCGCCCGGCGCCAATTGCAGCGGCAGGCTGCCGCGTTCTACGACTTCGCCTTCCCGAGCCGTCTCCCACGACAGCTTGTAACGGTTGAGATCCGTGAACAGGAAATCGTTATAGACACGGACGAGTCCATTATTCAGATCAATCGCTTCAAAACGCACGTTCTGATAGCAGGTCTTAACCTCCAACAGCTTAGGTGTTACGGTGCGGTCTGCAAAGATCAGGCCGTTGCCGCAGAATGTGCCATCGTTTGGCGAATCGCCAAAGTCACCGCCGTAAGCGAGGTAGTCTACCCCATCTTCCGTCTTCGTCCAGATCGCCTGATCGATCCAGTCCCAGATGAATCCACCTTGCAGCACGGGATATTTGTAAGTCAGATCCGTATATTTGAACAGGTTGCCGCAGGAGTTGCCCATCGCATGGCTGTATTCACACAGGATAAACGGCTTCTGAGGGTTCTCCTGCGCATACTTCTCCACGTTCTGAGGCGTGGTATACATATGGCTTTCGATGTCGGAAGCGGCGTCCCATTTGCGGGCATGGAAAGTGCCTTCATAATGCACCAGACGCGTCTTGTCCACTGCCCGGAAGAAGTTCGCCATGTGCAGGAAGTTCTCGCCGCCCCATGATTCGTTGCCAAGCGACCAGATGATAATCGATGCATGGTTTTTATCGCGCTGATACATGGAGTTGGCCCGATCCAGCACGTTGGCACGCCAATGCGGCTTGCTGCCCGGAACGGTATGTTCAGCCTCTTCGAGCTGTCCATACTCCCAGCTTCCGTGTGTCTCCAGGTTGGTTTCGTCGATGACATACAATCCATATTCGTCGCACAGATCATACCAGCGCGGCTGATTTGGATAGTGAGACGTCCGCACCGCATTGATGTTATGGGACTTCATCAGCTTAATGTCTGCGATCATGTCGGCTTCAGTCACCGAACGTCCGCGATCGGCGCTAAATTCATGACGGTTTACGCCTTTGAATACGATCCGTTTGCCGTTGATCTTCATAACGCCATCCTGAATGGCAAAATGACGGAAGCCCACGCGGAACTTCACGGCTTCCACTTCACCCTTCTCGTCCGACAGCGACAGCACCAGCGTGTACAGGTTTGGCGTTTCCGCCGACCACTGCGCCGGTTTCGGTACAGAGGCGGACAGATCGGCCGCGTAGATCAGATCCTTCTCAATCTCGATCTCCGTAGTCATGCGCGCCGCCGCTTCACGCCCCGAGGCGTCCAGCAGTCTGGCTTCAAGCTTGTAGCTGCCGGCTTTTTTGCCCAGTGGATTGCCGATCTGTACGCCCACTTTAAGATGACCGTCCTCAAATTGATCGTCTAACTCCGCCGTGGTCAGGACATCGGCAATCTGTACTTTAGGTTTGGCATACAGGAAGACGTCACGGAAGATCCCGCTCATCCGCCAGAAGTCCTGATCTTCCAGCCAGCTTGCATCGCACCAGCGGAAGACCTGAACCGCCAGTTTGTTTTCGCCTTTCTTCAGATACGGGGTGAGCAAGAATTCGGCTGGTGTAAAGGTATCTTCGCTGTAGCCCACAAGATCCCCGTTTACCCATATGTAGAAGCACGATTCCACACCCTGGAAGCTGATATAGACGGGATGGTCTTCCCACTCTTCCGGCACTTCAAAGGTCCGAACATATGAACCTACCGGGTTAAAGGCTGTTGGGGCGAACGGCGGCTTAATGTCTTCGCGTCCTTCCCACGGGTAGCGTACGTTCGTATACTGCGGATAATCGTAACCATGCAGCTGCCAGTGAGCCGGAACCGGAATGTCATCCCAATCTTCTGTTGAGTAACCGATTTCATAAAAGTTCTCGGGACGATCGGCAGGCTTGTCTACATGATGGAATTTCCATGTGCCGTTCAGCGAGCGTACACGGCTGGAAGTTTCGCTGCTGTTCAGCGCTTCCTCTGCATGAGCATAAGGGGTCAAAGCCGCGCGGGCATCCAGGCGGTTTAGTTGGAAAATTTCAGGGTTGTTGTTCCATTCCGGGTAACCGTTTTCAGGAGCAACGTACTTGTATTTTTTAAACATCTCTTTTCACCTCATCAGCAAAATTAAAGCGTTCTATGGAAGACTGAATGTGTGCTTAGGCCCTTGTCAACACTAAAGGTAAGTTCACGCTTCCTGAGATTTCGTATCTAAAGCGTGTACGAAGTCTCCGACGGAATCGCACCAGAAGCGCGTGCATTTCAGGAAAACGTGAACCTTGGATTAAGAGTTGAAAGGGAGCTTAGGCTCTAGTGTACACTGAGAGTGGCAGAAAAGAAAAGCACCCCGACTCAGAAGATGGTAGCGTTTTCGTCCGAAAACGTGATCGAAAAGCAAAACCAAACGCGAATTTCCTTATTCTTATACGAAAAATATAAGAATATAGACATTTCGGGACATATTTAGTTGGATTAAATCTAGATTTCGGTAATTTTTTTATGCTTTTAAAAAGAAGCCAACGGACAACCGGCAGATGACGGTATCCATTGGCTTTAAGTTGTCTTCAGGGTTGTACATGATCGTCAGGGCCTTCCCCTCATCATTCCATCATCGATCGCATCAATCGCCGATTTTCACCAGAATCTTCGCGTGACTCTTATCACGAATCAGCAGTTCCAACCCCTGTTCCACAATGTCGTCCAGTTTGATCTTGTGGGTGATGACCGATTTGACATCGAGTGCACCTGCTGCGATCAAGGCGATAATCTCCGGGAAGATATGACGATACGCCAGCGTCGCGGTCACGGTTGCTTCTTTGACTAGCATTTGGAAGAAATCAACCTTCAATGGCTCAGGGATGGCCGCGATCACGACGACCTCTCCCCCTTTTTTCACCACCGACACAGCACTGTCCATCGTTGGTTGAACACCTGCCGCTTCAAAGGCAATGTCGATTCCGCCGGACTGCTCCTGAATGACCTGCGCAGCATCCATCTGCGAACTGTTCACCGGGATCGCGCCGAGCTTCTCTGCAAGCTTCAGACGTTCGTCGAATACGTCAACCGCATACACCTGGGAAGCTCCGGCTGCTTTGGCACACAGCACGGTCAGCAGTCCAATCGGTCCCGCTCCATAAACAGCCACCTTCTGTCCGACCTTGAGGCTGCTGTGCCGAACCGCGTGCATGGCGACCGCCGTTGGCTCAACCAGTGCGCCTTCTTCAAAGGATACGTTGTCCGGAAGGTGATGAACCATATAGGCCTCCACTACGACATAATCCGCAAATCCGCCATCTCCATTTAATCCAATAAAGCCAAAATCGACGCACTGATTGTAATGCCCCTGAAGGCAATATTCGCAGACTCCGCAATGATAGAGGGGCTCAACGACCACCCGCTGCCCTTTTTCGATGCCGGTTACGCTCTCACCAATTTCCACAGCGACGCCCGCAAATTCATGACCCAGCACGAGTGGAGCCTTTTGGCCGGATAATGGATGCTCTTGTCCTTCCTGAATTCCCACTCCATGATGGTACGCATGCAGGTCACTGCCGCAAATCCCAGCGTATTCCACTTTGATCTTGACCTGCCCTTTGCCTACGCTTCGCTCCTCGCGCTTCTCGACCCGGACATCCTGTTTGCCGTACCAGACTGCTGCCTTCATGATTGACATCTCCTTCTATCGATAATGGTTACAAAATGCTCTATTCAAATTTTATTATATCTTGAGCATGACCTTCACTTATAATAATAGATACTAATGGTTCCATTAATAAAAATAATGATAGGAGAGTATACCATGAATCTGGAGCAGCTTGCCTATATCGTGGAAATCGCCAAAACACGCTCTTTCTCTGCTGCCGCTTCGCAGATGCACATGACCCAGTCCGCGATCAGCCAATCCGTTCGCAAGTTGGAAGAGGAGCTGGATCTGCATGTATTTGAACGATCCCGCCAGGGCGCGGTTCCCACTGAAGCTGGCAAACAGTTGATTGAGCAGGCCATCGAGATCTTGCAGCGTGTCGATCTGCTCCGTTCGACGATCGACCGCAGCAGGCCGCTCAGCGGTTCTGTCGAAGTCGCCACTTTTCCAAGCGTTATGCCCTATCTAATCGAAACGACCGCCCGTATGAAATCGGAACATCCACAGCTTCACATCTCTATTGAGGAAAAAGGCTCCATGGACATTGTGGAAGACGTGCGGCAGGGACGTACCCACCTTGGATTTATTGCGCTCTACAGCAAACAGCTGGAGCAGTTGAGCGGACTGCAATTTAGCGCCATGTATACCGGCAAGTTGGTGGCCGCAGCCCATCATGAATCGCCGCTTGCCCAGTATCAGCGCATCACCCCCAAACAGCTCATGCAGCATCAGCTGGCTCTGTATAATGATCGGTTTGTGCATGATTTTGTGGATCGATTCACCGACTTATACGGCGAATTATCCATCTTGTTCTGGACCAACAATTCGGAAGCCGTGACCAGCGTATTGGACAATGGACTTGCGGCAAGCATCGGACATGACTTTTCCTTTCATCAGCATTCTCTCTGGAAGTCAGGGCACATCAAAATCATTGAGATCGCAGACGTAGGGCAGCCCGACATGCAGATTGGCTTTCTGCGATCCGAGGCGCGTGCGCTCGGTCCAGGTGCTGAACTTTTCGCTACCCGCTTCCGTCAGGCGATTGAACTGGGGCATCTATAAGAGTGATGTTCGGGTGAAACGCAAAAAAATCCGAAAAGAACCTCTCGGTTCCTTTCGGATTTGGGCGTCATGTCAACAAGCTTGTCGGTGCGCTTCCTTAGCCTTCAAACTTGACGACGTAGTAGTTCTTCTTGCCGCGGCGCAGCACGAGGGTTGTACCATGCAGACGATCTTCCGCTCCAATGGTCGTCTCGATCGATGTGCGTTTCTCACCGTTGACGGAAATCGCGCCGCTCTGGATGTCCTTACGCGCCTGTCCTTTCGATGGTGCGGCTCCGGCTTCCACCAGCAGATCGATCAGCAGCGGCTCGGAAGAAGCATCCGCCGTTACGCTTGGCATGTCTGCCAATGCTTCAGCCAGGTCGGCTTCATTCAGTTCAGCGAAGCTGCCCGAGAACAGGGCCGCTGTAATCTTCTCTGCGCTCTCCACGGCATCGGCACCATGTACAAGCTCCGTCACGCGGCGAGCCAGTTCGCGCTGGGCGACGCGTTTTTCCGGTGCTTTAAGATGTTCCGTCTCCAAGGCTTCGATCTCTTCGCGGCTGAGGAAAGTGAAGTATTTCAGGAATTTGATGACATCCGCATCGTCCGTGTTGATCCAGAACTGGTAGAACGTGTACGCACTTGTTTTGCTGCGATCGAGCCATACGGCGCCGGATTCGGATTTGCCGAATTTTTTACCGTCGCTTTTGGTGACCAGCGGCATGGTCATGCCGTACGCATCGCCGCCGCCATTTTTGCCGATCAGATCGAGACCTGCCGTAATATTGCCCCACTGGTCACTGCCACCCAACTGAAGCGAGCAGCCTTCGTCTTCATGCAGACGCTGGAAGTCGTAAGCTTGCAGGATCATGTACGAAAATTCGGTAAACGAGATCCCGTTCGCCAGGCGCGAATCGACGGAATCTTTGGCCAGCATGTAATTAACCGTGAAGTTCTTGCCCACATCGCGCAGGAAGTCGATCATCGTGATCGGACCGAGCCAGTCGTAGTTGCTGACCATCTTCGCCGGAACCGCCGCATCGCCTTCTCCGAAATCAAGGAAACGCGACAGTTGGTTTTGCAGCTTGCGCGTCCAATCCGCGACTGTATCCGCCGTGTTCAGTGAGCGTTCGGTCGAACGACCGCTCGGATCGCCAATCATACCCGTGCCGCCGCCCACGAGGGCGATCGGACGGTGTCCGGCGTTCTGGAAACGTCTCATGGTCAATACCGGCAGCAGATGGCCGATATGCAGGCTGTCCGCCGTCGGATCAAAGCCGTTGTACAGCGTGACGCTCTCTTCGCTCAGCTTCTTCTGCAATTCTTCACGGTGCGTCACCTGGTAGATCAAACCTCTGTATTCCAGATCGTCCAGCAGGGCGTTCGCTTCGATCGGGGTGTGTTCGTGTTCAGTGGTCATAGGGGGTTCCTCCTTGGAAATATAAAATAAAAAAGACCCGGCCTGCTGCATCACTGCAGGGACGAGTCTTAATCGCGGTACCACCCTTATTGAAAAGGCGCCACATGTTGGAGCACGGCGCGTTTTCCACTTTGTCGCCCGATAACGTGGACGGCTCCGTCCCGCTCCTTCCGCTCTCGCGGTTTCGGAAACGGGAAGCTCCGGGACGTAATTCGCGTGTCGATCGTCTACCGCCTTGCACCAACCGGCGGCTCTCTGGGAGTACGATACCGAACGCTACTGGATTCCCTTCAACGCTTGTTATTGCGCTCCGCAGGCCGGGCGCTCATTGATTCATTTTATAACATGCTCGGACGAAAACTGTCAACGTTCCTACAGCGAAACCGATTTAAAAAATAATTTACACCACGTTTACACAACCTTTGATCTTCAAAAAATCCATGTGATACAATGTGACGGCACCAATCACAATCTAGGAGGAATGGAAGTTCATGAATTGGAAAAATTGGAGAAAGCCGAGCGTAAGTCTTGCCGTGGCAGCGCTGCTGTCGGCTCAGGTTGTTGGAGTATCCGGCACGGCTTCGGCAGCGGAAGGCGACGTTGAAGTCCATCTGCTGGGCATCAATGACCTGCACGGACAGCTGGACACGACTTCGATCGTCAGCGACAAGCCCGTAGGTACAGCTCCCATTCTCGCTACATATCTGAAACAAGCCAGAGCCAAATATGCAAACTCTCTGCTGTTCCATAACGGCGATTCCGTCGGCGCTTCCGCCCCGATCTCTTCGCTCGAACGCGATGAGCCGACACTGGAATGGCTGAATATGATGGGCTTCGATGTCGGTTCACTGGGGAACCATGAATTCGATCAGGGGATCGCGGCGCTGAAGGCGCAGCTGAATGGCGGTCTCGATCCCAAAGAAGGCAAAGTAACGCATAAAGGCGTGAAGTTCGATTATGTCAATGCCAACGTCATCGAGACAGCGACCGGCAAACCGCTGATTAAGCCTTATGTTATCAAAGAAGTCGGCGGCGTAAAGATTGGATTCATCGGTCTGGTCACTAAAGCAACGCCTTCCAAAGTCTCTCCATCCGGCACAGCTGGTGTGACCTTCCTGAGCGCGGCTGCCGAAGTGGAAGCCGTCAACAAATATGCGAAAGAACTGCAAGATCAAGGCGTGGAGACAATCGTTGTCCTGGCGCATGATCCAGCCTCGACCAAAGAAGGCGTGACAACCGGTGAAGCCGCTGACCTGGCGAAAGCCCTGCCAGCCAATTCTCCGATCGACGTCATCGTAGCCGGTGACAACCATGCCCTGGCAAACGGTGAAGTTAACGGCAAGCTGATCGTTCAGGCTTATTCGTATGGTACGGCCTTTGAAGACATCAAGCTGATGATCGATCCCAAGACAGGTGACGTAACCGAGAAATCGGCAACGGTAACCAGCACCGTCCAACAAGGCGTGACACCGGATGCCGATACGGTAGCCCTGATTAAAAAGTATCTGGAGAAACACCCTGAGCTGACCAAGCCAGTGGGCACTACAGATGGTTCCGTCACACGCACGGACGCCTATAACAATGAAGCGGCGCTGGGCAACCTGATCGCAGACGCCATGCGTAAAGCGGACTTCGGCGACAAAGCCGCTCCAGCCGACTTTGCTTTCATGAACCCAGGCGGCATCCGGGCCGATCTGCCTAAGGGTGATGTCACCTTCGCGGATCTGGCGAAGATCCAGCCATTTGGCAATACGCTGGTTAAGCTGTCGCTGACAGGCGCTCAGGTAAAGCAGCTGCTTCAACAGCAGTGGGGTACCAACGCTGACGGCACGCCAAACACCAAGACGCTGCAAATTTCCGGTCTGAAATACAGCGCGGATCTGAACAAGCCGGTCGCAGAGCGCATCACCTCGCTGACCCTGGCAGACGGTACGGCGATCGATCCGACCAAGACTTACACGGCTGTAGTCAACAACTTCATGGCCGCAGGCGGCGACAATTATAAAGTGCTGACCGAAGCGAGCAAATCGCTGGCAGGCCCAATCGATCTCGACGTGTTCTACAAATACGTCGTCGATACGTTCAAAGGCGGTTCCATCACAGCCAAAGTTGAAGGCCGTATCGCCAACACGCCAGCCGCAGGTTCGGATAAACCGGATACGGACGGCCCGGCAACAGGCCCATCGACGCCTTCCACGCCTTCGAGTGACTTTGTCTCGCGTGCTGATTTTGTAGCCAAGCTGGTTGAAGCGATGAAGCTGGACGCCGTCACGACTGCACCGAAATTCAGTGACGTTGCAGCCGATGCTCCTTATGCGGATGCTCTTGCTGAAGCGGTCAAAGCCGGTCTGATTAAAGGCATCGGCGGCGGCAAGTTCAACCCGGATCAATCGATCACTCGTGAAGATCTGGCAACGATCTTGGCCGCAGCGCTCAAAGGCAAGCTGCCGACTGTAGATGCCGCTGCCGTACTGAATGCTTTTGACGACGCTTCGACCGTAGCCGCTTATGCCAAGACTCCGGTTGCCCAGTTGGTCAAAGCTGGCGTCTTGACGCCTGAGCTGCCAGGCAAGTTCATGCCAAAAGACACGGTTCTGTCAAGCGATGCCGATGCGATGATCCAAGCTGCTCTGGCGGTATCCGGTTCGTAAGATCGGTTTGAAACTGAAGCGACTCGGACTGTATGCCCGTGTGGAGCCAAGCCGCACGTTTGTGTGGAGTGGGGCTGCGCGTCTGGTCTGTGTGAAGTGTAGATGCGCGTCTATGTGGAGTCAGGCTGCGCGTCTGTATGGGGTCAGAATGTACATTCTTATGCCTGATTGACTCATGGATAGACCTAGTATGACGATCGCAAGCCCGTATGGTAGGTCGCGTGAGAAGCTCTGCTTCTGATCTCCTGACCAGCGAAGCATTTGCGATTCCACAAGCTTTTGCTCTACAATGACAGATAGCGAATAGGCTTCTCTGTACGGCGACGAAGAACGTCCCGCTCTTGCCCTTCCCCTGGGTATAGAGTCGGGACGTTTTTTTGCGTTTGGATGTGCGGCTTCGCATGGTCAATTCGCTGATCTGGGATTTTAGATTTGGGGTTTTTGATTTTTTGAATATAAGGAGGGTTTGCCCATGGAGTTTGAATCGGCGCACCGGATGTTTATGGAGCAGCATTTGCAGGAGCGCTCAGGCGAACGCCGTGACCGTCTGGAGAGAGGTCACCGCGAAGCCGAGCAGTTATTTTGCCGAAATGTGTGGTGGCCGCTGTACCAGAATTTCGAACATCTTCATCCTGAATACGAAGTGGCAGACTGGCGCGGATTCCCCTATTTCTGTGACTTTGCCTGGATTACGCCCCATGTGAAGATTGTCATCGAGATCAAGGGCTTTGGTCCGCATATCCAGGACATGGACCGCCGCAAATTCTGCCGAGAACTGAACCGTGAGACCTTCCTGACAGCGATGGGCTTCCATGTCCTCTCATTCGCCTATGACGACGTTGCACAGCGCCCGGAACTATGTAGGACTCTGCTGCGGATGGTAGTCGGGCGGTATACGACGACCGACATGTCCTGTTTCTCCTCGCCGCAGGCAACGATCGCAGAACGCGAGATCATTCGCCTGGCCTGTACACGCGGCGGTTCGCTCCGTCCGATCGATGTCGTTCGCCATCTTGGATTGGATCGCCGGACAGCAGCCGCAGTTCTGCAAACGCTGTGCCGAAAAAAGGTATTTGAAGGCCAATCCGGACCTTCCGGTCAGAGAGTTGTCCAATATGCGCTGAAGGACGCAGCCCTGGCGTTTCTGTAGGCTCTAGATGTTCACAGCGCCTGGCTCATAACCTCTGGCACCAACTGTTGGTTGTACCTGCTTATAACTGTTTATAACTGCTTGCACTTGCTTGTACCTACCCATGATTGCTTGTACCTGCTTATGCCTTCTTGCAACTGCTTGCACTTGTTTGTACCTATTCGTATCTGTTTGTACCTACTCGCGTCGCTTTGCCAATATCTATCCATCCTTGCTCCTATCACCTGGTTCGTACTTACTCTTACCTGCTCTTATCTGCTCGTAATGGCTTGTACTACCTGCGTTGCTCGAAATAAGTCCGAAAATCCCCTTATTTTTCGTATACATTTGATTTTCGGAAGGATAAGTCCATCAATCCCTCTATTTTTGGAAAAAACCAAAATATACGCGGGAAATAGATGATTTAAGTGGATAATTGGACTTATTCGGCGTTTTTTCGGAAATCAAAAAGAAATAAGGGGATTCATGGACTTATTTGACCAGAAGCTGGTTGCTGAGCGTAGCGCTGACGTTTGACAGTCGAGCGTTGACTGTTGACCGCAGCGTTGACTCCAGGCCGCCGACCATTGACCGCTGACGTTTGACCGTTAACCGTTGACCGCCGACCTTAGCGCCAACCGTTGACCACTCACCGCTCACCGCATCCACCTTTATCGACCACGCCAAAACGGCTGCATATCTCACACAGCCGTTCTTGATCTCGCACTCATTTCTCACGTTTCCCCACTCACTGATCTCCACTCTTTGCTTACTTATTGTTGCCCTCTATTCTTGCTCGCTACCTCGCCCTGCTTCAGCTATGCCCAATCACCGCGTGCGGCACATAGGGTTCTTCCAGGCGCCGAATCTCTTCATCCGTCAAAAGAATCGACAAGGCAGCCACAGCATCATCAAGATGATGAGGCTTGGTAGCGCCTACGATAGGAGCGGTCACGGCGCTTTTTTGCAGCACCCAGGCCAGGGCGATCTGCGCACGCGGCACACCTCGTTCCTCTGCAACTTTGGCTACCGCTTCAACCACCCGGCGGTCTGCCGCCTCCGTCTGGTCATACAACGTCCGGCCAAAAGCATCGTTCTCCGAACGCTTGCTGCTCTCCTCCCAATCGCGGGTTAGGCGCCCACGTGCCAGCGGACTCCACGGAATGACGCCGACTCCCTCTGATTCGCATAGCGGCAGCATCTCCCTTTCTTCCTCCCGGTAGAGCAGATTGACGTAATTCTGCATGCTGACGAACTTTGTCCAACCATGAATTTCCGCCGTATGCTGCGCTTTGAGGAACTGCCAGGCAAACATCGAGGAGGCACCGATATATCGGGCCTTCCCCGCTTTGACCACATCATGCAATGCCTCCATCGTCTCTTCGATTGGCGTGTGCGGGTCCCAGCGATGAATCTGGTACAAGTCCACATAATCCATGCCCAGCCGCTGCAAACTATGGTCAATCTCACTCAGAATCGCCTTCCGAGACAGTCCCCCACCATTGGGACCCGGCCGCATTCGTCCATGTACCTTGGTCGCCACTACCACTTCGTCGCGGTTGGCAAAATCTTTTAACGCCCGACCGACAATCTCCTCACTCGTTCCATCCGAATAGACGTTAGCCGTATCGAAGAAATTGATGCCCAGTTCGAGCGCTTTTTGAATAAAAGGACGACTTTCTTCTTCGTTTAACGTCCATGCGTGGGCTCCCCGATCCGCAAGACCATAACTCATACAGCCCAGACACAATCGGGAGACGTCCATGCCGGTTTTGCCCAGTTTGATGTAATCCATTTTTTCATCCACTCCTTTTCTTTTGGTTTTTGATAAGACGATTGAAGCTGTACAGACGCGCCTCTGCTGCCACGACGCGCTGATTCGCCGCTTTCGCAGCTTCCAGTCAGTGGGCTACACCAGCAGATCCAGTGGATGACGGCGGACGTGATAGACATAGACCTTCGTGCGATGGAGATCGCCGCAGACTGTGACCGATTCCGGGTCCCAATCCTCAAAGGCAAAAAAGACACTTACGACTTTGGTTCCTTCCTCTGCTCTCTCCCACAGAATGGGACCCAGACGCCGCATCGCTGCCGGGTGCAGATAGCAGACCACGACATTCGCCTGTTCATACGGATAAACAAACAAATCGCCTCGTCGAAACGTCAAGCGCGACTTGGGCAGCCGATTGCCCCAGCCCAGCAGACGCGAGAACAGCAGCGGAACCCATGAATTCTCTACACCGGTGATCCGGCAGCGCGGAAACCGTCGGGCCAGGTTCACCGCAAGTGTACCGAAACCCGATCCGGCCTCTACAATCTCACTTCCTTCCGAAAGTTGGCCAATCTCCCGCATGACCATACGCCGCACAAGGCGGCTGGTCGGCATGGGCGTAATGCCGTTGCGCACGCTGGTGACAAAGATCAGCAGAAAGGCCAACAGCACGACAGCCGTTAACGTCCAGCTCAGTATTCCATACAAATCACCGTGCAAGCCCTTCCTCCTCTCCATTATTCTCCATATTCTGGATTACGAAGTTCCCCTAGTATCATAACCCTTTTGGCTCTGCATCGCCCCACAGTCTTGAACACCGGGAAGATTAAGGGTACAGAAGGCATTCCATTCAAGACTTTGTTTGCGAACTTTCTACATTTCCTTGAATTCGACTCATTTTATTGCGAAAATCGAACAGTGAGTTTTTATTTCAGGACAAAGTTTTTATGATGAAGATGGAAGGAATGAATCTTGTGCATGTCAAAACCTGGCGCAGCGGCGTACTCCTGCTGCTGTGCATGTCAGCTGGAATCATTGATGTCATCGGCTATATTCATCTTGGTCGAGTCTTTACAGCCAATATGACCGGAAATATCGTCATTATCGGCATGTCATTCGCCCACGTGGCGGAATTGTCCATTCTGCGTGCGGCGCTGGCCTGTCTGGGCTTCATTGTCGGTAATGCAGCGGCCGCTGTGCTGCTAAGTGGCAACCAAGCCAAGAGCTTCTGGCCTGCCCGAGTCACCGTTATTCTGGCGATCGAATTGGTGTTTTATCTGATCTTTGCAGGGACAGCCAGACCGGAGATGAGCGAATCGATGCTGCATCTGCTGATTATCCTGCTTAGTGTAGCGATGGGGATGCAGACAACAGCCGCACGCAAACTGGGCATCGCGGGCATCTCAACGACGGTTCTGACCAACAATCTGGCCAGCGTGATTGAAGATCTGGTCGCCTTCTTCCGCAAAAGATTCGGGGGAATGGCCAAACGAGCACCCATTGGCGGAGAAACCTGGCTTCGATTGATGGCGGTAGTAATCTATTGCTTTGGCGCTCTGGTCGCCGGCGTGGCTGAAGTCCATCTGCCGTTTAGCGCAATCTGGATTCCCATTCTTATCACGGCTTTGGTTCTGATCGTAGCCCTGAGCTTGTTTCGAGGCCGGGATGCCAATGGGGATCGTACGCTTTAAGAGTCGTACAGGAGAAAATTACCACATCATTCTGTCTATTCTTTCTTAATGCTTCCATAAGAACAGAGCTGCATAGCGGCTCTGTTTTTTTGTCATGTCAACAAATCGTCCCTTTTCTCAATAAGAGATGCCTTTTATTCCCAAGTACCTGGATGTCCCACAATCAAAGCAACTTTACTCAAGCAACAGGCCTGTTAACCTTTCTGTCATGAACATACACTTGGGTTATGGACGAGCCGCTATCGATTGTCGGCCATTCCCATTCAAACTGGCGGAAAGGGTGATTGCATGGAAAAATGGAACGCAAGGCTGTCGGAGCTTGAGGAAACGATGATCGAATGGAGACGTCATATGCACCGCAATCCGGAACTATCCTTCCACGAAACGGCAACTGCGGCGTTTGTCGCCGAGAAGCTGATCGAATTTGGTGGCATTGAAGTTCGTACCGGAGTAGGAGGCAACGGAGTTGTCGGAACGATTCGCGGCGGCAAGCCAGGGAAGACGATTGCACTGCGTGCTGATTTCGATGCACTGCCCATTCAGGACGAGAAAGAAGTTCCGTACAGATCGACGGTCCCCGGCGTGATGCACGCCTGCGGACATGATGGTCATACCGCTGCGCTGCTGGCGGTCGCCAAGATCCTGAGCGAGTACCGCGAGGAACTGCCTGGAACCATCGTCCTGCTGCATCAGCATGCCGAAGAAGCACCTCCAGGCGGTGCCAGGAGCATGATTGAAGACGGCTGCCTCGATGGTGTTGATGAAGTCTATGGGATTCATCTGGCCTCTCTACAGCCGTATGGGACCATCGGATACAAGCATGGCTATCTGACCGCAAGTGCCGATCTGTTCGAGATTCTGATTCAGGGCAAAGGCGGACACGGGGCATCGCCGCATCAAACGATCGACGCGGTTGCTCTTGGCGCCCAATTGATTACCGAGCTTCAACTGCTGGTCAGCCGCCGGGTTGATCCGCTGCACCCCGCCGTGCTTACGGTTGGCTCCTTCCATGCCGGCTCTGCGCATAATGTCATCGCTGACCAGGCGAAGATGACGGGTACGGTTCGCACCTTCCAGGAAGAGGCACGCGACCGGATTCAAGCGGGGATTCAGGCGCTCACCGAAGGATTATGCCATTCTTTTGAAGCCACCTGCAAAGTCGATTACCTGCGAGGCTACCCGGCGACCTTCAATCATCAGAAGGAAACGGATGAGGTTATCCGAATACTGAATGACAAGGAGATTGCCAAACTGGTCGAACTTCCGGCCATGATGGGCGGTGAAGATTTCTCTTACTATCTTCAGGAGAAACCAGGCACCTTCATTATGGTTGGAGCAGCTTTTGCAGACCGGGAGAACTTCCCCCATCACCATCCCAAGTTTGACTTTGACGAACGCGCTTTGATGATGTCCGCCCGAGCTTTCCTCGCCATTGTAGATGGACGACTGAATACTACTTCCGAACCTACGGAAGCAGAGACTGCTTCCGTATAAAGGAACACCCTACCGACCAAAACGATAAGTCAGAGCCATAACTCGAAACCATAAGCCAAAAAGCCGGACTCCTGTGGAATCCGGCTTTTTGACTTCTATAAACCCAACTTCTATAATCCCAATCCCTGACGAAATTCCCGTGGGGTCTTCCCGAATCGACGCTTGAATGAACGGGTAAAGTTCTTGGGGTTCTGATACCCAACCGCTTCGCTGACCTCATAGGTTCGGCAGTCTCCCTGCTCCAGCATATCGGCTGCGCGGCTCATGCGTACGTCGTTCAGATATTCCGAAAAGTTGATGCCCGTCTTCTGCTTGAAGTATTTGCTCACATAGGTAGGGTTCATGCGCACCGCAAGCGCCGAACCTTCCAGAGACGCTTCCGAACAGTTCTCTTCAATATAACGCACGATCCGCATGATGATGGGATCATCTGCTCCTTTCTCCAGCCGTATAGCCCCGGCAGCCTCGACTGATGCGGATTGTGGCGCAAGAACCGGCTGTAACTCCAGGTCTAAGGTTTGCTTGAGCGTCGTAAAAATTCCTTTGAGTTCCTGATAGCGCGTCGGCTTAAGAATATAACTGCGCACCCCAAATTCCATGGCTCGGCAGGCAGCATCGAAGTCTCGATGAGCGCTTAAAAATACGATCCGAGGCGAAGTTTTTTGTTTATGCAAGTATTCGGCCACCTCAATCCCGGTCATTACAGGCATCATGACATCACACAGCAGGACATCCACCGAATGGCAGCCGATATACTCCAGAGCCTCCAGACCGTTCTGCGCATATCCGTCCACTACGAATCCCAGCTCATCCCACGGAAAGTAATTTCCCAATCCATGTCTGATTTCTGCCTCGTCATCCGCAATCAGCAGCTTGTACATGCACAAACCTCCTTTTTTCGACAGATTATATAACACTGAATAAGAATCCACAATAGTTTTCCTTGCAGCTTACAGAGAGATTTACACAATCTTTTCATTAGGTTTCAAGAAAATATCCGGAACAGATGAGCTTTCTTCCATCGTTCTTGGAATCAGAATCTTAACCAGGGTTCCCCTTCCCACTTTGCTCAAGATCTGCAATCCGGATTGTTGTCCATAAGCGAGAATCAACCTTTTGTGGGTATTGGATACGCCAATATGCGCAGATTGACCAAAAGGACCATTCAGTTGCCGTCTCACCTCTTCCAGCCGCCGAGCCGTCATTCCCGATCCATTGTCAGACACCGACAGGCATAATCCTTGTTCCTGTTCATACATTTTGATCTTGATTCTGCCGCCCTGCTGCCCCCGGATTCCGTGAATCAGACTGTTTTCCACCAGCGGCTGAAGCAGCAGCTTCAACATCTGAATCTCCCGTCCCTGCGCCCGGCAGTCCCAGATGACCTCGAACCGTTCTCCACTGCGCATCTGCTGAATAGCAATATAAGACTCGGTGTAGCGAATTTCTTCTTCGATCGTGATATATTTCTGCTCCAAGTCCAGCGCGCCCTTCAGAATATCGCCCAACTGTTCGATCATTCGTGTCAGTTCGTTATCCATTCCTCCTGCCATCGCGGCGGCTTTCCATTTGACCGACTCCAGCGTATTGTGCAAAAAATGAGGATTGATCTGGGATTGCAGAGCGCTCAACTCCATCAACTCATTGACGGCTTTGCGCTCCGCCAACTGGGTTTTCAGATACTTTTTCTCCAGAAAGTTCGCCAGGATCTGCTGAATGATATAGCCATTCACATCATCCTTCTCCGCGCGGGTCGCCGGTTCCGTTCCCCGCTCGGCGTCATGCAGCATATCTACGATATGGCGAATATTGCGAACATCGCGCCTTGCGAAATGCAGGCTTAGACTGATCGCGGCAAGAACGGATAGACCTGCGGCCCATGCGGTATAGATGCCAAGCCGAAGCGGAAGTTCATAGAGAGCCGCATTCGGCGTAATCGATGCAAAACGCAGTCCGTAGTCGGGCGATTGCAGTTCGGCTACATCGTAGCCAAGCGAAGACTTTCCATACAGGTTCTCCGGATGATAGGGGTCGAATCCGATTCCAAAAGGTTCATCGGTTGGCGGGTCTTCAGGGTCTGTTCCCTGGGCGATCACCCGTCCATTCATATCGGTAATGAGCAGATGCTGGCTGGGCGAGACGGGAAGCTGCGATAGCTGTTCCCTCAGATCATCCAATCGAACATTCAGCACGATCACAGCATCATTCTTCCCTTCAATATCCAGCATCTGATAGAAAGAGATCACATCCGTTCGGAAGCTGGGCAGACCGTATTTATTGAAAGATCTTGGCTCCGTCCACTGCTTCTTCCGATCCGTGCGATGCGCAAGGTATTGGGTGTACCAGCCTGCATCGTACGTATCATCAAATTCCATCATGCCCCCTGTCGTGGATGAAATGAAGCGTCCACGTTCATTGGCTACATAGACATAGATGGACTCGATGTAGGGCCGGGCGATTGCAGGAGAATCAATGAAGTTCTTGAACGAGGCCAGATCCCGATAATCCTCCGGGTCAGGCAGCTGCTCGTTCAACATTTTCCGCAGCCGACCAAATTCAAGGGCACTCGACACGGCGTGCATGTGCAGCGTATCCAGCTCCTCAAATAACAGCTCGACATTTGCACGCATCCGATCCAGCACCCTTCGGTTGGCCGCCTGTGCTTCAACGCCCACATAGTTCTGAATGATTGCAACGGCCAGTCCCCCAAGCATAACAAGCGGAATTAACACCGGAAGCATAAATGATGAGAGTCTGCGGACAAAAAAAGCATTGTAAATTTTCTTCACATCACTCTCCCCTTCCTTTGTCGTACCCTGACGTTTTACGTCGATTATAGCCGCTTACGCTGCAACGTTAAAGCATAAAAAAAGGGCAGCAAGTACAAGAAATGATCCCTTTCCCGGCTAAAAGTCCATTTTTCTGCACAAAACAAGCCTCAAATGCCAACCCTCATCACTTTCAGAAAGCATAAATTCTTCTTACAATGAATCCAACAACGAAAGCTATTCTGACATTGAGGGGAGCCTGATTCGATGAACGATTTACTTGAAGTCGATGGAATCCAGACCGTATTTCGCACAGAACGTGGAGAAGTGACTTCCGTAGACGGCGTCAGCTTCCGATTGAAAGCTGGAGAAACACTGGGAATCGTCGGAGAATCCGGCTGCGGCAAAAGCGTGACTTCACTCTCGATCATGAGACTCTTGGGCAAAAATGGCTCCATTCGGCGTGGAGAGATTCGCCTGAACGGACGCAGCATCACGGGCCTGGCTGAATCGGCCATGCGTCAGATTCGCGGCAGTGAGGTATCGATGATCTTTCAGGACCCCATGACCTCACTAAATCCCGTGTTTACGATCGGCAGCCAGCTCATCGAATCCATCTCCCTCCATCTCAAGCTCAAGAATAAGGAAGCCCGCCTTCACGCCATCGACATGCTGCGCAAAGTGGGCATCTCAAGACCCGAAGAAATTATGGACGAATACCCGCATAAGCTGTCCGGCGGGATGCGTCAGCGGGTGATGATCGCCATTGCGCTCTCCTGTAAGCCCAAGCTGTTGATTGCGGATGAACCCACCACTGCGCTTGATGTGACCATTCAGGCACAGATTCTGGATCTGATGAAGAAGCTGCGCGAAGAGACCGGCACGGCAATCATGCTTATCACACACGACCTGGGCGTTGTTGCCGAGATGGCTGATCGGGTCATCGTTATGTATGCCGGCCAGATCGTGGAAGAAGCGGACGTCTTCACTTTGTTCGACAAACCGCTGCATCCCTACACCACCGGCTTGATGGGCTCCATCCCCCATCTGGACGCGGACGAGGAAGAGACGCTGGCTTCCATACCAGGAACCGTTCCTCCGCTTCAGCAGATGCCATCCGGCTGCCGCTTCCATACCCGCTGTCCGTTAGCTGGCGAGAAATGTATGAGCGAATCGCCCCCACTGCTGGAACTGGCGGAAGGACATTATGTCCGCTGCTGGGCGGCCCAAGGCCATATGGAGTTATCTCCTACAGAATCGTCCTCCATGGAACTTTCCCTGCCTCAGACGAAAGGAGCGATGACATGATTGAATTCGATGCACGGGCTTATGACAGGCCTGAATCCCAGACCGCTTCACCGCTGGTCAAGCTGGACGGATTGAAGACCTACTATCCCATTCGCAAAGGACTGCTGGGGCGAGTTCGGGGACATGTCAAAGCGGTAGATGATGTCAGCCTGGACATCCGTGAAGGCGAAACACTTGGGCTGGTCGGCGAGTCGGGCTGCGGCAAGTCCACGATTGGACGAACCATCCTGCGTCTGGAAGAGTCCACAGGCGGACAGATTGTCTACAAGGGTGAAAATATCACTCGTTATTCCACCTCCAAGATGCGGCCGCTGCGAACGGAAATGCAGATGATCTTCCAGGACCCGTTCTCGTCACTCAACCCCTGGATGCGCGTGAAGGATATTCTCAAGGAGCCGATGCTTGCCCATGGCAAAGCGACAGCCTCTACAGCGGATGCCGAAGTGGATCGTCTGCTGGATGCCGTAGGAATCCCCCGCTCTTACAAGGATCGTTATGTCCATGAATTTTCCGGCGGACAACGGCAGCGGATTGGCATCGCCCGCGCTCTATCCCTGAATCCCAAGTTCATTGTCTGCGACGAACCGGTATCCGCGCTGGATGTCTCGATTCAAGCCCAGGTGCTGAACCTGCTCAAGGCACTGCAAAAAGAGCTGGGGCTGACTTATCTCTTCATCGCCCACGGACTGGGCGCCGTCAAATATATCAGCACTCGAATCGCCGTCATGTATCTGGGCAAAGTCGTGGAGATCGGAACCAAAGAACAGATCTTCCGCAATCCCAAACATCCCTACACCCAGATTCTGCTGAACGCTTATCCCGTGCCCAATCCGCATCTGCGTGGACGCGAAAAGATGGTCGTGCAGGGAGATGTGCCTTCGCCAACCGCACCACCATCCGGCTGTCGGTTCCATACCCGCTGCCCCTTCGCTCAGGAACGCTGCCGACAGGAAGAACCGCCGCTGACAGCCGACTCGCTTGGCGATGGACATGCAGCAGCCTGCCACTTCACGCTCTGATTCCAACCTGACTGCAAAAGGAGGTTTTCCGCATGCTGACTTACATTGCGCGGCGGCTGCTAATCTTCATTCCCGTCCTGCTCGGCATCACCGTCATCAATTTCATCATCGTCAATATGGCACCGGGCAACCCGGTTGACATGTACATTGATCCAAACATGTCACCCGACATTATTGAAGCCAAAAAAGAAGCGCTTGGACTGAACGATCCCATCCTCATTCAGTATCTCAAATGGCTGGGGACACTGCTGACCGGCGATCTTGGCTACTCGATGAGTTCCTATGCGCCTGTCGCCCAACTGGTCGGTGAGCGGATCATGCCAACCGTTACCCTGGGCCTGGCTGCCCTCGTTCTGGCACTGCTGATTGCCATTCCGTTGGGCATCCTCAGCGCCCTCAAGCAGAATACCAAGATTGATTATCTGGTGACCGGACTTTCGTTTATCGGAACTTCGATCCCCAACTTCTTCCTCGGTCTGGCTCTTATCTATATCTTCGCTGTTAATCTGGGCGTTCTGCCAACCGGCGGCATGCAGAAGCTTGGCGGGGACGGAGGGATGTGGGATCGCATCGCGCATATGATTCTGCCTGCGATCGTTCTGGCTACCGCGATTGCCGGACGTAAAGTACGCTACGTCCGAGCCAGCATGCTGGACGTGCTCAAGCAGGATTATCTGCGAACGGCCCGCTCCAAGGGCGTTCACGAATTCTGGGTGACCAACAAACATGCGCTGCGCAATGCCCTGCTTCCTGTCATTACCGTGGTTGGACTGGAGATTCCGCTGCTGCTGGGCGGCGCGATCATCACTGAACAGATCTTCCAGTGGCCGGGAATCGGACAGCTCACCCTGCAATCCATGATGTCACGTGATTATCCGACCATTATGGCACTCAACCTGATTGCAGCCATCGCCGTACTGGGTGCCAACCTGCTCACGGATATTCTCTACTCCGCCGCTGATCCGCGCATCAAAGTTAGCTGACTTTCCATTTTGCCCAGGAGGTGAATTCCATGTCCACGACCAAGCTTCAAGCCTTGACGCAGGCTCATGCGCCTGCCATGCCGGAGATCGAAAATACACAGGTGGAAAGCCGGTTCCGGCAGGTCGCCCGGCGCTTCGCCCGCAACAAGATGGCGGTGATCGGTCTGTTCTTCTGCATCCTGCTGTTTGCAGTAGGCATCTTCGCTCCGCTGCTTCAACCGTATCCACCCGATCAAGTCACCGGCGACTTCTCGGCGCCGCCAAGCTCCGCGCATCTGCTCGGCACCGATCAGATTGGGCGCGATGTACTCAGTCGGTTGATCTCGGCTGCTCAGGTCTCCCTGCTCGTCGGATTTGCGACGGTGGCGATTTACGTCGCTTTTGGCACTCTGGTTGGCCTGCTGTCGGCCTACTACGGCGGCTGGATTGATACCCTCTTCATGCGAATCACCGACATGTTCATGGCTTTTCCGTTCATGATGGTCATTCTGGTCGTAGTCAGCGTGGTGGGGCCAAGCTTGTTTACGATCATCGCGGTGTTAGCCCTATTCTCCTGGCCCAGCATCGCACGCTTGGTTCGCGGCAGCGTCCTATCACTCAAGCAGGCGGATCATGTACGCGCCGCAGTCTCCCTGGGACTGAAGACCCCGCGCGTTATCATGCAGCATATTTTCCCGGGGGCACTGGCTCCCATTATCGTCAATGCCACCTTTGGCGTCGCTTCGGCGATTCTCACCGAGTCCGGCCTCAGCTTCCTGGGCATGGGCGTACAGCCGCCAACGGCGAGTTGGGGCAATATGCTGAGTGAAGCCCAGTCCATCTCCGTGCTCAGCGACCAACCGTGGTTGTGGCTGCCGGCAGGCCTGGCCATTCTGCTCACGGTGCTGGCGATCAACTTCGTCGGTGACGGCCTGCGCGATGCGCTTGATCCCAAGCAGTAAGCAAGACCATCCATCCTCTCGCATCGTCCATTCCATATGTTCAGCCTAAGGGGGCCTATTATGAGAAACTATACCCAAACATTCAAATCACTGGTAGTGATTGCAGCCGCAGCACTCACTTTGTCGGCATGCGGAGGCGGCGGTTATAGCAGCACCCAGGAAGCGGCAGCCAGCCCTTCCTCAACCGGAGCTGCAGCAGGAGGAACAGCGGTCATCGGGATCGTCAATCCACCGACTACACTCAACCCAATCAATCCCAACGATACCGCATCCACTCAGGCCATCAGCATCATGAACGACAGTCTGGCCGTGTTAAATGACAAACTGGAATTTGAACTTCGTCTCGCCGATTCCATCGAAACGGAGGATAACCAGACGTTCAAGATTCATATTCAGGACAAAGCAGCCTGGAGCGATGGAACCAACTTCACGACCGGCGACGTGGAATATACGCTCAAGATGATTGCCAACCCAAGCGTGACCAGCAACATCAACCTGTCCTTTATCAAAGGCCTCAACGATTCCGGCAAGCTGGACACGGGTGTAAGCAGTATCTCCGGCTTCAAAAGTCTAGACGATAAGACATTCACCATTACGACCAAATATCCGGTAGAGATGACGTATTTTAACGATGGATTCGGGGGCAAAGTACATTTCCTTCCCCAGCATGTGTTAAAAGATACGCCGCCCGAGTCCCTGGACACCAGCCCCTATATGCAGAATCCAACCGTTACGGTCGGTCCATTCAACTTCGTCAAGTTTGCCAAGGATCAATATATCCAATATCAAGCCAATCCCAACTATTATCTGGGCGCTCCCAAGCTCTCGGGACTGTATTTGAAGATCATGACCGCTTCCAATCTCGTCGCGCAGATTCAGACCGGCGAAGTCGATACCAATATGGATCGCACCGGCCTGATTCCCGTTGAAGATTTTGAAAAAGTCTCCAACATGACCAACGTGACCTCTTCCTTCTCGCCGATCAGCACACCGGTATCCGTCATGTTTAACGTGAAGAAGATGAGCGATCCCAAAGTCCGTAAAGCGCTCGAAATGGCGGTCAATCGCCAGCAGATCGTCGATAAGCTGCTCAAAGGCAATGGCGAGATCGTCGATGGCATGCTGCCAAGCACCCACCCCTTCTTCGATAGCAGCATCCAACCTTATGCCTACGATCCGGAAGGCGCCAAGAAGCTGCTTGAAGAAGCGGGCTGGGACTTCAAACAGGTCATCAAGTTCTCGGTTCCGGTTGGCAACAAAGTCCGTGAACAGGCTTCCGAGCTGATGGCAGCAGATTGGAAATCGATTGGCTTGCAAGTGGAAATTCAGAAGTTTGACTTCCCGACCCTGGTACAAAAATTGGTCTCCAACGATTATGAAGTGGGCGTCATCACAATCCCTTATACAGCCGAGCCAAGCTCTGTGTTCAACTACTTCACTCCAAGCAGCGCGATGAACTTCACAGGCATCAATGATCCCAAGCTGACCGAGCTGATTGAAAAAGGCGCGAAAGAAACCGACACTCAGGCACGTAAAGAAATCTACAATCAGGTGCAGCAGTATTTCCATGACAATGTGCCGCAGTTCTCGATGTATGTGGATAAGCTGATGATCGTCCAATCCAATACGCTCAAGGGCAAAGTGGGGCCGGATGCGCTGAATCAATTGTATCTGTGGGAAAAGACCGAATAAGAACACCCCAATCCAAAGAAAGCGGTGATCGCATGCGTCTGGCGGAAAAAGTATCGGAGCTGATCGAGCAGAAAAAGAGTCAATTTACGGAGGCCAGCGATCAAGTCTGGGGATTTGCCGAGATTCGTTACGAAGAATTCCGTTCGGCAGAGCTGCTTGCCAATCTTCTGAGCAGCGAAGGCTTCCAGGTGGAGCGCGAAGCAGCAGGAATCGCCACAGCCTTCGTCGCAAGCTATGGAAGCGGTAAGCCAGTCATTGCGCTGCTGGGCGAATATGATGCGCTGGCGGGGTTAAGTCAGCAGGCTGGGCTGGATGACTACGCACCGCTGGTGCCCGAGGGCAGCGGGCATGGCTGCGGACACAATCTGCTGGGAGTCGGAGCTTTGGCGGCAGCTGTAGCGGTAAAAGATTATCTGATCGAGAACCCTACAGCCGGCACCCTCCGCTTCTATGGCTGCCCAGCCGAAGAAAGTGGCGCTGGCAAGACGTTTATGGCTCGCAGCGGTCTATTTGATGACGTGGACGCCGCCATCACCTGGCACCCCGGCACCAGCCATGCCGTCATGCAGGTGACGTCCCTTGCGACCACGACCGTGCGGTTCCGCTTTCTGGGCAAAAGCACCCATGCTGCCGCCGAACCCCATCTGGGGCGCAGTGCGCTTGACGCTGTGGAACTGATGAGCGTTGGGGTCAATTATATGCGTGAGCATATGATTGACCAGGCCCGCATCCATTATGCGGTGCTTAACACGGGAGGAAGTGCCCCGAACGTGGTGCAATCCCAGGCCGAAGTGCTCTATTCGATTCGTGCCCCCAAGTCGGCACAGGTTCGTGAGCTGTTTGAACGGGTGCAGGATGTTGCACGCGGAGCGGCGCTGATGACGGGTACGCGTATGGAGTTTGCCGTAACGGGAGCCACGTCCGACCTCATTCCCAATCCGGCGCTGGAAAAAGTGATGCACCGGCATATGGAGGAACTCTCGCCGCCGGTTCCCACGGAGCAGGAGATTGCGTATGCGAAGCGGATCTTCGCCTCCATTCCCGAACCCGATAAACAATCCGCAGCCAGCCGCCGCAGCCGCGAGCAGGTTGAGGCGCTGCGGAACAATCCGCTGCTGCCTGTGCTTGAACCCCTGATTGCAGGCAGCATGCCGATGTCCGCTTCAACCGATGTCGGCGACGTCAGCTGGCTGGTTCCGACCGTGCAGTGTACAACGGCTACCTGGGCGTTCGCAACGCCAGGGCACTCCTGGCAGGTCGTGAGTCAGGGACAATCCTCCCATGCACACAAAGCCATGCTCTACGCAGGCAAAGCGATGGCTGCCACGGCCATCGAAGCACTTCTTGATCCAGGACTGTTGGAGACAGCCAAGCGCGATCTGGAGTTACAGCTTGGCGACGAGTCTTATATCTGCCCGATTCCGTTTGATGTCTATCCGCCGCAGCCGGAGAAGCCGGTCGTGAAGCCAGAACCTGCTGCGGCTTCGCTCTAGGCGAGCTGGAACACCGGTATTTCCACTGAACCCATCGAGATGCTAAAAACATTCAGGCACAGCAAAACCCCCGAAAACCTTCGTCCCTAAATGGACCTGGCTTTCGGGGGTTTTTGAAGTGTTCCATGGATCTTGCAGGTGCATGAGACTCGTAGAGACTCCTACCTTTTCCAGCTTTGCTTATTTCGCGTCGCCCAGGAATCCTTTTTCAAAAATACCCAGCAGATTCTCAAGCGTCATTGGATCGCTGTAAGACGCAGCAGCCGATTCAAATTCGATCACATGGCCTTTTTCCACAGCCGGGATCTTCTTCCAGACTTCGGAATCCATGATCTCGTTCGCCGCGTCCATCTTGCGGCTGACCGCTACGAAGTCGCCCATGTATTCCGGCAGCACTTCAAGCGACAAGGAATAATAACCGTCTTTGGCTACCGCTTGTTTCACTTTATCCGGCATTTTCAGCTTCATGGCCTGGTACAGAATCTCCGTACCACGTGCCCAGCTATCGCCCATTACGTAGGCGTTTTTGCCGTCGATCTCCAGCACGGCAACCGAAACATCGTCGCCGTATTTGGCTTTGATCTTCGCTCCAATGTCCGAGGCTCTCTTCGTGAAGTCTTCCACCCAGGCTTTGGCTTCATCTTCTTTGCCCAGCAGCTTGCCGATTTCGACCTGTTGATCGAGGTAGTTCAGCTTGCCCCATGTATAGACAACCGTTGGCGCAATCTTGCTCAACTGATCCAGATTTTTGGTCGTCGATCCGGCGATGATGAGGTCGGGAGCCTGTGCAGCAATACTCTCCGGATCATCTTCGGTCACGATGGCTACGCCTTTTAATTTATCGGTAAACAACGGGCTGGCACCTGTCCACTGATCGACACCCACAGGTGTCACACCCAGAGACAGTACGTTCGGTGCGTTGGTCAGTGCGACAATACGAGCGGGATGAGCCGGAATCTCTACCGGTCCTGTCTCCGATTGGTAAGTCACTTTTCCCGAAGCCGCTTGATCTTTGTTTGCATCAGTCTTCGATTCGGATGTGTTCGCCGAAGCTTCCGTACCACTTGCCGTAGAAGCTGTGGATTCCGCTTTTGGCGTGGCATTTCCGCAGGCACTTAACACCAGCATGAATAACAGCAGCAGCGCTGCTGCCATCAGAGATTGCTTTTTCATAAGCCGAATATCCCCCTTGAGTTCTGTCTCTTTTTTGTTTTCGGAAATGATAATCATTATCACGTCTCCAAAAGTTTAGACTGATTGAGAACCAATGTCAATATAAAGCGACAAAAAAGCGGCTCCCCTGCTTGGGGAAACCGCTCCGGTCTACAGGCGTTAATTACCGGGCGGCAGCACGCCCTCAAAAGTCGTACCCAGCGAAGCCGCAAATCGATGCAGCGCACGTTCCACGCTGCTGCGCACCGCCGGATCGGCTCCTTCTCCGTCTTCCCACCACCACTGCTTGATGACCAGCGGCTCCTGTCCGCGCTGCTTCTCCGGCTCAAATCGGGCGACGAAACGCCCATCAGCCGCTACCGGCAGCACATAATAGCCGTATTTGCGCTCTGCGGCCGGCTTGTAGACCTCCCAGCGGTAATCAAACCCGTACAGCTCCAGAATCAGCCTGCGGTCCCACAGCAGGTTATCCAGCGGCGCCAGCACACAGGCGCGTATTGGGCGCCCCGCTGCCCGGGGCTTGCCTTCCGCGGCCAGCGGCCCGGCCGCAAGCGAAGCTTCCAGCAGTGCCGCGTCGCTCGTGCGCAGGTACAGCGGATGTCCGAGTCCCTCGACCTCCACAGGCAGAATCTCGCCGCGCTCAAGCAGCGCCTCAAAAGCGGCCAGCCGCTGCGCCGCTTTCATCCCCGTCATGAGCAGCGCATCGCTCGGACGGTTCCACAGCAGCCCCACGCTGCCGATTCGCCGCAGCAGGCCCCATTCGTAATAAGCCGCGTCGCTGTCGAACGGATCGCACAGACCGTATACCTCGGCAGGCACGATCCGCTCCGCGAGATCGTAATATTTTCGGCCCGAGACCTTGCGCTGCACCACCAACCGGCCGGCAAAATACGAACCCTCCAGCGCGGCTCTGGCCAGCCGCGTCGGTCCCCAGGCCCAGTCGATCTTCTCATCGTACGCCAGATCGGCGGAGCAGAGAGGCCCTCTCTCCCGAATCTCCTCCAGTACCGCTGTAGCGGCAGCCGGATTTTTCTGGAACCAGGCCTGATGTCTCTGACGATGACGCTCAAAGTACGGCCAGTCCTCCATCGGGAAGATCGCCATATTTTTATCCCAATAATCCACCAGACTGCGTTCTTCGTAGAGCAATTCCCAGAGCATCCGCCGATCAAAATCCGCGATGCGCGATTGCAGCACCAGCTCCGGGTTCGTGCCTACTACGTTCAACGGATCAAACTGGATGCAGCCCACACGACGGATGTAAGCCATGATCCCGGCTTTGCCTGACGAATCGAACTCATGCGACAGACCATGATAATCGAACAGAAAACGCTGCGCCTGCTCCCGCGTCAGCGAATAACGCTGCTGAGTCATCTCCCATGCCCCTTTCCTGCTCGGCTCCTCGATTCCCGGACTCATGAACCAGACTTATGAGCCATACCCATGAGCGGGTTTTTCCATCTGCCCATTTTACCGCGTGAACCTGGACAACTGCATGTCTGATTCTCCCTGCGGCTCACCTTTAACCCTTGAACATCAGCCGAACCGCCGCCACCAGGAGGCAGACGGACAACACGCGAACGACGGCGATCGCCGGAATCTTGGACGCAATCCGCGCTCCAATCTGGCCTCCCGCCAGCGCCCCGATCGCCAGCCAGATGAATTTGTCCCACATCACATGACCCAACACCGCATGGGAGACGGTGCCCACGAACGCTGACAGCAGGATGGAGAACATGGAAGTCGCCGTGGCGATATGCGGAGGAAAAGCGAGAAATAAAATCATCGTCGGAACCATCACCGAGCCGCCGCCAATACCGAACAAACTCGACAGGAAACCGACAAAAAAAGCGACTCCCGACGCAAAGGTCAGATTAAACGAATACTCATGCCTTATGCCGGACGCATCCAGCAGACTTCGGCTGACATTGGGCTTCAGGAATCCGGAGCGGCTTTTGGTCGGCTTGAAGTTAATCGAGATGGCCATCAGCACCAGGAAGATCCCCAGCGAGACAAAAAATACCCGATTTTCTACCACTCCGGTTGTCCACGCACCGAGAATCGAACCCGGAATCATGGCGATGGCAAAAGACAATCCGCTGCGGTAGTCGATTCTTTTCTGCCCCGCGTAAGCAATCGTACTGGAGATGGCGCTCACGAACAGCACAGCCATTGACGTACCCGAGATGTCGGATACCGGAATCACGTACATCAGTGCCAGCACGGGCACCATGATAAATCCACCGCCAAGTCCCGCCACCGCTCCACAGATCGAAGCAAGCATCCCGACAGCGATCAGAATGAAAATTTCCATATGTATATCCTTTCTGCAAGACGTAAAATAAGATCCTTATGTTGATTTACCCTGTCAGATCAATTTGTCGCAGCAGTTCTCTGAGCGACTTCTGCTCCCGCCGATCATCGGCTTCCTACACATCCATTCTCCACCAATCGTCGCTTCCTTCAGTGTAGCCTGTATGCCTAAACGTAAGCAAGAAAATCAGATACTTGGCGAGCTGCAGAAACGAAGGGTAAAATGGGAATTGGAATGAGCAAAAGGGATTTAAAGCTGCGCTTTCTATCCGATTACGACTAAGCTTCCGGCGAAAGGGAGCGTTTCAATAAGGAGATTGCCGATGCGTAACCCGAAAATCCGAGGACTCAAACGCAGAACCCGTCAGACGATCAGGCAGATTCTCACGCACACTTCCACGTTCCCTGAACATTTTGAACATGGATATTGGCATCTGCCTATTCCTGCCGATTACCGATTCTTGAGCGCAAACACCACGCCTCGGGGGGTCAAGCGGCGCTGTTTGCAGGCCTTGTTGAACCAGGCGGTTCATCTTGCCCATGGCAAACCGCATGACTCCCAGCAATACCGCGTGATCGTAGCGATCGACCTGCCGAATCTATGGAGTTCGCAGATCATTATTTTTGCTGACGAGAATGTCTTCCAGCGCTTCTTCCAGCGGAGCGGCGAACAGCAGTGGCTTCCTCTTCCCTGCTCTCGAAGCCTACAGGCCGAATGGGGATTGTCCGCTCCAGACGATTGGCAGCAGTCCGGCTTTATGCAAGTGATTACCTATGCTGACGGTAACCGGGATGAAAACGAACTGTGGTTCATCGGCGAATTCAAATAAAAAAGAACCCTCGATTTACCGAGGGTTCTTGAACCGTTCGTTTCCGGAGCATAATCAGCCGGCAAAATGTTCCGCGAACCAGCGCCGGGCGCCTTCCGCTTCCGTCCGGGTCAGCTGATGGCCGAAATGCTCCCAGTTTGCTTTGACCGCTGCACCCGCGCCTTCAAGCAGCGCAATCAACTCTTCCGTATTGGCAGCTGGCACCATGCCATCATTGCGTCCTGCGCCGACAAACACCTGTACGCCGCTCATATCCGGCAGGTCCAAGCCGCGCATCGGCACCATGGGATGGTGCAGGAGCGCTCCCTTGAATGCACCGTCGAAATGGAACATCAGGCTGGCGGCGATATTCGCGCCGTTGGAATAACCCAGTGCCACCAGGTTGGAAGCATCGAAGCCGTACTGTTCGGACGCTTGCGTGAGGAAATCACGGATCTCATGCGTACGGAAGACCAGATCCTCCTCATCGAATACCCCTTCCGCCAGACGGCGGAAGAAGCGCGACATTCCATTCTCGGATACATTTCCCCGCAGCGACAGAATCGAAGCGCCGGGTGCGATCATTTCCGCCAGCGGGATCAAGTCCTGTTCGGTGCCTCCTGTTCCGTGAAAGACCACCACAGTGGGCAGAGCCTCATTCGTTCCTTTTTGAAAAATATGCTGCATGGAAGATCGTCTCCTCTCAAAATGAAGGTTTATAGGCATAAGTGGACAAGCAATCTGTTAAAAAAGTGTTTCTCACGCGCTACAGCTTAATGCGATGGGAACTCATTAGCTCTCGTTACGGTTCGCCAGGTCTCTCACTTCGATCGGCAGCAGTCCGTTCTGGATCTGGGTGCGCCGATCTTCATACCAGTCGGGCAGCATCAATTCCTCGCCCAGGTGCATGGGATCTTCATCCACCGCGAAACCTGGAGGGTCGGTTGCAATCTCAAAGAGAATTCCGCCTTCTTCCCGGAAGTATACCGCATGGAAGTACTGCCGGTCGATCACCGGAGTCGGTTGGAAGCCTGTGCTGCCGACCGCACTGCGCCACAGCTCATGCTCCTCAAAATCGGCTGCACGCCATGCAATGTGATGCACGGTGCCTGCGCCGCCTGCTCCTCTCGGCACAGCGGTCATCGGCAGGTCAATCAGATTGCCCAGTTCTCCGGCTGCCCGGAAGCGCATGAAACCTGCGAACTCACCGATTTTCTCCATTCCCAGCACCGATTCCAGTACATAGGCCGTACGTTCCGGGTTAACACTGTAAAGTACGGCACCGCCAAATCCTTTGATGGCATGATCGGCCGTTACACCCCCGAATTCCCAAGTCGATGCCGCACCGGCCTCGCGTTCCACCAGCTCAAGCTGGAGTCCTTCATTGTCCTTGAATTGCAGATAATGTTCGCCGAACCGTTCTGCTTCCGTAAAGGAAATTCCGAAGTTCCGCAGCCGTTTTTTCCAGAATTCCAATGTCCCTGTCGGAATGACATAAGTGGTAAAACCAACCTGTCCGCCACCGATCCGTCCTCTGCGTGCCCCAGGGAAAGGGAAAAACGTAATGATCGTACCCGGTGCACCTTCTTCGTTGCCGAAGTACAGATGGTAGACGTCCGGGGCATCGAAGTTGATCGTTTTTTTGACCAGACGAAGCCCCAGTACACCTGCGTAAAAATCGACATTAGCTTGTGGATCACCTGCGAAAGCCGTGATATGATGGATTCCCGCTGTTTGCAAAGTCATGATTATCGCTCCTTATTTATATGTTTTATTTTAAACTTCTTAAATTCAAAGTATTAGACCTGTCAAGGATTCCTCTTCTACGAGAACGGCACGCTAACCGCGTTCCGTTCCCTTGCCCAGCTTCTTGAGCAGTTCAGAGGCCGCTTCCGTCTCCTGAGCGTTCAAACCGCCCATGATCCGTCGTACCTCGGCTGCATGCTGCGGGAAGATCTCGTCAAACAAGGCTCGTCCCTCGTCCGTAATCTCGGCATAAATGACGCGCCGATCATTGGGACTGGGCACACGCTTGAGCAGTTCCCGCTTCTCCAGCTTGTCGATGTTGTAGGTGACGCTGCCGCTGGTGATGAGAATCTTCTCTCCGATCTGCTGAAGCGGGAAACGTCCCTTGTTATAGAGCACTTCAAGAATCGTGAATTCGGACGGCGACAGGCCGTGTTTCTTCATATCCTTAACCGCGTGATCCATCACATTCTTATAAGCCTTGGAGAGAATCACGAACAGCTTGAGCGCTGCCTGTTCCTCAGCTGCGATCTCTTCCGCCGCCTGCGGGTCTGCTGCTTGCCGTTGTTCCGTCATGGAAATTCACCTCCTTGAGTTGATCTGACTCCCGATCAGGAAGCCGGTTTATGTTTTAATTTAAATCTCTTGAATTAAAGATAAATCATTTTCGCTTTTCTGTCAACCCCTTATTCCAAAAGAATCAAGTCTGATAAGCTTGAATAGAAATGCAAAAAAAGCCCTGAAAAGGGCTTGGAACAGCAGCCTGACTTAACGCCGCTTGCGCAGACCTTGCACCAGATTGATGACCTGTTTGGCGGTCGTAATCACCGTAACGATCGTTCCGACCGTACGCAGCAGTTTCTTCATGTCGCAGGACCTCCTCGCAGGGGGATGGGAGCCGGCTTTCGCCAACTCGCTCTACTGCTTTTTCCCCATGAACGCAAGCAGCGAAACAGCCCCGGGCGTAGATTCTCTCATTCAACCCTCATTCGCTTCGCAGGGCGGCTACCGGGTCTTTGCGTGCTGCGAACTTCGCGGGTATGAATCCTCCCAGCATGGTAAGCGCTACGCTGAGTACCACCAGTGCGAGGGCATGCAGCGGATTCAGCACCGCAACGCCGGATAGATCCGTCATATTCTTCAGCACCGCATTGATCGGCAGGGTCAGCAGATACGCGATGCCAATCCCCAGCAGACCGGATGCCGCACCAATGATAAAGGTTTCCGCGTTAAAGACCCGTGTGATGTCTTTTTTGCGTGCGCCAAGGGCCCGAAGGACGCCAATCTCTTTGGTGCGCTCCAGCACCGAGATATACGTGATAATTCCAATCATGATGAGCGATACAAACAGCGAGATCGAAGCAAAGGCAATCAGGACGATCGTAATACCGTTCATAATCCCGCTCGACAGACTGGTGACGGTCGCAGCAAGATCGGTATAGACGACCTGTTCATCCGATCCCTTTCCTTTGTTCCAATCGTCGAGATAGGCGGTCAGCTGTTCCTTGGCATTAAAATCCTTGGGATACAGCGAGACGGAAGCCGGCTGCGAAGTAGCTCCAAGCGCTGCAAGAGTCTGCTGCTGGGTGGTGGCACTCGCCGGATCGATGGTGCTGGACGAACCCCCTGTCATTCCTGGTGGGCCAAAATTCATGCCTCCAAACAAAGACAAACCGCCCGCTCGGCTAAAGGGCTGCCCGCTGACCACGTTGACTTTGCCATTGGCTTCTTGTGCCTTCACAACAGCCGAGACTTTCGCTTGTTCGACAAACTGCTGCGCCAACTCATCCGAATACGCGATGCCGGGGTCCAGCGTAGACATAGGCGAATCCTGCTTTTTCCGAATGATTCCGGTCAGCTTCAACGTAATCGCCTGTGGATCGTCATAGATGCGATTCAGCTCCGAAGCTTCTGCTCGTTCAAACAAACCTGCCCCCTTGGCCTGATAGAAGAGATCAGTCGGAATTAGCTTGAATGAAGTGCCCACAATCTGGTCAACGTTTACCGAAGAGGCTGTGTAGTCAAATCCCAGCGTCTCCAGCGCCGCTTTATCCACCCGATTATATTCGTCCACCACCAGTGCCACATCCGTTGGCTGGGTCGGAAAGGTTCCTGCAACCGCATCGTATACCTGCTGAATGTAGCTGCCGCCTACAGACGCTGGCTTGGAGGGATACGCCGTGAAGCCCGCTTCGCCCAGATCGACTCCGGATACCTGACCGTCAGGCAGCCGCTTGAGGATATTGAGGTGAACTTCACGCGTGTAGGAGATTCCATCCAGCAGGGCAGGATTAACCTTATTCAGATAATCCAGATAATCCTCGGTAATCCGGTTGGCATGAAGCACCGTATTCGCAGCCGGATCATACGGATAGATCACGGGATCCTGCGGGAATTCTGGCCGCCCGACCTCTTCTCCACCTGACGTACCGGGCGGCGGCTGCGTAAAGTCGATATTGGCAGCCGTGCGGCTGATTGTCACGGGAAAATTGGACAGCGCACCGGATTCATATTTGCTGATCTGCTTATCAAATCCGTTCGACAACGACAGAATCAAAGCGATGCCAATAATGCCAATACTGGAAGCGAAGGCAGTGAGTGCCGTTCTCCATTTCTTGGTGGCAATATTGCGGCCTGACAGCTGGAGTGCGGTCAGGTACCCCATGGACGTTTTCTTCAATTGATATTCGGAAGATAAGTTATCCAGCTCCGGCGGGTTGCTGTCCGAGACGACCTGACCATCGCGGAACTGGACGATGCGATCCGCATAACGTTCGGCCAGCTCCGGATTGTGCGTGACCATAATAACCAGCTTATCCCCTGCAATCTCCCGGATGAGATCCATAATCTGGGCACTGGTTGTTGTGTCGAGTGCCCCCGTCGGTTCATCCGCAAGAATAATATCGGGATCATTTGCCAGCGCACGGGCAATGGCGACGCGCTGCATCTGCCCACCCGAGAGCTGACCTGGCTTCTTGTGCATATGATCTTTTAGCCCGACACGCTCCAGCACCTCTTCTGCCTTGCCACGACGAATCGAAGGGCTAACGCCGCTTAATGTCATGCCCATCTCCACGTTGCCGATAATGCTCATGTGGGAGATCAGGTTATAGCTTTGGAATACGAAGCCCACGCTGTTGTTGCGATAAGCATCCCAGTCGCGGTCCCGAAACTTCTGGGTGGACTGCCCGTTAATCAGCAGATCGCCGCCATCATAACGGTCAAGACCGCCGATCAGATTCAGACAGGTCGTTTTGCCCGAACCGCTCGGTCCCAGTATGGCGACAAATTCGTTCTCCCGAAATGTTAAACTGACGCCATCGAGCGCCGTCTGGGTAAAATCGCCGGTCGTATAGGTCTTGGAAATTTGCTGAAGTTGAAGCATGAGGCGCCCTCCTTTTGATCTAAACAATAGGGTTCGATGATAGAACATCCACCTATTCCACGGAGTCAAATGAACAGTGGGTCAGATTCCTGTACTCCCGACTATACAATACTTGTCTTCCACGCGAAAGCGCAGCATGATTGCTCACCTGGTTGTCGCTGTTTTGATTCGTCACGCAAACCTCAAGAATTGGCGATTTCCTCCGCACATTTTCGGTTAATCCCTCTCATGAGCGATAACTAAAAGAAAGGGGCTTTTCCATGTCGAACGCTGAGTCGTATCAATCTCTTCATGACTATTCTGATCTGATCTGCAAGAACCAATTCGGCAAAAAGCCCGATTCGATTGAAATTCGGGCCAACGACCGATGCTGCTTAATCTTCTACCACGGACTTGTGGATGAAAAGGATGACCGGCTGCCCAGTGATCCGGATGAACGCTATTCCCATGTATACATTTTGCTCGAACAATTCATTTTCCCCATGCTTAAACCCAAGATCGAAGCCGCGTCCACCCGACACGTCGAATATGTGTTTATGGATTGGAAAAGTGAAACCAACACGTCAATGATTGCAGCCTTCCTGATCCCTCTCAGCGATCCGCTGCCGGAAGACCTTTATGCAGGCAAAGCCCAACTCCACAGCGATGTCGAGTCGATCACCGCAAAAGTTCAAAAAACACCCGTAAGAATCGAATCGTTTCGACTTGACCCGGATATTCTGATGGTGATCCGCAAAGGGCTGCTTATCAGTCTGGAGAAGAAGCTGGTCAAAAAGGGCTTTAATACCCAGCTGCGTATCGCCAAACGCGAACTTGAACTGGATCGCTTTATGGAAGGTCTGCCCATCCGCGAGCTTCTAAACCGTGATCTGGAAGCTTCCTATATCGACTGGTCATTCAAGGATGATGTGAGTCTGCTGCTGCTCAAGCTGGGAGACGAGATTGCCCCGGAATCATAAGGCAATGAACACAAAAATAAAACAAGGCGCTTCGCAAACCGGTTGCAGAGCGATTATAGACGCATGAAAACCCCCGGTTCTTCATCAGTGAAGAACCGGGGGTTTTCATTACATCTACAAAATTATACCCCTACCGGATGGAACCACTCTGATCCAAGTCCCTCAAACCACTTTCTTCCGGTTGGGGAGGACTCGGATTCCATTACGAAAGTTACATTACGAAAGTATTTCGCCTTCTGTGTAATGCTCTGCGCAGAACGTTTCCGTCTCAGCCAGCTCATCGTCTTCCAGATCGAAATCCAGCACTTTCTGCGAACCTCTCTCGATGATCTCATGCTTGACGATGCGGCGATTGTCGCCATCCACGCTGTAGATGACGCGCAGCAGCAGACCCTGAGGCGTATACAGCTCGTCCTCTTCGTCCACCTCAAATTCAATCATAAACTCATAACGTTCGCCCTGCACGATGCCGAAGGCATCCCGAATCTTCTCTACAGTATATTCTGTAAATTCCATCTCAATTCTCCTTCATTACCGTGCTTTGCGGCAGCAATCCGGCTACCCGCTCACGCACCTCTTGTTGTCGTAACGCTTCTCCAAAAATGTCCACGCTGCCGCTGTCGCCGCTGGTGCGGATCAGGCGGCCAATGCCCTGACGAAGGCGGAGCAGCATGTACGGCATATCCACCTCACCAAAGGGGTCAGCCGACTCGCGCCGCTTCGCGGCAAATACCGGATCGTTAGGCGGGAATGGAAGCTCCCAGATGATAACATGGTTTAGCGAAATCCCTGGCACGTCCAGACCTTCCCACAGAGTGACCGCGCAGAGGTTGACCTGCGTGCCGTTCTGGAATTCCGAGATCAGGCGGCTGATCTCCGCATCTCCTTCATACAGCAGCGGGAATTCGGCAAACTCCAGGCGCGAATCGGCCTCTTCGCGGAACTTCTCCATCTCTTCCCGGGATGGGAACAGCAGCAGGGTTCCACCTGCACGGCGCTCCAGCACCTGAAGCACATGATTCGTCTTCGCTTCAATCGAAGTCTCGGTATTCATCGACGCCTTCATGCTGGCTTCATAGTCGTAAGGCGAAGATACGGAGAATGACAGATAATCCGTGACGCCCAGACTGTCGGCGATATAATCAAAGGATTCATCCGCCGACAGGGTGGCCGACGAGAAGACGATCGGCATCTGACGACCGAAGACCCGTTCGTTCAGCACTTCCTTGACCTTCTTGGGCATCAGTACCAGCGTCAGATCGCCCTGGTCATCCTGCGTCCAGCAGATCAGTTCACGCGGCTGACTGAAGAGAGCCAGTGCCGTCTGCATCATCTCCAGATGCTCCTCAACGATGCGCAGCTGATATTCGTCCAGACTGAACATGCCGCTCTCAAAAACAATCTCCTCTTCAATCGCATCCACCGCACTGCGGAAAGCAGCTACTCCTGCCATCAGCTCGGCCGTGAGTTCAAGCTCACTGCGCTCCGATGCCGGAACCGGTGTACTGAATCTGGACAGCAGCTCAAACAGATCGTCACTGCGTTCGATGGCGGCCTCTACCGACAGCGCCAGCGTCTCACGGACTTCCCCTTCCAGCAGCCGGGTGACGATCGACTCGAACGCAGAATGTTTGAGCTTGTAGGTCAGTGCACTCTGTGCAGCTGTCTCCAGCAGGTGACCTTCATCAAATACCACAGAGCTGTGCTCGGGCAGCAGCGGAAGCTGACCTTCGCGCTTGCGAGCTTCATACGTCCACACATGCTCCATATAAAAATCATGCGAGCAGACGATCAGATCGGAAGCCTTGCGATAATGGTCGCGTGAAAGGGTCTGTCCACAACGATGACGGCGGCTGCATACGAGGCAGTCCTGGAACACGTCCCAGCCGACTTTGTTCCACTGCGTGTCGTCCAGCTCGGGATAATCCTTACGGCTGCCATACGGATAAAAAGCTTGCAGCGTGTCCGGGAAATGAACGAATGGCGGAAGCTCCTCATAAATCTCCTGGAACGTCTCTCCTTCAAATCCCATCCCCCGCGCTTCATCCAGCTTGTTGAGGCAGAGATATTGGTCGGGAGATTTGCCCAGCCGCACGTCGATGTTCAAGTCAAGATAACGGGCGATCTTGGCGATGTCCCCTTCCGGCTTCACAAGCTGTTCGATCAGCGATTCGTCTGCACAGGCGATCACAGCCGGTTTGCGTGTATAGCGGGCGTAAAGTGCCGCATACAGCAGGTAGACGAGCGTCTTGCCCGTTCCAACGCCAGCTTCGGCGAAAATGGTCTTTTTTTCCTTATAGGCACGCTCCAGTTGGAACGCCATGAAGATCTGTTCATCACGGGTCTCGAATCCCGCCTCGGGCAAAATATCGTAAAAAACATCCGCGATCCAATCGGAAGCCTGATCCAAAAATGGAGCCGCAGGGTCAAACGTAAATGGATAAGTAGTGGTCAAGATGTGCGTAAACCTCCATTAAAAGTGCAATTTATTTAGGCCGTGTACGCAAACTTGACGATGTGCATCTTTCGTCGCCTTTTCGCTCTCCACGGCGTCAATGCTCCTTGACGTGCCCCGGCACGCCTTCGTAACCTTTCCTTGTTGAGCACGAAAATTCACCTAAATCTGCTCCCCTCGAAGTTTGCGTACACGCCCTAAACCGAAATGAAAGAAAACCGGGAGTAATGAAGCCGATTCAAACATGAGGAAAGGCCCGGCATTGTCAATCGGTTCGCAATCGGGCCAACCGTCATTATAACCGGAAAAGGACATCTTGGCGAGGGGCAGACCGTGAAGAATCCGATTCTACAAAAAAAGCTGCCCGCCTACCTCAAAGCGGAGCAGCCTAATTCCTTCTTCTGCTGCCCTTCAGAGCAGCCCGGCAGCGGCAAATACCCGATCGTAGCCTTCACGCGAACGCTGTACCAACCGTTCAGGCTCCTCCGTTGGCGCAGAAGGGGTCAGAATCTCCTGTGTGACCGAAGCCTCATATCCGATCGCATGCAGCACACGCAGGAATCCTGCCAGGTCAATCACGCCTTCCCCAGGATAGAGGCGGTCATTGTCCAGCACCTGTTCTAACGGAACGTCGCGGGCATCATTCAGATGAACGTGAACGATCTGTTCGGGACGCAGCCGCTCAATATCGGAGATGTGCAGCTCATTCGTATACCAATGATACGCGTCCAGCAACAGACCCACATTCGGCTCGCCGATCGCTTCAATCCAATCGAGCGTCTCCTGCATCCCCCAGATGAAAGGGTTTTTCCAGGCTGTCCGCAGATGATGGGGACCGACAAATTCCAACCCCAGACGAATACCGTAAGCGCCCAGAATCTGGGCACAGATCCGCAGACGCCGAGTGGCTAATACCATGAAATGTGCAGAATTCTGGTCAGTCGAAGGCAGCACATAGGTACAGCAGCGTGTGCAGCCCAGTCTATGCGCAGCCGCAGCCGCTTCCGTCAACGCAGGCAGTCCAGCTCGAAAAGTCTCTTCGTCTGTACGCCATTCAACCGGTAGATCGATCGAAGCCAGCCGCAGCCCATACTCCGCAAGCTGCTCGGCCGCTCCCTCTGCGCCATATCGCTCAATCAAAGCCCGCGCATCCAGATCAACCGTCTGAAATCCTCCTGCTGAAGCCAACTGCATAAACTGTTCGTCACTCGTCACTGCGCCTAGTCCGGCACGTGTTAACCCTCGTAACATAAGCTCCTCCTCCTACACTTGTTGAATCCAACCTTCTCTGAAACGTTAGAGCGCGGCTCCGTTTTATTCTACCGCTTGTATTCGTTTCCATCGTATTACGGGTAAGCGGTAATTTCAAACGTTTTCGGTCAAAAAAGGCTTATCAATTCGGCGGCTTGGGAAGCTTGAGCGTTAACGTGGGATGAATTGTTACTGAGATTTTTTCACAATCAGCTTCCGGAAAAGAACAGCCTGAAAAACCGTTCCCATCTATTCCAAGGGAAACGGCTCAGACACTAACTCTCGTATTCTGAAATTATTATGGATGACCGCTCATTCCCGCTCCTCTGGCTGCTGTTTATTCAACAGTTCGTCAACGGTATCCCAGCGATTTCGATATTTGACCAGCCTTGGGTGCAGCTGCTCGGGGGCTTCGTCCAGCACCAGGCGGATGCGTACAATCCATTCTTCAAAGGTAGCAAACGATGCGAATCGATTGGCATTATCCGGCGTCAGATAGATGAAAAGCGGTGATGGATATTTCTCCTGAATAAACCGCAGGGCAGCTTCCAACGGTGTATATTTCTTGCGTTTGCCATCCCAGCTCTCGACACTGACGTTTCGCATGACCTGCTGCTCCTTGCGCCATTCATGCAGTCGGTCGTCTCTTTTATAAAAAGCACTGGCGTTTTCGCCCGTAAGGCGCTTCACTGTTGCCTCGTGCAGCGGATACAGCACCAGATGGGCGAATGAACGCGCCACAGCCGCCTGTGCAGCACGTTCCAACTGCGCGTCTTCAATCTGCTCAAACGAGTCATAGAAGACCAGTGTTCCCTTTACCGTTCGTTTAGCAGGCTCCGTGCCAAATGGAATATGATAGGTTTGTCTGCCCATGATCCTTGCCCCTCTCCCGGATCTTAGAAATCCTTTCTTCTAAATAACCACAATCCGAGTATGAAAGCAAAGAGAGTAAAGAAAAATGCATAGATCACAAACATATTTGACGGCGGGCTGCCTCCAGTCAGGAAAGGAATACTCTCCCCGGCACCCTGTGTCAGCACATACTGCATCCGGCGATTTAATCCGTCAGCGGGCATCAGCAGTGACAGCAGGGAACCAATAGCGGACAGCGTATGTTCCGTCTGTGGTTCAACGGGCAGGAAACCGCGCACCTTCTCGATCATGCCTCCCAGCCAGGCCGCTCCGTACAGCATCATCATGAACACGCCGTTGCCGATCCCCGAGAACAGGCATGAACCCAGCATAGAAGCACTGACCAGTACCGGAACAATCCCCATAAATAACAGCATCGACACTACGATCTCTTCATAGTTGCGCGTCATTCCGGCATGAACGGAGGTGATCCATACCACCGCCGCGAACAGCAGCAGCGAATACACACCAATCAGCGATACGTAGCCAATCCAACGCCCGATGTACCATTTCCAGCGCGGAATCGGCCGTGTCAGCACCGCTTGAAGTACCCCCCGCTCCGCTTCTCCGGATATGACAGGGAATGAACTGAAGATAGCAAGAAAGGCCACAACGAATCCGCCAAAAAAGAATCCCAATGTTAAAATAGCCCCTCGGCGCGTAAAGCGGGTCAACACATCCGAAGAATTCTGACCGTCCGCACCGATCGTGTCCGCAATAAACCAGAATACGCCCAAGAAGACCACCGTAAGAATCAGGGTGATGAGAAGCATCTTGCGCCGCAGCATCTCCTGCCACGTTGCCGCTATGACTGTATTCATCCGCGTTCCCCCCTCTGATCCCGTCCCGCTACAGCCTGAAGGAACCAATCTTCCAATTTTTCCTGCTCGGCGTGAGCTTCATACAATGTCATTCCCTGTTCGACAATCAGCATATTCAACCGTCCTGCCTGGTTCTCGTCTTCCAATTCTGCCTCCAGCCAAACGGGGTGTTCCCAGTTTGAAATCGTATCCGCTTCGTCACTTTGCTTTTCGATCTGCGAAATAGGCAGACCGCTTTCTTCACGCAGCCAATCCAGCAAAACGGGCGAAAATCCGCCGACTTTGAATCGCCAGCGGACTTTGACTTGCAGCATCTCGGCAACCGACCCTTCCCGGATCATCTCGCCGTTTAACATGAGCGCCATCCGGTCGCATACTGCCTCGACATCCTCCATTAGATGGGAGTTGAGAAACAGCGTGGTGCCCTGCTTCTTCAGTTCGATCAGCAGTTCACGCACTTCACGTCGTCCAACCGGGTCCATGGCTGAGGAAGGTTCATCCAGAAATAGAATGTCCGGTTTCCCCAGCAGCGCACAAGCCAGACCCAAGCGCTGCTGCATCCCCTTGGAATACTGCTTAACCCGATCCGAACCCCGTCTGCCGATGCTGACCTGATCCAGCCCTTCCCGAATCAGCGTCTTGACCTGCGCCCCTCGAATCCCAAGCAGACTCGCGTGCTGCTTCATAACTTCTTCTCCGGTCAGCCATTCGGGATAGCGGTACAACTCCGGTAGATACCCCATCCGCCGCCGCGCTTCGACCGAACCGATCGGATGACCAAACAGGGTGCCGTCCCCGACACTTGGATGAACGAGTCCTACGAGCATTTTGACAAAGGTGCTTTTCCCTGCACCATTGGGACCGAGGAAGCCGAAGGCTTCCCCTTTCCCCACCGTCAGCGTAATGTTCCTGCATCCGCGTCCATTATCATAGATTTTGCTGAGTCCTTGTGTATAAACGGCAGGAATCACCGCTTCGGGTTTGGCGTTCACTGCACAACCAGTCCTTTCAGGAATTTGAGGAAGCCGGCTTCATCTTGACGGAAACTTTCAGCCGCGCTGTACTCAAACAACATATTGTTCTTTTTCCAGAACGCATCGTAGGTCTTATGCTCCGCGTCGTAGGTGTATGTCACCCTCACTCCGTCCACGTCGATCTGATGCGCGGTGCCGTTGGCATACATCGGAAGCGGAAGCTTGCCGCTGGATACGGCCGAACGTTCCAGGCTGTCTTTCAAGTCGCCGGGTAGACCCGGGAAATTGATGACGGCTTTCATCGTTTCGTCGAACGGGAACGAATCGTCGAATTCCACGGTCGGCATCTCCGATTGCGTCAAATTGGCCCAGTTGCTGCCGGTGTCATCATTCAGACTAAAATTGTAATTGATCGCATCCGGATAAATCATCGTAATCGCTTTGCCGTCTGCTTCCTGCGGGAAGAGATTAGGTGCATCCAAGCGGCGCATCGCCTCGTTGACTTCCGCCACATGCAGCTTCATAATCGTCTTGCTTCCCCGCGACATCGACATGTGCATCTCTGCTCCGTCCGGTGCGACAATCGGCTTGAAGCCCAGTTTTTTGATAAAAGTTTGCGGGGTTTCGTTCGGCTCGAAGCGGCTCTCTGAGACGTTCTCGAAGCTGCCATAACGATTGTCCGACGTAATGGGTTCGTCGTCGTTATAGACCAGCTGGATCATATCGCGCATATCATCTTCCTGAACCAATACCGTCTCATCCATGGTAAACCGGTTCAGAATGTCAGCCAGCGCATGGTTGCCGGCTGGTGTTACCGCCGTGACAATCGCTGCCGCCGCAGCTGCGGCCAGCGTCAGCTTCACGATGCTTTTGCGGCCTTTGGCAGACAGCCGGCGGCGTGCTGGAGCGGCCGACGTGCCCGCTGTCGAAGCCGTGCCGGAAATCAGCGGCTGCGGCGTACCGATCGAGGAAAGGTGTCCCGCTTCTTCATTCGACGCATGATGACTTTCAGCAGCCACCTGAACCGCTTCATTTTTGCGGGCTTCCCATGTATTCCACGCCGGATTGACTGGCTCCTGCCGCAGACGAGTCTGCATGCGTCCCCATGCCTCGTTTGCCAATTCCTGTTCACGTTCCTTATCATTCATTGTTGTCATCTTGTACAACCTCCCTGAAATTGTGAATCCCGGCGAGTTTCCAGATGTTCGCTCATGCCAGGTTCGATCCAATCCGTAAGCTTCCGATTTCCGTCAGGTTCCTGTCCGAAGGGCTTACCATCCTAAACCAACCCGTTAGGCTTCTCCTCAGCACGTCTGCGCAGTTTGTCTGTTGCCCGGCTCAGAAGCGAGCCTACTCGGGGCGGCTGAACGGCAATCTCTTCAGCGATCTCCGCATAGCTATAACCGGAGTATCGCAGCATGAGAGCTTGTCGATCCCGTTCAGGCAGCTCCTCCAGCAGTTCGGCCATCTCTTGTCGTTCTTCACTGCGAACGAGTACATCCTCACCATTCTCGCCTGAGCTTTCGCGGTCGAAATACTGCTGCTGCTTCTCTTGAAGTTTTCGCTGCCGAACCAGTTGGTCGGTATGGTCATAAGCGATCCGGGTTAACACCCGGTGCAGCCAGGCTCCAATGACTCGAGGATCATCCGGTGGATTGCGATACAATCGCAGGAACACCTCCTGGGCTAAATCCTCTGCTGTCGCTTCATTCTTCACCATCGCTACTAACTTCCGGCGCACGCCGGGATAATATTCAAGAAATACCGCGCGAAATGCATCGGATTCCGGTTGTGAATTATTCATCGGTAAACCTCCTCGTGAAGTGCGGCCGCTCTCCCTTGCCGTGTATACACTGAGAAGACGGGGCATCCACAGAATTTGTATCATTTCCGTTCAAAATACAAAAAAAAGATAAAAAACTGGATAGCAAACCTGATGAAGAAAGCGAATAGGCTCTTCCAAATTCCCCGAAGGATTTGGAAGGCAGAGCTTCGCAGGGTAAGATAAAGAATAACTCTTACGACTATACAACCTGGGCGCGGCGGCGCGAAAGGAGATCAAGATGATTTATCGGATCACTTATTTGTCTGACGGTCTGCGCGTGATGGCCTACATCGCCCTGCCTGCCGGATTGGAGATGACAGCCGGAGAGATGAAGAACTGGCTGAGACGCTATTTCGACGATGCGCAATTAACAGCCGAAGCGGTAGCCTGTATACGAACGGGTGCGAAAGATATAGCCGAAGCAGCAATGCAAGCATGGCACGCGAAGAATAATGAAACCGCAGGTAACGCGGCCGATTGGAAGAACACGAGTGCATCTGAAGCCGGGGAACGGGCTTTGGATGCATGCGGCAGCCAAGCCAAAGAATACGGCTCGCGCAGGCTTCCTATAGAAGCTGCGGGTACTGGCAGCGAACAGGCGCGAATCTCCGAAGACAGCAGAGCTGAAGTGGGAGGTAACGGGCAGGAGGCGCGGGAGTCCGCCCGCGCCTGGGAGATTCAGGCACCGGATTCCTATCCGGTGCTGGTGTACTGCCGGGGCGGGATCGGCCGGGTGGGCCGGGTTCGTCTGGATTGGCTGGCCGAATTTGCGTCATTCGGCCATATTGTGCTTGCGCCCTGCTACCGTGGAGGCGAAAGCGGGGTCGGGCATGACGAATTTGGCGGGGCCGATCTGGAGGACTCGCGGGTCGCCGTGCGGCTGGCCCGTGCGATTCCAGGGGCTGATCCAAGCCGAATCGCGGTGCTGGGCTTCTCGCGCGGCTCGATCAACGCGACGGACGCGGCGATCGCAGAAGATGCTTCGCGGCTTATACTCTGGGGCGGCCTGTCCGATCTGGCCGTCACTTACGAGGAGCGGATTGATCTCCGCCGCATGCTCAAGCGGGTCATTCGGGGTTCGGCCTACAAGCTGCCGGATGTCTACCGAGAGCGTTCGCCCATCGATATGGCGAAGCGCCTGGATTGTCCCGTGCTGATTATGCACGGAACCGAGGATACGCAGGTGGACTACGGCCACGGCGAGCGCATGTACGCCGAGCTGCGCAGGCTCGGCAAGTCCGTCACCCTAGCCCGTCTGGAAGGGCTGGGACATCATATGGCGCAGGAGACCCGCATGCGGGTGCTGGCGGAGATGTTCGCATGGCTTGAAGCGAAGCCGCAGGAACCTTAATACCTGGTAAAAAGGATAGGTTTACCGTTTAACGTTGACCGCACTTCACGATTCCGCCCCATCAGACGGGCTTGTCGTCTCCTTCTGAGCGAAATGTTGTGATTTGGTCAGCATTTTGCTCCAAAATAAGCCGGACAGAATGACCACAGCGCCGCATTGCAGAGGGTAGATTCGCGTCTGCCTCAGACGCAGGCTGCCGCTTGGCGTGATAGTGCGCGAAAGCCTAGCCCCCAGAGATCAAAAAGCACACTGAAAAACCTCTTCCCGATTCGATCGGAAGAGGTTTTTCGTTTGCTTCTGCTTGGCTTCCATACAAACGTCGTTCGGAAGTTATACCCGGCATGCTGCTTCGTGCCGAGTCTGCGAAGTCGCTGCCTAGACGTCTGAAACTGCGGGGATCTTGCGGCGTTCCAGCCGCGCGGCGGCTTCCGTCAGCATAATCCCGCTCAACTGTACGCTAAGTTGAACGGGCAGCACCGGCGTCGCGGCCCAGTCGGGAGCGCACAGCCCGGTGTACGGATCGATGCCCTGCCGCCATAGCAAAGCAGCGTTGCAGTTCAACACTTCCAGAACCTGACGATGATCCGGCGCTTCTTCGAGCAGAAGCATCAGGTAGCGGACAAGGATGCCTTTGAACAGTCCGGTATCGTCGATTCCTTCGTCCGGCAGCTTGAGCGATACCGGATCGCATAACCGTTCGATGCAGGCGGATGCCGTCCGCCGCGCTTCTTCCAGATAAATGCGGTCGCCGGTGCAGCGATACAGCTCCACTCCCGCGCCGAGGAAGACGCCTTGACAGTACGTGAATTCCCAATCTTTATCGATCCGGCCGTCGCCAAGACGATTCAGCCCGTCCCAGACGAAGCCGGTCTGCGGATCGACCAGATTGTCGCGGTTCCACGCATAGATCCGCTTGGCCCACTCCAAATCCTCCGCGTCGCCGAACTCCCGATACAGCCGAGCGGCCAAAATAGCGGCAGGCGCGTTGGCAGGCGTGTTTTTGTAGTCGAGCTGGTCTTTTTTCCAAGCCATGCCGCCTCCGCAGTTGTCGTTCCAAGCGGTACGGATATCCGCCCATAACTCCAACACATGCTGCTTGTAAGCATCCTTGCCTGTCGCTTGGTAAGCGCGGAGAAATGCCAGCGCCAGCCATTCCATATCGTCGTAATAGTTATGCAGATACGTATCGCCATTGCTTCGGCGCAGATGAACGGCCAATTCTTCGATCCGTTCGGCATATTTGATGTCGTCCGTCCGCTCCAGCGCATCGACAAACACGTCGATCACGTGAGCCTGCCACCAATAATAGAACGGTTCGTTCTCTGTCTTGTGGCTGCCAGGGAACCATTGGTTTAGAATCCCGGTCGCCGGATTATGGTAACGCTCATACAGGATCATCTGGAACCGCTCTGCGCGTTCGTTCCAGATTCCCGACCGAACGGAGGAATCCGGACCCGAATCCGCAGCGCTTGCGTTATCCGCTGCCGCGCTTTCAGCCGCGCCTAAGTTTGCTCCCGTTCTGACGGCGCTCGACCCGGCTCCGCTCTCGTCTGCGCCCGAGTCCGCCTCCGGCATGCCGCCTTCCAACCGGGCGGCGCTCTCCAGAAGCATCACGCCGCTAAGCTGCGTGCAGAGCTGCACCGGACTTTCCGGCTCCCGCCTCCAGTCCGGCCCGAACAACGCGGCGCCTTCCGCCCGGCCTCGCGCCCAGAGGATGTCCGCGTTATGCGTGAGCCATTGCGCGGCCTCATCGCCCGAAGCTCCCCCGGCGCCGAACTCCCGCGCTTCTCCCGCCGAATTCGTACCTTCGGCGGCAGAACCAGCCGCCCACTCGTTCGCCAATTCGCTGCTCTCCGACGCCCGAACCGCGGATTGTCCTCGCCCGGAATCCTGCCCGCCTACTCCTTCTCGATCGTCCGCTGCGCTATCTCCAATCCATCTTGCCGCTTCCGCCGCATACCGCGCGAGAATCCCTTTAAACAGCCCGGCATCTCCGCCGCCTTCGTCCGGCAGCACGCCTTCTTCGTCCGCGAGCCGTACGCGCGCGGCTCCCAGCGTCCGCGCTGCATCGAACGCATAAAGATCTTCGCCGGTGCAGCGATACAGTTCAGCCGCCGCGCCGACGAATACGCCTTGGCAGTAGGTGAATTCCCAGTCTTTGTCGATCTGTCCGTCGCCGAGACGGTTCATACCGTCCCAGACGAAGCCCGTAGCGGGATCGACCAGATTGGCTTTCAGCCAATTGTAGATGCGGTGCGCCCAGTCCAGATCGTCCGCGCTTCCGAAAACGCGATGCAGCCGCGCCGCGAGGATGACCGCCGGCGCGTTGGCCGGCGTATTCTTGTATCCCGGCTGCCGTTTATGCCAAGCGATCCCGCCGCCCATGGTCTCGTTCCATCCCGTCTTGATATCGGCCCACAATTCCAAAGCAGCGGAGCGATAGCGCGGCTCGCCGGTCGATTCGTATGCACGCAGCCAAGCCAGCGCCATCCATTCCATATCGTCGTACAGTTCGTTGGGCCAGACGCCGTCGTTACGCGCCAGCACGCCGTCGTACAGTTTGCCGAGCCGCATTTTGTAGAATTCGTTGCCGGTCCGTTCGTATCCGTCGATCAGGACATCGGCTGCATGCGCCATCCACCAATAATGAAAGATCGTGTTGCAGTCTCCATTCGGACAAGGCGTTTCGATATTGTACATGGAGATCGATTCGTTCCAGAACCGCTCCTCCAATACGCGCTGCGCTTCGTCCGCTCTGCGCGTCCATTCTTTTTCGTCGATCGGCATGATCGCTCTCCTCTCGGTTTGTTGCGTTACGACTGCGAATCAACAGCAGCGCCTACCGTCCGCAGCCGGTTCGTTTATGTTCCAGATACGGTTCACAGCTCACAACGCGCCCGTTCATGCGGCCGCTCCCGATCTTCGGCTTTCGCCTCTACCTGCTCGGCTCTCCGTCTCCGCCCCGGCTATCCTTTGATCCCGCTGAACGCGATGCCCTGAATGAAATATCGCTGAAGCGCGAGGAACAGGATCAGGATCGGCAGGATTGCCACCAGCGCTCCGGCCATCATCGGTCCGTAATCGGTCTGGAAATTGAACGAGAATGCCTGAAGCCCCATCTGAATGGTCGCTTTATTCGGGTCGTTCAGCACGATCATCGGCCACAGGAAGCTGTTCCATCCTGCCTGAAACGTGAAGATTCCGAGCGTTGCCAGCGCCGGCTTGGTCAGCGGCAGGTAGATGTTCCAGAAGATGCGGAATTCGCCGCAGCCTTCGATCCGCGCCATCTCCATCATGTCGGACGGCAGCGTCAGGAAGAATTGGCGCATGAAGAACACCGCGAACGTGCCCGAAGCGCCGGGCAGAATGATGCCCCAGAACGAGTTCATCAGCCCCATGCCGCCGTCTCCGAACAGATCATTGCCGCCCATCAGCGGAATATGGCGCAGCACATACACGCTCGGAATCATCGTCACGATGCCCGGCACCATCATGGCGGCCAGCAGCACCCGAAACATGGCCGAGTTGCCTTTGAACTTCAACTTGGCGAACGCATACCCACTCAGCGAACCGAAGAACAGGTTCAGCACAACGCCGGTCGCCGCGAGGAAAAATGAATTCCAGAAATACAATCCGAAAGGAACGGTGGTAAATGCTTTAACATAGTGCTCCAACGTAAACGACGTTGGAATCCACCGGATCGGCATGCTGAACATGTCTTCGTCCGGCTTGAACGAAGTCATCACGCTCCAGTAGAACGGCAGGAACATCACGATCGCAATCAGAATTCCCACGATATAGAAAGCCAGACCGTTTACCAGCCGCCGCGCGGCCGGATTCGGCGCATTTTTCGTTTTGCCGCCCGATAGACCCGCGCCTTTGCCCGTTGCGGTGCTCATAGAACTTTCGCCTCCCTTGTCCGAATACGGCGTTTACAGAATGGATTCTTCCGAACGGTTCAAACGCATGCTAATCAGCGAGAAGATCAGAATCGCCATCGCCAGCACGAACGCCTGCGCCGACGCGTAGCCCATTTGCAGTTGGTTGAAGCCCTGCTGATAGATCAGGTAGACCGGCGTTTTGGTGGCATTAGCCGGGCCGCCCTGCGTCAGCACGAACGCTTGATCGAACAGTTGCAGCGCCCCGATAATCGACATGGTACTGACCAAGAATGTTGTTGGGCGAAGCTGCGGCCACGTAATATAGCGCAGGCAGTCGAAACGGGATGCCCCATCGAGCCGGGCCGATTCGTAGAGATAATCCGGAATCCCTTGCAAACCCGCCAGATAGATAATCATGTTGGAGCCTACACTCTGCCAGAGCGTCATCATGATGATGGCGATCATCGCCGTTTCCGTCTGTGACGTCCAAGCTGGACCGACGATGCCGAACGCGGACAGAATACCATTCACCATGCCGTATTCGGGATGCAGCAGCCACAGCCAGACCGTCGCGGCCGCCACGGCGGAGGTGAGCGTCGGCAGATAATAGAAGGTACGCAGGACTTTGACTCCGCGTGCCGCCCGGTTGAGCAGCACGGCAAGCAGCAGCGAGATCAGCAGGTTCAGCGGCACGAACACGATCGCGTAGAAGCCTACGTTGAGGAACGTCTGCCAATACAGATTATCCTGAAGCAGACGGCTGTAATTGGCCAAGCCGATCCAATCGTTTTTACTGAGAACGTCATAATTCGTGAAGCTCAAGTACAGAGCCATGACGACGGGAATGACCATGAAGACCGCGAACAGCAGCATGGTCGGCAGGATAAACAGATAGCCCATTCGCGCCTGATGGCGGCCGAGTCCGGTTCCGGCCGACGGACGCGATTTTTCCAGTTTTCCGGCTGAGATCATAGGATTGCCTCCTTAAGGTAGACGCCGCCCGCCCAAGATCGGCGAGGCGGCGCGTGATGCGCGATCCGTCCTTGCGAACGCGGAGTGTCGGTTATTGCACAACCGTGTTTTCCTGAAGCAGCCGCTCGCCATCGGTCTGCGCTTTTTTGAGCGTATCTTCCGCGCTTTGCTTGTTTTGCAGGAACAATTCCAGATTCGGAATCAGCCCATTCTCCTCCATCACGGAATAACCCGAATGGGTCGGACGCACTTTCGCGTATTCCAGCGCTTCGAGGAACGGCTTCCAACGCTCGTCTTCGGAGAAATACGGATCTTCGACGGCTGGACGGAAACCTGGAATGTTCTGGCTCGTTTTGGCCCACAGCAGCGCGTTATCTTTGTTCGCCGTCCACCACTTCACGAATTCCCATGCGGCGTCCGGATTTTTTGATCCCTGCGGAATGACCAGACCGAAACCGCCCATGTTGCCTCCAGTATCGCCGTTCGGTCCTTTGACCGGCGGCACGATGCCGTAATCCAGGTCTTTGCCGTATTTGTCGTAGGTACTGAGCATCCACGGACCGGTGTAGAGCATCGCCACTTTGCCGGTAACGAACGCGTCCGCGCCTTCACCCAACCCTTCTTCAAAGCCGACCTTGTACACTTTGTCTTCGTTCATCAGGCGACCCCAGAAATCGAGCACCTGCTTGCCGGCATCCGTATTGACGTTGACTTTGTTGTCTTCGGTCAGCATGGAACCGCCCGCCTGCTGGATATACATGCTGAACAATCCGGGATCGCCAAGTGACATGCCCGCAACGTTCAGTTTATTGCCATCCCATTTGGTCAGCTTCTGCGCCACGTTCTCCAGATCGTCCCAGGTCTGAGGCGGCTGCAAACCGGCGTCGTTCAGCATCTTCTTGTTATAGAACAGCGCGCGCGTATCGACCGTCAGCGGCATACCGTACAGCTTGTCCTGATACGTCAGTTCTTTTAGCGCCTCGCTGTAAAAGTCTTCCCGCTTGATCCCGTCGCGCTCCAGATATTCGTCGATCGGATGCAGGACGTTCTTGGGCGCATACAGCGAAGTCCGCCAGCGGTCCCAGAACACGATGTCCGGCGTTCCGCCGTTGGTCGCCGCCGTCAGGAACTTGGTAATTACGTCCTGCTGAAGCGCGTATTTGACCTGAATCTTGTCCTGCGATTTGTTGAACGCGTCTACCATCGTCTGGATCTGCTTCTGGCCATCTCCGCCCCAGTCGCCCCATAACGTCAGCGTCGTTTTGCCGCCAGAACCCTGTGCGTTCGATGCTCCGCCTCCGCCTGCTCCACACCCTGCCAACAATCCGATCGACAACGCGGCCGCCGCGATTTTTGCGAACGCTTTTCTCATCTTTCCCGCCTCCTCTTTGTTTGTAAAAAGTTCGGATCTATCGTTTAACGACAATGCCGCTGTCCGTCAAGACCAGCTCGCAGAACATCATGTTGGACCAGGAGAACCATGGACGGGTGAACTCTTCCGGACGATCCGCATGGAAGCCTTCATGGGTCAGGCCGGTTCCGCCGTCCGTCCTCATAATCAGTTCCAGCATCTCCCGGCGCTCCTCTTCGCGCTCTGCGGTCATGCCTTGCATCGCCAGCGCGATATGCCAGATATAATGCGGCGGAGTATGCGGACTGCCGATTCCCGAAGCCGCTTCCCCTTCGTAAAAATAAGGATTGCGCGAACTCAGCACAAAACTTCGGGTCGCCCGGTACAGCGGATCGTCCTTGTCGCAGAAACCCAAGTACGGCAGCGACAGCAGACTCGGCACATTGGCGTCATCCATCAGGTTGACCGAACCTAGCCCGTCCACCTCGTACGCGTACAATCGGCCCAACTCGGGATGTTCGATCACGCCGTAACGTCCGATGCCAGCTTCGATCTCCGAAGCGAGAACTTCCGCCTCCTCCGCCAGCACTAAATCGTTCAGCACTTCCCGGGCAATCTCCGCAGCATATCCCAGAACCACGACGGCAAAAGCGTTAGAAGGAACCAAATATCCATAGCGACAAGCATCGTCGCTCGGTCGAAATCCCGACCAGGTCATGCCGGTGAAAGCCGTAGGACTGCCGAGTCCGCCGCGTTTCAGCGTATCGGTCGGCGCACCGTCGCTCCGCTCGAAGCGATAAGGTGATTGTTCTTCATGGCGCTGTTCGGTTCTCCACGTTCGGATAATTGCCCGTACGCCCCGGCGGAACGGATCGTCGAATTGCGAGGTGCGTCCGGCGTTTTTCCAGAGCAGATAGGCCAGTTGGATCGGATAACACAGCGAATCGATCTCGTATTTGCGTTCCCAGATCCACGGGCCGCTCTCCGTCGCGTCCCCTTGATGACCGCGTCCGTTCGCTTCTTCGTTAAACGCGTTCGCATAAACGTCCTGCTCGATATACTGGAACTGCCTGCGTACGACCCCTTCGATCAGATCGCCAACTTCGTCGTCTTCGCTGACGATCAGAAAAGGCCGAACCTGCGCCGCCGAATCTCTCAACCACATGGCCGGGATGTCGCCGGTAATCACAAAAGTCGTTCCGTCGCTTTGCCGCTTCAGCGTCGTGTTCCACGTATTCGCCAAACAACGTGCGAAACGCTCCGCTACCGCGTCGTTTTGTTTTTCCCTAACTTCCGCAGCCAGTCTTTTCAGCGCTAGCGGCATGCCTTGCATCGTCTGCATCTGACACCTCTTTTCCGAGACCCTGCTTGCCCGATCTCTTATGTAAGCGTTCTCAATAATGAGTATATTGGTATAATATATACATGTCAATATGTTATTTATTATTTTTAGTATATCGGTATGTAAAAAAGCTTCAAAAAAAGAATGTCCGCTCTCAGGGCAGATCTCTCTTTTTCCGAAGCTTTTTGCATTTTATTGGATTGTACACAGCAAAGCGCCCAGTACGAGCGACACGATCGTCATCAGTCGGCAGCGCTTGAGAGGTTTCAAGCCGCAGGCCTACACGCGAACCTGGGTCGTCGAAGCGCCGGGTACCAACTCGGCGGGCAAACGCACCTCCGCGGCCGGTTGTTCGCCCGCCATGATCCCGAGCACCGTCTCGATCGCCAATCGGCCCATTTCTTCTTCGCGCTGCCGAATATGCGTAAACAGATAACCTTCACCGACATTCAGCGTTGGACTGTCGAAGCAGATGATCGACAAATCCTCCGGCACGCGGCGGCCGATCCGTTCGGCGGCGGCTTTGGCGAGCAGCGCGATATAATATTCAATTGCGAAAAAGGCCGTGATCTCCGGATGCTTCTTCAGATGCTCCGCGATGCGTGCGATCTCCGCTTCGATATTGTCGCTGTAAAAGGCATCCGGCAGCGTTGCCGTGATATTGTTCATCCAAAGACCGCGATCCGCCGCGATGCCTCGGTCGGCGTGGGCGCGTACAAAACCGTCGATTCGTTCTTCGATCGCCGTCGTATCGCGGGGCGGCGGAGAAATCAGCGCGATCTGCCGATGACCCAGATCGAACAGATGATTGACGGCCAATACCGCCGCTTCCGTATTGTCCGTGCTGATCGAAGAAGCCGCTACCCCCTTGAGTTTCCGGTCGATCAGCACCAGCGGAAACTCGGCGATCACGAGTTTCAGAATCTCGGCATTAAAATATTCGCCCTGCGCGGGGAACACGATCATTCCGTCCACGCCAAGGCTGCGCATTTTCTGAATCGCCGCTTCCTCACTGCCTTGATCGCCGAACGTACGGCGCAGCACGAGAAAACAATCGTTTTTGCGCGTGAACTCTTCCATGCTGTAGAGCAGCCGGGTGCCGTAACTGGCGGAGAAATCGGTCAGCACCAGCCCGATCATCTTCTCTTTCCTATTCTGAGCCGAGCCGGACTCCGCCGATTCGGTGCGCAGTGCGGTCGGAAGCATCGTCCGATGCTCCCGCTGTTCACGCGCTTCACGATTTTCGGCAGAAGCCACGAACGATCCTCTGCCGGGCATGCGCACGATGACGCCTTCGGCCGCCAGCAGATCCAATGCTTTCTTGCTGGTGATGCGGCTGACTCCGTATTCGTCGGCCAATTCTTTTTCCGAAGGAATCTTGTCTCCGCTGCGGTATACGCCGGTGTCGATCAGTTCCCGGGTCTCATTAAAGATTCTTTCGTACATCGGTATCGAAGAAGCAGTGTCTTTCAAAAATAAGCCCTCCCGTCCTGAACTAAAATATATAACAATATATCATGTTATGTACCACAATGTCTATGACTGCATTTTCTTGACTCGCGCATCGCAAAAAATCGGCATGGCGATCCGCAGCAGGTCTGCGAATCACGAAGCCGATTTCCGTAAACTCTTTTCAAACCAAGTCCGTTGCCGTTGTGCCTCGGGCCTAAACTTCTTCCGCCTGCACCTGAAGCACGCCAATCAATACGCCGCCTTGCGTCACGATCACGGCGTCCGTACGGGTGCGCGAGGAACGCGCCGCCGCCAGCTCAAGCACACGGTCAATCGGCATACCGGCATCGACCGTCAGCGGATGCAGTCCCATCAAGCGGCTGATTGGCAGTTCGTACAGATGCTCGGGATCGAACTCCGCGTTCATTTGGATAAGAAAAGCGTCGCTCATGACCAATCCGGCTGGTCTTCCGCGATCATCGCAGACGACCGCACAGGCCGCCTCAGGATGTCGGAGCAGCAGCCGCTGCGTTTCTCCGCAGGTGTCCGTTTGTCTCAGAATCGGCACAGCGACGCATTTCGATCCCGCACCTTCCGATTGCGAAGCGGCTGAACCTTCCGTTTCTTGCCGAAACTCTGCCTTCTTATTCACGCCCAACAGGCGAAGATGTTGTTCTTGAGTCATCGTCATGACGTTATACTCCTCTCGTCGGGATTCTCCGCATCAGGCTGGCTCCGCTATCCAAGCTTTTGCCGCGCCTTTCGTAAACGCGACGCCGAGAACTCCGTTCCTTTTTCACTCTATCTGCCAGATTACGCCGTGAGCGTCAGCTTCGTTCGAGAAGATTGTAACGGCAGCGTAAATAAAAACCGCTTCGGGAATATTCCCGAAGCGGTCAGCCGAGCGATTTCCGGCTGGGCAAGTCCTTATTTCCGTTTGCGCGATGCCAGAGCGAAGGCGGATAACCCGATCGCCACGATCGACAGCGCAAGCGTTACATACAGCAGCACCGACTGTCCGGACGACGGCTCGGCATCCGACGGCGCATCCGCAGCCGCAGTAGTCGGTTCGCTGACCGTCCCTGTGTCCGAAGCTGCGGCGGAATCGGCTTGTTCGTTCTCTTCGGACGCTGCCGAAGCCGGGTCGCTGACGCCGGTTTCCGATTCGGCGGCTTGACCTTCTTCCGTCTGCTCGGCAGCCGGATCGGAAGACGCGTTCGGAGCGACCGCTTGACCGTGCGAATTCGCAGCCGTGCCGCTGGCTTCCGCGCCGATCGTGGTGATCGAATGAGGCGTATCCGCGCTTTCGTCGCCGGTCCACTCTACGATGCTGCCGTCCGCATAATATTGGAATGCGTCCCAAGCGGCTTCGCCAGGCTGTTCCGGGTTTTTGGCGACAAACGTAAAGCGTTGGAACTGCCCGGCGGCGATGCCGTCGCCCTGCGCTTGCCAAGTCACCGTGCCGGCCGCTTCATCGACCGTTGTTTTCCAGCCCGGAATCGGTTCGTACTGTTGGAATTCGACGCCTTTTGGCATTTTGAGCACGACTTTGTTCGTGTTGACGTCTTTCTCGACCGGAACCTTCATGGTATAGGTCTCCCAAGCGCCAATCGTCGATTCTTTCGGAAGCACCGAGACATGGGCGCTGGCGACTGCGGCGAACATCAACAGCGCCGCCGAAGCCGGAGCCGCAAGGGTCAGCAGTTTTTTCCAAGTTCGGTTCAGTTTCCGCTCGGATTGAGTGTTCGACTGTCTGTGGGCTTGCTGCTTCGTTTCTGTACGATTTTTCATGATCTTTGATCCCGCCTTTGTGAAATAGTAGATTCGTTATTCGTTACCGCACTTCCATCGTGAACGTATAATCGGCCTGCTCGAATTTCTCGGACAGCCCGTGCACTTCGACTTTCCATAATCCCGCACTGCCAAAATACAGACCCGAAGCCGTGTAGTTTCCGCCTTCCTGCGCTTGGGTGCGCACTTCGGTGTAGTCATCCGGCGAGGCCTGCGGCGCGATCTTCAGCGTGACCTGCTGCCAATCGGTTCGCAGCGCTCCGTATTTGTCCGTAAAACGAACCGTGAACGTGCTGGTTCCAACCTGCAGCGGTTCGACCTTGAGCGCAATCACCGCATCGTCCGAATCCTGTGCCTGCTGCTTGTCCGAGAACGTCTGCGGCGCAGCCGCAGCGGGCTGCGGAGTCGGTACATTCGTAAGCAGCCCGGCCAATACCAGCACGATGATGCCGACCGTAAGTTCGGCGGCAAGCGACACCATGCTGCGCTCGCCGTTCTGCCGGTTGGCGCGACGGAAATGCAAGAATCCAAGTGCCCCCATGACCAACAGCAGCGCAGCTTTGATTACGATCAGCAGACCATATCGGCTGTCGAAGAGCGCGCTCCAGCTCGGGACATGCGCGAGACTCATCACCACGCCGCTCAAGATCAGCGCGATCACCGAACCGAACGCCCATGGCGTAAAGCGCCGGAACGAAGCGGCCCAGAATGTGGGTTCGCTTCTTTTCGCTTTCGGCAGGAGAAGCAGCAGGATCAGCAGGCCGCCGACCCAGACCGAAGCGCCGAGCAGATGCAGCGTATCGGCCAACACCTGAGCGAAGACATGTTCCGAACCTGCCGCATGACCCGTCAGCGCTTTGGTGACGAGCAGCAGCACGAATCCGATAATTGCGATCGTCCAATGGCCTCCCCTTCGCCCCCAGTTCATCAGGTTGTTGACGACTACCGCGCCCGCGATCATGGCGAGCAGCAGCAGTTGAAGCAGGAACATCCGGCCCGAAGAAGTTCCTTCGAGCGTCTGGCTCAGAATCTCTTTGCCGAACGCTTCGCTCCACGGCACGTCCGCGAACAGTTTGGCCTGAAGCGGCAGCCCGATCAACACGACGATCAGCAGCCCGGCCAGCGAACCCCAGAACCAGATCCGGGCTGGGCGCACGATGTCGCGGTTCCCGCGAAGTTCGACCGGAAGCAGGAAGCCCAAGAACAAGAGGCTTCCCGCCGTCAGCGACAGCAGCGTATACAGAATTGCCCGCTGCACAATCGTATCCGCGCCCGGCGTGTAATCCGCCGCCCCGCCCGCCGTTCCCGCGTCGGTCAGCACCCCTTCCGAACCGACTCCGAAACGGATCGTACCCCGGATTGGATGGCCGTCCGCCGAAACGACGCGCCAGTTCATCGTATAGATGCCGTCGGGAAATTCGCCCGACCGATCCGCCACGACGACATGTTCGTCGATTCGAGACAATCGGGCTTCTTCGAGCGGCATCTTTTTGCCTTTGGTATCGGTGACGACGATCGACAAGAATTCACCCTGGATCGTCTCGTTGAACGTCAAGAGAATCTGCTCCGGCATCTCCGCCACCGATGTCTGATCGGCCGGCGTGGACGAGAGCAGCGTCGCGTGCGCCGAAGCAAGGCCCGGCAGCGCCGCCGATACGATCATCCAGATCGCAAGCACTAGCGCGCCGACCTTTTTCCATCCGTAGGATGCGTTCATTTGTTCCTTCCTTTCTGACCTTGGGCCGGCTTAATGTTCCCCGCCAAACCCATCGCGGCCGACCCAGCCTTTCTCCATCGCGTAGCGGGTCAATTGGACGCGATTTTGCAGTTGCAGCTTTTGGAGAATGTTCTTGAGATGATTTTTGACCGTGTGTTCGGATATGCCCAGATTCTCGCCCGCTTCGCGGTTGGTCAGACCGGAAGCGACCTGACGCAGAATCTCGCGTTCCCGCGTCGTCAGCGCATCGCTTTCCGGCTGCTTCGCAGCGGGTGCGGAGAATTCCTTGAGAATCTGAAAGGCAAGCTCACGACTGAGCGGCGCCTCTTCGCTGACAATCGCCTTGAGATATTCAATCCATGTGGAGGGGGCCAGATTCTTGAGCAGATACCCCTGTGCCCCTTGTTTCAAGGCTTCCAGCAGATAAGCAATATCATCAGATACCGTAATCATGACGATCTTGACGTACGGATAGGCGATCTTGATCCTTCCGGTCGCTTCAAGCCCGCCCATTCCGCCCATCCGAATGTCCATCAGAATCAGATCGGGCATCCACTGTTCGGTGAACGAGATCGCTTCAGCACCATCCGATACCACCCCGACTACCTCAAACAGCGGATCAAGCGACAAAATATCACAGATGGCCTCCTGAGCGTGCTTGTGGTCATCGACAATTAGAACTCGGCAGCGATTCATAATGTCCCTCCTCCTCCGCCAATGCGAACCGATGTCCGCCCCGGCTTCGACTCCCAACTGAACTGCCAGCCCATCTCCTGCGCCCGATCCTCCATGATCTTCAGCCCATAGCGGCCAACAGCCGCCAGAGGATCGCCGTCGAACCCACGGCCATCGTCCGCGATCTCCACGCTCCATCCGGCGGCATCACCTGCGCCGGTCACCTGCGCATGTGCAGCGTTCGCATGCTTGCGCACGTTAATCACCGCTTCGCGGATGCAGGCGAGCAGCTCTGCCTTCTCGCGGCTTGCCAGCGCGTCATCCGGCAGGCTCCAATCGACCCATACGTCGATCATCGCCTCCTCGGCCAACCGGCCGACGCGCGCGGCCATCGATTCCTCCGCCGCATAACCGGCGGCGGCACCTCCTGGGGAAGCGGCTGTACCCGCCGCTTCCGCGCCCTGATCGGCGCTGCTGCCGCCCGGCGAGGCGCGGTGTGCCGCCTCGCCCGCTGCGGCCTGCCCTGCGGCCGCGTGCCTTGGCCGCGCAGCAGGCCGCTGTTCGTCCGCAGGAACCGCTGCGGACGGGGCGCCCGCAGGCTCGCGCAGGTTCGCCAGCGCCTGGCGAACATAGCGGTCCACTTCGTGGACGGTGCGGCGCACGGCGTCCAGCTCGCCGCCCAGCCCTGCCTCGGCAGCGCGGCGTTCCATGCGATCAGTCTTCACCGACAGCAGGAACAAGGACTGTGCGATGCCGTCATGCAGTTCGCGGGCCAGCTCCTCGCGGGCCTCCAGATTGGCTCTGGCCGCGCGAGACTGCTCCAACTCCCGCTGCATGCGTTCCAGCCTCTCAAACAGCCGGCGCAGCAGCGTGATGCTAACCAGAAAGACCAGAATCGGCGTCAGAATATTCCCGGCGTTCATCGACAGAACCGGCATCAGGAACTGGTGCCGAACATATTCCCATAGACCAACTACAACGGTTGGCATAAACAAGATCAACCATTTAATCTGCTTGTCACTCATCTTCAATCCCGCCTTCCGTCCTCGCGGTGCGAGCTTTCAATTAAATTTTAAACAAAAAGAAGCGATGACAAATGGCCCGTTTGGGCTACGTTTGACGTCTTTTCGACTTTTTCAATCCAGAAAACCGTTTAATTGTTCACTTATTTATCACAATCGTTTAAACTATACTCTTGTGCCTGTTTGCTTGCCACCCCGTTCGGGGATAAACAGACTATGGTATATTCACAATCTTCTCCCTATAATGAGGATACCAAAGTTACTGCACTCTTAATCGAAAGCGGAGGTCGCTGTTATTGGAATTATATTGGTTTGGCCATGCTCCATGGTTCCTGCTCGTGCTGAACTTGCTGCTCGCGCTCACCGTCGTCTTTTTGGAGAGACGCGACATTGGCGTAACCTGGGCTTGGTTGATGGTTCTTTTTTTCCTGCCGATTGTCGGCTTCGTCCTGTATCTGTTCCTCGGCCAGAATCTCAGCAAGATCAAACGTTACCAGTTCCGGGAGCAGGAGAAGATTCTACTGCCCGGCATTTCCGTTCAACGTCAACAATTGCTGGATGAAAAGCTTCCTTTTAATGACCCACGCACTGCCCGCTACCGTGAGCTGCTGCATATGAACATGGTTGGCGATTTCTCCTTGTATACGCAGGATAACGAAGTCACCGTGTATGACGATGGCAAGGAGAAGTTCGAGGCACTGCTTCAAGACATTGCCAGAGCGGAACGTTATATTCATGTTCAATATTACATCTGGCAGAATGACCGCCTGGGCCGCCGCATGATCGAAGCGCTGACCGCCAAGGCCAAGCAGGGACTTGAAGTGCGGGTGCTGTACGATGCCTGGGGCAGCAAGAAAGTCAACCGCCGATTCTTGCGTGAATTCCGCGAAGCGGGCGGCGTAGCGGCTCCCTTTTTCCCATCGCGGATTCCGTTTATCAACTTCAAGATGAATTACCGCAACCACCGCAAGCTGGTCATCATCGACGGCGCGTGCGGCTATATCGGCGGCTTCAACGTGGGGGATGAATACCTCGGTGAGGTCAAGAAGTTCGGCTACTGGCGTGATACCCATCTGCGAATCGAAGGCACCGCGCTGATCCAGATGCACGCGATCTTCCTGCACGACTGGAGCTTGTCCGTCAAGCAGAAGCTGCCCGAGAATCTGTTCCTCACCGTTGACCGACCGTTCACAGGCAAGGTTGGAGCGCAGATCATCTCCAGCGGTCCCGACCAGAGCCGTGAGACGATCAAGCTGGCTTATATCAAGATGATGGATGAAGCCCGGGATACGATCATGATCCAGACGCCGTATTTTATTCCCGACGAGAGTATGATGACCGCGCTCAAGATGGCGATCCTCTCAGGCGTCGAAGTCCATCTGATGATTCCCAAAGTTCCCGATCACAAGATGGTCTATTGGGCATCCTATTCCTATCTGGGCGAACTGCTCGACCTCGGGGTCAACTGCTATCTCTACAAAAAAGGCTTCCTGCATGCCAAAACGATGGTTGTCGATGGCCGCCTTGCTTCCGTAGGCACAGCCAACATGGACATCCGCAGCTACAAGCTGAATTTTGAAGTGAATGCCATCATCTACGATTCGCAGAAGGCCGGAGAACTTGAAGCGCTGTTCCGAAGAGACATGGAAGACAGTGAAGTGCTGACCGTGGATCAATACAAGCTGCGTCCACTTCTGCGCAAGGTGCTGGAATCCTTCACGCGTCTGCTGTCGCCGATTCTGTAACATTCCTGTCGATCATCGCTTGAGCATCCCTGCGCGATGGAGGTGGAATAACCCCTACTTCTCTTGATTCGGCGTAAAAAATCCGCTTCGTCCCCGCACTTGCGGCGGTCGGAGCGGATTTTTGTTCGTGGAGACGGAAGGGTTCGCAGCCGCCTGTCTGTGGGCGGCCAACGCGAACCTTCAAGCGCGGTCATGATGTGCGGAATTTCGGACAGGAAGGGCGACAGTTTCTTCTATTTCTGTCTGGTCTAGTGCTGCCTGGTCTATACCCCCCCGCCCGGCTGCGTGGGACGTGCAATCTGGAACAGACGTCCCAACTCCGCATATTCGCTCCCCGCCAGACGTGCAATGGGACGCAGCTGCTGGGTCAGCACGTAGCCATGTTCCGCATCATAAATGGATTCCTCCAATTGGAACCTTATGATTCGCGCAATCAGCAGGTCATGGGTAATTCGCCCATCATCTGCCTTGATCGGCACATGTGATTCCAGACGGCACTCCAACCGCACCTTGGCTTCCGCAATTCCGGGTACGCCCACCGCTTCGCTGTCGATCAGGCTGAGGCGGGTCAGATCAATCTCACTTTCTCCCGGCGGCAGAACCGCAGCGGTCTTGTTCATCTCTTCAACCAGGGATTCATCGCAGATATGCACGACCAGTTCCCCCTGCTCCGTGACGTTACGCGCGGTATCCTTCATCTCGCCGCTTGGGCGGCGAACGACAGAGATGGCGACGAGCGGGGGTTCAGAACTAATCATATTGAAATAGCTAAACGGGGCCGCGTTCACAACCCCGGACTCTGTAGAACGCGAAGTCACCCATGCAACAGGGCGCGGTGTGATTGTGCCGGTCATCAGCTTATAGATCTGCTTGGATTCCAATTGTTCGGGGTTCAGGGTGTACATGGGTCAGGCTCCTCTCGATTCCGATCTGGGTTTCTTCTTTTCCCTTTCCTATTGTAAGCTGGACAAACGGATTTGTCAGGTTCCCGAATCATCGAAGGACCCGGAGAACATTTTGCACAAAAAGCGTCGGAATCGAAGTCATTTTGTCCATTGAACGAATTCCTCGTTTCTTCTATGCTTAGAACCATTGATAATGATTATCAACAGAAAAGATACAGGGGGACTTTGAACATGACTCATTCTCACTTTCGCTTCACCCTTAACCGACGAATGGCGGCGCTCCTGACCGTTGGCCTCATGGGAGCCATTGTCGGCTGTTCTTCATCCGATTCGCCCAGCCGTCCAGTTGCAGCAGCGCAGACTGCCGATTCTTCTGCTTCCGCGCCAGCAGAGACATCCAAGGCGAAGGAATCGACAAGCGCTGCCACGGCGAACGCAGACACCGTTAGCTACACCGATTATACAGGTCACACGGTACAGATTCCTGTGAACCCGCAGCGCATTATCTATTATGGCGAAACACTTGGCGACCTGCTGAAACTGGGCGTACGCCCGATTGGCACTTCTACCGATCAGTTGGATGAACGTTCATTCAGCCATGAGATTCCCGACATCGAGGATGTAGGCTCTCCTCCCAACCCCGAGAAGTCACTCATGCTCTCGCCTGACCTGATTATTACGGGCAACACTGACGAGAAGCTGATTCAGTCGCTGTCGAAGGTTGCTCCAACAATTACCTTCGACACTTTTGCCAAGCTGGAAGATCGCATGACGGAACTGGGCGTGATCTTAAATAAAAAAGAAGAAGCCGCAAAGTGGATCAAGCAGTATGAACAAGCTTCCGCCAAGATGTGGACCGAGCTGCATGCTGCCGGATTAGGCCAAGACGAGACGGCTTCGGTATTCACCTTCTATCCGGGCAACCGACTTTTCGTTATGGCGGGCACGGGGCTGCCGCAAGCGCTGTACCAGCAGGACGGCTTCAAGGCTCCACAGCCTATTCAGAAGCTGGTTGATGAAGGCACTGGCTTCCTGGAGATTTCGCCGGAAGTGCTGGATGAATACGCAGGCGACCGCATCTTTATCCTCAACGCCGTGGACACAGAAGCCCAGCAGTCTACCGAAGATCTCGTAAAAACCGCAATCTGGAAGAAGCTCCCGGCTGTACAGGCCAATCAGGTCTACCGCATAGATATTCTAAAAGCCAGCAGCGACGCGTATACGCTTGAGGAACTGCTCCAAACCATCCCGAAGATGCTGGAAGGCAAATGATCCGCTGATTTCCAACTTTTCAGGCTGCTCGCAGTCTCGCTTATAAATTTTTCCCGATCCGACATGCCAGCGGCCCTCCTGTTTGCAGGAGATCGCAGACACGTCGGATTTTTAATAGTCATTGGCATGCAGTTTGGATCTGGTATACAATGATAATGATTATCAATGAAAATCCAAATCGATTACCAAAATCGGGATTTATCGATAAGTACGGAATGGAGATTACTTTGTTATGACCGACCCAATATCGCGTTACACTGCGCGTCACAGCACGTCTATGCCTTCTGCCTCGCCTGTAATCCCCCAGAGCACAGGCAGGAATCGTTCCAGCCTCTACCTATCCGAAACGAAAGCTTTGGAAGGAGAGTCTTCCCGACTGTCAGAATCGCTGCGGTATCATCTGCTGCATCAGGAACGTCTGGAGATTCACAGTCGGCAGACGCTGAGTGAAGGAGCGATCTATCGCCTGCTGCTGCCACAAACTGGCCATTTTCAGGTTGAACATCGCTTAGGCTCCCAACTGCTGGTTCCGGGGATGGCACTGCTGCTGCTGCCGGATGAGTTCGCCTCCATTGAAGCGCTGAAGGATTCTGACTACTCGGATGCTGATTGTATCTGTTTGCGTTTCGACTTTACCGCTGCCGACTTGGCCGAGCCGGAACCTCTGCGCTGCTTGGGAGTTCTGCCGGGCTTTGACCGTGGGCGGACTCAGTTGTCAGGGGTCAGTCTGGAATTAGTGGAGGAACTGCACACCCTGCGTTTTGCACGCAATCAGGCTGTGCGCAGCCGACTTCAATCCCTTTTTGGACAACTGATGGCTCTACTGACTGGATTGGAGCAGATGGCGGTTCGACCTCATGAAGCTGGCGCTATCGTTGCGCATCATATCGCAGAGCTGGAGACCCGCCTGGCCGAAGATTGGACGGTTACCCGATTGGCCGAACAGGTGAATCTCTCGCAGCGTCAGTACACCGCCGCTTTTCGTTCCATCACCGGAATGGCTCCTCTGGAATATATCGCGGCCCTTAGGATCGAACGTGCCGAGCTGCTGCTGCGCCAGGGTGCAGGGCCGCTTCGTGAGATCGCTTCACAGACGGGCTTTCGTGACGAATATTATTTCAACCGCCGGTTTCGCGCCGCGACCGGCAGTTCTCCGGGGCGCTATGCACGTCAGAAAGATGGGGTGGCCGTCCGTGATTCCCTGCACCGCCGGGTTATTGTCCCTGCACAACCCAAACGGGTGCTGTACTTGGGCGAAGCGATTGGCGACCTGTTGGCACTGGGGATTCGACCAGTCGGCGGATGCGCGGCTGCGTCCCGTCAAGGACTTTGCGGCGAAGAATCGCTGACCTTTACCGAGCTGGCTTCAGATCGTGACTTTGCGGGGGGACAGTCGATGCAACCTGATCTGATTATCTGCACGCGAATGGACGAGGCTTACTGCCGGGACTGGTCAAATGTGGCTCCTGTGCTGGCTCACCATTCCTGGAGCGCTTTGGAAGAGCGAATGCTGATGCTGGGTCACTGGTTTGGCTGCCAGCAGGAGAGTGAGCAGTGGCTGGAACGTTATTTCGAGGCTGAACGCAGCATGTGGCATCGTCTGGGAGAAGGCGTTCGCGGTCAGACCGCTTCGGTGTTTATTTTTGAGCGGGGACGAATGTTTGTCATGGGTCGTGTTGGCTTGTCCGCTCTACTCTATCATCCCAACGGCTTCCAACCGGTTCCTCCGCTGCTGGAGATCCTTCGCCGGGGCGAAGGGTATGTGGAAATTTCGCCTGAGCACGCAGCGGACTACGCCGCTGATCGAATCTTTATGCTAATGAGCCAGGGAGCTTCAGATCGGCGTATGAGCGAAGTCTTTTTGCACAGTGCTGTCTGGCATCAGCTTGCACAGTCTGCACAACACGGGGTACATATCGTCGAGGCCGCCCACTGGAATTTCATCGACGCTTACAGCCGAAGCCGTCTGCTGGATACCCTCCCCGATTTGCTCCAGAAATCGTGAACGATTCTTGACTGCAGGTTAGACACAGCACCCCAGACCCGCCGAATGATGTCTTTCAGGAAGATCTGTCATCCGGCGGCCTGCATTTTTTACATGGGCCTTTTGCATTTTGTCCATTGTAAGAGACTTTCCAAGCGTTTATCATTTCTTTTATCGATAATGATTATCATTATCTAGACCTAGATAAAAGGGGAACTCTTGTTATGTACAAACTGTCTGAACGATCTGCTCCATTTTTACGACTTCTTCTCCTGCTGGGGATGTTAACGCTCTTGCTGTCCGCTTGCAGCAGTGGCATTCCCTCTGCTTCTTCCACGGATTCCGCTAAAGCTTCATCTCCTTTAACGTCCGAAAATGAAGCGTCCAGTCAAGCGGATGTATCCACCACCCGGATCTATAAGGACAAGAGGAATCGGGAAGTGAAAATCCCGGTTTCGCCGCAGCGGATTGTCTATATTGGCAGTAATCCTGGCGATCTGATTGCTCTTGGCATCCAGCCAACCGGTGCTTCGCTCAGTGTAATTGCTGGACAAATCGCCTATCCGGATCTACTGGACGGGATCGAAGATGTGGGTTACCCCTATTCCGTGGAAAAAGTAAGTTCATTGAATCCCGATCTGATTATTTTTGACGACTGGGATCAGGAAAACCTGCCCAAACTGGACATGATTGCGCCTACCGTGGTTATCGGAGCCGATGATCCGGTTGATATGCTGGAGCGTCTCAAAGTGGTGGGGGACCTGACAGGCCTTCAGGCAGAAGCCCAAGCTTGGACGGAGCAGTATATTCAAAAAATCAAAGATACTAAAGCTTCTCTGAAACTTGGAAAAGCGGACACGACTTCTTCCATCCTGCTGATGGGCAAGACGATATACATCATGGGCAATCAGGGCTTCAATCAGACGTTGTACGGACGATTGGGTCTTGCGCCTAACGAAAATGTGCAGAAATTGATCGATCAGGACGAGCGTTTTGTCGACGTATCCAGCGAGCGCGTATCCGATTATATCGGCACGGAGATTTTCATCTTGACCGATGCAGAGCCGGAGACGACCCAAACTCAGAATACCTTGTTGAACAGTGCTTTTTGGAAGACGCTGCCTGCCGTGCAAAAAGGACGTGTTCATATTTTAAGCAGCAAATGGAACTTTGACGATGCCATAACAAGCGAGCGGCTGTTGGATGAACTGGCGAAAGTCATCAACGCAATCGAATAAATTACACAACATCCGCTTCCCTGTGGAACATCCACAGCTGCGGTAGTCAGGAGGAGGATCAGAATGCCTGACCAGAGCGCTCTGCACCCCGATACCCGGCAGGACTTCAGCCAATCGGAAAAGACCTGGTCTTATCTCCTACAACCGACGGAATCTGCCGCTCACCCGGCGGCCCGTTCTGGGGACCTGGACTTTCTGCTCTTTGTGGAAAAAGGGCAATACATGGCGATGCTTCGCTCTTGGGAAGAACCGGGCAGGCGTGCGTTCTCTTCCCCTGAATCAGCCACAAAAGCAGAAGATGGACTGCTGCGTATCCTTCTGCGAAGATATTCGGATAGCACGAATGGTCACCCTCCTGATTCGCACTGGAGATGTCCGCCGTCTGATCTTCCGCTGAATCGAAAAATCAGGCTGCCCACTGAAAGGATTCGCTCCAAATTGCTGGATCTGCAATCGACCACGGACACAACGGCAGTTCAGGCTCTGCGGCGTCAAATCGCCATGCAGGAGATGCTGCTCCTGCTGCTTGAAACAGCCGAACAGCCCCAGATGATCTCTACCCCTGCTGAAGATGAAGCAGAATTAGCGGTACGCAAATCGATTGATTATGTCCATCTGCATTACCAGGAGCCATTAACCGTTGGGGAGCTGCTTCGCCGCTCGGGGCTGAGGCGATGGCAGTACAGCATCTGGTTTCGCCGCCTGACGGGGCAGGCTCCGCTGGATTATCTGAACGAGCTGCGTCTGAAGCAGGCGCGAGAACGCCTGTCGCTGACGGATGATCCGCTGCGGGAGATCGCCCGCAGCGTGGGGTTCCGCGACGAATATTATTTCAGTCGTCGATTCAGTCAGTTTATGGGCGTGCCGCCGACTGAATATCGGCATCTGGCCCGCCGCCGCGTGGAGAGCGTGCGCCGCGTTGGCCCACGCGCTCCACAGCAGCCCAAGCGAATTGCCGTCTCGGATGGGATCGTTGGCGATCTGCTGCCGCTGGGTCTGCGTCCACTGGCCGCCCCGCTTGGCATTGTACGCAGCCAGGTTGGATTTGCCGACGAGCTGGACGGGATCATCGATCTGGGCGCGGTGCTCAGTGAGGAGCGTCTGGCTCCTCTGGAGCCAGACCTCATCCTGTGCGAATCCGCAGATGATGCGCTGCTTGAACGCATTGGCGAGCGGTGCGCCGCCGTCTCGATCGAACGATTCGTGCCGCCCGACGAGCGGCTGCGCATCATTGGAGAATTGACGGGCCGCACCCACGAAGCGGCGGCCTGGATCGCGTCCCACGATGAGGCGCTCCGCAGCGCGTGGGACGCCGCCGGGGTTCGGGCGGGCGAAACGGCAGCCGCCTTCATTCTGCTGGGCACGCGGCTCTATGTCATGGCCGGCCAGGGTCTGGCCGCCACGCTGTACCGCACGGGTGGCTTCCTCCCGTGCCCCAAGATCGCCCGCATGATCGCAGCGGGCGTGGGCTTCCGCCGCGTCCTGCCGGAGGAACTCGGCGAGTACGCAGCGGATCGCTTCCTGCTGATGGGCGGCAGCGATGCCGCCGCCCGGTTGGAGACCCGTCTCCTGATGCAGACGGGTCTTTTGCACCGCCACGCCGCGCAGCTCCACCTGCTCAGCGGCCATTGGAACTTCGATGACGCCTGGACGCGTCATCATTTGATCGCCGCGCTGCCTGCGCTGCTGCGCGAGAGCGTGCCTCTCTCCGCGCTTGAAGAGGATGCAGCGTCGATGCCATAACCAGGCTATCTGCATCTGGAAAGCGCATCGCCAAGCGCATCGAGCGCATCGCCAAGCGCATCGCCAAAAAACCTGCTGCCTATTCAGGCAGCAGGTTTTTTGGCTTGCTGATTGGAGTAAAACTCCCGAATTATTGGTTGGATAAAACGGGCACACCCATCCCCTTGCTCCTCTTATCTCTTCAACGACGCATCTTCAACGAAGCAAACGCGAATCGTACAATCGGTTCGGGATCTTCCAGCCCATGCGGATGATGCCCACACTCCGGCTTGATGATGGTGTCCACATGTCCACCTGCCTGAAGATAGCGGGATTCCAGGCGCTGCCCGTTCTCGGTGAAGGGCACGACTTCATCTGCCCCGCCTGCAATCAGCAGCAGTGGAATATCAGCCTGCGTCAGAACCTCGACGCGGTCCAGCAGCTCTGCCGTCACATGCTCTGCCGAGCAGCGGATCGCCTTCTCGTCCGCGCCAGCCGATGTGTCAATGTCATAGACAGCCAGACAGTCCTGCCACTCCTCGGGTGAACCCTGCCCCTGTCCATATCCTCCCGGCCAACTGACGATGTCTACAACCGGCGCATCCAGATACAGCGCCCGTGTATGCTGCGGATACAACTCCGCGTACCGCAGGGCGTAGAGTCCACCCCGGCTCAGACCGACCAGCATAGGTTGATGATCCAGATCAAAACGGCGCACGACATCCGTTCGGAACTGCTCCATCTGAAGGGCAGCCGCAGGCGTTCCATATTGATGACTCAATCGCATATAAGCCACATGCCAGCCCTGGTTCAGCAGCTCCACATCAGCGTCGGCAAACTCTCCAAAAAATTCCGTCCGCCAGATCCAAGGATTCCCCGGTGCCGCCTGTGTGGGTTGAACGACGAGACACTGCCGTCCTTCCCACACATAGTCAATTCGGACAAATCCCTGCCACTGTGAGCTTACTTCTTCGCGGCTCCCGCCTTCCCGCTCTGCGGCTGCATGGATAGCAGGCAGCCGATGCCGGGCCTCCTGTAATGCCTTTTCCAGAGGTAGAGCCTCCATCTTGTTTGGATTGGTATGTCCAACATGCTCCCGCCAAGCCGCCTTGAGAACTTCCCGCCGCTCCGTCACCTGACGCACAAACGGCTGATCTCCCTCTAACCATTGCGGCATCTTTTCCCACTCCAGATGGAACACGCGGCTCAGGATCGTATGAGCAATCACAGCATGACCAGGGGACTCGGGATGGATGCCGTCTCCATAGCGAAATTCGGGATTACGCTCACGTTCCGTCTGAATATAAGCCAACAGCGGACGGCGGATGTCCACCGTCTTCAACCCCTGTTCGCGTCCGTAATCCAGTATCCAATCGGCATAATGCGCCAGCACTTCATCATAACGTGCGTAGGCAGCTTCAAACGAATAATCCGGCATCCCCAGCGGCAGCAGGCGGCCATTTGCCGAAGAAGCTTCAAAGGGCGGCGGTGTCATCAGAATGGGCTGGGCACCCGCCTCAAAGATCGCGTTCATCAGCTTCTCTATCCCCCGTTGGTAGGCGACAAATCGTTCATCGGATAGAGGATGGTAAATTCCATCATTCATTCCATAGCAGACAAACACCCAGTCCGGGCGCGTCTCGGCCAGAGCGCGGCTTAGGCGTTCATGCACACAAGGTCGCGGAAACGGATGGGCCTGTTCCGAAGTGCCTGCGGCCGTTTCGCTGCTAACCCCCAGTCCGATCCATTCCATGTGATGCTCCGGCAGATACTTGAGCCAGAACGCCTCCAGATCCCGAATGTAGGTTCCATTTTCCGTAATGCTGTCTCCCAAAAACAAAATACGCTGCTCCTGCGGAAGTTCCAACACTTCCCTCCACCTGTTCACGCCAGATTCCCTCTTCCTCCAAAATTTGAATCTATCTCCATGTCATGTTTACACTTGTTCACCATTCCAGGTCCGCTGCACGCGCGTTCGACTCCACCTGCTCTACACTTTTACAGCCGGGAATCACACAGCTCACAGCTGGATTTCGCAAACACCAGGCCAGCGCCCACTCTGCCATACCCATTCCTTCCGGCAGCTCGTTCATCCGAATCTGCTCCACCTGTCTCAGCTTCTCGTCCACTTCAGCCCGGTCGCGCCCTTTTCTCACATTATCTTCAAAGACGGCACCCGGCTTGTATTTGCCGCTCAAAAAGCCGCTTGCCAGCGGAACGCGCGCCAGGACTCCCAGATCCTGACGTTCGCAGGAAGGAAAGACCCGTTCTTCCGGCACACGGTCGATGCGGTTGTAGACGACTTGAATCGCTTTGGCATTTCGCTGGGTGGCCTGATCCGTCTGATATACATTGTCATTGCTGCCGATGGAGATGCCCATATTGCGGATCTTGCCGGCCTGCACCTGCTGATCCAGCATCGTCCACAGCTCATCACGATCAAATACTTCATCCGAACCGGAATGGAATTGATAGAGATCGACGTAATCTGTGCGCAGAGCGCGAAGCGATTCGTCCAGTTGGGTGCGAATCTGCTGTACATCCCAGGCATTTTCCCAACGTTCATGCCAATGATGCCCGAACTTGGTGGCTACGACCCAATCTTCGCGCTTGTGGCGGGACAGATAATCACCGATCAGACTTTCCGATAGATGATCCGGTCCATAACATTCAGCTGTGTCGATCAGATTGATGCCCAGCTCATGCGCACGATCCAAAATGGCATCCGCGTCCTGCTGGGTATACGTTCTTCCCCAGTCCCCGCCAAACTGCCAGGTTCCCACGCCAACAACCGACACTTCTAGTTCCGTTTTGCCCAGTCTTCTATACTTCACATTCGCCCACCTCTCTGGATATGTGCAGGATCGCTGCCCTTCGATGTATGGATTGTAGAAACCCTTTTAGATAGCGCTTCCATGATAGGTGATATTTTGTGAGATTGCAATGCGGGAGGCGACAGAGGCTGGAAAATCTTTGCGATTTGATGGGAAGTCCCAGAAGCACCGAATCGTCACTTTGAACAGTAAAAAGCCGCTCTCCCTAGGAAGAACGGCCATGTATCCATTGGTTATACTTTGGTCTTCGCCAGCAAATACAGGAAATAAGGAGCACCGATGACGGCTACGACAACCCCTGTCGGAATATCCGTCGGCTGCAAAATCCAGCGTCCCAGCGTATCTGCAACCAGCACCAGCAGAGCGCCTGCAAGCGCGGAGACCGGCAGCAGAATCTGATGTTTCGGTCCGACAAGCCGCCGTCCCAGATGAGGACCAATCAGACCGACGAAACCGATGCCGCCGCTGACCGCAACGCATGAACCGGCAAGGCCAACGGCTGCCGCCAACAGAACCAGACGCTCGCGTTCAATCGCCGTTCCCAATCCCGTTGCCGTCTGATCGCCCATGTTCAGCACGTTCATGACCTTGGCTTTATAGAACACAAACGGCAGCAGAACGATCAGCCACGGAAGCAGGGCAATGACGAATTTCCAGCTCGTTCCCCAGATCCGTCCAGCCAACCACGAAGCCACAAACTGATATTCTTCCGGGCGCAGACGAAGCGTCAGAACGATCATCGCCGCGCTGATGCCTGCCGCTACGCCGATGCCGACCAACAGCATACGGGTAGGAACGAGTCCTTCGCCTTTTTTGTAGGATAGAACATAGATCAGCACTGCTGTTGCCCCTGCACCGATCAAGGCGAGAACCGGCAGCAGGAAGACCGATCCCGATACCTTGGATGAATAGAACGAGACATACAGCATCACCATCAAGCCGGCCCCGGCATTGACGCCAAGAATCCCTGGATCAGCCAGCGCATTGCGCGACAGTCCCTGCATCACGCAGCCCGATACGGCCAGCCCTGCTCCGATCAGGATTGAGATCACGATACGCGGCAAACGGAACTCGAACAGAATCAGATGCTGCTGATCCGTTCCCGCCCCAAACAGGGTTCGGATCACTTCAATAGGGGTCAAGCGGATAAAGCCGGTATTCATACTTACGATAAAAGCCGCGATAATCAGCACGATAAAGATGCTAATGACCAGGAGCCCGCGGCTGCGCTTACGGCGCTCTGCCTGATGAATCATCGATTCCATTTACAGGCTCCTCCTTTCTTTGACGGCCAGATACAGGAAGAACGGTACCCCGATCAGCGACACCAGCGCACCAATCGGCGTTTCCTGCGGCGGGTTAATCATACGGGCTGCCAGATCGGCAAAGACAATCAACAGACTGCCCAGCACCGCTGAACACGGAATGATCCACCGATAATCCACGCCAACCAGCTTGCGGGTGAGATGCGGAATAATCAGGCCGACGAAGCCGACCGAACCCACGACCGACACGGCGGCTCCGGCCAGTACCAACACAATGAGCACCCCAAGCAGTCGAACCAATCCGGTACGCTGACCCAGACCCGTTGCAATGTCGTCACCCAGACTGAGCAATGTAATCGAACGGGACAGCGCAAAAGCACCCAGCAGCGCGATCGCAACTGCCGGAAGGATGATCTGAATCTGAAGCCACTGCGTCCCCGCCACACCACCTGCATACCAGAAGGCCAGGTCTTGACCGACTTTGAAATACAAAGCAACGCCTTCACTGAGCGCGGTGAATAAGGCGCTCACTGCGGCGCCTGCCAGAACGAGGCGAATAGGCGTCAGGCCGCCTTTGGAGCGCGAGCCAATTCCGTACACAATGCCGACGCCTGCCCCGGCTCCGAGGAAGGAATACAGCATGAGACCGAGGAATGACAGTCCTGGGGCCAAGGAGAAGCACAGCGCCAGTGCAAAGCTTGCACCCGCATTCAGCCCCAGCAGCCCGGTATCGGCAAGCGGATTTCGAGTCATGCCCTGCATGATTGCCCCCGCAACGGCAAAGGCAGCTCCGACAATCGCAGCGCCGATTACACGCGGCATCCGCAGCTCACGGATGATCTGGTGTTCAGTCAGATCCGGATTGAAATGAAACAGCGCCTTCCATACGTCAGGCAGCGCAATGTCTTTGGCTCCTACCGCGATGGCGAGAGCCATCCCGAATATCAGCAGAATCACTCCGCCTACCAAGATCAGCGACGCTGCCAATGGACGCGAGCGAACTTTTACCTGGTGAATCGCCTGCTGCGAATCTTCAGGCAAAGTGGACGATTTCATAAGACCTGTGTCCCCCTTACCTTAACTTGCCCTTGTTTCACGACAACCACCCTTTTCCGAATGAACAACGGGGCTTCGAGCACGGCGTGGATAAACGCTGGCTGCTTCATCCGGTACGCGCTTCCCACCCGGTCGTATGTACATTCTCTGTTAATCTTCAGGCAGGCGGCATGAGCGTTCATCCGCCCTTATTGAGATTCATTATCAATCATCAGTATAGCAGGCGGGCAAAACTTCGTCCATACTATCGGGAAAAAACCCATCTCTTTGCATTTAATGAGGATACTCTTCACAGATACCAAAAAATTCTCATGAACTAAATTGGTTTTTTCTCCTATTTCCTCGTATACATTGTCTGCAATATGATTGACCTCTGTAAAGCGTGGGTAATGTAAGGTATTGATAGCTTAACATCTGTTTAACTCAAATCTTGATGAATTAAAACAGTCGATTTAGCAACTAAGGGAGGGCTGCAGCATGGCGGTTCAGGAAATCAAAAAAGCCGTATCGAATGAAGAAGTGCTGCGCTTGCATCTCATTAGCGGGGAGTTCTACACCGGGATCTGTCATCCAGACCGCAATGATACGCATTTTTTCGTCATCAATACGTCGGATTGCTCCCTCACTCTTCCGTACTGGGCGGTCAAGCGATTTGAACGCATCCACTGATTTCTAAATGAATCCCTTTATAATCCAACGAGCGAGGGTAAATTCCAAGGGAATCTGCCTCACGCTCGTTTTTACATGTTGAGGATAATTTTTGCATTATTAGTGCCGAACATGGTCTTCCCTCCTCCGTCTAGACGCAGTGCGTAGACGGATTTTTTCATGCGTTTTTTGAAGAAATATGCAGGTTTCCCTTCTCCCTTCCGATATAACCTGTAGTATGGAAAAACCCGTCTCGACCAAGAGACATCTCGGAACCCTTGAGGAGGATGCGTATGGTGGCAAAATGCTTATACCCGTTTACTTTTATCCTGGAACGCCTGAAATATGCGATGAAGTTTATCTTAATCAGCGTATTGTTTGCGATTCCGATTGCGCTGCTGTTCAGCTTCTGGTTCGCTGACACCCAATCCAAAATCACCACGACCCAATCAGAAGATCAGGGGCTCACTCAGTTGGAAGAGACCCTGCCGTTTATCCTCTCGGTGCAGCAGCATCGCGGCCAGGCCAACGCCTATCTGAATGGAGGCGGCGCTGACAGCGAGAGCAAGCTGAAGGAAGCTTCCCAGAAAACGGATGAACAGATCACAGCGCTGAACCAGACCATCCAACAATCGGGATTCGCCGAATCCATTTCGGAATGGGATCAGATCTCGGCAGATTGGGAGAAGCTCAAGCAGGAGACACCCTCACTTTCGGCCAGTGAGAGCTTTACGCGCCATAATGAGCTGATTGGCCGCACCCTGGATCTGATCGTGCAGATCGCCGATGATTCCGGTCTCTCTCTCGATGCGAAGCTGGATTCCTTCTATCTGACGAATATCATCGTCAATCACCTGCCTTCACTGATTGAAGAAACGGCACAAGTTCGCGGGATCGGCAACGGCATGTTGACCAAGCATCAAGCTTCTTCAGAAGCTTCTATCAATCTTCGGGTGAAAATGGCGCTGATTGATGAGCAGCTGCTGAAGCTGAACAAGCTGCTTGAACATTTCGAGAAAAGGCAGCAGCAAGCGGGAGCTTCGCAGCTCGACGGTGCCGATCAGGCCGCAGCCCAGGCTATTCAGGGGTTCCTTGCCTTAACCCAACAGCAGCTGCTGGATGATCCTGCCCTTTCATCCGAACCTGCTGCTTTCTTCAAGACTGGAACCGCGACCGTTGATTCTACTTATGTACTCTTCCAGAAGTCTGTGCAGACGCTGCATTTACTGTTCGATCAACGGATCAGCAAGCTCGAAGCTGAACGCAACCTGGTCATTACGGTACTTGCTGTCTCTTTGGTACTGATCCTGCTGTTCTATATGGCGTTCTATCGCAGTGTCAATGCGGCTGTACAGCTCTTGAATCAACGCACAGCCGCGATGGCAGCAGGCGATCTGTCCCAGACGATCAATCTGCAAACAAGGGATGAACTTGGTCAGGTCGGGGAGTCTTTCAACCAGATGATCGCCGCGCTGAACAAGACTCTACAAGGCGCCCAGGAAGCTTCAGAACGTTCATCTTCTTTCTCGGAGCAGCTGAGTGAAGTCTCCAACGAGTCTTCGCTGGCGATGCAGCAGGTTGCGCAGGCTGTCCAGTCGGTAGCTGAAGGCACGGAGACGCAGCGCCGGATGACGGAAGATACGGCACTCGCCATGAACGAGATGGCTGTCGGGATTTCCCGAATCGCCGAATCCTCTGCCTCGGTCGCCGAGTCCGCTGCGGAGACCACCCACCGGGCCGAAACGGGAGACCGCGAGCTGTCGGCCGCCGTTCACCAGATGCGCAGTATTCGAGAATCGGTCAGTCAATCTACCGGAAGCGTCAGCCGCCTGGATGCCCATTCCCAACAGATTGATGAGATTGTCGCTTCGATCAAAGCGATTGCCCGGCAGACGCAGCTGCTGTCCCTGAACGCTAATATTGAAGCCGCGCGGGCAGGTGAACACGGCAGAGGATTTGCTGTTGTTGCATCCGAAGTCGGCAAGTTGGCCGAACAGACGCAGGTGTCTGTTGAGACCATCTCCCTGCGCATCGGCGATATTCGGAGCTTGATCGGCGAGACCGTTGAACTGATGCGCCGGACGGACTCCGAGACGGAGGATGGATTGGCTTTCATTGATCGAGCCAGCCACGCCATTAACGGAATTAGCGAATCGGCTCGCATTGTGAACGATCAGGTGCAGGAGATCTCAGCGGCTTCCCAGCAGATCTCCGCAGGCGTCGAGGAAGTCACGGCTTCCGTATCCGAAGTTGCCCGCGTTGCGGTACATTCTTCGGAAGAATCGCAAACGATGGCCGCAGCTGCCCAGCAGCAGTTGGCTGCCCTTGAAGAGATCGGTTCAGCCTCGCGTGATCTGCGGAAGATGGCGGGCGGATTGCAGGAAGATCTGGGATTCTTCAAGCTCACTGCTAACGAATAAGGCAGCTTTTTTCACATAAGGCTCCAGGACTCTCTATTCCTTCGAGAGTCCTGGAGCCTCATCCTTTTATATGCTAAAATGGAGAATATCGACTCGAAAAGGTGGGAGCCAGCCGCCGATCCATACACAGAAAGAAGGGGATCTGATGAACGCACCGCAAGAACCCGCAGGTCATCCTCTACAGCTGAATACAACTTCCTCCTGGAGTGATGCACTGTGGATGCAGCTCTACCCCATCTACGAAGCCTCTTTCCCCGAACACATCCGCAAACCTGAACGGATTGTTCGGAACATGCTCACTAACATGGATGTTTTCCTGCATGAAGGCACGCTGGATGGGAGAGGCTGTTCCATGGCGCTTACCGGTCTCCTTCGTGATTCTGGACTGCTGCTGGTGGATTATCTGGCCGTATCCCCGGCTGTTCGTCATCAGGGCATCGGCAGACAGACCCTTCAAGCCATCGCGGACTGGGCGAAGGCCACATATCAGATCCAGGGACTGTTGATTGAAGCCGAGGTTGATGAGAGTGAGGAAGGACGCAGCCGCATCCATTTCTGGGAAGGATGTGGGTTCGAGCCTACTGAATATGTCCATTCCTATGTGTGGATTCCCGAGAAATATCAAGCCATGCTGCTGGATCTCCAACCCGAGTCCACACCTCAGGAAGAACGGCTTCCCCGTGATGGAGAGAAGCTGTTTCGGTCCATCGAAGCTTTTCATCGAGCCAGCTATGCCCGCTAAGAGTCAAGAGCAAATGGAACGAAAAACAAGCGTCCCCCTCCTGCCCTGAGACAGGAGAATCGGGACGCTTTATTGGGTTTGGTGGAGATTGGGTCTATCCTTCATAGGCCACGACCCGATTTCTTCCCTCATGTTTGGCAGCGTATAGCGCTTCGTCCGCACGCTTTAAGATTCGCCGGGTGGTCTCACCCAGAACGGCTGCCGTCACGCCAAAGCTTGCGGTTAACCGTCCAACTTCGCCAAAGTCAGCCTGCTCAAGATCACTGCGGATTTGTTCGGCAAGCCGAACGGCATCATTCAGCCCAACATGAGGAAGCACCAGCAGAAACTCTTCGCCCCCCCAGCGACCTGCTGCGCCCTGCTCCCCAGTATGCCTACGGAGAATCCGTGCCGTCTGCTGAAGTACCTCGTCTCCCACCAGGTGACCATGCGTATCATTAATTTGTTTGAAAAAGTCCACATCCAACATGACAACCGCCAACGGGTTATCGTCTTCCATCTCCTCCAGCCCCTGCTGAAGCAGCCGATCCATCTTGCCCCGATTGAACAGCCCTGTCAAACTGTCGGTCTGCATCATCTCCCGCAGCTCCAGATTGGCGTGTTCCAGTTCTTCCACCACGACTCCAATGAAACGAGCCAGCCTGCTGGTCATTTCCATCTGCTTGGTTTCGGGCAGAAGTGTCGATTCTTCGACGGGAGACGCAGACTCTTGCGGCTCCTGACCTTCACGCATACTGACAGCAATCATGGTGGCATTATGCAGATACAGATGTTCACCTTGTCCGTAAAATTCACCGTACGTATACATGCCGGAAGAAGGCGCAAAATGTTGGAAGGCCTGCGTTTCCAGATTCACGGCTTCCTGCAGATAAATCTGTCGGCAGTAGCAGGAGAACAGCAGAATCCCTTCCGGCCGGAATTTGCCCAGTTTACGCTGAATGTCTTCGATCCGGATAACAATATGCTTGGGGTTGCCATAGGCCAGCCGTACCTGTTCTCCAGCCTGCACATCGGCAACCAGTCGCAGTCCACCATTTGTCTCACGCATGATAGGGACTCGGGCGAGCAGATAACCTTGACGATCAATCATGATGGGGAATTCCAGCATATGCTCAAAGAACCGTTCGTTATCGGAAATACCCAGGTACTTCTCATAAATTTCGGCGGCTGGAATGCCGTCCAAGGTCTTGATGGAAGTCGAATGGGCGATCTCGGTAATCGTCATGCTTCGACTAAGGGGTTCCCAGCCCAGATACGAGTGTACTTCGATCTCCAGCTCCTTCCCCCGAAAAGCGACGATTACGGCACCTTCCGTATACGTCTCACCATTGGCGAAAACCCAAAGCGTCCCATCGCTTACATAAGCAGCCGCTCCTGCCCCAAATAAAGGAGCGTCTCCAAACTTGCCCTGCAAACCTCCGAGCAGACCTGACGCATCGATTCTCCGGTTGGTCGCATACAATAATAATCCCTTGATCGGCATATCCGTCTTCGCGTTGAGCAGTTCATGTGCCAGATCCAGCCCCAACTGTGCCTCTTCCCCGGCGCGGCAGGCTCTCGAACAGACCTGAAGGCCCGAACGGGCGAAAAAGGAAAAGATCACAACGGTACGATGGGCGGTGAAGCTCCCTTCATGAATCTCTCCAGCGGTTGTCACTCCTATAATGTCTGCGGACGGAAACTTGGCGGCAAAACGTTCATAGAGGTGAGTGATCGGCGAAAAGGGAGTGTCGGACACCAACAGCTGAATGAGTATCGAACGACTCGTAGCCGCATGCTGCTGTAGATCGGCATTTTCCAGACAAGAGTCGAGGTCTTGTAGGCTGCCGAGATTGAACGAAAGTTGAAAGATGGGAATCGACTCCTCTCCAAGTTTTATCACCTGCTTGCTGCTCATCCCTTGATGAGCTTCTATCTCAAATATCGGCATTATTCCAAAGAGCCATGACTCGATTGTTCACCCAGACACAAAGAAACCCATCGCTCTCGATGGAGGATGGGCTTGCCTTTCGGAGTCCTTGAACCTGTTAGTGGGGGGCACACCCGTGCTGGAACAGACCACACATATACTCCAATGCTTCGAGTTCATCCTGCCCTCTGGCGCTGATGCGCACGGTGCTGCCGTTATGAATCGGAAGCAGCATCATGCCGAGCAGGCTCTTGACGTCTACGATCCGTTGGTTGTCTTCGTCTCCGAAGGTGAGTTTGATTTCTGATGCGAACTGAGAAGCTTGCGAAGAAATGCGAAGCAGTTCGTCTCGATCGAAGTCTCCTTCAATCCTAAATTCGTGCACTCTCATAAGATGGGTCCCCTCTTTTCCATGATAACCTGATAACGCTTCCATATTTTAGGAAAAGGACAGACTTGTACAAATCGGATATGACCCTTTTCCTTGCTATATATATCGGACTCCTGCTTAAAAAAGTTAGCGAGCGCTCTCCCTGTCGGCCGTCCTTGTGACCTTTTGACAGGGGAGCTGAGGGTCCGAGTTAATCAATTTTTATCCACTTTGCTCCAGCTTGAAACGACATCCTCCCCTGAAAAAAAACCTCTTTTCCTCTTACTATGGGGTACCGCTTATCGCTGCTTCAGCCGCTCCCAGTGTCACCTGCTCTTCCCAACTTACAGTGCCTCCATCACGATCCCGAAAATCGAGCCGCAGCATTCCCGAACGCCCTTTCTGCTGCTCGGTATATCGATAGCCGATCCGCTGCCCATTCTGGTCGATGAAGAAGCCCTTCGCTCCTGCTTGTCCGGCCAAAATCGCGTCATGATAAGAGGTTGTAACACTCTTGGAATCCACACTTGATGTCGATTCATCCGACGAAGCCGAATTTGGATTCAGCGGCAGCTCCGTGGACGAAGATGAGTCTGCTGGGTTGCTCAAGACAGATGCTGTAGGTGTCCACGTCATTGCCAACAGCGAATAGCCCTGTGGGAGCTGTTGAAGATTAATCGTAAGGAGGGATTCGGTGTCGTCCCGACTGACCGCAGCTTCGATCTCGGTTTTCTCCTTGGAGGCATCGTCCTTGATGCTTTGGTTTTCTTCGGTATTTTTGGTATCTTTAGTGCTTTTAGTGTCTTTGGCGTCCTGATCTCCTGAAGCCGCGGCATCACCAGTCTCGGAAGTGCTGCTCTGTTCAGCGCCATTTTCATCTTCCTCATCCGTCGAAGCCTCTTGAGCGGATTCGGGAGCTGCTTCCAGGGCAGCACTTTCTTCCGGATTAGCGCTGCGGTCGGATGTTGCGCTCTCATCTGTTGGCGTTGAATTCGCTGATTGACTGGCTGTCTGCTCCATCTCATCGGCCTGCGGCCCAAAGCGCAGACACCCTCCCAATACCAGCAGAGAAGCCAGCATTAGCGCAGCTGCAAGCGGTCTGATTCCCAACCTTGGCATCTGTATAAACGCAGTGCGTTGTTTAGGCTCGGTTCGCCTCGTTTTCCCTCTCATTGCGCTTCTCCTCCTTACTTGGCGTACTTCTCACTCTGTTCATTCCGATCGTCCGGCTGCTCTCCACCATCGAATTAGACTTCATTTGGTTTATCATTCAACGCCTGGAGCTGCCGACGGACGACATTACCGATGGTTCGCAGCCCTTCCTCAATCTTCTCTTCCGGCACACGTGAGAATCCAATCCGCAGCGTATTCTGTCCCAGACCGTTGGTATAGAAAATATCACCCGGTGTGAATACGACACCCAGCGCATAACAGTCGGTAAGCACTTTCCGGGCATCCAAACGTTCATCCAACTCCACGAATACATGCAGACCGCCCTCACCGCTCATCGCATGCATGGGGATCTGTTCCCGGCAGCCTTTGACCGCCAATTCGTATTTACGCTTGTATTCCGTACGTGCTCGCTTCATGTAACGTTCAAAATTGCCATTGTGCAGATATTGGAACAGCAGCGCCTGATCCAGCGTCGAGGTGTGAATGGTTCTTGCCCGCTTGAGACTCTCCAGATAGCCAATTAACGACCGATCCGCCACAATCCAACCTACCCGAATACCCGGGAACAGAATCTTCGAGAAGCTGCCGATATACGCAACCGAGTTGCCGGTGCCTGCACAGGCAATCAGCGGAGCGGCGTGAGCGCCGGAATAGCGCAGTTCTTCATTAAATCCATCTTCCACAACCGGCACTTCGTGTTCTCCGAGCAGTCGCAGCAGTTCCATCCGCTTCTCGGGAGAAGTCACGATTCCGGTTGGATTGTGATAAGACGGGGTCAGATAAGCCAGATCAAAGCCACCCTCCTCCAGGGTACGCCGCAGTTCATCCATATGAAGGCCATCTGGCTCCATCCGAACACCAACCGGTTCAAATCCATGCAGCTTCATCATCTTGATCGCCGTATGATGGGTCGGATTCTCACACAGGATTCGCCCGGTTCGCCGCCCAATTGCGGTCAGCATCAGATCGAACCCTTCGGTGAAGCCGTTGGTAATCAGAATGTCCTTCCCTTCGGTGTCCACACCCTTGCTGCGCATATAATTCATCAGGTACTGCATCAGCGGACGGTAGCCTTGTGCATACCCATAATTTAGCAGCACTTCTCCTTCAAGCGACATCCGATCCAGAAAAGCTCGCTTGAACCCGTTCACATCAAACAATCGTTCATCCGGCGCAATGCTGGTGAAGGCGATCATGCCTTTTTCCCACTTGATCCCGTGCTTCATCAGATCCATCTCTTCCGATAGAAAAGCCTGCGGACTCAGCCGCTGCGTCCAATCCAACATTCCTGGCGGATCTTCCAAATGCACGGCTGCGCGCGAGACGAAGTTCCCCCGCCCCTTGACCGCTTCGATCCAGCCCGTGCGCTCCAGAGCTTCATACGCGCTGATGACGGTCGTGCGGCTAACGCCAAGCAGCCCCGCCAACTCGCGTGTGGAGGGGAGTTTATGATGAAGAGGCATCAGCCCTTGAGTAATCAACGTTTCAATATAGGTTTTTAACTGCATGTAAGCGGGGCTGTCGCCCTCCGCTCTAAAATCGTTAAACATCTGCTCAACTCCTCACCATCTATCATTCCACATTCACAGGGCAAAGAAAAGAGCCGCAGCCAGCCAGGTTTGCGTGAGCAGTGGCTGGCTTATTGTTGACTGCGTTTTATATTCGGACTTCCAGGGTGATACGCGTGACGTACTCCGCTTCGTCCTTGACTGCTGCATCGTCGATCAGATATTCTTCGTATCCGAATCGTCCCGGCCTCAATCCCTGCCCGTCGATCCACCTGAGCATCTCGGCATACGTATCTTCCAGTTGTTCATAGCTGCCAAAATGATACCCAACCGCATAGCGCCCTTCCGGTTTGATGAATGTCGTTAACCCTTTACGCTTTTTGTTCGTGCGGACGAAAAAAAAGAAGGTCGGATCGTCCGTTCCAGAAGATTCCTGCATCTCGATCATCGTTCCAATGAATGATGAAGCATCGGATCGCGTCAATTGATCGAATCGCCTGAATTCGTTCGTGCGATCCGGATCGCTCTCGTCGGAATCGCCATCGGCAATCGGACCACTCCGAATCAGTCTTTCTTCTGCCTGGTGTTCCATTCTGAACTCGCCCTCTCTCGCGGCAAGCCCTTCTTCCGCCAGCACGATCGTCTCTTCCAACATTCTGCGAATTCCGTGCAGCTTATCGATCTCCTCACGGATATGCGGCAGTTCCCGCGCTGCCATGTCGATCATATGCTGCGGTGTTCGACTGTCCATATAGTCACGAACGTCTTTGAGCGGCAGCTTGAGTTCTTTTAGCCCGTGAATCAGCACGAAGACATCCAACTGTCGGTAGGAATAAAATCGGTAACCCTTTTCGTCGGTAAAAGAAGGCTTGAGCAGTCCGATGTCATCGTAGTGGAACAACGTCCTTTTATTCACCCCGCAAAGCTTGGCAAATTCGCCCGTTGTCAGATAAATCCCCTTCGCATATTTGTCCATAAGTGCCCCCTTGACTATCTGGTTACGGTATACCCTATTCTAAACGATATTGAAAACCAAATCGAAATTACAATCAAATCGGAATCCAAGGTGAAATCATGAAAACAGAAATCAAGAGGGTCTCATCAGCAAATCTTCAAGCGGTGCTTGATCTGCGCGTCGCTCCCAATCAAAGTTCTTATATCGAAAGCACAGCCCGATGCCTCGAAGACGCCCGCGAGTGCTCTTTCTATGTTCCAGCCGCTCTGTATGCGGAAGGTGAGCTTGTAGGATTCGCCATGTACGGCTTCTTCCCCGGCGAAGCTCAAGAGGGACGCGTCTGGCTGGATCGCTTCCTGATCGATGCCCGGCATCAAGGGCGTGGACTCGGCAGGATTATGCTGGCCGCGCTTCTCGATCTTCTTCGAGAAAACTATGGCTTGAGCGACATCTATTTGAGTCTATACGATACCAACAAGGCCGCGCTATCGCTATATCGAAAGTTCGGGTTCGTCTTTAACGGCGAAACGGACATCAACGGGGAAAAGGTAATGGTTCTGCACGCGGAAGACCATGGTCGCTAATCGAACACAAGAAAAACAAAACTCTACATTACGCTTAAACCGGATAGTTATTAATCAAAAGGAGAATCCAAACATGTTCATTACTTGTCGGAGTCGGCAAGCGTTTGCGGATCGGAAACGCATGAGGGCGGGAAAGAGGTTCCCTACATGAAAGCGCTGCTGCACAACCGCGTATTTCTGATCGTTGCCGGAGCAGATTTGCTTCAGCAGGTAGGCATCTGGATACGGAATATGGCGCTTCTGTTCTACATCATGGAGCAAAGCGGGAACAACCCTGTGGCCGTATCTCTTCTGACTACGCTGGAATATCTGCCGATCTTCCTGTTCTCGCTGATCGGCGGAACGTTCGCTGATCGCTGGAACCCCAAAAAGACGGTGATTGCAGGCGACGCACTCAGCGCCGTGTCCATCCTGCTCATTCTACTGCTTGTCACGGCGGGATTATGGCAGGCGGTATTCGTGGCCACCGTCGTATCGGCAATCGTCAGCCAATTCTCTCAGCCTTCATCCTCCGTGCTGTTCCGGCGGCACGTTCCGGAAGAACAAGTCGGTACGGCGGTGGGGATCACTCAGAGTCTAATGGCGATCTTCACCATTCTCGGACCCATTCTGGGAACCTTCATCTATACCCAACTGGGACTGAAGGCTTCCCTGATCGCTCTTATTCTGGTCTTCCTGATCGCCGCCAGTATTCAACTGCTGCTGCCCGATTCCAGACGCGAAGACCGTCAGGATCATCGCTCCCCTTGGGAGGATCTGAGAGCTGGGCTTCGTTATGTTCAGGAGCGGTCCAATCTCAAGCTGACCGCCGTATTGTTTCTGCTCAGCGGATTATCCATCGGTCTTACTCAGCCGCTCGATGTCTTTCTGGTCATTGAAAGGTTGAGTCTGCCCAAAGAAGGCGTCCAGTGGCTAACGGCTTCAGAAGGAATCGGCATGTTTGTAGGAGGTCTTCTGGCCGCTGCCGCATCCGTCTGGGTAGGCCGTCATCGACGCGGCGTGATGACTGGAATCATGCTGATCTGGTCCATGCTGACCTTCATCGAAGTTGTATCCGTCTGGCCGCTGTTGACTGCGGGAGCGCGAGTCTTGTCAGGATTATGTGGAGCCTTTTTCCAAGTGATCTTCACTGCGTTCATGATTCAGGAAGTGCGTGAGGAGTACATTGGACGAGTGAACGGCCTGATGGTTCCGGTCATGATGGCAGGTATGCTGCTGGGAACCGGTGCCTCGGGCCTGCTGATGAATCTCTCTTCGCTGTTCGTCGTCTACGGCGTGTCATCGCTGCTAACCCTGGGATGCTGCCTTTTCACATTAAGACTCCAATTCAAAGACGTTCCCCCAACCTACAACCCGAAGGAATATAAACTCTTATGAAACTACAAACGATTCTGCGCTGGTTCCACACTCAGAAACTGCCGGAACTGCTGCAAATGATTCTGAATACCTGTCTGTTCGTTATGGCCCTTGTCCTCAGCGTATTTCTGATTGGCGAGACCTGGTTTATCGTCAATCAGGCTTTTCTTTCTTCGGAGTCGGTCAGCAGCTACTTTAGCCTGGCAGACGAACTGCTGGTATTTTTCCTGTATTTCGAGTTCATCGCTCTGATTATCAAATACTTCAAGTCGAACTTTCACTTCCCGCTGCATTATTTTATCTACATTGGTATCACAGCCATCGTGCGGCTGATTATCGTCGATCATGATGATGCCGTGCATACGTTCTGGTGGACGCTGGCGATTCTGACGCTCGTTGGAGCCTTGTTCCTTGTAGGGCGTACACAGGAAAAGCGCGATTAAACCGCAGGAATTCATCAAAAGGGACGACCGTTTGGGTCGTCCCTTTACTTGTTTCCTTTAATCGGGCAAGATTAGCTCGAAGGTTACGCCCCCTTGTTCGCTGCGCACTTCATACTCAATATCATGCAGTTCCAGAATCCGTTTGACTATCGCCAGTCCCAGTCCGGTTCCGCCACTCTCCCGATCGCGTGCCGCCTCTACCCGGAAGAAACGCTCCCAGATTCGGCTCAGATACGGCTCGGGAATTCCCTCACCTTTATTGTGCAATTGATAGATGCAGCGTCCCGGCTCACCGCGAACCACGATTTCGATCGTGCTGTCAGGCTGCGCATGACGGATGGCATTGGTCAGCAGATTGAGTATCACCTGCTCCATTTTTCCCGCATCCACGACCACCGTGCGTTCCTCCTGACGTACAATACGTGCCGCCAGTCCTTTTTCGCGCATCTGGTAGACCAGCTTCTGGAGCGTTTCTTCGGTCAGCTCACTTAATAAGACAGGTGACTTATACAACCGGATGGCTGGCGAATCCAGACGAAGCAGTTCCAGCATGTCCTGAACCAGATGCTCCATCTTCTCGCTCTCTTCCAGAATGACCTGAATGTAATGATCCTGCCGTCCTGCGCCAATCCCATCTCGCATCCCCTCGGCAAATCCGCGCACGATGCTGATCGGCGTCTTGAGTTCATGCGAAGCATTGGCGAAAAAGTCTTTTTGCAGCTTCTCCAGCGCCTTTTTCTCTTCGATCTCCCGGGTAAGCTGGTGGTTGGTTTCATTCAATTCTTCCAGAGTGGTACCCAGCTTGCTCGACAATTCAAACAACGTATTCGAGAGGCTGCCTAATTCATCACCGCGATCCAGCGGCTGCTCACCCGCAAAGTCCAGATTCTTCATCCTCTCTGCCCGTTCATTCAATTTCAGCAGCGGACGTGTAACGATCCGGGAATAGAAGATGGACAGCAGCAGAATCAGGATCAGCCCTCCAGCGCCAAGATAAGCGTAGAAGACGCGAAGCGCGCTGTTCGTTTCCTTGATTTCTTGCAGCGACGTGACCAGAATCAACAGCTTGACCTCACCATCCGCATCTCGAACCGGTTGAATCCGAAGTCCGCTTCGATTGCCGCTGAACGAATCGATCCATTTTAATTCGACAGGCTCCATTCGTTGGAGCTGCTTGCGATCGGCATCGGATAATGGGAAAAATTCATCCATAACCAGATATAACAGACCCATCCGCCGACTCAGCTTGCTGGTGTCCGGCAGATGCGCGGTCAGCAGCGTCCCGGTGATCGCATTCGTCTCTCCTTGCATCCCTCGTTCTCCAGCTTCCTTGCCCGCCAGCCCATTCGGGTTCTGTGCGGCTTTGGTCGAACCCAGATAGAACGCATAGAAGGTCTGGCGATCCTTGCCTTCGCCAAAATCTCCATATAATTGAATGGATTCGCCTGCTGACAGCCGAAGCTTCTGCAATTCACTGCGATAGGCCACCACCAGATAAAAGAGTGACACTTCCATCACCTTGCCGTCGGAGCGCAGCACCTGAATCCGGAAGGGATCATTCGCCATATTGTTGCCATCGAAGTCCGTCAGAGCCGCATTCACATCTTCCTTCTGAAGACGAAGCAGCAGCGAAGAATCTCCCTGTTCAAACCGCTGAGGATTTTCTTCATAAAAAGCCGCCAGCTCCTCGGCTCCCCGCTCCAGCTTCGTCATCTTGCGATGCTCATAGAACTGCGGAAAGACCAGGAGCTGGGCAGCCAGCACCAGGATATAAAACAAAATAAAGATCGCTGCGGTAGTCAGGAATAATCGGGCCGTAATTCCCGTTCTCTGCTTCGTGCCTGCTCTGCGACTCTTCATGACGGCTCCTCATACGCATACCCGATTCCGAAAACGGTGCGGATGCAATCCGCTGCGGGACCCAGCTTGCTTCGGAGCTTCTTGATGTGCGTATCCACCACGCGTACATCTCCTTCATATTCCGTGCCCCAGACGTAACCGAGAATGGTATCACGCGACAGTACAATCCCGCGATTGCGCAGCAGCAGCTGAAGAATCCCCAGCTCCTTGGGCGTCAGATCGAAGGTCTCCTGCTCATATTCGATTCGGTGCGTACGTACATGCAGCATCACGCCAAGTCCCAGCGGGACTTCCGAAGCCGATACCAATCGGCCTTCCACCCGGCGCAGCAGCACTTCTGCCTTGGACACCAGCACCTTGGGACTGAACGGTTTGGTCATATAATCATCGGCTCCCAGCTCATACCCTTCAATCTGCCGCTCATCGCCTGACAGGGCAGTCAGAATAATCACGGGAACATCCGAACGTCTGCGAATCTTCCGGCAGAGTTCCCACCCGTCCATCTCGGGCATCATCAGATCCAGAATCACCAGATCCGGCAGCTCCGTCTCGAAGATATACAGCCCTTCCGCACCATCCGCGGCCTGACACACCTGCCAGTCCTCTGCGGCAAAGTAATCCGAGATCAGCTCCCGGATTCGGCGTTCATCTTCAACAACCAATACTTTCTTGGACATGCTGCTCCCCCTCTCGCCTTCAGCTTCGACGTGACTGCTGCAAGGTGGCCATCCGTTCCCCCACCTGCACATAATCGCCTTCGCTCAGGCCTTCTCTCCACTCAATCTCGCCGCGTTCAAATAAGCAGACCACCGTTGATCCCCATGAGAAATGTCCGACTTCTTCTCCTTTGTTCCAAAAAGGACGCCGATTATTCTGCTGAATTGAATTGACATTAAGCGCTCCTACTGCAATCATCAGCAGGCTGGAACTCCGCCGCCGAATCTCAAAAATCACCCGGTGATTCAGCGCCAGCAGCCGCCCCCCATATCGCCATCCTGCCCGATTAACCGGGAGAGAGCGCTGCCCCAGCTCGGCAATCCTGCGCCCTTCTCCCGATACCGGACTATGAAAGTGGTGATATTGGGCAGGGCTCAGATACAAGATAATAAACTTCCCACCTGCATAAGGAGTTCCCTCAATAGACCGTGACGTTAATTCCTCGAACGAATACCGTCTGCCTTTGACCTCGAAGGTACAATCGTCCGCAAGGTCACCGAAGGTCTGCACATAACCATCCACCGGGCTAACCACTGCCGCAGGATGAGGGTCAATAGGGCGCAAACCCGGCGGCAGATTCCGCACGAAAAATGCAGTCAGTGAGCCAAACTGTTTCAGCGGTCGATCAATCTCCTGTCTGTTGATGCGATACACCTTGATAAATAGGGGAATCCAGGGTTTGCTCAATGGTGATCCACAGATTCGTTTCAGTCCTCTGCTGAACAAGGAACCTCCCAGGATTCTCATGACGATTCGATACATTTTCCGCTTGACCTGTTCGCAACGCTGCTCAAGTCCCCGCATATCCCAGCACCCTTCCAGCCAGAATAAACACCAGGCACCAGACCAAAGCTCCGATCGAAGCAAAAGCACTATACCGACGCAGTGACATCCGACCGATCCCGCACAGATAACAGGTCACATGTCGAAACCCGGGAATAAAATAACCAATGACAATCGACAGCGGACCGTATTTGACCATCCATCCTTCCACTTTTGCAATGCGATGAGGCTTCAGCCCCACCCATTTCCCATATCGATCCAACAGGGGTCTTCCGGCTTTGCGTCCAATGGCATAGCTAATCATCATCCCGCTCATCGCTCCGGCAAAACTGAAAAACAAGGCATAATGCAGCTTCATCGTCCCGATCGTGGTCAGATAGCCCACGGCAGTCATCAGCAGTTCATCCGGTATGGGAAGACCCACGATTCCAAGAGTAAGCAAACCATAGATGGCCCCGTACCCATAATCGCCCAAAAATCGAAGTGCCGTCTCCATCAGCAGTCCTCCACTGGCTCAGGTTTGGCCTTTTTCAGAGAGGGAAAGCCCAGACGACTGACCATCAAAGCAGACAGGAGCAGGAAAAACAAGGCCGCGATCCAGCCAAGATACATCAGCGGAGTCACAAGCAGGGCAAGTACGGCCGCCAGCGGGGTAGGCATCCCGATGAACCCGGTCAATTCACTCTGCGACACGTTGAAACGAGCCAGGCGCAGCGCACAGCAGCAGACATATACCAGACAGCAGGCAGCGCCAAATATAGGTACTTCATGCAGCATAGAGACGTAGATGACCATCGCGGGTGCAATGCCAAAGGTTACGAGATCAGCCAGCGAATCCAGCTCTTTTCCCAGTGCCGATGTCGCGTCTAATTTGCGTGCCAGATAGCCATCCAGCACGTCGCAGATCAGCCCGAGTCCAATAAATAAAACGGCGGCTTCCAGCTGTTCCTTGAAGGTGAATACCACAGCGAGGAAGCCGAGCAGCAAATTGGTCAGCGTCAGCGCCGATGGAATCATTTTTTTGATTATGGTCATTATGGTCACTCCCCTTATCTCCATCCGATCCTAAGGAGAGTGTAATGAAGGGTTGTGTATTTTTTGTGTGAGTCAGGAACGTCCGGCAATCACCGTGCGGTCGCGTCCATCATGCTTGGCTTGATACAGCGCAAGATCCGCCTTATGCAGCAGATCTTTATGACTGAATTCTCCCCTATAGGCGGCCAGACCCAGCGAAATTGTCACAGACTGCGGAATAGGCATGGGTGTGGTCTTGACCTTCTCACGAATATGTTCAGCCAGAGCAAAAGCTTCCTCTTCGCGCTGATCCGAGAGCAGCAGCACAAATTCTTCGCCCCCATAACGGAAACAGTGTCCATGCGAGCCGACCTGATCGTAGAGAATGGTGCCCAGCTTCTTCAAGACTTCGTCGCCCTGCTGATGCCCGTATCGGTCGTTAATCGACTTGAATCGATCCACATCAAGCAGAACGATGGCAAATTCCCTACGCTGGCTCATCCACTCTTCCGCCATCTGTTCCAGCGTACGACGATTGAGCAGCCCGGTAAGCGGATCATGGTTGGCTTCCTTGAGCAAGTCGGCTTCCGCTTGTCGGGTATTGGTTTCGGCGAGCAGAATGGCTTTCTTGAGCATGACCGCCTCATAGTTCCAGCGCCCACCTTCCAGACGAACATCCTGTTCCTTGCGGTTGGCCAGATTCTCCGTATAACGAGCCAACGCATGAAGAGGGCTGGACAGCCGATTGGAGATGAACAATACCAACAGCAGCAGGAGCAGCACGGAAGGAATCAGATAGATCATCGTATCCAGAATCGACTGCTTGGCAAAAGCGTTGACGTTTTCGGTGGGAGTCTGAAAAATAACTGTCCATCCTGTCTGTGGGATTGGTGCATACCCGGCCAAATAGGGTTTGCCGTCCTGCTGGAGGGTACGCTTGGAACCGATATTCCCTGAGACAAACTTCTCTACATCCGGGCAGTTGGCTGCCTGGCGACCGATTAATTTTTCATTGGGATGATACAAATAACGTCCATTATTATCAATGACATAGAAATAAGAACCATCTGACTTCTCATTTTGCGTCCCCAGAATCTCTCGAAGCCGGTTTCCTTCCTTGAGATAGATTGAACCGACAATAATCCCTTTGTATGTCCCATTGAGCGAAAAAAGAGGCTGGCTGGCAGTAAACAAATATCTTCCGGTGGGGCCGTTGTAAGGTGAGGTGAGCAGCGGAATCCTGGCAGACAATAAGCTCAGCACCTGCGGCGTCTTGATCTTTGCCCCTACCAATCCCAGGTCATAGGGTACATTGTAATCGACGACCGCATCGGGGCCGATGATAACCACGGAGTTGAAAGAACGACTGGAATCGTTAAAAAACTTTAGATTGCGCCGAATCTGCTCAGGCGACAGATCGCCGGCAGTCAGGAAAGTCGCCAGTTCTCGCAGTGAATTCTGCATGGACGAGATTGCTGTTCCGGCAACGCGAGCCAGCTCTGCGGCATGGTATTCGTTCAGGGTGAGGGTTTGGGCTTCGAGTGCCTTTCGATCATTGTTATAACCGACCCATGATCCAATGGATGCCGCGGATAACAGAATAAAGGCACACAGCACGCCGATAACGGTGGACAATTTGATTCCTTGTATCGCTATTCGTGGCATTTTTTTCATTCGTCCATGCTCCTCGATGATAATCACGATATAATCAGACCCCGAGCAGGATGTTAGCATCCGATCTCTTCGGCTTCTTTCTATTATATCGGAGCAGCATGTACTTTTTGCAAGGTTGCTTGAAAGGTTAGATGGCCTCTGGAATACTGCATATTTATTGAGATTACTGACTTGGGAAGACTGACAGACAGTTGTCAGCTTTACAAGGATAAGATGAGTGTGAAGGAAAAAGGAGGAACAAGCGATGGAGATCCATCCCCTGCTTACGGAGATTAACACCAGGGAAGCATTAAGACGCTGGCTGAATGCCAACGCCTCTTCGTCTTCGTGCTGCTGGTTAGTGGTGAGTCTCAAGCCCAACCCGAAAATTCTGCTGTACTTGGATGTTGTTGAAGAATGTCTATGCTTTGGTTGGATTGATGGCATGAAAAAGAAGCTTCCGGATGGCTCATTCGCGCAGCGAATCTCTCCCAGAAGGCCAAACAGTTCGTGGACGGAACTAAACAAGCAGCGTGCCAAGCGGCTGGAACGGTTGGGGCTGATGCAGGAGCGAGGCCGATGCGCTTATCCGCGCGAAGGCTTGGATTTTTTCGTAATCGATGAAGAGATTCTTCACCGACTTCAGGAGGACCCGCAGACGTATCGCAACTTCCTTGCCATGCCGGAAGCCTATCGGCGCATCCGAATCGACACCATCCAGAGCTGTCGCAAGCAGCCCGAGCAGTATGCAGCCCGGCTGGATAAGTGGATCATGCACACCCGCGCGAACCGGATGTACGGGCAGTGGCAGGACGGCGGAAGGCTCTGATCTTACTGACCTGATCTTAGCAGCTGCAAGGTTCGCAATCATAGCCGCCCTGCCAATAGGGTTTGCCGGTGTGAATCAATCCCTCCAGCAGTCCATGAAGGATTGGCTCCTCCATCGGCTTGAGCAGATAATCGCGGCCGCCCAGCTTGATCGCTTTTTGAATATCATAGAAGCTCTTGAATTCGGAAATCGCAATCCAACAGACGTTGGCAAATAAGGACTGATGCGCTTCAAGAAAGGCCAGTCCGTTCATTCGGCTCATATGGATCTCGGAAAATACGATATTCATCGAAGCGGCACTCATCCATTCCAGCGCTTCCTGCGGCGAAGAGGCTTCAAAAATCGTGCAGGTCGGTTCGCATTGAGAAATCGCTTCGGTGATCGTCCCGATCACACTGGAATCATCGGCAATAATCAAAATATTCATCTCTGTCACCCTCCGGCTGCGGCTCATGGCTGTAGATTTCAACTTTTTCGTATCAAAATTGTATAATAAAAAGCCACTGTTCGCTCCAAAAATCGGGTATTATACTATCAATATCGTATTTTTCTGGAGAGGAATCCTTATGGATCGTACACTTGAGATTTTTTCCGATCTGTCGGAACGGCTGAAATACAATCTTCCTGATTTCCCCCTCTGCGTCTACAAGGATTCACCGCGCACCCGCGACGCCCGGGCCTTTGCCTATCATTGGCATGCCGATGTGGAATTTATGCTTATGCTTGACGGTTCAATGACCTATTATGTGAACGGTCAGGCGGTTCACGTGACCAGCGGGATGGGCATCTTCGTTAATGCCAAGCGGCTGCACCGGGGCATTGCCGGACCGGGTGAGCGTTATTCTTACATTGTGGCAACCGTCCACCCCTCCCTGCTGGGCGAGACTTCTCCTGCAAGCAAGGCCTATCTGGAGCGCAAATTTGGACTGAACGCCGAAGACTATCTGCTGCTGAACCCGGCAATCCCCTGGCAGCAGGAGATCTTGCAGGCAGTGGTTGCCCTCCAGGAGCAGATGGAACATCACCCGGATCACCTGCTGCGGCTGCTCTCACAGGCTGCCGCCTTATGCGCCGGTGCTGCTGAACAGCTTCAAGAACGCTCGACGGCAGAGGCCGACAGCGATCAGATTGCCATTATCCATGAGATGACGGGCTATATTCACCAGCGTTATGAGTCGAAGCTCACCGTGGATGACATCGCCGCAGCCGGTTCTGTCTGTCGAAGCCGCTGCTGCCAGCTGTTCAAGAAACATCTGCGCCTGACGCCCAATAACTACCTGATCCAATATCGGATTCAGAAAAGCTGCGAGATGCTCAAAGAAACCAACCGTCCGGTCTCCGAGATTGCATTGGCATGCGGGTTTCAGTCGGCCAGTTACTTTGCGCATGTGTTTCACAAACAGCTGGGTGAGACGCCGCAGGATTTCCGTAAAAAAACTAGCGATGTAAACGTTCCTGCGCCTGTTGAAATAGAGACTGCTTATGTCTGCGATTGACTTCTCCTTCTGCCGGGCAGACAAACAGATTGAGCGCCTCCAGGCTCAGGGCATCCTGCTGAAACGCCAGCTCCAACGTCCGAAAAGCTTCTGCCTCATACAGCTGCCTGGTATCTTCCAACGTCAGCTTTTGACCGCTGGCGATCCGGGATCGAGTCTGGAAAGATAAGGCCTCTCGATCGATTGCCTTGTCACGTGGCAGCTGCTCATGGGCAAGAAAATGCTGAATCCGGACAAACTGTATCTCGGAGATCTTGTCCTCCTTGAATAAGGCAATCAGAACACTGGACATGACCGCCAGCGGCTGCTGCTGGTGATGACGTAAAATATCCGACAGCAGCTCATCGCCAATCATCGGGTGTTCGTCTATTTTTTGCCTAAAGTAGCCCCATAGCCGATGTTCGTCTTGGAATTCCAGATGATTCTCCATGTCAATCCTCCTGCAAATGCTCATTTTTCAACCATGCCGAACGACAAAATATCTACGTCCAGTCTGATGCCAAAATCGACCAGCCGCGCCAGTACCTCAGGTTCTATGCTAAATCCGATCTGTCCCAGTTCCGAACGTACATTGACACTGATTCTAACCTCTTCACAAGCCTTTGCAATCATCTGTACCTGCTCAAGGGGCAGTCGGTCGAGCAGTCTTGCCAGCGAATCGCCCGGCGTTTCATTAAACGCGATTCTTTCCTTCAGTATCCAGATGTTCTTCTCCGCCACCTCATCGTCCGTTTTGCGAAGTGGTTGGCCTTTGGTAATCGTGCGGGTCGCCTCCACGCCCAGCAGATCATTAATCTGGTTCTCCGAGAAACGACTATTTATGAAGGATAACGCACTTTCTCCTCGCAGATCCATAACTTCCCCTCCTCTTCTCTTCATTTAATAAACCAATAAACATCACCTCTGCAATCTGTCCCATAAAAAAAGAGAACCGGAAGTCTTCCCGATTCTCCCGGCTCTCATTATGGATCTTGATGGATCTTGCTTATAACGCCTTGTCGTCTACCTGATCTAACCAGGTCTCGATCTGCCCGATCACCGATGAGACGCAGCCATCCTCGAAGGGCGAGATCAAGCCCGCTTCACGCACCAGATTCGTAAACGACAGGCTGCCGCCAAGTCCGCACAGATGGATATAATCACGCCATGCCGCTTCCTGTTCCTCACGCGAACGTTTCCAGAACTGGAATGCACAGATCTGCGCCAGCGTGTAGTCGATATAATAGAACGGTGTATTGAAGATATGCCCCTGTTTATGCCAGAACCCACCGCGCTCCAGATAATCGCTGCCCTCGTAGTTCAAGTGCGGCAGATATTTTCTCTCGATCTCCCGCCAGGCCGCTTTGCGCTCATCAGGAGTCGCCTCCGGGTGCGCATACACAAAGTGCTGGAATTCATCGACGGACACGCCGTACGGGATAAATTGCAGCGCTGAAGCCAGATGGTCAAACAAATATTTGTCCGCATCTTCCTGGAAGAACTTCTCCATCCACGGCCACGCAAAAAATTCCATGCTCATCGAATGGATTTCCGCCGATTCCGACGTCGGGAACAGATAGGCCGAATGGACAAAATGCCGACTGCTGTACGCCTGAAAAGCGTGTCCGGCTTCGTGCGTCAAGACATCGATATCGGCTGAAGTGCCGTTGAAGTTCGAGAAGATGAACGGTGCCTGATAATCCGGCAAATAGGTACAGTAACCCCCGCTTTCTTTGCCCGGCTTGCTGACCAGATCCATCAGCTCACGCTCCCGCATAAAGCGGAAAAATTCGTCCGTCTCCGGCGACAATTCCCGATACATCAGCTCGCCCTGACCAATGATCCATTCCGGGTCGCCCTTGGGCGCGGCATTGCCGCTCGGGAAGCTGAAGCCGTTATCATAGTAACGCAGCGTATCCACGCCAATTCGCTCCTGCTGACGCTGGCGAAGCCGGTTTGCCGCAGGAACGATCTGCTCCAGCACCTGTTTGCGGAAGTTCGCCACCATGTCGGCATCATAGTCAGTACGCTTCATCCGGTCATAGCCCATCTCCACAAAGCTTGGATAACCAAGCTTGACCGCCATCTCCGTACGGACTTTGACCAACTCGTCATAGATTCGGTCGAAATCGGCTTCATGCTCCGCCATAAATCCATAGCGTGCTTCAGAAGCCTGGCGGCGCATCTCCCGATCCGTCGATAATTCAAAGGGAAGCAGCTGCGCCAATGTACGTTCTTCGCCTTCAAATGGAATCTTCGCTGAAGCGATCAAACGTGAATATTCCGTGGTGAGTTTATTTTCCAACTGAAGCTGTTCGATAATCTCCGGGCTGAATGAACGAAGGCTGCAATCGGCAAGCTTAAACAGCTGACTGCCCCAGACCTGTTCCAACTCCTCCCGAAGTGGAGAATCAACCAACAGCTTCAGATAGGCGTTCTCGAACTCCAGCATAAACGGGATCTGTTCGTCCATGAAAGCTTTCTCTTCCCGATAAAAATCATCACGGGTATCCATCGAATACCGAATCGTCACCAGCGTAACCTGAGTCACCAGACGGCTGTACAATTCGTTATACGCCACGTTCGCGGCTTCCGCTTCCTGCACGTTCGCTGCGGATTCAAACTGGTTCAATACCTCTTTGAAATCGCGCGAATATTGTTCCACGTCGGGGCGGGTGTACGGATATTCCTGAAAGGTCAGGGTCATGAAGCACTCTCCTTTTTTGATCGTCCTATGCTGAATCATACGGATATGTAGTCGGGCAGACTTGTGTTTGGTTAAAAAAAGCCTCCGTTCTGATCCAGATGGTTGTACCTGATCCAGAAGAACGGAGGCATGTGCATGCTAAAAAACGATTATGGAGCGGTTATACAGAGAAATGACTCTTACAAAGCTTTGTCGTCTACGCTGTTCAGCCATTCCTCAATTGTGCCGATAACAGAAGCGACGCAGCCGTCTTCAAACGGCGAGATCAGACCCGCTTCCTTGACCAGACCGACGAACGATTGTGTACCGCCCAGGCCGCACAGGTGAATGTAGTCCTTCCACGCGTCCTTGAAATCTTCTCTCGAACGCTTCCAGAATTGGAACGCACAGATTTGCGCCAGCGTGTAATCGATATAATAGAACGGTGCGCCGAAGATATGCCCTTGCTTCTGCCAGAAGCCCCCGCGCTCCAGATAATCATTGCCTTCATAGTTCAGATGCGGCAGGTATTTCTTCTCGATCTCTCTCCATGCCGTCTTGCGCTCGTCCGGCGTAGCATCCGGGTTGGCATAGACAAAGTGCTGGAATTCATCGACGGACACGCCATAAGGAATGAACAGCAGGCTCGAAGCCAGGTGATCGAAACGATATTTATCCGTATCTTCCTTGAAGAACTTCTCCATCCAAGGCCAGGTGAAGAATTCCATGCTCATGGAATGAATCTCGGCGGACTCGTAAGTCGGCCACAGATATTCCGGCACTTCATGCCCACGACTGGAATACACCTGGAAGGCATGGCCGGCTTCGTGAGTCAGGACGTCGATGTCGCCGGATGTGCCGTTGAAGTTCGAGAAAATGAACGGCGCCTTGTAGTCGGGCAGGTAAGTGCAGTAGCCACCGCCTGCTTTGCCTTTTTTGCTCACCAGATCCATCAGATCGTTCTTCAGCATGAACTGGAAGAATTCGTCCGTTTCCGGTGCCAATTCCTTGTACATCTCTTCGCCGTTCTTGACGATCCATTCCGGGTCGCCCTTAGGCGTGGCGTTCCCTGTCTTGAAGCTGAATCCATTGTCGTAGTAACGAAGCGTATCGACACCAATGCGCTCTTCTTGACGCTTGCGAAGACGCGTTGCGGCAGGAACGATCTCTTCCAGCACCTGTTTGCGGAAGTTTGCCACCATTTCAGCGTTGTAATCCGTCCGCATCATGCGATCGTAGCCCATCTCAACAAAGCTTGGGTAGCCCAATTTTTTGGCCATTTTCGTCCGGACTTTGACCAGCTCATCATAGATGCGGTCAAGTTCCGGTTCTTTTTCGTTCAAGAATCCGAAGCGGGCTTCCGAAGCCCGTTTACGCATATCACGATCCGTGGACAGCTCGAATGGAAGCAGCTGCGGCAGTGTGCGTTCTTCGCCCTCAAACGGAATCTTTGCCGAAGCAATCAGTTGGTCGTATTCGGTCGAAAGTTTGTTTTCAAGCTGAAGATCTTCGATGATCTCCGGGCTGAATGTACGGATGGAGCTTTCAGCCAGCGCAAACAGCTGCGTGCCCCATTTGCCTTCAAGCTCCGCACGGAATGGGGAGGTAGTCAGCGCACGATAATAGTCGGATATGTACTCCTGTACGACCGGCCCCACTTCATCCATGAATTCCTGCTCGGCCTTGTAAAACTCATCGGTCGTATCAATGGAGTGACGGATGCTGACAAGCTGGTGCTGCGTATCAAAGTGATTGCGCAGTGCATTAATCTCATGCATGACAGCTTCCTGTTCGGATACGCTGCCTGCGGCGCTAAACTTGGCGATCAAGTCCTTAAAATTAATCTTCAACTGGTCAATATTTGGACGGACGTACTCGAATTGCTGGAAAGTCGTCAAGGCTGTTCCTCCTCTAATCTTACCGATTCTTTTTCCAGTATAACGATTTCGGCGCATAATCTCCAGATCAAATGCAAAATCTTTCGCTTTTGACGGCAGGTTAGTTAACATAATGAAGGTGGTTTGCCAAGAAGAACTCTTCCCTCATCGAAAAAGCCTCCACTATCTCTTACGGCAGATACAGATCATCGAATAGCTCTCCGAATGCAGCGGCGTTCGCTGCCAATCGGTATATAATCCTTCGATCTCGAATCCGCACTGTTCAAGCAGACGCTGTAATTCCTGTGGATAGGTATAACGCAGCGCGATGCGCGATTGTTCTTCCGTTCCATCCTCCCGCCGCCGAATCGTTGTATAATGCTGGATCTGGGTCAGGGCATCATAGCGGGCAATCGTATACACCTTCGTCTGGCTTCCGTCCTCTTCCTGGGCCGTGCGCCAGTATTCTTCCGTCTCAGGCTGCATCAATTCTTCCTTGCCGGGAAAACGGGTATCGAATACAAAGACGCCGCCTGTCTTCAGATTGCGTGACACTGCCGTCAGCAGCGCATCCTGATCTTCATTGGTCAAAAAATGTTGGAAGCCGTTTCCGGTCATATAAGCGAATCCGGCAGGTGCAGATAGACTCAGTGCAGCCGCGTCTTCGGCCATCCACTGCACCTGGACTCCAGCGGCTTCCGCTTTGCGACGCGCCAGTTCCAGCATCCCTTCGTGCAGGTCAACACCAATCACGGTATAGCCAGCCTCCGCCAGCGGAATAGCGGTTCGTCCTGTTCCGCAGCCAATCTCCAGGATCGCCGCCCCTCCAGCCTGCTCCGCATATTCCAGAAGCAGCGGCATCTCCGGCTTCCACTCTCCATTCTCACGATCATAACGTTCGGGATTGTCATACTCTTCATGGTTGTCATGCCCATTTACAAGCTTTGGTTCATTCGTCATTCAGACTTCCTCCGTTTTCTCAGCAGGACTCACGATCAGGGGAATGGATCAGCCCCCCAACTCTTATCGCGGTAAAATGTCCGGCAAAAACCCTCTGCCGTCTCCAGCAGAGGGTTTTTGCTGAACCTTGGTTACGATTGTAAATGCCGTCTGTATTGATGTCTATCGGGCATTAGACGGAATTACCGCTTCGGCGCGTGAAGCGGCTATCGTTACTTTTCCGTTTATACCCGCAATGAAGTCGAACGTCCGGCCTCAAGTCCCGCGCGAATCGCTTCAAGCAATCGGCCTGTTCGATCGCAGCGGTATTCCCAGAACATGATTCCACCCAGCTGCTCGGCGATCACATACTGGCATTTACAGGAAATGGACTCTTCATCATCATAGGTGATAAAAGTTCCGCCGTCATGCCGCCCACCATCGTACAGATAAGGAGCCTTGGCTTGCTCATCCCAATATCGATAGAAGCCGTTCTGGTCAATATACGAATCATCCAATTCGGTAAACTCCGGTCCATACCCGCCGCTGGTTGCCGCCATCTGATGGAGTCCATGATTTACGTCGGGTACGCCCTTCCACATCCGGGAGTAAAAAGCAGCGCCAATGACAATCTTGTGCTTGGGCACTCCCGCCTTCACAAACAAAGAAACCGATTCTTCCACGCTGATGCGGAACAGATCGCCGCTTGGCGTATACAAATTGGTATGATGTCCGGTCAGTACTTGAAATCCCCCACGCATGTCATAGGTCATCAGTTGGACATAATCCAGATACTGCTGCACTTGATCCATCTGTGTGCCATCGATATAATAACGATCCGCTCCCGCCGCAATGGTGAGTAGATAATGCCGCCCTGCAGCCGAACTCTGTGTATCAAAAGCTTCGCGCATGGTACGCAGCAGCTGCGTAAAATGTTCCCGGTCGTCCGGGCTGGCACCGATTCCCGCCTCGCCATAACATGGGTATTCCCAATCCAGATCAACGCCGTCGAGATCATACCTGTTAATCGCAGCCAGCGCGGATTCAGCCATACGCTGACGTCCCGCTTCACTGGATGCGGCTTCGGAAAATCCACCCGCGCTCCAGCCGCCGACCGACAGCAGAATCCGGATTGCAGGGTGCTCACGGCGCAGCCGGGCAATCTCGGTCATGTTATTTAGATGCTCAGTCACCACAGCATCATCCTGTACATGGGCAAAGGCGATATTGAGATGGGTCAGCTTCCGCAGATCCTCAGCCGGCAGATCCGGCAGGTCGGCATGACCGACATAACCGACTGTACGGAGATTTGCCGCAGGAGCGGAAGAAGAAGTTGGAGTCAGATCAGTCAAATCGATTCCTCTTTTCTGTTGGATTCATTTGCCCGTTCGTTGAGCTGCCGGTCGATCATCGGTTCATTCACTGATCGAATGACTTCAGTGCTCAATAGCTCTAAGTACCTGAAGTGCTTCCTTACAGCTTCCGGGTTTATAACCCGATTCCACATAACGGATATTCAGCTCTCCATCCAGCACGAACAGATGTGGGTATTCGCTTCCCGGCAGCGGGCAGATGCTCTGCATACTGGCAAGCGATTCATTGAACAGATCATAGACAAATACCGAAGCACTCGGCAGCGGTTTGGGTGCAAAAGGCTGGACTTCGGCGGGCATCCCGCTTTCGTGAGAACGGTCGATCGGAGGTGAGGAAGGTTCGGAGACCAGGTTCAGGTCTTCCTCTCTTCGCCCTCCATCCTGCAGAATCCAGATGAATGGAACTCCGGCGTTCTCCAGCTCCGCTCGCAGCTCTCCAGCCTCGCGCAGTAGATGACGAGTCGGCTCAAGACGCTGATCGATCCAGGCGACCAGTGCCCCACCGCTGCCGACTTGCTCGGCAAGCGTGGTTGGCTCACCGCCTGGCAGCAGCAGACGCGAAGTTCCAACGGCGGTGCCCAGCACCGGAATGGGTTCGTCCAGCTGTCGGAAGTTCGCTTCAAGAAGCGTCTCGCAGCCAGGCTGAATCCGGAAATGGAAGATTCGACCCTTTACATGTCCATCCTGAAGCCGGATTCCGGTCGTCATCCGGTAGTCACCCTCTTGCAGCTCAAAGGGTCGATCATAGACATCCTTCTCCCGGAACGGATATTCCAGTGTTGTATAGAAGCCGCCTTCCAGCCGCGCCAGTGTGAAGTTCTCGCGGTAAGACGCTGTGACTGAAGCATCAGCAGTAGCTTCAGCAGTAACTTCAGTGATGGCTTCGCTGGCGGCTGTACCTGCCGACATCGAAGCTGCTGGGCTGCCGCTGACCGCGCTGCGCAGCAGGCGCAGGGTTCCGTCTGCGGCCAGCGAATTGTCCGTGTGCGGTGAGGTCGGCCGCTCCAGGTCCAGCCATTGTCCGCCGACCTGCGCCTGCGGTCGCTGCGAGGCGGGATGCAGTCTCGCCGGTATGCCCAAGCTTCGGCAGAGGGCGATCAGCAGGATCTCGACCGACTCGCGGTCGCCGGTCTTGAGCGCCCAGGTTCCCGCCGGCGATGCCTTGCCGGGGATCGGGGTCAGGTCGCTGCGAACCGTCCAGTTCGCAGTGACCATCCGCGCCAGCTTGCGCGGGTCTGCCCGGAACGCCGCCCGCTCCTCGGCGGTAAAAGCGGCGCGAAGCGCCCCCCGATAGGGAGCCAGCCGCTCCCAGCGCACGCGCGGGTTCAGCACGTGCGCCAGGTCTTCCGGAAGCGGCGCAGCGCTTCCGTTCGCCCCGCTGTCCCCGGCCCAGTCTGCCGGGGACGCCAGATCCAGCCCCGGCGCATAGTCCGCCAGGGCCTCAAGCCCATGCAGCAGATGGTCGTCCAACGTCCGACGGTCGCTGTCAATCCAATCCTTGGCGGTCAGGCTCTCCAGCAGCCGAAGCGGCCACTCCCCATACCTCGAAGCGTGTTCCTCCAGGAAAGCCGCAATCTCTGCGGCATTGCCCCTCGCGCCCTGAAGCACCGCAAGCACGCGCGAAGCATCCAGCCTCAGCCGATCGGCCAGCGCAGCGGCCTGCTCCTCATCGGCAAAGGTACGCTCATAGGCAGCGCGAATCTGCTCCCCTTCGGTCATCCGCTGGCCATGCCGAGTCAACATCGCCTCATCCACAGAATCTTCTGCCGCCGCAATCTCCCGAGGCGGAGTCAGCTCAAAGTCCAGATTCCCTTCCGGCTGACCCTGATGATCCAGCGTCAGCAAGATCGATTCTTTGACCGATTCAGCGCCGAAACCGCGCACGATCGTCTCTCCCCACCAGCCGCCCTGAGCCGCGCGTACAACCAGGTCGCCATAACCCGTCACGAAGGACGTTCGGCCCTGTTCATCCGTTTGCAGCTGCGCGATGGGATGCAGCTCCGCATAGTTGTAGAGCTGAAACTGCACATCCGCTCCAGCAGCCGGAACTTCCGAGCGATCCACAACCTGCACCGTTAGCGTTCGCGTTGGCGCATAATTCGCCAGCAGATTGATTTCGGTATGGGAACCGCCCGTCACCGTAATGGGTTCAGGCCCCGGATACCCTGCCGAGACGCGGGTGTGAACCAGCATCGCCCGGCGAGCAGGCCCATCGAACCAGCCCCGATCCAGGGCAGGCTCCGGTTCACAGGCTCCGAGGTAATGCCAGGCTCCGTCCACCCAGGCCTCGACCCAGGCATGATTGTCATCCACATGCGCCCAGCGGGGCGTGTAGCACTGCCGCGCCGGAATTCCAATGCTGCGCAGAGCGGCCGTTGTCAGCGTTGATTCTTCCCCGCAGCGTCCCTTGGCGCTGCGAATCAGACCGAGCGGCGAGAGGGTACGGGCATCGCTGCCGGTATAGGTCGCTTTTTCATAACACCAATAATTCGCCTCCAACACCGCTTCCGTCATCGACAGATGCTGCACTCGCTCCAGCAGCTCCCCGGCGATTACGCTTCGGTAATCCTCCAACCGCTCGTTATTAATGCGCGGTGGCAGCACATAATGCAGGAAGAGATGATCCGGCACCTCTGCTCCCCACGGCATCTCGCTGCGCATATTCAGCGCCTGCCGCACGTGGGCGAGAAACAATTCTCCGGTATAATCGGCAAGGTCGTTAATTGGCATGTGCGCGTACAGCCATTCCAGAGCCAACCGTTCCTCGTCGCTCAAATCTCCTGCCAGTACACCAAACAGCTCCTGTTCACGGTGCCTGGATAATTCCCGTCTATGATTGAAGCAAACCTCAAGGGATGCCAGCTCTGCTGAAGTTAAGGAAAAGCCCTCCCGCAGGTTAGCCGTTGAAGCTTCTTTGATTGGAGCTGGTTCATCACTTTCCGATTGGGGTTCGTATGTGAAGTAATCTGGGTTCCTCGTCGCCTCTGTATCTGACTGCATGCCCGCCTTCATCCTTGCCTTCATGTCTGGCTTCATCTCCGCTCACTCCTTCCACAGCTTACCGTCTTCACGAATCCAATATCTGCTTTGTCCGTCTGCGGTCGAAGCACTAATCCGGAAGGAATGACTCGTCATCTCGATGATCGGTCTTCCTTCAGAGGCCCCCCATGCTGCCAGCTCGTCATCGGCTGCACCTTCTTCCAGCAGGGTCTCCCAATCCACAGTAAAAGCTCCCATGCGCTCATACCGATTTCGCTGCCGATAATAAAGCTTGCGCAGCTGCCACTTCAGCCGTTCCTCTTCGGGAAGCGTGAAGGTATCATCCGCATCGTCACCCGCAAATTGTACAAAGCCCCACATCTCCGGATAGTGCATATTGATGACGCCCTGCGGCGACCACACCCAGTTGTCTTCGGGATAGGGTTTGCCTGTAGAAGGGTTCAATGTCTTGCGATAGGCTCCTTGTTCCCGATCCACCTGCCACTGCACCCGGGAGAAGTTGATCCGCCAATAATCGCCGATCGCAGGAGGACGCTGCCCTTCTGCACATTCACGCAGAATCGTCCAGGGCATCGCCACCTCTACGCTCCAGCTCCGATTATCTGCGTGCGGGTCATTCAACTGGCCATCGATATGAACCGCCGTTTGCAAGCCGCGAATATCCCAGCCATTGATCGGCGGGCCTCCATCCCGATAGGGAGTCACCAACAGCAGATCCCACACTGTATTGAGCGCATTGATCTCAAATTCATAATATTGATGGCTGTCGCCGTCCGGATCGATGAAGATCTCGAAGTCATTGTCATGGAAAATGACCGACTCCCGCTCCGTCAGCGTCGCCCAGATCTCATCCTCTTCCAGCAGAGCGCCAAAGTACAAATAATCGTCGTCCCAGAGCATCTTCACTCGTGTTTTTTTATGCGGATGAGGCTTCAGATCGCCTTCAATATCCACAAATTCCTCCGTCCACGGTGCGTCTGCCCAGAAAGGCTTCTCGAGACGTCCATCCAGCTGCAGGCTGCCCGATGCCCGCCTGCATACATAAGAACGGGGGGCAAAAGCAATCGCTGGCTCCTTTACTCCACCCAGATTCATCCTGTATCCTCCTATCCTGCCTCTGCTTCGCTTCTATTGGACTTCGACAACAAAAGCGGGGCGCTCCGCTGCCGGTGCGTCCCGCCGCCTTGCTGCTTCATCTTCAAGTCATTCCCACGCCGAGTTTCATCCGGTTTTGCTGCGCAGAAGCGTTGTAATCAGCTCCTTACGCTTCTTCAATTGAAGCGAATCGGATTACAGTCGAACACATAAGGCGATGGGTGTATCCCCGGATCGCATGGATTCCGGCAGTGTCACGATGATCCCGCCTTCCGTAGGGCGCAGCGTAAGCGGTTCTTCGCTTCCCAGCAGCTGCGCCGTTTCCCAGGAGCCCGTGAACGGAAGTGTCCATTCCACTTCGACGGTTTCATCCTGCTCATAGAGACGGATGGCATAGATCTGATTGCCTTTTTGCGTAAATCTCAGTTTCCCATTCTCTGATGCGTAAGGCTGACAGACTCGGGTTCCATAGATCGCATCACCATTGATCTTGAGCCATGCACCCAACCCTTTCATGCGTTCAATCGCTGCTCTGGGCAGACGTCCATCGGGCTGAGGGCCCACGTTGAGCGCCAGATTGCCGCCCTTCGCCACAATTTCCACCAACAGATGCACCAATTCACGTACGCTCTTATACGTATCTTCATAATTGAAGGAGAAGGAAGTGCCCATGGTGATGCAGCTCTCCCACGGAACATGGAGCGGCCGCTCAGGCAGCGTCTGCTCCGGCGTAATGACATTCTCATAAGGTCCGCCCACTGTTCGATCGGCCGACAGCAGCCACGGCTGATGCTCGCGCCGAATTCGCTCCACGAACTCGCCCAGCCGAATATCCTGCCCCCGCTGGGCATTGACCCAGCCGGCATCCAGCCAGAGCATGTCAATCCGGCCGTATTGGGTCAATAGCTCGGTCATCTGCTGCTGGGTGAATTGTACGAATTTTTCCCACAGCCACGGATATTCCTGAGGATTGTAAGAAGGGCCACGCCACATCTTCTCCCCACGCTCCATCCCGGGTGCCCAGTAATCGGGCGTATGCCAGTCCGCTTTGGAGAAATAAGCCGAGATCGCCAGCCCTCGAGAGCGGAAAGCATCGAATAGATGACGGCAGATGTCTGCATATTTATGGCGATGGAACGGTGTATCCGATCCCGTAATGCGATAATCTGTGGTATGCGTATCCCACATGCAGAAGCCATCATGATGTTTGGTCGTAAACGTCAGGTATTTGAACCCGCCCTCCGCCGCAAGATCCGCCCATAATTCAGGTTGAAAACGAATCGGATTAAACGTCTTGTTCAGATCGAAATATTCGCGCTTGAGCGCCTCACCCTCGACGCCCCAGTCGATGCAGTCTCTGGCCCAATCCGCGTCTCCATCACTTAACGCCCAGGATTCTACGACGCCAAGCTGAGAATAAGGTCCCCAGTGCATCATCAATCCCAGCTTCTGATCCTTGAACCATTCCAGACGCTCCAGCAGCAGTGGATCATCGGGCTTGACCCATTCGTCTTCACTGCTGTAATTGTGCACGCCTTCGTGGACGGCGGTCTCTTCCGCCTGCGTCTCTTCTGTCGTATGAGTGTCTGCCATGACAGCCTCCTTTCCGACCTGACCTCTGCCCGGTCTGCTTCCTTCCATCATGCTGCCGCACCTGATCCAGCGCGGCAGCGCATGGACGAAGGTGCTCCTTTCAAAGCGGGGATAAGGCGAGCATGGGCAGAGCGGTAATCGATTGACTCTTTTTCTACGGTTGATTCTGGTTTATTTCGTATTCTCGCTGTTCCACTGATCGTACGCTTCCTGATAGATCTCTACGATGCGGTCGCTGCCCATCTTCTTGAGCTGAGCGACATAGCTGTCCCAGTTGCTCAGAGGTTCCTGCCCGGTGACGAATTTGGCTTCCATCTGTTCAACATAAGTATTCAGATCAGACAGCAGCGCGGATACCTCCGTCTGGGCGTCATTAGTCAGATACACATTCGGGAACGGTACTTTGGCGATCGGTACCAGCTTCTCTTCATTCTGCTTCACCACCCAATCCTCTACGCCGCTGCGCAGGCCGTTGGTCAGATCCGGGATGTTGACGCCTGGTGTGACGATGCCATAGTTCGGGGTAAGCGTTGCGCGATATTCCTCACGGTCGCCGCCGCCCGGTACATCCAGATATTTTTTCTCATGCTTCGCTTCGTCTACATAGTCCCACATCTTGCCTTTAGGTCCTTGTGTCCAGAGCGTTGCGCCTTCATAACCGTATTGATAATCAATCCAGCGCATGCTGGCTTCCGGATTCTTGTTGGTCGCGGAGATGGCGAATGTGCCGTTAGCCGACATACCCGGGTGCTTGCCGTAGACCGGTGTACCGGCAATTTCACTGCTCACTGGGGTCATCATGGGGTCCTTCATCGTTTCTTCCGTGCCACCCAGAGTGAAGTATGGATAGAAGTCACTGAACAGCGCCAGCTGGTTCTTCGCACCTTTGGCCTTTTTCTGCTCGTCCGTCTGCGAGAAGGTTTCATGATCCAGCAGATCTTCATTCCACAGTTTATTGAGGAACGTCAGATACCCTTTATAGCCTTCTTCCTGCGGCGTGTAATGGACTTTGCCGTCTTTGTCCGCATAATACACTTCATTGTAGATGCCCCAGAAGCCCAGGAAATACATACGCAGATCGTTCAGCTTCACGGAAGTCAGTGGAATTTCGTCCGCTTGTCCGTTTCCGTTTGGATCTTCCGTTTTGACGCGTTTGAGATAGGTGTACAGTTCGTCGGTCGTTTTAGGTTCCTTCGCGCCCAGCTTTTCTAGGAATTCACCGTTGTACCACATCGGGCCGCGGTACCAGACCGCCGTTGTATCAATAAAAGGCAGCGCATAGATATGTCCATCTGTCGTCGTGATCGACTTGCGTACATTTGGATTTTCGTCGAGGATTTTCTTCAGATTTGGTGCGTAATTGTCGATCAGGTCTTCAAGCGGCTTCAGTTGTCCCTGCGTGCCATAGCTAACCTGTTCGGCCGGAGTCAGATCTGCCGCATAGAAGATGTCCGGCAGCTCACCGCTGGCAAATACGAGATTCTTCTTGGTTGGGAAGCTGTCGATTGGTGCTGTTTGGAACTCGATTTTGATGTTGGACAGCTTCTCCATCTCCTGCACAACCGGCATGGTATCCCACGGCGCCATATCGGCACTTGGTGCAAATACGCTGAGCGTGATCGGCTTCTCGACAATCGGGAATCCGTCTTTGCTTACGGTCGATGCCGCACTTTCCGAGGCTTTCTCCGAAGTGTCCGCATTGCCGCCGGACTGGCAGGCCGAAGCCAGCATGGACAGGAGCAGAAGTCCCGAGAGCGCCGCAGCGCCTTTTTTACGTCCCATTTTCATCCTTAAATCCTCCCCTTTTTTTCTGATGGACAAGCTTCTATGACAAGATCAGCCCTTGACGGAACCAATCATGACACCTTGCACAAAGTACCTTTGAAGGAATGGATAAACCGCAATGATCGGCAGCGTGGCCACGATAATGACCGCATATTTGACGAGTGCAGCCACTTCAGCCTTGCTGTTCAGTGAAGTCGCCATCGATGCACCAACCGTGCCGGATTCTGCTGACATCTGCTGAAGGACGAGAATCTGGCGCAGCACCAGCTGAAGCGGATATTTCTCCTGATGGTTCAGATAGATCATGGCGGAGAAGTAGTTATTCCAATGACCCACGCCGAAGAACAACGCCATAACCGCAATCAGCGCAGTGGACAGCGGAAGCACGATGCGGAAATAAAGGCGGAAGTTGCTGCATCCGTCGATCTCCGCCGCTTCCTGAAGCTCCTTCGGAATCGAGGATTGGAAGAAAGTCCGGCAGACGATAAGGTTCCAGACCGAAGTCGCCCCCGGCAGAATCAGCGCCCACATGGTATCAACCAGTCCAAGGCTGCGCACAACCAGATAAGTGGGAACCAGACCGCCGCCGAAGAACATCGTTACCAGGAACAGCACCATGAAGAGATTTCGCCCTACAAAATCTCTGCGGCTCAGTGCGTAGGCAGCGGGCAGGGTGACGATTAGATTGACCAGCGTACCCACCACTGTATAAATAATCGTATTCAGATAGCCGTTCCAGATGCTGGAGTCCTGGAAGACGCGGCGATACCCTTCAAAGGTAATGTCTTTCGGCAGCAGCCACATCTCTCCGGCCGCCACCAATGTCGGATTGCTGATCGATGCGCTCAAAATATAGATCAGCGGATAGGCCACAATCACGAGCGCGACAGTAAGTATGAGATAAACGAAGACGAGAAAAAGCTTGTCTTGTTTCGTTTCCTTGATCGAGCTGACCATGCAGCCTCGCTCCTTTCTATTGGCGATTGTCTTACCAAAGACTGTTTTCACTGGTCTTTCGTACCACCTGATTGACAACGATCAGCAGGATCGCATTAACAACGGAGTTGAACAATCCAACCGCTGTGGAGTAACTGTACTGAGCCTCCAACAGACCTGTTCGGTACACGGAAGTCGCAATGACATCCGATGATTCCATATTCAGTGGATTTTGCAGCAGCAGGATCTTCTCGTACCCAACACCCAGCAGTCCCCCCATATTCAAAATGAGCAGGATGGTGATCGTCGGTATAATAACCGGGAAGTTAATATGCCGAATACGCTGGAGCCGCGAAGCTCCGTCTAGAATCGCTGCTTCATGCAGCCCTGGATCGACAGCTGTTAACGCAGCCAGGTAGATGATCGTTCCCCACCCGGTCGCCTGCCACACATCCGAGAGCACATAGACGGTCTTGAACCAACGCGGATCGGTCAGGAAGCTTGGCGGTGTAATGCCGACCAGTTCCAGCAGATTGACGATCATACCACTAGATGGCGTCAGGAACGTAATTATCATCCCGGCCATGACGACCATGGAGATAAAGTGCGGCGCATAAGTCACTGTCTGAACCGTCTTCTTAAAGGGACCGTTGCGAATTTCATTGAACGCCAGCGCGAGCAGGATCGGCAGCGGAAACCCGACAAGCAGCCCATACAAGCTGATGCTCAGTGTATTCCAGATCAGATCCCAGAAATAATAGGATTCAAAAAATCGGGTGAAGTGATCGAAGCCGACCCACTTGCTCCCGGCCATTCCAAGCGCTGGCACATAGTTTTTGAAGGCAATCTGAATTCCGTACATCGGTACATAGTTGAAAATAATGACGGTCAGCAGCGCCGGCGCCATGAAGATGTAGAGCTGCCAGTTTCGCACGATTTTCTTGAACCACTTTTTGCTCTTGGCTGGAGCATCTGGCGGGTTCATTACTGCCTTCGCGCCTTCATGCATCATGGTCTTCACTCCTCTTTGTAATGTTATCTAACAGTGACCCACCTTCACTCCCCTTCTCTCTTTAGGGTTTCTTTTGAGATCAATTCCGTTATTTCAAAGCGGAATACAGGGACGCCGGTTTTTTTGTAAGCATTTCCATTGGCTTCATTCCGGCTTTCTTGGAATTGGGTTTACAGCGAGTTTACCGAACGGTTCAGGGAACGTAAATATGTGGTTTTGGTCATGTCCGAATTTTGCACTCTCTTTTTCAGCGCTAAATATGTTAGAATACATTACAGAATCACTGGTTTTTTCATGAAAACTTCAAGCGAATTTCACACTGTCAAGAAACATTGGAGAAAGATTGGATGTTTGGATTCAGGGAAAAAAGTAAAAAACCACATGTTAGAATGTCTGGAACAGCGCCAATACGCTTACATACAGTTGGTCAAATTCTACATATTGTCTGACAATCCATTGCTTGCGTACACTTGAGCTGTTCAAACATTCGTCGTTTTTCCATCATCGGATCGGGAGAGGAGAATGAACGTGAAGGTCAAACCGAGTTACTTCAAGTCGAGACTATTCTTAAAATATATGGCTTCCTACCTGTTCGTTCTGCTGATTCCTCTAATCTGTCTGACCTTCGTGCTCTACCACAATACGGCTTCCAATCTGAGGGCTCAGATCGAACAGTCTCATCTCAATCAATTGACACAGGCCGAGACTATTGTAGATACGCATCTTCAGCAGATGAACGACATCGCTTCACGTGCGGCTTATGATCCCAGATTAAGCCGCTATCGCGTACATGATCCTTACTACAGCCTGGAAGCCATCACTGCATTGGGTAACTACAAGGCTGCCAGTCCCATCGTCGATGAGATGTTTCTCTACTTCCGCGGCGACCCGCGCATCTATTCCAGCGCGGGCATGTACGATCTGGACGTCTTCGCCAATAAGTATCAATTCCGCAATTGGGATGCCCAGCGGGTAGACCGCGACCTAAACGAGGTAAAATATACAACGATGCGTCCGGCGGATCTGGTCGGCCGGGGTACGGGCTTTGAACAGTCCACGCTCGTTTATTTGGTGCCGATTGTGCCCAACAGCCCTAATCCTCACGGCACGCTGATGTATTTTGTCAAGGAATCCAGTCTGACCAATCTGATCGATTCCATTCTGGGCGGCTATGAAGGGGCTTCCTATATCTTCGATGCCCAAGGTCAGGTGCTGGCCGTTAAAAACAACCAAGGAGAAGGTCTGAGTACCGAGTCATTGGCCTCTCTTGTCTCCCTGTCTACCGGTACACACAGCGTTAACATTGGGGGTGTTCCTCACTCCGTGGTATCCGTAAAATCCGAGTTGAACGGCTGGGAATATGTGACGCTTATGCCAAGCTCACAATTTTTCAGCAGCGTGCTGCACATTCGTACCTTTATCGCCGTGCTGTTTTCGATTGTCGTCCTCTTGGGCGCACTTGGAGCGTGGATGCTGGCCCGACGGCAGTACAGCCCGATCTTCCAATTGTCTGAATTTGCGCTGTCCAAACCGGTATCTGCGATGTCCAGAGAAACCGATGACGTGCATGAAGAAGCAGAAAGAGGGAATGAACTGGATCGAATCCGTTCTGCGCTGCAAGCGTACAGCGCCAGAGCGGATCTGCATGAGCCTTACGCACGCAACCATTACCTGCTCACACTGCTGCGCCACGGAGGCGATTCGCCGCAGGCAGCCGGACTGCCGGAGTCCTTTGGGCTGCATTTTGACCGTGCCCGTTATTTCGCCATGCTGATTGGCAAAGATCTCCCTGACTCTTCACCGGAGGATACGCAGGATTGGCAGTTGATGCTGACCATGCTGGCGGAAGCGGAATATCCGGAGCTTGGAGCCAGATTGCACAGCGTAGCGTTGACCAAGCCCGATCAGATCGCGGTTATTGTCGGCTTCGATCCTATGGAGGAGACGGAAGAAACGGGGCAGATCGACCGGATTGTCAACGCCATTTACGATCATCTGGAAGGAATCGGCCGCTTGAACGCGGCAGTCGGCATTGGAACATGCGCAGAAGGAACCCAGCGGCTTAATCAGTCCTTTATCGAAGCCTGCTCGGCCTTTGAGTCACGGATTCGCGGTGTGGAACGAAAGCTGACCCATTTCGGCGACCTCAAAGCTGAGAGCGGTGAAGCCTGCTGGATACCGAAGGCCGTTCTGCTGAAGCTCTCCCAGAGCCTGAAACAGGGCAGTGCTGATGTAGCGGAACGTTCGATCCGTGAAGCGGTGGATATGCTGCGTGCTCCTGCTCTGTCCGCTCTGTATATGCGATGCATGGGATTTGATATTCTGAACACCATCTTGAAGACCGCAAGCGAAGCAGGTGTCGATCATTTACAGAATGGCATGCCGTCACTGGAGACATTCTCCTCGCCTGATGAACTGGAGCAGGTCTTCCTGCGTCTGGCTCATCGAATCTGTGAACAAGTCGAGCAGAAAGAAGAAACGGAAGCGCATACATTGATGGATACTATTGTCGCTTACATCAATGAACATTACGCGGATCATTCGTTGAGCCTGGAGACGATCTCGCAAAATTATTCCATCTCCATGTCCTACTTCAGTCGTTCCTTTAAAGAGAAAGTTGGCGTGAACTTTGTCCAGTACATCTGGCAGAAAAGAATGGCGGCTGCGATTGTAGAACTGACCACAACAGATGAACCGCTCAAGGAAATTATCCAACGTATCGGGTATCAAGACACTCCTAACTTTATCCGTAAATTCAAAAAAGAGACAGGTCATACTCCCGGACAATATCGCAAACTATTCTCGGAAGATGCCGCCTCCATGAAAGAACGGGCCTAGTTGGGCGCAAAACAAGCGAGCTTGTTTCAATCCTGGCAGATCAGGTAATATGTAATAAGAAACATAATTAATAAAAGATCAAGAAGCTGTACCAAGGAGGAAATTATCATGAAATCAATCAATCGCATGCGCAAGACGCTGCTTGCTGTATCTGCTGCTGGCGTGGTAGCTGTCGGTTCTCTCGGAGCCGCTGCCCAACTGCCTGTGCCAACGGCTTCAGCCGCTCAGTCGCCCGCTCCGACCGCCTCGGATCAGAAGATGGCACTCCAGCATCTGAACGAATTTTACAAGCCGGCCCTGAACGGGATGTTCCCAGGCAATGCCTCGTCGTTTGTCGTAGGCAAAACAACGCGTGCTGAAGTCATCAAGCGTTTTGGAGCGCCAAGTGTCTCCCGCACTTCCGCTACAGGATTCGATAGCTACACGGCGGATATGGGCAACCCCGGCTACTCCATGTCCTATGATGCCTCTGGCGTCCTGAAAGAAATCCGTTATTTCGGTACCAATGTGGAACGCCAGACCAATATCGGCGGCATGACGGCTTCCATGCTGTGGATGAACTGGTTCAAGCCGACCTCTTCCAATACGATCAAAGTTGGAAACACCAAACAACTCAAATTGGTCTATAAACGCGGCGCATATAATCTGGAGTTTATCTTCAATACACCAACTGAGTTGTCGCATATTAATCTGGTAAAAGGTTGAGACGCTAAGCTTCTGCGGTTGACTCCAGCCGCCGCTTTGCCTCACCCTACCTTCTAACTAGAATTTAAAAAGGCCGCCCTTGGTGGGTGGCCTTTTTAAGTTGTGAACTTTCTATAAACTCATTGACTTACTTTTTAACAGCTATTATCATAAAGATACATAGAAACCAAGCAATTTTAAAGCTGCACCACCAAATCCATGGAAATGTAGGTGTCCACTATGCAAGATCTGACCACGCTTGTACGCAATCGCCATTCGGCCGTTAAATTCGTACCCAACACGCCAATCTCCGAGCAGGAGTTGTCCGAGATCTTTGAACTTGTCAAACTTGCACCGTCGGCGTTTAATTTACAGCATACCCATTACGTTCCGGTTATGGATGAAGAAGTGAAGGAAAAGATTTATCAGGCTTCCGGGGGTCAATATAAGATTAAGCTCGCTTCTGCGGTCATCGCTGTATTTGGAGACAAGGAAGCCTATACGCATATCGCAGAGATGAATGAAGGGTTCTTGTCCCTGGGCATGATTGACCGTCTGCAATATGATACGACCGTTCGGGATGTCACCGAATTCTATCAGATGCGCGGCGAAGACTTCCAACGTGAAGAAGCGATCCGCAATGCCAGCCTATCCGCAATGATGTTCATGCTGATTGCCAAAGATAAAGGCTGGGACACCTGCCCGATGATTGGCTTCGACCCGAAAGCGGTCAGCGAAGCCGTCGGCGCACCCGATAATCTGTATCCGGTCATGCTGATTACAATCGGCAAAGAAGATTCCGATCGACGTCGCGCGCGCGGTTACCGTAAGCCTGTCTCTGAATTTGTGACATTCAACCGCTTTTAAGTGGTCATTTCCAATTCCATCCCTAAACAAAAAAGCCGTACCCACCAGAAGTTTGACTTCCGTGGATACGACTTTTCTATTTCCTATATCGCTTCGGCAGCAGCTGTTGAAGCGAATCGGACTTAATGCGGCAGCTTCTCGGCTTGCGCTTCGCCTTTGGCACGGCGAACATCGACGCGCTTGATAAACAGCGCAACAATCAGGCCAACTACAGCCATTCCAGCCGCCATCTTAAAGGCTCCGCTAACGCCAACAGACATGGCGTGCGAAAGGTAATCCGGGTTGGTTACATCGCCCGGATTTGCCTTCATGTAGGCGGCCTGGCGAGTGGTCAGCAGGCTGACGGCAAGCGCCGTACCGATCGCACCTGCCACCTGCTGGAGCGTATTCATGATTGCCGTTCCATCCGGGTAATATTCAGGCGGAAGCTGATTCAGACCGTTGGTCTGAGCCGGCATCATGACCATCGAGATGCCAATCATCAGGAAGCTGTGCAGCAGAATGATAAACCAGACAGCCGAAGCCGTCGTGATGCCCGAGAAGAACCACAAGGTTACGGCAGCAATCACCAGACCGAAGATGACCAGCCATTTCGGTCCATATTTATCGAACAGACGCCCCGTAATCAGCGACATGGCACCGTTGACCAGACCACCCGGAAGCATAATCAATCCTGTGGCGAACGTAGTCAGCAGCAGCCCGCGCTGCAAATACATCGGCATAAGCAGCATCGAGGAGAGGATAATCATCATGGCGATGAAGACCATCAGCAAACCCAGCGTAAACATGGGGAACTTGAATACCCGCAGATTGATGATCGGTTTCTCCATCTTCAGCTGACGCCAGCTGAACAGGATCAAGGCCACAATACCTACTGCAATCGCAACGATAACGCGTGGACTTTCCCAGCCACCGCCTGCTTCGCCTGCGCCTTCACCGGCGCTGCTGAAGCCAAACACGATGCCGCCAAAGCCAATTGTAGAGAGCAGAATCGACAGCACATCAAATTTGGGGCGTGTCGTTTCCGAGATATTTTGCATATACACCAGACCAAAGAGCAGTGCAAATACCAGGAACGGCAGGCTGATCCAGAAGATCCAGTTCCACGTCAGATTCTGTACAATCAGACCGGAAATGGTTGGGCCAACAGCCGGGGCACTCATGATAATGAGACCAATCAAGCCCATTGCGGCTCCGCGTCTTTCCGGCGGAATCACAACAAGAATCGTATTGAACATCAGAGGAATCAATAATGCGGTCCCCACGGCCTGAACGACCCGTCCAATCAATAGCACTTCAAATACGGAAGCCAAAGCCGCGATCAGCGTACCTGCGATGAGAAAGCTGAGCGCCGTTGTAAACAGCTGACGAGTGGTAAATCGCTGAAGCAAAAGTCCGGATACCGGAACCAAAATGCCCAATACCAGCAGATAACCGGTGGTCAACCATTGAATGGTCGCCGGTGTAACGGAGAGATCCTGCATCAGCTGAGTCAGCGCCACGTTAAGTGCCGTTTCACTGAACATCCCGATGAAGGCACTGAGCAGCAGTGCCGTAAGGATCGGAATAACCTTGATATTTTTGCCGGCCACTCCGGGGTTAGCCTGGCTTTGTGCGGTAACTTCCACTCGTTTGTCCCTCCTATGGAACATCTTTTATTTATATCAACGCTTCCCGGCTTCCTGTTTGAGCTTAGGACAACCGGGTATGCTGCTTGATTAACTGGGGGATATATTGGGCGGCGGTTAGAAGAGGCATAACATCCTTGGTAGTCGTTGCCACAATCAGCGTGCCTTCCATCATCGTCACAAGCAGCAGGCTCAGCGACTGGGCTTCCTGGCGCTCTACGCCATCAAGCTCCAGCTTGTCGGCCAATACCAGCTGCCAACTGCGAAATACATCCGTACAGGCCTCACGCAGCGGATGGCTGACGCAAGAAGTCTCGGCAGCGGCCCAGAAACTGAAAGGCATAAAATTCGCAAAGTCTTCACGCTGCATCTCGTCCGCCAATTCACGGATCATTCGGGGCATCACTTCAGACACTGGTTCTTCCCCGCTCAATTTGCTCCAAAACGTATCAGCAACTTCTTTGCCAATACGCTGAATACATTCCAGCGCCAATTCTTCCTTGCCTCCCTGGAAATAATAATAAAGGGAGCCTTTTGGTGCTTCACTTTCCTTGATAATCTGATTAAGCCCGGTTGCATGATAGCCCTGAGTAAAAAAGAGCCGCCCTGCGGTATCCAAAATGGTCTCCCGGGTGTTTTTTTTCATCGACAATCCGCTTCACCCCACGAATTATAACAATCGGTCTATATAAATAAAACAAAAGTTTTAAAAGAAGTCAACGCTTTTTCAGAAATTTTACGCAACTCGGGATATTCATAAAAAAACGGACAATGCCTTTTTCAAGCATTGCCCGCAGCCTACATTTCGGTAACCCGATACTTGCCTATAGTCCTTTTTTACAAAGCGGTATCCTCTTCAAAACCTTCATATAGATCATCAACCAGCGAGCCGACATAATCAACCGCACTGCGAATCGTAGCCGGATCAGCCATATCTACGCCTGCCATCTTCGCCAGCTCCAATGGAGTCTTGGAACCGCCTGCTTTAAGTGTCTCCAGCCAACGATCAATCGCCGGCTGTCCCTCTTGACGGATGATCTGCATCATTGCGGTAGACAGGGTAAGACCCGCAGAATACGTATACGGATACAGACCCATATAATAGTGAGGCTGTCTCATCCACGTCAGCTTGGCGTCTTCGGTCATCTCCAGCGTGTCCCCCCAGAATCCGGAGAGGATCTCGCCCTTGAGATCACTGAGCACTTTCGCCGTGAGCGGCTCATCGTTCATCGCCCGCGCATATACACGCCGCTGAAGTTCGCCTTCCAGCAGATGGGTGACAAAATTATGATAATACGTATTGAGCAGCTGCATACTCACCCAACGGCGCAGTCTCTTATCCTCGGACTGGGTACGCAGGTGTTCCGCCAGCAGCAGCTCATTCATCGTAGACGGCGCTTCGATAAAGTACAGGGAAGGACGTGCATTAATCATCCGCTGATTCCGCGCAGCAAGCATCAGGTGCCCGGCATGTCCCACTTCGTGTGCCAGCGTAAACGCTCCGCGCATGTTATCCGACCACGACATCAGGATATAGGAATGAACCCCATAGATCGACGAACAGAATGCCCCTGTCGATTTGCCGATATTGGTTCCATGATCCACCCAGCGCTGGGTGAACGCCGCTTCGACGATCTCTCCGTATTCTTCGCCCAGTACGCCCAGAGCGTCTTGCACCGTTTTGCAGGCTTCTTCATACGAGATGGTAGGGCTGTATTCCGGGTCCAATGGTGCCTTGAGATCGCAGAAATACAGCTCATCCAAATCCAGAACCTTCTTCTTCAGTTCCGCGTATCTGCGCATGTGCGGAGCCAGTTCCTGCTGAATGGTATCGAGAATCGCCGTATACATCTCTTCCGTCACCTGCTGCGGCTGAAGCAGCATCTGCGTCACGGAATCATAGCCGCGCAGACGCGATAGAATGACCTGCTGCTTCACTTCGGTCGCATACGACTCAGCAAATGTATTCCGGTAAGCATGCAGCCCCTTGCTAAATGAGGCAAAAGATCGGCGCCGCAGCTCCGTATTCGCGTTCATCTCATAATCCGTCTCAAAGGAAGCAAAAGAAACCGGGTAGCTCTTGCCTTCCACCTCTACGGGTTCAAAGGTCATATCCGCCAGTTTGCCGCGCAGGTATGTACGATAAGGTGCACCGCGAACCTCGGACATCGAGGCCAGCACCATCTCCGTCTCCGGCGACAGTCGGTGCGGTTTCTCCGCCAGCAGACGCTTCAAGCTGCGCTCAAAATCCGCAAGTCCGGGTTCTTCACGCAGATACCGTTCGATCGTACCCTCTTCAAGGGCGAGAATCTCCGAATCGATAAAGGTAAACTGAGAAAACAGCCGGCTCATCGCATCACCGGATCGGGCTGCACGCGCCTGATTGTCCGGGTTGGTTCCATCTTCGGTCTGGCGAAGGTGTGCATACGCACTCACCTTGGTTGCCCGTTCGCTCACGGATTCTCTGGCGTTCAGACAGGCCAGCAGCGCAGCCGCACTGTCGCCCAGACGCCCTTTGAATGTGGTCACTTCCCTGGCACTGGCCACCACAAGCTCAAGTTCCCTGCTCCATTCTTCCTCCGATAAAAAGAGATGTTCCAGATTCCAGGTCGAAGACTCGGGAACCTCTGATCGCGTCCACACTTTTTCGCTCATGTTCCACTCTCCTCGTCCCAAAATAAAGCGCGGATCGCGGCGGAGAAGCTTATATCCGCCTGATTCCGCGCCTTTTCCATTTCTTCTATTTCACGGATACCCGTCTTTCATTCTACCGCTGTCGCTCCCGTGTTGCAAAAATATCATCTTCCGTCAGCTTTGAGGTTCGGCGCCGGATACGCGTTTGCCATCCACATACAAGATGACCTTATCCCATTCACCAAAGCTCAATTGACCCGGCTTGTAGGAGTAATCATTGCTCTCGTCATAGGCGCTCCAATCGCTCTTGTGAATACGTGACTGAATTTCTCCCGTCTCGCCGCCTGCCGGAATCGTTCCTGACGAGAAGCGCAGTTCCACATAATCAGTCGCGCCCGCAGGCGCTCCCGCAGTCTGTCCAAATGTCGCCTGGACGTTAGCCACTCCAATCTGCGCCCAGTCACAGAAGTAATTTGGCGAGATCCCGCCTTCGTTCGTGTAATAGTAACGAATCGTTACGCGCTTCAGGTCGATCGCGGAAGAACCTGCATTACGAATATTAAAAACAGGCCGCAGGGCGTTATCCGAAACGTTATCATCCAGGATTCGGTACAGCAGCTTCAGATCGCCTGTACTTGTTGGTGGGGTTCCCGTTCCCGGGCTGCCTGGTGTGCCGCCAGAAGCGGCAGGAGCTGCCGACACCTCGGCCGAATCCGGTCCAGTTCGGCCTCCCTGAACGGCTGCTACCTTGTAGCGATAGATCTTGCCAGTCACCACCGTACCATCGGTAAAAGCCGCCTGTTTGACCCCCTGCTTCCATACACTGAAGGTTCTACCTTGTACCGCTCGTTTGAGGGTGTAGCTGTCCGCACCCGATACGGGCGTCCATTGCAGCTCGACTTTACCACTGCCCGGCACAGCGGACAGTCCCTGCACCTGTGAAGGGGTCTGCGGCGTAGGCGTTGTTCCTCCCGAAGCCGAGGAGCCTGCACGCATGCGTTCGCGGACGAACTTGCCCGATTCGCTCAATTGGCTTGACGTCCATCCGCCGTTCTTGCTCGCTCCCGGACGCAGCGCAGCCGAAGCTTCCTGCTTGTCGGACAGCGACCAGTTGACCCAACTGATGCCGCGATTATCCATAAAGTCCGTCCATTCCCGTGATGGCGTCAGATAGGGTCCCCCATTGCCCGAAGCGTCGCTGGTTCCCCATTCACTGACAAATACCGCCAGCCCCTTGGCGGAAGCGGCATCGATTCGATCACGCAGCCAGGCTCCATGCGTTCCCGCGTAGAAATGCACCGCATACAGGACATTTTTGTCGTTTAATGGTGAAGCCGCTGCATCCTGCACATCCTGACTCCAGGTACCGGTTCCTACGATGATCGGATTATCCGGGTCTTCGCTGCGGATGGTGGCAATCACCTCTTGGGCGTAGGGCTTGATCTGGTTATTCCAATTGACATTGCCATTCGGTTCATTGGCGATCTCGTAGATGATGTTGGGCGTATCACCGTAGGTCTCAGCCATCTCTTTGAAAAAGGCTTTGGACTGCGTCTTGTACGTATTGGGATCGCCATCGGACAGGATATGCCAGTCTACGATTACGTATACGCCAAGATCCACCGCCGCATCGACCGCTTCCTTCACTTTCTTTTTCAAGTCGGGGTTAGAAATGTATCCGCCTTCACCTGTATACATCGCTACGCGAAATACATTCAAGCCCCAATCGTCACGCAGCCATTTCATGCTCTCTTTATTGACATAATCGCCATACCATTGAATCCCGTGTGAACTGATGCCCTTTAGCTGCACGGGCTTGCCCGAGGAATCCGTCAGTTTGCCGTTTTTGATCGCTAATTGTCCATGTGTGCCTACAAAGGTTGCCGCTGCGTTTGTCTTGACGGCGGCGGATGCCGCTGGTGCTGCAAGCGCGCGTGGGACACTCACCTGAGCAGCCTGTATGGAAGTCGCATCCCCCTGCGGAGCGGTTTGTGTGGTCGCTCTCACGCCTCCTCCCCCTCCGCATGCCGCCAGCAGAAGAGCCATCAGTGCAGCCGACCAGGCTAGCCCACTTTTTCGCGTCTTCATCCGATTCATAGATCTTCCCTCCGTTCTTGGTGTCAGATGATCCTGCTTCTTATTAACCGCTTTGTTCAACATTTCTTCTTAAATATCCATTTTAATGGAAAAAGGCCCGCTCTCCCAGTGAGAACGGACCTAATCCAGCTCGTTATTTTTATTATTAGGGTGATTTTAGCCTGCCAGCTCTGTGCCTTTGGTCTCTTTTCCAAGGAACGCTACCGCTGCTGCACCAATCAGAATCATCACACAGAACATGGTGAAGATCCACGTAATCGCCACACCCTGCGAGATCAACCAACCGACCAGGAACGGCGCGATGATCCCACCGACCCGGCCAAATGAAGCGGCAAGCCCGGCTCCTGTTGTGCGTATAGCGGTCGGATAATGTTCTGGCGTGTAAGCGTACAGCCCACCCCAGGCACCCAGATTGAAGAACGACAGGCAGATCCCCGCTGCAATCAGCGAAGCTGTAGTGTCCGCGAGGCCAAACCAGATCGCGCTGGCTGCCGTCAGAACCAGATACACGACCAGAACGAATTTGCGGCCGAATTTCTCAATGAAATAGGCGGCGGTGAAATAGCCAGGCAGTTGAGCAAGCGTCATAATCAGCACATACTCAAAGCTTTTGGTCAGACTGTAATCTTTGTATACCATGACCTGCGGCAGCCAAAGGAACATGCCATAATACGAAAAGACCACCGTAAACCAGAGAATCCAGAGCATGATCGTCGTCTTCCGGTATTCCGGCGCCCAGACCTGTGCAAAGCGCTGTCTAAGCGACACCTTCTCGATCTTGGCCTTTTGCGTGAGAAAACGCGGTGAATCGTCAATCTTGCGCCGTAGATACAGGGCATACAGCGCAGGCAGTGCGCCGAGTGCAAAAGCGATGCGCCAACCCGACTCAAAGTGCGGAATGATAAAGTAAGCGATGATCGCAGCCGCGATCCAGCCGCCTGCCCAGAAGCTTTCGAGCAGCACTACCGTACGTCCGCGTTCATTGGCGGGTACCGATTCCGAGACAAGAGTCGAAGCGACCGGCAGTTCGCCGCCAAGTCCAAACCCACCGACAAAGCGAAGAATGCACAACATGATAAAACCAGTAGCCACAGCCGATAGTCCACTTGCCAGCGAGAAGATCAGCAGCGTCCACAGCAGAACCGACTTACGGCCGAAGCGATCGGCCAGAATACCTGCACAAGCAGCCCCGAGAGCCATGCCTACCGAGTTGATCGCCGTCAGCACACCCAATTCCTGCGGCTTCAACAGCCATTCTTTGGCAAGCGCAGCGGCGACAAACGAGATCAGCGCGACATCCATCGCATCGAAAAACCAGCTCATTCCGACGCTTGCCAGCAAACTTCTCCGTTTGGGTTTGCTGAGCGTTTTTACATTTTCCATTCGTTTCTCCCCATTTCCTCTTGGTGGGCGCGGCCTATGGACAAACCCATTCCTCCAGGAATATCGGGTATCCATAGACTAGCATCGGGAGAACAGACGATTCTTCTTCGTTGGGGTTTGGCTCAAATCCCTTATTCAAGCTGTCCGGAAAGAGTAAGAACAAGCTCAAGTTTGTGAATTTGCACGCAATCTTGGCGAAGCGATTCGTTTTATTCTATCAACGCGCGCGCCGGGATCTCTTTCGAGTCTGCTTCACAGTCTATCGGTTCTTTGCCCACATGTAAAGACACCTGTAAAGAAAATTTGCGCAGATACAAAAAATGCCCTTCGTTCAATGGGAACGAAAAGCATCTTTGGGAATCTATTCCCTCTAGTTCTTGCGGCGTATCTTCGATTCCGTCAAACCTTGCGACGTACCACAGAAGCCGCAAGCACAACCCCTGCGCCTGCGTACAGGACGGCCTGCACATAATCCGGGTACAAGAACGAACGTACGCCAGCCGCCTCAAACAGAATGACCAGCAGCGCACATCCCGCAATCTTGGCCTTTGATGACATCTTCCACGCCTCCAGTCATTCTCGGGTTGACTTCTTATCGATTTGACTATATAAGAAATCAAATCGACTGTAAATCCTATTTTTTGATTACCCAATTTGAAAGCGTTTAACCACGTGACAAAACAGAAAACCGACAGAGGAATCTCCTCTATCGGTTGTGTAAGTTCTCGCTATGAATGACCCTGTGGGTTAAGGAATATATTGTTGGACGATCTTCACGATCACACCATCTTTGACGGTGATGTGGTAAGGGAAGGCGCTCAGATCAAGCAGGCCCATTGGGTTGTTGTACTGAGCTTCAAATTTGTCCAGAGCCATCTTCTCATTCCAGTTGATCTGCACGTCTTCGTAGCTGCCTGTGTGATCGTAGATCTGCATCAATACTTCTGCATTTGCAGCTACAGGCAGTTTTACTTCTGTTGTATCATTGTTGACGATGTAATAACCGTCTGGAGCGCCGCCCAGTTCTTCCTTCGCATCCGGATTTTCCTTTAAGAACAGCTTATCAGCTGTTTCGCCAGTGTACCAGCCAATACGGTCTGTCTCCAATTGGAGTCCGCCGTCTTTGCTTTTTTCAACCGAGTTGATGAATACTGTATAGGTTTGTTCCGAAGCATCTGTAGAAGTCTCATGACTTTGTGTTGTCGTTTGCTCTATTGGAGCGACCGTTTCGTCTGCTGGAGCAGCCGAAGCAGGAGTCATGCCACCCGAGAGTGGGAAATATCCGAATCCGATGACAAAGGCGAGGAGCCCCGTGCCGATCATTCCGAGTGTTGTTTTTTTCATTGTTGTTCTCCCCTTTCAGAGGTTCCTGATGTGCAATTCGTCGGTAACCTTCATTACCCGAAAGCTAGCTTGCACAAACTGTTTTTAAGAATTTCCTTGGTATGTTTTCATTATAGGACCTGGTCATAAATAATGGATGTCGAATCGATAAAGAAGTTCTTACAAATTTGATTTTTTTGAAAGGGGATACAAGGGAGCAAGCGGGGGGAATAAGGAAAAGTTGCGGGTAGAACTGCCGCGTCATTGTTAGGGGCTTGTACTTCGACATTTTGCAAAACTTCATTAGAAGCCGCTCCCGGGATACAAAAAGAAGCCGGTTAAAGCGTCCGGCTTCTTTTTCCTTCTTTGAGAATCGCTATTATTGTGGTTTTGCAAAAGTCTTACTTAAATACTTTAACGCGTTCCTCAACAGGTTGGAAAGTCTTCTCTCCGGCTTCAGCCAGGCGGCTGCCGAAAGGCATCTGTGCTCTCAGCTTCCAAGAAGTCGGAAGGTTCCAGGTTTGTTGAACACCAGCATCGATCAGCGGATTATAATGCTGAAGGGTTGCACCCAGACCGGCATCATGCAGGGCTGTCCAGACTACCAGCTGCAGCATACCCGAAGATTGATCCGCCCAGATTGGGAAGTTATCTGCGTATAGAGCAAATTGATTTTGCAGGTTTTGTACGATGTCTTGATCTTCAAAGAACAGAACCGTGCCATATCCACTCTTGAAGGAATTGATTTTGTCAGTCGTTGCTGCGAAAGCTTCTTCGGATACGGCTACTTTTTTCAGCTCGCCCAGTGTCAGATCCCACAATTTGTCGTGCTGTTCGCCAAATAGAACAACCGCACGCGAAGTCTGGGAGTTGAACGAAGTCGGGGTGTATTTAACCGCGTCTTCTACGATTTGTTGGATTTGAGCTTCATCCACCGAAATCTCTTTACCAATACCATAGATGGAACGTCTAGATTTAAGCGCCTCGAAAAATTCTGCTGCCACGGTACAATTCCTCCTCATGAGATCACAAAAGTATTTTTAATAACTTTTCGTAATAAACTATATATCAGTCGGATATAGCCGTCAAGCTTTTTATTCCGAGTTCTGGAGTTGGTTAAGAGGCATGTCCCAATCCAGCCGGTGCCATAATCCTTGTGGATCGGTCAGCAGCTTCGATACACAGTCTACATAAGGTTTCGCGGCTTCCGCTGAAGGCTGATTGGTCCAGATCTGCCGGCCTGCCAGATACGCTACCGCAAATTCGGTCCAATTCCGGTAGAGCGATTGTGCAAGGCGTGCAGCATTCAGAGATCGCTCAAATGCCTGCGTCCCATCCAGCCAGCCAGCCGAATGAGCGGTACGACAGATAAATACATATTGTCCCAGGTCCCAGGCTGCAATGCCAGATGGAGGAAGCTTCCCACTATACATCTGCACAAGACGTGCATGATTGAACAGCGCAGCATTGCCGTTCAAACGTTCAAAATAATGCTCACGGTCGCGCAGGGACAGGGCACTGAGCAGCGACTCGGTCTTGCGATAAGAAGCCTGGCCTCCCTCCTCCCAAAGCCAGCTTAGATGCGTCTCCAACGATTCTTCATCCTTAACCGACCAGGTATGCGCCAGCAGCTTGCGAAGTTCCTCTCTACGCGAAGCCGGCCAGGTGAATCCCGTCTCTTCCAATAGACCATTCATGCGAAACAATACAGCCCCCAGAGCAAACGCACGCAGGGCACGTTCATCTGTTTCACACAGGCGCAGCATCTCCGTCATCACTATTTCCTCCTTCAGAACCCATGAAAATCTGGCAGCTGCTCACTGCAAGGCTCCGGCAGCGAGGAAAGCACCTGGATGTCCGGAAGCTCGATCGGCTTGGAACGCCCCAGCCATTTCCATCGGCGGTTGGCATATTGATCGAGAATCCGGCCGATCTCAACCAGAGCAGGACGCGTGCTGTCAGCAGCCAAGGCATCGGCAGTTGCGGCCCGGGCTTGATCGTAACGTCCAAGAGCCACATAACAGCGGATCAAATACTCTTCACATTCTCGTTTCAGCCCGACTTTGCAAGCCGCCTCGAAAAACTCAGCCGCCTGTAGATACTGCTCCATATGGAATAAAATATATCCCCCATACAGCAGCACGACAGGGTCTTGTTCCTTCGACGGAATACATTCGGTGTAATGCACAATAGCCGATTCTGCCTCCGTCAGCTTTTCCTGACCAATCAAGAGCCGAATTCGTTGGAGCTGCGCCCATCCTTTGTCCGGATAACGTTCGATCAACTGCTCAAGAGGAGCACAAGCCTGCTCCAAGCGCTCCAGACGCAGCAGCATCGCAGCTGATAAACGCAGTGGTAAATATTCATCAGGTGCAAGCTGCATCGCCTTCTGATACCGCTCCAGCGCTTCTTCTATTTGACCGTGCAGTCGATACAAATCGCCTTCAACGATGCGACCATAATAGTCATCCGGCCGAATATGGTTGTAACGCTCCACCGTATGAAGGGCTTCCTCCAGACTGCCCTGCTTGTACTGGGCTTCTGCAATGAGCAGCAGCACAATCTCGGGGAATCCCCGATTCATCGCCTCGCCAAAATACTCAAGGGCGTGTGCATGATCGCCGATACGCAGGAAGCAGTAACCGGCGCGGAACCAAGCTTCGGTTAGCCCACGATCATATTGAATCACCCGCAGATAGTCCAGCAGAGCCTCCGGATAACGATGTAGAGAATAGAAGCAGTCCCCGCGCGCCGAATGATAATACCAGTTGGAAGACAGCTCCAGCGCGTGATTCAGAAGCTGCAGCGCCTCTTCATAACGTTCTTCCATTCGCAGCGATTCGCCAAATCGATATAGCGCTTCCGCATCTGCTGGTTGAAGCAGCAGCACCCGGCGCAGATCAGCACGTGCATCCTCGAAACGGCGCAGTGCAATACGGATCAGCCCTCGAAGCTTGAGAATATCTGCTTGTTTGAAAGGTTCAGCTTCCGCCTGGGCTTCAGCTCGTGACAGACGCTGCTCACTTTCGGCGTAACGTTCCAGCTTCCCGAGTGCCTTGCCTAACAGGAAATTCAGATCGGCAGGAAGCTCTTGGCGGCTCTCCATCTCCAGCAGAAGTTCAGCGCACTCCAGCGTTCGACCGGTGTCGAGATACAACTCCGCCAAGGTGAGAACACCGGCAATTTCTTCCCGATTCTCCCCGGAAAACCCACTGGCCAGAGCATCATTCAGCATAAGCAGTCGAACCTGTGCGTCCAGATCTTCCGGGTAGAGCGCCAGTAACGCCTCGTATGCCTTTTTTGCCTCCCATAATTGACCCATGCCTTCCAGACAGACGGCCACACCGCTCAAGGCATGAATACCACCAGGGAGCAGCTCTGACAGCTGTTCATAATCCGCAAGTGCTGCTTCCCAATGCTGCTGCTGGCGCAGCGCTTCCGCCCGCATCAGATGCGCCTCCGGTTCGTCCGGTTCCTCTCTCACCCACTGATCCAGCACTTGAACCGCCGAGGCATACTGCTGCTTGCGCATGTAGAACAGAGCAATCAGCCGTAAGCAGTCCGGCTCTCTGTTGTTCAATACAGCCGCTGCTTTGAGCGCTTTCTCGGCCAGCGTCAAATCGTTGACCACCAGGGCGTAATGCGCTTGTTCGCGGAATTTTAAAAAGGTGTCGTAATCGTAGGGATCGTCCATCGTCAGCTTGTCATAGCGGAGTTCCCAGAAACTGCCGAATCGCTCCATCAGAAGCGCTACCTCAGTCTGGTCATAGTCGTCGTACAATCGCCGCTCGCGGGATGTCCATTCAAAGTGCTGATCCAGCAGCCTTAGGACTTGTTGTGGGAGAAAAGGATGTTTCAAGAGGTAACCAAACAGCTCACGCCCGATTCGTTCACGAATGTCGATCGGCCAGAACAGCTCATCATCAAGCAGGTCCTGCCATTCTTCCGGATCGATGCGCCGCGAGATGTCGGCATAGAGAATATCGCAGCGTCGGATAAACTGAACCACAGCCGATTCGGGTCCGGGTTCTGCCGCCGCAGGTTCGGGGCTGCGGAGCTGCTCCAGCTCGGCTTCACTCAGTTCCATTTGCGCCCCGGGCTGTACCGCCAGAATTTTGGCTTCCTCCAGGGCTGATTCGTAAGACCGTCGAATACGTTGAAAATTTTCCGGATCTTCTTCCGGGTGACATTCTTTCAGTTTTCGAGCATAGGCCCTCTTGATCGTTTTCACTTCGGATGTCGGTTCAATGCCCAGCATGGCCCATATGTTCATGTCATTCCTCCGGCTGTTTTTCCGCCAGTTCCAGCAGCTCTTTTAACATGCCCGCCTCTTTGCGGATTTCGCGTTCATCCTGTCGGTTTAGCGCTGTCTCGAAACGCCGCAGCGCCCCGGCAATCCGGGTCCTCGCCGCTCCCAACGATTCCTCATAGATCCGGTCACCGCGAGCCAGCAGCAGACGGTTCTCGGCTTTGTCCCGGGGATGGATCTTAATCGCTTCCAATTCACGGAACCGTTTTTCCACTTCCTCCAGTGACATGCCACTTACATCTTCACGGATCAGCAGTCGATGCGTCTCCCCGGTTGATAACGTCGTCACTTCAACTTCCAGAATTCCGTTAATGTCGTACGTAAACCGAATATCCACAGCCTGCTCACCCGCACGTCCCTCAGGCACGGGAATTTCCAATTGTCCCAGCTTGATATTGTTGCGGGTCAGACGATTTTCGCCCTGGAAGATCTCAACCCGAATGGTCTTCTGTTCATCGGTAACCGTATAAAAACGCTCTACCCGGCTGGCAGGAATCACGGTGTGGCGTTCGATAATGGGGAAGAAGTGTCCGTTATCATAGCCACCTTCTCCATTTTTTACAGTGACCATCGTGCCGAGCGTATACGGGCACACATCGGTCAGGACGACCTCTTTGAGTTCTTCTCTCCGCTCTTTCATCGCGGCGACGATTCCGGCTCCAATGGCTATGGTCTCATCAGGATGAATCCGAGCAGCAGGTAATCGGCCAAACAGCCGGGCGGCAAATGAATAAATGAGAGGCATGCGCGTTGCTCCGCCTACCAGCACAATCTCGTTCAGCTCTCGCGGACTGAGCGAGGCGTCTTTGAGCGCGCGTTCAACCGGATGGCGCAGTCGGTTGAGCAGCGGCTTGGACAGATGATCGAACAAGCCCCGGTCAATGGACCACTCATAAGTCTCACCCTCTACGGTGCAGACCAGTTTGGCATCCTGCTGCATCGTCAGCAGCCGTTTCCCTTGTTCAGCCTGTTTGCGCAGTGCAGCCATCGTCCGTTTGTCCAGGCGATCGCCATCCAGCGCGAACTTTTCGAGGAAACGGGTAATCAGCATATCCGTGAAATCCTCACCGCCAAGGAAGGCATCTCCGGCTACCGATTTGACCTCCATGACCCCTTCAAACATATCCAAAATCGATACGTCGAATGTGCCGCCGCCTAAGTCGAAGACGAGAAATTGGCTTTCGTCCTGCTCCAGATGCAGTCCATAAGCAACCGCGGCCGCTGTCGGCTCGTTGATTAAGCGCTCTACACGCAGTCCGGCCAGTTCACCCGCCCGTTTGGTCGCTTTGCGTTGAATATCATTAAAGTAAGCAGGCACACTAATGACCGCTTCTTCAACGGGTTCTCCCAGGAACGCTTCCGCATCCTCCTTGAGAGAACGCAAGACGAAGGCGGATAAATCTTCTGGCGAAAATTCATGTTCGCCCAATTTATAGCGCCGCTCCGTACCTATGTATCGTTTAAATAATGCCGCTGTTCGTTCCGGATGGGTCACCAGACGTTCTCTTGCGATCTCCCCAACCAGAATCTGGCCGTTATCGTCTACGCCAACTACGGAAGGCGTAAGCACGTTACCTAGTGCATTCGGAATCAGAGCGCTGCCTTCTTCCGTTCGATAAGAAGCCAGACTATTTGTCGTTCCCAAGTCGATTCCGATAATCGGCAAGACAATCACCCCCACTCTTTCTTCTTATTTTTATTTTAAGACGAGGAACGGATCATATGCAAAAGGATCGGCCTTCATTGGCCGACTGCCTGAACATGAAAAAAAGGAAAACCCTCCATACTTCCGGAAGGTTTCCTCAAAAATCGGTTGGCTGGTGTCTTGGGGATCAAAAGATGAACGCGGGTGCGAATCCGATTTTTGTCCTTGCCGGCTTTCGGCGGATTCGTGGGAATCCTCCTTTTATTCAGCTTGCATCAGGAGGATTGGGCCAGGCGAACCAATAGGTGAGCCAGCTTGTGCCGCTGATCCTCATCGCCAACTTTCCACAATTCCTGAAGAAGTTTTTCTTCGCTGTTACGAGGTTCTTCATTGGCTGCCAGATAACCGGCAACTTTCTCGGCTACCTTGGCCAGCTGCTCTTCGCCAAGGCCAATGCTCTCACCGATCTTAATGCGTTTATGCAGATATTTTTTAAATTCATCAAAATCCTGTAAAATTTTCTCTTTTTTGTCGTCACTGATGCGGTCCATCGTTTCTTCCACTTTGTCGGTTCTAAGCTCTCCGTCCTTGGTTACCGCATGCTGCTGTTCATTAATGTCGCTCATTGTCGGTTTCCTCCTAAGATGTCGGTTTTTTCGAGACGATTTTTGCTTTTCAACCGCGGGTTTTTGAGAACCTGCTGCCCTATTATTAACCCTTCTGTCGAATATGAACCTGCTGCGATTCGCTTTTATTGATTTTACGCAATTTTTTGTGAATCCATATAGCAGCTTGCGTCCCTTCTCCCATCGCAATGGTTGAAAGCTCGGAATGAAGCCCAATATCTCCCGCCGCCCATACCCCTTCAACATCTGTCATTTTGGTACGCGGATCGGTCTTGATATGTCGGTTGCCTTCCAGAGTGACCCCCAACTGATCGGCTAATTCCGTGCGCACATGGCTGCCGCCAAAAGCGATAAAGCCTCGCTCTGCCTCCAGCACCTGCCCATCCTCAAGCACGACCGATTGAATGTCTCGATCCTCATCCACGCGAACTTCCGTTACCGGCTGTTCCTCATAATCAATGCCCAGCTTACGCAGATGATCCACCAGCCGTTCTTCGATCGGTTCCTGATTATGATTAACATAAGTCAGATGAGGGGTGCGTTCTGCCAGCAGAACCGCCATGCCCGAACCATGTTCGCCCGAGCCAATCAGCACGGTCTTGCGATCAACAATCTCATAACCATCGCAGTCCGGACAGATATATACGCTGTAACCAAGCGCTTCGCGCAGGCCGGGAATGTTCGGATACCGATCCATCATGCCTGTAGCCAGCAGTAAGGTATGAGTGAAGAATCGCTGACCGTTCCCCGTCGTCACTACAAACTGCTCTCCATCTCGCGCCGCTTCCATCACCGTTTGTTCCATAAATTCAATGCCCAGCGCCTCGGCTTGCTCACGTCCAGTCTGCCGCAGATGTTCGCCTGTCACACCTTCCGGCCAGCCAATAATATTATGATAGGTATGGCAAACAGAAGATCGTCCATACCCCGAATCAATAACCAAAACTTTATGCTTGCTGTAACGGCCCAGCTGGATTGCGGCTTGCGTTCCTGCGATGCCACCGCCAATGATGATGCAATCATGCAGCATGAATAGGCTCCTCTCCCATTTAAGCAGGACTTTTGCAGACCCACATATTCTCTGCCCAAAGTCGCTTGTTTTTGTACAGTCGGTTTCAAAAATATATAAACCAAAATGTCCGCTTTTGAACGTCCATTTGACAATAACCATGCGCATCCCTACAATTTGTTTAGTTGAGATTTACGGATACGTGTATAAATATCCAGGTTTATTTCCTGAATCGAAAGGGGTGGATTCCTTTATCCAGTCGAATACGAAGGCCCCTGTACGCGCTTAAAAACGCGTCCTATGGGGTCCACTTGCTGTTTACTGTGCTGTTGACGCTGGTGCTGTGTCTGTCGCCTGCGGTTCTCAAGGACCTTGATCCGATCGACCTCGACGAAGCGCTTGATAACCTCAACAGTGCCGATACCGGTGTAGGGCTGCTGCCCTCGGGCCTGTCTCCGCTGCTGTGGCTGCCCGAGCTGCCCACGATGGGACCAGAGCTTGCACCCTATGTGCCTTTCTTTCCGCTGCACGCTGTGGAGCTGTTGACGGGCTGGGCGGTGCTGCTTCGATTAAAGCGTATTCTTCTGCGACCGCTCAAGTTTCTCTCGAATTACGTAGTTGAACGTTTGGCTTTTGATCTTACCAAAAACGTTCATCTATGAAGGGAGAGACATCATTCGCATGGGAGCTACAATTGCCATCAATCTGGTATTGGTTGCCTTATTAATTGCCGCAACCGCTTATTTCGTCGTTACAGAGTTTGCTATTATTCGGGTACGCAGCAGTCGGATCGATCAATTGATTCTGGAGGGCAACAAGAGAGCCGTAAAGGCCAAACGTGTCATTACCAATCTCGATGGCTCGCTCTCCGCCTGCCAGCTCGGCATTACGATCACCGCACTGGGCCTCGGTTCGCTTGGTGAACCTACCATGGAGCTGATTCTGCATCCGGTATTTGAAGCATTCCCGTTCATTCCGGAAGCAGTCGGTTCGGTACTGTCCTATGTTCTGGCGTTCGCCATTATCACCTATTTGCACGTGGTGGTCGGCGAATTATTTCCCAAGACAGTGGCGATTCAAAAGGCCGAAGCCATGACGCTTGCTGTGTCCGGCTCACTGCTTGTCTTCTACAAGGTCATGTATCCGTTCATCTGGCTGCTGAATGGTTCGGCGAACCAGATTGGACGTCTGATCGGCATGAAGCCAGCCAGCGAACACGGCGAAGCTTTCTCCGAAGAAGAGCTGCGTCTGATCTTGAACGAAAGTTATGAAGGCGGCAAGATCAATCAGAGTGAATATGGTTATGTCAGCCGAATCTTTGCTTTTGACGAGATGCTGGCTAACGAAATCATGGTTCCGCGTACAGATATGGCCTGCCTATACCTGGACAAGTCGCGTGAAGAGAACCGCCGCACGATCATTCAGGAGCAGTACACCCGTTTCCCGGTTGCCGATTCCAGTAAGGACAACATTGTCGGCATGGTGAATACGAAGCAATATTTCCTGGCGCTGGAAGAAGACCCTGACATCGATGTGGCTTCCCTCGTTCATCCCGTGATGTCTGTGTCGGAATCCATGGCGGTCAAGGATCTGTTGAAAAAGATGCAGAAGGAAAATACGCATATTGCCATTCTGGTCGATGAGTATGGCGGCACATCCGGTATGGTGACAATCGAGGATATTCTGGAAGAAATCGTGGGCGATATTCGGGACGAATTCGACGCCGCCGAAGAGGCAGAGATTGTACAGGTATCCGACAACCACCTTATTGTGGACGGCAAAGTATTTATCCATCGCATTAACGAGATGTTGGGCACCGCACTCGATGATGAAGAGTTAAATACGATCGGCGGCTGGCTGTACGGCCATAAACCGGATCTTGCGGTAGGCCGCAAGTGGAGCTACGAGAATCTGGAGTTTACCGTACTGCGCCGCGGTCCGCGCCGCTATCGCAAATTGGAGATCATCAGCCATACGGTCGAGTCAGAAGAAGCTTCCGAGACCACTTCGCAGGAGATCGAGCAGTAAGAATATACACCGTTACTTGATCCACACTCGACAGAAAAACGCCTTCCGGAATCCCGGAAGGCGTTTTTTATTCATGATCCAAAGCCGCTGTTGTACTTGTCCAAACTGGAAGACCGCTGTTTGGTTGCATCTTTGTCTTTCTCTTCCTCCTGCTCCATGCCAATGTCTTCCATCGGCAGGGCATCTACATTCTGCTCCGCTTCATGCATATCGAACAAGCTTTCCTTCTCGGTCGGATATTGTTCGGGGTGATCCATCGCCCCTTCCCGATGGTCGTCCCTCTGATTCTGCTCAATCTGTTTCTCTTCTTGGCGTTTTTCGTCCATGACTGTCCATCCCTCCTGTTGTCCGTCTTCTCCCCTTTTACCCGAAACCCAGGGTCCTCTAACGAACAAAAGTACGGCAAAGTCAGATCCTCAATCTCAATCCATAAATTGCAGACGTTTCAACAGCTTCTCAAGCAGGGTAACCGTCTCTGCTCGAGTTGCTTGAGCGCGCGGGGCGATCTGCCCATTGGACTGTCCCTGCATGATGCCGGATGCGATCAGACTCGTCAGCGCTTCACGCGACCAGCTCGGTGCCTGATCCAAGCCGGTGAATCCACCAGCCTGGGAAGCCGAAGAGGTCAGTGGTTGACCAACAAAACGAGCTGCCTGGGTCAGAGTCATCGCTATTTCCTGGCGAGTAATCGGATCATTCGGTCGGAAGCTGCCATCCGGGTAACCGGACATCAGGCCGGCCTCGGAAGCTGTAGCTACAGCCTGAGCGTACCAGGTTCCGCCTTTGACATCTTCAAACGGCAATGCGGCTGACGAACTCGACGTCAAGCCAAGCGACCGGACGACGAGTGCAGCAAATTCGGCACGCGATATGGAGCGGGAAGGTGCAAAATGTTCAGCATCCGTGCCTTCCACGATCAGACGGGAAGCCAGCTCCTCAATCGGCTTCTGCGCCCAATGCCCCTTAATATCACCAAACGTACGAGAGGATTCCAGCACGGTGTAATAGCTGTTTCCATTACGCAGCAGTACGGCCTGCTTCTGACCTGCAACAGTCGTAAACACAGAAGGAACAAAAGCAAATTGTCTGCTGGCCGGATCATAGGTAACTCCCGTGAGGTTCTGCGTGTTCTGCGTGTCCGGCAGTGTAATCGTCCGTTTGATATACGTACCGCCAAAGTGACGAAGATCGACACTTTTGCCTCCACCTTCTGCCATGACGCGGAATTCAACGATTGGCGCTGCAAGTTGGAGTCCGCTTTGAGCAGCTGCCTGTGCCGCACCCGTTGCGATTTCATCTGCGGCCTTAACCATGGAGACTTTAAGCTGGAAGTCTCCTGCAAACTGCTCCGCCAGCTTCGCGTCATTCAATACTTGAAGCGGCAGGGAATAGGTTGCATGTTCAGCGGTAAAAGATACGACCAGATTCGGCTTTGCAGCCGCTTGACGCAGCAGCTCGGCACCTGGCAAGATGGCTTCCGCTCCGCCAGCGCTGGCGTTCAGGGCAAGCGTCAACTCATTGGAAGATGCCGGGAGAGCAGACACTTGTGCGTTCCACTCTGCGGCCGACACCGTCTGAACAGACGGATCACCCGTATTGGCTGGAGGTGTCGTTCCTCCAGTTGATCCGGTTCCCGGCGCGGAAGGCGTTGGGCTGCCCGGATTCGGGATCGATGGCGTCGATGGGCTGCCCGGCGTTGGTGTCGTACCTGGGTTCCCCGGATTGGTGCCTGGGTCTGGGTTAGAAGCGGCAGCCTTGAGATCAAACTGCGCGACCACCGGATCATGATCGGAGACACGTCCTCTGGATTCCGGGAAATCTGCGTTCAGATGCACCACGTCCACTTTGGCGGAAGATGCGATGTTTTTGCTGGCGAGCATGTGATCCAGCACTTGTGAGTTGCCGTCATAAGTATAGGTATATTGTTCATTTAACGGCAGGGTATCAATCAAGTTCACCAGTTCATTCCCACGAAGGAGCGAAGCCGTTGGCGTAAACTGGAAGTCATTCAGGTCACCCAAAGCGACAATGTGAGCTTTGGGATTGCTGGTCAGCACGTTTTTCACGAAGCCATTGACCACCTTGGCAATCTCATGGCGCTGCTGTTCACTGGATAGAACAGGCGGCTGCATGCTGCCAAATGGTGAATTGTCGCCACCTTTGGAGTTGAAGTGATTGGCGATGACGATTACCTGTTCACCTTTGAATGTGAACTGAGCCGCCAGCGGTTTACGTGAATCGCTAAATACCGCATTGGTTGGGTCAATTCGCGCCGGGTTGTACGTTAGATGTCCGGAAGCGGCGTCATATGCCGCTGCCGTTACCGCATCGCCTTTTGCCCCGTTCACACTCTCGGAGAGCTGGACACGCTGCGGATTATACAAGAACCCGACGCGGATGTTTCCGCCCGGCTGTCCGCCATCTTGATTGTTAATTGGCGCAACATCCGTGTATTGATAAGTCGGCCCACCCGCTTCCGCGATGGCTGCAATCAGCGCAGCAGGATCGGCTTCTACCGTTCCGTCATTGGTTGGCCCGTTGCCATCCTGCATCTCAATCACACCGATAATATCTGGCTGCTTCATATTGGAAGCGAAGGATTTGCCCAACTTCCTGATCTTCTCTTCTCCGGTACCCGGATAGAAATTTTCAATATTATAGGACGCAATCATCAGCTTGTCTTCAGCAGGCACCAGAGTGGTCGTTTCCTGCGCATAGGCACTTTTTGTAATAGTCGGCAGTTTGCCCTGCTCAGGAATCACCTTATAGTTGGCATTGTTGTATCCAATGACCCCCGTGACATCTGCGTCAAAAGTATCGCCAGTTCCCACTTCCTGACCCGGATTGCTGTATGCAATCAGCAGACGCTGCGGATTGTAGTTCAGGTACTCCTTGAGTACCAGCCCTCCCGCTGGAGAAATCACATCGTTCCCATTGTCCACACGGGTGGCAATATTGTAAGTCTCCGAGCTTCCGCCGCCGCTTTTCCAATAAGGGCTGATGATCGTCGGCTTGGGCAGTGTGACCAGCATCCCTTCCAACGATTCATAGAAATCAATCGCATCCGTTTCGGGATCGAATACTTTCATATCATCATCGTCGATGATCGAAGATGGGATTCGCCGTCCATTTTCACCCAGTACAATCGGCTTAGGTTTCTCATACGCCTGATCCGTTACTGTCTGAATGGAAGACATGGTGATTTGTGTCGAAGTCAGGTTGCTTGCGCTGCCTTCATTATATTCGCTGACCTTACCGGATACCTGCACCAGATCGCCAACCTTGGGCTTCAGGCTGGTGTTGGTTGAATAGACAAAGATTCCTTCCGATGTATAAGGATCATTGTCAGGTTCGTTGTCCTGTAAGAAGAAGCCTTTGTAAGACCCATTGCCGAACGAATATCCATACTGTGTGACAACGCCCTCAATATCCGACACGTTCTGCCCATCATATTCGGAAACATGTGATTTTCCCTGGATGTCATGAATCCGCGGCTGATCGACAGCGCTATAAGCGAAGGTGTAGATTTCACTTTTTTGTCCTTCGGCCACCAGAATCGCCTTGATCGTCGTGTCTTCATTGACCACAATCGGGGTCGTGTAACGAGCACTGCTCTCCTGTGGGTCGGTTCCGTCCGTTGTATAATAGATAGCCGCATTGGGCATCGGACTGGACAGCTTCACTTCACCGCCACGAACGAGCTTGCCCGGCTGTGGGCTGGCGACGAGGGAGAACGTATTTTCCACCAGCGAATCTTCACTCAGCGGGATCAGCTGATACACATCGCCGTAACGTTTGACCACGCCCGTCACACTGTCGAAAGTCTTGTTTACGACCAGTTTGGCCGAGTTGGAATAGAGGGTAAACGGAACGTCATTCTGCGTGGCTGTCACGGTGCTGCCGCTCTTGGCGGTAATCTTGACTTTCTTCAACTGAACCAGCTCGGCCTCGTAAGCTTCACCGTTCGCTGCCGACAGATCGGAAGCGTTCAGCTCCTGCACCGCAGGAACGCCAACGTTTGGCTCAATTACCGCGCTCGGCAGACCGTTCATCGGCTTCAGCTCTTTGAGATTCTGGAAGATGGCCATCTGTCCGCTAACCGTCACGCGATCGCCCACCTTGGCTTCCGGAAGATTATAGCCATACAGCACAATGCCGCCTGTCTCGTCCTGAATGTAAATCTCGGAACTGCTGATGAACGTGATGATTCCGCTCGTAAAGGCAATCTGATCCACAGCGGCTGCGCGAGCCTCATTGACCTTGCTCTCATTCATCAGGCTGTAAGTAAAGGTGGAAACTTCGCTATCGGCCAGGGAATCTGCTGAAGCATACACTTTGATTGTCTTCGGTCCGTCAATGGTGATCGGCTCGGTGTACGGGACAAATTGATCCGATTCACCCGGCGCCGTTACGGAAATATGTAGAGCTGCATTTGGCGTGGCGCTGCTGAACGAGACTTGGCTGCCCTGAGGGAGGGCACCGGCTGCAAGCGAAGGCTTGACCGCTTCTACTTGAGTGGCAGGGGCATAGGCATAACTGCTGTTGCGCGGATCAGGTGCTCCTGTAGAAAAATCGGCTGCGTTGGAGTCTGTATCCTGTCCCCGATTGGTGGCAGGAAGTTCTGAAGAAGTGCTGCGGATGGCAGCGGTCGTATTGGTCAGTGCCGGAACAGCTCCTGCGCCCTCATAGGTGCTGGCTGTACCATAACCGACCAGATCGACCCTTGCACCGGAAGCATCCAGAAGATCCAGTTTGCCGTTTGTCCCGGAGAGCGTCAAAGTTCCTACCGCATCAGGGGCAGGCAGGGAATCCGTTCCGCCTGCGCCGGCTACAGCTTGAACCAGATAATAACCGTTTGGGGCAATGGTGCTGCTGAGGGACATCGTGTTGGTATCGCTGGGCGCGGCACTGCCGAGTTCTGCATTGGCTGAAGCATAGCGAATCTTCCAACCGTCCAGACTGATTGGGGCATTGGTTGGATTATATAACTCGATAAAGTCATTTTTATATTTGGAGCCACCATTTCCTCCGCCACCATACACCTGCGAGATCACCACATTGCTATGATCGACAGCTGCCCATGCCGGGATTGGAGCTGGAAAAACGCTCGTCATCAGGACAGCCGCGGCCAGCAGCGCAGGCCATCTTCTTTTCTGTTTAGCCGAAATCATCTTCATATCTTTGGGAGTTCCCCTCTCTGTCTTGTGAAATTGCCGAGCCGTTTCATTCTAGCATCGCTCTATTAACGTTTCGTCGGACAACTGTTAACTTGCTGTTAACTCAAGCAGGGTCGATATTTCAGCATTTCTTCCTCTAAATAGACCTGCAGATTCCATACACAGGATGAATTCATACGCGGGATCATGCCACCCGCTTAACGATGCTGCGCATACACATTCGCCGGAACAGCCTGGCGAATCGCCGACAGTTCTTCCGCGCTCAATGGTGCGCGGGAGATGGCCTCGATGTTGGCGTGCAGCTGTTCGGATGTACTCGCTCCGGCGAGTACACAGGCTACCGCAGGCGAAGCCAGCGGATAACGCAGCGCCGTCTCGGCCAGCGGTCGATCTACCGCCGACTGCACGCCGCGCCGGAACTCGCGCAGCTCCTCCTCGCTGTATCCGAGGTAACCCTTCGACAGCTTGCGTCCGCCGCTTTCAGTTAATACCCCGCTTGCGACAGGACCGCGCGCAATGACGCTGATGCCATGAGATTCAAGCAGCGGCAGCACTTCTTCTTCCGGACGACGATCCAGAATACTGTACTGGCTCATGACGCTGACGATCTTCGAGCGCGAGACATACTCACGGATGACGTTGGGTCGAATCGAAGAGATGCCGTAGTGTCGAATCACCCCTTCTCGCTTCAACTGCTCAAAGGCTTCGATAGTCTCCTCAATGGGATCATCCAGCGTCCCGCCATGCAGCTGATACAGATCCAGATAATCCGTACCCAGTCTGCGCAGACTGTCTTTAACAGCGGACAGAATATAAGCTTTGGACGCATCCCATGTCCAGCCTTCCTGTCCGGGTATGCGGCGATTGCCCACTTTGCTGGCCAGGATCACTTCGCTGCGCCGCCCTTTGATTGCCTTACCAACCAATTCTTCGTTGCGGCCCTCGTCATAGAGATCGGCCGTGTCGAGCAGGTTGATACCCTGATCCAGTGCTTCGTGCAGCAGGCGAATCGCCTGGTCTTCGTCTGTGCCAATCGACATGCAGCCCAAGCCGATCTCGCTGACCGACAGATCCGAACTGCCCAATTGATTTCTCTTCATTTTTGTGGCCCCTCTCTTGCTGTTGTTTTCGCTTACATGTCTTCCAGGCAGAAGACGCTCCCAGGCGAATTTCAACCTAGGAACGGTACTCCATCTCCAATGCCGCCTCAAACGTTCTTCGACCGCTCTCCGATTCACCGGATATGAAGACCGTGCTCTCTATCCTGCCGCAACGCAAAGCAATCGTCTCTCCCCGCGCCGCTTCGCGGCTGTACGTGAGGTGAATAGCTCGAAGCTGTTGGTGCTCTAGCTCCTCGGCGGTAAGCAGATCCATACACAGATCGGCGTAGCGCGCATTGTTCATATGCCCATAGCAATCAACGACGCTGTAAGGCACGGTATAGCTTCCCGCTTCGCTCCAAGCGGCTTCTTCACCCGGCAGGCTCACCTTATCGGCAGCGACGGCTCCTGCCGCACGACTGCTAACCGGCAGCGGAAATGGAAAAGCCGACGGACGCATGATCCGTCGTTTGGACAGATCCACCAGTGTCCAGGCTGTTGAAGCAGCGGCAAGCTCCTCGCCATCTGCACCAAGCAGCCGATAATCACGTGTCCACAGGACGCCGGAAGCCCCACAGTTCCAGGTCTCCAGTATCAGCTGCTCGCCCAGTCTGGGCAGGGAGCGCAATTCCAGACGTGTCGTCATCAGAATCCAGGCCATTCCTGCCTCCAACATTCGGGCAACGGTAACACCGGCGTCTTCCAGATGGTGATCCGCCGCGTTTTGCATCACGCCCAGCAGAGCCGATGGGCGAACCCGCCCGGCAAAATCAGATTCTGTGACTGATGGATGCCAAGACTCGATCCATACATCCTGCATACCTTTTCTCTCCCTTCAGATGAACGAATCCCACTCCACAATCCCATTCGTTCGCCTTCCATTATAGCGGGATCGCCCAAAACGCGCAAAAAAGCCCCGCCTCTTCATTAGAGGCGAAGCCCTTGATTTCTTGAATCCAAGTCGTCGATCTCAGCTGCAACCTGTAAGGATAAATTTATTCGTCTGCCTGGTCGATCCATACAGTCTTCGAGGCAAATGGCTCACGTTTGGCTTCGCCCGGTTCACGCTCCGGGATTCCAATGTACAGGAAACCCAGCATCTGCCCCTCTTCACCAAGTCCAAAACGCTGTGCCATCACCGGGTGGTAGCACAGGCTCCCACTCCGCCATACCGCACCCAGGCCCAGTGCATGGGCTTCCAGCAGCATGTTCTGAATCGCCGCACCGACCGCCAGTGTCTCTTCCAGCGGAATAATCTTGGGACCCAAATCCGGTTCACATCCCACCGCGATAATCAGGGGAGCGCGAGAGACTTTTTTGATCGCTGAAGCCAGCATCTCTTCGCGCTGCTCCGGCGAAGGTTGGATACCTTTCTCGGCAGCTTCCGTATCCACCATTGCGGATGCCAGTTTATTTCGTCCCTCACCTTGAAGAACGAAAAATCGCCAAGGCTCGGTCTTTCGATGATTAGGCGCCCAGATTCCCGCTTCGAGAATCTTTTCAATCGATGCGCGTGGAACTTCCTGTTCCTTAACGGCACCGACGCTTCGCCGGGTACGGATCGCTTCCGTCACGTCCATTCCGATTCCTCCTTTTTTAACAGGCTTCCTTCAACAGACTTCCAATAGAATTCATCTAATAGAATTCATCGCCTGATGCAGCCAGCTTCTTCGTTCCCCACTTCTTCTCAGTTATTTCACTTCATAATGGCAGGATGAGGGAGGCGTCATTAGACGCCGCTCACCAGATCAACCGTATAGATTCGGCTGTTCGCCTGCCAGACTTCGCCCGGTTCGATGCCAAACAGTCCCATCTCTTCCGAAGGAAGCGACAGATTCGGCGCATTCACCAGATTGACCTGCGGTTCCGGGCAGATGAATGAACCCCCTGCACCACTGTTCCAGATCATCCAATGACGATAGGATGTGCCCACATCGTAGACCACTTTTACGCCAATTCGCGTATCTGTAATCTCGGCACGATTGCGTCCGCCCTGCGGAACCGCCGTGTAATGGTTATCCATTGCATCCACATACGGATTCACACCGCTCTCGCGCATTTCTTCTTCCCATTCCGCAAGCGGCTGGAACCCACCTGTCGGCAGCATACGTTCATCCAGCTCGCGCCGCTGGCCGATCGTCACCTTGATCTTGCAATCGTCCGAGGAGCTGCCTTCGGCAAACGGAGCATTGAGCGCCGTATGGAACGCCAGCAGGGCAGGCAGTTTACGGCCTGATTCATTGAACAGGGTCACGTCCTGTTCCAGACCCAGCGCACTCAGCGTATAACGGATGCGCAGCGTAAACGCATACGGGAAATACGCGTACATCTTATGACCGACGCCCACATGGTGGACGACCGACACGAAGCTGCCAGCTTCCGTCGCTCCAAAAGCCTCGACATCCCAAGGCAGGGTATGCAGATAACCGTGCAGGAAGTTGCCTGTTGCTTCTTCATTGACCGGGAAGGAATATTGTTCGCCGTTCCACTTGAGCAGTCCCGCATCGTAGCGGTTGGGAGGGAACAGGGGAGGAATACCATGTGTGCCCGGGTCCGTAACAAATGCCTGCATATCTTCGGGTTCGCGCAGGAAACGGAAGCTCCGCTTCGTATCACGGTAGGCGATCAGATTGCCACCGATTCTTGGCAGTACGGCTGCCTCATAATCGCCGTATTTCAACCAGATCGCTTCTTCCCCTTGATAATCACCGCGAGCGGCTTCATACACCGGTGGGGTTCCGGCATTTGGATTCATCGACATGTATAGTCTCCTTTTAGACAAAGATAGAATCACTCACGGCCTATTATACCCTGTGGCAGTAGGCGCTTTCAATTTGAAAAAACCCGATCCACATGAAAAAGCGGGCTGCAACCGAAAATCCCCGGCTGCTCCCGCTTGTCGCTTTTCCTTATTTATTCGTCTGCCCTGCTGCCTTTCTTGCTGTCTGTTTTGCCGCTTTTCTTGGGCCGCTCCGTCTTTGCCTGTTTTGGCAATTCCCCTTCTTCCCCGTTTATCTTATCTGCTCCCATTGCAATAAAAATGTCATAAGGCAGACGATTTTCTCCGGGCTCCCTGTGCTTGTAAGGCTCCAACAGTTCGTTGAGTTGGCGGAAAACGTTATGCGCTTCTTCCTGCGTCATATGCAGCGCGTTCTGCATGAACCGTCCGGTTTCCGCGCTTGAGCCGCCGGTACGGCGCAAGAACTTTTCTTTGACTTGATCGAATTGCTGCGCAAGCATACGGTTGACATTCGACCAATAAACACCTCGCATCTCCGGCTCAATCTCCGCGGATTGGATCTCGATCTCGCCGTCATGATAAAGATAATACTTCGCCACGATTCCGTTGATGACTTCGGTATGGTCAATCGATACTAACCCGATGCTTTCAAGTTTCTTGACATGGTAATACACTTTCGCCGGAACCTCGCCCATCCGGTCGGCCACTTCCTTGACCGTAGCCGGACGGCCAAAATCCACGAATGTCTTCATAATACGCAGCCGATATGGATCAGAGAAAATTTTGATTTCTTCCAGGGTCGTTAACGTCTTTTTGGATTCGTTGTTCACTGCTCCAGCTCCCGCTCTTTGGTGATCGGCATCGCTCGGGACGCCTCTTACTCTCCATTATAGGCGAAAAAGGAGCGGCTGCACAAAAGATGAGGCCAAATCAGCGCAGACGGCGCATCTTGGGAACGGCGAACAGAATGACCGCGGGCAGAATGACCAAAGCTCCCATAATCGGATAGAGCGTCTTTAATTCAAGTGATTCCGCCAAGGCTCCCGACAATGCGCTCCCAATCGGAAAAGCGCTCAAGCATAACGTATTGAACAAAGCACCTACTCGGCCAAGCATCTCGGGCGGCGTCTGCTCCATCAGATAAGACGTGGTCGGCGATGCGATCATATTGACCGACAGACCCAGCAGGAAATACAAAGCGGTAGCGAAGATCAGCGCCAGCTGCGGACTGCTCGCAGACGGCGGGAAAAGCAGCAGCCCGATCGATAAACCCATGAACAGAAAGCCCGCGATCATCAACGTTCCTTTGCGCACCCGGCCTCCGATCTGCCCAAGCAGCAGCCCGCTGGCAATCATCCCCGCAGCCATACCGATGCTCAACACGCTTAATGCGGCCGGTCCTTGCTTCAACAGTTCACCGACATAGGCCGCCTCCAGCGCCTCCATCGGCGAAATGGCAAAGTTCAGAAATCCGGCCAGGCCCACGATCAGCAGCAGCACTTTTTGACCATACAGATAAGACATTCCGGAACCTAGCTCTTTCCAGAAACCGGGTGCTTTCGTTCCTGCCGGTCTCTCCTCTCTTCGAGCGTGCAAGGAAGGAATACGTCCCAGGACAAAAGCCGAGAGCAGCAGCATCAACGCATTTAATCCGAAAGCTCCGCCGAGTCCAGCCCACGCGATCAGCGCACCCGAGAATGCCAAGCCGCCGAGTCTTGCTGTTTGAGCGGCTGAAGCGGCGAGCGAATTGGCGGACACCAACTTCTCTTTGGGCAGCACGCGGGGCATCCACGACATCATCGCGGGATTGGAGAACGCGGCGACCGAAGACAGAAGCAGTGACAGAACGAACAAATGCCAGACTTCGATCGCGCCGGTCACGTATAACAGAGCCGTAAATGCTACGATCGAACCGCGAATCAGTGCGCTTGCGATTACGGTTGTCTTATTGGACCAACGATCAACCAGCACGCCCGCGAACGTCCCCAGAATGATCGTTGGAAGCGTTCCGACTGCAAACAGCGTGCCCATCAACAGCTTGGAGCCAGTCAGCATATAGACCAGCCAACTGTAGGCGATCACGTCGATGGAATCCCCGAAGTTCGACAATACCCGTGAGATCAGCATCTGCCGAAAAGCCGAGATTTGCCACAGCGCGCCTATCCCTTCTTTTTTCGCACCCACCTTCTTCTCTTTCGTCCGCACGTTTTCTTGTGATGCCGCCGCCCCTGCCTGTCCCATAGTTAATCCTCCTCAAAATTTTATTAACGTTAAAATATTTTTAATGTTAATTCTATTTTAACGTTGAAAATGAATTTGGCAAGAGGTAACGTGAAATTTTTTTTGACGACGATGAATATGACAATAAAATAGACACGAACATAAACAGCCGATTTCCAAATTTTCCTCAGCGGAAAAATATGAAAACACCAAAAAGCCCTGCTGGGGCGCAGGGCCATCCTGACGTATGAATACAGATTCCTCCGACGGCTCGTCAGTCCAGAGAGACGCGAATCCCTTCGCGGGCCGATCTGAGACAGGCATCCACCGCACGCATATTGCCGATTGCATCCGCAGAAGGGTAGGGCAGCGGCGCTTCACCACATACAGCCTGGGCAAAAGCATCCGCCTGAAGGGTGTAGTGATTGACGCAGGGCAGCTTCTCTTCCCGCCGCTGCTGATCGGTAATCACGATGATCTGTGGATTCTCTCGCCATCCAAACATGCAGGGCAGTTCAATCCTGCCCAACGTGCCGGTAATTTCAAAATAAGAGCGGTTATACGCCCACATCCCACACTCAAAAGATAAGGCAACGCCGCCTGGGAAAGCCAGCAGGCCGTTCGCCGCCATATCGACATCATCATGTTCGGGAGAGAAGAAGGCATGGGCAGATGCCCAGATCGGCTCTGTGCCCAGAATCATGCGTGCGGCTGAGATCGGATATACCCCAACATCATAGATGGAGCCGCCGCCCATAGCCTGATTAAAGCGCACATTCCCCTTATCATCAGGTGTGCAGTAATTAAATACACCATGCAGTGCCCGAATTTCTCCGATCTCGCCTGATTCCATAATCTGACGCACACGCTGATGTTTGCTTCCATACCGATACATGAAGGCTTCTGCAAAAAGTACGCCCTGCTCCTCGCATACCCGCAGCATCTCCGCCGTTTCTTCCGCATTTAAGGCAGCCGGTTTTTCACACAATACATGCTTGCCTGCTTGGGCCGCACGAATCGTCCATTCTTTATGTAGATGATTGGGCAGCGGAATATAAACAGCGTCAATCTCGGGATCAGCAAGCAGTTCTTCGTAAGATCCATAAGACCGAGGAACACCTGTACGATCCGCCATTTTACGCGATTTCTCGACATTCCGACTGGCTACGGCAAGCACCTGACCACGCTCTGACTCCTGCACGGCCGGGATAAAGGCGCTTTCCGCGATTGCCGCCGTTCCCATGATTCCCCATCGCAGCTTTTGCCTCATATTCTGACCTCCTCAATCTCAATTGTGTCTCCTAATGCGGTTCAGCGCTTAAATGGATTCCACTCTTTCCCTTCCTCTGCTTCCGAAGCAGAATGACCTTCTTTATGATAACGTTTTCTCTACATTCTGCCAATGATAAGGTGCGCACAAAAAGGGGGATGCTTGGCATCCCCTCACTTGTCTTTTCAGGTTCCGTAATTATCTTCTGCCGCCTTGTTCAACATACCCAGGCAGCGATCCAGATCGGTCTTGACCTGCTTTTTGTATAACTTGGCTTTCTCCGGCCCATCTTCCGTAAAATGATACAATACAATCTCCTGGAAATCGACCCGGGGATCGCTTCCTTTGAGCTGCTTGGTTCGATAAAAAACGCCCTCATGCACCAGCTCGTGCAGCGCGCGATAAATTTCACTTTGCGGGGGGACGTAGCCGAAGGGCTTGAAGTTCTCCTTCATCTCTTCGAGCATCTGATAGCCGTATCCACGCTGTTGTTCGACCATGGTGATGAGGTACAGTTTGATAAATGCCCGCTGGGCGATCATGAAGGCCATGAGTTTCCCTCCTTTTCAGGTGAACGCTTGTTCCCTTCCATTATAATCGACTTTGCCCAATTTCACACCTTTTGAAGTGTTTTTTTAATGAGAAATTGCGTTTTGGCGCTTTTTCCCCTTTTTCAGGTGGAGAACGGAGATGGGGGGTGAAGCGCCTCATGGAGGACGAACGCAGGTTTTCTATTGTGAATTATTCAGGTAATAAAATTTTATTTTATATTCTATGACAAGCCTGGAAGATCATCCGGACGCCAGAAAAACAGGAGGCTCCGCATGTACAGCAGCAAAAAACACCGTTCCCGCCTCAATGAACAATAAGCGGGAACGGTGCTTTTTTTATAAACTGTGAATAATATCAACCAACGATTTGGTCATGGTACTGACTTCATCCATCGAGGCATTAACCTGTTCGGTCAAGGCGGCCTGGGTTTGCGTGTAAGTCGTCATATGGCCGATACTTTCGAGAATCTCGTCGATCAGCATCTTCGTTTCGTTCAATACCTGATCGATGTTGTTTGTGGCTTCCGCACTATGAATCGCCAGTTTGCGCACTTCACCCGCTACGACCGCGAACCCGTTCCCCAGTTCTCCTGCGCGAGCGGCTTCGATTGCGGCGTTGAGACCAAGCAGATTCGACTGATTGGCAATCTCTCGGATCGAATCCGAGATGCTCCGGGTGGCGTCCGCGCTTTTTTTGGCTTCTTTGGCAGCTTGCGTGGACTTTTCCTGAGCGGTAGCCATCTCTTGAGCCTGGCTGGAGACCGATTCGATGGCACGTACCATCTCGTCAATGGAATAGGACAACTCCTGCATCCGGCTGTTCATGACCTCCGAGACTTCCTGTTTTCTCCGTTCCAACGTCACATCACGGATCGTTCCTGCTACGCGCAGCGGGACTCCGCGTTCATCACGAATCGTTTCGCCTCCGGCGTGAAACCAGCGATATTCGCCGCTTTTGAGCTGAAGTCGGTAATCCAGTTCATATGGGGTTCTGCCCGAATAATCGTTCATATGATCCGCGAAGGCTTGAATGGTCCGTTCGGCATCTTCGGGATGAAGTCGGCTGCTCCAACTCCCAAACACATTCGGGAAATCATTTTCATCCCGGAAGCCCAGTGTTTTTCTAAACTGCGGCGACCACCAGAATTCATTATTCGGATTGACAACGTCTCCAGCTACGACCGTCATGTCCCATGGTGCCTCGACCAAAGCGCGATTAATCAATTCATAACGGTTGATATAATCGGAGAGTTCTTGTTCTTTGAGCTTTTTGTCATGAATGTCGAACAGCGCACCCGCTACGCGCAGAGGAACACCCTGTGTATCCCGAATCGTCGTTCCGGTAGCCTGAAACCAGCGATAGCTGCCGTTTTTCAACTGAAGCCGGTACTCGATGTCATAGGCGGTGCGCCCCGTATGATCCAGAAGATGGTCGGAAAAAGCTTGCAGAACCCAGCCATGGTCGTCGGGATGGAGTCTTGATGCCCAACTGTCCAACACGTCAGGAAAGTCTTTGACATCCCGGAAACCAAGCATGGCGCGAAAGGCGTCGGTCCAGGTAAACGTATTGTTGGGATTCACGGGATCTCCCGCGACTACATTCATATCCCACAATCCCACCTGAATCGCCTGGGTCACCAGATCAAGGCGCATGGCGATGTCATCCTCCCGCTTTTTCATCATGACCAGCGTTTGATTGAGATTGTGAATCAATTCTTGCAGTTGAGGGGAACTCCCCTCCGGAGAAGCAAGTTCTGCTCGTTCTCCCTGCTCAACCTTTTGGATCAGAAGACGACTTTCTTGGAGTAAAGACGCAGGGTTGAAGCTTTGGTTGTCTTTTTTGAACATGGACGTATAACCTCCCACTTAATATGGACGATCAAATATGCCTATACCGAAGAAAGCGTTCCTACCGAAACGGTCGATATCATACTTAGATATTGAGCACTTTTAGTCTTTATCGTCATCAATTCTTTAAAGATTTAGATAAATTAAATAAATTGTCGAAATTAGTCGTTACTGCGGAAAATCTCCACACAAAAAGGCTGTCAGGATTGCTCCTGACAGCCTGTATAACGGGTTTACATGGTTACAGTTAGATGATTACAAAATACTGATCGAACGTTGGTCCATACGAGTCCCACAGGGAATAATCCGTTTTCCCGCTCTAGGCGAGATTGGTTATTCTCTACGGTCGCCGCGCGACGACAGGGGATTCGCTGCATCATCGAGCATGCGGCGGCGATCTGCTTCGGTCATCGCGTCATCCGACAGTCCTGCGTCTGGTCCTACCGAATGGCTTGGATTCATCATTCCTGGTGTTGTGTTCGTCAGGCCGGGTTCACGGCGCATGCTGTCGATCGCCGGATCGGATTCGAGATTGGCGTTTGGATTTACCGCTCCGCCCGTACGCATCTCGTTGCCGTATCCTTCTTCGGTCAGATGATAACGATCAGCGTTCAGCGAACGATTGTCGCGGAAAGAGTCATAGACGGTATGACTGCGGCTGTCTTCATCGACCAGCACCAGAATATTGCCCCGATCCAGATAGTCTTGATACTCTTTGGCTTCATTTTCCGGAATGCCCAGACCGACAAGCCCGCCGACCAATCCGCCAGCTCCTGCGCCTACTGCAAGGCCAGCAAGCGTCGCTGCCAGAGGCCCTGCCGCCAGAATCGGCCCAATTCCCGGAATCGCCAATGCACCTACACCTGCCAGCAGGCCGGTTACGCCGCCCAGTACACCGCCTGTTGCGGCACCGGCTGCCAGACCTTCTGGAGCTTTGGTTCCGGTTTCTTCGTCAATTGCTCTCAGGTCATTGCGATCCTTCGCTACAACCGAAATTTCGTCTGAAGTGAACCCTTGATCCTGCAAATGTTGAATCGCCCGTGATGCTTCCCGTTCGTTCTCGAATACGCCCACAATCTTCTTAGCCATGATGAAATCCTCCTTCATAGATGTAAGTATAAGGGGTTGCTCGATTCTTTGGGATTGCTGTTCGATTCTTATTACCCGGTTACAACAAGGCGAAACTGACAAGTTCAACCTGCTTGTCGGAAAAAGGCTTCACTTCCGCCGCCTAGTTCCTTGGACGAACATGGCGGGTCGCTTCGGCAATATGGGGATCATCCGGCCAATAATGCTTGGGATAACGGCCTTTTAGATCCTTCTTCACTTCAAAATAGGTCTCACGCCAGAAGTTCGCCAGATCCGAGGTAATCTGAACGGGACGCTGCGCCGGCGACAGCAGCTGTACGGTAATCGGCACACGTCCCCTGCCGATCCTCGGCGTCTGGCTCTGTCCAAACATCTCCTGAAGCTTCACCGCCACAAATGGACGTTCAGGATCGCTGTAGTCGATCGCAATCCGCGATCCACTGGGTACGGACAGACGAATGGGAGCTTCCGCATCCAGTGTACGGCGCTGCTCCCAGCTCAAGCGCTGCTCCAGCAGCTCGGCGAGATTCAGCTTCTTGAGCTGGGCTGCGCTGCGAATTCCCGCCGCGTAAGGAAGCAGCCAATCCTCCAGCTCCTCCAGCAGCGCCTCATCATCCGAAGCCGGAAATTCGGCATCAGCCAGGTGCATAAAACACATGCGCTGTTGAATCCTGCGGGCTTCCTTCGTCCAGGGCAGCAGGCGCCCTTCGGACGCGCGGATGCCTGCCAGCAGGGCGGCGCCTACGGCTTCGTCGTCTGGAGAAGCCGCTTGGGTCGATTGCAAGATGACGGCTCCGATGCGCCGTACGCGAAGCACTGACACCGCTTCGCGCTCCGCGTCCCATTCGACGCGGATCTCTTCGACGCCTTCTTCAGCGGCGAAGCGCTCGACATCCGCAGGTTCGAGCGGGGCCGCCAGCCAGATGCGGCCCTCAGTGCCCTGGTCGTCAATATCAGCGACGACCAGATATTCTTCGCGCGAGAGCAGCTCGCGCTCCGGCATATACGCGCCGCGTCCGCCGCTGAGCAGAAAGCGGCCTGATCCTCGCCGCCGGCCGACCCGGTCCGGGAAGGCATAGGCCAGCAGCAGGCCGGCCATGCTGACGTCACCCACCGGGCCGGATGGCGCTCCGACGATGCGCCGCAGCCGGGCCGCACGTTCGGCGGCCCGATTTTCCGGCGTACGCAGCACGCCGGAAGCTCCGCCTCTTGAGGCAACGTGCAGCGCCTCAAGGCGCGGCAGGAGCGAAGCGGCGTCCGTCACGGCGCCGCCTACAGGCGCCGCGGCGGATGCCTGCTCCTGGAGCAGCGCCGCAAGGTCACAGGCGCAGGCCAGCGCAGCGGGGCCGAAGCCGGCTGCGCGGCGAATCATCCGCGCCAGGCGCGGGTGAACGCCAAGTGCGTTCATCGCACGGCCTTCAGCGGTGATGACGCCGGATTCGTCCAGCGCATGGAGGCGGCGCAGCAGATGCTGCGCCTCGGCGTAGCCAGCCTCCGGTGGCAGGTCAATCCAATCCAGCTCCGCCGGATGCCGGACTCCCCATGCGGATAACTCCAGCGCCAGCGGCGCCAGATCGCTCTGGAGCAGCTCCGGAACACGGGCAGCTGGCATGCCCCGTTCCTCTTCCAGGTTCCACAGCCGGTAGCAGATGCCCGGCGCCGTTCGTCCCGCACGACCTCGGCGCTGATCCGCCGATTCCAGCGATTCCGTTAGCGTGACCAGCCGCGACATGCCGGTACGCGGCGAGAAGATCTGCGTGCGCATCAGGCCGCTGTCCACCACGGCCGTTACGCCTTCGACCGTGATGCTGGACTCGGCCAGCGTGGTCGAGAGCACAATCTTCCGCCTCCCGTCTGCGGAAGCCCGAACCGCTCGGCGCTGCTCCTCGCGGCTCAGCCCGCCGTGCAGGGGCAGAATGTCCGCTTCGGTTAAGCCTCCTCCGCGAACCAGCTCCTCCCGTGCGCGCGAGATCTCGCGCACCCCCGGCAGGAATACGAGAATTCCGCCATCCGTCTCGGCCCAGGCTCGGCGTACCGCCTGCGCCGTCTTGCGTTCCAGCGGTGTCTCCCGCGAACTGTCCATATGCACCGTCTGCACCGGATAGACCCGCCCTTCGCTGCGAATGACATCCGCTCCGCCCAGTACCCGGGAGACCGGTTCCGGGTCCAGGGTCGCGGACATGACGAGAATCCGCAGATCCTCGCGCAGCACAGCGCGGCTCTGAAGGGCCAGCGCCAGACCCAGATCCGACTGGAGATTGCGTTCATGGAACTCATCGAAGATTAACAGACCGACCTCTTCCAGCGAGGGATCGGATTGCAGCATCCGGGTCAGGATGCCTTCGGTTACAACCTCGATCTGTGTCTCCGCACTCGAACGGCTGTCCAGGGCAATGCGGTAGCCCACCCGACTGCCCGTCTTTTCGCCAAGCGACTCGGCGATATAATCGGCTGCCGATACCGCAGCAAGCCGCCGCGGTTCCAGCATGATAATCTTGCGTCCTTGCAGCCACGGTTCACCCAACAGGGCAGGAGGCACACGCGTTGTTTTGCCCGCCCCCGGCTGGGCAATTAGGATTACCGGATGATTGTGTGCCAGGCTGTCTTTTAACTGCGGCAGCGCCTGTTCGACCGGCAGTTCGGTGGATGCCTCTTCGGCTGCTGAATTTGCTGTCCTCAGTCGGTTAGCCTCCCGGTTGTTCGTGTTGGGATGATCGGTATACTCAGATCGTTCGTTATCCGATCGTTCACTATGCGTATGATCCATGTGATTCACTCCGTTTCTTTGCATCCTCTTGGATAGATGACTTCTGTCTATATGGATAGCGCCTCGATCTCCCATACCCTCCAACCCCCCACCGCTTGCCAGAAACAAGTGGTCAGCGTTATGCTAGGGCGTGTCTTCACATTCAGACGGAAGCAGATTGGGCTGAATTTTCGGTTCATGCAAGGAACTTCTCGAAGGCGTGCCGGGGCACGTCGAGGGAAAGTGACGCGGCAGGGGACGAAAAGACGGCAAAAGATGCACTTCTGTATTTGAAGACACGGCCTAAGGCCTGTACCCAAATGCAATCTTCCGCTCCATGAAGATTGCAAGTATGGATGGTAAGGAAGTGAAGAACCATGAGACGAGGACGTTTTGCGCCTACGCCGTCAGGCAAGATGCATTTGGGCAACGCCCGTACGGCGCTCATCGCCTGGCTGCATATGCGTTCTGTGGGCGGTGAATTTGTGCTTCGCATGGAGGACATTGACACCGCGCGTTCGCGCGAAGAATGGGCACAGCTGGCACTCACCGATCTGCGCTGGCTGGGGCTGAATTGGGACGAAGGACCCGATGTTGGCGGGCCCTATGCGCCCTACACGCAGAGCCAACGGTTGGAACGTTATGAAGAAGCACTGAAGCAGCTTCAGGCTTCAGGCAGCGTCTATCCCTGCTATTGCAGCCGGGCGGACATCTTGTCTGCGGTAAATGCTCCGCACGGGCTGAACTCGGAAGGTCCGGCTTATACAGGAACCTGCCGGCATCTCAGCGCCGCCCAGCGCGCGGAACGCGCACAACACAAAGAACCATCGCTTCGCTTTGCCCTGCCGGAAGGACGCGAGGTTCAGTTTGACGACGGAATTGCCGGACGCCAGTATTTCCCTCCCGGCAGTGGTGGCGATTTTGTCGTGCGCCGAGCCGATGGTTTGCTTGGTTATCAGCTGGCTGTAGTCGTGGATGATGCCGATATGCGAATCACGGATGTCCTGCGCGGCGAAGATCTGCTGGACTCCACTCCGCGCCAGATTCTGCTGGATGAAGCGTTAGGGCTGGAAATCCCGCAGTTTCTGCATGTCCCACTGCTCAATGGTCCCGACGGCAAACGTTTGGCCAAGCGGCACGGAGGGATTTCCATCTCCGCCTACCGCGAACGCGGAACGCCCCCGGAGCAGCTCGTCGGCTGGCTCGCTCATGTCAGCGGTTTGATTGACCGCCCGGAACCCCTGACCGCAGCCGAACTGATCGGTCATTTCGATCTGGCACGTATTCCGCGCGAAGCGGTAGTGGTGGATGTACCGGATATTTAATGCCCGGTATTTTGGTTGCACCACTTCAGGCCTTTTTCGTCGAATAGGCGATCATACGGAAGTCCGGCACAATCGCTATTTCGACGAAACGGTCATTCTGATGAAAGCTCCCTTTCAAGCGCCCGGATAATCTTGAGCTGCTGCGCCCTAGGATTATCCGGGCGCTGCTCTTTTCCCCGCGTTCTCTACCATATTAGCTTGATGCTCTACTTCTGTCCGTCCAGCTTCTCCCGAATCTTGTCCGCATACTGGGAATAAGCACCGCCGCTCCAGCCTCGCTCCTCCTCTACCAGGCGAAGCTTGAGACGTTTGGCTGTCAGACGATCTCCAATCTCCCTACGCTCCTCCTGCGTCCGGCAAGCCGCCAGCAGATCTTCCAGCTCCACACATTCCTTGCGCAAGACCAGTTCTGGAGGCAGCATGCCTGCGTTTTTGAGAATCCGGTAAGGAACGCGCAGTTCCTCGGGAACACCCGACAGATCCTCTAATTCAATCGGCTTGCCTTTGCCGGGCAGATCGTCAAATTCTCCGTTACGAACGGCTTCCTCAATCTTCTGTTCCGCCAGCCACGATAACCATCCCATGTCGTTCCCTCCCGAATTCTCGATTGTATTTCCGCAGATTCCGATCTGCTCTCATTTCGTTCTTTCATTATACCCGACCTCTGCAACAAGCAAAAAGCTCATTCGAGAAATCTTTTCTCGAATGAGCTTTTGATCGCTAATTAAACAGCCCAGGGATCAAAACGAATTACAGCTCTCTGCACAGGCATAGGCGTATGGGTAAGCTAGAACAACAGCGATTCTCCTCCATCTACTGTAATTGCGGTTCCCGTCACATGCCGTGCTTCACTGGAGGCCAGGAATACGGCAAGATCAGCGACCTCTTCCGGAAGGCCATGACGTCCTGCCAGCGGATGATCGCCGCCGCGCGGGAATTCCAGTGGAATCGCAATCTCCTCCATCCGTGCATCTTCTTCGGTCGATTCATCAATGTTAGTGGAGACCACACCCGGGCAAATGGTGTTTACCCGAATCCGGTAGCGGGCCAGTTCCAACGCCGCCATCTTGGCGAAAGCCACCTGTCCGGCTTTTGACGTGCTGTATGGAGACATGCCAATGCTGGAGAAGCGATTATTGCCATTGACAGAGCTGGTGATAATGATACTCCCGCCACCTCTTTTTTTCATATGAGGAATCGCGTATTTCACGGACAAGAATGTTCCTCCGAGGTTAACATCAATTGCCTTACGAAAATCATCCAGCTCCATGTGTTCAATCGGTCCCTTTACACCGTTGATGCCTGCGTTGGCAAATACCGCATCCAATCCACCGAAATGCTCAACCACGGATCGATAAGCCTGTTCCATCGCTTCCGCATCCGACACATCTACTGCGCAGACCAGTCCGGAACCTTCGCGGATATTCTCCAGCTCCCCACGCACAAACTCCGCGCGTTCAGGGTCGAGTTCAAATAGCCCTACATTGGCTCCTTCGCCTGCAAATTTCAGCGCCGCTGCCCGGCCAATGCCTGAGCCGGCACCGGTAACAATGACCGTCCTGCCTTCAAATCGTGGTCCCGACATCGCAACCCGCTCCTTCTCTTTTGATGGATAGTTTCCTTCATTAATCTGTTTGTCTGTTTATCCTCTGCGAAGCGGTGCGCACACCGCACCAATCAAGTTATTCTTTACCCCAAACGCTTTGTTGTTCAATCATGTCATAAAGTTTCATGAGATTTACGAAAATCATTTAATTTTTACCGTAAAAAGGTTTTCATAAACCTATGCGTCAGGGTAAACATGTAGTAAATTTGCACGGCGATGGCTGCCGATTTGACAGGTTTTTCTGAGGAGGGATCTCGTTTTCCTGAAAAAATCCGAGAAAATAGTAACTCTTACGAAGAAATTTAAGCGTTTTTTAATTTGTTTTTAAGGAAGCTAGTTTATAATACGAGCAAGGATAAAAAAACATGAGGTGATTGTAGTGAAAACGACGACGATTACAGTTCAAGAAAAACTGGTCCCCGTTTACATTGACGCCGAGAATACACAACCCGCTCAGAAAATGCTTAGACTGCTGACCAGCGCATTAGATAATAAGTTGACAAACGGTAAACGTGCATTGAAAAATTGCATCAGCTCTTTAATCAGTATTGAAATTGTGGGTTCAGAAGCGATCCTGCACTCGTACCGCGAAAGTGACACTCTGGCTTTGTCCCTGTACTAAGCCTCCCTGCTCGGCTACATAAAAAAGACATTCCGGCAAGCCGGAATGTCTTTTTTGTATAAGCGGCCGTTTGCTGCGGCAAGTTCTGCCGCCTGGCTCAACTCGTTTGTTTAACCCATTCGCGTGCGTTCGTCCAACACCTGGCGAGTAAATTCCGCAAACTCTGCGTTCAACTCGTTCAGTCGGTCGGTGAGACTGCCGAATTCACCTAAGAGCTGCGCTTGTTCGTTGGACGCTTCGGAGATTGAAGTAATCTCCTGTTCCATACGCAGGATGCTGCTCTGCACGTTATTCAGCGCCTGCTCGATGTTTTGCGTTGCTTTTTTGGTATCTACCGAAAGCTTGCGCACTTCACTGGCTACGACCTGGAATCCTGCCCCAAGTTCGCCCACTCGCGCTGCTTCGATGGCGGCATTTAGTCCCAGCATATTAGTCTGCTCCGAAATCTCGCGGATGAATGAAGTCACCTTGTTGACTTCACGAGCATCCGTTACGGCACGACCGGAATTTTCACGAATCTCTGTTGTTGCTGCGGCAAGCTGCTGCGACTGCGCAGCAATCGAGGCCACAAAATCAGTCAATGAGCGGCTAACCTGTTCCATCCGTTCACCGAAATGGTGAATAAACTGCTCGGTTTTCATCGTATAGGCTACAGCGAGCGCTCCAACGACTTTGCCATGCTCGTCGTATACCGGAATTCCTTTGGCTTCCAGTTCCACACCATAGGCAGAAGCCGGAAGGCGCGTGCTGGAAAGTTGACCCGTTAGTGCTTTTCTCACATTGGCATCATCCGCAGGAATTGGAGTTCCGGCCGTCAGGCCAAAGTCCAGATCGGAAGAGGGGGCGTAGTAGAGAAATTTCTGTGTGTCGGTAATGCCAATCATAAAATCCTCTTTGGTAATCTTTTTGAGGTAAGGGATGGCAAGTACAAGTGCGTCTAGAATGTTCATAGGTTCTCCCTCTTTCTGTAAGCAAGCTCGCTTAATTATAGTCGGATCGAAGAGTGCATGCAAACCCTTTGCTTCCCATTGTGCACGGCACAAATCGTTCATTATTTAATTTCGTCAAGAAAGTGCGTTTTATAAAGAGGTGCTTTCAAAAAGGGAAGAACCTTCCGAAATTTCACGACCCGACATAAAATAATGAGGAAATCTGCACGATGCTAACAATTCATGGTATAATCAAGAGGATTAAGGAACTTGCAAGGACGACTTTCCTGCGGAAAGTTTGGAGGTGAACGCAATGAAAAATTCAACGCTTTGTCCTCGTTTTGAACGGGGGATGCAGATTCTGTCTCAGCGCTGGAACGGTCTGATTATTTATCGTCTGCTCTCCGGACCACAGCGTTTCTGTAATATTCAATCGGCATTTCCGGTAAGCGGACGTCTATTGTCTGAACGCCTGAAGGATCTGGAGAAAGAAGGAATCGTCGTACGACACGTCTACGCCGAGACTCCTGTACGCATCGAATATGAATTGACGGACAAAGGCCGGGCGCTTCAATCGACCATCGAATGTATTCAGGGCTGGTCGGATGAATGGATTGAGCAGCCTCAGCATGAAGAGGCTTGCCAAGCCGAAGACCTTCAGCTTGTGGAAGAAGACTGTGCATGTGAAGAGGCCATAATCGGCGCGAAAGGCGAATAGGAGGTTCCGAGAGGAACCTCCTTTTTGCATGTGTATTTCCGCGTGTACGCGGCCGTCAAATCGACGTTAGGACCGCAGCCGAACGGCTTGTTCTGACTGCTCGGCCTTGCGAATCCGAATGGCCAACAGCTTGGCCAGATTGCTTCGTGTCTGTTCGCTTGCTACCCGGCTCAACTTGGTCCATATGAAGCGATCAATCGACATCTTTCTCATCTCCTCGGATCGAAAAAATGAAATATAGATTAGAAATAACCGCGTCCGCTCCATCCTAAACCCAATCTTTCCGTGTAATTAAATACATAAAATCTTTTTAATGGAAAATTCTCAATTTCGCTGCGCTTCCACTTCTTCTGCATAGATCTCCAGGATTGGTTTCATTGTCCAAGAACCGATAAAAGCAAATCGCACCAGGTCGTGGGCAGAACCTTCCTGGCGTTCCTCCAACAATTCCGTTACAAAAGGATCACGAGGCGCCAACTGCATGAGCGGAACATCCTCCGTATCCAGGGATTCCACTTCCTGTCCGGACGAGTTACGATCTCTTACGCCAAGCACTCCGCTAAAGCGGAAGATAGCACGGCTTCCATCCCAGAGCCGATATTCCACACGTGCTGCCGACTCCATCAGCGTGACCGATTCGATGATCCCATCACTAAGCGAGATGTCTCCAATAAATAGCTGCTGCATGTTTGCTTCTCCCTTCGGTCCTATCCCTTTCATTGTTGTAAGGGTAACATAGAACGATCCAGCTTGCCTATTCGGTACGGCTTCACGTACATACGGAAGACGCAAAAAGACCCTCATCGCAAGCGATAAGAGTCTTTTTGTGCAGCCCCCTGCTTAGTGCCCCTGTTCTTAATCCGGGGTCTTATCCCATGTTGTTATCCAATCTGAAGTGTCGCATCCTCAAGCTCCTCGCTGGTGGGTCTCTCTTGAATGGACTCCTGAAGCGGAAGCTCGCCGAATACTTCGCTAAATATCGTATGGCTTTGGATCTCGGCAGTTGTGGCCTTGATCTTCTCCGCCTCTTCCTCCCGGCGCGCGATCATCAGATCGAGTTTGCGTTCAATGTCACGCTCGACATGAGCCAGATCGCGTACATCAAACATATATTCCTTCTGCCCAAATCGCCCCAGCAGCTCCTGATATTTGGTTGCCCAGCCCAGGGCCAGCACAGGAATCCCATCTTTGTACGCGTGTACGATGGAATGATAACGCGAAGCGATCACGAATTGGAACTGCTCCAGAATATGATGAATTTCGATACAGTCATATTCGTTCTCCAGCAATATAACGCGCGGGTCATCCGTATAGTGCTGCTTGATGCCCTTGCAGATCTCCAGATCTTCGGTCGAATGGCGAAGCAGATAGACATTCATGCCTTTTTCCAGCAGATGATCGGTCATCTTGCGATACACACGAAGCAGATCTTCACGCGAGCCGTATTTCATCGTTTTGACATTCGGTACAATGGCAGCCGAGTTTTCTTTGACCGCAACCCGCTCGTTAGGCTTGTAAGCACCTGGTTTGAACAAGACGTTCAGATCGTAATCCCCGCTGCCCTGAAGCACCAGGTCCATCGAGCGCTTGAGATTATGCGTGGTAAATCGGCTGAGGAACTGCATGCCTTCGTCTTCCCGCGCATATATGTAGGTCGGGTAGGTGATGTATTTTTTGATGAGCGCCATGATGATCGATTTGTATTTGCTCTCGTATTCAAACGGGCCAAAGGACTGCGGCATGAGTACCATCGGGATTTTGTATCGTTTAGCCAGCATAATATTCACCAGATAATTGACCGAATGGCGAATGGTAAACTGCGAAGACAAGGCGAATCCGCTGATGTCCACGATCATTTCGGTTTCTTTCATAATCCGTTCCATCTCTGCACGCGTTACGTTTACATGATTGGCGTTGGGAACCAGTTTGCCCAGTGTACCAAACAGACCGCCCAGCATTTCAATCTTTAATTTCTTGCCAATCTTGACGATGTCAAACGCATAGCCCCGATCCGGATCGATACAGTTCACCAGAATCTCTTTTTCCGGATACCGTTTCTTGATTTCATTAATTACCGTAAACGTCATGGCCTGTGCACCCTTATTCTCCATTTGTCCGCCTACGATCAAAATTTTACCCATTTCCGCCCAGCTCCTTTTCTGATTAATGGTCGCACAGACAAAACGTTAGTATGGCTTATGATAATAGGACACTGGATTGGCAATCGCCGCATCAATCTCCTTACGCACCGAATGGTAACCAATCGCAAATTGTTCAAGCGCTGGATTCCACTTCGTATACTCGCGCAGTGAAGCGACTACCGCTTCTCGGTTAATCTCCGGCTTCTCCTTATGCACTTCAAGCCCTCGTTGGGTCTTCTTGGCCTGCCGGAGATTATAGGGTTCCACATACAGACGCAGATCCGCAATCTTGTCCTCCCGGTGGAGCTTGAGCGCTGCACGGCCCATATTGGCATGATCGATGTGGTTGCCACCGAGGTCGGTGAAGGTCTTGACTCTCGCACCGGGATAACGATCCGTGAAGTCACGGATCAAGGATTCACAGCTTTCAACCGTTGTCGTGCCATCCCTTAACTGCTGCACAAAATGGATATTTTCCACGGGAAGTCCCAAGGCCAGGCAAGAACGAAGAAATTCGTCATTGCGGCAGCGGACCAGATCCGTTGGATCGAGGGGGGCATAGCCTTCTCGCTCGGGATTTAAGATCTTGCGATGAATACTGCTTCGGGTCTCCCCATTCAACTGGCGAAAGACATTGGATGCTGAACCGTCCGTATACAAGATCACATGACATTCATCGCCGACATTCAGATGGTTGCGAATCGCCGCACCAAATGTCAGCGCCTCATCATCTTGATGGGGAATAAAAAAAAGGTTGACTGCCATGCCTTTCGATCCTCCATTTCCTGCACCGACTTAACTGCCACCTTGCATGTGTTCCAGCAGTTCGGTTCGGATGCGTTCTTTCTCTGCTTCGGTGACCATGTAATAATAGATACCGCTGATGCGTTTGCCGCTTCCCTGTACCTCATCTTTATCCACGGTGTTAATCTCGGTGCGGTATTTGGTAACCAGATCCATCATGTCATCCTTGGTGAGGTTGGTCTTGACATTATCTTTGACTGCATCAAGCAGCGCGTTCACTTTGGTCAGGTTGGAGATACTTTTGCCTTTTTCAATCAGAGCCGACAAGACCAGCTGCTGGCGGTCATTCCGACCGATGTCGCCTTTGGGATCGTCATAACGCATCCGGGAGTACATCAGCGCTTCGTGACCGTTCATCTCGATTGGCCCTTTGGCATAAGTCGTACCTTCAAAATAAAACTCGAACGGATTATTAACAGTGACACCGCCCAGTATATCGATGATCCGCTCCAGCCCTTCCATATTTACTTTGACATAATAATCAACGGGAACGCCCAAGAACTGTTCGACGGTATTCACCGACATGTTTACTCCGCCAAACGCATAGGCATGATTGATCTTGTCCACCGTTCCATGTCCGACGATGTCAGTGCGTGTGTCGCGTGGAATGTTAAACATAAGAATCGAATGTTTATCCGGGTTGACCGACAGCATCATGATGGCATCCGAACGTCCGACATCATTCTGCCGTTCGTCCACGCCCAACACCAGGAGATTGAACGGCTTGCTCTCCGTCAGATCGGCGGGAAGCGCGTGCGCGGCCTCCTTGGCACTTTCATTGCCGAGCGAAGCCACCAATCCCCCTCCTTTACCGGACGGGTTCACCATTTCGGCTGCGGCGTCCGACTCCAGCGGTTCATAGATGGCGTTCATCGTCTCGACAACCGGACGATAGATCGAATAGGCATAGCCTCCAGCGCCCAAAGCCAAGACCAGGGCACTGGAGAGTGTGATTTTCGCCCACCGTTTCATAATGCGCTGCGGCCATAGGCCGCTCGGCTTGCCGATACACAATGACGCTCAATATCGTTCCAACTGCTGAACATTTCCTCAAAGTCCTCTTCCTGTACGACAGCGCCCTTTTGAACTTCAATATATTCCATGTCATGGAAAGCTTTTAAGCAGTGGTAGGTTCCTGGCTCAATCGTAATGACATCTCCCGCCTTGACTGGCGTGATCGAACCATCCTTGACCAGGATGCCGTCACCGCTGATGATTGTCCAGGTATCTGCCCGATGGATGTGCTTGCGATAACCCAGGTGTTTGCCAGCGTTCAATCCAATCCGCTTGGTCAACACTTCGCTGCCATCGCCAAACTTGGAATAATCCAGTACCCGATACCAGCCCCAGCGTCGCTCCTCGTACATCGGCCGCTGACCGGCTTCCACCATGTCTTTGACCCGTGGACTGGTCGCTTTGTCGGAGACGAGAATACCATCCGGACTTACGGCGACAATCGCATCCGACAGACCGATAATCGTAACCGGAATATCCAATTCGTTAATCAGATGCGTATTGGAAGAATCATCGCTGATCGTCCCTTTACCAATCTGCTTGAGTCCCATGTTTTCGGTCAGTGTATTCCAGGTTCCAAGGTCTTTCCAGTACCCATCATAAGAGATGGCTGCAATCTGATCTTCTTTCTCTACCACCGCATAGTCGAAGCTGATCTTCTCCAACGTCGCATAACGGGCCAGCAAGTCCTCGTACTGCATGGGAAGACCATGTCGCAGCAGATGATCCATCATATAGCCGAGATTGAAGGCAAACACCCCACAGTTCCACAAAGCCCCTTGCTCGATTAGACGCTCTGCCCGATCTTCACTTGGCTTCTCGGTGAAACGAGCAACCCGCTTGAAGTCCTCTCTATCTCCGCCGCTCTCGGGCACAATGTAACCGTATTTGGAAGATGGGTAGGTAGGATTTACGCCCATCAGCGCCAGGTTGGCTTTGGAAGCATGCAGCGCATGTTCCAGATCGCGGATACGATCGAAGAAGCGATCATCCACATAAGGATCAACCGGCAGGATGCAGACCGTCTCGTCCAGAGATACCTTTTGCGAATACAGATAGGATGCCGCAAGCGCGATGGCTGGGAAGGTATCCCGGCGTTCAGGTTCTACGATGATCGGGACGCTGCCGAGTTGGTTTTGAAGGATCTCGACCTGGACTTTACTTGTAGCGATCACGGTCGAATCAGCCAACCCTGCGCTTTTGATCTGTCCCCAGACCCGCTGAACCATCGATTCCATCTCGCCGTGTTCGTTTTCCAACACCTTCAGGAATTGCTTCGATCTTGCGTCATTCGATAAGGGCCACAGCCGCTTACCCGAACCTCCGGACAGCAGTACCAATTTCATGCTTGCGCCTCCATTCTCTCGATTTCGATCGGATCTTCGCTGATCGGTTGATGAGTGATCTGATAAATGATCTATTGCCAAAAATGAATTAGACGATCTTCAAATTATCCTTGTTGACGGCGGCTGGATCACCCACCAGACTTTCGATCAGGTAATCACGCAGCTCGTCACCCAGGCCGCTGCGCTTGAGGGCAAAGTCCACATTGGCTTTCAGATAACCAATCTTGCTGCCTACATCGTACAGTGTGCCATCATAGCGGAAGCTGTACATTCTCGACAGCTCGGCAAGCTGTTTGAGTGCGTCGGTCAATTGAATCTCTCCCCCTACGCCAGGGGTCTGATGTTCAAGAATGTTCATGATCTCCGGTTCCAGAATGTACCGACCGATCATCGCCAGGTTGGACGGTGCGTCCGTCTTGGGCTTCTCAACCAGATCCGTGATGAGATTCATGCGGTCTGTCAGCTTGTCCCCTTTAATCACGCCATAGCTGCTGACGTCTTTCCAAGGGACAGCTTCAACGGCGATCATGTTGCCGCCGGTGCGTGCCTGCTCGTCCATCATTTGCTTGAGGCAGGGCACTTCGCTATCGATAATCATGTCGCCTAGCAGTACGGCAAATGGCTCATTGTTGATGAACTTGCGGGCGCACCAGATGGCATGTCCAAGTCCAAGTGGTTCTTTTTGACGTACGCAGTGGATCTCCACCAGATTGGTCACTTCCCGCACGATGTTCAGCAGTTCTTCTTTATTTTTCTCCTCCAGGTCCGCTTCCAATTCGATGTTTTTGTCGAAATGGTCTTCAATGGCCCGCTTGCTGCGTCCTGTCACGATGATAATATCTTCGATGCCGGAAGAGATGGCCTCTTCTACGATGTACTGGATCGTCGGCTTATCCACGATCGGGAGCATCTCTTTGGGCATTGCCTTCGTTGCAGGCAGGAAACGCGTTCCAAGGCCGGCCGCCGGAATGATTGCTTTTTTGACTTTACTCATAATTGATGCCCTCCTTTAATGTGTGTAAGCTTTTTTAACGTCCTACCGTCATTTAGCTAACTTAGTTTTACTTATAAGCCTGTTTTTGATATTTTGAAACAATTCTTTGTTAAAAAGAAAAATAACGGCAAAGTAGATGAGCGCACCGCAGGCGACTTGAATGACGAAGTTGGCTTCCTGCGAAAAGACTGCCATGGATAGATAATTGATGACCAGCACACCCGCTACCATAATGAGACCATAAGCGAGTCCGGGTGCCATGCTGCGCAGATAGGGACGCAGGCAAGGCCCCAATATTCGGCGCATGGCATATCGGTATTGGATCACGATCATGGTCAGTTGGATCAGCACGTACGCTACGCAGGTTCCCATAATGCCCCAATAGATCGTACCAATCGCCAGCCCTGGCACTTGAACAGACATCCCCAGCAGCGTGTAACGGAAATACATGTCCGTCCGGCCTTTGGATTGCAGCAGCGGCTGAATGGGTACAGTCAACGAACGGGCGAGCATCGCTACAGCCAGAATCTGAATCAGAATCACGCTCGGTTCCCACTTCGATCCGAAGATAAATGGAACCAGCACCGGCGCAGTGACAAGCAATCCCATGTAGATCGGAGCATTGAGATAACTAACGAGCTGAACGGTCTTGATATATCCGCTTTTAAGCCGGGCAAGATCGTCCTGTATCTTGGCATACAGCGGCAGGCTGACGGTATTGATAAGCGGGGTCAGCTTGAGTACCGGCATGGTGCAGAGCTGGAAGGCGAACGAATAGTACCCGAGAGTCTGGGCGCTATACAGACGTCCGATGATGATATAGTCAATATTGGACATGAGCGACTGAATCACGTTGGATGACATTTGGTACACGCCGAAGCTCAAGTATCCTTTCAGGTCTTTGGTCGCAAAATGAAGCTGAGGCGTCCATTTGCGCCAACCCTGAATCATCAGAAGAATCGACTTGACGAATGCGTTACCCAAGTTCGAGATCACGAGCGCATACACGCCGAGTCCGACCGCAGCGCCGCCGACCGCCAGTACGAAGCCCACAAAATAAGCGACAATTTGAATTTTGGCAATATTGTCGAACTTCAACTCCTTGCGGAACAGGACTTCAAACTGCTGGCCGAAGGCGGGCAGTACACACAGCAGCGCCATCCAGCGCACCGGCGTTACCAGAGCCGGCTCATTGTAGAACCAGGCGACCAACGGAGCCGAGAAGAAAATGATTGAGGCAATGAACGCGCCCGTAACCAGATTTAATATGTAGAGACTCGATAGATGGTTTCGGGTAACGTCCTGGCGATGGATGATCGCGTTCGAGATCCCGGCATCGGTCAGATTCACCGCTGCGGCGACAACAACCATCGTCATGCTCATCAGGCCGTAATCGATCGGATTAAGCAGACGAGATAATGCGACCAGCTGCAGCAGTTGGATCACGATCGTCACGATCGTTGCAATGCTTGACCACTTCGCTGCCTTGATCCCTTTCTTTTTTAATGAAGACATCTCGCCACTCCTTTGATTGCAAATCTGCGCTTACAGGTTGTCGATAAAGTCCAGCAGCGTGTTAACCTTGGTCTCCCAGGCGTGCTTCTTGGCCATATCGCGGATTGCCGCAGGATCTCTGGGCGTACGGAGCGCTTCTTCCACCCGAAGGGGAAGTTCTTCGCTCTCTCGATAGAAATGCAGGAAACGCTCCTGTCTACGAAGCAGTTCAGGCGTCTCTGTCACTACAACAGGCAGTCCGGCTGCTGCGTATTCATACAGCTTCATCGGGCTGCGCCCCGCATTGGCGGCATGATTACTCAGCGGCAGCAGGGCAACATCCGAATATTGGAGATAGGCGGGTACCACCGTATATTTTTTGGCTCCCAGAAAATGGACATTGGCGTAGGCAGCAAAATCGCGCTTGGTCTCTTCGTTCACCGGCCCGATAATGACCAGACTAACCTGGGGCAGCTTCTGGGCCATCAGCTTCAAACCGGTGAGATCCAGCCGTTCATCCAATGCTCCGACATATACGGCACGTGGGCCAGGGATGGCTTTGAGATCTTCGGGTTCCTCAGCAGGAGCCGAAAAATGATCGTATTCTACTCCATTTTCCAATAACAGTGTCGGTACGGCCGGATTGTATTCCTGAAGTTCGTTCAGTACGGGTCCCGATGTGGAGACCAATCCGTCTACGACCGACATCAACGTACGCTCCGCCGAAGCAATCGAGGCATCGCCTGTCATCTTGCTGTAGATGTCTGTGGGACGATAGATTGTCACCTTGGGAGACACCAGCTTCTCCAATCCGACAAAACGAGGCTGGTCGATCAGCAGCAGATCCACACTGTCCATCTCATGCTCGCGCATCACTTTTTTGATCGCAGGCAGCATCCAGTTCTTCTTGGTGCGTTTGAATATGGGACCGGCAATCTCCCAGGGAAGAAGCGACATGGGAACCGAGTTGACAACAGCTGTCGTGTCTACCTGCTTGCCCTGGAGAATCCGAAACCGGGCCTGAATGTCCCGGTCTTTCCATTTCAGCAGATGAAAAGGACTTAATGGAGTGCTGACGTGAATGACGGAATGACCGAGTTTCTCCATCTCTCTTGATAAATGATGGGAGCCTACCACAAACGGACTGCCCATATACGTGTGACTGGCAAACATGATATTCACTTTCGCTCTCCTCCTTTCCGTGATGAATCCTGTCTGTTCAAGCCTCGGCCTTGCGGTTTTCCTGACGTGCTGTCTGATTGGCTGAACGTCCGGCAGCATGTGCTTTGACCTCAGCCAGCGTCTCATACGCACATTTCTCCCAGGAGAACTTCGCGGCCTGCGCCAGCCCTTTCTGCCTCATTTGTTCTTGAAGTTCGGGATTCCCCATCACTTCAGCGATCTTGGCGGCAATCTCTTCCGGCCGGTTGGGATCGCAGTAGAGTACGGCATCTCCGCATACTTCCGGCAGCGAAGCCGTATCCGATACGACGACCGGACAGCCGCATGCCATCGCCTCCAGGGGCGGGAAGCCGAATCCTTCATAGAAGGAAGGGAACACGAAACACGAAGCCTGTTCATACAGCGTGTGCAGTTCTTCATCTTCCACATAACCGACGTGGCGAACATTTTCGCCAAGCTCCGTGTCTTCCGACTTGAAGATCTTGGGATTGGTCCCTCCTGCGATTACGAAGTCGAAACCCTGATCGCCGATCAATTCCGCCGCGCGTACAATCGAGCGGAAGTTCTTGTTGGGGCTGCGGCTGCTTACAGCCAGCACGAAGGGCCGATCCAATCCCTGCTGCCGAGGATAGTCAGGAGCGACTCCACTTTGCAGCACATGCTCTTTGCCGTGATAAATCACCCGAATCTTGTCTGCACGAATTCCGCAGTAACGAATCAGCTCATCCTTCGAGTTGTTGGAACAGGTCAGAATCAGCGGCGAAGTCTTACCAAGCGTGCGGAACATCAGCTTGTACCACAGCTTGAAGGTGGTCGAATAGGTGTCAGGTACGGAATATACGGCAGCATCGTGCAGAGTAACGGCCTGCCTCCGTCTCAGCAGCGGCGCTGCATTGCACAGGTTGACCAGAAATCCGTCTCTAGCCAGCATCGGCAGCGAAATCTGTTCCCAGAGTTGACCGCCAAAACGTCCAGCCTGCCTCACTTCCATATGCCGGGTGCCCAGTTCGTGAATCTCTCCAGTTGGAGCCAGCACGATAAATTCGTAACCGCGGACAACCGGGTCATCCCGGCCGATCATTTGGTCTATCGTGCGAAGCAGCTCATAGGCATAACGCTGTACACCGGTGACGGAAGCTTTGAGAAAGCGTCCGTTGATATAAATGCGCGTTTTACTCATCCGCTCCCACTCCTCTCAGCCGCCAGGTGGTCAGTTTTTTCCGGTTATAATGCAAGATCAGGGTAAAGGCGATGATGATAATCCAGCATGGGAAGAAACGTCCACTGCCAAAATAGAAGTAACGTGGAATTTCCAGTACCCCAACCAGCCAGATCGGATAGATCATCATGCCGAAGGTGTGTCCTTTTTTAAATTGATTGTAGATGACGCCCGTGAAGAATCCGACAATCACCCAGAAGACCAAAGCCCCGGAAAATCCGTAGTCATTATAGGGCTGGAGCAATCCCGATGGATTGTTGAACTCCGGATTGCCCATCGTAGCCAGTGTGTTGTTGATAACTGCCTGCGGCTCGAAACCGTAGATTGATTCGTATGCGTTGTCCGGCACACCGGGGAACTTCCAGATGAACTCTGCGGTTGAACTCGGGAACGGCAGCCAGTGGAATCCCAGGTGCTGCATGTACAAGGTCCCTGTATTGATCGCAGTCACGTAGTAACCGAAGAAGCGGGTCACGATAAATTCCCAGAACGACGGATAATAGTTGACATAGTAGCTGAGCCACGACCGGAAATACTCACTGGCACCGAAGAATCCGACCAGTGCAAGCAGTCCGACAATCGGATAAGCTCCCACAAACTTGGGCCTGCGCCCTATCTTCGCTCGCATGGAGAAGTAAACGACGGCCAGGGGGACGATAAATTCCATAATAGCGAGACGTTCCAGGAAAAACACAGCGCGTAACATGGTACATACGAAGACAATCGCCAACATCCATATGTAGACTTTCTTTTTGTTGTAAAACAGATAATACGAAGTCAAGATGACGAACGGGACACTGAAGTTGGTAAATGAAGTAACGCCCGCTACGTTGTTGAAATTCTCCTTGATACTGTAGATCGCTCCCGGTTCTCCACTTAGCACGTTCATGAATAGACTCAGGCTGAACCCGCTGCGCAGCATAATCAGGAACCACACGGCATAACCGAACATGGTGAAGCCAAACAGCAGGTTGATCCACATCTTAATGAAGGAATCTCTCTTGACGATCACTTCTCCAAATGCTTTGGAGGGTTTGGTGCCCCGGCCAGCCAGAGAGGCAAGGATGCCGCCAAGTACGAAGAAGCAGACCGGAAGAATGGAATAGATAATGTTGGATTCACTGATGAATTTATTCACCCGATAAAACGAAACGTAGCTGTCCGAAGGGATATAGTAGGCCCCGATCAGAATGACTGTCATCAAGATCGGGAACACAATGGTGGGATTCAGCCACCAGATCCGCATACTGCCGCTGGTACTCTCTGGCCCAGGTACAGGTTTGGGTTGAATGTCTGCTTTAGATTTTCGTAGACTTGCCATGGGTCCGATCCTCCTTTCTCTCTTGTGGCAGAGCCTCGGATTAATCCGAGGCTACCGAATTGCGGAACGGGGAGAGACTTTCCAGTTCAGGGCGACCAATCGAATAATATTGGAAGGTCGTATCTGCCAACTGCTCTCTGGAGTAAACATTGCGTCCATCAATCAATACGGGCTGTTTCATGATTCCATTCAGTTCCTGAAGATCTACTTCCTTAAATTCCGACCAATCGGTCAGCAGGCAGAGCGCGTCGCTGCTTGTCGCTGCTTCCATGGCGGTATCGCACCATTTTACATCCGACTCGTCGCGGAAAAAGCGGCGGAAATTCGACGTTGCGATAGGGTCATAGGCTTGAACGATTGCGCCTTCTTGGAGCAGCGTCTTGATGATGTCCAGCGCAGGAGCTTCACGCACATCATCCGTATTGGGCTTGAATGCCAGACCCCAGATCCCCACTGTTTTGCCCTGAAGATTGCCGAGCGAATGATTCAGTTTGGAGATGATATTGAAACGCTGGTCATTGTTCACTTCAACCACCGACTTTAGCAGCTTGAACTCGTAATCGACATTGCCCGCGATTTGGATCAGCGCGTGCGTGTCTTTTGGGAAGCAGGAGCCGCCATAACCGATACCCGCCTGAAGGAAGGACGAGCCAATTCGGTTGTCATATCCCATTCCTTTCGCTACGTGAGTGACATCGGCACCGACTTTCTCGCAAATATTCGCAATCTCGTTGATAAACGAAATCTTGGTGGCGAGAAAAGCGTTGGACGCATATTTAATCATCTCGGCGCTGCGCACTTCAGTAACCATAATCTCTTCTGTAAGAGGACTGTGAAGCTGAACCATGGTGGCTGCTGCACGTTCACTGGCTGTACCGATGATGACACGATCCGGATGCAGGGTATCTTTAACGGCTGAACCTTCACGCAGGAACTCTGGCGTCGATACGATGTCAAAAGGATGTGGGCTTAGTTGACTGATAATCTTCTTGATCTTATCGTTGGTTCCGACTGGAACGGTACTCTTGGTCACCACAATCTTATAGCCATTCATCGCCAGGGCAATATCCTGTGCAACCTGCTCCACATACTCCAGGTTCGCCTCGCCACTTGGCAGCGAAGGTGTACCTACGCAGATGAACACCACATCTGACTGCTGCACCGAACGAGCCAGGTTGGTCGTGAACGATAGACGCCCTTGTTCTGTGTTTTTGATAATCAACTCTTGCAATCCAGGCTCATAGATCGGCACGTGACCTTGTTTGAGCTTTTCGATTTTGTCCAAGTCTTTGTCTACGCAGGTTACCTCATTGCCAATCTCCGAAAAGCAAACGCCCGATACCAAGCCAACATAACCGGTTCCGATAAATGTAAGTTTCATGGAAACATTTCTCCTTTAATGTAGAGTCGGTCAGAGTACCCGCGTGATGATCCGTTCGGCACCAAAGTGGCGTCCGTCCTCATGCTGCTTGTTGTGAATATAGGCTTGCAGGTTCTGACGGAACACTTCGGGTGAAAAACGCAAGGCATTTTTGCGGCAGTTTGCCGGCAAAATCTTATGCTGCTCCTGCTCAAACCGCTCCACAGCGGATACGATCTCCGCTGGACTTTGCTTGTCGTAGAACACACCGGTTGGATTCACCTGATCCAGTCCCTTAACCGTCTCCAACGCACCGCCCTTGCCATAAGCGATGACCGGCGTCCCGCAGGCCTGCGCTTCAACGGGCGTAATTCCAAAGTCTTCTTCCGCTGCGAATACAAAAGCCTTGGCCCGCTGCATATGATCGACCAATGCTTCATCCGGCTGATACCCCAGGATCTGAATGTTAGCCGATTGATGTTTCCGTACTTTCTCCATATCCGGTCCGTCACCGATGATGACCAATTTCTTATCCGGCATCTGGGAGAAAGCCTCCGCGATCATGTCCATTTTCTTATAAGGAACCATACGCGAGGCTGTCAGGTAAAATTCCTCTTTGTCCTCACGTGCTGTAAAAGCAGCCACATTGACTGGCGGGTAAATCACCGAAGCTTCTCGGCGATACACTTTCCAGATACGGTTGGCAATAAACTGCGAATTGGCGATGAAATGATCGACGCCATTGGATGTCCGATAATCCCACATCCGAATACGACTCAGGATTACCTTGGCCATCGTACCCTTCAGTCCTTTTTCCAATCCGGATTCCTTGAGATACTGCGGCTGCATGTCCCAGGCATAACGGATCGGAGAATGAACATAAGAGATATGCAGCTGATCGGGTCCGCTAATCACACCTTTGGCTACGGCATGAGAGCTGGACAGAATCAGGTCGTACGACGAGAGATCAAACTGCTCGATCGCAAGCGGCATCAGGGGCAGATATTGACGATATTTCTTCTTGGCAAGCGGCAGTTTCTGGATGAATGAGGTATGTACCTTCTTCCCACGCAGGAACGCTCGATCCTTTTCCGGCATAAAATCGACCAGACTGTAAATCTCGGCTTCCGGGAAAAGTTGAATCATCTGCTCCAGCACTTTCTCCGATCCGGCGTAGCTGGTCAACCAATCGTGAATAATCGCAACTTTCATCCGATCTCATCCTTTCTCCAAAGAGTATTTGTTTACAGGTTCGCGCTCGAAGTCTGTGTTTTTCAGTAGGCACCTTTTTTGAGCAGCACGCTTACCACCGTGGCAAACAAAATACGGATGTCTAACCAGATCGTACGATGATACACATAATACAACTCCAGATCGACACGTTCTGGGTAGCCGACATCGCTGCGTCCGCTAACCTGCCAATAACCGGTTACTCCAGGCTTCACTGACAGCAGATCGTCCTTGCGATCTTTGTATTCCTTGAGTTCCTGGGCCACGATGGGTCTTGGACCCACTAGGCTCATCTCACCTTTGAGTACATTCAGCAGCTGTGGAAGTTCATCAAGGCTGGTCTTACGAAGAAAACGACCAATGGAAGTGATTCGGGGATCTTCATCCTGTTCCAGCTTGTAATTGTTGGCTACGTATTTTTCGTATAGCACAGGGTCCTCTTTTAAACGCTGTTCCGCATTGGTCGCCATGGATCGGAATTTGTAGATGCTAAACATTCTGGAGTTTCGGCCAAAGCGTTTTTGTTTGAAAAACACCGGACCTTTTGGATCTTCAATCTTGATAAGCAGAGCCAATACCAGAAATACCGGAGAGAGAAGGATCAATCCGATCAGCGAGGCCACCACGTCCATGCTGCGTTTTGTTGTATTGAACAAAATCCCCCGGTTCCATGTCAGGTTTCTGAAGGCTACTTGATTGTATTCTGTCGCTTCGGCATCGTTGTTAAATCCGCTCATGTTTTCCCCTCCATTTATGTTTGGATGTCTGCGGGTGTCGCATCGACAGTCTTCGAGGTTCGGTTCTTTGTGTTACTCGTCAGGCCTTGTTCAGCACGACTCCAAGAATATGTGCATTTACATGGTCCATTCCACGTTTTACACGTTTGAGCTGCTCTTTCGTTACTTTGCCTTGATGAGCGACTAACACGACTCCATCGGACATCGTTCCCAGAATCTGCGCATCGGATACTTCCAGAGCAGAAGGCGAATCGATCAGAATCACATCGTAATAAGCTGACAGATCCTTGAGCAGTTCTTGCATATGATCGGAACCCAAGATTTCGGATGGATTGGGTGGGATCGTTCCAGCGGTCAGCACCGACAGATTCGGAATGGCCGTTGTGGAGACAGCAGCTTCAAGGCCACATTGTCCACTTAGCACATCGGTTAACCCACGCTTGTTGGAGCGGGGGAAAACCGTTTGTAGGGAAGGGTCACGCAGATTCCCGTCGATCAACAGCACTTTTTTATTTTCCTGAGAGTAGGATACTGCCAGATTCGTTGCTGTTGTGGTCTTGCCTTCTCCGCCACCCGCAGAAGTAACCAGTAGAATCTTGGAAGATCGGCCCATCGTTGAAAAACGAATGTTCGTCCGCAGCGTTCGATAGGACTCCGAAGCTTCTGCACCTGAATTTTTATTGGCAACCAGATAAGTTCCATTGCCCATCGCTCTAGTCATCGATTACATCGCCTGCCTTTAATGGATTTAATTGATCCTATAGCTAAAGAAATGCTTACAAAACGTGCTGTGCTTCTCCTACCGAGTGGAACAGCGTATCTGGTCGCGTACGGTCTTCACTCAACTGCTTGGAGATCACCATCTTGTAGAGGTCTTCCATTTTCCGTGTCTGTTCAAGAAGATCGAAATGGCGGCTTACACGCAGTCGGCCGTACTCGCTAAACGACTGCCAGCGTTCAAGATCCGTCAGCAGCTGCTCAATATAATGACCTAACTTGGATGAATCACGTTCGGGAGCCAGATAACCCGTCTTGCCATGTTCAACTGCTTCGGGAATTCCACCAGTAGCAAAGCTTGCCACCGGCAGCCCCATCGCTGCTGCTTCCAGAAACACCATACCCAGTCCTTCTTCGGCTCCATTCTCCGCTCGTATACTCGGAACGCTGAACACACGTGCCCGGTTCATCCATTCACGAACGACCGAAGAAGGTTGTGTACCCAGGAAGCGATACTTTATCAGCTTTTCGGATGCCATTTGCTCTAATTCGCCCCGAAGTGGACCATCTCCAATGACAACCAGTTCGGCTTCCGGATGTTTCTTCTGAACGTCTGCCATCGCCTGAATCAGATAGGAACAGCCTTTTACCTCTACGAGCCGTCCCACAAACAGGACAATGTTTTCGCGTGGGATGGAAGGTTCAGGAGCAAAAGATTCCAGATTGATTCCGATATAGTGGCGAATGATTTTTTCCGGTGGATAACCCTGACTAATCAACTTGCTGCGAATAAAGTCAGAGACTGCAATGAATAAAGCGCCTTTTTGCTGAAGTTTGGATCGCTGTTTCAGATAATTTCGATGGGTAAAATATGATTTCCTGGCATACTCGTCTTTAGTCGTAGCGTCATAACCGTGGAAAGTGACAATCAGCGGAATATTCAACTTTTCTGCGATTGGCATGGCCAGGCAGCCTTCCGGACCAAAATGGGCATGAATCAGGCGAGGCTGTATCGCTTTAAGTCGTCTGGTTAACCCTCTCCCCGGGCCCATCAATTTGAATTCCAATTCCTTTTTTCGGCCCGCGACTCCCCCTGTGTTGATGATGATTCGTTTGTCGGCTTCGATCTCCAGCCCAGGGACAAGACGCGAACCCATAAAGTAAGAATGGAAAGATTCCAAACGTTCGGCTTGGCTCTTAATAAAAGTCTCGGACGGCGGGAGAATCTGATCTCTGTAGATCAGCACGGGAAGTTCGGGTTGGATTAATTTCATAATGGACCTCGATTATCTCTGCTCGTTGGCAGTGCGTAATACGGTCGCTTCTTCCTGTTGGCCTGCATCATTCGTTTGTTGATTTTTGAGATCGCTTTTGGCAATCCGATCAACTCTTGCCAGTACAGGCAGTCCAATCGCACTCTCGACATCCAGTTCCGTCTTCACGGAGTCATCCAGATATTCAAGCAGGAAGATGACACCAAATCCAAGCAGCAATCCAACGACCAGACTCAGCATAATCAACATATTTCTGTGATCGTTGACCGGCTCTGCTGATAGATTAGGGTCGGCTGCATTCAGTACACTCACATTATTGACCTGCATGATCTCTGGAATCTGGCTGATAAAGACGTTACCTGTCGAGTTCGCAATCGTAGCCGCTCTCTCGTACGAAGAATCTTGAACAGCCAAGTTAATGACCTGTGTATTTTGCGTCGAGTCGATCATCAACTTGTCGCTGATCTGCGTTGAAGTCAAATTCAGCTCCGGATGACGTTCAACAACCAGCTTCGTGATCGAATCGGAAGTGATAATTTTCTTGTACGTGTTGATTAACTTCAGGTTAGCTTCAATGGAATTGGAATCGACCTGCGCCTGTCCTGTACTGCTAATCGACGGCTCATTAACGATCAAATCAACCGAAGCTTTGTAAAGAGGCTGATATTTGGTGTTATAAGCAATGGCGGCGGCGAAGCAAAGCAGCACCGTCAGGGCCAATACCCACCATCTTTTTTTGATGACACTCATGTATTCCTTTAACTCCATATACGATCCCTCCGTCTTCTTCATGAAATAGGTGATGGCCATTCAGGCCTGTAAAATAAACCGCACCAGGCCAAATTCACCTGCTGCAACTCTTCGATCAAAAAAAGGTTAACGGATTAACATCTTTTTGTAATGAAAAAGTAAATTGATGAATTTTGCAAATCAGTTGGGATTCTCTTACATTTTCAAAACTGAAAATAGAAAATGCGAACCGCGCCGGTTGTCCGGCTGAATCCGGGTTCGTTTCATAGAGACCAACCTATTCACGATTTTCCTACCGTCTTTGCGGTCATCGTACTCATTATGTAGTCTGCCCAATTTCTCTAATCAACTCCCCTCCGTAATTTACTCATTGCTTTGACGAAAAGAAGTTGTGTTATCATTCGGATGTCAAAAGTCCCTGTACCGATTTTTAGGTATCAAAACCTGTTCGATCTTATCTGCTCCTTCAGCAGCAGTTCAGATCTTTTCTGACGGCTTCGGAAAGTGATTTCCAAATTGTTAGTCTAGGCACTCGTTGTACTTCATTTTTATTGAATAATACGCCTTCAGCCTTCAAAAAGAATTTTAAAATGTGTCAATTTTCACTCGCCTTTCTTTTTGCGTTTTCGATGCTTAGTTTATAAACCGCCGATTTTGCCTTGAATCAAATTCAAAATCTTTGGGATTTTTTTAGTTCGGTGTACCCAAGTTAAGGACGCTAGCAAGCAGACTGAATTACCTATTTTCAGTTATTCACCAATCTAAAGTAATAAAAAGAAGCCAGACATCTACGTCTGGCTTCTTTTTGAAATTCAGAACCCAATATTTCCTTCAGAATGAATAATACCACTCTTAAAGTTGGTTGCTAGTCCCTGCGTATTTTCCAGCTTGTTTGCGTCGAAATAGATATTGCCAATGTCTCCGCTTCCCCATACTCCGATGCCTCCATGCACAGAATCGGCAATGGTATTCCCGTTAAATTTTACATCGTCAATGTTTCCCTGAGAGGCATAAACGAGAATGTTTGGATGCTCTGCTGCAATTCGAGTTCCGGTATGCTCAATGGTGTTTCCATTGATGACTACATTTTTGACATTTCGAGTATCCCATTCTTTTTCCACCGAGATATAAATGCCAGCCATCTCGGTATCTCGAATCTTGTTGTTTTCGATTTTGACATTTTCACCACCCACTACCGAGATCCCCCGCGCTTTCGAGCCATAGCCAACATCATTACCTCGAATCGTCACGTCACTTGTTGTCTTTGCATTGTCTTCGTAGCTCACCACTGCAATGGTGTCGTCACCTGCTTCACGAACGGTATTGTTCTCGACGGTGACCCCGGTGCTTCCGTTTGTAATATGTATACCGTCTGCCCCGGTTTGTTCCAGCTTATTTCCTCTGATCGTGCCTTTCGAGGATTCATCACCTACAAAAATCCCCGCTGTGCTGGACTTGGTAATCTGAATCCCTTCGATGGTAAAGTTGGTTGCTCCCCGAACGGTAATACTATTTTTATCATTGGCTCCATTTCCTCGTTCAACCGTTGTTTCATAAACATGAGCAAATCCAGACAGTACAGCTCCATCGCCTTCCACATCAATGGAGCCATTTTCAGGATTTGTGGATGTTAGGATAGCTTGATCGGCTCCGTCTCCCAGAAGCTTAACCCCTTTTACCCGTAGAATTCCGCTTAAACGGTAATTACCCGGTGGAATGTAAACGGCCTTATTCTGTTCGGCTGCCCGATCAAGCGTAGATTGGATAGCGTCCAGATCGTCCGTATCATCATTAGGCTTCGCACCATCATCGAGAATCGATAATGCTCCTTCGGGAATCTCGACGGATGCAGCTTCCTCCGACATTCCAGGATTCTCATCTTGCTTCGCTTCCTCGCGCATGAACGATGCTCCTCTCCAGATCGCAAGCGCTGCTGCTGCAAGCACCACAATCGAGATGATCCAAGCTGCTCTTCGATTATTTTTCCTCTTCATGGTTTCCTCCTTCACTCTCTCACTTCTCTTTTTCTCCACTTCCTCACTTACCACTTTTGTTTAGGTTTCAAGTCACCGATTTCCCTGGATAAATTTTGTCTATTTTGTTTCAAAACGGTGAAAAGCGGTTAAGCAGGATTAGTGTTATATAAACCACTGACTCCGAATTTAAGCACGCCAACCTCCAAAACCAACAAAAAACGGATAACGACTCTTGTCGTTACCCGCCTCCAGCTTGTTTAAAACCTCTTTTTAATCACTAAAATCCTACGTTTTGACTCAGCTTGATGTTTCCTTTTGTAAAGGTCGTCGCTGCTCCCACCTTGTTAATCAGTGTATTTTTACTGAACGTCACGTTTTTAATGGTACCTTCACCCCACACTCCAATTCCACGATGAACCCCATTTTTGATGAGATTATTGGCAAATACCACGTTATCTACTATGCCTTGAGAAGCATATACCAATATGTTGGGGTGATTCTGTGGCTCCGCGATTCCTGTATGGTTAATCATGTTGTTGGATACGGTTATTCTGTCCACATTTCGCGTGTTATAGGAAGCTTCTACTGCAACATAGACCCCTGCCATAGAAGTATCCTGAATCGAGTTATTGGTGATAGTCACATCGGTACCACCGACGACTGCGATTCCACGTGCTTTTGATCCATAACCCACGTTATTTTTACGAATGGTAATATGATGAGCCGGAAGAGCATCACTATCAATGTAACTGACCACTGCGATTGTATCGTCCCCGGCCTTACGCACAATATTATTTTCGACTGTGATGAAACTACTGCCTCCAGTCATGTGAATCCCATCCGCCCCGGTTGAATCCAGCGTATTTCCACTTACAATTCCGTTTGTCGAGCCATAGGTCACCATAATTCCAGCTGTGCTGGACTTACTGATATAGAGATCACTGATCTTGAAGTTTTTCGCCCCGCGCACTGTAATGCTGTTTTTTTCATTAGAGCCGTCCCCACGAGGAACGGTACTCTGATACACATGCTTCAGGCTGCTGAGTTCTACACCATTTCCTTTGAGATCAATTGATCCTCGCTTGGGATCGGTGGAAGTTAACGTCGTTGCAAACTTACCTGCTCCGCGTACCTTTACACTGTCAATAGTCAAAATATCACTCAGCGTATAATTTCCGGCAGGTACATAAACAGGCTTACCTAACGATTGAGCTGCATCAATAGCTGCAACAAAGGCTGGATAATCATCTTTGTTATCATTAGGAACCGCTCCATAGTCCAGAACAGATACCATAGCTGAAGACTTAGCATAGGAACCCGCAGGTTTCGCTGCTGCACCAATGTTCGGAGACGCGCTGACCGATCCATAAAAGACGACGTCTGGCTCCCACAAGGTATGATCGTTATTGGCGTTGCCCAGCTTGTTTACGACAAAAGTAATCTCTGTACCGGCTTCAACAGGAATGGCCGAAACGCCCGTAGGAGTAATCGGTGTAGTATCTTTAATGGTTGAACTCCACAGCTTAACTCCGTCTTTTTTGATGCTGGCTATAATACCGTCGCCTTCAGAGCTGCCTTTCTTCACCAAACCGGAGATCGAAATCTGGCCTTTTCCGGGCGACACCCATTTACGGACAGCATCAAAATGGTTATCCGGATGCAGGGCGGTGGCCGATACCCAAGGGTATCCACTCGGTGCAGCCCATCGATTGCTCTTGGCATCGTAGGCCAGATCGAGATAAGCTGTTCCGGATAACTTTTCATAATACCATTGATTAGTTCCTTGCTGAGTAGCGCTAAAACCATTTGAAGCCGAATATGTTCTGGTCACTTGAGCTGCGTCAGCTGTTGTTCCACCAACTACGCTTCCTCCAATCCCTAAAGACAAAGCAACCAAAACGGATAAAAATTTATGCTTATTCAAGATGTACCTCCTAAAATGGTTGATTAAAAATACTAATCGACATTCATCAGGTCTAAATCACGCCAAGCTGCGGGCCTGCCGATTTATATGTGGTCTTTCTGTATATGCGAAGAAATCATAACGGAGCATCCAGGAGTATTTAGGCTGCGGAGCAAAAGCAGACGTTCAATCAAAAAGCCCTATTCTAATTGTTATCGGTTGTCTGCAAAATAATCTTTAGACCCAACTCCTATTCTACTATAAAACCCTATTAAAAGTTACAATTTCGACATCATTTTTACGAAAATTCCCTGAAATTTTACAAAATTTCTTGCACACCAGCATGAAAATAAAAAACGCCTTCTCCGTTATTCGCGGAAAAGGCGTTTTTCATGGGCTTGGCAGCTTCCTACTCTCCCAGGACCCTGCGGTCCAAGTACCATCGGCGTTAGAAGGCTTAACGGTCGTGTTCGAGATGGGAACGTGTGGAACCCTTCTGCTATTGCTACCAAACCAAGGTTTACGAAGTAAACCGGCTGCAGATTTTCATTGAATTTACAGAACCCCTTCGGGCATGAGTAAATTCAATCTGCTTGTGTTTCAAGGGTTGCCCCTTGAAAACTGGATCCGAAACGATCTCTTCGCGTCATCGAAGTGACTTTCTAGGAAAGTCTAAAGGATAAGCCCTCGACCGATTAGTACTAGTCAGCTCCACACATTGCTGCGCGTCCACCTCTAGCCTATCAACCTCGTCGTCTACAAGGGGTCTTACCAAAAGTGGGAAATCTCATCTTGAGGGGGGCTTCACGCTTAGATGCTTTCAGCGTTTATCCCGTCCGCACGTAGCTACCCAGCGATGCTCCTGGCGGAACAACTGGTACACCAGCGGTGCGTCCATCCCGGTCCTCTCGTACTAAGGA
>NIOB01000010.1 GCA_002189105.1 Saccharibacillus soli
TTAAGTTGCGATCCGAAGACCGACTTATCAAGAAAGCACCATGTGCTCGTTTTAAAACGTTGGCGATTCTCGATTGCTCAACAACCTTTTATTCTCACGATGACCGAAGCCACCGTTGTTCACTCGTTATCCAGTTTTCAAAGAACAAACTCGGTTATTCTTGCGTTCCTCGTCGTCGTTGTTGTCTCAGCGGCGACTTTTATATCTTATCACTTTCGTAAGCAGTTCGTCAAGCACTTTTTTTAAAAAGTTTTTTTCAAACTCACAAGTGATATTTGCTTCACAGCGACTTAGCGCTGCTGCCCTGCAAAGGGCGAGATTTAATTTACCACGTATTCACCTAGCAAGTCAACCCTTTTTCAAAAATTCATCCATTCATATGATAACTGTCTAGCCATTAACTCTTTCTAATCCACGCTATAGCGGATTTCTTCGCTCTGAAAAAGACTTCTACCTTCACGCGGCCACTGTTTGATTAAGGAGCGATAGACCAGCTTTCTCACCACCATCGGCAGCTCTCGTTTCACATATCGAAGGTCGGGATGGCGAATTAATTCTTCAATCGTCCAGGGAACTCTACGGCTTCGCAGCACACGAATCAATAGTCCTGTGCAATCAGCCATTTTCGACATGACGGAAAATTCGCAGGCTAATAGTACCAGCTCAACCCTCTCTTCCAGCGTCTCCTGACTAAAGGTTAACTGTTCGTACAGTTTATATACCTGCGCGCTATGCGTACGGATCTGGTTCCAGATCGTTTTCTCAGGATAGACCGCTTTTTGTACCAGCTCGATGCAAGCCCAATGATGTAGAGACTTGAGCGTGCTGTAATAAGCATCCATCTCATGCCCTTCTGTCAGATGACGTTTTGCTTCCACATAGTGATGTAAGAATCGGGCAAATTCAAAAAATAACCGCTGCTCCCGCAGAGGTTGTTCAAATCTTTCCACCTGCTGCCTGAGATGCAGGATCTGTCCATTCATATCATCCACCACTTCTCCTTGCAAAAAATAATGAACCAACGAACGATTTTCCCCTGTGACGATCCATCGCCTTAATTCTCCCGCTTGTAAGCTGAGCAGCTGATAGTGCACGCCGTTTTCGACCCGGTGATGCGTCTGCATCCCGGTTTCCGACTGTTCAAAGATCAAAAAGATGAGCACATCAAAATCTTGAAGCAGAGCACCATGAAAGGCTTCGCCGGGACGATAACAGGCAACAATCCCAAGAGGAATCGGTTCGTTGTCCGTCCAGTCACCAAACGTAAATGGATTCAAGTTGACTTCCTCCTCCCAAGTGGGCCGCTCCGCGATCCGATTTTGCGGTCAAACGCATCGAGATTGGCGTTTGACCGTCCCTTGTTATTCTACGCCAAATGTTCTATTCCTTCTTCTTGATAGAAGGACATTCTCAATCCTTTTGCTTATTTGCCATTTACCGTCTGAAGAATCTTCCAGGCTTCCTCAGAGGCAAAGCTGCGTGTCCAGCTTGCGACTCCGGCAAGCTTATACTGTTCGACAAGATTAACGCGACGTTTAAGCGATTCCCCATCTTCCAGCCAGATTCGCTTGGTAGCTCCGTCTTCTACATATTCCACATAATTTTGGCCGGCTTCCTCCAGGAACTGCTTTTTGGCTCCATTTTCGGCAACCAATCGCTGAGAAGTCTCCATGCCCACAGCTGAAGAAGACATCTTGGTCTTGCCATCCTGTTCGGATTCCGTCCAGACACGAGTGTACAAAGGAACGCCCAGAACCAGCTTGGATGACGGCACTTCATCCTCGGTCAAAATTCGCTTAATCGCCTTCTCTACCCAGGGGAGCGATGCCACCGAGCCAGCTTCGGGACTGCTTGCCCAATGTTCGTCGTAAGCCATCACCATCATGAAGTCCACCGTATCGCCCAGTGCACGACGGTCTAAAAAGGCCGACCACATCTCGGTGGAGGACTTAGGGGTGACGTCGATCGAAACAGTGAGTCCTTGGGCACGCGCCTGAACAGTAAATTCGCGCACATATTCAATCAGCGGTGCTTTGTCTTCGGTATATACATTCTCAAAGTCCAAGTTGATGCCATCCAGCTTAAACTGCTTCGCGTAGGCCAACACTTGGGTGATGGATCGCGCGCGCGTATCGTAATCTTTTAGCATGTCGCGTGTCCAGTCCGCTTCAAATCCATTACTGAATAAGCCCCAGACCTGCTTCCCCCGGTTATGGGCGCGTCCCACGTAGGCGGAATCCGCCTTGCTGCTAACGTTTCCCTGGCCATCTTTTAATGCGAACCAGGTTGGACTTACGACGTTGATCCCCTTCATTTCTTCAATAACATCCGGCTTGGGCTTGCGTTCATATACGGCTTCCCAGGCCAGATTGATTTTTTGTCCTGCCCATTCGCGTGAAGCCGCCGTCTCTTTGGTCTTCAAGGAAGGAATCTGCTCTTCGCTGCCCAGCTTCAGCTCCTCGCTGCTTATGTAACCCGAATGTCCATCATGAGTCTGCGCATAGATCCACTTTCCCTGCTTATTCCAGATGCGAAGGGGAGTTCCTTCTTTCAGATCGGCAACGATAGGCGCCTTGACGGAAGCTTCGCTTCGCAATTTGGGAGAACGAAGCCAGCCGGCATCCACTGCGGAGGCATCCTGGAATTGATCGCCTGCCTTCAGTACGATTACACTGCCCTTCGGATTGTCCTCGGCGATCTGAATCCCATACATCCGCTCAAGCGGCTCGACAGGCACATACAGCACGCCGTCTACCTCTTCCAATGTGGTATTCAGCGCATAACTGGCTCCATTGAGATCAGCTTCCTTGCTGTCTTTTTTTAAGACCAGCATGTCATGTGAAGTAGTCAGGATCGCCGTCTCCTTGTCCGGGTCACCGTAAGCATACGTATCAATCTGCTTCTGTACCAGAGAGAGCGGAAGCTTCAGCGTTTCCCCCTCTCCCCTAGCCACATAACCACTCCATTGTCCCTCTATAAAAACGGGTTTATCCTTCCCGATCCATTCTGGTTCTTCATGCGAGAAGTTCGGCAGAAATTGCCACACTCCCCAAGCCGCACCTGCGATGACTACGCCCAGCAGCAGCGTTTTGCCTAAACGATTCTTCTTCCGAACGCCTCCACGCCTGCTTCTACTCACTTGTTAACAGCTTCCCTTCTGCACCTTATGCCAGGATACGCCATAAAAAAAAGCGCGGGAGCCTTAGTCGGCTCCACACGCCCTATTGTAAGCAAACGTTAATGTTCGCTGCAACTTTTGCACACTCCGTAAACTTCCAGACGGTGCCCTTTGACCGCAAATCCTGTCGATTGTGCCGCAGCGTACTCGACTTCCTTCAGATAAGGATGATGGAAATCTTCGATCTTGCCGCACTTCTCACAGATAATATGATAATGCTCGCTGACGTTGGCATCAAACCGACTGGAGTTATCGCCATAAGTCAGCTCATGGATCATCCCGGCTTCGATCAGCATCTTGAGATTATTATAAACGGTGGCGACACTCATACTTGGAAATTGAGGACACAGCGCGCGATAGATCTCGTCCGCGGTCGGATGACCCATATTTTCCATGAGGTAGGTCAAAATAGCATGTCTTTGGGGAGTGATGCGTACACCGTTGATTTTCAGCTGTTCTAAAGCATGTTGCACGCGTGTCGTCATCTCATTCTCCTCCTTGACTTTTTCCTCGGGTTACTCTTCATTGTACGTTTTTTGAACATTTTTTGTCAACGTGTGAACTCTACCGATTCTACAGATCATTCGCTTCGATAGATATTCAGATCGCCATTGCCATCCACGTTCACCGTATATTCTCCATCGCCATATGTTCCCTTGAGGGTACGGTCTTCAATCGCAAACGGCAGCTCGCTGCGAATATCGCCGTAACCATTGGAGCCATTCATCTCATAATTGCCGAATGACGGCAGCGTCAGATCAATGCGTCCCACGGCACTGTAAACCGACCAATCCCCATTCACAGTGCGGGAGCTGACCTTAATATTCCCGTTAAGCGTCTGCGCGGACAGCCCGAAATTCACCCCGTCCACCGCAATGCTGCCGTTTCGGGTATCAATCGCAATGTCGCCGATTGTACCTGTGGTTGTAACGTTGCCCAAAATGGTAGTGAGGTTGGCGGAGCCTGCTACATTGGAACTCTCAATATCGCCCTGCTGGGTATCCGCCTTGACGTTCCCCGCCACAGTATCGATATGGATGCCCCCTCTGGATGTAGAAGCCGTAATACTGCCTACCACATTTTTAAAATCCAGCTTGCCGCCGCCTGTCTGTACGGAGATCGAACGCAGCGCCTGTACGCCATTTAAGGTTACGGAGCCGCCATTCGTCCGAACATTCATATCGAAGCTCCGTTCAGGCGGCAGCAGGATCTCCAGATCAACTCGAGGCTGTCGGCGCCCCGATGTTCCGTAAGGTTCGGATTGTGTCATGAGAGTCAAAGTTTGCCCCTCACTCACCTTTACTCCAGTCTTCTCGGCAATTGCTTTTGCTTCTTCAGGCGTCGCCTGATCGACCCAGACGGTACTGCGAATCCGAATCCGATCCGAGAATCCACGGCGAATCACAATATCTCCATTGATGCCTTCTACCGATAACCCCGTCATTTCCAAAGAAGCGGCTACATCGACAGAAGGTTTGGCGAACTTATTGCCTTCGGCCTCACTGAATTCAATGGAAGAACTGGTGAGATCCAGACTGACTTTATTCCACAGGTGCAGGTAATGGTTCTGCTGCGTAACGATAAAAACAGAGATACTGAGCAGCGAGGCGATAAACATGCCAGCCAGATCGATACGAAAACGGCGGCCCATTCCCTTGCGACGACGGAACACCAGCAGCATGACCAAATATTCCAGTCCCCATAACACAAATACAGCTGGCCAGAAACGAACCAATTGCAGCATATCGTCACGGCCCCGCAGCTCGTCACTGAGCAGCAGCAGACCTACTCCCACCAGTACAAGTGATGCCGTCCAGCGTCCAATCCGAATCTTAGGAATCATGAGTGCCCTCCTTACCCGCAGGCTGAGGTGGCTCTGCTGGATGGGAATGCGGCTGAGGCGTTGCGGCACGTCGAATACTGAAAATCTGAGCTACCGCAAAACCGAGACCCAAAATCACCAGGCTCGCAGCAGCCATCTCACGTCCATAGGACTCCATAAGCTGGCGGAACCAAAGTGGACGACTGTGCAGCACCAGCAGCAGGACACCTTCCCCAAGTAAAATGAGCGCAAACGTCATGCTCCGGCGCCAGTCATAAAGCTCATTCACCCGGGTTCTGCGCCGCACATTTACGCGATCGGTAGCCTGAAGCACATCGTACACACTGTAGAAATAAATGACAGGAACCATCAGTCCAAGCAAAATGAGCAGGGGAACGTTGATCTTGATGCCCGTTGCCGAAAAATAGAGCAGCGCTTCGATGACCAATATAATTGTTAAGATGAAAGCAAGACCCTTTTGAATCAGTCCCAGATAAATATGCCCTGTGCCCGGAATAACGGCGGACAGCAGACAGGCGATTAACTTGCGCTTTGGCTTGTTGTTCTTGCGCAGCTTGACCATGATGACCCCCTCCTATGGCGCAGCCGATTGACTGGATTACTCGATTGCCACCGAATAGACACCATCCATACGCAGCAATTGATGAGTCATCTCGGCGGGGTCCATCCTTTTTTCCGAGGTGAGGTGCATGACCACTTCCGCAACAGACGAGGTGGAACCGGGATCGGTAGCCGGACTATCTCCGCCCATATGCACCTCCATCTTGCGGATGCGCACCTCACGTTCCTTCATAAACGTCGATACATTCTCCATCAGTCCGCTGCCTGTTCGTCCTCTTACCGTTACGATATGCGTATGATGCCCTCTAATGTAACGCTGCTCCACCACATTCAATACCAGAAGCGTCAGGAAGACAAACAGGGTCGTCAGAATGGCTGCAAAGTAGAAACCGGCGCCTACCGCCAGACCGATCGCAGCTACGACCCACAGTGAGGCCGCAGTCGTCAGACCGGTAATCGACTTTCCAGTAAACAAGATCGTACCCGCTCCCAGAAATCCAATCCCGGAAATGACGGCTGTAGCCAGACGCGCCGGGTCCACTCTCACACTGGGCTGATCGACGAACGCGACAAAACCGTACATCGATAGCAGCATAATCAGGGTGGAACCTACCGAAACCAGGATATGCGTACGTAAGCCTGCGGCATGACTGGAGCGTTCACGCTCCCAGCCGATAAGTCCCCCAAGCAGAACCGCACAGACCAGACGAAGCAAAATGTGAATATTATCGATAACCCAGGGATTCGTCATGTCCTTGTTACTCCTTCTTCATTCAATCCATCTATCCGTCCATCAAAGTCGTCCATCAGAATCAGAGAACCAGCCACCTGATCTGCCCGTGCGCCGCATGGTAGTCAATTCGACGCCCGGAGCAATATACTCACTTTTAAACGGCACGAACCCGAATCCGGTATACAGATTCATGGCAGGCTGATTCTGCGTACCGGTAGAGACGATATACGACCGGAAATTTGGATATTTGGCAAACACATATTGAATTAGCTCACTGGCGATTCCCTGACGGAAATGATCCGGCCGTACCATCATTCGGGTCAAGGTTAGTTCACCCGGCGATTCCTCTTCGACGGCAATGGCGCCAACCAATTCGTCTTCTGCGTTCACATAACCGTAGAAGACATCCTGGCTGCCTTTTAACGTCTCCAGGGTATCGGCCAACGGCGGAATCTCGTCGAAGCCGATCAGCCTGGCTTCCAAACGATAAGCTACCGTCTGCAAACGCAGCAGCTCCTCGACGCGGTGATCGTCTGTCATATCCAGCTTATGAATCATGCCCATCCCCTCGCTTCTTCTCTATTATTAACCGGATTTCAGCTTCGTTTCTCGCATCCTGCCATAAGCAAGCTTGGAAAGGGCATGACGAAAGACGCGTCCGCTTGCACGAACGCGCCTTCCATAACGCCGAAAGGCTGGTGAACGATCAGATCTGGATCAGTTCTGAAGCAGTTCCAGGAGCAGCTTGTTGACCAGCCCCGGATTCGCTTTGCCTTTGCTCTGTTTCATTACCTGACCAACCAGGAAGCCGATGGCCTTATCCTTACCCGCTCGGTAATCCTCAACCGACTGCGGATTGGCAGCCACCACTTCAACCACGATCGCCTTGATAGCTCCCTCGTCGCTGATCTGCACAAGCCCTTGTTCTTCTACGATCTGCTGCGGAAGCTTGCCGCTTGCCAGCATTTCCTTGAATACCGTCTTGGCAATCTTGTTGCTGACTGTCCCTTTGCCGATCAAGCCGACAAGTTCACCCAGTCCCTTGCCCGTAAGCGGAACGGCACTCAGTTCCAGACCACTGGTATTGAGGTGACCCAGCAGGTCGCCCATGATCCAGTTGGAGACGGATTTGGCATCTTCCGTATAGGCCAAACTCTCTTCAAACAGATCCGCGAGCGGTTTGGAAGACGTAATGACCTGCGCATCATAAGCAGGGAGTCCGTAGTCGGCGCTGTAGCGAGCACGGCGAGCGTCAGGAAGTTCAGGGATGGTGGCCTGGATCTTCTCTTTCCAGTCGGCACCGATCTCGACCGTAACGAGATCCGGGTCCGGGAAGTAGCGATAATCATGCGCTTCTTCCTTGCCGCGCATGGAGAAAGTCTGTCCCTTCGTCTCGTCCCAACGGCGTGTCTCCTGGATGACTTGTCCGCCCTCGTCCAGAATCTCGGCCTGACGAACCTCTTCATATTCCAGACCGCGCTGTACGCCGCGGAAGGAGTTCATGTTCTTCAATTCGGCGCGGATGCCGAACTCTTCCTGACCCTGCGGACGCAAGCTGATATTGGCATCGCAGCGCAGCGAACCTTCTTCCATCTTCACGTCCGACACTTCGCAGTATTGCATAATCGCACGCATCTTCTCCAGATAAGCACGCGCTTCTTCCGGCGAAGAAATCTCCGGTTCGGAGACGATCTCAATCAGCGGCGTGCCTACGCGGTTGAAGTCCACAAGGGAACCAAAGGCTCCTGTGTGCGTCAGTTTGCCCGCGTCTTCTTCCAGATGCAGGCGGGTGATGCCAATCCGCTTGGTCTTGCCATCGACTTCAATGTCGATCCAGCCGTGTTCCCCGATTGGACGAGCGGCTTGGGAGATCTGATACGCCTTGGGCGAATCGGGATAGAAATAGTTCTTGCGGTCGAAATGGCTGATGTCGGCGATCTGGCAGTTCAGTGCCATCGCGGCCTTGATGGCATATTCGACTGCCTGACGGTTCAATACCGGAAGAACGCCGGGATGCCCGAGGCAGACCGGGCAGGTATGCGTATTGGGCGGGGCTCCAAATTCGGTGGAACAGCCGCAGAAGATCTTGGTCTTGGTATGCAGCTCAACGTGCACTTCAAGTCCAATGACCGTTTCGTATTGTACGGTGGACATTACAGGCATTTCCTCCTCTATCAACGCACGCGGATTAAATCTGCGGGCGGCGTGTATGATGATCGGTGTGCTGCTCAAACGCATGGGAAACGCGCAGCACGGTTTGTTCGTCGAACGGCTTGCCGATGATTTGCAGGCCAACCGGCATCTCATCAACAAATCCACATGGGATGCTAATCGCTGGCACTCCCGCAAGGCTGACAGGAATCGTTAAAATATCGTTCAGATACATGGTCAGCGGATCATCCGACTGCGAACCGATCGCAAAGGCCGTTGTCGGAGCGGTCGGTCCAACAATGACGTCGAACTTCTCAAACACATTATCGAAGTCCTGCTTAATCAAGGTGCGGACCTTCTGGGCCTTCAGATAGTAGGCATCATAGTAACCGGAGCTGAGTGCATAGGTGCCCAGCATGATCCGGCGCTTCACTTCGTCGCCAAAACCTTCGCTTCTCGACTTCAGATAGAGATCCAGCAGATTGTCCGGGTTATCGGCACGCACGCCGTAACGAACCCCATCGAAGCGGGCCAGGTTGGACGAAGCTTCCGAGGAAGACAGCAGATAATAGGCCGCCAGCGCATATTCAGTATGCGGCATGGAGACTTCTTCCCATGTTGCGCCCAGCGCTTCCAATTGGCGAATCGCAGCCATGACCGATTCCTTGACCTTGGGATCAACGCCTTCTCCAATATATTCCTTGGGTACTGCGATTCGCAGTCCCTTTACGTCCCCGGTTAAGGCCGATACATAATCCGGCACCTGAACATTGGCCGATGTGGAATCCCGGTCATCATGCCCTGCGATGGCCTGAAGCACGTAAGCCGCGTCTTCGACGGTGCGGGTGACCGGACCGATCTGATCCAGCGAGGAAGCGAACGCCACCAGGCCGAAACGCGATACCAGGCCGTAGGTTGGCTTCAGACCCACAACGCCGCAGTAGGAAGCTGGCTGACGAATCGAACCGCCCGTATCGGAGCCCAGCGAGAAGTAGACTTCGCCGGCTGCAACCGAGGCTGCGGAGCCGCCGCTGGAACCGCCAGGAACACGGTCCAGATTCCAAGGATTGCGTACCGGGTAGAAGCTGGAATTTTCGTTGGAGCCGCCCATAGCAAACTCATCCATATTCAGCTTACCGATGGTTACACTATCCGCATCACGCAGCTTCTTCACAACAGTCGCATCGTAGACCGGATCAAAATTGCGCAGGAATTGGCTCGCACAGGTCGTGCGCAGACCTTCCGTAACGATATTATCTTTAACGCCCGCAGGCAGGCCAAACAGCAGGCCGCGCTCCGCGCCGGACGCCAGCTTTTCATCCAGCTTGGCTGCGGCTGCAAGGGCGCCCGCTTCGTCTACGGTCAAAAATGCTTTGACTTTCTCATCTCGTTCCCCGACCTTATGTAGGGATTCCTTGACCAGTTCGGTCACGGACAGTTCACCGGCTTGCAGCCGGCTTTGAATCTCCCGAAGTCCCAAATCGAACAATGTCACTATCGCACCTCCGCTTAATCGTTCACTCGTTGCATCTTGCTGAATTAATCCAGTACCGCCGGTACTCGGAATTGTCCATCTTCATCTTCCGGCGCATTATGCAGCACCCGCTCAATCGGCAGGCTCTCTTGCACTTCATCCTCACGCATGACACTGTGCAAAGGCAGTACATGTGTCGTCGGTTCTACGCCTTCGGTGTTCAGTTCTTCCAGTTTCTCCGCATACTGCAAGATGGCGCTGAGCTGCTCGGCGAACATCTCTTTTTCGGCTTCGTCTATCTTTAGCCGGGCCAATTTCGCCACATGCTCGACTTGTTCAACCGTAATTTTCATCGCTGTTCTCCTATCGTTTAAAGAGTTAAAGTGCCGCAAGGCTTCAATGTCCCCATTATAGGTTAGCCCTTTACAAAAATCCAGAGCATGACGAAGTGTTCAAGGGCGTACAAAGCCTTATACAATCTACAAAAGGAAGACTTCACTGGAGATCTTCGCCTATTTGGACAAAGAAAAAAGCCGGCATGCGCCGGCTCTAAATCCATGCTCGTAAGTTGATCCGTTTGATAAACTCGGCTTGAGACATCGGTTCTTCTTCGGTGGTAGCTTCCGCTTCCAGATCCGTTCCATTCGCTGTCTCCTCACCGTTCATCACTTGATGGAACAGCTTCTCATTATGTGTCGCCAGCGCATAATCAATCAACGCCGCGCGTTCAATCTGTTCGGCCTCGAAACGCAGCACGTTCTCCTCTGGTTCGATGTCTTTGTCCGTTACGAAAAAGTTGCGGTTCGCCTGCGGGATTCGCACGATATAATCGAAGGCATTATCCGGATTACGGTCGTAAGCGATCAGATAGCCATATTCCCCCACAGGGAGGTTCTGCTCGAAGACGTCAGCGACGATCACGATTTTTTCTCCCAGATGAAGCATTCTTTCTCCCCCTCGGTCGTCATCTACAAAGTCCGGCCCACCGGGACGTTCCGGGCTTCATGGTCCACTCTTACGTGAAAATGAACATAATTGCAAATGCTTAGATTATATCCTACTAAAAAAAGGTTAGGATGTCCACGCCATAAGCTCACTTTATGTCGGTTTTTCGTGAAAATCAACACGTTTTTTCAGCAAGCCTCAAACATCTGCAAAAATCGAGGGAGATCATGACTTCACCGCTGCTCAAAAGTTCAAATCCTGATCGCCGCGAATTTCACGCAGCCGCTTGTGCCAAGGTTGGGCAATTCGATTGTCCTTTAATTGGACGCGTTCCCAGGTTAACACCCGGATTGGACTTTGCGTTTCCTGCTGCTTCGACTCTTCTTTCGCTTCCAACCGTCGTTCTCGTTCAGATCCGTTCATTTCGATCCGCTCCCCCAAGTGTTTCTTTGATCTGCTCATCCGATCTTATTAAACGTTCTTCCGGCCACTGGATTGCCATTTTACTGCGTAAAACTCCCTTAAAATCACAAAAAAAAGAACGCAAACCGGGAATAAATTCCTCAGCTTGCGTGCTTCGCAGGCGTCATGGGCGCATCAGACATGTTCGGCCAGGCCGTCTTCTGAAAGTGCGCATCTTAAACTTATTATGCAATTCGTCAGGAATTTCATTAGCTGTATAGTAATATACTCCCGCACTACCTTGTTGTCCATACTTTTCAGGCAAAAAGTCGGAATCCTCCGAACTTGTACGTACTGCACTATTTTTTAACCGTACTCATTCAAGAAGCAGGGACAAAAGGGTTGTGAATCTTTTCATAGCCAATCTTGGTGCGCGGACCGTGTCCGGGATAGACAACCGTGTCGTCTGGCAGCGGGTAGAGCTTGAGACGAATGGAATCGACCAGATCCCCCTGGCGTCCGCCATACAGATCGGTACGTCCTACACCTTCGCGGAATAACACATCGCCCGCAAAAAGGTCTTTGCCGCACAGGAAGCTTACGCTGCCCGGTGAATGACCCGGTGTGTGCAGCACTTTGAATTCGTTGCCGATCAGCTTCAGCGTCTGCCCTTGTGCCAGGGCAAACTCGGCTGGCGAAGCCGTGATCGGTCCGCCAAGTTCCGCCCATCTGGCCGAACCATTCAGCTTGGCGTCTTCCAGCCAGTCCGCTTCAAGATCATGCAGGTAGACCGGACAGCCTTTGAGTTTGCGCAGAGCTTCAACTCCGCCCATATGGTCAAAGTGCGCATGCGTCAGCAGAATAGCCTCGACATGCAGATGTTCAACGCGCCGCAGTAGGGCTGCCGGATTCATACCCGGATCGATGACAACGGCCTTCAGATCGTCTTCTCCACGCAGCAGGTACGCGTTGGTTTGCAGAGGTCCCAGGTTAAATGTCTCAACACGAAGCATCTTACACCCCCGCCAGCAGGGTACGCAGCTCATGCACAATCACTTCGTGAATAGACGTACCTTCCCCATAACGTTCCATCATCTGTTCACGAACGACCTTCATATTGTCGGCATAATCTGCCGCCTCACGGTCCGGATTCTCCGCCTTGAACTTGCGCATCAATTCCTGAACTTTCTCCGGACGAGGTCCCCATTGCAGCAGCGGCTCGCCTTCGGCGTTTGCAAAGATCACGATCGGCACCGAACGTCCGCCCATGGTCAGATACTCATCCATCAGATCAAAATTTTCTTCCAGAATCATCACATCAACCGGAATGTCGGCTGTCTCCAGCACACGGAATACGACCGGCACATTGCGTGCCACATCTCCACACCAGTCGGCGGCCAGAATCACGCAGTGAAGATCGGTGCGTTCACGCAGGTTTTCAAAAAACAGACGATCCTCTTCATTCTTCCACTGAAAATCTCGATAACCCGCTGCAAAAACGTCCTTATTCTTCTCCATCGCATCCATAAATCCCTGCGGGCTAAGTCCGTTACCGAACCGGGCTTTCAAATTGGATTTGCTCATGATTCTCCCTCTTTTCTTCTTAAAATGATAACGATTGAAAAGGATGACTGACATCTATCGTCCGCCTAGATTCTGCTTTTTCTACGGCGAGTCAGCATGGCCTTCACGATCAGATAGACGGCAAGGATGAAGACCGCCCCCAAAATAATCGGCATGACATAAGGAGAGGCTTTCTCATCGATATGCTCCCACTGACCGCCAAGCTGATAGCCCAGAAAGACGAACAGAATCGACCACGGAATTACCGCCAGTGTCGTGAGCATGGTAAAACGCCATGTGGGCATCTTGGCCAGGCCAGCCGGAATGGAAATCGCATGCCGGACAACCGGAATGAAGCGTCCCGTAAAGATGATGCCTGCGCCATACTTGTTGAACCAGCTCTCGGCATGATCGATATGAGATTCCTTGATGAAAATGTACTTCCCAAACCGCTTGAGTACCGGACGTCCGCCGTAACGACTTACCCAATAAATGAACAACTGGGCCAATACCCCACCAACCGTTCCGAACAGCACCGCTCCCCAGAAATTAATATCTCCCGAATAGACCAAAAATCCACCGTAAGCCAGCACGATCTCACTCGGAATGACTTCCACCATGAGGCCCAGCATGATGCCAAAATAGCCCAGTCCCTGAATCCACGCGAACAGCTGCGAGACAATATCCGATAGTACGCTCAACGTTTTCCCTCTTTCCTCTACTTACGATTTGATTCGTTTCGTTACCTTCTCCCCGGATCAAAAAAGTGATGATGAAACGAGGGCTTAGACTGCCGTAGTGGACGGCAGCCTGTCACGCAGAGCGTTCTCCAGATACGGCTTTGCTCCAAGAAAATGGCGGAACGCTTCATACTCACGCCACAATGCCTCTGTATCCGCTCCATCCGATTTGACGGCGCGAATCAGAATGTTCTTGGGTGTATGCTCCATGTCGATAAATTCCAACAGCTGCGTCTTGTAACCGACAATATCAAGCAGCTTCGCCCGGATCGCATCGGTAGCCAGCGCCGAGAAGCGCTCCTTGAGAATCCCGTGCGACAGCAGCGGTTCCAGCGTATCATTTTGCACTTGGCTAAATAGCTCGTGCTGACAGCAAGGTACCGACAGGATCGCGGAAGCGCCCCAGCGCACCGCCTTCTCCAGCGCCGCATCGGTAGCCGTATCGCAGGCATGCAGCGTAATCACCATGTCCACTGCGTCGAATTCATCATAGTCCGCGATGTCCCCAATGCGAAAATGCAGTCCGTCATAATCCAACGTACGCGCCAATGATTCGCAGTGTTCAATCACATCCGCTTTGAGATCCAGTCCGACGACATTCAGTTCAAAACCTTCCTGCACCGCCAGGTAATGATACAATGCAAAGGTCAGGTAGGACTTGCCGCAGCCAAAATCCACGATGGTCAACTTACGTTCCTTAGGCAGAGCTGGCAAAATATCACGCACCATCTCCAGGAAACGATTAATCTGACGGAACTTATCGTATTTGGCAGCCAATACACGACCCTTGTCATTCATGACACCCAGTTCAACCAAAAAGGGAACAGGATGCCCTTCATCCAGCACATAAGTTTTTTTGCGATTGTGCGAGAGATTGGGTGCTTCTTTTTTGGTCGGCGGTTTCTTTAGGACACCCGTCTTCCCTTTTTTGCTGATAAGCACCTGATAATCAGCTTCCAATGTGCAAAATAGCGCCTGGCGCAGCTCATTTTCCAACAGAGCGGAAATCTTGGCCCGCGCTTCGGTCGGCGTCAGATTGTCATGCGTGACTTTTTTCTCGTAGTGATACGCCAGCTGATAATGCAGTTCATTCTTCAGCAGCATCGGCTTGACGGCGACTTTGCTGTACATCTCGCTGTCCTTGCGCCGTGGTTGGCTGAGGGTCGCAGTGACCAGCTTCCCTTCCGGCAGCACGGCATCCAGCAGTTCGTTAATCGTTTGCATAGGGTGATTCTCATCCTCTCACTAATCCTGTAGGGCTTCGATGCCTTCCTGAAGTTCGGCTCGCGTCAGCCCACCGGCCATCAGCTGATCTTCTTCAAGCGCCGCTAACCGGGCATAGAACATCCGCCCTTCCTCAAGCGCATCCTGATCGTCTTCGGCACTGACATTCAACATTCGATACATGGCATCTTCGGCCTGCACGTATCGGCCCTCGCGTTCTTCATACAACATCACCAATCGTTCGACAGGCGCAGGCAGCCGGTAGCGTTCCAACGCCGACGACACTTCCTGAATCCGAGTTGGATAATCCACCAGTTCGCGGCTTGCACCGTTCAGTGCGGCATATAGATATAGATGCAGCGCCTTGATGCGTGAGGAGGCCGCTTCCTGTTCATCGCCCATATTTTCACGGATGTCCGCATTTTCCTGAAGCATGCGTGCGACAAGCTGCACACTTTCGGCGTCAATGGCTTCGCCGCGCTGACGGAACAGCTGAATCAATTCCTCAGGCGGCAGGGAGCGCAGCATCTGTTCACTCATGCGGAAGTTCCGCTTCAGTACGCCGTCCAGTTTCTCCAGCGCCTGCTCATTCTTCTGCTGACGCCGAAGCCCCAACATTTCGCCTACGGCTTCGGTCATCTCTTCGATCATACGTGTCAGGTAATCTTTTCTCAACAATGGAATCCCGCCTTTATAGACTCTGAGTACCTCATAAGGATCTGAAACTACAGACTTTCGACAAAAGAGGCAATCTGCCGGGCCAGCTCCTGCGGCGCTTCAAACAGACTCATATGGCCTGCACCTTCAATGGTGCGCTTGACGGTATGTCCGTTTTCTGCGGCGAACGCTTTTGCCGGAGGTGCAATGCTGTCTTCGCTGCCTGCAATCAGCAGGATGGGAAGCGAAGAACTCCGGATGACCTGCCCGCGATCCGGCCGATCGCGCATGGCCAGCGCCGCCCCTGCAGCGCCTTGCGGCTTCGTACCGAAGCCGATCTCCAGCACACGCGCAAGCTCCGTGCGCAGACGCTTCGCATGATCTGGCGCGAACCAGTTCGGCGCGAACTGCTCCACGAATGGGCGAACGCCCTCGCGGAGTACGCGTTCGGCAACCGCGTCCCGCTTCGCCCGGCCTGCCTCATCGTCAGGCAGCGGCGTAGAATGAACCAGCCCGAACGCTTTGAGCCGTGTCGGGTAACGCTCTGCAAAAGAAAGGGCCGTATATCCACCCATCGAATGTCCGAGCAGTACAACCTGCTCGATGCCCAGAGCATCCAGCAGATCGGCCACGCCGTTGGCCATCCGTTCAATCGTATATGGCCCTTCCGGAGCCTCCGATTCACCATGCCCAAGCAGATCCGGCACGATGCAGCGAAAATGTCCTTCCAGCAGCGGCACAATTCGCTCCCAATAATCCGCACTGCCCACGAAGCCATGCAGCAGTACCAAAGCAGTCCCTTGACCGCGGTCTACGTAACGAATGGGCAGCCCTTCGATCATCTTTCTCTCCATCTCTGTCACCTTCCTCATGAGGATCTTAAATCACTAATTCTCAAGGAACTTCCCCGTTTGACCAACCGAGTGCTCAAACAGCCGAATGGCCGTCTCCGCAGTCTCTTCCGCCATCTGAAGAACCAATCGCAGCGAAGCGCTCTGAAGGGACTGATAAGGCCTGGGTCCCATCGTATTCACGACTGCCGCTACGCTGTAATTCCCGATTGGCGCAAAGGTGCCTTTCATGGAGCCTGCCGGAATTAGCGGTGCTTTTCTTAACAGAAATTTGCCGATCGATCCTGGTTTGCCCAGGCAGGCATCAAATGCCACAATCGTCAGATCTGTAGGCAGCTCATCAATGATTCGCTCCAGATTCGTTGCGTCGCATGGCGCTTCCATCGTTCCGAAGACATGCGGAAAACCAGCCGCCTTCAAGCGGCTGCCTACCAGCGGCCCAAACGCATCACCGCTGGAACGATCTGTCCCAATGCACAGAAAGATCAGTTCATCAGGGCGATAAGCCGCTGCCAGCTCCTGAAACAATGTCTCAAGTTTCAGATAGCGGTCTTCACGCCGGCCTTCCTCTATTTTAGCCCAAACGGATTCACTTATACTCAATGCTTGCGTTCACCTCTTTATCGATCTCCTTCGATTTTACCCCACTTCATCGGTATTCTGCAAAAAGGGATGAGCAGGCGGTCGGATCATGCTACAATGAATGAACATGAGCCGTCGCAATGCAGCGCATTCTGCGCGAAATTCCAATTTCGTCAAGGCGTCATCGCTTATGCAAAATCCGACGGGATTCGTCTGCCGGAAGGAGATTATACATGGATTTGTCCAACAAAACCCAGGAAAATGTGGAATACATGATCGAAGCGATCAAAAACAAGCTTCGCATGGCTTCCGGGGCCGCAATGCAGCCTTCTTCATTCTCGGTCGATCAATACGACGACATCTTCGATGTCTACGACCTGGTGCTGAACAAGCCTTCCCTCAGCATTTCCGAAGTCGAAGCGGTCGCCTCCGAACTGGGCCGACTGCGCCGAAAGTAAGCGCGTATCCGCCGCTCGACATCTTAGATTCTACCTCTTTTGCAAAGCCTGGCTTTTCGCGCTCTCTATGGAGCCGAAAGCTGGGCTTTTGCTATTTAAACGCTGTTTGTATCCCCCGTGGCTCTGCGATTTAGATTGTTTCAGCGGGAAAAGGGACGTTTATATAGCAATTAAGAGAGGCGGCGCAATCCTGTTGGACACTGCGCAAGCAAGAAGCCAGGAACGGAGGTGAGCCGGATGTGGGGATTGGTCATTAGCCTAATTATGGCCATTGTCATTGGTTTTATCGGAGACGCATTGGCCGATAATATGATGCCAGGCGGTATCATAGGTGCAGCGGTAGCCGGTTTGGCCGGTGCTTGGGTTGGCAACCTGCTGTTTGGGAACTTTGGCCCGAACATTGCAGGCTTTGCAATCATTCCGGCTGTCCTTGGAACTGCCATCTTCGTCCTGATTCTTGGACTCTTTGCTAAGTTGTTCAGACGCGCAGCCTAGACATTCGATTTCGGTCTGACGGAGCGGTTGGAACCCTTCACCTTTGCACTTGCAACCGCACGGCCCATGACTACTACATTTGAGGAGTGATTGATGATGAACGAAGCAGAAAGAGAATATCCAGCACAAAGCAGTACGACTTTTGCCAAAGGCCTTCTGATCGGCGGTCTGCTTGGAGCGGCAGCAGCTCTGCTGTTCGCCCCGAAACCCGGACGCGATCTCCGCAGCGACATCTCCGATAAGGTGGGCGTAGCTACGGACAAGACCAAAGGCGTAGCAACAAACATCGGTCTCAAAGCCAAAGACACCGCTTCGGTTGTGGGTGAAAAAGTCCAGACCGCTGCTGGTGTGGTAAGCGACAAGGCAACCAGCCTGGCGCAATCCGTGTCCGAAAAAACATCCAACGTGGTGCAGTCGGTTCGCAAAAATGGAACAGACGTAGCAGAAGCGGTAAAAGACGCTTCCGCAGACGTTGGAGAAACCGTAAAATCGGCTTCGGCTGACGTTGCCAGCGAAGCGGCAAAAGCTGACAAGGAAATCATGGCAGAAACAGCTGATAAAGCTGCCGAAACCAAAGAGGAAGTCAAATCCTTAAACTCCGGTACAAAGTCCAGCGAAAAACCTGTTCTGTAATCTGGCGACCTGTTAAAAAAGCCGGCTCATTCAGCCGGCTTTTTTTATCGCAATCTGAGCCTGCTGACTTTACCCAATCCAATCTACGACCAAGACCAAAAGCGGAGGGATATGCCATGACACCTACAGAGACACGCCCAAATCCGGGCGATCGATTCGCCAGCGGCACGATTGAGCAAAATGAACGTACACAGGACGGAACGCTGCGTCCCCGTGACTTGTCCAAAGATCATCCATTCGAGCTGCGCCACGAGGTCAGTCGATTAAATAAGCAGCTGGAAGACATCTCGGTTGCACTCAAAAAAGGAGACTTCAAAGACCTGGTTGAGAACTATACCGATTGGAAGCGGCGGATCATCTCCAACTTCACAGCCGGTGTCGCTCGCGGTCTGGGCTTGTCCGTAGGCACAGTCGTCGTTATCGCTCTGCTGACTTGGATCGCGTCCGTGATGGCGAGTCTAGGCGTTCCATATGTCAGTGACTTCTTCGACTATATGGGCAGCCTAATCAAAGAAGGTCGCAAAGGTGGGGCTTGATCGCCTACCTAAAGACAGACACAAAAAATGGCCGAACCATCTCGATTGTATAGGGATGGGATCGGCCATTTTACATGTTCACTGCCGTATTCTTTTTACTCATAAGGAGGAAGAATTGGACATGATTTGTTTGAGCTTTTCGGTGGCCCGTTTTTGGATGCGGGATACGCTCATTTGGGAGACACCGAGTTTTTGCGCAATCGCACGCTGCGATTGTCCTTCCTGGAAGGCCAGCAGCAGCACTTTCTGCTCCTGCTCCTTCAACTGGCTAAGTGCCTGCTGGAGGTCCATACGCCGTTCCACGGTGTCGTAATCATTGACATCTGAACTGATAAGTTCCCCGAGCGTTGCGGCGCTCTCCTCTTGGGAAAGCGGAGAATCGAGGGAAACATAATGATAACATTCGCGGCCGGCCAATACTTCGACCGTTTCTTCCACGCTCAGATCCAGATACTGCGCGATTTCTTTGACATCAGGCGAACGCTCCAACCGTACGGTCAGCTCGTCAATGGCCTGCTGGACCAGCGCACCTTTTTCCTTAATGCGTCGAGGCACTTGTATGTACCAGGATTTATCTCGCAAAAAGTTCTTCATATGTCCGATCATGCTCTTCATCGCATAGGGTTCAAATGGAATCCCCAATTGAATGTCATACTGTTGGAGCAAGCGGATCAAGGCCATCTGACCAACCTGATACAAGTCTTCGTAAAGATCGGGCCGGTTTCTGGCAATCTTGCCCGCGGCCATCTTGACCATCGGCTCATACTTCTTGATGAGCACCGTGGCGATCTCGTTGTCCTTGGTCTGTTGATACTCCCAGATCAAGGATACGGATTCGGACATGGATTCAGGCGGGGTCACTTTATCATTCATACTTTCTCCTCACTCCTGGTGAGACGCTTGGTCAATACGACCTGCGTTCCTTTTCCGCTCTCGCTGACAACGCTAACGTCGTCCATGAGCGCCTGCATCAAGTAGAAACCGAGACCTCCGATCTCCACGTCATGCAATTCTTTTTCGTGCAAAGTAGGAGCGGCGTCCGATACGTCCTGCGGCAGTGCAAAGCTCACGCCTTCGTCCTTGACGGTAATTGTGAGTTCTTCGCCGTTGATGCCGAAGACGACCTCCACCAATCCTCCTTCCTGACCATATGCGTATAAGACCGAGTTATTACATGCTTCAGATACAGCGACTTTCATGTCTTCAATGTCCTCATAGGAGAAGCCCATTTTGGAAGCAATGCCGTACAGGTTCAGCCGTACGATATCCACGAAGTCAGCCGTAGCCGGTAAATTGAGGGTAACGGTTTGATCTGCTTTCATGCGTTGTTCGATCCTTTCCTATTGGGAATTCTCTTGGGGTTCAAAAAACTTGGCGATACCTGTCATGTCGAACAGCTTTTGAATTTGTGTCGGCACTTCTTCCACCGCAAACGAAGCGTTCATAGAATGCCGGGCTTTCAAAACGGACAGCAGAATCCCAATCCCCGTACTATCGATGTACTTCAATTCTCGCAAATTGATGGCCAAATCGACCTCGGAATCCCCTACAAGCGGCTCCATGACAAGACGAAAATCCGGCGCTACGGACAAATCCAGCTCCCCGCTGAGGTAGACGACGTTTTTGCCTTCTTCGGAAACCGTTCTGGCGTTGAACTTATCGTTTTTATTAGTGGTCATAGACATTCTCCCTAAAAAAATGTTTTCTAAGCTTATTAAACCTAAACGAAGCAGTTGAAACTGAGTTTGCAGTCTTATCCGAAGTTACTTGGCGACCATGGGGTAACGATTGATTCTTCCCGTTCCCTTAACGAGCTGCCCGGTTCACCGAATAATTACTTCGATTCACCATATGACGTGCAAGCACCTGTTTGATGCCTGCCATTTTCACCGGCTTGCTGATGTAATCGTTCATTCCCGCCTCCATACACCGCAATTGAATATCATTCATGACGTTGGCAGTCATGGCCACGATCACAGGCTCAACGCCTCCTACAAATCGTTCGCGGATGCGACGGGTCGCTTCGATGCCGTCCATGACCGGCATTTGCAGATCCATAAATACATAATCGTATCGACGGCTGCCAAACATTCTTAATGCTTCTTCCCCATTTTCCGCTGAATCAGCTGTAATGTCCATCTTCTGGAGCATGCTCACCATCAGCTTGCGATTGACGGGATGATCGTCCACGATCAGAACCGATGCCGGGATTCCCGATTCCTCATGGAGAACCGTTATCGATTCGCCGCGAAAAGGGTTGGGTTCCTCTGGCTGATAGGTCTGCACCTGAATGGTAAAGACGAACGTCGCTCCCCCTTCATCCATCGCTTCCACGTGAATGTCGCCGCCCATCATCTCGACCAGTGTTTTGCAGATCGCCAAGCCAAGCCCCGTACCTCCATATTTGCGCGTCATGGAAGAATCAAGCTGCGAAAAAGGCTGGAACAACCGGTTGATCTTGTCCGGCGAGATACCAATCCCCGTGTCCTTGACCGCAAATTCGAGCGTCAGTCTGCCGTCTTCTTCGGCACGTCTGGACACCACCAGATAGATGCCTCCACGCTCCGTAAATTTGACCGCATTGGCAACCAGGTTGATGAGTACCTGCCTTAGACGAGCCATATCTCCATAGATCAGCTCAGGAACGGATTCCTCCGTAAAGTATACCATCTCCAGATTCTTGCGTGCGGTTTCCATCGTAAACAGATTAAAAACTTCGCTAATGCAGGTTTTCAGCTCAAATGGATGCTCTTCCAGCTCCATTTTCCCCGATTCCATTTTGGTGAAGTCCAAGATGTCGTTGATGACGGCGACGAGCGCATCGGCGCTACCACGGATGATCTCGGTATATTCTTTCTGTTCCGGCTTCAGCTCTGTCTCCATCAACAAATCGATCATGCCAATCACACCATTCATCGGCGTACGGATCTCATGGCTCATCATCGCCAGGAATTCCGTCTTGGCCTTCGCCGCGATCTCCGCCGCTTCCTTCGCTTTCACCAACTCTTCATTGATCTTCTCCAGCTCCTGCGTTTTCTGATGCAGCAGAGCGGTTTGATCCTTGAGACGTTTGTTGGCGATATACATGCTGACAAACCCCTCAATTTTGGATTTCAAAATTTGGGGGATAAACGGTTTGACCATATAGTCGATGGCGCCTGCGGAGTAACCGGCAAACAGATGCTCCGATTCCTTGCTGTTGGCAGAGATAAAGATGATCGGAATATCTTTGGTTTTCTCCCGTGCCTTGATGAGCTTTGCTGTCTCAATTCCGTCCATGCCTGGCATCTGAACATCAAGTACGATAACCGCAAATTCATCTTTGAGCAGGCAGCGCAGCGCTTCTTCACCCGAAGTCGCCTTGATAAGCGTATAACGCTCGCTGCCCAGAACGGCCTCTAAAGCGAGCAAGTTTTCCGGACGGTCATCGACCAACAGGATATGAATGGGCTCTTGAACCACCATGGAATCCCCCTACACTTTCTATTTAATCTTCCGGTAGATCTTCTCCACCCGATCAAGCGGCTCATAACAGTCGCTGTATCTTGTGAAGTGAATGGACTCTTTGGACCCGAGAACCAGAATACCAAAACGGCTGAGGCTCTCATAGAATAGTCCATGCACTTGATCCCGGAGCGTATCGTTGAAGTAGATCATGACATTACGGCAAAAGATAACGTTGAATTCATTGAAGGAACGATCGGTTGCCAGATTATGCTCGGCGAAAATGATATTTTTGCGCAGGAAGGGTTGAAGCATAACGGAATTGTATTTGGCGGTGTAATAATCCGAAAACGATTGCGTGCCTCCCGCTTCCAAATAGTTCTTGGTGTAGAGTTTCATTTTTTCGATCCCGTAGATGCCTTCCTTTGCCTGTTGAAGGGAGCGGTCGTTCATATCTGTCGCATAGATGCGGGCTTTGTCATACAACCCTTCTTCGTGCAGCAGAATTGCCATCGAATACACTTCTTCGCCCGTGGAGCATCCGGCATGCCAGATACGAATATACGGATAGGTGCGGAGGATGGGAACCACTTCGCGGCGGAAGGTTCGGAACAACTCTGGATCACGGAACATTTCAGTCACCGGAATGGAGAGGTTCTGAACCATTCGTTCAAAGGAGGCGCGATCATGCAAAACTTTGTCCTGGAGCTGAGAGATGGTACTCAGATTCTCCGAATGGACATGATGCCAGATCCGGCGCAGAAGCGAAGGTCTCGCATAATTCCGGAAATCGTATCCATACATGCGATGTATGCCTTCAAGCAGCAGATCAGCTTCAATCGTTTCACGTTCCGTCGCGTTGTCGGTCGCCGTTTCCGGCAGAATCAGTTCTTCAGAACCGTTGAATGTCATAAGTTCAACCCCAGATAGTGTAGAAAATCGTCTTTAATCCTTGTTTATTACCCAAATACAGGCCCTACGAATACAACCAAACGCGCATTAAAGAGAGAAGCTGTTCCGTTTGAATCGGCTTTTTCACATAGTCTGAGGCTCCGGCTTCGATACATTTGCTCCGATCTTCCTTCATGGCTTTGGCTGTCAGGGCAATGATCGGAATCCGCTCAAACTTAGGCATCTGCCGGATGTGACGCATGGCTTCGTAGCCGTCCATTTCCGGCATCATCATGTCCATCAGAATCAGATCAAAGTCTCCGCGTTCCTGGAGGATGTCCAAGGCTTCACGGCCATTTTCAGCGAATGTGACATCCATGCGATAACCTTCCAGCACGCTCGACAGCGCAAAGACATTGCGTACGTCGTCGTCTACCAACAGAATCTTTTTGCCTTCAAACAGCGTTTCCTTGTTATGAAGCTTCTGCAAAATCTTCCGTTTATCTTCCGGCAGATCCGCCTCAACCCGGTGCAGGAACAATGTTGTCTCATCCAGCAGACGCTCTGGGGATTTGACGTCCTTCACGATGATCGACTCGGCATATTGGCGCAGCTTCGTTTCTTCCTTGGCATCCAGATCCTTGCCTGTGTAGATAATGATCGGCAGATCGCGCAGCCGCTCATCTTCTCGAATCCGATCCAGCATCTCGAAGCCGGTCATATCGGACAGCATCAGATCCAGCACCATGCAATCGTAATGATGCCGCTGCAATTCTTCCAAAGCCTGCGTGCCTGTGCCTACAGCCTTGATCGCCACGTCATCATGTCCAATCAGTTCAATGATGGCACCGCGCTGCGTCTCGTCATCTTCGACAATGAGCAGATGCTTCAACCCTTTGTCCGCGTAGGAACCAATATAGGAGAAGGCTCGCTCGAGACCCTCTTTGCTGGCCGGCTTTTTGAGATAGGCAATCGCGCCCATCATGAGTCCCTGCTTGACGTCATCGACGACGGAAACCACATGCACCGGAATATGGCGTGTCTCCGAATTGCTCTTGAGTTCACTCAGGATGGTCCAGCCATCAATCACAGGAAGCTGAATGTCCAGAATGATCGCATCCGGCATCCGGCTCCGTGCCGTCTCCAGCCCTGTATCACCCTGCACTTCAACCAGCGCTTTATAGCCATTATTTCTGGCCATGTCACGCAGAATCACGGCAAATTTGGGATCATCCTCGATGATGAGCAGCACTTTGTCCTGCGGATTTACATCGTCCCGATCATCTGCAATCTCCGGCTGCTTGGGCTTAGGAGGAAGCGATTCGACAGGCGCCGGCTTCCCGCGATGCGCAAGCGGCATACGTTCCAGTTCACGGCTCGGCAGCGCAGTCGGAAGTTCTTTTACAGCTGCATCTTCTTCTACCGCATAGGCAGTTAGCTTAGGTACGTACAACGTAAACCGGCTGCCGTGTCCCTCTTCGCTCTCCAACTCGATTGTACCACCAAGCAGCTTGGCCAATTCGCGGCTGATCGACAGACCAAGACCCGTTCCGCCGTATTTCCGGCTGGTTGTGCCATCCACCTGCTGGAATGCTTCAAAGACAATGTCGGTCTTGTCTGCCGGAATCCCAATGCCCGTATCAATGACGGAGAATTCGATAAACTTGCGCTTTTTCTCCAGATAATCTGGCAGATGCTGCGCTTCCGCTTCACGTACGCGGAAAGTGACAGAACCCTCGGAAGTGAACTTGAACGCGTTGGACAACAGATTGCGCAGAACCTGCTTCAAGCGGTGACCATCCGTTAGCAGCGCGTTGGGTAAGTTGCCTTCGTCAACTTCCATATGAAGCTCGATGCCTTTCTTTTCTGCGACAGCGGCAAAGTTACCGGAGACAAACCTTGCAATCTCTTCCAACGGGATCGGCTCGCGGTTCAGTTCCATCTTGCCCGCATCTACTTTGGAGAGATCCAGAATCTCGTCGATCATCTTGAGCAGATCGGAACCGGACATGTAGATGGTCTGCGCGTATTCGACTTGTTTCGGCGCCAGATTGCCGTCTTTATTTTCAGCCAGCAGCTGCGACAGGATCAGCAGACTGTTCAGCGGCGTTCTAAGCTCATGCGACATATTGGCAAGGAACTCGGATTTGTATTTGCTGGAGACGGCAAGCTGCATTGCTTGACGTTCCAACTGAGATCTTGCTTTTTCCACTTCGTGGTTCTTCTCTTCGGTCTCGTGAACCTGTTCTTCCAGTGCGCGTGTCTTGGCGATCAATTCGGTATTGAAGTGCTCCAATTCTTCCTGCTGACGCTGGAGCAATTCTTCCGAACGCTTGAGTGCTTCGGTCTGCGATTCCAGACCTTCGTTCGACCGCTTCAGTTCTTCCTGCTGCATCTGGAGTTCTTCGGACTGAGATTGCAGTTCTTCGGTGAGCGCCTGCGATTCACGCAGAAGCTCTTCGACCCGGAGGCGTCCATTGATGTTGTTCAAGATGACGCCCAGATTCAGCATCAGCTGATCGAGCAGCTGCCGCTGCAAACTGCTGAACGGAGTCAGAGAGGCGATCTCGAATACGCCGATCAACTCGTCTTCAGCCACAATCGGATGAATCATAATCTGGGCACTGGAAGCTTCCCCCAATGCCGAGCGTACTTCAATGTACTGCTGCGGCACTTCGTCCAGCACAATGGCACGTCGGTCAGCTGCACTCTGACCGGGAAGGCCTTCGCCAATCCGGAAGGAAGTTTTGGCATCGGGTTCTCCGGTAAAGGCATAAGAACCATATAAACGCAGCTCATTCGGATTATTTACATCTGCCAGATAGAGCGCACCGTATTCTGCCCCCAGTACCGGTGTAAATTCACTCACGAACATCTGCGATACTTTTTCCAGTGACATAATGCCTTTGAGCACATCCGTGATCCGGGCCATATTGGAGTTGATCCAGGCCTGATCGTTCTGCGCTGCCATATAATCATTTTCGATACGCTGCTTCTCTTCGATGTCTTCCGCCATCTCCTGGAACACTTTCGCCACGCTGCCGATCTCATCCTTGGATTTGACCTTGATACGCCGGATGGCTTTAAGTTTTCCTTTGCCAAAGCTTGAAATCATCATCGATACGGTGTTCAATCCCCGGGTGATGCTTGGGATGATCCACATCATAATGCCGAGACCCAGCAGCAGTCCAACCACCAGGAAAGCTGTAGTAATCTGCGTGGAACGTTCGTACGCACTCTTGACGTTATCGACTTCCGCTTCGACCTGAAGATCCTGATAACTCGACAGGTCATTCATGGCATTCAGAGCGGCCCGCTGAAATTCAATGCCTGTAGAGTCGCGGTAAGCCTTGGCCTGTGCGAGATCTCCATTTTCCAACAGCTGCATAAGGTTGGCTTCATAACTGGAGAAGTTTTCCCAGGCTTCGCCTACATTCTGTACCAATCTTCGTTCTTCTGCCGAACCCTTCTCTGATGTAATGGATTCCCAATAACGCTGTGCGCGTTCCTTGGAACTCTCAATCAATAGCCGACTTTCGGATAGGGCAGAAGACTTGCCGCCAAGCAGCTGATTGGCAAGCTCTGTCGCAATACTGTTCACTTCGCCGCGCATGCCGCTGCTGTAACGAACTTTCATATAACGGTCTTGGTAAACGCGGTCAATCTGATTGTTCATGTAATTCATCCGGTCGTAGCTCATCAGCGACAGCGACAGCATAATCAGTAGCAGCGCCGTAAAGCCAACGACCAGCTTGGTCTTTATTTTCATCTACTCAGCCGCTCCTTCTTTCAAGGCAATCCAGACCAGGCATTTATCATCATCCTGTTCCGCATCCGGTTCTCCTTCAAAAAACACCTGCTGCATCCGTGGTTTGTCAAAAGCATGTTCGCCCTGAAGGTGATCCACCAGGAATCTCAGTTGATCTTCCTGTTCGCCATCTACGGCTTCCAGCAGTCCATCCGTATATAGAACCAGATGGCTTTCCCCTTCATAAGTGATCGTCTGCGGCGCCGCGTCAATGCGGTCAAACAAACCGACCGGGTGAGAGGAACGTTCCAGCTTCAGCACTTCATCGCCGCAGAACAGCAGGCCCGGAGGGTGACCGGCATTGACATAATCAATGCGTTTGAACCGGGTATCTACGACCATATAAATAGCGGTGAAATAATACTGAATCAACTGATTTTCGATATGCAGCTGGTTAAATCGTCGATTCAGCTCCTGAATGACTTTTTCCGGGTCTACGTAGGTTACCACTGTATCCTTGAGGACGGAAGCGATGAACATACAGAATAGTGACGACGATATGCCATGTCCCATCATATCAAGCAAGATGACACCGTAACGCCCGTCTCCAAGCGGATACCAGGCATACAAGTCACCTGCCAGCTCAAACGAAGGTTTATACAACGCATCAATACCGATCCGGGAATCATCGATAGGCAGGCTCAACACCGCATTTTGCACCAAAGCTGCAAGCTTCAATTCATCCTGAATCCGTTGATCGCGCTCTTTGTGCCAGTCTTTCTCCTGCTTGAGACGCAGAGCCAATCGAATCCGCGCCATCAGCTCCACTTTGTTAATCGGCTTGGTCACATAGTCGCCGGCTCCGGCATCCAGCGCCTCAGCCAGTTTCTTGGAATCACCTACCGCGGTTACCATGATGATCGGAATATCACGCAGATGCTCGTAAGTCTGTACAATCCGGCAGGCCTCAATCCCATCCATCTCCGGCATCATCATATCCAAGAGAATCAGATCAATATCTGAATTTTTGGGCATGACTTGTGGATCGAGATCCGCAATCCCCAAAATGGCAAACATCTCTCTTGCTGAAGCGGCGATCTCAATATCCCGATAATCTTCTTTTTTCAAAATCTCACGAATGATAATGACATTGGTAGGATTGTCGTCGACAACTAGAATCTTCATAATCCTCTCCCTCTTACGTTGACCGAATTGAATCCAAGGTTTACGTTCCGTTAGGACGTAACCTAACATTGTTATCAGTCAAGGTACTCTGTTTACGCTCTCATCTGAAATTTTTTATCTTTTTCGAGATTAAACGGATTATTACCCTGCTTCATACTTTTTATCAACTTCTTGTCAAAACATTCTGTAAACATAGATAAGGAATGGGAGAGTGCTCTCCCATTCCTTATCTATATCTCGAACCCATCCCTCGCAGCGTACTGCACTTTCGACTTGGATTCCGGTATTTATACGGTCGGAGTCAAAGCGACAACCAGCACTTTGCCTAACTCCAACTGTTCTTCGTAATAAGCCGCCTCTTCCTTAGAAAAGCCCATATCTGCAATTCGTACCCGCAGTTCTTCTGCACTGGAACGAAAGACTTGCAGATCGGCTGTTTCCGATTCCGCAGAATCCGGAAAAACGGGACGAACTCCAGCCGCTTCAGCGGTGCGTTCGGTCTTCTCTTCGTCATAAGCGAGTACAAAAAGCTGATCGCCTGTATATCCGGTTATGCGAAGTTCTCGAATCGTTTCAATGGCCTCGATACCATTTTCCACGACCTTGGCATAAGCCTTCGTATCAGAAGCATCCATGTTCCGCACGCTCCTTCGACATTCAGGATGATAGAAGCAACACAAATTATTATTTACCCATACTATAACCGAACGAAACAACAAAACGACATTTTTTTTAATTTCTTTGCAAAATTCGCTCTAATTCGTTCCGAAGAGAACGTAATTTTCTGAAGGTTACACAGATGAGCTATCGAACAGATCAACACTGCGCAGTTCGCCATCCCGAGGATCGACAAACACTTTGATCGCCTGTCCATCATGCTCATATCCAAAGCCATCCTCGGCTGTAAAATCAGGTTTCCCCAGCTCCGCACGGATCTGGTGCACATCCATCGGAATCGAGCGTCCATTGAGCGTGAATGTACCTGCACTTGCAGGAACGGAAACGTAGTAGATCCAGCCTTCATAAGCTCCTACACTTAGGCCAGGATAATGGTATTCTTCGCCACCCATGTAAGCGGGAGCCTGTCCACTAAAATGACCGAAAATGCGATTGGCATCTTCAATTCGATTCTGTAGAGTCAGACCGTTCAGCGATTCCTCACCGGATGGAGAAGGATAGATAGAATCAGAAGACTGTGAACCCACTGGGGAGTACGCAGCATGGTAGATGGCAGGTGGAGCCTCCCATACGGAAGCCTCGGCGTGGGAGGCGGCAGAAGTCTGCGTCGAGAGAGAAGATAACATGGCAGTCAGCATCATCATGATTGTAAACATCTTTCTCATCCTTTCGTCGCGTTACAGGGACCCCGTTCAGCCTGCCCACGTCCGTCTGGCTTCCTCTACGCTGATCGAAAATAAGGCAAGGTTGCGCTCCCGAAAACCCGCTTAAACCGTGCGTGTTGTCGAGAAGCCCAAACCTTTGATGGATTCGATCAGCTCACTACTCCGCTGATCGAAAACAAGGTGAGGTTGCGCCCCTCGAAAACCCGCTTAAACCATGCGTGTTTTCGAGAAGCCCAAACCTTTGATGGATTCGATCAGCTCACTAGCGACGGAATTTCTGCCAGATGGATGCTCCGGCGTCGATCATTTTCACGATCTTCTGAACGTTGGCACCTGCTGGTGCTCCAGTCCGCCCTTCCGCACCGTATGTAGCTTCGTAAGTTCTGACGGTTGGGCTGTCACCGGAAGCGGGCAGGAGCGCTGCTCCACCGTTTTCGCGTTTTTGTTTTTCCTTGTTTTCCCGATGATGTTTGGCCTTCTCGATCATCCGATGGGAATACTGCTGCGTTACCAGTGTAACTTCGTTAAGCAGCTGCCCAAGGTTTTTTACCGACTCCATCACTGGATCGAGCTGTTTGAGCTTGTGATTGGCGTCCAATGTAATGTCATTGGCGTGCCGGACGATTTGTTTCACCTCATAGGTCAATTCGTCCATCGTTTTTTGTACCTCTTTAAGCGTCTGCGCTGTGTTTTCCAGCGTCTTGGTGCCGGCTTGCAGCGTCTTAATCAAGAAGATGACAAGCGCCACAAAAGCCAAAGCTACGATAATCAAAGCCCATTCCCAAATCACATCTAAAACCTCACTTTCTCCGCACCCATTTTTTGTTTGTAATCTTGCTTATCGTCTCTTGCATTACTCCTTAGTTACCCGATGAATTTTGCCCCGAAACAAAAGCAAAATCTACGACGAACCGCTTCACATCGCTCTGTTTCATTCCCAAAATGCCCGGTTAATTTGTGTCAGCGAGGCAAGCAAAGGATTCGAGAGTCATCCTGTAGACGTGCCGACTTTCTACTACTATTCTGCTGTTCTGCACGTCGAATCCAAGCTTGTCCATCCATGCGAAAACATCACGCGAAACAAGGAGGGTGAAACTCATGTTCAAATGGTCTTTAATTCTACTGGTCGTTGCGGTCGTGCTTGGGATCTTCGGATTCGCAGGCATCATCGAGGCAGCAGCCGCCATATTCAAACTTCTGTTCTGGGTGTTCCTGGCACTGTTCGTTATCTCTCTGTTCCTGGGCCGAAATCGTACAACCCGTTAGGGAAGTGAATCACACTTCCGACCGAACCGCCCTCCCGGGGGCGGTTTTTTGTTTAATCTCCTTTCCGTATCTACCCACTGCACAAACTTTAGGGATACCAAAATTCGGGTGCTCCTGATGCCTTACAGCAAGCTGCCGACCGTCTTTTTTCATTATAGCAATTTTTAAACGGCTTTTCTGATTAAACCCTATGGGGTGCGCGTTTTATGAATCAAGTTACGATTTCGTTATTTTTTTATGCAAGGTTGGTTCAATTTAGGAGGGTCGAGTTTATTCTTATAGCAGGATGGAGCAAACAAGCTCCTAAAATACAAAGGAGGTTCACCCCTTATGAAAAAATTGGTTACACTTACAGCTTCGGCTCTGCTTATGGCTTCCTTCGCCACAGCAGCTTCGGCAGCAGAAACAACAACGCCTGCGACGACTACAACTCCAGCTACAACGGTTTCCACACCGGCTAGCAACGTCACAGCGATGTTCACAAGCAGCAACAATGGCTTCAGCTTCACAATCCCTGCTTACTGGGATGCAAGCGTTACAAACACGCAGTACACAGCAGATCAATTGAAAGCAATGGGGCAAAGCGGCGTCTACTTGGTCAACTTTACATACACCCCACAAGTCGCAGCACCAAATGGCTCGAAAGAACCTGTTAAATTCGCCGCTATCCGCGGTTATGACAGCCAAGTATGGGCTGGCATCTCCAACAAAGCAGCTCTGGGTACGCCTCTGAACGAAACAGGAAGCGTTATCTATGTGCTGGAGCCTGTAACGGCTAACCCGTTCACAGACCCAACTGACCAACAAAAGTTCAGCCAACTGCTGCAAGGCGTGGCTGCTGGAGTTAAAACTGGATTCACAACGGACGTAAAAGCCGTGACTCCAGGTACAACAGTTCCTACAACACCAGGCACAACTACACCTGGTACGACTACACCAGGAACAACAACACCAACTACACCTGCAACACCAGGTGGTACGTTGACAATTGCTGACGACCCAAGCAAAATCTCGCTGAACCCTACACCTACGATCGACCTGACAAAAATGACTGCATTCTACAAAGCTCCAGGCGGCACAATGATCGGCTACCTCGGACCGCAAAAGCTCGATACAACGGGCAACGGTAAGACAGATCCGGCTAGCGGCCAATGGGTCGAAATCTACACTTGGATGGGTATGGCTTGGATCGTGGTTGAGTAATCAACCTCTATCCGCCTAATCCTTAGGGGTTATCCCACTAAAGCACCGGCATCCGCCGGTGCTTTTTTGTGCACCTTTTTTTCCTGACTGCCCCTTTTCCCATTCAGTCTTCCATCTGCCTTACACGCAGGCTGCATAAAGAGCCACCGTTAATTTACTGCTTGTCCCGCAGCTTGAAAGCGGCTAATATAAAGAGGAAATCCGCAGCAGAACAAGCCGCATGCAGCCCGGACTGCGGGCGCTTCGCTCCGCTGCACAGCGAGGAGGAGTTCTGCATGACTGAAGAAAAAGAAACGCGCAAAGTCGATCTGGCTGAAGCCATCCGCAATAAGCTTGAACAGAAAAAACAACAAGCGGGCGCAAATAAAGGCGGCTTCCAAAGCAACCAGACGAAGAAGCTCACCACCCAAAATAACAAAAAACCAAACAATCAACGCCGCCGTACCGGAGGGTCCTAGACCCTTCTGGACGGATTCCGGCAGCAGTAAAAGCCCCTTCCCGGTCAGCCGGGAAGGGGCTTTTTCAACATCAAAAATTACGTTGGAAGTCTGAACAGCTGCTGCTGTCGTCAAACGCTCCTCAGGTTAAACCTGAACAGCGTACATACGCTCACGCAGCGCCTTTACTTCATCGCTCTCCAGGTATTCGTCATAAGTCATCACGCGGTCGATAACGCCATTTGGCGTGATCTCCACGATGCGGTTGGCAATCGTCTGGATGAACTGATGGTCATGGGAGACGAACAGCAGGGTGCCGTCAAAGTCGATCAGACCATTGTTGAGCGCTGTGATCGATTCCAGATCCAAGTGGTTGGTTGGCTCGTCCATGATGAGTACGTTGGCTCCGTTGAGCATCATCTTGGCCAGCATGCAGCGAACTTTCTCGCCCCCGGACAATACGCTTGCCTTCTTCTGGCTCTCCTCCCCTGCGAACAGCATGCGGCCGAGGAATCCACGCAGGAAAGTCTCGTCCTGATCGTTGGAATACTGGCGCAGCCATTCAACGAGGTTCAGATCCACGCCGTCGAAGTACTTGGAGTTGTCTTTCGGGAAATACGCTTGAGTGGTCGTTACCCCCCATGTGTATTCGCCGCCTTCTGCTTCCTGCTCGCCCATTACAATATCGAACAGCGTCGATTTAGGCAGACCGTGTGGACCTACAAACGCAATTTTGTCGCCTTTGTTGACGACGAGATTGAAATTATCCAGCACCTTTTCGCCTTCAATGGATTTGTTGAGGTTGTCGATGTTCAGCAGCTGCTTGCCCGCTTCACGCTCTGGCTTGAAGTTGATGAACGGGTATTTCCGGTTCGACGGACGAATGTCGTCCAACGAGATTTTATCCAGCTGCTTTTTACGCGACGTTGCCTGTTTGGATTTCGAAGCGTTTGCCGAGAAGCGTTGGATAAACGCCTGGAGTTCCTTGATCTTCTCTTCTTTTTTCTTGTTCTGCTCACGGGCGAGCTTCAGCGCCAATTGGCTGGACTCATACCAGAAGTCGTAGTTGCCGACATACATCTGGATTTTGCCGAAGTCGATGTCCGCGATATGCGTGCAGACTTTGTTCAGGAAGTGACGGTCGTGAGATACGACGATAACGGTGCCTTCGTAGCCCATCAGGAAGTTCTCCAGCCAGTTGATGGACTCAATGTCCAAGTGGTTGGTAGGTTCGTCCAACAGCAGGATCTGCGGCGTACCGAACAGCGCCTGAGCCAACAGGACGCGGACTTTCTCGTTGCCACTCAGCTCATCCATCTTCTTGTCGTGCAGATCGCGTACGATACCCAGACCGATCAGGAGAGCCGCTGCGTCGGACTCGGCGTCCCACCCGTTCAGCTCTGCAAACTCACCTTCCAGTTCGCCTGCGCGGATGCCGTCTTCTTCAGAAAAGTCGCTTTTTGCGTACAGAGCGTCTTTTTCCTTCATGATCGAATACAGTCGGCTGTGACCCATGATAACGGTCTCCAGAACGGGATACTCATCATATTCAAAATGGTTCTGCTTCAGAACGGCAAGGCGCTCGCCCGGTGTGATCGAAACTTCGCCTTGGTTCGGTTCGATCTCTCCGGAGAGGATCTTCAGGAACGTGGACTTGCCGGCGCCGTTGGCACCGATCAGGCCATAACAGTTGCCCGGGTTGAATTGAATGTTGACGTCTTCAAAAAGTGGCCGCTTGCCATAACGAAGCGTAACGCCGCTTGTGCTAATCATGTGCATTCCCATCCTTTATCATAAACTTTTCGCCAAGCTCTGGCTGCCCAGAGGACATGCACTGCTCGAACGAAACATCATGCTTGACTTCCTGAAAATCAGGTTAGCTTTTCAAAAGCTTATTATAGCATAAAACAGTCGTCCGTAAGCCTTCATCTGATCGTTTCTCTGTAAAATTTCACCGAAAATTCAGGCCATTCCACCAAAAACCGCCCCGGTTCAAAACCGGGACGGCGCATACTGCTTGCTTAGGACTCAATCACCTTCTGTTGAGCATGGACAATCATCGTTTCGCCGTGGATCATCAGCTTGATGCAGTCGCGCGACGTGTGTGTACGCTGCCGCTCTGCTTCCAGGCGAGCCAGTGCTTCCTCCGCCGTGTCATCAGAGAGCTTAAACGTCCCGTAGTGCATCGGAATCATGATCTCGGCTCCAACATCCCGGAACGCCTGAAGCGCCTGCTCCGGATTCATATGCTGCGGACCCATGAACCATTCGGGTTCATACGCACCGATGGGCATCATGGTAATATGCACGCGGAAGCGATCGCCAATCTCGCGGAATCCGGCAAAATAACCGCTGTCTCCCGCAAAATATACGGTAGGCGGAAGAGGATGACCATCCGCGGTCATGTTCGCATTTTGCGTATCCGACCAACGGCCGCATGAACCAGGCTCCTCGTTCTCTTCAGACAAACCCTGCTGAACATCCGGACGCTCTTGTTCTTCATTCGTCAGTCCCAATGCACTCACAACCGTTCCCGGAATCGCTTTGACTGCCGCCGCTGGCTCCAGGACAAATCCGCCCCAATGCGACGTGTTAGCGTCAAACAGTGTTCGCCGCGTCCAATGCTGGGTGGGCACAAAGGTAATCCGTACCCCTTGAATTACCACCTCTTCCCACCATGCCAGCTCGATGCAGTGTTCAATCTGCTTACGCGCCAGCTTTTTCTTAAGACCCACAGGCACGATCAGCTGCGTCTTGGGATTGAGCAGTCTGCGAATCGAGGCGATGTGCATATGGTCATAGTGCGAATGAGAGATGAGAATCAGATCAATCGGCGGGACTTTTTCGATGGGAATCCCGGGTTCGCTGAGGCGTTTGCCGATCCCCATTCGTTTCGCCCAGATAGGGTCCGTCAGGATATTAAGCCCCGCATACTGAATCAGAAACGTGGAATGACCGACCCAGGTAAGAGTTACGTCCTCCCGGTTATCCGTCAAATAATCCAGCTTGGGTGGTTGATTGGGAATGATATACGAATAATCGCGTTTTTTGCGTCTACGATGCAGATGTCGATCGCGGTGTTCTCTTAATGTTTTTCCCATTGGTAAGTTGTTGGCGTTGATGTATCTAACCTTAGGCATATCCGTTCCTCCTTCTGAAGAATGCCTCTCTACCCATTACCCTCTCTTTACTTATATCGACTAGGTTAGCCCGATTTTTTTGCTCCGCTTCGCTCACGCTGTTAGGCCGATCCAATTTAAGGAAGGTTGGATCGACTTCTTTTACGCCAATCCACATTAGAGTAAGGTTGCGCTCACCGAAAACGTACTTAAACCGTGTACATTTCCGATGAACGCAAGCCTCTGATTAGATTGGATTGACTTCTCGCCCGTCCATCCAATTGTTAAATTGGATGGGCTTCTATTGTGACATTTATAATTGAGGCGTGTAAAATATAGAGAAGAAGGAGGTTGGACTACTCATGAAAATCAAATTGATCGAACCTACTCCCAGCCCGAACACGATGAAACTTCATCTGGACGAGACGCTGGAAGCCGGGATTCGCAAGACATACACGCTTGATAATGAACGTTCCGCACCGCCAGTGGTAGCCAAGCTGCTGCATATTGAAGGCGTCAAAAGCGTCTTCCATACGACCGACTTCATGGCGATTGATCGCAAGCCGGGCGCGGATTGGCCGGCTATTCTCTCCGAAGTTCAGGAGATTTTCGGCAGCCGCTCTGACCAGCCAATCGCTGCCGACATCGAAGATGCAGCCGGTCACTTTGGTGAAGCACAGGTCTTCGTGCAATTCTTCCGGGGCATCCCCATGCAGATTCGCGTCAAGTCCGGAATGGAGGAAGAACGAATCGGATTGGCCAAACGTTTTGTCGATGCCGTGACGGAAGTGGCAAGCGCCACGCTGATTAAAGAACGGAAGCTGACCGATTATGGCGTGCGTTACGGCGATCTCCCGGATATTGCCCGCGAAGTGGAGCAGGAGCTGGAAGCGGCCTTTCCACCGGAGCGTCTGGAACGCGTGGTGAAGCAGGCAATTGCTCACGGCGCCAGAAATGAAGAGTTTGTCGAGGAGCGCCGCGAATGGTCGCAGGCCGAGATCGAAGAAGGTCTGGCAAGCGACGATTGGCGCCGTCGTTATTCTGCGCTTGAAGCAATGGAAGCCAGCGCAGAGAACCTGCCGCTGATCGAACGGGCACTGGGCGATGACAAGATGCAGATCCGCCGCCTCGCGGTCGTCTATCTGGGCGATCTCAAGACGCCGGAAGCGATGCAGCTGCTGTTCCGTGCGATGAAGGACGGCTCACCCGCCGTACGCCGCACCGCAGGGGATACGTTATCCGATATTGGCGATCCTGCCGGTACGCCTTCCATGCTGGAAGCGTTAAAAGACTCCAGCAAGATTGTACGCTGGCGGGCAGCCCGCTTCCTGTACGAGGTGGGAACCGATGAAGCACGGGATGCGCTGGAGGAAGCTTCCAATGATCCCGAGTTTGAAGTTGGCCTTCAGGCACGCATGGCTCTGGAACGTATCGATTCTGGCGAAGAAGCCGCCGGTACGATCTGGCAGCAGATGGCCAAGAGCCGCCGCAAACCGGAAGAATCGGCTTAAAGCGTAGGAGAGGCTGCACCCACAGCTTCTCCGAAAGGCTTTTCCAATCGTTTCTATAAACGATTGTGCGAAATAGGGTTGCCTGTACCGCAGCAATCCCTTATACTGTGTAAGTTATTCGCCCTGCGAATGTCGGGGCTTTTTTTATTGATCTGTCTTAACGGTTGGTTCCAACTGAATAGTTATTCCCTCATCGCAATCCGTTTTGATCGGGTGATGAGGTAGAGGTTGCGGTGGCGATGAGTACACCGGCGTAGACGCGCAGAGCGTTGATGATGCCGGGTGAAAAGGCGCACCCGCCGAAGTACGAACTTCTTCTGCGGAAGTTTGTGCTGGGGCCGTCTCCGACAAGGAACGGAACTGTCACCTGCCAGAAGGCAGGTGTTGAGCTATCTTCACAAGACGAAGCGTGAGCGCGATGCGGAATTCCCCCTAGCCGGTGGACCCGCTCCCCGGCTTTTTGCGTACGCATCTTCGCTTCTTCTTGTGGACAACCCATATACACGAGGAGAGTTGAATGTACATGAGCACCCCAGAGGAACGAATACAACCAGAAAAATCCGGACTCAAAAAAGGTCTTCAGGCTCGCCATATGACCATGATCGCCCTTGGCGGTGCAATTGGCACCGGTCTGTTCCTGGCCAGCGGCGGCGCGATCGCCGATGCCGGTCCAGGCGGCGCGCTGCTTGCCTATGCCGCAGTAGGCATCATGGTTTACTTCCTGATGACCAGCCTTGGCGAGCTGGCCACCTACTCACCGGAACCCGGCTCTTTCAGCGCCTACGCCGGACGTTACGTCGATCCCGCCTTCGGCTTCGCCATGGGCTGGAACTACTGGTACAACTGGGCCGTCACCATCGCAGCCGAACTGGCTGCCGCGACGCTCATCATCAAATATTGGTTCCCAGGCAGCTCATCGTTCCTGTGGAGCCTGCTGTTCCTGGGCGTGTTATTCCTGCTAAACGCCTTGTCCGTTCGGGCTTACGGCGAAGCGGAATATTGGTTCGCTCTGATTAAGATCGTGACCGTCCTGATCTTCCTGGTTGTAGGTGTAGCCATGATCTTTGGTGTAATGGGCGGCAAAGCCGTCGGATTCACCAACTTCACCGTAGGAGCGGCACCTTTTAACGGCGGATTCTTCGCCTTCCTCGGCGTCTTCATGGCGGCCGGCTTCTCCTTCCAGGGAACGGAATTGATCGGTGTAGCCGCTGGTGAGAGCGAAGACCCTCGCCGCAACGTACCGCGTGCCATTCGCCAGGTCTTCTGGCGGATTCTGATCTTCTATATCCTGGCGATCTTCGTGATCGGCCTGTTGATCCCTTATACCGATCCCAACCTGCTGAATGGCGGTCTGGATCAGATTGGCGTCAGTCCATTTACGCTGGTCTTTGAACGTGCCGGATTCGCTTTTGCAGCAGCCGTTATGAACGCGATCATCCTGACTTCCGTGTTGTCCGCCGGCAACTCGGGCATGTATGCCTCCACCCGGATGCTGTATGCCCTGGCACTGGAAGGCAAGGCACCCAAGTTCCTGACCAAACTGACGCGCGGCGGCGTGCCGATCTACGCACTGATCGTCACGACAGCGATTGGGATGCTGGCGTTCCTGGCTTCGTTCTTTGGTGATGGCGTCGTCTACACCTGGCTGCTGAACGCTTCCGGAATGTGCGGATTCATTACCTGGGTCGGAATCGCAGTCAGTCATTATCGCTTCCGCCGTGCTTTTATGAAGCAGGGTCGAAGTCTGGATGAACTGCCTTACCGCGCACGTTGGTTCCCGTTCGGCCCGCTGTTCGCCTTCGCGCTCTGTCTGGTCGTCATCATTGGTCAGAGCCTGTCCGCGATCGAGAATGGCAATGTCGATTGGCTGACCATCGCCGCCACTTACCTGAGCGTTCCGCTGTTCCTCATCCTCTGGTTTGGATACAAGTGGGTGAAGAGAACCAAAGTCGTTCCGCTGGACGAATGCGATCTGAGCTAATTTATCATTTAGCCACAAAAAAAACAGGGCCTGCTCTTGCAGCAGCCCTGTTTTTTTATTGGTTTTGCGCCTATTTTTAAGCAGCCCTCGCTAAGGACCCTATCCGTCTCCGTCCCATCATTTCCAATAGAGCGTGACCTTCCACTTGTTGCTCCCGCTCAACGCCTGGCTGGTGTAGCCGGTTGGCGAAAGCCCATAATCATATAGACTCAGCAGATCCTGTTTGAGTTTGCTTTTGGTGCCTTTGTATTGGAACGTCAGGCGATCCTCGCCTTTCTGATCGGCAGCTTTCACGATGCGGCGAAGCCCATCCGAGTTCGATACATAGCTGCCTGATCCGGATGAATATCCAAGGGCAGTACGAAGTTCTTTTGCGCCTTTGACTCCGTTAGCCACCAACCCGTCGAGCGTCTGCGCGTAGGAGGTAATAGCCTGCGGATAATTGGCCGTTTTCCACGTATGATCCTGCCGAAGCTGTTGGTCGCTGACCAGATAGTAGGTCGTTACCCCATGATCGCCAAGATCCGGCACCGGATCATCCCATGTGGTGTCCAGCTGGTACCATTTCCCGTCCAGCTTGACCATGTTCCAGGCGTGCGCTTCACCTTTCACATAACCTTCTACGATGTTCGTCTCGAAACCGGCCTGCTTGAGCATGTCATAAGTCAGCAGCGCATATCCCTGACAGACCGTACTGCCTGTCTTCAGTCCTTCATAAGCCGTAAACTTCGACAGCGTTGTATCATATTTAAGTGTCCGCACCACCCAGTCATGAATCGCTTTGACCTTGAGGTGATCGTTCATGCCTGGTTTGGTGATCTTGCGAAGGGCAGCCGATACTTGTTTATGCACATAAGCACTCTGCGCCGCCGTCTCCCGGTACGTCAGATTCAACTCTGCCGAAGAAGAAGTTCCTCGTCCTGCAAGCGAATAGGCGTAGCCTTTCATGATGTAATGCGTATATGGATCTTGATCGATCGCTGCCTCCAGCGCCGTTTCAATGGCTTTCTTAAGCTCGTTCACGCTGCCGGAATAGGTCAATTTCACGGAACTTTTCCGCGCTGACAGCGCTTGATAGATCTGGCTTTGCAGATGCTTTTGTGAAGTGGAGACCGAAGCCGCATCGACAGTCGGTGTCTGTGAAAAAGGCTGAACGCCCCCCAACATTCCCCCCGTCATAAGTACGAGCGCCGCGCTCACTTTCATCAGTTGTGTGTGAATCGTTGTCTTCATGTGCCTGCATGCCCTCCTTATGGACGAAAGTTTCTTCTATTATATCGGCAATCGCGCTACAAGCTGTAATGGATTGGAAAAACGATGTACGCTCTTTGTTAAAAAAACGTATGCAGGCGACCAATAGTTGCGTGTGTATGAGGCTTTTCATGGGTAAGCACGGCAAAAAGCCGTTCTTCCCGATTCCGGTAAGAACAGCTTTTTTGCATCGAATTTACTTGGGCTTCAAGCGAAAACCATATCCAGGCCGCACTAGCCTCGGAAAGCTGCCAATTTACGGTTCAGCTCCGCGGTCTGTGTATACACCTCTTGATATACATCAAACAGCTGGTTGTAGGTCTGAGCACGCTGCGCGTCCGGGGTATACGTCTTCGCTTCGCGGATAAATTCGCGTGCGCAGTCCTGTAGACTCTCGAACCAGCCGCTGCCATAGGCAGCCAGCATCGCAGCGCCCATAGCCGGGCCTTGTTCGCTCTCCAGCTTGATGACATCGGCTCCAAATACATCAGCCTGCATTTGCAGCCATTCCTTATTTTTGGCACCGCCGCCAATCGAAACGACCCGATCGACCGTCTTGCCAGCGGCACGCAGAATATCAATCGACTCGCGCAGCGAGAACGTAATACCTTCCATGACCGCACGGGCAAAATGCGGCAGCTTATGTCCGGCATCAATGCCGATAAAGCTGCCTCGAATGTCGGAATCCGGATGCGGCGTACGTTCGCCCACGATGTAAGGAGTGAACAACAGCCCGTTCGCTCCCGGCGCTACTTCACCGATTCCCGCCAGCAGTTCTTCAAAGGACTGCTCTCCGCCGAAAGTCTCGCGGAACCACTGCATGCTGTAACCCGCTGCAAGGGTAACGCCCATAATATAGAAGGCATCTTTTTCACTGTGATTGAAGAAGTGGACTTTGCCTTCAAAGTCCAGGTCGCGGCGCGTCTCATAAGAGAGCACGACGCCCGATGTGCCAATACTGCACATCGTCTGGCCTTCGCTCAGAATCCCTGCGCCAATGGCGCCGCAGGCGTTGTCTGCGCCGCCTGCGTAGACGCGCGTCTTCTCGGTCAAGCCGGTGCGCTCCTGCATCTCCGGCAGCAAAGCTCCCGTATCGTCGAACGATTCGACGAGAGCCGGGAACAGCGACGGCTTGAGACCGAAGGCCTCGCCCATCTCTTCGCTCCACTTCTTGCCGCCCACATCCAGCAGCAGCGTGCCGGCTGCATCGGAATAATCCATCGCGGCATTACCGGTCAGCCGCAGGCGGACGTAGTCCTTGGGCAGCAGGAACAGCGAAGCCTGCTCCAGCACTTCCGGTTCGTGTTCCTGTACCCAGAGAATCTTGGGCAGGGTGAAACCTTCGAGCGCGCGGTTGCGTGCGATCTTGAGCAGCTTCTCGCCGAGCACCTGCTCAATCTTGCGGCACTGCGGCGTCGTGCGCGTATCATTCCAGAGGATCGCGCGGCGCAGCGCGCGTCCGTCTTCTCCGACCAGCACCAATCCGTGCATCTGGCCGGAGAAGCTGATGCCTTCGATCTCTTCCGGCTTCACGCCGGAAGCCGTTAGCAGTTTGTTCAGGGAGAGAATCGTCTTCTCGACCCAGTCTTCTGCGTCCTGTTCACTGTAGCCCGGCTTGGGCTGGTACAGCGGATAAGCTTCGGATTGCTCGCTGACAACCGTGCCGGATTTATCGACCAGCACGGATTTGACGGCGCTGGTGCCGAGGTCGATGCCGATTACGTAACTCATGGTTTTGCCTCCTCGCGGATCTGAGCCGCGTGTATTGGGGAACATCATAAAAAGCCGAGTGCAAAGTCGGAATAAAGACGAAATCCGCGTAAAGCGAACATCGGAATAAACAAGAACGGCTTCCCTTCCCCGAAGGGAGCTTGCGGGAAGCCGTTCGATTGGATCGCGGAGTGCGATTCTTGTGTATGTGTGTCAACCCTGACGCCCGGGCCTCCCCGGGTGCGGGGAGTTGGGGGATTCGCCCTCCGGCCGTTAAGGCGGAGGGCGTTTTTGTTTTAGAAAGTTAGAGATTAGGACTAAGGCCGAGAGATTAGGATCTGAAGATCAATCTGAAGGTCAATCTGAAGGTCAAAAGATTAAAAGACTAAAAGATTAAGTCAAAAGATTAAGTCAAAAGATTTCGCTGCGCGGAACCGTGCTTCTTCCTTTGCGGAGGGGAAGAAGTACGAGTTCGGGAAGAGATTGTCGCTTGGCGCGGGCTCTGCAAATCACCTTGCCCATAGGGGTCGGTGATTTTCGATCCTATCCATAAATGTATTGGTTGAGGATCGATTGAAGCATTTCCTGACGTCCGGATCTATTCGGACGAGGATTCTCATTATTCAACGCATATTCAGCCAGCGAAGCCAATGTAGTCTTACCGGCTACGATGTCGGCGCCGATACCTTCGGAGAAGCTGCTGTAACGTTCTTCAATCACTTTATCGAACGCGCGGTCTTCGATCAGTTTAGCGGCAACTTTCAGGCCTTTGGCATACGTATCCATACCTGCGATATGTCCCAGGAACAGGTCGTCTGCCTCGAAGGAGTCGCGGCGAACCTTGGCGTCGAAGTTGATGCCGCCTTTGCCCAGGCCGTCGTTTTTCAGCACTTCGTACAGGGTCAGGGTTGCATCGTAGACATTAACCGGGAATTCATCGGTATCCCAGCCCAGCAGCATATCGCCCTGGTTGGCGTCAAGTGATCCCAGCATGCCGTTGATCCGCGCTACGCGCAGTTCATGCTCGAACGTATGGCCAGCCAGTGTCGCGTGGTTGGCTTCCAGGTTGAGCTTGAAGTGTTTGTCGAGATCGTATTTTTGCAGGAACGAGATGGTCGTTGCTGCGTCGAAGTCATATTGGTGTTTGGTTGGCTCTTTTGGTTTGGGTTCGATCAGGAATTGGGCGTCAAAGCCGATTTCCTTCGCGTAGTCCACCGCCATATGGAACATGCGAGCAATGTTGTCCTGCTCCAGCTTCATATCGGTGTTCAGCAGGGACATATACCCTTCGCGTCCGCCCCAGAAGACATAGTTTTCACCGCCGAGACGTTTGCCGACTTCCAGACCTTTTTTGATCTGAGCCGCAGCATGAGCGTATACATCCGCATTGTTCGTCGAAGCTGCGCCGTGTACAAAGCGAGGGTTCGTGAACATGTTTGCCGTGTTCCAGAGCAGTTTTTTGCCGCTGGATTTCATGTGCGTTTCAAGCAGATCCACGATCGTGTCGATGTTTGCGAAAAACTCCTTGAGCGTCGATCCTTCAGGCGTGATGTCGATGTCGTGGAAGCAGAAGTAGTCCAGTCCCATTTTATCCATGAATTCAAATCCGGCTTCAACGCGGGCTTTCGCCAGATCCATACCTGTGTAGGAATGCCAAGGACGGATTGCTGTCGTTGCGCCGAACGGGTCACTGCCTTCAGCAGTCAGTGTGTGCCAGTAAGCCATTGAGAATTTCAGGTGTTCGGACATTTTTTTGCCCAGTACCACTTCATCCGCATTGTAGAATTTGAACGCGAACGGATTCTGGGATTGGCTGCCTTCGTATGCTACTTTGCCGACATTTTCATAATAAGCCATGTAAGAGATGCCTCCTCATAATTTCGCAGAAATCGTTTACATCGCTATCCTAGCACATCCCAAAAACTTTGTCTATCGGATAAACTAAGTCTTTCGCAAAAAGTTTTTCTGCCGTAAAATAGGGATTGTTAACGCTATCATATTAAGCGGTCATTCCAATTAATCAGCAGCTGTAGGATGAAAAATGCAGCGAAGCCTCTTCTTTTTGCTGCGGGATTGGCTTAACATAAAGGGATGTTTAGAGGCACGGATGGAGGAGTCAATAGTGAGAGTAACCGGAGATCAGGCGCTCGTCAAAAAGCTGAATAAGTCGATTGTGCTGGACACGATCCGCAGAAATGGACCGTTATCGCGTACCGATGTGTCGGAACGAACGGGACTGAACAAAGCCACCGTGTCCAACTTGACGCTGGAACTGCTGGAACAGAATCTCGTCGAGGAAACAGGGCTGGGTGAATCCAGTGGAGGCCGCAAGCCGCTCATGCTGCTGTTTAATGGGTCGGCAGGCTGCGTGATTGGAATCGAACTGGGCGTTACGCTGGTCAAATCGGTGCTCACCAATCTCACCGGGAGCATCCTGCTGGAACGCAGCGCATCCCTGGGCGAGCATGATCCGGATACCGCCTTTGCCGTCATCTGCGACACGGTAAGGCCGCTGATCGAAGCCATGCCCCCTACACCTCACGGGCTGGTCGGAATCGGTATCGGTGTGCCGGGGATGGTTGATGAAGCTGGACTTATTCTCTATGCGCCCAACCTGGGCTGGGAAGGCGTGGATCTGCGATCAAGACTGGAAGCGGAATTTGCTGTACCGGTTGTCGTGGACAATGAAGCCAACGTCGGCGCAGCCGGAGAACGCGAATATGGAGCCGGGCAGCATGTACGCCATCTGGTGTACGTCAGCGCAGGTATGGGTCTGGGTTCGGGAATGATTATCGATGGCCAACTGTACAAGGGAGCCTGGGGGTATGCAGGTGAGACGGGGCATATGTCCATCGAAAGCGAAGGGCGGCTGTGCAGCTGCGGCAGCCGGGGCTGTTGGGAGCTGTACGCATCAGAGCGGGCCTATGCGTATGCCACCGAAGACGGACGACCTGCGCTTCCGGCAGAGACCACGTCTGAACTCACCGCTTATGCCCACTCCGGCGAGGCTTCCGTCTTACAGCTCTATCAGGAGATTGGCCGCCGCTTGGGTATCGGCATCACCAATCTGGTCAACGGCTTCAACCCGGAGAAGATTGTGGTCGGCGGGCCGCTGACGGAAGCGAAGGAATGGATTGAACCGTCCATGTTGGCGACGATCGCGGAGCGTGCGCTGCCCTACCATCGGCGGGAATTAGCGGTCTCCTTCTCCGAATTAGGCAGTCGGTCGGCGGTGCTGGGCGCCGCGCATCTGGCGGTATCGCAGTTCCTCGGACGGGTTCGAGTCTCGCTGTAGTCCGCCTATAAAGTGAGATATGTCCCCACAACCGCAGACAGACGAAAGAATCGTTCTGCCTGTTTGCTGCACTCTTGCGTGTGGTTATTGCAACGACAAAACAGGCAGAGCCGCCGTAGGCCCTGCCTGTTCTTCATGCTGTGAAGACTGTAACTGATGCTATTAAGCGTTCAGCGCTTTCTCCAGCTTCAGCTTGTTCATGCCAACGATCTTCTCTTCACCGATCACCGTTACCGGCACGGCACGCAGACCCATATCCCACACCTGCTGCGCAAACGCATCGCTTTGCTCGATGTTGCGTTCTTCATAAGAGACGCCTTTGCCATCCAGATAACTCTTCACTTGCTTGCAGTGCGGGCAGTTGGTGCTTGTGTAGACGATTGCAGTTGTCATATTCTCTCCACCTTCTTGTATTATTTTTTAAAAGCAGCTTTCTTTATTATAATGCCAATACGCTCAGAAACCAAACTCGATTTCCCAAGCGTATTCGATTTTTATGGTTCGTTTTCGATTTACAGTGCAGCTTCAGCAGCGGCCTCTGCAAATTCCAGGCTCTCGATGAAACGTTCTGCGTCCATCGCCGCCGAACATCCACTACCTGCTGCGGTGATCGCTTGACGGTAACGGGTATCCTGTACGTCGCCGCAGGCAAATACGCCTGGAATATTCGTCTCGGTGGTGCCTGGGGTTACGACGATATAGCCATTTTCGTCTGTCGTGATCTGACCGCCCAGGAAGCCGGTATTCGGATGGTGACCGATTGCTACGAACACACCGGACGCTTCGATCAGCTGCTCCTCACCCGTTGCATTGTTGAGCACACGCAGTCCTTGCAGGCTATTTTCACCCTTCACGACTTCAAGCGGGGTGCGGTCAAGCGCCCATTCGATCTTCGGATTCTGACGAGCGCGATCCTGCATGATCTTGGAAGCGCGGAGTTCGCCTCTGCGGTGAACCAGCGTCACTTTGGTTGCGAAGCGAGTCAGGAAGTTGGCTTCTTCCAGTGCCGAGTCGCCGCCGCCGACAACGATGATCTCCTTGCCACGGAAGAAGAAACCATCGCAGGTTGCGCAGGTGCTGACGCCCATCCCCACATTCTCTTCTTCGCCTGGAATTCCCAAATATTTGGCGCTTGCTCCAGTCGAGATAATCAATGTCTCGGTGACCAGTTCACCCATGCCATCGACGGTCAGCTTGAATGGACGATTGGATAGATCCACGTTCTCCACCCAGCCCGTGCGGAATTCCGCACCAAAACGTTCCGCCTGCTTGCGCATATTGTCCATCAGTTCAGGACCCATGATGCCTTCCGGGAAGCCTGGGAAATTCTCCACTTCCGTTGTAGTCGTCAACTGTCCGCCCGGCTGCGGGCCTTCGATAACGAGTGGGCTCATGTTGGCACGTGCCAGATAGATCGCAGCGGTCAATCCGGCAGGGCCTGTACCGATGATAATCGATTTATACATAAAAAGTTCCTCCTCATGGGTGTGCAAGCAGGCGCCTCATTTCCCGGTCTGGTTGCACGGTGATGAGTCAAAGGTGAGCCGAATTGGCGCTTGCTTCCTGCACGTTCTCAACGATTCCTATTTTATAATAATTCCAATGTAGTTCTTATTATGCTGCTTCCAATAGATTGTGTCAAGTTGAGTTTCTCCCCATTTAAATGAAGATTTCGTGAAACGATTTCTTGGAACGCAGCAGTCTCAGCCCATTCAAAATGACCAGCAGCGTGCTGCCTTCATGCCCCAACACTCCCAGCGGCAGCGTGATCCCCAGCGTCAAGCTGGTCGCCATCAGCAGCAGGATGACAGACACCGCAAACGTCAGGTTCTGCCGGATGACGCGTTCGGCCCGGCGTGCCAGGCGAATCGTCCCCACCGTACGCAGCAGATCATCCTGCATCAATACCACATCTGCCGTACCGAGCGCCGCGCCGCTGCCGCGAATCCCCATGGCCATGCCGACATCCGCAGCTGCCATCGCCGGAGCATCATTAACGCCATCGCCGATCATCAGAACAGAGCCATAGCGTTCACGCAGTTCATGAATCCGGCTGACCTTATCCTGCGGCAGCAGCTCCGAGAAGACCCTGTCTACCCCTGCCGCTTCCGCTGTCCGCTGCGCCGCGCCGCTGCGATCACCGGTGAGCATCGCCACCTCGAGGCCCAATGCCTGTAAGCCCTGCACCGCCTGCCGAGCTTCCGGGCGGATTCGGTCACTGAGAGCAAGCAGCGCTATTGTCACTCCATCACGCCATACAAAAGACACGGTCATGCCAAGGTTATGCAATCGGTCAAATTCCGCCTGCCACCAAGGTAAAGGCGTCTCCTGGCTTCCGGACGACGCTGATCCCGGAAGCTCTCCCTCGGCAGTCTGACATTCACCGGGCAGCCGACCTACGTTCCAACGAACCCCATCGATCCAAGCCTCAACACCAAAGCCTGCACGTTCTTGCCCCTGCTGCGTCTCCCGCAGCGCAATCCCTTCCACCTCGGCGGCACGAACGACAGCTTGAGCCAACGGGTGCGAGGAATGTTGCTCGACTGAAGCTGCGGCAAGCAGTGTCTCCGCCCGATCCATACCGGGCATAAGGACCAGTTCCGTCAATTCCGGCTCTCCCATGGTGAGGGTGCCTGTCTTGTCAAACGCCACGACGCGGATACCTGCCAGCCGGTCTACGCCTGCTCCGCCCTTAAACAGCACGCCTCGGCGTGCAGCACCGGACATGGCCGACAATACTGGCGGCATAATCGAGGACACAATGGCGCAGGGCGAAGCGACAACCAGGAACACCATGCCTTTGTAGAAGGCCATCTTCCAACTTCCATCCCACAACCATGGGCCAATGGCAATCAGAAGCGCGGTTGCGGCAAGGACAACCTTGACGTATACCGATTCAAAACGTTCAACAAATCGCTGGGAAGGAGGAGAATCTTCGCGGGCCTGCTCGACCATGCGAATCATCTTGGCAAACAGCGTATCCGAAGCATCCCGGGTCACCTCGACGCGAAGCTCCCCTTCGCCATTGACCGTGCCAGCATACACCTCATCTCCGGATTGACGGTCAACCGGCGCAGACTCACCCGTAATCGAGGATTGATCCACGAACGAGCGACCGCTGATTACACAACCGTCGGCGGCAATCGCTGCGCCGGGCGGCACTAGAATCAGATCCCCGATCTGAATCTCACTCGCCTCCACCCGGCGAACGTTGCCCTCCTCAATCTTGAGCGCATGTTCGGGACGCAGGGCAATCAATGCCGAGATGTCCCTGCCGCTGCGATCCGAAGCGAAGCTCTCCAGCGCACCGCTCAGGGCGAAGATGAAGATCAGCAGCGCCCCTTCATTCCAATATCCAATCGCCGCCGCTCCCAGCGCGGCAGCGACCATCAGCAGATTGACATCCAGCTCGCGTTCAGCAGCCAGCTTGCGAATTCCATCGCGTGCTTTATCCCAGCCGCCCAGCGCGTAAGCCAGCATATACAAGACAGCGGCCTCCCCTTTCAGCCCTGTCTGCATTAGGCCCCATGCCACAGCCATGAATACGCCGCTGCCCAGCGCCTTTCGCACCTCCACATGCCCAAACAATTCATGCAGCATGGATTTCTTTGGACGTCCGCCCTCCGGTTTTTTCACTGGCTTGCCCGATTGTTCCGTGCCCGTGTGTACCTTTCGACTCCCAATGGATTGCAAAGACATGCGATATTCCTCCTTTATAGATCCTGTAATTGAGAATGAGAGTTATTCCGGCTGCCCCTAAAATGGAACATGCTGCCCCGGATAATCCGGAGCAGCATGTTTAAATGAGAATGAGACTCATTTTTCCTATATTCAATTTTATTGGCCTGGGGCAACTTTATGGTTTGATCGTACTCTTTTTGATGGCAAAAGTAAAGAGGATTCTCCAGCTCCAGATCCCCCTTAAATCAGCATAGGAGACGCACGCAAAAAGACGCAAAAAGGCTGTAGGTTCACCTGCGCGAACCTACAGCCTTTTTTCCTCATCAGAACGTTCTTGAAGAGGATCGATTGAGAGCTTACATTATGCGCCGCTCGAAGCCGCGATCGCCTGCTCCAGATCATACAGAATGTCTTCGATCGCTTCTGTACCAATCGACAGACGAACCATGCCCGGCTGTACGCCGGAAGCAGCCTGCTCATCCGGTCCCAACTGCTGGTGTGTGGTGCTGGCCGGATGGATAATCAGACTCTTCGAATCGCCTACGTTCGCCAGGTGGGAGAACAGCTTCACACTCTCAATCAGCTTCTTGCCAGCTTCGATACCGCCCTTGATGCCGAAAGTGAGAATCGCTCCCTGACCCTTAGGCAGGTATTTCTGCGCCAATTCATGCGAAGCATGGCTGGGCAGACCGGAATAGTTCACCCATTCTACGCGCTCATGCTGCTCCAGGTATTTGGCCACAGCCAATGCGTTCTGGCTGTGACGTTCCATCCGCAGATGCAGCGTCTCCAGACCTTGCAGCAGCATCCAGGAGTTAAATGGCGAGATGGCTGCGCCCAGATCGCGCATCAGCTGTACACGCGCCTTGATAATGTAAGCGATCGGACCTACCGCATCCGTGTAGACTACGCCATGGTAGCTTGGATCGGGTTCCGTGAGTCCAGGGAAACGTCCGCCTGTTGTCCAATCGAACTTGCCGCCGTCTACGATGACGCCCCCGATGGATGTGCCATGTCCGCCAATGAACTTGGTCGCCGAGTGAACCACGATGTCGGCTCCATGTTCGATCGGACGCAGCAGATAAGGGCTGGGGAACGTATTGTCCACAATAAGCGGCACACCGTTCTCATGAGCAATCGCGGCTACCGCAGCAATATCCAGCACATCCCCGCGCGGGTTGCCGATCGTCTCGGCATAGACAGCTTTGGTATTCTCATTGATCGCTGCGCGGAAATTCTCCGGATCACTGGAATCCACAAAATGCACCTTGATCCCAAGCTTGGGCAGCGTGACGGCAAACAGATTGTATGTACCGCCGTAGAGACTGGCCGACGACACGATCTCGTCGCCTGCGCCCGCGATGTTCAGCAGGGAGAAGGTAATCGCTGCCTGTCCGGAAGCTGTAGCCAGCGCACCTACACCGCCTTCGAGTGCAGCAATCCGCTGTTCAAAGACATCGCTGGTCGGATTCATCAGACGGGTATAGATGTTGCCAAATTCCTTCAGTCCAAACAGATTAGCCGCATGTTCCGTATCGCGGAATCCATACGAAGTCGTCTGATACAACGGCACGGCACGTGCGCCCGTTACCGGATCAATCTCCTGCCCAGCATGTACAGCCAACGTTTCAAAGGAAAGCTTTCTCTCTTCCGTCATATTCGATTCCTCCCGTAATATCGACCTTGAAGTCGAATCCTTGATTGGCGGAATATCCCGATTGTGCGAAGGCAAGCTCTAGGCGTCAGCCCATCTGATGGTGCCGCTGCCGTGGATGACGAAGATCTCTGGGGATGCTCCGATTCTTTAGTTATGCAAAGCGTTACTTGGCTCTTATTCTTACACAGATTGAGAGGGTTGAAAAGAGGGTAAAATGAAATTCCGATTAAAATAGTGGGTTTTCCAAAAAAACAGCGGCTTGAACAGCTATAAATGCGCCGTCACCGCTGCTTTTTATGATCTTCCCGTTCAGACCAGACCGCCGCGTATCCTATACGGAAGCATAGATCCGGCGCAGCTCATCCGCTGAACGTTTGGCGTCTGCGGCCGTGACCCCTTCAATGGAAATGTCCAGATGGGGCTTATACTGTTTGAGCAGGGAGCAGAGCCGCTCTTTATGGAGCAGTCCATCGCCAAACGGACGATCCAGTCTGGGCTGCCGCCCTCCCGCCCAGAAGCCTCCCTCACCGAAGTCCAGATCTTTGGCATGAGCCAGCACAATCCGATCGCCCAGATTCTCGAACGCATCGAGCATCATCTCTTCCTGCATGGGAAGGCGATCTTCATTCAGCAGGTTGCAGGCATCAAACAGCAGCCCGATGGTGGACGAAGGAACCTCGCTCATCAGACGCCGCATATGATCCAGCGAATGAAGGGTATGACCGGCAACCGGCTCAATCGCCAGCGTCGTTCCCCATTTCTCCGCTTCCTCCGCCAGTTCGCTCACCGTCTCGCGCAGCACCTTCCAGCCATACTCCTCATAGGTATCGGGATGAGAATCCTGGTAGGTTAGCATGGAGCCGGTCTCGGTCGCCACCATTCCACAGCCGAAGTCCCGAGCCAGACGCAGATGTTCCTTAAAACGCCGAATCTCCCCGCGCCGCAGCTGTTCATCGGGGTTCACCGGATCGATGTAGCAGCCCAGCACGGCGATCCGTACCCCTTCACGGTCAAACGCTTCCGCGATGTGATTCGCCAGACCCGGACTAAGCTTGCCCGGTGAACAGTCGATGTCGGCGATCGCTTTGAGCAGCGCCAACTGAACCGACGTAAATCCTTCCTCCGCCACCTTACGTGCTAACTCGGCCACGGGCAGCTTGCCATAGGTATGCGCCAGAATTCCCAGCTTCATCGCTTTCGTCCTCCTCTAAAAACGAATGAGCCGCGAGAGGAGCAACAGGTCTGCCCCGCCTCTCCCTTCGCGGCTCACTTGGATTTTTTGAATATGCACTCGGTCAGGGTACTTCATCTCGTTACATCGTTATATGGATCGACATACGAAGCGACAAATGAACAGCTCTGCGACCTAACGGTTCATCCAGCCGCCGTCTACGCACAGCACATGTCCATTCACATAATCGGCTGCGGATGAAGCCAGGAACACAGCGGGGCCGCCTACATCTTCGCTCGTTCCCCAACGTCCGGCAGGAATCCGTACGGTAATCGAATCTGTCCGTTCTTTGTCTTCCCGAATTGGAGCCGTGTTGTCGGTTGACATGTAGCCCGGTGCAATGGCATTGACTTGAACACCCTTGGATGCCCACTCGTTGGCGAACGCCTTCGTCAAGCCTGCCACTCCATGTTTGCTTGCCGTGTAACCCGGAACGTTAATACCGCCCTGGAACGACAGCATCGAAGCAATGTTGATGACCTTGCCGCTGCCGCGCTCCACCATATGATTGCCCACGAGCTGCGTCAGATAGAAGACGGTCTTCAAGTTGATGTCCAGTACCGCATCGAAGTCCTCCCAGCTGTGCTGGGAAATCGGCGTACGCCGAATGATGCCTGCATTGTTGACCAGAATATCGATGCGTCCCTCAAATTCGAGAGACTGCTTGACCACACCTTCAAGCTCCTCCTTTTTGCTGAGATCGGCTTGAATATCGTACGCTTTACGGCCAAGTGCCCGAACCTTCTCCACTGTATCGGAGCAGGATGAATAGGACACAGCAATGATGTCGGCTCCCGCTTGGGCAAGCGCCAGCGCCATTCCCTGACCCAACCCGCCGCTTGCCCCCGTTACCAGTGCCACTTTGCCGCCAAGGTCGAACATGCTCATCTTCATTTCCTCCCGAATCGTGTGCCGAACCTGGTGAAGCGATCAGCCCTGGTGCTGCCGCTCGCCGCTTCCATCGTCCAGCCGAATATTTTTTTGTGCAAAAAGCGTCTTCTGCGCCGGGTCAATGCCGCGATCGGTGACAATCACATCCAGCTCGCTGCAATCTGCAAACGTCCAGAGCGCAAATTTGCCAAATTTCTGATGTTCGACCACGCCAAACACCTGCCGCGCTGTCTTGACCAACGCTTTTTTGTACGGCACCAGATCTCCCGTATAGATGGAAGCGCCAAGTTCGGGATGCAGGGCAGTCGCGGACAGAAATGCTTTGCTGATGTTCAGTCCCGAGACAAACTCCGCACTTCCCGTCCCGATCAGCACATTGCGCACCCGCTCGCCTCCCGGCACGACCAGCCGAATCTTGTCCTTGTGCGCCAGCTCGCTGAGAATGAACAGATCATTCGTCACCACCGTCAAGGGAACATTCTCCAACTGCCGCGCCATCTCCAGCGTGGTACCGCCCCCATCAAGCGCTACGATGTCGCCCGGTTGAATGTATCGCAGCGCCCTCGCGGCAATCTCCGCCTTTTCGGGTGCATGTCGCCCCGCCGCTCCGCGTGCAGACAAGATGCCGAATTGATCGTTCTGCGCCAGCATCGCTCCTCCATGTACCCGCACCAGCAGGCCTTTCTCCTCCAGGCGTGCCAGATCTTCACGGATGGTCTTGCCGGTTACGTCCAGCAGCGAGCTGAGTTCGCCCACTCCGATCTCTTTGCGTTCGATCAGGATCTCCATAATTTTTTCGTGCCGTTTCAATGCGTTCATAAGTCCAATAGCTCCTATCCGCGAAAAGTCAATTAGGATCTATTTTAAGTCTTTCATGTCAACGGCGTCCATATCATCGAACAGTTGATTTTCTCCGCCCATCGCCCAGCAGAAGGTATAGTTGTTGGTGCCTACGCCGCTGTGGATCGACCAGCTTGGGGAGATGACCGCCTGCTGATTGCGTACGACCAGATGGCGCGTCTCCTGGGGTTCGCCCATGAAATGGAACACGGCTGCATCCTCCGGCATGTTGAAATACAGATACACTTCCGAACGGCGATTATGCGTATGACATGGCATCGTATTCCACATATTGCCCGGCTCAAGCTCCGTGATGCCCATAACAAGCTGACAGCTCTCGATGCCGCCAGGCAGAATGTATTTATTGATGGTCCGTTCGTTCGAGCTGTCGATGCTGCCCAGATGCGCCTTGATCGCCTCTCCCTGGCCGGCTTTGCGTGTTGGGTAAGCTTTGTGTGCCGGTGTGGACACCAGATAGAACTTGGCCGGACTGCTGCCGTCCGCACTCTTGAAGGTGACATCCTTCACGCCGAGTCCAACGTAGAGACATTCATTTTTGCCCACATCAAAACTCTCTCCATCTGCCGTAACTGTGCCTGCACCGCCTACATTGATGATGCCCGCTTCACGACGCTCCAGGAAAAAGTCTGCTCCGATCTGCTTGAGGTCTACCTCCAGCTTGATTTCCTTGGATACAGGGACTGCGGAACCTACAATATACCGATCGACGTGCGAGTAAACGGTTACAAGCTCATCCGGAGCAAACAGGGTCTCGATCAAAAACTCTTCCCGCAGGCGCGTCGTATCAAAAGTTTTAACGTCGTTTGGATGTGAAGAATAGCGATTTTCCACAAGATTCATCCTCTCATATTGGGGTTCATTCATCGACCATAATGATAGACCAGAACATAAATCGAACGTTTATATAGGTTCATATTAGTTCATTTCATATGTTTTGTACAGTAAATTGACGTGAAAATCCAGAAGATTCACTGGAAAGCTGCACATCGCTGATCTTCATGGAGGCGATTCAGCTTCTTCTAAGCTTGCTTTCATTTTATTTTCATGCGTAAGCTTTATACTATAGAGATCGATTAAACGTTCGGAGGGAAGCCACGTGAACGCAAGCTTACTAAAAAAATTGGACCCCGTTCCGGTGCTCCTTGCCTGCATCGCCCTGACGCTGTCGCTGATGAACATCTCCAAGTCGGGCAATCTTAACGGTTACTACACCGCAGCCGTCACCAGCATGAGCCAGAGTTTACACAACTTTTTCTTTAATTCCTTTGACCCCGGCGGATTTATCTCGATCGACAAGCCGCCGGTGGCCTTCTGGCTGCAAACGATCAGCGTGAAGCTGTTTGGGCTGCACGCCTGGAGTCTGGCGCTGCCTTCGGCATTGGCGCTGGCCGGTTCGGTGGTTCTGCTCTATCTGATCGTGCGATCCACCTTTGGCCTGGCGGCTGCGCGTTTTGCGGCGTTGTTCCTGGCGCTGACGCCTATCGCCGTTGCCGTGAGCCGAACCAACAACGTGGACAGCGTGTTGGTCTTCTTCCTGGTGCTGGCTGCCTACGTGCTGAACCGCGCGGTGCAAAGCGGACGCATCGGGCAGCTGTGCCTGGCCTTTGCTCTCGTTGGCGTTGGGTTCAACACCAAGATGATGCAGGCCTATCTGGTGCTGCCTGCGTTCTATCTCTTTGTGCTGATCGCGCGGCGCCTGAGCTGGCGGGAGACCTTCAAGCAGTTGGCGGCTGCCACCGCTGTGCTGATCGTCGTCTCGCTATCCTGGGCGGTTGCCGTGGACAGCCGCCCCGCCGATCAGCGGCCTTATGTAGGCAGCACCCAGCACAATTCGGTGCTGGAGCTGGCACTGGGCTATAACGGCATTGGGCGGCTGACGGGCAATCTGTCGGGCAGTCTCTCCTCGATTCTGGAGCAATCGAAGATCAACCGACAGGAAGCCACGCTTGGCCCGGTCAATATGCCGGGCATGGATCAAGGTCTGGCCGAAGAATCCGGCCTGCCTGATTCGGACATCGGCAAGCCGGCCGAACCTCGCGGATTCAAGACCGCAGGCGCAAGTTCCGGCATGATGAATTCGAGCGGCGAAGACGGCCCGCCGGGCTGGCTGCGCCTGCTTGATGTCAAGCTTGCCGGACAGATCAGCTGGCTGCTGCCGTTCGCGCTGTTCGGCGCGGTGATGCTGTGGCTTCGCCGCCCTGAACGGCGGGCAGATATTCTGCTGTGGATCGGCTGGCTGCTGCCGATGGTCGTGGTCTTCAGTATGGCGGGCTATTTCCACCGCTACTACCTGATTACGCTGGCGCCCGGCATCGCGGCGCTGGCAGGCGCGGCACTCGCGGAGCTGTGCCGCTCTCCCAAGCCGGGCTGGCTGCTGCCCGGCTGGGCGATCGCCTTCGGCACGGCAGCCTACATCGCCTATGACGATGGCTACACGGCGATCGCTATCGCCGCGCTGGCCGGAGGTGCGCTGGCGCTGCCGCTGCTGCGGCTGAGATGGGCCGCCGCGCCCAAGGCGGCCCTGGCTCTGGGGCTGGCGGCGCTGATGGCCGCGCCGACCTGGTGGTCGCTGACGCCGGGCCTGTACGGCGGCAGTGCGCGGCAGCCTTATGCGTCGCCGCATCTGGCCGACGGCGTCAGCAGTTGGAGCCAGGACGCCGAGCCGCTGAACTCGTCGCTGGTACAGTATATGGAGCGCCACCGCGAAGGCGCGAAATACCTGGCCGCCATGCCTTCTTCCAACAGCGGCGCGGCTGCACTTATCATCCAGACAGGAGAGCCGGTGCTGGCCTGGGGCGGGTTCAAGGGCGTCGATCCCGCGCTGGGCATCGAAGGTCTCAAGCGCAAGATTGAAGATGGGGAAGTCCGATACGTGCTGCTTGAAGGCAAACACAATGCTTTTGATCCCATTACGATCTGGGCAAAAGCCTATGGAAAACCCGTACCGGAATCAGAATGGAACGCCAATTCCCCTCTTGTCAAAAAACCATTTGAAGGGTTCCGCAACCGCAATGCGGATCAAGTGACCAAAACCGTCGTTAAAGTAGCCGATGCGCTGGGCATTGTGCCGGAGTATACGCTGTATGATATGAAGAAGGAGGGGTAAATCGTGGCTGCGCCAAGATCCGTCAAAGCTTCGGCAAGACCGCTGCGCTTCGCCGTCGTGGGAGTTTCCAATACCTTCGTGGATTTTCTCGTCTTCTTCCTGCTTCAGGGACTGATCGGTCCAATCGCCCAGGCAGTCGGCTACGCCGCAGGTACAGCCAACAGCTATTACTGGAACCGCCGCTGGACGTTTAAGACCGACCAGCCGCGGCAAAAGGGGGAATTGATGCGATTTCTGATCGTCAATCTCACCGTGGCGCTGCTGACAACAGCCCTGCTGTCGCTGCTCAATCTGCTCATGCCAGTCTGGGCTGCCAAGGTATTGGTTACCGTTCCCGGCATGGTGCTGAACTACCTGTTAAGCAAACTCTGGGTATTCCGCCCTGCCGCCGTAGACAAGCCCAACCTCTAAGCGAAACCTGGCCTGGCCTCGTCACGCTGCTGATGAGACGGAGCCTTTCCTTTATTCTTTTTGCTATTCTTTTCCGCCTGTACCGGATCGGTGCCCTACCGCCTGATTCCATGCAAAAGCGCCGTACGTTCCATGGAACGTACGGCGCTTTTGCGACTGTCGAAGTAAAGAACGATCTAACGGGTGTCGTCCACCTGCAAGGTATCAAAATCCATGAAGCCACTATCCTCTGCTACATCAGCTGTGTACGAATATGCGCCGTCAGCTTCTCTGCTGCCTTGGCATGGGTGAGTGGAGAAGGATGCCCATCCGATCCATAACCGTCCTCGGCCTGCTGAACATCAAACCGCATGACCGATACCCGATGATCCCCGGTCTCTGATTGATAATGCGACACCGCCTGTTCCACAAACGGATACAGCCGATCTCCCATCATTCCGAGTGTACACAGAATGGAAGCCTGAGGATTTCGGCGCCGAACCGTATGCAGAAAGTCACCGTATCGCTCCGCAAATTCGGTCTGCCGCTCCACCTCATCCTGTGCATAAGAGTCATCGTTGGTGCCCAGATTCAACACGACCAGATCCGGCACGAAGCGGGCAAAGTCCCACTCGACGTCCAGCGGGTTCAACGTTCCATTCAGTCTACCTTCCGACTTCGCCAGCCGTTCGTAATAGTCAGGCAAAATATGCGTCAGCAGCTTCTGCCCATTATCTGTGTAGCCCGAGATGATACCATAACCGCTGTAGCAGACCAGACTGTAATCGGCCTCCAGCGCCTGGGCGGTCAGATAAGCATAAGCACGCGTCGCGTCTTCAGTTGCCGTGGAAAAAGGCTGCTGACCGCTGGCATCATCAACACCATAACCGCAGGTAATGGAATCGCCAATAAATTCGATCTTCCATTTGCGATCAGGTGTTGGCTTAATTGTCCCGTCCGTCTCGGCGCGAATCTCATCAATGCCTACCGTAGACATGGCGGCTTCGGAGAGCTTTACAATCCGAATGGTCACTGGCTGCTCCTGCTCACTGCTCCAGACCTCGTAGCTTTTCGAGCGGCGATCGATCTGATCGTCGATCACTCGCTGATCGTTGACATAGATGCCCACCCTTGCCAGATTGTCCGCCCCTTCTGCTACTTGGTCTCCCTTGAGCGTGATTTCTACCTTTTTGCCCCTTACCGAAAATTCCACTCCACTGCCCGATAAGGTCAGCCACATTGCGTCTTCGTACTCATAAGTTCGCCCTAGACTTTTTACGGTCTGCGAATTAGCTTTGAATCTTTTCATCATCATATCTGCTCTCCCTATGGTCTTGAATATGAACACGAATCCGGATGTCCTGATCGTGATTGCCGAAGCCCGCGCCGTAGAGCGTTAATCCGCCTACATGCTCCGCATGTTCATGTACGGTAAAGCGCAGCGTCCAGAACGGTTCCTCCAGCCGCAGATCCGGCAGCGTCACTTCCGACATCCACTCTCCATCGATGGTCGTGCCTGCCGCGTCGATCCGAATGGTCTTGAGCAGTCCGTATTGATTAACATTGCGATGCCACCAGTCAGGCGTATACCGCCCCCTCGCTGCGCGTCCAAAGTCTGCCGGGCTGGTCCAGGTTCCGAGAACCCTGCCATTAAAATCGAAGGTAATATCAGACGGCCAGTCGTCACGCAGGCCCGGTGCTTCAGAAGCCAGCTCCATCGAGATTTCAATCGCTTCAGCACTCTGCTCCGGCAGCAGATAATTGGGCGTCTTGTATTCCACGAATCCTCGACCGAACCAGAGAATGGCCGCCTGCACACGCTCCGGATCAAGGAAATACCGAGGATCATCCCATACGCCAATCTCCTTCTCCAGCGTTCCCAGACCGCAGGTCGGATAAACATCAAAGGCCGTATAATGACCGATGGCGATCGATTGTTCCCGAATCTTCGCCTCTTCCTGTGAGATCGGCAGCTTGATGTCAATCCGATGCTGTTTGAGAAAACAGAGCTTATGTGTCCCTCCATTCAACCGTACACGGCGGCTGCCAATGAGATCCGCCTCTTCCAGCTTCCGAATGTGCATGGTCACAATCGACGGACTAAGCTTCAGCTGTGCAGCCAGGTCTTTGACATTCAACTCCCCTTCAGCCAACAGCCTCATCATGTTCCATCGTACCTCGCTTGCCAGTGCTTCGTACAGCGGCATAAATCGCTTTTCCCCGTTAGCCCAAATCATATTCGGCCCTCCTCTATCCTTGAAATCACATTTTTATTCATCGAACGGATTTTATTTGCGCTCCAGCTCCTATCGTATTGTAAGCCCTATCTAAATATCGTTTAATGACAGTGTAATCGATAACGTTTTAGATTCATACCTATACGAATTTAAGAAGGAGTCCTTAGATCCTCATGAGATATAATAATCCGGTTGTAAAAGGCTTTTATCCCGATCCCAGTGTGTGCAAAGTCGATGACCGCTATTACATGGTATGCAGCTCTTTTCAATACTTCCCGGGAGTTCCGCTGTTCGAGAGCCTTGATCTTCTCAATTGGACGCAGATCGGGCACTGTCTGACCCGTGAGAGCCAGGTACAGCTTCACCACGTCAACAGCTCCGGGGGAGTATTTGCGCCCACGATCCGTTATTACCAGGGTCGATTCTATATGACGACAACCAATGATACCACGCATCAGAATTTCTATGTATGGACAGATGACATCTACGGCGAATGGTCGGACCCCATCTTCGTTAACCAGGGCGGTATCGACCCCGATCTATATTTTGAGGATGGACGAGTGTTCTTCATGAGCAATGGGATGGATGACGAAGGCCGATCGGGAGTTGTGCAGTGTGAACTCGACATTGAGAGTGGAGCCAAAGTCTCACCAAGCCGCTCGATCTGGCAGGGAACCGGAGGCCGCTATCTGGAAAGCCCCCATATGTACAAGATTCAAGGACATTATTTCCTGATGGCCGCAGAAGGGGGTACGGAATACGGACATATGGTTGTCTATGCGCGAAGTCAGTCACTGCATGGACCTTTTGAATCCTATCCGGCCAATCCCGTGCTGACCAACCGCAATCTGGGAGGGTATGAGCTGCAAGGAGTGGGGCATGGCGATCTGGTCGAAGATACATACGGAAACTGGTGGATGCTGCATCTGGGCTTCCGGCAGATTGGCCGCTGGTTGACCTATCATCATTTGGGACGTGAGGTATTCCTGACGCCGGTTACGTTTGGAGACGATGGATGGTTCACCGCCGGACATGAGGGCATTACGCTCACCCGCTTTAATACTGATCGCATCCCTGATACAGTCATCCAAGCCGATCGGAAGAACTACACATTCGCCAATACCAAGTGGAATCTGGATTGGTGCTACCTGCGGCATCCATCGACGAAGCATTATGAACTGGGTGACCATCATGTAGGGCTGCTGGGAACCTCAACCACGCTGGATACTCCAGCTTCTCCAACCTTTATCGGGCTGCGGCAAAAAGATTTTGATGCAGCGATCTCCTGTACGATTCATCTATCGGGCAGCGAAGGAGAAGCGGGAATAACGCTGTACATGGACGAAAATCATCATTATGATCTGGCTCTACGTAAATACGCCGATGAGTTTGCGGTGATCCTCAGGCTGAATGTGGGCGACATCAAATCGGTTGAACGTGAGGTGAAGCTGGGCAGAGATAACCAGGCCAAACTGCTGATTCGCTCTGGACATGAACGCTATCATTTTTTCCTGCTGGAAGACGGAACGGAACTCTTCTTAGGTACCGCGCAGACCCGGTATCTATCCTCGGAAGTAGCTGGCGGATTTACGGGGGTGCTGATCGGACTTTATGCAGTGGGCGAAGGAACCCGGGCGGGCTTTGTCGAATTTGAATGTGCCTACGCGTGACAGGAGCCTCCTGCACTTATCAGGCAGAAATTGCGCGGCAATTGAACATTCTTTTTCAGGAGGTTAGCGTGAACATTCCTCAAGGGATTTACGGCTTTCGTTTTACGGATCACGAAGAACTTCCACTTGGCAAACTGTTTGCGGTGGGACACAGCACGGTTGATACGGCTGATTATCGGTGGGATGGGCTGAAAAGGACAGATGGTCCGCTGCTGCTGTTTCAATATACGCTGTCCGGAGAAGGCATCTACGAGACAGAAGGTCAATCGCATCGTGTGACCACCGGACAAGCTTTCCTCACGGAGATTCCCAGTGCCCATCACTATTATTATGATCCGGCTTCGCAGCAGCCCTGGACCTTTCTCTTCGTGCTGCTGCGGCCGGATCTGATTCTCCCGCACTGGCAGAAGTATCGGCGTGAGAATGGCTGCGTTGTACATCTCGAATCGGACAGCCCTCCCATTCGACTGCTGCGCCTGGTCGTCGCTGATGCGGCCGCCGGTCGAATCTCCGATCCGCTCGCAGCCTCTTCCTGGGTCTATCAATTCATGACCGAATTGGTTCGACTTCCGCTCACCGACCAACGGGATCGGTCGAATTGGCCGGATGCCGTCCGTCAGACCGCTTTGTTCATTGAGCAGCATTATGCCCAGATGATCGGTATTGAGCAGCTGGCGGAACGAGTCTCTCTGTCCAAATATCATCTCATTCGGCGTTTCTCGATCAGTACGGGAGTCACGCCGGGAGCTTATCTGGCACGCGTACGCGTCGAACAGGCGATGGAGCTGCTGCGCGGAAGCTCACTGTCGATCGAAGTCATTGCCCAGCAGGTCGGCTATTCCAGTGGCAGCTATTTCATCAAGGTCTTCCATCGCTTGACTAACCTGACGCCTGGGCAGTTCCGTCATGGCAGTGAGAGTCTGGTCTATCGCAAGCTTTTCTGGGATTAGGAGCTTAGAAGTCACAAGTCCTAGAGTTAGAAGTTTTGGATTCAGAGGTTTGGTTGCCAAGAACGGATTCCGCTGGATAACCGCAATAATTTACTATAGGGTCGTCAAAACCATCGTGGATGCCAGCTGGTGTATCTCTTATGATGATGGGGAGAGCGCAATAAGCTTATATAACAAGCTCAAGAGAACCCGGACAAAGGAGAATCCTTATGAATTCCACACAAGTCGCATCAACCCCACCGCTGGGCTGGAACAGCTGGGACTGCTACGGTGCAGCGGTCACCGAAGCCGAAATTCGCGGTAACGCAGAATATATGGCAGCCCACCTCAAGGAATATGGCTGGTCGTATATCACTGTCGATATTCAATGGTATGAACCTTATGCCAACTCTTCGCAGTATCGCCCATTTGTGCCGCTGGTTATGGATGAATATTCACGCTTGATGCCTGCGGAGAATCGCTTCCCTTCGGCAGCGGGGGGTCAGGGCTTCAAGCCGCTGGCCGATTACGTACATAGTCTCGGCTTAAAATTCGGGATTCATATCATGCGCGGCATTCCAAGGCAGGCGGTTCATGCAGGAACGCCCCTGCTGAATACCTCGGCCACCGCCCGCGATCTTGCTCATCCCAACTCTATCTGCCCATGGAACACGGATATGTACGGCGTTGACGCTTCGCACGAAGCAGCCCAGGGCTATTACGATTCGCTATTTGAACTGTATGCTTCCTGGGGAGTGGATCTGGTCAAGGTTGACGATATTGCTGCTTCCCGGCTGTACGATACGCACCAACCCGAGATTGCACTCATTTCCCGGGCAATTGAACGCTGCGGACGACCGATGGTGCTCAGTCTGTCGCCAGGGCCAGCTCCCGTCGAATATGCCGACTTCTTCGCGCAGCACGCCAATATGTGGCGGGTAACCGACGACTTCTGGGATCTGTGGCCGCTGCTGCTGGACATGTTCGACCGCTGCCGCACCTGGCAGGGCATCCCGGCACCAGGCTGCTGGCCGGACTGCGATATGCTTCCTCTTGGTCACATTGGTATCCGTTCGGTTGACGGTGGCGGAGCGGATCGCTGGACACGTTTTACCCGTGATGAGCAGCGGACGATGATGTCGCTGTGGAGTATCTTCCGCTCTCCACTCATCTTCGGCGGCGAGTTGAGAGACTGCGACGAATGGACACTCTCGCTGCTGACCAATCGGGAAGTGCTGCGGATGCACCGTGACAGTACGGGTGCAAGAGAGGCGCTGCGGCGTGGGGAGCTGATCGTCTGGACCGCCGATCTGTCGGATGGAAGCCACTACGTCGCTGCATTTAATGTCGGCGAAACCGTCGCCACATTCGACATTCCCGCTGCTGAACTGGATCTTGCAGACAATGCTTCAGGTCTGGAGCTGTGGAGCGGCGATTCTGCTGCTGTGGAAGGAAAGACTCTGCGCACCGAGATTCCTTCACACGGGGTTCAGCTGTATCGCTTCAATTGATAGACAGACGAGCGTTAGATGCCGTTTTGCGGGGCTTTCCCGCCTTCTTCTTTTCTTGTACAAAAACAGGATGCCTCCGGATCTCTTGGAGCATCCTGTTTTAATTTTCGTGAAGAGCATTCTCTATTTCATAAAAAAAGAGTCCGCGTCAGCAGCAAAGTTGTGAAGCCTAAGCTCCATCACTTTGCCGCAAGCGGACTCTTTTCTATGCAGCTCGTATCTCCATACAAGCTGTGTCTTACATCTTCATTCCGATCTGGTTGTTACCCATGATCCAGATGGAGCCAACTACGATCGTCAACAGGATCAGAATCCCGAAGATAAGCGTAATCGCATTCCAACGCGGCTGTTCGCCATCGCGGATGTGCATGAAGAACACCAGCTGAACCAGGAATTGCAGGGTTGCTGTCACCATGATGACGGCGATGGTCGCCGTACGTCCCATCATGTCGTTCATGACGACAACGAGGGGAATGATGGTCAATACGATCGAAATGATATAACCGATGACGTAGGACTTCACCGAGCCGTGCTCGTGACGTTCCCCACCATGGCTGTTATGCGAGTTGTTGTGATCCGCCATCTTACATCACCTCCATCAGGTACACGATCGAGAGCAGGAAGATCCAGACCGCGTCCAAGAAGTGCCAGTACAAGCTGAACACAGTAACTTTGCCTTTGGTGTCATCATTCAGTCCACGACGGACAATCTGAATGATGATCGAGATCATCCAGCCGATACCGATCGTAACGTGGACACCGTGAGTGCCGACCAGCGTGAAGAACGCCGACCAGAACGCACTCGTTTGCAGCGTTGCACCTTCATGAACCAGCTCGACGAACTCCGTCAATTCCAGAGCCAGGAAGCCTGCACCAAGCAATCCGGTGATGACCAGCCAGATAATCATTGGCTTGACTTTGTTCTGGTGCATGGCGAGAACCGCCAGACCGCTGGTGAAGCTGCTTGTCAAGAGCAGGAAGGTCTCGGCGATAACGCCTGTCATGTTGAATAAATCTGCTCCGCCCTCGAAGCCATTCGTGTTGTTGCGAAGTACGATGAACGTCGCAAACAACGTCGAGAACAAGATAACGTCGGTTACAAGGAAGATCCAGAAACCGAGCAGTTTAATATCCTGCGGGTCATGATGACCCGCAGCGTGATGATCGTGGTGATCCGAGCCATGTGCCGGAGACTGTGCCATTATACCGCGCCCCCTCTCAACGTCGCTTCGGTTCTTTCAATTTCCTCAACCGGAATGTAGTATTCCGCTTTGTGAGCGCTGAAGGAACGAGCATACAAACAGATGAATACGCCGATCAGACCTGGGATAGCCATCCACAGCCAGTGGAAGACGAGACCGAAGCCGAGAACGAACCAGCAAACCGCCATGATAGCCGGGATCGCGGAGTTCTTAGGCATATGAATCGGTTCAATCGGTCCAAGCTGCCACGGTTTTTCACCGCGTCTGCGACGTTCTTTCTCTTCCCACCATTCGTCGCGGCTGTGAACCTGCGGAATAACCGCGAAGTTGTATTCAGGCGCTGGCGAAGGCATGGACCATTCCAGTGTACGTGCATCCCAGATGTCGCCCGTCGTGTCTTTCTCGTGACGGAAGATACTGTAACCGATCTGTGCCACCTGGAACAGGAAGGCCAGACCCATGATGTACGCACCGATTGTCGATATTACGTTCAGACCGACCCAGTCCGGATCGCTGAAGATGCTGATCCGGCGCGTCATGCCATCGAGGCCGACCAGGTACTGCGGCATGAAGCAGACGTAGAAACCGATGTTCCAGAGCCAGAATGCCCATTTGCCGAGGTATTCGTTGAGCTTGAAACCGAACATCTTCGGCCACCAATAGTACAGACCCGCGAAGTAACCGAATACGACGCCGCCGATCAGCACTTGGTGGAAGTGGGCAATCAGGAAGTAACTGTTGTGGAACTGGAAGTCAGCTGGCGCAACCGACAGCATAACCCCGGTCATCCCGCCGACAACGAAGGCCGGAATGAACGCAATCGTCCACATCATCGGAGTTGGGAAGCTAATTCGTCCTTTATACATCGTAAACAGCCAGTTGAAGATCTTCACCCCGGTCGGGATGGCAATAATCATGGTCGTTACGGCGAAGAAGGCATTAACGTTCGCGCCGGAGCCCATCGTGAAGAAGTGGTGAGCCCAAGTGAAGAACGAGATGATACTGATGATAACCATGGCGAATACCATCGATGCGTAACCGAACAGCCGCTTTCTCGCAAAGGTAGCTACCGTTTCCGAGAAGACGCCGAAGGCCGGCAGAACGACGATATACACTTCCGGGTGACCCCACATCCAGATGAGGTTGATATACATCATCGGGTTACCGCCGCCATCAAGCGTGAAGAAATGGGCGCCGAAGAAGCGGTCCATGAACAGCAGCAGCAGGGTGATGGTCAGGATTGGGAAGGCGAAGATGATCGTCGTCGAAGCGGCGAATACCGACCAGGTGAACATCGGCATTTTCATCATCGTCATGCCCGGAGCACGCATCTTGAGGATGGTCACGATAAAGTTGATACCGGACGCGAGCGAGCCGATACCGGAGATCTGAATCCCCCAGATGTAGAAGTTTTGTCCGACGCCCGGGTTAAATTGCGAACCCGACAGAGGCGGGTAGGCGAGCCAACCGGCATCCGGCGAACCGCCGATAACGAAGGACAGGTTGAACAGCATCGCACCGGCGAAGAACAGCCAGAAGCTCAGCGAGTTCAGATAAGGGAATGCAACGTCGCGCGCGCCAATCTGGAGCGGTACGACAATGTTGAACAAACCGAACATCAGAGGCATGGCCATGAAGAAGATCATGACAACGCCGTGCGTAGTGAAGATTTGGTTATAGTGTTCCGGTTCCAGGAAGTTCAGATCCGGGAAAGCCAGCTGCGTCCGCATCATGACGGCGTCAACGCCGCCGCGGAACAGCATCACGATCGCGGCCAGGATGTACATGATGCCGATTTTCTTGTGATCGACAGTCGTAATCCAGTTTCTCCAGAGCCAGCCCCATTTTTTGAAGTACGTCAGTACGAACACGATCCCCAGCGTCGCCAGAACGATAGATGCGTCAGCGCCGTAGATCAGCGGATCGCCCGTTACAAAAAACTCGGATGCGAACTCTTTGATATTTTCGAGCATTAGGGAGCTCCTTTCATTGCTTGGTTATCACGGTTGGGAAGGAAGGCCTGAGCCGCTTCTCAGTGTCCGCTGTGCGTGGAAGAATGTTCTTCCGAGTTCGCGTCCGCCGTCTGCTTGCCGCTGTCGGATTCGCCAGCTTGTGCGCTTCCGTGCTGATGCAGCTCGGCACCTTCGTGCATATACTTCGTTACGATCTCGTCATACATGCCTTTCGGGAAAGAAGCATACAGCTTAGGCTCTTCCTTCTCGCTTGGCTCCGACAGTTTCTCGTAACCTTCCGCAGTGAGCTGCTCTGGCGAACTCTTCGCTTCGCTTACCCACTTGTCGTAGTCGGCCTGGCTTACGGCATTGACATCGAACGTCATGTTAGCGAAGTGTTCGCCTGTGAAGTTCGCGCCTGTACCGAAGTATTTGCCTGGCTGATCCGCTTGCAGATACAAAGCCATGGACATGCCCGACATCGCATAGATCTGTCCGCCAAGCTCCGGAACCCAGAACGAGTTCATCGGGGAATCGGCTGTCAGCTCAAACCGAACTTGCTTGCCTTCTGGAATGGTCACGGTGTTCACCGTGGCGATGCCTTCCTCCGGATAGAGGAACAGCCATTTCCAGTTCAACGATACCGCTTGAACCACGACTTCGTCCTGATCGGAGGCTAATGCCTTGGACGGTTCGAGTTCGTGCGTGTAGCGAATCGTGATGATAGCCAGGATCACAATAATCACGATCGGAATTCCCCACCAGATCGTCTCCAGCAGGTTGTTGTGTGCCCATTCCGGCTTATAATCGGCTTTCTTGTTGCTGGCCCGGTAGCGCCAGACGATGACGAAGGTGATAATCAGCACCGGCACGATGATAACCGAGCACAGTAAGGTGGTGATGATAATCAGGTCCAGCTGTTTGTCTGCAATCGGGCCTTTCGGATCGAGAACCATATAGTTCCCGCATCCCGAGAGCAGCAGCATCGTCAGAACAAGAGTGACGGCCGAGAAAGCTGCACGAACGAGCGATCTTCGTTTTTTGCTCATGTGGATCCCCTCTCCTTGTTGAACGCTCAAGTCATTCGATAAGCATTTCACACAATAAAACGCAACTTTGATTCTACACTTAAAGATACCAGAATTGAACAGCTTTTTCGAAAAGTTTTGACTTTGTTAACAAAGATGTCAAACAATCCGACGCATTTGGTGATATTGAGACTTGAAAATGCGTAGTTACGCAAGTGAAAGAAGGTGCAATGTACAGATGAAATGTCTCTTCGCCGCATTTGGTGGTCTATGACCCTGTACAAAACGTCTGCTTCATCCATCGAACGCCAACTGGAACTTGTTTTCCATAACCGACTATTTTTCCGTCCCCTCCTCACTTTATTTCAAATTTTAATTTTTTCCTTCCATAATATGCGCTCTTATATAGCCATTACGTCTTCCATGCTTATCCTAAACATTTTCCTCCCACTTCCCCGCTCCTTTCGGGTTTTATTCTGTTATCGGCCAATCTGTCCGACCTTCTACGTCGGTCTTTTCGCTTTGTTTGACGGAATTATGACATTTATCACATAACGAACGTCGGTTTCCATATAAAAACCCCAAACGGGTTCTATTCGGAACACCGCCCGGGGATCTGACCGGTGGTCCCTGCTCCAAGCTTCTGGATCAAAGACCGCTGGCACACTGCTTATCTCATGCTGAGGCGCGAACGCCATCAGTTCTCTACTTTCCCTTTACTCTCTTCCTTGCGCATCTGGGCCATGCCTACTGCACGGCTCAGACCATAAATAATGATGCTGCCTACGATAAATCCGATGCCAACCATGACCGGATAACTCTTATCGCTGAAGTTGCCCAGGTCGATTACGATCATTACAATGCCGATCACCATCAATACAATCGAGATGATGGTGGAAACTAACATCAGGCCCCTGGTGTTTTTGGCTTCACGGTTCATTGTCCTCGCTCCCTTCTCTGGATGCCGCCGCTGACGGCTTGTACCTTGACCCGTAATACGGTTCATCTAACCCACTTGAAACGTGTGGGCTTCGGATGGACTTCAACCTCGGATTTGATTGGGTCGAGGTACTGGAATTGTTCGGTTACTTCCCATTAACTCTTTTAACGACCATTCAAACAAACGTTTTCGGTTGATAGCCGTCGGAAGCAGCGGCTTTTAAACGAAAAACCCGGCGCTCCCAAAAAGGAGGCCGGGAAGAGATCGCCGGGATCGACCGGCAGGAAAGCCGGGCGAGTGAGCGCCGTTCGTGTGGCAGGCCGGTCGCTGCCCGCATGACGGCAGCCGGGTTCGGTCGCCTACTCGAAGGCGACCGTAAGGGTCTCTCCGGCGGCGATGCGCAGCTCGCCGACAAAGGCTCCTGCCTCGCCTGCGGCAGCCGGCGAGGCGCCCTGGAAAGCGCGGTCCGTGCGCAGTCGGACCGTACCCGTGAAGCCGGCCGCGATCTCGGCCGACTGAATCTGCCCGTCGCGCCAGTCCAGCGCGACCGTGAAGCCCCCGCGCGCGCGAAGTCCGCGCACGGAGCCGCTGCTCCAGGCGGACGGCAGCGCGGGCAGCAGATGCAGCTCGCCCAGGTGGCTCTGGAGCAGCAGCTCCGCGATGCCGGCCGTGCCGCCGAAGTTCCCGTCGATCTGGAACGGCGGGTGATCGTCGAACAGGTTCGGGTGTGTCGAACGCGCCAGCAGCGTATGGATGAAGTGATGGGCATTCTCCCCGTCCAGCAGACGGGCATACAGATTAATCAACCAGGCGCAGCTCCAGCCGGTGTGACCGCCGCCATTGGCGATCCGCGCTGCAAGTGAAGCGCGCGCGGCCTCAAGCCGCTCCGGCGTCTCCAGACGGTTGATTGAGCGTCCGGGATAGACGCCGTACAGATGCGAGACATGGCGATGCCCAAGCTCATGTTCCTCAAGCTCCGTTCCCCATTCCAGCAGGCGCCCGTCGCGGCCAATCTGAATCGGCTGGAGGCGCTCCAGTGCCAAGCGGAATTCGCGGATCTCCGCGTCTTCAAGGTCAAGCAGCTCCGCGGATTGGATCACCTGCTCCATGACATCACGGATCAGGGTCAGATCCATCGCTGAACCATAAGCGGTGCTGCAAGGCTCGCCATTGGCTGCCAGGAAGCGGTTCTCCGGCGAAGTGGACGGTGCGGTGGTCAGGAAGCCATCCGGCCCTTCCATCAGCCAGTCCAGCGCGAACAGAGCCGCTTCACGCAGAATCGGGTAAGCCTGCTCACGCAGGAAGACTTCATCCCGCGTAAACAAATAATGCTCCCATAGATGGGCGCTCATCCAGAGTCCGCCCATTGGCCAGAATGCCCAGCTGGCATCACCGCCCGAAGGCGTCGTCATCCGCCATAAATCGACATTGTGATGCGCCGTCCACCCCCTCGCCCCATAATGAATCCGTGCCGTGCGACGACCCGCCTGTGCCAGCTCACCGATCATCTTGTGCATCGGCTCATGGCAGTCGCTCAGGTTCACAACCTCGGCAGGCCAATAGTTCATCTGTACGTTGATGTTGGACGTATAATTGCTGTTCCACGGCGGCTCGATCTGGTGATTCCAGATGCCCTGCAGATTGGCTGGCTGCGTCCCTGGACGCGAACTGCCCATCAGCAGGTAACGGCCATAGTGGAAATACAGCGCCTCCAGCGCCGGATCAACGCTTCCCTGCTTGTAGGCTTCCAGACGTTCATCCGTCGGCAGTTGGGCGCGTTCCTCGCCGCCCAGCGTCAGCTCCACGCGTCCAAACATCGCCGTATGATCGCGCAGATGCCTCTCCCGCAGCGCTTCTTCCCCGTGAGCCGAGGCTGTTCTCAGCCAGCGCTCACACAGCTGCTCCGGCCTTCGTGCACCGCTCTCTGGCAGCTTGTCATACGACTCAAAGTTCGTCGCCGCTGCCAGCAGCAGCATAACGCGATCCGCTCCCCGGATCTGAATCCGTCCCGCCAGGGCTTCCACCTCTCCGCCTTCAGCTGCCGCCTGAAGCTGCGCTTCAAATCGCATTCCCAGCCCTTCCTCGAACAGAATCGCCTCCGGATGGTCGCGGAAATAGTTGCTCTCCACATGGCTTGGCGCCATTCCCTTCATCAATAGGCGGCCATCTCCATAGGCAGCCGTCTGATGAGGCAGCAGGCTCTCCAGGGACAGATCGACATCCATTGCAGCTGCACGATCGGCATACAGCACAACAACCAGCACCTGATCGGGCTGGCTGATCCAGACCTCGCGTGTGTAGCGTACGCCTTCTACGGTGAATACCGTCTTCAGGATGCCCGTAGACAGATCCAGCTCCCGTTCGTAATCGGAAGCTTCTCCGCCTCCGATCCGTTCGATGTACAGATCGCCCAGCGGCTGGTAGGCTTCTGTATTCCAGCCCAGCATACGCTGATTAACCAGCTGTTCGGCCTCTTCATATTTCCCGGCAAAGATCAGCTCACGCGCCTGCCGCAAATACCGCTGGGCATCATAGTTCACTTTGTCCCTTGGGAATCCCGACCACAGCGTATCTTCATTCAACTGAAGGCGCTCTGTGCGATCCCCACCGAAGACCATGGCGCCCAGACGCCCGTTTCCGGCAGGAAGCGCCTCTTCCCAGCGACTCGCGGGCTGTTTATACCATAAAGCATGCGTTCGGTTCTGCTTCATTCCCATTACCCTCCGTATGTAGAAAACGTTTTAGGACAGCGATAATATGAATTCATTGAAAATGCTTACAACACGTTTTCAGTATAAGTCAGCCGCCAAACAGCGTCAATTCCCCGCGAACGACTCGAACCCTATATTCGACAATCCTCACCTTTGCGCAGACAAAGCAAAAAGCGGGGTTTCCCCCGCTTCTCTCCTGCATAAAAGATTCGATTCATAAGCTGGCTTTGCTTACTTGGTGCTCTCTCCCCAAGCCTCGACGGTATCTTTAATCATCTGGGTATACATGGCTTCCATCTCCGGAATTCCGTTACCGTTCAGATCCTCGATCATCTTATCGTAAATCGCATCGAATTGATCGGGGCTGGCGACAATCGCAGCTGGGATCGCTTTACGTACAATATCCTGTCCTTTCTGGTACGGTACGGTGAAGTCCGGTGTACTTGGCGAAGGCAGGTTATAGGCAGCGCCCCACTTCTTGACCGGGAATTCGTCTTTGCCTGGGAACAGGTCTTTCCAAGTTGTCGCTTTATAGGCAGCCAGCGCTTTTTTCTCCGGCTCGCTGTAGCTGTTGGTGATTTGCTCCGGATAGTTGGTTGTGTAGTAGTTGCCCGTCGTATCCTTTACGCCATCTCCATAACGAACGGTGAACGGTGTATACAGCCCAATGCCGGTTTGTTTCTGGAAGGTGGCGTTGTCGTTGTTCTTGAGATCCAGCACATCCTTGGGAATGACACGCTTGCCGTTCTCGATATTATACTGCTTGCCTTCAATGCCCCAGTTCCCCAGGATCTGTCCTTCGTCAGAAGCCATCCAATCCAGGAACTTGATCGCGCGGATCTGTTTTTCCTTGCTCATCGAAGTGGAGAACGAAATGCCGTAGCCCGAAGCGTTGCCAATATCAACGAAGGAATGATCTTTGTACTGGTCGTTCAGGGTAACCGGGAAATGACCATACAGCTTGTCAAATTTACCAGCGGCCTTCAGCGAATTTGTCGCCTCCTGGAAGTCCCAGGTCTGATCGATCAAGCCAAGTACACGACCGCTGGAGATCTTCGCCAGATACTGATCGTTTTTCTGTGTGAACGCTTCTGGATCGATCAAGCCTTCGTTATACATTTTGTTCAGCCATTTGAAATATTCTTTTTCTTCCGGACGTTTGTAATGCAGCTTCGCTTCATACGTCTCCGGATCAATGTAGAATTCGCCATCATCCGGTGCTCCCGTAGCCAGGAACGCAGGGTTGGTCACGGTAATCATGATCTTCCAATCGTCGGCGTTCAGCGTCAGAGGGATCGTCGGCTGTCCATCAATTGTTGGATGTTTCGCATAATATTCTTTCAGCACTTTCTCGAAATCGTCAATGGTGCGAATCTCCGGGTAACCTAATTCTTCGAGTACGGACAATTGAACCTCAAATCCGCCTTGGGCTTCAAACGCCGTATTATCCACAGAGGTATTGGTAGGGATGGTGTAGATGGCTGGGTCATCTTTGCTGTACTTGAGACGGTTCATGTAGGGGCCGTACAGCTTCTTGATGTTGGGTGCATACTGTTCGATGAGGTCGGTCAGATCGACCAGGGCACCGGCTTCGACCAACTTGCTGGTCTCACCTTTGGGGTACAGGATTTCCGGATAATCCCCGGAAGCAATCATCAGCGCGATCTTCTGCTGGTCGGTTCCGCTTACCGCAAATTCTCCGTCGATCGTTACGCCGGTCTTCTCCGTAATGACCTTGCCGACTTCATCCTGCATCTTCGACCAGTTTGGACTGGCATCCCCACCGAAAAACGTGAACGTGACGGGCGATGTATCGTCTGCGGCTTTGTCGGCTGATCCATCGCTGCTTCCTGTGGTTTTCGCCGGCTCTTTTGTTGTTGTGCCGGACGTTCCTCCACCGCAGCCTGCGGCGACAATCGACACAGCCACCAGCAGCATGCCCAGTTTCACCATTGCGTTTGTCTTCATTCTGTACCCACCCTTCAGAATTTTTAGACCCCTACGATTAAGCGCTTTCATAAGTGGAGGTGATGTTTATCACCTTTCCTTGATTATACTTATTTCACGCAAAAAATAAACCTTTTTTTTCATTTTTATCAAAATTTTTCTTAGTAACAAAAAGCCCTCATTCCGAAGAATGAAGGCTTTTACTTAGCGACCGAGTTCTGTCCTTATTAGTTAAGGATTATTTTGCGTTCCAAGCTTCTACCGTGTCTTTAATCAATTGCGTATACTTGGCTTCCATTTCCGGAATACCGTTGCCTTCGAGATCTTTCAGCATTTGATCGTAGATGGCATCAAATTGGTCCGGTTTCGCAACGATGGCCGCTGGAATGGCTTTACGTACAATATCCTGCGATTTTTGGAAAGCAACCGTGTAATCCGGGTCGCTTGGAGCTGGCAGGTTGTACGCTGCGCCCCATGCTTTGACCGGGAATTCGTCTTTGCCCGGGAAGAGGTCTTTCCAGGTTGTGGCTTTGTAAGCTGCCAGCGCTTTTTTCATCGGCTCGCTGTAGTTCTTCGTGATTTGTTCCGGATAGTTCGTCGTGTAGTAGTTGCCCGACGTATCTTTGACGCCGTCACCGTAACGAACGGACAGCGGAGCGTAGAGACCGATACCCGTTTCTTTGGTGAAGTTCGCGTTGTCGTTCGTTTTGCGATCTTGAACGTCGTCCGGAATCACGCGTTTGCCGTTCTCCATTTTGTACTGTTGACCTTCGATGCCCCAGTTGTTGAGAACCTGAGCTTCGTCGGAAGCCATCCAGTCCAGGAATTGGATCGCGCGGATTTGTTGGTCTTTGTCCAGCGCCGTCGTCAGACCCACGCCGTAGCCGGAACCGTTACCGATGTCCACGAAGGAATGGTCTTTAAAGTCTTTGTTCAGCGTAACCGGGAAGTGGCCGTAAGTGCGCTCATGTTTGCCCGCGCTTTTCAGGGAGTTTACGGCATCGTTGAAATCCCAATCCTGATCGATCAGGCCGAGTACGCGGCCGCTGGCGATCTTCGCCAGATACTGGTCGTTCTTTTGCGTGAAGGTTTCTTTATCGAGCAGACCCTCGTTATACATTTTGTTGAGCCATTTGAAGTATTCTTTTTCTTCCGGACGTTTGTAGTGCAGCTTCGCTTCGTACGTTTCCGGATCGATATAATATTCGCCATCGTCCGGACCGCCCGTTGCCGTTACAGCCGGGTTGGTTACGGTAATCATGATCTTCCAGTCATCTGCGTTAAGCAGCAGTGGAATCGTAGGTTGACCGTCGATCGTTGGGTGCTTGGCTACATAGTCCTTCAGGACTTTCTCGAAATCGTCTACTGTACGAATTTCCGGGTAGCCTAGTTCTTCCAGCACAGCCAACTGAACTTCAAAGCCGCCGCCTGCATCGAAGGAAGTCTGGTCAACCATGGCATTGGTCGGGATGGTATAGATCGCAGGGTCCTCTTTACTGTATTTCAGACGATTCATGTATGGGCCGTAGATCTTCTTGATGTTCGGCGCATATTGGTCGATCAGATCCGTCAGATCCACCATGGCGCCTGCGTCTACAAGCTTGCTGGTTTCACCTTTGGGGAAAATGATTTCGGGATAGTCACCGGAAGCGATCATCAGGGCAATCTTCTGCTGGTCGGTACCGCTGACGGCAAATTCGGCGTTCAGTGTAACTCCCGTTTTTTCCGTGATGACTTTGCCGACTGCATCCTGCATGTTATTCCAGTTCGGGCTGGCATCGCCGCCGAAGAACGTGAACGTAACGGGTTCTTTGCTTGGCGCTGCACCAGCCGCCGCATTGGTCGCTTCCGATCCTTTTGCCGGCTCTGTCGTTGCGGCCTTGTCACCGCCACCTCCACAACCTGCTGCTACAACCAGCGTGCTCGTCATCAGCAGCGCCGCCATTTTTTTCGTTTTCCCCTTCATGAATCTGCATCCCCCTTTAGGATGGATTTTATATGTGTACAACGGGCTTCACCCGATCATACCGATCCCTGACCTGCCATTTTCTAATCTGTGTCTGCTTCTGTTCAACTTCTGAATATAAAGCGTTTACATTACTAATAAAAAATAAGGCTCCTTCGGCTAATTTCACCCTGATTCTGATTAACTAATAATCGAAAAAGTTTGTGTGAGTAAAGCGTTTTCGGAGCATCTTGAATGAATTCCTTCATTTAATATTGTAAGTGCTTACAGATAGAATATAACTTCCGAAACCCTTTTTGTCAACCATAAATGTTTATTTTTGTTCATAAAAGAAAAATGATCCTACAAAGGATCATTTTTCTCTAAATCTACTTTTTATTGCGGTTTGTTGACGGTCAATTATTTGCCCGTTCCCCACAGTTCAACCGTATTTTTGATCTGCTGCGAGAAGATGTTCTCCATCTCCACGATGTCCGCCGAGTTCAATTCCTGAAGCATGCCGTCATAGATGGCGTCAAATTTATCCGGTGTAGCCAGAATGGCTTCCGGAATCCGTTTACGCACCACGTCCTGCGCTTTTTGGAAAGCAACGGTATACGATGGATCGTTTGGCGCTGGCAGGTTGTACGCTGCACCCCATGCGCTTGTACCCAGTTCGTCCGCTTTCGGGAACAGATCTTTCCAGGTCGTCGCATTATATTTCTTCAGTGCATCCTTTTCAGGCTGCGTATACGCGCTCTGGATTTGTTCCGGGAAATTCGTCGTGTAATAGTTGTCGGTCTTGTCTTTCATACCATCGCCATAATGAGGGGACATCAGCGTATATTGACCAATGCCGGTTTCTTTGGTGAAGGTTGCATTGTCGTTGGTCTTGCGGTCTTGAATATCCTTGGGAATGACACGTTTGCCATTCTCAACGTTGTACTGCTTGCCTTCAACGCCCCAGTTGTTCAGAACCTGGCCTTCGTCGGAAGCGAGCCAATCCAGGAATTTGATTGCACGGATGCGTTGGTTTTCATCCAGATTGGTCGTGATGCCGATGCCGTACCCGCCCGGGAATCCTACGTCCATGAACGAGTGATCCTTATATTGGTCACTCAATGTAACCGGGAAGTGACCATAGATGCGATTCTGCATCGTTGGGTCACTCGAACCTTTGAGGGCATTTTCCGCTTCGCTGTAGTCCCACTCCTGGTTGATTGTGCCCAGAACGCGTCCACTGGAGATTTTCGCCAGATATTGGTCGCGTTTTTGCGTAAAGGTCTCTTTGTCCAGCAGGCCTTCGCTGTTCATCTTGTTCAGCCAGCGGAAATATTCTTTTTCTTCCGGACGCTTGTAGTGCAGCTTCGCTTCATACGTCTCTGGGTTGATGTAGAACTCCCCGTTATCCGGCAGGCCGGTAGCGAGGAACGCCGGGTTGGTCACGCCGATCATGATGTGCCAGTCGTCCGCGTTCAGCGAGAGTGGAATCGTCGGCTGTCCATTGATCGTCGGATTTTTTGCATAATAATCCTTGAGGGCTTTCTCATAATCGTCCAATGTGCGAATCTCTGGGTAACCCAGCTCTTTAAGCACTTCCAATTGCAGCTCGAAGCCACCGCCTGCGTCGAACGAAGTCTGTCCTACGCCGGTATAGGTCGGCAGAATATAGATCGATTGGTCGTCTTTGCTGTATTTCAGACGATTCATATCGTTTGCGTACAAGGCTTTGATATTCGGTGCATATTTGTCGATCAGATCGGTCAAGTCCACCAGCGCCCCGGCTTCCACCAGTTTGCTTGTGTCGCCTTTTGGCATAATGAGATCCGGGTACTCGCCCGATGCGATCATCAGCGAGACTTTCTGCGTGTCGCCACCGATGGCATATTCCGCGTTGAGGGTAACGCCTGTTTTTTCCGTGATAACTTTGCCTACATCATCTTTCATACCGTTCCAGTTTGGATTGGAATCCGCACTGAACAGGCTGAAGGTTACGGGACCCGTATCGTCGGCTGCTGCGCCTCCGCTGCCCTTGCTATCGCTTGCTCCGCCGCCGCATGCCGTCAGACCCACGAGGGATGCCAGTGCAACCGGTGCGATCCACTTTGCTTTTTTGCTTACCACTTCAAAAAACCTCCCTTTTCAAATCACCCTGAAAATCTTATCTCTATAGGGGTCGCTGGGTCAAAAGATCCTGAAGTTGTTCAAGGTCGTTTGCCTACGCCCTTTGTATATCGGGAGGCCGGAGCCTCCCGTCCATACCAAGCTGTTACATGGAATCTAACTTACGATTTTACCGCGCCCAGCGTCATCCCGCTAACAAAGTATTTTTGCAGGAACGGATACACGATCAGGATCGGTACGGTAACGACAATGGTGATGGCCATCTTGATGGATTCCGGCGAGATCTGCGCCATCTTCTGCGCCATATCATTCGCGTTAATCATCTGACCGCTGCCGCCCTGCTGGGTACTTTGCAGAACCTTCATCAGCTCGAACTGCAAGGTTGTCCATTCCGGATGGCGTCCGTTATACAGATACGAGTCGAACCAGGAGTTCCATTGTCCCACCGCCAGGAACAGCGCGATGGTAGCCAATACCGGCTTACAGAGCGGCAGGATGATTCTCCAGAAGATCGTGAAGTCATTCGCTCCGTCAAGCTTCGCCGATTCTTGCAGCGCATACGGCAGGCCATCCATGAAGGAGCGGATAACGATGACGTTGAAGGCACTTACGACGCCCGGCAGAACGTATACCCAGAACGTGCCCAGCAGATCCAGGTCGCGGAACAGGATGTAGATGGGAATCATACCGCCGCTGACATACATCGTGACAACCAGAAAAATCGAAGTGAATTTACGAGCCTGGAAGTCCGGTCGGCTGAGAACGTAAGCCAGCATGGAGGCGCTGGCGAGGCCAAACAGCGTACCGACAACCGTTCTAAGAATCGAGACCCACAGACCGCGAACCAACCCTTCATATTGGAAGATCTGCTGATAGTTCTCGAAGGTGAACACCCGTGGAACGATCGTGATGCCTCCCTTAACCGTGTCGGCGGACTCGTTGAGCGAGATCGCAAGCACGTTCAGGAACGGATACAAGGTCACGATCAGGACCAATGACATAATGACAATGTTGACGACGTCGAACACTTTATCGCCGCGTGTGGCGTTAAAAGCTTTAGGTGCTGCCATAATGTTCCCCCCTTACATGATGCTTTCTTTGGATACTCTTTTGAAGATACCGTTGACCGTAAACAGCAGGATTACGCTGACAACGGAGTTAAAGATACTGATAGCTGTACCATAGGAGAAGCGGTTCATCTGTAACCCGTACTGAAGGGCATACAGTTCAAGCACCTGTGAGTATTCCTGCACCAGGTTGTTGCCCAGGAGGAATTGTTTCTCAAAGCCGATCTGCATCAGGTGACCGATCGCCATGATGAACAATACGGAGATCGTCGTACGAATACCAGGAAGTGTAATATGCCACATCTGTCTGTAACGGTTGGCACCATCGACCCGGGCCGCTTCGTACTGCTCCTGATCGATCCCCGTGATGGCTGCCAGATAGATGATGGTGTTCCAGCCCATTTCCTTCCACACATCGGAAGCGGTTACAATGTACCAGAACCAATTCCCCTTAGCCATAAACTGAATCGGCTCGTTGATGATATGCAGTCCGACGAGGAGATCGTTGATTGCGCCGCCCTGTGTAGAGAGCATCTTGGTGACGATCCCAGCTACAACGACCCATGATACAAAGTGAGGCAGATAAGAGACGGTTTGGACAAAACGTTTGAACATCATGCCGCGAAGTTCGTTCAGCAGGACGGCGAAGATAATCGGAACGATGAAGCCGACCACGAGGCTCATGACGCTCATCGCCAGCGTATTGCGAAGCGCGAGGTAGAAGCGGTCATCGGAGAACAATTCGACGAAGTGCTTGAATCCGACCCATTTCTGATCGAGGAACGGCTTGGCCGGCTTGAAGTCCTGGAAGGCCATCGTCCAGCCCCACAGAGGCAGGTAACTGAAGACGAACGCCCAAATGATAAAAGGCAGAGACATGAAATACAGATACTTTTGCTGCAAAGCAGTACGCCAGAAACTTTGCTTTTTAAAGCGCTTACCAACGTCTGCTTCGGCAGCAGGAGCACCTGGGCTTTTGTTGGAAGTACCGCCTGGTGTGAGCGTTTCCATGTGTATGACCCCTCCTGATTTCCTTTATGGTCTAATGATAATTCTTTTGAATGAAAGCGCATACCCCACGAATTTTAGACAAAATCATGCAAAAATTAGACATCGAAAACGTTTCAGGCGATAATTCGCAAAAAAAGGGGGTATAAATTAGAGGTTCTGATGCCCATCATCATTTTTACAAAAAAAGATCCGGTTCCCGAGGGAACCGGATCTTTGAACGGTACTTCCTGCCTGCCTATAAATCGCTCTGCCTTTGCCCCAGATCAGCCAAGACCGATCAGACCCCATCGACTGGGCAGGTTTACGTCGAACGTTTACGATTCGCTGCCCTGCTGCTCACTGTGAGCTTCGCTGCGATAGGCAGAAGGAGAAGTTCCGACATATTTGCGGAACTTGGAGTGGAAATAGTCCGCGTTGGAATAGCCCACTTTAGCCGCCACCTGATGCACCTTCAGCCCCTGCGTCAGCAGCTCTTTTGCTTTTTCGACGCGAACCTTATCCACGAATGCATTGAAATACTCGCCTGTGTAATTTTTGAACAGTTTGCCCAGATACCCGCTGTTGTAGCCAAACATCTCGGCCAGGACTTCAAGCTTGAGATTCTCGCTGTAATTGCGGCGAATGAAGTCGATCATCTGCTTGAGCACCGTATCCTTGTTTGCGCCGCCAAAGCGGTCAATCAGCTCGCCCATCCGCTCGCTGACACGCCGCTTGAGCGCCCCATAGCTGTGTGCCTGATTCACTTCGGAGAGCAGCACGCTGTGATAGCTCTGCGCCAGATCTGCCGCCGAGGAACCGCTGGAAGAGAGCTTGCCAATCGCCAGCGACAGGGTGCGCGAATATTCGCCCCGGATCGCCCCTTCGTCCATGCGCCGGCTCATCGCCGCATGATCCAGTTCTCCCAATACCTTCTCTACCGCATCACGGCTGCGAATATCCAGCGCATAATACAACTTGTCGCCCAGCTGTGGCCCTTCTTCTCCCTCGTCTCCCTCTGCGGGCATCTGTACCGTCGGGAACAGTGCTTCATAGGCAGCGGCGTCGATCAGCGAACCATTCTCAAAGAAAAAGCGGGCATGCAGCAGTCGTTCCGCTTCACGAAGTGACAAAGCAATCGTCGTCAGGTCCTCTACTACCGGCCCGCATGCCGCGTGAAACTCCAGATCTCCCGCGATCTCCGACAGATGGGCACGAAGCGCGTCGGTGCGCTCCACCAGACTCTGGCGCACAATCAACAGCCCGATGTGGGAACCTGCCGAGAACAGGATGCCTTCATCCCGTTCTTCAAAGGCTTCCTTCAGACGCTGACGAAAAGCCGCATGCTGCCGGGATTCGGTCTCCGCTGAACCATGGGCATCCAGCAGGGCAATGCGGTAGGCGGAAGCTGACAGACCCAGCGCTTCGATGAGCTTCGCACGCTGCGTCTCGTCCAGCAGCTCATCCTCGAATAGAAGTTCTTCCACCAGCTGCGCTCTTGGCAGTGCAGCTTCCTGTTCGGTGCGGACGCTGCGTGCCTCCTGTTCACGCTGAAGCAGTTCACGCACACGGCGCAGCTCCTCCACCAGTTCGTCTTCATCCACCGGCTTGAGCAGATAACCGTTCACTCCGCTGACGATCGCCCTTTTGGCATAATCGAATTCGGCATATCCACTCAGAATCAGGAAATGCGCCGAGGAGTTTTCTTTGCGTACACGCTCAATCAGATCAAGACCCGTCATGCCGGGCATCCGAATATCAACAATCGTCAGATCCGGCTCAAGCTGACCGAATTTCTCCAGCCCCTCCTTGCCGTTTGACGCGGTATCCACAATCTCAAACCCTTCCGCTTCCCAATCCACGATTGTACGCAGTCCTTCACGAATCATCGGTTCGTCGTCCACAATCAGCACTTTATACATAATCGTCCCTCCCGGCGGGTATCTTGAAATAAATTTGCGTTCCTTTGCCCAGCTCACTGGAAATACGCAGTCCGCACTCTTCCCCATACGTCATAACCAGTCGCTGATGGACATTGCGCAGACCGATGCGGCTTTCTTCCTTCTCGTCTTTTTCCCGAATCGACTCCTCCACCTGTCTGAGCCGCTCAGGGGTCATCCCTGCTCCGTTATCCATGACGTCAATCAACACTTCATCCCCGATCCGTACGGCATGCAGCGCTACATTCCCCTCGGTCTCCTTGTTTTCCAAACCATGCACGATAGCGTTTTCGATCAACGGTTGTACCAGAAGGGGCGGCAGCAGCACATCAAGCGTATCCGGCTCGGCCGCCAGGGTATAATGCAGGCGGTCGCCATGTCTAAATTTCTGGATCTCCAGATAAGATTCCACCATATCCAGCTCGTTCTTGAGTGTCGTGTGGCGATTGCCAATCTCCAGGTTGCGACGGATCAATTTGCCCAGCAGACGCACCGCTCGTGCAATATCCTTCTCCCCCTGCACATGGGCGCGCATGCGAATCGACTCCAGCGCATTAAACAGGAAATGGGGGTTGATCTGGCTCGCCAGCATCTTGAGCTTAATCTCCCGCTGCATCACTTCCAGGCGACTGTTGGCTTCGCTCGCTTCATAGACCTGGTGCATCAATTCCTTAATGTTGCTCACCATATAGTTGAACTGCTCCGACAATTGGCCAATCTCGTCCTGACCGTCAATCCGCGATACCGTATCCAGATTGCCTTCGGCCACCCGATTCAGACTGCGGTTGAGCTTGAGCAGACGCGAACTGATGAGACGCGAATTGAAATAGACGGCAAGCAGCGCCATCAGCAGGATGAAGACGATCAGACCCGCTCCGATCAGACCAATTCGGTTGGCATCATGCACAATGCTCTCCGAAGAGAACGCCGACACGATGGTCAGACCACTTTTACTGGAAGAGGGAATCAGGGTGTTAATCGAGATTCGATAATCCACGCCGTCAATCTGACGCTCGAATGAACGCTCCGACGCATCGCCGCCTACTTCAAAGCCCATATCCCCCAATGTGCGCCCAATAGCCGAACGATCCTTGGCCGCCACGATATTCCCATCTTCGTCCGCAATCATCGTATCAAATGGTTCTTGACTCAGCAGTGAATTCAGATACCCGGTATCCACCTGGATGACCAGAACACTGCGTTTACCGCTGGTGGGGAAAAAGATCTGGCGAACCAGACTGAGCTGCTTGGGCGAATTTCCGTCCGGATGGTTCAGATCGTCAATGTACATCCAGTTGATGACGCGAGCCTGCATCGCTTTCTCGTACCAGGTGGTCGCGCGAATCTTGCTGTCCGCGTTCATAAATTGCAGATTGTTCAGCAGCGTAGGGTTATCCGTGTACAGCTGGATGCTGCGGATCTCGCTATAGGAACGAACGTAGTCCGTAAAGTCCGTATATTCACGATAAGCATTGACCAGTTGAAAAGGATCATCATCGGAGTATAAGGTGGTCGCTACACGCTCCATATCCTTATCCAGAAGAAGCTGATTGGAGACGCGAATCGGGACGTTCAACAGGTTCTCCGTCTGCGTCTTGATCCGCTGTACGTTATTTTCCGTCTGTTCCGTGGCCTTTTGCAGCGCATCCAGTCGAAAATATTGAATGACAATAAATCCGACAATCAATACCGGAATCATGACAACGATTACATAAAAAAAGATCAACTTATTGCGGATTCTCATATCGTTTAGCCATCTTACGAATCGTTTTCTCACGCTGTCGTCCTCCGTAAAGCGGCGCGTTCATTGCGGCTGCGCCTTGCCGGTCGCCCTGCGACTCCTTTTCATCATAACACAGAATGAAGCGGCTGTTTATCGGGTGCACAGCCTGCATTTTGTTCCGTTGCGAATTTGACAAAACCAGACTATACTGACAACAGTGCAAAGCTGCGCCGCGCTTGAGCAGACCTTGAGGTAAGGATCACGTACCGCTCAACCCGTGTCGCTTGTTCTAAGGAGGGTATATGCATTATTTAGCCGCTTTTTTACTGTCTCTGGTGGTGGCCTTAATCTTGATTCCCGTTCTGCGAAGATGGGCGGTACAGCTCGACTTCGTCGATAAGCCGCGCCCGGACAATGAACGCAAGCTGCATCGGGAGCCGATTCCGTTGATGGCGGGCATCGCCTTGTTCGTGGGCTTCGCGGTCACCTATGTGCTGTTCAGTGACATGACGTTCATCGAATCGGCTGCTGTACTCGGAGGTTCACTGCTTATTCTGCTGATTGGCCTGGTTGACGATTGGTACAAGGTCAGCCGACGTGAATTCCCGGCCCTGCCCAAGCTTGTCGTTCAACTGTTAGCCGCGCTGCTGGTCTATCTGGCCGGTATCCGCTTCTCGGGCTTCTCGAATCCTTTTACCGATACATATGTGGTGCTGCCGGAATGGCTTCAACTGATCTTGACGCTGCTGTGGATCTTCGGCGTTACCACCGTCATTAACTTCACGGATGGCTTGGATGGACTGGCCGGAAGTTTGGCGACCATCTCCGCAGGTACGCTGTTTGTCGTCGCCATCACCCAGCAGGAGAGCAATTCCGCCATCATGGCGATCAGTCTGGTCGGGGTGGGTCTTGCTTATCTGAAATACAACAAACCACCCGCCAAGGTGTACATGGGTGACTCCGGGGCGACGTTCCTCGGTTTTATTCTGGCGATTATTGCACTCGATGGCGCTTTTAAGCAGGCCACCGTACTGTCGCTGTTCGTTCCCATTCTCGCGCTTGGTGTCCCGATCTTCGACAATCTGTTCGTTGTATTCAAGCGACTCAAGAATGGTCAGAAAATCTACGAAGCCGACGCTTCGCAGATTCATTATCGTCTGCTGTCCAGCGGGATGAATCCTAAGCAGGTGCTGTTTGTACTCTGCCTGGTGAGTGTCTGCCTCAGCCTGTCCTCGATCATTCTCGTCCTGCTGCCGATCTAGCCCGGCGCAGCCCAGAGCCTCACAGAAGAAGACCCCCAGACTCGATTACAATCGAATCTGGGGGTCTTCTTGGCATGGGCCGGTCTGCGTCGCTTGTCCATTCCACCTGCTTGCAATCGCCTTGCTCTTACTTGCGGTTCATCCGGTAGTGAAGCAGCACTTGATTCCCGACGGGGCCTTCCTTGCGCCGACCGCGATCTTCGAAGCCCGCCTGCTGGTAGACGCGAAGTGCGGCCTCATTTTGGGAGTTGACGACCAGGACAATCTCGTTCATGTCGGGAAAATAATCACTGACGAACTTGGGCAGCATCGTCATCGCACGTTTCGCATATCCTTTGCCCTGTTCCGGCAAATTCACGGATAGCGACCGCACCAGCATCGCACGCGGCGAATCGGTAATGCTGCGAATCCGGTCTCCCCGATGAAGCACAAAGAAGCCTACAGGCTTCTTATCGACAACGATCACAATCGCGTGACGATCCCGATCTTCCCGACACAGCTGAATGGCTCTAACCGGCAGAGCCGTATGTTTCTCCTGCTCGTCGGATACTTGATAATCTTCAAACAGAGCCTTCTCGTATTCGGGACGGAAAAACTTCAGCTCCACCTTCGGCTCATCCGTCCCCTGGGGCATGCTGCTCATCCTGTGTTCCTCCTATCTTCGCTTACAGCCGCTCCGCTTCTGGCCTCAAGCTTATGAAGATTTGAAGCCATCACCTTACTATTAAACGTGAACGTTCCTTCTCTAATCGCAGGATGAACGCTGATCCGGATTCATTCCACGATCTGTTTGACGCGTCCGACCTGTCCATCCTGTAGGCGAACCTTGATGCCATGTGGATGCGTTGCGGAATTGGTCAAAATATCCCTGACCACACCTCTTGTGAGCGCACCCGTCGGTTGATCTTTTTTCAGTACAATGTCTACGGTCAGACCCGGTCGAACATCGGATCGATTTCTGCCATTCATGTCGTTCTCTCCTTCTTTATCAGCTTCCTCCATCATAACATAGGGAATAGACCCGCCAAAATGCAAAAGCCACCGTCCGCAGATCCGCGAACGATGGCCTTGACGATGAAGATTTCCTTTATTCCACTCTTACATCCCTGACTTCCGCACTCCATCATTCATTTAATGCCCGGCTTAACGCTTCGAGATTCTTGCGCATGACCGACAGATAATCCTCACCGGCGGCCGTTTCTTCCGAGGTCAATCCTTCCAGTGGGTTCAGCACATCCGTTTTTGCCCCAATCTCCGCTGCGATCGTCTCCGCAACCTTCGACGACACCAACGTCTCAAAGAAGATCGTCTTGACCTGATGCTGCTTGGCAAACTCGATGACGCCAGCCATCTCCTGGGCGGACGGCTCTTGATCCGGCGATAATCCGGCAATTGGAACCTGAGTCAGCCCATAATCTCTGGCCAGATAGCCAAATGCGGCATGCTGCGTGATAAAGTCTTTGCGTTTGACCTGTGACAGCTTGCTTTTAAACTCTGCATCCAGGGCTTCAAGCTTCGCCACGTAAGCATCCGCATTAGTCTTATACTGCGCGGCGTGATCGGGATCTGCCTTGGCAAAAGCTGCCTCGATACTGCGAACTTCCTTCACCGCCAGCTCAGGGGACAGCCAGACATGCGGGTCAAGCCCTCCATGGTCATGGTCATGCACCGCTTCGCCTTCATGATCGTGTGTCTCCTCGGCGGCAGCATCGTGGTCATGGCCTTCTTCCGCCTCATGGTCATGTTTTTCCTCCGCTGTACCGCCATGATCGTGCACATGTTCATGCTCTGATTCTTCTTCCTCGGCGCCTTCCATGAGGTCGATTCCCTGACTGGCTTCCACCGCATGGAGCTGGGTTGAAGAGGAAGCATCCAGCACCTGATCCACCCAGCTCTCCATCCCTGCACCGTTATAGATCAGCATATCCGACTCTTCAATCTTCGCAATGTCCTTCGGTGTGGGCTCCCAATCATGAGGTTCCGTACCGGCAGGAATAAGCAGCTGCACATCGGCAAACTCACCACCTACGTTCCGTGCAAATTCATACATGGGATAAAAACTGGCTTCCACCTTGAGTTTATCGGCCTGCTGCGTAGGAGTAGCTGCCGAAGATTGCGGGTTCGCCTCGGTGTCTGTTGAACCTACTTTGCTGGTTACGGCATCAGAGTTAGCGCCGCAGCCTCCAAGAATCAGCATCAGACTCAGCAGTGAAGCCCCAAGCTTCGCCCTGCCTATCTCTGTTTTTCTTTTCATCAGGTCTTCATTCCTTCCCTTGGGCTGCCGCCCGATACTCGGTGCGGTCCGTCACCCTTACTACCGTTTTTATCGCGGGTACAACCTTGGTATGACGCCGACCATAACCTCCATGCCTTCTGACCATCAGCCAGAGCTTCTGCGCCATGATCCCCAGAATCAAGAACGCCAATAAGAGCAGCGCAATCGTGCCTCCTGGAGGCGTATTGACGGTATAAGACAACGTTAGCCCCCCGAAAATGCCGACAAGCCCAATCCCAACCGACAGGATCATCGCCGCCACAAATCCTCCTGCTATCCGCAGAGCCAGGGCAGCCGGCAGCACCAGCAGAGCCGATACCAGCAGCACGCCTACGACAGGCATAGCCGCTGCAACCGTCATGCCCGTCAATACGGAAAAAGCAGCAGATAAGCGCCGAACCGCCACTCCGCTGATTCCGGCGGTCTCCTCGTCAAAGGTGATCGCGTACAGCGGACGGCGAAATACGCTGAAGAACAGCAGGCCGATTCCGGCAGCGGCACCGATCAATCCTAACTGCGTGGAGCTCACCGCAACGATGGAGCCAAATAAATAAGCGCTAAAGCTCTGCGACAGCGATTTGCCCAGGCTCATCAACACCACTGCCACCGCCAGCCCCCCGGTCATCAATAAGGCAACGGGTACTTCCGCGTATGTACGATAAACGGCTCTCAGCCGTTCGATCAGCAGCGCCGCAATCACCGCAGCCGCGAATCCTCCGATCGAAGGATTGACGCCCAGCAGACTGCCTGCCGCCACGCCAGCCAACGAGACATGAGATAACGTATCGGCCATCAGCACCTGGCGGCGCAGCATGAGATAGACGCCAAGTATCGGAGCAATCAAGCCCAGCAGCGTTCCCGCCAACAGCGCACGCTGCATGAATTCGTAAGCGAGCATCCTCTTTATTCGCCTCCCCAGCGTTCCCCGGCTGTCTGTTCTGCCTGGCTCAGATCGGCTTGCGGCGCCATGTCATCTTCAACTTTTTCCAGCGTAATGATCCGATCCAGATAGCGCCCGGCTTCTTCCAGCCCATGAGTGACCATCACCACAGTTATTCCGTGCTGCCGAGTCTGGTGACGCATCAAGCGATACAGTTCAAGACGGCTGTGGGCATCCATGCCGGTTGTCGGTTCGTCGAGAATCAGCACATCGGGGCACTGTACGAGCGCTCTTGCCAGACACACCCGCTGCTTCTGCCCGCCGGACAGCTCCCCGATTCGCCGCCTGCGCAGTTCCCACATGCCTACCTGTTCCAGACTGCTCTGCACCAGACGCTCCTCTTCTGCGCCCATACGCCGGAACAGCCCCAACCGACCATGGCAGCCTGAGCGCACCAGCTCAATGACCCGACTTGGAAACCCGGCGTTAAACGAAGACGCATGCTGGGGAACGTAACCGATGACCGGCTTCTGACCACCAAAGGCGTCTGTGTTTAATTCAATCCTTCCGCTCCACGGCTTCAGCAGCCCAAGCAGCAGTTTGAGCACCGTGGTCTTGGCTGTGCCGTTAGGCCCGGTGATGCCGAGAAACTCACCTTTATATACGTCCAGCGTAACCCCCTGTACGACAGGCGATTCCCCATACCCAAACTCGACATCCCGCATGGAAGATAAGATCATCTCAATCGCCCCTTGCGTAATCATTACGATTTAGAAAAGAGTAAAATTTTTTGCCTTCTATTTGGCTTAACGAGTCTCCCGGTGAATCGTGTATTTCTTGAGACGCGGGCAGTATTTTTTCAATTCCAGACGTTCCGGGTGATTGCGTTTGTTCTTGGTCGTTGTGTAGTTGCGATCCCCACATTCTGTGCAGGCTAACGTTACGATTACTCTCATCATTCCTACCTCCTATTTATCACTATGGCTGTGAAGCTCAGATAAACGACAGCCTCTCCCAATTGTCCACCAGCTAAAGCGAATGACTTCTCCTACCAACTCGACTTGGTAACACCGGGAATCTGCCCTTTATGCGCCAGCTCGCGGAACATGATTCGGGAGACTTTGAACTTGCGAAGATACCCGCGTGGGCGTCCTGTCAGCTCACAGCGGTTTTTGAGCCGGGTGGGTGAGGCGTCACGCGGTAATTTTTGCAGCGCCGCATAGTCGCCTTTGGCCTTTAATTCCTTGCGCAGCTCCGCATATTTTGCAACGGTCTCCTGCCGTTTGCGCTCCCGCACGACTTTGGACTTTTTCGCCATGATGATGTCCTCCTTATATTCAGATCTAAACTCAGCTAGAGCCTACACTTCTTCCAATTCCGGAACGTACCAGGGCAGCGGATTGTAAAAAGCCGACCAGTCTGCCTGCATCTCTTCGTCGCTCAATAGGCAGCTGTCCAGCTCCGCTTCAATGACTTCACGTTCCATCTCGATGCCGATCAAGACGAACTCTGTCATGCGGTCGCCCGTCTGCTCGTCCCAACCTTCCCGAAGTTCAGGCTGCTGAGTGAACAGCTGTCTGCGCTCCTCGTCCGGCAGTCCGGCTATCCAGCTTCCCGCCGGGCCAAATTGAATCGAAGGCCCCGCCTGACTTAGACTCGCCGCCCAATCCTGTCCGGCAGCCATCCAGATCAGGCCTTTGGCTCGCACAACTTCAGTTGGCCATTCACTTAATACCCCAGCCAGTCGTTCCGGGTGAAAAGGACGTCTGCGGCGGTATACAAAAGAGCTAATGCCATATTCCTCGGTCTCGGGCGTGTGTTCTTCTTTTTGAAGCTCCCGAATCCAACCTGGCGTCAGACTGGCTTTCTCTACATCGAACAATCCGGTGTTCAAGATCTCAGCCGGATCGACCTGCCCTTGAACCGTGCGAATGATCTTCGCCGACGGCTGAAGCTTGCGCAGTACCCGCTCCAGACGCTCGAGTTCGTCCGGCTCAACCAGATCGCACTTGTTGAGCAGCAGCACATCGCACGTCTCCACCTGATCGATCAGCAGATCCGTCACATCACGCAGGTCGTCCGCTCCGGCTGCCTGACCACGCGCCAACAGACTCTCTCCCGACTCAAAATCATGCCAGAAGCGATACGCATCCACCACCGTCACCATACAGTCCAATCGGGCAGCCGAAGTCAGATCCACGCCTGTATCCTCGTCCGCATAGCTGAAAGTCTGGGCAATCGGCACCGGTTCGCTGATGCCTGTGGACTCGATCAGAATATAGTCAAACCGTCCCTCATCCGCCAACCGCTGAACCTCGCGCAGCAGATCTTCACGCAGCGTGCAGCAGATACAGCCATTGGACATCTCCACCAGCTTCTCTTCCGTGCGCGACAGCCCCGCTTCACCGGCAACCAGCCCCGCGTCCACGTTGATCTCGCTCATGTCATTGACAATGACCGCGACTTTCAAGCCCTGACGGTTATGAAGAATATGATTCAATAGAGTCGTTTTCCCCGATCCCAAATAACCGCACAGGACGGTAACCGGAATCTTTTGGCTCTCCATTCGTACCGCTCCTTCAATAAAATAGTAATTATTACGATTAACAAAGCACACTATACTCTTGTTGGTTGGGGGTTGTCAACGCACAAAAAAAAGAAACCCGGCCGAGGCCGGATTTCAAATATTTTAATTTTTGATTTTTCGGCTACCCTCTTTTACTTGTACGGATCGTAATGCGGCAATTTGGATTGGAACTCTTTTAAATTCACGACCAAGTTGTCGGCGCTGAATTCGATCCACGATACGCCGTCGAATTCGTCCACTTCCGCATCGTAATCATACTTGAAGTACCATTCGACAGCCGTTACATCGCCCTGATGAATAAACTGCTTGATCTCCCAAGCCAACACGTTTCCGCGTTTGTTCCAATCGTCGAACCAATTTTCGACCGTATCGATTCCGTGATATTCAGGCCCGTAAGATTCGGAATAAACAATGTTCGGGGCGAACGTTTCTCTCAACATCGCTTTGTTTTTGCTGATCCAGGATTTGAAATAAGCTTCAATAATACGCTCTCGTTCGATCATCGTATTTTCCCTCGCCACTCAGTCGTATTTGTTGATCTTCTTGCCTTCGCTCTGACCCAGCAGATACTCAAAGTCATTCTCCAGACGCTTGCGTTCTGCCTTCTTCGCTTCGGCGGCCTGGCGCTGTTCTTCCTCGCGGCGATCCGCTTCGGACTGCTTTAGCTCATTGGCCTGCGCCTGCAATTTTGCCAGCACTTCGGGGTTGAGCATATCTTTCAGCGTCGCGGGTTTGTCCGATGCAGCTGGACGAGCGGCGGTCTGCTTTTTCTTGGCGGCCATCTTGGTTCCTCCCTTTCATGGCGGACTTCATAGGGAAGTCCTTTTGTCCATTATATGATACCGTCAACCTGCCGGGAAAGGAAATCCGTTCTTCCGCCAGATACACTCGAGGCTGCTTCTCCCTTTGGGTCGATCAATTCAACATCTCTTGAATACCTGTGTATAAGTTTGCGTTTACTCACAGGTTATTCCAGCTCTATACACAAGTTTATCCCCAAAAAGCCCTGCTTTATCCCCAAACTGTTGAAATCTTTCACATATTCTTCACATCTATTCCTTTTTTATCCCCAACTTGTCATTGCCTGCGCTCTGCCTTTCGGAGTTCCGGATTTGGCTGCATCAGCTAGATTGTCCAGCGATCCCCCACAATGCCGACCAATGTCCACTTGCCCTCGACAGGCTGGAACACAAAACGCAGACTGCCCCAATCCATACCGCCGACATTCGGAACGCCGCTTCGCCCGCCTTTGACATAAAACTCGACGAACACAGCATCCGGATAGACTTCATTCAGGTTGTTGGGCATGTTGCCGCCGCCGATGGTTCGGTTATACCCCACTCCATCCGGGGCGGTGTAGGGGAGATTATAGAGAAACTTCGTGTAGTAGCCACGGAAATCCAGCCGGATTGGCCTGCCGCTGCCATCATAGGAACCCCAGACATAAGGCTTGCGATCCGCCCAAGCTCCGCGCAGTTCGTCTGCGGTCAGCACGCGATCGCTCTCGGGAACCACATAGGCATAAGCGGAAAAACGAAGCCCTTCCGCGCCCACCTGATCGGCGAGTGCAGCAAAGTCCCGGTCAGCCAGCGCACGCAGGGCGAGGTTGGCCTGGCGCAGAATCTGCTTTTTCTCGGCGGCCGCCTGGCTGCTCGAATCCGGCTTCTTCACCGGAGTAGAATCTTGAGCAGCGGCTTGAACCACAGTCGGTTCGGCTGTGGGCTGTAGACTTGCGGCTCCCGCTGGCTGCGCCGCATACCCTGCGCCTACAGTCAGCAGCGCCAGCGTCAGCGCTCCTGCACCGCCGCCTCGCATCCATCGCTTCTTGTTCATTTTCGTTCCCCCTTTTCACGTAGAAACAGGTTCGCGCTCTCTCCTCACGGCACGTACGGCTTCGATCTGACGAATCCGTCCGCCTTCCATCGAACGAATCGTCCAATCCCAGCCCTCCTGGCTTAATGTATCGCCCTGCTTGAGATCGAACTTCTCAGACAGCAGCCAGCCGCCGATGGTATAGACTTCTTCCGAATCAATATCCGTTCCGAGTTTGCGATTGACGTCATGAAGCAGCGCGGTGGCGCTGATCTGGAAGCGATCTTCCCCATCCGGGCGAATCAGCGGCGTTGGCGCGGTTCCACCGGCTGGCGAAGAACTGGACGGAATATCGCCCACAATCTCTTCCAGCAGATCCTCAAGCGTGACCAGTCCCGACGTGCCGCCATATTCATCCATCAATACAGCCATGTGGATGCCTTCCTTCTGCATACGACCCAGCAGATCGCGTGCGCGTACCGTCTCGATGACCTGAATGACCGGGCGAATATAGGGAGCGATTGGCTGAGGCCCTCCCCCGCCGCGTCTGACGTAATCACTGAGCACCTGCTTGACGTTCACCATGCCCACGATATGATCCTTGTCCTCATCGACGGATACCGGAACGAGGCTGTACGTCTTGGGTTCAATCAGCGCAATAAGGTCACGCACATCCGAGTCCTGCGGCAGATGGCGAATCTGGGTGCGCGGCACCATAATCTCCTGGGCATCGCGTTCGTCGAAGTCGAAGACATTGTTCAGATAGCGATATTCGGTTGGCGTAATCTCCCCGCTCTTATAGCCTTCTGACAGCGCCAATCGGAGTTCCGCTTCGCTCTGCGCCGCTTCCCCTTCCGTCAACGGCTTGAGTCCAAATAGTCCGCTTATAACGCGCGAGGAACGGCTCAGAATCCAGTTGAACGGATACGTGATGCGGTAGAAGATAATGAGCGGCCGAGCCAGCGCAAGCGCCAGTGGCTCTGCAATCTGAATGGCCACCGTCTTGGGCACCAATTCCCCGATCAGCACTTCAAAATAGGTCAGGATCAGGAACGCCAACAGGAAAGACAGCACACCCGTTACCGATTCGGGAATATGCAGCCAGACGAATACGGGGGCAAGCAACTCCTCTACCGTCGATTCGCCCAACCAGCCGAGCGCAAGCGACGTCAGCGTAGTTCCCAACTGGCTGGCGGACAGGAATTCATCCAGCCGTCCCAAGATTCGTTTGACAGCCTGCGCGTTCTTGTTGCCATCTTCCGCCAGCTGATTAATCCGCGATACTCTCACCCGAATGATCGAATACTCTGACGCAACAAAAAAAGCCGTCAGTACGATAAGCAAAATAACAAGCACAATATTTATGATTTCCACACCGCACCTCCGGGCCAAGTCTATGTGATACCTATATACCCATTTTTACACAAGCCATTGTCAGGGGTAGAGGCACGTGGAATTCACCCGGTGTGGTATTTGGACTGAATTTCCCTAAGATCATCGGATGGGTCATGCGAAGGGAAATATTCGATTCCTACATATCCCTCATAATTCGTCTGCTTGATCGCATCAAAAATACGATCGTAATGCAGCTCGCCCAGGAACAGCTCATTTCTTCCTGGCACGCCTGCCGCTTGAATATGCCCAATCTGCTGAATCCCATTAAACATGCGGGAGATCACATTGCCTTCCATGATCTGGACATGGTAGAAATCGTAGCAGACCTTGATGAGCGGATGGTTCACTTCTCGCACAATGTCAAAGGCTTCATCCGATGTCGTGAGAAAGTAGCCGGTTAACTCCTTATCACGTACCGTATTCATCGGCTCGATGGCAATCGTCACGTTGTATGTTTCAAGCAAGGCTGCCGCTTCCTTCAGTCCCTCTACCAGGTTGGCTCTCATCTCTTCACGGCTGTAACCGTCCACCTCGAATCCCACGCTGTGTACGAGAGTCGGACAGTGGAGCGAACGCGCCGCTTGAGCCGCCTGTTCCACTTTTTCCAGCGCCTGCTGCCTACCTTCCTTGTCCAGCAGCGTATCCGTCACCAGCACCACTGAGGCCACCTCCATCTCCAACTCCCTGCACATGGCTTCGATACTGGGCAGATCCTTGTCGGCCCAGGACCAGAACTCAATCGCCTGCGCCCCAATACCGTGCAGAATGGGCAGGACTTCATCCAGACTTCGTCCGTTAAAAAGCGTTTCAGTGTTGTAGGCAATTTTCATGAAGTTTGGCTCCTCTCAATCAAGAGTTCTCTTGTCCTACGTCTGATCGACCGGAAGAGATGGGTATTTGCAATTCTATCCGTTTTGAACACATCCGAATCAACGACCCACAAGGCAAAACATCAAAAAAGCCGCCCCAGGGCGGCGAACAACCTTCAATCAAACTTTAACCTTTAATCAGGCTTCAATAATCTCGGATTCAGCGAACCGGTCTCAGCTTCTAACTGGCTGCCGCGGTTGGTCTGGGTCTTGCCTTGCGATTGACGAGATAGATACCGCCGCCGATCAAGACCAGGCCCAGCAGCAGGAAGCGGCTAAAGGGTTCGTGCAGCGCCAGCGTACCGATCAGAACGGACAGCAGCGGAACCAGGAACGTATAAGAGGCCACCTGACTGGCTTCTCCTGCCTGTGTCAGAGTGATATAGATGATCCACGACAAGGCGATGCCCAGGAATACGCCAAAGATCAATCCGGTCAGGTAAGCGCCGTTCCAGACAATATCGCTCCAACTCTCGGTCAGTAAGCCGGATACAGTAAGTACGATACCGCCCAGGGTACATTGGAAGGCCACCAGCCACAAGGAATCGACCGAAGCTCCGGACTTTTTGATAAAAACAGTGCCAAATGCCCAACTGATTGCAGTCGCAATCGCCAGGACAACCCCGATCACCGCGATATGTCCGGAGAAGCCGCCTACGCTTACCGAGACGACACCCAGGAAGCCCAGAAGCAGCCCGGTTGCCTTGAGCGGCGTCATCCGTTCATCCAGCCACAGCGAAGCGAACAGTCCCACGAGCACGGGCTGAAGATACACCAGTACGGTGAACAAGCCGGAGGGCATATAGAGCAGACCGATGGTTTGCAGGCCGTAAAACAGCACGACATTCAGCAGTGCGGAGATCAGATAGACGCTGCGATTCTGCTTCCACCGGATGCGGCTGCGCTTGGGCCACAATAGCAGCATGAGCAGCACACCCCCCAGCAGCGTGCGCATCCCGGCAAACAACAGCGGAGGTGTATAATCAAGGGCGACCTTGTAGATCGACCATGAGACGCCCCAGATCAGTACCAGCGCCACAATTAAACCCAGACGCTGCATACTTGATAGTGTTTTCATTTAAGTTCTCTCCTCTATGCGGTTTCTGTTATCTTTGATTACTATGTATGTTTAGGTAACCGCATTTCCGATCATACGCTTCTCCCATCAAAGGTTCAATAGGGTGCCGATCTTATAAAGTCCCCTAAACACCCCTATGAAGCATAAAAGGGCGAAGAATATCAGGCAAAAAAGAAAAAGCGTGCCCAATCGGCACGCTTTCAGAGTCGTCCACGGACGACCGTCCTACCGCTAATCTGTATTTAATTCGGCTGCCCGCTCTCATCCAGACGTTTGAGTCCCGATTCCAGCGTGTTCATGGCAAGCGCCAGGCGATCGGCCAGTTCATTCAGATCCTTCTTGCCCTTCGATCCGTCTTCGCTCTGGCTGACGGTTGGAATCGGGTCGCCGATAACCAGCCGGGTCTTCTTGCCGCGCAGCAGATCCTTGAGTCCTTTGGGGCCGGCGTAAGCGGCAGGTACAATCGGAGCCTTTGCCATGCTGGCAATCGTCACCGCACCGCGCTTGAGCGGGACGTCTTCCGACGAACGAGTGCCCGAAGGGAAGATACCAATTGTCTTGCCCTGCTTAATCAGTTGAATGGGAATCTTCAGACTGCTGGGTCCGGGATTCTCCCGATCAACAGGAAAGGCGTTGATGTCGCGCAGCAGTTTGTCAGTAATCTTTTTACTAAAAAGTTCTTTTTTGGCCATAAAATGAACTTCGGTTGGCAGGAGAGAACAGCCCAACGCGACCACGTCCATCCAGCCTTTATGCGTGCAGGTAATGACATAACCACCCTCTTTGGGCAGTTTGTCCGCTCCGATGATCTCGAATTTTCCGAATCCTCGCAACAACAGTCTGGCAAATCTGGCAAGGGGTTGATACAACACGTGGACTGCTCCTTCCGTCTTCCGCTTATTTATCGGTTACCGCTTAGTATCTGGTACTAAATTTATCAAACATTCAATACCCAGGCTCAGGTCGCCTGGTACGTGTTAAGTGTACCATGCGCCCCTTCTCCTGAATAGTCGTGTTCAAGGATTTTCCTCGATTTGGGTAGCATGGGCGTCTGAGATCGCCTATAATGACGTTAAACCATCCGTTTAATGAAGGGGACCGGCATATACGATGAGCGACTTTATTTTATTCAAACTGGCCGACAAAACCTACGGTATTCCGTTCCATGAAATTGACGAGATCCAAAATTCCAAGCCCGGCACCTCCATCCCGTTCTCCTCGAACTGGCATGAAGGCGTCGTGAAGATCCGCGACGAGATCTATACCATTGTCAATCTGCGCAAAAAATTGAATGTATCGCACGAAGATCAGCGGGATACGGATAAGTTTATCCTGCTTCGCCGCGAGAAGGTTGCCCTGCTTGTCGATTCCCTCGACGATACGGCTTCCGTTCCTGAATCGGCACTCAGCGATAACGAAGAGGTGGCCAGCCGCCGCTTCCTGCCTTCGGTGTTTGAACATGGAGACCGACTGGTGCTGGTGTTGAATGTGGATACGCTGCTGGCAACCACAACCGGCGGCGGAGCCTGATTTCGATTGGACGAATGGAGGAACCGTTTGTTCCATGAGCCAAAAGCAGCAAAAATCCCTGATCTCAGATCAGGGATTTTTGCTGTTTCCGCGGACGCTGGCGTGCAAGAAAGATTGCTGAAGTTGAAGGGTATACAAGTCATGGCGCCTTTTGAGGATCAAACTTCGACCGAGTGTGGGGATTAGGGTCGGTTGAGGGGATGATCGAAACTGGGAAAGACTGCCGCATAATCCTCTTGCGCACCGCGGAACATGAGAGCGCCTGCCGCTGAAGGTACGATTCAGGTGATGGGGCTGTTCGTGGACTCCGCTGCTGCGGTACTCTCATCCTATGAATCGAAGTGACGGAAGATTTGGATCACTTTTGGAGCAAACTTTTTTTAAAAATATTAATCTCGCCAGACCGCCGCAATCTCAGCAATCTGCTGAGGCGTCGTTCGGCAGCAGCCCCCAATCAATCGGGCGCCGGCTTCATACCAGGCACGCGCTGAATCCGCAAATGGAAGGCAGGCTGTCGATTCACGAACATGCCAGGTCTTGGTGGTCGCGTCATAGGTCTCACCTGAGTTGGGGTAAACCAGCACCGGCTTCTCCGTACAAGCGGCAAAGCGGGCAACCGCCTCGGCTGCTGCTGAAGAAGGCGCACAGTTTACCCCAATCGCTGCAATCTGCGCATAAGGCTCCAGCGCCTGCACACATTCTTCAATCGAAGTCCCTTCGCTGATCGTCTGCCCATCCCGGAGTGAAAAGGACATCCAGGCAAATGTACCCGGGAACTCTTCCAGCAGATTGGCTAACACCCGTGCTTCCTGAAGCGAAGGGATGGTCTCAAACGCCAGCAGATCCGCTCCGGCTTCGACCAGCGCCTGCATCCGCGGACGATGGAACGCCGTCAGACGTTCATCGCTGAAGCCATAATGTCCCACATACTCCGATCCATCCGCCAGAAAAGCGCCATAGGGTCCCACCGAAGCGGCAACCAGCGGCTTGGGACGCTGACGTTGGTCGGCCGCCGGATCTTCATTTTTCTGTTCGTCTTCTTTTTGCATCCAGAAGGTATCTCGCGCTTGCGCCGCAAGGCTTACGGTCTGCCGAATGAGCTTCAGCGCTTCCGCCTCTTCAATCCCGCGCGCCGCAAATCCTTCAACCGTCGCCTGGTAGCTTGCCGTGATCGCACAGTCTGCACCCGCACGGAAATAATCTTCGTGTACGCGCCGGATCAGCTCCGGCTGCTCCAGCAGCACGCGGGCTGACCACAGTGGATCATCCAGGTTGCAGCCGTGCCTTTCCAGTTCAGTTGCCATCGCACCGTCGAGAATCAATACGGGATGGTTATCCAGAATCGCTGCAATGGGATTTTGGTCAGAAATTTTCATATGCAATGATCTCCTTTCGCTGTGAGTAAGTTAGCGTTCAGTTAGTTGGAAGTCGATCCGCTGCGATTCGTCAAATAGTAGGCGGCATAGCAGAGCAGGATAAACGGCACTCCGCAGTACAACGCAATACGCTGAGTGGGGTCAAAGGCAATGCCGATGCAGGACAAGAGGCAGAGCAGGAACGAAGCAATCGGTACAAAGGGATAACCTGGCGTGCGGTAAGCAAGATCCTGAACCGAGTGACCTTCCCGCAGATAAGCCCGGCGGAACAGCAGTTGGGACAGGCTGATGCTCATCCAGACGACAACCACGGCAAGACCCGAGATAGAGACAAGCGCGATGTAGACGGTGCCGGGTGCCACAATACTCGAGAGCAGCGCAAGCGCTCCTCCAGCCATGCTGAGAATAAGTGCGTTCAGCGGTACGCCGCGTTGGGTCACACTCGCCAGCGAACGAGGAATGGTGCCTTTGTCCGCGAGCGACCAGAGCATCCGCGAAGAGGCGTACAACCCCGAGTTGGCTGCCGAGAGGATTGCGGTCAGAATGACGAAGTTCATTACATCCGCCGCATAGGGAATCCCTACCCGATCCAGCACGGCGACGAATGGACTTTCCAGCACACCGGCATCATCCATCGGCAGCAGAGCAGACAGCACGACAATCGTCCCTAGGAAAAAGAGCACCAAGCGAACCAGCGTCGTGCGAATCGCCTTGGGAATCGTACGCGTGGGATCAACCGTCTCGCCTGCGGCAATCCCGATCAGTTCGGTTCCGGAAAAAGCAAAGTTAACCGCAAGCATGGTCATCAGAATCGCCGTGGCTCCGTGCGGGAACCAGCCGTCTGCCGTCAGATTGGACAGAAGTGGCGCGGTGTCGCGTCCTTCCATCGGCACGATGCCAAACATGGCAGCGGCGCCAATCACGATAAATGCCACGATGGTCAGCACCTTGACGAGGGAGAACCAGAACTCGGATTCTGCGAAAAAGCGCACGCTGCTGGCGTTCAAAGCGAAGATCAGGGCGGCGAATAAGGCACTCCAGATCCAGACGTTTACATCCGGAAACCAGCGCTGCATGAGCAGCCCGGCTGCGGTAAACTCCGAACCCAACGCGACCGTCCAGGTTAACCAATAGAGCCAAGCCACCGTGTAGCCAGTAGCCGGACCAATATATTTAGCCGCATACGTATGAAAAGCCCCTGTCTCCGGCATCTGCACCGACAATTCACCCAGGCACAACATGACGAGATACACGGCAATAGCCCCCACCGCATAGGACAGAATTGTCCCAACCGGCCCCGCCTGTTGAATCGTATAGCCGGAACTCAGGAACAACCCTGTTCCGATCACGCCTCCCAGCGACAGCATCACGACATGTCGAACCTGCATTTTCCGCTGAAAATTCCCGCTTTGTTCTTGCTCCATTCTCCACTCCATTTCCGGCCCTCACGCAAAAAAGACGCCTTCACTTGCAAGACGCCTCGGAAAAACTTCCTGCCGGGTCCAACGATTTTTCAACCAATATACCGGGCATGCCATAACGTGTCAACGGTTATTTTTGCGCTGCGTTACTGCGGTGAATGGGGTGGGTGAAGAACGGCCTTTATTGCGCAAACGGACTTGATGAGTTATGCGTTGTAATCTACGCTCCCGTGAGGGGGAGCGACAAGAATTTACGATCAATTAACTTCTGAATATGGAGAGTTTCAATCCACGCTCCCGCACGGGGAGCGACTCTACGGAACCGTCCTCGTCAGAAAGTTCAAAAATGTTTCAATCCACGCTTCCGCACGGGGAGCGACTGCAAGCATCCTCAATTCCTACGCCTGAGATTCAGTTTCAATCCACGCTCCCGCACGGGGAGCGACACCGTCAGAAATCCCATCCAAGATCGTTTGTCCGGTTTCAATCCACGCTCCCGCACGGGGAGCGACACGGGATGTACCGGCGTTGCGCGAAGCGCTCCGCGTTTCAATCCACGCTCCCGCACGGGGAGCGACTTGAGTTGCCTCATGCAGCGCCCGGTAAACGGTATGTTTCAATCCACGCTCCCGCACGGGGAGCGACTGTTCACCCTCTCAGCCCTTACCCCGCAAGGGCTGGCAGTGCTAAAAGTGCGAACCTCAAAATCGGCCCAATCAAAATAGGACAAAAACACAAGAAAAAACGTGAAATTCCTAGTGCCACGCGGGGTGCGAACCTCCCGGGGATTTCATGGGAGCTTGGGGTTCGCACTTTTGGAGCGTCCAAGCTTCTACGCACTTTTCAGTTCTCTTCTGAATTCACTCCAGCTTGCTCTCTGACCACTAACGGATCGAGGTGATGCTTAGAATGGAAAATCGTTCATTTTCTCGCATTTTCGGTGGGCATTTTTGTTCTAATCGTCTGTACAATCCGTTAGCTTCGATGGGCTGCTCAACTGCTGACCACCCAACTGCCTGAACAACAGTCCTCAGCTGCTTTCGCTTTCCGACTCGACTAACCTTCCGCTTTCCCAGCCTGTAGCTTCCACTCATTCCGCTCCAGCGACACGCCCCGTCAGTCCGAATACGCGCTCGTATCCTGCGCGATCCACACCAGCGCCGCCTCAAGCCGCGGCGCAAAGTCCGCCGGGTAATCATGCCCCATCCCCGGCAACATCTCCAGCCGGAATTCCAGCTCCGCTTCCTGCATCGCTTCCATCAGCGCTTCCGCTGCTTCGCACCCTTCGGAATCTTCGGTGCCTACAAGCAGTACCACGCGCGGCGTTCGGCCTTCCAGCCGTCCGAGTGCCTCCGCCCATTCGCCCGGCTCTGCCAGCCAGGGCGAGACCAACACCAGGCCCTCCGCTGGCAGCTCGTCGTGCAATAGCGCGTTCAGCGCCACCTCGGCTCCGGCCGAGAAGGCGCCCAACACGACGGGCGCTTCCTCCTCATTCGAGGCCGCGCCGCGGATCGTCTCCAGATGCTCGCGCAGCTCAGCCGCGCCCAGGTCGATGTCGTCCCAGCCATAGGCGTCCGAGAACCTCATCTGCGAGGAGCGGACGAGGCCGACCGTCCAACCGGCACGCGAAGCCGTGCCCCAGAACGGCGCCGAATCACGCTCGTTCTCTTGATCGCCATGCAGCGCCAGCAGCAGCGGTCGCGCAGCAGCGGCCAGCCTCTTATCTGCCTGAACACTGGCGGCTTCTCCACCATCCTGCCCCGGTTCACCCGCCTGAACACCGGCGGCTTCTCCATTCTCTCCACCCAGCACTACAAGCCCCGGCGCCGCATTCCCAAGCGCCGCCTCCTCGCGCTTGGCGCACAGATCCGCCAATTCAGCGAATCCGTCCATCCCGCGCAGCGGCTCCAGATCTTCATCTTCCAGCAGGTAATCCGCTGGATACCAGAAGCCGTCATCCATGACTGCTTTGCGCAGAAGCTTCAGCGCTTCGTCCGTATGACCGGAAGCAGCGGCCAGCGCATAGAGCAGATTGCTTTTTCGAGCATCTGGGACGGTAGATTCCGTGATGAAGTCCGGAGCATTACCTACCTCGCTCACTCCCTGCCCATTCAAACGCTCTCCACCCCGTACGGACTGCTCCTGCACAAACCGATAAGCCGCTTCTGCTCCCTGCCCTTCCCGAATACGCAGCGTTTCATTAAGTAAACGTGTAGCGGTCATTTTCTCCATAGTCGAGGCCTATTTCGTCAAAATGATCGGCTCACCTTTGGTGATAATCATCGTATGCTCATATTGAGCCACCAGGCTGCCGTCATCCGCTCTCAGTGTCCAACCGTCATGCTCATCTTCAAACACTTCACGCGCATTGGTCGATACAAATGGCTCAAATGCGATTACCGTGCCATCTTTCCACAGGTCGGTATCCGTTGGATCATAATAGCTCAGAATATACTCGGGTTCGTCATGCAGTGCTGTACCAATGCCGTGCCCAGTCAGCGTCTCGATGATGTTGAAACCGTGACGACGCGCAACGTTATAAGCGGCTTTGCCGGCGTTATTGCGCTTGGAACCTGCCTTGATCTTGGCGGCTCCTGCTTCGAACGCTTCAACAGCGGCTTCACACAGCTCAACCAGGCGAGGATCGCCTTTGCCCACAACAAACGACACACCTGTATCCGCAAAATATCCGTCGCACGAAGCCGATACATCCACGTTTACCAGGTCGCCTTCTTGAATAACTCGCTCGCTTGGAATACCGTGAGCGACTTCTTCGTTGACGCTGATGCAGGTATACCCTGGGAAGTCGTAAGTGGATTTTGGAGCGGACACAGCGCCATGTTCTTCAAACAGCTCCGCTGCGCGGCGGTCAAGATCAAGGGTGCGTACGCCCGGTTTGGCCATTTCCTTCAGCTCATCGCGGATGAGCGCGACGATTCTGCCGATTTTTTTCAATCCTTCGAGTTCTTGCTCGGTTTTAACGATCATGTTGTCTTCTCCTTTGTCTCTGCACATAAAATGTGGGGCCTACCGCAAGCCTTGCCCGGCAGCCCCTATAACTTGCCCGGTGCCGCCGCGAATCTTGAATGCAGCGTTCGGGGATTGTAACTTCGCTGATGCTGATGATTGCGCTAACGTCATATTTCCTTTTGCCATTACTCTCTATTATAGCACTGTGTGAGTCCCCATTTCCCCTTTGACCGCAAAAAAGGCTCCGGGTATTTCCCCCGAAACCTTACCTTCATTCATCCCATGCGTTTTGCAGCGCCTCCGAAAGACGATCGGCCATTTTCCTATTTCCCTCAACCGACGGATGCAGGCCATCGCTGTAATCGCCCTCCGACAACCATCCAGCGGTATCGATTACATACAGCTTGGTGTCCCCGTCCGCCTGGCGAAGTTCGACGGCTTGCTGCGTTTCCTTATTCATATATCCATGCAGCGGTCGCAGGACAAACAGTTCGGCATCCGGATGCGCCTGACGCAGACGTTCAAGAAACCGCACATACGTCTGGGTAAATACGTTCCGGTCGATCTGTGCCCGACCATCATTTGTTCCAATATTCACGACTACCGCATCTGGCTGCCGCCCCTGGAAGTTCCATTCCGGCGAATCGGCATAATCCAGCGGCTGAAGCTTGAAATATTGTTCGCTCATTCCCCTTGGTGGCAGTCCGTTGCAGGAGACTCCATCGGTCAGACAAATACCCGTATACGCAATTTGCGTATGATCCACGCCCAGCTTCTCTCCCGTCAGCCAGGCATACGAATCCAGCGCCACATCGGGGTTTTTGTAGCCGACCGTAATCGAATCGCCGACAAACTCAATCCAGCGATCACGTTCAGGTACGGCGACCGTCTCCGCCCCTTCGTCCAGCAGCAGCCCTCGAAAAACAATCGTATCCCGAATATCGCGGGTCACCACGGTTAAGGTATGTTCGCCAGGGAGCAGCCGTTGGGGAGTCAGATTCACCAATCCGAGAGCGCTCGGGTACAGCTTAAACGGCCCTCCATCAATCGACACATAAATATTGGAACGTGAGGGAGCTGCCACATCCCCAAGCCGCAGCTTGGCGCTCGTTCCCGTAAACCCCATCGTTAACGAGGTTCCCGCCCAGTATCCTCGGTAAATCCCCGGAACGGAAGTGTCCCAGCGGCCCACATAATGAATGTTCGGATCGTCGGGTTCGACAGAGAACACATCAGCGTTCACTCGCCCAATCGATGGCGAAGCCAACAGCACGGTAGCCGCCAGCAGCAGCCAGACCAGCCAGGTTCGGTTATGAAGGGCAAGGTGACGGGGCAATTTCGGGGAATAGCGGATGTTCAATCTGTTCTCTCCTTGCGTTTGAGATGGTCTGCTGCATTATTATAGCTCTTTTCCACATGTAATCCAGCAACCATATGCAAAAAAAGCCGCTCGACAAGCATCTTGACAGGATGTATATCCAGCAGTATGATCGCAAGGTAATTCATATGTAGATCCTCGTTAGGTGAGGCTCCTATACAAACACAGGCCACTGCCCGGAAACATCGAGAGATGCCAATGGGTAGAACAGGAACTGCCGGATCAAGGCTTTTCATAAGGTGGCTAAAGGACTTCGTTTTCCACGTTGTTCTTTTACGTTGTATAGTGCTAAAGCTCAACTCAGGGATACCGGATTGGCATATTCCGTATGCCTGGACGCGCCCTTCAGTTGAGCTGAAGGGCGTTTTTGATTTGGACACCTGTCCGCCCGTAGGAACAGAAACGAACAGAAGCATTCACCTTGCCAACAGGATCAGGAAAGGAGTTGAACCATCCTCGATGAGGAGTCGATTATCATCGGAATCCAGTCCAGAATCCATAAATCCAGAGGCAGTCGGGTTAACAAATGATCGCTTATTCGAGTATGGAGCCAGCTCCTTTCTACGGATTGAAGATCAAGACCGGACTGCCTGACATCGAAGGAGGCCGTCCACATGTCCAAAATGAATTTCTTTCAAAAAAAAGGAACTCCCTCTCTTCCTGTTTCTCATATTCAAGGCTTTGATATTGAACTGAATCCGGAGAATAGACAGCGCATTGATCGACTGGTCGATCATTACGAGAGAAGCATCGTATCCCACCTGGATGAAGCTTATCAAAAAAAGACAAGCTGGTCGGATCGGCTTGCGGATCGCATGGCAGCCTTCGGCGGCAGTTGGGCATTCATTGTCTATTTTGCGATTTTTCTGGTGGTATGGGTGGGTTGGAACAGCACACCGTTTACCCGCAGCCATTTTGATGAACCGCCATTTATCTTGTTAAACCTGTGTTTGTCTTTTATTGCTGCGTTCCAGGCTCCCGTGATTATGATGAGTCAGAACCGACAGGCTTCACGAGACAAACATGAATCCATTATCGACTTTGCTATTAACTACAAGGCCGAACAAGAGATTGATGACATGCAGAGCCATCTGCATCGAATCGAAAGCGAATTGATCGAGGTCAAGAAGCTGCTGCTTGCCCACACTGAACAAAGAGAGCGGTAAGCAAATGCACCTGTCCATGTGGAATAAGGAATCGGCAGATGAACAAGGTCTTATAAGAATGGAAGTCTAGCGGAACCACGGATCAACACAAAAACGGCTTTGCCCGAAATTGGAGCAAAGCCGTTTATTATTGCCGCGCTGATGAATAAACGTCACTCTAAATGGAATCAGACTTCTGATCGACCGTTACAGCGTAGCGATGTCGATAACAAAGCGATATTTGACATCTGACTTCATCACGCGCTCCCAAGCTTCGTCAATCCGATCCGCAGAAATGACTTCGATCTCTGGCGTAATGTTATGCTCGGCGCAGAAGTCCAGCATTTCCTGAGTTTCGCGGATGCCGCCGATCGACGAGCCTGCGAATGAACGACGTTTGCCAATCAAGGAGAACACCTGAACTGGCAGCGGTTCGGCTGGTGCACCGACGTTAACCAGGGTACCATCAACCGCCAGCAGCGACAGGTAGGCGTTAATGTCGATCTGTGCACTTACTGTATTGATAATCAGGTCAAACGAACCAGCCAGCGATTTAAACGTCTCCACATCACTGGTTGCATAATAATGGTCGGCTCCAAGCTTCAGCCCATCTTCTTTCTTTTTCAGCGTTTGCGACAGTACCGTCACTTCCGCACCCATCGCATGAGCAAATTTCACGGCCATATGCCCCAGTCCACCGAGTCCCACTACCGCGACCTTCTGACCCGCTTTTACATCCCAATGGCGCAGCGGTGAATAAGTCGTAATCCCGGCGCACAGCAGTGGAGCAGCCGCTTCCAACGAGAGAGCATCCGGAATCCGCACAACGAAATCTTCCGTGACTACAATATGGCTGGAGTAACCGCCCTGCGTGTATTGACCGTAACGATCGACGGAGCCGTATGTACCTGTCATTCCTTCCAGACAGTATTGCTCCTCGCCTTCGTGACAGTGTACACATTCGCCGCAGGAATCGACCATGCAGCCTACGCCTACCCGGTCTCCGACTGCATGTTTGGTTACAGCCGACCCTACCGCTGCCACGATCCCGGCAATTTCATGTCCGGGCACGAATGGATACTGCACCGGACCCCACTCTCCACGAGCGCTGTGAATATCCGAATGGCAGATGCCCGCATATTTGATCTCGATCAAGATGTCATGAGGTTGAAGCTCACGACGCTGGATTTCGGTCGGTTGAAAAGGACCGGCTGAATCGAAGACGGCACGTGCTTGAGCTGTTGACATAAGATGACCTCCTGAAGGTGTAGTATCGGATAAATTCACTTGCATCTTCCATGCTAATCCCTAGAGTCAACTCTAAGTCAACCCTCTTTTGTGCAAAAAGTTCCGGCATGAGGTTGATTCTTTGACTGCCCAAGATGCCCGTGCTACAATCAGAAAAATTTGAAGTTCGCTCGAAGTTCTATCTCTTGAACCTTAAACACTTGAACATTAGACAGAGGAGATCAACATTGATGAAGACTTATACGATTGGCGAAGCTGCTAAAGCTCTAAATCTTACTCCATATACCCTGCGCTATTATGACAAAGAAGGACTCCTGCCGTTTGTGGAACGCACCTCGGGCGGCACCCGATTTTTCAAAGAGTCTGATCTGGACGCCCTGCGAATCATCGAATGTCTGAAAATGACCGGGATGCCGATCAAGGAGATCAAGACGTTCATTGACTGGTGTTCCGATGGTGACGCTACTCTTCAGGAGCGATTCAACATGTTTCAGGAACGCAAAGCCGCTGTAGAAGCCCAGATGCAGGAGCTGATGCAGACGATGCGCGTCATTGAGCATAAATGCGAGTATTACCAAGCCGCCCTGGATGCCGGAACCGAAGCGATTCATCATGATAAACAGATTGCAAAGGCGCTGGCGCATTGAACGAGCAGGACAACCAAGCGCATTCTCCTGTCGAACAAGAAGAGACCGTAACCAAACCTACTAAAAGGAAACACAAAAAGGATTAGCACAGTTTCGACTGCGCTAATCCTTTTCTTAGGCGTTATGCTATTCGATTTATAAGATCGCTTCTTATTCCACCGTTACACTCTTCGCCAGGTTGCGCGGCTTGTCTACGTCCAGGCCCAGGGCCAGGGAAGCGTAGTATGCCAGCAGCTGCAGCACGACGACAGACAGCGAAGCGGACAGCAGTGGAAGGGTCTTAGGAATCGTTACGACTTCGTCGACGGATTTCATCAGTTCCTGTGCGTCTTCTTCGTAGCAGACTGCCAGAACTTCGCCTCCACGTGCTTTGACTTCCTTGATGTTGCTGACTGATTTTTCGATCAGCGCCTGCTCGGTTGCCAGTGCGATAACCGGTACGCCGTCTTCGATCAGTGCGAGAGTACCGTGCTTCAGCTCACCCGCAGCATAAGCTTCGGAGTGGATATACGAGATTTCCTTGAGTTTCAGAGAACCTTCTTGAGCGGCTGCATAGTCCAGTCCACGTCCAATGAAGAACAGGTGGTCATGCGAAGAGAACTTCTCTGCGTACACCTTGATTTCTTCTTCACGTGCCAGGATGGTCTCAACCTGCTCCGGCAGAGCGTGCATTGCCGTAATGGTTTCTTCGATTTGTTCTTCCGTTTGTGTACCGCGCACTTGAGCGAAGTACAGACCCAACAGATAGAAAGCAATCAGCTGCGACGTATACGCTTTTGTCGAAGCCACCGCGATCTCCGGTCCAGCCAGTGTAGCAATGACGTCGTTCGCATCACGTGCGATCGAGCTGCCCACGACGTTCGTGATCGCCAGTACGTGTGCACCGTTCGCCTGCGCTTCGCGCAGAGCAGCCAGTGTATCTGCGGTTTCGCCGGATTGGCTCACAACGATAACCAGCGTTTCTGGCGTTACGATTGGCGAACGGTAGCGATATTCGGAAGCGACATCCGTTTCAACCGGAATCCGAACCAGACGTTCGATCACGGTACGTCCTACCAGACCAGCATGGTAGGCGGTTCCGCAGGCGATGATCTGTACGTTTTTGATATTTTTGATCTGTGCATCTGTCATGTGGAAGTCAGGCAGAACGACTTTCTTGCCGCTTTCATCGACACGACCACGCATTGTATCTTGATAAGCTCTAGGCTGCTCATGGATTTCTTTGTGCATGAAATGCTCATAGCCGCCTTTTTCTGCAGTGATGGCATCCCATTCAATGTGCGTCATTTCGCGGGTAATCAGGTTGCCTTCGATCGTCATCAGTTTTACGCTGTCACGAGTCAGAAGCGCCATTTCACCGTCGTTCAGAATGAACACGTTGCGTGTGTACTTCAGGATGGCTGGAATATCCGAACCGATGAAGTTTTCGTTTTCGCCGAGACCGATGATAAGCGGGCTGGCTTGACGAACCGCTACGATGCGGTCAGGTTCATATTCAGTCAGAACGCCCAGAGCAAATGCGCCGCGCAGGTGTTTGATGGCTTTTTGAACCGCCTCTACGATGTCGCCGTTATACTCACGAGCCACCAGATGCGAGATGACCTCAGTGTCCGTCTCCGAAAGGAACTCAACGCCGCTTGCGATCAGCTCATCTTTCAGTTCCAGGTAATTCTCGATGATGCCGTTATGCACGACCGAGAATTTTTGCGTAGCATCCGTATGCGGGTGCGAGTTAACGTCGGAAGGCTTACCGTGTGTAGCCCAACGCGTGTGACCGATTCCGACCGATCCAACCAGTGGAGCGCCTTCCAGCTTGTTTTCCAGGTTCACCAGACGTCCCATGGCTTTAGCGACCTTGAGGCCTCCGTCTGTATATACCGCAATACCTGCCGAGTCGTAACCCCGGTATTCCAGCTTCGACAATCCTTCAATCAAGACCTCTTGAGTATTTCTTGCTCCGATATATCCTACGATTCCGCACATAATTTATTTCCTCCGCTCATTGTTTTGGGGTTGAATCATTGGGAGTTGAGCGGTATGGGAAGAAGAAAGCTTCTGTTTTGAAAACCAAACAAGGCTACTTTCACAAATAGACAGATCCATATATCGCTGACCTGATCGCAAATTTGTGAAACAGAGCTTGCCGAACGGATCGACCCTCTTGCTCAGAACGGATTCATCCTATATTCACCTAATTCGCCGGGATTCCCCTATGAACTGGCAAGCGATAAGAAGTTCGAGTAAATGGGCAGACTTGTCCCGCTGGATCATGGGAATTTCAAAATCCGCACCGAAAATAAAGCCTCTGCTTGGTTCTCGGCTGCTTTAGCTTTTGCGACTTCGATCACCCGCACAAAAAGCCCAATGATATGAAGCACCCGCAGATTCGTTTGTGCGGTCAGTCGCCCGACCGTTTTCCGTAATCTGCTCACGGTTTGGTGCAATACCGGGAGGTCCCCGCCGAAAATTTCGAACACCTCCACCTCGTCAGCTTGAATCGCACATACCCGTTAGACCTAAGTCTTCCGGCGTTCCGATCTGGCACTCAAGCTCTGGCGCTTATGATTCCTGGTTCGATCCTCACTTTCTATGTAAAAGTACCGCGAGCTGCCTGAAGGCCTGACCTCGCTTGGTCTTACTATAATAGAAGTGCCCGCCTGAACGCAAGCGGGCACTTCAACATTATATGACATCCAACGTTCGTTTACAACTCTCCCGCTGGAATGATTTTCCGCTGCTTGAACTTATACGAGTTCTGCACGCACAACGTCAGCGATCTGGCCGACTACGCGATCCAGCTGCTCTTTATCCGGTCCCTCCGCCATGACGCGAATCAGCGCCTCCGTACCGGAAGGGCGAACCAGTACGCGGCCTTCGCTGCCCAGCTCGCGCTCAACCGCTTCTACAGCGGCAAGAATCGCTTGGTTGCCTTCGTAATTGCGCTTGTCCTGTACGCGCACATTGACCAGCAGTTGCGGATACTGGCGCATCATGGTCTTCAGCTCACTCAACGGCTTGCCCGAAGCAACCAGGGTGTCGACCAGCTGAATAGCGGTCAACATGCCGTCGCCCGTTGTGCTGTGATCCAGGAAGATCACGTGCCCGGACTGTTCACCGCCCAGGTTGTAATTGCCTTTTCTCATTTCTTCCATGACGTAGCGGTCGCCTACAGCAGTCTTCATGGTGTTCAGACCCAGCTTTTCCGCTGCCTTGTAGAAGCCGATATTGCTCATGACCGTGGTGACGATTGTGCCTTCGTTCAGCTTGCCTGCACGGTTCATCGCGTCGCCGCAGATGCAGAGAATATAGTCGCCATCCAGAATGTCGCCTTTTTCATCAATAGCAATCAGACGATCCGCGTCTCCATCAAACGCCAGACCGATATGGGCGCCGTGCTTGATAACTTCTTCGCGCAGCAGCTCAGGATGTGTAGAACCTACATGGTCATTAATATTCAGACCGGTTGGCTCGGCACCGATCGCAATCACTTCCGCTCCCAGGTCTCGGAACAGACGAGGAGCCAGTTCATAAGCCGCACCATGGGCGCAGTCCAGTACAACCTTCAGCCCGCTAAACGACTGCTCAACCGTTGTCTTCAGGTAATCGAGATAGACAAATTTAGCTGCTTCGTCGTTCACAATCGTTCCAAGGCCGCCTCCTACAGGGCGCGGCAGTTCGTCTGTCTCTGCATCCATCAACGCCTCAATCTCCAGCTCCGTCTCATCGGACAGCTTGAAGCCGTCGCCTCCGAAGTATTTGATGCCGTTATCTTCGACCGGATTATGCGAAGCCGAGATCATCACGCCTGCGTCTGCCTTCATCACGCGAGTCAGATAGGCGACTGCCGGCGTAGAAACAACGCCTAGACGCACAACGTTGGCGCCAATCGACAGCAGTCCGGCAATCAGTGCCGACTCCAGCATAAGTCCGGAGATCCGGGTGTCCATACCGATCAAGACGGTCGGTTTCTCCACTTTTCCTGCCAGAACATATCCACCGCAGCGTCCAATCTTGTAAGCCAGTTCTGCTGTCAGTTCCTTATTAGCGACTCCACGTACACCGTCTGTTCCAAAATACTTTCCCATATCGATTCTCGTTCTCCTTTTATTTCAAACCACGCCATGCGACGTATTCGAATTCAATTGTGGATGATACTTAATGCTTCAGGATTTCATTAAGGCGTGGTTGTCGCTCCCCCGGAGCTTCCGCCTGTGTCCGCTGCGGGAGGTTCCGTATGCGTGTTCCCTTCGCCGCCGGGTTGAGTCGAATCCGGAATTGTAGGATTCGGATTCTCCACAGGCGGGTTCTCTTCCTCGGTTCCCGGCTGGGTCGGCTGAGTCGGTTCGCTCTCTCCGCTGCCTTCAGTCGGCACTTCCGGCTCCTTCGGAACGTCTGTCGATCCATTAGTTGATCCGTTATCAGTAGGCGGCTCGGTTCCTGTCTCGGTCTCACTGGTTCCCGATTCAGGCTTCTGAGTCTCCGGCTGTGTTTGCGGCTGCGTCTCAGTCGTTGGAGGTGCTGCTGGATCGCCTGCACTGGAATCGGCTGACGTAACCTCAACGGTGACGGAAGGCGGCGATGTCCCTGCCGTTCCAATATAATCAGGCAGCGAGACTTTCAACTGAATGTTGTGAGTCCCCACGCCAAGACCTGTGAGGTCGGCTGTCAACGCGACATCAGCAGCCGTCACATCAGACAGCAGGTTGGGTGCCCCTACGACCGTCACGTCCATCTTTCCCGATTCTGGATCTGTGACCTGGGCCTTCAATCCATTCGTCTGTCCGGTCAGCGTAATCGGCACATTAGCAATCACTTTTTCCTTATAAGGTACGACCGTCACCGTGTATTGCACGGAAGATGGCTCTACGCGCTGAACCCCTTCGGGTGCAGTCAGCGTCTCATTATAACGAGTCGTCCCTTCCGCCTTGATCTGGCTCAGATCCAGCTTCACGGGCGGAAAGGAATCCACGTCTTTCAACATTCCGGACGCCCCATATAACTTCACTTCCTTGACTCCCGCCTGTACCCCGGATAACACCAAGCCTTCAGGGAGTTTCCCTTCATAACTGACTGTTAGAGGCAGCGTCTTGGAGGAGACATTGGAGGAGAGCGGAATTTGTACCTTCAGAGAAGATGGCTCGATCACTGCATCGTCCAGCACTTCGCCATTGTTGGAATAAGCAACCAGCTTAATCCGTCCAGATACATTGCCGTTCGCTCCATCCACACTTAACTCGCCTTGAATCTTCTGTACCTGCTTCATTTCGCTCTCCGGCAGGGTCACCTTCACTGTGTTGCCATCTTCAAAGATTGGGTCCAGTTCGGTAAACCCGTCCGCTGGAACTCCAGTCGTCAAGACGACAGCCTGAAATTCCTGAGTGACTTTCTCCTCGACCGTTACCGTCACCTTGGATGGCTGAATCGACAATAGCTCGACGCCTGCCGGCGGATCAAATTGCAGAGGAACCTCATACTTACCCGGTTCATTGATGCTGCTGAGATCCATCTTCACTTCATATTCGCTTGCGCTCGGCAGCGAAGTCAGCAGCGAACGCTGGCCAGCCACGCTGATGCTAACCTGCTGTGGACTCACTGACTTTAGCACATATTTTTGATCGTCGAAACCATAAGGTTTGATCGACAGATTGGTGATTGTGGTCTGGTCGCCCTGACTGCTGCGCGTAATCGTTGGTGCATCTGTATCGACGTGGACCATGGCCCACAAGATCAAGGCTACAGCCAACGCGATAATCTTGGCGGCCGTGTTATTGGCAAGCCATTTATCCATTAGGCTCGTCCCCTTTCTTTCTCCAGAACAAGCCCTTCTTTTCCTTCGTGGACGTATTCGGCTTCAGCAGCTCATACAGCTTGGATACCAGCGCTTCTTCGCTCACATCTCGCACAACTTTGCCGTCGAGTGCAAGCGATACTTGTCCCGTCTCCTCCGAGACGATCACGGAGATCGAATCCGCAACTTCACTGATGCCGATAGCCGCACGGTGTCTCGTTCCGAGTTCTTTACTGATAAAAGGATTCTCTGACAACGGCAGGTAACAGGCTGCTGCCGTCAAGGTACGTTCTTGAATAATAACCGCCCCGTCATGCAGAGGCGTATTAGGCGTAAAGATATTGATGAGCAGTTCAGATGTGACCACGGATTTCAAGGGAATCCCGGATTCCGTATATTCGTTAAGTCCAGTATTGCGCTCAAAGACAATCAGCGCTCCAATCTTACGCCGCGATAGATAAGCGACAGACTTCATCAGCTCGCCGATCATCTGCCCCACTTCTTCTTCGTCCGCAATATTCCGGCCTACAAATTTGCCCCGCCCAAGCTGTTCCAGGCCCCGACGAAGTTCCGGCTGGAAGATGATAAAGATCGCCACAACCCCGAAGGTAAACATACGGTCCATCAGCCATTTCAGCGTATAGAGATCCAGCAGCGTACTGATCGCCCAGATGAGCACCAGAACCAGAATCCCTTTCAGCAGTTGTACAGCCCGGGTTCCGCGTACCAACAAGATCAATTGATACACAATATAAGTAACAATCAGGATGTCCGCGACGTCCTTGATCGTGTCTTTCCAAGTTAGGTTTGTAAAATAGTCCATCATGATGACCCAAGCCCCCGTTATCTCCGACTCTCTCAGGCTGCTGGCATTTATGTATTTCCGCCGGCTGACCAAGCTCGAAACCGACTGCCGGTTCGGATTGTTGCTTCGGATTTGTATACTTATAGGTTATAACGTTCATGCCTGCGTTGCAAGCGAAGTCCTTTCTCCCCAAGCAAAAAAGACGCCCCGCCCAAGCTGAGCGAGGCGCCGCGCTGCTGCGACATAGATGGATTCTCGTACAGAGACACGATTGGATGGGGTCGAATCGGCTTGTTCCCCCGGATCAATCTTTCCTATCGCACCCTTTATCCGTAAAATCGTTCCCTTCCGGTTAGAAGACACTCTGTACGCGTCACCGAATCAACGATAAGCCACTTCCGAGACAATATTGCCTAACTTGTACCAGATCCAGTCGAATGCTTGGTTGATGTCCTTGACCTGGCCTGCAACATGTGCCGTTGAAGCCTGGAAAGCTGAACCGTCGATCACGGTCACATTCCCTTCTACATCGCCATAGATCTCCAGCTTGCCACGTTCCACGGTGAGGTCGCCGGCGACCTTCGTTCCTTCCGGAACGATGACGACATCGCCCTGCACCTGTACGCCCTTGAGGTCGTTCCCCTTGAGGACAAGCTGCGTGTCCGCATTCCAGAATCCGATCGACGTGCCCAGCATAATAAGAAGAGCAGCAGCCGCGGCAGTGACAGCTGGATGTCTACGCACCCAATTCCATACCGGATTGTGCTTTTTGGGCTGAGGAAGAAAGCTCATGATGCGATCAGTCATATCGTCGGATAAGGATACGGACTCGTCTTTCCGATTGGCAGCGAACAGCATCATCTCAGTCTCTTCGAGACGTCGAAAAGCCGTTCGGCAATCTGGACAGGCGTCAAGGTGACTTCGTAATTCGCGTGCCTGCTCCGAAGGCAGTTCTCCATCGAGATACTCGTGCATAAACGAGACGGCTTGTTTGCAATCCATATGAGCCAATCCTTTCATAGAAACTCGGTAAAAATTGATGTTGGCCTTATTATGCCCTACTTAATACGCCCCATTTCGATGATAGTTTCAATTGGAAACAACAAAATCGCATGAAAACGTAATTTTATTTATTATCGTTCAATGTTTCGTAAAATTTGAGGAGTCGTCGCAAAAAAACCGAAACCGCCTAGTAGCTCTGCGATTCCAGCTTTTTTCGCAAAAATTCGCGCCCCCGATGCACACGCGTTTTGATTGTGGTGACCGGCATGTCGAGTACATCACTGATCTCCTGAAGCGACAGCTCCTGCAAATAGCGCAAAATCATTACGGTCTTGTATTTTGGTGGCAGGTCGTCAATGGCTTCATGAATGGTTGTACGGGTCTCGGAGATCATGTATTCCGTCTCGGGCGTACGATTATCGCTTGGAATCAGCGCATAACCATCCGCACCATCTTGATCGCCAATCTCGGCGTCGAGCGAATATGTAGGTTTTCTTTTACGCAGGCGGTCGATACTCAAGTTTGTGCCAATCCGGTAAATCCATGTCGAGAACTTCTGTCCCGGATCATAACGATCCAGATTCCGATAAACGCGCAGAAAGGTCTCCTGAACGACATCCTCAGCTTCGTGCCTGTTATTCAACATTCGGTATGCGAGATGAAAAATTCGATCTTTATACAGATCAACGATTTCGGCGAAAGCCCTCTGGTCACCTTTGAGCGCAAGTTTCACCAATCTCGTTTCCAGATTGTCCACCGTGTCTCCCCCAGACTAAGCCCGCTGAACCAGGAATCTGAAGCGCCCTGACGCTTCTCATGCAGACTCCCTTACAACTAAAGGCAAGCAATTCCAACTGACGCCAGGCGACAAGAATGTCCACAAAGCGCCATCTTATACGTATGTTCAAATCGTAATTCATGCGGCGTTAAAAAGCAACACTGACGTTGTAACTTCTTCCAGAGCTTTACATTGTTCGTGAAATTAGCAGGGGCTGTGACTTATTTTTTTCCTCCAAAGAAAAGAACCGCTCTCCTCTCCGATAAAAATCGCAGAAAAGACGCGGTTCTAATTTCTAGCGTGATCCTTAATGCCGATCAGCCTGTATTCCGCAGACCCGCTGCAATGCCGTTAATGGTCAACAGCACTTCACGGAGCAGTTCCTGATCGTCTTCTTCACCCGACTCGCGCTGGGAACGAAGCTCAGTCAGCAGCTGCACCTGCAAATAGCTGAGTGGATCGACGTAAGGATTGCGCAGACGAATCGACTCTTGAATCACTGGCACATTATCCAAAATCTCCTGTTGACCGGTGATGTCGAGGATGAGCTGCTTGGTCAGACGGAATTCCTCTTCGATCAGGCCAAAGATCCGGCTGCGGCTCTCTTCGTCACCATACATCGAAGTGTACTCTTTGGCGATGACCAGGTCAGCCTTGGCGATCGCCATCTGGAGAGAATCAATCAATGTGGTAAAGAACGGGAAGCTGGCATACATCTGCTTCAGAATCTCCAGATTCTCCGGCTTGCCCTGATAGAAACTCTGAATCCCTGTCCCTGCGGCATACCAGGCGGGCACCAGATAACGCCCTTGTGTCCAGGCAAATACCCATGGGATGGCACGCAGATCTTCAAACCGATCACTGTTCTTCCGCTTGGAAGGACGGGAACCGATATTAAGTTCACCAATCTCCGACAATGGAGTCGCTCCCTTAAAGAAGGACAGGAAGTCGGGATCACGGAAGATCAGATCCTGATATTTATTAAGCGAAGCTTCGGAAATACTTCTGGCGATCTCTTCCCACTGCTGTTCTTCTTCCATATAAGAGGTATCGGTAGCGGCGACAGCCGAAGTCAACAGCGCAGATGTAGCCTGTTCCAGACTCCGATATGCAATCCCCTTGAGTGAGTATCGAGACGACAGCACTTCGCCCTGCTCCGTGATCTTGATGCCTGCTCCTACAGTATGTGGAGGCTGCGCCAAGATGCTGCGGTTCAATGGCATACCGCCACGTCCAAGCGCTCCACCGCGTCCGTGGAAGAACTTGAGTTTAATGCCATAATCGCTGGCCATTGCTGTAATGTTGTTCAGCGCGACGCGCAGCTCCCAGTTGGCCGCTACCGTGCCGCCGTCCTTGCTGCTGTCGGAGTAGCCAAGCATGATCTCCTGCTGATCCTTCATGGCTTTTACGCCTTCTCGATAGATCGGAATATCGAACAGACGCTTCATGATGCCGCTTGCGGCCTGAAGGTCTTCGATCGTCTCGAACAGCGGTACAGCTTGCAGCGTGCACACAACAGTTCCATCGGCTTTTTTACGGAACAGACCGACTTCTTTGGCGAAGACCATAACTTCCAAAATGTCGCTGGAAGCTTCAGCCATACTAATCAGGTAGCTGCTGATACAGTTCTGACCAAACTCATTCTGGGCTTCAAACACGGTCCGATAGACTTGAAGGCATTCTTCGGTACCCTCGCTGTAAGACTGATAAGGCGTCGTGAGTGGACGAGGATCTTCGAGCAGTCCTACGAGCAGATCAACTTTTTCGTCTTCCGACAGCTCTCCATAATTAGGCACAATGTTCATGCTGTTTAGAATCTCAGTCATCGCCTTCTCATGTTCCTGGCTGTGCTGGCGAATATCCAGCGTCGCCGTATGGAAACCAAACAGTTCTACCTGACGAAGCAGCGTCTTGATTGCACTGTCTGCGACATAGTCGGCATAATGATAACGAAGGCTGCGATCAATGATCTTCAGATCTTCAATCAATTCCGATGGATGGGCATAGCGATCAGGTTCGCCTTTTTTCTCCTCATCCAAAACGTTATCCAGCTTCCGGATCATATAGGTCAACTTGATCCGGTACGGTTCATTCTCATTGTTCCAGTTGGATTTTGCTTCTACGGTAACCGTCTCACGGTCGCGTTCGATCGACTCCAGCAGTTCATCGCTCACTTTGACGATGGTTGTACTGAAGCTGAGCATATGGATCAAATCCAGCAGGATACGATGGTATTCTCGAATCGCCAGTTTTCGCTGCATCTGCAATGTCTGCCAAGTGACGTTTGCTTTTACTGAAGGATTCCCGTCACGGTCCCCGCCGATCCACGATCCAAAACGCAGATAGTTCGGCACATGCCAGTTTTGGCCTGGATAATACTTTTCCAGACACCGCTCAAGCTCCGCATAGACATCCGGCAGGACATGGAACAAAGTTTCGTGGAAATAATACATCCCATTACGCACTTCATCGAGCACCGTAGGCTTGCGATCGCGCAGCTCATCGGTCTGCCAGAGAGTGATGACTTCATTAAGTAATTTCTCCCGCAGCTGCTCGCGCTCACGGAAGGTCAGCGACGGATCATCCAACTGCATCACGTCGGCAGCAATACGCTTATGAATATCCAGGATTACCCGGCGTACGGCCTCCGTTGGATGGGCCGTCATCACCAATTCAAGAGACAGGTTTTCCAGGAAGGCCTGTACCTCTTCATAGGAGAAGTTTTGTTCCTTCAATTGTTGAACGGAGGTTTCGATTGAACCCGGTTGTGCGGCTTCTCCAGCAGAACGCTCATAATCCCGTTTTCTGCGGATTCGATGATTCTGTTCCGCGATATTCACCAGTTGGAAGTAGATGGCGAAGGCACGGATGACCTGATGCCGAATCTCAGGATCAAGCGAATAGATCTCTTTTTTGAATTCCTCATGCAGGTCGGGCAGGTAGATCGCACGAAGCGACTTGCTCAACTCCCGAATCTTTTCTACCTTATCCAGAAGTTCCTGTCCACTATGATGCACAAGCACTTCTCCAAGAATATTTCCCAGGAACCGCACGTCGCGTCTGAGCAGGTTGTTGGAACTGCCTTTGTTTGCGGTTACCGTCAGTTCAGTCATTTTACTCCTCCTATCTGTCTTCATTGCATGCTTGCTGATATGACATCTTCATCACATCATACAACAATTCATTTGATAAATCTTTACTTTTGTAACGAAAAGCAACCGGGGATTTATTGGCATTCGTATTGTCGATAAGAAGGGACATAACGGCCCAAAAACCACCCGATAAAAAACTTATCTATGAATGAAAACGGGAAATGAATGAACTTCTTAAATAAAGAGTTCCCGCTTTAAAACTGCGCAGAAAGAAAGTCGAAGATTATAAGAAAATGGCGCCCTGAGAACGCCAATACATATAACAAAAAAGACCGTATCCGGTCTCGGCTTTTAAATGGAGCGGGTGATGGGAATCGAACCCACGCTATCAGCTTGGAAGGCTGAAGTTCTACCATTGAACTACACCCGCAAAAAGCAATCGGGATGACACGATTTGAACATGCGACCCCCTGGTCCCAAACCAGGTGCTCTACCAAGCTGAGCTACATCCCGTTATTCATTTTAAAAATGGCGCGCCCTGAGAGATTCGAACTCCCGGCCTTTTGATTCGTAGTCAAACGCTCTATCCAGCTGAGCTAAGGGCGCAAATATGGAGCGGACGACGGGAATCGAACCCGCGACCCTCGCCTTGGCAAGGCGATGCTCTACCGCTGAGCCACGTCCGCAAATAAATGGTGCGCGTGGAGGGACTTGAACCCCCACGTCGTAAGACGCTAGATCCTAAGTCTAGTGCGTCTGCCAATTCCGCCACACGCGCACGTCTTGTTACTTGGTGTAAATGGTGAGCCATGAAGGACTCGAACCTTCGACACCCTGATTAAAAGTCAGGTGCTCTACCAACTGAGCTAATGGCTCTCAATGGCTGGGGGTATAGGATTTGAACCTATGCGTGACGGAGTCAAAGTCCGTTGCCTTACCGCTTGGCTAACCCCCAACAGAGAATACATATGGTGGAGGCTGAGGGGATCGAACCCCCGACCCTCTGCTTGTAAGGCAGATGCTCTCCCAGCTGAGCTAAGCCTCCATATGTATGACCCGTAGGGGATTCGAACCCCTGTTACCTCCGTGAAAGGGAGGTGTCTTAACCCCTTGACCAACGGGCCATGCTAACTTTCTTGTGAAACCGCCTTACGGCAAGCTCTCAACCGGGCTCGAACCGGTGACCTCATCCTTACCATGGATGCACTCTACCTACTGAGCTATGAGAGCAAATGGCTCCCCGAACAGGACTCGAACCTGTGACAACTCGATTAACAGTCGAGTGCTCTACCAACTGAGCTATCAGGGAAAATTGTGCGGTTCGTGAGAACCGCGAACAGCTTGGCAGCTTCCTACTCTTCCAGGACCCTGCGGTCCAAGTACCATCGGCGTTAGAAGGCTTAACGGTCGTGTTCGAGATGGGAACGTGTGGAACCCTTCTGCTATTGCTACCAAACCAAGGTTTACGAAGTAAACCGGCTGCAGATTTTCATTGAATTTGCAGAACCCCTTCGGGCATGAGTAAATTCAATCTGCTTGTGTTTCAAGGGTGTTGCCCCTTGAAAACTGGATCCGAAACGATCTCTTCGCGTCATCGAAGTGACTTTCTAAGAAAGTCTAAAGGATAAGCCCTCGACCGATTAGTACTAGTCAGCTCCACACATTGCTGTGCGTCCACCCCTAGCC
>NIOB01000011.1 GCA_002189105.1 Saccharibacillus soli
GGAAACGATGGCTTCGGCTTCTTCTATCGGCTGGTTCTCGAATTTAACACCCGCGGTCTTACGCTTCGGCTCGATGCCTTCGCATTGCATCCCCACGTTATAGACTTTATAGAAGCGCAGAATCGGAGCCAATTTTTCCTCGCCGCTTTCTTCGTCCGTCTTCTTGTCCATTTTCCAAAAAATAACCCGGTAATAGTTTTTGATTTCGGCGGACTGTACTCGGCCACCTGCTTTTTTGATTTGGTTCAGCGTGGCGTATTCGCCGGGGTCAAGCAACAGCAGATTAACGCCACGATAGGCTTTTTGCGATTCCCAACTGATAATGCCGTTGGCCAACCACGGTTGCCGCCACGGTATAACCCCGGCTTTCAACTTCTCCATAATCTTTTCGGTAATCATTTGATAAATTACGTTCGACATGATTTTTTCCTCCCATTTCCTAAAAAGGTTGTGGTATAATGGGAGAACCAATGGGCCGCAAACCCTTTAGTTCCCCCTCGGAACTAAGAACCCCGGACGTTAACCGTTACAGCGGTTAGCGTCTTTTTTACATACATTGCCCGGCTGCATAGCGGCAAAGCTCCTTATAAAAGCGTTCCTGCTGCCCTAACTGCATCCACGCTTTCAGAGCCTGGACGTTCTGCGGCATCGCTTCGTACTGTTCGATAGCGCGGCGGGTTTCGCTTTCCATGCGCTTTGACAATTCGACGATTCGGACCCAATCGCCCTCATCCATTCGCCCGCTTTCGTTCTGCTTACCGGTATACTCGCATAAGGCGATTCTTTGCTTAATCTCCGTCAGCGCTTCGGCGCTCACCGTCTGATTAGGCGCGGCTTTCGCTTTTCGTTCTTCTTGCTTCAACCGCTCAATTTCCGTTTCTAAGGCCGCTTGAACCATCGTTTCGGGCGGCTGTGCGATACTCCGCATATCCTCGCAACCGTAGGCGCAAAGTGCGATAACCTCGATTCCGCATTCGGAAAAGTCTACGTGATTCAAAAACCGTTGTTCGCGTCCACAATCCTCGCATGTCCCAATCGTGTTATACATAGAACTCACTCTCCTTCTTTTTTTTCAAGAATCCCCATTTCCAAAAACCGCGCGTTTTGCCTTTATTCTCAATTTTCACAACCTCGATTTCCGGGGCTTGGCTTCGTACATCGTCGCACCCGTAATGACAAATGCCCGGTTCACCTTCTCCGGTGTCAATCATGTAAAATCGGTTTATATCCCGGTTCGTTTGTCCGCATCGCTTACAAGTGCCTACAAATGGGGAACGGTCAAACTCGGAATATAAAACGCTTGAGTGAAAATTAGCAATCAGTTCTTCTACTTCCCAATCGTAGTTTCCACCCCTTTCATTTTCGATTTGTCGGTCATAAATCCAAGACTCTACTGCGCCCATAAGCAGTTCTTCGCGCCCCATCGGATGAAAACTAACGCAAAATTCCCCACTTTCGATTTTCGCTTGAAAAGCATCCATAAACGCCATTGCTTGAGGAGTCAGCGGCCAAGAACGTTCTTTAAGCTGTTTCATCCAATGCCGAACGTACGGTGCATTAATTGTATTCATAATCATCACTCGCTTTCTTGTTTTTAGTTTGCCTATCGAAAAGCTCAAATTTTGATTTCGCCGCTCACATCACCTCCTTTCCGGCTTGGCCCTTTCCGCTTTCGGAACCGGTGAGCCGGCCCGAGCGGCCTGAGCGGAATCTTTAATTCTTTGGATGGATCCGGAAGCGATCCGTGGTGTCGTGCTGTCTTCGTATGAAATTTTCAAAGGACAGGTCTTTCGTATACCGTTTCGCCGTAGTCTCCACAACACAAGGGTTCTGAATATGCAAGGGTAGCCGTAGGCCGACAATCTTTTTTGCCTGCCTTTTCTCTTCAATCAAAGGCAAAAAAGATTGCTCGCCTTGCAGATTCAGGTTCCTTGTGTTCGACTACTATTAGCGAAACGGTGCGAAAGACCTGGCCGAAAATTTCAGGAGAAGGCAGCCGCACGGATGATGCGCGCGGATCCAGACAAAATAAAAAGAGAACCGGCGTGCCGGTTCTCCTCTTCTGGTTCTTTTGCTTTTGATCTTTGCTTTTGATCTTCGCTCCGTGGCCGCGTTAAGCGAGGAGCAGGAACGTACGGCCCCTTTGCGGCTCTGCCGCTTAGGGGCCGTAGTTATCGCCCGCAGTAGCGGACAGCGGCGCGTAGCGGGTCTTAGGCGGCGGCTCTTGCTTTATCGCCGCCTTAGAGCCGGTAGCGTGAGCCCTACCCGATTTCCGGTTCTCGAATGGATTTATGAAATTGACCTTGAGTCTTTAAAAGCTTGAGCTTTTAAACGGGTTGAAATGGATCGGGCTGGTATCAATGTTCGGTAAAATAGCGCATCCCATCCTGGCGATCGGAAGCTTGCGTTTTTTCGGGGCGCTTGGAAAATTCAATCGAATCCAGCGCAGATCCATCCCATATGATATAGCCCTGGATCTGCAACTCCTGCAGCCGTTCAATCAATACCGTTTTAGGTTTGCCAGTCGTGCGCTCCAGGCGCGACCAACTCAAGTTGAAACTTTCTTCTTTGCGGGAAAAGTTCTTTAGCACGCGAAGCAGTTTTTGCTCGGGGCCGGTCAACATGGCGTTTGACCTCCTACTCTTTTTTTTGCCAAATTCCATCAAATCCTTGCTCGATTACTGTTATTCCATTCTCATCTTCAATCGTATGAATGATTTCATAAGGTGAAATTCCGTATACTTTTCGCGCCGCGGCTTCATTGTCAAATAATTCAAGACCTTTGAAACTTTCTTTGTAATATCCTTCAGCAAACCAAGGATTTTCTTGAGCAAATTGTTCGCATGCTCGATCAAAATCAAATCCCGTTGATATTCCAATTAAATGAGCCTCAACCCGTTCTTTTTTATTTAGGTCGATCCAATATCCAGAAACCCAGATTTCAAAAATTTTAGGGTAGATCGGTTCCCAAGCAGGAAGGCCGGCTGCTACACAATCAGCAACTTTCGCATAAGCTTTTCCTTGACGGAACCACGACATCTCTACTTCTATTGGTTTCGTATTCTCAAAATTTCTCATGCCCGGATCCATGCCCCAACTTTGCTTTTCGACGTTTGCTGCTTCTTCTGAAAAGAAAGCTTGCGCGGTGACCAAGCCTTCAGGTAAAGAAGAAAAAATACATACTCCATCTTTTAATCCAAGAAAAGTTCCCCACATTTCATCATGCAAAACATATCCTTTTAGTTTGACAAATTTAGGAGCCATATTTTTCTTCCTTCCAAGAATTTTCTCAAAACGCGAAGCGGCTTTTTTCTGAATCGAGAAGAATCATGCATGCAGCTGCTCCTCGTACGCTCGTACTTTATTGTAAAAAGTCGTGCGTGACATATTTAAAGCGGTGAACGCCGCGGTCGCCGTAATCTCGTTATTCTTCCACGCTTCATAAAGCCGAATAAAATCATCGCCCAACTGGATTGCTGGACGACCAAACTTCACGCCGTTTGCCTGAGCGACAATAATTCCTTCCCGCTGCCGAACTAAGTTCTTTTTCCGCTCCACGTCGGCAACATACGCCAACAAACTGAGCATCTGATCTTCCAAGAGCTTCCCGATCTCGCCCATGCTTCGGAACTTCCGGCTATCAAATAACTCGGCATTATCCAGACATACAATGTCCGCTTCGATTTCGCGCGTGATCTCCTTCCACTCTCGGATAATGCCGTCATAGTCTCGGCCAAGTCGATCCAACGAATCCAAATGCAGCAGATCGCCCTTCCGGATCAGATTCCGCATCGTTTTATACTGCGGCCGCTCGAAATCTTTCCCGCTGGCCTTCTCGATAAAAATAAAGCGCTCTTCGATCCCTAACTCGGAAAACTTAATACGTTGCCGTTCCGGATTTTGATCTTTGGACGAAACGCGGCAGTAGCCCAATTTCAAAATGGTTCCTCCTCGTAAGCGTTCAAAAAATCCACGCTTCATTTTTTGAACATTCATAAATTAATCATACCACTTTTATGAACACTTTTAAGGACTATTTTATCCTATCCCAAAAAGCATGCTTTTAAAGATAGTCTACATGTTAGCCGAACCTCGATCGTTCCGCATTCGACTGCCTTTCTTCATATAAAAAGGTTAGCTAAGTATAGCAGTGAGGCAAAGTGACCCGGATCCGGAAAATTATTTAAATTTGCTCTCCAAGTACTTAGCTAATTCTTGAATACATAATGCTTTTACTGAAGACGTTCTTCAACAGTTCTACATAAGTATTCGTTATCATTAGACTGGCTAAAAACATGAAAAAACGTAATTCTCCAATTTAAAACGTTGATCATTAAATTATTGTAATACCTTATATGCTTGTTTACCTTCCTTATAAAAGAAAGTGAGTTTTAGTAGCATATTATGCCTTTTTCTCTTAACCAGTGATTCTTTAAGGTATTAACATGATTTATTTTCAAAAATGCCAAGTATTCGAAAATGCTACTTATTGAAGAAGTACTGCCTTTCCCGCTAATTAGATTCTTATTTAAAAATTTATTGACTACAAAATCATAACCAATGAAGAAGCAATTTGAAATTTAAGAAGGAATGGAAGGGGCTGCGGGAACACGAAGGGTTGTAAATCAGGGATTATTCATAACGCTTTAATTTGATTAAACGATAGTAAGATTAAGATAAAGCTTTTTTTATCTTAGCGTCCTTTCTCTGTTCACATAAATTCGTGTAATTGTCATGGCGCTGGAAAAAGATTATTTTGAGGTAAACAGCTTTGTTTCAGTCCATGGTTAGATATAAAACAAGCCACTTACCTCGTTGGTAAGAGCAAAAACTTTATAACACTGTAAATCTAGATTCTCTAGTGTTAAACACATCATGGGTAAACAACGAGGAGGAAACTTATGAATTTGAGAGATGCCCTTAAAAATAATTTGATATGGGGTACGACTGCAGACGACGTACCGATACAGAAAATTCAGTTTCACTCAAATAAGGTAGCGCCTGGAGACTTGTTTGTAGCGATCCCAGGAAAAGAGGTGAATGGCCACGACTTCATGAAACAGGCTGTACAAGCAGGTGCGGTTGTTCTTGTTGGAGAGGCAGCTGATCCGAACATAGAACAAAGCATTCTTTATTATCAGGTTGCCAATGCCCGCCTAGCATTAGCTCAAATAGCTAGTTGCTATTACAGAGAACCTTCCAATCGACATACAATGATTGGAATCACGGGTACCAATGGAAAAACAACAACTGCCCACTTATTGTATGAGGTTTTAAAGACAGCCGAGATCTCTTGCTCGCTAATCGGATCGGTGTGTCAACGCATTAATGGGAACGAGTTCGATTCTGCACAAACTACACCGGATGCGCTTCAGTTGCACCAATGGCTCGACATGAGCCAGGATCAAGTCGTGATCATGGAGGTCTCCTCTCATGGCATTGATCAGGAACGTACCAGCGGCATAGATTTTGATTTTGCTATATTTACAAATTTAACGCATGATCATTTGGATTATCATGATTCATTAGAGCGTTACTTTGCAACAAAAGCCCGCTTATTTCAACAAATAAAAGGGCAGGGCGAAGCCGTTGTATTCAGTGGAAATTTTTGGGGAAGGAAATTAAGTGAACAGCTGCTAACCAGCCGTACCTCTGTTAAGACTTACGGTAATCGTTCCAATGATTTTATAAGAATCAGCCGAGTGGTTTCAGAATCACCTTTAGAATTTGAGATCTGTGAAGATCAGCATAATTTCTATAGGGTGAAACTGCCTCTATCAGGGTTATATAATGCTCACAATGCGCTTGCAGCTTGGACTACAGCACGACGCATGGGAGTGAATGCTAAATCTATTATACAAGCTTTCCGCACGTTTCCTGGCGTTCCCGGTCGATTTGAAGTCTATGCTCATCCTGCTGGGGCAGAATGTATTGTTGACTACGCTCATACTCCTGATGGCTTCAATCATTTTTTAAAAACCTTACAGACGCGCAAAATGGGCCGATTGATACATTTGTTTGGTTTTAGAGGAAATAGTGACCCCTCTAAGCGAGAAATCATGTTAAATATTACAACCGGAATTAGCGACATTGTTATATTAACGTTGGATGATACCAAAGGAGTCGATGCAACTGAGCTTATCGAAGAGATGAAATCGATGATAAAGCAGCGTTCTAACAGGTGCCTTTACTTCATTGCAGATCGGACCAAAGCAATTGAATGGGCCTGGGATCAAGCCCGGCAAGGAGACTGTATTGCGATTACGGGTAAAGGACATGAAAATTATGAAAATCAATTTGAGTTGCCTTGCCGCTCAGACCGCGAAACTTTAAATTATCTATTTCAACAATACTCGTCCAACGCTTGAATCTCCCAAAGCAAATTGATTAATCTATCTCCTTTCTTATCATTTTACTTTTTGAAAAGGATTAGGAGGAAAACTAATAACGTTTAAACTCTTAATTCCAATAAATTAAAAATACGCTAAGCCCTATATTCGTTAGGGCTTAGCGTATTTTTATTGGAAAAATGACACCTGAATTCTTTTCTATATTCTTAAGGAGCGGTTAGTTCATCCGCTGTTACCCATTTGTGATTTTTAACCGGATCTCCTCCTGTTGTTGGAACATAATCTACCATATAAATAGTAGTGGATTGAGCAAAATCAATGGTTGCTGTAGCACCCTTCATTCCAGGCATATGATCTGCTGCCAAAACTACAGTTTCCCCTTGCTTAAAAGGAGTATCCCCTGCATTCTCTAGATCCTCTTGAATAACCCACTTATGATTTTTCACGGGTTCTCCTCCGGTAGTTGGCGTATAGGATACTGCGTATACAGTGGTATCATAAGCTCCGACAATTGTAGCGGTCGCACCCTTCATTCCGGGCATATGATCGGCATTAATTACCGCTTGGCTTTCTAAACTAAATGTAGGATTAGCCGCTTCTTTAAGACCCTCTGGAAGTTCTTCTGAACCAGAATGCTCCATGTTTCCGTGTTCCATAGTCGCTTCAGTTCCCGTATCTGCTTGGTTATTATTTTCTGTACTGCTATTACTGCAAGCGCTAAGCAGTACTATTAAAAAAATCCCAAGCCCTATTAATCCTTTTTTCATGTTAAAGACTCCCTTTCTATCTCTAATATAGACTTCCTTTCACCCTAGTATCTTGTTCATTTAGATTAAACGAAAAATGTGAAGAAGTTATGAAGATACCGGGAGTCGAATATAAATTTCTGCTCCCTGTTTACTTGTAGCCCATATCTCTCCATTATGAGCCACAACCAATTTTCTGCAGATTGCAAGCCCAATTCCACTACCGCCTGTTTTTCGATTCCTTGATCGATCTCCTCGATAAAATCGTTCAAAAATGTGAAGTAAATCTTGTTCAGAAATTCCAATTCCTGAATCCTGAACCTGTATCCTGACATTTTCTTTTTCCCTAAAAACTTCAATACATACTGAACCACCCGTGGGTGTGTAATGGAGCGCGTTACTTAAAACGTTGATCATCACCTGTAACATACGATCCCGATCCACATTGACCACAATTTGTTCGGCTGCTTTAAATTTTAAATTCACTTGTTTTTCAACAAATGCAGCGCCCATCACTTCCATACTTTTCACTATCACTTCATTTAATTTTTCTTTCTTTAAATTCAAGGAAAATTCGGGCGAATCCATTTCATTCAGTTTCTCCAAATCTGCCACCAATTTAATCAGTCGTTCTACTTCTTCGTAACAGGAATAGATTCGTTTAGGTGTTGGCTCCCATATGCCATCTTGGAAAGCTTGCATATGACTTTTCAACGTAGTTAAGGGCGTGCGAAGCTCATGAGCAATATCTTCCGACAAAGTAGAGCGTAGGCCTTCTTGTATTTGTAGCTGCGCCGCAAGATGATTTAAAGAAGAAGCCAAATCATTTAATTCATCGTCGGTATTTGTTTGAATCCGTATATCCCATGAGCCCCTTCGCATTAACTCGGCTGATTCTTTCATTTGAATAAGTGGCCGGGAAATCTGCTTAGCAATACGCAAGCCGAGAAAAATCGCTAAAAAAACAGAAATGATAAACGTCCATAATGTAGTTTGCAGTAACGCTTCCTCTAAATGATGATTTAACTTAATAATATTAGAGGGAATGGTTCCTGCTTGTTGGACATAAAGACTCATATGATAATGAATACTGATAAGTAAAGTTAACATTGTCAGTGTCAATAATAATATGCCCATGAAAACAAACAAAAAAACCAATTTCGTATATAAGGTTTTTTTCATTATAGATCCCCTTGAAATCGATAGCCTGCTCCATAAACAGTTTGAATCATATATGGATTTCTAGGGTCTTTTTCTATCTTAGAGCGAAGGTTTTTTACATGCTGATCAATCGTACGGGTACTCCCTTCAAAATCATAACCAAGTACTCGATCAACCAAGTCATCCCTTGTAAAGAGGCGATTGGGTTGCCGAGCGAGTAGCATAAGGATTTTAAATTCATTGGGCGTTAAATTAACGACTTGCCCTTCGCAAATCACTTTTTGTTGCACGGCATTAATAATCAGTCTTCCGTTATCATAAGTCACTTTGTCTGCTAAAATATGGTTTTCATTAGCACGCCGAAGAATCGCGCGCACACGGGCAACGACTTCTCTAGGATCAAAAGGTTTGATTAGGTAATCATCCGCACCTATCGATAAGCCACGGATTCGATGATTATCTGAAGCTTTAGCAGATAACATTAGTATCGGAAGAGAACTAAATGAACGAATAGTTTGACACACTTTTTCTCCGGCCATATCTGGAAGCATCAAATCCAAAACAATTAAATCGAAGGCTGTTTGACGAACTTTGCTTAAAGCCTCTTCTCCTGTAATAGCTTCTTCAATTCGAAAACCATCTTTGCTTAAATAACTCGACACTACATCTCGGATCTTATCTTCGTCGTCTACAACAAGTATATGTTTCATTCTATTAAGCCTCCTAATCGTCTACTAAAATTGTGAAGAAGATGTGAAGAATCTCATTTATCGCTTCGTTTCACAAGATTATAGACAGTTTAATCTTCACACGAATGAAAAAAAAGGAGGAATTGCGATGTCGAACGAACAACTTCAAAATTGTATTGAGGAATGCTTGAAATGCATGGTCATTTGTAATCAGTGCTACAAAGCTTGTCTTTCAGAAGGCCATGCAGGTCACATGAGTCGATGCATTCAACTTGATCGTGACTGTGCGGACATTTGTCAACTCGCTGCTTCCATGATGGCACGTGGTAGCGAGTATGCCAAACAAATTTGCGAACTGTGCGCTTCTATTTGCGAAGAATGCGGCAATGAGTGCAAAAAGCACGATATGGAGCATTGTCAAAAATGTGCCGAAGCCTGCTTTAAATGTGCTGAAATTTGCCGGCAGTTGTCTGCATAAGTGCTTTTTTTATAAAAAAGAGACCGTCCACTTAAGACGGTCTATTTCTTTTTATTAAAATAATGTCTAACAAATCAAATCTTTAAAAATTGCACGGAAATTCAAACTCTTATGATCTAATCTTTGTTTTATGATTTGACCATATGCTGATAAGTACTGGTGCTTGTTATTCTTCTTGCTGTTACATATTTATTTTTAAAATATCCTTGATTCATAGGACTAATTCTCACACCTTTACTGCTAGAAGAATGAGCAAATTCCCCATTTCCTACATAGATTCCGGCATGAGAAATACCTTTACCGAATGTATTAAAAAACACTAAATCTCCCGGACGCAAGTTCTCTCTGGAAACCGGAGTACCCACTTTCGCTTGGTCTCTAGACACACGTGGTAGGTTAATATTAAAATGGTCGATTACCGCAAGGATAAAACCTGAGCAATCCATACCGCTCTTAGTTGTGCCTCCCCATTTGTAAGGAACACCGATATATTCATTGATACTCTCGCTTAACGATTCACTTGCAGAGACTGCCGATGCAGAAAAAGAAGATAGTAAAATGGCTCCTGCTAAAACCAAAGAAATTTTTTTCAAAACAATATTCCCTCCAAAGCCTACGAGGTTAGCTGATTGGGTTCGGTTGGAGTTCCCTATAATTTCTGAAAAGACAGAAATTAATTCACCAGAATGGTTCCCCCGCTTCTAAAATAAGAATTCGGCGTTTTTAAAATAAACAACTTTGACAATCATACAATACACCAAGTAAATAGTAAAGAAAATGTAACCAAATTATAAGATATTCTTAAATCGAAATTCACTAAGAGCTTTTAGTGAAATAAAAAGGCATTATTTCTGTTTTTCTTCTATTCACTTCCTTCTTTATCGATCTTTCTCATTGTTTTGTTTAGAAAAATCTCAAAAAAAAAGATTAAATAGAGAAAAAAATGTAACCTTTAAATCCTCTTCTTATTTAAGTTTATTCTCAAAATCGATCTTTTTACGTAGAGTAATTTAGCCTTCTTGGAAGACGCATCATGAGAATCAGGGCGTTTCAGAATGTAACCCTGCGCATAATGATCTTTTTTCGTTTCCGCGATGGTATGATCGTCGCTATTCGTAATTCGGACTTGAGGTGCTTGCCGATAATCGGATGCGTCCGCATTCCGAAGTTTAAGGTAACCGCTCCGCTGATCGAACGTACAAATTCATTCTGCCCGGCTTGTGGAATTTCGATCACGTTATAGCCTTGCTGCAAGTAAAGTGTCTCGTATTTCATGCTTTTAAGAATGGTCCAAACTATGCGCCGCAGCTGTCTTTCGTCTCGATCCCCGCCGCTGATCCATTCCAGGCCGTCCGGAGCGACCGGGAAAAGCCAGGCCCCCTGCAGGGCCGCCGCTTTTTGATAGGGAGCGCAGGATGGCCGTCAGCTTGGGAGGCCCTGGGCCGGAAAGCTGACCGCGGCGCGCCGCAGCTGCCTTCCGTCTCGATCCCCGCCGCTGATCCATTCCAGGCCGTCCGGAGCGACCGGGAAAAGCCAGGCCCCTGCAGGGCCGCCGCTTTTTGATAGGGAGCGCAGGATGGCCGTCAGCTTGGGAGGCCCTGGGCCGGAAAGCTGACCGCGGCGCGCCGCAGCTGCCTTTCGTCTCGATCCTCGCCGCTTGATCGTTCCAGGCCGTCCGGAGCGACCGGGAAAGGCAAGGCTCCCTGCAGGGCCGATGCCTTTTGATAGGGAGCGCAGGATGGCCGTCAGCTTGGGAGGCCCTGGGCCGGAAAGCTGACCGCGGCGCGCCGCAGCTCCCTTCCGTCTCGATCCCCGCCGCTGATCCATTCCAGGCCGTCCGGAGCGACCGGGAAAAGCCAGGCCCCTGCAGGGCCGCCGCTTTTTGATAGGGAGCGCAGGATGGCCGTCAGCTTGGGAGGCCCTGGGCCGGAAAGCTGACCGCGGCGCGCCGCAGCTGCCTTTCGTCTCGATCCTCGCCGCTTGATCGTTCCAGGCCGTCCGGAGCGACCGGGAAAGGCAAGGCCCCCTGCAGGGCCGATGCCTTTTGATAGGAAGCGCAGGATGGCCGTCAGCTTGGGAAGCCGCTTCGGCTGGAAAGCTGACCGCGGCGCGCCGCAGCTGCCTTTCGTTCCAATCTCCCGGCAAACAAAAAGCGATCATCTGATTAATGATCGCCTTCTACATAATGAACATACAGCCGCTTTAATAGTTCCTCTGCTTGCTCCGGATCGTTAGGGACTGGAACGTTAATTTGAATCCCGGACCCATGAAGTCTCTTCATGAAATCCGCCGGATCAAATTTCTCGGCAAGCTCTATACTTTCGTTCCGAATATCCACTATTGCCATGTATTCCGGAAAAATAATATGCCCGTCTTTTGATTCGGCTATCATATAATCTTCGGAATCGGTGATTTTAACCGCTTGATAATAGCTCTTTTTTTCCTTTAAATAATCGAACATTTCCTGTTCACCACTGAGCCGATCTGCAGCATGGTAACGACCATCCGGCTCATACCGATAACCGAAATAAGTATTCATGACTTCCTCCAATCGCTTACTGATCTGCCGGTTCATACCCCGCTGCCTTTAAAGCGTCCATAAACGCAGCGCTGCTATCCTGCTCCTGGATCTTTTTTTCATCTGCGAAAACACACAAGGCTTGAGCAATCGACACGCCATCTATGTCATTTTCTAAAATATCGCATATTTTTTCAGCGTTATAAGACACGTTTCTAAGGTTATCCAAAATAAGCGAAGCATGTTGGCCTGGCATGGATACAATCCATTGCGCCATTTCAGCCCTGCCAAAATACACGTCTATCCCGGAATCCCTTGCGCTAATATACAAATAGTAATGACCACCTTCGTAAACGGTATAGCGTTTAATTTCGCCGGTCCATTTCATCTGCAACTGGTCATTTGAGCAAACAAATTTCATGTTAGGACTCCTTCTCGTCTTCCGGATCCGCCACGCCAGCCAAGTTCAATATAGAAGATTTACGACGAATCTCTAACAGCTGCAGAAATACCCGATACAGTTCGGTATCTGCGTTCCCTAAGAAAAGCTGCAGGTCGAATTTGTGAAGCCTACCGGTGAATAGTTCGACTCCTGCTCTTACCAAAAGCTTATAACTGCTAGAAAGCCCTGTTACAATCTCCGATTCATTGTGGAATCCGTCTTCTTCGCCGTTATCTCCCTTGATGACAACCCACTCCCCGAAGTACCAGGAAAGCGGCGAATCTTCATCGTCCCATTTGATCCGATAAAAGACTTCCGGAAGCGCAGCAATGTAAGCGCCGGCCGCATACTCACTCGACCAGAAACTTTTGAATCGACTTTGAAGCTGCTCATAGTTACTTTGATGCTGTTCCGAAACAAAAAACAAGGCATGACTTGTTGCTTTAACGCTCATAAGATTCACGCTCCTATTTATTTTGGGAAGCCGCGGATACTTCTCTAACCAACTCGTAAACCAAGTACGGAAAACCGATGATCCCGACAAACAAAGCAATAAACGTCTTGATGGCAACCTTTGAAAATTTAAAAATCAACCAGATCAAAAGCGGCGGCCGGTAGATCGCTCGGGCAACCTTTGTTTCCAGGTGCGGCTCACGATAAAACCATTTATAAAAAAAACGGTTCAGCAAGTGGTATCCAGCCGGAATACCGGCAACTAAAAAGGTCGTAAACAAACTGTACTTGAGCAGCAGCGGAAGCAAAATATAAAGCACGATCCCGGCCAATACGGGTTTCAGCAAATACCTTGCGTATGCATTCGGTCCAAGCAGCTCATATAACATGACCATCCCTCCTGTTCAAATGGATCCCTGGTTGTTCATCTCCTCCGCAATTTTCATATAGGCTTGATGATCGGACAGCTTTATTCGTTTGGCCTTCTGATCCTGGAACATGGCCGTCAAATAAGCTAAAACGAAAGATTCTGTTTTCCCTGGTGCGATTTCATTTAAAATCGCTTGTAATTCAGCTTTAACATTAGGAACTGCCTTGATATTCTTGCGGGTATCCGCCAAAGCTACACCCCCTGTTCAAAATCCCTCTTACATCCATTATAACCCATTTTGGATACAAAACCTATCTTTTTGTATCCAAAAAATAAACTTTTGTATCCACCCGTTTCTGTTGCCTTACTCCTTTTATTCAGCATCCTCAACGGATGTAAGCTCAAGGTTGTTTCGATAAAAAAAGAAGCAGCTCATTGAGCCGCTTCTTTTCACTTAATATCCGGATCCTGAATGATCGGATTAAATCCTTTCACGTAAGGTAATGGATCGACCGGCGAGTCCTTAATCCGGACTTCAAAATGCAAATGCGCTCCTTTTGAGCCGCCAGTATTCCCGATCGCGCCGATCTCCTGTCCAGCGGCAACTTGATCGCCAGCCCAAAACGGCGAGGTACTGACCATATGCCCGTACAGCGTCGATACATTGTTTCCGTGGTCAATAATGATGCAGTTTCCGTAGCCGCCGCGAACCCCGCTAAATATGACCGTACCGGGCATAAACGCCACGATCGGAATGCCAGTTGAATCTCCCGGTGCAGCTATATCTATTCCTGCGTGCTGTTTTCCCCACCGAACTTTATATCCCGATGTGATGATCCTTGCGGACGTTCCCGGCCAAACCGTGCCTTCGCCGGACACAATCGCCGTACCGCCACTGACATACGATTCCGCGAAATCCAGCACATCTTTAACGTACTTTTTGCTGTTGTTGTATGCATACAGCGCTTTGTCGAGCTTCCCATCTGCTCCCCCGTTGGCTGCCAGGTACTTTGCTGCAGACATAATCGCATCTTGGACACTCCACGGATCCGGGATGCCGTCGCCGTCTCCATCTGTCCCATAACCGCCGTATTTGGCGACTACGGCGGGATCTCTCAACTCGGCAAGGGATATATCTCCGCGTCCCAATCCGCCGCATGTCGGATGATTCCAACCGACCCAGGTGCAGGGCATAAATTGCATATGCCCAACGGCCCCTGCGTAACTCTCGGATACGTTAGTAGAAAACACGGTTTCGACTCGATGGACACCGGCCAGGATGTTCCACGGTACGCCATATTCGGCTTCCGCGGCTTTATAGTATTCGATAAATTCAGGCGGGATAGCTTCTAGTCCGGTTTGTGAAATTTGGCCCCCGCTCGTAAAGCTTCGAGTATCGCTCGATGAAGAAAAACTGGCCATAAACAAACTGCCTATGAAAACAACAAGGATCAGCAGCAAAACCAAAATTACGCCGCCGATCAGAATGATCTTCATTCCGATCGGCGATTTAGCTACGGTCTTGGCTGCAGTAACGGCAGCTTTTTTTGCTGCTTTTTTAGCAGCTGCTCCGGCTACCTGCTTGGCTGCACTCGGTCGGCGCTCCTGATCCGGATCGTGAGAAGGTTGTTCCATGCTTAGGCCCCCCAACTTTCTAATTCTAATTCATCCACCAACCATTCCCCTTCATACTTCCTTAGCGTCACATAATATTGCTGTTCTTCGGTGAATGCCTCGCCTTTAGCCGGGATCACGTCACCCGTAATCATCACGCACCAAACGATTTCAGCGGAATCATAGCTGTCTACCGGCAGCACCTCTGATTCCGCCACGCTTGTTGTTTGATAGTCTAACGTCTGCCGGCGAATCTTGGTCTTTTCGCTCGTATAGAAGGCTTCGGCCATATATGGTTTACTGTTTTCGATATACGATTCGGGATTCTTGGAATCATACGTGTAATAAGCTTCCGCGAATTTTTGAGCAATTTCCTTTGTTTCCTGCTGCTCTGATTGCGGCAGGATCGCTTTGACTTCGACCCTCTCTTTCCTTTCGGTTGCAGAACCGGCGCCTGATACAAGATCAGACGCCGGTTCTTTTTCTACTACTGCCGGTTCGCTCTGCTCCGCAGCTGGTGGCGTTTCAGCCACTTCCTCCGGAACGGATCGGAAACCGCCGTTTAGCCATACGACTGCTGTTGTAATCAAAAGCAGCGTACAAAACAGAAAGATAAACAGCTTGATTCGATCTGAACGAAACTCCAACCTAAACACGGCTTATCTCTCCTTCCGTCCCCAAGGGAACCATCTGCGACCTTTTCGATCCGTCTCACCGGATGCTGGCGGCTGTGATTCGCTCGATCCGTCTTCTCGAACCTCATTCTGCTCCACTACCCGATTGATGAACGTACTGCTGTTTTGGCGGTCCGTTCGGCTGATGTTTTCAGCATTATTCGTCTCGTGCAGCTCATTCACCGTCTTTGACGTATTCTCGTCTCGGACAATGTTTTTGTTTTCGGTATGCGTTTGCTGCACCGTCTGTTTCACATTGCGATTTTCATTGACGATCGTATTTGTGTTCTCATTCAGATTCTTGTTAACTTCTTCGTTCTGAGTTTTCTTCCGGTTCTCGTTGACCGTTTGATTCCGGACCGTATTTTGATTCTCGTTCGTCGTTCTGTTGTTCGACTCATTCGTATTGCGGACCGTGTTTTGATTTTCGGTCGTCGTCTTGTTGTTCGTCTCATTCATATTGCGAACCAAGTTCTGATTGCCAGTCGTATTCCGGTTCGTCGTTTCCGTAATATTCTGCTTCTGTGCGTTGTTCTCGTTACGCTGCACCGTCCGATCTTCGGTGTTCGAGCGGTTAACGACTTCGTTCACGTTCTGTTTGTCTAACTGCGTTGCAAACTGGTTACGTGATGTTTCACGCGAAACATCTCGGTTAACGACTTGATTATCCAGCTGGCTCATGTTGTCGTTTCGGCTGGTGACAACATGGGCATTTGTACTGCGATTTACGATCTCACTTTCGCTGCCGGTCCGTATCTCTTGACCAACGCGGCTGCCATCGCGCGGTATAGCTGGAATAGGCGTAACTGTTCCAGGAACCGCCCCAGCTGCTGGGCCGGCATTCGTCGTACGATCTGTGCGCGTAACCAATGGAATGACCGAATTGCTGTTCTCTTGGCTAACCGGCACATGCCGAACGGAACTGATGGTCGGCGCATTAGACAGATCTCGATCAACGATCGCTGGACTGATATTTCGGTCCACCGGACCGGCATTAAGCGCAGGACTGATAGCAGCAGCACGCTTTGCCTGTTGCTTCGCCGCGGAACTTGCAGTTGTACCAAACGGTAGGACTTTTACGCCGCCGCCGATCTGCTTCGGATCCTCGACGATTGAATAATCCGCGTCGATAATATTCGGTCCTTTTTTGTTATGCGGCAACGCGTTCGGATTCCGCCGATCGACAAAATCTGGCGTAACATATTCTGGACCTGCCGGCATAGCATTTCCGCTGCTGCTTGCTCCGCTCGTCCCTGTAGCCGCATATTCCTCTTGATCCGTTTTGATTCCCTGATTCGGCAGATCAAATTTTCGACTCCGATTGTACAGCGCATGTCCAGCTTGTACAGTTTTCTTGGCGCCGAACTTTCCAGCGCGGCTAACTAAATCAAACCCTTTAGATCCTGTTCTTCGTGCGGCCACACCCGCTAAACCGGCCGCTGCCCGACTACCAGGCACGGCATCCATTGCTCGGCCCATACGTGAGCTGTAATCGCGGAAGCTGTCCAATGATCCGCGCGTTGTGCTGGAAATATTGGCCGTTGCCGTATTGATAAACGAAAGCAACTCCTGGCGCTTCCACCAAACCCCGAAGAATACAAGAATCTGCATCCCCAGGACAAACAGGTAGCCATAAGTTGTTTCGCCAACTGCAGCATACAGCACTTTGGAAATTGTAAAGATTACCGTCATGAGCAAAGCGAATCCGACTTTCATAAGCAGCGCATGGAGCGTCTTCATCGCCCACTCAAACGCTTTCCCCTGCCAAGCAGGGACCAACGCCATAAGAAGCGGAACAGGCGAAAATAACACCATTGCAATGAAGATAACTTGGTACAGCAGCACGGCTGCTGCCATAAGCAGCATCATAGATCCCAACATCAAATTACTGATGAACAGCAGGATTATAAACCAAGTACGACTGCCAAGACCCTCTACGCCCATCATTTTATTGCCGCTTTTAACCTGGCTTTCAACGAACTTTGCCCGTTCTTCACTTCCATAGTTCAATGCTAAAATAGCTGGATCTCCAGTCGAGTCACCAAATTGCATAAACATAAATGGCTTGTAGACCATAATGTCGAACATCTGGTTTTGCATAGATGCTATTCCTTCATATCCGGTATAGCCGGATCCGCTGCTAACGACATTACCGGAAATGTTCATTACGCTGTTCTGCATTTCTTTTGAAAAATCGTTTAATCCCGTCAGCACTTTGTCTGCTTGAGAAAAGAAACCTAGTGAAAAAACAAAAACTAAAAGCATGGAAAGCATTCCGCTTGTCGCCTTGCTTTGTTGCCGCTTTATCATGCCGACGTATATAGCCCAGGCTCCAACTAAGGCGACCATAAAGATGGCCAATATAGACCAAAGCCCATTCTCTTGAAAAGTTCCGTTTTTAAATCCAGAAATCGTGCGGATCGACTCTGCGATCTGGGCAATGATAGAATCTATAAAATCTAGCTTGAATGCTTCGCCAACAACCAGAATAACGAAATTGACAATAATCACGATGAATACCCATGCAGAATTAAGAAATTCAAGGCGTGTAGCCTGGATCCCATCGTCGATCTTACCCGAAATATTGAACGGGTTTTTCGTCTTATCAATGTGCAGATCAAGGGCATAGCTGCTGACTGGATGCTCTCCGGATTTTAGCGTTACGGCCCCTTCTTGCTTTTTGGATTCCGGCAGGACGTTATCTTCCAGCGAACTTGCTCGAACCGCTGTTCCAAAAAACGAGAACAGCAGCATCAAGACGAATAACCACTTGATCGTGTATCGGACTCGTTGTTTCATTCGCTGCTCAACTCCTTGAGTACCGTTTTCGTCTCCTCCAATCGGGAAACGATCTCCTCAAAGCCTGGGGTTTCACCGTAACTATCTTTCTTCCAGCCCTCGTCCGTCTTTTCAATTTTAAAATTCTCGCTATCCAGCTGATCTGCCTTCGCCGGATTGAGGTATTCCATCAGGTAATAATACGTGTTCTCGTCCAGCTTCCACTGTGTCAGCGAATAGCTGGTTACTTCATACTCGGGATGCTTAGGCGGCGAGTTCAGATCCCAATTCATAAAATCCATGTCAGCCGTGATAAGATCAGTTAGTGCCTTATAGTCCTGTTTTAGCTGTGCGTCTACGTACTTCACAGGAATGTCAGCCGGTCCAACGCCGTTAATTTTCTCGGGTTCGTCGCTGCGGCCGCTGCACGCAATAACCAGAATCGTTATTGCGGCAAAGACCAGCAGCGTCAGCAGCCGCTTCATACGGACACCTCTTCCTTTTCCATGCGCGCCAGTGGCGGACGCGTATCGAAAGCTTTGTCCAGGTCGCTAAACAGCGGATCGAATTTGATTACGGACACCCGGCCGTAAATATCCTGCATCAAGCAGTAACCATTCTGCAATTCGCTGATAATGTCGCGGTTCTCGGCCGTGTCTTTCAAATTGAATAGGGACAATACGTTTTTCAGCTCGTTCGGATCCGTACTCCGGAAAGCGAACTTCATGCCGATATTGTTCTTGATCTTCTCATCCAGCAGGTCGTTTGCGTTTTGCGTAATCAAGTAAATACCGGCTTGCATCGAACGCCCTTCGCGGATCAAACGCGATGCCAACGACCGCCCCTGGGACGTATTCAGCATCGACCAGGCTTCGTCCAGCTCAACGATCTTAAATTGACTGCGATCGGATTGAATGAATTTCAAAGCGAAAGATCCGATCGGCAGCATCATCCCTACGGACAGCAGCTCGTTCAAGGAATATTGCGACGGATCCGTTTCCGGCGTCGGCAGCTCCAAATCGTGCGTCATAAGGACGTTCATCGGATTGTCGAACTTGATTGAATTGGACGTGTCTCCATCCCCAAACAACAAGCTCGCAAAGGACAATTCCTTGAACGTCTGCAGGTGGCCGCCCAATTTGCTGGCCATTGGATCCGAAGATCGCGCCAGCCGCTGAACTGCAGCGGTAAAGGAAGGGAACTTTTCTTCTTCGGACGTTTCCCGAACGGCTTTCACCAGCTGCGGGAATCGGTCCGAATCATCTAATCGTGTCCCGGTATAATACGTCATGAGGTTCAATGCCAGCGATTCCGCATCTTTCCGGCTATCGGCAAAGATCGAAAATGGATCCAGCTTGCCGGTATGCTGCGTGTCGCTCGACAGGCTAATAATATTGATATTGCCATGCAGCGCCATCAAGTCTTTTTCCCAGTTGCCGCGCTCACCTTTCGGGTCGATCACCAGCGCCTTCGCGCCGGACAGAACCGAATTGTACGTAATCAAGTTTGCATTGTACGATTTACCGCCGCCAAGCGAACCGATAAAGGCGGCCGACAGCGCGTTCGTCTTTGTTCCGCGGATCCCCTGCGCGGCCAGGTTCGGCGCGATATAAACCGGTTGATTTAGGATGCCTGTATGTCCAATATAAAAGCCTTGTCCGTCTCCGATCTGCTTTGTCGCACCGAACATTGCGCCGGCCAATGTGCCAGGCTCCATATAATGAATGTAATCTGTAACCAAGCGTTTGCCGCCCGGAAGAAACTCATTGAAGAATAACCATTGATCGCCGTAAGGCTGCTCCAAGCGGATTCCCATATCATCGTAAGCATCGACCATAATATCGACGCGGCGACTAAGTTCTTCTTCGTTTTCAGCTGCGATACAGAAGACCACCGACGACAGCAGCAGCGGGATCCGGCTTTTCTGCAGGTGAGCTTCCAGCTCCTGCGATTCCATGCGGCCTTCCAGGACGGTCAAGCTCGTATCATTGTCCGTTTCCTGTGCGTGCCGATCTTGGTCCTTGAGTTCTTTTTGCTTATTCCGAACCGCACTAAGCGCTTTTCGGTTCTCCATCGTTTCGGTCCGGATTGAAATTTCGACCGGGAAATCCAAGCCTTGAATCGTATACAGCCATTCATCGCCAGGAAAGATCATTTCGTACGGAACGTTAGAAATGGTAAGGAAGGCCAAATGGCCTTCCACTTCTTTGCCGTCGATCATCTGCTTCACGATCAAGCTGCGACCGGGCGAATCATCGACTTGGCCTTCGGTAAGCCGCATTATATCCCGGTATTTCGGACGGCGAATCTTCACATCGTCTTCCTCGTACTCCTTGTAATGCACGGAATATTCCGGACTCCACTGCTTCAAAACGGGAGACTTCCCGACCCCGCGATACCAGTTCCGACGAATCAACCATTGCGCGACATCCTCGTTGATCGGCTGCCCTGTCAAACGGCTGGCGACCTTACTATAAACCCGCTTCTCATTGCTTCTTTGCCGAAAGACGACATCTTCTGAAATCTCTGGACCTTCAATTCCGGACTTCTGATAAATAAACTGAAAAAATTCAGTCAGCAGCGACTTGGCTTCTTTGAGGAAATCCGTTTTTTCTTTATCCGTATTCGGCAGCTTAACGCCAACGTAGAACCGATATTCGGTTCCTTCCTTACCATGACGTTCTTCAAGGACTTTTACCGTATCGTCAATATGACTGATCGCTGCTTCAACGACTGGACCAGTTAACGTCTGTTTGTAATTCTCGTATTTGTCATGGACGGACTGAAATTCCGGAACGACCAGCATATGCAGGTCGGAGTTGATCTGCGTAAAGAAGCTTTCCAGACGCTTATACTCCCCGATCTTTTCATCATCGTCCAAAAAATCGTAGTTGAATCCCGGAATTTCATAGTACGCCCAGGATGTTTCATCTTGCGAAAAAACCAGGTTTCCCTCATAGTAGGTTATTGGAAATTCAATCATCGGAACTTCCTCCTTCCGCTTCTTTAGCGGTATAGTTCAATTTCCGATAGGCAACGGGTGAACTATACGTATAGGGTTTTTTCGATTTTGGTGTTTCCATGTAACGGTTAAAGTCATGCGCGGATAGCTTAAAGGCTATCCAGCGCATGATGAACCGGTGCGGCGCTTTACCATCCAGTACCTGCCGCGTGAAGAACCAGGCAATAAACCCCGGAATACCCACGTACTCAACAAGCCACAAATTGATGAAACTGAACGGCGGGAACTTGTTCAGGATCCACATCAGAACGACTCCTCCGAAGAAAAAGCCGACTTGCCGGTACGATACGGGAAATGGCAACGCAATATTTTGGATGCCGTACAGCATTCTCGGCACTTTCCAAATGCTGTTGTACGTTCTCATACGTCTCATTGCGTCAATCCCCTCTCGCTGCTTGTCTTAGCTAAAGATCGTCTCCCAAAGCTTCGTTCCCAGGTCCTTGATCTTGTCCGGAACGAATACGAATACCGACACGAACAAAGCGAATACCGCGAAACCAACAAACCGGCTGAACTCCCGTTTAACCAAGAAGTAAATTGCCATCGCACCGATGATAACCAGGAACAACGCGCCTACCTGCGTGGAAAAGGACTCTTGGATTTTTTCTCCGAAATTCATGATTGAATTCCTCCTTAGTTTTGTTTGAATTTTGTAACGAACCAACGTCCGTTTTCTTGCGTCAGTTCCACATAGTACGGATAGATGTATGACGTCGCGCCCTTAGAATCTCCAAAAGCAATCGACGTTTCGACTTGGTAAATGCCCTGATCTTCCAGGTTCGTGTAAATTTCAGCTTTCTTGATTCCTTTGAACGTCAAAATACCTGTTAAGCCTGGAACCTCTACATTTTTCGTGAAGTAACTGATTTCTTCTTGTTTTCCGTTTGCGTAAACTCTAAAGAATGAATCTAAGAAATCCTTGATTTCTTCCTTAGTCCGACTATCCCGCAGGCTATTTGTTCGATCCAGATCATCGGATGCTTTTTCAAGTTCAACATCCTTTGGCGGCTGCGTGAAATACGGAATATCCGAAACAACAAAGTTTTGACCGTCACTTTTAATCGGAACAACCAGATAATTCAGCTTGGTTTCTTTTCCTCCTCCTGTCACCAGGTACTGGGCGCGAAGGGTTACTTTTGAAGCGTTCGGCCCCGCGTCTTCTACCTTCCAGATCTGCGCCTTCATAAACTCTGCTTTGGATTTCATATTTTTCATATTAAGTCCAGCTTGCGAGTCTACGCCTGCTGCCAGATACGGCTTCAACCTTTTTTCTCGATCGTCGATAGCTTCATCGCCGCGGCCCCATGTGAAATAGTGATAGGCGAAGTTTGTTGCGAAGGTCTGCACGCCTGGATCCGTCGCCGGATTCGCTATTTTCTCAACAATTTCTTCTTGCGCGCTTGCACCACTATCCGGACGAATCAGAAGAACCGTGACCGTAAACAGCAGGTATGCCGCGCCGATCCAAAAGGCCGTTTTTACCAAGCGCTGCCGGAATACTGAACGCGGCAGTTTCCGTCTTTCGGGTTTAACTTTTTTCGCCAATGCTTTTCACCTCCCTCATAGAATTAAAGAAATTCCTTCATCCGCTTTTTGCGTTCCTCCTTTTCTGAATAGTCGTCAATAAACGCCCAAATCCCACCAAACAGCAGCGCAGCGCCGCCCAATACAGGCAACCATCCATGCTTTTCAACCAACGGACTCGCAAACCCTATGATACGGTCCATCGTCTCGTGAATAGTCGGAACGTAGGTATACAATGCCCAGACCCCAATACCGAAAATGCAGAAGAAGATCAGCATGAAGATCGTTTTTTTAATGAAGTTCTTGAATTTGCTAGGTCGAAGCTTTTGATCGCGTTTCAGATCCATCCTTTTTCCCCACCTCCTCTCATGCGTCCCGAATAATTTTCCACATCGTATGCTTGCCTTCTCGACCTTTGAAGCACCAGATTTCCCCGTATGGATCATTCAGCACTTCATCGTACGTGGTATAAAGCACCGCTTGGATCTTGGAAGTGTCTACATCCTTTGTATGTTCGATCAAGCGAAGCTTTTCGTTTTCATTTGCAGATATGAAACAAACGCGTGTGATAACTGGCCTCGTCTCAAAGATACTGTGCTTGGCAAGTCCATTTTCACGGCCCATGTACTCGTTATAGCGCCGAAGCTTATTGATGCTGACTGCGGCTCGCTGCCGACTGCGTTCCATTTCCACGAAATAAGCAAAATCGCCAGCTTTATCATTCACGATTCTTTTAAAAACTACCGTTCCATCCGGAACGATTACATCGTCTTTCCGCTGTCCATACTGGTAATAGCTCGAACGCTCCGGAATCCAAGTCTGAAATTGAAAGTCTGGAAGCTGCTTTTCCTGCAAGATGCCGCGCATCTTAGCAAGCTGAATCAAATGATGAATATAGGTCGGTGTACGCTTCGTCCAGCGCGTGTCCCATCGGCTTTCGCCGGTCAACGCTTCGACTTCCTCAACACCTAGCCGATCCAGACAAATCACTTTAATATTCTGAACGCTTACCCCATCGGCTCGCGGTGTTTTAAAGGACTTGATATAACCGGATTCCTCCAACTTCCGGATACGCCGGTGGGCGCTGGTTGGCAAAATCTCTGGATAGATGTACGTGGATACAAAATCAATATCTACAAACAGCATGTCGTAAAGCATCATGAGCAGGTCACGCTCTCGATCACCTAAATGAGTAATCACTGGACCTTCTTCCTTCTCCCTTATTCGCTTCAAAGTATCCCCTCCCTCAATCCATAAAATCTTCGATCGTTAACGTGGTCTTCGGGGAAGGGTTCGATTTTATCTTGTCGGGTTCTTCCCTCGGGCTTGGCGCAGCCGCGGCGATCTGTACAGGTTCCTGCGTTGCGGCCGCGGCCGGCGCTTCCGGTTCCGGATCCACCGCGGCGATCTCCGCCACTTCCTCCGGCTGCGCTGCAGCTGCGTCCGGTGTTTCCGGTTCCGGATCCACCGTGGCGATCTCCGCCACTTCCTCCGGCTGCGCTGCAGCTGCGTCCGGTGTTTCCGGTTCCGGATCCACCGTGGCGATCTCCGCCACTTCCTCCGGCTGCGCTGCGGCCGCGGCCGGTGTTTCCGGATTGTCTTCCATAAATCCTTCAACGTCTTTACTTAGCGCGGCCATTGCTAGTGCTATCTTGGCAGGATCTTCATTGTTTTCATCTGCAAAAGCTTCCTCCAAAAGTCTTGCAGTCTCGTCTGTTATTCCTCCCCACTCGCTATCAACCGTTGTGCTAGTCGATTTTTCTTCTGCAAAGGTATTGATAATTTCCTCCGCTTCTTGAAACTCCGCTTCTTTCGCAGCTGCCTTCTCGGCCTGGATCAGATCTTCGATCTCTAAAGCGCGGTCTACCGTCTGTTTAATCATTTCCGGTATATCTCCGGTATATTGGGCGCGTTCCGGCGCATTCATCTTCACCAGGAAGGGCATCGTTGTTTCCCGTCCAATCGCCATCCGCATATAAGCGTAGTTTGGTTCGACGCGCTGGAAATCCTCAACCTTCAAATAATCCGCTCTCATTCCGTTGTAAATCGTCTCGGCGTCTTCTGTATTGCCGACGCGGTAAGCAATTAGCGTACCGAAATTTCGGAATATCGCGCTCGCTACCTGATCCGGAACTTGGCCTTCCAATCCTTGCATCCCCAACACTAGCGGCACGTTATATTTCCGTGCTTCATCCGCGAACGACTGAATAGCGTCTGCCGATTGATCCATAAAGGTCGGCGCTTCATCAACGATGATCGGATGCAATGGCATCGGCTTTCCGGCTGACAAAGCATCTTCGCGGCTTAACATGGCCAGTTGAGCGAATGTCAAACACATGGAACCCACAAAACGGCGTTCATCAATCGTCAGTCCGGACAAATCGAAAATATGATAGTAGCCTTCATCCATTCCCTCACGCCAGCGGATCCCGTTCGTTTCAGCTCGTAAGATCCGGCCCAACGTTCCCGAAAGCGTCAACTTTCGCAGTTTATTCAGCGTCGAATTAATCTTCGGCTCCTTGATCCGTTCCTCAAGCCCATCATATTTGCTTAAAAACATTTTCAGCTGACGTTCTAGCGGATCATCGTCTTTCAGCTTCCCCAGCACTTCGGCGCGGAAATCGTCGTCTTCCAGGACCATTCGCAAATTGTACAAGTTTGCCGATTTCACTTTCTGCAGGGCAATTCCGCCGTTCAAAAAGTTATCATCGACATTCGGACCCCAGAAGTCCTTCCAGACGCGCTTGCACACATCCGCGACATTTTGCGCGATCTTATCGGGACTCGATGCGAAATCAACATCGTAAACGTTAAAGGGCATTTCGCCGTCTTTGAACCGTACATACCGAACCAAATGTTGCTGTTCTTTCGGAATCCGGCTCGCTACATCGACAGCCAAGCTGCCGTGCGGATCAATCAACGTAAACCCGGTTTTATTATCCGCAGTACGCCCGCCTATGATCTGTTCGAGCAAGTTATAGATAAAAGTCGATTTCCCCATCATGGTCCCGCCCCAAATCGCCATATGCCGGGACCAGCCAGTCGTATCAAAAAACACTTCGTTACTCTTGCCGTGGTATTCGTGCATCCCGATCGGCACGCATGTTCCATCTTTACGGCCTTGCAGCTGCTTAACTTCCAGCGGAAGCGGCGTCCGCCGCATTTTCATTCGCTGCAACTTATTGCAGACGACCTTTCCGCTTGGTAAGCGCATTATCATCGCCAACTCGTCCGCCGCTAACACCACCCGTTTTTTCGGTAGCTGCCACGGATAAATTCGCCGCTTGAACTCAAATCGGAACAGCGGACGGATAATCTGCCACCATTCACGAGCATAAATCCGGTTTAGCTCGCCCGACGAAAATTGACCGAAAGAATGGCGCGCGCTCGCTATCAGCCGCCGAGCATCTTCCCTTGAATCAGCAGAAGCAATTATTTTCATAGACACACGAGCAAGCAACCTAGACTTTTTCCCCTGAATGGCTGATTTATAAAGCTCATTTTCGGTCAACATGCTTTCATCGTCGTCTTCCTCGCTATGTAACTGTTTGAACGCTTTTCCGAAAAGACGATCTGTCCGATATTGAGGCTTGACCAAAAATTGAATTTTCACGCGCTCGCCTAAATTCAAATTTTCAAGCATTCCGATCAGCTCGGCTTGCGTGTCTACAACGTCGTTATGATAGATTTTGAGTGGCACGACGTAATGACGTTCAAGTAGCAATTTGCTTCCCGCGTGCCTGGCTTTAAAATCCCACGGGGCATCTTCTGAACGATAGATTTCCACCTCTGGATGCTCCCCATAATACTTCGTCTGGAACTCCTTCCCTAACTCTTCGGACGGCAACCAAACCTTGTACTTTATTGCATCAACATCTGCATCCAATTCCCAAGCCATCCACGGCTGCCAGAACCATCTTCTGTACCACGGACGCTGCAACATTCCAATCACGTTAGACCAGGCTGTCTCGTCCTTAAAGTAGTGGATACTCGCATCCTGTACCGTCTCGATTTCGTAACAAACACCTTTCGGGATCAGCGCAGGAATCACATGATACCGGCTCATAAACACACCTTCCTTTCTCCAGAAAATTCAATTCTTCACGCTCCGGCTGCCTAACGTATGACGCTCCAAAATTTCCAGTTCAATAAAGCCATATAAGCGCCAAAATTGAATATTAATATTCAAAACCACTTATGCATATTTCCTTTCTTCCTCGAACAAGACCTACCCCAAGCCTTCAATCTTTACCCCAGCCTTTACCCAATCCTTAGCCCTTTTCTTTCCCCAATCCTTCCCCATCCTTTCCCCAAATCCAGACCCTTCCTTCCTCTCCTACCTTCCATTTCCCTACCGATCTTCCCCAGCTCCTTCCTCTCTATCTCTTCTCTTTCTCTCTCTCTTTATCTCTTCTCTCTACTCTCTTATCTCTTATTACTTATCTCTCTACTCTCTCTCACTCTCTCTCTCTACTCTCTCTCTCTCTCACTCTCTCTCTCACTCTCTCTCTACTCTCTCTCCACTCCCCCTACCCCCACCCTCTCTCTCCACTCACTCTCTCTCTACTCTCACTTCTTCTTTCTTTTTTTGTTTCCGTACGTTGTTCTATATCTTCCGTCCTCACACAAACAGTCACGGAATGGAACAAAGTGGAGTGCCGTGACTGTTTGTGTGAGGACGGCCGCGTAGCGGCAGGGTTTATGCTCTTCAAGAAGTGACAACAGAGAGAGTGTGAGTGGATTATACCCGGACAGGCTGGGTTCAGGGGAGTGGCCCTCTATTGTCAAAGCTTTGTCTGTAAGGAATTACCTAAAATGTACCATAGGATCAAGCAGGCTGCATGAGAATATAAGCCCGAAATTACGAACGGGCATGCGAACACAAACTGGGTCTACCCGACTGCAAAACTGGGAACACTGCACCAGTTTAGGGCGCAAAAGGATTACTATTAGTTAGTAGCTCAAGGAAAATCTGGGGATCGGGTCCGGGGCGAACTAGACCCAAGAGGGCGCCCACCCACCCCCCGTTCCAGGACATACAGAAAACCTGTATTTGAATCTGGTACATTTTTTTCGGGCTTTGAAATTAGGATTTCGGATGCTTTATCCTGGCCATCTAACAGCGTTCCGGAAGCATTGGTGGATCGGCTGGATCGGCAACGTCTCTTTGCCTTCGGATCCTTTTTTTCTTTATGGCTTGAGCTGAAAATTTCGATATTGGAATCTGTGTTCAACCGAATTACGGTCTTTGCCCCTCTTCCTTTCCCAACAATTTCTACTGCTATTTTTTCCAATTTCAGCAGCAGCTTGATTACTTCTTGGAAACTCGAAACTGACATGCCCCACGATGCCGCAAGGTCACGTTGTGGCCCGGAAATAGTATGATCCGGAAGCGCGCGTAAAGCATCTACAACGTCGGTAGCCCACTCGTGATAATGACTCGTTTTGCGTTCAGATCTGGCCTTTGCCGGTTCCCATTTTACGTACGTAAATTTCTCATCCGATAGATATTCAATCCACTTTTTCGTAGGACCAGCGGGCGCACTTTCGGCATATGCACTTTGCACTTTTTGACTGATAACAAAACTGTCTAACGGGTCTGAAATCCGATGATTCCAAGTATGTAAATGCTCCTCTGCTTCGGCTGCAGAATAACCACTAACCTTGAATGCCAGGGCTAATGTATAGGCCGTAGAATCGCGTTTACCAGGCTTTACAAAAGCCCCTGAAATGAGCTTTTTAAGGGCTTTTTGAGTCAGCAATCCAGTGAATTGAATAGTGCCGGAAAGCGGCTGAGAATGGCTCGTAGCAGCATCAAAATCGTTAATTGCATACCAGTCATTCAGTTCTTCAAAACTCACCGTCTGATCCGTCCGATAAATGACGTTGGCTGCCGTGGGCAGACGAAAGAATCTTCCTGCTCCGACAGCTTGCCGATCGCCCCCGATCGCCGTCGTCATAGCCCGCTGGAGCTTTTTATAGCGCATTATAGCGTTTGTATAGGCCCTACGAGGCTCATTCAGCACAAAATAGACATGATACCCCCCGGAAGGCGTCTGAACGACGAATGAAGGCTGTGGTAAGCCCGCAGCGTCAATCCGATCGAGCAGATCCGGTAAGATCAGGCCGGTATTTTCTCCGTTTTTCACATCAACGTCAAGAATAAAGGCATTCAGCCAACGCAATTGCGCTTCCTTGCGTTCGTCGCGTTGGAAGAAAGTATTTGGTGTGTAGTATGTATGGTGCTGCGCTAGGTTGGATAAGGTTTGATAGGTCAAGCAGGACTTAGCTTTAGCGAGGTTCTGGCCACAAAGAAAGACCCAGCCGCATTTGTCGTTAAAGACAAAAGAATCTTTTCCTTCGTGGCCTTTTCGAGACTTTCGACGCTTCGGCGCGGGCATTTCATTAAGTTGATCGCGGAATAAAAGCCTAAAAAGGCCATCATCAGGCGCAAGGGCCTGGGGGTTATTTGCAGACATGAAAAAAACTCCTTTTTTCCGCACCAACCTTGTTAAAAAGGCCATAGGAAATTAAGAGTTTTGCTTTACTTTTTTTTCGTATGTAGGGTATAATATACCTACAAATACGAAAAGCAGTAAAAGCGCCACTCTTGGGCGTTTATGGGGAAGGCGACTCGCCAAAGTAAACTTCCTCATAAACGGGGTCGGTGCTTTTTTTTGTATTTTTATAAAATCAATTGGTTAGATTTGTCTGTAAGTCTGTGTATGTTTCTAATCTTGCCACCAAATCAGCTTTTTTGCAAGCGTTTTGATTCGCTCTTTAAGGGAAACCCTTTCCGATCTGGAAAATGGTTTCCCTTTTTTGGCTTCAACTAATACCGGTAAAATACCGGTAAATATTCTTTTCAAAAAGAAACGAAGCATGAATTTTCTCTTAAAGTACCGGTAAAATACCGGTATGAAAACTTTACATACCGGTATTTTACCGGTATAATAAGTTATAGGATTAGAAACATACCGGTATTTCACCGGTATATTCAAAGGAGGAAGGCAAATGGAAATTTTTTCGTTAGATTTGGGAAATAAACAAGTGAAATTGGTTTCTTCTAAAACCATTGGCGCATCAGGTAGTAAGGAAAAAACGAATCCGATTAAAGCTAAAATCCTTCCGGCGCATTTTCTTGATTACTCCGACCTGGGCGATCAGCGTACAGCCGTCGCCAGCGCAACCTTAGACATTAACAAATATAGATCTGGTAAGGATCCAGATTACGAGTATGCTTGGGGAACCGATTTACACCGGGTCCACGCAGAAGATAAATTCATCTCTACAATCGGATTTCAAAATCGCTATAGTCGCCGAGAATTTGCGGTATTGGCAGACATGGCCATAGGGCAGCTGGCCTTAGATTTCCCTGAATCCAAAACCGGTATCTTAGAAGTCATTGTTACAACCGGCGTTCCTACAGAAGACTTCAATGATACGTCGATCGACAGCATCACTAAAACCTTGTTAGGCGATCATAACGTCGTAATCAATGACGAAAGCATGAACATTCGCGTTAAGGAAGTCATTGTGAATCCGCAGCCTGCCGGAACTGCATATAATGAAGTTTTAGATAACGAAGGCTATATTATTGACGATCAAGAATCTTTGCTGGAAGAACAGATCGCCGTGATTGATATTGGTGGCGGTACATTGTTGGTTGATACCTTGAAAAACATGAACTTGAGCGATCCACACGCGCAAAAACCAACTGGCGCTCATGAACTCTATGATCGGATCGTTCGTTTGGTCGTAGAATCCGGAATCCGGGGGATTACTTCATATGAAGTCGAACAACTTCTTCGTCACTCTGATCCGCGCGAAGGATACTTTTATAAACCAAACAAAAACGAATCGTTCAGCATCACGGAACACGTCGAAAAAGCAATCTCGAAATATTCCCGCGATGTGATGAACACCGTATCTACAACACTTAAAGGAAGTACTAAGATTGATCATGTTTTATTCACCGGCGGAACATCGAACCTGCTGCAGCAAGCAGAAGCCAAACGAGAATATCCTTTTGCACGCTTTGTAAAAGATTCCGAGATCGCAAATGCGTTAGGATTCTACAAGGCAGCGCTTGCGACGGTGGCCAGCAGATCGGAGTGACGTTATGGCACGCCAATCCGACGAAAATATAGTGCGAGTTGATGTGACGCTGCATAAAGAAAAATATAGTGACGTTATTCAAGCGATGGAGGAATTCGGGAGCCAGGCCGGATTCCTCAAATTTGCAGCTCGCCAATATATAAAGGCTCAACAGGCAAAAGCAATCACGCCAACATCAGCAGCGGAATCTCCTACCGAAGAGCCCATGTTGCAAAAAAAAGAACAAACCGCGCCTATAGCAGAAGTTACGCCCGTCCAAAAGGAAGAATCGCAAAAAAAGCGCCGATTACCACCTGGTTTTGGACAAGCACAAACAAGACATTTGGAAGAATAATGCTCGGCAACCTGCCCAAAGAAGCCTACCAGCTTTAAACTTGGTAGGCTTCTTTGTATGTATATCCATTTGTACGGAATGCTCAAGCATTTAGGCCGGCTCAAGCCGCCCTGGACAAAGGGACGGCTAGCTCTTCGATTTCTCCATACGCGTATTATGTTCGCCGCAAATAATGAATACATCGTCTTTGCTTGATCGCACAATTAGACTGCAGACTGGACAGATCCATTTATAGCTGTTCGACTTCTTTTCGGTTTCAGCAGCTCTTTCTTCGCCTTCTGTAGATTCGTCGTTGCTTCCACCGGTACGCGCAATAACAAAAGCATCCGGATCAATACGAAGCCGTCTGATCCGATCTTTCGTTCCTTCTTTCAGGATCGGAAAGGCCCATCCGTATTTAGGATTAGGCTGCAGGGATGGAAACAAAAAGCCCCTGCGCTCGCACTCCTCTTTAAAACGCTTATTATGATATGTTGCATTGCGGGAACAGTCTTGGATCCCGTTGACCGCATTATACAAATGTACCATTTCATGAAGCATACTTTCCATCACATCCATAAACTCGGCATTTAAATGCTCAGCCGCTATGTTTAGTTCATATCGTTTGATCGTTCTGTCTTTATCTTCCCAAATCTCTTTTGTTGAGCACCAGGACAACGCCTTACGCTTTCCGCTCGCTTGAATTGTAATGGCTGGCGTCGGCAGCTCCTTATTGAAAAACTCTTTATTAAGCCGTTTAAAAGCGTTATGTAGCTCGTCTGTGGCTGCTTGAATGTCAGACATGATAACTCTCCTGTCATAGCCGGATCTTTCCAAGTGGATCTCAACCGGCTTACGAATTGATCACTTTGTAGAACTTTATTCTATCCTTTGCCATGCTGATCCGCCAGCTGCCGATCGCCCTCAAGCTACCACAATTTTAAGCTGATATAATACAAGCAGTTGTAAAAATCGAGAAATTTGAAGATAACTTAAGCAAAATCGGGATCCTATTTGATACAAGCCTACATGTAATCAAGGTATGCCTATTTTTGATTTGATAAATCATATATTTGATTTGATAAATCATATAAAGGGTGCTAAGATGAAAAAACGCAAATCAAAGTGTGCCTGAATGTGACTGAGAACATTGGCCGCTCAACAATTTGGGCAACAAATTGTAGTAAAACGTCTTAAAAAAGCAAAAAAATCTTATCTCGACTCCTACATCGAGATAAGATCCAAGACACTGACGAAGAATCACAAACATGCGAGCGACTGCTGCCCGCAGCAATGTTGAAGCTTAGGGTCCTACCCCTAAACTTTCAAAACAAATGGACACTTTCTGTTGTAGCATCCTTCGGGATGCTATTTTTTTTTGAACACCCACTGGGTTGCTTTCTTGATTTTTTTTACTGCAGCATGCCCCAGATCCACGACATCTTTTCTTTTCGACCAGGTATTCAACAAAAAATTCCCTACATGTAATGTGACAATGATCCAATCTTGAATTTGCATTCGATGACCTCTTTTCCAGAGGGCAGACCAGTCACTACATATAGGATTATCTACGTCAGTGAAACTCATTCTATAACCAGATATGGGGTTTGTCAAAGCACAAATGACAATAAAAATTTTTCCGGAATATGCGTATTTTAACGAAAAATCGAGTAAATCAACGTTTGTGTACAAAAATTCAGGACAAACTGTTTTAAACGAGAATTGACGCGAGCAAAACACTAATCAACTTTATATAAATCGCATAGCCACGCGGATTACCTTTTGATTTAAAGCGATCAACAGAAGATATTATGCAAAGAAGTGTAAACAAAATAACTGGAAATGGGTAAACGAAACTTCAAACTTTAATAGGGTTTGAAGTTGACCTTCGCTCCGTGGCCGCGTAAAGCGAGGAGCAGGAACGTACAGCCCCTTTGCGGCTTGCCGCTTAGGGGCTGTAGTTATCGCCCGCAGTAGCGGACAGCGGCGCGTAGCGGGTCTTAGGCGGCGGCTCTTGCTTTATCGCCGCCTTAGAGCCGGTAGCGTGAGCCCTTAAACTATTTTGAATTTTTCATGTCCTTATTTTTTATTTTACAGTCTGTACTGATCTTCCTTGATCTTCTTACGAGGTTTGGTTTTCGGTTTTGATCTTGGCTTTTGACCTTCGCTCCGTGGCCGCGTAAAGCGAGGAGCAGGAACGTACAGCCCCTTTGCGGCTTGCCGCTTAGGGGCTGTAGTTATCGCCCGCAGTAGCGGACAGCGGCGCGTAGCAGGTCTTAGGCGGCGGCTCTTGCTTTATCGCCGCCTTAGAGCCGGTAGCGTGAGCCCTACTCAACACAAGTTTATACAAAAAAAACCAGTCGTCGGCAGCGGCATCCGATGACTGGCATTATATTTTCGAAAACAGGTGATCATTTCTGATTTCTAAAGCATTCCTGTCAGTTCAAAAATAGTTGATCAGACCATTCTTGAACTGTTGCCTGATTTTAAAGATGGTAAATCAAACCAAATTTAAAACCGTTACCTTGATCTTGAAGATTGCCGATCGTGCGACCTTCAAGATCGACGACAATTTACGGACTATGTTCGACGCCAGTGGGCGTCAACATGTGATCCGCTACGATGATGTTTAGGAATCCAAACACCACGTCTAAAATGGCCTCTCACCATGTGGTCACGTCTTGCATGACTAGACACGTAGCACATCTTTTCTTCCTCCTACTCGCAACTCAAGTAGACGAAAGCCAAGACGCAACTTCTCTTCTATGTATTCAACAAAACATTTGCGTTATCTACTATTCCTCAAAAAAAGGTTACAACTTTGTAATGTTGTTGCGTAACGTTACTCGTTGTTGTATAGTGGGGACATCGCAAAAATTATCCGGTTTACGTGAATACCGGTTTTAACACGTTTGCAGACGGTTAAAACCATTGTGAGGAGAAGCCTGTCCAAAGCTATCACCTCACTCTAAATCGTAACACACTATGCTCTATACGTCAAGTATACGGGTCTATTTTTTTGTAAAAAAAACGATGGGTGCAAACCTTATCGTTTTTTTTACTTTATACCCCTCTACAAGGGCAGCAGTTTGTTTTGCTGTTGACCTTCGCTCCGTGGCCGCGTAAAGCGAGGAGCAGGAACGTACAGCCCCTTTGCGGCTTGCCGCTTAGGGGCTGTAGTTATCGCCCGCAGTAGCGGACAGCGGCGCGTAGCGGGTCTTAGGCGGCGGCTCTTGCTTTATCGCCGCCTTAGAGCCGGTAGCGTGAGCCCTTATGCAGTTTGAATTATCAATATTTCATGGTCGGTTAAAATATATGGTTTATTTTCGGAATTGGTATAAATGTCAACCGACTGACCCGCCGCATCAAAGAGCCCCAGGCGGCCTTCTGTGGTTCGCGCAACTTCGTACCCTTCCGGAACATAATACAAGGTTCCTTCATCGTCCCAACCTTTCATAACGGGCGTATCGTGGCCCCAGGGCTCAAGCCCGTGATGAACTCCTTCATCGTGAATCGAAGCACCTGAACGTTTTACATGTAAACAAACATGTAAACAAAAAAATGACCGATTACAGCTTCTTTTGACCTTTCGCGGATCCGGGAGCATGGTTTTGCGACCGGATCCGCGCGGTTGCCTTTCTTCAGTAAAATAGGCTCAAGCCTATTTTTACCTTGCCTTTCGATTTTTTCAGATCCAAAAGACTTGGATGCAATAAAAAAAGCTCATTCAGTATAATTCCTGAACGAGCTTTCTAGTATACAAATTAAACTTGTTCACCTTCAAACTTACGAATTGTCGCCCCATCCTGCTCGGGTTTCGTGGCTTATGATTGGCCCTGATCGTCGGCCTGTTCTTCCCGCTGCTCGATCATCGCGTCAATGGATACGCCCAGCTGCTCGATCTTCTCTTTCGCTTTGTCCAGCTTGGCCATTCGTATATCCCGGTAAATGCTACGCAAGAATCGGTTCAAGCGCTCTGTTTCGGTCCGGTCTAGTTTTTCCATCTTCTAACGCTCCTTTAACGGCCAACTATTTTCGGCTCATAAAACGCATGGTCTTCTTGTTTGATTGGGTCATGTTAGACGCCAACCCGGTCAAGTAACCATCCGTGATTCGCTCTGGATAAAATCCGGAACGGTCACGTAAAATGTTCTCGATGATCCAGGCTTTCCGCGTCCAATACTCATAAACGTTCCCAGTTTCGATTTTGCTTTCTTCTAAATCGCTTGGCCGGTCTTCTACCTTGTTGAATAAACGAAGATAGTTATAAACTTTGGTGCGCTCCTCCCGTACCAGCCGCAGTAAATGGATCAGATAGTGGCTGTCTTTTGTTAAAAGCACTTGGGTACTTTGTTTTGCATCCTCAAGAGAAGAAACGCGCTCAAGCGGCGGTAGTTGCCTTCTGAATCCGTTTTGTTGGATCGAAGCAGCCGGGATCTCCATGTCACAAAAAGAGCAAAAATAATGTTCGGTCGCGGCTTCGAGCGGCGATCCGCAAAACGGACAAGTAGGCATATCCATTCTCCTTTCAGGATTAAGGGGTTCCGCCGGCATTTTGCCGGCGGCGATTTTAAATCAGCTGGCCCGCATGACTGTCCAGACGGACTAATACATAACGTTCAAACTCTGGAAGGTAATACAGCAGCATTTCGGAAGCTGTTCCCTTTGTCGAATGAAACAAGCGATTACTTTCAACTTGCGTAAAATAGGCCCAGCCGCTCGGATCCGGTTCATAAGGAACCAAGTCGCGCATATAGTAATGCCCCTCTTTCACGCCGTATCGCTTCAAATCGGCGCAAAGCTGGACCCAGGCTAAAAACGTTAGCTCCGGAATCACTGCGTTGACATGCCGGATAATTTCAACGTCTTGCACTTCATCATCAAATTGCCGGTACTCGATAACCGGAAAGGACAGTTCTTTCGATCTTGTATGTTCGACATCCGGCAGGATCCGGATGATCTCCTTAATAGCGTGCATCGCTTCTCCCTCTTTTCTCCGCATTTTATGGTAAAATAGAGGGGCGAGGGACCCGGAAAGTAACTCGCCCTGAGTCGATTGCTTATGCAGTCGGCTCTTTTCCTTTTACCAGCGCTTCATAGCTGTTCAAAATATCATCCAGCCGTTGCGACTGCTGAATCGTCCGATTATCTCGGAATCCGTATGCCGCGGCCATCCCGTACAGTTGCACTCGTTCTTGTTCGATTGCATCTTCCAGTCTTCGGATCTCCTCCATATCCATCCCTCCTATCAACTTCATTTTATTCCATAAATTCGGTTGGCGACTACCTTAAATAATTCGTCGATCACTTCTCCATCTTCATCCAGATGCTGGCCAAGTGCCTTAATGAAGGGCTCCAAGGATTGAAGCAGCTCATATTTGAACCACTGCTCCGGCGTTAATCGCGCGGCCCCTTTCTCTTGAAAAGTGGCGAACGGGATGACCTCGGCCAGCTTTCCAGCCGGTGGAATCACCGGCTGTGGATCCGGCTGCCGGATACCAGGAATCGCAAGGGGAAAGCCTTTCAGCTTCCCCGCCTGAATCAGTTCTCGTTCGGCCGCCTCCCTGTCGATCGGCCGATAATAGTCCGGCTGCTGATACGGCTCCCGCGTTTGCTGCAGGTGCGTCCGGACCAGGGCCGCCCGTTCGTCGCTCTCCGTTCGGCATACCTCGATAAAGTCCGCACCGTTGTACCTCTCACCTTCCCAAAGATAGCCGGTCGTAATCCGCATATCCTGCATGCCGTCAAACCTTGCGCTGGCCATCCAGCCAATCGCCTGTTCAACGTCCGATTCTAACGGTCCATCCTGCCAGTGGATGCACACGCTCGAACTCATGGAACGGGTATCCGATGTGACCGAAAATTTCACGCCCTGGAACTGCTTTTTCAAGACCTGCCGGACTTTAGCCGCGGTATCCTTTGCCTTCTCATGGATCATCGTCAATCTCCCCTTGTTATCGAATAAAAAAGCAATTCGGTGTGAACGTGTTGCCCTGGTGCTTAACTTCGGTCATACTCTCGATAATCTCGCCTGGAACCAAAAGCCACTTTAACACCTGCTGGATGCCCCGCGGCCCTTCGCCGCCGTAGAACCAGGCGAATCCATCGAATTGGAATTGCTCGGTTTCCGTCCGGATCGTCAGGCGATACCAGCGTTCTTGCGTAAAACTTCCCCGGATCGTTACGATTTCCCCTGTTCTGAGTCTTCCCTTATCAATCAGCCGCTTCACACATTTCAGCGCCCGGCTTGTTCCGCCGTGGTGGTAATACCGGTAGGTCATTTTTTTCATGGTTTTTCTCCTTTCAAGGGCTGCGCCGGGTGATTTCCCCGGCGCTCGATTTTTCGGATTCGCATTTGTCAGGGATCCGCTAGTCAGTGACGCGAGCAGCTGGCGGTATTCTTCGTTGTTCTGCAGCGTGATTTCTACCGGTCGGCCGTCCCGAATGACCCGCGCCTTTTTAAACTGCCCTTCAACGATCGTAAATGATGCAAACGCGGTTCTCGTCATTTCGATTCCCCGCTTTCCTGGTGCTTCTTTGCTGCACGTTTGAAGCTAAATCTAACGACACTCAATACCGTGCTTGCCAGGACAATAATGCTTAAAATCATCGCTTGAGTTTCCATGTTTACCCTCCCTGGTTGATGTGATAGAATGGAAGGGTAAAGGTCAGGAATGACCCTTACCCTGCCGTTGGCTAGGCGGCTAGGAATTATCTTCGCCTATTTCGTTTTTGGGGCTTCGACCGTTTGCCGCGGTCGGAGCCTTTTGCTTTGCTTGGTTTTGTTTTTGACTTCGCAGTTCGCCACTCGAAGAACGCTTTTGCGACTCCTAAAAGCTGAACCCCGATTTGTAAGCACCCTGCGATTATCGCCAGCGTAATCACGATTTCCGATTGCATCCTATTCACCTCCTTTCCCGACATTTTCGGTTCGCACCACCTCCTTTCAATTTGTAGGATTTTCGATCTTGCCTTTTCCGCTTTCGGAACCGGTGAGCCGGCCCGAGCGGCCTGAGCGGAATCTTTAATTCTTTGGATGGATCCGGAAGCGATCCGTGGTGTCGTGCTGTCTTCGTATGAAATTTTCAAAGGACAGGTCTTTCGTATACCGTTTCGCCGTAGTCTCCACAACACAAGGGTTCTGAATACGCAAGGGCAGCCGTAGGCCGACAATCTTTTTTGCCTGCCTTTTCTCTTCAATCAAAGGCAAAAAAGATTGCTCGCCTTGCAGATTCAGGTTCCTTGTGTTCGACTACTATTAGCGAAACGGTGCGAAAGACCTGGCCGAAAATTTCAGGAGAAGGCAGCCGCACGGATGATGCGCGCGGATCCAGACAAAATAAAAAGAGAACCGGCGTGCCGGTTCTCCTCTTCTGGTTCTTTTGCTTTTGCTTTTGACCTTCGATTTTGACCTTCGATTTTGATCTTCGCTTTTGACCTTCGCTCCGTGGCCGCGTTAAGCGAGGAGCAGGAACGTACGGCCCCTTTGCGGCTTCGCCGCTTAGGGGCCGTAGTTATCGCCCGCAGTAGCGGACAGCGGCGCGTAGCGGGTCTTAGGCGGCGGCTCTTGCTTTATCGCCGCCTTAGAGCCGGTAGCGTGAGCCCTACCCGATCTATGGATTACTGTCTTTAAGTTTTGGATTTGAATATTTCCGGTCTGGACTTTAGGATTGATGATTCCTTTTATCTCGCCAGCTCAAGATGGGCAGCTCAAGCTTTTAGATCGGCTGCTGCAAAATGCTGATCTGCACCTAAGAACCGAACTTACCTGAACAATCAAATAAAGCTCCGTTAGCGTTAGGCTGAACGAAGCTTTACTGCGATGGACCCGGAAATCCCGCTTATATTGAACGCGCTGCGATCCCACGCTTCTATTTCCGAATAGGCAACGGGAAAAGCTGGAAAAGCGGCGTTTCAATATATTTACAATTATACACGATGGAACTTTTAAGGACAATATAGTGAACGTTTTGTATCTTTTAGTCAGCACAAATATTCTTCGCTTTTGTCTACACTCTTATAAAGAGGAGTAGATCATACCTATGGAACTTTCCACTGCCGAACAAATCGGTACGCTGATTCGGAATCTCCGAAAAGCTCAAGGATTAACGCAGCAAGACATAGCCCAGCGGATCGGTACATCCTACTCTTATATTGGGCGCTTAGAACGCGGCGAAAATAACGTCACGATCGAAACATTGGAAAAAGTTGCGATTGCGCTGGATATGAACTTCTTTGAAATGCTGTCCTACGCCGGACAAAAAGAGGACGATCTGATGCACGGAATTTTAGGCTTACTGCGAACTCAAGATCAGCAAACGAAAGAAAAAATCTTCATTATCATTCAGAGCATTCTCGAAATGAACCAAAAATCCAAACTGTAAAGACTGCCTGATAAGCGCGTGAAAGCGAACTTTAAGGCGGGACGATCAGGCTGCACGAACCAATCCGTTATACGAAAAGAGCAGCGCCTACGGGCGCTGCTCTAATGCGTTTCGGGCTTCCTCGGGCGTGTCGAAATATCCGGAACAACGGTCAAACGGTACATAGCCGCCGTGACTCCATTCGGTGACGGCCTCGCGGCCGAGGTAAAAGCCGCGGCGCGAGCGCAACACGCGCACCTCTGTAACTTCTTGCACTTCTGGATACTCAATTCCGTCAACGATCATCCTTATCATCCTCTCTTTGGGTCTGGCTCCTGGGGCAAGCCCGAAGTGCCATGTTTGTTGGGTATGGAGTTGTCAAAGATCAAGCTTCCGATGGCGTATTCGCCGGATCCAACGGGAACATACGGAGCCTGGAAAATCAAGGGAAGCCGAAGGCCGACAATCTTTTTTGCCGCCCTTGCTTTTATATAATCAAAGGCAAAAAAGATTGCTCGCCTTGAATTTCCAGGCGGAGTATGTTTGGATACGATCAGCGAATACCTCGGAAGCTTGATCTGACAACGACAGGACCAACAAACAGCACGCAGGAGCGCGCCCCAGGAGCCAGACCTTAAATAAAGAAAATCGGCAGCGCCGATTTTGACCACGCTTTTGACCTTGCTTTTGATTTTCGCCTTCCAATAATCAGTAAAATAGGCTCAAGCCTATTTTTACCTTGCCTTTAGCGATTTTTTTCGCCAGGATCGGGGCCGCGGCTTTGCGCTCTGGTCCATGCGGTCGCCTTTCATAAACCGGGAAGGCAGCGCGTCGGCTGCCCTCCCTCGTGCTTTATTCGTTCGCGTAGCTAATACCCCGGATATGGTCCGCGGCCTTCTGAGCCTGGGCCGCGGCCTGAATGATTAACCGCGGGTCTTCTTTTAGCCGGCGCATCCATGAATGAATATAAGACGCGCTTTGCGGAAGCGTACTATTATCAATACCGCATACCCCGCAAAGCATCGCCGCGCCTATCTCGGCTACCAATTCCTCTTTGCTGTATGATTCGTCGCCAAACGCGGCGATGTTCTGCATGTCTGGACGATTCAGCCGCGACGAATGGCCGGTCGAATGCACCATTTCATGGAACCGCGTTGCATAATAATCTTCCGCGGTGAAAAAGTCCTCCATTGGCGGCAGACTGATAAAGTCGTCGGCCGGTCGATAGAAAGCCCGGCCGGGAACATGAACCGTC
>NIOB01000012.1 GCA_002189105.1 Saccharibacillus soli
AGAACGGAGAGGCAGATTAGATCTGAGAGCAAGATTAGAACATATAAATGCATAAAAACGAAGAAGCTAGATAAGAACGAAGGGCAGTATAAGATCGAAGAGCGGTATAAGAGCGAAGAGCAGTATAAGATCGAAGAGCGGTATAAGAGCGAAGAGCAGTATAAGATCGAAGAGCAGTATAAGAGCGAAGAGCAGTATAAGAGCGAAGAGCGGTATAAGCGCGAAGTGCAGTATAGGATCGAAGAAGTGTATAAGGATGAATAGCAGCCAGGTATTTGGCTGGAGGGGTGCGTCAGATAACATAATATTTACGCTGCGGACATACGTCCTTGGCCCGGCGTACGCCGGACACTCGACATGCGTCGAGTCGTGAATACAGGAACGTTAGCTGAAATTAATGTAGAACCGTTATAAAACCTTTACTAAGATTTAGAAAGAATAAACATGTATAAGTTAATAGCTTTATTGATTTTGGTGATTTTGTTGGGATGCTCGGATAATACGCGAAAGAGCTCTGAACAAGATGACCCAATAAATGATAATTCTTTAAAGGAGGAGATAAATGAAATGTATACCTATAAAGCTATTACTGAAGAAGATCAAACATTAGGATTTTCGAAATTTCTGGATACCGGCATTTTCGAAGGTAAAGAAAGTGCGAAGTTTAGAGGATCGCTTCTTACTTTGTTTGGAGAACCCTTGTATAAATCAGATAATGCTGAAGATGCGTACCATTATTTAATTGAAGTAAGCCATAATACAAGTAAGTGGCATTTTATGGTTTATGAAGGTCCTTCAGGACCTGCGATTGGTTATGATAGTAATAAAAATCAACCAAACGCAATGGAAGCCTCAAAAGCTTTGCTAGAGGAAATTAGAGAAACGACACCTTCTGATTTTAATGAAATCATCTATTACGAAGACTTCGGCTCTAAAATTACATATGGATGTAAAAACGGAGAATGCTTTTATAAAGAAGAAAATGAAGAAAGTCATTAGAATTTGAGGGTTGTTCACAGAAGACATTAACTTCAGCTAACATAATATTCACGCTGCGGACATACGTCCTGGGTCCGGCATACGCCGGACACCCGACATGCGTCGGGTCGTGAATACAGGAACGTTATAAGAAATCAGCTAAAGTCAAAATCATTTATTCAGGAGTATTCAATGAAGCGGAGATATGAAGAAATAAGAGAATATAACGACCAAGAAATTAAAGAAATATTAGAACGGCAAGTGATTGAAGAGCTGATTTTATTACCGTTATCAGTAGGATTGTATCTCCATAATTGGAGAGTGGCGCAAAACCTATGTTTGAAATTAGCCCAGCATGATCATGCTCATGTTAGGGCAAATGCAATACTAGGGTTAGCTCATATTGCCAGAACAGAGGGAGAGCTTGATAAAAGATTAGTAAAACCAATTGTACTTAAAGAATTGAAGGATAACCAAGAACATAGAGGAACGATTATAGATGCAATAAGTGATATTAATTTATTTTTGAATTGGAATTTAGCTAAGAAGCATGATTTGTAAGAAGTTCGTAGAAGAGGCTGAGATCTTATAACATAATATTCACGCTGCGGACATTCGTCCTTGATCCGGCATTCGCCGGACACTCGACATACGTCGAGTCGTGAATACAGGAACGTTATACGTCATGACGGAGAACGAAGTGAATGAGAAAAAGGAGTCACTTCGATCGACTCGTAAAAAACGTATAGGAAAAATAAAGAGCGTATAAAAGGCGAGTTCAAATAAGTAAAACCTACAAAAGGAGAGAACAGGGGATGGAATAATAAGAAGAAGCAGAGTCGAAGAAGAGAGCGCCTCGGTATAACAACCTGTAAAACAGAAGCGGTACAAACCAAGCGTAGTAAAAAGCGAAAAAGCTAGAAGTGAAGGAAATGAAGAAAGAATAAAAAATATAGGAATACAAAGCTGGATGTAAGAATCTCGAAGAAGAACGTAACGACGTATAACATAATATTTACGCTGCGGACATACGTCCTTGGTCCGGCGTTCGCCGGACACTCGACATCCGTCGAGTCGTAAATACAGGAACGTTATATGTAATTCCCCCCGTGAACAACAAAACGAATGAATGATTGAATAGCTATACAGGTCAAGAGCTATACAGGTCAAGAGCTATACAGGTTAAGAGCTATACAGGTTAAGAGCTATACAGGTCAAGAACTATACAGGTCAAGAGCTATACAGGAACAAGGGCTATACAGGTCAAGAGCTATACAGGAACAAGGGCTATACAGGTCAAGGGCTATACAGGTCAAGGGCTATACAGGTCAAGAGCTATACAGGTCAAGGGCTATGCAGATCAAGAGCTATACGGTCAAGGACTATACAGATCAACGGCTGTATGGATCAAGAACTACACAAGCCAAAGAATATCCTAAACGGGAAGAAGAACGGATGAAATCGATCCGAGCGGGGGGAACACCATATAACATAATATTTACGCTGCGGGCATACGCCCTGGGTCCGGCGTTCGCCGGCCACCCGACATACGTCGGGTCGTAAATACAGGAACGTTATATGACATGACCCAAAGCTATACAAACCAATAAAGGGAATAGGATAAGGCTAAAGAAAATAGAAACTCTAGGAGAGTTAGTATGGTT
>NIOB01000013.1 GCA_002189105.1 Saccharibacillus soli
GTGAATATAGGAACGTTATCGGAAATTCCTTAAAACTTTATATGAAAAGAGGATCAATATTGAGAACCAAAAAAAACGATAAGAATGGCATTGAATGGACATATAGAGATATGAAATGGTCGATAGTTGTACTAGTTGCAATCATTATATTGATACTATCTTTACGAATCAGCGCAGATCAAAACGTCACTAATATTTTATCTATAGGCGGAAGTCTAGTTTCAATCATACTTGGGATTGTAGCTATATTAATTTCAGTTATACAAAATAATAGCTCTGCAAGATTAGATGGGCATGTCTCAACAACTTTAGCTTTAATTAATCAAAAATTAGAATCAATAGACAGTCAAATTAATAAGATGGAACCATATTCTAAAGAAACAATAGAAGCATCAGAAGTAGAAACTCAAGGAGAAAAAACCACACGGATAAATGGCATCTATAGTACTAATAAGGAATGGGGAGGGCCTGAGTTTGTAAGAGAAATAAAAAAGGAATTATCTCAAATAAACGAAGAATATCAATTGATAGATTATAGTATTATACCGCTGAGAATTGGACAAGATAACGTATTTAAATTCTCAACTAGCATAAGTTTATTATTTAAAGGACATATTAAAGAAAATATATTGGAACATATTATTCAAAGTACTTTGAGTAATATGGGAATCAATAGCTATCATAGCGAAGTATATATAAACGATAATTTGTAGTTGAATCTTTGAAGAAGGAACATCTGATAACATAATATTTACGCTGTGGGCATGCGCCCTTGGCCCGACTTTCGCCGGAGGTCGTGAATAAAGGAACGTTATATGCAACCTGAAAAACAGAAATATAAAAATGTCCAAGATCATGTGGAAAATAGACCTTAATTTATTCATCTTAGCTTTAAGAAGACATTCTAATTAAGAGATGAGTTCTATGATCATCGTAATACTTGTACCCTGTTATTCAATTACTATTGGTTTAATATAATAGAAAACTAACAAGCACGCTTAAAGCTTAAAAATGAAGGCACGTTATCGATCAAAAATTCAGATTGAAATTCTAAACGATATATTTTTATCAAATTTATTAAATTTTTAAAATGAGAGAAGGGAATAGATTGAATATTCATTCACTACTTGAATATTTGAATGAAAATGGTACACGATGGAGTAGCGTAAGCAATAATTCTATAGAATTACCATTTGAAGTGAAGCCACATGAATACATTTCCTTTGCAGAAAAAGATTTAGAATTAAACGATACTAGGGGTCGAATAAGTGCATTGTCTAATACAAAAAGAGCCTTAGACTGTCAAATCGATTCTTTAATATATGCTTTTGGATTACATAATTTACCTAAGAAAAAATTGCGAAATATTCCTTGTAAGTTTGAGTTGATTAAAGATCTAGGAATAATTGCTCCAAGAATTCTGTCTAAAATCAATAGTTTTAGGAACTTAGTAGAACACGAATTTGTTAGACCAAGCCAAGAACAAGTAGAAGACTTTTATGATATAGTACATCTTTTTTTGTTAAGTACAGAAAAGTACATTTTGAATTTCCCTAATTTTTGTCAAATAGAAAATGATGAAAGAGAAGAATGGTTAGATTTTGATTACGATAGAGAAGAAGGTTATATTGCATTTTCAATTCGTGGTAACGACGATAAAAAAGTTATTAAATTATACTCTTCGGATGAGAATTATATTAAAGTTTATGCAGCCTTTATAAAAGTAGCTTTAAGTTACAAGTGAGAATAAAAAAGCGTCAAATCGACGCTTTTTTACTTGATTTAAAGAAGTGAGACGACTAGAAAAAATCTATTCGAAAACTTTAAAAAAAGATATTAAACAAATTGAAGATTAGATATATTTCTGAAGCAACAGGCAGCATATAACATAATATTTACCCTGCGACTTGATCTGGCATGCGCCGGATACTCGACATGTATCAAGTTGTGAATACAGGAACGTTATAAAAATTCACAAATTCTTAAAGAGAAGAGGTAAAAGAATGATCTGTCCTCATTGTAGTGTGGGAATTAGCATCCAAAAAATCAATCATGTTAACTTGATTAATATCGAAGGGAATAATTTTGTTCCAACGAATGGAGCACAAGTTTCTGGTGCCTTCTGTTCTGAATGCAACGGGTTAATAGTCTTCTTAACAACAGGGACATTTAAATATTATCAACCTGAAGACTACGAGCCAGGCGAATGGTTTCTTCAAATCGTGCATGAAGAAAAAATAATATTCCCTGCTAACAAAGTTCAGAGAACTGTACCAAGTGAAGTACCAAGACACTATGTAGCAGATTTCTTAGAAGCTTGTTCAGTAATGGATCTTAGCCCGAAGGCGAGCGCAGCAATAAGTAGACGCCTTTTACAACAAATACTCAGAGATGAGTACTCAATAACTAAGCATAATCTGAATAATCAAATAGAGGATTTTATTGGATTGCCAGGAGTACCTTCATATCTGACAGATTCGGTCGACGCGATCAGAAATATTGGGAATTTTGCGGCACACCCTTTAAAGAGCTCGAAATCAGGAGAAATCATGGATGTTGAAACTGGTGAAGCTGAATGGATTTTAGAAGTGCTGGAAGCATTATTTGATTATACTTTTGTTCAACCTAAAAGATTAGAAGAAAGAAGGAATCAACTTAATAGTAAACTTAGAGAACTTGGGAAACCAGAAATGAAATAATTAAATAACTTAGAGAATATAAACTTCCGATAACATAATATTCACGCTGCGGACATTCGTCCTTGGTCCGGCATACGCCGGACACCCGACATGCGTCGGGTCGTGAATACAGGAACGTTATCCGAAATCTCTGCAAGAAAAGAATAAGGAGAAAATTAAATGATAAGAGGAATTAGTTTTGAGATTCCAAATGAATATGGAAGATTTCTCGAAGATATATTAATACCTTTTAAAGTAGAAGAGCATGACTGGTGGATCGGTGGGGAAGAGTCATATATTATACGAGATGAAAAACTGGATGCACTTTTTCCAGGGTTAATTGAATGTATGGAAGGCGAAACATTAAGAAACATAATAAAGAACAATAAGTATTATTTAATATTTCAAGACCTTAAAGCATTTCCGAAAGGCAGTAAACCAAATGAAATAAAGACGTACGATGAATTTCTCAGAAGTAACTGCGATTTGGCATTATTAGTTGTAGATAGTTCATATATAACAATCTATTGCAAGAATATCAAGTTAGTAGAAGAGCTGTATGCTAACGCACAAAAACAGGACTATACAAATATTGAATACATAACTGATGATAATGATTTTAGAACAGGTCTTTCTGTATGGTAAGGAAATATTATTGAAAGTGACTCAAGAAGGCAGAGACATCGGATAACAATACATTCCTACATCGTCGCTGACGCTCCTTGGTCGCCAAGAGGGATATCGGAGAAGCTTATTCAGACGACACATTCAACCAGCTAAGTCTATCGACCCGGCAACTTTGTTGCCTTAAGCTGCTTGAACGTCAGGAATACAGGAACGTTAACTGAAATCTCTGAAGGGCGTGGGTAAAGACCGAGTAATTTATAGGGAAAGACCCATCCATTAGAAGAAGTTGTGGAGACGGATAGTGCGCCAGCAAGCTAGACGCGCGGAAGTGAAATAAAGTCATAAAAATTGTAGGAAGAACATTTCAGATCAAAGAACCAAGAAGAGGTTTAAAGCAGCGCTATCGAAGTAAACGCGCTGAGAATAAATGGGTTAAAGCGGATAAGACTAAGAAGGAATAAAGACAGGAATGGAAAGATAGCGCCAGCAAAGCAAGCGCGTAAAGGACAGATTGGAAGAGCGGATTTAAAACCGGAAGAACAATGAAGGGAATGGGAGTGAAGAAGAGCCAAGCATTTGACCAAGCATAACGAAGTTAAATTGTGAAGAGAACGTGGTAGATTTGTGAGCGGAATCAAGAAGCCAGAGACACCAGTTAACATAATATTCACGCTGCGGACATTCGTCCTTGGCCCGGCATACGCCGGACACTCGACATGCGTCGAGTCGTGAATACAGGAACGTTATAAGAAATCCCTCAGAACTTTATAAACGGCTATAACTATTAAATTCAACTGAAAGAGAGCGGATTAGAATGGCTTACGAAATACATATTCAAAGAAAAGATGAAGACAATTCGATCACAATGGAAGAATGGAAAAGTTACATCGAGAACGACAAAGAATTAGAGGCGACCGACCATATTGAAATTGAACTTCCGAATGGAATGACTATGGGAATGTCAGGAGAAGGAATGGCTGTTTGGAAAAAAACGATTGAAGACGAAGAATTTGAAGTGACATTCACCTTTAGAGAAGGTGAAATATCAGCCCGTTATTTAAATGACAATCAAATTAAAAAAATGAAAGAGATTGCGAGTAAGCTTAAAGCCATCGTAGTAGGGGATGAAGGCGAGGAATATTAAATTTGAAGGGAGTATAAAATGCTGGAAATGAGCGGAGCCTAACTGAATAAGAGAGTTAGTCAAAGAAGAGAGGGACATCTTATAACATAATATTCACGCTGCGGGCATACGCCCTGGGTCCGACATTCGTCGGACACCCGGCATGCGCCGGGTCGTAAATACAGGAACGTTATACGTCATGACGGAGAACGAAGTGAATGAGAAAAAGGAGTCACTTCGATCGACTCGTAAAAAATGTATAGGAAAAATAAAGAGCGTATAAAAGGTGAGTTCAAATAAGTAAAACCTACAAAAGAAGAGAACAGGGGATGGAATAATAAGAAGAAGCAGAGTCGAAGAAGAGAGCGCTTCGGTATATAAGCCTGTAAAACAGAAGCGGTACAAACCAAGCGTAGTAAAAAGCGAAAAAGCTAGAAGTGAAGGAAATGAACAAAGAATAAAAATATAGGAATACAAAGCTGGATGTAAGAATCTCGAAGAAGAACGTAACGACGTATAACATAATATTCACGCTACGGACATTCGTCCTTGGTCCGGCATACGCCGGACACTCGACATGCGTCGAGTCGTGAATACAGGAACGTTATATGCAATC
>NIOB01000014.1 GCA_002189105.1 Saccharibacillus soli
GGACTCCACAGCGAACGCGGGTACAACGACAGAATCCGATGCCGTGGCAACGGTAGATCTGGACGGGGTTGTTGGAGACAACGTGCATGTGGGGATTCTGGAAAACGAGAACTCCACAGCGAACGCGGGTGCGACGACAGAATCCGATGCCGTGGCGACGGTAGATCTGGACGGTGTTGTCGGAGACAACGTGCATGTGGGGGTTCTGGAGAACGAGAACTCCGCAGCGAACGCGGGTGCGACGACAGAATCCGACGCCGTGGCAACGGTAGATCTGGATGGTGTTGTTGGAGACAACGTGCATGTGGGGGTTCTGGAGAACGAGAACTCCGCAACAAATGCAGGCACAACCAACGGAAACACGTCTTCCCAAAGTTCCGATTCTCTGCTTCATGTAGGTCTGGATGAGCTGCTTGGCAGCGACGTGGATTTGACGGTTCTGGACAATAATAGTTCGACCAATGAGCAGGGCACGTCTCAGAATTCTTCCGTGTTGGATCTGAATCTGGAAGGAATTCTGCCAGGTGTGCAAGTCTCCGTACTGCCAAATTCGTCGTTCACTCCAGCTGTGCCGGGAACCGACAACGGCGGTAACAACGGTGGCACAACACCGGGAACCGACAACGGCGGTAACAACGGTGGCACAACGCCGGGAACCGACAACGGCGGTAACAACGGTGGCACAACGCCGGGAACCGACAGCGGCGGTAACAATGGTGGAACAACTCCAGGTATCAGCGTTGACGGCGATGGAAGTCTGGTCGTGACCGTACCGGGAACGGTGATCTCCTCTTCAGGCGTCTCATCGGCAGGACTTCCAACGATCGATGTTCCGGAAACGTTCACCCCAGTAACTCCTGCGACGGTTGTCGAGGGCGAGGAATTTGAAGTTCAGGCTCCAGCAGTTGACGATTCCCGTGGCATTACCGACGGTGTAGTCATGACGACAAGCGCTTCCGGTATTCCCGGAGTTCCAGCAATTGTGACCGCAGAAGGTCAAGGAGAATGGACAACTGATGCTTCGGGTTCGATGACAGCCGTGAATACGGCGGCGACAGAAGCAGGAGATCCGGCTGCGTCAAGTCTGAATGATGCTTCATCCATGTCAAACTGGCAGGGAGCTTCCATGCTTCCACAGACAGGAGAAACAGGCAGCGAAGTAGGGTTCCTGCTGGCAGGACTTCTGCTGATCGCTCTTGGCGCGGCAGTGCGACTGCGCCGCTCGCACTAAGGGACCCACGTTTTCATCGAGACGATCCTTTTGCAAGTTCACTGCAAGACCGCCTGCCGGATTCCGGCGGCGGTCTTTTTTAAGTATAGGGTTTGTTTTCCGCTTGTGCGGTGGAGGTTCGGCAAATCGCCGTGGGCAATTTTGGCTGTAAACGCTCTCCTTGTGATATAGTTTCCTTATGAGCTTTCTTTGTGAGCTTGAGACATAGCAAACCGATTTCTATCTTGCACGGGGAGATGAACGAATATGATTAAACATATTGTCTTTTTCAAGTTGAAAAACCGTTCGGCTGAAAGCGTAGCTGAGGCGGCAGCTGTGCTGCGCAGCATGGATGGCAAGATCGAGCAGTTGAGATCGCTGGAGATCGGCACGGACATCCTGCGCACGGAGCGTTCGTATGACATCGCGCTGACTGCAACAGTGGATACCCTCGATGACCTGCAGGGTTATCAGATGCACCCTGAGCATCAGAAGATTATCGAATACATCAATGGCGTGAAGGAAGTCTCGTACGCCGTGGATTACGAAGTTTAAGCGATCATCTCGAACGAGCGAATAAGCAAGCATGAAGGCGATCATTCACGAAAAGGCTGCGCTCCCTCGTGGTACGCAGCCTTAAATACGGGAGGAACCGACATTGTATTACGTGAACCGGGAACAGATCGAGAAGCGGCTGCTCTCGCTGCCGCAGACGATTGAAGCGATGCGTCTGGTCGCAGCGGAATGGGAAGGCACGCTGCTGCAAGGATTGGCACAGGAGCGTGCCCTGCATCTGGCGCTTGAAGCCGTTACCGACATTGGAAGCTATCTGATTGATGGCTTTATTATGCGGGATGCAGGCAGCTATGAAGACATCGTGGACATCATTCACGAAGAGACCGTCATCGATGATGAGCTGCACGGCATGCTGCTGCGGCTTGTTAGACTGCGCCGTCCATTGGTACAAGATTATTATGAATGGGATCGCAAGACGCTGCACCCATTGACGATGGAGCTTCCCACAGCGCTGGAGCACTTTGCGGATCGGGTCAACCGTTATCTGTTAAGCGAGCTGGGGGAGACCAACCACTAGAGCGTATCTTCAAACCTCGATGGAAGCAGATTTTGAAGACATGGCCTAGGGCGCATACACGGCCGATTGAGGCCATAGCAGCATGCAGCATATGAAGGAGGAAGCGGATTTATGACCGATTCGGCAAGACAACAACCAAGAGATGGCAAAAGACTTAAACCGGGGTTCCACCCGGTCTACGCGGTGGAGCTGCTGTTCCGCGAGCAGCCCAAGCTTGATCCTGCGCAGGTGCTTGAGGGCATTCATCAGCGAATTCGGAATACCGCCATCAACACAGGCCCATTCCGTGAGACGGAAGAGGTCGAAAATGAGGCTTTGCGCCGAAAAGAGACTACGGGCAGCGATCAATTTGAGCTGTCGGCTGTTTTTTATCATAATGAATATACCGTGGCTTTCACGGATGCGGAAGTTCCGGCGCAGACCCGTTTGTTCCATCCAAGGCCGATTCGTGAGGATCTGAATTGGTCGGGCGTGCTTCAGCAGAGCTGGAAGTGGGAAGGCGGCGCTGAACGTCTGGAGGAGTATCAGTATACGGTGACGCTGTGCGATTGGTATGCCGCGATGCTGCCATTCGAGCGGCGTATGGAGATGTTCCACTCGGTACTGGCGAGTGTGATCGAATCCACGGGATGCGATGCGATCTACTGGCAGCCAAGCGGACAGCTGATTGACGCCCGAGGCTTCCTTGCTGCACATGATAATGAGCCGCTTTACGGCGCTTTAAATGTACGCGTGTATCAGATGCAGGGACAGGACGAAGTGCTGGTCGATACCTTGGGACTGACTGCGCTGGGCGTGCCGGATATTCAATGCCGGGTATCGGGGTTGACGCCGGATCGGGTCATTCCGATGATCTACGGCGCCTCTTATTATCTCTATGGCAATGGTGGCGTCGTGGAAGACGGACAGCTGCTGGGTGGAGCGGGCCTGAGATGGCGCTGTGAACAGCAGCCTGGCGTACTGGCGCCGGAACGCATCGTTGTCGATCTGAATCCGGGGCATCCGTATTATACCGGGTCGCAGACCGAAGATCCGGTCGGGTTTGAGAAAGAAGAACCGTTCAATGAAGATTGGCCGGAAGAATCCGATTCGGGCTATCGTCTGCGCGAAGAGGACGGAAGCGAATTCCGTTCCGAACGCGAATATCGGATGAAGGAACGCCGTCAGGCGACGGAATCGACGCGTTCTTCCAGCAGTGAACGGGACTCTTCGCAGCAAGAATAGCCGGAGATTCCTGCAAAACCGGCTTGCGGCGAAGATGCCGCTTCGCTATGATAAGGGTTGGACTTAAACTCAGCACCGATTCGCGTCAGCAATCCAGGACATCTGTACTTGGGACGTGGATATTCGGTAAAACGATATGAAGGAAGCGTGTACTCGTGCAGCAAGCAATTGCGATTATGGATTCAGGAGTCGGCGGTCTGACCGTGGCGAGAGAGGTTATGCGTCAATTGCCGAGAGAGCAGATCATCTATTTTGGAGATACGGCCCGTACGCCTTACGGTCCGCGTGATCTGATGGAAGTTCGTGCATTTACGGAGCAAATCGTCGAACATCTGATGACGTTTAATCCCAAGATGATCGTGATCGCCTGCAATACGGCGACCGCTGCGGCACTCGATGTGATTGCCGCCAAGGTAGACATCCCGGTCGTCGGGGTCATTCATCCGGGGGCGCGTGCAGCCATCAGCCGGGCGAACAATGGGATTATCGGTGTGATCGGCACCAAAGGTACGGTAGACAGCGAAGCCTACGCGAACGCGCTCAAGCAGCTGTCGCCTTACGTCAATGTGGTCAGCCGTGCCTGTCCGTCCTTTGTGCCGCTTGTTGAACAAGGCCATTTCAGCGGACGGGCGACTTATGAGATCGTCAAGAATGAACTGCTGCCCCTGCGTGCGCTGCCGCTTGACTGCCTGATCCTGGGTTGTACGCATTACCCATTTCTGGCAGACACCATTCAGCGTGTCATGGGACCTTCAGTCAGCCTGATTAGCTCGGCAGAGGAAACGGCTCGGGAAGTGAGTACGATTCTGTACGAGAGAGGGCAGCTGGAGACGGGAGACGCGGTTCCCGAACATCGATTCCTGCACAGCGGAGAGTCGGATATGTTCGAGAAGATTGCGCAGAAGTGGTTGGCCGAGTATATTGCGAGAACCAAGGCGATTTGGCAGGTTGCGTCGATGTGATTGCACCCACGCGCTGCCTTTTTCGTTATCGTATTATTATTCTATGGAGAGTCTCGGCATGAGCCGGGGACGGAAGGAGCCTACTCATGAAAGTGAAAATTACACGCAACGCAGCGAAAAAGCTGCTGGAAGAACTGAACAAGGAAGAAAATCAAGATCGCAAGCTTCGCGTGTTCGTGACTCATTCCCACGGGGATCATGCCCACTATGGCATGGACGTTGACGTTCAGAAGGATGGAGATGAATTGGTTTCCACCGATAAAGGAATCGACGTCCTGGTCGATCCAAGCGAACCCATGCTCGACGGTATCAAGATTGATTATCTGTACAGCGCTCAGGAAGAAGGCTTCGTCATTACCAACCCATCCAAAGGCAACCACGGCGACCACTAAGGTTCGCTGACAGAAGAAGGGAAGAACCATGGCTAACGATATTCGCGTCTGCGATAAATGCCAGCACGTACGGATGAAGACCATCGTGCCCAAGCTGCAAAAGATGGCACCCGATGCCGAGATCAAGATCGGCTGCAAGTCCTACTGCGGCCCTTGCGGGAAACGGGCTTTCGTCTTCATTAACGGACGTTACGTCAGTGCTCCGACGGAAGCCGAAGTGCTGGAGAAAGTCGCACCTTTCATCAAAAAGTCGTAATCGATCGTCAGGCGGTTTTGAGCGTTTGCATGATCTGATTTGTCCAAAAAAGCCCCGGATTCTATGTCTATAGAATCCGGGGCTTTTATCATGGAGAGGGGAAGCCAATCGGCGTTTGTGCGCCATAAAGACAGCGGATGAAGAGGTTTCTTTTCCAGCATCCCGGCATCAAGGTTGGGACTTGAGCTTGGGAATCAGATCACGCGCAATGACGTCGTCGGAGATTCCCAGCCGCTTGACCGCTTCCTCATAACCTGCTCTTGCGCGTTCAACATCCGTCTGCTGCCGCGTCTTGAGATCGTAGCAGAGGCCATTCTCGAATACGCCGTCCGCCGAAGGTTCGTAGTAGATTTTCCCGTCCGTAAAGGCTCCGCTCCGCAGGACAACCAGTGAGTCCGCAGCGGCATCTTCATTCAGCAGATTGCGTCCCATTAGCTTGTAATCCCCGGCATCCACCCCCAGCAGATTCAGCAGCGTAGGCATGATGTCGAGCTGACCCGCCGGCTTGTCATACGTGCCCGCAAGAGCGCCGTCCGGAAGATGAATCAGCAGCGGCACTTGAGCCATCAACTGGTCATAGTCAAACTTCGACAGTTCACGTCCCATAATCTTGCCAGCCGCTTCACGTTCATCCAGCGAATAGTCATGATCCCCATAAAACACGAAGATCGTATGCTCCCACAATCCATCCTGCTTCATTCGTTTGACCATATCGCCCAGTGCCGAATCGACATAATGAACAGCTTGGATATAATCGCCAAAGGTCGTCCCGGCGAATTCACCGACATCCAGCTTCTCTTCGTCCTTGAGTGCGAGATTATACGGATGATGGCTGGACAGCGAGATGAGGAACGAATAGAACGGTTGAGGAGTCTCTTCCATGAAGCCGACGGATTGATCCAGGAAGGAACGATCGCCAATCGACCACCCTAGAGGTTCATCCTGCGCGTAATCTTTTTCCGTATAAAAACGGTCATAGCCCATCTGCTTGTACATTCGTGTTCGGTTCCAGAAACTGCCGTCGTAGGCGTGATAGACATTGGCCGCATATCCCTGCGGCTTGAGCACAGAAGGGAGCGTGTCGAAGCTGTTGTCCGCGTAGCGAATGAACACCGAACCCGACGGCAGCGGATGCAGGGAGACATTGGCGCCCAGATCGGCATCCGAAGTGCGTCCCTGACCGGTCTGATGATAGAACTGGTTGAAATACAGACTGTCGTTCATCAAGGCGTCAAGATTTGGCGTGATAGGCTGCCCATTGATTTTTTTGCCGATAAAAAAGTTCATAAACGCTTCGCCCTGAATCATGACCACATTGCTGCCTTGATAACGACCGAGTTGTCCCGGCGAGGCTGAACGACTGCTGCGATGTTCGTCGAACCAAGCGTTAATCTCGTTCAGCCGCTCCTCCGACAGCTCTTGTCCCTTGCCGATAGCCGTTCGTGTGTACTGATAGGCGTCAATGGCGTGGAAAGCCAGCAGTCCAGTCACATTATACATGGACATGTTCCACCAGTTGTTTTCCAGCAGATTCTTGGCCCAGGTCTGGGAGGCTTGGCGGATCGGGAAAAAGGCGGCTGAAGCCCCGATAACCAGCACCAGCAGCCCGGCGGTGAATCGTCCGAGGAGTCGTCTGCGGCGTCCACCCTCTGCAAACGTATCGGAGCGCAAGGATAAGTCACCATTAGACCCGTTCGAGGCCAAGAGACGGGAAGCACGCTGGCTGCGCCGACGCATGCCGCTCCAGATGCCCAGGCCAATCAGCAGCAGCCAGTCGGCGAACAGCCATAGATCGTGCCAGCGCAGCAGTTCGGCAATGCTGCCGCCCAATGATTCCACCTGCCCGGCTTGCAGCAGGACAGGGACGGTCAGGAAGTCGCCGAAATAGCGGAAATAGACGAGATCAGCGAAGATCAGCACCGTCAACAGGAGATCCAGTCCGATCAGTGCCGGGACACGACCGCGCGGCGGCAGCCAGAATACCCAGAACGACAGCGCCAGCAGACTGCCTGCCGCGATCAGCGTATCAGTCGCGTTCATGTCAATATACGGCAGTTGAAGATTGTCATGCAGCAGTTTGAGCTTGATGAGCATGGAGATCACGAACAGCAGCTCAAGCCCCAGAGTAAAGAGAAGACCCGGCCTAAAGCCGGGTCGATTCGTGGTGCGTGTAGAGGGGTCTCTTCGCAACGAGATCACCCCCTAGGGCGAGGTGGCAGAGGTCCCAGGAACTGAAGGAACTGACACTCGATCCGTCCGTTGAACAGTTTGCGGCGTTTGTCTGCCTTCTTGCCGAAGTTCTGCTCGAAGTTAGCGGTTGGCGTAATGGCGAAGAAGGACCAGTCCGGCAGATCCAGTGCGGCACGGCCAAGCTGGCGGATCATCTTCTCGACTTCCTCTTCCTCGCTGAGGCGCTCGCCGTAAGGTGGGTTGGTGATGACGCAGCCGTATTTACCCTCTGCTTTGAAGCGGGCTACCGGCTGTACCGTAAAGTTGATCTCGCCGCCGAGACCTGCTCGCTTGGCCGAAGCCTTGGCAATCTCAATCGCTTCCGGATCAATGTCGCTGCCGCCGATGTTCAGCGGAATATCGTCGCGTACGGCGTCGAACGCTTCTTCACGTGCCTGGCTCCATAGTTCTTCCGGTACGAAGTCCCAGCGTTCCGACGGGAAGCTGCGGCGCAGTCCCGGCGCAATATTCCAGGCGATCAGTGCAGCTTCGATGGGCAGTGTGCCCGAGCCGCAGAACGGATCATAGAAGGGACGGTGCGGGCCCCAGCGACTGAGCAGAATCAGCGCGGCAGCCATCGTTTCCTTGAGCGGCGCTTCTACCGTTGTCTTGCGGTAGCCGCGTTTATGCAGCGAAGGGCCGGTGGTATCGAGCGTGATCGTCGCCACATCGTTCAGCAGCGAGACTTCCAGCGTATACAGCGGGCCATCTTCGTCGAACCATTCCGTGCCGTACGATTCTTTCATTTTTTCGACAACGGCTTTCTTGACGATGGATTGGCAGGCGGGAACGCTGGACAGCTGCGACTTGTGCGAACGTCCGTTGACCGGGAATTCGCCATACTCCGGAATGAAGCCTGCCCAGTCTACCGCTTTGACGCCCTGGAACAGTTCTTCAAAGGTGACTGCCGGGAATTCGGCCATCTTGATTAAGACACGGTCAGCGGTACGCAGCCACAGATTGGTGCGGCAGATGTCAGCAGGTGTGCCGGTGAAGGTCACGCGTCCGTTGTCGGTACGTGCGTCCGCGTAGCCCAGTTCTTTCAGTTCACGGGCGACGACCGCTTCGATGCCCATGGGACAGGTGGCGATCAAGGTTAATTGTTCAGGAATTCTCATACATTCAGCTCCATATTATAAGGTCATATAAGGTCGATAAACGCTGCCCCATTCGATCCGGACAAGGGCAGGTCAAGCAGACAGGGGAAATCGCACGGGACCTCTTCTTCGGCGGCGCAGGAATCTGCCTGTCCGCTTGTGAAGAACGCACGAAAATCGTACAATCGTTAGATGGGAATCTCACGAAACGCCCTGGACAGCCGCTGTTTTGGCGGGATTGTCGAAGGGCAGATACATCCAATGCCCAATCTAGTATAGGTGAACGGGGTTCCGGTGACAATATCAGAGCAAATGAAAACGGAGAGTGAATGACGTGAAAGACCCACATACAGAGGTTTCGGCAGCCGAAGCGTATATGGAAAGCCTGGCAGGAGAAGATGAACTGCTGCTTGGAATCCGAAAAGCGATCCGCGAGGCCGGCATGCCGGAGGTATCGGTGGCAGCGGGTTACGGCAATCTGCTCACGCTGCTGGTCTCCCTGTCCAAGGCGCGGAAAGTGCTGGAGATCGGAGCATTGGGCGGCTACAGCGGCGTATGTATGGCACGCGGCTTGAGCGCAGACGGAAAGCTGACCTCGCTGGAGCTTCAGCCCGAATATGCAGAGCTGGCTCAAAGCCACCTGGCGCAGGCAGGATTTGGTGAACAGACCCGTTATTTGATTGGCCCGGCGCTGGATTCGCTCATAAAGCTCAAGGCAGACGGCGAGACGTTCGATTTCTTTTTCATTGATGCGGACAAAGGCAATTATCTCCATTATCTGGAGCTTGCGCTGGAGCTGGCGGAACCGGGGGCTGTGATCGTCGCCGACAATCTGCTGCTGCGCGGACGCACATTGAATCCGGACAAGAACGGCCCGGCTGTGTTGGCAGTGCGCGAGTTTAACCGTCGATTAGCGGAAGATCCAAGGCTGATGAGTTCGCTGCTGCCTGCGCATGATGGATTGGCTGTTGCAATGGTGAAGAAAGCGTGAACGTTAAATGATAAAATGCCCCAAGCGGTTCTCAAACGGCTGCTTGGGGTGGATAATATTTAGAGGTGCAAATCGTCAAGGAATAGACGCAATCTGACCTTGTGACGAACAATTAAAAAGCGCATAATTAAAATTGAATGTGTTAAAGGGATTGTCACAACCAGGTATGGGAGGACCCTATCCAATGAGTATGAATGATCGTTTTATCCGGGCCTGTTACGGCCAGGAAGTGGATCGTCTGCCCGTATGGTACATGCGACAGGCAGGAAGATATGATCCGGAATACCGCAAGATTAAGGAAAAGTATTCGCTGCTCGAAATTTGCCGCCGTCCCGAGCTTGCCGCAGAAGTGACCCTGATGCCGGTACGCAAGCTGGGTGTGGACGCGGCCATTTTGTATTCCGATATTATGAATCCGGTCGCTTCGCTGGGGATCGACTTTGACATTGTCAAGGATGTTGGTCCGGTCATCGACAATCCGATTCGCAGTCTGGCCGATGTGGAGCGTCTGCGTCCGATCGATGTTGAAGGCGATCTCGGTCATGTGCTGGAGACGATCCGGATTCTGGATCATGAACTGAATGTGCCGCTGATTACATTTGCCGGTGCACCGTTCACGATTGCCAGCTATCTGATCGAAGGCCGACCGTCGAAAAACTACATCCGTACCAAGACGATGATGTACAGTGAGCCGAAGACCTGGTTTGCCCTGATGGATAAGCTGGGCGATATGGTCATTGCTTATCTGCGTGCTCATGTGCAAAACGGAGGCAAAGCGTTCCAAGTGTTCGACAGCTGGGTAGGTGCCCTGTCGCCGGATGATTTCTCCCATTATGTGCTGCCGACGATTACCCGGATCTTCGATGAGCTGTCGGCGATGCCGGAGATGGCTCATGTTCCCAAGATCTATTTCCCGGGCGTCAGCTCAGGTGAGCTGCTGCCGACACTGCGCGGTCTCAAAGCCAATGTAGTCGGGTTGGACTGGCGCGTGTCGATTACGGAAGGACGCAGACGTTTGGGACCCGGATACGCGGTACAGGGCAATCTGGACCCGTTCGTATTGACGGCACCGCAGGATCAGATTCATGCACGGGCCGCCAAGATTATCGATGAGGGAATCCGTGAGCCGGGCTTTATTTTCAATCTGGGACACGGCTTGTTCCCTGAAGCTTCGCTGGACAAGCTCCGTGAGCTGACCGGATATGTCCATGAATATTCTGCACAGGCGCTGTCTCGCATGACGAGTCAGAGCTGATCGGAGTTCCATCCGTCGTGGATGAGTGATGAGATCGACCCTTGAAGGTGAAAGTGAAATGCAGGTCGCTGCCCGTGCAGAATATTCGGTGCAGCGGCCTCCCATTACGCAAGAGAGAGGGGAATATGAAGTTGAAGAAGAAAATCGGAGTGCTCGTCATGTCCTATGGGACACCCAAAAGTCTGGATGATGTCGAAGCTTATTATACGCATATCCGCAGAGGCAACCCGCCTGCACCGGAGCAATTGAAGGAACTCAAGGATCGGTATGAAGCGATTGTCGGCGGGGTGTTCCCACTGCGCGAAAATACCGACCGTCAGGTTGAGGATCTTCAGGCCGAACTGAACAAACAGGAGCTGGCGGATGCCGAGTTTGTCTGCTACCAGGGGCTTAAACATGCTTATCCATTCATTGAAGATGGCGTGAAGGAGATGGCCGCAGACGGCATTACGGAAGCGGTAGGCATCGTGCTGGCGCCGCATTATTCGACAATGAGCGTGGGCAGCTATATCAAACGCGCCAAGGCTACGGCTGAAGAAGCGGGTCTGCGCATGAGCTTCATCGAAAGCTATCATCTGCATCCGCTGCTGATCGAAGCGTTCGCCAAACGGGTATCTGCCAAGCTGGATGCGTTCGTGGAAACTGGAGCGCAGCGCGACGAGGTAAAGGTGCTGTTCAGCGCACACAGTCTGCCGGAACGGATTCTGTCGATGGGCGATCCCTACCGCGACCAGCTGCTGGAGACTTCCAAAGCCGTTGCCGAAAAAGCTGGCGTAAGCAACTGGCAGTTCACCTGGCAGAGTGCGGGACGCACAGCTGAACCTTGGCTCGGCCCGGATGTGCTCGATACGATGAAAGAGCTGTCGGAGCAGGATGTACGTTACATGCTGGTCTCGCCGCTTGGCTTTGTCTCCGACCATCTGGAAGTCCTGTATGATCTGGACATCGAAGCGCAGCAGATTGCGGAAGAACTTGATGTTCGTCTGATGCGGATTGACTCGCTCAACACCGATCCGCTCTACATGCAAACGCTGGCCGACTGCGTGCTGGCGGAATGTCGCAAGGAGGCGCTCGTTCATGAGTGAGCCGCGTAGAGTCGTCATTATCGGCGGAGGCCTCACCGGTCTCAGTGCCGCCCATTATACGCGCAATATGCTGCGTGAAGCTGGTTATGAGCCAATCGTGACCGTAGTGGAAAAAGGATCAACCTGGGGCGGCAAGATCGAAACGCTGCATAAAGACGGCTTTGTGATTGAGAAAGGTCCAGACTCGTTCCTCGCACGGAAGACCGCGATGGTGGATCTGGCGCGTGAACTGGAGATCGATCACGATCTGGTCACGACCAATCCGGAAGCGAAAAAGACGTACCTGCTGCACAAAGGCAAACTTCATGCGATGCCATCCGGCCTTGTGCTGGGTGTTCCGACGCAGCTCAAGCCATTTCTCGCCAGCAAGCTGGTATCTCCGGCAGGCAAGCTGCGGGCGCTGATGGATTACGTGCTGCCGGCCCGTAAGGGTGCGGATGACGAGTCGCTGGGTGATTTTATCGAGCGGCGATTGGGACATGAAGTGCTGGAGAACGTCACAGAGCCGCTGCTGGCCGGCATCTATGCGGGAGATACCCGGCATCTGAGTCTGAATTCGACGTTCCCGCAGTTTGGTGCGGTGGAACGTGAATATGGCAGTCTGATTCGCGGAATGATGACCGGACGCAAGCCAACCGAAACACATACCGGTACGAAAAAAAGCATGTTCCTGACTTTCCGTCAGGGTCTGCAAAGCCTGGTTCATGCGCTGGTTAATGACCTGACCGACAGTGTCGAGCTGCGTTCGGAGACGGGCGCTTCAGCTATCCGCAAACAGCCGGAAGGCGGTTATGTGGTTGACCTGGAAGATGGAAGCAGCCTGGCTGCCGATGCGGTCATTATCACCGTTCAGACCTTCGCTGCTTCCAAACTGCTGTCTCCACATGTGAACACAAAGGCGCTGGACGATATTGATTATGTGTCGGTAGCCAATGTGGTGCTGGCCTTTGATAAAAAAGATATTCGCACGACTTTCGATGGTTCGGGGTTCCTCGTCCCGCGCAAGGAAGGCCGGACGATTACCGCCTGCACCTGGACCTCAACCAAATGGCTGCATACCAGCACGGAGGATAAAGTGCTGATGCGCTGCTATGTAGGCCGCGCCGGGGAGCAGGAAGCGCTCAAGCGCGATGATTCCGGGCTGGTGGAGCTGGTTCGCAAGGACATCCTCGACCTGATGGGCATTGATGCCCAGCCGCTGTTTACGGAAGTCACGCGTCTGAATCATTCCATGCCGCAGTATCCGGTAGGTCATCTGGCGCAGATCGCGCAGCTGCGCCAAGAGCTGGCGCAGAAGATGCCGGGTGTCTACCTGGCGGGCGCTGGTTATGACGGCGTAGGCTTGCCGGACTGCATTCGTCAGGCCAAGCAAATCTCCGAGGAGCTGGCATCGTCTGTGCCGGTACGCTCCAGTTCGGCGGTCTAAGTTGATTGGGTTTTGAAAAGGGCTGAACGCGAAAAAGCAAGAAAACACGGCAAAAGCCGCCTTCGTCATCTTTGATGATCGAGGCGGCTTTTGTCGATTTTACGGGTGCGCCTTCTCCTTCCGCCGGATAACCTGCTATAATGAAGAATAGTTTTCCAAGTCGGCCTGTATCGACAAGAATCGTCAAGATGTATGAGACGAACCGAAGGAGATTCTGATCTTGAGTTATTCCTCTCGTTCGAGTCGAACTCGAACCCAAACTGCCCGTAAGCGTAAGCATCGGGCTCTGCTTATCGTGAATCTGTCTCTGCTGCTGCTGGTGCTCACCGGCGGCGGCCTGTTGTACGCGCGCGAGCACGCAGCCAGCGAAGCGCGCACTGCGCTGGCTCTGCGCGAGTCCGCTGCGCGGAACCAGGCGACGCTGAACGCCGTCGCCGATCCCTCGTCCGCCCTCGAAGCGGTGGACGAAGCTGTGCCCGCCGGCAGCTCCGCAGCCGGCGGACAAGACCCGTCCGGCGCGGTGAACTTGCCGGACAGCCGTTCTTCGGCCGCTGCGCCGGCCGAAGATGCGCCGCAGCCCGGCGCTTCGGGCGAGTCCAGCGAAGCGGACACGCCCAAGGCGCCCCGAATCGCGGGAGCGTCCATCGGCGCGGCCGCTCCTGCGGCGGGCGCTGCCGCCCTGCCTCCCGCCGCCGATGCGGGAGGCTCTCCGCCGGAGGACGAAGTCTCCGGCGAGGAAGCGTCCGCGAGCGAGACTCTCGCGGACGCAGCCGAGCCGCCGGCTGAAGAACCAACCACCGTCAGCCAGCAGACGCTGACGGCTCCCAAGGCTGCCGCAGGAGGTTCGTCCTCCAAGGGGGACAGCAAGGTCGTCAACCTGACCTTCGCCGGAGATGTGATCTTCTCCGGCAAAGTACAATCGCTGCTGGAGAAGGAAGGCTATGATTATCCGTATACTTATGTGAAGAATCGGTTTAAAAACGACGATCTCACGGTTATTAACCTTGAAACGCCCGTTACTTCACTGAGCACAACCGGAGCAGACAAATCTTTTGTCTTCAAGTCGCCGCCCAAGGCGCTGACGCCCCTCAAAAACGCGGGAGTTGACGTAGTGAACCTGGCGAACAACCATACGCTGGATCAGGGCATCAAGGGTCTGCTGGACACGATCACGAATCTGGATCAGGTAGGTCTTGCGCATGTAGGCGCAGGCAAAGACGCGGATGCCGCTTATGCCCCGGTCTATGTCGAACGCAAAGGCATCAAGATCGCCATTGTCGGCGTGACTCGTGTACTGCCCGATACCAAGTGGGCCGCAGGCAAGAATCATCCTGGCGCCGCCAGCGCCTACGATACCGCAGCAGCGTCGAGGGCCGTTAGCGAAGCGAAGAAAAAGGCGGATCTGGTCGTCGCCATTGTACATTGGGGCAAGGAGCGGGTAGATATGCCCGACGCCAATCAGAAGACTCTGGCTCATGCGCTGGTGGATGCCGGAGCGGATCTGACCATCGGTGGCCATGCACATGTGCTGCAAGGATTTGAACAGTACAAGGGCAAATGGATCGCCTATGGAACCGGCAACTTCATCTTTACCCATTCGGCTACGGCCAAGACTTGGGAGACCGGCGTCTTCCAGGCGGAATGTACGAAGGATGGTCAGTGCTCGATGAAACTCGTTCCGTATTGGGCGGAGCTGGGTCAGCCGGTTCCGATGAAGCCCGTAGACGCCAAGAAGCTGCTCAAGCGCATCGAAGGCCTGTCACCGGGCGTCAAGATTGATGCAGAGGGTCGAATTCAGGCCAAATGATGGATACCATCCGATAACATCCCGCACACCCAGCAGGAGATGACCTCATGTTGAACAATAAATGTGTGGCGCATCGGGGATTCTCCGGTGCCGCACCCGAAAATACGCTGGCGGCCATTCGTTTGGCCGCGAAGATGAATGACATCGACTGGATTGAAATTGACGTCCAGCTCTCCAGCGATGGTGTCCCTGTCGTGATTCACGATTTTACGCTTCAACGCACGACCAATGGTTCAGGAGCCGTGCATCAGCATACGCTCCAGCAGTTGAAACAGCTGGATGCCGGAAGCTGGAAGTCGCGTCTATTCAAGGGAGAGCCGATCCCGACGCTGGATGAAGTGCTGCAAGAAGCGAAGGGAAGGCTCAGGCTCAATATCGAGCTGAAGACCAATGCAGAGCTTTATGCAGGTCTGGCAGCGGCTGTCGCCCACCAGGTCAAGCAGCACGGGATGGAGCGCGACGTGGTATTCACTTCCTTTGTCCCCCAGGCGCTGCTGGAAGCCCGGGAGACCGCACCGGCCATTCGACGGGGGCTGATTATTGACTCCCGACCTGCCGATTTGCTTCAGCGCCTGGAAGACTGCGGATGCAGTCTGCTGTCGATTGGGCAGGGACGTGTGGATACAGCTTTTGTCCGTTCCATGCTGGATCGGGGTATTGACGTCATGGTCTGGACGGTGGACCAGATTCGCCGGATGCGTGAGCTTGGCTCCATGCACCCGGATCTGATGATCTGCACGAATCGTCCGGATCGCTGGCTGCTGGCCAGCAAGCTTCCGGAGGTACGCGAACGCCCGCTCTGGCGGCGCTGGCTGCGTTTTTGATGGTGGGAATGAAGCTCAACTACGACGACAAAGGTGGTTTTTTCGATGATGGCTGTAAGTAATGTGTACTGTGTAGGACGCAATTACAAGAAACACGCCGAGGAACTTGGCAACGATGTTCCTTCCGAACCGATGATTTTCCTCAAGCCTTCCCATGCGGTCTGCGCACTGGATGATGGAACGATCGAGCTGCCACAGGATCGTGGAGAGATTCATTACGAGACGGAACTGGTGCTGCGGATCGGTCGGGCTTACGAACCCGGTATCAAGGTCGAGGATCTCGTTGCCGCCGCTGCGCTGGGCATCGATTTTACGCTGCGCGATGTGCAGTCGAAGATCAAGGCAAAGGGTCACCCGTGGACAGCCGCCAAGGGCTTCCGCAATTCTGCTCCATTGACGCGCGAAGTGCCGTTCCCTGGACTTGAAGCGTTGAGCGAAGGCTGGTTCACGCTGAAGAAAAATGGCGAAACCGCCCAACATGGCAGCATCCGGAACATGATCTTCGATCTACAGACCTTGGTCGATTATATTGGCGAACATTATGGTCTCGGTGAAGGGGACCTGATCTATACCGGCACGCCCGAAGGCGTAGGGCCTACCCTCGCTGGCGATGTGCTGGAGCTGTACTGGAACGAAGAAAAATGGGGCGGCTGCACTGTCGGATAGACGGCTGCAGGGTTCCGCCTGGGAGGCGTAACATCAAGTGGATTGGATCATCGGAGCGGTGGGCGCCTGCCTGGTGGCGGGAGCAGCCTACGCAAAGCGATCGCTGTCGGCTTCCGGCGCGATCGCCGCTGTGCTTATGGGCACGATTTATTATGGAGCCGGCGATTTATTCTGGTTTGGGCTGCTGCTGCTCTTTTTTATCACATCAAGTGTGCTGTCCAAGGTTAAACAGGCGGAGAAACGCCAGGCGGAACAAATGTATGAAAAAACAGGCCGGCGTGACGCCATGCAGGTGCTGGCCAACGGCGGCATCGGCATGATCTTGTGTCTGGGCAACTACTTCTGGCCTTCTCCGATTTGGTTTGGCACCTTCGTCGGGGTGATGGCGACTGTAACGGCGGATACCTGGGCGACGGAATGGGGCAGCCTCAGTCGGAAGCCGCCGCGTTCGATCACGACCTGGAAACCGCTTCCCGCTGGCACATCCGGTGGAGTGTCGCTGCGCGGCAGTGCGGCAGCTGTTGTCGGTGCAGGCATGATCGGCACGGCGGGCGCGGTGCTGCTGTACTGGACCGGTGCCGGACCGCATTGGCCGCTCTGGGCCTGGATTCCGGCAGGTGCGCTGGGCGGTACATTTGGCGCCTTCGTCGATTCTTATCTGGGAGCGACGGTGCAGGTGATGTATCGCTGTCAGGTATGCGGCAAGAGCGTAGAGAGCCGGGTGCACTGCGGTCAACCTACCGTGCGTTATCGGGGTTGGCCGTTTATGAATAACGATTGGGTCAACTTGTTATCTTCGGCGGCAGGCGGAGGTCTGGCGCTGGGCATCATGATTCTGGCGGGGAGGTGGTTCGGATGAGCGGAGCGCAGAAAGAGAAGCATGAGGTGATTCTGGACTCGGCGTTCGAGATTTTCGGTAAAAAAGGTTTCTATGACACGAAAATCTCGGACATTACCGAACATGCCGGGATCGCAAAAGGAACGATGTATTTATATTTTAAAAGCAAAGAAGAACTGTTCTCCGCCGTGACCAAACGCGACTGGGAGAAGTTCCTGCGTGACTTGAATTTCCAACTGAAATCCGCTGACGGCCTGCTGGACAAGCTCGAGCGTGTCGCGGTACACCATCTGGAATATTATTATGAACGCAAAGCACATACGAAATTATTTTTCCATGCCCCGAACAACGACCCGGAACTGATGCGGTTAATGCACGGATTCCTGACCCGCTATATGGCTTTGGTCAGGGAAGCGCTGGAGGATGCCGGTATGCCTGACCCGGACTTTTACGCGAAGGCCTATATTGGAATGCTGGATCGTCTGAAGATGGACATCCTGTTTGAAGGCGAATTTACGCGGGAAGATCTGGAGAAACGGGTACGGCAGACCGTTCGTTTGTTCTTGCAGGGCAGCGAGAAGGAACTGCACGAACGCGACGACGAGTGATGAGGGTGAAAACATCCGGACTTCCAGAAGCAGGCGGGAGTCCGGTTTTTGGCGAGTAGGGAGTAATGAAGGGGGAATGAACGGCAATGAATATCATGACCGTTGAACGTTTATCAAAAAGCTACGGAGAAAAGGTGCTGTTCGACGATGCGTCGTTCGGTATGGAAGACCAGGACAAGATTGGCGTAGTGGGCGTAAATGGCACGGGCAAATCGACGTTCCTGAAAGTCATCGCAGGCTTGGAACAGGCAGATTCCGGGCAGGTGGTCAAAGGCAGCGGTGTGCGCGTTCGTTATCTGGCGCAGAATCCTGACTTCGACCCGGAACTGACGGTACTTCAGCAGCTGCTGCACGGCGAAGGCGATGAATTGGCAGCGGCACGTTTCTATAGTGAGACATCCTTGCAGTTGGAACAGAATCCGGATTCAACGGAACTTCAGCAGCGGTTGATGAAGGCTGGGCAGGAACTGGATCGTCTCAACGCCTGGAGCATCGAGAGCGAAGCGAAAAGCGTGCTGTCGAAGCTGGGGCTGGATCTTTTTGACGCCAAGATGGGTTCGCTCTCCGGCGGGCAGCGCAAGCGGGTTGCTCTGGCCGCAGCGCTGGTTCAACCCTCCGAACTGTTGATTCTGGACGAACCGACCAACCATATTGACTCGGAATCGGTGGCTTGGCTGGAGACGTATCTCAAAAAACGCCGTGGTGCCCTGCTGATGGTCACGCACGATCGATATTTCCTGGATCGGGTGGCGGACGTCATGCTGGAGTTGGATTACGGCAAGCTGCACCGCTATACGGCAAACTATTCGCGTTTCCTTGAACTCAAGGCTGAACGCGAGGAGCGCGAAGCGGCCTCCGAAGATAAGCGCCAGAATCTGCTGCGCAAGGAGCTGGCCTGGATTCGGCGCGGCGCCAAAGCCCGTTCGACCAAACAAAGAGCGCGGATTGAACGATTTGAACAGCTTCAAGACGACAAGCCGCAGCAGAAGGCCGGCGATCTGGAAATGGCGACGCTCTCGGCTCGTCTGGGACGCAAGATCATGGAGATTGACCATATGAGCAAATCCATGGCTGGACGTCTGCTGATCGACGATCTGACCTATATGGCGGTTCCGGGTGACCGGATCGGCATCGTAGGACCGAATGGACGCGGCAAATCCACCCTGCTCAACCTGATCGCAGGCGATCTTCAGCCGGACAGCGGCAGCATTGATTCGGGTTCGACGGTGCGCATTGGTTATTTCCGCCAGGAACCGGCGGAGATGGACCCGAGTATGCGGGCGATCGACTATATCAAGGAAGCGGCAGAGACCGTCAAGACGGAGGAAGGAACGGTTACCGCCTCGCAGATGCTGGAACGTTTCCTGTTTACTCCAACCGCCCAGTGGACGCCAATCGGCAAGCTGTCCGGCGGTGAACGTCGCAGATTGTACCTGCTGCGGATTCTGATCGCCGCGCCGAACGTGCTGCTGCTGGACGAACCGACGAATGACCTGGACATTCAGACGCTCACCGTACTGGAAGATTATCTGGATGATTTCCCTGGCGTAATGATTACCGTCTCTCACGATCGCTATTTCCTTGACCGGGTGTGCGACAAGCTGTTTGCCTTTGAAGGAAACGGAAAAGTTGCGATTCATGCAGGGAACTACAGCGAGTATATGGAGCGTACCGGCGGCGAAGCGCTGAAGGATGGCTTCTCGACTGGCGGCAGTGGCGTTGGTGGCGGAAAAGATTCGTCTTCTTCCTCGGCGGCCTCCGTTTCTGCATCGTCTGCTGCGCCTTCCGGTGGGGCTTCTTCTTCCTCGTCCGCGAAAAAGGTCAAGTTCACGTACAACGAGCAGCGCGAATATGAAAGTATTGATGCGACGATTGAAGCGGCCGAGAAGCGGATCACCGACATCGCCTCAGAGATGGAACGCTCGGCCAGCGACTCCACCAAGCTTCAGGAGCTGATGGAGAAACAGGCCGCAGCGGAAGCCAAGCTGGAAGAACTCATGGAACGCTGGACGTATCTGAACGAGTTGGCGGAGCAGATCGAACAGGCGAAGGGGTAAGCTCAAGCGAGTTTGCAGCCGTTTCTGGCTAATAGGGTAGGACGATCATGGAACAAAGAAGGCTTTTGGACGGTTCGCTGTCTGAAGGCCTTTTTGCCTTCTTGCCTTTTTGGTTGGCGTTGCGATTCCGGTGGCGCATGTGTCAAACGGTTAAACTCTGTCTTTCTGTACGTAACTTTTTCTGCCTCCGCGAGTTTGGGTAGAGGAAAGTGAAAAGGTTGTTCAGAATGAATATTTGGTATGTAATTGACTTGATCCCGGACTGGTCATGATGAATCTGTACATGCTGTTGTCCAGGATGCGGTGCTACACTCAGGATGTGAAGAATCCAGATGATGGGAGCGAAGATTATGACCGCTAAGATCGAATATCGCAAAGATTATAAACACCTGTATATGCCGAAAACGACGCCGGAGATCCTGGATGTGCCGAGTATCCCCTTCGTTATGCTCGATGGCTCCGGCGATCCGAATGGAGCGGAGTATGGGCTGGCTGTGGAGGCGCTGTACAGCTTGAGCTACGCGGTCAAAATGTCTTACAAAAGCGAGCAGGTGCCGGAAGGCTATTACGACTATACCGTCTTTCCTCTTGAAGGCATCTGGGATCTGGTCGATCCTGGCAAGCCGTCCACCGACAAAAACAATCTCAAATACACGATCATGATCCGCCAGCCTGACTTTTTGACCGAACAAGAGTACCAACGTTTCCTGGATCAGGTGAAGAAGAAAAAGGACAATCCGTTTCTGGATAGACTTCGTTTCCAATCCCTGACGGACGGATGGAGCTGCCAGATGATGCACCTTGGCCCTTTTGAAGACGAACCCGCAAGTTTTGCCCGGATGGAAGAGTTCTGCGCGGAGCAGGGATACGAACGATTGAGCAAATTGCACCGGGAGATCTACCTGTCCGATCCACGCAAGACCGAAGGGGCGAAGATGAAGACCGTGCTGCGGTTTTCGGTGGGGAAGAAAGGGTAGAAGGGGTTACGTTGTGCGAGGTAGGTGAGAGAAGAAAGAGTTAAAAAGCTTGGAGATAAGGCCTTCAGAGGGAATAGCCTCGAGGGTCTTTTGAGCATGAAAATTTAGTATTCAATTTGCTTGATTGCTGATAAAATGGGAAAGAAAGTGATTGGGTGTTGTAGGGGGAAACTAAGTAAGGTAATACCTTAACGATTCGACAATACGACTGCGGAATAGGGATTGACGAAGTACGTGAATATAGCGAATAGGGTCGGGTTAGCGAAGTTCGTGAATAAGACGTTATGTGTAATTCACA
>NIOB01000015.1 GCA_002189105.1 Saccharibacillus soli
AGGGGCAATCCTTGAAACACAAGCAGATTGAATTTACTCATGCCCGAAGGGGTTCTGTAAATTCAATGAAAATCTGCAGCCGGTTTACTTCGTAAACCTTGGTTTGGTAGCAATAGCAGAAGGGTTCCACACGTTCCCATCTCGAACACGACCGTTAAGCCTTCTAACGCCGATGGTACTTGGACCGCAGGGTCCTGGGAGAGTAGGAAGCTGCCAAGCCCATGAAAAACGCCTTTTCCGCGAATAACGGAGAAGGCGTTTTTGTTGTTTCAAGATTCGCAGAATCAATGGTTGAGTGTGCGCATCCCATTCTGTTCATAACGATCGCCAGCGGCAGCGCCTTTTGGAGCTACAGCATCAATTTGCTTCAATTCTTCATCAGTCAGGCTGACTTGAACCGCTCCGATATTTTCGGTCAGATATTTCACTTTCTTTGTTCCAGGGATTGGAACAATGTCTTCGCCCTGTGCAAGCAGCCAAGAGAGAGCAAGTTGAGAAGGCATACAACCTTTTTTTGCTGCAATCTCTCGGATACGGTCAACCAAGTTCAGATTTTTCTGGAAGTTCTCACCCTGGAATCGTGGGGAAAAGCGACGGAAATCATCCTGTGCCAGATCGTCGAACGAACGAATTTGTCCGGTTAAGAATCCACGCCCAAGAGGGCTGTAAGGGACAAAGCCGATGCCCAGTTCGCGGCAGAGCGGTAAAATTTCGTCTTCTACGTCGCGGCTCCACAGTGAATACTCCGTTTGCAGCGCAGAGATGGGAAAAACCGTATGGGCGCGGCGAATCGTCTCTGGAGAAGCTTCAGACATCCCAAGGTAACGGACTTTCCCTTCACGCACCAAGTCGGACATCGCGCCGATCGTCTCTTCAATAGGTACATTTGGATCTACGCGATGCTGATAATACAAGTCGATCACGTCCACACCTAAGCGTTTTAGGCTTTTATCGCAGGCTTCACGTACATATTCCGGTCTTCCGCTGATTCCCAAATAAGAGCCATCTTCTCCGCGTACGTTGCCGAACTTCGTCGCAATTACAACATCGTTTCGGTGCTTTTGGATGAAAGGAGCAATGAATTCTTCATTTTTTCCGTTTGCGTACATATCTGCGGTGTCGTAAAATCGGATTCCCTGTTCAAAAGCAGCATCCAGCGTTCGTAAAGATTCTTGATCGTCCTGCTCGCCATAAAATTCCGACATCCCCATACAGCCAAGCCCTAACCTGGAGACCTTTAATCCTTGTTGACCAAGTGTTACTTTTTCCATGTATGTGCCTCCTCTTGAGGAATACAGGCTGATATTCAATCTACAGCCACTTAGCAGGACATTCCTGCATCTTATGTCTAAGTATACGTAGTCTCATCAGCGGAAAGCAAAATTCTCGTTCCTATGCGCGAACTTCTTTCTTCTTAAAAGTTCAGGTGGCAAAGGAAAGCTGACATAGGCAATTAGACACACAGACTAATAAAAGTAAAGATGTCCATCGTGTAGAGACAGCGATCCTGTACCATAAAACGTTTATAAATTACTCGGACGCTCACTTTTTTTCACCTTGACAGCCCATACCCCCTTTGCTAAGATTGCAATAATATATTTTCAGAAAAGCCCTTTCAGCTTTCCATATAAGGAAAAAACGGCGGTTAGGACAAGAGAAAAAGGAGGCAAAATCGGGTGTGGAATAGCAAGTTTGACAAAGAGGGTCTGACGTTCGACGACGTATTGCTCGTACCAAGAAAGTCGGAGGTTCTGCCTAAGGAAGTCAATGTGTCCACGAAATTGAGCGACAGCGTAAAGCTGAACATTCCGCTCATCAGTGCGGGCATGGATACGGTGACTGAAGCGGTTCTGGCCATCGCCATTGCACGTGAGGGCGGTATCGGGATCATTCATAAAAATATGCCAATCGAGAAGCAGGCGGATGAAGTCAATCGTGTAAAACGCTCCGAGAACGGCGTAATTACGAATCCGTTCTTCCTGAGTCCGGATCATCTTGTCTCCGATGCAGAGGTCCTCATGGGCAAGTATCGGATTTCTGGCGTGCCAATCGTGGATGAAAACGAAAAGCTGGTCGGTATCCTGACCAACCGGGACCTTCGTTTTGTTCATGACTACAGTATTGCGATCAAAGAAGTCATGACACATGAGAACCTGGTGACAGCTCCAGTAGGCACAACATTGCGTGAAGCGGAAGGCATCCTTCAACAGCACAAGATCGAGAAGCTGCCATTGGTTGACGAAAATAACGTTCTCAAGGGCCTTATCACCATCAAGGACATTGAAAAGGCGATTCAGTTCCCTAATGCAGCCAAAGACGCTCAAGGGCGCCTGCTCGTAGGCGCTGCGGTGGGCGTATCGAATGACGCGGTAGAGCGGATCGATGCACTTGTTGCAGCGGGCGTAGACGTCATTGTTGTGGATTCGGCGCATGGTCACCATATCAACATTTTGGACGCGGTTCGCAACATCCGCAGTCGTTATCCGGAACTGACAATCATCGCAGGCAACGTGGCGACAGGTGAAGCGACTCGTGATCTGATTGAAGCGGGAGCTTCCGTCGTTAAAGTCGGGATCGGTCCAGGCTCCATTTGTACCACGCGCGTCATTGCAGGGATCGGCGTACCGCAAATTACGGCGATCTATGATTGCGCAACGGTAGCACGCGAATATGGAGTGCCAATCATCGCTGACGGCGGGATCAAATACTCTGGTGAGATCACCAAGGCTATTGCCGCAGGCGCTCACGCCGTCATGCTGGGCAGTATGTTTGCAGGTACGGAAGAAAGCCCAGGCGAGTCGGAAATCTATCAAGGCCGCCGTTTCAAAGTCTACCGGGGTATGGGTTCTATCGCAGCCATGAAGCAGGGCAGCAAAGACCGTTACTTCCAGGACGACGACAAGAAGCTGGTTCCGGAAGGTATCGAAGGCCGCGTGGCTTACAAAGGCGCTTTGTCCGATACAATCAATCAGCTGGTTGGCGGACTGCGTTCGGGTATGGGCTACTGTGGTGCGGCGAACCTCGACGCGCTGCGCGACGAAACCCAGTTCGTACGCATTACGGGTGCAGGCCTGCGTGAGAGCCATCCGCACGACGTACAGATTACCAAGGAAGCTCCAAACTATTCGGTATAAGCCGAACAGTAGAGTTTTCACCCATCATTCATATCAACGATCCGAACCAATGGGAACGGGTCATAGAAGGGATCGGCTAACTGCCCGGTCCCTTTTTGAATTGTGATCCTCAATCGGACAGGGCTCCGATGCTTCAGGACGACTGACTGCTGAAACACTGGAGTTCCGGGCGCCAATAGTCAGTGCAGTCGCACTTTCTGGCACCGTAGGAAGACATGCTGCCCAACCCTGTGTTAGACTATTGAGGTATGCCAAGAAACTCAGCACGAGGGGAGTACTTATCCATTGAAACGCATGAAACGCATCACCTCTACTTATCCAACTAAAGTTGAAGAGAACCGGTTTGCCCAGCCCAAGTTTCTGAAAAGAAGCGTTGCTTCGGTTCTGCTTATCCATATGCTATGCCTGTCCGTTGTTCCTGCCAATCTGGCCAGTGCCGCTGCGGATACCACCCAATCGCAAAAAGCCGGTACATCAGCGACAGCCAAACCGGCAGCGACCGCGCAAAAGGCGATCCCAAGTGTGCAAAGCCTCGGCCTTGCCGTCAAGTCGGCTGTACTGCTGGAGCCAACGACGGGTGAGGTTATTTTGTCCGTAGATGCCAACACCGCTCTTCCGCCTGCCAGCATGACCAAGATGATGACCGAATACATCGTGGCGGAACAGGTCAAGCAGGGCAAGATGAACTGGAAAGACACCGTAACAGTGAGTAAAAATGCCGCTGCCCAGATCGGTTCGCGCGTATTCCTGGCTGAAGGCGATCAGCATACCGTTGAGGATCTCTACATTGCCATGGCAATCGGTTCTGCGAATGATGCAACGGTGGCGCTGGCCGAGACAGTGGCACCAACCGAGCAGGAGTTTGTGAAGTTGATGAACAGCGAAGCCAAGCGGATGGGCATGAAGACGGCTCATTTTGCCAACTCGACAGGCTTGGATATTGCGGACATGCCGGAAGGCACTCGCCCATCCGATGGCAAAGAGACGGTCATGTCGGCTATGGACGCTGCAATTCTGGCCAAATACATTGTGACGGATCATCCGGACTTTAATAAGTTCACGACTATTCCTTCCTATCAATTCCGCCAAGGTTCCAAAGGCAAGATCGACAACTTGGACTGGATGCTGGAATCCAACGCAAGCGTTCCTAACCTGAAGGCTTACGCGTATAAAGGTCTGGACGGGCTGAAGACGGGTCACACCAATGCAGCGGGCAACAACTTCACAGGTACCGCCGTACGGGATGGGATGCGTCTGATTAGCGTAGTGATGGGTACGGACGTCAAGAATCAAGGCTCCCGCTTTGTGGAGACGCGCAAGGTGCTGGACTACGGCTTCAACAACTTTGAGATCAAGCAGATGGTAGCCGCTAACCAGGCCATCGAAGGCGAGCAGCCCCTGGCGGTAGCCAAAGGCAAAGAGGAATCGGTTGCTTACGAGACGGCTGGAGCCATCAGCTTCGTGGTGCCTAAAGGTGCGGATGCCAGCGGTCTGAAGGTTCAGACGAGCCTGGAGTCCGGACTGGAAGCTCCAGTTACCAAGGGTGACAAAGTGGGTACGGCTACCTATACCTATCAAGCTGCCGGTATGGCACAACCTCAGACCAAGACCGTAAACCTCGTCGCTTCGGCAGATGTGGAAAAAGCGGGATGGTTCAAACAATTGTTGAGAGCAATCGGCGGCTTCTTCTCCGACTTGTTTGAAGGTATCAAAAACCTGTTCTAAACCTTGGGCATACGATTGTATATCGATAACCGCTGCGGTAAAATAAATCATTAGCATATGCGGATGCACAAGTACGGAGAAGCGAAAGGATGAAGATCCCGTGTTGGATGTAAAAATATTAAGAAACGACTATGATCGTGTGAAGCAGGCGTTGGCGAATCGAGGCAAATCCGAAGACCTGATTGCGAACTTTCCGCGTCTGGACAGCGAGCGCCGCGAAAAGCTTCAGGAAGTAGAGACCCTGAAGAACCGTCGTAACACCGTTTCGGCCGAAGTAGCGAAGCTGAAGAAGAACCGGGAGAACGCAGATGACCTGATTGCAGAGATGCGTCAAGTGTCTGACCGGATCAAGGAACTGGACGAGGAAGTACGAGGACTGGAAGCGGAGATCGATGCGATTACGATGGCCATTCCCAACATTCCAAATGCGGAAGTACCAATTGGTGCATCCGAAGACGACAATGTAGAGATTCGCCGTGTGGGTGAGCCGCGTCAGTTCGACTTCACGCCAAAAGCACATTGGGAAACGGCACAGAACCTGGGTATCCTGGATTTTGAAGCAGCAGCCAAAGTAACGGGTTCGCGCTTTACTTTCTACAAAGGGCTTGGGGCTCGCCTGGAACGTGCGCTTATCAACTTCATGATGGACCTCCACAGTGAGGAACATGGCTATGAAGAGATGCTGCCTCCTTACATCGTCAACCAGGACAGCCTGTATGGTACTGGCCAGCTTCCCAAATTCGAGGAAGACCTGTTCAAGCTCAAGGATACGGAATATTACCTCATCCCGACGGCTGAAGTTCCGGTTACCAACTATCACCGTGAGGAGATTCTCGAAGCTGAGGATCTGCCGAAGAAATACATCGCCTACAGCTCTTGTTTCCGTTCGGAAGCCGGATCGGCAGGGCGCGATACACGCGGTTTGATCCGTCAGCACCAGTTTAACAAAGTCGAGATGATTAAGATCGTACACCCGGATCATTCTTACGACGAGCTGGAACAAATGACGGCGAACGCAGAGCGCGTGCTTCAACTGCTGGGTCTGCCATACCGGGTGATCGTGCTGTGTACAGCGGATATTGGCTTCACCGCAGCGAAAACGTACGATCTCGAAGTTTGGCTGCCAGAGAGCGGCATGTACCGCGAGATCTCGTCGTGTTCCAACGTCGAGGATTTCCAGGCACGCCGCGCCAGCATCCGTTTCCGTCGGGAGCCTAAGGGCAAACCGGAGTTCGTGCATACGCTGAATGGTTCGGGCCTTGCCGTAGGACGCACCGTGGCTGCAATCTTGGAGAACTACCAACAGGAAGACGGCAGTGTCCTGATTCCCGAAGTGCTTCAACCGTACATGCGCGGTGTCAAAGTGATTGCTCCACAGGCATAAATGAACGATTCCGATACAAAAAGGCTGTAAAATCACTTCTCGTGCTTTTGCAGCCTTGCGTGTATCGTGAGAATAAGGTAGAATAACGAGAGTTGCGCTGCTTTTTTATGAGCAGTAGCATCTGTTACACATAGTAAGGAGAGGTACCGAAGCGGTCATAACGGGGCGGTCTTGAAAACCGTTAGGGGGCAACTCCACATGGGTTCGAATCCCATCCTCTCCGCCAGTTTGAATGAGCCCTTGCCGCATCTGAATGTTGGCGAGGTTACGTGAAACGCACTTTACCGTTGAATGGCGGTGGGTGCGTTTTTTTGTATTCGCGGATATGGGATGGGTAGGCAATTTTTATTTTCCATAGAAGGAAAATATAAGTCTAAAGTCGAAGAGAGTTAGATCATATACAGCAATGGGGGATTCGAGAAATGATCTACATCTTGTTAATGGCGGGATTCCTGCTTGCGATCTCCATACTTGGGAAGTCACCTAAGTTCAAAGGAATGATGGGAGAGTTATCCGTTCGTCGTCAGCTAAGGAAACTCGGTGCCAAAGAGTATAAGGTGCTGAACAATCTGATGATTCAGCGTGCCGACGGAAAAACCTCACAGATCGATCATGTGGTGATCTCAAAGCATGGTGTGTTCGTCATCGAAACGAAGAACTACAAAGGTTGGATCAGGGGAAGCGAGAAAGCAGAATATTGGGCTCAGATTCTCTATAGACGCAAAGAGAGGATATACAGCCCCATTCGGCAGAACTATGGGCATATTAAAGCGCTGGAGGGTCATCTGGGAGATTCGTCGATTCCATTTATCTCAATCATCGCGTTTAGCCCAAGGGCTGAATTAAAACTTGATCCCATGAGTACGGTTGTCATATACACCACGCAGCTGGTATCTACCATTCAGCAGTATACCGATATTGTATTGGCTGATGCACAAGTTCAACAGATTCATCAGGCATTATCGGTTAAAACGAGTCATACGCACCGTGAACGCAAGAAACATGTGTCCGACATCAAGCAAAGTTTGCGGGAAAAGGAAGCTCTTGCGAGCGCAGGGATATGTCCACGTTGCAAAAGCAAGCTAGTTGAGCGTCAAGGTAAAAATGGAGCTTTCATCGGCTGCAGCAGCTTTCCGAAATGCAGATATACACAGACGAGCAGCTAACTTCACTTAAATCAGAATACGCCACAGACTTCCTGCAAATAATCATTCATAATGCTAAGGGGTTCTTGCAGCGCTTGGTTAGGAAACTTATGGGTGACTTGATAGCAGATTCTTGGTGGAAGAGGCTCGGAAAGTTTCTGTAACACGAAGTCGCCAAGCTGTATCAGATGTGCGCCAACCGAAGCGGGAACGATTGTCCATTGCCAAGGATCGCGCAGGAAAGTGGTGATGAGTCCCGCTGTGTCCAGGTGAACGCGAGACGGGCAGAGCGGGTCCCACCACTGGTCATGCCGAAATTGAAACTCTTTGTTCCAATTGATATAGACCTCATGTTCAGCCGCCAATTCTTCCCGTTCAACGAGACCTCCGGCTTTCCGTTCTTGGGCAGCCAGACGCAGCACGACCATTTCTTCCGCATAAAAAGGTTTGACGTTGACGCTGGGCGACACGATCTCCCGTACGACAAAGGCTACATCCATCTCGCGCCGTTCGATGCTATCAAAGGCTTCCTGCGTATGCTGTGTACGAATCTGTAGTCGCATTGGAGGATCATACGCACTCAGTCTTCGATATAGAGGTGGCAGAACAAAGTGACTGATGCTTTCGGCGGCGCTGATCGCCAGACTGAGCGGCGAACCGCCGGCTTGTAAAATTTGCGTTTCCCTCGATAAGGCCTCCCACCTTTCTGCAATACTAAAAAAATTCTCCCCTTTCGGCGTCAAAGCAATCTTGGATGCTCCTTTTTTTCGCTCCACCAGTATGCCGCCCATCTCCTGCTCCAACGTCTTCAGTCGATAACTCACTGTAGCCTGCGAGAGATGAAGCCATTCAGCTGCTTTGCTCATACTTTCGGTTCGCACAATCGCCAAAAAAGCTTCGATTCCGGGAAAATACATTCATTCTCCTCCTGACTTATCGAAAATCTTAATAAAGTTCGCCAAATATTTACGTTTTACATCATTCTTTGTTATGTCTAAAATTACATTGAATTCAGATGACAAGTCAAACTGAGCAGAATGAGGAGAGGAGATTCGGTAATGAAGATTTTGATGATTGGTGAGTTCAGTGAAACGGCCAAATCCGCGATTGCTGCACATTTTCCGAAGGAATGGAATGTAGTTATTGTACCGCCCGGGCCTGACATACAGCGCCATCTTGAAGATTGTCAGGTGTTGATCCCGGAGCATGTTCAAGTGGATTCCAATCTGCTTGCTCACGCGAAAAAATTGCGATTGGTGCAGACAGGTGCCGGATTCGACAACGTGGATATTCCGGCCTGTACACAGCTCGGCATCTGGGCGGCTAACGCTTCAGGCGTGAATGCGCAGGCAGTAGCCGAACACGTATTGGCTTTGATTTTATCCTATTATAAGAACATTCCGTTTCTGGACAGCTTTATGAGGAAGCGAACGAACGAGGAAAAGCTGAACTATACAGGGAGTGAGTTGAGCGGCAGGACAATCGGAATCATCGGTTGGGGAGCGATCGGACAAAAGGTAGCTGCGCTTTGTCAGGCTTTTGATATGAAAGTGCTGGTGTATTCGAGACATGCCGTACAGATCGAAGGAGGAGCAGAACGGACCGATCTGGATACGCTATTGAGCACATCCGACATGGTTAGCCTGCACGCAGCCTTGAACCCGCAGACGCGACATTCCATCAATCAAACCACGTTTAAGAAAATGAAGCATACAGCTCTTCTGATTAATACTTCGCGCGGACAGATCGTGAATGAAGATGACTTGATCGAAGCGTTAAAAGTTAGGGACATTGCGGGTGCATGCCTGGACGTCTTTGCATCTGAGCCTCTATCACCAGACAGCGAGCTTAGGGATCTGCCTCATGTAATCCTGACTCCCCACACGGCAGGTATGCCTGACGGACGGAAGTTCCATAAAAAAAGATATGATTTCTTCATCGAAAATATTAGGCGCGTAGAAAATGGAAAAGAACCGAAAAGCAAGCTGAATCAGCTGTAAGGTTATCCGCAGGCATGAAGAATGGTGGCGCCAGACCATGAGAGGAATAGAGCAAAAAGAGGCCTTGCCGTTTGAAGCGGTAGGGTCTTTTCAATGAGTGCATATCGTGTCTTCCATCTCTACATCATACAAACCTTTTTCGTTAAACTTACGATAAGCGAGACAAAAACTTAAAACCTATGGCATAATTAAGATATACGTTCATATATGCAGTCGTATACTTTACCTGATCGAGAAAAGGAGAGAACCCTATAGCAAGAATCAAATTACTCGGAAGGAACGTGAATAATGACTGGATCTGCAATCTCGTCTCCTCCCCGCAAGCCTTCTGCACCGAGGGCGCATGGGAAGAAGACGATCAAACAAATTATTACGAGAACACTATTTATCCTGCTCGGCGCCATCCTGGTTGCCGTGGCGCTGGAACTGTTTCTCGTCCCCAATAACATCACCGATGGTGGAATCACCGGTATTTCGGTTATGGCCTCTTACCTCAGCGGTTGGAAACTCGGTATTTTCCTGTTTATTTTAAACCTCCCATTCCTGATTATCGGCTACAAACAAATCGGCAAGACCTTTGCTTTATCCACACTTCTTGGCATTACAGTCCTTTCAATCGGAACGGTTCTGCTGCATCCGGTTCAGGCTTTCGTTACGGATACACTGTTGGCTTTCGTATTCGGCGGCATTTTCCTCGGTGTCGGCACGGGCATCGTCATTCGCAACGGCGGTTCGCTTGACGGCACAGAGATCATTGCGATTCTGGTTTCCCGCAAGACGCCTTTTTCGGTGGGCGAGATAGTGATGTTCGTCAACCTGTTCATTTTGTCTGGAGCAGGATTTGTTTTCGGTTGGGATCGTGCGTTATTCTCGATTCTGGCCTACTACATCGCGTACAAGATGATCGACGTGACGATTGAAGGCATGAACGAATCCAAATCGGTCTGGATTATCAGCGATCAGATTGACGATATTGGCAATGCGATCCTCGATCGTCTGGGGCGTGGTGTAACGTATCTGGCTGGCGAGGGTGGGTTCACAGGGGACCCCAAGAAGGTGATCTTCTGCGTCATTACGCGCCTCGAGGAAGCCAAGCTTAAAGAGATCGTGAACCAGTTCGATGATAAGGCGTTTCTTGCTATTGGTAATATTCATGACGTAAAAGGCGGGAGATTCAAGAAAAAAGATATTCACTAACATTATGAATGTGAATAAAAGGAGAATAAGTCAGGACTTAAGAACTTGAATGTAACTTGGGTCCTGATTTTTTTATGGGCCTTCGTATCTATTTTTGGAATTTTGAAACTTTTAGAAAAATATTCACGTATACTTAGACGAGTCCGGAACACCTGATCTCTTAGCGGGGTTTAGGATTCACTAGGCTAGGGTATAGGGTATTAGGAATTCTTAAAAACACATACAGAAATGAAGGGGAGAACAAACGTTATGAAGAAAAAATTGTTCGGAAGCATGAGCGCTGTCGTTATGGCAGGCACGTTGGTATTATCGGGTTGCGGCAATAACGCAGCGAACCCTGCTGCAAAAGTAGATGATTCGCCAAAAGCACTGATGAAGCAATCGGCAGTAAACGCAACGAGTGCAACTTCGTATCAAATGGACAGCAACTTTACACTTAATGAACTGACTGTAAAGATGCCGGCAGAGAGCATGGACTCGGCAAGTGTCGATCAAGTAGTAAGCATGCTTAAAGGTGCGGAATTCAACGTGAAGACCGTTTACCAAGGCGACCCTATGCAGGCAGAAATGAATCTTGAAGTGAAGCTCAAAGGCGACATGGAAATGACCATCAAGCTGCCGATCGTAGTGACCAAAGAAAAAATGTACGTCAAAGTTCCAAACATTGCGATCCTGCCACTGCCAGAGAACCTGGTTGGCAAGTTCATCGAAATTGACATGAAGGAACTGGCTGCTGAACAAGGTACAGAGTTCAACGAAGCAATGCTTGATCCTAAGAATACACAAAAACTGAGTGCAGACCTCAGTGCCGCTGTACTGGACAGCTTCGACGAAGCGAAATACTTCAAGAAGGTTCCTACGGGTGAAGCTGGACTGCCTGAAGGCGTAAAAGCTGAAGACGTGGTACGTTTTGAAGTGACAAACGACACGGTTAAAGATGCCATCACTACGCTGGTAAACGTGGCACTGCCTAAGGTTCTGGATACGCTGGATACGCCAGAATACCGTGAAATGATGGGTCTGACTGAGCAGGATCTCAAGGATGCGAAGTCCGAACTCAGCACGAAAGATAACGAAGAAATGAGCAAAGACCTGGATGAGCTGAAAAACTACCTGACAGTGAACACGTTCCAAATCGATACTGCTCTGAACAAGGACAAGTTCCCAATTCATCAAAAAATGACGATCGACGTGAACTTCAAAGATCCGGAATCCGATAGTTCGGGTAAAGTCTCGCTGGTTGGTTCTTCGACTTACAGCAAGCTCAACGAAAAACAGACGTTTGAAGTCGGCATCCCGACAGACACGATCACGCTTGACGAGCTGGAGAACATGAACTACTAAGTTTGGACGCAATGAGTTCAGACTTCAATCAATGCAAGCAAAAAGCGACCCTCCAGGGGGTCGCTTTCTTTATGCTTTGCTGCGTTATACACCTGTGGATGCACAGCGCTGACAAGTTAGTCCGATTCTGACGGAGCCACAGCATGCTCATCAGATACTGGAGCGGCCGATTCTTTGAGCAGCCGCTTACGCTCCTTCATACGCTCTCGAAGACCCCGGAAGAAGTCAGACAATAATGCGGCACATTCTTCCTGAAGGACACCTTCAATTAATTCGGTGCGATGATTAAATCGCGGTTCTTGCAGCAGGTTCATCAAAGTTCCGGCGCAGCCGGCCTTGGGATCAGGCGTTCCGTAAACCACAAGAGGAACACGTCCCTGCACGATGGCGCCTGCACACATGGGGCAAGGCTCCAGGGTAACATAAAGCGTGCAGTCCAACAGCCGCCAGGCGCCAATCTTCTCACTGGCCTCGCGTATGGCAATCATCTCGGCGTGAGCGGTTGCATCATGTGTCGTTTCGCGCAGATTATAGCCGCGACCTATAATTTCGCCGCCGCGTACAATGATGGCGCCGATCGGAACTTCGCCGATGGCTTCTGCTTTACGTGCTTCTTCTATGGCAAGCTGCATCCAATAGTCATGATTGGATTCATGAGATTCGAGCGTTGGGACATTCACCGATTCAAGCTCCTTCCCTCTAAAAAATCAGAGGCTATTCATCGAACAGGTATTCGTTTGTTAACAGAGTGTGCACAAAATTGTGGATAACTAAGGACTAGTCCACAGTGTTATGCACATATTCTACATTCTGTTTGTGGATTTGTGAATCGCATGTGGATAAATATTTTTGCCGAATACCGAGAATTTGGCAAAAGAAAACCTCTTTCCGAAGAAAGAGGCTGCTTGGTGTTTGGCTTGTTCCTCAAGGTGAAGTTGGGTTGGTTGTGCTGATCGTATTTGTTCCATCCTGATAGTTCCGGATGATCGAAACTTCGACCCGTCGATTCTGCGCCCGTCCTGTTTCGGTAGCATTGGAAGCAACCGGGTGGTACTCACCTGCTGCAATCGAAGTGAAACGAACAGGGTCCAGGCTTGGATTCTTGAGCAGAACCTGCATGAAGTTGTTCGCTCGGGAGGAACTCAGATCCCAGTTCGATTTGAACTGACTGTTAAGGATCGGCACGTTGTCGGTATGACCGATAACCTGGATGTTATACCCTGGGAAGTTCTTGAGAATATTGGCGATTGAGGCGGCAAGCGTACGAGAACTTGGCTTGACGACCGCGTCGCCGGAAGCAAACAAAGCTTTGTCGCTAATTGTAATCAGGAGCTGCGATTGATTCAGATTCGTATCGAGCTGACTGTTGAGACCGTTTTTAGCGATGTAACTATCGAGCTGCTTCTGGAGCTTGGTTAAATCTTCTTGCTCTTTTTGCTTCAGCTTGGCCAATGTTTCGTTAGCCGAGTCATTTTTCTTGGCCTGTGCTTGTTCAGCCATCTGTTGAAGCGACTGCTGCTGTTTCTGCTGCTCCTGCGATTCAGTCTTCGTTCCATCCTGCTTTTTGCTGGCATCCGTCGTGGATGTATGATCCAGGACGCTCTTGCCCCCGTGGAATACGGAATCGAAGGCTTCGGCCATCGCTTCAAACTTACTGACGTTCGCGGAACTCATCGCATATAAGACGATGAACAGCGCGAGCAGAAGGGTCATCAAGTCAGAATAGGGAAGAAGCCAACTTTCGTCGGCATGTTCTTCGTGGTGTTCAGGTTTAGCTTTCTTGGCCACCTGAGTCACCTCCCTTTTCTTCTAGTTTCTTGCGCTCAGTAGGCGTCAAGAATACAGAAAGCTTCTGATTGATGGCGATCGTAGATACCCCGGATTGAATGGACAGCAATCCTTCAACCATCATCATGCGCACTTCAACTTCTTTCTTGGAGACGCGCTTCAGTTTGTTGGAGATTGGGTGGGATACAACGTAACCCACGAAGATCCCCAGCAGGGTTGCGATAAAGGCAGCCGCAATGGCGTGGGCGAGTTTGTTCATGTCCGACAATTCACCGAGTGCGGCAATCAGACCGACTACGGCGCCGAGTACCCCCAGCGTTGGCGCGTACATTCCTGCCTGAGCGAAGATCTGAGCACCTGTACGATGGCGTTCTTCCATTGCATGAATATCTTCCATCAAGACGTCACTGACAAATTCCTGGTCGTTCCCGTCAATAATCATACGCATTCCATTACGGAGGAAATCATCATCGATCTCATCCACTTTGGATTCGAGTGCAAGCAGACCTTCACGCCGAGTAATCGATGCCCATTCCATAAACATACCGACCAATTCGGTCTTGTCGATCATTTTGGGCTTGAAAAACACAATCTTGAAAAGCTTAGGAACACTTTTCAGGTCGCTCATCGGGAAACCGATGAAGACCGTTGATACCGTACCCCCGATAATAATCAGATAGGCCGCCGGTACCATCAAAGAGCCTAGTGGTGCGCCTTTGAGAATCATACCGACGAAAATCGAGATGATAGCGAGTACAAAACCAATAAGAGACGATAATTCCATGCAAGCACCTCATCCATGAGAATATAAACTTTCTTAGCGCAATTCGGCCATCCCTGGCCTGTGCGAACGGCAATCCACAAACGTTCGACCGTTTAAAAGGTCTGTCCAAGTTGCTTTTGCTGCTGCCTGTTCCTTTCTTCTTGTCGTCTTGGATTCTTGTTGTCCTCAACACAAGCGGATCGGTTCAACGGCTGCATCCTAGCAACGATGTTTCTGGATGGTGTTGGCTTGAAAACAGTTTGCAACTCGATATGTTTTTTATCGACGGGGGGAGCTTTTTTTTTAAGACTTAAAGTGCTGTATAATGAAAATAAGACAATAAGGTTTTTATAATGGACAAATAAAGGAGCGGCACACATGGGTGTTAAGCATGGTCGAGATTACGGGGAAATTTTGCAGGATTTGACGAAAGCGGTCTCATTGATTCCGGACAGCTATCTGTTTTTTGAGATGGAGTCGGAAGATTGGGAGCGGCTTGGGGAAGAAGAACGTCTGGAGGTGCACGAAGCGCTGGCTGAGGACTTGTTCTATGCGCTGGGCACACAGTCATCCATCGACGTGGGAAGCGCCGTGGTCATTCACGATTCGATTCTGCACCGGATCAATATACTGATTGGTGAGAAGCAGATGACCTTCGTACCGTTGATCTGACCAGGAAGGGAGCGGGAGGGATCACATGGAAGAAGACAGAGTTGCACCTGACGCATACGTTGAAAAAGGGAACAGCTCACCTAAGATCGTGGTTGTGGGCAGCCTGAACATGGACATTGTCATGGAGAGCGACCAGGCGCCGGAACAGGGAGAAACCCTGCTGGGCAGTGGGATGCATCTGCTGCCTGGCGGCAAAGGGGCTAACCAGGCGGTGGCTGCTGCGCGGCTGGGCGCCTATGTCTCCATGATCGGAGCAGTGGGAGACGACAGCTTCGGCGCGGAGATGCTGGACGCGCTGGAGCAGGAGGGCGTCGAAGTATCGCGCGTGCTTCGCCGTGCGAAGACGCCGAGCGGCGCGGCGTCGATCTGGTTGGCCGGCGGCGATAACCGGATACTGGTGTATCCGGGCGCCAACGGCACACTCGGCGCGGAGGACATTGACGCGCCGGAGAATGTCCGCCTGCTCCAGGAGGCGGACGCCGTGCTCATCCAGCTGGAGATTCCGCTGGATGCCGCAGTCCGAGCCGCGACGATCGCGCGCGAAGCTGGCGCGATCGTGGTGCTCAACCCCGCTCCGGCAGCTGCGCTGCCGGAGGCGCTGCTGCGCAGCGCCAGCGTGCTCACCCCGAACCGGGGTGAGCTGGCTGCGCTTGTGGAGGCGTCCACAAGCGACGAGACGCGGCTGAAGGAAGCCGCGCAGAAGCTGGCCGCCGCGAGCGGCGGCGCCGTCGTCACGACGCTCGGCGAAGCTGGAGCGCTCGTGCTTGAACGGCAGGGCGGGACCGCAGAGCAGGTCCCGGCAGCCCAGGCTGGCCCAGTCGTCGATACGACCGGGGCCGGAGACTGCTTCAGCGCCGCCCTGGCTGTGGCGCTGGCGCGTGGGAACGCGCTGCCTGAGGCTGCGCGTTACGCCGCCTGTGCGGCAGCACTTGCCGTCACGCGCCTGGGGGCGCAGGGCGGCATGCCGACCGAGGCGGATGTTCGCCGGCTCTATTCAGCCGGCTCAACCCCCTCCGCAGATAGCGCCGAAGATTCCGGCGCCTGATACACCATGCAGTAGAACGGCTTCATGCCGTCCGGCGTCATCCGTTCGTACAGATCGGTAATGGAGAACCCGGCCTTGCGATAGGCCGAGATCGCCCGCTGGTTCCACGTCAGCACCTCCAGGTCGATCTCCTGGCCGGGAATCCGGCGCAGCGCCTCGTCCGCTGCCGCGCGAACAAAGGCTGCGCCCATCCCTCGTCCGCAGAGATCCGGGCGCATGCCGATGCCCAGGCGCGTCGTACCGCCCAGCGGGAACAGCTGGGCGAATCCACAGAAGACACCGTTTCGATAGCCCGTCACATACTGCTGAGTGCGCAGCTCGGGATCGCCAAATTCGATTCCGAGCTTTTTCATTTCTTCCCATGGCATCCAGCCGTAAATATCATAGGGCGGTTCATAGCTCCAACCGCATACAGCTGCTGCTTCCGACTCCGTCATGACATGGATTTCAAAGGAATCTTCCTGCATACCTCGTCGCTCCTTATTCAAAAAAATGCCCAAAATTAGGAAAAACCCCGTTTAGCCTTTGCTTGAGGGGGTAATCAATCATACATACCTTTGAAAAACTTCTGCCTTATGTTTCTCTCGTTGTTGAAACCTTTTCAGCGCATTAACCGTTTAATACAGAGACTCAAACATTGAGGTTGAAGAATTGGAAGACATGAAAAAACCGCACCAGATGAAGTTCCTCATCCCATGCGGTTGGCTTATAGAAATATAGAATCGTCACTTGGCAGAAACAGGATGAATCCGGATCACCAAGCGTTAGTCATCATGGCATTGTTAAAAGCGTGCTGCACCCACATAACGATCAGCATAGTAGCTAGAGCTCAGGTTGTCGTAGCGAACTCCGTTCGAAGACGACGAATGGGCGAATTTGCCGTTGCCTACATAGATACCCACATGCGAGATGCCGCGTCCGTTGGTATTGAAGAATACCAGATCGCCTGCACGCAGTTCGTCCTTGCTGACTTTGCTTCCTGCACTGTATTGAGCGGAAGATTGACGTGGCAGATCGATCCCGATCTTGTCAAAGACATAGCTGGTGAATCCCGAGCAGTCAAATCCATTAGGTGTTGTTCCGGCGGTGCGATAAGGTGTTCCGAGAACTGAGTCGATTACATCGTCCAATTTGGAATCTGCATGAGCGTTTCCTGTGGTCACAACGCTAAATGCGATGGCGAGACCCATTACTGCGGCTGTCAGCTTCTTCTTCAAAGACATTGTACCCCTTCCGTTTTGCCTGCGAGGTTAGCTTAAGGATTCGGTTGAGAAGGTCCCCCTATGACTCCTTCGTTGCGAAGTCAATTCACCCATAACTGGTTCCCCCGCTTCCCGGTGCCGGAATTTGGCTTAGATCTTGGTTTGCACCGAAAAAGCTCCAGTTGTTATGATCTTGTTGTGTTTGTTGTGCTTTGCGTCTATGGCTTCAATCAAAGTTTACAAAGTTGTTACTACTCACAAAACACATTGTAGCAAAGGACTTAGCCGTTGGCAAACCTTTATTTGCCGATTCTTGAGGCATGTTTGACATGGACCTTCCATCAAGAGCGGAGAAACCGCATGGTTAAGCGTTTTCCTGGAGTTTAAAAAAGAGGATGTTCACATAAATTTACCAATCTATTCGGACATCTAACACGTCAGCGAACGCTTTTTGAGCGTAAATCCGCATAAAATCCTGGTTTTTTTGTTTTGCTTTCGTCTTTTTATCGGATAGAATAGAAAAAGATGAAGAGTTTTATGAAAAAAGGTTAACGTTTTGCAAGAATTTGGATTATATTTTGCAGAGAAAGGGGCTAACAACTCCATTATGGAAGAGAAGCAAACGGGTAAAAAACAGCTCGGGCTGAACATCATCAGCAGCAGCCAAAAGAGCAGCAAACATAAGGGATTTGGCACAGGCGCCATCAATCTGAACAATGTATCTCCAATCATTATAGATGAGGGCGAGGCCAAGATTGATGTCGGCGCCATGCACGCCAAGAGCAAAGTGGAGCGCGGGATCAAGTTTACCGCAGAACGCCAGGATGCCGAAGGCGGACGCCGGGTATGGCTCGTCTGGGTAGCGGTTGACAAGACAGAAGAAGGCGGAAGCTATGCAGGAGCAACTGCGTGTGAAATGTGGATCAACAGCGAGACGAAGCGCGGTTTCAAGATCCTGGCTGACCATGTGAACAAGTTGGATTATGCGATCAAGCGCAAGATTATCCTGAACGAGATGGATGAGGAATCCAAGGTGGCACTCAAGACGCTGCTGACGACCCACAACGCGGAATGGTGGGAACGTTCACCGGATGAACTCAAGGAAGCGCTGAGCGGCTAAGACCCGATCAATCGGCGGAGTTTTCTGTTCGGATAGTCCACGCAAACGGTCTAATGACCCACCTGCCGAACGCAAAGAAAAAGCGTCCCTACCCAAAGGGGTTGGACGCTTTTTCCTTGTCTGTAAAGACGATCTGCCTGCATCTGCCTTGCCTGTGGCACTGGCTACGTCCCACCGACCACACAGGGCTTACAGATGAAAAGGCTTGGGTGGATGGGCTTTATCGTTAACCGAGACGTACGGATGATCCTTAATGAAAAAACGCCAGGGTTTGGCTGCGTATTCTTCGGCGTAATCGATATTGATACGCGGACCGCAGACGATGGACAGCTTCGACACGTCGTCTCCAGCCTCCAGGTACAGCGCGCTTGTGGGCACAGTCAATCGGCAGCCATTTAATGATTTGTCGATGTCGAGCGCCCGGCACAGCTTCCCCGGCCCACCGGACAAATCGGCGGCCTTCTTGGATTTGATCTTGCGGAAGAAGCGCATGCGGCGCTCATCCTCTTCGGTCAGCGGTTCTACCGCACGGATGAGCACGGCCTGAGGACTGCCCTCCACGCCCGTCACCACATTCAGACAATGGTACATGCCGTAGATTAGATACACATAAGCGGGACCCCCAGGCCCAAACATGATCTCCGTTCGGTTGGTGCGTCGGCCGCCATAAGCATGGCTTCCTTTGTCCTCAATGCCGCCATAACTCTCCGTTTCGATGATTCGGCTGCGGATCTCGCCCATCTCGGTGCGGCGTACAAGCGTCTGACCGAGCAGCCGGGGAGAGGCTTCGAGAGCAGTGGAGGTAAATAGAGAAGCGGGAAGCGGTTCAAAGCCGCTGCGTCGTTCTCCCTGAATTGGAGATGTCATGGTCATTCCTCCTTCGTACGTAACTTGCAAAACCGGGTTTTGGATTCGTGAGTGTTCTTTCTTCGTCCTTTCATGGTAATAAACGATTGGGACTGCTGCAAATCGCAATCGGAGGCAGCGGGGCGGATCGTGCCGTATTCTTGACCTATTTTTTCCGCAAGACTTGCTTGAAGAAGAACCGCCAGACGCCACAATATGCTATAGTAGGATGGAAGAAATCTTCATTAGAGTGATTGGAGCGAAAGCATTATGTCGGGCATGCACCGCGTCTTGATCCGCATCCACAGTCGGCAGGACGAAGAGACGGTTGAGCAGACGCTCGCCGGACAGGTTTTCGAGAAAGACAAATCGCTGTATATCCGTTATGCCGAACCCAGTGCAAGCGGAGACGGCGAAGGCGTACGCACGCTGCTTAGAGTGACGCCAGAAGAACTCAAAGTCATCCGTCATGGCGAGGTGGAATCGGAGCAGTCTTTCCGCAAGGGGAGTCGTTTGCCCGGTTTTTACCGTTCGCCTTACGCGCGTTTTGCGCTGACCACCCATACCCGGGAACTGCACGTTGAGATGCAAGGCCCCCTGGGAGAGATTCGCTGGGAGTACGAGCTGGAAGTCCAAGACGTAATCTCGGGCCGCTTTTCCATTAGCTTAACCATACAGGAGGAAGTCAATCCATATGACGATTAACCCGCTTGAACAGCTTGAGAACACGGTGAAAAAGGCTGTCGCCCAGGCGATCGCCAAAGCCGGCCTGGTGGCCGAAACCGACATTCCGGAGATTGCTCTGGAAGTGCCCAAGGACAAGACCCATGGCGATCTGTCCACCAATGCGGCCATGCAGCTCACCCGAATCGCCAAGAAGAATCCGCGTATGATCGCTGAAGCGATCCTGGAGAATCTCGACCGCGAATCCGCAGGGATCGAACGGGCGGATATTGCGGGGCCGGGCTTCATCAACTTTACGCTAAATAAGAGCTATCTATATCCGGTCGTCGCTACGGTTCACGCACAGGGCGAGAACTATGGACGGATCGAAGATGGCAAAGGCAAACGGGTTCAGCTCGAATTTGTCAGCGCCAACCCGACCGGCAGCCTGCATCTGGGTCATGCCCGTGGTGCCGCTGTCGGCGATGCGCTGTGCAATCTGCTCGATTTTGCCGGTTATGAAGTGACACGTGAGTATTACATCAATGATGCCGGTAACCAGGTGACCAATCTGTGCCTGTCGCTTGAGGCCCGTTATATGCAAGAGCTGGGCCGCGAGGCGGAGATGCCGGAAGACGGTTACTACGGTGAGGACATCAAAGGCTTCGCCAAGGAACTGGTTGAGCTTGAAGGCGAGCGTCTGCTCTCGATGAGCCAGGGCGAACGAATGGAATATCTGCGTACGTTCGGACTGGAAAAAGAAATGCAGAAGATTCGCCGCGACCTGGATCGCTTCCGCGTTCATTTCGACGTCTTCTTCAGCGAAACATCGCTCTATGAAAATGGACAGGTTCTGGATGCCCTCGACGAACTGCGCTCACGCGGTGAAGTCTTCGAGGAAGGCGGAGCGACCTGGCTCCGAACCACCAAATATGGCGACGACAAAGATCGCGTGTTGATTAAAAATGACGGTACCTACACGTATCTGACACCGGACATCGCGTATCACCGGGACAAATACGCACGCGGCTTCGATAAAGTGATGAACATCTGGGGAGCGGACCACCACGGCTATATCCCTCGGATGAAAGCTGCCATGCAGGCACTTGGTAACGATCCGGACAAGCTGATTGTCCTGATCGCGCAGATGGTCAGCCTGTTCCAGGGCGGCGAGAAGGTCAAGATGTCCAAGCGTACGGGCAAAGCCGTGACAATGGAAGACCTGATGGATGAAGTGGGCGTCGATCCGATGCGTTACTTCTTCACCATGCGCAGCATGGATTCGCATCTGGACTTCGATATGGATCTTGCGGTTTCGACCTCGAACGAGAATCCAGCGTTCTATGTGCAGTATGCACATGCGCGCATTTGCAGCATCTTCCGTCAGGCAGAAGAACAGCAGGTTACCGTACTTCCGCTGGATCAGGTCGATCTCAGCAAGCTGACTGCCGAACATGAATATGCGCTGCTGCGCAAGCTGGGCGAACTGCCGGAAGAGATCCGCATCGCAGCTGACGGATACGCTCCGCATCGCTTGACGCGCTATGTGTATGAAGTCTCCTCGATGCTGCACAGCTATTACAAAGCCGAGCGCTTCATTACCGAAGATGCGGCTGTCACTCAGGCTCGCCTTGCACTGCTTGGTGCCGTGCGTGTGGTCATTGCCAATGTGCTGCGTCTGATTGGCGTGTCGGCACCGGAACGGATGTAGTCTTTGTAGACTGTGAACCGATTCGTCGGTTGGCAGCGTCCTTTTAAGGTCTGCGCCTTCGCAAAAATGCTGGTCCTTCTTGCATTTTGGGCGCGGATGCGTTTTACTTATCTTGACTTTTTTCTTGAATGAGTTGAATCCGAATTGCATTAAGCTTTGAGAGGAAGTGTCCATTTGACACCTGCACCTATTGAATTGTCGATCGACAATGAGAAAATCCGCGAAATGCCGATGGTTGACCTGGCGTTCATGATTCTGAAGAAAGCCAATGAACCCTACTACTATCCTGATCTGATGAAAGAAGTTGCGCGTCAGCGCAGCTTGACTGACGAAGAAGCGGCAGATATGATCGCGCAGCTGTATACCGAGATCAATATCGATGGCCGTTTTGCCTGCGTCGGGACAAACCTCTGGGGTCTGAAACGCTGGTACCCTCTGGAAAAATCGGAAGATCCGGTTGTCAGCTCCAAGCGTCCACGCATTATCAACGACGAAGACGACGACGATCTGGACGAAGATACAACGTTCAACGCCGATGACGAGTCGTTCGACGATGCAAACGACGAGGAAGAGGACGACGATCTGTTCGACGGCGACGAAGACGACGTGGACGAGGATGTTATCGTAGACGACGAGATCGAAGACGAAGAAGACGAGATCGAAGGCGAAGAGTTGGATGAGGATCTCGAAGAAGAGGAAGAAGAAGAGGAAGAAGAGTACGAGGACGATAACGAAGACGAACGGTAATTCTCGTTTCGCTCCTGGTTTTCGTGCATAGGAGACAGAAGGAAGCAGGCTGAAAATGCCTGCTTTCCCTGCTTGACAGCCCCGTAGTCAGAAGGTAAACTATTGCTTGGGCTTTTGATTTAAGTACGGAATATAATGCAAGAGACGATAAAAAGTGCCCCGTGGACACGGGTGTCACTTTTTTTGTTTTTATAGGGTGTTTTTCCATACACACAGCCATCCGATTTGCTTCACCTGATGCGCCGGAACGTTTCGCTACATCTAAAGGCATGACTTTAAACCGACCAATCGCCTACGCTGGAATGGACGGTTTTCGGGCATGCACATAATGACCGTACAGGGGGTTTTTTACAGTGACCAAGTATATCTTCGTAACAGGCGGGGTCGTCTCATCGCTCGGCAAGGGCATCACGGCTGCGTCGCTCGGCAGACTGCTGAAGAACAGAGGTCTGAAAGTGACCATCCAGAAATTTGATCCTTACATCAACGTGGACCCGGGAACCATGAGCCCGTATCAGCACGGTGAAGTATTCGTGACGGACGATGGGGCAGAGACTGACCTCGACCTGGGTCACTATGAGCGCTTCATCGACATTAACCTGTCGAAGAACAGCAACGTGACGACTGGTAAAGTCTATTCTTCGGTCATCAGCAAGGAGCGCCGCGGTGAATACCTGGGCGGCACCGTACAGGTTATTCCGCATATCACCAACGAGATCAAGGAACGCATCATGCGTGCCGGACGCGAATCCGGTTCCGACGTTGTCATCACCGAAATCGGTGGTACGGTAGGCGACATCGAGAGCCTTCCTTTCCTGGAATCCATTCGTCAAATGCGCAGCGATGTCGGCCGTGATAACGTCATGTATATCCACGTTACTCTGATTCCTTACATCAAGGCTGCCGGCGAGATCAAGACCAAGCCAACACAGCACAGCGTAAAGGAGCTTCGGAGCATCGGGATTCAGCCGAACGTGATCGTCTGCCGGACAGAGCACGAATTGTCCGAAGATACCAAGGCGAAGATCGGCCTGTTCTGCGACCTGGACAAGGACGCTGTCGTGGAATGTCGGGATGCTTCGACGCTGTATGAAGTTCCGCTGAATCTGCGTGCCGAAGGTCTAGATGAGATCGTCGTCAAACATCTGAAGCTGGACACTCCTGAACCGGATATGACCGAGTGGGAAGCACTCGTTGAACGCGTCAGCAAGCTGGAGAAGACGGTTGAAATTGCCATTGTCGGCAAATACGTAGCGCTGCACGATGCGTATCTGAGCGTTGTGGAATCGCTGTCGCATGCGGGCTTCGACGCCAATGCGGACGTGAAGATCCGTTGGGTCGATGCGGAAGAAGTAACCGAAGAGAACGTGGAAGAGATGCTCGGTGGACTGGGCGGCATCCTGGTACCCGGTGGATTTGGCGATCGGGGCATCGAAGGCAAGATCACGGCAATCCGTTATGCCCGCGAGAACAATATTCCGTTCTTCGGGATCTGCCTGGGCATGCAGGTCTCGGTGATCGAGTATGCACGCGCTCTGGCCAATATGGAAGGTGCAAACAGCTCCGAGATCGATCCTACCACCACCTATCCGGTCATCGATCTGCTGCCTGAGCAGAAGGACATTGAAGACCTGGGCGGTACGATGCGTCTCGGCCTGTATCCGTGCAAGCTGGTTGAAGGCTCGCTGGCGATGCAGTGCTACGATGACGAGCTGGTCTACGAGAGACACCGTCACCGGTACGAGTTCAACAATGCTTACCGCGAACAAATCGAAGCAGCAGGTCTGGTAATCTCCGGTACATCGCCGGATGGCCGTCTGGTTGAGATCGTGGAACTGCCAAACCATCCATGGTTCCTGGCTGTACAATTCCACCCGGAATTCACGTCCAGACCGAACCGTCCGCAGCCGCTGTTCCGCGAATTTGTCAAAGCAGCGATCACATACTCCATTTAATGATTTCAAGAAGTCCGGGCTGCGTTCCGGGCTTCTTTTTTTTGCCTTAATCTGTGAACGCAATGCCTGATAAACGAGAGAATGAAGCTGAAAAGTCGAAGTTGGGTGGGTCGCAGCTTCCGTTCAACGCCGTTAATGGGAAATATTCGGACTTGTTTGCTGGAATTAGCAGGAGTAAGATGCAGGAAGTCGAATTAGTTTCTAAATAAAATAGATGACGGCGCGACAGGGCGTCTGCATGGCGCGATGCTCCGGCGGCACAGCAGCAGGCCGGCGGTCGGCAGCAAAATCGGGGAGGATAAACGAAGATGAGCCAACACAAAATATTGATTGTTGACGATCAAAATGGAATCCGCATGCTATTGAACGAAGTGTTTGGCAGTGAAGGGTACAAGACCTATCAGGCGGCGAATGGCAAGGAAGCGCTGGATCTGCTGCAAAAGGATCGGCCTGATCTGGTGCTGTTGGATATGAAAATTCCGGGCATGGACGGTCTGGAGATTCTGCGTCATATCAAAGCGGCGGACCCAAGTATTATGGTGATTATGATGACCGCTTACGGGGAACTGGACATGATTAAGGAAGCCAAAGACCAGGGCGCTCTGATGCATTTTACCAAACCTTTTGACATTGATGAGATGCGATTGGCTGTTGGCCGCTATCTGCGCGGGGAATAAGCGACGAAATGAAACGTTGTTCATGTAAATTCCTTGTAACTTTACAACCAGACTGTTTAGTATTTCATGAGACAGTGCTATAATGAGTGGGTATGGATGTCGGTACAAGATAGAAATCCAACATTTAATTTAGGAGGAACAACCATGCCATTAGTTTCGATGACAGACATGTTGAACAAAGCTCTCGAAGGAAAATACGCGGTGGGTCAATTCAACATCAACAACCTCGAGTGGACGCAAGCCATTCTCATGGCTGCCGAAGAAGAAAAATCTCCGGTAATCCTCGGTGTATCCGAAGGCGCTGCGCGTCACATGAGCGGTTTCTATACAGTCGTGAAAATGGTAGAAGGTCTGATTCACGACCTCAAAATCACCGTTCCGGTTGCGATTCACCTCGACCACGGTTCGAGCTTCGACAAATGTAAAGAAGCTCTGGATGCAGGCTTCACTTCCGTTATGATCGACGGTTCGCACCATCCGATCGACGAAAACATCGAAATGACGAAAAAAGTCGTCGAATACGCTCATGCCAAAGGCGCTTCCGTAGAAGCTGAAGTTGGCACAGTTGGCGGACAAGAAGACGACGTTATCGGCGGCATTCAATACGCTGACCTGAACGAATGCGTACGCATCGTGAAGGAAACAGGCATCGACACCCTGGCTCCGGCACTGGGTTCCGTACACGGTCCTTACCACGGCGAACCTAACCTGGGCTTCAAAGAGATGGAAGAAATCCGTGACGCGGTTAACCTTCCACTGGTTCTGCACGGTGGTACAGGAATCCCGACTCACGATATTCAAAAGTCGATCTCCCTGGGTACATCGAAGATCAACGTAAACACAGAGAACCAAATCGCGTTCGCAAAAGTTGTTCGTGAAGTGCTGGCTGCAAAGCCTGACGCTTACGATCCGCGTACGTTCATTCAACCGGGCCGCGAAGCAATCAAGCAAACGGTTATCGGCAAAATCAAAGAATTCGGTTCCAGCAACAAAGCGTAAGCTTTTCGCTAATTCTTATTGCAAAATCCGAAGCACTCATTCATTATGGAAAGATCACCGTTCAATCGGTGTCTTTCCATTTTGTTTTAAATTCGACTAGATGACGTTCTTGTCTTTTAAGTAGGTATTTTATTTTTCAGTCTTCTTTGAATGGCTGCACATCAAGTAGGGGGACCTTTGAACTTATGGAGAAATTAATGATCACCGGCGGACGTCCGCTCCAGGGAACGGTTACGATCAGCGGTGCGAAAAACAGTGCGATCGCGCTCATTCCTGCAGCGCTGCTTGCGGATTCCGAAGTGATATTGGATAATCTCCCGCTGCTCAGCGATGTAGCGGTTTATGCTGAGATCCTGGAAGGGCTCGGCGCGCGTGTATCCTGGGAAGGCAGTCAAATGCGAATCGATCCCTCGAATGTGAAGTCGATTCCGATGCCTAATGGGCCAGTGAAAAAGCTTCGCGCTTCCTATTACATGATGGGGGCACTGCTTGGCAAGTTCGGTGAAGCGTTGATCGGACTTCCGGGTGGCTGTAACTTTGAACCCCGACCAATCGATCAGCACATCAAGGGCTTTGAAGCACTGGGTGCAACTGCGGTGAACGAACATGGAGCCATCCATCTTCATTCGGAAGGACTTCGTGGAACCAAAATTTATCTGGACGTGGCAAGCGTTGGCGCTACCATCAACATCATGCTGGCGGCAGCAAAAGCCAAAGGTTCTACCATTATCGAAAACGCGGCGAAAGAGCCTGAAATTATAGACGTGGCGACTCTGCTTAACTCCATGGGAGCGAGCATCAAGGGAGCTGGCACGGAGACGATCCGGATCGAAGGGGTGCAGAAGCTGCACGGCTGCCGTCATTCGATTATTCCTGATCGTATTCAAGCGGGAACGTATATGATCGCGGCTGCTGCTACTCGCGGCAATGTGCTGATTGATAGCGTCATCCCCAAGCACCTGGAAGCTCTGACAGCCAAGCTGCAAGAAATGGGCGTGACTGTAGAAGAGATGGATGAGAGTATTCGGATCATCGGCGGCGCTGAATATCAGCATGTTGATGTCAAAGCACTCGTTTATCCAGGATTCCCGACCGATCTGCAATCTCCAATGACCAGTCTGCTGACCCAAGCAAGTGGTGCCAGCGTACTTAGCGACTTTGTGTACAGCAATCGCTTTAAACATGTCCCTGAATTGGTACGTATGGGGGCTAAGATTCGTGTGGAAGGTCGTTCAGCCGTGATTGAAGGCGGCAAACTGAACGCGGCCAAAGTTCAGGCTGCCGATCTACGTGCCGGCGCGGCACTTGTGATCGCAGGTCTGACTGTTGAAGGCGGCGTAACCGAGATCGAAGGTGTAGAGTATATTGATCGGGGTTATGATAACCTGGTCACCAATCTGCGTAATCTGGGTGCCGATGTGTGGCGTCAGACCGTTTGATTACTGTGCAGGCGCGGTCCTCCGGGCCGCGTCCGCACTTTTTTCAGGATTTCCGAATCATTTTTTCGACAATTGGGTAATGCTTATCGTAAATGGACGTTTTATTCTCCGTTTTTTTCATCCAGCCCTTTTTTTCTCCTATTCGTTCGGGAATTGCCCGAATTCTAACTCAAGCTACAGCGCCTATTATCTGTTTCCCGGATCGCGCTTCATACGTACGATAGCTTTTGCGGCCTGAATCCAAGCCGCATTTTTAACGTCAAGCGCATTTCGCATCCGCTGCGCTTATCTTGAAACGTTTCTACCTGAGTATTTTTCTGAATCTTTTTATCTAAATGATTGATCCGACATCGCCCATACGGCATTCGTTTGCGTGTTTCCTTATGAGGAACGGACGAAGCCTTCCCAATATAAATATAAAATTGAATAGGTGGTTACTTACATGGATTTGCAAATTTCTGATCTGGAAGAAATGAAACTGACCGATCTCTATAAGCTGGCGAAGAAGTATCAGATTCCGTATTACGGTCAAATGAAGAAAAAGGAACTGATCTTTGCCATCCTTCGTGCTCAGGCCGAACAGAGCGGATTGATGTTCATGCAGGGTGTGCTGGAAGTTCTGTCTGAAGGCTACGGTTTTCTTCGTCCGATCAATTACCTGCCCAGCGCAGAAGATATTTATATCTCCGCCTCGCAGATTCGTAAATTTGATCTGAGAAGCGGCGACCTGGTATCCGGCAAATGCCGGGCTCCCAAAGAAAACGAGCGGTATTTTGGATTGCTTCAAGTGAACGCTGTAAATGGCGAAGATCCAGCCACAGCTTCCGAACGTCTTCACTTCCCGGCACTGACCCCGCTCTATCCAGAGAAAAAGCTCTCGCTTGAAACCTCCCAGAATCGTCTCTCTGCACGGATTATGGATCTGCTGGCTCCCGTTGGACTGGGTCAGCGTGGTCTGATCGTGGCACCTCCCAAAGCCGGTAAGACGCAGCTGTTAAAAGAGGTAGCCAATAGTATCTCGGAAAACAATCCCGAGATTGAATTGTTTGTGCTGCTGATCGATGAACGTCCGGAGGAAGTGACGGATATGCAGCGTTCCGTCAAGGGAGAAGTGGTCGCTTCCACATTCGACGAGCTGCCGGAGAACCATATCAAGGTCGCTGAACTTGTACTTGAACGCGCTCTGCGTATGGTTGAACACAAGAAGGACGTTGTTATCTTGCTGGATAGTATTACCCGTCTGGCCCGGGCTTATAACCTGGTGATCCCGCCGTCTGGCCGTACACTTAGTGGCGGTATTGATCCGGCTGCTTTCCATCGGCCCAAACGTTTCTTCGGCTCCGCACGCAACGTGGAGGAAGGCGGCAGCCTGACGATTCTGGCGACTGCTTTGATTGACACGGGTTCCCGCATGGATGATATTATTTATGAAGAATTTAAAGGAACCGGTAATATGGAGCTGCACCTGGATCGCAAGCTGGCTGAACGCCGTATTTTCCCGGCCATCGACATTCGCCGTTCAGGTACGCGGCGCGAAGAGATGCTGCTGTCCAAGGAGGAGCTGGATACCGTTTGGCATATCCGCAAAAATATGAACGATTCCTTTGATTTCATCGAAGGGTTCTTAAAGAAGCTTCGCAATAGCAAGGACAATGCGGAATTCCTGGCCTCTTTTGATACATCGTCCGATAACAATACTAGCAGCAGTGCCAAATCGTCTTCTTCATCCAAAAGCAGCGGCAGCGGTTCTTCCGGCTCCGGTGTAACAAGACGACCGACACGAACTTCTTCCACACCTGTCACCACTAATTAAACGTTGATCGCACTGCGATCAGTAAGCCCGCTAAAAGGAGACTTCACTCATGTATTTGGTTTATGCCGACGAAAACGGCAATGTATACGATCACCCCGAATTGTTGGCTCTGGCGCGCAGCGCCGATATGATTATCGAGATTATGGATGATGAGCTGATCCCGCTGCCAGATGGCGCAACGCTGGTTGGACTGCCGAGTACCAAGCCGGTTGCCCTTGATCCGGAGAGCGGAGAGATGGTAGCACTTGAAGGCATGCAGGCCGTAGGTGCGCTGCTTCCACAGGGCTTTACGCGTCTTGCCCTGCCCGGTTATGTCAAAACGGATAAAGAATATAAGCTTCCGCTGTTTGGTTATTCAGCGGTCGTCTGGAAAGACGGAGCATTCTTCGTTACGGCCGAGAAGTGCGATGACCCGGAGAAGTGGAACCCGGATAACTGCGATCGCAAGGAAGTGAGCCGTAAGGTCCACGACTTTACCGAAAAGTACCCGGAGAACCGTCTGTATGAACACTTGTCGAACTGTGCCCTGGGTTATGAGTGCCTAACTTCGTCAAATACGTTCCTCGGCCGCTGGGAAGGCGGTGTGCCGGTATCTTACTCCTGTAATGCTGGATGTTTCGGCTGCATTTCCGAACAACCGGACGACAGCGGCTTCGTCGCGCCGCAGACCCGGATGAACTTCCGCCCTCGCACCGAAGAGATTGTACAGATCATGATGGAGCATCTGACAACGCCTGAGTCGATTATCAGCTTCGGCCAAGGCTGCGAGGGAGAGCCATCCACACAGGCCAAGATCATTATTGAGGCCATGCGTGAAGTGCGTTCACGTACGGATATGGGCTACATCAACATCAACACCAACGCCGGCTTGACTGACCACATCCGCGGTATTGTGGATGCAGGTCTTGATCTGATGCGTGTAAGTACCATCAGTGCGCTGGATGACCATTACAACGCGTATTACAAACCGCGTGCTTATACACTGAAGAACGTTGAGAAGTCGATGATCTATGCCGCGCAGCAGGGCGTCTATACCTCGATCAACTATCTGATCTTCCCGGGCGTCACCGACCGTGAAGAAGAGATCGAAGCGATGATCGAATTTGCCCGTCGTACGGATCTGAAGCTGATCCAGATGCGGAATCTGAATATCGACCCGGAGAGCTACATGGAGCTGATTCCACCTGCACGAAGTGAGCTTCTGGGCATGAAGCAGATGCTGGAGATCTTCCGCGAAGAACTGCCGAACGTCGTGATCGGCTCGTATACCCATGTACCTCCGGTAGACCAACGTCGGGCGAAGCCTCGGGTCGGCGGGCTCGCGTAAGTTCGTTGGTGGTTAGAATAGAACCCTATTCGTGTATCAAGGCTGCGCCGCTTCAGATGCAAGATGAACAAGTCGTGTGGTGAATTTTCGCGCAGCATCTTAGTCCGTTATTTTGGTTTCCTCTTTTGTAAAGAGGGCACCGGAAAGTACGGTGCGGTCTGGAATCGAAGCGAAGCGACTTTTGGACTTTCCTTATTCGCAGACTTCTTCTCTCTTGGCAGGAAACCAAGCGACGTACAGGTCGAAACCGGATCGCGCCGCGGCCGGCACAAACATTGCCGGCCTGTTTGCGTTTTCTCTTTTTATCCCGTATAATGAAAGGTGCCGTGCTAGATGGGGAGGTAGCGGTGCCCTGTAACTCGCAATCCGCTACAGCGAGGTTGAATTCCCACTCGAGGTTTTGTTATGTAAGGTTTGGTCTTTACACATAATGTTGACGGTTTGGTCCTCCGCAATGAGCACCTGTGAACCTGGTCAGGTCCGGAAGGAAGCAGCCATAAGCAGACCCGCTTTTGTGCCGGAGGGTGGCCTGGCCCGAGTTGTTGTGTAGAGGTGCCGCTTGGATAGCAATCTATCGAAGGTGGGTGCACGGTTTTACTTTTATTCCTTTTTTAGACGACCAACATCTTTGCCTAGGCAGAGGTGTTTTTCTTTTTTCATCGGGGCACAAATATAGTATAATTAAGGGAAGACGACAGTCCATAAAAAGGAGCCGCTGATGGAACATATTGCGCTTTACCGGGCTTGGCGGCCTCAGTCGTTCCAAGACATGGTGGGACAACAGCATATTATCCGAACGCTGCAGAACGCAATCCGCGAACAGCGGGTATCCCATGCTTACTTATTCAGTGGGCCGCGGGGGACGGGCAAGACCAGCGCCGCGAAGATTCTGGCCAAAGCCGTCAACTGTGAAAAAGGACCTGCTCCAGAGCCGTGCAACGAATGTGAGACGTGTAAACGAATCGCTGCCGGTGCGGTTATGGATGTGCTTGAGATTGACGCTGCGTCCAACCGGGGCGTGGAAGAGATCCGCGATCTGCGCGACAAGATCAAATATGCGCCGACCGAGGTTCGACGTAAAGTCTACATTATTGACGAAGTTCACATGCTGACGACAGAAGCATTTAACGCTCTGCTCAAGACGTTGGAAGAACCGCCGGAACATGCAATGTTCATTCTAGCTACAACAGAACCGCATAAACTTCCAGCGACGATCATCTCGCGCTGTCAGCGTTTTGACTTCCGCCGCGTATCGTTGGAGGAACAGACCGCAAGACTGGCTGAGATCTGCCGAGAAGAGAAGATTGAGGCTGAAGAGAATGCTCTCCAATACATTGCCCGTTTATCGGACGGTGGGATGCGGGATGCTTTGAGCGTCCTGGATCAGATCTCTGCATTTACGGATGGCAAAGTCACCTACGAACAAGTGCTGGGAATGACCGGCGGCATCGCCTCCGAACAGTTCTCCGCTCTGGCTGAGTCTTTGACTGCCAAGGATGCAGGCGGCGTCCTTCAGACGGTGGAGAGCTGGATGCAGGAAGGCAAGAGCGCGGACAAGTGTATGGAGAACCTCCTCTATTATTTCCGTGATCTGCTGATGATTAAAATGGTGCCAAACGCGGAGCAGATGACCGAGCGTGTGCTTGATGCTTCGTCTTTTCACACGGTTGCGGAACGTTTCTCCAAAGAGAGTCTGTTTCGCACCATTGATACATTAAGTCGTTATCAGAACGAAATGAAATACGCAGCTAATCCGCAGATGTTATTTGAAGTGGCGCTGTTGAATCTGGTTGGCTTGGATGAACGTTCAGAGACTGCTGGATCAACAGCTGCTGCGGCTGTATCCGCAGCGCCTGCCGATTCTCAAGCCGTTAAGCGGTTGGAGAGCCGAATTGCCGATCTGGAGAAAAAGTTGGAGCAGGCGATGCGTGCAGGGGTTTCCGCACCAAGCGGTGCAGGTGAGTCTGGGGGCGGACGGCCTGCTGCCCGTCCAAGCGCTCCCCGTGTTTCCCGAATGGCCAAGCTTCCTCCGCATATGGATCGTTACCTCGCACACAAGGAAGACTCATCCTTTAAAGACATCCGTGGGAAGTGGAATCAGGTGCTTCAGCGGGTAAAAGAGGAAAAGGTAACCGTACATGCCTGGTTCACCAATGGAGAGCCGGTGTCGGCCTTGGACGATTCCGTATTGGTCGCATTCAAGAACGACATCCACCGTGAGACGATTGAGAAGCAGGCCAACCGCCAGGTGGTGGAACAGGTGCTGGCTCAGGTACTCGGGGGGCAGTGGAATCTGATGACCATCATGCAGAAAGATTGGAATGAAGCGACCGAGTCTGCATCTTCACCGACGACGGAAGTGCTGGAGCTTGAACATGAGGAAGAGGAAGGCGGCGGCAAAGAGCCCTGGGTGGATGAAGCCTTGAATCTGTTTGGGGAAAATCTGGTTGTCATTAAAGAATAAATCATACCCGGCACCCGAATGGCGGATGCTGCCGAGGTCTACTCAGAAGGAGCGATTACGATGAACAATATGAACCAGATGATGAAGCAGGTAAAGAAGATGCAGGAACAAATGATGAAAGCCCAGGAAGAACTCGGCACCAAAAAAGTTGAAGGTACGTCCGGCGGCGGAGTTGTCAGTGTAGAAGTCAGCGGACATAAAAAGGTAATTGCCATCAATATCAAACCGGAAGCGGTAGACCCGGATGACGTTGAAATGCTGCAAGATCTCATCATGACTGCGGTAAATGACGCTCTTGGCAAAGCTGAAGAACTGGCTAACCAGGATATGGGCAAATTCACGAACGGCATGAAGATCCCAGGTCTGTTCTAAACTATTTTCTAAAAGGGAAGTGTGGCCTTGTATTATCCGGAGCCGATTGCCAAACTGATCGACGCGTTCTCTCATCTGCCTGGAATCGGGCCTAAGACGGCTGCGAGACTGGCCTTTCATGTGCTTAATATGAAGGAAGACGACGTGATCGACTTCGCCAAGGCACTCGTCAGCGTGAAGCGCAATCTGCACTATTGTTCGGTCTGTGGGAATATTACTGATACTGATCCATGTCGCATCTGCCAGGATAAGTCGCGTGATGCCTCGGTAATCTGTGTCGTTCAAGATCCAAGAGATCTGGTAGCAATGGAGAGAACCAAGGAGTTCGATGGCTATTATCATGTACTGCATGGCGCGATCTCTCCTATGGAGGGGATCGGACCTGACGATATCCGCCTTAAGGAATTGTTGACTCGTCTTAGTGATGAGCGTGTACAGGAGCTGATCCTGGCGACTAACCCGAATATTGAAGGCGAAGCCACGGCGATGTATATCTCTCGTCTCGTTCGTCCTTTCGAGATCAAAGTGACTCGAATTGCGCACGGGCTGCCTGTTGGCGGCGACCTTGAGTATGCAGATGAAGTGACACTTTCCAAGGCGCTTGAAGGGCGTAGAGAACTTTAAGACTCTCCTTACGAAGCTGGATAGACAGAGTAGGGAGCTTGAATCAAAGATGAAATGCGGTTCCGATTTCAATCGGGACCGCATTTTTTGTAGCATTTTATAAAATCCCACTGACAGATAAGCGTTTTCATTGTATAATCCATTTATTGTAGCCAGGTTTATTGGCGCTGCAATCAAGTATTTTAGAAAAACGAGTAAAAATACAAAAGATTGTGTTGACTTGCTCTCTGCCTGTGTGCTACATTATTAAACGTTGCTTCGAGAGGAGCTAACGGTCACAACCCGATAGAGAGTCAGCACTGAAAAAAGAAATTGAAAAAAGTGCTTGACGAACTGATCGAGAGTGTGATAGGATATAAAAGTCGCCGCTGAGACGCGGTGGTGAACGAAAGAAAAACAAAAATTGAGTTTGTTCTTTGAAAACTGGATAACGAGTGAACAACGATGGCTTCGGTCATCGTGAGAATAAAAGGTTCTTGAGCAATCGAGAATCGCCAACGTTTTAAAACGAGCACATGGTGCTTTCTTGATAAGTCGGCCTTCGGGTCGCAACTTTAATGGAGAGTTTGATCCTGGCTCAGGACGAACGCTGGCGGCAT
>NIOB01000016.1 GCA_002189105.1 Saccharibacillus soli
GAACGATATAAATAAAAAGCTATATAGGACAAAGGCGATACAAAGCAAGGGCGGTACAGATCAACGGCGATACAAATCGAAGAGGATCGTAACGGAGAAGAAGAGCGGATAGAAACGATCCGAGCAGGGGAACACCCTATAACATAATATTCACGCTGCGGACATACGTCCTTGGTCTGGCATTCGCCAGACACTCAGCATACGCTGAGTCGTAAATACAGGAACGTTATCTGTAAGATTTCCCCCTAGAACTTGTAAGTGTTTCATTCGCAACGTCCTGTTGCTTGAAGTAAGCGATGAAGGGGTATAAAGGATGCCAAGACTATCAAGGCTATAAAGACGGACAAGGCTATAAAGACAGACAAGGCTATAAAGACAGACAAGGCTATAAGGACGGACAAGGCTATAAAGATGGACAAGGCTATAAAGACGGACAAGGCTATAAAGACGGACAAGGCTATAAAGATGGACAGCGCTACAAAGGCGGACAGAGCTATAAGGACGGATAAAACTATAAAGATGGATAAGGCTAATAATTAAAGTAGGCCGATGTCCTGTCTCGATTCGAAGAAGTGGGGGAAATCCAACAGATAACATAATATTCACGCTGCGGACATTCGTCCTTGGTCCGGCGTTCGCCGGACACTCGACATGCGTCGAGTCGTGAATACAGGAACGTTATCTGTAAGATTTCCCCCTAGAACTTGTAAGTGTTTCATTCGCAACGTCCTGTTGCTTGAAGTAAGCGATGAAGGGGTATAAAGGATGCCAAGACTATCAAGGCTATAAAGACGGACAAGGCTATAAAGACAGACAAGGCTATAAAGACAGACAAGGCTATAAGGACGGACAAGGCTATAAAGATGGACAAGGCTATAAAGATGGACAAGGCTATAAAGACGGACAAGGCTATAAAGACGGACAAGGCTATAAAGATGGACAGCGCTACAAAGGCGGACAGAGCTATAAGGACGGATAAAACTATAAAGATGGATAAGGCTAATAATTAAAGTAGGCCGACGTCCTGTCTCGATTCGAAGAAGTGGGGGAAATCCAACAGATAACATAATATTCACGCTGCGGACATTCGTCCTTGGTCCGGCGTTCGCCGGACACTCGACATGCGTCGAGTCGTGAATACAGGAACGTTATATGCAACCTGAAAGACTGGGAACCCATGAGGGAAAGAATAAGATGACGAAGCGCCGAGTTCCTTATCGGCGTTTTTTGTTTAAGGCTAAAACTATTTAAAAAGCAAAGCGATTTACAGAGGTAAGAATGATTAAGGCATGAGACAAGAATCCAAATAGGAAGCACGGAGTCGCTTCCGATCAGACAAAGGAGAAAAAGAAGTTTGGAAAGTATTTTAA
>NIOB01000017.1 GCA_002189105.1 Saccharibacillus soli
TTGGAAAGCTTTTTAAAGCAAAGAGAATTCGAAAAAGATTGAGGAAGAGCTAAAAAAATCATTGGAGAAAGACAGAGAGAAAGCATAGAATTAAAGAAGGAAAAGATCGAATAAGATTAAGAGAATTTGGAAGGGCACAGGCAGCATATAACATAATATTCACGCTGCGGACATTCGTCCTTGGTCCGGCATGCGCCGGCCACCCGACATCCGTCGGGTCGTGAATACAGGAACGTTATCTGAAACACCCCGGAACCTTTATAAGAACGAAGAGCAGTATAAGAACGAAGAGCAGTATAAGAACGAAGAGCAGTATAAGAGCGAAGAGCAGTATAAGAGCGAAGAGCAGTATAAGAGCGAAGAGCGGTATACGGTATAAGAGCGAAGAGCGGTATAAGAGCGAAGTGCAGTATAGGATCGAAGAATAGTATAAGAATGAATAGCAGCCAGGTATTTGGCTGGAGAGGTGCGTCAGATAACATAATATTCACGCTGAGGACATGCGTCCTTGGCCCGGCATACGCCGGACACCCGACATGCGTCGGGTCGTGAATACAGGAACGTTATAAGAAAGTCAGGAAAACATATAGAATGATAGGAGACAGACCATGAAAATATTAATTGGTCAACCTAAATTAGAAGCAGGTTTAAAGCAACTTGAGACAGATATAAGGAATAATCAAAATTCAATTGATCTTGTTATCTATCCAGAAGGCTACATAAACCAAAACGTGGAAGAGGCTTGTCGATTGGCACAAGCCTACAAGCTAACGATTATTTCAGGTCATAAGAAACCTAAAGATAGAGCGATCATAATAAGTCGCTCAGGCGAGATTAAGCTAGATCGGGCTAAATATGATTCGTCTCCAGTTGTTCAAGTTGAGGGTATCCATATTGGTTTTATACTTTGCGATGAATTGGTCCTCCAAGGACGGGGAAAAGTTCAAGGGAAAGAACTAGACCTGATTGTTCACCCAATAGGTGTAGGAATGTTCAGTGAAGCACAATTTGAGGAATGGATCAAAGAAGCAAAGAAGATAGCTGCGCAGAGTAAATCGATGGTGATTGGAACCAGCCATGCGGATGGAGCCTTTAAAAATAGTAAAATATCTATTCCAATCGCCTACTGTATCGATCAAAACGGTCAAGAAAAATTCATCTTAAAGAATGATACAAGAACAATAATATATGATACCGAAGCAGACACAATTAAATATGTGTAACAAAAAGATCGACTAGTATTTCGAAGAAGGCCTGACCATCTTATAACAATATATTCACGCTACGGACATTCGTCCTTGGTCCGGCATGCGCCGGACACTCGACATGTGTCGAGTCGTGAATACAGGAACGTTATGTGTAATTCCCACCGTGAAGAACAGAACCAAAACGAATGGATGCAAGGCTATATAGATCAAGAGCTATACGGAGTAAGAGCTATACGGAGTAAGAGCTATACGGAGCAAGAGCTATACAGACCAAAGGCTATACAGATCAAAGGCTATACAGATCAAAGGCTATACAGATCAAAGGCTATACAGATCAAAGGCTGTACAGATCAAAGGCTGTACAGATCAAAGGCTATACAGATCAAAGGCTATACAGATCAAAGGCTATACAGATCAAGGGCTATACAGATCAAGGGCTATACAGGTCAAGGGCTATACAGATCAAGAGCTATACGGATCAAGGCTATACGGATCAAGAGCTACACAAGTCAAGAGCGATCAAACTAAAGACGACCCCAATCGAGAAGCAGAACGGATGGAGTCGATCCGATCGGTGGGAACACCACATAACATAATATTCACGCTGCGGACATACGTCCTTGGTCCGGCGTTCGCCGGACACTCGACATACGTCGAGTCGTAAATACAGGAACGTTATATGCAACCTGAAAGACTGGGAACCTATTAGGGAAAGAATAAGATGACGAAGCGCCGAGTTCCTTATCGGCGTTTTTTGTTCAGGGCTAAAACTATTTAAAAAGCAAAGTGATTTACAGAGATAAGAACGATTAAAGCCTGAGACAAGAATCCAAATCGGAAGCACGGAGTCGCTTCCGATCAGACAAAGGAGAAAAGGAAGTTTGGAAAGTATTTTAAGCCAAAGGAAATTTGAAAAAGATTGAGGAAGGGCTAAAAAATCATTGGAGAAAGATAGAAAGAAAGCATAGAATTAAAGAAGGAAAAGATCGAATAAGATTAAGAGAATTTGGAAGGGCGTAGGCAGCATATAACATAATATTCACGCTGCGGGCATACGCCCTGGGTCCGGCATGCGCCGAACACCCGACATACGTCGGGTCGTGAATACAGGAACGTTATA
>NIOB01000018.1 GCA_002189105.1 Saccharibacillus soli
ACCTATAACGTTCCTGTATTTACGACCCGACGTATGTCGGGTGGCCGGCGAACGCCGGACCCAGGGCGTATGCCCGCAGCGTAAATATTATGTTATATGGTGTTCCCCCCGCTCGGATCGATTTCATCCGTTCTTCTTCCCCTTTAGGATATTCTTTGGCTTGTGTAGTTCTTGATCCATACAGCCGTTGATCTGTATAGTCCTTGACCGTATAGCTCTTGATCTGCATAGCCCTTGACCTGTATAGCTCTTGATCTGTATAGCCCTTGACCTGTATAGCTCTTGACCTGTATAGCCCTTGACCTGTATAGCCCTTGACCTGTATAGCCCTTGATCCTGTATAGCTCTTGACCTGTATAGCTCTTGACCTGTATAGCTCTTGACCTGTATAGCTCTTGACCTGTATAGCTCTTGACCTGTATAGCCATTCAATCATTCATTCGTTTTGTTGTTCACGGGGGGAATTACATATAACGTTCCTGTATTCACGACCCGACGCATGTCGAGTGTCCGGCGTATGCCGGACCAAGGACGAATGTCCGTAGCGTGAATATTATGTTATGTGTTGCCAGTGCCTTCTTGAATAACCTCCATTACGATCTTAATATTCCTGCTTTGTTCGTCTTCAAGTCTTGAAATATAGGTTTTTGAACAAGATTAATTGTCTCTAGATCGATCTCATCTAAATCTTTGAACACTAGTTGTAAGGATTCATTTTCATGATCTTTGAAATTTAGAGTTTTTCCGTCATCTAATATCTTACCTTTTAATTCTGCTTCTACAGTAAATAAGAACATAACAAACACGACTTCATTTCCATCAGGATAGGTATACTTCATTCTTGAACCTGAATAAATAGAATCTAGACTGTAGTGTTTTAAATCTAGCCCCGTTTCTTCTTTAACTTCACGAACCATTGTTTCTTCTATTGTTTCTCCTGCTTCCATTCCCCCGCCTGGTAAACCCCAATCCCCATAATCAGATCTCTTTTGCAATAGAATTCTTCCAAGTTCATCTTTAATAATAGCTCCGCCAGTTACAATAATACGTCTTGTCATAGTCATATCCTTTTTAATTTTTTATAGTTTTGTACTGGTTGCACATAACGTTCCTGTATTCA
>NIOB01000019.1 GCA_002189105.1 Saccharibacillus soli
GGCTAATGCGCCGCAGGCCCATCTCTCCGTGACAGCTTGCGCCGTCTTTCCTCATTCTCTGATGCCAGAAGATGATGTATTCGGTATTAGCATCCGTTTCCGGAAGTTATCCCAAACTGAAAGGCAGGTTGCCTACGTGTTACTCACCCGTCCGCCGCTAACCATCAGAAGAAGCAAGCTTCTTCATCCAGTCCGCTCGACTTGCATGTATTAGGCATGCCGCCAGCGTTCGTCCTGAGCCAGGATCAAACTCTCCATTAAAGTTGCGATCCGAAGATCGACTTATCAAGAAAGCACCATGTGCTCGTTTTAAAACGTTGGCGATTCTCGATTGCTCAAGAACCTTTTATTCTCACGATGACCCAAGCCATTGTTGTTCACTCGTTATCCAGTTTTCAAAGAACAAACTCGGTTATTCTCGTGTTCCTCGTCGTCGTTGTTGTCTCAGCGGCGACTTTTATATCCTATCACACTTCCAAGCAGTTCGTCAAGCACTTTTTTTAATTTCTTTTTCAGTGCTGATTTTCTGTTTGAAGGTGATGACCTTCTCTCGAAGAGCCGATTAATAATTTATCACAAACCAACATAGCAAGTCAACACCTTTTTCAACTGTTTTAAAAACCATTTATGTTCTTCTATATAAGACGCCAGTTCCTCTTTCTCTTTCCCCATGAAACGTCAAAAGCGGTTCGGAGACCTCCGACCGCTTTCTTTAATGCTTTGTCTTTTTATCCTTGCATGTATGCGCATGTATGCCTTATCGTTCGCCGCCTTGTCGCTTATCTCTCACGTACTTCGACAGTTCCTTAGGAGGCGCAACTCTCGCATACATCTGGAAAATTGTTTGGTATCGTTTGGAAATGGACTGACGCATCTCATGGTCCAGACGTTGGTCGCTTAGATCGAACAACATCTCATCCAACTCTTTACGCAGTACATAACCGAATTCTTTACACTCCATATCGTTTAACATCATGCCGAGCATTACAGTCCCTCCTTCCTTCAGGTATTTCATCATCATTGAATATCGAATTGCTATTTCAACTTTGATTTAACCCAAAATGAAGCAAGGGTAACCTTTTGATGCGTAAAAGTTTACAAAAGCTAGCGAAGAAGGTTGTAGGTGATGGTGCTTTCAATGATCGCCGCAATGAACAAGAGGATAACCACCCATACGGCAGCCCCCGCCAACTGCTTCAATCCCTCTTCCCAACGAGATGCCAACTGCTGCCTTTTATCAGCGCCTAGACTGAACAGTGTACCTATGACCATTCCACCAAACTTTAATCCGTACGCACAGGCAATCACAATTGCGGGCAGCTCGATAATCCCGTGCGGCAGAAGCCCCTGGAAGATTAATTCTGCCATATCCCGCCCCTGATCGTGAGAGAGCTGTACGACAAACCCCAAAATCATGCCGTTTAAGATCAGGAAGAACAAGGGGGCTAATCCAAAGAAAGCTCCAAACAGGATGACGAGCACCGCTTTAATCGCATTATTCAGAAAAATGAAGACGAAGAAACTAAGTTCAACGTTCTCTGACTGCTTCAACGATTGGGCGACCGACTGTAATCCTTCTAATTGAGAGACCAACAGCTGCCGCAGATCCTCCGCCCAAAAAGCTCCCGCTGCTATACTGGCGATAAAGATCACTGCCGCCGCAATCATATATCCTTTGTTGTGTGCCAACCCTCTGATAAACTGTCGGAATGACAGGATTTTCATTCTTGCCCTCCCTTTGTCGTGAGTGACTATGCTTTCCCCGTCTTGCGAATCACCGCTTGGGCCATCTCATCGTACATGGCTCCTGTGGCACTTGCCGCCTTATAGACAGATGGAGAGAAATCCGGTTCCGACACATGGTTATCCGGTACACCCAACGGAATCTGCGCAAGCAGTTCGGTGTGCAGCGTCTCTGCCAGCCTGCCGCCGCCGCCGCGTCCGAATATGTAGTCCCTTTCTCCATTCTTCTCATAATAGGCCATGTTTTCAACAACCCCTAGAATCTCATGCCCGGTCTGCAAGCCCATCGCTCCAGCTCTCGCTGCTACAAAGGCTGCGGTACCATGAGGAGTAGTGACGATAATCTGCTTGCTCTGAGGCAGCATCTGATGGACATCCAGTGCAATATCTCCTGTTCCCGGTGGAAGGTCAAGCAGCATGTAGTCAATCTCGCCCCATTCAGTTTCTTCAAAGAACTGTCTCAGCATACGTCCGAGGAGCGGGCCACGCCAGACAACAGGATTGTTTTCCCGAATGAAGAAGCCCATCGACATGACCTTAACGCCAAAACGTTCGACAGGCTGAAGCAGTCCGTCTACCACTTCGGGTCCATCCTCGATTCCCATCATATCCGGCACACTGAATCCGTAGATGTCGGCATCGATCAGACCGACCTTCTTGCCCATACGAGCCAAAGAGACGGCCAAATTAACTGCTACGGTCGATTTGCCTACTCCACCCTTGCCACTGGCGATCGAAATAAAGGTTGTTGGCGAGTCAGGGCTGAGGATCGGAAGATCTTCAAGTCCGGCGGCATGTCCTTTGACCAGCACCGGATCTTCCTCTTCTTCGCCTCCCTGTCCATCTCTAACCCGGTTATCTTCCATAATCGCCCGACTACGCTCTTTCTCCAGCTCGGTCGCTTCCTTGAAGCGAATGTGTACATCTTCTACCTCCAGAGACTGCAAAATGGAGCGAATCTGCGTCTCCAGCCCCTGTCTGCTCTCTTCACTGCTATCCAGGCAGACTACACTCAGCGACACGCGACCCTCACGAATTACGACGTCACGGATCAAGCGCAGGTCGGATAAACGCACACGGAAGACGGGGTCCATCACTACTTCAAGCGCTTCCACAACTTCTTCTCTTGTTACCATGCTGTTCATCCTCTCTCCCTCTTCATGGGGAATCTCCCTTTCATTATACATGAAAAAAAAACACCAAGCCGCCTCCCTTGGGGGAAAATGGCTCAGTGTTCTTCTTTATTTAAGGCAGGATCTGTCAGACCTGCTGAGCGGCCCGATCTCTCATGCCTTCAATCAATACGGTTGCCACTTCCGGACGCGTAAACTCTGGGGGTGGGCACTCTCCATTACGCAGCAGCGCACGAACCTTCGTTCCGGACAGCGTCAGATGCTTTTCCTTGTCATGTGGGCAGGTCTTACTGGTTGCCATATTGCCGCAGTGTGTGCAGAAGAAGCTGTGCTCGAAGAAGAGAGGCGTAATCGCCAGCTCTTCAGGCTCGAAGTTCGAGAAGATCTCCTGAGCTTCGTAAGTTCCATAGTAGTCGCCAACACCCGCATGGTCACGTCCTACGATAAAGTGGGTGCAGCCATAATTTTTACGTACAATGGCGTGGAAAATGGCTTCCCGAGGACCTGCATAACGCATTGCTGCGGGGAAGACACCCAGGAACGTCCGCGCCGACGGGTAATAGTTCTCCAGCAGTACCAGATAGCTTCTCATACGAATATCTGCCGGAACGTCATCCGACTTCGTTTCCCCCACGAGTGGATTCAGGAACAAGGCATCTACGGTTTCCAGCGCGGACTTCTGAATATATTCGTGCGCACGGTGAACGGGGTTCCGGGTTTGGAAGCCCACGACTGTTTGCCATCCTTTTTCCGCGAACAATCGTCTGGTCTCGGCTGGATCGAAATAAAACTCGTTAAAACGCTCCGGCTGCGGGCGATTCAGCACCTTCACTGTGCCGCCAATCCGCTCCAGCGGACGTTCAAGCAGCTTCTTCACGCCAGGATGCTCGGGATCATCCGTCTTGAACACATTTACCGCTTCTTCATTGCGATCAATACGGTAGACACTCTCCACGTCAAGTACCGCATAGATGACGCCATCTTCTTCCCCGACCAGAGCGACACGCTCGCCCTTGAGTGCGGCTTCCGCTCCCTCAAGCGGCAGCGTAATCGGAATACTCCATACCGTGCCATCCGCCAGACGCATGTTCTTCACGACGCTCCGGTAATCTTCTTCATTCATAAAGCCGGTAAGTGGAGAAAAGGCACCAACCGCAATCAAATCGAGATCGGACAAGGTCCAGGTATTGATTGGAATCTGGCGAAGGCCTGCGGCCTCCTCAAGCAGTCGTGTACGTTCTTCGCCCTCCGCGAGACGGTTAATCAAAATGCCGCCGTGCGGCTTGATGGAAGTCATAATCGGCAGTCGCTCCTTTTATCGATGGTTAGCCACTTGGATCTTCAGGTCAACGATTTATTTGTGCAGGCCACATTCAGTCTTGTCATTCCCCGACCAGCGTCCCGCGCGAGGATCTTCTCCCGGCATAACGGCGCGTGTGCACTGCTCGCAGCCAATACTCGGGAAGTTGCGATCATGCAGCGGGTTATAGATGATGTCGTTGTCGCGGATATATTTCCATACATCCTCACTCGTCCAGTCGGCCAGCGGATTGAACTTCATCAGACCAAATTTATAGTCGTATTCAACCTTCTTGGAATTGGCACGTGTAGGAGCCTGATCCCGACGGATACCCGTAATCCATGCTTCGTAACGGGAGAGGTTGCGCGTCAGGGGTTCGACTTTGCGAATATTGCAGCATTGGTTAGGGTCAGAGGTCCATAGAGATTCCCCATGTTTGGCAGCCTGTTCTTCAGGCGTCAGCAGTGGGGAGACACGTACGAAGTCAAGACCATAACGCTGGGACATCCGATCACGCGTCTCATAGGTTTCTTTGAAGTGGAAGTCCGTGTCCAGGTAGAATACATCGGTACCTGGGCTAATATGCTGAAGCATATCCACAATCACAACATCTTCTGCGCCGAAGCTGCACGCGAACGTCAGACTCGAATACTGCTGCGTGGCGAAACGGATGACTTCCTCGGCACTCAAATGTTCTAACTCTTCAGCTTTAATCCGGGCAAACTCTTCTTTTTCCAACAAATTCATTGTAAAGACCCTCCATCTCTGAATGGCAAATTGATTACATACCTGAAGCTTCCCATACGGCAGCAAAGAGATAAGGAGAAAACACCGGCGGGGAAGGATTTAAATACATAGAGGAATGACGACGTTCCGTATCCTTTATCGCATAAAACCAACTATTCTAATCTGAATTATTTACAAGTATAAAACTTTCCGCGTAAACAATCAATCTTTATTTCAAAATGAGAAAAACTTTTTACAGGCGTCATATGCTTCAAAAATGAAATAAATATTTAGCTTGCTTATTGACTCTTCTCTCCCAACATGCATCCCACATCGTACAATGAATTCATAAAATTCAGGAAGGTGGCACCTATGTCCGCAATCACCCGAAGGCTTTCCATCAAGTTGTCGATCATGATCTTTCTCATACTCACGATTTTATTCTCCACGTTTGTCTACATGCAAAACGCCAACATCAAGAAGGCAAGTGAATATACGATCAGCAGCTTCAATATGAATATGGCTGAAGCGTTCGCCTCTCAATTTGATACCGGAGAATATGAAACGTTTGCGGCGAATCCTACAGAGAATGAACAGTATTGGAAAATTCGTCAGAAACTCGATCAATATCGAAGTGAGATCGGAGCCATGTACGTCTATACGGTCACCATTAATGCAGACAAACAACCGATCCTGATCGTGGATGGACAACCCAAGGGTTCTACAACAGCCTCGCCGATCGGAGAAGTCACAGACATCCCCCAGGAAGCAATTGAACGACTGTTAAAGGGTGAAAAAGCTCAGACAGGCATCCTTCATCATCCGGAATACGGCAGCTACATCTCCGCTTATGTACCTCTGTATGATGCAAATCGCAAAATGATTGGAATTCTGGGTATCGATACAAATGTGACGGTATCCAATCAGATCTCCGATCAATTTATGCGCGACAGCTTCCTATTCTATATCCTGATGGCGATCATTACGCTGATTATATTTACGGTCATTGCGATCTTCTTGTATCGAGTGCTGCGGCCATTACGTGTGATTGTGGAAAGCGCTCAAGCGATTGCAGGGGGAGAGATCGGCAAAGCCAATCAATTGTTGGATCAAGAAAAAAGGCGTTCCCAAGACGAGATCGGTCAGACATATGAGGCTATGAAGAAAATGAGCGTTCGATTGGGACATACGCTGGGTGACGTTGTACAGGAAATGCGGCAGACCACGCAGACGCTGGTTCAGTCCGCTCACCGCTTCACTTCGGAAGCCACCCTCCTGCTCAATATGAACAGCCAGTTAAATGAATCGGCAGCCTCGCTGACGATCGAAGCCAACAACCAATATGCGGGTGCTCAGGAGTGCTCTCGTTCCATGCAGGAAATCACATCGGCGATCGAACGGGTTACTCATTCCTCAGCTAATGTGTCTACAGCGTCCACCGAGGTTCTGGAGGCAGCGAATCAAGGAAAATCATCGATGGATGGCTTGCAGCGCCAAATCACAGAGATGGCCCAATTAGTCGGACATACGGCTGATTCTGTGAGCACGCTGCACACGTATATGAATGAAATTGGTCCTGTGCTCCAGACGATCACCAGCATTGCCGAACAGACCAATTTATTGGCGCTCAATGCTTCAATCGAAGCCGCGAGGGCGGGAGAAGAAGGAGCCGGATTCGCCGTTGTAGCCGGTGAAATTCGGAAGCTTGCCGGTCTGTCTTCTAACTCTGCTTCGCATGTGGTGGATCTATTATCGAAGATTAGCCAGGAAGTGATTGTGATCGGGGATAGGATGAATGAAGAAAGCGAGGAAATTCAAAGAAGCAGTCAGTTATCGTCTCAGGTTCATTCACTCTTTGAACGTACCGTCATCCGATTTAATCAGATTAGCAGTCATATGGAGGAAATCTCTGCTTCGGCCGAGGAGATCCTTGCAGGTTCGGAAGAGGTGTCTGCTTCAGTGGAACAAATCTCGCAGATTTCCAAGATTACCGCGGACTACACCGTTTCTCTACAGGACTTGTCGCTTCAACAGCTTGAAGCTTCCAAAGCGATTGCCGATACGACCCAACTGCTTGAACAGAGCAGCTCCAGCCTGGAGAAAACGATTGCCCGATTTGAACTTTAATTGGAAAACCAAAAAAACAGCCTGCTCCGAGAAAATCGGATGCAGGCTGTTTGCTTGTAAGAATTAACGTTTCGAGAACTGTGGAGCGCGACGAGCGGCTTTGAGGCCGTATTTCTTACGTTCCTTCATACGTGGGTCACGTGTCAGGAAGCCCGCTTTTTTCAGCGAACCGCGCAGTTCAGGGTCTGCTTTGAGCAGTGCACGAGCGATACCGTGACGGATCGCACCGGCTTGTCCCGAAGTACCGCCACCGTGTGCCAATACGATTACATCGTATTTGCCAACAGTTTCAGTCAGGTTCAGCGGTTGGTTGACGATCAGTTTGAGCGTCTCCAGACCGAAGTATTCGTCGATTTCACGTTTGTTGATGACAATGCGTCCTTCACCCGGTACGAGGCGAACACGAGCTACCGAATGCTTACGACGACCAGTGCCATAGTATTGTACAGTTGCCATGAAAGGGTCCTCCTTTTAATTAGCCGCGAAGCTCGTAAACTTCCGGTTTTTGTGCTGCATGTGGATGCTCTGCTCCGGCATACGCTTTGAGTCTGAGTTTCATTCTGTCGCCCATGCGAGTCTTAGGAAGCATGCCGGCTACAGCCAGTTCCAGGAGACGTTCAGGCTTGTTTTTAATCATTTCACCAGCGCTTGTAACTTTCAGGCCGCCTGGGTGCATCGAGTGACGGTAGTATTTCTTGTCCTGAAGTTTGTTGCCTGTCAGGTGAATTTTCTCCGCATTGATGACGATAACGAAGTCGCCGCCGTCAACGTGTGGAGTGAATTGAGTTTTGTGCTTACCGCGGATCAGTGCAGCAGCTTCGCTTGCCAGACGGCCCAGCGTTTTGCCTTCAGCGTCGATGATGTACCAGTTGCGCTCAACTTCGCTCGGCTTAGCCATGTAGGTAGTACGCATGAGTAAGTGCCTCCTTCTAATCTTTGCAATGATAGTTCGTTTTTGATGGTAGACGTTCCATGCCGCCGGGCTAAGATCCGGGGCTGCCGGAACGATTTATGTTTGCGATCATGGATAATCATAAGTTGCAGATGTTATACGTTTTCTTGATTGGGGGCCGTGGGAAGCCTTCAAGAAAACACAACTTTTATTCTACATGATGACCCAGCAAACTGCAATACATTTTCAAGCAATTCCCCAAAGAACTTTCCGCTACTCAGGCAAAAGCTCCCCGTAATCGACATTCCAGAGCGCAAGGCCTTTCCCCACTGCTGTTGGGCCTGCCGCTGCTCGATCACAGGCCAGCAAAATGGTCTTCATCTCATCAGGGGTACGCTTGCCTTCTCCCACCTGCAAAAGCGTTCCTGTAATAATGCGAACCATATGCTGCAAGAAGCCTGTACCCGTAAGGAAGATATGGATGAATCCCTGATCGGGCGTCCCCGATCGGCAGGTCGTTCGATCCACTTCAATCCAGGCTCCAAGCAAGGTTCGTACGTGATTGGTCTTCTGAGAGTGTCTGGAGGCGAACGAAGTAAAGTCATAGGTACCAACCAGATGCTGCAGCCCTTCCTGCATTGCCTCAATGTCAAGCTGAGGCGCAGGATGGTGGAACTGCATGTGCCGCTGAAACACATCCGGATAGCGATTCGCATTGATCGTATATCGATACGTCTTGCGCTTGGCCGCATGTCTGGAATTAAATTCAAGCGGTACTTCCCAGGAACGAGTCACGACGATGTCCTGTGGTAATCGGGCGTTTAACGCCAGGGGCCAGCGATCAGCGGGAATCTGCGAAGGAGTATGGAAGTTGAACACTTGAGCGTATGCATGCACACCCGCGTCCGTGCGGCCCGAAGCGATGATCTTGGGCTTATCTCCCGTTAAGGCAAAGATAGAAGCTTCCAGCTCATCCTGGATTGTATTACCGATAGGCTGCGTCTGAAATCCATTGTAATTCGTGCCGTCATAAGCGACGGTCATACATAAGTTGCGCAAGGGATCACCTCCATCTCTTCGTCAGTCTGGTCCAAAACCTGGAATGAATTAGGGCTTGAGTTCAAAAAAAAAGAAACGGCTCTGCCGCCTTGGACAGGCGGCATACGTTTCTCGGGAATCCAATGGGTGAGGTTACCCCCGCCCCGAATCAATCAACCGGCAACTAGGCGCGGTCAACCAGTTCCAGGTAAACCATAGGCGCTGCGTCGCCGCGGCGTGCTCCCAGTTTCAGGATGCGTGTGTAGCCGCCTGGACGATCCGCGTAGCGCGGTGCCAGATCAGCAAACAGTTTTTGGATTGCGTCTTTTTCACCGTCAACCGTCTCACGACGAACGTATGCAGCCACTTGGCGGCGTGCATGCAGATCTCCGCGTTTGGAAAGGGTGATCAGTTTTTCGGCGATGGAGCGAGCTTCTTTAGCTTTCGCTTCCGTCGTTTCGATGCGCTCGTACAAGAACAGGTCGGTTACCAGGTCGCGGAGCAGAGCTTTACGCGCGCTGGAGTTACGTCCCAACTTTTGGTATGCCATCGTTTTCCCTCCTTCTACTTCTATTACTGTTTAGTCTTAGTCTTCCTGACGGAGACCCAGACCAAGTTCTTCGAGCTTCTCTTGGACTTCTTCCAAAGACTTGCGGCCCAGGTTGCGGACTTTCATCATGTCTTCTTCCGATTTCGTAGTCAGCTCTTGTACCGTATTGATACCGGCACGTTTCAGACAGTTATAGGAACGTACGGAGAGATCGAGTTCTTCGATGGTCATCTCCAACACTTTTTCCTTCTTGTCTTCTTCTTTTTCGACCATGATCTCCGCGTCGCGGGCTTCGTCAGTGAGACCAACGAAGAGCAGCACGTGCTCGGTCAAAATTTTAGCGCCAAGACTTACCGCTTCTTCTGGACGAATGCTGCCATCAGTCCAGACTTCCAGGGTCAGCTTGTCGTAGTTTGTGACTTGTCCAACCCGTGTGTTCTCGACCGTGTAGTTGACACGGGAGATTGGGGTGTAGATCGAGTCGATCGGAATGACACCGATCGGTTGATCGTCACGTTTGTTCTTGACGGACTGAACGTATCCGCGGCCGCGGCCAGCGAAGATACGAACATGCAGTCTCGATCCCGGTGCCAGAGTTGCGATATGCAGATCCGGATTCAGGATCTCCACATCGCTATCGGCGCGGATGTCTCCAGCCGTTACCAGGCCTTCGCCTTCCGCGTCGATTTCCAGTACCTTTTCTTCATCGGAATGAATCTTCAGCGATAGAGCTTTCAGATTCAGAATGATTTCCGTTACGTCTTCCGTAACGCCGGGGATCGTCGAGAATTCGTGCAGAACGCCGTCAATTTGGACCGAAGTGACTGCCGCGCCCGGAAGCGACGACAGCAGGATGCGACGAAGCGAGTTCCCAAGCGTCGTACCGTATCCACGTTCCAGAGGCTCAACGACAAACTTACCGTAAGTGCCTCCGTCATTGATCTCGACGGTCTCGATTTTCGGCTTTTCGATTTCTATCACTACAATACCCCTCCTTCAAAACGTCGCTTCCGTGAAACCAAGCATACTGAACTCACAATGCTCAAGAATACTATACGCGGCGACGCTTAGGAGGACGGCATCCGTTGTGAGGAACCGGTGTTACGTCCTTAATCAGGTTGATTTCCAGACCAGTTGCTTGCAGCGAGCGGATAGCCGCTTCACGGCCTGCGCCAGGACCTTTAACCATAACTTCAACGGTTTTCAGACCGTGCTCCATTGCAGCTTTAGCAGCTGTTTCGGCAGCCAGCTGAGCAGCGAATGGAGTCGATTTACGGGAACCTCTGAAACCGAGACCGCCCGAGCTTGCCCAGGAGATCGCGTTTCCGTGCGGATCCGTAATCGTTACAATCGTATTGTTAAACGTGGAACGAATGTGTGCCACGCCGGATTCGATATTTTTACGGTCGCGACGTTTCGTACGTACGACTTTTTTCGGTTTAGCCATTGTCAGTTATCCCCCTTTCTTACTTCTTCTTGTTCGCTACAGTACGACGAGGACCTTTACGAGTACGAGCATTCGTCTTCGTACGTTGTCCACGTACCGGCAATCCACGACGATGACGGATACCGCGATAAGATCCGATCTCGATCAGACGTTTGATGTTCAGAGATACTTCACGACGCAGGTCGCCCTCTACTTTTACATTAGCGTCAATCGTTTCACGCAGCTTGCTTACCTCATCCTCAGTCAGATCGCGAACACGAGTGTCCGGGCTGATTCCTGTTTGGCTCAGGAGTTTTTGGGAAGTTGTTTTACCAATCCCGAAGATATAAGTCAAGGCGATCTCAACGCGTTTGTCACGTGGTAAGTCTACACCAGCAATACGAGCCATTACGCTACACCCCCTTCTAAATTATCCTTGTTTTTGTTTGTGTTTCGGATTTTCGCAGATTACCATGACATTCCCTTTGCGACGAATGACTTTGCATTTTTCGCACATTGGTTTGACCGACGGTCTAACCTTCATGATTATTACCTCCTCAAAAGCATTCGGTTTGATCGGGCAAGAACGCGCTCCGGCCACACCGGAAGCGTTCCAAGCACCAGAACGTTGTATATCCAAAAAGCGACGTATCCCTACTTGCGGTAAGTGATACGGCCGCGAGTCAGATCGTAAGGCGATAACTGTACGACCACTTTGTCTCCCGTCAGAATACGGATAAAGTGCATACGCAGCTTACCGGAAACGTGAGCGAGAATTTGATGACCGTTCTCAAGTTCCACCTTGAACATCGCATTAGGCAGCGGTTCAATAACCACGCCTTCGATTTCAATGACATCTTCCTTGGCCACAATCATTCTCCTTTCTGCTTAACATACTGTGCGTCGGATTCCATAAACACATTCACTGCATGACGCAGCTTCGCGTTCGTAACCCTGCCGCTCTCCTGCAAACTGTTTACGACTTCGCTGCTGATCGCCGTCTGGGGCTCAAGGTGCAGTGGATTTTTCCGCTTAGGACGATCAAACTTTCGTTTGCTGCCATCCGCGATCCAAATGCCTTGTTCCTCATCGAGCTTTACGATTACCGCCGCCTGACCGGCATCGCGGCCCTTTCGGATCTTCACGAGTTGACCGATCTGCAGGGGATGTTCCTTTTTCAAGTGTATCACCTACGCGCTCAATTTTGTGAAAATTTCCAATCCGTCTTTCGTAACCGCCACTGTATGTTCAAAGTGAGCACACAGTGAGCCGTCCACCGTTACGACGGTCCATTTGTCCTCCAGCGTCCGAACTTGTCTTCCGCCGAGGTTAACCATCGGTTCGATGGCAAGCACCATGCCTGGCTTGAGCAGCGGACCGCGATCTTGAATGCCGTAGTTCGGAATCTGAGGATCTTCATGCAGATCCTGACCGATGCCGTGACCGACATATTCCCGAACGACCGACATCCCTGACTCTTCGATATATCGCTGAATCGCATGCGAAATGGTAAACAGACGCACATCCGGCTTCACAAGAGCCAGTCCTGCGTACAGGGAGCCTTCCGTAACGTCCAGCAGACGCTGGGCCTCATTAGAAATGCGCCCTACCGGGTAAGTCCAGGCAGAGTCGCCATGGTAACCGCGATATTGAGCGCCGATATCGAGTGTGACGATATCGCCTTCCCGAAGCTTTCGCTCGCTGGGGAATCCGTGAACCAGCTGGTCGTTGACCGACGCACAGATGCTGGCCGGAAAACCATTATAGCCTTTGAAAGACGGCACCGCATCCTGGCTGCGGATGGTCGCCTCGGCAATGGCATCAAGCTCGGCAGTTGTAATGCCAGGTTCGATGACTTTTGCCAACGCGCGGTGAGTCTCAGCCACAATCCGTCCCGCTTCTCTCATAAAGCCGAGCTCCGTTTCGGACTTGCAAATGATCATTACAGTTAACCTCGCAGTACGGACAGGATTCCTTCCGATACCGTACCGATCTCCTGGTCTCCGTCGATCTGCCGCAGCAAGCCTTTGTTTGCATAGTAATCGATCAGAGGCGCCGTTTTGCTTGCATATTCCTCAAGCCGCGTGCGTACGCTCTCTTCATTGTCGTCCGGACGTTGGTAAAGTTCACCGCCGTCTTTGTCACACACGCCTTCCTGCTTTGGCGGGTTGAAGATCACATGGTAGGTCGTTCCGCAAGTCTTGCAGATTCGACGACCCGTAATCCGGTTGAGCAGCTTCTCCGGATCAACGTTCAGATTGATAACATGATCAAGCTTACGGCCCGATTCGAGCAAAAGTGCATCCAATGCCTCGGCCTGCAGCAGAGTTCTCGGAAATCCGTCGAGCAAGAAACCTTTTTCGCAATCCGGCTGACTCAGCCGTTCGCGGACGATACCGTTCGTTACGTCATCCGGTACGAGCAGCCCCTGGTCGATGTATTCTTTGGCTTTGACTCCGATTGGAGTTCCCTCTTTGATCGCCAGACGAAAAGCATCGCCTGTCGAAATATGAGGAATGCCGAATGCATCGACGATGACCTGCGCCTGTGTTCCTTTACCTGCCCCGGGAGGCCCCATGAATAGAATGTTCACGTCATGTCCACTCCTTACGTCTTACCCATGCCTAACAGCACAAAAGGCGCCGGGCGAGCGCATGGAGTCGGACCCGTCCGGAACCTGAGCTATTTATTGATAAAACCTTTATAGTGCCGTTTAATCAGCTGACTTTCGATCGTTTTCATCGTATCCAAGGCAACCCCGACGACGATCAGCAGCGACGTGCCACCGATTTGCACCGACTGAGGGAGACCAGAAAGCGAACCAAATGCGATCGGCAAGAGCGAAATTACGGTCAAGAAGAGTGCGCCAGTAACGGTCAACCGGGACATCACGCGAGTGATGTACTTCTCGGTTGCTTTACCTGGACGAACTCCAGGGATGTAACCGCCATTTTTCTTCATGTTCTCCGCCATCTGCTGCGGATTAATCTGCACGAAGGTGTAGAAGAACGTGAAGCCGATAATCATGATCGCGTAGAGCACCATGCCAAGCGGCTTGCTATAGTTCAGGTTTTGCTGCACCCATTGTGCCCACTGATGCGTGGACCAGAAGTTTGCAAGAATAACCGGAAACTGCAGCAGAGACACAGCAAAGATTACCGGAATGACACCTGCCGCATTAACTTTCAGCGGAATGTGCGTATTTTGACCGCCGTACATTTTATTGCCGACTACCCGCTTCGCATATTGAACCGGAACTTTCCGGATCCCCTGCTGAATAAAGATAACACCGACAATAATCAGGATCAAGACAAGCGCGATAATCACAGTCTTCATCACATTAAGGAACGTTTGACCGTCCACGATGAAGTCGGATTGTGCAGTTGTCGCAATGTAACCTGGAATGTTAGCGACGATCCCGGCAAAGATAAGAATTGAGATTCCGTTGCCAATGCCCTTTTCTGTGATCTGCTCACCCATCCACATCAGGAGGGAAGTACCCGCAGTCAGGACAATCGCAATCAGAATGTAATCGACGATCGTAGCGTTCGGGATCATCTCCGAATTATAAATCCGGTTGAAACCGATCGCTGTAGCGAACGCCTGGATCAAACCCAGAACAATGGTACCGTATCGGGTAACTTGCGCCAGCTTTTTCTTGCCGTGTTCCCCTTGTTTCGACCATTCGGTGAACTTAGGGATGACATCCATCGACAGCAGCTGTACGATGATCGATGCCGTAACGTAAGGGTAAATGCTAAGCGCGAAGATCGAGAACTGTTTGAGCGCTCCTCCAGAGAAGGTGTTCAACAGGCCCATCAGTTGGCTACCGGCCTCGTTGGCCGATTCAAGCACGTCCGTGTTAACACCCGGAACCGGGATGAACGTACCAATACGGTAGATGATCAGGACCAGCAGCGTAAACAAGATCCGTTTACGGAGGTCATCGACCTTCCATATATTCTTCAGGGTGTTGAACATTAGATCACCTCGGTTTTACCGCCGGCAGCCTCGATTTTCTCCACCGCAGATTGAGAGAACTTGTTTGCTTTGACAGTCAACTTCACCGTCACATCGCCATTACCAAGGACCTTAATGCCACTCTTGGCATCTTTGATGATCCCTTGTTCCTTCAGCAGCTCAGGAGTGACTTCAGTGTTTTCTGCAAAGTTGTTCAGTTCTTCGATGTTCACGATGGCATATTCTTTACGGGTCGGATTAACAAATCCGCGTTTTGGCAAGCGACGATACAGTGGGTTCTGACCGCCTTCAAAGCCTGGACGAACACCGCCGCCGGAACGAGAATTTTGGCCTTTATGACCGCGTCCGGCTGTTTTACCCGTACCGCTACTCGTACCGCGACCGATGCGCTTGCGCTCTTTAGTCGAACCCGGAGCTGGAGAAAGCTCATGTAACTTCATCGTTCGTTGCACCTCCTTGATTCATTCTATTGATTCGCTTCTCACGAAGCGATTGAAATTAAGCTTCGATTTCTTTTACGGAAACCAGGTGCTTAACTTGGTTTACCATACCGCGAATCGCAGCGTTGTCGTCTTGTACAACGACTTGGTTCGTTTTACGCAGTCCCAGCGTGTTTACGGTCGTGCGTTGGTTTTTCGGACGTCCGATCAGGCTGCGTACGAGGGTGATTTCCAATTTAGCCATTGCTTTTCCCTCCTTAGCCTCTCAGTTCTTCGACGGATTTACCGCGAAGCTTAGCCACATCTTCGGCACGCTTCAAACGGGACAATCCTTCCAACGTCGCGTTGACCATGTTCATGGAGTTCGAAGAACCCAGGGATTTTGTCAAAATGTCGCCTACGCCTGCAAGTTCCAGTACTGCACGTACCGGACCGCCGGCGATAACGCCTGTACCTTCGGAAGCTGGTTTCAGCAGTACGCTGCCGGCTCCGAATTTACCTGTGATCGGGTGAGTGATCGTTGTTCCTACGAGTGGAACATGGATCATGTTTTTCTTCGCATCTTCGATGCCTTTGCGGATCGCATCCGGAACTTCTCCGGCTTTACCGATGCCCGCACCGACGTTACCTTGTCCGTCGCCCACGACAACCAGTGCGCTGAAGCTGAAACGGCGTCCGCCCTTTACAACTTTAGCTACGCGGTTGATGTGTACAACGCGTTCCGTCAGTTCTCCTACAGTGCTCATATCTACACGCAAGTCGTTAACCTCCTTTTGTCTCGGTATTAGAATTCCAGTCCGGCTTCACGGGCTGCATCAGCCAGTGCTTGAATCCGTCCGTGGTAGAGGTATCCTCCGCGGTCGAATACGACTGCAGTGTAACCTTTTTCCTTGGCACGGTTTGCAACCAGCGTACCTACTTTCGTAGCCGCTTCAACGTTGCCGCCGTTTGTGATTTCGCTCTTCAGCTCTTTGTCCATGGTCGAAGCGGAAACGATAGTTACACCGTTTACGTCGTCGATCAGTTGGGCATAGATGTGCTTTTCCGAACGATATACGTTCAGACGAGGACGCTCAACCGTACCTTGAATTTTCTTGCGCACGCGCAAGTGTCTCTTCAAGCGAGCTTTATTTTTATCACCTTTGGTAATCATGAGTACTTTCACTCCTTCCCATCTGCTTATTAAGCAGCTTCACATGTGCAAGCTAAGGGTAATGCGAAGGAAAGCGGCTTATTTCTTCTTGCCAGCTTTACCTTCTTTACGGATGATGCGTTCGCCTTCGTACTTGATACCTTTACCTTTATACGGCTCAGGCTCACGTACCGAACGGATTTGAGCAGCATAGGCACCTACGCGCTCTTTATCGATTCCGCGAACGATGATTTTCGTGTTTGAAGGAACTTCAAACTCGATACCCGCTTCCGGTGTGATTTCAACCGGGTGGGAGTAACCTACGTTCAGGACGATCTTGTCTCCCGATTTGCTGGCACGGTATCCGACCCCGACCAGTTCCAGAGACTTGGAGAAGCCATCCGTTACACCACTTACCATGTTGTTGACAACGCTGCGCGTCGTGCCGTGAAGGGAACGATGCTCTTTGTTATCGGAAGGGCGTTCTACCGTGATTGTATTACCTTCCACCGTTACTTTCATATCTCTATGAAGTTCACGAGTGAGTGTACCTTTAGGGCCTTTGACAGTAATCGCTGTGTTGTTCAGCGTGACTTCAACGCCGCCTGGTACTTCGATTGGTTTGCGACCAATACGCGACATATGTGTTGCACCTCCTTGTGTTCTGACGTGATTACCAAACGTAGCAGATTACTTCGCCGCCAGCTTTCGCTTGACGAGCTTCTTTGTCGGTCATAACTCCCTTGGACGTGGAGATGATCGCAATACCCAGGCCGCCCAGTACGCGAGGAACTTCGTTGCTCTTCGTGTACACGCGCAGACCCGGCTTACTGATTCTTTTCAGACCAGTAATAACGCGCTCATTGTTTTGTCCATATTTCAGGAAGATACGGATGATGCCTTGCTTGTTATCCTGTACGAATTCCGCGTCGCGGATAAAACCTTCGCGCTTCAGGATCTCAGCAATTTGCTTTTTCATCGCGGAAGCCGGCATTTCGACTTTCTCGTGACGAACCACGTTCGCGTTGCGAATACGTGTAAGCATATCTGCAATCGGATCGGACATAGTCATAGTGTGTGAACCTCCTTCCTTGTTATGCGGTAATTACCAGCTTGCTTTTTTCACGCCAGGGATCTGGCCTTTATAAGCCAATTCGCGGAAGCAAATACGGCAGATTTTGTACTTTTGCAGAACCGAGTGTGGACGACCGCAACGCTCGCAGCGCGTGTATGCACGCACTTTGAATTTTGGTGTACGTTGCTGTTTAACCTTCATCGAAGTTTTTGCCACTTTAGCCTGACACCTCCTGGATAGTTTCGGAAGAACAGGGTCATAGATCATGGCCCTAGATACTGGCCGATATTATTTTGCGAAAGGCATTCCGAGACCCGTGAGCAGTTCACGAGCTTCTTCGTCACTCTTCGCTGTAGTTACGATAACGATATCCATACCGCGGACTTTGTCCACTTGATCGTATTGGATTTCAGGGAAGATCAGCTGTTCTTTCAGACCCAGTGTGTAGTTACCGCGGCCGTCGAAGGCTTTGTTCGATACACCTTGGAAGTCACGTACGCGTGGAAGCGCTACGTTGAACAGTTTGTCGAGGAACTGGTACATGCGCTCGCCGCGCAGGGTTACCTTCGTTCCGATCGGCATGTTCTCACGCAGTTTGAAACCTGCGATCGATTTTTTGGCACGAGTGATAACTGGTTTTTGACCAGCAATTTGCTCGAGCTCGGCTACTGCTGTGTCGAGAACTTTCGAGTTGGATACGGCTTCGCCGACACCCATGTTGATGACAACCTTCTCCAGTTTCGGCACTTGCATAACCGACGTATAGTTGAACTTCTGCATCAGAGCAGGAGTACTTTCGTTCAAATAACGTTCTTTAAGTCTTGTTACCATGAAGGATGGGCCTCCTTTCCGTAAAGATGGGATTATTCGATAACTTCTCCGGAACGTTTCGCAACGCGCACTTTTTTGCCGTTGTCCAGCGTTTTGTAACCAACACGGGTTACTTTACCGCCGTCTTTCGGGTCAACGTGCATCACGTTGGACACGTGGATCGAAGCTTCTTGTTCAACGATTCCGCCTTGTGGGTTCGCTTGGCTTGGCTTTTGGTGTTTTTTCACCATGTTCACGCCTTCGACCAACACACGGTTTTCACGAGGGTAAGCTGCGATTACGCGGCCTTTTTTGCCTTTGTCTTTACCAGTGATTACGATAACGACATCGTCTTTTTTCACGTGAAGTTTGTTGTTGTGGGATTCCAGAACCTTTTTCACTCTTGCCATCAGGTACACCTCCTATGACTTACCGGCCGGCAGCCGACAAGAAAATCGTGCATGCTATATTAGATAACTTCCGGTGCCAAGGAAACGATTTTCATGAAGTCCTTGTCACGAAGTTCACGGGCAACTGGTCCAAAGATACGCGTACCACGCGGGCTGCGATCTTCTTTTACCACTACCGCTGCGTTTTCGTCGAATGCGATGTAAGAACCGTCTTTACGACGTACCGAACGCTTCGTACGAACAACTACCGCTTTAACTACGTCGCCTTTTTTGACAACGCCCCCTGGTGTTGCTTGTTTTACCGAGCAAACGATCAGGTCACCGATGTTAGCTGTACGACGTCCCGTACCGCCGAGCACGCGGATGCACATCAGTTCCTTCGCACCGGAGTTATCGGCTACAGCCAAACGTGTAAATGGTTGAATCATTATGAATGTCCTCCTTTCGGACGAGCTTTATCGTTCAATTAGATGATAATCGCTTTTTCAGTGACTGCTGCCAGTCTCCAGCGCTTGTCTTTGGACAGCGGACGAGTTTCAACGATTCTTACTACATCGCCGATCTTCGCTTCGTTGTTTTCGTCATGCGCTTTGAATTTCTTTGTGGACTTGATGCGTTTATGATACAGATCATGTTTTTTGTAAGTTTCTACAGCAACAACGATCGTTTTGTCCATTTTATCGCTCACGACTTTACCTACCAGCACTTTACGCGAGTTGCGTTGTTCGGTCATGGTTAGCCTCCTTCCTGAATATCGGGTTACATACCCGGAGGATCATAAGGAATTAAGAAGTAATTCCAAGTTCTCTTTGACGCAGAACTGTCTTAGCGCGAGCGATTTCCTTGCGGACTACGCTGATGCGCGTTGGGTTATCAAGCTGACCGGTAGCGAGCTGAAAGCGCAGATTAAAGAGTTCTTCTTTAAATCCGGAGACCTTCTGTTCGATTTCGGCAGTAGTCAGGTCACGCAGTTCCTTAGCCTTCATTTGCTTCACCACCTAATTCTTCACGTTTCACAAACTTAGTTTTGACAGGCAGTTTGTGAGCAGCAAGGCGCATCGCTTCACGAGCGATTTCTTCCGATACACCGGCAAGTTCGAACATGATCTTGCCCGGTTTTACGACTGCTACCCATTTCTCAACGTTACCTTTACCGCTACCCATCCGAACCTCGAGAGGCTTTTGAGTGATCGGCTTGTCAGGGAAAATCTTGATCCAAACTTTACCGCCCCGTTTGATGTAACGGGTCATGGCGATACGTGCTGCTTCGATCTGACGGTTCGTGATCCACGAAGGTTCAGTCGCTTGCAGGCCGAATTCGCCGAAGTTCAATTCAGTACCGCCTTTAGCACGACCGGCCATGCTGCCGCGTTGCTGTTTACGGTGTTTTACACGTTTAGGTACCAACATGATTAGTTGCCTCCTTCCTGAGCAGCTTGTTTCTTAGCTGGAGGAAGAACCTCTCCACGATAGATCCATACTTTAACGCCAATACGACCGTAAGTCGTGTGCGCTTCAGCTGTACCGTAGTCGATGTCGGCACGCAGGGTATGAAGTGGAACAGTTCCTTCGCTGTAGCCTTCCGAACGTGCGATTTCTGCGCCGCCGAGACGACCGCTAACCGCAGTTTTGATTCCTTTAGCGCCTGCACGCATTGTACGTTGGATCGATTGTTTCAAAGCACGACGGAACGATACGCGACGTTCCAGTTGTTGTGCGATGCTTTCGGCGACCAAAATAGCGTCCAGCTCTTGGTTTTTGATCTCAGCGATGTTGATGTGTACTTTTTTGCCGTTAGCGATCTTAGTGATCTCGCCACGAAGTACCTCAACCTCTGCGCCACCGCGTCCGATTACCATACCCGGCTTAGCCGTATGGATCGTCACGTTCACGCGATTTGCTGCTCTTTCGATCTCGATCTTGGAGACAGCGGATTCTTTCAGCTTAGTTTTCAGGTATTCGCGAATTTTCACGTCTTCCATCAACAGTGTGCCGAAGTCTTTACCAGCGTACCATTTGGATTCCCAGTCACGGATGATCCCTACACGGAGTCCGACCGGATTTACTTTTTGTCCCACACGTTTCCCTCCTTACTTTTCAGATACAGCCAGAGTGATATGGCTGGTGCGTTTATTGATCCGGCTTGCGCGTCCCATTGCCCGTGGGCGGAAACGTTTCAAAGTCGGTCCTTGGTTTACGTATACTTGCGAAATCACCAGTTTGCTCACGTCGAGCGAGTGGTTGTTTTCTGCGTTAGCAATTGCCGAGTTCAGCAGTTTCTCCAGGATTGGGGATGCTGCTTTTGGCGTATGGCGCAGAATTGCGATTGCTTCGCCTACTTGCTTGCCACGGATCAGGTCAGCGACCAGCTGGGCTTTGCGTGGAGCGATGCGGGAATATTTCAGATGCGCTTTTGCTTCCATGCTATCAGTACCTCCCTTCGGACTTTAATACGGTCCGTTTTAGCGTCTTGTTTTCTTGTCGTCGTCGGTGTGGCCTTTGTAAGTACGCGTCGGCGCGAACTCACCCAGTTTGTGTCCGACCATGTCTTCAGTCACATATACCGGTACGTGCTTGCGACCGTCGTAAACGGCGAAAGTGTGTCCGATGAATTGTGGGAAGATCGTGGAGCGTCTGGACCAAGTTTTGATAACGGCCTTTTTGCTGGCTTCGTTCATAACTTCTACCTTTTTCAGCAGGTATCCGTCAATGAAAGGGCCTTTTTTGAGACTGCGTGTCATCGATTGTAGTCCTCCCTTCAGCTGGCTTGTTCCATAATCCTAGCCGGCGAAGCAATGCGGGATAAGCGCATTACTTCGTGCGGCGACGGATGATGTATTGATCCGAAGATTTGTTTTTCTTACGCGTTTTGTAACCAAGCGTCGGTTTGCCCCAAGGAGACAGTGGGGATTTACGTCCGATTGGAGCGCGACCTTCACCACCACCGTGTGGGTGATCGTTCGGGTTCATAACTACGCCGCGGACTTCAGGGCGTTTGCCCAACCAACGGTTACGTCCTGCTTTACCGATCTTAACAAGCTCGTGGTCCTGGTTGCCTACGGAACCGATGGTAGCGCGGCAAACTTTCAGTACGCGACGAACTTCGCCCGAAGACAGGCGGATCGATACGTAACGTTCTTCTTTACCCAGCAGTTGAGCTTCTGTGCCAGCTGCGCGAACCATTTGGCCGCCTTTGCCTGGTTTCAACTCAATGTTGTGGATAACTGTACCTACCGGAATGTTTTCCAGTGGCAGAGCGTTACCGATCTTGATGTCAGCATCCGGTCCGGAGAAGATCGTATCGCCAACTTTCAGACCTTTAGGCGCCAGAATATAGCGCTTTTCGCCGTCTGCATAGTTGATGAGTGCGATGTTCGAAGTCCGGTTTGGATCGTATTCGATCGTAGCAACGCGGCCTGGAATTCCATCTTTGGTACGCTTGAAGTCGATAATCCGGTATTTACGTTTGTGTCCGCCGCCTTGGTGACGAACCGTAATTTTACCTTGGTTGTTGCGGCCTGCTTTGTTGTACAGCGGAGCCAGCAACGATTTCTCCGGCTGATTCGTTGTGATTTCTTCGAATGTCGATACGCTCATTGCGCGTCGAGCCGGGGATGTCGGTTTATACTTTTTGATTGGCACGTTGGTTTCCCTCCTTACTCTGCAGATTCAAAGAACTCGAGCGATTTGCTATCTGGAGTCAGCGTCACGATCGCTTTTTTCCATTCGCTCGTATAGCCGGAGTGACGGCCGTAACGTTTCGGCTTAGCCGGAACGCGCAGAACGTTGACTTTCGACACTTTCACGCCGAAGATCGCTTCTACTGCCTTTTTCACTTCCGTTTTGTTAGCGCTCATTTGCACTTCAAATACGTATTTCGACTGGCTCATCGCTTCAGCCGTACGTTCCGTAATAATCGGACGTTTAATCAGGTCACGAGGATCTTTCATTACGCGAATACCTCCTCTACCTTCTGAACTGCGTCCTTCGTGATGATGAGTTTATCATGCACGAGCACGTCGAGAACATTGATGCCGTCAGCCTGAACGAACTTGACGCCCGGAATGTTGCGAGCGGACAAAGCTACGTTGTTGTCGTATTCCGGAGCCACTACAAGGGCTTTACGGTCTACGTTCAATTTGTTCAGGATACCTGCGAATTCTTTTGTCTTCGGAGCGTTAAGGCTCAGCGCATCCAGAACGATAATTTCGTTTGCGATGACTTTGGAAGACAGTGCCGATTTGATCGCCAGACGACGAACCTTTTTAGGCAGTTTGAAGGAGTAGCTGCGCGGAGTTGGTCCGAAGACGATACCGCCGCCTTTCCATTGTGGAGAACGGATGGAGCCTTGACGCGCACGTCCTGTACCTTTTTGTTTCCAAGGTTTACGACCGCCGCCACGAACTTCCGAACGTCCTTTAACTTTGTGCGTACCCGAGCGCAGGGATGCTTGTTGCATCACAACTGCCTGGTGAAGCACGTGTCCGTTAGGATTGATACCGAATACCGAATCGCTCAGTTCGATCTCGCCGACCTGGCTGCCTTCGATATTGTAGACTGCTACTTTAGGCATTTCATGTTCCTCCTTTCTTCTAAGGATTAATTATTTCTTCACCGATGCACGAACTTTAACGAAGCCGTTTTTAGGACCCGGAATGGAGCCTTTAACCAGCAGTACGTTGCGTTCTGCGTCAACTCTTACGATTTCGAGGTTTTGAACAGTGATCGAGTCATGGCCCATGTGTCCTGGCAGGCGTTTACCTTTCGGTACACGGTTAGCCTGGATGGAACCCATCGAACCCGGTCTGCGGTGGTAACGCGAGCCGTGCGCCATTGGTCCGCGGCTTTGTCCCCAACGTTTGATAACGCCGGCAAAACCTTTACCTTTGGATACGCCGCTTACGTCAACGAATTCGCCTTCTGCGAATACGTCCGCTTTAAGCACTTGTCCAACCTCGTAAATTCCGAGGTCAACACCGCGAAGTTCGCGGACGTAGCGCTTAGGTGCAGTGTCCGCTTTTTTAGCGTGACCTGCCTCCGGTTTATTGGAACGGCTAGCTTTCTTGTCCGAGAAACCGATTTGTACCGCTTCATAACCATCGTTCTCAAGGTCTTTCTTCTGCAGAACCACGCAAGGGCCTGCTTCGATAACCGTTACCGGAACGACGTTACCTTCAGCGGTGAACACTTGGGTCATACCCAGTTTTTTCCCTAAGATACCTTTCATGTTGACACCTCTTTTCATTTATGTCCTTATTCAGGAGTATTACAGTTTGATTTCGATATCTACACCGGACGGCAGGTCCAAGCGCATCAAGGCATCCACAGTTTGTGGAGTCGGGTTCACAATATCGATCAGACGCTTATGCGTACGTTGCTCGAATTGTTCGCGCGAATCCTTGTACTTGTGCACCGCACGGAGAATGGTGATGACTTGTTTTTCAGTCGGCAGCGGGATCGGACCGGATACACCAGCACCCGAACGTTTTGCCGTTTCAACGATTTTCTCAGCGGATTGATCCAGAACTCTATGATCGTAAGCTTTCAAACGAATACGGATTTTTTGCTTTGCCATTATAATTCCCTCCTTCTATCGCCCAATTTGGTATCGGACATACTCCGCGAAAATTTTCCGCGCACACCCACTATGGCAAAGGAGCCGGGTGTGTCGGTAACCTCTCGCATCATCGCAACGTCTCAGAACAACATTCATTATTATATAGAAGATCTCGAGACAATGCAACACTTTTTTTGAATTACACAAAAAGAAAGCGAGGCCCTATCCCGACTCCGGGATAAAGGCCCCGCCTCGCGCTTTCGTTTACAATACAATGTTACTCGTTCCAGTACACTGTTGCTCTATTTAACGGTTAAGAACCGTTATTATTTTTGAATTGTTGCTACGGCACCGGCGCCTACTGTACGTCCGCCTTCACGAATGGAGAACTTAGTTCCTTCTTCGATAGCGATTGGAGCGATCAGTTGAACAGTAACCGTGATGTTGTCGCCCGGCATTACCATCTCAGTGCCTTCTGGCAGGTTGATGATGCCCGTTACGTCAGTTGTACGGAAGTAGAACTGAGGACGGTATCCTGTGAAGAAAGGCTTGTGACGGCCACCTTCTTCTTTAGTCAGGACGTAGATTTGTGCTGTGAACTCAGTGTGCGGTTTAACCGAACCTGGTTTCGACAGGACTTGTCCACGCTCGATTTGCGTACGGTCAACACCGCGCAGCAGTGCGCCGATGTTGTCGCCAGCTTGAGCGGAATCCATCAGTTTACGGAACATTTCTACGCCCGTAACAACCGATTTCTTGGACTCTTCAGCGATACCAACGATTTCGACTTCGTCGCCGATTTTAACTGTACCGCGTTCGATACGGCCAGTTGCTACCGTACCACGGCCAGTGATCGAGAACACGTCTTCGACTGGCATCAGGAAAGGCTTCTCAGTGTCGCGCTCTGGAGTTGGGATGTACTCGTCGATGATGTTGAACATTTCAACGATCTTCTGAGCCCATTCGCCATCAGGGTTTTGCAGCGCTTCACGAGCGGAACCTTGGATGATTGGAGTGTCGTCGCCTGGGAAGTCATATTCGCTCAGCAGGTCACGTACTTCCATTTCAACCAGTTCCAGCAGTTCAGCGTCTTCAACCATGTCGCATTTGTTCAGGAATACGACGATGTAAGGTACGCCTACTTGACGGGAGAGAAGGATGTGTTCACGAGTTTGCGGCATTGGGCCGTCAGCTGCGGATACAACCAGAATCGCTCCGTCCATTTGAGCAGCGCCGGTGATCATGTTTTTAACATAGTCGGCGTGTCCTGGGCAGTCTACGTGTGCGTAGTGACGAGCAGGAGTTTCATATTCAACGTGAGCTGTCGAGATCGTGATACCACGTTCTCTTTCTTCTGGAGCCTTGTCGATTTGGTCGAAGGCTACAGCAGCACCGCCGTAGGTTTTGGACAGTACAGTCGTGATTGCAGCAGTCAGGGTCGTTTTACCATGGTCGACGTGACCGATAGTACCGATGTTAACGTGCGGCTTATTACGTTCAAATTTAGCTTTTGCCATTTGAAACAGTTCCTCCTTAATGTAGAAAGATTATATGTGTGAAGCATCCGGGCTGACGTTCCTCAAAAGACGCTCGCCAACCCGGCGGTGAAAACGAGGATTACTCCCCTGCTTTCGTCTTCGATACGATTTCTTCAGCGATGTTCTTAGGAACTTCTTCATAATGGGAGAGTTCCATGGAGAACACGCCGCGTCCTTGCGTACCCGAACGCAGAGTGGTCGAGTATCCGAACATTTCGGAGAGAGGTACCTTCGCACGGATGATTTGAGCACCGCTGCGGGAATCCATACCTTCGATACGGCCGCGGCGAGAGTTCAGCATACCCATAACGTCGCCCATGTACTCCTCAGGCACGGTTACTTCGACTTTCATGATTGGCTCAAGCAGGACAGGCTTACACTTGTCTTTAGCTGCTTTAAGCGCCATCGAACCTGCGATTTTGAACGCCATTTCGTTGGAGTCCACGTCGTGGTACGATCCGTCGACGATTGTCGCTTTCACGTCTACCAGCGGGAAACCAGCGATAACGCCGCTCTTCATTTGCTCTTCGATACCTGCAAGTGCCGGCTGAATGTATTCGCGCGGTACGGAACCGCCCACGACTTTACTTTCAAACTGGCTGCCTGTACCCGGCTCCAGCGGTTCAAACTCAACCCAGACGTGACCATATTGACCACGGCCACCGGACTGACGAACGAACTTGCCTTCAACGCGGGCCGGTTGACGGAAGGTTTCACGGTAAGCAACTTGTGGTTTACCCACGTTAGTTTCTACCTTAAACTCCCGACGCATCCGGTCGATAATGATATCAAGGTGGAGTTCACCCATACCTGCCAGAATCGTCTGGCCAGTTTCTTCGTCCGTGTGGGCACGAAGGGTTGGATCTTCTTCGGTGAGCTTGCTCAGTGCCACGCCCATCTTGTCTTGGTCAGCCTTGGTTTTCGGCTCAACCGCGATTTCGATAACCGGGTCAGGGAAGTTCATCGATTCCAGAATAACCGGGCTCTTCTCATCACACAGTGTATCACCTGTGCCCGTATCTTTCAAACCAACTGCTGCCGCGATATCGCCCGCATACACGACGCTGATTTCTTGACGGCTGTTGGCATGCATTTGCAGGATACGGCCGATCCGTTCGCGTTTGCCTTTCGTTGCATTCAGCACATACGAACCGGATTGAAGCACGCCGGAGTATACGCGGAAGAACGTCAGCTTACCTACGTAAGGGTCGGTCATGATTTTGAATGCCAGTGCGGAGAATGGTTCTTCGTCCGAAGAATGACGAACCGTTTCTTCGCCGTCTTCCAGGTGACCCTGGATTGCCGGTACGTCTACCGGAGCTGGCAGGTAATCCAGAACGGCGTCCAGCATCAGCTGAACCCCTTTGTTTTTGTAGGAAGATCCGCAGATAACCGGGAAGATCTTAACGTCGATAACACCTTGACGCAGAGCTGCTTTCAGCTCTTCGATGGAGATCTCTTCTCCTTCAAGGTATTTCATCATCAATTCTTCGTCCAGCTCGGCAACCTTCTCTACGAGGATTCCGCGCAGTTCTTCGACCTGAGCTTTGAACTCTTCAGGTACGTCAACAACTTCGATGTTTTGACCGAGGTCGTCTTTGTACATGTGAGCTTTTTGCTCTACCAGGTCGATGATACCGACGAAGTCATTTTCCGCGCCAATCGGAAGCTGGATCGCTACCGAATTCGCTTGAAGACGCTCACCCATATCTTTGACTACGTTAAGGAAGTCCGCGCCGATGATGTCCATTTTGTTGACGTATGCGATCCGAGGTACGCCGTAACGGTCAGCCTGTCTCCATACGGTTTCCGACTGCGGCTCGACGCCTTCTTTGGCACTGAATACGCCTACTGCCCCGTCCAATACACGAAGGGAACGTTCGACTTCTACTGTGAAGTCAACGTGTCCCGGGGTATCGATGATATTGACGCGGTGACCTTTCCATTGAGCGGTCGTAGCGGCGGAAGTGATTGTGATTCCGCGCTCCTGCTCCTGTTCCATCCAGTCCATCGTCGCAGCGCCTTCGTGTACTTCACCGATTTTGTGCGTGATGCCTGTGTAGAACAGGATCCGTTCCGTGGTAGTTGTCTTACCGGCGTCAATATGCGCCATGATCCCGATGTTACGTGTATTTTTCAAGGAGAACTCTCTTGCCATGAATGGGATTCTCCCTTCAAAATTCAGTATTGGTTGTTAAGCCGAAATCCTACCAGCGGTAGTGTGCAAACGCTTTGTTCGCTTCAGCCATTTTGTGCGTGTCTTCGCGTTTCTTCACGGATGCACCAGTGTTGTTCGATGCGTCGATGATTTCAGCCGCCAGACGCTCTTCCATCGTCTTCTCGCCGCGGTTGCGGGAGTAGTTGACGAGCCAACGGAGACCGAGAGCCGTCCGTCTTTCAGGCTTAACTTCGATTGGCACCTGGTAGTTTGCACCGCCTACACGACGAGCTTTAACTTCCAGAACCGGCATGATGTTTTTGATTGCAGCTTCAAAGACTTCCATCGGGTCGTTGCCCGTACGTTCTTGAATCAATTTGAACGAGTTGTAAAGGATGTTTTGAGCTACACCGCGTTTACCGTCGATCATGATGCGGTTGATCAGACGAGTAACCAGTTTGCTGTTGTACACCGGATCCGGCAGTACGTCTCTTTTAGTAACTGGACCTTTGCGTGGCATGGATATCCCCCTTTCTCCGATAATTGAACGCTATTAAGCGCTCAAGTTAAAATTAGTTTTTCTTTTCTTTTGGACGCTTAGCGCCGTATTTGGAACGAGCTTGCATACGTCCGTTTACGCCAGCAGTGTCAAGAGCACCGCGAACGATGTGGTAACGTACTCCCGCCAAGTCCTTTACGCGACCTCCGCGAACCAGCACGACGCTGTGTTCTTGCAGGTTGTGTCCGATACCCGGAATGTAAGCAGTCACCTCGATACGGTTCGTCAAACGAACACGGGCATACTTACGAAGCGCGGAGTTTGGTTTACGTGGAGTCATTGTACCTACACGAGTGCAGACACCGCGTTTTTGCGGGGCGCTCAGGTTTGTTTCTTCACGTTTGAGTGCGTTGAAACCCTTTTGCAGTGCTGGGGATTTCGACTTCACTACCTTCGCTTGACGTCCTTTGCGGACGAGTTGGTTAATAGTTGGCATTGTCATTGCCACCCCCTTCCCATATTGGTAAACATCCTTGTTACAAACCGTACTCCCAAGTCCACAGACCCAGGTGGTTCATAAAAGAACAAATGAAAATTCTTGCCCCAAGCACTTCCTGTACTTGAAACAAAAACATTCTTACAAGGTTATGACTTTCTCATTTTAGCACCGCAGCCATCGCCGCCCCAACTTCAATCCCGCAAGCTTTGCCCAGCATTCGCATGGTTTCCACTTCGGTCAGCTTGACGTTGGACTTGCTGCACAGCGACGTGATCTTGGCGATCATCCGCTGGTCTGCATCCATGGCTACATATACTTCGGAAGCCAATCCAAGTTCCACCGCTCTCACGGTTTGCTTGGTACCGATTTTGACGTGTGCATCCTGGAGTCCTTTATCATTAGACATTCGGCATATCCTCCAAAAGACAGGATTATCACTAACCGCTCACGCACCTTTGCTATATTAGCACCTGCCAGAGAGGTATGTCAAGCACAGAATGACGGGGCATCCGAAAAGATTTCTCTTTTCCTCCGCCCCAGTTCTGATTGCCTTGCTGCTTATTGCTCAGTCGTTACGGTTTCCAGCGATTCCTCGCCGTTTTCCAACGCTTCTGGTTCTTCAAAACGTACACTGCGGTAGCGAGTCATGCCGGTACCGGCAGGAATCAGCTTACCAATCAGGACGTTCTCTTTAAGACCCAGCAGCTGATCGACTTTACCTTTGATCGCTGCATCTGTCAGGACACGAGTCGTCTCCTGGAAGGATGCCGCCGACAGGAAGGAGTCGGTCTCGAGGGATGCCTTGGTAATACCCAGCAGGACCGGTTTAGCGACCGCTGGATCCTTGCCATTCAACATCGCCTCTTTGTTTGCCTTCTCATATTCGTGCAGATCCACGAAGGAGCCTGGCAGCAGCGTCGTCTCGCCTGCATCCACGATGCGGATCTTGCGCAGCATCTGACGGATCATAACTTCGACGTGCTTATCGTTGATTTCTACGCCCTGGTTCCGGTATACGCGCTGAACTTCCTGAAGGATATAGTTCTGCACGCCGCGGATACCTTTGATGCGCAGCATTTCTTTAGGGTCGATCGAACCATCCGTCAGTTCGTCCCCAGCTTCAATCGTCATGCCTTCGCGTACGCGCAGACGGGAACCGTAAGTGACCGAATAAGTCTTGCTTTCGGCTTCGCCTTGAACTTCGATCTCACGACGGTCTTTCGCTTCGCGGATCTCCTTCACGACGCCGTCGATTTCACTGATTGTAGCCTGACCTTTAGGGTTACGGGCTTCAAACAGCTCCTGGATACGCGGCAGACCTTGCGTGATGTCGTCGCCGGCAACGCCGCCGGTGTGGAATGTACGCATGGTGAGCTGGGTTCCTGGTTCGCCGATCGATTGGGCAGCGATGATGCCGACTGCTTCGCCGATTTCGACGTGTTTACCCGTAGCCAGGTTACGTCCGTAGCACTTTTTGCACACGCCATGACGCGCGCGGCAGCTGAGTACGGAACGGATTTGCAGTTTTTCAACGCCTGCTTTAACGATCTCTTCAGCTTTGTCCGAAGTAATTAGCTCGTTACGACGTGCGATGATCTCATTCGTTTCCGGATGACGAACAGTCTCGAAGCAGTAGCGCCCTTCAATACGGTCGTACAGATCTTCGATGACTTCCTTACCATCCTGGATACGGCTAACCATGAAGCCCTTGTCCGTTCCACAGTCGTCTTCGCGCACGATTACGTCCTGCGCTACGTCAACCAGACGACGGGTCAGGTAACCCGAGTCAGCGGTACGAAGTGCGGTATCGGCCAGACCTTTACGCGCACCGTGCGTAGACAGGAAGTATTCGAGGACCGTCAGGCCTTCGCGGAAGTTCGACTTGATTGGGAGCTCGATGATGCGACCCGATGGGTTGGCCATCAGACCCCGCATACCGCCCAACTGGGTGATCTGCGATTTGTTACCACGGGCTTTGGAGTCAACCATGAGCATGATGGAATTGTAACGGTCCATGGATTTCATCAGAATGTCACTGATTTGATCCTTGGCGTGCGACCAGATCTCGATAACCCGGTCATACCGTTCTTCGTTGGTAATCAGACCACGGCGGTACTGGTTGGTAATGACCGCAACCTTCTTATCCGACTCTTCCATCAAGTCTTTTTTCTCCGGTGGTACGACGACGTCGGAAACGGCTACGGTTACGCCCGAACGAGTCGAGTACGTGAATCCGAGCTGTTTGATTTCGTCGAGAATCATCGAAGTTTGAGTCGTCTGGTAGACCTCGAAGCAGCGTCCGATAATCTCACCCAGATACTCTTTGCCGATCCCCTTCGTCTGAGGAGCGTTCATGATGCGGTCGGTGACGTTCTCCCCTTTTTCATAGATGAAGAAGTCTTCGGCCACGCCGTCAAACAGGTTCGCGCGAGTTGCATCGTTGATGTACGGGAAGCTTGCCGGGAAGATCTCGTTGAAGATGATCCGGCCTACTGTCGTAATCAGCATTGCGTCCTGCTGTTTGTCGGTGAAGCTTGTTTTATTGAGAGCCTTAACCGGAATCGCCACGCGAGCGTGGAGTTCGGCTGTACCACGTTGGTACGCGGACACGGCTTCGTTGATGTTGCGAAGGATCATGCCTGCGCCGCGGCCTTCCTTGTTATCCATCGTCAGATAGTAAGTTCCGAGAACCATATCCTGGGAAGGAGTAACAACAGGCTTGCCGTCTTTCGGGTTCAGGATGTTACCGGATGCCAGCATCAGGATACGGGCTTCAGCCTGTGCCTCTGCGGACAACGGAACGTGAACGGCCATCTGGTCACCGTCGAAGTCGGCGTTGTATGCCGTACATACGAGTGGGTGAAGACGGATCGCTTTACCTTCGACCAGGATCGGTTCAAAGGCCTGGATACCGAGACGGTGAAGCGTAGGGGCACGGTTCAACAGAACCGGGTGCTCCTTGATGACTTCTTCGAGTACGTCCCACACTTCGGCACTTACGCGCTCGACTTTGCGTTTTGCACTCTTGATGTTATGAGCCAGACCTTTGTTGACCAGCTCTTTCATTACGAATGGTTTGAACAGTTCCAGCGCCATTTCCTTCGGAAGACCGCATTGGTACATCTTCAGGTTTGGACCTACAACGATAACGGAACGACCGGAATAATCGACCCGTTTACCGAGCAAGTTCTGACGGAAACGTCCTTGTTTACCCTTCAGCATGTGGCTGAGGGATTTGAGCGGACGGTTACCTGGGCCTGTGACTGGACGACCGCGACGGCCGTTGTCGATCAGGGCGTCTACCGCTTCCTGCAGCATGCGCTTTTCGTTCTGCACGATGATGTCCGGGGCACCCAGATCAAGCAGTCTCTTCAGACGGTTGTTCCGGTTGATAACCCGGCGATACAGATCGTTAAGGTCGGACGTTGCAAAACGGCCGCCGTCGAGCTGTACCATCGGACGCAGTTCCGGCGGGATGACCGGAAGCACATCGAGAATCATCCAGTCCGGGTTGTTACCCGAACTTTTGAACGCTTCGATGACTTCCAGACGTTTGATCGCCCGGCTTCTGCGCTGTCCTTGTGTCGTGCGGAGCTCCTCTTTGAGGAACTCCAATTCCTTGTCGATGTCGAGATCCTGCAGGAGTTTCTTCACGGCTTCGGCACCCATGCCCGCATGGAATCCGTAGCCGTATTTCTCACGGTAGCTGCGGTATTCTTTTTCGGACAGCAGTTGTTTTCTCTCCAGCGGTGTTTCGCCTGGATCGGTCACGACGTACGAAGCGAAGTAAATGACTTCTTCGAGCGAGCGCGGCGACATGTCCAGCGCCAGACCCATACGGCTCGGAATCCCTTTGAAGTACCAGATGTGGGAAACCGGAGCGGCGAGTTCGATATGACCCATCCGCTCACGGCGTACTTTCGCGCGAGTTACTTCAACGCCGCAGCGATCGCAGACGACGCCTTTATAACGTACGCGTTTGTACTTGCCGCAATGGCATTCCCAGTCCTTGGTCGGTCCGAAGATCTTTTCACAGAAAAGACCTTCTTTCTCCGGTTTGAGCGTACGATAGTTGATCGTTTCCGGCTTTTTGACTTCGCCGCGGGACCAAGAACGAATCTTGTCCGGCGAAGCCAGCCCGATCTTGATAAACTCGAAGTTGTTTACATCCAACAAGGAGCAACCCTCCCTATATGCGGTTCCTGATTTTTAAAACTTATTGTTCTACGCCGACTTCCGAACCTTCAAGGTTGAGGCCCAGTTTGTCGCCGCCGGTTGGTTCATCCTCGTCGTCCAGTTCTTTCATTTCGATCTCTTGTTCGTCTTCGCTCAGGATCTTGACGTCCATACCCAAGCTTTGCAGTTCCTTAATCAAGACCTTGAACGCTTCCGGAACGCCTGGTTCCGGCACGTTTTCGCCCTTAACGATGGATTCGTACGTTTTCACGCGGCCCACCACGTCATCGGACTTGACGGTCAGGATTTCTTGCAGAGTATATGCCGCGCCGTAGGCTTCCAGCGCCCATACTTCCATTTCCCCGAAACGCTGTCCACCGAACTGAGCTTTACCACCCAGCGGCTGCTGCGTAACGAGCGAGTAAGGACCTGTCGAACGGGCGTGGATCTTATCGTCAACCATGTGCGCCAGTTTAATCATGTGCATGACGCCGACCGTAACTTCGCGCTCGAAGCGCTCACCGGTACGACCATCATACAGCACGGTTTTACCATTGCGCTGCATGCCCGACTCTTCCATCGTATCGAACACATCGTATTCGTTCGCTCCGTCGAATACCGGAGTCGCTACGTGGATACCCAGACGCTGTGCAGCCATACCCAAGTGGACTTCCAGGATCTGTCCAATGTTCATCCGCGAAGGTACGCCCAGTGGGTTGAGTACGATCTGAACCGGCGTGCCGTCCGGCAGGAACGGCATATCTTCTTCCGGCATGATGCGCGATACGACACCCTTGTTACCGTGACGTCCGGCCATCTTGTCGCCTTGGGAGATTTTCCGTTTCTGCGCGATATACACACGAACAAGTTGATTCACACCTGGAGGCAGTTCGTCGCCGTTTTCACGAGTGAAGACTTTGACGTCCACAACGATTCCGTCCGTACCGTGAGGAACTCTCAGGGAAGTGTCGCGCACTTCACGAGCTTTCTCACCGAAGATAGCGTGCAGCAGGCGCTCTTCCGCTGTCAGTTCCGTTACACCCTTAGGCGTTACTTTACCAACCAGGATGTCACCGGCAGCGATCTCCGCGCCGATGCGGATGATACCGCGATCGTCGAGGTTCTTCAGCGCTTCTTCGCCCACGTTCGGGATGTCGCGTGTAATTTCTTCCGGTCCAAGCTTGGTGTCACGCGCGTCGGATTCGTATTCCTCGATGTGAATCGAAGTATACACGTCTTCCTTCACGAGCTTCTCGCTCAGCAGGATCGCATCCTCGTAGTTATAACCTTCCCAAGTCATGAAGGCTACGACAACGTTGCGGCCCAGAGCCAATTCGCCCATTTCGGTCGAAGGACCGTCCGCCAGGATGTCACCTTTCTTCACGATGTCGCCTGCACGAACGATTGGGCGCTGGTTGATGCATGTCCCTTGGTTCGAGCGCATGAATTTGTGTAATTTATAAGTGACCAAGTCGCCTTTGACTTCTTGACCGTCAACCATTTCGACGCGGCGCAGCGTAATTTCGCTGGCTGTGGAGCGTTCGATATAGCCGTCATGTTTCGCTACGATACACACACCGGAGTCTTTAGCCGCCTTGTGCTCCATACCGGTTCCGACAAGCGGAGCCTTAGGAATCAGCAAAGGAACGGCCTGACGCTGCATGTTCGATCCCATCAGTGCGCGGTTGGAGTCATCGTTCTCGAGGAACGGAATGAGCGCCGTAGCGACAGATACGACCTGTTTCGGCGAAACGTCCATGTAGTCAACGCGATCACTCGGCATTGGCAGGATGTTATCGGCCTGTTTGTTGTAACGAACGATAACCATCTCGTCGGCAAAAGAATCGTCTTCGTTGAGCTGGGCATTTGCCTGAGCTACCACGTAGTTGTCCTCTTCGTCAGCGGTCAGGTAGTCGATGTGCTCGGTGACTTTGTTCGTCTTCGGATCGACGCGACGATAAGGCGCTTCGATGAAGCCGTACTCGTTGATCCGCGCGAACGTGGACAAGGAGTTAATCAGACCGATGTTCGGGCCTTCCGGCGTTTCGATTGGACACATCCGGCCGTAGTGACTGGCGTGAACGTCTCGAACTTCAAAGCCTGCGCGTTCGCGCGTCAGACCGCCGGGTCCGAGTGCGGACAGACGACGTTTGTGCGTCAGTTCTGCCAGCGGGTTCGTTTGGTCCATGAACTGCGAGAGCTGCGAGCTGCCGAAGAACTCCTTGATCGATGCGATAACCGGACGAATATTAATCAGTGCCTGCGGCGTGATAACGTTCGAGTCTTGAATCGACATCCGCTCACGTACAACACGTTCCATCCGGGACAGACCAATACGGAATTGGTTCTGAAGCAGTTCGCCTACGGAACGCAGACGACGGTTACCCAGGTGGTCGATGTCATCGGTATCGCCGATGCCATGCAGCAGGTCGATGAAGTAACTGACCGAAGCGATGATGTCGGCTGGAGTGATGTTTTTGACAGTCTTATCGATCAGACCATTCGCAATCACCTTCACCACTTTACCGTCTTCGATTGGCGAGAACACGTCGATGGACTGCATTGGAATATCGTTGGCATCGAGTACGCCGCCAGCCACATGATACGTCTTCACACTGTGTTCGCTCTCCAGGTAAGGCAGAATTTCGTCAAGGAGACGACGGTCTACCATTTGGCCTGCTTCCGCGATGATTTCACCCGTTACGGTGTCAATCAGCGTTTCAGCCAGCTTCTGGTTGAAGAGACGATTTTTAATATGAAGCTTCTTATTGATCTTATACCGGCCTACATTGGCGAGATCGTATCTCTTCGGGTCGAAGAAGCGTGCAATCAGCAGGCTTTTCGCGTTGTCCAATGTTGGCGGTTCGCCTGGACGCAGACGCTCATAGATCTCGATCAGGGCTTTCTCCGTCGAGTCTGTGTTGTCTTTATCCAGCGTGTTGCGGATATACTCGTCATTGCCGAGCAGATCCAGAATTTCGGCATCGCTGCCGAAACCGAGCGCACGCAGCAGTACCGTTACCGGAATCTTCCGGGTACGGTCGATCCGGACGTAGACGATGTCTTTGGCGTCCGTCTCCAGTTCAAGCCATGCGCCGCGGTTCGGGATGACAGTCGCGCTGTATGTTGTCTTTCCGTTTTTGTCCACTTTAGTATTGAAGTAGACGCTTGGAGAGCGAACCAACTGACTGACAATAACCCGTTCCGCACCGTTTATGATAAACGTACCGGTTTCGGTCATCAGCGGGAAGTCACCCATAAACACTTCCTGCTCTTTGACTTCGCCCGTTTCCTTGTTAATCAGGCGGACTTTGACACGCAGCGGCGCCGCGTATGTTACGTCACGCTCTTTGGCATCATCTGTCGTGTATTTCGGTTCTCCAAGGCTATAATCGATAAATTCCAGAATCAGATTCCCGGTAAAGTCCTGGATCGGCGAAATATCGTGGAACATTTCCCGAAGACCTTCCTCCAAGAACCATTCGTAAGATTTCTGCTGAATCTCGATCAGATTCGGAACTTCGAGCACCTCATGAATCCGCGAATAACTCCGCCGAGTGCGTCGACCATATTGAACAAGATGTCCCGTCAACTATACTCACCCCTCAATGTCTACTCAACTTTAGGCACTTTTTGGATGAAAATGCCGAGTTTAAAAATTCCATTGCGGCCCTTCGTTTGAATCACGTATAATGAGACCAAGACGGGCACGACCCTTACATGCAGAAAAGCCCTTATCGAGTATGATTCGAAAAAAGAGCGTCGCATGGCCGGATCAATAATGAATCAAAACATGTAATGAAACGTCGCTGCACATCTTTCATGTTGCCGTCAAAAATGCCCGCGCATCTTCCTTCGCATACCAAAACATTAAGCCCCAAACAAAACCGCACTTCCTTTGCTGTTTTGCGGAGCCTCTCAACATTTTAATATGGTAAAGCCACGTAGGGCATTATACACTGACATTTTACAACTATAACACGGCCTTACGGCCCAGTCAACCCCTTCTCCGATTTTCCACCGAAAAAGTTTAATCCTGCTCTTTTCCCTTGATCGCCTGATAAATCCGATAGCCTTTATCTTTTGTGACCTCTTCCACCATCTCAAACAAGGTTTCCAGCTTGGCTTTTGCCGAAGGTGCTCCCTGTTTCTTCTGAATGACAATCCACAATGAACCACCGGGATTCAGACAAGCGCTCGCCTGTTCAAACAACCGATGCACCGTTTCTTTGCCTGCACGAATTGGGGGATTGGTGATAATCACATCGAAACGTTCATTCGCTACCGCATCAAGCAGGTCGCTCTGCATTACCTTGGCTTGCACGATGCCGTTGGCCGCTGCATTCTCGCGTGCCAGTTCGACCGCTCTTTCATTAACGTCCAGCATGGTGATCTTCGCAGCTCCCAAGATGCCAGCGGCAATACCGATCGGCCCATATCCGCAGCCTACATCGAGTACGGAAGAACCTTGCGGAATATCAAGTGCATCAATCAGCACCCGACTGCCATAATCCAGACCACCTTTGGAGAAAACACCCGCATCCGTCACCAGACGTACCTTCCGGCCTCGAAGCTCGTCTTCGATCGTTCTACGGTCATGCGCCGCGGAAGGACGATTGGAATAATAGTGATCCGACATCCGCTTCAACCCCTTTTGCCGTTGATCGAGGTATAACTCGCCATCAATACGAGAACAGACCCCCGAAGCAGGATAACTTCGAGGGTCTGCCTGTGTAACACTTATTTGAAGACGAAATTACTTCACTTCTACAGCAGCGCCAGCTTCTTCAAGCTTAGCTTTAACCGCTTCTGCGTCTTCTTTGGAAGTTTTTTCTTTGATTGCTTTTGGAGCGTTGTCTACAACTTCTTTTGCTTCTTTCAGGCCCAGGCCTGTGATTTCACGAACGACTTTGATAACGTTGATCTTCGAAGCGCCAGCGCTTGTCAGGATAACGTCGAATTCAGTTTGCTCAGCTTCAGCTGCTGCTGCGCCGCCGCCTACTGCTGCTACTGGAGCTGCTGCAGTTACGCCGAATTCTTCTTCGATTGCTTTAACCAGATCGTTCAGTTCCAGTACAGTCATGCCTTTGATGGCTTCAAGGATTTGCTCGTTGCTCATGGTTGAACCTCCATTTGGGTATGTGGGATCAGCCGGTTAAGGCTGTCGATTTTGTGAAACGGGATGTTGCGTTTCGAATATTCAAGTACACTTGAATATTCGGTCCCTCAAATCGCTTCAGCTCGCATCCGCGATTCTCGGTACTGTCTTATGCGCTTTGTTGCTCGTCTTTGTCCGCAACGGCTTTGACAGCCAGTGCGAAGTTGCGTACTGGTGCTTGAAGCACGCTGAGGAGCATGGACAGCAAACCTTCGCGGGAAGGCAGGGAAGCCAGTGCTTTCAGTTCGTCAGCACTTACTACGCGTCCTTCAACCACGCCGCCTTTCAGTTCCAGAGCGTCATTCGTTTTAGCGAAGTCGTTCAGGATTTTAGCAGGCGCTACAGCGTCTTCCGTACCGAAAGCAATTGCTGTCGGACCGGTAAGAACCGCGTCAAGATCGCTCAGTTCAGCAGCTGCAGTTGCGCGGCGTACCAGAGTGTTTTTCAACACTTGGAACTCGATGCCCGCTTCACGCAGTTGTTTACGCAGCTCGGTAACTTGAGCAACGTTCAGACCACGGTAATCGACAACGACAGTCGTTACGCTTTCGCGCAATTTGCCGGCGATTTCGTTTACCGCTGCCTCTTTAGCAGTGATTACTTTTGCGTTAGCCAAATCGTACACCTCCTGTTGAATTCAAGTAGAGCGCGGAACCGCCACAACGGACAGTCCGGTCGCTCGCCCTGTATGGGTGCGTCTTGCGACGCAGCGCAGGCAATAAGAAAAGCCTCCGCAGAAGACGAAGGCTTGACGAATCAGCAAAGCTGAAATTCTATCACGACACCTCGGTAGGAAATTAAGCACTAAGGCACCTACTGTCTACGGTAAGCATATTCAAATTTAACAGACCGTCTGTTAAGATCGGAATGAAACAGCTTCTACAGTCTAACGAAAAGGTTGACAGAAGTCAACACTTTTTTATCTGTAAGATGCTGTGTTAACGCGAATGCTTGGTCCCATCGTTGCGGACACTGCTACGCCTTTCAGGTAAACGCCCTTGGCAGCAGCTGGTTTAGCGCGGTTCAGCGCGTCCATCAGTGCTTTCAGGTTTTCGTTCAACTGATCCTCACTGAACGACGCTTTGCCGATCGGTGCATGGATTTGGCCTGCTTTGTCCAGACGGTATTCGATTTTACCAGCCTTGATTTCTTGAACGGCTTTGGTAACGTCGAAAGTAACTGTACCTGCTTTAGGGTTAGGCATGAGGCCTTTACCACCGAGCAGACGACCCAGTTTACCAACTTCGCTCATCATGTCAGGCGTTGCTACGCAGACATCAAACTCGAACCAACCTTGTTGGATCTTGTTAATCATGTCCTGATCGCCTACGAAGTCCGCTCCGGCAGCTTCCGCTTCCTTCGCTTTATCGCCTTTTGCAAATACCAGTACGCGCTGCGTTTTGCCTGTGCCGTGTGGCAGGACAACGACGCCGCGAACAGCCTGGTCTTGTTTACGTGGGTCTACGCCCAGACGTACTGCTGCTTCGACAGTTTCATCGAATTTAGCGGTTGCCGTCTTTTTGACGAGACCTACGGCTTCGGTTGGTTCGTAAGTTGCTTCGCTGTCGATCAGCTTGGCAGCTTCTACGTATTTCTTACCGTTTTTAGCCATTTGTGTATTCCTCCTTTGTGGTGTTAGCGGGTAACCCTCCCACGTATGCCGCACTGCCTATGAGGCTCGGCTTTGGAACGAATTCCAAGGATTAGTCTTGGATCGTGATGCCCATACTGCGAGCAGTACCTTCGACCATGCGCATAGCGGACTCTACGTTCGCAGCGTTAAGGTCTGGCATTTTTTGTTCAGCGATTTGGCGAACCGTATCGCGGTTAACCGTTGCCACTTTCTTTTTGTTCGGTTCGCCCGAACCCTTCTCGATCTTCGCAGCGACGCGCAGCAGAACTGCAGCCGGTGGAGTTTTCGTGATGAAAGTGAAAGAACGGTCTTCAAATACGGAGATCTCGACCGGAATGATCAGACCTGCTTGGTCAGCTGTACGTGCGTTGAACTCTTTGCAGAATGCCATGATGTTCACGCCTGCTTGACCCAGTGCTGGACCTACTGGAGGAGCCGGGTTGGCTTTACCTGCAGGAATTTGAAGTTTCACCATTTTAATGACTTTCTTTGCCATTGAGAAACACCTCCTTGCGTTAGTTAAATCTTCTCGACTTGCGTGTAATCCAGTTCAAGCGGAGTCTCGCGCCCGAACATGTTGACGTGAACCTTCAGCTTGCTTTTGTCGAGCAGAATTTCTTCCACGGTTCCGACAAAGTTCGCAAAAGGACCAACTTTGATACGCACGGATTCCTTCAGATCGAATTCGATCTTCGGTTTCGGCTCGTCCATGCCCATATGCTTCAGAATTTGTTCTACCTCTTCCGGAAGCAGGGCTGTCGGCTTGGAACCGGAACCCGTCGAACCTACGAATCCGGTGACGCCCGGCGTGTTGCGCACAACATACCAAGAATCATCGGTTTGGATCATTTCCACCAAGACATAACCGGGATACACTTTACGCATGACAGTCTTTTTCTTACCGTCTTTGTCGACCAGTTCTTCTTCCATCGGAACAAGAACCCGGAAAATCTTGTCTTCCATGCCCATCGATTCTACGCGTCTTTCCAAATTGGCTTTGACTTTGTTCTCATACCCAGAGTAGGTATGAACGACGTACCATCTTTTTTCCATATCAAGCCACCTACAGGCCCTTCCTTAAATTATCGCTTCAATCGCATAAGACAGTCCGATGTCAATTACCCAAAAGAATACAGCCATCACAACAATCGTACCCAGCACAACCAGCGTGTAGTTGGTCAGTTCTTTGCGATTGGGCCAGCGAACCTTTTTAAGTTCAGCCCAGCTTTCGGAGAAAAAGGAAAACATAGACTTGAAGCTTTTTTTCACGCCGACGACACCTCCAACAAACTATCTGGTTTCACGATGAGGAGTTTGCGAGTTACAATACTTGCAATACTTCTTCATCTCCATGCGGTCAGGGTGATTACGTTTGTTTTTCATCGTTGTATAATTGCGCTGCTTGCACTGCGTGCATGCCAACGTGATAATAACCCGCATAGATGTACACCTCCCGAAGATATCCTTCCATAGAAGAACTCGTATTGAGCCTAAAATCATGATTTTAGGCCTACCTAAAACACTTTAGCATAGCCGGTAGGGGCTGTCAACGAAAAACTACAGCAACTGCGCCGAGTGTGTCCTACCCTACAGCTGCCTCCTGCCAATAGCTCCGTCATAAAAAAAGGCCCCGGACGTTCATGTTAGGAAGCCAACGCTTCGTAACCGGAACCTCCAGGGTGCCCTTTCGCCGCCTCTATTTTAGAGCCGGCTGTGTCGTATATGTAACGGTAGCCTGGCTGCAACCCAGCCCGTTCAGACTTGATCCCTAACTTCCAAATAACGCTCCAACTTGCGCTTTACCCGCTGAAGGGCATTGTCGATCGACTTGACATGCCTGCGCAGATCGACGGCAATCTCTTGATAAGATCGTCCATCCAGATACAGCATCAGCACCTGACGTTCCAACTCGCTCAATATTTCCGACATCTTGTCTTCCAGGCCGCTGAACTCTTCCCGGTTGATAATCAGTTCTTCAGGATCACAAACCTGAGATACGCAGATCACATCGAGCAGGGTGCGATCCGAGTCTTCTTCGTAGATCGGCTTATCCAGCGAGACGTACGAATTAAGCGGAATATGCTTCTGCCGCGTCGCCGTCTTGATCGCCGTAATAATCTGCCGTGTGATACACAGCTCGGCGAACGCCTTGAACGAAGCCAGTTTGTCGCCGCGAAAATCACGGATCGACTTGTACAGGCCAATCATGCCTTCCTGGATAATATCCTCCCGATCCGCCCCGATCAAAAAATATGAACGCGCTTTCGCACGAACAAAATTTTTATACTTGTTAATCAGGTACTCCAGCGCTTCACTATCGCCGGCACGAACCGCTTCCACGACTTCTTCGTCGCATTGGAAATCGTAAGGTGAAACTATGACGTCTTTGAGATCTACACTCACCAGCAATCCCTCCGGCCGCGGCGCAAGTTTCGAGCCTGTCGTAAAAGTTAGACCCAGTATATATTATGTCACCTTACACCGTCAACCGCATAACGCCCAAAACAGGGAGAGCATGCCGAATAATTCCTTTTTGTACACCGAGTTGTAAAATTCGTTGGCTCGCTTGGTGCCCACCGTCTCGAAGGAATCTCTCAACACGCCGCTTCCTGATCTATTGACGTCTCCAGCGTTCAAACAGTTTCAACTGCTCAGGCGTCAGCTTGCCATCGATCGTATTGCGATTGCCGCGCTGCGACTGTTCCGCAATCCGCTTGCCGATCTCACGCTCACTCTGCTCCACATCCACCAGCAGCTCAAGCGCCGGAACCCTCAATGCTCCCTGGGCAAAAGCCACACTCTGCTCCACAAAGTCGCTTGTTGCTACATAGACTCGCCGCCGCTTGCCGCGAAACTGCCCAGCGAAACGTTCGATGGCCTCATCCGCCGTTTCTTTCTCTTTGGTAAAGTAAATCTCTACCCGTCCCTGCTCGAACGTTCGCCCTTTGCCCGGCACCCGGTAGGCGTCGAATACCGCGATCACCCGGCGTCCTGTAAACGCCTGATAGTCCGCAAGCCGCTCCAGCAGCCGGTCACGGGCCTCGTTCATGTCGATTTGCGACAGCGGAGCCAGGTCAGGCCAGGCTCCGATCATGTTGTAGCCGTCCACCAGCAGTACATCCCGCAAATCGCCCATAGCCGCCTGCTACTTTCTGCCGCTGCGCTGGCGAAGCACTTCATACATGACAACGCCAGCAGCGACGGAAGCGTTCAGCGAGTTGATCTGCCCCTGCATGGGCAGCTTGATGAGCACGTCGCAGGTTTCACGCACGAGGCGACCCATACCTTCGCCTTCATTGCCGATAACCAGTGCGACCGGACCTTTGAATACGTCCGTTTCGTAGATCTCGCTTTCAGCGCGGACGTCCGTTCCGGCAATCCACACACCGGCTTCCTTCAGTTTCTCCATCGTCTGCGCCAGGTTCGTTACACGTGCAACCGGTACGTATTCCGCCGCGCCTGCGCTTGTCTTGGATACCGTTGCATTCACCTGTGCCGAGCGGCGCTTGGGAATAATCACACCGTGTACACCCGTGCAGTCGGCTGTCCGCAGGATCGAACCCAGGTTATGCGGGTCCTCAATCTCGTCGAGGATCAGCAGGAACGGATCTTCATCCTTGGCTGCGGCTGCCGCCAGTAGGTCTTCTACCTCTGCATACACATAAGGCGCAGCCTGTGCCACAACGCCCTGATGTTGAATGCCAGGCACCAGAGTATCCAGCTTGCGTTTGTCAGCCGTCTGAACGACAACGCCGCGTTTTTTGGCTTCTGTCAGGATGGGCTGCATCTGCTTCTGCTGTGTGCCCTCCGCGATCCAGATCTTGTTGATGCTTCTTCCGGCTCTCAGCGCTTCGGCGACCGAGTGTTTGCCGGCAATCAATTCTTCTTCCATATCTATTCTTCCTCTCTGCCGGCGGGCGTCAGCCGCCGTTATTGAATAAGGTTATTCGTGATGACGTTACTGACCGCCCTCGTCCTCACCCTGCTTGAGTTCTTCATCGCCCAGAGGGAGTGTCAGCCCGATGCGAATCAGTTCTTCCAGCCGCCCCACCCGGCCGCTGTAATAGAGATACCCAGCCAGGCACTCCAGCGCGGTCGCATGTCGATACTCCAGCACGTCCGCATTTTTCGGCACAGAACCGGACTTGGCGTTACGTCCCCGGCGGACGATGTCGGCTTCCTCTTCGTTCAGTTCGCTTTCGATCCGAAACAGCATCCGGGCCTGAGCGCCGGCGGAGACCAATTTGGTTGCCTCGCGGTGCAGGTGATGCGGCCGCAGATTGGTGTGGCCAATCAGATATTGACGAATGGCTACTTCGAAGATGGCATCGCCAATATAGGCAAGTACCAGCGGCGGCAGCAGCTTGGGTGGCTGGGACGGCGGGTAATCGAACAGCAGGCCTTCCGGCTTCTCGCGTTCCGTCATCTTATTTTCTCCGCCATCTCATGCCCTGCGGCGTATCTTCCAGCAGGATTCCCTGCTCGGCAAGCAGATCGCGGATCTCATCGGAGCGGCTCCAGTTCTTCGCTTTACGCGCTTCCGTACGTTCGGCGATCAAGGCTTCCACTTGTTCATCCAGCAGTTCTGCTGCCGGCTCTGCTGCAATTCGCAGTACGCCATTCATTTTGCGGAACGTCTCCAGCAGGGCTTCTAGGTCGGCCTTGCGCGTGACTTCCTGGCGCAGCACCTGATTCGCTTCATTTACCCATTCAAACACGGCTGTTACCGCATCCGGTGTGTTGAAATCGTCATCCATTTTCGCATAGAAGTCATTCAGAACGGCTTCCAGCTTGCCTTGCAAGGATTCGCTTACGCCTTCCGTTCCCACGCTTGCCGTCTCCAGGCGATGCTGCACGGCACCTACCGCATTTTCAATACGCTCCACACTGTTCAATGACTGCTGCATATTATCCGCGTTGAAGTTCAGGGGATTGCGGTAATGCGTGGACAGCACGAAGTAGCGCAGCGCTTCTTTTTTATACTGTCCGCGCAGTGCTTTAACCGTGATGCCGTTGCCCAGCGACTTGGACATTTTTTCATTATCGATATTCACGTAGCCGTTGTGCATCCAGTAGTTAGACAGCGGATGACCGCTCAGCGATTCCGATTGGGCGATCTCGCACTCATGGTGCGGGAACTGAAGATCCTGGCCGCCGCCGTGAATGTCCAGCGTGTCGCCCAGATAACGACGTGCCATCGCGGAGCATTCGATATGCCAGCCCGGACGTCCCGGTCCCCATGGGCTTTCCCAGGAGATTTCGCCCGGTTTCGCGCCTTTCCAGAGTACGAAGTCTTCCTGGCTCTCCTTGCGTGCATCAACTTCAATCCGAATACCGAACTGAAGCTGCTCCAGATTCTGACGGGACAGTTTGCCATACCCTTCAAAGCTTGATGTCCGGAAGTAGACGTCCCCGCCACTGGCATACGCATGGTTGGTATCCACCAGCTCGCCAATGAACGCGATGATGTCGTCCATGTTTTCCGTAACACGTGGGTTCAGCGTCGCTCTCTGCACACCCAGACCTTCCAGATCCTCGTAATACGCTGCGATAAACGTCTCCGCAACTTCCGGCACCGTCGTATTCATCGCTTCCGCTTTCCGAATCAGCTTGTCATCCACGTCCGTAAAGTTGGCTACGTAATTCACTTCATAGTTGCGGTCTTCCAGATAAGCTCGTACCACGTCAAAAAAGATCATCGGACGCGCGTTACCAATATGAATGTAATCATATACGGTTGGACCGCATACATACATATTCACCTTGCCTGGATTGACCGGAACGAACTCTTCTTTTTCCCTCGACATCGTATTGTAGATTTGCAGGCTCATTTCTCCACATTCCTCTCCATCTCATTTACATCTTGCCGTCTCCGTTACCCGCTGCACGCGGCGGCTCACCATAAGCCTCTCTGCGCACCTGCTCCAGCTCCCGTTGAAGCTCGCCAATCTGACGCCGCAGCTCGCAGATCGCGTCATGCGAAGGGTCGGGCATCTGATGGCTGAGGCGATCCACCTTGCGTCCATGCTGACGAACAATCTGGCCGGGAATCCCCACGACCGTACTGTTTGGCGGAACTTCCTTTAACACCACCGAATTGGAACCGATATTGCTCTGATCGCCAATCTTGATGGAACCCAGCACCTTCGCGCCCGAACCCACTACGACATTGTTGCCAATCGTCGGATGCCGCTTGCCCTTTTCCTTGCCGGTTCCTCCAAGCGTAACGCCCTGATAGATGACGACATCATCGCCGATCTCGCAGGTTTCCCCAATGACCACACCCATGCCATGGTCGATAAACAGCCTTTTGCCAATCGTAGCGCCTGGATGAATTTCGATCCCTGTGAAAAAGCGGCCGATCTGCGAGACAAATCTCGCCAGGGTAAAACGCCGCCATTTATACAGCTTGTGTGCGATCCGATGCGCCCAGATGGCATGCAGCCCCGAATAGGTAAACACGACTTCAAACATACTCCTCGCCGCCGGATCGTTATCAAATACCGCACGGATATCGGACTTCATCGATTTGAACATGCCGCTTCCTCGCTTCCATTGCCCAAAATAAAAAACGCCTCGGCAGCATCATGCTGCAGAGGCGTTCGACCGCGGTTCCACTCTGCTTGGACTTCATCCAATCCCTTGGAAAGTCCATCTCGTTCAAAGTCCGTAACGGGGACTGGCCGGCGGATTCTAGCCTTGCGCCATACACGTGAAGGGTTCAAATCCGCTGCTCCCAGGCGCATTTCCGTCTGACGCTCCGGACGACTCTCAGCTCCCCGCCGCCTGACTCCGATGAGCCTTGCAGCGTTCGGCCGTCCTCTCTGGGGATGCGGCGTACGACGTACTTCTCCTGTTCTTCGCTATAGAAATATTCGATTAAAGACGATATGGGATAGATCTTGTTTAGCCATTATAAACGAAACCCTGCGGTCTGACAATCGTTTGTATCCGGGTTAAGCAAGGATGTTCTTAAGGGCCAAGTATGTTCGCAGCATGTCGATTCCGCCGAATTCAAGCCCGATTCTTCTTAGGCCGTCTGAGCTTTCAGACGTTCGATGACCGTATCCTTGCCCAGCAGATAGATCGTCTGATTCAGATCGCGGCCGTGCATCTGTCCGGTGAGTGCCACACGGATCGGCATGAACAACTGCTTGCCCTTGACGCCGTTCTCCTTCTGCACTTCCTTAATCAGCGCAGCCATCCGTTCCGGCGTAAACTCGTCGGAAGCTTCGACTTTGGCCAGGAAAGCACGGAGTGCAATCGGAGCTTTTTCATCAGCCAGCACTTCGCGTTCCTCGTCGCCGAACTCGATGTCCTGACGGAAGAACATCTCCGACAGCTTCACGATGTCCGAAGCGGCGTTCATCTGCTCCTGATACAGCGCGATGAGACGTTCCGCCCAATCCCGCTGCGCTGCGTCGAGACTTTCCGGCAGCAGGCCGGCCTTTTGCAGATGCGGAATGGCAAGATCGGCAATCCGCTTGGGGTCGGCGTTCTTGATGTAATGGTTGTTGATATGCGCCAGCTTGTGCGGATCGAATACCGCTGGGCTCTTGGACAGGCGGTTGGCGTTGAAGATCGAGATCAACTGTTCACGGTCGAAGATCTCTTCTTCGCCTTCCGGCGACCAGCCGAGCAGCGCGATGAAGTTGAACATGGCTTCCGGCAGATAACCCAGTTCTTCATACTGCGAGATAAACTGAATGATCGATTCGTTCCGCTTGCTCAGTTTCTTGTGGTCGTCACCGACGATCAACGTCATATGTGCGAAGCGTGGGGCTTCCCAGCCCAGCGCTTCGTAGATCATCAGTTGGCGCGGAGTGTTGGAGATGTGATCTTCGCCGCGCAGGACGTGCGAGATCTTCATCAGGTAGTCGTCCACGACAACGGCGAAGTTGTACGTCGGAATCCCGTCACGTTTGACAATAACGAAGTCGCCCGTGTCTTCTGTGGTAAAGGAAATTTCGCCCTTAACCATATCATCGAACGTGTACGTCTTGTTCTCCGGTACACGGAAACGTACGCTTGGTACGCGGCCTTCCGCTTCAAACGCTTGACGCTGCTCCGGCGTAAGATCCCGGTGCTTGCCGGAATAACGCGGCGTCTGCCCCGCAGCGGTCTGTTCTTCGCGCTCTTTTTCCAACTCTTCTTCCGTGCAGTAGCAGAGGTAAGCCAGTCCCTTGTCGAGCAGCTCCTGCCAGTAGGTTTTATAGATGTCGAGACGTTCGGTCTGACGGTAAGGTCCGTATTCCCCGCCGATGTCGATGCTTTCGTCCCATGTGATGCCGAGCCATTTCATATATTTCAGTTGGCTCTCTTCACCGCCAGCCACATTTCGCTTGACGTCGGTGTCTTCGATGCGGACGATGAACTTCCCGCCCTGGTTGCGTGCAAATAGATAATTGAACAATGCCGTTCTGGCGTTCCCGATATGCAGATGTCCGGTTGGACTTGGTGCATAGCGTACGCGTACTTCGTTAGTCATGATTGTCTTCCTCCCGTGTCGTTTCTAAACAGCCTTTTCCGATGATAGCATACCCTTCGTCAGGCAAACAACGGCCTGTGCCGCAATCCCTTCGCCTCTACCGGTGAAACCGAGCCACTCCGTTGTCGTCGCCTTCACGTTGATCTGCGACTCTTCTGCGTTCAGGGCGCGGGCAATAACGGTCACCATCTGTGGAATATAAGGCGCCATCTTGGGCTGCTGCGCGATGATCGTCGCATCCAGATTACCCAGGACATAACCGCGCTCCGTGGCCATCTCCCAGACGCGTTCCAGCAGCTTCACGCTGTCCGCGTCTTTGAAAGCCGGATCGGTATCGGGAAAATGACGACCGATGTCGCCCAGCGCCAGTGCACCCAGAATGGCATCGCTGATCGTATGCAGCAGCACGTCGGCGTCCGAGTGGCCGAGCAGCCCTTTTTCATGAGGGATGGTTACGCCGCCGATGATGCAGGGCCTGCCTTCTGTTAATTGATGCACGTCAAACCCTTGTCCCACTCTAATCATGCTTCTCTCTCCTTCATTTGCGCCTGGAGCAGGAACTCCGCATAATCGAGATCCTCCGGCGTCGTAATCTTGATATTGGTATAATCGCCCTGCGCTACGTTCACAGGAATCCCCAGACGTTCTGCCAGCATGGAATCATCCGTACCAAGGAACCCTTCCTGCGCCGCCCGTTCGTGAGCCAGCAGCAGTTCCTGTGTACGGAAGCCTTGAGGCGTCTGGATCGCCCAGAGCAGACTGCGATCAGGAGTATCCACAATCGTTCCCTCCGTTACAGCCTTGATGGTGTCTTTGACCGGCACCGCCAAGACCGCCGCACCGCTGCGCTGCATTTCTTCATAACACACTGCGATGTCTGTTTCTCGTACAAAAGGTCTTACGCCATCATGCACCATCACCCACGGTGCCTGCGCCTCTTTCAGACCCTCATAAACAGAATGTTGGCGCTCTGCTCCTCCGGCGACGACCTTGGTGACGAGCGGGCAGCCGGCTTCCTCAATATAGCGGCTGCAGCGCTCAACGTCGGCAGCCCCGGTGACCACAATGATCTCCGCAGTCGCACCAAAGCGCCCGAAGGTCTCGATCGCCCGGAGAAACAGCGGACGACCGCCCAATTCGAGAAACTGTTTGCTTTCCGCCGTACCCATCCGTGAACCACGACCGGCTGCGACCACGATGACACTCAAATTCCGTTCCATTGCTTCCAGCCCCGCCTTTATGCCTTTTTCGCTATTTTCCGCGTCTATTAAGTATACCCGCAGCAAGCATGGAAAACTACAATCTCTCCTGAAAACTTAAGTACCGCCGAAAAAACAACGAACAAAACAACAAGCGCCTTCCCGGAGGAAGGCGCTGTAAGCTCCTGCTTGATGCAGCAGATGGTTAAACGAAACAGCTGGGCGAAATCGCTAGACCTGACGGTCGATGAAGACCTGATCCTGCAAGCGGCGCAGGCCTTCCTTGATCGTGCGTGCACGTGCGCCTCCGATCCCATCCACCTCGTCCAATTCTTCCAGTTCTGCCCGAACGACATGTCCCAATTTGCCAAAATGCTCGGTCAAATTATGCACAATGACATTCGGCAGGCGAGGAATCTTGCTCAGGACTCGATAGCCCCGAGGGGTCAGCATCTCGTCGGTCACCGAAGTCTGTGCCGGATAACCGAGCAGGCGTACGATATGCGCGGTATCGAGCAGTTCTTCGTCCGTGGAGCGGCGCAGTGCGTTCAGCACATCCTTGATCCGATCCTCGCCGCTCTGCGCAACATAGTCTTTCAGCAAAAGGGCCACTTCGCGTTCCGTATTGCCGACCAGCTCCTCCATCTGCATGGCGATCAGACGGCCTTCATTGCCAAGCTCGCTGACATAACGCTGAATCTCCGTCTTGATGCGCAGCACCATCTCCACACGGCGGATCACGCCCACCACTTCGCCCAGCGTAACCATCTCTTCAAACTCCGAGGCCGTCAGGTTGGTCATCGCCTGTGTCAGTACCGCTTTGTATCGCTCAAGCGTCTGAATGGCCTGGTTAGCCTTGGTCAGAATGACACCGACCTCTTTCAGCGTGTAGCGCAGACTGCCCAGATAGAGCGTGATGAGGTTTCGCCTCTGGGAAATGGATACGACCAGCTTACCGGTCTGCTTGGCAACACGCTCGGCCGTCCGGTGGCGAATCCCCGTCTCCGACGACGAGATCGCCGGGTCAGGAATCAACTGCGTATTCGCGTACAGGATGCGCTTGAGGTCTTCGCTCAAGATAATGGCGCCATCCATCTTCGCCAATTCATAGAGATAGTTGGGCGAAAAGTCGCAGTTGATGGAGAAGCCGCCATCTACCACTTCCATCACTTCCGGGCTGTAGCCAACGACGATCAGGGCGCCGGTCTTGGCCCGCAGTACGTTCTCAAGCCCGTCGCGGAACGGTGCGCCCGGGGCGACGAGCTTGAGCAGCTCGTTCATTTTTACGGATTCCGATTCTTTCATTGCCTGCCTCCCCCTGCATCGACCCCCTGGTCAACGCTTTACTCTAGCGCTGCTTTTAGCGCCTGCGAAACGGTTTCAACCCCGATCAGCTCAATGCCCTTGGGAGGTTTCCATCCCTTGAGGCTTTTTGCAGGCAGGATCACCCGCTTGAAGCCCAGCTTCTGGGCTTCCTTGACCCGCTGTTCGGCTCGCGCCACCGCACGAACCTCACCCGTCAGGCCAATCTCGCCAAACACGGCGTCATACGGCCGTGTCGGCTTATCCTGTACACTGGATGCAATGCTGACCGCAATCGCCAAGTCCACTGCCGGTTCGTCCAGCCGGACGCCCCCTGCCACGTTGACGTAAGCATCCTGCGTCTGCATATACAGACCCATTCTTTTTTCCAATACGGCGATAATCAGATTTAACCGGTTGTAATCAATGCCCGTACCCATCCGCCGTGGTGATGGGAAATGGGTCGTCGCCACCAGCGCCTGAATCTCAACCAGCACCGGGCGGGTTCCCTCCATGCTGGCCACAACCGTCGTGCCCGACACTCCCATCGCCCGCTCGGACAGGAATAACTCCGAAGGATTGGTCACTTCGTCCAACCCCTGCTCACGCATTTCAAAGATCCCCATCTCGTTCGTCGAACCGAAGCGGTTCTTCACCGCCCGCAGAATTCGATACGTATGATGGCGTTCGCCTTCAAAATACAGCACACAGTCCACCATATGCTCCAGCATACGTGGACCGGCAATCGCGCCTTCCTTCGTTACGTGGCCGACCAGTACGATCGCAATGCCGCCATTCTTGGCGAGACGCATGAACCGCGCCGTACATTCACGTACCTGCGACACGCTGCCCGGCGCGCTGGTGACATCCGGCTGATACACCGTCTGAATGGAATCGATAACCAGAAAATCAGGCGCGATCTGTTCGATTGACTGCTCAATCTGCTCCATATTGCTCTCGCAGAGTACATAAAGCTGGGCAGACAATGCACCCAGACGTTCCGCTCTCAGCTTCGTCTGCTTCACCGATTCCTCACCGGAAATATACAGAACTTTCAATCCGGATGCAGCCAGTGAATGAGAAGTCTGCAAGAGCAGCGTCGATTTGCCAATGCCCGGATCTCCGCCGACGAGAATCAATGAACCTGGAACCACCCCTCCTCCAAGGACACGGTTCAATTCACCAATCTTCGTATCGACGCGAGGTTCCTGCCCGCCTTCAATATCCACAATGGACTGCGGTTTGGTTGCTCCCTGAAAAAGGGAAGAGTTCATGCCGCTCATTCCCTGTGTTTTGACGCCGCTGCTGACCGTCTCCTCCACCATCGAGTTCCACGATTGGCAGCCGGGACATTTCCCATACCATTTTGGCGACTCGTAGCCACATTCGGTGCAATAAAACTTCGTTTTTGTCTTGGCCATGGATCTCCTCTCTCACCGGTTTCCCGGTATTCCGAAACCGTCCGTTCGCCTCCGGCATACGGAAGGCCCTGCCTCTAAAAGTTTATCATTTATCGCTTACAAAAGTAAGAGGAACGCGTTTCCATAACCTCGCCCATCAAGCGAAAAAAGCCAGGCCGCGAAAACGAATTTTCGCAGCCTAGCTTGAGCGGCCGGCAGACCGAAGGAGCGCAAAGCGTCGCCCGGTCTTGGGCCTGATTGAATCAAAGCTTGCCCTGTTCACACAGGGGCTGGCCTCTTATTTACGATTATCCTCTCGGACTCTCGCGGATTATTTCTCCGACTTCTCTACGGATACGACCGGCTCCGATTGTTCTTCGCCTTTCTCTACCGTCAGTGCGCCATCCTTCTCGTCGATCAGAAGGAAGTCACCCTTGGCTACCCGCCCCGTCAGCAGTTCCTCGGACAGACGGTCCTCGATATGCTTCTGGATCGCCCGGCGCAGCGGACGTGCGCCATAGGCCGGATCGTAGCCTTCCTTGGCCAGGAACGCTTTCGCTTCGTCAGTCAGCTTGAAGTTCACGCCATATTCGTTCAGGCGTTTACGAAGTTCTTCGGACATCAGCGTCACGATCTGTCCGATATGCTTCTCTTCCAGCGAGTGGAAGACGATCACTTCGTCGATCCGGTTCAGGAACTCTGGACGGAAGCTCTTTTTCAGCTCATCCATCACTTTGCCCTTCATGTTGCTGTATTCCGCTCCGCTATCGACCGCAGCCGTGAAGCCCAGTGTCGAGTTGCGGCGGATAGCGTCCGCCCCCACGTTCGAGGTCAGGATAATCAGCGTATTGCGGAAGTCCACGACGCGGCCTTTGGAATCGGTCAGACGTCCGTCTTCCAGAACTTGAAGCAGGATGTTGAACACTTCAGGGTGCGCTTTTTCAATCTCGTCCAGCAGGACAACGGAATATGGCTTGCGGCGAACCTTCTCGGTCAATTGACCGCCTTCTTCGTAGCCCACGTATCCTGGAGGTGCTCCGACCAGACGGGACGTGGAATGTTTCTCCATGTATTCCGACATGTCGATACGGATGACGGCATTTTCGTCGCCAAACATCGCTTCAGCCAGCGCACGCGCCAGTTCCGTCTTACCTACCCCTGTAGGACCGAGGAAGATAAACGAACCCATCGGACGCTTAGGATCTTTGAGTCCGGCACGGGCACGGCGGATCGCACGGCTCACGGCAACCACTGCTTCATCCTGACCAATTACTCGGTCATGCAGCAGAGATTCCATGTTGAGCAGACGCTCCGTTTCCTCTTCCTTCAGCTTGGTAACCGGTACACCCGTCCAGTTGCTCACGACGTCTGCAATATCTTCCGGCGTCACTTCGGAATCGGTACGGCCCTGTTTTTCTTTCCACTGGTTGCGTGTCATCTCCAGCTCTTCGCGGATCTTCTGCTCGGTATCACGCAGGGCAGCCGCTTTCTCGAACTCCTGGCTCTGAACCGCAGAATCCTTCTCCTTGCGGATGTCTTCCAGACGGTTCTCCAGCTGTTTAAGATTTGGCGGTACCGTATACGTGTGGAGCCTTACTTTGGAGCCCGCTTCGTCGATCAGGTCGATCGCTTTGTCCGGCAGGAAGCGATCTGTAATATAGCGATCGGACAGCTTAACCGCTTGAATGATCGCTTCGTCCGTAATCTTCACGCGGTGATGCGCTTCGTAACGGTCACGCAGACCCATGAGGATCTGAATCGCTTCATCCACGGACGGCTGATCCACCGTAATGGGTTGGAAACGACGTTCCAGGGCGGCATCCTTTTCGATATATTTGCGGTATTCATCCAGGGTTGTTGCCCCGATGCACTGAAGCTCACCGCGAGCCAGAGCGGGCTTGAGAATGTTGGAAGCGTCGATTGCCCCTTCTGCGCCGCCTGCCCCGATCAGGGTATGCAGTTCGTCGATGAACAGGATGACATTACCGGCTTGACGAATCTCGTCCATGATCTTCTTGAGACGATCTTCAAATTCACCCCGGTATTTGGTTCCGGCTACGACCGAACCCATATCCAGCGTCATGACGCGTTTTTCGCGCAGTGTCTCCGGAATCTCGTTGTTGACGATCTTCTGGGCCAGGCCCTCGGCAATCGCTGTTTTACCTACCCCCGGTTCGCCAATCAACACCGGATTGTTTTTGGTCCGGCGGCTGAGCACCTGAATCACGCGCTCAATTTCTTTGCTGCGGCCAATAACCGGGTCGATGTTGCCATCTTTGGCATAAGCGGTCAGGTCACGTGCCAGGCTGTCCAGCGTAGGCGTGCTCACGTTAGCCGGTGTTCCGTGATGGCTGGATACCGCTTCGCTGCTGCCCAGCAGTTGGAGTACCTGTTGGCGTGCCTTGTTCAGGCTGATGCCCAGGTTATTCAGCACACGTGCCGCTACCCCTTCGCCTTCACGGATCAGACCCAGCAGGATATGCTCAGTACCGACATAGGTGTGACCAAGTTTCCGAGCTTCATCCATGGACAGCTCGATCACTTTTTTCGCACGAGGCGTGTAGGCAATATTGGTTGGCTGCTCCTGACCGCGTCCGATCAACGTCTCGACTTCGTTCTGGATCTGCTCCAGTCCAAGCCCCAGGCCGATCAGCGCTTTGGCTGCAATCCCTTCGCCTTCACGAATCAAGCCCAGCAGGATATGTTCGGTGCCAATGTTGTTATGTCCCAGCCTCACCGCTTCTTCCTGAGCGAGAGCCAGAACCTTTTGTGCGCGTTCCGTAAATCTGCCAAACATCATATGCGAAGCACCTCCACAAAGTAGTAAGCTTACTGGCTCGTCTCTCTCCACTTCTCTCTTAATCCATCCGATTTCGTGCTGCTGAATGGCCTCTCATTGACAAGAGGATCAGCCTTGCGAAATTGAAAGATTCATGGAGAGCCGTTCTTGAGAAACCAGCCTCTCCGGTCGAAATCGACCGCTGAAGCGGGAATCACGGTTGTTCTTTACTTTTAACCAATCTGTCCCGAATCAACTGCGCTCGGTACATATCTTTCTCCGATGTGTTCATTGTAGCACCGAACGTTTTCTGAAGGAAATTTGGCTGGGTCAAAATGGTAAGTTCGTTCAGCAGCGTCATCGGCAGGCCGTCAATCCAACCGAGATCCACGCCCAAACGTACATCCGACAGACGCTGCGCGGCCTCCTTACCGTCCATAATGGCCGCATGGGTCAAGATTCCGTAAGAACGCATCACGCGGTCATACAGCCGAATCTTGGACTCTCCGACAAGCCTGCTGCGTGCCTGTCGTTCATATTCGATAATTTGGGTCACAATTCCTTCCAGATTGTCCACAATCTCTTGTTCGCTCTGACCGAGCGTAATCTGATTGGAGATCTGGAACAAGTTCCCCTGCGCTTCGCTGCCTTCTCCATAGATCCCTCGCACCGTAAGTCCCACCTGGGAGACGGCGTTTAGAATCCGTCCCACCTGATGCGTCATCACCAGCGCAGGCATATGGATCATCACGGAAGCCCTCAGCCCGGTTCCCACATTGGTCGGGCAGCTGGTCAGGTAACCACGGCGATCATCAAAGGCATAATCGATATACGCCTCCAGCGCATCATCTACAGCCGTCGCCCGTTCCCAAGCCTGCTTAACCTGGAACCCAGGGTACAAACATTGAATCCGAATATGGTCTTCTTCGTTTACCATAATGCTGAGTGATTCATCCTCACTAAGCACGACAGCTGCCTGCTGCGATTCATTGGCAAGCGTTGGGCTGACCAGATGTTTCTCCACCAGCACCTGCCGATCGACTTCGCTCAGTTCATCCAGTTGAATGGGCTGTAGAGGTCCCAATTCTTCAACAGCTTGACCGGCGGCATTTACGACCAGTTGGCGAACTTCCTCTGCCTGTTCCTCGCTTGCTACCAGTGGAAAAGGCAGCTTCCTCAGATTCCGTGCAATCCGCACACGGCTGCTGATGACAATATCGGAATCCTGCCCCTCCGCCTGCATCCAGGCACTAAGCGCATTTTCCGTAAAAGTAAAATCCGACATGGTTCGGCCCTCCTTTACCGCTGGGATCGCTGAAGCTCAAGCTCTCGAATTCGGTCTCTGAGCTGAGCCGCCGTCTCGAATTCCTGCTTCTCGATCCGTTCCTGAAGCTCCTGCTTGAGTGCGTCAATCTCGCGCTGTACCTGCAAGTCGGCACCGCCGCGCTTGGGCACTTTGCCGACATGCACGGTTCCGCCATGCACCCTTTTAAGCAGCGGATCAATGCGGTCATCGAAATATTTGTAACAGGAACTGCAACCGAAACGTCCGATCTTGCGGAACTGGGCATAGGTCATCCCACATTCCTCACAGTGCAGCTGCTGCGCCTGAGGAGGCGCTCCGGCCTGCGTTTTTCCTGCCATATTGTCGAAGTCCAGAAAGCCCGAGAGCAAATTATGAATCGAGAATCCGCCGGCAGTTCCCGGGATGGTCTCGCCTTTTTCCCTCGCGCATTGTTCACAGATATGAAATTCATTTTTCTCGCCGTTGATAATCTTGGTGAAATGCAGAGTTGCGGGCCGCTGCTGACATTCCTGGCACAGCATCCGCGCCACCTCCTTCGACTAATGAACGTTTAACCGTCTATGACTTTTCTTTGTGATGCCTGGATTACTGCTGCCCCATCAAAGCAATCAACATCGCCTTCATGATCCGGGCTCTCATCTCGTCCCGATAGGGAAGTTTGAGCAGCAGCGTATTACGAGATACCGTCGCCCGCATAAGCGCTGCTTCACGGCATGTAATCAGATCTGCCTCCTCCAACCGATAAATGAGGCCTTCAGCCGCTGCCTGACTCATCTCGCTGCCAATCGTCTCATGGACATGAGCGTGCAGCTCGGAATGGGTTGGAAGCTCAATTCGCTGAATCCGGATATAACCTCCGCCTCCACGTTTGCTCTCTACCAGATAACCTTTTTCCAGCGTAAAACGTGTACTGATGACGTAGTTAATCTGAGAAGGAACACAGGAGAACCGATCCGCCAGATCATTGCGCTGGATTTCGATCATGCCTGCCTGACTTTCCTGAAGAACGGTCTTTAAATAATGCTCGATGACATCGGAAATATTACGCATCGATTTCACCCTCCACGATCTACCTGAGCCGCCGCTAGACCTGCTGTCCGAATGTGGAGCCTACTCTTAAAATAACCCTTCCGCAAAAAGGAAGAAACGTCTGGTTGTTTTGTGCATCTAAAGTGAGACATCAATTGAAGCAAGCTACTGGGCACTCAATATTTGCGGCGTGTCGCAGGGTATTATTAAACTAAAAGTTCAGTTGACTTTGACTTTCTTTGACTTTGTGTATATTATAGCATACTTTTCGTAAATGCCAAGACTTCCTGCTTTCTTGAAATTAAAAAAGACCACCCGTGTAGGCGGCCATTCAGTCCTTCCCCTTAGAATCCACTATTGCCGGTAGACGTAATATCTCCCTTTTTGAAAGTGGTGGCGGCCCGACCCGGATTCTTGACCTGGTTGGATGTAAAATAGATCTTGCCAATCTGACCCTCACCCCAGACGCCAATCCCTGCATTGGCAGAATCCCGAATGATGTTGCGGTCAAAACGAACCTCATCAATGCTGCCCGTATCCGCAAATACCAGTACGTTCGGATGGTCGTCCGTGGGTCTTGTGCCCGTCTTGACGATCGTGTTGCTGCTTACGTTGACGTCATTCACATCACGAGTCTTCCAGGCGGATTCAACCGCAATATAGATACCGGCCATCTCCGTATTATTAATGGTATTCTGTTCAATCTTCACACCGCTTCCGCCTACCACAGAAATACCGCGCGCTCCTGACGCATAGCCAACAGAGTTGCCGCGAATGAGGATGTCGCTTGTGGTCGCCGGATCTTTCTTGTAGCTGACCACCGCAATCGTATCGTCTCCCGTCTGTTTGATCGTATTGTCCTCTACACGAATTCCACTGCTGCCATCCGTGATATGAATCCCATCCGCCTTTGTATTTTTGATGACGTTATTGGCTATGATTCCATTGGCTGCCTCGTCACGGATCAGAATGCCCGCTGTTCCTGCTCCAATAATGCGCACGTTCTGGATCGAAAAATTGGAGGCACCGAGAACTGTCACACTGTTTTTGGCATCCGAGCCATCACGCGCTGCGGTGCTCTTGTATACATGCGTTAAGTCCTTCAGCGCCGCATGGGAACCCGTCAGATCAATGGAGCCGCTTGAGGGATTGGTTGATGTCAGAATCGACAAATTTTGTCCGGCTCCTGTTATCCCCACTCCATCCACAGCCAGACGTCCACTGAGCGCATAATTGCCCGGCGGCACATAGACACTGCTTCCCTGCCTTTTAGCCATTTCAATCGCCTTCTGAAAAGCAGGCAGCGAATCGGTTCTTCCATCAGGTACCGCGCCGTAACTTTTTACAGAGATCGCAGCTGGCGGAGAACCCGCAGCCTTGGCAGGCGTGACTGACGGCCACACCAGTACGCTGGTCAACGCAAAAATGACGACTCCTGTCAGTCGCCCTCGCCTCTCTCGCAAACCTCTAATCTTCATCCAAATCCTCCATTCCCATTTTTCTGTTTTTTATCGATATATAAAACGAAACGTCCATGCCTTAAACAGAAAAAGGCGAAATTTGGGGATAATTTGTTGAAAACTATGATTTCAGGCCGATTTATCAACCAAGCATGTGGAAATCTTAATATCTTGGTGGATAACTATGATTTGCTTGGTTTATCGGCTGTTGATAAGGTGGGGGACGCGATTCTGTCTCCGACCTGCGCTTCGTTGTTTGCCTCTTCCCTCATTAGAAGGAGAACCTCTAAGTGGTAGGAAGAGGCAAGCCAAAGGCGCTTCGGTTCGGAGACAGAATCGCTCTGGGCAGGGGGAGAGAAGGCCGCTCAAGCCTCTTGGCGCTTGAGCGGTAAAACCAAGGGCAAATCATGAGGATCAAGCGGCATGCCTAGCCGCTGAAGAGCGGGCAGCGGCGGGGCCGACTGCGTAATATGAAAAGCAAGTGAAAGAACAACAACAAAAACGCCTTCTCCGTTATTCACGGAAAAGGCGTTTTTCATGGGCTTGGCAGCTTCCTACTCTCCCAGGACCCTGCGGTCCAAGTACCATCGGCGTTAGAAGGCTTAACGGTCGTGTTCGAGATGGGAACGTGTGGAACCCTTCTGCTATTGCTACCAAACCTAGGTTTACGAAGTAAACCGGCTGCAGGTTTTCATTGAATTTGCAGAACCCCTTCGGGCATGAGTAAATTCAATCTGCTTGTGTTTCAAGGGTGTTGCCCCTTGAAAACTGGATCCGAAACGAT
>NIOB01000002.1 GCA_002189105.1 Saccharibacillus soli
CCTCGACTTGCATGTATTAGGCATGCCGCCAGCGTTCGTCCTGAGCCAGGATCAAACTCTCCATTAAGTTGCGATCCGAAGACCGACTTATCAAGAAAGCACCATGTGCTCGTTTTAAAACGTTGGCGATTCTCGATTACTCAAGAACCTTTTATTCTCTATCAACGACTCGCTAGAACCTTTGAAAGATTTTCGCTTGTCGCGGGAACTCCAAATCACTTTGCCCGGCTGGGGTCTGTGTTTTTCGTTCCTGATTCACTCGTTATCCAGTTTTCAAAGAACAAACTCGGTTTTTCTTGTCCCTGCCGCTCAGTGTTTCTCGCAGCAACAACTCTTATATATTAGCACGTTCGTTTTCGTTTTGCAAGTCTTTTTTGAAATCTTTTTTTCAGGTTCTTGCGAACCGTTCATCCGATTTCCTTTTTTGACTCGCTTACTCTTCCGAACCGCACCGGCGCTCTCTCAAGGCCGTTCTTAGAATATATCATGCTGGTAGATAGAAAGCAAGCATTTTTTCTGATTTCTTATCTAAACCTTGTTTAACACCTAAGAAAAAGGCTCTCTGCCTAAGCAGGAAGCCTTTTAGTTAGCATTTTCAGCACATATCCAATCTAATTTATTGCGTTTTGACGAACTAATCTCTATAACACTTCCATAATAAACAGATTGCGATTTTGAATTAGATTAATAATCTCTCCATTGCTTGAGACGATTGGACGGGTAGGTTGATGGGCATCGGCGTATACGATCTCTCCCATTCTCCGATTGCTGAGTTTGACTCGTGTGCCCAGTGACAGCTGCGTAGTATGTTTAATCAGCGTTCGCACGATAGCTGGGTCCAGTCTACCAAACGAATCCTGCTGGAGCTGCTCCAATACCAGATAAGGAGAGGTTGCGCCACGGTAACGTCGATCAAGCGTCATGGCATGAAAAATATCCGCGACCGCTACGATCTTGGAATAGACGTGCAGCTTTTCTCCAGTTAAAGCAAATGGGTACCCACTTCCGTCAATTCGTTCATGATGCTGAAGTGCCGCCAACAATACACCTTCTTGTAGAGCTGTCGCGTTTTTGAGAATCTGATAGCCGTACGTCGTGTGATTGTCCATCTCGCTTTTCTCTTCAGGTGTGAGCGGATCTGGTTTGTGCAAGATCGTAGGTGGAACCTTCACTTTGCCGATGTCATGCAGCAGGCCGGCAAGTGCAACCTGAATCCAGTTTTTCTGGGGAATGTCCATCCATCGTGCCAGCATATATGAAGTTAACGCACAGAGCACTGCCTGATGATACATGTAATCATGTTTGTCCGGCATGCGAGGCGTAAATCCTAAAATGCGATAGCCTTGAATCTGATCGATCAGCTTCTCCAACTGTGCACGCCATTGAAAGATAGGAATCTCCATGCCCAGGACGGACGGAAAACCACTCTTAATCAATGCCACCATCTGCTCGTATTCTTCGATAAAGCTCCGTTCCTTGCGATTGAGCGGCGTTGAACCAGACTCCGATGTTTTGGATGAATCCGATTTTTCTTTTCCACCCTGCTTCAAGGCTGCTTGTTCTTTGTCTTCGGCAGTCTCTTGAATCTCAACCTGTTGGATCATAAACGCATGCAGAATCTCCAGATCTCTAGGGAGCAGCACCCTGCCTTTTTGAAAAAGTAAATTCCCTCGATCCGTAAATACATTCGCTGCGATTTTTCTGCCTGCTTCAAGTTCATTTACGAGTACGTTTACGATGACACACCCCTCCTTTATTGCCAAAAAACCATCACTATGTTCAATTATCCTTATCATTTCGATTATATGTCGTGATACCAAGTGCAACAATACCAAAAATATCCCAATTTACAGCTTGTTTGAGGTGCAGCTCATGCTTTCTTCAATAATTTTTGCTATTAAAAAGGAGAAGCCCTTTCGGACTCCTCCCTTCATCTGTCTATTGATTCGTTCAATAGTGTTTATTCTTCTGAATCTGCTTGTTCTGATGCTTGACCGACTTCGGCATCAGACTGGGATTCGGCAGTCTCCGCTTGTTCTTCCGTAAACTCGCCTTCTTCCAGCTCGTCCTCAATCGGATCTTCGCTCTTATCAATCCGGCAAACGGTCGCTACGGCATCATCTTCACGCGTATGGATCAGTCTCACACCTTGCGTGTTACGCCCCATTGTCGAGATCCCATCCATGCTGGTCCGAATCAGCGTGCCGCTCGTCGTGATAATCATCAGATCTTCTTCAGCCTTGACGACCTTCAAGCTTGCAACCGAACCATTACGTTCCGTTACATTGATCGTCTTGATGCCCTTACCGCCCCGACTTTGGATGCGATATTCGGATTCCGGGGTCTTCTTACCATAACCTTTGCTGGTTACGATCAACACTTCGCGTCCCGGCTTCACGACGTCCATGCCGATCACTGTGTCGCCTTCTTCCAACGAGATCCCTTTGACCCCTGTAGCGCTGCGACCCATCGAACGAACATCGCCTTCTTTGAAGCGAATCGACAGACCTGAAGAAGTACCCATGATGATCTCCTGTTCGCCATTGGTCAGCTTGGCTCCGATCAGCGCATCATCTTCGCGCAGATTGATGGCGATCAAGCCGCCTTTGCGAATGTTGGAATAATCAGTCAGCGGGGTCTTCTTCACGATGCCCTGGCAGGTGGCAAAGAACAAGTAACGGTCTTCTTTGAACTCGTTCACCGAAATGACCGCATTGACCGACTCTCCCTGTTCGATCTGAATCAGGTTGATAACCGGTGTTCCACGTGCCGTACGGCTAAGTTCCGGAATCTCATACGCTTTGATCCGGTAGACTTTTCCGCGATCCGTGAAGAACAGCAGGTGGTTGTGAGAGTTGGTGGCGAAGAGATGCTCAACAAAGTCTTCATCCTTCGTCCCCATGCCTACTACGCCACGTCCCCCGCGCTTCTGGCTGCGATACGTCGTTGCCGGAAGACGCTTGATATAACCCGTATGGGAAATGGTGATGATGACTTCTTCCTGTGGAATAAGGTCTTCATCCAGGATGCTGTCTTCCCCAACCGTAATCTCGGTGCGGCGTTCGTCGGCATACCGCTCCTTGATGTCGTTCAGCTCTTCACTGATGATGTCCAGCAGCAGCTTCTCATCGGCTAGAATGGCTTTGTATTCGCTAATCTTGGCAAGCAGCTCATTATATTCATTTTCGATCTTCTCGCGTTCCAGACCTGTCAGGCGCTGGAGACGCATATCGAGAATAGCCTGTGTTTGTTCCTGGCTCAGTTCAAAGCGTTCCGTCAGCTGCTCACGAGCAGCATCGGCAGTCTGAGAGCCCCGGATGATGGCGATCACTTCGTCGAGATGATCGAGTGCCTTACGCAGACCATCCAGAATATGAGCACGGGCTTCGGCTTTTTTAAGATCAAACTCGGTCCGGCGGCGTACCACCACTTTTTGGTGCTCCAGGTAGTGATACAGCACGTCACGCAGATTGAGAATCTTAGGCTCATTATTGACGATCGCCAGCATATTGACGCCGAAGGTCGATTGCATCGCCGTATGACGGTAGAGGTTGTTGAGCACCACGCTTGGGTTGACATCGCGGCGCAGCTCAATCACGATTCGCATACCATTACGGTCGGATTCATCACGCAGGTCGGTAATTCCGTCCAGACGCTTCTCGCGTACCAGCTCGGCAATTTTTTCGACCAAACGTGCCTTATTGACCTGGTAAGGGATCTCGGTGACGACAATTCGCGCCTTGTTGCCGGATTCTTCAATCTCGGCCTTCGCACGCATGGTGATCGAACCGCGTCCTGTCTGATACGCCTGACGAATTCCCGAACGTCCCAAAATGTATCCCGCAGTCGGGAAGTCCGGCCCTTGAATATAATCCATCAGTTCAAGCGGCGTCAGCTCTGGATTTTCAATCAGCGCCTGCACGCCGTCGATGACTTCGCCCAGGTTGTGCGGAGGGATGTTGGTAGCCATACCGACCGCAATCCCCGATACCCCGTTAACCAGAAGATTCGGGTAACGAGCTGGCAGTACAACCGGCTCTTGCTCTTCACCGTCATAGTTCGGCTGGAAATCAATCGTTTCCTTGTTGATATCGCGCAGCAGCTCCATCGCAAGCTTGGAGAGACGCGCTTCGGTATAACGCATCGCCGCCGCCCCGTCGCCATCCACGGAACCGAAGTTCCCGTGACCATTGACCAGCATGTAACGCATGGAGAAATCCTGCGCCATCCGGACCATAGTTTCATAAACGGCAGAGTCACCGTGTGGGTGATATTTACCGATAACTTCGCCGACGATTCTCGCCGACTTCTTGTGAGGCTTATCCGGCGACATGCCGAGTTCCGACATCGCGTAGAGCACACGTCTGTGAACCGGCTTCAGACCGTCCCGTACATCCGGCAGCGCGCGGCTGACGATAATGCTCATTGCATAGTCCATAAAGGATTCGCGCATTTCTGTGCTGATATCCCGATCTATAACCTGCGTTCTTTGTTCTTCCGCCATGACTGCCTCCTTCTATCATTGGATGCCTTTCGTTCTTCCCGCTTGAGACGGCGAAAAGGGTTCTGAAACGCACCTTGAGTCCTGCATAAGCATACGATGGATTCTTTTTGTATGTTGAAAGCAAAGCCTTGAAATTGTCTTGCAAACGCCCGGAACGTGAGGTTCCCACATCCTTATTATTATACCATCAATCCAAACAAATGTCCGTATTTTATGCCGGAAAAACCGCTTGAAAAGACGTTTTTTCTTCGCTTTGGAACATTGACGACAAAAAGAAAAGGCGAACCCGAAACGGGCCGCCTTTCCTGAAAACCGTTCCGCTTCGCGGAAAGGGACTGCGTTAAATATCCAGGTTCTTCACGTAACGCGCATGTTCGTTAATAAAGTCCCGACGCGGCTCGACGTTGTCGCCCATCAGCGTGTCGAAGATGGAGTCCGCAATCATCGCATCGCCGATTGTTACCTGCATCATCGTACGTGCTTCCGGGTCCATCGTCGTTTCCCACAGCTGACCCGGGTTCATCTCACCCAGACCTTTATACCGCTGCACGTTAACTTTGGCCCCTTCGCCAAAGCCAGCAATAATCTCGTCACGTTCTGCTTCACTGCCTGCGTACAGAACCGTCTTGTTGCGTTCGATCTTGTACAGCGGCGGCTGTGCGATATACACATAACCGGCTTCGATGATCTGACGCATGTAGCGATAGAAGAACGTGAGCAGCAAAGTACGAATGTGTGCGCCATCGACATCGGCATCCGTCATGATAACGACTTTGTGGTAACGGGCTTTCGAGATGTCGAAGTCTTCTCCGATCCCTGTGCCGATTGCGGTGATGATTGCGCGAACTTCAGCATTGGACAAAATTCGGTCCAGACGTGCTTTTTCCACGTTCAGGATCTTGCCTCGAATCGGCAGGATCGCCTGGAAGTGCCGGTCGCGGCCCTGCTTGGCCGAACCGCCTGCGGAGTCCCCTTCGACGATATACATTTCGCAGATCGAAGCATCCTTGGATGAGCAGTCCGCCAGCTTACCCGGCAGGGCGCTGACTTCCAGCACGCTCTTGCGGCGTGTCAGTTCGCGGGCGCGCTTGGCTGCGTCACGGGCTCTGGCTGCTTGCAGGCCTTTTTCGAGAATACGTCTGGCCGAAGCCGGGTTCTCGTTCAGGAAGTCGGTCAGTTTCTCAGAGAATAGCGATTCCACGATCCCGCGCACTTCGCTGTTGCCCAGCTTGGTCTTGGTCTGGCCTTCAAACTGCGGCTCCGGAATCTTGACGGAAATAATCGCGGTCAGGCCTTCACGCACGTCGTCACCCGTCAGATTGCTGCTCGCATCTTTGACCAGACCGGAACGGCGGGCATAGTCGTTGATGATCCGCGTCAGCGCACTCTTGAAGCCGGATTCGTGCGTGCCACCTTCATGCGTGTGAATGTTATTGGCAAACGAATAGATATTTTCGGTATACCCTTCGTTGTACTGCAAAGCAATCTCAACTGCGATCATGTCGCGCTGTCCTTCAACGTAAATCGGCTGCTCCTGAATGACTTCCTTGTTCTGGTTCAGGAACTCGACGTATTCGCTGATCCCGCCCTCGTAGTGGAAGGTCGCATTTTCACCCGTCCGCTCGTCAAGCAGCGAGATCTTGATGCCTTTGTTCAGGAACGCCAGCTCCCGAATCCGCGTAAGCAGCGTGGAATAGACGAATACGGTCGTTTCCGTGAAAATCTGCGGGTCCGGCTGGAATGTGGTGGTGGTACCGGTGTCGCTCTCATCCGTCTCACCAATTACGCGCAGATCGTATTGAGGCGCACCGTAACGGTATTCCTGCTCGTAGATCTTACCATCGCGTCTAACTTTGACGACCACTTTCTCGGACAACGCGTTTACGACCGAGACGCCAACGCCGTGCAGACCGCCCGAGACCTTGTATCCGCCGCCGCCGAATTTACCGCCGGCGTGCAGGACGGTCATGACGACTTCAAGTGCCGGACGCTTCAGCTTGGGATGTTCACCAACCGGAATCCCCCGGCCATTGTCGATCACCGTGACGCTGTTGTTCTCGTGCACGATCACCTGGATATGGTCACAGTAGCCGGCGAGCGCTTCGTCGATGCTGTTGTCCACGACTTCCCATACGAGATGGTGGAGGCCTCTTTCGCTTGTCGAACCGATATACATACCCGGCCGCTTGCGTACCGCTTCCAGACCTTCGAGGACCTGTATCTGACTGGCATCATACGATTGTTGATCCATTGACATGCTTCGTTCACCCACTCCTGTATTTTGTGAAATTGTGAGAAAAGAATACGAAACGCCCGCTCCCAAAGCACATAGAGGACGTGCAGCGGGAAGGGCGGCGTATAGGAAAAACGTTCATAATCGGTACATGGCGGCTTCAATCCGTATGGATAAACCGCTGTTAGACGCCTGTGCTAAAAGTCTTGGAACGCTTCTTGAGCGTGGCCGACGAGATGGGCGAATAATACACAACCGACTTGGTAACCACGATCGATTTGGCTTCCTCTTCGCCGATCGTCTCCACCTTTTTATTTTCCTTGGCGGCGGTGACAAACTGCTTGGAGATGCGGGAAGACTTTTCGATCGAAACGTCGAAGATGGCGATCAGTTCCGAAGAACGAATGATTTTTTCGCCGCCGAGATGAATATACATAAGAATCCGCAACCTCCCTGACCCTAGCTCTAGGATTCGACATGTCCTTCGCTGACCTGATAAATATGTGCGCCCTGCAACTTCTCCGCATGAATCGTCTCGATCCCGGTTGCAGTAATAAACGTCTGCACCCGGCTCTGGAACGTTTCGATCAGCTGCGTCTGCCGGTAAGGGTCCAGCTCGGACAGGACGTCGTCGAGCAGCAGAATCGGATATTCGCCGATTTCTTCGTGAATGAGTTCGATCTCCGCCAGCTTGAGCGAGAGCGCGGTGGTACGCTGCTGGCCTTGAGAACCGAAACTGTGGACTTCTTTGTCGTTGATAAAAAAGCTCAAGTCATCCCGATGAGGGCCGGCAAGTGTCGTTCCTCGACGGATTTCTTGTTCGCGCACTTGTGATAATTTTATCATAAATTGTTCCAATAAGACAGCTTCATCTTCCTCTTCAGCTTCGCCAAACGAGGGAACATAATGTAATCCCAGGCTCTCGCTGCCGCCAGTTATCCCCTTGTGGATATCCTGCGCCCAGACTTGAAGCTTGCGGATAAATCGCTTGCGGCGGCGGACGATGTTTGCTCCATGTTCCGCAAGCTGCTCATTCCAGATCTCCATCATCACGGGGTCCGGCGTCTTGCCGTAAGACTGTTTAAGCAGATTGTTGCGCTGGATCAGCACTTTCTGGTACTGCTGCAAATGGAACAAATAACTCGGCTGCACCTGTCCGATCTCCATGTCGAGAAAACGACGGCGTATTCCCGGTGTTCCCTTGACGATCTCCAGGTCTTCCGGTGCGAACATGACGGCGTTTAGCGTGCCGATAAAATCGCTGAGTTTGCGCTGTTCCAGTCCATTGATCTTCGCTTTTTTCCCCTTGGGAGACAGGTTTAGCTCCAGATGAACGCTGCCGTACTTCTTCTCAACATGACATCCTGCATAGGCGCTGTCTTCGCCAAAGGAAATCAGCTCACGGTCTTTGGAGGTACGGTGCGATTTGGTGAGCGCCAGGACGAACAGGGATTCGAGCATATTGGTCTTGCCCTGGGCGTTGCGGCCAATCATCAGATTCACGCTTCCGAAGTTTTCCAGTTTCAGTTCGCTATAGTTGCGGTAATTCTTGAGTGCGATGTCTCTAACTTGCACGTGATCTTCAATCCTCCTGTGCGCCCGCCGCAAAAATGAAGACGAGGCCCGCCTGCTGCTACGCAAAGCCGCCTCGTCTGTGTGGATAACCCGCCATTTGCGGATCGGATGGATTTCTTTGGGATCGTCCCTGTGGAAAAAGAAAAGGGATTAGTCCTCCTTCGCCACTTTGAACGATCCTTCGCCGTCAACTTCGACCGTATCGCCGGGATATAGTTTGCGTCCGCGGCGTTCTTCGCTTTCTCCGTTGACTTTGACCAAGCCTTCGGCGATCAGCATCTTGGCGCTGCCGCCGGTAGAGATGCAGTTGGCCAGTTTCAGAAATGTATCGAGCTTGATGTATTCCGTGCGGATGGATACTTCATTCATCATTTTGCCTTCCTTTCGCGCTGGTGTCAAAAAGAAAAGGCAGTGGAAGTGCCGGAGAAATTTCGTTTCGGTCGCTGTCTCGACCGGGAAGAGGGATTTTATTTTGGGCAGAATCTTCCCGGGTTCAAAGGCGAACGCAGCCTATGCTTCCGAAGTGACTTTCTCCGAAAGTCTGTACCTCCACTGAAATTTCTCCTCTGCCTCTAGCTTTTCTTTAGAACTGGGTTTCTATATTTTTAAAGATTAGTTGGTGGTCCGGTAAGGCAGGATGATATACAAACTGCGGCTGTCGTCGGTTGGTTCGATGATGATTGGGCTCATCACGCCGGTGAAGCGGATCGTCAGCTGATCGCTTTCGATCACTTTCAGCACATCCAGCATATATTTCGAGTTAAACGACAAACGAAGTTGTTCGCCTTCAAACTCGGAAAGTTCAATTTCTTCTTTGACGCGGCCGAGTTCGGTTGAACTGGACGAAATCTCAAGACCTCCCTGTTCGAGCGTCTGCATACGAACGATGTTGGTCTTCTCTTCGCGCGACAGCAAATAAGCACGATCAATCGATTCGCTCAGTTTCTTGGTGTCCAGCAGCAGGCGAGTCTTGTGGCTGGAAGGGATGATCTTCGATGTGTCCGGGTACAATCCATCCAGAATACGCGAATAGAACAGCACGCGATCCACTTTGAACAAGACTTGATTATCAGCGACCACAATATCCACAAGGGTATTTTGATCGGGGATGATCTTGCTCAGTTCGTTTAACGTCTTACCCGAGATCACCACATTGTTGAATTCGACATCTTCTGCACCTTCCAGGCGAACGGTCCGAGTAGCCAGACGGTGACGGTCTGTTGCCACGAATTTGAGCTGGCCTTCTTTGAGGCTCCACATCACTCCGGTCAGAATCGGGGTAGTTTCTTGTGTCGAGATCGAGAAGACGGTTTGGCGAATCATGTGCCGCAGCAGATCGCCAGGCACCGACAGTACGCGATTTTCCTCAATGCTAGGCAGAACCGGGAACTCTTCCGGGTCCAGTCCAACGAGTTGAATGTCCGTTGCGCCCGCGCGGATAAAGGTCTGGAATCCGCTGCCTACTTCCATCTCAATCTCCTGAGTCGGCAGCTTTTTAATAATTTCCACGAAAAATTTAGCGGGGAGCACAACGCTGCCCACTTTCTCTACCGTCACAACGGTCTTATTGCCTTCTTCCGCAGGAATGAACGCCTGAATCGAAATGTCCGTATCGCTGGCCGTCAAGGTTACGCCGTGATAAGCCACGTCGAATTTGATGCCGCCGAGAATTGGAATAGTCGTCCGGCTGGAAATGGCTTTGGATACATGTTGAATGGCATCGCTGAGGTGCGATTTGGAAATGCTGATCTTCATCTCGTCACTCCTGTATAGAGAATATATTCTTTAAGATCTTTTAAGTAAAAGTAGTAGGGACCCTGCATATGTGGATAACTCTCAAAAATAGCTGAAAAACATAACAAACTAAGCCTATCCACATGTGTATAAGTTGTGCATAGGCTTTTTGTTTATTCAGGAAGGATTTTTGATTTTCTCCGTAAGGCTGTGGACAACTTTAGATAGCTCCTGGTCGTTTTTAATCGAATGGGAGATCTTCTCATGAGCGTGGATGACCGTGGTATGGTCGCGTCCACCAAAAGCTTCGCCGATCTTGGGCAGCGAATAATCAGTCAACTCGCGGGACAAATACATGGCGACTTGGCGCGGAAACGCGATCGCTTTGGTCCGTTTTCTCGCCTTAAAGTCTTCCATTCTGAGATTGTAATACTCCCCAACCCGCTGCTGAATGTCCTGGATCGTAATGATCCGGGGGCGACTGGACGGAATGATGTCCTTGAGCGCTTCAGCAGCCAGATGAGCCGTCACATCCTGATTCGTCAGCGACGAATAAGCGACGACGCGAATCAACGCCCCTTCAAGCTCCCGAATGTTGGTGTCAATCTGATTGGCGATGTACATCATCGCTTCGTTTGGCACGTCCAGGTTTTCCGCACGCGCCTTTTTTCGCAGAATCGCAATCCGCGTCTCCAGGTCCGGAGGCTGAATATCGGTAATCAAGCCCCATTCAAACCTCGAACGCAGCCGTTCTTCAAGCGTCGGAATCTCTTTTGGCGGCCGATCACTGGAGATGATGATCTGCTTGCTCTCTTCATGCAGCGCGTTGAACGTATGGAAAAATTCCTCCTGCGTCGATTCCTTGCCTGCGATGAATTGAATATCGTCAATCAGCAGAATATCGATGTTGCGATATTTGTTGCGGAAGCTCTCGCCCCGGTTATCGCGGATCGAGTTAATGAACTCGTTCGTGAATTTCTCTGAAGAGATGTATACCACGCGGCTGCTGGGATTGTGCTGCAAAATATAATGTCCGATCGCGTGCATCAGATGCGTTTTTCCCAGTCCCACGCCTCCGTACAGGAACAGGGGATTGTAGGCTTTTGCCGGCGCCTCGGCGACGGCGAGCGATGCCGCATGGGCAAAGCGGTTGCCTGATCCAATGACGAACGTATCGAACGTATATTTCGGATTCAGCATATTGGCATTGGTTTCGACGCTGCTAGGCACCGGCGCTGGCGCCGGTGCCGCCGGTTTTTGCAGCAGTTCTTCCTCACGTCCTGGCTCTTCGATGACGAATTTGACCGTGACGCTGCGTCCGAGCACGTCAAAAGCCACCTGCGCCACAAGCTTGGTATACCGGCTTTCCAGCCATTCTACGGCAAACGTCGTGGGTGCCGATACGGTGAGCGAAGTCTGCGTAAGCTGAATGGCCTGCGTTGCCTTGAACCAGGTGTCGAAGCTGGGTTTGCTCAGCTTTGTTTGGATGATGGATAAAATCTGCTGCCACAATTGAGCGGTATGGCTGTCCACAAACTGTCACTCCTTTGAAATCATACGATGTGGCTTGAGCCGTAGCATCCGCCGAGAATTTATCTGGAAATCGTGTAGGTATGCCGAGCGCGGGTTATCCCCAATGCTAAGAATTCTGGGAACAAAAAAAGAAGGATAATTTGAAATTGTTCACAACGTTATCCACAGATTGTTGATAATATGGAGGCTAAAACCGGATATTCACATCGAAAAGTAATCTAATCATAGCAAAAGAAGCCGGTCATTTCAACGGTTGGCGCTATTTTATCCACAAATCCAAGAACTTGTGCATAAGACATATCCACACCACTAGATATTGTTCATAACGTGTTTAAAATTGATCTGTGTATAAAAACACACTTTAAAAATATACACAGGCCAAAAGGCAATACGGTGGAAAACTGGGTTACGCAAAAACGTTGTTTTGAACTGGAAGCCCGCAGTGATGGTAATTCCGAAATTGTGGATAACTTGGAGCAAGGTTGAAAGGGCCGAAAACGGATGCGGAAGTCCAAGGCAAGATCAAAGGAGCGAAATTGGAGCAAGTGAAGGAGAAGAGGGCACGGATCGAGTCCAAGAGGAAGAAGCGGTTGGGAAAAGCATGAGTGGGGGAGAAAACGGAAAAGGCAGAGGACGAGATCGGGGAGAGAGGAAGAGGAGCGAAAGTAATCGGAATGAGAAGGTGGATAGAGAATATGCAGATGCAAGGAAGAAGCAAAAAAGGAGGATAAGCGGCAGGCAGAAGGCAGAGTCCATAGAGGAAAAGAGAAGCTTGCTTGTCAGGTTGTCTGGTACAGTAAAAAAAGAGGCTGCTACAGACGATAAGAAGAAGAGGCCTGTTGGCTTCTTCGGGGGATGGAGCGGCTAAACGGTGTCCAAATCCTGGGTTGCCCTCGTTTGGCAGAGGCTCCAGAGGTGTGGAATGGTTGCTTTTCCAGCCCACTGTTCTTCAATCCCGGTAACGTTCTGCGCACACACCGAATTTACCTTTCCTTATATAGGAGGTTTTCCGTCCTGCTTTTTTTCATAAAAAAGAGGGAGGAAACGCTTGAAGATGTCTTGACTTTGCTGGAAACGCGTGATTAAATGATAAAAGGCATGTTCTGCGAGAAGAAGAACGAATGTGTGTTATTATATCGGTTTCGCATTTTGCAAAACCTGTACTACCCGTAAAAGGAGGTGCTATTGTAATGGGTCCTACTTTCAAACCAAACACCCGCAAGCGTAAAAAGGTGCACGGATTCCGTAAAAGAATGAGCACGAAAAACGGCCGTAAGGTGCTGGCTGCTCGTCGTCTCAAAGGCAGAAAAGTGCTGAGCGCGTAAGCTACAGGCACATGAGCGAAGACCACCTCAAGGTGGTCTTTTTTTTCTTAGACAAAGGGGACGCGAGAAAAGGTGCAAAAAAAGCTACGATTAAGGAACCGAGCCGAGTTTACCCGCGTATACCGCCATGGCAAGTCCTTTGCGAATCGACAGCTGGTTCTTTATTGGTTTCACAAACGGGATGTTGAACAGTTTCGTATGGGTGTATCCGTCAGTAAAAAGGTGGGCAACGCCGTTGTTCGGAACCGGATGCGCCGTTTAATGAAGGAAATTGTTCGGCATCATGCCGATGAAGTGGTCGATCATGTGGATCTGGTCTTTATCGTCCGCAAAGGGGCGCTGGATCTGGATTACAAAGAGCTGGAGAAAAGCGTGCTGCACGTGCTTCGCAAATCCTCGCTGCTCAAACGTAAAGGCCGGTAGGCCGCAGCCGGGGGACGATAAAGTGAAGCGCTTTTTTGCGTTTCAAATGATGGGCTAATTATGGTATGATTTTCACAACTGCAAGCGCTGTGTCCCTGGCGGCACGGAACCTCACGGGAGTGCAGGAACATGAAGGTCAAGAGAGGGGTTATCTAGTGTCTCATTTGTTCAAACGCAGGGGGAAGTGGCTGCTCATTATCGCCGCAGTCCTGCTGATCGCCGTCCTTGCAGGATGTACGCCGACGAATACGGCTCTGCACACGACGGAAGATCTGAAAAATAGCGGAAGCTTCTGGCGCAGCAATGTCGTCTATTGGTTCTCGCTCGCGCTTGACACGTTCGCCAAGTGGTTTGGCGGCCAATATGGTTTCGCAGTCCTTCTGCTGGTGCTGATCGTGCGTACGCTGATCCTGCCGCTGACTGTCAAATCGGTCAAAAGCTCGAAAGCGATGCAGGCCATTCAGCCGGAAATGCAGAAGCTGAGAGAACAGTTCAAGGATGATCCACAGCGTATGCAGCAGGAACAGATGCGTCTGTTCCAGGAGAACAAGGTCAATCCGGCTGCGGGCTGTCTGCCGCTGATTATTCAGATGCCAATCTTCATCGCGCTGTACAATGCGATCATCTATAACAGCGACCTGGCGCAGCATTCCTTCCTGTGGATGCAGCTCGGGAAACCGGATATTCCGCTGACGTTGTTCGCGGCGGCAACGACTTTCCTTCAGACCTGGTTGATGATGCGTCAGAATCCGGCGCAGCAGCAGGGTCCTATGCAGTTCATGCTGTTTGTGTATCCGGTGCTGATCTTCTTCATGGGTTACCAATTCCCATCCGCTCTGCCGCTCTACTGGGCAATGAGTAACGTGTATACCATCGTACAGAACTTCTTCTTGTATCGTAAAAAAGATCCGAAAGCCGCAGCTGCCATCATCGCGCAGCAGGGTGGATCGCCAAAATCGACAGGGAAAACGCCAGCTTCCGGCGGCGGTGTAAGCTTGTCGAAGGGTGCAGGCCCGGTGTCGAGCCGCAAGAAGAAAAAGAAAAAACGTTAATTCCTTTCTATTGTAATAGCTGAACCAACGAGCGTAGGCAAAAGACGAAGCGTGAACACAAGGGGGCGCGGATTCGATGACGAGCAAAGTGACGGCTGTGGGTAAAACGGTAGATGAAGCCATCTCGCAAGGACTGGCGCAGCTTGGCGTGACAAGAGATCGTGTCGAAGTTGATGTGCTGGAGCATCCTGCCAAAGGGTTTCTGGGCCTATTCGGCGGCCGCAAGGCCAAAGTTGAACTCACGCTGGTGCGTCCGATTCGATCTGCCGACCCGGCTCCTGTGCCGGTTCAACGTGCCGGGGAAACGGCTTCTGCCGTAGGTTCTGGCAAAGGGACAATCCTTCCGACTTCGCTGGATCTCGATAACGAGACACCAAGACGGGAGCGTCCGAATCCAGCGGCGCCTCCGCCGGCGTCGGATTCGGCAGTCGAAGATGCACCGGAAGAAACGCTGCCAAGGCGTCAACGCCCCAACCCGGCGGTACCAGCTCCTATGGGCACCGAGTTGTCGCCGCATGAAGACGAGATCGGGGAATCCGGTCGGGTTCGTCCGGAAGAACGTTATCGTGAAGCGGCTGATTTCATACGAGATGTGGCCGAGGCTATGGGACTCGATGTAAAGGTGGACGTCCGGAAGAATCGGGACGGAGGCGTGCTGGATATTTCCGGCCCTGAACTTGGGATGCTGATTGGCCGAAGGGGGCAGACCCTGGATGCCTTGCAGCTGCTGGCCAGTGTCGTGGCCAACCGCGATTCGGACAAGTTCCTTCGTCTGACGCTGGATGCGGAGAATTTCCGTCGTCGGCGTGCCAAGACGCTGGAAGACTTGGCAGATCGTCTGGCCGAACGGGTGGTTCGTACCCGTAAGGAAGTGGTACTGGAGCCGATGCCTCCACAGGAGCGCAAAGTCATTCATGCCCGGCTGCAAAATCATCCCGACGTGGAGACGACCAGCCGCGGCGAAGAGCCAAATCGGCGCGTTGTGATTACGCTCAAATAATCGGAAGCTTCCGACAGGCGAGCGCCCTCTTTGCCCTTGCGGCGAAGGGGGCCTCTGCTGTTTGGACGGAAGAAGTATAGACGACATTCAAATTCGTAAGAAACGGGCGTGGGCGGCATCCACCGCTTGGTAACGGGTCTCAGTCAGAGGAGATTCGTCACTGGCGCAGCCCGTTTCTTCTTGCATATAAGGCCCCTCATGGCGGGCCGGAAGAGAGTGAGGAAAAGACTTCATGATTAGCGATACGATTGCGGCCATCTCGACGGCCGTGGGCGAAGGCGGGATTGCGGTTATCCGCGTGAGTGGTCCGGAAGCGGTGAGCGAAGTCAGCCGCTTGTTCCAAAGTGGAGTGCCGTTGATGGAGGCACAGAGTCATACGGTACATTATGGCTTTATCGTCGATCCCGAGACGAAGGAGAAGCTTGAAGAGGTTCTGGTCACGCTGATGCGTGCCCCCCGTTCATTTACGACCGAGGATGTGGTCGAGATCAGCGCACACGGCGGCGTCGTGTCCGTACGGCGCATCATGGAGCTGCTGCTCAAGCAGCGCATCCGGCTGGCTGAGCCAGGCGAGTTTACGAAGCGTGCCTTCCTGAACGGACGCATCGACTTGTCCCAAGCGGAAGGGGTCATTGACTTGATCCGCTCCAAGTCGGACAAGGCTTTCTCGGTCGCCTTCAAGCAGGTTGAAGGTGATCTATCCCGACGGATCGCGGAGCTTCGACAGACGCTGATCGAGACGCTGGCGCATATCGAGGTCAATATCGACTACCCGGAACACGACGTGGAATCGCTGACCTCTCTGTTTATTCAGGAGAAATGTGGCGCCGTACTGGAAGAAGTGGAACGTCTGCTCAAGACGGCGAACCAGGGCAAGATTCTTCGTGAGGGCATTACGACAGCCATCGTCGGACGTCCGAATGTCGGCAAGTCTTCGCTGCTGAACGCCTTGTCTGGACAAAACCGGGCAATTGTCACTGACATTCCGGGAACTACCCGTGACGTTATCGAAGAGTTTATTACGATCAATAATATTCCACTGAAGCTGCTGGATACCGCAGGGATTCGGGAGACGCTGGATGTTGTGGAGCGGATTGGGGTAGAGCGCTCGCGCACGGCGCTGAATGAAGCGGATCTCATCTTGCTGGTGCTGAATAATGGCGACGAATTAAACGACGAGGAATTGCAGCTGATGGAGCAGATCCATGGTAGACAATCCATCGTCATTATGAATAAAATGGACTTGCCGCCCAAGCTGGAGCAAGAAAAAGTGCGGCAGTTCTACAAAGAAGAGCTGATTGTGCCGATGACCGTTAAAGAGGGCGAAGGCGTGGATCGCCTGGAAGCGGCCATCTCTTCCTTATTCTTTGAAGGCAAACTCGAAAGTGCCGATCTGACCTATGTATCGAATGTGCGCCATATCGCGCTGCTGCATCAGACCAAGCGTTCATTACATGATGCGATCGAAGCCGCCCAGATGCTGGTTCCCATCGATATGATCCAGATTGATGTTCGATTGGCTTGGGAGCAGCTTGGCGAGATCGTAGGCGATACCGCGCAGGATTCGCTGATCGATCAGATCTTCTCTCAGTTCTGCCTCGGCAAATAAGCAGAAGCGTTGTGAGGATGTGCAGTTATAAAGGTGTGTCCTCCATCAGGGTGACTGCGAGACATCCAAGATCTTGGCAGGAGAAGGATGAATGATCGACGGTTGGCATAAGGCTATCGTGTACTGGATACGTGCTATATAGATGAAGGAATTTTTCATGATCTGTTCCTGCGACGCGAGAGATCAGACGGAGCGGCTTTTTTTCTTAAAAATCAAATGCGAAGCCAATGAACGAGTAAGCGGAATGTCCTGAAGAAGCGGAGCGTTCGCCTCTGTATTCGGAATGCTTCCATGCCAACCTTCCAATCTGGCATTCTGAATACAGGAAGCGATCGTAAGGACATTCCGCGGCAGCGAGTTCATCCAGCGAGCATCCCCAAGGAGGGACATCCATGACATACACAGGCGGAGAATTCGACGTAATCGTCGTTGGCGCCGGACATGCTGGCGTCGAGTCGGCGCTGGCCGCGGCCCGGATGGGCTGCAAGACACTGATGGTCACGATCAATCTGGATATGGTGGCGTTTATGCCATGTAATCCATCAATCGGCGGACCAGCCAAAGGCCATGTCGTGCGCGAGATTGATGCACTCGGCGGCGAGATGGGACGCAATATCGACAAGACTTTCATCCAGATGCGGATGCTGAATACGGGCAAAGGCCCAGCCGTTCATGCGCTTCGTGCGCAGGCTGATAAATTCTCCTACCAACACGCCATGAAAGAAACGATGGAGAACGAATCCAATCTGACGATGCGTCAAGGATTGGTGGAAGAACTGATCGTGGAAGACGGCAAATGTGTGGGCGTTATCACACAGACCGGAACCCGTTACCTGGCCAAATCGGTCGTGCTGACCACCGGAACGTATCTGCGCGGCAAGATCATCATGGGAGAACTGACGTATGAGAGCGGTCCGAACAACCAGCAGCCTTCCGTACGTTTGTCGCAGCACTTGCGTGAACTGGGCTTCAATCTGGTTCGATTCAAGACAGGTACACCGCCGCGGGTACACAAGGATACCATCGACTTTTCCAAAACCGAGATTCAACCAGGCGACGACAACCCCAAGTTCTTCTCCTACGAAACCAAAGGGTCGGATAACGAGCAGCTTCCTTGCTGGCTGACCTATACGTCGCCGGAGACGCATCAGATCATCAATGACAATCTGCATCGTGCGCCAATGTTCTCGGGTTTGATCGAAGGAACAGGCCCACGCTACTGTCCGTCCATCGAAGACAAAGTGGTGCGCTTCAGCGACAAGTCGAAGCACCAGATTTTCCTCGAACCGGAAGGTAAAAATACGTCGGAATATTACGTGCAGGGACTGTCTACCAGTCTGCCAGAAGACGTTCAGCTGCGGATGCTGCGGACAATCGCGGGTATGGAAAAAGTAGAGATCATGCGTAACGGCTATGCGATCGAATATGATGCCATGGTTCCTACGCAGTTGTGGCCTACACTGGAGACCAAGCAAATGCCGGGACTGTTTACAGCGGGACAAATCAATGGAACATCAGGGTATGAAGAAGCCGCTGGACAGGGCATTATGGCGGGGATCAACGCAGCACGCAAAGCGCAGGGACGGGAAGGCATCGTACTCGACCGCTCACAGGGCTATATCGGTGTGCTGATCGACGATCTGGTGACCAAAGGAACCAACGAACCTTACCGCCTGCTGACTTCGCGTGCGGAATATCGTCTGCTGCTTCGTCATGACAACGCGGATCTGCGTCTGACTCCGATCGGTCATGAGATTGGTCTGATCTCCGAAGAACGGTATACGGCTTTCCTCGATAAAAAGGCGAAGGTCGAAGCGGAGATTGAACGCCTGCGCAAAGCCAAAGTTCACCCGGATCAAGTGAACCCGATGCTGGAACGTGTACAGTCCGCGACGATCAATAACGGTTCGGATCTGCTGACCGTATTGCGCCGTCCGGAAGTGTCTTATGCCGATATTGCCGACATCATCCCAACCGATCTTGAGCTGGATGAAGAGATGAAGGAGCAGGTCGAGATTCAGGTCAAATATGCCGGTTACATCGAAAAGCAGCTGGCGCATGTGGAACGTCTCAAGAAGATGGAACAAAAGAAGCTTCCGGAAGACCTCGCGTATGACGAAGTACGCGGCCTGGCGATGGAAGCCAAACAGAAGCTGGCTGCAATCCGGCCGCTGTCGATTGGACAGGCTTCACGCATTTCGGGCGTAACGCCCGCCGATATTTCGATTCTGCTCGTCTACCTGGAACAACATAACCGGGTGGCGGCGGCACGGGGGTAAGCATGGACGTTATTCAAGAGTGTTTCGTCGAACGGCTTCAGAGTAAAGGCATCGCGTTGAACGAGCAGCAGCTTGAACAATTCGAGACCTATTACCAACTGCTGATTGAATGGAACGAGAAGATGAACCTGACCGGTATTACAGAGCGGGAACAGGTCTATGAGAAGCATTTCTACGATTCGCTGACCCTCGCTTTCTATGTGGATATGAACAAGATGAACAGCCTTGCAGATATTGGGTCGGGTGCGGGATTTCCCGGCGTACCGCTCAAGATCGCCTTTCCTCATCTCAAGCTGTGCATCATCGATTCGCTGAACAAGCGGATCACGTTCCTCAAAGCGGTGGGAGAAGCCATTGGACTGACGAACGCCGAGTTCCTGCACGGTCGTGCGGAAGAATGGGGACACAAGCGCGGCTACCGCGATGAGTTCGACCTGGTTACAGCTCGCGCTGTAGCGCGTCTGGCTGTATTAAACGAGTTCTGTCTCCCGTTCGTCAAGCCGGAAGGCGTATTCGCCGCCATGAAAGGGACGGACCCAACGGAAGAGATCGAAGATTCCAAGAAGAGTCTGCGTGAACTTCGTGGGGAGATCGTGAATGTGGAGGCTTTCCGTCTGCCATTCGATGATTCGGAGCGTCACATCATCTGTGTGGAGAAGCGGGGCATTACCCCGTACAAATATCCACGCACACCGGGACTCCCTCTGAAAAAGCCATTGGTATAAGGCGCGGATTTCGAGGATCAACCCGCAAATTGGACTCTGCTCAAACGCAAAGTTAATGTTCTTGCCGGTCTCATTATTCGATCCCAATTGTCTATAAATCTCGGCACTGTTTCACGTGGAACAGGCTGGAGGATAGAGTCATCGACTATAACCAGGCCGCCCTCCGGGCGGCTTTTTTTATGGGAATTTGAACGAAGGAAGGTCGGTTGTGAGGCGGATTTCAGGATAGGATTCACCGGAGAAAAGTGATAAACTGAAATTGTCTGTCCGCAGACTTTTTGGAGCTATATGGAATCGAGGACACACGCTGCAAATGGTAGTAAGGAAAAGCTTGGCGAGCATCGGGCTTGCGGCTTCACAAGGGGCAGATACTGTGGGGGGAACACGGGCCTGTAGCGGAAGCGGATGAAATGCCTGATGCCCAATTACATCAGCCAAGCAGGGAGTTGAAATTTCTTGAGAAGGCGGTTAAACGTCTTCCCGGAATAGGTGGTCATGTTCGGAATGAAAGAGCAATTTTCCAAGTTATTCGGGCTGACGGAACGTTCGATCCAAGATGAAGTCAAGCAGGTTCCAGTGGACGAAATTGTCGGCAGTCCCTACCAACCGCGTACTCTTTTTGATGAAGAGAAGATTGAGGAACTCTGCCAGACGATCCGCACCCATGGGGTCATCCAACCCATTGTTGTCCGGATGCGCGGGGGGCGTTATGAGATCATTGCGGGAGAACGCCGTTGGCGAGCCGTTCGCAAGTTGGGGATGCCGACAGTACCGGCGATCGTACGTGAGTTTAACGATTCACAGGCAGCTTCCATCGCGCTGATCGAAAATTTGCAGCGTGAAGGTCTGACGGCCATTGAAGAAGCGGTCGCCTACGATAAGCTGCTGGAGATGCACCAACTGACCCAGGAGAGTCTGGCGCAGCGTCTGGGGAAAAGCCAGTCTACGATCGCCAATAAACTCCGGCTGCTTCAACTTCCGGAGGCGGTCAAGCAAGCATTGACGGAGCGTAGAATTACCGAACGTCATGCCCGTGCCTTGTTGTCGTTAAGCAGTGAGGAGCTTCAGCTCAAAGTGTTGAAAGAGATCGTGGACAAGGAACTGAACGTGAAGCAGACGGAAGCCCGAGTTGCCTTTTACAAAGAAGTCGCTCCGCTCAAAAAATCCAAACGCGTCTCCTATTCCAAGGATGTTCGATTGGCGCTTAATACCATTCGACATTCCATCGACATGATCTCGGGATCGGGTATGGATATTCAGAAAACGGAAGCCGACCAGGGGGATCATTATGAGATCGTGATTCGGATTCCCAAAAAATCCTGACGGGTTTAACGTAACGTCAACCGAGGTGAATTCGATTGTCCAAAATCATTGCAATCGCCAATCAGAAAGGCGGAGTCGGCAAAACGACCACTTCCGTCAACCTGAGTGCGGGCCTGGCCAAACTGGGCAAGCGTGTGCTGCTGATCGATATTGACCCGCAGGGGAACACGACAAGCGGCGTAGGGATCAACAAAGCCGATGTGGAACACTGCATTTATGATGTGCTGATTAATGAAGTGCATCCTCAACAGGTTATCGTTCCTACGCATATTGAAGGGCTTGATGTGATTCCTGCCACGATCCAGTTAGCCGGTGCAGAGATTGAACTGGTACCGGTGGTATCAAGGGAAATGCGGCTCAAGAAAAATATTCATCTGGTCAAGAACAACTACGATTATATCCTGATTGATTGTCCGCCTTCCCTGGGCATCTTGACGATTAATTCGCTGACAGCCGCCGACTCGGTTATCATTCCGATTCAATGCGAATATTATGCACTGGAAGGTCTGAGCCAACTGCTCAATACGGTTCGGCTGGTGCAAAAACACCTGAATACGGAGCTTCAGATCGAAGGGGTGCTGCTCACCATGCTGGATGCACGCACCAATCTGGGCATCCAGGTCATCGAAGAAGTGAAGAAGTATTTCCAGGACAAAGTGTACGGTACCATCATTCCGCGCAATATTCGCCTGAGCGAAGCGCCCTCGCATGGTCAGACAATTATGACATACGATCCAAGATCCAAGGGAGCGGAAGTCTATATGGAGCTGGCAAAGGAAGTGATTATGGATGAATAAGAAAGCGGGCAAAGGGCTTGGCAAAGGCCTGGATGCGCTAATCCCTTCGTTGGCTGTGGGTGAAAATGACAAGGTGATCGATGTTCCACTCAGCCAGCTTCGTGCTAACCCCTACCAGCCGAGACACTCTTTTGACGAAGAAGGATTGCGGGAATTGGCCGAGTCGATTCGTCAGCATGGTGTCATTCAGCCGATCATCGTTCGCAGTGTGCTCAAGGGGTACGAGATTATTGCAGGTGAACGTCGCAGCCGGGCTTCTTCTCTGGCTGGCTTGACCGAGATTCCGGCGGTTGTCCGTGAATTTAGCGATCAGCAGGTGATGGAGATTGCTCTCATCGAAAATGTGCAGCGTGAGAATCTCAATGCAATGGAGATTGCAGTCGCTTATCAAGCGCTGATGGATGAGTTTAAGATGACACAGGAAGAACTTTCGATGAAAGTGGGCAAGTCACGTTCACACATCGCCAACTTTCTTCGTCTCCTGACGCTTCCGGAGGAAGTGAAAGAACATGTTTCACGTGGAACGCTGTCGATGGGCCATGCGAAAGCGATCGTTGGACTTAAAAATCCGGAATTCCAGATTGCTTTGGCTGAAAAAACTATCCGTGAGCAGTGGAGTGTTCGTGAGCTGGAAGAAGCCGTTCAGCAAGCCAATGCAAAAGCGAGCAGCAAGCCCAAGAATAAGCTCAAAAAGCGTAATCCTTATATTGAAGATGTGGAAGAATCGCTTAGAGAGCACTTCAAGACAACGGTTAAGATCAAGCCGGGCAGTAAGGATAGAGGCAAGATTGAGCTGAGTTATTTCAATCAGGAGGACTTGCAGCGGCTGTTGGATCTGCTTCAATAGACAGTCATTTTTAGTAAAGATGCAGCGTGTTCCTTCATTATAAGTATCGATCTGATCCTTCACCGGTGTCGTGTCCGGTGGACGCGAATGGAGGGGGTGATGATATGAAGCAATCGGAAGATCAGCCTGTGATCTATCTGGATCATGCGGCTACTTCCTGGCCCAAGCCACCGGGCGTATGGGAGGCGATGCAGCATGCGATGCGGGAAGAGTCGGCCAATCCCGGCCGGGGCAGTCATCGGATGGCAATCAATGCCGGACGAGTGCTGATGCGAACCCGGATGGAATTAAGCCGACTGTTCGGCATTGCCGATCCTCAAGACATTGCCTATATGCCCAATACTACGGCAGCGCTCAACCAGGCGATTAAGGGGCTGCTTCAACCCGGCGATCATGCAATTGCCACGATGATCGAGCATAATTCCGTTCGTCGGCCGCTGGAATATATGCGCCGTACATTCGGAATTGATGTCGATTATATACAGGTTGATGAGACCGGTCACCTCAATCTGGATGAATTAAGCGGCTTGTGCCGATCGCAGACGAAGCTCATCATCTGCAATCACAGCTCCAATCTGCTGGGCAGTATTCTGCCGATAGCTGACATTGCCGAGCTTGCAAAAAGCTGTGGGGCAGCCCTGTTGGTTGATGCAGCGCAGAGTGCAGGCGTCATGGACATTGATGTGGGCAAGCTGGGGATTGATCTGCTGGCTTTTCCCGGACATAAAGGATTATTGGGCCCGCAGGGAACGGGCGGGCTGTACATTCATCCGGCGCTTGATCCCGTTCCCCTGATTCACGGAGGCACGGGCAGCCAGTCGGAAGAAACCGATCAACCTTCGGTACGCCCTGACCGCTATGAGGCGGGTACGCCCAATACGGTTGGCCTTGCAGGACTTGGGGAGGGCGTAAGGTATGTGCGGGGCGAAGGAGCAGCGGCCATTGGAGAGCGGGAATGGCAGCTGACGCAGCTGATGATGGAGCAACTGTCCGCCCTGGATGGACTTCGACTGTTGGGTCCGAGATTGGGTGAACCCCGGACAGGGATCGTCTCTTTTACCCTGGAGAGCATGGAACCTTCAGAGATTGCTTTTCGGCTGGATCGGGATTATGGAATTGCGGTGCGAGCCGGCTTCCACTGTACTCCGCTGGCTCATCGCATAGTCAACACGACGGCAAGCGGCGCACTGCGATGCAGTGTCGGACATGATACCACAAAGACGGAAGTTGAAGCGCTGGTGAGAGCGGTACGCGAGATCGCCCGCTGTACCCTGCGGTAGATCATCGGGGAAGTTTGTAAAGGCGGCTCTCGCTGGAGAGATCAGAGCTATTCGTGTAGGACGTCCATCAAGTGGGTAAATACCCCAGATGACTTACCCTCGTGAAAGCAAGCGCCGATTTTACAAACTTCCGACTAGACAGTAGCAGAAGGGAAAGAGTCGAAGCATGACAGAATTGAATAACTTGATAAGCGAGCAATTGTTCGTTATTGTAGCGGGCCTTACCCTCTTGGTGCTTTTCCTTCTGATTCTCGTGATTGCACAATCGGTCAAACTGGGTCGGCTGCGCAAGCGGTATGAACGTATGATGGCAGGTGCGGGGATCGAAGATCTTGAATCCCTGCTGCTCAGTTTGAAGACGCAAACTGATTCGGTCGAGGACGAGCAGGAGAAGCAGCGCCGCACAATGCTGACGATCGAACAGCGTCAGCGGATGGCGAAGAACAAAGTAGGGATCAAGCGCTACAATGCATTTTCCGATCAGGGCAGCGACCTCAGCTTTTCATTTGCACTGCTGGATGATCTGGACAACGGGATTGTCGTCAGTGGACTGCATAATCGGGAAAGCTCTTATGTCTATGCGAAACCGCTGGATCAAGGAGACTCAAAATATGCGCTGTCTCCGGAAGAAAAAGAGGCCATTGAATTGGCACGGCGGGACGGCAGCCGTTGAACGGGCAGGAACGGATCATGGCGTTCGATTCCTCGCAGCAGGCGCTGCGAGCCGAGATGCTGCTTGATGAACGTCAGATCACTTTTAACCTGATCCCGACACCTGCCGGAATTACCGCTGGATGTGCGTTATCGCTTGCTTTTGCCGAGGGGGAGTTGGAAGAGATCCTCGACATTGTGCGGGCAGAGAACGTACAAATGCGAGGGATCTTCCGCAGAACAGAGTCGGCTTACGAACCATTGATCTAAGCGCCGACTGCTGCAACGGAAAGGAGTGTTGGCATGTTCTACAGATTTCTAACTACGTCTACGAACGACACAGATTCTCCAGAATCAGATCCGGGCAAGACGGTCGATGATGCGCTCAGCTTTACATCGAGTCTATGGCACAAGATCACGGACCCGGCAACCTGGATTGGACTGGCGGATACGGCGCTGCGCATTGTGCTGATTATCGTATTGGCGCAGGTGGCCATTCGCATCACGTACAAAGTAATTGATCGGGCGCTGCTGCGTCAGCACAAGGAAAGCAGTGAAAATAAATTCCGGGTCAAACCGAGACGATTCGTTACAGTTGGGAAGCTGTTGAAGAACGTGACGAACATTGCGCTGAACTTCATTATGCTGATGCTGATTATCTCGGAACTGGGATATGATCTGGCTCCACTGATCGCGGGTGCAGGGGTGATCGGTCTGGCGATTGGTTTCGGCGCACAAAGTTTGGTCAAAGACGTGATTACCGGATTTTTTATCGTGTTTGAAGATCAGTTTGCCGTAGGCGATGTGGTACAGATTGCAACCTTTAAGGGGACGGTAGAAGTCATTGGCCTGCGGACGACCCGGCTGCGGAATTGGAATGGTGAAGTCTATGCGATTCCAAACGGAACGATCACGAACGTTACGAATTTCTCACTGGCCGACGCTCAAGCGGTCATTGATATTCCGATGGCGGCGGCAAGACCTCTGGATGAGGCGAATCATCTGGTCGCCCGTTCTTTGGAGAAAGTGCATGAAGAAAACGCGAAAGTGTTGAGCGCTCCCCGAGTTCTAGGCGTTCAAGCGATGACGACCGGAGAATACACGCTGCGGATTGCGGTCAAGTGTTCCCCGAACGCTCAGGCTGAGGTGGAAAGCCTGATTCGCGGCGAAATCAAGCGGGCGATGGAGCGGGACGACGCGCTGAAGCAGGCGCTTGCCGAAGAAGCGGAGCGAAAAGCCAAAGAAGCGGAAGAAGTTTCGCTTCGGGAGCAAGAAGCCGCGCGGGCGGAAGCGGAGCTGGCAAAGGCCGATGCGGAAGGACCCGGCAAGCCGGAATCCGAGAAGACGGACGCGCAAAAGACGCCGAATACGGAAGACAAGCCTCGTTCGGCGCAGTAAGTGAGGAGGTGCCCGATTGGAACGTAAAGTGTTTGGGCTGGGAGACATCGTACAGATGAAAAAGCCGCATCCATGCGGCAGTAACGAAATGGAGATCATCCGAATGGGGATGGACATCCGAATCAAATGCGTGGGCTGTCAGCACAGCGTATTGATTCCGCGAGCCAAATTCGAGAAGAATCTCAAGAAGGTACTGAAGTCTGCGGCAGCGGATCAGCAGTAAATAAAAGTTTCGATCAAATCGTATAAGAGAAGGTTTGTGCCATGATCTCGATCCATAGTCAAAGGCTTTATGAAAACGAGTTGATCCGGTTTGACTTCCTGCAAAAAAATTACGGAGAGCCGACCTTTTTTTCGGAACGAGCCTATGTGATGTCGTTTGACAGTGATGTTTTTTTTGCGAGCGTATCGAGCGCGATCAAGATTTTCAACGAAGCACATCAGAAGTTTGCGAACTGGCTGCGTATGACCTTTCCCAACGAAGTGGTAAGCGACAGATTCCACGAGCCGAATTACGTTGAAACATTTGGCGTAGGCATTTGTTCAAATGAGTCTGAAGAAGAACTTTATTTTGAACTGGATATTCGTGAGATCGAGAGTTCGACTCCATCGCAAGCGAAAATACAGCTTGAAGAACTCCTGAATTATCTGCAGCACGATTTTTTTCGCAATCCCCGGGTTCTCGCCGTTTTGCCGCCGGAGTGCCGCGATGAACAGAACGGAACGCCGATCGACTAAAAGAAAAGTCAGGCAGCAAAACCAATGGTGACAGCGGAATGGAGTCAAGCTTGATTCCAGTCCGCTTTTTCTTTTGCCATAAAGCAGACGCGCCATCCTTTTTGAAATACGGGAATATTTTTTTGTGAAATCTGATAAAGCGCTTGATTTTTCGGCTCGCCTGCTATAGAATAAATCTTGTTGTGAAACTTGTTTGTGGAGAGGTACCCAAGAGGCCCAAGGGGGCTGACTCGAAATCAGTTAGGCGTGTCAAAGCGTGCGTGGGTTCGAATCCCACCCTCTCCGCCATATTGTTACTCAGACTAACGACCGAAGGTCGTTTTTTTGTTTTCAGCGGCTGGAAATTCTTGTTGCTGACATAAGCGAAGTCTGGTATAATAATACGGTCCGGGCTTATAGCCCGTTCCTTGCTCCTATCTTTGAGTAGGGGCCTTAGACCAAGAGGAGGTGAAACTTATGCGTAACTATGAAGTGATGTACATCATTCGTCCAGACGTTGAACAAGAAACGGTAGACGCCGCGATCAATAGATTCTCGGGCATCATCACTGACGGTAACGGCGAAATTACCAAGCACGATGCTATGGGTAAACGTCGCCTGGCGTATGAGATCAAGAAACATCGTGACGGATTCTACGTTCTGACTAACTTCACGGCTGAGCCGGCAGTTGTCTTTGAACTTGAACGCGTCATGAAGATTTCTGACGATGTCATTCGTTACCTGATTACCGCAGTACCTACGAAGTAATCGGAAGATTTACCGTGTAAAGGAGGGGATCGAGATGTTGAACCGAGTCATTCTGATCGGTCGGCTGACACGTGACCCTGAGCTGCGGTACACGCCTGCGGGTGTGGCCGTAACCCAGTTTACGATTGCAGTCGATCGTCCGTTTACGAGCCAGGGTGGAGAACGCGAAGCGGACTTCATTCCGGTGGTTACCTGGCGTCAGCTGGCGGAGACCTGCGCAAACTATTTGCGTAAGGGACGCTTGACGGCGGTAGAAGGTCGTATTCAAGTACGGAACTATGACAATAACGAAGGTAAACGTGTATACGTCACTGAAGTTATTGCTGATAATGTCCGTTTCCTGGAATCGCCGAACCGCGATGGCGGCGGCGGATCGGGCCGCGACGAGTCGTCTTCCTATGGAGGCGGCAACGGCGGAGGCAGCGCAAGCGGCAATCGTCCGGAGCCATCTTATGGTGGTGGCGGCGGGAATCGCGGAGGCGGCCAAGCTCCTCGCGGGGGCGGCAGCAGCAACAATCAGGATCCTTTTTCCGATGACGGAAGACCGATCGATATTTCGGATGATGACCTGCCATTCTAACAACAGAAAGGACTGAATGATATGAGCTTTAGACAACGTGAAGGCGGAGACGGCGAAAGACGTCAAGGCGGACGTCGTGGACGCAACAAGCGTCGTAAAGTGTGCTATTTCACTGTAAATAAGATCACTTACATCGACTATAAAGATACGGACCTGCTCCGTAAATTTATCAGCGAGCGCGGCAAAATCCTGCCACGTCGCGTAACAGGCACAAGCGCGAAATACCAACGCATGCTGACTGTTGCCATCAAACGTTCCCGTCAGGTAGCCCTGCTGCCTTACACTACGGAATAATAGCAATTGACCAAGAGACGAACGGCCTTAGGGCTGGATCGTCTCTTTTTGTATAGGATAAAAAGGGTACAAAGGCAAAAAAGGCTGTACAAATATGAAAACGTTCTTATAATAGAAGGAAAACAAAAGCCCTAGGGTAAAAGTGACAAAAAAGACTATTCTTTTGGCGCTGATGTGCTAGAATGAAAAAACTCCCTTTTTGAGAGGGGAATCCAGCAGCAGAACTGGTTTTGCAGCTTTTTGTCATATAACTTAACATGAACTCGGTTTTACATATCATCATTTTTCCGAAAAGGTATTCTTTCGGTTGGTTTTCCGTGTTTTTATGCAAAAAAAAGATATAAAATACACGTTTAATACGGTATTGAATCATGAAAAGCGTTTTTTTCTCAAAAAAAGGTATTGACGTGAATATAATTTACACGTATTATTTACATTAAATTTACCGCTGGTTCATTAAGCCGACGCTTTAATGTAAGACATTGTGCGGTTGTGAATCGACCAAAGGTTAAATGCTTGGTCGGCAAATGCGTTTATACATCTTCATTCAGGCTTCATCGCATGGCATTTGTCGTCAGTTTGTCGTCCGTCGGCACGAGTTGTTCAAAATAGTCAGGATCGCTTCGGTGATTTCCGATTATTTTTATAGCTTTTTCAGTTTTAAAAACTCGATAGGGGGATCTACATGAAAAAGAGATTATCTTTGATGTTGGTGACTTTGATGGCTTTCGGCTCGATCCTGGCTGCTTGCGGCGGTGGCGAAGAAACAGCAAAGACAGATACAACCACACCTACCGAAACGGCAACCACAGACAACAAGACTGACGAAACAGCGGCAACAGATGAAGCGGAACCCGCTGCGGAAGGCGAAAGCGATGCAATCGGCCTGACCGAAGCGACAGACATGAATTCAAATCCTGAAGCGGCCAAGGCTCGTACGGATTCGATGATTATTGGTACAACAGCACCTCAAGGCGTATTTAACCCGCTGTTCCACCAAACGGCCTATGACGTGGCGATTGACGACACGATCTTCGCCGGTTTCATTAAAGTCAAAGGCGACGGTACGTACGAAAACGATATGGCCGATGACATCAAAATTTCTGAAGACAATAAAACCTACACGTTCCACATCCGCGATGGTGCGAAATTCAGCGACGGTACTCCGGTTAAGGCCAGCGACTACCTGTTCACGATGAAGCTCTATATGGATGCAAGCTATGACGGTCAATCCGATCCACTTAGCTGGAACATTGTAGGGGCTAATGAATATAACAAAGGCACGGCTAAAGAAATTTCCGGCATCAAAGTGGTAGACGATCAAACGGTATCGGTAACCGTTAGCGATTACGATGCGATGACTCAGGTTAACCTGGGCGGTATCGCTATCCTGCCGGAAGCTTACTATGGTAAAGGGTACAAACAAGGCGACCTGACTACCGTAAAAGCACTGAACACGAAGCCAATGGGCGCTGGTGCTTACAAAATGAAGAACTACTCGGCCGGTCAAGAAGTTGACCTGGTAGCCAACGAAAACTACTATGGTGGCGTGGCTAAAGTTCCGAATATCATCTTCAAAACGACAACTGACACGACTAACATGGCGATGCTGCAATCCGGCGAAACGGATCTCGATAACATCACCGTTAACGAAGATAACGTTGAAGAGCTGAAGAGCATGGGCTTCCTGGACGTTGACGTTCTGAAAAACAACGGTTATGGCTATGTGGCCATGAACAACAAGAAACCGATGTTTGCCGACGTTAAGGTTCGCCAGGCGCTGACTTATGGTCTGAACCGTGCTGAAGTAGTTGACGCTGCTTACGGTCCTTACGCTGAAGTCATCAACATTCCTCAATCTGACGTATCGTGGGCTTACACAGCCGACAAGATCAACCCTTACGACTACAATCCGGAAGAAGCGAAGAAATTGCTGGATGAAGCAGGCTGGAAAGTCGGCGCTGATGGCATCCGTGAAAAAGACGGCAAGAAATTCGAGATCAACTTCTCCGCTACGGCTGAGAACCCGGTTGTCGATGCTCTGATCCCGATCATGACGGAGAACTATCAAGAGCTGGGCATCAAGCTTGTAACCGAAACCCTGGACTTCAACGCAATCATGGAGAAAAAGGACAGAGGCGACTACGATATGTTCTTCGCCGCATGGGGCCTGACTCCTGACCCGGATAGCACGGTTTACATCACAGACGGTGCGCAAAACAACTCCGGTTACTCGAATAAAGAAGTTGACGCTCTCTATGCAAAAGGCAAAAAAGAGCTGGATCTGAACAAACGTAAAGAAATTTACGCGGAAGCTTACCAAAAAATCAACGCCGACGCTCCTGAAATTTTGATGTACCAAAGAACGAATATGCTGGCGATTAACGGCAGACTCGATGGCTGGGATATTACACCTTACAAAGAGTACCAACACAGCTTGAGCCAAGTCGAAGTTGCTCAATAACAGCTTTCGGAAATAAGAATTGGTCATCCGATATGCTCAGCTCGAGAGAGCTGGGCATATCGATTTATAATGCCAGAAGGAGACGTGCAAATGAGTCAGTATATCATCCGGCGGCTGCTGCAGATGATCCCGACTTTGATCGGTATTTCGATCATTGTTTTTGCCATTTCACAAATGGTTCCGGGAGATTATATCACCGCATCCCAGAATCCGAATATGACGGCAGAAAGAGCGGATCAGCTTCGAGCCATTTACGGTCTCGACAAGCCACCCGTTCAACAGTACTTCGTTTGGGTCAAAAATATGTTAACCGGTAACCTAGGGGATTCGTTCCAGCACAAGATGCCGGTAACCAAAGTCATCAATACTTACGTTTGGAACTCGTTTGCCATCGCAATCGTGACATTGATTTTGAGTTGGACGATCGCCGCGTTCGTCGGGGTATTCTCTGCACAATTCCAATATTCATTCTTTGATAAAGTTGTGACCTTGCTAGTCTTCCTGCTGATGTCGCTGCCTTCGTTCTTCATCGGGCTGCTCGCCATCAAATATTTTGCACTCGATTTGACATGGTTCCCGACCGGAGGGATGACCTCGGCCGGGTTAAACGCAAGCGGCTTCGCTTATATCAAGGATGTCGCAAGCCATATGGTTCTTCCTGTAACGGTCATGACCGTGCTGAACGTTGGCGGCCTGACTCGTTATTTCCGTACAGGTATGCTGGAAGTTATTCGTCAAGATTACATTCGTACGGCACGTGCCAAAGGTCTCAAGGAACGTACCGTTATTTTCAAACACGCTTTCCGTAATGCGCTTCTTCCTGCCATTACGCTGCTCGGGTTCGAGCTGCCGGGCTTGTTCGGCGGCGCAATGATCCTCGAACGCGTCTTCGCTTGGCCGGGTATCGGTCAAATCTACCTGGCGTCCCTGAACATGCGCGACTATCCGCTGATGCTCGGATTTACGATGTTCCTGGCGGTTCTGACGCTTCTCGGCAATCTGTTGTCCGATATCTTGTACGGGGTTGCAGACCCGAGAATTCGTCTAAAGTAGGAGGAGATTGAACGTGGAACAGCCGGAAAACCGAACCGAGCAGCTTCAGGAGCAGCTCAAGATCGTCAAAACCGAATCGCCATGGAAAATCGCGGTTCGTCGCTTTGCCAAAAACCGTTTGGCTCTGATCGGACTTGTCATTCTGGTCATTATGTTTCTGATTTGTTTTGTGGGACCTTTCTTCTCGCAATATACGCTTAATGAAACGGACGTCAAAAATAGAAATTCGGCTCCAAGTTCCCTGCATTGGCTGGGAACCGACAAACTCGGACGAGACATCATGCTGCGCGTAATGTTGGCTGGCCGAATCTCGTTGACCGTTGGTCTGGTCGCAACGGCGATCTCCGTTGTGATCGGGGCAACACTGGGCGCAGTCGCTGGTTTCTATCGCCGCTATGCGGATACGATTATCATGCGGATCGCCGACGTCTTCCTGGCGCTGCCTACGCTGCCGATTCTGATTACGCTGGGCGCCATATTGTCGGACTTGAAAGTAGCTCCGGAAAAACGGATCTATTTCCTGATGCTGATTATCGGGATCTTGGGCTGGGTTGGCCTCGCTCGACTCGTACGAAGCCAGATTCTGACGCTGCGCGAACAGGAATTCATGCAGGCAACCGAAGCACTTGGCCTCCGCGACAACCGTAAAATTTTCCGTCACTTGATGCCAAATACCATTCCGATCATCATTGTATCCGCAACCCTGGGTGTAGCGGGCGCCATTCTGACCGAATCGGCACTCAGCTTCCTCGGACTCGGCGTTGTACCGCCAACTCCATCCTGGGGCAATATGATTAATGCGGCCAATAACCTGATCGACTTCCGTAAACGTCCGTGGATCTGGATTCCGCCGGGCATGTGTATCCTGATTACCGTAACAGCGATCAACCTGATTGGTGACGGCCTTCGTGATGCGCTCGATCCTAAGATGAAGAACCGATAAGACGGCAAGCCAAGCAAATAATGAAGAAGTAGGAGAGACGAAATGGCAAAAGAATTAGTCGAATTCCGAAACCTCGAGACCCACTTTAAAACGTCCGCAGGCACCGTCAAGGCTGTTAACGATGTAAGCTTTTCCATTCGTGAGGGTGAGACGCTGTGCGTGGTTGGCGAGTCGGGCTGCGGGAAAAGCGTAACGGCAATGTCGCTGATGCAGTTGATCGAATCTCCTCCAGGCAAAATCGTAGGCGGAGAAATCTTTTTTGAAGGTAAAGACCTGCTGAAACTCAATAAAAAAGAAATGAGCCGTCTGCGCGGGAATGAGATCGCCATGATCTTCCAGGAGCCGATGTCTTCCCTGAACCCGGTGTTTACGATTGGCAAACAAATCACCGAACCGCTGCTGTACCATCTGGGCATGACGCAGAAGGAAGCCAAGGCCCGGGCAATCGAATTGATTACGATGGTGGGAATTCCGCGTCCGGAGAAAATCTTTGATTCCTATCCGCACGAATTAAGCGGCGGCATGCGTCAGCGGATCATGATCGCCATTGCCCTGAGCTGCAATCCCAAGCTGTTGATCGCGGACGAGCCGACAACTGCGCTGGATGTAACCATTCAAGCCCAGATTCTCGACTTGATGCGTGATATTAAGAGCAAGATGAACACGGCCATCATGATGATTACACACGATCTGGGCGTTGTTGCCGAGATGGCGGACTTCGTCGTTGTCATGTATGCGGGCAAAGTGATTGAAGAGGCTCCCGTGCTGGAGCTGTTCCGTAATCCCAAGCACCCATATACACAGGGCTTGTTAAAAGCGAAACCGGTTATCAATCAGCGTCAGGAACGGCTGTATTCGATTCCGGGGCAAGTGCCGAACCCTGTTGATCTGGGCGATAACTGTCATTTCCACGATCGCTGTGAATTCTGCATGGAAATCTGCAAAGCCAAGACGCCACCTCTTCGCACGCATGAGAATGGGCACAAAACGGCTTGCTGGTTATATGAAGAGGAGGGGAAAGCGCAATGAGCGAATCGGCAGTCCAATTGGACAAAACACGCAGTAGCGGAAGCGGCGAACCCCTCGTTCAAGTGAACAATCTAAAAAAATACTTCCCGATTACCGGCGGCGTATTCCAGCGCCGTGTCGGTGATGTTCGAGCGGTGGATGGCGTTTCGTTTTCCATCAATCGCGGTGAGTCGTTTGGTTTGGTTGGCGAGTCGGGCTGCGGCAAGAGCACCATTGGCCGTACGCTGCTTCGCCTGAACGAGAAGACCGATGGAACCGTTCATTTCAACGGACAGGATGTTCATGAGTTGTCCAAGACTGAATTGCGCAAGCTGCGTACCAAGATGCAGATCGTCTTCCAAGATCCGTTCAGCTCCCTGAACCCCCGGATTAAAGTTGGCGAAGCGATCGGCGAAGCGCTGCTTGACCACGGCCTTGTCAGCCGCAAAGAACTCAAAGACCGCGTGATCGAAACCATGAAGATCTGCGGATTGGCCGATTACCATTATGATCGGTTCCCACATGAATTTTCCGGTGGGCAGCGTCAGCGGATCGGGATTGCCCGCGCGCTTATCATGCAGCCAGAATTCATCGTCGCCGATGAACCGGTATCCGCACTCGACGTTTCGATCCAGGCACAGATTATCAACCTGATGAGTGACCTTCAGCGTGAGAAACAGCTGACGTATCTGTTCATCTCTCACGATCTCAGCGTCGTTGAGCACTTGTGCAACCGCGTAGGCGTTATGTATCTGGGCACGATGATGGAGATGGCTCCAACAGAGGAGCTGTTCAGCAATCCGCTGCACCCGTATACCAAAGCCTTGATGTCGGCCATTCCGGTTCCAGACCCGACGCTCAAGCGCGAACGCATCGTGCTGCAGGGCGATATTCCAAGTCCGGCCAACCCGCCATCCGGCTGCAAGTTCCATACCCGCTGCCCAATGGCTTCGGATATTTGCAAACAGCAGGTGCCGGAATACCGCGACATGGGCAATGAGCATTTTGTTGCCTGCCATTTCGCCTAATTCACTTTCATTTTCTGAGCCATCTTACAAATTTGTCACCAGCCGAAATCGAACTTCCCGTTCGATTTCGGCTTTTTTGCGCTTTTTTTTGACTTTCACGAAAAAAGGTTAAAAAAATTTCACTTTTTTGCATACTAAATGATGTTGGTATACGTCTATATCTATAACAGAAGGGAGCGGATCGAATCATGAGCGGAGGCATAGGTAGAAAAAGAATATTGATTGGGTTGGCTGTCCTGCTGCTGCTGATTCCCCAGCAGCTGCTCGCAGGGCGTCCCAAGATCGATGCGGCAGCTGCCGTTCTGATCGATGCGCAAACGGGCAAGGTACTCTGGCAGGCGGAAGGAGACCGCGTTGTGCCGGCTTCAGGCATGACCCAGCTCATGACGGAATGGTTGGTGCTGGACGCCGTTCGGGGCGGAAGGATGGATTGGGAAGACACCGTTCGGGTGGGCGGAGAGGATAAGCACGGGGTGAAGCAGGTATCCCAGCCGCTCGAACAAGAGAATCGAGGAGGAATCTTTTTCCGTCCGGATGACAAGATTCCATTAAATGAGCTGTTTATGGGAGTGGCAGTCTCCTCTTCCGCTCAGGCGGAACGTGCATTGGCCCGATATGCAGGAGGGACGGAAACTTCCTTTGCGTGGATGATGAATGAAAAAGCCCGGCGGATCGGAATGTCGGCATCCACCCAATTTGTACCCCGTTCTTCTGCGAAGACTTGGTCGTCGGCCAGTAAGCCAGAAGCCGACAAAGAGCGAGGCAGCTGGACAACTGCCAAGGATGCGGCTATCCTGTGCCAGGAGTTAATTGACGCTCATCCCGAAGTGCTGCGCATGTCGTCGGTGACCCAGACCGAGATTCGTTCGCGCGGCATCTACCTGATGAACAAAAATGCGATGCTGCCAGAGTTCGCCGGGCCTTACGCCTATCGGGGCATGGATGGCCTGAAGGCGTATGGCTCCGAGGAGGAAGGGTATTCGCTTGCTGGCACGGCGCAGCGGAATGGACAGCGCCTGATTGTGGTTATCATGGGCGCCAAGAGCCGCGAAAAAAGCTTTCAGGATGCCGGTCGTCTGCTCGATTACGGCTATGCACGTTCCGGTTCATTTGCTGAACGCGCTACCTCCTGGCTGCGTCTGGTGTAATCGAAGAGAGCATGTCGATACATAACGAATAAATTTTGGATCAGCGTCCGGATATCCGGGCGCTGATTTTTACTTTCTCCCCCAACTTTACGCTATAATAAAAAGGAAGGTCGATTCTTGGCTGGGTGACCCATCAATCAGACGGCCCGCAAGAAATACACCAGACCATCGAACCTGCCGTAACTACGACAACCGTATAGAGAAGGAGAAATCCGTTATGAATATTGCTTTTTTCCTGCTGCCCAAACATGAAGTGGCGTTCGTGACCCTTGATGCTACGCTGCGTCAGGTAATTGAGCGTATGGAGCATCATCAGTACACCGCTATTCCGATTATCGACAAAGAAGGACAGTACGCCGGTACGGTGACCGAGGGGGACATCCTCTGGCACATGAAACGCTCCGAAGGCAAGATCACTTTTGAGAACGCTTCACGCTTTATGCTCAAGGAGCTGCCGCTGCGCATGAACAACAAGCCGGTTTCCATTGAATCGGACATGGCGGATCTGATTAATTTGTCCAAATCACAGAACTTCGTGCCGGTTGTGGATGATCGCGGTCGATTCATCGGGATTGTTCGCCGCAGCCAGATTATTGAATACTGCGCAGGTTTCGTTTCGAGACAAAGCGGCGCTGCCCAGAATATGTAACACTTGATTAACTTGGTATCGAGGGCTGTTCGGGGTATGCTATAATAAGGGTTAAACTTTCGTATCCGCATAAGAGGTGAATCTACTTGAAATTGCGTTTATCCTCGGCAATGTGGGCCATTCTCTACCTGTTGGTCCTCCTGTCGCTGCTGACGCCGCTGTCCGCGATCACATTGTTGGTCATGATCGTTCCGGCAGCCGTGCTTTACGCCTCTTTGCGCGTAAACGTATTCTGGCTGCACGTTGTGCCTGTTCTAGCGATTCTGGGCATTATATCGGGTGCATTGGCTCCCTACGCATTGATTCTGGCCGTTTATTTCCTGGTGCCGGGCATTGTAATGGGACATATGTACAAGAAACGCAAGCCTGCCCTGCAAACGATCCTCTATGGAGCGGGTACACTGCTTGGCCTGCTGTTGGTGCTGCTTGCCGGTGCCAAGATGCTGCTGGGTTTCAACCTGTCCAATTACGTAAGCGACTTTGTACATGACACGTTTGATCCGTTTCTGGCGATTGCCGAGATGAATCCGATGTTCAAGGAGCAGTGGAGTCCGGATCTGATCTTCCAGATCTCCAATCAGACGGTAATGATGATTCCACTGGGGATGACGGTAAGTGCGCTCATCTTGGCGATTGTTACGCATGCCATTGTGCGTCCGGTATTGAAGTCGATGGGCGTTGCCGCTCCCAAGCTGCGTCCGGCACACGAGTGGAGATTTCCTCGTGCATTGATCTTCTATTATTTTATCGCGCTGATTCTGGATATGGTGACCTACAACCAGGCAGACGGATTCTGGAAAATGGCTGCGGTTAACCTGCTTCCGCTGCTTCAGTACTGCTTCGTCGTTCAAGCGATCGGGTTCTGGTTCTTTATCGGGCACGTCAAAAGATGGCATCGCGCGATCAGTGTGCTGATGGCGATCGTGACTGTTATATTCCCGCCCATGCGGATTATCGGGATCATCGACCTGGCGTTCCCGCTGCGTGAATTTATTACAAGACCTAGACGATAGGGTGAGGAAACCATGCCAAACTTTTTGCTGAAACGCTGGTACGGTTATCGAACCGTCTGGGCGTTTCTCCTGCTGCTCGTGCTGACGGCGTTTGTCACCGCCTATAACTGGCCGTTGGGCCTGATTGCGCTGTGTCTGGTCTTCGCCGTTGTGCTGCTGATGCTTCAGGCCGAGCTAAAATTCAGGCGCGAACTTGCCGAATATACCTCCACACTCTCTTATCGCGTCGGGAGTATCGAGGGCGAAGTCACGAACCGTCTGCCCTTCGGACTGCTGCTGTATGATTCGGATCGGATGGTTGAATGGCATAATCGTCAGGTCGGTCAGCTGTTTGGACTGGAGACAGCTGTAGGCCTGCCACTTGCTGAACTGCTGCCCGGTCTTCCACCGCTCACCCGTGACAAGAAAGACGGTTCCCGTGAACCGCTTAGTCTCGTCCGCGCGGAGATTGAAGTGGAATCGGAGACGTATGACATTCGGGTCTATCCCGAGGAGCGGCTGGTCTACCTGCAAAAAATGACCGAGATGGCCGAGCTGCGGGAGCGTTACGAGAAGGAGAGCCTGGCAATCGGGATTCTGCTGCTTGATAATCTGGATGAAGCATTCCAGGGGATGGACGATCAGCAGCGCACGCTGACGATCGCCCGTGCGACCAGCTTAATCAACAGCTGGGCGCGGCAGTATGACGTCTATCTGCGCCGATTGTCCAGCGAGCGATATATGATGCTGCTCAATCAAGCTTCATTGGATAAGCTGGAGAACAGCCGCTTCGTCATCCTGGACGAAGTGCGCGAAGCGACAAGCGATCTCAAAGTCCCGATGACGCTTAGCATCGGGCTGGCCTGCGGCAGCGACAAGATCAGTGAACTGGGTGCGCTGGCGCAGTCGAGCCTTGATATGGCTCTGGGGCGCGGCGGGGATCAGGCCGCAGTCAAGGTTGGTCAGCGCCTGTCGTTCTACGGCGGTCGTTCCAATGCCGTTGAGAAGCGGACGCGCGTCCGGGCACGTGTCATCGCACACGCGCTGCGCGACCTGATGAAGCGCAGTGACCGGGTGCTGATTATGGGGCATCAGAATCCGGACATGGATGTCATTGGCGCGGCAATCGGCATGCTCAAGGCAGCCGACAAGCTGGATGTAGAGGCGGGAATCGTCCTTGATGGCGACAATCCATCCATTGTCAAGATGATGGAGCGGATTCGCACGGACGTGACGCTGGCCGACCGCTTTGTCTCGCCGGAAGAAGCGCTGACGCTGATGACGGAGCGCACGCTGCTTGTTGTCGTGGATACGCACAAGCAGTCGCTCACGATTGAACCCAAGCTTGTGCAGCGGGCGAAGCAGGTAGTGGTCATCGACCACCACCGCCGCAGCGAAGAGTTTATCAACGATGCCGTCATCGTCTATCTGGAGCCGTACGCTTCCTCAGCAAGCGAACTGGTGACGGAGCTGCTGCAATACATCCACGACAACATGACTTTAACGCCGCTGGAAGCGACGACGCTGCTGGCGGGCATCACGATGGATACCAAGCATTTTACGCTGCACACCGGTTCACGCACGTTCGAGGCGGCCGGATTCCTGCGCCGAAGCGGCGCGGATACCGTGCTTGTCCAGCGCGTCCTCAAAGAGGATCTGGGCGAGTATATCTCCAAAGCGGAGATCATCAAGCATGCCCGCGTTGTGATGGGCGGCGTGGCGATTGCCGTTACCGACGAAGGGCGTCAATTCCCGCAGCTGCTGATTGCGCAAGCGGCAGATACGCTGCTGAACATGACGGACGTGAACGCGTCGTTCGTCATCGGCAGTCGTCCTGATGGACTGACCGCCATTAGTGCCCGTTCCTTTGGCAAGATTAACGTTCAGGTCGTCATGGAACGACTGGGCGGCGGCGGGCATTTGACCAATGCGGCGGTGCAGCTCGATATTCCCCCGCGTGAAGCGGAGAAAAAGCTGCTGGCCGTACTTGAAGACATTGAAAAGGAAGAGGGGTTATTTGAATGAAAGTTATTTTCCTGAAGGACGTAAAGGGTCAAGGCAAAAAAGGTGAAATCAAAGAAGTATCGGAAGGTTACGCACAGAACTTTCTGTTCAAAAGCGGTGTAGCGAAGCCAGCAACGCAGGGCAACGTGAAGACGCTGGAGAACCAGCATGCGGCTGAAGAAAAACGCAAAGAGGACGAAAAGCAGGAAGCGGTTGAACTGGGCAAAAAGCTGGAAGAGATGACCGTGCAGATCAAAGCCAAATCCGGTGAAGGCGGCCGCCTGTTTGGTGCCATCACCAGCAAGCAAATCGCTGAAGCGTTGTCCAAGCAGGGTGTGAAGATTGATAAGCGCAAGATCGAACTCGAAGAACCGATTCGTACGCTGGGCGTGACTCAAGTTCCTGTCAAACTGCACAAGGACGTCAAATCGACGCTCAAGGTCCAGGTTTCGGAGGAATAAGATGAGCGAGGATCTCTTTTTCGACCGGATTCCGCCGCAAAATCTGGAAGCGGAGCAGGCCGTGCTGGGCGCGGTGCTGCTCCAGGCCGAGGCACTTATTGCAGTCATGGAAAAAATTACGGCCGACGATTTCTACGACAAGTCGCACCAGATGATATTCGAGGCTATGGTCCAGCTCGGGGAAGAGAGTCAGCCGATCGATCTCGTGACGCTGACCTCGCTGCTCAAAGATAAAGGTCAGCTTGAAGACATCGGTGGCGTTAGCTATTTATCCAAGCTGGCTCATGCGGTACCAACAGCCGCCAACGTCGAATATTATGCGCAGATGATCGAAGAGAAGGCCATGCTGCGCAGGCTGATCCGTACCGCAACGCAGATCGTCAGCGAGGGCTACACCGGCGGCGAAGACGTCGGACTGCTGCTGAGTGATGCGGAGCGCAAGATCCTGGAGATCTCCAATCGTCGTTCCAGCAGCGGCTTCATCGCCATTCGTGATGTGCTCATGGAAGTCTTCGAGCGGGTCGAGACGCTGCACCAGAACCGGGGAGCAGGTGGAACAACCGGTATCCCTTCCGGATTCGTCGATCTCGATGGCATGACCGCTGGATTCCAGCGCAATGACTTGATTATTCTGGCGGCGCGTCCCTCTGTCGGCAAGACCGCGTTTGCGCTGAATGTGGCGCAGAATGTCTCGGTGCGTGCAGGCGAGACCGTCGCTATTTTCAGTCTGGAAATGTCGGCGGCACAGCTCGTTCAGCGGATGATCTGTGCCGAAGCCAATCTGGACGCAAGCGTCATGCGGACGGGTGAATTCAAGAACGACGAAGATTGGACCAAGCTGACGATGGGCATTGCCTCGCTGTCGGAAGCCGAGATCTATATCGATGATACGCCTGGTATTACCGTGGCAGATATTCGTTCCAAATGCCGCCGCCTCAAGAAGGAAAAGGGCTTGGGCATGATCGTCATCGACTATCTCCAGCTGATTCAGGGCCGCGGCAAAGCGGGCGAAAACCGCCAGCAGGAAGTCTCCGACATCTCGCGTACACTCAAGCAGATTGCGCGTGAGCTGGAAGTTCCGGTCATCGCGCTGTCCCAGCTCAGTCGGGGCGTCGAGCAGCGTCAGGACAAACGTCCGATGATGTCCGACCTTCGGGAATCCGGTTCCATCGAGCAGGATGCCGATATTGTAGCGTTCCTCTACCGGGATGACTACTATAATGCGGACACCGAGAAGAAGAATATCATCGAGATCATTATCGCCAAGCAGCGGAACGGCCCGGTAGGGACGGTCGAGCTGGTGTTCTTGAAGAACTTCAACAAGTTCGTCAATTACGAACGGGCGCATGACTCGTTTGCAGGGTAGAGGGGGAGGCCGCTGGAGAGATTCGGCGGCCTTTTTTGTGCGCGGCGGCCTCAAGGTGGGTAGGCAAAGAAAAGCACCGGACAGGTATGGTCCGGTGCTTTTTTTGGCTGCGCTCTTTTACGATCCAATAACTTCTACATTCTAATGACTTCTCTATTAGAAGTCCGACTTTCGGGATGTCGCCGAACCCTTAACGCTGGGCCGGGAACTTGGCATGGCCATTATTATCCTTTCGGCCAGGGATGCCATCTTGCAGCAGCCAGATGTGGAAGAAGAACTCAAAGATCCCGACGACAAAAGCGATCACGAAAATATCGAAATACGAGATGTTCCAGTCCAGCATGGCGGAGGCGCCCCAGAGTACCAGATAGGTCAGGGCGGCGTCACCGATCGTAGCGGCTGTGTTGCCGGCAGCGGGCAGGATCAGCATGTCACCGAGTACGTAAGCGATGGCACCGAGCACGACGGCGACGAGCAAAGCGCTCAAGAAATCGGCGTCACCGAACCACATGCTTAATCCAATCACGACTACAGCATTAGCCAACATCTTGACTGCAAGTTTCACCATTCTTATTCCTCTTTTCTTATGATGTTTTTCATGATGCAGAGAACCGAAAGGTTTGATGCCCCTAACTTAACCCTGATTCTCCATCGTCAAACCCTTTTTATGGAATTTGTAAGAGTAGACAAAATCCAAGAGACGCAGCAAGTATGGATTATTTTTTACACAAACCGATAATCTTATCTTTTTTCCGAACATTAAATTTACACAACTCCTCTTTCGTTCGTTATTTATTTGACTTTAAAAAATCAGGCTGGTACACTGTTAGTGCTGCGTTAAAGCAGCATAAGGAGCGCTGTCCTGCTTTTTCCATGCCGGTACTCGGTGCGAAAAAGTATGAGAGAGCCGTCTCCGCTCGTCCGTTAGCACGCTTCTCAGCCGGGCTGTTCCATTGACGAATTCCTGCCGGGATAGAGGACGGACGACCAATACAAAGGTGCAAAGGCACCCACGGAGGAATGTATAATGTCAACGGTAGTCGTAGTGGGAACGCAGTGGGGAGACGAAGGCAAAGGCAAGATTACGGACTATTTGGCGGAAGGTGCTGACGTTGTTGCTCGTTATCAGGGCGGTAACAATGCAGGCCACACCATCTTGATCGAAGACAAAAAGTATAAATTGACGATGATTCCTTCAGGCATTTTCTACACGGACAAAGCCTGCGTAATCGGCAACGGGATGGTTATCAACCCCAAGGCGCTGATTGAGGAAATTAACTATATTCACGACAATGGCTTCACCACGAAAAATCTGTCCATCAGCGATCGGGCACACATCATCATGCCTTATCATATGGTGCTGGATGCGCTGGAAGAAGAACGCAAAGGCCCGAACAAGATCGGCACGACCGGCAAAGGCATTGGCCCTTGCTACATGGACAAAGCGGCCCGAATCGGTATCCGCATGGCGGACCTGATGGACGCCGAAGAATTCGAACTCAAGCTGCGCCATCTGGTCAAGGAGAAGAACCACATCATTGAGCAGGTCTATGGCGGTGGAACGGTAGACGTGGAAGAAATCCTGGAGAACTACCTCGGATATGCCGAGATTCTCCGCCCTTATGTCTGCGACACTTCGGTCGTGCTGAACGAATATATCGACGAAGACAAAAAAGTGCTGTTTGAAGGCGCACAAGGGGTCATGCTGGATATTGACCAAGGTACCTACCCGTTCGTTACTTCATCCAACCCTTCGGCAGGCGGCGTCTGCATCGGTTCCGGCGTGGGTCCAGCTCGTATCAACCAGGTCATCGGCGTAGCCAAAGCCTACACGACTCGCGTTGGCGATGGTCCGTTCCCGACGGAACTGCACGACGAGATTGGTGATACGATTCGTGAGACGGGCCATGAATACGGCACGGTAACCGGACGTCCACGCCGTGTGGGCTGGTTCGACAGCGTTGTGGTTCGTCACGCGAGACGTGTCAGCGGCATCACGGGACTGTCCCTGAACTCGCTGGACGTGCTGACAGGCCTGGAGACCGTCAAGATCTGCACGGGCTACAAGCTGAACGGCGAAGTGATCTCGCATTATCCGGCCAGCCTCAAGCAGCTCGCGCTGTGCGAAGCAGTCTACGAAGAGATGCCGGGCTGGAGCGAAGACATCACCGGCGCGAAGACGCTGGATGATCTGCCCGAGACGACTCGCAACTATGTGAACCGTGTAAGCGAACTGACCGGAATTCCGATTGCGATCTTCTCCGTAGGTCGTAACCGTGAGCAGACGAACCCGGTCATCTCCATTTACAACTAACACCTGAAACGGAGACGGAACTTGGAATCGTCACTGTTTGTTCGCAGAAAAAGTTAGCTAGAAACGTGCAAACCCGCGCCCGGCGCGGGTTTTTTGCTTTTTTGCAAAGTTGAATTATGCTTGGAGGCTGTGGTAAAGTAGACGAAGGTTTTATAAAGGTTAAAATTTTGACACTATTTCGAGGTATGAGAACGAGACGGTTATCTGCAAGTCTGTTAGGCAAAGGAGAAGATCATGGAAAGTTTGGACAACAAGAACCGGGGTAACGAAGAATCCTCCGAGCAGCAGGAAATGCAGCAGGCGGGTTCGTTTGAAGTCGGAACTCGGGGAGCCTGGAAGACACGTCGAGTTCGCCGCTGGGCAGCAGGGGTGGCAGGTTTCGTCGTATTGGCAGGCGGGATCACATTTGGTGGATTCCAATACAAAGAAGCTCATACTTATACTTACTATACGGTGTATGCAGGCGATACAGTGATTGGCACGATCGCGGATGAGAAGCAGGTCGATGAGCTGGTTGCGAAAAAACAAAAGGAATTTTCTGCGCAGTATCCAGATGCGGACATGAAGCTGTATGCTTCGGATATTCGGATCGAGAAGGCGGAAGGCTACAAAGTCGTGCCGAATACCGAGGCGACTCTAGCCAAGCTGGACGGCACGATCAAGGCGTATGCGACCGGAACGGAATTGGTGGTCAACGGCAAGGTGGTGGGCATCGTCAAGGACGAAGCAACCGCCAAGAAGCTGGTAGCCAAAGCCAAAAACTCGTATATCGAAAAAGGCACCCAAACCGACGCAGCGACGAAAAAGCTGGCTTCCACCGGTGGCGCTAAATCCTCCGCTGCGACCGACAATTCCACGTCCAAGCTGGAGTCGATCAAGGTCAACAATCAGATCACGTACAACGCAACAGAGACTTCGCCAACGAAGATCCTGAGCGACGAAGAAGCCTACAAGCTGCTGACAATTGGGCGAAAAGAACCCGTGACCTATACCGTCGTTGAAGGGGATACAGTCAGTTCCATCGCGGCCAAGTTCGGCATTACCCAGGATGATGTGTATGCCAACAATTCCGATATTGAAGAGTTTACCTTACAGATTGGACAGGTCATTCGCATCACGCTTCCTGATCCGGTCATTGACGTCGTCACGGTCGAGAAGGTATCGGAAGTGATTCCTACCGCTCCCAAGACGATCATTCGGCATAATTCGGAGTTGGCGGCAGGCAAACGAATCGTCGCTTCCCCAGGCAAGAGCGGAGCGAAACGCGTCGATTACCGTCTGACCAAGCAAAATGGTGAGATCGTAAACGAGCAGTGGATCGGCCAGCAAGTGGTTCGTCGTTCGGCTCCGATCATCATCGTCAAAGGCACGAAGGTCATGGTGGAACCGAAAAAGATCGAGCCAAAAGTGGAAACCAAAGCGAAGCCGAAAAAGGTATCGACGGTTGAAGAGTCTTCCGATTCGGGTCGGGAACCTTCGTCAGAGTCGTCTTCGTCTCAATCTTCGTCTTCGGACGATCAAGAAGAAGTGACTTCAGGCGGCAGCGGCTTCAGTTGGCCAGTCGGCGGTGCTTCGATCTCCAGTACGTATGGCACGCGCTGGGGCAAGCTTCACGCCGGTGTTGATCTGACCGGGCCGTCGAATATCAAAGCTTCGGCACCAGGAACCGTTACCTATGCCGGTCAGATGAACGGCTACGGCAATATTATTATCATCAGCCATGGGGACGGCTATGAGACCCGCTACGGCCACTTGAGCAGCATCAAAGTGAGCGTGGGCGAATCCGTATCCCGCGGCGAATCGATCGGCGTGATGGGCAATACCGGTCGTTCAACGGGTACGCATCTTCATTTTGAGATCCGCAAAAACGGCGATCCCAAGAATCCTTTATCCTATCTACCTTAAAATAAGCTGAGGCGAAACGCCGAGGCAAGATCTTCTCTCTGTCCCCTAAAAGACGCTGCCGGAATTTTCCGGCGGCGTCTTTTTGTCGGGAAAGGGTGATTATTGAAGGTTTCGGACTCACCCCATCGGCGCTTTTTCCCTGCGCCTATGGTAAAATAATGGGGATATACCCGGGCAATACGCACAGAAGAACGGGGAATCAAAGCAGGGGGGCTGGAAGAAATGCAGGGTAAAATCCTGGTTGTGGACGATGAGCAGCCGATTGCAGATATATTGAAGTTTAATCTTGAAAAAGAAGGCTATGAAGTGACCTGCGCGTTTGATGGCGTAAAAGCCGTTGAGCTGGCATTTAGTGAGCAGCCGGATCTGATTCTGCTGGATCTGATGCTGCCGGGCAAGGACGGTATGGACGTCTGCCGCGAAGTACGGACGAGATTGTCCGTTCCGATCATCATGCTGACCGCCAAAGACGGCGAGATCGACAAAGTGCTGGGTCTGGAGCTGGGCGCCGACGATTATGTCACCAAGCCGTTCAGCACGCGCGAGCTGCTGGCTCGGGTCAAAGCGCAGATGCGCCGTCATCAACCGGGTGCTTCGCTGTATGCAGGCGCGGGGATGATGGGCACAGCGGAAGTTCCCCAGCGGCAGGGGCTGACGGTGGATGCTCTGTTTATCGATACTGATATGTATACCGTATACAAACACGGGGAGCCGCTGGATCTGACTCATCGTGAATATGAACTGGTATATTATATGGCGAAGAATTCGGGCAAAGTCATGACCCGTGAGCATCTGCTTCAGGCGGTCTGGGGTTTTGAATACTTTGGCGATGTGCGTACGGTGGACGTGACGATTCGCCGTCTGCGCGAGAAGATCGAAGATGATCCCAGCAAGCCGGAATATATTTTGACCCGCCGGGGACTCGGCTATATGATGCGATCGAATAAACCGGGGGGATTCTGACGGATGCTGCGCAAGGCATCGTTTTTCCAATCGGTTCAGGCCAAGCTGATTATTGTCTATATGCTGCTGATTCTGATTGCCATGCAGCTGATCGGCGTGTATTTTGTCAGTGCGATGAAGACGTCGCTGACCAATAACTTTACGAATGACCTCAAAGAACAGGCGGAGCTGCTGTCTGTGCTGGCCGGGCAGAACTGGTCGGGCAGCGGGGAGGCGGCGGAGGACAAGGCGGCCAGTCTGCGCACGCTGGTTGATAATTTCTCCAGCATGAGCAGCGGCGAGATTCAGGTGCTGGACGTCAGCGGCCGGGTACTGATTACCTCCTTGTCCACACATGCCGATCTGGTGAACAGCAAAAATACGCAAACCGTCGTCAGCCGCGCCCTGCAGGGCATCGACGATAATGAAGAATATATTATTGATGAAGACAATCTGCGCAAAAAAGTCGTCGCCAAGCCGGTGTTCAGCGGCGGCAAGATTGTCGGCGCCATCTACATTGTGGCGTCCATGCAGGGTCTGTATGACACCATGCAGCGGATCAACAGCATCTTCATCTCCGGCGTGCTGATTGCGCTTGGACTGACGGCTGTACTCGGCGTCATTCTGGCGCACACGGTCACGCAGCCCATCAAGGAGATGACCAAGCGGGCAACGGCTGTGGCTGAAGGACGGTTCCACGTCCGGATGCCGGTCTTCGGACGAGATGAGATCGGGCAGCTTGGCGAAGCCTTCAACCATATGACCAGCCGGCTCCAAGGCGTATTGTCATTGAACGAGGAAGAGAAGGAGAAGCTGGCCTCCATTCTGACCAATATGAGCGACGGCGTGATTGCCGCCGACGAATCCGGTTCGGTCATCCTGGTCAACCGGGTGGCCAGTGCCATGCTCGGGATGCGGGAGTCGGACATCATCGGCCGAAGCATCACCGCTCTCCTCGACCTGCCGGAAGAGGACGAGGAACTGAATGCCGCCGGGCTGCGCAGCATCATTCTCGGCGGTAGCGGCGGCACGCCGGATTCGCCCGGCGGGTTGGGCGCAGCCGGCGACCTGACGATCAAGGCGACACTCAGCCCGATCCACCGCCGGGAAGGCGGCACCGAGGTCGGCGTCAGCGGCACCATCGCCGTGCTGCAGGATATTACCGAACAGCAGCGGCTCGATACGCTGAGGCGCGAATTTGTCGCCAATGTGTCCCATGAGCTGCGCACGCCGCTCACCACGATCAAGAGCTATACCGAGGCGCTGGAAGATGGCGCACTCGATGATCGGGTCGTCGCCGGACGATTCGTTGGCGTCATCCAGAACGAGACGGAGCGGATGATCCGTCTGGTCACCGATCTGCTCCAGCTGTCGCGGATGGATTCCAAGGAGACCAAGCTCCGTCGCAAGAAGACGAATCTGTTTGCGATGATCGACGAAGCCGCCGAGCGGTTTACCTTCCCGCTGCGGGACAAAGGCATCTCCGTCTCGCTCAAGGCCTCCCCGAATCTGGGTGCGGTCAGCGTCGATCGGGATCAGATCGATCAGGTATTCGATAATGTCATCTCCAATGCGATGAAATATACCGCCGAAGGCGGCACGGTAACGCTGGACGCCTACCGTCTCGAAGACGGGCGGCGTTACGCGGTCGTCGTATCCGATACGGGCATCGGAATTCCCAAGGAGGAGCTGGGCCGAATCTTCGAGCGCTTCTACCGCGTCGATAAGGCGCGTTCACGCGGCATGGGCGGCACCGGTCTGGGTCTGGCCATTGCGCGTGAGATTGTGGAAGCACATGGCGGAGATATTGCGATCGAATCGGATTATGGACAGGGCACGAGGGTGACCTTTACCCTGCCCGCCCATTCGGAAGGAGGCGGCGATAAGTGAAAGAGCGGCTCAAAACGGCAGCGCTCACCCTGCTCGTCGCCATCAGCCTCGTGCAGAGTTATCTGCTGATCTATCGGCTGCCCGGCACGGGTTCGGTTGTCGTCTCGTCAGCAGGTTATGTCCGAACCGATGAGATGGGCGAGCAGCGCAGCGTCGAGGATATGCTGTATCCCGATCGGATGATTATCCATATGGGCAGCGACAAGCATACGATCTTTTATCCAAACTCCGCGTTCTACAAGCTGATCTATGCCCGGATTCAGGCACGTGACTTCGCGGCCTTCCAGCCACAGCCGATTGCCGCCGAAGACTGGGAGAAGATTGCCGTCAACAATCCGGGGATCGAGCTGTCCTTTGGCTCCGGTCTGCCCGTCTCACTGCTGCAAAAGACGATGAAGCTGACGGTCGATCCGACTTTTGAGACCGCCGACATCAATCGGATCTGGATCTACAGCGGAACGGGTGAAGAGAAGCCGAGGGCCTTTTTCTTCAGTGCCAATGGTCAGGATGTCTATGAAGCCAAGCAGCTTGATCTGACCGTGCAGGACGTGCTTCAGCATGTGGCATTTGGTGAGGAATGGACGCCGTACACGCCGCTCAAAAAGCATACGCTGTATGTGCCATCCAAGCCTGTTGTTCTCTCGGAGACGGTACTGGAGACGGATGCTTTCACCAGCGACCAGATGCAGCGCAATCTGTTCGCCGATCCAGCGGTGACTCGCAATATTCATGAGCAGGACGGTTCGGAGATCTATACGGACAGCAAACGCAGCTTGCAGATTGAAGATGACGGACGCTGGATGACTTATACCGACCCGGCCGCGGTACCGGCAACGGTAGCGGATGCCACGGAAAGCGTGCTGTCGGCAGTTGATTTTATTAATCAGCATGGAGGTTGGAATGGGCAGTATCGCGCCGAATTGTCGGAAGGGGAAGCTTCTTCTACCGATTCCGACCTGAATGTGCGCTTCCAGCAGTATTACGGCTCCCTTCCGGTGCTGGGGAGCGGTACCGTGCGTTATGGATACATGAATCTGATTCTCCAGCAGGGAACGGTGTCGTTCTATGAGCGTTCGCTGCTGGAGACCCCAAGGGAAGGCAAGCAGGGGCCGCAGTACAAGCTGGTGGGTGGTCAGGAACTGATCGACCGGATTGCCAAGGTTGAGCAGGTGCATGGACTGAAGGTGGTCGATCTGTATCCGGCTTATACCCCACGCATGAACGGGGATACGCTGCGTCTGGTGCCGGGTTGGGTGGCGAAGTTGTCCAACGGCACAAACGCGACATTTACCAACTGATTGCAGCCGCATCGATGCGGCATTTTCGCAGGCGAGAGGAGGAAGCGGAACTTGGATTGGGGAAGGGCCAAAAACGTCTTGATCTACGCGTTCCTGCTGCTGAATCTGGTCCTGGGCTACCAGCTCTGGAACGATGTGCGTGAGCAGCAGGGGGCAAGTCTGGGCTTCGACTCGCTGAGTGTCAGCACCCAGCGCGCGATGGAAGCCAAAAATATTCAGGTGCTAACCTCCGTGCCTTCCGATACTCCGACGCTGCCCAAGATCTCCTACCGGTACACGCGGGAGCGGCCGAGTAAGCCGGTACAGCTGTTGGCTCCGGTAGATAGCAAATTGATCTTCGCGCCGGGGGATCTGGCTTCCGCGCTGCGTTCGGAGATTCCGGAGATTGGCAGCTACAGTTACGATGCGTTTGCGGGAGGAGGAGAAGACGGCTCTTTTACCCTGCATCCGCTGTTTGAAAAGCAATGGCCGCTGTTTAATGCCAGTCTGGAGCTGTTCTACAACGACCAGAAGATTACGGCGTATCGCGGTGCGCCGGTTGACATTCAGGATGCGGGAGGGGCCGCGCAGGTACTGCCTGCCCCCAAGGCACTCGGTACGTTGATCGAAAACTATCTGCCCAACGGAGCAGTCGTCAAGGAAATCGAACTGGGCTTCTATGGGCAGACCTTTGATTCGGAGACGCAGGTGGCTGCGCCGGTCTGGCGTTTTACCGTTGAAAATGCCGAGGGAGGGTCCGCTTATAGTGTCTATTATGTGCAGGGTATCAGCGGAGATGTCATCAGTCCCTGAAGCAGCAAGAACCTTGTGAACCCCGGTCGAATGTAGATTTTGGATGAAGAGTGGATGAGGTACTGGAAAGAAGGAGATTGGAACATGGGTATGGGAATGCGTTTTACCGTACTGTCGAGTGGATCGACGGGCAACGCCACGGTGGTTGAACTGGGCGGCACGTCGATTCTGGTCGATGCGGGCCTGAGCGCAAAAAGACTGGAAGAGTTATTCCGCGAACGTGAGGTATCCCCGGAGCATCTGAGCGGAATTCTGATTACACACGAACATTCGGATCATATCAAAGGCCTGGGTGCGATGGCACGCAAATACAAGCTGCCGATCTATGCCAATGAGCAGACCTGGCAGGCGATGGAGAAGCATGTGGGCAAAATCGAACCTGAGCAGCGAAAGATCATGGAGACCGGAGCAGCGATGGATTTTGGTTCGCTGCGTGCCATGTCCTTCGGCATCTCGCATGATGCGGCAGAGCCGGTCGGATACACCTTCGACGATGGGACGCACAAGCTGAGTCTGGCGACGGACCTGGGCTACATGAGTGATAAAGTGAAGGAAGCCATCTCCGATTCGGATGTGCTGGTGCTGGAGGCCAATCACGACATCGAGATGCTGCGCATGGGACGTTATCCCTGGAATATCAAGCGGCGTATCCTGAGCGATCTGGGTCACTTGTCCAATGTGGCTGCCGGTGAAGCGCTCGGTGACCTGCTGAATGGACGGCTCAAACGGACTTATCTCGCGCATCTCAGCCTCGATCACAATATGATGGAGATTGCCAAGATGACGGTCAAGTGCTCCATGGAAGACTGCGGCGTCTTTTTCAAGGATAGCGAATTCAAGCTCTGCGATACCAGCTGGAATACGCCGACGCCATGGGATGAAGTGGGCAGCCGCACAGGGCAGTGAAGTGAAGCTGCGGAATCGATCATGGCCCACCTTGCGTGTCGAGGGTCGGGTAGATCGTTTAATAAGACAAGAACGACTGCACCCATTAGGACGTGTACGCTTGGCAGTGGTAAGTGAGTTCGACATCCGGAGGGAAGGAAGGGTGCATATGGGCCTGTTTGACGACAAATATTACGGAGGCAGCGGTCGCCGCAGAGGGTTTAGTGAACGGCGAGCCGGATCGCGGCGGGATCGGCGGACGCGAGGGTACGCCCGTTCAGGCAGTTATGGAAGCGAAAGGGGGCGCTTGGGCGTCCGAACGGCAGTCATCAGCGCTGTGTTGGCTTCCCTGCTGACCGGACTGCTGCTGCTTGCTCTGTTTACCACCTTCGTACTGCCCAAGCTGAACGCCACCGGATTCAGTTCGGCTACCGCTTCTGCTCAGGACCCTTATGACCGAATCGTCCAGGCAGCGGCTGCCGTTCGCCCTGCGGTTGTCAGCATCGTGAATCACCGCACGGCCTCCGAGGAGGGAGAAAGTTCGATGGAAGGCGCAGCGCTGGGTTCCGGCGTCGTCTTCCAGAAGTCCGGCAGCGACGCCTATGTGATTACCAACCATCATGTGGTCGCCGGTGGACAGGAGCTGGAAGCCGTTCTGGTAGACGGCACCACCCTCAAGGCGGAACTGGTCGGCTCGGATGTCATTACGGACGTGGCCGTGCTGAAGGTCAAGGCTTCCAAGGTACGAGGCGTTGCCCAGATCGGCAACTCCGATCAGTTGGATCTCGGCGAGACGGTCATCGCACTGGGGAATCCGCTGGGGCTTGGCGATACGCTCACCTCGGGGATCGTCAGCTATCCGAAGCGGGTGATGCCCGTCTCGCTGAACGAAGACGGTGTCTATGACTGGGAGCAGCAGGTGATTCAGACCGATGCAGCGATCAATGAAGGCAACAGCGGCGGTGCCCTCGTTGACCTGAACGGCAAGCTGATCGGCATCAATACGATGAAGATTGCCAGCACCGGTGTGGAGGGGATCGGCTTTGCCATTCCGATCAACCAGGTTATGGCGACAGCGGACGAGCTGCTCAAGAATGGCAAGATCAGCCGCCCTTATCTGGGAGTCTATTCCCTGGATCTGAACAATCCCTATGCACCGCTGGGCGAAGAACAGATGAACAAGCTCAAGCTGCCGGGTGACATCAAAAAAGGCGTCGTCGTGCTGGAATCCCTTGGCCCTGCCAAAGATGCGGGGATTCAGTTAAACGATGTGATTGTCGGTTTCGACAATCAGTCGATTGATTCCACCTTGATGCTGCGGAAATATCTGTACGAACGCAAACAGATTGGTGACAAGATGAAGATTACGTATTATCGTGAAGGTAAAAAGCAGACCGCTGCGGTAACCCTGGGAGAACGGCCGGAAGCTGCCAATCAATAGGGAAAACGCAAAAAAATATTGGGAGTGGCATCTATGTACTGTGTATGCAAGCAACATATCGAGACGGCGCTGGATCAATTTCTGGACGAATATGAAGATGCACCGGATCTGGTAAATCTGAAAGAAACGGAGTTTTCGGACTGGGACCCACCGCTCAAGTGTGCGCATTGTGAGGCTCCGGCAGAGGTACTGGTCGTCTAGACCGTGTACGTAAACTTAACGATGTGCATCTTTAGTCGCCTTTTCGCCCTCCACGGCGTCAGCGCTCCTTGTTGAGATCGAAAATTCGCCTAAATCTGCTCCCCTCGAAGTTTGCGTACACGTCCTAGCGGCTTCGCCTCTGTTTCTTCGATCATTATATGACCGACGGGAGAGCCGTCTTCAAATTCGGAACGATCCGAAGGGAAGGCGGCTTTTTTCGGACGGTGAGATAAAAGGGAGCTTGAGCGATGATCCTGTTTGTGTGTTACGGGCTGAGCGCCCTGTTTATGCTGGCTTTCTTTATCAGCTATCTGCGGGACAAGCGCCGGATTCGGGTTGGGATGCTGCTGACCTTTGGCCTGCTGATGCTCGCTTTTTCCCTTATGATTAGTGTAGTTCAGGTCGCCGATGATAATCAGCTGGTCTTCTATGCGGCTGCTTTCGGATTCATGACCGTGGTGCTGCTGCTTCCGCTGCTGGTGATCGGTACGGGAGCCGGCTTGATCTACAACGCGCGTATCTTATGGAGAAAAGAGGGCTTCAAACCCAAAAATCTGCTGACGCTGGGCTTGGGGCTGATGATCTTCCTCTTTCTGGGGTTGATGATCTTCTCGCCGCAGTGGACAAGCATGCCCATGCTGGCGCTGCCCGTTGCGCTGCTGACGACCATTGCGGGTTATCTGGGTTTTGTCTTCCTGTGCTATCTGGTGTCCAGTGTCCTGTACAACCTGGTACGCCCCCGGCCGCCGCGTGATTATATCGTGGTTCTGGGAGCAGGACTCAAGGGCGATAGGGTCACTCCCCTGCTGGCTGGGCGGCTAAAGCGTGGCATCGCCTTTTACAAGAAGCAGGAAGCCATGCCGTATGTCCCGCCCAAGTTCGTCGTTTCCGGGGGCAAAGGCTCTGACGAGATCATTTCGGAAGCAGCGGCGATGCGCAATTATTTGCTGGAGCAGGGCATACCGGATGAGTGGATCATCATGGAGGACCAATCGGTGAATACGCTCCAGAACATGGCCTTTTCCAAAAAAATCATGGACGAACAAAGCGGCGAAGGTCAATACCGCTGCGTCTTTGCCACCAATAACTTTCACCTGTTCCGCGCGGGAGTTTATGCACGTAAGGCAGGCCTGAAAGCCGATGGAATCGGGTCCAAGACGGCTTTTTATTACCTGCCCAACGCCTTCATCCGCGAATACATTGCCATCTTGTCGATGTACCGAAAATGGCACCTCTTTTTCATCGGATGTATCGTGCTGATGTTTGCCGGAATGGCGCTGGCGCTGTGGTGGGGAAAGAAGACGTTAATCGGTTGATTCCCTAATGGGTCGATTGTTGGCGGAAAAAGGAGTACACTGATTAGAGAAGACATTCAAGTGGGGTGAGCAAAAGCATGGCAGACGAAGAAGTAGTATTGACCCAAGAAGGATTCGACAAGCTCCAGGCGGAGCTCGACGACCTGAAATACGTCAAGCGCAAAGAGCTGGCAGAACGGATCAAGCTGGCAATCAGCTACGGCGACTTGAAGGAGAACAGCGAATATCATTCGGCCAAGGACGATCAGGCCTTTATGGAGACGCGCATCATTATCCTGGAGAAAATGCTGAACAGCGCCCGCATCGCGGACGCCGCGCATACCGATTCCAGTACCATCCACGTCGGATCGAACGTTGTTCTCAAAGACATCGAGTTCGGCGATACGCTGGAATACCAAGTGGTCGGACCGGCCGAAGCCGATGCGGCGAACGGCAAGATCTCGTATGAGAGTCCGCTGGGCAAAGCCCTGATGGGCAAGGCTCTGGGCGATAAGATTAACGTTGAAGCGCCAATGGGCGTGATCCAATACGAACTGCTGGAGATTAAGGGGCTGTAAGACGGAGTTTTCCGCTGCACAATCCTCGTTATACCCTCTATTGAACAGTAAAAGACGGCTGCTTCGCACATACGCGAATCAGCCGTTTTTTTGTGCAGATCATCCGATCAGGCCTCTCATATCTAGCCGTTCAAGCATAAAACCAGCGATTACTGCTTCATGACCCAGGCAGCCAGATCGTCGATCACTTCAAGCGGTACATTTCCCGGCAGCATGTACTCTGCTCCTGTAGATTGGGTATCGGAGCGGACGAACAGATGATTTAGCTTCGGATACTGCTTATAAGCGACGTTGCGGCGTGCGGACAATGCTTTTTTCCAACCGTCCAGATTATCCATGTTCACCTGCAGATCATTATCCCCTTGCATGATGAACATCGGCAGGTTCTGCTTGGCCGCCAGATCACCGCCTCGATAATTCCGGAAATCGTACCACCATTCGGGATGAGGGAGTACGAATCCTTTTAAGCCGTCTTTTGCGGAAAAAAGTGGGGATTGCAGCAGCTCATACTGGGAGCGGAAAAAGGCCAGCTGCTGCTCCACTCCTTCGATCTGCTGCGGAGAAGCGCCGTTCTCGCGCACGGTCTTGACCATGTCCTCATACTGCCGCAGCATCATATCCTCAATCGGCACAGATGGCCCCGCCATGACGACCGCGCCATGAAGGGCAGAAGCCCCAAGCTTGCGCTGCGTCTGCTCGATAATCCGGGGAATCAGCATCCCACCTTGGCTGTGACCGAGTACAAAGATCCGGCTGCGATCGATGCCCGGTGTCTGTCTAAGCTTTGCGACTGCGGCTGCCGCGTCATCCACTGTTTCCTCCCGTACGGTAAAGGGAGCGTAGTCCGTTTTGAGTGCGTGTTCCCGGGTGCGTTTCTCATAACGGAGCGACGCAATGCCTTTACCTGCCAGTCCAACCGCCAGATCCCGAAACGTCTTGGCGCCGCCGATCGAGTTGTCACGGTCGTTCGGGCCGGAGCCATGCACCAGTACCGCAACAGGAAACGAGCCTTTGCCTGATGGAACCGTCAGTGTGCCGGGCAGCGCGAACGTTCCCGAACCAACGGTAATCTCCTGCTCCCGATAGGTTCCTTTCACGTCGTAGGCTGGGGGTTGATACGCGTTCGGATACAGGGTGGGGATCAGCAGATCGTCGATTTTGCCGCTGCGGTCGAAGCGTATCGTTATGGGAATGGGTGTGCCTGACTTCGCTGCATAGGTCATTTCGGCATTACGATGAACGGACGTGTCATGGAACATGATCTTCTGAAGCTGCTGCGGCCTGCCATAAGCAGTGACGATGCCCTCCATCCAGGCATTGAGCGCCTGCTCGTTCATGACTTGGCGCAAAGAATCACTAAGCAGGCCGCGTGCTGCCTTGGCATCGCCGCGTAACAGTAGGGTCATAAAGCGCTTGGCCTGCACCGCATCAGCGGCGGTCGAAGCAGGAAAAGGTACAGGCGTCGCAAGCTGCGGTTGCCGGGTTAGCGGAGGCTGGGTCGAACCAGCCGCTGACAGCTGCGCCGAATCGCCTACCAGCAGCGCTGCCAGAGCGGACAGCGTGATGATTTGTTTCTGGGTCATGCAAAAGCTCCTCTCCAGGTCGGAATATCTCCAGCATAGAGAGCGAACTTAAAAATACGGTGCCCAGCGGTTTAAAAATCAGTTAATTTTCGCGCCTGTTCATTCATAAAAATGCCAGCTTCCGGATACTGCTCAAGCAGATGGATGCCCCGCTGCCGCAGGATTCGCTGCATGAAGATCGTATCAGTCAGCAGGCGGTTGACAAGGAGCGTACAGGTCTCCGGCTCGGCGGCAAAGTACACGATTAAGCGCGACAGTTCGCCTGGATCGAAGAACAGGACATAGAGCACATAGTTATCCAGCAGCATCTCCATGACGCGTGAGGTGTAGGCGCGGGACTGGCCTTCTTTTTCCGCATAAAGGATGAGATCTCCCAGCAGTGCGAAGACGTCCTCGGGAACCGCCGCGTACGTGTTGAGCAGCTCATCGGGATTATGAATCCATCGCAGCGCTTTTTGCAGAAGATCGGACACCTTGTTATCTGACATCGCTTCATGCTGCTGGATCGGCCAAACTGGAAGCTCTGGCGCATATTCCGCAGGCAGGTCTCCCTCCACAACGTCCAGCAGTTCCAGCGTTAGCTTGAGACTGGCCCGAATCTGCCGCGGTGACAGCAGCAGTTGTTCTCTGTATTCGGCATGATGCTGGATGTAATAGTCATGATACGCCTGGAAATAATCGCGGACAGCAATGCCGCTCTCGGTGTGAATCAGCTGCATCCCTACCGGATGGTCGCCGTTAGTAAGAAGCGGAGGAGCCAGCGAAAAGGCCTCCAGCGTCTCGCCGTTAACCGGATGCGCGTACAGGAAAAACCAGAAGCAGAACGCTTGCAGCTCATTTTTTTGCAGCTCGCTTAGAGAACCGACCGCAGGCATCCGCCCCAGTTGGAAAAAGCAGTGCTGCTTCATCCGCTCATTCATGACGTGAGTAAGCGGGATCGGCGGGAGGGACAGCGTCGAATTCAGCGTGTACAGCAGAAAGTTCAGCACCTGCTCGCCATAGACATCTAAGGCCGGAAAGGATTCATGCAGCAGCGGCCGCCGCTTGTTGGGATCACCGTACCGTGGATCGGGCGGCCACAGATCGCGGTTCCAATCGACGAAGGTGGGGCTGTCCTCACTGCGATAAAACAGTTCAAAACTATCGTCTTCGCACTGCGCATACTCGAAGTCGGGAGCATGATGCAGCGGCGCTCCGAGATCGAACTGGAGACGAATACGGTCGGTATATAGAGGGTGAAGATTCATAGGGCAGGTTCCTTTCTTTTTGGTTCCAGTATAACGCTTGGGTTGATGGAACCGGAAATAAGGCCTTTTTTGCACGGCTGCGGGGAGTCTGTCGTATAATGGAGGCATTACATCACGAACGGAAAACGGGAGGCATTATGTTTATTCAAATCATCGGAGTCGGCAAGTTGAAAGAGAAGTATCTGGTGCAGGGCATCGCGGAGTACAGCAAGCGGCTGACCCCTTACGTGAAGCTTCAGATCGTGGAAGTCCCGGACGAGAAAGCGCCGGATACGCTAAGCGACGCGGAAGTGAGGATCGTGAAAGACAAAGAAGGCGAGCGGATTCTGAGCCATATCAAGCCGGACGCTCATGTGATCGCGCTGACGCTCGACGGAAAGATGTGGAGCTCCGAGGATCTGGCCTCCGAGCTGGACCGGCTGGGCACGTACGGCAGCAGCCACGTGGTCTTCGTGATCGGCGGGAGTCACGGGATCGGCGATGAGGTAATTCGACGTGCGCAGCAGAAGCTGTGCTTCGGGAAGATGACGCTGCCGCATCAGTTGATGCGGTTGGTGTTGGTGGAGCAGGTGTATCGGGCGGTGAAGATTAATCGGGGGGAACCGTATCATAAGTAACGAAAATGTAAAAATTCCTTCTTTTAGGATTATTAAAGTGTAATAACATATTGATTTATCTTTTCCTTTATGCTAGCTTGTTGCTAAGGGGGAATGATTTGATTGGCTAACTTGCTTGAGCGTTGGGGATTAACAGTAGACGAGTTGACTCAAATAGTTGATGAAAATCCAAGCTTAAGAGGCTTCATGATGGGATATGTCAGCGAAGCTAAGGTGAGAAAAGCTTTTTTTGAAGATCCAAGAATTGAAGGTATAATGAAAGATGACGATCATGACCGAAAGAAAAAAGGGGATTTAACTTTCACTTATAGAGGTAGAGAAATAAGAGTAGAGGTAAAATCTTTACAAACAAGTTCTGTGAAACCTAGCGAAGAGGGCTACAAGGGAACATTTCAATGTGATGCGAGCGACTGTAGGGATGTAATTCTACCTACAAGGAAAACGGTGAAGACAACATGTTTATTGATAGGGGAATTTGACATCGTTGCAGTAAACTTATTTGCATTTGAAGGCAAATGGCGTTTCGCTTTTGCTAAAAATTCAGATCTTCCTAGAGTAACAAGTAATAGAGGGAGAAATAACGCACTCACTGAAGAAGACAAAAAGTATCTTTTATCTACTTCAATGAAAATCACTTGGCCACTTCAAGCTCCCTTTGTGGAAGATCCTTTTATACTCTTGGATCAACTTATTGAAGAGCAGGAAACTTCTCTCCAAAAAGAGCCACTAGTAGAGAAGCCAGTTGTTCTAGAGGACATGAATGTTTTTTAGAGAGAAGGGCCAAGGTTAGCCCTTCTTTCTTTTCTCTTTTTTTATAAATACTAAAAAATATGAGTGATTCTTTCGAGCATGCTGTTGCTTGACCATTCTGCTAATAGACGGTTTATTAGTTCTTACTACCACAAACAAATCCTTACAATAGTATCCCATTTTCTCGTACTCATTGATAAGTTCTACATGTGTTAATCTCTGCTTATTAGCACTAACTTCGTCTTGACACTTAACAATGAACACGCCATTTTTCTTTAAAACACGAGTAGCTTCTTTTGCCGCCTTAAAGTAAAGGTCTAAGACAGCATCATGATATTTGGGCTTCCCTTCGGAATAATCAGTAGCCTTTCCATTAGAATACGAATCTCGAAATGCACTGAATTTTCCAGAGCCAGCCATATGGTTTTCCTTGCGTCTAAGTAAACCTTCCATATAAGGAGGGTCTAAAACCACACAATCAATTGACTCATTATCGTAGGGAAGGTGGGAAAAGTCTACTCCAGTCTTGAGATCAGTAGCATACAAGATATAAGAATCTTTAGGCACTTCTTTCCAAAACGCACCTTTCCCATAAGTAACGTCCGCTACAATTGAATTTGTAGGTACATGTAATGCAAGAATATTTTTAAAGACCGGAGCATTTTCAGCTACGTAAGCCGAGAAGACTAAGTCAGTAGTAGAAACGCCATCAGGCGCCTTTCGTTTTATTTCTTTAGGATTTGATTTTTCCTCATTAGCTATATCATCCCACGAGAGTTGTAAGCCATTTTCATCTAACAAATACGTTACATCCTTTCTACATCGTTTCTCTCCATAAACTACTATGGATTAGGACTGCTTATAAGTTAAGTTTCTTATCTAAGGTTGTATACATTATACCATTCTTAACGTGAGGAGTAAGCCCGAACAGGTTACATAAGATTCTTGCATTGGCTTTATCATATGTAAAAATTAAGAAAAATAATTTCTTTATTACAATTAAATTTATGTTTCTAATTATCATATGCGCCAACTGCTTCTTCCACGCATCACTCGTCTAGTCCCATAGCCTCGTAAACTCCCCAGCATTCCTTGCACATATGCAAGATTAATGCTTCCTGCTGCCTGACGCCCCACAGCATCTTCAACTGCCTCTTTTCTTCTGGTTAAGACCTTCTCGTGCCGGCTGCTTCATACCCAGTTTTACGTTATCTACGATCTGGTTACGCTCTAACTCTCCAACCGCTCCCAGTAACTGAAGAGAAAACTGTCCTGAAGATGTTTCTGACTCGAAGATCTCGGAACAACTGCGGAAGGTAACTCCGTTTTGCTTCAGATCGTCCACAATCTTAAGCAGGTCTAGTTATTGCGGGAGACTCGATTGATCTTCCATTTCCTTCAACAATAGATTAAGTCAATTATGACAGCTGTACAATTGGCATAAGATTAAGTGAAATCTGTTAAATGTATGGTCATAGGTATTTGAATGAAATTAAAAGGAAGAGCGATCATGGATCAAATAATTAAATTTATTGAAACAATTTTCCCTGATAAAGTTACAGCGTCAGTAGTTATCATACTGGTTCTATTAATATTCTGGATTCATAAAGAACCAAGAGCTAACTATATTGATAAGATTAAAGCCAGACAAGCGAAAATTGAGCAGGTATCAAAAACTTAAAGCTAGTAATGATGAATCCGAGAGAAAGATACTCCTTGAGAAGTTTCAAAAATAATTTCAATCTGTAGCTTTAAATTCGAAAAATTACCAAGGGGGTGCTTCGCTTGGTAGTAGTAGAATGGATGCCTTACAAGATATAGACGACTATGTTAAAGCGCGTATAGCTCCTTTTGTTGTACCAATGTTTCACACTTTACTTAACCTATCTGTACTACTTGTATTTGCCCCGATCTTTTTAACTCTAGCCACAAATAGTGGATCTATAATGGTGCAAATTCAATTTCTTTCTACTCTGTTTGCCATATTGCTTTGCGGAGGAATGAGCTTGCTTTCAGCTAATGAGGAGTTATTTAATAAGCGATTTAAAAAGCCTATTAGAGATTGGTTGATACTTGCAGTATTTATAGCAACATCTATTTGTGTTCCCTTATTTTTAAATTTCCAGTTTAATGGATTGGTAGTTATAAGTCTAACTTTTATTTACATATTCGTTTCAATAGAATGGTCTTTAAAAGAAATTGAAATTTAATAAGAGTGGAAGAGGCTAAGCCTAAAAAATACACATTGGCATTTTCATCGGACTCCAACTCGATACTTTTAACCTTTCTTGACACGAGTCTGCTTCTCGAGCGTTTGAAGTAGACTTTTTACGTTTCAACAAGAGAGATAGAAAGTATGTTGTGGAATGAGAAACAGGAAAGCGAGATATAAATAAATCTTCAGCCCCGTGTCATCGCATTCGAGAGAGTATCCGGAAAGTATTTTCCTGCAAAGCGCAAAAGTTTCGAGAAGCCCGGAACGACCTGCCTTTTGTTATGCTCCATGCCTTGGATTCCGTGCTTTAAGAGCGTGTCTAGACTCATGCTGGGAATGCCGCCGCTCTGCGCGCCGGATTCCAGATTGGTTCCCGCCACGAGCGGCGGGACAAGCTCCATAACATGTATGTTTTTTGCCGATTTCTTGAGTTGGATTCGCAGTGTGTCGGTAAACATATGCACTCCCGCCTTGGTAGCCGAATAAACGGGATGGATAGGGGACGAGACATAGGAAAGACCGGAGCTTACGGTTACGATCATTGCTTCGCTTTGTTTGGACAACTGCGGGAGCAGCGCTTCCGTCATCCAGATGGTCCCGTTTAAGTTCGTGTCGATCTCTGCGGTAGTCCGCTCCAAATCGAGTGTACTATCCATCACTTCGAAGGCGCGCATAATACCTGCCGAGTTGAACAGGATCGAGACTTCAGGGTAGCGGTTGCGAAGGAATGCAGCCATTCCGCGAACGGAATTCGCATCGGAGACGTCGCCTTGCAGCCCGATAAGCCCCGGATGTTGATGCGTCACTTGATCGAGGGTCGTTTGATTTCGTCCGATGACGATGACTTTATTGCCGCGATTCAAAAAATGTAAGGCGAATACAAGCCCGATGCCCGAAGTACCGCCTGTAACGACGATTGTACGATTTGAGAGCTTCATGAAGGAGTCTCCTTTTTAGGTTACGTTTTTTTGTTTTTGTAACTAGGAACGACCTAAGGATATAATGCTTGGTTACAAAAGTCAATAGTTGTAACCTATGGAGTCAATCCGTATAATAAAAACCATGAAAACTTTAAGCAAAGAACTTATTTTGGAAACCGCTCATCGAATGGTTGTCGAACGGGGAATGGAGAAAGTCAATCTGTCCAAAGTCAGCACGGCATTGGGTACGACGCACGCTGCGATTTATAGATATTTTTCCAGCAAGGAAGAGTTGTGGACCGAGCTTGCGTTGTCGTGGCTAGACCATGAACTGGCTGGTCTTTTTCCGTTTAATACAGAAAAGTACTCGACAAAAAAAGATATCGTGCATGCATGGTTATGGGTATTAAGCAAATCGAAATATGACGCTTATGTACGCGAGCCTGAAATGTTCAAGCTGTATACTGCTTATATTGACCGAAATCCTGTGGTAGTCACTCGGCACATTGGCGATTTGCTAGACAGTTTAAAAGCAGCAAGCGGCATCGAGGACGTTGGACAATTGTATGCCGTTTTAATGGCTTTTTCTTACTTTTCCGCACCCGCTTATGCAGAAAACTGGCTGAGTATGGATTTCAAAGCACAGTTTGAAGCGGTTTGGAAGCTGATCGAAAGCGGGATTTAGATACCGGTTATTGAAAAAGTCCATAGTCAATCGAGTATGAGGCAATCCCGTTCGGACCGCGACTCCAGCCGAATCGAACCGCATACCTAAATCAATCCTCAACCTCCGCAGGCCTACAGCCTAGCGGATTTTTTCATTTAACCCCCGAATCCGTCGAATCAGGCAAAAACGCCGACGAAAAGGGCAAAGACCGCAGCACTCCATCGCCTATACTTAGAACAACCGAAAATGAATGTTCCACGAAAGGGGCGATTCCATTGTTGATTTCAGTGACATGGGTGCGGTTGAAGGGCAGATGGGCGCTTCCGTTTTTTATTTATCATATCGTTCGATCGACCAAACAGCTGAACGGGGCGGCTGGGCTGCTGCATTCCGACCTTACGCGCGACAGTTGGATTATAGGCTGGACGCTGTCGGCATGGGAGAACAAGGATCGTATGCTGGAATATCGCAATCGCGGCGATCATGCCAAGGCCATGCGGATCGCGCGCCGGATCGGAGACGAATTCGAGGCTGTCCATTGGGAGGCCGATACGATTCCGAGCTGGACTGAAGCGAAGACGCGTCTGCATCAAAAGTACGGCAGAAAACCGAATCCGCACAAGCAGTGAAGGGTTTTCCTGGAGAAACGGAGGAGGATCATTCCTATGGCCAATAAAAGGATTCGGGCACTCGTATTCGTTCTCGCCTTTGCAATTGCCGGATACGCGATCGTTCAGTACGGCGTTATCGGAGCCGGTCATGCGGGACTTGTTTCTTTCAAATTGCAAAAGCCGGATTTTGAACTCAAACCTTGGGTCTATGTGCTGTATACTCACATTTTCACCGCGACATTCGCTTTGGTTGTAGGACCTTTTCAACTATTCCTAAAGCCGAAAGAAGGCAGAAGACGTTGGCATCGCCGATTGGGGTACGGATATGTTCTTTCGATTATGGTAAGCGGGATCGTGAACGTGTATTTATCCCTTTTTGCGACGGGAGGCTGGATTTCCGGGCTTGGGTTCATATCGCTCGACGTATTGTGGGTGGGGACTACGCTTATAGCCGTTAGAAAAATTATAGGCAAAGACGTTCAAGCCCATAAAGAATGGATGCTTCGCAGTTACGCGCTTACTTTTTCGGCGGTCACGCTTCGGATCTTTTTGGCGCCACTGGCTATTCTGCTTGGCGATTTCGAAGCGGCGTTTCGGGTGGTCGCTTGGCTTTGTTGGATTCCGAATTTGCTCGTTATGGAGGCTGTGATTGGCAGAATGAGAAGGCGGCAGAGGCAGTGATTACAACGCGTTCAACCATACTTCGCCATCATTTTAGCCAAGAAATCCCGAAAACTTTCCATATAGCTGCGGGGCTCTACAATCTCCAGATTCGTCCCAAAACTCGCCAGAAACTGAAACCCCGCGCTGTTTTGAGGAACCTGAAGGGTGGCCATCAGATACTCCGAACTATAGTTTTCAATACTCTTCCGCCCATATCTCTCAATAAACTGATCTTTCACGCTGGGCGAGATCAAGGCTTTGACTTCGACAAGTTCCGCTCGATAATCGGATTCCCGCTCCTGCGCCAAGAAATCTTCTCTCGGGCTGAACGTCTGATCGTTCATCGTCAGATCATCCATCCGAGACAGTTTGAACGTGCGGTAGCCCCTACGCTCCAAACAGTATCCTTTCAGATACCAACTCGTTTCGCTGAAATGAAGCCGGTAGGGTTCGACGGTTCTTTGGGTGGCTGCGTCGTTTTTATCGATATAATCGAAGGTCACCAATCGGCTTTTCGCTATGGCTTGTTGGCAGGTTCTCAGCGTTTGACGAATCTCGGACCGACCTTCCCAATTGTAAAAAGACAGATGAATCGAAGCTTTGGGAGCCAATGGGCTCACCATGGCTTCGATTTTTTTGAGCGTCACTTCGACTTCTTCGCTGACCAGAATTTGTTCCAGACCACCGAGCGCCGTCAAGATATTTTCCAAGTCTGCGCTGCTCAGAAGTCGCTTATCCACTTTGTATTCGTCCATAATGCCGTAGCCGCCGTTCACGCCGATGACCGAATAGATCGGGATGTTCGAGACGCTCAGCGTTTCCATATCGCGCAGAATCGTTCTCTTGGACACGTTGAACAACTGCGCGAATTCGGTTGCCGAGACGATGTCTTTTTTCAGCAGGATCATAATAATCGAGATTAAGCGTTCAACCTTGTCCATGGATATTCCCTCTTTTTCTGAAGAGTATGGAATGATGACATACAGTCGTCACCGTTCGCCCATTATACTACATCTATACAGAAAAGGAGGCTACATCATATGTCCGCTATCGCGTATTTGAACTTTAACGGAAATGCAGAACAAGCGATTGAGTTTTATTCGGAGGCTTTCAAGGCTGCCGAAGTCAAGAAGGTAAGATTTGGGGATATTCCGCAGGACCCGAACTACCCGATGCCCGAAAACGAACTGAAGATGATTATGGAGTCTTCGATCGAGTTCGCAGGCGGGAAGATCATGATGTCCGACGTCCTGCCTTCCATGAAAGCCGTAACGGGCGAGCTGGTGAAAGGAAACAACATGCTCATCAGCTTGGTTATCGACGACAAACAGAAATTGGAGCAATATTTTGGAGCGTTGTCCGTCGGTGGGCATGTCACCATGCCTTTATCCGCTTATCCGTGGTCTTCGTGCTTCGGAACGCTGATCGATCAATTCGGCGTAAATTGGAAGTTCAACAGCGACGCCGATCAGTTTCTGGATAATGTCATCTCAAGCCAATCGTAATCGATTCCGCCAAATGGTCTTCTCACCGAAGGCCATTTTTTTATACGCCAAAGGAGGTACGAGAGATGAAAAACAGCTATGCTTCGCTGATCTTTTTTATGGCTTTGGGGATATTCGGCATCATCACGACGGAAATGGGCATGATCGGCGTCCTTCCGCAAATCGCACAGAAGTTTCACATCACACCCGCACAGGCCGGTTATCTGGTGAGTGCGTTCGCTCTGATCGTTGCGGTATCAGGCCCATTTCTCACGCTGCTCGCTTCCGGCATAAATCGCAAAAAGATCCTGTTGATCTCGATCTTGATGTTTGCTGTGTCCAATATTGTTTATGCATATACGTCCAGTTTCCAAGTGATGCTGGCGTTTCGGATCATTCCTGCGCTGTTTCATCCGGTCTTCTTCTCGATTGCGCTTGCGACCGCAGCCAGTCTGGTGCCTCCCGAGAAGATCGGCAGAGCAGTCACTCAGGTGATGGCGGGAGTCACCGTCGGATTTGCTTTCGGCGTTCCAATCACGTCCTTTCTTGCTGCAAAAATCTCGCTACAGGCCTCTTTTCTGTTCGGAGCTGTCATAAGCCTGATTGCTTTTGTAGGGATAATGATGCGCTTTCCTTCCATACCCGTCACAGAAAGAATGTCTTTCGGCAGGCAGCTCGGCGTATTGCGCAGTCCTCAATTGTGGCTGACGATCTTGATCGTGGTCATGATCTTTACCGCAATGAGTTCGGTCTATAGCTACTTTGCCGAATATCTGGGTGAAGTCACGCATATGAACGGGACGTGGATCAGCCTCATGTTAATGGTCTTCGGGATCACGATGATCGTAGGGAACTTCTTATTCGGTTACTGGCTGAACAAAAGCCGGACTCGAACGGTGATCCTGTTTCCTATCACGTACGCGGTCATTTACTCATTGGCTTATTACGGTGGGGTTTATTTCTGGCCGATGGCGGTCATCGTATTCGTGTGGGGCGCTGTACATGCTGGAGGACTGATTGTAAGCCAATCTTTGCTGATGCAAGAGACACGGGAAGCGCCGGAATTCGGCAATAGTTTATTCGTTTCTTTTTCCAATATCGGTATCACGTTAGGGACGGGGATCGGAGGTTGGTTGATCGCTCAATTGGGCGTACAGCAGCTGATCTGGGGCGGTATCTTGTTCTGCATACTGGCGTTCTTGCTCATTATGGTTAAAATATTCCTTTTTAAATCGGATAAATCTCCGGGCTATCAACCAAACATATGACTAGACATGCTTTTTTCGTATGACGTGACTCCTCTTGCCCCATGCTATACTCAGAAGAACCAAAAGGTAGAGAGAAGGAGCAAGCGATATGATCCCATTTCGACACGACCATGTAGGCAGTTTTCTGCGTCCGGCGAACTTAACGCAGGCGCGTGAACAATATAAAGCAGGCAGCATCACGCATGAACAATTAAGAGCGGTGGAAGATCAGGAGATTATCCGCATTATCGAAAAGCAGAAAGAAAACGGCGTGCTTGCGGTGACGGACGGCGAACTTCGCCGGAGCTGGTGGCATTTCGATTTCCTGGGCGGTCTGGACGGCGTAGAGCTGTACGAGCAGATCGACGGGCCGCAGTTCCACAATATGCAGACACGTAAAGGCGGGATTCGCGTCATCGGCAAAGTCGATTTCTCGACGCATCCTTTCGTGGAAGATTTCAAGTTCGTGAAGCAGCATGCAGGCGATACGATAGCGAAACAGACCATTCCGAGTCCCAACATGCTGCTCTACCGTCTGGAGAAAGGTGCGAATACCTACTATACCGACCATGAGACATTCATTCAGGACACGATCGCAGCGTATCAGAAAGCGATTCAAGCCTTTTACGATGCGGGCTGCCGTTATCTGCAATTGGACGATACCGCTTGGGCGGATCTGTTCTCGGAAGCCGGTCATGACAAGCTGCGTGCCAAAGGCATGGAGCCTGCGGAAGAATTGAAAACGATGCAGCGCATGATTAACGAATCGTTGGTGAACAAACCTGCCGATCTTGTGGTCACGATGCACATCTGCCGCGGTAACTATAAATCGAACTATTTCTCGACTGGCGGCTATGATTATGCTTCCGAAGTGATCTTTGGCGGCCTGGACGTAGATGGATTGTTCCTGGAGTTCGACGACGAGCGTTCAGGCAGCTTCGATTCGTTGAAGCACGTCAATCGCAAAGACCTGAAAATTGTGCTAGGTCTGCTGACGTCCAAGACGGGTGAGTTGGAAGACAAAGCTTACATCAAAGCCCGCATCGCGGAAGCAGCGACCTATGTGCCTCTGGAACAATTGTGCCTCAGCCCGCAGTGCGGATTCTCGTCTACGGAAGAAGGCAATATTTTGACGGAAGATGAGCAGTGGCGCAAGCTGCGTTACGTCAAAGAAATCGCCGACGAAGTGTGGAGTTAAGAGAGGGGATATTAAGATGACCATTCAAGCGGGCCAAGAGGCCATTACCGTTGAAGCGTTGATTAACGGCCAGAACGTAAAGTCCCTTTCCCAATCCGCCAAAGAAAATCCGGCCAATCCAAATGAAATCGTCGGCTACTTCCCGGTAACGACCAAAGAACAGGCTGTTGAAGCGATTGATGCGGCAGCAGAAGCTTTTAAGTCGTGGAAGAAGACGAGTATCGAGGAACGTGTGGCCAGCATGCGCAAAGCGATCGAGAAGATCCGCGCATCCGAAGGCGAGATTGTGAACCTGCTGTCCCGAGAGCACGGCAAACCGCTGTATGATGCGCATGGCGAGATCTATGTGTCGTTGATGTGGATGGAGTTCGCCTGCAATGAAGCGGCAGCGGCTCTCCAAGCCGAAGTCCAAGAGCACGATCACGGCAAAACGATTCTGTCATACGATCCGATCGGCGTCGTATCGGCGATTAGTCCCTGGAACTATCCGATTGCGTTATCGACGATCAAGATCGCTCCTGCGCTGTTGGCGGGCAACACCATCGTACTGAAGCCAAGTCCTTACGCACCGCTGGCAGCGGCAAAAGTAGCCGAGATTATCGCAAGCGAGTTCCCGGTTGGTGTTATCAACGTGGTGCATGGCAGTGCAGATGTAGGCGTTGAACTGACGACGAACCCGAAGGTAACGAAGATCGCTTTCACTGGAGGAACGGAGACAGCGAAACACATCATCAAAGCGGCTTCGGATACGATCAAGGATATGACGCTGGAGCTTGGCGGTAACGACGCAGCCATCTTCCTGGAGAGCTTCGACGTGAATGACGAACGCGCCATGCGCCGGATCGTGGTGTCCAACTTCTTGACGACCGGACAGATCTGCATGATCGCCAAGCGTGTGTATGTCCACCGTTCGATCTACGATCAATTTGTGGAAAAGTATATCGAAGCAGCGAATCGCTGGATTCGCATCGGCGATCCGTTTAATCCCGAGACAACAGTAGGCCCGGTCAACAACGTGAAGCAGAAAGATTACGTGAGCAGTCTGGTCGAAGACGCGAAACAGCGCGGTGCTCGAGTGATCCCGCTCGGACGGATTCTGGATCAGCAGCAGTTCGACCAAGGCTATTACCTCCAGCCTACGCTGGTACTGGGCTGCGACGCGCATGATCCGATCGTCGTGGAAGAACAGTTCGGTCCTACCGTTCCGGTTCTGCCTTTCGACGATATTGAGCAGGCGATTGAGCTTCACAACGAAAGTATCTACGGTCTGACAAGTTCGGTGTGGGGAGCGGAAGACGAGGCGATCGCCGTAGCGCGTCAGCTCGAAGCCGGAACGACCATGATTAACACCGCTGCCGTGCAGGGTCTGGATGTTCGTTTCCCATTCGGCGGCTTCAAGCAGTCCGGTATTGGCCGCGAATACGGCACCGAAGGCATCCGCACGTACACGGAGCAGCATGTCATCAATATTCCGAAGATGCTGGATCTGCCTTATATCCCGGAGTAAAAAGTAGAGCTATTTTTCGGTAGTCCTGCTGTTGGCGGCAAGTGCCAACTCTAACGAAACGCCCTGTTTTGCAGATTCTTGAGAATCCGCAGACAGGGCGTTTTTCTAACCGGAAATTAGACGATTTCTTGACAAAGCTGTTCCACATCCTGAACTAAATCCGGTATCCAAGCATCTGAACCCGGAATGGTTTCCGTACCTCCATAGACCAGCCAATGCAAGGTCTTAACCAGCCAACAGATTCCGCCAATCGGCAGCTGCCAGCGCAGATCGCTCATTTGAAGGTCGGATGCTTCCAGGTAGGCCGAAAGTAGTTCTGCTCTTGTCACCTGACTTCGAGCGTGTGCTTCCTTCATCAAGCAGTACAGGTCGCCGAGATGAGGGCTCAGATACGCGTTAGGCCAATCAATCGGCGTAATGCCGTTTTCTTGGATCACCAGGTTCTTGGCGTGGTAGTCATGGTGAACGATGGATTTGGGAACCGTGCGATAGAGTTTTTCTAAAAAGTGGGGAAGCTCTTTTTCGAGTTTGGTTAGCACTTCGCTCCCTGCCAACCGTTCGGAGTCCAATAAATCATCCAGCAGCTTCAGGAAGTCTTCCGCAGAAACAGAGTAAGCGTCGATCGTCTGCTTCGAGAGTGTTTTCTCTATATGGACGGCTGCCTGTGCTCTTACTCTTGCCAATTCCCTCGCCGCTTCAACAAAATGAGCAGGGTGCGGCTGCTGCTCTACGTTGTGCTCACCGACATCCTCCATGACCATGACTCCGCTGTTTGGCAATTGGACAAATTCCAAGAGTTGAGGCGCTTTAATTTGCAGAGGCTGAACGAGATCCCGGTAAATGCCGGCTTCTCCCGCCATCTCGCTCCCTCCCCATTTCACGATGCGCGTTTCGCCGCTGGCAAGCTTAACCCGGTAGACTTCCGAAAGTGTCCACTGCCTCAACAACGACCATTCTACGACCTCATTCAACCAAGGAATTTGCGAGCTGTAATCTGAAAAGCATGCAGGAATCATATCAGCGCTCCTCTCGCGGATCTAACGTCATTTATCCATTTTTACATACGTTGTGCAAAAGAAATAGGCCTCTTCAAAAAAAAGCAAAACGCTGCTGACATGATGCTGTCAGCAGCGTTTGTTTAGGATAGAACATGAGAGCATCACGCTTATCTACAAGTCGCAGAAAGGATGATTGTTTATGAAATTCGCGTCTGTACGCATCATCACGGACGATGTGGATCGTCTGGTCGAGTTTTACGAAAAGGTCACAGGGACTACGGCAGAGCGTCCTGCACCCGTATTTGCCGAAATTGTCCTGCCGTCAGGTACGCTGGCAATCGGTCACTCGCAGACCGCACAGCTGTTTGGAGCGGATTCCGTAGTCGCAGCCTCCAACCGCACGGTCATCATTGAGCTTTGTGTAGATGACATCGAGGCGGAATACAAGCGTCTGGGAACATGGGTCGAGCAGTGGGTACAGGAACCGACTACCATGCCGTGGGGGAATCGGTCGATGCTGCTGCGTGATCCGGACGGCAATCTCATCAATCTGTTTCAGCCGGTGAGCGAAGCCGCGATCGAGCGGTTCAGGGATCGATAGACAGATCGTTCTGATACCGGGATAGACCATGCCTGGGATCGAAACTTCTCGTCTCCCGCAGAACGATACGCGGTACACCGTACCTCACTCCGTCCGTGCTTTCACTAACCTGCCGTCTTTGCTTCTGTCTGTCTGCCGCCCAACAACTTTTCCGTGAAATGAACATTAAAGAAATGAATGATCGGCCCGAGTCCGAACATGGACACCAACGTTCCAAGTCCAATAATGCCGCCGAACACGAAGCAAACCAGTGCGCACAGGGCGTCCGTGAACATGCGATGCCAGAAGTAGCTCACTCGCGGGAAGCGATCTCTCATGATTAGCGATAAGCAGTCGTAAGGCGCGATGCCTACGTTGGACGTCTGATACAGGGATACTCCGAAGCTGCAAATGACGACGCCAATCGCTACCGTCACGATGCGCTGCCACAGCAGCTGCGGTTCGCCCGGCAGATCGATCCAGATGTTGTAGAAAAACGTGACAAAATAACCGAGGAATACAGCGTTTACAACTGTGCCGATTCCGATAAACCGTCGTCCTGCGATGAGCTGGATCACGAACAAAGACAGATTAAGCAGGATCAGAAACCGGGCATACGGGATGCCGGTGGTGTCCGCAAGAGCCATTACCATGCCGCTGAAAGGGTCATTCCCCAAGCCGGATAGTTTGAAAATGCTAATGCCCATACCCAGAAAAATATTGCCAACCAGCATGATAATCAATCGCCTTGGATCTACAAGCGTGCTGAGGAATCCCTTCATATGAACCGTCCTATTGTCAAATTATCGGGCTGCCGAGCGCAAACAACGACGTCATTATAGCATAGTTTCTCCGGGAGGACTGTGCCGTATTTTGCGCTGCCCGTATGTTCAAATCTTGATTCGCGTCTCCAGAAACGTCAGATATTTCGGATCGTCTTCCATGAAAATATCCATCCCGCCGCCCATATAGGCACGGGTTAACTCGTCGGCAGCTTTCTCCCACTGTTCCTGCTCATAATACAACTGCCCCAACCGAAGATGGATATACGGATTACCCAACCCTTTTGGACATTGGACGGCATTGAAAAAGCACTTGAACGCCTTCTCAAAGTTATTCATCCGATAATGCACATCGCCGAGTGCGACATAGATCCAAGTGGCGGCTTCCCATTCATAAACGGGTTCGGGCAGCAAACGCAGCGCGGCCAGATACGACGGTTTGGCGGCTTCAAGCTCTCCGGCTGCGGTCAGTTCGTCACCTTGACGGCATAGATTCTGAATCTCGGAATACGTCGATGCGGAGAGCTGCACAGTCATCCTCCTGTTCTTTCGTTCGGTTTGGTTTATGCAAAGTCTACCCGACTTTTCTGCGGATGCCTAGACGGAATGGGAGCCGCACGCGAAGTTTTTTCTCAAAAGAAAGCCGCCCGAAAATCATTCGGACGGCTCTTTTTGCGTACACGGCCTAGAGAGGTTGTTCGCTCATCAAGGCATGGATATTCTGCTCGGAGTCTCGGAAGAACACCATCCAAGTCTCGGTTTGCTCCGTTTTCGACACGATATGTGGACTGTCGATAAACGTGACGCCTTCCTCGACATAATCGCCTTGATCGAACCTTTTTCGCTCATGCTCTTATCATCCCTGAGACGGGTCCGCTTCAATTTCGTCGCTTTGCGACTGTTTAAGCTGCTTTCGCTCGACGTGGACGGTTCCCCACCGATGCAGCACTTCCAGAACAGGAGCCAAGCTTTTTCCGTATTCCGTGATGGAGTATTCGACTTTCGGAGGTACTTGAGGATACACCACTCGGGTGATGATTTCTTCTTCTTCCAGCTCCCGAAGGTGAAGAGTCAACATTCGTTGGGTCACATGGGGAAGCAATCTTCTTAACTCATTGAAGCGCAGCGGCTCGCCTTGAAGCAAATGATAGAGAATGATCGGCTTCCATTTGCCTACGATCGAATCGAGCGCCGCGACGAATTGGCATGATGCAGACTTGTCTTCCATCCTTTAACCTCCGTTACAGTACCTTTTTCGATACTATACCACATTATTGTGCGTACTTACCAAATCGGATGTGGGTCATTATGATGAACGCAGGAAACATCATTCATAGGATTGCAGAAAGGGAGTTCAAATCATGACAACACTGCTGTATATTACCGCGCACCCTCTGGAAGTAGAAACCTCGATCAGCCTCGCCACGGGCGAAGAATTTATCAAAGCCTACCAAGAGGCGAATCCTGGGCATGAAGTCATTCGGTTGGATCTATACAAAGAAGATATTCCGCAGTTGGATGCAGACGTTTTGCGGGCTTGGGAGAAACTTCGTGCAGGTTCGTCTATAGACCAACTGACCGAAGCGGAACGATCCAAAGCCGCTCGGCTTGAAGCGATCGTCGATCAATATGTGGCTGCCGACAAGTATGTGTATGTGTCGCCCATGTGGAATTTCTCTGTCCCGTCTATTTTAAAAGCGTACACGGACGCCACTTCGATTCCGGGCAAAACGTTCAAATATGTGTCGGGTGGTTCCGTGGGTCTGCTGCCAGACAAGAAAGCTCTGCATATTCAATCCAGCGGTTCCGTGTATTCAGAAGGTCCTTTGGCTCCCATTGAAATGGGTCACCGTTTTCTGTCGAACCTTTTGCGATTTTACGGAATCGAATCGACCGAGGCTATTCTGATCGAAGGTATGGCTTATACAGATCGTATTCCCGCTATCCGAGAGAAGGCGCTGGCGCAGGCCAGGGAGTATGCCAAAAGCTTTTGACCGTTAGCTGTCCAATCCGCCGATGGCTTTAAGCGAAATCAATTGTGCTAAGAGGCAAACAGTGGTAATCTGAGAACCGGCAACCCCCGATTTTTCGCGGTTTTGCCCCGTTCACAATTTCCGCCGTTACGGCGATTCAGAAAGGTAACACGATGATTACTGCACATAATCTTTCTTTTTCTTTTCCGCAAAAAGAACTCTATAAAAATGTCTCATTCACGCTCGAAGAAGGCCAGCACTGCGCGTTTATCGGAACCAGCGGCAGCGGCAAAAGCACCTTGATCGAGATCCTGACAGACCCGGACAAGCACTTATTTGAAGGCAAGCTGGAGATCGACCCCAACTGTCGGATCGGTTACGTCAGCCAGTTCTCCCAGGTGGACCCGAATTCCGAGATGACGGTGTTCGACTATATCGGTGAAGCGTACAACAAGGCGCAGGACGAACTGAACGTCATTTACGCCGAGATGGCAACGACGTCCGACATGGACGCACTGATGGAGAAATACCAGCTTGCGCTGGATGCTCTGGAAGACCTGGGCGGAGATGATTTCGAGAGCCGCATCAACAAGCAGCTGAATCTGGCCGATCTCATGAAATTGCGAGACGTCGGCGTCTCTTCTCTAAGCGGCGGGGAGTTCAAGCTGATTCAGGTCATTAAGGAAATGCTGAACAGCCCCGATCTGTTGATTATGGACGAACCGGACGTCTTCCTGGACTTCGAGAACCTCAACGCACTGAAGAAACTCATCAACTCTCACAAAGGCATGCTGCTCGTCGTCACGCATAACCGCTATCTGCTGAACCACTGCTTCAACAAGATTCTTCATCTTGAAAACGCGGAGATTCAGGAGTTTGAAGGGCGTTATATCGAATATAACTTCTCGCTGCTTCAGACCAAGATCGAGCTGCAGGAGATCGCCGTCGCCGAAGCCGAAGAGATTCAGCGCTACGATCAGCTTATTGATAATCTTCGAGAGATCGCAACAAACGTCGATAATCCGTCCCGAGGCCGTGCACTCAAAGCCCGCGTCAAGTTCCAGGAGAGACTCGAAGCCCGGCGCATCAAGGCACCTTTCGTGGCGATCAAGCAGCCGGAGATCCGGTTTGCTCTTGACCCGGAAGCGCAGGAAGGCATCCGCGTCACCGTGCAGGATTACAGCGCCGGCTTCGACGAACTGCTGCTGGAGAACGTAAATTTCGAGATCGGTCACTCGGATAAAGTCGCCATCATCGGACCGAACGGCACGGGCAAAACGACGCTGCTCAGAGATATTTTCCGCGGCGAACATCCTTCGATTCAGATCCATGAAGGTACGAAAATTGCGTATCTGTCCCAGCTTCAAGGCGAGACGCTTAAGGATTCCAACACGATTCTGCACGAGTTTATCGACGCCGGGTTGAAGACCTATGACGAAGTTCGGGCTTATCTGATGAATTATGGTTTTGAAGGCGAGATTCTGGAGCAAAAAATCGAATCGTTGTCCGGCGGCGAGAAAAACATGCTGCAATTGGCGAAAGTCGGAGCGGCAGAGGCCAATCTGCTGCTGCTCGACGAACCGACCAGTCATCTGGATCTCTATTCGCAGGTTACCCTGGAGCAGGCCCTGATCGATTACAAAGGCGCAATCCTGATGGTTTCACACGATTTCTATTCGGTTGTGAATGGCATGGATTACGTGCTGATTATCGACAACAAGACCGTTCGCAAGATGAGCATGCGCAAGTTCAGACAGATGATCTACACTCGCCATTTTGACAGAGATTATCTGGAAACGGAACAGCAGAAAAAGGCCGTCGAGATGAAGATCGAAACGGCATTGAAAGCAACGGATTTCGAGACAGCCAAAGGGTTGGTTGACGAGTTGGAAGCCGTGATTAAGCGGCTGTAGACGACAGGCTGACGGATCGACGTCCGCGAATAGAGCCGAAAGCGATAGGATCAAATAAACGAAGCAAATGAAAACAGCAAAATCCGGATGGAAACCTTACGTTTCCGTCCGGATTTTTGTCGTTCAAACTCCGCTCATGATGCGGTACTACGACAAAGCCTCAATCTTCGTAATCATACGCCTGCTCCAGATCTTCGAGCAGCGAACGCTGCTCGGGCTGCCAGCCGACAAGCTCGCGGGCAGCGGCGCTCGATCTCGGAATATCAAGCGCGGCCAGCGTGCCGAGGAAGCCGAAATGCGCTTCTGATTCTGAGCGCGGGATGCTGACGACCGGGAGATTCAAGCGCCTGCCGATCGCGCTTGCGATGTCGCGGAACGGTATACCTTCGTCATGGGCGCCTTCCAGTCTGGAACCGGCCGGCGCTTGTTCCAACGCCAGCCGATACAGCGCGGCGGCATCCAGCCGATGCACCGCCGGCCAGCGGTTGCCGCCGTCTTCTACGTAGGCGGAGAAGCCTTTGGCTCTGGCGATCTGGATCAGCATCGGCATAAAGCCAGTGTCGCCTTCGCCGTGTACCGAAGGACACAGTTCAACGATGACGGCCCGCACGCCGCGTTCGGCCAGTGAGCGCATGACGTTCTCCGCGTCCGCTCCACCGGCGTGCGTCGTCATAACGAACGGCTTGCCGGAGCCTTCGAGTGCCGCTCCGATCGCAGACACGGCTTCGAGATCGGCAGCAAGTGCACCGGCGAAGTCCGAGAAATCATGATGAAAAGCCAAATGAATCACGCCGTCCGCAGCGAGCGCCCCGCGGCGGAGACTGTCCGCGTCGTGGAGGTCGCCGCGATGCGCTTTCGCCCCCGCCGCCTCAAGCCGGGCCGCGCTCTCATCGGAACGGGCCAAGCCCATGACCTCATGCCCGGCATCCAGAAGTTCTCGGACGACCGCAGAACCGATGTATCCCGAAGCTCCCGTTACGAATACGCGCATGACAGATTCCTCCCTGCTTCCATTAACGATGCAAATTCCCGCATCACCAAGCGACCAGCCCATCTTCGTCAGAGAACGTTCCGGTCGGACCGTCCTCGCCTAGCATGGCCAATCTTACTGCTTCACGTGCACCTTGTTCGACTGTACGTGTCCCGGCAAAATTGTTCAGCGCCGTCGAGGTGAAGCCCGGGCACGCCGCGTTGACTTTGATCGGCGTCGATTCCAGAGCCGCCGCAAAAGCGAAGGTTACGGCATGAACGGCTGATTTCGATGCCGAATAAGCTCCGTACATTGCCCGATGCGGATTGCCCGGTTCGGAGTTCCAAGTGAGCGAACCGCCGGTGCTGCCGAGGTTGACGATGCGTGCGGCCGGCGCTTCGCGCAGAAGCGGCAGCATGGCTTGAGTAACAGCGATCACGCCGAACACGTTAGTTTCATAGACGGCGCGGATGTCTTCCATTGGAGCAACCGTCAGCAGACCGCTTGCCGCGCCGTCGCTCGGAAACGCATTTTCTGAATTTCCCGCATGCGAGATTCCGGCGTTATTCACCAGAACGTCGAGCCGTCCGAATTCGCTGCGAATACGTTCGGCCGCGGCGGCAATCGAATCCGAGTCGGTGACATCGAGCTGAACGGCGTGGGCGTTCGCGCCGATGCTGTCAGCGGCCTCCTGCCCTTTTTTCAAGCTACGCGATCCTACGAGTACCGTAAATCCATGCCCGGCCAGATCTTTGGCGATTTGCGCTCCGATTCCTTTGTTGGCTCCGGTGACCAGCGCGACAGGTTGGTTCGACATGATCCTAATCTCCTTCTCGGTATCGATGATACCGTCTGTCTATTTCCCGTGCGATATGGGATAATGACAGTAAATCACAGAATTACGGAACTGTAAAGTTCCGAAACTATATATTCTCGTATTTGATATGCAAAAAGGAGCGAACACGATGAACGAAATATCGGGCAGCGAAACGGCAAATGACCTGAAATCCGGGGATTCCACAGAGAAAAAGCCGCAAAAAGTAGGCCGAAAAAGAGATCATACACGTGACGAAAAAATATTGGAGGCGGCAATCGATATTCTGGCCGAATCGAGCTTCGACGGCATGACGATGGATAAAGTGGCGGCCAGGGCCAAAGCCGGCAAAGCGACCATGTATCGCCGCTGGTCTTCCAAAGGGGAACTGGTGCGGGATGCACTGGCTTGGATGAATCGAAGCCACCTCGATCTTGACCATCTGCCTGATTCCGGCAATCTGCGCGAAGATCTGCTGCTGCTGATCCGGCCCCAGTCGATGGCGGAAGAAGAACGGAAATTGCGCGTGCTGGCGGGTTTGGGTTCTTTTTTGCAGCATCCCGAATTTGGCGACACCGGCATGGCCGGAATCTTCGATCCTTGGGCCGACGCGAATTTGCAGCTTATGAAAAGGGCTGCTGCCCGCGGCGAGATCTCCAAGCATGCGAATCTGGAATTAGCCTGCTGGGTGATTACTTCGACGTCTGCTTTTCACGGCCTTGTCGAGCGCAAGCCGTTCGAGAAAGCCTTCTACGCGGACCTGCTCGACGGGGTGGTGCTGCCGGCTCTCCGAAGCCCCAAGCCTGACTCGTCGATCGCGGAAAACTGAAGGGTCTCGCACGCTGCTTCCTCCCTGTCGATTTTCATCATCCTATGCGATAACGCCTTGACTTCCCCTCGAGGTATCCCTTATGCTAGTCAACAACTTAAACAGGATCAACAGCGAAGAAGAGAAAGAGTACCTGAACGATGTCTTCCGACAGAGAGCTCCGGCAGCTGAGAAGGAGCGAAGAACAGTCCAGGGAAAATGGTCTCAGAGCTGCGCGCCGAACCCTATTACGGTTGTAGGCCGCGCCGGAACCCGCACCCGTTAACGTGCTAGGGTATAACCGTCTTAGGCGGCGTACCTGAAGAGGCGAATGTCGTGAGGCGTTCGTAAAATGGGGTGGTACCGCGTGAGCACAGCTCTCGTCCCTTTGGGATGAGGGCTTTTTTGTGTTCAAAAATAAGGGGAGGCGATCACATGGGAAAAGTATTTATAGGCGGTGCGTGGCCATATGCGAACGGTTCACTGCATTTGGGACGATTGGCGAGTTTGCTCCCTGGAGACGCAACGGCACGCTATTTTCGGGCAAAAGGGGATGAGGTTCTCTATGTGTCGGGCAGCGATTGCCATGGCACACCGGTTGCGGTACAGGCGATTCAGCAGGGCGTCTCCCCCCGCGACATTGCGGATCGGTATCATCAGGAGTTCGTCGATTGTTTTGAACGCCTGGGATTCACCTATGATCTGTACACACGCACCGATCAAGATTTTCATCATCAGGTGGTGCAAGAGGTTTTTCTAAAACTGCTCCATAATGGACATTTATATCGAAAAACCGTGCTGCAAACGTACTGCGAGACGGATCAACGCTTTCTGCCGGATCGGTATGTCGAAGGCGTGTGTCCGGTATGCGGGAATCGGGCGAGAGGCGATCAATGTGACTTCTGTTCCACGCTGCTTGATCCAGCGGATCTTACGGACAAGACCTGCAAGCTCTGCGGCAATCCGCCCATTGAGCGCCCCACCGAGCATTATTATCTTGCCCTGTCCCGCTTTGAACCGGAGTTACGAGTGTTCGCGGATCGGGCGCAAGGATGGAAAGAAAACGCGGTACATCTGACGAGGAGATACCTGGACGAAGGGCTTCAGGATCGGGCGGTCACGCGGGATCTGTCTTGGGGCGTGGACGTTCCGGTCAAAGGACTAGAGGGCAAGAAAATTTATGTCTGGATCGAAGCGGTCAGTGGCTATCTGTCTGCAAGCAAGCAGTGGGCGGCAGAGACGGGCGGAGACTGGGAGAAGTTCTGGTCAAGCGAAGCGGAAGACCTAACGGCCTATTATGTACATGGTAAAGACAATATTCCGTTTCATACGTTGATTTGGCCAGCGCTGCTATTAGGATTAGGAAATTTACATGTGCCGGATCGGATTCTCTCTTGCGAATACATGACATTGGAGGGGCGAAAGTTCTCGACGAGCCTGGATTGGGCGATCTGGGTGCCGGATATGCTGGAGCGCTACCAGCCGGATTCCATTCGCTATTTCCTGATCGCTAATGGCCCGGAGAAGCGCGACACCGACTTTTCGTGGAGGGAGTTCATTCACAGTCATAACGGAGAGCTGCTGGGGGCATTCGGGAACTTCGTGAATCGGACGCTGGCGTTTATCGATAAGTCATTCGCCGGACAGATTCCGTTGGGAGAACCGGATGCAGAGTGGGATCAGGCGACCGCATCGTTATACCGGGAAGCCGGGGCATGGATCGAAGAAGGGCGATTAAGAGAGGCTCTGGATGCCATCTTCGCCTATGTACGCAAAGCGAATAAATATTTTGACGAACAGAGGCCGTGGCTGCAAATCAAAGAAAGCCATGAAGAGTGCGGGCGCACTTTATTTGTCTGTGTGCAGATCATCGCCAACCTGGCCAATCTGCTCGAACCTTTTCTGCCTTTCTCCTGTGATAAAATCCGGCGTTTCCTCAGCCTGGATACACCGAGCTGGGAGAACATCTCCGCAGCATCCGGTGTACAGATTCAGCAGTTGGAACGGTTGTTTGAACGGATTGACGTGAGCCAGATTGAAGTCGAACTCCAGCGGTTGGAGCAGCAGAAGCTGGATAGGCAGAAGCGGGCAGAGTAAATGCGTTGAACCCTGTGCTTCGGCTGGACGGTCATCAATAGTTCAGGAAGTTTTCTTGTAAAAGCCGAATTTATCCGACATGCGCCACGGCGCGAATCTCAACCCACTGCTCCGGGAACGCGAGATACGTAACGCCGATCATGCTGCCTGCCGGGCGGTGCTGTCCGACATATTTTTTGAAACGTGCAATGGCGATCTCCCCGTGCTCCTGCGCGTTCGTTAGATAAATTTCCACATAAGCCAGATTATCCTTGGTCACGCCGAACTCTTTTAACACGGTATCCAGATTCTCCAGCGTCTGCTCCATCTGCGTCTGAATATCGCCAGCACCGACGAACTCGCCTTGTGCGTTATGGGAGAACTGGCCCGAGATATAAAGCGTATTATCGACCCGATAACCCTGCGAGATGCCGTGGTCCCAGAGATCGTGGTTATACGTTTGAATAGTAGTCATCGTATCGGCTCCTTTACTTGAAAGTAAAGCTAGTATAAACTGGGCGAAAATAAAGGGATAGTACGCACAAATAAGAAAGGTACTATCCGAAAGGATAGCGTGAATATGGGGATTTCGGACTTGAAAGGCCAAGAGACGGTGATCGAAGACACGCCGTTCGGCTATACGATGTCGGTCATCGGAGGAAAATGGAAGATGGCAATCCTGTACGTGTTGGCGGCCAAGCAACCGGTTCGTTTTAACGAGATGCAGCGTCAGGTCGGACCCATTACGTACAAGGTGCTCAGCGCGCAGCTTAAAGAACTGGAAGCGGACGGACTGGTGAATCGTTTGGAGTATCCGCAGGTTCCGCCCAAAGTGGAGTATTCGCTGACGCCAAAAGGACAAACGCTGCTGCCTGTACTGGAGCAGCTTTGCGAGTGGGGCGCGCAGAATCGGTAAGACCGAGGGTTTGGGGAGCGGAGCAAGAAAGATTTTCTTTTTTAAGCGATGCAGGGATTCTACCCGATGTCTTGAATTTTAAATAAGTAAAACGTTAATGTACGGAAGGAAGCGACAGGATCTTGGACAGAGCATAAAACGAGGTCGTGCGAAATCATCATGAGGGGGCAGCTATGCACGGGATTCAGAAAATCGGCAAGGTACTGTTAGTTGGAGGCGTTCTGTTCGGATTGGCCGATTCGGCAGCGTTAAATAAGGTGTATGCGGCGCCTCCGACGGCGACATTGGTCGTCTCGAACAAAGCGCTGAAGATCGGAGATACGTCTACGCTTACGATTACGTTCTCGGAAGCGGTCTTTGGATTTTCGGCCGCGGATCTGACGTCCGCGAACGTTGAGATCGGCGAGCCGTCTTCGACAGACGGAGGAATAACGTGGACGGCGACGCTGACTCCGCACTCGGACGTAGAAGCCTGGGATCAAACCGTGACGCTCGATAATACAGGCGTAATGAATTTGGCAAACGAGTCAAATGCGGGAACCACCGTATCCGATGTTTTTTTGATCGATACGCTTAGGCCGACGTTGAGAAGCCCGATCATGATCTCCGATACGGCGCTGAAGATCGGCGATTCCGCTACCGTCGCGTTCGTCTTCAAAGAAGCTGTAACCGGCTTTACGGCAGCGGATCTGACGGTTCCGAACGGCACGCTTAGCAACCTGGCTTCAAGAAACGGCGGCTTCACCTGGACAGCGACGCTGACGCCGAGCACTTTTGTCGCGGATGCTACCAATGTTCTTACGCTTCATTATGGAGGCATAGCGGATACAGCCGGAAATACAGGAACAGGAACTGTCGATTCCCCAAGTTACGCAATTGATACGATCAGACCGACCTTGGCCAGCGATATCGAGATCTCGAATACAACGCTGAACACCGGAAGCTCCGCGAACGTAACATTCACGTTTACGGAACCGGTGACCGGATTTACGACGGACGACATAGACGTTCCCAACGGCACGCTTAGCGACTTGGCTTCAAGCAACGGGGGCTTCACTTGGACGGCGAAATTGACTCCGGATTCCGATGTCTCGGATGCGACCAATGTCCTTACGCTTGATTACGGGGGCCTTGCGGATCTGGCGGGGAATTCAGGCGCGGGCACGGTCTATTCGATGAACTACGCGGTCAATACGAAGAATCCGGTCGCGCAATCGATTACCGTTTCCGATACGATGCTGACGATCGGAGAGACGACGAACGTGACGTTCAAGTTCACGCAGCCGGTCAGCGGATTTACGACGGCGGATCTGAAGGTGCCGAACGGCATCGTCAGCGATCTGTCTTCTAACGACGGCGGAATCACCTGGACCGGGACGCTGACCCCAAATATCAATACCCAAGCGTCAGGTGGTGTCATTACGCTGGATAATACGGGGATCTTCAATGCCTCGGGGAATCAAGGCGTCGGAACGATGGATTCTAACGCTTATGACGTCGATACGCTGCGGCCGACCGCGACCATCTCGCTTAGCCGGAAGACGCTGAACGTCGGCGCGACCGCCGAAGTGACGATCGCGTTCTCGGAGGCGATCAAGGCTTTTACCAAAGAAGATCTGACGGCACCGAACGGCACGTTGAGTCCAGTAACAAGCGCAGACGGCGGCATGACCTGGACCGCGACGCTGACGCCGAAAGCGAACGTCGCCAGCAGGATCAACGCCGTTGTGCTTGAAAATGGCGCCATCGCTGACCTTGCGGGGAATCTGGGAGCAGGCACGACGAATTCCGACAATTACGAAGTCCAAACGGTCGTGCCGACAGCGATCATGACTGTTGCGGATTCGGCATTAACGGCGGGCGAGACGTCTCCGGTGAAAATCGTCTTCTCCGAGGCGGTTACCGGATTGGCGGCCGATGACTTTACGGTCGATAACGGTGTATTGAGCGGTTTGGCTTCGGCGGACGGAGGAATCACCTGGACGGCGGTGCTGACGCCGACGACCGATACGAACGCGGCGGTCAATCATATCGAGCTTCGCAATGATGGCTTCGTCAGCTTGGCGGGCAATGCGGGCGTCGGGACTACCTTGTCGAATGTTTACGCCGTGATGACCGTGGCGCCGAGCGGCGGCGGGTCTGCCTCGCCGTCCGTGCCTACCGATCCTCCGATCTATACGGCTCCTGTCGAACCTTCGGCTCCAGTCGTCTCGACTGACGGTACGCTGACGCTTCCGGTGGGACGTGCGGGAACCGTCAGTCTTGGGGACGCCGTCCGGATCGAGATTCCGGTGGGGGCTTCGACGAGAGAGCTGAAGCTGACAATCGGCAAGATAGCGGATACGCAGAATCTCCTGACGAACGGCGAAGTGCTTGCCAGTCCGGTGTTCGCGCTGCTCAAGAATTTCCCGGAAAACTTGAGTAAGCCGGTCAAACTGTCATTATCTTTCGATCCGCGAGCTGTGCCGAGCAATCGCAAAGCCGCCCTATTCTATTATGACGAGATGCAGGGAGCATGGGTCGAAGTCAAAGGCGGCACGCTGCAAGGAGACCGGCTTGTCGTCGAGGTCGATCATTTTGCCAAATACGCAGTGTTTGCGGTAGAGGAAAAGAAGCCGACGACGGATACGCCGGTCAGCGGCAATCCGCAGAGTCTCACACTTCTTGATGTCACGGGGTACTGGGCGGAAGAAGCGGTCAGAAAGGCGATCGCACAAGGCTTCGTCTCCGGCTATCCGGACGGTACATTCCGTCCGAATGCAATCGTGACACGTGCCGAATTTGCGGTGATGCTGATCGGCGCACTGAACGGAGAGACATCCGGCGAGGCTCTGAACTTTACGGATGCTTCGGAAGTCGGCGCTTGGGCGCAAAGCGCCGTATCGCAGGCCGCACAGCTCGGTATTCTGACCGGCTATGCCGACGGATCGGTTCGACCCAATGCCAGTATTACCCGCGCCGAGATGGCGGTTATGGCCGCCCGTGCAATGAAGCTTCCTGCCGGAAGCGGCGCGAGAACTTCATTCTCGGACGATAACCGGATTCCTGCTTGGGCCAGAGACGCCGCTGCCGCGTTAAAGACTGCGGGAGCGATTCGCGGGACAGGCGCCAATACGTTCAATCCGGCTGCCGCAACGACGCGTGCCGAAGCCGTGACTTTGCTGGTCAACCTGCTGCGTGGGCAGAAATAAAACAACGCGAACGTGTACGAATCTCGCGTCTCGTATCGAAAAAGAGACCGCCTCGGAATCCCGAGGCGGTCTTTTCAAATGGGCGCAATCCGTCAGTGCGGCGCGAAGTCGTTTTTCATCGCATAGATACTCTCCAGCGTCCGAATGACGATTGTCTGATCCTGCGCCTCTTCCGCATGGCGATAACTCTCCACCAAGCGGTATCCGAAGATGAGCAGAATCATCTCGTAGACACAGTGATCTTCAGGAAGAATCGACGGAGCATACTCCGCAAACCCTCTGGCGTAAGCAGGAACGCATCTTCGGTAATAATCAACCATATAATCAGGATGCGTCTCGTCCGCAATCAGACTGGCGAGATCCTCGCCGGCATAGCCCCAGCCCGCCGTATCCCAGTCAATCAGCACGATCTTCCCAGCGTCATGATCGGCATGAATGATATTGGTTGACCAGAAATCCCGATGACACAGCACAAGCGGCAGGGCACGGATTCGTTCCCCAATCACATCCGCCTGTTCGTCGATTGCAATCAGCATCTCCCTTAGGTGCGGTGGAAATGGACATTCGCTGGAGCGGATGTAGTCATGAACGAATGGCCAGGAACGGTAATGGACATAATTGTTGGACATAAAATCAGCTGTGCTCAGGTTGGTGATGGCGTGTAAGGCAGCAGGCTGCTCCGCATACAGCTTGCCCTGGTAACGTCCCAGCTCCAGTGCAGCCTGCTCATACATGTCCAGCGTTAGCTGTGAGCCGCTTGTTCCTTCCACGTATTCCAGCCACAGCTCGAATTGATTGGCTTCGGCGTTCATCTCCACGTAATAGCAGGTCGGCCAGCGCAAATTTTCCGAGAATGTCTCTGCCAGATCGGAAGCATAGAGGTCATATTCGCGCCGCCATGAATCCGGATCGCTGTAACGTTCCCATTTCCTCTGGACTTTGCGTACAAGGCGAAACGGCAGTTGACGATGATCGGCGGTCTGGGCGGTGCCATTCAGCAGATGCACACTCGCTACCGTGCCTCCATGCAGAGCCGTAATCTGATAATCGGCGTCTACAATTTTCGTCTGAAGCTGCCGGCTCAAAGCCAGAAGCAGCATTTGGATATTCACGTTCAGGGTTTCGGGCTTACTGTTCATTTTCTCACTCCGTTCTTTTTCGCCATTTTGCTGCGCAGGATGGCCTTTTTGTGATAGGCGTTTTTTTCGACCAGATAGCCTGTCCGATTCTGGACGTAGCGGCTCTCCTGCTGCTGGGCCAGATAATATTCCCAGCGCTTGCTTGGCAGCGAGCCATCGGCAAGGGCCGTGCGAACCGCGCAGCCCGGTTCCGACTGGTGGCGGCAGTCCGAGAATCGGCACTGCGTGAACAGCTCCTCCACATCGGCAAACCCGGTGCTTATCGCTTCCTCAACGTCAAAAAGCCCAAGTTCGCGCATCCCCGGTGTATCGATCACCATCGCACCGGAAGGGAGCATAAACAGCTGTCGGTGCGTCGTCGTATGACGCCCGCGGCTGTCGGTTTCCCGGATTCCCTGCACCTTCATGACGTCCTGCTCCATCAGCACATTCAGCAGCGAAGACTTGCCTACCCCCGACATGCCGAGGAAGACGACCGTCTGACCAGGAAGCAGATAACGCTCCAGCTCATTCAAGCCCAGACCGGAATGACTGGAGATCACATGGACGGGAATATCCGGCATCTGCTCTGCAAGGTGCCTCGGCGGCAGCTGATAATCTTCGGCAAGATCGGCTTTGGTCAGCAGAATAACCGGCTGTCCGCCGCTTCGCTTGGCCTGCGTCACATATCGCATGAGACGGGCGGCGTTGAAATCGTGGTTCAGGGAAGACAGAATGAACACCGTATCGAAGTTGGTCGCCACCACCTGCTCCAGCAGCGTCTTGGCGTAGCCCGCCGCATGTCCGGAGTAATCGGCACGCGAGAATTGGGAATGTCGCGGCAGCAGCTCGACGATCTGGGAATGTCCCTGTTCGTTATAGCGAAGATGCACGAAGTCCCCCACGCAGGGGAAATCCGCACGAGTGCCTGCCTGGTGATAGAAGGTTCCTTTGAGTACCGCCATGACTTCTCCACGTTCGGTCATGATCGTAAATAACTCCCGGCGAAGTTCGGTCACCCGGCCTGGGAGCAGCCCTTCCGGTACGGCATGTGCCGCAGTATATCCATAAGTTTTCAAGTTCATCATACGAGTGGGTTTAGCTCCTTTATGTTGTTTTTGGGCGCAAAAATGCCGCGGACAAGCAGCCTCTAAGGAAGCTGCTGTCACGCGGCATAATAACGCCAAATAGACACGATCTTAATCGCATCTTCGTAAACAGCCATATTCACGAAAGGTTACTGAAGAGAGCACAGCAAAGAAAATGGACGCAGTCCATACTTTTTCGCTGATGCCAGCTATGCAGTTTTAGGACATAACCACCTGATGAGTAGCTGCCATTATGATCCTCTCCCTTCGTGTGTAAGGAACTCGCCTGGACTCTGTGGGAAGTCCAGCTTTTTCTAACATAGTCGGTTTTGCGGAAAAGGTCAATGCGTCTTCGCAAAATCGACTTTGCTCGTGCATCTGAATAACAAAGGATGGACAACCGATGATCCCAGTCAGGGAGATCAGATCTGCGCCAGACCCCCATCCACGAACAATTCGCTGCCGTTCACGTAGCTGCTCTCATCCGAGGCCAGGAACAGCACCGCATCCGCGATTTCTTCCGTCTGACCCAAGCGGCCCAGCGGCACGGTCGTCTTGGCCGATTCCAGCACCTCATTGAGCGCTTCACCAAACAGCTCATCGTAAGCCGGTGTATAGACCGTGCCGGGACTGACGACATTGATTCGGATGCCTGTGCCTTTTAGATCCACGATCCAGTTCCGCGCCATCTGGCGAACCGCCGCTTTGCTGGCTCCATACACGCTGAACGCCGGATCACCCATCGCTCCTGCCGTAGAGCCGGTCAAGACGATCGTACCCTTCTGGTCGGGGAACAGCGGCAGCGCTTTTTGAACAGTGAACAGCGTGCCTTTGACGTTGACGTCGAATGTCTTCTGGTACTGTTCTTCCGTAATTTGTCCCAGGGGAAGCAGGCTGCCGAGTCCGGCATTGGCGAACAAGACGTCCAGATGCCCTTTGTCCCGTTTCACTGTATCGAACAGCCGATCCAGATCTTCCAATTTGGAAACGTCACCTTGAACGCCAGTTGCTCGTTCCCCGATGAGTTGAACGGCCTTGTCCAGCTCACTTTGTCTGCGTCCGGTAATGAAGACGTGAGCGCCTTCCGACACGAACCGCTGCGCCGTCGTCAGTCCGATCCCGCTGGTACCTCCCGTAACGACGACAACTTTCCCTTCAAACTTTCCCATATCGATAAGCCTCCCGTGAAATAAATGGTTGAGTAATTCGTTCGACATTTATCATAGGGCTGCATAAGCTATTCGACCGTAATGTAGATTACGAAACGGCGCACGGGATCGACAGAAGATCGAGGGGCATCGTCAAGGAAGTTCTTTCCTCATGCTGGCGACATTGACGATAATCGTTTTGCGTCCGGTGGTCAGCACACCTTCGTTGGACAGTTCTTTTAACGCAAGCGATACCGCTTCCCGGGTAGCCCCGATAATATCGGCCAGCTCCTGGTGAGTCAGAGGAATGACAATTTCAGGACTCTCTTGTTCACCTGTATCGAATTTGTCGATTAACCGATTCAGGAAATACAGCACTTTGCTGCGCAGATCGCCAAAAACCAGATGCTCGACCCATTCATCCTGAACACGCATGTTTCTGCTGATTTCCTCCAAAAAGATCATCGAGAGTTCGGGATACTTGCGCAAAAAAGGCTCGAATTTCTCTGCGGGAATAAACGCAACGATCGACTCTTCCATCGCCTCCACATAGCTTCCGATCGCGCCTAGAGCGAAGGTATGAACCTGGCCAAATACACTGCCTTCTTTCTGGATACAGACCGTATGCTGTTTGCCGTCTGCATTGATTTTATAGAAGCGCAGTTTACCGGCGAACAGCAGGAAAAGGCCTTTTTTCTCGTCATCGGGCGTCTGGAGCCTGGCGTTTTTGGCAAGCGGATACGTATGGGTAGGAGTAATGGATTGCTTGATTGCGTCCAGAATTTCTGGGGAGAGAGATTCAAACAGCTTGATCCCAGGCAAAAGTGTTGGGATCTTTTCCATCGTCTCGTGATTGGCCATGTTGTCCTCCTCGTTAGATTGCGTAATTGTCCTTCTGTACTCCCGATTATAGAGCATAGAGGAACTTGTTCTCGAATGGCGAAAAAGCAAAAAAACCACTTCACGTTTAAGAAGGGTTCGTTTGCCCGAAAAATCTTCTGGATTCTTTGCCATAGTGACTACTCCACTTCAGTCACTTTCACCGTCTCGCCTTCCACCAACACCGGCTGATAATACGTCTTGTCCGGCAGATCCTTTTTCCCCTGAAGCCGCTTGATGACCCAATCCGCTGCATCGCGTCCCATCTGTTCCTGCGGATGCGTAAGCGTAGTGAGCTGAATGTTGGCGTTCTTCGCAATATATGAATTGTCCTGGCATACGATCGACAGATCATCCGGGATGGCGATGCCCAGCTTGCGGCACACATTGACGACTTCAAGCCCCACTTCGTCGTTGTAGCAGACAATCGCCGTCAATTCATCGCGGTTCTCCTTCAGATAGACTTCCAGATTGGCGGATAGATCCGGCTTGCTGTCCGTATCGAAGGAGAGGACATGTTCATGTTGGAATCGCAGCTTGTCCTCGCCCAGTGCCTTGATGAATCCTTTCATACGGAACTTCCCTTGCAGGTCATCCATTTTGGCGATGATGCCAATCTGGGTGTGTCCCTTGCCGATCAGCTCCCGGGTAGCGAGATAGCTCGATTGCACATCGTCCAGACAGAAGAAGGGCACTTCCAGTTCTTCATAATAGGCATTAATCATCGTAAAAGGCACTTCCTGCTCCTTAAACGACAGATAATACGCGATGTTCGGATTGTAGACGTTGCTTCGTGTCGGTTCCACGATCAGGCCATCCACGCCGTAAGACAGCATCATCTCCAGCGCTTTGCGCTCCTGGGCGATGTCATTATTGGTGCTGGCGAGCAGCAGCGAATAATTGTCTTCGTTCAGGCGGCTTTCGATCCCCCGAATGATGGAAGGGAAGATGTAGTCGGAGATGTAGGTCGTGATGACGCCGATCGTCTTGTTGCTGGATTTGGAGCCGGATTTGGAGCGATATTGACTGCTCACATACGTGCCCGATCCCCGCTCACTGCGCAGAAATCCTTCATTGGACAGCTCCAGCAGCGCCTTGCGAACCGTCTGCCGGCTGACCTCATAGCTCTCCTGGAGTGCCAATTCCGAAGGAATCTTCTCGCCAGGCTTATACGTGCCCGAGAGAATATGACTTTTTATATCTTCAATAATGACCTGATATTTAGGCTTCACGGAGTTCACTTCTTTCTTCGTAGCTGGGCGAAGTTGTACGTACACATCTTAGCATGGAAAAGACGGAAAGCAAACGGAATCAAGCCTTTTTGCAATAATGACAGTATAACTAATCTGTATTGTTGACAAATGTACGTACAAAAAATATACTGTACCTGTCAGTTGTTGAAAACGTATTCTTCCGAGTATCCTCGTCAAGTTGTCTCGTCAATCGGTCGATGGAAGCGGAAGCCGTTCGTATAGCCAGCACGCAGGAAGGGGATAGATGGGATCATGAGTCATGAAGACTTCAAAGCAGCGATTACCGGGGGTCAGACAGCGCTTGGGATCGAGTTTGGATCAACGCGGATCAAGGCGGTTCTGATCGACCGTCGTTTTGAGACGATCGCTTCGGGCAGCTACGAATGGGAGAACCAGTTAAAAGACGGATATTGGACGTATGATCGTGAGGAGATCATCAAGGGGCTTCAAGCCGCGTATCGGGAGATGAAGCAGGAGGTCAGCAGCAAGTACGGGGTGACGCTCCAGACCATCGGCTCCATTGGCTTCTCGGCGATGATGCACGGTTATATGGCTTTTGATAAACAGGGCGAACTGCTTGTCCCGTTCCGCACCTGGCGCAATGCGACGACCGGCGCCGCTGCCAAGGCCTTGACCGAGCTGTTCCAGTTTAATATTCCGGAGCGCTGGACGATTGCCCATCTGTATCAGGCGATCCTCAGCGGTGAAGCCCACGTGCCGAATCTCGATCACGTGACCACATTGGCCGGGTACATTCACTGGCTGCTGACCGGGGAGAAAGCGATTGGGATTGGCGACGCCTCGGGCGTCTTCCCGATTGAAGAATCCAGCCATGATTACCACCCGGCGATGGTGCAGCAGTTCGACGAACTGGTGACAGCCAAGGGCTATTCATGGAATCTGCGCGGCCTGCTGCCCAAAGTCCATGTCGCTGGCGAACAAGCCGGTACGCTGACCGCCGAAGGGGCGAAGTGGCTTGACCCGGATGGCGATCTGAACGCCGGTATTCCGCTCTGCCCACCGGAAGGTGATGCCGGAACCGGCATGGTGGCGACGAACAGCGTCAAGAAACGCACAGGCAACGTTTCCGTTGGAACCTCGGTGTTTGCCATGATCGTACTGGAGCATGAACTGTCCAGGCTGTATCCGGAGATCGACATGGTGACGACGCCAGACGGCAGCCCGGTCGCCATGGTGCATGCCAACAACTGCTCCAGCGACCTCAACGCCTGGATGGGCTTGTTCCGCGAATTCGCCCAGGCGATGGGCTACGAAGCCGATTCCGGCAAGTTGTTCGGCGTCCTGCTGAACAAGGCGCTGGAAGCCGACCCGGATGCAGGCGGCCTGATGAGCTATGGCTATCTGTCGGGTGAGAACATCACGGGTCTGGAACAGGGGCGTCCGCTGTTTGTCCGCTCCCCGGAGAGCCGCTTTAATCTGGCGAACTTCATGCGTACGCATCTGTTCAGCGCATTTGGCGCATTGAAACTTGGCATGGACATTCTGACCGAAAACGAAAAAGTGGCGATCGACAGCCTGCTGGGTCACGGCGGATTGTTCAAGACACCGGTTGTCGGACAAAAAGCGTTGGCTGCGGCGCTGAACGTGCCGATCTCCGTGATGTCCACAGCAGGTGAAGGTGGAGCTTGGGGGATGGCGCTGCTGGCCTCCTACATGGGCAGCAAGTCGGAAGGCGAGAGCCTGGATCAATTCCTCGGCGAACAAGTCTTCAGAGACGTCGAAGGTACGGAAATTGCGCCGGATGCTGCGGATGTCGAAGGTTTCCGCGTGTTTATCGAACGCTACAAGGCAGGACTTGCCATCGAGCAGGCCGCTGTCGATCATCTGAACTAGAACAGGAGTGACCCACATTGTTAGAACAGCTGAAGCAAGAAGTGTACGAAGCGAACTTGGAGCTGCCTAAGCACGGACTGGTCAAGTTTACCTGGGGCAACGCCAGTGCGGTGGATCGGGAGAGCGGTTTGTTCGTTATCAAGCCAAGCGGCGTGGACTACGAGAAGATGAAGCCGAGTGACATGGTCGTTGTGGACTTTGACGGCAACGTGGTAGAAGGCGAGATGCGTCCTTCTTCCGACACACCAACGCACGCCGTACTGTACAAGCATTATCCGCAGATCGGCGGCATTGTGCATACCCACTCGACCTGGGCGACAATCTGGGCACAGGCCGGTCTGGACGTACCGGTGATGGGCACCACGCACGCCGATACGTTCTATGGAGCCGTTCCCTGTGCGAGATTCCTGAACCAGGATGAGATCGACCGGGGTTATGAGGCAGAGACAGGCAAGGTGATTATCGAGACGTTCGAGAAGCTGGGCATCGATATTATGGCTATTCCAGCCGTACTGCTGCAAGGTCATGCACCGTTCACTTGGGGCAAGGATGTGAAGTCAGCGGTGGTGAACAGCGTCGTGCTGGAGGAAGTGTGCAAAATGAACCTGTATGCGCGTCAGTTGAACCATTTTGCCAAAGAGCTTCCGCAGGGGATTCTCGACAAACATTATCTGCGCAAACACGGCAAGGACGCTTACTACGGGCAGAAATAACGAATTTACCGAATAACGATCAAGAAAAGAGGATGATTTCCATGACAGCAGAAAAACAATTTTGGTTTGTGGTAGGTTCCCAGCATCTGTACGGTGAAGAAGCATTGGGCGAAGTGAAAGCACATGCGCAGCAGATGGTAGACAGCTTGAACAACAGCGGCGTGCTTCCTTATCCGCTGGTACTGCAGGATCTGGCTGTCACAGCCGACAAGATCACCAGCATCATGAAGGAAGTCAACTACCGTGACGAAGTCGCCGGAATCATCACCTGGATGCACACGTTCTCGCCAGCCAAGATGTGGATTCGCGGTACGAAACTGCTCCAGAAGCCGCTGCTCCACCTGGCAACGCAGTACAATGAGAGCATCCCTTGGGCGACGATCGACATGGACTTCATGAACCTCAATCAGGCGGCTCACGGCGACCGGGAATATGGCTTCATCAATGCCCGTCTGAAAAAGCAAAACAAAATCGTCGTCGGCTATTGGGAGCGTCCGGAAGTTCAGCAGCAGATCGCAGACTGGATGGACGTGGCCGTGGCTTACAATGAAAGCTTCAATATCAAGGTTGCTCGCTTCGGCGACAATATGCGCAACGTCGGCGTAACCGAAGGCGACAAGGTTGAAGCCCAGATCCAATTCGGCTGGACGGTAGACTACTATGGCATCGGCGATCTGGTCGAATACGTAAACGCTGTAACCGAGCAGGAGATCGACGCACTGATGGCGGAATACGCCGACCAATACGACTTCGATTATGGTTCGTACAGCAAAGAAGCCTGGGAAGCGAGTGTGCGGATTCAAGCCGGTTATGAAATTGCACTCAAGCGTTTCCTGGATGAAAAAGGCTACAATGCCTTCACCTCCAACTTTGAAGATCTGCATGGCATGAAGCAGCTGCCGGGTCTGGCTGTACAGCGACTGATGGCACAAGGTTATGGATTCGCTGGCGAAGGCGACTGGAAGACAGCCGCTCTCGACCGTCTGCTCAAAGTCATGAGCCGTCATCAGAACACCGGCTTCATGGAAGACTACACGTATGAGATGGCTGCCGGACGTGAAGCGATTCTGCAATCGCACATGCTGGAAGTCGATCCTTCCCTGGCCAGCAATAAGCCCAAGATCCTCGTTTCCCCGCTCGGAATCGGCGGCAAGGAAGATCCGGCTCGTCTGGTGTTCGATGGCAAAGCAGGCGATGGCGTCGTCGTCTCGATGGCCGACATGGGCACGCATTACAAGCTGCTGATTAATGAAGTGACCGCATTTGAACCGACGGAAGCCGCACCGAATCTTCCGGTGGCTCGCGTCCTGTGGACGGTGAAGCCCAACTTCCAGGACGGCGTTAAGGCCTGGATCGAAAATGGCGGTGGTCACCACACGGTCGTCTCGCTCAACCTGACGACTGACCAGATCGTGACCTATGCGAAGCTCGTGAACCTGGAGTACGTGGTCATCAAGTAAGGGATCACAAGCTCGATCGTAATCGTTTATTCCCAGAATCGCCCTCAGCAGTCGGCAGCAGCCGATGTTGGGGGCGGTTCTTTTGTGCAGGTTTTCATACCGATGCGCTGAAGATCGGCTTGCCAGAAGCAGGCGACATACAGGACAATGCAGAGGAATGTAGAAGTTCAACAGGAGCACGGTCAGGCGGCTCGCAGCTGTCTCGGTGCAGCAGGTTATATAGGGAAGGTGAGCAAGAATGATTAAACGAAGCGAATGGGAGAAACGGCATCAACATCGAGCCAAGGTGCTCTGGTTTACGGGGTTATCGGGCGCTGGCAAATCGACGCTGGCTGCGGCTGCGGAAAAAATTCTGTTTGATCGAGGAGTACGCTGCGTCGTGTTGGACGGCGATCAGCTGCGGTCGGGAATCAACCGCGGCCTGGGGTTCAGCGATGAGGATCGTCAGGAGAATCTGCGCCGTGCTTCCGAGATTGCGGCGCTATTCCTGAACGTAGGGTTCGTGGTGCTGGTGGCAATGATCTCGCCTTCTGCGGAGGCCCGAAGCCAGATCCGGCAGCGCTTCGCTGCTGACGAATATGCGGAAGTATACATTCAATGTCCGGTTGAGGTCTGCGAGCAGCGAGATCCCAAAGGGTTGTATCAGAAGGCGAGGGCCGGATTGATCGCCCAGTTTACCGGTATTGATTCCGCCTATGAACCACCTGTGAGCGCCGAATTGACAATTGATACTCAGAGTCAGTCGGAAGAAGAAAGCATCGACAAGCTGGTGGATTATATCCTGCGGCATGTTTGATCCAGCGTACGCCAAGCGATGAATAAGCGACTGGAAAAAGAATGATGAAGCACCCGACCAGACGAAAAAATGATAGGAAACCTACGGCACCCCACCAGGGTGCTGTTTTTTTGACATTTTCTTAGGAAGTCGCTAGGAATCGGTTTCACGCATTTTGTACGAATTTTCCTATCTGTTTTATCCATCGGAATTGCGATAATAATCCCGTATAGAGATCCGGTCATCATCCCATCTAAACCCTGTTGCTGACTTCAGGGATTCAACTGGGTCAGTCATCAAGAAGAGGAGCCTGCCCTATGAGGAGAAAAGCATTAAGCATCCTGCTGTGCATCAGCATGGTTTTCCCAGGTTTTTTCGCTGCATCATTCCCTGCTTCGGCCGCGTCCTGGTCGATCGGCAGTAACGATTCAAGCTGGAAAGCCGTCTATCCCGCAAACAATCAGAACGATTATTTGCAGGATCAGCAGACCGGCAGTGGTTCAGTGTCGCAGGACATCGTAGGAGACGCCACCTATCCGTCTACCTATATGCACCTTACCGATACGGAAGCCGCCTTCCGGATTCGGGTCAGTAATGCAAATGGCATGAATCCGTACGAGTTCAAAAACTTTGCGTTTGTAGGATTGGATGCAGATCTAAACGGAAGCGTCGATCTCTTTCTGGGTGCCTACAATCCAACAGGCAATAATGGACGGCTGGGGTTGTATGCGTCCAGCAGCGGTTATGCCAACACGGGACCCAGCACAACCGGGATCTCCGGTAAACCGCTTCTGGCTTTCAAGCCGGTAAGCGACAGCAACTATTCGATTACGCCGACTGGCGATGGCAGTTCGTTTAACGGAGATGCCGACTATTTTGTATCGTTCAAGTTTGCGCTGTCGGATATTACGGCTGCATTGGCGCAGAACGGAATCCATAACTTCAATGCGTCTACCCCATTCCGCTTTATGACAGGAACGGCGGCGCAGGATAATGCTTTCAACCAGGATCTGAATGGCATGGACAAATCCGGCTGGTCTTCGACCAAGACCTGGAACGAACTGGGTACTTTCTCCAACGTCACTTCAGCCAATGGAAATGTGGCGTATTATACTGTCAGATTCGACAGCAACACGGGAGACACTACGGCATCGCCTGATTTCAAAGTTGTTGAAGCCAGCGGCAAGACCATCGGTACGCTCCCAACTGCACCAACCAAACGCGGCATGTATTTCATGGGCTGGAACACCAAGGCCGATGGTACAGGAACGGCGGTAAACGCCAGCACGGTCGTCAGCAGTGACATGACCGTATATGCAACCTGGAGCGATAAACAAACCTATACCGTCACCTTTAATCCAAATGGCGGGAATTTCAGTGGATCTTCCACGGCACTTGTTGTACCGAGCAAGAATGGGATCATTGGAGATCTGATGCCGACGTCTCCTACACAGTCCAACAAATACTTTATGGGCTGGAATACCACATCCAATGGGAACGGCAGCTGGTTTAACGCATTTACAGCGGTCACTCAGAACACAACGGTGTACGCACAGTGGGCATCCCAGGCCAATAAATCCGCTTTGTTCTATAACAATTTCACATCGGATGGCGGCGCTCTGATTGCCACGGTCTACTCCAACGGCAACAGCAATAACTTTAATGGCACGCTCCCTTCCGTTGTGAGAACCGGGTATACCCTTCAGGGCTGGTACCTGAATGATAAGACGGGTACTGGAACAGCGGTTACAAGCATCACTCAGGAAGGCAATTATTACGCCAAATGGGTACCTGCGAATTATACGGTAACCTTCAATGCCAACGCGGGCAGTGATTCCGTAAGCGGTATGCCTGCTTCCCGAAATGTGACGGATGGACAATTCGGCACGATGCCTAGCGCACCGACTCGCACGGGCTACCAGTTCATCGAGTGGAATCGAGCTGCGGATGGTACGAGCGAGGCGATCTATCCAAGCACGCTGATTACGGCGAATACCACGCTGTATGCGATCTGGAAAGCCTCCCAGAACATCACGTTTGATCCCAATGGGGGAACAGGCACAGCGCAGGTCATTCCTGCGGTAAGCGGAAAGCTGAACTTCCTGCCTCAACCCCCATCGCGTGACAACTACAGCTTCCAGGGTTGGGGAACTTCAGCTGGTGCAACAACAAGTGTGGAGCTCAAAGATGTCAGCAGCTATTCCACGCTGTATGCGATCTGGAGTCCCGTCTATACGGTGACCTTCGATACCAATGGAGGTCAATGGACGGATGGAGGTTCGACGACGGATATTCTGACGGCCTACGGTAGTGTGCTCTACCTTCCGGATGTGCCGGAACGGGCGAACTATACGTTTGGCGGATGGAATACCCAGGCAGATGGCAGCGGAAGCTCGTTCACCCTCTCTAGCCCAGTCACCCAGCAGACTCGGATCTATGCCGTATGGACGCCGGTTGCTGGAGCGGCTTATACGGTTGAATTTGATGCCAGGGGCGGCAGTACGGTTACTTCCGTCACCACCAATAAAATCGAGACTTTACCGACTTCGACCAAGCCAGGCTACACGCTGGAAGGCTGGTACAGCGATCCGGAGCTGAAGGAATCCAGCAAGATCAGCTTCCCTTATGCAGTGACATCCAATCTGACGCTCTACGCCAAGTGGACCGCACTGGAATTAACAGCGGTATTCAATGCCAATGCTGGCAAGTATGCAAATGACCTTGGCGAAGTGGAAGAAAAGCAGATCTACGATTCCAAGTATGTCCTGCCTGGGGAAGTGCCGAGTCGTTCGGGCTTCACCTTCGCTTCGTGGAACACGGATGCCAACGGAACCGGAACGACGATTACATCCAATACAACCGTGACGACAGCAACCTATCATACGATCTATGCCGTATGGACTGAGCTTGGCAATATCACCCTGAATTATGCGACTGAAAATGCGAACTATGGAACGGTCAGCCGTGGAAGCGAATCGCTGAATCCATCTACGGGTCAAGCCCTGGGCTCAACGGCACAAGCGAAGCCGGGTTATCAGTTCGTACAGTGGCAGGATGGCAGCGGCAAGATGGTGAGTCAGGAAGCGACCTGGACACCGCAGAAGATCGAGGGCAGCTATATCAGCGAGAGCTACACCGCAGTCTTCAAGGCATTGAATGGTCGGGTCACGCTTGATCCCAATCAAGGCACAGGCGGAAGCAGCAGCGTCAATGCGACCTATAACGAAGCCCTGCCTAGTGCAGAGCCGCCAAGCCGGCCGGGTTACACGTTCGCCGGTTATTACGATCAAGCGATTGAAGGCACCCTGTATTATGATGCCAACATGAACAGCGTTCGCCTTTGGGACAAGACAGAGGCTGAAGTGACGCTGTACGCGCATTGGACAGAGGCCAATCAGGTGACGATTCGGTACGCGGCCAACAACGACCAATATGGTTCGGTAAGCCGCACAGAAGAATCGCTGAACCCGATGACGGGTGAAGCGCAGGGGGCGACGGCGCAGGCCAAGGCGGGTTATCGCTTTGTGGAGTGGCAGAACAGCGAAGGGATTCAGGTGAGTGACAACAAGACGCTGATCCCGCAGCCCGGCAAATACGGTTATGCGGGGGCTGCTTATACAGCTGTTTTCCAGGCTATGACCGGCACCGTCATTCTGAATGACAATGGTGGAAGCGGGGGCAGCGGCAGCATTGAAGCGGTGTACAATCAGCCAATGCCAGCAGCCAAGACGCCATCGCGCGATCGCTATACGTTTGATGGCTATTACGATCAACTGAACGGCGGCGTGCAGTATTACAACGCCGATCTGAGCAGTGCCCGCAGCTGGGACAAGACGGGAAGCGAGAATGTGCTCTACGCACACTGGTCGTCGGAGCGTGCCGTAACCGGCACGGTCATCGACGATGACAAGCCCGCGAAGCTGGTTCCAACGGCCATCATCAAGATTGTCAGAGGGAATGAGCAGTATGGAGATACGGCAGTGACCGACGCCAACGGTAAATTCACCATCTACAACATCCCGGCTGGCACGTACAATCTCATCATGACCATCGGAGAGAAGACAGAGATCATCGCCATCACCGTCAAAGCTGATGAGCCGGTTACAGAGCTGGGCAAGGTCATCTTCCCACTCAGCAGCGCCAGCAGTGTCTTGAAGTTAAAAACGCCGGACACACCGCCTGTCGTCATCAACAATCTGCATCCGGAAGCCGAGCAGTATCTGGCCGATGAAAACAATCAGGGCTTTGTGAAGGTGGAGATGTCTGTCGCGCGAACCGATGAGACAACCAGCGACACCGAAGTGAAGCAGGGCATCGACAAGATCAAGACCAAGGCTCTGGAGAAAGGTGCCTACGTCGGCATGTATCTCGACATCACGCTGGATAAATACAAGCGTAATACCGAGCAGGAGAGCTGGGGGGCATCAACCGGCAAACTGAAAGAAACCAAAGGCTTGATTGAAATCATGATTCCCATCCCTGCCGATCTGCAGGGCAAGACGAGCAATCTGTACCGGGTCTATCGGACGCACGATAACGAGCCTACGCATACGATTCAAGACACACCGAACGCAGACGGCGAGTATCTCAAGCTGAACGCGGCAGATCAGACGTTGACGCTGTATGTCAAAAAGTTCTCGGTGTACGCGCTGGCTTATCTGACCCCCGCTTCGTATTCCGTTGAACATTACGTGATGAACGCCGATGGCAACTATCCAGCATCACCGACCAAGACCAGCAGTGCTTCCGGTCTGGCTGATAGTGTACTGACCGTCTCCGATCTTCAGGATCAGACGCTGTCCACGAATGGAATCACGTATGGTTACGGTACGGTAGATGGAGCAAAAACAGCAACAGCTATGGTAAAAGGGGACGGATCGCTGGTTATCAAACTGTATTATGCCCGTCCATCTCAACCTGCACCTGCAAGCCCGCCGGTCAACAGCACACCGGCACCTAGTACGCCAGCACCCGTCGTCATATCCTACGAAGTGACGTTCGATGGCGCAGGAGGATCACCAGCATCGTCCAAGCAGCAGGTCACTTCCGGTTCGCTGCTGAAGAAGCCTGATTCACCGACGCGAGTAGGTTATGTATTTGCAGGGTGGGTGAAGCCGGATGCCAAGTTCTGGAACTTCGACACGGAACGCGTGTATGGAGCGGTGACGCTCAGCGCCCAATGGACGAAGGTGGAACCGCCAGGACTCGATAAGGTCAACCACTTTGCATATATGCAGGGGTATCCGGATCATACTTTCCGTTCGGATCGCAGCATGACCCGGGCTGAAGTGATTGCCATGTTCTCGCGTCTGCTGACCGAGAAGATGAATGTGGATCAGACGTATGCTTCGACATTCAAGGATGTGCGCAGCTCCAACTGGTACGCAGATGCCGTCGGTTATATGCAGCAGTCCGGTATCATCAAAGGATATGCCAACGGAACCTTCGGACCGGATGAGCCGATCACCCGGGCAGAATTCGCCGCCATTGCTTCCCGCTTCGACCAGTTGGCATCAGGAGAACAGATGGCGTTCAAGGACGTCAGAGCTTCCTACTGGGCTGTGGACTATATCGCTTCCGGTGCGGCCAAAGGCTGGATCAAAGGCTATCCGGACGGTACGTTCAGACCGGAAGACTATGTCTCGCGTGCCGAAGCGGTGACGCTGGTGAACCGGATGACGGAGAGAAGCGCCGACCGGAATTATGTGGACCACAGCGGTCGGATCGAACACTATTCGGATCTCAAGCCTGCGTATTGGGCCTACTACGACATTATGGAAGCCACCAACCGGCATGATTATGTCAGAGGTTCGGATGGAGAGACGTGGGCAAACTAAGGTCAACGGATCAACATCAACGCATGAAGATCAACGAGTGAAGATCAACGAGTGAAGATCAACGAATGAGCAGACACAGCAAAGAACCGTTTGGGTGCGAATCGCACCTGAACGGTTCTTTTGTTGCGTGCATCATCAGCCGTTGATGATCTCGGCAATTTGCTGTTGGGCTTTCCGGCCTTCCGGGATGGGGAAGACGGGGTAGACGTGGTTCATCTTTTCGCCAATGATCGTGGTGTGTTCAATGTCGCGGTCGCTCAACAATTGATCGAATTTTAGGATGTCCGGGTAGAAGATCTCGTGTGTTCCGGAGAACAGCGTGATTCGGCCCAATCCGGTAGGGTTCCCGAACATGGGGCTGACAAACGGATGGCGAACTCCTTCAGGGCCGTCCGCCCAGTATGGCCCTACCTTTTGCAGAGGATAGGCCGCCAGCATGGGATCAAGCGCTTCGCGCTGGGCAATCTCGGGATGATCGAGGGTCAGATCCATCCAGGGAGACAGCAGGATGATATGTTTGGGCTGAGGCATCTGACGATCTCGAAGCGCATAGGCCAGACCCAGTGCCAAGCCGCCACCTGCTGAATCCCCCATCAAAGTGAGATCGGAAGAAGGATCAGCCATCTCCTGACAGACCTGTGCATAGAGACGCTCCATCTTGGGAAACGCATCTTTGTAGGTGTAGCGTGGGGTTTTTGGATAGATGGGAAGGACGATCTTGGCATTGGTTAGCCGGGCAATCCGGTCTACAGCCTTGATCTGGAAGGAAAGAGGTTGATCGGTGTAGCCGCCGCCATGGATGTACAAGATGACTTTCTGGTGCCGATCGTGCTGATGATTCCATACAAAAGTCTGCATGCCGTCTACATCGATTTCTTCAACCTGACTTCGCACCAGCTTCTGCGGATTGGGGTAGGGCAGATCACTGACCTGTTGACGTTGATCGAGATAAGCGGTGAGTGCTTCTTCCGTTTGAGGCACCTTTTTCATCGAGGCCATTAATTTTTCAACGCCCCAGCTTGCGAAGGATCTTTTTTCAAATAGACGGATGTAGGTATAGAACCCCGCCGCTGCTGCTCCTAAAACGGATGCCGCTAGTTTGACACGATTCATGTGCACTCCTCTTTCCTTTTGTTAAATGATGGACTGCTGCGTCTGGATTGACTGCATTACAAGAGATCTTTACACTGGAACGAAGGAGTTACAGATGTAACGTCGAGTTGATTATAACGGCAGGACAAGGCGACTTCAAGATAAGGCCCTTCGGCCTGAACAGATAGGGAGAGATTGTGATGTCCGAACCGAATACCAAGTGCGGGAATCAGGAGATTCTGAGGCTGTCGAATCTGGAATCCAACCGACTGACGCGTGAAAGTATCGAGTGTGCGCTGGTTCTGCTGATGAAGGAGCAGCCGTTCGCGGCAATCTCCATCACCCAGATTGTGAGACGTGCAGGAGTGTCCCGAACGGCTTATTACCGCAATTATTCGTCCAAAGAGGACATTCTGCGCAGCATGATTCAAGAGGTGGCGACCTCCACGTTTGAAGCGATGAACAGCCACGACCCCGCAGAGCAGCCTTTTGAATTCTGGCTGGCGATGTTTGAAGCGGTGGGACCTCATGCCGATTCCTATCGGGTGCTGTTGTCCGCGGGCTTCGGCGAGGCAATCCTGAATCAGATTCATAGCCAGGGGTTGATGAGTGTGCCTGCTTCCGACGAAGAAAGCCGCTACTCCGCTATTTTCTGGAATGGAGCAGCGTATGCGGTTCTGACTGAATGGATCAAGTCGGAGCAGCCGCGAAGTGAACGAGAGATGGCGGAATTATGCAGCCGAATTATGAACCTGCATCCTGAAGAACGCCGCCAACAGGAAGGAGAATCGCCATGAACCTGACCCTCAACTGGATGACTCTGCGCATCCGCGATCTCGAAGCTTCATTGTCTTTTTATCATGGGATACTGGGCCTGCCCATTCAGCGCCGCTATGAGAACCGGGGCAAGAAGATCGCCATGCTTGGCGGCGCCGGACAGCCTCCGATTGAGCTGATTGAAGGCAGCGATGTTCGGGTGCAGCCGGGAAGCGGCATCTCGATTGGTTTTGAAGTGGATGATCTGGATCGGGCTATGAAGGAATTGGGCAGCCGGGGCATCGTCATTACGCGTGGACCCATCCAGGCCAATCCGCATCTTCGTTTTTTCTATGTCACCGACCCGGATGGGTTTGAGGTGCAGCTTGCTGAACATACCTGAATCCGCCAGCTTTTTGCGTGGTGAACCGGGATTTGTCCGATGAACGGCTGTGTTGGATATGCGAACTGGTTTATGATAGGAGCATCTGCACCAACTCAACAAGCTTCATTTAATCGGAAGGGGACATGATCTTGGAATTTAACGACTTGGTGCATGGGCACCGATCCATTCGCGCCTACGAAGATCGGGAAGTGAGTCAAGAGGTGCTGGAACGCATTCTGGATGCCGGTATTCGGGCGTCTTCCAGCGGCAATATGCAGTCTTATTCGATTATCGTAACCCGCGATAAAGAACTTCGTCAGAAGCTGTACACGCCGCATATGGATCAGTCGATGGTGCTGGATGCACCGGTTCTGCTGACATTCTGTGCAGACTTTAACCGGATGCGCAGATGGCTGGAGCTTAACGAAGCGCCGGTGCATTTTGACAATTTCATGAGCTTCATGATTGGAGCGATTGACGCAACGCTGGCCTCACAGAACTGCGCGTTGGCGGCGGAAAATGAAGGTCTGGGCATCTGCTATATGGGTTCCACGCTGGCCAACTGCGACCAGATCGGTGAACTGTTGAATCTTCCGCCCAATGTCGTGCCGGTTGTTGGCTATTCGCTGGGTTACCCGGCTGAATCACCGGCAAGGCGCGATCGTCTGCCCCAACAGGGTCTTGTTCACTATGAACAATATGCGGATTATTCCGATGAGGAGATTCAGGAGATCTATCACGAACGTAATGAAAAAGGCTGGAAGCGATATATGGACGTGCCGCAGCTCAAGGAAATGACCGAACAGTTGGGATTGAAGAATCTGGCGCAGATCTACACCATCGCCAAATACACCAAAGAGTCGCATCTCGACTTCTCCCAGACCGTGCTGAACTATCTGGAGAAGCAGAACTTTATGCAAAATGGGCCAAATCGCAGCGATAAGTAAAAGTTTGCAGGCAGACCCCGGATTTCACGCAGGTGGAGGAAGGGGTTTTGTTCGTGATTCAGGCCCTATAATTTTTCGTATAAAAATAATTGACACAACAACTATTCAAGGAACAGCAGAGCCGTTAGAATAGGAGTAAGCGATTACAGGATACGGTGATGCTGCCTCCGTTCGAGAGAATGAGCCGCGCATACAGCCCCGACTTCGCTTGACTATTTCGCCAATAAGGAGTGAAACCCTCTATGGTTATGGATCAGCAGGCCGCACGCCGGGCAGCCAATGAGATGCCCGAAGGAACACAGGTATTGTATGGTGATTTTGCTGAAGGCGGTACTTATTATTCCTGCACGTATCAGCCGGACGTTGTCTATGCGACGTATGGTGAGGTGGAACGCAAGCTTCAGATTATCCGACCTCTTCGGGAAGGATATGCTTTCCCTCTGATTGTCTTCATTCAAGGGTCGGCTTGGCGCCCACAGGACATCTACACGGCGATTCCTAATCTGTCGCAGATGGCCGCCAAGGGATATGTCATTGCCAGCGTGCAGATTCGGGACACGGATATTGCCCCGTTCCCGGCAGCGCTTGAAGATGTCAAATGTGCGCTTCGCTTCATGCGGGCACATGCTCAGGAATATGGGGTTGATCCCAAGCGCGCCGCCGTCTGGGGCGATTCATCAGGCGGTCATCTGTCTCTGATGACGGGGCTGACCATTGGCGAATACAACAATGGGCCGTATCCCGAGCAGTCGGATGAAGTGCTGGCGGTTGTCGATTATTATGGCGTTGCGGATCTGTTCACGCTGGGTCTGTACAATGACATCCTCGAACACAGCACACCGGAATCGCCGGAAGGACTGCTGGTGGGTGGACATGTGGAAGAACGCGCCGAACTCTCGAAAAAGGCAAGCCCGATCCATCAGGATCTGAACCGTGAGCTGCCACCATTCCTGATTATACATGGGGATCAAGATTCCATCGTCCATGTGAACCAGAGCATCGAGATGTACAAAGCGCTGAGATCGGCCGGGCAAAACGTGCTGTTCTATAAGGTAGCCGGTGCAGACCATGGAGTGGGCGTATGGAATCCGCAGGTTCTGGACGTGACCGCACGCTTTTTCTCCACGCATCTGAACCGTTCCTTTGCCGACACATCCATGTTCCAGCATGAGGTCTGAGCGGGTCATGGAGTGGGAACACGTGCTGACCGTACATGTGGCGATCAAGACTTCGATTCATCTGGAAAATAGTCTGGGCGATTCGGTGGTCATGATCCCTTTTGATGGACATGCTGAAGGGAAATATTTTACCGGAAAGGTGCAGGAAGGCGGCGTCGATACCCAGATCATCGGACGACATGGAGATCGCCACAGTCTGTCGGCCCGGTATATGCTGCACGGAACCGATCATACTGGCCAGGAATGTGATCTGTTCATCGAGAACAATGGGGAGATTGATCCCAAGCTGACCGACGTGCTGTTCCGTACGACGCCCCGAATCATTACCAACAGCCAAGCCTTGGCTTTCCTCAACAACAGCCTGCTTGCGGGCGAAGGGCTGCCTTCGGCTTCGGGCGTTGAGATTCGCATCTATCGGGTGGTGTAAGTAACCTGATAACCAGAGGAGGCTGGATCTCTCCTGCTGCACGTAATAAAGAGCATGTCCGAATACGGACATGCTGAAGGCTGCCGAGACTCACTCGGCAGCTTTTTTGTGCGTTCATCGGATCAGGATCTGAAATCTGAAATCTACGTTTATGTGTTTAGGCCTTGCGATCCACCCAATACCTGTTAATCCGTATTTATCCTTTTGTGCTTGTCTGCTACGCTTAGAAGCAAGTCCATTGGGGAAAGGGAAAGGATTGGGTGAGAGCGAGATGGAATTTGTCGGCGCTTTTTTGGGTGTGTTAATCTTGGGCGGCGTGATCTACTGGAAGATCTGGTGGGAGGGAACAAACATCGGCTGGCGATTTACGAAGTGGTACTTCGGTCTGTTTACCCTCGCGGCGCTGGTCACGGCATCCTGGCTGCAATTTCTGGTGTAAATCATTCGCTCAGGTCGCTGCTCGGGCAGCGGCCTTTTTTAATGCACGATCCAAGAGAGAGGGAGAGAAAGAATTAAATATTGAAATCATATTGACTGTTCGATCAAACAGGATTAAGATAACCTCATAAACTGACTGTTCGATCAAACAGTATGAGGGAGTGGGAAGGATGGCAGACGCTGTGAAAAAACAGCAGGACGAACGCAAACAGGCGATCATGCAGGCCGCTTTTACTTTATTCGGCCAAGTTGGCTATGCAAGAGCTTCAATGAAGGACATCGCCGCCAAAGCCGGCGTTGCGCAAGGACTCATCGGCTATCATTTTGGCAGCAAGGAGACGCTGCTGGTCGAGGTCGTTCGGGAGTGGATGATTAACCGGGGAATGAAATCCGCCTTCGCCGGACTGGATCTGCAAGCTTCTCCCCAGGAGGTGCTCCAGCAGGGGCTTCGCCATGTTGTCGAATTCCGCAAAGCCAATCCCGAATGGTTCACGCTGCTGATTAGCTTGTGGTCCGAGAGCGTCAATAACGAGAAGCTGGCCGCAGAGCTGCTGGGCATCTATACCGAAATGAAGGCCGGAATCATGCAGGTCATCGAAGGGCTTGAACTGCCGCTCACAACGGAAGAGAAGCAGAACCTGGCGGCTTTGATCCAGGCTGTGTTCGATGGATTGACCCTGCAATCGCCGCTGTCGCTGTCCAATCAACCGTTATCCTACGATCAAGTATCTCAGGGAATCGGCTGGATTCTCGGCGGTATTCATTCCCATAACGCTCAAGATACATCCGGCAAAGGAGACTAATCTCATGAACTCAATGCTGCTGCGTATGGAAGGGCTGTTCGTATTGTCTTTCAGCACCCTGTTTTATTTGACGAGTGGATACGGATGGCTGGCCTTCCTGCTGCTGCTGTTCGCGCCGGATTTGGCTATGATCGGCTATGCGGCAGGCAATAAGATCGGCGCCCGGGTCTATAATGCCGCGCATACTTATACGGTTCCGCTGCTGCTGCTGCTGGCAGGCTGGTTCTTCTCGGTCGAAGGGCTGCTGGTGGTGGGTCTGATCTGGATGGCGCATATTGGAATGGATCGCATGATGGGGTATGGCCTCAAATACGAATCCGGCTTTAAGGATACGCATTTGCAGCGGCTGTAGCCGAAGCTTGTACCGCGTTGGCTTCAGCCAACACCTCCGCCCCACCCGCATCCAGAAACTCCTGCACAAATTCATCAAACTTATCCAGGGAACGTTCGCCCGTGATGAACGAAACATAAGCCTGATTGCGCAGACGAATAAGTTCGGTACTGCTGCGAACCAGTGAAGGTGTGGATACCTCCAGCGCATTATAGATGCCGTCCCGATCCAGCCCCAGCGTCGCGGCCCACCGCTCGCGGCGGTCGGTCGGGGGGTAGGGAACCGTCATGCCGATATTCGCCCCGATCGTATTCAGATAATTGGATGATTCCTGATAGGGCGGGAGCTGAACAATTTCCTGATGGGAATCATCCGTCCACTGCCAATGCTTGCCCCGTATGCCTTTTTTCAGCGTCATCTGCTCGTCGAGATCCGGATTGGCGCTGACATCATCCAGGATTTGCAGGATCGTCTCCAGTTTGCCTGGCTCTTTGACGGCATTGGCGCCGATGGCGGTGAAGCTCATAAGCCGATCATAAGCTTTGGAGCCTCTCTTGCCGTCAGGGCCGCTGAATGGACGTCCGAAGACGACGCGGGCAGCTGGGTTTTTGGCTTTTAGCTCTTTGACGTTGAAGGTGGCTTCAACCGGTTTCTCGAAAATCTTCCCTTTGTCATCGGCTGCCCAAGCTTCATAATCTCCGTCGTCGATCCAATGATAATAGTTGCCCATCGATGTCATGCCAATTCGTCCATTGATAAAAGCATGGGAGAGATGCTTATAGCCGCCCTTGTTTTCGCCAGTCACAAACTCCGGGTCAATAACTCCATCCGCATACCATTTCCGCAGATACCGCAGTGCCTCTTTCATCTCCGGCTCCAGGGCGCCGATCGTCAGCTTGCCGTTCTTTTTGCCGAAATATAATTGATCCGCAAAGACGATCTGCCCAAACGCACCAAACACCACGTTCATGCCTTCCAGCGACAGACCATACGTGTCCTTGATGCCGTTGCCATCCGGATCTTCATGGGCGAACGCGTAGATGACGTCCTCAAACTGTTCCAGGGTCTGCGGAGGTTTGAGTCCCAGCTTATCCAGCCAATCCTGGCGATAAACGACCGGAATACGATAGGCATTGGTCGGATTGATGACCGGAATGCCGTAAATCTGACCCTGAATCCGGCCATAGTGGGCATAGTCGGGCGCATATCGGTGAATGGCCGCCATGAGGTTGGGCGCATATTTCTCCAGTGTCTCGGCAGGAATCGGGGCTAACAGCCCCTGCTGCTGATAGTTAAGCAGATCCTGGGGTTGGCGAATACGCAGCAGATCCGGCGGCCCTTCCTGCGCCAGCTTGAGATCCAGCAGCGACTCGTAACGATTGTTTTCCAGATTCCAGATGTCCAGATCGACCTTGTATTTCTCCTCAATCCTGCGTACGATTTCTGCGTTTTCCGGTATGGGCAGGTTCTGATGCGTCGTCCAGGAGATCGTATAGTGGGGGGCGGCGATAGGGTGGGTCGTATCCGTCGTGCTGCCGCGTGCAGGGTCTGCGGCCCCTGTTCCACTCTCACAGCCCATCAACCCCAGCAGAAGTACAGCCGCCATCAGCAGCGCTGCGCTTCTTCTCCACTTCTTCCAATGAGTCATCCCATGACCTCCTGTTCCCTATGGATGCCGTACCCCGTTCATCATGAGTCAAGCGGCTTGCGCCAACTCCAACTAAGAGGAGCGTGCCTGCTGCTGGATTTCCCGCAGATACTGACCGGGTGTAGCGCCATAAGCTTCCTTGAATTTCTTGATAAAATAAGCCGGCGTTCCGTATCCCACTGCTGCCGCCACCTGCTCCACGTTCAGACTTCCTTCTTCGATCAAAGCTCGGGCTGTGTCCATTCGCCGGGTTGTGACATATTCCGTATAGGTCACGCCCGTCTCTTCCTTGAACAAACGACTGAGATACTTGGCACTGATAAACACCTGGGAAGAGACGGACTCAAGGGAGAGATCGTCCGGCAGATGGTCATCAATGTAACGCTTGGCGGCTGTCAGGGTATCCGCTGCCCGTTCGCTGCTTCGCTTCTCCGTCTCCATGAGGAAGCCCCGCACCGAATGGGACAGCCAGTTCTGAAATTCTCCGATATGCCTCAGACCGACATACTGCCGGTGCAGGTCGGGATGTCCGCTGCCCGAAGGTCGATAGCGGACGCTCTTGAGATGGTCGGAATAAGCGAAGACGATATTCGACAGAATAAAATGACAGTAATCCGCCGGATAGGCGCCCTGCCGCATGGTGTCCAGCAGCGTCTCCAGCGCTTCGACAATCTCTTCCGGCTGCCGCCCCGGAAGTTTATCCTTGAAGCGCGTCAGCACCGGCTGCGGAATCTGTGCTTCGCTGCTCTCCCGCTCGATCAGCTGCGGATCATTCAAGAAAGTGCGCTCCGGCATGAAATAAGCGTATTTCATGTAGACCTGCGCTTCGCCGAAGCTCCGATGCAGAGCCTCCAGCCGGTCAACCTCCCGGCCCCAGGCCATCTGCACATCCGGGCCAAGCTGCGCCCGGCTCTCTTCCAGCAGGCTCGCCGCAGCCGCTCGCATCCAGACCTCGGCGTCTTCGGGGCGAGGCTCGCCCGGCCTGCCGCCGCCTGCTGCGGCTTCGCCGCTCCCCCGTCGCGCCACAATCGCGGCGACCCGCCGCTGCGGCAGCTCCTCGGCGATCAGGAATCCGCCGGGCACGCCCGCCCGCTCCAGCAGCCGGACGATCTCGGCAGGCGAAGCCGCCGCCGCATCTAAGCCGACACCGCCCGACTCATCCGGGCTTCCCGGCGCCCCAAGCTGAAGCAGCAGGCAGCGGAAGCCCTCTGCCTCCCCGAACAGGCCCGCCAGCAGTAGGCGTTCCTTGGGCGATTGATCCGCCGATTCGCCGTGCAGCAGCTTGAGCACGGTGCTGCGCTTGACGATCGGGCCGGTAGCTTCCAGTGTCTCCTCCAGCTTGGAGACTTGGTGACTCAGACTGCTTAACGCCGTATCGATCAGGCCGTATTCGTTAGCGCCGCTGCTGTGCGATTCATCCGCCGGAACAGCCAGATGCCGAATCCTGCCGACGAGTCGCTTGAGCGGGCTGTAGATCAGCTTGGTCATCACACCTGAGAGCAGCAGACCAATGAACAGGGCCACGGCACTAAACATCAGCACCAGGCGCTGCAACGCCATCGACTGTTCCTGGAAGAAGCTGTGCGGAGTGGCGCTGTACAGCGTCCAGCCGGTCGAAGACAGCGGCTCATGGAAGAATGTATAGGCTTCACCTTCCAGGCGTCCGCTTTCCTCCAGCGCGGGTAGGCGGTTCACCGCCGCTGGCTCCTGAATCGGCTGTTCGGTTGCAAGCGCAGCAGCGCCTGACGCATCCCTGATCCATGTCGCCTGGTATTGAAAGGGCATCATATTGCGTAAAATATCCCGAATCGCGTCTTCCTTGACGTCGATGGCCAGCATCAATTCGCTGTTGATGCCCGCAGACTGGAACGGATAGCTATGTACATAAGTGAGCAGATGCTGACCGCTGCCTCCAGCCAGCTTGGAAAATAGATCTTCAACCACAAAGCGGGAGGGCATCCACAGGCTGCTGCTGGCGCTTGTCTGCATCTTCGTCGTCCATCGAAGGGAAGAAGCTGCATGCTGCTCCAGATCCTGTCGATCCACCAATCCATATAAGGAAGACAGCAGAGCGCCGCTATTGGGATCGTAGAGATGAATGGCTTCAATCAGACCCGGGTTGGCAGCGACTTCCGACTGGAGCAGCGCTTGCAGCTCCAGCAGTTGACTTGGCTGTGTTCGCCAGGAATCGGCATGGAACCGGCGCAGGTCGGCTGTCTTGTCGAGGGCAAGCCGCAGAGCAATCTGTTGGGTCTGCTGAAGCACCTGCGAATCGATCGTCTGGGCAGCATTAGCCAATGTGACCTGAGTTCGATCCTGCAATTCCTGCATATATCGATGAGATGAATAGAGATAAAAAACGCAGCAGAGTGAGAGCACCAGAACCAGCACAACAGAAAGATAAGATACAGCCAGATGAGTCAATACGGAATTCCATTTTTTCATCGGTTACTCTCCTCCCGCCGGGGATTATACAAGGAAGATTGTAACTTCATTCGTGTTATTTGTTAAGTGTATGTTAAATTCGTCGAAAAAAGCGAAAATTGGTCAAGAGTTTACCAAAGTGGTACAAGGGCGAAATCGTTGCATTGCCCATTTTGGTGATGTAATGCTACATTGGCCTCGACTCAGATGGAGGCCTCACCGAGGGGTGAAGCCATCCAAGCCTACGAACACGAATATAATGCGAAGAGGAGCCACTTAACCGTGAAAAAAAGAACAATGAAGCAAATGATGGTTGCTGCCATGGGGATTGCCATTCTCTCGGGTTCCATGCCCGTTCATCCTGCGATTGCGGCAGAAAACGCGTATACGATTGAACGGCCAAGCATGCCGGCCTGGGGTTATTTTACCGACAACTACAAGACGAACAAGGGAGAAAATCAGACGGTCGAGAGCAACGCTGCAATTGGCATCCTGTCCGAGTTCTTAAAATTGTGGAAACCGGGAAGCACCTGGAACAATGGGACGAAGCTCCAACCGGCTGTACTGGATTATAACATTCAATATGTCGCAGACCTGGCGGCCAGTCGCTCCAAAGCTGATGAAGATGCCGCTTATTATACAGACCGACGCAATCAGACCTATGGAGCGACTGAAGGACTGGGTCCATTCGCCGAAGCGTACCGGACGATCAGTGAGACGAAGACTTCCATTGTCGATATTCCCGCAGACGCTACCCAGGTCAAATACGACGACAAGTTCTCCGATAACAAGGGCGGCAATTCCGACTCCCCGCTGGGCAAGATGGTCGATCTGATCGGAGCGGTACGCGGCGCTTCCGCATCCGGCAATCCGTCGAAGACCTTTTTCCAATATATGCGCCCTTATCGCTGGGTAAACCTTCAGGAAGGAACGAACGCCAACCGAATCGTCGTACCGACTCTGGTTCCGGCGATCAGCAAGACACCGGAGAAAGACGGCGGGTTCCCAAGTGGACACACGAACGCCTCCTATCTGGCTTCGCTGTCGCTGGCGTATGCCGTACCGGAACGTTATCAGGAGCTGCTGACGCGTGCTTCCGAGATGGGCGACAGTCGTATCGTAGCCGGGATGCACTCGCCGCTGGATGTAATGGGGGGACGTGTACTGGCAACAGCCCTGGCCGCTGCCGCGCTGGCTGATCCGGACAATGCCGAACTGAAGAAGCAGGCTTATGCCCAGGCTCATGACGTGCTGCTCAAGGAAAAAGGAACTTCGGAGGATCGCTTCGATAACTATGCACAGAACAGAGCGGACTATATCAAGCGTCTGACTTATGGCTTCCAGCCAATCGGAGATACGACCAAACCCATGGTTGTTCCGAAAAATGCCGAAGTGCTGCTGGAGACCCGCCTGCCTTATCTGAGCAGCGAACAGATTCGTGAAGTGCTGGCGACGACCGGCCTGCCATCGGGTTATCCGCTGCTTGACGATGCCGAGGGCTGGGGCCGTCTGAATCTGTTTGAAGCCGCCAACGGTTATGGCGCGTTCGATCACCCGGTAACGGTTCATATGGATGCGTCCCTGGGCGGCTTCCATGCGTCTGATCTGTGGCGCAACGACATCTCCGGCAGCGGCAAGCTGACCAAGACAGGCAGCGGTACGCTGAAGCTCTCGGGTGCGAGCACCTACACCGGAGGCACGGAGATTACAGGTGGCACCGTCGAAGCCCAATCCGCTTCGGCTCTTGGACGCGGCAGCGTCACCAACAGCAGTACGCTGATCGAGAGTGTGAATGGCCCTTACCCGCTCACGATTGGCGGCGATTTCGTGCAGATGCCAAATGGCGTGCTGGAGATCGGCATCACCGGCTCCAACGATGGTATGGACGTCCAGGGGAAAGTTCAGGCGGCGGGCACACTGCGCGTGAACTTCCCTAAAGGCTATGAAGCTGAGCCGGGCAATCTGCCGCTAATCACCGCAGCAGCCGGCGTAAGCGGCAAGTTCTCCAATGTCGAGATCACCGCTCTGCCGTCTGGATACAGCGCCCAGCTGAAATACGAAAGTGGACAGATTCTACTGTCGCTGGTGAAGAAGAAGTAAGGGCGGTCGGCTGATTCCCGTGAATCTGCCCTCCTGATTTCCTCTGCCGAGAAGCGGTCCTAACAGGCCGCTTTTTTTCGTATGCCGCTTCTTTGTGCGCCTCTTCATGGGAGAAATGTCCGCCCCAACTGCAAACTCAACACCAAAAAACCCCGGCGTCTCCGCCGGGGTTAAATTCTCCAAGATCCTATTGCGACCGTCCACTCTCTGTGCTACGATGAGAGAACCGCCTTTTCGTTTTAAATTAAGTCAGAATAATGGCATCTTATCTACACTATAATCATAGCATGCGTCAGGGCGGGCTGTCAAACGGTTTTTCTCCAAAATCATAACGGGGAGTGGTCGGAGAGATGATCGAAGCAAAAGATTGGGAGCAAGAGCAGAAGCGTCTGAATGAAGTGAGCGGGAAACTGCGGGAAGCCATTGCGGAAATCGAGCCGGAAGTTCAGGATTTGCGCGAGCAGGCGGTCGAGCTGCGCAGACGCTTTTGGGAGGAAGTCAGCGTCAGTACCAGCACCAACGAAGACTTCGAGGAGAGCGTCTACAGCATTGAGCAGCAGGAAGCGCTACTCTCGGAGCGTGAACGCAGCCATCGCAGCAAAGTACGGAAATATCAGAAGCTTCAGCGCCTGCTGGAGTCGCCTTACTTTGGACGGATCGATTATCGGGAGGACGGCACTTCGTTTACCGAGTCGGTCTATATTGGCGTCTCTTCATTCGTCGATGCGGATGGTCTGGAGTTCCTGATCTACGATTGGCGCACACCGATTGCCAGCTTGTACTACGATCATTCGCCAGGGCGTGCAGATTATGAGACGCCAAGCGGCACCATCACGGGGAATATGGAACTCAAGCGGCAGTACCAGATCCGGGGCAGTGAGATTCTGAATGTATTTGATACCAGCGAGACGATTGGGGATGAGCTGCTTCAGCAGGTGCTGGGAGGTGCAGCCGATCATCGAATGAAGAGTATCGTGGCGACGATTCAGCGGGAACAAAATGCCATCATCCGCGATGAACGCAGTCGTATGCTGATCGTGCAGGGAGCCGCAGGCAGCGGCAAAACTTCAGCGGCGCTTCAGCGGGTCGCGTACCTGCTCTACAGTCAGCGGGATCGCGTCAAGGCCGACCAGATCGTCCTTTTTTCACCCAATCCCATGTTTAACAGCTATGTCTCGACGGTTCTGCCGGAGCTGGGCGAAGAGAACATGACCCAGACGACCTTTCAGGAATATCTCGACAGCCGCTTGAGCGAGACGTTTACGCTGGAAGATCCTTTCGATCAGATGGAATATGTACTCTCGCAGACGGAAGATTCCGGCTACCCTGTACGTCTAAGCGGCATCCGTTACAAAGCTTCTGAGGATTTCCTCGCGCAGATCCAGCGTTATGCGACCAGTCTGGAGCAGCAGGGTATGAAATTCCGCAGTCTGGTCTTCCGTGGACGAGAGCTGGTGAGCGCCCAGCGGATGGCGGAGACGTTCTATCGTTACGAAGAGTCGATGCGCATCCATAATCGAATCGCAAAGCTTCAGGAGTGGCTGCGCGGCGAATTGAAGCGGCTGGAGCGCGAGGAAGTGCAGGCGGACTGGGTGGAAGAAGAGTTAAATTACGCCGACAGCGAGCTGTACGAAGCGGCTTACGGGGAGCTGCATCAAGATCGGAATTTATTCGATTTTTCCGAGCAGTACGCGGTGGCGCGAGATCGGATTAACGGTCGGCGTCGCCCGGATGAAGGTGATTTTGACTTTGCGGAAAAAGAAGAAGAGTGGATGCGCCGCAGTCTGGTTCGTGAAGCGTTCAAGCCGCTCAAGCGCTTCGTGAGACGCATGGAGTTTGTGGATGCCGCCGGACTGTATCAGCAGCTTTTTTCGGCGGACCATGCTCCAGCCCATCCCGTGCCGCATTGGGAGGAGATCTGCGCCCAGACGATAGCAAAGCTTGCGCAGGGCGAACTGTACGTTGAAGATCAGACGCCGTATTTGTATCTGCGTGAGCTGATCGAAGGGCTGCGCGGCAATGGAGACATCCGGCATGTGTTTGTGGATGAAGGTCAGGATTATTCGGCGTTCCAGTATGCGTTTTTGAAAAAGATGTTCCCTCGCGCCCATATGACCGTACTCGGCGACTTCAGCCAGGCGATCTTCGTACAATCCACGGAACTCTCGGACGCCGCTTCGCCTTTGATGCGTTTGTACGGGGACAAGGACACGCGTCTCATTCGTCTCACGCGCAGCTACCGCTCCACTTCGGAGATTGTCGAGTTCACTAAAGCGCTGCTGCCGGAGGCTGCGGGGATTGAACCGTTTGAACGCAGCGGCGAGAAGCCGCTTCTGGTAGAGGCTGATGATGCGCAGGAGCGGACGAGACAGATAGCGGATCATCTGGCAGCGCTGAGGGATCAGGGTTATGCGTCCATTGGCATCATCACCAAGACCGCTGCCGAAGCGCATGAAGTGTATGAACAGCTAACTGCACAGGGATGCACCGATTTGAGAGAGATCACCAAACGTACGCCGGAGTTCGAGAGAGGAACGCTGGTGCTGCCGGTCTATCTTGCCAAAGGCGTTGAATTTGAAGCGGTTCTGATCCACGACGCATCCGTGAAGGGCTACAGCCGGGAGAGCGAACGCAAGCTGTTCTATACGGCCTGCACCCGCGCAATGCACCGACTGGTGCTGTTCAGCGATGGGCAATGGACTCCTTTCATGCGCGAAGTAGAGACCTCCCTTTATGAATCATCGAACGAGGCCTTACCTAAGTCTTGATCTGAACCGCTGCATGAAGGGCAAGCTTGAGGTCAGGCGACGCCTCCCGTTACAGAGAGAGCCTCGCTTGCGCTACAATAGAGGAAACGCAAGCGATTGAATCTGCACGACAAGGGGGAGCGACATGCCAACGGTGCTGGTTGCCGACGACGACGCGAATATCCGCGAACTGGTCTGTTTATTTTTGCGAGGGGAAGGCTATACGACGATTGAGGCTGCCGACGGTCAGGAGGCACTGAAGGCTTATTCTGCTTCGACGATCGACCTGGTTGTGCTGGATATTATGATGCCGATGATGGATGGCTGGGCATTATGTCGGGAGCTAAGACGGCTGAATCCGGATCTTCCTCTCCTGATGCTGACCGCCCGGGGCGAGACGTGGGAGAAGGTGAAGGGCTTTGAGCTGGGCGCCGACGATTATCTGACCAAACCCTTCGATCCATTGGAGCTGAATGTACGGGTGCGGGCGCTGCTCAAGCGCTCCCGCATTGCGGTGACTCGTGCCGTACGGCTGGGCGGTGTCGAGCTGGATCGCAGCACCTACAAAGTGACGACCGCTGCTGAAACGCTGACTCTGCCGCTCAAGGAATTTGAGCTGCTGTATACGTTGGCGGAGACACCGGGACAGGTCTATACGCGGGAGCAGCTGATCGAACGGATCTGGGGGCTGGATTACGCGGGTGATAACCGAACGGTGGATGTTCATATCAAACGGCTGCGTGAGCGATTTGCCGGGATTTCCGATTTTCGCATCGAGACGGTGCGGGGACTGGGTTATCGACTGGAGGCCGCCGAATGATCCGCTCGCTGTATACGCGGATTGTGGTGATCTTCCTTGTCTCCGTGGTGGCGGGCACACTGCTCTCCTTCTTTATGGTTACCTGGGCGTTCCGTGAGCAGTTGAATGATAACCTCCAGATTCCACTGGTTCAATTCGGACAGGACGTAGCTCGCCTCTATGAAACGTTTCCTGCGGATCAGGCGGAAGCCTATGTGCGGGAGATGAATCAGCTGGCTTCCTACCGAATCCGCATCTATAAGGCGGTTGATCGGTATCAGCTCTATGGGGCGCCGGACGACAGCCGGACGGTTTATGCCTCTTCCGAACAGGTGGAGCGTGTGCTGCACGGAGAGCAGATCCGGATCAATTCCAAAGGCGTGACCATTGAGCTGATCGGGATTCCGTTTCAGATCGAAGGGCAGCCGAGAGCGATGTTTATCGAACCGGTTGGTTCGACATCCGTTTCTTTTGCAGCCAAATGGCTGTTGAATTTTGCCCTATACGCGCTCTTGTCCGGCAGCCTGGTGATTCTGGTCGCTTCCTTCTTCCTGATTCGTCCGATCAAGCAGCTGACGCAGGCCACCAAGCATATTGCGGAAGGTGACTTCAATGTACAGCTGGACATTCGGCAAAAAGGAGAGTTAGGGACACTGGCGCGAAGCTTCGTGGAGATGTCTAGGGATCTCCGCAGGCTGGAGGAGATGCGCCGTGATTTTGTCTCGAATGTATCTCACGAAGTCCAATCGCCGCTCACCTCGATCTCCGGTTATGCCCTGGCGCTCAAGCAGCGAAATCTGACGCAGGAGCAGCGGGATCGTTATCTGGACATCATCGCCGCCGAAGCCAAACGAATCTCCCGGATGAGCGACAGTCTGCTGAAGCTGAGTCAGTTGGAATCGCAGCCGCAGCTGCTCAGGCGTTCGGAATTTGGATTGGATGAGCAGATCCGGCGGGTCGTCATTGCGCTGGAGCCGCAGTGGTCGGCGAAGCAGATCACCTTTGAGCTGGAGCTGCCCGAGGAACATCTAACCGGAGATCCCGATCAGCTTGGACAGGTGTGGACGAATATCATCGGCAATGCGATCAAGTTTTCCCCGGATGGAGGGGAGATTGCCATCCGGCTGACGCCTGGCGAGCATGATCTCCAGGTGAGCATCACCGATCAGGGGATTGGCATTGCACCGGAGGACAGGGAGAGGGTGTTCGAGCGATTCTTCATGGCCGATCGCTCCCGCAGCCGCAAGTATGAAGGCAGTGGGTTGGGGCTTGCGATCGTCCGGCAGATTGTCTCGCTGCATGGAGGGCAGGTGTCGGTCGAGGGAGAGCCGGGAGCCGGAACGACCTTCACCGTAACTCTGCCGCGTATTCCACCCAATTCTATCCTGTCATAAGCTTGCTTTTGCTCATTGCCCTTCGCCGGATTCGCTAAATCTGTCTCTTTTTACCCGTGTTCATGCTGCGTTCATATTGCCGTCATGGGTGGTCCATACAAAGCGGTTAAGCTAGGTCTTGAAGGCGGCATCCAGCCGCTGACAGACAGGAGAGACGAAGAATATGGAACAGGAACCCAAGTCTGCCCCGACGAAGAAAAAACGCAGATGGTCGCGTATTTTGCTTAGAACAGCCGCCATTTTGGTGGGTGTCCTTGCTTTATTTATGCTGATCGTCTTTGCAACGGATCGCATTGCCGGAAGAATCGAGGCCTCGAAGATTGAACCTTACGGTCAGAAGGTGTCCGTAGATGGCAAAAAGGTGAATCTGCTGATTCGCGGCAATGGGCCGGAGACGGTCGTGCTGCTGCCGGGCTATGGAACGGCGGTTCCGGCGCGTGATTTCGAGCTGCTGCTGCGGGAGATGGAGAATGATTATCGGGTGATCGCGGTCGAGCCATTGGGTTATGGCCTGAGCGATGAGACGGACAAAGAACGAACGACAGCCAACATCGTTGAAGAGATTCATGAGGCGGTGCATCAGGTTGGGGCGGATCGTTATGTGCTGATGGGTCATTCCATTGCAGGCTTGTATGGGGTTGAATACGTTCAGAAATATCGGGACGAAGTGATCGCGTTTGCCGGGATCGACACCAGTGTGGTCAATCAGCCGGGGATGGATGCCGAGCTGCCAACCGGATTCCTGAATTTCATGAAGCAATCCGGCTTGCTGCGGCTGACGCTCAAGTTGAACGGCGATCCCTATGCGGCGATGGGTTATGACGAGCAGATGAGCAAACAGATTCGGATGATTACTTATAAAGTCAGCAATAATCCGACGATGCTGAACGAGATGTCTCATATCGCGGACAACTTCCGTATGGCGCAGGAATCCCATGCGAAGTTCCCGGCGGACCTGCCGCTGATCCTGTTCGTCAATGAAGATGATGATGCCCTGCCGAACTGGGTCAAGCTGCACGAAGATCAAGTGAAGCAGGCTAAGCAGGGCAAGATGATCCTGATGCACGGCGGTCATTATCTGCATCACAAGAATTCGCCGGAGATTGCGGCTGATTTTAAGGCGTTCATGACAGAGATCGGCAGTCAGCCTTGACGACACGAGCGTTCTCCAATTGGACGGAATAACTGCATGGTTATGGAAAAGCTTCTTTCACCTCAGCGTGAAAGGAGCTTTTTGTATTCCGGGCTTGGTGGCATGCGGTTTGGCGTACATGCTGCGCACATACAATTGCCATTCCCGGCGCCGTTCGCTATCCTGAGAACATCATGAATGGTCAAGGAGCGAACTCGACATGAAGGATTCCACCATATTAATTGCCGACGATGAGAAGGAAATTGCCGATCTCGTTGCGCTGCATCTGGAGAAGGAAGGCTATCGGACATTAACGGCGCAGGATGGCCCGGAAGCGCTGCGGCTCGTGCAGTCGCAGTCGGTTGATCTGGTCATTTTGGATATTATGATGCCGGGCATGGATGGGTATGAAGTGACGCGGCAGATTCGGGAGCAGCACCGGATGCCGATCATTTTTCTCAGTGCGAAGACGTCCGATCTCGACAAGATTACAGGGCTGGTGATCGGGGCTGATGATTATATGACCAAGCCATTTAATCCGATGGAGCTGGTCGCCCGCGTGAACGCGCAGATTCGCCGCTCCACGCAGCTCAATCAGATGCCGGAGGACAAGCGCCCGACGGTGCTGGAAGCGGGAGGCCTCAGCATCGATCCCGAGCAGCGCGAAGTGAAAGTGTACGGACGTGTCGTTGAGCTGACGCCCAAGGAATTCGATATTCTCTATCTGCTGGCCGGACATCCCAAGAAAGTGTTCAGCGCAGAGAACATTTTCCGTCACGTCTGGGGCGACGATTATTTTGAGAGCGGCAATACGGTGATGGTGCATATTCGTACGCTGCGCCGCAAGCTGGGAGAGGACGCCGAGAAGAACAAATGGATCAAGACGGTCTGGGGCGTGGGGTACGCGTTTAATGCGTAGAATGACGAGCAGCTTCCGCTTTCGCATGATCCTGCTGCTCGGTCTGAGTATGCTGCTGTCCGGCGGAGTCACTTTTGCGATCTACAAAGCCCTGCAATTTTATTATGTCAAAAACGCCAAGGTGGGCGACCCGCTGGCACAGTTCCGGCAGGTGATTCGGGATTTCGGTGACCTGAATTTCTTCCTGATCTTTTTTGTGCCGCTGGCTATTCTGTTCTTCTTCTGGCTGACCAAGCCCTATTCGCGTTATTTTCGGGAAATCTCAACAGGGATTCATCGGCTGGCCAACGGAGACTTCGAGGGCAGAGTTGTGATTGGCTCCAATGACGAGTTTGGCAGTATTGCAGCCGATATGAACGCAGCGGGCGATAAGCTCAAGAGAGCGGTAGAGCGCGGGGATTTTGCCGAGACGAGCAAAGACCAGTTGGTGCTGAATCTCGCTCATGATCTGCGCACGCCGCTGACGTCAGTGCTGGGTTATCTGGATTTTATTTTACGCAATGAAGAATTGTCGCCGGAGCAGGTCAAGCATTATACCACCATCGCGTTCACCAAGTCCCAGCGTCTGGAGCGGCTGATCGACGAGCTATTTGAGATTACCCGCATGAATTACGGGATGCTGACGCTGGATACGCAGCCGCTGGATCTGAGTGAGCTGCTGATTCAGATGCAGGAGGAGCTGTATCCGGTATTTGAGAAAAGTCGGCTCACCGCGCGCGAAGACATTCAGCCGGACGTGCGAATTATGGGGGATGGAGAGCTGCTGGCACGCGTATTCGAGAATCTGCTGACCAATGCCGCGCGTTATGGAGCGGAAGGGCAGTATGTGGACATCAGCTGCCGCATGGAGCAGGGAGAGGCTGTGGTGCGTGTCACGAATTACGGAGATTCGATCTCGCCGGAGGAGCTGCCGCATCTATTCGATATGTTCTATACAGGGGATCGGGCACGTTCGCAGCAGAGCGGAAGTACGGGGCTGGGACTTTTTATCGCCAAAAATATTGTAGAGCGTCACAAAGGACAGATTTCGGCGGAGAGCGATGCGGTACATACCACATTTGAAGTGCGTTTGCCGCTTTGAGTGTCCAATTTAAGGAAAACTTTAGATTCGTCATCGCTTTTTCTTAAACCTTGACTTCTATGCTGGAGGTAATAGAGGGACGGGGAGGTTATGCAATCATGAAGAGGTGGGGGATCATCACGACGCTGCTTGCGGTGCTGCTAGTAGCGGCGGCGTTTCGGCTGGCTGAAAAACAAGGCTGGCTGAGCCTGGGCGCCGAAGCGGAGTCCATGGACGGGGTCATCCAGGAAATAGCGCTGCGAGACAGTGGGCAGAAGCTGTGGGTGAAGCAGGATCAGCTCTATAAGGGCGATCTGCTGCTGGTGAACAGCGAACACAAAGTCGGGGCGGAGGGCACGCAGCCCGACATTACGGAGCTGGCGGGCAAGCCGGAACTGCTCGGACGGGCGGCGCTGCTTGACCACAAGATCGAATTATCGCGTCGCGTCGCGCTCAAGTTCGCGGCGATGCTGGATGCAGCGGCAGAGGATGGCGTCACCCATTTTATGATTAGCAGCGGTTATCGCAGCGAAGCCAAGCAGAGCGAATTGTACGCGCAAAAAGGCGGCGACTACGCCCTGCCTCCTGGCTACAGCGAGCATCATCTGGGCTTGTCGCTGGACGTCGGTTCTACGGAAGGGACGATGGCAAAAGCCGAAGAGGGCAAATGGCTGGAGAAAAATGCCGCCCGCTACGGTTTCGTGCTGCGTTACCCTGCCGACAAGACGCAGATCACCGGCATTGCCTTTGAACCTTGGCATTTTCGCTATGTGGGGCTGCCGCACAGTGTCATCATGCAGCGCAATCATCTGGTGCTGGAGGAATATCTGGATCTGCTCAAGGAAAAAAAGACCCTTTCCACCAAGGTGGATGGGGAGTCTTATGAAGTCTGCTATTACAGTCCGGATGAGATCGCCCAGCTTCGCGTCCCAAAAAACCGCGACTACGCCCTGTCGGGCGATAATCGCGGCGGTCTGATCTTGACGGTATATCCGTAAATATAGGCAAGTTTAGACGTGCTCAAACATGCGCTTGAGGGCGTCTTTGGCGTCTACGGCGATGCTCTCGGGAACGCGAATGATGCCGGTCGGTTCACCGCGATCGATACATTCCAGCGACCAGAGCAGATGCGGCAGATCAATGCGGTTCATGGTCAGGCATGGACACAAATCGGGATTGAGCGATACGATCTGCTGCTCCGGGTGCTGCGCAGCCAGGCGGCGAACGAGGTTCATCTCGGTGCCTACCGCCCATTTGCTGCCGGGCGGCGCTTCGTTGATGCGGTCGATGATATATTTGGTCGAACCGGCATCGTCAGCGGCCATCACGACCTCATAGGTACATTCGGGATGGACGATGATGCGAACTTCCGGGTCCTGCTGACGGATTGCTGCAATCTGTCCGGTCGTAAACTTCTCGTGTACAGAGCAGTGCCCTTTCCACAGGATGATCCGAATCTGCTGCGGGTCCTTGTCCGTCTCCAGCCGCTGGGCATAAGGGTCCCAGACCGCCATCTCCTCCAGCGGAATCCCCAATTGATAGGCGGTGTTGCGCCCGAGATGCTGATCGGGCAGGAACAAGACCCGCTTCTTCTGCTTCAGCGCCCAGGTGATAACCTGACGGGCATTGGAGGAAGTTACCGTCGCTCCGCCGTGGCGTCCGACGAACGCTTTGATCTCAGCCGTCGAGTTCACATAGGTCAGCGGCAGGATGGTATCGCCAACTTGTTCGGTCAGCAGACGCCAGGCGACTTCGGTCTGGGTCATGTTGGCCATGTCCGCCATGGAGCAGCCCGCCCGCATGTCCGGCAGGACTACAGTCTGCTGCTCCTGGGTCAGAATGTCGCAGGTCTCGGCCATAAAATGGACGCCGCAGAAGACGATATGACGAGCCTGCGTATTCTGCGCAGCCAGCCGGGCCAGCTCCAGCGAATCGCCGGTGACATCGGCGAACTGAATGACTTCATCCCGCTGATAATGATGGCCGGGAATCAACAAGGCGTCGCCATGCTTCTGCTTGATGGCGAGAACCCGCTGCTCCATCTCCTCGGTGGACAGTTCTCGATAAGAGTCGGGCATCATAGGGTACTGGGGGGCTAATTCATTGAAGATGGACATATCTAATCTCCTACCTTTCCGAAGTTGGGCCGAGTTCATCGGCGAATCGAATATCCATGCTGATGTCCAGACTGGTCACCGAATGAGTCAAAAAGCCAAGCGAGAGATAATGGACGCCCGTGCCAGCATAATCCGCCAGCGTCTGCATGTTGATGCCGCCGGAAGCTTCCGTGATGATATGAGGCGGCGTGATCTGGGCAAATCGGCGGACGGTCTCCGGGCCGCAGTTGTCGAACATGATGATGTCGGCATCCGCAGCGATCGCTTCATGCAGCTGCTCCTCGTCTTCGATCTCCACCTCGATCTTGACCATGTGGCCCATCTGCTGACGGGCTTTGGCGACAGCGGCAGTGATCGAACCTTCCGCTGCAATGTGGTTATCCTTAATCATGATGCCGTCATACAGGCCGAAGCGGTGGTTGTATCCGCCCCCAGCGGTCACTGCATATTTCTCCAGCATCCGCAGGCCGGGAGTGGTCTTGCGGGTATCGCAGACCCGAATGGACGAATCGTTCAGCGTCTCAATCGCCTGCCGCGTCGCGGTGGCAATACCGGACATGCGCTGAAGCAGATTCAGCACCACCCGTTCACCGGTCAGCAGGGTGGAGGCTTTGCCTGTCAGAATGGCGAGCGTTTCGCCCTGGGTCACAGCATCTCCGTCCTTTTTCAGCAGCGAGACTCGAATCTCCTGATCCAGCAGAGCGAACGCTTCGCGGATGATGTCCATCCCGGCAACGATGCCGCTCTGCTTGGCATGAATAACGGCCTGGCGCTCACCGACATCCGACATCAGCTGCGCACTGAGATCGCCGCTGCCAATGTCCTCCATATAGAACTGTTCCAACATTCGTCTTAATGCAATACGCTGCATGCGTGAGTCGTCCTTTCCTTGCGTAAAATGGGAGCGGATAAAGGGGTATGGGTGACAACGACGCCAGCCCACTGCGAGTCTCGACGGGTTGGGAAGTCCGCACGGTAGTGGGCGCCCCGACTTTCCGTGCGCATTTGCGCGGCACGAACCACCAGCAGCGCAAGCTGGTAGAGACGAGCCAATTCAGCGCTTGAACGGGTGAGTTCAGATAGCGGAGTCGGCAGTGTCGGCAGCTGCATCAGCCACTGCTCCAACTGCGCCAGTCCTGCTGCGTCGCGCACGATGGACGCATAACGGCTCATCTGCTGCTGAAGCTCAGCCAGTTCCACCTGCGGGACGTCCAGATCCTCCAGCTGCATGACGTCCGCAGCATGATCCACGGAATGTGGATCAACGAAGTGGTGGTCGTCCAAGCCATGAAGGGGCGGCTCAGTGGCTTGGGCTTGGGAAGCCAAGGTATTCTGCCCGCGCTGCTGTGCAGCATACTGGAAGCTGTGCGCGGCCGCCTTGACTCCCATGACCAACGCTTCCAGCAGTGAATTGCTGGCGAGGCGGTTCGCCCCGTGCAGGCCGGTGCAGGCGGCCTCGCCAATGGCGTACAGGCCGGGAATCCCGGTGCTGCCCGCCGCATCCGCCCGGATGCCGCCCATCATAAAGTGCATCCCCGGCGATACCGGAATCCGGCCTTCTTCAATCCTCAGCCCGGCTTGCTTCAGGATGCCTGTGATCGTCGGGAAGCGCTTGTGGAACTGTTTGCATCCGCTGATGTCCAGATGAATGGCATGCCCATGCTGCATCTCTTCATGAATCGCCCGGGCAACCACATCACGTGGAGCCAGGTCCCGGAGGGGATGGCGCCCTTCCATAATGGCTCGTCCTGCTTCGTCTCGCAGCACCCCGCCTTCTCCGCGAACGGCTTCCGAGACCAAGCCATAGGTTGTGCCGTTTTTCACCAACAAGGTCGGATGAAACTGCATGAACTCCAGATCACATAAGGATGCTCCCGCTTCATAAGCAAGCAGCAGCCCATCTCCGGTTAAGCCGTCGTTCCCCGTATGAGGTGCATACAGATTGCCGCAGCCTCCACTTGCAATCACCACGACATCGGCGCGGAACATTCGCAGTTCCCCATCTTGTAACGCCCATACCCCCACGCAGCGTCCTTCTTCCATCATCAGTCGGAGTGCAGTAGTGTGTTCGATCATTTCTGCCCGTCCTGCTGTTCGATCCAGAAGATCTTCCATCAAGGCCCGACCTGTCGCATCTCCGCCGGCATGGAAGATTCGGTGAAATGAATGGGCGCCTTCCAGCCCAAGCCGAATCCGATCCTGTGCATCGCGGTCGAAGGGAAATCCCTGCTCCGCCAGCCGATTGACCTGCAAGCTTCCCTCTGCGAGAATCTCCTGAACAATGGTCAGATCCGTGTGCCCGTCTCCCGCTATCAGCGTATCTTCAACGTGGTCATCGACGGAATCTTCCGGCAGGTGAACCGCAGCAATACCGCCCTGAGCCAGCATGGAGTTGCCGCTGCGAACTGTGGCTTTGGTCAACAGCCGAATAGAACAGCCTTCAGGGAGGGCATCAATCAGCGAAAGGGCCGCCGCTCCAGCTCCAATAATCAATACGGATGGCTTTGACAACGAACATCCACCCTCTTCTACAGAATGTTTACACGTTGAATTAACAAGTGTCTTGACACCTATATTTACACAAACATAAACTAAACTCAAGTCTATAGATGCAGACAAGCTGCGATCATCTTGTCTGAGAAGATCGGCATGAAGGTCGTACTGGTTTTGGATCGGAGGAGGAGGGACCATGATTTACTTGGATTATGCTGCTTCTTCGCCTCTATGTGAGGAAGCGCTGGAGACGTTGACCACAATGAGCCGGGACGTCTATGCCAACGCCAGCAGTCTGCATGACGGAGGAGGCCGCGCCGCACATGTGCTGGATCGCAGCCGTGAGTTTCTGGCGGGTCTGATCGGAGGGGACAAGGAAGGGCTGTTCTTCACCAGCGGAGGAACGGAAGCGAATCTGCTGGCTATCCGTTCGTTGGCAGGAGCCCTCCCGCCGCAGCGCCGCCACATCCTGATCTCTATGCTGGAGCATCATTCGGTCAAGCTTGCCGCTGCTGGGCTGATTCCGCTGGGATACGAAGTCGGCTATATCGAGCCGGATGCTTCCGGACGAATCGGCCCGGAGCAGATTACGCCGCTGCTTCGTCCCGAGACGGGGTTGATCTCCATCCAGCATGCCAACTCGGAGACGGGGTTGGTGCAGGATCTGGCTGCGTTGAGTGCCGTTCTGCATGAGCGGGGGATTCTGCTTCATGCCGATGCCGTACAGTCCTTCGGCAAGATTCGGTTCTCCGTGGGCGAACTGGGTGTAGATGCTCTGTCTCTCTCCGGTCACAAAGTGCAAGGACCCAAAGGGGTTGGAGCGGTCTATATGCGTCCGGGTGTCTCCTATGCGCCGGTCTATCCCGGTTCGCTGCACGAAGGAGGATTCCGGCCGGGAACGGTAAACGTACCGTCTATTGCTGCCTTTGCGGCAGCGGCGGTGCATACCTGCGGCCTGCTGGAACAGCGAACGGAACATTATGAGCATCTTCGTCAGCATTTTAAGGAAGGCTTGCAGCAGTGTGAATCCTCCGTCTATCTGATCGCGGATCGACTGGAAGGTCAGGTGCCGCAGGTGCTTCCGCATATTGTAGGCTGCGCTGGGTTGGGCTACGAAGGGCAATATGTTATGCTGGAATGTAATCGGAAAGGCCTCTATATTTCGACCGGAAGCGCCTGTTCATCAGGTCAGCAAGCGATTCCCGACACGTTAACGGCGCTGGGATTGTCAGAAGGGGAGGGACACTCCTTCTTCCGCGTTTCTTTCGGGCCGGAGACAACGGTGCGTCATGTCGATCTGCTGGTTCAGGCTCTGCATGAGCTGGAACAGACCCGATAAGATGCGGTAAGACGGACACGCACATACAGAAGGGAGCACGTGAACGATCCCTATGGAAGAGATCAAATTAACAGGTGAACAGCGGCGTGAGAAGCTGCTGGCCTGGCTCAAAGAATCCTGCCCACTCACCGGAAGTGAGCTGGCCAAAAGAGCCTCGGTATCCCGGCAGGTGATTGTCCAGGATATGACGCTGCTCAAAGCCCGCAATCATCCTATTCTCGCCACCAGCCAGGGCTACATTTATCTGACAGGCAGTGAAGAACCCAAGGTGGAGAAGATCATCGCCTGCAAGCATGATCGGGCACGCACAGAGGAAGAACTGCTGCTGCTGGTGGATCATGGAGTCAGTGTGGATGATGTCATTATTGAGCATCCGGTCTATGGACAGCTGACGGCATTGATTCGCGTGAGCACCCGGAACGAAGCTTTTGAATTTATTGAAAAGATCCAGGCCACGGGCGCTTCGTATTTGTCGGAACTGACGGGTGGTATCCATCTGCATACGATTTCCGCGCCGGACGCCGAGCGAATAGAAAAAGCCTGTGCAGCTTTGAAAAAAGCCGGTTTTTTAGTCGAGGACTAAGAGCCGGCTTTTTGCTGTGCGGGAATTGAGCGGATCATCGGCCTGCTTCGACCTGCTTCGACCTGTTGGTAGCTATCGGTATGGACGGTCGGCACAGAAAGTTAAGTACAAAACAGCACGGAATACGTGCAAACGGGAGGACTTATGGGAAAAATCAAACTGGCCGTAATCGGCCTTGGCAATATGGGGCGGCGGATGGTGCATCATCTGGTGCCGCGGTATGCAGAGCGTGTGGAACTGGTTGCGCTGTGTGACAGCCGGGAAGAAGTGCTGCAAAGCGAGAACAAGTTGCTCGGCAATCCGGCTTCGTTCTCGCTGTATACGGATTACCGCAAACTGCTGGCGGAAACGGACGCAGATCTTGTGTATATCGCCGTGCCACCTTCCCTGCATTACGACGCGGTACGCCTGGCCTTTGAACGAGGGATTCATGTATTCTGCGAAAAACCGCTGGCGAACAGCCTTGAAGAAGCGGAAGAGATGGTTAAGCTGGCGGAGCAGACGAACCGCTTGAATATCGTGCATTTCTCATTCCCGCTGGAAGCACCGGTCTTGGAGTTCCGGCGGCGGATTGCCCAGGGCGATGTCGGGAAGATCCAGCGCATCGATCTGTATCTGGAGTTCCCGCGCTGGCCGCGCGAGTGGCAGCAGAACGACTGGATCTCGACCCGGCGCGAAGGCGGGTATCTGCTTGAGGTAGGGATTCACTGGATTCAGATGATCCAGCAGACCTTCGGCCGGATCGCCGCCGTCAGCAGCGAGATCGAATTCCCGTCGGATGGCGGGCTGTGCGAGAGCACGGTAAAGGCCGTCATGATGTTGGAGAGCGGGCAGAAGATTCATCTGTCCGGAACGGATCAGCGCACAGGCGAAGAAGAACGCGTCTCGCTGGTGGTGCAGGGTTCGGAAGGCCTGCTGGCGCTGGAGAACTGGGGGAATCTGTTTGTGGGAGGCGCGGGCGAACCGCCGCAGCCTGTCGCGGTTGAAGGCACGGACGAAGAAGGAGGCCTCGGCGATCTCCCGATCTTCGGTCAGGTGCTGAACCTGCTGGAAGGCAGGCCCGGCAAGGCTTACGATTTCCGAGACGGTTACGAAGCGCAGGCCGTACTGGAGGCGCTGCGCGATCCGGCGGCAGGCGGCGGATGGACGGAGCTGCCGAAGGCAGGCCGTTCTTGACCGATCCGGAATTCGTCGGCATGAGGGGATATGGATAAGTGTCATCGCCATGCAGAAGATCCCAATCAGGAGAAGTCAATGTCCAACTTCTCGTAACGCGCGTCGTCGAACAGATGACGAAATCCCCGAAACGGTCTGCCGCAGTCCAAGACCATGAGGCTGCGGAGCGGAAGCTCGGCTATCCTGTCGGGACGATTCCATTTTCTTGAGTTGAGCACTTGAAGTTCACGCAGGGCGTCCAGATCGATCAGGACATCGGCGTCGATGACGCTCCTGATGCCGTTCAGAAGCAGGGCCTCCAGGTTGGCGAACGGCCGCAGCAGGGCGGTATCGAATTCGCGCCCCATCCCGAGCAGGGCCAGTGCCCGGATTCCGGCAGGCGCGTCTTTCAGCCATTCGCCGTTCCCGCCACCTGATACGAGCAGCACTTCCAGATCGCAAGCATAAGGAGCCAGATCACCGTGCCGGCGCTGGTCGAAGCTCAGGTAGCGCAGGCGGGGCAGCAGCGTTTCCACGCCTGCGAGCGCCGCTTTGCCGTCCGGCGAACCGGCTTCGTCATAAAGGGTCAGACTGTTGATCGAGGTATCGCCGAGCAGATCCCAGTCGATCCGCCCTTCCGGCAGCGGTCCCTCGGTGTTGATAATCATCAGCTTGCGCAGGCTGCGCGGCAGGTCGCCGGGTTCAAGTGCGGTGAGCATCGCCAGCGGCAGTTGAAGAAAGTCGAGACGCGAACACTCTTTCAAAGCGGAGGGCAGACGGAAGCGGGCTGCCTGCATCTGCTTGAGCGTAGGCATCAAGCGAAGCGCGAGCGTATCGGCAGGAAATTGCGGCTGTCTGCTCCAGCGGCTGCCTACAGCTCCATACTCTTTGGGAATCTGACAATCCGCTGCGCTGCCGATGCAGACATAACTTTCGCTTGCAATGTGGGTATAAGGATCAGATAAGCGATTAAACAAGCTTTCGCGCACCAAAATTCCTCCTTTTGCAGAAGACATGATAGGTTCATCATACCGGAAAAAGAGGCGGATCTGCCAGGCGGAAAAAAAGAGATCCAGGAAGACCGCCCCCTTTTTCAAAAGTTGAAAATGCTGGGCGCATGGCGTACATTTAACGATAAATGAAACCGCAATCAATCGCAAAAAGGAGCTGATTCCATGTCCGTCCAGCCCGCCTATAATGCTGCTTCCGATGTGCATAATCCGCGCAAGGGCCATTCGCTAGCCGATATGCCTGTCCACGATCCATTTATCCTCGCCGATCGGAAAAGCGAAACGTATTACCTGTACAGCGGCGCTTCGCCCCGTCTGAACGGAGTGGATCGGCATGGCGTGCTGTTCTATAAAAGTACGGATCTGGAAGAGTGGGAAGGGCCTTATCTCGCGTTCGCCATACCTGATGGCGTCTGGGCGAATCCGCAGCATGGAGCCTGGGCGCCGGAAGTGCACGAATACCAGGGACAATATGCGCTGTTCGTAACGCTGCACAACGAAGAACAGCCGCTTGAAGGAGAGCCGGTGCAGGGCTACGCTAGGCATTGGCGGGGAACGGCGGTTGCGATCAGTGATTCGCCGGAGGGACCTTTTGAACTGCTGAATACGGAAGGCCCAATTGTCTCCTCGGAACAGATGACGCTGGATGGCACGTTGTATCTCGACGAAGGCGGAGCGCCTTGGCTGGTATACTGTCATGAATGGGTGCAGACGCTGGACGGCACGATCGAAGCGATCCGGCTGACCAACGATCTGTCTTCTACGCTTGGAGAGCCGATGGTGCTGCTGCAAGGTTCGGAAGCGCCGTGGCTGAAGCCGTCTTTCCAAGCGGAGCCTGCGGGTGAATCGCCGACTTACGTGACCGACGGCTGCCAGCTGTACCGGACGTCAGAAGGAAGCCTTATCATGCTATGGTCGAGCTACGAAGACGGCAGCTACGTGCAGACCAGCGCCCGTTCGGTAAGCGGCAGAATTGAGGGGCCGTGGGAGCAGCTTGATCCTCTGGTCAAAGAAGATAGCGGACACGGCATGCTGTTTCGGACGTTTGACCGCGAATGCAAGCTGGTGCTGCATCGTCCGTTCAAGATGCCGGATTCGCGGGCGTATCTGTACGGGATCGAAGATGCGGGAGATCGGTTCAAACTGCTGGATTGAGACGGACGGCTAAGAGCTGAAAGAAACCCGTAATCACGCTGAAAAACCGGACAACCGCCGGGAAATCCAGCCGGGTTCGTCCGGTGTCTCTTCGTTCGTCTGTTCGTCTGTTCACAGCTCGCAGCTTACAGTTTATTGCTCACAGCTCACTGCGTCAGCGATCATCCTGCATCTTTCGGCAAAGTATCCTGAATACGAAATAAGGCCGAATCTCCGCTTATTTTCGCGTGATTCGACCTTTTCGGCAAAATAAGTCCAATTATCCCTCTAAATTCCCGTTTTTGTGCGTCTATGCCTGATTTCGTCCGAAATAAGGGTATAAATGGACTTATGAATGTTTAAAGCCGCATCAGTGCCGAAATAAGGGGGTTTAAGGACTTATGCGGGGCTTCGGTAGAGAGTCCCGGGATAGCTGAGATGGGGCTTCGGCGGAACGCCAGCAGAACCTAGATAGAGTTTTGGTAGAGCTTCGGCGGAAAGCCAGAAGAACCTAGACAGAACTTCAGTTGGGCTTTGTCGGAACGCCAGCAGAACCTAGATAGGATTTCGGTAGAGCTTCGGCAGAACGCTAGAAGAACCTAGACAGAACTTCAGTTGTGCTTCGTCGGAACGCCGGCAGAACCCAGATAGAGTTTCGGTAGAGCCTTGACAGAACGCCAGCGGAACCCGGATGGAACCTCCGCAGGGCTTCGGTCAGGTTTAGGTTGGTCTTCGCTAACCCCGCGAAAGAGCCTTGGCTCTTTGCCGGAAAGTCGGGCGAATCCTCCCGGGAGACGAACACACCGAGAGACGGTAAGAGCGTTGAAGAGGCATTTTGTCTGGCACGGCAAGTCAAAAGCTAGGGTTTTCCGCTGCTGTTCGGGTTTTCGTTCTGACGCCGATCGACCCGCAGCCACAGAATCCCACTGACCAGCGAGTAAGCGGCCACGAATAACACGAAGATCCCGGCGACCAGATTGTCCAGCATGAGAATACCCGTCACCAGCATGAGGGCAGCCAGGGCGAATCGGATCAGGGAACGTTTATATTTCATGGATGAGTCTCCTTTGTCGATAAGAATAGAGATGTCCCCAATCCTACGCGTGAGCGAAGGGATACGTTTCAACTAAAATAACCTAATCCACTCGAAGCGATGGGATTTGACGTCATTTTGGTTTATAGTAGACATAGACACGATATAGACATAATCCCTTCTCAACCCTAAAGGTAAGATTACGCTCCCCTAAATCGCATCTAGAGCACGTGCGTTTCAGGAAAACGTAAACCTTGGATGAAGAGTTGAAAGGGTACTAGATGATTCGGAGTGGAGCCAGAATTCTTGTAGCACCCGGGCAGAGAACCTGCTCTTTTTTTGCAAATATACGAGATAAGGAAGGGTTTCTAATGAGCAGCGTACAAAGCAAAACAGACGTCATCTTAATCGGGGCCGGAGTCATGAGCGCGACGCTTGGAACCTTGCTGAAGGAGCTGGCTCCGGACTGGGAGATCAAAACGTTCGAGAAGCTGGCAAGCGCAGGCGAAGAAAGTTCAAACGAGTGGAACAATGCGGGCACGGGTCACGCAGCACTGTGCGAATTGAACTATACGACCGAGAAGCCGGACGGCTCCATCGACATCAGCAAAGCCGTCAACATCAACGAACAATTCCAGCTCTCCCGTCAGTTCTGGGCCCATCTGGTGCAGCATGGGTTGTTAAAAGATCCCCATGCCTTTATTCGCCCCATCCCGCATATGAGCTGGGTAACCGGCGACAAAGATGTCGAGTTTCTTAGCAAGCGATTTAAAGCGCTATCACAGAACCCGCTGTTCCAGGGCATGGAGTATACGGAAGATCACGGCCGTCTTCAAGATTGGATTCCGCTGATGATGGATGGACGCGCGGGCAGCGAGCATGTGGCGGCAACGAAGATTGATTCCGGTACGGATGTGAACTTTGGGGCGCTCACGCGGCTGCTGTTTGACCATCTCAAGACCAAGGGCGTCGAAGTGCATTATCGCCACGCGATCAAGGACATCAAGCGTGCGCCGGACGGCGGCTGGCGGGTCAAAGTGCAGAATCTGGACAGCAACCGGGTCGAGACGCACGAAGCCAAGTTCGTCTTTATCGGAGCGGGCGGCGGCAGTCTGCCTTTGCTTCAGAAGACAGGGATTCCGGAATCCAAACATATCGGCGGATTCCCGGTCAGCGGTCTGTTCATGGTCTGCAAGAATCCAGAGATCGCGGAGAAGCACCATGCGAAGGTCTACGGCAAAGCCAAACTGGGCGCGCCGCCGATGTCTGTTCCGCACCTGGATACCCGCTATATCGAGGGGAAAAAGGCGCTGCTGTTTGGCCCGTTCGCAGGCTTTACGCCCAAGTTCCTGAAGACCGGATCGAACATGGACCTGATCGGTTCGGTCAAGCCGAGCAACCTGCTGACCATGCTGGCTGCCGGCGCCAAAGAGATGGGGCTGACCAAATATCTGGTGCAGCAGCTGATGCTCTCCAACGCCCAGCGGATCGCGGAACTGCGTGAGTTTATTCCGGAAGTACGCGACGAGGACTGGGAAGTGGTCGTAGCCGGGCAGCGCGTACAGGTCATCAAGGACACGCCGCAGGGCAAAGGCACGCTGCAATTCGGTACGGAAGTGGTCAGCGCCGCTGACGGTTCGGTTGCCGCACTGCTGGGCGCCTCGCCGGGCGCTTCGACGGCGGTACACGTCATGCTCGAAGTGATGCAGCGCTGCTTCCCGCAGCAGATGCCGCAGTGGGAGAGCAAGATCAAGGAAATGATCCCGTCCTATGGCTTGAAGCTGTCGGAACATCCCGAACTCTTCGGACAGATCTTCGACTCTACCGCAGAAGCGCTGGGGCTGGAGAAGCTGGCGGCAGTACGGAACTAGAAGCGCTTCGCATCTGACGCAAATCCAATAGAAGAATCTCAACAAAATGCTGCAGCCCCATCCGATTCGCAAGTTTGCTTCATAAGAGGCGAACAAGCGCATGATCGGAGGGAGACTTGCAGCATTTTTTGCGTTGAGCTGGATCGTCTGAACGGGCTGGATCATCTGAATAGTCTGGCCAAAAGAATGGAGACCTTGCGTATTTCGTTTCGCCTTTCATTTGCTCGGAGTGAGCGCATAATCCCTTTCCGAAACACACGAAATGTTGCAATAATCTCGTATCCTCTGTGATAACACGTTGTTATATTTATCACAGCTTAATGTAAACGCTTTATATAAAGAGGGGAGATTCCAAAATATGAGGACAAAAAGACGCATGGGTTCGCTGCTGCTGGCGGCGGTCACTTTGCTTGGCACACTGCCTTTCCATCCGGTTCAGGCACACGCTAATCCGGTAGACTCATCTGCACTTCCACAGGTCGTCAATGGAGGGTTCGAGACGGATTTCTGGAGCGATTCTTCCTGGCAGGTGACCACAGATTGGAATTACACCGATCCCAAGAGGATGGCGTATTCCGCCAATCCTGACCTCCAGAAGGTCGAAGGCGATTATGCCCTGAATTATTGGATCAAGGACACCGCCCCCACTGAACAATCGATTCAGATCGCACAGACTCTCCATTCGCTTCCGGCCGGGAAATACGAGTTAACTGCACAGTCTATGGGTGGTGCTGGTGCGGAAGCGGGACATGTCCGTTTGTATGCAGGTTCCAATCAGGGCACGGATGCTCCGACTCAAGGATATAACCAGTGGAATTCCGTGAAGCTGCCCTTTACGCTTACCGAAGCGACCGATTCCCTGGAGATTGGCGTTCATTTGTCCGGAGCGGCGAAGGCATGGGGCTATCTGGATGATGTCAAACTGACACGTATCAGTGAAGAGGTCTCACAGCCGGTTCAAGCCGATATTTTTGTGCAAAAAGTGAATGGGTTGAGCCAGGATTTCATCAAGGGGGTGGATGTGTCCAGCATCATTGCCCTTGAGAAAAGCGGCGTCGTATTCCGCGATGCCAATGGCCATCAGAAGGATCTGTTCACCTCGCTCAAGGACGCTGGAGTCAATTACGTACGGGTGAGAGTGTGGAACGATCCCTTCGATACCCAGGGCAGAGGCTACGGCGGAGGCGACAATGATCTGGCGACAGCCATACAGATTGGCAAAAGAGCCACCGCGAATGGGATGAAGCTGCTGGTCGATTTCCATTATTCAGACTTCTGGGCCGATCCGGCCAAGCAGCATACTCCAAAAGCCTGGGCAGGATATACGGTCGATCAGAAAGGCGACGCTCTATACGCCTTTACCAAGAGTAGCCTGGAAGCGATGAAAGCCGAAAACATCGACATCGGCATGGTGCAGGTAGGCAATGAAACCAACGGCTATTTCGTGGGGGAGAAGGATTGGGATTCCATCGCCAAACTGTTCAACCAAGGCAGCGCTGCTGTGCGGGCTGTCGATCCGTCCATCCTCGTCGCGCTGCATTTTACCAATCCGGAAACGACGGGTCGCTATGCGGACTATGCCCGGCAGCTGCATGATCGGGGCGTCGATTATGATGTATTTGCCAGCTCGTATTATCCGTTCTGGCATGGAACATTGGGCAATCTAACCAGCGTATTGAAGCAGGTCGCGGATACGTATGGCAAAAAGGTCATGGTCGCCGAAACTTCTTATGCGTATACCGCAGAAGATGGCGATGGTCATGGCAATACAGCGCCCAAGGATTCCGGACAGACACTGGATTACCCGATCAGCGTGCAGGGACAGGCTAATTCAGTGCGCAATGTGATCGACGCCGTAGCCAAGGTCGGGCCTGCCGGTATCGGTGTGTTCTACTGGGAACCTGCCTGGCTGCCGGTCGGGCCTCCATCCAACCTGACCCAGAATCAACAGCTGTGGGAGCAGTATGGGTCAGGCTGGGCATCGAGTTATGCCAACGAATATGACCCGGATGATGCGGGCAAATGGTATGGCGGCAGCGCCGTCGATAATCAGGCGTTGTTTACCTTCGATGGACGCCCGCTGTCTTCGCTGAACGTGTTCAAATATGTGAATACCGGCGCTGCGGCTCCCCTGCAAATCGACACGATTCGTCCGGTCAGCATCAGCGTAAATGCCGGTGAACCAGTGCCGCTTCCGACGGTTGTGGAGGCGGTCTACAACGATGGCAGCACCGCATCACTCGCCGTCACCTGGGATCAGACTGCGCTTCAGCAGGCAATCACAGCCGGAGCTGGGCGTTATGTGATCCCTGGAGCGGTCGAAGGCGGTCATAGCGTGCAGGCAGCTCTGGAGATCCGCCTGGCGAACTTGCTGCGCAACGGAAGCTTTGAAGAGTCCGACCGCACGATGTGGAAGATCAGCTATCCGCAGGGCGTCGATCCACACGCTTCTTATCAGGAGAAAGCAGCCGATGCCAAGACGGGCAGCACGGCGCTGCATTTCTATTCAGCATCCGGTGTGAATTTCCAGGTCGAGCAGACCGTAACGGGACTGAAGCCGGGTTATTATCATCTGTCGATGGCGATTCAGGGAGGAGACGTTACGCAGGGCGATATGAAGCTGCTGGCTTCCAGCGGCGGCAAGTCGTTTGAGACCGTTACCGGGGTAAAGGGCTGGGCGCAGTGGAACGAGCCATCCCTCTCCGACATTCGCGTTGAGGATGGCAAGGTCGTCGTTGGCGCTTCCATTCAGGCCAACGCCGGCGGCTGGGGAACCCTGGACGATTTCTATCTGACTTATACCCGCGAATTGGAACCGGTCGTGACGCCGCCAGCACCAGGCGGCGAACAGGGGGGAGGAACTTCCGGCGGAACATCGCCGTCCGTTCCATCCGATCCGGCTCCTGCGCCAGTTCCTGCGCCACCTGCCGCTTCCAAGCCTGTACCGACCGTTCCGGTACAGCCGGAGCCGCCTCAGCCAGCGGCTCCCAACACCGGCAGCGGCGGCGATCCTGCGCCTTCGCAGCCCTACATGCAGGGCTACCCGGACGGGACGTTCCGGCCGGGCAAAGCCGTGACGCGCGCGGAGCTTGCGTCGATGCTGCTGCGCCTGGGCAGCGCGGCGCGTGCCGACGCCGCTGCGGGTGGTGCATCGGCGGGCGTCAGCTCCGCCGCAGGCATCGGCTTCGCCGATGTGGCGGCCGATAACTGGGCCGCCGAAGCCATTCGCGCCGCAAGCGAAGCGGGCTGGATGCGCGGGACCAGCGCCGAGGCCTTCGGCCCGAATCGGCCCGTAACCCGGGCCGAACTGGCAGCGGTGCTGGTGCGCTGGAAGGCGCTGGGCACCCCGAGCGGCGCTGCGCTTGAATCGGCGGAATTCTCCGATACCGCCGGGCATTGGGCGGCGGGCGATATTGCCCGCGCACGCCAGGCCGGGTATCTGCTCGGCCTGCCGGACGGCACCTTTGAGCCGGATCGCACACTCAGCCGCGCTGAAGCCGCGGCGGTCTTCAACCGGGTGCTGGGTCGTACCCTGCCGACCGTTCCGCAAGCTTCGCGCTGGCCGGACGTGCCAGCCGGATACTGGGCAATCGCCGATATTACAGCGGCTGCTTCGGAGTAATTCTGGGTTCTAGGGTTCCGGGCAACGGTTCATCCAGCCCATTCAGGATTCGATAAAGCCGTGTGCATAAGCTGGTCGGATCGGGGTAAGCCAAGCCGCATGAATGGACTCGGTCATAGGAGTGAACGGAGTCTAATCGACCGCCCGACAATCCAAGCGCAATAAAAAGCCGAGGCTCCCCAGCCTCGGCTTTTTGTCGATCTATCCGCTATCCACCTGTTCACGAAGGACCAAAGGATCAATTTCACGAAGAATCAGTGCCCACTTATAGGCGATCAGTGTCCGCCTGCCAAGCGTCTACGACTACTTCCCAATCATCAGCGTCCCACTTCCTGCCTGACGTCATCGGCATCGGTTGAGTAAGCCAGCTCCTGCTGCGCGTCCAGAGCGGCGAGCCGATCGAGCAGCGCCTGACGAATCTCGCGGTAAGCATCGCTGCCCAGAGCCATCCGCAGCGGGCCTTCACCCGCATCGGAGCGTTCAATAATCGCCTGAGCCATCTTCTCGGGATCGCCGACCACCATGCGCTTGAAGGCTTCCATATCGTCCATGCCCGGGACTTCGCCCTGCATCATGCGAGTGAACAGTCCGGCTTCCTGTTCCCGATAAGCGTCCATGCGTTCACCGTACCGGGCACTGCTGGTGATGAACGGCGTCCGGATACCGCCCGGTTCCACCATCGTCGATCGGATTCCAAACGGAGCGGCTTCTTTGGCCAACGCTTCAAAGGCTCCTTCAATCGCCCATTTGCTTGAACAATAGAATCCCATGCCCGGAATGGAATAATGTCCCGCCATGCTGGAGAGCTGGATGAGATGGCCGTGTCCCTGATTGCGGAGAAACGGCATGGCAGCTCGCATCACTTTGAGCGAACCGAATACATTGGTCTCGAATTGGTGCCGAATCTGCTCGTCGCTGGCTTCTTCGATTGCCCCATACAGTCCGTAAGCGGCATTGTTGACCACAACGTCAATCTCTCCCAGCTCCTCAAAAGCCCGCTCTACCACTTGTTCAATCTGCGGCAGATCCGTCAGGTCAAGATGCGCCACCCAGAGACGATCGCCATATTGAGCTTTCCACTCGTCCAGCACGCCAGGTCGGCGCACCGTCGCGGCGACCCGATCCCCTCTTGTCAGCAGTTTGTTCAGCAGCGGCGCAGCCAACCCGCCTGAAGCTCCCGTAATGAACCAGGTTTGCATGATGATCGTCCTCCCTATAATGAATTCTCGCCCAGCATACCGCGAGGGGAGGAAGGACAACCACATAACCTTTATACAGGTAACGGCATTAACAGGCTGGGACGTGGATGGCCTAATTTCCGCGTGCAAGCACCTCATCCAGCAGCAGCTCCGCCTGTTCATCCACAGGCACGAAGATGCACCAATGCAGCCCCGGATCATTGTCGATCATGCCTGCGGAATGAATATTGAATTCCAGTATTTGATGATCCAATACGCGGTAGATTGCCCGCATGACCTGTTTCTGCTGCACTTCATACATGTCCCAATAATGGCGGAACAATTCGCTTTCACTTCGCAGATGCTCGAAGCGCTGATGATGCAGAGGATTCAGCCGAACCTGCTCGATATGAGTACGCACCCAGGCTGCACTGTAGCGGGCAAACTCCTCCCAGTTTACCAGACGCTCCCGGTAGCCACCGTCCAGGAACGTCGTATTGAGCATATAACGCTCCCCCTCCGGCAGAGCACCAAAGTCAGCGATGATGACTTGGGCGGCCCGGTTCCAGGCCAGCACATCGGTACCTTCATCCGTGATAAAGGAGGGATACCGCATCTGATCGACCCAGCGCTGTAGAATGTTCCGATCAGTTCGTTGATTTTCCCGAGGAGCGGGAGACTCAACGGGATCAGGTTCGGCCAGCGCGAACAGATACTTGTGCTCCGATTCATTCAACTGCAAAGCCCGGCTGATATTCAGCAGAATCTCGTTGGAGGGATGCAGCTCCTTGCCCTGCTCCAACCAGGTGTAATACGTGACGCTCATGTTGGCCAGATAAGCCACTTCCTCCCGGCGCAGGCCGGGTGTGCGTCTGCGCCCGGGCAGCGGCTCAATCCCGCTGTCTTCCGGACGCAGCCGCTGGCGCCGCGAACGCATGAATTCGCCCAAGGCTGACGAGGAATGATAGATTTTCATGAGGTTCCGCCTTTCGCGTGGAATAGAATTGCTCTTATTGTAGGCGATAATGGGAATCTGTACAAAAAAGGCAGCCTGCGCGGGGGAGGCGCAGACTGCCTTGGTGGGGATGGGCGTGGAACCCTCATTTGCTGTTTTGGGAACAGGCTTTCGTCTGTTGGGGGAGAACTTCAGCCTGCGTCAGCCAGCGAACAGGAAGATTCCACAATCCATTGCCTGTGTAGGGTTGTTATTCTTGGATCGGCAGGATGTGCATCTCGCCGTCTACTGCTTGAGTTACTTCTTCAAATGATTCATGTAGTCGATCGCGTTGTACAGCATAACTGCTGCTTCAGCACGCGTAATCTCTGCCTCGGGGTGGAACTTTTTGTCCGCGCCAAGTGGGGCAATCTCCAGCGCGATGGCCAGCTGCGTCGAGCCAAGCTTTTCAATATCGAAGGCGTCTTGGTCGGCAAGATCCGGAGCGACGATGTTAATCATCGGCAGGTTGCCTGCCGTCTTGAGCGCGTCCATTAGATAATCCACATAATCTTCGCGTGTGATCTTGGCCGATGGATCGACGTCTGATGGGATGCTTGCTCCGCTGTTTGCGGTATCGAGGAAGGCCTGAGCGTACCACGCCTCATTTTTTACCGCTGGAAACAGATCATGTGCCGTCCGGTTGGGGTTCGGATCGCCGAGTTCTGCCGTAGACAGCCCCAGTCCATTGGAGATAAACTGTACGGCCTGAGCCTGTGTAACCGATGCGTTTGGAGCGAAGGTGCTGGCGCTCACTCCCTTGATGATGCCTTTTTCCTGAAGTGACTGGATTTTCTCCTGTCCCGAGACGCCTTTTAGATCCTTAAAGCTTGTTGGAGCGGCAGCGAACATGGAGCCTCCAAGCGAAGCGGCGAGGATCGAAGCAGACATGAGGGAAGCGGCAAGTTTCTTTTTCATGGATAAAACCTCCTAAGGATATGGGATGTTGATCTAAAGTTTTCATAGGGAATGTTCGGGGTATACGCTTTTTTTCTCTTCTGCCCCCACAGACGAAGCGTTTTCAGAAAAGGTTGCAGGAGGTCTTTGTTACTTTTTCCAATCGCCAGTCATCTAATCTCTGTAAAAGCCAAAAGTGAAGATAAGCAAGTCGCAGCCCGGATGATCGGGAAAGGAAGGAGGCGGCGATGATCGCAGCGCATGAGTACGAGAGAATAGCGTCAGTTCGCCGGGGTGGATGCCTATGAATGGAGCGGAGATTGAACAGCAGGCTGTTCTGGCCAAGAACGGAGATGCGGAAGCCTTTTTGTCGCTGATTGAAGGATGGAAAGGGTCGATGTACCGAACGGCTCATACGATTCTGCGCAGCGATACGGACTGTGCGGATGCTTTGCAGGAGACGATCCTGAAGGCATATCGGTCGGTCGGGACACTCAAGCAGCCTGCTTTTTTCAAGACGTGGCTGTATCGGATTCTCATCAACGAGTGTAACGACATCCTGCGTAAAAAGGCGCGTGTGTCGCTGCCGGGTGTACTGCCGGAATCGGTGCAGGAAGAGAAAGATTATCGGATGGTGGAGCTGAAAGAAGCGGTGGCGCAGCTCAAGGAACCGTTAAGGCTGGTTGTGGTGCTGGTGTATATGGAGGATATGAAAATCGCTGAAGCCGCGCGGGTACTCGGGGTTAGTGAAGGCACGGTGAAGATGAGACTGAAGCGAGGTCGGACGCAGCTGCAGCAATGGCTGAAGCCGTCCGGGGAAGGAGGAGCTTGTTATGAACGAGCGAAATATTGAGGAACTGCTGAGATCCAGCGATTCCAACGTGGTGCCGGAAGTGGTGGAAGAGCGGTTGGATGAGGTGTTTCGGGAGATTCGTCTGGAGGCGGCAGGTCAAGAAGTTGGAACCCTTACGGCTTCAGCCGCTGGCGAACAGGCAGGTTCCAGGCGTGTGAAACGCATCTGGCGATTCTCTACATTCTCGGCTGCCGGACTGCTGCTGCTTAGCCTGACGATTGCCGGGTTGGCAGTGATGTCTCCGGCGTTTGCCCAGACCCTTCAACGATTTGCGGCTTTGGGCACGATGTATAGTGACAAAGGGATCGAGGAGGCGGAAAGCAAAGGGTTGATCCAATCCTATCCATCGAATCTCGAATCGGAAAATGTACCGTTCGGCGTTAATGGCATCATTTACGATGGGGCGCGTGTGATTTTCGACTTTTATAGCAAAAAATCTGAATCGAACAGCCAAGTTCATACTATGGAAGATATCAAGAATCTCTCTCTGTTATACAAGGGCAAAGAGCTCTCCATGTCGTCTTCGCCTACCAGCGAGGACTCCAAGGTGATGTGGTTTGACCACATCAGAGAAATTGATTCACCCGATAAATTTGAGCTTACTTTGAAGGTTGAGACTAAGACCAGCGAGAAACCTTATGAAATCAAGATCCCCGTTGAGCAGAATACAACAAACACCGTCATCCAGAATCCAGAAGTCCCTGCGGATTTGCAGAAGTACGGGGTTTCCGTGGAAAAAATCATTTTAACGCCGATTACGACGCAAGTTGTTTATCGTGCTCCCCCCTTTAAAGCATCGGGAAGCGGGGTTCTTCTGAACAGTATCATTGACGAATATGGACGAAGAAACTTCGTAGTAAGTGGATATGGGGATTTTTTACCAGGAAACAAGGAGGTACGAACGGCTGATTCGTTTGAGCCCTTGAAAAAGGGTGCCCGAGAATTTAAGCTGCGATTTGTTGTCACAGAAAGCCAGGAATCGACTCCAACTGTTGACATAATTGACACGATCGACATGACCGTGCCGATTCCGGCAGCCGTTTCCTCTTCTCAATCCAAATAAGCATCAGCCAAGGCTGCTTCCATTCAGGAAGTGGCCTTTCGCTGTACCTTCCTCTAAGATAAAAGAAAAGCTCCGAATTCAGATTTTCCATATCCGTAAGGAGGAATCATTCATGACTTCGCATCAATCGGACAGCCTATTCGATCCTATAGAGCTGCCGCCCGACAAACAGCTCAAAGTAGACGCTTATCGCATCCGCAACCGCCTTGCTGTCAAAGGGCAGACGGTATTCGCTGGATCTTCTCTGATGGAATTTTTCCCGATTCTTGAATTGCAGCAGGCCTCCGGTAAATCGTTCATTTCTTACAATCGAGGGGTTGCGGGGTTTGTTACGCGAGAACTGGCCGCTTCACTGGAAGAATGTGTGCTGGAGCTGGAACCTACGCGGTTGTTCATCAATATCGGCAGCAACGACATGAACGAGCCGGACTATACGCCGGAAGCATTGATTGGACGATACGAGATGATCTTGAACCGGATCAAGGAACGCCTGCCGGACTGCCGGATCTTTACGATGGCTTATTATCCAGTCAATGCGGAAGCGGAGTTCCCCGGCGTCGATCCGGCGGGCGCAAAAGAGTTTTTCTCCAAACGCAACAATGAGACGATTGCTGACGCGAACGCGGCGGTTGAGGAGATGGCGAAGCGGCTGGGCGTCGCGTACATCGACGTCAACGATGGATTGACCGACGAACGTGGGAATTTGAACGCCGACTACTGCTGGGATGGCATCCACATGTTTGCGAACGGTTATAAGATCGTGTGGGATCATTTGCAGCGGTATTTGTAAAAGCGGAAGGGTGAAAGGTTTCATTTTCGCGCAGAAGGTTCTTTTACATACATACGTGTCAGGATCGGCACAATGAAAGGAGAATCTTCCGATGTTGATTGCTTTTTCCGCCGCTCTGCTGCTCGCCGTCTTGCTGCCTCTGACCGTTCGGATGCCGGCGGTCAAGACGGCTTCGGGCGCAAGCGTCATGGCGTTTGCTATCGTGACGCAGGGAGTCGTCGTCCACTTCGCAGGCAAAGGTTCGACAGCGGCGGCAGTGTTTTCGGCTTTTTCACTGCTGCTCTGGCTGTTTCTGCTGGCCGCCTATCTCGGTTCTCTGCGAGACGGCAGCTTCAAGGAGCGTCACTGGGACGATCCCGTCGGAAGACTGGCGATCGGAACTTGGGTGGCTGGCACGTCGTCGGCGCTGACGGCGGCACATCTGAATTTCCCGCAGCTTCATCCCGCGTTGATCGTGCTCGGCATCTTGAACGCTGGTCTGCTGATCTTCTATCTGTTTGCCGCTTCACTGTCAGCTGGGGAGATTGCAGGCCGCAAGCTTCAGGACAAGCTGCATGGGGTCATCCTGCTGACAACGGTGGCGCTCCAATCGGTGGCCCTGCTGCTGCATGAGCTGTTTGGAGCGAAGGAGTATCTGGTGTACCGCGTATTGATTTTGCTGGGGATCTTTTTCTATATCATGGGATTCGTGCTGCTCCTGCTTCGCTATCGCCGCCGGGATTGGTCGCTGGTAGACGATTGGCCGGAGACGAACTGCATCTTGTACGGTGCGGCAGCCATTACCGGCGCGGCAGCGTTAAAATCGTCCGTATTCCCCAATGGCGTGCTGCTGGGCATCTGGATCTTCGCTTTGCTTCTGCTGCTGCTCGTTGAAGGAATGGAGATCGTTCGCGCCGTGCTGCGCGTACGCCAATTGGGCTGGGGGAAGGCGATCGGTGTATACGCTCCTGCCCAGTGGTCGAGACTGTTCACGCTGGGGATGTTCTATTTCTTCACCCAGCAGGGAGAGCGAATCTTCCCGCAGGAGGGCGGTTCGATTCTGAGAGAACTGCGGGAGTGGATCTTGAATGGCGGAGCGTGGATCATCATGGCGCTGCTGCTCTGGGAGATTGGATTGGTGTGGGGAAGAGTCCAAAGGAAAGAGTCCGCGACACGCACACATCAGTCCTGAATTTTATATTTAAAATTTCGTATGATTATACAATTTTGATGATAGAGAGCGTATGATGGAGTCATCGGCTCTTGGCCTGAATTTAGCGAAGAAAACGGAGAGATGACTCATGACTCGATTTGAATGTGACTACACGCAAGGTGCCCATCCGCGCATTATGCAGCGTCTGTTGGAGACAAATATGGAGCAGACAAGCGGATATGGTAACGATGAATACTGCGAACGGGCGCGGGATCACATTCGCAAAGCTTGTGAAGCACCGGATGCCGCCGTTCATTTTCTGGTAGGCGGTACACAGACGAATACCACGATCATTGCGGCTCTGCTGCGTCCTCATCAAGGGGTTCTGTCCGCAGAGACGGGACATATTGCCGGGCATGAGACGGGGGCCATCGAAGCAACCGGCCACAAGGTGCTGACTCTGCCAAGCGAAGACGGCAAGATTACAGCTGCCCAGGTACGCCGCGCGTATGACGAACATTGGAACGATGCCACACATGAACATATGGCGCAGCCGGGTATGGTCTACGTGTCCCAATCCACCGAAAATGGCACAGTGTACAGCCTTGCTGAACTGACCGCATTAAGCGAAGTCTGCCGGGAGCTGTCGCTGCCGCTGTTCGTTGACGGTGCGCGTCTGGGTTATGCGCTGGCGGCGGAAGGCAATGACGTGACGCTGGCGGATCTGGCCAGATTGACCGACGTGTTCTACATTGGCGGAACCAAAGTGGGGGCGCTGATGGGCGAAGCAGTGGTGATCGTTAACGAGGCGCTGAAGCGTGACTTCCGTTATCTAATTAAGCAGCGCGGCGGACTGTTGGCGAAGGGACGACTGTTGGGGGTACAATTTGAGACGCTGTTTGAGGATGGTCTGTACATGGACATCTCCCGGCGGGCCGTCTCGCTGGCGATTCAACTGCGGGATGCTGTGAAGGAGATGGGATTTGGGTTCCTGCATGACTCTCCCACGAATCAGCAGTTTCCGATTCTGCCCAATGAGCTGCTGAACACTCTGGCGCAGAAGCATACGTTTTCCACCTGGACGACCACAGATGAGCAGCATACTGCGGTTCGGTTCTGCACAAGCTGGGGAACAACGCAGGAAGAGATGGATGAGCTGATCGCCGATCTTCGCGCCGCGCAATAAAAGGGGCTGTGGTATAGTAGAAGGACTATCTCATACCTTTTGTAATCGAAGGAGAACGGCATGACAGAACTAGTCTACAAGCAGATCGTGGACGACCTGAAGCGCAAGATTCTGGATGGTCGTTATGCGGACATGCGCCTGCCCGATGAGCGCAGCCTCAGCGAATTGTACGCCGTGAGCAGAAGCTCGGTGAAGCGTGCGTTAACCAAGATGGAGAGCGAAGGCATCATTTTCAAAAAGCGGGGTTCCGGTACCTTCATCAATCCGCTGTATCTCAAAAATGAGTCTGTCTTCAACTACGAAGGCTCCAATCTGGGCGTAACGGATAATTTTCACATGCACGGCAAGAAGCCTGGTGTTAAGGTGCTCAGCTTCGAGGTCGTCCCGCCAACGGAGGAACTTCAGCGGGATCTGTTTCTGGAACGACATGATTTCGTGTACAAGATTGTCCGGCTGCGGCTGTTCGACGAGGAGCCTTTTATGATCGAGACGGGGTACATTCCGATCAAGATCGTGCAGAACCTGAACGAGAGTATCATCGAAGGTTCCATCTTCAATTATCTTCAGGATGCCCATAACATGGCGGTTACCAAGTCGTTTCTGTCGATCTTTGCGGAGCCGTCCAACCCGGAAGATCGGGAGCTGCTCAAGCTGACGGAGCATGAACCGGTCGGCATCATGGAAGGGATCTTCTTCCTCGATAACGGTACTCCGTTTGAATTCTCACATATGCGTCTGCATTACAAATACCTCAAATTTAATACCTTTGTTTCCGTGCAATAGGCAGCCAGGTGTACGATTCGAGGAACATAAGCCAAATGATAAAGCAGGTTGGAACCTCCAACCTGTTTTTTGTTTTTCCATTACTTAAAAGTTAAGCCGTTCATCGATTGTTCACCCTTTTCATAAATTGGACCGGTTCAATTCTGAAAGAGGTTGAATTAATCAAGTAAAGGAGTATCATCAATTGTGAAAAAAGTAACGTAGTTGAACGTATAACTTAACCCAATACAGAGAATGGACGTGGAGAGAATGGGAGTACCTACACTGGAGATCGATTATTCGTCGAAGACTTACCTGAATAAACTCGATGCCTACTGGCGCGCAACCAACTATATTTCCGTAGGACAGCTGTATCTAAAAGACAATCCGCTGCTCAAAAGACCGCTGCAAGCCGATGATGTGAAGATTAAGCCAATCGGTCACTGGGGCACGATTCCGGGTCAGAACTTCATCTACGCTCACCTGAACCGGGTCATCGTAAAATACGATCTGGACATGTTCTATATCGAAGGTCCAGGCCACGGCGGTCAGGTCATGGTCTCGAACTCCTATCTGGATGGAAGCTACACCGAGATCTATCCGGACATCACCCAGGACGAATCCGGCATGAAAAAGCTGTTTAAGCAGTTCTCCTTCCCTGGCGGCGTTGCTTCCCATGCTGCACCGGAAACCCCAGGGTCCATTCATGAAGGCGGCGAACTGGGTTACTCCCTCTCCCACGGTGCAGGTGCCGTGCTCGACCATCCGAATCTGATTGCCGCTGTTGTGGTGGGTGACGGCGAAGCGGAGACTGGCCCGCTGGCGGCTTCGTGGTTCGCCAACCGCTTCCTGAACCCGATTACCGACGGCGCCGTGCTGCCGATTCTGCACCTGAATGGCTTTAAGATCAGCAACCCGACGATTCTGTCCCGTCAGAGCAACGAGGAATTGACTTCGTACTTCCGTGGTATGGGCTGGGAACCCTTCTTCGTTGAAGGAACAGATCCCGAGAAGATGCACCCACTGATGGCGGAAAAACTCGATGCGATCATTGAACGCATCTCGTCCATCCAGCGCAGTGCCCGCGAGAATAACGAAGCCTATCGTCCAATGTGGCCGATGCTGATCTTCCGTACACCCAAGGGCTGGACAGGCCCGGCTGCATGGGACGGTGTACCGAACGAAGGCTCGTTCCGCGCCCACCAGGTGCCGATTCCGGTCGATCAGAAGCATATGGAACATGCACCTGCGCTGCTGAACTGGCTGAACAGCTACCGCCCGGAAGAATGTTTTGAAGAAGATGGACGCCTCAAGACTGAATTAGCCGAGATTCTGCCCAAAGGCGACCGGCGCATGGGCATGAATCCCGTAACCAATGCCGGGCATCTCATCAAAGACCTCAAGCTGCCTGATTTCCGCCAATATGCGCTGGATAACACCAACCCAGGTGAAGTCATCGCCCAGGATATGTCGGTACTCGGCCAATACGTCCGCGACGTGATGCTGCTGAACGAAAATAACCGCAATTTCCGCATCTTCGGCCCGGATGAAACGATGTCCAATCGCCTTGCCCCCGTCTTTGAAGTCACCAAACGTCAATGGCTGGATGACATTCATGAACCGCAGGATGAGTTCCTGGCTTCGTATGGTCGGGTCATCGACTCGCAGCTGTCCGAACACCAAGCGGAAGGGATGCTGGAAGGGTATGTGCTAACCGGGCGTCACGGCTTCTTCGCCAGCTATGAAGCGTTCCTGCGCGTAGTCGATTCCATGCTGACCCAGCATTTCAAATGGCTGCGTAAGGCAACCGATCAAGGCTGGAGAGCGGATATTCCTTCCTTGAACGTCGTAGCCACTTCGACCGTATTCCAGCAGGACCATAACGGCTACACCCACCAAGATCCAGGTCTGCTGGGTCATCTGGCGGATAAGAAACCGGAATTCATCCGTGAATATCTGCCCGCCGATGCCAATACGCTGCTGGCTGTGTTCAACACGGTATTGAATGATCGTCAGAAGATCAACCTGATCGTCTCGTCCAAGCATCCGCGCCCGCAGTGGTTCAGCGCTGACGAAGCGTACGAACTGGTGGATAAAGGCCTGAAGATCATCGACTGGGCAAGTACAGCGCAAGCCGGAGAAGAACCCGATCTGGTGATCGCTTCATCCGGCACGGAACCGACGATGGAAGCCCTGGCTGCTATCTCGATCCTGCATGAACAGATGCCGGAACTGAAGATCCGCTACATTAACGTGGTTGACCTGCTGAGACTGCGCAGCCAGAAGCTCGATCCGCGCGGATTGTCCGATGAAGAGTTCGATGAATTCTTCACGAAGGACAAACCGGTGGTCTTCGCCTTCCACGGCTACGAAGGCCTGGTCAAAGACCTGTTCTTCGATCGCCATAATCACAATCTGCGTGTACACGGTTATCGTGAGAACGGAGATATTACCACTCCGTTTGACATGCGTGTACTGAATCAGATGGATCGCTTCGACCTGGCGAAGTCCGCCGCACTGAGCCTGCCGGGCGCCGAGCAGCATGCTGCGTTCGCAGCGGAGATGGACGCTGTGATCGCCAAGCACCACCGCTTTATCCGTGAGGAAGGTATCGACCTGCCGGAAGTGGAGAGCTGGAAGTGGACGGGGTTAAAGAAATAAGGATCGTTTCTGGCTTGCCGGATGGGATCAAAGGATAAAAACAAAAGCTCGGAACCGGCATCTGCCGGATTCCGGGCTTTTGCTGCGTATTGGATGCTGCGGCCCCCGGAGCGGATCGTCGGTTCAAGAACTCGCTAAGTGGCGGGAGGGTTGGGTAAAAACCCCTGTAAGGAAACCCCCATACAAAAAAGGCGTTTCGACGATCCTGGCTCGGTGATCGGATCTATTCGTCAAGGAGGAGTGAGAGAATCATGAACCTGCACACTGCGCGTCAACGCCAAGAACGAGATTACTCGTCCCCTGATTATCTGAACAAGCTTGATGCTTATTGGCGAGCTGCTAATTATCTGTCGGTCGGACAGATCTATCTCAAGAATAACCCGCTGCTGAGGAGGCCCCTGGAGGAAGGGGACATCAAGTATCATCCGATTGGCCACTGGGGAACGGTGCCCGGACAGAACTTCATCTACGCGCACCTCAACCGGGTCATCAACAAATACGAACTGAACATGTTCTATATCGAAGGCCCCGGACACGGCGGACAGGTGATGGTCTCGAACGCCTATCTGGACGGCAGTTATACGGAGATTTATCCGCAGATCACGCAGGACGAAGCCGGGATGCAGAAGTTGTTCAAGCAGTTTTCGTTTCCTGGAGGCGTGGCTTCGCATGCCGCGCCGGAAACGCCTGGTTCGATCCATGAAGGCGGAGAACTTGGCTATTCGCTGTCACATGGCGTCGGCACGATTCTCGATAACCCGGACTTGATCGCAGCAGTCGTGATCGGAGACGGTGAAGCAGAGACCGGGCCGCTCGCGGCTTCATGGTTCTCCAATCGCTTTATCAATCCCATTCACGATGGGGCGGTACTGCCAATTGTGCATATCAACGGATTCAAGATCAGCAATCCGACGGTGTTTGGACGTCAGACTGACGAGGAGTTGGAGCAGTATTTCTGTGGACTCGGCTGGGAGCCTCTGTTTGTTGAGGGCGACGACGCGGCGATCCTGCATCCGAAGATGGCGGGAACGCTGGATACGGCGATCGAGCGGATTCGGAACATTCAGCGGTACGCCCGTGAAGAACAAGATCCGTCACGTCCGGTCTGGCCGGTCATCCTGCTGCGTACGCCCAAGGGCTGGACGGGGCCGGAGGAATGGGACGGCAAGACGATCGAAGGTTCATTTCGAGCCCACCAGGTGCCGATTCCGGCGGACCGCGAGCATATGTCGTATACGCCCGCGGTGGTCGAATGGATGAACAGCTATCGCCCGCAGGAGCTTTTTGACGAACAAGGTGCACTGAGCACAGAGATTGCGGAGATTCTTCCAAAAGGTGACCGTCGCATGGCTATGAACCCTGTCACAAATGGTGGCCATTTGATTCATGATCTCGAACTTCCCAATCTATCCGATTACGCCGTCAAGATCGACAAGCCTGGTGCACAGGACAATCAGGACATGCACGTACTCGGTGAATACGTCCGTGATGTGATGAAGCTCAACGAAAAGAGCCGCAACTTCCGCATTTTCGGACCGGATGAGACAATGTCGAACAAGCTCTCGCCGGTGTTCGAGGTGACGAAGCGGCAGTGGGTGGCGAAGATCGACGAAGTTAACGATGAGTACATGGCACATGAAGGCCGAGTGATCGACTCCCAACTGTCCGAGCATCAGGCGGAGGGCATGCTGGAAGGATATGTGCTGAGCGGACGTCACGGCTTTTTCGCCAGTTACGAGGCGTTTCTGCGCGTGGTCGATTCGATGATTACCCAGCATTTCAAATGGATGCGCAAAGCGTCTGATCTGGACTGGCGTGCGGATATTCCAGCGCTCAATCTAATCAGTGCTTCGACGGTATTCCAACAGGATCATAACGGCTACACGCACCAGGACCCCGGTATTCTGACCCATCTGGCCGACAAGAAGCCGGAACTGGTCCGCGAATATCTGCCCGCCGATGCCAATACGCTGTTGGCTGTGTTCAGCCAGATCATGAATGACCGTCAGCGGATCAATCTGGTGATCTCTTCCAAACACCCGCGCCCGCAGTGGTTTGGAATGGAAGAAGCGCAGGAACTGGTGGAAAAAGGACTTAAAATCATCAACTGGGCCAGCACGGTGAATGAAGGTGAGGAGCCGGACATCGTGATCGCGGCTTCAGGAACGGAACCCACGGTAGAGGCGCTGGCGGCGATTCAGATTCTTCACAAACGTTTGCCGGAACTGAAGATTCGCTGCGTCAATGTCGTTGATCTGCTGCGTCTGCGTCATGCCAAGCGTGATCCACGCGGGCTGACGGATGAAGAGTTTAATGCCTTTTTCACCATCGACAAGCCGATCATCTACGCTTTTCACGGTTATGAAGGGCTGCTGAAAGATCTCTTCTTCGACCACGTCAACCGCGACCTGCATGTGCATGGTTACCGGGAGAATGGCGACATTACCACCCCATTTGATATGCGTGTACTCAATCAGATGGATCGGTTTAGTCTGGTCAAGGAAGCGGTGACGAGCCTGCCGCATGCGGAACGTCATGCCGAGGTTGTGCGCGAGATGGACGAGATGCTGGAGAAGCACACGCGCTATATCCAAGAAGAAGGGCGCGATCTGCCGGAAGTGACAGAATGGCGCTGGGAAGGACTGGACCAGGAAATGGATCGTTGAGAAACAGGGGAGCAAAGGCCGCGTGTACAAGACGGTCTTTGCTCTTTGACGTCATGCGTCAAACCAATGGCAGCGACGACGCTTTTGTGCGATATTGAATGCGGAAAGCAGTCCTTGCGAAAAAAGGAGGAGCAGGAATGGATACCGAAATCGGGATGACGTTGACGGCTTGGGTGCTTGGGGGATTTGTCCTGCTGTTCGTGATCGGAGGTATCTTGAAAGGCGCGGATTTTCTGTTAAAACGCCCATATGCAGCGGAAGAACGGTATAACGCTGTTCATGCAGGCGGATTGAATCCGATCAGCGGGCGAAGGAGAGTACATCTGCTGCTGAATCGGGAAGCGCTAATCATCAAGCCGTGGTTCCAGCCCGCAATCGTGATTCCATTCTCGGACATCGAAGAGGCGGAATCATCGTGGGTCTACGCCTCGAGAAGAAGCACAACCGGAAGCGCACCGGCGCCATCTGATGAAGCATCTCCGGAACGTCTACAGGATCTGGAAGACATACGCAGCTTGACACGTGCCCAGAGCCGCCCGCGTCAGCTGATGCTGCATTATGAGCGGGACGGAAAAAGGCGCATCGCTTGTTTCGATTTTCGGTATGGGGAAGAAGAGGATACAGATCGAGAGCCTTTCTATCGCTGTCTGCAATCGCTGGATCGCCGTCTGCAGAACTTCCGGCTGGCGAATCGGGCGAACGCGTCCGTTAATATGGATCTGCGCAAGAACATCGAACAAAATGATGACGGCATCGCCAAAATGGAACCGTTGGACTGAAGAGAGTGAGCCGAGTGCCGAGCCGGGGAAAGCGATATATGGAAGGGCCAAAAGCCGGTAAGGCAGCTGATTTTTCCGAACGGCAAACTTTTTTAAAAAAATACTGGAACAATCATTCCGAAAAGAGTATACTGATCTCAGCGACGAACAAGGAGAGGAGAAAAGGACATGGCACGAACCAAGGAATTTGACCGCGCCCAGGTGCTGCACAAGGCAATGCTCGTCTTCTGGGAAAAAGGATACGATGGCACAAGTATGGCTGACCTGCTTGAGGCGATGGGCATCAGTCGTTCGAGCATGTACGAGACGTTTACCGACAAGCACGCTCTGTATCTCGAAGCGGCGCAGCTCTACCGTCGGAACAGCCAGGAGAAACGGCGATTTCTGTTGGAGGCGGAATCCGCGAAGGAAGGCATCCGGCAGTATTTTGAACGTCATATCGACGGTTCCTTTCGTGAGGACACCCCAATGGGCTGCCTGGTGACGAATACGATCGTCAATGTGGATTCGCCGGAAGACGAGATCAATGTGCTGATGCGTACCCACTTTGAAGAACTGGGTACAGCATTTCGTGAGCTGCTGAAACGAGGGCAGGAATCGGGTGAGATTGCGGCGGATCGCAATATTGAGGATCTGGCGTACATGCTGCTGACGATCAATCATGGCATTAACGTTGCAGCAAAATTGAATAACGGGCGCGGGCGGGCTGAATCCATGATTCATACGGTGATCGGGATGCTGTAAAAGACAGGATGCCAAGAGCCCCTTTTTTTTGACCAATTCGGAACGATCATTCCGAATTGGGTAGGAGAATAGCAAACCGGATACAACCCATACTTAATTTCTCACTATAAGGAGCGTGAATGAAAATGAACAGCAGGGATAATCAACAGTCGGAGCGGAAGCACCTCCATGAAAAGGAACAGGCCGGAGAGAGACGGAGCGGTCAGGAATTGGCGAAAGCACGACGCAGCACCAAGGACAATCTGCAGGGCGAGATCCCCGGCTGGCTGCTGATCTTTCTGGCAGCGGCCTGCGGTATCATCGTGGCGAATCTGTATTACGCGCAGCCGCTCGTTGAACCGATTCGCCAGGCGATTGGCCTGTCCGCCGGTTCGGCTGGACTGATCGTTACCCTCACCCAGATCGGCTATGCAGCGGGTCTGCTGCTGCTCGTCCCGCTGGGTGATATTCTGGAGAATCGCAAACTGGTCGGCGTACTGCTGTTGTTTACTGTGCTGGCGCTGGCTCTATCCGCCGCAGCCAACAGCGCTCCGCTGTTCCTGCTGGCTGCGCTCCTGATCGGACTGGGTTCGGTCGCTGCACAGATTCTCGTTCCTTACGCTTCGCATCTGGCCTCCGAAGAATCACGCGGACAGGTCGTCGGCAACGTTATGAGCGGGCTGCTGCTGGGCATCATGCTCGCCCGTCCCATCTCCAGCCTGCTCGCCGGTTGGCTCGGCTGGCGTTCCATCTTCTATGTCTCCGCAGCGCTGATTCTGGCGCTGGCACTCGTCCTGCTGCGGGTACTGCCCAGACGTCATCCCGAATCGGGGATGACCTACCCGCAGCTGCTGGTCTCCATGCGTCGTCTGCTGACATCGACGCCCATCCTGCGCCGCCGCGCGGTGTATCACGCGCTGCTGTTTGCCTCGTTCAGCCTGTTCTGGACGACAGCCCCGCTGCTGCTGGGCAGTCCGGCCTTCGGCTTCACGCAGACGGGCATCGCCGTCTTCGCCCTCGTCGGGGTGGCCGGCGCAGCGGCCGCTCCTATCGCCGGTCGCCTGGCCGACCGCGGACGGAGCTACGGCGCCACAGGCCTTGCGCTGGCGCTGGTGGCGGCATCGGCGCTGCTGCCGATGTTCGTGCACACCGGCTCGGTTCTCGCCGTTGCCTTGATGGTGATCGCCGCGATCCTTCTGGATCTCGGCGTCTCCGCCAACCTCGTACTCAGCCAGCGAGCCATCTTCTCGCTGGGGGCCGAAGCGCGCAGCCGCCTGAACGGGCTGTTCATGGCGATCTTCTTCGTCGGCGGAGCCGCCGGATCAGCCATCGGCGGCTGGGCTTATTCCGCCGGGGGCTGGCGCCTGGCGATGATGATCGGCGCAGCACTGCCGCTGCTGGCGCTGGTGTATTACGCGACAGAAGGCCGCGCGGAGCGGCGGCTGGAGCGCACAAGCGAGGTGCGCATCAGTGAGATGCGCAGCAGGGCGAAGCGCTAAGGGAGCAGGGCAGCATCATGGAAGGAGGTGCTGCGCCCTGGCGCGAAGTGCGGCGCAGCGCTTCATTAGATAGCGCCTGCACAGGGAAATGCCGGAATCCCAGCCCGGCGCGGCAGGAACTCTGGCACTCTATGTGCAGCGGCTTGTGTCTGGCAATCGCTGGAGTGCCAGCAGTCCTTCACCCCGCGCGAACGGGATCGCTTATCCGTCAGTGATCCGTTAGGGTTCTGCCCATTATTCATCGGCGCAGGCAGCTTTTTTTACTCACTGACCGAAGGTTCGTAAATCCGGTTCATTTTCTCCTCCAACCGCTGCTTTACCCCAGACCATTCCTCAGCCAAAATGCTGTAAAACACATTATCATGCACCCGCCCGCCGGGTTCGATGCGATGTTTGCGCAAGACCCCTTCCTTGATCGCACCGAGGCGCTCAACCGCCCGCTGTGAACGAAGATTGTAACTGCTGACCGAGAACTGCACCCGCAGTGCGTTCAACTTCTCGAAGCCGTATCTCAATAATAAGTATTTGCACTCTGTGTTGACTCCGGTACGCCAATAATCCGGCGATAACGAAGTCCAACCGATCTCGATTCCATGGTTATGAACGTCGATGTCGCCGAATGAAGTCGTGCCAATTACGGCGCCCGACTGTCGGTGCACGATCGCAAACGGCAGCCGGGTTCCATCGGCCTGACCTGCCAAAGCCCGATTAAAATCCTGCTCCAATTCCTCAATTGACGCAAATCTTAGCCAAGTATGCTCCCAGATCCGTGGATCGTACAAGACTCGGCACAGCTCTAACCGATGGCTTTCTTCAAGCGGAACCAGCGCGATGATCGAGCCGGTCAAAGTGGTTTGAGGTTCTAAATTCATATTCTTCCCCGCTTTCTCTTCATATAGAATTCCTATTTGTTCCTTTGCACTTTATTATAGAAAATCAAGCAAGGTTATAGAATGAATTTTGCAGCCTATTGTATGCACAATTCATCGAAGGCTTGGATATGACAAGGAAACATCCAGAAGCGGCAAGCTTGGATAAGATTCCTGAATCTCGCATGAAAACGCCTCCAATTATCCGGGTAGTTACCTCCTTGCCTGTCCTTTAAAATGAACATAAAGAAAGCGTATTCCGAAAGGGGATCTCCATGTCTATCGAAACTTCATATCCATTTCAAAATACATCGCTTCCGCTGGAAGAACGCGTAGCCGATCTCGTTTCCCGTTTCACGCTGGAAGAAAAAGTTGACCTGATGATCCAGTACCAGACGGAAGTACAGCGCCTGGGCGTCAAGCCTTACAAGCACGGCACGGAAGCCGCTCACGGCATGGCCTGGTTGGGTGAAGCGACCGGTTATCCGCAGCCCATCGGCCTGTCCAGCATCTGGGATGAGGAACTGCTCCAGCAAATCGGCAGCGCCATCGGTGATGAAGCGCGGGGCTTCTACAAGCGCAACCCGGCGATCAACGGTCTGACCCTATGGGCACCAACTGTGGATATGGAACGCGATCCGCGCTGGGGACGGACGGAAGAAGCCTACGGTGAAGACCCCATTCTGGCAGGCAAACTGTCGGCAGCACTGGTGCGCGGAATTCAGGGCGATCATCCGAAATATCTGAAAGCGGTTGCGACCCTCAAGCATTTTATCGCCAACAATAATGAAGTGGGTCGCGGCGACGCTTCGGTCAGCATTGATCCGCGCAATATGCGCGAATATTACCTCAAGGCGTTCGAGATTCCGTTCAAGGAAGGCGGCGCCCAGTCGATGATGACCTCTTATAATGCAGTCAATGGCGTGCCAGCCAACTTGAACCCGGATGTCAACGGCATCGTCAAGGGTGAGTGGGGCATGGACGGCTTTGTGGTCAGTGATGCGTTCGACGTATCCGGCACCGTGCGCGACCACGGCTATCTGGAGTCGCATACCGAAGCGGTCGCCCGCTCGGTCAAGGAAGGCGGCATCGACAGCCTCACCGACGACGGCGAACTGATGAAGTCCTCGCTGCGCGAAGCGCTCAAGGACGGTCAGATTACGGAAGACGATCTTGACGTCGCGCTGCGCAATACGTTCCGCGTGCGTTTTCGTCTGGGTGAGTTCGATCCCGAGGAAGGCAACCCGTATGCAGCGATCGACGAATCGGTCATTATGAAAAAAGAACATGCGGAGCTGGCTCGTACGGCGGCACGCAAGTCGATTGTACTGCTCAAAAACGACAACCAGACGCTGCCGCTCAAGGTCGACCAATTAAGCAAAGTTGCCGTGATCGGGCCATTGGGCGACATTGTGTACCGCGACTGGTACAGCGGCGAACTGCCTTACGCGATTACCCCGCGTGCCGGTATTCAGGAGAAGCTGAACGCGGCAGGCAAGGGGGGACAGACGACCTTCGCTGGCGGAACGGATCGCATCAAGCTCAAGTCCAAGAAAAATGGTCAATACGTCAAAGTTCAGGCAGGTGAAGAAGCCCTGCTGACAGCTTCGGTGGATTCGGCCGATCAGGCGTCTGTATTTGAGCTGACCGATTGGGGTTGGGACAATACGACAATGATCGCGGAGGAGAACGGACTCTACGTGACCACGGACGACCGGATCGTCAAGGCCTCGGCGAATCGCATCTGGGAATGGTTCACGAAGGAAGTGTTCCTGGCTCGTCAGGAGAACGGGAACGAGGAGACGCTGACCTTTTCCACATGGAAAGACACTCCGGTCACGGTCGGTGAACAAGGGGAGCTGCTGTCCGGCGATGGACGCGGTGAAGAAACCTCCAATGAGATTGATGCAGGCGGAACCTCGGCACTGGATAACTCGGCAGCCGCCAAGCTGACCGCCGATTCGTTTACCGTGGAGAAAGTGACCGACAAGTTTGCCGCAGCACGTCAGGCCGCTCAGGAAGCGGAAGTCGCGGTTGTCTTCGTCGGCAACCATCCGCTGATTAATGGCAAAGAAACGGTGGACCGTCCCGACATCACGCTGCCGCAGTCGCAGGAGCAGCTGATTCAGGAAGTGCTGGCGGTGAATCCGAATACGATTGTGGTCGTGATCGGCAGCTATCCATACGCCCTCAATTGGGTGAACGCGCATGTACCGGCGGTGCTGTATTCCACCCATGCGGGGCAAGAAGTGGGACGCGCCATCGCGGACGTATTGTTTGGCGAAGAAAATCCGGCGGGACGTCTCAGCATGACTTGGTACCAATCGGTCGATCAGCTTCCGGAATTTATGGATTACGACATCATTCAAGGCAATCGCACCTATCGCTATTTTGAGGGCGAAGCGCTGTATCCATTTGGACATGGCCTCTCTTACACCACGTTCCGCTATGAGGCTCTCAAGCTGGATACGCCAAGTGTAAACGCGTCCGAAGAAGCTTCAATCCAACTGACTGTTACCGTGACCAATACGGGCGATCGGGCCGGGGACGAAGTGGTGCAGGTCTATGGACGTGTGGAAGAATCGCGCGTGAAGCGTCCGATGAAGCAGCTGCTGGCGTTCCGCCGCGTGCAGCTGGCTGCAGGAGAGACGAAGGAAGTATCGTTTAGCATCAAGCTTGCGGAGCTGGCGGTCTGGGATGTCACGCAGGAACGCTTTGTCATCGAACAAGCAAAGTATACCCTGCTGGCTGGCCCGTCTTCGGGGGAGCTGCCGCTGAAGGCTTCGCTGGACGTATCGGGTGAAGTCATCCCGGCTCGTGACCTGACGCAGCCTACCAAGGCGATCAATTACGATGCTTACGAAGGTGTGATTCTTGGCGAGTGCCGCGAAGGAGGAAGCGCAGTTGAAGTCGTAGGCGAATCCGGCTGGATCGCGTTTAAGGACGTGGAGTTCGCAACCGGCGCGAAGACAGCTGTACTGCGCGTCGCAAGCGCCAGAGGAGGGACGATCGAAGTGCGGCTCGGTCATGCGGCTGGGCAGCTGATCGGCACGGCTTCCGCTGACGCTGGTGGTATCCAGCAGTGGTCGGACGTGGAGATCGAACTGAGCGGCGTAAGTGGTCGGCAGGATCTGTATGTGCTCTTACAGGGCAAGCTCGCCGTAAGCAAGCTTCAACTGATAGGATGAAGATCGGACATTGAATGAGAACTGAGCAACTGCGATGCGAACTTGTTTCTGTTTATGTTTGCTTAAAAGAATCCTCTCTGCGGAGAGGGTTCTTTTTTGTGGAGGATCGCATACAAAGCGGGATGACCGAACGCAGAAAGCCGCTCTCCAGCAGCTCGTCCCATTAGGGGGAGCATAATGAAAGACATGCCACAAATCAGAAAGCGGCTTATGTTATACTGTCAGCACGCTCATTTGGGTAAGGCCGGTTAGCCGAAGATCGAGGAGCGGACACCCTGGGTATTCTCGAAGAAATTAGTCAGTACGGCGTACGCTTCAGTGCGTTTGCTGCTCATGGATTGCAGGCGAAGCATGTCCATCTGCTGTGCATGGTTTGATTTCAAATTTGAACATTTATTTTTGAATGAATCTTTTTTAAGGAGGGAACGGATGAAGAGTACCGATAATATCGGGATTCAGATCGTCGAATTTGCTGTAGAGCATATCCCTTATGTCAATGATCCCAACGAAACGTTTCCGATTTTCGGGCGCCTGGTTCCTCAATTTCGAGCGGGAATATGGAGTTATGAAGAAGAACGGTTTGCCGAGACCACCTTTACCCGTTTCCCCGAAGATCGTCTGGACTGGGAAGAGTATATCGACAGCAATCAGAAGGCGATCTTTCTCGCTTTTTATCGCAACCAATGTATCGGTCAGATTCGGCTGGTGCGGGACTGGACACGGTATGCGTATATCGAAAATATCGCCGTAAAAGGTTCCCATCGGGGGCGTGGTGTAGCCGAGATGCTGATGGAGCGGGCAGAATCCTGGGCGCGGGAACAGGAACTGCTGGGACTGTCGCTGGAAGCGCAGGACAACAATCTGGCGGCCTGCCGATTCTATCTCAAGCAGGGAATGAAGCTGGGCGGGGTGGATACGCTGAAGCAGGCCTTCAATCCGGAGATTGAGGCAACGTTGTATTTTTACAAAATATTCACCGACGAACACGACACCCGAACGAATGATTAATGGATGATTGAGGAGGGACGATATGATTCAGGGCTTGTTTGAAACGCATATCAATGTGACTGACTATCAGGTTTCGGCCGACTTCTACGAGCGGGTGCTGGGGCTGATTCCCCTGCATGAAGATCCGGTTCGCAAATCGAAGTTCTACTGGATTGGGCAGCCTGGCGAAGCGATGTTTGGGATTCGGCAGAATTATCCGTCGCCGCTTGTACAGCGTCAGCATTTTGCATTCCGCGTGGCTCTTGGCGATCTGGAAGCGGCGGGGCAAATGCTGCGGGAGCGCGGCGTGCAGACCACGAACTTTTTCGGGGAGAGTGATGCGCCGCTGAGTGTATTTCCGTTCATGCCGGCTGTCTCTCTCTATTTTGAAGATCCCGACGGTCATTCGATAGAACTGCTGGCGATGCTGGAAGATCCACCGAGACCCGAACTGCCGATTCTCTCTTGGCCGGAATGGGAGAAGGTCTGCGGAAGAGGAGAAGTGCAGCACCAGCAGTAAAGATAGAAGTTGGAAAGAAGTGCAGCGGCAGCTTGATGGGGAAACAGGGGCTTGCCGCCGCCTTCCAAAGTGTTTATGCTGGTATTAGTACAATCGTTCTAAAGGAGAGCTTCATGAGTAAAAGACATTACGACAGCGAAGAGACCCGGCGGATTATTGCGGAGAAAGCGGCGCAGCTTTTTGCCCAGAAAGGCTTTTCGGCAACGTCCATCGCAGACATCTCCCGGGAATCCGGTTTCAGTAAGGGGCATATCTACTACCATTTCGAGAACAAGGAGAAGCTGTTCGTCGCCTTGGCGAAAGATACCATGCGAGCCTGGGGCGAGAAATGGATGGCGATTCAGCCGAACTATCCGACCGCGACAGAGAAGCTTCATGCAGTGGCTCAATTTGCCATGAACAACTACAAGACCCCGCTGCTGCATGTAGGACAGGAACTGGCGGGTAATCCCGGTACCGACCCGGATACGCTTCTTCAGCTGCGAGGGCTTGCCGAGACGCCGATGGGGATCTATGGGGCCATTCTTCAGCAGGGCATCGACGATGGGGAGTTCGACATCGCTGCTGCCGATCTGCCCAATGCCACGTTTCTGTTTGGCACCTGGATCGGTTCGCTCTGTCCGCTCATCTTTATGATGGAGACTGAGGCATTGAGTGAGCTGTTCCGTCAGGGCGTTGAGATCTTTGTGGGTGGAATTCGTCTTCGCTGACGGATTCCTTATGAAGATTAGAACGATTGTACTATTTATTCTATATTTATTCAAATAGAAGTGGAGTGAATGAGATGGGAAAAGGGGAGAGCAAACAGGGAACACAGCAGGGAAGGCGCATTGCCATTGTGACCGGAGCGGCTTCGGGCATTGGTCGGGCGATTGCCCAGGAGCTGGCGGGGCGCGACATTGACGTGATCGTGGCTGACATCAACGAAGCTGGCGGGAATCAGACGGTAGAGATGATTGGTAAGGCAGGCGGCAGAGCGGGGTTCCGGAAGCTCGATGTCACGGACGCCGAGCAGGTGGAAGCGCTGGTGCAGGACGCCTATCGTCAATATGGCCGACTGGACTACATGTTCAATAATGCAGGGATCTCCATGTACGGGGAGCTGTACGACATGACCCTTCCGCATTGGCAGCGCATCATGGAGGTGAATCTATGGGGCGTTATTCATGGCATACAAGCGGCTTATCCGATTATGAAAAAGCAGGGCTTTGGTCACATTGCCAATACCTCGTCCGCGACTGCCATGGGACCCGCGCCCACGGCAGCTGCCTATGCCACGACCAAACACGCCATACTGGGTCTGACCACTTCGCTGCATTATGAAGCCGAAAGCTTCGGCGTCAAAGTGAGCGCGCTATGTCCGGCTTTCGTCGATACCCCGATTTTTGCAGCCAGTGAAGGGATCAACATGGATAAGGCCAAGATCGAAGCGCAGATGAATAAGCAGAAAAAGATGAGCCCCGAGGAATTTGCCCGCCTTGCCGTCAAGGGGCTGGAGCGCAATCAGTCAGTGGTATGCCCCATGCCGCTGCGCCGGACGATGGATGTCTTTTTCGCCCTTTTCCCCGCTGCACATCGCAGTCTGATGCGGCTGGTCTGCCGGGTGTCACGCGAAGCCAGAAGCGTAGAGCCTGTCACGGAGGCAGCTCCAATCCAGCCTACTCGATCAAGCGGCTGATTGTCAGTAGGGAATGAGCGGCAGCGCCCCGAAGCAAGGCGGCGCCGCGAAGTTTGGAGACGTTAAGAACCCGGAGAACCTCCGTTGGGGGAGTCTCCGGGTTTTCTGATCGTGCGTGGACGAAGCGTTGAGGTTGGCCTGTATTGGGCTTAGGCGACGTCGGCCTTGTCGATATTGCGGAAGCTGAGATAAGCGCCGAAGATGCCAACTGCGGCCAGAGACAGCGGGATGGCAATGATCGAACTGAGCGAAAACCCGCCGTTGTTGGAGTTGATGATCGAAACGATAAAGATCGAAGATACGATGGTTGCGGGCACCGAACGACGGGGCAGTCCCACAAGAAGAGGCAGCAGGCTCATTCCCGCAGCACCGACGCCCTGAAGTAGAACGAATCCGACATGCTGCATCAATTGGCTGCCCGAAAGCTCGCCGCCTACCATTCCGGTATAGTGGTTCACAGTCAGCATAATCGCGTCGATTACAATATTGCCGATCACGATGTTGGCAAAGCACCAGGCAAAAACGATGGACAGCTTGGCAAAAATCAGCTGCTTGCGGTTTACCGGATAAGCAAACAGAAGGGCCATGGTCTTGTCCTTGAATTCACCGATGACAAGCCTCGACAGGAGGGCGGATGAGTAGACGACGAAGGTGGCGCCTACCATTGTGTTGACGATACCCAGGATTTCGAGCTGACTTCCAAAGGCGGGAGCCGAGGAATCACTGCCTTCAAAAAAGTATAGAAGGAGAAGGAAAGCCGCAATTGCCGCATAAGCGATCAATGCCCCATAGACATAACCGCGAAGGCTTCCTTTTTTAAGCTCCAGCTTGACGAGATGCAGCATGATTGTCTCCTCCTTTGACCATATCGAAGAAATATTCTTCCAGGGTGTGATGACGACGGTTGATGGATTCGATCGGCACTTCGTTCAGGATCAGCGTCTTGGACAGCGTCTCCTGCGGCACATGGGTATCGTAGACGCGCAGCGTACGTTCGCCAATCTGCTTGAAGCGTTCCAGTCCCAGCTTCTCTGTCAGCACATAGGCAGCCAACGAAGCCTGGGCTGTTGTGATCTCAATGTAATCCGTCTTGGAAGCCCGGAGTTCCTCCAGCGAGACTTCCTTCAGCAGTCGTCCGCCGTCAATCACACCGATCGTATCGGCAACCTGTTCAATCTCGGACAGCAGGTGGCTGGAGATGAGGATGGAGATGCCCCACTCGTCGCGCAGTCGGCGGAACAGTCCCCGCATCAATTGGATGCCTTCAGGGTCAAGTCCATTGATGGGTTCGTCGAGCAGCAGCAGCTCAGGACGGGTGGAGATGGCACGTGCGATAGCCAGGCGCTGTTTCATTCCGAGTGAGAACTGCTTGACCGGCTTGCCTTCGACGCCAAGCAGCTGCACCATTTGCAGCGCTTCGTCGATGGATTCCCGTACGTGATAACCCATATACTCGGCGTGCAGCTCCAGGTTCTCGCGTGCGGTCATTCGCTCATAGAACGCAGGCGTCTCGATCAGATGGCCGATTCGTTTCAGATGTTCGACCGAGCCGGGAATCAGCTTTTCCCCGAACAGTTCGACTTCTCCGCCTGTTGGTCGAACCAATCCGAGCAGCATCTTCATAACCGTTGATTTGCCTGCTCCGTTGGGGCCGAGAAAACCATAAATTTCGCCTTTTTTGACGGTCAGATTCACGTTCGTGACGACATCCGCCGCCCGATAATGTTTGGTGAGCATCTGTGTGCGTACCGCATCCACCATGGTTTCATTCACTCCTTGTCGTTTGTTTTTCCTGATGAATTTATCTTATCGGGCGGGGTTGTCTTTTCCCTGTCGCGTTTCTTACTTATTTCTTACGTCTGATTCCCGTGATCGAAGCCCGGCGGCGAGTAGGTCGAGAGCGGGAACACGAGTTGGAATGTCGTGCGGACTCCTGGCTCACTCGTCAGTGAAACGGTGCCGCCCAGCCGCTCCGTCAGGCGCTTCACGATCGCAAGCCCCAGACCGCTGCCCTGAAACCCCCGGTTGCGGGAATCCTCCAGTGTATACATGCGTTCAAACACTCGAAGCTGCTCCGACGAAGGGATGCCCTGACCACGATCTATCACGTCGATGACCACCTGATGATCGGAACGATTCAGGTGAAGCCCCAGATATTGTCCATCCGCTCCATAGCGAATGGCATTGGACAGCAGGTTATCCAGAATCCGATCCAGCGCTTCTGCGTTGGCATAGATCCAGACGGGCTGTTCCGGCAGCCGAATATCGACTTCCACCCCCCGATCCGCCAGCAGGTCAAAATACCCGAGGATGCGCTGACGGCACAATTCGGCGGCATCCACCGGCGACAGCGGCAGATCGTAATCGCCGGATTCAAGCTTTGACAGATCGAAAAATGCGTTGATGCGTTCATGGACTTCGACGGTCTTCCGATAGACCTGACTGAGCATGGTGCGGCGTTCGGCCTCGCTCAGTTCGGGACTGCGATCCAAGACTTCCGCATAGCCCATGACGACGGTGAGCGGCGTCTTGAGGTCATGGGACACGTTCGCCAGCATGCCGCGCATCGCCTGTTCGGTATGCAGATAATCCGAGGCGGATTGAGCGGCCCGCTCCAGCAGCAGATTCAAGCTGCGAAGCAGCTCTCGCAGTTCCGGCTCTCCGGTCACGACAAGCAGCCGCTCGCGGCCGATCACACGGTCGGGAGCGGCGAGTGCCTGAAGTTTGTCATTGATGTAGCTTAGATCCCGGCGCAGCTTGCGAACGCGTATCTTCTCTCCAAGATACAGACCCAACAGGATCAGAATCGGCAGCAGCAGAACCCACCCCAACTCTTCCATCTACAGCTCCCCCAGTCGATAGCCAATACCCCACAGCGTGACGATGTAGCGAGGGTTCGACGGATCATCTTCAATCTTCTCGCGCAGCCTGCGCATATGGACATTGATTGCATTGTCATCGTTATAATATTCTTCATTCCAGACCTGTTCATACAGCATCGCTTTGGTGTACACGCGCGTGGGATGCTGGAGCAGCAGCTTGAGAATCTGAAATTCCTTGGCGGTCAAACGAATTTCTTCGCCGCGCTTGCGTACGCTGAAGCTGTCGGGATCGACGATCAGATCGCCTGCGGTCAGCTGCGTCGGTTCAGGCGGCTGCGGGATGCTCTGGAGATCCGGCGTGGAATACTGCGTTGCCCGGCGAATGGAAGCCTGGATTCGGGCAGATAGCTCAATGAGGGAAAAGGGTTTGGCGATATAATCGTCCGCGCCAAAACGCAGTCCCAGCGCTTTCTCGACTTCATTGTCCTTGGCCGATACGATCAGAATCGGCACGCGGCTGACGCGTCGGATGTCCTGCAGGACGTCCATCCCGCTGCGCCCGGGCAGCATCAGATCGAGCAGTACAAGGTCGTATGCAGCGGCCTGAAATTGTTCCATCGCCCGGCTGCCTTCCTGCACAACGGTAGAATGGTAGCCCTCTTTCTTCATATAATCGGCGATCATGCCGCTGATGCCGGCGTCGTCTTCGATAATCAGCAAATGGCCTTCCACGATTTGTCCCCCTAAAGTTGACCGTTAAGGTCCCAGACTGGAAATATGCGGCTTTCTCCTCTACTCTAAGGGAGAGAACCCATTTGAACAAGGAGGCCTGCCTTTATGACCGATCTTTCTGCCAACCGTTCCTCCGCTGAATCTGCCGGATGGAATCTGGATCACAGCTATGCCCGGCTGCCCCAATCTCTATACAGCTCCATCTCGCCCATTCCGGTTGCCCAGCCTCAAGCGGTACTGCTCAACGACAAGCTGGCCGAAGACCTCGGCCTGCATCCCGATTGGCTGCACAGCGAAGAAGCCGCCCAGGTCTTCGGCGGCAATCAACTGCCGGAAGGATCGAATCCGCTGGCTCAGGCTTATGCCGGTCACCAGTTCGGCGGCTTCGCCCGCCTGGGGGATGGCCGTGCCGTTCTGCTCGGCGAACAGCTCACGCCTTCGGGCCGCCGCCTGGATGTGCAGCTCAAAGGCTCCGGGAGAACGCCCTTCTCCCGTGGAGGCGACGGTCGGGCCGCACTTGGCCCAATGCTGCGCGAATATATCATCAGCGAAGCGATGCACGCGCTGAACATCCCGACGACGCGAAGCCTCGCCGTCGTCGCCACCGGCGAAGACATCCAGCGCCAGACGCCGCTGCCCGGTGCGGTGCTGACCCGCATCGCGGCCAGCCACCTGCGCGTGGGGACGTTCCAATACGCCCTGCAATGGGGCGGCCTGGATACGCTTCGCGCGCTGGCGGACTATGCGATTGACCGGCATTACCCGGAGATCCGCCACGTGTCTGCCGAGGCTGCCCGGCAGACGCTCACTGAACCTGCGCCCGAAATCCCGCAGAGCCAGGCTGATGAATCCACAGCTGAAGCCTCGGACAGCCAAGGCGAAGAATCCACGACTGAAGCCGCAGTCCGTGATCGGCTGAATCCTGCCGATCAAGCTGCTGGGGTTACGGGCGGCGAACCGTACGCCCTGCTGCTGCGCAGTGTCATGGAGCGCCAGGCTGCGCTGGTCGCCCAGTGGATGCTTGTAGGGTTCATCCACGGTGTGATGAACACGGATAATGTCACCATTAGCGGAGAGACGATCGACTATGGGCCGTGCGCCTTCATGGATGCCTATGACCCGGCAACCGTCTTCAGCTCCATTGATACGGGCGGGCGTTATGCGTACGGCAATCAGCCGTATATTACGCTCTGGAATCTCTCCCGTCTGGCGGAGACGATGATTCCGCTGCTGGACGAAGATGCCGATCGCGGCATGGCGATTGCGGAAGAGATGCTGGGCGGCTTTGAACGCCTGTACCTGGACAACTGGTTTGACGGGATGCGGGCGAAGCTGGGACTGTCCAATCGGGAGGAAGAAGATGAGAAGCTGATCGCCGATCTGCTGGATCTGATGAAGGCGTTCCGTGCCGACTATACGAATACCTTTGTCGGCCTGACATTTGGAATTCCGACGGGGGCGGACGCAGTCGCCGGGGGTTTACCGGCAGGCGAAGGGGACGCGGGAACCGGAGCGAATCCTGGCGCGGACAACGTCGCGCGGGCTGTGGACACTGCGGCGCAGGCGCAGCCGGGCGAGGCGGGCAACGCCGAGCTGGACTTTGCGGGCATCGCCGCAGCCGAGGGCGAAGCGGAGCGCGGATCTTCGGCCGATCTGGCCGAGGCAGCGCCTGCCTACCGCCCGGCGAACTTCCCGGGCGCGGATGCGCTGCTCGCCAGCGGCGAGTATCGCGTATGGCGCGAGCAGTGGCGGGCACGCCTGGAGCGCCAGGCGGATTCGCCGGCTGAGGTGCGCGAGCGCATGCGCGCGCACAACCCGGCTGTCATTCCACGCAACCATCGCGTGGAAGAAGCACTGGCCGCCGCAGCGCAGAGCGGCGATTATGCGCCTCTGCACCGTCTGCTGGCGGTGCTGGCCCGTCCGTACGACCATTCCGCAGATCAGGCGGACTATGCACAGCTTTCTCCGGATGCAGACAGCGGGTATCAGACTTTCTGCGGAACTTGAGTCCGCTGTGGCGTGAGTCTTTCGTCTGCACAGGCGAGTTACGCATCTGAACAGGGAATTAGGGGGAGGCGGGTAATCCAGCCTCCCCCTAATTCCCTGCTCTCTTCTGTGGATGCAGGGCACACAGCAGCGCCTTATCCCTCATGCCGCCTTTCTCATCATCCGGGGCGGATTCGCTATGCCCGCTTGGTTCTGCTCAAGATCGAAGGCTTTATCCGCTGATTGCGTCAGATCTCATCCGTGCGGCTTGGCTTCTCCCAGGTTCCTTTTTTCCAGAAAATCAAGAGTTTCTCACGCTTTTTTGTCGATTTTTGCGGTATCGGAGTGTCAACTGCTCTATAATGAGAACAACGACCGCTCTTTTCCGAAACCGTTTGCGAAGAAGGGCGCGGGCAAGGCGAATCTGTTCTGAAAAGAGGTTACGTTCACGATGATTAGACCGACCGAAGACCAGCAGTATTATGAATTGACGAGTCCCACTGCGCTGCCCAAGGCATCCGGATTCCTGTGGAACAATCAGATGATGATCCATATGAACTGCCGGGGTTATGCGGTTGCCCAGTTCATGCAGCCAGAGCCGGCCAAATATTCACATGCCCCCAATCTGGAAGCCAAGACGTTCATGCAGCCGGAACAGCCCTATTATGCCCATCACCCTGGACGGTTTCTTTTCATCAAGGATGAGGAGAGCGGTTACATCTTCTCGGCTCCCTATGAACCAACCCGTCAGGTGCCCGACAAGTTCGTATTTGCTGCGGGCAAACACGATATGATCTGGACGATTGAACATTGGGATCTGCGTATTGAGATGAAGCTGACGCTGCCCCGGGATCACGCCGCTGAATTATGGAGCATCAAGGTTCAAAATACAGGCAGCCGCAAGCGCAAGATCAGCCTGTATCCGTATTTTAGTGTGGGGTATATGTCGTGGATGAACCAGTCGGCGCAGTACGAGGATTCGCTGGGCGCGATTGTCTGCTCGTCGATCACGCCGTATCAGAAGGTGCAGGATTATCCAGCGATCAAACGTCTCAAGGACAAGACCTATCTGCTGGCCGAACAGCGTCCGGATGCCTGGGAGACGAGTCAGGAAGCCTTTGAAGGAGAAGGTGGAATCATGCGCCCCTCGGCACTCGAAGGCGGGATGCTGGCCTGTGGGGACGCGCGGTATGAGATGCCGGCAGCCGTGATGCAGTACCGGATTACGCCAGAGGCAGGCGAAGAGACGACATATCGCTTTGTATTCGGCCCGGCAAAAGACGAGGCGGAGATTGCGGAGATTCGTGCGCGTTATTTTGGTTCTGCGCTTGGCAGTCAAGACGGAGCAGGAGTTGAAGTGGCGGTAGGAGCGTTTGATGAGCGGGTTTCCGAAGACGGTTTCGATCAGGCGGCGCTGGACTACGCGGCTTATGTTGCCGAAGGTCGGGGTGTACTGTCGATCGAGACGCCGGACAAGGATCTGGACAACTTCGTCAATCATTGGCTGCCGCGCCAGGTCTATTATCATGGGGTCACGAATCGGCTGTCCACCGATCCGCAGACGCGCAACTATTTGCAGGATCATATGGGGATGAGCTACATCGATCCGCGCAGCACAAGGCAGGCGTTCCTTACTGCGCTCGCCCAGCAGCGGCCGGATGGTTCCATGCCGGATGGTGTGGTGTTGTATGAAGGAGCGGAGCTGAAATACATCAATCAGGTGCCGCATACCGATCATTGTGTCTGGCTGCCGGTCTGCCTGATCGCCTATCTGGATGAGACCAATGATTACGCACTGCTGGATGAACAAGTGCCTTATGCCGGTGGAGAAAAGTCCGGTACGGTATTTGAACATATCAATCTGGCCGTTCAATGGCTGATTGGCGATCGGGATGACCGTGGATTGAATTATATTAATCAGGGTGACTGGTGCGACCCAATGAACATGGTCGGCTACAAAGGCCGTGGTGTCTCCGGCTGGCTGACCATCGCCACCGCTTATTCATGTCTCGTATGGGCGGACATCTGCGAGCGCAGCGGACATCCGTCTGAAGCGGCGGACTATCGCCAGCAGGCGGACGAGATCAACGGTGCAGTCAACCGTCATCTGTGGGATGGCGACTGGTACGCACGCGGCATCACGGATGACGGAGTACCGTTTGGAATCAGCGCGGATGAAGAAGGACGTATCTTCATCAATCCGCAGGGCTGGTCGCTTCTTAGCGGCGCGGCGGATGCAGAGAAGCAGTCCCGGTTGATCCGCGCGGTGGCGGAGCAGTTGGAGACGCCTTACGGCGTGGAGAAGCTGGCACCTTCCTATACCGCCATGCGCGAGGATGTGGGGCGGGTGACGCAGAAGCATCCCGGTTCGGCGGAAAATGGAGCGGTATACAACCACGCGGCGGCCTTCTATATCTATGCTTTGTATGCGGTTGGCGAATCGGACAACGCTTATCGGCTGCTGCGCAAGATGCTGCCGGGGCCCGATCAGGCGGACATCGTTCAGCGCGGGCAGCTTCCGGTCTTCATCCCGAATTATTATCGGGGAGCCTATCGTCAGTTCCCGCGCACGGCGGGACGTTCCAGCCAGCTGTTTAACACGGGCACGGTGCCGTGGGTATATCGCTGCCTGATTGAAGGGCTGTTCGGTGTCAAAGGCACACCGGAAGGCTTGGCGGTGTCGCCGCAGCTGCCGGCGGATTGGCGCGAAGCGAAGGCGACGCGCACCTTCCGGGGAGCGGAGTTCCGGATTGTGATCCGGCGCGCGGAAGGCGTGAGCGAAGCTGAGGTTCAGGTCGGCGGCGAGCGGATTGAAGGCGGCGTGATCCGCGATATTCAAGCGGGGCAGGTCTACGAAGTGGAAGTGAAGCTGCCGCTATAGGCCAACTGTAGGCCGATCCTATGCCGAAGATAATCGGCGTAGGCGGCGTTTGGCCTGTCGGTGTTGGTGTGCCCGCTCTGTGGGCAGCCGGGATGCTGCATGGCAGCAAAAAGAAAGCCGATCCGGGTTCCATCGGATCGGCTTTTTGGCGTGCGGATATACGGGCATGCCCGCGTAGAAGCGTGTACGTATACAAATGTGTGAGTAGGCAGACATGCAGGTGTTCAAAGGTTCCAGTGAACAGGCATGTAAGTGAGCCGCCGCTGGAACATTCAGCTGGCTTTTCTCCATCTGGCGGCTCTTTCCGTCAGATGATCTGCCCGTCTGGATGAATCTCCCTGGATGCCCTCAGGTCAACTTCTTCGCTCTGCGGCGCACCAGACCTTCCGCCAGCGCGAATCCGGCGAACAACGCCACCAGCGAGGCGTATACCGCAGTCTGCGAAGGCAGCAGCGGCAGCGCGACTGCCGCTGCCACAATGAAGAGGCCGATGCGCAGCAGGCCGTGACGGATCTGCTGCACGCTTTTGCCGGGCAGGAAGACAATCGCCGCCGACAGGGCATACAGTACGAAACTTCCCAGCGCTAACCCACCAAAATTCCGCACGGTCAGCTCATGATGGAAGCCATAATGTACCACATTGGCAGCCAGGCCAAGTGACATGAAGGTCAGCAAATGTCCGTAGATGACGGACTGCCCGGAGCTTTTGCGATCTTCGCCTGCGATATGTTCCGACGCCTCGAAGTAATGCCACCAGATGGAGACAGCCAGGCCGAAGCCCAGCAGCGAGGCGAGGATGAGGCCACCGCCGATCTGTTCGTCACGCAGTCCGTTGACGATGACGAGGATCAGCTCACCGAGCAGGATGATGGTCGCCAGACCATACCGTTCCAGCAGATGCGGATGATGCACGGGCAGGTGACTGAGCACTTTTTTGCGAGCCAGCAGCGGCAGCAGAACGTCGAGGAAAATCCCCAGATAAAGCACCACAAACTTGCCGTCTCCCGGGATCAGGACAGAGCTGAAGCTGATGAGCGCTCCAAGCAGAAAGTTCAGCGCCAGATAACGAGCGATGCGGCGCGGTTCACCTTCTTTTTCCAACCAGGTGCGAATGTACATGAACACGGTAGACAATCTTATGCCCACATACCCCAGCATGAAGGCCAGATAGTAAGCGTCAAAATCGACGTTGATACTCGCGGCCATCACGATGACAAACGCCATCTGGATAAAATAAGCGATGCGCTGCACGGTATCATCCTGACCGAAGCGATTGACATAGACTGTGAAGCCCGTCCACGCCCACCAGAGCGGAATGAAGATCAGGATGTATTTGCCGATGATGTCCATCGGAATGGCGCCATGGTGCGAATGAGCGAGCACATGGGCGGTGATGGAGATGGCTGCGACATAGATGAGATCGTAGAACAGCTCCAGCCAGGTGACCTTTTTGTGGGGAATATGCGAACTAATCGTCATCCTTCCTTTCCTGCCCAATGGGAATTTTCCTGTGTGAAGCCAGTATATCAGCGTTCGATTTAACCGCCCAGCCCCAATCTTGCTGCCATGCTGTAGCCCGTAGGTCCTGCATTATACCGTCTGCGAAGTTCGATCAGGTTGGGTCCGAAGGTCGCTTCCAGCGTCTCCCGATGAGCCTGCATCAGTTCGTAGATGTAGAGGTCATGTACGATGACTTCGGTGATCGGCATGACCAGTCCCGGGTGCAGCGTCCAGGCGGCCCGGCTGTCTGCGCCCAACGAGACGATTCCCGCCACGACCTCCCGGTCATCTGCACTCACCACGATCCAGCGTCCGCCGTACTCCTGAGTGATCTCGTCACTGGAATCATGCGGATAGACCCGGGCAAAATCGAAATCCAGCTCCCCATAGACCACAAGCAGCACATCCAGCCCCCGTTCGGCAGCATCCCTGAGTGTAGGCTCCAATAGCCTGGCTTCTTCCGGCCAGATCTCCAGCAGCACCCGCGTCTCTGCGCGTCGAATGGCATCGGCCGCCCGCTCCAGAATGGTATCGGCTCCCGTGATATTCCAGATGTTTTCCCGGTTGGATGAAACGAATGAATAATGCTCCAGCGCCGTCTCCGCCGCTTCAAAGGAGGCTTCACTCCGGCGTTTCTTGAGGCGAATCAGCTCCTGGGGAGGCAGCGGCGTGTACAGCGAGGGGTCTTCATGACTAATCAGCACCTCGCCGCGCTCGACCAGTCCGCCCAGCACTTCATAGATCTTGGAACGGGGGACGCCCGAACCTAGTGAGACGGCATATCCGGATAGCGGCGATTTATCCAGCAGCGCAAGATACGCCTTGGCTTCGTATTCGGTAAAGTTTAGATCTTGCAGCAGTTTAATAATCTCGGGCTTCATCGTGTAACCTCCCTGAGTGGTTGCGTGTCCGTCCCATTATCCCATAGGTGGCTTGACACCGTACAGCGCCGATGTTATACCTGTATACTAGTGACTACAAAAGTAGCGACTATGGAACATGGCAGCGAAAACACACAGGAAATCAGATACTGGAGGTGCAAGATGGGCTTGACCCTTGAAGAACGCCGCACAAAACAAGGCAGACAGCAGCAGGAAAATTCGGGCAAAAGCGACCAAGAATCCGCGCAGTTGGAACTGGAACGGAAGCCTCAGGGCGTGAAGCGAACTGAAGTCATGCAGCCGTCTGAGTCAGCAGAATCCTCGGCTTCGCTGAGGAAGAACAGCCGCAGAGCCAAGGATATAGGCGCTGGGGTCGTCGAACATTCCCGTACAACTTCGCCTACCCGTACACTTTACTTGATTGCCGCGTTAATTGCGATTGTGTTATGGAGCACTTCTTTCGTCGGAACGAAGATTGCCTACGTCTCTTTTCCGCCCCTAACTCTCGGAGCCGCGCGATTCGCCATTGCGACCGTGATTCTGGGGATCATTTTGCTGCTGCGCCGTGAGTTTCGACTGCCTTCTCCACGTGATCTGGGCATGATGGCGATTAGCGGACTGTTGGGTACCACCTTTTATTTTGCGCTCGAAAACATCGGTGTGCAGCTGACTACAGCATCCAGCGCCGCATTAATCGTCGCTTCATACCCGGCGGTGACGGCGCTGCTGGAGTTTTTCTTTTTCAAAACCAAAATCTCCTGGATGCGCGGAATCGGTATTGCGATGGCGATCTTCGGCGTGTACCGGATCTCGGGCGGAAGCGGTGAAGGGGGCCAGCATGAACTGATCGGCAACCTGCTGCTTATCTCGGCGGGGTTTGTGTTTGCCATCTACAACTTCGCTACACGCCGCGTCGTGGGTCGGTACTCGATGGTTACGGTATCTTTTTACCAGACAGTGGCCGGTACGATTGCCTTCATTCCTCTTGCGCTGATCGAACATGAACAATGGCGCGTGCCCACCACGCAGTCGCTGTGGATGCTGCTGTATCTGGGCGTCTTCTGCTCGGTCGCCGCGTTCATGCTGTATAACTATGGACTGCGCGGACTGACAGCGGGCACCGCCATGGCAATGATGAATCTCGTCCCGATCTTCGGTGTGGCGCTGTCCATCCTGCTGCTGGGTGAGAGCTTGCGCCCGAGTGACTGGATTGGCGGAACCATCGTGATTCTGGGCGTGATCCTGAGCGTGAGGGAACGGCCTCGCTCGCGCAGTGAGGGCTGATGGGGCGAGGCAGGTACATCGAACGAATCACAGCGCAAAGAGGAGAGCAGGTGCCCAAGGGCTTCCGCTCTCCTTTTTGATTACGTGCTTATGGCTTTATCGAATCTTCTTGCTAACCTTATCGCGCCTTGATCGACGTATTTCATATAATAATGCGACAGAATAAACAGAGGGAACATCGAAACGGTAAACGTCACGATATAGGACAGGTTGTAACTCAAATAGGGAACAAGTTGGCTAAACAAAAAGGCGGAAAACGTATTTAAAAAAGTAAAATGAATGAGATATAGAGAAAACGAGATTTTCCCCAAATAAGCAAAAGGCGTCGCTGAAAATAGGCTTTGCAGGGTATGGGATCGCAGAAGGGCGAACAAGATCATCACCGCGCCTACGATTCTTGCAAACATTCGAGGATCGAGATGTAATCCAAGCCACCCATTTACGGCGACGATACACACTTCTATGGGTCCATACAGAGTACCGAGCAGAGAAGTATAGGGAGCGGAGCCTAGATAGATGCCGATAAGCAGGATCAAAAATCTTACTTTTCTGCTCTGTGTCCATTTCGATTTAAGCAGATCAGCCAGCAGCATCCCCCACAGAAAAGCGATAAAGTACGTCTGAATAAAGGCTAGGGATGCAAGGAGGTAGAGAATCCATCTGGATTTGATCCTGCCGAATAAGGCAATAAAACCGAAAATCAAAAAAGAACCCAATAATTCATAACTCATTGTCCAAAGCACGGGATTATAGGGATGAGATCCAAAACGGAAAAAAGGATCAAAGAAAGCCGCTTTCAGGATCGTGTAAAGATTGGTGTCCAAAGCGTAATAATCCTTTTTCATGTCCGTCCAGGTGACCATCCGGATGTCCTGAAGATAAAAAGCATGGATGCCTATGGCGATATAGACCAGCAATACCGAACAGGCAGCTGGCAGAGCTAAACGAATATATCTTCGGCTGGCACTGGAACTTAACAACTTCTGGAACTGAGGAGGATCGAGTTCTTTTTCAAACATTTTATAACTGAGCACATAGCCGCTCAATACGAAAAATAAGCATACGGCAAATTGACCATTATAGAATAAATTGATCGGAGATTTTCCATAATGGATGTCCCAGAGAAAATGAGCCTGCTCTCCATTTCCGTTCAGAGCTGCTGGATAAAAGATTTGGATGTAATGGGAGATCACCACTGTAAATGCGGCGGCTCCTCGAATCCCATCCAGATATACGAGCTTTTGTTTCGATTTATTCATCTACCAATTACCACTTTATCACTACCTATTTTCCAAATTTATGCGTATAAATAGCGATTTTATACTTATTTAATCGTTTAATCAACCTCCTCGGTGCTAATCCTTATAACGAATGGTCATACTGAGCCGCACCGATTCCTCGCCTGTGCTGCGATATTCATGCCGTCGATCCGCCTTAAATCGAATCGAGTCGCCGCTCTCCAACCGATACGTCTCGCTTTCGATCTCCAGCTCCAGCACGCCCGAGAACAGAGTAATCAATTCTTCCGTTCCTTCGCGGTGAGGTTCCGACCCCAGGCTGCCCCCAGGATCGATCTCCACCGTATACACCTCGAATCCCCGCTCCGCATCGTATGGGAACATGGGGAACAGCCGGTACTGCCGCTTCGGTTCCTCCATCATCTGAACCTCCTGTTTGCGTACGACCACGGCATCCGCCGGCGGTTCAACGATCAACGAGGTAAAAGATACTTTAAGTCCGTTTGCAATCTTCCATACGGTCGTGAGCGAAGGACTGGATTCGCCGCGCTCGATCTGCCCAAGCATCGTCTTGCTGATACCCGTCAGATCGGACAGCTTGTCCAAGCTGAGTTTGCGTTCGGCACGCAGCCGTTTGAGATTCTGGCTGAGGATCAGATTGATGGATTCCATAAACGTCATTCCTCCTGAGGAAAAGTTTCGTGCGTTATAAAGTCTTAATTGAACTCCATAACGCACAAAGCTATAATATGAAGCTAAAGTACGTTAAAACGTACATTTTGTTCAATTATAGCATACAAGGAGTGTGAATCCATGCCTTTTCTGCCTTTGTTATCTTACGCTGTGGCCGCCAGTTTCACCCCCGGACCGAATAATCTGATGGCTCTGGACGGCGCGAGAAGATCAGGATTTCGCCGTATGCGACCGTTCGTGTGCGGTGTCGCAGCCGGCTGCTTTGGAATTGTGCTGCTCGCCTGCCTGCTCAATCTGGCACTGTATCGCTGGATTCCGGGAATCCAGCTGGCGATGGGTCTGCTTGGCACGGCGTACATGCTGTGGCTCGCGTGGAAGATCGTCCGGAGTACCGGAGCGCCAAGCGGCGGCGAGAACCCCATCCGCAGCGTCTATTCGCTGCGTGCAGGTTTCTGGCTTCAATTCGTCAATCCCAAACTGCTGATGTATGCGGTCACGGTGGTATCGACTTTCGTTATGCCTTATTCGCTATCCATACTTCAAATGCTGGGCGTATCGCTGCTGTTGGGGGCAGTCGCTCTGGCTTCTTCAGGTTCTTGGGCTTTGTTCGGCGCCCTGTTCCAACCCTGGCTCATCCGGCACGAAAAAATGTTCAATCTCGTTATGGCGCTTCTGCTGGTCTACAGCGCGGCGGCTGTGTGGCTGTGATCCATATGGTGTGATCGATTGAGAAAAAGGTTTTCACGGAGAATAAAAGCTGATTGGCTGCCAGTCGGGGAAGCTGCGGGCAGCTTATCTAAATCCGAAGTAAATGTATACCTTCCTAAATTCTTCCGAAAACGTACTTTCAGCGTATGTGTTTCCATTGGAGGTCTTGTACAGGGGCAGGCTTCAGGTACGAACCTTATGTGGACATCAGGCTCAGACTCGCAGTTGATAAAGGGTTGATGTATAATGTTCGTATAACGAAACTGTGTTTCATTCAATGAAACCTTACAAGAGGAGGAAACGCAGTATGGACAGCAAACAGCGTTTTTCCGAACGGGTGGAGGCTTATGTGAAGTACCGTCCGAGCTATCCGGTCGAGGCACTCGATTATCTGTATACGGAAGTCGGCCTGGAACAGGTGGACGTAATCGCGGACATTGGAGCGGGAACGGGGATCTTCTCCAAGCTGCTGCTGGATCGGGGCAGTCGGGTAGTGGCAGTCGAACCAAACGAAGAGATGCGGGAAGCGGCGGAGAAAGAATTGAGCGCACGTCCGGGCTATCGTTCGGTCGCAGCCTCGGCGGAACAGACCGGACTGGCAGATGAAAGCATAGGAGCGATCGTTTGTGCGCAGGCGTTTCACTGGTTTGATCGCGCGGCGGCGAAGGAAGAATTCACACGGATTCTGAAGCCGGGTAGTCCGGTTGCACTGATCTGGAACAACCGGCTGACGGAAGGTTCTCCTTTTCTTGAAACCTACGAACAGCTGCTGCTAAATTTCGGAACGGATTACCGCCAGGTGAACCATCGCAATACGTCGAATGTCGAGACTGAGGAACTGGAACGCTTTTTTGGAAAAGGCAATCTGACACTGGCGAAATTCCCTAATCGTCAGGTGTTCGATTTCGAGGGGCTAAGTGGACGATTGAACTCGGCCTCGTATGCACCCGCGCCGGGGCATCCTGATTACGAGCCGATGATGGCCGAACTGCGCCGGATCTTTGACGAGACGCAGCAGGGCGGACAAGTCTTTTTCGATTACGAAACAGAAATCTATTGGGGGAAGCTGTAGTTCGGAGCGAGGGTGTAGCAGGCGATAAGCAAGCTTGGGTATGAGCGACGTACCCGCCGGATACGAGCGGGGATTAGCGATGGTAAGTGCGAATGGCGACCAGCGACTGCAGGTGCGAGTGGCGACCAGCGACTGTAAGTGCGAGTAAGCGACTAGCGATTGCAGGCGCGAGTGGCGACCAGCGATGATAAGTGTGAGTAGGCGACCAGCGGTTGCAGGTGTGAGTGGCGACCAGCGACTGTAAGTACAAGTAGGCAGGCCTGAGTAGATAACTTGAGCGTAGGGGGAAATGCGACGAAACTTCCAGACTTCGACGGATAAGTCCAAATATCCGCTTGTTTCTCGCTGATTTCGTTTTTTGGAGAAGATAAGTCCAAATATCCCTCTAAATGTAGTTATATAAGCCGAAATCCCCTTTTTTCATCGAAATAAGGGGATTTCGGCTCTTATTTTTCGCTAAGACGAAAATAGCCTGAAAATAAGGGGATTATCGCGCTTATCCGGCAGTCTAGCGCAGAAGGGCTGCCTGATGAAAGGGCGTTCGGGCTGCCTAATGAATAGCCGTTAAGGGCAGCTTGCCTAATGAAGGCCCACTAAAGGCAGCTGGCCTGATGAAGGCTCGATCAAGGAGGCGGCAGCCGTCATTTCGTTGCGTTTACCGACTTGAGTTAAGGCCTGCTCGATCTCCGCTTGGCTTTCTGATTTTCCGCTTTGCCTGCTCAGTCTTCGCTTGGCTTTCTCAGTCTCCGCTTGGCTCTCTCAATCTATGCTGCGTTTGACTTTTCTCCGCTTTACTCACTTCTAGCTCTGTCTCTGCTCCCGCCTTACTCGCTTTTGTCTGCGCTTCTGCCTTGCTCGCCGCTTGTCGAACCCTTCTCTAGTCTTTCTTTACCGTCGATTCCCGCCTAAGCTCATCGTCAGCACCACGGCGATGATACATGCCGTACCTGCCCACTGCCACCACCCGAAGGGTTCGCGCAGCCAGATCACGGTGGTCAGCACGGCGGCCAGCGGCTCCAGGCTGCCAAGCAGAATAGTCTCCTGCGGCGGCAGTCCGCGCAGACTCTCAATATAGAACCAGAAGGCCAGCGTGGTGCCGAAGATCAGCACAAACGCCAGATAGCCGTAGCCCGCCGCATCCAGGGGCGGCCACGGTGACTTCCAGGGCGGAATCGCGGCACTCATCGCCAGTCCGCCGATGGTCATTGCCCAGCCGACTACGACCAGCGAGTCGTATCGGCGCAGCAGCGGCACGGCTGCCAGGGTGTAGAACGCGGCAGCGACTGCCGAGAGCAGTCCCCAGACAATCGCGGCGGTTGGAACCGCCAATGACGACAGCGAACCGTTCGTCAGCAGCAGGAAGCACCCGGCCAGTGCCAGCCCGGCAGCGAACAGTTCGCGCCCGGTCGGCGCCTGCCGCTTCCGCAGCAGGAAGTACAGCAGCGTCACGATCGGCGCCAGATATTGCAGAAGCGTAGCAACTGCCGCATTGCCGTAGCGAATCGAAGTCAGGAAGGTATACTGCACGGCCAGCATCCCGGCCAGCCCGTAGAGTACCAGCAGCGGCGCGGTGGAACGGTCTTTCCAGATGCCGAGAATCTGCCGCCGATCCTTCAACAGCGCCTGAAGCAGAAGCAGCAGCGGCCCAGCCACCAGCAGTCGGATATTCACTAACCAGGCGGAATCGGCGCTGTAATGGTGCATCAGCTTCTGGGAGACCGTGCCGCCTACTCCCCATAGAATAGCGCCCGCGATGACAAACATCAGCCCTTTTCTCCGCCGCGCTGAATCCTGGCTGCTGCCGACCGGACTCGGCTCTGTAGTAGAGAGCGCTCCCTTCTCATCATCAGGGTTGCCCACTCGATTCGCCTCGCTTCCCCTCGGCTTCTGGCTTAACTCCCCCGCCCGTTCTTCCATGTCAGTCTTCATCCTTTCTCTTTATGCGATAGCCGCTGCACAAGGGTAGTATTGCTGCTGTTGTGCATCAGCCTTTTTATCGTGATAGGATGATTCTAGTCGGAAGATACGACCGAAAATACACGAATATCCGGCAAAAATATCGGGATATTGAGGTGAAGGGATGCAGATTCGGGATTTCCCCATAGAAAGCGGCAGTCTGCGCGAGCTGACGCATCATCGTACGGCGCGGCTGCCCGCTGCCTGCTACAGGACGCGCATTGATCGCCATATTCAGGGGAGGATTCCGCTGCACTGGCATGATGAGGTGCAGTGGGTGCGGATTGAAAAAGGGGAGGGACGGTTTCGCGTCAACGACGAGGAGCTTACGCTGCATGCAGGGGAAGGATTGTTCATCAACGCTGGATGCCTGCATGGAGCAGAAGATCCACGTCATTCCGGCTGCGTCTATCTGTCGCTGAATGTGGCGCCTGATTTCCTGCTGCCACCGGAGCTTCGTGACGTTTATCTGACTCCTTACGTTGGAGCTGCAGGGATTCCGTATCTGCGTTTTGACGAATCGACTCGCTTAGGACGTGAACTGCTGGAAGGAATCGGTGAAGCTTATAGGCTGCTGGAGAATTGTCCACCTTTCTATGAACTGGCAGCGGCTGCCCGGCTCACGAGTCTGTGGCATGGCGTCCTCGCAGGAGGACTGGAGCCTGATCCGAACGAGGAGCGCGATGTTCGCAATCGGCGGATGAAGGAGATGCTGAATTGGATTCATGCCCATTATACGGAGTCTGTAAAGCTGGCAGACATCGCGCGGGCAGGCAGCCTCAGCCGCTCGGAATGCTGCCGCTACTTCAATCGTTTCCTTGGGATTACGCCATTGGGTTATGTGACGGACTGCCGCATCCGGCAGGCCATGGTTCTGCTGCGCAGCGATCTGAATGTGACGGAGACGGCTTATCGGGTCGGATTCACAAGCGCCAGCCCTTTTATTGAAAAGTTCAGACTGAAGACAGGCATGACACCGCTGGTCTATCAGAAAAAGGAGGCGGGAAAAGATGTCGATCATTAAAGTGGATGGAGCCGCACGCGACGATCTGCTGAAGCTGCTGCCAACGGGGGTATGGGTGGGCTGCCGCTATCATCCGGACGGTCTTCCGGGCACTGTAAACGAGGAGATTCTGCAGCGGCTGCGAAGCAGCCATCCGGAAGCCAGGTTTGCTCTATCTTTTGACACCGCAAACAGCTCCCATTCGGAAATTGTGCGCAAGCTGGAGGAACTTCAGCCGGATTATTATGAATATCAGCCGCCCGATCCGCTCAAAAAGGCCGAGTTTCAGGAAGCGATGCGGCGATTGGATGACATCGGGCTGCCCAAGATTGCCGGACCCTTCTGGATCATGAAGGACGATATATCGACGCTTCGGGATCGGGAGCCTTTTCGGGAGATGATGAGGCGGGGAACGACCTTGTTCCAATTCATCATCGAGTCGGCCATTGATCCCGGATTCAAGCTGTCTGCGGTGCAGCAGCGTCGTCTGGATGAATTTCTGGAGGAGATTCCAGGCGTTGTCAATGACTCATTCAGCCGACTGGTTCGGTTGGATCGGTATCCGCTGCACCATCATCAGGGATACCTGCTGGAGGCCATCGTGCCGGGTACCGATCAGGCGGCAAGGGGCGAGAATGCACTGAGTTCGGGCAGAGTCGTACGATTGCTGCGAACTTTGGATGTCTAAGCGGCCTGACCCAGCACCTGATGCGTCTTGGATTCGTTGAAAGCCGCCCAGTCATGCAGAAAGCCGCATCTTTTTCGCAGTGGAAAAAGACGCGGCCTGATCTTTTACATAAAATCGAAGAAGTAGCGTACAACGTGGAAAAATACCGGTGCCGTATAGGTCAGACTGTCGATCTGGCTTAGATAGCTTTTTTTCAGCGTGGACGCCTTATCCTCATCGCCAATCAGCAGATCACGTTTGAGTACGGAGACAGTCAGGCTGCCAAAAAATCCAGCGAAGGACAGCAGCACGCCAAACCAGATCGCCGCCGTCAGACTGAATGGAGTCAGATAGGGAGCGAGCGCCAGTGACGTCCCGGTAGTTGCCAGCAGAGCGCCGACAAATCCTTCCCAGGTTAGATGGGCGTTGGCGGTGGGAACGACCTTTTTGCGGCCCACGTACAGGGAGATGAGCGTATGAACGACATCATTCACCTGGGTGAGCACGACCAGGAACAACACCAATCCTCCGCCGTACTCCGGTGTCGCAAACTGGAAGTAGGCCAGGTGACTGAGACCGAAGACCATCAGCATCAGTCCCCACTGGGTGGAACTCACGCTGCGCAGGAATCCAAAGGTTCCCTTACCCAGCAGTCTTGGAATCGGCAGCACCAGAAAGACGTAGAGCGGGATAAATACGATAAACATGCCATACCAGCCAATATAGATCCAGTAGAACTGGATGGGGATAGCCAGATAAGCCCACAGAAACAGCCGTCGATCGGCCTTGCGTGTACCGCGAATCATCGAGAAATATTCCTGAAGCGCGAAGAAGCACAGGATCATCAGCGAGATTAACGAGACGGTCTTGCTGAACAGGGTAGCCAGTGCAAAGATGAAAAACATCCCCCACCAGGACTTCATACGGGTGCCAATGGTGGAATAATCCTTATCCGGCTGCTTGCGGCTGACGAACATGTAGACGAGATTAGCCGCGATCAATACAGCCAGCACAAGCAGCAGCACAACCAATGAACTAAACAAATCATCACCAACTTAGGGTTGAAGTAACATCCATGGAAGCTTACGTATGCTATCATATAGGAATCATTCCGATAGGCGCAATACGAATCTAGACCGGCTGCTTGGCTCTGTCTGTAGGATCAGATTGGCCTGCCAAATTCCGCGTGCGGTGCGGCATAGGCCGGGATCAGGAGGTAGGGCGCTTTCTCGAAAGGAGAATCTGCGATGACGGATACGGATCTTCGCTCGGTGTATATTTTGCTTACCAATACGGGAACGCTATTTACAAGAATGATCCAGGTCTATACCCGTGCGCCGTACAACCATGCGTCTATTGCGTTCGATCAGGAGTTAACGGAGCTGTACAGTTTCGGTCGGAAAAATCCCTACAATCCGCTTGATGGAGGTTTTGTTCGGGAGGACATCCGTACGGGGACGTTCAGCCGTTATCCCAATACGACCTGCGTGATCTATGAACTGAAAGTCAGTGCGCGTCAGGTGGAGAAGATGCGGCGGGTGCTGAATATCTTCATCCGCAGCCGGGAGAAATATTTGTACAATCTGCTGGGCATTGTCGGCGTGGCCTTCAAGGAGCCGGTGGAATTCAGCAATTCCTATTTCTGCTCCCAGTTCGTGGCGGAGATTCTGCATCGTTCGGGTATCAAGATCTGGAACAAGCTGCCCGCGCTGGTGACACCGGATGATTTTCGGCAGAGTGAGCGGATGACGCTGGTGTATGAAGGGCGGCTGCGGGATTACCAATACGGCGGTGCGCTCCATGCCGAGGCGCCAGCGTCCGAAGCCATTGAAGTCGAGCAGGGCCAGGACTAAGCAGCGCGAGCCTGTACACGACCCATAACAGTTTGAGCGAAAAAGGAGCGAGTACGTTGAAAATCGGAAGAAACGACCCGTGCTACTGCGGTTCGGGCAAAAAGTATAAAAAATGCTGCATCGACAAAGAGCCGCATTTCGTGGATTCTACGAAGTTCGCCGAATTCCTCAAGGTTAATCCGGACTTCTCGCCGCGATCCTATTATGTAGGCCGCATCGCGGAATTACACGCACGTCTCCGGCAGCAGGGACGCTCTGAGGCGCTGGACGCCGATCTGATGGATCTGTCCGGCGATCTGTTGGAAGATCTGGAGAACGGACGTCTGCATGCGCTGACTCGCTACGGCGAAGGATTCCGTCCAACGGAACGCCGTCTGCTGGAGACTCTTGCCAATCGGATCTGGAGCGGTCTGATCCTGGGCGGATTTGAGGAGCAGGATATTCTGCGCCCTCTGCTGGCTTTTGTACAGGTCGTGCTGACCGAAGGAATCGGCGAGGATACGCCGATCGCCGGAGCCGTGTTGACCACCGACGAAGCGGGTGAACTGACGAATTGGACGCTGGTGCCCGCGGCGGAGAACGCAGACAGCGAGAGTGAGGCAGAAGGGTTCGGACTGGATGTAAAAGTGCAAAATTCCCAAGGGTAAAATAAGAGCCGTGACTTGAATATCCAAGCCGCTAACGCTTCCTTGCGAAGCCTGTTTCCGAGACCAGATCCGGAAGCAGGACTTCAGCAGGAGCGGCAGCGGCTTTTTCTGATAGCTGCTTCTGCAGCCTGCTTGCTTGTCCACTTTGAATGATAATTAATTGTTTATCCTAATATAAGTAAGTTTAATTTTAATTTGTTCATAAAAAAGGAGGAATGAAGAGTGAAAATGACCAAGATCGCTTTATCAGGTGTTTTGGCGGCACCTCTTTTCGCCGGGACTACACTGGCGTCTCCCGTTAATGAAACAGAAACGGTAAGTCAGTCGGTCTACGATATGCCAACGGAAAGCAGCGATTCCGAGACGCTATCCCCGGGAGAAGAAGTTTTAGAAACAGCTCCGGAGGTTTCTGCCGAAGAAGAACAGAAGTATGATGATTACTTGCGTGAGCACGGGTATCCCGAAGACCTGGTTTCTTTGTACGAATTTGACCAGAAAAAGCAGCTTTACGAAGACGGCGCTTATTTTGTCGTAGCCAATACCGTTCGGGATTCTCTGGACGAACAACAAAAATCGGGGCAGATTACTCCGCAAGCTTTGCAGGATAAAAACTTTACGCATACGGTGTCGCTGAGTCGGATCAAAACGTCTCAAAAAGGGATCGCGCAGTTCAAAGTCAACTATAATTGGTCTTGGAATCATGTGCCGGACTTTTCCCGTGAAGATAAATTCGGACTGGCCTGGAGCGGAGACTACGATGTAGTGGACAATTCGGCCAAACATTCGTATAAACTTACGTATCTGGGTTCGGGAACGAAATGGGTGACGTCTGGTGGTGTGCAGCAGCGTGGATATGAGGATATTCAGCCTGGAACAGGGATCGGTTGGGCCGTGAATCTGGTGAGCCGGGGAATCCAGCAGAAGCATAAGGGTTGGGCTACGATGACGCTTCAGGCAGCCCATGACAACAGCGGGCAGAAGGTTTCAAATTCCATCGTGGCTAATTACTATCATACGACTTACGGATTCGGTTCACCGGAGCTTTCGTTCTCCAGCGATCCATCTATTAGTGTAGGAGCAAGCTTCACTCAAAAGGTTGAAGCAGCCATTCCGACGTCCCACACGTTCACCTGGACCAAGTCTGACTACCTGAAATAAAGGAGGTGAACCGTCATCGCTATCATTATTCTAATCGTCGTTGCCATAGTCAGTTATGTATTTATGCACCTTCTTCTCACAACGACTCATCCAGATGCCGAGCCGGGTCGGGTCATTGCCATCAGTGTCAGCTTTATGCTGCTGATCGTGGCTCTGTTCGGTACGATTTTCGTTCTTATTAATGGTCTGGAGACGATTTCAAGGCAGATCTAATGGGCGAATGTTTTAGACCTGATAACAACGAGAGCCTGCCCAACTTCCATTCGGAAGTCGGACAGGCTCTTTGCTCATGCCGGAAACTGCACGATAAACGTGGTCTTCTCGTCTACCGTGCTCTTGGCCGTGATGCGGCCTTTGTGCTGCTCGACGATCGACTTGGCGATCGCCAGCCCCAGGCCGTGGCCGCCCTGGGAACGGGTGCGGGATTTGTCCGTCCGGTAGAATCGGTCGAACACATGCGGCAGATGTTCGGCGGTGATGCCTTCGCCGGTATTGCTGACGGCGAGGCGAATCTCGCCGTGTTCCCGCTTCAGCGAGAGGCCGATGCTGCCGCGCGTATTCGCGTATTTGATCGCGTTATCCAGCAGGATCATCGTGACCTGCACGATCTGCTCACGGCTGCCGACCAGCGACAGCCCCGGCTCGATGTCGTAATCGAGCGTCAGATTCTTCTCGAAGACGACGGCTTCCATCGTCAGCATGACATTTTCGACCGCATCGCTGAGGTCGAAGCGAGCTTGCACCATGCCCGGACGCGAGTCGTCCATCTCGGTCAGATACAGCAGGTCGCCCGTGAGCTTCGCCATGCGCTCCGTCTCCGACTTGATGTAACGCAGCCACTTCTCCTGGCTGCGGATGGTCTCTTCCCCATTGGCCAGCAGCACATCGGCATTGGTGTTGATGACCGCAAGCGGCGTCTTGAGTTCATGCGAGGCATCCGCAATGAACTGCTTCTGCTTCTCGAACGCTTCACGCACCGGCTGAATGGAACGATTGGCGAAGAAGCGGCTGAAGAAGAACAATACGATCAGCACGGCCAGCCCAACGGCCAGGAAGGTATAGATCAACGTCTTCAGAATCTCCTGGCGGGAAGTTGTATCGATGAACACGTACATCGTCGTTTGGTTATCGGAAGGCATCCGCATGAACGTCCAGCGGCTCCCATCCAGCGTAAATTCGCCCCGATCCTGGTTCGACTTCTGCGCCTGTTCAAGGGCAGAGGCATAGAAATCTTCGGTCAGACTGCTGAAGCGGGATTGCTTCTCCGTAAGCACGCCGGACGAATCGGTGCGCATCATGAAGGAGACCGACCGATCCGGCGGGCCATTCTCTCCGAACGCCCCAACGGGTGGCTTGGCGCTGCCATCAAAGCTGCCGCCTGTTCGGGTGCTGTCTGACGAACTGCTGCTTGGGTTGACAGCGTTGCTCGAATTTCCCCCCGCTGTAGAGCCGTCTGCTGCCTCCGAAGTGTCATTTTTCGTCCCTGCCACGCTTGTACTTCCAGCGTTGCCCTGACTTCCGACACCGCCGCCTCCCTGATGGAAAGGCGGATTTCCAAAGTTTCGGTACGTGCTGGCGGTGCGATCCAGGTCCATGCCGATCTCCGATTGAACCTGTCGATACGTGATGATGTAGATGCTGGCGAACGCGACCAGTACGATAACGACAATAGTGGTCAGGTTGACGATCAGGAAGCGATCCCGCAGCTTTTTAAATAACGGATTCGTCGGTGTGTTTGCAATCTTGCGGCTGCTCATCCATTTTTCCCTTCTTCCAGTACATAACCGATACCCCGAATGGTCGTAATCCGCGTCTGCGAACCGAGGAAGTTTAGCTTTTTACGCAAAAAGGAAATATAGACCTCCACATTGTTATGCTCCGCTTCCGAGTCAAATCCCCACAGCTTCTCGATAATTTGCTCCTTCGACGTGACCGCCTGCTTGCGCAGGATCAACAACTCCAACAGCTCGCACTCTTTGGGATTCAGCTTGATCTCCTTGCCGCCTACCGTCAGTTTGGGATTCGATGCGTTGAGTTCCAGATCCCCGAACTTCAGCGCGTCTTCCGGCATCACCTCGCCCTTGCGCCGCAGCGCCGCCCGAATCCGTGCCATCAGCTCATCCGAGGAAAAAGGCTTGGCCACGTAGTCGTCGGCTCCATAGTCGAGTCCGGCGATTTTGTCGGGAGTTTCGCCCTTGGCTGTCAGCAGAATGACGGGCACGGACATGCCCTTGCTGCGAATGGTCTTGAGGATGCTGATCCCGTCACGTCCTGGCAGCATAATATCGAGCAGGAGCAGATCATAGATGTCACTGAGCGCGTAATCCAGCCCATCTTCGCCGTCATGCACGACATCGACCGAGTAATTGTTTTTTTTCAAAATCTGAGACAGGGCTTCCGCCAGATGCTGTTCGTCTTCCACGATCAAGATTCTCATATCCAGTATCCTTTCAACTCTTAATCAGAGGATTACGATTCAGCGAATCGCATTCTTACCTCTAGTGTTGACAAGGTAATATTCACCCTCTGTTTTCGTTAGAGATGGTTATCAGTTTGCGTTTGTCCTCATTATATCGGGAAACCCTTTAATCAACCTTAAGGAATGGGAGTTCCGAAAAAGATCGCTTCAAGAAGAGGATCGGCATGCCGTTTCTCTTTTTCTTCTATAGATGCCGTCAGATGCCGTCTGTGATTTGTAAAATCTTCGTAAAGTTCCCGGGCCTCTTTTTACAAAACGCTCGATCTTTAAGATTCGCTAAAGGTTGGTTGCCTAAGATACAGACATGACAACGGAACACCGACCCCACACAGAGAAAGGAACGATGAATCATGGCGATCGAGGTCTTCAATCGGTACGAGAGCAAATACCTGATGGATCATGCGGCCTACGAGAAAATTTATGCGGCGCTGCTGGAATATATGGAGAAAGACGAATACAACAAGAACGAATTCTATTCGATCAGCAATCTGTACTTCGATACGCCGCATGACTCGCTGATCCGTCAGAGTATGGCGAAGCCCAAATACAAGGAGAAACTTCGGCTTCGTGCCTACGGCGTACCGAATGAAGAGGCCAAAGTCTATCTGGAGATCAAGAAGAAGGTCTTTGGCCTGGTGAACAAACGTCGTACGGCCCTCCGATTGAATGAAGCTTACGAATTTGTCCGCACCGGGCAGCCGCCGGAGCTTCAGCCGTATATGAATCCCCAGGTCGTGGACGAGATCGAATATTTCCTCCGCCTGTACGATTTGGAACCCAAAGTCTATCTGTCCTACGACCGCAAAGCGCTGTTCGACAAGACCAGCCGCGATCTGCGAATTACGTTCGACACCAACATCCGCTGCCGCCGCTACGATGTCCAGTTGGAGCGGGGCGATTACGGCGAACAGCTGATGGAACCGGGGCAGTGGCTGATGGAAGTCAAAGCCGAGAAGACGGTCCCGGCCTGGCTGTCCAAGATGCTGTCGGAGCATGGGCTGTACCGCACCAGCTTTTCCAAGTACGGCAATGAGTACAAGAAGCTGCTGAAGAACCGCAGAGCCGCAGCCGAGATGAACAAGAACACTATGCTGATTCCGGAGCTGAATCCCCATCTTCAACGGGATGCCATGGGCAGCCTGAAGAATTCCCAACCTACGAATGAAAAGGAGACTGTGCTTTATGCTTGATTCCATCCTCAACAGTACCACGACGAATACAACCGACCTGACGCTGACTCATGCCCTGGTTACGATTGCCCTGGCGATTCTGTTGGGTGCGATCATCAGCTTGACCTATATGAAGACCAACAAGACCACGTACACGCAAGGCTTTACGTTAACACTGGTGCTGCTGCCGATCGTCGTCGCCGTCATCATTCTCATGATCGGCAGCAACGTCGCCCGTGCATTCAGTCTGGCGGGTGCGTTCTCCATCATTCGCTTCCGCAGTGCGGCGGGCGATCCCAAGGACATCACGTATGTGCTGTTCACGATGGCAGCAGGCCTGGCCTGCGGCGTTGGTTCTCTGGGCTATGCCGTGCTGTTTACCGTCATTCTCTGCGCCGTGATGTTCATTCTCAGCCGCGCCAAGTTCGGCGCCCGGAAGTCGCAGCAGAAGACGCTCAAAGTCACCATTCCCGAAAATCTCGGGTACGAAGAAGCCTTCGAGGAAGTGTTTAGCAAGTTCGGCGTGCAGCATGAACTGAAGAAGATCCGCACAACGGAACTTGGCAGTCTGTATGAACTGGTGTATGCCGTCACGATGGATCAGAACATCAATCAGAAGGCGTTCCTTGACTCGATTCGGACGCGAAACGGCAACCTTGATCTGTCCCTGACCATGGCCCCGCCGGTGACGGCTGAATATTAACTCTTAATGTAGAAGGGAAGAGATCTTTATGAAAAAAGCCAAACAGACGAACCATTCGACCCGATTCAAGATGCGAAGCAAGATGGCGACGGCGGGACTGCTGGGGGCGGTGCTGCTCACTTCGACCAGTGTATGGCCTGCGGCGGCGGAAGGACTAACCTGGGACAGCACAAAGGGTTATCTGCTGAGTGCTGCCAGCCGTTCAACAACTGATTCTTCGACTTCTTCGGCTTCGACGACAATGACGTCGGCGGCTGCCAGCCTGCAAGCCTCGAATCTCAAGGTGTCGGATCTGGTTACGCTGAAAACGAAAGACTACAATACGGCTTGGAGTACCGGAACTTATACGACCATTCAGTTAAACAGCACCAAGGCGTCGGTCAGCGGATCAGGCGCCAAAGCCTCCGGCAGCACGGTCACTATCTCGAAGGCGGGTACGTATGTCATCAGCGGCAAGCTGACGGACGGTCAGATTATTGTTGATGCAGCGGATACCGCAGATGTACACCTGGTTCTCAAAGGGGCGAACATCGCCAACGATTCGACCTCGCCGTTGTATATCAAATCGGCGGACAAAGTGGTTGTGACCCTGTCAGCCGGAACGACCAACACGCTGACCGATGGCAGCACCTATGCAACGGCCAAGGGAGAAACCGAGCCGGACACCGATGCGGCGCTCTACAGCAAAGCCGATCTGACAATCAACGGCACAGGTGCCTTGAGCATAACCGGCAATTACAAGGACGGCATCCACAGCAAGGACAATCTGAATATCGTCAGCGGCAGGATCACCGTCAAGGCCGTAGATGATGCGATAGTCGGCAAGGATCGCGTCGTGATCGAAGGCGGTACGTTTAAGGTGACGGCAGGCGGGGATGGCATCAAGTCGAACAATGATAGCGATACGGAAAAAGGCTTTGTCGCCCTATCCGGCGGAAATTTCGACATTACTGCTGCTAAAGACGGGATTCAGGCGGAGACGGCACTGGTGGTAGATGGCGGTACATTCAAGATCGTCACAGGCGGCGGTTATCAAAAGGGCCCCGCCCATACCGACAATATGGGCATGGGCGGCTTCGGTGGACAAATGCCAAGTGATTGGACGCCTCCAACCAACGCGGAGGGTATGCCGATGACTCCACCCACCAACGCTGACGGCACCCTCATGACCCCACCAGCGAACGCGGGAGGAATCGCGGTGAACCCCTCGACCGATGCAAACGGTACGTCAGCCATCACATCGATGGGCAGTACGGCGGACACGGCCCAGGCAGCCGAAGAAACCGAGACGACCGACAGCATGAAGGCGCTCAAGGCGGGGACGGAGCTGGTCGTCAACAAGGGAACGTTCACCCTTGATGCGGCAGATGATGCTGTGCACAGCAACGGCAATGTGAACATTACCGGCGGCACCTTCGCCGTGAACACCGGCGATGATGGATTCCATGCCGATGCCGTGCTGGAGATCGCCAGCGGCAAGATCGTAGTATCCAACAGCTACGAAGCGCTGGAAGGCTTCGTTATCAACGTCAAGGGCGGCGACATCGACGTCACCGCTTCCGACGACGGTGTGAACGCAGCCGGCGACGACCCGGCCGCAGCGGCTTCCGCCAGCGGTGCGGCTGGCTCTGCCGCAGACGGTTCCCCGGCGACTTCGTCCGCCGCCGCTTCCGCAGCGAACACGTCGATTCCGGGCAGCGCATCGACCAGCTCGGCAGCAGGTTCGTCGGCCGCAGGCACGACAACCCCGCAGACGGACGCGACTTCGTCCGCGTCCCGGGCACCCGGCAGCACCATGATGCCGGGCGGTATGACCGCCAGCAATGCCATGCTGAACATCAGCGGCGGTACCTTGACCGTCAACGCCGGAGGTGACGGTCTGGATTCCAACGGTTCCGTCACGATGACTGGCGGAACGGTGATCGTCAACGGCCCGACCGATAACGGCAACGGCCCGCTGGATTATGACGGGACGTTTGCAATCAGCGGCGGCACCTTGATTGCCGCAGGCAGCTCCGGTATGGCGCAGGCGCCTTCAACCGCGTCGAGTCAGCGTTCGCTGGGCATTACCTTCGCTGAAACACAGGCCGCAGGCACGCTGGTTCATGTGCAGGACGCGTCCGGCAGCGATGTCCTGACTTTTGCTCCGGCGAAGTCTTTCAGTTCGGTGGTGGTCAGTTCCCCGGTTCTGAAGGCCGGAGAGACTTATACCATCTCCACCGGCGGAACTTCGACCGGAACGAACTTCGATGGCCTGTACACGGGCGGCAGCTACAGCGGCGGAACGGTCTATACGACCTTTGCCTTCTCGACCAGCGAGGCCACAACCTGGGTCAATGCTTCCGGCGTGACCACCGCTCCGAGCGGCATGGGCGGTTTCGGCGGCGGGAATGGAACGCCGCGGGGCACGCGCGAGGCGACCTCCACAAGCACCACGGATACTGAATAAGGAACATGGGCAGACGGCTGCCCACTAAGAACAAGGAAGAGAACAAGCAGGAGAACCAGAACAAAGCTTCATTTCGGGGAAAGATGCCGAAGTGGAGCTTTTTTATGGATTTTTTGATAAGAGAGAAGAGAGGATTAATATTGCAAATGCAACAAAAATGCGATATATTCCAGAAGACATCCGGGACTATGGAACAGGCAGTCCATCTAAGTGAAGGAGGCGCATATGGAAGATATTCTGCGAGAGATTGGCATGATCGCCAGGGCGCTGGATTCCATCAGCAATATTGAGTTCAAGGAACAGGAGCTGACGAAGGGGCAGTATCTCTATCTGGTGCGGATCTGCGAACAGCCCGGCCTCATTCAGGAGAAGCTGGCGGAGATGATTAAGGTCGATCGCACGACGGCAGCCCGCGCCATTCAGAAGCTGGAGCAGCACGGTTTTATCGAGAAAAGAAAGGATGAACGAAATCGCAAGATCAAGCGGTTATTCCCAACGCCCAAAGGTCAGGACACCTATCCATTCATCAAGCGGGAGAATGATTATTCCAATGCGGTTGCGCTGGCGGGATTGTCCGAACGTGAGGCGAAGACGGCATTGAAGCTGCTCCAGCAGATTCGCGCCAATGTCGAAGTCGATTGGGAATTTGTGAAAAAGGGCGGTCGGCGTCCATATTGAGACGTCCATGCGATTAAAGAAAACGCAAATCCAACAAAGGCAGGGAGATACCATGACCACCATTCGCAAGGCTGCGGCAGGAGATCTTCAGAAGCTGCGCGAGATCAGTATCGAGACGTTCCGAGACACGTTTGCGCGAGAGAATACCCCAGAGAATCTGAACGCGTATATGAACCAGGCCTTCGATGAACAGAAGCTGGCGCTGGAGCTGACGGAGCCGAATTCTACGTTCTATTTACTGGAAATCGAAGGGCAGCTGGCCGGTTTCCTAAAACTGAATGTCGGGCAGGCGCAGTCTGAAGCGATGGGCGATGAGGCGCTGGAGATCGAGCGCCTCTACATTCGCCGCGCGTTTAAGCGCCGGGGACTGGGCCGTCAGCTGATCGAATTGGCGCTGCATGAAGCCAGGGAGCAGGGCAAACGCAAAGTCTGGTTGGGCGTCTGGGAGAAGAACACCGCTGCCATCGCTTTTTATGAATGTCTGGGCTTCGTACGCACAGGAGAACATGCTTTTCAGATGGGCGATGAGGAGCAGATAGACTGGATTCTGGTTCGCTCTCTTTCCGTATGATCGGCATGAATTGAGCAGATTTGCCTTGCAGATTAGCGCTTAACGACGCGCCACACCGGGGAAACGCAGCTGAAGCACCAGATTTTTGGTCAGGAACAAGATGGCAATGCTGCCCCAGGACATCCACATGGAACTGGTGTAGGTATCCATCGGGGCGAATCCGGCAAAGCTGAAACGAATACACAGCCGTATCCCAAGCAGCACTGCCCAGGCCGCGAGTGCAAGAGTATTGGCTTGGGTATAAGGTCGATCCTGCTCATAGAAAACGTCCGTGTTCCAGGCTTGAATCAGTCCTCCTGCAAAAGCAGCGGTCGCAAGCAGGGCAAACTCGGCAATCTGATAGGCGGGTGCTCCGTTGGTGGGGAACGCTGCACAGGCTTCGATCAAGGCGATCCCCGGCAAAATAAACAGCGAAGATTTTTTGAACTTGCGCGGACGCAGTTGACGTAGGATCATGAATACAACAATGGCGGCGATGAATAGAACGTTTAACATAGACGATCTTCCTTTCTTGGACCCGCGATGCGGGCTTTCTTTGTTGTTCTCAGCATAAAAGAAAGGAAAAGCAGAAGCGTCCACCCGCAGGTTGATTTCATCGATTGGGAAAAGGGAGCTTGCAGGATCTCGCGCAGAGGGAGGAACTATGGGTTCAATGAGAAGGGTCAGGGGACATATTGGCGTCAGTATCATCTTGTTGTATTTATTTGTGAGTCTGGTTCCGGATCAGACGGCGGCCAGATGGGCAGGGCTGGTGCTCTACATCCTGTATGTGGGAGGCTTGGCAGTCGTCACAGGCAGTCTGTGGTCGCGTCTCTCTGCGCCAATTCTGCTTGGGCTGTATGGAGTGACGCTGGCTTACGGTCTGACTTTTGACGCTTCCATCAGTCTGCTGTTTACTCTTCAGGGGTTTCTCACCGCGTATACGGCGCTGCGGGTGCCCGGAAGAAAGTCCGCGATCCTGGCTGCTTTTATGCTGCTGGTCACCTTCCTGGCTGTGGTCTTGCTGGAAGGTTATTCATGGATGACGCTGCTGCGACAGGAACTATTCATCTATGTCGGTCTGTATGCCGTGCTGCGGATGATCCGCCTCAGAAGAGTGCAGGAAGCCGAGGAACAGAAGCATAATGAAGAACTGAAGATCGTGCACGCCCAATTAGCCGACACCCATGCCAGTCTTCAGCGGGCGCATGAAGAGTTGGAACGCGCCACGGTGCAGTCCCTTCGCTATGCTGTGCTTGAAGAACGAAGCCGCATTGCACGCGACATTCATGACAGCATCGGGCATCGGCTGACCTCTGTGATTGTTCAGCTTCAAGCGCTGCCCTATGTGCTCAAAAGCGACCCGGCCGAATCGGAGCAGATTGTCCGTACCGTACTGGATGTGGCTCGCTCCTGCCTACAGGAGGTGCGGGTGGTGGTTCATAATATGGAGGCAGACGGAAGCGGAGCAGGGCTGATCTCCCTGCGCAGCCTCGTGCAGCAGACGGCTTCGGCCTCCGGCTCACCGGCGATTGCACTGGAGATGGAAGAGGAGGCCGGGCGTGAGGAATGGCCACCGGGCGCGGCGGCTGCGCTCTACCGCTGCCTACAGGAAGCGCTCACCAATACGATTCGCCATGCCGAGGCGCAGCATGTTGAAGTTCGGGTGACGCAGAACGCTGAACAAGTCATGTTGAATTACCGTGATGATGGGAAGCTCAGTCCGGATGAACCGCTTAGGGAAGGCTTTGGATTGGGCGGAATCCGCAAGCGCTGCCGCGATGCGGGCGGCAGCTGCGTCATTGCGGCGAGACAGCCGCACGGCATCGCCATCGACATTGTACTGCCACTGACCGGCAGCAAGGAGGAGACGCAAGCATGAATAAGCATGAGACGGACGGAAAATCGATGGGGACGGCGGGGCTTGGGCAGAGTGATGCAGCGGCAAACGCCGCGAAACCATCAGGTTCCAACTGCGGTCAAGCGAAGGTTCTGCTGGTCGATGACCAGCCGCTGGTGCGGCAGGGCATGAAATACATCATTGGGGCGCAGCATGATCTGGTTGTCGCCGGAGAAGCCGGAAGCGGCCCGGAAGCGGTCGCCGCCGCGCTGGACAAGCACCCGGACTTGATCCTGATGGACGTGCAGATGCCGGAATTCAACGGCATCGAAGCGGCGAGGCGGATTCTGGCCGAGCAGCCGAACTGCAAGATTGTGATTCTGACGACCTTTGATACGGAAGAATATGTATTTGAAGGCATCCGGGCGGGAGCGATCGGGTATTTGCTCAAGGACACAGAGCCGGAAGAACTGTTGGCTGCGGTTCGCGCCGCACTGCGCGGCGAGGTGATCTTCCGCACGGCACTGGCTGCAAAGCTGATCGGTCAGGCGCTTCAACGCCAAGCCGAAGAAGCCGCGCGTGCAGCGGCGGCAAATCCGCCTGCTTCGCCGGAAGCAGTGAGCGGAAATGTCCAACCGGCCGGACGCGAACGGACGGCTGATCCACAGGGCGAAGTTCCGGAGCTGCTCCAGCCTTTTACTGCACGGGAATTGGAAGTGCTTCAGCAGATGGCGTATGGCCTGCGCAATGAAGAAATTGCCGCGAAGCTGTTTGTCAGCGAAAGCACGGTCAAGACGCATGTGCACCGCATCCTGCAAAAGTTCGATGTGCAGGATCGGACGCAGGCGGTCGTGTATGCGATTCGCAGCGGGATGGTGCAGTAAGAGGAAGCGGGCAGCGAATGTATTTGCCCAGTTGGAATATGGGGTGAGGATCGGCCGATGGCCGATCCTTTTTGTTGTGTCGGGAGTAGAGGGCGAGGGGCGACCGATTCCCTGTCTGTGGATAATCTCAACGGTGAACCGGCAGAAAGATATGCACAATGTGGATAACCGGATCATCAGATCAGCCTGTGTGGATGCCGATTCTAAGGAACGATGCTGTGGATAACGCAATTCTGACTTCTGCGCATCCACCTACAGGTTGATCCTGCTCCTTCAGCAGAACCCACCTCTCGGTGGACGCCGCGCCTCTTCGTCCGGGATAAGATATAGACATTCCAAGACGAACACAAACAAGGAGGCAACAAACCATGACAACCGCAACCTGGATTTCGACACTCGCCATCTTCGCCCTTTTAAGCTGGAGCACGTTCGGACGCAAAGCTTTTAATCCCATTCGACTGCTGCTGCCGATTGCTGTTATAAGCGGCTTCGGCGCCGTCTATCTGCAGGACATTCCGAGCGGCGGCAATAACGGCTGGCTGCTGGCTGCATCCGCTGCTTTTGGCGCCCTGATCGGCGCGCTGCTGCTGACTCTCTCGCGTGTTGAACACGACGGCAAATCGGGCAAGACGTACATTACGAACGGCCTCTCTGCCATCGGCCTGCTCTCGATCATCTTCGTCCTAAGAATTGGCCTGGTGGAATGGGTAACCCGCCACGGCAAAACGGCGTACGAATACTCGCAGATCCATCACTTCAATCTGTATATCATCGGCCCCGCGTTTATCTTCATGGCAGGTTCCATGCTGCTGGTGCGAATCGTCGGTCTGCTGGTTCGGGTCAGACGTACACGTTCGGAAGCTCTGAACGGTCTCCATGCCTGATCGTAGAAAAGGCATCCCCTCGAACATTGGATCTATTGGATCTGCAATCGGCTCTCTGATTCCGGCATATCCCATACTCTCTAACAGCCAAAGGCCCGCGCACGGACAATCATCCGTGAACGGGCCTTTTTATTTTGCTGGGCAGCGCGTCTACAGAAGCTCGATGTATCCTGCGGTGCCATGTACACGAATCCGCTGCCCGTCCCGGATTTGCTGCATGGCTTGATTCACGCCAACCACGGCGGGCAGCCCATATTCACGTGCAATAACTGCGCCGTGCGTCATCAATCCGCCCACTTCGGTGACCAGCCCGGCAGCGGCTACGAACAGTGGTGTCCAACTGGGATCAGTAAAGGTCGTGACCAGAATGTCTCCTTCCTCAAGAACCGCATCTTCCATATGTCTCACAACTCTCGCCCGACCTTCCACGACACCGGACGAAACGGCAAGACCCGCTATCGCACCGTCCGGCAGATCATGGCGTCGGTAGTCACCATTCAACCCTTCGCCATCCGAAGTCAGCACACGCGGCGGTGTCAGCTTCTCAAAAAGGCGGAATTCCTCCTGTCGACGTTCGATCAGCTCCTGATCGGCTGTCCGGGTGCGGACAACTTCACGAAGTTCATTGAAGGTCAGGTCGAAGATCTGCTCGCGCGATCCCAATACCCCTTCAACCACGAGGCGATCGGCTTCCTCCAGCAGAGCCAGCTTATAGACGAAAAATCGCCGGATCATGCCGTATTTCGGATATTCGCGGTAGCCGCTGAAGCGTCGAAGGGCATCGATCATCGCCTTTGTCTCCGCAGCCTTGCTCTCACCGTCGGGCAGTTGGCGAAGGCGTGCCAGCAGCTCCTGTTCCTTGCGGCGTGCTTGCTCAAGTCCTTGCTGGAATCGTCGCTGCGCTTCGCCAGGAGCGAAATTTCGTACATGGCTCAAGATTGGCGCAATCAGCAGCAGCGGCCGTTCACTCCAGCGTGTTCGGGAGAGATCAATCTCACCCGCGCAGCGCATCCCGTAGCGATCCAGGTAATCCAGAAGGACGCTGCGTACGTCAGAGCCTCCCGCCAGCGGCTCCAGATGTTCCAGAAAATCCTCGTCCTCTGTACGCTGGAGATAATTGATGACTTCCGGGTGGCGACGAATGACATCGGCAGCATCAAGCAGGGCAAGACCCATTTCGGCGGTCACGTTGCCTGGAACGGATTGCGAGAGGGAATCGGCGGCATTAGTCTCACCCAACCACTCGCTCATCTGCTGATTGATCCACGCGGCCGCTCCCATTCCAGCCATGATAACCGCAGAGCTTCGAGGGTCAAACAGTAATCTTTTTAACTCGTCAATGTCGGCCTGAATAAAGTCCAACAGCTCCGTACCTGACTTACCGCGAATCTCCTGCTTCAATCGTTCAACGGAATCCTGGTTGCTGCGTAGCAGTTCCTCCACGATTTCCGGATCTTCGACGCCTCCAACATGCTTGCCTCCGGGCGGCTCAATCGTTCGTCGCTTCGCGGGTACCTCCTGAGCTGCTTCTGGTGGAGCTTCAGGGAAATCGCCTCGTTCCAGAAGAGTCATCAAGGCGTCCCGCATAAGCGGATCTGATTGACCCATCGCAGCAAGCAGGCCGCTTCGGGAAGCAGGAGCAGACAGCAGCTCCGTCACGTCAACGAACAGCCTGCCACCTGCCGGTCGCATGGGAGCAGGCGTGACCATGAGGAAAAAGGAGAGACCCAGCGGCTTCATGGCATCGGTCATCATCTGCTGATGTCCGGTGGATAGATAGACGCGTCTGCCAGGGCTGTGCGTCTCGGGGATGGGAAACAAGGTAGTGATGGGCCGACTCTGCACAATATGAAAGCCTTCGTCGTCCAGACACCATTCGATGTCCTGCGGCTTTCCAAAATGGGCTTCGATTCGGCGTCCAATTGCAGCCAGCTCCAATATCTGCGCTTCCGTCAGTACCTGCTGCTGCATCCGGTCTTCGCCAAGCGGTTGTGTCTGCGTGCCGCCTTCGGCAATTGGCTCAATCGACAGAGTTTTGGCGGCAATGCGGATCTCAACAATCTGTCCGGCACGAATCTTGTAGCCGTCCGCAGATACGATGCCCGATACCAGCGCTTCACCCAGCCCAAAGCCGGCTTCGATAGAGACGATGCGGCGATCGGAAGTGACCGGGTCGGCGGTGAACAGGATACCGGATGCTTGAGACCGGACCATATGCTGTACAAGAACGGCCAGAGCAGCACGCCGATGATCGAATCCGTTCTGAATCCGGTAGATGGTGGCGCGTTCGGTAAACAGAGAAGCCCAGCAGCGGCGAATGTGCCGCATTATATTTTCCAAGCCCCTGACGTTCAGGTACGTATCCTGTTGTCCGGCAAACGAAGCCTGCGGCAGATCTTCTGCGGTTGCGCTGGAGCGCACGGCATAGGCTTGATCGAGACTGAACTGCGACAGACGCTGCGTGATCTCCAGGGCGGCCTCTGGTGGAATCACGCTATCTTCGATCTCGGCGCGTATCTGCTCGGTGAGGGTAGGAATCCGGTTATGATCGTCTGCCCCAAGCTGCGATAGTTCATCCAATAGAGCTTGGTAAGCGGGTCGCTGCTCCAGGGCTTGCCGGAAGACGTTCGTCGTCACACAAAAACCATCCGGCACTCGAACGTCTCCGATCCTCGATAATTCACTCAGGTTTGCGCCTTTGCCACCTGTGAGTGTCAGCTGCGAAGCTTGAGCCTCCTTAAAGCCAATCGTCCAAGCGTTCATGGAAGGGCCTCCATTCTAAGGTAGGGTATGGGGTCAGACTTCTTCGGCCAGCAGCAAGGCAATCAGACCGGGAAAACGCTGGTCGAGTTCTTCTGTACGCAGGGAGTAAAAATGTTCTTTGCCTTGAATCCGGGGCTGGATCAAGCCGGCTTCACGCAAAATCTTGATGTGATGGGACAGGGTAGACTTGGATAGATGATCCACTTCAAAGCCCGAGCAATTTTTTTCGCCCGAATGAGCTAGGCATTGTGCAATCTTCATGCGTACCGGATCGCCAAGCGCGGCACATACGGCAGTCAGCGTCATATCTGAAGCGGCGGGAAGGGTTAGTTTTTTCATGGTTGTAGGGTAGCATAGCAAATCTGCTTTTTCAAACTTTGAAAAATTTCAAACTGACAATTGCGAAATGGAGAGAGGACGTGGTATATTCCTCTACAGTTTGAAAAATATCGAACTTAAAAAAGAAGCGATTTGACTTCAGGGGGAACTGACATGGAACACTTGACGACATTAAATACTTACTTCCGTTTGTTTGACGAAGCGAGAACCAGTGAGCGGGCGATGGACGATCTGCTGTCGCTGTTTACACCGGATGTGGAGATTGTCTTAAATGGAAGCCCACGTACCGGGTTTGAAGGATTCGTACGGGCTTTTTATGCCAACAATCGTGATATTAAGCATATGTGGGATCGCTGGGAACTTCGCTCGGACGGCAGCTACCAGACGAACTGGGCGGTGTGTGGTCAGACTTCGACAGGGAGTGTCTATGTCCAGACCGGCGTGGACATCGCGCGATTGAATGAAGAGGGCAAGATCGTGTATTTGGAGAACGTGCCAACGGATAAGGGCGCTTTTGCCACCTATAAATAAGGGCTAAGATCTGCCAAGCGACACGTCATGTCAAACAGTGAATCCAATTGAAGAGACCGCTCATTTTCCTAAGAAAATGAGCGGTCTTTTTGGTGTGCCTACTTATAGAAATCAACACGTCGGATCTCCATGCTTCTTTTGGAAAAGGCCAATCTGCAACTTTAAGATTCACTAAAGCTTCGGCCTTTAAGATGAGTCACAAGGACGCAGGTGACACTCCAGGCTCCAGACAGTAGGACAGACCGAACCACGGTCAACATATATCCGGCGAGAAGGGAACGATCATAGATGAGAAAGACAACCAAGATCGAGAAAACCAAGAAGTTTCAAGCCAAAAGACGTGCAGGCCTCGTGATTTTCCTCGGGGCGATGCTGACCTTGTCGGCCTGCACTTCAGCAGCAACCAAGGCCGATACGGCAGCTTCGACAGCTGTAAGTACAGCGGCCAATAGCACGCAGACGACAAACGCTTCAACGGTTCAGACCGCTTCGGCGTCACCCAGCGGCGTTACGGCAGCAAGCCTGGTGACTTTGGATGAAGAAGACCAGAAAACGGAGTGGAACGAGACAGACGCCACGACGATCACACTGAGCGGAACCAGCGCAGCGGTAAAAGGTGCTGGCGCAGAGGCTTCCGGTGGTTCCGTCACGATTAGCGCCGCAGGGACATACGTTGTTAGTGGTTCTTTGACGGATGGTCAGATCATTGTGGACACGACGGACGCCGATTCGGTTCATCTTATTCTGAACGGCGTTGACCTCAAGGATAGCGACAGCGCCCCGATCTACGTCAAGTCGGCTGAGAAAGTCATCTTGACCCTCGCAGAAGGAGCCGTCAATACAGTGACCGACGGAACGACTTATACCTTGAATGAGGACGAGGAACCAAGCGCCGCGATCTTCAGCAAGTCTGATCTGGTTATCAACGGAAAGGGCAGCCTGACGGTAACGGCCCATTACAAAGACGGCATCACAAGCAAAGACGCCCTCGACATCGTAAGCGGCACAATCGACATCCAGGCAGCGGACGACGGCATCGTCGGTAAGGATCGGGTCTACATCCAATCTGGTACGATCACAATTGATGCCGCAGGCGACGGAATCAAGTCCACGAATGATACGGATGCAGATAAGGGGTTCGTTGCAATCAAGGTCGGTACCTTCCAGATCACAGCAGGCAATGACGGCATCCAGGGTGAGACGAACGTGGTCGCGGACGGTGGGGAATTTAATATCGTAACAGGTGAAGGTCATGAAAATGGACCAGCGCATACCGAAGAAATGGGCGGAGGATTCGGCGGAGGTCAGCGTCCTGACGGTGGAATACGCGGGCCGGGCGGCAGCGGCGATCCAGGCACGGGGCAAGGGCCAGCGGTAGATTCGAGCGGCGCCGCTTCCGGTACAACGAACACGACGGACGGTGCAGCTGGCGGTCCACCGGCGCTTCCAGATGGGGCACAGCCGACAGAAGGCGGAACGCCTCCAGCCATGCCAGACTCCAGTTCAGCCAGCGGTTCGTCAGACGGGGCAGCTGAATCCAACACAAACTCGTCCAGTCAGACGAGCGACAGCACCAGTGAATCAGATAGCATGAAAGGCATTAAGGCCGGAACCATCCTGACGATCAACGGCGGGACTTATGTGATCGACTCCGCAGATGATGCGCTCCATAGCAATGGTTCGACCGAAGTGACAGGCGGCAATCTCAAGATCTCGACGGGCGACGATGCCCTGCACGGAGAGACGGCGCTGACTATTGCAGATGGCACCATCGACGTACAGGCCAGCTACGAAGGATTGGAAGCGGAGAAGATCACCATCGACGGCGGCAGCATCAACATTGTATCCAGCGATGACGGTGTGAACGCATCGGAATCGGATGCTTCTACCGGCACGGATTCGGCAGCTTCCGATGGAACATTGGGCACTGCCGACAGCGCCACTTCGACGCAGAACGCTGCATCGGCTGTAGTCACAGCTTCAACCCCGGTGGATACTACGGCAAACGTAACAACAGCCGCAGCCACAAGCGGCGACACCTCGATTCAGACCGCTCGAGGGATGAGAGGCGGCGGATTCGGTGGTGGCGGAATGTCAGCGGGGAACGCGCAGTTGACGATCAACGGCGGCACACTGGTTGTGAACGCTGACGGCGATGGCCTGGATGCCAATGGTTCGATTAGCATGACGGGAGGAACCGTTACCGTCTATGGACCGACCAACGATGGCAACGGCACCTTGGATTATGACGGTACATTCGTGATTAGCGGCGGCAATCTGATCGCAGCCGGCAGCGCGGGTATGGCGCAAGCACCAAGCGATACTTCGACTCAGCGTTCCGTGGCGATGACCTTTACCGATACTCAGGCAGCCGGCACCCAAGTTGACCTCAAAGACAGCAGCGGCAAGACCCTGGCCACCGTAACCCCAACCAAAGAGTTCCGCACCGTTGTCATCAGCTCCGCCGATCTGGCAGAAGGCGGTGCGTATACAATCTCGTCCGGCGGCAGCGATAAAGTGACCTTTACGATCTCGGGAAGCGTAACGACTTGGGTGAATGAGTCGGGGATTACGACGGCGAATAGCGGAATGGGCGGTAGACGGTAAGGTAAGGGCTGAGTGAGTAAGAAAAAGACCAAACAACGGCGCGTAAGGCGGTTGTTTGGTCTTTTACCTTTCTGAATAAGTCAGAGATGATTGCCGATCCATTAAATCGAATAGGAGTTGGTAGACTTTTCGATTATCGAGGCTGTTGATTTCATCAGCTATTTGAACAGCTCTTTTTATTGCTTCTACAGCTTTTTGGTAATTATCATTTCGGACGTAATAAAGCGATTGCTCATAAAAAAAGTCTAAATAATATCTATTCTTGATCCACTCATTTTGCGAAAGAATGGAATCTAAGCTTCTTTGTTCGATTCCCTGGAAAAAAGCGTCTGTATAATGAGCAACCGCAAATCCGTGTATTTTAGAAGCTTCCAGAAGGGTCTTCAAATTCGCCAAAGTTTCTCCTGGATGTTCTTCTATGATCCTAATACATTCTTCAACAGCTGCTTCATTACCCTGAATCAAATCGAAGTTGTTTCGATTCATTTGAGCGAAGCTAGAGAATCGGCTTACTTGAATTTTCGCCGCCTCATCCATTTCTTCAAACCAACTCAAGTCCTCATAGATGGCCAAGTAACCATAGCCGTCCATAAACTTTCGGTAGTTCAACATTATTTCGCTCATAGCCAATAGACTATAACCATAGTAAACGACCAGAGGTTTTTCTAATGGAGAGAGATTAGTTTTTTTGCCTTGATACCGCTGTTGTAGGATATGGTGATAAACTTCATCAGATAGCAGAAATAACTTTTTTGCACAACGTTCAGCCTGTTCGTATTTATTAAAAGAAAAGTATAGGTCAATCAACTTCATCAGAGCATCCAGTTGATAGTGGACAGGTAAGTTGTCACAATAAGGTTCAAAGCGAATCATTGAACTTAAGTTCTTTTCTTGTTCTTGGCTAATTGATGCTTTAAAGAGCCTATAATGACTTATGGATAATATTTCTGAACGAATATTCTCAATGTTATGTATAACAAATTCATAAAAGCAAAGAGATTGCATAATCTTATTGTCTAAGTAGAGCTTTTCAGCAACATCAAAAATCATATCTGCATATTTAAAATCTTCTTTTAAGCGCAAAAGGATTTGATTGATACAATCAGGCTTTCCCAATTCCGCGCACCGGATCAGAAAAGGTTCAATGCGTCGGCGGTTAGGTTTGCCATTAAAGAAACATTCTTCGACGTAAAGTTCAAAAAGCCAATCGCTCTCTTTATCTAATGCCTGTCCTATCGTCTCCAATTGATTCAAGGAGATGGGCTTAGGAGACGAGGCATTGAAGATCAAGCTGAATACTCCTCGATTAATACCGGATCGGCGGCTGAATTCGGCAAAGTTGTTGTTTGCATTCAAAATCTCTTTGCTAATTTCGGCACGAATTGCGCTTTCGGTATTCAATCTACAACCACCTTCTAACTAAAATGAATTTGAAACAAGCAAGAGAGCTAGGCATATTTTTCTTTTTCATAGTTAACTTTAGGACTCAATTATTAAAAGACAAAACGAGAATCCTGTACCAGCGACTTCATTTTGTCTTTTATAAAAGTAGGGTCATTTAATATGTAGGATAAAAACTTTAGAAATCGCCTATACCGCCACTTGAAAGTCTCAAATTCGTTGATACTTCAACTTGGCTTGCAGGTTGTTTTTCATTAGTAGAATTAGTGCTCACAGCAGTAGAATTGATTGTAATTACAGTTATAACAAGCGTAAGAATCAGTTTGAGAAAGCCTTTTTTCATATAAGATTTAGCTCCTTTTTCATCAGAATGACATATTGTTGTTCTTGTTCTTTTGAAGCGTACGATCGCAAAACTTCAAATAGAGGAACCAGTTTCATAAACATGTCTTTATTCTTTATTTTAACTACAACGCCTAGAGCTAGCAATATCGAAACTATGGCAGAATCATATTCATTTTTTCTGAAGTAGTAAAGTGCTTTCTCATAATGAATATTTACATAGTAATTTATTCTAAGAATTTTCTTTCTAGGGCGCAGATCTTCTTTCAAATAAAGCTCTAAACTGTCTACATACTTATCGAGGATTTCAGAAATATGAAAATTATTTTGATTAGCAGCTTTAAGGAGATGGTAAGTAGCGGCTAAAATTTCTTCAGGACAGTTTCTAACAAATTCCTGCCAATGAGATAGTGCAGATTGTTGTCCCATAAATAAATCTATATATATTCTATTTTGCAAAGAAAATCTTGAGAAACGTTTAATCTGTTCTTTACCAAGATCATCAGTTCCCTTAAACCAATTAAGATCTTCATACCCAAGCGTATATTCTAAAGCTTCTTTATAGAATCCGTGATGCGACATAATGCTCTCCATCGAGAGAAATGCATATCCATAATAGACTACTAATGGTTTTTCTGTTGGTAGAGGCATATATTCGGGAGAATCTATTTTAGGAAGCTCCATCTGATAAACCACTTCCGAGAACGTTCTTAACTCCCTTGCATATCTCTCCGCTTCTTCCCACTTATCCAACGAGAAATACACATCAATCAAATTCATCAACCCATCCAGCCGATGGTGATCCGGCAGCTTCTCGCAGTAGCTCTCGAACCGAATCGCGGCACGCAGATTAATCTCATGATCCTCGCAGATGGAAGCGCGGAATACGCGGTAATGGCTGATCGCCAGCTTCTCGGAGTGGTTGTAACGGTCGTTCTGGATGACACACTCATAGAACGGCAGAGATTCTTGGACTTTGCCTGCGAGATAGAGGGCTTCTCCAATCTCAAAAATGGTCGAGACTTGCTTGAGATCGTCGAGCAGGCGAGATAGTACTTGTTCGATACAGTCCTTTTTACCCAGTTCCGCGCAGCGAATCAGGAAAGGTTCCACGCGACGTCGATTGGGCTTGCCATCGAAGAAACATTCGTCGATATACGACTCGAACATCCAGCCTTCCGGCTGTCCGAGTGCTTTGCCGATCGACTCCAACTGATGCAAAGAGATCGGTTTGGGCGGATTGCTGTTGAGTATGGCGCTGAAAATTCCACGGTTGATGCCGGATAGCTCGCTGAAACCAGAGAAGTTAAGGCCCAAATTCAAGATGCCTTTTTCAATCTCCGAACGCAGCGCATTCCCAGTTTCCATATGCACACCTCGTCCTATAATTTAATCCTTTCGTTGCAATTAATTTACAATATAACGCTTTGCAGAACAGCGGTCAATTGTATTTTTTATAGCGATGATGGATGTATATACAGAGCAACAAACCGCATAGGCAAGCCGATTTCCACTTGGAAATTGGGTTGCCGCTCCATAAATCGAGACGCTGAAAGAGAATAAGGGTGCATAAACAAATGATTCTGTTAGTAATATTTCAAATCCAGAATCTTTGGTATGGAATTCGAGAAAATAAGCGCCAAGCCAGCTAGGTCTAAAGCCTGGTGAAAAAAGAGGACCATGCGAATTTGAAACGTCTACAAAAGCATGATATATTTTTTACGAGAAAAACAGAACATAAGTTCTTATTCACTTAACTGCGAACATCCTCTATCCGGGGGATATGACGTCTGCGTGAGATTCGCTGGAATTTCCAGTATAATATGTACAACTTATAACGAGGAGGCGCTTGATTTGCTGCAACTGACTGCATCTCATATTGATTCGCTCGCTCCGAATGCGGCTGCGGCCAAAAATGGTCGTGATCTGGTCAAGAAGAACAAGTTTGTGAAGCTCAACGTATCCGAAGAAGGCAATCTGCTGTTCGGGGAATGTCTGGGCAGCGGGAAGTCCAACTATGTCTGCTCGGTCGATTTTGTAGTGCCGGAGAATCCGGTGTCCCGATGCAGCTGCCCCAGCCGTCAGTTTCCGTGCAAGCACGCTTTGGGTCTGATGTACGCGTATGCGGACGGGCTGACTTTTGAGCAGGCTTCCGTGCCGGATGATATTGCGTCCAAGCGGGAGAAGGCCGAGAAGCGCGAAGAGACCAAGGCCAAACGCGAGAGCGGTGAGCTGCCGCCAGCCAAGCCCAAGAAGGTCAACAAGGCCGCGCTGAAAAAGAAGATCGGACAGCAGCTTGAGGCTCTGGATGAGCTGGAGAAACTGGTGCTGTCGATCGTACGCGGTGGATTGGGCACGATTGATGCACGAACCATCAAGACATTGAACGAACATGCCAAGCGTCTAGGCAGCAGCTACTTGACAGGGGCAGAGAATGAACTTCGTCGTCTGGCGCTGCTGCTTGGGCAGGACGATCAGGAGACAGCTTATACATATGCGTCTGAGCAGCTCGCGCTGCTGAACGCTTTTATCAAGAAGGGCCGCTCTTACTTGCAGAGCAAGGAAGAAGACCCGGAACTCAAGCCGGATGCCGAGTCCACGATTGAGGAATGGCTGGGTCATGCCTGGCAGCTCGCTGAATTGAGGGAAGCCGGACGGGTCAGTGAACAGGTTCAGCTGCTTCAGCTGGCGTTCTATTGCTACCAGGACGAAGCACGCAAGGAATTCGTGGATACCGGGTTCTGGTTGGAGCTGGGCAGCGACCGAATTCACCGCACGGTGCAGTATCGCCCATTCAAAGCGGTCAAATACATGAAGGAAGAAGACAGCTTCTTCAGCGTAGCGCAGATCAGTGAATTGTATCGTTACCCCGGTGGCATGAACGCGCGCGTGCGCTTCGAGGGAATGATTCCGCGTGAAGTGAACCAGGCTGATCGGGAAGCCGTTCGCAGTGCCGCTTCGCCTTCTATCGCAGATGCGGTCAAGGCGGTCAAGAATCAGCTCAAAGACCCGCTTGCGGATCGTGCGCCTGTGGTACTGCTCCAGGCAGCTCGCATCGCGCCAACAGAAGAAGGAACCTATGCCCTGGTTGATCCTTCGGGAGCTACGCTGGAGCTTGGAGACATCTACCGTCTGCCGCAGCGTACTACGCCACTGCTTCCTCTGATTGATCCGAATCTGCTGGAAGATTGCTGTGTACTGGCGATGTTTGAACACCGGATGGATACCGGACGCCTGGTTGCCCAGCCGCTGACGCTGATTCGCGGAGACGAAATCACGCGTCTGCTGTATTGACGAGGTGCGCCGATGAGTCTATCGATTCTGGAACAACTGCAAAGCGAGCTGCGGCGGCTCTATATCGCGGGCAGCGATCTGGCTGCGGACGATTACCGGTTGAAAAGGCTGGAGCCGGAGCTGCGCGAACGCGGCGAACGCGCGCCGGTGTTCAAGCGTCTGGCGGAAGGCGTCGCGGCGTTGACCGGACCGGCGCAGCCGGAAGAGCGGGCGGCCGCGCTTCAAGACGTGTCGCTGCTGTTAAATTCGGTGCTCTCGACGCAGGGCAATACGGAAGTCGGGAACGTCGGCGAAGCACCGGTCTCCGCGAGAGCGGAGAGCCGGCTGCCGGGGCTTGTGACCGATCGCTCTTCGAGAGAACTCGCGGAACTGCGCCAAACGTTGTCGTCTTCGGGAAGCGGCCGTTACGAGGTCGTGAAATCCGCTTACGATAACGGATTGTTCCGCGATCTGCGTTCGCTGCCTCTGGCGCTTCGCGCATTGGGTGATCCGTACAGCGAGATCTCCGATCTTGCCGCGGAGCGGATTTTGCCGGATTACGGCCCGGGCATCGCCGCGCTGCTGCTGGATGGATTGGATATTCAAGGCGGCCGCGAAGAAGAACGCAAGCTTCAGGTCGTTCAGCGCGTCGGCATCGGACCGGACGATCGGATTTCTCTGGAAAAACTTATTCGGGCGGCGGAAGAAGGCGCGGACAAAATCCGTATCTCGGCGATCGCCTGTCTGGGAGCCGATCCGTCTCAGGAAGAGAAGCTGCTGGAGTGGTCGCGCGAAAAAAAGAAACTGGTACGCAAAAGCGCTTATGAAGCGCTGAGCATTCTGGATTCGGAAGCGGCGCGCGAGCGTCTGTACGAGGCGATGACTGGTCCCGACGCACCGCTGGCCGCCGAAGCGCTGGCCGGATCGTTGTCGCCGGGTCTGGCGGAGACGCTGATCTGGTTATTCGAAGAAAGGCTTCGAAAAAGTACGGAAGACGGTTCGCGGCCGTACGATGATCTGGCGCCGCTGCTCATCGCGCTTGGAAAAGCGAACCATACGGCTCTGGAAAGCCTGTATACCGATATCGCGCTCAACCCGTCCGCTTACCCGTCGCTTCTTGCACTAGGCGAACGGGAGCGCGGATGGATACTCGGCTATGCTGCCGCTTATCTCCAAAGGCTCCGCACCTTCGAAGCGCTCGAATCGGTCGAACGTTTGGCGTTCAGGCATCCTTTGCTGCTTAGAAACGCGATCCCGATGGCCCGCGAGTTGTTGTCGCCGAGCGAAGTGTACGAGCGTTACATGGGGACGAACGGCGAGAGTTCCAGATTGAGCAGTGCGCTTCAGAGCGTATTGGTTCTTGTGCTGCGCAATAAACTGTATGCCGGAAATCTCCAGAGGGAAAAAAGGCTTCCGCAGGCGGAAATTGAAGCGGAATGGGACCCGCGCTGGCTGGATTGGGCAATCGAGCAGGATCATGTGCAGCTCGTGACCGGTCTTGCCCGGCCGGGCAACGACAGATTGATTCCTTATCTCCATCAGGCGGTGCGTCGAATCGGTCGAGTGGGGTCTTGGGACGATATTCGTTATTATCTGGATATGCTCGAAGCGGATGTGTTCGACGAAGATACCCGCTACGACCTATTCATGCGGTTGATCGAAGCCCGGAACTGGAACGGCGATCCCGCCATGGTCTTCAGAGAGTTGGATCTTCTGAGACGGGTTCCGGCAGAACGGATTGACGAGACGATTCGGCGTTTGGAGGTCCTGATCGAAGGCATCTCGATTTCTTATAAGAAAAAAACGCTGCAGGAGGTCGTCGACGCGCTTCGTGCCCGCCGTTCGGTCAAGCGAAGCGAAGATCCGGCCGATGAATAGCCGGCGAATAGACAAATGATCGAAACAAGCGAGAAGCGAACCAATGAGAGGAGTGGCGAAGATGAGTACGATGTTGCTGCAAGAACTGCAGGGCGAACTGCGCCGGTTATATATCGCGGGCAGCGATCTGGCGGTTGACGATTTTCGATTAAAAAAGTTGGAGCCCAAGCTGGAACAGCTTGGCGAACGGGCACCCGTCTTCAAGCGGCTTGCGGAGGGGGTGTCAGCTCTCACCGGCCCTTCGGATGCTGAAGCACGCGCTGCACGCCTTCAGGATGTCGCCCTTCTGCTGAACTCTGTGCTTTCCACACAGGGAACGACTGCTGCGCAAAGCGAACTTTCCAATGCACAGGCTCCAGACATTGATCTAAGCGGCCTCTCCACGAATCGCTCTTATCGGCAGTTGGCCGAGGTGCAGAACGCCTTGTCCACATCGGGCGGCGGGCGCTACGAGATTGTGACGTCCGCTCATCAGGATGGGCTGTTCAGCGACCTGCGATTATTCCCTTTTGCCGTAAAAGCATTGGGTGATACGTATTCGGAACTGGCGGATTATGCAGCAAGAGAGATTCTGCCTTCTTATGGGCCGGCTATCGTTCCGTATCTGCTTGAAGGTCTGAACATTCAGGGCGGACGCGAAGAGGAACGCCGTCTGGAAGTGGTGCGCAGATTGGGCGTAGAAGCGGACGACAAACGTTCGCTGGAGCGTCTGGTTACAGCGGCAGAGGAAGGTGCGGACAAAGTGCGTGCAGCGGCGATCGCCTGCCTGGGGAACCATCCTGATTTCGAGGACAAGCTCATCGAATGGTCGCTGGACAAGAAGAAGCCGGTACGTGAAGGGGCGCTGGCGGCATTGGCAGTGCGCAATACAGAAGCAGCCCGTGATCGGGTGTATGAAGCTTTTGTCGGCAAAGATTCGATTCCGGCAGCACAAGCTGTGGAAGCTGCCCCTTCGACAGAACTGCTGGAACGCTTGATTCCGCTCTACGAGGAGCGGCTGCGCCGAGAATTTACGGGCGAAGAAGATCGCAAGAGCAAGGACAAACTGTGGAAAGAGCTGGAGCCTTTTACCATCGCTTTCCGTCATGCCCGGCATCCGGAACTGGAGCGGTTGTTCCTGGATCTGGTCATGAACGAAGTCAATTATCCTTCACTCGGTCGGTTGGATTATATGGAGTGGCATCGGGTATTGAATCAGGCAGCGCAGTATTTACAGGATGTCGATACGGATGAAGCGCTTGAAGCGCTGTATCGCCTGGAAGAACAAGATCCCAATTTCCTGCAGTACGCGTTCCACGCTACCAAGCAGCGCCGCTCGCCTGCCGAATTGTATGAACGTTATGCAGGCTCTGGACGGGGACGTCTGCGTATGGCTGTCTCCAAGAAGGCACAGGAGCTGCAGGAGAAACTGATCCAAGCGGTGCGGGCAGAGGTCTATGTATACGAAGGTTACGTACGCCAGCGTCTGCCGCAGGAAGTGATTGAGCGAGATTGGGACCCACGCTGGCTGGATTGGCTGATTGATCGCGGAGATATTCAGTTGGTCGCCGCGTTGGCTGCGCCGGGTAATCCGAGGTTGTTGAAGTATTTGCAGGGTTGGGTGGAAAAGTCGAGCAACCAATTCTATGAGCATTACATCTTCATGGCGCTTGATGCAGGGGGATACGATGAGCGAACGAAGTATGAACTGCTGATGCGCTGGATGGAGAAAAAGGAATGGACGAAGATCTACAACATTTATCAAGACGAGATTCAGCGTCTGTATCAGATTCCGGATGAGTTTGCGGCTGAGGCGGCGGATCGTCTGGAACCGCTGACGAAGAACGTCAGATTCGAGAGCATCAAAGAGACGATGGACGAGATCATTCATGCCCTTCGTCACCGTAGTGCTTCATCCAATACGCAATCGAGAGGAGAATAATCAATGGCCGCAGCGAACACGACGACGCAGGACACGATGCGCCTGCCCGCCGAGCAGTTGTATCTACAGGAGATTGAAGCGCTGAAAAAAGAGGACAAAGGCGTAATCCCACCGGGCTGGCAGATGTCCCCACGTGCGGTGCTGACCTACATTACGGGCGGGAAAGCCGGCAAGCTGGACATCACGCCCAAATACATCGGCAATCGCCGCTTAGTGGAGATGGCAATCGCTACGCTGGTCACAGATCGCGCACTGCTGCTGATCGGCGAACCGGGTACAGCCAAGTCCTGGCTGTCGGAGAACCTCTCGGCCGCTGTCAGCGGCAACTCGGGTCTGGTGGTGCAGGGTACGGCAGGAACCAGCGAAGAGCAGGTTCGCTATTCGTGGAACTACGCGATGCTGCTGGCTAACGGGCCTACCCCGGAAGCGCTGGTACGCAGCCCGATCATGCGGGCAATGGAGAGCGGGAGTGTAGCTCGCTTCGAGGAAATCTCCCGCTGTGCTTCCGAAGTTCAGGATGCGCTCATCTCGATCCTGTCGGAGAAGACGGTCTCTGTACCGGAGCTGGGCAGCGAGACGAGCGCACGCAAGGGCTTCTCGATCATTGCGACCGCCAATACACGCGACCGTGGGGTCAACGAGATGTCCGCTGCCCTCAAGCGGCGCTTCAACATCATCGTGCTTCCGGCGCCGTCTGATCTGGAGACGGAGCTGTCGATTGTCAAGAAGCGGGTGGGCGAGATCGCCGCGTCTTATCAGCTTCAGGCTTCGCCGCCTGCGGATGAGGCGCTGCTCAAGGTGGTCACGATCTTCCGCGAGCTGCGCAGCGGCATGACCCTCGACCGCAAGGAGAAGCTGAAGTCGCCGGGCGGCGTGATCTCGACGGCCGAAGCGATCTCGCTTCTGACCAACAGCATGGCTCTGGCTGCAAGCTTCGGCAGCGGCGAGATGACGGATGCAGATCTTGCGGCCGGGCTTCAGGGCGCCATCGTGAAGGATGACGACAAGGATAAGCTCGTCTGGAAAGAATATCTGGATAACGTCATGAAGAAACGGGGATCGGAGTGGCGCGGACTGTATCAGGCGTGCAGGGAGATGAACGAGTGAAGACGGCGGTGGACGTCCAGGTGTCCGTCTTCGGCGTCCGGCACCTGTCCCCCGGCGGTGCCCGCCACCTGCTTGAATATCTGGATCGTGTCCGGCCTACAGCCGTCCTGATCGAAGGCCCTTCCGATGCCACGGAGCGCATCGGCGATCTGGTTCATCCATCTACCGTACCGCCGGTTGCGGTGCTGGCTTTTACCAATGAGATGCCGGTACGAACGGCGCTCTGGCCGTTTGCCGTCTATTCGCCCGAGCTTCAGGCGATGCGCTGGGCGAACAAAAACGGTGCGCTCTGTGAACTGATCGACCTGCCTTCGGGCGCTGCGCTTGCGCTTCAGGATCGGCGGCGGCGCAGCCTGGAAGAACGCGGCGTCCGACGTGAGGTGCCGTCCGCGGAGGAGAGCGAAGCCGATGGCGGCGAGCCGACACGCCGTGAGGCGCCGGAGGCGCCAGGAAGCAGCGCGGCAGCAGGCGCCGCTCCAGGGGCAGAGCAGGCCGCCGAGCCTGCTGGCGGCGGATCGACCGGAATTGGCAGTGGACCAGCCGGCGAACCGGCCAGTCCGCTGCCAGGTGGTCTTCCGGCTTCGGATGAGCCTTCGGCGATGGAGCCGGAAGGTGCTGAAGAACTTGAAGCTACCCATGCAAGCCGATCCGTCTATGAGCGGATTGCCGAACTGGCCGATGAGCATGATTATGAGACGTACTGGGAGCGTCATTACGAGCATAATCCCAACCCGGATGCATATCGGGATTCGATCTTGGCTTTTTCGGCCGAAATGCGGGAAATGGGCGAAGAACGGGAACGGGCGGATCAGCCGGAAGAACACGCCTATAACCATGTGCGCGAAGCTTATATGCGTCGGCAGATTCTCAAAGTGATTGAAGCCGGTCACGATCCAGCGAAGATCGTCGTGGTCTGCGGCGCGTATCACGCCGCAGCGCTGGAGCGCCCGGCAGAAGGCGCCATGACGGATGCCGAGCTGGCGGCCATGCCGACTCGCAGCTCCAAGCTGACGCTGATGCCGTATTCATATTACCGGCTGTCGAGTCTGTCCGGATACGGAGCGGGCAACCATGCTCCCCATTACTACCAGATGATGTGGGAGCTGATGGACGCGGGGCGTCTCGAAGAGCTGCCCCGGCTGTATCTGTCCACAGCGGCGCGGACGCTTCGCGCCGCCGGAACCCATCGCTCTACCGCCGAAGTCATCGAGGCGGTGCGGCTGGCCGAAGGCCTGGCTTCGCTGCACGGCGGCAGCGCTCCGACGCTGCTGGAACTGCGCGATGCCGCGCAGACGCTGCTTGGGCGCGGGGAGCTGTCGGTTGTGGCCGAGGCGCTGGCCCGGGTGGACATCGGAACCGACATCGGCAGTCTGGCTGAAGGCGTCAGCCAGACGCCGCTTCAAGACGACTTGAACCGCGAGTTGAAGCGGCTCAAGCTGACCAAATACAAGACTGCCGTGGCGAACGATCTATCGCTGGATCTGCGGGAGAATCGGCGGGTGTCTTCCCAGGAAGCCGCCTATCTGGATCTCAACCGATCCTTCCTGTTCCATCAGCTGGAGCTGCTGGAGATTCCGTTTGTCCGCTCCAAGCCAAGCAGTGCGGATCGGGCGATCTGGGCGGAAGACTGGATTATTCAGTGGACGCCGGAAGCCGAGATTCGGGTGGTCGAATCTACCCTGCTGGGTGAGACGATCGAGCTGGCCTGCGCCTACAAGCTGCGTGAGAAGCTGGAAGCCTGTACCTCACTGGCTGAGGCGTCGGAGCTGATCGGCATCTCGGTTCGCTGCGGCATGACGGCGCAGATGGAAGATGGCCGCCGCGTCCTGCAGGGTCTGGCGGCTGACAGCCGCGATGTGGCGCAGATTGCCAGAGCTGCGGAGAAGCTGTCGGGAATTGTGGCTTACGGCGATATTCGCCGCGCGGATACCACGCCGCTTGTACCGCTGCTGGAGCAGCTGTTCTTCCGGGGCAGCTTGTATCTGTGCGACGCCGCCAACTGCAATGACGAAGCGGCATACGGGATGATTGCGGCGATGAGCGATCTGAACAAGATCGCCCAGGAACATGACGAAGTGGTCGATGTCCCCCTCTGGACGCGCGAACTGGGCGAGTTGTCTGAACGAGACGACCGCAATCCCAAGCTGTCGGGCTTCGCCTGTGCCCTGCTGCTGGAGCGCGGCGAGATGAGCGCCGAGCAGTGCGCTGCCGAAGTCTCGCGTCGGCTGTCTCCCGGCATCCCATCGGACTTGGGGGCGGGCTGGTTTGAAGGATTGTCCATGCGCAATCGTTATGCGCTGCTGTCGCGCATGAGTCTATGGGTGCAGCTGAACGATTATATTAATTCGCTGGATGACGAAGAATTCAAGCGTGCGCTTGTGTTCCTGCGCCGCGCGTTCAGCACCTTCTCGGCGCATGAAAAGACGATGATTGCCGAGACATTGGGCGAGCTGTGGGGAGTCAATACCGAACAGGCGGCCGAGATCCTGACTGGGGATCTGAAGGAGGAAGAGGACAAGATGCTGGATGAATTGAACGATTTCGACTTTGGAGACTTTTAATATGGCGAATACATCCAATAACCCAAACCATGAGGTAGACGAGCGGGAAGACAACAAACAGCAGGAACATTCCGTTTCTCGCTGGCGGCTGATTCTGGGCGAAGCGGCTCAAAAGCAGTTGGAGGGCATGAATGGACCGGGCGGCCTACAGCTCACCGAAGAAGAAGCAATTATGGATGCGGCGCTGGCTGCGATCTATGACGATACGGATGGCAGTCAGGGTACATCGGTTGGCGGTTCGGGTCGAGGCTCCGGCAGTGGAAGCGGCGGGCGCGGTGCGGGCAGCGGCAGAGGTTCGGTCAACCTCTCTCGCTGGCTTGGCGACGTTCGCAGTCTGTTTTCGGAAGATGTCGTCTCGATCATCCAGAATGATGCCATTGAGCGTCGGGGCTGGAAGCAGCTGCTGTTTGAACCGGAACTGCTGGCCTCGGTCAAGCCGGACATTCAGATGGTCGGCACGTTAATGGCGCTCAAAGGCAAGATTCCGGAGAAGACGAAGGAAACCGCCCGCATGTTGGTCAAGGCGGTCGTTGATGAATTGATGGCGCGGATGAAGGAAGATATGCGGCGGGCCGTTACAGGTGCTTTGAACAAGCGTCAGCACACGCCGCTGCCTTCACTTAGCGGTCTGGATTGGAAGCGAACCATCCAACGCAATCTCAAGCATTACGATACCGAGCGGAAGATCCTGATTCCCGAGCGGTTCTATTACTTTGATCGCGCACGCCGCAGCAAGGAATGGACGGTTATCCTGGACATTGACCAGAGCGGTTCCATGGCTGAATCGGTCATCTGGGCTTCGGTCACAGGAGCGATCTTCGCCAGTATGCCTGCGCTGGATACGCGCGTGGTAGTGTTCGACACGGAAGTGGTCGATCTCACGGAACAGTGCGCTGATGATCCGGTGGATATGCTGTTCGGCATCCAACTGGGCGGCGGAACGGACATTAACAAGTCGGTGGCGTACTGCGAGAACTTTATTGAAGATCCCAAGAAGACCTTGTTCATTATGATTACCGACCTGTACGAAGGCGGCAATCAGTCGGCATTGGTTCGCCGGATGCGCGAGATGCGAGAGTCCGGGGTACGCACGCTGTGCCTGTTGGCTCTGTCCGATGGAGGTCGTCCGTTCTACGATGAACGTCTGGCGCGTCAGCTGGCCCGGGATGGAACCCCTTGCTTCGCCTGCACGCCGGGTATGCTGCCGGATCTGGTCGCAGGTGCTCTCCAGGGAGCCGATATGAGCGAATTGGCGAAGAAGTTGGTACCGACCAAGGCTAAGTAATCTCTCGAATCTTGATTTTTTGGCGAGACAAACCGCGCCATAACATAGAATCCACCCATGAAAATGAGTGATTGCAATGGACAAAGATAAAGGCTCGGAACGTGCAATGAAGGCATTTGAGGAAGAAATTCGATGAGGGCATGTAGTGAGGCAATCTCTCTTGACCAGAAAGCGCAGGGTTGATTTTGGATAACAAACCAATGAATTCGATTCGCCCTCAGGGGCATCAGTCAGAAATGAAACCCGACGAACTCCACCTGGTGGATCATCGCCAGATCGTGGAGTCCATGGTAATCCGTCGTCCTGTTCGTGCCGATGAGGCATCTGCCCAGCAGCTGTTCAGGCTGTCCATTACAGATGCCTTTAGACAGGAAGGTCTATCGGATCACGAAGAAGAAATGGCTTATGAGATCTCTCATAAGGCCAAGCTGCTGCAAGCCGCGTTTGAAGCTTCGGAGAACGAACAGACAGCGGCGCAAGCCGAGCTTGATACACGAGGCGTACCTGTGCAGCCTATATTTCTGATCGCAGCGCTGGAAGGGCAGGTGCTGGGCACCATTTCTTTTGGTCCCAGCGGCAAGCAGGCTCGGGAGCTGTCGCAGGGTCGCTTGAATGAAGTAGGTGAGCTGGGCAGTTTGTATATTCGGCCGGATTATCAGAATCTGGGTATCGGTTCGCGGCTGATTGCCGCCATGATGAGTGAGCTTGAGGCGCGTGGAATTCAGAGCTTTTGCCTGGATAGCGGGTATGGGCGTGCCCAGCAGCGCTGGCGGCGCAAGTTTGGAGAGCCTTATCTATGGGTTGAAGATCATTGGGGGCCTGGCGGACATCATGCTGTCTGGCACTGCCGCGTGGATGAGATGTAAGAGGGCCGGTTCAACTGGCAGCAAAGTAAAGACACCGGGCTTGATTCTCTCAAGCTGCGGTGTCTTTGTGTTGGAAAAGAATTGGTGAAGGATGTAAAGGTAAAGGGCACCGATATTCGGCGCTTTTGACCCTCCCTGCCTAGCCCAAACCGCGAGAGAAATCAAAAATACGCTTCATTGATCGGCTTCTTCCGGTACGATGACCTGCACGTGAGACGGCAGGATATGCAGGTCGATGGGCAGCACGGGGCCGGGTTCGCCGTCTACATTGGTCTTGACCGGTTCGGTGGAAGACACGCGAATCTGTCGAGCGGTGAAATATTCGACGTCCTTGTGCCCCTTGAGATTGCCAAACAGCAGCGATACGCCGGCCGTAATCGTATTGAAGAAGTTCAGATCATGGACGATGAATCCATGCAGCAGTCCATCATCCACTGAGGCGTCCGGAGCCAGATTCTCGAATCCGCCAACCGAATTGGTCAGCGCAGCGATGAAGATGGGTGCTTTTCCTTCCCATACCTCACCGTCATATTCGATACGCAGTGGGGCCGCCGAATTGCCAAGCAGCTCCTTGACCCCTTCCTTGAAATAAGCCATTGCGCCAAGCTTCGACTTGTCTTCCGAGGTGACGGAAGAAAGGGTATCGGCCAGTGAACCGGCAGCGACCACATTTGCAAACAGCTGGTCGTTCACCCGAGCCATATCCACCCGCCGTACCCGTGAGGACGTCAGGGTCTGGATCGCCTGATCGGGATTCAGCGGAATGTGCAGCGCACGGGCAAAGTCATTGACGGTGCCGAGTGGAATCACCCCGAGCTTGGGGCGATGTTTCTGGTCGAGTAATCCATTGATCGTCTCATGCAGCGTGCCGTCTCCACCAACGGAGACCACCAGATCAAATTCGTCTTCGCAGGCGGAAACGCAAAACTTGGTGGCGTCCAGCTCCTGCGTGGTCTCATTGACCACCACATCATAGCCAACTTCGTCACGAAGCGTATCTTCGACTTTGCGTACATATTCAAGCGCTTTTTCTTTGCCTGAGGAAGGATTCATGATAATCATGGCCTGCTTCACGTGAAAGTTCCTCCGTTCCATAAAATATGCTTGCTACTCCCCTTTACCCACAAAAAGACGCTCCGGCGCGGGGGAAGCCCAACAATATCGGATGGTGAAGCATAAAGTGGCCAACAAATCAGGTACAATGAACGGAAATGACGCAGGGAGGTCGAAAAGATGAAGGAACCGCAAGTTGGGCTTCAGCAGATCATCGAACGGCATATCGAAGCCATGGCTGAATTCACTGCAACGCCTGGAAGAGGAACCACTCGATTGACATTTAGCGAACAGGATCGCCAGGCCCGAAACTATCTCAAGCGGGTGATGCGTGAGTATGGATTGACTGTGCGCGAAGATGGCTTTGGCAATCTTTTCGGCAAATTGGAAGGGTCGGTCGAGGGAGCGCCAGCGGTACTGGTGGGTTCTCACTTCGATTCGGTGCCTCATGGAGGCGCGTATGATGGTCCGGCTGGAGTGATCGCGGGGCTTGAGGTTGCCCGATTGTTCCGCGACCGTGGGCTGAAACCCAAATACCCGTTGGAAGTTGTCGCAATGATTGAAGAAGAAGGCGGACGTTTTGTGGGCGGACTGCTCGGTTCGCGTGCGATGCTGGGCGTCATCCGTGCAGAGGAATTCGCGGCTGTGAAGGACAAAGACGGAATCTCGACTGTGGAGGCGATGCGGGCCATTGGCCTTGATCCATCGCTGCCGGGTTCCAGAGATCGCGCCGACATTCGGGCGTTTCTGGAACTGCATATCGAACAGGGCCCCATTCTGGAAGAAGAAGGCATTCCGATTGGCATTGTAGAAGCGATTGTGGGGCTGACACAGGTTCAGGTGACGGTGCGCGGCAGTGCCGGACATGCGGGAACGACGCCAATAGATCGGCGGGCAGATGCGCTGGTTGCCGCCTCGAAGATCATCATCGGGCTGCCGGAGCTGGCAGCTCGGCAGGGCGGCGGTACGGTAGCTACAGTCGGACGTCTAAACGTAAGGCCAAACGGAGCGAATGTGATTCCCGGCGAGGTGACGTTTACCGTCGATCTGCGTGCGGGACGCGAAGAGGATGTACAGGAGATCCTGGCGCAGACGGAAGCGCTGGCGTCCTCTGTGGCGGGGGCTGGGATCGAGGTGGAGATTGAGCGTCAGCTGTACATTCATCCCAAGCGGATGAATGATGAGGTGCGGGGGCTGTTGGAATCCGCCAGCGAGAGACTTGGCGTGTCTTACCGGCCGCTGAACAGCGGAGCCGGTCATGACGCGATGATCTTCTCCGATTTCACGAAGGTGGGGATGCTGTTTGTGCCAAGCCGCGGGGGACTTAGCCACTGTCCGGAAGAGTGGTCGGATGCAGCAGACATCGCCAGAGCCGTGGAGATCTTCTATGAGACGGCGAAGCAGCTGACGGAAGCGGAATAACCAAATCTGCGTGGGGCAAAAGGGTACAGCGGCCGGAAAGCAGCCTGAAATGTCGCAGGATTGCCGTCTTTGCAGGTTGAACAGGCTGCTTACCTGTGGCATGATGAGAAGAATGAATTTTGCTGAAAGTGGGAATGAAGCTCATGAATGAACTGCCAAACTGCCCGTCCTGTGGCTCCGCTTATACGTACGAGGACGGCAATCTGCTGGTCTGCCCGGAATGTGCCCATGAATGGACCCCCGGTTCGGAAGCAGGCAGCGAGGAAGAAAGTGGCAAGGTGGTACGCGACGCCAACGGTAATGAACTGCGTGATGGCGATTCGGTAACCGTCATTAAAGATCTTAAGGTCAAAGGCAGCTCGTCGGTGCTCAAGATCGGGACGAAGGTGAAGAACATCCGGCTGGTGGATGGAGACCACGACATCGACTGCAAAATCGACGGATTTGGCGCGATGAAGCTGAAGTCGGAATTTGTACGGAAAGCCTAGAAAATTGGCGCGTATCGGTATGAATAAGCAGTCTGTTATCTCCTGTATTGGTCTTGATTAACAGGTTGATGCAGGGAATTGAGAGGCTTGAAGGGGGCATTGTCTTCTTTCAAGCTTTTTTGTCATTTATTACAGTACGTTGAAACGTTAAACTGCTAAAATTTTATATATATTTTTGAATATTTAAATTGTATGATCTTCTTGATTATCAAATGATCTGGTATCCAAGGGGAATGGGGAGACACATGAAAAATAGAAAAATGGGGCTGCGAATCGCCAGTACCGGGCTGGCGGCTGCGCTGCTGACTTCCGGCGTATTATCAGGTCTGGGCAGTACACAAGTGCAGGCAGCTTCAGCTTCAAAAGGGGACATTCAGGGCCATTGGGCAGAAAGTCGAATCGTACAATGGGCGGAACTGGGATGGATTCGTGGATATGCGGACGGAAAGTTTCAACCAGATGCCGCCATTACACGTGCGGAATTCGTGGCGTTGGTCAATCGGGCCTTCGGCTTCAAGGATGCGCAGCAGGCACAGTTTGCGGATGTTCAGGCAACAAGTTGGGCAGCCAAGGAAGTATCCGCCGCGGTGGCAGCGGGTTACATTAATGGAACTTCCGATGGTTTATTCCGCCCGGATCAGCCGATCACCAGACAGGAAGCGGCGCTGATGATCGTTCGGATGCTGAAGCTTGATCCTAATGCGGATGCGGCCAATGCGTTCACGGATGCGGCTTCGATGCCGGAATGGAGCAAGGGAGCGATTGGGGCAGCAGCGGACAGCGGCATTATCAACGGCTATAGCGATCACACTTATCGTCCGCTCAAGACCGCGACACGTGCAGAGGCGATTGTCATGCTTCAGAATTCCCTCGACAAGGGGCGGATGACCTACAATAAAGCCGGAACCTACGGTCCTGCAAGCGGACTGGCTGTTGCGCGCGGCGGCGCGGCGATTACAGCTCCGGGTGTAACGCTGCAAAATACCGTGGTGAGCGGAAGCCTGGTGCTGGGTGCAGGGATTGGCGAAGGCGACGCCACGCTTCAGAACGTGACCGTGCTGGGACAGGCTGAAGTTCAAGGCGGCGGCGCACACAGTATTCATATTGAAGATTCCAGCGTGCCTGTGCTGATCGTCAATAAAAAGCAGGGCGCCGTTCGTACGGTCACGGAAGGCAGAACCCAGATTGGTTCTGCCCGTGTGCAGGGTTCGGCTATTCTGGAGGAAGACGGAAGTGGAGCTGCTGGTTTCCAAAATGTGGAGCTGTCCAGTCAGATGCCGTCCCAATCCGCGGTCTCACTTCGCGGTCAGTTCGATCAGTTAGCCGTGGACAGTACACAGACGAACCTCAAGGTCGAGACCGGTGGAGTAAGCAGTATCGTAGTTAGCGAGTCCGCGAATGGGCTGACCCTGAATCTGGCTGAGGGAGTAACCGTGCAGTCTCTGGATCTAAAGGTTCCGGTTAAAGTAACGGGAGCCGGTACGATCACGAACGTGAAGATGAACGAAGCAGCACGTACGGGCAGCACATTTGAGAAGATGCCGCTGTCCGGCGTACAGCGCCCAGCGACGCCTGCCTCATCTGCCTCCACAACAGGTACGCCCACCGTGACATCACCAACCAGTGAAGAACTTGTATCTGCGGTCGCTGCACGGATTCGTGCGCTTCCAGAACTGACGAAGTTGACTCTGTCCGATGAGGCCTACGTCAAGCAGGCCATTGCGGAGTACCTGGCATTGAGTCCTTCTCAGCAGTCGCTTATGAGTGAGGAGGACCGCAAGAAACTATGGGGCGCTTCGGAACAGATTCGCCTGCTTCAGATCGCATATGCCGCTGACCTGGCGGCTGCTGAGGCCCTCCAGAAGAAGATTGCTGCTCTACCGGGGCTGTCGGCCTTGACGCTGGACGATCAGGCGGCGGTGGAAGCGGTGCTGGCGGATCTGAATGCCCTGACGCCAGCGCGCAAACAGCTGGTCAAAGCCGAAGCGCTCACGACGCTTGCAGCAGCCAAATCGAAAATCGACGCTTTGCTTGCACAGCTGGCTCTGGATAAGGCTGCCGCTCAAGCGACCGCTTTGCAGATCGACGCCCTTCCTGAAGCGGCTGTGCTGACGCTGTCGGATGAAGCGGTCGTGACCGCGGCTCAAGCAGCTTACCAAGCGCTGAATGTGCAAGCCGCCAAGCTTCTTCCAGCCGATCGTTTGAGTAAGCTGCGTGCCGCAGCTGCACGGATGAGTGAGCTGAAGGCACAATTGGCCGCAGAGATTGCCGCAGCTGAAGCCGTGATGAAGCTGATCGTAGGTCTGCCGACTGCGTCGAAGCTGGCTTTGACAGACGAGACAGCGGTGTTGGCGGCCCAGGCTGCTTACAGTAAGCTGACAGCTGCCGAGAAAATCCATGTGACGAATGACAGCCTCACCACGCTGAACGCCGCAGTCGCACGGATTGACGTGCTAAAGGCGCAGCTGGCCGCCGACATTGCGGCAGCCCAAGTGGTCATGGATCAGATCGCACAGCTGCCGGAAGTGTCCAAGCTGGTGCTGACGGACGGTTCGTCCGTCAAGGCTGTCCAGACCGCTTACAACGGTCTGACCGAAGCGCAGAAGACGCATGTGACGAATGACAGCCTCGCCAGTCTGACAGCTGCCGCTGCAAAGATCAGTGAGCTGGAAGCACAGCTGGCCGCGGACATCGCCGCAGCTGAAGCCGTTATGAAGCAGATCGCCAATCTGCCGATCACTGCGCAGCTGGCTCTCACGGATGAGACTGCGGTGCTGGCGGCTCAGGCTGCCTATGGCAAGCTGACCGATGCGGAGAAAAGTCATGTGACGGACGACAGTCGCAATCGACTGACATCAGCCGTGACGCGGATCAATGAGTTGAACGCTCAACTGGTCGCTGACATCGCGGCAGCGAAGGCAGTCATGGATCAGATCATCCAGCTGCCGGAAGTGTCCAAGCTGGCACTGACGGATGCTTCTTCCGTCAAAGCCGTTCAAGCGGCTTATAACGGTCTGACCGCAGCACAGAAGACTCACGTGACAGAGGGAAGCCTCGCCAGCCTGACGGCAGCCGCAGCGAAAATCAGCGAGTTGGAAGCGCAGCTGGCTGCGGACATCGCCGCAGCCGAAGCGGTGATGAAGCAGATTACGAATCTGCCCGCTGACTTGCAGCTGGCGCTCACGGACGAAGCGGCGGTGCTGGCAGCGCAGGCTGCTTACGACAAGCTGACCGATGCAGAGAAAAGTCATGTGACGAGCGAAAGCTTTGATCGACTGACTGCATCTGTCACGCGGATCAATGAACTGAAAGCCCAATTGGCTGCGGACATTGCAGCGGCTGATGAGGTGACGAAGAAGATCGTGGCGCTCCCGACCGTGGAACAAATGCAGCTCTCCAATGAAGCCCAAGTGGTAGACGCCCAGCAGGCTTACGCGGCACTGACTGCCGATCAGAAGGCACGTGTCACAGCGGAGCATGTCACTCAGCTGAACAATGCCGCTGCCAGAATCGACGCACTCAAAGCGGATGCGGTTATGGCGATGGCCGTAACAGGCCGGATCGAAGCTCTGCCTGCTCTCGCTTCGCTGACGCTGGCCAACGCAGACGCCGTTGACGCAGCTAACCAGGCGTATCAAGCGCTAAACACTGAACGCCAGGCCTTGATTAGCTCGGCGAACAAAACGAAGTTAAGCGATGCGGTGAGCAAAATTGCCGCGCTCAAAGCCCAACTGGCAATTGACCAGAAGGCGGCCGATGACGTGGCCGCGCAGATTGCGGCTCTGCCTGATGTCAGTGCATTGGTTCTGGGCAACAAAGCCGACGTGGATGCCGCACAAGCTGCCTTTACGGGACTGACGACAGCGCAGCAAGCCCTCGTATCTACAGCCAACCAGAACAAGCTGAATGATGCAGTGGCACGTATTGCGGTGATCGTAGCCGATACCAACGCAGCGGCAGGGGTAACAAGTCAGATCGAAGCGCTTCCTGCTGTCGCTTCGCTTACACTGTCGGATGAAGCCGCTGTGCAGTCTGCGCAGACTGGGTACAATGCGCTGACTTCGGCGCAGAAGACCTATGTATCGGACGCCAATCGGACGAAGCTGAACGATTCAGTGGCGAAGATAAGTGAGCTGAAGGGTCCTTATGTCATCAAGAGCAAAGACATCACCAACTTCAATTATAAAAATGTCGCCGCGGCTGCACCAAGCTTTGTCAGCAAGTCGATTACCACGACACAGTTTAAGTCCAACCCGGTTCATTTCACCATTAATGACGGCACGCACATCATCCCTGTAGATGTGGATTGGGACGTCAATACCGAATTCACAAACGGCCAAATGGCCGGTTCGATTGTGGACAGTGCCATTCAGGACTACTACAATGCTAATCATCTGGATCTGATGACGCGCACGCTGATGGCCTTTGGCAACGCGGATACCTTCACGCTCAGTTCCACGATCACGGGATCGGCTTCGACCGTAACCCTGAGCGGCGGCTGGAGCACCTGGTTTACGCAATCTTCGTCTACGGGTGTGGATGGACAAAGCCGCAGCCGCAGCTTTACCGTCAACAATGGCGTGAAGACCGGGACGATCAATCTGAATCAAACTTTCGCCGATCCGGATGGCGCGGGTTCCCAGACCGAGCTGGACGCGATGATTACCTACATCAACACACGTCTGACTGCTTTGAACCTGGCAGGGGTCAAAGCCGTTCGTTCCGGACAAGGCTTTGAGCTTCAACTGGCCAGAAGCTACAGCGCTTTGACGGTAGCCGGTACGAATAAGGACGAGTTCTTTACCGAATTCACGGGCAAATAAATATTACTGATCCAGCCAGGCGAGACGTTCTGTGGAACATCTCCTTGCCAAGACCCGGTTCTCTTCGAGAATCGGGTCTTTGTTCTTCTCCTGATGGGGCGCGGGATGAAGATCAGCCGCTCTGCTCATTCGGATGGTAGCCCTTTTACGAACGAAAAAAAGGAAAAAACGTGTTGCCGAAGGCCAAAACGCGCTAAGATAGAGAACGAATGAAGTCGGAAACGGATTAAATCTTGTGGAGGATTGACTCTTATGAGCGAAGATTCAAAGAGCATGGACTCGCCATCGCTGGCCTACCGTCAGACGTATCGCGGGGACTGCGAGCAATGTTTTGGGCTGTGCTGCGCGGCGCTGCCTTTTAGCGTCTCGGTTGATTTTGCAATCGACAAGGCGGCTGGAGAACCCTGCCGCAATCTGCGGGAAGACCATCGCTGTGGCATCCATCAGCATCTGCGAACCAGCGGCTTCCGCGGCTGCACCGTCTACGACTGTTTCGGGGCGGGGCAGAAAGTCTCGCAGGAGACGTTTGGCGGGATCAGTTGGCGGGAGCGTCCGGAGACGGCGCGCGCCATGTTCGCCGTGCTGCCTATCGTCTGGCAGCTTCATGAGCTGATGCTGTACATGGAGGAGCTTCTTGGCCGCCCGGCGGCCTCGAAGCTCCATCCGCGCCTGCGTGAGCAGCTCGCCGAAGTCGAGCGCCTCACGCGGCAGGACCCCGACGCTCTGCAAGCGCTGAGCGTCTCCGCGCAGCGCGCGCAGGTGAACGAGCTGCTGCTGGAGGGCAGCGAACTCGTTCGTGCTGAGGCGCTGCGCCGCCGCAAGTCAGGCGGCGAGTCTTCGCGCGGGACGTCGTCCCCGCGCAAGAACGGCCGGCGCGGACGCAAGCCGGCCGTGGGCCGCGGCGCCGACCTGATGGGCGCCGATCTGCGCGGAGAGGATCTGCGCGGCGCCAACCTGCGCGGCGCGTACCTGATCGCCGCGAATCTGCGCGGCGCCGATCTGCGCGAAGCGGATCTGATCGGCGCCGACTTCCGGGACGCCGATCTGTCGGGCGCCGACCTGACCGGCGCCCTGTTCCTGACCCAGGTGCAGGTGAACGCGGCGCAGGGTGACGCCGCCACCGTGCTTCCGCCGGGCCTGGATCGCCCGGGGCACTGGGGGAAGGCGAGAGGATGACCGAGAGGATGAATCCATCATCGGATATTCAACTGCTGCCTGCGCAGCCTGACGATGCGCGGCGCCTGGCCGAGCTGCGGGCGGAAGCCTTGTTCGACAGCCTGAGTCGTCTGGGACGTTATAACGAGCAGCGAGTGCGGGAGCGTTTCTATGGTTCGTATGATCCGCAGTACACGAAGATTGTGGAGGTCGGAGGCCGCTTCACAGGCTGCGTCGCCCTGAAGCCGGATGCCCAGGGGGAAGGCTGGCTGCTGGAGCACTTCTATCTCAGCCGCGACAGTCGGGGACATGGCGTGGGCGCGGAGGTTCTGCGCCGAATGCTGCTTCTGGCGGCGGAAGATCCTCGCCCCGTGCGGCTCAATGTGCTTCAGGGCAGCGCCGCTCGGCGGCTCTATGCCCGATTTGGCTTTGAGACGGAGAGCGAGGATGGGATTGACGTCTATATGGTGCTTCATCCGTTGCTCCTGCCGACTGCCTGAGGCGCAGCGGAACAGCAAGCGGATCATGACAGCGAATAGTTTCCTTTTTGGATAGAGAAAAGAAGGCACAAAGAAGGAGGTTGGCTCATTATGAAATGGAATCGACTCGGCAGCAGCGGACTTCAGGTGTCCGAACTTGGACTTGGAACCAATGCGTTCGGCAAGCGGGCCGACGAACAGACTTCGATTCGCATCCTTCATGCGGCCATTGACAGTGGAATCAACTTCATCGACACAGCCAATATCTATGCGGGAACCGCATCCGAGAGCATCATTGGCCGAGCGCTGGAAGGGCGCCGTCATGAAGTGGTGCTGACCACCAAAGCGGGGCTGCCATATGAAGGCACACGCGGACAGGGCGCCTCGCGCCGCCAGCTTCAGCTGGAGCTGGAAGCAAGTCTCAAGCGCCTGAAGACCGACCATGTTGATCTGTATCAGATTCATACCTTCGATCCGTATACCCCGCTGGAAGAGACGCTGCGTACGCTGGATGATTTTGTGTCATCCGGCAAGGTTCGTTATGTTGGCGCATCGAATTATGCCGCCTGGGAACTGATGAAGGCATTAGGCATCAGCGAGCGCTCTGGTTACGTTCGTTACATCTCCAGCCAGACCTCCTATTCATTGGCTGATCGCACACCCGAGAACGAGCTGATCCCGATGCTGCTGGATCAGGGGCTGGGGATGATTCCTTACTTCCCGCTGGCAGGCGGAATTCTCAGCGGCAAATACAGCGGTGAGAACCGATCACCAGCGGGTTCCAGAGCCGAGACCGATCCGAACTTCAATCGCTTCCTGAGCGAGCGTTATCTGAAGTTGGGCAGACAGGTCAGCGAACTTGCCGCTGAAGCCGGAACCACGCCAAGCGTGCTGTCACTGGCCTGGCTGCTGCGCCGTCCAAGTGTCTCGACGGTGATTGCCGGTGCTACCAGCACGCAGCAGATCGAAGCGAACCTGGCCAGCATGGATTTCGCTCCTGATGAGGCTCTGCTGCGCAGGCTGGACGAGATCAGTGAACCGTTTTGCCAGGGCGCACCGTTTGCGGTATATCGGCTCCAGTAAGATACATGCTGGAAGCGATCTGCGTGGACGCGGCGTTTATCCTGATATATGGCTCTCCGCCCAGTGCGGGCAGACGAATGAGGCTTGGGACGGAATTTTCTGTCCCAGGCTGTCAGGTTGCCAAGAAAATCTCAAAGCTTGGGATGGATTTCTCCATCCCAAGCTTTTTTGCTGTCTCGGGGCTGTCATCTACCGCTCCTCCCTCTCTATCCGCCACCTATATATTTCCTTTCTCGTTGTTCATTTGCACAATAAATTTCGTCCTTCCATCAATATCTTTTGCCACTCCTCAGCCACTATACTGAAAGCGTGTTCAAGAAGACAGAAACCAATCGCTCGCGTTCTCGATCCGATTCGCTCCTTGTCGATTCCATCTGATTCGCCCTGTTTTTGGGACGGGCAGACTGGAAGCGGAGATGCGTCTGGAGAAGATCGCGCACTCGGGCACAAATCGTTAACGAACGTGGGAGGATGTAAGAGATGGATGGACTCACAATCAGCTGGATGGGTGCATTGGTCGGACTGGCGCTGGCCATCGTACTGATCCTGCGCAAGCTTAATCCGGTCTATGCGCTGTTTCTGGGCGCAATTGTAGGCGCTCTCATTGGAGGCGCAAATCTGGAGCAAACCGTCAGCGTATTGGTCAACGGCACGCAGAGCGTAATGGGAACCGTGCTGCGGGTGCTGGCTGCCGGTGTATTGGCCGGTGTGATGATGGAGTCCGGCGCAGCCGAGACCATCGCCCAGGCGATTGTACGCAAATTCGGTGGCAGTCGGGCCATTCTCGCCCTGGCTCTGGCTACGATGATTATCACGGCTGTTGGCGTCTTTATCCCGGTGGCGGTGCTGATCGTGGCTCCAATTGCCTTGTCGGTAGGCAACAAGATGGGGATCTCCAAACTGGCGCTGCTGCTGGCTCTATCGGGCGGCGGCAAGGCAGGGAACATCATCTCGCCGAACCCGAATACGATTGCAGCCGCTCGAGGCTTCGATCTGGATCTGAGCCGCGTCATGCTGGCCGGATTTATTCCTGCCGTATGTGGTCTGATCGTAACCGTGTTGGTCGCCTCCCTGCTCAAGAACAAAGGCATGAAGGTTGCCAACGAAGAAGTGCCCGGAGGCGAGGTCGATATGTCCAAGTATCCGCCGCTGGGTCGGGCAATTGTCGCTCCACTGGTTGCCGTTGTGCTGCTGATGATTAATCCGATCGGATCGATCTCCGGCATCGACCTACTGGCCAATTTCAAGGTGGACGCCATGTACATTCTGCCGCTTGCCGCGATCATCGGGATGCTGGCGATGCGTCAGGGCGGCAAGATTTTGCAATATACGACTTCCGGATTGAATAAAATGACCGCAACCGTGCTGATTCTGATCGGTGCGGGCGGAATTGCCGGGTTGATCTCGGCGTCTGACCTGTCTACCCAGGTCGTGTCGCTGATTGAAGCTTCCGGCATCTCGGGCACATTCCTGGCTCCGATCTCCGGGATTCTGATGGCCGCAGCAACGGCTTCGACGTCAACGGGTGTCATTCTCGCCACCGGCTCATTTGGAGATGCCATTCTGAATATGGGCACGGCTCCGCTGGCTGCGGCGGTCATGGTGCATACCGGTGCAACGGTCATCGACTCGCTGCCGCAGGGCAACTACTTCCATGTGACGGCGGACGCGATGAAGATGACGATCCGTCAGCGGATGGGAGTTATCCCTTACGAGGCCATTGTTGGCGGTACGATGATGATCGTGGCGACTCTCTTGTACGGTTTTATCCTGTAGTTGAATTTGGATTTAGAAGCATTTGATAGAGAATGGAGTGATCCCATGAGCGGCAAGACTTTTTTATTGGCCCCGGATTCTTTTAAGGAAAGCATGACAGCCAAAGAGGTGTGCGTAGCGATGGAACAAGGGCTGCGCCGGGTGTATCCAGAAGCCCACTTCATCCATGTGCCCATGGCGGACGGCGGCGAAGGGACGGTACAGTCGCTGGTTGACGCCTCCGGCGGCAGTCTGCATGACAAAGAGGTCACCGGACCGCTGGGCAAACCGGTAATGGCGAGCTTCGGCCTGCTTGGAGACGGGGAAACGGCTGCAATCGAGATGGCTTCGGCAAGCGGGATTCATCTGGTGGCAAGAGACACCAAGAACCCGCTCATCACGACCACTTATGGCACGGGTGAATTGATTCGGGAATGTCTGGATCGCGGCGTCAAAAAGATTCTGATCGGCATTGGCGGCAGTGCCACCAACGATGGCGGAGCGGGCATGGCGGAGGCGCTGGGGGTTCGTTTTCTCGATGAACAGGGGCGCGATATTCCCCGGGGTGGAGGTGGACTTGACCAACTGCATCGCATTGATCTGTCTGATGCCGATCCCCGATTGCAGGATGTGGAGATGGTCGTCGCCTGTGACGTAACGAATCCGCTGTGCGGAGAACATGGCGCTTCGGCTGTATTCGGTCCGCAAAAAGGAGCCACACCGGACATGGTGCAGCAGTTGGATCGCAATCTGTCCCATTATGCCGATGTGATCGCGGAGCAGTTGGGACGGGATGTGCGGGATGTTCCGGGCGCAGGTGCGGCCGGGGGGCTTGGCGCGGGACTTCTGGTATTCGCACGTTCCGAACTGCGCAAGGGTGTAGAGATTGTGCTGGATTATACCGAACTGGAGCGCAAAGCGGCTGAGGCGGACATCGTGTTTACCGGGGAAGGCGGCATCGACTTCCAGACGAAGTTTGGCAAGACGCCGTATGGCGTTGCCCAGGCAGCCAAGCGCGCGGGCAAAAAAGTCATTGCCGTTGCCGGTTATATCGGCGAAGGGATCGAGACGCTGCATGACGAAGGCATTGATGCAATCTTCGGCATTGTGCCTGGCGCGGGTGAATTGTCCGAATTGCTGGCCGCCGGGCCGGAGAACGTGGCACGTACCTGCGAGAATATCGCCCGGGTCTTGAAGTTCGCGGATTGAGAATCGGAGGAAAAGCAAAGAACCCATCCAAGCGATACCGCCTGGTTGGGTTCTTTTTGATGAAGTAATGCCAGCCCAGCAATCAGCGATAATCAGCCAGCAGATCGTACACCAGTTGGAACAGCTCAAGCAGTCGGCGGGGATCACGCCCGGTCAGCTCGGCGATCCGCTTCAATCGGTATTGCAAAGTATTGCGGTGGATGTTGAGTGCAGCGGCTGACGCAGACATGCTCCCCTCGCAATCGACGAAGGTGCGCAGCGTTGCCAGCAGTTCCGGGTGCTCATCCAGCCGCGCAGCCGCATGCAGCCGGGGGGGAATGTCAGCCGCAGCCAGTCCAGCCAGAAAAGGTACCTCGTCGAACTCGACAATGCTCGCATCCGGACGCAGCGCCATCAGCACGCCCAGCGCGGCACGCGCCTGCATGAAGCTGTCCGCGATCCCTTCCTCCGCCCGCCCTACGGCGGCAAGCGCTCGAGACTGTCCGCGAAGCAGCAGCTCCAGCCACTTCCGGGGCGGAGAGTCATCCTGAAGCAGGGTCAGATAAGCGCCATCCTCCAGACGGAAGGACGGGAAGCGGAGCAGCAGCGCCTGCGTCTCCTCCGTAAGCTCAAGGCCTACGATATACAGCACACTGGTTTTCAAATTCAGGTCAAGATGATACGCCGCGGCTTCCCGCTTGATCTTCTGGGTATACGTGCCGCGATGCTCCAGCAGCATCCGAATGAACGCGGAGCGGCGGCTTTCCTCATGGGCGAGATTTTCGAGATTGGTACGTTGTTCGATCAGCAGCAGCACGGTCGTGCGAACGATATTGCAGAACGGCCTCACTTCCTCCGGTTCTCCACTGATCCCAATCACCCCAATGCGCTCATCGCCGATCACGATCGGTTCATTGGTTCCTTTTTTCTCAAAACGTCCATCTTCAAACACTTCCACCATGCGTCCGGTCTCAAGCGCACGCACCGCGCCTTCGTGTACCGTCCCGACTCGATATTTATTTCCGCTTCCGATGATAACACCCTGATGGTTCATAATGTTTATGTTGTAGGGAATATCCAGCATCATCTTATCGACGATCTCCTGTGCCTGTCGGTTGGAGAGTTGGAACATGCTTTTCACCTCTTTGCGGTCAGACGATCCATGGAACGACGCCACCTTTTTCATTGTGCGTTAGAACAAAGATTATAACCGTTTTCAACCGACTTTCCCATGATATTTATGAGGTTGAGCAAGAAAAATCACAAGTTTTCGCAGGGAATAAGGGGCTCGAAGCGTCTATAGATGAAGAAAAGACAAAACGGGGACGAAATGTTAACAATTGTTTAGTATTGTTTAATCTGCGGCTGGAATGTATTTTAAGAACATGAAGTACAATACAGGGTATTCCCAACGGCCAAAATTCAATCGAAATCGAGGGACAGGTATGAAAATTTTGATTACGACCGAATGTTACCGGCCAATCATCAATGGAGTCGTCACCTCGGTGGTCAATCTGCAAAGCGAGCTGGAGAGAAACGGACATGAAGTCCGGATTCTGACTCTGTCGCCGGACGGACATTCGTTTACGGAAGATGGTGTCACATATATCGGTTCGGTTCCCGCACTGTATCCCGGCGTTCGCACGGCGCTGCGGGTTCATCGCAGAGAACTGCGCCCACTGATTGATTGGAAGCCTGATCTGATCCATTCGCAGTGCGAGTTCAGCACGTTCCGAATGGCCAAATACATAGCGGTCAAGTTGAAAGTTCCCATCGTTCACACGTATCATACGGTATATGAAGATTACACGCATTATTTCTCGCCAAGCCGAACCTGGGGACGGGCCGCAGTCGCCTGGTTTACCCGCAAGACGCTGGGGCATGTACAGTGCGTGATCGCGCCAACGGAGAAGGTTCGCGGTCTGCTGGCGGGTTACGGGGTGCCAGGAGATATTCAAGTCGTACCAACAGGCGTCGATCTTCAGCAGTTCCAGCAGGAATTGTCCGGTGAACGTCGCTTGCTTCTTAGGAAAAAGCTTGGATTGTCCGAAAAAGATCAGGTAATGGTCTCTGTCGGCAGGCTGGCCAAAGAAAAAAATCTGGAAGAAATCCTGCATTTCGTCGCGCAAAGCCGCAATCAGGCAGCCAAGCTGCTGATCGTCGGCGACGGGCCTCATCGGCAGACGCTGGAGCGCTGCGCGGAGGAGTTGGGGATTCAACAGCGAGTGATCTTCGCAGGCATGGTTCAGCCCGGCGAGATTGCCGATTATTACCGGCTGGGCGATCTGTTCGTCAGCGCATCCAGCAGCGAGACGCAGGGGCTGACCTATATTGAAGCCATGGCCTCGGGCCTGCCCGTACTCTGCCGCCGTGACGACTGCCTCAAGGGCGTTGTAGACAGCGGATATAACGGTTGGCAGTATGAGTCTTTTGACCAGTTTGAACAATCCTTGCAGCTTGCCTTTTACGGAGGAGACCTGCTGAAGCGGATGGGAAGCAATGCCCGCGCTGCCGCACTGGGTCGCTATTCTTCCTCGGCCTTTGGTGCAAGTGTCGAGCAGGTGTATGGACGCGCCATCGCCTCCTATGAACCGGCCAACAGTCGTGTGTTTATGCTCCCCGCCATCAAATAACGATCCCTTCACGATCAATGACTCTTTCCAAGCGGCGGCCTTGCTTTCTATGTCCAACGCATCTGCAGGTGAGCAGCCCGCCCCTCTTCCTGTTTTGCTACTCCAACTCATGATCGGAGGAACCTCGCATGAAGCCCTTTTCGCTTCGCTACATGATGAACGCCTCAACAGTCGCCGGTCTTGCCGCATGTGCGGCGCTGGTGGTCTATGGCTTCTACACCGGAATCTTCAGCTCCCAGGTGGCGCTGGAGCAGTTCCTCTCGGGCTTCGGTCTATGGGCACCGCTGATCTTCGTGATCTTCCAGGCCGTGCAGGTCGTCATTCCGATCCTGCCGGGTGGAATTGGCTGTGTCGCCGGTGTACTGGTCTTCGGACCGATCGCTGGATTTCTCTATAATTATGTGGGCATCTGTCTCGGCTCTCTGGCGGCTTTCCTGTTGGCGCGACGTTATGGCAAGCCAATTATCGAGAGTATGTTCAGTCCCAAGCTGCGTGCCAAATACGTACATTGGACAGAAGGGCGCCGCTTCAATAACCTGTTCGCCGTCGCCATCTTTATGCCCGTGGCTCCTGATGATTTCCTGTGCTACCTGGCGGGTACGACCAAGATGACGGTGCGCCGCTTCACCACGATTATTCTGCTGGGCAAGCCTCTGGCGATTGCGGCCTACAGCTTCGGTCTGAGCGCGGCGATTACCTATGTGGCAAAGCTGTTTGGGATCGCCTAAGCGTTCCACAGGGTCACAGGGTGCAGATACGGAAGGGAAGGAATATCTTTATGAAAATACTGCTGTACGCCGGCTCACTGAAAACAGTGAGCCGCAGCGGCGTCGGCGAAGCTGTTCGTCATCAGCGCGGGGCGCTGGAGCGGCTTGGCATCGAATACACCATGGATGAACGCGAGGATTACGATCTCGTTCATCTCAATACCATCTTCCCGGATTCGCTGCGTATGGCGCGGCGAGCGAAACGCCAGGGGAAGAAGGTCGTCTACCATGCCCATTCCACGATGGAAGATTTTCGCAACTCGTTCATCGGCTCCAATCTGATGGCCCCGCTGTTCAAGCGGTGGATTATGCGCTGTTACGGCAGTGCCGACCTGCTCATCACCCCAACGGACTACGCCAAGGGATTGATCCAGAACTACGGCGTGACCAATCCCATTGTCGCCTTGTCGAATGGCGTGGACAGCGCCTTTTTCGCGCCTGACCCGGAAGCGGGGCAGCGATTCCGCAGCAGGTATCGGCTGGCTGAAGACACGAAGGTTGTGCTGTCGGTCGGTCATTATATCGAACGCAAAGGCGTCCTCGATTTCGTGGAGCTGGCACGCCGGATGCCGGATCATGAATTTTATTGGTTTGGCTTTACCCCGCTCTACATGATTCCCGCCAAGATTCGGGAAGCGGTCGAGACGAAGCTGCCGAATCTGCATTTTCCCGGTTACGTCAATCGGGATGACCTGCGCGATGCGTATTGTGGAGCGAATCTATTCTTGTTCCCTACGCACGAGGAGACGGAAGGAATTGTTCTGCTGGAGGCACTGGCAGCCGGTATTCCGGTACTCGTACGCGATCTGCCGATCTATGCGGATTGGCTGGAGGATGGCTTCACCGTCTACAAGGGACGCAGTCTGGAGACCTTCGAACGGGGGATTCGCGGCATTACCGAACAGACACTGCCCAGCCTGACCGTTCAAGGGCGGGAGCTGGCGCTGGGGCTGGATCTGGACGCGGTAGGCCGTCGGCTGGTTGAGCTGTATGAGATAACGTTACATAGCGGAGCAGATCGACTCAAGAATCAGATTCTGCGGCCGGGGCTGTAGGTCGGCAGCCAGAGCCTTGAGTTCGCAGCGATTTGCAGCATTTAACCTTTGACATGAAAACTGACCTTGTCAAAGCTCCACTTTTCACCAAAGAACCCCTTTCCCATGTCCGCTCAGGCGATGGAAAAGGGGGTTTTTTACAGAGTAAATAGGTTCTGAACCTTCCTACCGAATCATTAAGGCAGCTTGTTGCCTGCGGCACGGTAGATGCCATACCACTCTTCGCGGGACAGCTTCACTTCGCTGGCCTTGATGCAGTCCTGAAGACGCTGAACATTAGTTGTACCTGTCACCGGCTGCATGTTCGCCGGATGACGCAGCAGCCACGCGATGGCGATGGTGGTGTTGCTCACGCCATGATCGGCAGCAACCTTGTTGATCTCTGCGTTCAGTTCCGGGAACTTGTCATTGTCGAGGAAGACCCCTTCAAAGAATCCGTATTGGAACGGTGACCACGGCTGAATGGTGATGTCATGCAGACGGCAGTAGTCGAGAATACTTCCATCGCGGTCTACCGATTCGTCAATCAGCATGTTCACATTCACGCCGTTGGAGATCATGTTGGCGTTCGTGATGCTCAACTGCAATTGATTGGCGACGAGAGGCTGCTTCACATGCTTTTTCAGCAGCTCGATCTGCATCGGCTTCTGGTTGGATACGCCGAAGTGACGCACCTTGCCGGACGATTCCAATTGGTCGAACGCTTCCGCGACTTCTTCCGGTTCAACAAGTGCATCCGGGCGGTGCAGCAGCAGAACATCCAGATATTCGGTATTCAGACGCTTCAGGATGCCATCCACGGATGACAGGATATGTTCTTTGGAAAAGTCGAACTGCCCCTGACGAATACCGCATTTGGATTGAAGAATCAATTTCTCGCGTACAGCAGGACTCATATGTACCGCTTCCGCAAAGATTTCTTCACATTTGCCGCCGCCATAGATGTCCGCATGGTCGAAGAAGTTCGCCCCCGCGTCCAGCGCGGTCTGGACAAAAGTCTCCGCTTCCTGCTTATCCAACGAATTGATACGCATGCAGCCGACGGCCACGACCGGCACGTCCAGGTTGCTTGTTCCCAGCTTGATCGTTCTCATGATTGGGTGATTCCTCCTCTTCGCTGCATCAGATTCCTTCGCCATTGTGCCATAATTCTAAAGCGGTTTCAATGCGAGGTGACGACATGACGTTCGCTGCATAGCCGCTCTTACTGCGCCGTATACCCGCCGTCCACAATAAATTCCGAGCCGGTCGAAAACTTGGATTCGTCGGAAGCCAGGAACAGCGCCATGTTCGCTACGTCTTCCGGTTCACCAAGATGGCCGATCGGATGCAGTGAGGTCAGATATTTCATCGCTTCCGGATCGCTGCCGATCATCGGTGTCTTGATATAACCGGGATGGATGCTGTTGACCCGAATCTGATATTGGGCAGCATGCAGCGCAGCGGATTTGGTCAGGATGCGCACCCCGCCTTTGCTGGCATTATACGCCGCGATACCGGGATCACCGATCAATCCTTCGATAGACGAGACATTGATGATCGACCCACCATGCTTTTTCATATGGATGACGCCATATTTCGTGCCGAGGAAGACACCGTTCAAGTTCACATCGATCACTTTCTTCCAGTCTTCGTAGCTGGTCTCCTCCACATTGCCGCGCAGCCCGATGCCCGCATTGTTCAGCACAATGTCCACGCGTCCAAAAGTCTCTTCTGCTTGCTGGAATACACGCTGCCAGTCTTCTTCGAGGGTCACATCGTGCTTGAGAAAAATCCCTTTGCCGCCCGCTGCTTCGATCTGTGCGAGTGCTTCATCCTTCTTGGCATCGGAGATGTCGGTCAGGATGAGCGATGCGCCTTCCTGGGCGAACCGAATACCTGAAGCGAGGCCGATTCCGGATGCGCCGCCTGTAATCAGTGCGATCTTGTCCTGAAGTCTGCTCAATGTTATTCATCCTTTCTGGTTCTGAGATAAGCGTTCTTTTCTTTTTACCCTAAAAGCAGTGTGATCCTCAACATGACGCACGTTGTTGTGTTTTGGTTTACATATACTTATAAAAAAGGAAAGGATGAAGAGGATGACCAATGAACAAATTCTTCTGATGTTACCGGGAGTGGCACTGATTCTGTTAGGCATCTTGTATGTAAGAAGAGGGCTTCTTCCGACTCCCCAGCCTTACCGAAGAGGGGATGGGGCTTCCACAGAGCAGACGGCGGCCCGTCAAAAAACAGCCAATCTTGCAGCGGGAGTTGCCCTGTTGATTGCCGGTCTGATTCTGATCGTATTTTTCGTCATGATTCCTGCCCGCTGGTCCTAAGATTCGTTAATTAATGGCCTTGAAGATCCTTGAAGACCCGGCTGTCTGTGGGTTGGCAGGAAGAGGGATAACCCGCATTTGCAAAAAGCACTTGAAATCTCCAGCGAAAAGCCTGATAATGAGTATATAAAATAATTATAGTTACTTACTTTAATAAATATATACGACCGATACTCAACCGATCGGCTTATCAAAAAGGAGATTCAATCATGGAAATCGGCATCAGTACCTTTGTAGAAACGACCCCGGCTGACGGAAACGGACCGACGATCAGCCACGCGGAACGTATCCGTCAGGTGGTGGATGAAATCGCGCTTGCGGATCAAGTCGGTCTGGATGTATTTGGCGTAGGCGAGCATCACCGGGTGGATTATGCGGCTTCCGCTCCAGCGGTTATTCTGGCTGCGGCGGCAGCGCGCACAGAGAAGATCCGTCTAACCAGCGCAGTCACCGTACTGTCTTCGGCAGACCCGGTTCGCGTCTTTCAGGATTTCTCGACGGTAGACGCCATCTCGAATGGCCGCGCCGAGATCATGGCTGGTCGGGGTTCGTTTATCGAATCATTCCCGCTGTTTGGCTATGACCTGAACGACTATGATGAACTGTTCGATGAGAAGCTGGAGCTGCTGCTCAAGATTCAGGAATCGGAGATTGTGGACTGGAAGGGCGGTCATCGCCCGGCAATCAAGAGCCGCGGGGTCTATCCGCGTCCTGTACAGGAGAAGCTGCCGATCTGGATCGGCAGCGGAGGCAATCAGGAGTCCGTAGTTCGCGCCGGACTCCTCAACCTGCCGCTTGTCCTGGCGATCATCGGCGGACGTCCGGCGCAGTTCGCGCCGCTCGTCGATCTGTACAAGCGTGCCGCCGAGCATGGCGGCCATGATGCTTCGCTGCTTCCTGTCGCGTCGCACTCGCACGGCTTCGTCGGGGAGACCGACGACGAAGCGGCGGACAAGTTCTTCCCGTCCATGCAGTACGCCATGACGGTGCTGGGCCGCGAACGCGGCTGGGGCCCTTACACGCGTCAAGGTTATGACGTTCTGCGCGGACCGGAAGGTGCCCTCTACGTCGGCGGTCCCGAGACGGTGGCGAAGAAGATCATCGACCTGCGCAAGAAGGTCGGCATCACCCGCTTCATGCTGCACACCCCGGTGGGCACGATGAAGAACCACGAAGACGTGATGCGCTCGATCGAGCTGTTGGGCACGAAGGTCGCCCCAATCGTGCGCGAAGAGATCGCAGCGTGGGAAGCGGCAGGTAATTAATTAAGTGATTATCTAAGAATAAGTCTAAATTGGTAGGTAATACCCATTGATTTAGACTTATTTTTGTGTATAAGGGTAAAAAGTATCTTATTTATATCAGTACTTGTATATTATTTAAATTTTTTTATAATAAATGTAATAAAATAAAAAAATGGAGGTTTTGATTTTGAGTAAAATTTCAAGAAAAATAATTTTATGTATCTTTTCTATGTCTAGCTTTTTCGCCCTTTTTTCAAACCACTCACTTAATAGTGTATATGCTGAAGGCGATGAAAATGTTAAGCAGTATAGTGCCAGTGAGGGGAATCTTTTGCTTATTCCTCCTTTATTAGAGGAACAACAAGAATTTAGCGTTAATGCTACAATCAAAACCGGCAATGTCATTACAGAACTTTTACTTTGGTTTGCTGAGAGTGCTGTAAATGGAATGAAAAGATCTTATAATACTGTTTTCGTAGATGAAGTGTATAAATATGCAGAAGATATTGATGAAAGAATGCAGTATAAATATTACATAGTTAATTTCGATCCAAATAAAAACTTAAGATTATACTCAAGCACTGTGTTAACTTTTGATGAAGCAAAAGCTTATGTTTTTGAAATGGCAAAAAAAGCACAAGAGAAGCCAGGGCAATTTAAGAAAGCTAATATATGGACTCCTAATCAAGTGTCCGCTCTCGAGTTAGCAAGGGCTTTGTCTCTTAATAAACCGGCAGGCCCAGAAAATGAAGCGCTCCGTAACCCTTATAATAAGTCTTCTACTGACAGATATTATTGGCATTATCATGATGGAAGCAGTAAAGCAGAGCATATTTTTTATGGCATAAGGTATGAAACAGGAAAAGCGAATCCGTCTTTTGTTCAACCTGCATTACCTACTGAAGAAGAAGCCTACTAATTCTTATTAATTTAAAATATTTCGCAAAAACTGCTTAGTAGAGCTTTCATATGCCCAACTAAGCAGTTTTTCTGTAGCTAAAACTAGGTGTGTGTTCAAATCTCAAGAGTCTTAAAGAGTGGGTAAAAAAGGAGAAAGAGAAAAAGATAAAAACCATAAATGAACAGCGGAAACGTACCCAAGAATTTTTGCAGAAAGAACGAATGCGGACGAGGAAAGCCTCATGATCGATGCTTTAATTGTCCGGGGTTACCAACATGCAGCAGGAGCAAAAGAGGCCGACCAAGCAAATAGTCGGACGATCCCGGGGTGGAGTAACCACTAAGATTTATGCCGTAGTAGACGGATTGGGAAATCCGATTCAATCGGAGCTGACAGTTGGCCACGAAAATGACTGGACGAAGGGCTACGAGATGCTTAGGCAAATGGATCTCATCCATAAAACCGTCTCAGCCAACTAAGGCTATGACACGAATGAAATTTTGAAGCTTTTAGGAGCTCGCCAAGTGAAGCCCGTGATTACAAGTCGAAAGCACCGTAAGATCCAACGAAATATCGATTAGTGGCTGTACAAAAAGCGTCATTTAGTCGAATGTTTGTTCAATAAGCTGAAAAATTACCGTTTTTTGGCCATTCGCTATGACAAATTAAGCTGTACATTCAAAGCCTTCTTATACTTAGCTTCTATTTTGCTAAGATTAAAATAAGTTCGAAGACACTCCTTAGGAGGTAGTAACATGTCTATGTATAATCAAGTGAGAAATATGGAACCTTACATAAGAGAGTTGGTTGGCAACCATGATCTGTTAACCACTTATTCGTTGTCGGATAAACAACATGAAATTTTAAAAGATATTGAAAAATTAAGTCTTAAAGAATTACGCATCTTAAAAACAGTTATGGATATAGGAGAGAGTGGAAGAGGTAGATTAACGATCATGGAAAAAGATGGAGATTTAAAAGATGATACTTTTTTTAAAATCGAAATTAACGAAAAGGCTGAAATAATACTTAGCCGCTTCTCGAAACTTTTAATGTATAACAGTCGGAATCGCTTGCTGGAAAAGATCGTAACAAATTATTTTTTAGGTTCATACCTACTCAATGGCTTGGAAGTGTTATTGGAACTAAAGACTATTCATGAAGATCCAAGCGAAACTAAAAAAGAGGAATGGTTTGGAAGCGATTATGGAATAGACTGGAACCTGGAACATAAAGCACTTGTTCAGATCATCGAAACAGGGATTAAGCAGGATTCTTACAAGCACTTTCTAGTTGAAGTCGATGTGGCAGAGAACATCGAAGTTTTGAAAGAAGAATTTATCACTTGGATTCAAGAAGGAGATGGGCTATATCCCCATCGAATGGTTCATCGGAATATTTATGATGAAAAGATTGTATTTGAAGGATATGTATATAATTATGATGGCTATGACTTTATAGATTGGATTAATGCTTATAGATATGAATCTTTAGTAGCTGCAGAAGCACCGATTGCGGCAAAAACAATGGATGTAAGTAAAGTAATTGTTTTTTGAATTCACAATAAATAAACGTGGACGACCATTCGTGGACGACCGAAGACTGAAGGCGGCACGAAGGTGATCTCCCGTACGCTGTACGATTCGGAAGAATCCTTGAAGACGGTCATCGACATGGGCATGGAACAGGGAATCCGTGAAACCTGGGATCGATTGGACGAGTATTTGGGTTGATTCTCAGCCGATTGTTGGGTGGGGTATATGAGCTGGCGGATGAGCTACTCCATAGTTTACTGAGGAAAGGAAGTCATCAGACATGCAGGAGAATTCCATGACGCTGCTGGGCATCTCCGGTAGTTTGCGTGAGAAATCCGCCAATTCGCGGCTGTTGGCTGCGTTGACCGAGCTGCTGCCGCCGAATGTGACGTATACCGCCTATGAGGGATTAGCGGAACTCCCGCATTTTAATCCGGACCTGGATGGAGACGACAGTTGGGAGCATGCAGAGGTGCAGAGATGGCGTGCCCTGCTGAAGCAGGCGGATGCCGTGGTGATCTGCACGCCGGAATATGCACGCGGCTTACCCGGTTCACTGAAAAATGCGCTGGATTGGATGGTATCTTCAGGCGAGTTCGTGAACAAACCGACAGCTGCCATCAGTGCTTCTCCGCATCCTGAAGGCGGTGCGGTAACGCTTGAATCGTTGGTCGGCACGCTCAAGATGATGAGCGCCGAAGTCACGGACGAACTCCGGCTCTCCGTTCCGATGGTTACGAAGAAATTTGCAGCTGATGGCCGTCTGGCCGATGAGAAGACGAAGGCCGAACTGCGGCGGCTTGCGGAAGCGCTGCTTCGTCCCGTTCGGTAAGAACGGACATCCATTTATTCCTCGCATTGATCTCCCGCACCAAAAAGCGTGATCTCCCAAGCCTCAGGCCTGGGAGATCACGCTTTTTTATTTCTTTTGCCCCACTTGCCTCACTGCTCGGTAGATTCTACTGTCGAAATACGGTCTGCTGAAGGAGCGTTATCGCGGCTTCCAGCTCTGTCAGTTCCTGATTCGACAGCCCGGCGATTCGCTGCTCAAATCCCTTTTGCACCTGCGCGAAGATCCGGTTCATCATGGCCTGACCGTCTTCGGAAAGCCGGAATAACTGTCGTCGTCTGTCGCTGTGATCTACCGCTTTTTCACACAGCTTCTTCTCCAGCAGCTTGCGCAGCTCCCGGCTCGTATTAGGCAGCGAGAGACCCACGCAGTCCGCAATCTCGCTTGGCGTAACCGGCTGGCTGAGCATCATATATTCCAGAATCTTATATTGAGCGGGCGTCACATCCTCGTTCTTGACGCCGCTTGTCAGTTCGTGAGTCACTTCGTGAACAGCTGCCGTGAACGCAACGATTTTTTGAAATAATACATTCTGTGAAGAATTGGATTCCATCTTCTCACCTCTTAGCTCCAAGATAGCAGAAAGATTATCCTTATACAATTATCTTTTTACAATTATCATTTGACAACTATATAAAGGCTATGCTACCTTTTGGTTATCAAAAGATAAGTAAAAGGAGCGAATATCATGAATATGTTAGTGATCTATGTCCATCCCAATCACAAGAGTCTGAGCCATGCCTTTATGCAGCAGGTGCTGCGTGGAAGCGAAGAGAACAATGAAGTACAGGAGACGCGTGTACTGGATCTGTACGCAGAAGGATTCGATCCGCTGCTGGTCTTCAACGAAGAGAAGAGAAGACGGGATATGCATATCGATCCGAAGCTGGCGCGCCACCGTGAACTGCTGCTGTGGGCGGACAAGATCGTGTTCGTCTATCCGATCTGGTGGGGTCGTCCTCCGGCGATGATGATGGGCTTTATCGACCAGATGTTCGCTTCCAATTTTGCCTATCGAGACACGAAAGGTTGGCTGGCGGAAGGACTGCTCAAAGGCAAATCGGTCGTCTGCATCTCGGTTATGAAAGGACCTACAGGTTATCTGCGGTGGTGGCTGGGCAACGCCCATCAGATTCTGCTGCGCAAAGCGCTGTTTAATTTCGTCGGCATCAAGAAAGTCAAGTTCTTTGAATTTGGCTATATGGAAACTCCGAAAGGCAAACACGAGCAGAAATTGGACAAAGTGTACCGGTATTTCCGGACGGTAAGCTGAAGATCATCCAGAAGGAGCCTCTGCGATTTGTATTCGAGCGGTTGGCGTGCTATCGTAGAGGCCGTAAAGTGCGGAAGAACGAGCACGCTCATCTGACTTGTCAAACGGAGGCGAACCCATGAAAGCGCTATTTATCGGAGGCACAGGCACGATTAGCACGGAGATCAGCAAGCTGCTGCTGGAGCAGGGACATGAACTTTATTTGCTTAACCGTGGCAACCGCAACGAAGGGCTGCCGGACGGAGCCAAGATTCTTCAGGCTGACATCAATGACGAAGCGAAAGTTGCAGAACTGATCCGAGATTTGGAGTTCGATGTGGTCGCGCAGTTCATCGCGTTCGTTCCGGAACAGGTCGAGCGGGATTATCGGCTTTTCAAGGGGAGAACCAAGCAGTATATCTTCATCAGCTCGGCTTCCGCTTACCAGACACCGCTGTCGGATTACCGAATCACGGAAGGGACGCCTCTGGCGAATCCTTACTGGGAATATTCCCGTAACAAGATCGCCTGCGAAGATTATCTGATGAAGCAGTATCGGGAAGAAGGGTTCCCGATCACCATCGTCCGCCCAAGTCATACCTACAGCGAACGTTCGGTTCCGGTGGGGGTACATGGCAGCAAGGGGCCTTGGCAGGTGCTCAAGCGCATGCAGGAAGGCAAGCCGGTCATCGTGCATGGAGATGGCACATCGCTCTGGACCGTGACACACAGCCGTGACTTCGCCAAGGGGTTCGTCGGGCTGATGAGCAATCTGCATGCCATCGGGGAATCGGTGCATCTGACCTCGGACGAATCCGTGACCTGGAACCAGATTCATGAGATCGTCGCAGCGGAACTGGGCGTACAGCCCAATCTCCTGCATGTGCCGTCCACGTTCCTCGATGCGTGCAGCGATGAGGATTATCGCGGCAGCCTGCTGGGAGACAAGGCCAATACGGTTGTGTTTGACAACTCGAAGGTCAAGCGTCTGGTACCGGACTTCGTGGCCACCACAAGAGCCGATCAGGGGCTGCGCGAAGCCGCGCGGTACATGCTGGAACATCCCGAGGACCAGCAGGAAGACCCGGAATTTGATGCGTGGTGCGACCGTATAGCCGCCGCGCTGGAACGGGCGATCGCCGAAGTTAGAGGTTGAGCTTTAGCATAAATGGAAGGATTCAGGCCGCTTCGTTTATCCAGGCGAAGCGGTTTTTTGCTGCGTTGGATAAGAAAAGTCGGAAATTCACTGCTCTCATCTTGGAAAATGCAGATAGACTTGTTCTATAATAGGGATACATGTGGCGAACAGGAGTATGCGATGCGAGACCCGCCCGGGGCTGCCGGGCGGGCCTGTTCGTTTCGACGGCTTGAATCTTTCAGACTGCGGATGGAGTAGGTGAAGATGGCACAGCAATTACTCGTATATGTATTGGTGATCTTGATCGGAGGAGCGCTGAGCCTTTTTCTTGCGGTGTATGCCATGCTCCGTTTTCGGAGTGCGCCGGGAGGGCGGTATTATATTCTGGCTGCGTTCGCCGCAGCTATTCTGGCGTTTGGTTATGCCTTTGAACTGACAAGCGCCAATTTGGAGCAGATTCATTTCTGGATTGGCATCGAATATTTTGCTCTGCCCGTACTGCCGGTCTTTACCTTGTTGATGTGTTTTGAATATGTGGGCATCTCCTTGAGCCTGTGGTGGAAGAGAGCTTTGTATGTCATTCCGCTGTTGACGTTTATTTTTCAGCATACCAATGATTTTCATCATCTGTACTATACGTTTGTTGGGCTGCGCGACGATGTGCCTTTTCCCATTGTGGAATTAGGCAAAGGGCCTTGGTATCTGGTCCATACCCTCTATCTGTATAGCTGTCTGACGGCTTCGGTCGTGACGCTGCTGCTGCGGCTGCGCAGCACACGTTCCCGATTCCGACTTCAGATGCTGGCGATGATTGCCGGGCTGCTGGTGCCGGTGGCGGGCAATCTGTATTATCTGGCAGGCAGAAGTCCTTATGGCATCGATCTGGGTCCCGTCTTCATCAGCGCATCGTTCCTTTTTCACAGCATGGCCATCTTTCGCTTCCGCATGTTCAACGTGGCGCCGATTGCGCGTGACCTGGTGTTCGAGAATATGGGCGATGGTGCGCTTGTGTTGAATGAAGAGGATCGGGTGGTCGATTATAACCGTGCGATGAGGCGTCTGGTACCGGAACTGGGCAGGCACAGCATCGGACAGAGCACCGCCGAAGTCTTCGCCCGTTACCCGTCGATTGCCAAATGCGTGGAGCTTGGCGGCGAATTTGACCTTGAGTTGAAGATGCCGGAATCGCTGTATGTGCATGTCCGATCCTGGCCCATTCGGAATCGGGAGGATCGGCGTTCAGGAAGCATCGTTACGTTCGTGGATATTACGGAACGCGTCATGCTGGAGCGCAAGCTCCAGAAGCTTGCCAGCACCGATGGATTGACGGGTTTGTACAACAAAAATACGCTGATTGAACATGCCCAGCGCGAGCTGAGGAGATTGTCTCCGGAAAGTCTGGGCGTGGCGTTTGTGATGTTCGATGTGGATCATTTCAAAAAAGTGAACGATACCTTCGGGCATGAAGCCGGTGATCTGGTGCTGGCTGGAGTCGCTGACGTCATTCGCAGTGTTCTCGGAGGTGAAGCCATAGCAGGGCGCTATGGCGGCGATGAATTTGTGCTGTGCCTGCCGGAGACGTCAGCGGAAGAAGCCCGACTCCGTTCCGAGCAGATTCGCAGGCAGGTCGAGCAGATGAACGTACTCGTGGAGAACCGCAGGGTGGAGGTCAGTTCAAGCTTCGGCATTGCCCATGCAAGACCTGCAAGCAGTCTGGGTGTGGACGTGCCCGATATGCAGACGCTCATGCGTCATGCGGACAAGGCGCTGTATCGGGCGAAGGAACAGGGACGCAACTGCGTGGTGGTCTACGAAGACGAAGCTCTCAGCAAAGACGGTTCTTTTGAAGCCAACGGCTGATGAAGTGAGCTGCGGCCTAAGGTTTTGGGGTTGGCAGCGTTAGCTTTTTCACATCTAGGGCAGGCCTCTCTTCGCTATAATGGCGGAGCATCCCCCGCGTCGTAAGGAGCAGCGGGGCAAATCTGCGCGGAAGAGGTTGAACGTATTGCCTGCGGAAAATAAATATAAGGCGCTCGAACTGGAAACGCCGGGCGTCTATGAGCTTGAAGGGTTGGAAGTTGGCGTCACGTCCAACTGCAACTTCAAATGTGATTACTGCTGCGCCTACCGCCGTGATGACGGCTCGAAGATCGGAGCGGAAGAAGTCATTCGGCTAATCGAGGACATTCCGACGCTCAAGCGGGTTCGGCTGTCCGGTGGCGAAGTCACGCTGCGGTTTGAGGACTGCGTGAAGATTATCCAGTATTGCACGCAGCGCGGCCTGGCGACGCAGCTCAATACCAATGGCAGCCTGTTGAGCGAGGAACGCATCCGCCGTTTGCGGGAAGCCGGGTTATCGAATATTCATCTGTCTTTTAACTTTACCGACGGAGAATCCTTTGGCGCTTATTACGGGATGGACCCCCGCGTCTATGACAAGGTGATCGGGAACATCAGGTTGTGTGTGGCGCATGGGCTGGAGACCGTGCTGGAGACACTGCTCTTTGGCCCGACTCAGGATAACATGGCGGCGATCAGTGCCAAGGTCCATGAGCTGGGCGTACGCATCCATGAGATTCAGAACAGCATCGTCATGGATCATGCGGAGCGCCCGGGCTGGAACGCCGTGGCGACGCGGGAATCGTTGGTGCGTTCGGTGAATGATCTGATCGCCAATCGCCGAGCGGACACGGAACTGTATCTGACTTGCATGGATCGGTTGATGGAGGAGCTGGGATTCAAGGAAGAACCGGGCGTCTATTTCTCCAACTGTGTCGATGGCAAAAAGCAGCTGCACCTGCATGGCAATGGCGATCTGCTGATCTGCGAGCTGTGCCGTCCGGAAGTGATCGGCAACGTCTACGAAGGAACGGATCTCAAGACGATCTATACCTATCGGCCCAAGGCGCTGGCGGAGTTTCTGGAGAAGCTGCCCTGCCCGGCGTATGATGCGTTGTTCCCGGCTGGGGTCTGACTCCAGGCAAAGAATTTCTGCGATGCCGCCATTCTTCATCTTGTGTCCGCGCCTTCTCTGACGTACGATAGGACGACAGACGTTCATGGGCATCCGGCTGGCCGAAAGGCGGCAAGGGAGGCGTATGACGCGAAAGCGAGGCGAACAAAACGATGGCAAGCAAGAAAGGCGGCACAGGCCGGGGGACAGGCAAAAAAGGCTGGAACCGCTGGCAGAAAGCCGACAATAAGAAGAAAAACGCACCTAAGCCGTACAAGACCAAAGGCAAGGCAGAAGACAAAACGGCAGGTAAAAGCGATGAGAAAAAATCCGAAGCGGCTGGCCCGCGCAGTGAATAGGCGTTCCCAAGCATCGCAAAGACCGTTTTCCCGTTCCTCACTTCGAGGCGGGGAAACGGTCTTTTTGACGTTAAAGGGCGGCCTGGATCAGTTGGAGTTGGAAGTCGGCGTACCATGCGCCGCCATCTTCGCATTGTGGACATCCAGGGGCAGATTAAAGTTGTCGAGGCTGCCCAGTTCGGCGGTCTTGCCGCCGCCGTGACGACCGTACAGGACCAGCCAGTAGAAGATGGGATACTGGCGCAGCAGTCGGCGCTGCGGGCCAACGCGCACGTCAGCCAGCTCTTCGTACTTCGGCCAATAGTCGGCGACATTGGGCGTGATTTTGCGGTGGGAGCGTCCACCGTCGATATATTCGCAGATGCGTTCAGGCTGGAGCCGTTCGCGCCAGCCGCCGTAGAAGGTGTGAGAGCTGCCATGGGTGCGGCAGAGGAAGGGGCGGGCGGGATACACCCGGCAGCGCCCCTTCTCCCGGTCGAGCAGCGGGCACGGGAAGCTGTTGCGGCCTGCATGATGACGCACCGCTTCCAGCTCTCCCTTGCGATCGACGGGCTGTGTCAGCGACGCATACATCGGGGGATTCTCCTGCTCCAGCGCCAGCAGGTTCTCTTCTGCTCGTTCAAAGGCCTCGGTAATCTCGGCCTTGCTCCAGTGGCGCTGCATGTAGACCAGCAGCAGCTCAAATTCAACCTGGGATACCGGGAAGTAGTCCGAACAGCAGGAACTGCATCCTTCGCGGCAGGGCGGCTGTTTGGGGCTGCTTGCCCGGTAGTCGGCAATCTCCCGTTCGACGTCCTGATACAGATGGGTGATGTGTACCGCCCGGCTGTCTGGGGAAGCATCCGGATGGCAAACCCGCATCTTGCGTCCGCTGCCGCAGAAGCAAGGCTCGCTGCCTGCACGATCCGCAGCCTTGTCTCCGATAGGGGGTTTTGGCATGAGCTTCACTTCCTTGTGCTTAAATTCTGGATTTCATTCCCATTATACGCGTGTGCGGCTCGGAATGAAATTGACCTGGCGTTTTTGCGGAGGGGGCGCTTGACAGGTGCGGGAAGAAGTTTTATTGTTGTTAGTAACAATTAGATAATATCAAAGAGGGAATAACAAAATTTGTTGATCTCAAAAACGAACAGGGGATAATCATGGCCAACGACAACGCAAGAGAAGGCGCAGAGCCACTGCGGGATGCGAATGGATTAACCGAAGCCGAATTTCTGGCTCAATATGATGCGGGCGATTATGAGCGGCCCTCCATGGCGGCGGATATGGTCATTTTTACCGTGTCGGATGAGAAAGAAGACAATTACCGGAAGCTGCCCGGACGTTCGCTTAGGATACTGCTGATCCGGCGCGGCGGCCACCCTTATCTGGGCTGCTGGGCACTGCCCGGCGGATTCGTCCGACCGACGGAGACGATTGAGCAGGCCGCACAGCGTGAGCTGCGTGAGGAGACCGGGGTGGATCGGGTCTATCTGGAGCAGCTGCATACCTTCAGCGATGTAGGGCGTGATCCGCGAACCTGGGTCATGAGCTGTGCCTATATGGCGCTGGTGGACAGCCGGGGACTTCAGGTTCAGGCCGGAGACGATGCCGATCATGCGGCCTGGTTCAAGCTGACCTATCGTCTGCGCAGCGACAGCCGGGAGCGGCTGGACGAGGGCGGGGTGCTGCATATCCGGCGCTTTGAGCTGAAGCTCACGTTGGAAGAAAGCGAGCATGAAGCTGTGGAACTGCGGGCGATTGTGGAACATCGGCGCCTACGAACGAACGGAGCCTCGGCAGAAGAATACCGCATTGCCGAGAATCAGGGCTTGGCGTTCGACCATGCGAAGATTATCGCCATGGCGATGGAGCGGCTGCGGAGCCGGGTGGAAGAGAGTGACCTGGCTTTTCATCTGATGCCCGAGCTGTTCACATTGACTGAACTTCAGCAGGTGTACGAAGCGATTCTGGATCGGGAGCTGCTCAAGGCGGCCTTTCGACGCAAGGCAGAACCGCTGGTTGAGAAAAGTGATCAATATACGGAAAATGCGGGCCACCGACCTTCGAGATTGTATCGGCGGAGCCGCGAAGAATGGGGCGATTACCAATGAGAGATCATCTGGCCGAGCTGCGAAAAGCACATCATTCAGGGCAGCGGCTTAAATATTTGTTTTTCTGGGGACATACGCCCAAAAAGGCAGGTGTAGTGGATGCCAGCTGCCTGAGCCAATGGTGGCCTAGCCGCTTCGAGATTGAAGGCATCGCTTACAGCTGTGCGGAGCAGTACATGATGGCGGAGAAAGCCCGGTTATTCGGAGACGAGCCGATTCGTGCCCGGATTTTGCAGGCCAAACATCCCAAACAGATGAAGACGCTGGGCCGAGAGGTGCGAAACTTTGACGATGTCCGCTGGAAACAGGAGGCTTATGACATCGTGCTTCGGGCGAGCCGCGAGAAGTTTCGCCAAAATGAGGAACTATGGGCTTTCCTGCGCGGAACGCATCAGCGCATTCTGGTCGAAGCCAGTCCGGTGGATCGCATCTGGGGAATCGGCATGGCCAAAGACGATCCTCGGATTGAAGATCCCGATCAGTGGCGAGGAAGCAACCTGCTTGGATTCGCCCTGGGTCAGGCCCGAGACGAGTTAATGGAGAATAAGGAATAGAAGCGAGTGAATAAAGGAGGGGCAACCCATGAATCATCAAACATATAGCCAGGGAGCTGCTTCGGATCGCCGCCGGGAAGCGCGGGATCGGATGAGACAGATCGCTGCTGAGACCGTAGAGATTGCCAAGTCGGGAGTCCTGGTCTGCCGGGGCGAAGAGATTGAGATTAACGAAGCGCAGCGGCATACGGAAGAGGACAGTGTACTGATTACGCCGGAACGCGGCCTGGAGCTGCTGCGTCAGCAGTCGGAACGCTTGCAGGCTGGTGAAGAGGACAGTCGTCCGCAGGGGCGGACGGATTACCTCGTCGTCAATCAATCGGCAGTCCGGGCGATTCGGGATTTGAACGCTGAAGGTGTAAAACATATTGGGGTGCTGAACTTTGCCAGTGCCAAAAATGCAGGCGGCGGCTTCTTGAACGGAGCAATGGCGCAGGAAGAAGCGCTGGCGGCGTCCAGCGGGCTGTACCCGTCGCAGCTTAAACACCCGAACTATTACAAATCCAACCGTGCCAGCGGCACGATGATGTATACCCATCATGCGATTTATTCGCCCGACGTGGTCTTTTTCCGCAATGAGAATTTTGAACTGAGCCTGCCGTTGACCTATGCTTCCGTGCTGACCCTGCCTGCCGTGAATTATGGCGAAGTGCTGCGTCAGGTTGAGGATTCCGTACGTGCCAAGGCCGTGATGCTGGAGCGGATGCGCCTGGCTCTGGCGATCTTTGCTGAACGCGGCGACCGATCCCTGGTGCTTGGAGCCTATGGCTGCGGCGTATTTGGCAACGACCCTGCCGAAGTGGCGGACTGGTGGCGTCGTCTTCTGGATGGGGAAGGCTGGGCGGTGCATTTCGACCGGGTAACCTTCGCTGTCCTTGATCGAACCAAAGACAGCCGTGCCCTTCGTCCGTTTGAGCGGATCTGGGGACGGGCGCGGTGAATTCAGCCGGGAAAACGAAGTGCATGTAATGGAAAAGATCAGAGGAATGAGGATTCGTACAACCAGCAAGGAGGAATAAGCATGAACTTTACGGAGAAGCAGGGTGATCTGTTTGAGCTGCCGGATGATTACGTGCTGGCACACTGCATTTCGGCAGACGCACGCATGGGCAAAGGAATCGCCGCCGAATTTGTGCGTCGGTTCGATCTGGCACCGCTCAAGGCAAAGGCAGAGGCGGCTCCTCTGGAGATTGGGGTCTGTTACCGAGAAGGCCGCGTAATGAATCTGGTGACCAAAGCCCGCTTTTCCGGCAAGCCGACTTATGATTCATTGACCCGCGCCGTCCGATCCCTGCGCGAAGCCTGTGAAGCCGAAGGCGTACATAAGCTGGGCCTGCCTCGAATCGGGAGCGGTCTGGATCGACTGCGATGGGAGAAAGTACGAGAGATTGTGCAGAGGGAGTTTGCGGATACCGACGTGGAGATCGTGGTTTGTACGCCTTAACCCTACGGAAGAAGCTGGAGGCTGCACGCGAAGCAGCTGCGGGTCCCGAGCCCTTCGAGCCATGGTTGGTGGACTAGTGTTCCGTAGGGGGCGTACACCGCTTGAGGGGTTCCAGATAAAGTCCCGGATTGAAGCGAAGGATTGGATCTTCCGATAGTGCCATGCCTTCCGGAACGATTGTAGGGTCTATCATGAGATCTTCCGGCTCGGAGATTGGCTCCAGCAGCACCAGGCGACCAGCCTCCACACGGGGACGATTGGCAGGCCAACGTTTGGTTGGGTCATCGATGGGATCACCTTCCTCGCCAAACACAATATCCAGCTTGAAGGACACGGGGTGTTCGCGCAGACGAAGCTCCAGTTCCTGCTCCAGATAATCATCCGGCTGGGCGGTCGCTTCGTGCCGGGTGAGGGTATGTACCCCTGCATCCGGCAGCCATTCAAACTTGACCGGCCTGCGGCAGCCTTGTTCATCAACCAGATAATAGGCATGGACGCAATAATACAGACAGGTGGCGTAGCTGGCGGGAGGCTTGAGTCGGTGGAGAGCCAGGAATCCCTGGCGGCTCTCGTCAAAATACAGCGCGAACCGCCGAAGCGCCTCGGATTTGGGCAGCTGCCCATTCTTGGCCTGTTTAAGCGTAGCCAGCATATCCCGCAGCGACTTCGGGGTTCTGGCGAAAAATACAGGTACGGTAATGCCAATCAGACTGGATGGTGTACCATTGGGCAGAAGAAACTGCACAGCCATACCTTTGGCAGGCGACAGCAGATCCGCAAGCAGCGAAGGGGACGAGCTGCCGGAGAATCGCACAATGGCGGCTAGCTCACTTCCTTGCAGATGAGCAGATGTCGTGAACGGTGCAGCTTTACCGCTTGGCCGGAATGAAGCTCGATAACATACGCTGCGGAGTGATTTGCCGCCGCAGTCGGCTCCCACGTGGGAAGTCGGATTGATGACATCCGAAGCCGTGGAGCAAATGGGCGCAGAAAATGCGTCATTCTGAACCGGAGGACGTTTGGCATCGGCGGAAGTTCCGTTTAGATGACTGGTTTCGATGGGAGACTCGGATTCGCTGAACATACAAGCGTTCACCTCTCGCTTTTTCGGATCATTCCGCTGTGCCCTGCAGGAGGTGCTCTCTTGCAGGGTTATCTTTTTTATACCCTGCTAACAGGCAAGTAGAACCGCCCCTCACCAAAACAGGCAAAGGGCGGTTCTTTTTCTAAAATGATAACGGTATCATGGTCTCGATTCCTGCTATTGATCGAATGTGTAGGAAAGCTCCTGCTTGCACGGCGAGAGCCTGCAAGCTGCGTTACGAACCACTTTTGACACTGCGGCTTCTCTTGCGGAAGAAGATGATAATCCCTGCTACCAGCAGCAGGCCGAGAATCACATAGACCACGTTCGAGAAGATGTCCATCTGTCCAACCACGCTCTCCCACGACTCGCCCACCGCACTGCCGATGAACGTGAGTACCGTATTCCAGAGCAGCGATCCCAGGGTGGTCAGAGTCAGGAAGGAGACCAGATTCATTCGGACGCTTCCGGCCGGAATGGAGATCAGACTGCGCACGAGCGGAACGAGACGGCAGAGGAACACTGCCCATTTGCCAAATCGGTCAAACCAGCCATAGGCCTTGCCGACATCCTCTTTTTTCAGGCGCAGCCATTTGCCGTATTTCACAATCAGGCGCTCCATTCGTTCCTGCTTCATCACGGCTCCGATGGCGTACAGAGCAACCGCTCCGGCAACCGAGCCCAGCGTAGAGGCGATGATAACCCCGGCAATGTGCATATCCGATTGGGTGGTCATGAAGCCGCCAAACGTCAGAATGACCTCGGAGGGAATCGGGGGGAAGATATTTTCGAGGGCGATCAGCAGGAAGATTCCGATATAGCCCCATTCGTTCATAAAGTTGGTAATCCAGTTCTCCATGATTCTTCACCTCGGTTAGGATTTGACGGGATTCCGGCTCCCGGGCTTGCAGGCTGTAGCAACGTTGAGCAGTCATGCAGGCGATGGCGTCGGTTAATACCTTTTCAGCTAGCGTGGATAAGGTACTTGGCGTCTCGTAAGGTGATATGTAAATATCGTTATATTTTCAGAAAAACAAAGAACTTTTCAATTTAGCATACGAGAATCCGCTTGAGGGCAGGGGGCCCGGTACCCGCCGCGATGTCCTCTCCCCGATTCTAAGGGATGCGTAGAGCGCCTTGCAAGTTTGGGGGAAACAGAGGGCTTTTTCAAGACTTACCCCTGGTTAAAGGGGCTGACCCCGCATTGCAAAAAAAGCAGGTTTCCTCTGCCTTGGAACGTCTGTTTGCTATACAATGGAGGAAGAAGCGGCGTACATAAACAGAGCTATGTCCAAACGAGGAGCAGAGGAGGGATAGGCATGAAAATTGATCGTCTGCTGGCGATGACCATTCTGCTGTTGAATCGCAAGCGGATCAGCGCAACGGAACTGGCCCAGCGATTTGAAGTGTCCACGAAGACCGTCTATCGGGACATCGAGACACTGTGCCATGCGGGGATTCCCATTGTCTCTCATCAGGGGATGAGCGGCGGTTTCGAGCTGATGGAACGTTATACGATCGGCCGCCAGATGCTCAGTCCGGGCGAGATCGAAGCGCTGCGAACGGCTGTCAAGGGTGCGGCGACTGCGCTGGATGATCGGACATTCGAGGATCTGACCGAGAAAGTTCAGGCGCTGCTGGGCGGGAATGTTCATACGGATGCGGCCAGTTCGGGGCCTGGCGTGGTGTTCGACTTCAATCCGTGGAACTGCGGGGCTTCCATGCGCGAGCGCATCCAGCTGCTGCGTACGGCTGCACGGGAGTCGCTTAGGGTGGAGATTCGCTACCTGAACATGAACGGACGGGAAAGCCGCCGCGTGCTGGAGCCGGCCATGCTGCTGCTCAAGGGGGGCACCTGGTATGTGCAGGCCTACTGTCTGCTGCGCAGCGAGTTCCGTATTTTCCGCTTGACCCGGATCTTGGAACTGCGCGAGACGGGTGAGCCGTTTAGACCCAAGCCAGCTCCTCCTATTGAAAGCTACGAATGGAACGAAGATTGGGACAAGACGCCCAAGATGGAGGTATCCCTGCACTTTGGGGCGGATGTACGTCTGCGGGTCATCGACCAGTTCGATCCTTCGCGGCTGACACAGCTTGCCGACGGCAGCGTCAGAATCACCGGCTTGTTTGTTGCGGATGAATGGTTCTACGGGATGCTGCTGAGTTATGGGGACCGCGTGTGCGTCGAATCTCCGAGCGAAGTAGCCGATGAGCTGCTCAAGCGGGCCAGTCAGATCGTGAAGGCGTATGCTGGGATGGCGAAGGCACAGGTATAGGTTCAGGCTTTGGAATTCTGCGAAATCGGAATGGAATGTGGACAGATAGTTGTCCGCATTAGCGGCGTATACTGGGGAAAAGCGAGAAAATCCCCACACAGAGAGGACGATTTTGTGAATAGCGCCAATTCCTTACCCGATCATTCGCTGGAGTCGCAGGAGACACGACCAGCCTTTACCTTGACGGGCTTTGCCGTACGTACGACCAACCAGGTGGAGATGGGACCTCATGGATTGATTCCGGGTCTCTGGAAAACTTATTACCAGAGCGGACTTCCGCTGGATTCTGCCGTACGCAATCCTCATTTGATCTATGCGCTGTATACGGATTACGAAAGCGATGCTTCCGGCGCTTACACTTTGGTGATTGGTCATGAATCGGCTGAAGCTGTCCCGACGGATGAAGCGGGAGAGACTCGTCGTGCTTTTGCCTCTATAGACCAGGAGCGGTTTTGTGCGCGTGTTCCGGACAGTCGTTACCGGGTGTTTAAGACGCGCAGAGGGCCATTTGGTGAAGTGGTAGCCGAAACCTGGGGGCAAATCTGGGCCTATTATGAACAGTCATCGGAACAGCGTGCCTATACGGGTGATTTTGAGTTATACGATACGCGGCAGTTCGACCCTGAAGCTGCGGAAGTCTCCATCTACATTGCGATCCGCTAGTACTCTGTAACCGATTAAATAGCGGGTTTACGTTTGGCCGAAACGCGCACGGGTCTAGGGCGTTTCGGACGAGCGTAACCTTACCTTCACTTGGTACAGAGTACATGGCCTAACTTCGGGGGAACGCTCTCCAGAATGTGGATTGGGAGCGAGAACTTCTTCCCGTGCGACTCAAAAAGCAGCCTTCCCGATCGTCGGGAAGGCTGCTTTTTTGCGTTTGACTATGAACGTTTAGCTACGAGTATATAGAAGGTTGTTAGTTGTTCAGCAGCATTTGTCCAATCTCTGCCGCAGAAACCGGGCGCCCAAACAGGAATCCCTGCATCTCTACACATTCAATGTCGCGCAGGATCGCGGCCTGGGCCTCGCTCTCGACACCTTCCGCGATCACGCTCATCTCCAGCGTCTTGGCCAGATCCACAATATGAGAGACGATTCTTCGATTCACCTGACGATCTTCCAGCTTGTGGGTGAACTGTCGGGCGATCTTGAGTTTATCAATCGGGAAGGTCTCCAGCTGAGACAGAGAAGAGTAGCCGGTGCCGAAGTCGTCGATCGAGAGCGTTAGCCCCAGCTGTTTGAGTTGATGCAGGCGCTCCTTCACTTGTTCGGGCTTTTGCAGAGCCGCCGTTTCGGTAATCTCCAGATCAAGCAGTTGGGGAGATAATCCCGTTTTCCGTAAAACGTCACGCACTTGTTCCACGATGTCTGGATGGTGCAGCTGTACGGGCGACAAATTAACGCCTACCTTGAGCGGTATGTCGAGATCCTGCCAGGACTTGGCCTGTACACAGGCTTCTTCAAGCACCCAGCGTCCAATCTCCAGAATCTGCCCACTCTCTTCCGCAATCGGGATGAATTCCGCAGGCGTCACCGGGCCGAATTTTGGATGATTCCAGCGCAGCAGCGCTTCAACTCCGTTAATGCGCTGAGTGTCCGAGTCGATTTGCGGCTGATAATGCAGGAACAGCTGATTATGCGCAAGGGCTTGATCCAGATCTCTTTCCAGCGCAAACTTGCGGGAGAAGGCAGAGCTGGTTTCACAGTACATGCGAAAATGACCTTTGCCGCTATATTTGACCTTGTAAAGCGCGATGTCCGCTTTTTTGGTCAGACCGCTGGCCGTTAGATCGTCGACGGGATACACCGCCAGCCCCATGCTGGGCAGTGCCAGGATGTCATAGCCGTCTACCGAATAGGCAGGACTTAACGTTTCGAGGATGTGCTGCATCTTCCCGCGAAGCTGCTCCCGGTCTTCGACGCCGCGCAGGATGAGCGTGAATTCATCGCCGCCTTGACGAGCGACCACATCGTCCGCTTCAACCGCTGTTCTCAATCGGGTGGCGACGGATACAAGCAGTCGATCGCCAACGTCATGTCCCAGCGTATCATTGACGTTCTTGAATCGGTCGAGATCGATAAATACGACGGCGAAGCTCTCACCGGAAGAGTCCGCTTCCGCAATCGTCTGCTTCAACTGCTCATCAAAAGCGGCACGGTTGAGCAGTCCGGTCAGCGCATCGTGATACGCCAGGTAACGGATTCGTTCTTCGTTGCGTTTGTTTTCCGTAATGTCCCGGCCAATGCCGAAGGTGCCTACGATCTCCCCGCCGACCCGGATCGGGACGTGCGTGACACTGACGATGCTTCTGCGACCGTTTCGGCTTCGGACAAGGGTCTCGTAGCGCTGTGAACGCCCCGTGCGGAAGAGAATCGGCGCATTTTCGGCATGGCGGTTATCTTCAACAAACGTCTTGAGCGATTGGCCGATTAACTCCTCATGCTCATATTCCAGCAGTTCGGAACACGCAGCGTTGGCGCTGTCGAAATGACCGTTCAGATCCAGCGAGTAGACGGCATCCGGATGATAGTCAAACAGCGATTTGTAGCGTTCTTCGCTAATTTCTAGCGCTCTGGACTTGCGGTGAATATCGAGCATCAGCTGTTGATTCTCCCAGATGGTGAACAGCTGACGAACAATGAGCAGAAGGATGGATAGTCCTGTGCCCAAAGTGAAGGCGTCCATTCCTGCTGAACTGGAGATCATAAACAAAAAGAGAATAATGACGGTCACATAGGGCAGCAGCAGTCTGGGCATGTCGAGACGGGGGACTTCTTGAGAAGCTTCGTCTGTTATGGAATTCGTCGAAGGTATCGCAAGCTGATCCTCCGGCTGCTGACGAAAGCCTGCATAGCCGACAAGCAGCAGACTCAGCATAAAGAGGGGATCGACAAGACTGCCGGATACATATTTACCGGTTGAGAGCAGATAGAGATAGACCGAATCGACTCCTGCCTGTGTAACCAGACCGAGAAAGATCAATAGATTGGATCGCTTGGGAAGCATATTCCGGCTTCCTCCGTACAGGCTCAATGCGCCAAACAGCAGCGCGAGATCCGTAATGGGATAGGCCAGAGCAACCGTTAGCGTCAGCAAGGAGGCTTCTCCGCTGTTCAGAATGGGGCTGATTAGATAATGCCAGCTGAACGTAGCCGCGACGACCATGACAATCCAAATATCAAAGATTAGTTTAAAGGCACTCAAGCTTTTTTTTAGCCGAATAAAAGGATACACAAACGCGATCAGGTAACAAAGCACTTGGAGCATATAGAAAAGATCGGTCCAACCTGGAGAAGGGGGATCAATTCCCTGGATTTTCTCTTCATATAGCCAGATGACTTCCGCGATCACATAATTAAAGCATCCGGCAGACAGCAGACTCCAGAACGCTTTCTTCTCGCCGGACGTTCGTCTAGCAGCGCGAGCTAACCACAAGGCGGCGATCAAGCTGCCCACGACAGACAGAATATCTCCGCCCCAGGTGGAGAGGTGATCGTTATGCGCCCATATGACAAGCCAGAAGTAATAAAGAAGGACAAAACCAATCACAAAGAAAAAGGCAACGGCTGCCCGGGCAGAACTACGCATAAATGGTTTCCTCGTTTTCTATATATAGTTCTTTAGTTCCACGTTCATCATAGTCTATCTTTTCTTTTATCGGTATGGAAAAAAGGAGGCATTAGAAGGTTATTATTGGAAAATGATAAGAATAGGTAACCAAATCGGTGGATGACGGCACTATAGGTTCAGGAACGGGCATAGAAGGAGAGATGGGCATGGAGGAATGGGTGAAAAAAGCCAAAGCGGGTGAACGGGAGGCCTGGACGCCGTTGGTTCGACAGTATGAAGGGATGGCCTTCGCTGTCGCTTATGAACGGCTGCGCGATGTACAGTTGGCGGAAGATGTGGTGCAGGAAGCCTTTGTCGAAGCTTATGCGGGACTCCATCGGCTGGAGCAGGAAGCGGCGTTCGCGGGATGGCTCAAGACGATCGTACGCCGCCGGGCGGGGCGCAGATGGCGCCGGGCTTCTTCTTCCGAGCTTCCGGTGGCCGATCATTCACCTTCTCCACAGCAAGTGGAGGAATCAACTGATGCGGCTTCGGCTGCCGAACGGCGCGAGTTGAAGAGGCAGATCCACAGTTCGGTGGATGCACTGCCGGAGAAGCTGCGTCTGCCGGTACGACTTTTCTACCTGGAAGGGTATTCCGTTCGGGAGAGCGCGGCCTTCCTTGGCGTATCGGAATCCGCGATCAAGAAGCGGCTGTTTGATGCTCGCTACAGGCTGCGTCAGGCCCTTCATGTCTCGGACTTCTCTGCCGCGTTCCGCGACTTGTATGAAGGAGGCAGAAGTATGCTGCATATTGTAAACGGAGATCATACGGCGAAGCTGATGCAGGAGGCAGGCATCGAAGGTGAAGTTCTCGTCTGGAGGGAGCTGTATCCTTTTGGACCAGTCTTTCCGGACATGGAGGAAGCTTCGGCGCGTTTTGCCCGCGCGGAGGTTCTGGAGCGGGAATTGGGGATTCCCCGCAGCGTCTATCTGGAAGGCTGCACGGAGCAGGAGCGCAGGCTGCGCGAGCTGGAGCGTTACGAAGAGGTGGTGCTCTGGTTTGAACATGATTTGTTCGATCAGACCATGCTGGCGCAGCTGCTTCGCAAGATGAGCAGGATGAAGCGTGGACAGACCCGGATCAGCCTGCTCTGCATTGGCGAATTCCCGGGAATCGAACGCTTCCACGGCTTGGGACAGCTGCACCCGGAGCAGCTCAAGACCCTCTCGGGCACCTGGCAGCCGGTCGGCGATGAGCAGTTCGCACTGGCCGAGCTTTTCTGGGCGGCGTATACGTCGCCGGATCTGGCGGAGCATGTCCGCTTTCTGGAAGCGGACAGTTCGGCTCTGCCGCTTGCCCGCGCCGCGTTCGAGGCGCATCTGTCCAGGCTGCCGTCGGCTGAGGACGGCCTGGGCAGCATCCAGCGGGCGGCGCTGGAAGCCGCCGCTTCCGGCGCAGCCGAACCCGCCGAGCTGTTCCGGCTCGCGTCGGACAAGCTGATCGCCCTGGGGCTGGGCGATCTGGAGTTCTTCCGCCATCTGGAGCGGATGGCGGAAAGCCCTTCTCCGCTGCTGACGGTCAGCGGAGAGGGAGTGTTCCCGAAGTTCGGCAAGTTCGCGCCGAACTTCGGGAACCGGCGATTCGCGCCGTCCGAGCTGGGACGGCGCATCCTGGCGGGAGAAGCCGCCGCGCCCGCAGACGCGGCGGCCTCTCCCGAATGGGTCGGCGGCCTGCATCCGGAAGGCCGCCTGCTTCGCCCTTGAGCGGCCTGACGCGCCGCTTAAGATCATGCGGCTCTGCCGCTGCTTGTGGAACGGCAAATCCAGCCGTTCCCGAGTAGGAGATGAAGTGCCTGGAAGGGCGGCATCGGCTGTAGATGCCGCGTATATGAGAGTCAATCAGAGGCAATCGGTCGAACCGATTGCCTTTTTTTTTCGTAACCGATTTTCGTAACCGAAGTCTTGATTCTGCGTATGAAGGGGTAATCCATACGGGAGCGGCCGCGCCGATCAAGAGAAGCCGAATCACCGGAAGAACCGAGGAGGGAACCTGATGACCGATCATTTGGACGAAGCCCATCCAGGGGCTGAAGAAGGAAACGAACAGGAAACCGTACGTGAAGAGACCGTGCCCGATCAGGCGGCGGCACTGGAGGCAGCGGTGAATGACACAGAGAAATGGATGAAAGATCAGCGGAATCTGCCCATCTGGGATCGGATGGCGCGCCTTCCGTTCAAACTGCTGGATAAAGTGACACCCAAGTTTATTCATGAGAAAATTGGCACGCTGCTCGATGAGCTGGGCAATTATGTGCAGAACGGGGGCAAATACCTGATTGCACGCCGTCACGTGCTGGGCATCCTCGAAGCGCAAGCGCGCAAGCGGGGACTGCCGGAAGCGGGCCCCCATCCTCTTGCGGTCATGGATGGAGCAGCGAATCGGCTGGCCTCAGAGAGCCGTAATCTGGCTACAGCCCAGGGAGCGACGACCGGCATCGGAGGCGTCTTCACCCTCGCGGCCGATATTCCTGCCGTGTTGGGGCTGTCGCTCAAAGTCATTCAGGAGATTGGACTGTGTTATGGTTACGATGCCAATGACAAGGCAGAGCGGGTATTCGCGGTCAAAGTCCTCCAGTTCTCGTCATCCGACATCGTGGGCAAGCAGGCTGTGCTTGACGAATTAAATCTCAAGGCAGGCGAAGACGGCAAACTTCCACCCGCCGTTACCGCCATGTCGAAGATTCAGGGGTGGCGTGAGGTTGTGACCACTTATCGGGACAGCTGGGGCTGGAAGAAGCTGCTTCAGGCTGTTCCTGTGGCGGGTATCGTATTTGGCGCTTTTGCCAACCGTCAGACGCTGGATGGAGTGGCTGAAGCTGCGCACATGTTATATCGCAAGCGCCGGGCGCTGGAGCGGCTCGATGCCTTGTCTCGGCAGGGATAGAAGAACTTCTGCGAGGATGCAGCTGCGGGCGAGAGAGACGTAATCGCCCACTCAAGCCGCCTTGAGCAGGGTAGGAAACGGCAGCCTGATGGGAATTGCGATCTCAAGTTGAACCTAAGAATCGCCCGGAGAAGGAGATCCAGGCGATTTTTAGGGCTGTATGGATTTTCCAAGCCAGCCGCGACCGCTTGGATTGCCGCCATCCGGGTTAATTCTGTGGAAGAGAGCGGCATACCGCGCACATCAAGGAGGGACGGGCATGGAATGGAAAGGCAGAAGGCAGAGCCGCAACGTGGAAGATCGGCGAGGACAGCGCGGAGGGGGCGGCGGCCTGATGGTCGGCGGTGGTCTGGGCGTCGGCGGGATTATCGTGGTCATCATTGTGATGCTGCTTGGAGGGAATCCGGGCGATCTGTTAAATGGCAGCACTTCAACCAGTACGACACAGACCCAGACAGCGGGCAGCTATCAGGGTACAGCGGAGCAAGAAGAACTGGCTGATTTCGTTTCAGTCGTCCTGGCGGATACGGAAGACGTCTGGGGCCAGGTGTTCAAAGAGAAAGGCATGACTTACCGCAACCCCAAGCTTGTCCTGTTTACGGACAGCGTACAGTCAGCCTGCGGAACGGCCAATTCGGCCGTTGGCCCGTTCTACTGTCCAGGCGATGAGAAGCTGTACATCGACCTCAGCTTCTATGACGAACTCAAGCAGCGGTTCAAGGCACCCGGAGACTTCGCCATGGCTTATGTGGTCGCCCATGAAGTGGGGCACCATGTACAGAACCTGCTGGGAACCAGCGGCAAGGTCGATTCGCTGCGCCGCAAGCTGAGTGAGACGGAATACAACAAATATTCGGTCAAGCTGGAGCTTCAGGCCGACTACTACGCGGGGGTCTGGGCGCACTATGAGCAGGGGAAGAATCTGTTGGAGCAGGGCGACCTGGACGAGGCGCTAACCGCTGCCAGTGCGGTGGGGGACGACAGCATTCAACTGCAATCCCGGGGGTATGTCGTGCCGGACAGCTTCACCCACGGCACCTCGGAGCAGCGCAAATCCTGGTTCTACAAAGGCTTTGAGAATGGCACCATCGAAGGTGGCGACACGTTCGGCGGCAGCTTGAGGTGACAGGATCAGGCAGGCGGATACTGAGAGGACAGGTGTTCAAAAGGACAGTCCCGGAGGGGGTTGTTCCGGTTCTTGATAGAGTACGCAAACAGAAGACCTCGTACTTTCCCTTTCGGGAGTACGAGGTCTTCTGCTGTTTAGCCGTATCTGACAAGGTGTGCCTGGACTTGCATCGGGAATCCCAAACGCAAGCAGAAGCTGCGTTGGGAGAGGCGCAGCTGTCTACTGACTATCCTGCGAGAGGGCTGCTTCAGCAGCAGGAGCATCCGACGCTGCATCGCCTTCGCACGGTGACCCCACAGCCTGCGCCGCCCGATCCGCTGAGGCGGCTGCATCCGGACTTGGCTCCACGGTTACTCCGTCCTCCATCGCCGGTTCAGCTTCTCCTGCGGACGCTTCCGTGTCGGTGGTAGGGACATAAGGGAAACGCTCCGTCATCCATTCCGTGAACAGGGCATAATCGCGCTCAACAACGTCTGCATAGGCGTAGGCGAACTGCGAGATGTGTTTGGCAAAAGCATCCGGGTCGTCGCCCATAGCCTGCTTGATCTCCCGCTCACTGTGATACGGCAGGAGGCCGAGGCTGACATCGAAATCGGCGCGTGCGTGCATCTTGGCAGTTAATCGTCCCATAAGGGTTAATACTTTTTGCATATCTTCGATGGTCTCAAGGTCTTCCAGCTTCAACCGCTTTTTGTAGGGCGAACGTTCACGGGCATAGTAATGCCGTCCGTCCATCGTCAGGAACCCCAGATAAGGATCGGCTTCATGGTGCATGGCCTGCTGAGTGGCAGTGACGCGTTTGCCCTGGTGAGAGAACACATTCCAGAACGATTCGGAATAAGGCATGAAGTAGGCGGGAACCGGAACCCGAACTTCCTTGACTTCAATGACGGTATCATCGGAATCCAGATCGCCGGTCGAACGCGATGAACCGCCTTCAATCAGCACATAGAAGCGATCAAGTCCGATCGAAGCGGTGCCCGAGCCGTGTTTGATCGCAATGTCCTTGATGCGATAATGTTCATCTTCCGGTTTTCGGCACAGCAGCGTATCCATATAGAAAGACCAGGCCTGCTTCAGCCGCGTCTGTTCGGCTTCCGTAGGTGTCACCAGCTCCTCGTTTTCGAGGAAAGCCCGTCCATCCTGCATCCGGGCCGTCACTTTCTCCAGAAAATGTCCCTGCTGGCGCTTCTCCAATTTGCGGAGCAGCTTGCGGATCTGGCCTTTGGCGCAGTCGGAATCCACCACAAAGTCAGCCGGATCATCCTTACCCGACGCAAACTTGCCGATCTGCTTGTAGTAGGCATGGATATAATGGGCGGCGGCTTCGACCTGCTCCTCAGGCGAGTAACCCAACTGCCGTCCGACCAGCACGATACTGACGGTCATACGCACAACATCGTAGAGGTAGGAGCCGACATACCCTTCGTCAAAGTCGTTGATGTCATAGACGATGCGCCCTGTCTCGCTCTGGAACGCGCCAAAATTCTCAAAATGCAGGTCACCCTGAACCCAGGTCGGCCGCTCTTTGGGAGTATGGTACGGGAAATATTGACGCGTTACATCAAAATAAAACAAATAGGCGCTGCCCCGATAAAAGGAAAACGGACTGAGCGCCATCTTGCGGTATTTCTCCGAACGTTTGGCGTCACTTAGTCCCATACGTTCACCGTCAAACTCTTCAAAAATCGAGATGAGCGTATCTTGGCGCAGTTTCTTGCGCGTGCGCAGAACGCCCTCCGTGATGCTCGCATTAACCGTAGACATGAACCTGCACTCCTTTTAAGAATCAGATGGAAAAGCGAATGAAAATCGGAAGATCGAATGGCTGCATGCACAAACATACGCGTCTGTGCCTTCGTCGGTTGCGTTCATGCCCGATTTTCATGGCGCAAGAACCGATTCTGTGATAGGATGGTCAGCGCCGGAAGCGCATGGACGTGAACGGCAGGCCGAGCGGCCAACCGACAAACAAGGAAGTGACAAGCATGATTCTAATTACCGTACCCAAGCCGGATGTCTCGATCGAGAAGCAGGAGAATCCGCAGCTCAGTCATATTTATGGGTTTACCGATTTTCATTTGATTACGCGTGAAGAAGGCGGCATCTTCATGTTCTATGGAGAGCAGGATGAACTGCTGTTTGTAGGCAAAGCCCGCAAGCTCAGACCGCGGATCAAGAAGCATTTTGAAGACAGTGTATCGCCCATGAAAAATCACCGGGACGAAGTGCGGCGTATCGACGTCTGCCTGGTGACTGATCCGACCGAGCGCGAGATTTATGAGACGTATCTCATCAATCATGGCCGCGCCAAATACAATGTGGACAAGGTGTTCTACAAATAACGTTCGACAAAAAAGAAGCTTATCTCCAACGAAGAGACGCATGTCCTCGCAGAGATAAGCTTTTTGATATGGAGAGAATCAATCTCCCGCGCTGATTACGAGCGGCGGTTCCACTGATGGTCACCCGACAGGTATTTCTCCGTCAGGATCGCCAGCAGCTGGATGCCGACCTCGTTGTGACCGCCTTCCGGAATAATCAGATCGGCGTATTTCTTGGAAGGTTCGATGAACGCTTCGTGCATGGGCTTGACCGTACCCAGGTACTGATCGTGAACCGAGCGAATGCTGCGGCCGCGTTCTTCGATGTCGCGCAGAACGCGGCGCAGGATGCGCACGTCCGGATCGGTGTCCACGAATACCTTGATGTCAAGCATTCGGCGCAGATTCTCGTCCGACAGCACATGCAGGCCTTCGATGATGACAATGTTGTTGGGCTTGAGTTCCACCGTCTTGTCGGCAGAACGCGCGTGTACGGTAAAGTCATACACCGGCGCATGGGCAATGCGGCCGTCTTTCAGGTCGTTCAGGTGCGACGCAAGCAGATCGTTGTCGAACGCGAAGGGATGATCGTAATTGATCGCTCCACGTTCCTCAAAACTGAGTTCCGGATGATCTTTATAATAGTTGTCCTGAGATATGAAAGTGACTTTTCCGGCACCGAGCCGGTCGATGACTGACCTTGCGACCGTCGTCTTGCCGGAACCCGTGCCTCCGGCGATACCAATTGTAAGCATGGCGATCGATAAACCTCCCTAAGATGCTGGCACATTGCGATTGTTTGCAATTCCGATATTGTAGCATAGAGACGCCTTTTTTTCACCCGATTTTATCCGATTAAAGCCGCACTGGAGCCGTTTTTTGAAAATTTTGTGCTCGCTTGCTGTCCAGCTCACAAAATGGATTGCGTGCGATGCAATCGGCCGCTACAATTGATGAGACTCTTTACCCGGTGTAAGGCAGCGCCGGAACCGGGTTCAAGCAAGTCGGCCGCACAGCCATAAGAAGAATGGGAGGCCTTTCCCTTGATTAAGAAAACCAGCAGCCGCAGCCTCAGTCGGTTGATCCGTCATTTAATGAATTTGTCCACCCTGTTTACCATTTTGGTATTTGCGGTAATTGTAACTATCTTGCTGTCGATTGTGATCCGCCCGCTGGCTCAACTTGGTGCCCAATTGGTGGCTCATTCCACGATGCGTGAGATGACGGCGCCTTCTTTTCCCGAAGCACATGGCCTCAAGCGGTTGACCGACCTGTCGCCTGCTGCTTCCGGATTTGATACCTGGTGGAAGACGGTTGAGCGTCAGGAGGTTGTCAATTATCGGATTCCCATGCTGGATGGGGACAAGCCGCTGGCCTATGATGAAGGCCGGGAGATGCCGAGGGCACTCCATACGGTGGACATCATCGTAGAGCTGGATGGACGGGAACTGTATCGCAGTGCCTATCTGTCCTCCAAGGGAACGGCTGAACAGGTGCTGGAGGAGCGGAACTGGCTGTATAACTATTTTAATAAGCCCTACTATGCACCGATTCTGGATACCAACGGTACTCAGGTTGGTCTCATCATTGCACGAATCTATCCGCCTCTGCTCGTTGAGATCGTAGGGGTGACCGCAGTTTTGATGCTGCTGCTCGGGCTGCTCTGCTTCCTCGGCAACTATTTCCTGGGACGCTGGCTCGTACGTCCTCTGCTTCGTTCCATGCGTCAACTGCGAAGCGTCTTTCAACGCCTGGCGGAGGGAGACGTGGATGAGCTGTTTGAGAAGGGGGTACGCATGGATCGATCCTACCTGGAAATCGAAGGGATCGCGGAAGAAGCGGATCGGATCATCGATAATACCAAGATGTATATGAGACGTCTTCAGGAACAAAATGAAGTGCTGGAAACGCAGCAAAAAGTGCTGATACGCCATGCGACCATCGATGGCTTGACCGGACTCATTAATCGTCGTCATTTTCTGGAGAAGGTGGGCCAGAGACTGGATGAACCAGGCATTACGCTGCTGCTGATGGATATTGATGATTTTAAGCGGGTCAATGATACGTATGGACATGCGGGTGGGGACGTGATTCTGGAGGGCTTTGCTACGGTACTGCGTGAAAACACCCGTGAGCAGGCACTTGTTGGCCGATTTGGCGGGGAGGAATTTGCCGTCTTCGTGACCGGTGTGACCGAGTTGGAGGTTCGCCAGTCAGCGGAGAGACTCCGCGCAGCGATTGAAGCTTCAGCCTTTGATCTGCCGGATACGCGTTCAATCAGCGTGACGGCCAGCATCGGGATTGCTTATGCCGAGTATGCCTCCCGAACCTTTGAAGAACTGTATCAGCAGGCGGATAGCGCCCTGTACGAATCGAAAAGGAACGGTAAAAATCGCGTGACCCTGTTTGGCGATTCTTCTAGCGAGCTTCCCGGTTAAAACTTTCTTGAAGCAGGGTTTTTCTCTATTTTGTGAATAAATTATAGAGGAAATGGAAAAGGCTTGGCGAATAAGGCATTACCGGAAAATTGCTCACGGGTTTGCGAACGATGCGCCGAAGCTGAATACCAACTTAACACCTTGCAGCGGGAGGGATAGCTTGCCATGAACGGGTCGAATGAAGAACAGGTCAGCGATAGTTTTGTCGTCAGAGCGCTGGAAGAAAATCTGGCGATTATCCGTTTCGATGTCAATCGCCGCGTCGTCTATGTGAATGATCGATTCGCTCAGGTTATGGGTTATCCCAAGGAGCAGATGCTGGGGATGGATCATCGACGTTTCTGTCTGCCGGAATTTGCGATGAGTTCAGACTATGACCGTTTCTGGCGGGAACTGCTCAGTGGAGCGACATTTGAGAACAAAGTGGAACGGCTCTCGGCAACAGGCCGGAAGCTGTGGCTCCAGGTTACGTATATGCCCGTATTCGGAAGCAATGGGCAGGTGCTTGGCGTCTGCAAGGTAGCTTCCGATATTACCGAGCGTATCGATACCATCGCAGCGTCGATTCGGGATATGGAACGGATGTCGGACGCACTCAGCGCGCGAGCCGAAGGTGGCATCCGCCGCAGCCAGACTCTTCTGGAGAGTATTGACGAGGTGGCAGAAGTGTCGGGCGAGAATATGGGTACATTGGATAGCCTTCAGGAACAAGCCGAGTCGATCCGGGGCATTGTGCAGACCATTCAGCAGATTGCTTCCCAGACGGGACTGCTTGCGCTGAACGCGGCGATTGAGGCGGCACATGCAGGCGAGCATGGCAAAGGATTCAAGATTGTGGCAAAGGAAGTCGGGAAGCTGTCGAATCAAGTCGGAGAGTCGATCGTACAGGTGAAAAATACGATTGAAGGCATCTCCCGAGAGGTCAGCAATATTACCCGAGGTACCAACCGGGCGCAGAATACGGTATTCAAGAGTCAGCGAGAGTTAAGGCATGCGATCGAGGAATTTTCCGAAATCTCCGAGGCTTCCGGCAAGCTGGATGCGCAGGCGAAGAGATTCTCCAAATTGATCTAAGTCTGGCACTCAGAAACCGTTTCATTCATAGGCACCTGTCGAACGATGATCCGAACCCTGAATTAAAGCGGATCTTGTCTGACAGGTGCATTTTTTATAAAAATTTTTATAGGGAATAGGGCATAAGTCATAAAATTAGCCTAAGAAATCCCGAAATATCATCCGATATAGTGTTCAAGAACCTTACGAGAAATAAAGTTGCGCAAAATTTTTATAAGTGGAAATCGAGAGAGGCCGGTGGATAGGGTGAATGAATCGAATATGCAGCAAAAGATAGAAGAGCAAGTTAGTGATGCCCTCGTTGTCAAAGCGCTTGAAGAGAACCTGGCGATTATTCGATTCGATCTGAACCGCCGGGTTGTCTATGTTAATGATAATTTTGCGAGCGCGATGGGATATACCAAGGAGCAAATGCAGGGAATGGATCACCGGAAGTTCTGCCTGCCGGAGTTTGCGAACAGCTCCGCTTATGAGCGCTTCTGGCGTGATCTGTTCAACGGCCGCAGCTATGAAGACAAAATTCAGCGGGTCACCTCTTCCGGCCGGAAAATCTGGCTTCAGGCTACTTATATGCCGGTATTCAGCAGTGATCGCAAGGTCCTGGGCGTCTCCAAGGTGGCGACGAACATTACCGATCGCATCGAGACGATTTCTACGGTCATGACCGAACTTCAGCAGATGTCCGATGGTTTGAACATTCGTGCAGAAGGCGGGATTCAGCGCAGTCACGCACTGCTTCAGAGTATTGAACATATTGCGGAAGTGTCGCAGAACAATATGAATACGCTTGCCAGTCTTCAGCGGCAGGCGGATTCCATCCGGGGGATTGTCCAGACGATTCAGGAGATTGCCTCCCAGACCAGCCTGCTGGCGCTGAACGCGGCGATCGAAGCTGCACATGCAGGCGAACACGGTAGAGGCTTCGATATTGTGGCCAAAGAAGTTCGCAAGCTCGCCAATCGGGCAGGCGATTCAATCGTGGAAGTCCGCCGAAATATTGAAGGGATCACCAAAGAAGTAGATAACATCGCAAGTGGTACCAACCTGGCGCAGAATACGGTGGCAGAGAGTCAGGAACAGATTCGACTGGCCATTGATGAATTTACGGAAATTTCGGCAGCCTCCGGGGAACTGGATGCCCAGGCAAAAGAATTCTCCAAACTCCTGTAAACCGGACGCCGGAAAGTTAGTGGTATGTGGAAAAATAAAAGACGAGAAAATTGTCGAAAAATATAAAATCAAGTCTTCATTGGTCGATAAATTGGTTAATACATTTGGGACAATTTAATTTGTGAAGGTAAAACATTCTCGGGGAACAGGTGATAACTCATGAACCATACAGCGATGGCAAACAACGATCTTCTGGTAACAGCTTTTGAGAAAAACTTGGCAATTATTCGCTTTGACCTGGATCGCCGCGTTGTATTCGTTAACCGCAGCTTCGCCGAGGCGATTGGTTATCCGCAAGAATCCATGAGTGGTATGCACCATCGCCAATTTTGTTTCCCGAGTTTTGCCAACAGTCCGGATTATGAGCGGTTCTGGCGTGATCTGATGTCGGGCCGAAGCTATCAGGACAAGATCGAACGGATGGATGCAAGAGGCGAGCGGCTCTGGCTTGAAGCGACTTACATGCCGGTACTGGATGAACGGGGAAAAGTCATCGAGATCGTCAAAGTCGCTACCAACATCACCCGCCGTCAGAAAAACATCGAAGAAGTGGTAGCCGAGCTTCAACAGATGTCCGAAGGCTTGAATGTACGTGCCGAATCAGGCATCGTACGCAGCAATGAACTGATGAGCAGCATTGAACAGATTTCTGCTGTTTCGGAGAAAAACATCGCTACGCTGGGCAGCCTGCAAAATCAGGCAGAATCCATCCGGGGAATTGTCCAGACGATTCAGGAGATTGCTTCCCAGACCAGCCTGCTGGCACTGAACGCAGCCATCGAAGCGGCTCATGCCGGTGAACACGGCAGGGGCTTCGACATCGTGGCGAAGGAAGTACGCAAGCTGGCGGGACGGGTCAGCGAATCGATCGTCGAAGTGCGCCGCAATATCGAAGGCATCACGAAGGAAGTCTCGAATATTACGGAAGGCACCAATGCCGCACAGGAGAATATCAACCGCAGCCATGCGCAGATTCGTACGGCGATGGAGGAATTTGAAGATATTTCGGCTGCTTCGGAGCAGTTGGATGCGCGTGCGCGGGATTTCAATCAGATTATCTGAGTGGGTTGACCGTAACCGGAGGATTCGTCTCCCATAAGCGCAGGTTCATAGAAGCGGATGACTCTTAACCGCATAGGCACAGCAAGCCGGAGTTCATAGACTGCGGCTTTTTGTCTTGGGCATTCGTTTGCCTGTGATGCAGCACTCCAGGAATTCGCTTGGCAGATGCCGCCTCGCCGCCTCTCAAGCGTTGATGGGAAACTGGCTGATCCGTATGGGGATGGCTATAATAGAAGCCGAGTGAACAGAAGAGGAATCGAGAGGGGGAAAAGTTGGATGAAGCTGTCCATTCTGGATTATTCGGAGATTCGGGCGGAAGCATCGCCGGAGACCGCAATGGCCGAGACCCTTCAGCTGGCACAGGCTGCCGAACGCTGGGGATACCACCGATTCTGGGTATCGGAACACCACGGCAATCGCGTGCTTGCGGGGTCGGCGCCGGAGATTCTCGTCTCCGCGCTGGGCGCTTCGACCGAAGGGCGAATCCGCATCGGCTCCGGCGGCATCATGCTGCCGATGCACAGCCCCTTTAAGGTCGCGGAGAGCTTCTCCGTACTGGCCGCCCTGTATCCGGGGCGGATTGACCTCGGCGTCGGCCGCTCCACGGGCGGGCGTGCCGAGACTTCAGCCGCCCTGCTGGACGGGCGCAGCGGCTCCTTCAGCCGCTACTCCGAACAGGTCGCGCGGCTGGCCGCGTATGTTCGCGGCACACCTGCGCCCGGCGCCGGCTTGGGCGGCCAAGCCGTGGTCACGCCGCGCGCAGCGTCGGGACCCGAGCTGTGGCTGCTCGGCTCCAGCGAAGGCGGAGCCGAGATTGCCGCTGCCAGCGGCATGGGGCTGGCCTTCGGGCACTTCATTCGCGGCCGTGCCGGCCGCGAAGCGGTGCAGGCGTACCGCGACCGCTTCGTCCCCGCGGCCACCGGGGATCAGCCCCGCGTACTGGTCTCGCTGTTTGCGGTCTGCGGCCGAGATGCCGCCGAAGCGGAGCTTCTGGCCTCCGTCTTCGACGATTACCTGCTCGACATCGGCGAAGGCGGCCGACTTCAACGGGTGCCCACCGTTGAAGAGGTGCAGGGGCGCTCCTACACGGAGGAGCAGCGGCAGAAGATCCGGGCCGGACGCGCCCGGATGGTGGTGGGCGATCCGGCTGGTGTCCGCCGGCAGCTGATTGCGCTGGCCGATCTGTACGGCGCGGATGAGCTGATGCTGGCTACGGTGTCGCCGGATGTTCAGGCGAAGCTTCGCATGTATGAGCTGCTGGCGGAAGCGATGCAGCTCAAGGCGCAGCCGGAAGATCCTGCGCAGCCTTGAGAGTAACGCAGCCCTGAAGATAGGGAGGTCCGAAGGGTACGGAAGCCCGGAGATTCGGGCAGACGTCAAAAAGACCGGAACAACAAGGGTTCCGGTCTTTTGCTGCTTGCCTGAGCGTTCATCGCTCATCGTCAGGCAGTCGATTTTCTCCGCATGACACAAGCGGAGGAGTTCAAGGGTGATTAATGGGCGTAATGCGAGATCGTGTTCTCCAGAATGTCCGCTACGCGGTGAGGACCCTGGCTCAAGTCCGAACGCGTCAGGCGAAGGCGAACCAGGCTCTCGTCCGTGCCCGCCGCTTCGGAGAAGAATCCGCGCAGGCCGCGTGCGCGGCGGTCCACTTCCAGCAGCAGTTCCAGCTCGCCGTTCTGCTGACGGAACAGCACTTCCAGTTCGTCCAGATGGCTGCGGAATTTGGTGGTCGGTACGTATTCAAACTCCTGTACGAACGGCAGATGACCGCCAAGACGCGGGGCGTAATCGTTGGTGACTTCGCGCAGTCGGAAGCCCAGCAGTTCGATAGCATCCAGCGCGATTTGAATCTCGTCGCTTGGGGTCACATTCAGTCCATCGCGGTCGGTTGCGTCTACAGCGCTTGGGATATCCAGCCCCGTCTCGATCCAGACTGCGGCGCCGCGAAGCGTGATCGGCGTATACTCCGGCAGGGTGAAACGGAACGGAATTTCTTTGCGTTCGCCGGCACGCAGGGTGAAGCGTTCAGTCAGCAGGAACTTGGCGACGGTAGCCGTCTCACGGACTTTGCGATCGTCATGTTCACGATGATATTCCGATTTGAGGAACAAATAGATGCGATCCACCTGCTGTTCGACCTGGCCGCCCTCTATGTATACGACGCCCGAGATGTCGCCTCCCACAGGAACTTCAGCGTTATCGAGCACCGTATCTACCTTGGCATTACCGATTCCGACACTGGCCAGCATTTTTTTGAAAAAGGACATGAATGTTCACCCTCCGTTTGATTGATGCCAGATATACGCGGACTGTCGGAGAGCGGTTTCGTTTTGCTGCAAGAAATTTTGTCAGGTCGATTCGTTCTTCAAGATTCCTCTTGCGGCCCGCTGACCGGAGATAACGGCACCTTCCATCGTCGCCAGGAACGGCTGCTTGGTGTAGTCCCCCGCCAGGAACAGCCCTGGAATGGGTGTGATCTGTTTGGGTCTTTTTTTCTCGCTGCCTGCGGACAGACGGTAGAAGTTCTCGTCTCCCCGAATGATACGATAATCGGTAGTCTGATCGACGCCGTCCAGCCCAATTGCCTTCAGCCCATCCACAGTCCGCCGCCAGACCTCTTCCTCGGGCAGATCGACAAGCGTATCGGGATCAACCAGAATGATTGAAGTACGTCCGGATTTGCTTCGGAACGTTGTACGAGACTGCTCGCCGAAGGAACCTAATGAGGTACCTGGGCCGAATGTCGTTCGATCCTGCGGCAGCAGAGGCTCTGGCAGTTCAAACTGCGCCGTCACATGCGGCATGGCTTCCAGCTCGAAGAAGGGCGCAAACCAGGACACGTCGCGGAACGGTTCAGCTAACAGCATCTGTGCCCGCCGAATGTTTGCTGCGACTACGACATGAGCGGCCTCCAGATGTTCTCCATTCTCCAGGATGACGCCTGTGACCGCTCCTTCTTCGATCATCAGCTCCCGTACCGGAGCCGAGGTACGCACCGTTCCGCCCAGGCGCTCAATGGCATCCGCAAGCGGTTGGCTCATCACATCAGTCATGCCGCCGCTGAACGCGCCGATGCGCATCTTGTGCAGACGAGGGATGCCGGGGGCGAACAGGCCAAAGAACGCATAGGAAGAATATTGATCCGGCGGCAGGAAGAAGATGCCCGAAGATAGAGGTTCCAAGATGCGTTCCAATGCCTGATCCGTCACATGATGGCGCTTGGCATAGGTTTGCAGCGGAATCTCGTCCAGTTCTTCCGGGTTGGACAGGTAATCTTTGAAGCCTGCGGTGAAAAAGGGAATCAAGGAAGCTTTGTCGGCGGGGGTCAGGTACTTGTTGTTGCCGAGTGCACCCAATGCCGTCTTGAGCGGTGCCCGGATGACGTCCAGTCCGAAGATGCCGGCCTCCTCCGCCTCGGGATGACGGGTTTCCATCGACTTTTCCCAGAACAGCATCTCATTCAGGTCGATTCCCGCCCGTTCCAGCAGCTCGGGCAGCAGGCTGTAATAGCCAATGAACTTGTGGAAGCCGGATTCCACGTCCATGCCGTTCTCATTCCAGTTGGCGGTGCGTCCCCCCACATAGGGAGCGGCCTCAAGCACCAGCACCGGCCGGCCCTGGTCAGCCAGCTCAAAGGCACAAGCCAGACCTGCCAAGCCTGCGCCAACGATAATCGTTCGTTGTTCGGTTGAAGCATCAGGAATTTGCGACAAAGGAGATTCCTCGCTTTCTGTATCGTAAGTGTCTTGCGAATGTCTTTCTTCCCATTACCCGGCTCGGCCCGTTCGACGCTTGACTCTCGGGTATACCTGAGGGTTTAAAGTGGACCCATTCCGGGACGGGCGTGCGGAGCGCCGGTTCCGTCTGGGGAGGCGAACAGGCATGATGACGAGAAGAACGCGCAAAAAAGGCACAGAAGAAGGCACAGAAGAAGGCCGTTACAGCGCCGCGGCTTCATCGGGGCGGTCAATAAATGAGGCTGCGACCGGTAAAATCCGAAAAAAAGAACAAGGGTCGCTGCGCGAGGCGATAGGGGGTTGGCTGCTTTTTGTATTGGCGCTATACGCAGCTGGCGCGGCCGCTTCGCTTATGGAAGCGGCCGGGATCGAACGGATGGCGCGGCTGCCGGTTCAGGCTTTGATCGTGGCCGCGCTGGTCGTGCCGGGCGCCTGCACGTTGTACCGCCGCCGGTTCGGCCGCCTGCCTGTCGGCATGAGCGCAGGAGCGCTCAAGAAGGAGGCCGCTGCCGCGATCTGTGCGGCCGGCATCGTGCTGATGCTCACTGCCGCCGGTTTTGCGCTCGCGCACGGGCTGGGCTGGCTCCGCCTCGAAGGCCTGCACGTCACTCCCGCGCTGCTGGCGGGCCTGGGGATCAATCTGCTTACGGCGCTCCTGTACGAAGCGCTGCCCGAAGAGCTGGTGTTCCGCGCGCTGGTTCCCGATGCGCTTAGAAGACGCATGCGGGCGGCGTGGGCGTTCCTGCTGGCGCCGCTGCTGTTCGTGCTTGCGCCGGTAACGGTACGCGCGCTGCAGGCAGCGACCGGCCTGGGGGCGGAACCGGTCACCGCAGATTATCTCCTGCTGCTGACGGTCTTTGCGATCGCGCTGCAAAGCGCGCGCTCCGCGTTCGGACGGATCGGAGCCTGCATCGGGTTCCATCTGGCTTACCTGATGTCGGCCCGTTTCGTCGTGCTGGCAGCGCCGGGCGAAGGGTTCGTCGCCTATACCGATGTCGAGCCAGAGACCGGCAGCATAGTTGTGCTGTTTCTGACGGTAGTGGTGGGAGGCGCGGCGGTATTTGCCGGCCTGGCGGCGATCCGGCGTAAGAAGCGGATCGCCACGGATAAATAAACGGGATTTCTGCGCATACAGGGAGGTGAAAACATGACGAATCCGGAAAAATACCGGATTGGCGAGCTGTCGAAACGCACCGGTCTCAGCGCAGCGGCTCTGCATCATTACGAGGAAATGGGATTGATCGCGCCCGGACGCGATCCCGAATCCGGCTATCGAATGTACGGAGCGGAAGAACTGCTTCGGCTTCAGGAGATCGCCATATTGAAAGAGATGGGCTTCAAACTTTCGGATATCGCGCGTATGGCGGCTCCAGACGGCGAAGACGCGGACGAAAGCGCCCGTACTCGGATCTGGAAAGACGCGCTGCGAAGACAGGCGGAGCTGATCGATGCACGAAGGCGCGAACTCGACAAGATGAAGAAGCTGATCGAATCCGGCTTGTTTTCGATCGAGGTTCGCGGCGGGATCATGTTGGAAGAATTGTCCGATTTTATCCGGCAACTCGGCGAATACCGGGCGGAACAGCGCGGGGAGGCGAGAAAGCGATTTTTCTCCGAAGAAGAACGAGAGCGGCTGCCGACATTTGCGGAAACGGGCGAAGAAGCGGAAGTCTGGGCGTCCCTACTGCGCCGTGTGCAAGCGGCTGTCGGTTCCGCACCGGATGCTCCCGAGTCGCTGAAGCTTGCGGAGGACCTGCTGGATTACGCACTGAGCCGCTTCGGCGGCGATGCGAATTCGGTTGAACGTTATTGGTCTTTCGTCCGTCCGGACGAGAGCGGATCGGCAAAAGTTTACGGGCTGGATGCAGAGACGTTCGCTTATATCGAAGCGATCACGGATGAATATCTGCGGCGTTCGGCCGGAAAGATGCCGCCGTCGGAAAAGTAAAGCATCGCTGCTTCGCAGGCGGAAGCAAGCGTCCACAGCACAAGGTTCGGCCCCCGGTCTGCGGCAGATTCGCCGCAGACCGGGGGCCGATCTTGATCTCACGATATGCTTATCTTGCGATTTCCGCCATCGCTTCGCGCAGCGTCGGATAACGGAACTCGAAGCCTTCCTGCAGCAGGCGTTCAGGCTGTACCCAGCGGCTTTTGAGAATCAGTTCCGTTTCGGTGCGGATAAAGACGGCTCCGAGTTCCAGCATCCAGGCGGGAGCGGGCAGCCCGATGCGGCGTCCGTAAGCCCGCCGCATGATCTCCATCTGCTCCTTGTTCGTGACCTGCTCAGGGGCGGAAACATTGAACACGCCCGACAGATCGCGGCGCTCCGCGAGGAAGTCCACGATGCGAAGCAGATCCTCCAGATGAATCCAGCTGAAACGCTGGCTTCCGGGGCCCTGTGGCCCGCCCAGACCGAACCGCACCAGGTTGGCATACGGAACCATCACGCCTCCTCCGCGTCCCAACGCAATTGCGATCCGCAGCGCGGCTTTTCGCGTCTGCGGCGTATCGGCCGCAAAAAAGGCTTCCTCCCAATCCTGGGCTACCTGCACGGAAAAGCCGTTTCCGATCTCGCCGTCGGCTTCCGTCATCGGACGATCGCGGGCATCGCGGTAAATAGTGGCCGTGCTCGAATTGATCCATAATTCGGGCGGGTTCGGACAGGCGGCGATCGCTTCGCCCAGAATCCGGGTGGTCTCCGTGCGCGATGTGAGAATCTCGCGCCGGTTGCGTTCGTTGTAGCGGCAGTTGACGGACCGACCCGCCAGATTGACGAGCATCTCGGCACCATTCAGCGCTTCGACGATGGCTGCGGAATCGTCCCAGGATAGGTGGCCGGGCCGTCTCGAGATCATGCGCACGTCGCAGCCCCGTGCTGTATATCGTTCCAGCAAAGCGCTGCCGATAAATCCGGTCGCGCCGGCCAGCACGATTTTTCTTTTTCCATTTGCGGTTTCCGCAAGATCGCTTGATTTTAACATTATTTACCTCCAAAGGAAATACAAATCGAGATGCCGGGTGCAATGAAGCGGCATATCGCTATTTTTCTTGTCTCCTATAGAAATTTGTACCCGTGTTCCCTTCAATTCACCCTCTAAGTTGACGATAAATCGAAAAGGGCGTATGCCAACATTTAGAGCGGATTGTAGAGTCCAAGCAGGGTCAAAAACAAGCTGAAGGAGAATCGGAATGAATGAATATCCGCTGAATGGAGGGGAATCCCTCACGACAGATGCCGGAGCCGAATGGAACATTTTGCTGGTCGGAGGGGGCAGTGACGAATATTCGCTGCTGTCCCATCTGCTAACCGGTTTTGTTTTTGAAGAGCGCCCCGTGCGCCTCATCCATGCCGAAGATCTGAGTGAAGCGCGTGTCCTGCTGGAGGAAGACCCGCAGATTGCTTCTGCGTTGATTGAACTGGATGCCTCGGGTGATCGTTCGCCGCTTGAGCTGGTTCGTTATATTCGGGAGACCCTCCATAACGCTGCGGTTCGTATCGTAGTCGTGGCTGATCCCGTCTGGTCGGATATGGAAGAGGAGATTATGGTCAGCTATGACATCAATGTCTTTCGTCTCAAGGGAGAACTGGATGCAGGCATCGGGCGGCTCAAGTCGGCGCTGATCGGTTCCATACGCGGGTATCGGGAGTTCAAGAAGACTGAAGACGAGAAGAAAAGTCTGGAATATGTCGCCTTGTCGTCTTCACTTGTGCTTAACGCGACATCGCTGGAGGAGTTGGCTCAGGATGTACTGCGGCATCTCTGCTCGATTCTGAATACCCAACGTTCTTTTGGTGGATTGATTCTGCAAAAGAACCGGCGTCAATGGCGCAAGTTAGCGGCGACGGGGCGATTTGTCGATCTGGATACGTATTCGCTGCCGCGTGACGTTGAGAACGTGCTGCCCATGCTGCGCACCCTGAATCCACAATCGCTGACGCTGGAAGGTTTCAGTTTCCATTCGCCAAGCGCTGCCGGAACGGAACGCCTGATCTTCATCGACGGCAACCGAACCCCCAGCGACTGGGAATATTATCTGGCCGAGTCTTATTGCGCCAATACGGATGCAGTGTTTGAGAATCTGGAGCTTAGGAACGAGATTGAGAGTACGCAAAAAGAGATCATCTACACATTGGGCGAGATTGCGGAGACTCGTTCCCAGGAGACGGGCTTCCATGTCAAGCGGGTAGCGGAATATACAAAACTGCTGGCGCTCAAATATGGATTGTCGGAAGAAGAGGCGAACCTGCTGGCTCTGGCGAGTCCGATGCACGATATTGGCAAGGTGGGGATCAGCGATTCCATCTTGAACAAACCCGGCAAGCTCACGGAAGAAGAGTATGCGACCATGCAGGGTCATGCCTTATCCGGTTATGAGATGCTCAAACATTCCACCCGGCCGATTCTCAAGACGGCGGCCATTATTGCGCTTCAGCATCATGAGAAGTATGACGGAGGCGGCTACCCGCATGGGCTGAAGGGGAATGATATTCATCTCTATGGGCGTATTACCGCCATTGCCGATGTGTTTGATGCACTGGCGAGTGACCGGGTGTACAAAAAGGCCTGGCCGCTGGGGGATATTGTGGAGCTGTTCCGCAGAGAGCGCGGACGACATTTTGATCCGGTGCTCACCGATCTGTTTCTGGAACATCTGCATGAGTTTCTGGAGATTCGTTCGCGGTATGCGGATGAGAAGGTCTTCTAGTACCTTTGTACGCTGTCAGAGTAAAGAGGCATTTGTCACAATCGGGGTGCTGAACGCCCCTTGTATTCATGCCTCAAATTTGGGACAATAAAGAGCGAATGCTCGGCTGTGCGGCTTATGGCTGTAGAGCCGAATTTTACGTACCGGAAAAAAGCGGCAACTGCCTGATTTCCGGGTGAAGAGAGGGTAACGCAACATGACGAGCAAACCGTCCATTTACGGACTAACCTTAGACGCGCTGTCCCGTTGGCTGACGGAGAATGGCGAGAAGAAATCTCGTGCCGCCCATATTTGGGAGGCTCTATACAAGGCGAGAGTCAGCGACTTTTCGCAGATGACGGCGGTGAACGCCGCATGTCTGGAACTGCTCAAGAACCATTTCTCGCTCAAGACGATGACCGAGTTTGTGAAGCAGGAAGCTTCCGATGGCACGGTCAAATTTCTGCTTCAACTGCATGACGGCAGCCTGATCGAAACGGTGCTGATGCGCAAAAAGTACGGCCTGTCCGTCTGCGTCACGACGCAGGTCGGCTGTAATATCGGATGCAGCTTCTGCGCGAGTGGACTCATCAAGAAAAGCCGCGACCTGACGGCAGGCGAAATCGTTGAGCAGATCATGACCGTGCAGCATTATCTGGATGCCGCAGGCCGCGGCGAGAAAGTGACGAACATCGTGGTTATGGGCATTGGCGAGCCGTTCGACAACTTTGAACATCTGATTCACTTCCTCGAAGTGGTCAAGGATCGCAAGGGACTGGCTATTGCCGCCAAGCGCATCACCGTCTCGACAAGCGGAATTCCGGACAAGATTCGCGCCTTCGCGGATCTCGGTACGCAGACGCATCTGGCCATTTCGCTCCATGCGCCAAACAATGAGCTTCGTACGCAGATCATGATGATTAACCGGGCTTTCCCGCTGGAGAAGCTGATGGATGCCGTACGTTATTATCTGGCTACGACAGGACGCCGGATCATGTTTGAATACATTCTGCTCAGTGAAGTGAACGACGGTCTGGAGACGGCCGCACAGCTGGCGGATCTGCTGGACGAATTCAAAGAACTGGCGAGCATCAACCTGATCCCTTACAATCCGGTCGATGAACACAGCCAATATCAGCGCAGCACGCCAGAAGCGATAAACGGCTTCTATGATGTGCTGAAGAAGCGTAACATCAATGCTACCGTTCGCATGGAGCACGGCACCGACATCGATGCTGCCTGCGGACAGCTTCGCAGCAAGCAGATGAAGAAAGACCGCACCGCCTAAGCCTTTATGGATGGGCATATAACCCTGTTCACCAAAAAACCTCGTATTCCGTATTCCGGAATCGAGGTTTTTTTGGGGTAGAATTCTGTGAATAACAGATTAGATCATATTCAAACCACACGAATATCGATATAATCGGATCATATCCATCAATCCTAACGTCACGGAAGGAGAGGTTGTTATGATCCGCAAGGCTTCGGTCATGAAAGTCTATAAAGAACACCATGAAGAATATCGCAGAAGGCATGATGAGCTCTGGCCCGAAATGGAACTGATGCTGCGCGAACACGGTATGGTGGAATACTCCATTTTCCTTGATCCAGCGACCGATTATCTATTTGCTTATCTGGTCATTACCGACGAGGAATTATGGACGCGTTCAGCCGACACGGAAGTGTGCCGCAGATGGTGGGCCTACATGAAGGACATCATGGAGACGAATGATGACGACAGCCCGGTATCGCGTGAGCTGACGGAAGTATTTCGGCTTAGTTAATCCCCCGCATCGCTCTGCGAATGATTGGTGACAGCAGGAACAAGAGGATGGCAAGTCCCAACGAAATCCCCCCGATGATGCCAAAATACAGCGTCTCATTTTGCTCCGAATACCAGCGGACAATCAAGGCATTGATCGCTTGGGCCGCTGCCGGGGCAAGAAACCAGAGGCTCATCGACTGGGCAGAGAACGCCGCCGGTGCAAGCTTGGTCGTCGTGGACAGTCCAACTGGCGACAAACACAGTTCGCCCAGCACCACGACAAAGTAACTGAGAACCAACCACAGCGGATTGACCAGCCCGCCGCCCAACTGACCCGGCAGCAGAATGACAAGGAAGGACAGACCGGCGAATACCAGTCCCAATGAAAACTTGACCGGAACGCTGGGTTGTCGATCGCCCATCTTGGTCCAGACCCAGGCGAAGACCGGCGCCATCAGAATGATGAACAGCGGGTTGGCCGATTGGAACCACGACGGTTCAATCTTCAGCCAGCCCAGATCCAGCTGTGTACGTTTGTCGGCATAAGCCGCCAGAATGGTTGAGCCTTGCTCCTGAATGGACCAGAACATGACCGCCGCGATGAAAAGAGGAATATAAGCCAGCAGCCGTGAACGTTCATCGTCATTAGTCTTGCTGCTGCGGTACATGACGACGAAGTAGGCAGTCGGAATCAGGATGCCCAGTATGCTGATCGTGATGGAGACGGAATTGATCGTCAGCCAGCCTATACTCTTGGTCAGTATGAGCAGCGCGATCAGCAGGGCAGCGCCGATGCCCAGCCGAATGAATACGCGCCGGCGTTCTTCCCCGGTAAGGGGATTCGGTACGGTTGTACCGGCAAGCCCCAGAAACTTTTTACGGGTAAACAGGAATACCAGCAGTCCGGCCAGCATGCCGACAGCCGCCAGCGCGAAGCCCAGGTGAAAATTCACTTTCTGTCCGACCGTGCCGACGATCAGCGGGGAGATGAAGGCCCCCAGATTGATCCCCATATAGAAGATACTGAAGCCGGAATCCCGGCGGTTGTCCTTCTCCGCGTACATCTCGCCAACGACACTCGAAACGTTAGGCTTCAGCAGGCCGGTGCCCAATACAATCAGCGCCATCGAAGCGAATAACGTGCCCATCCCACCAGGGAACGCCAGAACGATATGCCCCAGCATAATCAGCACGCCGCCATAGAATAGGGATCTCGATTTACCCAGTACCCGGTCGGCCAGCCATCCTCCAACAATACTCGACATGTAGACGAGCGCACCATAGAGCGAGACAATCGCCAGCGCCGTATTTTGCGGAATTCCCAGCCCTCCACTGGATACCTGGTAATACATGTAGTATCCGAGAATTGCCCGCATCCCATAATAAGAAAATCGTTCCCAAAACTCCGTAAAGAACAGGGTCAGCAGTCCTTTTGGATGACCGAAAAAGCCGGTCTGCGGCACACTGTCCACGATGTCTTGTCTGGTAATCTTCACAGGTTGTTCTGTGCTGCCTTTCATACGCATCCCTCCGCAGATTCAGCTTACTCTACTCGTTACATAAACCGTGGTAACGATTCCAACCCAGATTTCATGGGTTTGGCAGTGATTTGCGCTCTGACGCATTTCGGTAAACAGGACTCGAATTCGTTTTCGATTTTGACAGTTGTGAACGACTGGCATAATGTTGTTGCTCTGCCGCGGTAAATCGATTACCATTCTAAAATGGCTGCTTCCAACAGCAGGCTCTAGATCGACAACATGAGAAACCGGGGGAACATTATGGGTAACACGCAAATTTGGATTTCGCTTGCCATCTATCTGGCGGGTATGCTGCTGATTGGCTGGTTTGCGTACAAACGTACATCCGGCCTGTCGGATTATGTGCTGGGAGGCCGAAGCCTTGGCCCGGCTGTCACGGCATTAAGTGCAGGAGCCGCGGACATGAGCGGCTGGCTGCTGATGGGCTTGCCTGGAGCCATGTATACGCAGGGACTCAGCGCAGGCTGGATCGCGGTCGGTCTGACCATTGGCGCCTATGCCAACTGGCTCTACGTTGCGCCGCGTCTGCGGACATACACGGAGGAAGCTGGGGATGCGATGACCATTCCCTCCTATCTGGAGAACCGCTTTGGAGATGGAACGCGAATCGTCCGTCTGGTCTCGGCACTCGTTATCATCGTCTTCTTTACCTTCTATATCTCGTCAGGTATGGTCTCTGGCGGTGTGCTGTTCCAGTCCAGCTTCGGTCTGGATTATCGGACGGGGCTGTGGATTGTAGCTGGCGTCACCATTGCTTATACGCTGTTCGGCGGCTTCCTTGCGGTGAGCTGGACGGACTTCGTACAGGGGTTGATTATGTTCCTTGCCCTGGTCATGGTTCCCATCGTCACGCTGAGCCGCAGCGGCGGTTTCGGCGGGGCGATCAGCGAGATTCGTGCCATCGATCCTACGATGCTTGATCCGCTCAAGGGTGCCACGGCGCTGGGCATTATCTCGCTGCTCGCCTGGGGACTGGGCTATTTCGGCCAGCCGCATATTATTGTGCGCTTCATGGCGATCTCTTCCGTCAAGGAGATCAAGAGTGCGCGCCGAATCGGGATGGGCTGGATGATCTTCTCCGTAGGTGGAGCCATGCTGACGGGACTGATCGGCGCTGCCTACTTCTCGCGCAGCGGTCTGAACCTGGCCGATCCCGAGACCGTGTTCATCCAACTCTCGCATCTGCTGTTCCATCCGCTGATTACCGGCTTCCTGCTGGCCGCGCTGCTGGCTGCGGTCATGAGCACGATCTCGTCGCAGCTGCTGGTCACCGCCAGTTCATTGACTGAAGACCTCTATCGCATCCTGCTTCGGCGCGGGGCATCGGATCGTGAATTGAGCCTGGTTAGCCGCCTTGCTGTATTGGTGGTGTCCGTGGTGGCCCTGGCCTTGTCCTATACGAAAAACGATACGATCCTGACGCTGGTGGCTTACGCTTGGGCAGGATTCGGCGCTTCGTTTGGACCGGTCATTCTGCTGAGTCTGTATTGGAAAAAGATGAATCGCTGGGGCGCTCTGTCGGGTATGGCAGCCGGCGCGATCACTGTCATCGTCTGGGCGAACATCCCGGCACTCAAGGATACGCTTTATGAGATCGTGCCTGGCTTCGCCGCCAACCTGATCGCCATCTTCCTCGTCAGCCTGCTGACAGGTGGGAATCGTGCGAACGGTGAGCGTGCCACCACGCTGTAACCAAATGCAGAAACCGGCGGCGCCAGGTCAAGGGCGGCGTAGGATGCCCATGATGTACACCTTTTTATCCAAGCTGTGTAATGCCGCAGGCCGACCGGGATTCGGTCGCCTATGGCTTTACATGGCTTTTTTGACGCAGCGGCCTGTTAGTTTGGAAGAATGGTGCGGGCGGGTATAAAGTTCCGTCAATATTTATGAAAAACGTTCACCGGAATATTGCCTTCATTATTGAGAAATCGTATGCTGAATGGGAATATCGGGAAGTGCAGGGCAGTTCGCGCAACGGTTCCTGCGAAGATGCGTATAGAGAAGGCGTAAGTCTAACATAGCCAGGCTTTTCAGGCAGGCGGGGAGGAAGAAAACAAATGGAACAGGGCATCGGAGTCATCTTGTTCGAGAAAATGGTCGGTGGAGAGCTGAGACAGATTGAAGAGCGCTCCTGGAGCATGAACATGGTTGCAGCGCTTGAGCATGCTAACTATCTGGTGGTACAGGGACGTGAGTTTGAGGCGGTCGAGGGAAGGCTGAATGTAGACACGGGCAAGCTGGAACTGCTGCTTGTGCCGATGCACAGCTAGCAAGAAGCAGACTTGGAGTATACGCGATAACGTCAGGAGCTTGTTCGCATAAGGGAGGGACAGAACGTTGGATCATACAGGCAATAAAGAAAACAAACCGAATCCGGAAGAAACCGAGTCCTATCGCCTGGTTTCGCAGGAGGAATCGGAAGCGGCTTCATCTGAAGCGGCTGAGTCAAATGCCAAGACGAGCGAAAACGCTTATGAACAAGCGCTTCGTCAGACAGGCGGGCCAGCCCAGGAACCGGGAATCAGCCGTCCGGTCAAGGTCTTATCGACCTCACTGGGGCTTGCGCTGATTGCACATGCGGCCATGGCGCCAGTGGGAGCGGCATCCGCGTCCAATGGAAGCTCCGAACCCAAGCTGGTGGAATGGTCCACCAAAGAAGTGAAGCAGTATTATGATCCTTCCGTGGATTGGAGTCTGCCGATCACGGAGAAGCAGCTGCAAGAGCAGGAACAAAATAACGTGACCGACAATTCGGACGGCAGTACGGTCGTGAACAATTATTATGGGGGTTACGGTTCCAGCTTTGGCTGGGATGACATGCTGCTGTATCACTTCCTGTTCAACAACGCCGGTGTGTATTCGTCGCGGAGCTGGTACGACGACAGACGCGGGTATTATGCCGGTTCAAGCCGTCCGTACACGCCGCGCACCTACAGCTCGGGTACATTCCAGAATCGTGAAGTGTCCGGCTCTACCGTGCGGCCCAAGACGTCCAATTCGACCGGCAAGATCACCCGCCGCTCCACATCGAGCAGCTCGGGCGGCGTTGGCGGCAAATCGAGCGGTCTAAGCTCTTCAGGCTCCAAGTCGAAATCCAAATCCGGTGGATTCTTCGGCGGATGAGCGGGCTATTTCAGATTGTGGGAACCCCGTCCGAGAACCGTGAAGAACTGCTGGAGGAGCTGCGGGAGATGGGCTTCGCCTGGGCAGATTATGAAGAGGAGCGGTACTGGATCGACCAGGCTGCCGCGATGAATGGGCATACGTATGCCGAAGTTGAAGAAGCCTCTCGCCGGTTGTGGAGAGTGTTCGATAAAGCGGTGCGTTATGTCCACCGCCGCCGCGATCTGTATGAGCTGATCGGTATCCCGCCGGTGCTGTGGAACATGCTGGATCAGGCACCGGTAGCGGATGAGCCTAAGATCAGCCGCTATGCGCGGTTTGACTTTGCCGTCTCGGAAGACCCGGAGCATCCGGGTGCAGCCAGCGTCAAGCTGCTGGAGCTGAACGCGGATACGCCGACCGGATACGTCGAATCGTCCATCGCTACGCCCTGGATGTGCAGCCGTCTGGGTCTACGCAGTATGAATGATGGAATGGCCGCGCAGGTACGAGCAGCCTGGGAAGCAGAGAAGCCGGATACCGCCGCCTGCATCGCCTATGGGGAGCATGAAGAAGATTCCGGCACGATTGAAGCGCTGGTTCGGCACAGCGGCCGCGACATGCGGCTGGTAGACTGTCTGGAGCTGACCATTGATGATGGACTCGTTAAGGATGGACAGGGTGAGCCGATCAGCCGGATGTTTGCTTTGTACCCCAAGGAATGGATGTCGGTAGACGACGGTGGCGAGGCGCTGGCTTATGCGGTGGAGAGCGGACAGCTGAAGCTGTTCAATCACCCCCATGCCATTTTGCTGCAATCCAAGGGGATGATGGCAGTGGTCTGGGGGCTGCATGAATTGGGCATGCTGTACGACGACGAAGAGCGGGAAGCGATTGCCAAGTACATGCTGCCTACATATAACAAGCCGATTTTCTCGGGTGATTATGTATCCAAGTCGATGTTTGGCCGCGAAGGCGGTTCCGTACGCATGTACGGGCAGGGCGGCGAATTGGAGCTGGAAGACGAAGAAGGTTATGATACGAGCGGACTGTTTCCGGTTGTGTATCAGAAGAGAGCGGATCTTCCGCGCGTGACGACCGCTGAAGGCGAGCTGCATCTGCTCGTCGGCATGTTCGTCATCGATGGAGTTCCGTGCGGCATGCTGGGCCGCGCCGGTGGACTCATTACCGGCAATGCCAGCCATTTTATCGCGTTGGGAGTGGAATGAACATGCGGCGAACAAAGGAAAAGCGCCGACGGAGGGCTGGAAGTACCCGCCTGTTGGCGATGCTTCCCCTGCTCGTACTGGTGCTGGTACTTGGTGCCTGCTCGAAAAGCTCCGTACTCAGTACGAACGCGGACGACGGACCGGGAACGAACACGGTGCCTTGGGATTACCGAATCCAAGAGGGCACCGTTGGTGATCTGGTCGGCAGCGACATGACTATTCTGCCGGACAATGAGCTGCTGCCAAACGATGGCAACTACGCAACCGGACAGAAAATCTGGACCCTTCAGACGATGAGTGCAACGCTCACGACCGACGACAACGGGCGAAATGATGTCCAGCTCTCCGGCTGGACGACACTCAAGTCCTACCCGGATGAATCGGCGGCGAAGACCGATCTGGAGAATCTCAAAGTGTCTGTCACAACAGACGTGGACGTCGTAGGCGTATACAAGACAGAGTACAAGGGACAGACTCGGAACTTTGCGGTGATTGAGCTGCCTTCCGGCAACCGAATCAAGCAGCCGGTAGATGACGCGCGTTACGGAAAATTGAAGGACGCCAAGACGACTTCCGCTGTGCTGGAAGAAGTGCATGACTTTGAGGATTATGATCTGGCATATGCGAAATTTCGGGGGTGGGCCAAATGATGGCGGAATTAGGGTTTGATTGGACAACATTATTCAATATCGCGGTAAGCTTGGTTGCGATCATTGTACTGCAAATCGTGGGCATGCTGATTTTCTTCATCAAGACGCCGTTCAACGATATGGAAGAATTGAGAAAAGGCAATGTGGCCGTTGGACTTGCGCTCGGCGGCAAATTTATTGCAACGGGCATCATTCTGGGCATCTCCGCCTACACCAACACTTCGATCTGGTTCATGGCCATCTGGTTCCTGATCGGACAAGTCTGCCTGGTGATCGTGTATTGGGTATTCGAGTTGGTGACGCCTAAGTTCAAGATTGCGGATCAATTGGAAAAAGGCAATGTGGCCGTAGGCCTGCTGCTGTGCGCCGTATTCATCGGTACAGCCATCTCCATCAGCAGTCTGATTATCTAAAAAGACGTATGCAAAAGGCCGCGTCCGCTGTTACCAGCGGGCGCGGCCCTTGCCTTAATAAAAGCGTTTAAGCGCCGCCGCGAATGACTCGTACGTCGGCGGGAGGAATGTCTTCGCCTTCATAGAGCATGAAGCGGCCATCCATCCATTCGATGCGCAGCAGCTTCATGTTATCCGATTGATACTGCCAGACAGATTGGTCGCCGCCCTGCATGAACGGCGTTTTGCCTACGGTAGCGATATGGCCGTTGTACTGTTCTTCGAGATGGTAGACCGTATCGTCGAGTTCCATGACGGTAGGCACCTCTTGAAGCGAATCCAATCTGCCATCGATAGGGCGATACAGCGAATATTTGTTTTCCTCGCGTTCTTCGATGACCAGATAGGAGAGATTGGCGCCATCGCGCAGAGTAAGCACGACGGTGGCTCGGCGGGCATTTTTGGTTCGGCCGATGACCTCATAGGTCACCAGCGAGACTTCGCAGATGTCACCGGGACCAATGTCGAGAATACCGCGTTCCGGCAGCGGAGCCTCGGGCTTGGCGAAGATATTGCGGATGCGTTTGAACATGGACATATGAGTCTAACCTCCAAATGGGAATGATTCCGTTCCGCTTGGCTTTATGCCAACGCGGACGCAGCATACGCGGATGCAGCAGCGCAATAGTAGGATTACGCAGCTTGGGTTCCCTGCGTTGCGCAGGAAGCGGGATGAATCATCAGGGAGCCCCGAATGAGCCAACTGGCTGGATGGGTCTGTTCGTCAGCGTCGAAAGGGATCGGGATGGATCTATCGTAGACGATCTGACGGCCAAATCCAAGAAAGAAACTTAAGTAAGAAACTTAAGTAAGAAACCTAAGTAAAAAACCCAAGTAAGAAACCCAAGTAAGAAACGAAGGGGGCGAAGCCTTGCACTTTTTTATCCGCCTGTCCACCAAATTGATGCACCTGCGCAAGACCACGATTGGCCTGATTATTTTGATCTTCGTGCTGCTCAGTGCGACCATCGCTTATTTGATTGAACCCTCGACTTTCGAGAATTGGTTTAACGCGTTTTATTGGGTATTAACCACCATGGCAACAGTCGGTTACGGCGATTATTTTGCGATTTCACCAGGCGGCAAAATCTTTACTATTTTTCTATACATATTTGGCATTGGGCTGCTCAGTCTGGTCATTGGTAAAGTGATCGATTCGATTGCTGAGGTGCAGCGCAAGAGAGGAGCGGGAGCTTTGGCTTTTGAAGGAGAAGACCATGTGGTGATCGTCAACTGGGGACAGAAGGCCCGAACGGCGATCGAAGAGATTCTCGAATATGCCCCCAAGACGGCGATTGTGCTGATTGATGAGATCAACCGGCATCCGCTGGAGCATCTGGTACAGGTTCATTTTGTCAGCGGTGATCCGGCAGCGGATTCGATCTTGAAAAAGGCCAGTATCTCGACGTGCCGTGCAGCCATCATCTTCGCTGATGAGCGGATTCAGGAGTCGGCGCTGGTGGATGGCAAGTCACTGTTGGTGGTCTCCAGTATCGAACGGCTTGCTCCACAGGTGCATACGACCGTCGAGATCACTCTGGAAAATCACGTGCAGAATTTCCGCCATGCACAGGTAAATGAATTTATCCTGTCCCATGATGCCATCTCCCGACTGGCGGTTCGCGCGGCGCTGCATGAGGGCAGTTCGGATGTCATCAGCCAACTGCTCAACCGTACGAATGGCAGCGATGTCTACGAAGTTGCTGTAGATCGTTCATGGAAGACATATGGCGAAGCGTTCCAGGCGCTGCTGGCGCAGGGTGCAACATTGATTGCCGACCGCGAGGATCTGGGCATCAATCGCAAGCTGGACACGCCGATTCCGGCGGAGGCAAGGCTCTATGTGGTGGCAGACGCGGAGACGCAGCGCAAGATCGCGGCGAACAAGGTTTCAAGGTAGCTGCGAATCAGGAAGGAATGGAAGTCGAATAAGAGCTGACAAGTGCTTGAACAGCGAGCGTGAAGGCCGTTATACTGGAAGGGAATCAATCAGGGAAGGGGGAAAAGACGTTGGCCATGATGACTGTTCGCACAAGACGATAAGCGTAAAACGGGAGAAGTCTGTCCTTTTTTAAGCTTACCGCCTGAGGCACAGTCACAGCCGGCGCCTTTTCCGTTTTCATTCGGCGGAGGGCGATTAGATCGTCCTCTTTTGTATGTCAAAATGCAGCCTATCGGGAAAGCCCGGCGGGCGGTGCCTCTGAATACAGGGCCCTGATGCCCGTCGAGGAGAGATGAAGATGCAGGAGAACAACAGAGAAGACCAGATGCCGCAGCGATCGGCCAATGTGTTTGAGCATTGGACCAAAAGTCACGTGCTGAAAGATCAGATTCGCAATCCCAATATTCAAGTAGGCGATTATACGTATTATTCCGGCTATTATCATGCCCGGCATTTTGAAGAGGTATGCGTTCGGTATTTGTCGCCGGAAGAATGGGTGACAGACAAGCTGGTGATTGGACGTTTTTGCTCAATCGGATCGGGAGCTGCTTTTATCATGTGCGGCAATCAGGGGCATCGCAGCGATTGGGTGACCACTTACCCGTTCTACTATACGCCGGATCTATATGAGGGCGCCGCAGATGGGTTCCTGCCCAAAGGCGATACGGTTGTAGGCAGCGACGTCTGGATTGGCACTGAAGCCATGATTATGCCTGGTGTATCGATTGGGCACGGAGCCGTCATCGCTTCGCGTGCAGTCGTCACTAGAAATGTCGAGCCGTATACCATAGTTGGTGGTAATCCAGCGCGTCCCATCCGCTCCCGATTCGGTGAAGAGGAGATCGCTCTGCTGCTGGAAGCCCGTTGGTGGGAGCTGGAGATCGAAGACATCCAGCCGCTCATTCCCTTGTTGTCCAGCGGCAGGGTGCACGAATTGGCGCAGGAAGTCTTGCGGCTGCGGGAAAAGAAGTGCGAGATGCAGAGGGAGAACTAGGGGGGCGCCCCCAGTCCCATAGAATTCAATAAAAGCCCGGTTCTTCACGATCGTGAGAGAACCGGGCTTTTCTGCCTAAACGATACGATTCATGCAGACTTGGGCAAGCCTACCGTGAATTCATGCTCATGCGTTATGCACCGAATCCTTCGACGACCAGCTTGCCAATCATGCTGCCGCTCTCCAGTTTGCGATGAGCTTCGCGCAGGGTAGCCGCCTCAAAAGGAGCCAAACGTTCCGTCAGCGTCGTGGTGATCCGGCCTTCTTCGATCCGGTCGGCGATTGTATTCAATAATTCGTGCTGGGCGATCATATCCGGCGTCTCGAACATGGCGCGGGTGAACATAAACTCCCAGACGAAGGTTCCGCTCTTGTCTTTGAGCCGGGTCAGCTCAACAGGGGCTTCCGTCTCGACAATGGAGCAGATCGCACCCTGCGGAGCCAGTGCGTTCGCCATGTTGTCCCAATGCTTGTCTGTGCTGTTCAGGCACAGGATATACGCGGGCGCTTCCATTCCCAGTGCGGCAATCTGAGCCGCAAAATCTTCATAGTGACTGATGATCTCATGGGCGCCGTGCGCCCGCGCCCAATCCGCCGATTCCTGGCGGGAGGCGGTGCCAATGACGGTAAGCCCGGCGAGATTGGCGAGCTGGGTGGCGATCGAACCGACGCCGCCAGCAGCGCCGATAATCAGAATGGTTCTGCCGGTATTCAGTGCCGGGTCCTGGGGAATACGAAGCCGGTCATGCAGCGCTTCCCAGGCGGTGATTGCAGTCAGCGGCAGGGCAGCCGCTTCTGCCCAGTCCAGATTATGCGGTTTACGGCCGACAATCCGCTCATCGACCAACTGGAATTCGCTGTTGCTGCCGGGCCGCTTGATGCTGCCTGCGTAATAGACTTCATCCCCCGGCTGGAACAGTGTCACGTCTTCACCGACGGCTTCCACAATGCCGGCGGCATCCCAGCCAAGAACACGCGGCTGTTCTTCCCGACGTTCCTTGGGTGCGCGAATCTTCACGTCCACCGGATTGACGGAGACGGCTTTGACGCGAACGAGCAGATCACGACCCTGCGGAGAGGGTTTGGGCAGTTCGACATCGAGCAGGCTGTTGGCATGGTCGATCGGCAGATATTCTTTGAGGGCAACGGCTTTCATGGTATGGTGCTGAGTCATCTTGAGTTCCTCCCGTTTCACGTTATACTCGGATTGTAGAACAGCCCTTTATTTTTCGGAAGTACGCACATTCGTGTGATATAGACACATAAGTGTGATATAGGCACATAAATGTGTGTATAGCACAAAGAGCATGTAGAAGATATGATGAAGGTACATCATATAGAAGTACCCGATTCCTGTGAATTTGACGGCGCCTAACCCAAAAACCGGGGGCACGTGCTTGGCGACCAAGGCGTGCTCCCGGTTGGGATGACAAACAGTGAATCTTTTAGGAGGTAGAGGTACCGAATGACGGAGAGGCCGCTGGTTCATCGGCGACCGAGGCTGCCCAGACTTCGATCTCAATCTGGATCTCCGGCAAGCCCAGAGCTTGCAGATAACCGACAGTCATCGCTGGGTATGAACCACCCACCAGCTTATCCCACTCGGCGTACAGGAAATCCCAATCAATCGGCCGCACGGCCCAGATATTGACCTTGATGAGATCGGAGCCGCTGAGACCTTCCGAGGCAAGCACAGCCTGGATGTTCGTGAAGGTATTAGCCACCTGTTGGTTAAAATCGTCAGGCAGATTGCCGCTGCGATCCGTGCCAATCTGACCGGAGGCGACAAACAGATCCGCTTCTTTGGGAATACGGGTGATGTGCGTGTAACGGCCGACAGGGGCGGGCACTGCTGCTGGATTGGTACGGGTAATTTTTACGGTCATGGTGATTCCTCTCATTCTCAGGCTCGGAGGCCTGGGTTTATTCTACGGGATTTGACAAAAAAGGCCATGAAGACGGACTCCGCCAATTCATGACCGTTTAGAAAAAAACCGCAGTGGAGTACCCGTATCCGGACGCAAGAAAAAGCAGGCTTTTTTTCTTCATGATCGAGTCTCCTTTACCTGGGAATGAGGGGATGATGAATCTCCATTATAGTTCATAGAGAAGCACAAATTCAAAAAGCGAGGGAGGAAGCGGCATGAGAGATCGCAAGAGTGGATATGGCGAATGTCCGGAAGGTGAAGGCTGCCCGGTCGAATTTACACTGGATGTCATCGGGGGGAAATGGAAGGGAATGCTGCTCTATCACATGATCGAAGGGCCCAAGCGATTCAATGAATTTCGTCGAATCTGCCCTACGATCACCCAGCGGATGCTGACCCTTCAACTGCGCGAATTGGAGAAGGACGGCGTCGTCCATCGTGAAGTCTATCAGCAGGTGCCGCCCAAGGTTGAATATTCGCTCACGGCATTTGGTCGTACATTGGAGCCGATCATTCAGAGCATGAGAGCGTGGGGCGAGACGTACGGCGGCCGCCCAGCCGGGACCTTCGAGGCGGGTCAACCCGCCGGGGGCGTTGAAAAGTCACAGGCGGCCAAGTAGGATCTGCGGCGGGTTGGCTTGAGGAGTTCCCGAGTCTGGTTGCGTGGACTGAGGGTTGGCTGAATCCGCTGCGGAATGCCCGAATTGAACGGGGCGAAACAAGGAGGCGCTTTGGCATTTGGCAGTGGAATCTGGGGTTCTCACGTCGGCCTTCTCTAGACAGCTTTCTCAAGTTTCCGGGGGCTGTTCCTTCCTCGGCGGAAACCAGACTCTTCGCAGGTCGATCCAGCCCTGCGCACCGAATCGCAGTCCGCGAATATGGGGCAGATACGTGGTCTGTAAAGGCGTCTCGTACAGCACATGGATCTGATGTTCCGCGATCAGCTGCGCCTCGATGCCGTCCAGCTCGCGGGCACGGCCGCGCGGCGTTCCTTCAGCAGCTGCACGTCTAAGGGCGCGGCGAACAAACAGCCTCGTCTTGGAGTCGGAATGTTCCGACATCGTGAGATACAGATCGAACAGCCGCAGATGCTCATCGCGGTCACGGATGAGCGAGAATAACAGCAGGTCGGTCGCCAGTCTCGTCCGACCTTTAAAATCGTCCACCGTGACGATCCGTATGCGGCATGAATAGCCGCTCCGCTCCAGCCGCTCTTTGATGAGAGCGGCATCTTTGCGGTACTGCGGAATCGTGAGCAGGCTCAGCTGGGGCGTCCCCGCCTCGCTGCCGGAAGCTGCATCTGCGGCCTGTCGATCCGCCGCAGGGGTCTGCGCTCCGTCCGCAGCCCGCTGCGCGGACAGCTCCTCCGCGCCTGCGAGCCGCGTCCCTGCGGGCGCGTCGTTCGGCGTGGTACCGCCGCAGCCCGGCTCCGCGCCTTCGTCCGCGCTCCGCTCCGCCAGAGCGGCCATAACGGCCGCCCGCAGCGCCGGGTCGCGCAGCGGCCCGCTCTTCGTGTTGCAGGTCACGAATTTGCGGGAGAACACCTCCGCGTGGGCGCGGCTCCACAGCTCGCCGTCCCCGCTTCCCGGCGCGCCAGCCGCGCCCCCAGCCTGCCCTCTCTCGGCAGGCCGCTCCAGCGAGTGCGCAGCCGCGCCTTCCCTCGCGCCAGCCGCCGCGCCCCCGGCCTGCCCCTGGTCGGCAGGCCGCTCCGTTCTGTTCAGCCCTCCTTCATCACGCCGGGCAGCCCATCCGCCTTCAGCCAACCCGATCTCAATCGGCTCTCCGCCCGGCCAGATATGGAACGGGGAGTCGCTTTCTCCGCCGCTCCATTCACCGCCCTGCATCCGCCAGGGAATATTCACGATCTCCACCCGATCCATATGGGCGCGACCCAGATAATAAGAACTGAACGCTTCCAGCACGCAGAGATCCCGTCCAAACTCCGTCACCCGAAATGGCCCCGTTCCCACTGGACGAAGCGCCAGGGCTTCTTCGCTGCGCGTTGACGTTTCCCTGGGCACAATCGAAGCCCGGCTGGTGCACAGGAAGGGCAGGAACAAGGTATGGGCACGCTTGAGTGTGATCTTGACCGCCAGCGGGCCTTCAGCACAGACATCCGTAATATGGCGTGCCATAAATCCGTACAGCACACGCTCCGGCAGCTTGCGCATCCGGTTGAATGTGTAGACGACATCGTCGGCAGTCAGGATGCGTCCGTCATGGAAGGCGACGTCCTTGCGCAGATAGAACGTCCACTGCGTGCCGTCTGCCTCGGCTTCCCAGTGGTGAGCCAGCGCGGGCAGAATCTCGTCCGAGCCGTCCTCCTGTCGAAGCAGCCCATCGAAGACATGCCCGACTACAAAGGATTCGGCGAGCAAATTGGTGCGCAGCGGATCAAGCGAGTGAAGCTGCTGACGGATGGGCAGGCGCAGTGTATCCACCTGTCTGCCCGTGGACATCTCTGAATGGTGACCGAAATAGGCACGCAGCGATTCTCGCAGCCGCTCCCTCATCTGCGGTGGCGGGGCAGCGCCATCCAGTTCTCCGGCAATGCCGCGAATGTCTCCCCGACCAATGGCATCCGCCACCGATTCCGCCGCGATCTCTTCAGGTGTCATCTGGAAGGACAGCCCTGAACGTTTGCCTCTTCCACGCCGCGAGTCCCAGCGAATCCATCTGGCCTCCGCCATTTTCCCAATCACGGTCAACGCACTGCGATGGGTGCAGTCCAGCGTCTCCGCAACTTCCGACAGTGTCACTTGAGCTTCCTGCTCCGCCCCATATCGTTCATGCAGCAGCAGGAATTGCCTGTGCAGCTTCATTCCGAACCTCCTTCTAAAATGCGAAAAAACGACAGAGAACCTTTCTATTTATCTTCTTATTTTATCATCTACAATGGAAAAAGAATACAATAGGCGGCATGGAGGGAGCAGCATGCGGCGTTCGGGAGGAACGATTATGAACACGACGATCAGGAATGGATTCGCAAGCGACGATGACAGGAGCCGGTGGCTGCTGTTTGCAGGAGCGCTTATACTGGGGGGGCTGCACCAACTGCTGTTTTATGGCGTGGTGCCGGGTATTTCGGTGCCGATCTTTCTGCTGCTGCTAAATGGGTACTTCTACATATTTGCCCGCGATCGGCTGCGGTCACTGGATTCGGCAGGTCTGCTGCTGACGGGAGCTTCGCTGCTGCTTGCCCTGACCTATGCGCTGTTCGATAATCCGGTTTTTTTTACGCTGAACCTGCTTGCTCTGCCTTCTCTGGTCGCCTGGCAGTTTACCTACCTGCTGAGTGACCGCAGGAGAAGCTGGCATGATCCCCGGCTGATTCCGGATGCGCTGGGTCATGTCCTCTACCAGACGGTGGTGAATGTGCCCCAGATCTGGACCCCCTTCCGGCGCAGCAAAAAAGTGGAGGACGAAGAGGATGGCCCGGATCATACCGCTGGCAAGCAGATCCTTTATGGGTTGTTGTTTGCTGCACCTGTGCTGGTTATCGTGTGTATCCTGCTGCTGTCGGCAGATGGTGTGCTGCGTGCGATGCTGGGACAGATTCCGGATTGGTTCGGTCAATTGTCTCTGGGCAGCGCTCCAACACGTCTGATCTGGGCTGTGGGGATAGGGGGCTTCTTCCTGACTTATCTACTGGGATTCCGCACGCCAAGACGCGTGCCGCCCGTGCAGGGACCCGCGATGGCAGAGCCGATAGAGCCAATGAGGTATCTTCCGACCCTGATGACGATCACGCTCATGACGACGATCAATCTGGTCTATGTGCTGTTTGTCGCGCTTCAATTCTCCTACCTGTTCGGCGCCTGGCAGGGAGTTCTGCCGCAGTCGTCCACCTATGCGGAATATACGCACAGCGGATTCGGCGAATTAATTGGGGTGACGTTAATCAATTTCTTGCTGCTGCTGGTTGGACTGTATGCCACAGATCCCGGCCAGGGCAAGGCTCGAACAACGCTCCACGCGCTGCTGGGTCTGCTCGTATTTTGCTCGGCGGCGATGCTGGGATCGGCATTCTCTCGCCTGCTGCTGTATGAAGAAGCTTATGGATATACGCGTCTGCGTTTTCTCGTTCATGCGTTTATGATCTTCTTATTTTTGCTGCTGCTGCTGTTTGCGCTCTGCATCCGTTTTCGCCGGCTTCCGCTGGGCCGCTGGATGATCGTCCTTGGCGTCTGTGCTTACCTGGCCGTCAATTATGCCTGCATGGATCGGGTGATTACCGTGCTGAATCTGGAGCGTCAAGAGGCGGATGAGGAACCTGCCGACCTGTATTATCTGATGAGCCTGTCGTCGGATGCGGTGCCGGTTCTGATTCAGTATGGCCGGGCGCAGGGCGGGGAGCTGGATCTGCTGCTGCGGGAGAAGGTTCAGCAGGACGATGCTTTGTCTGCCGCCTGGCAGTCCTGGAATGTCTCCGATTGGCGAGCCAACCAGCTGCTGAAAGAGTATGGAGCACATCCGATCGAATAATCTTCGTGCAATTTCGATTATTTTGCGAATTTGTTGTTAGAGCGTTTGAAATTTGCTGAAAAACTCCACGGAATCCGGAACGACTTTGACCACATGTGGGTAAAAAAGAGAGAGCGGTTGGCCTGAATACTTGCCTCTTGACGACTGGAAGCCGACCCATGAATAGGAGGGATTCCGTGGAGTTTTATCGTGCAGACCGGGAAGAGACGCTGAAGGAATTGAATTCTCGCCCGGAGGGACTGGAGACGGAGGAAGCGGGCAGGCGGCTGGAAGAACACGGCTATAATGAACTCAAGGAGCAGGGCAAAGATCCGGTATGGAAGTTGATTCTCGAATCTTTCAAGGACCCCATGGTGATCGTGCTGCTTGCAGCCGCGGTCGTGCAGCTGGTACTGGGCGAGATTGTCGAGTCCATCATTATCTTTGCCGTGCTGGTGATGAATTCAATCATTGGTGTCGTACAGACGAAAAAAGCAGAAAATTCGCTGGATGCGCTCAAGCAGATGTCCGCTCCCTCAGCCAAAGTCAAACGTGGCGGTCAGGTGCAGACGGTCCCTGCGCGTGAGGTAGTACCCGGCGATATTGTGCTGCTGGAAGCCGGCGATTATGTGCCCGCCGATGGTCGGTTGCTGGAGAGCAGCTCGCTCAAGACTGACGAGGGTATGCTGACCGGCGAGTCCGAACCGGCGGAGAAACATGTGGAGCCGATCGAGGAAGAGGTCGGCATCGGCGATAGACGCAATATGGCGTTCAGTGGGGCGCTGGTCGTCTATGGACGTGCCACGATGGTTATCACCGGAACAGGAGCAAATTCGGAGATCGGCAAGATCGCCGGACTGCTGGAGAGCGCCGAAGCCAAGCAGACGCCGCTTCAGCGCAAGCTGGAGAGCTTCAGCAAGAAGCTGGGCCTCTTCATTCTGATCCTGTGTATCGTCATCTTCGCGGTTGAAGCCGGACGTGAATGGTTCTCCGGTGATACGGATGACATGACCGGGGCGATCCTGAATTCGTTCATGTTCGCCGTAGCTGTGGCGGTCGCCGCCATTCCGGAGGCGCTGTCGTCGATCGTGACGATCGTGCTGGCGGTCGGTACGAACAAGATGGCCAAGCGTCATGCGATCATCCGCCGGCTTCCGGCTGTGGAGACGCTCGGTTCGACCAGCGTCATCTGTACCGACAAGACCGGTACGCTGACCCAGAACAAGATGACCGTCGTAGACGACTATGTCCCCGAAGGACGAGACGGGCAGATTCCTGACGATCCGCAGCAGTGGAGCGAGTCGGAACAATGGCTGATGCGCATTGCCGTGCTCTGCAACGACTCTCGCATCAACGAGGACGGACAGGAGATCGGTGATCCCACGGAGACGGCTCTGTTGGCTTACAGCACCAAGAAGAACCGTAATCATGAGGAAGTGCGCAGTACCTATGAACGGGAAGACGAGATTCCTTTTGACTCCGACCGCAAACTGATGTCAACGGTGCATACGATTGACGGAAGACGTCTGCTGCTGGTCAAGGGCGGGCCCGATGTGCTGCTGGATCGCTGCACCCATATCCGCATTGACGGGCAGGAGGAGAAGTTCACCGACGAATGGCTGCGCCGGATTCAGAAGCAGAACGAAGCGTTCTCCGACCGCGCCCTGCGTGTGCTGGCGTTTGGCTACAAGGAGATTCCATCCGGTGTATCTGTGGACGAAGACGACGAAAATGAGCTAACCTTCGTGGGGTTGACCGCGATGATCGATCCGCCGCGTTATGCGGTATACGGTGCGATCGAAGAAGCGATCAGCGCAGGCATCCGTCCGGTCATGATTACCGGCGACCACAAGACAACCGCACAGGCGATTGGCCGCGACATCGGATTGATGACCGAAGGCGACGAAGCGCTGACCGGGCGTGAGCTGGATGCCCTGTCAGATGCGGAATTGGACAACCGCCTGGAGCATATCGCCGTCTACGCGCGGGTGTCCCCCGAGAACAAGATCCGCATCGTTCGCGCCTGGCAGAAGAAGGGACGGATCACCGCTATGACCGGCGATGGCGTTAACGACGCCCCTGCGCTCAAGCAGGCCGACATCGGCGTAGCGATGGGCAGCGGCACCGACGTGGCCAAAAATTCTGCCGCCATGGTACTGACGGACGACAACTTTGTCTCGATTGTCAGTGCCGTTGAAGTGGGGCGCACGGTATTCGACAATATCAAGAAGTCGATTGCCTATCTGTTCTCGGGCAATCTCGGCGCGATTATTGCCATCTTGTTCGCGCTGGTATTTGACTGGATTAATCCGTTTACGGCGCTTCAACTGCTGTTCATCAACCTGCTGAACGATTCACTGCCCGCGATTGCGCTGGGGATGGAGAAGGCCGAACCGGATGTCATGAAGCGCAAGCCGCGTGACATTAACGAAGGCATCTTTGCCGGAGGAACGCTTCAGACGGTCATTCTGCGCGGTGTACTGATTGGGGCTGCGGTCATCGTCTCGCAGTATATCGGGCTGCAGGAATCGCCGGAGATGAGCGTAGCGATGGCGTTTACCACGCTGATTCTGGCTCGTACACTTCAGACATTCGCCGCACGTTCGCAGGTACAGACAGCGTTTGGCGCAGGCTTTTTCGACAATAAATATGTGCTGGGCGCGGTGCTGTTCTGCTTCGTACTCTATGCGGTAACCCTCATTCCAGGCGTACGCTCCATCTTCTCGATCCCTGCCGAGTTTGGTGTAAACCAGTGGCTGATTGCAGCTGGTCTGGCACTTGGGGCGGTAGTCGTGATGGAGATCGTCAAGGTGATTCGGGTACGTCTGAGCCGTGGGACATCGAAGGCCTGATTGAAGCATTTGTCATCGAATGATTGGATCGAACCATACCATGGAAGCTGAAAAAGAGACTCGACACCCGGGTCTCTTTTTCTTCTGATAATCGGCTGCTGGAATCTGTCAGACGCAGGCGGCGAACAGCATGTCGAAACCTTTTTCGATTGGAAAGTTGCGTCTGGTGGAAGGAGCCGTTATATTGGGTGTTGTGAGAATCATTATCAACAAAAACAGATAGAGGGGCTGCAAAAAAAATGAACCGAAAACAGCTTAGACAGTTAACACTGGTGGCACTTAGCGGACTGGCGCTTGCGATGAGCGCATGTTCCAACGAAGCGACGACGGACCCGGCCAAGAACAACTCTACGGCAGAGACATCGCAAACGGCACCAAGTTCGACGACAGCCCATTCAGATGGAGGAACGTCTTCCACAACCGAGACAGCAGCACCGGCACAGGATCGTGTGCTGAAGGATGCCATGGGGCATGAGGTAAAGATTCCCGCCGAACCCAAAGCCATCATCGCTTCCTATCTGGAAGACAATCTGGTCGCGCTTGGCGTTAAGCCCGCTGCCCAGTGGATGACCGGACGCGGCACGATGCAGGACTACTTGCAGGACTCGCTAAACGGGATTCCGGGGATTCCATCCGAACTGCCGCTGGAGGTCGTGGCCAGCTATACGCCAGATCTCATCCTGATGGACAGCGCTGAACTGGTCGCAGGCGATAAGTATCAGCAGTATTCAGCAATTGCGCCAACCTATGTCGTAGGCAGCGCACAGAATAACGATTGGCGCCAGGAACTGCTGACCGTGGGCGAAGTGTTGGGCAAAAAAGATCAGGCACAGAAAGTTCTGGACGAATACGAAGCCAAAGCGAAGGATGCGAAAGCCAAAGTCGCGCAGGTCACAGGTGGCACCAAAAAAGCAGCAGCGCTGTGGATTCTCGATAATGACGTCTATGTGGTGAACCAGAATCTGTCCAGCGGCGATGTGATCTACAAGGATCTGGGAATGGGCGTTCCAGCAGTCGTTCAGGAGATTTCGCAGAAAAGCGAATCCAACTGGAGCAGCCTCTCGTTGGAACGGCTGGCCGATATGGACGCGGACTACCTGTTCCTCGTTAACGGCAGCGGCAAGAGCAAAGAGGAGATTCTGGCCGATCCCGTATGGAAAAACATTCCCGCTGTCAAAGAAGGTCATGTCTATGAATTTGGCAAAGACAAGAGCTGGCTGTACACCGGCGCCGTTGCCAATGGCATGATGATTGACGATGTACTCGCCAGCGTCACCGGAGCGCAATAAACGAAGCACTTAACAAAAGGATCGACCGGATCGACAGCATAGACGCGAAAAGGATCACCACTCCCGCCAGACGAGGGTGGTGATCCTTTTCAATCGTCGTTAACTGCCACTTTGTGACCGTCACCTTGTCGTTCACGTCCCGCCATCAATTCGGAAGGACTTCATGTTCCGATGTTCCGCGTTCACCCACGATTCGATTTAAGACATCCTGCACGGTCACACCGTCAAAATAACGAAGATAGTGGCGTTCGGCTTCGGCGAAATAATGATCCATCGCACCGGATATGCCTGACGAGATCGCACATTCACTCTCTGAATGGCCTGTGCTTTTTTTGGGGCGCAGGCCGCCGCAGCAGGAAGCCAGGTAGACATCGGATAGACGGATGCTTCCGGGGTCGGCTTCCAGAAAATAACCGCCGCCATTTCCTTCACGTGTCCCAATCCAGCCCTGCGCTCGCAGGCAGCCCATCGTCTTGCGGACGCGGGCGGGGTTGGTATTTACATTTTGAGCTAACTCGTCGCTATTGGCGGTTCTTCCTGGCGCGTGGGCCAAATAAACCAGCAGATGTACAGCCGTAGGAAATTCGCTATTCATGGTTTATTCCTCCCGAACTTGACTTAATATAACTATAAGTTCTGAAGGCTTGGCTCGGGAGTGTCATCCCTCACCTTTCTTGACCTTTTGAACTGTATGTTTTATAATTACAGTTGTACATCAAGTATAATTCTTTTAGTCGAATCCGGCAAACAACAAACTTCTAAACGGGGAAGAGAGAGGTGTATCGAGATGAGTAAATGGACGACGGGAGACTGGGTTCAAGCATATACCGACGACGGCGCTCTGGTACACGGTTATCTGATTGCGGCAAGTGCGCCGATTCAGACGGCTCTGCTGCAGGTGACCCATAGCGACAACAAGGAGTTAATGGGCAAAGAGATTGCCGTGTCGGATCGGGCCATGAAGAAATTGACGGAGAACCCTCGCAAGAGCGAGCAGGAGCTTCGCAGTCTGATCGATCTGTCACTTCAGATTCGAGACGAAGAATGGTTTGCCGAATTAACGAATGAACTGCGCAGCGGTCCCAAACGGGGTCGTCGCAAAGATGATGGTGTAAACTTCCGTACCGTAAACCGTCTCGGTTCCTCGGACATTCGGTGAGGCGGCAGGGCAGTACGTTACCGACAAGGATTCGGCTTAACCTTTATAGAGTAAGATGTGAGACATGAAGCGGGGCCACTTGAGGCGAACCCGCTTTTTTGTTGTGCACGTTCCCCGGTCCCTCATAAAATACGAAATTTTCTTGCTGATTATCTTCTCTTTATCTTCTTATTTTATCTTCTAAAATAGAAAGTAACGAAGGAAGATCCTGAGAGGTTCAAAGATGATTTCAAGATCAATGAGGAGGCTATAACGTGCAAAATCAATCCAGTGAAGATTTGATTCGGATTCGGGTTCTGCCGGAGGAAGCGACGGAGGTTGCCGAGTGGGCGGGACTGATGCTGAGTGAGCTGGTTGGAGAAGACGCGTCTCGGGACGGGGCGCCGGTTCGTCTGCGTGACCCGGAACGTGCGGCAGAACTGCTTGAGCTGCTGATGTTATGTGCTGAGGAAGGCGCCGATGCAACGTCGGCGCTAACACCGGCGCTGCTGCTGCGTGAAGCTCAGGATAAGCGGGAGGAGCATGCTCAGGAGCCGCCGAGAGCCATCGTCGTGACGGACAGCGGCTTCGCAGCGGAATGGAACCCGTATTATGGTGGCGGAGCGCCGACCCGGAATGAAGACGAGCAGGCGGTCTATGCCAGCGAGTCCGAACGTGAAGAGGTATTGATGGCGGTGCGCTTCGGTGCATCCGCGCTGATTGACCTGGCTCGCAGTCACGGTCTGGAAGTCCCTGAGAGACCTGTGCAGCGGAGAAGATCTTCGCATACAACGCTGCGTTCGGCCAGAAGATAAACGGATTTGTCTATGCTCTGGAAGCCCCATCCTTATTCCATATAAAAAAGCTCTTTCTTCAGCCCGACTCTGCTGGAGGCAGGGCTTTTTCCAACTTCGTCATTCCCTCCCCAAATGGCCTGCCTGTTATGGGTCAAGGTAATGATTTTTTATCCTCCCCAAAAGCGCCCCTCCATCTCTGATGAATGAAGGGGCGCTTTCGTATGGTTTCTCTATATAGTGGAGGTCAGTATGGCTAGTAGAAGTTCAGTATGACTTCAGCTGGTTAAGCAGCAGCTTTGGTACGATTGTTCGGTGTATGGTCTGTGCCATGTTCCTGGTTTTTGCGGCCCCAGACATGGGCTCTGAGGTAAGGAATCACCCAACGGTCCAGACCGATTTTGCCGGCGTTCAGAGCAGCAACTACGATGAAGATCTCAGCGAGAATCAGATAAGGGTTGGTGCTCACAGTGCCCGAGAAGAGGAACGCGAAGTTCATGACCATACCCATCAGAGCGGCGAAAGTGGTGAAGGTACCGAGAATCAGACCCAGGCCGACTGCAAATTCACCGATAGGAACCAGGACGTTGAAGAGTCCAACGTTAGGGATGGCGAAGTGTTCCAGGAAGTTTGCCCACAGCGGCTGTACAGCGGGGTGTTCGCCGCCTGCTTGTGCCAGCGCCCCTTGCAGGAAGCCCGAAGCATCGAATCCGCCCGTCAGTTTGCCCCATCCGCCTGTGATCCATTTGTAACCGATGTACACGCGCAGGACGGTCAGGAGCCACATTGCCACTTTGTTTGTTCTCAGCCAGTTGTTCATTTTTTCCACTCTCCTATGAGTTGTATTGAGTCGCCTGATTCAGCGGCTTTTTCGTTTGGTTGGAGATCATCTCTTCCATGTCCTTATCTTAAATTAAATCTAAAATTTTAAATGTGATAAATATCACAAACTTAGATAAAATTTAAGATTTTTTTGAACAGGCTGCTTGGCGTCCCAAAAACCGCTGCATGCTCCTCGACGGAGATGCAGCGGTTTGGGCAGCAGAAGTGGGAATCCCGATTGGGATCTACTGAAGCGAACCTAGGATCATGGTAATAAAACGCTGGGCGATTCGTGCAGAAGCGGCGCCGCTGTTTCCGCCTTGGTGATCGGGCAGACTGAGCTTTTGCAGCAGTCCCATCATGGCCGTGAACACGAATTCTGCGGTCTCCGCATGGTCGAGATCGGACTGAAGAGAACCATCCTCCGTGCCTGCCTTTAGAGCACCGTTCAGGAAATGCTGTTCTTTTTTCTCCTGAATAAATCGGTGATACCCTTCCAGCAGGGAACGCTCCGGCGGATACGCATCGTAATGCAGATCGAACAGCAGAATGAACTTCATATATTCCCGATGATCCGCGGCATAGCGGCTCCACGCCTCCAACATGCGCTCAAGACGCTCTGCCCCGGTGGCAGAAACTCCCTGTGCGTCACCTTCCAAGCCAGAGTTCACGTCCGCCGAAGAGATGCAGGCATCCATATGTTCCAGCGCACGCATCTGAACTTCAAAAGCCAGCTCGTCAATGGACTGAAAGTGCTTGTAGTAGGTCACGCGGCTTATGCCGGCTTCTTCGCAGACATCCTTGATGGCAACATGCGGGAATCCACGCTCGAAGAACAGGATTCTTCCGGCTTCGATCAGCTCTTCCCGATTCTGCGCCTTGCGCTGGCGATGCCAGGTGTCGGGAGTTGGAACTTCCGTCTGTAACGATTCCGTTTCGTCCCATGCTGACAAATGGCGTTTAGTCATGAGAAGCCTCCTTCGCTGTAATTGAACCAACCGGCGCTTGACCAAAACGGCCGACCGTCAAGCCAAGTGCAGCGGCCAGAATAAAGGCACCCAGGATATAAGGAAGGTTCAATTGGACGTCAAACAGCCATCCCGCAAGCAGCGGGCCAATAATACTGCCCAGACTGGTGTAGGTCGTGTTTAACCCGGCTGCGTACCCTTGGCGATCTCCGGCAGCGTTGGCGATCAGCGTGCCGACCGTTGGGCGCAGGAACGAATTGAAGGCGAAGAACAAGGCGGATACCAGCAGCAGATAGATCAGATTGAACTTGACCAGCATCATCAGCAGTGCGATTGCTGTCACGATCAGAGAGAGGCGGATCAATCGCATCTCGCCCAGTCGGCGCACCATCACATCCAGCAGCCAGATCTGACAGATCACCCCGATGATCGCGCCCAGCGTGATGATGATCGAGATGCGCCCGGCGTCAAACGCATATTTTTGTTCCACGAACAGCGAATAGACCGTCTCGTAGTTGACCAGACCAAATGTCATCACCAGCGCCAGCAGCAGATAAGAAAAATAAGGCGTCCGGAACGAATCGGTGATCTGCCGTCCAAGGGAGGTCCGCTCCGACCGATGCGCAGCGGCCGCCGCCCGGCGCTCCGGCGTCAGCGTCTCGCGCAGCAGCAGCGACATGACCGTCGCCAGCAGCCCAAGACCCGCTGCCCAGTAATAAGGCGCCCGAATCCCAAAGTTGGCGATCAGGCCGCCCAGCCCAGGGCCGAGTACCATTCCCAGGTTCATGGCTGCGCCCAGATACCCCATGCCTTTGGCTCGGGTGGCCGGGGTGGTGCTGTCGGCAACATAAGCCATGACGGAAGGCACCATCAGGCCCAGCCCGATGCCGCCGATGAAGCGGGCGATGTAGAGCAGCGGCAGATTATGGCCGATGGCGAACAGGTAATCCGAGATGACGGTGAAGAATAATCCGGCGATAATCAGCTTCTTGCGTCCAAAGCGATCCGAGAGCTGCCCACCGATCGGCGAGAACAGAAATTGAGCCGCACCAAATGCAGCCACCAGATAACCGGCTGCGGTTCCGGCGGCATCGAACTGCTTCAGATAATCCGGAAGAATCGGGATGACCATCCCCTGACCCAGCAGTGCAATAAATAAATTAAGCATCAAGACCATCATGGGCAGACTGATTGCCTGGCGATTTGTAGGGGAACCCGGCGAGAGATGAGACATGTATAAAGCTCCTTTTTTATGGTTTACAGTGTGTAATCCTTCAGCTTCATCAGCATACTCCATTTCCCAGGCAAAGTAAATGTCATCAAACCCACGCTTTTTAGACGGAAATATGACAAAAAGGGTAACAGGAAGTATACCTATTTCCTGTGGATGCCTTATATAGTGGATTTATCAATAAATATCTGGCACTCATGCACCACCTCATAACAGAGATAAAAGAGCGGGAGGAAGCGGATATGAGCGAATTTAGAGAAAGGCTGCTCGCAATCGAAGAAAACCAGCGGGGACTGCTGCGGGAAACGCAGGCACTGCTGAAAGAGTACGAATCCAGCGACTTGATTCGTGAGAACGAACGTCTTCGGCGCGAAACCCAGGAGGACAGGCGGGCTTTGGATAAACTGCGCAGCGAAACGCTGCGTCGAAGGAAGGAGAACGCCGAACTTCGATCTGCACTGAGCGAACAGATTCTGGACGAGAAACTGAACATTCTCCGATTGTCCAACCGCAAGCTGGAGACGTATTTTGCCGGGGAAGACGGGCTGCGTGTGAATCGGCTCAAGCAGTTTGAAGAAGCGGCGCGGGAGCGGATTCGCAAGATGATGCTGGCGGCACGCCGGCTGACGGACGCGGAGCAGCAGGAATTCCGGCATCGCCTGGATGAGCTGTCCCGGCAGCTCGATCACAGCCTGGAGATGCAGCGTCGTCGAAACGCAGCAGCGAAAAGTCAGGTGATCGACCCAATGAACGAGGAATACGATCGTCTGGGGCAGGAAGGCGTGGATGAGGCGACCATTCAGCGCCGCATCCGGCAGAATCGAATTGAGATGAAGATTGGTCTGAACTGGATTAACCGACTGGCGATTCTGTTGATCCTGATTGCCGTGGGCACGGCGTTCCGCTATACATACGCCGTCTGGTTTAATGATTACATGCGCGGCAGCATCTTCTTCCTGCTGGGAGCGCTGCTGCTCGGAGGCGGAGAATGGCTGTATCGACGCAAACGTCGCACTTTCGCGCTGGGGCTGCTCGGCGGCGGTACAGCGGTGCTGTACGGATCGATTTTCTACAGCTACTTCCTGCTCGGCATCATCGGCATGACGGCGGCTCTGCTGCTGTCGGTGCTGGTCACCTCAACAACCGTGCTGCTGTCGCTGCGTTACGAATCGAGAACGATCTGCACCTTTGGATTGGTCGGAGGCTATCTGCCGCTGCTCTCCTATGGACTGGCGGAAGGTCTGGAAGGGCCGGCGGTCTACGCAGCCATGGGTTATCTGCTGCTGCTGAATGTTCTGCTGCTGATCGTCTCGCTGCATAAGCGCTGGACGGTGGTCGCTTACGTCAGCTTCGTCTTGAACACGGTATCCATGCTGCTCCTAGTCGCATTGGCTGACAGCGTCTGGATTGGCGCTGGGTATGCTTTTGTCACCTTCCTCATGTATCTGGTCTCGACGCTTGCCTACCCGATGCGCTTCAAGCAGAAGCTTGCCGAGGGCGATGTGGTGCTGCTTGGCGTCAACACCTGGGTCAGCTGCGGAGTCATGTACGCCCTGCTGCAATCGGCGGGGGCTATTGAATTCCGGGGGCTGCTCGCGCTGCTGTTTGGCCTGCTCTATCTGGGCTTGGGACGTCTGGCTGAGAAACGGGTGCCCGAGGAGAAGAATACCCGGCTGCTGTTCGACATCACCGCATTGATCTTCGCCATTCTGATCGTACCGTTCCAACTGGGCGGGCAGTGGTCGGCAATGGGCTGGCTGGCGGAAGCCTGCGTGCTGGCCGTCTATGGAAGCCGCATCCAGTCGAAGCTGCTGGAACGTACCGGCTGGGTCGTCATGGCGCTGTGTATCGGGGCGTTCATGGTCATCGACCTGCCAGCGAACGTCATGAGCAACTGGATGGCGGGCGCGGATATCCGATATTTTGCGATCAAATATACCTTTATCACGCTGGGGACAGTGGGGTTGGCGGTGTTCTACGCTTATGAATGGCAGCGGAATGAATCGCAGAAGCAGAACCCCGGCTATTATGGTTCCGGAGAGCGTCAACTGCTGCTTGTGTTCCGCTACGCGGCGCTGCTCAATCTCTGGTTCTACGCCCTGTATGAAGCGCTGCGTCTCTATGACGCCGTTCGAGGCGATGGCGGCCATCATCAAGCCTTCTACAGAACTCTGCTGATCGCAGCCATCACCGCGCTGCTGTCGATTGGCCTCTCGCGCTTCACGCTGATTCGTGATCGAATTGTGGATGCCTATGCGTTCATTCTGTATCTCTTGAGCTGTCTGATGGGTGTGGGTCTGATGCTTACCAATCCAGTGCTTGAACGTGAGGCTGGTTTGAACGGAGCAGGCGATTATCTGGCCCTGCTTCTGCTCCTGGCTGCTAATGTCCTCATCTTCTGGAGCGGCAACCGCCGACTTCAGCATCTCGTACGGAGCCGCCCGGAAGGTGGAGAATGGTATCCGGTTGGGGTCGCTGCCTATGGGCTGGTGATGCTGACAGCGCTGCTGAATGTGCAGCTGCATGTCGATAACGCAGGCATGGTGTACAGCCTAGCCTATCTGCTGATTGCACTGACCTGTATCGTCTATGGCTTCCGCCGCCGTTATGTCTACATCCGCCGACTGGGGCTTGCCTTAACGCTATTTTGCACAGCGAAACTGTTGGTGTTCGATCTGGGACTGAACGGAGCGGGAAGTCGGATTATTGCTTATTTTGCCGCTGGATTCATCCTACTGGGCATCTCCTACATGTATCAGCGGGTGTCGAACCGACTGGAAGAGGAGGCGGCTGGAGGGGGAAGGCAGGATGCGAATGACAATATTTAACGGAGGACGAAAAAGAGGGCAGGCATTGGGATCAAAGTGTCGTGCATATGCACGGCGCTTTGGTTTATGTCTGCTGATCCTTCTCATCTGGGAGGCAGCCGTATTCACTGAATATGCAGCAGCACGTCCTGCCGAGGATGAAAAGGGTGAGGCTGCCGCCTGGTCTTTTTCCAAAACGATCCAGACTGCCGAAGGCTCGCCGTATCAGGCGGTGTTTCTGGACTCCGACGTCTATGGACGGGCAGAGGAAGATCTGGGCGATGTGCGAATCGTAAACGCAGACGGGCAGTTCGTCCCTTACTATCTGGATTCCGAAGCGCAGGCCGAACGTGGGGCCAATCGGGAGTATGCGCTGGAACGCATCGCCCGGGCGGATGGAGCGAACGAAAGCAGGTTTGATTTTAAAGTGGTGCCCAAAGCCCAAGATGAAGATGTACGAGGGAGTGTCCTGACCTTTGATCTGCCGGGCGGTTTCTTTTTTAAAAAAGTGGAGATTCGGGGCAGTTATGATGGCGAACGCTGGGAACCTGCGGCAGAAGGCCAATTGTATAAGGTAGGAAAAGGGCAGTCCCAATCTTCAGTCGTGCTGGATACACCTGCGAAATATCGCTACTATCGATTGATTGTCCCTCACAATACGGAAGGATTGGATTTTCAGGGCGGGACGTTGACCGATGTGAGTATGTCCGTTGGCGGCGAAGTTTTTCTGCGGGAGAAAGAACTGCCTTTTAACGTAAAAAACACGGGTAACGTATCCGAGGTTGTGCTGTACAATTCCGACCGCCTCAAGATGGACCGCATCAAGATCAATGCTGTCGCGTCGGATGGTTCAAGCGGCTTCAGCCGTCTGTTCTATATCGAATCGGCAAGCGGCCAAGGCGTGAATCCGTTGTCTGCTCCTACCCTCAATCGGCTCGAATTGGCGGGCGAAGAGATCGACGATACCGAGATTCGCCTGGTCCAGCCCATGCGCAGTCCCAAGCCCAAGATCGGTATCTTTAACGAAGAGAACCCACCTCTGAATATTCAAACGATCCAAGTCGGTTATCGGGTGGATCGGCTGGTATTTGAAGATATCGGAAAAGGGCCATATCGACTGATCTATGGCTCAGAGGGGCAGAAGCTGCCAAGTTACGACATCACGGCGTTCCGTTCGCAGATCGAACGTTCAAGTCCAGGCGAAGCGGCGCTGGGACCGGAGACCGCAGAGTCGTTCATGCCGCCAACTGCTCAAGGATCGGGTACAGATTCAGAAGAGAAGCCGCAGATCGGCCCAAGCGCCTCGCTGCGGATTACGTTTAATATCGTGCTGGTGATTGTAGCGCTGGTGTTGATCGGGTTTGTAGGGCGGAGGTTGAAGAAAGGATGATCTGCGCTAAAATGGTCTTATCGAGACGGAGGAGGAGAGCTTATGATCGACCCAACAAATAGAGAATCAGATCCCTCGCATGAAGAGGTGAAGCAGCGCCTGCTGGAGGCGTATCGGTTTCGTCATGCGGTGAAGGATTTTGATGCCGAGCGGAAGCTAACGGCGGAGGATTTTGGATTCATTCTGGAAGCGGGGAGGCTGTCGCCCAGTTCCTACGGCTTTGAACCGTGGAAATTCGTGGTGGTGCAGAGTCCCGAGCTGCGCGACAAGATTGCTCCGCACGCGGGCGGGGCACGTCGCCAGCTGGCTTCGGCCAGTCATGTGATTCTGGTTCTGGCTCGGCTGCCGCATGAGATGGTTGCGGATTCCGCATACATCACACATATGCTAAATGAGGTACAGCGCCTTCCGGCGGAGATCGCCGATATGAAGCGCAGAACCTATGACACATTCCTGCGTACGGGCTTTGCGCTGCAACAGAATGAACGGGCCATGTTTGAATGGGCGTGCCGCCAGACCTATTTGGCCTTGGGGAATATGATGACAGCGGCTGCCATGCTGGGCATTGATTCCTGCCCAATGGAAGGCTTTGTCAAGCATGAGTTGGAGCGTGTATTAGCGGAAGAAGGGCTGCTCGATACGGAGCGATTCGGGCTGGCGTGCATGGCTGCCTTTGGCTATCGGGCAGCGGGAGGCGAAGCCCCGGTCAAAACGCGTCAATCTCTGGATGAAGTGGTGGAGTGGCGCTGAGTTTGAAATAGATGGATGAGTTTGCGCTTGAGAGAAGTCCATCAAGATCGGAACAGCTAAATCTCGGACGAATCTCAGACGAGCCTCAGCGCCAAAAAGCAGAAGCCGTGCTTCCCCAGGGAGAGCACGGCTTTTTGTGATGAAGCGAGAAGCGGAAAAGGGCGAGGGTCGTGATGGCTTCCTCTATATAGATATATAGAAGAGTCGGCTAGTACTCAGTACCAAGTGAAGGTAAGGTTACGCTCATCCGAAACGAACTAGACCCGTGCGCTTTTCGGCCAAACGTAAACCCACTATTTAATCGGGTACAGAGTACTAGTTCGCGGCATCGGTCTGCTGCACCAGCTTCCAGCTCAACCCTCCATCCTGCGTAGCCAGAAGGTGTCTGGGTGTGAGCAGCCAGCCGCGCTTGGCATCCAGGAATTCCAGCTTCGCATCGTAAGAATCCAAGTTCAGATTCTTGGGCATGGCGTGGACGGTCCACGAAGTACCTCCATCCGTAGTCGTCAGCAGCTGTGGATTCGATAGGGTATCCAGCGTATCTCCAACGATGTCCACCAGCAGGTAGCCATGATCCGCATCGGCAAAAGTCGCATCGATTGGAGAGACGCCACTTTTCGCCCAGCGGCCTGCCAGACTCCAGGAAGGGGCATCCAGCGATTTGCGGAAAAATTCAACAGGCTGCTTCTGCTTTTTGAGGCTGCTGCTAAAACTCAGCAGTTCGCCGCGATCGTTTAGTGCATACAAATAAGCATCTTTTTGCGGGGAATGCTCCGAATAAGTCCAGCTTTTCCCACCGTCAGACGTACGGAGAACGTTGACTTGTAGGGCGCTGCTGTACAGCAGTGTGCCATGCAGCGAATCCGTGAAGTGCATTACCGCATCATCCAGCGAATCCGTGTCTTCGCCTCGTTCAGATGTCCAATTCAGAATCGTGAAGGTGCGACCCCCATCTGTGGTATGCAGCAGTTCCAGGCTTAATGGCCCGACATCCTCCCCGGCTGGAATCTCTTTGTCGATCGGATAAGCCGCTACCCAGCCTTCCTTGGCGTTCAGGAAATCCACGGCAAAGACCCGCCGACTCTCGCCAAACGCATAACCGGGTGTCCAGCTTCTGCCGCCGTCTTCGGTCGTCAGCAGTCGGTTCTCTCGGGTGACAGTGCCAATGCCAAAACCATGCTTCTCATCCACAAAGGACAAACCTTCGGTCGGGGAGAGAGAGGGATAGAGCTGGCTCCAGCTCTTGCCGCCATCCTGCGTGCGAAGCAGATAGTCTCGATTCATTGAGGTGGCGCCGACGGCATAGCCGTTCTCCTTGTTCAGCAGTTGAATGAAGCCCACATCATAACCCGCGCCCGTTGTCTGCTCGAAGCTCTGGCCTCCATCTCGGGTGGTCATCAAGCCGCCTTCAACCGGCCCGGCGCCGAGCGCAGCGGAGATCCAGCCGTTTTGGGCATCTGCAAAATCCATATCGGTCAACGTAGGCCGGTGACTGCGAAGTTTGCTCTGTACTTTGCTCCAATGAGCGCCGCCATCGCGGGTTCGGTAGAGGTCACCCGCCATCATGCTGAGGTCATCGGTCAGCAGGTAACCGTTCTTGTTGTCGGCAAAATCAAGGGCTCGGCTGTTGAGTGTGTTGGTATCGCTGTTCTCGTCCGTTCCGCCTGCCGCGAGCTGCTTGCTCCAGGTGCGTCCGCCGTCCGAGGTATGCAGTACCACGACATCGTAGGCGTCAACCGCACCTTCCTTGGGCGGCATGATCCCGGACACCCAGCCGCTGCGGGCATCGGTAAAGGAGAGATGCTGCGCCGTGAAATTTTTTTGGCCGAAGGCAGCCTGGCTCCACGAGCTGCCGCGCAGGATGAGCAGCTTGCCTTCTATGATGGCGTAGGCGCTGTTCTTGCCGGTGACAACCAGATTCGAGCTGGCGGGAAAAGAATCCGTGTATGTGCTGGCCTGACTCCACTGGCTCTGCCAGCTCCTGCCGCCATCGGTCGTATGCACAATTTGCACACGTGCGTATACGGAATTCTGGGTGAAGTCTGTGGCTTTATTGCGATCATAGAGGATGGCCCAACCTTCCTTGGCACTCGCCAGTCCAAGCCCGGTGGCAAGCTGTCCGGGCATGGATTGCTCCGACCAATGCCGACCGCCATCCTGCGTCGTTATCAGCTTGAGCGGCTGCTTGACCTTTTCAGAGCCGTCTTGGTTCTGGATCATCCATCCTGTAGTCGCACTCAGAAAGTGCATCTGCTGAATATCCAAATACTGCGGCGCAGGGTCGGCCTTGACCGGGCTTCCCACCGTGACAAACGAGCCTGAGGGAGCAGGTTTAGAAGCAGGTGTAGAAGCATTAGGAGCGGACGGCGGCGCAGAGTCAGATGGCGAAAAAGCGGACGTTGAAGAAGCGCCCGTCTCCTTGGCGGTATTCCCGCCGGAAGTGAACGTATGACTTCCAGAGGCAGCCAGGGGAGAGCTGCTGCTTACCGAGTTAGAGTGATGAACTGCCCGGGACGGATCAGCATTCGTCGAAAGCGTCGGCAGCCCCAGTCCGGTCAGCACACCTGCCGCGATGACGCCGACGGTCAGCAGCGGAGCCAGCCACCGACTGGGTTTCTTGGGGAGATTCGTTGAAATCGGACGGCTCGAATCCAAAGGATGGACAGGATCTGCCGAATGAGGGGATCGTGAGGAGGAATCTTGGGATTTCGCCTGACGTAATCGGTGCTTGGAATTATCGGTTCGAGATGCCGTCCGGGTTGTTCGCGGCTTCGTTCGGGTGGCTCTCGGTTTGGTTTTGGGTGCTCGGGATTTATTCATGGAATCAAGGTCAACTCCTTATGTACAGAATGTCTAAGATGGACGGAGAGAATCATTACCTTTTCCATTTTCTTCTTTAGCTGTATAGGATGCAACCGCAGTATTGTTACCGGGGGTGCCATTTTTGTAACCCTGGACAGGTCGGAACAAGCGTAATCCGTGCGCAAAAAGGACGAATCCGATCATACGGATTCGTCCTCAGGCTGTTCAGGAAGTGAGCAGGGTGTGTGCGGCGATTCTGTTCCAAGAGCTGCAACAGCTTCAAGTGCTTCGAGAGCTTCAAAAGCTTCAAGAGCTTCAAGAGACTTGGATTTCAGCGGCGTTCTTCAGCCGCAAACTTCTGCTGCGCTGCCGCCGGCCTTGCTGTACGAAGTCAGCGGTTGAGGGCTGGATAGAGGCTCGGGATCAGATGTCAGATCAGTCCTTCAATCTGCCCCTCATCATCGATGGTCATCCGTTCCGCAGCCGGAACCTTGGGCAGCCCCGGCATGGTCATGGTATTGCCGGTCTCCACGACCACAAATCCTGCGCCCGCCGACAGCGACACCCGCGAGACGCTCACCGTAAAGCCCTCCGGTGCGCCCAGCAGCGAAGGGCGGTCGGAGAAGGAATACGGTGTCTTTGCCATGCACACCGGCAGTTCGCCGAAGCCCAGGCGTTCAAACTCGTCCAGCGCTTTCGCAGCGGCTGGCGCGTAAGTCACGCCCGCTCCGCCGTACAGTTCGGTCACGATCCTGCCGATCTTGCCCTTCAGATCCAGCGCCGCTTCGTACAGCGGCGCGTACTCCGATGGCTGCGCGTCCATCGCACGCAGCAGCGTCTTCGCCAGCGCCGCTCCGCCCGGCGCTCCTTCCGCCCAGACGTCCGATAGCTCCGCCGGAACGTCAAGCTCCCGGCAGGCGGCCATAATCGCCGCCAGCTCGCTCTCGTGGTCGGCGGCAAAATGATTCACCGCCACCACAACCGGCACCCCAAAGCGGCGCAGATTGCGCAGATGGCGGCGCAGATTCGCCAGACCGTCTTGCAGCGCGGCGAGATTCTCCGCGCCCAGTTCCTTCACCGGCACGCCGCCATTGTACTTGAGCGCTTTGGCCGTGACGACCAGTACGGCTGCATCCGGCGTAAGCTCCGCCTGGCGGCACTTAATGTCGAAGAACTTTTCGGCGCCCAGCTCTGCGCCGAATCCGGCCTCCGTGATGACCACATCGCCCAGCTTGAGCGCAGTCTTCGTTCCGATGACGCTGCTGCATCCATGTGCAATATTGGCGAACGGCCCGCCGTGAATGATGACCGGCGTGCCATCCAGGGTCTGGACGAGATTGGGCTTAATCGCGTCCTTGAGCAGGATGGTCATGGCTTCCACGGCGTTCAGATCTGCCGCTGTTACGGCATCGCCGCTGATGGTGTAGCCGACGATGATTCGCCCCAGCCGCGCCTTGAGATCGGCGGCATCTTCGCTGAGGCAGAGCACCGCCATCACTTCCGAAGCGGACGTGATGAGGAAGCCGCTCTCCTGCGGCAGCCCATTGCCTGCGCCCAGCCCGGTCACGATGCTGCGAAGCCCCCGGTCGTTCATATCGACCGCGCGTTTCCAGACGATCCGCTTGGGATCAAGGCCAAGCAAATTGCCCTGATAGACATGGTTGTCGATCAGCGCGGACAGCAGATTATGCGCCGAGGAGATGGCGTGCAGATCGCCGGTGAAGTGCAGATTGATGTCCTCCGCAGGAACAATCTGCGCTTGACCGCCGCCGGTGGCGCCGCCTTTCATGCCAAAGCATGGACCCAGCGACGGCTCACGCAGAGCCGCCACCGCCCGAACGCCCAGGGCGTTCAGCGCCTGGGTCAGTCCGATGGTGGTCAGCGTCTTGCCTTCGCCTGCTGGCGTGGGATTGACTGCGGTGACCAGCACCAGTTTGCCGTCCCGCTGCTGCCGACGTTCGTTCATCAGCGAAGGATTCAGCTTCGCCTTGTACTTGCCGTATAATTCGAGATGATCTTCGTGGATGCCGGCCTTCGCGGCCACTTCGTAAATCGGTTTCATTCCGGAACGTTCCCCCTGCTCTCAAATAATGCGAACAGGGGTATTATCTGCGAAACGTTCGGGGGATGCAACGGAATTCGTCACGAACGGCAGGCAGGAAGTCGTTAGGCGCCATCCGATTTGATCGTAAACTCGCGGTACAACGTCTTTTTTTGCTGGCTTTTCTCAAGCTCGACCGTTTTGACATAACGATAGACGCCTGCAGGGAAGTTCTCTAATTGGATCGCTTGCCAGTCTACGTTGTCTGGAAGTACGCGAAGTCCAACCGAATCGATTCCCACCGCCTGTCCAAAAGGAACCTTGCTCCACGATTTTCCGGTCTTCTTCTCGATCTCGTAATCAAGGCCATGATACAGCGGCTCTTGGCTCTTGTTGACCAGGATCATCGAAATCTTGGAATTGGGTCCATAGCTCGCTTCTTCCGATAAAATATAGAAAGGTTCCCCCTTGCTGCTCCAGCCCGCAATCTCCTCGGAAGCGTGCTTCTCACGTGCTTGTTCGCTGTATGAGGTCGGTTGATGCTTGCCGCCAAATTCTTTTGGAAGTCCAGTCTCTTCGGCTTCAGATCCGCAGCCTGAGAGCAGCAGACCTAGCGACAGACCAGCCGCAAGCAGACCGGGAATCGAGAAGCGCCCTTTCCAAGCGTGAGACTTACGGGATAACAATGGCATGCTGCGCCTATTTATCATGATGATTCTCCTCCTCAGCGAGGTTCAACTGTATGAGCCGAACCTCGTTTCTTGCCTATCAGACGTATGGAGGAGCGAAAATGTTGTACTTTTGGAATAGATGGAAGCCTGTCCATAGATGGAAGCCTACCAATTGAATGGCCCTATTTCCCAACCCGGAACAGATCGAACCCGTCCAGCTCCGCATAACCGTCGCCTTTGGCAAAGCGAATCGTATGTTTACCTTTGCTCAGGCTCATCTTTTGCGTCGAGGTGCCCCAGTTGTCCCAGCCCTGATTGGTCACGAAGAAGTCGCTTGGCGTCCCGCCATCCACAGACAGCTTGAGCGTTGACCAATTCCCGCCTGCGGTCCCGTTTCCGGTGCGTGCATAGAGGATATAGGTACCGCTCTTATCCACATTGACGTCGATTTCCACGTAGCTGTCCGGCGTATCGATATATCCTACCTTGGCATCGCCAGAACTGTCCGGGTGCTGCGAGACTTTGGCGGTCCCGGCCAGACGTCCATCCTCGGCTTCGTAACGCTCGCGCTCCGGTTCGCCGCTTGGCAGCTCAATCGGCGTGTTGGGCTCGACGGGAACACCAAAGTTCGGCGTCTTGTCCGCGTTCCATGTAAAGCGCTGCGCCCGAATCTCACGATCCCAGCCAGAACCCTGCCGTTTGGCGGCATGATAGACAATCCAGTCTTCCCGTCCGTCCGGCGACTCCGTAAAGCTGGCATGACCGGGTCCATAGACGCCATTGCCGCTTTTGAACACCTGATCGGGCTGTTTGGTCCACGCCGCCGGGTCCAGCAGATCCGCGCTTTTCTTCGCCGTCAGCAAGCCTAGTGAATAATCGTCCGTCCAGCTTCCGCTTGCCGAATAGACGACATTGATCGCATTGCCCTTGGTCAGAATCTGAGGCCCTTCGTTAACGTAAGGCGTATGGTTGGTCTCCCAGGCATATTCGGGACGTGCAATCTCCACTCTCGGTGAATCAATCGTCCACGGGTTGCTCATATGGGCGATGTAGAGAATCTGCTGGACATTTTCCGTGCCTTCCCAGCCTGACCAGATGAAATACAATTCTCCACGTGCCTTCAGCACCGTGCCGTCAATCGCCCAGCGGTTGGTGGAATCGGCGAGCGGGCCTTTGTCCGTCCAGGTGCCTTTCATCGGATCAAGCGAACGGTTCTCCATAACGTACATCCGGTGGTTGGCGTTGTCGCCGTCATCTTTTGCATAGTAGATGTACCAGGCGCCGTCGATGTGATGCAGCTCCGGTGCCCAGACGTTCTTCCCTCCCGTCTCGATCACCCGCGTCTCGCCTGCATCAACGCCGGTCATGGACTTGGATTTCCACAACGTCACATTGCCCCCGGTCGTCTTGGTGTAATAGTAGTATCCGTCTGCGTGCCGGTACATAAATGGATCAGCACCGTCCTGCATGATGACGTTGTAGAAGTCGTTTTTCGTCTGGGAAATCGCCGCTTCCGCCAACTGCGAGCTTGCTCCGGTGATCGTTGAACCCAGCAGCAGGAGGGCAAGCCCCGCCTTGATTCCGTTCATTTTGTTCATTTTCCTGTCTCCCCTCAAGATGGTGTAAGTCGGTGGTACCCGATGTTCTTGCGGCAATGAGGTTGTTCATGAACGTGCATCCACAACGTAACGCACAGGCCGAGGAGTGAACAGGACAGATCTTTGGGGATAACCGTCTTATTTTTTGGCAAAAGGATTGCGCGCTTTCGATTATGGACATATTTTTAGGTATGGACGCTATTTTGGGAAAAGATCCGAAAATGATTCTTTGTGCACGGCAGGATTTACAATAGAGGAAAACGGCACCCGGATAGCGGGAACGAGGAGGAGAAGCGGGATGGGCCGCTCCGATTTTTGGTATGGAAAAAGAACACCGCTGTGGCTGATCCCTGTGCTGGCAGGTGGGGTTTTGGCCCTGGGGCTGTGGCTGACGGACGCTTTTGAAAGCGGATACGAGACGCCTGCGGCGGCGGAAGCGCAGCTTACCATCGAGTTCTGGACGCCGTTCAGTGGAGGGGACAGCTCCTTTATGAATGGCCTGGTGGCCCGATATAACGAGGAAAATACAGACGGTGTAACGGTGAGGATGACCAATCATAAGCTGGACGACTACTACATGAAGCTTTCCACTGCGATTGTCACCGGCCAGGCTCCGGACATTGCGATCGTACATGCTTCCAAATATGCACAGTATGTTCCCGCGAAGTTCGTGACGCCGATTGCGGCAGATGAAGCGCAGCAGGCCGGGGTGGACTGGCGGGGCTACAACCCGAATATTCTGGGCAGAACGATCCTGAGCGGGCAGCATTACGGCGTACCACTGGATGCCCATTTCGGCGTGCTGTATTACAACAAGAAGTGGCTGGAACGGGCTGGCGTCTACAAGGATGGGAAAGTGATCCTGAAGCCGGGAGAGCAGGGATTTACGGAGTTTCTGCAAAAAATTCGCGGTTCCGTTCCGGATTCTGTCGCTCCGCTGGCAGTGCCCAACATTCGCATCGATTCGTTGTGGCTGTGGTGGTCGCTGTACAGCCAGATTGATGGAGGCGGACGGCTCTATACGGCGGATGGACAGCATGCGGGCTTGAACATGGCAGCGGCAAGGAAGTCGCTGTCCTATGTCGATTCGCTGTACCGTGAACGGTTAATCCCGCCGGACATCAATGACGCGACCAGTCAATTTGCCCGCGGCGATGCCGCTACGTTATTCCTTGGCGTCTGGTCGATCGGGCTGTTTGAGCAGGCGGAGAATCTTGATTTTGGGGTGATGCCGCTGCCGCAGATCTATGACCATCCCGCTGCATGGGGCGACGCGCATACGCTGGCGTTACCTGCGCAGGCCAAGACCGATCCGGCAAAGCGTCAGGCCGCGCTGCGGTTCGCCGACTGGCTGACGCGCCACGGGGATGTGTGGGCGCAGGCCGGGCATATCCCCGCTTATGAAGCGGCTGCGCAATCTCCGGTATTTCTGGCGCTGCCCCATCGCAGTGATTATGCCGACGCTGCTGACGACGTTGCGTATTTTCCCGACCACCCCAAGCAGGGGAGAGTCAGCGATGAGCTGGTAGTGGAGCTGGAGAAGCTGTGGTCGGGCAGTCAGACGGTCGAGGGTATGCTGCGGGGCATCCCGGCCAAGATCGACCGGATTTTGGAGGAATGAATCATGCGCCAATGGATAAAAGGGGTGAGATTTCTTCAACTGAGGGAATGGAAAAATCGCAGCCTCGCCTTCAAGTTGATCGGCATCAATCTGCTGCTTATTGCCGTTCCGCTGCTGCTGTCGTCGCTGCTTGGCGGTATCGGATATTCCAAGTCGATGCAGCGTAATGTCGGCGCGTATCAGTCGGATGCGGTGCATGAATTCAGTGCCAACCTCGACATCTATATGAATGAGCTGGCGCTGCTCTCCGTCCTGCCTTACCAGACGCCTGATCTGCTCGATTATCTGGAGCGGCGTAGAGCAGGAGAGCTGTCCACCTATGAACAGCGGATGCTGCTGGAAGATTTCATGCGGCGCATCCGGGTCAACGGGCGGGTTGATACCATCGGTATTACGCTCCAGGCCGAGAAGGTGCGTTCTTATGTGGAACCCCCCGACAGTCCCGGACGATTCACGGAAAAGTCCGATCCCGACCTGGGGACGTTTGCCGCTGCTGCGGCATCGGGCGAAGCCATGTTTGTCGGTCCACATCCGGTGAAGTCGGACAATGGTTCGACCTACGACGTCTTCTCGGTCGTGCGAGTCATCCGGAGTCTGGAGAGCGGAGAGCAGCTTGCGGTCTTAAAAATCGACGTTCCTTCGTCTGATCTGCGCGAACGGATTGCGAATCTGTCCGGTGGCGGCGAACGTTCCGTGGCGGTAATTGACGGCAGTGGCGTTCCCATCTACGAAAGCGGAAAGTTTCCGGATTCAACGGGCAGTCTGGCTTCCTACCAGGGGTCGGGAACCGTCACGCTGGGCAGCGGCCGCTCGTCGGTTCTGATGACCTATGTGACGTCGCCAGTGACGGGCTGGACGGTGCTTCAGGCGGTGCCGATGAGCGTCCTGCTGCGCGATGCCGAGACGGTGAATCGCCAGATGCTGCTGGTCGGCTTCGCCTGCCTGGTCGCTTCGATTCTGGTCTCTATCTTGTATTCGCTGCGAATTACCCGGCCGCTCAGTCGGCTTCGCCGTTCCATGAAGCTGGTCGAAAAAGGCGAGTTTGGCGTCTCGATTCCGGTGGAGAGCGACGATGAGATTGGGCATCTGAGCCGAACCTTTAACCTGATGGTGTCCCGCCTTGGCAGTCTGACCTATCGGTTGTACGAGACGGAGATTCGGGAGAAAAATGCGGAGATCGCTTCGCTTCAGAGCCAGATCAATCCCCATTTTCTCTATAATACGCTGGGTTCGATCAGCATGTATGCCGAGCTGGAGGGCAATCGGGAGGTGGTGAGCATGACCAATCATCTGAGTGCGCTGCTTCGTTACAGTATGGGCGGAGGCCGTGACGAGGTGACGATTCGGGAAGAGATCCAGCATATTCGCGGTTATCTGGCTATTCAGAGTATTCGCTACGAAGAACGGCTGCGCTATCGGATCGAAGTTGAGCCAGGCCTGATGGAGTGTTCCCTCATCCGGCTGACCCTCCAGCCGATTGTCGAGAACGCCATCATCCACGGCCTGGAACACGGCAGCGGCGAGGTGGCGATGGTTATCTCCGTTGGACGAAGAGACGGTCAGATCAGGGTTTCTGTCGAAGACGATGGACCGGGTATGACCGAGGAAGCATTGCAGCTGCAAAATGACAAGATGCAGGAGGGACTGCTGCCGGAAGGCCCTGGCGGGCATGGATTGGTGAATGTCCATCGACGTCTGGTACTCAAGTACGGATCGAGCTTCGGCGTCCAATTGGAGCAGGTGGAGTCGGGTGGGATTCGTGCCATCATCCACCTGCCGGATACACTGGCGGATGAAGAAGCTGAAGGCACCGAAGAGACGCAGGAAGGGAGAGAGGGTCTTGGATAAACGTAAAGTGCTGGTTGTGGACGACGAAGCGATCTTTCGCAGGGGATTGAGACACCTGATCGGGATCTCCGAGATGAACTGGGAAGTCAGCGGGGAAGCCAGAGACGGATTGGAAGCGCTGGATGAGATTCAGCGCCAGATGCCCGATCTGGTTATTACGGACATCCGTATGCCCAGGATGGACGGAATCGAGCTTCAGGCCAAGATTCGGGAGCTGTACCCGGAGATTTATTGCTTTGTCCTGAGCGGCTATAATGACTTTCGCTATGCGCAAAGTTCACTGCGCTACGGAGCCAGGGATTATCTGCTCAAGCCCATTGATAAGGCCGAGCTGTACCGGGTGCTGGAGCAGGTAGAAGGCGAACTGCGGCAGAAGGAGCTTCAGCAGCAGGAGCGGCTGCCGAAAGTACCCACACCATCCGCATTGGCCGATGAACGGGAACGATTGTTAGAGGGGCTGATCCGGGGCGAACTTCCCCATGCCCGACAGGGAGAGCTGCGCGAAGTTGGCATTGAATTTGAGCGCGGCGTCTACTGTCTGGTCGCGGAGCTGGACAAAGATTCGATCGAACGCAGTCGTTACGAACGTCAGGAAGCGGAGCTGTTCTCGCTCTATATTCGGCAGTTCCTGGGTGAAGCGCTATCCCATGTGCGTCCGGGGTTTGTCTTTCAGCGCGGGGGCAGCGTTGTGGCACTGCTGGACGCGGAAGTCTGCCCGGCATCCCGTGAGGAAATTGCGGGATTAGCCCGGCATCTGGCGGCGAAGATCCGCCGGGAAGCCAATCTGACGATTACGATTGGCATTGGCGGAGGCGTGCACGGCCTGGAAGAGGTGTCCAAATCTTATAGCGAAGCGAAGATCGCCCTGCTCTACAGGCTGACTTCCGGCGGCAACCGGGTGCTGCTGTACGAAGATCCGCCTCGCCAGGAAGCGGCTGCGGCCAAGACGCCGCTGACCCACCGCAGCTATCTGGAACAGGCGCTGCTGGAAGGCGAAGGCAACGATCTGGGAGCGCGGGTGCGAGAGGACATCGAGCAGCTGTGCGGCTCCGGCACCAGCCCCGGCCGCGTGCATGAGCAGGTATGCCGGATGCTGCTGGAAGCCTACGGGCTGGCTGCTGACCGTGGCCTTCAGGAAGAGTGGCCAGAAGGCCGGGACATCGGCGGAGCGCTTCAGGGAGCGCTGGCGATCAGCTCCCGCACGGAACTGGCCGCGTACTGCGCGGAGCTGCTGCGTTCGCTCCAGACGCTGATCCGCCGGGGCGATGACGGCGGTGGACTGCACGCCGTGGACAAAGTCGTGCGCTACATCGAGGAGCATTACGCGGAGCCGATTACCCTCGGCAGTATGGCCGAGTTGGTCTATCTGAACGCGTCCTATCTGAGCAGCCTGTTCAAGAGCCGTCTGGGACGTTCGTTCGTCGAGATTCTGACCGAAGTTCGGGTGCGCGAAGCCTCTGAGCGGCTGCTGCACACCGAGGAGAAGATCGCTTCGATCGCCTACGAGACGGGCTTCTCCAACATCCGGCACTTCAACCGCGTGTTCAAGGCTGAGACCGGCCGAACGCCCAAGGAGTTCCGCGAGACCCTGCGCCCGGATCAGGCGAGTGTTTGAGCGCAGGGGACCGGCTTGTATGTGGCGGCAGTGCGCGGATGTTCGGGCGGAGTCATGCGCCGCCCGGGAGCTGCTGCGCACGCGCGGACGTTTATACGGAGTCATGCGCAGCTGCACAGGAACTTCTGCGCACGCGCGAGGCGTTCATCTGGCGGAGAACGTGCCGCCGCCTGCGAGTTGCTGCGCATACGCAGGCAATTACATGCAGCCCGCGTTTCCACCTGAGAAATTCTTCACTGCGCGGGCGAGGTATTCGCGCGGAGCCTTGCGCAACTGTACAACAACTCCTGTGCAGACGTGGGTATTTGGGCGTGGTCATGCGCAGTTGCACAGGAACTTCTGTGCAAGCACAGGCATTTGCGTAGAGCATGCGCAGTCACCTGAGAATTGCTGCACTGCTCGGAAGCTGCTGCGCATGGACGAGGCGTTCAGGCGGAGCAGGGCGATCCGCCGTTTCCGTCTTAGCTCTCTTTTATTCCGCAAATAAGCGCAATAATCCACTTATTTTCCTCTGAAAACGGGTTATCTAAAAAATAAGTCCATAAATCCGCTTAATTCAGCAAAAAGTCCGACTTTCCGTGGAATCTGGCTGATTTAAGTGGATATTTGCTCTTATTTTGCGAAGAAGGTCTTTTTGGCCGGAAATAAGTACATATTTGGACTTATGCTGAGAAATTAGAGCAACGTTTTAAGTAACAAGTTCAAGCCAAATGTTAAAGCCAGCTTGCTGCAAGTTAAGCCGGGAAAGTTAGCCACTGCTCGTCGCCCTACGCCTGCCTAACTCCCGCAAGATGCTTGCCCAGCCGCCTCACGCCTGCCTCATTTCCAGCCGTCACCCGTCCCGTCCTCCCCACCCCGTCCCATCTTCAATCTCCGCCACCCTCCAAAGATATGTCCATTCCGCCCAAAGAAGCGTCATTCAATCCCAGGTGTCGCCCACGTATGATGGATTTGTAAGCGATACCAATCGTTCGGGCAAGGACAGGTGGAGCGGACGGCAGCGGATAAACCGCCAATCTTCCCGCTTCTCCAGAAGCCTGATTTTACCCATCTAACAGGGAGGTCGAAAAGATGAGAAAAAGACGCACGTTCAAGCTGGGCGCGATGGCCATGACGCTGATGCTGCTGCTCAGTGCCTGCGCAGCGGGAGGGCCGGGCACTTCGACGGATACGGGCACAAAAGGCACTACAGGAAGCACGGATACGGGCGGCGACGCTCCGGCGGGCAAGGTCAGCATTTCGTATTGGACGCCTTTCAGCGGCGGCGATGGCGAGTTCATGACGCAGATGATCGAGAAGTTCAATTCGGAGAACCAAGAGATTCACGTGGAACAACTGGCGAATCCGGCTGGCGATTATTATACCAAGCTGCAAACGGCCATCGCATCGGATCAGGCGCCGGATCTCATGGTGCTGCACTCTTCCCGGATGCCGCAGTTCGTGCCTTCCGGCTTCGTCACTCCACTGGATGACATGGCGGCGGAAGCGCAGATCGACTGGGGCGAATTTAACCCGACCATTCTGGAATCGACCGTTTATGAAGACAAACACTATTCCATTCCGCTGGATACCCACGCGATCGTCATGTATTACAACAAGGAATATCTGAAAAAAGCCGGTGTGCTGGGCGAAGACGGCAAGCCAATCTACGATAAATCGCCGGAAGGATTCACCGAGTTCCTGACCAAGATCAAGGATGCCGTTCCGGCGGATGTGGCTCCGTTGGCACAGCCTGAAGTACGGATTGACTCCTACTGGATGTTCTGGGGCTTCTACAATCAGCTCAAGGATGGAGGCAAGTTCTACACCGCCGACGGCAAAGCCGAGCTGAACAATCCGCAGGCGCTTCAAGCCCTCGAATACGTGAACAGTCTGTACAAGTCCGGCCTGATCCCGCCTAAGGTCAACGATGCCGTGAAGCTGTTCCAGGATAAACGTGCAGCTGTGCTGATTACCGGGGTGTGGAGCACGGGTGCCTTTGAGAGTATCGACGGACTCGACTTCGGCGTGGTACCTATGCCGCAAATCTACGATCAACCGGCAACCTGGGGCGACTCGCATACGCTGGCACTGCCCAAACACGGCAAGGAAGACCCAGCCAAACAAAAAGCTGCACTTACCTTCGCCAAATGGCTGGCGGATAATGGCGAGCTGTGGGCCAAAGCCGGTCATATTCCGAGCGTGACCAAAGTGCTGGAATCGCAGGCGTTCAAAGACATGCCGTACCGCAGCGATTACGCCCAGTCGGCGGACTTCGTCAAATACTGGCCGCGTAACGAGAAGCAGGGTCAGATCAATGACAATATCATCAAGGAGTTTGAGAAGATGATGGCGGGCAAGCAGGATGCCAAGACGACGCTTGAAAAAGCCAACGCCGTCATCGACAAGACATCGGGCAAATAGCCTTCTCGAACTGCATCATGAGCAGAAATAAGGAAGCGGACGGGGCAGTCCTGGCGCCGTTCGGCTTCCTTTTTCATCGGATCAATCATCTTTTGTGTCAATCAGCTTTCGGATCAATCAGCTTACGGGGATGGTGTTCCGAATTGAAGCGTCGCGTTTCCCGGATTAAACGGATCATTCTCATTTGAAAGGAGGGGCTGCAAGATGGCTTCCAAGACATTAACCGAAGGCGGAAACGCCGGTACAAGGTCGCATATGCCGAGAAAAAGCACGCTGCATCGGCAGGGCTGGATCACCGGCGTCATGATGGTACTGCCGTATACGATCTTCTTCCTGCTGTTCTCGCTGATCCCCATCGTGTATGGCTTTGGCGTGAGTTTCTACGATTGGTCGCTGCTGGGCGACAAGACGTTCATCGGCTTCGAGAACTATGCCAATCTGCTTCAGGATGAAGAGTTTCGGACCAATCTGCTCAATACCGTGTTGTTTACAATCGTCAGCGTGCCGCTGATCGCGGGCTTTGGCCTGCTGCTGGCTGTGCTGGTCAACAGTATCCGCAGGGGTCAGTCGTTTCTGCGAATCTCCTTCTTCATGCCGTATGTCTTATCCGTATCTGTCATCTCCAGCATCTGGGTGATTTTTCTTCAGCCCTATACCGGATTGTTCAACCGTATTCTCCGCGCTGTAGGACTGATTCACAGTGAGATTTTCTGGCTGTCCGATTCGACGCTCGCCTGGGTATCGATCATCATGGCAACCGTCTGGTGGACCATCGGTTTTGTATTTGTCCTGTTCCTGGCGGGATTGCAGGATATACCGGAGTCGTTTTACGAAGCGGCGAATCTGGAGGGAGCAGGCCGCTGGCAGACGTTCCGTTATATCACATTCCCTTCGCTGTCACGCGTAACCGTCCTGGTCGTGGTGCTTCAGACCATCGCTTCCTTCAAGATCTTTGGTCAATCGAAGCTCATTACCGGGGGTGGGCCAGCAGGTGCAACCAAGACCGTCGTCTTCTCCATCTACGAAAATGGCTTCCAGACTTTCCAGATGGGTTATGCTTCGGCGATCGCCTTCGTGCTGATGCTGGTCATTCTGGTGATCTCGCTGCTTCAGACGCTGCTTCTGCGCAGGTTCGGTGAATGAAGATGGGAAGAATGAGGGAAGATCAAGGAAATGAACAGATAAGCGAATGTGGAGTGGAAAAGAAGAAATCAGGAAGAAGGAGGAATCTCCATGCTTGATCGCATGTATCCGTACGTTGTTCGCGCCGCTGCCCTTTTGTTCGCCGTCATGTTCCTGATCCCGATCTTCTGGATGCTGGCGCTCTCTCTAACTCCTGAACGGGGAAGCCTGTTCTCCGGCGGTTTCAATGTCTCATTGGACAATTACATGACCGTGCTCAACCGTGCGCCGATTTTCGGCTGGATGGGCAACAGTCTCATGGTTTCGCTCATCACGACGGCGCTGGTCCTGCTGCTGGCTTCCATGGCGGCCTATTCGTTTTCGCGCATCCGTTTTCCCGGCAGCAAGGTGCTGTTCATTCTCTTCCTGTCGGCCATGATGATTCCCGGTGAAGCCACGCTGATTCCGCTGTATCTGCTCATGCGTGACTTTGGTCTGCTGGGTACACGAACTTCGCTGATCTTGCCTGCAATCGCGGGGCCAATGGGTATTTTTATTCTAAAGCAGTTTTTCGACGGCCTGCCCAAAGACCTGGAAGAAGCGGCACGCATCGATGGAGCCGGCTTCTTCAAGATCTGGTATCGCATCTTCCTGCCCCTGTCGCGTCCAGCTTTGGCTGCGCTGGGGATCTTCACCTTCATCGGGGCCTGGAACGATTATGTCTGGCCGCTGATTTCCATCTCGGACAAGGCTTATATGACGATCACGCTGGGTCTGCCGATGTTCCAAAGTTCGTATAACCAGGAGTACGCTCTGCCCATGACCGCCAATGCGCTTGCGGCGATTCCCGTGCTGATCGTGTTCCTCATTTTCCAGAAGCAGATTATTCGAGGCATTGCATTTACTGGCGGCAAAGAAATGTAGTCTTGTCCCCACACTTTTCCTAGGAGGAACTTATGTCGAATCCATCTACAGCTGCTTCATCGTCCAAAGTCTCTGCTGTTCCCCGGCCTGAATATCCACGCCCGCAGTTTGAACGCACCGAATGGCTGAACCTGAATGGCGAATGGGAATTTGCCTTCGATGACGATCGCCGGGGAGACCGCGAACGCTGGTATGAGCCGGAGGCGGGAACCTTCGGGGAGCGAATCATGGTACCGTTTGCTTTTCAGAGTCCCAACAGCGGCATCGGCGATCCTTCCTTCCGTGATCTCGTCTGGTACCGCCGCGTATTCGAGACGCCGCAGGACTGGACGGATCGGCGAATCATTTTGCACATCGGAGCCTGCGATTATTCATCGACCGTCTGGATCAACGGCCGCTGGGCCGTGTCGCACGAAGGCGGGCATACGCCTTTCCAGGCGGACATTACCGATCTGCTGCAAGCAGACGGAGAGAATGTCATTGTCGTTCGCGCAGAAGATTTCAGCCGCGATGTGACGCTGCCCCGGGGCAAGCAATTCTGGAAAGAAGGCTCAGAGAGCATCTTCTATACCCGGACAACAGGCATCTGGCAGACCGTCTGGCTGGAACCTGTGCATGAAGCCCATCTGGTTAAGGTCAAGTTCACGCCGGACATTGATCGCAACGAAGTGCGTCTGCGGATGTTCTTCTCCCGCGAAGCCTGGAACCAGGCGGCAAAAGGCGAACCGTGCTCGGCCAAGGTACGCGTGCAGTTTGCTGGAAAGTTAATCGCCGAAGATGTCTTCCCGGTGCTGCATCAGGAAGAGGTTCGTGCCATTGGGTTGAATGATTTCAACGATCATGGTCTTGGCCGCTGGTGGACGCCGGAGAACCCGAACCTATACGACGTTCAGATCGAACTGACAGGCGGCGGACAGGTGATTGATACCGTCGGGAGTTATTTTGGGATGCGCAAAATCTCCATCGAAAATGGGCGGATCAATCTGAACAATCGTCCCTATTTCATGCGGCTGGTACTGGATCAGGGTTATTGGCCTCAAGGCATCCTGACTGCACCTACCGAAGAAGATCTTCTCCGCGACATTCAGCTGACCAAGGAAATGGGCTTCGATGGGGTGCGGAAGCATCAGAAGATGGAAGATCCACGATTCCTGTACGGATGCGACAAGCTGGGTCTGCTGGTGTGGGGCGAGGCTGCCAACGCTTACGCGTATTCCGAAGAATACGTTCGCCGCTTTACGCAGGAGTGGCAGGAGGCGGTGGAGCGCGATTACAATCATCCGTGCATCGTCGCCTGGGTTCCCATGAATGAGAGCTGGGGCATCCCCAATGTCCAGATTGATCGCCGCCAGCAGGAGCATGGACTGACGCTGTATCATCTGACCAAGTCGCTTGACGATACCCGCCCGGTCATCTATAACGATGGCTGGGAGATGATGGACACGGACATCGCGGCGATCCACGATTATGAATGGCGCGAGGACGTATTGACCGAACGATACACCAGTGTGGAGAAAGCCGTTTCTTCCATGCCGGGCGGTCGTCAGATCTTTGTAGGGGGACGCAGCTATCAGGGACAGCCTATCCTGGTCACCGAGTTCGGCGGCATTGCTTACAAAAAAAGCGAGTGGGAGGGCTGGGGCTACTCCGGTGCGGAGAACGACGAAGACTTCCTCGCCCGGCTTGGCGCCGTCATCCGTCCGCTGACCGTCTCAGGCGTAGTACAGGGCTTCTGCTATACGCAGCTGACCGATGTAGAGCAGGAGATCAATGGCTTGGTCACCTACGATCGCGTTCCTAAGGTTCCGACAGAACAGATTCGCAAGGTGGTACGAGGAGAGGCATAGAGATAGCAGAAGGCGGCTTTATCCCGGTTCGCTAAAGGACGAGGGGATAGAGCCGCCTTTTTATGCGATTCTGTTAGAATTTTGCAGATGGAAAGTTGATTATAGGATGTCGCTTGGAGTAGAGAATAAATGAAATTTCCAATTCGGAACGAATCCCAGAATGTCCAAGTCTACTACCGCGCGATGCTCCTCTAGAAGTGTCTCCATTTTCTCCACCCAATTGTTCCAGAAAACCCGATCACGAACCAAATACTTGGCAGAAAAGATTAAGGCGTAGAGCTTCTTGGGATTGAGGTTCAACGATCTTGCATGCTCAGACAGCGCAACGTCTTTATCTAATAGTGTATAGTACAGTCGTGAGAAATGAGCACATTTATTCCGCAGCACCGCAAAGACATGCAGCCAATTTTGCAGGAGATGAGGGGTCTTGAGGCGATAAGCTCTTGCAATGCTGCGTTTATCTGCGGGTTGGAAATTTGAAAAAAAGATAGAGAGGTTGGCAAAAGTGAGCACTTCAACAGCAACCCAGATCGGAAAACGATTCCCATACTGATTGCGATGATGCTTGATAAATATTTCCGAACTGCGGGTTAGATTTTCATTCCATTTCTATACGAACTGATTAAAAGAAGCCGATGAAGGGAAGGCGAAGTGAGCGGAAGTCAGATAACAGGTTGGATCGGAAGAATGCTTCATCGCCAGAAAATGTGAAAGGTGAGCACGTGTTTGAATTTCGATCTGTTCACACAAAGCAAGAAGGTGAAACCTGAGCTTGGAATCAAATTCGTAAAGGCTAACAATCTGCTCAAAAGTGACATCGTTCTGATACGTACCTTGCGAAGTCTTAAAAGGGAGTAAGTAACCCGTAAATCGATAATAGTTGATTTTCTCCAACATGCGCTGTGCATAAACTGGATCATGAACAAGCAGGTTGCGTGAAGCAAGAAGATGGACTTGATCTTTAATTGAAGTTGCAGGTTTTAAAGGCGGCAAGTTAGCACTCATCAGAAAAGCCCCCACAAATAAAAATGGCCCACCCTTTTTTGCATCAAACTAGTAAACTAGTTTGCTAGGCCGGGTGGGAACTGTTGACTCTATCATACAATAGGTGAGCTTTTTCCGCAATACAAAAAGTTTAATGAAATGGAGATTAAATCCATTCGTTCAGTAAACGAAGTTGGAAAATGATTGTCTACTTATCATGGACATAAATCTCCAATACGTAAACAAGAATTCTTTTGACACATAACGTTCACCGGAAATGGTGTGTTTTCAGGGTGGACTCCTCTATCTAAACCTTACATAAAGAGTTATAATGAAAACGTAATCAATTCCAGTTAACAAACAAATTTCTCATCGTCCGAGGAGGATGAAGGATCATGATGGTAGGACTGAAAGAACTGAAAAATTGGGTAAACGGAATCTTTGTACCCAGCCTGGATGCCGGTGAAGAAGACTATCGCAAGATCGAGTTTTCGGTGGAGCGCCACCTGCACACACCGGAGGTTCCACGCCCGCTGACTTATCAGGAAGAAGCGCAGCTGAAGGTCGTTCAATATCACTAACGCCTTGACGTCGATTTTATAGAGCCAACTGGCATAATGAGTGAAAAAAGGTACAATCATCTGTGTGGCCGCGTCTCCGGGATCTCCGGCGAACGCGGCCTTTTGCTGTACGCGCGAAGCATCGTATGGGTATGCTACAATGAGAACGCGTGCAGTGCAGCGCGATCCACAGGTGAGAGGATGAATGAACATGAGTGAACAACCATTGAATGAGAGCGAAATGATCGCCTATATCCAGGAGAAGACGGAAGCTGGCGAAGCCGACATCAAGATTGTGCTGAAGCATGAACAAGATTTTATCGATGCAGAAGCGAAAAAGCCGGGCGATACCATCGAACTGGACAGTGACGAATTGGTCGATTACGTTATGAGCCGCAAGGATGTCAAGCTGAACGAACTGCAAGTGGAAAATGTTCTCGACGCTGAAATGGCTTATCTGATCGATAAGGGTCTGGCCGGATACGAAGACTAAGAGCAGCGTGCCTTCAGGCAGAGCACCGTGCAGGCAGTATGCTTTTTCGTGAGAGATGGAGGAATGGGCATGGAATCGGAGGAAAGGGCAAAGCGGCGGGCGGCGATGGACCAACTGGTAGCCCAAGCGGATGCTGGCCTGCCTACAGAGACAGAGCCGACGGAGCCTAAGAAGTCGCCCAAGGGGAAGAAAAGCGGATTTCGACGTTTCCTGTCCGCAGTGGGCTGGATCTTGATTGCGCTTCTGCTGCTGCTGGTGGTTGGATTTATCTATCAGTGGTGGGGAGAACGCCAGGATCGGGCAGCTTTTGTTGCGCCAGGAGATCGGGTGGAAGTAGATGGACGCCGGATGCACGTCTACCATGAGGAGCTTCCGGGTAAAGCGGCCAATGATCCTACAGTGGTATTCATCGCCGGTTGGGGAACACCCAATCCCTATGCCAATTTCTCGCCGGTCTACGAGCGGTTACGCGGCAAGGCCAACTTCGCCGTAATTGAGCGCTTCGGCTACGGGTACAGCGACGAGACGGACAAAGACCGCGACATCGACACACTGACCCGTGAGCTGCGGGAAGGATTGGCACAGGCAGGCGTGCAGCCGCCTTATATCCTGGCTCCTCATTCACTTGGCGTGCTGGAAGCCATTCGTTTCTCACAGCTCCACCCGGAAGACGTCGCAGGTCTGCTGATGATCGACACCGGCTCACCGGAATTTTACGAGACGTTTCCGTCTGAAGCACTGCAATCCCAGCTTCAGCGGGTCGCCATCAAGTCGGGCATAGTCCGCGCCTTGTATCATGTGGATGGCTTCGCGGAACGAATCGCCGCCGGGCGCAACGGCCTCAAGCTGCTGTCGCCCGAGATGAAGGAGCAGGATCGACTGGCGACGCTGCTGGTAGCCAACAATCATAACGTCACCGACGAGATGCGGGAGATGCACGCCAATGCTCGCAAAGTCGTAGCGGAAAAGACGCGGCTGAATATTCCCATGGTTATCCTGGTGGCCGATCATCTGGGCGAGATCAGCGAAGATCGTATGGATGTCCAGCGGCAGTTTGGCGATTCCTGGTCGAATGATGCTGAAGAAATCGTGGTGCAAGATAGCGGCCATTCCATGCAGGCGTACCAGCCTCAGGCCATTGCCGATGCTGCCATTCGTCTGGTGGAGAAAGTCCGCTAACCCACCTCGCATACCCGAATATTGTACAGACAAGACGCACCCACAACGAGAGCATTTGCAGGTCATTCGGCAATCTTTCGCTGTAGGGGCGTTTTTGTGTTTATTTGAAGGAGGCGCTTCAGAATGAACGAAAAGCAATCCTACGATCCAGAGCAATCGGGAAGAGAAGAAGATCGGGAAATTCCCGTCAAGAAGAAAAAACGAAGTCTGCCCAAACGGATCTTGACTGTCGTTAATGTGTGCGTGATTCTGCTGTTGACGCTGGTGTTGGCGGGTTTCATCTATCAAGCAATGGGCGAACGCAGCGATCGGGCGGCTTTCCAGCCGCCGGGAACCATGGTCGAGGTTAACGGTCATCGGATGCACGTCTATCACGAACCAAAAGCAGATCGGGCGCCTGAGGAAGCTGCGGTTGTGTTGATCTCCGGCTGGGGTACGGCAAGCCCCTACGCAGATTTCTCCCCGGTGTATGAATATTTGCGGGGACAAGCGGATTTTGCGGTCGTGGAGCGTTTTGGCTACGGGTATAGTGATACGACGGAAGATAAGCGGGACATCGACCGGATTACGGAGGAGTTGGAGAAGGCACTGAAAGGAGCAGGTGTGGAGCCACCTTATGTATTGGCTGCCCATTCGTTGGGCAGTCTGGAAGCCATTCGTTTTGCCCAACTGCATCCTGACCAAGTAGCCGGGATTGTCACCATTGATTCGGGTTCGCCCGAGTTCTATCTGACCTTCCCATCGCGTACGATGCAGCTTCAGCGTCTGGCGATCAAGTCCGGTCTGGTGCGTGCGTTATATCATGTCAACGGATTTGAGACTTACATGAATGGACAGCGCAATGGTCTGCGTCTGATGTCGGCAGATATGAAAGAACGGGATCGGCTGGCTACGCTGCTCGTCACACTCAACGACAACGTAACCGGAGAGATTCGCCGCGTTCACGCCAATGCGCAGAAGGTGATCGATGCCAAGCAGAAGCTGGACATTCCCATGATTCAACTGGTAGCGGGCAACTTTGCGGAACCGACCCCCGAATGGCTGAATACACAGCAGGAGCTGGGTGCTTCATGGTCGTCGAACGCCAGGATGGAAGTGGTCAAGGATTCTGCTCATTCGATCCAACAGTATCACCCGGAAACCGTGGCCAAAGCGGCGCTTGAACTTGTCCATTCACCTGAATAAAAAGGAGAGTTGACAGACAAATCAACCTGAAACTATAATGGTTACATATTGAAGATTCTCACGCTTGGCCAGCACCTATCGGCAGGTTCCTGATTTGAAAATACCCCGGATTTGAAAACAACGGATAGAGGAGCGAATACACATGGGCAAAATTATTGTAACTGGAGCATCGGGTCATCTGGGCACGGCGGCTATTCATCATCTGCTGGATCTGGGCGTACCGGCAAGCGACATCGTAGGTGTCGTGCGCGATACGGCAAAAGGCGCGGCATTGGCTGAACGCGGCATCGAACTTCGTCTGGGCGATTATGATAATGCGGCTTCGCTGCCTTCGGCATTTGCAGATGGAGAGAAGCTGCTGTTTGTCTCCGCCTCCTCGATGGACAACACACTGCGGATTCGTCAGCACGCTGTGGTGGTTGAAGCCGCACGGAACGCAGGGATTCAGCACATCGTGTACACCAGCTTTGCCTTTGCCGAGAAGATGACGATTGGGCTGGAAAATGTGCACCTGGCGACCGAATACATGATCCGCACGACTGGAATCGCGTATACGTTCCTGCGCAACGGCTTCTATCTGGATATGATGGCGAATGAAGGTACGGCAGCCGTAGCCGCTGGCGGTACGGTCATCTCCGCCGCGCCGACAGGCAAATTGAACTACGTGACCCGCGATAATCTGGCTCGCGCCGCAGCCGTTGTACTGACGCAGGACGGTCATGCCAATCAGACCTATGAGTTGACTTCGCCGGAACCGTTCTCCTACGATGACTATGCAGCCGCTCTTGCGGAAGTCTCCGGCAAGCCCGTCGTGCACCAAGCTCTGCCGGCTTCGGAAGCGGTTGGCGCGATGGCAGCGGCAGGCGTACCGGAAGGTGCAGCAGGCTTTATGGTTCATGTTGTGGATGCCGCGATCGAAAGAGGCGAATTCGCCGATCCGTCGAACGATCTGGTGAAGCTGATCGGCGACTCTTACACCCCTCTAAAGGCGGCTCTGGAATCGGTTTTGAAATAAGCCCAGACTTAGATAAAGGCCTTGGATTAAAAGCTTAGGGATAGCGCTTCAGATTCTACAAACCGCAAAAATAAAAGCAAAAACTCGTCAGCCCCGGATAAATGGGCTGACGAGTTTTTTTGTAAGCCGAGGCGGCGGAAGATAAGCCTTGGTCGCTTCCTTCAGAAATCGAATGGTTCTAACCAGACGAGTCCAAGCCGATAAGCCCGATCAGAAAATGGAGATCAGTTCCTGCGTATACGGATGCCGCTCCTCTGAAAACAAGTCTTCCGCTTCAAACTGATCCACAATCTCGCCGCTTCGCATGACCATGATGCGCTGGCTCATGCGGTGCACAGCCGCCAGATCATGCGAGATGAACAAATAAGACAGCCCCAGTGAGCGGCGCAGCCCGGTGAGCAGATCCAATACGGCTCCCTGCGAGATGACGTCCAGGCTGGCCGTCGGTTCATCCAGTACGAGTACCTCCGGCTCGATGCTGATCGCCCGCGCGATCGTCACGCGCTGGCGCTGTCCGCCGCTGAGTTCGTGCGGATAGCGGCCGGCGAGTTCAGCCGGCAGCTCCACGGCTTCAAGCAGCCGTCTCACGTAGGCATCGCGCGACGTATAGGCGAAGTGGGACAGCTTCGCCTCCCGGCCGAGCTGGAGATAGGGGTCCAGCAGCGAGTCTTCGATTCGCAGTCTGGGGTTCAGCGCGGCCGCCGGGTTCTGGAACACGATCTGGATCTTGCGGCGATGCGGCCGAAGCTTGCGGCCGCGCAGCGGCGCGATGTCCTGCCCGCCGAGCATGATCGAGCCGGCGTCGGCTTCTTCGATTCGCAGCAGGCAGCGTGCCAGCGTGCTCTTGCCGCAGCCGCTCTCGCCGACCAGGCCCAGACATTCGCCGCGTCCGAGGGCGAAGGAGACGCTGCGCACTGCCGGAAGCTGCGCTCCGGCATAGGTGCGGGTCAGCCCGTCCACAAGGAGGACGGGCGGTAGAGCGCCTGCGCTGACGGGCGCGCGTTCGGCAGCATAAGCATCGGCCGTGCCCACGCCTTGTTGGGCGTCCGGGGCCAACGTCTGCGCCGCGAACAACGAATCGCGGCTCTCCGATATGGGTCTGCTCATGCTTGTTCCTCCTGTTCCAGCCCGGATCGCAGCGAGCGCCCGAGAACAGGCGCCGCTTCGATCAGGCGGCGGGTATATTCATGCTGCGGATGATCGAGAATCCGGTGTTTGCCGCCGGATTCCACGATCCGGCCTTCCTTCATGACAGCCAGGCGATCCGCATAGCGGCGCACATGCCGCCAATCGTGGGTGATGAATAGAATCGCGCAGCCGGTCTCCTGCTGTTTGCGTGCAAGCAGCTCCAGCACCCGATGTCCCGATACGCTGTCGAGCGCGGTTGTCGCCTCGTCTGCAATCAGCAGGCGGGGCGACAAGAGCAGCGCCGTCGCAATGGCTGTCCGCTGAAGCTGCCCTCCGCTGAGTTGGAACGGATAGCGGCGCAGCAGGGCCGCATCCAAGCCGACCGATTCCAGCGCTTCGGCTGCTTTGTCTCGGCGCACCGTTTTTGACTTCTCGCCGTGGATTTTCTGATATTCGTCGAAATGTGCGCCGATGCTGCGAAACGGCGTGAACGCGCCTTGATAATCTTGAAAGATGTAAGAGAGGCGCCTGCCTCTGAGGGTACGCATCTCGCGCAGGTCGTAATCCAGCAGATTGTCACCTTCAAACAAGACCTTCCCCGCAGCACGCAGATTGGACGGCAGCAGCTGCCCGATCGCCTGCGACAGCAGGCTTTTGCCGCTGCCGCTCTGTCCAACCAGCGCCATGAACTCGCCTTCACGCACAGTCAGCGAGACGCCGTCAACGATCGTGCGCTCGCGGCTTCTGATGCTTAAATCCTCGATGGACAAGATCACGGCTGCGCCTCCTTTTTGACGTCGAATCGGTCTCTAAGATAATCGCCCAGCATGTTCGCCAGCAGGACGACGGAGACGATCGCCAGCCCCGGGTAGACCATCAGCTCCGGACGTGACTGGAAGTAGGGACGAGAATCATTGAGCATGGCCCCCCATTCGGGTGTCGGCGGCTGTGCCCCCAGACCGATATAGGAGAGCGACGAGATGAGCAGAATGATCTTGCCCAGGTCGAGACTGGCGAGGACCAGCACATGCCCGGCAATATGCGGAAGCAGATGGCGGCTCATGATGCGGGCATCGGACAGCCCATGGGTGCGGGCGATAGCCACATAATCTTTCTGGGACTCGGATAGCACCGTACTGCGGACGAGGCGGGCGTAGCTCACCCATTTGACCAATACAATAGCCAGCACCAGATTGCCGATGCCTGCTCCAAGCAGTCCGCTGAGGACAATGGCAACAATCGTATCGGGAAAAGCCAGAAATCCATCCGCGATTCGCATGAAGAGACGATCCACCCAGCCGCGTCGGTATCCAGCCAGCAGTCCAAACGGAATTCCGATGACCAATGCAGTGCCCAGCGCAAGCAGACTGTAACCCAGCGTCTGGGTGCTGCCGAGCAGCAGCCGGGTCAGCACATCGCGCCCGAGATGGTCGGTGCCCAGCGGGTGCAGTGTACTTGCTCCAAGCAGCCGTCCGCGCAGGTCGGTGAGGGTGGGATCATGCTTCAAGATCATGAAGGTATAGATGGAGGCCCCGATGACCAGCAGGGCAAATAGCGCCGCAGCACCTGCCTGTAGTCGATGCTTCATGGACGCAGGCACGCTGCGCAGGATGCGCCTGTGCGCGTAGGCAGTCTTCATCGGTCAGCCTCCTTCTCTTTGAGCTTCATCTCGGGATTTAGGTAACGATACGACAGATCGACGAGCGTATTCACCACGAAGACCACAATCGCCATAATCAGAATGTAGCCCTGGATGAGCGGATAATCGCGTTGACGGATGGCCTCGACAACCAGCTTGCCGATTCCGGGGTAGGCAAACAGCACCTCGATGACGACCACTCCACCAATGAGGCTGCCGAGGCTGACGCCAAAGACGGTAATGACCGGCGGCAGGCTGTGGCGCAGGGCATGAAGCCAGAAGATGCGGGTTTCCGACAGACCCCGTGCCCGGGCTGAACGCACAAATTCCTGACTGAGCGAATCCAGCAGACTGGAGCGCAACAGACGCACATAGACGCTGGAGATGGCAAGTCCCAGGGTCAGCGAAGGCAGGATGAGCGAACGCAGTCCCTCTCGCCCCATGGTGGGCAGATGGGCCCACCGTACACCCAGCAGATCAATCAGGATCAGCCCCAGCCAGAAGCTGGGCACGGCTGCGCCAAGGATCGCCAGCATCCGACTCAGCGAGTCGATGAAGCGTCCCCGGTAAAGGGCCGACAGCGATCCCAGCGGGATCGAGATTAACAGCATAATCAGCAGAGCGCCTGTCGTCAGTTCGATGGTGGCGGGGAGTGCAGCCAGCAGAGTGGTCATCACGGGCTGCCCGGTCGAATAAGAGACGCCAAAGTCGAGCCGCACAAAGTCCAGCAGCCATTTGCCGAACTGAACGGGGAGTGGATCATTGAATCCCATCTCCTCGCGCATGGCTTCAACCTGCTCCTGGCTGACTGACAGCTCCTCGACATTCAAGAGCGTCAGCACCGGATCTCCCGGCGCAAGCCGGATGAACAAGAAGCTGATGAACATGATAAAGAGCAAAAACAGAAAAACTTCGGAAAATTTGCGCAGCAGCAGGCGAAACATTACATCACGTCCAGCTTGTTCGTTATCATGTAATATTCACTGCGTGTAGTCACCCAGTTTTTCACCTTCTTGCTGTTATAAGCGACAATCGTGGCGGGATGCAGAACGAAGGCGTTCAGCACCTGGTCATGGACGTAATTGGCGGCTTGTTCGGCAAGCACGGCACGCTGCTTCTGGTCAACCGTTCCATTCAATTTGTCAATGATCGCGGTTAGCTTGGGATCTTCCGATCCGCTGAAGTTCAGCGCACCTGTTGGATGATAAGTCGCGTTCAAGTAATAGCCAGCGTCCCCGCGTGGAGCCGTCAGATTGCTGTAGGTCGCAATATCCCAGTCGCGGTTGGAGGCCATATATTCTTCCGGCGTGTCGATCTGGCGAATCTCCACCTCGACCCCGATCTTCTTGGCATCGGATTGGAACACTTGCGCGATCAGCGGCAGGTCGGCGCGAGAAGAATATGTCAGCAGGGTGAGCTTGAGCGGCTTGCCGTCCTTGGTCATGGCGCCGTTCTCCAGCTTGTATCCGGCTGCTTCTAGATAACCCTTGGCTGCTTCCGGGCCGGAAGTGGTTGCCGCATGTTCATATTTGGGAGCAAAAGGCAGCGAAGGCAGGAAGGGGCCGATGGCTGGTTCGCCATAACCGAGCAGTATCGTATCGACGATGCCTTGACGATCAATCAGAGCATCCAGCGCACGGCGGACGTTCAAGTCCTGAATTGGTGCACGCTGCATATTCATGGTTAGCTGATGCACACGGAAAGTGGAGGTTGATTCAACCGTTACGCCGTCGATGGCTTTCAGCGAATCCAGACTCTCCACCTCCGGGCGATACACGATGTCCACTTGTCCGGACTTGAGCGCAAGGGAACGGGCATTGGCATCTTCATTAAAAGCGAACGTGACAGCATCCAGCGGTGAAGCGCCATTCCAGTATCCGTCGTAGCGGCTGAGTTCCAGCTTGCTGCCTGGTGTGAAGGAGTCCAGTTTGAATGGCCCTGTGCCAATTGGCTTATTCACGATGTCGGGTGCGCTCGCATCGATGATCGCCGTATTCGGGTGCACCAACTCGGAGGCAAATTCAGGGAAAGGCTGCGTCGTCGTGATCTCCAGCTTGTCACCCTCGGCTGTGATGGATTTGATCTTGAGCGCGTTCTGGATCGAAGGACTTTCCTTCAACGCCCGTTCGAGTGAAGCTTTGACCGCATCTCCAGTCATGGGCTTGCCATTTTGAAAAGTGACATCGTCACGCAGATCAATCGTCCAGTGCTGGCCATCCTTGCTGTCCCAACTCTCCGCCAGCCAGGGAGCGACCGTCAGTTTGTCTTCATCCAGACGAACAAGCGTCTCGGTTATACCTGCACGCAGGGGAACATAACTGGAATCAACATGCGGGTCCAGGGAGCGAGTCGAGAAATTATACAGGAATCGAACATGCTTGCCTGCGGCGGCATCGCTGGATGAATCGGCTGCTCCGGTCACTGCTGGCTTGGAGGCATCTCCCGCTGAACTTCCACAGGCACTGAGCAGTCCGGTCGTTAATGCGATAAGGCTCAAGGTGGACACTATTTTTTTGGATAACAAGTCAATCGCCCCTCTATTCGTAAACATTATGATTAACGCAATAGGTCACATATTATCGTAATGATTACGTTTTGGCAAGATGTGTTAGAAGTGACATAGAGATAGACTTGGGAGAAGTAACAAGTAAGAAGTAAGAAGCGAAAGCCAGGATGCAGCGGGGCAAAACAAAAACCCACTCTCCTCAGAAAGTGGGTAGGTCTGATTCTGTATCTCGATCCAAAGGCGAGGTGCGCCTGGAGATTCTGTAGGTTCGATATTCATCGGAACAAGCCGCATCGTAAACAGCAGGAAGAATCTTCAGGTCATGGATGGCTTGAAGGGGGCGCGCTTTGTGGCGGTGGAAGCAGCAGAGGTCGGCTTCGATGTCTTGGACGCCGACGCAGCACGTCTGGAATCAGCGGTCACAGGTTCGGTATTCACGCTGTTAATGGAATATGACGTCCGATTGTGGGGAGGCACTTCACGCTTTCGGAGGATGTCGCCTGGCACAGTCGGAGAAGAATTCAACGGACTCAAAGCGTCAAAGGCGCTTGGAGCTGCAGCGGCATGAAGCCGTGCGTCTTCCTGGCGATCACGTTCAGCCAGCAGGCTGTCGATGCCGAAGCCTGTCTCTTTGGAAGCGGCAAAGTACGCGGCAAGCGCCATCAGAGCCAGATCCAGCTCATAACCAGGCGAGCCGTTGCTGCCCAGCAGTCCAGCGGGAAGCTTGACCGTAACGATCGCTCCGATCATCACGACGATAAAGCCGATTGCGGCACTTCGCGTCAGTACCCCGAGAACCATTAAGGTTCCGCAGACCAATTCCAGCATAGCGACCATGTAAGCCAGGAATCCTGGTAAGCCAACGCTGCTAAACCAGTCTGCCATTAGATCCATGCCGCTCTGAAGCTTCGAGATGCCATGTGCCAAAAAGATCGCGCCAAGCACCAATCGCATCGCAGTTGCCGTCCACTTTATCGTCACTTCCACTCACTCCTCATCATCTTCTATGTAAAAGTTAGTATGTAACTGACTTCAATATAAACGGTATTTTAAAGTGTGTCAATTACTTTTTGTAATCAAAAAAGCGACCCGAAGGGGTCGCTTAGGCTGGCTTGAATGACTTGGGTTCAAAACCTGGGTTGGATCGAATCAGTTTAAGCCAAGATCAACTTAGTTGCAATCATCATTGTAGAGCTTCACCGCGATCTCCTACGAATTGCGCGGCGTATAGTTCAGATCCTTGAACAGGCGATCCAGCTCTTTGGCCGTGAGATCGCGCCACTTGCCAACGGGCAGGCTGTTCAGATGGATGTTCATGATCCGAATCCGTTTGAGTGCGCGAACGTTGTAGCCCAGCGCCTCGCACATACGGCGAATCTGGCGGTTCAGCCCCTGCGTCAGCGTGATCTGGAATACGAATTTGGACAGCTGCTCCACTTCGCATGGCAGTGTCTTCGTGTCCAGAATCTCGACCCCTGCCGCCATCTTGCGCAGGAATTCCGGCGTGATTGGACGATCCACCGTGACGATATATTCTTTCTCGTGGCGGTTCTCCGCACGCAGGATCTCGTTGACGATGTCCCCGTCGTTGGTCAGCAGGATCAGACCTTCGGAGTCTTTGTCCAGGCGTCCCACATGGAAGATCCGCTGCGAGTGACCGACGAAATCGACGATGTTGCCTTTGACGCTGCGCTCCGTGGTGCTGGTGATGCCAACCGGCTTGTTCAGCGCGATATACACATTTTCCTGCGCGGCCTTTTCCTTGATCCGCTTGCCGCTCACACGCACGTCGTCGCCCGGTTCGACCTGACTGCCCAGGTCGGCCTTGACCCCGTTGATCGTCACTTTGCCTTCGGCGATCACTTTATCTGCTCCGCGTCTCGACGTGAAGCCGGACTCGGCGATATATTTGTTAATTCGCAATTGCACGCACACCTTTCTGGTTGGGAAAAAGTTCTCTGTTTACCATAGCGCAAAAGGGGCGGAGTGTACAGATTGGGCATATCGGAACGAGGGACTCTGACATCTCGATCTCTCCAAAAAAGTTCCGCAAAAGGCTTCGGAAAAAGGAAAAGGCCGGTTCACTTGAACCAGCCCTTCTCCTTGAATCTCGTAATGGCTTCGATCCGGTTGCCTACGCCCAGCTTGTCGAGGATGATGGAGACGTAGTTGCGAACCGTGCCATTGGTGAGCGACAGCTCACTGGCAATTTCCTTGGTGTTTTTGCCTTCCGAGATCAGCAGCAGCACTTCACGCTCACGGTCGGTCAGCGGATTCTCTTCAGCGTAGGCTGCATCGTCAACCAGTTCCGGGGCGTAGACACGCCGCCCGGACATGATGCTGCGAATGGCGTCCGCCAATTCCTCGCTGGGACTGTCCTTGAGCAGATAGCCGTGTGCGCCTGCACGAATGGCTCGTTCAAAGTAACCGGAACGGGCGAAGGTGGTCAGGATCAGCACGCGGCAGCCCGAGCCTTTGAGTGCTTCAGCGGCTTCCAGCCCAGTCTTCTTGGGCATCTCGATGTCCATCACGCAGAGGTCGGGCTTATGCAGCCGAACCAGCCGGACGGCTTCCTCGCCATCGGCAGCCCGCCCGACCACCTCCATATCGTCCTCCAGATCCAGCAGCGAAGCCAGGGCGCCCAGCAGCATCCGCTGATCCTCGGCGATGACGATTCTAATCATCGACTCACTCCTCCTTGTTCAAGGCCGTATCCCTTCCCTCATCATTTCCCTCAGGACGGTGGACAGAGATGTTGGGAATTCGCATCGTCAACAAGGTGCCCCGGCCGCCCTGATCCACCTGGTCGCTGTCCGACAGCTCCAGACTGCCGTTGACGAATTCCAGTCGCTCCCGCATGCCGCGCAGTCCACTGCCGCTTGAACGACCTGGCACATGGGGCAGTCCATGTCCATTGTCTGCGACTCGGACGACCAGCTCACCGGGCAGAGGTTCGATCTCAATGCGGCAGGTCGTAGCCCCACTGTGTTTGACAATATTGGTGACTGCTTCCTTGAGGCACATGCTCACCACATTTTCATTTAACAGTGAAGTCCGGGTCTGGGAAGGGTCGCCAACCAGGGTAAAGTCGATCTCGGCCGCCTTCAGAATCTGCCGCAGTCGGTGAATCTCATCTTCGATATGCGTGCCTCTCATCTGTGTCACCAGCTCCCGAAGTTCCTTGAGCACAACGCGTGCGGTCTGCTGTACGTCACGGATCTCGTCTTCGGCTCTCTGCGGGTCTTTGGAGATTAGCTTGGCGGCCAGGTCACTCTTGAGTCCGATGAGCGCCAGCTTCTGTCCCAGTGTATCATGCAGGTCACGTGCAATCCGCTGCCGCTCCTCCATGACCACCAGCTCGGAGATCCGTTTGTTGGCGTCTTCGAGCTGCCCTTGCAGACTCTCGCTGCGGTTGCGGTTGTAAGTCGTAACCGGCAGCAGAATCACGGCGATGATCGTCAGCGCGACGAACGGCCACTGGGCAAGCATGAGCGGATCATGCCGCAGGAACCCCAGATAGACGGAAGCCAGGGCAGCGGTTAATTGAATGGAATACAGGGTGAAGAAGCCTTTCCAACTGCGAATATTCCCGACGAAATAGGCAAGAAATACAGCAAAATAAATATAGCCAAACATCAGCGCCATCGTAACGGTGAACACAAGCTGCATGATCGTCCAGAAATAAAATACCCGCCCTTTGGTCGCAAAGGCCAGCAGGTAACAGACGAAAAATCCAATGACCATGAAGATGCCAATCGCAGCATGGAACACGGTGGATGAACGGAAGATAAAATAAAACGGCAGAATGTAAAAGACAACCCAGACATAAGGATTCAGTCCGGTGCTGCGCTGGAAGATCTGATACCATTTTTGCACGATTGACTGACCTCCCTGAAGCCATGCCGACAGCAGCGAGGAGGGTTCCCTGTTGTGTGCTGCTTCGTTTGATGTGACCATTATAACCCGGTACCTCCTTTTTCCCCAAGCCCGATCCGCCTGCTGCTCCATCTCGAAAACAGACCAAAAACCCCTGAGCCGGCGGCTCGTCTCTGCCCGAATGAGAGGTTTCGTTCACCAGAATCCTGCACTGCCTAAGCAGGGAGGAAGCTTCAGGTGAGCGAAGTCAAACACGGGCAGGGGACAAACGGCCTGAACAGGGGGGCTTGTCAGGGTGAATCAAATTCCAAATTTGGCGTAGGCCATGTACGAAATGAAAAGCATGTAATGATATAGCCTCAACCATTCAGTCTCAACGGGGGCGCTTAATCCTGATGTATCAGCGGCTTCTTGTTCAGTTCGTTGGAGACCGCCGATACCGCACGCTGCGGCAGGTTGGTCTGACCTGCAATCGGACGACGATAGCCGGTGAAGGTCTTCGTTTGTTCATCCCACAGACGGAACTTCAGCGATTGCAGACTGGTAAGCAGCGTGATTGTGGTTGCTTTTTGCAGCGGAACCGAGGAATCATGCGCTTTTTCCAGATTGTAGTTCGGGATCTTGGGACTCAGATGGTGCACGTGGTGGAAGCCGATGTTGCCGGTCACCCACTGCAAAGGCTTGGGAAGCTTGTAATACGAGCTGCCTTCTACGGCTGCCTGTACATAACTCCATTCCTCTTCGTGTTCAAAGTAAGAATCTTCAAACTGATGCTGCACATAGAATAACCAGATGCCGAGCAGACCGGATACGAACATGATCGGACCCTGTACCAGTACAAAGGCCTGCCAGCCGATCGCCCAGATCAGCGCTGCATATAGAGCGACAAGCAGCACATTGGTCAGATACGTATTGTAACGCTCCTGCTTTTTGGCTCCACGGCGGTTGAAACGGCTCTGGATCAGGAAGACCAGGATCGGGCCCAGACCGAACATAACGAGCGGGTTGCGGTACAGCCGATAAGCCACACGTTTCCAGAACGAAGCTTCGGCATATTCTTCGACGGTGAGCAGCCACATATCGCCTTCGCCGCGCTTGTCGAGGTTGCTGCTGGTCGCATGGTGACGGGTATGGCTGTATCTCCATTTGCGGTACGGCATCATCGTGATGACACCCGTAATCGTACCCACGATGTCGTTTGCTTTTTTATTGTTGAAAAAAGAACCGTGCGTGCAGTCGTGAAAAATGATGAACGTACGAATCACGAATCCAGCGGCGACGATCAGCAGCGGAAGTGCAAGCCAGAACGAAATCGACAGCAGCAGATAGCCGCCGACCCACAGCAGGGCCAGAGGGATGAGTGTATTCAGCAGCTGACGGACGCTGGCTTTGGAATCGGTCTTCTCATAGGGTTTCATATGCTTCTTTAGCTCCGCGATCGGATTCGCGGATGCAGGTTGGCGGATTGAATTCATGGATGTCAGGCTCCTCTCGCAGACGCCGGGAAAGCGTTCTTATGCCCTAAGTATAGAGAGAAGGAGTCATGCCGCGTAGTCATAAACGTCAATAGACAGAGATGACAAATGTCATACTGCGAATTGAGATCATTAAATTTGTGAATATACAAAACAGGGGCATAGGAGTACAATAGGGACGGTTAAATGAGATTGTGAAGGAATGAACAATCTAGGGTAGAGGGAATGAACTAGACCAAGAACAGGGGTTGGAGACAGAGATGAATAACAATCGCAAGCCAAATGAACCACTTCGCGGGAAACGTCCTGCTGTATGGATGCTGCTGACCGCAGCGCTCGGCCTGACACTGGCAGGCTGCGGAGGAGCTTCGCAGCCCAATGCCTCCGCTCACTCGGACATATCTACCGGGGCGAAGACAGAGACGCTGACGCTGGGACTGCTGCCTTCCATTGATGCCATTCCTTTTATCGTGGCGCATGAACAGGGATTTGACCAGAAGCAGGGCGTTGAACTGGACATCCAGACGTTCAAGAGCGCCAAGGATCGTGACGTAGCGTTCCAGGCGGGCAAAGTGGAAGGTCTGAGTGCCGACCTTGTGGCGATCTCGATCTATAATCAAGCGGGCAAGGACGTCAAGATTACCAGCACGACTTTCGGTGAGTTTGATCTGCTGACCGGCAATCCGGAAGTGAAGAGTGCCGCCGATCTGAAGGGCAAGACCGTGATCCTGTCGAAAAATACGTCCACCGAATATACAATGGCCATGATGCTCAAGCAGGCCGGATTGACGGAAGACGACATCACCGTGACCGAAGTGCCGCAGATTCCGACGCGTCTGGAGCTGCTCAAGAACAACAAGGCCGATGCAGCCGTACTTCCCGAGCCTTTCGTGACGATGGGGCGCGAAGCCGGTCTTCAGGTGCTGGGTTCGACGCACACAGCGAAGGTCAATCCGTTTGTGCTGGCCTTCCCGCAGAGCGTCATTGATGCCAAGGCAGACAGCATCCACAAGATGTATGCCGCGTATGATGAGGCGGTCGAATATATGAAGAATCATGACCAGAAGGATTATATCGACCTGATTATCAAGGAAGTCGGCTATCCGGAGACGCTCAAGGATCAGATCGACGTACCGGATTATATCCCGGCCAACCAGGCCGATCCGGCGCAGGTGGATAACGCGCTCAATTGGGCGCGGGAGAAAGGGTTGTTGAGCAAAGATCTGAAAGCATCGGACGTGATGTCGGATGTTCAATTTAAATAAGGCCGGAATGTCGAAAAAGCGACTCCAGGAGACGGGAGCAGTTTCCGCGCTTTCGGCGCCGAGTCCCGCGAAGCCTTCCGCTGGAGCCGGTTCCGGGCGAGGGCTGACGGCCCGCGGCCTGGTTGTCGATTACGGCAGCGGGCCGGTGCTCGGGCCGCTGGATCTGGATCTGCCCGAGCACGGCATCTATACCGTGCTGGGCCCTTCCGGCAGCGGCAAGTCCACGCTGCTGCGCACCGCCGCAGGGCTTGTGCCCGGCTTCGGCGGCCATCTCGCCTATGGCGGCCGCCCGCTCGGCGGGCGGGACGCCGCTGCTGCCGGCGTACGGGTCGGCTTCGTGCCGCAGAATTACGGCCTGCTGCCGTGGCACACGGCGCTTGCGAACGTGAGGAACGCGCTCAAGATCGCGCGTCCGCAGGAGCCTCGCGCCCAGCGCGAACAAGCCGCGCTTCGCTGGCTCGCCCTGACCGGACTCGCCGGGCTGGAAGGGCGCTACCCGCGTGCGCTGAGCGGCGGGCAGCAGCAGCGTGTAGCCATCGCCCGCGCCTTCGCCGTGCGGCCGGATCTGCTCTTGCTGGATGAGCCGTTCTCCGCGCTGGATGCGGTCACGCGCGAAGGCTTGCAGAGCCTGCTGCTGGAGAGCTGGCGCAGGCAGCCCTCGACCATGCTGTTCGTCACGCATGACGTCGAAGAAGCCGTGCTGCTGGGCCGGCAGATTATCATGCTGACGGGAAGAGGCAGCATGCCGTCTTCAGAGGCGGCCTCTTCTTCTGCGGGCGTTCGGTTGATCGACAACGAGGCTGTTTTTTCACAGGAAGATCGTAACAAACGCGAGAGTGAAGCGTTCTATGAACAGGTCAGACAGATTCGACATTTAATGCGGGAAGGCTGGTGAGCAGAACGTGAAGAAGAATGCGGCCCATTCCAGTCGGGAATTAGGTGTGCAGTCTGCGCAGAAGCCCATGAGATCGGCGGTGGGGAGCCATTCCTCGACGAGAACCGGTTTCCGGGGGACGGTTCTGCGGCTGCTGGGCGTATTTGCCGTGCTGCATGTATTGTGGGCACTGCTGGCCGCTGCGCTCCAACGCGATATTTTGCCTTCGCCATGGGTCGTCTATCCGGCGTTGATACACTTGGATGGTGCGGAGATGCTGACTCATGTAGGCGCCAGCCTGATTCGGGTCTGCGCAGGCATTGGACTGGCGCTTGCCGTCGGCCTGCTGCTTGGGCTGCTCATGGGACGTTCACCGCGCTGGAACCGACTGCTCGACCCGGTGGTCTATCTGACGTATCCAGTTCCCAAGATTGCGCTGCTTCCGGTCGCCATGCTGTTTCTGGGGCTGGGCGAAGCCTCGAAGATCGTTATGATTGCGCTGATTCTGGTCTTTCAGGTCATTATCTCGGTGCGTGATGCGGTCAAGGCCATTCCGATCGATACCTATGATGTATTGACCAGCCTGGGAGCCAAGCGTATGGCGAAGTTCACCCAGATTACGCTGCCCGGCGCTCTGTCCGCGATTCTGAGCACACTGCGGATCTCGCTGGGCACGGCGTTCTCCGTTTTGTTTTTCACGGAAATTTACGGCACGGAGCATGGAATGGGTTACTTCATTATGGATGCGTGGCTGCGGCTGGATTATCCTGGCATGTACGCGGGGATTCTGCTGTTCAGCGGCGTAGGTTTCCTGCTGTTTGTGCTGGTCGATCTGCTGGAGTATCGGTTTATGAGATGGCGGGCGTATTGAAAAACAAACCGAAGGCGTTAGAATGAAGCGCGGCGAATGATTACAGGATGTGGCAATCGACGCGCGATTTCTTCGGCGGTTGCCATTTTCGGGAGGCATAGAATGAACGGGAATCGGGAACTTCTGGTCGTCGATGACGACCTGGATATTTTGGACGTAACTCGAACGTATCTGGAGCTGGAAGGCTATACCGTACATACGGCTGCGGACGGAAGACAGGCGCTGGAGTTGTGGGGCAAACATAAGGTATCTCTGGTGGTATTGGATATCATGATGCCTGAACGTGACGGTCTGGACGTATGCCGCGCGATTAGGGAAAGCTCCAATGTACCCATTCTGTTTTTAAGCGCAAAAGCCGGCGAAGCGGACAAAGTAATCGGTCTGCGCACCGGAGCAGACGATTATGTTGTCAAACCGTTCAACTTGTCGGAGCTGTCGGCTCGGGTTGAATCTCTGCTGCGCCGATACCATCTTCTGGGCGCAGCCGGTTCCGCATGGGCATCGGAGGCTGCGTCGGCCGGACACGGCGAGCTGCGGGTTGGTCGGCTTTTGATCGATCCGGCGGCGCGAGGCGTTGTTTTGGAAGGCCAGGAAATTCGATTGACGCGAACCGAATATGATCTTCTTCTACTGCTGGTGAAGAATCGGGGCCAAGTCTTTACGCCGGAGCAGATGTATAGGCGTATACGCGGCGAAGAGGCTTTTGAAGGAGGTGTGTCGGCGATCATGGTGCATATCGCAAGGCTGCGGGAGAAGATCGGCGACGGAGATCGGCAGAGCCGTTTGATCCAAAACGTGTGGGGAGTGGGGTACAAGATTGAAAAAGAAAGGTAAGCTTCCGGGTATTCGGGCCAAATTCTACGTGGCAATCGCGCTGGGAATGGTATTGGCCGGATTATCGATCGCGGCTGTACAGTCGGCGCTGCCCTTTCTGTCCGGCTCCGCCCGGGAACAGGTAGCCCATTGGGAAGAGGAGTACGCCTGGGTTTATTTTTTTGCTTTTGCGCTGCTGGCCCTGTCTTTTGCCTCCTTGTTCACGCGCAAACTGATTCGGCGGATCGAGAGAATGGGTGAAACGGCGGAAGCGATCGGCCGCGGCGACCTGACGCGCCGAACCGGCGAGCGAAGCGGCGACGAGCTGGGCAGGCTGGCTCAACATATCGATGAGATGGCAGGCCGCTTGGAAGTTTCCGGCGAGCGCGAGCGGCAGGCCGAAGCCGAGAAAGATGCGCTGATCGCTGCGCTGTCGCACGATATGCGCACGCCGCTATCCTCGCTGTCGGGCTATCTGGAACTGGCTGAACTTCGGCTAAGGCCGCTGCGCCTGGGCGAAGAAGCGTATTCCGGCCTTCGCAGCAGCGCCAACGCGCCGGAGACGTCGATCGGCGAAGCGCTGCGCTGCATCGAATCGGCCCGGCGCAAGACTGGGGAGCTGAAAAACCATGCGGAGCAGCTGTTGGATTATACGCTGCTTGGAAAAGGCGAAGAACGGAACAACTTTGTCTCATTCGAGCTGGAGATGCTGCTCGGACAGGTGCTGGCCGATTTTCTGCCCGAATTGCAGAGCGTCGGCATGCGTTTGGAGCGGCATGCGCCTGTCGAAGCTGCCGGAGCAAAAGTGCGCGGCAATCCGGCCCTGCTGGCTCGGATGCTGGGCAATCTGATCGAAAACGCGATCCGTTACGGAAGCGCGGGAGGGCTGCTTGTGGTTCGCGTCGGCCTCAAAAAGAATGAAATTATGATCGAAATTGCCAATCAAGGGGAACCGATCGCGGCAGAAGATCTGCCTCGCGTATTCGAGCGCCTGTACACCGGAGAGCGGTCACGCAGTGTTTCCACGGGAAGCCGCGGGCTTGGTCTCGCCATCGTGCGGGAGATCGCCCTTCTGCACGGCGGCCGAACCGAAGTTCGCAGCAGCACGCATGAGACCTGCTTTACCATCCTGCTTCCTCAAGACTTGTCCCAAGCTTAATAAAGTCGTAAGTTTTTCGTCGCCGAATTTGTAAGCTTTCCCGTCTACAATCAAGCATGAGGAAGACGGGAGGACGACAATGAAGCGGAAGATGAATCAAAGAATAGGTGCAGCCGCTTTCTGCATGGCGTTATGGCTGCTGCCGGCCGTATTATGGATAATCGTGTATACGTGGAGAGGCGTTCCGAGTGTGCTCGCCTGGTGGCTGATTCAGGCCTACAGCCTGATCGCCGTCTTGATAACCTCGATTTTGCTGGTCATCGGAGCCGTGAAGCTTGTATCGCAGATTCTGCGCAGCAGCAAACCTGACAGGAGGCGCCCCGCGCGACAGGCCCGCAAAGCGGAACAGAATGCCGGCATGAAGGCAGGAGAGAAAAGGGGGCGGAGCTTCCGATCGCCGCTGCGCGTGCTGCTAATCGCCGGAGCGCTAGCGGGCGCCTGGCCGGCGCTGTGGTTCGCTGGAGTCGGACAGATGGCTTATCCAGCCGATGCGTCAAAAACTTCTCCCTCCGTTACGATCGTGTCTCCTTTTGCAGAAGAAACGATTGTCGGGTGGGGAGGGGATGAGCTGCGAGGGAACTATCACGTCGTCGCTCCGAACGAACGCTGGGCTTACGATTTACTGGCTGTCCCTGCCGGAGTAGGAAGCACGCGGCTTGAGGATTACGGGATCTATGGAAAGGCAGTTTTCGCGCCTGCAGCGGGAACAATCGTGGAAGCGAAGGACGGGGAAGCGGATCATGCGCCGGGCGAATCAGAATCGGAAACGCTGGCCGGCAACCATATCTATCTCCGCCTCGACGAAACGGGAACCTATCTTGTTTTGGCGCATCTGATGAGGGGATCGGTAACTGTTGAAGCGGGGCAGCATGTGGAGGTCGGCACGCCGCTGGGTCGGGTCGGCAACTCGGGCAGCTCCAGTGAGCCGCATCTGCACCTGCACCATCAGAGACAGAATCCGGCGGAGACGAACCTGTTCGTGTCGGAAGGCCTGCCGCTGTACTTCAAAGGCCTATCCGGTGCTTTCATGCCGACTGGCGGAGTGGAAGTTCAAGGCGGCCGAGACGTTCCAACCGGGGAGAAGCTTGTGCCTCAGTCCAGGTTGTTTTCCACTCCCTGATCGCGTTTCGGGAAAGAGCGCCTAGGACAAACAGAAGAGTGTATAATGAAACGGTAGCTTAACTGCGAAAGGGCGTTTAGGATGCTTAAAGACACTTGGTTTACGGTGCAGCAAATCGATGATGTAACCTATGCCATCAGCGAATATGGACATTGGGAACGGGTTCATTCCTTTCTGCTGCTGGGCAGGGACAAAGCGATTCTGATCGACACGGGACTTGGGATTGATAATATTCGGCGGATTACGGATCGGCTGACGGATCTGCCGATTGATGTAGTGACCACACATGTTCATACCGATCATATTGGCAGTCATGGGCAGTTTGAGCGTCTCTATGTCCATGAAGCGGATCGCGCTTGGTTGGAAAATGGCATCGCCGGGCTGACGATCGAACAGATTCGCCGCGACATCGCCCGGGATATTACGCTGCCGCTGCCGCCCGGCTTCGATGCGCGAACCTATACGCCATTTTGCGGCCCGGCGACCGGCACGCTGCATGACGGACAGGTTCTGGAGCTGGGAGCACGCACGCTCACGGTCTATCATACGCCGGGGCACTCGCCCGGACATTTGTGCTTCTGGGAGGCGGACTCCGGCTATTTGTTCACCGGCGATCTGCTGTACAGCGGGACGCCCGTTTATGCGTTTTACCCTTCGACCAGCCCGGAAGATCTGGTGGCGTCCTGGGAGAAAATCGCCGCGATTCCCCGGGTTAAGCGGGTATTTGGTTCGCACAATGAACTGGGACTGCCGCCGGAGATCCTGCCCCTTGCTGGAGAAGCGGCAGTCTGGCTGCGGGAGAACGGGCTGGCCCGATTCGGCACGGGCATCCATCATTTTGAAGGCTTCAGCGTCCAGTTCTAATCCCCGTGGGCAGCAGAATGCTGTCCACCCGAAATTTGATCTCACGTCTACCCCTGCGCCTCAGGCGTCGGGGTTTTTGTGTTTCTTTCATTCTTTTTAGAAGCCGGGAAACGCTGTGGGCAGCCTGTTATATGTTTTGTATAGATGCCGTTGCTATGCTGAAAACAGCCTGTTAGCCGAATGAATGTTACAGGAGCAGGCTATACGATTTTAAGAGGGGGAAGGATGAATTTGGCAAGCAGAAAAAAGGGCTTCCCGTTGCACAAGCCTTTTAAAATGATGTTAGCAGCAACGGTGGTATCGGGGTCATTTTCGATGTTGGGAGCAAGAGAAGCCGATGCGCTGGAGCCGGTGGTAAACGCTTATCCTGGGGGACAAAGCGGGCAGCATCTGGTGACTTGGCTCAAGGCGGATGACGGGGTGCAGCAGGCGAACGGATTGTTGGTGGACTGGGAAGATCGTTCCTCGAATTCGGTTGATTATACGCTAAATGGCCCTGCTGAGAGAACGCCTACGTATACGTCAAACGGAATCAATTTTAACCCGGCCGTCACGTTCAATAATCCGGCGAGTTGGGGGCATTATGCAACATCGAGCAAGTTGGAAGGCGACAAGGCCATCAAGATTGCCTCTGGCTATGCCGTGTTTCAGTGGTCGGCTTCAGGCAATAATTATGGAGCGCTGATTGGATCGCAAGTGAAGAACGGCAACTATGGACAGACGTTCCTGGGGAACTATGGCAATCGATTGGCAACTGGCGACGGTCGTAATGGCAATTACAATTTGGTCAACCCGGTGCTTCAGGGATCTGACCTCACCAACCCTCACTTGGCCGGGTATCAGATCATGGGGCCAACCGTTGCCGATCACAAAGCTACGATTGATGGGGCCAGCAAAGAGGTTATTCCCAAGACGGCGAACACTTCCATTGCTCCTCTGCAAATGATGCCTGCGATCGGGGCGACCGGCTTCGAGGGTGACTCCAGCAACTGGTACGGATACCGAGGGGCAGTCTCGGAGATTGTCCTGCTTGACGAAGTGCCGGATGAGACGACACAAGCCAAGATCGAATCGTATCTGGCGCTAAAATACGGGATCACGCTCAACGGTGGCGACCGAGATTACATAGACAGCAGCGGTCACGTCTTCTGGGATGAGTCCGATAACGATGGTTACGGACGCCGCATTACCGGAATCGGGCGAGATGATGCTCAGGGTCTGATGCAGAAGCAGTCCAAGTCGCAGTCCGATGAAGCCGTCGTCACCCTGGCGCTTGGCTCCGGTATTGCCGAATCGAACGCAGCCAATCCAGAACTTTTCGCCAATGACCAAGCGTTCTTCAGCTTCAGTGATGATGGCGCATCGACTCAATACAAAGCTGATCTGGCGTATGCCGCTGACGGAATCGGCAAGCTGAAGCGCATGGAGCGGATTCATAAGACGGAAGTTTCGCCGAACTGGAGCAGCAGCAGTGCGATTACACTGCGTGCGGATGGCATTGATCCAACGTCTAAAGTTCAATTCTATCTAGCGGTCAGCCAGAACGCTGATCTCAGTGACGTCAAACTATATCCACTGACGAACGGGCAGGTGACACTGAGCAGCAGTGAGCTTCCCGACGGCAGTTTCTTTACTTTTGCACATGTGAATAAGGATTTGCTGTCCAATGGCGTGATGAACGTGCTGGATGAATTGGACGAAGGTGTGCTGAAAGAAGAAGATTATACCCCGGACAGCTGGAGCGCTCTGCGGACGAAATTGACGGAAGCGCAAAATATTCTGGGTAATCCGGCGGCGAGTCAGCAGCAGGTGGATCTGGCGCTGAAGGCTCTGAACCAAGCTCGCCAGGGTCTGAAGATTCAGGGCGTACAGTTCGATCATGCCGCGCTGGAAAAAGGAACATCCGGTTCGCGGGTCGTGGTGACGCTTGATCGGGGCGTGAAGTTCGACGGCGCCGGGCGAGACGGATTCTCGGTGACGGTAAGTGGGCAGGTATATGGCGGCAGTGATCTGGCGATCTCCATCGATCCGCTCGATCCTACGAAAGTCATCATCGCGCTCCCAAGCGGTCTGGATCTGTCGGAAGTCGATGCGGTAGGGGTCAAATATGACCAAACGGGCAGCCTGAGGGGGCTGAACGGAGTGCCGGTATCAAGCTTTGAGGAGACCGCGCAGAGCGGCCTTGGCGCTTCGCTGCAAATTACGAAGCCGGGTACATCGTCAGGCGTGGTATCCGGTGAAAAACCCGAGTTTGGCGGCCAGGTCGATCCAGGCGCCGAGTCCGTGACCGTGGAGCTGCTGGACGCGCAGGGTCAGGTGATTCCAGGCGCAGGCGGCGCAGCTGTTGTTGATCCGTCCACCGGAGAGTGGTCCTTCGTCTCGGAAGCCCAGCTTCCACCGGGTACCTACACGGTTGCAGTCACAGCCAAAAAGGGTCAGGAGATCTCGACGCGCAAAAGAACGTTTACGGTCGTTGACAAGTCGGCGCTGCAAGCCCGCCAGGAGGCCATCGATGCGGAAAAGCTAAACGGGTCGAACTATACGCCTTCGAGCTGGAATGAGCTGCAAACCGCGTTGGCTGAAGCCCATCGCGTGCTGGACGATCCCGCCGCTACGCAGGCGCAGATTGATACCGCCTTGAATCGGCTGAATCTGGCTCGTCTGGGATTGACGGCAGTATCCATCACCCCGCAGCCGGAACCGAATCCGGGCAGCAGTTCGAGTCCAATCGGCCCTCCGACGACTGGTTCGGCGCAGGCCGTCGGTACGAATAAACAGATTATCACGGTCGATGTCGCTTCGGGCGCGGAAGACCTGCGCGACATTACCAAAGTCGAGCTGGAACGGACGACGAATGCGGATGGTACACTCAGCGACCAGGTGACGTTCACGCCAGCCAAGGCACAGGAAGCGATCGACAAAGCACTGGCCAAAAATGATCCAACTGCACGCATCCTGATCCCGGATGCAACCGATGCGGTCAGCCGGGTCAATGTGGATGTACCCAAAGCCACGGTTGATCTGCTGAAGCGTCACCAGATTGATCTGGAGATCCACAATCCAAACGGAGTGGTGATTCTGCCGTCTTCCTCACTGACAGACAGGGAAGACAGCTTCTACTTCCGCCTGGTTCCGGTGAAGAATCCGCAGGAACGTCAGAGCGTGGAACAGCGTGCACAGACGGAGCAGGTGGTTCGTCAGTTGAGCGGCAATGAGGCGGCGCAGGTGGTATCGCGTCCGATGACCATTGAGACGAATCTGTCGAGCCGCCCGGTTACGCTGGTGCTGCCGCTGGATGGCACCAAGCTGCCGGCGAACGAGCAGGAGCGTGCAGCCTTCCTGAAAAATCTTGGCGTCTATATCGAACACAGCGACGGCACCAAGGAAGTGGTGCGCGGAACCGTTGAGATGATGGACAGTCCGGCTTTGACAGACAGCAAGTGGGGTCTGCGCTTTGGCATCTCCAAGTTCAGCACCTTCACGATCGTGTCGCTGGGCGCGAAGACCGGCACACACCAAGCCTATGTGAAGGGCTATACGGACGGTACGCTGCGTCCGGATCAAGCCGTTATTCGTTCCGAGATGGCTGCCATGCTGGCGCGTCTGGGTGAACGCAGCGGTCAGGGAACCGTTCGTTTCAGCGATCTTCCGCAGCGCTTCTGGGCGCGTGATCTCATCGGTCAGGTGACGGAAGCAGGATGGATGAAGGGATATGGGAATGGAACGTTCAAGCCAAACGGCGCGATCACTCGTGAAGAAATGGCATCGATCGTCTTCAATTACCTGCAACTCAGCAAAGGAGATGCGGCAGGGCTGTTCCCGGATGTCAGAGCGGGCAGTTGGTCGGGCGGAATCATCGCTGCCGTACAGGCGCAAGGAATCATGACTGGCGACAATGGGAAGTTCTATCCGCAGCGGCCGCTGACACGTGCCGAAGCGGTAACGATCTTGAACCGCTTGTTCGAGCGAGGCCCACTGCATGGGGCACCAACCCCGGCATGGTCGGATTTGCCTGCCGATCATTGGGCTTATCATGATCTGCTGGAAGCGGCGACAGATCACGGATATACCGTGCGAATCGCGGGCGGGGAAGATTGGACGTCTGCGCGTTAAAATGAGGAAGAGTGATAGGCTTTTGGTGGAGTCTTCTCGACTCTGAAGGCGAGTGTAAATCTCGAATTCAGCAGGTTAGACGTACTCCCTAAGTTGGATGTTCTCCGTGCTTGGAGCCTCCGTTCCGGAAATCCGGAACGGAGGTTTTTTCTTTTTGAAGAGAGTAAGGCGCCGCTGTACCCTTCTTCATCGCGCAGGAGAAGCGAATCGGTTATAATGCCTCAGGGTCTTGACGGAGATAAGGGGGATGGGCATGAAGATCGGTCGTTACCAGATGCGTTTTCAAACGACAACCACACTGATGGTGCTGGCTGTTGTGGCGCTGGCGCTGTCGGCTTTGTACACCATGATTAGTCTGGAGATTTCACGCCACACGCGTGAAGGATTGGAGCAGCGTGCGGTTGGGATCGCGCGAACGGTATCGCATACGCCGACCGTACAAGCTGCGCTGACGATGGGTGGAGATCGCACAGCCGTGCAGCCGTACGCGGAAGCAGTGCGTGAGGCGAATGGCATTGAATTTGTGGTGATTATGGACATGCAGGGCATCCGATTGTCCCATCCCAATCCGGATCGGATTGGCGAACATTTCGCCGGGGGAGATGAGGAGCCTGCACTTAGCGGGAAGGAAGCGATCTCGGAAGCGGACGGATCGTTGGGGCGTTCCGTGCGTGCCTTCTCACCCGTGTATGGAGAGAACGGACAGCAGGTTGGGGCGGTAGCCGTGGGGTTGTCGCTGGAGAGTGTCCATGCGGCTGTGGGGCAAAATATGTGGCTGCTGTACATCGGGATCTTGCTGGGAGGGGTGTTGGGTCTGATCGGGGCAGTGCTGCTGGGACGCAAGCTCAAGCGCGTGATGTTTGGCATGGAGCCGGAAGAGATCGCCCGGCTGCTGGAGGAGCGAAGTGCAATGCTCCAGTCGGCCAAGGAGGGCATCATGGCCGTGGACAAGGAGCAGCGGGTGACGCTGATTAATGCCGAAGCGCGGCGGCTGCTGGGCGACGAAGTACGGTTGGAAGAAGCGGCGATTGCAGCAGCAGAGGCTTGGGCGAACGCAGAGCCGGAAGAAGACTTTCGTTCGCTGCTGCGTATGGATCGGGTGCTGGCAAGCGGTGATCCGGTATACGATCTGGAAGTGGAACGTGGGGGAACCACGCTGCTGGTGAATGTGGTGCCCGTTCGGATCTCCGGGCGCGTGGAAGGCGCACTGGCGACTTTCCGGGACAAGACCGAGATTACGGCGCTGATGGAGCGTTTGTCGGGTATCTCGCTGTATGCCGATGCGCTTCGCGCACAGACGCACGAGTTTGTGAATAAGCTGCATATCATTATGGGATTAACGCATATGAAACGTTATGACCGACTGGAAGAATATCTCCATGAAGCGGTTCCGAGTCTTCAGATCGAAGCGGGAGCGGTTGTTACCCAGGTCAAAGACCCGGTGATCGCAGGGTTCCTGCTGGGCAAGCTCAGTCTCATGCGTGAGGCAGGAATCCGCCTGTTGGTACGCGAAGACGGAATACTGCCGGAAGCCTCGGAGCCAGCCATCTCGCGCGAGCTGGTGACGATTGTAGGGAATCTGCTGCAAAATGCAGTGGAAGCGCCAAGACCGGAAGGGCAGGTCAAAGTCATTGAGATTGGCTTTGATTACGCGGATGGCTGGCTGGAGATCGAAGTAGAGGATAACGGAATCGGCATCGCTTCGGCAGTCGTGGAATCGCTGTACGATCAGGGAAGCTCCACCAAAGGGACAAACCGGGGAGTGGGTCTGTATCTGGTGCGCCGCAGTGCAGAGCGGCTTGATGGTACGGTGATCTTCCGCAGTGAGCCGGGTGAAGGTACGCGGTTTCGGGTAGAATTGCCCTATCCTACGAAGAACGGAGTGAAACGAACGGATGATTAGGGTGTTGATCGTCGAAGATGATCCGATGGTCGCGGAGATGAACCGCTTCTATCTGGAACAGATCGAAGGCTTTGTATGCGGGGGATGGGCGCGTTCGCCGCAGGAAGCGCTGAAGCGGCTGACTCAGGACTCGTTTGGATTAATTCTGCTTGATTTGTACATGAAGGAAGACAACGGGCTGGAGCTGCTGGCCGAGATTCGCCAGCGTGATCTTCCGATTGATGTCATCGTTATCTCGGCCGCCAGCGACAGAGGCAGCATCCAGCGCGCGCTGCAAAATGGCGTGGTGGACTACCTGATTAAGCCTTTTGAATTTGGCCGCTTCAAGGATGCGCTGGGCGCCTATCGGGAGCGCAACCGCCTGCTGCGCGATCGCTCCAGCCTGGATCAGGCTGAACTGGATGCGTTGACCCGCCGCTCGTCGGATGCGCCGACTCGCCTGGCTGCCGCTCCGCTGCCCAAGGGGTTCACCAAGCAGACGCTGCGCACCGTCTGGCAGGCCATCGAATCGGCGCCGGGCGATTCGTTCTCCAGCGAGGAGATCGCCGCCGCCACCGGCATCTCACGCGTATCGGCCGGTAAATACCTCACCGGACTTGTGGACATGAACGTGCTGGAAATGGACCAGATCTACGGCACGATTGGCCGTCCCGTGCAGCGATACCGCGTCCTGCCGAATGGACGCAGGCGGATGGAGGGGTATTTGTGAAGGCAGGTCTGCCCCCATTCATGTACAAAAATAATAATCACTTAAACGCTCCTGACAGTAAGTTGTCAGGAGCGTTCTTCTAGAATGAGGGTATCCGATACAAAAAGGAGAAGATCACCCATGACTTCGATTCATTCCGAGAAGATGAACCTTCAGATTCACGACCGTCCGATCTGGCAGAGTGTGCAACAATCGACGCAGCATTATCTGGAGCAGATGGAGCGACTAAGCCTGGAACAATTAAGACGTCAGCCTGCCGAAGAAGAATGGTCGCTGGGACAAATGCTGCTGCACCTGTCCCAGGCCGCACTGCGGATGCAGTTCGAGAACGCACGCAGATGCTTGAGCGAACCTGCTGCATTATCCGACCGACCTTCTGCCTCAATCGCTGAAGATTCAGCGCTGCCCAAGACGCAAGCAGGTGAAGCGATGTTCCGGGTAGGCAGCTTCCCGCCTCAGCGGGTCAAAATTCCGGCTTCCCCACAGTACACCCCGCCGCAGCCGGACAGCAAAGAGCAGATTCGGGCTGCGCTGGATCAGGTACTTGAAGCGTTGGAGGAGCTGGAGCCGCTTGCTGCAAGTACCTTATCACAGCAAACCGTTGCCCATCCTCGTCTGGGCGGTTTAACGGCGAAGGAATGGCTGCAGCTGACGGAGATGCATTATCGGCATCATTTGCTTCAGGAAGAACGTTTGTTGATGGAGCTTGGGTTGGATTCCCATCATTGACGCTCTGCGATCCCAATGATACAATGTCGGCAATTTCTATCCGCTTGCAGGGCGGAGGCCGATGCGAGAAATAAGGTTAGCTTCGTCCCTGGAGGACGGAGCTTTTCTTTTTTTACATAGGGAATAGGGACAAATCAAGAAGCAAGCGGTGAGGAGTCGAAGATGAGACCACAACTGAAATGGGTACCGTTTGACGCTGAAGACGAGGTGCTGGACAGCCAGCCGTTTGTCGGAAGTGAAGTTCGCTACAATCTGATGCAGCTGCATCGCTATACACCGGATGCGCTGCTGTTGAAGTCGCCGGACGGACGTGCCGTCCTCACCTGGATGGCAGGGTGGAATGCCTGGTTGTGGCTGGACGCCGAGCTGAATGAAGAAGAACGGCGCAGCCGGATGAATACACTGGCAGAGGAACTGGACGACCGCGCGATTCGATTAAGCGGAGTCAGCAGCGACCCTGAGGATGCCCGCGTGTTCGCTGCCCTGTATGCGGGACGTCATGGCCTTGAGGTTGAAGAACATATGGAGCTTGTCGCTTATGATTGTCCCAGCGTCCAATCTCCAGTCGGGGTACCGGGGAGACTGCGCCAGACTTATGCAGCAGACGAGCCGACCCTCGCGGCTTTTCTGTCGGGCTTTGTCTGGGATGCGTTCGGCGAGACGCGATCCGCCGAGTCTTTTGCCGAAGATGCAGCGCGAATGGCCGTATCCGGTCAGGTTTATATCTGGGAAGTGGAAGGAACCCCTTCTGCGATGCTGCAATTGGCCTCTGCCTCGAAGCGGCACTGCCGCATGAACGAGGTGTATACGCCGCCGGAATGTCGCAAGCGGGGGTATGCCAGCGCCCTGGTTGCACAATTGTGCCTGAAGCTGCTGGGTGAGGACTTGACGCCGATGCTCTACGCAGACAAGAAAAATCCCGACTCCAACGGCGTCTACCGCAAGGTCGGGTTTCAGGAAGCAGGACAAATTCTGGGTACACGTTTCCAGGGTTGGAAAGTGGATAAGCAGGAGCCTTGAGGCTAAATGTCGAACTTTCGAGGAAGAGGCAGCCACACCTTGGATGAGGGGAAGATCTCCGGGTGGAATCTGCTTATTCTGTGGATGAAAAACGTCCGAGAATCAACGATTCGAGCAGCCCATAGGCGCGCTCCAGATCCAGCTCCGGCTGGAGGAGCTTCTGAAGCGCGAGTCCATCGAAGCAGGACAGCAGAACTGCGGATAACGCCTCAAGCTGCTCCTCCTCCAGCCCGTACAGCGTGGCATCCAGGACATTGGAGATGCCTTCACGCCCAATCTGAAGCAGCTCGGCAACCTCGCTGGAGAGTTCAGGATTGCGCAGTCCCTGAGCGAACAGCTCATACCGCAGTTTGTACCATTCCGGGCGGTGTTCGGTCAGTTCTTCGGTCTGTGAGGAATCGTTTTCGCTGAATAGATCCGAGGGGCCGGCGAACAAAGCTCCAAAGTCTTCTTGGTGCAGCCGGTGGTTTTGCAGCACGACTTCCCGCAAGATTTCTTCTTTCGTTTTGAAATAATAATGAATCAGCCCAGGAGCGGCCAATCCGGCCTCTGCCGCAATATCCTTGATCGAGGCGTCTGCATAACCTTTTTGTGCGATGGCACGCGCTGCTGCTTCGACAATCTGTCGTTTTCTTGGGTTCTCTCTCATTGACGTCTCTCCTCTCGGTCTGGGCCTGTAAATGTGCATCCAGCGTAGCAGGTCAATCCCCACTCTGCAATCGAGTACGTGAACCAAATCAAATCGCGGACCCCACAAAGAAGGAATGAACCATGATAAAAAAATGGCTGGTATTGGCTGTTGGCCTGTTGTTGATTCTGGGCGTCCCAGTCATAGGAATTACGAATATTCTGATCGACCAGCGCGATCTGCCCAAAGCGGAAGACGGGCGAATTGATCTGAGCGGTTGGAATGATGAAGATCGGGGCGCCGCACCGTTGGAAGGCACATGGGAATTTTACCCCAACGTACTGCTTACACCGGACGACTTTGCTCACAATCAGGGCGTTCTGCCCGCAAGGAAGCTGCTCACTGTTCCGGGTGCTTGGAATTCTGCCATGTCCAATAGCTCTCTGGGTGCTGGTACCTATCGGCTTATCATCGATTTCGGCCGGAAGGTGGACGAGGACTATGCTCTCAAGATTGATAATATCCGTATGTCCAGCCAGGCTTACCTAAACGGAGATAAGGTGGGGTCGAGCGGTTATCCCTCGCTGGATCATACTCTCGACGAACAGAAGAATCTTCCATACATCGGCTTCTCCCACCTGTCCGGTTCCCAGGTAGAACTGGTCATTCAAGTGACAAACTACAGCTATGTGTCTGGCGGAATCGTGGGTTCTGTCACTCTGGGGCCGGAATCGATCATTCTGCGCGACAAACAGGTAGATTGGGCAGGGGACTTCTCGGCCTTTTTCGGATTTTTCCTGCCTGGGCTGCTGTTTCTTCTGCTTCATATGCTGCACAAAAGAGAACGTCCGGCGCTGTATCTCGGCTTGTTCTGTATGTTGGGGGCACTTTACATGTTAACCCACGGAGAGAAGTTGATCGGATTTTTTCTGCCTACGATGCCTTATTGGGTTGTGCTCAAACTTCAGGCCATATCCGCCAGTCTGATCTATCTCATGCTGATCTCGTACATGAATGAACTGATGCCCGGCTCGATCCATCGCTATCTCATGCGTGCCTACACGCTGCTGACGGTGAGCGGAGCCATAACTGCGCTGATTCTGCCGCCGGAAGTCTTTTCCATTCTGGAGCCGGTGATTCTCAGTGCCGGATTTCTGAGTCTGGTGTATGCGGCGTTCATCACGATCCGCTGGATTCAAAAGCAGCCGGACGACCTGGATCTGGTGACGATCGGGCTGATGAGCATCATGATGTGTATGCTGCTGAGTCTGGTTGACCTCATCTTTGCGCTGGATGTCAATTGGCTGGTCATTGATGAGCTGGTGCTGTTTGTGCTGGCGCAGACCATTCTGATTATCCGCCGTTTTGTACGTGCTTTCGCAGACGTGGAGCGATTGTCCAATCGACTGCTGACGCTGGATGGGCTGAAGGACGAGTTTATGGCGAATACTTCTCATGAACTGCGCACACCGCTGCATGGCATTATCAATATTGCCCGTTCCATGCTGGAGGGAGCCGCCGGACCCGTTTCGCCCAAGCAAAAGGAGAATCTGGCAATGATGATGACGACCGGACAGCGGTTGTCTCTCCTGGTAGATGACATTTTGGATTTTTCCAAACTCAAGGAAGGAAGGCTGCGGTTGTCCGTACGCCCGCTGGCTCTCTATACGGTGGTACAATCGGTCGTGGAGGTCATCGCCTATACGCTGGCAGAGAAGCCGATTCGGATGATTTTGGACTGTCCGGAAGATCTGCCGAATGTGAAGATGGACGAAGATCGCCTGCGGCAGATTCTCTATAATCTGCTCGGCAATTCCGTCAAATACACGGAGCGTGGAGAGATTCGAGTTCGCGCCTCCGCCTCTGATGGATGGGTAACGGTGGAAGTGTCAGATACCGGAATCGGCATTGAGCGCGAGCGCTGGCCGGACATTTTCCGCCGCTTTGAACGTATTGAGGCGCGGGAGGGCATGACGGGAAATGGCCTGGGACTGAGCATCACCCGGGAACTGGTGGAATTGGGCGGCGGACGAATCTGGTTGGATTCGGAGCCGGGAGTGGGTACCTCCTTTTTCTTCACGCTGCCCATTTCTTCCGAACAACCGGGACCGAGTGAATCCCGTTTGCTTCGTCTTGTTGAAGATGCTGGCCTGCTGGAGCCTGAATCCACGCCGCCAAGCAGCCCGCTCCATCCAGGTGAAGAGTGGAACCCTCCCAACGGCGAAGCCGGAAGGGTATTGATCGTGGATGATGATCCCGTGAACCGCCGCGTTCTGCTCAATCTGCTGACGACAGCCGGATATGAGGCCACAGCAGTGGAAGGCGGCGCGGAAGCGCTGCGGATGCTGGATGAGCAGCCCGGTATCGAACTGGTAGTGACCGATTGGATGATGCCGGGAATGTCGGGCCTGGAGCTATGCCGGCGAATCCGTGAGCGTCGTTCGCTGGCTGATCTGCCTGTTCTGCTCCTGACCGCACGCAGCCTGCCGGAAGACATTCAGGCCGGGTTCGACGCCGGAGCCAGCGACTTCCTCGGCAAGCCGGTGGATGCGGGCGAACTGCGGGCACGGGTACGTACGTTGATCGGGATGCGCCGTGCTGCCGAGGAAGCCGTGAGCGCTGAAATGGCCTTTTTGCAGGCGCAGATCAAGCCGCACTTTCTGTATAATGCGTTAAATGTCATTATTGCCACCTGCCCGGTCGATCCGGATCAGGCGACCGAGCTGTTGATCGAATTGAGCCATTATTTACGCGGCAGCTTCGACTTCCAGAATCGGGATCGTCTGGTGCCGCTGGGCAAGGAGCTGGAGCTGGTAGGCTCCTATATTGCGCTGGAACAGGCGCGTTTCGGTGAACGACTGACTTTTGAATACGAAGCCGACGATCTGGTGGGCATCTTTGTTCCTCCGCTGTGCATCCAGCCGCTGGTGGAAAATGCAGTGCGGCATGGCGTGATGCAGCGCTCCAGCGGAGGAATCGTACGCCTGTCCGTTCGGGATCATGGTTCATCCGTCTCGGTTCGGGTTTGGGACAATGGAGTAGGCCTACAGCCGGAACGATTCCATGAGATTATGAATGGGCGGGAAGGTGGTGTAGGACTGCGCAATATTCATCGGCGGCTGTCCGCGCTGCATGGGGCGACGCTGAGACTGGAGGAGACGGCTGAGGGAGCTGGCACCACAATTGGGTTCGATCTGCCCAAGGCTTTGTCGATCTAATGGCGAATTTCGCCAGAGAAAACACTTGATTGTCGTTTTCTTGTTCAGAAAATGTTCAGCTTCATCCGTTATGCTGGAAGAATCGGATGAAACCGTCCGTATTTCCCGGGAAAGGGATGAAGAAATTGCGGATCTACGTTTTGGACGGCGACGAAGACGCCTGTGCGATAACGGCTCGGATGTTGACGGATTACACGGACTTCGAGCTGGTTGGTCGTTCCTCCGATCCCTCCCTCGGTCTACAAGAGATTATGCGCCTTGGCCCGGATGCGCTGTTCGTTGAGACGAAGTTTGGCAGTGTCTCGGGTCTGGCTTTTTGTGAAAAACTACGGATTGATCTGCCTGGTCTGCGCGTTGTATATGTGACGGCGACCCGTGAATATGCGATAGAAGCCTTTGAACAACAGGCGTTCGATTATTTAATAAAACCTTTATCGTCGGAAAGGCTGGCACGAACGATCGGCCGCCTTCGACATTTTCGCGGGAATGTGCGATTCTGATTGCTGGTTGAGAGGATGACCGCCTAAGCTTGCTGAACATGACAGGGGATTGGAGGGATACCGGATGCGAGCCATGCTGATCGACGATGAGAAACCGGCTTTGATGCACCTGGAGCGTCTGCTTCGGGCAGATGGAAGAATCGAGCCTGCGGCGCTGTGTATGTCGGCGCGGGAGGGACTGGAGCGATTGGCTCAGGAGCCTTTTGATGCGGTCTTTCTGGATATTGGGATGCCGGAAATGAACGGGCTTGAAGCGGCGGAATATATTCAACAGGCCTATCCGGGCATTGCGATTCTGTTCGTCACGGCTTATTCGGAATATGCGGTGGAGGCCTTTGAACTTCAGGCGATTGATTACCTGCTCAAGCCGATCGGTGCCCCGCGTCTGCGCAGAACCATTGATCGTTTGGTTCCGCCCGGACCGGAAACATCGGATGCAGCAGACAAGGGCGAAGCGGCTTCTTCAGGTTCTGCTGCGGGAACCGTCAGCGGTTTGTCCGATTCCATTGAGCGTACTGGAGGCTCTCCAGCTTCCTCACAATCTGCTCCGTCCAAGCCTTCGTCAAATTTGGAGATTCTGATGTTTCGCCGTCTGGAACTGGCGGATGCACAGACGGGTGAACCCCGCCCGCTCAAATGGCGAACGGCCAAAGTGCAGGAGCTGCTGGCGTATCTGCTGCATCCTGGCGAACAATGGGTGCGGCGCGATGACCTGATCGAGTGCATCTGGCCGGATGTGCCCATGGAAAAGGCGTCCACCCATCTGCATACGTCGGTCTATCAGCTGCGCAAGATGCTGAAGGAGTGGGCGCCGCAGATGAAGCTGGAGTATCGCCAGGAGAGCTACCGCCTGCTGCGCGGCGGTGCAGCGGTGGACGTGGAGCGGTTCGAGCGGGAAGGTTCGTCGCTGCTTACCCTTACGGATGCTCCGAATCGTATGCCTCACCTAAAACGGCTGTTGTCGCTCTGGCGAGGCGGTTATCTGGAGCATCATGACTATGAATGGGCAGGCGCAAGGGCCAGTGAGTTGAAGCGTCTGCGCGTTCAGCTTGCGCTTACGCTGGCCGACTGGGAGCGCCAGGCAGGACAGTACGAAGAAGCGGTTCGCCTGTTGTCTTCGCTGCGGGAGGAAGATCCATTTGCCGAAGGGGTTGGCCGTCTCTTGATGCGTACCTATGCGGATGCTGGCGATCAGCGTGGGCTGCGCGAGAGCTATCAACTGCTGCGCGAGCGGCTTTCGGAAGATCTGGGTGTAGAGCCGGAACAGCAAACCCAGCAGTTATATGAACGTCTGCAACATGAACAGAACGCTGGCTCAGGCCGCAAGCGATCTTGAGCCGGCATCAGTCTGTCTGCGCGTGACAAAAAGCCCGCGTCTCTCTCTGGAGGGACGCGGGCTTTGCTGTTTGTTTTGGAAATGAGTCGTCTTAGTTGTTCTTCTGCTGTGGAACGGCACACGAACCATCCACACAGCCGTCGGCAGCTTCCGAGTCGCCGCCCAATACCGTCAGCGGCGAACGTTCGCCCCAGGCTTTGGACAGCGCCTGATCGAATACCGAATCCGGTTGAGCACCGGATACGGCGAATTTGCCATCCAGTACGAAGAACGGTACGCCGCGAACGCCCAGGTTCATGGCTTCGTTTTCGTCAGCGCGGACGTTCTCGGCATAGGCGTCGGAATTCAGCACATTCCGCACTTCTTCCGCATCCAGTCCGGCCTCTACCGCCAGCTTCGTCAGTTCTTCGTGATCGCCGAGGGAAGCGCCCTCCGTGAAGTAGGCTTTCATCAGACGTTCCGTTACGGCTTGAGGAACCCCTTTTTCAGCTGCAAAATGAGCCAGACGGTGAGCGTCGAAGGTGTTGGTGTAGCGCATCCGGTCAAAGTCATAATGCAGGCCCACACCGCGAGCGGCTTCACCGACATTGCGGTTGGCATCGATTGCCTGCTCCCGGCTCATTCCGTATTTGCCAGCCAGCAGATCATGAATGTCGCCCTTGGCTTGCAGCGGCGCGTTTGGATCAAGCTCGAAGCTCTTATACACCACTTCAACCTGGTCTTTATTGGGGAAGCGTTCCAGAGCGTGTTCGAGGCGGCGTTTGCCAATATAACAGAACGGGCAGACATAGTCTGACCAGACTTCAATTTTCATCGGAAAAGACTCCTTTGGTTGCCGATCAGCCAGGGAGCTGCTGAACCAGCAGGTGAGATTTACTTACTAAACATTATTATAGTTACAATTAGTAAGCAAATCAAGCCTTTTTATAAAGAAGCGTTCTCGGAAAGTCCATTCACGTTGATATACAGCAAAAATCCCGTCTCGCGTACCGGCGCGGACGGGATTTTAGATTAAAGAGCAGGGCATGGTTGTCGTTCTATCAGCTTCCGATTCACGCCAAGCGAGAGGCAAGAATATAGCCTAAGCGCGAGGCTTGAAGATCCCGAACGCCCGACCAATCGGCAGGAATTCACGACCGAAGTGAGTATTCAGCACGTTCGCGCCGCAGCCATAGAGCGACAGCAGTCCGATGCCCATCTCTGCGTAAGCAGCCAGTTCGTGGAAGAATTCCGGTGCGCCGAAGGCGTCGAAGGACAAGCCCAGGAACAGCACATCAATCAGACAGAAGATGAAGAAGAGCACTTTATTGGTCTCCATCGCACCAATGGTCATAAACAAAGTGAAGACAAGGTATCCGGCAAACGCAAAACCGAGCTGCTTGCCATCAACGGCTGCCGCCAATTCAGGGCCCAATGTGCCAAGCTTAATCATCCAGTTGGTCGCCATGGCGAACCAGAAGAACGCGTAAGCGCCAAATGCAGTCATGCCAAAAGTGTTATTGTGCTTCGCATCCTGGATACTGGCAAAGAGCTGCGCGAAGGCGCCCAGGAAAATAGCCCAGGAAGCGGCGTAGCCAAGGCCTTCGGTCAGCCCCAGCTTCTGCGACGAAGCAACGAGCGTGACGATAGCCAGACCGAACAAGCCGATGGCGCTGGGATCAGCGGTTACGACTTTGACGGGGGTAGGGGACGGATGGTTCATGGTTCTTGTTATTCCTCCAAGCTGTATAAGTGAAATGAAAAAAGACGGGAAGAAGCGGCATCCAACCTCAAACAAGCGATCTGCCGTGTCTCCTCGCCCGGTGTGGCGGACATCCGCCGGCCGGATATTCCTGTGTTGTTCCGGTTTCCCGGAACTCGCCTGCCATATTGTACCCGAAAAAGACAATGAAATGAATACGAAAATACACGTTTTTCAAAGAAAAATTCATGAAAGTATCGACATATCTGTCAAAATGGGGAAAATCCGCGACAAAAACCCCCAGAACCGTGATTTTGGCGGTCTGAGGGTTAAGGTTCGGTGGTTCTTATTTCCAAACGTCTTGGGCAATCTCCACTACATGACGCAGTTTGTCCCACTGCTGCTGTTCAGCCAGCAGGTTGCCTTCTTCGGTCGAAGCGAAGCCGCACTGCGGGCTAAGGCACAGCTGATCGAGATTGACGTAACGAGCCGCTTCTTCAATACGGCGCTTGATGTCGTCCTTGCTCTCCAGTTCGCCAAACTTCGAGGTCACCAGACCCAATACGATCTGGAGATTGCGGCGGTTCACATAACGCAGAGGCTCAAATGAACCCGAGCGTTCATCGTCGAACTCCAGAAACAGACCATCCAGGTTCAACCCCTGGAAGATCGCTTCCGATGCGGCATCGTAACCACCGGAAGCCGTCCAGGTCGATTGGAAGTTACCCCGGCAGATGTGCATGGTAATCACCATGTCTTCCGGCTTGTCCTTGATCGCTTCGTTGATCGAACGGACGGAATATTCCTGAAGCTGCTCCATCGTATACCCCTTGGCGCGGAACACTTCCGGCATATTTCCAGTGAAGAAAATGGCCCACGAGGTATCGTCCAGCTGGAGATAACGGCAGCCGGCATCATAGAAGGCCTGGATTGCTTTACGATAGGCGAGGCTGAGATCATGCAGCAGCGCTTCGTGATCTTCGTAGAGCGGAAATTCGTTTTTGCCCCGGAATTGCAGCATGTTCGGGCTTGGAATGGTCATCTTTGCCACGGAACCGCCAGCTACCGAATGAAGATACCGGTAATGATCGAGCATGGGATGATCGGTGAAGTCGATCTTGCCGGTGATCTTGACCGCGTGAGCTTTGGTCGTGACACCGTGGAACTGGATGCCCGAGTCCGGCGAGAAACCTTCCACCCCGTCCAGATTCTCCAGGAAGTCGAAATGCCACCAGGCGCGGCGGAACTCGCCGTCCGTCACCACCTGCATGCCGGTCTCCTGCTGAAGCTTCACTGTCCGCTTGATCTCTTCGTCTTCTACTGCTCTAAGCTGCGCAGCATCAATCTGTCCGGCTGCCAGCTGTAGACGAGCCTGCTTGATGGACTCGGGTCTCAGCAGGCTGCCGACCTGATCGGCGCGAAAAGGCGCGAGCGTGCGCCACAGTCCCGTACTTGAAGCTTGTGTCATATTCCATTCTCCCATCCAGTTTGAATTTCGACCCAAACGGCGGCCGTCCCGCTTCGCACGCCAGCACGCTGTCGCGCGGTGTATCGATAAAGCCAAGGTTATCTTGAATCCTAACAGAGCTTGTCGGGATTGTAAATCTTGTTTTGACAATTGAGTGAGGGGAAAGCTGCCGGCTTGTACAGGGAAGCTTTCGGTGAGAGGGGAAGTGTTTAATTAACCGCATTACGCCTTTCCGACTGTTCAGTGATTGCTTCCGACTCGCCGATCGCCCCGCAGTATGTCCCTTTTCCATAACCCACGAACGATTTACCGTTTGAAGACAGCTGGATTTTGGGTTTTACGAAGACGATTGGTGCATCATATTCGGAGGACAGTGGGATTAAAAAGATCGAACGAACAGGAACAAAGTCAATCACACGCTAATGTCTCTCTTCATTGCATAGAGCTTTCGGGATTAAATATATATTTAATTTAAAATTGGAATAAAAGAGTCTTAATAGATGCTGGTGGGCCAAGGAGAAGAAGGAAGAAGGAAGAAGGATGCGCAAAAACACCCGGATCTGCCATCGGCAAACCCGGGTGCTTACATGGAGATCACGGCGTACGTATGATGTGAGTGCGACAGGACAGCAAGCTGCAAGACGGCAGGCTGCGAGGCAGTAATTTTAACCTGCACGGAATGAAGCCCTGAAAAATCGCTGCTTCTTAGTCCCGGAACAGGAAGTCGATCTGCTCAATCTGCTGAGGAGTCAGATTCACATCGAGTGTTTTGAGGTTGGCCGCGACCTGCTTGTCGTTTTTGGCTCCCGGAATCACTGTGTCAATGGCATCGCGTGTCAGATACCAGGCTAGAACGATATTGGAGATGTCCGCTCCCTGAGCATTGGCAATCTCGCGCAGCCGGTTAACCTTCTCCACATTGCGCTTGAACGTCTCGCCCTGGAACATTGGATTTTTGAGCTTGCTCTCATCCAGCTTGTCATCCACGGCGTATTTGCCTGTCAGCAGACCGGACGCCAGCGGGAAATAAGGCACAAACGAGATCCCCTGCTCCTGCGCGTAGGGCAGAAGTTCGTCTTCGGCTCCACGCTTGAACAGGTTATATTCGCCCTGGAAGACGTCCACGTGACCGTCCCGATTGGCTTCACGCAGCTGCTCCATGGAGAAGTTGGAGACACCAATCGCCCGGATTTTGCCTTCCTGCTTGAGCTTGGCCAGCTCGCCTACCGCTTCGGACTTGGGCGTATCCTTGTCGGGGAAATGAATGTAATACAAATCGATGTAGTCGGTGCCGAGACGCTTCAAGCTTGCCTCTACCGATTCTCTCAGGAAAGCCGGGGAATTGTCGATCTCGACGCTTCCGCCAACGATCTTATGTGCGCCCTTGGTTGCGATGACAATCTCGTCGCGGTGTCCGTATGTCTTGAGTACCTCGCCGATCAGTTCCTCCGAACGTCCGGGTCCGTAGATGAACGCCGTGTCGAGGAAGTTGATGCCGCTCTCCAGCGCCGAACGAACAGACGCCTTACCGGCTTCTTCGTCAAGATTGGGGAAGAGGTTGTGTCCGCCAACGGCATTGGTGCCCAAGCCAACCGGAACGACTTTGAGACCGCTTTTGCCCAGTGTTACCTTCTCGCGTACTGCTTTCGTCATTGCAAAACCCTCGCTTTCGGATGAATGAAGTAAGGATGAATCCATAAGGTAGAGATAAGAGATCAGTTAGAATAAAGATGAGTTGGAATCAGGTTCAGTTAGAAAGAGAGATCAAAAAAAGACAATATCCTAAACCTATACCCAAAAGATAGGCAAGTGTAACGCTGAGTTTCGACGTCAGGGCGGGAACGCGATCCGGAAGGTGGAGCGAATATCAGGCGAAAAAGGAGAGACCCATGGGGCCTCTCCTTTGGTCTATATTCATAGGGGCTGCATTTCGTCCGGTCTGTGTTTCAGTGGCTCGGCCTACTTGATCCGGCCCGCCCGTGATCTTAATCGACCTTCGCGCCGTAGGATCGCATGAACAACACGGCCTGTTCCCGATCCATCCGCACATTTTTGACATCCAGCGACTTGAAATCCACACCGTCCAGCACGGCATCTCGCAGATCGGCTCCCTGAAGCTTGGCCTTGCCGAGCTGACAGCGCGTGAGATCAGCGCCGCGCAGGTCGGCCTTCTGGAGGCTGGACTCGGACAGGTCGGCTTCGTAGAACCGTGCCCCGCGCAGGTCCTGCCGATCAAGCCGGGCATGGCGCAGATTGGTGTACGACCAATCGCCGCGCACCACGGTAAAGCCGTCCAGACGTGCACCCGAGAAGTCGGAGCCGGTCATCTTGCAGTCGTCGAATTTGGCCGCAAACAGGTTGGCTTCGCCAAATTTGCAGTTCTCAAACGCCGATTCGATATGGATGGAACCGTTCATGGAAGCACCGCGAAAGTCACATTCCGTAAACCGGCATCCCTTGGTCAGAATCTCCTCCAACGAACCGTTGATGAAGCGGCAGCGAACAAAGGTACAGCGGGTCAATTCCCCGTCCCGCAGCTCCTGAGCGCCAAAGTCCACATCCTCGTAAGTGCGATCTTCATATTCAAACATGTCTACTTCCGCCTTCCTTTTACCGATCCTGTAGACGATTAAGCCTGACGTTCAAATGCCTGCACGACTTCCAGAATGACTTCGGTTGCCTTGACCATGTTGTCGGCGGAGGCGTATTCGTAACGTCCGTGGTAGTTCTCACCGCCCGTAAAGATATTCGGCGTTGGCAGACCCATGTACGACAGCTGCGAGCCGTCCGTACCGCCGCGAATAGGCTTGATAACGGGAGTGATGCCCAGTTTCTCCATTGCTTCACGTACGATCTCGACGATCTCGATGACCGGTTCGATCTTCTCGCGCATGTTGTAATATTGATCCCGCATTTCCAGAAGCACATTCTCCTCGCCATAGGTCTGACGGAATTCGCTGGCGATCGACTGCATCAGCTTCTTGCGATCTTCAAAGCTCTGGCGGTCGAAGTCACGGATGATGTAAGACAGCGTCGTCTGGTCGGTTCCGCCATTGATGTCCAGCAGGTGGAAGAAACCTTCGTAACCTTCCGTAAATTCCGGCGATTCCTGCTCTGGCAGACGGCGGTGGAATTCCATCGCAATCTTGGCGGCGTTAATCATCTTGCCTTTTGCCGTTCCGGGATGGACGCTGACGCCTTTGATCGTGACTTTGGCTGCGGCCGCGTTAAAGCTCTCATATTCCAGCTCACCCAGCGGGCCGCCGTCCATCGTATAGGCGTATTTGGCACCGAAAGCTGCGACATCAAAACGCTGAGGGCCGCGTCCGATTTCTTCATCCGGAGTGAACGCGACGCGAATCTTGCCGTGCTTGATCTCCGGGTGACTCAGCAGGTAGTTCATCGCCGTCATGATCTCGGCCATGCCTGCCTTGTCGTCGGCACCCAGCAGCGTTGTTCCGTCCGTTGTAATCAGGGTATGGCCGATATAACCGGTCAGTTCCGGAAATTCGCGCGGGGATAGGACAATATTCAGCTCCTTGTTCAGCACGATGTCGCCTCCGTCGTAGCTGTCCACCACCTGCGGATTGACGTTGGCGCCGGTCAGTTCGGTTGCCGTATCGAGGTGGGCGAGGAACCCGATTACGGGAACATCCGATTTATCGGTATTCGCAGGCAGTGTAGCCATGACATAGCCATTCTCGTCGAGCGTAATCTCCTGCATCCCCATCTCGGTCAGCTCTTGGACAAGCTGTTGAGCCAGCTTGATCTGTCCTGGTGTGGACGGGCAGGTCTCGCTGTCTTCATTGGATTGGGTATCGAAACGGGCATAGCGGTCGAGACGTTCGATCAGCTCTTGTTTCATGGATGGATTCCTTCTTTCCGTTAAGCCGTCGGGTAGATCGGATTGCAGATAAGGGGTCCAAACGTCCATTGTACAGGGACAAAAGAGGACGATCTGATGCAAATCCACTTCCAGACGGCCTGTCGATTTGGGGCGTCCCGTCACGCAATCTCCAAGCTGTTGGACTTCGCAATCCATGCAGACAGAGATGACGGTTGGAGACGCACACATGAGATCATTTTAGCACGAAAAAGGCTTTCGGAAAAAGCGAGAGGGGAAGCGCATGGGAGCAGAAAAGCGGCCGATTGATCCTATAAAAGGAGCCGAGCTGCGATCCTTGAAGATGAAGAAGAGGAGGCAGGGGAACAGCAAAAACAGGGCGCGAACGATGAATCTGGCGAAGCCGATGCAAACATGCGACAATACAAATGGCTAAAAAAGGCCGGGTTAGCGGTGCGATTAGAGGATAGGCAGAGGTCGGATTAAGGCCGACCGATCCACGCTGCCCGGCCATCGGAGGGAACGAACATGAAGATCTCATTGGTGATTTTTCAGGGGCCAAGTGCTTCGGGAAAGACAACGCTGCAGGCTCTGCTTGGCCTGCCGCGTATTGTGACCTGGACGTCGAGAGCGCCGCGTGAAGGCGAGATCGACGGTGTGGACTATCATTTTACGCAGCGTGAGACGCTGGAACAGATGATGCGCGAAGGGCAGATGCTGGAGACCAGCGAATACCGTGGACATCTGTACGGCACCTCGCTGGCTTCGATCAAGGAGACGTTAATCGACGATACTTGGATCGACGAGACTTTGAGCGATGAAACTTCGATTGACGAGCCTTCGATTGATGAAACTCTGATCGACGAGTCTTCGATCGATGAAACTTCGATTGACGAGCCTATGATCGACAAGCCTTCGATCGAGAACCCTGCGATTAAGGGAACCGCAAGACGCGGCGGTCTTCGTTCAATTGTCCTTGACCCAAGCGGCGCGGAGATCGCTGGGGCACTGCTTGGCGAGCGAGCGCTGCGTCTGGGCGTCTTGGCTTCGCGCGCCGAATGTGAGGCGCGTCTGCGTTCGCGCGGTTCGGACGCCGCGACGATCTCGGCGCGGCTCGCCGGATACGACGAAGAGATCGCAGCTCTCGACCGCTGCGATCTGGTCGTGCGCAGCGGCGAGGGCGGCCTGGAACGGGCCGGCGAGATCGTGCGGGCGCTTCGCCCGCTGCTTGGCGTCGCAGACTGACGCCGGGATACCGCTAGGGCAGGCCGCTTACGCATCGCGGCCCGCCCTAGCGGTACTGCGCGGAGCATGGTGCTCCGCCGCGCTTGGCCTTGCGCGGTTGCAGCGAGACCGCGCAGGGTCTCTGCGCTTGTCGCAGCGAGGCAAGGCCGCTTGGCGCCAGCGCTCCGCCGCCGCCGTCCAAGTCCCTGAGGGCGGCGGGTTTCCGCTTGCCGGAGAGCCACTCAGCAGATTACTGCGCTGAGTGGCTCTCCGATCCCTATCGATCCCGCAAATACGTCCGTGAGCCCAGATGTCGTCTCTCTAGACCCAGCCGACTCCACCAGAAAGTCCACCGACTCGCTGGTTCACTTTCCATCCCCGGCTCATTCCACGAATAAGCACAACAACCCGCTTATTCGCTCCCTGACCACCGTTGATTTCGCAGATAAGCCCATTGATCCACGGGTTCGCCTTTCTTCGATCCGGGTCGATTCCACGAATAAGCACAACAACCCGCTTATTCGCTCCCCGACCACCGTTGATTTCGCAGATAAGCTCATCGATCCATGGGTTCGCCTTTCTTCGATCTCAGCCGATTCCACGGGTTTGCTTTTCAATCTTGGACAATTGCTCAAATAAGCGCAATAATCCGCTTATTCGCTCCCCTAACCCCGCTGATCCCGCAAATAAGTGCATAAATCCGCTTATTTCGCTCAAAAACCCGACTCTCGGCAGAATCGGGCTAATTTAAGCGGATATTTGTCCTTATTCTGCGAAAAAGGTCTTTTTCTTCGGAAATAAGAGCATATTTGGCTTTATTTAATTTCTATTTAGCTTTCTATTTAGCTTTCTTTGATTTCGATTACGTGGCGGGAGGGCGTCTACGAGGTTGAGTCTATTCGGACTGTGCCCACTTGGGCTGAGGCTGCATGAATCATGGAGCATCGGCGTTCATGCAGCCTCTACTCACCACTCAACCTCAACCAAGCCCTCCAGCCTCCGCGAACACCCGCCTCACCGTGCGTGAGCCGTGGCTTTTACCGCTCTGCCGCCTTCAACACCTGCGCCTTTCCTGTTTCGTCGCTTACAGGAATCACCCCTCCAGCAGCCGCTGGCCCACATACTCGCCCGGCTTCCAGCCGCCGGGGCAGGCGAACAGGCCGCTGGCGATATGAACGGTATATTCGTTCAGCTTGTCCATCTGGCTCATCATGCGCAGCATGGGGATGAACTGTTCCTGCGGGTTGCGCTGGTAGCTGAGGAACAGCAGACCCGCATCGACGTTGCCCGTGCGGGCGTCGATCCCGCCTGTGTACGAATACGCGCGGCGGTGAATCTGCATGCCGCTTTTCTTCGCCAGACTGACATGGGAGTCCGCCGGCAGCTGCGCCGGATCGACGGTATCGAACTCGCCCGCCTTGCCGTAGGCGGCGCCGGAAGCCTTGTAGCGGCCGAAGGTATCTTCCTGATCCTTGAGCGAGGAACGGTCCCATACCTCCAGCAGCATGCGGATCTTGCGATAAGCCAGGTAGCTGCCGCCCTGCATCCAGGCGGGTTCTTCCTTGCCCGCCCAGACCACATCGTTGTAACCGGAAGCCGAGTCATGCAGGGAGTTGGCTGTGCCGTCCTTGAACCCGAACAGGTTGCGCGGCGTATTGCCTGGAGGCGAGCTGATAAAGCCTTCCTCCATCCACAGCACGGATGCGGTAAAAGCCCCGATGCGAATCAGATTGCGTGCGGTATGAAACGCGACCTGCTGGTCGTCCGCGCAGATCTGCACGCAGATGTCGCCGCCGGACAGCGACTCGTCGAGTCGATCCTTGGGCATCCGGGGAATGTCGCTCAGGTATTTCGGAGCGCGGGAAGCAGCGCCGAACCGATCCCGGCCATCCTGCGAGAAGAAGGAGGGGCCAAAGCCGAACGTCACACTCAGTTTGGCGGCAGGCAGATCGACGCTTTCGCCGCTGTCGCTTGGCGGAAGCAGGCGGCCGCTGGCTTCGACTGCCGATGCGCCGCTGGTGCTCAGATCGCAGAAGCGGGTCCAATCCCGCAGCAGCTCGATCAGCTTCGCCCGGTCATCGGTCGTCACTTTGAAGCCGACCAGGTACATGTACGTCTGCTGGGGTGTGACGATGCCCGCCTGATGCTCGCCGTAGAAATCCAGCCGCTCATTCGAGATCGAAGACTCGGAAGCAGCCGCAGCGCCGCCTTGCGCTTCTGTAGGAGCCGGGGACTGGAACATCTTCATGATCGCGCCCAAGCCGCTTGCGCCCAGTGCAATCCCGCCGCCCGCAACGGCGGACATCTTGAGCATCTCTCTCCGGGTATAGCCTTTGCTCCTGCCGACCTCGGCGCTGCTGTCAGAACTACTCTTCCTGGATGATGGAGAGGCGTTTGCAACCGTGCCTCCGCCTGCTGTCCCTTGCGAGCCTGCCTCCCGCTCTACATCCGCCGCTGTGCGCACCACTTGACCGGATTCATTCGACACAGCATCTTTTTCCGCCAAATGCTGCGAGTCTTGCTCCCCGTGCTTCATGTCATTCCCCTTCTTCATGCCGTTCTCCCCTTACGATCTCGATGCTTCTTGCTTACGAAGTCTTTCAGGTGTTCCAAATTACAGAATCTTCGCCGTCTGCGACATCAGCTCCGACAGTTGGGACAGCTGATCGCTCAATTCCCGAATCTGCTCCGTCTTGAGGTCGGTATACAGCGCATAGTGCCCGTCCTTGTTATACTGCGACAGCGTGTTCTCCATCTTCTGGAACTGCGCATCAAGCTGATCGGCCAAGTCCTTATGCCCGTCGTTCAGCGCCGGAATGATCGCAAAGTAGACGGCTTTGGAGCCTTCCACATTCGCCGCCAGGTCAACCAGGTCGGTATGCGAATAGGTTTCTTCTTCACCGGTGATCTTCGAAGTTGCCGCTTCGTTCAGCAGCTCCATGGCACCTGCGACCATCGCTTCCGGTTCCAGCTTGAGCGTACCGATTTTCTCTTGCAGCGCCTTTACATCCGTCATGAGCTGATCGGCGTATTGATCCTGGCCTTCAAGCGACTTGGTTTCCCACAGAGCGCGTTCAATACGGTGGAAGCCCGTCCATTGATCTTCGCTCTCCACATCAGGCAGACGGGCGTCGATCTTGGGATCCAGGTCGCCGAGGCTTTCGGCAATCGGTTCGATATTTTCGTAATACACACGGGCAAACGTATAGTTAGCTTTGGCTTTTTCGATGTCTCCGGCTTTGACGGCGTCTACAAAGACCTGAGTGGCGGCGACGAACTTGTCCGTCTGTTCCGTAACGTACTTCTGATACCCTTCCACCGCTTGGGACAGCACTTCTGAAGCCGCAGCAGTAGTTGGCTTGGCGTTCATGAGCGTGTCCAGTGAGATTTGCAGCTTGCTTGCGTTGTCGGCCAATGCCGTGTAGTCCATTTTGTCATAGGCGGATGCGGAGAAGATGGGCATTTCGTATTTTTCAACATCGGTGTACAGCAGAGGGAATTGATCGCGCACCGTGTTTTCGTAGGACAGCCAGATGTCATTGATCGATTTGCTCAGTTCTTTGACCTTCGCATCGTCTTTGGCGGTCAATGCTTCCTGGAACTTGGTCGTCTCGTCCTTCATCTTCTGAGCGCCTTCACGTACGGCTGCCGCTCCATCGCCTGCTGCCTCTGTGTTAGCGGTCGTAGCCGAGGTTTCGGAAGCAGCCGGTTCTGGAGTTGCATTATTGCTCTCTGTGACCGTCTGTGTGCTGGCGCTGGCAGCTTGGGTGGCAGGAGCGTTTGATGCCGCGCCACATGCGCTCAGAGCGAGCATGGCGGCGATCGCCGTGGAAGAGAGAATGGCGAATGGCAGCTTGCGGCGTGACGTTTGCGAGGAATGAGATGGTTGGGCAGACTTTGAAAAATGGTTCATGAGATTAACCTCCGTAAATTCAATTCAGGATTGTAAGTGTTCGATCACGATGATGAAAAAAGTTCGCAGCAAATTTGAAAAGTTCCGTTATTTGAAAAGCTCTGTTATTTGAAAAGCTCTGTTATCTGAAAAGCCTCGTTATCTGAAAAGCCTCGTTATCTGAAAAGCCTTGTTATCTAAAAAGTTTGTCAGCAGCTACGCCTGCGCCGTTCGCTCATTTCGATGCCGCAGCAGCGGGCCGAGATACGTTGCAGCCGCCGCCAACAGCAGAATCAGCTGTGGAAGCGTGCTGTACCATGACGGATACAAGCTGATCGAAGAGAGAGAAGGCAGGTAGGCTTCTGTCGTGGAAGGGATCAGTCCGGCCATTTGCAGGCTGTGGACGCCCGAGCCCATAAACTTGAATCCGAGATAGAACACGACCACGCTGGACACCAGGAAAAATGGCTTGAGTGGCAGTCGATCCCCCAGTTTGATGATGACCAGAGCAATCAGCGCCAATGCGCCAAATCCCGCCAAGATTCCCAGAAGCAGTTCGCGTCCGGGCATCCGTCCGGCAAGACCAATCAGGAAGATGACCGTTTCCAGTCCTTCACGAACAATCGCCAGAAAAGCCAGCAGGGCCAAGGAAAACATGCGTCCGTTCGACAGCGCCTGCTTGCTGCTGCTGTGGAGCTTCTCGTTCCAACGCCGGATGTCGGAGCTGCGATGCAGCCAGTAGCCCACATAGAGCAGCATGGCGGCCGCGATAACTCCCGTCCAACCGTTCAGCAGCGAATTGCCTGCGCCAAATACGGAGGTGGACAGCCATAAGGAGACGCCAACGCCTGCTGCAATCGAGAAGATCAGCCCTGCTGCCGAACCGCCGACGATCCAGCGCTGTCCGCGCGGTGCGCCGGACTTGCGGACGAAAGCGAGCAGGGAACCGACGACCAGCAGAGCTTCCAGGCCTTCCCGAATGGGGATAAGCGCGGCGTCGATCCAGCTGTAACCGGCGTCAGCGAGTGGCGTCAGGGAGGCGATCAGCTGATCGAGCAGTGGAGCAGCCTGCGCCTGCTGCGAGGAATCCGCAAGGTAGGCCGGCAGCAGCACAAGGTCACGTTCAGTATCCGCGTAAACGGAAGCCGAGCGTCCGACAACTTCCCCTTCGACGGATAACCACTGATTTTGCAGCTCTTTGGCGCCGCTCTGTGCGGCTGTCCAATCCTGAGCCTGTACGGAATCCCGCACACTGCGGAGCTTGTCGATGTAGAGGCTGAGCGTCATTCGGCTGCGTCCTGCATTATCGGTGTACGAGCCTTCGTTGTAGCTGACCAACGATAGACGAACCGCGTCCAGCTTTTGGGCAATCTCGCCTGTGTCGCCGCCAATATAAGCCAGCGAGACATCGGCCACGCCGCGATCCAGATCGGCGGCCAACGAAGTGGAATCGCTTTTGACCGCTTGCTTGCTGCGTGTCCACCACTGCTTCACGGAGGCAAAAGTTTTCTTGGAAGCTTCGGCGTCGCCATGGTGGAGTTGAAGCAGTGCTTCATCCACAGCGGCAATGGCCGCCGGCGTTCCCTGCGGTTCGGCAGTTCCCGAAGCCCAGGCCGACCCGACAATTGCCGTGGTTAGCAGCAGCATAATCAGCAGGACAGCCGGGAATCGAAGCTTGGCGTATAGACGCATGACTCTCTTCCTTTCGTATGTCAATCGCAGATGTAGAGACAAAGTTGATAATGATTATCAATAAGTCAAAAGTAACTCGATTATAGGAGGGTCACGCGTTGTTGTCAATCTGGAAATTCGAGGCGAATCCCCTCGAGATGGGATGAACGTCAATTAGCCCTTAAACCGCTCTATAGAGCGGTTTAACCGAAAACATTTTCTGTCCGTGATGAGGGCCGGGTTATGTCAATATTTTCTGTTGACAACCGCATTGACGCACCCTATACTTAGCTTTATTTCAAATCGGATGATAATCATTATCAGTATAGGTGAAGGCAGTTGGCTGAATGAGAGGCTGGCTGGCTATTCGCCGTGTTAGGGAGGCAATCAACATGGCTTTTGGACCGGGAAGCATTGCAGTTGTGGTCGGGGTGGCTCTGCTTGTATTTGGCCCCAAGAAGCTGCCGGAGTTGGGGCGTGCAGCAGGGGAGACGTTGAAGGAGTTCCGCAGCGCGACAAGAGGAATCAGCGAAGAATCGCCAGCCGCTGGGCAGAAAGCAGAACCGGCATCTGTGCCGACAGCCCCGAGTCTGGTCAAAGTGTCCGCTGAAGGCGAGGAAGGCAAGCCCGACTCTCCCTGACGACGAACGCGATGCAAGAATGGGAATACTGGCGCATATCGCGGAGCTTAGGCGGCGTGTCATGATCTGCGCATGTGCTTTTCTGGTGCTGTTTGTAGTTGGTTTCTGGGCTGCTCGTCCCGTGGTCGGCTGGATTGAGCAATCGGCTTCACAGCTGGGCGTGTCCCTGCATGTGTTTCGCGTGGCTGATGCACTGAGCATCCTCGTTCAATCGGCCTTCTGGTTGGCGCTGGTGCTGACGGCTCCGCTGGTGCTGTATCAGCTCTGGCAGTTCGTTAAGCCGGCTTTGTATCCCACGGAACGCCGGGCGACACTGATGTATATCCCAGGCATCTTTGGATTGTTTGTACTGGGCGCTGCATTCGCTTATGAAGTCGTTTTTCCGACGGTGCTGCAATTTATGTTTGGTCTGTCAGCGGAGTTGGATCTACAGCCGGTCATTGGCATCCGCGAATATTTTGATTTTTTGCTTCGCTTGGTGATCCCGTTTGGCGTTCTGTTTGAGCTTCCGCTGCTGCTTATGCTGCTCACCCGATTGGGCATCGTCTCTCCTTCGTGGCTGCGGCAGTCTCGTAAATACGCGTATTTCATCCTGTTGGTCGCTGCCGGATTTATTGCCCCTCCTGATGCGCTGTCGCTGCTCATTGTGACGCTTCCGCTGATCGTGCTGTATGAAGCAGGAATCTGGATCAGTGCAGTCTCCACGGTCAAAATGAATCGAACTTTAGCTGCCGGAAAAAAAGCAGAAAAAGGAAGTTAGAGACCAAGCACACTTGAGGAAACGTTTGCTTTTACGCGGAAGCTATGGTAAACTTAAAAGTAATCACGAGTGAACGTCCTGATTTCGCATATTGGAAAGGGTTGTCATGTGTAGGTTATGGAACCTTTTCCAATGTGTGATTTTTTTATATCCAACCCGGACCATAAAAAATGCATGTTGCCGAAATGCTGGGAATACACCTGTGATTTCGGAAATAAATTTTTGGAGGTTTTCTCTAATGGAAACAGGAACAGTTAAATGGTTTAACGCAGAAAAAGGTTACGGCTTCATCGAAGTTGAAGGCGGCAACGACGTCTTCGTACACTTCTCCGCAATCCAAGGCGACGGTTTCAAAACCCTCGACGAAGGCCAACGCGTTGAGTTCAACATCGTTGAAGGCAACCGTGGACCACAAGCTGAGAACGTTACAAAGCTGTAAGCCTAAAAAGAACAGACTGCTCTTAACGATGCGTTAAGAGTAGTCTTTTTTCGTATTATAGAAACTGTACACGTCTGCATTGATCCAATATTCATATCCGGGACCGGCTGCGGCCCCTATCCGACACGGGGAGGCATCGAGCATGTATTTTCGTAAAAAGCAGGACGAGGAACTTGTGAAAGAAAGCACGGCGGTATGGAGCTGCGTGAAGGACGACTGCAACGGCTGGATGAGGGACAACTTTTCGTTCGAGGACGAGCCAACGTGCCCGATCTGTTCATCGAAGATGAAGCGAGATACGAAGATGCTTCCGGTGTTGGCTAATCCGACCGGAGATCCGAAACCTCAGGGCAAATAAGTCTCTTTCCGTCGATGAACAGCTTCACATGAAGCCATCGAATGTGAGATCAACATAGCAGGATAGTCTTAACCAAGCGCCTTTGGCACGCCTCGCACTCTGCGAGCGGCAGCCCAAGGCGTTTTTGTCGTGCAGAAGTTGGCGTCTGGGTACGGATCGAAGAAACGAGGGAAGTGAAACGGCGTATAATGAAGACAAATAACAGGAAGGCCAAACGGCAGAGAGACGAGAGTGCTGTCAGGCTCAACCTGTAACCAGGGGGAATGAACATGCAAACACGTCGGGTCAAGATCACGGGAACAGGCAGATATTTACCGGGAGCAGGGATTTCAGCGGGAGAAATCGACGACAAGCTGGAGGTCGAACCCGGTTGGGTGATGCGCAAGACCAGCGTAGCCAACCGACATTTTGTTGGAGAAGAAACGGCTTCGGAGATGGGGGCATATGCGGCACGCGAAGCGCTGAAGAATGCTGGGCTGAACTTTGCCGACATCGACTGTTTGGTCTGTGCCAGCGGGACGATGCAGCAGCCTATTCCATGCACCGCTTCCTTGATCCAGGAGGCGCTTGGCGAACAGGGATCGGGTGTGCCGTGTTTTGACATCAACTCAACCTGTCTGAGCTTCGTCACCGCACTCGATGTGATGTCTTATCTGATGGATGCCGGTCGCTATCAGCGGATTCTGATCGTATCCTCGGAGATTGCTTCCAAAGGTCTGGATTGGTCGAATAAAGAAAGCGCCGCTTTGTTCGGGGATGGGGCAGCCGCAGCAGTATTGGAACGTACCGTGCAGGGAGAGAATTCGCAGATTCTTCATGCCCACATGACTACACATAGCGGTGGTGCCCACCACTCCGAGATTCGCGGCGGCGGCAGCGCGCTTCCGGCTTCGTTATATCGGGAAGAAGCGGCTGTCGATTACCTGTTTACGATGGATGGCGAAGGGATCTTCCGTCAGGCTTCGCGCCTGCTGCCGGACTTTATGAACGAACTGCTGGGCGGCGCCGGGCTGTCGATGGCGGACTTCAAGTTGGTGGTGCCTCATCAGGGCAGTGTGATGGCGATGAAGCTGCTTCAGCGCAAGCTGGGGATCTCGGAGGAGCAGATGCTCTACATCGCGCCGCACTATGGCAATGTGATTGCGGCCTCCATTCCGTTAGGGCTGGATATGGCGGTTCGGGAAGGCCGCATCGCGCGGGGCGATAAAGTGCTGCTGGTCGGCACTTCGGCCGGCCTATCTCTGGGCGGCGTGGTGCTGGTGTACTGATCGGGTATCGTGATCGGATGTACGGGTTGAACATAATGATCGAACATACGGTTCAAACGAACTGACCAAAAGGGCTGAACAGACTGGTTACATGCAATGGCATGAAACCGAATGGTTCACACCGATTCGCTGGCTTGGATGCGAAGCAGCAGCCAGCGGGAAAGGAGGGAAGAGGATGAACGGACTGCGTGTATTAATCACGGGCGGTCGCGCTCCCTGTGCGCTGGACTTGGCACGCGGGTTTGCGGCGAGGGGCGCGGAGGTGTATGCCGCCGAGTGCCTGGAGCACCCGCTGTGCGCGGCTTCGCGCGCGGTGAAGCAGACGTTCCGCGTGCCGCCGCCGGCGCAGAACCCGGCAGGCTACGCGGCTGCGCTGCGAGACATCGTTCGCAGCAAGCAGATCGGCCTGCTGCTGCCGACCTGCGAGGAAATCTTCTACATTTCCGAGCACCGGGGCAGCTTCGGCCCCGGCTGCCGCGTACTGGCGCCGCCGCTTGGGACGCTGCGCGAACTGCACAGCAAATGGGCGTTTATCGCGCTGTGTGCGCGGCTGGGCTTCGCCGTGCCGCAGACGGTGCGGCTGGGCGGGGAGCGCGAAGCGCAGATCGCCGGCGAGCTTCCGCGGCGGCGTCCCGGAGAAGCGGCTTACATCCTGAAGCCGGAATTCTCGCGGTTCTCGTCCGGCGTGTCGAGGCACCAGACACTGGACGAAGCCCGCGCGGAGGCACGCCGCACGGGGGGAACCTGGGTGGCGCAAACATTCGTCGCCGGCGAAATGTTATGTACGTATGGAGTCGCACATGAAGGGCGGCTCCTCGCACATGCGGCATACCGGGCGCCGCAGACGGCAAGCGGAGCATCGGTCTGCTTCGCGCCCGATGCCGATCCGGCAGCGCGGGAGTGGGTGTCCCGCTTCGTAGAGCGGACGAACTTCAGTGGGCAGCTGGCCTTCGACTTCATCCGCACGGAGGAAGGAGCGCTGCTGCCGATTGAATGTAACCCGCGAGCGACGAGCGGCGTGCATCTGCTGTTGGCGCCGCAGATTCAGGGCGCGGAGGTCAATGCGGTCGTCAGCAGGGTGGCGACAGCGGCAAGCGAAGCGGGAAAAACGGGCGTGGGTAGTGAAGCGCAGCGTCCGGCCGATCTGCTGGATGCTCTGGCTCATCCCGAACATGTACGGGAGACGATCCTCGCTGCCCCGGCAAAGACGCCCATGCTCCGGCTGCCCATGCTGGGCAGCGGCTTGAGTCAGCTGCACTCACCGCGAAAATTTGCCCGCTGGCTGCGTGATTATCGCGGATCACGCGATGTCCTGCTGCAACAGGAAGACCGCATGATGCTGCCGCAGGCTCTGCGTATGATGCGAGAACTGCGCAGCCGGGCAAGGCGCCTGGGGCTAACGATGTCGGAAGCCTCTGTGCATGATATTGTCTGGAATGGTCAACCGATCGGAGCAGAGGTGGGGCATGAACCGGACAGGTGAATCCGTTCGATCGGATGCTGTGCATGAGGCAGGGTTGTGTCATTTCGCCAATCAGCTCTTAAAACCAATCAGCAAAAGAATCTGTGCAGGGAGACAGCCCTTACCGCCCAGCCAAAACCGCACATGCCTGCCTATTCACAAGCACCGATAACAGGCTCTGGTAAGAAGCTTCAGTAGAAGTTTTGAACAAAAGCTTTAGCGCAGAAGTCTTGAATAAAGGCTTGAATAAAATCTTGGATAGAAACTTGAATAGAGACTTGAATAGAAGTCGTAGATAAGAAGTTCTCAGCGGCACAGCCAGCAGCATCAGACACGGGTAAACCCAACTTCATGTACGCACGTATTCGCATGGCGGGGCAATCTTCGTGTCATGGCATTGCTTTTTGGCAAGGGATAAGAGGAAATGCTAAAGGGTAGAGGCGATTCGTCTATGAAGGGCAAACATTCTTGCGAAATGTGGATAAGCAGAGGAGAATAAAAAGCGAAAAAAAGTTATCCACATGTGGAAAAGTCATTAAAAAGAGCGGATTTCAGCCTTTTTGCATGAAAATCGGGGATAGTCGGGGGATAACAGGGATAAGCTTGCTCTCTTTTTGTGGATGCAGGAGAAAATCAAAAGTTGTACACAGCTCTGAAGCACTCGTTTTCTCTCCTTCAAACGCCAGCGAAAATGCCGGAATCGGCACAGAATTTGTAGTATACGCGAGTTCTACAGCAGATGGCAAGGGGAAATGAGGCACCATTCCGCAAAGATTAGCGCATTTGCGCAGCGGACGAAAAGGAGCTGTGTGACTGGCAGGGGAGGAAGAGAATGAACGTATTGGTGACGGGTGCAACCGGGTTTCTCGGCGGGCGGCTGGCGCGGATGCTGCGTGAAGATGGGCAAGAAGTGACGGGAATGGGGCGCAATCAGCAGGCTGGACAGCGGTTGGAGCAGGATGGCGTTCGATTTGTATCGGCGGATTTAAGCGAAGCGGAATCGGTTCGGCAGGCGATTGGATGGGCTCAGGCGGATGTGGTGGTGCACTGCGGCGCCTATTCCGCTTCATGGGGACGCGATGAAGTGTTTGAAGTGGCCAATGTGCGGGGAACGGCGAATGTTACGCAGTCCTGCCTGGAGCACGGAGTCGCACGTCTGGTGCATGTATCGACACCCAGTGTGTATTTTGGTTCAGGCAGCCGCGTGAATGTGCGCGAGAACGACTCGCTGCCGCCCAAACAGGCCAGTGCCTATGCACGAACCAAGCTGCTGGCGGAGCAGCAGGTGCAGCAGGCGGCAGCACGCGGGCTGGGCACGATCATCCTGCGTCCAAGAGCTTTGTACGGGCCGGGCGACACGACGATTCTGCCCCGATTGATCGCCGCGAATGAGCAAACGGGTGTACCTTTTATCGGCGGAGGAGATGCTCTGATCGATCTGACTTATGTGGACGATGCTGTCCATGCGCTCAAGCTTGCAGCCGTCGCTCCAGAGGCTGCGCTTGGCGGTACATATAATATTAGCGGCGGAGCGCCCATCCGCTTCGCGGATGCGGTCGAGATGCTGTTCGCCAAGCTGGGGCGGCCGCTGCGGATCAAGCGGCTGCCGTTTGCCGCCGCCTATGGCGCGGCTTCTATCATGGAATGGGCGGCCCGGCTGCGTCCATCCGGAGGCGAGCCGATGCTGACCCGGGCGCTGGTGGGCATGCTGGGGAGCAGCCAGACGCTGAACATCGAGGCGGCAAGAAGCAAGCTGGGCTATGAGCCGCAGGTAGGCATCGACGAAGGATTGGATCGCTTCGTCGAACAGTGGAAGCGGGAAGGAGGAGAGCTTCGATGACGCTGACCCAACCCTTCTCTTCGGAGCTGGATCGTCTGTGGGAGCTGACAGGGCGTGCGGCGCCGCGTGTAGGCCTGCGAATCTTCTCGACCGGGAGCTGTGTGCACCCGGAGTGGGTGACGATTCGCGGAGGCAGCCTGCGCAGCGTGCGGATTCCGGCTTTGTTCGCCTGCGTGGAACATCCACAGGCAGGGCCGATTCTGTTTGATACGGGCTACGCGGAGCGGTTCTTCCGCGAGACGCATCCCTTTCCTGCCCGGCTCTATCGGATGGTAACCCCCGTGCAGTTTGCCGCTGGGCAGAGCGCGGCCGAGCGGCTGCGTGCGGCGGGGATTTCGCCGGAGAACATCCGGCAGATCATCGTGTCGCATTTCCACGCCGACCATGTGGCGGGCCTGCAAGATTTCCCGCAGGCCGAGTTCCTGTACGAGGCCGAGGCGCTGGATTCCATGCGCAGCTTGCGCGGCATCCGCGCCGTGAAGCGCGGCTTCCTGCCCGGCCTGCTGCCGGGCGACTTCGACCGCCGTGCCCGGCCTTTTGCGCCGGAGTCGCGCGTGGCTGTGCCGGAAGCGCTGCTGCCGCGCTTCCCATTCCGCCGAGTGACCGATGTACTCGGCGACGGCAGCCTGCTTGCCGTGGATCTGCCCGGTCATGCGTTCGGGCAGATTGGCCTGCTGCTGCGCACCGAGCGCGGCCCGGTGCTGCTCTGCGCCGACGCGGCCTGGTCGGCGGCGGCCTACAGAGAGAATCGCCCGCCCAGCGGGCTTGCCGGCATCATCATGCCGGATCGTCGCGCCTACGCGGACAGCTTCCGCGCCCTCCGGGAACTGCATGAAGCGTTCCCGGAGCTGACGATCATTGCTTCGCACTGCCCTGAAGCCGAGCGGCGGTACGCCATGGAAGGCGTACCTTTGTAGACAGCCAGGCTTGCCCGGACAGCCTGAAGGTTCACGGGATTAAAGGACACACGATACTAGTCGCAGATCAAGTCCCAAGTCAGTTCATGAGTCAAGCCGCAGGTTCGAGGCGATGCCGCCTGCAATACAGCTTGCTCTTTGCCCAACCAACCGACAACCAAAGGAGGAACCCAAGATGAATACCGATCCGCTTCGCATCGTCTGGCAGTACGCGGCGGCTCGCAGACATGCGGCTTTCCTTGATCGGGAAAGCCTGGAACGCTGGCGTGAGCCGCGCATCATCCGACATCTGGAGGAGGTGCGTTCCGCTTCGCCCTTCTACCGGGAGCTGTGGCAGAACCGCAATGTGCAGGATTGGCGGAACTTTCCGCAGATCGACAAGAAGATGATGATGGACAACTTCGATACCTTAAATACAGCCGGTATTCCAAAAGCCGATGCCATGAAGCTGGCGTTGGCAGCCGAGCAGACACGCGATTTTACCCCGGAGATTGGGGGATTAACGATTGGCTTGTCTTCCGGAACATCCGGCAGTCGCGGCTTGTTCCTTGTCAGCCGCCGAGAGAGGCTCGCCTGGACCGGGACGATCTTGCAGCGCGTGCTGCCGGGGTCGCTGCTGGAACGGCATAATATTGCCTTTTTCCTGCGGGCCGACAGCAATCTGTACGGTTCGGTTCGCAGCCGCCGGGTCGCGTTCGAGTTCTATGATCTGCTCCATCCGCTGGCGGAACATGTTGCGCGGTTGAACCGTCAGCGCCCCAGTGTGCTGGCTGCGCCGCCTTCCGTGCTGCGGATGCTGGCAGGTGAGCGCAAGGCTGGACGGCTTCAGATCGATCCCGGTCACCTCGTTGCGATGGCCGAGGTGCTGGACCCGCTCGACCAGCAGGTGATTGAAGGCATCTTCGGACGACGGATTCATCAGGTGTATCAATGCACGGAAGGTTTTCTGGGCGCCTCCTGCTCCTACGGAACCCTGCACCTGAATGAAGATGTCGTCCATATTGAAAAAGACTATGTGGACCCGGAGCGCGGTATTTTCGTGCCGATTATCACGGACTTCTTCCGCTTCGCGCAGCCGATTGTTCGCTATCGACTCGGCGATCTGTTAACCGAAAGCCGGGAGACGTGCCCATGCGGATCGCCTTTTGCCGCCATTACACGCATCGAGGGGCGAAGCGACGATCTGTTTGTCCTTAGGCAGGCAGCGGGAGGAGGATTCGTCACCTTGTTCCCTGACTTTGTCTCGCGGACGATCATTGGAGCATCGGAGGCCGTGGAAGCGTACAGAGCCGTGCTGGAATCACCGGAACAACTGCGAATTGAGCTGCAAACAGCTGATGGAGCGGACGCCTTAGCCGTTGAAGAACAGGTGCGCCAGGCGATGAAGCAGCTCTGCGAACGCATCGGCGCCCAACTGCCGCGAATCGAGTTTGCCCCGTATGATTTCCTGCCGGGTGCGACCAAGCTGAGACGGGTGCAGAGGAGGTTTGCCGTGAATGAGCGAATGGAGCCTGTATGAAGAACAGGAACTGACGAACTGGCTGATGGGGCAAGGGGAAGATTCGCTCCCTGCCGACGAACACCAGACGCTGCGCTGGCTGGCCGCGATGCAGGCCGAAGGCGTGCCCGCCCTTGTTGCCAATGTGAATACTTCGCTGCGTGCGCTGCATCACGAAGGCTTGGGCGTGACACTGCCGATCAGCGTCGGCAGCCGCGAATACGGCGATTCCTATGTCTTCTCGCCGTACACCCATTACATCAGCTATGCGCGCGAAGAACTCGCGCTGCTGGAGTCGCGCATCGCCAGGGCTGCGCTGGGCGCCATCCTGACGCCTGCGGGCTGGCTGCTGAGAAGTTCGCGTTTCAATCGCGCCGTACAGGTGAACAATCGGCTGCTGTCCACCAATCTGTACCCGGCGCTGAGCGCGGAAGAGATTCGGGCTGCCGCGCTGAAGCTGCTGCGGCAGTATCCCGATCACTCGCTGATCTTCCGCTCGCTTAATGCGCGGACAACGCCGCTGTATCTCGAGACGCTGACCGCGCTCGGCTTCCGCCTTGTCCCCAGCCGTCAGGTCTATCTGTATGATTCGCCGGATCACATTCCGTCGAAAGCCCGCTGGCTGCTGAAGCGCGATTATGGCCTGCTGGAGAAGCACGGTTATGAGGTCATAGAGCCGCAGGGCCTGTCTGCCGATGATGCGCCGAGGCTGGCGGAGCTGTACAAGCTGCTGTATCTCGATAAATATTCGCGGCATAATCCGGGTTTCACCCCGCGGTTCTTCGAGGTCGCGCTGCAAGAGGAGCTGCTCCAGCTCTACGCGCTGCGTTCGCGCAGTACGGGGCGCCTTGATGCGGTACTGGGATATTATAAGCAGGAAGGGCTTATGACCACACCGGTGTTTGGTTATGATACGGCGCTGCCGCAGGAGATCGGGCTGTACCGGATGCTGTCGGCTGTGCTGCTCAAGCGAGCGGCCGAAGAGGGCTGCCTGCTGCATGAGAGTGCGGGTGCAGCGCAGTTCAAGCGCAATCGGGGGGCGACAGCCGAGATTGAATACAGTGCGGTGTATGATCGGCATCTGCCGCCTTATCGCCGGGTGGGTTGGGCGCTGCTCTCTCCTCTGCTAAATCGCGTCGGTGTGCCGATTATGCGGAAATATAAGTTTTGAGAGGCGATCACATGGCATCTACAGTGCATGTTGTATCGGCAGGAGGCAGGGTGGAAGACGGTCGGCGGAATATTCTGCGGGTTACCGCACATCATGATGGCTGGGTAGATCGGTAGATCGCGGGTGATAGGGAAATGGGAGTCAGCGATCAAATAGGCGAATTTTGAACGTGTTTTAACCAACAAAACCGAATATTTAACCATACTTGTGTAGCGTCTGAAGGTTTTTTTCTATAGAATAGCGGTTAGTACCAGGTACATTATCCAGAGGCAGAAAGAAGGCCGGAGACTCCCGATGGAGCCCGGCCCTACTGCTGTTCCAGAGGAGGGGTTTCGCCATCGCAGAGCCAAATATCATTCGTTTTGAATCCGTGACGAAAACTTATGAAGACGGTCTGACCGTCTTGAAGAAGATCGACTTTCAGATCGAGCGGGGCAAGTTCTATACGCTGCTCGGTCCTTCGGGCTGCGGTAAAACGACCATCCTGCGCATGATCGCGGGATTTATGGAGCCTACAGCCGGCTCTATCTATCTGGGTGGACGCGTCATCAACAAAGTGCCGCCGGAGAAACGTCAGGTGAACACCGTATTTCAGGATTATGCGTTATTTCCCCATCTGAATGTCTTCGAGAACGTAGCGTTCGGGCTGCGGATCAAGAAGCTGAAGAAAGACGTCATCGCCTCCAAAGTGGTCGAAGCGCTGAAGATGGTCAACCTGGACGGTTACGAAAATCGCGGCATCAATGAAATGTCCGGCGGTCAGCGCCAGCGCGTTGCCATCGCCCGGGCCATCGTCAACGAACCGGAAGTGCTGCTGCTTGATGAACCGCTGTCCGCGCTTGATCTCAAGCTGCGTACCGAGATGCAGTATGTCCTGCGTGAGCTTCAGCAGCGGCTGGGCATTACCTTCATCTTCGTGACGCACGATCAGGAAGAAGCGCTGGCGATGTCCGACTATATCTTTGTCATGAATCAGGGAAGGATCGAGCAGAGCGGTACGCCCAACGACATCTATGACGAACCGATCAACCGATTTGTCGCGGACTTTATCGGAGAATCGAATATCGTGCCGGGTGTCATGATCGAGGACTATCTGGTGGAGTTTAACGGCAAACGCTTTGAGTGCGTGGATGCCGGGCTGCGCTCGAACGAGCCGATTGAGATCGTCATTCGTCCGGAGGATCTGGAGATTACCACGCAGGAAGCGGGCAAGCTCAAAGTCCGGGTGGACAGCCAGCTGTTCCGAGGCGTGCATTATGAGATCAGCTGCTATGACGAATCCGGTCAGGAATGGCTGGTCCATTCGACCAAACGTGCCGAAGTGGGCGCACAGATCGGGCTGACCTTCGATCCGGAAGCGATTCACGTCATGCGCTTTGGCGAGACCGAAGAAGAGTTCGACCGCCGACTCGAAGCCTATGAGGAAGACGAGGAAGAAACCGAGGTTGGTTCCCATGAACGGTAAGGGCAGCGGAAACGCGCGGTCGCTCGCCTACATTCCTTATTATCTGTGGGTGATCCTGTTTGTCATCGCGCCTGTCGTGCTGGTCGTCTACTATTCCTTGTTTGACGTGGAAGGACGTTTTACCTTTTCCAACTACGCGGACTTTTTCACCCCGGTCTATCTGAAAATGACGCTGAGTTCGTTCTGGTACGCTTTCCTGATTACGCTGTTCTCGCTGTTGATTGCGTATCCGGCGGCTTATCTGCTGACCCGAACCAAACACAAACAGCTCTGGCTGCTGCTCATCATTCTGCCCACGTGGATCAATTTGCTGCTCAAGACGTACGCGTTCATCGGGATCTTCGGCACCTATGGCCCCATCAATGCACTGCTGGAGACCGTGGGCATTGGGGAAAAGCAGCTGCTGTTTACCAGCGGAAGCTTTGTGTTCGTCTCGATCTATATCTTCGTGCCGTTTATGATTATGCCGATCTACAACGCGATTGAAGAATTGAATCTGTCGTTGACCGATGCAGCCCGCGATCTGGGAGCCTCAAGCTGGACAACGTTCCGCCGGGTTATTTTTCCGCTGACGCTCTCGGGGGTCAAGTCCGGCTGTATCTCGGTGTTCATTCCGGCACTGTCGCTGTTCATGATTACGCGTCTGATTGCCGGCAACAAGGTCATTACGCTGGGTACGGCCATTGAACAGCATTTCCTCGTGACGCAGGACTGGGGGATGGGTTCCACGGTTGCGGTGTTCCTGATCGTAGCGATGGCGGTCATCATGTTCCTGACTGGCGGCAATAAGAAGGGGGTGCGGAGATGAGGAAAAAGAACGGGATCTCCAACCTGTATCTGGTGCTGGTCTTTGCCGTATTGTACGCACCGATTCTGTATCTGATGTATTATTCGTTCAACAGCGGCGGAGCGATGCACGATTTTGAGAGCTTCACGCTCGATTATTACAAAGAGGTCTTCGCCGATACCCGTCTGATTATTATCGTGATTAACACATTGGTGATCGCGCTGCTGTCTTCGACCATTGCGACGATTATCGCGGTCTTCGGCTCACTGGCAATCCACAATATCCGGCAGGCACGGTTTAAAAACACGCTGCTGTCGCTCAATAATGTCTTGATCGTCAGCCCGGATGTTATCATCGGCGCGTCGTTTCTGATTCTGTTCACCCTCGTCGGCATCAAGCTGGGCTTCGCCTCCGTCTTGATCTCACACGTGGCGTTCAGCATCCCGATTGCCGTCTTGATGATTCTGCCAAGACTGCAAGAGATGAGCCCGACGCTGATCGATGCGGCCCGCGACCTAGGCGCCAGTCGGCGCGATGTGCTGACCAAGGTTATTCTGCCGTTCATCCGCCCGGGCATTTTCAGTGGATTTTTTATGGCGCTGACGTATTCGCTGGATGACTTCGCGGTGACGTTCTTCGTCACGGGCAGTGGTTATTCGACGCTTGCGGTCGAGATCTACTCGCGGGCGCGTCAGGGCGTCTCGCTGTCGATTAACGCCTTGTCTACGCTGATCTTCCTGTTTACCGTGTTCCTCGTCGTCGCGTATTACATCTCTACCCGTCGAAGTGAGAAGCGTCGAAACGGCGAAGCGGCAGCCAGAATGGGGGTGCCAAGATGAAGTCAATGACACGCACACTCATTCTGATTCTGGTGACTGCGTTTGTGCTGATGTTTGTTGCGGCGCGTCTGAACTCCAGTCAGGGATATTCCAGCGGCAATACGCTGACGATCTATAACTGGGGCGATTATATCGACCCTGAGCTGCTAACCCGTTTCCAGAAAGAGACGGGAATCACGGTTATCTATCAGACGTTCGATTCCAACGAAGCCATGCTGACCAAGATAGAGCAGGGCGGTACGACGTTTGACGTGGCTGTCCCTTCCGATTATGCCATCGAGAAGATGCGGGAAGAGAAACTGTTGATTCCACTGGATCACAGCAAGATTCCGAACATGAAATACATTGATCCCAAATTCCTGAATCTGTCGTTCGATCCCGACAACCAATATTCCATGCCCTACTTCTGGGGAACGCTGGGTATTGTCTACAACCCCAAGCTGACCGACCTCAAGTTCAAGAGCTGGGAAGACCTATGGGACCCCTCGCTGCGTAACGATGTGCTGCTGACGGACGGGGCGCGGGAAGTGATTGGAACGGGGCTTGTGAGTCAGGGATATTCGCTGAACGACACGAATGAGGAGCATCTTCAGCAGGCGCTCAAGCATCTGATGAAGTTGTCTCCGAACGTCAAGGCGATTGTCGGCGATGAGATCAAGCTGCTGCTGGCCAATGGCGAAGCGGCGGCTGGGCTGGTCTTCTCGGGTGATGCCTCAGAGATCATGAGCGAAAATGAAGATCTGGATTATGTCGTGCCGGAAGAAGGCTCCAATCTGTATTTCGACAATATGGTCGTTCCCAAGACGGCACAGAATGTCGATGGAGCCATGAAGTTCATCAACTTCATGCTGGACCCGGAAGTGAACGCGCAGAATACCGAATATGTGGGTTACTCCACACCGAATGACGCCGCGCTGGCGCTGCTTCCGGAAGACATCTCGGGAGATGAACGATTCTATCCGCCTGACGAGCTGACCGAACGCCTGGAAGTTTACGAGAATCTGGGCAAAAAGATGCTGGTGCGCTACAACGAATTGTTCCTGCAGTTTAAAATGAACGGCTCCTGATCGGATTGGGTTTCGGATGGAGATCACAGACCGCTTTTTCGCCCAAGGGCGAAGGAGCGGTCTTTTTGTCGAAGAAAGCAGATGAACCCATGGCTCAATCCCCATGAAAAAAGCCCCTCTGGAAAAAAACGGTCTTCATCTGGCTATCCTAGCCCGACCTGCTTATAATAGGGTTTAGTATATTGACAGCCGAAGGTACGAAACCCGTAGAGGCTCTACATAAATCCGAATCACCGAAAGGGCAGAGGCCATGATTAACGGACAATACGCAGGCAACGAGGCGAAAAGTGAAAATCGGCGTTACGACAGGGAAGATTCCGCAGCTCCGGGGCGGCGTCAGGCCTCCTCCGCACAGTCAAAGCCGCATACAAGCCGCTATATGCCAGGTTTGGATGGGCTGCGTGCGCTGGCTGTACTGGCCGTTATCGCCTATCATCTGCATACGGAATGGGCGCCTGGTGGACTATTGGGCGTGACGATGTTTTTCGTGCTGTCGGGTTATCTCATTACGGACATTTTACTTGCCCAATGGGATCGCTCCGGACGGTTCGACATGAAGGACTTCTGGATTCGCCGTGCCAAGCGGCTGCTTCCGGCGATGCTGACCGTGGTGCTGTTCACCGTGGTATGGTCGATTCTGTTTGACCACAGCCGACTCCCGGCAATGCTGGGCGATGTTCCGGCTGCGCTGCTCTATTACAGCAACTGGTGGTCGATCTTCCACCAGGTCTCGTACTTCCAGAGCTTCGGGCCGCTCTCGCCGCTTGGCCATCTCTGGTCGCTGGCGGTGGAGGAACAGTTCTATATCTTCTGGCCGGTGCTGCTGGGCATTGGTCTGATCCTGGCGCAGAAGAATCGGGGCAAGCTGGCTCTGGTGCTGGCGGGTCTGTCGCTGGCCTCAGCCCTGGCGATGGGCATCATGTACCAGCCGGGTGAAGACCCAAGCCGGGTCTACTACGGCACGGATACGCGGCTGTTCTCGCTGCTGATCGGCGCGGCACTGGCGGTTGTCTGGCCGAGCCGCAAGCTCAAGACGAGCATTTCCAAGTCAGCGACGAAAGTTCTCGACATTACGGCAACGGTCTGCCTGATCGTCATTGCCATCTTGATCTTCAAGTCGAATGATTACGGCACCTTCCTCTATCGGGGCGGCATGGTGCTGCTGTCTCTGGCCACGACTATTCTCGTCGCGGCGCTGGCGCACCCGGCCTGCCGACTGGGCCGGGTATTGGGAGCCAAGCCGCTGCGCTGGATCGGCGCCCGCTCCTATGGGCTGTATCTGTGGCATTATCCCGTCATCGTATTGACAACGCCGCTGGTCAACACGGGCGGGCCCAATATGACCCGCATCCTGCTTCAACTGCTGGCCAGCTTCGTGCTGGCGGCACTGTCTTACCGTTACATCGAACAGCCGGTTCGTACCGGCAAGTTCGGGGAATGGTGGCGCCGCGTCATGCGGGCGCCTGAAGTGGGCCGCAAGCGCAGGTGGATTGCGCTGGGTTCCACAGTGGGTCTGGTGTTGATTCTGGGACTGGCAATGAAAGGGCTGGCGCCGCCTGCCGAGGCGCAGACGCCTTATGCCGGTACGGATGCACCCAAGGCGAGTGTATCGGCCGCCGCTGATAAAGGTCAGGCGTCGCCCAACGCAGGAGCGGACGCCAGTCCGGGTGCGTCGGGAGCCGCAGCAGGAAGTGATTCTGCCAATACTTCACTTCCGGCGGGTACCGGAATCGGCATGACGGCGATTGGCGATTCGGTCATGCTGGATATTGAGCCTTACCTGAACGCCGAACTGCCGGGAATCAAGGTGGACGGCCTGGTGGGAAGGCAGATGTCCCAGGCGCCGGCACTGGTCGATCAATTGGCTGCGCAAGGGTATATTGGCACGACCATCGTCGTCCAACTGGGTACCAATGGCTCCTTCACCGATGAACAGCTGGATGAACTGCTGAACAAGCTATCGTCAGCCAAACGAATCATTCTGGTGAATACGCGGGTGCCTCGTCCATGGCAGAGCGTCGTTAACGATGCCTTGCAGCGTGCGGCAGGCCGCGATGATCGGGTAGAAGTGCTGGACTGGTATTCCGCCAGCGCGGGGCATGACGATTATTTTGCCCGCGACGGCGTACATCTGATGCCAGCCGGAGCACGTGCCTATACGAAGCTGCTGGTCGATGCGCTTAAACATTAACTTGAAGCGTCTGCCCGACTTTGGCTGACTTCGCCAAATGCCCAAAAGCCCCTTGTTCCGCTCGGCGCGGGACAAGGGGCTTTGTCGTTCAAGCCGGCGATTCGGGAGGGAGAACGGCTGGACATTGAGCCAGTCGAACGCTTCCCTTGCCTATCGCCGGGTGATCGGGCGGCTGTATGTTGACAATCAGACAGCCTGCCTGACGTCCCTCACTTTAGATCTTGGCTCGCTCCTTGTGTCTAAACGGAATGAGAAGCAGAGCGCCCAGAGCAATCAACACGAAGGCCAACAGCGGCTGTTCCATAAAGGTGCGAGTGGTTAACGCTTCGATGGAGAATACCGCAAAAAACAGCAGGGACAAGACCGTCAGAATGTTGATGGGGATCAACAGCCAGCGGTTGCGTCCGCTGAAGCAGTAGAATTCAAACAGGCCAACCGCAGGAGCCAGAATGAAGCCCGGCCACATGACGTCCCAGCTGTTAAACAGCATGGATACCTGGCAGACGATGGCTACGGTAACCAGCACGCCGCCGGGAATTAACAGTCCGGGTGCCTCACCCCGGGTCATCGAGAAGAACATCCAGTGGAAGAATAAGCCCAATGGTAGGATGAACAGCGAAGCCCAGAAGTAGCCGAAGATCGTTCCCGAACTCATGCCAGTCCCCTGACCGAGCAGCAGGTAAGCGCCAAGCAGGATCAGCAGGGGGGCCAGAATTGCCTTTTTGGACATCATCATCACTCCTTAATAAAATAGATAGAAGGAAAACGGGGAAATACACATCCGTAAGCCGACAATAAACGCTCTTGTGTTCACTATACGCGTGAAACGCCAGCTGTGCCTCATGCAGCGGGTTGAAATGAAATCAGTCCCAAGACCGATTTACAGACCCTTCAAATCCAGAGGAGAAAGCGAGGCCCAACCATGATTTCGTTTCTGCTGACGCTCAAGCGTCTGATCGGAGGCATCTTCCGGGCATTTCGTTCCAAGAATTTTCAGGCTTTGTTTGTACTTACGCTGTTGTTCCTGCTGTCCGGCACCATTTTTTACGTGAACGAAGAAGGACTTTCGATTGTGGATGCCTTATATTTTTGCGTGATGACGTTGAGTACGGTAGGCCATCCTGACTTCGTACCCGCAACTCATCTGGGCAAGATCTTTACCATCGCTTATGTGCTGTCGGGTACAGGCATCTTTATCGCACTGATCCTCCATATTGCATACGCCATTTTCAAGGAAAAACGACGTGAAGAACTCAAGGAAGAGGGGGAAGAAGCATGAATATTTTGATTTCCGGCTTTGAACCGTTTGGCGATTCGCCGATTAATCCAACAGAAGAGTTAATGGAGCAGGTGCTGAGGGAGCCGTTTGCGGAAGAAGGGGTGCAGCTGCATACGCTTCTTCTTCCCGTTCGTTATGAAGCGTGTGCTGAGGCGCTGCTTGCGGAAGTGCGCCGCCTGAAGCCTGACGCGGTCATCGCCTGTGGACTGGCAGCAGGGCGGACGGCGATTACGCCGGAGCGGATCGCCATTAACGTCAAGGACACGGAGAGTTACGCGGACAATGGGGGGCGCACGCCGAGGGATGAACCGATTCGAGCTGGAGGGCCGGATGGTTTGTTTGCCACGCTGCCGATTCGTCGTATGGTGGAAGCACTGCGAGCCGCAGGGATTCCGTCTGCTGTATCGAACACCGCTGGAACGTATATCTGTAACAATACGATGTATGCGCTGCTTGATGAGCTGAGCCAGCAGGGTTCGACGACCCTTGCCGGATTTGTTCATTTTCCCGCTTCGTCCAGACTTGCTGCGCAAAAACCTTCCCTGCCCTCACTGCCGCAGGACACATTATTTGAGGCGCTGCACATTCTGGTGAAGGTGACGGTGGAGGCCATCAGGGAGAAGCAAGCCGTTCAGGATGTCAATCAAAAGACCTGGTAAGTCAATCAAACGAATCTTCAAAATGTAGGTATTTTAGCATATGGCCTACCGATTGAAGGTGTATAAAGTCTAATAGATTCAATAGTGCCAAATAACTTGCTTTATCTGGATTTTACGGATGAATCAAGTTTTTTTGCTATCCTCTGTTACAAAGAGAGAAGAAGAGGGTAAGAAATGCAGGATAAGGGCGTCTCTTCCTTCTCTTTATTCAGATGGAGACAACAGCGTTTAAGCCAAACGAAATGAGCGGCTTGGACGTTCTACTTATACAGGTTGTTGGCTGGATGCGTTAACAGGATTGCACCGTGCAAGTGATATTCGGCTGAACACTTCTTGAATCTTTCAACCGGGAAAGGCGGATGTTTCCATGAGCAGCATACAAGGCAGAGCAAGTTCTGTATCTTCGATTGGTGGGCTGTCGGCTCTGAATACTTCTTACACGCCGAGCAGACACGGAAAAGCTCCTCTTGAACAGAGAAAAATGAGTCTTGAAGCGGAATTGTCCCGTGTGCTACAGCTTCCGACATCCGTGGCTGACCGCGATCAGCGGGCTTTGCGTATTCGTCGGCATATTGCGCTGCTGGAGCGGCATATTGCGCTCATCGACGCCGCCAATGGCGAACGGGCAGAATTCACCGTTCAGGGGCGCGAAGAACGTGATCCCGATGCGCAGCAGCAGGAACAACCCAAATTTGTGCTGCCTGATGAAGAATCGGACACGCCAACCGCTTCGCAGCCCGTCCAACAGACAGCAGGGCGCAAAGCACCTCCACTGGGGAGCGACAATTATGCTCGTCCAGCGCTCAATCCACTTGATTTTCCGGGTTCGCTGTACTCGCCTCCAACGGCGCCGGGTACGGTACAGCCGTGGGAGACTCGGCCAGAACCAACAAGAGCGGCCAAGCTTGGACGCAATTTTGATGTCAGTGTATAACCCGTCGGAGAAATGATCAAGCGGGGCAGTCTATGGACGGCCCTTCTTGCTTATGATTTCTCTTGATTATTATCTAAGCGCACAAGTAAACTCACAAGTGCTGCAAGCCCTCCCTACTCGGCATCCACCGGGTGAGGAGGGCTTTTTCGTATGGACGCTTCTCTTTTCGATTCAGTAAAGGTCAGGATCTGCGGATTTTGGCTATTTTTGCGTTTTTGGCAACTTTTCTTCATCTGGCAGGGTCAGTTTGGATAGAAGAGAAGGAGGGGCGGTATGGCGCAGGATAGCATAGAAACAGCCGCCATGAACGAAGGCGATCTTAGATCCATCATGGAACGGTATGGGGAGGATGTGTGGAACTATCTCTATATCATGACCCGCAAGCACGAGCTGGCTGACGACCTGACCCAGGAAACGTTTATCCGGGCACATCGGCACCTTGGCTCTTATCGAGGCGAAGCCTCCATGAAGACCTGGCTGCTGCGAATTGCACGGAATCGCTGGTATTCGTATCGCCGGCTGGCTTTTGTACGCAAGGTGACGCTGCCTGGACATCTGCCCGAACCCCAATCGTGGGAGTCGGCGGAAGAAACTTTTCTAAACGATGAGCTGGCGAGCGAGGTCTGGCGCATTGTGATGCGACTTCCCTTGAAATATCGGGAGATTCTAATGCTGCGGGCACACTATGAATTATCGATGGAGGAGCTGGCTCACGCGCTGAACATTTCCTTATCAGCGGCGAAAACGAGGCTCCAGCGGGCGCGCAGACAGGCGGCTGAGTTATGGGAGAAAGAGCGGGAGGGAAGAGGATGAGGAAAGATAGCGATTGGGAAAAAGAACTGAAGCAGAAGCCTTTTCGCCGCAGTTCGTTTACCCCGCAGATGATGCGCCAGGTGGAGCAGGAGCTGGAGAAGCGTCGGCCCAGCCGCACCTCGTTATGGGGACGCGCCGCAGGCATCACGGCACTTGGGCTGATGCTGATCGCAGGCGGGGCGGCTCTGGAACGCAGTGAATGGCTGAACGGGTTGGGGCTAGGCAGCGCTCCATTCGCCAAGGCTCCGCTGGATGTGGAGCAGTCGGGAGAGGCTGGAACAAGTCCAGCGCCGCAGAAGCCTGAAGTTGCGTTCCCGCTGAAGAACGAAAACGGCGAAACGGCAGGTTCGGTGTCGATCCCTCTAAGCGTTGTAGAAGCTAAGCTTGCAATCGGCCAACCCGAGAACGACTCTATTCCCGATGTTCCCCAGATGACGTTCGCCCTGACAGCAAACGAAGCTCAATCTCTTCAGGCTGTTCTGATGCATCGTCCTGATGATGGGACAGGTTATGTGCTGTTGGTTCCGAGAGCGTGGAAAGTTCAGCAGTCCTGGATCGGAGCAACCGGATCTGTGGGTGTGGACTTCGTGAATCCAGACAAGCCGGGAGACCCCACCATGCAGGACCCGGGTAGTCCGGGAGAACGGCTTCTCTACCGAGAAACCTTTAGCGGTGGTGATGTGGCAGCCAGAATCGGTACGTATTTCCCGGATCACAAAGCTTGGGCGGAAGAGCAGGGATACGGCGTCTTATCCTATGCAGGTGTACAGTTTCGCTCGCTCTACGTGAACGAAGGAGATGAAACCGGATTTTCCCGTTATGATTGGACACAGCAGGGCAAAGGTACCGTCGTCAGCGGAGCGGCGTATTATTCGCAGAAGTCGAACAATTATACATTCCGCAAATTGGAAATGTCGCTGGAAGGAACGGCCTACACCCAAACAGCTGATGTCATCCTGCGATTCTTCGAGGCCAACGAAGGCGCGCAGAAGGTCGAAGCGTCCAAGCCAAAGCCAATGAACTCCATATCGAATTCGCAAACTGAAGAAATGAATCCCTAGGGCGTACACGGTCTAGTCAAAAGCAGAGGCTTATTGCCGCTGCTTTTTCTTCGATTTGCAACCGCTTCCCATATTGCGTACATTAGAGCGGAGAACGATCAATCGACGAGGAGGCACATCATGAATTACAGACAGCTTGGCGGTACGGATTTGCGGATCAGCGAGGTTAGCTTTGGGACTTGGGCGATTGGCGGGGACTGGGGCAATTCCAGTGACGAAGAGGCGCTTCGTGGCCTGCATCGGGCCATGGAAGAAGGCGTCAACTTCTTCGATACAGCGGATGTCTATGGTGGAGGCCATGCAGAGAAGCTGCTGGCCCAGGCCACGCGTGGGCGTGAAGACGAGATTTATATCGCCACCAAATTCTGCCGGGCAGGAGATATTCATGATCCGGCAACCTACTCGGAAGAATCGGTGCGGCGCTACTGTGAGGACAGCCTCAAGCGGCTGAACCGGGAGCGTATCGATCTGTATCAGATCCATTGTCCGCCTACGGCAATCCTGCAGGATGGAGCCGTGTTTGGAGTCCTGGACAAACTCAAGGCAGAAGGCAAGATTCGCCACTATGGCGTGAGCGTCGAGACGGTGGAACAAGGTCTATTATGCCTGGAGGTACCGGGAGTCAGTGCGCTTCAGATTATCTTCAACCTGCTCCGGCAGACGGCCAATGACCAACTGCTGCCGCAGGCTCAGGCGAAAGGCAAGGGAATCCTCGTACGTCTGCCGCTGGCCAGCGGGCTGCTCACAGGCAAATTCACGCAGGAAAGTACCTTTGCCGCCAACGATCATCGAAATTTTAATGCCAATGGGGAGCAGTTTAATGTAGGGGAGACGTTTGCCGGTCTGCCTTTTGAAAAAGGGGTGGCATTAGCGGACGAGCTAAAATGGATCGCCGAGGGGCGCGAAGATATGGCTCGTGCTTCGATGCGCTGGATTCTGGATCAGGCAGGCGTCAGCACGATCATTCCCGGCTTCAAAAACGTTCGTCAGGTCGAAGACAATCTGGGTGCTGCTCAGGTACGCGGCTTCTCCAGCGAAGAGAATCAGCGGTTAGCTCAATTTTACCGGGAACAGGTTGTACCTCATGTCCGTGGAGAAATCTGAGCCTTGACCGATGGGAAATGAAGCGGTGGGAACGAAGCTGCAATGGGTACGCCCCGCTCTTGTTAGTCCTGGGTTGACCGACTAACGCAAAAGGATTAGAATAGATCGGTAATTAAAAGTAACTAATTATTGATTTGTCTCTTACATTTTGCGCATAGACGGAAGGATGAAGGTAAGGAATGAGCAGCGAAACCAAACGACAAGAGATTCTGGACGCGTATCGCTTCAGACATGCAGCGAAGGCGTTCGACCCGGAGCGGAAGATTCCAGCGGAAGAATTTGATTTTATTCTGGAAACGGGGCGGCTGTCGCCAAGTTCCATTGGCCTGGAGCCTTGGAAATTCGTTGTTGTACAGAATCCGGAGCTGCGCGAGAAGATTCGTGAAGTCTCCTGGGGAGCGCAAGGACAGCTCCCTACAGCCAGTCATTTCGTGGTCATCCTCGCACGCCGCGACGTGCGTTACGACTCGCCAAGTCTGGCGAAACATATGCTGGAGGTCAAGGGTTACCCGCAGGAGCTGGTTGACCGCATGACAGGGGAGTTCTATAAGTCATTCCAGGAACAGGACTTCGACCTGCGCGACGAGCGCAGTCTGTTCGACTGGTCCTCGAAACAGACCTATATCGTACTGGGCAATATGATGACAGCTGCCGCAGAGATCGGCATTGATTCCTGTCCGATTGAAGGCTTCCACCGTGTGAAGCTGGATGCTGTGCTGGAAGAAGCGGGTCTGCTGGAAGATGGAGCATACAGCGCAAGCGTGATGGTGGCCTTTGGCTACCGTGCCAAGGAACCTCGGCCTCAGACGCGCCGCACGATGGAAGACGTCGTGCGCTGGGTATAAACCGAGCCGCCTCGGATGCAGGCGAGAATGGCTGGGAAGACCGCTAACGGAATGGATGTCCGTTAGCGGTCTTTTTGCGTTGGCGTACCGCGTTCGCCTGCCGGATTTGCGTTTGCCCTGCGGCTGAATCAATCAAGTCCGCGAAGCCCGCTCCGCTTCTTCGCGCAGAACCTCAAGTCCTGTGCGCATGTCTTCATCGGAGGCATAAGCGTAAGACAGGCGGATATGGTGAAGATCGCCCGGGTCATAGATATAGCCAGGGTTGACGAGCACTTTGCGTGCCAGCAGGCGGCGGAACAGACCTTTATCGACAATAGGTTGGCGAAAACGCAGCCAGATGTAAAAGCCGCCTTCCGGGGGTTCCCAGTCAGCCAGTTCACTAAAGCGCGCGTTCAGCATCTCCTGAGTGGAGAGCGCCCGCTGCCGCAGTTTCTCGCGCAACTGCTCCACATTACGTTCGTACAGCCCACTCTCCAGCCAGTGGGCGGCAATCTCCTGCGAGAACGCGCTGGAGCCGTAATCGGTCTGCATCTTGACGTCAGCCAGGCGTGCCGCGACGGGCGAAGGCGCGACGACCCAGCCAATCCGCAGGCCGGGGCTCAGGGACTTGGAGAGGCTGCCCAGGTACAGCACCTGGCCGGAGCGATCGGCTGCCTTGATGGGCAGCGGCCCAGGAGCGAACAGCAGATCGCGGTAGACGTCGTCTTCGACAATCGGAATCCGCAGTTCCGAACAGGCGTCGTAGACGCTGCTTCGCTGGTCGAGGTTCCAGCTCCGGCCGGTCGGGTTGTTCAGCGTGGGCACCGCGTAGAGCAGCGACTGACGGCCGCGGGCGGCGCGGGCCAACTGCTCCTGAAGCTGCGAACCGTGGCGGAACGGCAGCATCCGCATTCCGGCGGACTGAAAGGGGTGCACCGAGTTGAGGTACGATACCGGTTCATGGAACACGGTGGAACCTTCTTCGAGCAGACCAACGGCGATGAGCTGCAGAGCTTGCAGCGCTCCAGACACGATGCAGATATTATCCGGCTGCGTCTGGATGCCGATTCGTTCAAGCTGGACGCCTAACGCGCGGCGCAGGCGCAGGCTGCCCAGCGGCTCGGAGTAGCCGATCGCCCGGGGATCAAGCTTCAGATCGCGCAGCGAACGCTCCAGCTCTCCCGCAGGGAGCAGCTCCGGCGACAGCTCGCCCGTACCCAGCCGGATCAGCGAAGGGTCCGGCTCATGGTCGTTAATCAGCCGAATGGTGTGCCGATTCGGCTTATGGACGCTGGCGCGAATATGCCGCTGCCAATTCGGCTGCGACCGCGCCAGCAGCGCATTCCAGGCGCTGCCCGAGACGTAGGCCCCGGAGCCGCGGCGCGTCTCCAGCAGGCCCTCGGCTCGAAGTTCATCAATCGCAGCCTGCACGGTACTGCGATTAACGCCCCAACGCGCAGCCAGCTCGCGCTGCGCGGGCAGGCGTGTTCCGGCCGCCCAGTCACCGTGCTCGATGCGTGCGGCGACCCAGGCGACAATCTGCGCCTGAAGCGTGTGATGGGGATTGTGGGACGGCTTCCAGTCCATGAATGTGCTCCTTTCGCTCTGGCTGCTGCAATTGGATGGTTCTATAACCATCCAATTGGTGGTTTTCTTTTTCTCCCCGCATCGTAACATGGAAGAAGAAAAGGAGTCGATGTTCAAATGGAAGCCATCCTGCACGGATTGATTCTGGCGCTTGGATTGATTCTGCCGCTTGGTGTGCAGAATGTTTTTGTTTTTACCCAGGGCGCAGTGCAGCCTCGTTTGATCCGGGCATTGCCTGCTGTTATAGCGGCTGCCTTATGCGATACGCTGCTGATCTCGCTCGCCATATTTGGCGTCTCGGCAATCGTGCTGCAAGTCGAAGCCCTCAGGTTCGGACTGATGATCGCAGGCGTACTTTTTCTCGCCTACATGGGCACAACCCTGTGGCGTTCTCATCCGGTTCCCACTCCAACGACTTCAACCGCTGCCGGAGCCTCCAGTGCCTCACAGGTTCTTCCCGCCTCGCGGCAGATCCTGTTCGCCCTCTCCGTCTCGCTGCTGAACCCTCATGCCCTGCTTGATACGATTGGCGTCATTGGCACAAGCGCACTGGCTTATGAAGGAGCGGCACAGCTGCGTTTTGCGGCTGCCTGCATCCTGGTCTCCTGGCTATGGTTCATCGGTCTTGCGGCGTTGGGTTCCGGGCTGCGTAGATTGGATGCGAATGGTCGCATGATGCAGCTTTTCAATCGCGGTTCGGCCCTGTTTATTTGGGGAACCGCCCTGTATTTGCTCTGGAGCCTTATTGGGGATTTGTAGGCGGAATGTTCGGAAGACAGGCACGTGGAAGACCGAAGCGGTGCAAAGCTCGGCAGGTCGGCGGAATAGGCAAAGTTTTAGCCAGCAAAAAACCTCGAAACCCGTCTACATCGGGATTTCGAGGTTTTTTAGATCGCGTGGACGCATCCTGTTAGGTAACACCGGATACGAACCATTGAGCAGGATTCCGCGTCTTATTCGCTTTTTTCTTCCCCAGCTTCGACCGGTTCCACTTCGTCGGAAGCTTCCGCTGCACAGTCTTGGGTCTGATCTTCGTCCGGCGAAGCCCATACGGAGACGCTGCCGCCGTTGACGAGGAAGGTTGCCGATCCGTCTTCACCAATTGTGATCTTCTCTTGGCGAGTGCCAGTCAGGTCGATCCACTCTTCGCCTGCACGTTCCGCGCCCACGTTCATGTGCTTCTCACCTTCGTCTCCATTGGAGATTACGACTGCACAGCCCGAGCCTGCGATCTCTTCGACGCCCATACGCACCCAACCGATGGTATTGGGATGATCGAAGTAATCGATCTGCTCCCCGTATGCTTTTTGACAGCGGGCATAGAGCAGGGGATCAATCGCCATCTTTTTCCCATCGATGGGGTTCTCTCCGCCAATGCCGAAATAGTCGCCGTAGAAGACGCACGGGTATCCATCACGGCGCAGCAGGATCAGTGCATAGGCGCTCTGCTTAAACCAGTCTTGAATCCACGATTCCAGCGATTCGCCCGGCTGGGAGTCATGGTTGTCCACGAAGGTGACCGCATTGGTCGGGTGAGTCTGGACGAGCGTGTCGTCGAAAATTTTCGTCAGGTCGAACGCGCTGCCCGACTGCGACGCCTCGTGCAGTTTGTAATGCAGCGACACGTCGAACAGATCGATCCGGTAGTCTACATTGTCGAGGAATTCCCGGCATGCGTTCAGATCGTTGTTCCAGAACTCGCCGACGATATAGAAGTCCTCGCCGCGTTTGCGGATCATCTCACCGGCAAATTCGCGGATAAAGTCATGGTTGATGTGTTTGATGGCGTCCAGGCGATAGCCGCTGCATTGCAGGGTATCGACCAGCCAGCGGCCCCATTCCATCATCTCTTCGCGCACTTCCGGCAGACGGTAGTCGATATTGGCGAACATGAGGTAATCATAGTTGCCGAACTCGTTGTCCACTTTGTCGTCCCAGCCGCGATTCTCGCCGCCGATCCGGTAGATGCCCGTGCGTCCCGTCGCGTTGTCGAAGTCCGTCCCGTTGAAGTGGTGATAGTCCCATTTGAACGAAGAATACTGCTCGCCGCGTCCCGGGAACGTGAACTTGGTCCAGCCTTCGATCTCGAACGGTTCGAGCGAGATGACTTCGTTGCGGTCGTTGGGATCGACTTCGACGACTTTGAAGCGTTCCGTCTCATCGGCTCCTGCTTTATGGTTCATGACCAGATCGACGTAAACGGCGATGCCGTATTCGTGACAGGCCGCGATTGCGCTTTTCAATTCGTCTTTTGTGCCATATTTGGTGCGAACCGTGCCTTTTTGATCGAATTCGCCCAGGTCATACAGATCGTAGATGCCGTATCCGGTATCGTCCACGGACTGTCCCTTGGTGACGGGAGGAATCCAGACAGAGTCGATGCCCCACTTTTTCAATTCGGGCGCAAGCTCTTTGAGGCGGTTCCAATGCTGTCCGTCCGCTTCTACATGCCATTCAAAAAATTGCATCATCGTGTGATTCGCGGTCATAACCAAACGCCTCCTCGGGTTCGTATAAACGTGCTGGGTACTGCATTGACGGGACCGAAAACGCGCGCAAGACCTGATGACGTTCCCGCTCGTGGGCACGTGAAAAAGGACGCGTTCGGGCGCCGCAGATCGTTTCGGTGAATGTGGAGTTGGAGGCTGCGAGACGGCCGAATCGCTCGCTAACCGAACTAATACCCGTTACCCAAAAAAGCGGGGGGGTTAAACGATTCGTGCGGGGGAAGCGTAAAGGCGAAAATACAAGTTTCTTGCTTGGATGTCCCTTTCCCAAGGGTAATGATGAATTGGGCCGTTCTCGCAAGCGACCGGAGAGCGGTTATTCTCGATTGGGAGGCGTTATTCTTGAAAACCGAAAGCATGCTGGAACTGATGAAAAACAGACGCAGTATCTACGGAATCAGCAAGGAACAGACGGCATCCGATGACAAAATCCGTGAATTGATCGAACAGACGCTGCTGCATGTGCCGTCGGCGTTTAACTCGCAGAGCGCGCGCGTGGTCGTGCTGCTCGGCGAACACCATGACAAATTATGGGATTTCACAACCGCGATCTTAAAAGAAATCGTACCGGAAGACAAATTCGGACCGACGCAGGAAAAGATGGACAGTTTCAAAGCCGGTTACGGCACGATTCTTTTCTTTGAAGATGAGTCGGTCATCCGGGGGATGCAGGAACAATTCCAGGCCTATCAGGACAATTTCCCGATCTGGTCGCAGCAGTCTTCGGGCATGCACCAATATGCGATCTGGACGCTGCTGGAAGCCGAAGGCTACGGCGCTTCGCTTCAGCACTACAATCCGCTGATCGATGAGAAGGTCAAACCGGAATGGGACATTCCGGAGAGCTGGAAGCTGGTCGCGCAAATGCCGTTCGGCAAGATCACGGCTCCGGCTGGCGAAAAAGAGTTCAAGCCGCTGGAAGAGCGTTTGAAGTGGTTTAAGTAACGCTTTCTAAGACGCGAAATGGATGAGAACGCTTGGATGCCGCATCCAAGCGTTTTTTGTGCATGTGCAGGTTCCGGCTTGGATCGCAATCAGGGTTAGTCAAACGCGCAATGACGAACACAGGCACAACAAAAACCGCTCCTGCGTCCACAGAACGCTTGAGCGGTTTTTATATCGGGCACACGGTCAGAACAGCTTCTCCTGCTCCACTTGCGGTTCAGCAGGATCGGTGTTGTCGGCTTTTTCGGATTCGCCTTGTCTATCGGGCGGCCAGGGTGCACCGGGCGGAATCGGCTGGCCAAGCAGTTCCATCAGTTCCAGCGCGTTCGGCGTGGCATCCTTGGCTGAGTTATTGTTGAACACCACGTAGACGTGCTTGCTCTGCTTGTCCAGATCGAGCAGAATGTCGCGCCATTCCGTGAGTTCTTCGGTGTTATAGCGGTACAAGTAGCGCAGCTTGCGCCAGTTGGGATCGCTGCTCTTGTGCCAGCCGCCCACGTTGCGTCCGTGCATGCGAACATAGGTCGCTTCGTCGCTGGTGGCCTGGGCGATAATGGGGATGGAGCCGCTGCCTGCCTGCGGCTCATCCACCACCGTTTGGATCCAGCCTTCCTTACGCATGAAGTCAAGTGTCTTGTCCCGGAATTTCGGCGAATACCAGGATTGATGCCGAAACTCGAGGGCACAAGGTACGTCTTTCATAAATTCGCGCGTTACGCGAAGTTTCTCGACATTTTCGCGCGTACAGTCGAACCAGGGTGGATACTGGAACAGCGTCATGGTCAGCTTTTTCGCGTCGATGACCGGCTCCAGGCTGGTATGGAACGCGGCGAACATTTCTTCGGCCGTGTCGAAGTAATTTTTTTTGCCGCGAAGATGCCCGGTCATGCCCTGATAGGCCTTGATGACGAATCCAAAGTCTTCCGGGGTCTGAGAGACCCATTTTTCATAGTTTTTGACGGGCTGAATGGCGTAGAAAGAGCTGTCCAGCTCGACGACTTTAAACGTCTCGCTGTAGGCGGGCAGGCGTTCGGCGGGTTTCTTTTTCCCGTAAAGTTCGTCGTGATCGCTAAAATTGGTGAGTCCAACCGTAATCATGGAAATCCCTCCTCATCCACGGCGTATGCTTAGTTATTACACCATGCGGCCGATCGGCAATCGATTGGCAATCATGGAGCGCGGAACGCCGGGGCAGCCGACCCTTTGCCAGCGAATGCAGTCAGCAGGCGGTTGGAGTGAAGAGGAAACGTCACGTTGGGCAGAATTGGAAGCCAGAGATGCTTGCCAGCTGGCTGTAATCATGGATGAATGAGGCGTCCCTGTTATCGGTTCAAAAAGGATTCAGCATCGGGTTGCCGGTCATGCCTACCCACAGCCCGGATTGTTCCAACTGGGCGGAGACTTGCAGCAGCAGGTCTTCGCGTCCCTTGGCGGCCATCATCTGCACGCCAAGCGGCAGCCCCTCTTCAGTCAGATGCAGCGGCAGGCTGACGGCTGGCTGTCCGGTGAGGTTGGCGAGTTGGGTGAACGGCGTGTAGGTCAGGCTGCGCGCAAAGATGTCGTAGAGCATCTTCCGCTGTTCATTGGCGGTCAAGTCGCTGACTCTCATCCAGGGTGCAAGCTCATCCGGTTTGTGGGTTAGCTCGCCCACACGCGGAGCGGGAAAGGCACTCGCCGGAGTCAGATACAGATCATAACGGGCGGATAGTTCGGCCATTTGAGCCGCCGCAACGTCCCATTCGTTCAGACTGTGGACGAACTCCGCCGCCGAGACCTGCTTGCCAGCCTCGGCAAAGACCCAGGTGATGATGTCCACTTCATCCGGACGGATGGCGCGTCCCAGCATCTGCTCCAGCGAGAGGAACATGGCCGCTACTTCGCCTGCGTTCATGGTGTAGTAGTTCTCCATCAGCCGCACGCCATTGACCGGGCTGAGCTTCTCTTCCACCGCATGGCCCTGTGCTTCCAGCCAGCGCACGGTCTTGTGCACGGCTGCCACCGCATCCTCGCTAACCGGCGAACCAACCGGCGAAGCGGTCGTGAAGGCGATACGCAGCGGGCGCGAATGAGGCGCCCGCAGGTCTTCGGCATAGACGCCCGGATAGAGGGGCGTCTGGAACGCGGCTTCCGGCTGCACGACTTGCAGCAGGTCGAGAAGCGCAGCGCTATCGCGCACGGTGCGCGACAGGGCAAAGTCGATCGACGCGCCCTGCCATTGTCGGCCAACTCCAGGGCCGACGGGAGTACGCCCGCGCGTCGGCTTGAGGCCAAACAGACCGGTGAACGACGCCGGGATGCGGATGGAGCCGCCGCCGTCACTGGCTCCGGCGGCAGGGACGATCCCTGAAGCGACGGCGGCTGCTGCGCCGCCGCTGGAACCGCCCGGGGAATACGCAGGATTCCACGGATTGCGGGACGGGCCGTGCAGCGCCGGCTCCGTGATGTTCTTCAGCCCAAACTCGGGCGTATTGGTATGCCCGAGCGGGATGAAGCCGCCCGCACGCAGTCGGGCGACATAGTTGGAATCGCGGCGAGCGACATTCGCCGCGAGCAGCGCCGAACCGGAAGTGAGCGGTTCGCCTGCAAGTGCCTGGGAGATGTCCTTGAGCAGGTAGGGTACACCTGCGAAGGGCCGCTGCGGATCGGGCAGCGGCATGGCCTGGGCTTCCTGAAGCGCAGCTTCGCGGCGCTGGCGAATCACGGCGTTCAGTTCCGGGTTTACCGCGTCGATTCGGTCGTAGGCCGCCTGAACCAGTTCGGTTGACGAGACTTCGCGCTTGCGCAGCAGCTCGGCCAGACCCACGGCATCATATTGAACGTATTGTTCAAAGTTCATCAATAGTTCCTTCTTTCCGGCTCATCCGCTCCGGTTCGGGGATACATACCGCTTGGAAGCAGAGGCCTGTCGATAATGGAATGGGCGAAGCGGGAGATGCAGCTGTGACAGAACCGATTGTACACCAAACACCTTTCAGAGACGAATGTTCGAGAGAGTCTTGGAACGGTTATACAATCGTACGGTCAAAGAGTCTGCCTGCCTGAGCTATTCCTGCACAAAAAAGACCCGCCAAGCAGGATGCTGCCTGGGCGGGTCGGTACGATACACGATTCGCAAACGTTGAACATTCAAGATCTGAAGGGACGATCCGGATTGGGCGGGCAGCTCTCTCGCTGCTCCTTCCCCTGCGTCCCCAAATTCGCTTCCAATGGAAGCAGAGGCAAACTGGCGATGAACGTTAGCCGGAAGCCGCTTCACCGTCTGGTTTTTGCGAAAGGGGAGCGTCTCCTGTCGGCTGAAGCTGTTGGCTCCCGGAGTCGGCCTCGGAATCGGATAGACCCGCGATCTGTACATTGTTCCGTCCACCCTGCTTGGCCCGGTACAAGGCATCATCCGCCTGCTTGGTCAGCAGCTTGAGCGGAAGCTCGCGGTGAGCGGCAGACAGGCCGAAGCTTGCGGTGACTTTGACGGGACCTGCGCTGGTCATCACCGGACCGGAAGCCAATTCACGACGGATGCGTTCCAGCAGGCTGTACGCATCGTCAAGCTCTCTCCCTGGCATACAGAGCGCGAATTCTTCACCGCCGTAACGACCGAACACATCACGGTCGCCCAGATAGATCTTGCATGAATGGACAACGTGCCGAATGACCTGATCGCCGATGTCATGGCCGTAAGTGTCATTAATCAGCTTGAAGCGGTCAATGTCGAGCAGAGCAAAAGACAACGGCTCCAGCGTCTGGCGAGAATCGGTCAGCAGGCGTTCGGAACATTCCACAAAGTAGGTTCGGTTATAGATCTGGGTCATACCGTCATGCGTTGCCATGCGCTCCAGCTTCCGGTGGAGCAGCACGTTCTCGGTAACATCCAGAATGACGACGGTTCGTCCGATCAGGATGCCTCCGCGCCGGTGATATACAGGGGAGGAGCGAATCCGGTAGTAGCGAATCTCGTCCACGTCCAGCCATTCAATCTGCCGTTCTTCCGCTTCCAGGAAGCTCATGTCCGCGTCCTCGGAAAGAAGATTCTGCTTAGGGAAGACTTCCACAGCGCGACTTCCGATCAGAGAAGGCGCCAGGAAGGGAAAGAGCTGCGAAGCCGCTTTGTTATAGTCGGCAATCCGCCCCGCAGGGTCCAGCACAAGCACGCCGTCACGCATGCTCTCCAGAATATTTTCCCGAACAACCGGGGTGGAGGTGAGCATACCGGAAGACAGAATCGACCAACAGTAGAGAAGATTGGTGAAGCTCATCGTAGCGGGAACCGGATCAATGTGGTAAGGCGTGAGGTTCATGGTGTAGATCAAGGATGCGCCGATCGGAATGAAGAGACCGACGAACATGGTAGCGGTCTGTTTGCGGTATACGTTCAGCGTCTGGCGCATATGCCGGATCAGCATCCACATGCCGACCAAGCCGCAGGCCAGCGTATAGCTGCCATTGATGACATACCCAATGCCCATTGTAAAGTCGATCAGCGGCCAGGGGGTATCGGTGCGCAGTTGGATATTCTGATACATCAGATGGTGGAAATCGTTGGTCAACATCATCAGCGAACTGATGGCAGGCAGGGTGAGCGTGGCGAGTGTCGCTTTTGGGGTCATAAGTCGCTCACGTCCCACATAATGAAAGACCACCAGCAGATTTAGCGGCGAAATGAAGGGCAGTCCAATATATTCAAACGTGACCCAGAACTTGATCTCTTCCAGGGAGTCGCTTGCCAGCTCGAAGGAACTGCCGAAAGAATAGATGGCCGTCACGATCGACATCCATACAAACAGACGAATACCCGAGAAGTGGTTTTTTTGAAAAGACGTGTACAAAGCAAGCAAAATACTCAGCACACCCGAAATGGCAAACAGAGCGATAAAGGTAGAAAAAGCGGCGTTCATAAACGTGAAAGCTCCTGTTCTGTATGTGATGATCTGCATGCCAGCGCAAAACCCATCGCCTTGACGCGCAGCAAAAGCTCCCATTTTGGGGCTTCACCCGCGCCTTGAATCACATGCAAATCATATCATAAAATGCCGGACTACGGCATTTTCTCATCCAGAAACCCGCAAACTTGTCAGCGTGAATGTCTTCAGCGTGCAGACCAATATTGAAGCAGAATCCCCTCTTGGCCAAACACCGGATCGGTGTCGGGAAGGGGCACCTGATGGATCTCCTCGATGGACGATTCGCGTTTGCCATCATGTTCGATTCGTGTGTTATAGTCCCTGCCGTTGGGATACGCACCGACAATCCGAAAGTCCGGGCTGGCGGTGATTCGTTTGTGTCCGGTTCCGGCAGGCAGTACGATGACATCGCCCGCTTGCAGGTCAAAAGATCTCCCACTGCTGCCGCCAAGCTGGATCAGGATGCTGCCGCGTGTGACGCCAAGCACTTCATGCGTATTGCTATGATAATGATGATAATCGAATACGCCATTCTCCCAGCTGTTGCGCCAGCCGTTGCTGTTAAAAATCGATTCGCTCCATTCGGCCTTTTCACTTAGTGCACCCGGATACAGCACAACGGGAAGCCTTGGGTTGTTCGGGATAACGCCGTCATCTTCAAAGTAAAATACCTGAGTGCCGTGTTTCTCATCCATGATTAAAAGCCCCTTTCCCTGCATATGACATGAATTACCCGTAAAGATCTTCATCGACCGGTGGCGTTGCGAGAAAATCCACAAATTCACGGCGCAGCCAAGCGATTACCCGCTATAATAGCGGATATGCCGGTTCTCATCGAACGGATCAAAAGGAGAAGAAAGTCGCAGGAGAGGAGCACAGCATTTGCTGAATCTGGATTTGCTATCGTATATGACGGAAGAAAACCTGAAGGAGTGGCTGGAGCGCTTTCGCGCATTGGGTCCGCTGCCGGGTATCTTTTTAACCTTTCTCAAGTCCTTCGTACCGCCGCTGCCAACCGCAGTAATTGTCGGGGTCAATGCGGCCGCTTATGGATTATGGCTGGGCTTTCTCTATTCGTGGATTGGGCTGATCGCCGGGTGTATGACGACATTCCTGATTGTACGTGCCATTGCCTCGCACCCGTATTTTGTGCGCTGGGCGGAGCGCCCCAAGGTGCAGAAGAGTCTGATCTGGGCGCGTCGCAATGCGTTCAGCTTTGTATTTATTCTGAGCATGATGCCGGTTGGCCCATTTGCGATCGTAAATACGGCTGCGGCGCTGGCTCGTATGCCCAAACTGGCTTTTTTCCTGGCGATTGCGGGGGGCAAGGCGATCATGGTGTTGGCTGTGTCCTATGTGGGGGCGGATCTGGGACGTTTTGTGGAGCGGCCTTATGAACTGCTGTATGTCATTGCGTTCCTGGCGCTGTCATTCTGGGGAAGCCGGAAGGCAGAAGCCTATTTTACGCGAGGTTCAGCGTGAAGCGGAAGACAAGAGGAGTGACAGCAAAAAGACCGCATCCCGTATAGACGGGGGCGGTCTTTTTTGAGATGAAACCCGGAGACGTAGGTTCCGGCCGCCGTCGATCGGCTCGACGGCGTTCGCTCGATGGAAGTCTGTTTGGATCGGTATCGATCCGGTTTGCCATGCTCCCGAAGAAGCAGGCGCCCTCCGCTGCGTCATAAATCGCTCGGAAGAGGCAGCGTCTTCCTCTTGGGGAAAGACGGCTGGATATGTGTTTGAAAATCGATTAGTGTTTGTTTTTCATGTCGCCAATTTTGTCCTGAACGGCACCTTTGGCTTTGTCCGCTTTGCCTTCTGCTTGCAGCGCCGGATCATTCTTCGCGTTACCGATTTGATCCTTGATTTCGCCTTTGGCTTTGTTTACGCCGGCTTTCACTTTATCGCCTAATCCGTTGTTCGTCATGTTGAACAGCTCCTTTTCATGTTGAGGATGACTTCACAAGCGATGCTAGTTGTTATATACCCGTTCTGCCTCGAAAGTAAACGACAAAAAGCCCTGACGACCTCACGTCTTTGGATAAATAAAAACGATTCGATCCCAGAATTGGAGGCGTTCTGCCAGGTTTGATTGGACGCGCCCCCCGGGTGTGGTGGTATAATGATTCCAAATACGTCGATTCTCAAAATTTACAAACTTTGATGCGGAACTCCTCAACCAAGCTGCGAAGCTGCTGATTTGGGTCTTTCGGTAGGCATCCCTGGCAGTTCGCTCCCACCTATAGAATTGCAGCGTTTATTCCCCTCGAGCGACGCGCCTATGAGCAGCCTCTCCGCCGCCATTTTCTCACATTTCCCACAACACGCCGACCGATGGTCTGTCCGTTCGTCAGTCCGGATTGTTCGTACCCCGTCCCTGCCTGTACTTGCGGGGGCAACAGAGTGGCCGGTAGGCGTATGCCGTTATTCGTTCCGACATTCCTTTGGAAAGTAGGTGAACGCAAGATGGAATATCCAATGCAAACCGATCTCTTCCCGTCGCCGTCCCTGGTGGCGGCTGCCGAGGATCTGTTGGCGCTAACTGCTGGTATGACGGCAGCTGAGACGTTGTTTGTCGCCAAACATACCGAAAATGGGATTCGGACGCTGTTGATCTGGGGGCGTGAACACGAAGGCATCCAGCCTGGTCAGCCTCTGCAGCTGCCCAAAAGCACCCACTGTCTTACCGTGCCGCTTCCTTTCACATCCGAAGGCGAACCCGGGGTAATGGGGGCGCTGCGTGAAGGAGCCGCCTTTAAGGACTCGGAAGAAGCTTCGCTCAAACGTGCTGCTTCGGTGATGACCCGCTTGGCAGAGTCCGAGCAAAAAAGCGTCTCGTTCAAGCGCGAACATGAAATGAAACGCAGTCAAGAACACGCGGAGCGGGAAGCCCGTCGAACCGGGGAGCTGCTGGCTATTATGGGACATGAGATTCGTACGCCCATGAACGGAATCGTCGCCATGTCCCAACTCCTCAAGGAGAGTGGGCTGACCGAAGAACAGGAGCATTATCTCCAGATTATCGAGGACAGCCAGCAGTCCCTGCTTGAACTCGTAGGCAGTATTCTCGATTATGGCAAGCTGGAAGCGCGGCAGATGAAACTTGAGCTGGCGCCGATGGATCTGATTGGTGCCCTGGAAGATACCGTGTACCAGTTCGCAGCCAAGGCAGCGCAGCGGCCGGAACTCGAATTGACGCTGGATCTTGATCTCGATCCGGCGCAGATGTTGATTGGCGATGTGCGCAAGATTCGCCAGATTCTCGGCAATCTTCTAAGTAACGCGATCAAGTTTACGGCGGTGGGTGAGATTCGGGTCACCGCGCGTCAGATTGAAGGCGATGCGGCAGAGCGAGCCTGGATTGAGTTTGGCGTCAGCGATACAGGTATTGGCATCTCGCAGGCGGGGATTGAACGCTTGTTTCACGACTATACGCAGGTACATCGTCCGGACGAAGGCGATTACGGCGGAACGGGTCTGGGCTTGTCGATCAGCAAGCGGTTGGTGGATCTGATGGGCGGCAAGATCTGGGCACAGGGAAGCAAGGGAAAAGGAACCCGGATGACCTTCGTGCTCCCGCTGGAGATTGAGCATGGAGCCTATGGCGAGGAGCTGCCGAATACCGGGGCCTTGCAGGGACGACGCCTGCTGCTGGCGGCAGCAGGAAGCGGAACCCGCAGCACGCTGGCCAATCTGGCGCAGCGGATGGGAATGGAAGTTCGACAGGCTTGCAGTGGAGCCGAAGCTGCGCTGGCGCTGGTGAGTGAAGGTTCTTTCGATCTGGTGCTCAGCGAGTGGGAGATTGAGCCGGAAGCTCTACGAATGCCGGGACTGCCCACGCTGCCATCCGTTCCATTGATTCTGCTGCTGCCGCTGGTTCATGCCAGCGAAGCCGAAGCCCAGGCACATGCCCCGTTCGCCATACTGACCAAGCCTGTTCGTCGAAGCGAACTCTATGAACGGATGGTGTCGGTCTGCCTGATGCGACCAGCAGGGGAAGACCCGCAATCCTGAGAGCGGATGGAGCTGCATGACCGCGAGGCAACTTCTCAGCCAGGCTGGTAGACTCACCAGTAGAATACCTATGTCTGTCCCTTCCTTCATCCATTGCAAAAGACCTTCTCGATTAGTCCGCCTGTTATAGGGACATTCGAGAAGGTCTTTTTGATTGGCGTTACGGTTAAATGCGCAAAATTCAAAGCTCAAAGCTTAAATTTCCTTGGTTGTAGACGGCGGCTGGTCGGTTGAAGCTTCCGGTACAGCCTCTTCCGCAGATTCGGGATCTTCCGCCTCTTCCATAAATTCATCCAGGTCCCGATCAGCCTTGTTCTGATTGCAGAGCATACAGGCGCACACGCAGTTGATCGGCGTCGTATGACCGCCTTTTGCCCGAGGCAGCAGGTGGTCAATCGTATCGCCATATTCGCCGCAGAAGTGGCAGGTGTACTGATCCCGCTCCAGAATGTAGCGGCGGAACGAGCGATTCGTATAGAGCCGCCGAATCGTAAAGCGGTTTACGACTACCGCCGCATGTTCGCGGACGAGGCAGCGAGCCATCTCCAGATCCGTCTCCTGCTGCCAGCGCCGTCCCTTGTCGGTGCGTCCGCGCATGCGGATGGTGCCCTGTCGGGTCGGCCTCAGCTCTGCCTCCCGGGTTGGCTCCAGCAGGGCACTTGCGGGCGGCTCCGGCATGGGCCGCCGAATTCGCCGCTTGGGTGCGGCTTCGCCCGCCGCGTCCTCACCCTCCAGAACCACGGGCGGCTGCGCCACCGCCGAAGGCGGCAGCGGATCGGCCGCTTCGCCGTCCGCTGCCAGCGCTGCGGCTCTGCGCCGCTTGCGGCAGTCGCGGCAGGCCCCGCGCCGTGATTCGCCGCCGGACCTCTTGCCCGTCCGGCGCAGGAAATCACCAAGCGGCTTGGTCTCGCCGCAGTACAGACAGACCTTGAAGCCGGCCGGTGGATCGGCTTCAGTTGAGGCGGCGGCAGCGGAGTTAGCCGCCGCTTCGCCAAGGTCCTCTTCCGCAGCCCTCTCATCCGCTGCGGTCGGCCTGCGGCCGGCTTCCGGCGGCGCAGCAGCCGTAGGCGCTGCCCCGGCTGCATGCGCACCGGAGCCGGGGCACTTCTTGCGCCGCCGCCTGCGTTTGCGTCCCCCGCCGGATGCCTGCCCGCTGTGCTCTGCGGGATCTGCGTCGGCAGGATCGTCCTCGGCGGCTGAAGCTTCGGCAGCAGCCGAGGCTGTGGAATCCATCGGAGCTTCAGTCGATCCGACTTCGCCAGGCAGAGCAGGCGCCGAGGCACCCGGCGTTTTCTTGCGCCGCCGCCGTTTGCGTTTGCGCCCGCCGCTTGCTGTATTCGGCGCGTCGTTCGTCTCTCCCGGTTCCGCAGGGCCGGGGGGGTGAGGCTTCGCCGCTTGGGTCTCGCGTTGGGGAGAGTGTGGAGAGACGTCAGCTGAGGCATGATCGGTCGGGTGATCCGGGATCGATCTTTCTGCCGATCCGGGCGGTTCGTCCGTCAAGCCGGATGGATCTGGATTGCGTTGGCTTCGTTTGCGTCCCATAAGCGGTCCTCCTTCCTTTAATAGGGTAGCGATTGGCTCAAAAGGTTCGATGGATCAGGTCATTCTCCATCGTCGATCCTGGAAACCGACGGTGAGCGATCAGCCAATAGTGACTTTGCCCTCCGGATAACGGAAAGGTTCGTTATCCATGCGCGGCGTCAGTGTAAAGGCGAGCGTAACCGGGCCGAGCCGCCCAATGAACATGAGCAGGGTAATCATAAACTGTCCAAATGGCGTCAACTGGGAGGTTAACCCCATGGAGATTCCAGCCGTTGCATAAGCGGACGTCGTCTCGAACAAGATGCCGAGGAACGAATAATTTTCCGTTGCGGCCAGAATCATGGCGGAGACGACGATCAGCAGGAACGAGAGCAGAGAGAATGTAATGGCTTTGTACACGCGATCCTGCGCAATCCGGTAGCGGAAGAAGACGATGTCCTGCTTGCCCCGCATCATGGCGAGCATGGCGCCGATCAGAATGGCAAACGTGGTTACTTTGATCCCGCCGCCTGCCGAACCGGGCGCTGCACCGATAAACATCATGATAACCATGAAGAACTGCGTCGCCTGGCGCATGGCACCGACATCCAGCGTGGACATCCCCGCAGAGCGGGAGGTGATGGACTGGAACAGCGAAGCAAAGGTCTTGCCCGAGAAATCCAGCGGTTTGAGCGTAGCCGGATTGGTAAACTCAAAGATGAAGATGACGATAGCTCCGACCACGACCAGAATGGCGGTCATAAACAGCACCACTTTGCTATGCAGAGACAGCTTGCGTTTGCGAGGATAATCCAGCAAGTCGGCAATGACGATAAAGCCGATTCCGCCAAGCAGAATCATGGGCATAGCCACCAGATTGACAAAGGGATCATCTACATAGTGGATCAGACTGCTGGCGCGTCCCTGAATGGCGCCGAACAGGTCAAACCCTGCATTGTTGAAGATGGAGATACTGTGGAAAGCGCCGAAGTAAGCGGCTTGTCCCAGCGGCATCTCAAAAGCGAAACGAATGAACAGCAGCAGCGCTCCAACGGATTCGATGACGATGGCATAGAGCACCACTTTGCGAACCAGTCGAATGATGCCTTCCGTGGAGTGCTGACTCATGGTTTCCTGAAGAATCAGACGCTCACGGAACGTGATCCGGCGGCGGAAGACCAGAGCGATCAGCGTAGCGACGGTCATAAAGCCCAGTCCGCCGATCTGTACCAGTCCAATCAGCACCAACTGTCCATACGTCGTCAGATCGACGCCCGGATTGAGTACGGACAGGCCGGTCACGCAGGTGGCGGAAGCGGCCATGAACAGCGCATCCATGAAAGGCATGGATTGCCCGGAAGAGGAAGCGGCAGGCAGTGACAATAAGCCGGCTCCCGCCAGAATCATCATCAGGAAACCAAAGGCCAGCACTTGCGGTGGATTCAGTCTGAGCAGCGGGTTGCGGCTTCTAATAGGTTTGAACATACAGAATAGTCCTCACATTAAGGATAGGATGCCATTCGGATAGGATACAAATGGGATTTCCGATTCATTGTATTACCGGCGCTCCGTAAAGTAAAGGAATCTCCCGGTCTGACCGAAGCTGGTTCGGTGACGACAGCAGGCATCCATGCTAAGATTTGAAGATCGGAAAAATCGGCTTGCTCGCCTGTTGAATCTGGCTTGATGAAGGGAGTGTGCCGGGAAAGGAGTACCTATGTTGACGTTTCGCAGCTTCCTTGACCTTGTCGAGATTCGTACCAAAGTAGCCAGCATGCTTCCTTTTGCGCTTGGAACCGCCTATGCGCTGCTGCGGTTTGGCGAATTTCATGCGATCCATGCCCTGCTGATGCTGCTTTCCCTGCTCGCCTTCGACCTGGTTGTGACAGCCATGAACAATTATTATGACTATCGCAAAGCCGTGCGTACTCATGGATATGGCTACGAAGAACATAATGCGATCGTCAAGCACGGCCTGAAGGATGGCGTCGTCGTGCTGACGATGGCCCTCTTGTTCGTCACGGCAGTGACAGCAGGCATCCTGCTGGTGCTGCAAGTGGGACTGTTGGTGCTGTTTGTGGGTTTTCTGTCCTTTGGCGTAGGCATCCTGTATTCATTTGGGCCGATCCCTATCTCCAGAATGCCGCTTGGCGAGCTTTTTTCGGGTCTGTTCATGGGCTTCGTCATTACCTTCGTGTCCGCCTATATCCAGGTTGGCCCGGAACGAATCGCTTCGCTGACTTACGCAGATGGATGGTTCAACCTGCACGTGTCCGCACTTGAGGTTCTGCTGGTGCTGGGGATATCCATTCCTGCGGTAGCCAGCATCGCCAACATTATGTTAGCCAACAACATCTGCGATATGGAGGAAGACGTCGAGAACAGCCGTTATACGCTGCCCGTCTATATTGGTCGCCACGGCGCGCTCAAGCTGTTCGCCTGGATCTATTACGCGTCGTACCTGGACTTGTTGATTCTGCTGTGGCTGGATGTCCATCCGCTGCTGCTTCTACCGATTGTACTGACCGTGATTCCGCTGCGCCGCAATGTTCGTGCGTTCACCTCCGACCCTTCCAAGCGCAGGACCTTTGCGTTAGCCGTGAAAAATTTTGTGCAGCTTACTGGTGTACGGGTGCTGGTTCTTGCAGCAGCAGCCGGGCTGAACGCATGGTTGGGATAGCGTCAAGCACAAACCGCCCTGCTCCAGAGTTGGAGGGGCGGTTTTGTTTTGGCATTTTTTCATGGTTTGTCCAGTCTGGATGGGGCTCGCCCAGCTTGACGTCCATTTCTTTGTTAGCGCAGCAAGGCGCCCAGTTCGTCGTTAAACTTCTCCGGTTCATCCATCATGACTGCGTGCCCGCTTTTCTCGAACGTCACGAGCTGCGAGGTAGCAATGCCCGCGTGCATGGCTTGAGCGAGGCCATAAGGACAGATCTTGTCTTTTTCGCCGTGAAAAATGGTGGTTGGCACGGTAACGCGTGCCAGATCGTCACGCAGGTCGCCATCGCGCAGCATCTCGGCAGCACGCAGAGTACCGACTGCGGAAGCCTGGAAAGCCACCATTTCGACCCAGGAAGACGAGGAAGCGCTTGGCGTCTTGTGCGTGAGCATTTTGCCAAAGGAAGTAATCATCTTAGGTCGATCTTCCAGGGTAGGCTGGATGATCTGTTCGTTGACTTCTTCCGGCTTCATCGCGTCCGGTACGCCTTCTCTCACCGTAAAGCTTGGTGCAGCCGCACCAATCAATACCAGCTTGGCGATGCCGTGGCTCTGATGGCGAGCCGCATAATGCAGCGCGGTTGCGCCGCCCATCGAAAATCCGACAAGGACGGCGTCTTCCAGACCCAGTGCATCAATGACGGCGCGTACATCGTCTGCATAACGATCGTAGTCGTAACCTTCCCACGGCGCGTCGGATTTGCCGAAGCCGCGGAAGTCGATGCCTACGCAGCGGAAACCCTGTGCGGGAAGGCGCATATATTGATATTCAAACATTCGGGAATCGAGCGGCCAACCATGCAGGAAGATCACAGGTCTTCCCTGGCCCACGTCCTCAACGTATAGGTTAACACCTGGTTCAACTTCAACATATTTTCCCATGCAGATCGTCTCCTTCGTGTGGGTTATCTGGTTGGTCTGATTAGATCCGGTATTCACAAATTACGGCCGTGCCGCGCCGCAAGGTCAGGGGAGGGACCCACGGCGAGGGCAGTCGGCCAGACGCTTATCTATTACCCCGAAATGGACGTTGAATCGTCTGCGCGGCAAAAAAAATGGGATAACCAGCACAAAGTGATCCGCTGAAGGTTCAGTACCATTTTGAGTCGGTCAGAGAGATCGGCGTATAATAATGGGATAGACAGGTACGGAGCTTGAGATGTTGTGGAGTTCCCACATTCTTGAATCGGCCGGAAGGGGGAGCGAAAATGTCGCAGATGAAGCTGGATGACGAACGGCGGCTGTTGGAATGTAAGGGCCGAACGGTTGCCCTGCTGGCCAAGGAATATGCCCTGCTGCGCTGCTTGTATGACAATGCGAATCGAGTATTCAGCCGTGAACATCTGCTTGATCGGGTGTGGCCGGGAGAGTATCCGACAGACCGTACCGTGGATGACCATGTGTATCGGCTGCGCCGAAAATTGAAGGAAGTGGGGGGGCCGGCCATTGAGACGGTTCGTGGCGTAGGCTACAGCCTGTCTCTTCCGCCGAGATTGGCTTTAGCAGAAGTTTCCCTGCGTGACCCAGCGGTGCAAGAAGCGATGAATGGTGTATTTGCCCGTTATCATCGAATTGGGCAGGGCCAAGCGATCTTGAAGCTGGCCAATCAGCAGCAAGAGCTTGGATTTGAACTCGATTCCTTCTATCGGCTGTATATTCGCTTTATTCAGGGGGATCTGCGTTGGTTTCTGGAGACGCATGAACCGCCCATGAATGAGCGAATCTACTGGCTGCTGCTGTTTTATCTATTTGCCGATACCCCTGATCCCAAGGCTGCTGTCTGTGAAAGGGCCCTGAGATTAAATGCTATGCACGCGGAGGGAGAGCGGGAGATGCGGCTGCTTAATATTGCGGACCTCTATGCCAACGAAGGACGAATGGAAGAGGCGAAGGCGGTATTGTCGGAAGGGCAGCGTACCGCAGTTGAACAGGGATTGGACGGATTTGTGATGGCTCTGGGTACGAGTGCTCTGTATATGAGTCTGTTGGACGGAGATGCGGACACCGCACGCAAGCAGTCAGTAGATGTTGCGGAGCTGCTAAAGGCAGAGCCGTATCTGCGTGAATTGGCGGCTTATCGAATGCTGGAAGGCGTGCGCCAGCTGCTGGATAGCGGCGGCCAGAGCGGGGAGGAGATGCTGCGTGAAGGACTGGAGATCTTTGAACAGTCCGGCTTCATTCCCCATCGACTCCTTGCCTTGAAAAGGGTGGGCGAGGTGCTGAGACAGCGCCTGCCGGGTTATCCGGTGGAGCGTCGGTATTCATTGAAGTTTACGGAAGAGTCGATCCGATTGGGTCTGCATGATCTTCAACCCAAGCTGGAATCGAAGATTCGGGCTTATCTGGATCAATTGGAATCGGATCAGGTCTTCCTCTGATAAAGCTCTGACATTCCCCGACTATGCTTTTCCTGCACAAGCGGCTTGGCAAGGCGCGGCTTGATAACGGTAGGGACGGGGAGGAAGAGTCCGTGATGGATAAGAAGCGGAGAGAAAGAGCAAGAGGGTGGAGAGGATCTGGCGATCGGGAATCCCGCGTGGAAGATTCCCTGCCTGCCCGGAGATCGGTAGCGGAAGCCAGGCTTCCTCAGGAAATCCCAATGCGGCAGCATTCAAAAAAAGCAGGTTACCTCGGAAATGGCGAACACCGTGGACGCAGCTCCCTGCTGCGGCATCCGGTGTTTAAGCGGACTTTTTCCGCTTATAGCCTCGCAGTATTTGGCGATTGGTTCGATGTTATCGCCATTCAAGTGCTGATCGGTTATCGCTGGCAGGTAAGTGCGATGGAGATCGCCCTGGTTCCGGTCTCCATGGCGGTTCCCGGTATTCTCCTGGGAACCGTGGCGGGAGTCGTGACCGATCGCCTGGATCGCCTGAAGCTGATGCGGGTCTGCGACCTGTTGACCGCGATGGCTACCCTCGCGCTGCTGTGGGCACCTTCGATCGGCTGGCTGCTTCCGATTCTGGCCTTGCGAGCTGCGCTGGGCACGTTTAATGTCCCTGCGCAGCAGGCGCTGACGCGCCAGGTTCTGCGCGAGGAGAACCTGCTGGACGCCTCCTCGCTGAATGGACTGGTAGGCCAGCTGTCCCGAGTCGCTGGCCCCCTTCTTGGCGCGGCGCTGCTCGCGCTGGTCTCCCCGCAGGCGTGCATTGCGGTGAACGCTGCCGCAAGGCTGTTGTCCTATGGCATCCTCAAGACGATGCCAAGAGGAGCCGCAGCCATGGCCGCCGCAGAGGCGGCCCCTGAGCAGGCGAAGACTCCTGCTCAGAGCGGCAGCGCCAAGCCGCCATTCTTCGCGGCGCTGCGCGAGGGCTGGCAGTTCGTTCGGCGCACCAGGATGCTGCGCAATCTGCTGCTGTTCGCTTTCTTGGGGATGCTGGTCATTCAGACCATCGACTTCCAGTTCGTCAGTCTGATCCGCGTCATCTCGCCACATGACGAAGGCGCACTCGGCTGGCTGCTTGCCTCGTCGGGCTTGGCGGCTGCTGGGATGACCGCCGCCAACATGAAGCTTGCCCGGCTGCGCAGCGCAAGTTGGGGGATGAAGCTCGGCAGCAGCTACACGCTGCTCGGCTTGTCCATTGGGCTTCTCGGGCTGATACCGCCCGGAGCGCCAACCAGCGCGCTGCTGCTTGCCGGCATCCTACTTGGCGCGGGGAATGGATTATTTATGGTAACTTTTAACGTTATGCTTCAGCAGCACACGCCGCCTGCGATGATCGGGCGGATCTTTGGAATTCAGAATACGCTTCTGGGCACGGTCATGATCGTCGCTCCGCCGCTTGGCGGAGGATTGGTTCAGCATTTTGGTCCCGCACTGGTTTTTGTGCTGGCAGGTCTGTTTGTGCTGCTGCTGGGCCTGCTTGGTTTGATGTTTCGCCGTACATTCTGGTGACCGTCTCCGTTTGATACCATAGCCAGGCGTTTCTGCTCCACCATCCCCCAAGGAGACCCCCTTTTTTCGACGAAAAGGGGGTTTTGTCATGGAACTGTAAAGATGGTTACAACTTTTTTTCTGGAAATTTCGCTGTTATGGATTAAGGTAATAGACGTAGGGTTTTTAGTAGTTATAAACTATAAGCAGGGTTTAGGGTTGGGAAAATCCCAGCATAACCGAAGAAAACCCTGAACTCATACATCATTTAACTCAAAATTCCAAAAGATACAGTTTGAAAACCCTCAACGAGAAAGTTAAACCTTTCATCTACCTGTACCTGCCCATCCCAATCGAACATAAATGGTGCTTCGAGACAAGCGCCTTCAATTCCATATATCCTTCGGGAACGAAATGAGGACACTGCTACTATGAAAAAAACACGCCGCCTTGCCATCTCTGTCCTGGCCTGTCTGTCTCTTGCCGCTGCTGCGCTTACGGCTTCCGCCGCCGCTCCGATTAAAGTCTACCGCGACGGTACCGAAGTGGTCACCGAAGCCACGCCCCATTTCGTGGAAGGTCAAGTCATGGTTCCGCTGAGTCTGGCCGGCGAGTTGTTTGGTCAGAAATTTGGATATGATGAGAAAAAAAGGATTCTAACTATTGACCGCCGAAGCGTTACACTGGCTCAGTCTTCCGATCGTTCCATGTCCGTGACGGGTACCGAAGGCCAAAACGGAATGTGGGAAGATCTGCGGTTTCGCTCCGGGGAAACGGAAGTGTATCTTCCGGGCAAGACGATGGGACCAGAAAATGGTGACGAGCCTGAATTGATTCCGGCTTCTCTGACTGGCAGCGCACAGCCCGATACGGTTGTCCTGCTCACCCAGGGAACGGGAACAGGGGTCTATGTGAACGAAGCAGTTGCCTATACCGCAGATCTGGAGCAGATTCCGCTGGAAGAAGCTAAAATTGCCATGCTCAAGCAGCTCAAGGCTTCATTTGCTGCGGATGGTTCCGCTGTGGTGGAAGTCGGAGGAACGCGCACCGTCATTCCGTCAGAACGTCTGCTGACAGAAACGGCGGAGCGAGGAAATTCCCCAGGCATGGGTCATATCCTTCGCTATCAGGTAGAAGACGGTCACCTAACGGCTACAGCCGGGATTCAGATCGGAATGTCGGAATTTATCGGAGACCTCAAGATCAACTACACGTACGAGAACGGTGTATTGCAGGCCGGGGCAGCAACCTTTACTCCTTATGACGAATACCGCTAACAGATGCTGTTCCTCCCTGACGAAGATGAGGTGAAGGTCGCTGTCTATGGAAGGCGATCTCTCCCATCCTAAGGAGGAGACAAGAAGCAATGGAATTGGCAAAGGCTAGACCCCACCCGGATGCGCAGTCCGATATGATATTGGACATCCGCGATCTGCGCATGAAGTACGACGATCGTTATGTATTGAATGGCATTGACCTACAGGCCGCGCCGGGACAGATTATCGGATACATAGGGCCTAACGGTGCAGGCAAGAGTACGACGATCAAGATCATGCTGGGTCTTGTTCAGGGCTATACCGGCGAAGTTCGATTGTTTGGTGAAGACATCGCCCGGAATGGACACGAATACAAGCGGCGAATCGGGTACGTTCCCGAGACAGCCGAGATGTACGACAGTTTGACGGCGCGGGAGTATCTGACGTTTACAGGAGAACTGTACGGCCTGGCACCGGCACTCGCGGAAAGCAAGGCGGAGACGCTGATGGATGGATTTGGGCTGAGTCATGCCATGGACGCACGGATCGCCTCCTATTCCAAGGGGATGAAACAGAAGGTGCTGCTGTCTTCATGCCTGCTGCATGACCCCGATCTGATCTTCCTGGATGAACCACTCAGCGGTCTGGATGCCAACAGCGTCATGGTTGTCAAGGAACTGCTCGAACTGCTGGCAGGGCGGGGCAAGACGATCTTCTACTCTTCGCATATTATGGACGTCGTGGAGAAGATCAGCAGCCGCATTGTACTGCTCAGCGGGGGGCGCGTGGCGGCCGATGGCAGCTTTGAAGAACTGAGAGCCAGAGGCGGGGAGAAATCGCTGGAGGAATTGTTCAATCAGCTTACCGATTTCCATGAACATCGCAAGATTGCCGAACGTCTGGCCGACGCTGTAGGGGAGCGATAATCATGGGCGACTATCGAACCCTGCTCGTGCTCGACCGGCTCCAGCCTCTCTTCAACAAAATGGGTGTCGATTATCCCGTCATGCGGCGGATTCTGGCGCTCAAGCTGACCCTGGATCGCCGCCGAACCACTGGAGTCGCCGCTTTGTTTCCGTCCAAGGGAGGCAGCTCCCGTTCCTGGAGCCTGGGTTCTGGAAGCTCCACGGCGTTAAAGCCCAAGGAACTGCCGGATGAAAATGCTGGGGGTCTCAAGCGTACCTTGTTTTTCTATGGATTGTATGGGGCGCTGTCTTCGTTTTTCCTGGTCGTACCCGGATCTTATCTCGTCCAAGCTGGAATCATGCTGTCCGTGCTGCTGTTTATCATGATGACCGCCATGCTCTCGGACTTCTCTTCGGTGCTGCTGGATGTGCGCGACAAGCCGATCCTGCATACGAAGCCAGTCAGCCCGCGCACGCTGGGCATGGCGAAGGCACTGCACGTTCTGATTTATTTTGGACAGTTTGCGCTGGTGCTTGGAGCCGTGCCGATTGTGGTAGGTATCGCTTTGTACGGTGCTCTTTTTGGACTGCTGCTGCTTCTATCCCTGCTGTTGGGTGGATTATTGGTTGCCGTGTTTACGGTGCTTGTTTATCTGCTTGTGCTGCGTTTATTTGACGGTGAGACGCTCAAGGATATGATTAACTACGTGCAGATTGCCATGACTATCTTCATGCTGATTGGCTATCAGATGGCGGTACGGGTAATGGATCTCGCGCGGTTCACCACTGATTTTCAGCCGGGTTGGTGGAATCTGGCCCTGCCACCGCTCTGGTATGCCGCAGGGTTTGAATGGCTGCTGAACGGTCGCAGTGATCCTGAATACGTGGTGCCTGCCCTTGCGGGGATCGTTGTTCCGCTGGTGGGAGTTGCGGCGGGACTTCTGCTTATGCCTGCGTTTGAGCGCAGTTTGGAGAAGCTTGGCGGAGCCGATCCGCGCGGACGCAGCAAGCCTGCCCGCCGTTGGAACCGTATGCTGGCGAACCTGCTCTGCCGGGAACCACAGGAAAGGGCCTTTTATGTCTTTGCTTCATCCATGCTGGCCGGGGAACGGGAATTTAAGCTCAAGGTTTATCCTTCGCTTGGCTTCTCACTCGTCATTCCTTTTCTGTTTCTGTTCAGCTTCGCTGCGAGTGGGCCAAGCGGGTTGGGCGGTATTGATTATCAGCACGGGATTGCTTATCTGAATGTCTATGCCTGCGCGATCATGATTCCGACGCTTGCGCTGATGGTCAAATATTCGGGCAGCTTCAAGGGCGCGTGGATCTACAGCAGTGCGCCCATTGCCCACCTCGACTCCGCATTTCGGGGTACGCTCAAAGCGCTGTATGCCCGTCTGTTTCTGCCGCTGTTCCTTGTGGAAGCCGTAATCTTCGTTGTGCTGTTTGGGATGCGGATCATCCCCGACCTGTTAATCATCGCAGCCGTCGCTCTGCTCCTGCTGCCGCTTACGCTGCGATTCATCAGTCTGGATCTGCCGTTCTCGCTTCCATTTCCAACCAATGACCAGAGCAATGGGATGCGGACGCTGCTTGCGATGCTGATTCTGGCCTTGTTTGCAGGTCTGCATGTAGCGGTAAAGCTGTATCTGCCCGGTTATATGGTCTGGGCTTTGCTTGGCGTGATGGTGGCTGCAAATGGTTGGATTTGGCGGCTTACCCTTTTACCGAACAAATGAAACATCTCTGGAACCGTTATGGAAAAAATGGAAAAGCTATTTTAAACTCGTATATTATCGGGTAGAATCAGAATAAGAGAAATTTCCTATTCTCAAGATAGCGAATCACCTGCATCAATCACTTCGGTTCAAGGGGGTCGGCGGAACTTATGCAAGAGACGGGGCTGAGCCAAGAAATCGTATATACGGGGGTTCCGGGACTGGACGAGCTGCTTGGCGGAGGCGTGCCTCGCGGGACGACGATCATCCTGGAAGGAAACCCAGGTACGGGCAAAACGACACTGGGCATCCAGTTTTTGCTCGAGGGCGCCCAGCAATACGGGGAATCAGGCATCTACATTACTTTTGAAGAGCTTCCGGAACAAATTTATCGGGATATGTCGGGATTTGGCTGGGATCTGCGCGAGCTGGAACGTCAGAACAAGCTTCGTATTATCTGCCTGGAACCCGACGTTCTGCTGGATCAGATGATGCGGACGGATGGGTTGTTTGAACAGCTGATCCGGGAGATCGATTGCAAGCGGGTCGTGATCGACAGCATCAGTTTGTTCCGGACATTGGGTGGGCTTCAGACGGATGGACGTGAGCAGATTTATTCTATTCGCAACATTATGCGCAAGTTCAATCTGACGGCCTTTTTCCTGAGAGAATATGGAGAATGGGAAGGACGTTCCACGCCGTTTGAGAACTATGTCTGCGACGGCATTATCCGCCTGTCGCTGCGCGAGCATCTGGAGAAGTATCGCAAGCGGACGATTGAGATCCTGAAAATGCGGGGAACCTGCATTGTGGAAGGCGAACATCATTACCGCTTCATGAAAGACGGAATCTGTATTCTGCCGGCTCTGTCGATGGTAGAAGACAAGATGCTGAACGACGGTGTGGATCGTCTGAGCACGGGCATCGAGTCGCTTGATGAGCTGCTGCTCGGCGGGATTCCCCAGGGAAGCGCCTTCATGCTGGACAGCAACAGCAAGGCCAATTACAAATATTTGATGACTTCGATCTATGCGGAGCGAATCAAGCAGGGAGACTGTGTGTTATTCATGCTCTCCGGGCTGAGTTCGGTTGAGACGCTGGAGCAGTCCCTGGAGCTGTTCGGGGCATCGCTCAAGGAAGCCGCGCTTGAAGAGAGAGTCTTCTTTATCGATCATTATCATCGCAAGGTTGCGCCTGAGTACGAGAATCTGATTGTCTATGTGGATCGGCTCTCAAACGAAGAATACCAGAAGAAGGTGTACGAGGCGATCAATCCGCATTTCCGCGAAACGATCGTGCAAGGCAAACGCTGGTTCATTCATTATGACCTCAATACGATCATTTCCGAGCGCGGGCGTGAATTTGTCAAGCGCCATTTTGCCGACGAGATGGCCCGGTGCAGGGCAGCCGGCATTACTGTGCTCTGCCAAAGCAATTTTACGGAGATCGGAATGGAGACAGCTTCCTTCCTGGAGCGGGCCTCAAATGGCGTTATCCGCACCTGGGTGGACGGAAGTTATCAGTATCTCCAGATCACGAAATCCCCGGGCGGCCGCATGTCGGCTCCCCATATCGTCGACAATATCAGGGAAAGACCGTATGTTAGGCTGATATAGGGGGCACACGAGAAAGATGACGATTTCGGATCAGGAGTTGTTGAAGCTGCAGATGGAATGTACCGTGTTTTTTGAGAATAACCCTTACGCCTATGAAACCGCGAGAGGGCTGGCCAAGAAGCTCGGTCGCGGCGTTGAGCCGCTGCAAATCGTATTGAATCGCTTGGCCGCAATCTCCATCCTGGATAAAAGAGGTGAAGGGAACATGGCAATCTATTCGTACAAAACCCCTTATACTCAAAGCGAAGTGGAGATCCATTAATATGATCGAAAAAAGCTGGGCAATGGACGTAAAGAAAACCGTCGAAGAAGTTCAACAAACCTATGCCGAATTTACGCGTTTATCGATTCTGATTGTAGACGCACAAGGACGGCCTCTCGTTCGACCCTCCTCGTATCACCCCTTCTTCCGCAAGCTGGCGGAATCGGATGGGGAGACCCGGGAGCGTTTCTGGCAGGAAGTGAGTCTGTATGCCGGGCTGACTCGCCCTGCTCTCTGCGATCTCTGGCTGCCTGGTGTGAAGTTTATCATCGCTCCGTTCAAATCCCCCGCTGCTGATGCCGTCTACTACGTAGTGGCAGGCGTGCTCATCCAATCGGGAACCAAGTCCATGCTCGAAGAAGAAGCGAGAAAGTCGGGGCTGTATGACGAAGGTCGCAAGCTGCTGCTGGATCTCGTGATGGAAGCCGAAGAATTGTCCGCCGAAGAAGCGGAAGTCTGGCGTGAGAAGATCGGCAAGCTGGCGGATACTGCCGAACGTCTGCTTCGCTCTGCCTATCGGGAAAGTTACGTGCGTGAACGTCTGAGCGATCTGCGTTCTGTGCTTGCTGTGGCTCGACGTGAACGGGTTTCGGTTAACGAATCCTTTGAGCAGTTTATGAGCATCAGCGGTGGTGTGGATGTCATGGGCTATGCTGAAAGAGTCGGTTCCGGGGAATATCGAATTGTTCGAGTCGCCGGAGAAGGGGCATCAGGGCTGCAGGATACAGAGTTCCGAGAAGGCGAAGGATTTCTTGGACAGGCCGCATTAAGCGACAGCCCCATGCAGTGGACAGATGTTCAACGTGACCCCAGATCCGTGTTCTTCAAGCAAAAAGGGATGGGCGATTTCTACGGACTTCGCTGCTTCCCGGTGCGGGTAGGCAGCGACCAGTTGGGGATTCTGTTCCTGGTAGCGAAGAAAAAAGTCCAGCCTGATGCGCTGCTGCGGGAATTTGAAGATCTGCTGATTGCGTTAATCAGCGAATATATCGCCAGCGGAACGATTGAAGCACGCATGGAGCGTCAAATTCAGCGTCTGCGCCCACTCATGGAAGTCACAAGGTTTATGATCTCCGCGCAGAACACCCAGCGGATCATGTTCATGCTTGTGGATATGAGCCTCAGTCTGGTGTGGAATCCGTCTTCCGCCATCATTGTGCATGAAAGTTCCAATGGGGAGAAGGTGCAGATTGTCTCGCGCGGAATCGCCAACGATTTTGCCGAACAATATGCCCGTGATGTAGCCAAACGAGTGCTGCGAGAAAGTCCTTCCCATAGTCAGGGATTCGAGCTATCTCAGACCGAAGAAGGCCAATTGATGATCGAATATCCGATTGTCTATGCGGGCAAGGTGCGCGGCGTGCTGGCGCTGTCCCTGAGCAGTGAACAGGAAGCCGAAGAGTGCCGTGAGGTGCTGCTTGCCTTGGCAACCATGGGCAGTATCATTCTGCAATCCGTACACGATCAGCGGGAACTCGGATTGCAGAACGAGCGGTTCCTGCGCCTGATGTACACGTCGGTCAAGACTGGCGAGGACGATCAAGGCAAGGCGACCGATCTCGCTCTGCGATTGCTGGATGAATACGCCCGTTATGGGGGAATCACGGCAGAAGAAGCTCTTTCTCTCAAGAAGGCGACGATGCTGTCTGTATTGGATGATGCGGCGCGGCGTGAATTGAGTGAGGCTTTTGTGAGTGAGTTGGCGGTGCTGAAGGAGTACCGGGCGATGGTGGATTCCGAAGGGCAGACAGGGAGTTTCTCGTATACGCGACCGGCACAGGTACTCCGAACAGTCTTGTATTTTGCCGGTTTGGACGAAGATACGGCCAGCCGCCTGCATTTGACCGGAGTGTCGCCTGAGCTGTTTAATCATTATCGCAAGTTTATGGCGGTGCGGCATACCGTTCAGAGCGAAGTGGCGCTGTCGGAAGGCTCAGGCGCTTCCTTCAATCCGGCTGAAGCCGAGGAGCGTGGGATTGATGCGATCGTGAAAGAGTTCGGTCTGTCGAAACGTGAGAAGGAAGTGCTGGAACTGGTCGTGCGGGCATCCAGCAACAAGGACATCGCAGCCAAGCTGTTTATCAGTGAGCATACGGTCAAGAACCATCTAACCAACATCTTCAACAAGATGAGCGTAAGTGACCGGGCACAGGCCATTGCACGGGTATTTAATCGCGGCATCGGTTGATTGACTTTTTTGACAGAAGCAACAGGCAAGCGGCGGGCAGCTGCGCAACGAACAGTTCGCAGAAGTCCGCCGCTTTTTGCCGATCTTTTTTGGTTTCTTGCTACCCTCTGCTTATTCTTTTGAAACGAGAGAACCTTCCTAATTTGGAAGGTTATTTTCGTTTATAAATAGTGATTATTTCCCTATTTTTTATTAGGGGGTGGAAATTTTCTGTCTAATGATGTATAAAAATCCCAAAGAAGGGTTTGGTAAGTAGGAAACATCCTCTTCTTTGGGACGACTTCAGCCTTATCGAAATCAACCAGCAGCTGTCGTCTAGTCGCAGAAACTAAACAAAAATGAGAGGGTGCTGATGCGAGCATGCAAAGACGGACACAAACAAGGACGATGAAATCATGGTTTTGCGGCTGGATGGCCGTCGTTCTGGTGGTTGCCCTGTTTCCTTTCAGCCCGGGTCGTGCACTTGCGGCCGGAAGCCTGACCGTAACCATGTCCAATTCGTCTGCGGTGGCAGGAGATAAGACCGACATCAATGTGGCGTATACCAACAGTGCAGTATTGAGTTTGAATCTGGGAGCCTTGGACTTTGTGCTTCCTGCGGGAATTACAGCCACAACGTCCGATCAGATCAATGGTGTCAATCTGACCCCTTCGCAGATCCTCGATGGCGGCCAGCGGGTTCGACTCAGTGGATTAAGTCTTGCTTTGTTATCCACCACCACAACCCTCTCCCTCAAGCAAAAAACCCTTCCCATTTCCGGGAATTACGATTTTCAGGCGAAAGCTTATGGCTTGAACCTTACGGTCATCAGTACCACTCCTCTCGATGTTCAGAACGCTACGCTAAATATCAACGCCCTTACCCTTCCTCTTGCTTCGGTAAGTGTGACCAATAACTCTGGCAGCTCCGATACCGTTTCAGTCAGTGGAGTGAAGACGGGCGACATCATCAAGATTTATAATCCTGATAGTTCCTTGAAGACTCAATTGACCGCTCAGTCAGACGGAACCCTCACCGTTCCGCTGACGCTGACCCCAGCGGGTGGCACCATCGGTGTGAGTCAGACACGCGGCGGCATCGAAAGTGCCAAGTTGTCGGTTGCGTATCTGGCCGAGGTTGTCCCACCCATTCTGTTGACATCGGTTAACGTGAATAATGCCTCCGGCAGCTCGGATACCGTAACGGTGAATAATTTGTCCGCAGGTGACAGCTTCCGGATCTACACGACACTGACTGGAAATGTACCCGTACTGACTTCAGGTACTGTGGCATCCGGTCAGACCTCGGTGAGTGCCACGACGGCTCTTACGCCGCTGGGAGGCACTCTATACGTCTCACGCGTCCGCAATGGATTGGAGAGTACACGTACGGTTGTTCCCTATGCAGCCGAGGTTGTTGCCCCTCTCACCAGCAACCTGGTGGCCATTGATAATGTGACGGGCAATGCCGATCAGATCAAAGTAACCGGTCTGACACAGGATGATATTGTACGTGTCTATGCAACGGATGGCACGCTGCTTCAGACGCTTACAGCCGATTCGCTAGGTACTGCTCAAGGCACAGTGGAGTTGAAGCCTGGCGGCGGCACAGTGAATCTGACGCTCGTTCGCAACGGCGTAGAAAGTCTTGCCCTGCCGGTCGTCTATCTGACCGAGACCGTAGAGGCGCTGCTGACTTCCAATATCACGATCACCAACAGCTCCAACGATAATGACACCATCTCCGTTAAAGGTCTGCAAAATGGAGACCGGATTCGCTTGCAGATCGGCACAGCGACGCCAGTCACGTCTGATCCGGCCAGCGGCGGAGTGGTCAATATTCCGGCTGTACTGCTGCCGGAAGGCGGAAGCATAACGCTGTCCATCCTGCGGAATACCATCGAAGGGCCGAGCCTGACGCTGGTGTACAACCCTGAGCAGGTTGACGCTCCCAGCGCTTCACAGCTGACCGCAACCAACGCTTCGGGCAGCTCGGATACCGTTGCGGTAACCGGTCTTCAAGCCAATGATGTAGCGATCGTTTACGACGCTGCCAGCGGTGGAACAGAACTGGGTCGCGCAGCGGTAGGCAGTTCCGCAACAAGCGTGACAGTGCCGGTTACGCTGAAGCCAGGCGGCGGAACCGCCTATGTGGCGATTCTTCGCCATACCGTCACCAGTGCGCGTACAGCGGTTGTCTATAATGCCGAGACTGTTGCAGCGCCTGCTGTGGATACCGTCACGGTAGCTAACAACCCATTTGCTGCGGATACCGTGACCGTAAGCGGCTTACAAGTGGACGACGCGATCAACGTCTATTCGGCGGACGGTTCAACCAAATTGGGTACAGCACTGGCTATTTCTTCCGGCGGTGTCTACTCGGCTTCGCTGGGGAGTCTTAATTTGACGCCGGGCGGCGGAAATATTCGGGTAAGCATCGTGCGCAACACGATCGAAAGTGCCAAAACGAGTGTTCCCTATGATTCGGAAGTGGTGCCTGCACCTGCTCCGACTTCGATTGCCGTAACCAATAATACGGGATCTTCCGACCAAGTGACGGTTGGGGGCTTACAGGCTGGGGATAAGGTTCGCCTTTACCGCAGCGGGTCAGCCAACGTCGATCAGGATGCTGCTGCGTCGGGTGGAGGTTATGGGGCTTCGTTCTCTACGACTCTGACTCCAACAGGAGGAACGCTTGGCATTAGTATCATCCGTAATACGATCGAAAGCCCGGTCACTTCTGTCTCTTATGCGGCTGAGATCGCCAACTTTACGGGTTCGGTATCGGTGATTAACGCCGAAGGCGATGTGGATGAGTTTATTCTGACCAACATGACGCCGGGAACGACGGTTAATGTGTATGCAGGTGAAAACGGGACAGGTGAGGTTCTGGCAGCGAATGGGTTGGTAAATGCCCAAGGGCGTTATGAACTCCAAACCAAGCTTGCGCCTGAAGGCAGCACACTGAGCTTTTCCTTCACGGCACCCGGATTTGGCTTGAATGGACCTAACAATGTCGCGTATGGTCCCGAGCCGGTTAGTGCTCCTGTCGCAGCCAATGTAACTCCCGTGAACAACACGGGGGATGGCGATACCGTGACAGTTACCGGTCTGTGGGATGGGGATCAGGTGAGGATCTATCTGGTTCAAAACGGAACGACGGGATCGACTCCGATTGGTACAGGGACCGCTAATTCGTCCGGCAGCACCGGGGAGATTAATCTGACTTCTCCATTGGTTCCTTCCGGCGGAATCCTGGCGGCGACTGTCACCCGAAGCAGCCGCGTCAGCCCTGAGACTCGGGTAGCTTATGCTTCAGAGGTCGTCGATCCGCCTCAGATGACAGACATTGCGATTGTCAACGAGACGGGTACAGCAGATGATACCGTGACGGTCAGTGGGCTGACTGTGGGCGACACAATTATCCTGAACAGCTATGCCGCGGATGGGACAACACGTATCGATACGGCGACGCCTGCGGCTGCAACCGGATCGACGCTGGAGACCAAACTGAAGCTGGCTCCTGCAGGCGGCTCGGTGACAGCCTCCATTACTCGAAATACGATTACCAGTGCAACCACACGTGTGAATTATGGAGCGGAAGTGGTTCCACCGCCTCAAGCTGCCGACATTATAATCACCAATGAGACGGGCAGCACTGAGGATGAAGTTAACGTCAAGAATGTTCTGTCGGATGACTATGTATGGGTCATTAGCTATGATGCTTCCGGCACGGAGATTGAACGCAAGCAGCTGAAAGCTTCCGGCACAAGCGCAAGTGGCAGCCTGAAACTGTCTGCCGCAGGTGGATATGTCATCGCTTCGATCCTTCGCTACAGCGACAGTGCAGGCGAAGGTGGAGTTTCGAGTACAGCCACGCGAGTCTCGTACAATGCCGAGATCGTCGAAGCGCCAGCGGCCAATACGATCAATGTGACCAATAACACGGGCGACGGGGATAAGGTCACAGTTAATAGCCTGCAAACTGGGGATGAAGTCATCGTCTACAATGCAGAGGGTACGCAGCAGTTGGGGACAGCCCCTGCCGTTAATGGCACGGCTACCATCGATGTAACCCTGATCCCCACGGGCGGCAGCGTGCGAGTGAGCATCGTACGCAATACGATCGAAAGTCCGACCGTACAGGTGCCCTATCTAAGCGAGACTGTTCCTGCCCCTGATGCTTCCGATGTGACGGTAGTCAACGCAAGCGGAATTGATGCGGATACCGTGACCATCGCAGGATTGCAGCCAGGTGATCGGGTAACCGTGACGGAAGGAGGCACTTCTCGAACCGAAACGGTAAGCAGCGGAAGTTCGATCCAGATGGCCTTCCCGCTAACCGCAGCCGGCGGAATCCTTCAGGTCTCGATTACACGCTCTGACGTGAGCAGCCAGCCGGTCAACGTCCCTTATGGGCCAGAAACCATTCCGGCTCCATCCGCTTCTAATATTACAGTGTCCAACGTCTCCAATACCGGCGGAGCACTGGATCAGGTAACGGTCAATGGAGTGACGGCCAACGACATCGTGCATGTCTATAACTCAGCCAATGTGGAGATTGGTGTGCAGACCGCCACGGCTTCAACGGTAGTGGTTGATATTCCAGGCAATCTGAACACGGAAGGCGGCAGCTTGTATGTAGCGATTGAACGCAGCGGACTGCTCAGTGCTTCGGTTGCGGTCACTTATAGCGAAGAAGAGGTCGAATCCCTGGACCCGTTAAGCGTTTCGGCAGAAAATACGGTTGGCGTATCGGATAGCCTGACGATTGCGGCTGGAGGATTAAACAGCGGTGAATCGGTGCGGGTGTATCGAACCAATGGCGAGTTGGCCGGGGAACAAAATTATTCGTCCGGTGCAACTACGGTAGCGCTGGAGATTGCTCCAAACGGGGAAACCTTCTCGCTCGTTCGGGTGAGAAGCGGCATCGAGAGCAGCCCAATCACCTACACAGCTCCTGCGGAGACGGTTCCGACTGTCGCTGCGGGCAGTCTCTCGGCAGTCAACAATACGGGAACGAGAGATACCGTGACCGTGACGGTTCCGGCTGGCGATGTACAGACGGGAGATGCGTACCTCGTCTATGATGCGAATATGACTCTGCTGGGTCGTTCCAGTACCCAGGTGAATGGCGTCTTTACGATCTCCGTCACTTTGCAGCCAGCCGGCGGCAGCGTTCAGGTTGCCCTGGAGCGGCGTGGTGTGGTGGGACCGACTACCGAAGTAACTTACGACGCAGAATCCGCAGCGCCAAGCGCAGGTCCAAGCGTCAATGACATCACGGTCACAAACGGCCAGGGGATTGAAGATCCGGTCGTGGTGGATAACGTGATGGAAGGGGACACAGTCGTGGTCTATAACGTCAACGGTGGGGAGCTGAACCGGACGAGTGCGACAGCGGATGGCAGTGTGACTGTGCTTGTCGGTCTGGCGGATGCCAATCCAGGCAGCGTTCAGGTCTCGATCATTCGCGGAGGAAGCGAGAGTACGAAGACCGTCAAGACTTACGCCGCTTATGATTCGACACTTCCAGCGGTTCCAACAGCCGCCCAAGTAGATATTGTGCGCTCTGCCGATCCAGATGCAGAGGATGTCGTAACAGTCACTCGTCTGGAAGAAGAAGATCTCGTCACCTTCTACGACGATGATAGTGTGGACATTGGTACAGCGCAGGCCGATGGCACAGGAACAGCAGTACTGCGGACATTGCGACTCAAATCGTATGCCAGCACGCTCAAGCTGACCGTACAGCGCAATGGGGCTACAAGCGGGCCGCTGGCCGTCTCGTATCCAGCAGACACTTCTTCCGCTGCGCCTCCGGCAGCCGCAAATATTTCGGTAGACAACGCGGCGGGAATGTCCAACGACCGCGTAACGGTAAACGGTGTGCAGGTGGGAGACCGCGTTAGAGTGTACACCGGAAATGGAGCGACCCTGCTCGGTGAAGTCTCAGCTTCAGGTACAACGGCTGTCGTTCCGGTAAGACTTGGAGCAGCAGCGGGTACGGTTCGGGTAAGTATCGTGCGCAGCGGGGTGGAAAGCACCGGAACACTCAAGCCTTATGCAGCGGAACCTGTTGTCACACCGGCGCCATCGGCCGAGGATGCAACGGTCAATAACGCGCCGGGGACCGCTTCCGACAGTGTGACCCTGCTGGGTGTTCAGCCAGGGGATGTCGTGAAGATCTACACGGCAGGTTCGACAGCCGAGCTGGGTGAACGGACGTCAACGGGAACTTCGGTAACTGTTCCGGTCGCTCTGGTATCCAGCGGGGGGACGATTGAAATGACGGTCACACGCGGCGGATACGAAAGTGAACGAACCTCCGTGAGTTATGGAGCAGAGACGCTTCCGGTACCGGCAGCTCCGGCAGCGGATACGATCACGGCAAATAATGAGCCAGGAACCAATGCGGATACCGTTGTCGTGACCAACGTAACGGCTGGAGATTTGGTACGTGTATATGAGGGCAATGGTACGACACCAATTGGTGAAGCAACCGCTACAGGCACCAGCGTAACGATTCCCGTTGCTCTGGACCCGGCGGGCGGCAGTGTAACGGTGACGATCCAGGGCAACGCAGCAGCAGAGAGCCTGCGTTCCCCAGCTGTCACTTACGAGGCGGAAGAATCTACACCTGCGCCTTCAACTGATAACATCAGCGTTACCAATGGGGCCGGAATTAATTTTGACAAAGTCGTTGTGGTCAACGATGTACAGGCAGGCGACATTGTACGCGTCTATGCCGGTGCAAATGGTACCGAACTGCTGGGTCAACAGCAAGCGACGGGCACAACGGTAACCATTCCGGTGGAACTTGATGCCTCTGGAGGCAGTGTCAGAGTCACCATTGAACGTGAAGGAAGCGTCAGTCTGCCTTCTACGCCGGTGACCTACCCGCCGGAAGTGCAGACACCGGATGCGCCGACCGCTGCACAGGTAACGGTTACGAATAATGCCGGACCTTCCGATCAGGTTGAAGTCCGATCTGTAGAAACCGGCGATATTGTGCGCGTCTATACCGCAGACGGCAATACGCTGCTCGGCCAGCATACGGCGACTGGAACCAGCGCTATTGTCTCGGTATCCCTTGGCGCTTCCGCAGGAAGTGTCACGGTAAGTATCGAACGCGGCACGAAGCAGGGCGACAAGTCTGATCCGATCCCTTATGCGGCGGAACCAGCTCCGCAGGGACCGAACCCTCCAACTGCTTCGGCAGTCACCGTGACGAATAACGTGGGAGCTGCCGACACGGTAGAAGTTCGTTCCGTACAAGCCGGCGACATCGTTCGTGTCTATGCTGAAAACGGTACGACAAGGCTGGGGCAGCATACCGCAGCAGGAACCAGCGCGACCGTCTCGGTCACTCTGGAGACTTCAGCGGGCAATATCCGGGTGAGTATCGAACGCGGAGGCATCGAGGGCGAGCAGTCTGCGCTCCTGCCTTATCTGGCAGAGCCAACGCCGCAGCCAGCATCGCCGCCTGCGGTAAGTGATGTGACGGTGACGAACAATATCGGCACGACTTCCGACACGGTAGAAGTTCGTTCGGTTCAACCGGGCGACATCATTCGCATCTATTCTTCCGCAGATGGCTCACTGCTGGGTCAACATACGGCAGAGGGCACGACTACCGTTGTACCGGTTGCACTGGGAGCAGCGCAAGGACAGCTCACCGTCTCGATCCAGCGTGGAGAGGCAGCGGAGGGTTCCCAATCCGATCCGATTCCTTACACCGCTGAACCAACGCCTCAGGCTCCGGAAGCGCCGGATGCCCAAGACATGAGCGCAACCAATAACGAAGGCAGCGGAGATACAGTTCAATTTACGAATGTGGACGCCCTTGAGGTCGGCGACGTCATTCGCGTCTATGATTCCAATGGACAGAATGTGTTGGGGCAAGCGACTTATGATGGCAGCGGCGTTGGATTCACCGTTCCGGTGACGCTGACTGTGGCAGCAGGTTCAGTGACTGTTTCCATTACACGTGGAGATCTTGAGAGTTCCAAGACACCGCTGCCTTACGATGCCGAGACCGTAACCCTTGATGCCAATGATCTTACGACAACGATCTATTCCGATGGCAGCGGCATCGTGGTCGTACGTGGGGTCTTGGACGGCGATATCCTGACGCTGACCAATGGTGCCGGAACGCTTGCGACGGTTACGGCACAGGCGGACGGCAGCTTGACCATCGAAGTGCCATCCGGCTTCGATGCGGCTGCTGGCGGAACCTATGAGGCGGTTCGTACCCGTGGAGGTGTAAGCAGTCAGCCGGTCACCATTACGTATGCCGCGCTGCCAGCGGGTACGATCGACCCACCTCAGTTGTCCCAAATTTCGGTGGATCGAACGGGCAGCAATGAGGGTAACGTTGTTGTCACCGGCTTACAGGAAAATGATGTAGTTACCGTAACGGACGAAAATGGACAGACCAATCCCGTTACGGTAGATGCAAGCGGAACAGTAAGTATACCGGTCAGCCTGTCTCCAAATGGAGGCGCGATCTCGCTCTATGTCAGCAATGCAAGCGGCACGAGTGAGACGGTAACCGTCGCTTATGGCGCTGTGCCTGCAAGCGCGCCTACTGCTCCAGGCGACGCCAGCATTATTGTCGCAAACAACGCCGGAGCTTCCGATACGGTTACTGTTAATAATGTGGAACCGGGCGATACCGTGGTCATCTATGATTCGACAGGCAGCACGATCATTGGCCAGGCAGTAGCCAGTGCAGGCTCCGTGCAGATTTCCGTCTCCCTGGATTCCGCTGGCGGCGAGATTCAAGTGGGTATCAAGCGCGGCCAACTGTCCAGCCCTTCCAACACCGTTAAGCTGTATGATGCTGAACAGGGAGCATCGTCTGTAAGTCCACCTGCTCAGGCAGCCATCGAGGTTAATAACAACCCAGGCCCTGGCGATACGGTAGTCGTGCAAAATGTCCAGCCGGGTGATGTGGTCAGAGTCTATGCACCAAACAGCTCGACGATTATCGGTCAGCAGGAACAAACAGCTTCTTCCGCGGGTCCAGTCACCGTTAACGTTACCCTGGAGACAGGCGCAGGCAATGTGGATGTGACCCTGACGCGTGGTAGTGCGGAAAGTACCAAGACGAATCAGACCTACACCAGTGAACCGACAACGATTGCAGGCCCGGCACAGGCGGATATTTCCGTTGAAAACAATCCGGGCGCGGCCGATACGGTAACCGTCAAAAATGTCCAGGCGGGCGACCTCGTAATCGTCTATGCAGCGGACGGTACAACCGTGCTGGGTCAAGAGCTTGTGCCGAACCCGAGCAGCGGCAGTATCACCATTGATGTGACGCTGGTTCCAGCAGGTGGGGGCCTGTCGGTGGCCATTACGCGCGGCGGAGTGACCAGCAGCAAGACGACTCAGACGTATACGCAGGAGTCCAGCACCATTGCAGCACCAACAGCCGACAAGATCACGGTTGTAAACAATCCGGGACCTGCCGACAGCGTGACAGTAGAGGACGTACAGCCGGGTGATCTTGTGATCGTCTATGCGGCGGATGGAACAACGGTACTGGGTCAGGAGTCGGTTCCTGCCAACAGCACAGGCAGCCTCACGATTGGCGTTACGCTGCCTGACGGAAGCGGAAACGTCCAGATAGGTATCGTTCGCGGAACACAGACGAGCGGCAAGACTACCCAGTCTTATGAAGCGGAAGCTACTGCGGTGACCGCGCCTAAGGCAGAAGAGATTACGATTCAAAATAATGCCGGCGCAGGTGACACCGTTCGGGTGGATAATCTGCTTGCAGGCGACATTGTTACCATCTACGCGGCGAACGGGACGACCGTATTGGGTCAACAGACCGCGACTACCAACGGTTCGGTCACGATCAACGTTGTTCTGGATACACCGGGCGGCGAACTTCGCGTCGTGGTGACTCGTGGCACCCTTCAGAGTGATCCGGTTACCCGGCCATATGACGCGGAAGCCAACAATGGCGGAGCACCGGTAGTGGCTCCAGAAGATGTCACGGTCAACAACAATCTGGGTTCGCAGGATACCGTCGTCGTCGATAATGTCCAATCTGGTGACGTGGTAACGATCTATGCGGAGAACGGCACCACGATTCTCAATCGGGTAACCGCTACAGAAGACGGTACATTGACCATTCCGGTCACGCTGCCGGACGGCGAGACTTTGGTACGTGTGGGTCTGACGCGAGGCAATGTACAGAGTCAACCGATTGCTCAGAATTACAATTCGGAACCGGCTGCGCTGGCCGCACCTGCTGCCACCAGTATCACGGTTACCAACAATACGGGCAGCTTTGACACGGTTGCTCTGACGGGACTTCAACCCGGCGACATCATCACGGTGTACGCGGCGAATGGCACAACCATTCTGGATCGGGTTACAGTCGGAGCTGATCCATCGACTTGGACAGTTCCGGTTACGCTCATCCCTTCGGGGGGAAGCGTTCAGGTCTCGATCACACGCGGGAATGTCGAGAGCGGCAAGACCCAGGTGGAGTATGGCGCCGAGAGCAGCGCGGTACCGGCTCCATCCGCTGCAAACATCCAGGTCGTTAATAATGAACCTGGAGCCAGCAGCGTGGTGATCTCCAATGTACAACCGGGTGATGTCGTAACCATCTATGCAGCAAATGGAACGACGATCATTGGTCGCGGACAGGTTGCGCCAGGGGAGACCAGCATCACGATCCCTGTCTCGCTTGACCAGGCGGGCGGTACCGTTCAGGTTATCGTAACGCGTGGAACTACCGACAGCCCACTGACGTCGGTTAACTATCCGGCCAGCACGGGCGGAGGAACTCCGGGTACACCGGGCACACCGGGCACGCCAACCGACCCGGGAACTCCGGTAGGTCCGCTGACCGCAGGAAATCCAGTGACTCCGGCAACGAACAATCCCGTCACGCCTGAACTGGAGAATGAGGGCGAGGAGCTTGGGGATTCCGGTCGCATTGTGACACTGACCAATCGCGGAGCACGTTCCTTCACCGACATCAAGGGATATTGGGCGCAGGAGGCCATTGAACGCCTTGCATCATTGGGGATTCTCGATGGCAAACCGGATGGAAGCTATGGGCCACGTGAGACGTTATCCCGAGCGCAGTTTACGAAGATGGTCGCCATGCTGCTGGGAATCAATTCGCAGACGAAACCGATCTTCACCGACGTTCCGGCAAACCGCTGGTATTCGGCTTCCATTCAGGGAGCATTTGAAGAAGGAATCGTCAAAGGTTATGTAGGCGGCAGCTTTGAACCGGATGAGCCGGTCAGCCGCGAAGAAATGGCCAAGATTCTGATGGATACCATGCTGTGGCTGAATCCGGATGTGTTTACGGAAGATCCGGACTACACGTCCGCACAGGCTTTCCGTGATTATGGACGGGTTGGCAATTGGGCGAAGGAACCGGTCAGTCGGATGCTGGAAGAAGGCATCCTGCTGGGCAAGACCAACGGAATTCTGGACCCTAAAGGCGATGCAACTCGCGCTGAAGCCGCTGCCGTACTGGTTCGACTGATCGAGAAGATGAGCGACAACTTCACGGAATAAGGCAGTTGGCAGACGTTCAAGCAATAGAGATGGATGCGCGGGTCCCCAGCAACCTGATCCGCCATCTGGCTGCTGGAATCGGTAGAGGAGAAGTTCTACCGATTCCCATCATAAAGACCCCCGGACTCCGAATCGGAGTCCGGGGGTCTTTTTTATTTTTAGATCAACTTCCCTTATCCCAAAAATCCAAGCAGGATCGGAGCGACAGCCAGTGTGAACAGCGCAGCCAGGATCATGGAGATGCTGGAGATGGTACCGGTGAGCGCGTTTAGCTCGAAAGCTTTGGAAGTGCCCGTTCCATGGGCGCTTGTTCCAAACAGTACGCCGCGTGCGATGTCGCCCTCAATCCGAAGCAGCTTCACGACCGAAGGACCCATCATGGCGCCAAGCAGACCTGTCATGATGACGAACACGGCAGTGATGGTCGGCACGCCGCCGATCATCTGGGAGACATTCATGGCGATTGGGGTCGTCACGGAGCGCGGCACCAGGCTGTGAGCCAGTTCCCCGTCCAAGTGCATCATTCGCGCCAGCAGAGCGGAAGAAGACATGGCCATCAATGAGCCAAACAGAACGCTGGCAATAATCTCGCCGGCATGTTTTTTGAGCGTCTGAAGATTCTTGTACAGCGGCACGGCGAAGGCGACGGTCGCAGGCTGAAGCAGCTTGGACAACCAGACGCCGCCTGCGTTGTAACTGGTATAAGAAGAGTGAGTCACCAGCAGCAGCAGCACCAGCAGAAGCGGGGTGACCAGCAGCGGTGAGAGATACACTCGGGGATATTTGCGATAGACCCATTTGGCGGCATAATAGATGACGAGAGTGGCAGTCAGGTAAGTCAGAGCTTGTCCAATCATGACGGGTGGGCCTCCTTTTTCTTGGATAATGCTCCAGCCAACAGGCCTGAGCTAATCATAACGATCAGCGTGCTGAGGACAACTACGGCAAAGATGCGAATGCCGTCCTGCTCCAGCAGCGGAATATAGTTCATCACGCCAACAGCGGCGGGGATAAAGAACAGCAGCAGTTCGGCCAGCAGCCACGCTGCACCCAGCTCGATCCACTCCAGCTTAACGATCCGAAACTGAAGGAGCAGGAAGAGCACGAAGATGCCAAGGATGCTGCCGGGGATGGGCAGATGGGTCCAGACCACCAAGCGATTCATCAGCTCGGAGAAGCCCATCAGTGCCGCAACTTGGACAGCGGCGAGCAGCACTTTTTTCATGAGGTGTCTTCCTTTCCTGTAGCCATGTAAGAGTGTAAGAATGAATAATGAAACGTTCTGTTATTTATTCTCCATGATGAAAATTTTACAACTATTCTTTTCATGAGTAAAATGAATAAAAAGAATGAAAATCATTCCTTTTGGTTATGATAATTGGACACGTGAATCCTCAACTTTGGAAGCAGGATTGGAGAGAACAAGATGGATATTCGGCACTTGTCTTATTTTTTGGAGACGGCTCGTCTAAAAAGTTTCACCCGTGCTGCCGAATCCCTGTACCTCAGCCAACCGGCAATCAGCAAGGCCATTCGACAGCTTGAAACGGAGCTTGGCGTCACGCTGTTTGATCGAATCGGCAAAAAGATCGAATTAACGGATGCCGGGCGTGTGGTCATGGAGCAGGCGCAGGCGATCACGCAGTCCTTCTCCAGTCTGTCGGCGCAGCTGAGTGACCTGACCGAGCTAAAACGCGGGCAGATCCGAATCGGTCTGCCGCCGATGGTCGGATCAAGCTTTTTTCCCAAAGTCATTGGAGCGTTCCACAATCAGTATCCCGACGTGACGCTGCAAGTCTTCGAGGACGGCGCCAAAAAAGTCGAATCCGACGTTGCGGAAGGGCTGCTGGATATTGGCGTGGTGGTGCTGCCGCTTTCCTTCGATGTATTCGATTCGTTCCAATTCGCAGAGGAGCGGCTGAACCTGATCGTGCCCGCTTCCCATGCCTTGGCGGGTGCCTCCAGTGCGAAACTAACCGAGCTGGCGCAGGAGAACTTTGTCTTTTTCCGGGAAGACTTTACCCTGCATGATCGCATCATTAACGAGTGCCTACAGGCCGGTTTCCAGCCTCGAATTGTCTATGAGAGTTCGCAGTGGGATCTCATTAGCGAGATGGTAGCGGCCGGCCTGGGCGTGGCGCTGCTGCCCGAGACCATCTCCCGACAGGCTTCCGGCAAAGCGGTGTCCATCGTTCCCATGGAGGAACCGGCGATCTGGTGGAGGCTGGGCGTGATCTGGCATAAGGAGCGTTATCAATCGTACGCAGCACGCGAATGGATTACGTTTACTCGGGAGTGGCTGGGCGGGACGCCAGTGTGAGCGACCTCACCCCCTTTTTTTCATCAATCCGGTTATTTTGGTTAAGACGGGTCAGGAAGCACGGCTCTAAGCGGGTTGAAAAGGATTGCGGATCGTCCATTCTTGGAGACTTGGTTCCCGGGAACAGGGTGTCCGATGGGGGGAAGCTGATGAACAATCATACAAACGGATCTCTTCTTGCGGAGATCGCTCATGCTTGAACAGCGAATGGGGGTATCTCGAAGCGATCTGAGATTAATAGGAAGCATGGCCTTTCCATTAATGCTGACACAGCTGATCCAGGTAGCTTTTCAATTCGCGGATCAGGCCATCGTCGGCAAGCTGGGGGTCGCAGAGTTTGCCGCAGTCGGCGTAGCCGGATCATTCGTCTTTTTGATTACCGGGACGTTGGGGATATTATGCGCAGCGTTTAATATCGTCGGTGGGCAATACTGGGGGCGGGAAGATCGGCAGGGTTTCGGTCAGGTCTTCAACGTGGTGATGACGCTCTCCGTGGTCATAGGTCTGCTGTTTGAAGTTTTTATCCTGCTGGAAGGGCGTACTGTGCTGAGGCTCATATATGGCCTGGAACCGTCCGTGCTTGAACCGGCAGGCCGGTATTTGGATATTAACGCGCTCACCTTAGGGATTAATCTGGTACTCTTCAACTTCTCGACGTACTTCAAGAATATCAAAAAAGCTCATCTTTTGATCTACAGTTTGTCTGCGGCGAGTGCCGTAAACGTAGTCATGGATTATGTTCTGGTGTTTGGCAAGTTCGGGTTTCCGCGCTTGGGTATCGAGGGAGCCGCATGGGGTTCGGTCATTGGATATATGGTGAGCATTTTGATTAGCGTGATGATGTTCCGCAAGTATCGAGTATTCAGATTCCGGTTCATGTTAGCGAAAAACACGTTAAAAAGTTTGTTCCGTCTGTATATTCCGCTGGCTCTGCAGGATCTCGTCGAATATACCTTGTTTGCCATCGCGTTAACGGCGTTCGTCGCAAGGCTGGATGTGCAGCTGCTTGCCGCTTATACGGTTCTGACGACCCTCATGGAACTGTTCATGATCCCGATGTATGGATTCTCAGGAACCTGTATGACACTGTCGGCTCAAGGGTTCGGGAAGAATCAGAGGGATGGATTTAAATATGCTTCCTTGTCTTGTCTCATGATGGGCATCGTTCTGACTCCGTTGGCACTGCTGATGATCTTTTTCGCGTCGCCATTTGCAGGTCTCATCACGGATAAGCCAGCCGTCATTTCCATTATCCACCGCCTCATGCCGCTTGTGATTGTGACTGGACTGATTAACGGGCTGCAGATGATTTTTCGTGCGACGTTGCAGGCGGTGGATTCCGAAAAGTGGGTTCTTTATTATTCAACCCTCATCTATGGAATTTCGATTGTCGGGATTTATTTAAGTGTCACGCATTTCGCGCTTGCAGGATTGTACACTGGTCTTGGCCTCTGTTACGGCATGCTCTTGATCTCATATGTGGCCAAATTCCGAGTAAGACGTGCCCGTATACATGCCGCAATTCAATCGGCATAACCAACCATCCAATTGGGCTGTTCCATCGAGCCTGAGGCGATGGTTTTTTCTATTGGAAGTTGATGCAGCGGAGATTTGACTGTTGGGCGAAAACATTCGGCGGCTTTATCGATTCTTTAGATTTGCTTTCTACACTGGGAGTAATCAGACAAGGCCAGGCGCAAGCAGCGTCTGAGTCGCGGAAAGCGAGGAACATGAACATGGAAAGAATCGAAGAAAGTCGCCGGGAAACGTCGAACATGCCGCAGACGCAGTATCCGCTGGTCGAGATTGCGAATGTGACCAAAAAAGTTCGACGTCGCACGCTGCTGAACAACGTCTCATTCAAGGTGGACCACGGCGAGATCTGCGGGCTGCTTGGCCCGAATGGAGCAGGCAAAACGACACTTATTCGCGTCATGACCGGGCTGATTCGACCGGATTCCGGCGACATTTGCATCGAAGGACGCAGTGTGGCGAAGGAGAGGGAAGCAGCCGTGCTGAATGTCGGAGCGATTGTGGAATCCCCCATCTTCTTCCCTTATATGACGGGGCGGGAGAATCTGGACAATCTGGCGCTGCTGCATCCCAATCTGCCCAATCGCGCGGCTCGGCAGCAGAGGGTACGCGAGGTGCTGGAGATCGTGCGCATGGACAAACGGGCGGATGAGAAAGTCAAAACGTATTCGCTGGGCATGAAGCAGCGGCTTGGCATCGCACAGGCGCTGCTGGGTGATCCCAAGCTGCTGATTCTCGACGAACCCGCAAATGGACTTGATCCCATGGGGATTCGGGAGCTGCGCGAATTGATTCTGCGACTCAAGCATGAACTGGGCAAGACCGTGCTTGTCTCCAGTCACCTGCTCGATGAACTTCAGAAAATTTGTGACCGGATCGTCGTGATTCGTGAAGGCGAGCAGGTCTTCTCGGGCAGCCGTGATGAGATGCTTGGCGGTCGTGAGAGCTTGGAAGATGCCTTTGTGGAGATGATGACGACATGAGTACCGCAGCGATGAAAAGAGTGGTTGAACACGGAGGAGGAAGATCCTGCGTTGGCTTCGACAAAGTGTTTGCGGCAGAATGGCAGCGTCTGTGGAAGCGGCACAGCGTCCGGCTGATGGCCTGCGCCGCCCCTTTGCTTGCACTGGCTTCGGCCAAATACCTGAGTGCACACAATATCAGCCTGCATCCCGGTGTCCCCGAATACGCAACCGCAGGCAATGTGCCGGTGCTTGCGCTGGCCGAGATGCTGATTACCGCGTTCAGCGGCATGATGTTGGTGTTGGCCGGATTGTCCGTCACGGAAGAGTATCGCGGCGGTCAACTCAGAATGGGCATGATTCGCGCCGTTTCGCTCGGACGGATCATGGCGGCCAAGTGGCTGGTGGCGCTGCTGTTCATGTGGATTCAGTTGGGATTGTATTTCATTTGCTCAGTAGGGGTAGGACTGATCTGGTTTCCCAAACCCGAAAGCTACCCGCTGTTCTACGAAGCCGGCAATGTCACTTATATGCAGGGGATCGGATATGATCTGGCCTATTACGGCCTGGCCGCATTGGCATTGGCGATTCTGCTGACGGTATTCTTCTGGATTGCGGCGGCTGCACGGACGACAACGGCGGCGTTGGGGCTGGGGATCGGCTTCCTGCTGCTCTCGTACATGCTGCCGACAACCCTGAACTATTTCCGACCGCTGTTTGAAACGGCAGTGTACGTACGGATTTATTTTTTGTCACTGCTCATGATCGAATGGGAAGGCCTGGCTGCCATGCTGGCGAATCTGCACGGCTTGTTCTTGTGGAATCTGTCCGTACTGCTGGGATACGGGGCGTTATTTGGCGGCATGACAGCTTGGATATGGAAAAGGAGAGATTCTTATGAGTAAGACGGCGACAGTCAAAACGGGAAACTTGATTGCAAGCGAAGTTCAGCGGGTGTTCAAACGGAAGCGGACGTGGGCGGCGATCATTGTCTATTTGATCTTTATTCTGCTGGAGTGTGCTTTTCTGTCGATGTTCAGAACCAGCTTCTATGATATGAACCGCAGCGTCCAACTGGATTCACTCAATACCTCGCCCTTCCTGCTGCGGGAGTTGGCGATTCTGATGAACTTTGTGATTGTTCCCATGCTGGCGGCAGACAGTTTCGGCGGTGATGTCTCGTCCGGTGCCCTGCGCCTGGCGCTCATTCGTCCCGTCTCAAGAGCCAAACTGTTCCTGGTGAAATGGTTGGTTCTGGTGCTGTTGGTGGGTGGATTGGCGCTGGCAACCTGGGCGATCGGTACGATTTTCGGGCTGATCTTTATGCCTCAGGTATCGGAGACGACGATCATGGGTGCGGGAACGGTCGGTGCAGCCGGAGCTATCGGGTTTGGACTGGGCTTCTACGGGATTGCGATGGGTGTATTCGCCGCACTGCTCGGAATCGGCGGATTGGTGGCACGTCTGCTGCCGAACCCGGTGCTGGCCTATATCGGCGTGCTGGCTGTAGCCGTTGGCGGCATTTACGTGTCGGACTCGCTCAGTTTCCTGCTGGCGGTATCCGACTCGGTGTTTCACTTCCTTGGTGGAATTGGCGGCAGCGATGCCTCACTCGGCTGGATCGTCTGCGCCATGCTGGTCGTCTGCGCTATAATGGGAACATGGAGCTGGAGCCGCAGGGAGTGGACCCAGTAAGCGAAGGATGGAAGCGGGAGGTGACGGCATGGCGGAACGGATCATGCTGGTGGATGATGAACGGGAGATTGTGGCTTTTATGCGCGACGCACTGGAAGACGAGGGATATGAAGTGCTGTGCGCTTATGGAGGGGAAGAAGCCCTTCAACTGCTCCCGCAGAAACCGGATGTCGTCGTATTGGATGTAATGATGCCGGGAATGGATGGCTACGCGCTGTGCGAAGCGATTCGTGAGCGTGCGTCCTGTCCGATTCTGTTCGTAAGCGCCCGGCGATCGGAAGAAGACCGCGTGCGTGGGCTGATGGCTGGCGGCGACGATTATCTGGTGAAGCCGTTCGGCCTGCGTGAGTTCAAGACAAGAATCTATGCTCATCTGCGCCGGGAAAAAAGAGAACGTGCGGGCGCGGACCGCTTTCTGCGCTTCGGTGTACTGGCGATCGACGCGAAGGGAAGGGAGCTGAAGATTGGCGATCAGGATGTGCCTATGACGGCAAGAGAGTTCGACATTCTGCTGCTGCTGGCGCTGCATCCTTCGCAGGTCTTCGCGCGCGAAGATATTTATGAGCGAATCTGGGGGCTGGAGGCAGACGGAGATTCCGCGACCGTGACCGAACATATCAAGAAGATTCGGGCGAAGCTCGCTGCCATTGATCCCGAACTCAATCCAATCGGTACAGTATGGGGAGTCGGTTACAAGTGGCAGATCTAAATAGGAACGGGAAGAAGCGAACGGACAGCGCAGAGCTAGGTTCCGCAGCGGAACTTGATGCCAGCGGGAGCAACAATCCTAAGAAGGAACGCAATCGTCTGCCCAGGGAACGGCGGCTCAAAGCGCTGATCCAGGGCGCCTTTCACCGCACACTGCTGCTGAGCGTCCTGGCAACCGTGCTGACCTGGGCGGTAGCGATTGCGCTGTTGATTCTGTTCGGCTCCGATCTGCGTCCGGCCAATTATTACGAAAGTCAGATTCCCATGATTACGTCCCAGATTCGGGCTGTCGAACGTCCGACCGAACCTTCTTCACAGCGCCGTGTGGAAGCCATTGTGCCTGCTGAAGGAATGGACTATGAGATCTATCAGGCAGATGGGCAGAGAGTATATGGTTCTTTCCAATCATCGGGAGTCGCAGCGATTCATGGAGCGGACGATCTGTTGGAACGGCTGAACGATCATGTGTCTTCCGGCGGCTATTTCATCCAGTATGAGCCGCTGGCCGGACGTGACGGCAGGCTGGAGGGAGCTATCGCACTGCGGTACAAATTGACGGCGGCTTCGGCCAATCCGGGGCGCAGTGCGCTGCTGATTCTGGGCGGCCTGCTGATGGCGGCGGCTCCGTTTGTTTATCTATATGGCTTTACCGTCTGGAGCGGTAGACGCCTGAGTCGGCGGATCGAAGAACCTTTCGACCGACTGATCGAAGGAGCGGAGAAGATCCGCGAACACGACCTGGATTTTTCGCTCGATGGTCAGCGAACCGGCGTACGTGAGCTGAACCAGCTTCTCGCGGCCTTCGAGCAGATGCGCGAAGCGCTGCGCCAGTCGCTGAAGCGCGAATGGGAGTCGGAACAGGAGCGCCGCGACCGGATTGCGGCGGTCGCGCATGATCTGGGCACGCCGCTCAGCGTGATTCGCGGTCATGCGGAGGTACTGCTGGAAGACGGGGGCCGCCGTCCCGAGCGTGCGATTCGCTATGCCGAGACGATTCTGGGCGCGGCAGAGCGCTCCATCGCCCTGACCGCCGATCTGTCGGAGGCGGCGCGGGTGGAACGTCCGGACTTCTCGTTAAGTCCGGAGCCGATCGACCTGGCGGCAGCCGTCCATGCCAAGGGACGAGAATACGCCTTCCTGTGCCGCAAGCGCGGCGCGATCTTCGCGCTGGAGTCGCGGGACGAGCGGGCCGAGAACGATCGCGGCCCGCTGAGGTTGGATCAGCACCGGATCAACCGGGTGCTGGACAACCTGGTAAGCAATGCCCTCCGCTATTCGCCGGAGGGCGGTACCGTCGCACTGAAGCTGACCATTCGGCCCGGCGGGGCCGAATTTGAAGTGTGCGACGACGGTCCCGGCTTCGCCGAAGCCGGGGGCGGCCGCATCTTCGAGAAGTTTTACCGCGAAGATGCGGCCAGGTCTTCCGCCGCCGATTCGGGCGGCGGGCACTCGGGTCTCGGGCTGTTCATCGCCCGAACCGTCGTGCGGCTGCACGGCGGCGAGATCGCCGCGCACAACCGCCCGGAGGGCGGCGCCTGCGTCCGCTTCTCGGTATCGGAGCTGGACTAGGCCGGAACGCAGCCTGTTCCGACTTGTTTGTTTACGCGCGGGCGAGGCACCGCGCTGGAACCCAGCGAGTCTGCGATCTCGATCAAACGATTGCGTTTCGTCCCTCTGCCAGTCCTCCGCCAGCCTGACGGAATGAAAGAACCTTTAGAGCCTGAAATTCGGCCTTTTCGTTTCCTAACAGACTCAGATGGCGATTAGAGTCGAAATCACGCTGAATTTCCTGCTTTTTCGGCTTTTATGTACTCCTAACGGATATACGATCCGTTAGTATTTATCTACCTGACCAGATGGCCCGCTAACGGACATACAATCCGTTAGCGGGCCATTTGGCATTTGGCGTCCGGCCAATCAGTCGGACCATCTGATTTTTTTCACCCGATCCCCACCACATAAGCCGATCGATCACAGCGGAATATCCTACAAGGACAAGGGATGGCGTCCAATAGCCAGATATGTTCAGCTCCCTATGCGGGCAGGTTGAAAACCCGCCAGACAAACCGGGCACCTCATCGTCGCAGCCGCACAAAAAAGAACCGTCCGTTCAGGCTGTTTGTTCCAGGCCTTCACGGGCGATTCTTTTGCGTTATATCCGACTTTACACGGTAATGCGTATATGCTTTTACACGATTGTGCCTGGTTACGCGCAAGCAGTGATGCCCAAGGGATTCAACCTCCTTGAACCTCCAGGCTTACCGGACTCTCATCGATTCTTTGTCACTCGGTGAGGGTTTCAACCCCTCGAACATCCCAGCTTACTCTGCTGCTGCCTCCGGTCGATCCGGCTGCTGACGCACGTAGCTGCTCGACAGGTCAAACAGCTCCAGCATCCGGTTGAACTGATCTTCGGTGACGCCTCCCGTAGAGGTGCCGCCTTTTTTCAGCGGGTAATACGTACCGTCCTCGAAGCCTGTACCCGGAATAAACAGCGTATCTCCGGTAATCAGCGAGCCGGAAGGCCAGTAGTAACGTTCCGGAATCATATTTTCCTTCTGATTCAGCAGATCCTGTCCAAAGTGAATATGGTCCTTGAGCGAGATGCCCAGCAGGTTTGCAGCCGTAGGCAGAATATCCACCTGTGCCCCTAACTGCTGCTGGGTATGGTCGGTTCCCGACACGCCCGATCCCAGAATCATGAACGGAATATTCGGCATATCACTGTACGTATAATCGTGACCGAAGATTTCTTTGGCGAGTTCCAGATCCTGCTCATTCATCGAATGAAGCGGCAGACCCAGATGATCCCCATAGAGCATCAGCAGGCTGTCATCCCACAGACCCTTTGCTTTCAATTCGTCGATCAGCTGACCGAGGCAGTAGTCCGCATAATTCTGCGCCCGGATGTAATCGCCAATCAGTGTGCCTTCGTAACGTTCCGGCAGTTTCATCTTGTATTTCTCTTCCGGTATGGTGAACGGATGGTGAGAACTCATCGAGATGATCTGGGCGTAGAACGGCTGATCGGACTGATCCATCTTTTGCAGCTGATCTGTCGTTTTTTTGTACAGCACTTCGTCGGAAGAACCGAAGAAAACCGTATCGTCTGTTCCGAAGAAACTCTTGTCATAATATTTGTCGAATCCCAGCGCGGCATACAGCTGATTTCGGTTCCAGAACGTGACATCGTTTGTATGGAAGGTCGCCGTCTGGTAGCCGTTTGACTTGAGCAGCTTGGGCAGGCTTGGCAGTTCTTTTTCACCGTAAGCGATGACTGCGGCCTTGCGCGGAGGAATGTAGAACGACGTATTCACCGTAAACTCGGCGTCGGACGTGTTGCCCTGTCCGGCACTTTGATAGAAGTTCGGGAAATACAGCCCTTCATTCGACAGCTTGTTCAGGTTGGGTGTGATCTCCTGACCGTCGATCTTGAGTCCTACCATGAAGTTCTGAAGCGATTCCATCTGAAGAATAATCAGGTTTTTACCCTTGGCTGCTCCAAAATAAGCGGGCTTGGCAGGTTCCTGAATGTTTTTGAGCTGATCGATCTTGGATTGGGTAATCTGATCCAGTGGAGTTGGATCTTCTTCACGGTCGGTCAGCAGCGTATAGGCCTCGTAGTTGAGAATTCCCATCTTCTCGGCCTTCACCACTTCGTTCATGCTGGCGCGGTTCGGCCAGATGTTCATGGTGCAGAGCACAAGCGAGACAATCAGCAGGCTGCCCACGACGCGGTGGCTCATCCGGTGATGAACGACGTTTTGCCGCCATTTCCGCGCTTTTTTACTAATGAAGAACCAGACGGTCAAGACGATAATGTCAGTGAAGATCAGCAGATACTGCGGTGCCAGCAGAGAGACAACGCTGTCGCTGACTTCAACGGCCTGACGGCTCTGATCGAGCGCATGATAGTTGACCACCACGCCATAATATTTGAAGTAGATGATTGCGGTGAAGAACAAGGCCGTCACCAGCAGGTTGGTAATCATATACCACAGCAATTTGCGTTTGGTCGCCAGCCACTCGAACAGACAGAAGATGATCCACAGGAACGGGATCTCCGTCAGCAGAGGGCCCCAGATCGGGGTGTCATCGAAGATCGGACCCCAGGCAATGTATCCTTTAATCAGCAGGATCAAAGTAAACAGGACGAAAGGGCGAGTCAGCAATGACCGCCAATGTTTAATGGATTCCACGGTGCAAAGCTCCTTTATTTGAATGATGAACATACATACGCTCACCCGAATGGCACCCGGATCACGCTCCCCTTGCGGTTGAGAAGCGGCTGGGTGTATGGGCAGCAGGTTCGGACAATTCTAACCAAACGATGGGCTGTCAATGGGGTTCTGCGCGAAGGTACATGTGCGAAGAACCTGTTATATAGCGTTAACCCGTTTGGAACGATTTGCCCCATTTTCGGAGCATCAAGCCTAAATCCTTAGCTATTATGCTCCCGCTCGAACAAGATGTCAAAAACGTTTTTCCCATTCCGTGAAGAGTTAACGAATTCGGCAATCTTCTCCCTAAAAAGCTGGCGATTCTGGACGATAACAGATAAAATGGCGGTAGAGAACTCACGAATCCGCTTTAATCTTGTGGAATGACCGTTTTCGGCCGATTTTCGTCCGGGAGCGTCCAACGACTTACAAGGAGGCCCTCATGAAAAGAAAGATTTTTAGTCTGCTCGCAGCATCGGCTCTATTAGTGACCGTCCCCATCGTCGCGGAAGCTTCTCCAGGCAAAGTGGATCGTCCGGTCAATCTTCGTTCGGCTCCTTCCGCCTCGGAAGGCAGTGTCTATCGCACCCTTCAGCCCGGAACCAAACTGGAAGTGCTGGCCGAATCCAACGCCTACTGGCTGAAAGTCCAGGCTGGTGACAAGGTAGGTTATGTGTCCGCTTCCTATATCACGTATGCCAAGTCTGCCAAGGGAGATACGGCTTCTTCGGCTTCGCCTGCGGCCTCCAGCTCCCAAGTCTCGACGCCACCTGCTTCTCCGTCCAAGGCTCCAGCAGCAGTTAAGCCGGCTGCATCGCCAGCTCCAGCAGTCTCTCCGGTTAAGACGTCCACGGAACCCGCAGCCCCTGCATCTCCATCGGTTCAACCGACAGGAAGCGGCACCGTAACCAAAAACGTCAATTTCCGCGCTGAACCCGTAACGGGCAGTGACGTCTACCGCGTGCTGTCCGCAGGGGAGACTTTCGCAGCTGTGGAGCTGACCAATTCTGCCTGGCTCAAGATTACCGATGCCAGCGGGGTGACCGGATATGTATCGACCAGCTACGTGAATTATACGCTGGCTGACGGATCGACGAACGCCAATGCTTCGGTGCCTACGGAAACGTCCTCGCCGACCACTCCGCCTCCAGCGAGCACAGTGACGCCGCAGCCGGACGCAGGATCGACTGTTCCGGTTGACCCTTCGCTGATTCTGCCGCCACCTACTATTCCATCTGTCGGTGTAGTTGGAGCCGAAGCTGCGGATCAGGTATTGGCGAACGCCTTGTCCTTGCAGGGCATCACCCATTATGGGTTTGGCAAAAATGTGGCGCCCGTGCTGTTTGACTGCTCCTCGTTTACACGTTATGTGTTCGGTCAGGTCGGCGTAGACATCCCGGTCGGAACCGCTTATCAGAAGGATGTCGGCATTGCCGTTGACAAGGACGATTGGCAAAAGGGCGACCTGCTGTTCTTCTGGAGCAGTGTGCCAGGTCTGATCGGTCACGTGGGCATCTACGATGGCGAAGGACATCTGGTGCATAACAGTTCCAGCAAAGACGGCGTGGCCGTGGCTGACCTCAGCCTCAAATACTGGCAGGATCATTACGTATCGGCAAGACGGGTACTGCAATAGATCAAGAAGACGAACCGGTACATCCAGGAGCGGCTTTCGCTTTAAGGCGAAGGTCGCTTTTTGCTGACGGCATCGACAAGACGGGGGCGGTGGCCGATTTGAACTTCAGCAGCGCCATTCGCCTATAATGGGATAGACGTAGAAGAACCCTTTTTCGTCACTCCTCATCCACAAAAAAACGGCAAAAGCACGATAAACGAGCAATTGTCTGCCTGAAAAGGAGGCGTAAACATGCCTTATACGGTAAAAACTTCGGTTCGCCCGCTGGTGGAATACGTCTTTCGCAGCGGCAGTCTGGAATCCGGTACGCGCTTCGGCGTCACTCTTCAGGAAGGAACCCGGATTCATCGTGAAGTGCAAGAGAAATACGGGGAACATGACCGTAAGGAAGTGTTTCTCAAAACCGAGCTGACCTGTGCGCAGGGAGAACTGGTTGTACAGGTCGAAGGGCGATGCGATGGGCTGCTGCTGGGCGAGGATGGTCTGTATACCATCGATGAGATCAAATCCACGTCCGAGCTGCCGGAGCAGATCGGTGAAGGTCGTGATGTGCACTGGGCACAGGCGAGGTTTTACGCTTACATGTTTGCAGAAGAGATGCAGCTGGAGCGAGTGGGGGTACGCCTGACTTACGTGCACAAGCCTGGCGGTGAACGCAGTGTACGCATTGAAGAGAAGACGCGGGCAGAACTGACCGCTTTTGTGCAGGAGGTCGCGGAGCGATATGCACCCTTCGCCCTGCTGCTCAAGCAGCGTGAGGAGAAGCGCAATCTTGCAGCCGCTTCGATGCCGTTCCCGTTTGGTCGATACCGGGAGGGTCAGCGGCTATTTGCGGGAGCGGTGTTCAAGACGGTGCGCGAAGAGAAAAATCTGCTGGCGCGTGCGCCAACCGGAACCGGCAAGACCATCTCGACCTTGTTCCCTGCGGTCAAAGCGATTGGTGAAGGGCTGATTGGTCGGATCTATTATCTAACCGCCAAGACGACAACCCGGGCCGGAGCGGAAGAAGCCCTGTCGCTGCTGGAACGCAGCGGCGCCTATCTTAGCTCGGTCACGATTACGGCGAAGGACAAAGTCTGCTTCAAGGAAGAGGAAGACTGCGTAGGCGGCGGGTGCCGCTTTGCCATCGGTTATTATGACCGTATCAATGCCGCGCTGCTGGATCTGTTCGAGAACGAGACGCGGATCACGCGCGAGGTGCTGGAGACTTACGCCCGCAAGCATACGGTGTGTCCCTTTGAGTTCTCGCTGGATGCGGCTTACGCGGCAGACGTAGTCGTCTGCGACTACAATTATGTGTTTGACCCCCGGATTTCCTTCAAACGACTATCCGATGAACAGCGGGGCAAGTCCGCCCTGCTGGTTGACGAAGCGCATAACCTGGTCGAACGCGGCCGGGAGATGTTCTCCGCTGATCTGCTCAAGTCTGCTTTTCTGGCGATCAAACGCGGCTATAAAGGCATCCATGAGGGCGTCCGAGCCGCCGCCGATCGCGTCAATGCCTATCTGATTCTGCTGCGCAAGCAGGCGGGTGAAGAAGGCCGCTTCGTCGGTCACGAGCCGCCGGAAGTCATGTTCAAGCTCCTTGAACCGTTTGTTGAGCAGGCGGAAAATGCGCTGGTGAGCGTGCACGGCGCGGAGGCGGAAGAGGAATTGCTGGAGGCCTATTTTGCTTCCCAGACTTTCCTGCGCATCGGGCGGCTGTACGGCGACCAGTATGTGACGTACGTGGAAACGGATGGAAGCGAGGTTCGGATGAAGATGTTCTGCCTCGATCCATCGGAACTGCTGCTCCAGGCTTCCAAGAACTATCGCTCTGCCGTGTATTTCTCGGCAACGCTGGCGCCGCTTGGCTTCTATCGGGAGATGCTGGGCGCGGCAGAAGATGACTACACGCTGTCGATTCCCTCACCATTTAGCCCGGAGCAGCTCGAAGTTCGGGTGCTGCCCGTATCCACGCGTTTTCGGGATCGGGAACGTACACGCGAGACGTTGGCAGTTGCGCTGGCCGATGCAGTGAGCAGCCGTCCCGGCAACTATCTGTTCTTCTTCCCTTCGTATGCGTATTTACAGGAGGTAAGGCAGGCCTTTGAGACGCGGATTGATCGGGAGCAGATCGAGATCATCGGTCAGGATTCAGGCATGAGCGAAGAAGAACGCACCACATTCCTGGGAGCATTCTCGGCCAATCGAGAACGTACCCTGGTGGGCTTTGCCGTCATGGGCGGCGTGTTCTCCGAAGGCATTGACCTGACCGGAGAACGGCTGACCGGGGTGGCGGTCATTGGCGTGGGACTGCCGCAGATCGGACTGGAGCGCGACATCATTCGGGATTATTTTAACGAACGCGGACGCAGCGGCTTCAATTATGCCTACGTCTATCCGGGCATGAACAAAGTCCAGCAGGCAGGCGGACGTCTGATCCGAACCGAAGAGGACCGGGGCGTGCTGATCCTGGCCGATGATCGCTTTCTACAAGAGCCTTACCGCTCGCTGCTGCCGGATGAGTGGGGAGCGCGATAGAACGCGGATAACCACACACATTCACAAGACCTTCACCGATTACGGTGAAGGTCTTCAACATGCCCAGCAAGTCCAACGCAGCAAGAGGGGAGCAGGTGGAGCGAATTTCAGCATTTCCGAAAATTAAAGCTTGAACGTGACGTTACGTCATGTTTTATAGTGGCTGTAGAGAGGAGCGGATAGGATGAATCGATCTTTGATTTCCCATATGATTGAGGCACCATTGGTTCGGGGACTGACATACGACGATGCGGTCCGGATTTTCTGGATCGACAACACAGCTCCGATGCGTGAGTTGTTGGAACGAACGGGGACGGAGCAGCCAGAGGCGATCCATGCTCTGGCCGAGAGCTTCTCGGCGGCCTGCCTGCTGAGTGGCACACTGAAAGATGGACAGCGACTGACCTTCAAGATGAGTTCCACGCTGCTTGGGCTGTGGATCATGGCTGACGCCGAAGCATCCGGCAGCGTGCGGGCCTATATAGACGCAGGTTCCGAGGCTGCTTCCGGAACGCATCAGACTTCGGAGCGTTCCGCTTCCGATACGTACGGAACGATTCGCTGTGTCAGCAGCTCCGCTTCTGGTCAATTTACGGGGATCACCGATCTGCCCCATCGAAGCATGGCTCGCGGCATCGAACATTATTTTCGGCAGAGCGAGCAGAATGAAATCTGCATCCGCACCCGGCTGGACCTGCGGGGTGGCCGATGCCACTCTTCCGAAGCTGTATTCGCCCAGCTATTGCCAAACGCACCGGAGGGCCTGCTGCGGCGAGTTGCAGCAAGTCTGGATGGAACCGGCCCGCTGTGGGATCTCGAACCAGTACGCAGCATGAGAACACTGGATGAGCTGCCGGTTCGCTGGCAATGTTATTGTTCACAGGAGATGCTGGCGGGAATGGCCGGTTTGCTGGAGCGCTCCGGCAGCGCTGCCGATTCCGAGGCGAATGTCAAAAGCGGTGAAGCCGTATGCCGAATCTGCGGTCAGCGCTACCAATTATAAGAAAGTAAAAACCATCGGAGAGGAGAATCCGGCATGCAGAAATATTGGAAAACAGGCGAGTTATCCGCTCTGACCGGATTGACGCTCCGAACGCTGCGATACTATGACCAGATCGGTTTGTTCTCCCCATCCGCCCGCACCGAATCGGGGCACCGTCTGTACAACACCGAAGATTTGTCCCGTCTCCAGCGGATTCTCTCGCTTAAATCGATCGGTTTGTCACTGGATGAAATTCGGGGCATGTTGGACGGCCAAAGCGAAGAAGCGACGCGTGCGCTCGAACTCCAGATTACGCGGCTTCGTGCGGAACTTGAAGCGCGGCAGCGCCTATTGGGTCAGTTGGAGGAGGCGCTGCGGTCGGCGCAAGCCCGGCGGACGATGAGTGCCAACGAACTGACCGTACTGCTTGGTGCGATGAAAGCGGACCGGGAGAGCTACTTTACCCGACAGCAGATCGAGATGCTGCGGATGGATTACGAAAATGGAAACTCCGACGCCGAACGCGTTGAATCAGAGCGTTTTGTCCGGATCATCGAAGAACTGCGAGCTGAGTTGGATCAAGGCACTTCGCCGCAATCCGAGAAAGTAAGCCAACTTGCCCAGGAATGGAAAGGGATCGTATTTTCTTATGCACGTGACAGCGCCGAGATGAAAGCCAACGCCGAGCGTTTCCATGCAGCGAATCCCGATTTGGGTCTGTCTTTCGGATTGGATGGGAGGTTGTACCGCTATATTATGGATGCTTTATGAGACCTTTGAAAAATTTCGTATGTCCAAGTTGACATTCCTCTTTCATGCGGATACAATTAGGTGGCTAATAGATTGTAAGCCTAAATATTAGTCAACCTAAATATTAAACTCCACCTGAAAATGGAAATTGGAAAGTTGGACAGCCGATGGAGCATATATGGAAAGGAGACCAAGATGGAAACGCACATCAGCCCGCTGGCTCGTGAGCTTATGCTGACCATCAGACGCTTTCAGCACAGGGGCAAAAGCAAACATCGTGGCCCGATGGCAGGGCGCAAACAAAGTGAAGGAGCGCTGCTTATGGTACTTCGTTCTCACGTGGATCATGGAGAGCCGGGCATCATGGTATCCAAACTCAGCCAGATTCTCAATGTGACTTCGCCTACGGTAACGCAGCTGATAAAAGGGCTGGAGAATGACGGCCTGGTTGCACGTTCCCCCGATCCTGCGGATCGACGCGCCGTACGCATTACCCTGACGGATGAAGGGGTGCGCGTAACGGATTCGTTTATTCAGGAGATGGAAGCGATGGTTGGTGGGCTGACGGATTATCTGGGAGAAACGGATACCCGGCAGCTCATCCATCTATTGAACCGAACCCACGAGTACTTCGTGCTGCGTGAGGAACGGGAGCACGCGGAGGATGAAAAGTCCGGGCAAGACGGGAACGCGGAAGCGTCGGATAAAGGAGAGAGACCGTTATGATGAAATTGTTTCGCATGCTGAAGCCCTATCGGGTCGGCGTGGTATTCGTCCTGTTGGCCGTGTTCGTTCAGGCGCTGACCGAGTTGTATCTGCCGACACTGATGGCGGACATCGTGGACGAGGGCATCGCCAAGAGCGACATTCCGTATATCTGGCAGATCGGCGGGCTGATGCTCGGCGTAGCGCTGGTGGGCATGGTCTGTTCCATTGTCGGCAGCTATCTATCCGCCAGAGTGTCCATGGGATTCGGACGGGACCTGCGCAGTAAGGTCTTCTCGCATGCCCAGCGTTTTACCCTCAAGGAATTCGATAAGTTCGGTACAGCATCGCTGATTACCCGCACAACCAATGACATCACACAGGTTCAGCAGGTGCTGATTATGATGCTGCGGATGCTGGCTATGGCTCCGATGATGATGATCGGCGGCATTATTATGGCGGTATCCAAGGATGCCAAGCTGTCGCTCGTTCTGGTGGTGGTCATTCCGATTCTGGCGCTGCTCATTCTGGTTCTCGGTCGAAGTGCCCTGCCGCTGTTCAAGGCCATGCAGAAAAAGATCGACCGACTGAATCTGGTTCTGCGTGAGAACCTGACGGGGATTCGTGTCATTCGCGCCTTCGGCCGCGAAGACAGCGAACGCAAGCGGTTCGATGAAGCGAGCCGCGATCTGACGGATACGGCGATTCGCGTCAACAAGCTGATGGCGGCGATGATGCCAGCCATGATGCTGATCTTGAACTTCTCGACCATCGCCATCATCTGGTTCGGCAGTATTCGTATCGATGCAGGCGACATGCAGCTCGGCAACCTGATTGCCTTTATCCAATACGCCATGCAGATTCTGTTCTCCCTGATTATGGTCTCGATCATCTTCGTCATGGTTCCGCGTGCTTCAGTATCGGCAGGCCGGATCAACGAAGTGCTGGAAGCTGCTCCGGACATCGAAGACGCCCCATCGCCGAAGACGGTCGCCGAACGTGGTCATCTGGAGTTCCGCGATGTATCGTTCAGCTACGAAGGAGCCGAAGCCCCGGCGATCGAACACATCTCCTTCGATGCCAAACCGGGCGAAGTCACCGCCATCATCGGCGGCACCGGTTCGGGCAAGTCTACGCTGGTCAGCTTGATTCCGCGATTCTACGATGTATCCTCCGGCGCCGTATTGGTCGATGGGGTAGACATTCGGGAGCTGTCCCAGGAATCGCTGCGCCACAAGATCGGCTATGTCCCGCAGAAGGCGCTGTTATTCAGCGGCAGTGTAGCGGAGAACATCCGCTACGGCAAGGAAGAGGCGACCGACGAGGAGATCCGCGAAGCGGCTCGAATCGCGCAGGCCGCCGAGTTTATCGATGGGCTTGACGAAGGTTATGACGCTCCAGTCTCCCAGGGCGGATCGAATCTGTCGGGCGGTCAGAAGCAGCGTCTGTCCATTGCCAGAGCGCTGGTTCGGCGTCCGGAGATCTATATCTTCGACGACAGTTTCTCCGCTCTCGACTTCAAGACAGATGCCCGACTGCGCAGCGCACTGAAGCAGGAGACCAAAGATTCGACCGTCCTGATGGTTGCGCAGCGCGTCAGCACCGTCATGGATGCAGATCGCATTATTGTGCTGGATCAGGGACGAGTGGCTGGCATCGGTCGTCACAGCGAACTGATGCGCACCAGCGATGTGTATCGGGAGATCGTCTCTTCCCAATTGTCTGAAGAGGAGATTGCCGCCGGGCTAGAGGAGGAAGTGCAATGAGCGAAAAAAATAGCAGCAAAACGCAGGCTCCGCGCAGAGGTCCCGGCCCTGGCATGGGACATGGACCAGGCGGCATGATGATGCCCGGAGCCAAACCCAAGAATTTCAAAGCAACCTTCAAGCGCCTCACCGGTTATCTGGCTCCGTTCAAGTTCCACCTGCTTGCCGTGTTGATTACGGCAATCTTGAGCACGGTGTTTAACATTCTGGGTCCCAAGATCATGTCCAAGGCCGTGACCAAATTGAGCGAAGGCGTCTTCGCCAAGATGCAGGGGATTCCGGGCGCAGCGGTTGACTTTGAGTACATCTGGCAGATCGTGATGATTCTGGCTGGCTTGTATGTGGCGAGTGCCCTGTTCGGCTATCTTCAGCAGTATATTATGGCAGGTGTCGCGCAGCGGACTTCCTACGGCCTGCGCAAAGAGGTCAAGGAAAAGCTCGACCGTCTGCCGCTGAAATACTACGACAACCATCCCTATGGCGATGTCCTGAGCCGTGTCACCAACGATATGGATAACATCAGCAATACGCTCCAGCAGAGCTTGACGCAGATCATCACCTCGCTGGTGACGATCGTTGGGGTTATTGTCATGATGCTCACCATCAGTCCGATTATGACCTTGATTACCGTATTGACGATTCCGGTCAGTCTTGTGGTCGTGATCGTGATCGCCAAACGTTCCCAGAAGTATTTTGCCGGACAACAGCGTGCGCTGGGCGATCTGAATGGCCACGTCGAAGAAATGTACAACGGTCAGCGGGTTATCAAAGCCTACGGCCGGGAAGATGCTTCCCAGCAGCAGTTTGAGAAGCACAATGTGGAACTGTATGAATCGGGCTGGAAAGCGCAGTTCGTGTCCGGTCTGATTATGCCGCTCATGTCGTTTATCGGGAACATCGGTTATGTACTGATCTGCGTGGTCGGCGGCATCTTTGCGACCAACGGTCGCATCAAGATCGGGGACATTCTGGCCTTCATTCAATACGCCAGACAGTTCACACAGCCCATCACACAGACGGCTAATATTGCCAATATCATTCAATCGACCATCGCTTCCGCAGAACGCGTATTCGAGGTGCTGGATGAAGAAGAACAATCGCCGGATCGCAAGCTGGAACAGAAGCTGACCGGCAGAGGCGAAGTACAGTTTGAGCATGTGAGCTTCGGCTATTCGGAAGAAAAACCACTGATTAAGGATATGAACATTGAAGTTCTTCCCGGTCAGACCGTAGCGATTGTGGGTCCGACAGGTGCCGGGAAGACCACGTTGATTAACCTGCTCATGCGCTTCTATGAAGTGAGCGGCGGGGCGATCAAGATCGACGGAATCGATACGCGAAATCTGGATCGGGATCGTCTGCGTTCGCTGTTTGGCATGGTGCTCCAGGATACCTGGCTGTTCGGCGGTACGATTCGTGAGAATATTGCGTATGGACGCGAAGGGGCGACGGAAGAAGAAATTGTGCGGGCAGCCGAAGCGGCGCGCGCCGACCACTTCATTCGCACGCTGCCTGATGGTTACGATACGGTGCTGAATGAAGAGGCGTCCAATATCTCGCAGGGTCAGAAGCAGCTGCTGACAATCGCACGCGCGGTGCTGGCTGATCCACGCATCCTGATTCTCGACGAAGCGACAAGCAGCGTCGATACACGCACCGAGATCTTCATCCAGCAGGCCATGGGCGAGCTGATGAAAGGACGGACCAGCTTCGTGATTGCGCACCGCCTGTCCACGATCAAAGGGGCTGATCTGATTCTGGTCATGAACCACGGCGAAGTCATCGAACAGGGGACTCATGAACAACTATTGGCCTCTGGTGGATTCTACGCCGATCTGTACAACAGCCAGTTTTCTGAAGAAGCGGTTTAAGCTGATTTCATCCGCGTACAGGAGACACTCTCCATTTTTGGCGGATCACAGCAAGCCCAGAATATTTCGCAGTATCCGGAACCGGCGAATCTCGCCGGTTCTTTTTGGTCTGTGGAAGGAAATGTTGCATTTTTTTGCTTCAATAGCTGTCGTCCTAATGGATTTCGTTCGTTTATTCGATATAATTAGGGAAAGGTTTTACTTGCTTCAAGCAAGATCAATTGAGACAAACTTCAGACTAATATCATAACGCAAAGTGGGTACCGATTTATGATCTCTCTCCTCGACACAGGTTTAACGGAGAACTGGAACGGCATATGGGTCGTTTTATCGCTATCGGTCGCGGTGCTCTCCTCTTATTTGAGTTTTATTCTAGTTGGGAAAAAAGGACAAACGAGGCGGGGACAACCACGAGTCTATCGGATTGCTGCCGGATTGCTGCTGGGTACAGGAACTTGGCTGGTTCATGTGATGAGCCTCTATTCGTATCACCGCCGGATCTCGCTGCACTACGATCCGCTGATTGCGGCTTCGGCATTTGTCATCGTCAGTTTGTCTGCATACATAATGTTTCGCCTGTTCGTTAAACAGCAGCCCGTCACCAGTCGGCTCGCGGGTGCAGTGTATGGTTTTGGGGTAACCGTGATGTCGGCGCTGGGCGTTCTTTCCCTGCGTCCCGGCATCGTCGTGGGAGTGAACCCGATTATCGGATTCTTTTCGATTGCGATTATTTTCATTTCGGCTTATTTTGCGCTTTATGTGCTGGGTAACTTTCGTCAATCCGCTGGTTTTGCCTTGTCTCAGCCCGTCGCGGCCTTGATTCTTGGCGCCGGCATCTTCACCGCACAGCATATCGTGCTGGGCGCCCTGCGCGTGGATGGCATGCGTTCCCTTGCCGCCGTGCTCGGCTATACCGGGCTGCCCGCTTCTTATTTCGTAACGGGAGCGTCCGTGCTGGTGACTTTGATCCTGGCAGTGACCTGGACGTTTATGGTATTTGAGCGGCGGATGCTCAAGCAGATTGCTTTTCTCGATCCCCTAACCGGCTTGAGAAATCGGTATGCCCTGGCTGAAGAATCCGATCGCCGGATGTTGGAAGACCGTCTGGGTTCGATGGTGCTCATCAATCTGGATCGCTTCAAGATCATCAACGATACACTTGGACGAGATCTGGGCGATCAGCTGTTAGCTCATGCCGCGCACCGGATTCGCACTCAGATTCAGGAACGTGAGGCATTGTTCCGCATGGACGGCGATGAATTTCTGTTGGTAGGGTTGGAAAAAGACCCCGAGCTGCTGCTGCATCGGGTCAATGGGATGCTGCATGAGATCGGCCGCCCTTATATGATCGAAGGTAATGAATTGTACGTGACTGCCAGCGCAGGGATCAGTTTGTACCCGGCACACGGGCAGGATCGTTCCTCTCTGCTCAAGGCGGCGGATGCAGCATTATATCAGGCGAAGTCTTCAGGCAAGGATAAAACCGTCTTTTTCAATGCGGGAATCGGGGGACAGTTAACCCGCAAGATGGAGCTGGAGAAAGACCTGCGTCTTGCGCTGGAACACGGTCAGTTCTTCATCGTCTATCAGCCCAAATGGGACGCCAGGCTGGGTCGTGAAGTGGGATTTGAAGCGCTGCTTCGTTGGCGTCATCCGGAGAAAGGAGTCGTCTCGCCGGGTGAGTTCATCCCCATTGCCGAGGAGACCGGACTTATTGTGCCCATGACTCGCTGGATGCTTGGCGAAGTCTGCCGTCAGAGTAAGCGATGGCAGGACGAGGGCAAGTTTCGGGTATGTATCTCCGTCAACATGTCTTACCGCGTGTTTGAGAGTATGACATTGTTCCAGATGGTTGATGAAGCGCTGCGCTCAAGCGGGCTGCCGGGTTCCATGCTGGAATTGGAGATTACCGAATCGATTGCGATGAAAAATATGGCGATCACCCTCTCCCAGCTCCAGCAGGTGCGCGATCTGAATGTGCGAGTCTCGATGGATGACTTTGGAACCGGTCATTCGTCGCTGGGAAGGCTCGATGAGATTCCCGTCGATACGCTCAAGATCGATCAGTCCTTCGTCAAAAACAGCGATCTGCAATCCAAGCAGGCGCTGATCGTAGGGATTATCGGCATCGCCCGTCTGCTTGACCTGGAGGTCGTAGCGGAAGGGGTAGAGACCGAGGAACAGGCGGAGTTCCTGCTGTCGCGCGGCTGTATCCTGATGCAGGGCTATTATTACGGGCGTCCCATGCTGCCGGAAGATGTGGAAGCCGGCACCTGGCGAATCAACGCCCCTTCTATCGGAACAGGAACGGCAGCCCGACACGCCGACTAAGTGGAATTTACGAACAGATACAGGTTTTCGCTCGACGGGAACGCACCGCCATCAGGTGTGTCCAGTCGAGTGAGAACCTGTTTTTTGATTGAAGGCAAGCTTGGAGAGCCGGGGATGGTTTTGTCTGGGGTTCTGCTGTCTTTTGCAGCTGGCTGGGGTAATGATGAGAGACGGTAGGCGAAGGCCTTCGATGAAGGCCTGATCCGGACGAACAGACAGACCCAGGGATGACAACGTCGGGTTTTATGACTATACGAACGGAGGATGGAATGATGCGCTGGAACAAAGCGATGCTGGTCTATAACAGCAAGGCCGGCAAGGAAAAGGCGGGGCAGCTCGGCGAAGTGATCGAAGCACTCGCCGCAGAGGTGGGGGAATGGACGCTGATCCAGACGACGGAACCAGGAGAAGGGGAGCGGCTCTGCAAAGAGCGCAGCGAAGATTATGATCTGGTACTGGTCCTGGGTGGAGACGGTACGGTACACGAGTGTATCAATGGAGTGGCCGCCGCCAAACATGCTCCTGAGGTGGCGGTACTTCCGGGCGGCACCTGCAATGACTTTGCACGCACCCTACATCTGCCGCTTCAGGTGGGACGCGCGGCGGAGGAAGTGCTGGCCGGTCGGGTCAAAGAGACGGATGTGGGACAGGTGAATGGACGGGTGTTTACGAACTTTGTAGGCATTGGACTGATTACCGATACTTCGGAGAATATTGATTCCGATCAAAAGGAACGAATGGGGAAGGTCAGTTACTTCCTCAGTACGCTGCGTACCCTGCGTCAGGCGGAGCCGTTTGCCTTCCGTCTTGCTCATGATGGGGGAACCATAGACAGTGAGGCCGTGATGATTCTGGTGGCTAACGGACGTTCACTGGGTACAGCCAAGCTGCCTTTTGCCGGGGAAGGCGTAGACGATGGCCTGCTGGACGTACTGATTGTACGTGAAGCCGGACTGTCGCTTGCCTGGCAGGTCATTAACGGCGGTGATCTGACCGATTATCGCACGGGTGGCGGGGTGATTGAATATCTTCAGACCCAGTCGCTGCGAGTCGAGACAGACGAACCCAAGCGCATCGACAGCGATGGCGAGGTATATCTGGAGACTCCGGCTGAGATCTCGGTGCTGCCTGCCAAGCTGCGCTTCTTCTATGGGCCTGAGCCAGCTGCCGGTGGACTGCTCAGTGGACTCGCCAGCGGCGGACGAACCCGTTCGGACGAGCAGGAGGAGCTGACTTCTTCCGGTGCGGATTCATCCACATCCAACAATCGTCAGGGAGATTAAGTCGTGAGTGTCTTATTGGTTCTTGGGAGAACAGGGGCGCCGACAGAAGCGTGGATTGGACTTTGCCCCCCTGATTCATAGTTCCTCAGGCCTTCAAGCAGGCGGAAGTTTATTCGCAGACTTTCGCCTGAAGCTTTTGACCAAAAATACTCTTGACCATGAATGACCCATGAGTCATAATATCCTCAATGACTCGCTGGTCATTGGGAGAGAAATCGAATGATGGGGAACTGGTAAACGACCGATGTGCCCAAGAATTACGGGAGATCGTCTATGCCATAGACGTAGGGGAACGTGAGACATCAAGGCATGCCAAGGCTGCCGACAGGAGGATAACATGAACGAGAGAAAAGGAATCTACGGCGCATTGTCCGGCCGGGTGGGAAGATGGGTGGTGCTGGCGGTATGGATTGCAGTGGCCGTGCTGCTGAACATGCTCTGGCCTGGAATTAACGAACGGGAAACTAACAATGCCACCGATCTGAGCGACCAATACCCGTCGGTTCAGGCAGCGCAGGTGGCCGAGCGGGAGTTCCCGAGTGATGGAGGACAGGCGGCTCTGCTGGTGTGGAATCGAAGCGGAGGTCTAAGTGAGGATGACCTTAAAGCCATAGCCCAATTGACCGAATCTCTGGAAAGCGAGCCGCTTCCGGAGCAGAAGGGCGTTCTGCCGCTGCATAAGCTGCCGGCTCCTGCCCGGCAGAGTCTGCTGTCCGAAGATGGGAGCACCCTTGTGCTGCCGGTTACCTTCGCAGAAGGCGTTGGTACAGACGGCCTCAAGGAAGATGTGAAGCTGCTCAAGCAGCGCATCGGTTCCGTGGTGGGCAATGATCCTTTTGCTGTCCAAACGGGGACGGCTGACCTGTCTGCACGCGTAACCGGGCCGGTAGGCATTGCGATTGACGCCGGAGCGCTGTTCCAGAACGCCGATGTCTCGCTGCTGATCGCTACCGTGGTACTGGTACTGGTGATTCTGCTGCTGATCTATCGCTCACCGATTCTGGCGCTCATTCCGATTGCAGCCGTTGGCTTTGCTTATATGGTCATCAGTCCGGTATTGGGAACCATGGCTGATCGGGGATGGATCACTGCTGATGCGCAGGGCATTTCCATCATGACGGTGCTGCTGTTCGGGGCAGGCACCGACTACTGTCTGTTCCTGATTACAAGATTCAGACAATGCCTGACCGAGACGGCGGACAAGAAGGCGGCGCTTCGCGCAGCGCTTTCGGATTCCTCGGGAGCCATCGCCATGAGCGGTCTGACGGTCGTGCTGTCGCTCTTTACGCTGCTGCTTGCGCAGTATGGCGCGTATCATCGCTTTGCCGTACCATTTGGCGTAGCGATTCTGATTATGGGTATCGCCAGCTTGACCCTCGTGCCTGCCCTGCTGGGCATTATCGGCCGGGCTTCATTCTTCCCCTTCGTACCGCGTACACCGGAGATGGAAGAGGAACGTGCCCGACGGAAGAACAAGCCAGTTAAGCCGCACAAGAAGAAAAAAGACAGTGTCATTGGCCGTGTCGTCACGGAACGTCCCTGGACCGTGGTGATCGCTTCGCTGATCGTGCTGGGCGGACTCGCTGCCGCTTCCTCGCAGATTCGCTTTACGTATGATCTGCTGTCCTCCTTCCCGTCCGATATGGAATCGGTCGAAGGATTCGATGCGATTGCCAGCGGCTTTACCCCTGGTGAGCTGGCGCCGGTTCAGGTGATGGTGGACACGGAAGGCCGGGAGAATGATCTGGCGGATCGTCTGGCGAAGCTGCCTTTTGTGGCAAACGTGACCGAGCCGGAAAAAGGCGCCCAGAATGAAAATATTACGCTTTACAGCATAAAGCTGAATGTGAACCCTTATTCCAATGAAGCGATGGACGATATTGCCGAACTTCGCCGCACGGCTGAAGCGTCATTGACTGATGCGGGGGCATCGTCATCCGGCGATCAGGTCTGGATCGGCGGACAGACGGCAACGCAGACTGATACTCGCGCCGCAACCAATCGGGATACGGATCTCGTCATTCCGGTTGTGATTGGGCTGATTGCCATCTTGCTGCTGGCTTATCTGCGCTCCGTCGTGGCTACCGTCTATCTGATCGCTACCGTCGTCCTGTCGTATTTTTCCGCGCTGGGTCTGGGCTGGCTCATTCTGCATCACGTTATGGGTCAGGATGCCATTCAGGGGGCGATTCCGCTGTATGCGTTTGTGTTCCTGGTGGCACTGGGCGAGGATTATAACATCTTCATGATCTCCAGCATCTGGAGCAAGAGTCGTCGTCTTCCGCTCAAGCAGGCGATCCGTGAAGGGGTGGGCGAGACCGGAACGGTCATCACGTCGGCAGGGGTTATTCTGGCCGGAACCTTCGCTGTCCTGGCGACACTGCCGATTCAGGTGCTGGTACAGTTCGGCGTGGTAACGGCACTGGGCGTGCTGCTCGATACGTTTATCGTACGTCCTTTCCTGGTGCCCTCGATCACGCGTTTGTTGGGGAGAGCAGCGTTCTGGCCGGGGCGTGCGCCTCAGCCGGATGCACAGGAGAATACGCCTCAAGATCCGCCTGGCAGCGAAGCTCCCGCCTTGCGTTAATGCTTGTTTTTTGAAAGTACCTTTACTGTATGAGCGGAACGGGGCATAATGAATAATGTTGTGACGGGTATGTAACATATAAATGCAACGGTAAAGCAAGTGTGTAAAAGTTGAGCAAGATGTGGTTTAACTGACGGGTATGTAAGGAGTGGAACGTTTGAAAACACCGGTATATTTCAATCATGACGGCGGAGTGGACGATCTGGTCTCGCTGTTCCTGCTGCTGCAAATGGAAGACGTGGAAGTCACCGGCGTATCGGTTATTCCTGCGGATGGGTATCTGGAGCCTGCTACGGACGCCAGCCGCAAGATCATTGACCGTTTTGGTCGCGGGCAGGTTGTCGAAGTGTCCAAATCGAACTCTCGCGGCAAAAATCCGTTCCCGGCTGAATGGCGTATGCACTCATTCTTCGTGGATGCGCTGCCGATCCTGAACGAATCGGGCAAAATGGAAGCTCCGCTGTCGCCGCTTCCGGCGCATCGCCATCTGATCGAGACAGTGAAGAAGACGGAAGGACAGACAACGCTGCTGTTCACCGGTCCATTGACCGATCTGGCGCGTGCACTGGACGAGGCACCGGAGATTGAAGAGAAGATCGCACGTCTGTTCTGGATGGGCGGAACCTTCCAGACGGGCAACGTCCAGGAGCCGGAGCATGATGGCACGGCGGAATGGAACGTATTCTGGGACCCGGAAGCCGCAGATCGCGTATTCCGCAGCGGAATCGAGATCGATCTGGTTGCTCTGGAGAGCACCAACAAAGTACCGCTTACGTTGGCGGTTCGCAATCGTTGGGCCTCGGAACGCCGCTTCGAGGGCATTGACTTCCTGGGACAGTCGTATGCGTTCTGCCCACCGCTTGTGTACATGGAGACGAATTCCACCTATTATCTGTGGGACGTGCTGACGACTGCTTCGCTGGGCAAGCCGGAGCTTGTTGAGCGTCGCACCGTCAATGCGATCGTCATTCCGGACGGCCCAAGCCAGGGGCGTACGGTCGAGACGGCAGAAGGCCGCCCGGTACAGCTGGTCTATGATGTGGACGGAGCCGGATTCTTCGACTACATCACCGAGCTGGCGAGAGGGGCCGCAGCCGAGCGTCGCTAATTCCGTTCGGCTCCAGCGTCTTGCTGCGCGAATGGAACACCTTTTACGAGAAAAGCGCGTGACCTTCAGGGGGTCGCGCGCTTTTTTCGTCGTACCCTGCAACCCACCGACTTAACGAAAAGATCCGGCGAAAAAACTTTCTTCAACCTCTCGCTTTTTTGCATCAGGGGTGTTATAATTTAAACAAGATTTAGAATAAGTCTAAATTTAAAACAAGGGAGTGTACAAGAAACTATGGAAACTGTACAAACAAACGTGAACGTAGATGCCACTGCTGAACTGCATCGCACACTGAACAAACAAGTTGCCGACTGGTCGGTTCTCTATACGAAGCTGCATAACTATCACTGGTATGTAAAAGGAACACATTTCTTCACGCTGCATGCCAAGTTTGAAGAGTTCTACAATGCTGCATCCGAGCGTATGGATGAAATCGCAGAACGTCTGCTGACTCTGGGAGGCGCACCGGCAGCGACCCTGCGCGAACATCTGGAGCTGACCAGTGTGTCGGAAGCCAGAGGCGGAGAAAGCGCGGAGGAAATGGTAGAAACGTTGGCTCGGGACTTCCGCACGCAAGCGGCAGAGCTGGAAGAAGCCATCGAGATCGCGGGTTCGCTGAATGACAAAGCCACCGAAGATATGCTGATTGGCATCAAGAGCGCCGTGGACAAAGAGGCGTGGATGCTGGAAGCCTATCTGGGTCGCTAATCATCAGCAGCGGATCTAAGGATCTATACCTTTGATTCCTTTGTGTATTTGAGCATGGAATGAGCATCGGGCCGATTTCAGAAGCGCTGGACAAGCAGCTTCGAGATCGGCTTTTTCGTTTGGGATAGGGTCACTCTTTCGGGTGTTTTCGACACCAAATCGCCGTGAATCATGCGCTTATTTTTCACCTTACTGCTTTATGATACAGATAGATGTGATTCAGATCATTTACAAGATGAGGTGTGAGACGTATGAGCGAACGTTCGACGCTGCTTGCGGAAGCGGAAGAGTTTATTCGGCAGTGTTATGCGGAGCGAAAATCTACGGCGGAAGAAACCGAACTTCGTCTGCGGGAAATCGTACGCGAGATTGAAGAGAGCGGGACTTACCGCCATACGTATGAGGAGCTTCAGCATGGAGCGCGTATGGCTTGGCGCAACAGCAACCGCTGTATTGGACGCCTGCCCTGGGATAGTCTGCATGTGATCGACCAGCGTGAAGCTTCAAGTGAAGAAGAGATTGCCCAGGCGCTGATCCACCATCTGGACTATGCGACAAATGGAGGCCGGATTCGCCCGACCATCACGATCCTCAAGCCTGAACAAGGCGGACTTCCCGGTGCGCGAGTCTGGAATGAACAGTTGATTCGATATGCCGGTTATGAAGCGGAAGATGGACGTAAGATCGGTGACCCGGCATCGCTGGCTTTTACCCGGATCTGTGAGCAGCTTGGCTGGCAGGGAGAACGCACGGATTATGACATTTTACCGCTGGTGATCCAGCTTGACGGGGGCACTCCCCGGTGGTTTAGCCTGCCGCGTAAGCATGTGCTGGAAGTCGAGATCCGTCATGCCGATCTGCCTGGCTTCGATGAGCTTGGACTTCGCTGGTATGCCGTGCCTGCGGTGTCCGGGATGAGGCTGGAGATCGGCGGAATTCGTTACAGCGGAGCGCCTTTTAACGGTTGGTACATGGGAACCGAGATCGGGGCGAGGAACTTTGCAGACGAAGACCGTTATCACAAGCTGCCCGCCATCGCCGATCTGATGGGACTGGATCGCAGCCGGCGCAGTACGCTGTGGCAGGATCGCGCATTGGTTGAGTTGAATGTGGCGGTGTTGGAATCTTACCGCGCGGCAGGCGTCAGCATCGTCGATCATCATACGGCTGCGGCGCAGTTTGAGACTTTTGAGCGTCGGGAACAGGAGGCAGGCCGCCCCGTGACCGGCAATTGGGCCTGGCTCATTCCGCCCATGTCACCCGCGACTACCCACGTATTCCACAAGCGCTACGACAATACGGTGCTCAAGCCAAACTTCTTTTATGGGAAAAAGCCTTATGCAGCGACAACCGCGCCGACAGCTGAGGATGCTGCCTGTCCGGTAACAGGAGCGAAAGCCAAGCCGGAAGCGCTAGGAACGATTGGTCGTTCCCCAATCCCGCCCCACGCAGGCGATCAAGCCGAGCAGAACACAGAAACCTCGCCTGGTGAGGGGAAACGCTCAGGCCCTTCTCAAGCACCGATGGGCTGCCCGTTTCACTAATCCAGAGTGCCGATAAAGAGTAGGCTTCCTATAGGACGAACAGAGTGAAGGACGAGCAGAGTGACAAATAAAGGCGGCCGGTTTCCGGATTGGAAACCGACCGCCTTTTGGCCATGTGCAGCCTATCGTTATTGAGGATTCGTCGTCCAGATGCCAGCCGATTTCACGAAGACGCGTGCAGGCAGCTTCAGGGTAGCGACGGCAAGATCCGCTACATCTTCCGGCTGCATCATGCGGTCTTCATCGCCGATGGGCAGATTGTTCGTGGAAGCCAGCTCCGTGTTCACTGTGCTTGGGGTCAGCGCCGTCACGCGGATGTTGGACTTGCGTACTTCCTGCATCAGCGATTCGCTCAGGCTAATCAGAGCGGCTTTGGACGCGCAGTAAGCCGATCCCGTTGCAAAACCGCGTTCACCCGCAGTGGAAGCCACATTCAGGATGCTGCCGCTGTTTTGCTCCAGCATGAACGGCAGTGCGGCACGTGTCGTGTAGTAAGCGCCCATCAGATTGACACGGATGATCCGCTCCCACTCTTCGGGGTCCATCTCGGCTAATTTGCCAAAGGTCGCAATCCCTGCATTGTTAATCAGAATATCAATAGCGCCGAGCTGGTCGTGCAGCGACTGTACCGCAGCTTCGATGTCTGCGCGTACCGATACGTCGGCGGCCTCTACGAATACATGCACACCGTATTTTTCCTTCAACTCACTGGCCAGCGCTTCCAGATCGGAAGATGTACGGGCGATCAGCCCCAGATGGACGCCCTCGGCAGCCAACGCTTCGGCAACCGCGCGGCCGATCCCTTTCCCTGCTCCGGTGATGACTGCCGTTTGATTTTTAAGCTCAAGCATCGTCACGATTTAGCTCCTCCTCGAAATGAAAAATCTCTCCCTAAAAGTGTAACGGACGAGATGGGATTTTCCAAGCGAACAAGAGGCCAGAGGGGAGGAAGAACTCTTTTTTTCGCTCAATCCTTGGTAAGTTGTTTCAAAAAGCGAGGAAGCGGGTAAAATTATTATTTGTTTCCATTTTTCTCTGAATAGCGGTATACTATTCTTCGTCTTCCCTATAAAAAGAGGGAGCTTGTGCCGATATTTAGAGTAAAAAAAGGAACGGGAGCAGCCGCATGAACAGAACCCTTATCGAACATACCGTCCTCGATGTCTTAACCCGTTCGAACAGCAAGATCGAAGTGGTACTGGAGAATCTCTTCCCTGGTAAACGATTGGTCGGCGGTAAATATAACCTCGACGACAATCGCATCACCCTGTATCTTGGCGTGCTCGAAGAACAATGCAAGATGTTATTCGGAACGTTGGAGCCTTTCGAGGAATACGTGCGTGTAGTCTTAGCGCATGAACTCGGACACGCCCATGATCCGGAACTGGAATACCTGTCGGAACGTCTGGTTAAGATTCGCGGCAGACTGCCCCGTACCCGCATTTCTTTGCGACTTGAAGAAAATGCGTGGCGTTATGCGGATGACCTGCTGCGTATGGAGAACCCGGCCATGTTTGATACAATCATGGGCCAGTCACTCAGCAGCTATTATGAAGTTCTGCCCGAATATGCTGAATATATGCAGTCTGCCGCTACGACGGCGTAATGTTTGCGAGTTGCCGCTTAACTTGAGTTCAATTCCGGCTCTGACATCCTGATTTGCAGGATGCAGGCCGGAATTTTTTTTGCGCGTTTTGCAACTTTTGTGCGAGCCGAACGTGATTGGAGTGTTCCGAAAGGAGGGGGAAGCGATCCGATCGCTGGACGAGCTGTATCGATTGTATGTGCAAGATGTGTACCGCTATCTATTTTATTTATGCAAAGATCCTCATACCGCTGAAGATCTCACCCAGGAGACGTTCGCGCGGGCCTACTCGCATATCGAAGGATTCGATGACCTGGAGCGGGTCAAGCGTTGGCTGCTGCGCGTCGCCCATAACGCTTTTATCGATCGCACCCGCAAGGCGAAGCGCATGGAGGTTCGGGAAAGCGAATTTTTCGATCAGCTGCGGGATATCGAGACGCCCGAGACGCTGCTGATTGGCAAAGAGGCAGGTCAAGAAGCCCGCAGAATGTTGGAGGAACTGCCCGATGCGCAAAAGCAGGCCTTTCTGCTGTATCACCATTATGAATTTAGTTATGCCGAAGCCGCCGAGGTGATGGGCATCGGATTGTCGCTGTACAAGTCGCATCTGTTCCGGGCGCGTCAGAAATTAAAAGGATATACCGAAAGGAGACTGCGGCATGAATGAATCATTCAAGCGTAAACTGCAAGCTTATCACGAAGGTACATTGTCGGAGGCTGAACGCGAAGAAATAGAAGCGGAACTGGAGAAGCTGGAAGCCTATCAGGTCTATCTGGATGAAGCGATGAATGAAGAAGAGGAGAGTCGTGAGCGAAGCGAAGACCAGCGGCGGCAGAGGGAAGAGGGCAAGGTTCAGCGGCTTAAGGAACGGAAAATTATCCGCCGTGCCAAGTGGAAGTCGCGCGGGATTACCGTGCTGATCGTGCTGATCGTGATGGGAGCGGTCTGGGGCGGATCGAAGCTGGCGACGAAATATTATTACACACAGCGGGAAGTCGGTTCTACAGGCCAGGCGATGCGCGAAGTGAATCAGCAGGCGCTGTCTTCGATTGTCGAGATGACGATGCCCAACCGCTATCTGGCCATTAATCTTCAAGACCCAGGTGTCTTTTTCGATATGAATATCGAAGGATCGGTGCAGCATAAGGTCGGCAGTCACTTGCGATCGGAAAAAGAACTTCGTCAGCGTTATCTATGGGGACGGATTCGTGATACCCGTGTGCAAAGTCGAGACAGCGCACCCTATATGAACGATCTGACCCGGATTGAGGAAGGCAGCTTCTGGCTGCCAGGCGGAAGCGAAAGAGCCACGGAACAGGCCGGGAACGCCAAGGTGTGGCAGGCGTTATCCGAGCTGCCCAAGATGACCGTATCAGAGCTGTACATCTCACTCGACAAAGAATATGAACAGCCTGAATTGGATGATGCGTTCGCCGGTCTTCGCGTGACACCGGACTGGTTCGCGGTTCGCAGCGGACAGGAATGGGCGGGAGTGGGATATACTATCGGGGATGAGAAAGGGAACAGTCGGAAAGCCCAGCCAGCGGAATATCTGAATCTTAGCGTGCAGTATCCGATCGGCTTGAGCTGGGCAGGGGATGTGTTTCTGTCTCCGGGTGAAAAACCGGACGAAACCCGTTCCTGGGCGGACGGCATGGTTCGCGCACTCAAACGCATTGCGCAAAGCCCGGAAGTAGCCAAATCGGTAAGCTCTATTGATTTTGGCGCAGCGGCTGCCGAAGTGCAGAAGAACGGTGGCAAGGTGTATGGCGTCGTCGTCACAGGCCGAAGTGAAGAGTTGGCGAAGCTGCAAGGCAAAGCCTGGATGAAAGGCGCAATTGTGCGGATGGGAGAAAGTATGCTGGACACCGAGCAGGATGACCCTTATGTCCCACAGAGCCAGCGCCATGAGGTGAGCCTACCCTAGAGACTGATGGGCATTCTATCAAAACCGGTACCCTGAGTTGAACATTCCAGGGTGCCGGTTTTTTCGCATAACCAAATTTGAGTATTCAGGATTCGGCAGTCCGGATCGAACAGCCAGAAATAAAAAGATGCAGACGTTCTCTCATCCATTCTGCCTAAAAGATTTGAAAAATCGGTTCTTCCGACAAATGGCGAACCGGAAGTCCGGGGAACTGCTCGGCCAACTGCCGCGCCAGCCTCTCCATGCCCGGCACTTCGCTCTCGGCATGACCTAATACAATCAACCCGCAGCGGCGGCCAAGCCGGTTGGCTTCGCGTACATACTCCGGCGTCTCCCACTCGGGGCCTTCACCGCACAGAATCAGATCAGCCTCTCCCCTTTCCAGCAGCGGGATCACCGATGTTCCGCCGCCGCGATAGCCAACCAGTACGCCTACACGTGAGTATGCGGCGGAAGCATCGCCGACGATCCGCAGCGAAGAGAGGTTAAGCCGCTGCTTAACGTCTGCCGCAATCTCTCCAAGCGCCGCAGTAGGCAGATGAAGCAGCGCCGCTTCCGGGCGATGTTCGTGGACATATTCTTCCCAGCCCAGCGCTTCAATTAATCCGGCGGTTACGCCATCAGGAGCGTAGCGATGCAGTCCGTCGTGAAAACGGAACACATTCATTCCAAGCGATTCGATCTTTTGCCTTTTGAGCGCTTCGAGATGGCCTTCCGGCACTTCGGCTCTGCGTTCATGATGGGAGAAAAATAATCCCTCATGTCCGATCACCAGATTGGCGCCCCACTGCGCTGCGCGTTCCATCACCGACAGCGTGGGCATAAATGTCGTGACAATCCCAGCGACCGGGGCGTTGAGATCGCCAATCAGCAGTCGGTCGGAAGTAGGCTCCGGCAGCGGGGCAGCGAGTGGTTGAAGCAGAGCGTCGATTACCGTGCGAACGGTAATCGGGGATGAAGATAGGGAATTCATGACTGATCCTCCTGTCTGATTCGATAGCAACAAGCACCCGGACGCCTAAGCAGCGTCCGGGTTGTGATAGTCTGCGAAAGGCTGGACGTGATTTTATCCCGCGATCAGTAGCCCAGCTTTTCTTTGGTGCGATTGAAAATGTCGTTCGCCGTCTGCACGTAGCGGTCGGCTCCGTTAGCCTGAACCTGCGCCACATAAGCATCCCAACCGGCGTTCAAGTCTTCCTGTCCGGTAATGAACTTGAGCGTCATCGTATCGACGTAATCCATCAGCGGTTTGGAGATCAGATTCATCTCTTCCGCTTCGTCCGTTGTCGCCATGATTGGCGGCTGGATCGGGCGCGGCTCACGGTATTTCTTGATCCGTTCCATATAATCCTGCTCGCCTTCGGTCATCTTGGAGAAGTGCAGTTCATCGGAACCTCCGTAAGCGAACACGCCGCCTGCGTAACCCAGATCGACGTTCAGTTTTTTCTTGCCGGTATCCGCGTTCAGACCATTGTAGCTAATGTCCGGGTTCAGCACGATCTTGCCGCTGTCGTCCCGGGTGTAGGTTTCGCCTTCGTTCCCCCACAGCGCGAAGGTCTGGCCTTCGTCCGAATACCACAGCCAGTCAATGAAGCGCAGCATCTTGATGAAGTCTTCCTTGCCGAGTTCCTTCAGTGCGTTCTGGCTAATCATGATTCCATTCTCCAGACGCGAGTTTTCGATCTGAAGCAGCCCTTCCGGGCCGCCCGGCTGCACGACCATGTACAGTTCGCTGTTCTTGTCCTGCATTTTGCTCATGGAATCGGCCAGCGTCTGGTAGTTGCCGTTGATAACGAACGTTTCGCCCTTATAGAACTTGGCACGTGCCGATTCGTCATCCTGCGTGAAGGATTCAGGGTCCAACAGGCCGTCCTTGACCAGCTTGTTGAGGTACGTCAGGTACTCTTTGAATTCCGGCGTCGAATCCGCGAAGTAGAAAGCCTTCTTGTCCTCATCGAACTTGACGCCGTTTGCGAGTCCCCAGCCGCCGGTTACGCCGTAGGCTACGCCGGTGATGCCAAGCGTGGAGTCACCTTCGTACTGATCGGACCAGACATAATCGGCTCCTGTATACGCTTTCACTTTTTTGAGTGCCTCATAGAAATCTTCGTACGTCCATTTACTTTCCAGGGTTTTGACGTCCACACCCGCCGCTTCAAAGATGTCCTTGCGGATAACGTACGAGTAACCGCCGCCTGCGGATTCCCACATCCCCGGAAGCACATAATATTTGCCGTCTTCGCGCAGCTTGGCCTTCAGATCGTCAGCCATGCCCCATTTCTCCACGGCTTCCGTGTAGTTGGGCATGTACTGCGTCCATTCGCTGATCGGTACGATCTGCCCCCCAGCGACAAAGGCGCTTTCGTCATACGTCTTGGGAATGATATACGGAGCGTCACCGGAGTTGATGACCAGCGCCTTCTGATTCTCATATTCGCCGCGTGCCGTGATCGACAGATCGAACGAGACATTGGTCTTCTCTTTGAGCGAGGACCAGAATGGCCAATCCGCCTGATAGGGATACGCTTCGTTGTCGCTGAACATCATGGAATAAGTAACGGGTTCGTCGGAGTGGAATGTCTTGCCGACTCCGTAAGTATACCCCTGCGCTTCCTGTTTGCCCTCGGGATCGGGGGCATTGGCGGTGTCGCTGTCCGAGCTTCCACACGCGGCTGTTCCAGCGGCCAGCAGGACTGCCAGTGCGATCTTGCCGAAGTTGCTGAACTTGTTCATAAAGACCTCCCATTTTTGGTATGGCTTTATAGAAACGGGGCAGAGCGGAGGGCGGCTTCAGCCGCGTCCAGGCTGGTATCCCGGCTCTATCCGTACGACCTTCTTCTTACGTTAGCCTTTGACCGAACCAATCATCATCCCTTGGACAAAATATTTCTGCACAAAAGGATAGATACAGATGATGGGCAGCGAAGTGAGCACCATGGCAGCCGACTTGATCGTAGCGGCGATCTGCGTCGTTGCTTCGGCGCTGGCTCCGACCTCCGCTGTGCTGACGGTACTGTCGATGATCTGTCTGAGATACAGGGCGACCGGCCATTTTTCCTTGGATTGCAGGAACAGCGCAGGGCCGAACCAGTTGTTCCAGATGCCAACGATGCAGAACAGCGTCATTGTGGCAAGGATCGGCTTGGACAGCGGCAGCACGATGCGCAGGAAGATGCGGTATCCGCCCAGCCCATCGACTTTGGCCGCTTCTTCGACTTCATTCGGAATGGAAGCGAAGAACGTCTTCATCAGAATGACGTTAAATGCGCTGATGGCGCCGGGAATGATGATCGCCCACATGGTGTCGCGCATATGCAGCGTTTTGGAGATCAGGATAAAGTTCGGAATCAGTCCGCCGCTGAAATACATGGTGAACAGGACAAACGGGATAAAAAATTTGTTCAGCCGCAGCTTGTCCTTGGACAGCGGATAAGCCAGAATCGCAGTTCCCATTACAGCGATGAAGGTGCCCAGCACCGAATACAGAATGGTGTTCCAATAGTAGAGATAGAAGTCCGGTTTGCCCAGAATCAGCTTGTAGGTGGCGGCGGTAAAATCGACCGGGAAGATGCTGACTTTACCTGCGTAGATTGCGGCTTCCGAACTGAAAGATTGAGCCACCAGATACAGGAACGGATAGAGGGTGAACAGGACGACCAGCAGCATGACAACAGCGTTAAACACCCGGAAGATGCGGTACGATAGGGAATTGTCCATGACGAAGGCTCCTTTCTACCAGAGGCTGGTTTTGGTCGTTCGACGCGAGACATAGTTGGCCGTTGTAACCAGGATCAAGCCGATAATGCCTTCAAACAGACCCACGGCGGTCGCATAACTGAAGCTGCCTCCGCTGATCCCGATCCGGTAGACATAAGTCGAGATCACGTCTGCCGTCTCGTAGGTGAGTGGATTGTACAGCAGGAGAATCTTCTCGAAGTTGGAGCCTAGAATACTGCCGATGTCGAGAATGAGCAGCGTCATGATTGTTGGCAGAATACCTGGAATCGTAACATGCCAAGCCAGCTTGAGCCGATTCGCCCCGTCGATGCGGGCGGCTTCATACAGCTCGGTGTTGATGGTCGTCATCGCAGCCAGATACAGGATGGTGCCCCAGCCGAGTGCCTGCCAGATGCCGGAGGATATGTAGATCGTCGGGAACCATTCGGGCAGGGAGATGAACGCCAGTTTGGGCAGACCCAACTGTTGGAGCAGGGCGTTAATCGGACCGTTGAGCGACAGAAGCTCCTTGACCATCCCCGCCACGATTACGGTGGAGATGAAGTGCGGCAGATAGGAGACCGTCTGGACAAACTTCTTGATCCCGATATTCTTCAGCTCATTGATGAGCAGGGCGAAGATCAGGGTCAGGGGGAAGCGGACGAGCAAATAGAAGATACTGAGCAGCAGGTTGTTGCGGAATGCTCGCCAGAAGGTGGGGTCTTTCAGGAACATCTCAAAATACTTCAGGCCCACCCATTCGGTGCCGAGGAAGTTGGGGCCCCCTCTGTACTTGCGAAAAGCGATGATATTCCCCAGCATGGGGGCGTACTTGAAGATCAGGAAGTAGAGTACGGGCAGGATGAGAAACGAGTAGAGCACCCACTCCTTGCGAACGTGGCGAATCAATGTTTCCTGGTTGGCTTCTCGGGTGCGGACTTGCTTGCGCGTCAAGGTTCCCATGTGGATGGGTCGCCTCCTCTTGAAAAAAAGTGTAAATCGCACAATAGACTCGATTAACTATACTTTTCGCGGCGGATTACCCAGATTTAGCGGTGAAGCCAAGCGATACGCGGTATCGCCTGGCGAGAAACGGAATCAGGAGTAAGAGTTGGCTGCCGGGATCAGGGCAGCGGGAGCGGTTAAAACAAAAGCTTGGGGAGTGCGCCCGGTCAATTCGATGCTTCGGGCATCCGGTTGGCTGAAGCCAATATGGACGGTATATTCGCCCTCGGGGATGGTCGCTGTGCCATCTTCGGCGAATAGAGCAAACGCGCTGGCTGGCAGCATCAATTCGATCTCCGCAGAAGTGCCTGGTTCCAGATGCACCTTGCGGAACGCTTTGAGCTGGGGATTGGGGGCGTGCTCCTGCTCGGCATGGACATAGGCCTGTACCACTTCCGCAGCGGCGATGCTGCCGTTGTTCACCAGACGGACCGAAGCCCGGATGCCTTCTTCGCCGAGGGTCGAATCGCTGAGTTCAGCCGATTCGATCTCGATGTCTCCGTAAGTCAGGCCGTAGCCAAACGGATACAGCGCCGGCTGCTGCATGTAGCGGTAGGTTCGGCTGCGCATGGAATAATCGGTGAATTCGGGCAGTTCTTCCGTAGTACGATAAAACGTGACCGGCAGCTTGCCCGATGGTGAAAATTCACCGAACAGCAGCTCGGCGATGGCGCGTCCACCCTGTGCGCCCGGGTACCAGGCCTGAACAATCGCCGGAATATGCTCATCGGCGTAATTGACCGCCAGTGCGCTGCCTGCCAGCAGTACCAGCACGACAGGCTTGCCGCTCTCCTGTGCCAGGCGCAGCAGCTCCTCCTGCTGACCGGGCAGATCGAGATTCGGCTTGTCGCCGCTGCCGAAGGCGTTACCTTGATCGCCTTCTTCGCCTTCCAGACCGGAATCCAGACCCAGGCAGACGATGATAACGTCGCTTTCGGCGCAGACGCCCCTGGCTTCGGCGATTCGGTCGCCCGGCTGGCCCAGTCCGCCTACCTTGTCGCGGAACAGATGGCAGCCTTCGGAGTACAGCACGCGTACATCGTCGCCGAGATAATCCTGAATCCCTTCCAGCGGCGTGATATAGCGCGAAGCCGTACCTTCGTAGTTGCCGACGAGTGCGCGGCGGTTGTTCGCGTTAGGGCCGATAACCCCAACGGTGCGCAGCTTGCTGCGGTCAAGCGGCAGCAGATCGTCGTTCTTGAGCAGAACAAGCGAGTCGCGCGAGGCCTGAAGGTTCAACTGCCTCATCGCTGGGGCGTCTGTCTCCAGGTAGCCAATCGAAGAGAACGGTACATCAGCCGGTTCATCGAACAAGCCCAGCTTCATGCGTGTCGTAAAGAGGCGAATGACAGCCGTATCGATCTGTTCTTCGGAGACCAGTCCCTGCGCCACAGCATCCTGGAGGAAGAGGAACAGACTGCCGCAGTTCAGATCGCAGCCGTTATTGACAGCCAGCGCCACCGATTCGGCTTCGTTAGCCGTGACCTTGTGATGCAGATGGAAGTCGCGGATGGCCCAGCAGTCGGAGACGACGTGACCGTCGAATCCCCATTCGCCGCGCAGAATCTGCTTGAGCAGCAGCTCACTGCCGCAGCAGGGCTCGTCGTTGGTGCGGTTATAAGCGCCCATGATCGCTTCGACCTTGGCTTCCTGCACGCAGGCCTGGAAGGCCGGTAGATACGTCTCGCGCAGGTCTTTGTCCGAGACCACGGCGTTGAAGCTGTGACGCACATCTTCCGGGCCGGAGTGAACGGCAAAATGTTTGGCGCAGGCCGCTGTCTTGAGGTAGTTCTCGTCATCTCCTTGCAGGCCGCGAATGAAGCGGACAGCCAGGCGCGACGTCAGATGCGGGTCTTCACCGTACGTCTCGTGTCCACGTCCCCAGCGGGGATCGCGGAAGATGTTGACGTTGGGCGCCCAGAGCGTCAGGCCTTTGTAGATGTCGGTGTCGTCATAACGCTGCTGCATATTGAACTTGGAACGAGTCTCCGTGGAGATGGCATCCGCCACCTGCTCCAGCAGCTCCTCGTCGAACGTTGCCGCCAGTCCGATTGCCTGTGGGAAGATCGTAGCCGTGCCCGCGCGGGCGACGCCATGCAGACCTTCGTTCCACCAGTTATAGGCTTTGACATTCAGGCGTTCGATGGCCGGAGCGGAATGGATCATCTGATGGATTTTTTCCTTCAGCGTCATCTGCGCCACCAACTGCTTGGCTCGGTCTTTGTAGCTGTTTATTTTCTCCGTATTCTCGGTGATGTTGACCATGCGGAATCCTCCTTCAAAAAGGGATGGGGTTCAAGCTTCAGATCAGGGTTCGACGAGCTTCAGGCGTAAATCAGCCGTCCATGCTCATCGGGAATCCCCGATTTGCGGCAGAAGTACGTATTCACGACATCGCGCCACTGCCGGGCGTTGTCCAGCTGCATCTCCAATCTTCCGAGAATAGGAGCAAACCGCTCGGCATCCATTTCAGACTCAAGCTTTTTCCAGCGTTCGATCCAGGCTTCCACCTTCGCTGCACCTTCAAAGCGGCTGTCATAGATATATTGAATGACCGTCTTGCCTGACTTCAGGCGATGCGTATATGGCACGTGGTGGAAGAAGAGGAGCAGCTCATCCGGACATGATTCAATAGAGCCATAATGCACCGCGTTCTCGGCTGCATATTGTCCCACATATCCCGTGCCGGTCTTGATCGTCCGATCCACGCCTACGCCGTCGCGGTCGGCAAAGTGGTAGGTGCCCCATTTGGAATACTCATAACCGTCCACGTCAACCGCGTAATGATAATGCGGCTGAACCATCCATCCCACGCTGAGGGGAGCGGTATAGCTCTCATAAGTCGGCCATGATTCCATTAGCAGCTCTTGGACAAAAGCGGCAGCGGGCGTTCCCGGGCCAAACGTCAGAGCGCTCCATTCGGCGGCAATCTCTTCAGCACCCAGCTCCGGGTTCCAGGCCAGACGGCCAAAGCCGAACAGGTTGGCCTGCGCCAGATGATGTCCCGTCCAGTTGTCGTCATCTCCAATGTTTGAGACGGCGGCCAGGCCGCTGTGGACAAACGGATGGACTTCGCCTGCGGCAATCCGTTTGACGGTGCTGCCCGGCCCCTTCAAGTATGTATCGAAATCCAGATACGTCTTCCACTGCGGAACGAGGAAGCAGACGTCGCGCTGCTGCCCGGTATATTCCTGGGCGATCTGGAACTCCATCACCTGGTTGGTGTTCGGCATGGCGCCGAATAATGGAGAGATCGGTTCGCGTACCTGGAAGTCCATCGGGCCATTCTTGATCTGAAGCACCACATTGTCGCGGAAGCGACCATCCAGCGGCTTGAAATGATCGTAAGCGGCGCGGGCGCGGTCAGTGGAACGATCACGCCAATCCTGATGGCAGTCATAGACGAAGCAGCGCCACATGACCCGTCCGCCAAATGGTGCCAGGGCATCCGCCAGCATATTTGCGCCGTCCGCATGATCGCGTCCGTAGGTGAACGGGCCAGGACGGTTCTCGGAATCGGCCTTGACGACAAAGCCGCCGAAGTCCGGAATGGCTGCGTAGATTTCTTCGGCCTTGCGCGCCCACCAGCTTCGTACGTCTTCGTCCAACGGATCGGCCGTCTCCAGTTCACCCAGTTCGATGGGAGCTGCATAGTTGGCACTCAGGAACAGCTGGATGCCATAGTCCGCAAAAAGATCAGCCAGACGTGCCACTTCAGGCAGCAGAGCCGAGGTAATCAGCTTGGTCTCCTCATGATGCACATTGACATTGTTGATCGAGATCGCATTGATGCCGATGGAGCCCAGCAGCCTCGCATAGTCGGCGATGCGCGGCGATTCGAGTTGAATCCGGTTGTTTCGATAGAAGATGGAATCGCCGGAATATCCGCGTTCCACACTTCCGTCCATATTGTCCCACTGGTCGATCATGCGCAGCGCATTGCGCGGCGTCTCAACCACTTCTTGCTCGACCGGCCCTGTGGTCGTGGTGCCCAGCAGGCGCAGGAAGTGGAATACGGCGTGCAGCAGTCCGCGCTCCGAGCCGCCGCGCAGCACGGCGTACCAGCTGCCGTTATCGCGGCTTTGCGCGATGCGCAGGACGTACGCTTCCTCATGCAGGGGAAGCATATCGTGTTCACTTGGCGAAGGTTCGGCGGCTTCTGCCGAGCCAAGCACGATCATGGGTGGCCCGGCTTGCAGGGCCAGGGAAGGCGTCAGCCCGGTCAGCGTCCCGATGCCGCTGACCAATTCGCGCAGCGCGGTCGGACCGGGACCGCCTTCTCCTGCGGGAAGCAGCGTCATGCTGGCGGTCACTGTCGCCAGCAGCGGCTTCCACGCTTCGATACGTGAGCTGTCCGGCCAGCGTTCGGCAGGCAGCCAGGCCTTGTAGCCTCTTGACGTTCTCGTCATGAACGATCACTCCTCTCGGCATTTTCGATCCGGATGTTCGCTTCATCCGGAGCCTCACTCTGTGTGAGGCGAGTGTCCGCATCCGAGAATTCCCTCCCGGATGCCGGGGACAGACCTAATTCGCGCTCCAGCGTCCGGCGGACGGCTCCGCGTCCGCCCAGCATCTCGCGGAACATGCGCTCGATCTTGGGGCCCAGCCCGGCGGCGTAGAGATCGACGCCGAACAGATTCTCGTCCGCCAGAATCCGGCGGACGTCCGGGCAGGAGCGACCGTCCGCGTCGGGGACGCTGTGCGACAGCCGCTCTTGCAGTTCGCCAAGCCGCGGGTCGGGGCTTGGCGCGAAGGCGCGGCCTTCGTCATCGGTGCCGAGCAGATACCGGCACCAGGCGGCAATGGCGAGCGGAACGGCCGTCAGCGCCGCCGCGTCGAGGTCTTCGCGCTCCATATGGGCGCGGATGGTGCCGCCAAAGCGAATGGCCACCTTCTTCGAGGTGTCCGAAGCGATGCGCTGCGGGGTGTCCGGGATGAACGGATTCGGCAGCCGTTCATTCAGCACCTGATCCAGGAACTTCGCCGGGGACAGAATGCCCGGATCGACCACAACCGGAAGCCCTTCATCCTCGCCAATTCGCCGGGCGAGTTCGCGCAGCAGCGGGTCCTGCATCTCGTCCGCGATGCGCTCATATCCCAGCAGGCAGCCGGTTACGGCAAGCGCGGTATGCAGCGGATTGAGGCAGGCGGTCACCTTCATGGTGTCCGTGCGGTTCACCGTGTCCCGGTCAGCGAACAGGATGCCGGCGGCTTCAAGCGGTGGTCGTCCCGCAGGGAACGCCTCTTCAATCACCAGATATTCCACTGTCTCCGCATTAACAAACGGAGCGGAATACGTATGGCGGGAAGACGTCTTCTCTTCCATGCCCGCCAGTCCCAATCGGTTCAATTCTTCCCGAATGACCGGCGAAGGGCGGGGGGTGATCTTGTCGATCATGGTGAGTGGGAAGGAGACTTTGCGCCGCTCCTCCAGATAAGTGACGAAGCCGCTCTGCACATGACCTCGCGCCGCCCATTCCCGAGCCACGGTTAATATACTTTCGCGCAGCAGATCGCCGTTGTGCGGGCAGTTATCCAGACTGACAAAGGCCAGCGGATACGCTCCCTTGAGATACCGGCGGTAGACGAGTGCGGCGGCTACCGCCATGACCTGTTCGGCGCGGTGCGGGCCCGCCTCAAAGTCGCGCAGCGCCTCGGCGGTGAATGTTCCGTCCGCTTCGGTCAGGGCGTAGCCTTTTTCCGTAACGGTGAAGGACACCAGCTGTAGGCTTGGATTCTCGAACGCACGAACCAACCGCACGTAGTCATCGGTACGGAAGGGATCGGCACAGACGGCCTCGGCTACACTGGCCAGCACTTCCTTGCGCAGTTGACCATCTGCGCCCATCTCCACCAGCAGCGTCAGATTGTCATGCGGCCGATAGACCCGATCAATTGTCTCTGAATCCGGCGTGCCCGCTGCAATGATTCCCGTATCGGTCAGCCCTTCATTCAGCAGTTTCTGCTGCGCCTTGGCGATGAGGCTGCGGAAGATATTGCCTGCGCCAAAATGTACCCAGCGCGGATGATCCAGCGTATGTTCGGCTACCGCATGTCTGTCAAATCGGGGAAGAGCGATGCCTGCGGCTTCCCAGGCTTCGACATCCAGCAGACCGCGTTCATTCAGTTCCAGCAACGCTCTCGCCTCCTCCGAGTCCGGCCTGCTTTGCGTTCTCCAGCCCGTCCCAGACGCCCTGTAGATACATGGCGCCCAGCGCCCGGTCGTACAGACCATAACCCGGACGGCAGTAGGCTTCTTCGCCCCACAGATGGCGTCCGTGATCGGGACGCACATATCCTGCGTATCCAGTCTCATGCAGCGCACGAACCAGTTCCGTCAGATCCACACTGCCGTCTCCCACCTTATGCGAAACTTCTACAAAGTCTCCATTGTCGAACACCCGGATATTGCGCAGATGGGCGAACGGGATGCGATCCGCGAACTCGCGTACGATGGCAGGCAGATTATTGGCCGGGTTCGTTCCAAGTGAGCCGGAGCAGAACGTCAGGCCGTTGCAGGGGCTATCCACCGCTTGCAGGATTCGACGGATGGTATCCTGGCTGCGCACAATACGCGGCAGTCCGAAGATTGGCCAGGCCGGGTCATCCGGATGGATGGCCATCTTGATCCCGCACTCTTCACAGACCGGGATAATCTTTTGCAGGAAATAGACCAGATTCTCAAACAGTTTCTCTTCCGTCACATCGGCATAGGCCGCAAACAGTTCATCCAGCCGCGACAGACGATCCGGTTCCCAGCCCGGAATGGTAAATTCACCGCCCCCACGGATAATCATCTGCGCCATCTCATGCGGATCAGCAGCGATGGAAGCCTTTTCATAAAACAGGGCGTTTGAGCCATCCGGAAGCGGATAATAGAGATTGGTCCGTGTCCAGTCGAAGATCGGCATAAAATTGTAACAGATTACTTGAACGCCAACCGCAGCCAGCTTGCGGATCGTATCGGCATAAATATCAATATAGCGGTCGCGTGAAGGCAGTCCGATCTTGATGTCGTCATGGACATTGACACTCTCCACGACATCGACCAGAAATCCCTTGGACGAGATGAGATCAGCCTCTCTGCGAATCTCTTCTTCTTCCCAGACTTCACCAGCCGTCTTGTGATGCAGAGACCAGACGATTCCCTGAACACCCGGAATCTGCCGGATCTGATCCAATGTAATATTGTCATTGCCTTCGCCGTACCAACGCCAGGTCATCTTCATGAAATAGCCTCCCGAGTTAGACACTCATGCTTGCTTTCTATGGCTTACAGTCTCGTATAAATTTTCTTGTATACAAGAACAGCCTTATCATATTGCGATTGTCTCTTCCTGTCAATTGGATATTTTTAAGGTTTTTTGCATGTAAAAAGCGGAGGTTATTGAATTTCCGGGAATTTTTATTTTGATTTTGGTTCTGAAGTTGTATACTAGATTCAACTATTTGAGGAAAGAGGGCGACGGCATGACCAGCAAGGCGGTTATTTTGCGCCAGTTACGAAGCGAGATTCTGACCCTGGAATTAAAGCCGGGAAGTATTCTGAGTGAGACGGTATTGTCGGAACGCTTCGAGATTTCGCGGACGCCGCTGAGGGACGTGCTGAAGCAGTTGGCACATGAGGGGTACATTGACGTGTATCCCAAGCGGGGCAATCTGGTGTCCTACATTGATCTGGAATCCGTGGAGCAGATGATTTATTTGCGCAGCACGCTGGAGAAGGACATTCTGAGCCAACTTGCCGCCAGCCCGACAGCTCTCGCTCTTAGGGGAACGTTGGAGCTGAAGGAGATTCTGGAGAAACAGGAAGAAGCGATTCGGTTGGGACACGAACACGAGACTTTCTTATACTGGGACGATGCGTTTCATAAGGCCATCTTCGCGCTTGCCGGACGGGTATTTCTGTGGGATCTGATTCAACAGTCCAATGTCCACTATGCACGTTATCGGCGGCTGCACATGCTCAAGCAGGAGAAGCTGGAGGAGATCCTCGGTGAACACCGGATGCTGCTGGACTGCCTGCTGAATCGGGACCCCTCGCGGATCGAGGAACTGGTGGAACACCATCTGCACGAAGACATCAACGCGGCTTATCTGCGGGAGAACTTTGCGGCCTATCTGAATCTGCCCCGTCTGGACTCCATGACGCTGGCTTCGGCGGCAGGGGATGGCAGCGAACGGGAACGATGAGGACCGGAATTCTACTTCGCGGGAATTGAATGTGGGGACAGCACAGATCGATATATGTCGAACCTGAGGAAAAACCTCAGGTTTTTTGTGTTCATTTCGCGTGTTGGCCTATTTAGAAAAAATGTCGAATTGTCGATACATACTTATTAGATCGCGTACGCAAACTTAACGACGTGCATCTTTAGCCCCTTTTCGTCCTTCACGGCGTCAGTGCTCCTTGACGTGCTCCGGCACGCCTTCGGAACCCTTCCTTGTTGAGCACGAAAATTCGTCTAAATCTGCTTCCCTCGAAGTTTGCGTACACGCCCTAGCTATAGCCGAGAGGGGAGCTGCCGAGTATGAATTGGTTGCGTAATCGAAAATTGTCTTTCAAACTGGGAATGGCAATGGGACTGGTTCTTCTGTTGTCTTTTGGAAGTTTGATTGGCGTGAACCTCAGACAGATTTACAGCAGCAGTCTGAGTCAGGGAGAGTCAAAAGCGAATGAGGCTTCTTCAGGGGTCTCTAATGGATTTCAGAATCAGATGAATGAGACGCTTGCCACGTTATCAACGCTGAGAAGCGTGATTGTGGATTCAAGTGCATCGAAGGCGCTGACCCGCGAGGATGTGGTGCGACTTCTGCACGACTCTCTGGAGAACCATAAGGAAGCCCTGGCGTTCTACACCTTGTGGGAACCCAATGCTTTCGATCAGCAGGACGCGGCGCATGTGAACAAACTGCCGTACGACGATAGCACGGGACGTTTTATTCCTTACGTAGTCCGTACGGGGAATACGATTGATGTTCAGCCTCTGGTCGATTATGAAAAGGCAGGGCCGGGCGACTATTACGTCATTCCCAAAACCACGCAAAAGAATACGTGGATCGAACCTTATAACTATCCGATCAGCGGCAAAGACGTGCTGATTACTTCATTGGTTCTCCCCATCGTCGATCAGAATGGCAAATTTCAAGGCATCGTGGGTGCGGATATGGCACTCAGCGACCTTCAGGCGCAGATTGGGCAGGTCAAACCGCTGGGCGGCTACGCATCGATGATCTCGGCAGCCGGAAGTTATGTGGCGAACGGCATCGCACCCGACAAGGTGGGCAAGCCGTATGCCGATACGCCAGAGACCCAGGCGGTGTGGGAAGGCGTGAAGCAGGGCAAACATGCCGTGTACATGAAGGGGAGCGATGGGGAAGAACTTCATCTGTTTACGCCAATCCAGCTCAAAGGCTCCGATGAAGTCTGGTATATGGAATCAGTGATTCCAAGATCCACGATCCTTGAGGCGTTCTTCGATGGATTGACCACCTCGCTCACCATTGCGTTCGTCTGCCTGATTGTGATGTCGGTCATTTTGTTCCTGATTATTCGAGTGTTTGTTCTTCGTCCGATTCAAGCGGTCAGCCATCTCTCCTCCAAGCTGGCACAGGGCGAGTTTACAGATAAGCTGACCGTGAGAAGCCGGGATGAATTCGGGCAGATGTCGGAACAATTTAACAGTATGGTCGGTCAGCTCAGTACGATGATTCATACGGTGACGGAACATGCGATGTCGGTTGGCGCCACGTCGGAGCAGTTGACGGCCAGTGCGGAACAGACGAGTCGGGCTGCCGAGACCATTGCCGTTTCCATTCAAGACATGGCCAACGGTGCGGAGACGCAGCTGAGCGATGCCCAGGAGACCGCAAGATCCATGACGGAGATGGCGCTGGGTGTACAGAAGATTGCGGAATCGACGGCAATTGTCACAGAGTCTACGGAAGAGGTTACGGCGAAGACCATTACCGGAAACGAAAATATTCAGCTGGCGGTTCGTCAGATGGAGCTGCTCAAAGACAAGGTGAGTGATACGTCCCAGGTCATTCGTCGTCTGGGCGAACGTTCCGAAGCGATTGGGAATATCATCGGCGTAATCTCCGGATTGAGCAAGCAGACCAATCTGCTGGCGTTGAACGCTGCCATCGAAGCTTCACGTGCAGGTGAACATGGCAGAGGATTCGCCGTGGTAGCCACGGAAGTACGCAAGCTGGCCGAACAATCCAATGCCGCCTCACAGCAAATTGCGGAGCTGATTGGCGAGATTAACGAAGATACAAAGTTGGCTGTGCTCAGTATCGATCAAGGAACCGCAGAAGTCACCAAGGGTGTTGAAGTCGTCACCGACAGCGGTGCCATCTTCGCTTCGATTACGCAGGATATGTCGCAGGTGCATCAACAAATTCAGGAGGTGTCGGCAGCCTCCGAGCAGATGTCGGCGAGCACCGAGCAGGTGCTGGCGACCGTCGAACAGCTGGCAGGCATCGCCAGAGGCTCCAGCGAAAATGCGCAGGATGTGGCAGCCGCCTCTGAAGAACAGCTGGCTACCATGGAAGAGATCAGTGCCGCATCGGAGTCGCTGGGCAGCCTCGTACAGGAACTGCTGGATCTGCTGGCTCGATTCAAAGTCTGAAGTTCAAACAAAAGGCTGCTCCCAGGTCCATTGTGGACCTGCGGAGCAGCCTTTTTGGTTAATGCCCGGCGAGTAAGCGCCAAGGGAAGGGAGAAAAAGCTTCCCCCTGCCTAGCGCGTCGTTCCCTTGACCGGTTTGATATATTCGGCAAAAGCATCTTTCAAAATATCGAAACTTTTCTTCTTGCGTTCATGATACGGAGGCAGATCCCAAGCATCCCACGTGTAGCTGCGTGTGGTGGGCGTAACCGTGCCGGCAGGAGCGGCTCCGCTCTCCGACAATGCGGCTGAGACGGCTACCCCATTCGTATCAATCGGTGTAACGGCTTCCGTGCTATACGGATATTTCCACACCTGCAGGCGGCTGGGGTCGGTAAAGCCCAGCAGCATCCAAGGGATGCGAACCTCCAGCGTATCTCCCTGCAAATACCAGTCCGACAGATTGTTGAATTGGCTGTTGTTGGGATCGTTGGTGCCCCAATGCAGCTTGCCTACATCGTACGCTTCAAAAGGAGCATTTACCTTGGTCTGCGGCAGATACAACTCGCGGTTCAGCGCCAGCTTCCACGGCAGGAAGATCCCGGCTTTGTCATCGGCATATTCCGGTTTGTAAGGAACGGACTTTAACTTGGAGCCGTACAGCCAGGTGAACTGGTCATAGGCACTATTCACGTAGAGACGTCCGCCCTTGCCGCCTTCAAAGCGAGCCAGGAATTCCTGCCCTTCGTTAAATTGCACCCCTGGAGCCAACTGTGCCTTTGTACTGCCGCCCGGTGTGGTATCGAAACCAATCGTCAGCACATCCTTGTCGAAGTTCCATTCGCCGTCTTTCTTTTTGAACAGCATATACAGATCCGAGGAGTCGCTCGTCATCGCCATGCTGAGTCCATTGCCCACATCTTCCGGTGTCAGCCCACGCTTCTCCCAATCGTCGGTCTTGCCGTCAATGGTCATCAGCTTGTCGGCACTCTCCTCCGGTTCAATGGACAGCACGCCAAAGTGTTCCTCGTTCGTCAGACGATTGCGCCACATGGCGCGTCGGTCGCCCGGAACTTCCAACTCGATGGTATTCCAGGTGAATTTGAACCATTCATCCTGCCATTCAAACAGCAGCGCTCCATCGTAATCTTCGTTGTAGATCTGCTTGAGCATCCCGGCGTTCAGTTCGCCCTGCTGCTTCTCATTGTGCATGCCCTGACTGCGTCCCAGAAGACCAAAGTGGGCAAGGCCGCGCGAACTTGGCATCCCAAACTCGGCAATGACAAGCGGAATCCCTTTATGATGGGCGCGAAGCTCATGCAGGTATCCGGCGTACGGATCTTTGACGCCTTCCGAATTGACATAATTCAGGTACTTCAGATCCCGCCGCAGCGAGTCCGGATAATACGGATAGACGTGATACGAGGCGAAATATCCCGCGCTCCACGCTTCCGTTGGCTCCATGTGCATGGGGTCTACCGGAACGAGATCTTCCTGCTCCAGCGGTTCATTCGGATGATCCAGCGGGTCGGTCGTCACCCAGTTGGTAAACGAAACCGGGTGCTGCCAGCCATACGTCATCTCTTCCTTCGCCAGTACATCCAGCATCTCTGCCAGCCAGCTCTCAAATGGCGAAGCGCCCGACTTGGCGCGGAAATATTCGCCTTTGTACGGAGCCAATCCTTTGTGGGCTTCATTCGTGACCTGCACGGTATACGGATACCATTCCGTACCTACGACCCAGCCCAGCAGATAGGGGGAGACATCGGTTGTGTACTTACCGGAGGCATGGCCCGGATTCTCGGGCAGATCGGCTTTGCCGTGAACGACGGCTGCTGCATCCCGAATCTCCTGCTCGAAGCTGTCCTTGATCGCCGGATCGAAGGCATCCTGTCCTTCGCCGTCTTCGCCAATCAATTCTTCTTCCGGTGACCAGATCCCCTGAAGCAGCATGATCGGCTCATCCTGGGTGGCGTTAAACTCAGCCAGCGTATCGTAAAAGTCCGGCGGAAGGATGGTGTAGATCCGCAATGCCTTGACATTCATATCACGCATCATGGGGAACCAGCGCATATAATCTTCCCGGGTTGGCGACACCTGACCCGGATAATGACCGGGCGTTGTGGCGCCAAAGTTAATCCCTGGCCAGAAGGAGGTCTTCCACTCTTTGCCGTTGTACAGGGCGAGTTCTCCATTCACGACAGAAGAGGTTCGTTTGATGCCGTTTTCTTCAAAGATCGGCAGGGAGACTGCCGGGGTGACGCCGGAAGCGACCGGTTTGCCGCTCTCGGTCTGCGCGGTCTGGGTTGCTGTCTCGGGCGCAATCATCTTCCAGATGCCCACTCCGATCAGTAATAGTGCGATCAGGGCGAGGAAGCTCAGGAAGACATAGGGGATTTGCCTCGGTCTGCGATATTTTTTACGAGAAGTCATGATCCACCTCGGTTTACACAATTTTCATCAAATATTGGAACGATTTTACTTTTGGCGTTACGTTTATTCTACAGGATAAATGAAGTCAAAAGAACCCCGTTTCCTCAAGATTCACCCGAGCAAAAAGTGCCCCTCCCTTCAAAGCCTCCCCATTCAAAAAGGACCTTTTTCATCATGAGGAAAAAGGTCCTTCAGATTGCGAATGAAGCGGGGCGAGCCTGGAAGGAAGTTAACGTTGACTTTGCTTCCGTGTTAACCAAGCGCAACCCGCGCAGATTATTCCTCGACGCGCTTCAGGGGTTCCGTTGCCGGGCCTTCGAGTACGTCTCCACTGTAGGAGAAGCGTGAGCCGTGGCACGGGCAATCCCAGGAGCGTTCGGCTTCGTTCCATGCCGTCTCACAGCCCATATGCGTGCAGGTGGTATCGACGAGGAACAGCTTGCCTTCAGGGTCACGGTAAGCGCCGACTTTCTTGCCGCCATGACGCACCAGTGCGCCCTGATCCGGTTCCAGGTTATCGATCTTCTCATGCGCACCAGCGAACTTGCCTGCGATCAGTTCCTTCGCCATCTTGAAGCTGGTTGCGATGTTCTGGTTCATGCTCTTGTCATTGAATCGTCCTGGGTTGAACAGATCCATATAAGGGTTGGAGCGGCGCAGAATATTATCCCGCAAAAGCAGTCCGGCCGCCGTTCCGTTCGTCATGCCCCACTTGTTGAATCCGGTAGCGATGAAGACGAACGGATAGTCGGACGAGAATGGGCCGATATACGGAATCTTGTCCAAAGTCGTGATGTCCTGTGCCGACCAGCGGAACGGAATCTCACGAACGCCGAATGTCTCTCCCGCAAATTTTTCCAGCGCCAGATAGTGGTCAAAGGTGTTGTCGCTTTTGCCTGGTTGATGATTCTCGCCGCCGACGATCAGCACCTCTTCGCCCTCAAATACAGCCGAGCGAATCGAACGTTTCTCGTCGTCAATATTGAGATACATTCCGCCCTGGAAGGTCGTCTCCGGCTTCACAGCCAGTGCATAGGAGCGCTCAATCGACAGACGAGAGAAGTAGCCCGCCTGTATGTTCCAGAATGGATAGTGGGAAGTGACGACCATCTCGTTACAGAAGATCGTATTGGCTTTATCCAGCGTGTACACTTCAATCGGTTTGCCATATTTAGCGTCTTCGATCGTTGTATTTTCATAGATCAGACCGCCGTTCTCGACAATCTTCTCCACGAGGAATTTTAGATATTTGAGTGGGTTGAATTGAGCCTGTCCCGGCATCGAGATGGCTCCCTTGGCGGCTACCGGAATCGGCAGCGAATCATGCCACTGACCGGGGATACCCAGCTCCTGGTAGGCATCGAACTCCTTGCGCAGATCGTCCAGCTTATCTTCCTGATTCGTGAACAGGTAGGCTGTCTCTTCCTTGAAGTCACAGTCGATCCCGTGCGTTTCGACCATCTCGCGGATGAAGCGCAGCGCTTCGATGTTCGCATCATAATAGCCTTTGGCGATCTCCGGACGGAAGTTGGTCAGGAACTCGCTGTAGATCAGGCCATGTTGGGCGGAAATTTTCGCTGTGGTGTATCCGGTTGTGCCATCCAGAATCTGGCCTGCATCGATCAGCGCGACCTTGTAGCCTTCCAGCGACAGCAGATAGGCCGTGGTCACACCTGCGATGCCTGCACCCACAACGGTCGCATCGACCTTGATGTCTTCGCGCAGCTCGGGGAAGGTTGGCAGTGTGGTGACCGTTCGCCACATGGATCTCGGGTATCTTGGAAGTTCGGACGGGACATTGAATTTTTCGCTCATGATTAGGGGCCTCCTCGGTCGGTCGGATGAGATGAACTCTACCTCCCTTATTTACCACTACGGCGGATTCAGAAACGAAACGGCGAGCATTTGCGCGGGGGGGTGAAGCCGTACATGGGGCACAAACGCTGCTGTTGGCGGAAGAAAAGGCGCAAAAAAAGCTTGCCATCCGCCTTGTGGGACGGTTAAGATGGACGCATACGACGACAAGGAGGTGAGACAGGATGAATAGGAAAGATTCGCTTGCAAGTTTGTTTGTGGTGCTGAACCAGCTGCCGATGGCACTGAACGGCATTGTTCATGTTCAAATGCACAACGGGATCAGTCTGTCCAAATTTGAGCCATCAACGAAAAATTTGGTCAACGCTACCCGTCTGTCCGCAATTGGAAATGAACAGCGAAATGCCGCTCCTGTCTCGCGTCTGCGAATCGGGTCTGCGCTTTTCGCGCGGCCGCTTTGCTATCCGCAGCCTTGACCGCTCCTCGAACATTCTGAGTTCGATTGAGATTGGGTCCGGCTTGCCGGGCCGTGCGTATGCGTATTCTATCCGATTTTACAACTTCGAGGCCGCAGGGGGCATTTCCCCTGCGGCCTTTTTTGCATGGCTATTCGACATGGATAAGCAGGTGCAGATCAGGGCATGATGTATGGATCGATGCAACGTTCAGAAGAAAGGGACGGTGTCGCTTTCGATGATCTTGCCTGGCAGGGCGACGATCGAAACGTGACGTTACCGCGTTCGATCCTGCCGATGCCTGCCGAATGACCGCATGGGAAAAGCCTCTTGTTATCGGCCTCCACCCTCGATAACGAAAGGATGAATGACATGTTAATGATGGGCTGTCATCAAGTGAAAAAGTTCTACGGAGCGGAGGAAGTGCTCCATGAGGTCTCGTTCGATGTCTATGAAGGAGAGAAGGTCGGTCTGCTGGGCGGCAACGGAGCCGGCAAATCGACGTTGTTCCGCCTGCTGGCCGGTGCGGAGCCGCCCGATGAAGGAACAGTATCGCTGCGGCGCGGCGCCCGCGTTGGAGTGCTGGATCAGATTCCCGATTACAGCGGGAATACGGTGGAAGATGTACTGTCTGGCGTATTCGTGGAGGCACTGGAACTCCAGGCTCGTCTCCGCGAGCTGGAGGGAGAGATGAGCCGGGCGGAAGGCGCTGCCCTGGAACGATTGCTGAAGGAGTATGGTGAAGCGCAGGAGCGCTTTGAACATGCGGGCGGATATGAGATTCAATCCAAGATCGATGCTGTAGCTTCCGGCCTGGGGATCTCACCTGGGCAGAGGCAGCGTTCGTTCGCCGAGCTGTCCGGCGGCGAGAAGACCAAGGTCTCGCTGGCCGCGCTGCTGCTGGGTGAAGCCGATCTGCTGCTGCTTGATGAACCGACCAACCATCTGGATATGGATGCGGCAGCCTGGTTGGAAGGGTTCATCCGCGATTCTTCCGCGACGATCATCGTCGTGTCGCACGACCGCTATTTCCTTACGCAAACGGTTGAAAAGGTGATTGAGCTGGAAGACGGAGAAGCTACCGTCTATCCTTGCGGCTACGCTGCGTATCGGGAAGAGAAGGAAGCGCGTCTGCTGCGCCAGTTTGCAGAGTATAAGGAGCAGCAGAAAGTCATCAAGCAGATGAAGGACGCGATCAAGCGATTGATTGAGTGGGGCAAGCAGGGAGACAATCCCAAGTTCTTCCGCAAGGCGGCCTCCATGCAGAAGGCGCTGGACCGGATGGAGAAGGTCAAACGCCCGGTGATGGATCGTCCCGCGATGGGTCTTAATCTTCAGACCGAAGAACGGACGGGTGAAGAGGTGCTTATCCTGGAAGCCATTCGTAAGGCCTATGACGGTCGAACACTGCTGCATGGGGCAGATGCGCTGCTCCGCTACGGCGAACGTGCCGCGCTGATCGGCGGGAACGGCGCAGGCAAGACCACGCTGATGCGGATGGTGTTGGGTCTGGAGGAGCCGGATGGTGGTTCCCTGCGCCTCGGCTCACGGGTTCGTGTCGGCTATCTGGCGCAGGAAGAAGCGCCGCCAGCCGATCGCACCAGCGTGCTGGATTATTACAAAGAGCACGCGAACATGGAAGAGGGCGAGGCACGCGGCCGACTCGCCAAGTTCCTGTTCTACGGCAAGGATGTGTTCAAGCCGGTCGCCGGACTGTCCGGCGGCGAATGGAGCCGCCTTCGCCTCGCGGTGCTCATGCGGCAGAAGCCCAATCTGCTGCTGCTCGACGAGCCGACCAACCATCTCGACATCGCCTCGCGCGAAGCGCTGGAGGAGGCGCTGGAGGAGTATGACGGCACCATCCTGGCCGTCTCCCACGATCGGTTCTTCATCAACCGCATCGCGCAGCGCATCTGGGCGCTGGAGGGCGGTCAGCTGGTCGCAACGCTTGGCGGATACGACGATTACCGCGAGGAGCGCAGGAAGGCGGAGCGTGCCGTCGCTGCTCTGGCGGAAGGGACTGGCTCCGCCGCAGGGCGCACGAAGCCGCCCGCTCTCGGCGCACCTGGCGCAGCCGACCACGCCGATCGCAGCCGGACGGTCGGCGGGCGCGAGACCTCGCGCGGCGGTGCCACGCGCCGCGCCGATCCCGCGAAGCTGGAGCGGGAGATCGCCGCGCTCGAAGAACGCACGGCGGAGCTGGGCCGGGCACTGTCCGACCCGGCCCATGCGCTGGACGCGCAGCAGCTCGGCGAATGGCTTGCCGAGCAGGAGAGGCTGGACGCGCAGATTGATGCGCTGACCGAGGAATGGCTGGCGCTGGCGGAGAACTAGGCGCCAGCAAGGGCTTTGCCGTGCGCCTCCCAATCAGGCGCATGACCAGGTTCACGACGCAAAAACGGACTCCTTCATACGAGGAGTCCGTTTTTTGTATGTCCTATTCAACTTCGCGTTCAATCCCGCGCTTTATAAGCGCTGTCGGCTCTACATCTCCACACTTCCCGCCCGCCGGAGCGCTTCGCCCTCCAGCAGGCGGGGCGATACGAGACGTACTACACTCGCGCGTCTGCACGCTATCGAAATCCCGACCCGCTTACAGCAGTCCCTTACCCGACTTCGTGCCCTCGTTGGTCAACTTGGGCTGAGCACCCGGACGGGAGAACGTGAAGTCCGGTGCAGGTTTCAGGATCGGCTTCTCGCCCATAGCCTGCGGCTTGGCCACATATTCAAATTTGCCCTGATCGTCCATCGACGGGCCTTTGGCCCAGCGGCCTTCGGCACTTTCTTCGCCTTCGGAGAAATTCATATATTGGTGCGAAACCTCTTGAAGCTCCAGCTCACGAGGGAACGAAGCAGGCACGATGGTGCCTTCCATCGATTCGATCTCGGCGATCGCTGCCATCCACTGGTTCTGGTGCATGGTATCGCGTGCCAGCATGAAGCCCATCATCTTGCGGATGCCAGGATCGGTCGTCATCTCATACAGACGTGCCACCTGAAGACGTCCCTGCGACTCCGCGTTTAGGTTCGCCCGGAAGTCGGCGAGCAGGTTGCCGCTGGCGACGATATAACGTGAGTTCCACGGATAGCCGACGCTGTCCGTTGGTGTAGCGCCCAGACCGGATACGATCAGATGCTGCGGATTCATGCCACCCAGCGCGGCTTCAATAATCGGGTCTTTGGCTGCTTCTTCCAACTGATCGACCGGTGCTCCGTCCAGAAGCTGTGCAATCATCGTACTCAGCATCTCGACGTGGCCAATCTCTTCCGTCCCGATGTCCAGCAGCATGTCCCGGTACTTCTGGTCGGCGCGACAATTCCAGCCTTGGAACAGGTACTGCATCATCACCGACATTTCGCCATATTGGCCGCCCAGTACTTCCTGAAGCTTTTTGGCGAAGATCGGATCGGGTCTCTCCGGCTTGGCATGATACTGAAGCTCTTTCATGTGGATAAACATCGCAATTCCTCCTCGTAGTTGTGGAATGGTTCTTGGCTGATGGAAGTCCAACAATGAATCGAATAACACCAATCAGAGAGCAGTCGCCTAGGAAAAAGAGGCATTTTTGGAATCGGCATGTATGGTGTTCCGCTATAGTTTTACCCTTATCCACCAGAGTTAATCTTTTCTTTTTTGTCTTTTTAACAAGGTAGAAAGCGTTTTACGTAGAAATACATGTATAGACATCGAGACATCGGGTGCCAACAGGCCGCTTTGACGTGCCGATTCGCACAGAAATCCCACACCATGCCGCACCACCGAAAATAAACGGGGAAGGGAATGGACAAATGGACAGTCTGACCAAAAAACAGCTGACAGCCGAAGAGATCAACCGGATCGCCCAGGCTGCTTTTAACTGCACCTGCAAGACTTACGAAGAACTCAGTGAAGGATGGGCGAATTCCGCCTATCAATTGACCCTTGAAGATGGGCGTGAAGTTGTACTGAAGGTTGCGGCCGATTCGGAGGAAGGGCGTATGCGCTGCGAACGCGGCTTGATGCGAACCGAGACCGAAGTGATGCGCCGCCTGGAGCAGTTGGGAAGTGTACCGCTGCCGCATATTTATGTCTATGACGATTCACGGAAGCTTCTGTCCAGCGAATATTTCCTGATGGAACGGGTAAAAGGAGAGACGTACGACAAGGTGCGCAGCGAATGTTCGCCTGCCGAACGCGAAGCCATTGACCGCGAGTTGGGCAGCTATTTCCGCCGTATCCATCAGATCGAAGGGGAGGGATTTGGTTATTATCTGCCCAATTCCTCCAACGCGTCCTCCTGGGAAGAGGCTTTTATTGCGCTGATGCGTGATGTGATGAAGGATGGGCAGGAAGCGGGCGTTCAACTGCCCATGGCTTATGAAGATCTGGATGCTGAACTGGAGCGCAGACGATCCGTGCTTGGCGAGGTGAAGACGCCCAGACTGGTTCATTGGGACTCCTGGCCAGGCAATGTGTTTGTGCAGGATGGCCGCGTAGAGAGCATTATCGACTTTGAGCGGGCGCTCTGGGCAGATCCGCTGATGGAGCATGGGTTCGGCAAGTTCTGGGAATCCGATGCTTTTGCACAGGGCTATGCCGCTGAGGACGCTGCGATGCAAGGTCAAAAAGAGGTTTCTGCCTCGACATCCTCTACTCCAACAGCTTCTACAGTCCTGCCTGAAGGCTCTGAAGAGTCGCAGCAGATCCGCCGGGCGCTGTACGCTTTGTATCTGGATCTGGTGATGCGCGTGGAATGTCATTATCGCGGCTTTGGGCAGGAGCATACGGAATGGGCACAGCAGAATCTCGCAGACGGATGGAATCGATATTTGCAGGTGTAGAAGACAAGGAGCATCATCAATAGATAGACGGAGGCGAAGACGCAGATGGATTATCGGAGATTGGGCGGTACGGGACTCAAGGTGAGTGAGATCAGTCTGGGCAGTTGGCTGACGTATGGCGGTTATGTCGAACGGGAAAGTGCTGTGAATTCCATTCACGCAGCGTATGACGAAGGCATCAATTTTTTTGATACCGCCAATGTATATGAACGCGGCGAAGCGGAGAAAGTCGTAGGCGAGGCGCTCAAGCGGTATCCGCGTGAATCTTATGTGCTGGCGACAAAAGTTTTTGGCAAGATGGGCGAGGGTCCCAATGATTCGGGTTTATCGCGTAAACATATCATCGAGCAGTGCAACGCCAGTCTGTCCCGGCTTGGCCTGGATTATGTGGACATCTACTACTGCCACCGCTACCATCCAGAGACGCCTGTGCAGGAAACGCTTCGGGCGCTGGACGATCTGGTACGTCAGGGCAAGGTGCTCTATGTTGGCGTCAGCCAGTGGACGGCGGCGCAGATCACCCAGGCACTGGGAACGGCGGATCGTTATCTCCTCGACCGGATCGTGGTCAACCAGCCGGTCTACAATATGTTCGACCGTTACATTGAGCAGGAGATTATCCCGCTTGGTCAGCGTGAAGGCGTCGGCCAGGTGGTCTACTCGCCACTTGCACAGGGACTGCTGACCGGCAAATACAAGCCGGGAGCTGAAGTACCGGCGGACAGCCGCGCAGCCAAGCTGGGCTGGAACGAAGAACGTCTGAACCAGGAGCGGATCGCCAAGGTTGGCGAGCTGTCGAAGATTGCGGACGAATTGGGCATCAAGGTCAGCCAACTGGCGATTGCCTGGATTCTGCGTCAGTCCAACGTTGCCAGTGCGCTTGTGGGCGCCAGCCGTCCTGAACAGGTCAAGGAAAACGCGGCAGCTTCAGGGATCAAGCTCACCCCGGACGTGCTGGAACGCATCGAAGAAATTTTGGCTTAGTGAGATGATGATCGCATCGAGTCATCAAGCCGCATGAACGGGAGGGCTCCCGTTCATGCGGCTTTTTATCATGGGTGACTGGTATGGGATCATTCCTTAGTCTGAGGTATCTTGATCGACAGCAAGCCATAGAACCCGAAGAAACGAAAGAAGAAACGTTTAAAATTACCGCAACTCCGTTGCTTACAAGGGTGTCCAATAGGTATAATGGGCGTTGTGCCTTAACGGTACGATTCGCCATTTGTGTCTGGTTTACACTGCATCGCTGCGTACCCGCCTCCCGGCGGACCCGCGGGACGAAGAGAGGAAGGGAAGACGTGCTTTTCAATTCTTACGAATTCATTTTTGCTTACCTGCCGGTTGTGTTCATCGGCTATTTCCTGTTGAACCGATTCAAGCTCTACAACACGGCGAAAATCTGGATGGCCTTGGCTTCACTGTTCTTCTATGCGTATGAAGACACCCGTTACCTGCCGCTGATCCTCGGCTCCATTGCGTTCAACTACCTGGTAGGACGTGGGCTGGGCCACATTAACTCAAATGGGGTTAATCACAAGGGCAAGTGGCTTCTGGTTCTGGGGATTGTAGGCGATGTGGGGCTGCTCGGCTACTACAAATACGCCGACTTCTTCATTGAGAACTATAATGGCCTGTTCGGACAGGACTTCTCGCTGTTACATATTGCACTGCCGCTTGGCATCAGCTTCTTCACATTCACTCAACTGGCTTATCTGGTGGATGCGTACCGGGGCAGCGCACGGGAATACAATGTTGCGAACTACGTGCTGTTCGTGACCTTCTTCCCGCACTTGATCGCTGGACCGATTCTCCATCACAAAGAGATGATGCCGCAGTTCGACGATCCCGACAGCAAACGGATTCGCGCCGATAATATCTCGCGCGGTATCTTCATCTTCTGCATTGGTTTGTTTAAGAAGGTCGTCATCGCCGATCTGCTGGCTCCAATTGCCACAGCGGGCTTCGACAGCAGCGGACATGCCCTGCATTTCGTGGAAGCCTGGACCACGTCGCTGGCTTATACCGGTCAGCTGTATTTTGACTTCAGCGCCTATTCGGATATGGCGATTGGCCTCGGCCTGATCTTCAATATCAAGCTTCCCGTGAACTTTAACTCGCCTTACAAAGGCGTCAATATCAAAGACTTCTGGGCGAGATGGCATATGACACTCAGCCGCTTCCTGCGGGATTACATCTACATTCCGCTCGGCGGCAACCGTAAAGGAACGACCCGGACTTACATCAACTTGTTCCTGACCTTCCTGATCGGAGGTTTCTGGCACGGAGCAGGCTGGACCTTCATCATCTGGGGGGCAATGCACGGTGCCGCTCAGGTGGTTCAGCGCTTGTGGCAGCTGACCGGCATCAAGATGAACAAATACGTCGGCTGGTTTATCACGTTCAACTTCGTCAATATCGCCTGGGTCTTCTTCCGTGCCCAGCATTGGTCCGACGGCGTGCGGATTCTCAAGGGAATGTTCGGCATGACCGGCATCATTCTGCCACCGGACATTCTGACGGCTGGACTGCCAATCGTTGTTGTGGCTCTGCTGATCGCTTTGTTTGCACGCAACTCGATCCAATTGACGGAAAGCTTCAAGCCGACGCTTGGACGCGCCGTGTTTGCCGCCGCCATCTTCGTCGTCTCGCTTCTGTATTTCAACCAAATCAGCGAATTCCTCTACTTCAATTTCTGAAATAAGGGTTCGGTTCGTCATGGGGGAAGGTTATGGATAACAAGGATTACCGCAAATTCCTGGTCAAGTTCACCGCCAGCGGACTCGTATTCGCGCTGCTGGTCGGTCTGTTTATGTACATTGTTGATCCGCTGCAAATGTATCGGAAGTCAACGCTCTATACACCGCTTTATTCATCGCAGGAACGTTATCAGAACGCAGGTCTGGCCCGCAGTTATGATTACGACACCATCATTCTCGGCAGCTCGATGACCCAGAACTTTGTGCCTTCCTATGTGGAGAGTCTGATGGGCGGCAAGGTGATGAAGCTGTCGATCGAAGGTTCAACCGCGATGGAGCAGAACGCCGTCGGCAAGGTGGCTTTTGAGACGGGGCAGGTCAAAAAGGTGCTGTGGGGATTGGATTACTTCGCCATGCGTCAGGACGTCGATGCCAAGTCGGAGAACATGCCGATGTATATGTACGATCAGAATCCATTTAATGATTACGAGTACCTGTTTAATATCTCGAATATCAAGCATGCCTGGAGAGCATTAACGTCTTCTCCGGACGAATACAAGGCGCTGCGGAATCTCGATCTGCTGCGCAACTGGGACAAATCGGCCGGATTCAGTCAGGATCGCGTGCTGAGAACCTGGGAGATCGACCGTACCAAGGAGATCGGCTATGGCAAAAACGAGTTCTCGCTCGATAATGTCAAAGCGGTCTTCCAAAAGTATGTGCTCAGTCTGGTGAAGGCTCATCCGGAAACGCAGTTCACATTCTATTATCCGCCGTATACCATTCTGCGTCAGCAGATCTGGGCAGAGACGAATCCGGTGCGTGCGGCCAATCAGTATGCGATGAAGAAGTACATGTTTGAGCAGTTCAGCCAGTACCCGAACGTCAAAGTGTACGACTTCCAGGAAGATACTTCGATCACGTACAACCTGGGTCAGTATAAAGACCTTTCTCACCACAGACAGGCCATCAATGAACAGATTCTGCGTGACATTATCGCAGGCAAGCATCTGGTCACGGCGGAAAATGTGGATCAGTTTAACGAACAGCTGAAAAATCAGCTGGCTCACCTGGCTGTTGATATGAAAAGCGGTGCATTTAATCTCTACGTCTATATCAACGATCAGGAAGTACAATTCACCGTGCCCGCCCAGATCCGCGAAGGCCAGATCCTGGTACCGGTCAAGGAACTTGCTGCGGCGTTGGGGGCAGAGTTCGGATTCGATGGAACAAGCGTCGTGAAGCTGCGCAAAGGCGACATTACCGCGACTCTGAACAAAGGCGGGGCCCGGATGACCGTACAGACAGGCGATGATGCAGCAAACGCCAAGACGGTTGATCTGGGGTACAAGATGCAGAACCTGAGCGGCAGCATGATGGTAGCCATCGAGCCGGTGGCGGAAGTCTTTGCGAAGTCACTGGAGGTTACCCAGCCTGAGAAATATGTGAAGGAGATTCGGATCAAGACCGACTCCGCCCAATAATCTGTAGGTTCCAGGAATTCCGATCGGAAGCTGTGTTCGGGTCGGAAGGTCTGGGCGGATGCTCACTCCTGTAGGGTGGACCCCAATACTCGTCTCAGACCCAAAAAAAACGCCGTTAGGCGGGATCGCTCCCGCTTAACGGCGTTTTTTCATAGGCTCGGTATTCCTTTTCACCGACTATGCTTCAGGCTTGTCCCCGGACTCCGTCTCTCTGGCAAAGACCGAGACCAGGGATAGCAGCGAAGCCAACTGACGAAAATGCTGCTGATTATTCATATCCTGCGAGAGCTGCCAGCACTCCCTTACATGGATCGCACATTCATTTTGGCGCTGCCGATGATAATGGTACACAGCCAGGTGATAATGCAAGCTGGCAAATGTACTGCGAATAATCGACTCCGGGTAGTAATTGTCCGGCCGACTGGCCAGATACTCCTCCAATGGCAGATACCGCTTCGCAATCAGATCATCGATGTCTACCCCATGAAGATTGGCTGCTTCCACAAGATTGGTCAGACAGGGCAGCAGTTCATTGGGATAATGATCCATGTAGTCTTCATACTCCGGAAGAACGGAGAAATTGCCCAGCATCAATTCGATGTCCAGTCGATTACCCTGTGCAAAAATCTTAAAGTTCTGCACTTCTTCATGGTCACCCTCATCCAGAAGCTCAAAATGATCGAGATTGCCATAACGTTCGCTATAAGGGCGGGCTTCCTCATATCGTTTTTGTTCAATCAGAGCCAGCTGTTTATGCAGCAAGCCGCTTCCGTAGTATAAGACCAGTGGACGCCGGGGAAACGGCTTGGGGTCGTCTTCGGGCAGCGATTCTCCGCGCCGCAGACGTTCATAGACGTTAGTCGCATGAAGATAGAGTTCATCCGCCACTCGCTCCATCTCTATATATTTGCCTAGTTCATAATATAGATTGCTTAACTGAAGCAGGGCATCCAGCTTCAATGCATCGGGCAGCAGGAACCGAAACGGTTCAAACTGCACGGCAGCCTTGAGGTTTTCTTCTCGATCCTCACCCAGGCGAGCACGGAACAGCCGATACTGACAGACCGACAGCCTTAGGGAATGTTGATGTTTCTCATGTTCGATGACACATTCGTAGAAGGGCGCAGACGCTGCCAACTGCCCGTTCAGGAACAGCATTTCGGCGGTCTCAAACACAAATCCAAGATATTTAAGATCTCGCAGCAGCCTTTTTAACACGGAACGAACCAGATCATATCTGCCTAATTCGGCGCAGGCCAGCAGAAAAGGTTCGATCCGCCGCCGATTGGGCTTGCCTTCATAGAAACATTCACCCACATACTCATCGAATAGCCAGCCTGTGGGCATATCCAGCGCTTCTGTAATCAGGGTCAGTTGGTGAAAGGACACGGGTTTGGGGGGTGTACTGTTCAGTATGGCACTGAATACGCCACGGTTCATACCTGATTTTTCACCTAAACTTGCGAAGTTATAGCCCTGCTGGATCATTTCTTTTTCGATCGCCGAACGCAGTTTAAACGATTTATCCATGCCGCACCTCTCAGAGGTCCGTCGGTTCGCACTGTCCACTGTACATGAGCGTCAGCGAGGCCAGCAGGCGAAACATCCGGTGATTGTTCAATTGATGGGATAACTCCCAACTTTGCAAAGCGGTTTGCAGCGATTCCTCTACCCGGCCGCGGCTGTAATGGTAGATGGAAAGCTGATACAGCAGACGGGCGAAACGGTTGCGGGTGACCTGCTTGTTGTAGGCATTATCCTGAAGGCTCATCGTATATTCGAGATCAAGAGGGAAGCGTCTCAGCCACTCATCAATGTCCAGGGCATGGCGATTGGCAGTCTTTAACATGACGATCAGGCCGGACGCGGTCTCTCGGGGATAAGCTTCCAGCAGACCCACATACTCCGGCAGCACTTCCGAATTCCCGTCCAACAGTTCACATCCCAGATGTGTCGCATAAGCGACTTCCTGGAGGGTCTGAAGCTTCTGTTGATCCTTGGGATCGTCATCACTTAACCAGCTTAGATCCCCATACATCTCCGAGTACAACATGGCTTCCCTGTAATCCCCTCGTTCACAGAGCGCGATCTGCTTCATGATGTAGCCCTGACTGTAATAACACAAGGCAGGACGCGGAAGGGAATGTTCCGGCACAAAAGGTACAGCAGGTGGACGATCACGTGTTCCAAATAAACGTAAACAAAGAGCAATGAGTTCTTCTGCCGATGCTTCCAGTTCATCCGCATCCATTCGACTCAAGTTCAGGCTGCACATGGCCAGCAGAGCCTCCAGCTTGAATTCATCCGGCAGATTATCGCGGTAGGGCGAGAAAGCGTTAAGCGCCTTGGAATTCACCTCCTCGTCTTCACCCAGCCTGAGCAGGAAGAGTCGATAATGGCAGATGGCGACCTCAACAGAGTGTCGGCTGCCATTGTGCAGCAGCAGATATTCATATAGACGTTCTGTAATCGACTTCGTTCCATCTTGGTGGGTATTTTCTGCAATTTGGAACAGCAGCGGCAGATAACGAGGCTCCCCGTTTAACTTATCCAGTACCCGATCCACACAGTTGGGATGGCCCAACTCGATGCAGCGTTCCAGAAACGGCTCAATCCGGCTTCGATTCGGTCTCCCTCCGACAAAACATTCATCAACGTAAAGATCAAAAAAGGCGTCTTCCGGCAGTCCAAGCGCCTCACTGATTCGGATAAGATGTTGGAACGACATCGGGCTTCTGCGCGAGGCTCCCCCGACAAAGATCAAGCTGAGTGACCCGCGAGGAATTCCCGATCTGTCCGAGAGCGCGGAAAAGTTATATCCCCGTTTTCGCATATTCTGTTTGATTGCCGTTCTTAGTGGATTGGAAGTCTGCATGCTGGGCACCTCGGTCAGAAATATGAAAAAGCCAACACAACGGAAGGCAGATGAAAACGAAAAGTTAGTAAAAAACGAAAATATGCAAAAATGCTAATTGAGTCATTATAATCCCCGATAGTGAAACGTTTGCCCGGTATCTTTAATATCTATACTTTGTTCGCCCAAAGAGCAAGTAAGTTTGTCGAAACGATTAAATTTGACGCAAGGGGAGGAGAATTGCGAAGATCGCTCGCTTTATGTTACTTTCTGATATTGATTATAACATTTTGCGGGGCAAGAAGGGATAAATGGGAGATTGAGTGTCTTGGATTTAATAATCAGTGTGAAAAGGCAACTAAAAAAGCCCGGAACCGACCTCGACGAGCTTTCGTCAGCGGGGCGATTTCCGGGCTATTCGGCAGGAGTGGTGTTGTACATGACGGCAAGAGAAGCGAGCATACGTAAGTGAGAATGGTTGTTCGTCGTTTTCGACAGCTCCCAACTCTGAATCGCGGCTTGGAGAGCTTCTTCGTTACGTCCTCTATTGTAGTGATAGGTGGATAGCTTTTGAAGGAATAGGATATAACGATTTTTAGAAGTGTTCACTGCATACGTATTATCTTTTAGACTGATGTACTCTTGGATGTCGAAGTTATATTTTTGAATAAAGTTATCCACGTCCACGTTGTATTGGTTAGCGGCATCCAGAACAGTGATGACAAAAGGAAGCGTCTCTCGCGGATTTTCCTGTAAGAAGTCAGGAAGTTGTTCAAGTACCTTGAAATCTCCCAGCATAATTTTAGCGTGAAAAACATTAGCTCGGGCAAACATTCCTAATCTTTCGACTACAACTCGATCAGAATCCTCTAATTCTGGAAACCAACTCAGATCAGCGTAATACTTAGAATATTCTAATCCAGCTTTAAAATCGCCCAGTTCAAAGAGACAATGCTGTTTCATAAGATATGCGTGACCATAATAAAATACTGGAGCGATCGAAAAAGTATAACCACTTGTCTGAGGATTTGAAATCGGATTGTCTTCAGTACCAAAAAGCTCAACACAAAGTCGGATCTTTTCTTCTGCTAATGGCAAACTCTCATGATTAAGGGAGAGAATATCGTTCAAATTAATGACGGTATTCAAGGCTTCTATTTTTATCACATTCGGAAGACCAGACAACATAGGAATGAATTTTAAAAGAGCTTGATAATTTTGTTCTTCATCATCTCCGATTGAAAACGCAAAAACTCGATAATGGGAAACTATCATCCGTTCTGATTGAGAATTCTCGTCTGCAAGAACAATCCACCGGTGTAAAATTAGGGCTTCTGTTTTCCTGTGAATACGGACGAGGTGCTCCGCGACGTCGAAAATAATTTCTAAATGCCGCTTTTCATTCTCGTTTTTAAGGCGCTCCAACACCTGTTCTAAGCAGTCGATTCTTCCTAACTCACCGCATCGAATGAGAAAAGGTTGTAGCCGACTTTTATTTGATTTTCCGCCAATAAAGCATTCATTTATGTAAGGGATGAAAAAGTAATCTTCTGCATATCCTAGAGCCAATGTAATTTTTTCGAGCAAGCTGAACGATATAGGAGTGGGGTCCTTTGCACGAAGCGTGTTACTAAATACGCTGCGATTAATGTAGGTTTCTTCTGCAAGTTTCACCAAAGACCATTTTCTAATGGATAGCGCTTGTTCGATCAAAGTTCGAAGAGTGTCACCATACAAAGTGAGTGCCTCCTTTTTGAAAGGATTGTTATCAAGCAATAATTAATAAAAAAACCCTGTGGAGCAAGAAGCTTTCTAAATAAATCCAGAAAGCATCGCAAGCTCAACAGGTATCAATGGATTGAAAACTATTTTCTTTCACTAGTAGATTGTTGCAATCAATATTCGCCTTGACCATGAGTGAAGGCTGTATAAATTACAGGAGTCGTATTGATCGTCAAAGAGTTAGAAGGCGTCTGCTCGGAAGTTACGTTTACAGAAACAATGACAACTGTCGCAAATACAATTAAAAAAGCAACAGCTCTAAATTTTTTAAACATTTTGATAGACACTCCTTATTATTTTCTCATAAGCAGTTCTTTGTTGTTGAGTAGTCATGGAACGAAATTCTTCAAATAAGGGGACACATTTCATGAACATGTTTGTGTTATTTATTTTAACAGTCACTCTCAAACATTGTAAAGAATATTCGATTCCTCTACTGTATTCTTTTTTATACAAGTAGTAATTAGCTAACTCAAAAAAAATTCTGGCAAACCGATTGAGATCGCTATTTTTGTTGTAATGTGTGCTTTCAAGAATCTCTTCTTTAAGAAAAGTATCAAATTTCTGAATGATGGCATCAATATTAAATCGATACTTGTTAGCAGATTGAAAGATTGTTAATAAACCAGGAAGTCTTTCTGCTGTGTGAACTTCTAGTAGTTTCGCATACTCTTCTAGCACAGAAGCATTCCCAGACAATATTTCTAAGTTGATTTTGTTAGCTTTAGCATAGAGGTTAAATTTTTCAATTTCTTTTAAACTTTTCTGATCCAGGATTTCAAAATTTCTTAAATCTTCATATCCTTCTATGCATTTTCGAGCTTCCTCGTATCTTCCCTGGTGTTCAAGGACAGCCTCTTTCAAAATAAAGCCTTGTCCATAATAAAAGATAAAAGGTTTTTCTGTTGGAAGAGGCGAATGAGATTTTTCTTTATGCAATCTCTTTTTCTCGATTTCGTATACTGCTTGTACAAAGTTAAGAAGTTCTTCTGAATAGATGTCTGCTTCCGCCCATCTTTCTAGCAAAATATAAACGTTTGCCAGTTTCAACAAAGCATCCAACCGATGATGATCTGGCAGCTTCCCGCAGAATGGCTCAAATCGCATGGCGGCGCGCAGATTTTGCTCATTATCTTCGCCAAGGGCAGCACGGAAGATCCGATAGTGACTGATGGCCAGACGTTCGGCATGGTTATATTTCTCGTTCTCCACCACACATTCATAGAACACAAGGGATTCCTGGACTTTGCCTGAGGTGAAAAGAACTTCGGCGATCTCAAAGATCATGGAGACGTGCTTGAGGTCTTCGAGCAGGCGGGAGAGAACTTCGCGGATGCAATCCGTTCGACCAAGTTCGGCACATCGGATGAGGAAGGGTTCGACACGGCGTCGGTTGGGCTTGCCATCGTAAAAACATTCTTCGATATATAGATTAAACATCCAACCCGGCTCTTTGCCAAAGGCTCGTGTGATCGCTTCCATCTGATTTAGAGAGATCGGCTTGGGGGGACTGCCGTTGAGGATTGCACTGAATATCCCACGGTTAATGCCGGACAACTCACCGAAACTGGAGAAGTTCATGCCCAGTTCCGCAATGCCTTTTTCAATCTCCGAACGGAGAGTCAATGTTGTTTGCATGTCTGCACCTCGCTCGCGCTGCTAGAATCCGTTCCAGCTTCAATGCTTATCATATAATTCTTTTAATACTAGTAATTTACAATATACAGGATGGGCGGAATGACGGTCAATCGCTTTTGCCAAAGAAAAAATCGGAGGATCTAAACTCCATAAAAAACCTAGTCCCATCAATGATTTGGCGAGTTTTTTAAACCATTCGTATTGTGCGTTAGATTATATATCGGACAGCAGCGGGTGGATATGATAGTAATTTTAAGCTATATCAAATATAAGTATTTTTGGGCTAAAAAATAAAGGGGAAAGTCATTCTTGCTTGGGATGGCTTTTTTATTGCAAGCGCGGTTGCAATTTTGCCCTCAGGAAGCGACAATAAGTGAAAAGCGGCACGGCCGCGCGGGGGAAATCCTTCTCTATGGGATCAGGAAGGGGCAGATCGTTTGGCAAAGAGACTGGAAGGGAAACGAATTGCAATTACCGGGCCGCGTAAAGCGGAGGAATTGAGCAAGCTGGTTCAGAACATGGGAGGAATCGCCCTGATTCGACCGGCACAGGGAACTGTATTTCTGGATGAGCCGGAGCTGGGTGGGGGCATCTCGGAGTGGATTCGTTTGAAGCCGGAATGGTCGGTCCTGACGACGGGAATGGGACTGGAAGCCCTGCTGAACACGGCGCAGGAGATGGAAGTCGGCGAGTTGTTTCTGGAGGCGATTGCTCATTCAAAAATTGCCGCACGTGGGTATAAGACGGTGAACGCTCTCAAAAAGCGTGGGCTGACCCCTATCGTGCGCGATGATGATGGCAGCACCGACGGATTGATCCGGCAGCTTGAGGAGCATGATCTCGCCGGAACCCAGGTTGTCGTACAGCTGCACGGTGATCCGGCGCCCCGGCTGGTGGCCTGGCTTGAGGGACGCGGAGCAACCGTACGCACGGTGCTGCCTTATCGGCACATCGCACCACCGGAAGAACAGCTTCAGCAGCTGCTGGCGGATATTCTGGAACGTCGGGTGGATGCCGTAACCTTTACGAGCGGGCCGCAGGTGCGTTTCCTGATCCAACATGCCGCCGAGCAGGGACAGGAAGAGGCGCTCAAGCAGGCGTTCCAAGATGATGTCGTAGCCGTAGCGGTTGGCAAAGTCACTGCCCAGGCGATTCGGGAAGAAGGCGTGGAACGTGTCGTCGCGCCGCCGGAAGAACGGATGGGCAGCATGATGGTTGAACTGGCCAAGTATTACGCAGGTTCGGGGGCTGAATCGGCACCCCGCGATGTGGAAGCCTGAGAGCTGGAAAGTCGGCAAGCGCAAGTATCCCATTTGAAAACGGAGGAATCATAAGATGAATGATCTGTTGAAGAAGGCGTTGTCGTTGGGAATCGGCTTGACTGTAGCGAGCAAGGAGAAAGTGGAAAAGGTCGTCGATGATCTGGTGAAAAAAGGCGAGATCGCTCCATCTGAATCGAAAGCAATGGTCAACAAGCTGATCGAGCGTGGAGAAGAAGAACGTTCTTCGATCAAAGGCATGGTGCAGGAGCAGGTCAAGCGCGTCCTTCAGGATCTCGACGTGCCTGCCGGCAGCGATGTTGCCAGCCTGGAACAGCGCATCGCCGTGTTGGAGAAACGTGTAGCGGAGCTGGAAGGTTCCAAACCGGCAGCAGCGGCGGACCCGGCCGTAGAAACCAACCATTACCGCCCGGATTCGGCCGGCGGACCAACGGCCGAGTAAAATGGCGGTTCATATCCGCCACGCCGGCCGTTACCGGGAGATTGCGGTCGCTCTGATCCGGCACGGCTTTGGTTATATGGTTGAAGAGATGGGCTTAACACGCGTACTGCGCCTGCCGATCCGCTGGATTCGGCGTGAAGCCCCGGAGACCAAGACGCTGGGCGAACGCATCCGGCTGGTTATGGAGGCGCTTGGCCCCACGTTTATCAAGTTAGGGCAGTTGGCCAGCACACGCTCCGACCTGCTGCCGCCTTCGGTCATTCAGGAGCTGTCGAAGCTTCAGGATAATGTTCCGCCCTTTGCAGCGGAAGAAGCCCGGCAGATTGTGGAGATGGAGCTTGGCGGTCCGATTGAAGAGGTGATGAGTGAGTTCTCGGAACACCCGATCGCTGCGGCTTCCATCGGGCAGGTACATAGCGCACGCCTGGCTTCAAGCGGCCGCCGCGTGGCAATCAAGGTTCAGCGCCCGGGCGTCAAGCGCCTGGTTGTACGCGACCTGGAGATTCTGCACGATCTGGTGGCACTAGGCGAGAAGCGTTGGGAGTGGGTCACCCGCTACCAGATGCCCCAGCTTGTGGAGGAGTTCGCCCGTTCGATGGAGGCGGAACTGGATTATACGTCGGAAGCCCGCAATATGGAGCGCATCTCTGCACAGTTCCAGCAGGATAATCATATTCACGTCCCGGATGTGTTCTGGGACTTTACTTCGGAACGGGTACTGACGATGGCCTTTGTCGAAGGGATCAAGCCGACCGGGCGTGAGGATCTGGAGAGCAAGGGATATGACGTCAAGGCGATTGCTTCGCGCATCGTAAATGCCGTGCTGAACCAGATCTTCATTGCAGGGTTCTTCCATGCAGATCCGCATCCAGGCAATCTGCTGATTATGAAGGACGGTTCGATCACGTTTCTGGACTTTGGCATGGTCGGCAGGCTCAGCCCGGAGATGCGGGAGTATCTATCCTCGCTGGTGATTGCACTCATGCGGCAGGATACCCCGGGGATGGTGCGGGCGATCGAGCGGATGGGCATGGTTCCCGAGGAGACGGATCTGCTGGCGTTGAAGCGTGACCTGGAGAGGCTTCGAGAACGGTATTATGATGTGGCCTTTTCCGAAGTGAATCTGGGACAGGTCATCAATGACTTCTTTACCACCGCCAGACAGCATGGCATTGGGATTCCACCCGATCTGCTGATGCTGGGCAAGGCGCTGGTTACGACAGAAGGCATCGTCGAGCGGCTTGATCCGACCCTGAGTATCGTCACGCTGGCGGAACCGTTCGGTCGCAAGCTGGCACGGGAGAAATTCGGGCCGGATCGGCTGCGGAAAAAGACCGTAAGCGGAGCCTTGGGTCTCGCCGACTCTTTGGCTGGGCTGCCTCAGCGTCTGCGGCATCTGACCTCGTTCATCAGCGGCGGACGGGTCAAGGTGGAAGTGGATGTTCCCGAACTGCGGCGGGCTTCGCGGGGTGTGGATCGTCTCGTCAATCGATTGGCGTTCAGCATTGTACTGCTGGCGTTCAGCATTGTGATGGCAGGACTTGTGATCGGTGCGGCCTTGGCTCAGAAAGAGACGATGATCTGGAATTATCCGATCATTGAGATGGGACTGGTCGTGGCTGTACTGATGGTGCTGCTGCTCCTGCTGTCCATTTTCAGGTCGGGGCGATTCTGACCAGGGTGGGCAAATGGACGAACGACATGCGCATGAATTTACAGTGACAAGTTCAGCAGGATTGTAAATTTTCAGAAATCACGCAAAAAAACGGGCAAGAAGGCGAAAACACGCAATAATCGCTTTCTATGTCTGTTTTTTGCCGTTTTGCTGCGATAGCTGCCCTTCTTCAAATTTTGTATAATGAGGGTCTTGACTACAACGGACCCGAGTTTTTCTGAGAGGGGAAAACTCCACAACATCATACTTTTAGGTAAGAAAGAGGATGGTTATGGAGCTTAGACAACAATGGTTCGGCAACGTACGCGGCGACATCCTGTCCGGCATCACGGTGGCCCTGGCTTTGATTCCAGAGGCGATCGGCTTTTCGATTGTCGCGGGTGTGAACCCTATCGTAGGGATTCATGCTTCAATCGTGATTGCCATTGTGATTGCGTTTGTAGGGGGACGGGCAGGCATGATCTCGGCTGCAACGGGTGCAATGGCTGTGCTGATGGGCAGTCTCTACCGCGATCATGGGATGGAATACCTGTTGGCAGCTGGTGTGCTCGCAGGGATCATTCAGGTACTGCTTGGGGTACTGGGCATCGGGCGTTTCATCACGTTCATTCCCAAGCCCGTGATGACCGGGTTCGTGAATGCGCTGGCGATCATTATCTTTATGGCGCAGCTGCCGCAGTTTGTGGGTGCGGGTCCGGCGATGTATGTGATGATTGCGGGAACGCTGGCGATTATCTACATCCTGCCGCGCTTCACCAAAGCGGTTCCTGCCCCGCTGGTAGCCATTATCGTGATGTCGCTGCTGGCTGTATGGTTGAATCTCGATGTCAAGACGGTTGGACAGATGGGGGAGCTGGGCAACACGCCGCCCATGTTCCATATCCCGCAGATTGATCTCACCTGGAAGATGCTGATGACGATTCTGCCGGTGTCGATCTCGTTGGCTCTGGTCGGTCTGCTCGAATCGCTGCTGACGGCGACCATCGTGGATGACATGACGGAGAGCAAGAGTAACAAAAACGTCGAAGCACGGGGTCAGGGCATCGCCAATATCGTCAACGGATTTTTTGGCGGGATGGCAGGTTGTGCGATGATTGGTCAGTCCGTCATCAACATCAAATCCGGTGGACGTGGACGTCTATCAACCTTCACTGCGGGGGCGTTTCTACTCGTCATTCTGCTGCTGCTGGGTGACATCGTCAGTCGAATTCCGCTGGCAGCGCTGGTTGGCGTGATGATTATGGTGTCCATCGGTACGTTCGAGTGGAGTTCTCTTACCCGAATCCACAAGATTCCGTTGGCGGATACGATTGTGATGCTGATCGTAGTCGGAATTGTAGTCGTAACGGACAATCTATCCATCGGCGTAGGCGTGGGGATTGTGCTGTGCAGCTTGCATTTTGGCTGGAAGATTGCGAGACTGAAGGTAACGGCAGAAAACGGAGATGGCATCAAAACCTACGAAGTACGCGGACAGATGTTTTTTGGAACCGCTGCGCATTTCGTCGATCATTTTACACCGGCGCAAGATCCGGATCATGTCGTGATCGACTTTTCACATTCTCATGTCTGGGATCATTCCGCCGTGTCGGCGATCTCCAGAATCAAGTTGGACTATCACAAGTTGGGCAAGCAGGCAGAAATACGCGGACTTAATGAAGAGAGCCGCATCGCAATCGAAAAATCGGGACTTTCCGCATCTTAGTACGGCGACTCGCTGGAGTTGAGAGCGAATCGGCGCATAGGGCATGAAGCGGACGAGGGGTATCCGCCAAGTCGGGTGCCCCTTCTTTGGGAATTCGCATGGGCGGATTCCAGTACCTTGTCAACACGATAAGGTACTAGCATCGCGGAAGCAGTCCCCATATGGAGGAATAATAATTATGACAACATTCAAAGAGCTGGGGATCGCTCCCGAGGTGCTGGAACGCCTGAAAGCGCAGGGAATCGTAACGGCGACACCTGTTCAAGAGGCGGCGCTGCCGCTCGCTCTGCAAGGACGCGATTTGATGGTACAGGCACAGACCGGTACAGGCAAGACACTGGCCTTCATCCTGCCGATCCTGGAAAAAATCGCAGCCGGACGGGAATGGCACGACGGCGGACGTTCGGAAGGCACGGGTCTTCCGCCTGCGCTGGTAGTCGCGCCAACGCGTGAGCTGGCACTGCAAATCACGGTAGAAGCCCGGAAGATGGCAGGCCCGGAAATGCGCATTCTGTCTGTATATGGCGGCCAGGACGTGGAAGCACAGCTGCACAAGCTCAAGAGCGGCTGCGATCTGGTCATCGGAACACCAGGACGACTGTTGGATCATATTCGTCGTGAGACGCTCAAGCTGGGCCGTGTGAAGACGCTCGTGCTCGACGAAGCCGATCAGATGCTGCATATGGGCTTCCTGGCGGAAGTGCAGTCCATTATTGAAGCGACGCCTCCATCCCGTCAGACGATGCTGTTCTCGGCTACACTGCCCGATTCCGTGCGTCATCTCGCGGGTGCGTATACCCGGGACGCAGAGCAGATCAGCATTACGCCTGCCGAGAAGATCCCGGCGCGTAATATTCGCCAGATTGCCCTGGAATGTACGGATCGCAACAAATATGATGCGCTCAAGTTCCTGATTAACCGAGATAATCCTTATCTGGCGGTTGTCTTCTGCCGTACCAAACGCCGCGCTTCCAAGCTGAACGAAGAACTGCAATTGGAAGGCTTCAACTCGGCGGAACTGCATGGCGACCTGTCACAGAACAAGCGTGAGCAGGTCATGCGTGCGTTCCGCGAAGCCCGTCTGCAAATTCTGGTTGCGACAGATGTAGCCGCTCGCGGCCTTGACGTCGAAGGGGTTACGCATGTCTTCAACTTCGACATTCCGCAGGACACGGATAGTTATATTCACCGTATCGGCCGCACGGGACGTGCGGGAGATAAGGGACTGGCGTACACCTTCGTTGCGCAGCGCGACCGCGCAACGCTGGAATTGATTGAGCAGGCGACGAAGCAGAAGCCGGAACGTGTCGTCTACCAGAATGGCAGCGTGATCCGCGTCGGCGACGCAACCCGCCATGCGGACGACGACCGCCGCGAATCTTCGGTCAAGGGCGGCGCGCGTCGGGGCGCCGGCAAGGGTCGCAGTTCGCAGGAGGGCGGCCGGGGCCGCCGCTCCGAAGGCGGAAGCGGCCGCGAACAAGGCCGCGGCGAGAGTCCGCGCGGCACGCGGCGCGTCGCCGGCGGCGAAGATCGCTCCGGCCGTGACGGCGCCGGCAACAGCCGCCGCGGCGGGCAGTCCCGCAGCGACAGCGCGGGCCGCTCTGCCGGAACGGGCCGCGAAGCTCGCGGCGAGAACGCCGGCCGCTCCTTCGGCGGCGGCCGGGACAGCCGCGGCGAATCGGGCCGCGGTTCGCGCAGCGAAGGTTCGGGTCGCGGTGGGAACTCGCGCGGCACCGGTTCGGCCCGCAGCGGCGATCAAGGCCGCGGGGGCAGCAGCGGTTCCGGCCGCAGTGGAGGCCGTGGAGACAGCGGCGGCCGGGGTCGCCGCCGCTAAGTGCCTCTGGCAATCGCACGATCTGCTCCTTGCGATCCGACAAGATCGCCACAAATTCAACCAACCTGAAATAGACAAAGCCGGAGATTCTCTATGCATAGAGAATCTCCGGCTTCTTTTTGTACTCTTATCTTAAAGGCAAGACCTGGGTTTTCCCTAAAGCGCTTCGCGGCAAAAAGGTTCACGCCCAGCATGTCTCCCTTTCCCCGCTACTCCCGCAGATTTCCATACATTTTCTCCATCAAATGACGAAACTGCTGCTGCTCCTCCTCCGAGAAGTTGCCGAAGGTCAGCATGTCAATCTCCTTCATGGCCTCCTGAACCTGGCGGAAGATGTTATGACCTTCTGGTGTCAGTCGAACCCGCCAGACACGTTGGTCGGATGGGTCGGAGAAACGCTCGACGAAGCCTGATTGTTCCAGGCGGGTGAGCATAACGGTCACGGTAGCCGGTTTGATGTGCATTTTCTTGGCCAGCTCTTTCTGATTGAGACCTTCATGGCTGGATAGAATAAAAAAGACCGGCACCTGTCCGGGATGAATTCCCAGCGACTGATGAGCGGCGTGCATCCGGGTATGATGAGCGCGAAGCGTACGAATAAAAAGGTGGGTCAGCTCGGTGGAATCGGATAACATGTTAACCCTCCTTCATTAAGAAATGAAATGGCCGCCTCCCATTCGCTGCAAATAGGCGGTATGTGACGGGCACGTTCAGATATACCAGAAAAAAGAATTCAGCGTCAAGTCATCCAGAGCCGCTCTATTTTCGTATGGATCATCATAAACCCAATAAAAAGTATGGTTTTCTCTGAATTTAGCAAAATTTGTTTTTTACTATCAGACTTTATGATTAAAAAGTAAGCACGAGAGAGAAGGTGACCGTATTGGCTTACGAATCTTATCGCAACGAAGAACCGCTGAACAGCACGATCGAGCATTTACGACACGAACTGCTGAAGATCACGCAACATAAAAGTTTCTGTGACCGGGACGTTGTCGAACTAAGCCAGCGGTTGGACGCTTATATTGTACTAGCACAGCGGCAGAAGTCAGGGCGACCTGAAGCCCGTCATGTGCAGCCCTCACGGCTGGAGGTTGGACGCGTCTGACGATTTGCAATAGTAAGCAGCAGACCTTGACGTTGAAGCAGTGCAATGAAATCTCGTGAAAACCGTTTTATCAAAATGTATGGATTCCGGCCCCACCGATCCGTCTTTTGATTAAAGCGGTTTTTTCTATACCCAAATTTTATGAACAAGGGTAAAATCATCGGTCTGAGCAGGTCGTGTTTACATTTTTTCTTTTTTTCTTTTTTTGTTATCTTGATGTAATTACGCTTTACCGTTACAATGAATCTAGTGCCGCAGTAGGAAAAAGCGGGATGAATGCTTTTGGAATAATTATAGTTTTTTGAACAAAAAGTAGAAATTTTTACGAGATATGCTATACTGCATATTAAATAAACCATTTGCTAAACTCTAACTTAACATAGAGAGGAATACAAAATGAAGGATACCGGTATGATTCGTAGTTTGGATAGTCTCGGACGGATCGTTATTCCCAGCGAAATTCGGGGAACGCGAAACATCGAGATTGGCGACTCGTTGGAATTTTTCGTAACGGACGATGGCATGCTTGTCATGCGCAAGTACAAATCGACCGAGTGTGCGTTCTGCCGCACGCTAGATAGCGTTGTCTATTACAAGGATCAGTTTGTGTGTGCTTCATGTTTGGAAGAATTGAAGCATGCGCCAGCAGTACCTGTACAGCACGCCCCCGCAGTAGAAGAGTCCCCGTCGAAGAGACGTGTTCGGGTCTCGGATATGCTGCCTCGCCTGGAGCAGGCCCTGATCGATCACCCGGAAGCCAGTCAGAGCGAGATTGCTCAGATGCTCGGAATCAGTCAGAGTCGTGTCAGCCAGCTCAAGAAGCAGCTCAAGTACAAGGCTTAGTCCTTTATCCACTCTTAACCCAAGGGTTACATGTTGTGTTGATAAGGTACGAAGACGTCACCAAACTACCGATCTTGTGCTTTCCTGTTGGAAAGGGCCTGAGAACCAAGGGGGTTCTCAGGCCTTTTTGTCGTGTTCATATCCGGGAGCTGGCTAAATTTAACTTGACATATGATAATGATTATCAGTATCTTAAACTGTAATGAAGAATCCATGAAGAACCGATGATGGATAGAGAGAAGGAAACACAAGCCAGGATCGACGGTCTACCCACCGTCATCTCACATACGACGTCCGTAGGAAAGATCCATAAACCGATCGAAGGGTTGGCAGGCTGCCTCGACTTAATGGGTAGGCAGCCAGACCTGGGATTTCTGGAAGGGAATGAGTTGCTCTATGTTCCGTTTAAGTACCTCGCATCTTGACATCGCCTATGAGGATCGCTTGATCGTCAAGGATCTGAATATCGAAATTCCACAGGGCAAGATTACTGCACTGGTTGGAGCCAATGGCTCCGGCAAATCGACAATCCTGAAGACAATGGCACGTCTGATGCGGCCCAAGAGTGGCAGTGTGCTGCTCGATGGCAAGTCAATCCATAAGCAGTCTACCCGCGAAGTAGCCAAGCAGCTGGCGATTCTGCCGCAGACGCCTACGGCGCCGGAAGGTCTTACCGTAACCGAACTGGTCTCGTACGGCCGTTTCCCGCATCAGAAGGGATTCGGTACGCTTAAGGCGGAAGACAAGAAGATCGTGGAATGGGCACTCGACGTAACCGGCATGCGCCAATTCCATGACCGCCCGATCGATCAGCTGTCTGGTGGACAGCGGCAGCGGGCCTGGATTGCGATGGCATTGGCTCAAGAGACGGACATTCTGTTCCTTGACGAACCAACGACCTACCTGGATATGGCGCATCAGCTTGAAGTGCTGCAGCTGCTGCACGATCTGAACAAGACAGAAGGACGGACGATCGTGATGGTCGTACACGACCTGAATCACGCGTCCCGTTTTGCCCAGCATATGATTGCCATCAAGAATGGCGAAGCTCTGGCCTCGGGCACGCCGCTTGAGGTGATGTGTCCGCTGGTAATGCACGAAGTCTTCGGAATCGAAGCCGACATCGTGACCGATCCGCGTACGGGCGTGCCGCTCTGCCTGCCGTATGCGCTGTATGCGTTATCGGAAGAACGCAAACGCGATGCTGCCCAGCGCACAGCGTCCATGTCTCCGCCTCCAGGTGAAGATACGCTGCGTTCCGCTTCCCAATAACGCTGGAGGGTAAGCGCGAGAAATATCGAAGAAATGTGAAGAACAGCAGCCGAACCGCGACTGGGCCTATGGTGCCCGGCGCGGTTTTTTGAGTAGGATGAGCAGAAGTGGCAATCGCGTCTATGACAAAGAACATACTGATCCGCTCTGGCACTCGATATTAGTGTTCATATTGTGTCGATCTTGTGAACTTCGTGAAAAAGAGTACATTACCTCTTGCGCTGTGAAAAATGTCACACTATAATAGAGTTATAAGGTGAATGAATTCACAAGAGACTTTGCTTCATATGGTGAAATTATTCACAATCACTATTCCCTCTATTCTTCACTCTTCAAGCTGCTGCTTCATGAACTTCATCTGAATGAGGCAGCAGGGTACAAGCCAAGGAATGGAGTAGTCGTACAGTCTCCCAGCAGGCCGTCTGCAAGTTTATAAGTTCTTTTTTTCACAAATCAATGATCCGTATTTATGAGCTTCACCCCATACATCATCCCAATTGGAGGAATTTATTATGAAGATCGCAGTTATCGGTTGTACACACGCAGGAACCGCCGCTATCGTTCGCACCGCCAAGCTGTACCCGGATGCCGAGATCACCGTTTACGAACGCAACGATAACATCTCCTTCCTGTCGTGCGGCATTGCGCTTTATGTAGGCGGCGTAGTGAAAGACCCGAACGGACTCTTCTATTCCTCGCCTGAGCATCTGATGACGCTGGGTGTAACCACCCGGATGCGCCATGAAGTGCTGAACGTGGACACCGCAGGCAAGACGCTGATCGTTCGGAACCTGGAGACAGGCGAAGAGTTCGACGACACGTTCGACAAGCTGATCGTCACCACAGGTTCGTGGCCGGTCGTTCCCAAGTTTGAAGGCATTGAGCTGGAGAACATTATCCTGTCGAAGAACTTCAACCATTCCAATACGATTATCGAAAAAGCCAAATCGGCCAAAAAAGTCGTGGTGATCGGAGCCGGTTATATCGGTGTCGAGCTGGTTGAAGCTTTTGAAATGAACGGCAAACAAGTCACGCTGATTGATGCAGAATCGCGCATCCTGAGCAAATATCTGGACGTGGAATTTACAGATCGCATCGAAGAGTCGCTGATGGATCAAGGCATCAATCTGGCGCTTGACGAGAAGGTTGTCCGCTTCGAGGGGGATGGCGGCAAGGTGCATACGGTGGTAACCACCAAAGGCGCTCATGAAGCCGACCTTGTCATTCTGTGCATCGGCTTCCGCCCAAATACCGAGCTGCTCAAAGGCCAGGTCGATATGCTGCCAAACGGAGCCATTCTCGTGGACAACTATATGGAAACAAGCGTTAAAGATGTCTACGCTGCGGGCGACAGCTGCGCGATCCGCTATAATCCAACCGGTCAGGCTGCCTACATTCCGCTTGCAACCAATGCCGTACGTATGGGTACGCTGGTAGCCATGAACCTGGTCGAGAAGAAAATCGCCTACATGGGCACACAGGGAACAAGCGGCATCAAGATCTATGAAGATAATATCGCGGCAACCGGAATGACCGAAGAGGCGGCTCTCGAAGCTGGACTGGACGTAGCCACGGCGATGTTTGAAGATAACTATCGCCCAGAGTTCATGCCGCAGTATGAGAAAGCCACATTCAAGATCGTATTTGAAAAAGACAGCCGCCGCATCGTGGGTGCGCAGCTGATGTCCAAAGTGGATCTGACCCAATCGATCAACACCCTGTCGGTCTGCATCCAAAACAACATGACGGTCGAAGAACTGGCCTTCGTGGACTTCTTCTTCCAACCGCATTACAACAAACCGTGGAACTACCTGAATTCCCTAGGCTTCGCGGCGATGGAAGTTGAAACAGCAGCTCCGGCTGCCCCGGTTGTTGAGCAGATCGATAAGAGCAAAACGAACGTTTAATAGATTCTTCCGACTGTCAAAAAAGCAAGCAAGCGCAACCCGGATTTTCCCCTCCATTCATAAATATTACTTTGACCTGCCGATGAAAATCGGCAGGTCTTTTTTGGTTTTGGGCACTATCGGTTTTGGGGATCACTGCTTTCGGAGAACATCGGTTGGAGGAACCGATACAAGTTCAAGCTTCGTACCAGACAGGCTTCCGTCGTTCAAATCCATCGTAGTCCAACCAGATTTGTTCAGATCGGCGCAGGGTATCCGTAATCTCGGGTTCGCCGAACGGAATCGCCCAGACAATGGCAAACCAACACTCCATCGCGCAGTACAGCGCCATGCGTCCGAAGAAGTTGGCTTCCTTGGGCCCCGCCTCCAAATAGCCGTCAAGCTGTCCTCTGGCGAACGGCAGGCTGATTCGACTAGTGAAGGTCACCAGTCGGTTAAAGTCCCGGCACGAATCGCCTGTAGTGGAGCGGTTGAAGTCAATGATGCCGAGCTGCCCGTCGGGCTTCAGAATCATATTGCCAGGATGATAATCCCCCTGGCGGAACCCTGCGGGTACACCATCCAGCAGCGGCAGCAGCGCTTCGATCCGCTGCTCCAATTCGGTATCGAAGCGCAGGGGATACCCGCAGCGTTGATAGGCTTCACGTTTGCGTGCAAGTTCGCGGCGGGCGCTGATCGCCGGGAGTTCGGCACTTGCCGGAACGTCCAGGCTGTGCATCTGGCGCAGCCATTCGCCAGCCTGGCGGCCCAGACGGTAGGCTTCGTGCTCCGGCAGATCGGGAAGCCGATCCTGGGCATCGTCGCCCTCGATCCAACTGAGCAGCGAATAGACAAACGGGGCACCGCCTGGCTGCCCTTCCTCTCTCGTTCCTGTACATTGACCGAACGCAATAGGCTGCGAACAGGGGATTCCAAGCGCCGCAGCCTGACGAACCCGTTCAAACTCCGCCCGTTTGGATTGGAGCAGGCCTGCATCAGAGGTACGCAGCAGCAGAGCTTCGTCGCTGCGTGTCTGGATTCGATATTTTCGATCAGCAGACCAGCCTTTGTCGATCAGCTTCGCTGACACCCAATTCCCCGATTCCGGCAGTTGGGTCATCCAGACGGGAATGGGATCAGCAGATGGGTTGGCGTGATTCATCATCTCGACTCCTTTTTGTTTTTTCCAATCGTGTTCCTGTTATTGACTATACCGATCAATTCGGAAGAGGAATAGGGAAGACGCAGAAGAAAAGGCGAGAATTCCCCGATGGACAAAGAAGGAAATGAATTTCCTGAAAATACGTGAAATTATTCACTTTATCTGCGAAATTATGACCTTTATCACGTACCTGCGACTTCTTCTACGCTAAAATGGGGTACGACAAGAGACCTTTCAAATTTTAAGCATAAAGGGGAAAACAACAATGGCTTACAACAAACCGCCGCAAATTGCGGAAGTCACCGTCGAAAATGGCGTTAAGAAAGCGCACAATCCGCTTTCCTCCGTCCTGATTCTCGGTTTCCTGGCTGGCGCATTCATCGCACTCGGCTTCCTGCTGGACATTCGGGTGATTGCCAACACACCCGCCGAATGGGGAAGCATGGCGAACTTCGTGGGTGCGGCGGTGTTCCCGGTTGGCCTCGTACTGGTTCTGCTTGCCGGTGGCGAGCTGCTGACAGGCAATATGATGGCTGTGCCGCTGGCTCGTATGGCACGCCGCATTACAACAGGGGAAATGTTTAAGAACCTCATCCTGATTACGCTGGCGAACTTTGCGGGTGCACTCTTCGTGGCTTATTTCTTCGGGCATGTCGTGGGTCTGACGGCTTCCGGCCCTTATCTCGACAAGCTGGTGGATATGGCGGGACACAAGATCGACAGCACCTTCCTGCAATCGTTCATCTCGGGGATTGGCTGCAACTGGCTGGTCGCCCTGGCGGTATGGCTTAGTTACGGCGCAGACAACATGAGCGGCAAGATTCTGGGCATCTGGTTCCCGACCATGGCTTTTGTAGCCATTGGCTTCCAGCACGTTGTGGCGAATATGTTCCTGATCCCGGCGGCGATCTTTGAAGGTCATTTCACCTGGGCACAATATCTGGGCAATTTTGTTCCGGTCTGGTTGGGCAATCTGACAGGAGGCGCGATCTTCGTCGCTGCCGCTTATTGGATGACCTATCTGCGCAAAACCGATGCAGCCAAGACTGAAGCGGCTGGACAGGGGGCATACGGCACGCCGGAGTTAAAAAAACACGCCTGATTCAGCAGCAGGTGTGACGCCCATCCAACTCTTCTACACACCGATAAGTTGATCCTGCTCTGAAAGGAAGAACCCGCGTCTGGGCGACGGGTTCTTTTTTGCGTTTCCCGATCTTTCAATCAGCAGCCATAGGGAGAAAAGGCGAAAACTTTGCTGCGATTTCTACCCTTTTTCAGCATGGAGTCCTGGATTATGCTCGTTGTATCGGAAGTACAGAATCTGGACAGACAGATGTCCCAGTCCCAAAGGTAACATACTCAGGGAAGCGAACAAATGATCGCGTTGGCGCGCGGATGGACACGACAGCGGATGAATATTGAGATGAACATGAATCAGAGGAGGATGAACCAGATGGACGCACAGCACCCGTATATGTTGGAGAAGTTGAGGGAAGGAGAGAAGGAGCGCCTTCTCGAAGTGGATCGGAACCATTGGCGCAAAGCCCAGCAGGACGGTGAACGCAAGCATTGGCGCTGGGGAACCAGGCCGGGAGAAAGACGTCGATAAGGGGATGCGATCATCAATTGAACGCATCAAAAAAACGGTGCCGCATCCGTGCGGCACCGTTTTTGGTTTTTGTGCTTGAGCGGGATCGAGAATCAGAGGATTAAGGGAATGGAACTCCCCAGGTGTCGCCCCTTCTGCTTCATAGAGTGAGTGTCCCGACGAGGTTCAGGTACGTTCCTTGGTTAGAATCTGCGGCGGCTCAGGTGCCCGGTAAGCCTGCATCTGATCCAGCAGGGCAGCCGGTTCTTCCGCGGTCAGCATCATCTGTCGGTGCTGAACGGTTACGAAGCCTTCGCCAGTCATCCGATCGAACAGGGCGATAAGCGGATCGTAGTAGCCCGCCGCGTTTAATACGCCGATCGGTTTCGTGTGCAGACCCAATTGAGCCCAGGTGAAAATCTCGAAATATTCTTCCATCGTGCCGGAGCCGCCGGGCAGGGTAATAAATCCTTCGGCCAACTCGGACATCTTGGCTTTGCGTTCGTGCATCGACTCGACCATAATCAGCTCCGTCAGGCCGGGATGGGCGATCTCGCGTGCCTGCATGAAGTGGGGCAGCACGCCAATCGCCTGTCCGCCATGCTCAAGTACGGCATCTGCGACCGCACCCATCAGGCCGAGGCGTGAGCCGCCGTATACGAGTGTAATCCCCCTCACAGCCAGCTCACGTCCCAACGCGCGGGCGCTCTCCATATACGCAGGCGAAGCTCCCTCTCTCGAACCGCAGAATACGGCAATGCTGTTTGGCATGAATGAAGTCTCCTTTTAGTCGAAGAATCGGCTTGCATCTCATTCAGCATAGCACATGGCACAGACAGCGGACACCGAACATCGGGTAAAAAAATGGAAAAAAGCACCCACAGCGCTTGGAAGCGTTCGGGGTGCGGCATAGGCATATAGATAAGTATATAGATGACGTGTAGATCAGGCAGAACTGCGCTGACTATTCAATACTGCCAGGTATACACGGCCTTGCCCTGCTCATCGAGGCCCTCAATATATTGAAAGTCCTGATTTAACTGAGCCGGAACCAGATAGGTTGCCTGCTCCTTGTCGATCGGAATCTGGCGCTCACCGCCATCTTTGAAATGAACGACGATGGTATGGATGCGTTCGTCGTTTATCGTGCCGCCCATCCATTCGATTCCTGCCCGTTTCTCGCCTGAGCTGTTCTCGCCAAAACCCATTGAGCCATTGCCCGGAACAAAAGGAACCTCCTTGCCTTCATCGTTTAGATCCGGCGAGAAGTCAAGACTGCCATATACATAAGATTGACCTTTGTTGGTTGCTATAACCGTGCCCATGTATTTGCGGCCTTTGTACACATACGGAAATGAAGCAATGGTTCGTTCCCCATCCGTGAATTGAGAATCGATACGGACAGAAGGGACATGATGTTTGTAATCATAGGCCGCGCCCTCTTGGATAATAGCTTCCAGTGATTTGCCGACAATCGGTTTCTGTTCTACAGTAAATGATCGGTTTCCTTCCAGGGAAACTTCATCCGCATCGCCGGTGGATTCTGTCTCCTGAACATTCGACCAGGCTGTCCGGGGCCGCGTTTTTTCGTTCTTTTTCCAGATGTAGCCGGAGCCTCCCGAGATATAACCGACGTAAGGCTGCTGCTGGTCGGGATACCGCTTAACATGGATAGAACGTTCAATAATCGATCGACCCACGGATTCGATGGGAGAGCAGGCACTTAGTAGCGTCACGCATAGAGCAAGGGGAAGCCAAACCTTTCTTGAAGACATGATGAGTGATCCTCCTTCGATGCAGCAGGGCAGATAATGGGCGTAGTCTTATCTATTGAACGCACGTTTACTGGAAGAAGTTGGCGCAAAAATAAATTAGCCTTCACAAGTCCGGGGGAAGGAGCTTGTGAAGGCTAATTTCGGGAGTGGTCCATGATATGGCAGTAGGAACAGTTCATGAAGGGGACATCACTTACTGTCTATTTGCCAATGCTCTTAAATACCCGCGAGCCAGTCGGATTGAAACACAGAGCGATTGAACTTCCCAAAAATATTTCATGGGGAAGTATGCTACAATAAAATCCTGAAATCACTGTGGATTTGACCCAGGTAGGATTCTGTCTTTCCCGAGGGAAGTCAGGCGGCTTAAAGGTGAGAAAGAGAGAGGACAACGGACGTTCATGAACTGGCTTCAACGATACCCAAGAGAGATTCAGGCGCTGCTGCTGGCCAGCCTGATTAATTCAACCGGCAGCGCACTCATGTGGCCGCTGACCACGATGTACGTGTTTGGAGAGTTGGGCCGCAGCATGCAGGATGCCGGGCTGGTCATCCTGCTGCAATCGCTGGGCGGCATCGCGGGACAGCTGGTTGGCGGTGCAATGTATCATCGAATTGGCGTCAAGAAGCTGCTGGTCGGTTCGCTGCTGATTAACGCCCTGGCGCTGTTCGCCCTGCCGATTGTCAGTACGCATTGGCCGCTGTATATGCTGACGATGCTGATTACCGGCTTTAGCAGCGCGATGACGCTGCCCGCCATTCAGGCGTTTGTCGGCTTCCGCTTCGCTTCGCGGCGGGGCGAGATTTTTAATACCATCTACGTAGGCAACAATATCGGCGTAGCGCTGGGCACCGCACTCAGCGGCCCGCTCGCAGAGATTTCTTTTCCGCTTACGTTTGTGCTCAATGGCGTCACCTGTCTGGTGTTCGCTGGATACTTCTTCGTCTACCTGAACCGAATTGACCGCCGGGAAGGAGGCCTGACCATTCAGGCCAAGACTACCAAGCGAGAAGGTCGGGCGCTGGCGCTGCTGATGAATACGCGCGTCTATCTGTATATGGGGCTGGGGGCGCTGTTTCTATGGCTGGGCAACTGCATCTGGAATGGAGGCATCTCTCCCACCATTCTCTCGTCAGGCCAACCCGCCTCCCATTACAGCATCCTATGGACGCTGAACGGCGTGTTGATCTTCGCGTTTCAGCCGCTGATCCTGTGGATCAAGCGCAGATTCGCTTCGCTGCCGGAGAGCCAGATGACAGCGGGAAGCCTGTTCTATCTGTCAGGTTATGTGGTGATCTTATGGATTCCTCATTACGGAGCCATGGTGCTGGCCATGATTCTGGCGACTGTTGGCGAGATGCTGTTCCAACCGGCGATGCCTGCCTTTATCTCTGAGCGCACGCAGGCCAACGCCCCATTCTATCTTGGAGTATCCGGTGGGATTGCCCAGGGAGGACGGGTGATCGGCCCATATATCATGGGCGTCCTGTACGATCAGGGAGGATTGTCGCCAGTCGCTTGGCTGGCTGTAGCGTCAGCGGTTCTATCGTGTGGATTCTTCGTGTTGAATCACCGGCTTCAGCGTTCCGCTCAGGCCGGGTAGGAGCAGATTCGGGAAGCTTGAAGACGAGCCGCGATTGGCAGAAGACGGCCCGTCCATTCGGAGGAGGAGCGGGGATGAAGCGAATACAGGAAGGCGTCATCACAATTCGGGAATCGCAGGTCAAGGATGCCAAGCCGCTCATGCGGATTGATAAGCTGGTCTGGAATTCACGCAACTCCCCACAGATTCCCGTGTGGAAGTCACGCACGCATTATCTGCGCAACTGCCCGCCGGAGAATCAGCTTGTGGCCGAATGGGACGGCGGGGTGGTCGGCTGTGTAGGCTGGCGCCCGCCGACGATGATGTTCAGCAACGCCCATGTGACGGAGCTGTATATCGCCGTGCATCCGTCTTATCAAGGGTATGGAATCGGCCGACGCTTGATTGAGGCAGCCAAGATCCATAACCGGCATCGGGGGATCAAGAAGCTGCGTCTGCGAGTGCTCTCGACCAATGAGCGTGCGGTGCAGTTCTACCTGCGCTGCGGATTCACCGTGGAAGGGCGTCTGGAACGCGAATATCAGATTGACGGTCGGTATGTGGACGATATTCTGATGAGCTGCTGGCTGCTGTAGGGATTAAGGGGGACTTGAAATAGGGAAAGTCAGACGAGGAGCAAAGAAGCAAGGGTGCATTTAAGTCTTCCGGTCACCTGCATTAGAGCAGCGGCCGTTTGACGCTCCATTCCTCCGCCAGCATCCCATAGACAGCGTGATCCACGTAGCCATGCTCCAGCCTCTCAGCCTGACGAAGCACACCCTCCAGCAGGAACTGAAGACGTTCGGGAACCGCTCGGCTGCGGCTGTTCAGCGTGGCGCAGCGAATCTCCAAACGGTTCAGTTCAAGTTCGAGAAACGCATAGTCTACAAAGGCACGGGAAGCCAGCGACATCAGGCCGCGTCCTTCAAAGTCGGCGCCCAGCCAGTAACCGATCTGGGTTGAGCGGCTGCGCCAGTTGATCTCATGAAAGCCGATTACGCCTGCCAGACGGTCTCTTTCCCATAAGCCCGCAGTTACCGCATCATTGTCGGCATACAGCCGTGCAGCCGTAGCGATGAATTCTTCAGCATCGGTGATCTCCTGAATCTGCTCGATCCAGGGCATCCAGGGCTGCAAGGTGTGACGGGAACCGCCAATCAGCTCCAACAGCTCACGGGCATGACCGCTGCGCAGGGGACGAAGGAACACGGATTCTTTTAAAGGCAAAATAAACATGGGCTGCGCTCCTTTTCGGACGGATTATGCCATTATGCTACTCTATCCCATCAGGTCCGTCAAAACCATGCAGTAATGGCGAATCTGCGAAAGCGGGCGTTTTTATTGAACGGTCGCGCCGATTTGCGTTATATTAAAATGCAGAAACCTTGCAGGCGAACGACGCATCGGAAAAAGGTTACAGAAATCCAGGAATAACGAAAGGTTGGTCATTGTGGAGAATCCGAAAACCCCACCGAATTTTATCAAAAGCATTATTGAAGAAGACCTGAAGAACGGCAAGGTGAAGGAAGTCGTCACGCGTTTCCCGCCGGAGCCAAACGGATATATGCACATCGGTCATGTTCGCGCGATCTTTATCGATTTTGCGCTGGCGGATGAATTCGGCGGACGCACCAATCTGCGCTTCGACGATACCAACCCGGTCAAGGAAGACGTGGAATACGTCAACTCGATCAAGGAAGACATCAAATGGCTGGGCTTTGAATGGGATGCCCAATATTATGCTTCCGACTATTTTGACGAGATGTATGATCGCGCCGTTCTGCTGATTAAGAAGGGCCTGGCCTATGTAGACGACCAATCGGCTGATGAGATCCGCGAGAACCGGGGAACCCTGACGGAGCCGGGTAAAAACAGCCCATTCCGTGATCGTTCCGTTGAAGAGAATCTGGATCTGTTCACGCGTATGAGAAACGGCGAGTTCCAAAATGGAGAGCGTGTGCTGCGCGCCAAGATCGACATGGCTTCACCCAATATCAACCTGCGCGATCCCGTGATCTACCGCATCTCGCACACGACTCACCACAATACGGGCGATAAATGGTGCATCTATCCGATGTATACCTTCGCCCATCCACTGGAAGACGCCATCGAAGGGGTCACCCACTCCCTCTGCTCGCTGGAGTTCGAGGATCAGCGTCCCTTCTACGACTGGGTTGTTCGGGAATGTGAGATGGAGGCGCAGCCGCATCAATATGAATTTGGCCGCCTGAATGTCAGCACGATGGTCACCAGCAAGCGGAAGCTGCGCAAGCTGGTGGAAGAGAATCTGGTCGATGGCTGGGATGATCCACGTATGCCAACGGTCTCCGGGATGCGACGCCGCGGCTATACGCCGGAAGCGATCAAGGCGTTTATCTATGAAACAGGCATCTCGCGCAGCCAGGGGCTGGTGGACATCCAGACGCTGGAGCATTTTGTACGCGAAGATCTGAAGCTCAAGGCCCCGCGTACGATGGCTGTTCTGCGTCCGTTGAAAGTGGTCATCACCAACTATCCGGAAGGCGAGAGCGAGCTGCTGCCTGCCGAAAACAATACGGAGAACGAAGCGATGGGCATCCGTCAGATTCCATTCTCCCGTGAGATCTACATCGAGCAGGACGACTTCATGGAGGAGCCGCCAAGCAAATACTTCCGTCTGTTCCCAGGCAACGAAGTGCGTCTCAAGCACGCCTACTTCATCAAATGCCATGACTTCATCAAGGATGAGAACGGCGAAGTCGTCGAAATCCACTGCACGTATGATCCGGCAACCAAAAGCGGCAGTGACTTCAACGAACGCAAGGTCAAAGGCACGATTCACTGGGTGGACGCTTCGGCAGCGGTTCCGGCTGAATTCCGCCTGTATGAGCCTCTGCTGGGCGAAGACGAAGAGTCGGAAGAGCTGTCCACAGATGAGACGAACGATGTATCCGAGGGCGAAGTGGATGACTTCCTCAAGAAAGTCAACAAGGACTCGCTGAAGATCGTACACGGCTTCGTGGAGCCACAGCTGCTGGATGCGAAGCCTCAGGACAAATTCCAGTTCTTCCGCCACGGTTATTTCAACGTCGATCCCAAGCTGTCGGAGCCGGGCAAGCCGGTATTTGGCCGCATCGTTTCGATGAAAAGCTCGTTCAAGCTGCCTAAAAAATAAGTTCGTTCTCGCGCGAGTTCTTCGGCGTGATGCGGCAAGCAGGCCTGCCTTCCCAGCCGGGAAGCAGGCTTTTTTTATTTTTCGTGCTCGCCCTTTGGCTCCAGCCCGCACTCTCATTACGTTTGTCTCCGAATAAAAAAATCCCCTTCAAGCAAAGGTGACATGACTGTGTTTATTTCCAAAAATCGGGGGTTAAAGTAAGGATGTCGCACCGAGACGCATCACACAACCATCATGAGGAGTGATTAAGAATGGCAAACAACAACCAGAGTAACCGCAATGACAACGACGGCAAAATGACACGCGAAGAAGCGGGACGCATGGGCGGAGAAGCCACCTCGAACAATCACGACCAAGAGTTCTATCAAGAGATTGGCAAGAAGGGCGGAGAGGCCACGGCCGATTCGCATGATTCCGATTTTTACAAGGAGATCGGTCAAAAAGGCGGAGAAGCAACTTCGGCCTCTCATGACAAAGAATTCTACCAGCAGATCGGCAGTGAAGGCGGCAAAGCGCGGGGCAATTCAAACAGTTCAGACGACGATAACGACGGCAAAATGAGCCGGGAGGAAGCGGGGCGTAAAGGCGGACAAGCTCGCAAGAACGATTAACGGTCTGCCCTCTCGCACCCTCAATCAACGACGGCACTCATTTTTTGCTCAATCATATGGATGAATATTCTTCTATAGTACATTGATTCCTGTTAAATCATCATTAAGGAGTGATTGAACATGGCACGCAGCAGCGACAACTCGAACAATGATGGCAAAATGACACGTGAAGAAGCGGGACGTCTGGGCGGAGAAGCCACGGCGAACAATCACGACAAAGAATTCTATCAGGAAATTGGCAAAAAGGGCGGCGAAGCACGCGGCAATTCCGATAGCTCAAGCGACAACAACGACGGCAAGATGAGTCGGGAAGAAGCGGGGCGTAAGGGCGGCGAAGCCAGAGCACGTCAGCGGGATAACGATTAGACGATTAGATTAGAGAACCTTCATTCATAAACACAGGCACACGAATACAGGCGGCAAACGACAAACCAGAACCAACTATAGCAGCCAATTCTGGAAGACGAGCATCGCATGGAAAGAACCCCTGCTTCTCCGGTATTCACCGGGAAGGCAGGGGTTCTCTCATGATGACCGACCGCTGTCGGAAAATCGAGCGAAATGCAGAGAGTGACTACTCTTCGTTCAAGCTTCTTGCGTGGGGCTATTTGCCCGGTGCGGCTGCACGAGGAGCATAATAACCGCCGCGATAGAGCGTATATCCCATAGCCGCAAAACCGACCGCTCCAATAACGGACAGCACGGTGCCGCTCTGGTACATCATCGGGGCGCCGAAGTTGTCGAACATCCAGCCGCCCAGCAGACCGGCTACGATTCCCGAGATGCCGCTCCAGGACAGAGTAAACAACGCTTGCCCCGTGCCCCGGTAGGCGCTTGGAACGAACATGCTGGTCATCTGCGTACCGACATAGAAGTAGCCGGCATAAGTCACGCTGTGGAGCATCTGAATATAGATGATGTGCGTGGGATTGGTGACCATCGACATCATATACCAGCGGATGGCAAACAGTACGCTAACCACAGTCAGGCAGATCATCATAAAGCCCAATTTGCGCCGGAAGAAGCGATCAAAGATCAGGAAGAAGATGGCCTCCAGCGCGGAAGCGGAAAATACAGCCCATCCTACCATCTCACGGGAGCCGCCCAGATCGGTCATATACAGCGTCATAAACGTACCGTTCATCGCATTGGGGATGGACACCAGAACGCCGAGAATCAAAAAGGCGGCAAAGGTTGGATTAGCCAGTACCCGGCGGAATCCGCCCGCTGGAGCAATGATTGTGGTATCCGCAGCGCGGCGAAGCCGGGGCAGCAGGATGGCGCAGAGCAGGGTTAGCACCAGCAGCGCTGTGAACAACCCGGGCATGCCCGGTGAGGTGCCTGCCCGATCCATGAAGAAGCCCGCTGCTGCCGCGGTCAAGGCCCATCCCAATGAACCCCAGAGGCGAAATCCGCCAAACTTGCGGCTGCTTCCGTCGATATAGCCGAGGATCAGCGTATTGCTCTGGGCAAATACCGGACTTTGGAAGAAGAAGAAAGCGATCATAGCCAGATAGATCATCGCGTAGGAATGAACCTGGAAGACCACCTGCGCCAGCACCAGAGTACCGATTAGCATGAAGATCAGCGTCCGCCGCGTATTTTCGGTTCGGTCACCCAGATAGCCCCAGAAGGGGTTGGCAACCAGAGATACGAATGGCCCAATAGCCATTAACGTACCAATCTCAAGCTTGCTCATGCCGGTATCTTGAAGATAAAGCGGGAAGAAACTGGCAAAGACAGCGATAGCTCCATAGAGGAAGAAATTGAAGGCTTTGAGCATAAAGAAAGGCGATCTTGCGGAGGCGTGATGAGGTCGGTTCGATTGTTCGTCGGGCACGTCGAGCACTCTCCTTGCAGGAAATCGATAGTAAACGGCTATGGCGAAACGTTCAAGAATAGGCGAGAAGTAAGGGCTTTCATTTTATGTGAGCTTTATATGGAAAGAAAAGCTGGGCAGCAGGGTCCTCAATCGACAATATAGTCCTTCCACAGACAGATTACAACAAAATAATGCACAGCGTGAACGCATAGAAGGCAAGAAAGCGAGCAAAATGGCTCTCTGATGCGGTCTGAAGCCGAAGTGGGTTAAGAATTTTCCATAACTGCTACCGTTTTGTCACATCATGCAGGGTAAGCTGTTTTAAATTGTGAGTATAATTAAAGTGTAAGCGTACACAACGCGAACATTCGGATTTACCGATAACTTTTATCCTTTTTAGCGGCCGGATTCCTTCACTCATTCCGATCAGGAACGCACCGGGCGCTCATTTCCGTAAGGAGGTTGACGCTGATGACCAGCGCAATGATGGAGAAGACCGGGGCGACTGCCCGTGAAGAGAAGGACTGGACGCATACGCGGTGGATGATGTATCAACTGCTGAGCGACTTTATGATCTATAGACCCAGCGTACATCTGGTAATGAAATGGCGCAGCAAGCTAAGTCGTACGGAATGGGCGTGCGAAGCTCTGGATCGGTTCAAAGCGATTATCGCCGAGCCGGATACCCATTCATTAGCCAGTTTCTGCAAGCAGGAGACGCACGAATACGATCGACTGCTGGAACGCAGACAGGCTGCCATTCCCCTGCGCGAAGCACTTTATACCGATTGTGAAGCGGAGCTGTCCGCCGTTCGCGCGAGTGCGGAGTATGACCGTGCCGGTGTGATTCTGAATAAGACGGCCGGGGAAAAAGACGATGAACTGAGCGTAGAGCTGGAGTTCATGACCGTGCTGGCTGAACGCCTAACCGAACAGGGCGTACGTTCCCAGACGGAATGTGAGGCCTTGATTCGTACTCAATTGGGCTTTGTCAAACGGCATATGAGCGTCTGGGTGCCACCCTTCTGCGCCCAACTGCGTCAGCATACGGACAGTCCGCTTTATCTCGCACTCTGTGACCTGATGGAAGAAGTGCTGACTTTCGACCATGCCTGGTTGAATAAGCAGGTTGTGCAGTAGAGTCTTCAAAATATCCAGAAATCCAAAAGCCGTCTGTGAGCATCTCTTAGGGGAGTGGTCACGGACGGTTTTTTTGGCTTTCCTGTTATGCAGCAGGGCGTAGATGAATAAAGGCGACAAATAGACAAAAAAAGGAGAACGGAATGATCTCCGTTCTCCGGGTGTACGTCGGGCAGCCGACGCACCAACCTAAGACTAAAAGTAATGCCGAGGGGCATTGGCTGCTTATCGCGGTGTCAATCCTACTCCAGTGGAGTCTCCAGCTTCTCCAGCTCCGCGCGTCTGGCCCGGGACTTGGAGCTGATCTTCATCAGGAACTCGTACACGACCGGTACAATGACCAGCGTGAGCAGCGTGGAGCTAATCAGGCCGCCAATAACGGTGATGCCGAGACCCTTGGAGATGATTCCTGCGCCGCCTTCCCAGCCCGCAACCAGCGGGATCAGGGCGCCGATGGTCGCCAGCGCCGTCATAAGAATCGGACGCAGACGGGTCGAACCGGCTTCCAGCAGCGCTTCACGAGTGGACAGGCCTTCGCGTTCTTTGTGAATAACGCGGTCGATGAGTACGATCGCATTGGTGACGACGATACCGATCAGCATCAGCACGCCCATCAGCGCGGAGACGTTCAGCGTCTCCCCGCCGATCAAGAGGCCGATCAAGGCTCCAATGACAATGAACGGCAGCGAGAACAGGATGGCAAAAGGTGCGAGACCGCCGCCGAAGGTCACCACCAGAACAAAGTAGACGATGGCAATCGCGGCCAGCATAGCCAGACCAAGCTGCGAGAACGTGTCATTGATCTGTTCGGTTACGCCGCCAAATTCAACGGTGATGCCGTCCGGCAGCTTCATGGCTTTGATCTTGTCTTCCAGTGCGGTTGAAGCGCCGCCCACGTCGGAAGCCACAATGTCAGCCGACAGCTGGGCCACAGTCTTGCTGTCGGAGCGGGTGATGGTCTCTGGTGCGACCCCATCTTCCACCTTCACGACATCGCGGATCGGAACCTGGATACCCAGCGGAGAAGTCAGCTCGGTATTCTCAATATCCGAGAGCGTCTTGAAGGTCTTGCTGTCGGCTTCGATATAGACATTGTACTGCTGTCCATCAAGATCCACTTTGGTCAGCACCGGACGCTGGGTGACGGGCGCAAGTGTCATGGCGATCTGTCCGGCTGTCAGGCCATAAGAGCTGAGCTTCTGCTGATCGGCCACCAGCGTATATTGCGCGTAGCCTTCCTCCAGATTGCTCTTGCCTTTCTCGAAGTTCGGATCATCCTGAATCAGCTTCAGGATGTCGTCGGCTACAGGCTTGAGATCGTCCGTGCTGTCGCCATAGACACTGACGCTCAACTGACTGCCGCCCAATCCGCCGCCGCCAATATCCATCTGGCTCCATTCGCCTTTGGATACGCGCTCCTTGAGTCCGGCGATCAGATCCTCTTTGACCTGGTCAAAGTTTGGCGTATCTCTTTCAAATTCCGTATAGAACAACGCCGAGTTGGAGGCTCCAAAGCCAAGAGGGCTGGCTCCGCCAATCGAATACTGCATATTCGTCAGATGCGGCAGGCTGCGGACGTATTTCTCCGCTTCCAGCATCCGCTCCTGCGCCTGTTCATCCGTAGCTCCGGCTTCCGGTGCGTAGGTGAACGTAAACGTCTTGTCTTCCTGGGACGGCAGGAAGCTTGTGCCCACGTAAGGGATGGTGAACAAACTGCCGACCAGCAGGGCGACGGCGATCAGGAACGTAATGAGCTTGTGCGACAGCGACCAGTTCAGGATGCGCTTGTAGCCTTCTGCCATACGGCCTGGCTTGTCGTGCGAGGTCTTCTTCTTGATGCCTCTGCGGAACAGCGTATGCGCCAGCATCGGAACCAGAGTGATAGCGATGAGCAGCGACGCCAGCAATGCGAATACCATCGTCAGAGCGAAGGGCATGAACAGTTCGCCAACCATGCCGCTGACAAAAGCCAGCGGTACAAACACGGCGAGCGTGACGATCGTCGAAGACATGATCGGCAGGAACATCTCGCGCGTAGCGGCGCTGATTAACTGGCGGCCGCGCAGCTTCTCGGTGCTGAGCGTCATGCGCCGATAAATATTTTCGATGACGACAATCGAGTCATCGACTACCCGGCCAATCGCTACGGTCATGGCACCGAGCGTCATCATATTCAGCGTGACGCCCATCTGCTTGAGCAGCAGCAGTGCGATGAGCAGCGACAGCGGAATCGACAGGATGGAGATGATCGTCGAGCGAATATCACGCAGGAACAGCAGGATGATGAGCACGGCGAACAACGCGCCGAACGCTGCTTTTTCCAGCATGGTGCGAACCGAGTCTTCGATCGGTTTGCCCTGATCCAGCATGACGGTCAGCTTCAGACCGGAATATTGGCCTTCCAGATCGGCGATGCGATCTTTGACGGCGTTCACGACGTCTACGGTGTTGGCGTCGTTGGTCTTGACGATCTGAACCCCGATCGACTCCCGGCCATTGGTTCGGGAGACGGACTCGGAGCTGCCCACTACGTCGATCTGGGCAATCTCGCTCAGCTTGACGGTCGGCAGCCCGGCCGCTGCGGCAGCCGCGGCGCCCTGCTGCGCTTCGCCTTCAAGCGCGGCGTTCGCGCTGGTACTGCCCGCGCCCTCTACAGCCGCGCCGGCACCCTGTTGGGCTTCGCCCTCAAGCGCGGCATCCGGGCTGCTCGCACTGCCGGCGCCTGCTGCGCCTTGAACAGGCGCTCCTGGCGTCTGACCCTGTGCGCCGCCCGAGGCGGCGGCGCTGCCTGTGGTTCCACCGGATTGCGGCTGCGCCGAAGCCGGCGTCACCGGAATCTCCAGAGCTTTCAGGTTGTTGAGCGTGGTTACACCGCCATCAACCACGACCGCTGACTGCGAATCATCCAGCGTGAACAGGCCCAGCGGTGCCCGGACAGCAGAAGCGTTAACGATATTTTGCACCGTCTCCTGGGTCAGACCCAGTTCGGCCATTTTCTTCTGATCGAACTTGAGCTGGACTTCACGTACATATTGTCCGGACAGCTGTACGGAGGCAACGCCTGCGATCTTCTCCAGCTCTGGAACAACCTGTTCCTGGGCGACGCGCGAAAGCTTCTCCAGATCGTCGCTGCCTTCCTCGGCCGTAGCGCTTAAGGAGATAACCGGGAACGAGTTCAGGCTGAAGCGAGTGATCTGCGGACGTTCGACACCATCCGGGAAGGTGATGCGGTTCAGGCCTTCGCGGATCTGCGCGGTGGCCTCGTCCAGGTTGGCGCCGTAATCGAACTCAACGGCAACCGAAGCGGCATTTTCCATAGAAGATGAGGTGACGTTTTTGACGCCGTCCACATTGCGGAGCATCTGCTCCAGCGGGAGGGTCAGATCGTTCATGACCGTCTCCGGAGCAGCGCCCGGATCGACGGCAGTGATGTTCAGGAACGGAACATTAATGTTGGGGATCGTTTCCTGCTTCATGGTCAATCCGGCGTAGGCGCCAGCGGCAGCCACAACAACGGTGAGGAACCAGATAGCCAGTTTGTTCCTCAGGGAGAAGCCGATGATACTTTTCATAAAAAATGCTCCACTCCTCTTACCTCTTAATGGGTTGTACCCGTGGGTCGGGCATCTCTATTTGTGATGGGAAGCGACGGACTTGTCTTGGTTTCGTGATGGACATAGCGGTATCTGTTCTATAGGAGACAGGCTGCTGAGGCGTTAAAAAGCGGTCTGTTCATCAAGCCGATACAGCAGGAGAGGCTCCAACTGTTCGACGGCGCCGTGCAGGGAATGAATCTCACGCAGATTGCCGAGCATCCCTTTGACGATAGCGCGGCGTGGACGCTCTTCCTTCAATTCCGCTTCCAGAACTTCCAATGTCTCCAGCGCGGCTTCGCGTTCGGCACGCAGCAGTGGACTCCAGGCCAGTGTGTCCCGCATCTGCCGAATCAGAATAAACGGCCGATTCGCTGCACCCGATTCGTCCAGAATCGGATTCTCTTCAATCCAGCCTGACCATAAACTCGGCGCAATCAGCGGCTGCGGGCTGGCTTGGAGCAGCCGATCGACGGCGGCATCCACCATCCGCTCCAGATGCTGGAGAGCTTGGGGGATGGGAATCTCGGGCATGCCCCAATCATCGGACAATTGAAGATACGAGAAAGTGAGTCCGCCGATCAGGATAAACAGGTCGCCGGAATAGCGATCAACCTCGGCTCCATAGATCCCAATCAGGCTGCGGCGGATCTGGATGAACGCAGCGGTGAGCAGGGGATGGCGGGAAGGCCCGCATACGCCGGCTTCCTGCTGTTGGCGCAGTCCATCACCGATGCCCGTAAACTCCTGTTCGCGGATCTGCATGACCATAAAGGTCTTGAATTCAATCAGCGAATGGAGCAGCACTTCAATCTGGGCAAGGAAGGTCTCGCGGGCGGTATGGTTCTGCGACTCCAGCGATTCCAGCTTCTGCTGGAGAGTGGCCAGCGCATACTGGTGGATGGATTGAATCAGTTCTTCTTTGGAGCGAAAGTGCTGGTAGAGTGTCCCTTTGGAAAAACCGCAGCGCTCTGCGATGTCCTGCATGGAGGTCGCTTTGATCCCTCGTTCGGAAAACAGGGAGAGAGCGACGGAAAAAATAGTCTGTTTGCGCTCTGCGGATCGATCGGTCAAACGGTATACGCCTCCTTTTCTGACTATGTAGTTCTGCGATCGACTCTGTAGTCAAAAATAGTATAAACGAAAAAAAAGCCTGACTCAACTTTGCCCAAAAAGGCTGTAGAGTCAGGCACAATCTGATGAATTTTGATACGCATTTATCCATGTGCAGCTGTATACCATCGGGGCAGCCGTCGCGTGTATCCGCTGCATATAGTCCAGGCCTGCAAGAGCCGCGGCCTGATGCGGGTCAGGAAATCAACTTCAGACCGACGGCTGCCGACAGAATCATGGCGATGAACAAGATCCGCCGCGCTTCCTTGGGTTCGCCGTACAAGAACATGCCTACGAGTGCGCCGCCAACGGTACCGATGCCTGTCCAGATTGCATAGGCGGTGCCCATGGCGACATGCTGCATGGCGAAGGTCAGCAGCGAGAAGCTTCCTGCGAACGAAGCGATGAGCAGCAGATAGGCCGAAGCGCCTTTGCGCAGCGATACCTGTTTGAGTCCAATGACACCGGACACCTCACAGCATCCGGCAAGCAGCAGAGCAATCCAAGCCATATCAGATGGCCCCCTTTCTTCCCGCCTGAACGTCGGAGACCTCTGGATGTTCCTCTTCCTTAGGCGAGTTCGTGACCAGCTTCAGACCTACCACACCCGAGAGCAGCAGCAGAATCAGCAGCGTCTTCGCCAGACTGAATGGTTCGCCAAAGATCAGCATCTCGGCTACCACTGTCCCCGCCGTTCCAAGTCCCGTGAATACGGCATATACGCTCCCGATCGGGAGCACTTTGGATGCGTTAATCATCAGCCAGAAGCTGACGGCGATGCCCAGGACCGTCAGCACCCATTCCCATATATTGGACGAATGTTTCAGTCCCGATACCCAGGCGACTTCAAATAATCCACCAATCCATACGTACATCCATCCGCGGTTGGCACGGCTCATGATGTTCACTCTCCTTCTGTGTTTCTTCATGTTAAGGCTTCAGTATTCCTCGGCAGTAGATGGGCCAGACCGCTCTCAGACGCCGTTCGGCTCTGGATCGATCTCCATAGATCGCTTCAGCGATCAGGCCGTCCAGCACCGTGATATAAGACAGAGCGGCATCGGGGGCGTCGTTCTCCGCATACAGCCGACGGGCATGAACCGGTCTTTGAAGCAGCTTGGTCAATCCCTGTTCAGACTGCTCAAAAAAGGGCTTCACCAGATTCATCACATCGTCGTGCAGCGAACTTGGCGGGAAATAGAACATCCGCAGCAGAAAGCGAGTCTCGGTATCGGATTCATAATCGTCCAACAGACGCACAGCGATCCTGTGCAGATTATCTTCAAGTGGAAGCTTGGCACCTTGCAGCGCATAACGGAACCAGTCCTGCCGCTTGCGGGTCAACGCTCGGTCGAAGACGGATAGGAACAGGTCTTCCTTGCTGCGAAAATGGGCATAGATGGACGGCTTGCGGATTCCGACGGCATCGGCGATTCGGCCCAGCGAAGCCCCTTCAAACCCCTCGCTGGCAAACAAACCAAGCGCAATATCTTCGATCACAGGCTTGCGAGTCATGAAAATACCCCTTTCCGATCAAACGAACTAACGGTCGTTAGGTAAAAAATAACACAGTAGATTCGAGATGTCAATTGTAGGGGTAAAGACAGTTATCAAGGAAAAAGCACGGTCGTCGATGGAGAATTCGGCCTCGGGAAGAACCGGGGAGGGGAGACGGTAAGCGAATCGGATGAAACCGATTTGGGTCGCGGACGTAATGACCGTCACGAGAAATGGGGGATTGCACAATGAGACGTGGGCTGATCGTATTCCTGCTCGCTGTTTTGCTGTTCGTATTTTATTACTTCGGCGTTGATTTGTTTGGCACCACCGCCGCCGCCGTCATGAGTATTTTTTCCACATTGACCGTTATCTCGATTGCGTTCGTGATCTTTATGGACAACCGCAATCCTTCGAGTACCTTATCATGGATTCTCGTTCTGGGACTTCTTCCGATCGTCGGTCTGATCTTCTACTTCCTGTTTGGACAGAACTATTTCCGCCGCCGTAAATACGACAAGAAGGCGGAATGGGATCGCCGCATCTACAAATGGAGCGAGAAGGATGCGCTGGCCGGAATCGAAAACACCGCTCATTTTACCGAGGAGCAGCAGCGCATCCTGCGTCTGTCGCGCCGACTCTCCTGGATGCCGGTGTCCTATTCCAGTCCGACAGCCGTGCTGACCAACGGGGGAAGCACCTTCTCGGAGCTGCTTGAAGCACTGCGTGTAGCCAAGCATCACATTCATATGGAATATTACATTTATCGCGCGGATGACATTGGCACCCAGATTCAGAAGCTGCTTATCCAAAAAGCGCAGGCAGGCGTGGAAGTGCGCTTTATGGTGGATGCGGTGGGCAGTATTCAGCTTCCGCGCAAGTTTCTGGACGAGATGCGTGAAGCGGGTGTTAAGGTCGCTGTTTTCGGCTCTACCAAGTTTCTGCTGGCAACCAGTCGGGTGAATTACCGGAATCACCGCAAGATCGTCGTTATCGACAAAAATATCGGCTTTATCGGCGGATTGAATGTGGGGGATGAATACCTCAGCCGCAGCAAGACGTACGGATTCTGGCGGGATACGCATATGCGGATCGAAGGTGAGGCCGTTGCCATGCTCCAGCGCATCTTCCTGCGGGATTGGCGGCATATGACCGGGGAACAGCCGACGGGCCCAGGATATTTTCAGGGCAAAGGAAAGGCTGATCCCAAATATGGAGCGGTGCAGATCATCGCCAGCGGGCCGGATAACGATCGCCGGGCGTTGAAGCATATTTTCTTCTCGATGATTACGACAGCCAAGAAATCGGTCTGGATTGCCACGCCCTATTTCATTCCGGATGAAGATATTCTGACGGCTCTGCGTACCGCAGCGCTATCGGGTCTCGATGTGCGGCTGCTGTTCCCGGCCAAGCCGGACAAGAAGCTGCCTTTCTGGGCGTCTCATTCGTATTTCCCGATTCTGCTGGACGCCGGCGTGAAGATTTATGAATATGAAAAAGGATTTCTTCATTCCAAGCTGCTGATTGTGGACGGAGAAACAGCGAGCATCGGCACGGCCAACATGGACATGCGCAGTTTCCATCTCAATTTTGAGGTGAATGCGCTGCTGATGAACAATGCCAGCGTCGAACGGATTGCTGCCGACTTTGAACGGGATCTGCTGAATACCACGATGATTGATCCCACCGAATTCGGCAGTAAAAAGATGGCGGTGAGGTTCATGGAATCGGCTGCCCGGCTGCTCTCTCCCTTGCTGTAGGCGAGAAATGATGCTTGACGACAAGCAAGGCACTAGGCTGCCTTGCTTTTTTGATGTGTAAACTTGCGGTTAAGAAGCTGAACGTGCGAATACGCCTGGCAAATAAAACTTGGGGATGTGGGCCAGATGCCGTTTGTCGGAAACCGAACGCTATGGTAGTCTAAAATAGAATCGTGGACTCCAAGCTTTTCGATTTTAAATTTGGTTAAAACTAAGCCGCACTCAAACCGATTTTACAAAATACATCATGCGAAAAACGAGCCGTCAGGCCGGTTAGTGGGTAATTAAAGGTGATGGGGCAAGTCTAATCAGGAAAGGTGAATGGCATGGGGAAAAACCAAAACAAAAAAAACGCGATTGTGGTAGGGGCTGGGCCTGGAGGACTTGCGGCAGCAATGCTGCTCGGCGCCAAGGGATATGAGGTTGACGTGTACGAGAAACAGCCAGTGCCGGGAGGGCGCTCGGGACGGCTGCAACTGGGGTCGTACACCTTCGACCGGGGCGCAACATTTCTGATGATGCCGCAGCTGCTCGAAGAATTATTTGAGCGGGCGGGGCGTTCGGTGCATGATTATGTCAAACTGCATCGGCTTGACCCTCTGTATGGCTTGTATTTTGACCGCGGACAAACGGTGCTGATGCCCTCCAATGACAATGAGGAGACGGCAAAACGAATCCGTGCGCTGTTCCCCGGAGAAGAGGCTGGATTCCATCGTTTTATGACCGATGAGTCAGTGAAATATGAACATGTGGAACCGCTGCTCCGGCGCCCGTTTGGGGGATTCGGCGATTATCTCAAGGGAGATGCAATCAAGGCGCTTCCCTATTTGAAAGTCACGGATACGGTCTATGGGCAATTATCGCGTTACTTTAAAGATGAACGGTTGAAATATGCGTTTACCTTCCAATCGAAATATCTGGGCATGTCGGCGTGGAACTGCCCGGGCACTTTCACAATTCTGTCGTTTATGGAACATCGTTTTGGATTGCTGCACCCGATTGGCGGTATTGCGGCATTGTGGGATGCGATGGTCAAGGTGGCAGAAGAGTACGGCGTGCGCTTCCACATGGGCTGTCCCGTGGACAAAATTCTGACGGCAAACGGACGAGCTACGGGAGTTCGCCTGCCGGATGGCAGCACGCAGTCTACAGAGCATATTGTCATTGGAGCGGACTTTGCCTCTGCCATGAACGGATTATTTGAGCCAGGGGTGCTCAAAAAATATACGCCTAAGAAGCTGGAAGCGAAGAAATATTCGTGTTCGACCGCCATGTTGTATCTGGGGATTGATGGCGAGGTGGATCTGCCGCATCATTCCATTCATTTCGCAGATGACTATGCCCAAAACGTGAAGGAGATTACGGAGACGCTGGTACTGTCGGAAGATCCTTCGATTTACGTGCATAACCCATCGAAGCTTGATCCGACACTTGCGCCGGCAGGCAAATCTTCGCTGTATGTGCTGATGCCCGTTCCCAATCTCAAAGGGGATACGGACTGGGACCTACAGCGTGAAGAATTGAAAGACTGGATGCTGGATCGCCTGGAGGGTATTGAACAGTTGAAAGGACTGCGCAGCCGGATTGAGGAGGCTGCCTTCTTTACACCGCTGGACTGGCAGCAAGAGCTGGATGTCTATCGGGGAGCGACCTTTAACCTGTCGCACAATCTGGGACAGATGATGGCGCTGCGCCCGCATAACCGCTTTGAAGAGATCGAGCGCGTATGGCTGGTTGGTGGAGGTACCCATCCCGGAAGCGGTCTGCCTACGATCTTTGAATCGGCGCGGATCAGTGTGGACCTGATTGAAGGTACGGACGGTCGTCCTCAGGCGCAGCCGACGGTGCAAGCTTCCATGGCCGCGGGAGGAGCAGAATGAGCCGCGCTCCGCGCGTCGCCATCGTAGGCGGCGGCATCGGCGGCCTGACCTCGGCGCTGTTGCTTAGTCACCGGGGAGCCGAAGTGACATTGATTGAATCGCGTGATCGACTGGGAGGTAGGATCGCCTTTGAACGCGATGCTGGAGATGTGCATCGTATCGACCAAGGGCCTACGATTGTTCTGCTGCCCGAGATGCTGCTGTCGATTCTCGAAGAAGGGGGCATCGAACGGGAGCGGATCAAGCTTATCGAATCGGACCCTTTGTATCGCATCCATTACACAGATGGACAGGTGATGACCAAGCGCCGCCATCCTGAGGATCAGGAGAAAGAGATCGAAAGGCTGTTTCCTGGAGAATCCGAAGGATACGTGCGTTATATGAACCAAATGCGTGCGATGTATCCTGGGGCGCAAAAAGCGGTGCTGGAGCGTACCTTTCCGCGCAAGCGCGACTTCTTCACGCCGCGTCAGATTCGGCTGCTGGGCAAACTGCAGGCTCATCGAAGTGTCAGAGCGGCAGCTTCACGATACTTCAAGTCGGATAATCTGATCGATGCCTATTCCCTTCAGTCTCTCTATATCGGGGGACAACCGGCGGGGACGCCGGGCGTCTATTCCATTCTGCCGTATGCAGAGCATGAATTTGGCATCTGGATGATCGAAGGCGGATATGCTCGCCTGCCTGTCATTCTGGAAGAAGAACTGCGTGCCCGGGGCGTAACGATTCGTCTGAATGAACGCGTAGAGAAGCTTCCAGTCGAAGAAGGACGATGCCGGGGCATCATGGTAGGTGGAACGCGGGAAGAGTACGACGCGGTATTGTTTAACGGCGATTTCCCCGCTATCCTTCCACTGCTGGAAGGGCAGCCCGAAGCGCGTTCACGTAAGCCGTACCGTCCTTCGTCGGGCTGTGTATTGGTCTATCTCGCGGCGGACAAGCGCTGGGAAGATACAGCCGCGCACCAGTTTTTTCTACCTGACAGCCTGAGCGACGGCCTGCAGGCGATCTTCGAGCGAGGGATGATTCCCGCTAATCCATCCTTCTATGTCTTCAATCCCGTTGAATTGGACCCCCATGCCGCTCCGTCGGGGGAGAGCGTATTATATTTCCTGATTCCCGCACCGGATGCTTCACAGATGAATTGGCCGAAGGAAGGGCGGCGCCTGGCCCGTAAAGTGCTTAAGGAAGCGGAGCGCCGGGGATTTCCCGGGCTTCGTGAATCGATTAAATGGATCAAGCTGCGTACGCCGGAAGATGCGCAGCGTGACGGCAATTATGTGGGCGGGAGCTTTGGCATTGCTCCAATTCTCACGCAGTCCGGCCCTTATCGGCCTCAGCCCAGACCTTTTGCCAGCATTGACGGCCTGTATGCGGCAGGTGCTTCCGTCCATCCGGGCGGAGGGGTGCCGATCGTGATGCAAGGAGCCAGAATGGCCGTAAATCAGCTTTTGGAGGAGTGGAATCCATGAACGAACAGATCATGCAGCAGTGTGAGGAAGCCATGCGTCGAGGCTCCTCCTCGTTTTACCACGCCTTTCGGGATTTACCCGAGAGAAGGCGGCACGCGGTATATGTTATCTATGCGTTCTGCCGCCTGATCGACGATAGTGTCGATGAGCCGGAGACTTCGCCCTTTACCATTCACGAGCTGAGAGCCAAGTTTCTGGACCTGGATCAAGCGGACGGACATTATATCTGGCCAGCCCTGCGCTGGTTGTTCGGCAGCTTCCCGAATCTGGATCGTCGTCCGTTTCTCAGTCAGATGGACGGGCAGCTCACGGACTTGACGCTTCTGCGTTACGAGACGATGGATGAGCTTGAACATTATTGCTATCTGGTAGCTGGCACCGTAGGCGAGATGCTGCTTCCGGTGCTGCGTGATGATCTTCATGCTGAAGCGGCAGAAGCGGGAATTGCTCTCGGAAAGGGCATGCAGATCGTCAACATCATCCGGGATGTGGGCGAAGATCTGCGCCGGGGGCGCCGATATATTCCTGCCGAACTGATGCGGCGTCACGGCTATACAGAAGAAGATCTTGAGCGCGGCATTATTGATGCACGATTCGTGGCGATGATCGATGAGCTTCATGCCCAGGCAGCCGCCTGGTTTGCCAAGGGCTTGTCGAATCTGGAGACTTATCCGAAGCGCAGCGGCCTGGCGGTCGCGCTGGCCGCAGCTTTCTACGGTGCGATCTTCGATCAGGTGCGCCGAAATGGATATGACGTATTCAACCGCAGAGCGATCGTCCCGGATGAGGAAAAAGGAGCGCTGCTTATGCGCGTACTGTCTGCTTTTGGTGCGGCAGGGGATGCGGCGGACAGCGCCGCAGTGTCCTGATGAGCGGTTTCGGGAACCTTGCGGTTCCCCAAGATCCCCGCGATCCGTCCATGCAGGAGCCTGCCACCCCGAATTCGGCGGTTGGCCATCATCCGGCTCATGCGGTATCCGTGTCTTCGCCTCAGCTCCAGCGCCCAAGCGCTTCGGAGCGGGCAGCTCGAATCTTGGGCATCGTCTTCTATGTGTGGATGGCGATCGGCTTGACGTTGATGCTGACGGTTGGGGTACCCAAGCCGCTGGGCTTCTCGAACGCGCTGTTTCTGGTCTTTTATGCCGTGTATGCCCTGATCCTGCTGAATCTGGCAGCGGCGAAGTTGGAACACGCACAGAATGCACCGCCTGGAATCCGTACCTACGCCAGGCCGCTCCCGAGATTGATAGCCGGTGCAGCCGGCATCTGGCTTGGCGGCATGGCTGTCGAGTGGAGCGGAGTTCATACCGGCTGGCCATTCGGCGGTTATGCGTATTCCTGGATTCTGGGTCCGCATCTCTTCGGCGTTCCCATTACGCTGGGCTTCGCCTGGATTGCGGTCATCGGCAGTTCGACACTCCTTGCAGGCCCGGTTAAACCAACATTCTTGGGCCGCATCAGCAAAGCCATCCAGATTGGCTTTTGGACGGTGCTGATCGACTTTGTTCTGGACCCGGCGGCGGCTTCGCGGGGCTTCTGGCACTGGAGCGGCACGGGCGGCTTCTACGGCATTCCCTGGAGCAATTTCGCCAGCTGGTTTGTGGTCGGAGCGCTGCTGTCGCTGCTGCTGCCGGATCGTCTGCCAAGCTGCCGAACGCGGCTGCTTGGATTAAGGCTTTATCAACTTATTTTGCTCATGTTTGGCCTCCTCGCCCTTCAGGATGGGATCTATGGTCCTGCCGGAATCGCGCTGGTCGGCATTGGGCTATCGGAGGCAAAGTTCCGTTATGATACCCGCAGAACATTCCCCGGCGTTTCGCGCTCTGTTCGATCTCTATAACCGTCGCTACCTGCTGCCCCGTGCTTTTCGCTGCATAAATCTGTATGGCAGCCTGGAAGCCGGGGTAGATCGACAGCGGCCGATTCTATATATCGCCAACCACAGCTCCTGGTGGGATGGGCTGCTGCTGTTTCATCTCTGGCGGCGAAGCGGCGAGAATCATCATTACGTGATGATGGACGAACAACAGCTGTCCAAGTATCGTTTCTTCCGCAAACTGGGCGCGTATTCCGTAGACAAGAGCAGTGCGGGTGCAAGCCGCGCCTCGCTTCGTTACAGCGAGGATCTGCTGCTTGCGGGCAATCGGGTGTGGTTGTTCCCACAGGGCGATATTCGGCATTTGGAGAGCCGCCCGCTGATTCTTCAGTCTGGAGCGGCTCATCTGCTTCGGCGTGTGCCGCAGGCTGCCGTCGTGCCGGTCACGTTCTACTATACGCAGGGTCTTCATTCCAAGTCGGAAGTCTCGCTGGAAGTCGGCCGTCCTCTCATGGAGGACTGGTCAGTCCTGGATCGCTCTGCGATCATGGCCATGCTGCAAGACGAATTACAGCGGCAGCTCGATCGGCATCGTGATCGGGCCATCCAGGCTGTAAACCATCCAAAGTCGGTGCAGCCGCCCGATCCTGATCGGGTCATCGAGGCTGTAAACCATCCAAAGTCGGTACGGCCGCCCGATCGTGAACTGCTGCGCACGGGACTTTCGGTCAACGAGAAGTTTGACCGGGTGCGGCGAGGAAGGAGGCCAGCGCATTGACCCTGCTCGCTCATCTCATGACGTTTCTGTCTGTGCTGTTGGTCGCGCAGCTTATTTTTGTGTTGATGAATATCCGGGCACTGCCTATGCCCGGTCGCAAGGCCAAACGGATTGAAGGGCGTCCGCTCGTATCCGTACTGATTCCCGTCCGCGATGAAGAACGCAATATCGCGGCCTGTTTGCAGCATGTGCTGGCCTCTGACGATTCCGAGTTTCGCCTGGAAGTGATCGTCTATGACGATGGTTCCAGCGATGCCACCGCCGACATTGTTCGGCAGATCGCGGTTAGCGATCCGCGCGTTCGCCTCATGCCCGGCGTGGAACTCCCGCCGGGATGGAAAGGCAAGTGCCATGCCTGTTATCAGCTTGCGGATCGGGCGTCCGGCAGCTGGTATCTGATGCTGGATGCTGATGTACGACTGTATCCATCGGCTATTCGGGATACGCTGCGTACGGCCATCTCCCGCCGCGCCGGACTGGTGACCGGATTTCCCCGGCAGAAGGTGGACAGTTGGCTGGAGAAGCTGGTCGTTCCCATGATGAATTTTGTCATTCTGTGTCATCTTCCCATTCCGTTCGTCTCCCGGTCGCGCAGCAGTATGTTTGCCGCAGCCCATGGAGCCTTTATGCTGTTTAAGAAGTCGGCTTATCAATCTACGGGCAGCTACGAAGCGATCAAAAATGAGATGCTTGATGACATGGCGATGGCGCGTGCGATCAAAAAATGCGGTTATCGTATGGAGCTGGTCGATCTGACGCGTCACGCAGAGATGCGGATGTATCACAGCTCCCAGGAAGTCTGGGAAGGCTATCGCAAGAATCTCTTTCTGGGTCTTGGACGAAGCTATCTGTTACTGCTGCTGCTGGTACTCGGTTACACCGCCCTGTATCTGCTGCCGCTGGTCGTATTCCTGGTGGGCGTGATCGCCGGCAGTCTCCATCTGGCTCTGACTGCGGGCACGGCGCTGCTGCTGGGCATGACCATCAAGGGACTGAGCGATCTTCGCGGAGGTCTGCCCTTCATCTACGGTCTGTTGATGCCTGCTGCCGCAGCCTGCACGATTGCACTGGCCGTGTCGAGTGCGCTGCAAGGTTCAAGCGGACGCGGCTATGAATGGAAAGGACGGCGTTATGTGTGATGACTGCGGAGATCAGACAGAGAAAAGGAGGTGCTGCCGATGAGCCGCAAAGCGATCATTGTTGGTGGAGGTCTGGGCGGTCTATCCTGTGCCATTGGTCTGGCCACCGCTGGATTCGACGTGACGGTGTTGGAGAAGGAGAAGACGCTTGGAGGCAAGCTCAAACGTGTAGAGGCCTCGGGCTATCGATTTGATCGGGGCCCCAGTACCATTACTATGCTTCACGCCTTTCGCCGGGTATTTGAACGGGCGGGACGGCGGATGGAGGACTATATCCAGACCTATGAACTGGAGCCGCGCACCCGCAATCTTTTTGCGGATGGTACGAAGGTTGATCTCAGCCGCGACCGCGGCTGGATGCAGCAGCAGATCGCCGCGTACAGTCCAGAGGATGCTGCTCGTTATCCGGCTTTTCTGGAAGAAGCGCGGCGAATCTATGGATTGGCAGATGGCCGATTCCTGAACCGGCTGATGCTCTCGATGCGCGAAAAAGCCGACCCTGCTCTGCTGCGTGACTTTATGCGCGTACGGCCGAATACGACGCTCCGAACGCTGCTCGCCCGCTATTTTAGTCATCCCTATACGCTGGCCATGTTTGGGCGGTATGCGACCTATGTGGGCGCGTCGCCTCTTCAGGCTCCGGCGATCTTCGCCATGCTGGCCCATGTGGAAGCGGATCTGGGGATCTATGGCGTATACGGAGGCACCTACCAACTGGTCGAAAGTATGGCACGTCTGGCGCGTGAGCTGGGGGTGCATATCCTGACGGATGCGGAAGTTCTGTCGATCAAGGTGCGCTCGGGCCGCGCTTATGGAGTGGAGACGACCGAAGGGGCGATTGAAGCCGATGAAGTCATCTGCAACGGCGATCTGCTGACGACCGCCCGCCTTGTTCCGGATCGGCTGCGGAAGCGTCCGGCTGCCGAGCGTCTGGATCGCTACGAACCTTCATTGTCGGGCTTCGTGCTGCTGGCTGGTGTGCGGCAGCGTTATGAGTCGCTGCTGCATCATACGGTCTTTTTCCCCGAGCGCCTGGAGAGCGAATTTGAAGATATTTTCACTCGCCGGGTTGCGCCGGAGGACCCGGCTCTGTACATTTGCAATAGCGGATACTCCGAAGCGGACACGGCTCCGGAAGGAGGAAGTTCACTGTTCATTCTGGCAAACGCTCCCTATCTGTCGGAGGCGTGGAATTGGAAAGAGCAGCGGGAGAACTATGCGAACAAACTCATCGTCATGCTGGATCGGCGGGGGATTAGCGGTCTGAACAAGGCCGAAGTGCTTCAGACGTACACGCCTTCCGATCTTCAGCGGGATACGTATGCGCACCGTGGAGCCATCTATGGCATATCGTCCAATAGTATGCGTCAGACGTTCTTCCGACCCGGCAACCGCGACCGCGAGATTGACGGACTGTGGTATGTGGGCGGCACCGCTCATCCAGGTGGCGGAACGCCGCTGGTTACAATGTCCGGTCAACTGGTCGCAGAGCGTATTGCTTCGCTGAAGGGTGGAGACGCATCCAGCCGGATTCGTGCCGGGTCTGTAGAATGACGGGTCTGTAGAATGAAACGAGGGGAGCGGCCATGTCTGAAAAAACCAATGTTTCCGGTCCATCGACCGGAGACCGCAAAAGCGAACATGTCCGACTGTGCCTGGAAGAAGAGGTAGCGGGCGTTGGCGTGACCACGGGATTTGAACGTTATGGATTTCGGCACAATGCGCTGCCGGAACTGGACTTTGAACAGATTGATCTGACGACATCCTTTCTGGGGCGCTCATTGAAGGCGCCGCTGCTGATTAGTTCGATGACTGGCGGCAGCGTCGGCACAGGACGAATCAATGAGCGGCTGGCGGAAGCGGCACAGGCGCGGGGCTGGGCCATGGGGCTTGGCTCTGTACGCGCGGCTGTAGAACGCGAGGAGCTGGCGGCGACCTTCAAGGTGCGGCATAGGGCGCCGGATATTCCGATCATCGCCAACCTGGGGGCAGTGCAGCTGAACTATGGGTTTGGGGTCGAGGAATGCCGCCGTGCAGTGGACATCGCGGAAGCCGATGCACTGGTACTGCATCTGAACGGGCTTCAGGAGGTGTTCCAGCCGGAAGGGAATACGAACTTTGCCGAGCTGCTGCCCAAGATCGAGCGGCTGTGCCGTGAACTGGGCGTTCCGGTTGGCGTCAAGGAAGTCGGCTGGGGCATCGACGGAGAGACGGCGCGGCGTCTGGCGGATGCCGGCGCAGCTTTTATTGATTCAGCGGGCGCGGGTGGTACCTCCTGGAGCCAGGTGGAGAAATACCGGAGTTCCGATGCCATGCGCCGGGCGGCGGCCGAGGCATTTGCCGGATGGGGGCTGGGCACAGCGGACAGCCTGATCCAGATTCATGCCGAGCTGCCCGATATGCCGCTGATCGGCAGCGGCGGACTGCGCAGCGGGGTAGACGCAGCCAAAGCCATCGCGCTGGGTGCCCATCTTGCAGGGTTCGGTCGTGCGCTGCTGGGCGCGGCGGTCGATTCTGCGGATCGCGCGGAATCGGCGCTGGAGCAGGCCGAGTTTGAACTGCGCACCGTCATGTTTGGGGTAGGAGCCGGAACGGTAGAGCAGCTGCGAGGAACCGACCGATTGCAGCGCAGGTAAGGGAGGCGCCGCAGGCGGAGACCGTTCTTGAACCGCAGAGTGAAGCGCCTCTGACTCAGAGGTTTCCAACTTCACAAGTCATCGCCAAGACCGTTTCGGTCTTGGTTGTTTTGTGATGCGGTCTTGCGTGGGCCGTGCAGTAATGGGTGAGGATTCAATATCGAATTGAAGCTATCAGCGCGGGGCAAATACTGGTATAATAGAGTTTGTTTTGTCCAAGACAGTATGTATGAGGCATTATGGCGGACGACATTCAACGTCTGTTGTACCCAGAAGATAGAATCAAGAGGAGTTGTATATTCATATGGCATTGAAAGCCGGTATCGTAGGGCTTCCGAACGTCGGCAAGTCCACGTTGTTCAACGCAATTACCCAAGCGGGAGCTGAATCCGCCAACTATCCATTCTGCACCATCGACCCTAACGTGGGGATCGTAGAAGTGCCGGATGAGCGTCTCGATAAGCTGACCGAGCTGGTCGAACCCAAGAAGACGGTTCCGACTGCTTTTGAATTTGTGGACATCGCGGGTCTGGTACGCGGTGCAAGCAAGGGCGAAGGTCTGGGCAACAAGTTCCTCGCTCATATCCGTGAAGTGGACGCAATTGTCCATGTTGTACGCTGCTTCGTGGATGAGAACATTACACACGTTGATGGCAAGATCGACCCGGTGAGCGACATCCAGACGATCAACCTGGAGTTGATTCTCGCGGACATCGAGAGCGTGGACAAGCGCATTGATCGTTCCAAGAAGAATATGAAGGGCGGCAACAAGCAGTACGCCCAGGAGATTGAAGTGCTGGAGAAGGTCAAGGAAGCTCTGTACAATGACCAACCGGCGCGCAGCATCGACTTGACGGAAGACGAGCTGCAATTGATTCGTGAGCTGCACCTGCTGACGCTGAAGCCGGTTCTGTATGCGGCAAACGTGGCTGAAGACGAGATTGCTGACGTAGCGAACAACGCTTATGTACAGCAGGTTCGTGATTTTGCGGCCGCCGAGAACGCGGAAGTGGTTCCGATCAGCGCGAAAGTGGAAGAAGAAATCGCCGAGCTTGAAGGGGAAGACAAGCAGATGTTCCTCGAAGAACTGGGCATCCAGGAATCCGGTCTGAACCTGCTTATCAAAGCGGCTTACAAACTGCTGGGTCTGTATACGTACTTCACAGCAGGCGTACAGGAAGTTCGCGCCTGGACCATTCGTAAGGGAACCAAAGCTCCGGGTGCCGCAGGCGTCATCCACTCCGACTTTGAACGCGGCTTTATCCGCGCCGAAGTAGTGAGCTATGAAGACCTGGTGAACGCAGGATCGATGAATGGAGCCAAGGAACGCGGTCAACTGCGTCTCGAAGGTAAAGAATATATCGTGCAGGACGGCGACGTTATGCACTTCCGCTTCAACGTGTAATCCACACTCAAAAAGCCGTTCTCTCCAAGTGAGGAGGAACGGCTTTTTTTGTTGGCTGTAATCTATGCTTTTAGCTCAAGACGTAAAATCAAGGGTTCGGACAGCAGCCCCGGCTCATCTCTTCCACTTGGATTTGCTTATTTGGCCGGACGGCGATGGTATCCGCGATCTTCATACGGAGCCAACTGCTCCAGCCACTTGGCTTCCAGTTCGTTCAACTGCTCCCGAATCGTCACATAGGCATTTTCGGATGGCTTGAGCACTTCCAGCACTTCAAAGTCAAAGGCTTCTTCGCCATACTGTTTCCAATCGCGCTGAAGCTCTTTATTCTTGAAGCTGCCGTTATTCAGTTCAAAGCGTCGTCCATCCATCGATTTGAGGTTGGGCAGCGAAGAGATAAACGATCGGCCGCTGGCCTTATGGACGATGCGATAGACGCCACCTTCCTGCTTCATCTCTTTGTACAGCTCTTGCAGCTCCTTGCGGCGGTTCGTTGAATTCATAAGAGGTTCCTCCTTAGGCGTTGGGCAAGGGTTCTCCGCTTGATCGGGATCAGACGGAGAACTCTTCTTGTTCCAGGATGATTCCGTCCGGGCTGGCACAGCGGGTTGATGCTCCGGCTCAGGACGGGGATGGGCTGGCGGTCTTCCCCCACGGGTGGTCCAGTAGACGCTGCCATCCGCTTCGCGTGCCAGAAATCCATATTCAATCAGGAAACGGCGCAAAATGGCGTAGTCCGCATAAAAAGGCTTCAGTATCTGATTCAGCTCTTTTTCCGTATACAGTCGGCGGTCATCCAACTGGCCAGCCAGATGCCGGAGTACGACAAGCCGCTGTTTTTCCTGAAGATCGAAGGTGCGAAGCGGGCCTTTCAGCCCCTTGGGAAATACTTTTCGCAAAATCTCCTGTTCCTCTTCCACGGTCAGATTGTAGCGATCATCGAGCCTCGAGGCCTGAGGGTGCGGAGTGATAAAAGCCGCCTCATTAGCGTCGTCACCTTGTTCCTTGAGCAGTTCCATCAGAGCCAGAAAGAGTCGGGCCTGCCGCTCCTTCTCTCTGAGCACAAAACGATGATTGCGAATGGTGGAAGAACTGCCGATGCCCAGGACATTCTTGACCTCGTCATCGCTGCATCCCTGATAGAAGAGGCGCAGCAGCGTATTCTGATGGTCGGTCAGGCCCGTCGCTTTTTTATCCAGATTGATGAGGACGTTGAAGGAGGAGCCGTGGGCGTGGGTGATGTGCCGCCGAATGTATTTTTCCGCTTCGTAAAACACCCCTTCTTCCGAGTAGATCAGCCCCTGCTCCGTGGACAGGCCGCAGAACAGGCAGACAAAATGCTCGCCGCTGCGGGTGTAGCCTTTCTTCAGGTCTTCGAGGGGAGCATTCCATAAGGTATCCGTGTTCATGGCTGCCAATTGACTCCTTTGTTGGGTGATGAATAGACGTTCCAGTGTTTTGTTTGCTTAATTATAAACGAAATAATCATATGTTTGTCAATATCCAAACAAATTACCCTTATGTCTATATATAAAAAGCCGCCTTCGTCCCAATGGACAAAAGCGGCTCTCGCGTCCCAAGCTCAAAATCAATTAACCTTCAAACGAGATCAGCACTTCAACGGGAATGTCATTGGCCAGCAGCTCAATGCTCAGAACCTGTTTGGAACTCATCTTTACAGAGATATTTTCACCCGACAGCAGGGTAGGGGTGGAAATATCGATGCTGACGCCCAGGGCGGCAAAGCCGGTAGCGGCTGTTGCTGTCAGCATGTTCGACAGTTCGGATAATGCACTTCGAGCCATATCGTCCAACTGCTCGACCGGCATACCCATCATCATGGTCGAGGCAATCTTTTTGGCATATTCGGTATCGATTCGGTAAACGACATTGCCTTTGAGCGTGCCTACAATGCCGACCAGTACGATGACGCCGGAACAGACCAGCTCCTGTCCTTTAACGGACAGTCCTTTTTTGCTTGTGTTGGTGAAGCCCAACTGCGGCATAACGTTCATGAACGATTCAATGAACGGATTAACGTGTGCTACATCCATTTATCCTCACCTCTTTTGAAACCGACGTTGAGCAGCACCTCGCCATAGTTCGTATCGCCGACTGCGCTCATGGTCTTGAATGTAGCCTGCGAGATCAGCATGTTATCTCCGTGCATCACGGATGGCGGTGCCAGACGCAGGCCAAAAGCCTTGTTTTTTCGATTCAGAATCGAGCAAGCGTTACCCGCCACAATGTTGGTATACTCGGCCAGTGCCGCTGTAATCTCATTGGTGCTGGTTGGTTCCTTTTTCATCATAGCTGTAACCAGTGCACGTGCTGTATCTTTGCTGAGGTCAATCATTAATCGGCCGGAGAACTTGCCGATGATGCCGACAATGACGGCGATGCCACGGGATTCAAAATCTTCATGCAGCTCGTGTTCGCCCGTGTACGTCAGCAGGGTCTTGGTCATGCGGTTCATACCGTCTTTGAGCGTTTCTTTGAACACTTCAAAATATTCGTCTTCCAGTTCCTTAAACATCTCATTATACGCAACGAGGCGTTGGATCGTCCCGATCAGCTCGTCAGCGTCTACCGGTTTTTGGATATAGCCCGAGACGTGATTTTCTTTGGCTTCTTTGAGGATCTCTTCGTCCATCATGGAGCTGATAACGACAACCTTGATACTGGGATTGATCGCATGAACAGCGCGCGTACACTCCAGTCCGTCCGTTCCGGGCAGGGTCATGTCCATAGTCACCAGGTCGGGCTGCGTAGCGGCAATTACTTCTTTGACTTCTTCCAGGGTACCGGCATCGCCTACAACTTCCATTCCGTGTTCTTCAAGGATATTTCGGATAACCGCTATGGAAAAGGGCGAGTCATCCACAATTACGACTCTTACAGCTGACATATGAACCCATCCTTTCTTCACTGCGCGTTTTTCCCAGGAAAAGCGCTTACGACCTAGCCCTAACCGCGTGGGAAAACGATGCTGGTTCGGGATTCGGAGTATTGTAACTAATATCGACAGATCGGCGGCGGATGTTAAGACAAAGTTCTCAGAAATCTGCTACTTTTGATTCAGATGAAGAGAAGTTCGACATTATATGGCATGAAGCACGGTTTGAGCAGGAGGGTAATCAATAAGTGAGGGAAAGCACAAAAATCATAGACAAGTTTCAATAGGCAATCATGCATAGCCGTGCTATAATAAAGAGTCGTCGCACCATGATGCGGACGGCTATTTCCCTTATCCTTTTTGTTCTCGGTAGAGTACGGAATCGGAGGAATGAACATGAGGTTCATCGACGTACATTTATAGCGAGTTTTTTGGAATCGTAGTCATAGATGATCGGTTAGAGAATCAGGATTCAGCGTCATTCAAACTGTAGCATCATTCAAAAAATATTGAAGAGGTGATCGGCCTTGTTGGATAAATTGCAAGCCCTGGTTGACCGTTATGAAAAATTAAGTGAACTGCTGTGTGACCCGGATGTAGCCAGCGACTCGAAGAAACTGCGTGATTACTCCAAGGAACAATCGGATCTCCAGCCGACTTTTGAAGCCTATACAGAATATAAACGGGTAGTTGAAGATCTTGATGCTGCCAAGGAAATGCAGGGCGAGAAGCTGGACGACGAGATGCGTGAGATGGTCAAGATGGAGATTGATGAACTGAACTCGCGCAAAGCGGAACTGGAAGAGATCATCCGGGTGCTGCTGCTGCCTAAAGACCCGAATGACGACAAGAACGTTATCGTCGAAATTCGCGGCGCTGCGGGTGGTGACGAAGCGGCTCTGTTTGCAGCGGATCTGTACCGGATGTACAGCCGTTATGCGGATGCGCAAGGCTGGAAAGTCGAGCTGATGGACGTCAATGAGAGCGACCTTGGCGGGTTCAAGGAAGTGATCTTCATGGTCAACGGACGTGGGGCCTACAGCAAACTGAAATACGAAAGCGGCGCACACCGCGTGCAGCGGATTCCGGCTACCGAGTCGGGCGGTCGGATTCATACGTCTACTTCGACTGTAGCCGTTATGCCGGAAGCCGAAGAAGTGGATATTGAGATCCATGACAAGGACATTCGCGTGGATACATTCTGTTCGAGTGGCGCGGGCGGTCAGTCCGTTAATACCACCAAGTCGGCGGTGCGCGTGACGCATATTCCGACCGGGATCGTCGCCACCTGTCAGGATGGCAAATCGCAGAACTCCAATAAAGACAAAGCCCTGCAAGTGCTTCGTTCGCGGATCTACGACATGATGCGTCAGGAAGAAGAAGCTAAATATGCGGGTGAACGCAAGAGCAAAGTCGGTACGGGCGACCGCAGTGAGCGTATCCGCACGTACAACTTCCCTCAGAGCCGTGTAACCGACCATCGCATTGGTCTGACCATGCACAAGCTCGATCAGATTATGAACGGCGACATTCAGGAGATCGTGTCCGCGCTCACGATTGCTGAACAGGCTGAATTGATCGACAAGGGAGTCTAATCCCTTGAATCTCGATCCGATGAAGCACAATCCGCTCCATCGAGCGCGTTCAGGCCGGAGCGGCTTTCAGTTAAGCGACGGTCTGACGCTTAGGGAAGCCTTTGCCGAGGCTTCTTCTTTTTTGAGGGAAAAGGGTATAGATGAAGCGGACGAAAATGCGCGGCTGCTGCTGAAGGAAATTCTGGGCATGTCCGGGGCACAATACGCGATGGCCCTGCGTGAGCCGTTCCCGTATGAACATCGGGAGCGCTGGGAGAATGCGATCACCCGCAAGGGAGACGGAGAACCAGCGCAGTACATTTTGGGCGATCAGGAGTTCTACGGCTTCCTGTTCGAGGTGACTCCGGACGTGCTGATTCCGCGTCCCGAGACGGAGCTGCTGGTGGAAGCCGTGGTGACGCGGGCGAAGGGGTTATGGCCGGAAGGCCGTCCAACGACGCTTGATGTAGGCACGGGCAGTGGAGCCATCGCGGTCAGTCTGAAGCTGCTGCGTCCGCAGCTGGAGGTTACGGCGAGCGACATTTCGCCCGGTGCGCTGGGCGTTGCTCGCCGCAATGCGGAGCGTCTCGGTGCGCCGATCCATTTCTATGAAGGCAGCCTGCTGGAGCCGTTTGCCGGTCAGCATTTTGATATTCTCGTCTCGAATCCGCCGTATATTCCGGCGGCAGACATCGAGGAACTTCAGCCGGAAGTGCGTGACTTCGAGCCGCGCGGTGCGCTGGATGGAGGTCCGGACGGACTTTGGCCGTACCGGGAGATCATGAAGCAGCTGGATCTGCTGCAATCCGATCCGCAGCTGATTGCTTTTGAACTGGGCATGGGTCAGGCCGAGGAAGTGGCGGACATGCTGCGCGCACGGGGCAGCTGGAGCACAGTGGAGACGGTGCATGATCTGGCCGGCATTGGACGGCATGTGATTGGAATTGCCTGAGTCAAGGCGAACGAACCAAGAGGGGGCGGAGAGTGAGGGCAGGGCGCCTTCGTCTTTCCGCCTTTTCGCTTGGATTGCAGGGGTGCAGGCCGAAGGGTTCGTTAACATGACACAGGGCGTTTTATCGCCTACAATATAGAGAACACAGAAGCAAGGGACAGATAGAGAAGCCGAGAGGACTTGGAGAAGGCCTGCAAGGCGCAAGAGGGAATAACCGGCCTTGAACAGGCTTTTCGGAGGAACCGCACGATCATGATTACGAAATGGAAACATACGGATTGGTCCCTGATTATTGTACTGCTGTTGATGATGGGGATCTGTATTCCTGTGGTGCACAGCGCCGTCGCAACCAGCGACAAGTTCAGAGGGCTGGATACACAGATGATTTTTTATTACATTCTTGGCTTCGGTGTGATCTTCTTCATGACGCTGGTCGATTACCGGCTGTACGTCAAATATTTCTGGATTGTGTATGGCGGCGGTCTGCTGCTCCTGCTGCTGACGTTGACCCCACTGGGGCAGACGCAGAACGGGGCGCAGGGATGGTTGAAGCTGGGACCGATCGGCATGCAGCCGGCGGAATTATTCAAGCTGGCGCTGGTCATTACGATTGCTTCGCTGCTGGCCAGACGCAATAAGGCCAAGCTGGGCTTTATTGCAGACGTGATTCCAATTGGCATCGTCGCTTTTATTCCATTTGCTGTGGTTATGCTTCAGAATGACTTGGGGAATGCACTCAGTTACGTGCTGATTCTGCTGGGATTGCTGTGGATCGGCAACTTGAAGTTTACGCATGCTTTCCTGATCTTCGTGCTGGGGACAGCGCTGCTGTTCGGCGGGATCAAAGCCTATGTGACCTATCATGAGCAGATCTCGGATTTCATGACCAACACGCTGCACCGTGCGCATTGGCTCGACCGGATTGATCCGTGGCTGATGCCGGAAGAAGCCAGCCGGGATGCGTCGTGGCAGACCAAAAACGGTAAGTTCGCCATCGCTGGCGGCGGCATGTTGGGTCAGGGCTACATGAAGGGTGAAATGGTGCAGAATCCGGCCGGTTCGCTGGTTCCTTACACGTATTCCGACTCCATCATTGTTGTGATCGGCGAGGAATTTGGATTTGTGGGCATCTCGTTCCTGCTGGCTTTGTATTTTATTCTGATTCATCGCATGATTGTGATTGCTCTGGAATGTAGGGACAAAGTGGGTTCTTATATCATCGTGGGCATTGTAGCCATGTTCATGTATCAGATTTTTGAAAATATTGGCATGTTCATTGGCCTGATGCCGCTCACGGGGATCACACTTCCGTTTGTGAGCTATGGCGGCACGTCGCTGTTGATTAATATGGCAAGTATTGGCGTGGTGATGAGCATCCGGGCAAGTACGCGAGACGAGGTTTCCAAGGATGAATTTGCACATATCAAGGAGCCGGGTAACGCAAAGGAGAACAGCCAATCGCGCACATTCAGAGGCGCAGCAAGCCGGATGCTGGGTGCACGCTCGCGCAAATCGGGCGAATCCAGAACGGCAAAATAACTTGACCGCAGAGAATCAGCCCAAAAGGGGGATTCTGCAATCGGTTGTGCAAGGATGGAGAATGAAGCAGGCGACGGCGAGATATTCGTTTGACTATCAACCAACACGCGGCGAAGGACTGGAGAGCGGCGTGTTATTGGGGAGGCTGCCACGATGCTAAGCAAGATCAAAAATATCGACTGGGCGCTCGTAACGATCCTGTTGATCTTTATGGGAATCTGTATTCCGGTCGTGCATAGTGCGATTGCGAACAGCAATGGGGACAACTTAAAAGCGTCAGCTTTTAAGATGGTGGTGTATTATGTGCTGGGCTTTATTGCCTTCTTCGGGGTATCGTTTGTGCCGTATCAATGGCTAACTAAATACGCGCTCTATGTCTACGTCATGGGGATCGGCTTACTGCTGCTCGTCTGGACGCCGCTGCGCATGTCCCTGAACGGTGCAGATGGCTGGATCGGCTTCAAGGGACTAAGTTTGCAGCCAGCCGAAGCTTTCAAGCTGGTGCTGATTATTGCGCTGGCGGCTTACCTGGTTCGCAGACACAAGGCCAAGCTGGGGTTCTGGAAAGACATTGTACCCGCTGGGCTTATCGTGCTGCTTCCTTTTGGCCTTGTGGTCATGCAGAACGACTTGGGTAATGCGCTGTGTTACCTGGTGATTCTGGTTGGCCTGCTGTGGATCGGCAACATGAAATATACCCAGGCGCTGCTGTTCCTCGTTCTATCGGCAAGCTTGTTGGTTGGCGGAATTCATGCCTACAAGACCTACCACGATCAGGTGACCGAATTCCTCGGCGGCTCGGGACGTGCGCATTTTCTGGAGCGGATTGACGCGTGGCTGGTTCCCGAGAAGGCCAGTGCCAAAGCCATGTACCAGATCGAACGGGCGCAGCTGGCGATTGGCAACGGCGGAATGCTGGGCAAAGGCTACATGAATGGGGAGCTGTCCAGCCGCGTTCCTTATACGTATGCCGACTCCGTGGTGACTGTTATTGCGGAAGAGTTCGGGTTCGTCGGTATGGCGGGGCTGCTGCTGATCTACTTCATTCTGATTCACCGCATGATCCTGATCGCCCTCGAATGTCGGGAGCGGGCAGGCCCTTATATCATCGTAGGCATCGTAGCGATGTTTATGTATCAGATTTTTGAAAATGTCGGAATGTTCATGGGGCTTATGCCGTTGACGGGCGTTACGCTGCCATTTATCAGCTACGGGGGAACCTCGCTGATTATCAACATGGCATGTATTGGCGTAGTCATGAGCATCCATTTCGCCAACAAAAAGCATCAGGCAGAAGAAAATGTGCTGAGAACGGATCACTTGGAAGATGGCTCGAAAAAAGAGAAAAGCAAGCGTAAGCTCAAGCTTCCTTCTCTAAAACTCTGATTCGATCAGGTTCGGTCAGGTGTGCCCATTCGTCAGTCGGCGGATGAAGCAGGCACGGAAAGGAAACGACAATGAACGCAGGCAATCCATCCCATAAACAAACCTCGATTTGGGAGGTTAGCGACTTGGGTTCCACGGGGAACAATGGGTTCGCAGCTCCCTCCTCGCTGCATCCGGCAGCGAAGATGAAGGAGCTGATCCAGCACCCGGATATTCAACAGGCTGCGTCGCTGCTTGCAGCAGGCAAGCTTGTGGCCTTCCCAACCGAGACGGTATACGGGTTGGGTGGGGATGCACGCCGTACGGAAGCTGTCGAAGGCATCTTCACTGCCAAAGGCCGTCCGTCGGACAATCCGCTGATTGTGCATATCGCTGATCGCGCGGAGCTGGATGCTTTTGTGTTGGAGGTGTCTCCAGCGGATGAGAAGCTGATGGATGCCTTCTGGCCGGGACCGCTTACGCTGGTCCTGCCCGTGCGCCCTGGCTCGCTGTCGCCGAGAGTGACGGCGGGGTTGGACACCGTGGCTGTGCGGATGCCGGATCATGGCATCGCCCTGGCGCTGATCCGCGCGTCAGGCTGTCCGCTCGCGGCGCCCAGCGCGAACCGCTCGGGACGCCCAAGCCCAACCCTCGCGCAGCATGTGCGCGAGGATCTGGATGGCCTCATCGATGGAATTGTCGATGGAGGGCCGGCCGGCGTGGGCGTCGAATCGACCGTCGTGCGGACGAACGCCGCAGGCGGGGCGACCGTGCTGCGCCCGGGCGGACTTCCGGCCGAGGAACTCGGCCGGGTGCTCGGCGCGGAGGTTCGCGCCGTGTCCGCAGAGCCGTCTGCGGACATCGACCCCGCCGCTGCGCGGGCGGCTTCCGAGGCCGGCGCAGCCGGACCGAAGAGCGGAGAGCCGGACGCTGCGCCGTCCGGCGGGGAAGCCCCCGGCGAGGCGCCGCGCTCGCCGGGGATGAAGTACACGCACTATGCGCCGAGTGGACGGCTCGAAGTCGTGCTTGGCGCAGAGCGCGAAGCCGCGGAAGCCATCCGCGGCCTGCTCGCCGAGGCGAAGGCCCGCGGCGAGAAGACCGGGGTGCTCGCGTTCGACGAGCACCTGGGCCACTACGACGGCCAGGCAGACCTCGTGCTGCCGCTGGGCAGCCTGCACGATCTGCGCCAGGCGGCGTCGCGGCTGTACGCCGCGCTGCGGCGCTTCGATGAGGAAGGCGCGACCTTCATGCTCGCGGAAGGCTGCGCGGAGATCGGCATCGGCTCGGCCGTTATGAACCGGCTGGGCAAGGCCGCCGGCGGACGTATACGCCGGGTATAACCGCTGATTAGAGCCATATTAGGGTCACATCGCAAGCCTTTCCTTGCAGGCAGAAGCTTGATTTCGTTCAACATCACCATACAGGATCACAGGATCGGGCCGCAGACGATGGAATGGCGCTTCGGCTCGGCCTATTTTTGATTCCCGGAAGAGGAGGCGGTTTGCTTGAAAGCCAAACACATCTTATTCGTATGTACAGGGAACACCTGTCGGAGTCCCATGGCTGAAGGACTGCTGCGGCAGATGGCGAAGCAGCGCGGTGTGCAGCTTGAAGTCCGTTCAGCCGGTGTAGCCGCCATGCCTGGCTCGCCGATCTCTCGCCACGCGGAAGCTGTGCTGCGCGATCATCAGATCAGCGAACGGATGACCTCTTCGGCGCTCGACCGCAATCTGGTGGAATGGGCGGATCTGATTCTGACGCTAACCGGCTCCCACAAGAGCCATGTCCTGCGCACCTTCCCCGATGCCTATGAGCGCACCCACACGCTCAAGGAATATGTCGAAGATGATCCCCATGTGCACGATGATCTGGAGGAGCTGGACAGTCTGTCCGCTTCGGTCGAACTGTCGAGAGCACTTGGCGAAACGCCGGAAGCTTCGTCACGTCAGCGGATGATTGAACTGCGTCAGCGTATTCCCATGTTCGACATCTCCGATCCTTTTGGCGGCTCGCGTGAAGATTACGACGCGACCGCAGCCGAGATTCGCGGGGCGCTCGATCGGCTGCTCGACAAGTTGGAACACAAACAGCAGCGTTAACCCCGTTATGGGATCTCTGTCGTTTTGGCCTGCATTTGCCTTTCACTGTTGAAGCCAAGATTGCAGCATTTGAACGCTAAAAGGTTCGATTCCCGAACATATGACAAATGCTGCGATGAGTTCGTCCGTATTTCGCTTGAATTTAGGTTGATTTTTAACCATCCGTGTTTTATGATAAATGCAAATGACAGATCCGATGTAACTGGCGACGAGTGTGGGTTCAACCACGATGGAGCATCGGAATATCGGCCGGTCGCCTGGGCAAAGAGCAGCTTCGCGTTTTCGACGCGAGGTCGCTCTTTTTATTTTATGACAAACCTTCCAAAGCCCCATGAGCAGAGCGATTTCGATTCTTTTGCAACTTTCCTGACTTTCCTTTCCGGAGCTTCGGCGTTATGATCGTGTAAGGACGTCGTGGCTCACAGGATCGACATGATTCATGATGACTCATGGCGAATTGCAATCGGCGAAGGAGTGACGGATATGCAGCAGAATCAAGACAACCTCATCCACCGTCAGGCAGCGCAGGCGGTAAGGGAACTGGCAGAGCTGGCGGGTCTGAAGCCGGGCAAAGTCCTGGTGATTGGCACCAGCACCAGCGAAGTAGCAGGGAAGCGAATTGGTACTTCCGGTGCGCTGGAGGTCGCGCAGCAGCTGCTGGCGGGCATCTCCGAAGTGCAGCAGGAACTGGGCTTTGATGTGGCGTACCAATGCTGCGAGCATCTGAACCGCGCCCTGGTCATGGAACGCTCTGTACTGGAGCGTCTGGGACTTCGGGAAGTATCGGCGGTTCCCGTGCCCAAGGCCGGAGGTTCGATGGCTTCGGCGGCTTACCGCAGTTTTGAGGAGCCAGCGCTTGCCGAGGGTATTGAGGCCCATGCCGGACTGGACATTGGGGAGACGTTGATTGGGATGCACCTGCGCCGCGTTGCGGTGCCCGTGCGATTGACGATTCGGCAGATTGGCGAAGCCAGAGTGACCGCAGCCACGACACGCCCACCGCTGATTGGCGGGGAGCGGGCGGTCTATCGTCTGCCGGAAGAGCTGGATTCCACTTTCTGCGACTAACGGAAATTGGAGAGGCCGGGCAGGTTCAGAGCAGAATCTGCCCGGAAGAATAACCGCGTGCTTCGCCACGACGCGGCGTTGAAGTGCCAATCCCGCAAGTCTTTGCAGGAGGCGATTGGATTCAGCCCGTCTGTTCGGCGGAACGTGAGAGAACATTCGATGAGAAGACGATTACCCTTACACTTTTTAAACCCAGGGAGGAATACGGAACATGGAGCACTTGAGAAAAAGCGACCCGGCAGTACTGAAAGCAATGGGACTGGAACTTGACCGTCAAAAAGCCAACATCGAGCTGATCGCATCCGAAAACATCGTGAGTCAGGCGGTCATCGAAGCGATGGGCTCGGTGCTGACCAACAAGTATGCGGAAGGTTACCCAGGCAAGCGCTACTACGGCGGCTGCGAACATGTGGACATCGTGGAAGATCTGGCACGCGACCGTGCCAAAGAGTTGTTCGGAGCCGAACATGTCAACGTACAACCTCACTCCGGCGCACAGGCCAACCTGGGTGTATATCTCGCCGCGCTCAAAGCAGGCGATACGGTACTGGGCATGAACCTGGCACACGGCGGACACTTGACGCACGGCAGCCCGGTTAACGCATCCGGCATCCTGTACAACTTCGTGGCTTACGGCGTCCGCGAAGACAACTTCCGCATCGACTATGACGAAGTGCGCAAAGCGGCCTTCAAACACCGCCCTCGCATGCTCGTAGCAGGTGCCAGCGCCTATCCGCGTACGATTGACTTTGAAGCTCTGGCTTCGATTGCCAATGACGTGGGCGCTCTCTTTATGGTGGACATGGCACATATCGCGGGCCTCGTTGCGGCAGGCGTTCACCCGTCCCCGGTTCCACACGCTCACTTCGTGACGACAACCACACACAAGACACTGCGTGGACCACGTGGCGGTATGATTATGTGCACCAAGCCATGGGCACAGGCGATCGACAAAGCCATGTTCCCAGGCATCCAGGGTGGACCGCTCATGCACGTGATCGCTTCCAAGGCTGTAGCGTTCGGCGAAGCGCTTGATCCATCGTTCAAAGTCTACGCACAGAACGTAGTCGATAACGCTCGCGTTCTGGCCGAGACACTGATTGGCGAAGGCATCGACATCGTATCCGGCGGTACGGACAACCATCTCATGCTGATCGATACGCGCGGCGTGGGCATCACCGGCAAGGACGCAGAGCATGTTCTGGATTCCGTAGGCATCACGGTGAACAAGAACGCGATTCCGTTTGACACGACAAGTCCATTCATCACCAGCGGGATTCGTATCGGTACGCCAGCAGCGACTTCACGCGGTATGGATCAGGACGCTATGAAGTCGATCGGTCAGATTATCGCTTCTGTTCTCAAAGCGCCTAAAGACGAAGCCGTGCTGGATAAGGCTCGCGCTGACGTCAAGGAATTGACCGATCGTTTCCCGCTGTACCCGGACCTGCAATACTAATTTCCGGCTATCGCTGTCTGTTCCAACGAAGTTCCTGGCCCGGTTCTTATGAACCGGGCTTTTTGCTGTGCGCCAAAAAGTGCATCGCTTGTAGTGAAATTAAACGAGGAGCAAGAGCAAGGTTCTGACTTGTTTTGTCGATAAAAAGACTTCACATATCTAGAAATAAATAGAAAGTGAGAGATAGCCGCCAAGTTGGGGTATATAGAGAGTACGTTTTGCGATCGCTTTAACAACGGGATGTGCGCACATCCCCTGCGGATTTTCCGCCTTGCTTCGCTACATATTCGACAGAAGGAGAGGATTCGGTTGAGCCGCAAAAAAATATCACAGCTCACTCAGCAGTTCGTCTTCGTCGGTCCGACCACGATTTTCTTCGCATTGATCGTGCTGGTTCCGTTCCTGCTCGGGGTCTATTACTCGATGACCAACTGGAACGGTGTCTCGCGTCATCTCGAATTCGTCGGACTGAGCAATTACGTGCATATCTTTACCTCGGACCCCGACTTCCGGAATTCATTCTGGTTTACGGTTCGATTTACAGTAGTCGCTGTATTGGGTGCCAATCTATTGGGCTTTTTCCTGGCGTATTTCCTGACTAAACCGCTCAAGAGCAAAAACGTTCTGCGGACCGTCTTTTTCATGCCCAATATGATCGGAGGTCTGCTGCTGGGCTTCATCTGGCAGTTCATCTTCGTGCGTGGTTTTACAGCGATCGGTCAGGCGACCGGCTGGTCGTTCTTCAATCTGCCTTGGCTGGGGAACGAACCAACGGCCTTTTGGGGTATCGTCATCGTCTTCATCTGGCAGTATGCCGGCTATCTGATGGTCATCTACATTGCTTCCCTCAGCAACGTCTCCAAGGACGTGCTGGAGTCGGCACAGATCGACGGAGCGAACCATACCCAAGTCTTGTGGAAAATTATTGTACCGCTTGTCATGCCTGCCGTTACCGTCTGTCTGTTCCTCGCCATCTCCTGGTCGTTTAAAATGTTCGACCTGAACCTGGCGCTGACTAACGGCGGACCGTTTAACGCGACTCGTTCCGTAGCGCTCGACATCTATCGGGAAGCGTTCACGAACAGTCGTCTCGGTCTGGGTACGGCGAAAGCCGTCATCTTCTTCATCGTTGTTGCAATTATTACAGCCCTTCAGGTACGGGCGACCAAGAGCAGGGAGGTCGAAGCCTAATGGAGCAAGATACACGTTACCGCATATCCACACTGGTTCTGGAGATTCTGCTGATTCTGGTCGGCCTGCTGTTCCTGGTGCCGTTCTACTTCCTGATCTCCAATTCCCTGAAGACGTTCGGAGAAATTCTGTCCGACGCCGCAGCGCTGCCAAGCACGCTTCAGTGGGCGAACTACAAATCCGGCTGGGAGGCCATCAACTTCCCATCCGCGTTCAAAAACTCGTTGATTATTACCGTCTTCAGCAATCTGCTGTTGGTTCTGTTCAGCTCCATGACGGCTTATCAGATGGTACGCCGCAATACGAAGTTTAACCGCGCACTGTTTGGCCTGTTCGTTGCCGCGATGGTCATTCCGTTCCAATCGATCATGCTTCCGCTGACGGACGTGACCAGCCGCGTAGGTCTTAGCGACAGCCTGTGGGGATTGATTATCTGCTACATCGGCTTCGGTGCTCCACTGTCGGTCTTCCTGTTCCATGGCAGCATGAAATCCGTTCCGCTGGAAATCGAGCAGGCCGCGCGTGTAGACGGAGCCGGGACGTATGGCGTCTTTTTCCGGATCGTCTATCCCATGCTGCGCCCGATGTATGTCACGGTGATTATCCTGAACACCTTGTGGATCTGGAATGACTATCTGCTGCCTTCCCTGATCTTGACCAGCGAAGACTTGCAGACCATTCCGATCGCCACTTATATGCTGTTCGGCCAGTACACGAAGCAGTGGGATCTGGCGCTCCCGGCGCTTGTCCTGGGCATCGCTCCGGTGATCGTCTTCTTCCTGGCCATGCAAAAATACATCGTCTCCGGCATCGCAGCCGGCGCGGTCAAAGGGTAAGGGGGAGAGAGCCATGAAGCACAAATTTGCCAAGCCGCTGATGTGGATTCCTGCTCTGCTTCTGACAGCCGCGTCCGTATTGTCGGGATGTTCGCAGGGTGGAAGCGCCGGCGAATCCGGACAAAAGGTTATCAACATCTATCAGGGCAAAGTCGAGATCTCCGATCAGCTTCAGGAAATGAAGAAAGTATACGAAGCCTCTCACCCCGGCGTTGTGCTGAATATCCAATCGGTCGGTGGCGGAACGGACTACGCAGCCTCGCTGAAGTCCCGATTCTCTGCGGGCGCACAGCCGGATATTTTCACCATTGGGGGATTCCAGGAACGGGATCTGTGGCTGGAATATCTGGAGGATCTGTCGGATCAACCGTGGACGCAGCACATGGATCAGGTCGCCAAAGACCCGATGAGTGCAGACGGCAAGCTGTATGGTTTTCCGCTGAACTATGAAGGGTATGGCTTCCTCTATAACAAAGACATCTTCAAAAAGGCCGGCGTCACCGAGATTCCCAAGACACTGAGTGAGCTTGAAGAAGCAGCCAAGAAAATCCAAGCCGCAGGTTATACTCCATTCGTGAACGCCTACGCGGAGTGGTGGGTGCTGGGCAATCACAATGTCAATGTGCCATTCGCACGCCAGGACGATCCCGATGCGTTCATGAAAGCTCTGAACGACGGCACGGCGGACATGGCCAACAACAAAGTGTTCAATGGCTGGTTGGATCTGCTGGATCTGACGCTGAAATATGGCAATGCGAATCCGTTAACGACGGACTATAATACGCAGATGTCCACGTTTGCCAACGGCAAGGCTGCCATGACGCAGCAGGGCAACTGGGTACAGCCCACGCTGGATGGCATTAATCCCGATCTGAACGTAGGGATGATGCCCATGCCAATCAGCGACGATGCCGAGGCGAATGACAAGTTATTTGTTGGCGTTCCAACTTACTGGGTGGTCAGCAAAAATTCGCCGGTAAAAGCAGAAGCCAAAGAACTGCTGGACTGGATGGCAGGCACGCCGGAAGGTCAGCAGTTCCTGACCAAGAAGTTCCAGTTCATCCCGGCGTTTAACAATATCAAGGCGGCACCCGAGGACATTGGACCGCTGGGCAGCGATCTGACGAAGTATATCAGCGAAGGCAAAGTGCTGAACTGGTACTTCCAACAGCTGCCGATCGGAACGCCTCAGGATTACGCCAACTTGATGCAGTCCTATATCGCCGGACGCGACACGCGGGAACAGCTGCTTGAGCACATGCAAACTTCTTACGACAATCTCAAGGTGCGATAAACGCAATTTGCACACAGCCTCCATCCGATGTTTCGGGTGGGGGATTTTTTATGTAAAAGGGTCTTGGGAAAGCTTGCAGAAAAAAGGTTTGGGAATTTGTGTCGGAGCCGTGTACGGCGGGTGCATACGTCTCGGTCTAATGCTATAATGGACAAGATTTAGGCGCAGACCGGTTCGCATAGGCGGATTATGGAAGCGCTCGACGCGGAATTCGTGAAGAATTTTCCGAAAAGCGAACGCCGTCGGCAGATCGCCGGGACGCATAACCGTTCAGGCAGGATGCCGGGTATCAAACATTGTACGGAGGGACGAAATTTTATGAGCAAACTGGTGATTTGCGATCATCCGCTAATCCAGCACAAACTGACTTTTATCCGAGACGTGAACACGAACACGAAAGACTTCCGGGAATTGGTGGATGAAGTCGCCACATTGATGGCGTACGAGATCACACGCGAGATTCCGCTGGAATCGATTCCGGTCGAAACGCCGGTTACCCAAACTGAGGGCAAGGTCATCTCCGGCCGTATGCTAGGCCTGGTGCCAATCCTGCGCGCGGGCCTGGGTATGCTCGACGGCGTGCTGAAGCTTCTGCCGGCTGCCAAGGTTGGACATGTTGGCTTGTTCCGTGATCCAAATACCCTTCAGCCGGTTGAATATTATGTGAAGCTGCCAACAGACGTTCAGGAGCGCGAGTTGATCGTCATCGATCCGATGCTGGCAACCGGTGGTTCCGCGATTGCGGCAATCGACGTCCTCAAGAAGCGCGGCTGCACGCAGATCAAGATGATGAACCTGATTGCGGCACCGGAAGGCGTCAAGGCTGTTCAGGATGCACATCCGGACGTAGACATCTATGTCGCAGCGCTCGACGAGAGACTGGATGACCACGGCTACATCGTACCGGGACTGGGCGACGCCGGAGATCGACTGTACGGCACGAAGTAATTCTGGCCGTCCCTGCATGTCTGGATTGCTTTGGCTCGACAGGTTAAAAAAGCGCTTTATTTAATGAAGAGATTATAATGAAGGAATTATATTGAAGGCGTCCGTGAATTCGCTCTCGAAGCGACCGGATGCCGAGGGAAAGGTGAGACAACAACGAATGAAAAAGATCAAGGTGATGACGATCTTCGGCGTACGTCCGGAAGCGATCAAGATGGCTCCGCTGATTCTCGAATTGGAGAAACATCCGGATGAGATCGAATCGATCGTCTGCGTAACCGCCCAGCATCGTCAGATGCTTGACCAGGTGCTCGACGTGTTCAAGATCAAGCCGGATTACGATCTGGACGTGATGAAGGATCGGCAGACATTGAACGAGATCTCCATCCGCGTGCTTCAAGGATTGGAGCCTGTGCTGCGCGAGGCGCAGCCGGACATCGTGCTGGTGCATGGTGATACGCTGACCACATTCCTGGCAAGCTATGCGTCTTTCCTTCAGCAGATCAAGGTGGGTCACGTGGAAGCGGGGCTTCGTACCTGGAACAAGCTGTCCCCTTATCCTGAAGAGATGAATCGTCAATTGACCGGCGTCATCGCCGATCTGCATTTCGCTCCGACCTCTTGGTCGGCAGGGAACCTTGCCAAGGAGAATAAGTCGAAGTCAAGCGTTTTTGTCACAGGCAACACCGTTACGGATGTGTTTCAATATACCGTGCAGCCTGATTACAGCCATCCCGTGCTGGAATGGGCCAAAGGGAAAAGATTGATTCTGATGACGGCGCACCGCCGCGAATCGCAGGGTGAACCTCACCGCAACATCTTCCGCGCGGTGAAACGGATCGCTGACGAGTTCGAAGACGTGGCGATCGTCTATCCGGTTCACCCAAGCCCTGCTGTCAAAGAGCCGGCTCACGAAATCCTCGGCGGTCATCCGCGCATCTCGCTGATCGATCCGCTCGACGTCGTGGATCTGCACAATTTTTATCCGCATACTCACCTGATTCTGACGGATTCCGGCGGATTGCAGGAAGAAGCGCCGTCGTTCGGTGTGCCTGTTCTCGTCCTGCGTGATACCACGGAGCGGCCGGAAGGCATCGAAGCGGGAACGCTTGAACTGGTGGGCACGGAAGAAGAGAAGGTGTATGCACGGACTCAAGCCCTATTGAGCAATGCGACTTTGTATGAATCCATGAGCCGGGCCGCCAACCCGTACGGAGACGGCAAAGCGTCGCAGCGGATTGTCAATGCGATTCTTCATAGTTTCGGCGTCAAATCGGAACGTCCCGAGGAATTTCACACAATAGACACAATTGATCCTGAAGTTGCATTGTGATTGACTAGGTAAACAGTATACAGTATAGCTGTACGGTTGATACGCTTTCACGAAAGTCGTCCGATCAATGTCAGACAATCGTCACAACCTTTCCGTAACGTCTGGGAGCTGGTTCCGTAAGTAAAGAACACTTCGTTTTTCATAAACGAAAAACCCTTTAGCGGAGCAGGTTTTTGGAGAAAAGGAAAAGTTCGGCGAATTGACAATAACTCTTCCTGTTCAGTAAAATGAATAGGGAATTATGAGGTTGACAGACAATGAGCAAGCGCGATAAACCGGTTCGTAATAAAGGTTCTTGGAAAGCCGTCGGGCTTGTCAGCGCAATCGGAATCGAACTCGTTTTTTTCACGCTGCTCGGATTTTTTCTGGGGCGATGGATCAACGAGAAAGTTGGAGGTTCCGGAATATGGGTAGGCCTTGGCGTTTTGATTGGACTCGTTGCAGGAGCCTTTGGAGTGGTGACACTCGTCCGTAAAGTTTTGGAGGGAAGCGATGAGTAGCGAGTTGCCGAAATACATGCGTTGGCTTACGCGCGTTACATATACGCTTCTGGCAATTGGGGCCTGTTGGATGCTGATTGCGCCCCATCATCACCCGGTGCTGCTGGGAATTGTCTTTGGAACGAGTGTAAGTTGCATGAGCGCATACTATTTGGGATATCGCGTTCGTAAAATCACGGACGCCGTGTCAGAAGGAAGAAAAGCTCGGGGCGGACTCGGATTCGCTTGGCGAGCGATCGCGGCGATTGCGGCCCTTGTGGTCGCTGTCGAATTTCCGCATGAAGTCAATCTGATCGCCCTGATGGCGAGTCTTACAGCTGCTCCGGTTATTCTGCTTATTATAGGAATCTTGATTACCCAGAAAGAAAGCAAAGCAGAATCTGCCCGTTTTGAACAAAAGCGGTTGGAGAAACAAAGACTGGCTGAAGAAAGGGGTGAAAAAGATGCATGAATCTCCAATAATCGAGCTTGGAGGTATTCGGTTCGACATTTCGATCATTTTGATGCTGATCGTAAGCTGCACAGTCGTATTCGTGATTGCCAAGCTGGCAACGAGAAAGCTGTCCGTGGAAAATCCAGGGAAGCTTCAGAACTTCATGGAATGGGTGATCGAGTTCGTTCAGAACCAGATCGCCGGTACGATGAGCATGAAGCAGGGCCGACCTTTCGTCACGCTGGCCGTTACCCTGATTATGTTCATTTTCGTCAGCAACATGCTGGGTCTTCCATTCGGTATCGTACTGCATCCGCACAGCGCAGAGCAGGCAACCATTTTCGGTCAGCCGATTCTTCCTGCCGTGGAAGCGTTCAATGCCGCAGCAGCAGCAGGAACAGAAGCGCATGTCGAAATCGCGTTCTGGAAATCGCCGACTGCTGACGTTTCCGTAGCGATGGCCTTGGCCGCAATGATCTTCGTCCTGGTTCATTTCCTGGGCATCACCAAACACACGAAGTCTTACTTTAAGCATTACTTCGAGCCTTATCCAGTATTCTTCCCGATCAACTTGATCGAGCAGTTCTCCAGCCTTCTGACGCACGGTATGCGTCTCTACGGCAATATCTTTGCCGGCGAGGTTCTAATCAGCGTCATCCTGAAACTTGCGGCAGTAAACGTCGTCGGCTTGATCGCTTCGATTCCATTGATGGCGATCTGGCAAGGATTCAGTATTTTCGTCGGTGCCATCCAGGCCTTCGTATTTACAATCCTGGCTCTCGTATACATCTCGCAGAAGATCCAGACGCACGACGAGCATTAGCCCGTTTCAAACGTTCTACCGCTTTAAGGGTCCAATGCAAGGATGGGGGTTACATAACCGATATCCAAGCTGGCTATATAAACAATTATTTCTCTAATACTTAAGGAGGCTTACACAATGGATTTGGGAGCTATGGCATTAATTGCCGCTGCGATTGCAGTCGGTTTGGGCGCACTTGGCGCAGGTATTGGTAACGGTCTGATTATCAGCAAAACAGTTGAAGGTATCGCTCGTCAGCCGGAAGCGAAATCGACGCTGCAAACAACAATGTTCATCGGTGTTGGTCTGGTCGAAGCCCTGCCAATCATCGGCGTGGTCCTGGCGTTCATCTTCTACGCCGCGGCATAACTTAAAATGGTTCAAGGCGGGGATGGCACAGCCTCCGCGCCTTCTTTTTGAAATGAGTACGCTGCTCGTATCGAAATAAATTTAAGCATGTTCCGTTTACCGAACCGGAAAGGAGTGACTCGGATGGATATTGTATGGTCATCTATCGTAATTACGCTGGTTGCTTTCCTACTTCTCTACTGGCTGCTCAGTCGTTACGCAATCGGGCCGCTGATGTCTGTGATGGAGAAGCGCCGTGAGTTGGTATTGAGCCAACTGGAAGAAGCTTCATCCACGCGTGAAGAGGCCGCTGCGTATGTAGAACAGCAAAAAGAAGCGCTCCAGCAGGCGCGTAAAGAAGCTTACGATATTATTGAACAATCCAGACAGACAAGCGGCAAGCAGGCGGATCAGTTGATCGCGCAGGCGAAAGAAGAATCCGTTCGTCTCAAGGATGAAGCGCTCCGCGACATCGAGAGCGAAAAGAACAAGGCGATGGCTGCCCTGCGCGGCGAAGTCGGACGCGTCTCCGTTCAGATCGCTTCCAAGCTGATCGAGAAGGAGATCGACGAGAAATCGAACGAAGGCCTGGTGGATCAGTACTTGAAAGATGTAGGGACGAAATCATGAGCCGCGACACACTGGCCGCAAAACGTTATGCGCGCGCACTGTTTGAAGTGACTTTTGCTCAAGGCAAAGTCACCGAGACTCAGGCCGAGCTGCGTGCCATTACAGAAGCCTTTGCGTCCGATCCGGCTCTGCGTAAGTTCGTATCTTCGCCCGGTGTATCCGCGGAAACAAAGAAGAAAGTGCTGAACAGCGCTTTTGAAGGCCGCGTATCTGTGCCGGTTGCCCGGACGATCGAATTGTTGGTCGAACGCGGCCGGACACAACTGTTCAGCGAACTGCGCGAGAGTTACGAGCAGATCTCCAATGAGGCGCTCGGCCTGGCCGACGCCACCGTCTATAGCGCCTTCCCTCTCACTGAAGAAGAGAAGACGACCGCCGCAGAACGCTTTGGTGCTCTGACTGGCAAGAAGATTACGGTTCACAACGTCGTAGATAAAGAGGTGCTGGGTGGCGCAAAAGTCGTCATCGGCAACACACTTTATGACGGAAGCCTGGCGGGCAAGCTGTCCCGCCTCGAAAAGTCTTTTGAACGGCAAGCATAGTACCCTTTCAACTCTTAATCCAAGGTTTACGATTTCCTGAAACACACACGCTTTAGGTGGGATTCAGGGGAACGTAACCTTACCTTTAGTGTTGACAAGGTAATAGTGACAGGGGGGAAACCACTTGAGTATCAGACCTGATGAAATCAGCACGCTGATTAAGAGCCAGATTGAACAATATCAAAGCGAAATCGAAGTCGCCGAAGTGGGTACCGTCATTCAAGTCGGCGACGGTATTGCACGCGCATACGGACTCGATAACGTACTGTCCGGTGAGCTTCTTGAGTTTGAAAACGGCGTAATGGGCATGGCGCTCAACCTGGAAGAAGATAACGTGGGTATCGTTATCCTGGGTCCTTACACGGACATCCGTGAAGGCAACCAGGTTAAACGTACCGGCCGCATTATGGAAGTTCCGGTTGGTGAAGCGATGCTTGGACGCGTCGTGAACCCGCTTGGACAGCCCGTGGACGGCAAAGGCCCAATCGAAACGCCTCATTACCGTCCGGTTGAAGGTTCGGCTCCAGGCGTTATCGATCGTAAATCCGTACACGAACCGATGCAGACCGGCATCAAGGCCATCGACTCGATGGTTCCAATCGGCCGTGGACAGCGCGAGCTGATTATCGGTGACCGTCAAACGGGTAAAACGACCATCGCCATCGATACGATCCTCAACCAAAAAGGCAACAACGTGAAGTGCGTATACGTAGCCATCGGACAGAAACAGTCCACGGTTGCTCAGGTCGTTGAAACGCTGCGTCGTAACGGCGCACTGGACTACACGATCGTCGTAACGGCTTCCGCTTCTGACCCGGCTCCGCTTCAGTACATCTCGGCTTACGCGGGCTGCGCGATGGGCGAATACTTCATGTACAAAGGCGAGCATGCGCTGGTTATCTACGATGACTTGTCGAAGCAAGCTGCCGCTTACCGCGAACTCTCCCTGCTGCTCCGCCGTCCTCCGGGTCGGGAAGCTTATCCGGGTGACGTCTTCTACCTGCACTCCCGCCTGCTCGAACGCGCAGCCAAGCTGAGCGATGCACGCGGCGGTGGCTCGCTGACGGCTCTGCCGTTCATCGAAACACAGGCATCTGACGTATCGGCTTACATTCCAACGAACGTCATCTCGATCACTGACGGCCAGATCTTCCTGGAGTCCGACCTGTTCTACTCCGGTCAACGTCCGGCGATCAACGTCGGGATCTCCGTATCCCGCGTAGGCGGTTCGGCACAGATCAAAGCCATGAAAAAAGTTGCCGGTACGCTGCGTCTGGATCTCGCCCAATACCGCGAGCTTCAAGCGTTCTCGCAGTTCGGTTCGGACCTCGATAAATCGACGTTGTCCCGCCTTAACCGCGGCGCACGCATGATGGAGATCCTTAAACAGGGCGTTAACCAGCCGCTGGCGGTTGAACAACAGGTAGTCAGCCTGTATACCGCAGTCAAAGGCATGCTCGACGATATTCCGGTTGCCGATGTTCGCCGCTTTGAACGCGAGTTCCTCGCCTTCATGTCTACCGAACACAAAGCAATTCTCGATTCGATCGTACAGACGAAAGATCTGACGTCCGACAACGAGAAGGCGCTGGTTGCCGCAATCGAACAGTTCAAAAAAGGATTCGCAACAACAGCGTAAGCCGTTGTACGATCTTTCAGTCGAAGCCCGGCGGGCTTTGAACGGGTGAAGCCGCGTCCTTTCCTTTATGGGAAAGAGCGGCTTTGCGCGTACGAGTCCGGCGGCTTCCTTAATAACCTACGATTCAGCTTTGCATGGGCAAAGTCTGAAGCATAACCTTACGAAGTGATTTTGCATCCGCAAAATCTGGAGGTGAAACCATTGGCTAAAGGAATACGCGAGATCAAACGGCAGATCAAGAGTACGCAGAACACGCGTCAGATCACCAAAGCGATGGAGATGGTCGCAGCTTCCAAACTGCGCCGTGCGCAAGAGAAAGCGGAAGCGGCCCGTCCTTACTCGGATAAGCTGCGTGAAGTGGTCGCCAGTATTGCATCAAGCAGTACAGGTATCCGCCACCCGATGCTGGAGAAACGTCCGGCACGCAAAACCGCTTATCTGGTTATCACGTCCGACCGGGGTCTGGCCGGCGGTTACAACGCCAACATTCTGCGTCGGGTTTCCAACGAACTGCGCGACCGTCATACGTCTCCGGATGAATACGTACTGTACGTGATCGGCCGCAAAGGACGCGATTACTTCCGCAGACGGGGCATTCCGGTTGCCGAAACGGTAACGGATCTGTCGGACTCGCCTTCGTTCGCGGACATCAAAGCCGTAGCTGCCCGTGCCGTTCAGGATTACGAACTCGGCCACAGCGACGCGCTATACTTATGTTATAACCAGTTCATCAACGCGCTCACTCAGATTCCGCAGGTTGAATCCCTGCTGCCGATGGAGCCGGTATCGTTCGACGGTGCGCTTCAATCTTACGAGTTTGAACCATCGGCGGAGACCGTACTTGGTGAACTGCTGCCTCGTTACGCAGAAACGTTGATCTACAAAGCGGTGCTTGAAGGCAAAGCGAGTGAGCTTGGCGCCAAGATGACTGCCATGGGTGCGGCAACGAAAAACGCATCGAAACTGATTAACGAATATACCTTAACGTACAACCGGGCTCGCCAGGCGGCCATTACGCAGGAAATTACCGAAATCGTGGCCGGCGCGAGCGCCGCACAAAGCTGAAGCTTGTAGGAGGGAAAACCAAGCATGAATACAGGACGCATCATCAGCATCACGGGTCCGGTTGTTGACGTTGAGTTTGAACGCGGTCAACTGCCGGAAATCCTGAATGCGCTCAAGGTTCAAAAAGCGACGGAAGCCGGCAAGACGACCGAACTTACCCTGGAAGTGTCGAACCACCTGGGCGACAACACGGTTCGCTGCATCGCTATGTCTTCGACAGATGGTCTGACACGCGGCAGCGCAGCTGTCGATACGGGCGGCCCGATCGCTGTTCCCGTTGGTGAAGTGACACTGGGACGCGTATTCAACGTTCTGGGCGAGCCAATCGACGAAGCAGGTGACGTAGTGGCTCCCGTCAGCAATCCGATTCACCGTCAGCCCCCTACGTTTGACGAGCTGTCCACGCAAGCAGAAATGCTGGAAACCGGCATCAAGGTTATCGACCTTCTGGCTCCTTATGCCAAAGGTGGTAAAATCGGTCTGTTCGGCGGTGCCGGCGTAGGTAAGACGGTAACCATTCAGGAACTGATTAACAACATCGCACAGGAGCACGGCGGGATCTCCGTATTTGCGGGCGTCGGCGAACGTACGCGCGAAGGTAACGACTTGTACCATGAAATGAGAGAATCCGGCGTTATCAGCAAAACGGCCATGGTATTCGGTCAGATGAATGAGCCTCCGGGCGCACGTCTGCGCGTAGCCTTGACTGGTCTGACGATGGCTGAATATTTCCGCGACGAAGAAGGCCGCGACGTTCTGCTGTTCGTTGATAACATCTTCCGCTTCACCCAAGCGGGTTCGGAAGTATCCGCCCTGCTCGGCCGGATGCCTTCGGCCGTAGGTTACCAGCCAACACTGGCAACCGAAATGGGTCAGCTGCAAGAACGGATCACTTCGACCAAAAAAGGTTCCGTTACGTCGATCCAGGCGATCTACGTACCGGCGGATGACTATACGGACCCGGCTCCGGCGACGACATTCGCCCACTTGGACGCAACGACCAACCTGGAGCGTAAGATCTCCGAAATGGGTATCTTCCCTGCCGTTGACCCGCTGGCTTCCAGCTCGCGGATTCTGGCTCCGGACGTTGTTGGCGAAGAACATTACGAAGTCGCTCAAGGCGTCAAGCAGCTCCTGGCTCGCTATCGTGAGCTTCAAGACATCATTGCGATCCTGGGTATGGACGAGTTGAGCGAAGACGACAAGGTTATCGTAGCTCGTGCCCGTAAGATCCAACGCTTCCTGTCCCAGCCGTTCCACGTTGCCGAAGCTTTTACCGGCCTCAAAGGACGTTACGTACCGGTTAAGGAAACGATCCGCAGCTTCCGCGAGATCCTTGACGGCAAGCATGACGGTCTGCCAGAAGCGGCATTCCTCTTCGTCGGCACGATCGAAGAAGCCGTCGAGAAGGCAAAAACCCTTTAAGCCGTTTGGCTTAGGGTGAGGAGGGATAGAAGTGAGCACCTTTTTGCTGGAAATCGTTACGCCGGAGCGTCTCGTCTACTCCGGTGAAGTCACGAACATTATCGCCAAGAGCATCGAAGGCGACATGGGCGTTCTGGCAGGCCACATCGCAACGGTTGCTCCGCTTCAGATCGGCGCGCTGACCGTGAAGCATGCGGATGGCAAACGGTCGCACATCGCCGTTCACGGGGGCTTCTTGGAAGTCCGCCGGGAGAAAGTGGTCGTGCTGGCTGAAAGCGCCGAGCTGCCGGAAGCCATTGATATTGAACGTGCTCGTGCCGCGCGTGAGAGAGCGGAACTTCGCCTCGAAAGCGGTAAGATGCATCAGGACGAAGTCGATCATCGTCGTGCGGAATTGGCGCTCAAACGTGCCATGACCCGTATCGATGTGACGACTACGGACATTCCAGGTAAATAACATCAGGCCGGTCTCTTAGGAGACTGGCCTTTTTCCACAATCATCAAGCAACCTAGCAGGCAAAAAGAATTTATTTCCCCGGAAATATAGATACATAAGCAGATGAGCAAGCCACAAATCATTGAGAGAAACAAGAAATAAATAATAAGTAGGCATTAACATTTTTCGATTCGCCGCCGATATAGCAAAAAGGCTTGCGGCAAAGGATTCTCCAGAAAAACGCTTACAAATTTGTGGATCTGGACGTCCTGTCCCTGTGACCGGCAATATAGGGGAGAATCAGGCGACTTTTTGTAAAAATTGTTTGAAAATGTGCTGGATTCTTCGGTCGCTTCCCAGTATTATAGAGAAGTCCGCTAAAATATCCGAGGCGCGGACCCAGAGTCCGACCGGACGAATGAAAGGGGCTTATGCGATGGGTGAACAAGCCCTGGCATCTTTCTCGCAAACCGGGGTCTATGGCGTCTTGTCGATGCTCGTTACGCTGGGCTGTATTATTCTGGCCTGGTGGGCGCTGCAGAATCTCAAGCTCGATGTAATCATTCGCCATCCGCAGAGTTCGCAGGGGAAAATGCTGCATGTCCTGCTGGCGATCGTGCTCGGGCATTTCGTTGCGAACTTCGTTCTGGAGTACATCGGATGGACGCAACTGCTTAGAATGGGTTTTTAAAAAGATGGAATTGTTTTAAGTCGTAACGCTTGGGTTAATCAGTCATTAGGCTTGTTGAGCTCTTTTCTATCAAAAGACGAATCGGCCGTCAGGCCGGCATGTGCACAATACCACAAACAACGCAAAATAAACGCGCGGAGGGAATACGGAGATGAGCAAATTTATCGTCCGCGGCGGCAAACGATTGACCGGAACCGTCAAAGTTAGCGGTGCCAAGAATTCGGTGCTTCCTATCATCGCTGCCAGTCTATTGGGACAAGAAGGAGAGAGTGTCATTTCCGACGCACCTCCTCTTGATGACGTCATGACCATCAATAAAGTTTTGGAATCGTTGGGAGCAGGCATTACATACCGTGATGAAGTCATCCGTGTAAATGCGCAAAACCTGACTTCATCTGAAGCGCCATACGAGTGGGTAAGCAAGATGCGTGCCTCCTTCCTCGTGATGGGGCCTCTCCTTGCGCGTCTCGGCTCGACCCGCATCTCCATGCCGGGCGGCTGTGCGATTGGCACACGTCCAATCGACCAGCATCTCAAAGGCTTTGAAGCGATGGGGGCCAAGGTTACGCTGGGCGAAGGTTATGTCGAAGCCAAAAGCGACGGCAGACTCCGTGGGGCCAAAATCTATCTGGATTTTGCCAGCGTAGGAGCGACGGAGAACATCATGATGGCCGCAACAATGGCAGTCGGAACGACAACCATTGAAAATGCAGCCAAAGAGCCGGAAATCGTAGACCTCGCAAACTATCTGAATGCGATGGGAGCGGTGGTTCGCGGCGCAGGTACGGACACCATCCGCATCGAAGGCGTCGAAAAGCTCGTCGGTGCTCCTCATACCGTCATTCCTGACCGAATCGAAGCGGGCACTTACATGGTTGCCGCAGCGATCACGGGTGGGGACGTCTATGTGGAGGGTGCAATTGCAGACCACCTCGGTCCAGTCATTGCCAAGATGGAAGAGATGGGCGTAACCATCACTCCTGATGAGAACGGCATCCGCGTTGTGGCTGACAAGCCGCTGCGTGCTGTTGACATCAAGACGCTTCCTTACCCGGGCTTCCCAACGGACATGCAGTCCCAGATGATGGCGCTGCTGCTCAGTGCCAATGGTACGAGCGTCGTGACAGAGACGGTGTTTGAGAACCGCTTCATGCACGTCGATCAGTTCCGTCTGATGAACGCGGAGATCAAGGTCGAAGGCCGTTCTTCCTTCGTCAGCGGTGGAACACAGTTCGTTGGCGCCAAAGTAACCGCAACGGATCTGCGCGCAGGTGCTGCACTGATTTGTGCAGGACTGGTCGCTGAAGGCACAACGGAAGTTGGAGGTACGCACCACATCGATCGCGGCTACGTCAACCTGACGGAGAAGCTGATCGGACTGGGCGCTGACATCTGGCGTGTATCTGTATCGGAACAGGTGGAAGAAGCGGCAGCGGCGAAAGAAACGCCTGCACGTGCAGAAGCCCCAATCTTTAATGTACAACCAACATGGGCGTAACCATTTCTCCCTGTTAAAAGGCTTAACCCATCCAAGTTCGCAAGAACTTGGATTTTTTGCGTTTTTAGCCTCCATTTCCGGGGAATTTCCGTTGAAGAGAGACCCTGAAATATGCTATGTTAAAAGCTGGTAGTTTGCAGGCGACGGGCGGACGCGCGTAGTCATGAAAGCCGAATAAACAAGGATGCTGGAGGCCGCGAATATACATGTTGAGCAAGGATATCGGGATCGACCTGGGCACGGCGAACGTGCTGATTTATGTGAAGGGTAAAGGAGTCGTTATCGACGAACCGTCAGTTGTGGCAGTGGAGAGAGAATCGAAGCGAGTGCTCGCTGTAGGCGAAGAAGCACGCCGCATGGTAGGGCGTACGCCTGGGAATATCGAAGTGGTACGACCGCTGCGCGATGGCGTTATCGCGGACTTCGAGATTACAGAAGCGATGCTGCGCTACTTCATCAATAAAGTCGGTGGACGGAATTGGTACAGCAACCCGCGAATTCTGATCTGCGCACCGACCAATATCACTTCCGTTGAACAGAAGGCGATCCGCGAAGCGGCCCAGCGTACCGGAGCAAAAGACGTATATCTGGAAGAAGAACCTAAAGCGGCAGCCATCGGCGCAGGTATGGACATCTACCAGCCGAGCGGCAATATGGTGGTGGACATCGGCGGCGGAACCACCGACGTAGCGGTTCTGTCGATGGGTGACATTGTGACATCTTCGTCGATCAAGGTAGCCGGCGACACATTTGATGAATCCATCATCCGCTATATTAAAAATAAATATAAGCTGTTGATCGGGGAACGCACTGCAGAAGATCTCAAGATCAACATCGCTTCGGTTCATCCGGATGGCCGTCATGCCGAAGTGGATATTCGCGGGCGCGATATGGTAAGTGGTCTGCCGCGTACAATCTCCGTGACTTCGGCCGAGGTTAAGGAAGCGCTGGACGAATCGGTTGCGTTGATCGTCAGTGCGGCAAAGTCGGTGCTGGAGCGTACTCCACCAGAATTGTCGGCTGATATTATCGACCGGGGTGTTGTTCTGACCGGCGGTGGCGCTCTGCTGCACGGGCTGGATGATCTGCTCGCCCAGGAACTCAGAGTTCCGGTATGGACGGCGGAAGATCCTATGCACTGCGTTGTGAAGGGCACCCAGAAGATGTTGGATCACCTCGATCAAACAGCGAAGAAAAAATTCTGATTTTCTCTAAAAAAGTTCTCAACAATTTTTCGAGACTGCCGATATATAATACAACAGGCTGAGGGGCTTTTTTGAGTTTGACATGCTGCTTCAGCCACAAGGACCCGGACAGTGACGACCCGGCTGCTTCAACGAGAGGCTTAGGACGCATCCGCGATATCGGAAAGGGGAAAACACAGAATGCTGAGAGGATTATATACGGCGACCGCAGGCATGATGACCCAACAGCGCAGACATGATACGGTGACGCAGAACATCGCCAACTTGAATACGACTGGTTACAAACAGGTCGAGAGTGTCGCGCGTTCATTCCCGGAAGTGATGATTGGTCTGCAAGGCGGCGACCAGGGGCAGGACAACCGTCAGCTTGGGAAGCTGAACACAGGCGTTTTTGCGGAAGAGAGCATCTCCATGATGGTTCAGGGTGATGTAACGGAGAGCGGTTCGTCGGATGATCTGGCACTCGTATCTAATCTTCAATTGCCGAATCCGCAGGGCGGCAACATGGTCTTTGATGCTTCGGGCAAGTCGGTTCAGCCAAATGGTACGGTCGTGTATCAACCTCAAGCATTTTTCAACGTGCAAAATAGCGATGGCGGTGTCAGCTATACACGTGACGGCGATATGCATTTGACGTCGGATGGTTTCCTCGTTACCTCAACGAACCAGAATGTGCTGGGACAGGACGGACGTCCGGTTCAACTGCCAGGTTCGATGGACGATTATTGGGTGCGCGAGAACGGAACGATCTTTAACAAAACAACGGGTGCCGCTTCGGGACGTATTGGCATTACAGTGGCTGAAAAACCTGACGGATTGACTCGTGATGGCGAAGGTTTGTTTACGGAAAAGACTCAGGGCGTAGCTGCCCTGCGGGCGGCCACCAACAACGATCAGATCGAAGTTAGACAAGGTTATCTGGAACGCTCTACCGTGGACCCGGCTCAATCGATGGTTGATCTGACAGCAGCGCTCCGCGCTTACGAAGCCAATCAGAAAGTCGTACAATTTTACGACAAGAGCCTGGACAAGGCTGTTAACGACGTCGGAAGAGTCTAATAAGGAGGCCCACTCATGAATAACTCAATGATTAGCGCTTCGGTGACCTTGAACAGCCTTCAGCGCAGACTCGACCTGATCTCGGATAACATTGCCAATGTGGATACGGTAGGATACAAATCCAAGAAGGGCGACTTTGAAGACACACTGACCCGTGTACAGCAGCAGGGTTCTGCGTTTCAATTGAGCGGACGTCGTACGGACAGTGGATATAACATGGGATTCGGCGCCCGTATGGGTGAAGTAACCATCGATTTGACACAAGGCCCTCTGAAAGAAACCGGAAGTGACTCCGACATTGCCATTGAAGGCAATGCTTTGTTTGAAATTCAGGCAAACGGCGAGAAAGCGTGGACGCGTGAAGGTGGCTTCCAACTCGCGCCTTATGGTGCGGATGCGAAGAATGTCTATCTGTTAACGAATCAGGGACATCCGGTTATGGGAACCAACGGACAGCCGATCCGAATTCCAGCCAATACCAAGATGCAGGTGGATAGCGACGGTCGCGTATATGCACAAGCTGCAAACGGAAAAAGCACACTGGCCGGACAAATCTCGCTGGCTCGTGTTCAACATTCCGAAGGTTTGATGCAGACCGATGGCAATGTATTCCGTTTGGCTCCCGGTGCAAACGAAGCCGACGTCCTGACCAATCAGGGCGTAACGGCGCAGGTTCGTCAGCGTTACCTCGAACAGTCCAATGTGGACTTGACGAGTCAGATGACGGATATGATGCAGGCGCAGCGTGCATATCAATTGGCTGCGAAGGCGCTCACGTCAAGCGACACGATGGCGAGCATCGCCAACGGAATCCGTCAATAAGCCAATCCCTTCAGAGATTCGTCAAAGTGACGATTGCATAAGCAGGACATCGAAAGGTCCGAAGCCCCGGCAATTTGCCTGGGGCTTCGGACTTTGCGGCAAGGAGGTTAGCAGGTGGAAAAGGTTATGGACGAGCAGGATAAGGCTCCGAAGCGCCGCAAAAAAACGTTCGGAAGAAGACTACTGCGGTTTACGCTTTTTCTGCTTTTTTTCGTGATATGCCTGGCGGGTGGGCTGGTATTCGGCTACGTGTACGTCGGCAAGCAGGAGCTTGGAGAAGCGTTCAAGCCGGAGACCTGGAAGCATGTATTTGACCTCGTTTTCGCGCCTTGAGTGGTTTTGTATAAGTTTTGCATAAACGTGAACAGAGAGCCGCTTGGAGGACAGGTTAATCCCCAAGCGGCTCTTTGGGCAGCGCGTTTTTCGGCGATTTCTTTTTGTGGCGGGAAACTGTATAATGATGGAGGAAATTGCCGAAGGGAGTTTTGCTCGTGATGTTGGATTCGCAGCAGATTCAAGAAATTATTCCTCACCGTCCGCCCTTCTTGCTGGTGGACCGTATTTTGGAGGTCGAACCGGCCAAGCGTGCGGTTGGCATCAAGAACGTGACCATTAACGAACCTTTCTTTGTCGGACATTTTCCGGGTTATCCGGTGATGCCGGGGGTATTAATAGTTGAAGCGTTGGCCCAGGTGGGTACGGTAGCGATGATGGTGGTCGAAGAAAATCGTGGCAAGCTCGGTTTCTTCGCCGGCATCGACGGTTTCCGTTTCCGGGGACAGGTCAAGCCAGGCGATACACTGCACCTGGAAGTTGAAATGACGCGCTTCAAGGGCAAGATCGGCAAAGGGCACGCCGTAGCGAAAGTGGACGGGAACGTCGTCGCCGAAGGCGATATGATGTTTGCACTCGCAGACCGCGAATAGCACGCTGACCGATAACGATGTAAGGTTATGTTCACCGCAAACCTACTTGAAGTGTGTGGGTTTCTGGTGTACGTAAAACTCTGATTTAGTTCGTTCAACGTTAACCCCAACAATCCGGACAGGGAGGTACATCAAACATGAGTCTGAACGAAAAAACCGCCGCGGTCGTCAATCAGTGGCTGGAAGACCCAAGCATCGATGAAGAGACCAAACAGGAGCTTCGCGCACTGGAATCGCAGCCGGATGAATTAGAAGATCGATTCTACCGGGAGCTTGAATTTGGTACAGGGGGTCTGCGTGGTGTTATTGGCGCGGGCAGCAACCGGATGAACCGCTACACGGTAGGCAAGGCGACGCAAGGACTGGCGCAGTACATATTGGAGACCACTCAGGGCAAGGAAGGACAACCTTCCGTTATTATTGCGCATGATTCGCGCCATTTTTCGCCAGAGTTCTCGCTGGAAGCGGCGCTTGTATTGGCCGCTAACGGCATTGTAGCCAAGCTGTATCCTTCGCTGCGCACGACACCTCAGCTGTCGTTTTCCGTGCGTCATCTGCAAGCGGATGGAGGCATCATGGTTACGGCAAGCCATAACCCGCCGGAATACAATGGTTATAAGGTCTACAACCATGAAGGCGGACAGCTGGTGCCGCATGAAGCGGAGCGCGTAATCAGCCTCGTTCAGGGTGTGCAGTCGTTCTCCGAGATCAAGCGGATCACCCGCGAGGAAGCGGAAGCTCAAGGTCTGCTCGTCTGGCTTGGGGATGCCGAAGACGAAGCATTCATTGAGACGGTTGCCAGCCTCTCGCTGAGCCGTGAGCAATTGGCTGCCGGTAAGGGGGACGATCTTCAGATCGTCTTTACACCGCTGCATGGTACGGGCAATCTGCCGGTACGCCGCGTGCTGGAGAAGATCGGCTTCAAGAACGTAGCGGTCGTGCCGGAACAGGAGCAGCCGGATGGAGACTTTTCCACCGTGAAGTCGCCGAATCCGGAAGAACGTGAAGCGTTCACCCTGGCCATGAAGCTTGGCGAAGAACGGAATGCCGACATTCTGATCGGCACCGACCCCGACTGCGACCGTATGGGCGCTGTTGTACGTAATAAGGAAGGCCAATATGTGGTACTGAGCGGTAACCAATCCGGTGCGATTATGGTCGATTACGTGCTGGGCCGCATGAAGGAAGCGGGAACGCTTCCGGAGAACGGTGCCGTCATCAAGACCATCGTGACCAGCGAGATGGGAGCGGTGATTGCTCGACATTATGGAGCTGAAGTGCTGAATACGTTGACTGGCTTCAAATACATTGGGGAGAAGATGACCCAATTTGAAGAAACTGGTGAACATACCTTCCTGTTCGGCTACGAGGAAAGTTACGGTTATTTGGCCGGCAGTTATGCCCGTGACAAAGATGCGGTACTCGCTTCGATGCTGATCGCTGAAGCTGCCGCATATTACAAGACGCAGGGCAAGACTCTGTATGATGTACTGGAAGGATTGTATGCCCAATTTGGTACATTCCTCGAACGCCTGGAATCGCGTACGATGAAAGGCAAGGATGGTCTGGCCAAGATTCAATCGATCATGGCCGACTGGCGCGAGAATCCGCCTACGGAAGTAGCCGGCGTCAAAGTCGTGCAGACGCTCGACTACGAGCAGGGCATTGACGGTCTGCCGTCGGAGAACGTACTGAAGTATATCTTGGAAGACGATTCCTGGTTCGTGCTCCGCCCTTCAGGCACCGAGCCGAAGATCAAAGTTTACTTCGCGGTGCGCGGCGATTCCCTGCCGGCAGCCGAAGAAGCTGTGCAGCGCCTGGTCGCTGCGGTTACCGAGCGGGTAGACGCGTAAGGCGCTTACCCTTCAGTCCCTAAGAGTCTCGAAGATGCCTCTTGCCGAAGGGCGCCCAGGCGGCGTGCTCCGACAGGAGGCGTCTGACTTCATCGACTTGAATCTTTATCCATGTCATACAAGGCCATACAAGCTAATCATCATCAAGAGCCAACATCAATCGAACAACAATGCCGGAGGCTAGAATCTTCCGGCAAGGAGGTATACCGAACTTGAGTCAGAAGTGGCGGCAGTGGAACAAGGCTGCAGTAAAAGGGTTATGGATCCTGGTGATCCTGGGGCTGGTAGCTGCTCTTCCGGTTGCATACGATCGCATCCGGACAGAAGGCACATCCAAAAACGTGGAAATGATCTTTGATTATCGGGATCTCGTTCAGGTTTCTTCTTATCAGGGGAATCCAACGGCGTTTATTAATGAGCAGCTCGACGCATTGAAGGAAGCCGGAGTCCAAACGATGGCAGTCTATGAATCAACACTGACCGAATTATCCAATGCCCGAAGAATCACCGTATACAGCGAACAGGACGCGGCACGTCTAACCGGGAAAGTGCTGACGGCCAACGAAAACGCAACATACCTCTTGTTTACCAACGCTGAGATTCAGGCCAAGATTGAGCCGATGATCCGCAAGGCTTTTGCCAGCCAGGACATCGCCGTTGAGGACTGGACGCTGAACGGACGCAGTGGTCTCAAGATTGCGACTCCTGTACAGAACGCTGTGTTGAAGTCGATGGAACCCGATCCAATTGCCATGCAGATGCTGAATTCCAAAGGATTCCATCTGCTGCCCCGTCTGGGCAACAGTTCGATCTACAATCAAGAGTCGCTGGCTTCGCTGCTCGATCGCTTCAAAGCCATGGGTGTAGAGCGGATTCTGTTCGATGGCGAAGAGGTGCCGGGTTATGCAGAAGAACCGGATGAACGCCATCTGGAAGACTTTGCAAAACTGCTGAACGAACGCAAAATTGGTATTGCCGCCATTGAGAATCTCAAGTCGCCGCAGCGCGGATTTGAGAGCCTGGCGAAACTGACGAATTACAATGTGGCTCGTCTGTATTCGCTCAGCGGACGCGATTCGGCGCTCGACCCGGATATTATCGCGGATCGTTTTGCATTGGCAGCCAAAGACCGCAATATTCGCATGATGTTCATGCATACGGCTGTACAAACCAACAATCTTGAAGGCCGAATTACCGATACGATTGAGAATCTGCTTGAAAGTCTGAATGGACCCGAAGGCGCAATGAAACGCATTGAACATTACGGCTTCAAGTTTGGCCCGGCAAGTTCGTTCGACGTTGCCGAGATGGCTGGACAGAATTACTTCCGTTGGGTGGCTATTGTAGGTGCTGTGGCGCTGGTGGCGCTGGCCGTATCCATCTTCATTCCACCGCTGACCCTGCTTGCTTTCCTGCTGGGACTCATCGGAGCAGTAGGTCTGTATGTCCTAAAGCCGCATCTGATGGAACAGGCGCTTGCGCTGTTTGCGGGCATCAGTGCCCCTACGATTGCGATGGTCTTTGCGATTCGCAAGATCGATCGGCTGTACGAGGCTGGTCAGAAGATGAGCCTTGGACGCCGAGTGACGCATGGCATCCTGCTGTTCCTGCGAACCAGCGCCATGTCGCTGATGGCTGTGCTGTTTATTGTCGCGCTGCTTAACCGTGTCACGTATCAGCTGGTGCTGGAGCAGTTCCGGGGTGTCAGTCTGCTGCACCTTGCGCCGATAGCGCTGACCGCTCTGTACGTCCTCTTTTATCGTAAAAATTCGGCGTTTGGCAGTGTGGGCAAGATTCTGCGTATGCCGATTACTGTTGCGATGGTTGTCATTGTTGCCGTTGTCGGCGTGGTCGGTATGTACTACCTGTCTCGTACGGGCAACAGCGGCAGCGCAAGTGGTTTGGAGAAAATGACGCGTACTCTGCTGGAAAATACAGTTGGCGTACGTCCTCGTTTTAAGGAATTCCTGCTCGGTCACCCGATCTTTATCGCCGGTGTCGTCGTTGCTCTGCGTTACCGCCATGCGATTTACGTAATGGTGATCGCCTCGATTGGTCAGTTGTCGATGGTCGATACCTTTGCACATATCCATACGCCAATCTGGATCTCGTTCATGCGTGACCTGCTGGGGATTGGCTTCGGAATCGTAATGGGTCTGGTCTTTGTGCTCGTATGGCAAATCATCGAAAGGTGTTGGAAGAAATGGTCGCCGCTGCTCGCAAAATTGTAATCTCCGGTTATTATGGCTTCCGCAATAGTGGGGACGAGGCAGTGTTGAAGTCGATTCTTACTGCTTTGGAACAGGAAGGTAAACGCAGCGGCATCTTATTTGAGCCGATTGTGCTCTCGGGTGACCCGTCCTGGACCTCCGGTATCTACGGGGTGAAAGCCGTGCATCGGATGAATATGAAAGAAGTACGTGCGGCGCTGCAAGAAAGCGATGGCTTGATTAGCGGCGGCGGAAGCCTGCTGCAGGATGCCACCAGCCCCAAGACCATTCCCTACTATGTTGGCGTGATTCGTCTCGCCCAGTGGTTGGGCAAGCCGGTGTTTATCTACGCGCAGGGCGTAGGTCCAGTCCATCGCAAGATTTTCTATCCCTTCATTAAAGGAGCGTTCAAGCGCAGCATGTATGTCTCCGTGCGCGATCAGGAATCGGCGGAGCTGCTGCGGACGATGAACCTTCCGGGTGAGCGCATCGAGATTGTGCCCGACCCGGTTATGGGACTGCCTCTTCCGATCGGAGCAGCATCCAAATTTCCGGCTGGAAAGCCCGAAGAAGGCGAACTGCCCAAGATCGGCGTGTCTGTACGTTTCTGGGATGAAGGACGTGCAGAACTGACGGGTATTGCAGATGGACTGCGCAAGTTGGCAGAGGCACGCAATGTGCATTTCTGCTTCCTGCCTTTCCATCTGCCTGATGATGAAGCGGCCTCGAATTATGTTATTGAGCGGATGGGCGATGTGAAAACGCTGGGTTCCAAGATTACCATGCGGCAGAACGAAGATCCGCAGGCCATGCTGATGGAAGTGGGACGCTGTTCGGCTCTGGTGGGCATGAGGCTGCACAGTCTGATCTATGCCGCTTCCCAGCGTGTGCCGCTGGCCGGCGTATCGTACGATCCCAAGATCGACAGCTTCCTGGCGCGGCTCAAGGTCAAAGCGATCGGAAGCAGCGAAGAGGTACGTCCGGAACGTCTGGCCGAGGAACTGGGTCATCTGCTGGATGATGGGGAAGGCTGGAAGCGCGAGCGTGAACCGCTGATCGCGGAACTTCAGCGCGAAGCGGCGCGTCCTGCCCGGGCGATTGCCGACTATTTTGCACAAAAAGGATGAGCGACATTGATGAGTCATACCCATCTTGAAGGAGGAGCCGGTCAGGTCCCGGTTACGTCCATTCTCGGTGTTCAAGTCTCCAAGCTGGACATGCGGGGAACCGTTGAAGTGCTGGAGCAGGCTGTGGCCTCGGGACGACCGCATCAGATTATCACAGCGAATCCCATCATGATTATGGCTGCACTGGAGAGCGAAGAGAACATGCGGGCCATGCGTGAAGCCGAACTTATCGTGCCGGATGGTGCAGGGGTAGTCTGGGCAGCCGAACAACTGGGAGATCCCGTGGCTGAGCGGGTTGCCGGATTTGATCTGCTGCATGAGCTGATGAAGCGAGGCGAGCAGTTGGGCTGGACCGCTTATCTGCTGGGCGCAGCGGAAGAAGTGGTTCAGGAAGCAGCGCGTCGGTTACAGAAACAATATCCGAAGGTACGAATCGTAGGCGTGCGTAACGGCTACTTCGGCGAACCTGAAAATGCGGCAGTCATCGAAGCCATTCGCCAGGCCAAGCCGGATCTGTTGTTTGTCGCACGCGATGCCAAGACGCAGGAGCCTTGGATTGCTCGTTACAAGCAGGAATTGGGCGTTCCGGTGATTATGGGCGTGGGCGGCAGTTTCGACGTGATCTCCGGCAAGACCAAACGGGCGCCTGTGTTCATGCAGAAGATGCGGCTGGAATGGTTTTATCGTCTGGCGTCGGAGCCTTCCCGTCTGCCGCGGATGATGGCTCTGCCTCGATTTATGCGAACGATCAAGAAAGTGAAGAAGAATCACGGCTAAAGAAAAGCGGTAAATCAATCGATGTATACAGAGAAAAGGCCAAACCTGCGGGAAAAGGTAAAATTTTCCGTGATTTTGGCCTGCTGAGGCGAAAAACCGTAGATTCGTGCTGGTATTCGTACGCAGAGCGGGTTATAATTATTCCCGGTTGAAACACTATTGGAGGTTGGAGACAATCATGCACATCGTCTATATTCTCGGCTTCGTGCTCGCGCTTGGACTGGCCCTCGGTCTCACACCGCTTGTGAAGCGGTTTGCGATTAAGGTTGGAGCGGTGGACGTGCCGAACGCCCGTAAAGTGCATACGCGCATCATGCCACGACTTGGCGGACTCGGGATCTTTCTTGCTTTTGCCATTTCATTGCTTGCCATTATGCCATTCCTGCCGTTTGAGCTGGCGGGACGGGACGCAGACTTCATCAAAGCCTTCCTGACAGCGGGTACGATCATCGTATTGACCGGCGCTCTGGACGACCGATTTGACCTGAACGCCAAACTGAAGTTCCTTATTCAGACCGGTGCAGCCTGCATCGTCGTGTTCGGCTTCGGAATCAAGGTTGACTTCGTAAATGTTCCTTTTATGGATGCTTATTCTTCGCTTGAGAACTGGGTTGCGATCCCGCTGACCATCTTCTGGATCGTGGGCGTGACGAACGCGGTTAATCTGATCGACGGACTGGATGGTCTTGCAGCCGGTGTATCCGGTATTGCCATCAGCACGATTCTGGTCATGTCGCTTATTAACGGCAACCTGCTCGTCGCCATGCTGTGTCTGCTGCTGCTGGGCGGCATCGTAGGGTTCCTGTTCTTCAATTTCCACCCGGCCAAGATCTTCATGGGAGATACGGGTTCGTTGTTCCTCGGCTTCAGCTTGGCGATGCTATCGCTGCTGGGCTTCAAACAGATCGCCGTTCTGTCCTTCATCACACCGCTGATTATCATCGGCGTGCCGCTGTCGGATACGTTCTTTGCCATTGTGCGTCGCAAGCTTCAGAAGAAGCCGATCTTCGCCCCTGACAAAGGCCACCTGCATCACTGCCTGCGTGAGCTTGGATTCAGCCATCGCCAGACGGTGCTTATCATCTACGGAATCGCAGCCTTCTTCGGTGTGCTGGCGGTCATTCAATCCGCTTCCGCGATGTACGAAGCCAACTGGGTTACGTTTGTTGTGATCTGTGTGATGATGTTCTTCCTCCAGATCGGTGCAGAAGTGATCGGGCTTGTCGGCAAGACCAAACGTCCGGTACTGCATCTGCTGTCGCGCTTGCGCATCAAGTCTACCGATCGAACCGAACCGTAATCCGATTTGAGTCTTCCTGTTTATAATCCGCTATTGAACAGCCTTGTCTGACCGGTGATCCGGCAGGCAGGGCTTTTTTCTTTGTAAAGTATTGCCTGATGTCGTAATAAAAATAAATAAATTGGGGTTTTTTATAACATATCCATTCAGAGGCGCCGATAAAAAAAATAACGAGGAGAAAGGAGCGAGGCCATTACGCGCAGGTTGAAAGTTGTCGTAACGTCCGAAGACCTATCGAAAGTTCAATTAAGGAGGATGTATCTTGAAAGCAAAGCTTAGATCGGCTTACGCCCTATTACTAGCCCTTACGCTCGTCATCGGCTTGATTCCAGCCGGGATCGTGCGCGCGGCGGATAACGATAAGTACTTTCATATCAACAACTTGAGTACTTCTGCGGATGCTCCGACGCCAACAAACAGTAACATCATTGACCTGGAAGCCACTTTCAGTGGGGTATCCCAGGATTCCATTGCGTATCAAGTCATTACAAGAGTCGGCAACAGCAAGGTTTATGACAGCGGAGAAATGAGCGTCAAACCAAGCATTAAAGCCAACAATACATTTGTTTTCTCGGGAATTCAGCTCAAAGAAGGCGTCAACGAGATCATCGTCAGCGGTCAGGCCAGTTCTTCCGGCGCCGCAGGCAACAAGGTCAGCGTGAGTGCCTTTGTCAGCTACTCGAACTTCGCGGTAATCAGCGATATTGCTCTGCTTGATGGAACGAATCGCAAGCTTTACGAAGACAAGCCGATTGTCGTAACGAGTGAAGCTCCTGCCCTTAACGTAACCGCCCTGAACGCAACAACGGTTACGGTAAACGGAACGAAGACGGTCGGCAGCAACGGAACATTCGTAGCAACCGATCTGAAGTTGAAAAAAGGTCTGAACACGCTGGTGTTCACGGCTTATACCAGCACCAAATCGGCGGAAACCAAACGTCAGCTGGTCTACTATCCACAGACGGCAGCCAAGTTGGCTATGCCTTATGACGTATCGGTAGGCGGAGAGAAAGTCGATGAGACGCCAACAATCGTAGCGAACTCCAGCCTGAACGGCAACATCACGGGTTCCATGATCTTCAACGAACAAGACCCGGTTCCATCGGGTGGAGTTACAGGCTTCAAAGCCACTTTGACGAAAAACGGCTCGACTGGCGACTATGCCAACATCAGCGATCCAGGTGACGTCACCATTACCCCTATCGCAAGTGAGACAGGCTACAAGCAGTTCAAGTTCACAACCAAGAACCTGGCTCAAGCCATTAGCGAAAACGGAACGTATACGCTGTCGATCTCTGGCAACTACGGTGGGCAGCAGTTGGACGGAGCGTTCGTCTTCTACTTCCGTACCGGCAACACGCCAGTTATCACACAGCTCAATCAGCTTTACAATGTACAGGAACCATCCAGCGGAACCACGCTGACAAGCGGTTATTCTTCTTCGATCTTCCCGGACAACTCGACAGTTTACGAGCTTCCGGTATGGGTGGAATTGGTTGTTGATAACCCGGCGACCAGCTATGCGGTGACTTCGACTCAAGATGGCGTCACACAGTCGATTACAGCAACCCAGTATACTTCGGCGGACAACCGTCCGGTATTCAAGCTGTCGAAGCTGCCTTCCGGTCCTCAATCCCTGACGTTCACCACAACGGGAGCAGGCGGAGACAACACCAAGACGGTTCAAGTGAACTATATCCCGGCTCCGTTCATCGATCTGACGAATATCTACGATGGACAGACTTTTACAGGCAACAGCATTGATACTTCTCCAGGCAAGACTCCATTCACAGGTGTAAAAGGACGTCTGGTCAACTTCTCCAGCCCGTCTGAACTTGATAGCGTTAAGCTGTCCCTGAATGGTACGACCGTATCGCTGAATAGTGGCGGTTTCATCAAAGGCGACAAGACCTTTGAAGTTCCGGTTTCTAACACGATCAAATTGACCCCAGGACCCAACACGCTTGTACTGAGCGGTACGGCAGATGGCGTTCCGGTCAAGACGACAATTACCGTATACGTCTTCTCCGATGATGTACCGGTTGTTGGAACGCTGTACCCGCTGCCTGTAGGCAAGCTGGCTGACAGCGTTGATGATCCCCTGTTCAAAGCTTCGGGTACTGACAAATATACAACGGGCACAAGCCGCATGGACGTTCTGTTTGGACTGACCAATGCTACGCTCGTTAACGTGTATAATGACGGCAACCTGATCGCTACTGCACAGCAGGACCCGACGAACAAGCTCGTCTGGAACAACACAACAGGCACGCTGACGTACAAAGTCAACCCGCTTGACTATTCGGCTCAGTTTGTATTGGGCAACGTCACGCTTCCACCAAGTGGAGACAAGTCGATTCGCATCGAAGCTCTGATTGGCACAACGCGTGTTACACGTACCCTGGTCGTAACTCGTGAATTGTCGCAGTATTCGCTGCTCTCGCCTAAGCTTCCAAACGAAAGCATCATTAAACAAAACTTCGTCGATGTCAGCATCAAGGCAGAAGGCGCAGACAAGATCGTGATTGGCAAGCAGGAAATGGTGAAGTCAAAAGACGGTAACGACATCTTCCGCTTGACAGTCGGCAATCTGAAGGCAGGCAACAACACCATCAAGTTTACGATCAGCCAAGGTAAGCAAAAGCTGAACGACAGCTTTACCGTCAACTACTCGCAGGAAACGGTACCTGGGTCCCAATACAAAGCAGCCGTGCCGACATCCGGCAAGCTGAATGTGTTTAAAGGTCTGATGTCGATTACCCTGCCAAAGGGTACGATGCTGACGGTTCCGGATTCACAGGATGAAGCAACCGAAACGATCAACCTGTTTAACTCCCAGCAGATGCTATTCGGTATTGCAAACCCATCTGATGGACGTACCGTAACGACGTACAACCCGGTTGGGGAGTTGGACGGAACGGGTCAACCCCTAGATGGACAATTGAAGTACCAAAGCTCGGATACAGGCGCAATTGCTACACTGAGCACGCATGATCCACACTTTGGTCTGGCTTCCAAGCTGTTCTGGGTAGATGCCGGTTACTTCACAGGCGACAAGACAGGTACAAGTGATTTCACAACGGTACAAGGCAGTCAGCCTTACAACAAGATGTTCTATTCGCGTAACGCGGGCTCCAACTGGTTGGCTCCAACGCAGCGCGGAACCATCACACTGAAATATGATTCCAACATTACGAATACTCTCTCCAACAACATGGGCATCTGGAAGTACAATCCGTCTACAGGCGGCTGGACAGATCTCGGTGGCAAAGTTAACACAGGCAGCAAAACGGTAACCGCAACATTGGATGGCTTCGGCTACTATACGGTTATGGCGCTGCGTTACAGCTACGATGACATCATTTCCCATCCTACAGCACGCGATGACATCGAATTGGTTATGTCGCGCGGGATTATGCAAAGCAAGGAATCTGGCGAGTTCGGTGTATATGAGATGATGACACGCGGAGAATTCGCTACGATGCTCGTCAAGATGCTCGACATTCCGCTGGATTACCCTCCAGTTGGTGAGGCGCTCACCTTCCAGGACGTGACTCGTTACACCGCAGACTATCGCATGGACTATCGTTATATTGAAACGGCGGTTCGCAAAGGGATCATCCGCGGCGTCAGCCCACGTGTCTTCCTGCCATACGGTACGGTGACACGCGAAGAAGCGGCCGTTATGATTGCCAGAGCGATGAACCTCAAGCTCGGCGATCAGACGAAGGACCTGGCGAAGCTGCAAAAATCGTTCACAGACACAGGCTCGATCGTATCGCCTTATTCGATCACTTCCATCCAAGCGGTGGTAGGGGCGAAGATTATGACAGGCAAGGCGAATACACTGGCTACCGGCACCAAAACAACCTACCGTTTCGATCCGACAGCAACATTTACACGGGCAGACGGAGCAGCAATGGCAAAAGTCATCATGCAAAAAATGAAGAAGTTGTAACTTTTTAAATGGATGGAGCGTCTCTATTATATAGAGGCGCTTTTCCATGTCTCTTGAACTTGGTAAAATGGTTTTTGTGTTTTGAAGCGTTTTACGTTAGAATAGCGAATAACAATACTTATCTGTGAGGGTGAAGAGAAGTACAATGAAACCGATCAAGTCGAAAGCTCAGATTGATTATATGAAAGCCAAAACGAAGTTCGAAGAGCGGTCCAAAGTATTGGAAGCTCGCGTAGCCGAAGAACAGCAGAACGCTGAGGTCGAACAGGAGTTGATGGAGCAGTTGGTTGTGGAGACTGGGTTCCACCAGGCCTTCAATGAACTGGCTGAAGCGGAGAACGAACTGATCTCCTGGTCGCACGCAACGATCAAGCACGACAAGACTTATCGAGAAAACAAGAAGCCGATCGACGAGATGTACGAGAAGCTGGATTCCGACCCACAGATGCGGGCAAGAATCATCCAACTGGCGCTTCGGATTCGTTAAGTCGCCGGCCGAATTTTTCCATAAGAAAGAGAAAACACAAAAAGCGCCTGCTTTCGGCGCTTTTTGTGTTTATACCTCTCATGTCGGGGTTAAGTAAAACAGTGGGCAAGCCTTTTACCATCATGATTCCCTCCCCTTCGCCCGCCGCAAAAAAAAATCAAAAAAACTTTCAAACTGTCGCAACTTTTTTGTAACCTCTCGCGTCTAAGTGATTGAGTGTCAAAACAAGACGCGGAAAACACCCAATAAAAACCTCGTTTTTCCAAAGATTGGCCTTAAAACCGTAAAGTTGTGTGCGCTTGTGCGAAAATGGACTTTACGGGGGTTAGCGACCAATGTATAATACGGAAAGCGGGATTGGGCAGCTATTGTCTTGCGCTTACTTATTTATTCTCGTGGTTTTAAGTTTCTGTGATACCCGTCACAGACCTCATTTATACTTAAACCTGCTCAACTCTGGAAAGGGGGTGCAATCAGCTAATGAGTAACATGAGCGAATGCGAACCAATTACAGACAAAAAAAACACAGCAACACTCCAAGGAGGAGAAAAGAAGGTTATGAAGAAAATTGTATCCCTGGCCCTGTCCACGGCTATGGCGTTCTCGATGTTCGCTTCGGTAACTTCCGCAGCAACTCTGACTACGCAAGAGAAATACAACGCACTGGTTACTCAAGGTATCTTTGAAGGCTACCCAGGTGGCGCTGCCAACCTGAACAAAGACGTGACTCGCGCGGAATTCGCAAAAGTTATCGCTCTGATGACTGGTCTGGATGTTACAGACAACAAAACAATCACTTACTCCGATAAGAACTACAACACGGATTGGGCTTGGTACAGACCTTACGTGGAAGCCGTAACTAAAGCCGGCTACATGAAAGGAACAACAACTGGTACTAAAAAACTGTTCAACCCTAGCGGTAAAATCACAGTTGAAGAAATGGCAGCTACACTGGTACGTGCAGCTAAGCTGGAAGTTCCTACAACTGGAATCAACAACAGCGCATCGGGTTGGGCTAAAGGCGAAGTACAAGCAGCAATCAACGCTGGTCTGGTAGAAAACATGGCTAACTTCAAAGCAGCAGGAACTCGTGCACTGCTGGTTGACACAGCTTATGCTTACCAAACTAAAGTTGTTAAGCCTGCCGTAACTTCTTACGACGTTCAAGACAACGGCGCAACTGTAGTGTTCACGCTGGCTAACGGCGAGAAAGTAACAGTTAAGCCTACGACTGCTCTGCAGCCGAACGTTGCAACAACTGTAACTTTCAAATACGGTGAGTATGATTACAGCGAATCCGTAACTTGGAAAGTGACAAGTGCAACAGCTGCAACAGCAGCTGCAGCAACTAACCTCAAAGAAGTTGACGTAACGTTCAACGGTGAAGTTACTGCGAACGCAGAAGACACTAGCAAGTACTCGATTCCTTCCCTGCCTTCCGATGCTATTGAGTCCGCTCAACTGCTGGAAAACAAAAACACAGTTCGTCTGACACTGAAAAACGGTGTGAAATTCGTTAACCAAAACGACTACTCCGTAACAGTTACTGGCGTTACTGCTGGAACAACTACACTGCCAACAGCTACCCTGAAGTTCCGTCCTCTGGACAACGTACTGCCTACAGTACAAGCTGTTAAGGGTCTGGGCACAAAAGCAGTTAAAGTAACATTCTCTGAGCCAGTTGACGTTGTAAACTCCAATAACTTCCAAGTTAACGGTGTAGCATTCGTTGGTTCGGTAACTAAAGCAGGTAACGATCGTGAAGTGATTCTGCGCCCTTACACAGCATTCCCTGTAGGTACGCACACTCTGACTTCTTCGCTCGTAACTGACTATGCAGGTCTGAAATCGTTGAGCGCGACAAACGAATTCACAGTAGCTGTAGACACTGAAGGTCCTACAGTAACTGAAGTTCAAGCAACGCTTGAAAGAGCAGTTGTAACATTCAACGAAGACATCGACCCTAACACAGTAGCAAGAACTGACTTCTACTGGGTATCCGGAACGACTAACCACTACGCTGATAGCGTAAAACAACTTTCCGGTAACAAGTTCGAGCTGACTTTCGGCACGAACAACAGTGCTGACCGTCTGCCAGCAGCCGCTACTACTCTGTTCGTTGACAGCGTAAGCGACTACTCGGGTAACGCAAACACAGTGAAACAATTCACTGTAAATGCAACCGTTGACCAAACTCGTCCAGTTGTAACTGACGTGAAGTTCAACGCTAACGGTGCAAACCGTGACACCCTGGCTGTTAAATTCAGCAAAAAAGTAAGACAACCTGCTGCAAGCAGCTTCGTAATCACGAACGCAAGTGGCAAAGTTCAACCAGTTGAAAGCATCAGCCTTGATGCTACAGGCATGATTGCAACGGTTAACTTCGTAACCACTAACCTGGATTCCGGTTCGTACACACTGAACATCTCTGGTGTTCGTGACAACACGCTGCTGGAAAACGTGCTTGAGCCGTACAAGACTACCTTCTCGGTAGGCGACACTACAGCTCCAACTGTTTCGGGTCAAGTGTATGGCGTGAACGCTGCTAACACTAACAGCACAATCACGATCTCGTTCAGCGAAGCTATGGATCCTACAACGCTGTCCGATACTAACAACTACCTGCTGACACTCGGCAACAATGGTGGACAAGTTCGTCTGCCTAACACGTCGAACATCCGCATCGCTAACGACTACAAGTCGGTCGTTATCACGCTGCCTTCGACAATCAACAACCAAGCAGCACGCGTAGGTAGAGTACCTGCAACACCAGCTGCTAACACAACTTATGTTACAGCTATCACCCTGATTGGCCTGGAAGATGCAGGTGACAACCTGATCGTAGGCGCTGGTACAGCTCTGCCAATCGAAGCTGATGCTACGGCTTCCATCACTGGCGTTAAGCAAACTAGCGAAACTACGCTTGAAGTTACCTTCAACCAAGCAATCGAAAATGCTTCGACTGGTGCATTTGCAGTCAACGGAGCAACGGTTAGCGGAGTTAGCGTCAGCGGTAACAAAGTAACCCTGACAACTAACGATCTGGGAACTAACGCAAGTGCGGTAACAGTTAACGTAGCTGATGCTACTCGTATCCAAACTGTTTCCGGCGTAGCCGCAGTTGCAAGCCCTGCTGCAGTAGCTGCAGTAGACGCAGTTGCTCCTAAGGTTCCTTCGACAGTAACTAGCCTGGTTTACAACGCTAACGGCATCCAACTTCCGTTCTCGGAAGAGCTTGACAACACAGGCAACAACGGAACTCGCATTGCTGACGACCTGATCGTTATCGATACAGTATCCGGCGACCGCGTATCTCCAGAGAAATACGGCACTTCGATCGTTACAGTTAACGGTGTTTCTTATGTAAACATCAAGCTGGATCCGAGCGTAACTGCTCGTCAATTCTCCGTAGCGGTTCGTGATAAAGCCGTTTACCTGAAAGACCTGAAAGGCAACGTTGCAGCGGCTCAAGGGCCATTCGTAACTCGCGCTTTCTCCGCTCAATAATCTTTACCTTCTTTAGAAAAGAACCCCGGGACGCCGGGGTTCTTTTTTTGTTTCATTTGACACCCTCCGTCCAATCAGTTACCATTACAGACGAGGATGGAATCACTAGCCTTTTCCCTTCAGGAAAAGGTTCGTTTTATGTATATGGGAAATTTTTATTGTGAAACATAGGGAGGTACGCGCTTATGTCTCTTCAAGGACGGCGTTTGTTTACATCTGAATCCGTGACGGAAGGTCATCCGGATAAGATCTGCGATCAGATCTCCGATGCGGTATTGGATGCTTTTCTGGCTAACGATCCGAATGCACGTGTAGCGTGCGAAGTATCGGTAGCTACAGGGCTGGTTCTGGTAATCGGTGAGATCAGTACGAAGTCGGAGTACGTAGATATTCCTTCGATTGTGCGTCAGACGATTAAGGACATCGGCTATACCCGTGCCAAGTACGGGTTTGATTACAATACATGCGCAGTGCTGACGTCGCTGAATGAGCAGTCGGCAGACATCGCGCAGGGGGTCAATGCGGCTCTGGAGACTCGTGATCCTGAGCAGATGAAGCTTGAGACGGAAAACATCGGAGCTGGCGACCAGGGACTCATGTTCGGCTTTGCGTCGAATGAGACGCCAGAATTGATGCCTCTTCCCATCGCGCTGTCGCACCGCATTGCCCGTCGCCTGGCGGAAGTACGCAAAGACGGCACGCTGGATTATCTGCGTCCAGACGGCAAGACTCAAGTTACCATCGAATATGATGGAGACAAGCCAGTTCGTGTAGATACGATTGTTGTATCGACGCAGCATGCCGAAGAAATCACACTGGAGCAGATTCAGCGCGACATCAAGGAACATGTGATTCTGCACGTGGTCCCAGCTGAACTGCTGGATGATGAGACCAAATATTTCATCAATCCTACGGGCCGCTTCGTGATTGGGGGCCCTCAAGGGGATGCGGGCCTGACTGGGCGCAAGATCATTGTAGATACGTACGGTGGTTATGCTCGTCATGGCGGCGGAGCTTTTTCGGGCAAAGATCCAACGAAAGTGGACCGTTCGGCAGCGTATGCGGCACGCTATGTAGCGAAGAATCTGGTAGCGGCTGGCTTGGCCGATAAATGCGAGATTCAACTGGCGTATGCGATTGGGGTAGCCAATCCGGTATCGATTAGTGTCGATACTTACGGTACAGGCAAAGTGAGTGAGGAGACGCTGGTTAAGCTGGTTCGAGATCACTTCGATCTGCGTCCAACCGGAATTATTCGCATGCTGGATCTGCGCCGCCCGATCTATAAGCAGACTGCTGCCTATGGTCATTTCGGTCGTACCGATCTGGATCTGCCATGGGAACGCACAGACAAAGCCGAAGAGTTGAAAGCTGAGGCAGGTCTGTAAGGCTTAAACTTCATCGCAACAAATAGGCTCGGCCGCTTAGGCGGTCGGGTCTTTTTATCGTCCTTTTCTGACTGTTCACCTAATTTTTCCTGCTTCTTAACCGATATAAATAGAGATTAGTTATCGCTCAATGACTTTAAATGCTGATCGTTTAGGCAATTGTTGGGCAAGTAGAGGGGAGACTGGACGAACATGAAGAAACGAATGGCCGTCGCAGTGGTCGGCACGATGCTGGTTAATCTGCTGACGCCTGGAGTCTGGGGACAAGGGGAATACGAAGGGAAAATCTACGCAGCGGCTGCTGAAGCATCGGCAGTTGTCCAGAGTTATTCTCCAGCTAACAAGTCACAGGGCGTATCCCTCACACCGGGGCTGTCGCTTACTTTTGACCGCGCGGTGGAGAAGACAGGAACGGATGCAGCCAAAGGGTTTACGATCAAACGTCAAAATGATAATCAAACCGTGCTTAATGTGCCCATGAGCAAGACGGAGATTTCTTCCGATGGTCTGCGCGTTACTTTGCTCACGGGTAGTCTGCCGCTCGATGCCAATACAAGCTATTACGTGTTGGCGGATAGCGGGACACTGTCACCCGTTCTAACAGGAGCGGAAACGACCGATGGGGTAACGGCCAAGGCATGGGCAGGAATCAGCAGCGCACTCGTATGGTCATTCAAGACGGGGGCTGCCGCAGATATAACGCCACCTACTCTGGTGAGCAGCTCGCCGATTAATGCTTCGGTGGGAATCAAACCGGATGCTCCGCTGGGACTATCCTTCAGCGAGGCCGTAGCCGCAGCCGAAGGTTCGATTATCATCTATGAAGCAGACACGATGACCAAAGACAGTGCAGGCGCCATGAAGCTCTCCGTGCTGTCTGATGAGGTGACGGGACTGGGCACTTCGAGTGTGAAGATCACACCCAAGGCTGCCAGTGGACATGTATTGAAAGCCGGTACGCGATATGGTGTACATGTCGATGCGGGAGTATTTGCCGATCTGGGAGGCCTGCCCTACAACACGGCCATCGATTGGACGTTTACCACAGAAACACTTAACAATGTGCCACCAACGGTCGCAGCGTTCAGTCCGCAGGCAGGTCTGGCCGGTGCGTCGACGACAGGCGCATTGAAGATTACTTTCTCGGAAAAAGTGGCCCCTAAGGCAGGCACCTTGTATATCTATGAGTTAAATACGAGCAAGCAGGTGGCTGCGCTTCCGGTAACGAATGCCGTTATGGATGCTTCGGGTACGACAGCTTCGCTGAATTACTCTGGGTTGTCCCGGTCAACGCCTTATTATGTCCTGATCGACGCGGGGAGCTTCCTTGATGTGGATGGAACAGCCTTCGCCGGGATTCAGGCTGCACGTACCTGGACGTTTACGACGACTGGGGATGCCCTGTCTCTGTCCGGGCTGACTCCAGCTTCCGGGACCACAGGAGTCGCCGCCGGAAGTCCACTTCAATTGACCTTTAGCCGAGTGGTGTATCCCAATACGGGGGGAACCGTCACGATCACCCGCAATGATGGTCTGGTGGATAGCTTTGCAATCAATTCGGCACAGGTTGTAGGGGGCGGAACGAATACCTTGACAGTCACTCCCAAGACACCATTAGCTGTAGGCTATACGTATACAGTAACTCTGAGCAGCGGGGCATTGGCGGATTCGGAAGGCAATAACTTCCCTACGACATCTTCCGCTTTAAACTGGTCGTTCTCCACAATTGTCGATACGTCATTGATTCAGGTCGCTTCATTAACCCCTGCCGATCGCAGCACAGGCGTTGCGACCGATTCAGAGATTCGCGTTCGTTTTAATCGCAGTGTCTCGATCTCGGATGCTGCTGGCATCACGCTGAATCGCAGCGGCGGTTCCAAGGTAACGGCAGCAGCCAAAGTCAGCCCTACCAACAACCGGGATATCGTCATTACGCCTGCGGCTGCATTGAGCGGTGATACGGCTTATTATGTAGACATCGCCAACGGAGCTGTGGTGGATCTCTCCAATCCAGGGATTCGTTTCTCGGGATTGTCTGGTTCGGCACTCTGGAGTTTCCGTACAGCAGCCATCGATAAGTCCGTTCCGACTATTCAAAGCGCCGTCATGAATGGAACTACGACGATTCGACTCACTTACAACAAGCTGCTGAATACTACCTATACGCCGCTGATTACCAGCTACAAAGTAACCGTCAACGGAGACGTACGAGTTCCAAGCTCGGCATCCATCTCTGGCGATAGTGTCTATTTGACGCTGGATACAGGCGTAGCGGTTGGGCAGGATGTCAAAGTAACCTATGATCCAGGGACACGTCCGGTACAGGATGCTTCCGGCAACCAGGCTGCTGCGTTAGCTGCCTATGCTGTAACCAATGGTCTCGATACTGCGCTGCCTAAGCCGCGCGAGGGAACGGTATACACAAATAGTGTCACGCTGGTTTTCCCAAATGGCCTGCAAGGTGTCAATCCGACTTCAAACGGAGCCAATCAGTTCAAGGTAACGGCGGATGGCAATCCGATCACAGTGAGCAGCTATTCAACCGGCGGGCCGGTGCTGTATCTGACGCTGGCTTCAGCAGTTCCTTCCGGGGCAGCAGTCAAAGTAAACTACGATTCAGGCACAAACTTGCTGCGTGATGCGTCGAACCAGATCGTTGCGGGCTTTACCGATTTTAGCGTTCGCAATCTGCTGGATTCCCGTCCTCCTCAGTTTGTCTCGGCATCGCTGGGGGACAAGACACTGACGATGACGTATGATGAGCCTCTGGCGACGAATAATTTGCCAGCGAACAGTCAATTTTCCGTACTGTCGTATGGGGCGCCTGTGTACGTCACCGGAGTCAAGGTAGACGGTGAAAAAGTTATCCTGAGTCTGGCTTCGGCACTGATCGCGGATGGCAACGTAAACCTCTCGTACGTTCCGGGTGCCCTGCGTCTGACCGACTTGAACGGCAATGCAGCGCCCACACTAAATCTGGTGCCGGTAGGTGCGGCTTCCGGAGCCAGCGGAATCAGCTCGGCTACCGTCCAGAATACGCAGCTTCAAGTCACCTTTACCACAGCGCTGTCGGCGCTTACGGATTCCGGCTATGCCCAGTTTATTGTATTGGCCAACGGAGCTTCCGTACCTGTCACAGCAGCGGCGGCAAGTGGAAGCACATTGACGCTTACGCTGGGTACCAGTGTACCTGCGGGACAGACGGTACAATTAAGTTACGCACCTTCGCCTTCCGGTAAAGACGCCATCAAGAGCGCATCCGGATCTGCGATTCCTTCATTTACCAAGATTGCGGTCAAGAACCTGGGTGGAACCGTAACGCCAACGACGCCGGGGACACCAGCAGGAGATAGCGGTATACTGGCTCAAGAAGTGTTCGGCAAAAAAATGCTGATTCTCGATCCGAAAAATGCGGCATCCACCACGGATCTGTCTGCGTATAATTCGGCTACCCATCTCTACAAGATTGACGGAGGAGCGCTGAAAACAGCACTGACCCAAGCAGCTGCTCAGGCGGATCTGAATGGCGCGGTAGTCTTCCAGGTACCAGATACCGATGCTTCGGCCAAAGTTAGCGTGCCGGTCGCGGTTCTCCAGACCGCCTATACCAGCAGTCCAAAAGGTTCCTTCGCCGTACGTTATAAGGATATGATGTTTGAACTTCCGCTCAAGGAAGCTGCTGCGATGAACAAAGGCATCACCGACCAGACCGGCTTGGTGATCCAGCTTGAGGCTGTGCCGGATTCGGCGGCTTCAAGACTTCGCGTTCAGGCCGGAAACAGCGGAGCTTCCCCGATTACGTCATCGCTGGCCGATTACCGGTTCAAGCTGACGGACACATCGTTCTTCGCGGGAGATGCAGATGCGACGGTCAAGGGCATTTATCGTTTGAAATACAACCTCACGACGCCGGTAAGCCGCACGGCGGTTGTGACGTTCCCGTCCAATGCCGAACGCCCATCTTTTGTGCCAACTTATGTCTTGGAGCAGGATAAGGGCATGGTGCTGAGCGGGACGATGGATCACAGTCAGATTCTGCTTCCGGTGACTTCTACACTGTCCTTCCAGGATGTAGAGAATCATTGGGCAAAGGATACGATCAATGAACTGGCAGCCAAATATATTTTGGATGCCAACACGAGTACCGTATTCCAACCGAACCAGTCGATTACACGCATGGAATTTGCCAACATGCTCTATCGTGGACTTGGACTGGCAGGCGATACGGCAGCCGCGATGCAGTTTAGCGACCTGACCCGCAGCGGCAAAAATGTGGATGGCGTGGGTGCAGCGGTCAAAGCCGGTATTATTACGGGCTACACGGATGGCACATTCCGTCCAGATAATCCGATTACGCGTGAAGAGATGGCGATCATGATGGTACGTGCGCTCCATGCCGCAGGTGCAGACATTACACTGAGCAGCAGTGCCAATCAAGTCTTGTCTCCTTTCAAGGATCGGACCAAAATCAAATATACCGATGAGGCGGCAAAAGCCGTGCAGGCGGGCATCATTCAAGGGGGCAGCGGCGGTCGATTCAACCCGCAGGGCAGCGCAACGCGTGCTGAAGCTGCAGTGATGTTGAAGCGTGTTCTGCAAAAAGCCGGTTACCTGAACTAAGTTGAACCTGCACAAACGCGTTTGAACCTCCTAAACATCAAGACGAAAACGGTCATTTTTTCAAACAATTTGAAGAGATGACCGTTTTTCTCTTTTCATTTTCCCAAAGTGGGGTAGAATGGTTAGTTGTGATTGTTTTTTACCGAATTTGCAGTAACTTTTGCGTGCCGTTTCAGTCTATTACAATAGTGGCGTATATCGGCTTGCTGCAAGACAGTCATACATACGCGAACGAATCTGTACAGATAGGGAGCGAAACTAAACATCATGAATAGGCAGGGCAGAACAACGTTTAAAGCAGGCAGAAAGTGGATGATTGCGGTATTGGCCGGAGCACTGATTGTGCAGCCGCTGGCTGTGCCGGGCTGGGGAGCACTGACGGGCGTTCATTCAGTCATCGCGGCGGAAGCCGTATCGATCAGCAAGACGGGAGAAGACATCATTACATCCGGAGCGAAGCTGCTGAGCTATACATATTCCGTACCGCGTTCGGGCAAAACGGCGACGGGAATGGCAAGTGTTGTACAAGTAGATCTGACGAATCCTAATGTCAAGCTGGACGTGATGACGGGACGCGGCGGCAAATTTACCACTTTGCAGACCGTTAGCGGCATGGCCAAGGAAACAGGAGCGGTCGCTGGAGTTAACGGGGATTATTTCAATACCGCAGCGGATGGCGTGCCGATGGGAGCGCAGGTGTCTGATGGGGTACTGATGACCAGTCCATCCGAGCTGAATGGCATGTATGCGTTTGGCGTAACGAAGGCCCGCAAACCAATCATTGACCAGTACAGCTTTAACGGGACGGTAAAAGCAGCAGACGGATCAACATTTGCGCTGGCAGGGATCAATCAGGCATCGTATACGACGGAAACGAATAAAACTTTGAGTCACGCAGATGCCATGTACATCTACACGGATGTATGGGGGAACGCCGAGCGGCCCAAGAACAGTGCCACAACGCCTTCGGAAGCGCTTGTCGAAAAGGGTGTGGTCACACAGGTTTCGCTGGGAAAAGCCCTTCCGGGAACGGTTCCGGCTGGCGCCTACATCCTGCGTGCGCACGGCAAAGCCGCAGCTTATATGAAGGATCATCTGCCGGTAGGTGCGCAGGTGCAGGCCGACTACAAGCTGGTCTCCAAGACAACAGGACAGCCGCTTGATCCTTCTTCCTTGGACGTGATGATCGGCGGGCATACCATCTTGGTCGATAACGGCAAGGCAGCCAGCTTCTCGCGCAGCACCAGCTCCATCGGTGGCTATCGGGCGCGGACGGCAGTGGGCTACTCGCAGAGCGGTCAGTATGCGTACATTGTCACGGTTCAGGACAATGATTCCAGCAGCGGCATGTCGCTTACCGAACTTCAGAGCCTGATGGTCAGCCTGGGAGTCTGGAAAGGCATCAATCTGGATGGCGGCGGTTCGACCACGATGGTTACACGTCCACTGGGTGAGCAGCAGGCACAGCTGACCTTTACGACGGAATATGGCGGACAGACCCAGCGTGCAGTTGTCAATGGGCTTGGTGTCTATACGCTGGCTCCGGCCGGTCAGCTCAAGGGCTTTGCGATCAGTGGGAAAAAGCAGCTGCTCATCGGGGAATCGGCTTCTTACAGCGTCAAGGGTTATGATACGTACTACAATCCAATGGCAGCCTCTGACATCAGTCCGACATGGAAGCTAAGTAATGCAAATGCGGCAATGAGCGGAGGAACGTTAACGGCCAAGAAGCCTGGCAGCGTGACGCTGACAGCACTTAGCGGCGGGGTTCAATCCACGCTGCAAGTTGAGGTGTTGGGTGCGGATTCACTGACGTCTCTGAATCTGGGTGCAGCAACTGCTCCACTCAAAGCTGGCGCTTCCGTAACGCTGAACGCGGCGGCAACGTTGAAATCCGGTGAGACGGTTAGCATTGATCCAGCTTCATTAAAATGGGAGTTTGTTGGCTTCAAGGGCAGCATTAAAGATGGAACGTTGAATGTGACTTCCGTGGATTCGGGAGCAAAGGTAGGCTACGCCATCGCCAGCTACGAAGGATTCAAGACCATGCTGACGCTGACGGATGCAGCCGAGACGGATTGGGAGAACTTCGAGAATGCGACCTATCCGGTAACGTTTACCGGAACTCCTTCGGGAGTCAGCGGACAGGCACAGGTTCAAGCGGGCACAGGAACTCATTCCAATTCCAAAGTGCTGCGGATTGACTACGACATGACGCAGGGAACCGGCAATAAATATGCGTATGCCAACCTGAATGGATCATCGGGCAAGACGCTCACTTCGGGAGCAAGCTCCATGAGCCTGGATGTGCTGGGCGATTCCAGTTACAACTGGCTGCGGGCTGAAGTGATCGGAGCCGATGGGAAGACGGTTTACCTCGATCTGGCGAAGACATTAAACTTCACGGGTTGGAAGACCCTAAGTGTCAATCTGAATCAGTACGGAAACATCGCGTATCCCGCGAAGTTAAAACGGATTTACGTCGTGAATCTGGCAGAAGGACAGGATGAACGAGCAGCCAAAGGAGCCGTAGAAATTGATAATATCAAGACATCCGCTCCTGCTGGTTCAAGTTCGTTAGGACTTCCGTCGGGCATTACAGCCAACATGACTGTGGGTTCAAAGACTTTGCTGGTGAATGGCAGGTCCAGCGCAATGGATGCAGCTCCGGTTGTACGAAATGGATCGACTTATTTGCCCGTTAAATATATTACCGATTCCTTTGGCGGTTCGTCTGGATGGGACGCCAAAACTGGCTCCATTACCGTACGCCGTGGGGATAAACTGCTTGTATTAAACTTGAATAAAAAGGACTATATTCTAAATGGGGTTCGCAAAACTTCGACTTCTGCACCGATCAGTGTATCAAATAGGTCTTTAGTCCCTATAAGACTGGTATCCGAGCAGCTTGGACTTCGTGTAAAATGGGAACAAGAAACGAAGACTGCGACTATCGAGTCATGATACGATAGGTTCTGAACGATCACCGACCTTATGCCTTTCTCATAAAGGCTGCACAGGGTGAACGCCGGAGAGAATGGAGTCGATTTTGCTCGTGGATTTCCAAGCGGATGCATTAGACCGAGTTATCAAAAATGCCATTCAGGTCGTCGAGGACAGCAAGTATCAAATTTTTGAGATCTTGGATCAGTCAAGAGCCGAAATGAATTCGCTCACCGAAGAACTCCAGAAAGTGGTTCAGGAAACTTCGGATACGGCTGACCGTGTCGATGATCTGGAGAAGAAGTTCCGTCTTTCCCGTATCCGGCTCACCGAAGTGAGCCGGGATTTCGTCAAATATACGGAGCAAGATATTCGGCAGGCCTATGAGCGGGCAACGCAGTTTCAGCTGGAGCTGTCGGTATACCGGGAGAAGGAGGCTTACCTGCGAGCCCGGCGTGACGAGCTTCAGCTTCGTGTGCGCAACACGATGAACTCCATCGAACGTGCCGAGACGCTTGGCTCGCAGATGAGTGTCGTCACCGAGTATCTGTCCGGCGGAGAAGTCGGACAGGCGACTAAAATGCTGGAATCTGCCAAGACCCGTCAAATGGTGGGGCTGAAGATTATTCTGGCTCAGGAGGAAGAACGCAAGCGTATTTCAAGAGAAATTCATGATGGTCCGGCGCAACTTATGGCTAATCTTGCGCTTCGGACTGAAATCGTCGAACGCATGCTGGGTAAGCAGGAATACAGCCGCGTTCAAGAAGAAGTGGCTGATCTCAAAAAGCAGGTGCGTTTCAGCCTGGAAGAGATTCGCAAAGTCATTTTCAATCTCCGGCCCATGGCGCTTGACGACCTCGGATTGATTCCGACGCTTCGCAAGTACACACGCGATTACGAGGATAAAAACCGGATTCGCACCGTATTCGAGACGAGGGGCAAAGAGTATCGGCTCTCTTCTGCGATGGAGGCTGCTGTCTTCCGCTTGATTCAGGAGGCACTCACCAACGCAGCCAAGCACGGAGAACCTTCTCATGTCGTCGTTGAGATTGCCTATCAGACGCAGCTTGTTAAAATTTCGATTCGGGACAACGGACGCGGCTTTAACACGGAAATCTTGGAGCAAAAGGCGAATCAGCATGCGCACTTCGGTTTGATTGGAATGCGGGAAAGAGTCGAGCTGCTTGAGGGAAGAATGGAGATCGAATCAGCCGAGAATCAAGGAACCAAAATCGTGATCCATATCCCGACGAATGTAGAAAATGGAAAGGGGTATGAAGATGGAGAGCATGAACCCGGAGCAACTTAAAATTAAAGTGCTTTTGGCTGACGATCACCAGTTGTTCCGAGAGGGATTGAAGCGCATTTTAAACATGGAGGAGGACATCGAGGTTGTAGGTGAATGCAGCGACGGCATCCAGGTGCTGGAGTTCTGCAATCATAACTCGCCGCCTGATGTGATCCTTATGGACATCAACATGCCCAACGAGAACGGTGTCGAAGCGACGGCGAAACTCCGCGAGATTTTCCCGGACATTAAGATTATCATGCTGTCGATCCACGACGATGAAAGCTATGTCTTCGAGACGCTGCGCAAGGGAGCCAGCGGTTATCTCTTGAAAGACATGGAAGCGGAATCGCTCATTAACGCGATCCGAAGCGTAGCTGCGGGCCACGCGTATATTCACCCCAAGGTCACAGGCAAGCTCATTCAACAGCTTCAGCGCATGACATTCGTGAACGAACGGGGTGCGATGTTTGATGGCATGCAGGACGAGGAAGCCGGTGTGAAGTTCATCGGTGGCGAAGACAATCCGCTGACGCGCCGCGAAGCCGAGGTTCTGCGGCTGATGTCGGAAGGCAAGAGCAATAAGGCGATTGGCGAGTTTCTGTTTATCAGTGAAAAAACAGTTAAAAACCACGTCAGCAGTATTCTGCAAAAGATGGAAGTCGAAGATCGTACACAGGCTGTCATCAATGCTATTAAGATGGGCTGGGTTACATTGTAACTTTCGGAAGTCTGCCTTCAATCCATGGACGAAAGTAGGGAATTGATATACGGTTCCCGCTGGTAGATTCGCGTCAATTGACATTTTTTTGTTAAAGTCTGGAAAGTGAAGGAAATAACGTGAATCCAGGCGCTTTACAAGCGGCCCGGCGGGATGAAGTGAAGCACACTCTTTATACGCTCTTTAGAGCGAAAAGGGTGTGCTTTTTTATATGGATTTTCAAAAAAATCTGGAGAGGTGGCATCGAGATGAAAGCGGGACTGTATGCGGTAGGTCATTCAAAAGGATTTCAGGTGAGAGCTACAATAGCCATGGAAGTCGATCAATGGTGGTGGAATTCAGGTCTTCAAACTCTAGAAGCGGACAAGGATGTCTTCATTTTTATCCGGATTACCGAGAGCCTGCCGCTTCAGTGGGCGCTTGCCCTGACCGGAAGTTCTGTGGAAGGCCGGGCGACGCACTGGAATCAAAGCCAATGGAGGAGCTGGCTCAAGCAGAAGCTGGCCTTGAAGCTGAAACGGGAGCAGCCTACGCAGATCCAGCGGCTGCTGGGTTTTGATGTCGCAGAACTGAAGCAGGAGCCGGAATGGCGGAAGCAGGTGGACATCCATACGCATCGCCAGACATCTGGTCCGAAGTTTGGGCCTCAGATGAGGAACGCTGAACTCCTGGCGAATCTTCTATCCGGACGCTCCCTGCTGCGCGGAGAGCTGGAATCTCTACTGGGTGAACAAGCCCACGAGATCGCCGCCGACTGGCCGAGCATCCTCCAGCTGGCTTATCTGCAAGGCTGGATTAACCTGAGGCCAGCGGTGGAACATCTGGATGACGGCTTGATGGGAGCGGGGACTGCCCCCCTTTCAGGTTGGCCCGCTCGTCTTGGTGGACTTGAGCAGGTGCGCGGGCGAGCTGCACATGTCTGTACACGCTGCGGAAGCTGCGCAGCAGGCAGACCCTGCGCGGTCTGCGGTTCGGCGGATTGCGCCAGATGCGAAGCCTGCCGTACGCTTGGACGCAGTCGATCCTGTGAGCTGCTGGTGCAGGGGATGCCGCAGGAAAGATTCAGCGAGAGGGGTGCGGCTGCACGGCTGCCGGAAGTTCAGGAGCGGCTGGCCCGCTGGAAGCTTAGCCCGGCACAGCTTGCAGCAGCGAAGGAGGCGCTGAGGTTTCTGGAGCGTGAAAGGCAGCCGGGAGGAAGGACTGCGGCAGACTGGTCTGGCGGGCATCAGGGCGGCCTCGGTTCTTGGGCTGCTGTGCGCCTCATGGCTGCTATGGCTGCGCCTATTCAGGGCGGCCTGCGGAAGTTGACTGCCAGTCCCGTCAACAGCCGGGATACTTCCGGCTGGGCAGCGGGTGATCCAAGCAGCCGCTTTCTGCTCTGGGCGGTTACCGGAGCCGGCAAAACGGAAATGTTGTTTCCGCTGATCGAGAGTGTCCGCAGCCGGGGCGGTCTGGTAGCCGTCGCCACGCCTCGGCGCGACGTTGTACTGGAACTTGCGCCCAGGCTGCGGAGAGCTTTTCCGCAGGAGCAGATCGCCGTCTTATATGGCGGCAGCGAAGAACGTTGGCATCGCGGCGGCATCATCCTGGCGACAACTCACCAACTGCTGCGCTTTGCCCAGACTTTCGATCTTGTCGTGATCGATGAACTGGACGCTTTCCCTTTCCATGGCGATCCCATGCTCGCCTATGCAGCCGAGGCCGCCCGTGCACCGGACGGGCGGACGGTGTATCTGTCCGCCACCCCGCCGCCCGCGCTTCAGCGGCTGGTTCGTAGAGGGCGCGTAGACTGCGCCAAGGTTCCGGTTCGCTATCATCGGCACCCGCTGCCGGTGCCGGAACTGCTGCGCACGCCTGGGGCCGCCGACGTTGTGCGCACCGGGCAGATCCCGCCTGCGCTGCTGCGCCGCTGGCGAACATCCCTGGCCCGCGGCGCCCAGGTCTTCATCTTCGTGCCGAAGATTGCACTCGCCGAGCCGCTGGCCGCGCTGCTGCGCCGCGCCTTCAAGGGCGTGCCGGTCGGGGCGACCTCTTCGCGCGACGAATACCGCGCCGACAAAGTCCTGTCCTTCCGGTCCGCCGAGCTGCGGATGCTGGTCACGACCACCATCCTGGAGCGCGGCGTCACTGTGCCGCGCAGCGACGTGTACGTCCTGGACGCGGACAGCGGCCTGTTCGACGAAGCTTCACTCGTGCAGATGGCCGGACGTGCCGGGCGTTCGGCTGACGACCCGGCAGGAGCGGTAGTCTTCGCCGCCAACGAGAAGACCGCAGCTCAAGTTGGTGCACGCCGCCAGATTCGGCGCATGAATCGTCTGGCAGCACCTTACCTGCTGCCCGGAACCGGGCGCTCATCGCGCATACGGTCGTTGCCGATCTTCCGGCAGCCTGGGGCCAAGCCGGATGCCAGCCGCCCAAGCCCCGAAGAGGCGCCTGGCATCTCGGAGGCTGTCCCACCGCCGCTCTCTTCGGTTACACGCCCTCTGCCTGCGAATCAGCCGCAGGACTCAGCGGCTGTACATGACCATGCGCGAGGCCGCCGATGATCGGCCTCAAGACGCCAGCGGCGATTCTGCGCCGCCTGCTGATGCCCACCGCAGAACCCTGTCTGGCCTGCGGTCGATCCATTTCCAGCGTCTCGCCGGCAGAGCTTCCCCAGCTCTGTGAGAACTGCGCTGGGCAGATTCCATGGATTATGGAACCCCGCTGCCGCATTTGCGGACGGGTACACGGCTGTCCAGACTGTCTGCGCCCTGAAGCCCAGCGCCGACCTTTTGTGATAAATCGCAGTGCTGCCGTATATGACGATTTAATGCGCCAGTGGATTGCCGAATATAAATATGGAGGCCGGGAAGACTTCGCCTCTCCTTTTTCCATCATGCTGGAGCAAACCTATCACAGAATGTGCCAGGAGTTGTCCGTACAGGAAAAAGCCCATGGAGGCAGGACATATAATAGGAAGGGACGCAGTTGGCGCCCTGATGTGGTCACCTGGGTTCCAGTCAGTGTCCGGCGCCTGGAAGAACGGGGGTTCAACCAAACCGAGCTGATGGCACGGCAGATGGCGCTTCGTCTGCGGCTTCCGGCGGCAGAACTCCTGATTCGCAGCGTTCATACCGATAAACAGAGTAAGAAGACTCGCGCCCAGCGGCTACACAATCTGGATGATGCCTTTTCCTTGATTCCTAATTTAGACCCCTGGGGGTTTCTAAAATGGGACCCCATAGGAAATACAAAACATCCGGGAGGGCCTTTTCCTATTCGGGTCCTGCTTGTAGACGATATTTATACGACGGGAACGACGGCAGCTGTTTGTTCGACAGCGTTGAAACGATTGGAGAAGATCGTCGATCGGCCCGTGTTTGTCTATATTCTGACATTAGCTCGTTCGTAAATTCGCTTGTAATCGCTTCACGATCCGTTAAAATGGTAGAAGTAGACAGACCCTTACGTACACAAAGAAGTATCCGATATATGAAGTAAGGGAATGAAGTATTTTAACATCAAGGAGGAGCCCCCGATATGAATCTGGCGAACTGTCCGCGCTGCGGCAAGGTTTTTGTCATGAATTTTAAAGGCATCTGTACAAATTGTATGAAAGATATTGAAGCGGAATACGAAGCTTGCGTGAAATATCTGCGCGAGAATCGGGGCGCTCATATGCAGGAACTCTCGGATGAGACGGGGGTTAACGTCAGACAGATTACGACATTTATCCGCGAAGGACGCATCTCGATTGCCAATGCACCCAATATGTCGTACTCCTGCGAGGTGTGCGGGACACCTATCCGTGAAGGAAATATGTGCGAGTCCTGCCGCAGCAAGCTGACTGGAGACCTCAAGCAGGCGGCTCAGGCCAAAGTCCAGGAAGAGAAGAGAGCGGGCGGAGGAGCTTACAAAGCGGTGGATCGTTTCCGGAATGACTAAAAAGTCTGTGCTGCTTTACCCAGCAATAGGAACAATGAAACGAAAATAGTCCAAATTTACGCTTGACATTTTAATTTTTTTCTCATTTTTGCTCTAAACAATGTTTGAATAGGCGCCGATAAACTTAGTATAAGCTTATCGGTGCTTTTTTCTTAGCCAAAACGTACAACTTAGACATCGAAAATACAAACCTTATACCTTATAGGAGGTTGACCATACTTATGAAAATCAACGAGACGAATCGAGTTGCCGCCCTTAACCCTTACCAACGTACAAATGAAAGCCAGCGTACAGAAGAAACCAAAAAGTCGGTCCGTAAAGATGAAGTGACGATTTCACCGGAGGCGATGGAGATGCTGCAAGCGGCGAAAAAACCGGCTGAAAGCGAACGTGCTGCCCGTATTCAGGAACTGAAGCAGCAGGTATCGTCTGGCACCTATTCGGTAGACGCAAATAAAATTGCCGAGAAACTCTTACCTTTTCTTGCGGAATAACCGATAAAGGTTATAACGGAATGGGGGACTTTTTCAAAAGCCCGGTACGTCCGGTGTCTTTGGAAAAGTCCCTTTTTTAAAATATTCGGAAAGAAAGGTGAAGGATCTTGTCACTCAAGCAGTTGGTCGGACAGCTGGAACAGCTGAACCTTTCCCATCTTGAAATGATCGAAATCGCGGAGGAAAAAAAGCAGGCCGTCATCCGAAATGACATTGATACGTTTATCTCCACGATGAATCGGGAGTCGAAGCTGCTCAAGCGGATTCAGAGAGAAGATGAGCTTCGCGGCGAAATGGCCTATGCTTTTATGCAAGAACGCGGCATCAAGTCCCGTCTGAAACTGACCATCGCCGAAATCTCGCGGCTTGTTTTCGATCCGGATGAGAAAAGAGAACTGCTCGACGTGCATGCCCGCCTTTCAGATACGCTCACGCGTCTCAAGGAGATTAATGATCTCAATCGTCAACTGATCGAACAAGCCCTTTCATTCATCGATTTGTCGATGGAGTTGATGTCTCATAGACCCGAACAGGACATGACTTATCAGCACCCTGCCGCACAAGGCTACGGTTACGGTCGTTCTGGCATGTTCGATCGGCGCAGCTAACAGAGTAAAGGAGAGAAGCTATGACATCCACATTCCATTCCCTGGAGACCGCCAAGCGGAGCTTATTTACACAGACGACTGCGCTGAGCACGACAGGACATAACATCTCAAATGCTAATACGGCAGGATATTCACGTCAGGTCGTCAAAATGCAGGCCACAAGCGCCTTTGAAGTTCCTGGAGCGCGCAACTGGACCAGCGCGGGTCAGTTGGGCAGCGGGGTAGAAGCCACGGCCATCGTACGTGTGCGCGACTCTTACCTGGATGACCAATTCCGGGGTGAAAACTCAGGGATAGGCTCGTGGAGCGTGCGTCAGGAAACGCTGAGCAAGCTGGAAGCTATCGTAAATGAACCTTCCGAGACAGGACTTAGCGCGGTCATGAATAACTTCTGGTCGGCCTGGTCCGACTTCAGTAAAGACCCTCAGGATATTACCAACCGGAAAATCATCAAGGAAACCACTCTGGCAATGACGGACTCGCTCAATCAGACGTCGAAACAGCTGGATGCGATGACAACCGATTTGACAGCGAATATTAATTTGAAGGCAACTGAAGTCAACTCGCTGCTCCAGACGATTGCGGATCTCAATGCAGGCATCAAGAACGTTGAAGACATGGGCAACAATGCCAATGACCTGAGCGACCAACGTGATTATGCCGTGGATCAGCTCTCGAAGATTGCCAATGTTACGGTAACCAAGCTGGATACGGGATACCAGGTTGCGGTTGGTGGCAACGTAGGGGTTGCAGGCACGGCGGTTACGCCGGTGACGGAAGCCAGTCTCAAGGCTGCTTATGATGGGGGTACGCTTAACAAAGGCGAGTTGTACGGCATGTTTGTATCCCGTGACGATTATGTGGTCGATTACCGGGCGCAGTTGGACACGCTGGCGAACACCATGGCCAATGGCAAGTTCCAAGTGACCATTCCGGCAGGCAGTGTGCTCCCCGAAGGAACGCAGCTGACTGTAGTCAACCCGGACGGTACGCAGACCAATACAACATTCTCCAATGCCAATAACAATCGGACGATCAACACGCCGATTAACGTTAACGTCAATGGTATCAACGGTCTGATGAAGATTGGCTATACCATTGATGGCAGCACGCCTGCGGCTGGGGTGGACCTGTTCTCCGCTGGTGGTAATGGTGGTGCCCTCACCGCGGGCAACATCACGCTCAACCCACAGATCCAGAGCAATCCGAACCTGATCGCGTCTTCTTTCCGCGTGACGAATGCAGGCACGCCCGGGGAAAAAGTCGTATCGGGTAATGCAGGGATCGCCCTGATTATGGCAGACATGAAGAGTACCCGCTTCGACTTCGGCAGCGCCGCTTCCACTCCGGTAACGATCGACGACTATTTTAGCTCGATCACCGGTCAGCTTGGGGTGCAGTCCAAAGAAGCCTCACGTCAAGCCCAAAATGCAACGGATCTGGCCAGCCAGGTGGAGTCCCTGAGACAATCCGTCAGCGGCGTCTCGATGGACGAAGAGATGACGAATCTGGTCAAATTCCAGCAGGCTTACAATGCCAGCGCACGCTTCATGACGACCTTCGATGAGATGCTCGAAAAATTAATCAACGGCACCGGCACGGTCGGCCGCTAATCTAGGGGAGGAATAATCAGATGACCATCCGGATGACATCCAATATGATGAGCTCTACGCTCCTCGGCAACTTGAATCGCAATATGTATAACATGGATAGCCTGGAGAACCAGATTTCTTCGGGCCGCAAGATTAGCAAGCCTTCCGACGACCCTGTCGGTGTAACCTATGCACTGCGTTATCGTTCGCAGCTCGCGGGCAATGAGCAGTTCCAGCGTTCGACAGATTCCGCGCAGAGCTGGCTGGACGAGACGGACAGCCAGATGGGCAGCGCGAGTGATGTAATGACGCGCCTCAAAGAGTTAATGGTTCAAGCAAGTACAGGAACTTATTCCGACACGGATATGCAGGCGGCTGCAAATGAAGTGGAGCAGTTGAAGAAGCAGCTCGTTGACATTGGAAACAGCAAATTTGGCGGGAAATTTATTTTCAACGGACAGGATTACGGAAGCATCCCTTATCCAGTTGCGGATGGGACGGATTATTCTCAGATCGACACGGATAATTCGGCTGTGAAGTATGTCATTGGTGAAAATATTCAATTTCAAATCAATACAACGGGCAATGAATTTTTCGGTATGAAAGGCGAATCGGACAACGTTTTTGCGGTCATGGATCGGGTCATCACAGCCATGAAAACAGGGCAAAAAGGTGACATTACAAACGAAATGGGCGGATTGGAAACAAGAACAACCAAAATGCTCGCTGCTCGTTCCGAAGTTGGTGCACGTACCAATCGCGTTGAGTTGGTTAACAGCCGTCTGCTTGACCAGGAAACCAATACGACGACGCTGCTGTCCAAAACCGAAGACCTGGATGTAGCAGAAGCTGTGATTAAGGCTACGAGCGCGCAGACCGTCTATCAGGCTGCGCTGAAATCCTCGGCTAATATCATGAGCACTTCTTTGATCGATTTCATGCGTTAAAAGCAGATAGGATTGAATTCTAGGAATTAAACGGATAATCTGAAGCTATGGACAGAGGTCCGTAGCTTTTTTTAAATCGTGAGGAGGATCTAATCATGGTACAAATTCAATCGGTCCACTTGGGTGAGCTGACAGTGGGCGAAGAAGATCTGATAAAGTTTCCTAAAGGAATTCCCGGTTTTGAAGAGGTTACGGAGTATGTGCTTTGTGATGTAGACGGAACATACGGATATTTACAGGCAGTGACTCAGGCTGAACTTGCTTTTATTGTTACCGATCCGTTCATTCATTTTCCAGATTACGAATTTGAACTCTCCGACGAGATTATTCACGAGCTTAATTTGAGTGAGGACAAGGGTGTAGCGATTCGCTGCATTGTAACCTGGAACAGCAATCCCACTCGAACAACCATCAATCTACTGGCTCCGCTTGTATTTAATATTTCGGATCGACAGGGCAAACAGATTGTACTGCAGAACACTTCTTACCAGACTAAGCATTTTCTGAATCAGCCATCCCAAAGCGAAAGTGGGGAAGCCTAATGCTGGTACTTTCGAGAAAAAAAGGTGAATCGATTGTTATAGGAGACGACATCGAGCTGACGGTGCTTTCTGTAGAAGGGGATACGATCAAGTTAGGTATTCAGGCACCTAAACAGATTGAGATTTTCCGAAAAGAGATCTTGGCTTCGGTTCAGGAGAATAACGAGAATGCGGCTATCGATCCCAAGCAGTTCCTGGCTCTCCTCCAGGAGCAATCAAAAAAAAATAAAAACGAGTAAATTTTCAATGTAAAATATTAAATTCTCGAGAAAAACGACGATATAAAAAATAAGGCAAGGGAAGCGATGCAGAGCCAACGATTGGCGGCGTGCAGACCGAGCTACACCACCACACGGATGTGGGAATAACCAAATTCAGGGAGGAAACAAAATCATGATTATCAACCACAACATTCAGGCCGTCAACACACACCGCAACATGGGATTGAACAGCGCAGCAGCCAGCAAGAATATGGAGAAGTTGTCTTCGGGTCTGCGGATCAACCGTGCAGCCGACGACGCAGCGGGCCTGTCGATCTCCGAAAAAATGCGTGGACAAATCCGCGGTCTGGAACAAGCACAACGCAACGTGCAGGACGGCATTTCGTTCGCACAAACGGCAGAAGGCGCGATGAACGAAGTCAGCTCGATGCTGGGCCGTATGAAAGAACTGAACGTACAAAAAGAGAACGGCACTTACGGTGCAGGCGACAAATCGAATATCAATGCCGAACTGAACGCACTGGGTTCGCAGATCGATAGCATCATGACGAACACCAAATTCAACGGTATTGGAATCAAAGGCGCTTCTTCCAGCGTATCGGTTCAAGCTGACGACGCAAGCTTCAAGATTACGATCAACAAGATTGATACAACAGGCTTCAGCGGTTTGGATAAGGATACCACGTTGGCGGAAGTTAGCACTGCGATTGAGAAAGTGGCAACGCAGCGTGCAAACCTCGGTGCCGTCCAAAACCGTCTGGAATACACGTCGAACAACCTGGGAACGACTGTGGAAAACCTGACAGCTTCGGAATCGCGTATCCGTGACACCGATATGGCGAAAGAAATGGTCGCACTGTCGAAGAACAACATTTTGCTGCAAGCCTCGCAGTCGATGTTGGCACAAGCGAACCAATCGCCGCAGGGCGTTCTGTCGCTGCTTCGTTAATCTTCATCGTTTCTTGTGCGTCATCAAAGCTCCGCTCAGGCGGAGCTTTTTTTTATTTTGTTTTGCGTCAGATAAGCATTGGCTATTCATATTAGGGAATGAAAAGTCGATATAAGAAACAAGGCACGGAGACGAGGCTGGAAAATGCCAAATGATCTGGGCTCAACCAACCACATGGACGTGGGAATAACCAATTCAGGGAGGAAACAAAATCATGATTATCAACCACAATATTCAGGCCGTTAACACACACCGCAACATGGGACTGAACAGCGCAGCAGCCAGCAAGAACATGGAAAAACTGTCTTCGGGTCTACGGATCAACCGTGCAGCCGACGACGCAGCGGGCCTGTCGATCTCCGAAAAAATGCGCGGACAAATCCGTGGTCTGGAACAAGCACAACGTAACGTGCAGGACGGTATCTCGTTCGCACAAACGGCAGAAGGCGCGATGAACGAAGTCAGCTCGATGCTGGGCCGTATGAAGGAACTGAACGTACAAAAAGAGAACGGCACGTACGGTGCAGGCGACAAGTCGAACATCAATGCCGAACTGAACGCACTGGGTTCGCAGATCGACAGCATCATGACAAAAACGTCATTCAACGGAATCAATATCAACAAAGGATCGGGTACTTCCAACGTTGTTTCCATTCAAGCGGACGATGCGAGCTTCACGATTTCGATCAACAAAGTGGATCGGACAGGATTCAGCAGCTTGAAATCCACGACTACTCTGGCAGAAGTCAGCACGGCGATCGAAAATGTAGCTAAACAGCGTGCAAACCTCGGTGCGGTACAAAACCGTCTGGAATACACATCGAACAACCTGGGAACAACCGTTGAAAACCTGACGGCTTCGGAATCGCGTATCCGTGACACCGATATGGCGAAAGAAATGGTCGCACTGTCGAAAAACAACATCCTGCTGCAAGCTTCGCAGTCGATGCTGGCACAAGCGAACCAGTCGCCGCAGGGCGTTCTGTCGCTGCTTCGTTAATCTGCACTATGCATTGTGTTTTACCAGGCTCCGCTTCGGCGGGGCTTTTTTATATTTTGCAAAATTTAAATTTAGAAATAACCGTACGAGCCTATTCATATCGACAAACAAAAAGTCGATATAACAAGCAAGGCACAGCGGAACGAGGAAAAGCTCGCTGCGCTCGACACACCACATGGATGTGGGAATGACCAACTCAGGGAGGAAATAACATCATGATTATTAACCACAACATTCAGGCCGTCAACACACATCGTAACATGGGATTGAACAGCGCAGCAGCCAGCAAGAACATGGAAAAACTGTCTTCGGGTCTGCGAATCAACCGTGCAGCCGACGATGCAGCGGGCCTGTCGATCTCCGAAAAAATGCGCGGACAAATCCGCGGTCTGGAACAAGCCCAACGTAACGTGCAGGACGGCATCTCGTTCGCGCAAACAGCGGAAGGCGCGATGAACGAAGTCAGCTCGATGTTGGGCCGTATGAAAGAACTGAACGTACAAAAAGCAAACGGTACGTATGGTTCAGGCGATAAAGCCAACATTAACTCCGAGTTGGATGCATTGGGCGATCAAATCGACAGCATCATGACCAACACGAAGTTCAACGGCATCAATATTACTTCGACGGTTTCCGTTCAAGCGGACGACTCCAGCTTCAAAATTTCGATTTCCGGTGTAAGCACAAGTGGCTTTAACGGACTGGATAATTCCTCGGCACTGTCCAGCATCAGCAAAGCAATCGAAAAAGTAGCAACGCAGCGTGCAAACCTCGGTGCAGTTCAAAACCGTCTGGAATACACATCGAACAACCTGGGAACAACTGTCGAAAACCTGACGGCTTCGGAATCGCGTATTCGTGACACGGATATGGCAAAGGAAATGGTCTCGCTGTCGAAGAACAACATTCTGCTGCAAGCTTCGCAGTCGATGCTGGCACAAGCGAACCAATCGCCACAGGGCGTATTGTCACTGCTTCGTTAATCTTTATCATTTGTTATGTGCGATCAGGCTCCGCTCAGGCGGAGCTTTTTTATTTTTAAATATCTTTCAATAAAACTTCTCTTCTCCTCTTCATAATATCCTTGAGGGGGTCGATATAACTAGTAAGGCTGGTAAAGATGGAGCATGGCGCACTGACAGAACCCAGCTTAACTAACCACACGGATGTGGGAATAACCAATTCAGGGAGGAAACAAAATCATGATTATCAACCATAATATTCAGGCCGTTAACACACACCGCAACATGGGATTGAACAGCGCAGCAGCCAGCAAGAATATGGAGAAGTTGTCTTCGGGTCTGCGGATCAACCGTGCAGCCGACGATGCAGCGGGCCTGTCGATCTCCGAAAAAATGCGCGGACAAATCCGCGGTCTGGAACAAGCACAACGTAACGTCCAGGACGGTATCTCGTTCGCACAAACGGCAGAAGGCGCGATGAACGAAGTCAGCTCGATGTTGGGCCGCATGAAAGAACTGAACGTACAAAAAGCAAACGGTACGTATGGTTCGGGCGATAAAGCTAACATTAACTCCGAGCTTAAAGCATTGGGTTCGCAGATCGACAGCATCATGACCAACACCAAGTTTAACGGTATTAAAATCACGTCTAATGTTAGTGTTCAAGCCGACGATGCCAGCTTCAAGATCCAAATCAATGGCGTAAGCACAACCGGCTTTACAGCTTTGGGTAGCGGTACAACCCTCACGAACATCAGTAAGGCGATCGAAACAGTTGCTAAAGAACGTGCGAACCTCGGTGCGGTACAGAACCGTCTGGAATACACGTCGAACAACCTGGGAACAACCGTCGAAAACCTGACGGCTTCGGAATCGCGTATCCGTGACACCGATATGGCGAAAGAAATGGTTGCCCTGTCGAAGAACAACATCCTGCTGCAAGCTTCGCAGTCGATGTTGGCACAAGCGAACCAATCGCCGCAGGGCGTCCTGTCGCTGCTTCGTTAATCTTCATCGCTTCCTATGCGTCATCAAAGCTCCGCTCAGGCGGAGCTTTTTTTTATTTTGTTTTGAGTCAGATAAGCATTGGCTATTCATATTAGGGAATGAAAAGTCGATATAAGAAACAAGGCACGGAGACGAGGCTGGAAAATGCCAAATGATCTGGGCTCAACCAACCACATGGACGTGGGAATAACCAATTCAGGGAGGAAACAAAATCATGATCATCAACCACAATATTCAGGCCGTCAACACACACCGCAACATGGGATTGAACAGCGCAGCAGCCAGCAAGAACATGGAAAAACTGTCTTCGGGTCTGCGGATCAACCGTGCAGCCGACGATGCAGCGGGCCTGTCGATCTCCGAAAAAATGCGCGGACAAATTCGTGGTCTGGAACAAGCACAACGTAACGTGCAGGACGGCATCTCGTTCGCACAAACGGCGGAAGGCGCGATGAACGAAGTCAGCTCGATGCTGGGCCGTATGAAAGAATTGAACGTACAAAAAGCAAACGGTACGTACGGTGCAGGCGACAAATCGAACATCAATGCCGAGTTGAACGCATTGGGCGATCAAATCGACAGCATCATGTCGAACACGAAATTCAACGGCATCAACATTACTTCGACGGTTTCCGTTCAGGCGGACGACTCCAGCTTCAAAATTTCGATTGCTGGCGTAACGACAACCGGTTTCACCGGGCTGGATAAAGATACTTCTTTGTCCAACGTTAGTGCAGCGATTGAGAAAGTAGCCACACAGCGTGCAAACCTCGGTGCGGTCCAAAACCGTCTGGAATACACGTCGAACAACCTGGGAACGACTGTTGAAAACCTGACAGCTTCGGAATCGCGTATCCGTGACACTGATATGGCGAAAGAAATGGTTGCCCTGTCGAAAAACAACATTCTGCTGCAAGCTTCGCAGTCGATGTTGGCACAAGCGAACCAATCGCCGCAGGGCGTCCTGTCGCTGCTTCGTTAATCTTCATTGTTTCCTATGCGTCATCAAAGCTCCGCTCAGGCGGAGCTTTTTTTATTTTATGCTGATTTCCATAAAAAATGGCGAGTGAAAGCCGATATATAAAGTAACAACAAAGAGAATAAACGGACATGTTCCCATAACTAAATTGTGTATGGAGGAATACTCATGAGTTCAAGCATATCTTCCGGCCTCGGCGGGAACCTTCCTATTCAAAAGCCCAACTTTCAAAAGCATGAAAGTACAATAGAAGCAGCACCGGTTGAAGCGGCAGCTCAAACGGTTCCAATCACGACCATTCCTCAAATTCATCAGACTCAGGAACAATCTTTAATGGAACTTCAGAAAGCGATTCAAGCCATTCAGGGACCACAGAAGTCTTTGGAAATCTCCGTACATGAAAAGACGCACGCCATTATGGTAAAAGTACTTAACAAAGAAACAGGAGATGTTATCCGGGAAATTCCTTCTGAAAAAATTCTGGATGTGGTCGCAAAAATGATGGAATTCACAGGGATTTTGGTCGATAAAAAAGTTTAAGAGGAGGACGTACGATGGTTACAAGAATCACGGGCATGGCTTCGGGCATGGACATCGATGGCATGGTCAAAAAGTTAATGAAGGCCGAAAGTGCTCCGCTCACCAAAATGAATCAGCAAAAACAATTAATGGAATGGAAACGGGAAAGTTACCGTGAAGCCAGCACGAAGCTGGTGACATTCCTGCAAGATAAGATCAAAGACTCCTTGAGTAAGGCAACAACGATCGATGCGCAAAAAGCGACGATCACAGGGAACACAACGGCTTTAACCGCCGTAGCCTCTTCTTCCGCGAGCGGGGTCATGAATATTACCGTTAATAAGTTGGCTACTGCTTCCAGCGCCGTTACTAACGCGGTGGATGCAGACGGTAACAAAGTTAGCTTCGGTAAAGAAGGTAGCAGTACCACATTGGCTTCGCTAGGAATCAACGCGTCCTCTGTAAAGATCGGAGCAGCTGACATTGCGATTGATTCGACGGATACAATCGACACCTTTGTTCAGAAAATAAACAATAATAAGACCGCTGGCGTAACCGCCCTGTATGACAAAGATGGCGGATTATCCCTGACCTCCAAAACAACTGGATCCGCAGCAGTGACAGTGGACGCAAGCGTAACTTCCGCTTTCAAGCTTGCCTCTACAAATGGACAAAATGCCAATATCACTGTAAATGGTTTATCGATCGACAAAGCCAGTAACAACTTTGATTTAAACGGCGTAGCGATCACATTAAATAGCGCTGGAGGGCCTGCTTCGACAGTTAGCATTTCCAAAGATACCGATAAAATTGTTTCTGCTGTACAAAGTTTTGTTGATGCCTACAACGATGTGACTTCTTCTCTAAACAGTAAAATCAGTGAAGAACGTTATAAAAAATATACGCCGCTTTCTACAGAAGAAAGAGCGGCAATGAGCGACGACGAGGCCAAACTTTGGAACGACAAAGCGAAGAGTGGAATGTTGAAAAACGATAGCATCCTTCAAGATGCGGTTTCCGAAATGCGAATGGCCATGGTACAGGGTGTAACGTTGTCCGATGGAACCAAGCTTTCGATGGTTGATCTCGGAATTACGACAGGCACTTACGAGACAAAAGGAAAATTGCTCCTTGATACGGATAAGCTCAAAGCGGCTTTGGAAAAAGATCCGACAGTTGTTACGGATTTCTTCACGAACGACTACTCGAAAAGCTTTTTGAACAATAATGTTACGGAAACAGACGGTATTTTGGCCAAACTTCAAAAAGTATCTACGGTGGCTTTGAAAAGAATGAATGAAACAGCAGGCACATCGACATCCAGCAAGGATATCACCGCTTCATTTATGTCGACTAGTACGATGGGCGAGCAGCTGACATCGCTCAATCGTAGAATCAGTGACTTTACCAGTAAGCTAAATACCATCGAGACGAATTACTACAAAAAATTCACGGCAATGGAAACGGCGATCAATAAATACAACACGCAATCCTCGAATCTGGCGGGTATGTAATTCAAAGGAGGCTGTACATTTTGATCTATTCACCCTATCAGAAATACCAGCAAGCTCAGGCCCAGACGGCATCCAAGCCTAAACTTCTAATCATGCTGTACGATGGAGCGATTCGTTTTGTTCGTGCCGGCATTGAAGGAATTGAAGAACGCAATTACGAGAAAGCGAATAATAACCTGTGCAAAGCTCAGGCTATCATTCACGAACTTATCTCTTCTCTAAACTTCGATTATCCAATTTCCAAGGATCTGCTGACCATGTATGAATACATTCTTCACTGCTTGATTGAATCGAACGTACGTAAAGATGTAGTGAAAGCTCAGGAAGCACTGGAATACATCTCGGATTTCCGTGAGACTTGGGCAGAAGCGAGCAAGCTATCCAGCGCAGCTGGAGGGATGTAAGATGTCTGCGGAAGCCGTAAAAAGTTTGTTGGATCAACTCCAGCAAATGGCCGAAGAGACGGTCGAACGTCTGACAGAACTGGACGAAGAAGAGTTTGAGGAATTTGCCGAGCGTCGGCAGCAGTTAACGGACCGACTGGAAGGATTGAGATCTGCCATTACAGATCGGGATCGGCAGCAAATCAATTATATCCTGCGATTTGATGAGGTCATCCTGCGCCGGATGCACGCTTTGAAAGATGAAGCAGGCCATTGGATGGAACAGCAGAGCAAAATCAAAGTTCAAAAAGGTGCCTACCAACAGGCATACGCCGCCAATAGCATGTTTTTCGATCATCGTAATTGAAGAAATCCCTTCTGACTCTCATGGGTCAGGGGGGATTTTTTTTGCAAAGCTTCACTCAGATCATTTGAAATCCGATATATTAAGTATAGAAAAGACTATTCTGGGATGGTGGTATAGCTTTGAATAACTTTGAATTAAATCTCTCTGTGCTCAAGAATAGATTTCCGCATGTATGGAACCAACTTAAACTGATTTCGGAGGCCGAAGCGGACAATCCCAATGCCTATGTCGAACCTTACGAACAGGATATTCCCTGGTTGGAAGCTGTTAAGCAGTCCGTAGAAGATACGGAATGTATTTTTGTATATGGATTTGGTCAAGGGCTTGGTGTCGCAGATCTGATTGAGCTTTATTCCAATCGGCTGCTTATGGTGTATGAACCGGATATTGACCAATTCTATCGCACAATCAGCCAATACGATCTCACAGCGCTGCTTAATCACCCGCATCTCTATTACCTTGCTGTGGGCAAAGAGCAGCTTCACTCCCTTTTTTACATGGCTTCTCTCCATATGCATACGGATCTTGCCTTCGTTGCACTCCGGCATTATCTGGAATCGGAAATGGATGTTTTGAGAGAGACAAAAGAGAAATTCAAAGAATATAACCATACTTATGAGTCGAATCAGAAAACGCACGAGCTTTTTCAGCAGGACTGGGTACGTAACAGTATGTATCAAATGGCGGGCATGCTTCATGCTACGCCGGTTGAGCGCCTGAAGAATCTTTTTCCGGGAATGACTGCGGTCATCGTGGCTTCGGGTCCTTCTCTGCAAAAAGATATTGACTGGATCGAACGTTTAAAACCGCATGCTTTTATCGTAGCAGCCGGTTCCAGCATTCAGGCTCTGGTTAAACGAGGAATAAAGCCTCATATGGCGGTCACCCTGGATGGTGGGGCCATTAACGACAAAGTATTTGAAGATCCGAGAACCCTGGAAGCTCCGCTTCTATATTCTTCAACTTCTTATTACGGAATCACGGATCGAAAACAAAGCGGTTTAATCCGCGCCGTGATGAGTAATGACACGATTACGCAATACTTTATGAATTTGCGTTCTAACGAAGTAGCCATAACTCCGACGCCGACTGTTGTAGGTACCGCCATTCAAGGTGCAATCTGGATGGGCGCCACTAAAATTGTGCTGATGGGACAAGACCTTTCTTTCCCGGGAGACAAGTTTTACTCGGATGGTGTAAATCATATCGAGACTTCGTTAAACGAAGATCTCGTCCAAACGGCTAACATCGAAATACCCAATGTCCATGGTGGAATCAATAAGACCAACATCAACTTTATGTTTATGAAGGATGCTTTGGAAAAGTTGTTTAGCCTATTGACAGACATTGAGATTATCAATACGACACGAAACGGCGCTTCTTTGGCAGGAACCACTTGGAAACCGATTGAAGAGGTATACGCATCGGTAGAAGCTCAGCCATTTGATGCCGGTGTATTGATGGATTTAGTTTCTTGGGGTTCTGGAAAATCCACCGAAGAAGAAAGAGCATTTACGAAGAGCAAGCTTCAAGAGACTATAATCGATTTCTCCAATGTAGAAAAAGAAATCCAGGCCCTGCTTAAACTGATGAATCCTCTTCGTGAATGGAGCCGTACGAAGCCAGCCAAGTGTCTGAATACCATTGTAGAAATCGAAGAGCGTTGGGCAGCGATCGTCAACCGAGATTGGTTCACACAAATTTATGAGAGTGTTTCCCCAAGAGAACTGGCAAGTTTCGATCAGAAGCAGCCTTTAATCGTATTGGAGAAAAGCTTGACCAAAAAAGCGGATTTACTTTACGAGAGCCTGGGTATGCTGTTGAAAGACATAAAAAGTAAATTCCCGTTCCTGCATGAGATTTTCCAGGAGTCTATCAAACGGATTGACGAGGCTGAAGCTCGGGAGGAGATCGTTTGACTTCAATCTATAAGGACAAGAAAATTTTGGTTATAGGTGGTACGGGCACTATCGGATGCCATTTGGTCAAGCGACTTCTTGAGGAAGAACCTCAGGTCATCCGTATTTTTAGCCGTGACGAACACAAACAGTACGAGATGGCGATCGAATTCGCGCAGTATTCGGGACGGCTGCGCTTTCTGATCGGCGACGTTAGAGACCAACAGAGACTTGGCCGCGCTATGGAAGACATCGATTATGTCTTCCACTTGGCGGCCATGAAGCATGTGCCTTCCTGCGAATACAATCCATTTGAAGCAGTGCAGACGAACGTAATCGGAACTCAAAATGTCATTCAGGCTGCAATTGAAAATAATGTAAAAAAAGTGCTGTTTACAAGCACGGACAAGGCCATATCGCCAACTAATACTTATGGTGCAACTAAACTAACCGCCGAACGATTGATTTCCGCGGCCGAGTATCAAAAAGGATCGAAAGAGACCGTGTTTTCATCCGTAAGGTTCGGGAATGTGATGGGTTCGAGAGGGTCCGTTATTCCTTTGTTCAAGAAGCAGATTCTTGAACAAAGAAAAGTAACGGTTACAGACCCTGACATGCTTAGATATATGATGACTCCTTCACAAGCTATTCAATTGATATTGGAAGCAAATGGGATAGCTAGAGGTGGAGAAGTATTCGTCTTGAAAATGCCAGTTATTCGTATTGGAGATCTAGCAGAAATTCTAATAGAACATACCGTAAGTAAATACGAGATTCGGGAAGCTGTAAAGATGGAAGTCATCGGAATTCGACCCGGAGAGAAACGCTACGAAGAATTGATGACTGCAGATGAATATCTGATTTCTCATGAAGCAGAGAATATGTTTATTGTGCCAGCCTTTTTCAACAGCAATTCATCCAAGCTACTGCTTAAAGAACCGTTAGAAATGATCCCAATCTCAAAGTTGCTTATTTCAGAATGGTTAAGAAAAGAACAACTTTTATGAGAGAGGAGACCTCAATGAACACAGTAGCGATTATCCAAGCGAGAATGGGTTCGACTCGTTTGCCAGGAAAAGTTATGAAAAATTTGTTCGGAAAGACGGTATTGCAGCATGTAGTCGAGCGAGTGATTCGAGCCTCTAATATCGATCAAGTAGTTGTAGCTACAACGCAAGCGGAAAAGGATAATCTAATCGTTGAAGAGGCTGAGAAGCTTGGAGTGGCATGGTTTCGCGGGAATGAAGATGACGTATTAGATCGTTATTATCAGGCAGCTGTTCTGAATCAGGCAGATATAGTTGTACGGGTAACTTCAGATTGTCCATTGATTGATAGCGAAGTTCTCTCTGATCTAGTCGGCTTTTACAAGGAACATAAATATGATTACGTAAGTAATACATTGAAACGCTCCTATCCTAGAGGACTCGATGCAGAGGTTTTATCTTTCGAGTCTTTAAAAGTTGCGCATGAAAATGCGTCGAATCAAGAGTCAAGAGAGCATGTCACTCCTTACGTTTACAATAATCCGGATCTCTTCTCTTTGTACAGTTATGAGAATGCGATTGACTATTCAGAATACCGTTGGACACTGGATACAGCGGAGGATTGGGATTTGATTCAGAAGATTTATGAAAATTTGTATAGAGAGAATGAAATTTTCTCTTGGGAAAAAGGCATTGCTTTAATGCAACAAAAACCAGAACTTTACGAGATCAATGCCGGGGTAGAGCAAAAGAAGTTGAGCAATTCAGAAGGGTTACAATGAGAGTTTTCATCAGGGCAGATGCATCTGAATCATTAGGAATAGGACACATAATGCGATGCTTATCTCTTTGCGAAGAGTTAAAAAATGCTGTGGAAGAAATCATTTTTGTGTGTAGAAATCTAACCGATTCTTTAAGACAGCTTATATCAGGTAAAGGCTACTCTTTACAAGAATTTTCTTCCGAATTTTCTTTGGGAAGTGTTGAAGAAGCTCAGCAGATTGCCCAACAGTTAAGCGCATACATCAGCAAGGAAAAAACGGATTATTTGATCATTGATCATTATGGCATTGATCATGTATGGGAAGAAATAGTGTCTTCTCTGTTTTTTAAGACAATGGTGATAGACGACTTGGAAAACAGATTTCACAGCTGCGATATTCTGTTAGATACTAATTTTTCTTTAAATAATCAAGTGCGTTATTTGTCTTTTGTGCCTAAGCACACCACTAGATTGTTAGGGCCATCGTATGCTTTACTTAGACCGGAATTTATACAGATGCAAAATTCAAAAAAATTCTCACTTGAACGAAGTGAATACGAAAATAAAATACTCATATGTTTCGGAGGTACAGATCCCACGAACGAAACGTTAAAAACCCTACAGGCTTTGGAAATATTAAACGCTACGAAAGGCTCTCAAAGTTACGAAGCAGTGGTTATCCTAGGTGGATCTAACACTAAGATCAAACAAATCGAAGAGCAGTATGGGGGGAAACCCTGGGTCGAGTTGCTCGTGCAACCGCCTTCCATGAGTAGCGCAATGATGAGGGCCGGCTTTGCAGTATGCTCGGCAGGCTCCATCACTTGGGAACGTTATTGTATGGGTTTGCCAGCCATTACGATTGCGATAGCAGAAAATCAAATTCAAATCGCTGAACAAGGACAATTTTTAGGGATTGATACCTATTTGGGAGAAAGCGAAAATATAACGGCTAGTTCGTTGTCTTCCGCAATTTCAGATTTTCTGCAAGATAGCTGTGAAGAACGGAAAGAACGCAGAAAGAAAGCTATTCAACTAGTGGATGGCGAGGGAGCGGCGAGGGTGGCTAAAGTTCTATTGACAATGGGGGTGAACCGTTAATATGGAAATACTCTGGCTAGGCCCGAGCAATGACACAGTGAAGCAGTCAATGAAAGATGTTTACGGAGATACGGTTACTTTTCATACGGAAAAAATAGATAGAATGAGCAAAGTTATTGAAGATAAGGATTTTATCATTAGTTTTGGATATCGTCACTTGATTACTCCCGACGTTATCGAGCTATTTTCTCACAGAATAATCAACATTCATATCTCGTACTTACCTTGGAATAGAGGTGCGGACCCTAATTTTTGGAGTATTGCTGAGGATACGAGAAAAGGAGTAACGATTCATTACATCGATTCAGGTTTAGATACGGGCGACATTCTGGTACAAGAAGAAGTACATTTTGAAGAAGAAGATACACTAAAAACTAGCTACTTCAAGTTGAATAAAACAGCAATCGATCTTTTATTCAAGCATTGGCTTGAAATCCGAAATGGTAAGATGACAGCCTATCCGCAAGATAAAAATTCTGGGAGTCTTCATTACAAAAAAGATCTAGAAGAGTATAAGCATATCCTTGAAAAAGAGGGATGGGAAACACCTTTGAGAAAAATCAAGGGGATTGCTCGGAAAAGCTCATAAATATAAATACGGGAAGGAAGTCCTCCATGAAACCCAAACTCACTATCGGGGATAGAGAGATTTCGCGTCAATCGCCTCCTTTTATAATTGCTGAAATGTCGGGAAATCATAACCAATCATTAGAGCGAGCAATGAAGATTGTTGAGGAAGCTGCTCTGGCAGGGGTTGACGCTATAAAGTTGCAGACTTATACAGCTGAAACCATGACATTGGATGTTGATCGTGAAGACTTCTTCATAAAAGAAGAAAATAGTTTGTGGAAAGGAAATTCCCTTTACAATTTGTATAAGCAAGCTTATACACCGTGGGAATGGCATGAACCTATTTTTGAACGCTGCAAGGAATTGGGCCTTATTGCATTCAGTTCTCCTTTTGACCATACAGCAGTCGATTTTCTAGAGGAACTCGATGTGCCGGCTTTCAAAATTGCCTCTTTTGAAAATAGCGATTTGCCCTTGATTCGTAAGGTAGCCTCCACCGGAAAGCCTATGATTATATCTACAGGGATGGCCTCTTTGTCCGAGCTGGATGAAACAGTTCGAGAAGTGGAGAAAAGTGGAAACCATCAATTGGCTTTATTGAAATGCACAAGTACTTACCCTGCTTCTCCAGAGAATACAAATCTAGCAACGATTCCGCACATGCGAGATTTATTTGGTTATGAAGTGGGACTGTCTGACCATACTATGGGCGTAGGAGCAGCAGTAGCCAGCACGGTATTGGGAGCCACTATTATCGAGAAACACTTTACTCTTTCTAGAGCTGAAGGAGGGGTTGACTCAGCCTTTTCCTTAGAACCGAAAGAATTAAAACAACTTGTAGAAGAGACAAAGAGAGCCTGGCTTGCTTTGGGTGAAGTAACCTACGGTCCTCTAAACGAAGAGAAATCTTCAATGCGCTTCAGACGCTCTCTCTATGTTACTCAGGACTTAAGAGCGGGACATGAGTTGACTGAAGAAGACGTAAGAATTATTAGACCGGGTTACGGTCTTTCTCCAAAGTACTACGATCTGGTGCTTGGGAAAAAAATAACTAAAGACTTAGCCAAGGGAACTCCACTGAGTTGGGATTTTATCTAAGACACAAAGAATAGGGGACTAATATGAACATTCTACTGACCGGAGGAGCCGGTTTTATTGGCCGCTGGGTTGCCAAAAACCTTTTAAGCCAAGGCCATAACGTATGGATTCTGGACGATCTGTCCAACGGGCAGGAATCCAATATCGCTGAATTCCGCAACCATGCTAACCTCAAGGGATTTATCGAAGGGACTATCTTGGACGAAGAACTGCTATCCAAGCTGTTTGCCGAGCATCGCTTCGACATTTGCTACCACCTCGGCGCTTCGATCAATGTGCAGGACTCAATCGATGATCCTCGCACGACATTCAATAACGATACAGTCGGAACCTTCTACATCTTGGAGCAGTGCAAGCAGTACGGAACCAAAGTCGTGTTCATGAGCACCTGCATGGTGTATGATCGCTGCACGGATGTGAACGGCATCGATGAAGCCCATCCGACAAAACCAGCTTCTCCATATGCGGGAGCTAAGATCGGCGCAGAGAATATGGTGCTGTCTTATTACTATGCCTATGATCTGCCGACAGTGGTGATTCGCCCCTTCAACACCTATGGTCCTTTTCAGAAAACCGGTGGTGAAGGTGGAGTCGTCGCCATCTTCCTCAAAAATGACCTGGATAACAAAGTGCTGAATATTTATGGTGAAGGAACGCAAACGCGGGATCTGCTGTATGTAGAGGACTGCGCACGTTTCGTCGTAGAGGCCGGTTTCAGCGATGCGGTTAACGGTCAGATCGTTAACGCAGGGCTTGGGCGCGACATTTCAGTCAATGATCTGGCGCAGCTTATCACAGGCGATGCAAGCAGAATCAAGCACGTTGAACATATTCATCCTCAGAGCGAAATTCAAAAGCTGCTCTGTAATTCGGATAAAGCGAAGCAGCTTCTTGGATGGGAACCACGCGTTTCCCTGGAAGAAGGAATTGCACGCACGCGGGAGTGGATCAAACAAGGAGGGCTGGCTTAAGCCAGCCTTTCCTGCTGCGCGTTATTATAAGGAGGGGAAGGAATGGAAAGAACAGACAAGAGATTGACAATGCTTCCTTACGGTCAGCAGTGGTTGGATGAAGAGGACATCGAAGCCGTAGTCCAGGTTCTGAGAGGGGACTTCATCACTCAGGGTCCAATGATTCAAGCCTTTGAGCAAAAAGTGGCTTCGTATGCAGGGGCTAAATACGGAGTAGCTTTTAGCAATGGTACAGCTGCTCTGCATGGAGCTTGCTTTGCAGCAGGTATTGGGTCTGGTGATGAAGTGATTACCACTCCTCTTACTTTTTTGGCGAGCAGCAATTGTGTGCTTTATCAAGGGGGGACTCCGGTCTTCGCGGACATTGATCCGATAACGTATAATATCGATCCCCGACAGATTGAGCTAAAATTGACTCCACGCACGAAAGCGGTCATTCCAGTCGATTTCAGCGGACAGCCAGCCGAGATGGATCGTATTCAAGAGATTGCCCGACTGCATAATTTGATCGTAATTGAAGATGCCGCACATTCGATCGGAGCGGATTACCAAGGGCGCAAGGTCGGTTCCTGGGCGGATATGACCATGTTCAGCTTCCATCCCGTCAAACATGTTACAACGGCTGAAGGTGGCATGATCGTTACGGACAATGAGGTATTCTATCGCAAGCTTTTGCAGTTCCGCAGCCACGGCATGACCCGCGATCCTCAGGAACTCACCCGCAATGAAGGCCCTTGGTATTACGAGATGCAGTCGCTTGGTTATAACTACCGAATGACTGACATGCAGGCAGCGCTTGGCGTCTCCCAAATGGATAAACTGGATGGATTCATCGACAAGCGCAGAGAGATTGTTGCCATTTATAACCGTGAATTAGCTGGTATCCCAGGACTTGTCCTGCCTGAGCAGCATCCCGAGGCTGCATCAAGCTGGCATCTATACGTTGTGCGTTTCCTGCCCGAGTATTTTGAAGGCTCCCGTCGGGAGATTTTTGAAGCTTTCCGCGACTGCAATATTGGCGTAAATGTCCACTACATGCCGGTGTATCTCCAGCCTTATTATAGAGAACTTGGCTATGCGGAAGGCCTGTGTTCAAACGCGGAGGCCTATTACGAAACAGCGATTACACTGCCGCTTTTTCCGAAGATGAGTGATATGGACGTTCAGCAGGTGATTGATGTAACGAAGGATATTGTGCGTCGGTTTAAGAAAGGTAACGTCTAGTCTCCAGCGAGATCCTATGCGCTCTTAATCAAGTCATGCACTTAGCTATAGATATTATATGTTTAAAAAGTAACTTGGGAGATTTTTGGTTTACAGTGTCCGCGAAGAAATTAAGCGAACTCCGGATGCTAACAAAAATCTCCTTAGCGAGGAAGAGGAAAACAAAAATGAACGTACATGAGTTGAATGAGATTTGGAGTCTAATCGAGCAAGGCGAAGTGCAGCAAGCGTTCTCACAGATGGTTCATATTCATGAGAGAATAAATGCTGCCCATGAGCAGTATTCTGCGCAGGAAAAAGCGAACTTTTACCAAATTTTCGGGGAACTTTTATTCAAATTTAATCAGTATGATCGAGCGATCGATATGTTTAGAATTTCTCAAGCTTTTGAGTTCTCCGAAGAAATCGACCAATTCATTCAACAAGGCTTTATTCAACCTAACTTGCTTGAATTTGAAGCAAATTATAAAGCCAATACAGCACGTCTAAAGAACCAAGCCTCGGTAGTGGATTTTCATGAGCTTCCTTATCACTTAATCCCGACTGAGGTAGAAAATAAATACTACTTGTATCATAAAAAAAATAGAAAAATTGTAGAGTCTTTTGCCCTTCTTGAAAAAAATGAACATGCAGAGCGTGTATGGAACAAGGTTGATTTAGTCGCCTCTTTTCTAATGATTGATAAGTATGAGCTAGGCAATATCCGATCGGATTTGAAAAGTACCGCGAGAGAGGGCGAAGAATGTTTCGTTGTTTTTGAGGAGTATGCTAAGTTTCTGTCTACACTCCAAGGTGGGATTGTGGATGAGCTTGACCGTATCACTGCCTTTGCTTCTTATCAAGAGTTGAAGGAATTCTTTGAAAACAGCAGCGGTTACCTCCCAAGGAATGTCATCAGTTATTGCGGTGATACGCAAAAGGCAGAATCCTATCTCACACATTTACATAGACGCCGACTGAAGGTACAACATCGAAATCTCGATCATGTGATCTTAAGTATTTGTATACCCAGCTATAACAGGGGCTATCGAGCGCTTGAAACGGTAATCAATTCGTTAAACACGGTGTATGACTATGAACTTGAAATTGTCGTTTCCAATAACGGAACCCGTAATTCGACAGCGCCTTTTTACGAAGAGATTAAGAATTACGAGGATAGTCGCATTACCTATTCTGAATTTGATGAAAACAAAGGATTTTATGCTAACATTCTCAACGTATGCCGAATAGCTTCCGGACGATTTATCCTGCTTATGAGTGATGAAGATCTGGTAGATCTTCAGATTCTGGAGAAAATCATGGCCTTCCTGTATGCAAAACCCGAAGTCGCGCTTCTGAAGGCGAGTACCACTCAGCAAAGCCGATTTGAAACGAAAATGGCTCAGGCTGGTGAAGAAGCCTTAAAAACATTTATGTTAACTTCCAACTATATGTCTGGCATGATTTTAAATAATCAGATTTCAAAAGAGAAAAAGATGTTTGAGCAGGTGGACGCCCTTTATAAAAATAATAATTTAACAGCTGGATATTATCCTCACATGTGCTGGGAAATGATAATGTGCCAATACGGCGAAGTTCATTCTTCCGTACTTCCTCTTGTCCGAGAAGGAGCTGCTGAAGAGATGGCAGAAGAAGACGTAATAAAAGCGAAAGACAGCACCAGGGTTCCCACTTATGCTACGATTGGCAGCCGTCTGGAGCAGCACAAAGGCTTTTTTGATTTGATGCTGAATATGGAGATCAGCGTAGATGAAAGAGTGCTGCAAGATATGTATATAGTCTTATGCAGCAAAACATTTTGGCTAATGCGTGTGTCGATCGCCAATTATTATCATAACTTCTCCTCCAGGGCAGAACTTGAACAAATTTTGCTGGATACATATAAGCATTGTGTGGACGCTTCATACATGGAGAACATGCAGAAGCCAAGTGAGGTCGTAAATCAATTGGACAGAATCTATCGTTCTTACGCAGAATGGATCAAGAGATATTGAGATTACCGACTAAAAATTATGATTTGAACGTGAAGTCTGTTTCACTCGGGATTTTTTAGTTTAATCACTAATCAAGTCTATTATTCCGGCCTCATCCACTACTATACGTCTGAACATAATCATTGGAATATAATTGCATGAAAACATTTTATATTCCAATTGACAGTGAAGAAGAAGCGGTGGTATAGTCGAGTAGTGGATCAAACCTATTTATTTGATAACGAAGGGAATGTTCGTGCATGCAAGGTAAAGTAAAATGGTTTAACGCAGAAAAAGGTTACGGTTTCATCGAAACGGAAGAAGGCGGCGACGTTTTCGTTCACTTCTCGGCGATTCAAATCGAAGGATTCAAAACGCTGGAAGAAGGACAATCCGTTGAGTTCGACATCGTTGAAGGCGCACGCGGACCACAAGCTTCCAACGTAACTCCTCTGTAAGTCGTCGCAGCCGTATACCTGACCTACATAGATGATTAGGCTTTAATGATTTATGCTGGTTAGAGAGTACACATGGCTCAGCCCGAAGACCTCACTTAGGTGGGGTCTTTTTTGTGCGTTCTTTTTACATATGGATAAATAAGGTTCTATAAACAAAAATATATGAGTTTATCCTACTCAGGAAGCGTTTAACTAATCAAGAAGGCATACGCCTGCCTGGTAGCCATCAATCGCTGGCAATCAGCATACAACTGTGGAATACGCGCGGAACAGGAGTAAACCGGGTGAGCGGGTGGTTCAGCTTGCTTCTCAGAGGCCTTGAGGTAAAAGGTTAGGTTCCGATAAATCATGTATAGATCCGCGCGGGTACCCGGAACTACTGGAGGGATGGTCAACGTGTACAAAAGATTAGGTGCAGCTCTGGTTGCTATCGTGCTAATGCTGCACAGCCTGCTCGGATTCGGAGCGGGAACCGCATGGGCGGAAGAATCACAGCCAGTCGTGCAAACGTTATCGGAGTCGGGAAGCGCGTCTGACGGGAACAAGTCTGAGCCGGCCGCAGCTTCAAATACCCCCACTAACCCCACTCAGCCTGCCGAATCTGTGCAGCAGCCTACTCAGCCCGCTGACGAAGCAGCGACCACAGACCAAACTGAGCCGCAGGAACAGCAGGATCAGCCGGCCGTAACGGTCGGAGAAGCCGTCTATGCCGAACCTCAGCCTTCTAATATTCTGACGTCGGTATCACTGACTGACGATGAAGGCCGTGCCCTGGGAGGCGAGGATTCCTCCGAGATCCGGATTGATCCTGGTGAAGCCCTCCGACTGAACTATGATTGGGCGCTGCCGAATGACCATACATACAAGGAAGGTTCGACGTTTGAATTTGATCTGCCGCAGGCGTTTCAGATTTACACGGACATCCGCGATGTTCCCCTGACCATAGGTGGAGAATCGGGCGAATCAGCCGGTTCATTCAGCGTCGATACGAATGGACATGTTATCGTTACATTCAGCCGTTTTGTTGAAGATCATTCCAATGTCTCGGGCACGATCACGGTACGTTCTGAACTGAAAGAAGAAGTGATACGCGAGAGCACGGAAGTTCGTATTCCTTTTGCCATCGGGGAGACGGAACAGGTGTTTATGCTGTATCTGAAGCCCAAACAGGGCACACTTCTCGACAAGAAAGGTACAGCAGACGATGCGGCGAGCCGTATTAACTGGACCGTAGATGTGAATACCTCGCTGCAAAAGTTAAAAGAAGTTTCGTTAAATGATCCGATTCCTGATGGCCTGACGCTGGATCTTGAATCGGTGCAGGTCTATAAGCTGGGCATTTCGCCTTCCGGAGAACGGACACAGGGCGAGAAGCTGTCAGCCGAACAGTACACGTTGAACGGAGATGGATCTTCGGGTCTGAACCTCTCATTTGCCAACGCTTTGAATGGACAGGCTTATCGAATTACGTATGGGACTGCCGTGGAGGTGGGAACCCAGACGAAGTTTACAAATACCGCAACACTGAAAGCAGCGGGGCAGGAACCGGTGACGGCTTCCGCAACGGTAAGTGTGAAGCGCGGTGAACTCTTGAACAAATCCGTGGGCGCCTATGATCGGGCCACCCAGTCGATTGACTGGAAGATTCGCTACAATGCCGGTATGCTGACCATTCCACAGAGTCAGGCTCTGCTGAAGGATCGCTTCAACAGCAGCCAACGCCTGGTTGAAGGTTCGCTGAGCGTCATCGAATCGGCAGTTGGACGCCAATTGGTGGAAGGAACTGACTATACGCTGAAAAGTGTTCCGGTGTCTGGTGGACGCGTTGGCTTCGATCTACAGTTCCTGTCGGACGTGAAAGGGACTTATGACATCACCTATCGTACGACTGCCGTAGATCCTGTATACACCAATGACCGGATTACCAATACGGTAACAGCAGGTACAGTCAGCAAGTCAGCCGCACAGACGCTCCAGCGCAGCCTGCTGACCAAGGTGAACACCGGCGTCAACTACAAGAGCAAGATGGCTTCCTGGCGCACGGTAGTGAACGAAGATCGTTTCCGCATGGAGAATGCCGTGTTGACCGATACCTTCCCGAATGGTGGGCTTGAACTGGTTCCGGGCACACTCAAGGTGCTGAATGCAAACGGAACGGCGATGAACACGAGTGATTATGTGGTGTCCATTCCAGCCGGAAATCGCTCCGGCTTCGTCATCTCGTTCAACCAGACGCTCACGGATCGAGTAACGGTTACGTATAACACGAGCTTCAACCAGACTTGGAAAACCGACCGCAATCAGGCGGATTTCGTCAACGCGGCCAAGCTGTCTTGGACGGAAAACGGAACCGCGCGCAGCCGCGACGTGACGGCACGGTTTACGCCGGATGGCCTGACGCTCCAGAATGGCTCCAAATCAGGCAGCTACAACCCGCAGAGCAAAGAGCTGACCTGGGACATCAAGGCCAACTATAATAACCTGTCGCTGAGTGAAGCGGTGCTGACGGACGTTATTCAGCCAGGGCAGCATTATGTGGAGAACTCATTGACGGTCTATAATCTGGTACAAACAGGTGGAAAAAATGGAACCCAAAAGGGAGCTGTAGTGAACCCTGCCGATTACAGCGTCACCTACCCGAGCGCGGACAATGGCGGCACTCTGCGTATCGCATTTGCCCAGACGATCAACACGCCATATTGGATCACCTTCAAGACTACGGTAGATGGTCAGATCGTCGGTAAGTCCGCCTCCAACGAGGCGGTGCTGACAAGTGCAGGTACGAACGCCGAGAGTTGGAGCGCGGAAGTGCCGATTCCAGGCGGCGGTGAATATGTCTCCAAGACGGGTGCCCAAAAAGGCAGCCGAATCGATTGGAGTGTAACGATCAACCGCGGTCAATCGTATGTGGAAAAGGCCAAAGTCATCGACCGTCCGATGGGTGGACAGTCGGTAGACGAGACATCCTTCCGATTGTATCAAGCAGCTGTCGCAGCGGACGGGAAATTGACGCGCGGGGAAGCACTGGTCAAAGGCCAGGACTATGGCGTCATTGTGATGTCGTCGAATGAAGGCGAACAGTTTGAATTGTCCTTCGCGCAGCCAATCCGTGGAGCGTTCATTCTGGATTATGCGACAAACGTTTATGCAGCCGACCGTACAGAGGTCGGGAATACGGTGCGTTTCGAGGGCACAGGGGTGACCACCGGACAGACTGAAGTGGATCGTTCCATCTTATTCCGTGCCTCTTCTGGCTCAGGAACAGGAAGTGGAGTCCGCGGATCGCTTGAATTAACCAAAGTCGATGCGCAGGACCCATCGAAGCATCTGGCGGGTGCAACCTTTACGCTTCAGGACGTCAATAAGCGTCGCCCGGCCATTACCCGTACAACAGATGCCGATGGACGCATCCTGTTCGGGCAGCTGCTCTATGGCAGCTACAAGCTGACCGAGACGCGGGCACCGGAAGGTTACGCACTGGACGAAGCTAATCCGTCCCTGATGGTGGTGATCGGTTCCGGTAACGCAGGAGCGAACGGCGTGAGCGCCGTGACCGTCAAGAACGAGCTGCTTCCTGTAGCGCCGGAGCAGCCGGGTACCCCTGAAGTTCCGGGGACTGGAGAGCCTCAAGAGCCAGGGCCGCCTACTAATCCACCGGTAACGCCTGGAGGCCCGGATGTACCGCCAACAGAGCCAGATACACCGACGACACCGCCAAGCAGCGGAGGTACACCAATTGATCCAGGTACACCGGGAACTGTCAATCCCGAGACTCCCGTGCCGGACGACGGCGTCCCTTCGGGTACGCCTTCGGTGCCTCCAACTAACGAGGAGACACCGGATGTTTCGACACCGCCAACAGACGCCGGGACACCCGTTGTGCCGGAGCCGGAAGTGTCCGTCCCTGATGAGAACAATCCGCAGGGCACACCGAATACGCCTTCGGTTCCGTCCACGGCCGAACCGGAAGTACCGATTCCTGACGAGGGTACGCCGTCGGGCATGCCGGAGATTCCAGCTTCTCCACCCGCGCAGCCGGAGTTCCCGGTGCCGGGTGATCCGGTTCCTGCGGGAGTTCCGCCGGTCAATCCCGGTGAGCCGGAGACATCCGTTCCGGACGGAGACGTGCCGCAGGGCACGCCGCCCGTCGTTCCTGGCACCGTCGTTCCCGGAACCGTTGTACCGGGAACGGTAGTGCCGCAAGAGCAACCGACACTCCCACAGACGGGAGAGTCAAGTAAGGCGCCTTATATCTTGGCAGGAGCGGCTCTGCTGCTGCTTGGCTTGGTGCTGAGACGCCGCGCCTCCCGATCGGGGCGATGAGGTCGAATCGACATCGGCTTCGGTGAAGGAGATCGCAGTGAGATCATTTGAACGTTTGCCGACTTGCATTTACGGTTAAAAGAAAGAAATAACGGCGGTTCGTTGAACGTTTCACAGACAACGTGCCGAACCGCCGTTCAAGCGTTAACAAGATTTTTACTCAGCGTTAACGCTGTGTTATAATGGTGACATAAGGAGGAGTGCCCTATGGATTTTGCGATTCGCGGACAACAAATTGAAGTTACTGACGCTCTGAGAGACTATGTCGATAAGAGACTCAGCCGACTCGACAAGTACTTCGATATCCCCCCTGCTACAGAAGGTACGGTTACGCTCAACGTAACTCGTGGCATTCATAAAGTGGAGGTGACCATCCCTCTTCCAGGCGGTATTTTCCTTCGTGCGGAAGATCGGAGCGACGATATGTACACGTCGATCGACTCGGTACTATCGAAGCTGGAACGTCAAATTCGCAAACACAAAACCAAGATGAACCGCAGATTCCGTCAAGACGAAAGTCTGAAGGGATTGTTCGTCGATGAGGGTGTCAACGCTTCCGTCTCGCCATCTACGGACGAAGAGGAGGGAGAAGAAGAACTCCAAGTGGTACGCAACAAACGCTTCCTGCTCAAGCCGATGGATGTTGAAGAAGCCATCCTGCAAATGAACATGATCGGCCACAACTTCTTCGTATTCTCCAACATCGATACCGAAACGGTAAACGTGGTGTATCGCCGAAATGATGGAAAATATGGTCTGATTGAGCAAGAATAACGACTTACTTTCACAAAAAACTCATGAATTTTGAAGAAAATGAGCCTTGTCCGCACCGGATAAGGCTCTTTCTGCGTATATAATATGTTAAGGAATTTACGGTACAGCTTGGGGCAAGGCTTACGCGGTTGCCCGGGCACGCTCAAGCTGGTACAATTTAGGCAAACCATCCGTTTTGCACGAAAGGGGCACAACATGTTAGGACTTGTCAAAAAAATCTTCGGGGATATGAACGAACGGGACGTCAAAAAGTTCATGCGCACCGTGGACATCATCAATAAAATGGAACCGGATTTCGAGAAACTCACGGACGAACAGCTCAAGAACAAGACCGTCGAGTTCCGCGAGCGCCTGGCTAAAGGCGAATCGATTGACAGCCTGCTGCCGGAAGCGTTCGCCACAACGCGCGAAGCATCCAAGCGTACGCTCGGTAAGCGCCACTATGATGTACAGCTCATTGGCGGCATTGCCCTGCATAACGGCCGAATCGCGGAAATGAAAACCGGGGAAGGTAAGACATTGGTCGGTACACTCCCCGTCTACTTGAATGCACTGGTCGGAAACGGCGTGCACGTGGTCACGGTCAATGACTACCTGGCGCAGCGCGACAGCGAGGAAATGGCACAGGTTTATAATTTCCTCGGTCTGACGGTAGGCCTCAACCTGAGCGGCATGGAACATGCCGAGAAACAGGCGGCTTACGCTTGCGACATCACATATGGAACGAATAACGAATACGGATTCGACTATCTGCGTGACAATATGGTGCTGTACAAGGAACAGATGGTACAGCGTCCGCTCTACTTCTGTATTATTGACGAAGTGGACTCGATTCTGATCGACGAGGCGCGTACACCGCTGATTATCTCCGGTCAGGCGCAGAAGTCCACCGAACTGTACTTCCTGGCAGACCGCTTCGTGAAGCGCCTGCAAGCGGAAGAAGATTACACGGTAGACATCAAGGTCAAAGCGGTATCGCTGACTGACAAGGGCGCGGCTAAGGCAGAGCGCGACTTCGGCATCGACAACCTGTATGACCAAAAGCATGTCATGCTGAATCACCACATCGTTCAAGCGCTCAAAGCGAACGTCATCATGCGCCGTGACGTGGATTACGTTGTAGTCGAAGACGAAGTGGTCATCGTGGACGAATTTACGGGCCGTCTGATGGCAGGTCGTCGTTACAGCGATGGTCTCCACCAAGCGATCGAAGCGAAGGAAGGCATCACCGTCCAGAATGAGAGTATGACGCTGGCGACGATTACCTTCCAGAACTACTTCCGGATGTATCGCAAGCTGGCCGGTATGACCGGTACGGCGAAGACGGAAGAAGAAGAGTTCAAGAAAATCTACGGTCTCGAAGTGCTGCAAGTGCCAACCAACCGGCCGAACCAACGCATCGATGCACCGGATGTCGTGTATAAGAGTGTAGCGAGCAAATTCCGTGCAGTAGTCAAGGAGATCGAAGAACGTCATGCCAAGAATCAACCGATTCTGGTGGGTACCGTCTCAATCGAGAATTCCGAGCTGCTGTCGGAGATGCTGAAGAAAAAAGGCATCCGTCACCAGGTTCTGAACGCGAAATACCATGCTGAAGAAGCGGAGATCATTTCCAGCGCCGGTCAACCGGGTGCGGTTACGATCGCAACCAACATGGCGGGACGCGGAACCGACATTGTATTGGGTGAAGGAGTCGCTGAACTGGGCGGTCTTCACATCATCGGTACGGAACGCCACGAATCACGCCGGATCGATAACCAACTGCGCGGTCGTGCAGGCCGTCAGGGTGACCCGGGTTCGACACAGTTCTACCTGTCGCTGGGCGACGAACTGATGAAGCGCTTTGGCGCCGATAACGTGCTCAACATGATGGAACGTCTGGGCTTCGAGGAAGACCAGCCTATCGAGAGCCGGATGATTACCCGTGCGGTGGAATCGGCTCAGAAACGCGTCGAAGGCAATAACTTTGATACGCGTAAAATCGTTCTCCAATATGACGATGTCATGAACCAACAGCGCGGCGTCATCTATAAGCAGCGCCAGGAACTGCTGGATTCGGAGAATGTGAAGTCTGTCATTCTGGACATGATTCACGCCACCATTGAACGTGTCGTTGAAGCACACACCAGTGACGAGATTCCGGAAAACTGGGAATTGGAACAAGTGGCAGATTACATCAACGCCAAACTGCTCGAAGAGGGCGAGATCACACGCGACGAGCTGTGGGGCAAAGAGTCTTCGGAAATCACGGAGTACCTGTTTGAGAAAATTGAACAGCGTTACAACGAACGTGAAGAGGCCCTGGGTGAAGCGATGGTGCGTGAGTTTGAGAAAGTTATCGCGCTGCGTGCGGTTGACCGGAAGTGGATGGATCACATCGACGCGATGGATCAACTTCGTCAAGGTATCCACCTTCGCGCTTACGGCGGTACCGATCCGCTTCGTGAGTACCAGTTTGAAGGCTTCGAGATGTTCAATCAGATGATTGCCAGCATCCAGGAAGAAGTCTCGACGTACATCATGAAAGCTCGCGTGGAGTCCAACCAACAGCGTGAAGCGGTCATCGATGAGAAGAAGATCAGCACCAACAGCCCAACGCCAGAAAAGAAAGCTTCCCGCAAAGAGCGCCGTAACCAGCGTTAATCGGGATTCGTCGATACCTTTTCAGGTGAAGGGTAACTCTTAGTCTCAAATTGCTGCACGTCCCGGCTGCCGCTTACCGATTTAACGGTTAGACAGCGCCAGTATACGGCCCGGTTTCCGAAAGTTTTTCGGAGGCCGGGCCGAAGGGCTGTTCAGGGGTCCAAAGGGAATATGGCTATGGAATGTATTCAACAAGCTCAACGCAAACGTCATAAAGTCCGATACGATAAAACAGAGAGTTCCTCACCGTGCCTGCAAGTTAACTGCTTCAGGCCGTGAGCAGGCTCCAGACTACCAACGAGGTGAAGAGACATGATCGATCCACAAGTCAAACAGGATCTGCGTGAGATTGCGCAGAAATTAACCAACCTTAGGGGGTCTCTTTGACTTAGACCTCAAACAGGAGATGATCTCCAACTTTGAAGAGAAGATGTCGGCACCCGATTTCTGGGACGATAATGACAAAGCGCAGGCGGTCATTGCCGAGATGAACGCAGTCAAAGGTTCTGTCGATCAATACGCCAAGCTTCAGCAGGATTACGATGATGCCGTTCTGATGGCTGAATTGGCTGACGAAGAGAACGATCAGGACATGGCTGACGAAGTAGGAAGCAGTGTAACGGAGATCGTGAACAAGCTTAACGAATTTGAACTTCAGCTGCTGCTCAGTGAGCCTTACGATAAATTGAACGCGATTCTGGAGCTGCATCCGGGTGCGGGCGGTACCGAGTCGCAGGACTGGGGCCAGATGCTGCTGCGGATGTACACCCGTTGGGCGGAGAAGCGCGGTTTCAAGGTCGAGACGCTTGACTACCTGCCAGGTGACGAAGCGGGCATCAAGAGCGTTACGCTGCTCATCAAGGGCTACAATGCGTATGGCTATCTCAAAGCGGAAAAAGGCGTCCATCGTCTGGTTCGCATCTCGCCGTTCGACTCGTCGGGCAGACGCCATACCTCCTTCGTCTCCTGCGACGTGGTACCGGAGATCGACGATACGATCGACATCGAGATCCGTACGGAAGATCTCAAGATCGATACGTACCGTGCGAGCGGCGCAGGCGGCCAGCACATTAATACCACCGACTCGGCGGTGCGGATCACGCACATTCCGACAGGCGTGGTTGTAACCTGTCAGAACGAACGCTCCCAGATCAAGAACCGGGAACGTGCGATGACCATGCTGCGTTCCAAGCTCTACGAGCGCAGAATCGAAGAACAGAAGCAGGAGCTGGCGGAAATTCGCGGCGAACAATCGGAGATCGGCTGGGGCAGCCAAATCCGTTCGTACGTGTTCCATCCGTACAGCATGGTCAAAGACCACCGTACAACGCATGAGACCGGCAACATTGGTGCAGTGATGGACGGCGAGCTGGATGGCTTTATTGATGCGTACCTGCGCAGCCAGCTCAAGACCGAGACGGCGGAATAAGACGACAGCATGCAGACAAGCCGAAGAAAACCTGTGATTCCTGTGGACGGCCTCGGGCGCAATGTGCTCGATGTCGTCCTCATTGCTGTCGGGTCCTTTATTACCGCCCTCGCATTTAACCTGTTTCTCCTTCCCAATCAGATCGCTTCTGGCGGCGTATCCGGACTGTCAATCATTATCCATGAATGGTTTGGCCTGGAGCCTGCTTTTACCCAGTGGTTATTCAATATTCCGCTGTTCCTTGCTAGTGTTGTACTGCTGGGGCGTCAGTATGGCGTTCGGACTCTGATAGGAACCGTGTGCCTGCCGCTTCTGATCTATGTGACGCGGGATTGGCCCATTCCAACGGCGAATCCGCTGCTGGCCTCCCTGTACGGAGGGATTGGCGTCGGGTTGGGATTGGGCCTTGTCTTCCGTGGTCGGGGCTCAACTGGAGGTTTGTCCATTGTCGCGCAGCTGCTCCAGAAATATACCGGGCTGAGTCTATCGCTGTGCGTGATGATGACCGATGGTACAGTTATCGCACTGGCGGGCTTTACCCTGTCGTTGGAGAACGCGCTGTATGCACTGATCGGACTGTATGTAACAGGCAAAGTCATTGACGCCGTAGAAATGGGTACGAGCTATACCAAAGTCGCCTACATCATTACGGATAAAAGACAGGAAATGACCGAAGTAATCCTGAAGGATCTGGATCGCGGGCTAACGGAGCTGACGGGTAAAGGCGGTTACACCGGAGAATCGCGTCCTGTTCTGATGGTTGTGATCGGTCAGAGCGAGACCAGCCGATTGAAAACCTTGGTGCGTTCCGTCGATCCTGAAGCTTTTGTTGTCATCAGCAACGCGCAGGAAGTGCTGGGCAAAGGATTCAAGATTCAGATGTAACTTCTGTTTGGGTTTGAAAAAGATCAATGTTATGCATAAAAAGCGACTTTTGGCGATCTGCCAGAAGTCGCTTTTTTCATGGTTTCTATGTTTGGATACAGTGATTTTCTATTCCCTGTCTTATCAGTAATGACTCGAATTTGTCTTCTCCAAGTCCCCTACTCCCACAGAATATGAACTTTTCCGTGAAAGGTTGTATTTATATGACGCCGAACGTATAATAATACATATTATTTTGATTCTATGCACGGATTCATTCGGAAATCGGGACGAACGGAGGTTAAGAAGAATGAGTAATCAGAGCATCAAAGCAGCAATTGTTGGAGCGACCGGATATGGCGGGGCAGAGCTGATTCGCCTGCTGCAAGCACACCCTTACGCCGAAGTGAGCTGTGTGCTGTCATCGTCGAACAGCGGCACGCCGCTGAGTACAAGTTTTCCTCATCTGACGAATATCATGGAGTTGGATCTGCAAGCCATTGAACCGGCTGCAATCAAGGCTCAAGCGGACGTTGTATTTCTGGCTACCCCAGCAGGCGTAAGCGCGGAGCTGACACCCAAGCTGCTGGAGCAAGGGCTGAAAGTGATCGACTTATCCGGCGATCTTCGTTTGAAGGACGGAGCCGTCTACGAAAAGTGGTACAAGCGCACACCGGCATCCGATGAGGTACTTCAGCAGGCCGTATACGGCTTGAGCGAAGTGTATGAGGAAGCAGTGGCAGGGCAGACGGTCATCTCCAATCCAGGATGCTTCCCAACAGCAACCCTGCTGGGGCTGATTCCGGCGGTTAAAGAAGGCTGGATCGATCCCAAGACGCTCATCATCGATGCCAAGACGGGCGTGTCCGGTGCAGGACGGGGTACGGGCCTTGGCACGCATTACAGCGAGATCAATGAAAGCGTCAAAGCATACAAGGTCAACGCCCACCAGCATATTCCGGAGATTGAGCAGGTACTGGGTGAAGTGGCAAGGCAGGAAGTGGTCGTCACCTTTACTACACACCTGATCCCGATGACCCGTGGTATTCTCAGTACGATGTATGCCTCGGTAAATGGATCGAAAAGCACGCAGGACTTTATCGATTTGTACCGAAGCTTCTATAAAGGAAGACCGTTTGTGCGTGTGCGCGATAACGGTGTTCTTCCAGCAACCAAAGAAGTCTCGGGATCGAACTACTGTGACCTTGGATTTGCCGTGGATGAGCGCACCGGACGGGTGACGATCGTATCGGCAATCGACAATATGGTCAAAGGTGCGGCAGGACAGGCGATTCAGAACTTGAATATCATGATGGGCTGGGACGAGGCAACGGGCCTGAATTTTGTTCCCATGTACCCTTGATCGACTCATTGATTATATAGCGAAAGGCGGAAGTCTCTCATGGCAGTTCCTTCTTATACCGTCGTCGAAGGCGGTTCGATCATCACCCCACGCGGATTCCGGGCAGCGGGTCTGCATTGTGGTTTGAAAAAAACAGAGCGGAACGACATCGGAGCGATTGTCTGCGAAGTTCCGGCGGCAGCGGCAGCTGTGTATACGACGAATATTTTTCAGGCAGCTCCGCTTCAGACCACACGTGAGAGCCTCGTCAATGGCGTACTGCGTGCGGTGATCGTCAATAGCGGCAACGCCAATGCCTGCACAGGCAAGCAGGGCGACGCCGATGCTTATGAGATGCGTGCGCTGGCAGCAAGCAGCTTTGGTGTGGATGAGCAGGACGTGGCGGTCGCTTCTACCGGGGTGATCGGCGAGAATCTCAAGATGGACTGCGTGCGGGACGGGATCTCGCGGCTGGCCGACGTGCTGACGAACGAAGCGGACGGCGGCGAACAGTTCAGCCAAGCGATTCTAACGACGGATCTGGTCAAAAAAGAGCTGTGCGTCTCCGTCTCAATCGACGGTGTACCCGTGACCATCGCAGGAGCTGCCAAAGGTTCGGGCATGATTCATCCCAATATGGCGACCATGCTGGCTTTTGTGACGACGGATGCGAAGATCGGCAGCGAAGCGCTGCACACCCTGCTCAAGCGGACAACCGACAATACGTTCAACATGATTACCGTGGATGGCGATACCAGTACCAACGATATGCTCGTGGCTATGGCAAGCGGGCTGTCTGAGCAGAAAAAGGAACTGAATGAGAGCCATCCGGACTGGGCGGCTTTTGCGGAAGCTTTTGCGGCGGTCTGTGAGCATCTGGCGAAGGCGATCTCCCGAGACGGCGAAGGGGCAACCAAGCTGGTTGAGGTAGTCGTGAGCGGTGCAGAGAGCGCCGAATCCGCACGGGCCATTGCGAAGACGGTCATTGGATCAAGTCTGGTCAAGACGGCTGTATACGGCGCAGATGCGAACTGGGGACGGATTATCGCGGCGGTGGGACGCGCGGGTGTACCCGTCAACCCGCATACGGTAGACATCAAGCTTGGGGACATCGTGGTTCTGACCGCTTCCCAGCCCGTTCCATTCGATGAAGAAGTGGCGCTGGAGTATCTCAAGGGCGACACCGTCTCGATCTTCGTGGAGCTGCATATGGGCGATCAACAGGCAACCGCCTGGGGCTGCGATCTGACATATGACTACGTGCGGATTAACGCCGCGTACCGAACCTAGAGGGCGAAGGAGGACAAGCAGGCATGACAAGGCAGCCTTATCTCTATAAAAGCAGCGAGAATGGAATGGCCTCCCCGGATGCTTCCGCTTCATCCGCTTCGTTCGTGATGAAATGCGGCGGCAGCACCCTGGCGGCGCTGCCGGAAGCCTTCTTCGCCGATCTGGCGGAGCTTCAGGCAGGCGGTGTCAAGCCGGTCATCGTACACGGAGGAGGCCCGGCAATCTCCGACAATCTGGAGAAACTCGGGATCCAGACCGAGTTCGTAAACGGACTGCGGCGCACGACGGAAGAGGTGCTGGACGTCGTGGAGATGGTTCTGGCCGGGACGATCAACAAATTGATCGTGCGGCGCATTCAATCCGCCGGTGGACGGGCGCTCGGGCTGTCCGGCTCGGACGGCTCGCTCATCCAGGCCGAACCGGTAGCGAACGCGGCGGAGGTCGGCCTTGTCGGAGATGTCGTCCGCGTGGAAGCGGACATCGTCGCCGGCATCCTCGGCATGGGCTACATGCCTGTGATTGCTCCGCTTGGCGTGGATGCCAGCGGTCAGCGGTATAATATCAACGCCGACACAGCAGCCGGTGCAGTGGCTTCGTTCATCGGCGCACAGCGAATGATCGTCGTCACGGATGTCCCCGGCATCCTCAAGACCATCGACGGCGTGAAGACCGCGCTGCCTTCCGTCACCTTCTCCGATATTGAAGAGATGATCGAGAGCGGCGAGATCTACGGCGGCATGATCCCCAAAGTCAGAGCCGCCATGAAATGTATTCATGGCAACGTCCAGGAAGTCGTCATCGTAGACGGCAGCGAAGAACGCGTCCTGAGCCGCCTCTTGTCCGGCGAACAGATCGGAACGGTCATTCGACGATAAAGTTCTTACAAATCGAACTTTATCTAGTACCTTGTCAACACTAAAGGTAGGAATACGTCCCAATGAATCGCACTAGAAGCGTGTGCGTTTCATTGAAACGTAAACCTCTGATTAAGAGTTGAAAGGTACTAGACCGTTCGATCCGAGCCGCTTGCATAGAAGCCGGAGCTTGGGTGATATAAACAGCAAGGATTTTAGAGCAGGGGCTTTAAAGCAAGGGCGAAACGAAGTTTGCAGAGAGTCGATAAGCTCTGACTTTGAAGAAAATGCTAAGGTCGTTAGGCGTTGGTTGGTTTTTGCATGAGAGAGAGTCGATACATAGAATCGATTCTGTGGTTTTCCGTATTAAAATGTTTTGACCGATCACGACGTGCAAACGTACCAAGCGGAGGGAGAACTCCAGTGGAGGAGTCGAAGACTTTCGAAGAAAGTCACATCGGAAGCATACGCTGACGCACTTCTCCCGGAGCCTTCATGCCGCCAACCCAGGAAGGAGCGTGCAAAATCATGACCCAAGAAAGCGCATTGTTTCAAACTTACGCCAGATACCCTCTGTCCTTCGTCAAAGGTGAAGGAAGCCTGCTGTGGGACGACAAAGGCAACCAGTACCTCGACTTCATGAGCGGTCTGGCTGTGACCAACCTTGGCCACGCGCCCAAGAAGATCGCCGACAAGCTCAAGGCGCAGATCGATACGCTGTGGCATACCTCAAACCTGTTTATCGTACCCAAGCAGGAGGAAGCCGCCCAGAAACTGGCCGAAGTTGCACAGGCCGACGCCGTATTCTTCTGCAACAGCGGCGCCGAGTCCAACGAAGCCGCAATCAAGCTGGCTCGCCGCTATTTCCAGAAGGTCAAAGGCGAAGAACGCTACGAGATCATCACCCTCGGCAAATCGTTCCATGGACGTACGCTGGCGACGCTGACGGCAACCGGACAGGACAAAGTCAAAGAAGGCTTCCTGCCGCTGCCAGCCGGATTCGTGACCGTGCCTCCACATGACATTCAAGCGATCGAAGACGCAATCAATGAGCATACAGCAGCCGTGATGATTGAAATGGTGCAAGCGGAAGGCGGCGTGTATCCACTGGATGAGACGTACGCCAAGCAGATCGAGCAGCTCTGCCGCGACAAAGGCATCCTGCTGATCGTCGATGAAGTGCAGACGGGGATGGGGCGTGCAGGCGCCTGGTTCGCGCATCATCGCTACGGCATCAAGCCGGATATTTTCACCGTTGCCAAAGGCGTCGCTTCCGGCTTCCCGGCCGGCGCCATGCTGGGTCGTGCTTATTTGAAAGAAGCCTTCACCGCAGGCAGCCATGCGTCCACGTTCGGCGGTACGCCGCTGGCGTCGTCTGCGATCATTGCGACAATCGAGACGATGCAGGAGGACAATCTGCCGCAGAGAGCCGCCGAGATGGGTGAGCTGCTGATGGACAAGCTGCGCGATCGACTGAACGGGAATCCTTTTGTGAAAAGCGTACGTGGACTAGGCCTGTTAATTGGCATCGAATGTGCCGAACCCATTGGCGAATTGGTGCTGGAAGGACAGAAGCGCGGGCTGCTGTTTGTACCGGCGGGGCCGAACGTTATCCGTCTGCTGCCGAATCTGTATGTGACCGAAGAAGAGATCGACCAAGCTGTTTCGATCGTCGCTTCGTTGATTGAAGAGAAAGTGCCGACGCCTGATGCCACCCATGCCCAAGCATAAAATCCATTCGCTTCGGAGCGTTTTGGGAATGCGGCCGTTAGGGTCGTTCACCAAACGCTCTCTCTTTTTGCGGCAAATCCAACAAACCGGGAGGACGACTTACATGGACTTGACCCAACAGGCTCACGGACTCGCACTAAAAGGGCGCGATCTTGTCGAGTTGACCGATTATACAACGGAAGAAATTCAATACCTGCTGGATCTGGCGATCGAACTCAAACGCAAGCAGAAGGCGGGCGAAGTGTTCCGTCCGCTGGAAGGCAAGACGCTGGGGATGATCTTTGAAAAATCGTCTACCCGTACCCGCGTATCGTTTGAAGTCGGGATGTTCCAGCTTGGCGGCCATGCTCTTTTTCTCAGCAAAAATGACATTCAGCTTGGACGCGGCGAGACGATCTCCGATACAGCAGGTGTGTTGTCCCGCTACCTCGATGGCATCATGATCCGTACCTTCGGACATGAGAATGTGACGGAACTGGCGAAATACGCAGATATTCCGGTCATCAATGCCCTGAGCGATCTGGGTCATCCGTGCCAGGTACTGGCTGATCTTCAGACCATTCAGGAGCACAAGGGTGCGCTTCGCGGCAAAAAGCTGGCCTATATTGGCGACGGCAATAACATGGCACACTCGCTGCTGCTGGGCGGCGCGAAGATGGGCATGGACGTCAGCATCGCCAGCCCGGAAGGATACGAGTCAGATGCCGACATCGTACGCCAGGCGCGTGAGATCGCACAGCAGACCGGATCGAAGATCGATATTGTGCGCGACGCACGCGAAGCGATTGAAAATGCCGATGCGGTATACACGGACGTCTGGGCGAGTATGGGCTTCGAGGAAGAACAGAAAGTCCGCGAGCTGGCGTTCAAGGACTATCAGGTCAACGAAGAGTTGGTTCAGTATGCGAAGAGTGACTACTTGTTCCTGCACTGTCTCCCGGCGCACCGTGGTGAAGAAGTGAGCGCAGGCGTGATCGATGGAAAAAACAGCGTGATCTTCGATGAGGCAGAGAACCGTCTCCATGCACAGAAAGCTGTGATGGCGACCCTGATGGCGTAAACTGGCGGAGGAAAGCGAAGCGAAATCAAACCCGTTCCGATTAGCGGCGGTGTCATTTTGCAATCAGGCAGGATAACGCCGTCGCTATGCCGAACATGAATAGATCGAATTTGAATTTTTAGAGCGGGGGAATGAAGAACCATGGCAAAAGAGAAAATCGTACTCGCGTACTCCGGGGGACTGGATACGTCGATCATTTTAAAATGGCTGAAAGAAACCTATGATGCGGAGATTATTGCTTTTACAGCGGACATCGGACAGAAGGAAGAACTGGACGGTCTGGAAGAAAAGGCACTGGCTACCGGCGCTTCAAAAGTATACATTGACGACCTGCAGGCCGAATTTGCCTCGGATTTCATCTTCCCGATGTTCCAGGCAGCGGCTCTGTATGAAGGCCAATACCTGCTGGGCACCAGCATCGCCCGCCCGCTGATTGCAAAACGCATGGTCGAGATCGCCCGCGCCGAAGGCGCTACGATGATCGCACACGGCGCGACAGGCAAGGGCAATGACCAGGTTCGTTTTGAACTGGGCGTAGCGGCACTGGCTCCGGACATCAAAGTGGTGGCTCCGTGGAGACTCGACGAGTTCCGCGATACCTTCCCAGGCCGCGCCGAGATGATCGCCTATGCCGAAAAACACGGTATCCCGGTTACGGCATCCGCAGCGAAACCTTACTCCACCGACCGCAACCTGCTGCATATCAGCTATGAGAGCGGCGTGCTGGAAGATCCTTGGTTTGACCCAAGCGCTCCAGAGAACAAAGATATGTTCCTGCTCAGCGTCGATCCACAGGATGCACCGGATGAGCCGGAAATGCTGGAGATTGAATTTGAACAGGGCAACGCGGTTGCCTTGAATGGCGAGAAGCTCAGCCCGCTTGAAGTGATGAACAAGCTGAACGAACTCGGCGGCAAACACGGCATCGGTCGCGTGGATATGGTTGAGAACCGCTTTGTCGGTATGAAAAGCCGAGGCGTGTACGAGACTCCAGGCGGTACGATTCTGTTCACCGCTCACCGCAAAATGGAATCCCTGACCATGGACCGTGAGGTCATGAACCTGCGCGATTCCCTGCTGACTCGTTACAGCACACTGGTCTACAATGGCTTCTGGTTCGCACCCGAACGTCTGGCTCTGCAAGCCCTGGTCACGGAAAGTCAGAAAAACGTGACAGGTACCGTTCGCGTGAAGCTCTATAAAGGCAACATCATCGGCGCCGGCGTGAAAAGCCCGGTCAGCCTGTATAATCCGGACATCGCTACAATGGAAGCCGACCCTAGCCAGGCTTACGACCAAAACGACGCGACAGGCTTTATCCGCCTGAACGCCCTGCGATTGAAAGTAAGCACAGGGGTAGAAGAGAGCAAATAGGTCTCGAAAATCCTATGCGTTAAAGGCTGGAAAGGTGGGTCGCGTGCGCCGGGAGGATTTTGCTTCGGTCGCGTGTTGTAATCGGGAAGCTAGGATTAGACTGTGAGGAGGCTTCCCGATTACAAAGGCGAACTATAGCATATGCTTCCGAAGTGCATTTCTTCGAAATGCTTTAGCTCTTACGCTAAAATCCTCCCTCTGCCCGCTTGGCCTTTTCCAAACGCGTGGGATGTTCTCCCCCTATTGCAGGGGGTAGAAGAGAAGACAAGGGCGTCCGGCTTTGGTTCTAAGCCGGACAGAGCGCGACTGGGAAACCCGGTCCTGCGCACAGGACCTTGCGAAGCCAAAAAGGTTCCCCTCCGAACGGGAACCTGGTCGAACAGGAACAACGAAGTGTTCCGCCTTCGACCCCCGAAGTCTCCCAGCCGGACAGGAGCGACGAAGTGCTCCGCCTCCGGCTCCGGGGCTGCCCGGTCGAACAGGAACAACGAAGTGTTCCGCCTTCGACCCCTGAGGTCTTCCGGTCGCACAGGAGCTGCGCAGCCGCTCCGCCTGCGACCCACCCCCTCGCGTACGCGCCGCACAAGGCAGCGAACAGCTGCCCGCGCGAGGCACCCGAACCGCATCCAAAGCCGCGGTCGCCGAAGGCAGGCCGGAGCGGCTGGCACCACCCACCGGCACCACCAATAAAACAGTAAAGACCTCCCGCCCACCAGCGAAGGAAAGCCCTGCCGCTTACAGGTGTCCAGAGGGCAGTCGCCCTTTGGGGCCCTCCCCGCTGGGGAGGGTTTGGGAGGGGAAGGAGCACATGATGAGCAAACTCTGGGGAGGCCGTTTCACCAAACCAACCGACCGCTTGGTTGAAGAATACACCGCCTCCATTAATTTTGATAAAGCACTCGCGGAAGAAGACATTCAAGGCAGCCTGGCGCACGTCGCCATGCTCGGTAAATGCGGCATCATTCCGCAGGCTGATGCCGACACCATCGCCGAAGGCCTGATGAAAGTCCTGCACAAGATTGAAGCCGGAGAAGTTGAATTCTCCGTGTCCGATGAAGACATCCATATGAACATCGAAAAACACCTGATTCAGGAAGTAGGACCTGTCGGCGGCAAGCTGCATACCGGCCGCAGCCGCAACGACCAAGTGGCAACCGACATGCACTTGTACCTGCGCGGCCGCGTGGTTGAATTGACGGGTCTCGTACAAGCCGTACAGCAGGCGCTGCTCGACCAAGCCAAGCAGCACACGGATACGATCCTGCCGGGTTATACGCATCTTCAGCGTGCGCAGCCGATCCTGTTCGCTCATCATCTGCTTGCGTATGTCTCGATGTTCCAGCGTGACGCGGAGCGTCTGATGGACAGCTACAAGCGGATCAATATCCTGCCGCTGGGAGCAGGTGCGCTCGCGGGTACGACTTTCCCAATCGACCGTCATTTTGTGGCGGAGCAGTTGGGATTTGATGGTGTCTACGAGAACAGTCTGGACGCGGTTAGCGATCGTGACTTTATCCTGGAATTCCTCTCCGGCGCTTCCATCCTCATGATGCACATGTCCCGCCTCTGCGAAGAGTTGGTACTGTGGAGCAGCACGGAATTTGGCTTCGTCGAGCTGGATGATGCGTTCTGCACTGGCAGCAGCATCATGCCGCAGAAGAAGAACCCGGACGTAGCCGAACTGGTACGCGGCAAGACCGGGCGGGTCTATGGCAATCTGATGGGACTGCTGACCGTGCTCAAGTCGCTGCCGCTGGCTTACAACAAGGACATGCAGGAAGACAAAGAAGGCATGTTCGATACGGTCGCCACGTTGGACGGGGCGCTGCGCCTGTTCGCGCCGATGATCGCTACCATGCAGGTTCGCACGGGTCGGATGCGCGAAGCGGTGAACAAAGACTTCTCGAACGCGACGGATATTGCGGACTTCCTCGTAGGTAAAGGCCTGCCTTTCCGGGACGCGCATGAAGTCATCGGCAAGACGGTGCTGTACTGCATCGAGAACGGCAAATATCTGCTGGATCTCAGTCTGGACGAATTCAAGTCCTTCTCCGATCTGTTCGATGAGAAGATCTATGACGTGCTCCAGCCGGAAAATGTTGTAAATGCGCGTAATGTCTACGGGGGGACGGCGACGGTGCAGGTGGAAGCCGCAATCGGACGTGCCCAGCAGACGCTGGCATTAACGAGCGAATGGTTGGATGCCCGCCTGTAATTGGGCGTAATCAAATCGTATATTGGGTACGCATGGCAGGGGAGGCTAATCCTTCGGGACAGGGCTTCTCATCTGCTTATGCTGCTGCATGAAGAAATACAGACGGGCGTCTCCACTTGGGAGACGCTTTTTGTCATAAACATGCCTAGAGATAGGGCTTCCGAGATGCCTGGATTCTATGCAGACATCCGCAAATCAGGTAAAATGTAGGCAAAGTAGCGGCTGCTCTCGGTGAGGCGATGGCTGAAGGTACATGACTGCCGCAGACTGAGAGGCGTAGCGTTCATGCTCAAGGATTTATTTGTTAATTTTACGATTTTGGCGACTGTTCTTTTTTTTGGTAATGTTTTTTTGAATCGGTTTCGCAAGTCCTCCTTGAATGCTCATTCCGCTGTTTTTTTGCCTGTATTGGCGGGGCTTGCATTGGGTGGAGGGGGGATTCTGCTGATGGAGTTTTCTTTTCCGCTCACCGACTATGCGATTATAGACCTGCGGCAGACGGCGATTATTATTGCGATCTATACGGGAGGACTTCCCGGAGGATTTATTGCCACATTCATTATTGCGGGATTTCGGCTGTTTTTTTTCGGCCAGTTCGGTCTGTCTTCGTTTATCGGAGCCGCTAATGGAATTCTGACTTTTTTATTGGTTGCCCTTGTATTACGAAAAGGTCAACTGGATAAAAGCAGATGGGCCGCTGCTTTTGTCATCCAGTTTGTCGTGCTGATGGTAGGGCTTTATTTTGCTGTAGGGCCAAGCGTGCGGGGCATTATTCCTCTATGTGCGTTGGTTACAGTAACGGTCGGTACATTTATCTATCTGATGCTGCGGCATCTTCAGAACTCCAATGAGTCGTTTGCGATTATGGAAGATGCGGCTCACCGGGATTTTTTAACCAATTTGTATAATCCCCGCGCCTTCTTCATTGCCTATGAGCGTCGGGTACGAGCTGTCCTCAAGGATAGCGAAGCATCTGGATTCGGACTTATTCTAATCGACATCGATCATTTTAAGCAGGTGAATGACCAGTACGGTCACCCGGCTGGAGATGTAGTCCTGCGTCAGGTGGGAACGATCCTATCAGCCTGCTCACCCACTGGCGGGTATTGTGCGCGTAACGGAGGAGAAGAGTTTGTCCTGATTATTGATCGCCAGGAGGAAGAAGTGATTGCGCGGATCGCAGAACGGATTCGGCTGACGATTGAGGGACATCCTTTTCTGCTGGAAGATGAGACTCGCTTGGATCTGACTGTCTCGCTGGGCTACGGCCTGTCAGACGAAGGCTCGCCCAAGACCTTATTCCAACGGGTGGATGATGCGCTGTATTTGGCCAAGGCATCAGGTCGCAATCGAGTTGGCAGAGCCGCAGCCGAGGTGGGAGCAGCTGGTCGTGTCGTCGCCAATCTGCGGCAGAAGGCATAGCCATATGTGCTCATTTGATTCGGAATCGCGCAGGTTGAGATGGAAATCCAATGGCTTGCTCACCAGCTGATCTACATAAAAAAGCTCCGTATCCACAAATGGGAAACGGAGCTTTTTCTTATTGAACGCATTCACTCCAGGCAGGCCGACTTCGCAAAAGGCTGTCGTGCAGCTTCTACTTCTTCGCAGCTTCCGTCTCCAGCGGCAGCCATTCCAGGACACGCTGGATCATCTTGTCCCAGTAGCCCCATTCGTGCTCGCCAGGGCCTTCTTCGTACGTAAAGTCCAGTGTACTGGCTTCAGCGGCGGTCCGGAACGTCTGATTGTCGGCATACAGGAAATCCTCGGTTCCGCAGCATTGATACAGCTTGGGCTTGGGTCCCGTAGACTTCGATACCCGATCCAGCAGGAACAGCAGGTCGTCTTCGCTGCCGCGTACCGTACGGTCTCCGAAGATCGTTTGCAGCAGCCCGGAGCGCGGGTTGTCCGGATTCTCGGTCATGGCTGCGATGTCGGTTGCGCCCGACAGACTCGCTCCAGCCGCGAACAGGTCGGGACGACGCAGAGCCAGCTTGAACGCGCCATACCCGCCCATGGACAATCCAGCGGCAAAGTTATCTTCCCGTTTGGCCGACAGAGGGAAAAACGAACGTGCCAGCTCCGGCAGTTCTTCGCTGATGAACTCCCAATACTTTTCGCCATATTCCATATCTGTATAGAAGCTGCGATGGACCTGTGGCATCACAATCGCAATCCCGTAAGCAGCGGCGTAACGTTCAATCGAAGTGCGGCGCAGCCAGATGGTGTCGTCGTCGGACAAGCCGTGAAGCAGGTACAGCGTCTTATGAGGGCCGGGACGTTTTACGTTTTCCAAGCCGATCTGTGAGCGGGTCTGCTGCGGCAGAATAACCGTCATTGAAGTGCTGAGACCTAACGATTCGGAGAAAAAGTTGCAGGACAGTAAAGCCATGAGTGGATGTGCCTCCTTCTAATCGATACCTGTAATGAATTTAAGAAAACGCTTTATATTTATAAGACTTCGGCTCACTCTTCCTGATTCCTGCTTACTGCTCCAATACACGTCCAACTAGGTTCAAAAGACCTAAATAATCGTTGCTCCACGCGGCCTGAGGCACATATAATGAAAGAAGGGAAATAGGACGATATATAAAGGGATTAAGTGGGCAATAGAGCGGAATGAGGCGTCTAAGGAGGAGAACCTTTTTGTTGCAGCGTTTGAAGAAAGAGCAGGGTTTCACCTTGATTGAGATCCTGGCCGCGATGCTGATCCTGGCGATTGTGGCGTTGGCGTTTACCGCTTATTTTAACAATGCGATGACCTTTTCCAAGTCGAATCAGAACAAGACGATCATGTCGAACCTGGCACGCAGTGCGATCGTGTATATGCAGAAGCAGGATTTCAAACAGTTGGATCAGTATTTTAAGGACAGTCATGCCGTAATCGTCAACGAGAAACCTTCGATTACCTCGGATACCTTTTTGACCTGTGGAGCTTCATCTACCGGCGTCTGCCAGTTCAAAGGAATCTTCGGCAATACTTCCCCATCGTTAGTCTCCGAAATTCTCAGTCCTTCCGTTAACGGCATCGATTATCAGATTGTGATCTCCTATCAACAAAACCTGGTCAAGTCCGCCGATAAGGGTGGGGATCTGCTGCTGCCGATTACGGCAACAATCCGTCCACGAACGGAAGGAAGAAGCGGTCCGGGCGCCGATGAAGTCACCGTGGAGGGATACGTCAATGCAGAAGTTATTCGCTAAATGGCGGCGTGAAGAAGGCGTTACGCTGATTGAGCTGATTGCCGTGCTGTCGATTATGGGATTGGTTCTCGGCATTATCTCCACGACGATCTTCTTCGGGTTCCGCAGCTATAACCGGATCAGCGTGGAGAATAATCTGCGCGATCAGGGGGATGTGATTATGTCCTCCATCATCACGGAGCTGTATCGGTTTGCACCTGACCGCATCTATCCACTCACGGATGCGAAGACGAATCGGGTCTATGGGCTGCGATTGGTGAATGAGGATGCCACAGGACAACCTGATCTGGCTGGCGCTGATGAGATTATCATAAGCCGTGACGACCAGGGACGGGGGCAGCTCGAGATTCACAAAGCTGAAGGCAAAGGCACGACGGCCGACGCTTCCAGCAGTGAGCCTTCGGCTGCTCCGGCAGACCCTTATGAATCGACACGCATCCAGGGGGGGCACTTGGTCGTATCGGATGCCAATACCCAGTCTTCGATCCTGCTTGAAGGAGATGACTTGAATGTCTTTGGCTATCTGAAGACCGGATTGGTCAATATCAAGCTGGTGCTCCAGATGGATGATGGAACGGACTCGTCCGAGATTACGCTGGATAGCCGCTTTGGGTTTTAGAGGACGGTATTCGATCAGGTAAAGGAGAACAATAATGAAACGATGGCGTGAAGAAAAAGGCTCGGCGCTGGTCATGGTCATGTTCATGATGCTGATCTTAACTTTGCTGGGCGTGACAATCCTCAGTGCAACGGTAGCAGGCTCCCGACGGACACTGACGCGCGAAAATGACATTCAGAGCTTGCAGTTGACCCAGAAGGTGCTGGACGAGTCGGTGGCGTACATTTCCAAGCAGTTGAATACCAAAGTCGAACAGCCAAGCTTCGATGCGAAGAATCTCAAGATGGAGATTGAGAACATCGTGAATGCGCTGCCTGTAGATCCGGAAGGTAAACCGAAAGCGGACGGGGTTCAAACTTCAGATCTGTATGCCGCTTCGGGCAGCTTGACGAGTCATCCCAAAGTCGAAGATGACTTCCCGATTGATGATCCTCTGAAAGTGGGAACCGCTTATAAATTTAAACTCACAGCCGTCGGAACAGTTAACGGTGTGAAGCGCACTTTAACCCAGGAAGTGAAGGTCAACATGTATCCGGATTTCTTGCAGTATGCTTTTGGCTCGGAACAGAACCTCATCTTGAATGGAGCGCCTTATATCAATGGGAATATTTATGCGGGTAAGGATCTGATTGTGACCAACCGCCCCAAATATGTCTACAAGGGAAGCAGCCTGGCGACTAACAGTGTATTTCCGCAGATGGAGAAGACAGGTCAAGTGTTCATTCAGAGCCTGGATCAGTTTGCTACCGGTGAAAATGATACCCAGCCTACGCCGATCACTTCGGAAGGAGACGCGGCAGTTGGCACTCGGGTCAAGCAGGCGCTGAATATCGATGTCTCCCAAATTCATATCAAGAACCAGCAGAAATTCGTACAGATCAACGTCGAGAATTCATTTTTGGAAAAGTTGGCAACTTCGGTGAATCGAACCGGTGTGACGCCTGCATCGCTGCAAGAAAAGTATCAGGGATTAGCAGGACCGGCATCCAGCCGCGCATCGGCCATTGTTAGCGACCTGGAGACAGACGGGGTACGAACTGTGAAGATGCCGGATGAGCCTAAACTGGAAACCATTGAGCCGCTCGGCGCAAACCCGACGGATGTCGAGATCCAGAGTTATAACGAGGCAGTGGAGCGCAATCAGAAGAAAGTTAACAAATATAATGACGAACTCAACACGCTGAAAACAGATCTGGCGTCCCTCAAACAAACAACCATCTATAAAGGGGACTTGTTGGTAGACGGTCAAACCTTTAACAGCCTGGCTGCATCCAGCAAAGGCTACTGGTTGATCGTAAACGGCAATCTGACGGTTGCAGGCGGTTCGCAGCCGATTACGCTGGCCAGTAACGTTCTCGTGACGGGTGATGTCCGCTTCAAGGATCATGCCTCTGTCGATTCGACGTTGTTGACGATGGGCAGAACAACCATTGAAGATGCGACGATTACGGGGATACAAAGCGGCAGCGATCAAAAAGAAATCGTGCTGATCTCCAAGGGTGAAGTGCTGCTGAACCGGGTCGATGCGTTCCAGGATACGGTATCTTCACTTCGAGGATTTTTCTATACCGATTCGACCGCGACATTGTATGGTGTGGGTTCCAACTTCTCGCTGGAGGGCGGCTTCTTCGCCAAGGGTGATCTGACGGTCAATGCGGTTGTCGGCCGAGCGACCGCCGGTGATACGGACATTGCATTTGAACCGCCGTCCGCAGTGAATCAGGATACACGTTCACGGTTTAAAGTTCGCTACAATGATGAAGTCTATGCGCACCAGGGAAGCGGGCTGCCGCAGGTGCAGCATATCAGCATCAATGCAGGCAAGCTTCAATTGGATTAATCATCTGGAAGGATCGTCTGCTCTCTATGGGCGGCCTTCATGAACTGTCTCGATCAAGGAAAAATCAAAAGACCCCTGAATCCATGAATTATGGACTCGGGGGTCTTCTTGCTTCAGCCCTCCAGAGAGGGGAGCCGCTTAGTAGCGGTCTCCTCCACCTGTAGAAGGCTCTCCGCCCGGATTCTCCGGATCGGTTGGTGGTGTTTTCTTGGCATGAACATTAATGATGGTCGAGGCCGATACAGGCAGGAATCCAGGGCCTGGAGAAGGATAGATAACCGTGACGCGAGTTGATCCTTCTCTTACCCCTGTAATCTCACCTTTATTAACGGACGCATTACCCACCGTCGCAATCAGCGTATTCTCACTGCTCCATTCCAAGCGAGGCAGAATCTCATTCGGATCAAGCGATCCTGGCGTGATGTTGATCTCGCCTTGAAGTTTGATCGACTCGCCTACATTCAGATCAATCGGGCTGCGCAGCTGGAGCTGCTGCAGATAAGGAATGATCCGAATGTCCTTCGTTTCCGTCATTCCTCCCACGGTCAGGGTGACTCGGACATAACCGCCTGACTGGTCCGCTGCAATCGATGGGTTAGCCGTAGAAGCGGTAGGGCTGCCATTGAAGGATGCAGGCGGCGTTCCATGGTTTGGATCGACGATCAATTTCTTTTTGACTTTGCCGTCTGCGTCTACGAATTCTTCGCTGCTTTCGACGAGATTCGTCAGCGTCCAACTATAGTCGGTTGGCTTATCGCTCCAATTCTCCGGTTGATAAGTTAAGAATTCCGCGTTCAACGTTCCCGAACGACCGATATACAGTTCCTTGGGTCCACCAATTTGCAGATCGACTACCCGGATGTCTTTGGTCGCCTTCAGAGTGACCGGATTGTCGCCGCTTGTGACGAACTTGGCTTCAACGGTGGCTAATCCCGGTGTATTCGATCCGGTAAACGTATTGCTGCGAATGACACTGCCGGACGTCGTATTGCTTAGGCTGCCGTTTGTCGCTCCTGAAGCCATCTGCCACTGAACGGAGGAGAGGTGCACACCCGCTGGCTGAACAGTGCTATCAAGCGGAATCGAATGGCCAACCTCCACCCAATTCGGGCCAGACAGTGCAGCGCCGGACATTGGATTCAGCACGTTGATTAAGCGTGTCGTCGTATATTCTCTGCTGTTTCCCGTTATCGGACTGGTCATCTTCGCTTTGACTTGCAGCATAACCGTACCGGCTTCGTTGCCAGTCAGAGAAACGGTTGCTCCATGAACCTGTTCTCCCAGCTTTGCTCTTGAGGAGTCTCCTTGTCCAATCAACGACCAGGTGATTTCCGTCAATGGCCGCGTAACTCCCGCAGAGATGACCCTCAGATCGCTAATCGTCTCGTCCACATTGACATTTGGCCCGCCCGTAATCTCAATGTTCGCCGGTTCAACCTTTACTTTGGCGCTTGCGATCACACCGCTGCCGTCCGCTGCTTTTACCGTGATCGTTGCGGTTCCCGCACTCATGCCGGTGACGGTTCCTGCTTTGGGCGGTCCATCATTCGACACGGTGGCAATGTCAGGTCTGTCGCTGCTCCAGGTGACCTGCTTGTTGTCGGCATCCGCTGGCAGAATAATCGGAATCATCTTGAGTTCATCGCCAACCCAGATCGATTGGTTATCCAACTGGATGGAAGTCACCTTGGATAACACAGTGAAGTCTTTATCCGGGAAGCGAATCACAGCTTTTTCCGGTGGTGCAGGTGCGACAACTGGAGTGCTTGGGGCAGAGCCCGAGAAGCCGCCCGTGTCTTTCAGGTAAAAAGCAAATCCTCCACCTTGTGTGTTCTCGTACGAATTGCTGACAATCGTACCGTGAATATTCCCGTTTCCGAAGTTCACATTTGCGTACGGTGCCAGAATCGAACCTTTGAGATCGATATTATGCACACCTAGTGTGCCCGTACCCTGGAAGTTGAAGAGTACGCGAGAGCTTGTCGTGTTGTTTACTTCAAAGCCCCAGGCCAGAGCGACGTCCGTTGTTCCGGTTGGATTGCCCTCGACATTGATGATGACAGTCGAGTTTGGTTTCGTTACATTGATAACCAGCTTCTTGCTATCTGCCAGTTCCGCGGCCGTCAGTTTGAAGACGTTGATGTCGTTGCTGGCATCGCTGTTCAGAGTCAGCGTCGAGTAGGACAACGTATTGGTTCCGTTCACCGCCAATTTGGCGTATGAATCGGACAGAGCCTTGAAATTCGTATTGGCGGCAGAGAAGTCAAACGCCTGGGATACCTGCGTTTTCAGCGTATCTGCCGATGTTTTCGTCCCGATACCTTGAGGACTGTGGTACGTCGTGCCATAGTAGTTTCCGCCATAATAGAGCGTGTTCTCAGGCCCATTGGAAGAACTAAACGTCACGTCGCCTACCGCAATCAACTTGGTAATCTGATTCATATCCAAGCTGGTTGCTTTGAAGTTTCCTCCTGTCAGCACAGAACCATTCAGGATCGAACCGCCATTCATGGTCAGATCACCGCTGGTGACGACGGCTGGGTAAGTCGAATCGGAAGAAGAGATTCCCTCACCAACGGTCAGTCCACCATTCACACCAAAGGTCGTTGGCCCATTTACGGCAATTCGGCCTTCCACCGTACCTGAAGGAACGGTCGTACTGCCGCTGCCCAGTACAATCAAGCTGTATTTTTGCATCATCTGCACCGCTTCGCTGTTGGTGCTGCTCGAAGAGGTACTTCCTGCCGGAGCATGAATATCGTCATAATTCAGTCGAGCCTGATTCAGGTTGAAGTAGCCTTTTTTCAGCGGTATAAAACTGAGATCGAAGCTGACAGTGCTGTTGGCATTAGCCGTGTATTTGCTGTTGTCGCTGCTCAGTGTATAGACGACTTTATCCAGCTTGCGGGTCAGGGTATACCCCGTGTCTGGAGATCCATCGGCCGTTACGCCTTGAGGCAGCGGCGAACCGAGACGCAGTCCAGCTGGAATCGTCTCTGTGTAGACTACATTATCGATTTCAAGCGACTTCAAGCCTTTTTCTCCCGTACGAATGTTGGCTGCCGGGATGTCTTGTGGCGTTACGGTATAGGTCATGCTTACCGTATCCCCCAGTTTAATTTCAGAGTTGGCATCCGCATTTTTACGTGTGCGGTCGGTTTTGAGGTTCGCGGTTACTTTTTCGACAGTCAGATCAATTGTCTTGGTAACTTTAGCTCCTTGTTTGTCCCGGGCATTAATCTCGATCTGAATCGTGCCGCTGTCCAGCGGGAGTGGATTAGCGAACGTCTCGGTAATGACTTGTCCCTTTTGGATCGGCTTTTCCTTGATCGCCATACTGTCTACGTATTGTCCGTTCACCTTGAAACGAACCGAAGAGAAGACATTCAAGTCTTTGAGATCCAGATCGTCCACTTGATAGCTAAAATTCAAATTGCTCAGATAGGACGGCTTCTTCGTCTCTTTACCCGTCGGTGACAGAACCGTGATGATTGGAGCATGGTTCGATCCAATGAACGCGCGGAACATGGTATTGACAAACAATTTCTGTTCCCATTCCGGGAATTTGATATTGGTATGTCCAGTACCGGAATACGTCATATTGCCTTTGGAATACGTATAGTAATGATCGTAGCTATCGTCGGTGTCTCTCTTATACGTGTCACCGGGTTCGCTGACAATGTTGTACCAAGGTACGAGATTCGGATCTTCCAGATCGAGCATATAATACTGGTCGTGCGTCTGGGCGATCTGTCCCACGAATCCACCCGTATTGCCTGGCTTCTGCGACAGATCAAAAGGAAACTGCGTCAGCATACCGCTGTTGACTATGGTTGTACGCGTCGATTTATTGGGTGCGCTGCGGCCCAAGTTGGTGTACAGGCCAGTCTGACCCGTTGTTTGCTGGAAATTCTTGATCCAGGGGTTACCGCTTTCGCCGATCATCGTATCATGCGTGAACATGACGGCCTGTCCGGTACGGATGAAGTCGTTGACTCCTTTCGCAGTTGCCGCCGTCAGATTGCTGGATGTTTGTGAATTGTAGTTGTCGATGAATCCGAAAATGACCATGTCGTACTTGCCGTTCAGATTCTCATAGGAATTCACATTGCCCGCTGTATTGAAGTCTTTGAACAGAATCGGAGTGATCTGAATTTCATAGTCATTCGATTTCAGATAGGCCTGAGTCATATTGGCTTCTTTGGTCAAGCTGCTGTCATCGTTGCTTGGCATAACCTGAAGGACACGAATCACCGTTTTCTGGTCACGTACCCGGAACGCACCGGATGCATAGTCACTCTGTGTATTCGCGGCCAGCACCAGTTTCCAATACACAGGTCCCGAATAGGTTTGCGGCAGTTTGTAGGTGATCGAACCTCTTTGCTGTGTAATCGTCTTGCTGGCTACCACATTTTCTTCAGTCATGGGGAGAGCCTTATCCACACTGGCGTACAGTTTGACGTTGACCGGGGAAGAGAAGTCCCGCACATAATAAGCGTCAAAGTCGAAAGTTAACGTATCGCCCGTTGTATAAACTCTACTTCCGACTTGCGTAAAGTCTTCCGGTTTTGAGGTCACTTTGAGCTGAGGACGCTGCTGGAACAGGGGATCGCCGTTCTTGACCTTGTTGACGACTGCCTGGAAGGAAGCATCCGAGGCACCGTCTACATATAAAACGTTGCTTGCGCTGCCGGAAAGATAATTATTGTAGAACGTACGCAGATTACCCGAAGGTTGGTTGGCAGCGATTGCCCGGTTGAAGATGACGGGGAGTCCGTTGCTGATATATTTATCGGTAATTTCTTTGACCTTCAGCTTGGTGATGTCGTTCATTTTGTTGGTGGTATCATGCTCTTTGGCTTGTGCGTTGACGTCCACGTTGGGAAAAGCCTTGGGTAGTTCGGGGTTATAAGTGCCGGCTCCAAAGTAAACCGCATCGTATTTGCCGTCCAATTCGTCTCGCAGCGCCACAAATTTTTTCATGCGCATGGTTTCCACGGTGACGTGCTGGGTGTCTTTGAGCGCTTCGGCCAAGGGATACTTGCCATTCACCGGATTGTCGGTAATCTCCAGAATCTTGATCTCATAAGGTGGAGCAGCGGCCAGTGCCCTCCAGATTCCAAACGGTACACTGACCAGCACGAGGGCCAGCAGCAGTATGCCCACCCAAGCGAGCTTTTTCTTCATAGGTATTCCTCCCTGAATTTGACGATTCCGTGCTGATGCTTGCGCTCGCTCGGTTATGATTAATTGTGCCTACTTAAACTTCATGGATTTCGTGAAAAATTCTCCAGAACAGCTAAATAAATTGTCAAAAATCTTCCTGTATGGTATATAATCATTTTAGGTCATAAGCCTTACATTCTCAATACTATTTACTCATTAGGGGGATGTAAATTTCGTAAATTCTTCATAAACATTTAATTGGTCTTTTTTCATAACTCCTCTCAAAAAGGACCCTCGTTTTTACGATATATACCAAGTGTCTGGCAGGACGATCTTCCCATCCCTGCACCCAATTAGACGCTTTCCTTCGTTCCATCCTCATTGTTAATTTGTCGGTTGAACCTACCCCAATATGAATGTGGGAATCCAATAATACGTGGCGGAGATGAAGCGGGCATGGCAATCATTAAGAAAAGACTCGGCGACCTGCTCGTCGAAAATGGCATCATCTCGGAAGAACAGCTCCAGCAGGCGCTTGTTGAACAGCGTGAAGCCAAGCGTAAACTGGGCGATCACCTGATTGTACAGGGGATTATTACGGAGCAGCAGCTCATCGAAGTTCTGGAGTTCCAGTTAGGGATTCCCCACGTGAGCTTGTTCAAGTATCAGATTGATCCGGCGATCACCCAGATCATTCCCGAGAGTATGGCCAAACGGTATCAAGTGCTTCCATATATGAAGGATGGCGGCAAACTCATGGTGGCGATGGCCGATCCTCTCGATTATTTTGCCATTGAAGACCTTCGCATGAGTACCGGTTTCCGCATTGAACCAGCGATCTGTACCCGCGACGAATTACAGCGTGCGATTGCCCGTCATTACGGCCTTCGGGACTCCATGAACCAGATGATGGGTGAGCTGCCGAGTGCAGAGGAGATCGAAGAAACCGAGATCACCGACGAAGACTCGCCAATCGTAAAGCTGGTCAATCAGATGATCCAGCAGGCCGCGCAGCTGCGAGCTTCCGATATTCACGTCGATCCGGGTGAAAATAATCTGGCGATTCGTTATCGGATCGATGGAGCGCTGCGGACGGAACGTCTGATTCCCAAGCAGATGCAGGGATTCATCACGGCTCGCCTCAAGATTATGGCCAAGCTGAACATCGCAGAACGCCGTCTGCCTCAGGATGGACGGATCAAGATGCAGGTCGATTATCGGATGATCGATATTCGGGTATCTTCGCTGCCGACCGTGCATGGCGAGAAGATTGTACTGCGGCTGCTCGATCTGACCACCGGCGTACAGTCCATGGATAAGCTGGGCTTCGATGAGCGGAACTCCACTTTATTTAAGGAAATGATTGAACGTCCATACGGCATTATGCTGCTCACTGGCCCTACCGGAAGCGGCAAGACGACCACGCTGTATTCGGCGCTCAACCACTTGAATACGGAAGAAGCCAATATCATCACTGTCGAAGATCCGGTCGAATACCAGATTGAAGGCATCAATCAGGTGCATGTGAACCCGGCTGTTGGTCTGACGTTCGCAGCAGGTCTGCGCTCCATCCTCCGTCAGGACCCGAACATCGTCATGGTCGGGGAGATCCGGGATACGGAGACGGCGGAGATCGCGGTTCGCGCCTCGCTGACCGGTCACTTGGTCTTATCCACGCTGCACACGAATGATGCGGTCAGCAGTGTCACACGGCTGCGCGATATGGGCATCGAGCCGTATCTGATTGCTTCCTCTCTCATTGGCGTGGTTGCACAGCGTCTGGTGCGGAAGATCTGCCCGGAATGTCGGACGGAATACACGCCTTCCGAGCAGGAACGGATTCTGATGCAGAATCAGGGAGCTTTTGCCGATAAGCTATATAAAGGCAGAGGCTGCGGCAACTGCAGCAGCACCGGCTATCGGGGACGGGTAGCCATCCATGAAATGCTGCCCATGACGGATGAGCTGCGCCGACTGGTGAACGAATCGGGCAGCATCGAACAGATGCGCGAGGTTGCCAAGCGCGAAGGCATGACTTCGCTGCTTGAAGATGGATTCCGCAAGGTCGCCATGGGGATCACCACGCTGCAAGAAGTCATGAAAGAGACGGTCGCCCATTAAGCTGGGCTTTTCAATAGAATGGCGGAGGAGCTGCTTAACATGAACGAACAGAAGCGGACAATCGAAGCGCTGCTGCGCGAGATGTATGCAAGAGGAGCGTCCGACCTGCATATTGCGGTGGGTGCGCCGCCGAGCATACGGGTTCACGGTTCTTTGATGCCGCTGGGTGGGGAAGCGGTCAACCCGGCGGAAGCGGAGGAAATGGCTGCCGATCTGCTCGGTGAAGAACGTTCCATCCGCTTCCGCACGCAGGGGGAGTTGGACTTTGCTTACGCCCTTCCTGGCGCGGATCGCTTCCGGATCAATGTCTATCGTCAAAAAGGGTATGCGGCGGTATCCGCACGTTCCATCCCGGAAAAGATTCCGACCATGGAACAGCTGGGGCTGCCTGCTTCACTTGCCTCACTTGCCCACAAACCGCAGGGACTTATTCTGGTTACGGGACCTACCGGCAGCGGCAAATCATCCACATTGGCTGCGATGATTAACGACGTCAATCTCAAATCCAGCAAGCATATCGTCACGCTGGAAGATCCGATCGAATTTATGCACGAACATCGCAAGTCTCTCGTCCATCAACGTGAAGTAGGATTGGATACCGCGAGCTTTGCAGACGGACTCCGCGCTGCCCTTCGTCAGGACCCGGATGTGATTCTGGTCGGCGAAATGCGGGATCTGGAGACAATCTCTTCAGCGATTACCGCAGCGGAGACGGGTCACCTGGTTCTGGCTACGCTCCATACGACGGATGCGCCCAAGACGATTGACCGGATTATCGACGCGTTCCCGGCTCACCAGCAGGCTCAGGTGCGAACGCAGCTGTCTTCGGTGCTGACGGCTGTGATCTCACAGCGTCTGCTGCCGAATCGAGGAGGACAGGGGCGGACTTGTGCGACCGAAGTGCTCATCAACACACCGGCTGTCGCCAACCTGATCCGCTCGGAGAAAGTCCATCAGATTCGCAGTGTCATGCAGACCGGCAAAGCGTTCGGGATGCACACGCTGGAGATGAATCTGCGAGAACATTTGCAGCGGGGTGCGGTTGACCCGGCAGCAGCCAAAGAATACATGACGGAGGTGACCGCCTGATGCCGCAGTTTGAATATCAGGTGCGAACCGGCAGCGGCAAGCAGCTCAAGGGCAAGCTTAACGCGAGTGACAAAGCCGCCGCGATGGAAGAACTCCGCAAGCGCGGACTTAAAGTATTCTCGCTCGTTGAGAAAAACAAAACGGTACTCGCCAAGGAGATCTACATTGGCAATCCCGTTAAGTCGATTCATTTCATTATCTACTGCCGCCAGTTCGCTACGCTGATTCGCGCAGGCATCACGATTGTGGATGCGACGACGATCCTGGCGGGGCAGACGGAGAGCAAGGCGCTCAAAGGGGCGTTGATCCAGGTTGCCTCCAGCCTGCTCAAAGGGGTTCCGTTCTCGCAGGCCGTTCAGGAGCATAAGCGCATTTTCCCTTCTCTGTTCGTAAGCATGGTGCGGGCCGGCGAAGAGACGGGTGATCTGGAGGGGACTTTGGATCGTCTGGCGGTCTTTTTTGAGAAGCAGCATAATACGCGTGAAAAGGTAAAATCGGCGCTGACCTATCCGGCGACGGTTGCGATTCTGGCGATTGTCTCAACGGTGTATCTGCTCTGGGCGATCGTGCCGCAGTTTATTAGCATGTTTGATTCGTTTGATGCCAAGCTTCCGGCGATTACGGTCGCGGTATTGGCACTGAGCAACAGCATCCAGCACGGTTGGTATTATTGGGGACTGGGGATTCTGTTGCTGATCGTAGCTTTCTTCATTGCCAAGCGAACGGAGCAGGGGGCTTATTGGATTGATTACATGAAGCTCAAGGTTCCGGTCTTCGGCAAGCTGAATCAGAAGAGTTCGATTGCGCAGTTCACTCGTACATTCTCTTCCTTATATGCAAGTGCTGTGCCAGTGCTTCAGTCGTTGACGATCGTAGAGGATGTGGCTGGTAATAAAGTCATCGGTAAAGTGATTCGCAGTGCGGGTGATTCGCTTCGTCAGGGACGTTCGTTATCTGCACCGCTGGAAAAGTCATGGGTGTTCCCACCGTTAGTTACCCAGATGGTGGCGATTGGCGAAGAGACCGGGGCATTGGGGGATATGCTCAGTAAAGTCGCGGATTTCTACGAAATGGACGTGGATAATACGGTGGATCGGTTGAAATCGCTGCTTGAACCGCTGCTGATCGTATTTCTGGCGGCAGTGGTCGGTCTAATTATGGCTGCGATTATGCTGCCGATGTTCACTTTGTACAGCAGCGTATCTTGAAAAGCGCGGCTCCATATGAAGGGCCCTCTTCATACAGGGATATGTGTGGCGCCGCGATTAGGTCCAGCTTATCGGACTGAAAGGCAACAACCGGATCAACTCCGGAAAAAAATTACGGGAGTGAAGACAGGATGAATCAAGCAGTAGAGGTTGTTAATGAAGTTGAAATGAAGGAATCTCGCAAGTCAACGTTCATGCAGCGCGTATGGACAAAAATGGGCAAGGACGAAAAGGGCTTTACGCTGATCGAACTTTTGGCGGTATTGGTTATCATTGCAATCATCGCCGTTATTGCGATTCCGCTGATCGGCAATATCATTAATAAGTCCAGAGAGAGTGGGGACTTGAGTGCAGCGAGCCAAATGTACAACGCAGCAAGAATGTACGTGATTGATAAAAATAACGGAGATTTCACTAAGGAGTCCCCAATCACATTGAAGATGTTGGTAGATGGTAAGTATATCGATGCGAATCTTGTACTGCCAAGCTCTAAAGTGGCGTTGGATCCAGCTAAGGCTACAGTAACTTTTGATACTACTTCGGGTGCTTTGACGGAGGTTAATCTCTACACAACGAAAGATAATACCTTCACAGCTAAACAAGTTCTCAGCGCAACCAAGTAATTTATAGATCAGGTGAAGTACAGGGGGAAGCCGGAAAAACAAAATGTTTTTCCGGTTTATCTTTATGCTTTAATCTTTTATGATCTATGGGCTACCAAAACCCTAGTGGAAGGCCAAGCGATTGTAGAGAGTCAGAGCGGTCGCCCTTACACTTTTCTTTCCTGTCCGAATCTAATCGGCAGTCGAGGGCAGCCTCGATTGGAACAACCTTCTAGAATGGAGCGCCGTATTCTGATACCATGACCATCTTCATCTCAATCTACATTGCCATCATCGGCCTATTATTCGGTTCTTTCTTCAATGTCGTCGGTCTGCGTGTTCCTGCTGGTGAATCGATTGTTCGCCCGCCGTCACGCTGCGGCAGCTGTAATCATCAGCTTGGCGCCAAGGATATGGTTCCGGTGTTTAGCTATCTTTTCTCGGGCGGAAAATGTCGGCACTGCGGCGTCAAAGTCTCACCGATCTATCCGCTGTTTGAGGCAGCGACAGGTTTTCTCTTCTTATGGACATATCTCCGCTTCGGCTTGACGGGGGCGGCCGCAATCGGCGTCGTGCTCGCCAGCCTGTGCGTGATCGTCACGGTCGCGGATTTGAAATATATGCGGATTCCCAATCAAGTGCTGCTCTTTTTCACGCCAATCCTCATCGTTCTTCGTCTGGTATTTATGGAAGCTCCCTGGTGGCATTATGTGCTGGGCGGTGTATTCGGCGGGGGATTGATTCTGTTGATTGCGTTGGTGACTAGAGGCGGCATGGGGATGGGAGACGTCAAGTTATTTGCTTTGTGTGGATTCGTGTTGGGTCTTGGACCCACGGTGCTGGCTTTTATGCTGGCTTGTTTATGTGGCACAGTCATTGGCGTTGTGCTGATCGCCTTCAAGCGGGTACAGCGTAAGCAGCCTATTCCCTTTGGACCTTGGCTTGCGCTGGGCACCTTGATTGCTTATCTTTATGGAACGCAGATTATCGGCGCATATTTCTCGCTGATCGGTTAGGAGGAACAACCAGGCATGCTGGGACTCGCAAGCAAAAAGGCAGGTTTGTCGATTGAACAAACCGGTGTCCGCTACATCCAACTTAAAAACAACAAGACCTGGGAGATCGAAAAGCAGAGCTTTCTGCCGCTTGACCCTGGAACCATTATCGAAAATCAGATTGCTGACGTAGAGGGTCTGCGTGAGCAGATTCGCCAGTGGGCAGAACAGGAAGCACTCAAGGGAAGTCGGGTCGCCCTGTCTGTGCCGCCCTCTCAGGTCATCATCCGCAAGATGTCCATTCCCGCCATTCAACCCAAGCAGGTGCAGCAGTTGGTGGCTCTGGAAGTAGAGACGGGACTGCATCTGCCGTTTGAAGAACCCGTATACGACTATATCTCGGTAGGTCGGGACAAACAGATGCAAGAGGACGGACGCGAAGAAGAAGTAACCCGGGTACTGGTATTCGCGGCGCCGCGCAAGCTGATTACCGAATATATCGATATTCTGGCGGGAGCGGGCATTAAGACTGAAAGCGTCGAAGTTTCGGCAACGGCGCTGTCACGCATGGCGGAGATCTCCCAAGGGCACCCATTTGGCGATACCATGTTGGTCCACCTGGAGCCTGCCCAGCTTGACGTGTATATGTTCCGCGAAGGCCAGCCCGTCTTCATGCGCACAATCAACCTGCTGGATATTGAACAGGAAGCTCCCGTGTTTGAATCGGAGTCATATCTGGCGCAAAAATCGGCGCTTGGCGCCGACCACCTCTCTCCCGAGCAGTTGGTGGAAGTTATCGCAGAGATTTCGCGGATGTTGAATTTCTATCAGTACAGTCTGCATGATGGTGCGGCACGGATCAATGAACTGGTTGTGACCGGAGCTGAAACCAGTCGTCAACAGCTCGTAAACGAACTGCGTCAGGCGCTGATGGAGATGGAGATTCATGAGCTGCTGCTCGAATCGACACCAGGCAAGCATGCGGATGCTGCTCTGAACCTATACCGGGTGGCAGTGGGTGCAGCGCTGGTAGACGAGAAGAATCGTCAGATCGATCTGGTTCCGCGTGAAAATCGGGAAACCCGGTTGTTCCCTTACATTCTGGCAGGGATGCTTGTCGTGTGGGTTCTGGCGGTGGGAACGGTCGCTTTCTATTATGTAACGCTTCAGCGGCAGACAGAAGATCAGGTGGTACAGATCCAGCAGTTGAACACGGAACTTCAAGTCAAAGTGCTCAAGCTTCAAGAATCCACTGGAACAACAGCCTCGCCGGAGAAACTGATCGAAGCCATTATGCAGGCCCGTTCGGATGCCTATGCGATTTTAAATGAGATCAATGGAGCGATTCCGGCAGGCGGGATTATTCGGAATATCGCGTATCAGCAGGGAAGCTCGATTGATCTGACCGTGGACTTTACCCGGATGGATCAGACCTCTTCTTATCTGGCGCGTCTAAAAGAAATGAGTTTCACTGTAGGTGCTTCCGTGCAGCGCATCTATCAGGAAACCGATACGGGAGCCGGGGCCGCCGCCGCGCGGATGTACGGAGCCGTCTATCGCATTGATATGATGCCGAATAATGCCGCGGGAGCAGCATCCCAAGCCGCGCAGGCGCTGGTGCCTCAAGCAGGCTCTGGAGCAGATACTAAAGATTTGGAGGAAGTGACTGATGATGCAAAGAATCCTTAACAACCGCCAGGGCGTCATTCTGGGCATCACCGGACTGTTCCTTCTGATCCTGCTGTTCTATGTGCTTGCGATTCGGCCCAAGGCCGAGCTATGGAAATCGCAGGATGTCGAGATCGCCAGTTTGCAGCAGCAGAACGATCTGCTTCAGAGCAAGATCGAAGAACGGACTCAAGAAGAGAGCAGCAGCATGACGCCAGAGAATGTGGCAGCTGCACTGCCGCCTGATCCGGATGCTGAACAGCTAATTCTGGACATCAAGCGGATCGGTGAGCAGGCGAGTTCGAGTGTTCGTCTGTCGGACGCGACCTTCTCGTATGAAGGGGGCAGTGCGGCGCCTGAATCGACAACCGCGATCTCTCAGGCTTTGTCCGCAAATGGTCTGCGAACCGTCTATGTAACGGTGAATGTGGAGGGGAATTACTCGCAGATTCGTTCCTGGATCAATCAGCTTCAGCAAACGAAGCGGGTGACAACGGTGGATTCGATCAGCTTCCAGCAGTCGATTCAACCGAATCAGCTGCTGTCCGCTACGATTACCTTTACGGCGAGTTATCTGCCGACTACAAGTGCAGCAGCTCCGGCTGCCGCCGATGCGGATACGGGGACAACAACGTCTCCATAAGGCTGGGCGATGACCGTTCATTTCCCGTCTATACTGTGAGATTTACATTGGACGCCGCTGCACTCGTCGGTTATACTAGACCGGATGGTTCCTCGTAGTTAGCAAAAGGAATCCCGTTCGTCATTTGTCATACCCGGGGTAGCACCCCGTGAGCTTCGGGTCCGCTGGTCGGCACACCCGAAGCTTTTTTGCAAGCAGACCTATAAGAAAAACCTCCCCCCTCGGCGGCGTCGCGTCACGTAGAGATGAGAAATCCGGCTCTCTACTCACACCGTAACAAATTTGTTACAATGAGATACATAAGAACGACGCGAATCAAGCGAACGGCAGGAAGCAAAGGCCGCGCTTGAATGATAGGATAGAATGTCGCATCATGCAGGCGGCGAGAAGCAAGGCAGGCATGCGGGGGACGCGAAGATGCCTGGCTGCAAATTCAAATTCGGGAAGTGATACCGTGATCGAAATGCAGGATGTGTGGAAGACATATCCGAACGGAACTCATGCACTCAAAGGGGTTTCGGTCCAGATCGACCGCAGCGAATTCGTCTACGTCGTTGGCCCCTCGGGTGCAGGTAAATCGACGTTCATGAAGCTGATGTATAGAGAAGAAGTGCCAACGAAGGGTCAGATTTCGGTGAACGGCTTCAACCTCGGCAAGCTCAAACAGCGTAATATTCCACTGCTTCGCCGCAACATCGGAGTCATTTTCCAGGATTATCGACTGCTGCCCAAGCTTACTGCTTATGAGAATGTAGCCTTTGCCATGGAAGTCATCGAAGCGCCGCGCAAGATGATGCGCAAGCGGGTACTGGAAGTGCTCGACCTGGTGGGGCTGAAGAACAAGGCCAACCGCGAACCGCAGCATCTGTCGGGCGGTGAACAGCAGCGGGTGGCGATTGCACGGGCGATCGTAAACAATCCATCCGTGATTGTCGCAGACGAACCGACAGGCAATCTGGACCCGGAGACATCCTGGGGCATCATGCAGCTGCTCGACGAGATCAATTTCCGTGGGACGACCATCGTGATGGCGACGCATAACAAGGAGATCGTCAACACGATGCGCAAGCGGGTGCTTGCGATTGAAAATGGTCAGGTCGTCCGCGACCAGCTGAGGGGAGAATACGGTTATGAATTTTAGCACCCTTCTGCGGCATCTGCGCGAAGGAACGAAAAACGTATTCCGCAACGGCTGGATGTCTGTCGCTTCGATGTTGTCCATCGTTGTCTCATTGACGCTGTTGGGTGTGGCGCTGCTCCTGGTGCTGAACCTGGATCGGGCAGCGGATGCGGCCGATAAGCAGATTGAGATCAGCGTGTTCCTGAACCTCAATATCGATCAGTCGGAACGGGATGTCATTGAACAGACCATTCGCAGCATGCCGGAAGTTCAGGATCTGACCTTCGTATCGAAGGCAGAAGGCCTGGAGACCATGCGCAAGACACTGGGTGATGCGATGGTGAAGGGATATGAAGAATCGGGGACGAACCCGCTGCCCGATATGTACAAGGTTCGGGTGATTGAAGCCACCACCGTACCTTTTGTTGCGGACAAGATTACGAATCTGAATAATACCTATACAGATAAACCGATCTACGAAGTCGATTACGGCAAAGGAACGGCAGAGAAGCTGTTCCAATGGACCCAGACGGTTCGTGTGGTGGGATTGGTACTGGTTCTGGCACTTGGCGTGATGGCGATGTTCCTGATTGCCAATACCATCAAGGTTACGATTATTGCCCGCAGACGCGAGATTGCGATCATGAAGCTCGTCGGTGCGACCAATCGCTTCATCCGCTGGCCGTTCTTCGTGGAAGGCGTGCTGGTAGGAGTGACAGGCGCGGCGATTACCCTGGCGATTCTGCTGTATGGTTACTTCAGGGTTGAACTGGCGGCTGCCGATTGGAGCCAGGCCCTCTTCACTCTGCTCCCGCTTGAAGACATCTGGGTATGGTTCAGCGTGCTGATTCTCGGACTTGGCTTCCTGATTGGAGCCTGGGGCAGCACCATTTCGATCCGTAAATTTTTGAAGGTCTGACGCTGCCGTTAGGGATGCCAACACTAATTCGGAATAAAAGGATGGGGAACCCGTTTTGAAGAAAACAGCTTCGGTATTGGCCGGCATTTTGTTGGCCGCAGTGATCGTTCAACCCGCCAGCTCATATGCAGCAGGATCAACGGATAAGATCGACCGCCAGCTTCAGCAGCTTCAGCAGCAGGAGAAGAACGCGCAGGCGCAGAAAAATGCAGCAGAAGCGGACAAAAAAGAGGCCCAGCACAACAAAAATAAAACGGCCCAATATCTGGAGCAGGTGCTGGCAAACATCGAGGTCGTGGGCAGCAAGCTTACTCAGGTCACGATGGAACTGTCGGAGACCGAGATTGCACTTGAGAAGACCAAGCAGGAACTCGAAGCGGCCAAAAAACGGATTAACGAACGTGAAGGTCTGCTGGATACTCGGGTGCGCATGATGTATACCGATGGATTCGTATCCTACCTCGATGTATTGATGGCCTCGGCGGACTTCGGTGATTTTCTGAACCGGGCCGATTCAATCAAGCGGATTATCGGACAGGATCATAACATCATCGAAGAACAGAAGCAGGACCAGGAGTTGGTTGTTCAGAAGCAGGCGGAACTGGAAACGCAGTACGCCAAACAGACCCAACTGTTGGCCGAAGTCGAGACGCATAAAAAAGAGCTGGATGCCAAGGAACAGGAAAAGCGCAAGCTGATTGCTCAATATGACGCCGACATCGAAGAAGCGGACGAAATCAGTCAGGAACAAGATTCCATGCTGGTCGATTTTGCGACAAAACGTTCCGATCTGGAGCGTGAGAAACGGGAGATCGAAGAAGCTCAGCGCCGTGCCGCAGCAGAAGCAGCTCTGCGTCAGGCTCAGGAGAGAGCGCGGAAAGCGGCAGAAGCCAAGAAAATCGAGGAGCAGCGTCAGGCGGAAGCCGATGCGGCTCGCGCAGCGAAGGAAGTTGAATCTTCTTCCAACACCAGCGACTACTCGTATTCGGAAAATTCGCCGACTCCTTCGCCTTCACCCGATTCTACTCCGTCCAATTCGTCGTCAGGCGGTTCGATGCTGACGCCGGTGGACAATTACCGGATGTCTTCGGGCTTCGGCACTCGGGTTCACCCGATTACCGGCAAGATCAAGAAGCATACGGGCGTTGACCTCGCTGCTCCACAAGGTACAGATATTCATGCAGCCGCAGACGGTGTCGTGACCGTAGCGCAGTGGTGGAACGGGTACGGTAACACGGTGGTCATCGACCACGGTAACGGCGTATGGACGCTGTACGGGCATATCCGTGATGGCGGGATTCAAGTCAAGCCAGGTCAGACCATTAAGCGCGGCGAGAAGATCGCTGAAGTGGGTTCGACGGGCAACTCGACCGGTCCTCACTGCCACTTCGAGGTGCGCATCAATGGTGAGCCGGTTAATCCGGTTCCTTACCTGGGCTGGTAAACAGACAGCATACAGCCGTTCACACGCAAGTTCTACAGTCCCCGTCCGGCTGCTGCCGGGCGGGGCTTGCGTCTAGGCGGACTCTGGTTCAAAATAAGGAATACCATCATTTCAAGACGCGTACGTAAACATGGGCAAGAGCGGAGTTTGCATACATGTCAAAGGATACTTCTAAGGAGGCTTGCACCATGATAAAAAGACGGACGGCCGTTCTGCTGGTCATTGTGGCCATGATTATCGGAGGAGGAGCGGTGCTGGCCTTGACGAATTATCCGATCTTCGCCAGCAGCGGAGCCAGCGCAAGTACAGGGTTAAGTCAGGACGACGTGACCAAGCTGAACAATGCGGTGAAGATTATCGAAGACAGTTATTATAAAGACGTCGATCATGGCAAACTGGTCGAAGGTGCTCTGAACGGTATTGTAGGCTCGCTGGACGATCCCTATACCTCGTATATGCCGGCTGAGCAGGCCAGTGCCTTTAACGAATCGATTGAAGGTTCGTTTACGGGAATTGGGGCAGAAGTGGAATTGAAGGACAAGCAGGTGACTGTCATCTCCCCAATCAAAGGCTCACCAGCCGAAGCGGCGGGGATTCAAGCCAAGGACGTCCTGCTGTCGGTCAATGGCGAATCGCTGGCCGGGCTGGATCTGCAAACGGCGGTGTCCAAGATTCGTGGGCCCAAGGGCAGCAAAGTCACCATTATGGTGCAGCGTCCAGGCACCACGAATCCGATCAAATTTGTGATTACCCGCGACGATGTGGAACTGGAGACGGTTAATGCCCACATGGCAGACAGCAAGATTGGCGTCATCGAAGTTACCCAGTTCTCCAGCAACACGGGGACACGCTTCAAGGAAGAACTGACCAAGCTTGAAAAGCAGGGCATGAAAGGCCTGGTTATCGACCTGCGCAGCAATCCGGGCGGACTGCTGGATGTCGTTGTGGACATGGCAGAGCAGTTTGTTCCGAAAGGCAGTGCAATCGTGCAGGAAGAACAGCGCGGCGGAGCCAAGCAGGTTCTTCGCTCCAACGGCAACGCCAAAGGCAAAGCCTATCCGGTTACCGTTATGATTAACGGTGGCAGCGCAAGCGCGTCGGAGATCATGGCTGGCGCACTGAAAGAATCCGCTGGAGCGAAGCTGCTCGGCGAGAACTCGTTTGGTAAGGGAACCGTGCAGACCAGCGTTCCGGATCGTCTGGGCAAAGGAACATTGCTCAAGATCACCATCGCCAAATGGCTGACGCCGGACAGTGAATGGATTCATGAAAAAGGCATCAAGCCAGACGAGAAGATCAGCCAGCCGGATTACTTCACGGTTGCGCCGATCGACAAAGCGCAGACCTGGAAGTACAACATGAACAATGACAACGTGAAAAATGCACAGATTATGTTGAGTGGGTTGGGCTATGATACGAAGCGCAAAGATGGTTACTTCGACTTGCAGACGCAAAAGCAGGTTCAAGCTTTCCAAAAGGCGCAGAAGCTGACAGTCAGCGGAATGATCGACAAAAAGACAGCCGAAGCGATTGAAGCGGCGATCCTCAAGAAGATCGCTGATCCGGCCAACGATACGCAGTTGAACCGGGCGATCAAGGAACTGAAGCAGGAAACCCTTGCACCGGCGTCGAACTCCTAACCACATCACGGTTTACACAAAGAGAAGGCGCAGGCCTTCTCTTTTTAGAAGCGGGACGAAAAGGAGAAACCGATGAACGAATACCTGGCAATCATCCTGTCGGCACTGCTGGAACTTGTTATTCAGCCATTTTACTGGGCAGGTCTGTTAATTCTGCTGCTCTATTATCGTCGTCAGGGTATTTTGGAACGTAAACTTTTTCATATTCGGCTGCACGCATACGGCAGTCTGGTCGTGCGGGCGCTGCTCGGAGGACTCGTTGTAGGCGCAGCTGCTTCTCTCATCATGGCTGGGCTGGGCTTTAGCCTGACACCAGGCGGCGCGGCGGCGGTATGGATCACTGCACTTATTCTGGTGCTGATCCGTATTCGCTTCGTGAATTTTGCCTACGCCGTGGGTGCACTTGGCGTGCTTCAGCTCGTGCTTCATCTGATTCCGGGGCTGCCGGATCATGGCATCTGGGGAAGCCTTCTGGGTACGATCAGCGGGCTGAATATTGCCGCGCTGCTGCTGCTTGCCGCTCTCGTGCATCTGGGCGAGAGTGCATTGATCGCCCTGCAGGGCAAGCATTTTGCCCTGCCGACCTACATACCGGGCAAGCGGGGTCGCCCGGTGGGGGCTTACGTGCTGCGCATGCTGTGGCTTGCGCCAACGCTGCTGCTTGTGCCGGCCGAAGGCGGCGCGATCTCGCTGCCTTGGCAGCCGCCACTGAATACGTGGCTGGGGCTGCCGGAGGCAGCCGGGTACACGCTGCTGGCGCTGCCGATCATGTTCGGCCTGCCAGAGGCGACCTGGACGCTCCTGCCGGAGCGCAAAGCCGCACGCGCAGCGCGGCGCGGGCTGCTGTTCGGTGCGGCGCTGCTGGTGCTGGCGCTCGGGGCCGTATTCTGGCCGCCGATGACGGTGATCGCCGCCATCGCCGGCATTGGCTTGCGCGAAGCGCTGATCCGCGATGGCCTGCGCGAAGAGGACGGCCTGCCTGCACTGTACGCGCATACGGGGCGCGGCCTGCGGATTCTATCCGTGCAGCCTGGGAGTCCGGCTGAAGACATGGGCATCCTGCCGGGTGAGACCTTGCTCAAGGTCAACGGCAGCCTGGTCAGCACGACCCAGCAGCTGCACGAAGCGCTGCGGGTCAACTCCGCTTTCTGCAAGCTGGAAGTGCAGAATCGCAGCGGGGAAAGCAAGTTTTTACAGCGCCCGATTTATGCGGGCGATCACCATCAACTGGGCTTTATCTTTGCCCCGGATGACGCCTCGGCGTCCGAGCAGCCGTACCGGCCGCTGTCGCTCCTCGGCTTGTGGAGCACCCACGCCGAGCCAGGCCGCGGGCTGGCCGAGCGTGAACTGCTCCTTCCGCCGCCGGGCGCAGCTCCCGGCAGCGCCTCCTTACCGGAGCAGGCGGCTCCCCATGCCGCCGCCCATCCAGAAGCAGCATCGCCAGCCAGCGATGCCGATCCTGCCAAAAAGACGGAATTCTCTCCATGAGGATTCCGTCTTTTTCTATGTCTCCTGCGCCTTCAGCCCTATCTAATTTCCCATCACCTTGACATCACGATGATAGAGTTGAAAAAAATAATGAAAAATCGGTCTTTTTTCATAAAACACATGCACAGATTTTACGAGAAGCTGATAAAATAGAGAAATCCAAGCAGGCAGGGAGACTTTTAGACTAGCCCAGGAGGCGCTAACCACATGAGAAACCTCAAAGTCAAAACCAAAATTTTATTGCTGACTCTGCTGTCGGGAGTCATGTTGCTGGCTGTCGGTTACACAGGATTCACCACGATGAAAGAAATGGCTGGCGCTTCAGACGACATGTATCGCAACAATCTCAGATCGCTGAACGCCATCGCCCAGGTTAGCGCCAATAACAGCACCATTGAAGCCGACGTTATGGAGATGATGCTTACAACCGACTTTAAGGCGGGTCAGGATCTGTCCATGGATGTTAGCGATCGGACGGCACGTAACGCCATGTCCTATTCGGAGTTGGAGAACATCTCGCTGAGTCCGGAAGCCGCCGCTTTATATGAATCCTATAATAAATTAACGCCGGACTATTTTAACATCCGCTCCCGGGTCGTGGATCTGGCCAACCGCAACCTCAAGGACAAGGCGTATCAGATGTTCCACACGGAACTTCAGCCGGTACGCGCGGAGGTCAACCAGATTGTGGAGAAGCTGAATGTTCAACTGCTGCGAGAAGCCCAGAATAACAACGCCGCTTCGCTGGAAATGGCGCGTAACTCCTCGATGCTGATTATGATCTGCATTGGCGTAGGCATCGCATTGATTGCGGCATTTGGACTGCTGATCTCAAGGCTGGTTGCCAATCCGCTGCGCCAAATGCAGCTTATGATGAAACGCGCAGCAGGAGGAGACTTGAGCGTACAGGGCAAGCATCTGTTCCGCGACGAGATTGGACAGGTTACCCTGTCCTTCAATCAGATGATCGAAGGTCTGCGCGAGATGATCCGCAAGGTCGATGAGAGTGCGGTTACGCTGTCGGCGTCGTCAGAGCAGCTGGCCGCCAGTGCGGAGCAGACGACTGGAGCCGCCGGGCATATCGCCACCTCGTCGTCAGAGCTGTCCGCGGGCTTTGAGCGTCAGGCGAAAGCCATCACGGATGTCAGCACCTTTGTAGATGAGATGGAAGGCAATATGCGCCAGTTGGGTCGTGCAGGCGACAAGATTGCAGAAGAGGTTGAAGGGGCTCATACCTCGGCCGATCTGGGCAGCGAAGAGGTACGCAAGACGATTGAGCGGATGAATGGCATTGATAGCAGTGTGGCACATGCCCTTGGCGTCGTAACCGAGCTGCGCCGCCGTTCGGAAGAGATCGGGGCCGCAGCGGTGCTGATTGAGCAGGTGACCAAGCAGACGAATCTGCTGTCGCTCAATGCTTCGATTGAAGCCGCTCGCGCTGGTGAATCGGGGCGTGGATTCGCGGTAGTTGCCCAGGAGATCCGCAAGCTGGCCGAGAGTTCGGCAGAATCGACGCGGACGATCAGCGAGATCATTGCGGCGATCCGCGAGGAATCGGAAGCGGCTGTGCGCTCCTTGAACGATGGGGCGCAGCGGGTAAAGTTGGGGGTCGAGAGCAGTCAGGAGATTTCGGAAGTGTTTGGACGGATTCGGTCGTCGGTGTCCCAGGTGCGCGGGGAGACTGGCGAGGCGGGTCAGCTCATCCGTCTGCTGATGAATCAGACCGCCCAGATTGCCGACGCGATGCGCGAGACCAGTGCAATCGCGCAGCAGGGAGCCGCCGGCATCGAAGAAGTCAGCGCGGCTGGCGAACAGCAGCTGTCCACCATGGAGGAAGTGCAAAGCTCCGCGCTGTTCCTGTCCCGGATGGCCGAGGAGCTTCAGCATACGTTGGCGCATTTCACACTGGAGCCTATGGAGGCTTTGGTCAATGCGGAAGCAGATAACACCGAACCGACCGCAGAAAAGCAGAAGTTGGTCAAAGAGAGCGAGCAGGAGCAGCGAAATCCGGAAGATCCCGACGATCTCACACCGGTGGCTTAGGAAGACAAGAGGGCAGAACGGCCGCCGGACAGAGGTGCGAGCGATCGGCATCACCCTCATGAGCCACATCGATTCAGGTCGATTCTGATCGCATGGTTTTGGCCGCCCGACTTCATTCCACGAGTCATTCGATGAGTCCTCTCGTTTTTTCGGCTAATCAGACCAGCCCAACTGTGATGCTGATGATCCGGATCAAAAAAACCGAGTTCCCTAAGGGAACTCGGTTTTTTTGAATGGATAAGCTTAAACTTGTTTCTAGGGCAGATTCTTTTCCAATATGGATAGAGTGGAAGCCGCAGCCCCAATCATGGGATCAAACGCTATGATCCTTGCCTGGCACAATCCGAGAAAATCGGCCCTCAGGGAGTCTTCTGGGCGATCGGATCGGCCTGCAATTGACGCAGCACCGTAATCTCGACGCGCCGGTTCCGCTGCCGTCCTTGAGTGGTTGAATTGTCTCCAACAGGACGGGTATCGGCGTAACCTGCATATTGGAACTTGGAAGGAGCCAGATCACGGGTGTCGATAAAGTAGCGCAGGACGGACAGCGCACGGGCACCCGACAGCTCCCAGTTGTCCCGGTAACGGCCGCCTGTGATCGGCTGATTGTCCGTGTGTCCTTCAATACTGATCTTTGCATCCACCGTGCCAAAGAGCGAGGACAGGCGATCCAGAATCCCGGCTGCACCGCTTTTCAGGTCGGCACGCCCCACATCGAACAGGAAGCGGTCGCTTAACGTGATCGAGATGCCCTGGGGTTTGTCCGCGACAAAGATCTGATCCTGAAGTTGATTGTCGGTCACATAGGCTTGAATGGTCTGGAGAAAAGTGTTTAGCTGACGCTCCTGCTCCCGGAACTGAAGCTCGCGTTCGCTCGGCTGCTCCTCAGCAGGCTGCGTCTTGGATTCATCGGAGTCGGCGCCGCCTTCGTCCTTGCCTGTGGTGCCAGGAATCTGCTGCCCGCTTTTTCCTGTAATCTTGGGCCCGCCATCCAAAATCCCGCTGCCCGCTTGAAAAGTCGTTTGCAGCGAGGAACTGACGGCTTCATATTTTTCCGCGTCGAGGGTGCTGACTCCATACATGATGACAAAGAAGATCAGCAGCAGCGTCAAGAGATCGGCATACGTAATCAACCAGCGTTCCTGCTGATGAGAAGCGCCTGTCTTGCGTCTGCGTCGTCTGCTCATCGTAGTTCCACCTCGTCCGTACGCATCTCATCCTCGTCTTCCAGATAAGTGGAGAGCTTCTTGCGCAGCAGATTGGGATTTTCCGCGTTCTGAACCGATAACAGTCCTTCCAGCATCATCTCCATCACCTGAACCTCCTCTTCTCCGCGTGCCCGAATCTTGGATGCAATCGGCAAAAAGATCAGATTGGCGCTTGCTACACCATACAGCGTCGCAATAAATGCAACCGCGATGGACGAGCCGAGATTGGCCGGTTCGTTCAGGCTGCCCAGTACCCGAATCAATCCCATGACTGTCCCGATAATCCCCATCGTTGGCGCATAACCGCCTGCGGACTCAAAGATTTTGGCATACCCGTCGAACTTCTCCTGCTTCTTGTCGATCTCCAGCTCCAGAATCTGGCGAATCAATGGCGGATCACCTCCATCCACGATCAGTCCCAAGCCTTCCCGCATAAAAGGATCTTCATGCGTCTCTGCATTTTTCTCCAGCGCAAGCATGCCCGAGCGCCGTGCGGTCGAGGACAGGCTGGCCAGATCTTCGATCAGTTCACGGGCATGCAGGGGGCGTGAGCCGAAGGCCAGCTTGAAGGCTTCCGGCAGTGTCTTGAGGCGTTTCCACGGAAAGCTGATGACCACAGCCGCAGCCGTTCCGCCAAAGACAATCAGCGCAGCGGCGCCCTGGAGCAGCCCTCCGGCCTGTCCGCCTTCCCACAGGAAACCCCCGATCAAGGCGGCAAATCCGGCAATGATTCCAATGATTGTAGTGATATCCATGCGTTTGTTCCTCTCTGCGGCGAAAGCTTGGAATAAGGGGTTTCTTTTTCATAAATAATTGCAACGGTTAGGGAAAAAGAGTATACTTAACGGGAACACGTATTCTTATTCGGAAGCTTCTGAAGCCGGGGAACACTGGCTGTAGCCGACCCACCCAATCGACGTTCGGAGAGAAATCCGCAACGTTTTTTGTACGCGGTGAGGTCGAACATCTCTCCCCTTTTGCAGCACCAATTCCACTTCATGTTCCTTCGCTTCGTTATGAGCGCGAAAGAATGTGGTTATGTAACAATATAAAGCAGATAGACGGCGTGTCAAACGAAAGCGATACGCCGGCTTTTTACGTATGCTTTGCTTCAAATACTATCACTTCAAACGATGAGGGTGAAATAGGGCCAATGAGCGATATTGTAATCAGTAAGAAGCCGTTCGAGATCGTATCGGAATTTTCGCCGCAGGGCGATCAACCCGGTGCCATCGAACAGCTGGTCGAAGGCGTGCTGGAAGGCAAACGGCATCAGACGCTGCTCGGAGCGACGGGCACGGGCAAGACGTTCACCATCGCGCAGACCATTGCGAAGCTGAATCGTCCCACGCTCGTCATCGCCCACAACAAGACTTTGGCAGCCCAGCTCGCCAGCGAATTCAAGGAGTTCCTCCCGAACAATTCCGTTGACTATTTCGTCAGCTACTATGACTACTTCCAGCCGGAAGCCTATGTTCCTTCTTCGGATACGTATATTGAGAAGGATTCGAGCATCAACGAAGAAATTGACCGACTTCGCCACTCCGCGACCAGTTCGCTGTTTGAACGCCGTGATGTGGTAATCGTAGCGAGTGTTTCGTGTATTTATGGTCTGGGTTCACCAGAGGAATATGGCAACCTGCTGCTGTCCCTGCGCGTTGGCATGGAAAAGTCACGTCAGAGCATCCTGTCCCGCCTGGTGGACATTCAGTATCAGCGCAACGACATCAACTTCGTTCGGGGCACATTCCGGGTGCGCGGCGATGTGGTCGAGATCTTCCCGGCCTCGCGCGAAGAACATGCTGTACGTGTGGAGCTGTTTGGCGACGAGATTGAACGGATCAGCGAGATTAACGTGCTGACCGGCGAGATTATTGGCGAGCGCGACCATATCGCCATCTTCCCGGCTTCTCACTTTGTCACCCGTGAAGAGAAGATGAGAGTGGCCATTGAAAATATTGAGCGTGAGCTGGAAGAACGCCTGGCTTACTTCAAGGAGCAGGGCAAGCTGCTTGAAGCGCAGCGATTAGAGCAGCGTACGCGTTATGACATCGAGATGATGAAGGAAGTCGGCTTCTGTTCCGGCATCGAGAACTATTCCGGGCCGCTGACCTTCCGCGAACGCGGCGCAACGCCGTATACCCTGATGGACTACTTCCCGGACGATATGCTGGTGGTCATCGACGAATCCCACGTCACCCTGCCGCAGATCCGCGCCATGTATAATGGCGACCAGGCACGGAAGAACGTGCTGGTGGACTATGGATTCCGCCTGCCTTCCGCGCTGGACAACCGTCCGCTGAAATTTGAGGAATTTGAAGAGAAATCCAATCAGCTGATCTATGTCTCGGCAACTCCTGGACCTTACGAGATCGAGCATTGCCCGACGATGGTTGAGCAGATCATCCGTCCAACCGGTCTGCTTGATCCGATTATCGACGTACGCAAGACCGAAGGACAGATTGATGACCTGATTGGCGAGATTCGCACACGCATCGAACGCGATGAACGCGTACTCGTCACCACGTTGACCAAGAAGATGGCGGAGGATTTGACCGACTATCTCAAGGAAGTTGGAATCAAGGTTCGCTATCTGCACTCGGACATCAAGACGCTGGAGCGGATCGCCATCCTGCGTGACCTGCGGCTGGGCGTCTTCCATGTGCTGGTGGGCATCAACCTGCTGCGGGAAGGTCTCGACCTTCCGGAAGTGTCGCTGGTGACCATACTCGATGCCGACAAGGAAGGCTTCCTGCGTTCCGAGCGTTCGTTGATTCAGACGATTGGCCGGGCTGCGCGTAACTCCGAAGGCCGAGTCATCATGTACGCCGACAAGATTACCGAGTCGATGGACAAGGCCATGAAGGAAACCGAACGCCGCCGCTCCATTCAGATGGCGTACAATGAGCAGCATGGCATTACGCCGCAGACGATCAAGAAGAAAGTGCGCGATGTGATCGAAGCCACCAAGGCGGCAGACAGTTCGTCAGACTTCCTTTCCGGTGTGGAAGGCAAGATGTCCAAGAAGGAACGGGCGAAGCTGATGGATCGCTTGGAAAAAGAAATGAAAGAATCGGCGAAAAATCTCGACTTTGAGCGTGCTGCCGAACTGCGCGATGCCCTGCTTGAACTTCGCGCCGGTGATTGATTTTGATCCGATCTTTAGTCATATTGTCTCTAGTCATCCAGCGTCCGCCGATGAGCGGGCGCGATCTTTTTTTAGCAAGAAAGCCATTTTTTGAAGACGACCTTTAAGAAAAAGGATGTTCCCGCTCGACTCAAGCTAGCGGCAGGCAGCAGCGGAGAGGGAGGCAGATTCCTGGAGAAGCGAAGCGTTCGCCTTTGAATTCGGATTTCTTCCGCAAAGTTTGATCCGGAAATCCGAATTCAACATGTGATCGGAAGGAAACTGCTGGACGCGCCGTGTCTCTGAGCGCCTGACTTGAGGAGGACGGGAAACCGGGTTCTTTTTCAAAAGGTAATCGTTTCAAGGAAAATGGCTCAGAATGATTTATGTGGAGGTTGAGGCCGGTGGCAAGCGAAAATATCGTAATCAAAGGTGCCAGAGCACACAACTTAAAAAACATAGACGTCACTATCCCCCGGGATCGTTTCGTCGTCCTGACGGGTCTTAGCGGCTCGGGCAAGTCGTCGCTTGCGTTCGATACCATCTACGCTGAAGGACAGCGCCGCTACGTGGAATCCCTGTCTGCCTATGCGCGTCAGTTCCTCGGACAGATGGAGAAGCCGGATGTCGATTCCATCGACGGACTCTCCCCGGCCATCTCGATTGACCAGAAGACGACCAGCCGCAACCCACGTTCTACCGTAGGAACGGTTACCGAAATCTATGACTATCTGCGTCTGCTGTTCGCCCGCATCGGCAAGCCGCACTGCCCGGATCATGGAGTGGAGATCACTTCGCAGACCGTGGAACAAATGGTCGATCGGATTATGCAGTTTCCCGAGAAGACCCGTTTGCAGATTCTCGCTCCCGTGATCTCGGGCAAGAAGGGTGAGCATAAGAGCCTGTTCACGGAGATCTCCAAGCAGGGCTTCGTACGCGTTCGGGTGGACGGTGAGATGCGTGATCTCTCGGAGAGCATCCAACTGGAGAAAAACAAAAAACATACGATTGAGATCGTTGTAGACCGCATCGTTATTAAAGAGGATGTGCAGACCCGTCTGGCAGACTCCATTGAAACGGCGCTCAAGCTGTCCGGTGGGCAGCTGCTGGTGGATATTATGGGCCAGGAGGAGCTGCGCTTCAGTTCCAACTTCGCCTGCCCAATCTGCGGATTCAGCATGGATGAGCTGTCGCCTCGTATGTTTTCATTCAACAGTCCATTTGGTGCCTGCCCGGATTGTGACGGTCTGGGTCACAAGATGGTCGTTGACCCGGAACTGCTTGTGCCGGATGAACGCAAGACCATCGAAGAAGGGGCGTTTACCGCATGGAGCGGTGGACTGTCGAACTACTACCCGCAGTTCCTGGCAGCCGTGTGCGAACATTACGCTATTCCAACCAATGTCCCGGTCTCGGAGCTGACGCAGGAGCAGAAGGACAAGATTCTGTATGGCAGCGATGGACAGAAAGTTCATTTCCGCTATGAAGGAGACTTTGGACGCAGCAAGGAAGTCACCGTTGCGTTTGAAGGCATTATTCCGAATCTGGAGCGCCGCTATCGGGATACGTCCTCCGAGAGCATGCGCGAATACATCGAAGGATTTATGGGAACCAAGCCTTGCGGCACCTGCAAAGGCAAACGCCTGAAGCGTGAAGTGCTGGCTGTTACGGTAGGGGGTGAGAACATCGCCTATGTGACGGATCTGTCCATTTCCAAAGCTGCGGAGTTCTTCGACAAGCTGGAGCTGTCCGATAAGGATCGTTCCATCGCCAACTTGATCCTCAAGGAGATTTGCAGTCGCCTGGGCTTCCTGGAAAACGTCGGCTTGACGTATCTGACGATGAGCCGCGCGGCAGGTACGCTGTCCGGCGGTGAAGCGCAGCGGATTCGTCTGGCGACGCAGATTGGTTCGAGTCTGATGGGCGTGCTCTATATTCTCGACGAACCCAGTATCGGCCTGCATCAGCGTGACAATGATCGCTTGATTAACACCCTCGCGCATATGCGCGACCTGGGCAATACGCTGATCGTGGTCGAGCACGATGAAGATACGATGAGAGCCTGCGACTATATCATCGATATTGGACCGGGTGCCGGTGCGCATGGCGGACAGATTATTGCGCAGGGTACGCCGCAGGAGATTATGGACAACCCGGATTCTTTGACCGGGCAGTACCTGAGCGGACGCCGCTTCATCCCCGTTCCTCTGAACCGCCGTCAGCCTGGAGAGCGCTGGGTGGAGATTCGTGGAGCGCAGGAGAACAACCTGACCAATGTAAACGTCAAGATTCCGATTGGACTGTTTACGGCAGTGACCGGCGTGTCCGGATCGGGTAAATCATCGCTGGTCAACGAAGTGCTGCACAAGACCCTGGCGCGAGACCTCAATCGGGCACGGGTGAAACCGGGCAAGCACAAGGAGATTCGCGGACTTGAACACATCGACAAGGTGGTGGAGGTGGATCAATCGCCGATTGGTCGGACGCCGCGTTCCAACCCGGCGACCTACACCGGTGTATTTGACAACATCCGGGATCTGTTTGCGACGACCAACGAAGCGAAGGTGCGTGGTTATCAAAAGGGCCGCTTTAGCTTCAATACCAAGGGCGGCCGCTGCGAAGCCTGCAAGGGCGACGGGATCATCAAGATCGAGATGCACTTCCTGCCGGACATCTACGTGCCCTGCGAAGTCTGCAAGGGCAAACGGTACAACCGGGAGACTCTGGAAGTGAAGTACAAAAACAAAAATATCGCAGACGTGCTGGAGATGACGATTGAGGACGCCGTTGAGTTCTTCCAGAACGTGCCCAAGATCAGCCGCAAGCTGCAAACGCTGCTGGATGTTGGCCTGGGGTACGTCAAGATGGGGCAGCCCGCGACTACCCTGTCCGGCGGCGAAGCGCAGCGCGTGAAGCTGGCTTCCGAACTTCACCGTCGCAGTACCGGCAAGACCATCTACATCCTCGACGAACCGACTACTGGCCTGCATGTCGATGACATCGATCGGCTTCTGAATGTCCTGCATCGTCTGGTCGAATCCGGCGATACGGTGCTGGTCATCGAACATAACCTGGATGTTATCAAGACCGCCGACTATCTGGTCGATATGGGACCGGAAGGCGGCAGCGGTGGCGGACAAGTTGTAGCGGTCGGTACACCGGAAGAGGTCGCCAAGGTTAAGGGATCGTATACCGGTCATTATCTGGCTCCTGTGCTGGAACGCGACACGGAACGTACGCGCCGCGAGCTGGAACCCGATCATCAACCTGCCGGACAATAATGAATAAGAACCTCCTGACTGGAGGGAAATGGACACGCGCTTTGGAACTTTTTCTTGAGCCGTGCACACAAGACGGCTGCCGCATAGGCGGCCGTTTTGGGTTGAGGGCAGGATACAATCTTCGATTACAGCCTCCTGGACTCAAATCGATGATTAAAAAGTCTTTGTTTTCCCTAAGAAATGGAATAAAGTGAAGAAAAGGGACGGTGCTGGCGATCTCCTTGCTCTGTGTGTTACAGTGAAGGAGATTGTGCCGGAATCCGGACACGCGAAGAAAGAGGGTTGTCGACGATTATGAGAAAAACGGGAAAAAAAGCGGCATGCGTGCTGCTATCAGGAGCGATCGGAATTGCAGGGTTAGGTTTATTCCCGGAAATGCAGGTTGCGGCGGCCCCAGCCCAGATCGGCAAAACATCGTCGGCGGTCAAAACGGTGCCTCAGGTTATTGCGCAGGTATCTCCTTCTGTCGTCGGTATCATCGGCAAGGTTCCATCCGATTATGCAGATGGAATGGGCGGAAGCGGAGCTGGCAGCGAAGAAGACTATCAGCTGTCCCAAGGCTCTGGCGTTATCATTCGCTCCAATGGCTGGATCGTGACCAACGCTCATGTCGTGGACGGCGTAGAAGATTTAAAAGTCGTAACGGCGGATGGCAAGTCGTATCAGGTGCGAGAGGTCTATAGCGATGCCCTCAGCGATATTGCGCTGATTCGTGTCAACGTCTCTGGCTTCAAGCCAGCCAAGTTCGTATCGTCCAACAAGGCCATGATCGTGGGCGAACAGGTTGTAGCGATCGGTACACCGATTGCGCCGTCGCTGCGTAACTCGGCTACGTTCGGCATTATCAGCGGCCTGAATCGTTCAGCCGGTGCCCAGTACCGATTGATTCAGACCGACGCCACCATCAACCCGGGCAACAGCGGAGGACCGCTGGTGAATATGCGCGGCGAGATCATCGGCATTAACTCGATGAAGCTGGCGGCTGTCGATATTGATAACACCGGCTTCACCATTCCAGTGGACACGGTGCAGTACATCGTCGCCCAACTGTTTGCCAACGGTGAAGTGGTTCGTGCAGGATTGGGGCTTGAACTCGAAGAGAGTTTCTCAGCAGCAGTCGGCCTCCCTTCCGATGATCCGCTTACGGTTAAGACCGTCCAGTCGGAGCAAGCGACGAAGGCGGGAATCAAGGAAGGCGACGTTTTGTACAGCGTAGCCGGTCACCGGATCACAGCGCTGGTCGATCTGAACGAGCTGCTCAAATCTTACCGTCCGGGTCAGACGCTGCGTGTGCTGATGCAGTCAAATGGTGACATTGTAGAGCGGCGCATTGTACTTACAAACGAGTAACTGACGAACGAATAGTGTGGTGTCTAATGATGGGGACGAAGGACAGAGGAGGAAGACAATTGAGAGCAGCCAAAAAGGGCATGGCCCTTCTATTCGTTCTGCTGCTGGCGCTGGGAAGCGCTGTGCCGGCACTGGCGGCGGAGAAAGTAACGCTGTCTTTGCAAATGAAGATCGGAAGTTCATCCGCCATTATCAATGGCAAGAAAGAGACCATTGAGAAGCCATTCATCCAAAATGGAACGACTCTGGTGCCTCTTGGTGTGTTTCAGCGTGCATTTGGCACAACCAACCGTCTGGAAGGTGAAAATGTCGTACGCCTGTCATACGGAGCGCATACGGTAAGCTTTACGATTGGCGGGAAGAATGGATTCGTTGATGGCAAGCGGGTAGCGCTGGGAACAGGGCCGGTGATGAAGAACGGAACCCTGATGGTGCCTATGCGCCCGGTTACGGATATGCTGGGGGCAGACGTCAAGTTTTCCGCCGGATCGATTGGGATTACCCTCAAATCCGACAAGGGAGTTCCAGGCCAAACGCCTGTGGAAGAGCAGAAGGAGCTGGGACGAGTCGGCAGCAGTTATGCCAACTGGTCGATCGATTATCCGGCTGATGCAACCGCAGAGCAAAATGGCAGTGAATTTTCCACGGTGCTGAGTGATGCGGACGGTACATATGTGCTTCAGGTGCATGTCTGGGACGAGGGGATCGATGTTCCGGTTGCCGATATGCGCGAACAGCTGGAGCAGGAAGCAGCAGCGGTCGATGAGACGGTGCTGGATTCCGAGGTCTTCCCAAGCGCGGTTGTGCCATATGCCCGCGTGATGACGCAGGACCCGGACGGTGTCTACTGGCAGTCTCGCCGCTATTACAAAGAAGGCCGTGTATATTCCCTTTACCTGGGCGATTCGTCCGCAGCAGGCTACAAGGATCTGGAGAAGTGGGACAAGCTGCTGGATTCGTTCCGACCTACCTTTGCGGTATCCGGTCGAAAGACCGAGGACATCTCGGCTGTGAAAAATGGTCTCGTTCCTGCTGCTGCTCCTGCTTATGGGGTAACAATGGACATTCCGGTAGGCTGGACGCCTGTTGATAGTGAGCAGCGTCAATATGAGGCCGCAGATGGCTCCGCTTTGTCGGTGGATGTCGTTTCTGCGGGCAACCTCAAGACACTTCAGGCATGGCATGATCTTCTGCAAAGCCGAATGGATGAATTTTTCCTGCCAGGCATCGCGCAGCCGATCATCAGTGAGCCGATCAAAGCTGCCGGAGAATCGGCACAGATTGAGAAGCTGACCTATAATCTGGGCGGCGGCATCTCTCATTGGAACTGGTTGGTGCTGAAGAAGGGCGATTATGTATATATGCTGCGGTATTCCGCTCCACAAGAAGCCTATAGCGAGCAGACCTTCCAGAAAATTGTTCGTTCGCTGGGCATTGAAGAGGAGGTAGTACCGGAGAACTTTGGCAAGCTGAGTCAGGTCTCCTACCTCAAGGACAAGTCGCAGAATGTGACACTCAGCACCGATGATTTCCGCTTCAGTATTCCGGCTTACTGGGCTGCCCAGCCGATCGAAGGCACGGAGCTGGATCGGAGCTTTGCATGGCTAGGCGGCATGCTGCGCATCCATACGGTAGATAAAGGACTGGCAGGAGCTTCGGCGCAGGCCGTTCGTGATCTGGATGAACAGAAGCTGGACGATCCTTCCCTGACCTATGAAGCGCCCAAGTCGATGACGTTTGCTGGTGTGCCGGCTATCCGCATCGCTTACAAGGGTACAGACAGCACGGGCAATCCTTATCAGGCGGAGGACATTTATTTCCGTCATGGCAGCGTAACATACCACATTCACGATCAGCTCGATCAGGCAGCGGCGACTTCTGCGCAGCTGGGTGGAATCGAACGCGCTCTGCAATCTTTTGCTTTTCTCAAACCCATCATGAACAACACCAAGTAGAGAGCATGGCAAGCTTCGCGGCGCAGTGTGATCGTTTCCAACGATCCGCTTCGCGCGAAGGCAGGCCGGCATCGACCGGTCCGGGATTCCCGAGACCGGTTTTTGTTTTGGAATTTCTAGAACGAGCAAATGGGAAAGGAGTTTTAGAAGCATGGAACCAACGCTATGGGAAAAAATAATTCTCGCTTTTCAGTACAACGATTCGGTATGGCATAACATTTTTCTAAGCATCATTTACGCCTTGGTGGGAATCTTCGCGCTGCTGCTGCTTCGTGCGCTTATTCGTATGATTACACGCCCGGGGGACATTCGGGATACAGATACAGGCCCCAGACCTTCACCCGCAAAAGTACTGATGGTGTGGCTGGGCAGCGTAGGAGGAATGTTGGTGTTCCCGATCGGTCTGTTTCTCGTAATTACGATTGCGCTGGGCAGCTCGGACAGTGCGCGAATTTCCTCCAGCACCCTGTCTTATGAACAAAACGGTGTTCCTGCGAGCGTCGTGATTGTAGACAAGTTTATCGCCAATTCCAGCGGAGAAGGCATCACCACGGGAACCAGCAAAGCTTATGTCTACGCGATGAACGCCGATACCGGGCTGCCGCTGTGGAAGAAGAATATTGGACGCTCGTATTCACCCATGCTGCTGGGTCAGACCGATCAGCGGATTGCGGCCTTTGATGGCAAAAACCTCATCATCTTGAACAAAGCAGACGGCAGTGAGGCAGCAGATGCCAAGCAGCTGCAATCTTCTAACCCTGAACTTCAGGGCAAGCTGCCGGAAGAGGCCGCCCGGTATCGCTGGGACGCCAAACAAAAACGAGTAGTTCTTCAGGGACTGGACGGGCAGTTGTACGGCATTGATCCCGATACGCTCAAGGGCAGCGCTCTGAGCGGCGTGAAGATGAGCGACTATTTTGGCGACAATGATCCTTCGACAGAAGTTCGTCCTCTGGGACGCCTGGGGTTGATTCGCTCCGGGGCTGATGACGGACGATATACGCTGTTTTTGACTGAAGAAGAAGCCGCCAAGGTTCAAGCAGGCACGTTGGGTGCGGAACAGGATAGCGCTGATTCAGCAGCGGCGGCAGACCCACGGAAGCGGCTGTACGGCGGAAGCTTGCTCAAGGGCGGCAAGTTGAAGGCAGATGATCTCAAGCCTCTGCTGAGTGACGTCTTTTTGAATGGAGGATTTCTCAGCGATCCTACGCTTGGAGGCAGCCCTTCTTCCGATTCCTCTTCCAAGCCCCCTTCCGATCCTTATGCCATGACCGAGTTCCCGGAATTCTCCAAGATTGAATCCGAGCCCAAAATGCCTGAAATACCGGACAGCCTGGATTGGCCTTCCCGGATGACGGTTGCGGAATATGAGAGATACAGTGCTGAAGAAGACCGGCGCATGGATGCCTATTATGCGGCACGCGACCAATACGATCAGAAGATCGAAGCCTATCGGGAGCGTAATACGAAGTATGACAATGCAGCGCGTACGCTGGAGAGATTGAACAGTTTGCCGGGGGCAGCACCCATTCATTTTCCTGATCCCAATGGGAGCAAGGACGAGATTTTCCTGATTGCCCATGACTCGGTAGTCTCGAACTCGCCAAGTCTGCTGCTGAGTGCAGTGGATTTGAAGACGGGCAAAGTGCTGTGGAGGGCCGATACGCACCTTCAGTCCCTGGAGAGCTACAGCCGGGTTGGGGATCGACTCTTGCTGGTTGGTGGCGACAGCAGCTCGTATTGGATGACGGTATCGCTGAAAAATGGAGCCGTGACCGGGTATGACTTTCAATATGATCGATCTCTAAAATTTTAAAAAATCCAGAAATGCTTGTATGCACGCCGATTGCAGTCTGTTAAAATGAATAAGATAAACGTCGTGCTACAGATCACTCCCGCGGGGTTCGACCCGGCGGGATTTTTGTCGGATAAATGCAGCAGAGCAGCAAGAGAGTCTTTACGTCATCCCAAGTTCCTGTCGATAACCGATGCGGATCAGGAAGGCGCTATACATGGAGGGATACCATTTTTATGAGCGTTAACGGAATCACAAGACGGGACGTTGAACTGCTGGCACCGGCTGGCGATTGGGATTGCATGCGTGCAGCCGTAGCAAACGGAGCGGATGCGGTCTTCTTCGGCGTTGAGAAATTTAATGCACGGGCGAGAGCCAACAACTTCCGCATGGACGAGCTGCCGGAGATTATGGGCTTTTTGCACAGTTATGGCGTGAAGGGCTTTCTGACTTTTAACATCCTGGTCTTTGAAAATGAACTCGAAGATGCACGCGAATTGATCGATGCCTGCGTTGTGGCGGGTGTGGATGCGGTTATCGTTCAGGATCTGGGCCTGGTCAAGATGATCCGCGAGATCTCGCCGGACTTCCCGATTCACGGTTCGACGCAGATGACGATCACTTCCCCGGAAGCGGTGGAATTCACCAAGCCGTTTAACATGGAACGGGTCGTTCTCGGACGGGAAAACAATCTCAAGCAGATTCAGAAGATTGGCGAGCAGGCCAAACTCCCGATGGAAGTATTCGTACACGGCGCCCTGTGTGTCTCGTACTCGGGGCAGTGTCTGACCTCGGAAATGTGGGGCGGACGTTCGGCTAACCGCGGCGAATGTGCGCAGGCCTGCCGCCTGCCGTACGACTTGATGGTGGACGGCGAGCATAAGCCAATGGGCGACATCGCCTATCTGCTGTCGCCCAAGGATCTCGCTGCCATCGACATCATGCCGGAACTGATCGAAGCAGGCGTGACCTCGTTCAAGATCGAAGGCCGCCTCAAGACGCCGGAATACGTAGCCAACGTGGTCAGCAAATATAATGCTGCGATCAACCGCTATTTTGAAGGAGACAATGCCAAGCCGACGCAGGAAGAGATGCGCGAGCTTCAGCAGAGCTTCTCGCGGGGGCTGACGCACGGCTTCCTGGACGGCACCAACAACAAGCAGTTGGTGGAAGGCACCTTCCCTAAGAGCCGTGGGGTCTATCTTGGCCGCGTCGAGCAGATTCTGCGCGACGGGGTGGTCTGCCGGATCGAAGCGCCGCTCAAGCGCGGCGATGGCATCGTATTTGACGCTGGCGATCCCACGAAGAAGGAAGAAGGCGGACGCGTCTATGACGTACGCCGCAAGGGCGTCAAGCTGGAAGGCGAAGCCGATCAGGGCTGGGTCATCGACATCGTGCCAGGCCGCAACGACGTGGATCTGCGCCGCCTGCACGTGGGCGACCGCATCTGGAAGACCAACGATCCTGCGCTGGACAAGAGACTGCGCCAGACCTACGAGACAGAGAAGCCATACCGTGTGTTCCCTCTGCATGTCAAAGTCATGGGCAACCCGGGGCAGCCACTGGTCTCGGTATGGACGGATGCGGATAAGGGCACAACCGTACGCGTGGAATCCGAGATGGAGCTGGAGGTCGCCAAGAAGCGTCCGCTGGGCTATGAGATTCTGGAAGAACAGTTCGGCCGTCTGGGCGGAACGGTCTACCAACTGGAAGAACTGGACGTCCAGCTGCACGGGGACGTCATCATCCCGATGCGCGAGCTGAACGCGATGCGCCGCCGCGCTGTAGACGAGCTGGCTGGCGAACGTCCTAAGCCGCCCGTGTATATCCAGCGCGACATCGCCGTATATGGCGACTCTGCGCCAGCAGTGCAGCCGATGGATCGCGCTGAGGCGCAGATCACGGCGCTGTGCCGGAGCCTGCCGCAGGTTGAAGCGGCACTCGAAGCCGGCGTCGGCATGATCTATGCCGACTTTGAATTCATCAAGCAGTTCCCGGCGGCCGTCGCAGCCGTACGGGCAGCCGGCAAGCGGATCGCGCTGGCGACGCCGCGCATCCACATGCCGGGCGAGAATGGCTACCACGCGAATATTCTTCGCCTGGAGCCGGATGCCGTGCTCGTCCGTAATACAGGTGCCCTGTATTACTACCTGCGCCACCGCATGGAGAATCCGGATCTCAAGCATCCGGAACTAATCGGCGATTTCTCGCTGAATATTGCGAACCACAAAGCCGTCGATCTGTTCCTCGAAGCGGGTCTCGACCGCGTAACGCCGTCGTATGACCTGAACATCCAGCAGATGGTTGACCTGCTGGGCCGTTCGCAGACCCGTCAGATGGAGATCGTCATCCATCAGCATCTGCCGATGTTCCATACGGAACACTGCGTCTACTGCACGTTCATGAGCGAAGGCACGAACTACACGAACTGCGGACGTCCGTGTGAGGAGCAGCGTGCCTCGCTGCGCGACCGCATTGGCATGTCTCACCCGGTTCGCGTCGATGAAGGCTGCCGCAACACGGTTTACAATGCCATCGAACAGTCGGGTGCCGAATACCTGAACGAGTTCCTGAACGCGGGCGTACCGACCTACCGCGTCGAGTTCCTCGAAGAAACGCCGGAACAGGTTCACGAAGTCATCGACCTCTACACCCGCGCTCTGCGCGGCGAAATCAGCGGCTCCGACGTCTGGCGTACGCTGAAAGCCACCAATCAGCTGGGTGTTACACGTGGGCAGTTGGTGAAGTAACGGAAAAGGCAAACCAAAAACACCGTATTCTCGATTTCGAGAATACGGTGTTTTTTAATCAGATCCATCATGCAAACCTTAAGGAGTCAGTGAGGCTATATTGTCGATTTGCGCTTTAGAAGATGGATCAGCTTTAATCAGCTTATCGTATACTTCTTGATCGGATTGACCCATCTTTTTCAAGACGGCCAAGTACCACTGCGCAATTTGTCGATTGGTTGAATCCTCATAATTATCTGTGAGGACACCCTTTAGAATTTCGGCAGCCTTATCCATCTTGTCGGAAGAATAGTAGGCGATCTGTGCCGCCTCCAGGGCGATTTCAGGCGAAACCAGGAAGGGTTGACCCTGCTGCTGGGTCTCCGGCAGCGACTTCAAATGGAGCACCCCTGCGTGCATGCGATCATACAATTGCAGGCCGAGATCGAAATAATGAGTCTTGAGTTCGGCATCGCCTTGATTGAGTGCTTGTACGCCGTATTTGTTGGCCATCGTAATAACGGTCTGATACCAGTTCATGTCCCACTTGAATTTGTCGATGCTGGTATAGGCCAGATCGAAAGCCTTGGCACTATCGTTTTCTGTTTGATACAGAGCAACTAACTGATTGATAATGCTTTTGTTGAAAGGCTCTTTTTGATAAGCCTCCTCTAAGATTGTCTTGGCTTCTTTCAAGTAAGCAGGATCACTGGTTTGCGAATAAGCGTTTTGCAGAATGCTGGCAAGCTGCATGGCAGGGAATGGGTAATCGGAACGCATTTTCAAAGACTTGTCCAGCAGTGCTCGGGCATCTTCGTACTTGATCTGAACTCCGCTGCTCAGGACGTCGGAAGATTTTACGGATGCGTTCGCAGCTGTCGCGTACCGACTGGACACGACGATCAAGAGGATCGCCACCACGATCAAGCCTCCCGAATGAATAAGCGCGGAACCAGAACCTCTTGGGTTTTCGACATCATCCTCTTTTTCTGGCTTGGAAACAAAACGACGAGGTTTGATTCTTGAAGCCATCGCTCCCAAAGAGAAGAACACAAGAATGCTGATATAGAAGTAGCTCATATTGAAATCGAGCAAACTGTGCATGAGTATGGAAAAAGCAATCAGAAAGTAGACGAAGTGAGTCTTATGGCCTTCGGGATTTTTGAAATAAGCCCGTAGGTAATGATAAAAGACATAGACCAAGAAAAGAAGCAGCAAAGCTAATCCCAAGATCCCTGTTTCGTCCAGGTACTGAAGGAAGTAGTTATGCGTTTGGTTGCTGATGTAAGGGTTATTCTGATACTGCGTATACAAGGTAGCCCAGGCCCCTCCACCAGCGCCTAAAACAGGGTAATCGGCAGTTACCTTCAGCGAGTCTTTATAAAACGTGAAACGTTCGAGTACGCTGTTTTGTTCAAAGCTGATACTTTCCACTCGGGTACGGATATTATCGGGAAGAATGTTCCGCATTCCGGTTCCGATCAACAAATAGATCAAGAGTCCTCCGATAATAAGGAGAGCGAAAGGCAGCCAGAGGTTGGAAGCTTTGATGTTCGTCCATGCTTCCAGCTTTTTTTCCAGCCAAGGCTTCAGATATTTATGACTTAATCCGATCAACGCCGCGCAGATCAACGACGACGCAAGCAGCAGTGTCCATCCCAACCACGAAGGTTTTTGCCCCAGACCGACTTCATTGATTGGAGCGAGAATAATCACCGTTGCAAGCAAAGCGATGAGGGAATGAAGGATCGCAAGCAGCTGTTGAGCAGGTTTCAACATAAGAAGCATGATGAAAAATACGACCGGTAGTACAATCAGGCCGCCGCGTGACAAGGTCAAAGCGATCGACGTAAAGAGTGGAACCAGCATGAACCCGTGAATCCATAAAGCATGTCTTTTTTGGGCTACGCTTGTTATGTAAAGTCCCACAAAAATCAGAGCCATCAGCAGCGCGGCATACGTGTTGGCGTATTGAAAGACGGAGGTTAAGCGCAAGCCCGTAGCATCGCCCATAACAGCATCCCTATATACGCCTTGAACCGTCGAGTTAGAGAACCATCCTACCAGCTTACCCGCCAAAGAAGAATTGCCGAACCAGTTCAAAAAGCCGAATAAAACAAGCAGGTACAAAGCGGCGAAAATGACGTTCTGCGTGATTCTTGCGACTCGATCATTTTGATTCATAAATAGACCCAAAGTGAAGAATAAAGCAAGTCCGGAATAAATCAAAACGGAATCTGAGGCCAGATAACGCGAGACGGCTCCAAACGAAGAAATCAAGTAACACAGAGGCAGAAGCCATACCAACAACGCCGTGATGTTTTGTGCATTTAAATTCGACCAATACGGTTTCAGAGAACTGTAGTAAGCCAAAGCTGCCACGATTGCCAGTGCGGATACCCAGATGATTGCCCAAAAAATGGCGATTTCAAAGGTGGGTTGCTGTCCGCTGAACAGAGCTTGTTGAAAAGGAGCCCATATTAAAAATAAAGCAAATCCTATCAACAAAGGCCAAAACAAAGCCGAGCGCTTTACGGAAAAATCAGTCGAGTCCGCCGGGTAGGTCGACGTGTGTTCAAGTTTACCGTATACTTGATTTGACAAAATATTTAGCTCCTTTATTTAGAGTTACTTGGCTATTCTAACATGAGCAGAACAACCTTCCAAGATCAATAAATAAAAGAAGAAAACGTGATCGTTCGATTTATTTTATCGTTTTGTTTTTAATTCAGAGAAAGTAGTGATCCTTTTGAAATTGATTTTATTGTCCGGTGGTTCAGGAAAAAGATTATGGCCTTTATCTAATGATGCTAGATCGAAGCAGTTTCTTCGCGTGCTGCCAGGAAAAGACGGCGAAAAAGAATCGATGGTTCAAAGAGTATGGAGACAAATCAAAGAGGTTGGTCTAGGCGAGGACGCGTTCATCGTAACCGGGAAATCGCAGTCCGAAATTATTCATAATCAAATCGGGGAACACGTGCCCATCATTATAGAACCGGAAAGACGAGATACTTTTGCTGCGATCATGCTCGCTGCCGCTCATATTTATTCTAATTCTAATGCTACACTGGATGAGACTGTGATCGTCATGCCTGTAGATCCTTATGTGGAGCTGAATTTTTTCCATACATTAAAAGAACTCGAAAGACACATGGAAACGGCAAAAAGCGATTTGTCGCTGATTGGCGTTAAGCCTACATATCCATCAGAGAAATACGGATATATTCTGCCAGAAAGTAAAGATCCGCAGGGCGTTCAGCGTGTTAAAAGCTTTATCGAAAAACCCAAGGTTCCGGTCGCTGAAAGTTTAATCGAACAAGGAGCGCTTTGGAACTGCGGCATTTTCGCAGCTAAATTGGAGTTTTTCACGGATATTATCCAAAAAAGAAACCTTCCTTTGAATGCAGATGACTTTGTCAGACAATATAAGGGCATCGTCAAAAATAGTTTCGACTATGAAGTGGTGGAACATACGGAAAGCATATCGGTATCCGCCTACGATGGGGATTGGAAAGACTTGGGAACCTGGAACACGTTGACCGAAGAAATGAGCGAAAGTATCAGCGGCAAAGGAAAACGCAGTCACGATTCGTTAAATACCCATATTGTCAACGAACTCGATATTCCTATTGCTGTTTTGGGCGTATCCAATGTGGTTGTAGCGGCAAGTCCGGACGGAATTCTAATTGCCGATAAAGAACAAAGCCCCCGGATCAAGGAACTGTTGTCCGACGACGACTCCCGACCCATGTTCGTGGAACGAAACTGGGGTTGGTACAGCATCCTGGAATGCAGCCAAAATAAAGAAGGGCAAGAAGTCACCGTTAGAAAAGTCTGCGTATTCGCTAATAAGCATGTCGTTTACCGTCAGCATCAGGAACAGGAAACGATGTGGTGCGTAATATCCGGACAAGGACTTTTGACTTTGAATGGAACACAGCGCCTGTTGAAAGCCGGCACGATCGTGCAAATTCCCAAAGGGCAAAATCCAATTTTGGAAGCCGACAGCGAAATGGAAATCATCGAGACTCAGCTTGGGCTGAATCTGATTTCTGAACCGATCCATGAATTTGAATTGATCGAAGAGAATGTATAAAAAAAGCAGCCGCTGATTCCTCAGCGGCTGCTTTTATGTGTTTTGGATCAGAAGATTACAAGTCTGCGAAATACTTTGTAAAGAACTGAATTCCGGATTGTAGGCCAAGCGTTCGGAAGCGGAACGATCCAGCGAATAATAATAGGGCTTCAGTCCGGTAACCGATACCGAAGAGGGAGAAGTCTCCTTGAACTGAATACGGACTCCGTAAGTCTTAACAAAGAAGTCCAGAATTTCATTTTTGGAAATAGGCTGTTTCGAGTAGACGTCGAAAGCCCGATTTTGAGGTTCTGCATAGATGCACAGAAGAATCAATGCCGTCAAATCTTCAGGATGTACATAATCTCGGTACATATTTTCGGAAGTGGTCAGGAAAGGCGTGTTGTTTCGCGCCGCGTTGACCAGATCCATCAAAAGAAAAGAGGAATCGGGATCGATCCATGCACTGAAAAAACCGAAAATCCTCAAATCGATAATGGATAAATGGCTTAGACTTCGATGCTTGGCCTCGGCATTTAGTTTGGCAATGCCGTAGTAGTCGGACGTGTTCACTCCGTTAATATCCAGACTGAGCCGATGATCCGCTCCGGCAGGTTTGTCGAAGCGGTTTCCGTAAACAGCACCGCTGCTGCAATTGATATACAGCACGTTCGGGTGCTTGTCCAAATAATCCAGCACCAGAGCATCGAAGGTTTCCGTAACCCGAAAAACCAGCGAGGCATCTGAAGCCAGTGTCTTCGGATTGCCGATGCCCGTACAATTGATGACGACGTCGAACTTCAAACTCGGAAACTCCGAATAGTCATTTGCCTGGATTTGTCCGGTCAGATGCAGACGTTCCAATTCTGCGGATAGTCGCTGCACAGACTGGGAGAACGCATAGATGACGAACGAAGTTTGTACGCTCAAGCCCAGCATTACGTTTTTGGCAATATGCCCCGTTGCGCCTAAAATGGCAATTCGCTTGGGAGAGAAAGCTATATTCGATCCGGATTGTTCACTCATTTCGGAATATCCATTTCTTCTACCAGCTCAATGAGCATACGTTGTTTTAATTCTTCACGATCCAAGTAAGGGTACATATCTTCGATCGGGCGATTGACGACTAACTTAGGATGGACTTCCGTCTTTTTCTCTAATAAAACTTCAAGAAAAGCAGGGCCTTCCGTCGAAAAGAATTCATCGATTTGAGCAAGATCATCCATCGAGTTCATTTTGTACGACGGGAAATCATAAGCTTCGGCGATCCGGATGAAGTCAGGGTTAGGATTGACCGTAGACTGCTGTCTGCCGTCAAAATACAAGTCCTGGAACTGTCGAACCATACCTAACGAGTTGTTGTTGAGCACGACGATTTTCACGGGCAGGTTCAGCCGCTTGATCGTATCCAACTCTTGAATATTAAGCTGAATGCCGCCGTCTCCGGCGATGACCAGTGCTTCGACTCCTGCGGATAAGGAGGCACCAATCGCTGCAGGAAGAGCAAAGCCCATGGCTCCCATGCCGCCGGAGTTTAACAGGCGTTGATGCCCGAATAATTTGAAGGATTGAGACGCCCACATTTGATGCTGCCCGACATCCAAACAAATTGCGCCTATCTTCTGACTGCGTGCAGACAGAAGTTCCATAAAGCGGTTGGGTTCGATCTCTTCGCCTTCTGGAGTGAAGGAATAAGTCGGATACGAAGTTTTCAACTGCTCAATGAAATTCAGCCACTCCGTTCTGTCGGGGCGCTCGAAATGATCGAATAGGGTATTGGCCTTTTGGAAAAAGGCTTTCAAGTCGATCGGAAGCGCCAAGTCAGCAGATACTTTGCTGTTCAATTCATGGGTATCTACGTCCACATGGATTCTCACGGCAGCCCTAGCAAACGTATCGGGACGTGTACCGGTTTGGCGGCTGTCCAGACGCGATCCGAGTATCAGCAATAGATCGCAGTTCGCCAGAGCGAGATTGCTGTAACGATTGCCGTAAGAGCCGATCATCCCTGCATATTGGTCATCATGATGGGAGACCGAGTCCAGACCCATAAGCGACGATACTACAGGAATTCCCGTACGGTCGATGAATTGTTTGAGTTCTGCCGTGGTGGAAGAAGAACGGATTCCGCCACCGACCAGGATCAAAGGACGTTTGGCTTCGCGCACCTTTTGTTCAAACAGCGCCCAGGTTTCTTCAGCGACAGCCGCAGGCTTTGAGTCCTGCACATATTCCTCACTGTCGAAAAAGCTTTCCAACTGCTCAGGCTCGATCTCGGCTCTTTGAATATTCATGGGAATATCCAGCAAGACAGGTCCGGGACGTCCGCTCTGCGCGATGTAAATGGCTTTTTCCAGGTGATACCGGATTTTGCTTGGTTCCGTCACCATCTCAGCGTACTTGGTCAAAGAACGGGATACTTCCACAATATCCGTTTCCTGAAATCCGATTTGCCGCACGGGCCGATCGAATTTGTATTCGTACGTATTGACTTGTCCGGTAATGAACAAGCAGGGCACTGAGTCAAAGAAACAGCTGCCGATCCCGGTCAGCAAATTAAGCGCACCTGGTCCGCTCGTAGCCATGGCTACGCCCAGCTTGCCGTTCATTCTTGCATAAGCTTCCGCTGCGAACGCTCCGGCTTGTTCGTGCCGTACCGAGACACATTCCATATCGTTTCGGAACGAAACCGAATCAAGAAGGTGCACGATCGCCCCGCCGATAAATTCAAAAACGTGAGATACTCCTTCTTTATGCAGGACGTCGATGACATAATCAGAAAGTTTCATGCTGCGTTCCTCCCGAAGGTGATTCATATTCTTCGATCTGCTGCAGACAGAGTTCCGTTACATTTTTTCCGTCATGATAGGCCGAAGTGAATTCGATGATTTTGTCGAGTGCATACTCCAAGTTCCATTTCGGCGTCCAATTCAATTCGGTTTTCGCTTTTGAACAATCCAGTTTGAGATATTTGGCTTCATGCGGTTGTTCGGCGTTCAAAATTTCGTATCCGGCTTGGTCTGACCATTTTTTGCATAATGTTTCTACGATCCATTGTACAGGTTTGGCATCGGAATCGTTAGGGCCAAAATTCCAGGCTTGAGCAAACTCCTGCTTGTTCTCATAAAGCCGTTGAGCCAACAGCAGATAACCGCTCAAAGGTTCCAGTACATGCTGCCATGGACGGATCGAATGAGGGCTTCGTACCGGAACTTTTTGGCCTTCCGACAATGCCCGGATACAATCGGGAATAAGGCGATCTGCCGACCAGTCGCCTCCTCCTATAACGTTGCCTGCTCTGGCTGTAGCGACAGCGGTAAAAGAATCGTCCGGGTTTGGATTTTGGAAAAACGAATTGCGATACGAAGCGGTAACCAATTCGGAACAGGCTTTGCTGCTGGAGTAAGGATCGTATCCGCCCAGGGATTCGTTTTCACGATAGCCCCAAGCCCATTCTTTATTTTCGTAGCATTTGTCGGTCGTTACGTTGACGACGGCTTTGACGCTGGAGCATTGTCTGACCGCCTCGAACAGATTCACGGTTCCCATTACGTTTGTTGCATAGGTCGCGGCAGGACTCTTATAGGATTCACGAACAAGCGGCTGAGCGGCCATATGGATGACAATCTCCGGTTGGAAACGGTCCATCGCCGAATATAACGCCTGTCCATCCGTAATGTCCGCAAGGGTATGCTGTTCAAGCCGCGTCTCCAAACTGCAAATCTCGAAAAGATTCGGCGTGCTGTCGGGGGCCAGCGAATAACCGGCGACCCGCGCCCCCATCGAACTCAGCCATAAAGTGAGCCAAGAACCTTTAAAACCGGTATGTCCCGTTACGAAAACTTTTTTGTTTGACCAAAAGTTGTGATCCGCCATCACACGTTCACCGACTTCATGTCCCAAGTTTTCCAAGGCGCTGTTCCGGATTTCCATTGGTCTTCCAAATAATTTTTATCCCGCAAGGTATCCATAGGATGCCAGAAACCGTCATGTTTATACCCCATCAGCTGGCCGTCTTTCGCCAGGCGTTCAAGCGGTTCTTTTTCGAGTACCGTTTGCTCTGAATCGTCGATATAATCGAAGACTTCGGGCTGCATGACGAAAAACCCCGCATTGATCCAGGAACCATCGCCTTTGGGTTTTTCCTGGAAACCATGAACTTGACCGCTAGGATCGATGTCCAATGCGCCAAATCTTCCATGAGGTTGAACAGTCGTGACCGTCGCGAGTTTTCCATTCCGGTTATGGAAATCGACCAGCGCTCGCAGGTCAACGTTGGATACGCCGTCGCCGTAAGTCAACATGAATGGCTCATTTCCGATATAAGGCTGGATTTTTTTTACACGGCCGCCCGTCATCGTATCGATTCCGGTATTGACCAGTGTAACTCTCCAAGGTTCGGCGGTGTGTTGATGCGTAATCAATTGATTATCGTTTCGGAAATCAAAAGTGACATCCGATTCATGCAAGAAATAATGGGCGAAATACTCTTTGACGTACATCCCCTTGTACCCCAAGCAAATGACGAAATCGTTGAAGCCGTGGTGCGAGTAAGACTTCATAATGTGCCAAAGAATAGGCTTCTGTCCGATTTCGATCATCGGTTTCGGACGCAAATGCGATTCTTCACTGATTCTTGTTCCATATCCCCCGGCAAGAATGACCACTTTCATCGATTTGGAACCTCCATTTCGCAGTTTTATTTGGAAAGAACGAATGTGCGGATTTGTTCAATGACATAGTCGATCATATCCTCGGTAAGCCCCGGATATACGCCGATCAAGAACGTATCGTTCAAAATTTTATCGGTATTGGTCAGATCCCCATGGATTCGGTACTCGACATTCTGGAACGCAGGTTGACGGGTCAGGTTGCCCGCGAACAGCATACGGGTCTGAACACGCTTCGACTCCAGATGCTTCACGATCTCGTTTTTCGTGAATTTGGCGCCGTCTTTGACCGTCAGAATAAAACCGAACCAGCTTGGATCAGAATTCGGCGTTGCGAAAGGAAGAATAAAGTGCTCTTCCAGATCGCGCAGGCCTTCGTACAGGCGGCGGAAATTATCTTTTCGGCGCTGAATGAAATCGGGCAGCTTTTTGATTTGTTCTACACCAATTGCTGCTTGCATGTCGGTCACTCTGAGGTTGTAACCGATATGCGAGTAAGTGTATTTATGATCGTATCCGTAAGGAAGCGAACCCAATTCCCAGCCGAACCGTTTGCGGCAGGTGTCGTCGCATCCGGAAGGACACCAGCAGTCGCGTCCCCAATCTCTGAAGGATTCGATGATCGTCTTGAGCAAAGCGTTGTTCGTATAGACGGCGCCGCCTTCACCCATCGTCATGTGATGCGGAGGGTAGAAGCTCGATGTGCCGATATGACCGTGAGTTCCCGTCAATTTTCCGTTGAATGTCGATCCCAAGGCGTCGCAGTTATCTTCAACTACCCAGAGTCCGTATTTTTCAGCGATCTCCATGACTTTATCCAATTCAAAAGGATTGCCCATCGTATGAGCGATCATGATTGCTTTGGTTTTGGGCGTGATGCTTTCTTCGATGCGATCGGCCAGTATATTGTACGTGCCGAGTTCTACATCGATGAATACAGGAATCGCCCGGTTCTGGATGATTGGCGTAACGGTCGTCGGAAACCCTGCGGCAACCGTGATGACTTCATCACCAGGAAGAATTCTTTTTTCTTTGAGTTTCGGCGATGTAAGAGCGGAGAAAGCCAACAGGTTGGCCGAAGATCCGGAGTTGGTCAACAGGGCATACCGAACGCCTAAAAATTGAGCGAATTCTTTTTCAAATCTATTATTGAAGCGGCCTGCCGTAAGCCAGAAATCAAGCGATGAATCGACAAGGCTGCGCATCTCTTTTTCGTCGTAAATCCGCCCGCCATAAACAACGGAGCTTTTCTCCCGATCGAAGTTCCCATTCCGGTCGGAATGAAACAGATGATAGTAATTTTCGACTTGCGAGAGAATTTCAAGACGGGATACTTTTTCAAACTCTTGCAGAGGCAGATCTGCTACGAATTCGACATCAGCGGAGTTGATGGTGGACTTGGAGCGAATATCGACATACATGGGAGCTTCAAAAGCGGGGGATTGCAGCTGCACCTGATGTTTTTCGGAAATGGGAGCGGAAGATTCCGAGGTTAATTTGTAAACACTAACTTGTTCGTTACGGAACTCTTGAATCAGAATATATTCATCGTTTGTTTTGAGTTTGGCTATGGAGCCTTGCTTTAACATTTCTACACCCCTTATGTTTACTGGCAAATTGAATGATTCTGCAAGCACGTTTTCAAAAAAGTGCATCATCAGGCCGATTATAGCCACATGACAAAGTCTATCGTATTCCACATTTTTCTTCAATCGTCTGTTCAAAGCCACAAAAAGTATCTGAAGCGAAAAACGGTTCCCGAACTTCGCGCGGAAGTCGAAAACCGTTTTGGGCAGCTTGCTATTTTTTTGCGGGTTCGCGCCAATAGTGGGAGAAAAGGACATACATACAAGCCAGTACGAAAGCAAGTATGCCCGCCAGCAGGGTTTTAAGAACCGTCCCTTTGCTTACGGCTTCGTCCGGAGTGGCGGCTGGGGTAATGGTCACGGCTTGGGCTCCCTGCGTCAGCGTAAGATCAACGTTGGGATTGTTAATATCGAAGACTTTGCTTTTTGCTTCATTGATTTGCGATTGGCTTTGTTTGATCTGCTGCTCTAGATACTTCTTTTGTTCGGTCAACTTGTTCAAGTTAACCGCAGCTTTGACGTAAACTTCTTCGATGTCGCTGTAAGAAGGATTAGCTTCCTCACTTTTCAAGGAAAGCCCGTTCAATCGGTCGGCCGTTTCCGAATTAAGCCCCGGAAGCACCGAATTCAGACCGCCATCAGCCAAAAGACTCTGGTTGGTTTCAAGCAGCGGGCGCGAATTAGCCAATTCTTCTTTTGCTTTTTGCGTTTCGCCGTTAGCCGCGGCCAACTCGACGTTGACTTCGTTCAAATCCTGCCGAGATTTAACGATGGCGAGTGAGAGCCCCGTACCTTCGATTTCCGAAGCCATTTCGTAAGCAAGTTGATTGGATAACGTTTGGGCGATTTCGGCCGATTTGTTTTTCACCTGAACGGTAATCAGAGAATTTTCCTGCGCATAGGAGAGATTGATTCGTTCTCTTAACGTGTTCAGGTTCGCATTTTTATCATCCAGCTTGAGTTTGGCAGCTATGTTTCTCAGACTCGTGTCGCTCATGACCTGGGAAAGAAACGGATTCAAATTCAACTGCTGCGTGCTCTCGGCGTTTGAAACAGCTGTTACGTAGGAAGTTGCCGAATACAAAACAGGGGCTGCAAAAAAATTAATAATCCCCGTAGCCACCATCACCAGGATAGTGAACACGATGATTAACGTTTTTTTTCTCAAAATAACTCTTATTAATTCCCGAAACGTTACTTCTTCTTGCATGATTGTCTCTCCTTTTATGACGTGCTTTTGATGATCGACGGAATGGCATGGCATGTAACCGTATGTAATTAGATGTAAATTTAAGCCTGCAATCCGTATTATAACTGCACTTAAAGCGAACATTCAAGATTTCGATTGCTGGGCGTATGACCTTCTCGTTTATTGACCCTGAAATCAAGCCTATGCTAGAATGTTTTGAAGGTGTGAAATGCTGGTTTTTTTGGTTAACACGGCACATGCGTAAGCGGGTTGCCTGCAAGAATAATTACATATTTATAAGCAATATAAAAGATGAAAGCAATGAACTGGAGGATACTATGAGCAAGGTAGCGTTGATTACGGGAATCACAGGGCAAGACGGCGCGTATTTGGCAGAATTTCTGCTGAAAAAAGGGTACGTGGTACACGGATTGAAGCGTAGAAGTTCTTTGATTAATACCGATCGGATCGATCATCTGTTTCAGGATCCGCATGAAGAAAACCTCAAATTCATCATGCATTATGGGGATCTGACGGATTCCACGAATTTAATTCGCGTCATTCAGGAAGTGCAGCCAGATGAAATCTATAACCTGGCGGCCATGAGCCACGTTCACGTATCGTTCGATACTCCAGAATATACAGCAAACGCCGACGGACTCGGTACGCTGCGGATTTTGGAAGCCATCCGAATTTTGAACCTTGTCCAAAAGACCAAGGTCTACCAAGCTTCCACCTCTGAGCTTTACGGCTTGGTTCAAGCCGTGCCGCAATCCGAAACGACTCCGTTTTACCCGCGCAGTCCTTACGCGGTTGCAAAGCTGTACGCGTATTGGATCACCGTTAATTACCGTGAAGCTTATGGTATGTTCGCAGCGAACGGCATTTTGTTCAACCATGAAAGCCCGATTCGCGGCGAGACTTTCGTTACGCGCAAGATTACTCGCGCGGCAAGCCGCATCGCTCTCGGCCTTCAGGACACGCTCTATTTGGGCAATCTTGATGCCAAACGCGACTGGGGTCATGCCAAAGACTACGTAGAAGCCATGTGGCTTATTTTGCAGCAGGATGTGCCGGAGGACTTCGTTATCGCAACGGGCGTAACGACGAAGGTTCGGGATTTCGTAACCCTCGCTTTTGCAGAAGTAGGCATCGAACTTGAGTTCAAGGGAGCGGACGATACGGAAAAAGGGTACGTGAAAAGCTGCTCGAACCCAGACTTCCAGCTTCCGATCGGCAAAGAAGTCGTGGCTGTGGATCCGCGTTATTACAGACCAACCGAAGTAGACTTGCTGATTGGTGATCCAACCAAGTCCAAAGAGAAGCTGGGATGGACGCCTAAGTATTCCTTGCAGCAGCTGGTGGAAGAGATGATGGCGGGAGATTTGAAAGAAGCCCGCAAATCGGAATACTTGCAGCAGGGAGATTTCAAAACATCAAATTATTTTGAGTGAGTGTGAATAATGAAAACTTTATTGATTACCGGCGGCGGCGGCATGGTTGGCAAAAATTTGCTTGAGTATGCCGAAAAGGCAAATTATCGTACACTTGCTCCTTCTTCTCGTGAGCTGGATCTGCTTGATTACGAAGCCGTACTGCGTTACTTGAGTGAAACCCAGCCCGATTATATCGTTCACGCGGCGGGAAAAGTAGGCGGGATTCAGGCCAATATGCGCGAACCCATTTCATTCTTTTTGAACAATATGGATATGGGCCGCAATATTGTTTGGGCAGCAAAAAACGCAGGAGTCAAACGGCTGCTTAACTTGGGAAGCTCCTGCATGTATCCCAAAGATGCGCCAAACCCTCTTCGGGAGGAAATGGTGCTTCGAGGACAACTGGAGCCTACAAACGAAGGATACGCGCTGGCGAAAATAGCGACCGCAAGGCTATGCGACTATATAGGCATGGAAGAACCGGAATACCAATACAAAACGATCGTTCCGTGCAACCTGTACGGAAAGTGGGATAAATTCAGTCCTCAACATTCTCATTTGATTCCGGCAGTGATTCGGAAAATTCATGAAGCACAGGTGCAAGGAAGCGAATCGGTCGAGATTTGGGGAGATGGTCTGGCACGCCGCGAATTCATGTACAGCGAGGATCTGGCGGATTGCATCGTACATGTTCTTGACCATTTCGACGACATGCCTTCGCTCATGAACGTGGGTTTGGGTTATGACCATACGATCAACGAGTATTACGAAGCAGTGGCGCGAGTCGTCGGATACGAAGGTAAATTTGAACACGATTTGTCCAAGCCCGTAGGCATGAAGCAAAAGTTGGTAGACATCAGCAGACAAACGGAGTTTGGATGGAAACCTCGATTCTCTTTGGATCAAGGTATACGTTTGACTTACGAGCATTTTTTAAGTAGGGAGGATCATAAATGATTCGTTATCCATTGGCGTCAACCTCTTGGGATGAAAAAGAACTCGCTGCGATTCAAAAGGTAGTCGATTCGGGCATTTTCACGATGGGAAAAGAGGTAGCCGAGTTTGAGCGTCAGTTTGCCGATTATGTAGGAAGCCGCTACTGCGTGATGGTGAATTCGGGTTCTTCCGCTAACCTTATCGCTACGGCAGCCCTTTTTTACACCAAAAAGAATGCCCTGCAAAAAGGCGATGAAGTAATCGTGCCAGCCGTTTCTTGGCCGACCACCTATTATCCTCTTTACCAGTACGGTCTCAAAATGAAGTTTGTGGACATTGATCCACACACGCTTAACTACGACTTAAACGCTTTGAGAGACGCCGTGACTGAAAACACCAAAATGATTATGTGCGTCAATCTGTTGGGGAATCCCAACGATTTCGGCGCCATCCGTGAGATTGCTTCGGAACACAATATCATTTTGATTGAAGACAACTGTGAATCGTTGGGAGCTACATACGACAACAAGCAGGCGGGCACGTTCGGCGTCATGGGTACGTACAGTTCTTTCTTCAGCCATCACATCTCCACGATGGAAGGCGGGATGGTCGTGACAGACGACGAGGAGCTGTATCATGTTTTGCTGTCTCTGCGAGCTCATGGATGGACACGGAATCTTCCGAAATTCAACCAGGTATGCGGCGAGAAATCGGATGATGCGTTTGAAGAGTCTTTCCGTTTTGTACTGCCCGGATACAACGTTCGGCCTGTGGAAATGAGCGGCGCCATCGGACAGGAGCAAATCAAAAAACTGCCTTCGTTCGTCGAAGAACGCAGAAAGAATGCCGAGTTGTTCCAAAAGCTGTTTGGCGGTCATCGCTATTTCGATATTCAAAAAGAGATTTCGAGCAGCAGCTGGTTCGGTTTTGCTTTGATTATCAAGGAAGAGGCTCCATTTGATCGAGGACAAGTTGTTAAGCTTCTCGAACAAAACGGTATAGATACTCGACCAATCGTGGCTGGCAACTTCACCAAAAACGAAGTAGTCCAATGGTTCGATCACGAGATTTCCGGCGATTTGAAAAATGCCAATCACATCGACCGAAACGGTTTCTTTATCGGAAATCATCATTTCGATATTTCTGAGCAGCTGCATGCCATCTACAAGTTGTTGGACGGTATGGAGTGAGGATTCGATCATGAAAAATGTAGCCATTTACGTATCCGGTCCTTACGGGCAGGATCAACTTTTCAATCCGGACAGTTATCTCAATCGAGACGACTGTCTTCTCCCTTTTAGAGACTTTCAACGTCGAGTCGCAGCTTCCGGCGGTCGGTGCCACACTTTGGATGTTTTTGAGTCTAAAGCAGGTGCCCTGCCGGAGGTTGTTCTTTTTCTGGACATCCCTGAAAAGCACGCGGATGCCGTATTGGGTCCACGTTATGCTTCGGCTCAGAAATGGGTAGTTCTTCAGGAATGTGAAGTGGTGCTGCCCCGGAATTGGGATCTGAATCGCCATCTGGAGTTCGATAAGATTTTCACCTGGAACGATGATTATTTGAAAGAAGATACCTATCGCAAATTGAACTTTTCGCAGAAACTCGAACCTCGCATAAACTGGGGGGAAAGAAGTGGTTTTTGCACGATGATTGCGGGCAATAAAAGTTCTTCAAGGCCTAACGAATTATATTCAGAGCGCAAAAAAGCCATTCGTTGGTTTGAACAAAACGCTCCGCAGGATTTTGATCTTTACGGGATGGGATGGGACTCTTATCGTTTTGAAGGTCCTAAAGCGATCCGCGCCTTGAACAAGATCAAGCCTTTGACACGCATGCTTGCGGAAAAATATCCTTCGTACGTGGGAAAAGTCGATCAAAAAAACGAAGTGCTGAATCGTTATCGCTTTGCGATATGCTATGAGAATGCGGAGCATATTCATGGTTACATTACCGAAAAAATCTTCGACTGCCTGCTTGCGGGCTGTATTCCGGTATATTGGGGAGCGCCCAATATAAGTGAGATCGTTCCCAAAGACTGTTTTATCGACAGACGCGATTTCAGTCGCATGGAAGATCTATACGCCTATATGAAAGGGATTTCCGAAGAAGAACGTATGGGTTATCTGCGGCGTATCCAAGCCTATTTTGACAATAACGGCCCTTATATGTACTCCGCGGAATTTTACGTCGATACGCTGTTCAAGGAGCTTGAACATGAAGCGTGATTTTCTGGTCATCATGTCCGGTAGAATGCTGCAGGTCATCACGACTATATTCATCGCGCGCATCATGACCTCGCTCCTTGGACAGGAGGAGATGGGCAAAACGGTATTGATTATGTCGATCACGACGTTTTTCGCGTTGATCTTTATCAATCCGGTAGGGACTTATATCAATCGCAGGCTGCACGAATGGGAAGAAAAAGGCGTTTTGCTCCAGAGGTTTCAATTGTATTGCGTCTACGTCATCAGCGTGACCCTGTTCGCCAATCTTTTTTTATTGCTGTTCTACTTGTTTTACAAAAACGAATTGCAGCTATCGTTGGGCTGGCTCATTTTCCTTGTGACGGGAAGTCTGCTTATCAATACATTTAATCAGACGATCATTCCGACGCTGAACATGTTGGGTCATCGGATGAAGTCGGTTATTTTCGCTTTGCTGACGCTGTGGAGCAGTTTGTTTTTCTCCGTTTACCTTACAGGACAGACTCACCGCGCGGAACAATGGCTTGCCGGACAGTTGATCGGGCTGGCTATCGGGCTGGTTGTTGCTCTGTTTTTCTTCGTGCGGAGTTACAAAGATCAATCAAAAGTGTTTAAAGGCAAAGCTATTTTTAAAGAAGTCAGCAGAGAACAATTGAAATCCCTCGTCGTCTTTTCCGTTCCTGTTGCGATCACGGTAGGCTTGTCTTGGGTTCAATTTCAATCCTATCGTTTTACGGTCAACAGTTTGGTGAGTGTGGAATTTCTAGGATTGTTCGCAGCCGGTTACAATATGAGTTCCAGCATCATGGGGGCTTTCGAGACAACAGCCATGCAGTTCTTTTATCCTTTTGTATATAAAAACTTCTCTAAGGCTCGTAACGAACAAGAACAAATTCAAATATGGAATCGATATGCGGCGATCATGATTCCTTTGACTCTTTTCACAGCTTTCTTCGTCGTTTACATGGCCAAGCCTTTGACGAATCTGTTGTTGGACGAAAGCTATCATGCCGCGTATATGTTCCTAATGTGGGGGAGTATAGCGGAAGCAGGACGGATTTTGGGTTCCGTTTACGGTTTGCTTGCCCATGCGTCCATGAAAACCCGTCAGTTGATCGTTCCCCAATTCATAGGAGCGCTGCTGTCAGCCGTCTTGGTTCCTTGCTTGATTTATACATGGGGACCTGAATTTGGAGTTGGGGCTGCATTAGCCTTAGCCTCACTCGCCTATGTGCTTGCTCTGCATATAGTCATCCGGAAGAAGATGGCTTTTCAGATTTCAGCGTTCACCGTCATTCAAGGTCTACTCGGTCCGCTTCCTCTTCTGGCTGCGACTTTACTGTTTCCTTCGGAAAATTTGACCTTGGTTGGGACGATCATTCTGGTCGGCTGCTGCGGAATTTATTATCTGCTGCTCGGTTATTTGGCTATCGGAAAATTGCTTCGTCGAAATTCAATCGATTTTTCCGGAACAAAAGACGTATAAGAAGCGTCTACTTCAGTATATAGGTAGGGATGAAATGGAGAATTATTCAGGCAAAAAAGTCATGACCGTGATGTTGAATTGGGATTACGGCATCAAAGAACGTGGGATCTCCGGCGAGTTTTCTTGGTTTTATAAAAACTTTGAGGAAATGGACGTACAGGTGCAGCCGTTTTGGTTTGACGAGTATCTGAAAGATGGTACCCATTTGGAAAGTGATCTATTGAAAGCCGTAGAAAATTTTCAACCGGAACTTATTTTTTTCGTGCCGTATACCGATCAGTTTAGTGTCGAGTTTCTCAAAAAGCTAAAAACGAAATGTACAACCGCTGCCTGGTTCGGCGATGACCATTGGCGTTTCGATAATTTTTCTTCCAAGTATGCCAACGCCTACACCTACTGTTTGACCACCGATCCTTGGAGCTTGCACAAATATAAAGAGCTGGGTGCTCAAACTATTCTGACTGAATGGGCGGCTCAGCTCGGAGAACCGATAAATATCGACGAAGAAATTGAATATAAGCATGAAATTTCTTTCATCGGCGGTTACAATGAGATCAGAGGATGGTACATCCGTGAATTGAAAAAGTTGGGCATTGAGGTTGAATGTTTTGGAGCAAATTGGCCCAATGGGCGTGTGACCGAAAAGCAGATGAACGATATTTTCAGAACGAGCAAAATCAATCTCAATCTTTCCAACAGCGTCAATTACGATATACGTTCCATTTTTTCAAGCCCTAAAAGCTTTGCTAGATGGGTGAAATCGAAAAAACGGTCCGAGCAGGTTAAGGCCCGAAACTTTGAAATTCCTTTGGCTGGTGGGTTCCAGCTTTCTCAGTACGCGCTGGGGTTGGAACGGCATTTTGTGATTGGAAGCCAAATCGCGGTTTTCACTTCTCCTGAGGAATGTGCGAAGCAAATCATCTATTATCAGCTTCATGAGCAAGAACGATTGAACATGCTCAGAACCAGTTACGTTCACGTGCTTGAAAACCATACGTATCGAAAAAGATTAGAAGAGATTTTGAAAGTTATATTTTGACGTTCAAGGAGTTTGATGATGAACAGTAGTCAAATGCCTAAAGTTTGTATTTATATCCCGACTTACAATTCGACGAACACCCTTTCTTTTACGCTGGATAGTCTATTGGCGCAAACTTATGAAAACATTGAAATCACGATCATGGATAACGCTTCGACGGATGGAACAATCGAATTGATCCGGACGTACATGGAGAAAAATCCCAAGGTCAAATTGGTCGAACATGAAGTGAATATCGGTTCGGAAGGAAACGTAAACCGCTGCATCAGAGCCATCGAGGGCGATTATGCTGCCGTTTTTCACTCTGATGATGTTTACGCGCCTACTATTGTCGAAAAGCAGGTCGCTTTTTTAGAGAAATTTGCTCAAGCCGGCGGTGTTTTTACGGGGTCTTGGATCATTGACGAGAACGGGGAAAAGATCGGACAACGACTAGAGCCCAAAGAGTTAACGTCTGCCGAGCAACCTTTATATTCGTTGGAAGACATGTTCGGCTTAATTTTAAAATACGGTAACTTTATTACATGCCCAAGTGTTATGATACGATCAGACATTTATAGGGATGAAATTCAATGCTTCGATTATGAGCGTTATCGATCAACATCGGATTTGGGAGCTTGGCTGAAGCTGCTCCAAAATCACTCAATCGGTTATATCCCAGAAAAGCTAATGTTTTATAGATCCAGCGCGAATAGTTTTTCCTATCATTACAAACGTGGAAGAACCGAAAAGCATGATCTGTTCATTTTGCTTGAAGAATACATGAATGTGTTCAAAGAAAAATGGGATCAAGAAAACTTCGGTGATTACGAATTCTTATTGAAGAAAGATGAAGTCAATCGCGCAATCTCATTTTTAATCAATGGAGATCGTAAGAATGCCAGAACCACAATTCGTCCCTACTTGAGACTTTTGCGACTGGTCAATACGAAAAATCGTGCTAAAATCTATGTGATGGCAACAAGTGCCAAACTGTTATCCTATATTCCGTTATCGCCGTTTGCAAGAAGAAAGCTGTTCGAGTATCGTTACAAAAACTAGAATGAAGAAGAGGATGTTTTGGTGTGAAAATTATGCAAATCGTTGGTGATCCCGTTGGCGGCATAAGAAAACATGTGCACAGCATTTTATTGAATGCACCCGCTCATGGTGTTGAACAACTATATGTATTCTCTAATACAAATTGCGATAAGCAGTTTGTTAAAGAGATTACGCAGATCTCAACCAAATTAAACGGAAAAGTTTTCTCTTTGCGAATTGAAAAAAAACCTCACTCCTCTGATTTGTTTAATATTTGTAGGCTGATTCATATTGCCAGAAAAGAGAAAGTCGATATCATTCACGGACACGGCGCAAAAGGTGGCTTATACGCGAGAGTGGTGTCTTTGTTTTGCAAAGCCAAATCCTTGTATACTCCGCATGGAGGTTCTGCGCATAATATGTTCAGCCCCATCAAAGAGAAATTATATACACTTGTCGAAAAGAGCCTCTATTCGGTCACGGATTTGTATGTTTTTGAATCTATATACACATCCAAAGCCCTGTTTGAAAAAATCGGGAAAGACAAGGGCGATAAATTTATCATCAATTACAATGGGGTTCCTACTCCGGCTCCTGCACTGCTTGTAGAACCGAAAGCAAGCAAAAGCACAACTAATATCGGTGTATTCGCCATGCTGCGTCAGCAAAAGGGGCAGGTCAACGCGATTCTCGCATTGGAGCATTTGTTGAAATTGAACCCTTTGGCAAACGTAAAGCTGTTCATTTTCGGTCAAGGTGAAGACTCCGAAATGCTCGAACAAGTGGTACACGACCTGAATTTGCAGCCCTATGTAGAATTTTGTGGCGAAGTAGCTTTTCCCGAACAGTTTATGGCCGAGATGGATATCGTGCTGATTCCTTCTTTATTTGAATCGTTCGGCTATGTAGCGATCGAAGCTTTTTCTCTGTCCAAATCCGTCATCGCTTCTCGGGTAGGAGGACTGGTGGAAGTTGTAGATGAAGAAGTTGGATTTTTGGTCAATATTCAAGATTATTCAGAAGTGGCACGTACGATTTTATACTGCATCGAACATCCTGAAGTTTTGGGAAGCAAAGGGCAGGCGGCTAAGCGGAAGTATGAACAGCTCTTTACCGAACAAAAGATGGTTGATAATCTTTATGATATTTACCGCTCCGCTTTGGAAAAAGACGTACAAGAAAAAGTGGAAGTGCAAGACAGTGTATATGTGGGGTTGAAAAGTCGGAGGAATTCAGAATGAATTTGAACAACAGAGTTTATCTATTATCTACTTGGTTGGTTTTACTGGCTACACCCCTTATTTTTTTTCAAATTTTATTTTTCAATCATAGTTGGTTAGGCAGTCAGCACGTCAAGTTACTTGTTTCCGGCGGCATGTTAATCTCTCTAATGCTTGCTATGCTTTACAATAAAAAAACCTCGCTTTCTTCCGCTCTCTATATGGGGTTTTTTGTTGTGTTTATTGTGTATAATCTTTTTTCGATTTATTACCACACTCCTTCTGACAATAATGCGTTGGGGGCATTTACATACAACTACTCTCTCTTTTTGTTCATCTTCCCTTTCTTTTTATTTTGTGGGTTTGTCAATCAAACTTCTTATATCAAACAAACAGCCGTTTGGTTCGCGGTTTTTATAGGCATTACGGATTTGTATGCGGTAGCGCAATTTATTACGAACAGCTACCTGATCCCTTCCAGAGTAGTCGATATTCTTTTGTTAAATGACTACATCAAATTCGATCATATTTCTGGTCATATTCGCGCTATGTCTTTTCTTAAATCACCGTTGGAGCTGGGTATTGTGAATACCTTTTCTGCTTTGTATTTCTTGAATCTTTTTTTGAATAAGCGCAGCGGCAGAAAAGTTCACTTTCTTTTGTTCGGATTATCGGCTTTGACCGTAGTTATGACGATTTCAAGAACGGCGATCTTGATGCTCGGAGTAGGCATGATGGTATACCTTGTCCTCTATGTATATACTCGAATTTCAAAAAGTATGTATCGATCAAGAAAATTGGTTCAAGTTTTTACCGTTTTGTCGGGCTTGGCGATTCTATCTGTTTTTATTTTGGCTTACGTGGTATTGGTGGATATTGTTTCCGTTTTATGGCCCAGCCTCAGCGATTCTTTGTTTTTGAATCCAACCAATCTTTTGATTCGACTTAACAATTGGACAGATCTGCTCAAAGGACTACATGGAACCGAAGAATGGCTGTTTGGATTGGGGATTGTACAGAACGGAAGTTACGGCGATTATCATTCTGTTATTATCGATAATATTTACGTCGGCGCTATTTTGACAGGCGGTTTGGTGGGGCTGGTTCTATTTTTGCTGCTGTGTCTGTTTTCCCTAAGCAAAACGTATGCCCTTGCCAAAGCCGATGGCCGACTTTCGACCCTTCACTTTTGGAATGTGTGTCTGGCTTTTTTCCTGGCTTTTATGGCCGGTGGGCTTACGGAAAACTTGATGCATTTAATGTATTATCCTTTCTTCGTTTTTATTCTGCACCGTTTTTTGAGCGACCCGGAAACTCGAGAAGAAAATCATAATCTATTATTGGAAAAAGGAGGAACGACATGATTCGGAAAAATCAACAATTTTTGAGTCAAATGTATCTGATCGTTGATTTTTGTATCGTACAACTTGCCTTCTTACTGTCCTGGTGGGTAAAGTTTGAAAGCGGATGGTTTGAGTATATTAGACCGCTGCCTTTGAATTACTACGCTTTGTGGAGTCTAGGCTATGGAGTCTGTATCGTCTTAGCCGGCTTGGTCAGCGGCCTGTACGCTTTTCAGCGTAAAAAAAGGTTCTCCGAAGAGCTGCTTAAAATTTTTCAAACCCATGCGATCGGATTTTTTGTTTTATTGAGCGCCATGTACTTCCTCAAGGAAATCAACATTTCGCGTTCCTATCTTTTCCTGTATCTCTTTTTCAGCATTTTATTGGTTGTGGCTTATCGCTACGTGCTAAAGGTGGTACTGAGAAAGTTCAGGCAGCGAGGATACAACAAGCAGTTCCTTTTGATTATCGGGGCTGGAACTTTGGGAAGACGTTTCTACTCCAACCTGCTGATGCATCCAGAGCTTGGTTACGAAGTGGTCGGCTTTTTGGATGACCAAGTCAAAAGCGTCTCTTCGGACTCGGCTTCTCCGCCAATTCTGGGATCGGTAGAAGACCTCGAAGAGGTACTGAACCATACGGTCATCGACGAAGTGATCTTGGCGCTTCCTCTCCAAGCCAATGATAAATATGCGCAAATCATCGGTCGATGTGAAAAAGCGGGTGTTCGTGCCTTAATCATTCCGGATTATTTCGACTTCTTGCCTGCACGTCCGGTTTTTGATACGTTTGCGGGAATGCCTTTAATTAACGTTCGTGATGTTCCTTTGGACTTGATTTTCAACAAAACCTGCAAAAGAATTTTCGACATCTTGTTCGCTCTATTCTGCATTGTGCTTACATCGCCGATCATGATCGCAGTGGCTTTGGGTGTACGGCTCAGTTCACCGGGACCTATCATTTTCAAACAAGAGCGAGTAGGCTTGAATCGCAGAAACTTCAATATGTACAAATTCCGCTCAATGAAATTGATGCCTCCGGGAACTGTCGATACGGGATGGACCACTGAGAATGATCCGCGCAAAACGAAGTTCGGTGCTTTTATAAGAAAAACGAGTCTTGATGAGCTTCCGCAATTTTTCAATGTACTTTTTGGACAGATGAGCGTTGTAGGCCCTCGTCCCGAAAGACCTTACTACGTTGAAAGGTTCAAAGAAGAGATTCCAAAGTACATGGTCAAGCATCACGTAAGGCCCGGAATCACAGGTTTTGCGCAAAGTCGAGGACTACGTGGGGATACCTCTATCGAGGAAAGAATCAAATGCGACATCTTTTACATCGAAAACTGGTCTATTCTATTCGATATAAAAATCATTTTTATGACGATTTATAAAGGGTTCATTAACAAGAACGCTTATTGAGCGTCTGCAGCTGTGTATTCCAATGTTAAGCAAGAGCAAATGGCTGTCTAGATCAAATTGCACGCTGCAATAACGACGACCTTTTCCTGAATTTTTTAGGAGGAGGTCGTTTGTTTCTCCTTTCAGAGTGGCTGTCTGGCTGCCTCCTTCACTATAGAGGATGGATATTCACCCTTTTTTGAACATAAAAAATCCCCTCTGGTCTCCAGTGTTGATCTCATTTTACGATGAGGTCTTTTTTCACTGTCTACCTTGAGGGGATACCATTATTCTTCGATTACATCCACAAATACCAGATCAACCAGCTCAAGAACGCCCCGATCCAGGATACGCACCCGAACACCGCGACAATCTTGCGTTCGTTCCAACCGTATTTCAGGCTGTAATGATAATGAATCGGCGTCATGCGGAAGATCCGCTTCTTGGTTCGTTTGTAATAGGTGACCTGGATGATAACCGAGAACTGTTCGGCAAAATAGATGATGAACAGCAGCGGCACCAGAATCTCCACTTTCTCCAATACCGCCATCAGCGACAGCGAGCCGCCGATTGCCAGTGAGCCGGTGTCGCCCATGAAGGCTTTGGCCGGATACTTGTTGTACAGCAGCAGTCCGAACAAAGCGCCGATCATGACGAGCGAGAACAGCTTGATCGCGGGTTCGTCCGAGATGACGAAGAAGAACAGGTACGTAGGAATGGACACCACGATCAGGAGACCGTCCAGACCATCCGTAAAGTTGATCGCGTTCGCTGAACCTACAATGAACAGCAGCATGATGATGAAATAGATTACGGCTGGCAGCGTCCAGATGAATCCACCCGGGAAGGCGATGGTCGGCAGGACGCCGAAGCTGTTCATGGCAATCAGCAGCAGTGTAATGGTGAAGGCGAACTGGAAGACCAGCTTGGCTTTGCCCGAGATCCCCTGTGGATCTTGGAAAGCGGCCTTTTTGAAGTCGTCACTGAAGCCTACGATGCCAAACAGGACAAATGAAGCGGCCAGCAGCCACATCAGCGGCGTTGGCTGGGCGATCAGCGCGACCAGAACGCCAATCATGAAGATCATACCCGCCATCAGCGGTGTGCCTTTTTTGGCCTGATGATCGGGTGGCAGTTCCTTGCGGATGGGCTGGAGCCATCCAATGCGGCGCAGCGTCCGAATCCAGAGCGGCGACAGCAGGGCGACGAGGACAAAAGAGAGAACGGCAGCAATCAGTGTGTAAAAGTTCATGGGTTTTGATATTCTCCAATCGGCAATTCGGATTTTGAAGCAGTTCTATCGGTTAATAATACACATAGCTGTTCAGTAATGAATATGTAGGACACACGCGTCGAAGCCGACCGCATGCCGTAACTTCCTTATTTTAAGCAATTTGCCCGTCCGCCACAAGAGAAGTCCGACAGAATTTGGCTTTTTCCAAGCGGACGAGATAAAATGAGAACAACCAAGCAGGCTCGGTTAGAAGTCGGAGCGGCAGGTTGCGTCACCTACATAATTACGCAAGCCCAAATGTATAGGAGGAACTCTTTCCATGAACACCAAAAAAATCCGTAAAGCCATCATCCCTGCTGCGGGCCTCGGTACGCGTTTCCTGCCTGCTACCAAAGCCATGCCGAAAGAAATGCTGCCCATCGTCGATAAGCCGACGATTCAGTATATTGTCGAAGAGGCGGTAAAATCGGGCATCGAAGATATTATCATCGTCACCGGCAAGGAGAAGCGGGCCATCGAGGATCATTTTGATACTTCGTTTGAGCTGGAACATAACCTTGAAGAAAACGAAAAGTGGGAAATGCTTGAGGAAGTACGCCGTGCTGCCGATATGGCGGACATTCATTATATCCGGCAGAAAGAACCCAAAGGCCTCGGACACGCCATCTGGTGTGCCCGCAAATTCATTGGCGATGAGCCGTTTGCGGTACTGCTGGGCGATGACATCGTAGAGTCCGATACTCCGTGTCTCAAGCAGATGCTGGATGTCTTCGACAAGCATCAGGCTTCGGTCGTGGGGGTACAGGAAGTACCGTGGGAAGATGTCTTCCGCTACGGTATCGTGAATAGTGAGCCGATTGAAGGCGAAGATCGCACATTCAAAGCCAATGGCCTGGTCGAGAAGCCTAAGCGCGAAGATGCGCCGTCCAATCTGGCGATCATGGGTCGTTACATTTTGACGCCTGAGATCTTCGAGATTCTGGAGAATCAGCCGACCGGTGCCGGCGGTGAGATCCAGCTCACGGACGCAATCGCTACCTTGGGCGAGTCGCAGGACGTGCTGGCTTATAACTTTGAAGGCCAACGCCATGACGTTGGCGTGAAGATCGGCTTCATCGAGACTACCATTCATTACGCCCTCAAGAACGAAGACATGCGTGAACCGCTGGCCGCTTATATGAGAAAAGCGCTGGCCGAACTTGAGAGCCAGGGCAAACAAGAGTAAGCCAGCCCGATCTCTCAGGCTGCTTTCCATGATTCCATCTTTTACCGTGCTTAATGCGGTAAGGATATACGTTCAAGCCCGGCCATCGGCCGGGCTTCGATGCGTGCGGGCATAAGTTTTCGTAACGAACCAGGCATGACTTGCCTTTATAAGGTAGAGCCATTAAGCTAGGGTTGCCTATGGAAATTGATATTTGCCGCTGCCCGGAGCCGGGCAGCCTACAAAGGAGAAACTCATTTTGTCGCCTAATGTAAATACCCATCCTAAAATTTTGCTGATTATTCCCGCGTTTAACGAACGCGACAATATCGGCTCACTGCTGTTATCTCTGCGAGAACAAGGGCTTGAAGCCCTGGTCATCAACGACGGTTCCACCGACGATACCGCAGCAGTCTGCGCTTCAATCGGAGCCAATATCGTCAGCCTGCCCTGCAATCTGGGGATCGGAGGCGCCGTGCAGACGGGGTACAAGTACGCCTATACACAAGGGTATGACATCGCCATTCAGTTCGACGGTGACGGTCAGCATCGGGCAGAATTTGTTCCCGATCTGATCGCTCCGCTGCTGGCTGGCCAAGCCGATCTGTCGATCGGTTCGCGTTATATCGAGAAAGAGGGTTTCCAGTCCACCTTCCTGCGCCGTGCAGGCATCCGTTACTTCAGTCGGTTGATTCGTCTGATTAGCGGACAGACCGTGACTGACCCGACTTCCGGATTTCGCGCCGTGAATCGGGAGATCATGGCCATGTTCGCCCAACAGTACCCGACAGATTATCCCGAGCCGGAGTCGATTGTTCACGTCCTGCGCCTTGGAGGAAGAGTGACAGAAGTGCCGGTCTTGATGTCCGAACGTGTCGGCGGCCGCTCGTCGATCCGAAGCTTCCGCTCTGTCTATTACATGATTAAAGTTTCGCTGGCGATTCTGATCGACGCACTTCGAGGAAGTGGGGTGCGACGCACATGATTAGTCTCAAGCTTCAACTGCTGCTGGTTGCCTTCAGCCTGGTTGTCTTGTTCGTCTTCGTCAATCGCACCCGCCGTTATAAGCTGGAACTCAAATACGCGCTGGTCTGGATCTTTTTCAGCGCTGCGGGTGTCGTCGTGGCCGTGTTCCCGCAGATTTTCTTCCTCATTGCCCGAATCATGGGGATCGCGGTTCCAGTCAATGCCGTCTTCCTGCTGGCCGTCTCGTCCATCTTCCTCATCCTATACAGCTTGACCGTCTCGCTTTCCAATCATTCCCGCAAGCTGCGAACGTTAACCCAGGAAGCTGGATTGATGAATCATCGCATTGAGGAACTGGAACGTCGTCTGGAGCGTGCGGAGCAGTCGAGAGGGGGACATGCCGATGCCGCCGATCGATAAACGTGCAGATTCGCCCAGTCCGGCTCCGTCTGCTGCTGCCAGCATGTGGGCTGCCCTGCTTCGTCTGCTTCCGCCCATCATCCGCGATCATTTGGTTGATTTCATCAAGTATGGCGTGATTGGTGTATTCGGTACGCTGCTTCAGACCGGAACTCTTTTTCTCTATGTGGAAAAAGGCCACGGTGATCCGCTGGTTGGTTCGGCGCTGGGATTCATTCTGTCGCTGCTTTTTTCCTACGCCGCCAATTCGCTCTGGACATTCAAGGAGAGCGGCCGGTCGGCCTCGACCTTAATCAAATACACCGTAGTTTCATGTGCCGGGCTGGTTCTGAATCTGCTCATCATCTATCTGTTTGATCGAGTGCTGGGTTGGTGGTACGGCTATGGACAGATTACAGCGATCGTGCTGGTGCCCATTCATAACTTCATTCTGAATAAGGTCTGGGCCTTCCGCGCTCCCAAGCAGGAGGGTGACTGATTTGTTTTCGCTAAAAGAAGAAACCCGGCAGACTCGTCTTCGCCTGCTGCTGCTCAGTCTGCTGGTTTTCGTCATAAGCTGCGCAGTCTCGCTTGGCTATGGGGATCGTCTGCTGCTTGGCTCCTACGACAAGATGAATGACGATGACGTCAAATACGCACAGACTGCCGACGTCCTGCTGCAAACCGGCGTGTTGACCTATAACACCGGCAGTGAGCCATCCACCTTCATTATGCCGTTGTTTCCGCTGCTGCTGGCCGGACTCAAATGGATCGCAGGTTCCGACGGAGGCGTCGTCCTGCTTCGTCTGGTACAGGGAATGTTTCAGGCCGTAGGAATCTATCTGATGTTTGTACTGGCAAGGCGCGTATTCAGCAGCAGTCGAATCGCTTTGACCGCCGCCGTTTTGTTGGCCATCTATTTGCCTGATTATTTCATCTCCGCATCGATTCTGACCGAATCCTTATTCCGCTTTTTTCTGATGCTGACCGTGTGTTTGATGCTGTATGCACTGGATCGACCCAAGGTGATGAACTGGGTAGGGTTTGCGATCTGCTGGACCGCGCTGTGTTACTTGAAGCCGCATGCTGCGGTGCTGCCGCTCGTTCCTGGTATATTCTGGCTGGTGCGCCGGTATGCTTTTAAAAGGATGCTGGCTTACACCGTCGTCATTCTGAGCGTCTTTGCTGCCTTGATGTCACCGTGGTGGATTCGGAATCTGGAAACCTTTGACCGCTTCATTCCCTTCACCCAATCGGTAGGCAGTCCGCTGATTCTTGGCTCTGCGGCATTTGGTCAGGTTCCGAATGGGTTCTATGATCGCTATCCCGAATATAACGGAGATGTGATGAATGGTTCGGATGATGAGATGGCCCAGGCAGCCGGACGAATGGTCGCTTATGGCTTCATTCATGAGCCGCTTGTCTATTTGGCCTTTTATACCTTCGGCAAGTTCGGCGGATTGTATGGGATTGCTTATTGGGAACGACCGATCCTGGGGATGACCTGGGCGCATTATTTTCCCGTTCACGCGGTCTATGTGCTGCTTGGGTTATACGGGATGGGAATGGCGATAAAAAGAAAGTGGAGAGATGCGTATGTGCCGCTGGCGGTCCTGATCTACTTTACGCTGATTTATGTCCCCTTTATTGCGATTCCCAGATACGGGTATCCCAATCTGTTCATCTTCATTCTGTTTGCCGCACCTCCCTTGTTGGAGCTGTATGATCGTTGGCGCAAAAAGCGTGCAGCCCATCAATAAAGAAGGAAAGACCGTTCCATTTCGGGGCGGTCTTTTTACGTGAAATAACCAATCATTCTGCAGAGGAAATCAGGCGTTTAGCAGCGGTCCAACCCTCATAAATGGCGCATGTGAAAGTGTTCGTATGGGATGCGAACAAAAAATTGACACCGCCTTATGTGTAGCATAGACTTAGGTTGGAACACCCTGCTCGAAGTCCATTATCTGGCCAGATAATGACAGAACTTGGAGCCGAACATGGCGGATGGAGGAGTCAAATTGAGTCAGATCTTTAAGGCGTGGCGGCACGTCTTCAAATTGGACCCGGATCGGGAATTGAGCGATGAGCAGTTGGAAGCCATCTGTCTCTCAGGCAGTGATGCGATCCTGGTCGGCGGATCGAGCGGTGTGACCTACGACAATACAGTGGAATTGATGTCGCGTATTCGGCGTTACGAATTGCCCTGTGCCCAGGAGGTCTCGACGCTGGATTCCGTCGTACCCGGATTCGATCTGTATCTCATTCCGATGGTACTGAACACCCATCAGGCGGAATGGATCGTCGGCCATCATCGGGCTGGCCTGGAGAGCTATGGTGAAGTGATTCCATGGGATCTGATCGCGTCCGAAGGATACATCGTACTCCATGCCGACTCCACCGTTGCGCAATTGACCGGCGCGGATTGCAGTCTTGATGCCGGAGAAGCCGCAGCCTGTGCCCGCCTGGCTGACAAGCTCATGCGCCTGCCGATTGTCTATGTCGAATACAGCGGAACTTATGGAGATCTGGATCTGGTACGCGAAGTGCGCCGGGTGACGGATGAAGCTTCCGTTTTTTATGGCGGGGGCGTTCGGGATTACGATACCGCCCGTGCCGCAGCCGAGGCAGCCGATACCATCGTTGTGGGAAATATTATCTACGACGATCTGAAAGCTGCGCTGGATACCGTTCGCGGCGTACACAGTATTTCCTGATATTCTCCAAGTCCGTTTGATTTTTTAGCTCTCATTCCGGAAGGATTGCAGTCACACCCTGCTTCTGTCCGTTTTTTAACCTAAACACCATGCGCGAGCCGGGATTTTTTGCTCGTGCAGTCGAAAGGAGCACCATCCATGTCTTTTAATCTAGATGAATCGATCGCTCGCCTGAATCCCCAACAGCGGAAGGCCGCACTCAAGACGGAAGGCCCTCTGCTGATTATGGCTGGCGCAGGCAGCGGCAAGACGCGCGTGCTGACGCACCGCATTGCTCACCTGATCCAGGCGAAGAAGAGTGCGCCTTGGGGCATCCTGGCCATCACGTTCACCAATAAAGCCGCCCGCGAGATGCAGGAACGGGTCTCGGCGCTTGTCGGTCCCGAAGGCAAGGAAATCTGGGTTTCGACCTTCCACTCCATGTGCGTCAGAATCCTGCGCCGGGACATTCCGCGTATTGGCTTCTCGTCGAGCTTCTCCATTCTGGACTCCGGCGATCAGCTGTCCGTCATCCGCAACTGCATGAAGGATCTGAACCTCGACACCAAGAAGTTTGAGCCCAAAGCGGTTCAGGCGCTCATCAGCGCAGCCAAGAACGAACTGATTACGCCAACCCAGTACGAACAAAAAGCCGGCGGTGACTATATGGAATCCATCGCGGCCAAAGTGTATGGAATGTATCAGAAGCGCCTGCGCAGCAATAACTCCCTGGACTTTGACGATCTCATCATGAAGACGATCGAGTTGTTTAATGAAGTACCCGAAGTGCTGGACTCTTATCAGAAGAAGTTCCGCTACATCCATGTAGACGAATATCAGGATACCAACCGTGCGCAGTACATGCTTTGCCGCATGCTGGCCGATAAGCACCATCAGATCTGCGTCGTGGGTGACAGTGACCAGTCGATCTACCGCTGGCGGGGAGCGGACATCTCGAACATTCTCAATTTTGAAAAAGACTATCCCGAAGCCGAGACGATCTTCCTGGAGCAGAATTACCGCTCTACGGCCAACATCTTGAACGCAGCCAACAGCGTCATCAACCGCAACACGGGACGCAAGCCCAAAAACCTGTGGACGGATCAAGAAGGCGGCGCCAATATTCGCGTCTTCCGCGGCAGCACCGAACATGACGAAGCTTATTTTGTCACCGGAGAGATCCACAAGAACATCAAGAAGAAGATGACGTACAAAGACCATGCGATTCTGTATCGAACGAACGCCCAGTCCCGGGTGATCGAGGAAGTGCTCATCAAGTCGGACATTCCGTATCAGATCGTGGGCGGCATCAAGTTCTACGATCGGAAGGAAATCAAGGATCTGCTGGCCTATCTGCGTCTGCTGTCCAATCCGGACGATGACATCAGTCTGGTTCGCGTCATCAATGTGCCCAAGCGCGGGATCGGCGATACCAGTGTAGCCAAGCTGGCGGCCGCAGCGGCAGAGCGCGGCGTATCCATGTTCAAAGTGCTGGAGACGGTAGATGATCTGGGCTTTGCCGGACGTACCCGCAACGCACTGGTGGAGTTCTACGATATGATCGTCTCCCTGCATCGGATGGTAGATTATCTGTCCGTAACCGAATTGACCGAGAAGATTCTGGAACTGAGCCAATATCGGATCGAGCTGCAAAAAGAAAACACGCTGGAATCCAAAGCGCGGGTGGAGAACATAGACGAGTTCCTGTCCGTTACGCTGGAATTTGAAGCGCGTAATGATGAGAAGTCATTGGTTGCCTTTCTGACGGATCTGGCTCTGATCGCAGACATCGATTCGATGGGCGACAAGAAGGAAGAAATTTCGGATGATGCGGTAGTCCTGATGACCATGCACAGCGCCAAAGGCCTGGAGTTTCCGGTCGTATTTATCATCGGCATGGAGGAAGGCGTATTCCCGCACAGCCGGGCTTTCCTCGATAATGATGAGCTGGAAGAAGAACGCCGCCTTGCCTATGTCGGGATTACACGCGCCGAGAAGCAGTTGTATCTTTCCTGTGCACAGATGCGTACGCTGTTCGGTCGGACGACGGCGAATCCGCCATCGCGTTTCCTTCAAGAAATTCCGGCTGAACTACTGGAAGACACCGGCACCAATCCGGACCGTTACCGCCGAGGCGCTGATCCCGACAAGGGATACGGCAATTCCCGAGGTGGAGGCCGTGGCTTTGGTGGAGGAAGTTCCTCATCAGGCGGCTTCGGCGGTGCTGGGCGCAGCTCCAGTCGGCCGGGTGCAGGTTCGTCGCCAACCGGAATGGGCAGACCAGCTGTAGCGCAGCGTTCCTCGGGCGTTACCGTTACGCCGGCAGGCGGCGCCAAACCGGCTGCTCGCAGTACAAATAACACGGGTGCTTTCCAGGTCGGCGACAAAGTCGCACACGGCAAATGGGGAGAAGGAACCATCGTATCGATCAAGGGCAGTGGCAACGATACCGAATTGAACATTGCGTTCAAGGCTCCGGTTGGCATCAAGAGACTGCTCGCTGGTTTTGCACCAATCACCAAGGTCGAATAATTTTATACAAAGGACGGGGAATCCATGGACGCGATGCACGAAATGGAAGGACTGGTCGAGCAGCTCAACCGGTACAGCTATCATTACTACACGTTGGATCAGCCGCTGGTCAGCGACAAGGAATATGACGTGCTTTATGATCGTTTGATTCAGTTGGAGCAGGAGAGCGGAATGGTTCTTCCGGATTCGCCTACGCTGCGAGTGGGGGGAGAACTGCTGACCGGCTTCAATCCCCACCGCCATCTGGCCCCGTTGTGGAGTCTCGACAAAGCGCAGAACGAAGAGGAACTGAATACCTGGAGTGTACGGGCGCAGAAGCTGTGGAATGATTATAATGCGAAAAACCCCGAAGAACCGCTCCCGGATCTGCAATATGCGCTGGAACTCAAGTTTGACGGATTGACGCTCAATCTCACCTACACAGATGGCAAGTTGGTTCAGGCTGCCACCCGTGGAAATGGTACGGTGGGTGAAGGCATCCTGGAGCAGGTGAAGACCATTCGTTCCGTGCCCCTGACCATCCCTTACAAAGAAGGTACGATCGAAGTGCAGGGTGAAGGCATCATGAACCTGTCCGTATTGGAAAGCTACAACAAGACGGCAGCAGAGCCGCTCAAGAACGCCCGCAATGCCGCTGCCGGTGCTCTGCGGAACCTGAATCCCAAGGTTACGGCAAGCCGCAAACTCAGTGCCTTTTTCTATAATGTAGGCTATAGCGATTCCAAGACCTTTGCCAGTCACCTGGAGATGATGGATTTCCTGCGCGACAATCAATTTAAAGTGAACCCTTATGTCTTCTATTTCGATAAGTTTGAAGACGTGATGGAGCAGCTGCATGAGATCGAGCGCAAACGCGGCGAGCTGGACTATCTGATTGATGGAGCCGTCGTCAAAATTGTAGATGTACGCACCCGGAATGTGTTTGGCTACACGGGCAAATTCCCGCGTTGGGCGGTAGCCTACAAATTTGAAGCGGAAGAGACGACTACAGTTCTTGAATCCGTATCCTGGGAGGTTGGACGCACCGGCAAGATCACGCCAATCGCCAGACTCGAAGCGGTTGAACTTGCAGGAGTTACCGTAAGAAACTGTACACTCAATAACGTAGGTGACATCGAACGCAAGAATCTAAAGTACGCACTCGGCAGCCGGGTATTTATTCGTCGGTCGAATGATGTCATTCCTGAGATTCTCGGCAAAGTGACCGAAGAAAATGATGGCGAAGAGATTATCTATCCGGAAAAATGCCCAGCATGCGGGTTCCCTCTCGTGCAGCGCGGCGCTCATCTGTTCTGCGATAACCGGTTATCCTGCAAGCCGCAGGCGATTGGTCGGATCACTCACTTTGCTTCCCGTGACGCAATGGATATTGAGACATTCAGTATCAAGACAGCGACACAGCTTTATGAAGAGTTGAACGTCCGTGAGCCAGCGGAACTGTATGAGTTGGAACAAGAGTCTCTGGTGAAGCTGGAACGGTTCGGTGAGCGTAAGGCAGCGAATCTCCTTGAAGCGCTGGAACAGAGCAAGACGCGAGATTTAGCCTCGTTCCTGTTTGCGTTGGGTATTCCGAATACAGGCAAGTCCACGACCAAAATGCTGGCCGATCACTATCGGGATCTGGACAAAGTGATGAACGCTACAGTAGAAGAACTGATTGAGCTTCCCGATGTAGGGGGGATTGTAGCGGAGAGCATCGTGAACTTCTTTAATGATCCATTTATGCGTGCAGGTGTCGAGAAGATGCGGCAGTTGGGCGTGAACCCGGCGTTACCGCCGGAACCGGTTGAAGTGAAGCAGGACTCTTATTTCAGCGGCAAAACGGTGGTTCTAACGGGGACACTGCATCAATTGACGCGTGATGAAGCAGCCGAGAGATTGGAAGCTCTGGGTGCCAAGGTCACAGGCAGCGTATCCAAGAAGACTGACTTGGTGATTGCTGGCGAAAAAGCAGGCAGTAAACTGACCAAGGCACGTGAACTTGGGATTGAGGTTATTGAAGACGAAGAAGAGTTGATCCGCCGATTGAATGAATAAGATAAAATGAACAGAATAGATCGGATGGGTTCGGCTCAGAGGAATAATGGTGCAGAATTCAAAGTCCACTTGGAGACCGGGAAACCGGTCTCTTGCTTTCTTTTTAATAAATCTAAAAAAGTCCTTGCTTTATTGATATGTAAATGATAAGATATTTCTTGTCGCTTCTGAGACACACTCAACACCAGAAAACATCAGGTTGTGAAACTTGAAAAAAAGGTGTTGACAACAGAAGCAGAAAAGAGTAAGATATAAAACGTTCGGCAAACAAGTTTGCCGGCCGCAAGTTCTTTGAAAACTGAACAGTGAGTGAACAACGATGGCTTCGGTCATCGTGAGAATAAAAGGTTCTTGAGCAATCGAGAATCGCCAACGTTTTAAAACGAGCACATGGTGCTTTCTTGATAAGTCGGTCTTCGGATCGCAACTTAATGGAGAGTTTGATCCTGGCTCAGGACGAACGCTGGCGGCATGCCTAATACATGCAAGTCGAGCGGACTTGATGAAGAAGCTTGCTTCTTCTGATGGTTAGCGGCGGACGGGTGAGTAACACGTAGGCAACCTGCCTTTCAGTTTGGGATAACTTCCGGAAACGGATGCTAATACCGAATACATCATCTTCTGGCATCAGAGAATGAGGAAAGACGGCGCAAGCTGTCACTGAGAGATGGGCCTGCGGCGCATTAGCTAGTTGGTGGGGTAATGGCTCACCAAGGCGACGATGCGTAGCCGACCTGAGAGGGTGAACGGCCACACTGGGACTGAGACACGGCCCAGACCCCTACGGGAGGCAGAGGTAGGG
>NIOB01000021.1 GCA_002189105.1 Saccharibacillus soli
TGAAAACTGGATACCGAAACGATAAATTCGCGTCTAGAATATCTCTTCTTTTCGGAGAAGAAATACTTCTAAATGAAGAGCGAAGTAATCAGGATGAGAGCGACTTTTGGCTTTTGTTTCCTTACCTTTGAAGTTTTTCTTCAATCAAGGAAACAAAAACAACCGGAGCGATCAGCATGATTACGGAGCGACTATGGTTAAGCAAGTAAGAGCGCACGGTGGATGCCTAGGCACCAGGAGCCGATGAAGGACGCGACGAACCGCGATAGTGCTTCGGGGAGCTGTAAGTAAGCGTTGATCCGGAGATTTCCGAATGGGGCAACCCAGCTGGACTCATACCCAGTTACCGATCGAGTGAATACATAGCTCGACGGAGGCAGACCGGGGGAACTGAAACATCTAAGTACCCCGAGGAAGAGAAAACAACAGTGATTCCGTCAGTAGCGGCGAGCGAACGCGGATTAGCCCAAACCAGGAAGCTTGCTTCCTGGGGTTGTAGGACGTCTCACATGGAGTTATAAAGGAGTAAGGTAGGCGAAGAGGTTTGGAACGACCCGCCAGAGCAGGTGATAGCCCTGTAGCCGAAAGTTTGCTCCCTCCGAGACGGATCCTGAGTAGTGCGGGGCACGTGAAACCCCGTATGAATCCGGCAGGACCATCTGCCAAGGCTAAATACTCCCTGGTGACCGATAGCGAAGCAGTACCGTGAGGGAAAGGTGAAAAGGACCCCGGAAGGGGAGTGAAACAGAACCTGAAACCGTGCGCTTACAAAAAGTCAGAGCCCAATTAAGGGGTGATGGCGTGCCTTTTGTAGAATGAACCGGCGAGTTACGTTTACATGCAAGGTTAAGGTGAGAAGCCGGAGCCGCAGCGAAAGCGAGTCTGAATAGGGCGGTGCAGTATGTAGGCGTAGACCCGAAACCGAGTGATCTACCCCTGTCCAGGGTGAAGGTGCGGTAACACGCACTGGAGGCCCGAACCCACGTACGTTGAAAAGTGCGGGGATGAGGTGGGGGTAGCGGAGAAATTCCAATCGAACTCGGAGATAGCTGGTTCTCCCCGAAATAGCTTTAGGGCTAGCCTCGGAATGAGAGTTGTGGAGGTAGAGCACTGATTGGGTGCGGGGTCCGCCAAGGATTACCAAGTCCAGTCAAACTCCGAATGCCATGAACTTCTGTCCGGGAGTCAGACAGTGAGTGCTAAGATCCATTGTCAAAAGGGAAACAGCCCAGACCATCGATTAAGGTCCCCAAGTGTGTGTTAAGTGGGAAAGGATGTGGAGTTGCCCAGACAACCAGGATGTTGGCTTAGAAGCAGCCACCATTTAAAGAGTGCGTAATAGCTCACTGGTCGAGTGACTCTGCGCCGAAAATGTAACGGGGCTAAACACACCACCGAAATCATGGCTTGATGCTTTGCATCAGGGGTAGGGGAGCGTTGTGTGAGGGTTGAAGGTGTACTGAAAAGAGCGCTGGACATCACACAAGTGAGAATGCCGGTATGAGTAACGAAAAGATCAGTGAGAATCTGATCCGCCGAAAACCCAAGGGTTCCTGAGGAAGGCTCGTCCGCTCAGGGTTAGTCGGGACCTAAGGCGAGGCCGAAAGGCGTAGTCGATGGACAACAGGTGGATATTCCTGTACCGCCGTAAACCGTTATGAGCAATGGAGTGACGCAGGAGGGAAGGGACGCGGACTGATGGATGTCCGTCCAAGCAACAAGTCTTGTCGGTAGGCAAATCCGCCGGCTTTAAGGATGAGTTGTGATGGGGAGCGAAAATTACAGTAGCGAAGGTCCTGGGCTCACACTGCCAAGAAAAGCTTCTAGCCAGGTGAAGGCGCCCGTACCGCAAACCGACACAGGTGGGTGGGAAGAGTATTCTAAGGCGCGCGGAAGAACTCTCGTTAAGGAACTCGGCAAAATGACCCCGTAACTTCGGGAGAAGGGGTGCCCCGGTAGTGTGAATAGCACGAGGGGGCCGCAGTGAAAAGGCCCAAGCGACTGTTTAGCAAAAACACAGGTCTGTGCGAAGCCGCAAGGCGAAGTATACGGGCTGACGCCTGCCCGGTGCTGGAAGGTTAAGAGGAGGGGTTAGCCGCAAGGCGACGCTCTGAATTGAAGCCCCAGTAAACGGCGGCCGTAACTATAACGGTCCTAAGGTAGCGAAATTCCTTGTCAGGTAAATTCTGACCCGCACGAATGGCGTAACGACTTGGGCGCTGTCTCAACGAGAGATCCGGTGAAATTTTAATACCTGTGAAGATGCAGGTTACCCGCGACAAGACGGAAAGACCCCATGGAGCTTTACTGCAGCTTGATATTGGACTGGGGTGCGATTTGTACAGCATAGGTGGGAGCCTTGGAATCCGGAGCGCCAGCTTCGGGGGAGGCGCCGTTGGGATACCACCCTGATCGCATGCTAGTTCTAACCTCGTACCGTACATCCGGTACAGGGACCGTGTCAGGCGGGCAGTTTGACTGGGGCGGTCGCCTCCTAAAATGTAACGGAGGCGCCCAAAGGTTCCCTCAGAATGGTTGGAAATCATTCGCAGCGTGTAAAGGCATAAGGGAGCTTGACTGCGAGACGGACAGGTCGAGCAGGGACGAAAGTCGGGCTTAGTGATCCGGTGGTACCGCATGGAAGGGCCATCGCTCAACGGATAAAAGCTACCCTGGGGATAACAGGCTTATCTCCCCCAAGAGTCCACATCGACGGGGAGGTTTGGCACCTCGATGTCGGCTCATCGCATCCTGGGGCTGAAGTAGGTCCCAAGGGTTGGGCTGTTCGCCCATTAAAGCGGTACGCGAGCTGGGTTCAGAACGTCGTGAGACAGTTCGGTCCCTATCTGTCGTGGGCGTTGGAAATTTGAGAGGAGCTGTCCTTAGTACGAGAGGACCGGGATGGACGCACCGCTGGTGTACCAGTTGTTCCGCCAGGAGCATCGCTGGGTAGCTACGTGCGGACGGGATAAACGCTGAAAGCATCTAAGCGTGAAGCCCCCCTCAAGATGAGATTTCCCACTTTTGGTAAGACCCCTTGTAGACGACGAGGTTGATAGGCTAGAGGTGGACGCGCAGCAATGTGTGGAGCTGACTAGTACTAATCGGTCGAGGGCTTATCCTTTAGACTTTCCTAGAAAGTCACTTCGATGACGCGAAGAGATCGTTTCGGATTCAGTTTTCAAGGGACAAC
>NIOB01000022.1 GCA_002189105.1 Saccharibacillus soli
AAAAAGAAAAAAAAAAAATCTCGTATGCCGTCTTCTGCTTGAAAAAAAAAAAATGGCCAGGTCTCGAACAATCCGAAGGAAGCGGTTGAATACCGTATCGACCTAAACCATCCGGACTTTCATGACGATATTTTGCAGATCACTGCTGACACGGCCCATATGCTCGACCGCTCCGGTCAGCTCCTTGAGATCAGACGAGCACACGTTT
>NIOB01000023.1 GCA_002189105.1 Saccharibacillus soli
TACCTATAACGTTCCTGTATTCACGACTCAGCGTATGCTGAGTGTCCGACGAATGTCGGACCAAGGGCGTATGCCCGCAGCGTGAATATTATGTTATGAGATGTTATTGTCTTCTATGAAATCTCTCTCAAGTTGGTTCCCATGAAAAGCTTTAATAATAAATTCTCGATCAGGCACTTTCAGTTCTTCAAAAGATTTTAAAAATGCTCGATTCTCATAAGTCATTCCTAAAAGTTGTATACTCATTTCTTTTCCCTTGAATTCTACAATTGCATATCTAGCAATCGGATAATCATTACAACCCAATGCTCCAGGATTCAAATAAACTCTCTGATCCGTTTTGAAGTAATGAATCGGATGATGATGCCCAAAACAGATCAAGTCATAAGAAGAATCTTTATATTGAGCATCTAATTTCAGTCCTGAAGGCGTTTCATCAATTTCCTCTCTTTTTTCTTCCTTCATGTGATAATGTGTAATCAATATTTTTTGTCCTTCTATTTCTACTTCTAATGTCGTAGGTAAGTTAGTTATAAATTCAATATTTTCTTTGGTTAAGTGTTTACCCACCCACTTATGATGTTCGGCAACTCTTTCATGACCCAGCAAAGCTCCTTTACCTAAGAGCAAGTTCAAAACGGCTTCTTCATGATTTCCAACAATAGCTGTTATGTCTTTACGCTCTTTAATTGTTTCGACCACTTTATTAGAGTCTGGGCCAATGCCAATCATATCCCCTAAACAATAGATATGTTCGATACTCTTGCGAGAATCAAGGTCAGTAAGCACGGCATTTAAGGCTGGATAGTTTCCATGTATATCAGTTAGAATCGCAATCTTCATTTCGACTTCTCCCTCAAGTTTTGAAATTCGTCTTTACAATAATTTCTCATAACGTTCCTGTATTCACG
>NIOB01000024.1 GCA_002189105.1 Saccharibacillus soli
GAAAATACTCCCCAGAAATAGCCGCTTGTATGGGTTTGGGCCTTTGGAAAGAATTAGGGAAGAAAAAGACACCCAGGATGTGCACCAGAGAAGAATTCACAAGAAAGGTGAGAAGCAATGCAGCCTTGGGGGCCATATTCACTGATGAGAACAAGTGGAAGTCGGCACGTGAGGCTGTTGAAGATAGTAGGTTTTGGGAGCTGGTTGACAAGGAAAGGAATCTCCATCTTGAAGGAAAGTGTGAAACATGTGTGTACAACATGAAGGGAAAAAGAGAGAAGAAGCTAGGGGAATACGGCAAGGCAAAAGGCAGCAGAGCCATATGGTACATGTGGCTTGGAGCACGCTTCTTAGAGTTTGAAGCCCTAGGATTATTAAATGAAGATCACTGGTTCTCCAGAGAGAACTCCCTGAGTGGAGTGGAAGGAGAAGGGCTGCACAAGCTAGGTTACATTCT
>NIOB01000025.1 GCA_002189105.1 Saccharibacillus soli
GTTATGTGAAAAAAATGCGCGATTATCTGGATGTAGAAGAATAAAAAAGCCCAGAGGATGGGCTTTTTTATGCAGAAGGCAGTACATAGAACATCATCAGAAAATGAAGGACACTGCCTGCAAGCACAAACACATGCCAAACTGCATGATGAAATGGAAAGCTTCGCCAAACATAAAAGATGCTGCCTGCTGTATAAAGGATGCCGCCTGCGATAAGAAGCTGCAGTCCTGCAGCTGGCATGTTCGCTACTACATCGTTAAAAGCAAAAACTATCATCCATCCCATGGCTACATAACCGAGAGTCGACAGAATCACAAACCTTTTTGTGAAAAATATTTTAAACACGACTCCGAAAAGTGCGATCCCCCATACAACACCAAACAGTGTCCAGCCAAGGGCACCGCCAACAACGATAAGAACTAGCGGTGTATAGGTTCCGGCGATAAAAAGATAAATTGCAGAGTGGTCCATGATCTCAAACAAATCTTTCACTTTACCTTCTGGAAAGCTGTGTACGAGAGTAGAAGCTGTATACAGCATGAACATCGTTGTGCCGAATACAGTGAAACTGACAATATGAACCGCTGTTCCTTTCCAGACCACAAAGACAAGCAGGATGGACAGGACGGCCACACTCAGAAGCACTCCAAGTCCATGAGTGAT
>NIOB01000003.1 GCA_002189105.1 Saccharibacillus soli
TGGCGATTCTCGATTGCTCAAGAACCTTTTATTCTCTATCCACGACTCGCTAGAACCTTTGAAAGATTTTCGCTTGTCGCGGGAACTCCAAATCACTTTGCCCGGCTGGGGTCTGTGTTTTTCGTTCCTGATTCACTCGTTATCCAGTTTTCAAAGAACAAACTCGGTTTTTCTTGTCCCTGCCGCTCAGTGTTTCTCGCAGCAGCAACTCTTATATATTAGCACGTTTGTTTTCGTTTTGCAAGTCTTTTTTGAAATCTTTTTTTCAGGTTCTTGCGAACCGTTCATCCGATTTCCTTTTTCGACTCGCTCACTCTTCCGAACCGCACCGGCGCTCTCTCAAGGCCGTTCCTAGACTATAGCACGTGGGCAGCAAGCACGCAAGCCTTTTATTTAAAACTTTTATTCCCATGATTAATGTACTTTATCACTCTTCTAACTTCCTTCATCTATAACTACAAAAAAACCGAAGCTCGTCGTATCGACGAACTCCGGTTTTACTTACTCCGCACGAGGTCCCTTTTGATCGTTTTCTCTCTATAGTAGGTATCTTTATCTCTACCTTTTATCTCTATCTCTATTCATTTCTGCTCCGACTATTCGCTGCCCAGGAAGATGTAACGAGCCAGAACAAGAATCGCCAGTACCCACATCAGCCAGTGAATCTTCACTTTGCGGCTGGTAAACAGACTGCTCAGTGCACCCAGTACCACGTAGGACAGGATACCCATCGAGATCCCGTTAGCAATCCCGTTGGTGAAAGGCATGAAGATGATCGTCAGGAACGCCGGAATCGCGTGCATCATGTCGTCCCACTCGATGCTGCGAACCTGCGAGATCATCAGAACGCCGACCATAATCAGGGCTGGAGCAGTTGCCGCCGAAGGTACGACCAGCGCCAATGGAGCAATGAACATCGCCAGCAGGAAGAGTACGCCTGTTGTGATCGAAGTCAGACCTGTACGCCCGCCTTCCGCGATACCTGCTGTACTTTCTACATAAGAAGTAATTGTGCTTGTACCGAGGACAGCACCTGTGCTGACGCCAACTGCGTCAACCAACATTGCGCGGCCAATCTTCTTCTCGCCTTCTTCTTTGTTCTTCAGCAGTCCTGCACGTTCCGCTGTTCCTACCAGCGTACCGAAGGTGTCGAACAATTCCACAAAGGTGAAGACAAAGACGATCTCGAACAAACCAAGCTTCAACGCGCCCATGATGTCCAGTTGGCCAACAGCCAGATCGCTGAACGAAGGCAGCCAGCTTCCTGTGGACAGGCCGCTCAGGTTGGTTACGCCCATCGGAATACCGATCAATGTAATCAAGACGATCCCGATCAGCAGTGCCCCACGAACTCGCATAACCATCAGCGCGCCGATAATGAAAATTCCGATCAAGGCGAGCAGCGTATCTTTCTGGTGCATGAAATCCCCGAGCGCCAGTTGGAAGTTCGAGCCGACTACAGTGACAGGTCCTTGCAGCTGCGCAACGTCCGTTACGCCGGTCACTGTCGCCGAGATGGAGATAATGTTGCCCAGCTTCATTCCAATGATCGTAACAAACAATCCGATACCGACTGTGATCGCCGCTTTGATTGATGAAGGAACCGCGACAATTAACATCTGACGAACTTTGGTTACCGTTAGAATGATGAAGATCAGACCGGAGATAAAGACCGCGCCGAGCGCTGCCTGCCAGGTGATGACCCCGTTCGAGCCGAGTACAACCGTCATAAAGTACGCGTTAAGACCCATACCCGGTGCCAGAGCAACCGGAATGTTGGCGATCAGACCCATCAGAATGGTCACGATGCCTGCGCCTACCGCCGTTGCGAAGAAGACGCCCGAAGCCGGGATGCCTGCGCCGCTTGGTCCCAGGAACGAGATATTCACGATCAGGATATATGCCATCGTGATGAAGGTTGTCAGACCGGCAATAATTTCCGTTCTGACCGTGGTGCCATGTTCTTTGAGTTTAAAGAACTTTTCCATGATACTGACTTTCCTCCTCGGGAATGTAAAAATGACGGAACGACAAAAGAGCCCGGGTACGAATACTTCGCCCCGGCGCTCTTTGAAAACCTGGAAACGGCAGCGCTTCGCGCAGAACGTCAGACGTCCCGGCCGAAATGCCGCATTCCTTGTTTCGTAGAGCGATCATTTGAGGTGATCACGTAGAGACTTTCGAGCCAATCCCCGAAATTATACGAATACTGCTTCAGTTGTCGATTACCTTATCCGCCGCCGCCAAATGATTCATTCTGGCTGCCGGCTTCACAGGTTACATTCTAGGGCAGCCCTGAAAGCTTGTCAATATAAAAAACGAATAATAACGGCGGGGTTTTATTGTAATGTTCGTTAATTATCCAATATTCCCTCAGCCAAAAAACGTCCTGACTGCACTTTGGTACCTACCCATTAGGCATGTGGCTCCAAAGAACAGCAGGACGCTGCGCTTCCATATGCGGATTGACTTGTTCGGAAGGACATACGATTTCCCGTTTTTACTATCGAATCCTATTAGGCCTGTTCTTCAAGAGAAAGAAGCTGATCCCGTACCTTTTTGGGCAGCCCTTTCCGAACCAGCTCATAAGAATGACGAATCATCCCGGCAACAAATTCTTCTTCCAGTCCATTTTGTTCCAGCAAAATGCTGTTCCAATGCGATTTATTCGAGTAATAGCCCGGTACGATCTGTTCGTAGCGTTCACGGTATTCTTCAGCCAACCCCGGATCACATTTGAGCGTCAGAATCTGTCTGCCCTGATTGTCTGTTCCACGCATACCAAAATATTTGCCGCCGACCCTATACAAGATACTGCCCCATTCTTCCTTAAAAAATTCTTCAGCTCCTGGCAGTGCCAGACAGGTCTGACGAATCCATTCGTCCGTAAGCATCGCCATCTCCCTTTCATGATCTGGTGATTCCGGTAACAGGGCTGCGGCTTTTTAAAGCCACCAACCTCGTTGTTCGGAAAAACCTTCCTGTTCCAGCATCGCCTGCAGCTCTTTGTTTGCGGCAGCTTTTTTTAGAGAGACCGTGAGTCGGCTTGGACGCCGCTTATCGATCAGCCGCGCAGCATCATCAGTTGTTAATGTCGGCATGTCGAGAAGCACCCACTCATCCAATGCAGGCGCATCCAGCGCTCCGTCCAGTTCCACCAGCCCCACATTATCGCAGATGATTCGTTTCAGCCGAGGCAGCCCTGCCAGGGAGGGAAGCTTCTCCACCAGCGGCTGATCCACGATCTGAAGCTGTTGAAGTTGACTGAGCGCAGACAGCGCAGACAGATCCTTGAGGCCCTTGACTCGCAGCAGCTTCAGCTCTTGCAGATGCACCAATCCCGCCAACCAATCGAGCTTCTCTGCGCTTCCGAACCCGATGTGGAGCAGGGTCAGCTGTGGGAGCCGTTCAAGGAAAGCAAGGTCACCCAACGAAATGCCGTGGATATAGACCTGCTTGAGACGTTGGAGTTTTTGCACAACCTCGATGTTTTTTCGCTGACCGTTTAACGCCAACTTTTCCAGACTGCTGAAGCGCTGGATTACGGATAGATCCGGTTTTTTGGAACGCGTCTTGCCCAGGCGTAGAAGAGACAGGTCACTCCTTACTTCATGCAGAAGCTCAAAAGAATCCAGTTCAAACACATCCAGCTCCAGCTCCCGCAGCTTCGCCAACCCTCCAAGATCTGACGGTTCAGCGATTCGGGTGCAGCAGTCTACGATCAATCGCTCTACATCCGGCATCTCCTGCAGAACGGACAGATCTGCCTCCTGGAGATGAAAGCCGTAGATTCGAAAAGTCACATCCGAACGTCTGGCAAATATCTGTTCATTCAACCCTCTCAGCAGCTCACGGCTGGGAACATTATATTCGCTGTATTGTATGATCTCGATCGAAGAACTGTCAGCCAATTCCGCGACTTCTTTTTCCGTCCAATTCGGGTCGATCTCGACGCGTCCACCCAGTCCGACATGTAACATCAGCTGGATGTGGAGTCCTGGGCTTGAGCAGATTCCGACTCATCTGAACGGGCGCTATTTACGATCTCGAAGCTGCGGAAGATCGTCTCGAAGCCGCCTTCCGTACCGGGGCTGGCCGAATATAATCCGACTTTCAACGCCGCTCCCTCCGGGCAGTGCAGATGGGCGATCCGCAGCTGTTCCCATTCTCCATCAGACGCGCGGGCATGAATGAAGAAGTCATGGCCTTCACGAGTGACTTTGAATTGTAGGGGGCTATCGAAGATACGCGTATCCGCGTTGCGTGTGGACCAGTCGGAATAACCATCCCGGGTCACCACGGCACCCAGATGAGAAGGTCCATCGGGAATGTACTCTACGGAGGTCTTCAGCCAGTTGTCCCGGTCTACCTCCACGAACAATCCGGATTGATCGAAGGTGTAACGAGGGTCCATGCTCAGTTCTGTAACAGCCGTAAAGTCTCCCACAATCTCGTCATATAATACATGTCCGTTGTAGCGCTCGAATCCATAATGGGTTTTCAGCCAAAAATCGGTGTCCGGCAGGCTGTGGAGCTTCAATCCTTCTTCGGTCTTCTCCAGCTTCTCCGGCTGTGTCATGATCTGAAGCTTGTCGATTGCATTCGGTATGTACTGCATGTCATTGCTCCTTTCAGAATATGAGGATTCAAACAAGATGTGGCGAACGCCTTCATTATATCCGATTTGTTTCCTGTATATCCATCTTAGGGAAAGGCAGCTCATTGAGTAAACCAAACAGCCTCCCCCACACAGATGCGGAGAAAGCTGCCGGAAGACTCCTTCTATTTCTTGCTGTTAGATTCGGTCTTTACGCAAAGCTTGGATTCGTCAATCGAATATTCGAGACCGTTCCGCAGCTTGTGCAGAAGGTCAACAAAACTTCAGAACCTGTGAGGGACATTTTGCTTTTCTCGGCATCTTTGACTTTAACATACTGGATCGCTTCCTTAAATTCGGTTCCTCCACAGTTTGTACAAGGTTGCATAACTCCACTCCTTCAGCGTCATTGAAATTTAGGGCATACTTTCATTTTACCCGATTCCCTGAAACATACAAATAAGCGAGTGTGCCTCTGTCTTTCTGACTAGATAAGCTATCTAATCATTTCATTTGCCGCCAGTGCGTAATCTTCTCTTCCCAGATATAGCGGTAACGTTCCACAATATCGCGTGCCGTCTTGGGTTGTTGGCCGCTCAAGAATTCGATGTCGTTCGACTTGATGTCAAACAAACCTTCCTTGATCGCCGTGTCATTGGTGACCAGATCTGCGCCGCAGAATGGGACAGGTGCCTGGGAGAAGTCACCCGTGATCTCGCGCGGGATGTGCAGATTCTCCAAGTAACGATAATACTCTTCTTCTTCCACAGGGATATATTCAAGCGGCAGACCGGATACTTCCTTCACCAGCTCGCACAGTTCGCGTACAGAGATGGCCTGGGAACCCACGATATTATAAGCGGTATTGGCCTCGCCGCGACCCAGCAGAGAATAAGTGGCGGCAAGTGCGGCATCGTCTTTGTGCACCAGCGTGGCACGGCCTTCTCCTGCGGTACTCAGCCATTTATGATCTGACATCAGCGCCAGCATAACGTACATGGTCAAATAATTTTCCAGATACAGATTGTTGCGAAGCGCATTGTAAGTGACGCCGAGTGTCTTGAGATAGTTTTCAGTAGCCGTATGGTCGGGGGTGACATAGACATCCGCGTAAGCCGGATCAGTCGCTCCTACAAACGAACTGTACGTAATATGTTTGACGCCTGCCTGTATCGCTGCATCGATTGCGTTCTTGTGCTGCTGCACTCGTTTGCCAACTTCAAGCCCTGACACGATATAGATCCGGTCACCGCCAGCAAATGCTTTTTTCATGGATTCCATGTCATCATAATTGGCCTCGCATACCTTTACGCCGGCAGCCTGCCAACGAGCCAGTTTGTCCTGCGGAAGGCGATCCAATTTGTAGCAGGTAAACGTGAGGTTCGAGCCGTCTACTTCGTTGAGCATATTTTCCGCGATCCGTCCAGCCAATTGTCCATCGGTTCCGCACACGATATAATTCATCGTAATTCCTTCTTTCCGGTTGATATGTTCAATTTATCACAAAGTCTTGCGGCCGAGAAATGAAACTCCGTTATCGATCATAACCGAAAGGAATAGATGCACTGATGAACTTCAATCAAATCTCCTGCTTCATTCACCTTGCAGAGACATTGAACTTTTCCGAGACCGCCAAGAAGATGGATTTAACCCAGCCTGCTGTCACCAAGATTATCAAACAGCTGGAAATCGAACTGGAAGCGGCTCTGTTTCACCGCAATACGCGAGGCGTCTCGCTGACACGTGCCGGCACTATTTTCTACAACGATATGAAAGACGTGCTGCTCAAGACCAACCTGACGATTGAACGAACTCGCCGGCAAAGCCAGCAGGATCAACGGATGCTGTCGATCGGCTTCACCGGAACGAAGTTCGAGGAGCTGTATCTGCCGCGGATCATTCGACGTTTCCGAGAGAATACTCCGGATACGCAGGTCATTCTGCGCAACTTCGTCCTGAACCAAGAGACTCATGATCTGCTCACACAAAAGTTCAATCTGGTGCTGACCTCCAACGAAGAGATCGGGCAGCAGCCGAATATCCGGTATGCCAAAGTGCTGGACGGACATTACGTATGCGTAGTGCCGCAGGATCATCCTTTTGCCGACAAGTCCAAGATTTCATTCGCGGATCTTGCCGATCAAACATTAATTCTGTTCAATCCATCGCAATCTCCCCACTCGCTCAAAAAGCTTCAGGAGCAGCTGCTCGAACAGCCGGAGGTCGCCATGTTTTTGTATGCGGACAGCGTCAGCATCATCCATACCCTAATCAAATCGGAAATGGGCATCTCCGTGCTGCCGGATTTCGTGACCAGTGACCAGGAAGAAGGACTTCGCCTGATCCCTTTCGCGTCCGAATTGGCAGTGAACTACGGGATCGGTTATGCGGCGGATCAATCTGCTTCGGACGTGCAGAAGTTTATCCGCGTGTTCAAACAGGTGGTTGAAGAATTGCAGCAGGCTTGATCTTGAGTGTCGGATGTTAAAAGGGACGTCAAAAAGGACAGCCGCGTATTTGCGCGGCTGTCCTTTTTATTCATCAACGTTAGGCAGATTCGTTTTTACGTATAAGCAAAAAGTAAGTCAGAATCGCAATCAGGCTCGTTCCCATCAAAGTCAGTCCAAGCGGCACGGCTGTGTCCTCACCCGCAATTCCGACCAGGGGCGCGACCAGTCCTCCCAGTACGAATGGTACCAAACCGAGCAGCGCCGCCGCGCTTCCCGCATTTTTGGCCTGACTCTCCATGGCAAGCGGGAAAGCCGCCGTGGAAGTAATGCTGATCGAACAGACGAAGAAAAATAAAGGAATGACCAAAGCGAACAGCGGTCCTTCGACAATCGTAACCCCTACTACGACGAGGCTCGATACCAAAGCCATCCATAAGCCAACCAACATCAGCTTCTGCTCGGATACCCGATGCGAGATCCGCCCAACGATCTGAGAACCGATCATCAAGCTGATTCCGTTGGACGCGAACAACACGGAGAACATGGTCGGCGACACGCCGTAAATATTCTGATAAACGAAAGGTGTAGCGGCCACGTAAGCGAATACGCCTCCGGTCAGAATCCCCTGCGCCAACATGTAGCCGACAAACTTCCGATCACGCAGCATCAATCCGTAGTTGCGAAGCTGCGATTTGAAATTCGGTGATACGCGCCGCTCGGCAGGATGACTTTCTTTTAGCCGGAATTGCGTCATCAGGTACAAGAACACGCCGAGAATCGACAAGGAAAGGAACACGCCCGGCCATGTCGTGAATTTGAGCACGCCACTTCCGGCAATCGGAGCGGCCAACGGTCCCAGGTTGCCGACAAGCAGCAGCAGCGAAAAGAATTTGGTCAGTTCATGGCCGCTGTACAAGTCACGAGCGATCGCTCTCGAAATAACGATGCCAGCGGAAGCCGCAAAACCTTGAGCAAAGCGGAATACGATCAACAGGCCGATATTGGGCGAATACGCACAGGCCAACGAAACGATCACGTAAGCAATAATGCCGATCAACAGGGGTCTGCGTCTGCCGTAAGCGTCGCTTAAAGGCCCCACCACCAACTGTCCGATGCCAAGTCCAAGCAGGCAGGCCGTCAAACTGATTTGCACCAAAGAAGCGTTTGTGTCGAAGTCTTTGGCAATCTGGGGAAACGCGGGCAAATACATATCGATCGTAAAAGGCCCCAACGTCGAAAATACACCCAACAATAACGCAAGTCCGATTACGCTCCACTGACGGTTTTTGTTTATCGTTTTATCCATAATGAAGTCACGTTCCAACCCTTCTGTATCTAATCTGATTCCAGATTATACAGGAGCCTGGTTACTAAATGCACCTTATTTATTTTTAATTTTAGACTTTATTTTGTTCTTGCATGGCTCGATGAGTGTCTAGTGCAGCCTTTGCCAGTTCACTGAGCAGTGTCGGCAGATCGTCGGCAATCCGCTCCAACGGCGAATGATCGTACCCATCGTGATAGAGCCGGTACACGGTGCCGCCCGGCTGAAGCACCAATAGATCGCCATCGCCGAAACCGCCAATCGGCAGCAGCTCCAGATCCGGCTCGATCGCTCCCTGACTGCGGTATTCGGCAATGAGTTCCGCACCTGTCGGGTATGCCCACTCCTGTTCTTTTAACCCGTGTATGGTCGGTTCGGCAAAATGCAGCGGGCCATAACGCGTCAGAAGCTCCCGGTATTCGCTGGGCAGTTGGATGCTGTGACTTCGTTCAAATGAAGCCAGAGTCTCTTCCGATTCCGGTTCGTAGGCTGGAGTTTGCCAATTTGTATAGGCTTCTGCCAGCAGCGAGCGGATGTCTTGCATCTCCATGTGATTCGCCTCCTTATCGGATGGTTGTCTACTTCTTGCTTAACACTTTATCAGAGGATCGAAAACCAAATCCATGGATGAACAAAGAAAAAGCGTGAACCCCTTCGATCAGGAGTTCACGCTCTGGATTGTATCTATTCCCACTCAATCGTTGCTGGCGGTTTCGACGTCACATCGTACACAACGCGGTTAACGTTGTCCACTTCGTTGACGATGCGCACCGAAATCTTCTCCAGCACGTCCCATGGAATACGCGCCCAGTCGGCAGTCATGCCGTCGATGGACGTTACGGCGCGGATGCCGACGGTGTACGAATACGTCCGTGCATCGCCCATAACGCCTACACTCTTCATGTTCGGCAGCGCCGTGAAATACTGCCAGATCTCGTTCTCCAGACCAGCCTTGGCGATTTCTTCGCGCAGGATCAGGTCGGAATCGCGGACGATGGTCAGCTTCTCTTCGGTCACTTCGCCGAGGACCCGAATCGCAAGACCCGGACCCGGGAAAGGCTGACGCCATACGATGGCATGCGGCAGACCCAGCTCTTCGCCGACTTTGCGCACTTCATCCTTGAACAGGGTGTTCAGCGGCTCGATCAGTTGGAATTTCATGTCTTCTGGCAGACCGCCGACATTATGGTGAGACTTGATCGTCTGAGCTGTCGCCGTGCCGCTCTCCACGATGTCCGTGTAAAGCGTACCCTGTGCCAGGAAGCCGAAATCGCCCAGTTTGGCCGATTCTTCATCGAAGCAGTAGATAAATTCGTTGCCGATGATCTTACGCTTCTGCTCGGGATCATCCACGCCTGCGAGTTTGCTCAGGAAGCGCTCCTGGGCATCGATCTTCACCACATGAATATCGAACTTGCCGACGAAGGTCTCCATAACGCTTTCCGCTTCGCCCTTACGCAGCAGTCCATGGTCGATGAACATGCAAGTCAGCTGATCGCCGATCGCTTTGTGGATCAGCATAGCTACAACGGACGAATCCACGCCGCCGCTCAGTGCGCACAATACTTTCTTGTCGCCGACTTTATTGCGAATATCTTGAACAGCTTCTTCGATGAACGATTCCATCGTCCAGTCGCCGCTGCATTTGCAGACTTCATAGAGGAAGTTCTTAATCATCTCATTGCCGTATACGGAGTGACGCACTTCCGGGTGGAACTGCACCGCATGCAGATTGCGCTCCGGGTGGCTCATAGCCGCAATTGGAGCGGATTCCGTACCCGCTTCCAGCACAAAACCTTCCGGCAGTGTCACGACATGGTCGCCGTGGCTCATCCAGACCGCCTGCTTGCTGTCGAGGCCTTTGGTCAGGATGCTGTTATGCAGAAAATCAACGTCCGCCTTGCCATATTCGCGTTTGCCCGCACGTTCGACTTTGCCGCCGAGCTGCTGCGCCATCAGCTGCATGCCGTAGCAGATGCCGAAGATCGGCAGTCCCAGCTCATAGATCGCCGGATCAACATGTGGAGCTCCATCTTCATATACGCTGAGGGGTCCGCCCGAGAATACGATACCGGCCGGGTTCAGCTCACGGATACGCTCAACCGGGGTATTGTACGGCATTAGCTCACTAAATACACCCAAATCACGAATCCGTCTGGCAATCAATTGGTTATACTGTCCCCCAAAGTCAAGTACAACGATGAGTTCGTTCGGTTTATTCATGTCACGCCTCCCTTAATTACTGTCGCTAATTATACCGATGCACCCACTATACCGCAAGACAAAATGGCTTGTTCATCGACGATTTCGCTACTTAGCGGCGTCCACGATGCGAAGATGGATTTTCCCTGCCCAAATATCGTAAAATCAAGGAAAACGTCCGCAGTCTCAATTGGTAAAAGGAGTTCAAGACTTATGGAAATCTTTAAAATGGTTCAGCAGTTGTTCGAGCAGTACGGATACCTGGTCATGTTCCTGGGACTGTTTTTGGAATTTATCGCCCTGCCTTTTCCCGGGGAGACGACGATGGCTTACGCTGGCTATCTCTCGTATACCGGAGCGCTGCGTTTCGATCTACTGCTGCTTGTGGCGTTCCTTGGAACCACGACGGGCATGAGCCTTACGTATTTCATCGGCAAACGCGCGGGACTGCCTTTTCTGCGGCGCTTCGGCGGTTGGTTTTTCAAGGAGAGCAAGCTGCTCAAAACGCAAACTTTCTTCGACAAATACGGAGCGGGCCTGATCTTCTTCGGCTACTTCATTCCTGGCGTTCGGCACTTCACCGGCTATCTCGCCGGGATCATGAACATCTCGTTCCGCAAGTTCGCCGCCTATGCGTTCTCGGGCGCTCTATTCTGGACCCTGCTGTTCCTCGGACTGGGCAAAATATTCGGGCCGCAGTGGTCGGTGGCGTTTAAACTGGCTGAACATTATGCGATCTGGATCGTCTCGGTTCTGGTACTGATCGTCGGGATCTTCGTGATCTATCGCTACCGCGCCTTGACCGCTTCGATTCTGGCTGCCATGCCGGGCTATCTCAAGCGGGGAAAACGCCGAAAAATTCAGGCTCAAGCCCAGCTGATTCGCTCCATTACGCCGATTCGCTGCAACGTCGCGCAGATTCGGCAGCGTATCAAGCATGCGCGAATTGTACGGGTTCGACCTGGACGTTTCCCGTCGAAGATCATACTCAAATCACGCGCCAAGCATTAAAAAGACCCGGGTCATAGACCCGGGTCTTGCTAATGGATGCCCCTCTTACATGCTGACTTCCGCTGCTGGACGTTCTGGTTGAACGGCGGCAGCCTCTGATTTTACCGTTTCGATTCCGCGAACTTCCAACTCCATAAGTAGATCCGTGTACAAACGTTTCGCCTGCTCGCAGGCTGCGGTGATGTCGTTTTCCCGTACATTTTTGTAGATTCCCCGAAGTTTCGCGTTGTAAGAATTGTGATCCACTTTCACCCATGCTGGAATGATTTGCATTACGAATTCCACTCCCCCAAAAAAATCGTTTAACCAACCCCCGACCGACAACGGCCCACCTTCGTCGTAAATTCCCCCCTTTATCGCGTTAAGACATCATTGAGACATTGAAAAAATTATTGATTTTCTCATTTCCTAACATTAATCTAAACGTTTTTCTGAATTTTCTCAATCGTTTTTCAATATTTGGGACTTCGTTCCTGCTCATCAAGGAAGTTCTTCATCAAGTTGGCAACTCGGTTCTCAATTCCCTATCGCTTGCAGGACTTCATCCACATGACCTTCGACTTTGACCTTCCGCCATTCCTGAATCAAACGACCTTCTTCATCAATGAGGAAAGTGGAACGAACGATGCCTTCGTATTCTTTGCCGAAGTTTTTCTTGAGCTGCCAGACGCCAAAGGTCTCACTGACTTGATGGTCAACATCGGACAGCAGAGGAAATGGCAGATCGTATTTGGCTCCGAACTTCTCATGTGACTTCACATCGTCCGCGCTGATTCCAATGACTGCGGCATTTTTGGTGGTGAAATAGCTCTCCGAATCCCGGAAGTCACAGGCCTGCTGCGTGCAGCCCGGCGTCATATCTTTGGGATAGAAGTAGATGACGAGCTTCTTGCCTCGATAATCACTGAGCTTGATCTCTTCCCCGCCGACCGCTGGCAGGCTGAATTCAGGAACTTGTTGTCCGACTTCTACCATAATAAATCGCTCCTTTTCAGTTTGGAAAATGTGGGGGTTTGCGCTGGAAGACGCTCCGGAGAAAGGGGCCTTGCGATCGCTGTTTCGATTCGATTTCTTCTTTGATTATATTTTTATAAGGTGGAAATCGAATCTCAAAGGCGAACACTTCGTTTCTCCAGGCTCCCTTTCTCCTCCGCTCCTGCGTGCTTACAACAACATTTTACAAAGAAAACTCGCTGAAAGCGAGAGAGGAGCCGACTTATTTCGTCGGCCCCTCTCTGCGCAGCATGCGCCTGGGTTAGGGATCTTCTTTTGAGCCCTTGGCTTGGAGCTTCCGTCTCCAAGCTCTCCTCTCTTAATGTCTAGGTTCGGTTCCCCGTACCGCCGACATCCGAGTGGTCAGCTACTTTTCTGCTCTTTAACACACGCGATCATAAGCATAGCGTTGAAAAGCGCCCGTTCTCTTTCTCTCTTCTCCCCCCCATCGCCGAGCAGGGAGTGAGCGGAGGGGGAGGGAGAGCTGTAGGAAACGAAGTGGTCGCCTTTGAGGTTGGATTTCACCCTTATAAAAGTTAAATCGAAGAAATCCAACCGAGACAGCGATCCGAAAGCCCCCCTCCCCGGAGCGCCTCACGATCCTGCTCCGCGGTACTTCTTCACGCCCACGTTCCAGCTCACAATCCCAATCGTCAGGAAGATTACAGCCATAAGCGGCGTCAGCCAGGCCATGTGCAGCATCTCGTCCCGACCGAGGAATAGTGAAGCCGGATAGACGCCGACAAAGGCAAACGGCAGAATCCAGGTCAGCAGGAACTGGATCGCCCGGTTGTAGATCGTCACGGGGTAGCGACCGTAGTTCTGAATGTTATACATGAGCGGAATAATGCCGGTCGGTGAATCGGAATAAAACGACAGCGACGTTAGAGTGATATAGATGCCGGTGTAGATCATGGCGGCACAGATTGTGAACAGAATCAGTACTGGGATAAACCACCAGGTGAAATCAAGGTCAAGCTGACTGCCGCTGACGACCATAATGAGAATCCCGATGACAGAACCCAGCAGGCCCGGCGGATCAATATTTTCCAGGAAGATCTGGAACAGATTGTAGGCCGGACGCGTCAGAATACGGTCCATCTCGCCTTTGACAATATAACGATCGCTGAAATTCCACAGGTTCACGAAGCAGCTGAATAGACCAAAGGGAACCATATAGAATCCATAAACGAATACGACTTCCGACTCGCTCCAACCGCCAAGCGAATCGGTATGACCGAACACTACGAAGATGAAGATCAGGTTGCTCGCCTGCATCAGCAGATCCGAGATTACCTCGACCCAGAAGTCCGCGCGGTAAGTCAGCCTTGTTTTCATATAATTCTTGAGATACTCAAAGACCAAACCGATATAATACATGCGCTCAACCTCCCTGTACGAACAGACGCTTACGCGCCGCCCGCCACATCAAGAAGATTGGAATCAGCAGCCCCACGAACCAGGCTACCTGGATACCGAACACATCCAGAATCCCTGTCCCCTGTGTACGTCCGGTGAATACGGAACCTGGCAGATACGTGATCGCCTGGAACGGCAGCCACTGCATGATCGTTCCGAGCCAGACCGGGAACAAACTGATCGGAATGACGAGACCCGAGAATAGATCGACGATGACCCGTTTCATCCGCATGATGCCTTCATTATTTTCCACAAAAAAGGCCATCAGTCCGGTTAAAATGTTGAGCTGTGAATTAATCAGGAAGCTGAAAAACAGCATCACCAGAAAGCCAATCCAGGCGATGGGATCGCTGGGCAGACGCACGGGAAACAGCAGAAGCGCCAACAGCATACCCGGAATCATAAACAGTGAAAAGCGGAACAGCCCTTCGCCAAATCCCTGCATCATTTTGACGAACAGATAGTTGTAGGGACGAATAAACTGGATGGCGATGGAGCCGTCGCGGATGTCGTTGGCGATCTCACGATCCAGATTGTTGAAGTAGAACGCACGCGCCATCCAGGAGACGGCAATATAAGTCGTCATCTGCGAAGCCGTGAAGCCGCCGATTTCTCCTCTACCTCCGTAGATGGCCTGCCAGGTAAAATAATAAACGCCGATATTCAGCATATAGATGAGGATACCGGAATAATAATTGACCCGGTATGCCAGCATCGTCAAAAAGCGAATCCGGATAAAATCCGTGTAGGCACTAAGCATAAGAAGTCAGCCCGCCTTCCCCCTTCGATCCGTTCACGGCCGACCCGGTCCGGTAGATCTGACGCACGATTTCATCGGTTGTCGTCTCGGTGATCTTGATGTCGGTGATGGCGATGTCCGTCTGTCCGACGACCCTGGCCAGGACGTCCGACACATTCAGCTCACCGGGCACCAGCACTTCGGCGTGCAGATCGTTCTCGGCTGTCCAACTCACAGGCAGATCAGATGTGAGCGTCTGCAATCTCGGCAGCGGGCAGGCTGTGCCAAACTGGAAGGTCACGCGGGTTCCCTGTCCCCAACGCGACTTGAGCGTGTCAAGCCCACCGTCGTAGATAATCCGACCCTCGTCGAGCATAATCACGCGGGAACAGAGCGCTTCGATGTCCTGTAAATCGTGAGTGGTCAGCAGGATGGTCGTTCCGTGATCCCGGTTCATATCCTTGAGGAATTCACGAATCTCGGTCTTGACGATGATGTCCAGGCCAATGGTCGGCTCATCCAGAAATACGATCGACGGATTGTGCAGCAGAGCTGCGACCAGCTCACATCTCATCCGCTGACCAAGACTGAGCTTGCGCACCGGGCGGTTCAACAGCTCACCCAGATCCAGACGCTGCACCAGTTCGTCAAGCCGCTTCTTGTAATCGTGTTCCGGTACTCCATACACCTTGCGCAGCAGACCGAATGATTCAATCACGCCTATGTCCCACCAGAGCTGGCTGCGCTGGCCGAAGACTACGCCGATATTGCGGACGAATTTCTCACGTTCCTCATGCGGCACATAACCGCCAACGTTCAGCTTGCCTGAAGTCGGCACGAGAATCCCGGTCAACATCTTGATCGTCGTGGATTTGCCCGCTCCGTTCTCGCCAATGTATCCGCAGATCTCACCGGCTGGAATCGAGAAGGAGATGTCATTCACCGCCGCTACCTCGTTATACTGTCTGGAAAACAGATCCCGCAGCGCCCCCTTGAGGCCGTCGCGGTTTTTCTGCACTTTGAAAGTCTTGCTGAGATGTTCAACTTCGATGGCTTTCATGTGTGTTCCTTTCTGTTGGCTCCGTCCTTTGGTGACGGATGCGCATATTTTGCCCAAGAGACCCTCTGATGCGGTTCATTGCAAAAATAAGGGGGTATTCTGCGTGTAAGCCCTGCTGGTGAAGCCGCCAATTCGGGCTCCAATCACTGGAAATTCCGCAAATTTCATCAGGTGCTGATTCCCTCATATCGGTCAATCAGCGACTTCCGCATGCTTGAATATCTCTCACATCACGGCGAATTGCCTGCTGCTCCGAAAAAAATTATAATGTAGGGATACCACGAAGGCAATCCAATACCGATGGAATCCCCACAGAAGCGAAAGGAAGAAACCGAATGACAAAACGGCAGAAGAGGACGCTGGTCTGGGTGCTGTGCATCATTTTCGCATCCGCAGCCGGTTATGCCACTTATTATTTCACCAGTCTGTACAATCAGGTATCAGGACTGCAAAAGGTCGGCGAGAACTCTCCGTTCCGCAACCTGCCTGTGACTGAGACAACAAAAACAACCGTGCAGGAGCCACCCAAATGGGAAGGCAGCGAGCCGGTGAATATTCTGCTAATGGGCGTGGACGCCCGTGGCGTCAAGGAAGGCGAAATTCCCCGTTCGGACTCCATGATCGTCGCCTCGATCGATCCGACCAAAAAGACCATCAATCTGTTCTCCATCATGCGCGATACCTATACCGAAATTCCGGATCACGGAAGCCAGCGCATCAATACGGCCATTACACATGGTCCCAATACCGCGATGAAAGCCGTATCCGATCTATTGGGTATCCCGATCCAGTATTATGTCTACACCGACTTCCAGGGCTTCATCAAGCTGGTGGATGCTGTTGGCGGGGTCGATTTTTACGTGGAAAAAGATATGAAATACCTCAGTGCAGCCGACGAACACCGGTATGACATCGACCTCAAGGAAGGTCAGCAGCATCTCGATGGTACGCAGGCGCTGCAATACGTGCGCTTCCGTCACGACCAGCTATCGGACTTCAGCCGTACCGGACGTCAGCGTGAATTCCTGCAGGCCGTTGCCGACAAGCTGAAATCCACGACGTCAATCATGAATCTGCCAGGGATTCTGGAACAGGTCAGCCCTTATATTGATACGAATCTGGATGTCAGCGACATGTGGAAGCTGGCAACTGTAGCCTATGACAGCAAGATGGGCGGCAGTGAGCAGATTCCGCCGAATACGCTGCTGCGCGAAAAGACGATTGGCGGTGCTGCCGTTCTGACCGTCAGCAGTGAAGACAAGCTGAAAACGTTCATTCAGGACACGCTCAATGCCGCGGGCAGCACGCAAACGTCCCCAGATGGAACAGCTCCGGATGCAAGCGAAGAAAAACCGGGCGAAGACGAGACGCCTAAAGCCCCTGTCTCTGCTGCTCCATCCACCAAGACGGAAGCACTGGGCACGGACACCGGCAGACAGCAATAAGCCTGCCGGACAAATCTTAACCAAATCGCCCTGTACTCCGGGCACAAAATTCGTTACGCTGTAAGAGCGCCCCTTATCCGGGCGCTCTTACGCGTTAAGCGGCCCGCTCCTATCTCCTTGCAAGAGGCGATGTCAGATGACCGTATGCCCGATAACGAAAGGATTGTGAATCATGAATTTGCATCGTCCAAATTCCGAAAGACTATACGCTGAAGCCCTCGAACATATCGTAGGCGGCGTGAACAGCCCCTCCCGTTCCTTCAAGGCGGTTGGCGGCGGAGCTCCCGTCTTCATGCAAAAAGGCCAGGGCGCACACTTCTGGGACGTCGATGGCCACGAATATATCGACTATCTGGCTGCATATGGCCCGATTATTACGGGACACGCACACCCGCATATTACCGAAGCCATTCTACGCGCCGCACAAAACGGTACGCTGTACGGCACTCCAACGGAACTTGAGATTCATCTGGCCAAGATGCTCAAGGATGCGATTCCTTCGCTCGACAAAGTGCGCTTCGTCAACTCCGGTACGGAAGCCGTCATGTCCACGATTCGTGTAGCGCGTGCGTATACCAACCGCTCGAAGATCATCAAGTTCGCCGGCTGCTACCACGGTCACTCCGATCTGGTACTGGTAGCCGCCGGTTCCGGCCCTTCCACGCTGGGAACTCCGGACAGCGCAGGCGTCCCGGCAAGCATCGCGCAGGAAGTCATCACCGTACCGTTTAACGATCTGGCTGGCCTTGAAGAGGCACTGAAGCATTGGGAAGGGCAGATTGCAGCCGTCATGGTGGAACCGATCGTCGGCAACTTTGGCATGGTCATGCCGGAGAAGGGCTTCCTGGAAGGCCTCTGCAAGCTAGCTCATGAACACGGTGCGCTGGTCATCTACGACGAAGTTATCACCGCGTTCCGCTTCCACTATGGCTCCGCGCAGACCTACGCCGGTCTGGACAACCATGATGCCATCACGCCGGATCTTACGGCACTGGGCAAGATCCTTGGTGGCGGACTGCCCATCGGCGCTTACGGCGGCCGCAAGCATATCATGGAGCAGGTCGCTCCGCTTGGTCCTGCTTATCAAGCCGGAACAATGGCGGGCAACCCCATCTCCGTCTCGGCGGGCATCGCCTGCCTGGAAGTGCTTCAGGGCGAAGGCGTCTACGAAGAGATGAATCGTCTGGCTATCCGCCTGACGGACGGCATCGCCGAGTCAGCCAAGCGCCACGGCGTGCCGATGACAATCAACCGCATCCGCGGTTCCTTCTCGACGCACTTCTGCGATCATCCGGTCACAAATTATGACCAGGCGCAGGACACCGACGGTGAAGCCTTTGCCGCCTTCTTCCGCGGCATGTTGAATCGGGGCGTCTGCCTGGCTCCTTCCAAATACGAAGCCTGGTTCCTGACTACCGCGCATACGGATGAAGACATCGATCGTACACTGACGGCGGCGGATGAGACGCTCAAGGAGATGGCACGTTAACGTCGCATACCTGCAGCAGCCCGAACGGAATATGTCCATTCGGGAGGTCATTCAGCTTTTTAATCGAAGCCCCTTCTCACGCTTTCTGGCGGGGAAGGGGTTTTTGGCGAGGCCGCTTGTCTTTCCCTCTCCCTTTACAAACCTCGCAGCATCCAACAAGTCGTACCCGATTCCCATTTGGTGGTGAAAAGCCCTCTTGATCGGTTAAGATAAAAGAAAAACGGAGTGTGGAAGGGAGACGCCATGGACGAGGAAAAAGAGCAGCGCCGCAAAAATCTAAAGGTCATCCAGTTTGACAAAAATGCCGAAGATCTGGTCGAAAGCGAAAAACCAAGCCTCACGTTCGCCGATGTCGGCGGACTGGAAGAGATCAAAAAGAAGATTCGCATGAACTTCATTCTTCCGCTCAAGCAGCCGGAATTGTTCGCCGCCTATGGGCGTGAAGCGGGCGGTTCGCTGCTGCTGTACGGCCCTCCAGGCTGCGGCAAGACGTTCCTTGCCCGCGCCGTTGCCGGCGAGATCGAAGCCAGCTTCCTCCATCTGGAGCTTCAGGCGATTCTGTCGATGTATGTCGGAGGCAGCGAACATAATCTGCATGATATTTTTGAAAAAGCCCGCGCCGAAGCGCCCTGCGTCTTGTTCATCGATGAGTTGGATGCACTCGGCGGCAGCCGTCATGGTATGCGCCAGCACCATGATCGGATGCTGGTGAATCAGCTGCTGATTGAACTGGATGGATTGGCCAGCTTTAACGAAAATGTCTTTATTATTGGCGCAACCAATACTCCCTGGTATCTCGATTCCGCGCTGCGGCGTCCGGGGCGCTTCAATAATCTGCTGTTTGTTCCGCCGCCGGAACAAGAAGAACGCAGTCTCATCCTCGACCTCAAGCTTACCGGCAAACCGGCAGATCGCGTGAACGTGGACAAGCTTGCCGAGAATACCGCTCTATTTTCGGGAGCCGATCTGGAACAGTTGGTTCGTGAAGCCACGGAATTAGCGCTGGAACGAGCGATGGAGACCGGGGAAATCCAGCCTCTGGCCGACACCGATTTTCGTCGTGTGCTCAAAAGTCGGCGCCCTTCCACACTCGATTGGTTTGCTACCGCACGCAACTACGCGACGTTCAGCGATACCAATGGCGAATATGCCCAGGTATTGGACTACATCAAAACCCACAAAATCCGTTGATCCGCAGGCTGAATGACGGGGGAGGCAAGCGATGAGCGAACACATCAATGAACCAGTCTCTGCCAGCGTGCGTGCGCAGCGATTTGAATGGCTGTTAAGTCGGGGGCGCCATCAGGAAGCCTTGAAAGAAGCGGGCGAATGGCTGCACGACGAACCGGAAACGACGGGGCCTTATAACGCTCTCGCGCTGGCCTATATCAACCTCAAGGAATACGATCAAGCACTGACATGCACCGATCAGTCGCTCCGTCTTGATCCGAACGAAGAAGACGCCTGGTTTCTGCGAGCGGTGATCCATTACTCGATGGGCAAATGGCCACAGATGCAGGAAGCCGCTGAAGAAGGCCTGCGTCTTAATCCTTATCGGGCACATCTCTACTATCTGCTGGCCAACATGCACAACAAATTTGGCCGATTCGACAAGGCGCGTCAGTGTATCGAGCAGGCGCTGAATATCGACCCCGAGCATGGATTGTATCTGGCGCTGTACAGCTATGTTCTCGCCAACCTCGGGCTGTTTGCAGAATCAAAAGCTGCTGGCGAGGGTGCTCTGCGCAAGGATGTAGAAAGTTCGCAGACCTTTCTGTATCTGGGCTGGGCGGCAGATCGCCGCGGCGATGCCCGATCTGCCAAGACCATGATGGAGCAGGCGATCCGACTTGATCCCGATGATGAACAGACACGCAGCGAATATATGGAAGCCCTTCAGAAAAACTACTGGTTCTACCGGATCTTCACCCTGCCCGTCTTCTTCCGCCGCTTCAAACCGTGGCAGCTGCTGTTGATTTGGGTGCTGGCCTCCATTATCTTCCGCCCACTGATTATTCTGCTCGTCATCTTGTATGCCCTTAGCTTTGCGATAAGCAAACTATTTGTCCATGTTCAAGTGTACGGCTGGCGCCGCGCGCCGAAGAGGCGGGAGAAATGATTCTCCCGCCTTCTTCACGTGCCCGGATTCGAGAAACTGGCTTTGCTGGTGTCACGGGTTGGCTCTGCGGCGATGCAGAAATGCCCTCAGACGCCCTTCCGCATCCAAAAGCACACGCCGTACGTCCATTTCGGAGATCGGCTTGGCGATATACTCCTGCATGCCGCTGTCCAGACACTCCTGTTCAAAGCCGGGGCGCACGAACGCGGTGACGGCTACAAAATACGGGATAGCTTCCGGCGGCAGCACTTTGCGAACCAGACGAGCGGTGGTCAGCCCATCCATTTCCGGCATCTGAATGTCCATGAACACCAGATCATAACGTTTGCGGGAAAGGGCGGCAAAGGCTTCGATCCCGTTCTCCGCCATATCTGCTGTACAGCCGGACTTCCACAGCAGTTCCTGGAGCAGGCGGCGATTGACCGGATGATCTTCGGCAATCAGAATACGCAGATCCTGCAGCGATTCAGGTTCTGCACCGTTCCCTATCGAAGAATGACCCGACTCGTCCGCCGCTTTCTCCCAGCTTCGATCTCCTGTTTCCGACGATGCCTCAGCTGCAGGTGTCTGGGAGCGTGCAGCGGAATCAGCACCATTCATAGGAGATTGCGAATCAATAGATTGGCCTTCAAGCAGGGGTTGGGTTGGATGGGCTGAAGAAGGATCAACAATCAGATTTTTCGCCCGACAAGGCAGGGTAAAATGGAAAGTTGATCCCTGACCTTCCCGGCTCTCGGCCTGAATGGTCCCGCCCATCAGCTCCACCAGTCTGCGGCAGATCGACAGCCCCAGTCCTGTTCCTCCGTACTTGCGATTCAATTCGGGATGCAGTTGGGAGAAGGATTGGAATAGACGTCCCAACTTGTCTTCCGCAATTCCGACTCCGGTGTCCTGGACGTAGAATTTCAATACCGGCTCCGCCTCTGTTGAACCTGCAATTTTCTCGACGAAGACTTTGACTGAACCCGCTTCCGTGAACTTGATGGCATTGCCGACCAGATTGGTCAGCACCTGGCGCAGACGCACCGGATCGGTCACAATCTCGTCCGGCACATTGGGAGCCAGTTCCCAGCTGAGTTCAATCCCCCGTTCCACCGCCCGGGGAGCAAACAGCTCAACCGCATCGCTTACCAACGAAGCCAGCGGAAAGCGCTCCGGCTCCAGCATCAGACTGCCTGCATCAATCTTGCTGAAATCCAGCACGTCATTCAGAATCCGCATGAGTGACTGACCACTGCTGCTGATAATCTCAACAAATTCCCGCTGCTGCTCAGTCAGTTCGCCATCCAGCAGCAGATCCGTCATGCCCAGCACTCCATTCATTGGTGTGCGAATTTCATGACTCATCATCGCCAGAAACTCTGACTTCGCTGAAGCCGCATGCTCAGCCAGTTCCTTTTGCCGCAGTACCTCGCGTTCATTCGTCACATCGCGGAATACGACGACCGTCCCCTGAATTTTCCCTTTGTCGATGATCGGGTTAACCGTATATTCCACCAGACAGCTGGACCCATCTTTTTTCCACAACACACATTCGGCAATGGATCTGGAGATTCCGTCGCGCACCGTTGCACAGATCGGGCACTCATCCACGGAATAAGGTACGCCTCCAGCTCCAGAATGATTCAGCAGGGTATGATTGTCACGACCAATAAACTCATCCTGTTCATAACCGAGCAGACCAAGCGCCGCCGGATTCACGAAAATGGTACGCCCCTGATTGTCGATTCCGAAGATACCTTCCGAGACGGAGTTCAGAATCAGGGTATACTCATAGCCCAACTGCTCGATCTGCCGGATATACTGTTTGCGTTCGGTAATATCGCTGGCAATCCCATATACACCCACGACTTCTCCCTCGACGAAAATCGGCACATTCGTGATGTTCAAATCAGCCATTTCCCCGGTCACCCGCTCAATTCGTGCCTCATAGTTCTGGGGAATTCCCCGGCATGCCGCAGCGAAATGACGATTGGTTCGGATCAGGTTCTCATCATGAATCACCGTGCGATAAGAATTGCCGATCAGATCCTCCTTGCGGCAGCCAAGCAGGTCAGCCATACTGTCGTTGCAGGACGTATAGACACCTTCCAGGCTCAACGAATAGACACCGGAAGGATTATACTCGAACAGCGATTTATAGCGTTCTTCGCTCTCCTGAAGCTGTCTCTGCGCCAATTTGCGCTCATTGACGTCGCGCGATACCGCAATAATCTCCAGCGGCTCCCCTGTGTGCGGATCGAATGTAAAGCTGGCCGCACTCTCCAACCAGACATACTCACCACTGCGGGTGCGTGCGCGGAATTCGACGGTATGCGAGGTGAACCCCCGCTGTACACTGCGCAGATAGTCGGCCACTCGGTCCGCATCTTCCGGGTGAAAAATGTTAAAGGAATTGGTTCCCACCAACTCTTCCGGCTTGTATCCCAGAATTCGCTCACACGCTGGAGACAGGTACAAAAAGATGGAATCGGCCGACTGACGACTGAACAAATCCAGTGAATGTTCATAGATCAGACGAAACTCCAGCTCATTCTGGCGTACCTGCTGTTCCAGCCTCGTCTGCTCCGTAATATCCTGGATACTTCCCACCAGATGCTGATCCCCAGCTTTTTTGCCTTGGGAGCGTACTGTTCGCTGTTCGCCCTGGTCCGTCACCAGGCGATAGATTACGTCGTATTCTCCGCCCTCCATGCGTTCCTTGACCAGATCCGTCACCCGTTGTCTGTCCTCCGGAACCACTCGCTTGAACAGATCATCCTGCCGAATCAATTCTCCCTTGTTCTCAACTCCGAAAATATCGTAGAGCAGGTCGGAGAATTGGATGTCGCCGCTCTCCAGATCCCAATCCCAGAACGCAATTCGTGCCAGTTCAACCGCCTGTCGGTGACGTTCCGACGTCTCAAGGGGCTTGCGATCACTTTTGCGCATGGGCATGGTGTCGCGCAGCAGGAGATAGACGCCCAACTGCTCCGATTCATGGACGAGCGGCACGAAATCAAGATCCAATTGCAGCGGAACCCCTACTTTGCTCTGCATCTGAAAGGGAACATGTCCAGCTTGTCCTGCCGCTGCATTCATGAATAAAGGTCGCAGAACGTCAAACGACGGATTAGACACCAGGCGAGCTTCTGCAATACGTTCGGCCAATTCGGAAGGAGTGAATCCGGTAATGTGCGGAACGGCCGAATTCCCATACAACACCTCGCCCTCGCAGTCCATAATCAGCACGCCATCCGGATGATTCATAAACAGGGATCGGTAGACTCCCTCTTCCGCCAGCAGTCGTTTTAATTGTTCAGTCCTTTTGTCCTTCAAGGATAAATGTCCCCTTAAAAAAAGATAATGAGCTTCTTCCGGCATCTGGTTGCGCCCTCCTCATGTACCCATTCGGTTGGCTCCAATCAGGGAAGTTTCAAATCCGCACGCCGTTCGCTCGTTTGCTAATTCTTATTACCCCACGGTCTATGGTCAAAAACGAACCCGTCTTACGGTGCCTTAACCAGACTCCCCGAACAAAGGGCGATGGTTTACAAAAAATCCGAAAACGACGCCTGTCGTCTTCGGATCGAAGGATCTTCAGAAAAGAGGAGGTTTAGAAAGCCAGAAAAATCGTGCTGTCCACATCCATAGACGGATTATGGATTAACAAATACCGTGCGCAGCTGTGCCGTATATTGGACATCAAAGCCCAGCCCATCTGCCAGAACCGCCAGCGGAACATAGGTCTTGGATTGGCCGTTCACCTTCTCCGTGAACGCCGGAACCTGAACCGCCAGGGGCTTTCCATTTACCATGATCGATTTCTTTCCAATGGGAATCTGGACACTGCGACCGTCGATGACGATATTTGCCGTGGAAGTCTTGTTGTCCCATTTTAGCTCGGCACCCAATCCATCGGTGATGTCTCGCAGCACCACAAAAGTCGTGTTGTTTTTGAGAATCGGCTTGAAGGATGTATTCAGCTCCTTGCCCGCTACCACAACCGCTACAGTCGATTTAGGAACGACTGCACTCAGCTTGCGATATTCGCCCCAGATCTTCTCCGCAAACGCCTTGGCAATGGCTTCGTAACCCACCTGGTTCGGGTGAATATCTCCACGCATGATATGCGTCATCTGCGTCTCGCGTCCGGCAAACAGGGCGACGAGATTCACCGCTTCGGCATGGCCGCCCTGCGCATTCTGCGCCGCGATCACTTGGTTCAGCGTTGTTGTATAAGCCGCCGCAGCCTGGCTCAGTGCCGCATACTGCGCCCCCGCCTTCACAGCGGGAACCGGCTGATATTGGTCGGCGATCACAATGCGTGCATTCGGATTGATCTCTTTCAGATCGGAGAGCACGGCTCCCAGATTCGTCGCGTAGGACTTGAGCAGAGCTTCAACCTGCGTGTTCAGATCCTGCGGCACTTCGCCGCTGCGAATGAGCGGCAGCAGATCGTTACCGCCGATTGTAATCGTAATGAGATCCGCATCTGCTACATCGGAACGCACCTGGGCAACTTGCGAGGCAAATAGAGCGGCGTTGGGATCGCTTAATCCTGCTTGGACAGCATCGGCTGTTGTATTCGTCCCTGCACGAACCGCTTCAATATAATGCTCTAACCCGGTCGAATTCAGACCGGAGATACCGTAATTATCAACCTCCGAACGCCCGTGGAAGCGAGCCTGCTCCGCCAGCCGGGGCACAAAGCCATAATATTCGGCTGCCGTACGCTGTGGTTCGTATCCCGCCGTGATCGAATCGCCGAAGGATACGATCTTGTAGGTTTCTCCCGCCGCCATCATGTCACGAACCCCCGTCAATTCAAATACCGGAAGTGCAAGTGCTGTGCAGGCAAGTGCCATCAAGCCTTTTCTCCATGTGTGTGTCATTCATTGTCTCCTTCCGGTCCAAGCGGACCTCATTGGGTGGGGTGAAAAGGGGAAGCAAAAGGGCCGCCGCAGCCCTGGATTGCCCCGGGTACGGCGGCCTGCCAAGGAAGTTCTATAGGGCTGGCCGTACTTATAACGGTATGTCCGACTATTCTTTTACCACCTGATCGACCGTCTGCTCAGTCTGAGGGCGTGGGCGCGTCTTCTCCAGATAATCATCGTATCGACCGTCCAACTCCTGAGCCATCGTCCGATACAAGCGGGTTTCTTCCACGATCGGGTCCAACTCTGTTTGAATCCGAATCTCATAACGCGGCGAGATCTGCTCCCGCTCCTTGCGTTCCCGATCCTCGTCCTTCAACTCGCCTTCCGTGAGCAGTTCTGTCAATTGTTCTTCCAACTCGTCCTGTCCAGGCTTGCGGTTCTGCGCGTCACTCATGATGATTCCTCCTTGGGAAAATTCACTTGAGAAAAGTCAGACGAACGAAATCAAAAACCGGTTGCGTTGGCTTCCTTCAATACAGTCAACAATTCGGTGTGCAGCGAACCACCATTGGTAGCCACAATATTCCGAACTTCCAGATTGTAAGCTTCACCCTTGGTATCGGTCACTTGACCGCCGGATTCAGCGACAAGCAGAGCACCCGCCGCAACGTCCCAGACGCTCAAGCCTACTTCACAGTATCCACTCAAGCGGCCTGCGGCCACGTTAGCCAGATGAAGCGCCGCCGAACCTCCGGCACGCAGACTGCGTACTTTGGGTGCCAACGCCTCGATCCCGCGCAGATTAATCGGCAGCTTTGCGACCGGATCAGCCGGGAAGCCTACCGCGATCAATCCCTGGGACAGCTGTTCTTCACGGGAGACCGCCATGCGGGCGCCATGCACATAAGCGCCCTTATTTTTCTCCGCCACGAACATTTCGTCGCGCGAAGGATCGTAGATCACACCCAGCACGACTTCGCCGTCTTTGGCAAGGGCAATAGACACGGAATAGAAGGGAAAACCATGCACGAAGTTGGTCGTTCCATCAATCGGATCGATGATCCAGAGATATTCTTCGTCCGCGGCATCTCGCAGGGCGTGAAGGGAGGCATCCTCTCCCGGCTCTACGCCTTCTTCTCCAAGAATGGCATGGTCCGGAAAGTGCGTTAGGATCAGCCGACGGATCATCTGCTCGGCCCCTTTGTCGATCTCGGTCACCAGATCCTGCTCGGACGACTTGGTCGCCAGTTGACCATAAGCCCCCAGACGGCTCTTGATCCATTCACCTGCCTTGGCCGCTGCGTTGACGGCAACGGCCGTATGGCTCTTACCTGTCAGGACATAAGGAACTTTTTCGTTCGATTCCACAGTTTTACCGCCTTTCTATAATTCCCCCGGAACATTCCATTTTCCGCTTCCGTCCGGGACTTCGGAAGGGACTGTCTGTATCGGATTCATCGGTAAGCTTCAGCACCAGGAGCTTCTCGCCAGGGCTTCCATCCATCTTCTACAGACTGCTGGGTTCCTGCTCACCGAAAAACATTTCCTGTCCCAGCGCCGTGAGCACACGCGCTTCCTCTTCCGTCAGCTTGCGCACGAGATCCAGCTCAACCTGCGTAATCTCCTGCCCCTGAAAATTGATTTCCGCAATCGAAGCCGTAATCAACACAATGGCAATCGCCTGGTTGTCCGGAGTATAGGCAATGGCCTTCTGCCCGGTCGGGAAAATGCGGAAGCCGTCCTTGCGAAGCTTGCCGCGTCCGTATTCCAGCACTTCGTACAGTTCCTGCTCGTTCTTGAACTTACAGATCGAATTGAATTCCGTTTCAAATCCCATCGTAACCAGCCTCCTCTGAACGTCTCGGAATCGATAGATGCGGCTTACATTTTATACTGAAGACTTGTTCTTGCCGAGTGGCGCTCCAGCGCCAATTCGATCAACCGATCCAGCAGCGCCGCATAGGACAGTCCCGTCTCTCTCCAGAGCAGCGGGTACATGCTGAACGGGGTGAAGCCCGGCATCGTATTCACTTCGTTAATCAGAATCTTGTTGTCCGAACGACGGACAAAGAAATCGGCACGGCACAAGCCGCTGCCTTCAACTGCTTTGAAGGCGCGAACCGCCAGTTCGCGGAGCGAATCGGCAAGGTCAGCGTCTACCGGTGCCGGAATCAGCATCTCGGATTTGCCGTCGATATATTTGGCATTGTAATCGTAGTAATCGCCGGACGATACAATCTCACCCGGAATCGAAGCCTGCGGCTCATCATTGCCCAGCACGCCCACTTCCAGCTCCCGACCGTCGATAAACGTCTCGATCAACACCTTGCGGTCATAACGCAGCGCGGTCTCAACGGCGGCAATCAGCGATTCCTGATCGCTGGCCTTGGAGATGCCTACGCTGGAGCCGAGGTTCGCCGGCTTGATGAAACAAGGATAGCCCAGCTTGCTCTCCGCTTCCTGAAGCAGTTCGTGGCGATGGTTCCGCCAATCATGTTCGATGAAGGCGATGTATTCGCCCTGTTCCAGACCAGCCGCTGCAAACAGCTTCTTCATGACATCCTTGTCCATACCAGCCGAAGAGGACAGAACCCCTGCGCCTACATAAGGAAGACCCGCCATCTCGAACAATCCCTGAATCGTTCCGTCTTCTCCGAATGTGCCATGCAGCAGCGGGAACATGACGTCGATCCGGCTCTGCTGTCCGCTGAGCGCCGCAAACATCGCCCCTGCCGCTTCGGCTGTGCCGCCGGATGCGGAAGCCAATTTCATGTCTTCAATCGATTTCATCGGTTCGTCAAGGAGAGGACCCATTCGCCATTCGCCTTGAAGGGTAATATAAAAGGGAATAATCTCGTATTTCGCGTAATCAAATGCGTTCATCACCGCGAAACCGGTCTGGAGCGAAATCTCATGTTCGCCCGATTTGCCACCGTATACCAATCCCACGGTTACTTTATTTGCTGTCATGTACAGGCCTCCGTCAATTCATTAAAATCTCTTCTATCAGTATAGTGGATGGACGGTCTGCCTGCAAAGAAAACCCGCATACCGCACGTCTGCAAAATTAGCCGGGCGGCGGCTGTTTGTAGGCAAAAAGGACTTTACGCGTCGGATTGTAAACGTTATAATTAAATCAAGGAATTTTGAAATTTAGTTTCACACAATGAAACAAACATTAGATAACCCCCTATACGCCTCATGCCAGTGGCATGGCAGGCAGCATTTTCCGTCCGCTCGTGCAGCGTGACATCGCAAGGGCTTCATCCCATTCCCGAGGAGGTACACTCATGGCTTTGTCCGATCAATTCTCCGCCGCGCGTACGCTTGACGCCGGTGGCAAGTCTTACCGTTATTACAGCCTGAAGGCACTCGAAGAACAAGGACTTGGCAGCATCTCGAAGCTTCCGTTCTCCATTCGTGTTCTGCTTGAAGCGGCCGTGCGCCAGTTCGACGGACGCGCGATCACGGAAGAACATGTGAAACAGATCGCTCGTTGGAACGAAGAACGCGATGCCAACAAGGAAATTCCGTTTATCCCGGCGCGGATCGTCCTTCAAGACTTCACCGGTGTTCCGGTGGTCGTCGATCTGGCGGCTATGCGCGACACCGTGAAGCAGAGCGGCGGCGACCCAAAACAGATCAATCCACTCGTACCGGTTGACCTGGTTATCGACCACTCCGTTATGGTGGATGCCTTCGGTACCGAAGACGCGCTGGACTTCAATATCAACCTTGAATTTGAACGTAACGAAGAACGTTATCGCTTCCTGCGCTGGGCGCAGACGGCATTTGATAACTTCCGCGCCGTTCCGCCTTCAACAGGCATCGTGCACCAGGTTAACCTGGAGTACCTCGCTTCCGTGGCGGCGACGAAGGAAGTGGACGGACAGACCTATGTATTCCCGGATTCCCTGGTTGGTACCGACTCGCACACGACCATGATTAACGGTCTCGGCGTTGTCGGCTGGGGCGTAGGCGGCATCGAAGCGGAAGCCGGCATGCTCGGCCAGCCGCTCTACTTCGTCACACCGGACGTCATCGGCTTCAAGCTGACCGGCAGCCTGGCTGAAGGCGCAACCGCGACCGACCTCGCGTTGACGGTTACCGAAATGCTGCGTAAAAAAGGCGTTGTCGGCAAATTCGTCGAGTTCTTCGGCCCTGGCCTGAGCAACATCGGTCTGGCTGACCGCGCGACCGTAGCGAACATGGCACCTGAATACGGGGCAACAATTGGCTTCTTCCCGGTTGACTCCGAGACGCTGACTTACCTGCGCAACACAGGACGCGCAGATGAGCAGATCGAACTGGTCGAACAATATTACCGTGCCCAAGGCATGTTCCGTACGGACGACATGGCCGATCCGGAATTCAGCGACATCATCGAACTGGATCTCGCTTCCGTGGTACCGAGCCTTGCCGGACCTAAACGTCCGCAGGACCGTATCGAACTGACGAACATGAAGAGCAACTTTGAAGGCATTGTGCGTACGCCGGTTGACAAGGGCGGCTACGGACTGAGCGATGAGAAGATTGCCGAGAAAGTCACGGTTAACCACAAGAACGGCAAGACCAGCGAGATGAGTGCCGGTGCTGTCGTGATTGCTGCGATCACCAGCTGTACCAACACGTCCAACCCAAGCGTTATGCTGGGTGCAGGCCTGCTGGCGAAGAAGGCGGTTGAACGCGGTCTGACTCGTCCGGAATACGTGAAGACAAGCTTGACGCCAGGTTCCCTGATCGTAACGGATTACCTGTACAAAGCCGGTCTGATGGAGCCGCTTGAGAAACTGGGCTTCTATGTAGCGGGTTATGGCTGTGCAACGTGCATCGGCAACTCCGGCCCGCTGCCGGACGAAGTCGCTCAAGCCATCTCGGATAACGACTTGACCGTTGCAGGCGTATTGTCCGGTAACCGGAACTTTGAAGGCCGTGTACACGCTCAGGTCAAGATGAACTATCTGGCTTCGCCACCGCTGGTTGTCGCTTACGCACTGGCTGGAACGGTCAACATCGATATGGCGACCGAGCCGCTGGGTTATGACCAACAGGGCGAACCGGTCTTCCTCAAGGACATCTGGCCGACTTCCCAGGAGATCCGCGACGCAGTAGCGATGGCGATCACACCGGAGATGTTCCGTCTGAAATATGCCAATGTCTTCACCGCCAACGAACGTTGGAATCAGATCGAAGTACCGGAAGGCGAACTGTACGAGTGGGATTCCAATTCGACGTACATTCAGAACCCTCCATTCTTCCGTCATCTGAACGAAGGTCTCAAAGACCTCTCCGACATCAAGCAGGCTCGCGCACTGGCACTCATGGGCGATTCGGTTACGACCGACCACATCTCGCCTGCGGGTAATATCGCACCTAAGAGCCCGGCTGGACTGTATCTGGCGGAACATGGCGTAGAACGCAAAGACTTCAACTCCTATGGCTCACGTCGGGGTAATCATGAAGTCATGATGCGCGGTACATTCGCCAACATTCGGATTCGCAACCAAGTGGCTCCGGGCACGGAAGGCGGCGTAACCACTTACCTGCCGACCGACGAAGTGATGTCGATCTACGATGCTTCGATGAAGTATCAAGATGAAGGCCAGAACCTGGTCGTCATCGCAGGTAAAGAATACGGTACAGGCAGTTCCCGTGACTGGGCAGCCAAAGGTACCATGCTGCTGGGCGTCAAAGCCGTCATCGCGGAAAGCTTTGAACGGATTCACCGCAGCAACCTCGTGGGCATGGGCGTCCTGCCTCTGCAATTCGAGGAAGGTTCGAGCTGGAAGTCCCTCGGTCTGGATGGCCGCGAGACTTTCGACATCCTGGGCCTCAGCAACGATGTGAAGCCTGGTCAGAAGCTGACTGTAGCGGTAACACGCGAAGATGGAACGAAGTTCGAGTTCAACGCGATCGCGCGTCTGGACAGCATGGTAGACATCGACTACTACTACAACGGCGGTATCCTGCAAACGGTACTGCGTCAGATGATGAAATCCGGAAGCAGCGAGTCGAAACAAGGCTAAGTACCTGCTTCTGCAAAAAAGAAACGCTCCATCCCATGAGATGGAGCGTTTTTTTGCGTCTTCACAGCTGATTGCGTACCCAGCGCCGCCTTGACCTCTCCCGCGCATCCTCTTCTCATTCCCATCCTGCATCGCCGCTTCTTTCACAAGAACACTTGGATGTCAGGCATTTGTCTGCGTTACAATAGGGCCTGTACAGTTGGTTATATGTTTGCTGCCATGCGTATGCCTCACCCCTATCCTGATTTCCATCGACCGATAAGGAGGAATCTCCATGACCCCTGTTCCCTCTCACGAAACCCTTGTATTCCGGGCGCTCTCCGATACGGAAGAACTGCCGATCGACCTGCTGCTTCTTGCCGATCCGTCGCGCTCGTTGGTCGAAGATTACGCACGCCGAGGCAGATGCTTCGTCGCCGAGTCGCAAGGTCAGATGCTCGGCGTCTATGTCCTGCTGCCAACCCGTCCCGAAACGGCGGAACTGGTCAATGTCGCTGTAGACGAACGTTGGCATGGCCGAGGCATTGGCAAAAAGCTGGTTGCTCACGCCGTCGATACCGCCCGCGAAGCCCGCTGCCGTACGCTTGAAGTCGGCACAGGCAATTCGAGTATCGGTCAGCTTGCCTTGTACCAGAAATGCGGCTTTCGGATTGTGGGCGTAGATCTGGACTTTTTTGTGCGTCATTATCCCGAACCCATCTACGAGAATGGCCTACACTGCCGCGATATGATCCGGCTGTCGATGGATCTTTGACGCGGCCGCACCGACTGTAATCGGTCGGTAAGGCTCGACCTGCTGCCGTACCACGCACACCGGAAGGAACTTTTTACGCAGCTCGAAGAGAAGTGACGATCGCCATTCAGCCACATGAAAAAGCGGCAGGTACGAGGAATTCTCCTCATGCCCTGCCGCCGGTTGGCGTGCTTGGGTTCTGCCGCACGATCACATCCCTGATCCCGTCCTGGCAAGCCGAACTCTACTCTGCCGATGCCGGGATGTCTTTTTCCATCACAAAATCGTCCATGACGTATCCATTCCCGATGTCCGCGACCTGTTCACGTACCTTACGGAAGCCTTTTTTCTCGTACACGGCGATACTGGACGAATTCTCACGGTTGACGGTCAGCCAGATTCGTTTTAACCCGCGATTCACACACAGCTGCTCCAAGAATGCGTTGGCGTGATTGGCGTAGCCTTTGCCCCGATGACGCTTGTCGATGTACAACTTGCTCAGGAACAGCTGGTTGTCCTCCTGCTTCACTCCCATATAACCAACCGTCTCGCTGCCTCTGCGCAGCAAATAATACTCATAACCCTGATGCCCAATCTGGGCAGTAATCGCCGGAAGCGACTGGTATTTCTCGACCATATAATCCACCTGATCCTGGCCGATGAGAGCGACGTAATACTCTCCCCAGATCGCAGCCGCCAGCATGGCGACCTCCGCGATGTCTTCATGCGTCTCCACCTTTGGGAACGTTAACTCCATGTTCAATGCCGCCTTTCCGCTTGTCATCAGTAGGTTTGTCACTCCTGATTCCTCATCATAGAAGCTTTGCCCTTAAAAAGCAAAAAGCGGACATCCGGAAGGAAAAGGCGAACGCTAATGGATTTGTGTTCTGTCTCGCCAAGGCCGATTCTGTCTGCAAAAAATAAGAATGGATTGAAAGACTATCCTTGTACGAAGTGGGGACTGAACGCTGACAGACGGATTACGAATCGAATAGCTCCGAACCCTACGCCAACGTTGTCTGGGTTCAGCTGCCTATGCGGGCATGGGAATCTCCTTCAGTATCTGTTCGATCTTCGATACCCAGGCCTGCAAGATGTTCCCGGCGTAAATCTCCATAGGGCCGCTGCGGTGCGGTCGAACACGAATAACTGATCTCGTTCGTCAGATCAAGCAGCGTCAGGCGCACGCCATGTTTGGCTCCTGTATCGATAGCCATCCGTCCGGGACTGCGCCAGATGGAGCCGGGCGATGCACCGAGTTTGAACGTCGGGGTATGGCCGAATACGATTGTCCGACCGCCGATGGCTGTTCCGGCAAAGTCGTCTTCGCCTGCGTGCCAGAACTCTTCACGGATCTCGGTAATGTCGCGCAGCGATTGACGCTCCAGCGGAATACCCGGACGGAATCCGGCATGGACAAAAATAAAAGGACCGGATTCCGCGCAGAAGGGCAGCTGGTTCAGCCAATCCAGCCATCTCTGGCAATGTTCTCTGGCGGGAGGCGCAGACATCAGACTCAGCAGCTTGAGATCGTGATTGCCGGGCAGCGCAATCGCTCCCTCTGCTGTCAGTTCAATCATTCGGTCAAGTGTCCGCCAGGTGGCCGGATCGGTATCAATATAATCGCCGACCAGGATTAACTGATCCCTGAGCGGATGATATTCGGCCTCCTTCAGCAGGAGGTCCAGCCCTTCGCCGTGCCCGTGGACGTCAGACACGGCCAGCAGCCGTTCAAAGGGCCGGGCGGGAGCCGCAGGTGTAGAGGAAAGCTTCATAGTGCTCCATCGCCTTTCTGTTCTTGGGAAATCGCGCACCGGGCTTGATGTCTAAACCCGGTACAGCAGCGCTGCCTGACGCGGCAGCGCAAATTCAACCACTTCGCCCGGATTCACGGGCGAAGCATGCAGCAGGTACGCCCGGCCTCCGCTCGCCGTCTCGGCGAGTGAACGCCAACGCGTGCCCTCAAACGTGCCGTGCACGACGCGGAACGCAAGCGTTCCGGGATCGGCGGCCAGTCGATGGCCGCCGTCCGCGCCGCTGCGCGCGGCGCTGCTCCTGCCTGCGGCGTCGCCGGCCCGTGCGACCAGCTCCTCCGGGCGAAAGCGCAGCTCGCCGCGCTCGCCTGGGCGCGGCGCTTCGCCTTCGCCGCAGTAGATGCCGGACACCGTACCGGCATCGGTGACCAGCGCGAGGCTGCCGTCCGCCGCCTGCGCGAACTGCCCTTCGAGGCGATTGATCGCGCCGAGCAGCGAGGCCGCCTCGCGGCTGGCCGGACGCCGGAAACATTCTTCCGGCGAGGCGAACTGATCCACCGCGCCTTCACGCATAATCAGCAGGCGATCCGCCATTGCAAAGGCTTCTTCCGGGTCATGCGTGACATGGAACACGCTGATGCCCAGCCGCCGGAACAGGACGGCCATCTCCGTCCGCATCTCAATGCGCAGCCGCATGTCCAGGTTGGACAGCGGCTCATCGAGCAGCATCAACCGGGGTTCCGTCACGATGGCGCGGGCAATCGCCACGCGCTGCTGCTGGCCGCCGGACAGCTGAGGCGGCAGGCGGTCTTCCAGACCGTTCAGGCGCAGCAGGCCCAGCGCCTCTTCCACCTTGGCGCGGATCGCGGACTTGTTCATTTTCTTCTGCTTGAGACCATAAGCAATGTTCTCGAATACGCTCATATGCGGCCAGAGCGCATAATCCTGAAAGACCATATTCACGCCGCGCTTCTCCGGCGGAACCATGCCGGAAGCGGACGCGATCCGCTGACCGGACAGCAGGATCTGCCCGCCGTCCGGCTTCGCCAGCCCGGCGACGAGCTGAAGCAGCGTCGATTTGCCGCAGCCGGAGGGCCCAAGAACGCTGATGATCTCGCCTTCGCGCAGATCCAGCGACACACCCTTGAGCGCCTGGAACTTGCCATAGGTCTTGACCACGTCTTGAATCTCCAGCAGCTTGGGTGCGGACGAAACCCGGGAAACCACATCTTCAAGGTGTCCGCTGCGGACGGATACTGCTTCTTCGCCGTCGCTGGCCTCTGCCCCATTCGGATTCTGACCCCGGCTTACGCCGGAAGCTGCGGGATTTGACGATCCCGCAGCAGCTGCTTTCTCTCGATCCGATTCCGTGGATTGGTTCTCTTGCGGCTTGCTTTTCGTACTCCATTCCTCGTTTAACGCGCTCTTTAATGCGCTCATACGCTCACTCCTTTTCTGCGCAGCAGTCGCTCCAGAATCATCATGATCCCCACGACGATCCCGCCGCCTGCCACGGTTGCAGCCGAGGCATACCCAAAGCGCAGGTCTTCAAATGCGTCATCGATCGCCACCGGCAGCGTCTCGAAGTTCGGCGGAAACAGGATCGAGTTGACCGCCAGATCGAACACGCAGGCGCCAAATGCAGCCAGTCCGGCAGACACCAGCGCCCCGCGTACCAGCGGTGCAAGAATATGCCGGATGCGGCTGACCAGTGATCCGCCCTGAAGCTGCGCCGCGTTCAGCAGACTCTCCGGCACCTTGGCCATAGCCCCCGTCATCACACGCGTAATGACCGGAATCGCGCCTGCGATGGCCGCCAGTACCAGAATCGCGGGTTTACCGTACAAGCGGATGCCCAGATTCTCCAGCCACGGTTGATTCCAGACGAAGATATAGCCAATCCCCAGTACAACGCCCGGTACGGCAAAGGAGATCAGTGAAGCGGTCTCGATCCCTCTTTTAAATCGAAAACGCGAATACGACAGAACGAAACTTGCCGCCAATCCCACTACCAGACCGACAACAGCCGCAGCCGCCGCGATCATCAGCGAGCGACCCAGACCCGGAAGCAAGGAGCTGCCTTCAGACAGCAGCGACGCATAGTTTTCCAGGGTCAGATTGGAAGCGGTCAGTCCGCCCGTTTGCAGCTTGAGCAGTGACATCACGATACTCGATCCGATCGGAATCCCGATGACGAGAAGCAGCAGCAGAACGTTGACGATGCCAAGCGCCCATGTCAGTCTGCGTCCGGCTGGCTTAGGCTCCGATGGAACGGCGCGGCTGCCGAGTACGTCATACCGCGAGCGGCGCAGCACCCAGAATTGCAGCAGCATGGCGATGGCAATCAACAGCACCAGATACAGCGATAGCACACCCGCCATGTCAAAGCGGATGGGCGAGGTATAGATCGCGGAATAGATGGAATATGGCAGCGTTGGGAAGCGGTATACCGCCGCCACCGCCGAAGGCAGACCGAAATCGCCGATGGTATCCATGAACACCAGCGCCATTCCGGACAGAATCGCCGGCAGCAGGAGCGGAGCCTGTACGGTACGCCAGACTTTGAATGGACTTGCTCCACATAACCTCGCTGCATCGGACAGCATCTCCACCTTCCACTCCATCGCGGCCTTGACGCTCAGATAAGCCAAGGGGAATTTGCTGAGGGTCATGATGACAATCAGTCCTGCCGGCTGGAAGACGGCGCCGGATACCCAGTGCCAGCCCAGTACGGAAGCCGCCAGGCCATTTCCGGTCGAGAACATGATCCAGCCTTGAGCCAGAATGAACGAAGGCATGATGAACAGCACCCAGACTGCCGCATCCAGCAATCTTGCCCCTGGGAATCTCCACTGCATCCGCACCATCGCCAGCACCGTTCCCAGCAGGGTGCCCAGAATCGCCGTGCCAATGCCCAGCAGCAGTGAATTTTCCAGCGACTTTCGCCACAATGGACGTTCAAATAGATCCAGCAGCAGACCGAGATCCCCCAGGTTCAGGGAGCCGAAGAAAACTCCAGGCAGCAGCACTTGAATAATGACTGCCGCCAGCGGAAACAAGACCAGCACGGCCAGGGCAAAGGTAACGCCCCAGCCCAGCCGATTGCTATTGAGTCGAAACATCGCGCCGCCTTACTGGATCGCCTGATCGGCGAACCATTGTTTAATCTCCGCTTCATGCTCGCTGGCCCAGGCGGCATCAGTAATGTTGAGCTTGGCGTTGGGTTCACGATCTGCTTTGGTCTTCACGCCTTCAGCCGATGGTTCAAAGTAGCTCTCGTCCCCTTCATCGATGAGCTGCTGCTGCACCTGCGGATCAAGCAGGAAATTGACGAATTCTTTGGCGACTGCCGCATGCTGCGTATCCTTCTGAATTGCCGCTACCCGAACCGAACCTGGTGCGCCTTCTTCAGGCCATACGACCTTGACCGGCTCACCGTCATTCACCAGCGAATAAGCGTTGGTTTCCTGAAGCATCGCCACATCGACTTCCCCGGCAGTCAGCGCCTGGGCAACCTGAGGATTTTTCGGGTACACGCGCATGCCATTTTTCATCAGGTCACCAAAATACTGCTCTCCGCCTTCCATGCCTTTGTTCTCAAAAAACCATGAAACGAATGGGTAAGCCGGAGCCGCGATCGCGGGGTCAGCCGTGCCAATGCGGTCCTTGTAAGTATCTTTGGTCAGATCGGCCCAGGATTTCGGAGCATCTGCTTGGGTGATCTCGTTCGTGTTATAGACCAATACACCTGCCGCGTGCGCACCTGTTGGATAATAGGAGTGATCTTCCGGCACCTGCGCTTCAAAGCTGTCTTTTAGATTGCCTGCATTATCCGGCGTCCAGCCCCGAAGCAGCTGTCCTTTTTGATCCAGTCCATTGACCGATGGCATGGAGTCGATCCAGAGTACGTCCCACTGCGGGTTGCCTTTTTCCGCTTCCACTCTCGACATGATCTCGGCGCCGTTCCCTACGACCACATTCAGCTTGTATCCCGTCTTCTTCTCAAACATGTCACCAATCACCGCATCAAAGTCATTCAGATAAACCGTGATCTCTTCGCCTGCTGCGGGTTTGGCGTCGGCTGCCGGCGCTTCTGCCGAAGCTGCCGGTGCCGCTGATGCAGGAGCTGCCGCCGCTTTGGATGCTGTACCATCGCTTGAAGCCTGAGCGGTCGGTTGACCGTTTCCGTTTCCACATGCCGTGGTGAAAGTGAGAAGCAGCAGACCAAGCGCCGCCGTCGATTTCGTTTTCCAAAGTTTCATGAATGAGTGAGCCTCCCTGTGTCCGTGTGGATTGATTTCTGACTTCACTTTATCAGGGCATTGTAAGAAAGCCGTAAACGGTAACGGGGGATTGTATTAAATCTATCTATATATATTGTTTTTGACCAAGATAAAATCTATACTACGCTCGAATGGCAAACAGGTTAAAGAGAGATCGGGATCGTGGGAGGGACGAGAATGAACGTACAGCAGTTAAGAGTGTTTCTGGAGATCTGCCGGATCGGGACGTTAAGCGCGGCTGCGGAGCGGCTGGAGCTGAAGCAGCCGACCGTCAGCTTCCATCTGCGCAAATTGGAAGAGGAGCTGGGCGTGGAATTATTCCGCAAGCAGGCGCGTACCCTTCAGCCGACCGGGGCGGCGGAGGAACTTCTCCCCTATGCACGGCGCATCGTCACGCTGATGGAAGAAGCCTCCCAGCAGCTGCGTTCTCGCTCGGGACTTGAGAAAGCCCGCCTGCGGCTGGGGGCCAGCTATACGCCAGCGACTTATTTTATGCCTCCGTATCTGGCTCAGTTCCGGCAGCAGAATCCCGGCATTGAACTTCAACTGACGGTCAAGCAGGCTGGTGATACGCTGGCCATGCTGCGCAGCTATGAGATCGAAGCCGCTGTAGTGTCGCTGCCCGAAGGCGAAGAGAAAGGGCTGACGCTTGTTCCGCTCATTGAAGATGAACTTCAACTGGTCATGAACCCGAACCACCCGCTTGTCCACGAAGCCGGCTTGTCTGCCGAACGTCTCGCCCGCGAAACCTTTCTGCTGCATGAACCCGGTTCCACCTCGCGGCGGCTGACCGAAGAATGGGCACGGGATATTGGCCTGACCTTCTCATCTGCCATGGAGCTGGGCGCCATCGAGACGATCAAAGAAACGCTGCGCTGCAACGACAGCGTAGCCGTCCTGCCCCTGCGCAGCGTGCTGCGCGAGACCGCAGCTGGCGAATTGATCCGTAGACCGCTGCCCGGCTATACGAACCGCCGCCGAATCTGCCTCGCCTATCGGGATGAGCCGATCTATTCGGCCTCGGTGCGGGCGTTTATCGGGTATGTGCGGGGGCTGGCAGAAGGCGGAACGTTCGGGCAGGATACGTCAGCGAGCAGACGAACTTAAATCTCCCGCCCACTTCCCTTTCGCCGCCCGCATCAAAAGTCAAAAAAGACCTTTCCGAGGCGGAAAGATCTTTGAGGTGAACCGTAGATGAGGTGTGTTTTTGGCCTGCCGGCACCGCCGTGGGTAGGGATGCTGCTTGTCTTTGTGCTGTCAGCACCACTGTGGGCGGGGATGCTGTTTGTCTTCGTGCTGTCAGCACCACTGCGAATCCAGATGCTATGCGTTGTTAGCTAGCCTATCAATGCCTCTACGAACCTGGGCGCTGCTTGTTTTTGGCCTATCAGCACTGCCTCGAATCCAGATACTGTGCGTCTTCAGCCTATCAACGTCTCTGCGAACTGGAGCGCTGCTCGTTTTGGCCTGTCAGCACCGCCGTGAATCGAACGCTGCTTGCCTTTTAGCTTTTTGCATCGCCGTGAATTCGCGCATACCTCTACCGCTCTCATCACTAGCAAGTCTGGTCTTATCACTCAGAAGTTCGTACTTATCACTCGTGAATCTGAGCGGCTTCGTGTTACAGACGCGAACTCTGGCGCAACCTCAAATTTCGCATGATTCTCGAATTCAGACTTACTTGCAGCTCGCATCCTCGGCACTCTCATTTGGATAAGTCCAAATCTCCCTCTATTTTTCGTCAAAACGGAACAAAAGCACAAATAAGTCCCTTTTTCCCTCTATTCTGCCGCTTATCTGGCTAAAGACGATTTTTTGCACGAAATAGAGGGATTAATGGACTTATACTTAAAATTCGGGCGACATAGGCGAAAATAAGGGGATTCATGCACTTATCGACTTCGCTTTGCTTCTCTCTTCGCCTCTCACTTCTTACCTACTCCGTTCCACACTTCGCCCCTTACTCCGCCGCTCGCTCTGCTGTTTCCTATTCTCGCTCTCCTAACGAATCATCAAACTCATCTCCCGCGCACGATCCATCAGCAGCGGCGCATAACTCTCCAACTTCTCTACTGGAAGACGGGCAAGTGGGCCCGATACGGAGAGTGCGGCAGCCAGGTTGCCCTGTCGATCAAAGACCGGAGCAGCTACGGACGTCGCCCCCTGCTCGCGTTCTTCGACGCTGATCGCATATCCGGCAGCGCGAATGGCACGCAGTTGATCGCGGAACGCCGTGCGTCCGAACGTATCCGGCCACACCGGGTCGCTCAGGATGTACTCCTGTTCACGTTCGCTGGCAAAGGCGACAAGCACCTTGCTGGAAGCCCCCACGTACAGAGGCAGACGCGCTCCCACCGGAGCTACACGGCGGATGGCCTGGGTGCTCTGCACGGCCTGAATCCGCAGGCGCTCACGCCCATCGCGGACATAGAGGCTAACTGTCTCGTCCAGCTCATCGCGCAGACGTTCCATCGACGGAAGCAGCAGCAGCGCGGGGTCATCGGTATTGGACAGGTGCGCGGACAGCTCCCAGATCTTGATGCCCAGTCGATATTTCTCCGTAGACGCATCACGGCTGACGAAGCCTTTTTCCTCAAGCGTAGTCATCAGACGATGCACCGTGCTCTTATGCAGACCTACGGCTCCCGCGATCTCCGTGAGACTCAGGCTGTTATTTCGGGTAAAACACATCAATATATCGAGCGCACGCTCAACGGCTCTTACCGTTAATTTGCCGTCTTCCATACACGTATACCTTCTCTCTGATTCTCTATGAGAATTTTGGGGTTTCAATAAAGGGCGGACATGTTACACATATAAGAGATGCCCTTCACTGCAATTCCTATTGCTTCTAATATAGCATATTTACGTTTCACATAATGAAACGTAAATAACTTTTATGAAACTTTCCGTGAAGAAAATGGGGCAAACCTTCTCCATCCCTTCGGTTTACAATCCGCTTCCACGTCTTCGTCAGATGGACAGGCAGCTCAAGTAAGTCAGAGTCGATTCAACAAATGTCAGAGTCATCCGATATAAGGGATAGGTTTGACTTCATTTCCTCCGGAGCATACCATGAAATAAGTAAACGTCATTTTTCAACACTATTCGAGCTTGTCAAAAAAAGAACAAGGAGAGACCGCGATGAATCCCGCTTCCCACAGTGTCGTCCCGTCCCGGCAGCAAGAAACGCCGCAGACAGACGACGACGTCAAGGAACTTTCTCCGGGCCGTCGCCGGTTGCGTAACATAGCCGTGGCTCTGTTTTTGTCGATTCTTTTCTTTATGATCTTTTGCTTTGTCGCGCTGCATGCTTATATCGCCTGGGTGCTGTCCAATCCGACCGTTGCGCCGCTGTATTCCAATCCCAAGCAGGCCATCGGTGTAGCGTACGAGGACATCACGTTCCCCGCAGCCGACGGAAGCCGCACCATGCAGGGCTGGTATATCCCGGCTGAAGATGCGAACTCGAAGAAAACGATCGTGCTCAGTCACGGCTACGGTGCCAACCGCGAAGAGGTCTGGATTCCGATGTATGATATTGCCAACTATGCGCATCGGCTGAACTTCAACGTCATTATGTTCGATTATGGCTTTGCTTCGCATGGCAGCAAGGAAGTCGCCACGGGTGGCAAGAAAGAGACCCAGCAGCTGCTGGGAGCCGTCCAATATGCCAAGCAAAAAGGAGCCGATCAGGTTGTGGTCTGGGGCTTCTCCATGGGCGGCGGTACGGCGCTTCAGGCGGCACTGGTCAGCAAAGACATTGACGCCATGATTCTGGACAGTGCTTTCCTGCTCCAACCGGACACGCTGTATCATAATATCCGGCAAAACATTCCGCTGCCTCGTCATCCATCGCTGGAAATTCTGCAAATGCTGTTCCCTGTTCTGAACGGAACCAGCCTGAATCAGATCCCCTATCAGCAGGTGGAAAAAGAGGATTATCCGATTCCGATCTTCTTCATTCACGGCACGGAAGACTCCAAAGCGCCGTATGAGATCGCCGAGCAGTTGGCCGCCAATCAGACCAACCCCGATTCGCGTTCCTGGATTGTGGAAGGTTCGCACCATGAGCTGATCTTCCGGGAGCATCCGCGTGAATATCTGCGCCGCGTCTCCAACTTCCTGGGCGATATTCGTCTGGCGAAGCAGGAAGAGATCAAGAAGGGCGAATCCAGCGAAGCCGGCACACTCCCGTCTCCGTAACCTTGAGCTTGCGGGCGCCCGGTTTAGTACCGGTTTTTCTAGACTCATGCACTGACTTGGACGCTAACCGACACGGACACCAACAGATTCTAATAGACTTTAACAGATGAAAAGAAAAGGCCGTTTCGAGACCCGCTTTAGCGGACTCAGAAACGGCCTTTTGGCGCAAGAGCATATGGGGATTGGGAACGGAAAAGGTACAGGGAAGCTCTTTTGCCCGGCAGCCAAGACCTTAATTATCCTCGAAGCCGACGATCTCCCAGGCTCATGGATTTTCCAAGTTTGATCTCCCATCCCACGCCCCAAGCCAAGCCCATTCAATCCTTGTCATAGCGAGCCTTCAGCTCGGCCGACAGACGATCCAATTCATCCAGCGGCAGCTCAGGCCCCTGCGCGAGTACCAAAGCTCCCGCCTCTTCAATCATCCAGTCCATCAAGGAAGAGATATACGCTTCAGCCGAAGGAACACCGGCCAGCTCGTCCAGGCTCGCCATCGATCCTTCCCGAACATCCGGGTAGGCATCGCCGGGACGTAGGGTGCCGGAAGCTTCGTCGTAGAACTCGCGGGCGAGACGCCGCCGTTCTTCGCCGCTGCCTTCCGCAATCACGAATGCTGTCAGAATATACGCTTTGGTCTGACGACGCTGGGCGATGCCGCAGAACTTGCGACCGTTGACGCTAACGTCGTAGTCGCCCGGACAGAACGCTCCGGCAATCTCACCCGCTCTGGACTCGCTGGTCCACGGCGAAGCCGCTCCTGCGATCAGGGAAACCATACGTTCAAAGTCTCCATGCAGCTCCAGCTTGCGATCGGGGTTGGGCAGAATAATGGAGACATTCACCACCCCTTCATCCAGGGGAACTGCTGCTCCTCCCGACACCCGAACCGCAACCGAGCAGCCTTCGCGTCTCAACTTGTCCATCGCCTGTGGCGCCCGGGGAAGTCTTCGATCTCTCATGCCGATGGTCAGCGCATAGGGGTGCCGCCAGATGTGCATGATCGGCGCTTCCCCTCCTCCCACCTGGCGGCACATCATCTCTTCCCAGGCCAGGGGGAACATAATATCTTCCGGCATACTTTCCAGGGGCGGTGCCCAGATGCGGATTCCCGCAGGCCAGTTCACTTTTTTGACAGCAGAATCGGTCTGTACTGCGAGAGGATTGACCTGAAGATCTTGATTGGCATCTGCCCGATAGCCTCCCTGGTCATCCGCGCTCCGCCCTACAGAAGCAGTTGACAGAGAAACGGCATGGTCTACTGCTCCACGTTCAGCCTCTCTTTTCCCGGCATCGACCCTTATATGTTCCGAACGTTCTCTCTCCATTGCAATCCGCCCCCTTAGCCGTCTATACGCTCGTTTTTCCAATAGATGCTGGTAATTATTCTTAGACAGAAATCATCGCTTGAACCCAAAAGTTGAATCGACAAATCTCTCAACGATGCTTCGACTTCAAAAAAGCAGGGCGAAAGTCCGTTCCGTCCTGCTTTCTGCTGCCCATCCACGTCCTCCTCAACGGAAACGGCTGGGTTTATTCGGTTGTGCGAAGGCTCTTGGCCATGTCGGTCAGCAGCGGCAGAGCTTTGGCCTTATCGAGATAAGTGAAAGAGACCACGTATGTCTGACCGCCCTGCTCCACCTGGAAAAAGTCCGCAATTCGACCATCATTAATCGAACCCCGATACTCCTTGTATTTCATCAGTTCTTCGGTGCGATCTCTCATCAATGAAGCGTCGATCAGCGAATTGGTCGTAACGGTCATAAAAATCTGCTTATCCTGGAATCCCCACGCGGTATCGTTTCCCATCTTGAAGACGGCAGCTCCTTCAGGCAGATAAGCGCCAATCGGTAATTGTGGATGACGTTCAAACTTGCCCGGTAACTGTTGTCCATCCCAATTGAGCTGAACCTGTTCGTTGGCATCATAGGGTTTGAGATCGAACAGCTGCTCCGTTCCTTCCAGCGGTTTGGCTTCCTGATGCCCCACCCATGCCGGTTTGCCGCACGCCGTAAGAGCAAGCAGCAGAATCAAGGCCAGAACCATTGCCGTTTTTCTCATCATTGTCCTCTCCCTTCCCGAATCCTTTCTCTAACTTTCATTCCTGCGCCTGAAAAAAGAACCCGCCGAACCGCAGCGTATCTTCGTTCGCCACATCCCGCGGATGGAGCGCCCCGAAAACACGGCTCGCGGCCGGACAGGTTCGTCTTACTGGTATATGCTGCTTCAATCCTTGATGAGGGCCAGACATTCCGCCCGCTGCGCTGCATCGTTGCGAAGTACACCGCGTACGGCGGTCGTGACTGTCTTGCTGCCCGGCTTCTTGACGCCGCGTGCGCACATGCACAGATGCTCACCTTCGACGACAACCATCACGCCCTTGGGCTGAAGAACTTCCACCAGAAGGTCAGCGATCTGCGTCGTAATGCGCTCCTGCACCTGAAGACGGCGCGTTACGGCTTCGGCCAACCGAGCGAACTTGCTCAGGCCGGCAATGCGACCGTTCGGAATATATCCGATGTGAATCTTGCCGAAGAACGGAGCCATGTGATGTTCGCACTGGCTGTAATACACAATGTCCTTCACGATGACCAGTTCTTCATGATGTTCGTCGAAGGTTACGCCCAATGCTTCCCGAGGGTCTACACTGTATCCGGCAAAGATCTCCTCGTACATCCGAGTCACACGAGCCGGAGTCTCCAGCAGCCCTTCCCGCTGTGGATTCTCCCCGATCAGCTCCAAAATCTTGGCGATATGGTGCTCGATCTGCTCACGATTGTCGCCAACCTGCTTATTTGTATAGTCGTTCACGCCGGACATGTTCCGTTCCTCCTTACCTGATGCACCAGACGCCTTGGGATAAATCCATTCGTCTGACGCATTTACCGGGCTTCTGTTCAAACCCGGAGGACGCGTTTATCTTCTCCGCTTGTTGGGAGGAAACGCATTGCCTTTAGGCGCTTTGCCTCCAGGCATTCCGCCTGGCATGCCGCCGCCGTTTTTCTTCATCATCTGCTGTGCCTGCTGCATTTGTTTGCCGTTGAGGTTATACCCCATCTGCTTGGCCATTTTTTGCAGCATTTCCGGGTCGTTCTGCATGTTCGTAAGCTGACGGCGCAGATAGTACACGCCAATAAAGAACCCGCCGACCAAACCGACGATCAATGTGACGATCGGTATCACGTAATTCCACCACATCGTTGATGTCACCCCACGTTTTTTTGCTGTGTCTATGCGTACGCTGCGCCGCTTTGTGACCTGGCACGAATGCACTGCACCTATCCAGGAAAGTCCCTGTAAGCTTCACGTGTAATCCAAGAGCCATTTGTCACAAATAAACGCAAAGACGCACGTATCAAGTGTAGCACGCGGCGGCGGCTGCCGCAATTTATAATTCCCGATGGGAAGCGTGAAAAATACGGCGCAGAGACTCATGAAAAAGGCAGGTTGACGGCTGGACAGTCGAGTCACTTTATAGTCAGTCACTGAGACAAGTCACCCGGGCAGGTCACTACAGTACGTTAGGATCGTCAGTCACTGTGAAACGAGATTCGCATGCCCAAGCCTAACGGTCTGGCTCCCGATCCTTGCCTGCGACCTGATGATTCAGATCCGATGGTTCAGATCCGACTGTTCAATACACGTTCTTCGATCGCCAGCAGTTTCTCCTTGATGTCCAGGCCTCCTGCATAACCGACCAGCTTGCCGTTCGTGCCAACCACCCGATGGCAGGGCAGGATCAGCGGCAGCGGATTGCGATTATTGGCGCCGCCTACGGCGCGAACCGCTGTTGGGCGACCCACCGCTTCGGCGATATGCTTGTAGGAAACTTTCTCGCCATAGCCAATCTGTCCCAACGCACGCCATACCTCAACCTGAAACGGCGTGCCGCGCAGATCCAGCGGCAGATCGAAACCCTCCCGGCGGCCTGTCAGATACTCAAACAGCTGCTTCTTATACGGCTTGATGCTGTCCGGACGCCGGACAATCTCCGCGCCGCGGCCGAACCAGCGCTTCGCCCACAGCGTAAGCTTTGCCGATACATCATCGAACGTGCCAAAATCAACGCGGCACAGTCCACTGCCGCTTGCCGTCAGCACCAGCGGCCCAATCGGCGACTGCATCTCGTCATAGACGAGAGGTTCAGCCACCAGCAGGGCCGGGGCAGGCGGCGCTGCGGCGCGAAGCGCCTGTGTAGGCGCGACTTCGTCCGCGCCAGAACCTGCTTCGCCCTGCGCGACTTCGTCCGCGCCAGCACCCGCTTCGCCCTGCGCGACTTCGTCCGCGCCAGCACCCGCTTCGCCCTGCGCGACCTCGTCCGCGCCAGCACCCGCTTCGCTCCCTCCGAGCCGAACATCCGGCTCGGAAGCCCGGCCGCGCCGCGAAGGGTCACCCTTCGCGGGACGCGGCCTGCGGCCCTCGCGCACTTCGCTCAGCGCGAGCGAGATGCGCTCAAGCACTTCCTCATCCTGCTCCAGCGTCTGAGCGGCGAGCAGGGCTTCTTCGGCTGCGGAGCCGCCGATTCGGCCAATCGACCACGCGGCGGTGCCGCGCATGACCGGACGCGGATCGCTGCCGAGTACCTCGATCAGCTTGGGCAGGGCCGCCTCGTCCTTGAAGTTGCCCAGCGCGATCACGGCGTTGCGCTGGATGGGCCCCCGGCCGCGCCAGGCAGCGGCCGTCTCACCGAACTGCTCCTTGAACTGCCGGTTGCTCAGATCGAGCAGAGGCAGCAGGAGCGGCTTGGCTTTCTCGGGGTCGGGCTGCAATTGATCGTGATGCGGCCAATGTTTGCCTTTATTTTTTGGGCAGACGATCTGGCAGGTATCGCAGCCGTATAAGCGGTTGCCGATCTTCATCATGAACTCTTCCGTAAGCAGCCCCTTGGTCTGCGTCAGGAACGACACGCAGCGCTGTGCGTTCAGCTCCCCCGGCCCAACCAGCGCACCCGTTGGACAGGCATCGATGCAGCGCGTGCAGTCGCCGCAGTCCTCCTGTACCTCTTGATCCGGTGCAAAGGGAATATTGGTAATCAGCTCACCCAGATAGATCCACGAACCGTATTTGGGCGAGATAATCATGCAGTTTTTCCCCTGAAAGCCAATGCCCGCCCGATGCGCGACCGCACGATCCGACAGCACACCGGTATCGACCATATCGACCACATTCGCCCATGGCACCCGCTCCTTGATGAAGGCAATCAGCCGCTGCATCGCTTCGCGCAGCACATGATGATAATCGCGTCCCCAGGCGGAACGCGCCATCATCCCCCGGGTGCGGCCGGGTTCGGACTTGGGCGCATTCTCCAGCTTGGAAGGATAAGCGACCGCAATGGCAATCAGCGACTGTGGATCTTCATGACTGAGCGCGGGATAGGTCCGTTTGTCCAGATCCGGCTCCTCGAAGCCTGATTCATACCCTTTTGCGCGGTGCTGCTCCAGCCTCACCCGCAGCGACAGAAAAGGGTCCGCCGCAGCAAATCCAATATCGTCGATGCCGAGTGAAGGTGCCGCTTCGATAATTTCCTGCTTTAACGCTTCCCAGGAAGCTGTATGTGTGCCTTCGCCGCCTGCTCTTTTTTCCATGGTCTGAATTCCTCCTTCCTTTCCTGCATATCGTTGTCCAAGATGTCCATCCTTCTATAAAGAACAGCAGCGCCGAGACGTGCTGCGCAAGGTATTCTTGTCATCGCCATCTGATGAGAGTATCGGCACTCGAGCCACTCTCTATTGTACCGTAAAAAGGTTCAAGATTGAGCCGATCCTCTGCATTCTGCCTTTGCAAAATAAAAAGTTCTCCCAATTAAAAAATAAAAAGCACGCCCGCACTCTCCGACCTCCGAAGCGGCACTGCCGCCATACGGAAGCCCGAGGACTCGGGCATGCTATGTGAAAGATAACGGTTCCTTTCCGGGGAACCGAAGATTGTCTTCTCTAACGGTCTATCCGCTCCCCGCGGATGGCCGTGCTTGAAGCGTGTGCAGTTCTTAGTTGACTGCCAGAATACTGAGCTTCTGAAACGCGTTCAAGATGCGGTTGGCGCCGTATCCCATCGCTTCATACAGAGGGAACGCAGGTGAGTTATGTTCATCACCCGACACGAAGATGTGGCTGACTTTGCGCTGTTGGAAACGACCTTCCATCTTGGCGACCAGAGCTTTACCAATGCCCTGACGACGATAATCCGGATGTACGGCGATTCGATAATAACAGCCCATATTTCGCTCGATCGTGCCGATCAGCACGCCGACCAGTTCGTCCCCGTCTTCGGCTACCAGGATCAGTTCCGAGTCCCACGACAGTTGTCTGGAGAACGGTCCAATCGTCTTTTCATAACATTCTTCGGATAAAGCAACCTGTAGAAGTTCCGTGATGCGGCCGGAATCACTCAACTGAAAAGAACGAACGTTCATGCTTGAATCCCCTTCTTCTTTGGAAATGGCAGCTAATGCGAAACGCGGCGTGCGAAGTTTCACGGCGAAGGAGCAATTCTTCATCAGCTCTCGCCCTATTCGCACCATGAAAATCATCGTTCGGAGTTTTTCGCAAACGCTTACTTGAATCAGGTTTTTACAGAAAGAAAGACGTGGGTTTACAAAAAAGGCAGAAAAAAAACGTGGATTACAGCGGTTTTACTTTCCACACACGCTTATTAAACCACATGTGACACAAAAAAACATTACTTTTCTTTTGTGAGCGTTTGAGTTTCTGCTTTTTCGTCCGTCTAACGACCTATTTTTTCCAGTGTTTCGGTCATGGCTGCCGCTTCATCATAAACGAAGTTCTTTTTACAACGGTATGATATTTTTAACAATTCCCCTCTCCCTGTTCAAAAGCTTCACTCATTCTTCATCTTGCCTGCAATCCTCTGAAGGGCGGCTTGCAAACCACTGCCACGCCTGGATTTGTATGATTTTTGGCACAGACAATAGGGGATATGACGAGAAACTGACCTATTGATTTAAAGAATTTGTTCCTGTTTAATAAGGAGGTAAGGACGTCCCTTTGTACATCCTGTGTTCCATTCACCATCTTTAACGCGGGTAACGTCGTTAAATCCAACTCAAGCAGGAGGTAATCTTATCATGGCTTTTGAACTGCCAGCACTGCCGTACTCGAACGATGCGCTTGAACCACATATCGACGCACAAACGATGGAAATCCACCACGATCGCCATCACAACACATATGTTACCAACCTCAACAATGCCCTGGAGAGCGCTCCTGAACTGCAAAGCAAGAGCCTCGAAGAGCTGATCGGCGATCTGGACAGCGTTCCGGAAAGCATCCGTACAGCCGTTCGCAACAACGGCGGCGGCCACCACAACCACAGCCTGTTCTGGACCGTAATCGGACCAAACGGCGGCGGCGCTCCATCGGGCGACCTGGCTGCGGCAATCGACAGCGAACTCGGCGGATTCGATAAATTCAAAGAAGACTTCGCTAAAGCCGCAACAACTCGTTTCGGCAGCGGCTGGGCATGGCTCGTCGTTGGCAAAGACGGCAAGCTGGCTGTAACAAGCACGCCTAACCAAGACAGCCCAATCATGGAAGGCCAAACGCCAATCCTGGGTCTGGACGTATGGGAGCATGCTTACTACCTGAAATTCCAAAACAAACGCCCGGATTATATCGCAACATTCTGGAACGTTGTAAACTGGGATGAAGTAGCTAAACGTTACGCAGCTGCAAAATAAATTCGCTGATCTGCCTTGTCGCCCGATAAGCGGCGGCACGCAATCAACGATCTACTGTGATCGATCCCTACGAATGGAATGGATGCGTATGAATCGGTCAAGTTGAATAGAAAAAGCAGCCCGGTCACCGGGCTGCTTTTTTTGTCGTCTATCTATTTTGTCGTCCACCACTCAGAAAAGCGGGAGGCTGCACGCTGCAAAGTCTACCCAATGCCTCCGCGTCTACCTGTCTAACTCCGCGCCTATGCTTGATCTCCTTCAAAATACCGATTCAAAATATTTAAGAACAGGTTCGGGAAGGCAATGCTCTGCATATCTTCCCGCGAGATCCAGCGCCATTCCTCTGCGTTCTCCCCGACTCCCGCACCGGCTTCCCCTGAAGCTGCTTCCTCTTCCATTCCGATCGCTTCTGGAACAGCCGTCTCATACGGTACGCCGCTCTCGGCAGCCAACAGCGCCAGCGCTTCCGGTTCTTCATGGGCAATCAGCACTCTCATTGTCCAATGAATATGACTAAACGTATGCTCCGCCGTCATATACGGCGACATCGGCGACCAGGTCAACCCGCGATCTTCCAGCAGTTCTTCCAACTGCACGACGTCAAGCCCCAGATCCTCACCGCCGACGGCAATATGCGGCAGTTCCCACATCGAAGCCAGCAGCCCTGTCTTGGGACGACGGCGAACCAGCACACGGCCTTCGCGTTCGCCCGAACCTTCCAGCAGCACAGCGAGGCGCTGCTCAGGTCGCGGCTTCTTGGCCTTGGTCTTGATCGGCAGTTCCCGCTCCATGCCTTCAATCCGTCCCCGGCAGTGTTCCATAACCGGACAGATCAGGCAGTGCGGTGATTTGGGCGTGCAGATTAAGGCGCCCAGCTCCATCAGCGCCTGGTTGAAGTCAGATGCACGACCTTCCGGGATCAGTGCCGGAATCATCTTCTCCATCGCCACGCGCGTCTTGGGCTTGGCAATGTCGTCTTCAATCAGGAAATACCGCGATAGCACCCGCATGACATTGCCATCCACCGCCGGTTCCGGCTGATTAAAGGCGATGCTCAGGATCGCTCCAGCCGTGTACGGCCCAACGCCCTTGAGCGCAAAAACATGCTCACGTTCCGACGGCATCTGTCCGCCGTGCAGTTCAACGATCTGCTGGGCCGCCGCTTGTAGATTGCGGGCACGCGAGTAGTAGCCCAATCCTTCCCACATCTTCACGACATCTTCCTGCGGCGCTTCAGCCAGGTCCTGAATCGTGGGGAACCGTTCAATGAAGCGGTTGAAATAAGGAATCACCGTGTCTACACGTGTCTGCTGGAGCATGATCTCCGATACCCAGATGAAGTAGGGATCGCGGTGGCGGCGCCACGGCAGATCCCGCTTGCTGCGATCATACCAGATCAGAAGCTCCCGGCTAAAATACGCCCGGCTCTCTTCCGCTTCAATCGCTCCGATTTTCTCCTGCGCGGCACGTTCCAATTGCTTGGGTTCTTGCTCCATATTCTGATTATCCATACTCATGGCGTCGCTTCTGTCCTTTCCACTACGGCGAAGGCCGAAGCCATTCCCGGTTGATGCGTAATGCTTAGATGTATGACATAACCGTTCCCGCCCGGAAGCTTCAGCCTCTCCCAAGCCTGCTGAGATAACGTCACCTGCGGCTTGCCCAGCGTATCCGGTACAATCTCAATGTCTTCAAAGCCAATCTGGGCGCCGATTCCGGTACCCAATGCTTTGACGATGGCTTCCTTGGCTGCGAAGCGTCCCGCGACAAATTCCGCTCGCTTGGGTCCGCGCAGCCGGGCAATCTCCAACTCCGCAGAAGTTAATACCCGCTGCACAAACCGCTCACCCTGCCGTCCGTCCAGCAGCTTGGCAACGCGGCCGATTTCCAGTAAATCGTGACCGATTCCGTAAATCATTTCATTGCTCCTCCGCTTCGTGCCCTGAATGTATCAACCTATATTGTATCAGGAGAAACAATCGAACTCCAGTTCCTCTTTCTGTCCGCGCTGCTTCTTTGCCGAACGCTTCGCATTGAAAAGAAACCCTGATTTGTATGATTTTCGGTGTGTATCGAGTAGAATAAGTTCAGCAGGACAGCCTGGGCGATCCTGACCTCATAATGAAAGGTGGATTTTTTTGTCCCGTAACATTTTCTCCCGCATGACCTCCGACCTTACCGGAATGTCCGACAATTGCAAGGTCATCCCTCCGTCCGAATTTGCCAAATGCCAAGCGCAAGCTTACGTATTCACGGAAATGAACGAGAAACTCTACTTCGTGCTCAAGTCTGCCAAAGACGAATATGCGTTCACGAACATCGGCCTGATCCACGTTGATGGAGAAAAAGCGATCAGCAGCAAACGTCAGGTGCTGCGCTACAACTATTTTGAACATACGCCGACGAACGTAATCCTGGAAACGGCAGGCACGGTCGATCTCGACGTCGAAATCAAGTTCACGTTGGGACAGAATTTCTCGATTGACGTGGTCAAAGCGCATCTGGAACAGCTGACCGTGCTCTACAAGATCCTGACCTTGATCGGCATGACCAAACACGAATACGCGCGGCACTGGGCTTTGGTCGAACGCAGCTTCGAGCACAGCCGCGACGCGGTAGGGCGGATGTCGAGCAGCGGCAGCGCAAGTTCGGAATACCGTGCCATTCTCCAGCATGCACAGACCGAACTGCTGGCCGCCTACGAAAAATACCATCCTCAAGAGTATGACGCGGCTTTTGAACTATACCTTTCCTAGCAGGATGCCCGCAGCGTTTGCTGTCTGATCCTCTTGACACTCTCGCCTTTTTCTCTGCCAATCCAAAAAGGACCAGGCCGACAGGCCAGGTCCTCTTGGAGCATGAAGCTTGTGAAATATCTCGGCAATCCAGGGTGAAGCCTTCCTACGCGACGATGGGAGCCATAAGCAGCGCTGATCGCGGCTGCTTAGATGCCCGGAATCGGATTGCGTTTATGCGCCGTTCTCTTATAGAAGCTCTCCAGCAGTTCCTGGGCTTTTGGCGAGATTTCTCTGCCTTCCAGATAATCGCTGTTCTCATCATAAGTGATGCCCAGCTCCGTCTCATCCGTTTGACCGACCCACAATCCAGCTGTTGGCGCCTTCGTGACGATCTCCGCAGGAACACCCAGCGCACTCGCCACCTGGCGAACCTGGCGTTTGTTCAGCGTGGAGAGCGGTGTAATATCGACAGCTCCATCGCCCCACTTCGTGTAGAAGCCCGTGATCGCTTCCGAAGCGTGATCCGTGCCTACGACCAGCAGGTTCATCTCAAAAGACAGTGCGTACTGCACAACCATACGCGTTCTCGCTTTGATATTGCCCTTGCCTTTGTCCGTCATCTTGCGTGGGTTGCTGACATCAAGGTTCTCGAAGCTTTTCTCCACGGTCGAAGCGACATGATCCACAGCATCCTGAATGTTGGTCTCCACTGTATGGGTCAGGCCAAAAGCTTTCGCTGTGGCATAGCTGTGTTGAATGTCCGACTGCTCTCCGTAAGGCTGGAACACGCCCAACGTGATGTATTCCTTGCCCTGCTCCTGCGTCAGTTCGTCTGTCGCCCGTTTGCACAAGCCGGTGGCCACGGCACTATCCACACCGCCGCTGATCGCAATCAGCAGCCCATTGGTTCCCGAATCCAATACATACTTCTTCAGAAAATCAACCCGCTTGCGAATCTCCTGCTCCGGATCGATCGTAGGTTGTACGCCCAAATCGGCGATAATCTGTTGCTGCAAACTCATCGTACACTCTCTCCTTTAAATATCCGGACTCGGCTGCTCCCGGACAAGATGGGTGCTGCTTATATCCTCAATTATACCCGGAACAAGCTGACATCGAACTTACTTTGTGTTTTTTTGCTCATATTCATGGATGCCTTGGCCCTGTTCCGATACACGAAGACACAGCAAAAACCCCGGCATGACCGAAGAGTCTGCCGGGGAATCGCCCGCAAAAGTCTCAAATATCCGGCTTAGGATCGCGCGGCGAAAAAAATTCCCGTTGAACAGATTAGCCGCAGAATTCGTCGAAAGCGCGCGTCAGATCGTCGGCGATCTCGCCGGCGGAGCGGTCTTCAATGCTGTGACGCTCGATGAAGTGCACGAGTTCGCCGTCTTTGAACAGCGCAATCGAAGGGGACGAAGGCGGATACGGCGCGAAATATTCTCGAGCCTGAGCCGTTGCTTCCTTGTCTTGTCCCGCGAATACGGTGAACAGATTGTTCGGCGTTTTTTCGTGCTGAAGTGCTTGAGCGACACCCGGACGGCATTGGCCGGCCGCGCAGCCGCATACGGAGTTGATGACGACAAGCGTTGTGCCTTCCGCGTTCGGAAGGTTCTCTTCCACTTCCTCCGGCGTACGAAGCTCGCGGATGCCCAGCGATGTCAGCTCGTCCCGCATCGGTTGAATCATATCACGCATGTATTGGTCAAAAGACATAGCCATGGTATTCACTCCTCCAAAAACGTTGATGACATAAACCCGTTCGTTCTTCGGCCTATGCTGCCTTCATTATAACGTGCCTCCTAACGAAAGGAAAGCCGTTTCCTCTATTGCGCAGGCTTCTTTCAAAGCTGAAAATGGATCGGTCAGGCGGCTTCCCTGCCGGTTTTCTCCGACCATCAAAGGGGCAATTCCTTGGAGGAACTACCAACCGTATCCGTCACTTCGCCACTTCCCGCTCTTGAGGCTTTGCCGAACTCGATCATGACCTCGGTTCCTTCGCCTACCGTCGATTCGATGTTCAGACGGCCTCCGTGACGTTCGGCGATGCCCGCGCAGAGCGCAAGCCCCAGTCCCGTGCCTGTTTTTTTGGTCGTGAAAAAAGGCTGCTTGATCCGCTCCAGCGTTTCTTCAGAAATGCCCGGCCCGTTGTCTTTGACCTTCAGCCGCAGCGCATGCTCGGTCTCTTCAGTCGAGATGACCAGCTCTCCCTTGTCGTCCATCGCTTCCAGTGCGTTACGCGCCAGATTCAACACCAACTGCTTGATCTCGCCCGGATGCATCGGCATGCGTTCGCCGTCTGCCCCGTCTTCAAACCGGATCGTCAAGCCGCGCAGGTTCGCGTCCGCCTGCAGCAGCGGCCATAGTTCTTCGACGATGGAACGCAGCGTGCGCTGCTCGTTCATCTCTGTTTTCGTACGCGCAAGGGAAAGGAAATCGTCGATGATGCCACCGGCGCGGTCGAGTTCTTCCAGCACGATCTTATAATAATGTCCGTATTCGGGCGGCGATTTGCCTTGAAGGATCTGCAAGTATCCGCGCACGACGGCCATCGGATTGCGCACTTCGTGAGTTACGCTGGCTGCCATCTGTCCGATCAGACTCAAACGGTTCATGCTTTCCAGCTCAGTGCGCATGCGTTCCATTTCCGTAACTTCGTAGATGCTGCACACCGCGCCGTTAACTTTCCCGGTTCTTCCGTACGTGGGCGACAGATAGAGCTTGAATTTGCGTCCTTGAAATTCCAGCGATTGCTCGACGTTGCGGTTCTCGCGGATTGCAACGTCCAACGCCTGTAGAAATAGAGGATCGGCCTGGGAGCCAGCGGCACTCATCAATTCCGAGAACGTCTGTCCCACGATCTGCTCGCGGGTAACGCCTGGCATCCGTCTGTCCAGCGCGCTGAACGCTTGGTCATTAATACCCGTGACACGCGCCGAATGATCGAGCGTCAGCGCGAAACCAGGCAGTGTCCGCATGAACGCCTGCAGCTTTGTCTCTTCTTCGATCATCCGTTCTCGCATGAAGCCGGCTTGTTCGCTCAAGAAATGTCGATCCTGCACGTCGCGCCGGGAATACAGAAGCATCAGGCCAGCCGCAATGGCGGCAAGAATCTCGACGGCGATCTTGGGAAACACGCTCCATGCTTCGGCGCCCTGCAGGGACGTTTCCCGAATATGAAAAGCTGCATGGGGCAGATACGCAATCAGCATCCACAATACAAACAGGGTCCCCCGGTTTCTGCGCGTCATGCCGATCATCCGTGAACGGGCAAGCGCCAGAGCCAGCAAAGCAGCGACCTCCAGCACGATGTAGAACATTTCAAGCGACGAAGAAAACAGATAACCGGCAAGCGCGTAGAACGCAACGATCGGCAGCTTCCCTTTGGACACCCCATACAAAATGCCCATTCCAGCCGGCAAAAGGGACAAATGACCGTCGATTCGCGGGCTGCCCGCATCCAACAACCAACACAGCAGTACCGACAGCGCGCTGGCCCACGTGAAAGCAATCCCTACAGAATCTCCTTGATGTCTGAGCAGAAGCCGAGGGGTACGCTTACGAACGAATGTCTCGAGAGAAGGAACCAGAAGAACGGGGAGCGAAGCGAATAGAACCTGGATGACGAAGACTTTGAAGAGTTCCAACCAGCCGTACCTCCTTCATGAGTATGCAGCATCGAGATGGCGAAAATCGGCTGTATCGACCAATTTCCAATTTAAAGAAAAGCACCTATGCTTTGATTAAAACATACCCATTATTCCGTTACAATAGACTTATCTCGCTTAAATCAGGGATACGATGGACGGAAACGCACACGGTTTAAGTGCGTCTCTGTCCATCGTATCCTTACTTCTAATTCGAGATAAGGCGTTTAAAGACTTATCTCGCTTAAATCAGGGATACGATGGATGGAAACGCACATGGTTTAAGTGCGTCTCTGTCCATCGTATCCTTACCTCTAATTCGAGATAAGGCGTTTAAAGACTTATCTCGCTTAAATCCAGGGATACGATGGACGGAAACGCACATGGTTTAAGTGCGTCTCTGTCCATCGTATCCTTACCTCTAATTCGAGATAAGGCGTTTAAAGACTGATCTCGCTTAAATCCAGGGATACTCTCATCGGACTTATCCCTATCGTTCTCGAACGTCTGTCTTCACTTTTTGTGCTATGATGAAGAATATCGATCAATTAGGAAAAGGAAGATGCACGTTGGATTATGAAGTGATCGTCGTCGGCGGTGGTTCGGCGGGATTAATGGCCGCTGCTGCGGCCGGAGAACATGGAGCACGGGTACTGCTGCTCGACAAGGGAGACAAGCTGGGACGCAAGCTCGGCATTTCGGGCGGCGGACGATGCAACGTGACCAACAACAAGGAATTTGATGAGCTGATTAAATGGATTCCCGGCAACGGCCGGTTTTTGTACAGTGCGCTGTCGCAGTTTGGCAGCCGCGAGATCATTGCTTTTTTTGAGAGCCTGGGTATCGCCTTGAAAGAAGAAGATAACGGACGGATGTTCCCGGTCAGCGATAAAGCCAAGACGGTCGTGGACGCGCTGGTCGGACGGGTACGTTCGCTGGGTGTGGAAGTGCGAATCAATGCGCCGGTCGAACGCCTCTTATATGAAGGTGGACAGGTGGCTGGCGTGCGTCTGCGCAGCGGACAGGAGATCTCCGCTCCCTGCGTAATTGCAGCAGTCGGCGGCAAATCCGTTCCCAAGACCGGCTCCACCGGCGATGGTTATCCGTGGGCGGAAGCCGCCGGGCACACCATTACCAAGCTGTTCCCAACCGAAGTTCCTCTGACGTCCGGTGCTGCCTTTATCCAGAGCAAAGAGCTTCAGGGGCTATCGCTGCGCGATATTGAGCTGACGGTCTGGAACGCCAAGGGCAAGAAGCTGGTCACACATACAGGCGACATGCTGTTTACTCACTTCGGATTATCAGGTCCTGCGGCACTGCGATGCAGCCAATATGTGGTCAAGGAACTGGATAAACAGGCAGGAGGCACGGTGCGGGTGACCGTCGATCTGATGCCGGGACGCAGCGCAGACGATGTCTATCGGGAGACGCTGAACCTGACTGCCGCCGAACCTAAGAAAGCGATCAAAAATGTACTCAAGACGGCGGTACCAGAGAAATTGATCCCGCTGCTGCTCATCCGTGCAGAACTGGACGAGATGCTGACACACGACAATATTCCCAAGGCCAAATGGACGGAGCTGGCGAAGCTGATTAAGGCGTTCCCGATCCCGGTCAACGGTACGTTGTCGATCGAAGATGCCTTTGTCACCGGCGGAGGCGTTCACCTCAAGGAAGTTGATCCTTCTTCGCTGGAATCCAAATTCGTGAGTGGTCTGTACTTCTGCGGCGAACTGCTGGACATTCATGGCTATACCGGCGGTTACAATATCACCGCGGCCTTCTCGACGGGACACGCAGCCGGAAGCCATGCGGCAGAACGTGCGATAGCGCTGCGAGGGTAAAAAAAGACGCTGGAACGGATATACGATCCGTTCCGGCGTTTTTTGGTCTGCCTTGACTGCCAAGCGTGCGCTTATGCTCTCAACCCGCTGATACTGCCTCCAGCTTATTCTTTCGCCTGCCAGAAAGCAGCCAGCATATACGCCAGCAGCATGCCGACAGCCGCCCCCGGCAGACCCAGTGCCAGGGCGCCCCACCAGGCGGCGAAGACCTTGACGCCCAGACAGGCCGTTAAGACGAAGGCCAACGGCAGCATCTGTGCGCCGACCGCAGGCCCGCAGGCCGAGGAGGCCAGCACGCCGTCCATCGAGGCAACCGGCGGAAACGCATTGTTCATGAAGCGCATCCAGAGGCCGCGCAGCCACATGGCGAACAGCAGCAGCATCAGCGGCACGACGATCCAGCCGACCCAGATCGGCCCGATCGCGGTCGCCGCCAGGCTGATTCCGGCGAACTGCAGGTACATGCCTGCGTACCCGCTGCCGCGCAGCGCCGATTTGATCGCGGCATCGGCGATCCTTCTCGTCTGCCAGCTGCCGACAAAGCGCGGCAGCAGCGGCTTGGAACTGCGCCACAGCCGCGTGCTGCGCTTGGGTGGGCTGGGCTTGTCCAGCGCCTGCGCCAGCAGCAGCGCGGCGAACCGCATGCGCACCGCCAGGTCAGCGGCGGCGCTTTCTTCAAAATGATGCGACAGCGCCGCACGCCTCCGCATCATGATTCCTGCCGCCGCGCCGAGCACGGCGGCGGCGGCCAGACACGCGGCCGCGCCGGAGGCGGCCGCCCCCAGCACCAGCGCCGAGGCTGCGAGCATGCCCGCAAGGGCGGCGGACGGCTTTAGGCGTTCCCGCCGGTACACGCCGGCGTAATGCGCCAGCAGACCCGCTGCCAGATGCAGCGCCCAGGCCGCCAGATACAAGGCGGCAATATCGCTCCACGGGAGATGCTGCGACTCCCGCAGCAGAGGCAGCAGCAGCGCGAGAATCAGCGCTGCCTTCACCCCCTGGAACGCGGCGAAGAGTGCCATCGCCCGCGAGGTCACGCCCTGCAGCCAGCCCGGACGCTGCCGCAGGAATACCGCATCCGCCTGCTCAAGCAGCAGCAGCGGTCGTGACAGGATCGCCGTGATGATCGGCACGATCATTAAGGCGGTCGGAGGCAGCGCCGCCAGCAGCGCGGGCGTCTCGCCATGCCAGAATCCATAATAGTAGCGGGCGCCGAGCAGCCCAAAGGGAATGATGATATACAGCGCCACGATCCAATCTGCGACCAACCGCAGATTCCGCCTTTCCCAGGAGAGATGATCCATCAGGCGCCGCCAAAACAAGGCTCCCGGGGCGGCCAGCCCGGAGAAACTCTGCTTGGCGCGTGCTTTTTCCTTTTTCGGCGATCGAGTGAGACTTCCGCTGTCCGTACTGCGTCCGCTCATAACGTCAACGCCTCAAAGCAGTCGAATAGATCCCCTTCCGGCTGCCCGCTGGCCTGGCGAATCTCGTCCAGATCGCCCTGAGCCGCTGTCTGCCCATCCGATAAGAGAACGAAATAATCGCAGATCTTCTCCGCCGTGTCCAGCACGTGCGTGCACATCAGAACGCCCGCTCCACGTTGACGTTCTTCTTCCAGCAGCCGCAGAAAGTCGCGTGTCGCCCTTGGATCGAGTCCAATAAATGGCTCATCGACGATGTAGACATCCGGCTTCAGCAGGAAGCCAAGCATCAGCATCATCTTTTGCTTCATGCCTTTGGACATCCCACCCGGCAGCTTGTCGCGGGCATCCGTCATGCGAAAGCGTTCCAGCAGCTCGGTCGCGCTGCGCTCAAACGCTTTTTCTTCCATGCCGTAAGCCGCTCCTGCCAGCGACAGGTGCTCCCACAGCGTCAGAGTATCATAATAAAGCGGCTGCTCCGGAACGTAAGCGTAGGTACCTGAACCGCCAAGCACGATTTCGCCTTTAACATGGGGAATCAGCTTCAGAATGGCCTTGATTGTGGTACTCTTGCCCGCCCCATTTGGCCCGATTAATCCAACCAGTTCCCCGCTATGTACAACAAATTCTATGCTTCGCACCTGGGCATCTCCGGGCGCGTATCCGGCTTCTGCAATCCTCACACTTAGTACGGGCGGTTCTTCCTCATAGCCAACTTCTTCCTCTTCCACTTGCGCTTCCTCCCCTTTTCTTAAATACCAAAGCTGGCCAGCAGCACTGAGGAGCTTCCTTGGCTCCTTAAAGCACTTTTCTTCGCCACAATACGCCCTTTTCAGACGAACGTTTCTTTTTTCGCCAATTTTCTCCTGTGCGCGTCATCACCTTAAATTTGAAGTTTCCGTGAAAAGACGAAATTTTAATAATTAAAATGAGAAACTGTGATAAATGACATGTTCCCAAGTGTTATTGCTGAACTAAGATAAATATAATTCATCTACCAAAATTTGAAAGGGCGGAGACATAATGATTCACAGCCAAGCACGCGATACTGAATTGTCGCTGCATCTATACCGGGTATTCGCCAAATCCTTTAAAAGCGTTAGCGAACATGCCGTGAGCGGCAGCAAGATTCAAGGATTTAATCCGACCGCTTTTGCCGTATTGGAAGTTCTCTATTTCAAAGGTCAACAGCCGATCCAACAGATCGGGGCGAAGCTCCTGCTGCAAAGCGGCAACGTCACCTATGTCATTGATAAGCTCGAACGTCACGGCATGCTGGTTCGTCATCCTTGCCCAACCGATCGCCGCGTCATCTATGCAGAGTTAACCGAAAAAGGCAGAGCTTTGATGGATGAAGCTTATCCGAACTACGCCGAACGCCTCACCAATGCCCTGAGTGGACTTGAAGAAGACGAGAAGCTGCAGCTCATTTCCCTGCTCAAGAAGATGGGAATGGAAGCCGAACGACTGTCCCCGTCGGCGCGTAAATAAACGCGTCGCCGCAGCTGCGTTGTATGCTGCAATTATAAGTGAAAATTTTCTCAATGTTAAGTGAGATTAGAAAAGACTAACATCGCACGGAGCAGATATTCTATCCATCCGCTTGGCGGTTAGCCTTTCTTTCATGAGACTACGCTGCAAAATTAAAGACGATTCCTCTTGCTTGATGAAGAGAAATCGTCTTTTTGTGCAGAAAAATGAACGGGCACCTGATCTGCCTATTCGCGCGGAGCAGGTGGACGTTTGCTTAATGGAATAACCGCCAGCAGACCCATTACAGTCAGAACCAGCATGATGACGAACAGGGAATGAAGGCCACCCTCCAGTACCCCGGACAGGCTGCCCAGCTTCTCGGGCGACATCTCCGCACGGGTGTGCTCCGACAGCAGCGCGTTGATGTCGCTCTCGCTGACGCCTGCGCCGCTCCCCCCCGACAGCAGCGAAGCGTTCAGCAGTGTGCCGAAAAATGCCACGCCAAGCGTCTGACCGAGCGTACGCAGAAATGTATTCAGCGCCGTCGAAGCCCCACGCATCGAGTAGCCGACCGACGATTGAGCGACGATTGTAAATACGGTCAGCGACATGCCGAAACCGATCCCGAGAATCAGCATGAGCAGCGGCAGTACATACATTGGCGAACGGCCGTCGATCATCGTCACTCCCGCAATTCCGACAACCAACGCAATCAAGCCGATCACGGCCGCTCCGCGTGCACCATTCTTGGCGATCATCCGTCCACCGACAAATGAACCCGCAATCCAACTGAACGACATGGGAGCGAGCAGCATACCGGACAGCACCGCGCTGCCCTGCTGTACACCCTGTACCCAGAGCGGTACATACGTGGTCAGCCCGATCAGCAGCGTACTGACGAAGATCGCCGCAATGCTGGAAAATGTAATATCGCGGATGCGGAACAGCTTGAGTGGTACCAGGGGTTCCGACGCGCGGCTCTCAATCCATACGAACGCGACCAGCATAACCAGCGAACCGACCAGCAGCGTGATGATCGAAGGCGAACCCCAGGAAGCATTTTCCCCGGCTGACGTCAGTGCCAGCAGCAGAGCGGTCATGCCAATCGTAAATGTTGCCGCTCCCGCCCAGTCGATCTTCGCTTTTTTCCGGCTGCGTTCTTCCTTCAGGAACACCATGATAAACAGTACAGCCAGCAGCCCGAAAGGTACATTGATACCAAAGATCCAGCGCCAGGAGAAGGTATCGACCAGATAACCGCCGAGCAGCGGGCCTACAAGCGAAGCGATTCCCCATACCGAGCTAATCATGCCCTGCACGCGGCCGCGTTCTTCCATCTTGTATAGATCTCCCACGATGGTGAAGGTCACCGGAATGACAGCACCCGCTCCAATCCCCTGAAGCGCACGGAAGGCAATCAACTGCTCCATGCCGCCTGCAAACCCGCACAGCGCCGAGCCTACAATAAAGAGCAGACAGCCTACCAGGAAAATGGGCTTGCGCCCAAACAAATCACTGAGCTTGCCGAAGATCGGCGTCGTCACCGCCATCGTCAAGAGATACGCCGCGAATACCCAGCTCATCAGCGAAGCCGCCTCAAATTCGCCCACGATGGATGGAGTAGCCGGACTGATGACCGTCCCTTCTACCGCCGCCAAAAAAGTAGACAGCATCAGACCCGCCAGTACATAGTTCCGTTTGTCTTGCTTTGGTTTCACTTTTGCCCAAGCCTCCGTTCTTCTTGCCTCGCCGCCCAACGCTTCGGATCGAAACCGATCGGGCAGCACTTCTCCTATCTTAACATGTCAGGTTGCGATCAGTTACAGCAAAAAAAGTCGCATAATCGAGAGGGATTTAATGCTTATACCCGTCTGTGCGGGCCTTTTGCACATGACAAAAACCCCCGATCCTGCCTCCGGGAGGCCCAATCGGGGGAGTCCGCCATCGAATGACCAGCCGGGATGCCCCGACACCTTTACAAGAAAGGAGCTTGGGAAGCCTGTTGTCCTCGCTGGGTTATGCGGAGCATCTGCCTGAATGGACGATCAGACTCTGGCCGCTCCGGCTGAATGATTGCTGGACAGCACTTCCGAGCACATGCTGCCGAGCGAGTCGCGGATCTTCCGCAGTTCATTGATCCCTGCTCCGGTCAATGTATACTCTTCTCCATGGGCGGTAAGCAGATTTTCGGAAGCCAGGTTCTCTAGTTCTTGCTTAACCTCTCGGTCGGCAACCCGGTATCCGGCACGCTCCAGTCTGGGCAGCGCTTCGCGGATCGAAATATCCTGTTCTTCCGCATAATGCAGCAGGTGAATCCGGATGAATAAATTCTGTGTTGCGGCCTGCATATCGCCTCTCCTCCATTCTGTGAAAGACTGTCCCACTTGCTTGAAAGCTCTACTACGCTTTCAGCAAGATGCACAGCGTATGAGTTACCCACTACTTACCCTGCACATTCCGACCGGAAACATCCTGAACCTGCGCAGCGCACCGAGTTTACATTGACAATTTCCGCAGAAAGCGCCTTAATGGAAGAAGTCGGCGCACCGAATGAACCCCGGATGCCGACGTGGCGCGGCCACGAAATCTGTCTGTGAATAGGAGGCTCCCTGCCCATGTTTGAAGCAACAGCATACAGCGGTACGCGTGAAGACAACTACGCAACTGCTTTGTCCCAATTGAAAGCCCTGATTGACGGTGAGCCTGACCGCATTGCCAATCTTGCGAACGCTTCGGCGCTGCTGGCACAGTGCCTGCCCGATATTAACTGGTCTGGCTTCTATCTGTACGATGGCAAGGAACTGGTGCTTGGCCCGTTCCAGGGTCTGCCGGCCTGCATCCGTATTCCGATGGGGCGAGGCGTATGCGGCACGGCTGCGCAGACGCGCGAGACGCAGCGGATTGACGATGTACATGCTTTCCCGGGTCACATCGCCTGCGACGCCGCTTCCAACAGCGAGATTGTCGTTCCGCTTGTCAAAGACGGCGAGCTGATCGGCGTCCTGGACATCGACAGCCCGGAACATGCCCGTTTTGACGAGACGGACCAGGATTTCCTGGAAGAGTTCTCCCGTATTCTTGTCGCGCAGCTGTAAGCAGACGAGATTTCGACAGGACTTCGATGGCAAAATGAAGGATACGCAAAGAATCGCGGCGTCCAGCGCAGCGACTCCTCGCGTATCCTTTTTTCTTTCGGCTCCTCTTGACTGCTCTTGAATCCTTATGTTCCAAACCTTATCAAGAAGTGACCTCACTGCGCTCATAGCGGGTTCCCCGCCAGAATACGCCGCCGCGAATCGCTGCCGCTGCCGCTCCGCGAATCGAACCGACAGTCAGCAGAATACCCACGATCGGATACAGCAGGCCGTACCAATAGCCGCTGCCTGAACGCCGCGCATAGACCGCTTGCATGCAGAAGATGGCGAGAATGGCCGATCCGCACAGCAGCTTTTGGAACAGCGGACCGAACCAGACGCCGACAAAGGGCAGGATCATGGTCAGAATACACATGAGGCTGGCTGCGATGGCTTGGCTGAAACGGAAGACCGATTTTTCCATACTCCGAATGAGCTGCCCCGCTGTCTCATACCAGTTCCATACCGTTACCCGGTCACGACCGAACAGGACGTCCTGCCGCAGCCCTTTTTGTTGAACGCGCCGCGCCAGTTCGTTGTCGTCGGTGGTGTGCATTTTGAACGCATCATGCCGACCGATCTCGATATAAGCCTCTCTGCGAATGAGGTTAAAAGCACCCACTCCAAGCGTCTGTGCAGTGGTGGGATCGCTCATCTTCCAGAGCTTCCCGAATGAAACTGCGCTTTGAAAAATAAAGGCAGCATAAGGTTTGGAGACAAAATTAGGCCCACGGAATTCCGGAATCAGCGTGAGGTGATCCAGTTTGCTTCGCTGTGCATATTGGAGAGCCTCATGGATGGCACGCGGATCAAATAAAATGTCAGCATCCGTAAACAGCAGCCATTCTCCTTCCGTACTCGCCGCCCCCAGAGACAGAGCATGGCTTTTGCCCAGCCAGCCCGCTGGCAGCTCATTGACAGTCAGCACACGCAGACGATCGTGCCGCTGATCCAGCGCTTCAAGCAGCAGCGGTGTATCATCGGTGGATCTGTCGTCCACGACCACAATCTCAATCTGTTCATGCGTCTGCGCGAGCAGCGATTCTACGCAGCGGCTGATCGCCTTTGCTTCATTGCGTGCGGCAATCACCACAGTGATTCGTTCGGGAGCCGCTGCTTCGTTCGGTTCGTTTTCTGCTTCATTTTTGAGCAGCCCGATCTTATGGATGTTGAGGAAGAACGGAATCGCACTTCCTCCCCACATCAATAAAGCCAGCGCACCCGATACCGCGAACAAGATCGTCCAGACCATCTTACACCTCAATTCGAATTTTTAGGACGTTCGTTCTAATGTTTGTAGAGTTTTTCGACATCTCCAAATAAAGACTGTCCTCGCAGTCTTTTGAACGGACGTTCTAAATCGAATATAACAAAAAGCATCTGGGCTGTCCAGCATGCTGCTGACTTTAACTCTCTTTTATCCAGGCACAAAAAAACCGGCACACCGTTGGAACGGCGGCCGGACAACTTGCACTCTTGCGAGTGTTTCTTACAGAGACGCTCCTCCGCGTACGCGCTCCTGACGCTCCGCCTCAGACTGCCCACCCAGACGACGCTGCCTCCGGTGACGCCAGTATTCAAAGGAGCCGATCGTCAGTGCCAACCATGCTCCGCTGGCGATATAACCGCCGATCACATCGCTTGGATAATGCACGCCCAGATAGACGCGGCTGAGTCCAATCGACAGAGTCAGCAGGATGCAGAGCACCAGTGCCGCAATGCGCCAGCCCATCGGACGAATCATGCGCCATAGCAGATACGCCAAGATGCCATACAACGCGAACGCTCCCATCGAGTGACCGCTTGGGAAGCTGTACGAATACTCGTCTGCCAACCGATGAATATCGGGACGCTCGCGGCGAAACAGATTCTTGAGCAGAATATTCAGCAGGGCGCTGCCGCCCGTGGCGATGAGCACCAACAGCGGCTCCCAGCGCAGCCGGGGCACGAACAGCAGGAAGGCAATCAAGGCAAGTACCAATACAATGACGACTTTGGTTGAGCCAATCCAGGACAAGGTCTCGGCGGTCTTCGTCAAAAACAGCGTCTCCTGTCCCTGAACCCGCCCGATCCATTTGTGGTCAAAATGAACAACGGCCTGTTCATCGGAACCGACCATCATGGCAATCCACACAAAGATAACCGCCAGCAGGCCAAAGCCCGTGAAGCATAAAGCGGTGTGCCTCATCGAGGCTTTTGTTTTCCATTGAGGCATGTGATTTTCCTCCGACATTTTTGTTGAGATTTAGCGACTTCTTATCTTACCATCACAAAAGCTTTACATTCAATTTACGTTTCTCGGTATCCAAATAAACAATGTTGTGCCTCTTCAAACGAAAATAAAAAAACCTTTCGCAGTTGGCGAAAGGTTTTGGATCGAAATTGGAAAAGGTGTCTCTCCATAATTGACTCGCTTAGAAACTTTGGACAACCAGAAATACGTTCAATGCGACAACCAGGGCCACGATAATCCAGCCCAAGATCTGTGTGATCGGTCGATTGACCAACCCGCCCATCAGCTTGCGGTCGCCCGTGAACAGCATCAGTGGAATCAGGGCAAACGCGATGCCAAACGAGAGAATAACCTGGCTGTATACCAGCGCCTGCGTTGCATTGATGCCTGAGATAATGAGCGCAAGCGGCGGCGTCATCGTAATGGCCCGGCGCAGATACAGATTGATCCGCTTGTTGATAAAGCCCTGCATCACTACGTCACCCGACAGTGTACCTACCGAGGAACTGGACAGACCGGCGATCAACAGACCCAGACCAAATGAGATGGCGGTAGCCGGACCCGCCAATTCGCGGAAGTGAATAAACGCCTGATCGAGTTCGCTGACCTGAAGCCCATTCTTGAAGAACAGCGCTGCGGCAATAATCAACATCGCCATATTGACGGCTCCTGCCACGAACATTGCAAACAGAATATCCATAAATTCCAGCTTGAAGATCTTCTTCTTCTCTTCCTCATTGCGTCCCACGATCCGATTCTGTGTCAGCGAAGAATGGAGATAGATGGCGTGCGGCATTACGGTTGCGCCCAGGATACCCGCTGCCAGCATAATGCTCTCCGTGCCCTCGAATTTGGGTGTGAAGATGCCCATAGCGACGGCGCCCATATCCGGCTTGGCCATGAAGACCTGGAAGGCAAATGCCAGTACGACAGCCACAACCATCCCTGCGATCCCGGTCTCCAGCGCCCGGAATCCACGCCGCTGAAGCTCCAGTATCGCAAACGAAGCGACCGCCGTAATCAAGGCTGCGGGCAGCATCGGAATCCCGAAGATCAGATACAATCCCAGTGCCGCCCCGATAAACTCAGCCAAATCCGTAGCGATGATGACCAGTTCGCTCTGAATCCAGAGGAAGACGGAGACGCCCTTGGGGAAGCGGTCACGGGCGACTTCCGGCAGATTGCGTCCGGTAGCAATCCCCAGCTTGGCAGACAGCGATTGGATTAATACCGCCATCAAGTTGGAAGCGAAGATGACCCACAGCAGCATATAGCCGTACTGCGAACCCGCTGTAATATTGGTGGCAAAGTTGCCGGGGTCGATATAGGCGACGGCTGCAATAAAGGCTGGACCGAGGAATGGCAGCAATCGCTTGAAGCCTTTGGTTTGGCCATCCAGTACCGCATGTGCCGCCTGTTCCGTACGGCTGCGGCTCTCTGCCTGACGGCTTGTCATGTCATTTGATGCTTGGTTTCTGTGCCGTGCGCCGCTGCGCTCGATCTCTCTCTCCATATGTCGTTCACCTCTTCGTCTCTCTCTGTGTATATAATCTATTTTCCTTGAGCTACATTTGTTACCCGTACACATGAATGTTTCCCATGTGCAACATTTTGAGTTGATTATAATCCTTTTCTCTTTATATGTAAACACTTCAATAGATAATCTCGCAAAAAAGAAAAACAAAAAGAAAGACAAAAAAAGACACCCATGTCTGGATGCCTGCTTCAATCCGCTCTGGCTATTCGTTCAATCTCTTCATCCAGGCTTCCGTCAAACGGAAACTGCCGCTTCTCCACTCGTTCGCGCAGCGACGTCAGCGAGTCTCTGGCATACTGGGACAAGGCCTCTGGATAGCGTAGTCTAAGACGGTTGCTCTCAAATTCATCTTCGTCCACCACATGCCAACCTTCCGCTTCGTTCCAGAGCAGATCGAGATCCAGATCGACAAACGAGACATGTGCGCCATCACGCATACACGGTTCTGATACATTGCAGTAGATCGAAGTCACCTGACCGTCCCGAATATCGAAACTTACCGTAAATCCTTGTTCCAGGGCGTACACTTCAAGTGAAGCATGGGGAATGGTGAAGGTCTGCCCTTTGGTATGATGACGGAGCTTCCTCCCGGCCGCCCCTTCCGCAATCAGACACCCTTCACGTTCGCCAAGCAGCGTCATGTCCCAATCATAATGCGTGATATTGCCGTATTTCAGTGCGTGCAGATGCAGAATCATCGTCTCTTCCTTTCCGAATATCAGGATCTGCTCTCCACTATACCCGCAAAGCTCGATTTACATAACCCTCCCCAGATTCTATAATTCAAATTAAAAATAAATGCCAGAATGGAGAGACTCTGAATCATGCAGTGGAAGCTTAAATCGTTTGAACAATTGAGCGGAGACGAGGTCTACCGGATTCTTCGTGCGCGGGTGGATGTATTCGTGCTTGAACAGCAGTGTTTGTACCCCGAAGTGGATGGCAAGGACCCCAAGTGCTATCATCTTTTTGCCGAAAAAGACGGTGAGATCGCGGCCTACTGTCGGCTCCTGCCTCCAGATGTCGCTTATCCCCAGGCTTCGATTGGCCGCGTGTTGGTCAGTCATGGCTATCGTGGGCAGGGCTTGGCGCAGGAACTGATGCAGCGGGCGATCGTCTTCTTGACGGAACAGCTCCGTGAGTCGGAGATCAAGATCCAGGCGCAGCATTATCTGGAGAAATTCTACGGTACATTTGGCTTTCAGCCCATCTCGGAGGTGTATCCGGAAGACGGGATTCCGCATGTGGATATGCTGCTGACCAAGTAATGCGGCCCTAGAGCCGAATCAAGATCATATACAGAATCGTTCCCGCTGCAATCGACAGGAACATATTTTTCTTCCATAGATGCAGCCAGATCACTACGGCTACCGAGACCAGCTCCGGCAGTCCACGGCTGCCGACCCAGACATTGACGTCCTTGAGGCTGTATACCACCAGCAGGCCAATTGCGGCTGCGGGCAGTACACGACCCAGATAACGTATATACTCTGGTGTCGGCTTGCCTGGCGGGAAGACCAGAAAAGGCAGAAAGCGTGTGGCCATTGTGCCTAATACAACAACGGCGACAATCATCACCTGTTCAGCTACCGTCATGTTACGCACATCCCCCTTCTTCAGCCGCGGCTGTCTTGCGTTCCAATCCTTTGCGTGTCAGGGTCAGCACCGCCAGAATGGCGATCATCGCCGGAATAATGAAGCGATCTGCACCGAATACGATCAGGCTTACCACCGAAATCACGATGCCCAGAAGCGCACTGTCATGCACCTTCTCCTTCATCCACTGCTCCACGAAGATCACGACGAACAGGGCGGTCATGACAAATTCCAGTCCTTTCATATCGAAATTCACGAACGAACCCAGCAGTCCTCCAATCGTCGCCCCCGCAACCCAGTAGAGATGATTGAGCAGGGTAACGAAAAAGAGATACCAGCCCCGATCGATCCCCTCCGGAATCTTCGCTGAATAATTGATCGAAAACGACTCATCGCACATGCCGAAGATCAGATAAGGTTTCTTCCAGCCCGTGCCTTTATATTTCTCCAACATGGAGATGCCGTAGAACAAATGCCGTGCGTTCACCATCAAGGTCAGCAGCAGTGCCCCCAATGGATTGAAGCTGCCCAGCAGCAGACCGACAGTCACAAACTCCATCGAACCCGCAAAGATCAGCAGACTCATCAGGAACGCCCAGCCTGCGCCAAACCCCGATAGATTCATGAATACGCCGTAAGCGATGCCCAGAAACAGGAATCCCGCCAGAATGGGAACCGTCGTGGGAAAAGCAGCCCGGAACGCAGCCGCTCGATGATGCTTGTGATTCATGGCTTCCAGCCCTCTCTTTGCATGTAAACTTTTTCGTTTATTGTAGCGGCGCAAATCCATACAATCAATGATATAATTGTATGGATTACAATTTTGCGAGGTGACGTATGCCGATCAATTCCTTTGTCGATTATCCCATGTCCTGGCGGCCGGATCGCCGGGAACTCACGCGCCCCATCTATCTATCGCTTGCCCGGATGCTGGAGCGTGACATTACGGAAGGCTTTCTGGTGCCGGGAACCAAGCTTCCCCCGCAGCGGGAACTGGCGGACTTTCTCGACATTAACTTTACGACCGTCACACGCGCCTACAAGACCTGCGAGTTAAAAGGACTGCTGCATGCCGTAACGGGCAGCGGCACATTCGTTGCAGCTAATGCCGCGCGTTCGGTCATCATCTCAAGGGATCGGGTGCCAACGGAATGTATTGATTTTGGGCTGGTGGCTTCCTTCGAGCAGAGCAATTTTATGGTGGCCGAAGCGACCCGGCGTGTGGCGCTGCGCTCCGGTCTGGATCGCCTGCTGAACTATGATGATCCCGCCGGGATTCCCCAGCAGCGGGAAACGGCGATCCGCTGGATGCGAAAGCTTGGCATCACAGTGGAGAATCCCGATCAGGTGGCGGTGGTCTCCGGAGCGCAGAACGCACTGGCCATCTCGCTGCTTGCGCTGTTTGAGCCGGGAAGCCGGATTGCGGTGGACGAATATACGTATTCCAACTTCATCGAGCTGGCGAAGTCGCTGCGAATCAAGCTGATTCCCGTACCGGGCGACCCGTTGGGGATGCTGCCCGATGAGCTGGATGCCTGCTGCCGAACCACGGAAATACAGGGCGTCTTCCTGATGCCGTCCTGCTGCAATCCGACGGCGATCTTCATTCCGAATACACGCAGACGAGACTTGGCTGCCGTGATCGCGGCGCATGGGCTGATCGTCATCGAAGACGACATTCATGCCGCCCTGCTGCTGGGCACCACTCCCGAAGATGGCATCCCGATCCGGGAACTGCTGCCGGAGCAGACACTCTACATTTGCAGCACAACCAAGTCCATCTGCTCCGGGCTGCGGGTAGCCTTTATGGTATTTCCTGAAGCGGCAAGGGAGCGGATTCTGCGAGCCATCTACCATGTGAACGTCAAGACATCTTCACTCGATGCCGAGATCATTGCCGAGACGATTGATTCCGGGCTGGCCTGGGAGATCGTGGCGTACAAAAAATCGCTGGCGAAATCCGCCAACGATTTGTTTGCCCACTATTTCCCGCAGCCGGATGATCCCGGCCATCCGCTCAGCTTCTTCCGCTGGCTTCCTCTGCCCAAGCCGGTTCACGCTTCGCGCTTCGAGAGCGACCTGCTTGCCCGGGGCGTGCGGGTGTTTCACTCCGACCGCTTTCTGGTCGGCGGCGGTTCGCCGGATCAGCATCTGCGAATCGCCTTGTCTTCGACCGGTTCGCTGGAGGAACTGCAAACCGGGCTGGAGATTCTGCACAGCAGTCTGGCGTAAAAGGCGACGCCAGGCTGCGAGCGGGTGGCTGCCGCAGCTGAAGCGGCACCCGGGTTCAAGCGGGCACCGCCCGGCGCGATCAGCGGCGCGGATCGGCGAATGAGGCATGGCCGCTGCTGGGCGGCCCGCCGGATTCGCCGGGACGCTCCGCGTGCGGAGCGCGGTCTGCCTCCGCAGGCTGCGCGGCTGGCGGCTGCGGCGCTGCCGGATGAGCGGGCGGCGCTCCATGAGCCGCCAAGTCCCCGCGCCGAGGTTCAGCGAATGGGACTTGGGGAGCCGCTGCTTCGGGAGCGGCCTGACTCTGCCCACTCGCAGGCTTGGCGGGTGGAGTGGGCGCGGCGCCGCCGGGTACAAGGCTGCGGGCAAGGGTATCCAGCCGCCCGCTGTCCATGAACGGCGCGAGAGCCGTCAGACCTTTGAAGTCAGCGTTCTGCATCGCTCGATTAGCCAGTTCGCTGATCGTGTCCGATTCCAGGAACGGCGCCAGCGCCATCAGTTCCGCAGGCGGCAGCGAGCTGCCGTCTGTAGGCAGTGCCAGGGCGTTCAGATTCTCCCGGCTCATGAACGGGGCAAGTGTCATCAGTTCGGCAGGCGAGGCTCCATCGCTGCTCAGTCGGTTTACGACGGCATCCAGTCCTTCCTGGCTCATGAATGGCGCTATAGTGGTTATACTGGATACGCCGGAATCGGCATATCCTCGCAGCGCCAGTTCATCAATCACCGATGTCGGCAGGAATGGAGCCAGCGAAGCCAATTCAAACAGAGCGACACTTCCCGAAGCCTGCAAAGCGCACTCACCCAGCACTTCTTCGCTGATAAAGGGAGCCAGCGAGACCAGTTCACTCAAGCTTCCCGGCTGCACGGTTCGACTAAATACGGCATCGGCCTGCTTAGTCGGAAGCAGCGGAGCCAATTCCTGAAACTCTTCCACGGTCACTTCACCAGGGGCAAACTTCTCTTCCACCGGCCCCTCCACAATCTTGCGCACCAGCTCCGAACCCCGGCCTCCATTTAAGATCTGGTCGATGCTGACGCCCAGGCTGTCCGCAAGCAGCGGAAGCTTGGAGATGTCCGGCATGGTTGTCCCTCGTTCCCAACTGCTCACTGCCTGATAACTGATGCCCATTCGATCAGCCAGTTCCATCTGCGTCATCCCGCTTTCCTTACGCATCCTTGCAAGGGTAAGACCAATCTTTGTCATGTCGAACATGCCCTTCACTCCTTCGGTTGGAATGACTGTAGTGTAGACTGAGGCGTCTTTTTTGTATATCAACGGGTACTTGAGTTCAGGATAACCGTCTGCTCCAGGCAACTCAAGCTGCGCTTGAAGCTGCACAAAAAGCGCGAAACAACGGGGTTTCCAGGCTGCTGTCTGCCTTCCCGTCGATTCACGCTTCATCATGATCCGTTCCATTATGGACAATCCAGCAGCGGCACAAAGCCCGCTTTCCGCTTATCCATCGATCTCTTATCCATCTACCTCTTCCATCTTCGTATCTATGCTTGTATCTATCGTTTCATCTCATGAATTTTATCTCATGCTCAGTTCCTTCTTCACTACCGTTCGGCGAATGAGATCGGCGAACGCCTGCGAGCCGGTAGGCGTCAGGTGAACACCATCTTCGGCGAAATAATCGTCATGGCCTGCACTTGCGCCGTGCCAGTCGATCAGCGATACATTATCATATTCGCCCGCCGCTTTGTTCAGCGCCCGATTGACGCTTCGTTCCCAGGAACGCGGCACTCGTACAGTCACCAGATACACCTGTTCTTTGCCTTGAAGCGCGTCCAGCACGTCCGTAAGATTCTTGGAATTAAAGGAGCCGTTGGTTCCCAGCTCAATGACGACCCGACCACCCAGCTGACCCTGCGCACGAATACCCGCGAGCAGATCCGGTGCTTCCCACATCTGGCGTCCGATCTTGCCGCTCACATATACATTGGAAATTCCCTGCTCCAGATAAGGCTTGGCATCGAGAATGACGGAATCTCCAATCACCGTGTACTTCACTGTACCGGATGCTGGCGGAATCGACTCTGAGCTTGCCTCGGGCGAGTCGCTGGATGGCACCGTCGATGGTTGCGTCTGCTCCGCCTGCGGCTGATCCTTGCCTTGTGAGCTTGGCGCCCCTCCCACTGAAGGAGGATCTGAAGGAACCGTTTGTCTTCCTACGCCGGACGAATAACTTAGCTTGTTGGGCACAGTTGGACGCGGCTGCGTTTCCAGCGTGACTTCTTGGCGCGGCGAAGACGCAGCCGTCGGCTTCGATACCACCGATTCATTCGGCGCTGTCGAAGCCGTCATCGCAGATGGCGTGTCCGTCAGACGGAACACGGCAAATCCAATGAACGCAGCACCTACCAGCAGCGCAGTACGAAGCGCAATCACTTGCTCTGGGCGGCGATGGCCACTCCAGATCGAACGGAAGAAAGCCCGGAAGCCGTGCAGACGGATCGGATCTTCAATATATTTGAGCGACAAGGCGGCCAGTACAAAGGTTGCGCTCACTTGCAGACCAATCCGCAGCCAATCGACTCCATCCGTATCCACGCTTGGCGTAGTCAAGGCGATGATCGGATAATGCCAGAGATACAGTCCGTAGGAATGACGACCGATCCAGCGGAGCGGCGCCACGCCAAACAGACGAGACAACAGCGAAGCCGGATGCGCCAGCACGCCAATCAGCAGCACTGCGGCAGCGGATTGCAGCGCCATTCCGCCATCATACAGCGAAGAGTCATACTCGCTCCCCGTCAGCATCTCATGAGCCAGGAACACCAGCGCGATGACGCCGACCAGATCAAGCAGAACACGAACTCCACCGTGAATCTTGGACGATAGGCTTTGACTCGGCCAGACTACGGCCAACGCCGCTCCGGCAAGCAGAGCGAAAGCACGCGTGTCCGTTCCGTAATAGACACGGCTGGGATCGACATCCGGGTTATACAGAATCGCCATCGCAGCCGCGGACACCACAGCCATCGTCAGAATATAGACGACCAGCAGCCTTCTGCGTTTGAGCAGCGCGATCAGACCCAGCAGCAGAAGCGGCCAGACGATATAGAACTGTTCTTCCACAGCCAACGACCAGAAATGTCCGAATGGAGACGGAGGGCCGAAGCTCTCAAAATAAGACACATGCCGGAAAATGTACCACCAATTGCTTATGTATAGCGTACCTGCGAGGATGTCCCCGCGTAGACTTGTGAGACGCGCCGGATCGACGAACAGCAGTCCGATCATGACGGTCGCCATCACGGTAAACATTCCCGGAAGCAGCCGCCGGGCGCGGCGTATGTAGAAATCGGCGAAGCGAATGGAACCTTGTTCCTGCCGCTGCGACAACAAAATATCCGTAATCAGATAACCAGACAAGACGAAAAACAATCCTACGCCGAACAGTCCCCCAGGGAGAATGTCCAGGTTCAAGTGATACACGATCACGGCCAATACGGCAGCGGCGCGAAGGCCGTCCAGTCCGTTCATGTGCCGTCTTTTGCCGGATAAACCGGCGCTTCCTGCCGCCTGAGCAACGCTGTTGGAGCCCGTTGGTCGGGGTCGTACAGAAATGCGGGGTACATCCATGATTTTTTTAGGCATTGCTGCTGCACCTTTCATGCTGAATTGCGATTACCGTTAGCATTATACGTGAATCGAGAACCTAATTAGCTCATCAATCGTTACAAAACGGAGGGGAAAATGTCATTTTCACCATCGCTATTTTTACCCTATGGGCAAAAACAGTATCTTCTATTGTACGCTTTCGCTCTCTTCGACTCAAGGTTGGATGAAATTCCGCCTGGGCAGCAGCCTACAAACGGCGTCATGGCGCTGAATCTGCCACAAGCGAGCCCGGCGGGAATTGACCATGCTGGAGCTGACGCAGCGTATATCCAAAATCCATCTGCAAATGGGGATAATCCGGGAAATTGCTCCAATCCCCTCCCCAGTCAAAGCCCAGCGCCTTGGCGAGATCCACAACCTCCATCCAATCGGAACGCCCGCTTTGATTGCCGTCCTTTTCCATATCCCAGATCACTTTCGAGCCATCCCGCAGGGCAAAATCAATCGCCAGTCCATAATTGTGATACGATTGTCCCCCGCGTGCCTGGGTTACGATATTGCCCTTCTCTGATCGTCCCTGCCGATACAACCGATCCTGTTCCTCGCTGCTGCGAAAGTCTGACGTAATCGCCACTTCGATTCCCCGCTCTGCCGCCTGCTGCACCAGTTGATCTGCGGCTATCTGAACATCGGGGTGCAGCGCGATAATCCGTTGATCGCTTCTTGGCGAATCCGCGACAAAACCATAGAACGCCAACACTTTCCATGCCGCGATGCCCATAGCTAACAGCAGCGCTGTGGAAAACAGAAGCTTCGCGCCCTTATTTTTTTTACGCATCGGTCTGCGCGGGTTTGTTGGAGGCTTTGTTGAAGATTTTTTTGGAGATGAAGATTGGGGTTGAGGTGTAGATTGCAGCTGTCGGTTGGATGGTAATTTGAACCGATTCATTCGCATCCTCCTTCTGTTTAGGGTCGATCCGTCCAATCATCAAAACGCCCTTCCAACCCCCGCATACCGCAGGTGCCGGAAAGGCGTTCTGATCGCAATTCCATTCTTATTTACGCTCGACTTTGTATCCTCTGTCCTCAAGCAGTTTGAGCACGCCATCTTTCCCCAGATAATGGGCGGCGCCCACGACGATGAAATACTCCTGGGCTTTACCACTTTTCAGATAACCCTCGATCTTGTTGGCCATCCCTACGTTCCGATCCACGATCAGGGCTTTGTAATATTCAGGGTCCTGCGCGATGTCCTGGGTCATGGCCAGCAGTGCCTTCTCGTCTCCACTTTTCCACATCTTCGCCATATCGTCTGTTCCTTCCGCAATCGTATCGAAGTTCTCAATAGCTCCCTTCAGATTGCGTTCTTGCAGGTCATCCGACAATCCGTTGAACATGCTGAGTTGCGAATCGTACGATTCCAGTTCCAGAATAGGCAGCTTGCGCTGAATGGCCTGCTGAATGAAGTACAGGTCGATGCCTTCATCGGTCTCATAACCGGCATCTCCCGATTTCAGGGTGCCCAGCGTTGTCTCTACTACCCAAGGCTTCAACTTATCAAAAGCATTGGCTTTGATTCCGTTGGCTTCAAGCAGTTTGCCCAGTTCCTTGTATGTCTCCGCAGAAACATGATCCTTGAGCGTTGTGCCATCCTGATAAGTGCCAAGCTCCATGACTTTCTTCTCCTGAGCTTCGCTCTCTTCCTTGCCGATATTGATCTCCACACCCAGATAATCCGCTTCGGCAAAAGCTTTCTCAAACTCCGAACGCAGCGGATAGAAACTGTCGTCTGCGATGTGCATGGAACCGACCAGATAGACAGTTGTCGGTCCGTTCTTCACTTCCCACATAAAACCACGCGCGGCTTCGCCTGTCTTGGTGGACACCAGCACAACCGTGCGGGTGGCTTTGTCCCAATGGACATCGTAGCCTACCGCCTGAGCCATCGAGCGCACCGGAACGAAGGACACACCGCCGATCAGAGTCGCTTTATCTTTTAACGTCACCGTCTTGCCATTGCGTGTGATTCGCACGGTTCCATTCTGTACATCCTGAAGCTTGGCGCCCAGCGCCTCGGCAGTCAGTCTGACCGGAACCATCATCGTCCCTTTGCGCGCGAGAACCTCGCCATAAGCATAATCAACCGGTTTACCATTGACCGTAAGCTTCGCACCTGGAGCCTCTGTTGGCTGTGCGGCGAAGGTCGGGACGGAGTAAGCCACCAGACTGGCGGCAGCCGTCAGAGATAACAGCATCTTCTTCCAGGATCTCATCAATAGAATTCTCCTTATATCAGGTAGATTTGGGGTTCCTAATTATTGTACCCGCTTTTGGACTTCTACCCAACTTTTGCGAAAGGGCGAGAAAGGGCTTAGAGTGAAATCCAGCGACGTCTACATCTTGAGCTGCGCCGCTCAGATTGATATAATGGCTCCTAATCGATCACCCGCCAACTGCATAGCCATGTATAACTCCGTAGATACGGTATGGAGGTCTCTACCGGGAACCGTAAAATCCCGATTACAAACAAATGAACGCCGCTCTGTGTGGATTGGGCGTGTTGAAGAATGGATTGGAACCATTCGCATTTGCTTTGTAGTCGGGATTTTTGGCGTGAACCGGATATTCCCATTAAAAAAGGAGCCAAGCTCATGTCCATGAACTCTTCAACTCTGAGCCGTAGAATCGCTGCCGCGGGCAAGCACATCCCAGCGGATCTCGTCATTCAAAACGGCCGCATCCTCAACGTCTTCACCGGAAACTGGATGACCGGAGACATCGCCATCACCGACGGCATGATCGTCGGTATCGGCACCTATGAAGGCCATCAACAGCTGGATGCTGCCGGTCGGATCATCGTTCCGGGATTCATCGACGGACATGTCCATATTGAGAGCACCATGCTGCTGCCTTCGGAATTTGCCAAAGTCTCTCTTCAGCATGGCGTCACCACCGTGGTCACCGATCCTCATGAGATCGCCAATGTTGCCGGGGAAGACGGGATTCGTTATCTGCTGCAAGATGCGGAGCAGGTGCCGCTCGATCTGTTTGTGATGCTGCCTTCCTGCGTACCCGCTACCCCAACTGAGCATAATGGAGCGAACCTGACCGCCGACAAACTGTCTACCTTTCTGTCCGACCCCCGGGTGTTGGGCCTCGCTGAAGTGATGGACTTTCCTTCCGTGGCAAACGGAAGCCCCGACATGCTCGCCAAGCTTGACGCCGTTCGTGCGGTTGGCGGACATATCGACGGGCACGCCGCAGGCATCGGACGCGAAGACCTGAATATCTACCGGGCTGCGGACATTCGCACCGATCATGAAGCAGTCAATGTGCAGGAGGCCATCGACCGGCTGGAACTGGGCCTGTACCTTATGGTTCGTGAAGGCACAGTCGCCAAGGATCTCAAGGCGCTGCTGCCCGCGATCACCGAACGCAATTCTCGCCGCTGTCTGTTTGTCACCGATGATGTGCTGCTGGACGATCTCATCGAACACGGCAGCATCGACCATGCCGTTCGACTGGCTCTCGCTGAGGGGCTGGACCCCGTCATCGCGGTGCAGATGGCCACGCTGAATGCCGCCGAGTGCTTCGGACTGCGCCAGCTCGGCGCCGTCGCTCCCGGCTATCAGGCCGACCTGCTGCTGCTTGATGATTTGAACGACGTGTCGATTCATCAGGTCTACAAAAAAGGCGAGTGCGTCTTCGACTCAAGCGGCGAATCTACGCTCATTTCAGGCGGCCATCCAACAGAGGCAGAAACGGCGCGTAACGTTCATTCCCAAGCTTCTTCTCATGTGGGCGAATCCTCCATCTCCTTGCCCAATCTGAACGCCAAACCGGTTACTGCGGCGGACATCGCCATTGCGGTTCACGGAGACTCCCGCGAATGTCATATCATCGAAGTCGTTCCCGGCAGTCTGATTACCGGGCGCAGCGTAGATACCGTTGACACCCAAGATGGCTGCTTCGCCCCCTCGATTGAACGCGATCTGCTCAAGATGGTCGTGGTCGAGCGGCACCGGGCAACCGGCTGCGTTGGTGCAGCCATCGTTCGCGGCTTTGGTCTCAAGCGCGGCGCAATCGCCACAACCGTCGCCCATGATTCTCATAACATCGTGGCGGTTGGGGCGTCTGACCGCGATATTCTGGCCGCTATTGACCAAGTCAGCCGTCTGAATGGCGGCCTGGTCGTGATCGAAGATGGCGAATTAATCGCCTCACTGCCGCTTCCTGTAGCTGGCCTGATGTCGGATCGCGGCTACGAGGAGGTCTACGCCTCGCTCCTTGAGCTGAACCAGAAGCTTCTCCGGCTTGGCGCATCCGAGGAATTCAATCTGTTCTTGATGCTGTCATTCCTGACATTGACAGTCATTCCCGAACTCAAACTGACCGATCAGGGATTATTCGAGTTCTCTTCCGGCTCCTATATCCCGGTTTCACTGTCCTAGACATCCCTTTCCAACCTAGCTCCGGCTGCGATGGGTCTTCGATCTATCACAGTCGGAGCTTTTTGGTCTGTCATTCAACACGTGGTCAATAAACGTTTGAAAATCGCTAATTCGTATAAAACGTTCGTTTCTGATCTGGATAGCGTTATATTTTATAACATGATAGATTTTTTTGTTCGGAAAACAAGTTGACAAGCGAAATATCACTCCCTATAATTAGCCCAAGAGTAATATTAATGTTACATAAGTTAACACAAAAAGAGAATATACGAACCTAAAGGAGATGGCAGACATGAAGACCAACGTAAAGATGAAGAAAAAGATGGGGATCGTGCTGATGTCCGCCGCTCTGATGATGCCGATGGCAGTGAGCAGCGTATCCGCCGACACCGTGGTTCAAGGCACCGTCATCTCTTCTACACCTGCACCTGCAAAAACAGTGGCAGCAGCCGTTCCAACCCCGGTCACCGCTGCACTGCCTAATGTGAAGATCCTGGCTACAGGCGGCACGATTGCCGGTTCTTCTGCCTCCAACACGGACGTGACCGGCTATAAGGCCGGAGCGCTGACCATTGATACACTCATTAATGCCGTTCCGGAAATGAAGCAGCTGGCGAATGTCAGCGGTGAACAGATCGCCAATGTCGGCAGCCCGGACATCGACAATGCCGTACTGCTCAAGCTGGCGAAACGGATCAACGAACTGCTGGCTTCCGACGATGTGGATGGCGTCGTCATCACTCACGGCACGGATACCCTGGAAGAAACGGCTTATTTCCTGAATCTCGTCGTCAAAAGTGATAAACCGGTGGTCGTTGTCGGCGCCATGCGTCCCGCTACGGCGATCAGCGCAGACGGTTCCTTTAACCTGTACAACGCCGTTAAGATCGCCAGCAGTCCCAAAGCTCGCGGCAAAGGCGTCATGATCGAACTGAACGACCGCATCGGATCGGCCCGCTACATCACCAAGACCAACACGACGGGAACGGATACGTTCAAGTCGGTTGAGCAGGGTTATCTGGGCGTCGTATCCGGCGGCAATGTCTTCTTCTATAACGAGAGCACTCGCAAACATACCACCCAGACTGTGTTTGACGTCACCAATCTGACTTCACTGCCACAGGTGGACATCTTGTACGAATATCAAAATAACGGCAGCTACTTCTATGATGCAGCGATCGCGGCAGGAGCCAAGGGCATTGTTGTCGCAGGCAGCGGCAACGGTTCGATGTCTTCCGTGTCCTCCAAAGGTGCAGCCAAAGCCGCCGCTCAGGGCGTCATTGTGGCTCGTTCAACACGTACCGGCAGCGGCGTAGTCACACACTCCGACAGCGACGACAAGGCAGGCATGGTCACGTCTGACTCCCTGAATCCGCAGAAAGCGCGTATTCTCCTCATGCTGGCACTGACTCAAACGAACAAACCAAGTGAAATTCAAACCTATTTCGATCAATATTGATCGACCCATCTTCACTCCGATCTTCAAAAACGACCTGGACGAGATCCCCTCTCGTTACAGGTCGTTTTTTCACATTTTCATATGCAAAAAGCCTTCTCTCTGCCAGGTTCGGCTTGGAGAGAAGGCTGCTTATGTGGATCTTACGGCGCGAGGCGGCAGGGCTGTCGCAGAACGAGTCTGTGCCGACCTCCGCTCGATTAGTGAATGTCCTTTTTCTTAAAGTTACCGCCCCGTACCTCTGCCACATCATAGACGACAACAAAGGCTCCAGGGTCAATCTGATGGATGATTTCCTTGATCTTGCTCTCTTCCATCCGGTTGATGACACAGGTGATTTCCTTGAACTGTTCATTGCTATAACCGCCATACGCATCGGAATACGTGGCTCCACGGCCCAGTCGGTCGCGGATGGTCTCCACCATGACTTCCGGCTGATTGGTGATGATCTTGAACGTCTTGGAGCCGCTGAGGCCCTCTTCGACGATATGAATGACTTTGGAAGCGATGAAGTAGGCCAGTGCGGACAGGATCGCGCCCTGAAGTCCAAACACTGTGGATACGACGATAAATACAAACGTATTCAGGAACAGAATCAGGTCACTCGTACCAAAAGGCAGTTTGCGCGACAGCAGCACGGCCAGCATATCAATGCCGTCCAGTGCTCCGCCGTTACGGAGCGCGATACCCATCCCCGTACCGATGATGATCCCGCCGACAACCGTAACGAGCAGCGTGTCGCCGTCGATGATCGTATGAACATGGTGCATCAGCGTCGTGCTGACCGCCAGCGCGGCGATTCCGATGACCGAATACAGCGCGAAACTTTTGCCGATCTGTTTGTAACCGAGCCATACGAACGGAATATTGAGGATGGCAATCAGAAGGCCGAGCGGCATGCCGAACAATTTGGAGCCTACGATGCTCAGGCCTGTCACTCCACCGTCCGAAACGTTATTGGGAATCAGTACGGCTTCCAAGCCGTATGCGGTAATGACGGCACCGATCACGATGAGCAGAACTCTGGAGAAGATCTTCAGGATTTTGTTCGACTTGCGCGGCTTGACGAACTTGTCCTCTAGATTTAACTTGCCCTGTTTGGGAAGCGGGCCTTTAGCTGCTTTGGACGCTGTGACTTTCGACGTTTTGGCTGTAGATCCTTTCGCTTTCGACGCTTTGGTTGGCTTCATTGCATGTCCCCCTTCTTGACTCGCAGCCGCATGACGAACGGTTTTCCCTTCACCCCAATGTCCATTCATACCTAAACTGCGGATAAAAACCCTAACTTCTAGTCTACCGGACTTCGCCTGATTTTAGCAAATCAAATGACATCTGGTGCGAACCCCTATACACCTCCTTGGCAAAAAAAGGCCGTCTCCCGGTGATCGCTTCCGGTAAGACGGCCTGCCGCATCTGTTATGCCGCATATTCGTATTTAGTTGGATGTTAGCAGCACCGCTCCATGACTACATAATCCTTGCCGCCCTTGTTGAACACGACATCCGTGCGGGACAGCCCAAACTTTTCGTAGAACGGTACTTTGCTCACTCTGGCGTTGCAGTAGATCTGCTTCACGCCGCGGCGCTTCGCTTCCTTCAGCACATAAGTCAGCAGCTTGCTGCCGTATCCGCAGTTCTGCCGCTCGGTGCGCGTCGCAAACTTGCGGAACTGCGCCTCTTTGCCCTGGATAAACAGCGATACCCCAGACACCAGCTCGCCGCCATCGAACAGCCCGTAATGCAGCCCTTCATCATCGTCCGGAAGCTTGATGTAATCGAACTCCTCCGTGGGCCACATCACTTGATGCCTCAGCTCCCAGATTTGTTCCTTGGTGATTAATTTAACGTCCACACTCGATCGTAACCTCTCATTCTGCGTTGTACATTTTGTTGAAAGAACTCGCTTTCGGCGTTCTCTTACCCTTACGGGCGAGAAGCGGTTGGGTTCCAAACTCGATTGTACCACTTCTGGAGGTGGAATGAGAGGGGCACGACCGGGTAGGCTTGGAAAAGGCGAAAAGTTCGGCTTGCAGTTCCTTGACTAATCTATAACAAAATAATCATCTGCTACCTCGCCGTCAAAATCCAACCACAATTCATAGTAGCCGATCTTCTCACCCTCATACTGGATCGGCATATACACTCGCACATGATTGTAACTCAAGTCGGGATAATTCATGTAGCTAATCCGAATAGACTTTACTTCAACATGAACCTTTGACTTATCGAAATTCGGAAAATATTCTTCGTATTCTTCCGGGTAATCCGTTCTGTAACTTTCGAGATTCTCCCAGAAACCCTCATGGCAGCGCTTCTCGGCATCATGTTTCACTAACCATTCTTTTACTTGTTTTTCATCGAACAATGGTGGACCTCCTGTTTTCTTGCATCTCTTGGACGATTGTTTCGCAATACTCTAATCCTGTGCAGATCATGAATAATCTAAATCTCTAAATCATTCAAAGTGGAGTCTGTCGTCTATTATTTCTCCATCTAAGTCTTGAATCAAAAAGTACTCAGCCAAAATCTTATCATCAAAGCTTATTTTCAAAGAAGCAGATACAAACTCGATGTCACGATCATACAAAAAATTCACAACCAAAGAACCGCGCCATGCTTCAACTTCCACTAAATCAATATCAATATCTCCGAAGGCTTCAAAGAATTCTTCTGGTTCTTCCTCTCTCCAACTTTCCACATAAATTCTAAACGTTTTTTTAGCGACTTCAAAAGATTGATGCGTACGTAAAAATGCCTTCAGCTCTGAAGCTTCCAATCCCATCACCCCTCAATAAGCAATCCCCACCCGAGCGCCCACATACGTGCGATCAACCAACTGCTGATACGCAAACTCAGCCGTATCGGCTACGGAAATCTCCTTGCCGCCTTCCGGCAAATAATCCCGCTCCACGCGGTACTGCCCGGTGTAGATGCCGTCCGGCAAATAAGTTGGACAGACGATCGTCCACTCCAGATCGGTCGCGCTCAGCCGTTCATACACGCGGCGGTGTTCTTCCGCTGCGCGGGTAGAGCGGCGCCTGGATTCATTGGACTCGTAACGCAGCCGCTGAGGTTCCTCACGGCTCTGGAGAATTCCGGCTGTACCAATCGTGACAATACGCCGAATCCCTACTCGCTGCATCTGGATAATGATGAGGGGGATGCTGTCACTAAGCGTTGTTGTACCATCCGTGTTGAGTGCGCTGATAACCGCCTCGCAGCCTGTCATCGCCCGCTCTATATCTGCCTCTCGGCAAGCGTCTCCTTCGATAATATTGAGCCGATCGTGTTTCTCGACTTTGTCCGCATCCCGTACCAGCACGGTCACTTCGTGTCCATCCCGCAAAGCAAGCTCTGTCATAACGCGACCCACACGACCAGTCGCTCCCAAGATCAGAATCCGCATAAGAGCCTCCTTGTTTTTTTATCAATGAATAAGATCAATGGATACTCCAAGATTATCATCCCGAACTCGCTCTACCAAGCCTTTCTCTGACTCACTGTTCCACTATTTTATATACAAGACGACAGCAAAAAGGACAGTGCCGCCAGCCGCGGCCTGTCCTTATGTGTATCTCATTCAATTACCTTCGCTTAATGCAGCTGCGTCAGCACCGGATAGATCGCTCCCCTTAACTGGAACTCATACTGGAGATCGACGATCCCCACTACCGCATCCTGCTCATCGTACAGCTCCAGCATGAAACCGGCCATTTGTTGTGCCGTGTGGTATTTAAGATTTCCTGCGTTGTAATCGAAATGGTCGGTATCCAATGTTTTTTGCAGGAACTCTGTGGCTGTGACAGCAGGTGCCAATACTTTGGCCTTCAGCTTCGCTCCGCGGATCTCCAACTCCCGGGCAAGTCCTTCGGTAAAGGCACTTACATAATATTTGGACGCGGAGTAGGCTACGCTGCCTATCGCAATCGCATAGCCAAGCGCGGAAGAGACGTTAATCAGCTGAGTCCCTTCGACATCTGCATAATCCCGTGCATATAACGTGGATAGAATCGTCAGAGCTTCGATGTTCACACGCAGCATGTTTTCGACCTTATCAAGCGGATGATCCACAACAAAAGGCCCCGCTCCCAACCCCGCGTTATTGATCCAGGTTTCAACTTCATACGATTTCAGACTTTCATATAAAGCATGCGCTTCTGAGGAGATCGACAGGTCGCGGGTGTGAATGATGACGTCCACCTGAGGATCGAGCTGCTGGATCTTGGCCTTGAGCGCCTCCAGCTCATCCTGTCTTCTGGCTACCACAATCAGATTTTTGCCGCGGGCTGCAAAAGCCACAGCCGCCTCATACCCAATGCCCGAACTTGCTCCTGTAATAACCGTGTATTTCATTTCGCTCTCTCCTTGGGCGGACGATCCTGAACCTTCTCCATGATCGAACGTTGTTTATTAGAATGTTCATTCTACAATTCTCAAAAAAATAAGCTCCTGCTTGATTAACAAAATATCATTTCTAGAACGATAAGTAAAGAATAATTTTCAACGTAAAAAATGAGCCTATCCAGCCACAAAAAAGAAGACGCCCTGCACGCAAGACGTCTCTTTTGATAACCGCTATTCAACTGTTTCTCTATCCCATCGTCCTGTCATTTTAGCGACATAGCTTCTCCGACTATACAGCTGTCACGCGATGAAATGAGGAAAACGATCAGATCTTGTACGCCTTCATCGCCTTACGCAGCTCCTTGAACGAAGGACGCTTGCCGTACATCAGCACGCCTGTGCGGTAGATCTTCGCGGACAACCAACCGAAGAACAAGATCGCCGCCAGCAGCAGCACAAGCGAGACGAGAATTTCCCAGAACGCAATCTCGCCAAGTCCGATCCGTGCGATCATGGTCGTCGGCGATGTGAACGGCACGAACGACGAGATCTTCATCAGCAGCGAGTTTGTATTATTCAGGCTGAAGATCCCGATGTAGAAAGCCGCCAGCGACAGCATGGTCAGCGGCGTAACCGCCTGGCCGAGGTCTTCCGTCCGGCTGACGATCGAACCCACAGCGGCATACAGCAGCGCGTACAGGAAGTAGCCCAGAATGTAGAAGATCAGGCCGTACGCGAGTACATCCAGCGGCATCTGCGAGAAATCGAGGTCGAAGCCCGCCAGCACGTTGCGGTTGTACGGCAGCATCAGGTTGATGGCAATCGTCACCCCGAAGATGCCGATCTGCACCAGGCCTACGAGGAAGACTCCGATGACCTTGCCGAACATCTGGGTCAGCGGCGCGACGCTGGTAATCAGAATCTCCATGACACGCGAGCTTTTCTCCGATGTGACTTCCGAGGCGATCATGTTGCCCGTCAGCATCGCCGAGAAGAAGAACAGGGTCATCAGCACGTAGACGGTGATGAAGTTCATCGGACTGAACTTGCTGCCTTCAGCCTCATCCGTCCCTCCCGTATCGGTGCCTGCCAGTTTATCGTAGCTGACCGCCGTAAGCTGCGCAGGGGTAGTCAGCTGCTTAATCTGTTCGTCACTCAGCGCTCCCTGCGTGATGAAGCGGGTCTTGGCGCTCTCGATCGCCGGCTGAAGCGCAGCCTGGAGATCCGCCGGGATGGAACCGCTCTTGGACACATACTGCACGGTTGGGAACGCCTCGCTTGTCCCCTGCGCAGATGCCGGAGCAATCTCCAGGTATCCCGCCAGCTTCTGGTCCTGCGCCTGCTTGTTCAGCGCAGCCGCATCGCCCTGCTCCAGAGGCACAAATTGCAGTTCATTCTCTGGCAGAGCCGAGACATAATCTTCAATCTGCTGGGCAATCTCGGGATGGCCTTCAGCCGCGATCCCAATCTTGTTCGAGCTGCCGGAGTCGTCTCCGGTAAACAGCTGAATGAGGAAGGGCAAATGAATCCCGATCGTCATCAGCAGAGCCAACAGCAGCGTAGTAATGAGGAAGGACTTGGTGCGGACCTTGTTCTTAAACGTAAATCCGATTACGGTTCCCAGTCTATTCATGACGTTCACCCACCGATCGAATGAAGATTTGGTTCAGCGTCGGTTCTTTGACTTCAAAGTGACGGACTTCGCTCTGGCGCATCGCTTCGGTCAACACAGGCACAGCAGCCGCTTCATCGTTGATGCGAATCAGATAGCTTTCCGGATCTCCTTCAACGCCAACGACACCCGCAATCTGATCCAGGCCGGTCACTGCCGAAGACGTCTTGAGCAGAATCTGTTCGCGCGGGAATCGGTTCTTGATCTCCCGAATATCGCCCTGGAGCACCGTCTTGGAACGATCCAGAATCGTGATATTGCGGCATAACTCCTCGACGTGTTCCATACGGTGCGTGGAGAACAGGATGCTTGCTCCCTGGTCGCGCAGTTCTTTGACCGCCAGCTTGAGCAGTTCCACATTGACCGGATCAAGACCGCTGAACGCTTCATCGAGAATGATGATCTCCGGACGATGCACAACAGCTGCAATGAAGCCCATCTTCTGCTGATTCCCCTTGGACAGTTCTTCAATCCGCTTGTCGTAATACTCTTCGGCTTCAAACTTCTTCATCCAGTATTTCAGATTCTGCTCGGCTTCGCTTCCGTTCATACCGCGCAGCTTGGCCAGATAGATGATCTGCTCGCTGACCTTGACTTTGGGATACAGTCCTCGTTCTTCCGGTAGATAACCTACGATGCGTTGGACGTCGCCGCCGTACGGACGACCGCCATATGTAATGCTGCCCTCATCGGGATAGATCAGACCCAGCACCATGCGCATCGTGGTCGTCTTGCCCGCTCCGTTGGCTCCCAGAAGGCCGTAAATCTCACCTTCCTGTACGCCAAGCGAGATGTGGTCTACCGCCGTCTTGTTTCCATAACGTTTGACGACGCTTTGCAATACCAGTCTTTCCGTCATCTTCATCCTCCCTTTCGGTTTTGCCCCTGCGCTGATCTTCGACCATGGACTTTTCCCTCATGCCGGATGTCGTTCTTCCTTCATTCCTGCTTCATTCCTGCTTCATTCCTGCTTCCGTCAACTGCATGCTGCCGTTCATCCAATGCTCCATCACTTCATCGAGTTCAAGCGCACGAACCCGAATCGGCTTGACACCGGCTTCTTCGAGCAAAATCGCTGTCGCTCCATAGTCCAAGGTGATAAAACGAACCATCCCCGACATCTCCACCGCCGATTCGACGATTCCCGGCAGCTCATCCAGCAGTTCTTCCCCCTGTGGAATCCAGACCTCACGGCAGCGTTCAAGCAGCAGATCCTTCTCGGCCATGCCCAATGAACGTCCCCGATCCATCAGAATCAGGTAATCCGCCATTCGACGCACTTCTTCCACCACATGAGTCGAGAGCAGCACGGTTGTCCCATCCTCGTCCACGCAGCGGCGAATTTCATTCATCATCGTCTTCCAGGCAAAAGGATCAAGGCCTGAAGAAGGTTCATCGAGCAGCAGCAGCTTGGGCCTTGCCGCCAGCGCAGCCGTAATCTCAAACTTGCGCCGCTGCCCTTTCGACAGCTTGTTCAACTTCTTATCCCCCGGTACTTCAAAGCGATGAAGCAGTTCCTCATAGCGCTGCCAGTCCCAGCGAGCATAACAGGACGCGCGAAACTTCGCTGCATCATCCATCTTGAGACCATCTTCCTCCGCTGCATAATGCTCCGGTACGTAGGCGATCTGCGATCGAATCTCCACAGGGATGCCTTTGGGATAAGTCTCACCGAACCAGAGCATTTGCCCTTGATCGGGATGGATGAGCTGCGCCGCGAGCTTCATCAGCGTTGTCTTGCCCGAACCGTTGCGTCCGATGAGCGCCGTTATATAATTCTCATACAGCTTGAGATCGACCGGACCCAAATCCAGTCGTTCCCGTTTCTTGACGACGTTCCGCCATTCCAGCGCTGCCTTTTCCATGCTTCCACTCCTTCCGGTCTTGAGCCGCGCCGCTGCGTGGCTCTATCGGAAGCTCCCCTTTCCGCCTCTTACGAATCATTCCGTGAAGAGGGGCTTTTTGGAAACACTCCCGTCTATCTACGCTCTTCCTCGCGCAGCGTTTCATCCAATAAGGCACGAAGTTCATCCGGTGTATACCCAACGGATCTTGCTGTATCAATCAATTCCCGTACGACGTCCTGCACGATCTGTCTCTTGTACGCTTCTCGATCATCCGTATCCACCTTGGTGACGAATGTGCCCGTTCCCTGGCGCGTGCGCAGCAGCCCTTCATTCTCCAGATCCTGATACACACGCCGAATGGTGATGACGCTGCATTTCAGGTCAGCCGAGAATTCCCGGATGGAAGGCAGCAGCGTACCTTCAGCGATCTGTCCAGTGACGATCAGCGAACGCAGCTGCGACTCGATCTGATGATACAGCGGCTCTGCACTGCTTTCGTTAATTTGAACGGGTATTCGCATAACTTCACTCCTTTATCCCCGTTAATGACCTCTAGCCCAGATTGCGAAGCGGCAGTCTGCTGACGATCACACGATACGCGGCGAAGATCGAGGCAGCGGCAAGCAGCAGCAGAATCCATAGGGCAGGCGAGGCTACACCGCGATCCACACTGATCCGAATACTCGATTCCACAATCGACCCGACTGTATAATGCAGTCCCACTACAATCGCCTCCATCACCAACACCAGTGCACAGTTGTACCAGAAGTAACCTTTTCCGCGCATCAGCAGTTCCATCCCGATATAGAGGCAGTTAAAGATCAAGCCGAAGGCTGTCCAGGTGAACGCAAATACGAGGTAAGCCGCCAGACCCATCTGTTCGTGAACACCGTGATGAACGAAATACACGATAATAAAAAATAAAGTCCCATTGAACAGCGTACACAGCAGGAGTTGAATCATCCGTGCCAGAACCAGAGCCTGGGGCGAGATCGGCAGTGTCCGGTAATACGCCAGCATACTTGTATAGGAGTCTTCCATCATGTATTTGGCAATCCGCTTGGAAAAGTAGTAGCCAATCATCGACGCAATGGCCCAGAATATGAGATCCACCACCAGCAGCAGCCCGCTCTTCTGCGGTATCTCTCCAATCATGATTCCCGAAAAAAAGCCCATATAGGCAATCAGAATCAGCGAAGCCAGTATATAATAACGGTCAATCTTAAATTCCCGGCCCACGATCGACCAGGCTTGACGCCAGGTTCCGTCCATATTGTTCCTCCGTTCTCACTGCACGCAGTCGTACATCTTCTGTGCTTCTGTATATATGGATAAGCACAATCTAACCGAATTTATCCTTTTCGTCAAGGGAAACACTATCGCTGCCCCCCAATTGACCAGAGAACCAACCACACCCTTAAATCGCATCAAAAAAACCGCCCTCAGGCGTTAGCCACAAGGACGGTCGAGATGTTTCGCGTTTCGCATAAAAGTCCATTCCTTCGATTGCCGGCCCACATCCACATCTGGCGACCGACAAAGGCATCTTCCTTATTCATCCGGTTACGGCCGCAGCCGCCTCAAGCACGTGCTAGGAAGCGGAGGAGTTGAGCTTGCCCATCTCATGTTCCACAACCAGCGTCAATTCTTCCTCGTATCCACCCATAATGTGATACTTCCGAACATATTCCTTTACAAACTTTTTCGGATCGCTCGGACGGAAAATACGAGTCATTTCCCGCAGACTTTCCTTGACTTCGTTATGACCTTTGGTCGCCATCATAATTCCCTCCCGGAACGTATTTCGTTATCGAGAATGTCAAAAAAATCTGCTGCCGACAGACGCCCCTAGAGGTTATCGCACTGCCCGCCGCGCACCGTTGCCTTGAAACTCGGCTCCGATCTGCGCCGCTGTGAAGTCAAACATCCACCTGACTTCTTACATACCCGACGAAATGCTTACTGAATCACTTCCGGTTTGCCCTTTCTCTCTTTGGCCGGATGCGACTCTCCTTCCAAACGAAAAACAAAGCTCATGCACAGATTTTAAGAAGATGCTTACTTACGAGTATAACATTTTTCGACGAAATTGGATATGAACCGCAGGGCGCGGTGCAAAATCTCTGCAAGAGGCGGCAAGTTCAGTATCAAGGTCAATATGAACTTATTTCGTTAGACGCCTCCTGCTTCCCAAAAGTTGCTGGATGCTCGTCCACAAAGCGAACATTTCTTCGCATCTGCTGCTTCGTATCTCTACCGCTCTGTGTGATATGATAGAGATTATCTCGCATCTTCCAGGGAGGAACCCATGCAACCGCACGAACCGAACGTTCTCATCCTGTACGCCAGCTACGGCGACGGACATTATCAGGCGACCAAAGCCTTGGAAAAAAGCTTGAACGAACGCGGCATCCATCAGGTCAAGCTGCTGGATCTGATGGCTGAAGCACATCCCAAGTTGAACGACCTCACCCGATTTGTGTATATGCAGAGCTACCGCACCATTCCCGGCCTGTATGGGCTTGTCTACAATATGACCAAAGAAATGAAATCCGATAAACCGTTCGCCCATATCCTGCACGCCTTCGGCACAAGAAGGCTGGAAGAGTACCTCAAGACCGAACGGCCCAGCGTAGTCATCCACACCTTTCCCCAGATGGTGATGCCCAAGCTGCGCCGCAAGATCGGACTCAATATTCCGATTGTCAATGTCGTCACCGACTTCGATCTGCATGGACGCTGGCTGCACCCCGACGTGGATCGCTTCTATGTAGCGACCGAAGAGATGCGCCGCGAAGCCGCCGCAGTCGGTATCGATCCTAACCGCATCACGGTCAGCGGGATTCCGATCAAGAGCGGATTTGACCCGGTTGAGGCGGTCGTGCCTCAAGCCCAAGCAGCTTCCACGGTCGAGGAAGCCGCAAGTCTTGACAGCGCCGGAGGAAGCGACCGCTCCCGTGGCGATAGCCGCCACAGCGAAGGCGAGTTCGCCGCTGCCCGGGCGCTGCGCACCGGGGAGCCGCCCGTGCCGGGCGTCGCGCTGGACCCTGCGCGCAAGACCGTGCTGCTCATGGCCGGGGCCTACGGCGTCATGCTCGGCCTTCGCCGGGTCTGCGACCTGCTGCTCGCGCAGGAAGACATCCAGATTGTTGTCGTCTGCGGTCGCAACGAGGAGATGCGCGCGGGACTCGCGCAGCAGTACGCGGGGAACTCGCGCATTCAGATCCTCGGCTTCACCGACCGCGTCGCCTCGCTCATGCGCATGAGCGACTGCATTGTCACCAAGCCCGGCGGCATCACGCTCGCCGAATCGCTCGCCTGCCGGCTCCCGATCTTCCTGTTCCGGCCTGTGCCCGGCCAGGAACGCAACAACGCCGTCTACCTGGCGGAGCAGGGTGTGGCGTTCATCTCCCGCAGCGCCGACGAACTGTCGGCGCAGATCGCCTCCCTGCTCGGCGATCCCAAGAAGCTGGCGGCATCACGCAGCCGCGCAGCGTCCCTCGGCCATCCTCGCGCAGCCGACGAGATCGCCGACGACCTGATTGCCCGGTATATGTCCGGGCAGCCCGATTCAGCCGGGATTCCAGGCTGACCGATGACTTAGACGTTGCTTTTTTCTTGGTCTCTTTCTCTTTCTCTCCCACCCCAAAGAGCCTTCCTTTTCTCGGGAAGGCTCGGCGGGCGCTCGGGAAGGTTAGAACTAGCAGTGAACGAAGCAAATCGCGGAGCGGAAAATTCAGTGAGATACAGACTTTCGAAGAAAGTCACTTCGTAAGCATAGGCTACGCCTTTGAGTCCGGAAAGCTTCCCCTCCCGATACAATCCGGCTTTCCGGCGAGACAGCGGTTTGAACGAATTTTTCGCGCAGCCCCTCGCTTCTCCAACGAATAGGATCTTCCTTCCAAAACAGCCAAAGAGCCTCCCCGCACCCGGGAAGGCTCTTTTCCACTCACTCAACTTAACTTATACACCCGACTCTCATAAGGCCGCAGCGTCAGATGCTCCAGCTCCTCGTCCTCCAGCGGCTCGTAGTTCGCCAGCAGCAGCTCGGTCTTCATGTTCAGCAGTTCCTCCGGCCACTCGAACGTCGGCGTGCCGCTGAAGAAGTTCAGGATCACCAGCAGCTTTTCATTTTCCCAGGTACGAACAAACGCATAGATCTCTTCATGCAGTGGCATCACCAGTCGGTAATCGCCATACACGATCACCTCATGCTTCTTGCGCAGTTCAATCAGCTTGCGGTAATGATGGAAGATGGAATCGGGATCGCGGCGGGCCGCTTCTACGTTGATCTTCGTATAATTCGGATTCACGTCCATCCACGGCTGACCGTCGGTGAAGCCCGCATGTTCCTCGACATTCCACTGCATCGGCGTTCGGGCATTGTCCCGGCTTTTTTTCCAGATACGCTGCATGACTTCCTTCTCGTCCATGCCCCGCTTGATACACTGCTTGTAATAGTTCAGCGTCTCGACGTCACGGTACTGGTCGATCGACGGGAAGCTCACGTTGGTCATGCCGATCTCTTCGCCCTGATAGATGTACGGCGTCCCCTGAAGCGTATGCAGGAACGTCGCCAGCATCTTGGCCGAACGCACCCGGTAGTCGCCGTCGTTGCCAAAGCGCGACACTTGGCGAGGCTGGTCGTGGTTGGACATGTAATTGGCGTTCCAGCCTTTTTTGTGCAGCACGGTCTGCCAGCGGCTCATGATCTTCTTGAGGTCGATCAGCGTCCATGGCTTGATGTCCCATTTGCCCGTACCGCCGGATTTGGCGTCGAGGAACATATGCTCGAACTGGAAGATCATGTCCAGCTCGTTGCGCCCTTCCCCCACATAATCCAGCGCCTGCTCCGGCCCGAGACCGGAGACTTCGCCCACGTTCATGATGTCGTAGAAGTCCAGCACGTCCTCGTTCAGCGTCCGCAGGAAATAATGCACTTTGTCCAGATTGGAGAAAAAGTGATACGCCTGCACCACCGGAAGGTTCTGCGGATTGTCCGCGTCCGGCAGGCCTTCCGCTTTGACGATATGCGAGATCGCGTCGAAACGGAACCCGTCCACGCCTTTTTCCAGCCACCATTTCACCATGTCATGCAGTTCTTGGACGACCTGAGGATTCTCCCAGTTGAGATCCGGCTGCTCTTTGGCATAGAGGTGCATGTAATATTCCTGCGTCCGTTCATCAAATTCCCAGACTGAACCGCTGAAGTACGATTCCCAGTTGTTCGGATACCCGCCATTCTCCTTAGGTTCGCGCCAGATGTAATAATCGCGTTTGGGGTTGTCTTTGGAAGCGGACGCTTCGATAAACCATTCATGTTCATGCGAGCTGTGATTCAGTACGAGGTCCATGATGATGCGGATATGGCGGGCATGCGCTTTCTGAAGCAGTTCGTCGAAGTCTTCCATCGTGCCGTATTTGGGATCAATCCCGTAATAGTCGCTGATGTCATACCCGTTATCATAACCTGGCGAGGTATAGATCGGGCAGATCCAGATGGCATCTACGCCCAGCTCCTGCAAATAATCAAGCTTTTCGATGATGCCGCGCAGATCGCCCTTGCCGTCACCCGTTGTATCCTTGAAGCTGATCGGATAAATCTGGTAAATGACGCTTTCTTTCCACCACTTTTTCTTCATGAAGTCACCCCGGATTGAATAGTCGTGTGGATCGTATCTGATCTTGCTGCTTCTCTACCTGACTTCTCTACCTTAATAGTAACCACATGAGAGGTAGTATCTTTCAAAAATTCAGAACGTCCGGGCGAGAAAGGTTGAAAAAAGTAAAATTCGACCATCGGCAAACAGAGAAAAGCTTCAAAACGTTCAATCTTCAGAAGACTCATTCAGCAGCGAACACATTCAAGAAAGCTTGCAGCATGTATGACCTAGAAGGATGCAGTGCAATGAAATTCGATGGCAAAGGTGAAGTGGGGAGAAATCATGATGAAGACTTCAAACAATAGTCCGATCCCAAATACAAAAAAGAAACGAGTGCTGCAAATCGCGGCGCTTCTGCTTCTGAGCGCAGCCATCGCAGGCTTGATCTGGCTGTGGCTTGCCCCTCCTGCGCTGGACGTTGAGCTGTACCGGATGAATCCAGCTTCGGATGGCATCCACACGAAGACCATTCAGAGCGATGGTCAGCGGCTGTTCCTGGTTGACCGGGCATCAGGAAACCGAATATACAGGCTGGAACCTGAGAGCGGAAGTCTGAAAAAGCTGGCTGAAGGTCCCGCCTATCAACTGCTGCTGGACGGAAAGTGGCTGTATTCCGCTGAATCCGGGCGGCACGGCGGCATTTATCGGATGGACAAGGATGGCAAACATCGGGAAAGGATCTTCTCGTCTTCCACTCCTGCTCTGATCGGCATCGAAGACGGGGTGCTGTATCTGCTGGACGGGGATGCCAATTATGCTATCAAAAAGCTGAACCTCCAAACCGGAGCGCTGTCTACGCTGACGACAGATTCCGCTGGTCAAGCCGTGCTTCAAGGCGGCAAGCTCTATTACGTCAATCTCACGAAGGATTGGAGTCTGGAGGTTATGAACCTGGATGGAAGCGATGTCCACACCCTCGTTGAACGGGACGTCATGGAATTCTTCTTCGTATCGGAAGGGATTCTGACTCGCAGTGAGCGTGGACAAATCGATCTGCATCTTAGCAGCGCTCAACCCGGCGATCCGCCGATTATGATCGTTTCCTACGTGGCTCATGCGGAGACAATCGATGATCGTCTGTTCTACAGTCTGGACGATGGGACGATCAACCACACTCTGGTCATGACCGCGAGGTCTCTAGTGAGAACACCAGAGATTCGGCTGGTAAAAAAGCCTGATCCGCCAGCTTATGGGGATTTCTTCATCGCGGGAGATTGGCTGTACTATTATGATCGGATGAACGTGGATTCCCGTCTGCACCGCTTCAAGCTATCCAAAGGATTTTCCACTCCGATAACGCCCTCCATGCCTCGTTCGTAGACGGGCCGCAGTAAAGCGACAATGCCTGGCGATAAGACGGAGGATACCCACCTTACCCAGTCAAAAAGCAAAAAGACCGGCTTTCCCCTTAACATTCGGGAGCCGGTCTTTCCTTTGAAAATTCCATTTAAAAATCTCAATTGAAGATGCTGTTCAACAAGTGCTGAATCGGTCATCCTCTACAATCTTTAGAGCGCTTTGGCTTTAGATCGCTTTGGTTACGCCTTTTTTGCCAGATACCGAGTGATTAGCCGCTTCCGCTGCCTCTTCTTCCGCACCGCCGAACACGTCATCGTCCGAAGTGACTTGGAGATGGGCATTTTTCTCACCCAGTCCGTTGAACACCAGATTCATGATAATCGCCGTGAAGCTGCCCGCGATGATGCCGTTGTCCACGAGAATACGAACCTGCTCGGGCAGGCCAGCGAACAGACCCGGTACTACCGAGACGCCCAGACCCATGCCTACGGAGCAGGCGATGATGAACAGATTTTCATGACGGGACAGATCGACCTGATCGCCCAATACGCGAACGCCGGAAGAGAGAACCAGGCCGAACAGCGCGACCATTGCGCCGCCGAGTACGGACGAAGGAATAAGCTGCGCCGTTGCCGCAATCTTAGGTACAAAACCAATGATGACGAGCAGGATACCTGCAACCGCTACTACGTCACGCGTCTTCACGCGGCTCATCTGTACAAGACCGACGTTCTGCGAGTAGGTGGTATACGGGAACGAGTTGAAGATGCCGCCCAGCATGATCGCCAGGCCTTCTGCACGGTAACCGCGAGCGAGTTCCTTGGAGCCAATCTCACGTCCAACAATGCGACCCAACACCATAAATACGCCGGTCGATTCCACAACGCTGACGATGGCAACGAGGATCATGGTCAGAATGGCGCTAAGATTAAAGGTAGGTGCCGCGAAGTGGAACGGTGTGATAACGTGGAACCAGCTGGCGTTAGCCACCGGCGAAAAGTCCACTTTGCCCATGAATGCAGCCACAATCGTCCCTGCAACCAGACCAATCAGGATGGAAATCGAACGAATGAATCCTGTAGAAACGCGATTCAGAATCACAATGAAGATCAATACGCCGAAGCCCAGCGCGATATTCGACAGGCTGCCAAAATCGGCTGCCCCCTGTCCACCGCCAAGGTTGGTCATCGCAGTCGGGATCAGCGTCACGCCGATGATCGTCACGACGGAACCGGTCACGATCGGCGGGAACAAGCGGATCAACTGGCCGAACAACCCGGAGAAAATGAAGATGAATAGACCCGAAGCAATGATCGCCCCGTAGATGGCGGAGATGCCCATACTCGGCTCATTGCCGATCATAATCATGGGAGATACCGCCTGGAACGCGCAGCCGAGTACAACCGGAAGCTTGATGCCGAAGAAACGGTTGCCCCAGACCTGCATCAGCGTAGCAACGCCGCAGGCAAGCAGGTCAATTGCAATCAGATAGGTCAACTGCTCGGACGTCATGCCGATGGCATTGCCGACGATCATCGGAACGACGATGGCGCCTGCATACATGGCCAGCACGTGCTGAATCCCAAGCGAGAAAGTCTTCGCCGGATGGCGATGTTTCTGGAAGATACGATCCGAACTCATAAAGCTTGATTCCCCCTAGTATAATAAATTAATGCACCGTTTCTTCAGCAGCGAATGAGACTTTGCCGCCTTCCAGCGAAGCCACGCGAACCAGCGATTCCACGCGGTAGCCGGCTTCCTTGATGCGCTTTGCGCCGCTCTGGAACGACTTTTCGATCACGATCCCGATGCCCGCTACCGATGCTCCCGCCTGCTCCACAATGCGAGCCAGACCCAGCGCGGCTTCACCGTGTGCGAGGAAGTCATCGATAATCAGCACCTTGTCCTCCGGGAAGAGGAACTTCTTGGAGACGGTCACGTCGTTCTCCTGCTGCTTCGTAAACGAGTAAACCTTCTCGACGTAGATGTCTTCGCGCAGTGTCAGCGACTTCTGCTTGCGTGCGAAGATCATCGGCACTTCAAATTCAAGAGCAGCCATGATCGCCGGTGCAATGCCCGAAGACTCAATGGTCAGCACCTTGGTAATGCCATCGGCTGCGAAGAGACGCGCGAATTCCCGACCGACTTCCTTCATCAGCACCGGGTCCATCTGGTGATTCAGGAACGAATCGACCTTCAAGACCTGATCGCTCAATACAATACCTTCGTTCAATACTTTATCCTGCAAAAGTTTCAATGGATGTGCCCCCTGATTGTGTAGTGGTGTAGTTGATAAATCGCTGCGGTAAACATACAAAAAGCCCGCCTCTTCCGTCACGGAAGATCAGCGGGCTGCGGAAAGATACGGCTGCGGGAATCCCCAAGCGGGAAACTTCCGGGCAAGAATCGCCAAGGCGTCCGGTCGGCTCATGCGAAGACGAGTCAGGACGCCCGAAAGCCCAGGTAAGGCGCTTGGGATAGCAGATGAAGCTTCATGTATCCTTCAGGAACACGTGAAACCCACTGCTTCCAAACAAGCGTCCACCGGGCGATCCGGATAAGCAAAAGCTGCTCACAGCCGTTTTCCGTAGTCCGATCGTTCCGGCGACCGGGTAGAGACATGCGGGCCTATTCCCGCACCTATACGAAAAACAAACGAATGTTTGCAGTATACTCCGAAACCGAGAGAATGAAAAGTGAAAATTACACGAAAAGTGAGTTTTCATTTTTAGATTCTGTTGTACAATAAAAAAAGTCATACATACCACCCACAGGAGGGGACTTATGGGAATCGTAAAGGAGTTTAAGGAATTTGCGATGCGCGGCAACGTCATCGACCTTGCAGTCGGTGTCATTATCGGCGCGGCATTTGGCAAGATCGTCACTTCGCTCGTCAATGACATCATTATGCCGCCAATCGGGAAACTTCTGGGCGGGGTTGATTTTGCCAATCTGTTTATCAAACTTGATCGCGGTGTAACGATGGCCGATGGATCGGAGATCCGCACGCTGGCTCAAGCGGAGCAGGCGGGAGTCGCGGTTATCGCTTATGGCCAATTCATTAACAATGTCATCGACTTCCTGATCGTCGCTTTCTGTATCTTCATTTTGGTTAAAGGCATAAATATGCTGAAACGCCAAGAACACGAGAAGCCGAAACCGGAGAAGACGACCCGCGAATGTCCATACTGCCTGAGTGAAGTCTCGGCCAAGGCCAGCCGCTGCCCGCACTGCACGTCGGAGCTGGAGCCGGAGAAGCAGGGCGCTTAGTGTTTGCGTTAAACTAAACCCATAGGTAAACACACAGGGAAATAGAAAAGCTTTGAGCCTTCCGTGCAGTACGGGAGGCTCAAAGCTTTTTTTGGATCAAAAACTTCTTGGATCAAAGACAAGCGAACCCTTCTTGAAGCGTGAAAGGTTCGCTTTAGCGGTGACCATGGGTTTGCTCAACGTTTGTATCTTGAGCGTTCAAGCATTGATCGCGGACTCGATCAACGCTTTAGATCGGCCGGTCGCGGTTGGGAAGCAGATTCGCTACAATCGAATTCAAGTCGTGATCGTCCCGCTTCTTCTCCTCACCGGAATCCAGCTCCCGGATTCGCAGCCATTTATATTCGGAAGAAGGATCAGTTGGCTTGAACAGCAGCTGCTCGGCATCGTCCAGACGAACGTTGTATCCCATACGCGCAAACATCTGTACAAACTGATCGGCACCAGGCTGCTGATCCTTTCCAATAAAGATCAGACCTCTCAATTGTTTCAACTCATCCGCGTGCATCACTTCAAAATGTACGATACATTCCACAGCTGTTCATCCTTTCCGATTCATGATCCCTTTTTCACATTCTTTACTTTCCATACGTTCCGTTTGCAGCAGTCGTTGCTGTTTTCCTTCAGTTTATCGCTAAAATCTTTGGTAATATTCACAAAAAAGACAATCCTCTGTGCAATAGACCCAACCGTGGAACGGCGAGAATCTCTAACAGGGATCGTCTTCATGTCTGAACGGGAAACTGAGAAACTGAAACTTTTCAGTCGATCCAGGCTGTGCGAAGGATCAAGATCATCCGGCCGCGGGCAGCGATTCCAGGCTTAGATCTGTTCCGATGCGCAGTGTGGACACCACTTGGAGCCTTTGGGCAGTCCGCTTCCGCATACCTGGCAGCGCACCACTTCGCCGACGGGACGACGCACGATAAACTGCTCCTCTTCATCCGGTCGGCTGATGCCTCCATTCCAGGAAGCGATCAGTCGATCCAATTCGTCCTGCCGCTCCTGCTCCCGTTCGATACGTTCACGCTGGCGGCGTTCGTACTCCGGATCATATCCCGGATCGGCTTCCTCTTCTTCCTGACCGATACCGGCAGCCGCTGCCCGAACAGCATCTTGTTCATGCTCACGCTGCTGGGCTTCCTTCATCTTGCGGCGCTCACGCATACGAATCTCGCGCAGCTCACGCCGCTGACGTTCTTCGCGTTCTTCGGGCGTCTCGTCTTCTGGCGGCACCGCCCGGAAATCTTCAGACTCGTCAGAAGAGAAAGAACCCTCCGGAGCAGAAGTTCCCTCTTTCTCATATTCAGTCTCTGCTGCGCCCAGTTCATACCGTTTGGTCTCAAACTGTTCGTCCTCCGCCGCAAAAGCTGCACGTTCACTTTGGCTGGCTCGCAGCGCTTCCCGTTCATAAGGACGGAAGTCGTCTTCCCATTCCTCTTCACCGTCCGGTTGATCCAGGTGAGTGCGGTCATCGAAGACGGCTGGACGCTCCTCGCGCCGGCGTTCTTCTGATCGCTCGAAGCCCGGTTCATCCACCAGATCGTGCACGGCTTCCACCTCTACGCTCGTCTCGGCCTCTCCCGGCTTGCGCAGCTGCACGGCTGGAATGATATGTTCACTCGGGATAGGTTCGCTCGAAGCCGCGGCGGAAGGTGTGGCAGGAGCCAATAAAGGTTCTTCATCTTCCGCAAACTGCCGCCCGCAATGTGGACAGGACTTGGCATCGATGTCGAGGCGTGCGCCACATTCACACAGTCGTTCGCTGCGCAGTTCTGCAATGCGGGTTCGCAGTTCCAGAATCTCCTCATTTAACAAATCGCAGGCCGTACACAAATCCATGATTTCTTCTTCCGCCGGGGCGGTATCCGGATTGCGATAATTATCGTAAAAGACTTGCCCCATGCGCAGAAGATGGACATCAATCTCTCGCTGAATATCCGAAATATGGCTGTTCAGCCGACCGATCTCAACCGCGCTCTGGGCGCGTTCCGACGCTCGCCCTGCGCCGTCCTTGATCCGCTGTAAAAAATTCAAATTCTTCTCCTCCTCTATCCGGGCCGACGCGGCTTCCCGCCTCGCATGCTGGTCCCTCTATTTTACACGATTTGCAACGGCATGCGAAAAACGGAGCCGCAAGAAGTCTTTCAAGATTCGTTTTGCATCCTTACGGTTACTAGGACGTGTATGCAAACTCTGCCCGATCCATCCATTGCGAGTTTGCGCATACGCCTTTATACTACGCATGGGCCTGCAACCGTTTACGGTCAGGCTGTGCTCTACGCTTGTCAGTTTACAATAGATGAAGCAATCCCACAATCCAAGTTCGACTCAGGAGAAGATGATTTTGAACAGAATGACAGACTTTTCAAGCGCGCCGGAAGACGGCGAACGTGAAGCATTGAGACAGGCCGCCTGTGCCCCCGGTGAGGAGCGGCTGTTTCCGGACGGCAGTTGGGTAAGCTCCCCGGAGGCCTACAAGCAGGCGCTGGACAATTTAAGGTTGGAAATTGAGCTGATCCGTCGAGAATGGAAAAGCGCGGAAGGCTTCAGTCCGATCGAACACATCAAGACCCGAATCAAGGAACCCGCCAGCATCATCGACAAACTGTCCCGCCTGGAACTGCCGCCCGATCTTAACCAGGCTGCGGAACATATTCATGATATTGCGGGGATGCGGATTGTCTTTCCATTCGTGACGGACATCTACCTGCTGCTGGAGCGCATTGGCCGCCATCCGGACCTGCGCATCCTCCAGATTAAAGATTACATCATGAATCCCAAGCCAAACGGGTACCGAAGTCTTCACGTGCTGCTGTCCGTGCCTTCGGAACTTGGCGGACGGGCATGCCGACTGCGGGTGGAACTTCAGATGCGTACGCTGGCGATGGACTTCTGGGCCAGTCTGGATCATATCCTGCTCTACAAATATAACCGCAAAGTGCCTGAACACCTGCAGGAGGAGTTGGCTTCGGCAGCCGGTGCAGCGGGCGAGTTGGATCGCAAGATGCTGACACTGCGCAGCGAAGTGCTGTTCTTCAGCGAAGAAGAGGAGAAGCGGCTTGCCGAGCAGCAGCCTGAGCCGCAGGCACTATCTCACAATCAGATTCTGCCAGATGCGCCGCAGCATGCTGTGGTGCGCAGCGAACCTGAACGGCGGGCAGATCATCGTTATAGACGTGGTGAGGACGAGAACGTCCAGTCTTCCTATCCAGGCAGGAAATCGACATCCACATCGTCTAATTAAAAAGCGTTCAAATCATGAAAAAGCGTTCAGAAAAGGCGTCCTTCGCAGGAAGGACGCCTTTTGCTTGCTTACTTTGCTGCGGACAGGTTGGACTCGTCCAGATATTCATCCAGCGACAGGCCGCTGTCGTGCACAGCCTTCGCCAAGTCTTTGCCTACATAACGAATATGCCAGGGTTCGTAGGAGTATCCCGTCTGCTCCTCTTTACCCTTCAGATAGTGGACGATAAATCCGTACTCCTGCGCATGGTCAGCCAGCCACTGCCCTTCCTTCGTATCTCCAAAGGACTGTTCCAGCTCGTTGTTGACGCTGAGTGCGGACACGTCCATCGCCAGGCCCGTCTGATGTTCGCTGGTGCCTGGAGCTGCACTGACTTTGGCTGCTTCCGCTTCGCCTCGGGTCGCTACGTTATTGTCGTAGATGGACTTCTGACGCTTGTACGAGCGATAGCCCGACACCGCATACAGGTCGATCCCCTGTTCCTTGGCTCCCGCAAATAGCTGCTCCAGGGCATCGGCTGCTTCCTTACGCATATGACTCTTCTCAATCACTCCCCCGAAAGAGAAAGGCACGTTAGGAACGACCAGATCGGATGGCTCATAGCCGTCCGGCAGATAACGCTGTTTGTTGACAACCACCTGCATGGAGGTCGGATTGGTCACGACATTTTTGCCATCCTTCTCTTCGACCGTAGCCTGCATGGCGGAATCCGCAAAGGGATTCTCGGACTTCGTCTCTGAGTCTTGTCCGCCGTTCGTCTGCTGCTGCGCAGACTTCGATGGCTCCGGTGTGGCACCCGCTGCGCCGCAGGCAGAGAGCAGCCCTGCCGCCAGCGCTGTACCCAGCGCAATCGCGCTCCATTTCGTTGCTTGATGTTTCTTCATGGTGATTCCTCCCCGGCTCTCTTGCTCGGCTATTCTCTGCTACCACTCGCTCATCGGGCATGGTCTACTTCCGAAGCAGCCGATCGTACGCTTCTGATGCGGCTTCGCTTACTTGCGAAGCCGCGCCTTCATGGCTCGCCTTAGCTCCGCCAGCGCAGCTTCCGCCTTGGCCGCTTCCGGCAGCAGCGACAGATCGGCGGAGGCGGGAATCTCCGCCTCCGCAGCCGCGACCGCCGCCGGCGTTTCCGGCAGACGACCGTGCTCATGCAGCACGCCTTTCTCCGCCGCCGAGGCGATCCACTCGGCGATCTCCCGGCCGCCGCCTTCCGACGCTCCGCGAGGCGCGGCCTTGAGCGCCGCTTCATCCGGAGCGGCAGCCCAGCCGTCGCTCCAGGCGGCCATCGCTTCGCTGGCCAGCTCGCCGGGATCTACTCCGGCGAGGGTCAGCCCGAACGCCAGACGGGTTCGGGCGGCAGCGGCCGCCGCGGTGAGGGCGGCCTGCACTTCAGGGCCGCCGACTTCTTCGGCGGCGGCCAGCTCCCAGGCGGCATCGCCGCCTGCGAACGGCAGCACCGTTCGCACGGCTGCTGCGGATGCCGCAGTGCCGTCCGCCGCGCGGAGTTCCTCGCGCGGCGCTGGCGGCGAATCGGAGCCGTCTGCACCCGCATCCTTCTCTGCGGCTTCGGCGGAAGCCTTACGGCTCCGCTTCGTGCCGCTTCCCAGGCGAACGGTCAGATCGCCCGCTTCTTCCAACAGGCGATGCAGACCCATCGCCGATCGACCGGCCAACTGCTGCCAGAGGATGCGCTGCTGCGGTGAAGCTAGGCGGAGCGGAATCTCAATCTGGCGGGATGCCCGCCCTCCTGCCGGCTGTTCTTGTTCGAGGATAGCGACCAGCCGTCCAAGCCTCGCTTCCAATTGTACTACGTACAGGCTGTTCATCTCTATATCCCTCTCTTCCCCAGGTGCGCATACCGGTGCTGCCGCGCCGCAGCGCCCGGTATGCCTAGCTGCGTTTACTCGATTCGTTCGCCCTGAAGCGATACAAGCGTTCGCAGCTCCTCGTTGGACATCTCGGTCAACCAACGTTCCCCGGTTCCGGTGACTCGCTCCGCTAATGTTTTCTTATTTTCGATCATCTCGTCGATTCGTTCTTCCAGCGTTCCCTGACAGATCAGCTTATGCACCTGTACGCCCCGGCGCTGTCCAATGCGGAATACACGGTCTGTCGCCTGGTTCTCGACAGCCGGGTTCCACCAGCGGTCAAAGTGCACCACGTGATTCGCACGCGTCAGGTTCAGACCCAGACCCCCGGCCTTGAGCGAGAGAATAAAGGCACTCGCCCCTTCGCCTTCCTGGAACGTGCGGATCATTCGATCGCGTTCTTCCTTCTTGACCGCACCGTGCAGGAACATCGGCTCCTCTCCATAACGACGATGCAGCTCCTCCGCCAGCAGCTTGCCCATGCGGACATATTGGGTGAAGATCAGCACCGATTCGCCATTTTCACGAATTCGATCCAGCAGCTCAATCAGCTGCATCAATTTGCCGGACTTCTCGGCCTTGGCCGATCCCGTATGATCCTTGATTAAGGCTGGGTGGTCGCAGATCTGCTTGAGGCGCGTGAGCGCCGACAGCACAATGCCCTGCCGAACCGTTCGACTGGACGCTTCCCGGCTCTCCACGCGCTGCATCAGCTCACCAACGACCGACTGATACATGCCTGCCTGTTCAATCGTCAGCTCACAGTAGGACTTCAGCTCGATCTTCTCCGGCAGATCCTTGCGGATGTCCGGATCACTCTTCAGACGGCGCAGCATAAACGGTGCAACCATCGTACGAAGCTTGTCGCTCTCCTCCGAAATATGCGGAGCATTGGCGCCAAACCGACGCCGGAACGAAGCTGCGGAACCCAGATAGCCGGGATTCATGAACTGGAAGATCGACCACAGTTCCGCAAGGCGATTCTCAACCGGCGTTCCGGTCACGGCAATGCGGTGCGGCGAATTCAGCTTCATGACATTCTGCGCCTGCTTCGTGCCGTAGTTTTTGATCGACTGCGCTTCATCCAGCACCACCGACGTCCAGACGATGCTGCGGAACTCTTCCACATCCCGTCCAATCAGGGGATAGGTGGTCAGAATAATATCATGTTCGCTCACGCAGCGTTCAAAGGCTTCTCCGCGCAGGCGCTGCGTGCCGTGATGGACATGCAGGGTAAAGTTCGGAGCAAACCGCTGAATCTCGCGCTGCCAGTTGCCAAGAAGCGATGTCGGGCACACAATCAGCTTGGGTCCTGGAGACGGATGATCCAACAGACAGGCAATAACCTGCACGGTCTTGCCCAGTCCCATATCGTCGGCCAGGCAGGCGCCGAAGCCCATCTCGCGCATCGCTGACAGCCAGCGATAGCCGCGTTCCTGATAAGGCCGCAGCGTACCGTTCAGTGCTTCCGGCACTCTGCGCTCCGACGGCACTCGTCCGCCGCCGCGCAGCAGATCATAGAGCAGGCCGTAAGTCTCAATGCCCGAGACGCCAACCCCGTTCCACATCGAATCGTCTTCAGAGGCCGACAGCTTGAGCAGTTCGCCGAACGTCATCTCATGCACGGTCTGCTTTTTGAGCAGCCGCAGTACCTGACGAACTTCCTTCACATCAATCTCTACCCATTCGCCGTTGAGAAAGACCAGCGGCACGCCGTCTTCCGCAATTCGTCGCAGCTCGTCCAGCCCCACCATGGCATCGCCAATGGTCGCCTCCAGATCAAACTCGACCAACTGCTTGATGCCCAGCGCCGCTTCGCCCTCTCCGCCTCTGCCCGGCTCCATCCGGGCCTTGAGCTTGACGCCAGCGGTGCGGCGGCCGCGCTTGGTGAAGCGTGATGGCATCTCGATGCGGATACCATTCGCCCGCAGCGCAGGCACACCGGAGATCAGGAAATCGAACATCTCCTGTGCATCCAGCCAGGCTTCTTCGGGATGTGGACGATCCAGCGCCGATTCCAACTGCGGCGCCAGCTCCGCCGCACGACCCAGCAGCTTGAGCAGCTGCAAACGCGGAAAGTCATAGCGCCGCCCACGCAGCACCAGTTGATCTTCGGTCAACCGCCAAATATCCGAAGCCGGCATCGAAGCACCGGCCTCCAGTTCATCCTCGGCGCGAAACGCCAGACGCCAGCGGTCTTCTTCACCGCTCTCCGGGTCAAGCACTCGCGGCTCCAGGCGCAGCCCCAGCCGCAGCTGTGCACTGGCGGCCTCGCCTTCGTCCGGCCCTTGCGGCGCGGCTCCGCCCAGTTCGGAGATCTGACGCTCCAGCTCCTCGATGTCGTCGGAGCCGCCCTGTACCTTGGTCTCCCGCTGCGGATCAAGCAGACTGTTCCACCATAGGGAAGACAGCGGCGAATAGCCCCGCCGATAAGGCAGACGCATCGGCGCCAGAGCGCTTCGCATCTCGCCGAGCATAATGCGCATCTGTCCGTCGATCATGGCGGACAGAAACGAATGAAGAACCAGTTCGCGCGCCCGGCCCAGCGGCGGCGATTCTTCTTCAGCGCCCACCGCTCCGGGCGCAGTCAGGCCGATTGGCGGCATCGCCGCAGCCAGCGCGGCGAACCGTTCCCGGTCTTCCTGCCGCTCCAATAGCGGCTTCCAGGTGCCGGTGAAGGTCAGTTCGGACGCTCGGCGCGCGCTGACCCTCGCCGGAGGATCGGCCGCCGGCGCGAAGCAGCCGGCCGCCAACAGATCGCGCGCGAAGCTGACCGCCGCGCCCCAATACTGCATTTCGGCACCGGGTGCGAAGCCCTGTGCCGTATATCGCTGCTCTTGGTAATCCTCCAGCAGCATAAATGCCGCCGCCGCTGGCAGTGCCAAGCCTTCCAGCGTTCTCCCGCCAAAGCCGCGACTGCGTCCGCGGCGCGAAGATGCCCCCGGCCAGCGCAGCTCGGCCAGGCGCAGTGCCGCCTGGCGAAGCGGTTTTTCCCCACGAATATCCAGTTTTCTCGCCTGCCGGGTCCAGGCGTCTACCTTGGGCTCCGACGTCTCGCCGGAGAAACAAAAGAAGACGTCTCCCAGCCATATGCCATAAAGCGGTTGATTCATGTTTGTCCCCCGTTTTGTCCGCTTTTTGATGTTCCATGCTTAACGAGCCAAAATTGCCCTTCTCCCCATTCTAAACGATATTGGTCATTTTTTCGACTGATTCCACAATGTCCGTTTACGCAGCCCGCTGTCTTTTTCTCAAAAAAGCTTGACCGTGTACATTCCACCGCTTCAGGATAAGACATAAAAAGACCTTCGTAAGCAAAACGATCTCTTGCTCCAAATGTACAGCGGCTGCAAGGCCGAAGGTTTGGCGAGACGTTAAACTTGAACCGAAAAGATGAGCCGCAAAAAGGAGGAAAACCCGGTGTCGGATTGGGTCCATCGCATGAACGCAGCACTCGATTATATTGAAAGCCATCTGATGGAAGACCTTTCTTATGTTGAGGCAGCCCGAGCGGCCTGCTGTCCGGTGCAGCATTTCCAACGCATGTTCGCCTTTGTTACGGACATTCCGCTCTCCGAATATATTCGCCGGAGAAGACTAACCCTGGCTGCCTTTGCGCTTCAGGGCAGTTCCGTCAAAGTCGTGGATGTCGCGCTCCAGTATGGTTACGAGTCACCCGAAGCGTTTGCCAGAGCCTTTCAGCAGCTTCATGGCATGACGCCTACGGCAGCCCGCCGCATCGGAGCGGCGCTCAAAGCCTATCCTCGGCTCACTTTTCAATTTGCGCTAAAGGGAGCGGCCGAGATGAACTATCGCATGGAACAAAAAGAAGACTTTCGCGTTGTGGGAAGACGACTTCAGGTACAGACGGAGCGTGCGTTTGAAGAAGTGCCGGCTGGCTGGGCCAACGCAGCTGAAGAAGGGCTGTTCGGCAGGCTGTGGGAGATTCGCCGGGAAGATACACCGCTGCCGGGAATCCTGGGCGTGCTTTCAGATGGGGAATGGGGACAAGGAGATCGGTTCGAGTATACCTACGGCATCGGTTCGGATGCACCTGTTCCCGAAGGGCTGTCGAAACTGCATATTCCGGCGGCCCTATGGGCAGTGTTCGACGTACCCGGACAGCCGGAAGCCTTCCAAGAAATCTGGAGGAGCATGTACACGGAATGGCTGCCGTCCGCCCCTTATGAACTGGCGAACGTACCTGCCATCGAGTGCTACCTACCGCCGGATGAGAACCGGAATGAACTATGGATTCCTGTCGAGCATGCCGGGCAGAAAAGCTGAGCGATTCCGCTCGGCTTTTTCTTTTTCCATCAAGGGCGTGTTCGATCCGCTGCAAGATGGGTGCAGAAGGATCGAAATTCCGGAGCGACTACGATGACTTTGGGAACCAGGGAGCCGTCTGCCTCTTCCCACCGTACGCTCTTGATCGTCCCTTCGCGCAGGTCGATCCAATAATCATGATCCCCTGCGTCACCGGCAAAGGGCAGATGCGTCTCGATGAAGTCCGTCATATCAAACGCTGCCCAGTGCCTCCTTCTGCTATCCCGTACTTCCGGAATCGAACGCAGAACCGGTGATTCGTCCTCTTCAAACAGCGGAAGGAAATTGAACGCTTCTACCTCAAGCAGGTTTTCGTCCTCCGGTGCAACCTCGTAAAATCGGTCGCGCCACAAAAAGACACCCTGCGAAAAATAGCCGCCGTTATGGGACGCGTAACATTCCATGAAAAAGTCCTTGCCGGGAAATTCTTCCGGCACGCTGCGGTGAATGTCTGCCTCGGATACGGGGTCCCAGGAATCTTCAAACCGGATTTCTTTTGCTGCAAAAAAATATTCATCCGCCATTGCTCGCTGCTCCTCTCCTTACGCCGTCATTGCCGCGATTAAGGTATAATGGTCTTGATGGTTTTACGTAATCTTGCTGATTCGCTGATAATCCGAAAGGAGATCCTATCCATGACCACACATAAGGACAGCGCCGAACCCAACAAGCGCTCTCTGGATTTCGACGAAGAACCGCTGCCCCATGAATCCGTCAGTGCCAGGCAGCTTCTGCACGAGGCACAGAGTACGTACAAGCTCTCCCTAGATTCGCTGGAACGCCTAACCGGAATCGAACAGGCCCACCTGGAGATGTATGCAAGCGGGGACAGCGATCTGGAGCATGTGGACGACTTCCAACGCGGCGCTGCGCTGGATTTAATCGCTTTTCTCGGGATGGGCATCAATACGCCGCAGATTCCGCCGGAAGATCGGCTTCGCGCCATCATGCAGGGCTTACACGATCAATTTGGCCTGACCCCGGAAGCGTTGGCTTTGCAGAGCGGCGTTGAGCCGTCCGATGCCGAACGGTTTCTCGCCGGAAAGAAAGTCGCAGCCGAGAAACGCTTCAAACTGGCGACTGGCGTATTGTTTTTGTATTTTCTCATCTATCGCAGACCTGAACTGTAGGTGGAACGCAGCTTGAACATGCAACATGAATATGTAAATCGAGAGCGCAGGCTGGCTTACGGACTCCTGCGCCGCTTCGCGTTCTCGAACGTTTAACGTTCCGCACATCCTTGTCCACGATCGGTCGCTGGGCGCAATCTAATCTAATGCTTTCTTGCCCGGCTCTCGACCAGATCGGCCACCCACTCGTCAAAAGCGCCAAATGATCCTTCCACCAGCCAGAGACTCGTCTCTACCTGCGAAGAGAAGGTGCCGTATCGTTCTTCCCGCTCTGCATCCGGCTTGAAGCCCCCATAACTGCCGACTTCCGGCATGGACACCGCCAGCAGCAGCTTCGGGAACAGATCCTTGCTCTCTCCCTGGAAGACCTGATTGGACATCGATTCCATCTCATCAGGCCCCCACACCCGAATTCCTGCCCGCAGCGGGCCGACAAACAGCTCCACTGCACCGACTCCGATCAGGAAACGTTTATATTCAGGCGGCAGCTCCAGGCCAAGACGCTGCTCCCACTCCTCCAGCTCATGCCCAGAGTATCCTTTATGCCTCATAAATCGGTAGGACCCGCCATCATCCAGATCGATAAACTGTCCTTCACTTGCCCGAATCCAGGCATTTAACTGATCGTAAGCTTCAATAATTCTCCACATTCCGTCCGACCTCCACTTCCTTCGCCGTATATCGGCGGTTACGCTCCTGCTCTCTGCTGCTCGTATGTATAATTCCTATCGCATAACTTCTGGGGTGTAACTTCTATGTATAAAGGCTGCGGCGTTCCCGCCGCTCTCCACTCTCATTTATTCTGCTCTCGTTTATTCTATCCTGATCGCCGTCTGAGCACCAACCTTGCTTGAACAATGTGCCAGACAAAAATCCGGAGCGTCCCTCATGATGAGGCGCTCCGGATCTCCGCACAGAACTAAAATTAGCTTTCACTCGATCAAAAGACGGATGCAGACTCCGCCTGCTTCAGCCTCACGTTTAAGCTTCTTGGGCCGCCTGTCCCTTTAACTTGAAGACTGCCCCCTGGCTCATATCCTGCACCTGAAGCATCAGCGCGCCGGTATGTTCATCAACAAACCAGCCTTCCTGACCGTGTTCCGCTTCTTCGGCTCCCAGCTTGTTCAGCCCCTCGATCTCTGCCGCCCGGAACGCTGTGCAGACGATTGCAAATCGCAGCAGGTTGCGATTCGCCGCATATCCGCGGCGCTCATACCGATAGCTCAGTTCCAGCTCATTCTCGCCGCCGCGCAGCTCAAATTCAATCAGGGAAGAGACGCCGCTCACGTAATCGAAGCTCGATCCATCGTCTTCATACAGACTGTAAGAAGCTTTGAATCCATCTTCTGCCTTCGCTCCGTATACCCGCAGCGTCAGCGTCTCGTCTGTCCGGTCATCCGCGTACAGCTTGGACTCGCCTTCGGCAATCACCGCACCCGAACGAATATACAACGGCATAATACTGAGTGGGGCATGCGCCAGAATATGACGGCCGCCCTCCAGCGTCTCACCCGTCCAGTAGTCAATCCATTGACCTTCCGGCAGGTAGACCGCCCGATGTTCCGTATCCGGGCGATAGATCGGCGCAGCCAATACATCGCTGCCGACGAGGAACTGATCGCACAGATTGGTCACGTTCGGATCATTCTGATATTCCAGAATGAGCGGACGCATCGGCGGAAGTCCCGTCTCGGCTGCCTCATGGAACAGGTTGTACAGATGCGGCATCCAGCGGTAGCGCAGGCCGATGTATTCACGCAGAATCCCTTCGATCTCCGGTCCAAACGACCATGGCTCCTGGCGCAGGGTGCCAATCGACGAGTGGTTGCGGCAGTAAGGGAACAGCACACCCATCTGCGTCCAGCGCACCAACAGCTCGGCCGAGGTGTGATGCGCGAAGCCCCCGATGTCCGGCCCGGCAAAAGCAAGCCCTGACAGCCCCATGTTCAGCACCATCGGCATGGCAAGAGCCATGTGCTCCCAGAAGCTGCGGTTGTCGCCCGTCCAGACAGCGGCGTAACGCTGAATACCGGAGTATCCCGCACGCGTCAGAACGAACGGACGCTGCCCGTCCATGTTGCGTTTGAGGCCCTCATAAGTTGCTTTGGACATCAGCATCCCGTAGAGATTGTGCAGTTCTTCATGCGTCTTGGGATTGCCATTATTGCCGTGCATGACGTCGAGATCCATCGTCTTGGAGTTGTTAAATACCGCCGGTTCGTTCATGTCGTTCCAGATGCCCGGGATACCCAGATCCGTGTAATATTTGTGCAGGTCGCCCCACCACTCGGAAGCCGTATCGTCGGTAAAGTCCGGGAACGCACTGGTGCCTGGCCATACATCGCCCAAGAAAATATCGCCTTCAAGCTTACGGCTGAAGTATCCTTTTTCCACCCCCTGGCGATAGACCGCATATTTCGGATCTTTCTTGACGCCGGGATCGACGATCGGCACGATGCGAATCCCCAGGGAACGCAGTTCGTTCATCATGCCTTCCGGATCAGGGAACCGGACGGGGTCAAACGTAAACACGCGGTATTCGTCCATATAGTGGATGTCGAGGTAGATGACGTCGCACGGAATTTCCTTTTCCCGGAATGTACGCGCGAGATGCAGCACTTCGTTCTGATCCATGTAGCTGTAACGCGACTGGTGATAGCCCAGCGCCCACTTGGGCGGCAGCGCAATGCGCCCGGTCAGTTCGGTATAACGGCGAACGATGCTTTTCAGCTCCGGCCCATAAACGAAGTAGATGTCGTAGTCGCCCGTCGAGCAGCCAATGGAATAGGCAATGCCATGCGAGCGCATATCGAAGTCGGTACGCCCCGGATTATCAAGGAAAATGCCATAGGACGATTGACCGTGCATATGAATGAGCAGCGGAATGGACTCGTACAGCGCCTCAATCTCCGGCATATGCGGAGCGTAGACGTCGGTATTCCACATGGTGTAGCGTTCGCCTTTTTTGTCGAGGAAGCTGGCTTTCTCGCCCAATCCGTAGAAATGGGAATCTCCCGGCATGTCATAGACGGAATGAATGGCACCGCGCGGATTCCAGCTCACCGTATTCTGCCGGGCGATCAGCCGCTCCTCTTGATCGAATACCGACAGAGCGGACGACTGCTTTTCGATCTCCAGAACCAGATTGCCGCTGCTTAATTTCCATGCCGTCTCGCTCTCTTCCACCTTCGCAGGCAGCGGATCGCCTTCTCTGGGCAGAACGGCAACCGTAGTGGACAGATCCAGCTCTTTGCCCATGAACAGTTTCATGCGGAATAGATTGTCATCCAGGAAAACAAAGGCCAAAGACGCTCGCTCTCCCCGGCAGACATAAACCCCGTTCATATGCTCCAGCGCCATGGCGCGTCCGATCGTTCCCCAGGCTTCCTGTACGATAATGGGTCCTACCCGATCCGGGTGTATGGCTTCGCTTGTATCCATTTTACTTCATCTCCTTATCAAGTTGGCTGTGTAGGTCGGTCACGCATCCAGATCCGTCATTAAACCCCATTCAAGATGGAGCGTCTTCTTTGGGCAAATCGGACTTATGATCTCCTATTCACCGTTATTTTGCCGTCTGAACGAATCCTTGGACGTCTTTTGATTATCGATTAGGGCAAACGTTTGCACAAAAGGGCAAAAGAAGCCCTTCTTGATGACCGGTATAGGTGATTTAAACGTGAAACCGCTATCTTATCCCGATTATGCCATCTTTGCTCGCTTGTCGCAATGAGAAAATGGAGAAAAAGGATGCAGGGCCTGCTGATTGGGGTATAGATGCCTATGAAGATAATGACCTGTCGGTCATTTTGACGGAAAATTCGTGTTTAAAATGTGATCTTGAGAGGAGTCATTCATTATGTTATCTGCTGCATCCGCGAAAAATCCGTACAAGTGGCTAAACGTTATCCTGCTCATTGCCACGCTTGTGGTCAATGCGCTGGCCACCCTGCTGCCTCTTGGCGGACGGGATACCAAAGAAATCTCGGACATGTATAAAAACCTGCTGACCCCGGCAGGCTTCGCCTTCTCGATCTGGTCGCTCATCTATCTGCTGCTGATCGGCTTTGTCGTCTACGCTTTTGTCGCAGAGCGCAAAGGCCGTGCAAGCGCAGCTTCTCCCGGGCCGTGGTTCGCCATCAGCTGTGTGTTTAATATGGCCTGGCTGTTCTGTTGGCAGTATCTGCTTACCGAACTGTCGGTCGTCATCATGCTGCTGCTGCTCGTCACCTTGATTATCGTCTACCTGCGCACTCGACTGGTCGGAGAGCGTCTTGAAGTAGCCGACATCGCCTTCGTTAAAGTTCCGTTCAGTCTCTATCTGGGCTGGATCAGCGTGGCCACCATCGTCAACATCTCGGCGCTCATCGCCAAATATGACTTCGGCGACTTTGGACTTGGCGACCGTGGTTGGGCCATCGTGATGCTGATCGCCGCTGCCCTGCTGGGCTTTGCGATCGCCTTCCGCTTCCGCGACGGCGTCTATCCACTCGTCATCGCCTGGGCGCTTTACGCCATCTCTGTCGAGCAGGCAGACGCTGATCGCGTCGTACAGATGACCGCTATCATCGCCTCTATCGTCGTTGCCCTGTTCGCCCTGTGGACGCTGTGGCGGTCGGTGATGGATCGGGATTAAAAGCCAGCTATTTAAAAAGAGCCTAAGGAGCGCCATCTGATTGGCATCTCCCCAGGACTCTGTACCAAGTGAAGGTAAGGTTACGCTCGTCCGAAACGCACTAGACCCATGCGCGTTTCGACCAAACGTAAACCCACTATTTAACCGGGTACAGAGTACCGGGCTCTTGTCTATTTTCCCATGACGCTTATAGCTTGCTCTTGTGGCCTAGGCCAGCGCAATCACTTCGATCTCCACCAGCGCATCCTTAGGCAGACGAGCGACTTCGATCGTGCTGCGAGCTGGATACGGCTCACTGAAGAACGTTCCGTATACGGCATTGGCTACGGCAAAATCGTTCATATCCTTGAGGAACATGGTTGCCTTCACCACGCGGTCAAGACTGCTTCCTGCGGCTTCGAGCAGGGCGCGTACATTTTCCAGTGACTGCTTGGCCTGCGCCTCGACACCTGCCGGGAATTCACCTGTCTTGGGGTCTACGCCCAACTGACCGGAAGCAAAGATCAGCGATCCGGCTGCAACGGCCTGTGAGTAAGGTCCGATTGCGCTTGGCGCTTGGTCGGTAACGATTGGCTTTTTGATGTTCGACATGAGATCCCATCCTTTTGGCTTCAAATGATCCGCTGTTGGCCCAAGTTGGCACCGATCAAACGGCGGTTTCTGCTATTCGCATATAGAGATAGTCTAAGGGGTCTGGCGCCATCCGACAAGCCGTCCATAAAGGACGGACGCCAGAATACGCTCAACATTGGCAAGTACCTGCTCACTGGCTCAAGCCGCAGTAAGCGTTGCGGCTCACTCTGCACCATTGCTGTAACGCTATGCAGCATTGCCTAAAGCGTGTGCTGTCCTGTAGGGATGGAGAGCCTTTGTCCGCTTTCTGTCCGGCCTGCATCTGTGAACATGGCGCCTAGTCAGCCCACGCATGAACCGCGTCTTGTAGGAAGGAGCAAGCGATTGCCGAACCTGAATCTTCTGCCTGCCTCAAGACAACGGCAGAAATAACGAGAATGTACTTCCTTTCCCTTCGGCGCTCTCCAGTCGAATGAATCCGCCCAGCAGCCTCGCCAGGTCACGGCTGATCGACAGTCCCAGGCCTGTACCGCCATACTTTTTGCCAATCGAACTATCCGCCTGTTGGAAGGCTTCAAAGACAGTGAAATGCTTTTCGGTGGCGATTCCAATCCCGGTGTCCCGAACCGCAAATACGACCCATTCCCCCTTGAGCAGCGGCTCTTCCGCTTTGTAGATCTTCAGTTCTACCCGGCCCTGCTCCGTAAACTTGAACGCGTTGGCCAGTAGGTTGCGCAGGATCTGCTGCACCCGATGCGGATCGGAATGAATCGTATCCGGGAGTCCTTCCTCGATCTGCACGTCAAACGCCAACTGCTTGCGCTGTGCAGTCAGTTCAAAATAGGGACCGACCCAGCCAGGAATCTCAATGAGGCTAATCTCTTCGTTAACAATCTCCAGCTTGCCCGCTTCAACCTTAGACAAGTCAAGAATATCGTTGATAATCTTGAGCAGATCCTCACCGGAATGATGGATCAGCTGTCCATACCGCGCCATCTCTTCGCTTGGCGTCTCTTCCGCAGAGTCCGAGATGAACTGTGCCAGGTTGATGATGCTGTTCAGCGGCGTGCGCAGCTCATGCGACATATTCGCCAGAAACTCCGATTTGTACTGCGAAGCCAGCAGCAGCTGCTTCGCCCGATCTTCCAGCACCAACTTGTTCTTGCTCAGTTCCTCCGTCTGCTCCTGCAGCAGGCGATTGGCTTCGGCAAGCGCAAGGGCACGCTGTTGATCCTTCTGGAAGTCACGCAGGATGAAAGCAAATAATCCACACAGCAGAATACTGCTGGGCAGGGCAAAAGGCATGATATGTGTCAGGTAATACGAAGCCGGAATCACGCCAAAGATGGTAATGTTGACGCAGTTCAGCACATTCAACAGAACAATGGCAATGATCGCCTGCCGGACAAACGTTCCTTGATAACGGCGCAACCCGATATTCATCAGCGCAGCCACGCCCCCCAGGATGGTGAGGTTAATGAACCCGGCCAATGCCGCGTCGCTCCAACCAAAAGCAAACCGGGTCAACCCAATCCCCAGTCCGACCACAAACACGATTGAAGGCTTTTTATAAACGAAAATAGCCACCAGCAGAGGAACGATCCGCATATCAAAAATGACTTCTTCCGACAATCTGAACCCAAATAAGGTCGCCGTCCAGCCGCCCACGATCAGCAGCAGAACGGAGCCTATGTATTTGACCATGTTCGGCGCGCGATAAATCGCGTACTTATAGATCAAGTTCGCCATGTAGGCACAAGTGACGAGCACGGCCATGTTTTGCACGAACATTTTGGAAAATTCCATCTCTTCGCCTCTATTTCCTTTATCTTCCGTTTTGGCTGTACTGGCCTCATCATACCACGAAGATTTCACTGATGGATATGGTTTGTTTGTCTCGAACGTATGATCTTTCATTCTTATGTATGAGACATTTTTTGTCAAGAAGAAGCATGTGTGGATGCCCTGCGGTCGATTTGCTATGATACATTTATCTTGAATTTAAGGAGGTACGTCCGATGAAATTACGCGCAGCTGCCGTTCAATATCATCTGCATACCATCTCGTCGTTCGACGAATTTGCTGCACAGGCCGAACATTATGTTAAAACTGCCCAGGAATTCGAGACCGAGTTTCTGCTGTTCCCGGAATTTTTCACGACCCAGCTGCTCTCCATTCCCGATGAACAAGGAAATGCCCAAGGGATCGAAAGCCTCCCTGATTATACGCCATCTTATCTGGATTTGTTTCGGCGCCTTGCCACCAGTTTCAACATGCACATCATCGCAGGCACCCATGTCATTCGCCGCGAAGGCAAACTATATAATACCGCCCACATGTTCTACCCGGATGGCCGGGTTGTCACCCAGGACAAAATCCATATCACGCCGACCGAAGTTCATGAATGGAATATGGCGAAGGGCGATGGCTTGACGGTATTCGAGACGGACAAAGGCACGGTTGCCCTGCTCACCTGCTACGATATTGAATTCCCTGAGATTGTACGCATGGCCCGGGCAAAAGGTGCAGATGTGATCTTCTGTCCGTCCTGTACCGACGACCGGCACGGCTTCCACCGCGTCCGGTACTGCTGTCATGCCCGCACTATCGAGAACCAAATATATATCGTAACGACGGGCACCGTTGGATCACTTCCTACCGTAGACTTTATGCGTGGCAATTTTGGACAGGCAGCTGTGATCTCTCCCAATGACGTTCCGTTCCCGCCGCGCGGCATCGTCGCCGAAGGCGAGATCAACGATGACATGATTATTGTGGCGGATCTGGATCTGGGTCTCTTGGAGCAGGTTCGGGAAAAAGGCTCCGTGACGACCTGGCGCGATCGTCGCACCGATCTCTACACGGACTGGTCTTGAGGAACGTTCCATGAATCCAAACTCGTCGAATTCCTGGATCTATGACAAGCAAAGCTATGTCTTCCGAGGCAAACAGCCCGCTCGCCTGACGATTCGCAATTATCAGGAGCGCGACATCGAAGCCCTGATCGACATCCAGCGGGAATGTTTCCCTCCGCCTTATCCTTCCGAGCTGTGGTGGAACCGTGAGCAGCTGCTTGAGCATATGGCGCGATTCCCGGCAGGCGCCCTGTGCGCTGAAGTCGATGGTCAACTGGTCGGTTCGTTAACGACCCTGATAACGTCATTTGATCCTGCGCATGCACAGCACAGCTGGGCCGAGATGACGGACAATGGGTATATCCGCACACACAATCCAGACGGTGATACGCTGTATGTCGTGGACATCAGCGTATCGCCAGCAGCCAGAGGCTTGGGACTCGGCAAGCAGATGCTGCAATCGGCCTATGAACTGGTGGTTGCACTGGGACTTGAGCGGCTGCTTGGCGGCGGACGTATGCCCGGCTATGGAACCGTTCAGCACGAAGTCTCTCCACAGCAGTATGTAGAGGACGTTCTGCATGGTCAACGAAAAGACCCGGTCATTGGATTTCTGCTGCACTGCGGTCGAACCCCGCTTTCGGTCGTGGCGGATTACCTCGACGATGAAGAGTCCGCCAACTACGCGCTGCTCATGGAATGGCAGAACCCTTTCAGACCGATCTGAGTCTATATTGCTTTTTTTCTACCTTATAAAAAGGTTAGAAATGACGACTTCAACTAACGGGAGGAATAACATTGGAATATATACGCGTTCACGACATTGCCGATCCTTTATTTGCAGGGCTGCATCAATTGATGAGTGAAATCTTCCCGCGTGAGGAAGTGTTGGCCTTCGACCTCTGGAAAGAGCCACTGCAAGATCCTGACATTCGCGTCTTCGTTGCGGTTCATGAGGGCGAAGTCGTAGGAGCAACGGAATATCGGTATTACGTCAGTGACGACATCGCCATGACCGACTTCACGATCATCGGACGCCCGGGACTGGGAATCGGTCCCTTCCTGGCTTCCCGCCGTGAGGCCGATCTCAAGCAGTTGGCGGCCGAAGCAGGCGGCACACTCAAAGGTATGTTTGCCGAGATTTATGACCCTTACCGCGCTAAGGATCACGAGTTTGGCGGCGTGAAGCCGATGGACCCGTTTGTACGCCGGGAAGTGCTGGCTCATCTGGGCTACCACCGATTGAACTTTGATTATGTACATCCTTCCTGGCAGGGAGATGGCGAAGCAGTTAGCGGGCTGGACCTGTGTTTCCTCCCTTATCAGGAGACTTCGGCACTGCCGGGTTCATTCATCGCCAAGTTTCTGAGAACCTATTACAGCGTGCTGGAACCCAAGCCTGCACAGTGGACCGAGATGGTCGAAATGCTGGAACGTCAGGATTCTATAGAGCTTCTACCACTGTAAAAATAATCCACACCCTGCTTTACGCCCAAAAAAAGAGTGCGACCACGCCATTAGGCGTGGTGTGCACTCTTTTTGCCGCCGCGTAGACGAGAACCAAAAAACGCATGTCGCGGGTCCGGTGACAAGACCACCGAGGAAGAATCCGGGTGAGACATACTGCCTTCGCCTTCGATGCCCATAAATTCAGGTTCCATCGGAAGGCTATAATACCTCAGATCATAGGAACTAACGAGACCGCCCTGAACTGTAATCACAACGTTGCCACGCTGCTCGATCACCTTGCCGGATACCACTTTCGTTTCCACCATGGCTGCGTCCCCTCTCTTTTCACTTCAGGCGTCATTCAACCGGACACGGCTGGTCTTCCCTAAACCGGGTGGCTTGCATCATGCGTCTCTCATCGCTTGCACGGTTCATCTTCGATCCGTCAGCTTGTCTTGATGAATTCGCTTACACGCTTATTGGGGAACTTGGCTCCCTCGACCTCAACGTTTATCGGTCGCCGCCTGTTGTCAGCGCTGAAGCCCACGATTTGTATTCAAGTTCCGCTGACTGGGCATCGTGGCCGTAACGCTCACGTACCTTCTCGATCAGCTTGTCCTTGTCTCCATCAATATAGTTCAGATCGTCTTCCGTCAACTTGCTCCACTGCTTCTTCGCTTCATGCTGCGTCTGATTCCATCTTCCCTTGATGACCTTGGTTTCGATTGGATTTGTCATGATGTCAGCTCCTTACGTTGTGGAGATTGAGTTAGAAATAGCTCTAAATTAAATTACCCGGCTCCCATTCGCATGAATCCTCCAGAGGCTCCCCTGCTCTCTTGAACCGTCCATATGCGAACAGTTGGTTAGGGAATTCCCTATAAGGAATGAGACATAAGACACATACTTTGTGATTATTATCACATGAATACTTCAAATTGTATGTTATTCTGTTATCGAAAACGGTGACAGAAGCCGGATCGAAGCGCTTTATCGGTCATTTTTGGGCCTCATTCCTCTTTGAATGAAGCCCGAACCAAACGTGATCGTTTTCGATGATCGTTTGATCGATTCATTTCAGAGAATGACGGAGGGGTAAAAAAATGGGTAAAAAGCACTGGTCTGTAATGATGTGCAGCGTATTGATGGTGGGGATGCTGGCAGCTTGCGGCAACAACAACGATACCGCGAAGAAGGACGAGCCAGCCGCTCAGACAGAAACACAGGCGGCAGCGAACACGACAGACAAAACCGAACCAGCAGCTGCGGAGACCGAAACGGCTTCGGCACTGGCAGATGGCATGTATTTCGCTCAAGGCACGATGGATGAAAAATCCGGTTGGCAGCCTTACGTGATCCTGCAAGTGGCAGGCGGCAAGATCACGGATGCGACATGGAGTGCGTCGAGCATCAATGCAGGTGCGGACAAGAAAACCTATTCTGAAGAAGGCAAGTACGGCATGAAAGCCGGTGGTGCATCTTCCGAATGGCATGAACAAGCGGAAAAGATCGAAAAATACCTGGTTGATAACCAAGACCCGGCGAAAATTACAGTCGATGGTGAAGGACACACTGATGTAGTCTCTGGTGTATCCATCCACGTGAATGATTTCACGGAGCTGGCTCAAAAAGCTCTGGCTGCTGGTCCGGTCGAAGCTGGCCCTTACAAAGACGGCGCCTACCATGCTGAAGCCAAAGACTTCGACAAAGAAAGCGGCTGGAAAGAAACCGTGGACGTTACGGTCGCAGCAGGCAAGATTATCGCCGTTAACTTCAGCGGCGTAAATGCAGCGGGCGAAGACAAGAAGACGAACTCCAAAGAAGGCAAATACGGCATGAAAGAAAAAGGCGGCGCTCAGGCCGAATGGCATGAAGAAGCAGCCAAAGCCGAACAGTATCTGATTGAAAAACAAGATCCAGCAGCTGTAGAGACCAAAGAAGACGGAACGACCGACGCCATCAGCGGCGTGACCATTCATGTCGGTTCTTACCTGCAACTGGCTCAAGAAGCGCTGGCTAACGCAAAATAAACAGGCATCCCGATTATTATCTGCATCCCACTTCCATTTTTAATCTGAAACACGGGCGGACCACTGCCTGCGGCGCAGTACACAGGCGCAGCAGGCACGCGAATTCCGTCACAAGAAAGGTTGGTTCCCCTGATGAAAAAGATAGTCATACTGGGCGGCGGTTACGGCGGCGTTCTGACTGCAAAAAAATTAGCTAAAAATTTTAAGAAAAATGATGATGTCCAGATTCAACTCATCGATCGCAATCCGTATCACACCATGCTGACCGAGCTGCACGAAGTTGCGGCAAACCGGACATCCGAAGATGCGGTCAAGATGGACCTGAAAAAGATTTTCGCCGGCCTCAAGGTCGAAGTGGTGCTTGATGAAGTTGAACATATCGACTTTAACGCACGTTCCCTGCAAGGCAAACGCGCTTCTTACGCTTACGACTATCTCGTCATCGGAACAGGCTCCAAGCCTACCTTCTTCGGCATCCCGGGTGCGCAGGAGAACAGCTACACACTCTGGTCTTACGACGATGCCGTGAAACTGAAAGAGCGGTTCCGCCAGATGTTCACGGAAGCTTCCAAGGAAACCGACAAGACAATCCGCCGCGAAAAGCTGTCGTTTGTGGTCGTTGGTGCAGGCTTTACCGGCGTCGAGCTGATTGGCGAAATGGCCGAATATCGCCGCGAATTATGCCGCGAGTTCTTCATCGAGGAATCCGAAGTCCGTATGGTCGTGGCCGATATGGCACCCAAGATTCTCCCGCTGCTGCCCGACAAGCTGATTGCCAAAGCCGAGAAACGTCTGAAAAAAATGGACATCGAGATCATCGTAGGCAAACAAATCACCGGCGTATCCGAAACGGGCGTTGACCTGGGCGGCGACAAGCTGGTTGCCCGCACCGTGATCTGGACGGCAGGCGTTGAAGGGGCCGATATTCTCGACAACCTCGATGTGCAGCAAAAAGGCCGCAAACGGATCGAAACCAATGCCTATCTGCAAAGCCTCGATCATGAAAACGTCTATGTCGTCGGCGATAATATCTTCTTCATTCCGGAAGGTGAAGAACGCCCGGTTCCGCAGATGGTCGAAAACGCCGAACATGCCGCTCCACTGATTGCGCATAACCTGACCGCTGACATCAAAGGCGGCACCAAAAAAGAATACAAACCGGCCTTCCACGGTACCATGGTCTCGATCGGCAGCCGTTACGGCGTCGCCAACGTGGGTCTTCCTGGCAAGTTCTTCTCGCTAACCGGATTCTTTGCGATGTTCTCGAAACATGCCATCAATGTCCTGTATCTGTTTACGGTACTCGGTTTCAATAAAGTCTGGACCTACCTGATGCACGAAATCTTCCATGCCCATGATCGCCGCACGCTGGTAGGCGGACACTTCTCAAAACGTTCGCCAAACTTCTGGCTCGTTCCGCTTCGCGTATTCGTCGGCTGGATGTGGCTGCATGAAGGCTGGGACAAGCTGCAAAAAGTCATCGATGATCCCAATAAAATCTTCCTGATTCCGCCAGATCCAAGCGCCGACGTCGTGAGTGCCGCTTCGGAAGCGGTCGGCAACGTCGCAACGGCAGTAGACGCCCAGGCCGCAGCCTCTGCCGTTGAAAATGCAGGGCAAGCGGTACAGGCGATTCCGGTTCCGCATTTCATCTCCAACATGGTAAGTTCCATGATGGATCTGATGTTCTACACCGGCGACGGCGGCTATACCTGGCTGGCTACCGCGTTCCAGATCGGTATGGTAGCCGCTGAGATCATCTTCGGTCTCATGCTGATTGCAGGTCTCTTCTCCGCGATCGCTTCGATTGCCACGATCGGCATGGGTCTCATGATCTGGTCGTCGGGCATGGCACCAACTGACATGTGGTGGTACTGGTTCGCCGCATTCGCTCTGATCGGCGGATCGGGCAGCGTCTTCGGTCTGGACTACTACGTTCTGCCATGGCTCAAAAAGCACTGGAAAAAAACTTGGTTCGCCAAACGCTGGTACCTTTATACGGACGACTGACGGCCGACTTTGCGTTCACGGCGGGGTCATGTGCAGCTTATAACGCACATGACCCCGCCTTTTTTCATCTATCGTTTATTTTGCATAATAAACGAAATTGTCTCATAATGTGGAGGAATCCGAGTGAATACGGTATATAAGCCCTACACGCCGATTCGGTATCTTGTCAGTCCGTCAAGGGGTGCTTCAATGAATGACACTATGATCCGGGAAGCGCTTGAGCGTCTGCAGGCCGAGATCGATCCGGTCACGCACATTTGGCTTGAACCGGAGCAGACGATGCTTGTTGAGGCACTGAACGTCTTCAAGCGCTGCGGCGTCGAACCACTGCGACTGCCCCGGATGCTGGCCATCTATATTCTGCTCGCTTCCGCGCTTGAACGTCATGCCGACCCGCTGTCCCTGGATGATCCTGAGCTAACCCGCCGCATCCTGGACGGCGATTATCTCTACAGCTTGTACATCCAGTATGCACTGACCTGCCGGGAAGAGCCGCTGCTGCGCGGCCTTGCTCCCTTCGTCAAGAAAATCCAGATCGCTCGCGCACTCGGACGCAGCGCCGAGATTCGGCTGCTGCACGCGTTTGAACAAGTGCTCACCGACAGCAAGGAGGCCTGAATCCGATGGCATTACAGGTAGCCTTACATCAGAAGCTTCGCATTGATCTGCGCCGCATCGACCGGGAGATGAAACGAATCGTCAAATACGATAACGACGTCCCTCCAGGTTCGGAGCTGGAACAGGCTCTCCTGCAAACGATTGAAGCTGGAGGCAAACGGCTGCGGCCGATGCTGGTACTCGTCGGCAGCCGCTTTGGGAGCCGTTCCAACGATCAGCGGATCATCCAGCTTGCGGCAGCCGCAGAGTTCATCCACACGGCTTCGCTTGTGCATGATGACCTGATCGACCGTTCGCCGCTTCGCCGGGGCGAACCCGCCCTGCATACACGAATTGGCCCGGCCAAGGCGCTCTACGTGGGCAACTATATGTCCGCCCGCGTTGTCGAACTGCTGGCTCAGGCCGATGAACAGCCGGGCGGAGATCGTCGGAGCTTTACTGCCGTCGCTACGGCTGAACTGTGCCTTGGCGAATATGAACAGCTGGCACACGCTTATGATTACGACCTCAGCCTGGAGGATTATCTGCTCAAGTCGCGGCACAAGACGGCCCATCTGATGGCCGTCTCGCTGGAATTCGGGGCGCGAGCATCGGGCGCACCGGAAGAGGTCTGCCGCCGACTGTACAAGTTCGGTGAGCATCTGGGTCTGTCGTTCCAGATTCGGGACGATCTGCTCGATTTTACGGCTTCGGCGGAGCACCTGGGCAAGCCGTCCGGAAGCGATCTGCTGGGCGGCCAGGTCACGCTGCCCGTGCTGTATGCGCTGGAGGATGATGCACTGGCCGATGAGATTCGCCGTGTCGGACCGGACACGCGGCCGGAGGACATTCGGCCGCTGCTGGACAAGATCCGCGCAAGCGGTTCGCTGGAACGCGCGGAAGCTTTCTGCGAGGCCGAGCTGGAACGTGCTCGGGATGTGGGAAGATCGTTAAGCGCGTATCCCGCGCATGAAGATCTGCTGACTCTCGCTGACTACTTCGGCGGTCGAACCTGCTGAGACGAAGGTCGGACAATTTGGCTGTCAGAGATCATCCAGGCAGGAAACCCAGCGGATATGTCGAATTCCTATCGAACAATCAAGCAACCAAGCTAAACATACCCGAGGAGGATTTCGGCATCATGTCCCTGACCCTGGAAGAAAGACTGCTGCTCATGCAGCGAGAAGAACAAGAACTGCGTTTTGAGACCTTCAATTCGGATACGGCGCTTCAGTTGGGCTGCGCCTTGATCGAAGAAGCCCGGCAGATCGGCAAGAGCGTGACGGTCGATATTACCCGCCAGGGGCATCGGTTGTTCCTGCACGCGATGGAAGGCACTTCTCCGGAAAATGAAGATTGGATTCGGCGCAAAAACAATACGGTCGGCCGATTTGTGCAAAGTTCCTGGCGAACGGCGCTTCAGCTGCGTGCCGCTGGCAAGACGCTTGCTGAAGACTACGGTCTTAGCGAGAGCGAATTGGTCCTGGCAGGCGGTGCTTTTCCACTGATGGTGGCGGGTGAAGGCCTGGTTGGCACGATAACAGTCTCGGGCCTTCCCGATCAGGAAGATCACGATCTGGTCACGAATGGAATCCGTCGTTTTTTGAGCAAAGTTCAGGTCTGATCGACTGGGAAGTACCGCAGCAGCGCACGCTCCAAGCCGCTCCAACTTGAGGACATCCGTATAAGCGGGTGTCCTTTTTGCGTCTCATCTTACTATCATTTTACTGTCATTGTCCTGAACTTGTACTGAAGTGTGATGAGCTGCTCTGATAGACGTCCCCCATTTTCCAAGACCGCCACCTCAGTCATTACGCCTGCTTCACTTGGCCTGGCACTCCTACACGCCGATACAGGACGACAATTGCCCCTGCGATCAAGAGGATACCCATCACGGCTGGCGCCGCATGTCCCAGCGAGATATAGAGCTGTCCACCAATCAGCGGGCCGACGATCCGGGCCAGCGCCTGAATCGATTGGCTGCCGCCTTGAATACGGCCCTGTTCGTCTTCTTCGACGGACTTGGAGAGCATCCCATTGAAGGATGGGCCAAATATCGAATCGCCAAAACCAAATACAAACATACCTATAATCAACAGCGGATAGAGATGCAGCAGCGCCGAAGCCGCAATGAGGACATAACCGGCAATCTCTGCGACCATACCCAGTGCAGCGATCTGCTTGTCGCTCCAGACTTTGAGCAGCCTTGGCATGACCAGACTCTGCGAGAGAATGTCCTGAATACCGATGATGGAGAACATCAGTCCGATCAGAGCGGGCTGCCAGTGGAATTCATCGACAGTGAACTGGGAAAATACAGCCTGAAGCGATCCATTGGGAAGCCACAGCAGAAAGCCCGATAGCAGCAGCCGACTGATGTGACGTACAGACAGAATGCGAATCAGTTGGGTAAAAGGGTTCAGGCGATCGACGCTGATCTTCGCCAGACGACGGCTCTTATCCAGACTTTCCGGCATGTACAGCAGTCCAAACAGCATCGTCAGCAGCGTAATCCCGGCTCCTGCGTACAGAGGCACCGCGTAACCAAACTTCGCCAGCAGCCCGCCTACAACGGGACCCAGCATCGTCCCTACGCCCACCATCGCGCCAACCCAACCGAAATACTGCGTGCGCCGTTCTCTCGGCGTAATGTCCGCAAAATAAGCAAAGATCGTACCGATGCTTCCGCCCGTTAACCCTTCCACGATCCGACCCACGAACAGCACCCAGAGTGCCCCGCCAATCCCGAAAATCAGATACCCTAGCGACGAACCAAGCAGACAGATCAGCAGCAGCGGCCTGCGGCCGAACCGATCGCTAAGTGCGCCGAGACCTGGAGAAGCGAGAAACACACACAGCGCGTAAACGGAAGTGAGCAGCGTAACCATTAATGCCTGTTCGCCAGGATTGTGAACATACGGTGCCACCAGGAACGGAACGACCGGAGCGATGACCGTAAAGCCCAATCCACACAGGAAGACCGCCATCAGTCCGAAGATCAGGGCTTTTCGATTCATGGGCGGCGGTTTGGGCTGGGAAGAATCAGGCGAATGAACGGAGGAATCTTTGGAGGAGCGGCTTTTGGCAGGTGAGTAAGACCCTTTGAATTTAGGCATGAATTTCTCCTTGCGATCATGTATTTTGTGTCCTAGGAAACACAATCATCATACTTCGTTTTTGTGTCCTAGTCAACAAAAATAAAAACAGTCCTTTTTGCAGCAAAAGGACTGTTGGTTGGGGATATTCAATTTTCGCAGCGATGCAGGAATAACCAGGCTGGCTGCCGGCGGCTTCCATCGACGTCGAACCCGATATAGCAAGAAGTCGGCTCTAAGCCTGGTGCGGCTTTACACTTTCATCCAGCTTCTCGATCTCCTGATCGAGGTGTTCACTGTATCGCTCAATAAAACGCAGCATGCCGTCGAACTGCTGATCGGTGATCGGCTCAAAGACGGCCCTGTCCCGTTCGCGGAATTCTTCATGCAGTTCGTCATGCAGACGGCTCACTGCCAGACCTTCAGGCGTAAGTTTGAAGTAGATTTCCTTTTTGTTCTCCGGCTTTTGATAGCTTTCAATCAATCCTTTTTCCATCAGCTTCTTGGCAATCTTGCTGATCGCACTGCGCGTCATGTAGAAATTTTCGGCCAGTCGAGTCACATTTGCATCTTCATGCTTGCCGATATATTCCATGCAGTGTACTTCAGACGGAGTGTGCTCACTGAGCGCAGCTTCCATCTTGAGCTTGTTCAGCCACGTTAACTTATTGAATACTTCTCTGAACCGCAGCATGACCTGTTCTTCTTTGTTCATGGTCTGCCCTCTCACCTCTCGCCTTTTCCAGCGACTACCCGCCGGTCTATGCGCTTTTTTTGTTTCCTATTCCACCATACTCGCAAAAAGCAAACCGGGCAAGCGCCAAAACGCACTGCCCGGTCTGATTCTTTTTACAGGAAAAAGTCCATTAGAGTGAACGATAAAATCAGCATACTGACGACCTGATTCAGATTATAGGAGGCGATTTTCATCAGGCGGCGGTTATGCGGCTTCACAATTCCATGCTCCAGCATGAGCAGGAACGCCGCCAGCACAATGCCCACCAGATAGATCCAGCCAAGGCCCCGGAAGACAAACAAGAACAGCAGCAGCCCCACCATCACAGCATGGAGAAAACGCGAGATATACAGCGCAGGCTTGAGGCCGAACGCGCTGGGGATGGAGTACAGGCCCTGCTTGCGATCAAAATCAATATCCTGCGTGCCGTACAGAATGTCGAAGCCCCCGATCCACAGCATCACAATGGTTCCCAGTACAAATGGGGTAAAGGCAAAGGAACCGGTGACTGCGAACCAGGCTCCGATCGGCGCAGAAGCGATGGTGAAACCCAGATACAGATGACTGAGCCAGGTGAAGCGTTTGGTATACGAATAGGACGAGATCAGGAAGATCGCCACCGGCGACAGCACCAGGCAGAGCAGGTTTAACATACCCGCCGCTGCAATGAAGATCAGGTAATTGACGATGACGAACACCCAGACCTCGCGGATTCCCAACTGTTTCTGCGGCAGATGTCGATGGGCGGTACGCGGATTGGCTGCGTCGAACTCCCGATCTGCCAGACGATTAAAGGCATTGGCTCCGTTTCGGGCAGCAACCAGCGCAATCAACGACCAGATCATCACCCGCGTGGACGGAATCCCGCCTGCCGCCCAGACGATGGAGATGATGGCAAAAGGCAGCGAAAACAGCGTGTGTGAGAACATTACCAACGAACCAAAGTCACGCGTCTTGCCCCACGCACTGCGGAGAACTGCACTCATTGCGCCTCGCCCTCCCCGGCTCCTTCTGCATCCAGTGCCTTGATCCGATCCTGATCGATCCCGCCCAGCACCGCATCCAGCGCTTCCAGCATGTTTTCGATGTCCGCTGTATCGATGACGATGGGAGGCTGGAATGCCAGCACATTGCGGAAGACGCCGTTTTTGCCGACCAGGAAGCCGCGATCTTTCATTTCTTCCAGCACACGGTCGGTCAGAGCCGCTCCAACCGCAGGATCATCTGCACGCAGCTCTGCTCCCAGCATTAGTCCCATACCGCGTACTTCCGAGACGATCTGCGGATAATAGGTTTTCATCCGCTCCAGACCCAACTTGAATGCAGCGCCCAGGCGTGCCGCTCGCTCCGTCAGCTGCTCCGACTCGATATAATCCAGTACGGCAAGTGCGGTAACCGCAGATACCGGATTGCCGCCGAAAGTCGAAGCCGACGGCACATTCAGCGAAGCCGCCACTTCTTCCGCAGCGGCAAATGCGCCGATGGGAATCCCGCCGCCCAGTGCCTTGGCCATCGTTACAATGTCCGGCTTCACGCCAAGCTGCACCGAGGCCAGCAGTTGTCCCGTACGGCCGAAGCCCGTCTGAATCTCGTCGGCGATCATCAGAACGCCATACGACTCCAGCAGCGCTTTGGCACGCGCCAGATACCCGTCGGGCATCACTATCATGCCGCCATTGCCTTGAATCGGCTCTACAATCATCGCCGCAATCCGGTCGCCATGCTCCCGCAGCGTCTGTTCCAGCGCATCCAGCGAGATCTGCGCTGCCTGCTGCGGGTCCATGCCATACTCATAAGGACGTGGGATGAAATAGACATCCGGGTCGGGAAACGGATCGGTTCGCCACATGCTCAAGCCGGTTACGCTGGTGGTCAACGAGGTGCGTCCGTGCAGCGACTGGGTCAGCGAGATAAAGCCTTTGCGCTTCGTGTGCCTCCGCGCCAGCACTAGCGCCCCTTCGTTCGCCTCCGAACCGCTGTTGCAGAAGAACACACGCGGATAATCCAGCAGTTTTGCCAGACGCTGCGCAAGCAGCGCCGAAGGCTCGGTCAGATAAATGGTGGTGGTATGTTGAAGCTTGCGAACCTGCTGCGCTGTGGCTTCCGCGATGGCTGGATTGCAGTGTCCGGTTGCCACAACCGACACCCCTGCGAAGAAATCGGTATATTCCCTTCCCTCTCCATCCGTCACTTTCTGCATGGAGCCGGAGATCAGTACAGGCGGACGTTGATAAAAATGCTGGGTGCAGGGGAAGAAATGCGTCCGCCGCAGCGCAATCACTTCGTCCGGCGTGAGCGCCGCCGCACTCGCGTGCGCTTCTCCCCTGTAAGGAACCGTCTGTGCGCCCATCAGCGTCTCCTTGGCTGGATTCGCCCCCTGCGTGACATCCATTCTCGTATTCGCCTCACGGTTCGTGCCCCTATTCCTCTCGCTGTTCATGACGTTCACCCTTTCGTTTCCTGGAGCACTGGCTCAAGGTCTTCCGATTTGGATCGTGCTTCCATGGCTTCCTCTTCGGTAGGTGCCGCGTCCAGCGCTGTCGGCAGATTGGCAGGCGTGCTGCGATCCGCGCGGCGGAACGCCAGGGCACCCAGCGTGAATCCAGCGAACACCGGCTTCAACTCCTCGGCCAGCTCGGCTGCCCGTTCCGGCGCGTCCAGTGCCGCACGATAGATCGTGAGCAGTTTCTTCAGCTGCTCCGGCTTGTACGTCGAACCCTCGATGCGGAAGTGCGAGATGCCTGCTCGTTTCAATTCCCCCACAACCGGCAGCATGCAGATCTCTTTGGCGGTGGTCAGATGGCAGCGTCCATAAACATCCTTATAGACCGGGCTTTCACCTTTGTCCGTCACCAGCACCAATACCTCATCCCGTACATAACGGTTGCTTTCTTCAGCAATCGGTTCATACACTTCCGTGTTTTCATACAAGTCATGTTCCATATACATCACCACCGGTGTACCGTGGACGGTCAGTTCCAGTTCACCCTTCGTCCGCCCCAGCAGCGCGGAGAGATCCGGCAGATTCGCTTCGATGGAAGCGGTCAGGCGTTCTACGCCCAGCTCACGGTACATCTCTTCCGCCATATGGTTGTACAGATTCAGCGACAGATCCCCGATCATCGGCAGACCGAAGCGGCGGAAGCGGCGAACCGCACCAATGTTGGTCACAAGCAGGGCATCCAGTCCGGACACTCCGCCGGACAGCAGTGCATCGTACTGCTCAAAATGAATCTCGTTCATCATACGAGGCGTTGCCAGCACCAGACGAGTCTTGCCCTTGATCGCCGCCAGCTCCGCAATCGCTTTGCGTCCAAATGCGATGTCCGGCAGTAGCACGTCGCCCGACAGGAACAGCTCATCTACGCCAGCTTCCAGCGCGGCTCTGGCCTGTGCCATGTTATTCACCCGCACCGTCAGCCTGGATACAGCGGCCTGCGTTTTGGCATAAGCTTCCGGTTCCTGCACCGCTTTTTCCGCCGCTGTGTCGTTCAGCCATTCGCGGGCGGCAGCTACCGCCTTGTCCGTAGTTTCGCGTTCCGCCGTTGGCGTACTAAACACTTTGCCCGTGCTGTAGAACTTGCCCGTCCCTTCATAACGCCGATTGATATTCGACAGTCCCGGCGTACCGAAGGCATATGCCGTCGAGAAGTCCCGCTTGCGGCTCTTGTGGAGCATCTCGCTGTCTTGTCCCCGGTCAAACGACAGCGGATCATCCAGATAACGGTCGATGGCTTCACCGTAGCTGTTGACCAGCATCGCCATGAATTCTTTGTCGCGCATCCGACCTTCGATCTTGAACGAAGTGACGTGCGCGTCGATCAGCTCCGGCAGATATTCATACATGTTCATGTCCTTGGCTGCCAGTGGATACGGCGTGCTGTAGACATAACCATCCTTCTTCATGCGGTAATCCCAGCGGCACGGCTTGAGGCATTTGCCCCGGTTGCTGCTCATGCCGAACAGGTGGGAGCTGATGTAACAGTTGGCGCCGTGCACCGAACACATATCGCCGTGAACGAAATATTCGATCTCAACACCTGTCTGTTCTTCGATAATTCGCGCCGTCTTGAGATCCATCTCCCGCGAGGTGACCACCCGGGTCACGCCGTACTCCTGAAGCGCACGCACCATCTCCACGTTATGTACATTCAGCATAACGGAGGCGTGGATCGGCAGGGAGAGTCCCTGCTTGCGAATCAGCGACGGAACCGCCAGATCCTGTACAATGATCGCATCCACATGGGCTCCATCCAGAAAAGCCAGATATTCGCCAGCTTCCGCCACATCGGTCTCACTCAGCATATTGTTGACCGTAACGTAAGCCTTTTTGCCAAGGCCATGCGCGATGTTTACAGCCTCCACGATCTCCTCGCGGGTAAAATTATATCCTTTGCGCATCATCCGCATATTCAGTCCGGGTCCTCCAAAATAGACTGCATCACAGTTGGCCCGAATCACCGTATCAAAAATATCAAACGTCCCTGCTGGAGCCAGCAGCTCCACTTCTCTACCCTGAAAATAACGTGCCATGTCTTTTCCCCCTTATACTGTCGTAAAGCACCGATCTGTGTGCCCTCTCCCCTGCTGTGAACCGGTGCTCCTATCCCTATGCCTGTCCCTGTCCTGCCAAGTCATTCCGCAAGTCACCCCATCAGAAAGCCAGTCAGACGGTCAATCTTACCAAGAGCGCCCCTACTGGCAGCAGGGCGAACAATACGGTGAACCAGGTGTCCGCTCTGCGCCAGATCAACTGCCGATACGAGGTGCGAGGCGCACCAATTCGATAGCCCCTCGCTTCCAGTGAAGTGGTCAACTCCTCGGCGCGACGGAATGCACCAACCGTCACTGGAACCAGCAGTGACATGAGCAAGCGGGCTTTCTCCTTGAGGTTCATCTCCTCGTAATCGGCGCCGCGTGCGGCTTGTGCCTTGAGAATGGTCTGTGCCTCTTCCAGCAGCGCTGGAATAAAGCGCAAAGCCAGCCGCATCATCAATGAAAAACGTTCCGCTCCCGTTCCCCTGCGGGAGATCGGTTTGATTAGACCTTCGATCCCCCGACTGAGCATCGAAGGCGTTGTCGTGAAGGTCAGCATGGCGGTAAAAACAATCAGCAGCACCATGCGCATAACAGCCAGCAGCGCAGCGGACAGGCCGGCTGCCGACAAGGTGATGGGACCAAGCGTCCAGAGAAAGCCGTCCCCGGCAGCAGCTTCAGTACCAGCTCCCGCCAACAACTGGAACAAAAAGACGAACAGGATCAGCCAGCGCATGGGACGCAGCGTGCGCAGATAGGTCTTGAGCGGAACCCGCGTCGCCAGCAGTACAATCAGCGAAAGGGCGGCCAATACCAGCAGTTGCGGCCAGCCGTTCGAGAGGATCAGGGCGGCGGTAAACAGCAGCATCGCTGTAATCTTGGCCCTGGGGTCCAATCCATGCACCCGTGAGCCGGTTGGGATCATGCGGCCAATAATTAATTTGTCGCGCATAAGTCATGCTCCCATTCGCCGCTTCTTGCCTCGTTGACTGCTTCGGACGGTGATTCCGAACCTGGAGCGGGTGCTGAACGATGTATCGATTCGGGAGCAGACACCCTCACCGCATCAGGTGCCCCTGCGGAGCCGCGAACCGCTTCCGCGATCACCCGTGCCATCGCTTCGGGGGTGCGGGGCAGCGGCAGCGCCGCAAGCTGCGGCAGCCGCGCCGTCCACTCCTCCCAGCAGCGAAGCTGTTCAGGTACCGCCAACCCCCATTCACGCAGTTCATTTGTCCGATCCACCAGCTCATCGGCGTCACCCTGGAAGACGATGCGCCCTTCATTCATGACCACCCATTCGTCCGCTGCTTCCAGCAGCTCCTCGATGCGATGGGTGACCATGAGGATGGTGCGTCCTTCCTCGCGGCATAATCGAGCCAGCAGAGCAATCAATTCACGCCGCGCCGCCGAGTCGAGCGTCGCGGTTGGTTCATCGAGCATCAGAACCTCCGGCCCTGCTGCCAGCACCGTAGCGATCGCCACCTTGCGCATCTGCCCGCCGCTCAATGACAGCGGATGGCGGTTCAGTAGTTCATCCCCAAGTCCCATCGACCGCAGCGCTTCAGCCGCTTTTGTACGTGCTTCTTCGCGGGTAAAGCCGAAATTCAGCGGCCCGAACATCAGGTCTTTCTCCACCGTATCTTCAAACAAATGCTGTTCGGGAAACTGAAAGCTCAGACCCACGCGGCGGCGCAAAGCATTCAGCCTGAGCTTTTTCATCCCCGGCAGCAGCGTATGATCCAGTACCCGAACCGATCCACCCGTTGGCAGAAGCAGACCGTTCAGCAGTTGAAGCAGCGTTGATTTGCCGCAGCCGGTGCCGCCCGCGATTCCAATCAGCGTCCCGCGCTGAATCTTCAGATTCACATCATGCAGCGCCGCCGCCGCAAAAGGACTGCCCGCCTGATACGTATAATCGACGTTACGCAGTTCGATGATGGTCTCGCGTTCATGCCCGGCCGCTCGGCCTTTTTCATGCTGCCCATCTGTGAGACTCATGCCGTTCATGTCCGCTGCCCCCTCTCCGCCGTCGCATGGTTAGATGGATGCTTTCTTTTCCTTGCTGCCCCTCCTGCCACATCCTCGGTCGCTATGCCCAGAAGGTTCAACTCCTGTTCCAGCTTCAACCGGAAGGGAAGCGTAATGCCGCAGTCACGCAGCAGTGCCTCATCCGCGAAAAATGCTGCTGGAGACCGATCCCCACGCACCCTGCCATCTTTGAGTGCAAGAATCCGATCTGCCGCCAACATCTCGTCCGCATCGTGCGTCACCGAAAAGATCGTGTATTTTCCCTGCCGCCTCATGTGGTCCATCATATCCAGCAGCTCGCGCCGCGAACGTTCGTCCTGCATGGATGTCGATTCGTCGAATACGACAATCTCCGGCTCCATCGCCAGACAGGCCGCCACCGCGCATCGCTGCTTCTGTCCGCCGGACAGTTCGCCCGGATGCTTGTGCAGCAGCGATGTAATATCCAGCAGCTGCGCATACGAAGCGATCCGCCGCTCCATCTCCCCACGTTCCAGGCATAATCCTTCCAGACCAAATGCGATGTCTTCTTCCACTGACTCCCCGATGAATTGGTTGTCCGGATTCTGGAACACCATCCCGATCCGTGAGCGCAGCAGCGGCGCGTTGTGCACAGTCAGCTCCTCCCCAAACAGCAAAACCTGGCCTGCCTGAGGCGTCAGCAGTGCGTTTAGCAGCCGAACCAGCGTCGATTTGCCGCAGCCGCTCTCCCCTACGATGGCGACCCATTCGCCCCGGTCTACATGCAGGTTAATCTCCCGCAGTACCGCCTGTTCCTGTTCATAAGCAAAATCGATCCCCCGCAGTTCCACTGCCGCTGTGCACTCCCGTTCCATGCCTTTTCCCCCTTGCCGCCTTTCGGTTATCCTTGCGTAATCCTAGTCGTGCTGCTCATCCTGGCGCCCCGTTCCTGCTCTCAATACAGATCCGGCTTGAAGGCTGCGAACATCTTCATATGCCCCAGTGCGTTCGTCAGATACCTTACGGCGATGCCGACCACGATCCCCGTGGCCACCCCCGCAATCATCAGCACCGGCAGATAATAGAAAATGTTCAGCGAATCAATGACGATCCCCGCCGCTGCCAGCTGTCCGATATTGTGCGCAATCCCCCCGGCTACGCTGATCCCGATCAGGCTGAGACGCTTGCCGCTGATCTTCATCAGTCCGTACATGACCACGAAACTAAGCATGGCCCCAAACAAACTAAACAGAAACATGGAGAACGTCCCCAGAATCATCGCAGACAGCAGCGTCTTGAGCATGACCAGCAGGAAGGTATCCCGACCGTTCAGGAAATAGAGACAGGTCAGAATCATGATGTTCGCCAGACCCAGCTTGGCCCCCGGCACCATAAAGCTTCCCAGCGGAATCATCGACTCGACCAGACTCAGCACCACCGCAACAGCCGAGAAAATCGCCAGGATCACCGTTTTTTTGAGCAGCAGAGATTCTTCAGCCAACGACGTCATCCACTTCATCCTCCTGTCCGGAATGATCTTCGATAAATACGGCTACGCGGTGCGGCAGGCAGACGATCTGCTGACCCGGACGGGTGACGAACCCGAAGCCCAGGCACAGTCGGTCGGGACAATCCGCATCAATCATCTCTACCCCGCCGTCATGAATCCGGATTTCGTTAAAGCCTTTATCCGTCTTCACCGTGTACGTCTGTTCCTCGAGGGTCAGCGGCAGCGTTTTATACGGTTTGCCGTCAATTTCGATCTGCACTACGCGATTTTCGATGTGATTTTTTTCACTATCTTTGTCAAAAAAATAACGAGGCACGATAAATGCCAACGCCGCGATCAGGACAATCCCGATCAGAATTACGTCGCCCTTCTTCAAAGGCTTGCCTTTCATAAAGCAGCTCCTAACCCGTACTTTGCAACTAATTTCACATGAACCGACAAAAGGGGATCAATTTTTTTGCAAAATACTCTTTTTTTTGAATACCTAAATCTTAGATGCCTTCATTATACGCCCGGCTGCCGTTTCCGACAATGCTTTCGCAGGAGGCTCTGGCTTTATTTTGGGCCGCTGTCACAAATCGATCAATATTAAATAAAATTTTAGTTAAAAGGAAAACGGCAGCGTGACCAAGAGGTTCGGCGGAACATTCAATAGAGAGGGCGCCGGATTCCGCCAGGCCGCTGCCCTGCCTCGCTTCTTCCGACAGGCCAGGGCAGCGGCGCACGAAACGCGACGAGCCAAGGGCGATCTGGTAGAATAAACAGAGATACGTAAACGTAAGGCGCACGCGAAGGATAGCGACATTCAACCCTTCTCGTAGATTGAAGGGTATAGATAAGGATGGGAGGAGGAGATCGAGGTGAGAGTGATTCAGGCGAAGAAGCACGTTCGATTAGGGGAAGGCCTTCAGTCCGGTAAAGGCGTTTCGGTGGTTGAAGGCGTTTCGGTAGAAGAAAGCGTTCAGACGGACAGAAACGCTGAAACCAGTAAGGAGATTGCAGGCGCTTTGCACCGCTCGCTGCGATGGGTGGGAGCTGCCCTGCTGGGGGCGGCGCTGGTTGCAGGGCTGAGCGCCTGCTCCGGGGGCGCAGCAAGTCAGGCGAACACGCCAGCGTTTGCCGAGGCGACCCGCCCACCCGCAGCGGGCGGCACGGCGGCTGCGGAAACTTCGCGTCCCGCCGACTCCACGCAGTCGGAAACAGCGGATAGCCCTGAACGTTCTTCCGGCTCGGCACCCGCCGCAGAACGCTCTCGCCCCGCCGACTCCACGCAGTCGGACAAGGCGAACAGCTCTGATCGTTCTTCCGGCTCGGAACCAGCCGCAGAACGCTCCCGTCCTGCCGACTCCACGCAGTCGGACAAGGCGGACAGCTCTGATCGTTCCTCCGGCTCGGCACCCGCCGCTGAACGCTCCCGTCCTGCCGACTCCACGCAGTCAGACAAGGCGGACAGCTCTGATCGTTCCTCCGGCTCGGCGCCCGCCGCTGAACGCTCCCGTCCCGCCGACTCCACGCAGTCAGACAAGGCGGACAGCTCTGATCGTTCTTCCGGCTCGGAACCAGCCGCTGAACGCTCCCGCCCCGCCGACTCCACGCAGTCGGAAACAGCGGATAGCTCTGATCGTTCCTCCGGCTCGGAACCAGCCGCAGAACGCTCCCGTCCTGCCGACTCCACGCAGTCGGACAAGGCGGACAGCTCTGATCGTTCCTCCGGCTCGGAACCAGCCGCTGAACGCTCCCGTCCTGCCGACTCCACGCAGTCAGACAAGGCGGACAGCTCTAGCCGTTCCTCCGGCTCGGCACCCGCCGCTGAACGCTCTCGTCCCGCACAGCAGGGGATGCAGCCCGTCGATGAGCAGCACCGCAGCTCATCCATCCAGCCTTAGGCTCTCTTCAATTCTGGAACCCGCTGTTCCAGAATCCAACCAACCCGCAGGAAGAAGATGGAATGTCTTCTTCCTGCGGGTTATTTGTGATGGCGCCCCTGTATGCGGACGCCTAGTTCTGTTCTTCATTGCCTTCCAGCTCCGCCTCTTCTTCAAATGACATCTCGCTGCCGCTCTCTCGAGCAAGCTGTGTATAGGCACACAGCCGAAAAAACAATCCGGACAGCTGCTGGCTTGCCCCTGTTTCGGAAATGCCTGTCGTAAGCCGCTCTCGCTCACCCGCTTGAGCAACGCCGGACAGCAGCTGTTCCAATCCTTCCATCCCCAGCCGCCGAGCGGCGGCTGCCAGATCTTCCAGCAGCCGCGTATCTTCCGGCGCAAACTGTGCCATCCCCCGCAGCAGCATTTCTTCTGTCCAATCCTCTACACGTCCAAGCAGCCGTTCCGTTTCGCTCATCGAATCTCCTCCTGTCCCGCCCTTTGATATCGGTGAGACCTGACGGACGATCAGGCCTCGCTTGTTCTGCTTGTTCTGCTTGTTCCCGTCTCAACCTTGCTCTCTACTGCTAACCGCTCTGATACTCCACCGGTTCGTAGCCCCGCCGGGACTAAGACTGTAGATCCAGCTTCAGACTCAGCTGCGCCGTACCCTGCAGGAAGCTGATCGGGTAGATGCCGCTTGGCTCTACAGCGGCAAAGATATAAAATTCACCCTCTCCCGGCAGTCCGCGTCCGGATTCCAATCGGTTAAGGGCAGTGCCCCAATTCGCCTGATAGGGCAGCAGCAGTTCAAGCGGATCGCCAGCGGCATCGACGACTTGCAGTTGAAGCGCCTGCTGACGATAATCGTACACGCAGCCTTGAACCGCAGAAGCTCGAATCAGCTTCAGCTGCCGCTGTTTTCCGCCAAAGAGTCGAATTCCTCCGCCTTCAGCGGACAGCTTCGCGCAGCTGTCCACCCGCAGGGAGCCAAAGTCAAAATCCCCGACTGCTGGCCGATCCAGCAGTGAGACAGAGGGAGAACCACCGGCAGACAGTCGGCCTTCATCATTGACTTTGATCGAACGCATCGACAGCATCGAGGCGCTTGCGGTGCGCAGCGTCAGATCCGGTTTCCACGGCGTGCGTTCCTGGTAATGCTGCATATAATCGAAGGCTGCCCCCTCATAATAAGCGGGTCTCGCCTGGGCGTACGTATAGATTCCACCATCTTCGGCGCAGTAGAAATAGTAAGTGATCCCCCGGTAGCCGGAACGGGTCTCCCACGGCTCTGCACCGAGGCCGTATAGATCCAGGCGAGGAACCGTATAATAACGGCTGCGGAAGCGGCCGGCCAACTGTGCTTTGCGGGCGGGAGCAATATCCCGTTCCAGCGCTTCAACCATCAGCGCAGCTCGGCTCAGCCGCCCAAGCAGTGCCTTTACCGAGAAGCGCACATGCCGCGCGAAGAACAGTTCCAGTTCGCCGTGAATCCCGCGTGCCTCTCGCTCCAGATTGGGCAGCCCGCCGCTGCGTGCGGCGATCGCCAGCAGCTCGAACCGCGCGGCGAAGCTGCGCGGCAGCCGGGCCAGTCCTCCGCGCAGCAGGACGTCCACGCTCTCGCGGAACTGCTGGAGCAGCTCCGGCGGCGCAGCAACCGGCGTCAGTTGCCGGGCTAACGCATCCTGATCCTGCCGTCCGCGGCTTGCCCGGTAGCGCAGCAGCGCTTCCAGCTTATACATCTCGCCGTCCGCTCCCGGAACGGCACATAACGCCCGTGACACATCCGGTGACTCGGTAAAAGCAACCTCTACACCGGATCGGTTCATCCGCACCACCAGCAGCGAACCTTCGCTGACGGTCAGCTCCTCTTGATAGCGCAGACGGAACGCGGCTTCTTCCACTTTGGCAGCTTGGAAGGGCGCAATCAACTCGGCAATCTCGCGCTCCAGCAGCCAACTGAAATCCAGCTTGGGCGATGCTTTCGTTTCGCTCTCTTTTCCAATAGGAGCACATGTAGGCTGGACAGAAGAGACGGCGGGAGATTCCTCGGTCTCTTCCGAAGTATCCGCCGCTTGATCGGCAGTTTGACCTCGATCTTCATCGACTGCTGCGGTCGAAGCGGCGGCTTCCTCTTCCCCCACTCCATGATGGGCCGCATACAGCAGTCCAATAAGCACATGCTTACAGATCTTGTCCGATGGACAGCTGCAATCAAAGCGCTCGATCGAGTCGGTCAGCGTACAGACGGTCCCGTCGCTGAGCGTGCAGGTCACGTTATCCCTTCCCCACGCATAATTCACCGTTATTCCTTTTTCCATGTCCTTTAACGCTCGATTGTACAGTCCCTTATTGGCATAACGAATCAGATAATCTTCCGTGCAGAGCGCTATCAATCTCTGAAAACGCAGCGCCATCTCATTGCCCATTGTGCTTCACCTCTCCTGCGGACGCTGTTGGGCGTGCCGTATGCGGCGCGATCTCAGGTTCTTCACCGTTCACGCCTCTTCGTCTTCATTTAAGTATCCGTCCAGATACCCCCTGACTGCCTCTTCATTACACAGTTCAACCTGAACGCCCCACATCAGATCTGCCAGCACCAGCGGAGCGATTCCAGCCAGCGTGTGCAGCAGCTTCAGCGTCCATTCGTACTGCTCACGATCTTCAATGTTCAGCAGCATCCAGGCTTTATGAATCATCCCCTGCTCATGTTCGCACAGCAGCACCGTTTCTTCATTGGGGCCAAAGGCTCGTATGTTCTGACATTCCACCCGATAGGAAGAACCATAGCCCGTTATCACTTGATCGTAAGGAGCAGCAAAGGAAGCAATCGCCCGCTCTACCTTCGCAAGCGGAATACGCAGCCCGGCCAACTCTTTCGGATCGCTCTGGTGGACATACAGATCCGTGTATCCTCCTTCCGTCCGATGCTCGTCAGCAAAGGTACGGATCTGCTCCAGTTCCACAGCCATCTGATCCTGCCGATTTGTAGGGATCAGTTCCAGCATGGCATAGTCGTCCTCGTGGAAAAACAAGGTGCGGATATGGGCATTTTCGTTTTGGACATCTTCCTTTTGTGCATCCTTGGGTTGATGAAGCTGCGATTCTGCCTCCTGCTCCTTGTCATGCGGCATCTCTCTTTCCCTCCTCCCGCTTTGCCAACTCCCCGCAAAACTCCTGTTTGTTTTATAGCTTTTTCCCGTGCAGCCTTCCCTCTATGACGCTCACAGATTGCGAGGTATGCCACTCATTCAGCCTTCCCGCACACAAGAAAGCACGGGTCTCCCCGCGCTTTCCATCTGCTCCCGGCAGCCTATTCATTCACTGGAACGGCTCAAGGATGATGCGAGAGAAGAGGCTTGGCTCCTCAACTCATTCCCCCTGTCCGATTCCATAATGTCTTACTCTACTGGCTGGCCACTCGCCCGCAGAATATCATAGACCGTCTCGCTAAACACACGTTCCGGCACATTTTTCAGCACGTGTCCACTCGCCGGGGCATAATAATAATCATCGCCCTTGTTGGCAAAGAATTCCAGCTCCTCAAGCGTAACATCTTCCATTCCCTCATAATAAGCGATGCTGGTTCCGCTGAATGTCAACCGGGCGATCAGATCGCCATAGGCCTTGAACAATTCATTATAGAAGCCTCCATCCATAGCGCGTCCCTTCACCCAACCGTATCGCTCCAGCGCTTTCGGGAACCCGGTAGGTGAAAATTCGCCTTCCGGAAGACGGTTGTAAGCTCTCAGCTCCAATTCTTCTTCCGTAGGCAGATAAGACGGGCGATTCAGCTGTACAAATGGCTGCACGATCTCATAATCTTCAAGCTGTGACTTCCAGGCATCCAGCGTATCCTTGTCCAGTTCAAGTGGATGAACCAGTCCAATTTTGGCTCCACCCGGCAGCTCATATTCGTCTTCGTCCACCGTATTAAACGTACCATCCTCCATATAACGGAAAGTCGCAGTAATAGTCGAGTCTTCCCTGCTTCCCTCATACACACCCCAGATTAAGCCGACAGCGAACTGGCGCATAATCACGTTGTGTACGAACAGCTCGATCCATTCCTCTGCGCTCCACAGCCGCTGCTTCGACAGGGATTCCTCCAGACGCTGCGACTGGATGCCGACCATGGTCTTGAGGTCTTTTTTGAGCTGCGTAAACCGGCTTTTGGACTGTGCAGCCAATTCCGCGTCGTCTTTCTGACCAGGAGCAGGCAGATTTTTGACCGCTTTACCCGTCTCGTCACTGACAGCCGACAACTGCAAATCTCCATTTACTTTGACGGTGAACGAACGTTCTCCGTAACTTAGCTTCAGTTCGCCCTGCTCATCAAATCCTAGCGAGGTAACGAGTCGGTCCGCCAACTGCTCTTTGGTCAACCCCTGATTTTCGGCAGCCAATTGCAGGGCTTCCTCAGCCGCTCCTCTAACCTGGCGATTTTTGATGGCACGTCCCAATTTGTCGATGGTCATGAGAGCAGCGGTATCGTTCATAAACGCCAGGGCACGTACCGCATCGGATGCGATGGCGCCTCTGCTGTTATCCGTCCAATCCTTGATCTGACGACCCAGCAGGTCAATCACGGGACGCCCACCGAACCGTGCCGCCAGCGGCAGCACCCATTTCTCCTTGGCCGGAGCCTGTGCGTCGATCCATAGACGCAGCACTTCCGCTGCGAAGGCTGCGAGCGAAGTACCGTCTGCATACTCTTCCACTTCACTCAGACGAGGATTGGGTTCGGAGACAAATTCAACAGACTCGCCCAGCACGTAAGCCTTGATTCGATCATCCAGTTTGTGTCCATCTCGCGCACTCAGCTCGGGCAGTTGATCCAGAGACAACCAGGAGAGACGCGCCAGCTTTTTGGCATCCATGTGATCGGCCAGTGCCGCATGAGCAAATTCCGCCGGCTTACCCAGTGTATCCAGCAGGGCTTGCAGACGTGCTTTGAGCGCTTCGGATTTTTCTTTTTGCAGCAGCTCCTGATATGCTTCTCCTTCGCCTTCCGTACCACGCAGCAGATCAATGACGGATTCGCGTACCGAAACTTTTTTCTCGGACAGATAGAGCTTCACGCACAAGTCTTTGTCCTGACGACTGAGCAGTTCGGTTCGGACAATCTCACGGATGCGTTTGGACGAATCGCCCAGACCGAATCGCATCGCACGAATCAGCGTCTCTTCGTTCTGAATGTCTTCCAGCACCGTTTCCACCACAGTCTGCCGGACTTCGCTGTGCAGATCCGGGTAGAGATCAAGCACGCGTTCCGGTAAACGGCGTACCATGTTTTGCAGTTCTTCATACGGAACCCGTGCAAAATAATAGGAGTTTGAGCCATTCAGGAACAGCAGCTGCCGCAGCAGCGCATTCTCATCTCCATCGGGATCTTGTTCGACCTGTTCGAGCAGTTGGTCCCCTCTGAAATACGGCGAATGATACAGGCAAGAGAGGAACGCCGCTGAAGCTCCTGCCGGCTGTCCGGCCAACTTGACGAATCGTGCGTATGGCTCGGAGTCTTCCGGCAGCAGCATTACGGCGACCAGCAGATTGCGACGTCGATTGTTGTTCCCCCGTATGTCGTCCCAAGCCTGCGAAGGTTTATGTTTCAGATAAGTCTCCATCGACAATTCGCCGCTCAACAGTTTGGCCAGACTCTGACCCAGCACATTGCCGTAAAGCTTGTCTGACAGCGACTCCAACACCAGCTGTTCGAGGCTCTTTTCGCTCTCCGGCGCCATGCCGGCGTCGGACAACACGCGGTATACATAGGCTTTGAGTAGAGGACGGCGCAGAATGGCGAAGAGTCGTTTGGCTTGGCGTTCTTCCTTGAGCAGTTCGTTGCGCAGCATGTTCCAGGTTGGCATGTAGCCGTCGATTTCGCGCGATAGCGTCGTGAGCAGCGTAAACGGTTCGTCCGTGCGCACTACACCCTGAAGGACTGCATCCGGGTTCTTTCCTGAGCGTTCGGTCATGAGCAGTTCCTCTCTCATTTCAAGCGGCAGAATCTCATGCACATCGCGCACGACATCCAGCACCGTCTTATCCAGCTCCAGCGAAGACTCCAACAGCCCTTGTTTCCCGCCGTTTAGCAGCAGTCTGTAGTAGAGGGCACAACGAACCTGGCGCAGAAGGGCACCCTGTTTTTCTCTGCGCAGCGATTCTTTGGGATCGAGTGACGAATGGGGGAACAGACGCGCTTTGACCTCTTCGCGCCGAGCCTCCACATACTCGGGAGCCAGATCAAGCTGGGTTAACGTGTCTTTTAAGGGGAGCTGCTGAATAACGATCGGCTCGATCGCTTTTAATAATTCTTTACGCAGCGCATCCGCATCTCCTGCCACAAGTGCCTGAAGCGAAGGAGCGAGCTTCGACAAAATGTCACGCGTGAACGCTGGATCGATGTCTGCATACAACTTCAGCCGCAGCAGCGTATCGGCGGTGATCTCCGTTGTCGAAGCATCCTTGCCGGCCTGCCCCGGATTCAAACCAAGTTCCCAGGAAAATACCCGATGAATAACTTCTTCGCCTGCGTATTTGTGCAGCAGCACCAGACGCTTTTTCGTTCGATCCAATCTCTCCTCAACGTCCTGCACCTGAGAGGAACCCAGATTGATCCCGTCCAACTCGTCTCCCATAATCACGCGGTATAGCGCCTGATCCTGGTAATCGCGTCCGCGTCTTCCTCTGCTGCGCAGAACCACCGCTGCTGCACGATAGAAAACATCTCCGCTATCTTGTCTCCCCAGATTGCCCAGCGCCTCGCTTGTCCGGTACGTATAATAATTCGATTCCGGCAGCAGATCAGGAAATTGATCCGTTTTGCCCGTCACATATTCGATGATGGAATCTCTCCGGTCAACCGCCAGCGAATACTCTTCAGAGCAGGCTTTGGCAAATTTTTCGACCCATGGATCAACCGTTTGATTATTCAGCAGCATACATACGCCTCCTGGATATAAAGTTTGGTCTGTCTACAGCCTTTCCTTCACCATGCGTTGTTGCATACAACATTGAACTTGGCCCTTCCGCTTCCCGCAGTCGATTCTCCGATGAGCCAAACCGCACATTTCACCCCGCACATCACTCAATTGACGATGCGGCCAATCCATTCCGCAAGCGCATCCGGGGTAAGTGCGGCTACTTCTGCGCCCATATCGGCAAACACTCTCGCCGCATGTTCGTCGTAAGCCGCATGGCCTTCAAAATCAAGCGCCGTCAGTACCAGCAGTCTGGCGCCCGAATCGAGAATGTCTTTGCCCGCCCGATACATGGGGGACGCTGCATATCCTTCCACCAGGTCGCTGACCAGAATGAACAGGGTACGGCCCGGATTTTCGATCAGTGTCTCCCCGTAACGCAGCGCTTTGGCAATATGGGTACCGCCTCCAAGCTGGACGCTCATCAGGACATCAATCGGATCTTCCAGACGTCCGCTCAGATCCACTACTCCCGTATCGAAGATGAACAGGCTGGTCTTGAGCGAATTGAGCTTATAAAAGATGCTGGCCATCACGGAGCTATAGATCACGGAATCCAGCATGCTTCCGCTCTCGTCAACCGCGATGATGATGTGCCAGCGGTTATACGCCTGCACACGTCCGTCAAAATACAGCCGATCCACCACGAAACGCCGCTTGTCCCGATCATAATTTTTGAGATTGCGGGTGATCGTCTTTTTTATATTCAGATTCCTAAGTGAGCGGACGCGGCCTGCCGTGTATCGATTCCGCTTACCCGCCAGGCTTGCCCGAGTGTCCGCTTCAAGTCTGCGCTGCAGATCTTCCACGACCTGCCGCACGATTGCTTTGGCGCTGGCAAGCACTTCGCCTTTCATCCGGCCTTTGAAATGCAAAATATTCTTGAGCAAATTCATGTTTGGCTCCAGCGATTCCAGCACAGCCTTGTCCGTAAGCAGCTCGCTGATTCCATAACGGTCCAGGGCCTGCTTCTCCAAGATCTCGACCGTCTCGCGGGGAAAAAGCTTCCGTACCTGACTCAGCCATCCCGGTACGGTCAGCTGTGAATCGCCGCGCCCCGCCTTCTTCTGCCGATACCCCTGTTCCTCGCCAAATTCCCGGTCATACAAATAGCCCAGCAGTTCATCGATGTCTTCATATACGAACGCCTCCGGCGAATAGGCCTGCGTCTCGGACAGCGATTCGTCAGCCGATGAACCCAGCAGCAGACGCCAGCGGTTGAGCGTCTCCACACTCATGCCGTCGGCTTCGTGAATGAGCGACTCCGCAGAGCTTTCTTGCTGATCTTCCGCCTCTACACTTGGGTGTTGTTCGTCGGGATGAATCCCAGATTCCATACTGCCAGCTCCTCTCGAATGGATTGATCGAGACGCCTGGCCGCGAGCAGCGTCCGCTCATCAACAGCGGGCGCTTCCAGACGCGCTGCCGGAATCCCGTGCAGCTTCGCTACCTTCGCCGCGATACGCGAAGTCTCCGGCGGCGTGAAGAAGGTGAAAGCCAGCCGCAGCTCCGGCAGCAGACGAAGAAAGTCCTCATGCGGCAGACGTTCCAACAGTCCGCTCAGATCGGCAAGCAGGGAATCATCCTGCATCAGCGCATCTCTTGCAAGGGCAAATACGCCCTGTAGATAATCGGCGCTCTTGAGCGCTTGATCCGGCGTGCCCAGCAGGTAGGCACGTGCACGTCTGGCAATCTCGCCGCGCTCCCTTTCGCCAAGGCGAACAAGTGCGGCAGCTACCGCCCCTTCGAGGCGCGGAGCCAGACCCGGCGCCGCCAACAGCTCGCCCAGCCGATCGCGGAACTGCTCATCCACCGAATCTACAGCTCGCTCCGCCAGCTCGTGCATCCCTTCCCTGCGGCGCGTCCGGCGCTCGGTGGTATACATATGCAGCAGCTTCAGGCCTTCGACCGCACTCGGCTGGTCGTCCGGATTCAGACCGCCCAGTCCGGGCAGCCGGGATACTGCGGCAGCATAGGCTTCGTCAGACAGACGATTCAGACGCTCCTCGTCTTGGAGACCCAGCAGTTGACGATGGGAGGAGATTCGCTCCAGCGTCTCCAGGGTGTCGCACAACGACAAGAAAGATCCATCCTGCCGCAGGGAATCTTCCAGCCGCTCGAACAAGCGGGCGGCCAGGCTTTCCAATCCCATCGTCAGCGCCTGAAGGAGTTTGCGTGCAGCCTCGCCGCTGTGATGATCGGGAATCTCGTCCAACTGCTCGACAATCTTCGCTTCCGCAGCGGCAGCCACCGTACCCCCATAGATCGAATTTTCGATCAGCCGCGCTTCAGTACGCGAGGAGTAGGAATACGTCCAGATCTCCCGAACCAGATTCATATCCTTGCGCGTCACCCAATCCGGCCCGGCCTCCTTCCTGGCGAAATCTGTGCCAAGGAAGGAGGCACAGTGCAGCAGACGACTGGCTTCCCGATGCGCAGGCTTGGCGTATGGCTCCAGAATTCGACGATGGCGGCCCGTCGAACGGAGATTCAGGCGGCAGGCTGCGGCTCGCGCCTTAAAGTCCTCTACGATGGGCACCGCAAATTCATTGGGCGCCACACGACCAATTCGGTCTCCAGTCATCAGGGAAAGCAGCTTCTCCATCGGCTTGTCGGAAGCCTTCGTGCGTTCGCCCTTGATAAAGGCCGAAGTGACCGCATCCAGCAGCTCATAAGCCCCGCCCTGACTCTTGCCACGCAGGGCAGCCAGACCTTGCAGCAGCGAGAAGGCCTCGATGCCGTCCGACGTGGAAGCCGCTTCGTCTTCGCTTCGCAGATCTCGCCCCAGCCTGGCCAGCAGATCCAGCGCGATGCGTTCATAGGGAGCCGCTTCTCCATTCTGAAGCAGCGTCCAAATCTGATCATAGTACCCGACATGCGGCATGCCGCTGGCGTAACCGTTCAATCGATCCGCTTCCTCAAAGGTGTAGACCATCGGGTAGATCTGCTTGCGAATCCCGTCTTCACTTGCCGCAGTTGGCTCTCCGGTACGTTCCAAATCGTTCTCTTCTATAATCAAGCCATATGTATGGAAACCACCGGTCACAACCAATACCCGGTCAAACTCTGTACGTGCCTGCGCAATATGCTCACGCATCCGCGCCTCCCGATCCAGATCGCCTTCACGCTGAAGCGTCTCCGGTGAATAGGTCATTCGAGACAGCGTGCAGTAAGCGAACACGCTGCGGACAAATTCACGGGTCTCTTGGCGCAGCCCGCTCACTTCAAAAGCCCGCTCCCACAGCTCATCAAAGCTGCGGGCGCCGCTGGAGCGGCAAAGCCGCGCCATAAACGCCGAGCCGGCCAGCAGCGCCTCGTCCTGCGCGGACGCCTTGCCGCCTTCTTCAGCGGCCTCCGCCCGGCCGCGAACATCCAGGTCGATGAACCGCGCGGGAATCCCCCGCGCCGCTGCTGCCCGAATCGCCGCATATTCCGGCGAATAATCCAGCAGCGGATAATAGCAGGCTCCGCGTCCGTTCTCGTCCTCGAAGCCATAATACAGGCTGACCGGCGCCTGCGTTGCCGCGTCCGCCAGCACGGGAATAAGCGGATTCCCGCTCTCCGGCCCTTCGATCAGCACGATGTCCGGCTGATACATCTCGAAGGTTCGCAGCAGATGATGCGAACAGGCCGGGCTGTGATGGCGAATCGGAATATGTACAACCGGACCTTTTAGATCAAAGACATGTTCGGCAAACAGCCGCTCAATCTCCGCCAACTGCTCCCGAGAAGCCAGCTCCTCCAGCTGTTCTTCCGAAGAAACTGTCTCCCACGACTGTGCCTCCGCCCCGGAACCGCCCATCAGCCAATCCATTTTTTCTCCTTGTAATACGCGCCCCACAGTTCCTCCGTCTTCGCCCGCTCCTTGACCACTTTGGAGAAATACGCCTTGAGCACGCTCAGATCCTTCTCATTCTCCTTCGCTACCGTGCCCAGCATATTCTGCACAAGCCGCTCCAGGGACAGACCGCCTTCTTCATAATAGTAGGAAGTCATCGCGCTCTGCACGTAGACCGATACCGCTTCGGCTGTACTCATGACCGCCTGCGGCATCTCGATCTTATAGCCTTCCCGTGTACGTCCGGTGCGCAGCTCGATGAAGGTCGTCGCAAGCAGCTCCACCACGTCCAGGTCAACAGCAGTCTCCACCCCGCTGTGAGCCAGCAGATTGGAAGCCTGAGACTCGATAATCTTCGCTTCCATCTTGACGTTCTCAATCGGGCGGATGGTCTCGAAGTTGAATCGCCGCTTGAGCGCACTGCTCATCTCATTGACCCCTTTGTCCCGAATATTCGCCGTGCCAATGACATTGAACCCAGGCTTGGCAAACAGCACGCCATCCGCAAGTTCCGGAATATTCATGACCTTATCGCTCATGATGCTGATAAGACTGTCCTGAGCTTCCGACGGGCAGCGGGTGATCTCCTCGAACCGAGTCAGCAGTCCGTGCTTCATGCCGTGGTACAGCGGAGACGGCACCAGCGCTTCTTCGGAAGGGCCTTTGTCCAGCAGCATGGCGTAATTCCATGAATACTTGATCGTATCTTCTGTCGTGCCTGCTGTCCCTTGAATCGTGTTGGTGCTGGTGCCGGAGATCGCAGCCGACAGCAGTTCGCTTAACATGGTCTTGGCCGTTCCCGGTTCTCCCACCAGCATCAAGCCCCGGTTGCCCGCCAGCGTTACGATCGCCCGTTCAATCAGCACATCATTGCCATAAAACTTACGCGTAATCGGTATGGATTCTCCACCTAGCTTGATCGGCTTCTCCCGTCCAATCAGGAAGTCGCGTACAGCAGCAGGTGACAGCTGCCAGTTGGGCGGACGTTTGCCCGTATCAGCTGCACGCAGGGCCGCCAGCTCCTGCTGATGCAGCACCTCGGCAGGCGGTTTAATCATTTCCGTACTCATTATGTACCTCCTCCAATTAACCGATCGTATGTTCCCATTTTTCTTATTAATTTGTATTTTATCACACTCTGCGTTTCCACGCGACTTACGCCTTGTGAAATGGTCAAAATCTCCCGCAGCATCCGGGTCTAAAGTCGTAGTTAATGGTATTCATTTCGCGTATAAAGGCTGTTTGGCAGAGGTTTGCTGTGTTTTTCAGAAGAAAAATGTAAATCTCTTATTCATTAATTTTTGCAAAAAGCGAACTTCTTGCTGCTTTCGTGCGTATATGAAGCAAGGCAGGGAAATCGATTTCAACTCCTTGCTTTAACCTTTTTACCCATTCAGAAGGAGGGATTTACATGGGACTTATTTTGATTGTCGTCGTTTTGGCACTGTTGATTATTCTGCCCTCAGCCATCAGCCCTAAGGGGCCGAATAACCACCGAAGACGGAGAAGACGTTCAGGGTTCATGTATGATGCGAACACCAGCAATTCTTATGATTATTCTGGAGGCAGCTACAATCACAGTTCTTCCCACCATCACTGCGGCGATTCCGGTCATTCTTCCTCCTATGACGGCGGAAGCTGCGATTCGGGCGGCGGAGACGGCGGAGGTGGGGGTGGAGAATGAGCAGAAGTTCGTATGCAGACAATAAAAAGAACGCGTAACTTCCTGGGCAGGAAGGCACGCGTTCTTTTTGTTTCATTTGATTTGGTTTCTTTTTATCCGATAACCAGATGTGAGCTACAGTTCTAGACGACGACCCGATTGCGGCCGCCCTCCTTCGCCCGATACAACGCGCGGTCAGCCAACTCAAAGAGGTCGTCCACCCGCATCGACTGCATGGGACAAATCGAAGCCCCGATCGACAGCGTAACCGGAATATGCAGCGCGTTCTCATGGGAAGCGACGGCCAGGCGAATCCGTTCCGCCATCTCGTACGTCTCTGGTAGATTGCGCCCCGGCAGCAGCACGAGAAATTCCTCCCCGCCATAACGCCCGCACAAGTCCCGGCTGCCTACCGTTTGCTCCAGAATACGAGCTACGCTTCGCAGCACTTCGTCTCCAGCGGAATGTCCATAATGGTCGTTCACCGACTTGAAGCGATCAATATCCATCAGGAGGAGGGAAAACGGTCGATTATCCCCTTCCAGCTTCTCCAACACTTCATCCAGAGCACGCCGATTTAATAGGCCGGTCAATGGATCTTTCAGCGCAAAGTCATTCAGATCCCGGTTCTGGCGTTTCATCTCGCGCACAGTTCGCATCACCGCACGGTTGAGCAGATCGGCTTCGCGGTTCCAGTGTCGGCGAACCGAAGGAAGGGCTTCGTCCTCCGGCCGATCAACCGCGCGAAGCACGAAGTCCGCCAACGAAACAAACGGAGCTGCCAATCGCCGCGCCAGGAACAACGCCGCACAGGCAAGCAGCAGGAACGGTCCCATCACGACGATCAACGTTCCGCGCATCTGCTCAAATTGTTCAGCCTGAAGCGCCTTCGCCGACGTCTGTGCTACGACTCCCCAGCCTGTCTTGGCCCCAAACGTATACCCGACCAAATATTCGCCGTTGTCTTTGTCGGTTACTTTGAGGCTGCCGCTGGCTCCACTCAATCCATGACTCAGCGCCAGATTACCGCCAGCTTCTTCCTCGTTGCGCTCTTCGTTGGGATCGTAGATCAGCCGCCCCTGCGCATCGACAATATATGAATAAGAACCTACCGTATCGTAATTGGAAGCAGCGCGTCCCGAACCCAGCAGCCCGCCCAGCACATTGGAATGTTCCACGCACAGGATGCCGCCAATAATCCCCATGTACTTCTGATTGGCATCATAGATCGGCTCCGAGACTAACACCACAGCGTCGCCCTGCGAGTCGGTATAGAACGGGGAATGGTATTCCTTGCCTGCCTTTACCGCAGCCTGAAGAAAGGCATCATCCGGGGACCCCGCTCCTTCTCCATCTTTTCTCATCTCCAGATCCAGCACCTTGCCATCCGCTCCTGCGACAAACACCGAATCAAAACGGCCGCTGCTCTCATACAGCAAATGCAGCTGCTTGGCCGTCTGCTGAGAAGCGCCCAGCGATACGGAATCCCCAAGTTCTTCCGCAAAAGCCTGAAGACTCTTCTCCACCGTCGTAAATAACATGTCGATGGCATGAGCCACACGCTGTGATTCCCGCTGATTGGCTTCAAGAGTCCGCTCCTGGAGCAGTGTCTTTTCGGAATGATAGGAAGCTAGCAAGGTGATCGCCAGAGTCATGAGAAAGGTCAGAACGACAAGACCGGAAAATAATGCGCGTAGGCTCACTTTACCTTTAGTTGGATAAGAATTTTCGTCTTGACTGCTTTTTCGCACGCCTGACGCCATAATCACACTCTTCATCACCTTTTATTGCTCGAATGGTCTTGCTGGATTGCCACCGTAAGACACTTGCTGACTTACTATATATTACGGCACAATTTGTCGATTTTTTAGACATTTTACCGAGACCTAAGAACCAACTTTCATTATAAGGGCGGATTCTAAAAACGCTGGGAACATGGAATTGGTTATCTTTTGCAGAAACAGGTCAGCAAGCACTTCAAAAAGAGCACAAAAAAACCGGGAAAGCCCAGCGCAAGGTCTCCCCAGTCTCGACTCCCTCGGTTCCCAGGACAATTGTCGAGGGCATATGGTATGGCGCCACGTGAAATTATTACCCGATCGATTAATGAATAATCAATTTCATTTATCGATTTAGGAATAAAAATTTCACAGGGATCAATGCTTTATGATTCAAAAATCGACATCAACTGTGCACTTTGCTTGCCTAATGAAGTCAGAACCCATGCTCCAGTCTGGCTGTAACCCACGAGTCGATCTCCCAGACCATTCCGATCCGTGGTTCGCTCCGCAATCACTTGATCGCCTTGGGTCAGCAGCGACTGGGTGCCGCGTTCCAAGTCCGTCAGCAGCAGACGATTGCCGAAGTCGCTGGAAGACCAGTTGGAGTCAGGCTGGGTAAAAGTTCGTTGAATTTGTTTGCTCACTTTGCCTGTCTCCATCAGGTATTCACCATAGATCGTCTGCGGCTCGTTCACGGGTCCTCCCAACGTACCCGGAATACTTGACGTGTTCACCACCAGACGATTATCTTTCGTTACGAAGGCCGTCTTCACATTTTGCGGAAAACGAAGGATATACAGCTTTTTCGTTGAGACATTCAGAACCTTATAATAGTCTCTCGATTGAGCCAGACTAAGCCCGCTCATCTTGCCCACGACATAGGGATATTGGAATTGGGCAGCCTGCACAGGAGCAGAAGCGGTGAAAGGAAGAACAAACGATGTCGCTAAGAGCATGGAAAGCCAGATCCGGTGTCTTTTTCGATTCATGTGATAAGCCTCCGAAAACCGGAAACCCGCGCCCTGCTTGACTTTATGGATGCTGATGAAGGGAATTGAACCCCCGACCTACGCATTACGAGTGCGTTGCTCTACCCCTGAGCTACATCAGCCTGTAGCAGACGTCAGACAAAATATGTTAAAGATATGTTTGCACCGGGAGTAGAATTTGAATGATTTTTATTCTTAATAACAAAGGAGCAAATTACTTTGGAAAATATATATTCAGAGGATCAGTATTGTATGGAGTTTAGTAATGAAGAAATTCTGGATTTTTTAGTGAATCCACTTGTAGAAAATTATAATTTGCCATTGAAGATTTTTGCAAAAGATCAAGAAGAATTCAACGCAGATACGGATAAGATTGGACATGTATTTATTGATGAAGAGAGAGACTTCTTTTTTAGTTTCTTGGGATTTCAGACTTCTTTATTTATATTTGAAGAGGAGATTATGTTTATTGACGATATTGCGAAAAATAATATTGTATCCAGTCATACTTATGGAAATATCGTATATGAGGGTAGCTTAAGAGGAAGAACGCATAAAGAGATCTTGAAGTTGATGTATGATATTTCAGTCTTATTACTAGATGTAAAAAAAGTCGATTTTGAAGAATTAAGAATTTCTCAGACAGGGATTCAATACCCAAAATGTGAATACAAAGTAAAACTGTACTCTGACTCTATAAAAAATGTGTATTTTGATAATATTTTTTTTACATCAGTGGGTAACTGAATTTTGGCGACTTATTTTTACGTATGTCTATAGGTAATAATAAATTAAAATTAAAAAGAAATAAATCTGCTGATCTGAGCATTATTGAATTCTCTATTTCTAACAAAGACTTTAGGGCGTGTACGCAAACTTAACGACGTGCATCTTTAGCCGCCTTTTCGCCCTCTGCGGCGTCAGCGCCCCTTGACGTGCCCCGGCACGCCTTCGGAACCCTTCCTTGCGGAGCACGAAAATTCGCCTAAATCTGCTTCCTTTGAAGTTTGCTTACACGCCCTAGTAATCTGAAAAAATTTGATATAGATTCATTAGCTTCAGAAAATGCTATTAATGCTTGGCTTGTTCGATATAGTAAGCTACGGGATGGTATACCTGATCGTGGTTATGAATATATAACTCGAGGTACAAATTTTGGGAAAGAAAACTTTTTGATAAGTCTATTATGAGTTTGTTGAAATTTTGAATAGATGTGAGGTGTAAGTCTATGTCATCAACAAAGCTAGAATATGTTTATAGAGTTTTTAAAACCACATGGGGGATTTATATTAAAGTAGATGCTGGTTACACGTCATTTTCAAACCATGGGTATAAGCATGTTACAGAAATAACTTCAGGATTATGGGTACATTATCAAACAGATGGAGAGAATGTTATGGAAGAAGATATTATTTTTTTGAATAAAGGATTAAGTAAAGTTGAAGATTTAATTTTGAAGAATTCGCCGTATAAAAATAATACTTTAATTTTTGTAGATTCAATTACAATTGCGCCTTCTGACTTTCAGGAAGAAGGCTTAACAGCAGCTATAATGGAGTGGGCAGCTAAAGCATTTAATTTTGAAAAACCAGAAATTAAAGTCGATTATAATCAGAAAAATAATAAGTATGAATTCTATTATTAATAGTTTTGATAAACTGACGTTAATTGAAAATAAAATGAAGCCCCGGAATAGCTCATTATCGCTATTCCGGGGCTTCACCTATATCGATTTGCGTATAGTAAATATTATAAAATAATAGTCATGTGAGGTACTGCTATAGGTATAATCTCACAAAAACTTCTCCAAAAAGCTAATCGTACGCTCATGCTTCGGACTGCCACATACTTGCTCAGGCGTGCCTTCTTCTACGATATAACCGCCATCCATGAAGATAACACGGTCAGCAACTCGCGTGCGAAGCCCATTTCGTGGGTAACAATCATCATCGTCATGCCTTCGCTCGCCAGATCCTTCATAACGCCAATTACCTCATTAATCTTTGATCGAATTAGCAAAGTTATAGCGCTCAGTACCTTTTTGACCGCTACGCGTTTACCGCGCAGGTCTTCATAGCTTTTAATCGTATCGTCTTTTTGACTAATTGCCATAACCACACCGGATTCGTAGTAGGGATCAGAGAAATTAAAAGTTTGTTTGAATTATAGTGAAATATAAAGGAGATGTTTTACTGTTGGAACTATCTGAGAAATTTTGGGATTGTGAATTTTTTGATTATAAGTTAGAAGAATTAAATTTATTTGGATTTTCGGAAGAAACGAAAGAAACATTAATGAATTGTGGCTTGCCTAAAAATCATAGTATTTTTAAAAAGAAAAATATTGATTTTTTTGAAATCAATAAATTTCAAGAAGTTATTTATAAGAATGAAAATTATACTGTTATAGGCAGAGCGCTTGGTGGATTTATTTCTATACACAATATGACACAAAAATTATTTTCACTTTCAGAAGATATTAATTATAAAATTTTAATAAATTCAAAGTTGAAGTTTTTTCTATTATTCCATCAAATATTTTATTTAGAATTAGAGAAAGTAGAAGATATTAGTGAAGATGAGGCATGTGAAAAATTCGGTAAAGAGCTTCGCAAAATATTTGAGGATATTGATCCTATTGCAATGTTAGATAAAGAAAGTACGTGGTCAAGATTAATAGAAGAGTATGAGAATTGTTTAATATAATATTTACTAAAGTAACGAATATACTAAAGCCGGATTGTATTTTAATTTTTAAAATCAAAAATAAACTCATGAACTTTTAAAGCTCATAAGTTTATTTTTTTTATAAATGAAAATAATTCCAAGTGATCCCAATCCAGCGTTATTACGAAAAAGCATACGACAGTAAATGATACACAGCGGCAAAATCAAAGTATAGTATAAAGAAATTGCAATCCTATCTACATAAGTTTCAGCAACACGCAGTATCACCGAACCAACCTCGAAGGGAGGTGAGAACCTCAGGCTCTGTTCGGTCAGTTACAGATGTACCCGATAGATTCACACGGTTTCGGGCAATAAATGGAGTGGACACAAGATTTGACTATTTTACGGTAACCAAGAAGGAAGAAGCATTTGTAGCAGCAAAATACAATTCATCTGGTGACAGCTATGTAGGTTTGAACATCAAACAAGACGGTCAAATGGTGGTATCGATTAAAAAATACAATTTCTTCACCAAAAAGTGGAACCCGCCGCAAGTGAAACGGCTGAACGGATCTGCTCGCATCTATTACCGCGTTCCGACTGACAGAATCTATATTCCGCCAACGCCATATCGCGTCGTTCTGTCTACGACTAACCTTATGAATAGAGCAGAATTAACAACTGATTGTGCAATCTTTGAAAAAACATAGAATCTGAAGTAGATAGACTAGATGAGGAGTAGCTTCATGTCTCATTAAATTTCATGAGTATAGAAAGAGAGTTTGACCTATGAGAATACATATAAAAGAACAAGATGTATTGGAGAAAGAACATGTTCCAGTCATGACTTTTTTTAATACAATACAGTGTCGTGATTTTGTAAGTATAGTTGAGCAAATGGCTTTAGGTATTGGTATAGGAATAAATGTAGTTGCTTGCTGTTTTCCAGGTGATGTTGAAGAAGAGGAAAGATTTTGTGGAGTTATGTTCTCTCTGCATGATAACGAAGTAATACTAAGTTATCAAAATTTCTTCTATTATCTTAGTTTGGCTTGCGAAAATTATTTGAACAATTGTTCTGATGATAAGAATGTTTTAAGCAAATATCTACGTGCAATTCAAAATAAATATCATGTATAGTAATCTTTTGGGGATTGAATAGGTACATAATAACTAAGAACGAAACAACAAAAATCAGCAAGATCTTATTGCGGAATGGGAAGGAGCATGATATTGAGTGCTCAAATATTTGCATACGATTGAATACAATACGCGTATTAATGAGGTTATTATAGACTTTGGAATAGATACAACATTGGATAATGGATATTTAGTTGGTAATTCATTAGGCACAGATATTCTAGGTGACGTTCCGACTATTAAAAAAGAAGTTGAAGATTTGATAGATTTGTTAGAGGGAAGGATTGAGTTACATGAGGGTGGAGGAAATGTAAACTTGATAAGCTCGGATATCGATTTTACTATCATCGAAGACATTTTCGCCGATAGTGATAGTAATGATAGTACGTGTAAAATCGAAACTATCGAATATACCAAAATCATAATCATGTGGGCTAAAATGAATCTTCAATATCACTTTCAACAAGGCATGTTTTCAGCAGAAGATATACAACCGATCATGATTTGGTTGGATACCCAGTATCTGAAATTATATAAGCAAACCATACTATAAATGTGCTTTTTGTTTTTGTAAGCAATTTTTAATAATAGCTTAGATTAAATTCTGTTATGAACAAAGAATTATGCAACACGCAGGATCACCGAACCAACCTGGAAGGGAGGTAAGAAGCTCTCTGTGTAGCCAAGTTCATCGTATCCATGTATTCCGCCCTAATTTTTCTTACAGTAATCTGGTCTACTTTAATGTTTCCTATGTACTGATAGGTGCCGCCTACTCTTCGCAAACCTTCCGACTGAATTGCACGCTTACTAGTAACCAGCACTTTCCCTTTACGCAGATCAATTTCCATATAAAAAAACCTCCTACGATTATTCGTAGAAGGCTTCGTGTGACCCGTAATTAGCACCAACGTTTTAGCACTTTTCAGGTTGGATTGCCTTGCTCTTGTGAGCTGCTTTCCAAGTCCGCTTACTGCTGACAAACGTTGATATTACGGGATATTTGCGTTGAGATGCTGATGAAGGGAATTGAACCCCCGACCTACGCATTACGAGTGCGTTGCTCTACCCCTGAGCTACATCAGCTTATTCAGTCTGTACCTTGCTGTCTGAAACAGCAACGAAATTTATTATACACCTTTCGCACAGATCTGCAAGACTTTTTCCCACAAAAAGTCAGGGGGTTCTTCGCTTCAACTGTCTCTTATTCTGCACTGCTGTGATCGGCCAATTTGGCGTGTACGGAAGCCAGTTTCTGAATGGACGAACCGGCTTTGTCCCGGCGGTCGTCGATCTTGATTGAAGTGGAGACGCGCTGTGCGCCGGACTCAAACGTGTGCTCATGGAGCGTCTTCACCGCATCGAGAATTCGATCCAGCGGCCCTTCGATGATCGTGCTCATGGACGTCAATTGATATTCGACCCCTTCGATCGTCTCCAGCTTGCGCTGCATCTCCGCGACATAACTGCTCAGACTGGTCGTTCCCGTTCCAATCGGGATGATTGTCACCTCTGCGATTGCCATCTTCCATTCCTCCTCTAGCCTGATTTTGTATGCTGTCAACGTCTTTTCTCACTGCTTTCATTGTACCCTTTTCCTCTTCAAAAATCGAATTCGGGCACATTCCCCGTCAATATGCGGATCGTCGAAAAAAGGCTTTTCAACCTTGACGAATTCAGTAAATTTTTGCTGCTCAAATATGTCCATTATGTGGCAAGTCGTGTGCGTTCGCTTCACACCTACCACATCTAGGTGTAAATTAAGTAGCCGAAGGCCAAATATAGTGTTTAGCAAAAAGATGAATCAAGCCCGCTTCCCTGCTTTATTCGGATGCGGCTTACATAAGTTACTCTTCATTTTACCTAATTTTATGAATGGAAAGGACGGAAATCGAAGATGAGCATGACCCTTCCCTTTACTCCGGCACGCAAAGAACAGGATGCGCTTGAGGAGATCACACGCCTTGGACGGGACATCGCGGACAGCCTCGATACGGAGACCCTGCGCGAAAACGCAAACCTGAACGGAGACAGCTTTTCCGGCAAAATGAGCAAATTCGGGAGCGAGTATGCCAAGTGGTACGCTCGCCGTCACGTGCTGCCCAAGGAAGTGGAAGCGGCCATACAGGGGAACACCGTCTATGTGCATGATCTGGATCATTATGCCGTAGGTACCACCAACTGCATCTTCATTCCTTTTGACAAGCTGCTGGCTGAAGGCTTTAGCACGGGCAATGGGGATCTGCGGACGCCGCGGACGATCATGACGGCGATGGCGCTGGTGGCGATTATCTTCCAGTGTCAGCAGAACGCACAGTACGGCGGGGTATCCGCCAACAAGATCGACCATGACCTGGCTCCGTATGTGGGACGTTCGTTCCTCAAGCATTTCCGCAAAGGGTTGTATTACTTCGAGCGTTTTGCAGACGAGCTGACCGGCACAGAACACGCAGACGTCGAACTGGCGGATGAAGAGATCCATATGGATAATGCCGATCTGCAAAAACGTTATCCGCATGCGTACCGTTACGCGTATCAGGAGACTCGCCAGGAGACTCTGCAGGCCTCGGAAAGTCTGATTCATAACCTCAATACGATGTCGAGTCGCGGCGGTGGTCAGATTCCGTTTACCAGCATCAATTACGGCACCTGCACATCCAGCGAAGGGCGCCTGGTTATGGAGAGCCTGATGGACGCGACGATGAGGGGGCTGGGCAAAGGACAGACGCCAATCTTCCCGATTCAGATCTTCAAATGTAAGAAAGGCATCAATCAGCAGCCGGGCGAGCCGAATTATGATCTGTTTATCAAGGCGATTGAATGTTCAACCAAACGTCTCTATCCGAACTTTGCCAACCTCGATGCGCCCATCAATATGGAATATTATGTACCGGGCAATCCCGATACGGAATTTGCGACGATGGGCTGCCGGACGCGGGTGATCGCAGATCGGTTCGGACGCAATCATCTGTCGGGCAAAGGGAACCTTTCCTTCAATACAATCAATCTGGTGAAATTAGGAATTGAACATGGTGTGGCACTGGGGCAGCGCAAATGGGCGGATGAGGAAGGTTTCTATCAGATGCTGGACGAGGCGCTGGACACGGCGCTTGCCGGTCTGCTGCATCGTTACCAGATCCAGGCCAAGCAGCCTGCGAAGGCTTCCGATTTTATGATGCGCGAAGGCGTCTGGGAAGGCGGCGATGCCCTCGGCCCTGACGATAGAGTTGAGGATCTGCTCAAGCATGGCAGTCTGTCGATTGGCTTCATTGGAATTGCGGAATCCATGAAAGCCCTGTACGGCAAGCATCATGCAGAAGACGAGGATGTCTACCATAAAGCGCTGGCTGTCGTGCGTCATATGCGCAACTACTGCGATGCCATGAGCGAGAAGCATAATCTGAACATCACGTTGTTTGCGACGCCGGCTGAAGGCTTGTCGGGCAAGTTCACGAAGAACGACGCCAGAGAGTATGGTTCGATTCCGGGTGTGACCGACCGCGAATATTATACGAATTCGTTCCACGTGCCGGTCTATTATCAGACGACAGCTGCACGCAAGATTTCGCTGGAGGCGCCTTTCCATGAGCTGTGCAACGCGGGCGCGATCTCCTATATCGAACTGGATGGCAATGTGCGCAGCAATCCGGAAGCGTTCCGCAAGATCGTGGCCTACGCGCTGGAGCAGAACGTCAGCTACTTCAGCATCAACCACCCGATTGACCGCTGTACATCCTGCGGCTATGAAGGAATCATCGGCGAATCCTGCCCATCCTGCGGGAAAAAGGAAACGGAAGTCCATATCTCCCGCCTTCGCCGCGTCACCGGCTATCTGACGGGCGATTATCAGACGCGCTTTAATGGAGCCAAGCAGGCCGAAGTCCGCGACCGGGTTAAACACGCCGGACATACCCAGCAGCCTCAACCGCACTAACGCGCAGGCTCAAGGCCGCAAGGAAACGGGATCTCTCCATTTACAGCTTGGCGTCGCTGCTGATTCACCAGATACGCCAGGCAGCGACAATCCGTGATCCGTGCATCAAAGGAATCCAGGAGGCATCAGACCATGAACATCTGCGGATATTATCCCGAATCGATTAATGAAGGCGAAGGGCTGCGCAGCTCCATCTTCCTCAGCGGCTGCAAGCATTACTGCAAGGGCTGCTTCAGCGCACGTACATGGAATTTCGACTATGGCGAACCTTTCGACAAAAATCGTCAGTTGGAGATTATTGCGGAGATGGCTGCCAATCCCCTGCTCGACGGGCTGACGCTGGCTGGTGGTGATCCATTCTTCTCTGCAGCCGAAGCCGCAGCCTTCCTCGATCTGGCGCGCGAGAAGATCCCTGAATTGCATGTATGGATCTATACGGGGTATACGTTTGAGCAGTTGGCTGCCAAGCCTGATTCTGCGGAATATGAACTGCTCCGCCGCGGCCAGGTATTAGTGGATGGACGTTTCGTACAGGAACTGCGTGATGTATCGCTGCTCTATCGAGGCAGCTCCAACCAGCGGCTGATCCGGATTCCCGAGAGCCTAGAGCGGGGCGAAGTGATCTTATGGGAAAGAACCGTTGGACTGCCTGTATGAACTTGGGCCCATACAAGGGATGCTCTTGAGATTATGGTTTGAGCTTCACATTTGAAGTTTCTGCTTTCGACGCGTTTCGACACTGTCACTTTCTACTGTGTCAACTTTTACCTATATAAATCCAGTTTAGGTTTTAATTGTTGACAACTGGGTTTCGATCAAGTAAGATGAGGTTAAATTTACGGCAGGACCCCAATTGCATACTTGATCTTTCCTTAACCGGGTAAGAGGGAGTAGCTTTTACAGCAAAGTCGTCAGTACGGGATCGCATCCCCGGCTTTGTTGGCAGACTCGTACGTTGACCCCATTACATCTATGCGGGTCAAATTACAAGGTTGTTAGCGAGACTTTTACCGCTTTAGGTTACGTTTGTCTATTCGTGCTTCGTCACGTCATTCATTCGTACCCTGGAGCGGTAAAAGTCTCTTTTGTTTTATTGGGGTCTTTTCGTAAAAGAAAGGGAACTTATCCCACATCCAAAGGAGAGAAGCTAATGGATTTGTCATTGATGCTGGAATACGGATGGGTACTGCTTGTCCTGATTGCACTGGAAGGCCTGCTGGCTGCGGATAACGCGCTTGTACTGGCCATCATGGTTAAGCCGCTTCCGGAAGAACAGCGCAAAAAAGCTTTATTCTACGGCCTCGTCGGAGCGTTCGTCCTGCGATTCGGCTCCCTGTTCATCATCTCGTTCCTCGTGGACGTCTGGTGGATTCAGGCGATCGGTGCCGCGTACCTGTTATTCATCTCACTGAATCATATTATCAAAGCCATCCGCAGCAGAAAGTCCGAAACCGACGAAGCGGAAGAATCCGCAGAAGGCAAAGGCGTCGGCAAGAAGAAAGTCAGCTTCTGGGGCGTCGTCTTCAAAGTCGAACTGGCGGATCTGGCATTCGCGGTTGACTCGATCCTGGCAGCCGTTGCCCTTGCAGTGGCACTGCCTCCGACCAACCTCGGCACGATTGGCGGCCTGGATGCCGGACAATTTGCTGTCATCTTCGCAGGCGGATTCATCGGTCTCGTCATCATGCGTTTTGCCGCCAACCTGTTCGTCAACCTGCTTCATTCCCGTCCGGGTCTGGAAACAGCCGCTTTCGTTATCGTAGGCTGGGTAGGCGTCAAGCTGGCCATGCATACGCTGGGTCACGAAGCTATTGGACTCGTTCCGCATGACTTCGTTGAAGGCACGATCTGGAAGTCCACCTTCTACATCGTCCTCGTTGCCATCGCCCTGATCGGCTGGTTCACGTCCAAGAAGGTCGAAACAAAAGAAAATGAAGAACCGATTCGGGAAGTCGAAGAGCAGGCCAAGAAGCTTCCAAAGCTCGACAAATAATCACTGCGCTTCATAAAAAGCTCCAACTTCTATCACCCACCAAACGCCTGTACAGGCACGCAAGTCCCAGCACCGGAAAAGTCCACTAGGACGGTCCGGTGCTTTTTGCTGTCCGTGAAAACAGGCGCGTATCGGAAGAAGTTCCTATTAATCTTTTACGAATAGATTTTACGAAATCTTTTTAAAAAAGCTATAAACTTTCGTTTTCCTTCACCGATAAATAAGTCAACAAGGCAAAACAACAACAAAAAACGACAAAAAAATCTAAGTAACGACAAATAACCCAAAGAGAGGTGCAGCAGTCATGATTACGCTGAATACACAAGGAATTATGGAAGTTCTCCACAAACAAATCACTAAGTTTTTTGAAGCCGAGCCTGTACTGCTTGAGCTGACGCAGGACATCCAGAATAGTAACGACAACGAAGCCAGCCAGACGCTGCACTACTCCAATCCGCACTACTGGGTCAAAGTTATGGATTGCTCCTTTGAAAGTTATGTCAGACCGGTTATCCTCTGCGAAGTGATCTACTTCCTGAAAAAAGAATACATGGACGCCGAAGTCGAAGTAAACGTTGACATCGACCTGTCCCCTGAGGCTGAACAACGCATCTCCATCTCCGCCAGCATCAGCTTCAACGATCAAGTTGAACTGGAACGCGGCGAACTGAACAACCTGATTGACCTGGCCCTTCAACTGAAGGACAGAGAATGGTTTGAAGAGTTGACGAATCGCTTTAACGCCATCAGCGCTTAAATCCAGCAGCAAACGCTCTACCCTATATAGCGACTCCATCGAATCCAACATTATCGATCCTGCATACTTCTTGCACCAGACGCCGTTTAGATCCAGCACAGATCGCCGTTTGATCCTACTACACGCAGCCCTTACACCAAGCTACCGAGTTACCATTCGACAAAATCGGACTTCCGAAGCTTCTTCCTCCTCCGTCCGGGTTGAATGAACGTTTGAACGATTGACCGGAATGTCGAAGCGGCTTCTCTTCCAAGCAAGAAAGTCGCTTCGCTCCCTACCGGATGCTCTGCGGCCTCTCGGCCGGTATCTGAACTCCACGAGCTGCTTCCGATGCCGGGACCCGCTTCATCATATCTTTTCTCCTTCCCTTTCAGCATATCGTGCCCCTACAACTTACACGGTATGCGTTAAGGCTCCGGGTCCCTCCATCCGGGCCTCTTTTTTTTATCTTCTGGCTTCTCTCCATCCTAAGTTGACGGAGCAAGAATCGGGCGCTATACTGAAACACATAATTTCACACGCCACCATGCCAATGAAGAGATTCCAACTCTGAGGTGTTTTCGTCAAGGATCTGCTTATGATCGTTCTGCTTATGATCGCGGCAGATCTCCTAAGTCAACCGGCCTTCGCCCGTTACCGCGAAACTCCAGAGCGGATCGTTCCTGTCGGAACGGTCAAATTGGGTGGCACCGCGAGCGTAGATCAACGCCCCTCGTCCCAAACGAGAGGGCGTTTTTTGTGTTTTTTCCACCCAAACCGCGAAGGAGCGTGCAGGAACATGATGGACATTCGACAAATCAGAGAACGGGCAGAGGAATTTCAACGGGTTGCAGATGGCAAAAAAATAGCGTTATCGATCGCAGAACTGCTGGAAATCGACGAGCGAAGACGGAAGCTAACCCTTCAGGTTGAAGAACTGCGGGCTTCGCGCAATCGACGCAGCGAAGAGATCAGCGTTCTGATGACCGCAGGCAAACGTGATGAAGCTGCACTTGTCAAAGAACAGCTTCGCATTGACAAAGAAAAACGAACGGCACTCGAAACCGAGCTGGCTTATGTACTGGAGCAATATCATCGTCTCATGGAAAAGGTACCGAATCTGGTCTCGGCGGATACTCCTGAGGGACGTTCGGACGCAGACAATGTAGTCATTTCGATACACGGGGCACCTCCACAATTCGACTTTACCGCCCGGGATCATGTCGAATTGGGCGAAATTCTCAACTTATTCGACATTGATCGCGGAGTTAAAGTGGCCGGGGCACGCAGCTATTTTCTAAAAGGAGACGGATTAAAACTTCAGCGAGCCGTTCAACAATTGGCGCTCGATCTGCTGGATGAACGAGGATTCGTGGCCATGGATGTACCGCTGATGGTTCGGACGCGGGCGATGCACGGCACTGGATTTTTCCCAAGTGGACAGGATCAGGCGTACCGGATCGAAGGCGAAGATGCGTGGCTGGTCGGGACATCGGAAGTGCCTTTGATCGCTTACTTTGAAGGAGAGACGCTGGATCTGACCGAACCCGTTCGTGTGGCTGGCGTCTCGACCTGCTTCCGCAGTGAAGTCGGTTCGGCTGGGCGCGATGTGCGTGGACTGTACCGCGTGCATCAATTTGCCAAAGTCGAACAGGTAGTGATCTGCAAGGGAGATTGGGAAGAATCGGAACGGCTGCTCCAGGAGATTACGCAAAATGCCGAGGATCTGCTGAATCTGCTTGAGCTTCCCTATCGCAAAGTAGCCGTCTGTATAGGGGACATGTCGCAGAAAAATTACAAACAATACGACATCGAGACCTGGATGCCCAGCCGAGGCGCCTACGGTGAAACTCATTCGGCTTCCAATGTGGGCGATTTTCAGGCGCGGCGTGCGGGAATTCGCTATCGGGGCGAAGATGGCAAACTGCATGAGGCGCATACGTTAAACAATACGGCGGCAGCTGTTCCTCGTCTGCTCATTCCGCTGCTCGAAAATCATCAGCGCGAAGACGGTTCGATCTATCTGCCTCCGGCCCTTCGTCCTTACCTCGGGGGACGAGAATGTCTGGATGCACCCGTTTAAGCAAAAGTCCGGGTCGGTGAAGAAGCAAAGACAGCCAAAAATCTTATTAGCTATTTGCTTTAAATTTTAGTTAGTCAAGCAAGCATAAACCGCTTCCAAACTGCTTTTCTTTCGGGAAAAGCAGTTTTTTTGCGCTAACCCAGTTATTGGATTTCAGTTCATACAACATATATTTTTTTACATTTCTGATTCAAAGCTCTCAAAAACGCCTGGGGGCTTGACGACAAATACATATATCAAGGCACACCAGACAACCACAAAACAACCTGCCTACAACCGACAGCAGCCATCTGCTTCTCCCGCACCTCTTCCCCATACCGCCGATTAGACGTTGAACATCCAGAACCGGGGTGCATGGCAAGATGCGAAAGTCGTTTGCGAGCAGGATGAGTCTTGAAAATAAAATTAAACGGAGTGATTAAGGATGCGGTGGTTCCGAAATCGAAAAATCTTTACCAAACTTATGGTTGTTGTTGCCATGCTCTCCTTGTTGACAGCCGGCGTTGGATTGTACGGCTTCTACAACATCAACATGATGAAGGGCAATTTGAATGAGCTGTACAGTGACAATATGATGCCGCTTAGACAGCTGGCAGCAACCGAAACTTCTCTGCTCAAGCTGCGCGTAGCATCCCGAGACATTGCAATCGCAACAGAAAAAGAAAAAATGGACGAAATCGCCAAGACGATCGGACCTCTGAATGAACAAGTTAACAAAAGCATGAGCAGCTACCGTCTTAGCCCGCTGAACGCTGAAGAAACCAAGCTGCTCGCGGATTACGATAAATATTGGGAGGAATATCAAGTTCTGTACGACCAGGCCATCAAGCTTGCCGAGACAGACGATGCCTCCGCTTTCCAAAAATACGTAAGTGATAAAGTGAGTCCAACCAGCAAGCTGCTGTACGAAACGATTGAGAAACTCGGCGTCATCAATGAACAGCAGGCAACGGCTACGGACGCTAATTCACAAAAAGACGTACAACGCGCTACATTGTGGACTATTGTCACGATTGCTGCCGCCATTGTAATCGGCATCGCACTTGTACTTCTGATTACTTCCATGATTAGCAACCCGGTCAAGCGGATGGGTGAGCTGCTGAAGAAAATCGCAGAAGGAGATCTGCGCCAGAAGTCGGATTATCACTCCAAAGATGAGATTGGTCAGCTGTCCGAATCGGTCAATCGAATGGTAGACAAGCTCTCTTCCCTGATCGGCGGTATTCAGGATTCGGCCCAAAATGTGGCGGCTTCTTCGCAGCAAATCTCGGCCAGCACCCAGCAAATTGCCGGGGGCACTTCGATTCAGCTGCAATCTGCCCGCTCGATCAATGAATTGTTCAAGGACATGGCGATTGCCATCGAAGATGTAGCCAAGGGTGCCGAAGGTGCAGCCGAACTGTCCAATGAAACCGTGGATATGGCTCACTCCGGCGGCGAGACGATTCATCTTGCTCTGAAAACGATGGAAGACGTTACTCTGCAAGTGGGCAAACTCGAAGAACATTCCGCCAAAATTGGCGATATTATCGGCGTAATCGACGATATTTCCGCTCAAACCAACCTGCTCGCCCTGAACGCTGCCATTGAAGCGGCCCGTGCCGGTGAGTCCGGTCTTGGCTTCGCTGTGGTCGCGGATGAAGTCCGTAAACTGGCAGAACGCAGCGGCGCAGCAACCAAAGAAATCACGTCCATCATCCGTTCGATGCAGATGAATATCGAAAAGAGCGTGATGGCGGTTAACAACAACCTGGAACATGCCAATGATTCCGGTCGTGCCTTTAATTCGATCATCGAACGCGTAGGCGGAACTTCGCTGAAGGTGAACGGCATCGCTGCGGCCAGCGAGGAACAAGCCGCACAGACGGCGGAAGTACTTCAGACCCTGAGCAGCATTACGACGGCCTGCGAAGAGTCCGCTGCGGCCAGCGAACAGACGGCTTCGTCTTCGCAAGCACTTGCCCAACTGGCCGATCAGCTGAATATCTCGGCTTCTACTTTCCAGCTGTAAGATAGAAGTTCGGTCGCTGTTGTCCGTCTCAGACGGACGAAAAGTAAATGCTTTGCTCCTCCTTCTTACTGTCGGATGGGTAAAACTTCTTCTGTATGAGTTAAAACGGATTCTATGTGAGTCGAAAAGAGCAAAGAAACGACCTCCATTCCCCCAGTCAGGTGGGTATGGAGGTCGTTTGCGTCTGCTCACAGATCGTTCGCTGTATGACTCGGCCATTCACTTAAATGTTTATGGGAAGGCTCGTTCGGGATCTGCGGAACATAAAATGCAGTACGAACCATGGATTAAACGCTCGCTTGGCAACCCCAATCATAGCTGCGGCCGGGCCACGGGTCAAAGAGCTTCGATCACGTCTCCGGCCAGCAGGGAGGCCGGATGTTCGCGCTGCTCGGCGGCGCGTTCTCCGGCGCGGCCGTGAAGATAGACGCCAAAAGCAGCGGCTTGCAGCGGCGACAAGCCCTGGGCCATCAGACCGGAGATGACGCCCGTTAACACGTCGCCGGTTCCCCCGGTAGACATACCGGGATGCCCGGTCGTATTGATGAACAAGGCACCGTCGGGCGAAGCCACGACGGTGCGTGCGCCTTTGAGCACCAGCGTTACGCCATGCTCGGCGGCATAAGCTGATGCCGCTCCCAGGCGATCCTGCTGGAGCTTGGCTGTTGGGATGCCCAGCAGCCGTCCCATTTCGCCGGGATGCGGCGTCAGCACTACATTCTCGCGGCGGCCCCAGTCGCGGGCGGTAAACCCGCCTTCAGCCAGGATGTTCAAGCCATCCGCGTCAATGACCAGAGGCTGATCGGTCTGTGTCCACAGCTCCCTCAGCCAGTCCGTATCGCCGTCAAAACGTCCAAGCCCCGGCCCGATGGCGAGGACGTCCATCTTCTCCGCCAGTTTACGGATTGTACCGGATGAAGCACGCCCCCAGGAATCGCCGTCCGAAGCTTCGGCGACCATCAGCTCCGGGACATGACCCACGATGTTGGGCAGCAGCGCCGCAGGCAGTGCCCAGGTGACCAGGCCGCTGCCAATTCGCAGCGCGGCACGCGAGGCCATCAAACCGGCGCCGCTCATCAGGCGGCTGCCGCCTACAATCAGCACATGACCATAGGTACCCTTGTGACTGTCTTCAGCGCGGCTGCGCGAAGTGTCAATCTTCAGCGCCTCACGAAGTGTACGTTCGGTAATCAGCCGGGTACGCGGAGGCTCGGCGATCCGCGCGGCTGCAAGCTGCGGAATACCTACCGCACGCACCCGCACTTCACCAGCGGCTTCGGCACCGGGATACTGCGCCAGCCCCGCCTTCAGGAAGGCAATGCAGACAGTACGAACAGCACGGATGCAGGCATCTGCGGTCTGTCCGGTGTCTGCATTTAGACCGCTGGGAATATCGGCTGCGATGATGGGCAGCCCGCTGGCATTGGCAGCCCGGATCAGCGCGGCGTAAGGCTCTCGCGGCTCGCCCGATGCGCCCACGCCAAGCAGCGCATCCACCAGCCCCGTATAATCTCTAAAGTCCACACTGGGAGGACGATTCTCTTTTCGATCTGCCCCTGCATCGGCTTCTGACTCTTGAGCGTCCGAAGCGGCATGAGGCGCGGCCCCTGCATCAGGCAGCGTCAACACCGGAATCCCTGATTGGCGTACGGCTTCCAGTTGAGCAGCAGCTTCCTTCGAGAAGCGATGCTCTGCTTCCGCGCACAAAATCGTGACGTTGACGCCTGCGTCCTGAAGATAGCGGGCGGCGACCAGACCATCGCCGCCGTTATTGCCTTTGCCAACCAGAATCAGCCAATGCTCATGCGCAGCCCCGTCGAATGGAGCGATCAGCGCATCTTCCAGAATCGGACTGGTCGAGCGTACCCCACGCTTGGGCGAACCATCGGGACGCGTCCCTGCACCCACCGGAGTCGAAGGGCTGGAACCGTCCGAAGACGCCCCCTGCCGATTTCGGCACCAGTCCAGCACTTCCTCCGCAATGGCCCGACCGGCGGATTCCATCAGCGCCAGCGAAGGAATCCCCAATTCCTCTATCGTATAACGATCAATCTGCTTCATCTGCTGCGAGGTTACGATCAACATTCACACTTCGACTCCTCTCCGAACAGGCTTTTACATCGGTAAAAGTCAGCAAGTACCCGTAAAGACTTCATAAGGCTCCACAACGATCCGTCATCAGTAAGGCTTCGTGAAGATCATCTAAGTCTGCGTGGAGATCAGTAAGCGATCGTAAAACGTGTACGAATGAAATTCGGATCATCCAGCTCATCGATGATTGCGGCTGCAAAATCTTCCACGCTGATGCGGCTGTGCCCTTCGTCATCGGTAACCAACAGCGACATTCCAATGCGGAAGTTGCCGGTTCTGCGGCCAGGCTCAATCCAGGCTGCCGGACTGGCATAGGTCCACTCCAGATCGCTGGCTGCAAAAATCTCATAAGCCTCGGCATGCGCCTGCGCCAGCGGAAGCAGTTCTTCCGGATAATCCGGCGCGTCCATCACCCGCACACCGGGTGCGGTAAGCAGCGTGCCGGAACCCCCGGCTACGATCAGTCGGGAGACTCCCGCAGCCTGGGTGCCTTCAATAATCAGCCGTGCCGCTTCAGGCAGCAGCGGGCCTTCACCTGGCTCCGAACCAAAAGCACTCAGCACGGCGTCGCATCCTCTGGCGGCCTCGGCAATGGCACCAGGTGCCAGCAGATCGCCCTCCCGAACCTCAAGCGCAGCATGTTCTTCGTGCAGCAGCGAACGATCACGCAGCAGCACAGTTACCGCACAGCCGCGGTTCAGCGCCTCCTTCACCAGTTGGCGTCCAATGGCTCCTTCAGCGCCAAGTATCACGATTTTCATCAAAATAAACTCCATCCTTTCCTTATTTAGCGTTCAGCCGCCGTGCGGCCAGATCCATAGGCCGGATGCCTTTGCCTTGGGCATATCCGGCGTTCTCTATTCCTATACCCGTTTCTGGCGAAGATCGCGCCCCAAGCGGCGTCAAACTTCCGTCTTTTCCGACACGGAGAGAACGATTGATTCGACGTCTCCCGTCTGCTGTCTGTACCCCGCGTCCCGAATTGTACGCGTGAAGCATGGATTTGTCCACGGATTCGCTGCCTGGCTGAAGGCTGGGGAAAGCGAAACGCCAACGATTTACCGCAAAACCGGGCACGAATAAGCTTGAAGCGGTCTCAGGCTTGTGTAATAGTGGATAGGACAGGTCTATGCGAGAGGAAGGGAATCGGAATGGAAACGTATGTCTGGCTGGCAACAGCCGCATTTGCGATATGGATCTACGAACAAGCTCGCCGGGCGCTCCGGCGGCGTGCCGAAGGCCGCGAACGCCGTCTTCGTACGGCGCTGGATGCCCTCGGCTCGGCGGCTGCCCTGCTGGACGATACGCGATCTGCCGTATCCGTCACGCCCAACGCCGAGGTGGACAGCCGACTGCGTGAGCGGCTGATTCGCTGTCAGGGCATGCAGGGCTTCGCCTCCGAACTGGACGGGCAGCTGTCGCTCTACCTCCAGGGCGGCAGCCGGGAACGCCTCCCGCTGCTGCATGATTCGCTCCATCGGGAGCTGGAGCGCACCCGTCATGAGCTGGCTGTGCTGCTCGAACGCGAGGAGCGCCCTTCCTGGGGCGGCGGCTTCCTCCGCCTGCTGAAGCCGGCGCTGGTTCCCGCGCTGCTCGCGGCTGCCAGCGCCGCCGTATGGCAGTTCGCCCGGGAGCCGGAACTTGACGGCTCCTCGTGGCTGCCGCTCTGCCGCCTGCTGTCGTGGCTGCTGGCGGCTCTGCTGCTCGCCCGGCTGCTGGAGCCGGGCTACCGGGCCGAACGGCCCGTGCTGCGGCGCCTCATGCCGCTGCTGGCAGCGGCTCCGGCGCTGCTGAACCTGCCGCTTGGCGCGGAAGCGGCGCCATGGCTGCTCGCCGCGCAGCTGGCGCTTGCCGCCGCCGGCTTCGCGGCGCTGCGTCCCGCCGCCTCCAAGCGGCGAGAGCGCCCCTATGCCGGGCGCTCCCCGCAGCTGCGCCCGACGGCAGCTGCGCGACCTTCCCTATCCCCGCCGCAAGCCAGCGGGGACAGTCCTTCCGCCGCGCAGCTTGGCCCGCGCGGCAGCCATCCGGCCGCTTCGGCCGACACCGGCTCCAAGCCCGAGCCGGCATGGTCTCCGCGCTGAATCCCGCGCGTCGCCGCGCGATTCAACCGCGCCTCTCAAGCGCAAAAAGCGATCACGAAATCCGCCTGCCAAACGCAGATTTCGTGATCGCTTTTTTATATCCTACCCTCATGAAGCAGCCTAAGCCTTTTGCTCATACTTCTCCCGGTGTTCGTGCATCATCCGTTGATAATCCTCGTCCATTTTTGCTTTTTCCCAGGCCTCCTTGAAGATCTTTGCCGACTCTGCCTTGGCCGGGTCGCCCTTGCGAATGGACAGCGTGCCGTTCTCGGCATATTTACGACCGCCTTTATAATTCGTGTAGCGCCTTGCCCGCGTGTATCCCATCTGGAGGAATTTGCGCGCCATATCCATGCCCACGAAATCGTCTGCTTCCTTGTAGGCCAGGAACATCTCATAGATTTTCTCCGAGGATTCCCGGGCGATGTCCGGCGTCTTGAAGCGCCAGTACGGCAGAATCTCGTTCTTGTATGGCTGAACCATCAGAACGCCCTGCTCCCCGCGTCCCACCGTATACCACTCGGGATGCTCGCGCAGATCAAGCTGTTCATAATCCAGATCGTAGTCGAATTTGCGCATGAATGATCCTCCTTCTCTGCCTGTTCCGATAGGCGCACTCCAATGCTCAGACCCGTTCTACAGGCTCCAACAGCGGGCAGATGCAGACTGGACGGTTCAACTCTAACGCAAACCCTGTTGGCGTCAATCGACCGTCTGCTTCTCCAATCCTGTAGGAGACCACACTGCCGCTGTCCTGATTGGCAGCCAGCAGGAACCCGTCCGTAATGGCGAAGTGCCTTGGGGTCTGCCCCAATGAGGGCACACGCTCCACCAGCGTCAGCTGACCATTCTCACTATTAACGGCAAACTGGGTCAAACTATCATCTCCCCGATTGGAGGCATAGACATAACGACCGCAGGGCGAGACTGCTACATGAGCTGCCGTATTTGCAGGATCTTCTGCACTTTCTTCGGGCAGCAGCTTGACCTGTTGAGCGACTTTCAGACGTCCACTCTGAAGATCATAGTCGAAGGTCGTCACCGTATTATTCAGTTCCCCCGAGACATACGCCCACTTGGCGCCGGGGTGGAAAGCCAGCGTACGAGGGCCGGTTCCCGGCTCCAGTACAATATCTTCCTGCTTGAACAACCGATCATCTTCCAGCGTATACTGCACGATGTGGTCTGTGCCGAGATCCGGGGCAAATAAGTATTGACCGCACGGCGAGGAGACAAACGCATGGGGATGCGCTTCCTGCTGACGCTCAGGATGTGAACCTGAACCCGTGTGCACAACCCGGCTCGCCTGCTCCAGTTCTCCCCGATCACGAATACACAGCGCGACCACGCAGCCTCCATAATTGGCTGCCAGCAGCGTTTTGCCGTTCGGTGTCACTTCCACATAACAAGGAGAAGCACCTTCGGACAATTTTCGATCATGCAGACTCAGCTCACCTTCCGGGCCGATCGTATACGAGAACAGTTCACCGTTTTGTTTTTCACTGGCCGCATACAAGTTGCTTCGATTCGGACTGATGGCGAGATAAGACGGGTTTTCAATCCCACCCAGCCCGGACACCACATCCAGCTCCCCGGTGTCCGTATTTAACAGACAATGAAACAGACCTGCCTCTTCCTCCGAAGCATAGGTCCCTACATAAAAATGACGTTTCTGATCCCATTCTCGATCGACTGCCGTCATAGGTTCATTCTCCTTTTCTGTCTGCTATCTTCAGGTCATCCGCAGCCCAGGTTTGCCTGGATTCTTTGCCCCATTCCTGCACTGTGGGCGTCATATCGGCTTCAACAGGTTTCATTATTATTAACAAGAACTTCGCCCGTATGAAACGAACTTGTCGAAATTCGCCTCTATTTGAACCTCCATTAAGCCTATATTCGACAACCGAAAAGCTTATCGGAGGCTTTATCCGTGCTTTTGTTGGCGGCTCATTATATACTGAAGGGAAGACAATATGCTTATCGGATAGTTGAAAATCGTTACCACTTGGAGGAAGCTATGGAACTCGATATTACCGAACAATCGCTGCCTGTCTACGAGGCGCTCGCCAGCAAAGTACGCCTCAATCTGCTGTCGCTGCTCGCCGATCGGCCGATGAACGTGCGGGAGCTGGCCGAAGCTTCAGGACTCAGCAGTGCCATTATGACGATGCATGTGCGCAAGCTGGAGACTGCGGGCCTGATTCGCACGGAACGAATGGCTGGCCGAGGCGGTGCGCGTAAAGTCTGCTCACTGGCTGAAGACCGGATCGAGATCATTCTGCCCAAAGCGGGCAGCGATCGGCGCTCTGTGCATCCGGTTAACGTCCCGATCGGCCATTTTACCGACTGGGAAGTCCATCCGACCTGCGGACTGGCTACGACCGAGAAGATGATTGGACAATTTGATGATCCAAGATTTTTCCTCTCGCCTGAGCGGGTGAACGCTTCAATCCTCTGGTTTGGCCAGGGGTTTGTGGAATACCGCGCTCCTAATTTTCTGCTGTCGAGTCAGACACCTGAAGAAATGGAGATCTCGATGGAGATTTCTTCCGAAGCCCCTGGAGTCAATGAAGATTGGCCTTCGGACATTACCTTTCATCTAAACGGGGTCGAACTTGGAACCTGGACCAGTCCGGGGGACTACGGCGAACGGCGCGGCAATCTGACGCCAGCCTGGTGGCCCAACGACATCAATCAGTATGGACTGCTCAAGCGGCTCAAGATCAACAAGAGCGGTACGTTTATGGATGGCACCCCGCTGTCTTCCGTCACGTTGGAGCAGATCTCGCCAGCCAGCAAAGAATGGAAGTTCCGCATTGGCGTGCGCAGTGATGCCCAGCATGTGGGTGGAGTCACGCTGTTCGGCAGCGGCTTTGGCAATTATAATCAGGACATCCTGTTCCGTCTGTATTACCGGGATGCGCTTCGACCTGAAGCTCAGAACTAAGCGATCATCGCGTTACCTCGAACCGCTCGTTCTGAATCGCCTGTTCTGGATCATGGAAGAACGATCCGGCCAGCGCCCATCAACGACTTTAAGGCAAGCATGATCCCGCAGGCGGGTTCGCGTTTGCCTTGTTTTCTATGCAAAAAAAGAACCCGGGGCATCAATCTTCATACGCCGCGAGTTCATCTTGAAGCCCTCCGAGTTCATTTTTGGCCTGCTCCAATTCAGCTCTAAGCTCCGTCAATTTCTCTTCCGCTCCGCCCTGTGAAGCCTGAATTTCAGCTTCCAGCCGCTGCGTCCGATCCAGCAGCTCTCCGATCCGATATTCCAGATGTGCAATGTTGGAAGAAGCGCCGGTCTGCGAGCTTCCACGCTGTGAATACGTCATGTTTGTCCCTCCCGCTGCGATTTTTTCCAATATAGACAAACGCGCTCCAAAACGCAAGCGGACAAACGCGAAAAAGCCGTTCTCCCCGATGGAAAACGACCTTTTCGATCTAATCGCGTGCTTACTTGATCTGCAATTCTGCGGCTTCCAGAATCGGATTCCACAAGCTGCGGATCTGGAATTCAACAGGCTGCGTACGGGTTCCTTCGCCCAATCCAATCGTCGCTGACTCTACCATCTTGCCGTCACGATCCTCGCGCTGCCCTCTTGGATTGGTTAGCTTGTGCTGCACGCCGCTCGCATCGGTAAAGGTGTCTTCCAGCATAAACGCGTCCGCGTTGATCTGATCGTATTGGCTGTAATCGCCAGCCGTACGCTCAAAGATCAGCTGATTTTTCGCCGGATCGGCCACCGCAGTCAGCCCTTCGATTCCTTGAATCACCTTGCCCGTATCCGTATTCACAATCAGACGGGTCTTCTCCGGGTCAATGGCGGAGATTCCCGCTACCGAGAGGGCGATTGAAGACGGATCTTCGATCTTGGCGCCTTCAAAGATCAAGGTATCTTGATCGTACACCTTACCGATGAAACGTGGATTTTCGATCTTTGTTCCCGCTTTGTCTTTGAGCTTCAGCTTAGGCTCAATCAGGCTGAACAGACGCTTAGTGTTCGCCTCATTTTCCGCATAGTCTAGGTAGATCCCGAGCGGCGAAAACTCCAGGTTTTTCACTTGAATTTTCTGACCGGAAACGGTCATCTCTTGATTGACCTGCACCGTCTCAATATCGTCCATCAGCTCCTGAGGATGCGCCTGGAAGGGCAGGTCAATGACCACTTCGGCTCCCGCCGGTTTGCCGAACTCACCCGGGGTCATTCCCATGCGGAAAGTCGCATCTTTCGGGTATTCCTCATCCGGCGCCAACCCGATCTCCACAATATACGTCCCGGTCATACCCGGCTTCAGCTGATCGTCTGTCCCCATCCGGCTCAACCATTCACTAGGAACGTTTGATCCAAAGTTGACTTCGGATTGACTGACCCGCGCCGCTTGATTCGTTTCGTTTTTGACTGAGAACGCAACGAACATTTTCCGGTTGTCCATCGCCTCGCCCAGAACCGTCAGCGTATACCCGTCTTTGGATATCTTCTGGTTGACCGCGCTCATGTAGCCGTCTTCGATGATCCGTGCTACGTTCGCATCCATACCTACCGCATAAAAGTCTTTACTGGACAAGCGTTCGGACGCCGCTTGTTTCACAGGCGCCTGAGCCTGTGGACTGGCTGCTGTGACCACGCGTGGCGCGGATTCCCCGCCTGAACTGCCCACTCCCGGCATCAGCGACGAAGACCAGGCGATGATCGCTACAGCGGCGACCGTTACGGCTCCAGTTCCATACGTTGCACGTCGGCGCGATGCTCGCTTTTTGCCCTGCCCAATCCCACGCCGCGTCGCCTCGTTTAATTCCATACTTCCAATGTTTTGCGCCTCGCGTACTGCCCGTTCAGCGTCCTGCTGCAACTTTTCTTCTTCCCTATTCATCATCGGTGTAACCTCCCGTTTATGGATTATAAAAAGGCTTTGAGCTGCTTGAGACCTTCACGCAGCCACGTCTTGATGGTGCCTTCCGGCTTTCTCAGCACCTTCGCAATCTCTGCCGAAGTCATGCCGTGATAATATTTGAGCATGACCGTGTGGCGATACTTGGGCTTCATTCGGGCAAATGCCCGCTCCAGGTCAATTCGGTCGTTGCTACGCATCTCCTCGGCGTGCCTCTCTTCAAGCTCCGCCGTTGGAAAGGATCTCTTCCTTCTTCTCAGCTCGTCCATGCAGCAGTTGATGACGATCCGAACCATCCAGCTTGAGAACATCTCCGGATTTTTCAGCTTCTTGCGCTTGATCCATGCCCGGCAGGACGCTTCCTGCACGGCTTCCAGCGCATCCGCTTCCCGGCGCAGATAACTGAACGCAATGGCATATAACTTCCTCTGCTGCTCTGATATTCGCTTGAAAAAAAGCTCCTCTTCCGTGTCGGTGGAACGTTCCATCTCTGCATGCTTCATTTTTTCCGCCGTCTTCTCCATTCTGGTCCCCTCCTGTCTCGGCTGCTGCAGCAGCCCGGATCGACGGAACCGGATGCCCCGCATCCGATCTCAGCCTTTTGCAAAATCTGATGTAGGTAAGACGTCCGATCTCTGCATAACGATTGATTTATTTTAACAAAGCACCGAAAATATGGCGCACAAAAAAAGCCGGCGATCTCTCGATCGTCCGACTTGGGTTCCTGGCTGTGCCGAAGGACTTCGCTCATTTTCTTCCCGTTTGGCTTATTTCAACCGCATTTCTTGAGGATCTTCAATCCGGCCCGGAATCTGGGTAACCTGAAAAGTTAACGGCTGCGGGTAATCCATCTTCTCCAGATGGAAGTCTACCGAGGCCGTACCGTCCGGGTTGCTCGATCCTCCGCCAAGGCTGCCATTCTGATCGGTTTGAAGCTGATGCACGACACCCTTTCCATCCGTAAAATTCATACCCACAAACAACATTCGACCTTCAGACCAGTCCTTATTGGAACTTGGATAGCGGATGACCAAACTTGGTTTTTTGTAGGCATCCAGCTTTAAGCTTACCGAATATCCCTGACCCGGCGCCTTGAGCACTTTGGATTGATCCGTATCCAGCACAAGCGTACTTCCCGGCTCGGGCAATTTGGATACCCCTTCCGTATGCAGCACGATGGAATCGAGATGTCCCTGACCCGATCCATTGGCGTAAACCCAGTCATATCGGCCCGTTTCCTGATAATCCGGGTGTGCCCATTGACCATCTTTGGCCAGAGTCTTCTCTTGACCATCATGATTGACAATCAGACGCGGGCTAATCAATTGAGATAAGTTCATCCCCTCTTTTTGGTTAACGGACATATAGATACGCAGCGGTGTGACCAGCATCTGGTCGATGGCAAAATTTCGCCCGCCCACCTTCATCGTCTTGGGCTGTTTGAACACCAGCTTTTCTTCCTGTGCAGTCGTCGAAGGCGAGTGGATCGGCAGCTCGAAGATCTGAAGTGGTGTCTTACTCGCCCCTTGACGACCTGAGACTACCTGCGCTTTCAAGGTAAACTGCTCTGATTCTCCATACTGCGGCAGAAGAGGGAGGGTAACCACTCCATACTGGATCTCCTCAATGACATCAAACTCTTCGTGCCGTAGAGCGTAATCTGAAACCACAACCTTCTGATCTCTGGACGCTTCGGTCAATGTGGGAGTATTCAGCGCCAGCCGATCACCGTTGGGTGCCTGAAGCGTATAAAATAGCGTCAAACTGCGGCTGTCACGTGCCATTCCTCGAACCGTTAATGTAAATCCATCCCGCTCGGATTGCAGTTGGATGGGCTGTACCGCCTTGCGCGTCAGCGCACTGCTGAGTGTGGCATCGTTCGACACCAGCTTATAGAAAGGTTCCAAAGAAGCATCCAATTTCAACAGATCTTCGGCCTGTACCGTTTCTGTCGGCTGCTGCGTCTGCGGAAGTTCGTGGGACAGTTCCCCATAGCCGATTAGCAGGGCACCGGCTGCCAGGACGGCTGCTCCTGTCCCTGTATAGATCCATCCTTTTCTTCGGCTTGTACCTGCCTGCGCCCGATCCATCCCTCGTCGGATGGCAGCGCTGCGCTGCGCGGCCGAAGGCATCCGCTGCTGGTGGCGAGACTCTTCACCAGCTTCTCGAAGCCGCTGTTCCTCCCTGCGGTATCTCTCCATGTTCCCGTTCCTCCTCACTTGTTAAGAGTGTCGTTCCAACTGAAGCTTCATCCGCTTCAATGCCCGGTATAATCGGCTCTTGATCGTGCTCTCCGGCTTGTTCAGAATCTGGGCAATCTCCGTCAGGGTCATATCGTGATAGAACCGCAGTACCAACACATGGCGATATTTTCTGGGCATATGCTCCAGTGCCTGCTCCAGATCCAGCCCATTGGAACTTTGCATCTCGTCAGTTCCCGGCGCCCTGCGATCCTCCCCCGCACGCTCCACCGGAATTACCCGCTTGCGCCGCCGTAGTTCATCCATGCAGCAGTTAATCAGAATCCGAATCACCCACGAATGGAACATCTTCTCGTCTTTGAGCGAAGTCCGCTTCGACCAGGCCCGATACGTCGTCTCCTGAAGCATCTCCAGCGCATCCGCATCGCTGCGCAGATAGCTGTAGGCAATGCTGTACAGCTTGGCGCTCTGTCCGTCGATGCGCTCGAAGAAACGCTCCTCTTCGCTGACACAGCTCTGCTGCTCGGTCTCCTCTATTCTCAACGTCCCGGCCACCTTCTCTCCCCTCTCTGTTTCCTTACAGCGCTATGACGGATCGCTCCCCGCGAAAAGTTTCATTTTACAAAAACAAAAAAAGCCGCACCATATCCTCTCATCGGATAATCGGTGCGGCTGATGAAATTGAAAGGATTGAATGAAAGGATTAGCCCTTTAATTCCTGCTTGGGAAACTCGTTCATCCATTCTCGCAGCAGCGCTGGATTCAGATCGGCCAGAGAAGAGACATGATGTTCCGCTTCCGGCAGCGTCTCTTCCGTGCCAATGCCGACAGCTGGCATGCCTGCACGATGGATTGCCACAACGCCCGCTTCCGCATCTTCAATTCCGATGCAGCGCAGCGGATGAACGCCCAGCCCTTCGGCTGCGTTCAGGAAGATCTCGGCGTCCGGCTTCTGGAGCGCCACCGCGCCTGCATCAGCCACATAATCGAATAGATCCGTTACACCGAGACGGTCAAGCACCGTCGGCGCATTGCGGCTGGCGGAAGCCAGGGCCGTGCGGATGCCTTCACGCCGCAGCGCCTTGAGCAGCTTGCGCGTTCCTGGCAGCAGCGCATCCGGCGTAAGCGTCAGCAGCAGCTCTTTGTACCGCTCGTTCTTCTTGTCGGCCAACTTCTGCATCTCGTCCAGCGTGAACTTGCGATGTCCATTCTGGAGAATCAGCTTCAGGGAAGCCATGCGATCCACGCCTTTGAGCTTCTCGTTATATTCACGGTCAAACGGAATGCCCAGCTCATCGGCCAGCTCTTTCCACGCTTGATAATGCAGCTCAGCCGTATCGGTAATCACGCCGTCCAGATCGAACAGCACCCCGGCCAGCACCCGGTTCGGCAGCGTAATTTCTGATTCCAACTCCGCTTCTACACCAAAATGCTCAATCTTCACCGGTTCGCCTTCCAGCACCCGATACGTTGTCGATTCCTTGGTCACGCTGACATATAAGCGGCGCCCTTTCCACTTGAGCGCGAAGCTGTAGCGATCCCACTGCCCAGGAATCAGCGGACGGAAGCTCAGTCTATCGGCATCCTGCTTCAGACCCGCAAAGCCATTGAGAATCGACAGACGGCTTCCCGCCATCGCAGCTGCGTGAATGCCGTCCTTGACGTTGCCATGCGTATCGTCGAGGTCAAGCCGCGCCGTCTCCATGAAGAACTCATACGCCTGATCCATGTATCCCAATTCGGCGGCAACCATCGAGTGAACGCACGCTGACAGCGAGGAATCATGCGTGGTCAGCCCTTCATAGTACAGGTAAGCCCGGGCTTTCTCGGCTCGGGTGAAGCGATCCGGCTGCACATGGAACGCCAGCACCAGATCGGCCTGCTTCAACACTTGATGACGGTAGATGTCCATCGGATGATAGTGCAGCAGGAGCGGATATTTATCCTTGGGTGTATTGGCAAAATCCCACGGCGCCTTATGCAGGAACGTATCATCCTGGCCGATCATGCCCTGATCCCGGTAGATGAACATCTCCTCGGCCATCTTGCGCCAGGAGCCGATCTCTGCATCCGACACCTGCATCCGGTCGCACAGCTCCTCGCAGCGGCCTTCATGCAGCTCCTTCATCTCTTCCATCAGCTGTACGGTATATTCAAACAGATCCTGAACCATGACATTGGTATAGGCATTGTTGTTAACCATCGCCGTATATTCGTCAGGTCCCGTCACACCGTTGATGCAGAAGCCCCGCCCCGGAATAAAGCTGCCATAGGCGGCAAAGAAGCGGCTCGTCTCGATCAGGATCTCCAGGCCGTCTCCATATTTGTAGTCGGCATCGTCCACCGCTTCGTTGTAGATTTTGACTGCGTGGGCGATGTCCGCGTTAATGTGCAGCTGCGCTGTGCCTGCCGGGAAGTACGCCGAAGTTTCCTTGCCGCTGATCGTCCGCCATGGGAACAATGCACCTTTGAAGTTGAGATGCTCGGCCCATTCGCGGGCTTCAGGCAGAATATAATGACGATAATCCAGCAGTTTGCGGGCAATCTCCGGTTCGGTGTAGAGGAAGAACGGCAGGACGTACATCTCCGTATCCCAGAAATAATGCCCTTCATACCCTTCTCCGGTCAGCCCTTTTGCCGCCATATTGGTTCGACCGTCACGTCCTACCGATTGGAACATATGGTAGGCGCTGAACCGCAGACCCTGCTGCAAAGCTTCATCGCCTTCGACGATAATGTCAGCGGACATCCAGAATTCATCCAGAATCCCTTCCTGAATGGCGGCATAGCTGTCATATCCGCGCTGCACCGCCTCGTCCAGCTGCCGAATTCCTTCTTTCCACAAGTCGCCGGTATTCGGTTCTTCCGAAGCGTGATAGACCACGTATTTCTCCAGCACATACGATTCGCCGGCCTGACCCGACACGGTAAAGCGCTTCTCGACGCGTCCACTGGACGAATCCGTCTCCAGCTCATAATCACTACCGATCAATTTATGTTCAGCGGCGCAGGACACATGGAAGCCGGTCACCCGCGTTCGCTGCATGATGCCGATGTACGTCTGGTTTTCACGCATTTCCAGGGTGGTCAACACAGGGCCAGAGAAGGAAGAACCGGAGCGCGGATCGCCTGAGGAAGACTGATTGACTACATTGCCGTCGATCTCTGACTCGAAGCGAATCTTCCCGTCAAAGTTCATCGGCTTTACGGTGCAGCGCAGCAGGAACAGATGGGGATCGTCCAGCGAAGCCATGCGTTCAAATGTAATCTCCACTTCGCGCCCTTCCAGCGAACGCCATTGGATGGTACGGGTCACTGTGCCTTTTCGCATATCCAGCTGCCGCCAGTATCCGAATAAGGTTCCCTGGAACATATGCACCGGCTCATCTTCCAGCCAGATCCGAATGATCTGCCCGTCGGCCACATTCAGCATCGTCTCGCGTTGATGGGCAGAGCCATACGTTTCTTCCCCATAAACGATTGGAGCCGACTCGTAGAATCCATTGATATAAGTTCCTCGCAGCGAGGTTCCGAGCGGCCCGTAATAGCCCTCTTCAAAATTGGCGCGGACACCGATGTACCCGTTTGCCACCGCAAAGATCGTCTCGTCACGCAGATTCTGCTCGGTATCCAGCGTATGTTCCGTCACCGTCCATGGCTCGTACGCATAGATCGGTCCGTCGGATGAATACTTCATATCATTTCCTCCCATTCCCATCGGTTCTCGAATAAACAGACTCCCGCTTCATTACCCACTTGGCTTGGGGTAAATAACTCTGATCGGCAAAAGACCCGGCAGGAGAGCAAGCCAAGGGCATAAAAAGAGAGCCTCCGCCGAAACGAAGACTCCAAGTCAGGGTTGTATTGAAAGGGCTTACACTTGCATTATAAGGGGCGTTTGTCGTTTTGTGAATCCCTATTTTACCAAAATGGGGGAGAACTTTTACACGTTGACGGCAGGCCGCGAAAAAGAACGTCTTCTCCGATATTTCCTCTCCATTTACCTGTATGCACATAGTGAGATCCCTGCATTTCTTCTCTTCTTTCCTGTTTGGCAGTCAGCTTCCGTATCAAAAAAAGGCCTCCCGTTGAGGGAAGCCCTGCTTGACTATCCAGACAGATGCGTCAATCGATATTTGATATTATGGCGTCTTTACCTGCACATGAGAGGCTTCCTCCAACACCTTGTCCATCATCGGCACATAAACGTCCCAATAGAAAGCTTCTTCGCTGTTGCGGGTGTCCAGGGTAAACAGACTCTTAAACGCCGGCCAGCCGGCATAGCGCCGCCAGAACGGATAGTTCGGACGATCCGCATAATCTCCGGCAAAATAATAGCTGACCTGTCCGGCAGCGGGCGAAGCCGTCGCACCGAACGGCGGTTCTGCCGCCGTGTCCGCCGAAGCTTCGCGCCGAATAACCGCAGGGAAACTCTCCGGCACACCGCGTTCCGCGAGCATCGCCCGGCCATTGGCTGTCAGCGGCAGGTTGTATTCCGCCAGCACCTCGCTGCCGCTTGAGGTTGTGACCACATCAAACCAATAATTGTATCGGTTGTTTGGATTTAGATCGAAGTGTTTGCGGCCTGCCTCGGTAAAGGAAATCCGAACGCCTCCGTCCGACTCTTCTCCATCCCGCAGGACAAACAAATCACCCGACTCATGCACAAACAGGAACCCGGCTCCTGTATAGTTCCAATCCTGCCCCGTAATCTGACGGTAGCGTTCGGGAACCCAGGTGGGAATCTCTACGCCCGGTGTCAGGTTAGGGAAGTAACGTGCCGTCCAGCCCGTCCATTTGATCCCCAGCAGCGCCCCTGCCCGGTTGCGCACGGGTTCTTCGGTTGGCGTAGCAATTGAGTTGAATTCCGCAATCAGCATCGTACCGCGCGAAGCCGCCGTCTCCATGACATTCACATCCAGCGTCTTCATTCCGCCCTGGGCGGACACAGGCTCCAGCCCCCCCGCATTGGTGGGAACACCCGCATCGGGATCGCTGGCCTTGCTCGATTCCGCCAATCCATAGGTATCGGCTACATAGATCAGCTGCGTAGCCGGATTCAGATTCGCCATCGTACGTTCAACTGGACGTTCACCCGCAATCAGCGGATCATAGCCGTAGTAATCGCGGTCATACAAATACTTCTCACCGCCGGGCATCCGGTATTTCTGCTGATTCATGATCCAGAATAGTCCCTTATGCTCCCGGTAACTGTCGTCGTTCACCGTCTTGTCAAGCACGGCAATCGACAGCGTCTTCGCAGGCGAAGCTTCCCAGATGATCCACGGCGTCAGCAGAAGCAGCATCGAGGCCGCCAGTCCCGCCCAGAACTTGGGAATCGGCTTTCTCTTCCGCGCAGCCGGCTTCTTGACCTCCGGTAGTACTTCAGATGAGGAAGGGGGATCTGTTGATTCAACTGCCGAAGCGTCCTCTTCCCCCACAATCGACGTCGAGGCCGCCTTCTGTTCCTGAGCTTGTACCTGTTCCTGTGTCCGTTCCAGTGACTGTGCGGCAAGCGCGACTTCTTCCGGAACCGCAATCGGACTTGGGCCGACGACCGGCTTTTTGTTGGCTCCCAGCACGTTCACCCGTGTCATCTCGCCCCAGCCATGCTTTTTGCCGCGAATCGCCTGGAATAGCCCAACTGTTCGCCACCAGGTCATCAGCGGACGATACCAGAATGATTCGGATAGCGCGTAGAAAAACAGCCGGAACGTATCCGAGATTCGATTGTAATTGTGGAACCGCCATTCCTCAAACAATACGCTCATCGTGGACATCAAGGAACCAAACAGCAGCATAACCAGCGCCAGCATAAGCGAGATCTCTATATTGATGCGATCCAGGAAAAAGCCCAGAATCACGGTCGCATAGCCCAGCAGTTCCACCAGCGGACCGAGCAGCTCGATAAATAGGAAGAAGGGCATTGACCCCATTCCCACCCGCCCATAGCGGGGATTCAGGATCATCTTTTTATGCGACTTCAAGCTCTCGTACAACCCGCGATGCCATCTGGTCCGCTGTCTTTTCAAAATGGTCAGACTCTCGGGCGCTTCCGTCCAGCAGACAGGTTCGGGCACATAGACAATTCTTGCTTTGCTCTTTTTCTCGCGGATCAGTTCATGCAGACGTACGGTCAGCTCCATATCCTCGCCGATTGTCCCCGTCTCATAACCGCCCGCTTCCACGACCCAACTCTTCTTGAATACGCCAAATGCCCCAGAGACCAGCAGCAGCATATTATAGCGGCTGAGGCCGATTCGACCCATCAGGAAGGCACGAAGATACTCCACCACCTGCATGACCACCAGAGGCTTGTTCGACAAACGAACGCTGGCGCTGTTCAAGTAGCCGCTGTCTACCGTACTTCCGTTGGCGATGCCCACACTGCCGCCGGTCGCCACGATCTCTTCACCGGGACGCGCATCCATGATCGGCTTTACGACTTTGATAAAAGCATCTGTATCCAGCACCGTATCGCCATCCAGCGACACGAAATATGGATACCGGCATACATTGATTCCAACGTTTAGTGCATCGGCCTTGCCGCCATTTTCCTTATCGACCAGCACCAGATTGGGATGGCGCAGCGAACGATAGACAGCGCGAATGGGTTTGGTTTCTTTTTTGAGGCCGGAAAAAGGTACCCGTCCCTTCACTTCCGTCATGTCGAATTCTTCCAGCATGATGGCTACCGTCTTGTCCTTGGAACCATCGTTGACGACCACAATCTCAAACTGCTTGTAGTTGATACTGAGCAGGGAACGCACGCTGCCGACAATGTTGATCTCTTCGTTGTAGGCAGGAACGATGATGCTCAGGGGCGGCACAAGCTCCGTCTCCAGCACGGCACTGTATTGAATCTCGCTGAGATCACGGTCACGCCACAAGCTGAACGCAGCAGCCGCAGTCAGAAATAAATAGATAGCCGCCGACATCGCCACATAGATGATAATCAGAATACCAAATATGCGGTGAGCTTCGACCAATACGTCAACCCACGTTCCGCTCATACGCTCTCCTTTCCAGCGTTTCCACCGCCATATCCCGCGCGAAGCGGTCCGGGTGTTCCTCCGCCACTCTTGCGATTCGTTCCATGCCGCTGCGATACTGCGCCAGTGATGAAGCCGCTTCACGCCGCACCTCATATGAAGGATCGGCCATCAGACGCTCCAGATGCACGGCAAATCGTTCTTCACGCACCGCACCTGCCAGACGGGCGTGCATGAGGCGCTCCGGCCACTCCACTGCGTCGCTTCGCTCCAGGGACGACTCCAGCCAATCAGCAGCTTCAGACGTCATATAACCGAAGTTCGCCAGTGCCTTAAATGCACGGATGCGCGTCTCCCGATCTTCCGAACGGATGCAGCGCTCGAACAATGCCAGCACTTCCGTCGTGCGGATATTGCTGAGCCGCAGCGTATCCAGCACACAGCGGCGAATCCGCAACGGCAGTTGGTCAAACTCACGAATGAGCCGCTCCAGACGTTCTCCATTCAATGGGCCTAATGTCTGCATCAGCTGCAATTCAGAGAAACGCCTCGATGCCAGCTCCAGATACTGAAACGTCTCGTCCGCATTCAAGGAAGCGAGCGTACGAATCAGCAGAAATCGTTCATCATCGTGTCTGTCGTTCTCCGGAAGCTGCTCCAGTCTCCGCAGAAGGTAATCTTTCATGCCGGACATATGGAACTTCTCAATATGCAGGAGAACATTCATCCGATCGCTCCAGCGGCGGCGATTGAGCAGTTCTTCATACTCTTCCGTAAAATAATCGGCGGCAAACGCGTAGATACGTTCGCGCTCTATCTGCGAAGCATTGACCGCCAGCCGCTTGAGCAGCGCTTCCTCCAGCGCTTCGCGGCGCAGGCCTTCGCCGGAAGCCAGCAGGCGGCGCGAACGTTCTCCGCTGCTCAGATAATGGATGAGCGGAGAATCCGGCGAAGCAAACCAGTCCAGAGCTTCCGCCACCTGCTCCCGATGACGGGCTCGTAGAATCTTGCGTTCAACCAGGTAGAACAGAATCAAGGCAATCAACACGATCAGGACGACGGCAGCGACCCATAGGAAGCGAACAATATCGGCGTCACTCATGTCGGGCTGCCTACCTTTCCAAGCAGTCGGCGAACCCGCGCCTCCAGTTCAACCAGGCTGAAGGGCTTGGTCATATAATCATCCGTGCCTGCACGCATCGCTTCCGCAATTCCCCGTTCGTCGCCCACTCCGGTCAGCATCAGGACGGTATAGATCGGCTCGTATCCGCCGCCATGCAGACGAGTCAGCACTTCCATCCCGTTCATTCTGGGCATCATGCGGTCGAGGATCAGCAGATAGCGAGTGCCTCCGACATGCCAGGGATCGCTCAGGAACTCTTCACCATCGGCGAAGGAACGAATCTCCAGCTCATATTCCTCTTCCAGACTCTGAAGCTGCTGCTGCAAAATGTTCCGAATTAGCGGATCGTCGTCGATCACGGCCAGCCGCAGCTGTCTGGAAACGGCAGAGAGCGAAGCCTGATCGATCTGATCGCTGCGGCGTGCAGCGGCAATTGCACGAATGGCTCCAGCCAGCGCCTGCTGGCGGGACATGCCCGATCCAACATCGATGACGCCATACACGGAGCTGACCTGATGGGCGTCCAGCGCCGATCGCAGCTCCTCCCGATTGAGGATGTCGCTGAGGAAGGCGGCGCTCTGAACCTGGTTCTTGCCCGGCTGAAGCAGGAAAAATTGATTGGCGCGATCTCGCGCCCAGATGTCTTGGGGACGGAGATGTCTGCGCACGGTGTCCGAGAAAATCTTGAGCAGTCGGTCGCCTTCCCGATAGCCGGTTCGCTCATTGAGGCTGCGCAGTCCATCCAACTGAACGGCCGCAACCGCCAGCTTGTCGCCCTGACCTTCAAGCAGATCGATCTGCCGGGCCAACTCGCGTTCCAGAAAGGGCATCCCGTAAGCTCCTGTCGTCTGGTCAAGCAGGAGCTGACCAGTCAGACGCCGACGACGGCGGATCAGGCGGCGAATTCGCACGACAAATTCCTGCGGATTCATTGGCTTGGTCAGGAAATCATCGGCTCCACCCTCATAAGCGCGGATTCGCGTAGCCAGATCACTTTTGCCGGTCATCAGTACGACCGGAATCATGTAGCGGTCGCACAGCTCACGCATGCGCTCCATCATGTCGAACCCGCTCTGCTCCGGCATCAGGACATCCAGAACGGCACAATCCGGCAGCATCTCATAGAACCACTCCACCGCCTTGTCAAAGCGCGGCGTCGCAAAGACCGTAAAGCCCTCCTCTTCCAGCACGTCCTTGAGCAGCGCCAGCAGTCCCACATCATCGTCCAGCAGCAGCACGGTACCTGCCGATTCCGGCATACCCGCTGATTCAGCCGACGCTCCGGCGGCTCGGGTCTGCCCTTCGATGCCAGCCTCTCCGCTTCGGACGACCTGTTCGTCATAGGCAGAGCGGGCCGAAGACGCGAAAGCCGCCCGAGGCGCTGCATCCTGCTGCCGTTCTCGAGGCTGCAAGTTCGATGCCGCCTCCTCGAACCCGGCTCCTCTGGATGCCGCTTCTCCAGCTGCTGCCCCCTTCGAGCCTTCCTGCACGCCCAGGCGGCGGCTCAAGGAATCCCGCAGGCTGACAGACGGCCTGGAAGGTTCGGCTTCCTGCTGCGCGTTGGATTCGCTGGGCGGGAAATCCGAGGATAATCCAGGCTTGGGATCACCTTGCAGACGCGTGCTGCGAAGCGCCGAGGCACTTCCTTCTTCTCTCTCACGTTCCTGCCGTGCCGTTTCCAGCAGGTCGGAGAACTCCACCAATTCCCGGCTTAATTCTTCTCCTGAAAAGACCCGATCGCCATGTTCGTCAAACCGCTCCAATAAATGTAGAGAAGCCCGGTACCATTCGTGCAGATCAATCGTTCCCGATGTCCCTTTGATCGAATGAAGCATCCGATACAACGTTCGTTCGTCCGTCCGGACGCCAGGACGCAAAATCCGTTCCAGATTGCCTGCTGTTTGGTCGATAAACATCTTCTGGTATTTATTCATCACAGTCCTCCCTACTCCCTTATCCCACCTGGATAAGGTTCTACTCATCCGTCCGAACTTCAATAATCGAGAAGTCCGGCCCTACTTCAATCTGCTGTGCATCCAATCCATGGGTTTGCAGCGCTGCTCGCGCAAGCGACTCGCTGGGTACAGGAAGCGCCAACGAAAAGGACGCAGAAGATTTATCCATGAGCTGTCGTCCCACTTCCAGCAGCTCGCGCACGCTGAATGGCTTACGCAGATACTTCTCCGCTTCCGTATCTGCGTAACCGTCTGGTGGATCAAGTGCCGAGGACACGATAATCGGCACTTGGCGCAGCGCTTCTTCAGCCGCCAGCCGCCGAATGAAAGCCCAGCCGTTCAGATCACCCGCCAGGGACAGATCTACTATGCAGAGCTTGGGCACGCCGCTTTGCGCCGAAGCTTCCAGTGCAAGGAGAGCACTCTCCGCTTCCGTGAAGAGGCAGACCGATTGACCTTCGCTGGAGAATGAATCCTCGATGAGTCGTCCCAGATTCACATCGTCTTCCAGTATCAGCACGCTGCCGGCTGGAGAAGACAGCGGCAGTTCCGGCAGTGCAAATCGGAAGGTGCTGCCTTCACCCAGCACCGAATCGAACGAAATCTCGCCGCCCAGTCCTTCGACCATCTCTTTGACAATCGCCAGACCCAGTCCGGTACCGCCAATCTGACGTCGATCGGAATTGTCCACGCGGTAGAACTTGCCAAACAGCTTGGATTTGGCTTCTTCCGGAATCCCCAATCCATAATCCCGGATCTCAACGATCCAGTGACCGGCTTGAGGATGGCTCGTCCGGTTTGACATCTGCGCATCTGCTGCTTTCGACGAATCCGCTGGCTCACGCCGGATGGAGCAATCAACGAACGTCTGTCCCGGCGAATATTTGATCGCATTGCTCAACAGATTATGCAGCACCTGCTTCAGGCGATCGCCATCGCTGCGTACTGCGCAGAGACCCTCCGGGAGATTCAGGCGTACGGCGTGACCCGAGCGACCATCCCACTGCGCTGCCACGTCTCGCGTCAATTCCTTCAGATCCAACGGCAGCATCCGATAAGTCTGCTTGCCCGCCTCGATGCGCTGAAGGTCAAGGAAATCTCCAATCAACCCCGATAGACGGGTCGCTTCCCCATGAATGGTGCTTAAATATTTCTGTGCGCGTTCCGGCTTCACGCTGCGATGCAGCATGATCTCCGCAAATCCCAGAATACTCGCCAGCGGCGTACGCAGCTCATGGGAAACCACGCTGACAAACTCGTCACGCAGCCGGTTAGTCTCCTCTTCATCCGTCCGGTCACGCAGTACGAAAAGCCGAACGTCTCCCCAGATCACATCTTCGATTCGCTGCACATAAATCTCAAAGTAGCGTGACTTGCGTCCAGGCGGCTCAAACGTATAGCGCATCTTCGTGCCATTAAAACCATTGTCCAGAGCTTCCCGAATCCGGCTGCCCGCATCGTTGGTGATGCCATAATGCTGGTTCACTTCATGAATGGCGTCCACGAAATTGACTCCGGCCTTGAAGGCTGGGTCCAGCAGTTCCTCCGTGACTTTGTTGCACATCAGAATCTCCCCGGACGGCGCACAGACGATCAGCGCCTCATAAATCGAGTCGATGACCTGCTGAGTCGCGTCACGCTGATCCTTGAGGTTGCGCTTCTCCTTCTCCAGCTCCCGATTCAGCCGCTCCAGCTCCAGACCCTGCCGCTGACGTTCGGATTGCGTGAGCTGGGCGAACAGTGCTCCCAGGAACTGTCGAACCATGCCGTCCGCCACTTCCTCCTCGCCTTCCAGCGAAGGACGATCCCCATACGTCGTAAGCAGCAGGAATCCGGCTGGGCGTTCTTCCCCTTCCCCATTATAAACGGGATAATAGGCGTCGATTGCCGTTGTATAGGCTCCATGCGCCCCGGCTTCTGCGCCCGACACCGGGCGCCGGCGCGTCAAGGGGCGATTAGCCAGCATCGTCTGAAGCGCCGGACCGGAAGGTTCGCCGCTGAAGCGCTCCAGCGCCTCCAGCGGATACCCGCTGCTGTACAGCACTTCGTACCCTTCTTCACCAAACCGGGAACGGATGTCTTCGCTCCAGCGTGCTTCATCTGCCTGCGAAGCCCCTTGACTGCCTCCACGCATGACCAGCATGGCTGCGTCGCGTTCGGTGACCAGCAGGAGCTGCCCGATCGCCTGCTGAAGAAAATCATTCAGATCCGTCAGGCCCACCAGGGACTGCTGGTAAGCATTGATCGCCTCCAGTTGACTCTCCCGATGCGTCAGACGCTGGAGTGTCTGCTCCAACTCTTTTCGCTGATGGAGAATTTGCTCATTTTGAGCCTCCAGCTCGTCGTTCTGCGCTTCCAGCTCCTCGCGCTGTTCTTCCATTTGCAGCAGATTGTTCTCCAGCTCCAACTGACGGCTGCGGATGCCATCCGCCATCTTTCCGATCCCGCCCAACAGACGGCCGATCTCATCGTCTCGTCGTACGTGGTCGCCAAGATCCACCAGTTCACCGCGATCAATTCGGCCTACCGCCGATTCGGCAGCTACGACAGGCGCGATAAAGGCCTTTTTCAGATAGCCAATCAGCAGCAGGGCGGCGCCAAGCGCAATCAGCAGGGCCAGCGCAGGCACAATCAACATAAGGCGTCCCAGTGCGCGAATCCGCTCGGTCAGTCCCACAATCTTCTTCTGCTGCTGTTCAACAAGACTGGAGAACTCCGCTTCCATCTGGCGCACCAACGAGCTGCCCTGCGCTGCCGACAGCTTCGCCAGTTCATTGCGGTTACCCTCGGCAATCCAACGCATCGCTTGCATGGAATAGCTGTCGAAGCTGGTATTCAACCCTTCCAGATCATTGATGTCCTGCGTACCTTCGTTCGCTGCGCCGCTGCGCACTTCACGAAGTTTGACAAACAATTCATCGTATTCCGTGCGGGAAGAGGCTGCCTGATCTCGAAGATCATTGCGTCCATAAGCTGCATATGCTCTCAGATACGACACCGATTCCTGGAAGGCACGCTCGGTATCCCGCAGTGTACCCAAATATTCTATTCGCACCTCCAGTTCGCCCGACAACGACGCGTACTGCCGATGAACCATCAGTTCCACAGTCGCTAACAGCACACCCAGAACGAGAAAAAAAGCCATCGTTCGGTAGGCGATCCGGCGAGATAGTCCTCTGGAAGCCGTACGCTTCATGAAGCGTCCCCTCCGGTCAGCTCATGCACAATATCGACCAATTCCATGGGGCTGAATGGCTTGGAGATAAACTTGGATACGCCCACTTGCATCGCCAGCTCCCGATCCTTCTCTTCGGCCTTGGCCGTCAGCAGAATCACCGGTTTGTCCGCATTGACGCTCCCTTCACCCCGCAGCCAGCGGCAAACCTCAATCCCGGTCGCTTCCGGCATCATATAATCCAGAATAATCAGGTCATATTCGCCGTATTTTAGGCTATCCATCGCCAGTTTCCCATCTTCTGCTTCATCAATGTCGTAGCCTTCGTCTTCGAGCGTTTCCGTTAGCAAAAATCGCAGCACCATCTCATCTTCAGCAATTAAAATTTTCTTCTTCTGCATCTCGGCCACTCCGTTCGGTGAAGGATTCCACGGCTTCAAGCCGTTGGGATTTGTTTCCTCTCTTAATCTTACCCTAAAATGATCGCTTCGCGTGCAGCTGCTTTAAAAAGGAGGGTGGGCTTATGGTATACTGAAATCGCCGCTGCAAGGCAGATCGACACGGCGCGGCATGTTTTTCGATTTCCATTCTTATATTTTTATATTCTTATAGAGAAGAGGCCCAAGCATGATTGACTGGATCAATTCCATCTTCGACAAATTTTTCTCGCTAAATCCCATTCTGCTCAGTGTACTGTTCACTTTATTCTTCGCCGGCATGGCCTTTATGGCGCTGTTCCTGCGAATGAAGGCCAGCAAGCGGCCGCTTACCGTTCGCAAGATTATGATGCCGCCAATCGGCATGGCTACCGGCTTCTTCATGTTCGTTATCCGCGACATCCAGATTCCGTGGATCGGTGCGCTCTCCGCCTTCTTGGTCGGCTGGTTCGTATTCGCCTATCCGCTGATCCTGGGAACCAAATTTGAACAGATCGGCAGCGACCTGTTCGTCAAACGTTCCAAAGCGTTCCTCATCATTCTGGTCGTGCTGATTGTCATCCGCCTGGCGCTGCACAGCTATGTCGAACGGTTTGTCACCCTGCCGCAGACGGGCGGCGTATTCTTCATCCTTGCCTTCGGCATGATCCTGCATTGGCGTCTGAACATGCTGCTGCGGTTCAAGCGCATGACGCGCGGTTCGGCAGGCGGCGAGACAGAAGGCAAGGCGGCCAAAGCCTAACATCCGCCTTGAGGAGGTCTAGACATGCACACTGTACCGCAGGCCGAGCAGCAGTTGGATATTCTGCGCGAACTCGGCACCGTGTTTCAAGCGATCGACGAACCTTTCTGGCTGAGAGGTGGATGGGCGATCGATTTCCGGGTAGGCCGCGTTCTGCGTGAGCACGAGGACCTTGATCTGGTCGCCCTCTCAAGCGCCAGACAGCCGCTCGCAGAGAAGCTGGAAGCTGCTGGCTTCGAGAGCGTCCTCATTAACGACAAACAAACCGACTACCGCAAGAACGGCGTCGATGTACAGATTCTGTATTTGGCTTATGACGAAGCTGGAACTTTGACTCCGTTGAATATTCCCGAATGGATCTGGATGCCCGACTGTCTCGATCCGCAGATCCGGGAATTGGGCGGAGTTTGTGCCCGTTCGTTGACGTACCGGCAGCTCCTGGCCGAGAAGCTGGATTATGAGAGCATCGGTCGCCCAAAGCGCGAAAAAGACACCGCAAGCAAGGAGCTGCTGCGGCGGTTGATGGCGGAAGAACAATAGACAAAAGGACGCCCCCTTGTGGGAGACGTCCTTTTTCTTATGAATCGTTCAAGCTAACGTTAGAGAGGGTATGCGAGAGATCTTAACGCTTGAGGCTCTTGCCGTTCGTTGCAATCACTTCTTTGTACCAATTGAACGATTTTTTCTTGTAGCGTTCCAGCGTACCGCTGCCGTCGTCATGACGATCTACATAGATGAAGCCATAGCGTTTTTTGAGCTGTGCGGTCGATGCACTCACCAGATCAATACAGCCCCAAGTGGTGTAGCCCATCACGTCAACGCCGTCTTCAATCGCTTCGCCCACCTGTACGAGGTGATCGTTCAGGTAATTGATCCGGTAGTCGTCTTCGACGGTCTTCTCGCCGTTTTCCTTCGTAATCAGCTCATCGACAGCGCCCAGGCCGTTTTCTACGATAAACAGCGGCTTCTGATAGCGATCCCAGAAGGCATTCAGCACGTAGCGCAGTCCTTTGGGGTCGATCTGCCAGCCCCATTCACTTGCTTGAAGATGCGGGTTGGGTACGCCGCCGAGCAGGTTGCCTTCACCGCGAGTCTTCTTCGTTGGATCGGCTGTCTCGCAGATACTCATGTAGTAGCTGAACGAGATGAAGTCAACGGTATGCTTGAGCGCCTCTTCGTCGCCTTCCTCGAACTTGATCTCGATGTTGTGCTCACGCAAATAACGCTTCATGTAGCCTGGATATTGACCGCGCACATGAATATCGGCGAACGCCATGTTCTTGTGGTCGGATTCCATCGCCTGAATTACGTCGTCCGGGTTCGGAGTCAGCGGATAGATCGGCATACTCAGCACCATGCAGCCAATCTTGAAGTCCGGGTTGATCTCATGTCCAACCTTGACCGTCTTTGCACTGGCCACCAGTTCATGGTGAATGGCCTGATACAGGTCCTGCTTACTGAGCTGCTTCTTGGGTGTCGAGATGCCGCCGCTCATGAACGGAGCTTCCAGAATGGAGTTGATCTCGTTGAAGGTCAGCCAGTATTTCACTTTATCTTTATACCGTTTGAACACGGTCGTGGCATAATGAACATAGAAATCCACCAGCTTGCGGTTCACCCAGCCGTCATATTCACGCGACAGGTGCAGCGGCGTCTCATAGTGGGAAATGGTGACCAGCGGTTCGATGCCGTATTTGTGGCACTCATCGAACAGGTCATCGTAGAATTGCAGACCCGCTTCGTTCGGTTCGGTCTCATCGCCTTTCGGGAAGATCCGCGACCAGGCGATCGATGTACGGAATACCTTAAAGCCCATTTCCGCAAACATCTTCACGTCTTCTTTGTAGCGGTTGTAGAAGTCGATACCGATCAGCTTCATGTTATCTTCCGTTGGAACTTCCGTAATCAGCGGATCGCCGGTTTCGTTGTAGCCGATGCCGCCCTTTGGCGTAACATCCTGGATCGACCAGCCTTTGCCGTCCGTCTGGTACGCGCCTTCAAGCTGGTTGGCCGCGACTGCGCCGCCCCACAAAAAGTCTTTCGGAAACTGTGTGCTCATTATCGATTCACTCCTGTATGTTAAAATGGAAAGGCTATGCCTGAACGCCCCTACAAACGGTGTCGAACCGTTCTGTTTGTAGCATAAATCGTGAAACGCGTTCCACGTCAACCCCAAGGAGCGATTCCATGTCCAATCTTGAAGAAATTGCGAAATTATCGGGCTTCTCCAAAGCCACGGTATCGCGCGTGCTCAATAAATCCCGCCATGTCAGCCCCGAGACGCGGGCCAAGATCCTTCAAGTGATCCGTGAGATGGACTATGTGCCCAACCGCAACGCGGTCTCCCTGTCCAAAGGGCGCACCATGCAGCTGGGCATGATTACTACGGGCATCACGGAAGTGATCCTGCCGTTTATGACCAGCTTCGTGGAGGTCGCGGCTGAACACGGCTTCCAGACGATCATCTATACGTCGGATTCGGATCGTTCGCGGGAACTGTCGGCCTTTGAAGACTTAAAGCAGAAAAGAGTCGATGGCCTGCTCATCCTCACCTGTGTCAACGACTCTGCCGTGGTCAGCTCTTATGGCAAATATGGCCCGATCGTCTCCTGGCAGCGCATGGATCGCCCGGATATTCCCTCCGTGGCGATGGATCAATACGCCGGCTACAAGCTGGCCGTCGAGCATCTGCTCTCGCTTGGCATCACGAAGATCGCCAACGCCTTCGGACGTCCGAGCAGCCTGAATACGGAGCGCCGGATTCAGGCTTACGAGGATCTGATGTCCACGCGCGGCCTGGCGGCGCGGCGGGACTGGTACTTCAAGGCCGTCTACCATCTGGAAGACGGCCAGGCGGTTGTTCGCCGGCTGCTTGGGCTGCCGGCGGCCCCTTCGGCGCAGGAGCAGCCGCGCCGCGAGGCGAGCGCAGCCGAGCCGGGGCTGCTGGCGGCGGGTGCAGCCGCCGCCAGCAGCGAAGACTTCGCCCGCTCCGCCGATGAGCGGGCGGCGCGGCAGCGTCCGGATGGGTTGGCGCAGTTCACCGCCGACCCATCCAGACTGGCAGGCGGGCGCAGCAGCGCCGATCCGGACAACGACCGTCCGGATCAGACCTTCGGCGGCGGCGCGGAGGCAGCTTGCGATCTGCCGCAGGCGATCGTCTGCGCCAACGACTACGTCGCCGCAGGGGTACTGAGCGAGGCACGCCGACTTGGCTGGGACGTGCCCGGCCAGCTGCGCATCGTCAGCTTCGACAACATGCAGATTGCGGCGACGCTGGGGCTAACCAGCGTACAGAATCCGATTCGGGATCAGGCGTACAATGCTTTCGCCCTGCTCTCGCCCGGGCTGCTGGGACAGCCAATCTCGCTCAAACCGCTGAATTTTGACCTCCTCATTCGGGAGACCACCTGATCCAGCTTCATCGATTTCACATTCTATCCGCACCACCGAAAGGAGCCTTTCTTATTATGCCCCGTACCTCCCGAAGCAGCACCCATTCCCGCGGCAAACGCCGAAGCAGAGGCTTCAGCCGCGCCTGGTTTGTCACCTGCGGTGTGCTGCTTGTGCTGATTGCGGCCGGTATCGTGCTGATTCTCAATCAGCCAGACCGTTCAGCGACGCAGCCCACAGCAAGCTCTGCCTTAACGGATACATCCGCTCCCGCCCATTCAGGCGCACAAGCGGGCAGCGGGGAATCGACAGCCGATTCCAGCAGTTCCCATCCTTCGACAGCCGCCGACCAAGTCGCCGCCATCGCCGCCCTTGCCCAGCAGGGCAAGGTGGCAGGCTCGGACTTTGTCGTTGGCCTGACCCGCGACGCGGAAGTCGTCGCCCAATGGCAACAGCCTGAGCGCACCTCCCAGAGCGGTGGCTCAACGTACGCCGAATATCCCGCACAGGATGCGACCATCGGCTACAAGAAAGGGATTGTCGTGGATCTGCGCTCCAGCCGCGAAGATCTGCACACCATTCATTACCGCGACATCGTAGACAAGCTGGGCGAAGCCGACAGCGTCAAGAGCTATCAGGATCAAGACGTCAATCAGTCGATCCTTGGCTATAACCTGCCCGGCGGCTATACGCTGCGCTGGGTGCTGTCCGGCCCTCTGCCTGCCGGACTTACAGCAGCGAGCAGCAGTTCCAGCGCCTCCAGTGCCGAAAAGTCCAACCGTGACAATCCGGCCCTTGACCATATCTCGCTGATTGGTCCCGCAAAAGTCGAGAGCGGCCAGGCCGGAACCTCTGATTCAGGGGGTTCCGCTTCCGGAAATTCTCCATCCGGCGGCTCGGCTTCGGGTCAGAACTTCTCGGGTTCAACGGGCAGCGGCCAGCAGGCTTCGCCGCAGAAGCCCGCCAGCCCTTCGACACCTGCTGACGAAGCGAATCCTTCCGACAGTGCGGCTTCGGCAATTCTCGCCGATCTGACTCTGGATCAGAAGATCGGCCAGATGGTGATTGCCGGTCTTGAAGGTCGATCGCTGCGCGAAGCGGATCGGGCACTGATCCGTGATTACGGCATTGGCGGCGTGATCTTCTACGCCAACAATGTGCAGTCGGCGGCGCAAACCAAACAGTTCACCCGTGAAGTTAGCGCCGCGAATCCACGCAGCGACGTACCGCTGTTTATCAGCGTCGATCAGGAAGGCGGCCGTGTAGCCCGGCTCAAAGGCGTAGACAAGATTCCAACCGCCGCTGCTATCGGCAAGAAAAATGATGCGAACTATGCCCGCTCCATCGGGGAAAAGCTGGGGCAGCAGCTTCGCTCACAGGGCTTCAATCTGGATTATGCGCCGGTGCTGGATGTCAACAGCAACCCGGATAATCCGGTGATTGGTGACCGTTCGTATGGAACCACGGCGAATCAGGTCGTGAGCACGGCCCTGCCGGTGATGGAAGGACTGGAATCGCAGCAGGTCATTCCAGTCGTCAAGCATTTTCCCGGGCATGGAGACACTTCGGTGGACTCTCATATCGCGCTTCCGGTCGTCAACAAGAGCCTGGAGCAGTTGGAGAAGCTGGAGTTGATTCCATTCAAAAAAGCGATTGCCGAAGGTGCAGATGTGGTCATGATCGCGCACATTCTGCTGCCCAAGCTGGATCAGCAGGTGCCTTCTTCGATGTCGAAGGCGGTCATTACCGATCTGCTGCGCGGCAAGCTTGGCTTTAAGGGCGTAGTCATGACCGACGATATGACCATGGGCGCCATCGCCAACAATTACGGACTGGGTGAAGCCGCCGTTCGTTCCGTTCAGGCGGGCAGTGACATCATTTTGGTAGCACACGGCGCCGATGACGCTATTGAGACCATTCAAGCGATCAAAAATGCGGTCAAATCAGGCAAGATCAGCGAGCAGCGCATCAACGAAAGCGTGACACGAATTCTGGCCTTGAAGCAGAAATATCTGTCGCAGCCTTCACCCTGATTCCAGATCAATTCGTTACGATCCACGTACGGATATAGCCATAAACCGATTGGTTCAGGCATGATCTTATAGACGCCTTTCGACAGCATGAAATGAGCCGCTTTATTACCTTCATGTTTGCATAACAGCCCAAAAAAGCAGCCCGTCCGCTATGGACGAGCTGCTTTTTCTTGATTGGACGCAAGAGAGATGGGGATCAAAACGGTACTTGGTCAGTCACTTACGCTTTGACCAGCTGCTTGCCCAAATTCTCGCCGCTGAACAGTCCGATAAAGGCTTCGGGCGTACGTTCAAAACCTTCCACGATATTCTCTCGATATTTCAGCTTGCCTTCCGACAGCCAACCTGCCATCTCAGGGATGGCTTCACCATAACGTTCGGCATATTGGCCGACCAGGAATCCTTTGACCAAGGCCGTACGAGTCAGCAGCAGCGGAAGGAATCGAGGACCCGGCTCCGGATTTTCTTCATTATAGAGTGAGATCTGGCCGCAAAGTGGAACCCGTGCGTTAGGATTCAACTGCTCCAATACGGCATCACTGATCGTACCGCCTACGTTGTCAAAATAGACATCCACGCCGTCCGGGCAGGCATGCTCCAGAGCTTCCTTCACATTTTCGGTCTTGTAGTTGATGACGGCGTCAAAGCCCAGTTCCTCCAGCAGATAGCGGTTCTTCTCTTCGGAACCGGAGATTCCGACTGCGCGAGCGCCCTTGATCTTCGCAATCTGCCCCACGATCATGCCGACGGCTCCGCCTGCACCCGATACCACGACGGTCTCGCCTGCTTTGGGCTGTCCGATGTCCAGCAGTCCGAAGTAAGCGGTCAATCCGGTCATGCCCAGCACTCCCAGTGCCGTCTGGATCGGCGCGAGGTTTGGATCGACCGTGCTGGCTTCCTCTCCTTTGAGGATGGCGTGGCTCTGCCAACCCCAACCGCCCAATACAATATCGCCTTCCTGGTAGCGTTCGTGACGGCTTTCGATGACGCGCCCCACTGACCCGCCCGTAATGACGCCGCCGACATCATAAGGCTTGGAATAGGACTTGGTATCCTTCATTCGGCCGCGCATATAAGGATCGACTGATAGATACAGGGTTTCGACCGCAATCTCACCCTCCTGAGGTGTGCCCAATTCTTCCGTTTTCAGCTCGAAATCTTCAGGAGTTGGCGTACCGCTCGGGCGGCTTGCCAGAACAAACTTTTTCTTCTGTGTCATTTGAAGCTTCACCTCCACTTGATTTTCCCGTTAATCTTTTACCCGATTGACTCGATCTTTAGTCTGTTTGCCCAAGAATCTTATCGCTTCTTCTCCATAGCCAGCAAGTTTGCATAAAAAGAAGCGGCTTGCGCATTCCCTTCGCCGCATTGTCCTCTTCTCTGCCATATGCGTTCCCCAGATCGACAAACATGTCATGTATCGTAACATATCTGCCAATTTTTCAGCTGACAACCGTCTATTTTTCCGTTAAAATGAAAAAGCATAATGATTTTTAGTCTTTTTCATGTAAGCATGTAAACGATAATTTCTTTCACCCTTATATAAAGTGATACAAATTTCTAATGACAGGAAGTGCGAACATGGGCAGAAAAAATCGGAAAGTCGCCATTATTGGATCGGGACTTGTGGGGTCCAGCTGTGCATACGCCATGATTAACCAATCCATCTGCGACGAGATCGTCATTATCAGCCGCAACCGCGAACATGCGCTGGCGCAGGCACTGGATCTCTCTCACTGCGCGGACTTCACTTCCACCCGGACGCGTGTACGCGCCGGACATTATGCGGATTGTGCCGATGCGGACATCGTCGTGCTTACTGCCGGTGCCAACGTCAAAGCCGGTCAGACTCGTATGGACATTATCGCAGAGGCAGCAGCAATTACACGTGAAGTGACCACTTCTGTGATGGAGAGCGGCTTCGATGGAATCTTCGTGGTAGCCGCCAACCCGGTTGATGTCGTGACGCATATTACAGCAAGCGTATCGGGCCTACCTCGCCATCGGGTCATTGGGACGGGAACGTCCATCGACTCTGCGCGGCTCAAGACCCTGCTGGCCGATGTGTTCCAAGTGGACCCACGCAGCGTACATGGTTATGCAATGGGCGAACATGGGGAATCGCAGTTCGTCGCCTGGTCGCACGTGACGATCGGCGGTAAGCCTATTTTGCACATTGTAGAAGAACACAAGCTTCGCTTCCCGGATCTGGATCTTCAGGACATCGCACGCAAGACCAAGGATGCCGGTTGGGAGATCTTCACCCGCAAAGGCTCTACGCAATTTGGCATTGGCAGTGCCATCGCCTATATCACCCGTTCCATCTTGAACGACGATCACCGGATCATCGCGGTCTCCGCGATTCTCGATGGCGAATACGGTCAGCGCGACGTCTGCGTCGGAGTACCTGCCATCATCGGAGCGGACGGGATTGAAGAACTGATCGAGTTTAACTTGAATGACGAAGAGAAAGTGTCATTTGAACGTTCCTGCGAGATTATTCGTACAAGCCTGGATAGCCTGGCCCTGCCCTCCTGATCCACTCCATAAATAGCCAAAGGTCCCGAACCTATCGTTCGGGACCTTTTCTTGGTTGGTCGAGTATCCAGGCTCTGTCCAACTGAAATGTAGGATGCGTTACTCACTTCTTAAGTATCGTTCTTTAGTGCCGCCGATGCTTGCTTCTACGCATCATCAAGCCAAATACCCCCAGCATCAACGCCAGCGATAGAGCCAGTGAGATGCAAAATACGGAGAAACCTTTGCCTTCGGCCTGCGCCGTCTCCAGTACGTTCACCACGCTGGCCTCTGCTCCAACACCAGCGGCCATTTCGCCGCTCTCTCCGCGGAGTGGCTTGAGTTCGGCAGAAGCCGTTTCCAGTGAAACGGGAGCCGAACTGTCCATCACGACAGCTGCGGATGCCGCCTCAACTTCGGCAGCAGATGCGGATTGAGCCGTTACCTGAAGACATAGTGCCGCCGCCAGTGCTGCTGCAACGGCCATTCGTTTACCTATTCGTGTTTTCATCATGAATCGCGCCTCCTTATGCTATAAACGCAGCGGGAGCGCAATAGTCACGAATCGATTAGGCCCCGCGCCAAACTCATTTTTTTCCTTCCAAACCTTATATCGGATGAAGTTCCGTTTCCGCACATCCTATATAACGAACAAATTCCAACTTCCCCTGCATTTCTTTTCCTATTTCTTTGCTTGTTCTTTATTTTGCCCTGCACTTGTGTTTTTTGTATGTCTTGTTATACGTAGAGAGCTTTAGACAGGTTTCCGTACAAAATAAATCAAACCAGCGGCCAGGAATAGAACAAAGCTGCCTACAACCGTCACCATCAGATTTTCCAGCGGCAGCGAAAAGGCTCCAAAGTCATACCCTCCACTGTTCGGAATCATGGCCAGCATTGGCTGTACCCACGGATAATACGGGCCAACCGTCGCCGAGTTCGCAATCAGAATATTCGGCACGGTAAAGATCATATTCAGCACAAGCGGAGCGGCGAAGCTACTCCACATGGTGGATACGAACAATTGCAGTGCCGCAAGCGGCAGACAGGCGATGAATCCGCTCAGCAGCCGAGTACCAAGCACACCCCAGGGCACACTTCCAATATCCATCCCCTTAACCATGCCGACAACCAGCAGGCCAATCGAGAACAAGATCTGGGCCAGCGCCAATGCGCCAGCTACCGTAAGCAGCTTCGCCATATAAAGCGCGGTACGCGACACGGGCAGTGATAGAATCTGCTTCCAGCCGCCGCCCGCATGTTCATAACGACAGACAAAGGCAGAGAAGATCCCGGTCATCATTGGCAGGAAAAACATGGCATGAAACATTGCCATCACCAGCAGCAGACCTTCCCATGCCTCTGCTCCGGTTCCCAAGTTATTCATATTCGACAGCAGGCCGATCAGCACACTGAGCAGCGGCGCAAACACGGCAAGCAGCAGAACCTGTGAACGTCCCAACTTGATCCGCTCACTGCGGAGCGCTGCGATCCAAGTCGTCATCTCAAGCCACGTCCTTTCTCGAAAAGTGAATCGAACCCAACAGGTACAGCACGGCGAAAAGGGTTATGCCAAATCCGGCATATCGCAGCGCTTCCTCTCCATTCCCCAGTACGACGGCCGGCCAGGCCAGCGGAAATACATCCGGCATGGCGCCCCCAAATACCGAGGACAATGAAGCGGCAATTCCCAGCGAGATGGGAATCGCTTGATTTCGCAGAGTCAGCGTCATCCACAGCATGAATCCCAGCATGGGCAGTGCAGCCAGCATCGGGTAGACGCCAAGTTTCAGCAGATCCAGATAAGGGATGGGACCTGAGAACTTGAGCAGCAGTCCGACGGTAAGCATCGAAACTGCAAGCAGAGCGCAGGCTGCCAGCAGTTGGATCAGGCAGGCCAGAAATTTCGAGGCAAACACCTGTGAGCGGCGTACGGGCAGCGCCAGCGTTTGCTTCCAGGAATTCTGCCGATTCTCGACATTGGCGATCATGGCGGTGAGCAGGGTCATCGCCAGATATACGGCAATCGGGACAAACATGCTGGTTTCCTCGATTAAGCCGCTCCAGGGATCGGATGCGTAATGATCCCGAACCAGGTAGTCATAACGCAGTCCAAAGTTCAGTGCCTGCATGGCAGCAAGCCCGACCGGTCCAATAAATACGATCCACCAGATGCCGGTGCGGCGCATCTTGAGCAGATCAGTAGACAATAGTTTGCCAATCATTGCGCAACCTCCTTGGGCAGTCCAGCGCCTCGCGGCGCTCCGGAATGACCGCCTGTGATCTGCGAGATGCCGCCCATGCTGGCACCCGAGGCACTGGCTGTCATATTGAGGAACAGGTCTTCCAGCGACTTACGACGTTCTTCGACCCGATAGATGCTGTGGCGAGCGTCAACCAGCGCTGCAACCAGGCGGGCGATCTGTCCATTGTCGATGCCCTTGAAGATCAGCTTGCCCTCTTCCAGACGGGCGAAGCAGCCCTGCTCACGTACGATAATCATGGCGGCTTCCGCATCGGATAGAGCGATATGAATCTCGCTTCCCGCTTTGCGCTGGAGATTGGAGATCGTATCCTGGAAGATCATCTTGCCCTGATTGACAATGCCCACACTGCTTGCCATCTGCTCCACTTCACTCAGCAGGTGACTGGATACCAGTACGGTAATGCCCTGCTCTTTAGGCATTTTTTTGATCAATTCCCGAATCTCCAGAATCCCTGATGGATCAAGCCCATTGGTCGGTTCATCCAGAATAAGCAGCTCCGGGCTGCCCAGCAGCGCTGCCGCGATGCCCAGACGCTGCTTCATGCCGAGTGAATAGCCTTTGACATGACGTTTGGCATCCTTCGTCAAGCCTACGGTATGTAGAACCTCGTCGATTCGAGCCTTGGGCACATCCAGAACCCGGCGAATCGTCTCCAGATTCTCTACGGCGTTCAGATGCCCATAGTAAGAGGGGTATTCCACCAGCGACCCTACCCGGCGCAGAATCTTGATCCGATCCCGCTTGAGATCCTGGCCGAAGATTTGCACGACGCCGCTGCTTGGACGAATCAGGCCCAGCAGCATGCGAATGGTTGTCGTTTTTCCGGCTCCGTTTGGCCCAAGAAAGCCGTAGATTTCCCCCTGTGGAATCGCCAGGTTCAGTGCGTCTACTGCACGGGCACCTTTATACTTTTTCGTCAAGTTACGGGTCTCGATCATCAATTCTGTCATGTCCCTCACCTCTCGTAGTGGTCTTGTTGCTTTTATGATAAGAAGTCCAGGTTAAAGGCAGGTTGACCTCAAGTTTAAATTTGGTTTAAAAAAAGTCGTCTCCCCATGAGGGAAACGACTTTTCCGTCCGCATTTCAGATGATGGGATGTCTGTGCAGGGAGCCAGGAAACATCCTATAGCGATTTTACGAGTGAATAAACGTCTGATAACTCTGGATCTTGCGCTCCAGCATCTCGTCGGCGGCTTGCAGCGTCTCCAACTGGGCACGGATGGAACGCTTGTGTTCCGCCAGCAGCTCCAGACGCGCCTGCGAGGTATGATCGCCTTCGGCAACCAGCGAAGCATACTTCTGAATCGAAGCAATCGGCATCTGCGTCTCCTTGAGCTTGATGACAAACTTCAGCCAGCCGATATGCGACTCGTTGTAACGCCGATCTCCCCCCGCATCCCGCAGAGGTACGACGATTCGTTCTTTTTCATAATAGCGCAGGGTATGGGCACTGATGCCGAGCAGTTCCGCCGTTTCTCCAATCGTTCGCATGAAGCATCCCTCTTTCTTTTCCGACTTGACTTAGAGTAAGCTCTAATCAATATAATCGACTCATAAACCCCTGACAACTCCCCAATCCCATTGAACCCAGGAGGAACAAACATGAAATATACCGTCATTACAGGTGCAAGCTCCGGAATCGGCTATGAGACCGCACTGGCTTTTGCTGCGCGGGGCAAGAATCTGATTCTGGCCGCCCGGCGTACGGAAGAACTTGAGCAGTTGAAGCAGCAAATCGCCAGCATCGACAGCAGCCTGGATGTGGTCATTCGATCCGTTGATTTGTCCATTGCCCAAAATGTGTACGAATTCTACGAAAGTCTGTGGGAATATGATCTGGAAACATGGATCAACAACGCAGGATTCGGCAACTTTGCTTCCGTTGGCGACCAGCATCTGCCCAGGATCGAGCAAATGATTCATCTGAATATCGAAGCGCTGACTATCCTCTCTTCGCTCTATGTCCGTGATTATGCCGAGAAGGAAGGCACCCAGATCCTCAATATCTCTTCAGGCGGCGGGTATACGATCGTGGCGAACGCCGTGACCTACTGCGCCACCAAGTTCTATGTGAGTGCCTTTACAGAAGGGCTTGCCCAGGAATTAAAAGGCAAAGGCCTGCCGATGCAGGCTAAAGTTCTGGCGCCAGCTGCCACGGAAACGGAGTTCGCTCAACACGCCCTGAACGTCAAAGAGTTCTCCTATGACAAGTCCGTTCCGAAATTCCACACCGCCAAAGAAATGGCTGGTTTCCTGCTGGATCTGTATGACAGCGAAAAAGTAGTAGGGATCGTGGATGGTCTTACTTATGAATTTAAGCTTCAGGACCCCATCTTTCCTTACGCCGCAGGACGCAGCAACGACTAGTCCGTCTGCGGGGTGAGTGGGCATCCGTAGGAACACTTGGCGCTGCCCGATTCGTTTAGATCACTTGTGAAACGATGAAATGCTGCAAATAAAGCCCCGCTGCCGAAAAGGCAAGCGGGGCTTCGTTCGTATCGAGAATGGCTGACGCAGCTGGAAAGTAATCGTCAGACTTGCGGAAGGGACTGCCTCCCGATCCTGTCGCAAGCCTGCCGAAATCTGGCGCAGATCAGCGGCTTCCATGGCAGCTTACGGTCTGGTCTGTGTTCACAATCGCAACCCGTGAAGCCTGCTCACATCAGCCCGGCCTGCTGGAGGCGCTGCTCCTCCAGCTGGCGAAAAGCCCCGAAGGAACCAGCATCGCTGCGAAGTGCGGTCAGCGAAGCCTCATATTCCCGAACGGCGGCCTCAGAACGTTCCATGTAGGCCCTTGCCTTGAGCAGCATTGGCGAATGTACGGATTCCCGGCCGCCAAGCTGCGCATATAAGGCATCCGCTTCTTCCGTCCGCTCCGCTTCGCACAGGCGAACTACTTCTTCGCCCAGCACCAGATCCAGCGCATCGCGCCGCATCTTGGGCCGTTTGGCTGTTCCCACTCGCTCGGATAGCGCTTCCTGGGTCAGCGTCTGCTCCGGCGTTGTCTCCTGCCGCTCTCCACGCATGAGCTTCACGTCGTAGAGCAGATACAGGTCGTGGAGCTGCCGCCCCTGGGAAGGGACAGGCTGCGCCGCCAGCTCACCCAGACGCTGTAGGCTGGCCTGCATCAGGAAGGCTCGCCGGCTCTCATCCAGCTGCTCCTCCTGCATCAGCATGCTCCAGGCACTCACCAGTGCGAAGCTGCGCCGCCCCAGCATCAGGGCGTTTACCCCATCGCTCATCAGCGTCGCCAGACCGATGCCTACAGAAAACAGGGCGTACCCTCCGGCCAGGCTCCATAAGCCCGGAGCCAACAGCCAGGCGACCAGTCCCGTCACCAGGCTGAATGCCGGGCCTGCGGCATAGACGACACGCTGTGCCCGGATGGCGCGGGCGAAAGAAGCTTCATCATGATAGGGCTGCATGTCGCACTGCATCGCCCCGAAGAAAAATTTGCTGCGCAGATCGAAACGCACGCTCCGCTCCGGGAACCGAAAGATCAACGGTCCCCAGTAGAGCCGGGTGATCCGGCTGCCTACTGCCACAGCGCCCAGCATATGGCCCACCTCATGCAGAAGGATGGTCACCATGACCAGCAGCGCCACAACCAACACCAGCAGGGCAATTGGGCCAGCGCCCGACAGCTCGGGGATCTGCCCGCGAAGCGGCTCTGCCGACGATCTACCCGCTTCGCCGCTGCCAAGCAGGGAGATTGCTGCCCAGGCGATGACCAGTCCTGCCGCTGCTCCGATGAGCAGCGGGACGATTTTTCTGAACATGGATGGTTCCTCCTTCTTCACAAGATGTGCCGTGATAGCGAGCGTAAACGCATGAAATCAAGATTTCCTTCTATAATATACAACGAATATACAACGGACGTGCAGCGTCCTCTATACAGCGTCGTTGGCACCCTTAATCGTGGACTGGCTTGCTGGACGAGCCGCCTTGCCCGAAGTACCCAGCATCTTGAGCATCGTTCCAAGCGATGGCTTCTGTCCATAGAGCAGCACGCCTCCACGGTAGATCTTCGACGACAGCCAGCCTACGATGAAAGTGGACAGCGCCAGGATCACGATGGGCAGCACGATCTCCATCATGGCCGGTTCACCCGCGCCCACCCGTGTCAGGAGCACCATTGGCGTCAGGAACGGAATGTACGAACCCACCGTTGCCAGTGTACCGTTCGGATCATTCAGCACAATCATGGACAGGAAGAACGCAGCCATCAGCAGCATGGATACCGGCAGCATGGACTGGTTCAGTTCTTCACTGCGGCTGACAATCGAACCGGCAGCGGCGAACAGCGTTGCATAGAAGAAATACCCCAGTACGTAGAGAATCGCGCAGACAACCAGTGTTTTTCCACCGAGAATCGACAGGTCGAAATTCAGACTGCCAATCGTCAGCGCTTCTCCGCTGCCTCCAAACTTCATCAGCAGCGCTCCTACCCCGAACAGGATGGCAAATTGCAGAATCCCGGCCATGCCCACACCCATGACTTTACCGGCAAGCAGCTGCCCCGGGCTTACCTTGGTAATCAGAATTTCTTGAATCCGTGACCCTTTCTCTACAGCAACCGATGTGGCGACATTGCCGGCGAACAGGTAGATCATGAAGAACATCACCATCAGCAGCGCGTAGACGGGCATGAAGGTCTGAGCCATCGAGCGGCCATCTGCGTTCAATTCCGTCAATTTGAAGGCAGGCGATGCAGTCAATGCGCTGCTCTGCTCACTCGTCAAGCCCAGTTCGCCAACCTGCGCGTTTACGTTCAGACGATCCACATAAGCGGCCAGATTCTGCGCGAATCCTGCATCGTCCTTGCGGTTGACCGACAGTTCGATCTGTGGAGCCGAGGCAGCCTCAGCTCCCGCCCGGATCGCCACCACCGCGTCCAGATCTTCCTTTTTCAGCAGGTCGGTCTGAGCCGCCAGCTCACCTTCCGGTACAACCTTCCAATCGTAAGCCGGAGATACCGCTGCACTCAAGCCCTTCGCATCGATGGGCAGCCCTGACGTATTGATGACCGCGACTTTGCCGCTGGCCGCTGTCGATCCACCGGTAAATCTCGGGATAAGCACAATCGCGGCAATCACGGCCACGAGCAGCAGGGTCATCCACATAAACGACTTGGAGCGCACGCGCTCCTTAAACGAATAACCGAATACGATGCCGAATGTTTTCATACCGCTTCTCCCACCTTTTCAATAAAGATTTCATGCAGCGATGGTTCTTTCAATTCAAATTTGAGGACGGGAACCCCGGCTTGACCCAATGCCCGCATCAGCTCATGAGCCTGAACTTCGTCCGTGACTTTGAGCGTCCATTCCTGCGCATCGCGCCGGATGTCGAGCAGGCCGCGACCTTCCAGCATGGGCGTGAGATCCGCTTCGCTGCGCAGGATCAGATTGCTGCGTCCGTACGAACGTTTGATGTCGGCCAGCTTGCCTCCGATCTGCATCCGCCCTCTTTTCAAGATACAGATGTTCTCACAGAACTGTTCAACCTGCATCATCTGGTGACTGGAGAAGACCAGCGCCTTGCCCAGAGCGATCTGTTCCTTCACCACGGAAGCGAGCAGATCGGCATTAACGGGATCGAGGCCGCTGAACGGTTCATCGAGAATGACCAGATCGGGATTGTGAATGAGCGCCGAGATAATCTGCACCTTCTGTTGATTGCCCTTGGACAGCTGCTCCACCCGCTTCTGTTCATGCTCTGCGATGCCCAGGCGTTCCAGCCAGGATTTGAGCGCCTTCTGCGCCTCGCTGCGTTTCATGCCTTCAAGTCGGGCGAGATACGTCAACTGTTCACTGACCGTCTCCTTGGGGTACAACCCGCGTTCCTCCGGCAGATAACCTACGCTTGGACGATTCTCCAGGAAAGGACGCCCGTCCCACAGCACCTCACCCTGATTGTATTCGAGCAGCCCCAGCACCGAACGAATCGTGGTGGTCTTGCCCGCGCCGTTGCCGCCAAGCAGACCAAACGCCTCGCCTGCCTTTACCGTCAGGGATACGTCGTCTACCACTTTCTTGTCCCCGTACTGCTTGCCCAGATGTTTGATTTCCAATGTCATCTCGATCTCTCCCTTCAACTCGTGCATGGATGGCTGTGTATACGTGAAATGAGGTGTGTATGAACAGTGATTAGTGTGTATGTCTATATGCACACTATATTTGCAAGAGGGTGAATTTGTCAACGGTCTGGGATAAAAAAAGCCGAAGTCAACGTTGGCAAGCTGCTTCGGCTTTGGTATTCCCGACGTGCAAAGGGTGGATCACAAGATTGAATTTTCCGACAACAAACCGATGCGCCGTGCTTCCGCAATCGCTTCCGAGCGCGAGCGCACGCCCAATTTCTCAAAGACACGGGTGAGGCTGTATTCGACCGTGCGCTGGCTCATCAGCAGCTTGGCAGCGATGTCTTTGTTGCTGCTTCCATTGGCGACTTCCTGCAAAATCTCATGCTCCCGTTCGTTGATCGAGATGGTCTCCATCGTCTGATCCTCACGCGGCGTCACCCGAATATCGCTGCGCCGGAGCTGACGCAGCAGATGAACGGGTACAATCGCTTCTTCCCGCATGGCGCAGCGAATGGCGGACAGCAGCTGCTCCCGGCTTGCCGTTTTGCTGACGAAGCCCGATACGCCCGAATCAATCAGCACGTTAAAATGGGGACTGATGTCGTAACCGGTATAGATCAGCACCCGGCTGTCCGGACGCATGCTCATCACCCGCTTGGTCAGCTCCAGACCGCTGATACCGGGCATGTTCAAGTCGAACAGCAGTACATCAAATTCTTCGGTTTTCAGCCGTTCAAGAGCTTCAACCGGCAGGGACAGCGAAGTCACTTTCATCTCGGGATCTTGTTCAAGCAGCAGCTTGGTGCCTTCGCCTACAGATGGATGGTCGTCCACCAGCAAAATGTTAATCATGAAGCTTCCTCCTTTTACAACTCTGAACTCAGCTCGGATCGCCCGCGAAGCGGCAGGGTAATCTCGGCTTCCATACCCGCTCCCGGCCTGGAATTCCACACAAATGTTCCTTCATAGCTGGCGACCCGCTCTTTAATCCCGGCCAGACCCATATGACTAAACGAATCGGCCGCGTCTTCCACATTCATGCCAATGCCGTTGTCCCGGTAGCGATAGCGGAAGGTGTCCTTGTCCACTTGCAGCGAGATCTTCACCCGCGAAGCCTCGGCATGCTTGGACGCATTGCGCAGCAGTTCCTGCGTGATCCGGTAGATCGCCAGCGTCTGCTCATCATCCAGCACGTCACAGCTTCCTTCCACATCGAATTCCACCGTGTAGTCGGTACGCATCTGCGCCTCCGCAAACAGCTGCTCCAGCGCCTCGACCAGTCCCATCTCCATCAGCAGCGGCGGACGCAGTTCGTTGCACGTCTCCCGAATCTGATGGATCACGTCCAGCAGGCCTTCCTTGATGTGATTGAGTTCCGTTTTTAGTCCATCCGACAGTTCATAATCCAAGATGACGGCCTCCAACCGCCGCAGCCAGATGATCTGATCTTGCAGAGCGGAATCATGCAGGTCGGCCGCCAGCCGTCTGCGTTCATTTTCCGACAGATTGAAGATCAGCCGCAGCACCCAGGCCGGCGTCCCATCCTGCTTCTTCATCTCCGCTTCCAGATTACCGATCAAACCCTGAATCAAGTACAGATTCTCAAAGACGATCGCACTGTAGTTGGCCAGCGTACCCAGCCAGTTGCGTTCATCGGGGTTGTAGCGGGTCAGATTGGCCTTGTCATCCAGCCACATCAGATAGAACTGCTCATCTTTTTTGCCGATCACCAGCGCCAATCCGCGCGGCAGTGTCAGCAGCGTCCCTGGAAGCAGACGTTCTCTGCGGGCACGAAGCAGCTCCGCCAGCTGACGCCGCTCTGCCGAATCCAGCGGCTCGACAGGCACTTCGTCCATCGAAATGTCCCAGTCTGCAAAAGCCATGGCCAGCACGCGAATCGTACTCTCAATCTCCTGCTCCAGCACACGCTCCAGATCCTCACGTTTCATCACACGCGCAACATGATGGGAGAATCGCTCCAGACTGCCCAGCGAACTCAGACGATTTTTCCCCGACTTGCGTATGCGGCGATCCAGATGTTCCTTGAGAAACAGCAGCGTAATCAGGATCAGATAGAACACCAGGAACAGACGAATCAGTCCGATATGCCCCAGCCCTTCCTGACGCGACATCCAGAGGCCAATCAGCGCCATCAGCGCAGAAGGCACGATGGCAACCACCGCATGATACAGAAAACGGCTCAGGACGAAACTGACATCGAAGATGCGGCGTGTCAGCAGCATGTAGATATAGATCAGCGGCAGCGTCAGCAGAAAGGCCGTGGCTGCGCCAACCGGAATCCATGGCGTACCGAACAGCAGCGGCAGGCTGTATAAAAAGATAAAAGGCGAAAAGGCCAGGACATGCGCAATCAGCGTCAGCTTGAACAGCGAGTTCAAATCATCCCTGCGATGCTTGCGGTACTTCTGGATCAGCTTGAAGACCACAAATACATTGGGCAGTGCAAAAAACACCGTAAACAGCGGCGATTCCCAGGAGAGCAGACTGCGATCCACCAGTTCCCGAACCATAGTTACTCCCGTATGGAACGTGACACACCCATAGAAGAAGATGAGCCAGCCCCGGTTGGCCAGACGTTCTCCAAAACGACTCAGATACCGATTCATGAAATGAATAAAAACGATCGGCACCATCAAAAATACGAAATCAAATAAAATCGTTCCCAGAGGCTCCAGCCGTCCCACGGTATATCCGCCCAGATAAGCGGTACCGGTGAACAGGAAAAACAGAGCCAGCCAGAACGAAGAGGGATCTCGATAGCTGTAACTTCTCAGCAGTATGGCGAAGATCAAAAACAAAACTACGGCGGCAAGCGGAGCCGACAGCGGACGCAGGGCTTCGCCCAGCGGCAGACGCTCTACATTCATCGTCTGCGTTCCGCCATCGGGATTCATCACCGTTACCGAATGAATCCGCTCCAACCAACCGTAATGCCGCACCGTGTAATGATCCTGGGGCGGCTGTCCATCCACCTTGACGATGACATCGCCTTGATTCAATCGATGTTCGCCCCAATATCCGGTAGCGACACTATCGACGATATAACTTTCACCTTCGCCTGGAGATACTTTGACCTGCACAGGCGGCGTGGCGACCGAGACGAATAAATATTGTGCCACCACGATTATGTATACGAATAAGGCAATCAGCCAACTCCATCTCTTCAAGGGGATACTCCTCCGTTGTTTCGATATGCGTGGATCAGAGTGGATCAGAGTGGATCAGATCCGAATCAATCAATCCGCCAATAAGCCAGTCCATCACTTTTCAGCAGCCGATCTTCCTTGTTTACGTTGAATACGTCCCGCAGCGCTTTTTGCTCCAGTGCGCCCAATCCCGCCATTTGCAGCTGTCCTGTTTGAAGTGCTGCCCATGCTTCCTTGTTCTGGCTCAACATTGCAATCGCTTCCTTCAACATATTCGCTCATCCCCCGTAAGTATGGATTCGATCCTACCGAACAGTTCCGCTTATGTCGTCAGCCGTGTATTTGGCTTGAGTTCACTATACCAGCCGAGGCGATCGGGGAAAACGACAATCCGTGTGGTAATTGCCGCAATTGTGATTGCGGTTGCGTTGCGGAAGCTGCGGACGTCAGGATTGAATCATTTCGGTCAGGATGCGTTTGTACTCCGGTTCAACGCTCAGGTTCTCCACGACTTCCAGACAGCGGTAATACGCGACGCGCATGCGCACCGAGGCGTAGGGGATCGCCCCGGAGCGCTCCAGTTCGTCAGAAAATGGATCGGCCTGATGCGCAGCCTCTTCACGGCTCAGACGCCCCTCAAAATATTCACGCAGCCAGTGGCCTTCTTCCACTGCGCCCAGCAGCAGCAGAACGGGCAGCGTTCGCTTGCGGTTCCAGAAGTCATTCTTCTCTCCCTCGCTGGTCAGATCGAGAATATCGTTCTTGAGCTGCGCGGCGATGCCCAGCAGTTCGGCGTATTCGCGGGTCTCCGGTTTGACCTCTCCACAGGCGAGCAGCGTGCCCATCTGACAAGCCAGCACCAGCAGCGATGCCGACTTGCCGGCGATCATCTCCATATAGTCCTCTTCAGTCTCGATGTCATTCAGCAGATCGGTCATCTGTCCGCTGACGGTTCGCAGTGATTCTGCGTTGAGCAGTGCAGCAGCCGCAGATTTGCGGACTGCATCGAAGCCGCTTTGCAGCAGCATATGCTGACTCAGGAAGACAAAACCCAGCGCGATATTCAAGGTCAGATCCGGGCGGATCTGACTCCAGGGCGTCTTCGGATTGTCCCCGTCCTGTAGATCGTCGATCATATCCAGAGCCAGCACCAGCGCTTCGATCGCAGCCGCTGCACGGATGCCGTCCTGCTGAAGTTCGCCGCCGTACATCTGGTAATGCAGCATCGTCAAGTTGCCAAACATACAGCGCCCTTGCAGCTTGTAGTCCGCACACGCGGCTGCCTGTCCACGCAGGGTCTCTTGACCGAAGCCCTGGTTGATCGCTTCCTTCAAGGCTTCTCTGATGGATAAGCTCCAATCCACATGATTTCCTCCTTTTTTTCCGTTTGCGGGATGAAGTGGAATCTCGTTTCCATTTTAAATCCAAACCTCTGTTTTTACCAATTTCGGACGCAAAAGACGCCTTCGTATGGAAGGCGCCTCGGCTTTGTGGAAAACGTGATATAGGCAGGGGGAACCAAACAGAAACAATCAGTCCCCTGGAAAAATTCAGGCCTCTGTGCGGATATTCAGGCGGCTGCGCTCAAAGTCGAGCAGCGCACCGTAGGAATGAATCTTCGTGCCCATCGCACGGATTCGGTCGAGATAAGATTCCGCATGCGGCTTGGAACGGCGCATGAACGCTTCGAGTTTGAGCGATGAGAGCGGGTCCAGCTCCCAGCCGATGCGCAGGCGTTCCATCAGACGGTTGGCCGCCTCCGTGCGTCCTGCTTCATGCAGACGCACGACCTCTTCAGCCAGAATCATCGCTACGGTATCACGGTGTTTGCTGGATGCGGAGGCTTCCGGCCCCTGCTCCAGCAGCTGTGAGATGATCGATTCGATGCGCGAATCTTCATCGGAGCTGCTCTGCATCGCCCGGTAATAATAGAGCACGTTCAGGTCATATAGATCTTTGTCCGCTTGGGCAGAGCGCGGTGAGAAGCTTTGCAGATGCCGCTTCGATTCAGCAAGCAGGACATTCAGCTTGTCGGTGTCCAGTCGGCTTGCCGAGATCAGCGCAGTCCAGGCGAAGAACAAGGCATATGCACGGCTGCCCAGCAGAATGGCGCTGGTTCCGTCCGTCAACAGCGTGGCAATGCCGATCCCCACGGATAACGCGCCGAACATGCCCATAAACTCCAGCAGGCCGTCCGAGAATCGCAGCACAATCAAGCCCAGAACCAGACTGAATACGGGGCCCGCTGCAAAAACGATACGCTGGGCATGGATGGATGCAGCAAAGGTGCGCTCGTCCTTGTAGGAAGACAGCTCACATTGAATTGCTCCGAAAAAGAAAGGATGAATCCCCGCCCATTCCACACGAAATGGAGAGGGGGTGATAACCAAAGGGCCCAGGCAAATCCGGGCGACCCGACTGCGCATGATCCAGGCTCCAAGCAGATGTCCGACCTCATGAAACACGATTGCCAATCCAAAAGCCAGCAGACCCCGGAGCAGTACGCTTAATACCATCAGCCAGTCGATGCCCGCCAACGCGCCGCCTCCCTCCTTGCCCGGCAGCAGCAGAAAGGCAATTCCCGCTGCTGTCGCCGCCACACCGGCAAAAATCAGTGCGTTTTTTCTCATGAATATTCTTCCTCCTTCCTGGCTGGGCTGCCGCCGGAATCCGCACGCTTCAGACGTCGTTCATTCATCTCCAGGAATAGACGCTCAAGCATCTTCATTCTGGCTTTGGTCAGCTGCTCATGCCAGTCTTCGCGTTGTTCTTCTGCCCTGCGGCTGCCCCCGCTCATTTCGACAACCGGGACAGTGCTTCGTAGACATTAACGCCGCCTGCGCCAAACTCTTTATCCGCTCCCGGCGTTCCATAATCCTCTGCCGACTCGAAAAGGGCTTTTTTGACGGCGGACGGGCTTAATGTCTTGCCCTGTTTGCGGGCTTCGGCAATCAGCACACCCGCTGAAGCGGAGACTTTGGGAGCGGCAAGGCTGGTTCCAATCATGAATTCATAACCGGCAGGCAGTCCCGCAAGCTTGCTCAGTTCGGATTGTGGAAGCTGGGTCGGATACGTAGTCAGGCACATGCTGGTGATGTTCAGTTCCCCTTTTGTAAACCAGGTGCTTCCGTAATCGCCAGCCGGTGCCGCAATCATGTCGCGCAGACCGTAGTTGGAATAATACGCTTTCTCATGCTGACGGTTATACGCCGATGTCGTGATGACGCCCGGCAGACCTCCCGGTGCATGTACGGCAAGATCGGTTCCTTCCCACTTGAGCGCTTTGGCCAGCGCTGCCGGATCTCCGATGTCCAGACCATCCGTACCGGACGAAGCCACGACGGTGACGCCTTTGAGATTGGCATAGATCAGAGCGCGGGCATACGCCAGCAGCGCGGCTTGATCTTCGCTCTTGAGCAGCGATTTGTATGTCCCCAGGCTCAGGTTAATTACGTCCACATCGTCCTTGGACGCTTGAATGATCGCTTCGACCACCCACGATGTATCCGCGCCAGCCGTATCAAATACCTTGTAAGGCACAAGCCCCAAATCCGGCCCGATGCCCCGCAATTTGCCGTTGGCTGTGATCGCTCCGGCAACCATCGTTCCATGTCCCAGATTATCCGTCGTGGACTCTACGCCAGGTACGAACGAACGCCCTTTGCCCACAATGCTTGCAGCCAGATCCGGGTGAGAAGCGTCGATCCCGCTGTCGATGACCGCCACAACCACGTCACGGCTGCCGCGCTGAATGTCATAGCTTTTCCAGTCGCCGGTTACTTCCTTGATGTCCCAGCCCCACTTCTCGTACAAAGGAACTTCCGCGGCTGCCGCTTGGGTTTCACCAGCCGCTTCCGAAGTTTCCTCCGCCGCCATCGAACGCATCTGCGTACGATTGGATTTGGAGGTTTCGGATTCATCATTTTTGGACTTATCATTCTTGGACTCATCGCCCTGGGCAGGCTCCGTCTCAAGGATCTTCGCTGCCGCTTGGTCGGTCACGGCCTTATCGCCTGGGGGCAGCTCCAATTGGGGATCACTGCCGATGTTTTCAATCGAATCCTTGAACGTCTTCAGCACGGCAACTTCGGCCTGCTGCACGTCTTCGGCTGAAGAACCGCTCAATTTCAACATGCCCACTTCGGGAATCGCTTCGGCTTCGACGCTTGTGAACTCCTGCAGGACGTCGGCATAATCTTTGGGGAACTGATTTTCCTTGAACACAACCAGTCTGCTGTAGACACCGCCAGCTGCGCTCTGCTCCACAGCCAGTCCCGCACGGGAAGGCGGCTCCGATTTCGCTGCGCCCGGTACGCCCTCCGCACTTGCGGCTCCCGAGGATAACGCCAGCGCCGCAGCCAGACTCACAACCGCTGTTTTCCGAACCTTAGATGACCATTTCATGATTTTCTTCCTCCTTGTTCATATACAGATGGTAATACAGTCCTTTTTGATTCAGTAATTGACGATGGCTGCCCGTCTCCACGATGCGCCCCCGGTCCATGACAATAATTCGATCCGCGTCGATGACCGTACTCAGGCGATGCGCGATCACAATTCGCGTGCAGTTCATCTGCGACAGAGCTTCTTCAATCTTGGCCTGCGACAGATTGTCCAGGGCGCTGGTGGCTTCATCCAGCAGCAGGATACGCGGCTCCGATACCAATGCTCTAGCCAGCATCAGCCGCTGACGTTGGCCCCCGGACAGATTCGCTCCACTCTCGGACACCAGCGTCGAATAACCCAGCGGCAGCCGCATGATGTCTTCATGGATGCTGGCTCGTTCGGCAGCTCTCACCACTTGATCCAGCGAGATGGAATCGTCCATCATCCGAATATTTTCTTCAATAGTGCGTTGGAATAAGCGTGTATCCTGAAGAATCGAACCCACTTTTCTCCGCAGTGAACGCAGATCCAGTTCCTGAAGCGGCTGGTTATCGTAGCGCACTTCGCCTTCCGTCGGTTCGTAGAATCCCAGCATCAGCTTCGCCAATGTGGTCTTGCCGGAACCGGAAGGGCCGACAATGGCGACTTTTTGCCCCGGTTCAATCTTCATATTCAAGTTCGAGACGGCTTCCTGGGCAAAAGGTGAATACCGATACGAGACGCCGCGAAGCTCCAGCCCGCCCTGAAGATCGTCTACCGTGCGAAATCCATCCTGCTGCTCCGGCTTGGCTTCAATCACGTCATGGATGCGCTGCAAATACGAGCCGACGGTCAGCAGCTGCGTATAGGCCGAACCCAATGAGACAATCGGAATCATAAAAGCCATCGCCAGCGCGTTAAAACCAAGCAGTCCGCCAATCGTCATCTGTCCGGCAAGTACGGCTCCACTGCCCGCCCAGAGCAGCATCAGCGGCAGAATGAACTGAATTCCCGAAGAGAACGACTCCAAGAGCGAGACCCAGACGTTGCGCTTCTGCGTTACGGCAAGCTGATCGACAAACAGCTCACGCCAGGAATCGAAGATCCGTTTTTCGGCGCCTGACAGCTTGATGTCGGTAATGCCATAGATACACTCCGCCAGGAAACTCTGCGTCCGGCTCTGTTCGGTAATCTCCCGACTGGAGAACTTCTTGGTGACCCACGTGGTCACGATCAGGATCAGGAAGATTCCCGCGCCCGTGGCAATTACCGTCAGCGCCAGCTTGGGCGATTGCACCAGCATCAGCGCCGCATACGACACCAGCAGAATGAAGTCGATGACGATCGTGACCATCCGGTTCGACAGCAGCTGACGGATGTACACATTCGCGTTGGTGCGGAACATTAATTCCCCGCCGGTACGCGATTCAAAGAAGGCATAGGGCAGGCGGAACAGTCGTTCAATAAAGATCTGCATCATGTTCAGATCCATCACGCTCTGAAGCCGGGCGACCAGCCAACCGCGCATCATGGCGAACAGTTCATAGAATACGAATAACGACAGCAGCGCCAGCCCGATCATCGTCGTCCATTTCTGTTCACCGGCAATCAGCAGGTTATCGGTGATCCAAGCAGTCAGCTTGGGCGCGATTAAACCAAAACTTTGCAGCAGCAGCGATACGCCGAGTATGGCGAACAGCCATCTGGGCTGCTTGAACGCCAGCCCAATGAAGAATCCCCAGTCGTTGCGACCTTTGCGCTGCTCGAATCCTTCATCCGGAACGGCGCACAAGACATGTCCGCTGTATTTCTGCTGGGCTTCTTCTATAGAGAGGGTCCGACGTCCAAAAGAGGGATCTACAATCGTGAGGCGGCTTCTGCCTACCTTCTCAATGACCACAAAATGCTTGCCTTCCCAGTGTGCAATCGCAGGCAGCGGCAGATTCTTCAGATCTTGAATCCCGCAGCGGAAGGCTTTGCTCTTCATCGCGTAACCGGAAGCAATGGTCATCAATTGAAGCAGCGAACTGCCTCCGCGTGACACGCCGTAGCGATCCCGAATCTCATGAAGGGAGACCCGGCAGCCATGATGCGCCATGACCATCGCTACACAGGCAATGCCACATTCCGAATCCTCCATTTGTTCGATAAAGGGCATCCGACGTCTAAGCATGCGTTAGCCTCCGTTCACGCCGTCTCGATGGTGCCGGTGCATTTAACGCATCTGCCGGTGGACAGACCCAACCGAGATGACAAGCCAGAATCCCAATCTGCACCCGCGAAGCGATCTCCCATTTATCTTTGATGGAAAAGATGATCTCGCCCACCCGTCTGCGACTTATAAACAAGGTTTGTGCAATTTCTACGTCTTTCATGCCTTCTGCGACCAGAATCGCAACTTCCTTTTCTTTCTCGCTCAAATGCATCGTAGTCTCACTCCTAACGTTTATTTTGGGCTTGCCCTCATCATAGAGCAGCCGATCCCCGCTCGCACCGAAAACCATAGGTGCAAATCACGCCATTTTACTGCAAGCCGACCTGCGGGGGTGTTGCGGAAATTTTTGAGGCTGGAATCAAAAGTCCGCTATTTTGCGTAGTACCGAGACTTCTTGATCCCCGGTAAGATTAAGCCATGAACAACAGCAACACACACATGCAGCACTCGAAAGGAGGTGGACAACCATGAATCGTGAACAAGCCCTTCGTTTTCTCGAAACACAAATGCCTGCGGGTGACGCGCTGGTCGAACTGAGCCAGGAAGAACTGATGCGCGTACACGGCGGTGCAGACGTACAGCCGGAAACTACACCGGTATGCGGATTCTTCGTCGGAGTAGGTATTGGTGCAATCATCTCGGCAACAGCATGCTAATCGGAATGACGCTCACAACCCAGATTGTCCACCGTAAATAGGCTTTCCCAAAAAACACATACTATTGGAGGAACTTAATATGAAAAGACAAGACGTTCTGAATGCTCTGGAATCCGTGAATCCTGCAGGCGAAGCGCTGGTTGAATTGAGTCACTCTGAACTCTCCCGTGTATACGGTGGAGCGGATGTGCAGCCGGAGACTACACCTGTGTGTGCCGTAGCCGCTACCGTAGCCGCTTCGTCCGCAACCTGCGCAGCCGTAGGCGGCGGCGTGGCAGTAGGCGTAACGGTAGTTCTGACACTCAAGTCCTGCTAATCCCGGTTTCCTCAAGCGTTCCATCGATTATTGAGAAACGCCAAGAAATGTACAGCCCGCCGGGTCGTACATTCCTTGGCGTTTCGCTATTTTTTCATAAGTAGATAATTCAATGTTCCTTGGTGAATTTTTGTTCAGAAATGCCGTTTTGCGAAGTACAGCGCCTTCTGGGGCCTTGTTATGATAAGGGCATCATTTATATTCGGGAGGAATCACAGATGCCAACGCTGACGAAACAATCGGAGATGTTCAAACAGGATCGTACCCTGGCTGCTGCTTTATTCTTGGAAGAACGAAAAGAACTGTGGGGCAAGCCGGATCTGTCGGAGGCACGGGCAGCCGAACGCGCCGAGGCCATTAGCAAATGGCGAACCGAAGCACTTCTGCTGGACGATGCGCAGTATCAGGCTCGTCTGGAGTCGGCCAATCTAAGCGAGGCGGAATTCGGAAGTCTGCTGTTGGCATCGAACGATCTGGAACAGACCATCTCCCAGGAGAATCGGCAGGAGGCTTACGGACGCGTCGGTATGAGCGAGTGGCAGGAAGCGGTGGCGCTGAATCGTTCCATTCCCATTCAACCGGGTACAGCGATCAAGCTGATCTCGGCCTTCCGTCCCTTCCTGCTCTGGGCGGCCAAGCGATGGGATCAATTTGTGGAGGCACGTGAAGATGTACGCCAGACCGCGGATACCGAAGCGCTGCGGGAACGCATGGTGCGTGAGCTGTCGGAATGTCTGCTGCAAGTCGGCGCCCGAACGCTGGTGTTGGAAATTCATGTCGCCAAGCAGTTGAATGAGCTGGAGGGCGATACCCCCGAGGAGCGCTTCCATTCCTTTGTGCAGAAAAAATTATGGGATACCGATCAGCTTGAGTTTCTGTATGAGGAATATCCGATGCTTGCCCGGATTCTGATGATTCGTACTCGCTTCGTGGTGGATGCGACGATTGAAGCCGCTGGACGATATGCGGAAGATCGGGATGAAGTGGTTCGTGTGCTGGGCCTGCCGCAAGGCGACAAGCTTCAGGACTTCGCGGCGGGAATGGGCGATTCTCACCAGCAGGGGCGCTCCGTCATGCGCATGAAGCTGCAATCCGGCGCGGAATTGGTCTACAAACCCAAGCCGCTTGGCGCTTCCAAGCATTTCAGCGATTTTCTGCTTTGGATGAATGAGCAGGGATTTAAGCCAGCATTCAAACCGATGCGTGTTGTGGACAAAGGCGATTATGGTTGGGAAGAATTCATCGTGCAGAAAGGCTGCTCCGAGAAGGAAGAAATTCAACGTTATTACGGACGTCTCGGGGGTCTGCTGGCTGTGCTGTATAGTATGCGCGGCACGGATTTTCATATGGAAAATGTGATTGCATCCGGTGAGCATCCTACGCCAATCGACCTGGAGACGGTCTTCCACAACACCCCTGCCCTGCACTTCCAGGATACGGCGGATGTGGAAGCCAAGAAAAAAATCGTGGATTCTGTCATCGGGACCGGACTGCTGCCGCTGCTGCTCTATCAAAACGAAGAAGGATTCGGCGTGGAGATGAGCGGAATGGGCGGAGGGGAACAGGTTCTGCCTTTCCCTGTGCTGCAGGTGGAGAATGACGAGACTGATGAGATGCGCTTTGTCCGCAAATCCAAGTCCACCAAAGGCTCGGAGAATGTTCCCAAATTGAACGGCCACCGGACCCATGCGGGTGAATATGTAGATGAAGTGGTACTTGGCTTCAGGCAGGCCTGTGCCATCCTGCGAAGCAATCAGGATCTGCTGCTCGACAAATCGGTCAGTCCTCTGGCGGCATTTGAACATGATACGGTGCGCATTATCCTGCGTGCCACGCAGTTTTATGCCAATTTCCTGATTGAATCCGGTCATCCCAACTACACGCGTAATGCAATGGATCGGGAGAAGCTGATGGATCGCTTGTGGTATACCGTGCTTGATCCACGTGCGATTGCTTCGGAACGCGAGGATCTGCTGCATGGCGACGTTCCATATTTTGTGACTAAGCCGTCTTCGCTCGACTTGTGGGATAGCCGTGGGCATCGTATCCCCGGCTTCTTCCCGGAGACCAGCTATGATCTGTCCATGAAGCGGATTGCTGCGCTGGATCTGGAAGAAGAGAATCGGCAGGCCGATTGGATTGTATGCTCCATTCTGGGATCGGCGGATTGGCGTTCCGAAGGCAGCTCATGCTGTGCAGCACCGGAAAAAGCCCAGGATCAAGCGATCGTAACGAAGGAGCTGCAGGAACCCGCTTCGCAGCCCGTTCAAGCGGCTGCGGACAGCCTTCTGCTGGAGCAGGCTGAAGAGATCGGGGAGCTGCTGCACCGGGAAGCGATCTTCAGCAAGGGTGTCCACGACGCCACCTGGGTAGGCGTTGGCATGAACTATCGCGGGCAGTGGAACGCTGCGGCGATGAAGGGCGGATTGTATGATGGGACGGCAGGCCCGGCGATCTTCCTGGCGCATCTGGGGCGGATGACGGGCAATGACCGTCATACCAATCTCGCTCGCATGGCGATGAAGACCTCCATCGCTTCGCTGCCTTACCACGCCAGCTTCGGTTCGGCCTTCTATGGTCAAGCTTCCGTCCTCTACGCGATGCTGCATCTGTCGCGTCTGGGACTCGCGGAAGAGACGTGGAGCGACAAACAGGCGCTCGTGCTGCGCAATCTGCGCGAAGCCGTGCCGAATGACCACTGCTACGATGTGCTGGGCGGCGCAGCCGGGATCATTCCGGTTCTGCTCGATCTGTATCAGGCTTCCGGTTCGGAAGAAGCACTGGACACTGCCATCCTGTACGGCAATCGACTGCTGGAGCAGGCCGTACCTGCTGGCAGCGGCCTCGGCTGGCCGTCTTCGATGCCGAATCAACAGCCGCTCGGCGGCTTCGCGCACGGCTCGTCAGGCATCGCCTGGGCACTGAATCGCCTGTCCAGCGTCACAGGCGAAGAACGCTACGCCCAGACCGCTCATGCCGCGCTGACCTTTGAGCGCTCCCTGTATTCGCCTGAAGCCCACAACTGGGCTGACCTGCGCAAATCGGACGCCCACCAGCAGCAGGCTTCCCGCTTCTGGTGCCACGGCTCGGCTGGCGTAGGCCTCAGCCGACTGCTCCTGCTGCAAGACGGCGAAGCCGTCAAGCATCAGGAATCGCTTGAGCAGCTCATCGAAGAAGCATCCACGGCGATCCAATCTTCGCTCCAGCTTGGAACGGGCGCCAGCCACTGCCTGTGCCACGGCGACATGGGCATCCAGGAGCTGCTGCTTCAATCCGGCCTTGTCCTCGGCCGGGAGGACGACTTGACGGCGGCGCGTACCCTTGCCGCGCAGGTCATCGCCGACAAGGCACGCACCGGCAGCTGGCGTACCGGCGTACCTCGCGGAATCGCAACGCCGGGCTTATTCCTCGGCTATTCGGGCATTGGCTATCAGCTGCTGCGCACGCTTGATCCGCAGACGGTGCCTTCCGTTCTGGCACTGGAGCTGCCGGGAATCGAATAGACCTTCGATCCCCAGAAGTCAGCGTCAGCAAGATTATGCGCATTGGCGGGACTTGATTCCACACCAAAAAAAGGCGGCCTCGACTATTCACTGGATAGTCGAGGCCGCTTTGTGCTGATGCGGGGGAGCTTGTTTCTGTGGAACGAAGCTGTGAGCATATCGTGGCGCAGACCTACATCTGAATCGGGTGGGACTTCATATCCGACTTACAGCTCTAACAGAGCGAGGCGGCGCTTGGAGCAGATTTTACGCCGGCGAAAATCTAGCGGAGCCAGATGACGCTTGGAGCTGCAAATAAATGCCTAAGCAAAGGATTCGCTCTCTTTGAGCACAGCTGACGAATTAACGTTCCGTTGGAACATTGGCCGGAGACTGCATACCGCTGACAATTCCGCTCCGAGCTATTCCGGCCGGTCAGGAGCCGGCCAAATCGTGATGACCGTGCCGGCCTCGCCGCTGTCGATGCTCCAGCTCATGTCCATCTCGCGGATCATGAGATCCACGATCGACAGGCCAATCCCGGCTCCAGCCGCCGGGCTGAGTACATCGGGCTTCGCCCCGCCCGGCAGCCCGCTCTGCGGGTGCACATCGGCTGCCGCAGAGCCGCTGGAACCACCTGCTGCCTGCGGCGCGTGCCCTGCCATCGCAGCGCCAGCACCGCTCGAACCCTCTGCCTGCGGCGCGTGCTTTGCCGCACCGCTCATACCGTCCGTCGCCTGCGCCTGTATGGGCGCTTGGGACGGATGCTCCCCGGAAGGCTGCGCCTTCTCCTGGGGCCGCTTCAGCCCCGGCCCCTTGTCCCGGACCTGGAGCGAGCGCAGCCCGCCCGGTCCCTCCGGGCCAAGCGACAGGCCGATATAGCGGCCTGTCTTGGCGTGTCTGACCGTATTCTGGAACAGATTATCCAGAATACGCACCAGCCATTCCCGATCGACGCGCCAGATCAGCGCTTCATCCGGCAGGTCGGCATCGACTTCCATGCCTTCCTTCTCGAAGACCGGGTACCACTGCGCGGCGGCCATGCGCACAATGCGCAGTACATCCGTCTCTTCCAGACGCATCGGATAGCGTCCCGCAGCGATCAGCGTATACGACAGCAGATTGTCGATCAGTCCGCCAAGATCATCCAGTTTGCGCTCCATGAGCGTCAGTGATTCTCGTCCACGTTCGCCAAGCGGCTCACTTTCCAGGGAATACGCGTGGCTGCGAATAACGGTCAGCGGCGTGCGCAGGTCATGAGACAGATTGGCAATCAGCTTCTTGCGCAGTTCTTCTTCCTCACGTTCGCGGTCGCGGCTGGCACGCAGCTTGTACACCATCTCATTAAATGTCCCTTCCAGCGCAGCCACCTCATCACGCCGCTTACTTGAACCTACGGGCATCGGCATCCCTGCCTCGTCGTAAGCGGTCATCGCCTGCTGCAAACGAATCAGGCGTTTGCGAATCCGATAGAAGAACGTCCAAGACATAAAGGCAAACAGCACGAACAGCAGCAGGAACAATGAGACGGCCACGATCTGCGAGAATCGGGCGTTCTGATCGGGAACGGTCGAAGAACCGATCAGTGACCGGGATACCTCAGCCAGCAGGAACCCCTGCCCGGTATCTTTGTCTTCGTCCTTGCCTTCTCCGATAAAAGCCACGACTGAAAAAGTGGACGTATTATACAGATCCGCCCGCTTCATATATTCGGCCATCCGTCCGGCTGTCCAGTTCTTAGGCAGGTGACCCGGCTGCGGCTCCTGAATCAGAGTCTGTCCCTGCTCATCGACCGCTGCCACCGTCACCAACGGATTATCGCGGCGGAACTTACCTACTGCGCGAACAATCTCCTGCGCGGAAGCTCCGTCCAATGAAGCCGCCAGCTTATGCCAATCTTCCGTCAATTTCGAGGTGGATACATATTTGTTAGGGTCTTCTTTCGGCTGCGCAGGCTGCCAGACCAGATACGTATACCCCAGATAGAACAGCAGGACCACGACCATGATGAAGGGCAACAGAAAAATGGCAAAGCCAATCAGCATCAGATACCGGGCCATCAGGGAATGGCGGAACTTTGTTCCTTTATTATTGGTCGATTTCCCTTCTCGGCGTCTCATCCCCGCACCCGATAGCCGATCCCGCGAATGGTCTCGACAATCTGAGGATTGCCGGGGTCCCGTTCAATCTTTTCACGCAGATAGCGAATGTGAACCATCAGCGTCTTGTCGCCTTCCAGATAAGGCTCACCCCAGACCGCCTCATAGATTTGCTCCTTCGTCAGAATCTGTCCAAGATGGCGAAGGAAATACATGAAGATGTGGAACTGCTTACCCGTCAGCGAAATCTCCTCGCCGCTGTCTGTATCCACCACCCGATTCTCATGCTCATAGACGTTCAAATGACCAATCCGGCGGGCTTCAGGTTCAGCCGGTGCGCTCCGGCGCAGCATGACTTCGATCCGCGCAGCCAGTTCATCCGGATGAAACGGCTTGGTCAGATAATCATCCGCAAATTTTAAGGCTTCCAGCTTATCATCCAGCGCTGTTCGTGCCGATAGCATCATGACAGGCAGCGTGGGATAGTCACGTTTAAGTCGCTGGCCTACCGTAAAGCCATCCAGTCCTGGCAGCATGATGTCCAGCACTGCGACATCACAGCCATTCGCGGCTTCCGATGCGCCGTCACCGCTCTCCAGCCAGACGACCTCGTATCCGCGTTCCTTCAGGTTCTGCACAACCCACTCGCCGATCTGCCGCTCATCTTCAATGTACAGCACTTTTTTGTTCGCCATTCTTCCTATCCTCCTGCTTCCGGATGGTGCCGAACGAAAATCTCTCTCGTCCACATCCGTCTTAGCGTTTATGATACCAGCATCCTTGCCCTATGGCATACACGAACGGTTTCCAGACCTATTTTCTGAGTAAAAACCCCGTTTCTTCCTGCCCCACATTCGGGTAATAAAGGTTACGATTTTTGCCCCTTTTGTATCCGCTGCCGTCGTTCCAGACGCTTGAATAGAGCATGTCCCACCATTCACCGAGGAGGAAAACGTTATGATGCCTACCGTTCTCGCGCTGACGCTCGGAGCCGCCATATTGGCGGGTGCAGCGATCGCGCTGCTTGCTGTCCGCTCCAAGCGGCGTCGTCTGGTTCGCAGCAACCTGGTGGATCTTGCCTCCGTTCGCCGCCGCAAGCTCAAAGAAGCTGCCAATCGGCCCATGGTCGAACAATCCGTCAAGATCAAACGTCCTCTCTCCTCGCCTGGAAACGCAGAGATTCGCAGATTTATTCCCAAGACCGGCGAAGGCAGACTCCAGTCCTGTTCGCGTTGTCATAAGAAAAGGGACTCCGTTGGATTTTTTGTGGATGAATACGGCCATCTGGTCGGCGTCTGCAAAGAATGCCGCAAGTCGGCCAAAAATCGGGACTTGATGCCTCTCTAAAGGTCTGGCAGCCTGATTTTTCGCTTCACGTGGAACTTTTTGCACCCAACTTCGTTAAGACGGATAAGCGGCCCGTTTCCCCTGCGTCCCGCAGGAACGGATCGCTTTTTTTGCTGCGCTTGACGTTTATCCTGCTGCTTCTGTTTCTCGTTTCCCACTTCAAGGGTATACGTTCTTGTCGGTAAGCGGCCGCGGACGGCCGTACAACCAAACGATTCATCATTCCACCATCCAACACTCAAGGGGGACCCACTGATGCTGCTTGAAGCGATTGAACACCGACCGAAGATGAACTGGGCTTATACGGTTGACAAAGAAACGATCCACCTGCGTCTGCGCACCAAAAAACAGGACGTTGAGCAGGTACATGTTGTAGGCGGTGATAAATACGCATGGGACAAGACCAAAACGGAAATTCCGATGCGCATCTTCGCGTCCGACGCGCTGTTCGACTATTGGGAATGTGAAGCCAAGCCGCCTTATCGGCGCTTTAAGTATGGCTTTAAGCTTCAGGGCGGCGGCGAGACGGTATGGATGAACGAAGATGGTTTCCATTTTACCGAACGTGAGAACGCCGACGATTTTTACGAGATTGCCTATATCAATCCCGAAGACATCATCCAGACACCGGAATGGGCCAAACACGCCGTATTCTATCAGATCTTCCCGGAGCGTTTCGCCAATGGTGACCCTTCGCGCAGTCCGGAGAACGTACAACCTTGGGGCGGCAAACCGGAGGTAGACAGTTTCTTCGGCGGTGATCTGGAAGGTGTGCGCCAGCATCTGGATTACATCGCGGATCTGGGCGTGACAGCGATCTATTTCACCCCTATATTCAAAGCACCCAGCAACCACAAATACGATACCGAAGACTATTTGCAGCTTGATCCGCATTTTGGCGACATCGACACGCTCAAGTGCCTGATCGAAGAATGTCATGGACGCGGCATCCGGGTGCTGCTGGACGCCGTATTCAACCACTCGGGCAAGACATTCAAACCCTTTGTTGACGTCAAAGAAAACGGGGCAGATTCCGCTTATGCCGATTGGTTCCATGTGCGCGAATTCCCGATCGACGTCAAAGACGGGATTCCGACCTACGAGACATTCAGCTTCGAGCCGAATATGCCCAAGTTCAATACCGGACATCCTGAAGTCAAAAAGTATCTGCTTGAAGCTGCCCGCTACTGGATTGGGGAAATCGGCTTCGATGGCTGGCGGCTCGACGTAGCGGACGAGGTGGATCACCGCTTCTGGCGCGAATTCCAGACGGTTGTCAAGGAAGCCAAACCGGACGCGTACATTGTGGGCGAGCTGTGGCACGAGGCTACCCCTTGGCTGCAAGGCGATCAGTTCGATTCAGCGATGAACTATCCGTTCACTTACGCTGTCCGTGACTTCGTGGCACTGGGCAAGACCGATGCACGCAAATTCTCGTATTCGCTGTCCACGCAGCTCGCTCGTTATCCGCTGCCGGTCAGTCAGGCCGCGTTCAACCTGCTCGACAGCCATGATACGGAGCGGATGCTGACCGTAGCCGATGGTGACAAGAACAAGCTCAAACTGGCCGTTGCCATTCAGATGACCTATCCGGGTACGCCATGCGTGTATTATGGGGATGAGATTGGCATCGACGGTGGAGCCGATCCGGACTGCCGCAAATGTATGGAATGGGACGAGTCGAAGCAGGATCTGGATCTGCGTGACTTCTACAAGAACATGATCGCTCTGCGTCATGAATATCCAGCCCTTCGTACCGGACGCTTCGATATTCTGCACGCTGAGGAAGGTGAGCATACGCTGGCCTATCGCCGCGAAGACGAAGAAGCCGCTTTGATCGTCGCGCTGAACGCGTCCGACAAGGCCGCTTCTGTGGAGATCGAGATCACCGATGGCATGAACAAGGCGGATTCCTGGACGGTGCTTCACGCGGGCGGTGCAGATTCCGAAGCGGCGGCGAACCGCAGCCTTGAAGCTCAAAAAGGTCGTCTGACCGTTGAACTTCCGGCTTATGGATACCTTGTACTGAAAGCCAACTCATCCAGTGCTTCCTAATCTTTCTCACTAAAAACAGCCCGGAAGGCGGCGAATTCGCCGCGTTCGGGCTGTTCTTATGTATAGGGGTACGGACAGACCTAGGATGTCTCCCGGAATTGCCGTCTATTTCAGCTCAAACATCTGGAACCGCCGATCCTCTTCCATCTGCTCCAGCAGCGGAGGGACGCCTGTAATCTCGGTAATTACTTTATCCCAGAACTTCTGAGCCGGAATATTGTTCGCCAGCTGATGCAGTCCCCAGCGACCTTTTTTGGTGGCGAAGATCCGCTTTGCCGCCTGCATCCCCACTCCTGAACGGCGGTATTTGCGCATGATGAAGAACTGCGACAGATAAGCGGCCTCATTTTCCCAAAACTCATGCACCATCGCAAACCCGGCAATCTGTCCATCGACCAGAATCAGATAGGCATAGTTGCCTCCCCACTTTTTCCAATACCATTCAAACTCCGGAAAGTAGGGGTACTTCCCGTCCAAACGTACATCCATGTTCGTAAATTCGCTGAAGTCGTACAAATACAGCTGCCAGAGCTGCTCGAACAGCTTGCGATCCAAAGGCCTTGCCTTCCTGATCTCTACGTTGACCATACTCATTGCCAAGTCTCCCCGATGTCTGATAGATAGATGCCTGATAGGTGTCTGATTGACCTTACTCCTCTGCGACTTCTGCCGTAGACGGTTGAGCGGTCGTCTTGATCCAATACGTGCAGGAGTCTTCATCCAGCTTCTCCAGTTGACCGCCGCTATGTTCAATCACCCGCCGCGAAGCGAGGTTATCCGCGTTACAGGTCAGCATGACTTCCCGGATGCCAGCCGCTGCCGCTTCTTCCACCAGCTCGCGCAGCATCACGTGTCCATAACCTTTCCCCCGCTCGGATGGGCGAATGGTATAGCCGATATGACCGCCATGCAGCCGCAGCGCATCGGTCAGCCAATACCTGAGCTTGCCGTACCCGACCGGGCGATTACCGTCGTACAGCCAATAGATCTGCTGACGGACACGACCTTCCAGAAGCTGCTCCCCACGCGCAATCTGAGCGTTCTCCGCCAATTTCTGTTGGTACGCTTCTTCGCTCTCGACATACAGTCCATTCACGAAGCCATTCTCTCCCGGGCCGATCTCCTGGATCATATTTCGGATCTCTTCGCTCTCTTCTTCCCTCAAGCGCTTGAGCCGAATCGAACCTTCGTTCATTTCTTCGCCTCCCTCGCTTCTTTTTCATAGGTACCCTCTAATTTACCAAACGCTTTCCTAAAAATCCATTCCTGCACGGATGACCAGCCGAGACAAAGGTTCGAGAGAAGAGAGCTGGAAGAACGGTTCAACCCCGCAAGCAGGGTTCTCCGTCTTGAGACGGTTGCCCCAATGGTTGCGGCAGACTATGATAAGAAAAAGCCCGCAGGCGGGGTCAATCGCCCATTATCCCCAAGGAGTGATCGCATGATGCGAAGCGGCGAGCAAGAACCTTCGACCAGATTGATCGAAGATACCCTGCTGCCGGACGTAGAGATCGAAAGCATCGATCCCTTTGATCCGGTTGTGGTTCATCGTATACCAGAAGGTTGGAAGCTGCTCGGCGCGGGCAATTATGCCGCAGTCTTTGAGCATCCCTTTCTTCCTGGAAAAGTGGTCAAAATCTACGCCCCCGGCCGACCGGGCTGGCGAGAAGAATGTGACGTCTACGAGAAGCTTGGTGAACATCCGGCTTATTCGACGCTGTACGCGGCGGATGTATACAAAGACAAGTCTTATCTGGTGCTCAAGAAACTTGAAGGCCAGACCTTCTACAACTGCCTGCGCGAAGGTGCCTACATCCCGGAGAAGGCGGTACGTGACGTGGATCGTGCACTGGACTACGCCCGCTCACGCGGCCTGAATCCCAAAGACGTCCACGGCAAAAATGTCATGCTGAAAGACGGACGCGGCCTGGTCGTCGATATTTCGGATTTTCTCCAGGAAGGCCCCTGCGTGATGTGGAAAGACTTCAAGAAGGCTTATTTCAAGCTCTATAAGCCCTTGATGCCCCGGAAACACGTCTTCCCCATGCCGGATTGGAGCATGAATCTAATCCGGCATGTCTACCGACGCCTGCGCAAGAAAGCACGGTTGGACGGGAGAATATCCGGTTCCTAATCGCCCTAGTCAGCAGCCGAATCGGTGGGATCGTTTGAAACCAGCCTTTTTGAAAAGCGGAAACCTTTCCTTGAGAAAGGTTTTTCTTTTTTATCCCTATTAAATAATAGTTGATTTCTGCAACCATTAAGTTTATATTAGTTGCATAAAACAACTATTGCGGATGAAGGTTGTTACACTTTTATTCGCTCAAGAAAGGGATGGATATGGATAATCCTCACAATCATCTCCCGCCGTCTTCCCAGAACGCCGACGATTCAGCTCTAAACCTGGATTCATTTGATATTGAGCAGGCTCTCGGATTTGTCGTCAATCGCACCGCCATCATCATGCGTCAGCGTCTTACCGCCCTGTTCCGATCCGCTGGTTACGAGATGTCAACGGAAGAATTCGTCATTTTGGCTCGACTGTGGGCTGAAGATGGGATGTATCAATCCGATGTTGTGGAACAAACGCTCAAAGACAAGACCCGTGTCACTCGGCTGCTCGGCGGTATGATAATGCGCAATTGGATCGAAAAAAGAACCGACGAACAGGACCGGCGCAACTTCCGAATCTATTTGACCGAGGAAGGGCGAGCACTTCGACCTGTTCTGCTGCCGCTGGTGGTCTCCGTGATTGCTTCAGGTTCAGCAGACATCTCGCGTGAAGATCTGAATACAACGGTCCGCACGCTGCGCAAAATCTTCGACAATCTTAGCGGAAATGCCAACCCGAGAGGAGAAGATCCATCATAAGCACGTTTCGCCAGACCGAACGAATCCCTGAAGAATCGATAGGAATCGCCGCACGATTGACCTGGCTGACCTTCGCGCTATGCGTGGTGGTTACACTTACCGCCGCCGTTCATCAATTTGTCGGTTCTGTCTTCGCAGCGTGGATCGGATCGGTTGGCCTTCTGGCCACAATAGGCTGGCAGACGACCGAAAGCCGCAAGAGACAGGTTCCGATGTCTTTTCTCATCCCTTACCTCGTTCTGGTCATGAGTTTGCTCGCCCAACAGGGGGAAGAATTTGCCGCGCGAGCGTCCGCAGTGGAAACCCCCTTTAGCGTGCCAGGATTTGCACTTTATTCGATCGGTGCGGCCTCAGCCTTCATGCTGGGCGCCTGCGCTCTGGCTCTGCGGCATCCACTCGGTTCCTGGTCTGCCTGGATACTCTGCGTCTGGGCAGTAGCGCAGAGTCTGGCTCATTACGTCTATCCCCTGATGACTTCGACTTCCGGAACGTACGGATACACGCCGGGTCAATGGTTGGCCTGGATGCCTCTGGTGATCGGCTTATACGGACTTGTCCGACTTTTTCGTTCCGACGGGATTCATTCGCCCAAAGGAGGCCATTCCCATGATGGACGTCAATAAAAGATATATCGCCGGCGTCACGATTTTCATCGCCGTCTATGCCACGCTGTTCACTTCCCAGGCCGGACTACGGCCCATGCTGATCGTCTGCGGTTCCATGGTGGGAGGCCTGGTACTCTGGATCAAAACGACCTTTCGTACGCAGATCGATACCTCCCGACTTCTCCCCGTCTATCTATTGACACTCGCCTTGTTTTTTCTGCATATTACCGAAGAATTTATGACCGATTTCCCGGGTGGTATCAATACAGTATTTGGCTCCAACTGGACGATGCCTGACTTTGCGCTGCTGATCGCACTGCTCGGACCCATCATCTGGATTGGCGGTGCGGTGGGGCTCTATTATCGCAATCCTATCGGGTATTACCTGGCCTGGTTCGTCTTCTTCGGCATGCTGATCGGGGAGCCTACCCATTACTTGATCTTCCCCGTTGTACAGAGCACGAATGGCCTGGGCTACACGTATTTCTCCGGCATGTGGACAGCGCTGTTCCCGATGATTCCAGCGGTTTACGGGCTGTGCCTTACCCTGCGTGCAGTCAAGCATCAGCGGGAAAGAGAAAGACATCCAGTGGATTCTTCGCAGTCGCCTACCTCTTCTACGCCCATCGGCAGATAAGCTTTGCGTTCGCCTTGCCTGGTTCGCGCTTTTGACACCAACGGCCTTTTTTTGCACAGACGATCTCATTCACATGGACGATTCGGTGCATAGACCATGCAGCGCACAAAAAAAGACGGCCCCGCGTTAAGCGGAGCCGTCTCGTCTCGCAATTACAGAACTTTCTCCAGGAAACTGATCGTCCGTTCATTCTTGGGATTGCCGAACACTTCCTCCGGCGTTCCTTCTTCCACGATGTAGCCGCCATCCATGAAGATCACACGGCTGCCCACTTCGCGGGCAAAGCCCATTTCGTGCGTGACGATAATCATCGTCATGCCTTCACGTGCCAGATCCTGCATAACGCCCAGCACCTCGCCGACCATCTCCGGGTCAAGTGCCGAAGTCGGTTCGTCGAACAGCATGATGTCCGGATTCATCGCCAGGGCGCGGGCAATCGCTACACGCTGTTTCTGACCGCCCGAGAGCGAGGCTGGATAAGCATTCGCTTTGTCAGCCAGGCCAACGCGTTCCAGCAGCGCGATTGCCTGCTTTTCCGCTTCCGCTGGTGTCTGCTTTTTCAGCTCTACCGGAGCAAACGTAATATTTTTCAGTACGCTCATATGCGGGAACAGGTTGAAATGCTGGAACACCATGCCGATGTTTTCCCGGATTTTGTTGATGTCCGCATTTTTGTCGCTCAGATCATGGTCATCCACGATCACTTTGCCCGCGCTGATCTCTTCGAGCAGATTCAGGCAGCGGAGAAACGTACTCTTGCCGGAACCCGAAGGGCCGATGACGCATACGACTTCGCCTTCTTGGACTTCCATATCGATGCCTTTCAGAACTTCGTTGCTGCCATAGCTCTTCTTCAGGCCGGAAACTTTAACTTTATCCACGGCTTACTCTCCTTTCGAGACGATCCGCAATCTTCGTGAGGATCGTGATGACGATCAGGTACATGATAGCGATAGTCAGATACACGTCGAACGTTTGATACGTACGCGCAATAACCAGTTTCCCGGACTGTGCCAACTCGACTAGACCGATAATCGAAAGAATCGACGTATCCTTCAGCGTGATGACCATCTGGTTGATGAATGAAGGAACCATAACCTTGATTGCCTGCGGCAGGATGATCTTTCGCATCGCCGTACCATATGGAACACCAAGCGAACGCGCTGCTTCCATCTGTCCTTTATCGATGGACTGGATACCCCCACGGATAATTTCGGTGACATAAGCGCCCGCGTTCAGCGACAACGTCAGAATGGAAGCAAGCCAAGGATCGATCTTGAATCCGAGTGCCTGAGGAATAGCAAAGTAGATAAAGAAGGCCAGAATCAGCAGCGGGATACCACGGAACAAGTCTACGAATACAGTTGCAATCGCCCGAAGAACCTTATTGTGGCTAACTTTCATCGATCCAAAGATCAACCCCAAAATAAAGGCGAAGAACAAGGAAACAACGGTATACCACAACGTATTGCCGAGACCTTTCAAGAAAGCCGGCATCGATTGCCAGATCAAAGCCAAACGGCTGTCTTTGGCAGCTCCAGCTTCACTATCGATATTACCGCCCGAAGCTGCATCGGCTGAACCGAGGTATTTGGCAACGATCTCGTCGTATTGACCGTTGCTTTTGAGTTTCGCCAAACCGTCATTGAACATTTTCAGCAGTTCCGGGTTTTGGCCTTTGTTGACCGCAAATCCGTAAGAGCCGCCTTTTTCTTTAGGTGTAACCGTCTTGATGCCGTTACCCTGTGTAATTCCATAAGCCAGTACCGGATAGTCCTCGAACAGCGCGACCGATCCTCCGGCTTTGACTTCGTCTACCAATTGCGAAGAATCGTCGAAAGTCACGATGCTGAATCCGTATTTGGTACGAATCGATTCGGCGAACGTGGCACCTTCCGTACCCGCTTTGACCGCTACCCGCTGTCCTCGCAGATCTTCGTACGATTTGATCGTAGTATTTTGAGCTGCGACGCCCATCATCGGACCGGCCTCGAAATACGGATCGGAGAAGTCGAACACTTTCTTGCGCTCGTCCGTAATGCTCATCCCTGCGATTACGCCGTCCACGTTACCAGATTGAAGCGCTTGAACCGCCGCATTGAACCCGAGAGATTGAATCTTGATCTCGAAGCCTTGATCTGCCGCGATCGCTTTGATTAAATCCATGTCGATCCCGACGAAATCACCATTCACATCCTGGAATTCAAACGGCGCGAACGTCGTATCCGTCCCGATGACGTACGTCTTTTTCGCGTCCGATGCGTGCGCCGATGGCACCAAACTTCCCACGAAGGAGAAGAAGAACAGCAAGAGAACCATAAACCCCGTAATTTTTTTCTGAATACGCATAATTTCCTCCAGTCGCTTCGCGCGGCTTTAGAATTTTCTCTCCATTTTACATGACTTGTGAACTATTGACCATGCTTATCCATTAAAAATTTTAATAAGCAGCATAAAAGGAGTTAATGTCTAATCGGCGGGTTCTTATATTACACAATATGTAATCTGGATAAAAAAGGCCGTGCGTATGTCGTAAAAATTGATGGATTACATTCTTTTTTTGAAGGCGAACCCGGAAAACTTTCTTTAAATAAAGCGAAATTTTCAAAAGAAACGTTTACCTTTGAAGGTTTGTCTCTTTTTCCGTGATCGAATCCGATAGATTGCAAACCGCCTTATTGGAAATTTAAAGCGCTAACTTCGTTAAGAATCAACTATTTTTATTTTAAATTGATCGTAATTAAGTTTTTGAAGATTTTTCTGCAAATTAGGCTTAATAGGCATTGAAATTCTGAAACCTTGTTACTATAATACACTTATGTGCTTTTGATAACGAACAAACGCTAATGAGAACTCCATCTAAGAGAGGATGTTTTTCTGTGACTTCTGCTAAATTTGCCAAACTGTTTGAACAGGTTGAATTACATGATGGAATTAAGCTGCAAAACCGAATCGTGCTCGCGCCAATGACGCACTCTTCGTCCAACCCGGACCTGAGCGTCTCCGATGCTGAACTGACCTATTATGAGCGTCGCACCGATAAGCTGGGTCTTGCAATCACCGCGGTCGCCCACGTTATGCCAGGAGGCATCGGCTTCCAGAATCAATTCGCTGCCTTTGGTGAAGAGAACCTGCCAGGTCTGACCCAACTTGCCTCTTCCCTGAAAAAGGGTGGAGCCAAAGCCGTGCTTCAAATCTTCCACGCTGGTATTCAAGGCCCTCGCGCGCTCGTTCCAAACGGCGACGTAGTGGGCCCTAGCGCGATTGAGCTGCAAGACGGCTCGCAATCCCGCGAACTGACGAATGAAGAGATCGAATCGATCGTGACGGACTTCGGTCATGCGACCAAGCTTGCCATTCGCGCAGGCTTCGACGGCGTAGAGATTCACGGTGCCAACGGTTACCTGATCCAGCAGTTCTTCTCCGGTTGGTCCAACCGTCGTCAAGACAAGTGGGGCGGCAGCGTTGAAGCCCGTCTGACCTTCCCACTGGCTGTGGTAGATGAAGTGCAACGTGCTGCTGCCGAAGGAACCAAAGAACCGTTTATCGTCGGATACCGCTTCTCCCCGGAAGAACCGCAGGAAGAAGGCTTGACGATGGAACATACCTTCGCCCTGATCCAAGCCCTGAACACCAAGAACCTGAGCTACCTGCATGTCTCGCTGATGGAATATGCGTCCAAGCCTCGCCGTGGCGGCGATCTGAACCGTACTCGTCTGGAGCAAATCGTAGAAGCCGCAGCAGGAACACCAGTCATCGGCGTAGGTTCTGTGCATACGCCAGAGCAAGCGGTAGAAGCTATCGAACTGGGTGCCGCTATGGTAGCGCTGGGTCGTGAGCTGATCGTAGAGCCAGATTGGGTCGAGAAAGTCGAATCCGGCCGCGAAGCCGACATTGCACTTTCACTGACCAAAGACGATCAGCAACGCCTGGTCATCCCCGATCAGCTCTGGGGCATGATCGTTGGCTTACCTGGCTGGTTCCCGGTCGTTGAAGCGGAAACCGCTGAATAAATTACGTCACCCTCTCTATTACCCTTCTTATTGATGGAACAGACACGGCGTCCCTTCATCCCCCAAATGGAGTCGCACGCCGATTCGTCTGCCCAAATCGAAGAACCGCAGTATCGCCATCCCCCGGCGCTGCTGCGGTTCTTTTTTTGCGTTCAAGGTTCAATCTGCTCAGGCTCTCCACTTGGCGTTATATTTGCCTGGTGATACGCCCGTCAGCTTCTTAAAGGTACGAATAAAATTACTGTAGTCCCTGAAGCCTGATAAACCGCATGCTTCGGTGACAGTCACTCCCTGCGAGAGATGGCGCTTGGCTACCGCGATTCGCTTTATGAGAATGTACTGATAGAGCGTGCTGCCTGTCTGCTGCTTAAACAGATAGCTCAAGTGCGAGGGATCGACGCCAAAATGATCGGCGATCTGTCCCAGCGACAGTTCCTCTGACAGCCTTTCTTCAATATAAGCCATGATGTCCGCGATTCGTCCATAGGTGAGCGGAATGGGAGCGGGCTGGAAGCAGGGATCTTTTTCTTTTTCCCGAAAACGCTGATTGATCCACACCAGAAGTTCGGACAAATACGCCGCTGCCAGCACATCGCTGCCGTATCGGTCACTCTGTAACACCTCGCTCAACCTAAGGCTCATCTCCTGTACATAGGCCATTCGCTCCTCGTCGATCTGCACCACATTGCCCACACCAAGCGGCCGATTCTGAAAACAGCCCAGCAGATTGGTAAAAGGGGTAGACAAACCGCCAATCACCCGATGATCGAAGCGGATCGCAATCCGCTCATAGGGGATCTGGCCCAGATGACGTATCCGGTGCAGCTCCTTATCATTGCAGAGGATCAGATGTCCACGCCGCAGGCGATGCATCGAATGTTCCACGTAGAATTCGACGTCGCCACCCAGAAACAGATAAATTTCGTAATCGTCATGAAAATGGAAAGCGGCTTGAGCAGGACCTTCCGATCTCGCGTATTCGATAAACAGCGAGTCTTGCAAAGCCAAGCCATGTTGTTCACGATTCAACTTGAACGCTCCTTCCGTTCGAGTTCGGCAGTCGTTCGACATGCAGGTAGAACGCTCCGACGGGCTCTCTATATGGATAAACGCAAGCTGAAGCCCGAATATCGCTAAAAAAGGCCGATTTTTCTGCAAATCGAATAATTGAAGCGAAATCCCCCCCGACAATGTCCGCTTGACATCCACTACGCCATGTAGTAGTTTTATATCACTACAAGCTGTAGTTATTAAGCCTGCCGCGGACGCGCGGCTCGGCATCCCAACACGCAAGGAGTGTCGAATCATGACCCGGGTCCAAAAACTGTCGGAAACCGAATTGGAATTGATGAGAGAAATCTGGTCGTGCGAGCCGCCGGTTACTTCTGCCGATCTGCTGCGAATCTTCGCGGAAAAAGGACGGGAATGGAAAGGACAAACGATGTCCACTTTCCTTTCCCGCTTGGTGGAAAAAGGCGCGCTCGAAGCCACCCGGCACGGACGGACCAACCGTTATGTGCCGATCGTCTCGCCGGAGGAATACAAACTGCTGGAGACGCAGCACGTCTTGGACGGCCTGTACCAAGGTTCCGTCAAGAATCTGGTCGCCGCCATGTACGACGGCAAAAAGCTGTCGGGCGACGATCTGGATGAGCTGCGCAAATGGTTTTCCGAAAAGTAGGTGCCGAACATGAACGCATTGAACATTGTGCTTGAACTGCTGCTCGCTTTGACCGCGGCTGGAAGCGCCGTGACGCTCTGCTTGCTGCTGCTGCGGACGCTTTCCGATGAAGCGATGTCGGCTCGCTGGCGTTATCGGCTCGGCAAGCTGGCGCTGGCTTTCTACCTGCTGCCAGTCTCGCTGCTGGCGGCGAGGCTGACGCCGCCTTCGACTTCGCCGGCCGCTTCTGATGCGGCGGCCTTCGCGGGAGCCGCCGGCGAAGCGGCGGCGGGGCTAACCCGCACGGGACCTGAGCTGCCCTTCTGGGCGGCCGCCGGACTGCTCGGCTTCTGGGCAGTCGGCGCGATCGGCTATGCGGCCTGGCAGCTTATCGCGTACAGGAAGTTCTCGCGGCTGCTGCGCGCTGCAAGCCTGCCGGTTCCGGCGGGCGACGAAGCGCATGCGCGGCTGCGCCGGGTTCAGCAGGAACTGGGGCTGACACGGGACGTCTCGCTGGCGTACAGCCAGATGCTGCGCGGGCCGATCTTGGCTGGGCTGCTGCGGCCCGTTGTGTATCTGCCGACACCGGAGCACAGCGCGATCTCGGGCGCGGCGCTGGATATGGCGCTTCGCCATGAGCTGATCCATCTGCGGCGCGGCGACCTTCAGGTCAAATTATTGGCGCTGGCGGCCTGCGCGCTTCATTGGTTCAATCCGTTTGCGCATCTCGCGCGGCGCGATCTGGGTCTGTGGAGTGAACTGGCTTGCGACGCCGAGGCGGTAGCGAACATGTCCCGGGAAGAACGCAAACTTTACGGATTGGCTTTGATCGGAGCAGTGGGCGGGCCGGAAGGCCGACCCTCACGCTTCGTCGCTCCTCTGTCCGGAGATGGTCAACAACTGCAAAGGAGACTATCCCTTATGTTAAATGTCACGAAGATCAAGAAAAAAACCGCCATCATCAGCTCGGCCGCCGTACTGGCGATCGCCACGCTCGGCACAACCGCTGCCGCTTGGGCATCAGAGAATACGCCGACGGTCTCGCAGCCCGTACCCGTCGCTGCCGTGCCTGCAAAAGGCGTTAGCAGCAGCGGAAATTCGATCTCCGTTAAACCTATGACGCAGGCCAGCGGCAGCAAAAATTCGATCTCTGCCAAACCTGCAACGCAGGCCAGCGGCAGCAAAAATTCGATCTCTGCCAAACCTGCAACGCAGGCCAGCGGCAGCAAAAATTCGATCTCTGCCAAACCTGCAACGCAGGCCAGCGGCAGCAAAAATTCGATCTCTGTCAAGCCTGCAACGCAGGCCAGCGGCAGCAAAAATTCGATCTCTGTCAAGCCTGCACCGCAGGCAAGCGGCAGCAAAAATCCGATTTCTGTCAAGCCTTCCACGCAGGCCAGCGGCAAAGGATCGCGCTCTGCGAGTAAACCGGCACCGGCTCCTGCGGAACGCTCGGCCTCCAAGCAAGTCGCTCCTTCGGTGCTGCCGGATTCCGCGCGCAAATAACCTGTTCCGATTCCGCCTGCGGGCAGATTAAACCGGAACTTCTGCGGCTTCAACGCGCCGCTCACGTCAAAAGGCCTTCTTCTCCGCAATCGGCGGAAAAGAAAGCCTTTTTTCTATGCTGCGGTCATTCGCTGCCGCGCCTGCCGACCCTTCGTTCGACGGTTCACCGATGGACGAAAGCCCGGTTCAAGGCAGCGCCAACTTGCCCATGACCGTCGGACGGGAAGCGCCCGTGGCGGACGGCAGATTATTCGGCACCCCGCGCAGGAAATCATTGCCGAGCAGCGCGAAGATCACGGCTTCTTTGGCATCGTCGTCTACGCCAAACTCAGCCGACGAACAGACTCGCTGCTCCGGCAGCAGACTCGCCAGCATCGCCATCAAGGTACCGTTGCGTGCGCCGCCTCCCGAGACGATGACTTCGTCGATCCGGCAGCGCGGGAACACGAATTCCCGGTAAGCCTCCGCGATCGAGCGAGCGGTGAATAACGAAGCCGTCGCTACAATATCGGCATCGGATAAACCGCGTTTCCGCGCCCGATCCACGAATTCGGACGTATAGACTTTGCCAAACACTTCACGTCCGGTCGATTTGGGCGGAGCCAGCCGAAAATACGGATGTTCCATCATCTCATCAACCAACGACTCGTTCGGCGTGCCGGAAGCCGCCCATTTTCCGCCTTCGTCATAAGTACGAGTCCCTTCACTCAGCAGCCACACGGTCTGATCGATGACCATATTGCCCGGCCCGGTATCAAAGGCGAAGATCGCTTCCGGCGCAGCCGCAGCAGGCAGCGCCGTGCAGTTGCCAATGCCGCCGATATTCTGAAGCAGCCGTCCGCGGTGCTCATCGCGGAACAAGATGAGATCGCCATAGGGCGCAAGCGGTGCGCCCTGACCGCCAACCGCCATATCGGCGGGTCGAAAATCGCCGACGACCGGCACGCCGGTGCGCTTCGCCAGCACCGACAGATCGCCGATCTGAAGCGTAGAGCGCAAGGAAGCGGGTTCTACCGATTCCCAATCAGCGATGGCTGCTGAATCAACATTGCTGCCCGATATGCGGCCAATCGGATCACTTTCGCTTGCGGCTGCTTCGGAGGACGGGCAGACCGACTGCTGATCCTGATGTCCGTCCTGACCCTGATGACTATTTCGCGCCTGCTTGCGACCTTGAACCGGATGAGCTGAATCGTGATCCGAACGGTCACCCGGAATATGCCATACCGTCTGCCCATGGGAACTGATAAAATCAATCTCCTCCATGACTAATCCCGCCGCCTTCACCGCTTCTATCGCGGCTTCCGCGAAGATCTCCGCCAACAGCGCGTTCATACCGCAGAGATCATCGACCTGTGAGCGCTCCGGCACACAGAGATCCTTGAGCCGCTCCCGCAGTTCGTCTCCATAGGGACGGCTGTACGCATGCAGCAGTTCAACCCTGGCTTCCAATCCCTGACCGTCAATGCGGACGACGGCTGCATCCACACCGTCGAGCGACGTACCCGACATCAGGCCGACCGCCAGTGCCGACTCTCCTTCAAGCCCCAGCCGAATCATGTCCGCAGCCCCCAGCCTGCCGGGTAATCTGCCCCGACCGACACCGGGAGCCGTCCACGGAATGGAATCCGGCCCAGCAGAGCCAGCGCTGCGCTTTGCAGTGCCAGCGGACGGCTCTCATAGATGGCGACGTACGCGGGCACATTCGGGAATTCCAGCAGGTCGTAAGGATCGCGCAGCGCCACGACTACCAGCGGAAGGCCCAGTCCGCGCAGCTGCCGGACAAGTTCAGCCTGCGCTGGGTTAAACTGCGCGTTGTACGTCCCCACCACAATCTGCGCGATGTCCCCGCGCTGCGCTTCGCGCAGCAGCGCCTCTTGATGCGCGGCCACATCGCCCGCGTCCACCACGCGGTCTATCACCTCAAGACCCAGCTCTGCCAGTTCGCGCCCCAGCCCGCGCGTGCTGGCGATCGATTCATCGACGAACGCCGTGACGTTCGCCGAGCAGGTGATCGCCAGCGTCCGCACCGGGCGCAGCGGCAGAATCCTCCGCTCGTTGCGTACGAGCGTCACACTGGCTTCGCTAATGCGGCGTGCCGTCTCCAGCGCCTCCGGCTCACGCAATCCGGCAAGTCCATCAACGGAAGCCTTCTGCCGCATGCCGACGGCTGGACTTTCTCCGACCGATTGCGATGCTTCGGAGGAGTCGGCGGCGCTCCCCGGCGCCGACTCCTCGCTTCCGCGAAGCAGCTCCGATTCACTCGGCACCTCCCCCGCCAAACTGCCGATCGCAGCCCCCCCGGACTTGACCTCGATCGATTCCGGTCGCTCTCTTTGCGCTTCCTGCCGCTCTGCTTGTCTTTCCGTTTCGCCCAGCAGCCGTTCAGCCGCCGCAGGCGTCAAGATCCCCCGCTTCCCCTTCATCCGCAGCAGACGACGAACCGAATGGTCAATGCGAGATTCGGTAATCCGCCCCCCTTGAACAGCTTCTTCAAGCGCGTTCAGCGCTGCGCCCTGGCGATTGGCATGATGGCTCACCAGCACCTGATCGGCGCCTGCCAATACCGCCAGCACGGCGGCTTCCGCCACCCCATAATGCTCGGCGATGGCGTTCATCTCCATACAATCCGTAGTGATGATTCCGTCAAACCCCAGCTCCTCGCGCAGCAGCCCCGTCAGTACGGAAGGCGACAGCGTTACCGGAAGCTTCTCCTTCTCCAGTGCGGGAAAATAGATATGCGCAGACATCACCGCATCTACCCCTTCAGCCAAAGCCCGCTTGAACGGCACCAGTTCAATCTCTTCCATGCGTGCCCGATCATGCGGAACCGTAGGCAGATCCAGATGGGAATCCACGTCCGTATCTCCATGCCCTGGAAAATGTTTGGCGGTTGCCGCCACTCCGGCATCCTGAAATCCCCGTACCATGGCGGCTCCGAACTCAGCGACTGCTTCGGGGGATTCGCCAAACGAACGGACACCAATGACTGGATTGCGCGGATTGTTGTTAACATCAAGCACGGGTGCATAATTCAGGTTGATGCCGATCCGTCGCAGCTCGCTTCCGCTGACATAGGCGGCACGATAGGCTTCCTCCGCCGATCCGGCAGCCGCGATCGCCATCTGACCCGGCATCAGGGTTACCCCTTCGGTGATCCGCGCCACCATGCCACCTTCCTGGTCAATCGAGATCCACAGCGGTGGCAGACCATTGGCTGCCGCTGCATCCTGAAGCTCCCGAGTCAAGTCCGCAAGCTGCTCCGGCGACGAGACATTCCGCGAAAAATAGATGATGCCCCCTGCCCGATAAGCGGCAATCAGCTTCATCGCATCGGTCGTCATCGTCGTCCCATCGAAGCCTCCAAGCAGCATCTGACCCAGCTTATCCCGCAGACTCATGCCATGCAGCAGCCGTTCAATCGTCGCCACTGCTTGTTCATCCTCCAGATGCTCTACCGAATGATTCTCATGCTTGCCAAAAGATTGATGCGTCATGCCGCTCCCCCTCCATACCTCGCCTTATACATATAATAGGTAACGCTCTCTTCGCCGCAGCCAATCTTCCGACTCGGCGTGCCAGGCCGCAAGCAGATCCTCTACGCCTTCCGGCTGTCCGATCTGCTCGCGCAGCTGCTGTCCGCCTGCCAGCAGATCAATAAATAATCTTCTGCCGCCTGGTGGAGGCTCCACCCAGCCAAATGAATCCGGGTACCTCCTCATGACGGTATGCAGCAGCCACAGCCCTGTCTCCACCGAACGGAACTGCCGCTTATCCGTAACGAACAGTCTTACCCCGCCGCACAGTTCCCCAGCGTGCTTGGAGAAGGTCGGCGTCTGATACACCGGGTGAATATGTACCCCCGGCAGCTTCCGTTCGTTCATATCCTGCGCCAGCTTCGCCCCGTCGATCCACGGGGCACCAATCCACTCGAACGGTCGGGTCGTGCCCCGACCTTCCGACACATGAGTACCTTCAAAAAAACACGTTCCTGCGTAGACACGCACCGTATCCAACGTTGGCATATTGGGCGAAGGCAGCATCCACGGCTGCCCGGTATCCCTGAACTCCATGCTGCGCTGCCAGCCATCCATTGTCAGGATACCCAGCTCACAGCCATGTCCCTGCTCCGCATTGACCATCATCGCCAGTTCCCCAAGGGTCATACCCGTGCGGATGGGCATGGTCCAGGCGCCCACCATCGACTCATAACCTTCACGCAGCCGCCCGCCTTCAACGCCCCATCCTCCCAGCGGATTGGGACGATCCAGAATAACGAGTGCCGTTCCGCTCGCTGCACACGCCTCGATCACATAGAGCAGCGTGGATAGATACGTATAGAATCGCACGCCGAGATCCTGCATATCGAACACCAAGGTATCGATCGTCGCCAACTGCTCCAGGGTCGGCTTTTTGCGCTCGCCATATAGACTGAATACCGGGATGCCCAGCTCAGGGTGAATCTCATCTTCAAAACGCTCACCCGCCTGCCGCTGCCCATACAGCCCATGCTCCCCGGCAAACAGCGCCGTCAGCCGTGAATCAGGAAGTGCCGCACAGACTTCTACCGATGTGCGAAAATCGGAGGTAATGCCCGTTGGGTTGGTCACCAATCCAATCCGTCTCCCCTGGAGCAGAGGATGCGTCTCGCCGTCTGCCAGTCGATCCAGACCGGTACGCACCCGGATGCCCCCTGCTGTAAGCTGTCTGCTGCTCCCATTCATCGACTGCTCATTCATCCCACATTCCCCGGCAGCGTGCCCAGACCCTGCGCCCGCTTCGCTTGCTCGTCTTTGTCTTGATCGGGATTCAGCACATTATCCGCCGCCTCATGCAGATAGACCGCAAGCACTCCGGAATAGATCGCCAGCACCCCAACCACCGTGACCGTCAGCAGCAGTCCGAGGAAGAAGGCCTGGAAGAACGCGCCCAGTGTATACGCGGGATAACGCAGCATCAGCTTGACGCTTTCGCCCATCGCCCGGAAGATGCCCATTTCCTTTTGCAGAACCAACTGAAGCGTATAGAACTGGGAGACCAGCGCCATAAGAACAAAATACGTCTGGAACACGGCAATCGCCATATAAAATACGCCGCTGCGTCCTCCGTAATACCACCAGGTCGAGACGAGAATCAAGGCCAGCAGGGAGCAGAACAAACCAAACACCGCTGCGGGAACGAATCCTTTGACTGCCCCGCGGAATACCGCTCTGACGCCCGAGGCCTCACCCAGCGTTCGCATGTGGTAGGCATAAAAAGCTCCATATACCAGCGGCATATAGATGAGCGGCAGCAGAATCAGCGAGACGGCTACCGGAAGAAAGATCAGCACAGGAATCAGCACTGCCGAACCGATCAGCGTATGTACGACCGCTGGCACGATCTCGTAGAATGCCTCCCGTCCCGTTTTGACCAGAATATCGTTCAGTTTGCGCATGTCGGAACCTCCTTGGGTAAAATGGGCTTGCGATGTTGAGCATGAAGCGGCGGCGTTTCGGCTTTCCGCTCGGCGCTTCAAACTGTATGCGACGCTTTGCGGACATGCTGACAGATCGAGATCACGCTTGGCGCTGATCGGACAGCCGTTTGTTTTTCTAACGAAGCGAGGCGGCGCATCATCGAGGAAAAGAGCCTTTTGCGCTGCAAACCCGAGTAGTCAAGCATCTCTACGATCCGTCAGAAATCCGCAAGGCCCTGAAAAAGGTTCCTGACGGAATGAAGATCCGTTAGCGCGGCAGCAGCGGCGCGACGAACAAGCTGTGATCCGCTGCTGTCGGTATCCCCGCCCGCCTAGGCTAGATCTCGATCCGCTGCTCGCTGTCCGGATCGAAGAAATGAGCTTTGCGCATATCGAAGATGAACGGCTTTTCGAGTCCCGGATACGCCTTGGTCTCCGGGTGGACCTTGGCGGTCACCAGGCGGCCGCCGATGTGGAAATACAGCAGGTTCTCCGAACCCAGATGTTCGACCACCTGAATATGCGTGTTCATGCGGTGCGGGGACGTCTCCAGCCCCGGTGCATAATCTTCACCGTGGATGTCCTCCGGGCGGATGCCGAGGATCAACTTGCGTCCGGCATAAGGCGACAGTGCATCCAGCTTCGCAGCCGGAAGCTCGAAGGAACCGCCTTCCACCACCACGCGTCCGCCTTCAATGGAAGCGTCGATGAAGTTCATCGGTGGCGAACCGATAAATCCGGCTACGAACATGTTGCGCGGCTTGGCGTACAGCTCGGTCGGATTGGCGATCTGCTGAATGATGCCCCGGTTCATGACCACGATTCGTTCGCCCAGCGTCATCGCCTCGACCTGATCGTGTGTGACATAGACGATGGTGGCGCCAAGGCGCTTGTGCAGCTCGCTCAGCTCCACGCGCATCTGCACGCGCAGCTTGGCATCAAGGTTCGACAGCGGTTCGTCGAACAGGAACACCTGCGGGTCGCGTACGATGGCGCGTCCCAGAGCTACACGCTGACGCTGACCGCCGGACAGCTCACGCGGCTTGCGTCCCAGCATCGGCTCCATATCCAGAATGGCAGCCGCTTCCTTGACCTTCTGGTCGATGTAGGCTTTGGGCTTCTTGAGGTTCTTCAGCCCAAATGAGAGATTGTCGCGGATCGTCATATGCGGGTATAGGGCGTAATCCTGGAAGACCATCGCAATGTCACGGTCTTTGGGATGAAGATTGTTGACCACCCGATCGCCGATGAGAATGTCACCGCTCGTCTGATGTTCCAGACCGGCAATCATCCGCAGCGAGGTCGTCTTGCCGCAGCCCGAAGGTCCAACGAATACAACAAATTCTTTGTCATTGATTACAAAGTCAGAACCGGCAACCGCGGTAAAACTCTCCTTGCTATGATCCTGAAATTCCTTGCGTACATTGCGAAATTCGACGCGTGCCATAATCTGCCTCCTGCCCGTAGCCGGCTTGCCGCCCGCTTCGCTGCCTTCCGGCAGCGCGGAGCGGGCACGGCCCATGAATGATAGTGAAGCTTCGCCCGGCGCGAACGTTCCCCGGAATCGTGCTGGAAGAACTTCCCGCGCCGCCGACGTTTTACCCAAATGAGAAGAATGATCCGATCAGCCCTTGACCGCACCGATCGTGATGCCCTGTAGGAAATAGCGCTGAAGCGAGAAGAACAGAATCATCATCGGCAGCGCCCCGATGGTCGCCCCCGCCATCATCGCACCGAAGTCGGTCGATTCCGCGAACACGAACGAAGCGAGTCCCACCTGAATCGTACGCATGTCGGTCGAGCTGGTAATCAGGAACGGCCAGAAGAATTCATTCCACGATGCTACGAAGGTAAAGATCGCCAGCACCGCAAGACCCGGCTTCGCCAGCGGCAGGATGACCCGCCAGAAGATGCGGAATTCGCCGCAGGCGTCGATCCGCGCCGCATGAATCAGCGAGGTCGGCAGCGAGGACATATACTGCTTCATCAGGAAGATGTTGCCCACACTTACCGCTGTCGGAAGAATGATCGCGGTGTACGTATCCTGAAGCTGAAGCGTGTTGACCATCAGGATGTAGAGCGGGATCAGCGTGACCTGTGCCGGAATCATCATCGTACTGAGCAGAATCCAGAAGATCGCGTTGCTCCCCGGGAACTTGAGCTTGGCGAACGCATAACCGGCGAGCGAAGCGAAGAAGACGTTCGTGACGGTCAGTACGGAAGAGACAAGCAGCGAGTTAAACAGCCAGCGCCAGGCCGCCGTCTTGGCAAAAAATCGTTCGTATGGAGCCAGCGACAGCGCTTCGGGAATCATGGCCGGGCGGAAGGAAGCCGAGGCAGCCGAATCCTGAAGGGAGCCAACCAGCATCCAGTACAGCGGAACAATCGTCAGAATCGTCCAGAGCAGCAGCAGGATACCCGCGATGGTGAGCATGAGCTTTCGAGATTGAGTCTGGGGTTGAGATTGCGATTGCAAAAGAATTCACCTCCGCGCATGAAAGTCCGTGAATGGGTCGAGGTCAATGTACAACGCCGCTTAATATTCGACATCGCTTGAGAAAGCTTTGAATTGCAGTACCGAGACGATGACAATCAATAGGGCCAGTACAAATGACTGTGCGGACGCAAGTCCAAATTCGTAGAACTGGAACGCCGTCTGATAGATCAGATACGCAATCGTCGTTGTAGCAAAGTTCGGGCCGCCCTGCGTCATCAGATACACCGAGATGAACACCTGAAACGACGTAATAATGCCCGTAACCAGCAGATACAGCGTCGTGGGCTTGAGCAGCGGCCAGGTGATGCGTGCGAACTTGGTCCAACCGCTGGCGTGGTCGATGTCCGCCGCTTCATACAGCGACTTGGGCACACCGCCCATGGACGCTAAGTACAAGATGATGCCTGCCCCGTGCGAGCCGAGCCAGTTCATCAGGATCAGGGAGAACAGTGCCGTGCCCGATTGCCCCAACCAAATCACGGGATCGATGCCCAGCAGCCCGAGGAATCGGTTGAGCAGCCCGGAATCCGTTGGATCGAAGATGGCAAGCCAGACGACCGAGATGGTCACGCCCGAAGCGACCGCAGGCAGATAGAGCGTAGCTTTGAAGAAAGTCTGCGCTTTATTTTTCATCTGGAAAATCAGATACGCCAGCACGAACGTGATTAAGATGTTAACCGGCACGGTAGCGATGGTAAAAATGACCGTATTGCGGATCGATTTCCAGAACACATCGTCGCCAATCATATGCTTATAGTTGTCGAGTCCAATCCAGGTCGAGCCCATAACCTGATACTGCTGGAAGCTCATGACGAACGCCGAAGCGACCGGATAGAGCGTAAATACCAGGAACAGCAGCACCGGCGCCAGGATGAACAGATACGCCCAGCCATATTCGCGCAAGAAGCGGCCGGAGCCGGAAGAGGTTCGTTTGGGCGAAGCCGTCGTTTGCAAGCGGGTTCCCTCCTTCATGTAAAAAGGCCCACCGCCGAAAACGGCGGGCTGGTTGCCGGGACACGCCCGGGCGAATCGCCGCAAGACCGTCCCGTCCCCTTGTCAGCACCCGGCTTGGGGACGTTCTGCGTCTTGAGGAAGTTCGGTGTTCAAAGGTCTGTTACGCCCAGCGGCTTACGCGGGGTCAATCACCAGATCTTATTGCCCGAATGACTGCGACCCTTTGGATTTGAAGTCGTCGGCAATCTGCTCCGGCGTCTTCTCACCCGAGTAGAGCGCCTGCATGTTCGGCTTCACAACCTGCTCCTTGAACTGCTTCTGCTTGGCGGCCAGTGCCGCATCCAGCTTCAGCGTAACCGGAAGTTCGGCGTTCGCAGCCATCTTCTTGGCAGCAGCCAGTGTCGTCTCGCTGCCCAGCTCTTTGCCTGCATAAGCTTCGGCCTGGGATTTGCGGACGAACGGAAGCGCAAGCTGATTGGACGCGCTGCCGGCTTCGGCATTGCTCAGGTATTCCATGACCATGAACGTATTTTTGGCATGCTGTTCGCCTTTGTCATTCTTCTGCTTGAACGCGACATACCCTTCGCCGCCAGTCGTCGTCTTGGCTGGCTCATTGTCGTTATGCGGAACAGGCAGATAAACGAAGTCGATTTTCTCGCCTTTGACTGTGCCGGCATCAATGTCCTTGTTGCGAGTGGCGAGCATCACATCATAATAAGGGATGGCCTTGGAGATGATTGCCGCTTGTCCGGCGTAGAACATATCCGTCCGTTTGGTCGGATCAAGTGCAGCGGTTTCTTTGGGCATGTAGCCTTCATCCAACAGTCCCTTGATAAAGCTCATGGTGTCGAGGATGCGTGCATCGTTCCACTGGAACTTGCCGCTATCGTCCAGCACGTCCGGCATGCCGTTGTTGCGCGACAGCATCTCGATGAAGTCCAGCGAGCTGCCATCCGTGACCAGTGCGTACTGCGGAGCACCGTCGGCCGTCTTGCCGGTCAGCTTGGCCGCCGCCTGCTTGAACTCCGACCACGTCCAGCCTTCGCTCTGGATCTTCTTCCAGTCGATGCCCGCCGCATCGAGAATCCGCTTATTGCCGCCCCATCCCCATTGGAATTGGTACAGCGGCAGTCCGTACTGTACGCCTTGAATCTGTCCCAGCTCCAGGGTGCCCGGCAGATAGTCATTCTTGATCTCGTCGGTCATGTAAGGCGTGAGGTCAAGTGCAAGCTTGGTATTGACATAGGTTCCATCGACGCTGTGGAAATACAGATCCGGCGGATTCCCTGCGTTCAGCGCAACGTCGAATTTCTGTGGCCCTTCGGCCCAGGAGAGCATTTCCGTCTGGACGGTGATGTTGGGATGTTCACTCTGGAATTTGGCGACGCGATCCTTCAGCTCTGTCTCATATTCCCCATAGACCGGATACGTCCAGACCGTGACGGTGTCCTTGTCATCGGGTTTGGAAGCGGTGGAACCCCCTCCGCCTCCACAAGCGGTTGTGACTCCCATCAACAGCGCCATTGACAACAGCAATCCTTTTCTTTTCATCTTTATGCCCTCCCTTTTGGAATTTCGTCGAACGACCTTGCTATCCCACGATCGGCGCAAGCCCTATGGCTTCTATCCGGTCGCTCTCCGCGCTGCTCACAATTCCTTGATTGCCCGTCTGCTCTTGTCGAGATATTGAACGGCATGCTCGTAATCCCGACTGGCCACGCTGAGATACAAAATGTCGATCAGATTGAGCTGCGTGATCCGCGACGCCATGGCGCCGCTTCGGATCTCATTCTCAGTTGAAGCGGTACACAGCGGAATGTCCGCTGCCCGGGTCAAGGAGGAATGACCATATTTCGTGATGCCGATCACCGGGCAGCCATTCTCCTTCGCCAGCTTCGCGGCTTTGAGCACTTCCTTCGTCTCGCCCGAATAGGAGATGCACACCACGGCATCTTCCGGCGAAGCGGTAAGCGCCGCGGTCAGCTGCACGTGAGGATCGGCGAAGGAGAAGCTGCGTTTGTCGATCCGCAGAAACTTCTGCTGGGCGTCCATCGCAATCAGATTGGAAGCTCCCACGCCGAAGAAGTACAAATTGCGTGCCGCCGCGAGGCAGTCCGCCGCCTTCTCCACCATATCTTCGTCCAGAATCTTCAGCGTATCGCGGATCGACTGGATGTTGTTCGACGACACGCTGCGGATGATCGCCGAGACGCTGTCTCCCGGACGAATCTCCTGATACCCCTGCGTTTCTCCCGATCCCTGAAGATCGCCCGCCACCTTGATCTTGAGATCCTGATAACCCTTGAATCCCATCGTCTTGCACAGGCGCACGATGGCGGCTTGGCTGGCTCCACTGCGCGAGGCCAACTCCGCAATCGAGAACTGAATAGCTTCCCCCGGCTCTCTTAAAATGAATTCCGCAATCTTGCGTTCGGAAGGATTCAGGCCTTCCAGCCCCTCCCGCAGACGGATCAAGCCGCCATTCATGTCTGTTCCTCCCCTTGGATGCAAAAGTAAGAGCCTTGCAGCAGACGCCTAATCTTCTGGTCCACTGCTTTTCATGTCGTTTTCTGCTCATTTTCTGCAAATCGTCATTACGTTACTAAAACTTACACGACAGGTTTTCTAACCTGCCAGATGTTTGAATGTGTTCATTATAGATTCGGTGAAATAAAATTTCAATATATTTTTTATTCCTGAAATTTTATTTTACATCCTTTGGTATTTCGCCTATACTGAGAAAAAAATAAAGTGGGGAACGCGATGAACTTCTACGCTGGAATCGATGGAGGCGGCACCAAGACTGAATTGGCGGCGATCGACGAACGCGGCGCTGCCCTCTGCCAGGTGCGCGGGACAAGCACCAATCCGCACACCGTAGGTTTTGATAAAGCGTTCATGGAGCTTACATCCATTTTCAAGACTTTTCTTGAGCAGCCGCAGCTAATAGGGCGAAAATGCCTGGGTATCTGTCTTGGTATGTCAGGTATCGACCATGAGGACGAACGTTTACGACTGACCGCTTTTCTAAAAGAAGAGCTTCAGCGGCTGCGTGCCCCCAGCCCTTTCGAGATCCGTACAGAAGGCGAGATTGCGCTGATGGCAGCGCTGGGCAGACCCTATGGTCTACAGATCATTGCGGGCACCGGCTCCATCGTCTATGGCTTTCTGCCTGACGAACCCCGGGCCCGTGCGGGCGGCTGGGGGCATCTGCTGGGCGATGAAGGCAGCGGCTATCGCCTGGGCCTGGAGGCGCTGCGCTTGACGGCGCGGGAGTTTGACCGCGCCGGGCTTGCTGCGCCGAGATGCGCTCCGATGGAAGAGGCTGCCGAAGGCGCCTCTTCCGTCGGAGCAGCTCCCGTGGCGCCCCAGGCCGCGTCCGAAGGCGCGGAGAAGCTGCCGCCGCCTGGCGAAGCGGCGGCCGTGCCAGGCAGCGCTGGCTCCGGCGCGGCAGGACTTGCCGCGTCCGTGCGCGAGGCCCTCGGGCTGCATACGCCCGAGGACCTCAAGCGCTGGGTCTACGCGCCCGGCACGGACAAAGCGGCGATTGCCGCCGTGGCCGAGACGGCCATCCGCGCCTGCGAGGCGGGAGATCCCGACGCGCGGCGCATCGTCGCAGACGAGGCCGCGAATCTTGCGGCCACGACGGCCGGGCTGCTGCGGCACCGGCCGGCCTTCGCCGAGGGGGACGCCGTCCTCGGCGGCTCGATCTTCGGGCACTCGCCAAGCTTCCGCGAGGCCTTTGCCCAGGCTCTGGCCGCAGAGTTTCCGAAGCTGCGGCTGGTGGACGGCGCAGGCGGCAGGTCGGCTGCCGAAGGCGCTGCCCTGCTGGCGCGGCAGATCTTTGGCGGTGCCTAACAGAGCCGCCGCGCTTGCGCCGCAGGCCGATGGATTTCTACACTTGTGAGGCAAATCAGGGTACGAAGCAGCTTCTTCTTCACCCCTGGACGCCCTCGTCCGCCCAGGGCGGCACGAAAAGGGTGTCTCTCTCCGGCCGCAGGTTACGCATGGGGCACACCCCCCTGCGCCCCGGTCGTTTTTGACCCAACGACATAATAACGATTACGGCTGGATCAGGCCGGCAACGGCCTATTCGATTACCTTGTCCACTCCTGATCCGATCGCCTGGACAAGGTACTATACGGCAGAGGAGACTGAACGCTATGGAACATCTACTGGGAAGCTTGACTACCGAGCAGCCGAATCCGAATACATCCAACATCGATCAACTGGATTCCACGTCGATCATGACGCTGATTAACGACGAAGATCGCCTGATCGCCGAACGTATCCGTCCGCTGATTCCACAGATTGCCGCCGCCGCCGATCAAGTGGTGGAAGCGTTCGATGCAGGCGGACGTCTGCTGTATGTAGGAGCCGGTACCAGCGGACGCATCGGTATTCTCGATGCTTCCGAATGTCCGCCGACTTATGGCACGCCGCCGGAACGGGTGCAGGGTCTGATCGCTGGCGGCTTCAAGGCGATCAAAGACCCCGTGGAAGGGGCGGAGGACAGCGAAGCGCTTGGCGCTGCGGATATTGACGAGCTGGAGGTTGGGGAGCGGGACGTCGTACTGGGCATTGCCGCCAGTGGGCGAACGCCTTATGTGCTGGGCGCCATGAAGCAGGCGATCCACCGAGGGGCAGTCACCTATGGGCTGTGCAACAATGCCGGAACGCCGATGGCGGAGCTTGGGGTTCCGGTGATCGAAGCGGTGATGGGCCCGGAAGTGGTCATGGGTTCAACCCGGATGAAAGCCGGCACCTCGCAGAAGCTCATTCTGAACATGCTGACTACCACCGCCATGATCCGCAGCGGCAAGGTCTATCGCAATCTCATGGTGGACCTCAACCCCTCCAATGAAAAGCTGGTATTCCGCGCCAAACGAATCATCGGCCTGGCGACGGGAGCAGACGAAGCGACGATCGAGCGAACATTTGCTGAGGCAGATGGTCAGGTCAAGACGGCAATCGTCATGCTGGAAGCGCGTGTGACCGCTGGCGAAGCCCGTACCCGGCTGGAAGCTTCGCGCGGCTTCGTCCACGGTGCGATCCAAGCGCCTCGCGTCTGATCGCACCTGAATACTGCCAAGCAGATTCAGCAGCGACACGGCTCATCAAGAATGAGGCGGTTACCTCGGTATATTGCCTATACGGTTCGCCGCATGAATGTTATTTTCCATCTCCTCGCTTTCCATCCCGATCCAAAAGGCAGGTTTCCGCTTAAACGGAAACCTGCCTTTTGATGCCGTCCTGCTCTGGTGAACATGCTGGCACCGCTTCAGCGCGGCATGATTTTCGGATTTTTTCCGCTTTTTCCTCTACCCCCTAATTTTTTGTCCTTTAATATCGATAATTTTTAGTGTTTTCGTCCCTTTTTCTTATTGATTTCGCTCAAAAAATCCCATAACGTTACATCATCGGGATTTCTATGTACCGGCGGCTGCAAAGATGGACGCAGCCGGTCGATCTCGGAGAAAGGAAGGCTTGGCTTGAATATCCTATTCTACAGCGATGATTCGCAGGATCAGCTGTTCCATGTCAGCCCGCGCCAACGGCGCGTCGCCCTTGCGTTGACGATTGTTATGGCCCTCTTCACGATTGGAACCCTATTTTTTGCACAGGTCGAGCTGCCTCACTTTGCAATCTTGTTTCCGGTGCTGAGCGCCTGGGGCGTCATGGGGAGCGGACTGACTGCCTTTATCCTGTTCAATCAATTCCGCGCTTCTCGTATTCTTCCCATTCTGTTGTTAGCCTGTACGTTTTTGTTTACCGGGCTGCTCAGTTTATTTTATTTACTTGCCCTAATCAACTTACTGCCGGCTTCAGGACCCTTTTCTCCCGGTTCCCAAACGGCAGTCTGGCTGTGGTGTTTCTGGCATGCGGCCTTTCCCATTGGACTCATGGTTTTCTATTGGTCGATGCACGCCAAAACAGCGGTCATTCCTCTTAAACGACTGCCCATGTGTCTGTCCATTGCAACGGGTACAGTCATATTGGCTGTTGTCACGCTGGTGCTGTTCGCCTGCTCGGATCGCTTCCTTCCGGTGCTGATCGAAAATAACGATTATGGAAGGGTCATCAGTTCGGGAATCGGCCCGGCCATTCTGGGACTCAATGCTGCCGCCTGCCTGCTCTCCGTCTTCCCGTATAAGGAACGCAGTGTGCTGCGGTTATGGCTGAGTGTCGCCTCGTTTTCTTTTACCCTTGGCATTGTGCTCAGTCTGACGGCAGGTCAGCGCTATACACTGGGGTGGTATGGCTCCAGGGTCGATTCGCTGATTGCCTCTTCGGTCATGGTGCTGGCGATCATCAGCGAAGTGAACAAACTGTTTGTTCGACTCAGCCGTCAGCATGAAGAACTGGAGGAATCGCAGAAAGCGCTGGAAGAAGCCAATGAACAGCTCAAAGAGCTGGCTGGCGTGGACAGCCTCACCCGAATCGCCAACCGCCGGAAATTCGATGAAGTGCTCAAGCAGGAGTTGAACGCGCCGCAGCGCGATAAGGAACATCTATCGCTGCTGATGATTGACATCGACTTCTTCAAAGCCTACAACGACAATTATGGACATCTGGGCGGAGACATGGTGCTGCGCAGCGTAGCGCCCAAGCTGGAGAACGAAGCACTGGCTCACTTCGGCTTCACCGCCCGCTACGGCGGCGAGGAATTTGCGATCATTCTTCCCGGTCATAGTGAGCATGAAGCCCGGCAGATTGCCGAGCTGATGATCGAATGTGTGCGTTCCCTCAGTATTCCGCACGATTATTCGGGCGTATCCAAGCAGATCACGATCAGCGTCGGAGGATGTACCTTGTATCCCGGCGAAAAGTCGAGCGCAAATGAGCTGATCGGACGCGCCGACGAAGCACTCTATCAGGCGAAGGCCGAAGGCCGCAACCGTTATGTATTCGCCAGATCGGGGCGTCCCCGACGTCCCGGCTCCTGAATCCGAACTGTTTCTCAGGTAGCCAACGCCTGGCAGAGCCCTCCGCCAAGGCACTGGCTTCCGATCGTAGCTCCATATGCAAAAACAGCCTGCATCCACGCCTTCTAAAGGCAGGATGCAGGCTGTTTGTTTGTCGGCGGGCTGCCGGGTGGAGACAGTCCATTCGTTCTGTGGCAGGGTTGCTGGATATAAGCTTAGAGCGTTCGCTTTGTGGCTGACATGCCGCGTAAAAGCGTAGACCTTCTGCCTTGTCACAGGCTTGCCAGGTAGAAGCGCTGGCTGTTCACTGCTGGCCGTGCGGATCGTTACGCACGGGATTCTACGGGCCGAGCACGGCGCTGGCATGGGGCGGGAGCTTGAGCTTCCCGCCTGCGCCGTCCAGCGAGGCCGCCGGATCGGTGCTGTGCATGATCCGGCTGAACTCCGGCGCGGCTGAGGCGCCGGAAGCTTGGAGATCCAGCTCCAGCGCTTCGCCCGAGAGGTTGTGCAGCACCAGCAGGCGCTGCCCGGAGGCTTCGCGGACGAAAGCGACCGCGCGGTCGTCGCCGGGGTCGTACGATTCGATCGCGCCGTCACGCAGCGCGGGCAGTTCTTCGCGCCAGCGGATCAGCGTCCGGTAGCGCGACAGCAGCGAATCCGCTTCGCCGGTCTGGGCGGCGACGTTGGCGGCAGCCGGCGCTTTTGATGCGCCCGGCGCATTGGCGACGAGCGGTTCCCAGCTCGTCTGGCCTTTGTCCTTGCCGGATGCCGCCCAGAGCATCGGTTCGCGGATCTGCTCATCGGGCTTGGCGCCAAGCATACCAATCTCTTCACCATAGTAGATGAAGGGATTGCCTGGCAGCGTCAGCAGCACAGCCGCTGCGACTTTCATCTTCTCCGCGTCGCCGCCAAGCTGCGTCATGATGCGATCCTGATCGTGATTGGTCAGGAAGGTCGCATCCACGAAGCGACCGCCGGACGCTTCGCTGAACAGCCGGTAATAATCCGGCAGACGCGAGATCGCGCTGCCTGCGCGGCCGCTCTTGACCGCGCCGACCAGTCCTTCGGCCAAGCCGAAATCGAAGCCGGAATCGAACGCTTTGTTCAGATACGGCGCAACAGCTGCCGGTGAATTCTCCCAGATCTCGCCAACGAGATAGACGTTGGGATTCTTCTCCTGCATGGCCTGGCGGAACTCCTGCCACCAGGCTACATTCTTCTCCGTCGTCGCCGGGCTGCGGTCGGAGGTGGAGTCTTCATAGATATGTTTGGCGGCATCCAAGCGGTAGCCATCCAGCCCCAGATCGAGCCAGTGCTGCCCGACGCGGATCATTTCCTTACGGACATCCGGGTTGTCAAAGTTGAGGTCGGGCATTCCATCCCAGAAGGTGCCCATATAATGGCTGGCTCCTGCCGGATGCCACGGATTGCCGCTGCCTGCGGCGCTCTGGCCAACCGGCTGTTTGCCCTGATCTTCCGCCCAGACATACCAGTCCCGATGCTTCGCCTCTTTGCCGGAAGCGGAGTCCTTGAACCATGGATGGTCTTTGCCCGTGTGATTAACGACCAGATCCATAATGACCTTGATCCCGCGCTTGTGCGCTTCCTCAATCAGCTGGCGCAGATCTTCTTCCGTTCCGTAATCCGGATTCACGCGGTCGTAATCCGTCACATCGTAACCGTGATAGCTCGGTGATTCCAGAATCGGCATCAGCCAGATGCCGCCAACGCCCAGATCATCCGTCGTTGAGGGATCACCGTCATTCAGGTAATCCAGCTTCTTGGTTAGCCCTTTGAGATCGCCGATTCCGTCACCGTTCGAGTCGTAGAACGAACGGACAAACACTTCATAATAGACCGTGCCCGGCTGTTCGTCGGGTTGGTCGGCAGCGGCGGCGGCTTGTTCGTCTGCCGCCTGGGGGTTTGCGGTCGCGTCTCCCGCTTGGGAAGCCGCATCCTTCGCGGTACCGCTGCCGGAAGCTGGATCTTTAGCCGCACCGCCGGATGCGTCTGCTGCTGCAGCATCGCCCTTCGCCGCTGAGGGCGTAGAATCGGGATCGGCCGTGTCGCCGCCCGAACAGCCGGAGACCAGCGCGGTCAGCAGCAGCGCGGAAGCCAGCAGCGGCAGGGAGCGGCGGGCCGCCGTCAGCTCGGCGCCAGCCGCGCGGTGCCCACGTACTGCCTTCCGACCGAACGCCGCCATCTCTTCCCCGTCTTCTCTTTTCCAAGAAAACCGAAGTCCGCGGCCCCTGCTCATCCCTTCGTCGCTCCAGCCGTCAACCCTTGTACGAGGAAACGCTGCAGGAACATATACAGAATGGCAATCGGAATGGCTACCAGTACCGAACCCGCTGCGAACAGGGTGAACTCCGTACTGGAATACGTGTTGACCATCTCATACAGACCAACAGCCAATGTCCAGTTCTCGCGTGAACGCAGGATCAGACGGGCGAAGATAAAGTCTACCCACGCACCGGTGAAGGTGGTCAGGGCGATATACGTAATGATCGGACGCGACAGCGGCAGAATAATCGAGGTGAAGATCTTCCAGTGTCCCGCTCCGTCGAGCAGTGCCGATTCTTCCAGCGCTCTGGGAATGGTATCGAAGAAGCCTTTGGCAACGAACATGCCCAGTGCGGCCCCAGCCGTATACACAAGTACAAGCGCCCACGGAGAATCCAGCAGGTTGAGCTGAAGCAGCATCAGGTAGATGGCGATCATGCTCATGAAGCCTGGGAACATGCCGAGAATCAGCACGGTCGTCATGGCGGTCTGGCGTCCCTTGAACCGGAAACGCGACATGGCGTACGCCGTCAACACTTGAATGATCGTGCCGAGCACCATGCTGGTCACGGCGATCTTGAGCGTGTTCCAATACCATTTGAGATACGGCAGATCTTTGTCGGAATGTTGAACAAACAGATCCCGGTAATGATCGAATGTCAGTTGGCGCGGAATGAAGGTTTCGCTGTACAGTGAATCCCCGACTTTGAGCGACGACATGACGATCCAGATCGCCGGATAGACGGAAGCAATCGCAATCAGCCCGAGCAGGATATAGCTGAGCGTAAGTTTAACTCTTTTTTTGCTCTTCATTGGATCATATCCTCCTCTTTGAACGACCGGCTCTTGCGGTAGTTATAGATCGAGAACGAGGCGATAATAATGAAAATAATGATGCCGACGGCTGACGCGAAGTTGTAGCGCTGGTTGTCGAGTGTCAGCTTGTACAACCAAGTCACCAATAGGTCGGTACTGCCCGCAAATGAATATTCGCCATTGGCTGGTTGTCCGCCCGTCAGCAGGTAGATCACATTGAAGTTGTTGATGTTGCCCGCAAACTGCATAATCAGCACCGGCGTCGTCTGGAACAGCACGAACGGCAGCGTGATCGAGCGGAATTTGTGGAATGAACTTGCACCGTCAATGTCAGCCGCTTCGTACAGGTCACGCGGAATCGACGTCAGTACGCCGAGTACGAGGATCATGGACACGGGAATCCCGATCCACATGTTGACCATCAGCACGGTAACTTTCGCCCAGAACGGATCGTTCAGCCACGGCAGGCCTCCCAGCCCCATCCAGCGCAGATATTGGTTGATCGGGCCGAACTGGTCGTTCAGCAGGTTCTTCATGACAAGCAGCGAGATGAACTGCGGAATCGCGTAAGGGATGATGAATACGGTACGCCAGAACGTCTTGAAGCGGATGCCCTGCTGTTCGATCAACAGCGCGACGAAGATGCCGCCGAAGTAAGTCGTGATCGTCGCCAGCACCGCCCAGATGATCGTCCAGGTCAGCACGCCGAAGAAGGTACGGCTCCATGCCTTGAGCGTCAGCAGGTTCTTGAACGTATCGAAGCCCACCCAGTCCACCAGATTTTTCGGCGGAATATGGTCAGGTGCGGCATAGTTGGTGAAGGCGATCAAGATCATGAACAGGATCGGCAGCACCGTGAAGAACAGAACGCCAACCGTCGGCAGCGACAGCAGCACGTACGGGAAGCCTTTGTCCGAAGCATAACGCAGCGTATCACGGAAATTCGGGGATGACTTACCCTCTTCACGCAGGCGTCCAACCGTATAGGCGTCGCGCACGTTCAGGACATAGAAGGTGAGGAACAGCGCCAGGAACAGGAACGCCACCAGTCCGTAGATCATGATAAAAATGGAGTGATCGCCCGGCACGTTTTTGTACAGACGGCCGACCTTCTCCAGGTGCGCGGGCGTATCGCCGAGCGTAATCAGTCCCATCAGATTCGTAAACAGGCTTGTAATGATAAAATAAATGCCGAGCGCTTCCGCCAGCAGGAACAGCAGTCCCTTGACGATCTGCCGGTTGTAGAGCTGGCCCAGCCCCATGCAGAGTACGGAGAGCCAGGCCGCCGTACGTGCATGAGCGCCTCCCGCGCCGCGGGTCCGTTCCGGAAGGGCGGCACTTTTGGATTGATTCATCTGAATTCCGTCCTTTCTCCGCCGAAAATCCGGCAGACCACCGCACGCTCCGCTTTAGGCGGGTGTACGGTGGTCTTGAACCGGTCGGCGCGATGCGTCAATTATTGTCCAGTCGTGATATTGCTTTTCATCTGATTGACCATGTTGTCCATCGCCGCTTTCGGGTCTTGCTTATCGTTCCAGATGCCGGAGATCGCCGCTTCCATTGGGGACCAATACTGTGCGATCGCCGGAATGGAAGGCATCGGTACGGAGTTCTCGAACTGCTTCAGGAACATGGCGGACAATGCGTCTTTTTTGACTGCATCGGATTCAGCCGCTTCTTTGTTGGATGGCAGGTAGCCCGTCATCTCAAAGTTCTTCTGTTGGCTCTCTGCCGAAGAAGCAAAGTGTGCCCACAGCTTGGCTGCATTTGGATATTTCGTATAGGCGCTCACATAGTAGGATTTCACGCCGGAGAATGGAGTCATGTCTTTGCCGTTTGGCAGCTTCGGATACAGGCCCACTGCCAGGTTTGGTGTCGATTCCTTCAGGGAAGCGATGTCCCACGGACCGCTGATGTTCATGGCCAGTTTCTTGTCGGCGAACAGCGATTTTTTGATGTCGCCGTTGATGTCGGATGTCTTGAGCGGCAGGATGTCATGCAGACCCTGGATGAACTTGGCTGCTTCGATACCCTGCTCGTTGTTCAGACCGATGTCGGTTGGGTCGGTGCCGTCTTTGCCAAAGATGTAAGAGCCATAACCGCCGAAGAATGGAAACGCATAATAACCGTTTGCCACTTCCCACATGATGGCATATTTGTTCGCTGCGGCATCATTGAAGGTTTTGGCGAAGGATTTGACGCCTTCCCAGTCGGCTGGTACTTCTTTAATCAGGTCTTTGTTGTAAAATACAGCCGTGGTCTCTACCGACTTCGGATAGCCATAGAGAATTCCATCGTACGTCAGGGCGTTAACCGCCAGCTCGCTGTTGTCGTTACGCGTCTCTTCTTCAAACCAGTCGTTTGGCATCAGAATCCCTGCGGCCTGACCTTGTCCCACCTGGTCGTGCATGCCGACGAATACGTCTGCGCCTACGCCCGCCGGGCCATCAGTAACCATCTGGGTCATCGCTTTGTCAGCGCCAACTTCACTGAATTCGACTTTGACGCCGAACTCTTTTTCAAAGGCAGCAGCGCGATCTTCGATGAAAGCTTTCTGGTCGCCACTGTCCCATACTTTAAGCGACGCGCCTTCTTCCGGCTTCAGTTCTTCGTCTTCCGCAGGCTGCGCCGCCGGATCAGCCGCTGCTGCATCCGATTTGCCGGCATCCGTCGTGGCTGCCTTATCCGTTGTTGCGGTCGAATCTTTTGCGGTTGAAGCTCCGCCACCTCCGCAAGCCGTCACCATCAGCGCCAGTATCAGCGCAGCGATCAAAAACCCCCATTTTCTCGTACCTCGCATCGTTGCTGCCACCTTCCTGTTTGTTTTTCGGCGTCCAAGCGCCCTGCCACACCGACGACCCTGTGCGTTGACCAAGGTAAAAGTAAAGGTGGTCAACGCACTGGCTGGAAAGAAGAACGGAGTTGTTCACAATTTGTGCAAACGTTTGTTTTACAGAGCGCGACTTATGCCTGTTTCTTGCTTATGTATGCCCGATTTCTGGCGTTTTCGCCTCTGAACGTGTTCTTCTTTCCTGTTTTTTCGCTTATCCGCTAACCGGAAAGCGCTTTATTCCTCACACATCATAGCCGATCTGCTGGATTTGTTAAAACGTTTGCACAAACGATATTCCGTCTCTTTCGTCGCTTTCTTGCTTTGTTTCTGACGCATGCTCGTTTTCTCTCCCGCTTGCTCGTTTTCTTGCGAATGTTTATGGAAAATATTGCAATCCACTGAAAAACTTCTTTATGGCGCTTCAAATGTCTCCACTGCGGTTCTTAATTTGCAGACGCTCATTTACAAGGCAGGTCGTTTGAATTAACATGAAGGCACAACCGACGCGCCATTCGCTTCGACGACACGCGCCGGGCGCCGCAAAAGGGAGGCTGCATATGTCCGTTACGATCAAGGACGTCGCCAGGAGAGCGGGCGTTTCGCCATCTACCGTGTCCCGGGTTCTCTCCAACCATCCGCGCATCAGCGCCGCCACGGCGCGTAAGGTGCGGGAGATCATGGATGAAATGGGTTATCACCCGAACATGATGGCGAAAAGCCTCGTCTCCAAAACGACGAAAAGCATCTGTGTCATTCTGCCCAAGCCGGCAGAAGAGTTATTTCTGAATCTGTTCTTCATGGAGCTGATCCGGGGCATCGTAGCACAGGCTGCAAGGTCTGGTTATGACGTACTCATTAGTTCCGGTGCAAGCGAAGCGGAAGAAGTGGAAGCCGTTGCCCGCCTGGTGAACGGGCGGCGTGTGGATGGCGCCGTGCTGCTCTATTCACGCAAGGACGACCCCGTTGTCGAGTTCCTTCAAGAGCGGAATTTCCCGTTTGTACTGGTGGGACGCAGCGAGCGCTACCCCGATATTTTGTCGGTCGATACCGACAATGTACAGGCCGCTTACGATGCCGCACGTCATCTGATCTCGCTCGGTCATGAGCGCATTGGATTTGTCAGCGGGCCGCCGAATATGGTCGTGTCCATCGACCGAATGAAAGGCTACCGCAAAGCGCTTGAGGAAGCCGGGCTTCCGCTTCGCCGCGATTGGATTGTCGAAGGCGAATTCCTTCAGGACAGCGGCTACCGGGCGATGTCCCTGCTGATGAACCTGCCGGAACGTCCCAGCGGCATGCTGGTCGTGGACGACTTCGTGACCTTCGGTGTGATCCGTGGGCTGAACGAACTGGGCTACAAGATTCCGCAGGATCTGAGCATCGTCAGCTTTAACAATCTGGCGCTGGCCGAACTATCCAGCCCGCCGATCAGCAGCGTGGACATCGGCAGCTACCAGTTGGGTTATACGGCTTCCCAGACTTTGATTCGCGCCGTTGAGTTGGCGCCTGAAGAACGGGAGCCTGTCCGTCATATCATCTCGCATCGCCTGATCGTGCGCGAATCCTCGCTGTATGCGCCGATTCGCAAGCCTTGAGCCGTCTGGCTGTACGCCGGACCGGGAGACGTCGCCTGCTTGCTGCTTGCACGTTTCCCGGTTTGGCTTTATCTTATAGTTCAAACGTTTGCACTAATACCTTGACCGTACTCCATTAAGGTTTGCGTTCATCGGAAACATGCACGGTTCAAGTGGGTTTTCGATGAACGTAACCTGACCTTTAGTGTGGACAAGGTACTAAAAGGGATTCCGTTCTTGCGGCGCCGCCGAAGATCTTCGTCCCTCACCCCCCGATAAGGAGAGATCAAGCATGAAACCGTATCTCAAAGTGAACGAATGGCGCATTATCGAGGAAGGCTTCGATCCTGCACGCACGGAAGTTTCCGAAAGCGTGTTCAGTATCGGCAATGGCTACATGGGTCAACGGGCCAATTTTGAAGAACAGTACAGCGGCCCTTCGCTTCAAGGCAGCTACATGGCAGGTGTCTATTATCCGGACAAGACGCGTGTAGGCTGGTGGAAAAACGGTTATCCCGAATATTTTGCCAAGGTGCTGAACTCGGTGAACTGGATTGGCATCGATGTGGAAGTTAACGGCGAAGCGTTCGATCTGTCCACCTGCGAAGTCGAACACTTCACGCGGACGCTGAACATGAAAGAAGGCACACTCAGCCGCAGTCTGACAGCCAAACTGCCAGGTGGAGCGCGGATTCGGATTGAATCGCTGCGCTTTGTCAGTGTTCCTTTCAAAGAAATTGGAACGATTCGTTATGCGGTAACGGCGCTTGATGCTCCGGCGCAGCTCAAGCTGACGCCTTATCTGGACGCGGACGTGGTGAACAAAGATTCCAACTATGAGGAAAAGTTCTGGGACGGCGTCTCGCAGGACGCGGCAGTCGATCATGCACGTGTTGAAGTGCGCACCAAAAAGCTGGATTTCCGCGTAGCTTCGCATATGGTGTATGAGCTGGCGGCAACGGGCGACGAAGATCAAGAGTTCCACGTGGAAGCGGATACGCACAAGCGGGACAAGTTTGCCGGAATTACGCTGTCGCTGAGAGCGGAAGCCGATCAGACGATTACGCTGTATAAATACGTCGCCAACGTCACCTCCCGCGATCATGAGCCGGACACGCTGGTGGACAAAGCCCGTGAGCTGGCGGAAGATGCGCTCGAACGCGGCTTCGACGCCCTGCTCGACGCGCAGCGTGAAGCTTGGGCGGAGAAGTGGCGCGATGGAGACATCGTGATCGAAGGCGATGAGAAGGCGCAGCAGGCGATTCGCTTCAACATTTTCCAACTGCATCAGACTTATACGGGCGAAGACGACCGACTCAATATTGGGCCTAAGGGCTTTACGGGGGAAAAATACGGCGGCAGCACCTACTGGGACACCGAAGCTTACTGCCTGCCGTTCTATCTCAGCACCGCCGATTCCCATGTTGCACGAAATCTGCTGATCTACCGCTACAAGCATCTGCAAAAAGCAAAAGAAAACGCGGCAAAGCTGGGCTTCACCAAGGGTGCCCTCTATCCGATGGTCACCATGAACGGCGAAGAATGTCATAACGAATGGGAGATCACCTTCGAAGAGATTCACCGTAACGGCGCCATCGCCTATGCCATCTACAACTATGTCGAATACACGGGCGATTCCGCCTACCTGGGCGAATACGGCTTTGAAGTGCTGGCCGAGCTGTCGCGGTTCTGGGAAGAACGCGTGACCTATTCCGAACGCCGCGGTGCCTATCAGATTCTGGGTGTGACGGGGCCGAATGAATATGAGAACAATGTCAACAACAACTGGTACACCAATCGCATGGCGGCCTGGACGCTGGAATATACGCTTCAAGTCGCCAACCAACTGAAAAATGAACAGCCGGAGGCTCTGAAAGCGGTCGCTGAACGGATCGGATTGACCACAACCGAAACGGACAAATGGGCGGACATCTCGGCGCGGATGCTGCTGGCGGAAGACGAAGAGGCGGGCATTTTCCTTCAACAGGACGGCTTCCTTGACAAGGAAATCCTGCCGGTCTCCCACCTCGATCAGGTGCATCTGCCGCTTAATCAGAACTGGTCATGGGATCGCATCCTGCGCTCCTGCTACATCAAACAGGCGGACGTCCTGCAGGGGCTGTTCTTCCTCGGTGACCGTTACGATCTGGAGACCAAACGCCGGAACTTCGACTTCTACGAGCCAATCACCGTACACGAATCGTCGCTGTCGCCATGCGTGCACGCCATCCTCGCGGCTGAACTGGGCTACACGGACAAGGCCTACGAGATGTACTTGCGCACGTCGCGTCTGGATCTCGACAACTACAACAACGATACGGAAGATGGCTGCCACACGACCAGCATGGCAGGTACGTGGATGTCCGTTGTTCAAGGCTTCGGTGGTCTGCGCGTCCGCGGCGGACGCCTGGTGCTGAATCCGTTCAGTCCGGCAAGCTGGACATCCCTGTCGTTCAAAGTCGGATTCCGCGGCGCCCGCCTACAGGTCAAAGTATCCGGCAATACGACCACCGTTGTAAACGAAGGTCCGGAAACCGCAGCGCTCACTCTCTACGACCGCGAGATCGAACTGGCCTCCGGCGAGAGCGTGTCCGGCGAACGAGAGCCGCAGGCTGGAGCGGCAGGCGCGGTGTGAGGAGCTAGGCAGGAGCGTCAACGGCGAGTACCAACTGCAAATTGGCGGGGTATAAGGCAAGGGACGAGAGTCTCCCCCGCAAGTGCCATCACCAGTTCAGGCGACGCAAGGCGCTGCACAAGCGCATATCTAATGAGTGCCAACCGCAGGCTGATGCGGCAGGTGCGAAGCGGAGCGTCAGGCGCACGGAGCGGAGCTTCGGCCGCTTAATGCCTTAGTTTAGATGCGCGTGCAGCAAGCAGCCCGCCATTGAAGAGAATGACCCGCAGCGCCTTCCCCCTCACGGGAGGTGCTGCGGGTCATTTTGCTTTTTCTCGGCTCGGCTCGGATATACCCGCCGTGGCAATCGCGCACCTCCCATTCCGCATGCAGATCATCCAGATGCCCGACAGTTGGAAACCAGATCTGCCGCAAAAAAGCTGCTGTCCCGTGCCCAAGCCCACGTTTTAACAGCTCCAGTCGGCGTTCGTTTTTCTCGACCGTAATCTGTTCGTTCAACCCCTTTTCATAAGCATGTTCAAAGTTTTCTCCCCTATGCCACTCGCTCCCTTCCTTATTCCACAGGCTCTGTCCGCAAACCAAACACAAAAAGCCGCCCCAGATACTCCCGTATCCAAGGCGGCGCGTGTTTCGCGTCCGTATACATCCCGTGTACCTTCCGCAAGGCCGATGGATCGCAGTTGCAGCGCCCCTTGCAGCTCTGTTTTGCCTGCTTCCGAATCGCTCTACCCAACGTGCATTTCATCCGGCTTCTCCACACTTCTCCCAATGAGGCCGAGTATCTTCAGTGTTCTGCACCTTTGTTAGTGCACCTTTGTTAGTGTTTCTCCACTTTTCACGCTGCCGAAAGAATCTTCATCCCATCAACGCCTTCCAACTTACAACCCCATCCATATCCGCCAAAAACCATTTAAAACTCACCACTGAAATCCATTGAAAATTTTATCCAAACTTTGCATGAAAGATGGTTGATCTGTGAACGATTGGAGTAATAAGTGAATGAAAAACTTCTGCTTGCGAAGGGGGAAAACCCGCCGTTCTTCGACTTTGTCACCGGTTGAATCAGGACAAAATCCGGCATCTTTCCTTTGCCATTACAAGGCGGTGTGCTTAAAATTTGAGAAGAAGACGAGGTCTTGCATGTGTTGATCCGCTCTACGGCAAATCGTCTCCTCCCTGCTCCCAGGGAAATGATACCGTTTTCAAAAATGAGGGGTTTAAAAAGGAGGTATCCACGTGGACAAACCGACCGGGCGACTGCTGCCGATCCTGAAGCGACTGCTCGTTTCAAAGGGAGCGTTCGTTACGGTACGGGATCTGTCGGACGAATTGGATGTCAGCGAAAGAACGGTAAAACGAGAACTTCCCGGCGTGGAAAGCTGGCTCACGGCAAGAGGAGCAAAGTTGATCCGCAAACCGGGTGCCGGAGTCAGACTGGAAGCTGCGCCGCAGAAGTGGGATGCCCTTATAGAAGAACTCCGCGCGGCGGGTTCAGCCAGAGAAGATTACAGCAAGGACGAACGGCATTATTTCCTCATCAGTGAGCTGCTGCTGGCTGCCGAACCAGTGAAATCGTACAGCTTCGCCTCACAGTTCAAAGTGACCGAAAGTACGCTGAGTACCGATCTGGATCGGGCCGAACAGTGGTTGCAGCCTTTCGGTGTGAGTCTGATCCGCAAGCCCGGGTACGGGGTGTATGTGGAAGGAAGCGAGACCGCCATTCGTTCCGCTCTCATCCAACTGGTATACGAGAGCGTGACGGAAGAACAGGTTGCCGAGCTGTTGAACACTTCGGAAGATCAGACTGGCGATCCCACGAAAATTCGGTCGCATATTCGCAGTCGTCTGCTGAATCTGATTGATGAGAACGCTGCCGAACAGCTTCAGCGCATGGTCGAAGAACTGGAGAACAGCCTCGATCTCAAGCTAACCGACACAGCCTACATCGGTCTGGCCGTCCATCTCGCGCTTGCCATTCAGCGCATCCGCGCTGGACAGCGCATCGTCATTGACGCCCGTGTACTGGACAGTCTGCGGAACTTGAGTGAGTTTGAACAGGCCCGCCGGTTGGCCAGTCGATTGGAAGAGATGCTGGGTATCGAGATTCCCGAGGACGAGATTGGCTACATCACCATGCATCTCAAGGGTGCCGAGACGCGGCTGGATCGGGACAACGACAATTACTACGACTATGTGAGCTTTGAACTTGTTCGATTAGCCCGCAACATGCTCAAGGCTGCCGAAGCGGAATTTGGCTACGAACTCAAGGGCAGCAGCAAGCTGTTCGCCGGATTCGTTCATCATCTGGGGCCGGCCGTTGAGCGGCTTAGACTGGGACTGGACATCCGCAATCCACTGCTGGCTCAGATTCGGGAACAGTATGCAGATGTGTTCGCCATTGCGATCAAATGCTCTCAAGTTCTGGCCGATTACGTCCAGCGTAAAGTGCCGGATTCCGAGATTGGCTACATTGCCATGCACATTGGCGCCATGAGTGAATACGCACGAGCGGAACGCCCTTCCCCCAAGGTGCTGATCGCCTGTGCCAGCGGTATGGGCACTTCCGGGCTGCTGATGGCTCGGGTTCGCAAAGAATTCCCCTCCTTTACCCTAATCGGCCCGGCCTCCGCCTCGGAAGCTGCCGAGAATCGGGAAGCGGACTTTATCATCTCGACGGTGGAGGTGGAGACGGATGTCCCGCTTGTGCGGGTGTCCGTGCTGCTCTCTCACCAGGATGTGGAGCAGATTCGGCGGTTCGTCAATGAACAGCAGCGGGGATTCGTCAAAAAGAAAAAACGAATCGCCCTGCAAGGGGATCTAGTTGGCACCTTGGAAGAACATCATCAGACGCTGGCCGGTATTCTCGATTTGGTCAAAAACATTGACATCGACAGCCGCTTTGCCGTGCACACGGTCAGCGAACTGATCGGCGCGATTGCCGGGCGTTTTGCCAACAGCGAGGAAGAAGCTGCCGTTCTCGAACGTGAACTGCATGAGCGCGAACGACTTGGCGAGACGGTCTTGTCGCAGGACGGATTGATTCTGCTGCACTGCCGTTCGCAGGTGATCGACAAGCTTACGCTGGGCGTCTTCCGCTTTCCGGACGGCCTGCCCACCGAATCCGAAGACAGGCCGCTGCTCTTGAAGGCGGCACTGCTCCTGCTGGCGCCCAAGTCCAGCACCAAGCATTACCTCCAAGCCGCCGGTGAGATCAGCAAGTCGTTGATCGACCGTCCCGGATTTGCCGCAAGACTCTCTTCCTCGGAGCCGGAACGGCTTCGCAGCGAGATTGCGGACATGATGAGAGAGCTATACGCAAGAAAAATCGAACAATATACATTGGAGGTTGAACAACTATGAGCAGCATCTCGACGCCAGCCAAGTCCGGCGGCGCAAGACAGGGCGTGCAGAAATTCGGACGGTTCCTCAGTGCGATGGTTATGCCGAATATCGGTGCGTTTATCGCGTGGGGGCTGTTGACGGCTCTCTTTATTCCGACCGGCTGGTGGCCGAACGAAGCCATTGCGACTATGATCGGTCCAATGATCACTTACTTACTGCCGCTTTTGATCGCTTACAGCGGCGGTAAAATGCTCGCCGATCACCGCGGCGGCGTTATCGCGGCTATCGCCACGATGGGCGTCATCGTCGGTGCCGGCGACGTCAAGATGTTTATCGGCGCGATGATCATGGGTCCTCTGGCCGGTTGGATCATCAAGCAGTTCGACCGTTCTGTGGAAGGCAAGATCCCGGCCGGTTTTGAAATGTTGGTCAATAACTTCTCGCTTGGCATCATCGGCGCCGCGCTGGCGGTCGGCGGTTACTACGGTATCGGGCCGCTGGTCGGCGGCTTTACTAACATCTTGGAATCCGGCGTGCAAACGATCGTAAACTGGGGCGTCCTGCCGCTCGTCTCGATCTTCGTCGAACCGGGCAAAATCCTGTTCCTGAACAATGCGATCAACCACGGTATCTTCAGCCCGCTGGGCCTTGAAGAATCGCAGCGTCTCGGCAAATCGATCTTCTTCCTGATCGAAGCCAACCCGGGTCCGGGTCTGGGCGTTCTGCTCGCGTACTGGGTATTCGCCAAAGGCTCGATCAAGAGTTCCGCTCCGGGCGCGATCATCATTCATTTCTTGGGCGGTATCCATGAAATTTACTTCCCTTACGTCCTGATGAGACCAGTTCTGATCCTCTCCGTTATCTTGGGCGGTATGGCAGGCGTATTCACGTTCACTCTGACAGGCGCAGGCCTCGTATCTGCTGCTTCGCCGGGCAGTATCATCGCTTTGATGCTCGTATCTCCTAAAGGCGGGCAGCTGGCGGTTCTCGCCGGTGTAGCCGTAGCCGCAATCGTATCGTTCTTGGTATCCGCGATCTTCCTCCGCAACTACAAAGCGGACGACGAAGATCTGGCCAAAGCTCGCGAAGCTTCGCAGGCAATGAAAGGCAATAAAACGGGCGCAGCCGGCTCCGCCGCAGGAACGAACGTACGCGTAAACGGCAAGGTCGAAAAAATTGTCTTCGCCTGCGACGCTGGTATGGGTTCGAGCGCGATGGGCGCTTCGTCCTTCCGCAAGAAAGTCAAAGCGGCAGGACTGCCAATCAACGTCACAAACACCGCCATCGAGAACATCCCTTCGGATGCGGATATCGTCGTGACGCAGCAAAATCTGACGGATCGCGCCAGAGCCAAAGCGCCAAACGCGCACCACGTCTCCATCGATAACTTTATTAACAACCCGGTCTATGAAGATCTAATTGAAGAACTGAAAGCTTCTCAAGCTGGAGAATCTCCAGCGGAACGCAACACAACTGCAACGCCGGACGCGCAATGGGACATCGATAATGCGCTGGACAAAGTCGCGCCAGGCTTCGATTCGTCGAACATTCTGCGCAAAGAAAACATCCGTCTTGGCCTGCCAAGTGTCAGCAAGGAAGAAGCAATCCGCGAAGCGGGACGCATGCTCTCCGCCGCAGGTTACGTTAAACCGGGCTATGTGAATGCCATGATCGAACGCGAAGGCGTGGCTTCCACTTACATCGGCAACGGTGTGGCGATCCCTCACGGTGTGGGCACGGCGAAGAACGAGATTGAAAACTCCGGGATCGTTGTCCTGCAATATCCAAATGGTGTGGAGTTTGAAGGCGGTACAGCCTATCTCGTCATCGGCATTGCCGGTGCTCGCGGTGAACACCTGAAGATTCTGACAAAGATCGCGGAAGCGATCGAAGACGAATCGACGGTACAACGCCTGGCCAATACGCGCAATGTAGACGATGTCTATAACGTCCTGAGCGTACAGCCGGAATAATCACAAGCCAGACGACGCACAGATGAATAGGGAAAGGAAAGAACCCCTCTTTCCTTTCCCTTTCACGCGTTCACTTCAAAGTTCCCTGTTCACTGGCTGCTTAACCATCCTTTTACTGTTTAATGAATGTCAGGACTTCAGAAGACTTTTCTCTCTATACGCTAGATTCGCTCGCCGCTGATGTTTCATCCAACAAGCGAGTCATCCCTTATCTTGGAGGTATTTGATTATGTCTAAAAAAGCCATTCAATTCGGAGCGGGTAATATCGGTCGAGGTTTTATCGGAGCTTTGCTGGTCGAAGCCGGTTACGAACTGGTCTTCGCCGACGTTAACGAGGCCATGATTCAGGAGCTGAACGAAAAACACGGCTATACCATCCACATTCTCGATCTCGACAAGCGTGAGATTCCGGTAACCGGCGTGTCCGGCGTTCTATCGAATAGCCCTGAGCTGTCGCAGCACATTATCGAAGCCGAGATCATCACCACAGCCGTCGGCCCGAACGTGCTGAAGTTTATCGCGGTCAACATTGCGGCAGGTCTGGAAGAACGCGCCAAGTCCGGCTCCGGCTTCTTGAACATCATCGCCTGCGAAAATATGGTCGGCGCAAGCTCGCATCTCAAGGAGCAGGTGTATACTCATCTGTCCGACGAAGCCAAAGCCTATGCGGATGAACATGTCGGCTTCCCCAACTGCTCCGTAGACCGCATCGTACCGCCGTTCAAAGGCGACAATCTGCTCGACGTAGGCGTGGAATCCTTCTATGAATGGATCGTGGAAGAACCTGCGTTCAAGGGCGGCGTGCCGAATATCGAAGGCATGAAGCTGACGGATACGCTGGTCGCCTACGTGCAGCGCAAACTGTACACCCTGAACACCGGCCATGCGATCACCGCTTACCTGGGCTATCTCAAAGGCCTGCCTACCGTGGACAAAGCCATTGAGGACGAATCCGTTCGTACGGTCGTGCGCGGCGCGATGGAAGAAAGCGGGGCAGCGCTGGTCAAGGAACATGGCTTTGACGCAGGCGAACATGCCAAATACATCGACAAGATCGAGAAGCGCTTCCGCAACCCGTATCTGAACGACGATGTCAGCCGCGTTGGCCGTGAGCCGCTTCGCAAGCTGGGACCCAATGACCGTCTGAGCGGCCCGGCACGCATGGCGCTGAGCCTCGATCTGCCGATCGACAACCTGCTGACCGGCATCGCCGCAGCCCTGCATTACAACAACCCGGAAGACAAACAATCCGTTGAACTGCAAGCCTCCATTCAGGAAAAAGGCCTCGAAGCCGCTATTGCCGAAGCGACTGGATTCACGGAAGACAGCGGGGAAAATGCGAAGATCGCGGATGCTTATGAATCGTTGAAAAACTAAACAACCTGCCAAAATAGGATAACGTGAAAAAAGGTTGCTGCAAGCCCCACCGGCTTGCAGCAACCTTATTCTTTATAGAACCGTTTATTTTTACACAGCTACCTTTTTGGATACGAGGTTTTCCTCTTTGATGTACATTGTAGTGCTACTACCGCCACCACTACAATTCGCTCTCTTACAAATTACGGGCTTAACGACTTTCTCCGATTTGTAAAACTTAGGGGTAACCAATTTCTCACTCATGTTATTTCCTCCAATGTTTTTTATTAATACAATATATGTAAATATAATTGTATTCAATGATGCACGGCTCTTGCCCGTGCTACTTGACAAGCTAAGGTTGATGGATTCAAAAGTCCACCGTCTTCTAATAGTGCAGTTCCTGCACATCTCACACAATATTTTGACACTTCGCAAGTTGTGCAACGATTTAGATCCTTGAACATAATATTTTTAATAGCGTTTAATTTATCAGAGTTCCAAATAGATTCAATGGAATTTTGTCGTATATTTCCTACATCCATAAACATTGCGTTACAAGGACTGACCATGCCTTCCGCATTAATTCCTAAAGAATGCTTGATACTTGGACAAACGTAATCTTCCGAACATTTCTCCCTTACTTCAAAACCTGAAATTCGATCTACATCCTCCATAACTTCTTCCATTTGCTCTGAAGTCATACGTAATTTTGTAGGCTCTGCGCTTTGGTCAGATTTGGCAAAAACATATGGTGTTGCAATGTAACGAAATCCTTCATTTTTACAGTAAGTCTCTAATTCCAAAAAAGAATTGTAGTTGTCAGATAATAAAATAGTTTTCACTTCAACCGGAACGCCAGCTTCTTTTAAAAGTTGTAGGTTTTTAAGCGCTGTATGTAATGAGTTTTTTACTTTAGTGATTCCGTCATGAATTTCAGGATCAAGTGAAAAAATTGTCGTAGATACCATAGTCACATATAACTCTTTCAATTCATTAATCATTTTGGGGTTCAGTAAGGTAACATTGGTAAATAAAATAACTTCAAAATGCATCTCTCTAGCCATCCTGATGATGTCCATAATGTCTCTTCTAGCAAAGATTTCTCCGCCAGTGAAAACAAGTTCAAAAGTGCCAAGTGCTCGAAGTTGGTGCAGCATGCTTGAAATTTCATCGAATGAAAGCCCTACATTATTGTGCTCTGGAATATAACAATGCTTGCATCTTAAATTGCATGTTGTATTTAATTCGATGGTGACTGCCAAAGGAATATTGTAATGATCGGCAAGTCCGTATATGTCGTTGTAGCTTAAATTCATTTGTATGTCCTCCTTTAACTCATTTTTGTTAACAGTTCTTCGGCTTCTAGATCTTTTAAGAATTGAGAGATTTCTTCCGCATCTATTTTAGAATCACTAAGTTCCACCAAAAATCCTTGGATTTCCGCTGCTGTCTTCCCACTTACAGCGAGATCCCATATTTGAGTTCCTATATCATTAAAAGTGTAGAACACTTCATTTTTTTTATTTAATACAAAAACCAAATTCTGCTGTTTAATCGTTTGCCACGAAATATGAATAGGAATTTCATACCTGTAGAACTTTTGCATGGATGTGGTCCTCCTTTTTTTCGCAAATAATGTTTTTAGCTCCTCCAGATTCGACACTTAATACATGGTCAAAATGATCTAAAAATTCGTCATAAATCTCATGAGTGACGTAAATCAAAGTCTTGTTTTTCTGCCTTCGCAGCTCTTGATAAATACGGCTTCTGTTGGGCAGATCGATGGCAGAAAATGCTTCGTCCATTAAAATAATGGGTTTGTCTTGAAGAATTTGCCTGCAAAACCGCACGATTTGTTGTTCACCTCCACTTAGTTTTTGGCAGTCCAAGCTGTCTTTAACTTTATGAAAAATAGAGCTTGTTCCAAAAATTTGGTTGAGTTTATCTTCGTCAAAAGGATAGGCGCCGAACAACGTTACGTTTTCTCGGAAACTTTCGGCAAAAACATGTTCGTTTTGGTTATTCAGAGTGATTAAGCTTTGAGGTTGGACTTCTTTTGCATTTGATTCGTCTATGTATAAAGATCCTTCGTAATCAGTTATCAATCCTCCGATGATACGAAGAAGAGTAGATTTTCCTGTGCCGCTTGCCCCGGTAATTACGTACTTTTTACCAATCAAGAATTCGTAGTCAAAATTCATTTCTATATTGGGATGATCGATCGATACGTTCTGAAGCCGAATTGAACGGTGCGCAGCAGTCAGTTCTTTCAAGTTTGGATTTTCTTTAGCAAGAACTTGTTCGACTTCCGCTTTTATTTTCTCGGCAGAGTGAATCGCATTCAGGTCGTACAAAATTTCACGTACCGGATCAATAAAGCTTTGTGTATACGCAAAGCATGCTACGGCTACGCCGATCGAAAAATCTCCGTTGAGCAATAAAATTCCTACCATGATAAAAACAGCAATATCGACTAAAGTAATCACACTGCCCGATAAAACAATAGATTTGGTTTTCTCCTTCCCGTACTTCATCCTGCTCTCGGAAAGTTGATCAACGGCGCTGCCGTTCTCTTCATTAAAATTTTTTCGGGTTGTAGAATTAATTAATGTAAAGCCTGTCAGTAAGTCTTTTACTTTATCCGTGTATATCCCTGCTTTTTTCATATATGCATTATTAGCAGAAGATAATCGGTCTTTCATGAGTTTCGGTGTGAATACAGTGAGGATCGACAGAATCAGCAGGATTGAAAAGAAAGTGAAATTTACGACGTTGATGATTACGACCGCATAGACTGCAATCGAAATGGAAGATTTAATAAGAGCTTTTATCGGTGTTAGATAATTTTGTTCAAGCGTTGTGATGTCGTTGCTAAGTTTGGATAAATACTCACCGACTTTGTTTTTATCGAAATCGTCGTAACGGTATTCGGTGATTTTTTGGAAGTACTTTTTTTTAAGCAAGTTTTCAAATTGGATCGCGCTGCGCCAACTGAAAATTTGAGAGATATAGGAAAAGAAGAGATAAGCTCCCCAAAGAAAAATTACGCATGCAGCCAATTTCAGAATATCTTCTACACCAAAATGCGTAATTCCATCAATAAGAATTTTGTTGAAATAAGGAATACTTGCTAAACAGATTGTCCCCAATAATTCACTTGTAATTTCAAAAACAATCGGCTTTTTTAGCTTTAAAATGATCTTTTTCATACCAATCCTCCATATGTTAAAAAGAAGATATAAATCAATAAGGAAATTTATTCATTTTTAAGTTATTATTTAAACATTAATCTTATTGATAATCATATTAGCATACTATTTCCTATTTTCCATTCAAAAAAAATGAATAACAAGTGAATTTATTACATAAAAATACATATTTTTTATTTCTTACTTTTAAGTTTTTATTTATTTCTTCTACGAAAAAAATCATCTAATCTTAAAAAAAAGCAACCTGAATCCCGATAGGAATCCAGATTGCTGTTAAAAAACGTTTAGTGTTCGCCTGCAAAGCTCAAATCAATCACCACAAGCTCTGACCGCGAATTCGTCCGCAGCGGCAGTCCCCAGAAGCCATAACCCGAGGTCACGATCGAATCCATTTCGCCCTTTCGCAGATAGCCCCAATCATTCTCATAGATCCGGTTCGTGATAAAGTTCGCCGGGAAGATCTGACCACGGTGTGTATGACCGGACACCTCCAGATCGATGCCCGCCTGCGAAGCCAGCTCGAGGTCATACGGCTGATGATCGAGCAGCACCAGCGGTGACTTCGTATCAGCCCGTTTGACCAGTTCAGACACCGGCAGACGGGTATGATCGGTTCGGTCTTTGCGTCCGATGAGCGTAACCGGTAGACCCTCGCTGACGACATCGTCGTACAGCAGCGTCATTCCGCTGTCTTCCAGCGTCCGAATGAGCGTCGTATCGCCTGCCTCCAGACGATCATGATTACCGAGCGACGCATAGACGGGCGCTTCAATGCCGCGCAGAATCTCCGGAATCCCCTGTTTGACGTACTGCACGATGTCATCGTCCACCAGATCGCCGGGGAATAGAACCAGATCCGGGTGCTGCGCGTTAATCATCCGGACAAGACGCTTGGCATGGGCGGGGCCGGATAACGCACCAAAGTGCATATCCGCCGCCATCACGATCTTCATCTTCTTGCGCCCATCCAGCGCAGGCTTATCGATCGTGACCGAATACTCGCGTACGACGGGGCTGTAGGCATTATGTACGCCTACGCCGCCTACCGTGAGCGTAAGCATGGCTGCAAGAATCGTTAAACTCTGCGTGAGTCTGCGGCGGTCGATCCGTTTCACGAAGCGAAGCAGCAGGACCGCGAGATTCGTTACCGGCAGAATAAGCACCATCAGATAAGCGAACGACAGCCAGATGCCTCCGACCCAATGCGCCCAGGCATATTCGCTGAAGATGAATCGGAAAGCCATCGACCAGGCGGCCAGCAGCAGAACCCCCGATAATACAAATAACCAGCGTCTGCGCAGCTCCGGCCGGAACGAACGGATGCCTTTCCACAGATTCCAGCCTATATAGAACAGAAAAGCGTGATAGACCAGCATAAACACGATCAAACCGATAATCAAAGCTCGGGCTCCTTTCCTGCTCCGTCTGCAAGGTATAACCCTTGGCTTGTCAAAAGGAAGGTTACATAAACCTCCGATTAGGATTTGATAAGCGGTTGGGCAAACGTTTTCTACTATTATACGAAGCGGGCGAGCAGAAAGTCGAATTTGCCCTTTTTGCACCTACACCAAAAGCCCTCCTGAGTGGAAGGCTCCTGCTTGCTGAGATAGATGAATAGATGGATCAATAGAAAACGGCTGCCTATTAAATTAGCCCTTGATCGCTCCTGCCGTCATGCCCGCAATAAAATACCGTTGTAAGAACAAGAACAGCACGATCATCGGCACCGCGGATAGCACGACTCCGGCCAGCAGCGTCGTATAATTCGTCACGTATTCGCCCCGGAACTGCATGAGTGCCAGTGGAAGCGTCAGCTTGGAATTGCCGTTGATGAGCAGCATGGGCATCAGGAGGTCGTTCCAGGACATGACGAACAGGAATGTGGCGCAGGCTGACAGTGCAGGCGCAGACAGCGGAACCGCAATTCGCGCATACAACCGCCATTCGCTGGCGCCGTCCATGCTGCCCGCTTCCAATACTTCACGGCTGAGGGAGCGCATGAATCCGGTCAGCATGAAGACGGTGAGCGGCAGGAACAACGCAACGGATACGATGACCAACCCCCATAGATGATCGGACCAGCCCAGCTTGCGGACGAGTGCATACAGCGGAAGCATGTTGACCTGTGTAGGCACGATCAGACCGGCAGCGTACAGCGCGAAGAAGAAAGCGCCAATCCGTCCGCCAAAACGCACGATGGCGTAGGCGATCAGACTGCCCAGCAGCAGATCGAGTGCTACCGTGCCCAGCGTAACCAGCGTGCTGTTGCCAAAATAGCGCAGCATGGGCTGCTGCTCGAACAGCGCCGAGAAATTCTCCAGCGTCAACGGCTTTGGCCAGCCAAGCGGATCGGCGAAGAAAGCCGTTGTAGGCTTGAACGCCGAAATCAGCACAAAATAGAGCGGCGCGGCGATGATCGCAGCATAGAGCAGGACAACCAGACGCCCCAGCCATTTGAATGTCATAACTCCTTGTCCCTCCTTCCCTTTGCACGCAGTCTCAAGTGGTTCCAGGCAGCCTACGCCACGAATCAGGCTGCCCGATCCGTACGAAGTGCCTTAAACTGCAAGTACGTCAACACCGCCAATACGATCAGGAAAATCATGGAGCCAGCGGAAGCCAATCCAAATTGATAATTGCCAAAGGCCGTATGATAAATGTACGTGGACAAGATTTCTGTGGCATTATTCGGTCCGCCATCTGTCATGACGAAGATCAGGTCGAAGGCTTTGAAGGATTGAATGGTGGTGTAGGCAATGACAATCGCCGAAGCCGGCGCCAGCAGCGGCCATGTGATATGGCGGAACAGCTGCCAACGATTGCCCCCATCGATTCTCGCCGATTCGTACAGCTCGCCCGGAATAGACTGCAATCCGGCGATGAAGACGATCATCATCTGCCCGGCGTGCGCCCACACCTGCACGGCTGCGATGGCGTACAGGGCGATATGCCGATCGCCCATCCAGTTTTGCGCCAGGCTATCCAGCCCTGCGCCGCGCAGCCCCAGATTCAGCATGCCGATCGTCGGGTCATAGACGAACGACCAGATCAGGCCGACCGATACCGAAGACAGGATGGCCGGCAGGAAATAGAGCGCGCGCAGGAAGACGCGCGTTCGGGTATTGCGAGACAGCAGGATCGCCAGTACCAGGGAGACGATCGTCTGGACAATGACGACACTGAGCATAAACTTGACGTTGTTCAGCAGCGTCTTGCGGAAGACCAGACTGTCGAAGCTGTCCTTGTAGTTGTCCAATCCGACCATCCGATACGAATCCGATACCCCATCCCAATCGGTAAACGAATAGAACAGACCGGACAGTGTGGGATAGGCGAAGAGGAACAGATAGAGCAGCGTGCCTGGCAGCAGGAACAGCCACAAGGCACGCTTATGCTTCATTGCTCTCATGTTATTTGCTCAGATGCTGATCGATGACCGCCTGGGCTTCCTGCGCCGCTTCCTCCGGCGAAGCGCCTCCCAGAACAGCCTGAATGGAATTCGTGACGGCTTTTTGATTATCGCCGTTCTTGATCGTGAATCTTGGTTGGAACAGCGTCTTCTTGCTCGTCCAATCCTGGGCAACTTTCAGCTCGGGACTGGTGTAGGATACCCCATCCACCGTCACGTTCTGACCGGTCGCGTTGGCATATTCACCCGCTACGTCCGGCTGGCTCAGATATTCCAGGAACTTCTTTGCTTCTTCCGGATGCTTGGACTTGCTGTTGACCGCCAGCATGAAGGTGCTGGTATGTACGCCTTCATACTTGGCTTCGCTGGCGCTTACCGTGATCGGAGCCAGCAGCGCCTGCTGAAGATCCGGGTTCTGCGCCGCGTTCTGCGCAAGCTGGTAGGAACCGCTGGCCAGCATCCCGGCTTTTTCCTGAATGAACAGGGCGCCTGCTGCGGCATCCTTGGTTCCCAGCGCGTCCGGCTGGAAGTATCCCTTGTCATTCAATTCCTTGATCTGCGTCAGCGTCTTGATCCACCAGTCGTCGGTCAGCTTGGCTTCGCCTGCTTCGACTTTCTCGAAGATGTCCTCGCTCGGTTCATTGTTCATGACCATCGTATTCATAAACTGTCCGGGGCCAATATCCGCGCCGGCAAAGGCAATCGGAATGATGCCGTTATCCTTGAGTTTCTGGCAGAGCGCCAGGAAACCTTCCCAATCCTTGGGCGGTGTCAGGCCGTATTTCTCAAATAGTTTGACGTTGTAGATCGGATCGTTGTAGACCAGTTGGTACGGAACCGCCAGCTGCTTGCCCTCCTGCTGCCCCGCAGCGATCAGGTCAGCATTGAAGCTCTTGAGCCAGGTGGCGCCGGTCAGATCGGTGAAGACGCCTGCCTTGGCCAGCGCGTCAAACTGAGCGCCCGGGAATGAAGCAAAGACATCGCCGACCGAGCCGTCGGACAGCTTCGCCTGCGCCGTCGATTGATACTGGTCGGAAGGCAGCGTCTGCATCTCGACCTTGATCTTCGGGTTCGCCTGCTCAAACTTGTCGATGATCGGCTCCAGTGCCTTGACGTCTTCGCCCCGCCAATGCAGGAAGTTGAGGGTCACACTGCCGTCCGAAGATGCGGAACCACCGCCTCCGCAGGCCGAGAGCACCGCCGTCAGCGCAAGCGCCCCCGATGCCCATATGTAGCGAAGCTTTTTCCCGGACTTCCCTGCTTTCCTCATCGCACAACCTCCTTCTGAATGTTTGCCCATTTTTGCTTAAACAGCGGCAGTGCTTCACGTCCGAAGATCTCGGCTTCCTCCAGATGCGGATAACCCGACAGAATGAACGTCGATACTCCAAGTTCCGCATACTCGATCAATCGCTGCGAGACCTGATCCGCCGTGCCCACGATCAGAATCGCGCCGCCGGAGCGAACCACGGACAGTCCTGTCCATAGATTCGGGCCAACCACGAACTGTTCCGCTTTGGACAGCTCACGCAGCTCGTTCTGGCGCCGCTGATTGGTTGCATCGGTCGCCGCAAATTCCTTTTCCGCACGCTCAATCGCTTCCGGTGATACCTTGCTGATGATCTCACGGGCTGCCGCCCAAGCCTCTTCCTCCGTATCCCGAACCAGCACCTGCGCACGCAGACCGTATCGCAGTTCACGTGGAGCGCCCGTCTCCTGCTCATAAGCCTGACGCAGCACTTCAATCTCGGCGATCTGCTCCTCAATCCACGCATGGGGTTCACCCCACATCAAGAAGGTGTCGGCATGACGAATGGCGACTCTCTTCGCCCCCTCGGAGCTGCCGCCCAGATAGAACGGGGGATGCGGATTCTGCACCGTACGCGGAGAGCCGGACGCCCGCTCAAAGGTATAATGTTTGCCGCGAAACGGCTGGGGCGCAGCTGCTTGAGCTTCGGACTGCTGAACGCCAGAAGACACCGCCACAAATTCCGAAGCCTGCGGCTTCTCGCCGTTCGCCCAAGCCTGCTTCATCACTTCGAGATACTCATCGGCACGTTCATAACGTTCATCATGCGAATGAGCCAGCGGATCGCCCAGTTCCTCCAGATCCTGCACGGAACTGCCGGTGACCACATTAATCATGGCACGTCCCCCGGACAGCTGATCCAGCGCTGCACCCATTCGGGCGGACAATACCGGAGCAGTCAGCCCTGGACGTACGGCGACAAGCGGACGAAGCGTTGTCGTCTGGCTCATGACGGCTGAACCCACCACCCAGGCGTCCAGACATGGCCCTCCAGTCGGAATCAGTACAAATTCAAATCCTGCCGTCTCAGCGGCCTGTGCCACCTGCGTGAGATACTCCAGCGTTGCCGGACGTTCCGGCGCCACGCCTACATATCGACCATCTCCTGCTGTAGGCAAAAACCATCCGAACTCGATCTCGCGTTCCTGCTTGCCGTCTGTCATCGCCGATCCGTCCTCTCGATTGTTTTATATTTTTGTATTTAAAATTTGATATTTTATATCCCAACTAAACAAGTTGGATTACTTTTGTTAGAATGATAACAACGCTTCGACGAATAGTAAATGTCAATTCGCCGTCCACGCTTTTTGTCATTTTGCAGCCTCGACGCTTCGAGAGGGGAGTTACAATCATGCCGATCGACACCGAATATATGAAGGAAGATCATCACGAACATCTGCGTATTCACTTCTTCACCCCGTCCGATTATGAGAAGTCGGGACCAGCCTGGCCGATTCGGCTCGGCTCCAATCTGGCCAAACCCAACTATCATATTGGGCCTCGAACGACGGCCTATTATTATCTGCTGCTGGTGCTGGGTGGGCGCGGCACCTTTATACAGAACGACCGAACCTACTCGCTGGCAGCAGGGGATATGTTCTGTCTGTTCCCCCAGGTCATGCACGAATATTGGACCGACCCGGAAGATCCGCTGCGCAAGGTCTTTTTGGCGTTCGATGGCAGGATGGCTCTGGAACTGCTGCGGCGCATCGGCTTGACGCCAAACCGCCCGCATCAGCCTTCGATCCGCGTTGAAGAAGCCGCGGCAGCCATGCGCTCTTTTTTGCAGCAGACTGCCGCCCAGGAGATGAAGGCTTCGGATCTCGGACGACTCTCCGCGTTCTATCGGATCTTTGCCGCACTTGAACACGAAGCTGCCTCGGACACCCGTGAACCGAACGAGGTCTCCTGGCTTCAGCGCGGGCTGGATTATATGGAGATCCACTACGCGGATGGCATTACGGTAGAGGAAGTGGCGCGGCACGCAGGAGTGGGTCGAACCTATTTCAGCAAGAAATTCCATGAACGTTACGGCCATACGCCGGTCAGCCATATGCAGAAGCTCAAATTGGACGAAGCCCGGATGCTGCTTGAACAGACGAACTACTCCCTGTCGGAGATTGCCCATTCGGTCGGCTATCCCGATCTGTTTTCCTTTTCCAAAGCGTTCAAAAAACATACCGGTCTGCCTCCTAGGCAGTACCGCCAGCAGTATTCCTCTTCTTGAACACTGGCAGCGTATACCCTCTTTTGCAGCATCTCTTCGGAAGCCAACCCATGCCTTCTCTTTTCCCTGCGTTTTGCTCAATCAGGGATTTTGCCCGGGTTCCTGCGGTTAATGGTTATAGAGCGAAATGCCTTACAGCTCCTGCGGACCCGCTGCACCCCGATAGGGGTCTTAAATGGTTGGTTGCATGGACAAAACGGAGGAATACGCCGGATTACGGAGGATTTCTGTTAAAACTATATTAAAATCCTGGATCGTTTCCGAAAAAAGCCGTTTTTTTCGCGTTTTTCTTGTGTTTTTGCGGAATAGTTTGTATAATCCTTCTTGTTGATTTTTTAACCGCAGTTCATTTGTTTATGTAAAAACGGTGTTAAAAGCGCGTAAAACCAACGTAAAATCTATCTTTTCAAACGGACTAAGGGGGGACTTGATTTTGGGAAAAGCATTGATTATCGGTGCCGGCGGCGTAGCTAGCGTTGTCGTGCATAAGTGTGTCCAGAATCCGGACGTATTTGAGGAAATTTGTATTGCGAGTCGTACGCTGTCGAAGTGTGAAGCGTTGAAAACGAAACTGGACGGAGGACGCACGAAGATTTCGGTTGCGCAGGTCGATGCCGACCGCACGGAAGAAGTCGTGGAGCTGATTAAAAGTTTCGGGCCGGACATCGTAATCAACGTGGCGCTCCCTTATCAGGATCTGACGATCATGGACGCATGTCTCGAAACAGGCGTTCATTACCTCGACACGGCCAACTACGAGCCGCTCGACAATCCGAAATTTGAATATAAATGGCAGTGGGCATACCGCGAGAAGTTCGAGAAGGCCGGCCTGACGGCGGTTCTCGGCAGCGGCTTCGACCCGGGCGTAACTGGCGTATTCAGCGCCTATGCCCTGAAGCACTACTTCGACGAGATTCATCAGATCGACATCGTGGACGCCAACGCAGGCGATCACGGCTACCCGTTCGCAACCAACTTCAACCCGGAGATCAATATCCGCGAGATCACGGCGAAGGGTCGCTACTGGGAAAATGGCGAGTGGATCGAGACTGAACCTCTGTCCGAGAAAAAAGTCTACGACCTGCCGGAAATCGGACCGAAAGACATCTACCTCTTGTACCATGAAGAGTTGGAGTCCCTTGCCGAAAATATGCCAGGCCTGAAGAAAATTCGCTTCTGGATGACCTTCTCGCAGAACTACCTGAACCACCTCAAGGTTCTCGAAAATGTCGGCATGACGTCCATCGAGCCGATCGAATTCGAAGGCCAAAAAATCGCGCCTCTGCAATTCCTGAAAGCCGTTCTGCCGGACCCGGCGTCGCTCGGACCGCGCACCAAAGGCAAAACGAACATCGGCTGCATTTTCCAAGGCACCAAAGATGGTCAACCGAAAACGTACTACGTCTACAACGTATGCGATCACGAAGAATGTTACCGCGAAGTCGGTTCGCAGGCGATCTCCTATACCACAGGTGTTCCTGCCATGATCGGCGCCATGATGGTTCTCAAGGGCCTCTGGAAAAAGCCGGGCGTCTACAACGTGGAAGAGTTCGATCCGGACCCATTCATGGAAGAACTGAACAAACAAGGCCTGCCGTGGGTAGAGGACTTCTCGCCAACCCTGCTGGACTAAGGCGTAGGAGGAATTAACATCATGACAGACATCGATTTCAGCGCCGTTCCATCGCCCTGCTATGTGGTGGATGAGCGTCTGCTGACCAAAAACCTTGAGCTGCTCGCTTCCGTACAGGAGCGTACAGGCGCCAAGATTCTGCTCGCCCAGAAGGGCTTCTCCATGTTCGCGGAGTATCCCCTGGTCGGCAAATATCTGGCGGGCGTGACGTCCAGCTCCCTGTTTGAAGCGCGTCTGGGTTACGAGAAAATGGGCAAGGAAGTGCATGTCTATGCACCGGCCTATGTGGATCGTGAGTTCGACGAACTGCTCAGTTATACTGACCACATCGTGTTCAATTCGTTCGCCCAATGGCGTCGTTTCAAAGATAAAGTACTGAACTACCCAGGCCGCAAGATCGAAGTGGGTCTGCGTATCAACCCGGAATATTCGGAGCTTGAAGTGCCGCTCTATGATCCGTGCTCCCCTTACTCCCGCATGGGCATTACGCTGGAGAACTTCGACGAGAGCGATCTGGAAGGCATCGACGGTCTGCATTTCCATACCATGTGTGAGCAGAACTCCGATACGCTGGAGAACACGCTCAAGGTCGTGGACGAGAAATTCGGTCATGTCATCAAGAACATGAAATGGCTGAACTTCGGCGGCGGTCACCACATCACGCGTCCCGACTATGACGTCGAGCGCCTGATCCGCTGCATCGAGTTCGCACGCGACAAATACGACGTACAGGTCTACCTGGAGCCAGGCGAAGCAATTGCGCTGAACACAGGTTATCTGGTAGCCACTGTACTCGACACGATGAAAAACGGCATGGACATCGCCATCCTCGATACGTCGGCGGAATGTCATATGCCGGACGTCTTGGCGATGCCTTACCGTCCAAACATCGCGGGCGCAGGTATGCCGGGCGAAAAAGCGATCACGTACCGTCTGGGCGGCATGACCTGCCTCGCGGGCGACGTGATTGGCGACTATTCGTTCGATCGTCCGCTTGAAGTCGGCGACAAGCTCGTCTTCGGCGATATGGCGCATTACACGATGGTCAAGAACCATATGTTCAACGGCGTGAACCTGCCTTCGATCGCTTCGTACAGCGAAGAAGAAGGCATCAAAGTGATCCGCGAGTTCAAGTTCGAGGATTATCGTTCGCGGTTGTCGTAAGGCGATTGAGCCCATGCGAAGAGCGACGTTCTTAGGGAATGTCGCTTTGGAAAATGTTTTTCTGGACATCGAAACCCCCGACTCTTCAGGTGAAGAATCGGGGGTTTTTACGTTCTCTGCATGGTTTTTGGAGGTTGAACTTTGCCAACCTTTATTTTATTTCCCGGCCAACGGTAATCATGTAGTCCATATCTTTAAGATCCGCTGTGATTTTCTTTTTCACGGAGCCGTCCTTAGGAATAGCCTTCAATGGAGGAGCAATAGGGCGGCTATAGGATTCTACAGAAAATGTTCCGTAATTGTGGGAGATTAGAGGATTGATATCCGCCTTCCCTGCTGGAATAACATGACCGGATACATTAATAGCGTTGATCGTCAAGTATTTACCATCAGTTGAATACGACTGAATGACCAGCGCATTTTCATCTTTAACGATGGGACCGTCAAGCATAGTAAATGCTTTGAATGGAGCGCCTTGTATCACTCGTTCATCCGACAGGACAAGTTGCTGTCCCTTTTGATCCCAATGCCATTTTAGATCCGTTGCATCCAAGAAGAAGCGTATAGGGAGAAACATGGCTTGTTTTTTTAGCACAGGCGTTGTATCCATTTGTACGGTTTTCCCGTCGATTTGAGCTATTTTGGAGCCAACAGTGACTTGGAAGGTATGCCCTACCCACTTCACCTCTGCCGTCTTGGACGCCGGATTATAGTTGACCTTTCCGCCTAACAATCCCTCAATCGAGCGAAGTGGGACCTGTATACGATGCGCTTGGTCGGCAAAAGGTGGAGCAGGCTGCGTGTACAAGATCGAATATTGGCCGACTTTCAGATACACGGGTACGTTTCCGGCCGCATCGGCGGAAGAGGTTGCCGGAGCCGCAGCACTCAGCAGCACCGCTCCCAGTAGACCTGCAATCAGCGGCTTCATGTTCATCATCATTCCAACCTTCCTTTTCCATAAAGTGAATGTGGAGGATTTATTCCTTTACATAAGAAAACGCAATCCCCGGCAAAGGATCACGCTTTTTTCTCGTTTTTATTAGCCAAGCGCGATCTCAGACGAATCAGCCTCGGCCGGTTGTACCTCTGAATCAAGCAGAACGGGATCTGAATGATCACATTGACGATTGCGCAGATGAACGCCATTCCCGCATACTCGATCGGATTCACTAAGATGCAGGCAAAGCCCAGAATCGCCATGCACCAATGCCCGACTTCCCCATATTTCGTCTCCAAAATGAATCGATCCGCATACTCCGACGTGAGCTTCTCGTGGAGATTCTTCTTCTGAAAGTTCCACAACCCTCCGCCTTCCGGAAGCTTGTCCTTCCATCGCTCAATGCGGATTTTTTTGTATAACTTTTTCTCGAAAGGACGCTGCGCGAAGAACCCATCGTTGCGGGCATACCAAGCCTTCGGCAGAAACCTAACCGCATGCGCCGTCCCCAGACAGCAGACCAGCCAAAATACCGTGTTGATTGCGATCATCCCTATGATGAATCCGCTCATGGTTCACCGTCCTTGTGTCCTTGATTAGCAAACAATTAACGGTACAGCTCCTGCTGCAAAACAGGAATAAGCGCAGTGATAAAAACCAGCGTATACACCTTTTTAATTTAACACAGCAACCGCCTTCCGAAAAACTTGTCCAATTGCGCAAGAAAGATCCCACTGCTGCTTCAGTTCGGCTGCATGGATAATGAAATGCCAAAAAGCGGCCTCCACCGAGTCGAGAAGACCGCTTTTTTATCCTACAAGAAAATCAACAACAAAATCCCCACGACGAAGCAGTAATACGAAAAATACTTCAAATTCCCCTTCGCCATGATGCCCATGAACCAGCGCATGGCGAAGTAAGTCACGATCAATGTAGCGATGAACGCAAGTACGTAAGGTCCCATCATGCCTGGAGCTTCGGACGCCTTCCTAATATCCGGCAGCCCCAACACAATCGCGCCCAGGCTGATCGGGATGTACAGCATAAACGAGAACCGCAGCGCGGTATCCTGCTTCATGCCGGTGGCAATGGACGCGATCACGGTCGAACCGGAACGGCTCACGCCAGGAATCAGGGCAATCGCCTGCGCGAAGCCTACGATAAGCGCATCTCGCGTCTTCAGATCTCCATCCTGTTTACGACCGCGCATGTTGCGGATCAGCCAGAGTGCCACGCCGGTGAACAGCAGCGCGATGGCAACCGTCTTGACCGACGAGAAGGTGGCTTCGATCCAATCCTTAAACAGCAAGCCTACAACCACCGCCGGAATCGTACCGAGGACGACGTAGACCACGAACATAAAGTCGGATTTGTACTCCGCATTGCGGGTGCGGATGTAATTCCAGCTCCCTGTTATCAGACGCCAGATGTCATGTCGATAGATGAACACAATGGCAATCAGCGAAGCCGTATTGGTCAGAATTTCAAAGGTCAGCCCCGTCTGTTCAACGCCAAGCAGACGCTGCGCGACGATCAGATGCCCGCTGGATGATACCGGGATCGGTTCGGTGACGCCCTGTACAATACCCAGAATCAGATATTTAAGCCACAACCAGGTTTCTTCCATCTCTCTCCCTCTTTCTTGATTATTTGCGCTCGAAAACTCTTATGTATGACAAAAAAATCCCAGAACACATCTTCTTAATTTACCATGCAGGCGCTAAGATGTGAAATTTGCAGAAAAAGAATCGACAAATAAAAGCGGCCAGTCCCAAGACCTGGCCGCTTCAAACGGATGCGTACGATCTGATACGCACGATTGATCCAAAAACATCGACTTTCCTGCTTGTCGATCCATTTGCGAATTCGATTCACATTTGCTCATTGACTGACGTATGCACGACAGCTGACTTCTTCCCTTATGCCATCGCCAGCGGCTCCGCTGCCGGACGCCCGAACAAATAGCCTTGTGCCAGAGCTATGCCACGACTGCGGCAGAACTCATACTCTTCGCGTCGCTCGATGCCTTCCGCCAATACGGTTCCGCCGAAGCTGCTGGAGATCTGCACAATCTCTTCGATCCGCTGCTGCTTCTCCGACGACTGGTCGCAGAGATCGATCAGGCTGCGGTCGATCTTGACAAAGTCTGGCCTGAGCTGGCCCAGCACGTCCGGCGTGGAATAACCGGAACCTACATCATCCAGCGCCACCAGTACGCCGCGCGAACGGTAGACATTGAAGATCCGCTGGAGATGCGGCATATCGATAATGCGTTCGGTCTCCACCACTTCAAACACGAAGTCGCTGGGATCAAGATCATAACGCTGAATGGCGGCAAAGGTATGCTTTAGGCAGTAGTCAGGATTATAGATGGAAGAGGGAAGGAAGTTGATAAACCGCTTTATGCCCCTGGGCAGCACTTCCGCACTCCGGCGAATGGCTGAGATCCGTGCCGCCCGGTCGAGGAAAGAATGCATGCCGGTGCGCCGAGCCACGTCGAACAGCTCAAACGGATTAAAAGGCTTCTCGCCCTGTGCGGCGCGAAGCAGGAATTCATAGGCGACCACTTCTTCGTTGTGATCGACGATTGGCTGAAGAAAGCTGGTGAACTTCTCCTGCGTAATGATGCTCACCATATCCATATTTTGAAAACGTGCGGCAAGCTGAGAGAAAGGCAGCCATTCGCGCAGCGCGGGAGAATCGTTTTCGCCGCAGACCTTCACTTGAAGGAATTCCGTCCATTCGACCGGAAGGCTGTTCAACCATTCGGCCATCTCCAGAAATTGTTCTTTGCTTGTATAATTCAGGTAGAAGGCATTGCTCTCGCAGCCCTCTCGCCCAACTTTCCAGGTTTGTTCCTCAATCAGGCGTGCCAGCATTTCACCGATGGGACGCAAATAGACGGTTCCCCAATCTTCGATGGGTCTTACCGGCTGACAGCTGCTGCATATATGCTCCATGTGGAGGGGCCTCCTCGAACGTAAGATTAACCATGATTCCGACTACGAGTAACTAATCACTTTCCTTGCATTATATTTGTCTAGTTCTTTAAACCCAGATAGCAAGCAGCATAATCTTCTCTTATTACCCAGGTCTCTATGTTCAGAATCGGGTTTTTTGTCCCTATTTATAAGATTTTTTCTGGTTTTTGCTGAAAAAAAACTCCAACCCGGCTTTTTTCGCCAGATTGGAGTTTCTTTTCTACGAGGTTCTTAGCCTTCCCATACTTCCACTTCGTGTTTGTTCTTGGCATATTCAGCGCGGGATGGCGTGATCTTCAGTACAACATAGTTGGGATCATCGGGGCCTTCCAGCCACTGTTCAAAAGCATCTTTCCACAGTCTCTTGCGCAGTTCTTCGTCCCGGGTAATTTCCGCTGTACCCTGAATCTGAACTTCATCCTGCGTACCGCCTTGTTCAAAACCAAGCAGCAGTGCGACCTTCGGATTTTTCTCCAACTCTTCGACCTTGTGCGTCTCGGAGCTGGTCACCAGATAGATCGTCATGCCTTCATTAAATACAGTCATGTAACGCACTTTCGGCTGGCCATTCTCTACAGTGGCAAAAGAGCCGAAGCGGTTCCGTTCAAGAGTCTCGGTGATTTTTTTCTCCAGTGCTTGTTGATCCATGTCTGTTGTGCCTCCTCGAAAGATGCGGATGGCGGCAGCCGCCGCGTCGCGCAGTCGCGTTTTGTAATAGTGTACATATAGTAAGTACCCGAATTGAAGAAAGCGAATCGAATTCTTGGATAAGTCCCCCCAACTGGACAGTCGATCCGTTACAGGCTATAATGACTGCGAAGCAACCCGACAAATTCATACCCCCGGGGGGTGCCGGAAGCAAGGCCGGCTGAGATTGTATCCCAAGCAGATACTGACCCTTATACCTGATCTGGGTAATGCCAGCGTAGGAACGTGATAAGCGGAACTTGTCCATTCATCCATTCTCTTCCTTTATAAGGAGATGGGCGATGGAGATCCGCAGCTCCAATCGACGTGACGCGTCCCGGATTCCGGGACGCTTTTTTGGCGTTTCCGGCGGGCACCCGAACCATGATGCAATCGGGCAATACGGCAAGACAGAAGGAGACTGGACACAATGAAAGGCACAAGGGGCAACAGACAGAGAACAAGCAGGATCACAACGTGGCTGGCGCCAATCGCGGCACTGATGCTGGCGCTGACCGCCTGCTCCGGCGGTGCGGGCGGCGGTACAACCGCATCGGGCAGCGATCCGGCGAAGGCAGCCACTACCGAGACAGAGAGCGGCGGCGGAGACAGCGGCAAGCTGCGCGACGTCAGCGTCGTGCTGGATTGGACGCCGAACACCAACCACACCGGGCTGTATGCGGCAGTGGATCAGGGCTTTTACAAGCAAGAAGGCCTGAACGTCAAGATTCTCCAACCGGGCGCAGGCGGAGCCGATCAGATGGTCGCTTCCGGCGAAGTACCGTTTGGGGTGAGCTACCAGGAGAGCGTCACCCAGGCGCGAACGCAGGGTGTTCCGCTCGTCTCGATCGCAGCTGTTATCCAGCATAATACGTCGGGCTTCGCGGCTCCGCAGGATCGCAGCATCAAATCGCCCAAGGACTTTGAAGGCAAACGCTATGGCGGTTGGGGTTCCCCCGTTGAAGCAGCGGTCATGAAGTCGATCATGGACAAGGAAGGCGCCGATGTCACCAAAGTCCAGAACATCAACATGGGCGACGCCGACTTCTTCACTGCCGTCAAACGCGACATCGACTTCGCCTGGATCTTCTACGCATGGACAGGCATCGAAGCCAAGCTGCGCGGCGAACCGATTGACATGCTGTATGTCAAAGACTTCTCCGACAGCCTCGACTATTACACGCCGGTGCTGGTGACCAATGAGAAGCAGATCAAGGATGACCCCGAATTGGTTAAAGCCTTTATGAAAGCAACGGCAGAAGGTTATCAATATGCCATCGATCATCCCAAGGAGGCCGCCGACATTCTGATTAAAGCTGTACCCGATCTTGATCCTGAATTAGTCAAGGCCAGTCAGGAATGGCTCAGCCCCAAATATCAGGATGATGCCAAGCAGTGGGGCTGGCAGAAGCCTGAAGTCTGGCAGAAGTACGGCGACTGGATGAGCTCACAGAAGCTGCTGGAAGGCGACTTCGATTATACGAAGGCATTCACCAATGACTATCTGCCGGCTGCCGCTTCCAAGTAACGCTCCATTTATACACCACCATCATTTTTGATCCAGAGAGGAAGATAGATTATGGCTACGACCCTGCTCAGTATTCAAGTGATTCCCAAGACACCCAACGGTGAGGATTCCATCCCTTACGTAGATAAAGCCATCGAAGTCATTCAGCGTTCCGGCGTCAAACATGAGGTTCATGCGCTGGAGACGACACTGGAAGGCGAGCTGCCGGAGCTGCTGGAGATTGTGCGTCAGATGCACGAAGCGCTGACCGAAGCCGGAGCACCCAGCGTCATTTCCCAGATCAAGATCGCCCATTATCCAAGTCCCGATGGGATCAGCATGGAGCGCCTGACCGCCAAATATCGTCCATGAGTCTGCAAACGACGTTGAATCGCTGGTTTCGCTCGTTCTGGCCGCCCTTTGTGGCGGTCCTCTTGTTTATGGCGCTGTGGGAGGCAGCGGTGCGTTTCTTCCATATTGAGACGTGGATTCTGCCTTCACCGTCCGTCATCGCCCAGGAAGCGTCGCGCAGCGCCAGCTCACTCTGGGATCATACGCTGTCTACGCTGCAATTGACGCTGATCGGCTTCGCCATCGGGTCAGCGGTCGGACTGCTGGTGGCATGCGCCCTTCATCTGCTGCCGCTGCTCAAGTCCGCGCTGTATCCGCTGCTGATCCTGAGCCAAAACGTACCGACGATTGCACTGGCCCCGCTGCTCATGATCTGGTTCGGCTTTGGCCTGCTGCCCAAGATTATCGTCATTACGCTGGTCTGCTTCTTCCCTGTAGCGGTGTCCGCGATGGACGGATTCGCGCAGACCGACCGCACCATGCTGAATTATATGCGGATGATCGGCGCGAGCCGTCTACAGATCTTCCGCAAACTGGAGTTCCCGCACGCTCTGCCTGCCCTGTTCTCGGGACTTCGCATCGCCGCGACCTACAGCGTCATGGGTGCGGTCATTGCCGAGTGGATCGGAGCGCAGAAGGGCATTGGGTATTATATGATCCTGCAAAAGTCCGCTTTTCGCACCGACCGCATCTTCGTCGCCATTCTCATCATCGTAGCGCTCAGTCTGCTGCTGTTCCTGCTGGTGACGCTGATCGAAAAAATGGTCGTACGCGGCGGCCGCCGAAGCGGGCATGAGGAAGGAGGAGAGGGAAGATGAGTTCGGTTACGGGTCAAAAGGAACACCAAGGCACCGCACAGACGCAGCAGCCTCATCCTGTGCACAGCAGCGACGCCTCTGTCCAAGCTCCGGTGAAGCTGGAGCTGGACGGCGTTCGCAAGTCATTCGGCAGTCGGCGCAAGCCGCTGCCGGTCATCGACGGCGTATCGCTTCAGGTGCGTGAGGGCGAGTTTGTCAGCTTGATTGGCCCGTCCGGTTCGGGCAAAAGCACGCTGTTCCATCTCATTGGCGGCCTGCTCCAGCCAGATGGCGGCGAGATTCGGCTGGATGGCCGAATCATTAACGGCGAACGTGGTCATATCGGCTATATGCCGCAGCAGCCGGCTCTGTTCCCGTGGCGCACGATCGAAGAGAATGTGGTACTTGACCGTGAGATCAACGGCATACCCCGCCGGGAATCGCTGGACGAGGCCCGGCGCTGGATGGCACGCGCCGGACTGTCCGGCTTCGAGACAGCCTATCCGCATATGCTGTCGGGCGGCATGCAGCAAAGAGCGTCTTTCGTGCGTGCCCTGCTCAGTCCACACGGCCTAATGTGCCTGGACGAACCGTTTAGCGCCCTGGATGCCTTCAACCGCAGCGAGATGCAGGCCTGGCTGCTCGACATCTGGGAGGAGACGCGCCGCTCCGTGCTCTTTATCACCCATCATATCGAGGAAGCCCTGCTGCTGTCCGACACGATCTATGTATTATCCGGACGTCCCTCTTCCGTGCTGAAGAGAATCGAAGTTCCCTTCCCCCGCCCACGGCGCGAAGAAATCGCAGAGTCACCGGAGTTCCTGGCCCTGCGCCGGGAATTGACAGGCTGGATGAAGGAAGAACAGCGCAAGAGTCGGGAGGGCACTGGCGGGCGGAGCGTCTAGAAGTGCGCGGATTCTGGGAGATGGCGGCGGTTGAAGGCTGAGGAAGGGTAAAGCCGGAAGGCGGCGGCGTGGTTCGCGGTTCGCGGTTCGCGGTTCGCGGTTCGCGGTTCGCGGTTCGCGGTTCGCGGTTCGCGGTTCGCGGTTCGCGGTTCGACCAAATGCTAACGGACCCTCATTCCGTTAGCGACTCTTTTTTTCGATCATCCGATCTCTAACGGATTCAGATGACGCTTAGAGAAGAGAAGACGCTATTTTCGCCCGCAAAACTCCAACTTTTGGCTTCTAAGCTTCATCTCGATCCGTTAGAAATTCAAACAGGCGGATTTCATCTTCTAAGCGTCGCTGCGATCCGTTACACCGTTACACGATCATCGTCCCGTCACACGATGGACGCCAAAAACAAATCGAAAGATCAGGTGATGTCATGTCCGGCTTATTCGCCGATACCCATATCCATCTGGAGCAGTACGCGTCGGAAGAGGCGGAGCGCATGCTCCGCGAGTTCCGGGACGCTGGCGGGGCGTACGTCGTCGCCGTCTCCATGAACCTGGAATCCGCCCGCCGGACGGAGCGGCTGGCGGAGCAGTATCCGGGCCTGGTGCGCCCGGCTTACGGGTTCCACCCCGAGCAGCCTCTTCCGAGTGCCGAGGAAGAGGAGGCACTGTTCGCCTGGATGGAGAGGCGAACAGCAGCAGGCATGGCCGCAGCGTGTTCCGGCAGGCCACAGGCCGGAACACGCTTGGCGAACCCGGCCGGAACGGAGCCTCTTTCGGCCGAAGGTTGTTCCGCCCCGCAGCCGATGGTTGCGGTGGGCGAGGTTGGACTGCCGTACTACAGTCGGCAGGAGGCAGCCGAGCGCAGCGAGGCGCTGGATGAGGCGGGCTATGTCCGCCTGCTGGAGCGCTTCGTCGCGTTTGCCGCGCGGCATGATCTGCCGATCGTGCTGCATGCGGTATACGAAGATGCCGACACGGCATGCGATCTGCTGGAGCGCCACGGCGTGCGGCGTGCGCATTTCCACTGGTTCAAAGGCTCCAGCAAGACCGTGGAGCGCATGATCGCTTCAGGCTACTTCATCTCGTTCACCCCGGATCTTCTGTACGAAGACGAGATCCGCGAACTGGCTCTGCGTTATCCGAAGTCACAGGTCATGAGCGAGACGGATGGGCCATGGCCTTTTGAAGGACCTTTTACCGGCCAAGCCACTCACCCAGCCATGACCTCCGACGTCTGCCGCGAATGGGCCTCGCTGCGCGGCCTGGACGAAGATGAAGCTCGCAGAATTCTGCTGGCGAACGCAGATCGTTTTTATGGTTGAATCCTTCGAGCGAATCTTTTGGAATCCTGAATCCCGATCTCCTGAAGTAGATTCGATTCTGTGAATTTGTGAATTATAGGGATTTCCCGGCTCTATTCCCATGCTCTCGGCAGCCCAAAAATTCGGCAATTCCGACTTTATCAGACTCACCGAACAATAGCTCTCCCCTTATACAACCGGCTCTTTGGCCCTCGGCTTTTCCTATGTTTTTCCAATCCAATAATACTTACAATAACCATGGAATGTTCGCTTTCTCTTTCTAGAATGACCGTATGCCCATATCAACTGATCCACCGCTGCCTGCCTTTAATTGGAGGCAGATTTTGTAATTCATCGAGAATCGCATATCCGTTAATTCCCTGCTGCTTGCAGCGTTTGATCGCATGCCCAGTGAAACGATATTCCATATTCATCGCTCCTTATCACAGGTCTTTTTTGAACACGGATTCCCAAATTGCGAGCTGCCATCCTCTGCATACTCTAACTTTACGCAAAAGCTTCATTTCCCCGACTTTTTTCCACCTCTGATTCCTGTCTCAGGAGTTGGAGTGTGTCTGTTCAGGCTAAGAAATGAAGGGGTGTGCGTTTTATACGCAGTTCCTTCTTCCTGCGATGCAAAAAAGACGCCAATCCCGAAAAGGATCAACGTCTTTTTTGACACCGAGGTACAGAGCGGTTTACGCTACGCGAGCCGGAAGCCACAATGAATTCGCTCCGTTCTCTCTTTCCGCTTCCTTATTTACCAATTACGCCTTCTCCAACACGCCTTTCACCAAACCAACAAACTTCTCTCTCACGCGTGCGGCCACTTCAATGACTTCTTCGTGGTTCAGCGGTTGGTCGAGGATACCGCAGGCCATGTTGGTCAGGCAGGAGATGCCCAGTACCTTCATGCCGCCGTGTACCGCCACCAGTGCTTCCGGTACGGTGGACATGCCGACTGCATCGCCGCCCAGGGTACGGATCATGCGGATCTCGGCTGGCGTCTCGTAAGCCGGGCCGCTCCACCAGGCGTAGACGCCCTGTTGAAGAGAGATGCCTTGTTCATCCGCCACCTGAAGCGCGATCTCACGCAGTTCGCGGTTGTAGACCTGCGACACATCCGGGAAACGAACGCCCAGCTCATCATTGTTTGGCCCGATCAGCGGGTTGCTGCCCACCAGATTCAGGTGATCGGTAATCAGCATCAGATCGCCTGGAGCGAAGCTGGTGTTGACCGCTCCACAGGCGTTGGTGACGAGAACCGTCTCTACGCCCAATGCTTTCATGACACGAACCGGGAACGTCACTTCTTTCAACGAGAACCCTTCATAGTAGTGGAAGCGCCCTTTCATGGCGACTACCATCTTGCCTTTCAGCGTACCGATCACCAGCTCATTGGCATGCCCCACTGCTTCCGACTTTGCAAAATAAGGAATTTCCGAATACGGAATCATGACCGCGTCTTCAATCTCGTCCGCAAGCGTACCCAGTCCGGAACCGAGAATCAGTCCAATCGTTGGACGGTGCTGTGTTTTCCCCGCGATAAAATCTCTAGCTTCGTTAATTTCTTGTGTCTTTTGCATCCAAAAAGCCTCCCGATGATCGAATCGAATTCACTTGAATATTCCTGATGCAGCGTGCAGCTGTTAGGTGAACGCTTGTCTTCGCACTGCTCTGCGAGTTCTCATGCTGTGGACAAGGTGCGCATACTCTTCCAGTGTACCGGGACAAGCGGCCTGGTGTAAACCGGAAGTCATCGATTCACAGCTCTCATGAGATTCTAATGTTCCTGCCTGCTGAATACGGGTAACATTCGGTAAGGGCGTCTTCGCAAATTGAAACGCCAGAGCGCCCCGTCCGTATAACTGTCATCGCTGATTCGTCCGCCTTCGGACGCGGCTAACTTAACCAAGGAGGAATTCTTATGTTTAAGAAAATTGTGGACAAGATTGCCCATTCCGCCAGTCATTCCAGACACAGGCACAGTTCAAGCAGTGGTCACCGGGGACGTCGTCATTATGGTTCCAGCAGCGACCGTCCGAGATACTCGCGCTCCTCGTCTTCCGATCACCGGCACGGTGGACATGGACGTTACGGTCACTCTTACTACAAGAGAAAATCCGGAAGCTCCAGTTGATCGGCTGCACCCCTGTAACGGATAGATCCGCCGGAATCGCCAAGAGGCCATTCTCCTCGTCAACCAGACGAAGGGAATGGCTTTTTTATTGGCGTCTCGGGCGGTCTGAATTACTTCGCGGCTCATCCGGCTCCTACCGTTCCCGCTCGTGCAGACTGAATCGAATCGCAGCCGAAGCTTGAGCAGCATCAGCAAAAGGAGCATCCAATCGCAGCAGCCGCCTCAGCAGAGAAGCAGTAGGTGCGGATAACGTCGTCAACTCTTCCTCCCAGGAACGACCTGACGAATGATCTTCGGATGTTCCCGACTCCTGCGACATCCCGGCGGCTCGGCGCGCCTTGTGCGACCTGCGCTTGGCTGCTGCACCGGAGGCTTCTGAGCGGGGTTCACTCTCTTCAGGAGGCGGCGTGTAACCGGAATACAGCATGTACAGCAGCAGATGACCGGCATCTTCCAGATCGGACGTGACTCTAGCCGGCATACGGCTCGGCAGCGGATGACCATCCGGGTCCCGAGCCTCGTCTTCCCCAATCCGCCTTGCCAATCCAAAGTCGATCAGATGCAGACCGTCTTCGTTCATGATGACGTTAGGAATCCGAATATCCAGATGAACATAACCACGCGCATGAACATGCTCGATCCGATCGAACAGATCCAGCGCCCAGCGCAGACAGTCCGCTTCGCTAAAGACTCGGCTATCTTCAAAGATCAGATTCTCCAGTGTCCGCCCACGCACATAATCCGCAGCCAACCACTCACAGCGCATCTCTGTAAAAAAGCCTCGGCAGCGTGGGATAAACGGATGATCCATCGCCAGCAGGGCCTCACGTTCCCGGTGCAGCAGCGCACCGGCTGTGCGGCGGCGGCTCGGTTTGGCCTGCTTGAGCGCCACTTCACCTGCGTTCTCACCATTTTCCCGGCGTTCGATGCAGCGATAACTCAGACCGTAACTCCCCATTCCCAGCCATTCGACAACTTCGTAACGCCCACCGACTCTTCGACCGGGCTGAAGCGGATAGTCACGCCAGGCACGGACAAATTCTTTGATAGATTCGAGCATTTCGCACTCCTTCGTTCGGCATGGCTTCTGTTGAGAGAAGAGACCTCCACGGTTCCCGCTTGCCGATTGAACTCCCTAAGCTCTTAGCACCTAAATAAATGTCTACCGCCCTATTCCTGCAAGAATCCCTTACGCTCCAGAAAATCCTTCAGCTGCAGGCGGGAAGGTGCCGTCAGCTTATCGGCCATCTGCTGCGACCACGACGAAGTACGCTGACCTCCCGTGCGCTCCGTGATATAACGAACAGACGTCTCATCATAGGCTTCGACGCCGCGTTCGTTCTGTTCGACGTGGTAGCCGTTCATGTGCAGCACAGCTTCCATTGGGAGACGAGGCCGCAGGCCGGCTCCATGCTGGGGATCGGGATAACCGACACACATGCCGAAGACGGGATACACGTAGTCGGGCAGCCCCAGCGCCTCGGAGACCTGTTCGATCTGATTGCGGATGCCGCCGATGTAGACGATACCCAGATCCAGTGACTCTGCTGCCACTGCTGCATTTTGCGCAGCGAGCGCCACGTCTACGGTCGCCACGACGAAGTTTTCCACGGCGCCTTCGTAGGACTTTGTTTCTGGCGCATGTGTATCAACGGCTTTTTTCAATCGGGACAGATCTGCACACCAGACGAGAAAGACCGGACATTCCCGAATGTATGCCTGGCTGCCCGCGTAATCCGCCAGTTGATTCTTGAGCGCAGGATCAGTGACGGCCACCACGCTGTAAGCCTGCACGTTGCTGGAACTGGAGGCCATCTGAGCGGCAGACACAATGGCTTCAAGCTGCTCCTGACTAACGGGACGATCGGTATATTTGCGTACGGAACGGTGATTCATCAATAGGGAAATCATATCATTCATGGAGATTCTTCCTCTCTTGTGCGTGGGATGATAAGTGCTGTGCGACATCAGGGAATCCTTCAGGAAACCCGAGATCGCATCGTCCTTATTATGAAACGCAGCGGCGCCATACGCAAGAGAGGGTTCCTGGAGGCGTGACAAGTCTGCGTCCTCGACAGTTTCTTTTTTTACCCATCAAAAAGAAAATAACTCCCCGGAAGGGAGTCCATGGTTCAATCTCGAATGGATAACAGACCTACGAAACCACTTAGGAATGGCAGACAAAAGTGGAAGTCAGCCATCAGGCTCAGACATTCAATCTCAGCGATCAAGGAGGAAAGAAGGATGTACAACCGAATTCTGCTTGCAGCAGATGGTTCCAAAAACGCCATGCGTGCCGCCGAGGAAGCGGCCAAGCTTGCACGTCTCATGCCCGAGGCCGTCATCGAGGTGCTGTATGTGGTCGATCAGGGCAAGGTGAGAGAAGAAGTCATGCGTGCCTCCAATCAGGCCGAGCTGGAAGAGAACCGAAATCGCAGGCTGGAGCCTGTACTGGAACTGCTAATTAACCGAGGCGTCCAGTATCGCTCCTCCATCATCCATGGCGATCCCGGACCAACCATCGTCCAGCATGCCGCCAAGCACCGCATCGACCTGATCGTAATCGGCAGCCGTGGGCTGAATGCCCTTCAGGAATTTGTATTGGGCAGTGTCAGCCATAAGGTGGTCAAGCGCGCAAGCTGTCCCGTTCTCGTTGTGAAATGACAGCCGCCGCCCGTCTTCTGCGTATTTATACTTCCCATACAGGGCTGCAAAATGAAATTCGGCGTATGCCATCAGACGGGAATTCCGTCCTTGCATGCGCCGAATTGGCGGAGTGTGCGAAGTATGTTCAGCTCTCTGCAAAGTATTTACCAGACTCACTGTTGTTCTCCTCCACAATCCATTCCCCGGAAGTGAGGCAGCGATTTGGGCAGCGCGCTGGAAGCCGCTGAACGTAAATAATCCGTCTCGAATGGAGAATAAGGCTGTCCAAAAGGCTGCTGAACTCCTCGCAGCTTCTGACCGCTTTGTCCTTTTGTTAAAGCGCTATCATTTTGCTCCGTGGACATCGTCTCCTCACTGCGCTGACCCGGATCACGCAGCATCTGAATGAGCGCGAAGGCGGCGGCAAACGGTAAATTCGGCTGGGGCTTCCGGCGGCTTCTGCTCATGGTCTCTCTCCTCTCGCGTCATCTTATCCTACATATCGGCTTAGCTTTTTGTATATTTAACGTTGCAGAGCAGCTTTGACTCATGATTTATGGAAAAAATAGGAGAAAAATAGAGAGCATCGACACTTTTTCGCCATATTTGCGAGAAAGTATTGAGGCTCTCTTTGTATTCATAAGGCTTATTCAACAGCTTGGCTATTCGGCCAGCCACGGATTGCGGACATCACGGTAGGTTTTGGCCGCTTTGCTGAGTTTAAATCCGCTTTTCTCCAGAATCTTCATATAACCGCCCAGGTTCTTGGCAAAAGGCGTCTGGCGCTTGAGCCCGAGGTACTGCTGATACGCTTTGCGTGCGTAATAATCCATCACGTTCGTGTCATAATCGAACAGCGGAACATTATCTGTACCATACAGCGCAACGTACAGCGACTGCCGATACATGGCTTGAATGGCCTGGGTCTCTGGAGCATTCGGATAGCGCTGCAAGAACAGACTCTGACGATCTGCCCGATCCAACATCTCCTGCCAGCTGATGATAAGTCCGGCATCCTTCGTCATCTCGCTATGTGTATCATCGACCCGAAGGGACAGGTATTCGGCGTAGCGTGGAACGACGCGCTTGGCATACTTCAGATACCGTTCATAATCAATCTTGGGGAAAAAATACCCCTCGGTGGTATCCAGCACATAGCCCTGGCTGGTGATCTCGTCGAGCAGGACATCGGCCTGGCGGACTCCCGTACGTGCCCCGTTCTTCCAAGGCTCTCCACTGCTGTACATATCAGCCTGCATCAGCGCGTTCTGAACCTTCTCGGCAGACAACTCTTCTTCAAGCGAGTACAGCCGCTTATCCTGTGCCGCTTCCAGGCGGCGCAGCCAGAGGGTCAGGGTAGACTGCGAGGTTGAAGCGGCGCGGGCATCGATCAATGCCCACATGCCTTTGACATCACCGGCAGCGGCGAGCTTGTTAAAAGCTGCGGTAGGCGTCAAAGGATCGACCTTGCTGGTCTTGATCGCGGGCAGGGATGCGGCCGTTTGCTCAGAATGGGCAGCAGCAGTTGGCGTTGAGACTGCCGCATCTGTCAAGGGTGCAGCGGTGCGTTCAGCAGCGGCGGAATCGGCAACTGCCTGGATACCAGCAGCAGTCGATTCCGCCGAAGCCATTGTCGAAGCCTCAGAGGTTGAAGCGCGGCGCGGCTTGGTTGTGTTGGAAGCTGTGCTGGCTTCACGACTGCTCTTGGCAGCTTCGCTTGAAGCTGGAGAGGCCGAGACCAGGGAAGGCGGCAGAACAGAGCCGGTCAGCGCAGTCATCAGCGCCATGGCGGCTAAGGCCGGTATTTTTTTACGTGTACGATTCTGGGTTCCACTCATGGGAAGTCCTCCTTCAGGTTAGGCAGGCAGAGTGTGAGAGAAGATCTGCCCCGGCTTGGATCACCGTTCATGCTGCAAACGTATACATCGCCTTTTGCCTAGTATACGCGTAAAGATCGGAATCGACTCGTGAATTTTAAAATTTTTCACCCCAATGTGAATTTGGAGGGGCTGGACAAGCACCATGCTGCGCTCCGTCTACAGATCCAGCCGTGTCACAGATCGTACGCCCCTTCAGCTCTGATGATCGTCACCAACGATGGAGAAAGGCCGTTCAGCGGGATCAAAGCGGCCTAAGATGCAGCCTGATCCGGCCAAACGGCCTTTTGAGGGAGCTGCGTATGCTGCACCTGCCTGCTGGCAGCCAGTGACAAGCGGATTACAGCTTCACGCGCTGCAAACGCAGGGCATTCAGAACGACCGAGACGGAGCTGAACGCCATGGCTGCTCCGGCCAGCCAGGGCGCCAGAAAACCAGCCGCAGCAATCGGAATGCCGATGACATTATAGGCCAGCGCCCAGAACAGATTCTGGCGGATGTTGCGCATGGTGCGGCGGCTCATCTCGATGGCATCGGCGATGCTGTTCAAGTCGCCTCGCATCAGGGTGATGTCGGCAGCTTCCATCGCCACATCGGTGCCGGTGCCGATCGCCATGCCGGTATCGGCGGTAGCCAGCGCAGGCGCATCGTTGATGCCGTCGCCGACCATGGCGACCTTGCGGCCCTGCTCCTGGAGCTTCTTCACTTCGGAGGCTTTGCCCTCCGGCAGCACTTCCGCCAGCACGTCGGCTTCATCGATGCCGGCCTGGTGAGCGATGGCACGTGCTGTCGCCGTGTTGTCGCCGGTAATCATCATGACGCGCAGACCCAGACTGCGCAGTCGGGCAATCGCCTGCGGCGACGTATCCTTGAGCGTGTCGGCGACCGCGAACACACCGGCCAATCGGCCGTCCACGGCGACGAGCATCGCCGTCTTGCCTTCGCTCTCCAGGCGCTCCATATCTCGGAGCGCAGCCGCTGCGTCGATGCCGCGCTCCTGCAGCAGGCGGCGTGTGCCAACCAGCACTTCCGCGCCGCTCACACTGGCGCGGATGCCATAGCCCGGAAGCGATTCAAAGCTGTCGGCCTGCGGCAGTTGCACATCGCGTTCGCCAATCCCCCGCACCAGCGCCTGGGCAAGCGGGTGCTCGGAGGCGTTCTCCGCTGCGCCGACCAGCGCCAGCAGCTGTCTTTCGGCGGAGGCAGCATCCGTAGAAGCCGGAGCCTCCGCTCTATTATTTTGCGTGAGCACTCCGGCATCAGAAGCCGCTTCCACTTTATGCTCCTGCATCAATACGCTGGCGTCAGCCGAAGCCTCCATCCTATGCCCTTGAGGTGAGATTTCGTCCGCAGAATGGGCCTTCATGCCCTGCGCTGCTTGCCCTTCCGGTTCACGGCTTGCTTGCACCGTCAGCCCCTTCCAGCCTGTATGGACGATCACATCCGTCAGTTCCGGCTTGCCTTTGGTCACTGTGCCGGTCTTGTCCAGCACGACCGTATCCACCTGCTGGGCAGCTTCCAGATGTTCGCCGCCCTTAAACAGAATCCCGAACTCTGCCGCCCGTCCCGACCCCGCCATGATGGAAGTCGGGGTAGCCAGCCCCAGCGCACAGGGGCAGGCGATGACCAGTACGGCGATCGCTTTCTCCAGCGCCTCGGAGAAGGCGCCCGGCTGTACGCCAAAATACCAGATCAGGAACGTGATCGCCGCGATGCCCACAACAATCGGCACGAAGATGCCGGAGATCACGTCCGCCAGGCGCTGGATGGGCGCCTTGGAACCCTGGGCCTCCTCGACGACGCGCACGATCTGCGCCAGCGCCGTGTCGCGGCCAACCTTGGTGGCGCTCATGAGCAGCGCACCATTCTTGTTGATCGTCGCCCCGGTAACGGGCGACCCTGGTTCCTTGTCCACCGGCAGGCTCTCGCCGGTGAGCATGGACTCGTCAACGGAGGAGCGGCCTTCGGTCACTACGCCGTCTACGGGAATCTTCTCACCCGGCCGCACGCGGATGAGGTCGCCGGGCTGAACCTGTTCGACCGGAACCTCGGTCTCCGTTCCATCCACGATGACGATCGCCGTCTTCGCCTGAAGTCCCATCAGGCTGCGGATCGCTTCAGATGAGCGCCCTTTGGCGCGCGCTTCAAACCATTTGCCGACCAGGATCAGCGTAATCAACACGGCACTGGTCTCAAAATAGAGTTCCGGCAGACCATGCCCGGCCATGCCTGCCATATCGGCCGAACCGCCGCCGGCCGCCCAGTCGAGGGTTAGATAGAGGCTGTAGAAATACGCTGCTGACGTGCCAAGTGCGACCAGCACGTCCATATTGGCGCTGCCATTTCGCAGCGCTTTGTAGGCTCCCACATAAAATGGCCAGCCAATGACCAGCTGCACGGGAGTAGCCAGCGCCAGCTGGAACCACGGATTCATCAGCAGCTCCGGCACATAAATGAACGAAGTGAACGAGAAGTGCCCGGCCATCGCCCAGAGCAGCGGCAGGGACAGCAGGGCGGAGATCATCAGGCGAACCACCCGCTTGCGTTCTTCGCCGCCGCGATCCCGCTCCTGACCTTCTTCCTTCAGCTTGGCTTCGTATCCCAACTGCTGCACCTTGCGCATGATGTCCGCCGCTGCGATGGCTCCGGGTGCATATTCCACATGCGCAGTCTCCAGCGCCAGATTCACGCTGGCATGAAGTACGCCCGGCATCCGGTTCAACCCTTTCTCAATTCGCGTCGAGCAGGCTGCACAGGTCATCCCCGTAATATCGAAGTCCGACGATTCCTTGACCGTCGTATAGCCCAGCGATTCGATCTTGCGTTCAATATCCGCCAGTTCCGTCTGCTTGGGGTCATAATCCACCGATGCTTTTTCCAGCGCCAGATTGACGTTGGCCCCGTTGATCCCGGGCATCCGGTTCAAGCCTTTTTCGATGCGATTTGCACAGGCCGCGCAGGTCATTCCACCGATCTGAAGCGTTGCCTGCTGGGTTCGCGTCCGCTCGGAAACAGGCGCCGTTCCTGTTTGTTGACTGTCTGGGTTCTTCGTTTGCGTAGACATTCCAATCCCTCCTCGCATACCCTATGGGGGTATATTTTTATCCGTAAAAAGCCCGGCCGAAGCTTATCCAAGCACCGTCCGGACTCCATAAGCCCGATCTTGAGCACTCATTCGATCTGACCTCGATGATGCGCCATGCTGCAACGAAGGTTAGACGACGTCGTATCCTTGATCTTCGATGGCGGCTTTGATCGCGTCCAGACTTACTTGAGCTTCATCATACGAAACATCAACCGTCTTGGAACCCAGATCCACTTTGCCTTCAGCACCAATTTCCTTAACCGCACCTTCGACCGCTTTAACGCAGTGGTTGCACGACATTCCTTCGACATTCAGCGTTGCAGTTTGCATGAGTAACTCCTCCTTGGGGGTTTATTTTAACAGCTTATTCACCGTTACCAACAGTTCGTCAATCACTTCGGTCTCTCCGGCTTCGATCCGTTCAACTACGCAGCTCTTCATATGCCCTTCAAGCAGCAGACGGCCTACGCTGTTGAGCGCGGATTGAGCGGCAGCGATCTGATTCAGCACATCGTCGCAGTACGTATCCTTCTCGATCATGCCCTTGATACCGCGAATCTGGCCTTCAACCCGGTTGAGTCTGGAGATCAGATTGCTTTTGGCTGCTTCGGAGTGATGGCTTTTTCTCGGCAGCTTGCCTTCTTCTCCGGAGACATGGCAATGCTCGCTCTGCGAAACGTCTTCCGCGTTTTTGTCGATCGCCATAGGTTCACTCCTCTCGTAGATGTCTTTGACAGGGAATCTGCCTCCATTTTAATATACCCCCATAGGGTATGCAAGTAGGCAGCACTCTTTTTTTCAAGAATTCTTTGTGAACTTCTCTTTTTCCCCTCTCCTTATTCCTGTTACAATGAACGTTGGACTTCAAAGCTAAGGAGCGAAAATGATGGCACAACTTTTTTTCAAATATGGGGCGATGAACAGCGGCAAGTCGATCGAGATCCTGAAGGTCGCCCATAATTATGAAGAACAGAACAAGAATGTCCTGATCTTCACTTCGGCAATCGATGATCGGGATGAAGTAGGCATTGTCTCCTCCCGGATCGGCATGAAACGTGAAGCGATTCCGGTCTACCCTTCTACCGACCTCTATGAGCGCGTCAAAAATTATCACGAAAAAAAGATCAGCTGCGTATTGTTTGACGAAGTGCAGTTTGTCACCAAGGAGCAGGTGCTTCAGATGACCCGCATCGTAGACGAGCTGAACATCCCCGTCATGGGTTTCGGTCTCAAAAATGACTTCCGCAACGAGCTGTTCGAGGGCAGTCAGTACATGCTGCTCTACGCGGACAAGATCGAGGAGATGAAGACCATCTGCTGGTTCTGCGAACGCAAAGCAACCATGGCGCTCCGCGTGGATGAGAATCGCAAGCCGCTGTACGACGGTGAACAGATTCAGATTGGCGGCAACGACCGCTATTTCCCGGTATGCCGCAAGTGCCACGCGAATCCGCCGCTTTAACTGACAAGACCCGAACCCTCCAGATCCTGAGATCTCCGAGGTTCGGGTCTTTTTCGTTAGCTGCTGTATCGTTTCATGCGGGTGCCTTGCCCTGATGCGAACGGGAACTGCCTGCTGCATGTCCGTGTTTCATCTCCATGCCCATCGTTCCCACCATCCACAGCAGCAGAGCGACATTAACGTAGACGAGCAGCAGCCCGGCAGACACGTGGATTGAGCTGGTCTGGACCATCCATAGATTGGCGGTGACACTGAGACTCAGCAGGATCACGGGCAGGCGCCAGCGGCGGTCGTAGAGACAGACGAAGATCGCCAACACCAGCGCGGGCACACTATAACGTTCATGAATTTCGGTCGGCAGCATGAAAAAGGCGAAGTTCACCAGCACGGCTGCTTTGAGCAGCGCCGGTACATCCAATCGGCTGCGCCACAAATAAACGGCGGCATAAGCGACAAACAAGGCCAATAGAAGGAAGCCTGCCGCACGCAGCGTCAGTGTTCCCCATACACGCTGGGTATCTGGGGTATCCGGCGCTGTTCCGATGAAATAATACCAGATATTCATGGCGTTCATCGTCACCTGCGGATACATGCCTACCGCGCTGAGATAAGCCCCCTTGAGCATCGCCTTCAATCCTCCTGCATAAGCGAAGAAGGCAGCGCACAGCCCCATCACCCATGCGAATCCTCCGGCGAACGCCGCCAGCGCACGAATCTCTCTGCGATCAAACAGCCGCCGCAGGAAGTACATGCCCAGCACGGCAAGCAGCGTAACCGCCTGGAACTTGCCCAGCAGCGCCAGCGCAAACAGCGCTCCCGCAAGCAGTGGGAAGCCGGGCAGAAGCAGCAGCGAAGCCGTCATTAACAAGCTGTGCAGCATATCCACCTGTCCCCAGACCGAGCTGCCGAAGATCAGCGCCGGATTCAGTGCAAACAGCGCCAGCACAAACAGGCGGCTGGCCGTTCTTCCTGCTGCACGCGTCAACCAGACCGCCGCTGCAAAAGCCGCCAGGTCGAGGGCGATCAGCACCCCCTTGAACGACAGTTCGCCTGCCACAGGAACGATGCCAAACCAACTGGCGGCTCGGCGGTAGCCATCCATAATGAGCAGGAAGAGTGGCGGATAGTTAATATTATTTCCTTCTATATATACAACGCCCAGTCCACGCTGCTGCACCTGCTTCATCCAGTCGATGAACAGCTCCTGATCGCTCATGAAGCCCCCATGACGGAAGGCAAGCACCAGGCGAATCAGCAGAGCCGCCACAGCCAGCCCAACAATCCAATAGCCAAATGTTTGCGGAAACTGTTCCGATTGATTCGCCTTCTTCGGTCTCATCGCGTTTCCTGTCACCATGATGGATTCCCATCCTTTCTCGGCCTGCTTCGCTATTGATGATGCACGATTCGTGCGCCCATCATAGCATGACCGCTACGGCTGCTCAACTGCCCGATTCATTCGTGTACGCCCACCTTTTCTCCCATCAGATGTTTACCATGAGTGCTCCGAAGTTCACCTTGTGTCAGGAGGAGGCATTGCGGGTAAAACAGGACAACTCTTCCATTCTTGATCCCCATTCAGACCATGCGGTAATCCTGGTTTAGATATGACAGGGTTCCGTATTGCGGTGGTTCGGAGACGTACATGTTGGATTTAGGTGTTTTGAACTTTCAGGTATTCTGAACTTCATGGAGGTGCAGCGCATATGCAAGGCTATCCAAGTCCAGGCTCCCCGGATGCAAGACGTCCAGAGGAGCGACTTCCCGAAGACGTGACCTATCTGCGTACCAAGATCGTCAATGTTGTGATGATTGGCCTGCCCGACAAATCGGGGTGGGTGCTCGTGGACACCGGCATGCCCGGCTCCGCATCGAAGATTCTGCGAGCAGCCCGTGATTATTTTGGCTACGAGAAACCTGCGGCAATTCTGCTGACACACGGGCACTTTGACCACGTGGGATCACTTCCGGATCTGCTTGAACTGCTGCCGGATGTTCCGCTCTACGCCCATGAGCTTGAGCTGCCTTTCCTGACGGGCCGTGCCGATTATCCGCCAGGTGATCCTACGGTTGGCGGCGGATTGATGGCGGCCTCGGCGCCGCTGTATCCCAACAAGGGCATCGACCTGGGCAATCGGGTGCTTCCTCTGCCCACGGATGGCAGTGTTCCGTTCCTGCCGCAGTGGCGCTGGCTGCACACGCCCGGTCATTCCGAAGGCCATGTCTCGCTTTTTCGCAGTGCCGATGGCACATTGATCGCAGGCGACGCCTTTATCACCGTCAAGCAGGAATCGGCGCTGGCTGTACTGACGCAGCGGCGCGAGATTCATGGACCGCCCACCTACTTCACGCCCAACTGGGAAGCCGCACGTACATCCGTTGCCCGGCTCGCCGCACTGCGTCCAGTCTCGGTCGTCACCGGACACGGGGAACCGATGGCTGGCGCCGAACTTACCCAGGGACTGGAGCTTCTGAGCCACGATTTCGACAAAGTAGCCGTGCCGGCCAGCGGACGTTATGTGGATTCCGCTCATATTGATCCTAACGCGTAACGAAGTCTGCGGCCTGAAGCCAAGCTGAACGTCCGCTGAAAATCCGGCTAAATCTCGATGACTTTAGCTGGGCTTCATCTGTTGTTCAGCTTTTATTCATTTGCCTCTCATAGACTGAGACCAGAGAATCTATCGATTCCAGCGTCTTGGTCTTTTCCTATTTTTCGACAAAATTCAACCAAAAACTTCTAAAAAGTCACTACAATTTCGTTTCAAAAACCCGATAATTATAATAAATAAATTAAATTCGACAAATTTAGACTTGAGAGTAGAATAAGCTTATCCTTTTCTATTTTAGAAGTCCGGGAGGCTCTCGTGATGAAAAACTTGAATGTGCGCTGGAAGATTATGATTTTGACTTTTGTATCCGCGCTTCTGCTGGCAGCAGTAGGATACAGCGGGTACGATGCAACCCAAAAAGTCTCGAATGCCTCGGAACGGATGTACAACGAAAATGTAAAGACCATGGCCCTTCTGGATGAAGTACGTTCCAACAATCTGGCGATGCAGTCCATTGTACTGGAGATTATCGTCGCCACCGATCAAGATAAGATCACCGCACTCAAGGACGCACTGAGCAAAACCCGCGAGGCCAATGACAAGTTCTACGCCGAGATTGAAAAGCTCCCAATGACCACGGATGCCAAAGCCCAATATCAAGAGTTCCGCACCGTCATTCCGAACTACCGTGCTGCTCTGGATGAAGTTGTCACCCTGGCGGCGAACAATGATAATTCCAGCGCTTACGAAGTCTTCTCCTCCAAAGTCCAGCCGCTTCGGCAGGATACCAATGATCGGCTGCAAAAGCTGACGGAACTGCAATCTAATGAAGCCTCAGCCAGCAGCACGCAGGCGATCCAGCTAAAAAACGGCTCTCTGATCCTCATCCTCAGCCTACTGGTCGGCGGGATTGCGATGTCGCTGATCGTCGGCTTCCTGATCGCCCGTGCCGTCTCGAATCCACTGCGTTCCATCCAGAACATGATGCAGCAAGCCGAAAACGGCAACCTTACCGTCAAGGCGGATTATGCCTCCCGGGATGAGATCGGGCAGTTGGCCGTTTCCTTCAACGGTATGATCGTCGGCCTGCGCTCTATTGTGCAGAAGGTGGATGAGAGCGCCATGACCCTGTCGGCTTCTTCCGAACAGCTGACCGCCAGCGCTGAACAGACTGCCGTTGCTTCCGGACATATCGCCTCCTCTTCCAGCCACCTAGCCGACGGATTTGAAGAACAGACGCAGACGGTAAATGGCGTCACGATTGCTGCCGAGCAGTTGGCTGACAACATGAACAGCATCCGCAGTGGAAGCGAAACGATCTCGGAGCTGGCTGAACGCAGTGAACGTTCCGCCCGTGCAGGTCTGGAAGAAGTCAGAGGGGTCCTCCAGCAGATCCAACACATTGATTCCAGTGTCGATCATACCGGCAATGTCATCACTGAGTTGGAACACCGCATCGAAGACATCGACAATCTGGTCGCTGCCATTCAGCAGGTCGCCAAGCAGACCAATTTGCTTGCACTCAATGCTTCGATTGAAGCGGCACGCGCAGGCGAGGCTGGTCGAGGCTTCGATGTAGTCGCTCAGGAGATTCGCAAGCTGGCTGAATCGGCGGCTCAATCCGCCGCTCAGATCACGGAAACTGTCCATGCCGTACAAGATGAGAGCAAGAAAGCTGTCGTCTCCATGCGTGAAGCTTCGGGTCTGGTCAAACAGGGCGTCGAAGGCGCAGGTCGCGCTTCCGAATCGTTCGCTTCCATTCAGCAGTCGATCTCTGATGTCTCCAGCCGCGTTGCCGAGATCTCCCGCGCCATCGCCTCCGCCTCCGGTCAGTCCGTCGAGATCGGACATGCCATGCAGAGCATCAGCCGCGTAACCGAGCAGGGAGCTTCCGGGCTTCAGGAAGTGAGCGCCGCCAGTGAAGAACAGCTGTCCACGATGGAAGAAGTGAATGGTTCTGCGCGCTATCTGTCGCAGTTGGCTGAAGACCTCCAGCATGAGCTGACCAAGTTCTCCCTATAAGAGCCTCCTTACTCTCTATTTCTGCGTAGATTCAAGATCACCGGCCATCGGGCGGCGCGCTGCCGCCTGCAAGGGAGGTTCCTCCCTTCCTGCGCGGTCGTTCTCCATATGCTCCAATGACGGTAAGCCCGGCAGAACTCCTGCCGGGCTTCGTTTGGTTTCGGCGCCTTTAGGCGGCTTGTTCGCTGCACGCATCATTTGGCTTCATTCGCATCGTCCGGTCTGTCTCGCGCTACATTTCGCGGCGCAGAATCGAATACAGCTCCGAATCATGAAAAGCTCCCTTGAAGTACAAATGCTCCCTCATTCGCCCTTCTCTTTTCATCCCAATCCGCTTCATAACGCCCGCCGATGCTTCATTCTCCGGACGGCAGGTGGCATAAATGCGATGAAGGCCCAACTCCTCAAATCCCAGCTTCAACAGCGCAAATGCCGCTTCACTCGCGTATCCATTCCCCCAGAAACGAGGATTGAACGTATAGCCAATCTCTCCGTTATACCCCGCCTGGTGGATACCGCAGCCTCCGATCAGCTCTCCCGTTTCACGCAGCACGACCACAAATTCGTAGCTCATACGCGGGATTTGCTGCTGCATCTCGATCATCTGCGCCACATACTCTTGAGTCTGTTCCTCCGTATTCGGCCCCCACATGGAATGAACCACCACCTGCGGATCGGACGAATACTCGTGCATGGCTTCCCAGTCCTCCGGAATGGCATCGCGCAGGATGAGGCGCTCTGTTTCGATGGTCATCTTTTCGTTCACGGTTTGAGATCTCCTTTCAGGATCAAGAATTTTATAGTTCAAAACTACCAAACTCTCTTGTAAATTTCTATGTTACCGATTCGATAACGTAAAAAAATCTAGCAAATCCAGTTCGTAAGATACACATTTAATAGAAAAAGAAATGAAATTTGTCACATTTTTGATAGTGAACGTAACTTTTTTGCTGTTAGAAACGCTTTGATTTTGTAACATTCCAATAAATCACAGGCATATGATAGCAAAAAATAATGTTTTTAAATTTTATTGACAAAATATTTTATATACTTTATGGTTTATATGTATTACATAACCAAAGAAGGAATTAAATTGTTTAAAGTGATGAAGAAGAAGGCAGTATCTCTAACCTTGGCAGCAGCCCTTGGAGCAGTAAGTGTAGCATCGGTTTCGGGTATGGGGTTATTCGATTTCACATCGAGAACTAACGCCGCTGGAATCTTGACTGCTACAGCCAGTTTCACTCCATCGGCTTCTACGACTGGAGTAACAGGATTACGATTAGATCCTAATAAACATGTTAAGCAGGCTTGGGTTAGAATTACTGAAGGTAGCTATGACTCAGGTCGAGTGTACTCCAAACTTGCTACCAGTACTCAAGACAACTCAACTTACTCAACCTCTACATCAAAATTTAACAACCCATTTAAAGGAACAGTTTCCGATTACGGCTGGGAATACTTCTAAGTTATATTTTTGATAATTAAATAGAGGGCTCTTCCTTTCAATGGAGGAGCCCTCTTTATTCTGGAGCGTGGATACATGTTTTGGATCAAACGATCGCTTTACCTCATGATTTTCTACATAGCCGTAGCGCTATTTACCTGTCTGGCGTTTTCGGCTTTTCTGGAGTCTTACACCAATACGGCTGTCTTGCAGGACGGATTAACGAAGGATGCCATGCGGGTTGAGATCCTGCCTGGTCATTCAGGGGCAGATTCGGATCTGAAGAATGAAGAGTTTATCCGGCAGTTGGAGCAGAAGGCAAATTCATTTGTGTTATACAAAGACGAAGATAACCCGTATGGAGAAACGCTCTATCTTCATCATAGAAAGCTGCCCATGCTGGCAGATCAGGCGGATAGTCCGGAGAGGCTGCCAAAAGACCATGCGATTCTGGACGAGAACCTGCTGTCGAGCACGACTATTCGCGGCGACAAGCGCTTTTTCCTGTACCAAAGCCATTCGTATGAAGTGTTGGATACCTTCGTGCGACAGGACAAGTCGATTCATTGGGATCATAACGTCTTCGTCTCGCTTGATCCCGCACGACCCGCGTACGGTTTCTATTCGATTGACGGCATTCCCAAGTCCGATCTTGAATCTCTGCTAGGCAGTTGGCAGGCACAGCGTCCAGAGGCGTTCACTTATTCCGTGAAGCCCGTCATCTCGGGCATCAAGGATCGCTTGCAGATTGCTCTACAGGATCAGGCTCTCGTTGCAATGGGATTCGGAGTCTGTATGCTGCTCATGATGCTTAGTACATTGGGTACGACGCTATCTTGGGTACAGGCCAAAAAAGATGAGATTCAAGCTCGCCATCTGGTTGGAGCCTATGCTGCACAGATTCGATTCTGGCTGCTTCGACAGTATTGGATGGTGCTGCTGTTGAGTTTTGTCATCGGCAGTCTGCTGGCGTGGTTGATTGCAAAATGGGGCATTTTTGATACGCTGATTCGGGAAGTGACCCTGTTCGGAAGCTTCGTCTCTCTGCTGTTCTGCTTTGTGATCGGCACCTTGACCGCCTTGATTGCCACGGTTCGCTATGACCGAAAATCCCGAGGCCGAAAGAAGGTGGCGATATCATGAAGCAAATTCGTTACGCTCTCCAAGACCTGTGGCGGCATAAAGGAACTTCTATAATTCTTCTATTTCAGACCATTCTGCTGTTGGGCATCGTGAACTTCATCGTCTGGAGCCTGCACGATGCCCATGACATGAAGCGCGAAATTCAGCGATTGAACGAAAGCAAGGAAATTTATGGACTGATGGATTTTACCAGCAGGATGCACGAAGAGCAGCTCTCCCAAAATGAAAAGTCTTCGATTCCGAGACTACGCAAGCTGTACGATTCAATCTATGAAAATGATAAGGTAAAGGCCTTCTCTCTCTATCAGTCCAATATTCAGTTTGAAAAAGATAAGTTTGGCGATTCCCGTTTCGTCAACACCTTGGAAAATAACGTGTTTATTCCCTTTGTGCAAACCAACAATTTGTTCTTCGATTATTTCAACATCGAGGTGGCAGAAGGAAGGACGTTTAACGAACAAGAATATACACAGCCCTTCGACGAGATCCCGGTGCTTATCGGTCATGATTTGACCTTCAAGTTCAAGCTTGGGGATACTTTCCAAGCGGTAGGTGCTGGGCGCTACAAAGTGATCGGCGTTCTGAAGGAAAATAGTTCCTATATCGACATTATGGCAAGCCGGGAGTTTCAAGATCTGGATCGGATGATCGTACTGCCGCTTAACAAAAGCGAATTTGTATCGGTATCCGATTACACAACAGCGATCGGCAGAGCTTATATGACAGCTGATGATCCGGCCGCTCTACAAGAAATCCTACAGCGAGCCGCCGGTTCGGATACCCTATCGTTTGCGCTCAAGAGCATGTCGAACCAAGCCAAGGTCGTCGCCCAGGATAAGGAAAAGATGCTGCAAATTCAACTGCTGCTTTCCAGTCTGATCCTGATCTTCGCGTTTGTGACGGTCACGGTATCGTATCTGCAATTTATCGAAAAACATATCTATGAATTTGGCGTGCATATTCTGTCGGGTGCGACGAGAACCCATCTGGCGATCCGGCTTGGCGGGCAGTTCTTGATTCTATTGATCGTCAGCAATCTGATCGCCCTGAAACTGCTCGGACGATTTGCCGATGTCCCAGTCTCGATGACGACCAGCGTCCTGCTGATCGCCTTGTTCCTGACCATTCCGATCATCCGGTTAAGTCGTATGCCGATGACATCCATGCTGAGGGGGAGAAGCCGATGAATAGGACCCATATGCTTGAACTCAATAATCTGAACAAGATATTCAAGACCCGGAAGCATGAATTTCATGCGCTGAGTGATGTATCGCTCACCATTGCCAGAGGCGAGATGGTCGCGGTCATGGGCACATCCGGTTCGGGCAAGACCACGCTGCTCAATATTCTGGGCTGTATCGACCATGCCAGCAGCGGCAGCTATCTGCTGAATCAGAATCCTGTCGAAGGACAGTCTCTACGAACGTTGGCCGGTATTCGCAACCGCGATCTGGGCTTTGTGATGCAGGACTTCGCGCTGGTGGATCATTATTCGGTGCAGAAGAATGTGCTGCTGCCGCTGGAATATCTCAAGGATCGCAAGCTGCGAAAAGAACGTGCGGCGAAGCTCCCCGCTCTGCTGGAGAAGCTGCATATCGGGCAGAAGCAGCGGGAGAAAGTCATGAACCTATCGGGCGGACAAAAGCAGCGCGTAGCCATCGCCCGGGCGCTGATTAATGAGCCGGAAGTCATTCTGGCCGATGAACCGACGGGAGCGCTGGACCAGAAGACTTCGCAGGAGATCATTGAGCTGATGCGCTCGATCAACGAAGAAGGCAAGACGGTGGTCATCGTCACGCATGATCCCAACATCGCGGCTTATTGCGACCGCATCGTGCGGATCGAAGACGGCCGGATTGTGGAAGACAGCGCCGCTCCTTCTCTCGTGCAAGTCTGAGCCTTGGGATTCGATTCGTTCTTGTTCTGCTGAAAAGATGAAACCCAAACAAAAAGACGCTTTCCCATAAGGGAAAGCGTCTTTTTCGATCGGCCGATTCATTTTCAATTCGCCCATCGTTTACTTGGAAACTTGGTAAGCCGCCAGGAATTCCTTGACCTTCGCCGGATCGGCAGTCAGGACATTGCCTGTATCTACGAGCGGGCTGACGGTAGAAGCCGCCTTGATCTTGTTGCCTTCATAGAACTTCAGAATCTCATCCTGATTGATCGAATACAGCACGGCTTTACGCAGGTCTGCGCTCTTGCCAACCGGACGTTTGTCCGACGTGTTGAACAGCAGGTAGGAGACGCCATTGCTTTCGATCTTTTGCAGTTGAAGCTTCGAGTCGCCTTCGACCACGGAGTATTTCGTCTCCGGAACGCCGTAGTAGGAGTAGATCTCGCCACTTCTCAGAGCCGCCAGTGCGCTATCTGCATCAGCAATGAAGCGAACGTTGATGTTCGAGATCTTGGGTTCATTTTCGGTTCCTGGCATATAGGCCGGGTTCTTGACGAACTTGGCTTCATAGTCGTTTTTCGTAGTCAGGATATACGGGCCGCTCGCGTACAGCGTATTGTTGTAAGCCGCGCCTTCCGTAACCGTATTTTGATCGCCATAAGGAATGTCCTTGGTCACGTCGAACTTCGCCACGTCATACGTGTTGATGCTCTCCACTTGTTTCTTCGAGACGATGCCCGCTGATTGGTGAGCCAGATAGTTCAGAACCTGTGGGAAAGGTTCAGTTGTCGTCAGCTTCACCACCTGATACTTGCCGGCCTTGTTATCGGCCTGCTTCTTGTCCGATACCAGTTCGGAGATCGGAGCGTCAAGACCCGCTTCCAGTGCTGCGCGTACGGTGCCACCGCCTGCCGCTTTGACCGAATCCAGGGCAGCCGGGTCGGTAACGGCTTCAACCGTCTTGATGTGTTCGTGCAGCGAATACGTACGGTGATCCGGTACGGAATCTTTATTTTTCGCACGATCAAGCGCGAAGATCACATCGTCGGCGCCTACACGTTCGCCGGTATCGACGGCTTTGCCGTTTTCAACCTTGGCGAAGTCAATATCGTCGCGCAGGATGAAGTAATAATCGGAGTTGCCTTCAGCGATGCTGAAGTTACGCGACAGCGAACCGTCGGACGTGATCTTGTCGTCGTCGGTGAGGTTAATCAGACGCACATACATATTCGTATTGATCGTGTTGATCGAACCATCATTGCCCTTGATCGGGTCAAGCGACGTCAGCGTGGAAGCGGACTGCGTGAGCACAAGCGGCTGCGTGCTGTTTTTGGCAGCATCCTTAAATTCGATGTCTTCCCAGGCCAATGCACGGGACTTGGACAGACGTACCGATTCCGGGTTCAGGATGTCCTTGTTGATCGCCTGACTCTTGTACGAGATGTAGAGCGGCGCGATATACGCGTTGTCGAAGACCAGCTTCTGCTCCAACTCTTTGTATGTAGCTGCGTAATCTTCCGGCGATTCTTCCGCTGCCTTGTCGATCAGCTTGTCGATCTCCGGATCGGACAAGGTGCTATAGTCGCCGCCTGTCTTGAACAGCGAACGCACCGCGTAATCCGGGTTGCCGGTTACGGTTGTCCAGCTGGACAGCGCAACGTCGTAGTTGCCTGCATCTTCCTGCGCTTTGAAGCTGCCGTAATCTGGCTGTAGGTTCAACTTCACGTTGAAGCCGTTTTTGGTCAGTTGGTCGCGGATGATGTTGACGTCCGATTCACCGGATGTCATCGCCAGCAGTTCAATGTCCACTGGAGCCGCATTGGATGTAGAAGCTGCGCTGTCGCCACCTTCCGTCGCAGCAGCCGGAGCGGCTGAATCCGATTTGGTTTTGACCGACGAGCAGCCCGCCAATACCAGCAGCAGAGACAGCAGTAAGACGGTTAGCGTTTTGGTAAATGAGTAAGATTGACGCATATTTTTCTCCCCCTCCATAATCATAAAGCTCTATATGTGCTCCAAACCTCTTGATGCGCCAGGTATCCTCATCCCTTACTCAAAATCAACGTCAATCCAGCTTGGGGTCGAGTGCATCACGCAGTCCATCGCCCAGGAAGTTGAACGATAGAACGAGTGCAATGATCGCAAGCCCCGGATAAACGGCGAGATAGGAATTGGTCTCCAGATACGCACTGCCGAGCTTCAGAATGTTACCCCATTCCGGAATATGCGGTTCCACGCCGAGTCCCAGATAACTGAGACTGCTGGTGGAGATGACGGCTGTGCCGATGGTCAAGGTCGCCTTAACGATCATCGGAGCCATGGAATTTGGAACGATATGCTTGAAAATGATGGACAGACTGCCGGAACCAAACGCTCTCGCCGCATCGACAAACTCATACGTGGAGACCATCAGCACATTGGCACGCATCGTTCGGGCATAGGTCGGAATCGCCCCCACGCTCAGGGCCAGAATCAGATTGACCGTATTCGCACCAAACGCCGCAATGATCGCAATCGCCAGCAGAATACCGGGAATCGAATACAGGATGTCGAGCGCCCGCATGATGATATTGTCGGTTCGCCGCCCATAATAGCCGGAGATTGCTCCCAGCACACCCCCGACCACAAACGGGATCAGGGTAGAGATTGCCCCGACGATCAGCGAGATTCGTGCACCGAAGACGATCCGTGAGAACAAGTCGCGGCCAAAGTTGTCCGTGCCCAGTGGATAGGCCAGGCTTGGCGGTTGCAGAATTGCCCCGTAGTTGTTCTCAACCGCCATTCCATAGTCAAAGGTGAAGAGACTACAGATCGACAGCGAGAACAGGAAGAAGATGAAGAACATCCCCAGCATGGAGGTTGTTCCCCGTGACAGACGATCAATCGCGTCTTCCCATCTTGGCGAAGCCGGCGATTGCTGACTGCGGATCTTCGCCAGCAGGACGATGCCGAGCAGCAGCGCGAACAAATTGCCGGTTGCGGTCGTCACCACCAAAGCAAGCGCCAATACGTTCATCCAACGAGGAATCGCCCCACGCTTGACGAAGACGGCGATCAGAATGAGCGCGGCAAGCTGGAACCCGGCGACGACCAGCAGGATCAACATTCCCAGCGGAAACGTATCGGCCACATAAGGCTTGAACAGGTTCAGCGCCGAGACGGCAATTACGCTAATCTGGGTGAGCAGCATGTAAGCCGCGAAGACATATTCGGGCGTCTTGACCTTTTTAATCAGTTGAAAAGCCGCTGCCGCAGCGAACACATTGCCCGTAGCCAGACTGAGCAGTTGGAGCCATCCCAAGGTTCGCGTTCCCCCACGGATATAGCCGACCTGGGCGAGATCACGACGAATCAACAGCGTAATGACAATCTGTACCAGTGTAAAAAAGGCATAGGCGGCAGCTACAGTCAGGGTTCCCGTCTTCACCGCTCCGCTGCTGTAATCAAATGCGTTCGCCAGCAGAATCAAGGTCAACAGCAGCGAAGCGACCCAAGCGAATCCCGCCTGTGCGTATTCGGACGAAGATCGCCGCCCGCCACCGATCCCGGCGTCGAGTCCCGAAGCGGATGCCGAAGACCCCGGTTTGGCAGGTTCGGTGACCGATAATTCGGACATATCGCGCACAACCCCTTTCTCGATATTCTCTGTCTCTATCTCTGCTTCTATCTCGATTTCCATTTTCTGCTTCTGTTCAGATCTGCGTTAATACTGCTTCATCTTGGTGCGGATTCTCGGATCGATGAACGCATACAGGACGTCGATGACCACATTGACCAGCGAGATCACGATTGCCGTGTAGACGACCCCGCCCATGACAGCCGGAATGTCCGGCACAAACTGCTTATCGACGATGTAGCTGCCCAGTCCGCTAATATTGAATACTTTCTCGGTGATTGCCGCACCGCCCAGCATACCGCCAAACTGCAAGCCCACTACCGTAACGATCGGAATGAGCGCATTGCGTACCGTATGTTTGGTCAGCACCGTGCGCCGCCCCAACCCTTTGGCCTTGGCTGTCAGAATGTAATCCTCATTCATCACTTCAAGCGTGGAGGAGCGGGTCATCCGCGCCACTGCTGCCGTCAAGCCCGTACCCAACACGACCACCGGCATGATAAAGGACAATACATGGCCTGGCGTGTAGGTCGCAGGCAGCCAGCCGAGCTTGATCGAAAATCCGAGAATGAACACCAGACCCTGCCAGAAGTTTGGAATCGACAGACCGATCAAAGCGATAAACATGAAGCTGTAATCCAGCCAGGAATTGCGGCGTGCCGCCGACAGAATCCCAATCGGCAGGGCTACGAGCAGCGCCAGCACCAGCGAGAACGAAGCCAGCATCAGCGTCACCGGGAATTTTCGCAGAATGGTCGCCGCTACATCTTCGTTGCCTGCAAAGGATTTGCCAAGATCCAGCGTCAGGATACCCCGAACATTGTCCCAGAGCTGCACCCAGTAAGACTGATCCAGTCCATAAATGCGGTTAAACGTTTCGATCTGTTCGGTTGTAGCCGTCTCACCCAGGATGTTGGCCGCCGGGTTCATCGGGGACAGATGCAGAATGGTAAACACAAGCGCCGATACTCCTACCACCACGAACAGGGTCATCAGCAGACGTTCAAATATGTATTTGGCGTAGGGGTTGGCATACAGCCCCATCAAGATCACCATGGGCATGCCGAGGATCGCCGTCAAGACTGCGAAGATTGGATTTGAGATTAGGGATTCAAAGGCTGCTGCGTAATCGCCGCGTGGAACCTGGCCTTGCTCCGCCCGCTTCGCTGCAATCTCCTCGGCCTTCGCCTGAAGCCTTTCCTCTGTGCGTCGATCCACTTCCCGCTTGCTCTCCGCTTCACTGGGCTGCTGCTTGAAAAAACGCTGCTTGGCCGCGAGCTGACGAGCAAATTCTTCGCGCAGCTCCTGCTCATAACCAGCAGCCTGAAGTTCCTGGAGCGCCGCCGCCTTCAGCTCTGCGTAACCTCCGCTCCCCCGCCTTGCCAGCCATACAGCAAGCACAATCAGATTGACTGGTGCCCCGAGCAGCAGCAGCCAGAAGCGATAGCCGGGAATTCCCAGCATCTTGCGATATAAGCGTCCAATCGGCGCGGACCAGGGCGAACGTTGACTTTTTTGTGCAGCTTCCATAAAAAACTTGCCTCCTAAAACGTTGCACAGGTATAATTCGTTTTAATTAAGTCAATAATTCCGATTAATATAGTCGTATTTTATGTGGGGGCATGGGGAAAGTCAAGCCTCATCGAAAACATTTTTGGTCGTAAATCGCACAACGGAGGGCATGAAATCATGGAAAAACTCTTGCAGGTCCGCGACCTTCGCGTTTCTTTTTCGGCCCGTGAAACCGAGACAGAAGCGGTTCGCGGAGTCAGCTTTGAATTACATAAGGGGGAAACACTGGGCATCGTCGGCGAGTCGGGCAGCGGTAAAAGCGTCACCGCCAGAGCCATCATGCGGCTGCTGCCGGAAGCTTCTGCTCAGGTCAAAAGTGGGGAGATCGTCTTTCTGGGACAGAATCTGGCGCAGAAAACACGCAAGGAGATGGAGGCCATTCGCGGGCGCGACATCGGCATGATCTTCCAGGACCCGATGACCTCGCTTAACCCGACGCTGCGAATCGGTGAGCAGATCGCTGAGACACTGCGTAAGCATCAGAAGCTGTCCAAGCGCGAAGCCCGCGCTGAAGCGATCGAGATGCTGAAACTCGTCGGCATCCGTGATCCGGAGACGCGCTTCAACCAGTATCCACACGAATTCTCCGGCGGGATGCGCCAGCGTGCGATGATTGCCATCGCCCTCGCCTGCCGCCCGGCGCTGCTGATCGCCGACGAACCCACAACCGCACTGGACGTGACCATTCAGGCGCAGATTCTAAATGTTATGAAGCAGATGCAGGAGAAGCTGGGTACCGCCATCGTGCTCATCACCCATGATCTCGGTGTCGTAGCCGGTATGTGTGATCGCGTCGTCGTAATGAAAAGCGGCGAGATTGTCGAGGAAGGCCGTACCGAAGAACTGTTTGCCAACCCGCAGCATCCATATACGCAGAAGCTGCTGAACGCACTCCCACGACTGGATGAGCCCAAGAAACCCAAGGCTGGACGCATCGCGTTGGAAACTTCCCCTGAGCCGCAAAGTGACGGGAACACTCCAGATGCCCCTTCCCGCCCTCTGTTGGAAGTCCGCTCGCTGCGGCAGCATTTTAATCTGGGCAAAGGCCGCACGCTCAAAGCCGTTAACGACATCAGCTTCTTCATCCGCGAGGGCGAAACGCTGGGCATGGTAGGCGAATCGGGCAGCGGCAAATCCACAACAGGCCGGGCCATCTTGCGTCTGCATGAGCCAACAGGTGGAGACGTCTTGTATCGCGGCATGGCGATCAATCGACTGTCGCCCAAAGAAATGAAGCTCATGCGCCGCGAGATGCAGATGATCTTCCAAGATCCCTATGCTTCGCTCAATCCCAGACTGAAAGTGCTGGATATTATCGGGGAAGCGATGGACGTACATGGACTGTCGCAGAATCCGGTGCAGCGTCGCCAACGTGTAGAGGAACTGCTGGAGATGGTGGGTCTTGATCCCGCATTTGCGCTGCGCTACCCGCATGAGTTCTCCGGCGGCCAGCGTCAGCGAATCGGCATCGCCCGCGCACTTGCCGTGGAGCCGAAGTTCATCGTCTGCGACGAACCACTGTCCGCGCTGGACGTCTCCATTCAATCGCAGGTCGTGAAGCTGCTGGAAGACCTTCAGCAGAAGCTGGGGCTGACCTATCTGTTCATCGCACACGATCTGTCGATGGTGAAGCATATCAGCGACCGCGTAGCCGTCATGTATGCGGGCAAGATCGTTGAACTCGCTGAGAGTGAAGAACTGTACAGCAATCCCCAGCATCCGTATACGAAGTCGCTGCTGGCAGCGATTCCCGTTCCCGATCCGGCGATTGAGTCGAAGAAGAAACGAATACTGCTGGAGGAAGACCATGGAGAAGACAAATACGGACTGGAAGATTCGGAGCTGATTGAAGTTTCGCCGGGGCATTGGGTGGCGGTTACGCGGCAGGCGTTGGCGGGGGATTAAACTTTCAGAAAGGAGTTATCCCATGTACGGTGAAGTGCTGCGTTTGATTCCGTTCATGAAGCGATATGCAGAACATTACGATCTCTACGACCAAAAGCGAAACTTAGATTCTCTAAGCACGCTGACATTACAAGAATTATGGATCATGAACACGATCGAACGGATCGAAGCGCCGACCGCCCCCGAGCGGTTCGTGCATCTGGATTTCTAAATGCCGTGACCCGCTTGGAAACCGATCTGCCGCCTTCTCTGCGTGTGCAAAAAACCGAAACGACTCCACATTCCGCTCTTGGGCGGGTGTGGAGCCGTTTCGGTTTTTAATTTAGTCTTATGATCGATCGGCTGTGAAAATTAAGCCAGCGTCCGCTCAACCGCCGGCTTCCCAGCCGCCGCCTTCTTCACCATGCTGCGTGCGATATGCACGCCCGCTGCTCCGGCCTGCGCCAGTCCGCGCGTGATGCCCGCGCCGTCGCCGCCGCAGTACAGACCGCGAATCTCGGTCTCCAACGTCTCGTCCAGCTTGGGACGAGCGGAATAGAACTTGGCTTCCACACCGTAGAACAGCGTATGTTCGGATGCAATACCCGGTGTGACTTTCTCCAGCGCTTCGACCATCTCGATCAGACTCTTCATCGTGTTGTACGGCAGGACCAGACCCAGATCGCCCGGCACGGCTTCCTTCAGCGTAGGCTCCAGAAAGCCTTCGCGGATGCGATCCGGCGTGGAGCGACGACCGCGCAGGATGTCGCCGTACTTCTGGACGATGACGCCGCCGCTCGACAGATCGTTGGCGCGTTCGCAGATCTCGCGGGCGTATTCGTTCGGTTTGTCGAATGGCTCCGTGAATTTGTGCGAGACGAGCAGGGCAAAGTTCGTGTTATGCGAACCCAGCGCTGGATCTTTATACGAGTGACCGTTGGCTGCCATAACGCCGCTGTGGTTCTCGACGACTACGTGGCCGGATGGGTTGCTGCAGAACGTACGCACACGCGTGCCAACGGATGTATTAAAGACAAACTTGCCTTCATACAGATGCTCATTAATCTGACGCATGACCACATCGGATGTCTCGACGCGCACACCTACGTCCACTTGGTTGTTGGTCAGCTTGAGTCGGCGTCTCTTGAACACGTCCGAGAGCCATGCCGAGCCGTCACGCCCCGGTGCGATCACGACGCGCGGCGCTTCAAACTCCTCGCCGTTTTTCAGACGAATCCCGCGTACCATATGTTCTCCATCTTCTTTAACGGTGATGAGGTCTTCCACTTCCGCTTTGTATTTCATCTCCACACGCGGCTTGAGATACTCGAAGATCGACTTGAGAATCTCCAGGTTCTGCTCCGTACCCAGGTGACGGACTTCGGCGCGAAGCAGCTTGAGTCCCGCCGCATACGCTTTTTGTTCGATGTCACGCACCGTGTCAGTCGTTGGATCGGTGATCGACTGCGTAGCGCCATGCTCCAGATTGATCGAATCGACATATTGAATCAGTTCCATCACCTGCGAAGGAGCGAGGTAATCCGTCATCCAGCCGCCAAATTCCGTGGTGATATTGAACTTGCCATCGCTGTACGCACCCGCGCCGCCGAAGCCCGCTGTGATTGAGCAGGCTGGCAGACAGCCGGCAAACTCTTTGCGTCCCGCAGCCGGAGGACAGAACTGAACCTTATTCTCCAGAATCGGACAGCGGCGCTTGTAGATGTCATGGCCTTTGTCAACGAGCAGCACTTTCCAGTCCGGTGCCTGACGAGTCAATTCATAGCTGGCGAAGATCCCGGCAGGGCCTGCGCCTACAATAATGCAGTCGTATTGAGCGGAAGGGTTGGCCTGTTGTTCGTTCAATTCGAGTGTCGTGGAATCGGTCATGATCTGTAGTCTCCTCCTCTAGTGGACGCATACCGTGCTTAGGATTTTGGCAGCCCGGCATTTGGTGCAGCAGCGCAACATTCTGCAAACGCACAAAAAGCCCGGCTCCCGGCAGGTATGCAAAAGCATCCTATCCGTAGCCGGGACTTTACGGTTCCCTGGTAGAGACTCCCGAACCTTATCTTCGGGAATATACGAATGATTATATAGTCATGAATGAAATTGTTCGCTTTTCAACAATGCCTATCATAACTAATCATTCAGGTGGAGTCAAGCTTGATTTCGGATAAATATTCGATTTTAGGTTATTATCCACTTTTATATTCAATAAAAAACTCGATTAATCTCCTTTTTTCCGAACAATTTTTTATTCAGGTGATTTATTTTTAATTTTTTGAGTCAGAACCTCTGCCCTGCAAAATGTCCAACAATCCATCCTGAAGTTCTCCCATACCGTCGGATTGACCTTCCTCACGCAGAAACCGTACGGCGAGCTTCAAGCCTTCATCATCCCGACTTATGGTATAAAGCAGACCTGCACTTTCCGCGATGCGCGAACCCGTCTTGCTCTCAAAATCCCGGAATCGAAGACTGTCCAGCAGTTCCTCCCTGTCTTCATCAGACAGTTCCGGCTGTAAGACATTCGTCACGAAACGCAGCAGCTTCGTCGTATTTGGACTTTGTGCCTCACCCCCGCTTGTTTTCATGAAGGTGAACTCCATCTCCCTCATTCTCGCTCCTTCCAGTCCACCCTCCTGAGTTTGGTTATCCGTCCATACCTTGAAGCGGTCATCCGATCCGGCTTCCCCAAAAGATTGCAAGGTTTCTCCAAGTCCCGGAATGGAGCCAGAAAACGTTGGATTTTCACCCCTGAGCGCAGTCAGGCGGCTTAGTTCCTCGCTGCTTTTTGAGGCCGTTTTCCAGCGGTTGAGAAATTCGCCATAGGTTAAAGTTACCTTCAGGTCGGCCACTCCTTCAGGCAGTCCCTCCTCATTTTTGTTGATGTCGTCGGAATCCACGCCTCCCACTCCCGCCTGACCGCCGATTGGGCCGCCGTTCACACTCGGGGCGACAGGCGCCACTGCGGTTCCCGAATCTCCTGTCCGGTCGGTCTGAACCAGCACTACGGCAAGCAGTACGGCGGCCAGACCCGCACCAACGGTTCCGATGACGCCCCTTTTGCCAAATCGTCCAAGTGACGTCCGCTGCGGCGTATCCGGTTCTTTTTTCCACGAGCGAATCTCTGTCATAATCCCGTCTCGAATCTCTTCCTTGCGCTGTGCACTCAGCTTGGGAATGTCCATCAGCCCTCTGCCCGGTTCCTGATTGCCGTTTCCCGGCTGCCCCTTAGTCCCCATCGCTCACTTCTCCCCCGATCCATTGTTCAAATTCCCCGTTCTTGCGCAGGGTACGCAGTGCCCGGTGACTGATCGTCCGCACTCTTGCTTCGGTGCAATCCAGCATAGCCGCGGTTTCTTTGACACTCATCTCTTTCTGATAGAGGAAAAAGATCACTTCCCGATGCGCGGGCTTCAGTCCATCCAGCATCTCCAGCACCTGCTTGCGCCGCTCCTGCACCAACATGACCTGTTCCGGCTCATCGGATGGCGGAGCCACCTCTTCCTTGGGCGACAGAAAACCAAGCGGCTGCCAGCGCCTGCGGCGCAGCGCATCCAGAGCCGCATTGCGTGCGATGGCAATCAGCCAGGTCTTGGGTGCCGACTGTCCCTTGAACGCGCCCAGATTGCGATAGGCCTTGATGAACACTTCCTGAAGGATGTCCTCAGCCTCATTCCCGCGATCTCCCAGCATAAAAAACAAATATTGATGAATGTCCTCGTAGTACGATTCAAACCATTCGGCGATCAGTCGTTCACCGTCCGCCTCATGCCCTGCTGCTTCATATGATGTCATCGCGTGTCCGCTTGGCCTCGGCGTCGGGAACGTGATCCCGCTGCTTCCAGTTATCCGTTTCGCCAAGCCGCCGCCCCCTCTCTATCCTCTTTGTCCATTAGACGTGTGTGCACCGAAAAGTATGACACTTTGCTTGAGAAAGCAGGATTTTCCGTATGGATCTGGAATACACGTTAGCGGACCATCTGACCCACTCTTCACGCAACTACCAAAGGAGGAAGATCCATGCAAGTTCGTTTAAGCGAATATACCCCCGATTGGCCGCTGCGCTTTGAGGAAGAAGCCGAATATCTGCAAGCCGTCTACGGCGATCTGATCCTGCGGTTCGAGCATTTTGGCAGCACATCCGTGCCTGGCATGAAAGCCAAACCCGTCATCGATATGATGGTCATCGTCCGTGATATTGCGGAGGTAGACGCCCACAATCCGCGTATGGTATCCGCCGGTTACGATGCTGCGGGCGAATGGGGAATCCCCGGCCGCCGTCTGCTTCGTAAAGGTGGAGAGGAGCGCACCCATCATATCCACTTCTATGAGGAAGGCAATCCCCAGATTGTCCGCCATCTTGTGCTGCGCGATTACCTGCGTACCCATCCGAATGAAGTCGAAGCCTATAGCGCGATGAAAGAGGAGCTGGCTGCGGTTCATGAGGAAACTAGCGGCTACAGCCCGGCGAAAAAAGCGTATGTGTCGGATCTGGAAAAACGGGCGTTGGCGTGGCAGTCGGCGCAGGATCAGGGCGGCGAGTAGAGCGTGCGCATACGCAAAAGGCCCGGATGAGAATCCGGGCCTTTTGGCTGTGCAGGCAGGGGGGTTGATAGATGAACATAAGCTTAAAATCCACGATCCTGCATCCGCAGTCCGCGCCGAAGACCATCCAGATCCAATCCGTCAGCAGCGAAAGCCGCACGGATCAGGCTCGGCGGCGTAAACTCGTCGTATTTGCCGAGATAAGGCGCTTCAAACTCATCCAGCAGCGCCAATGGATCTTCCATGCGCTCGCTCTCGGAGAGGATCAGGTGCTGAAGTTCATCCGCGTCCGTACGCCCCGCGACGACCATATAGTGCGGCTCCATCGGCACCACCGAACGCAGGGAGAGCTGCTGGGACAGATGATTTTTGAGGAGGCGTTCCAGCGTGCGGAACTCCCGGCTGCCAATCCACGGCATGATGAACATCGAATCCCCACCCGCAGGCAGCACCAGCCGCTCCGTCAGCCCGGTCTCGCGGGAGAGACGCCGGGCGCGTTCCAGACGGGCAGCCGCATTGGGCGCCAGATACGGGTACAGCGTATTTTCCCGCAGAATCTCGCGCATTTTGCGGAGAATTCGCGTGTGCATGTCGCCGCCCGCGCCCAGCCAGAGCGTATCGGCTTTGCCCTTGGCGTTCTTGACATAGACGGCTTTGTGGCGGTTGTCCACCTCGTCCACCTTCCACAGCCGACCGGCAAGCGAGAAGCAGTAACCCGCTGGCGGCACGGTTGTGATCGAACCGATCTCTTCGGAACCGTCGTAGACGACATGTTCTTCTTCGTCCTTGAAGACCGCATAGAAGCGGTAATGGCCCGATACCCTCTCCCCCATCATGCCCACAATCAGATTACCATCTTCCGTCTGCTCGATATGATCCGTCGCCAGCAGATATTCCAGCAGTTCCCGATACTGCTCCGTTGTAAACTGGGCAAATGGCGGCAGCGTCAATACCGCGCGTGCCAGCTCGCCCGCCTCGGCTTCTCCGAAGCTGCGCAGCACGCTCATCGTCTGGTGATATAACAGCCCCAGCGGGAGCTGCCGCACGGTCTGCGGCTCAATCCACTTTTCCTTAACGTACAGCTCACAGACCGCAATCGCGCGAAGCAGCGTCCACGGCATCCGGGCGGGAAGCTGGGCTTCCTCGTCATCTTCCTCGGCGCAGACGAACATCATCTCCGCCACAGAACCTTCGCGGCGGCCGGAACGTCCCAGCCGCTGAACGAAGCTGGCGCAGGAATATGGCGCACCCAACTGCATGACCCGCTCCAGACTGCCCAGGTCGATGCCCAGTTCCAGCGTCAGCGTGGCAGCTGCTACAGCGGGACCATATCCTTCGCGCAGCGCCGTCTCGGCTTCTTCGCGCAGCATCGAGGAGATGCTGCCATGATGCACGTGGAACACATCCGGCTGCTCGCGCATCGCCGCAATGCGGCGCATCTCCAGAATGGTCGTCTCCGCCGTGGTGCGACTATTCGTGAAGATCAGCGCCTTCTTGAGATGCGTATGGTCATAGACGAAGTTGTTATATGACTTCTTCGCGTTCTCCAGCGCCTCTGACTGCCGTTCGTCTCGGGCATCGGGCATGGCGAAGTTCTCAATCGACAGCCGCAGCTTACGTCCGCCGGGCGGCGAGACCAATTCGACGGGCACATGGGTGCCGCCCGCAAGCCAGTCCTTGACGGATTCGTAATCGCCCAGCGTGGCGGACAATCCAATTCGGCGCGGTCGGCAGCCGGCCATACGGGATAGTCGCTCCAACTGACTGAGCACCTGTGATCCACGATCTGCGCCCATAAAGGCGTGTACCTCGTCGATGACGATAAACCGCAGATCGCCAAACAGCGCCGGAATCGCATTGGGGCGATTCATCAGCAGCCCTTCCAGCGACTCCGGCGTGATCTGGAGGACGCCGGACGGACGGCGCATAACTTTGGTCTTCTCCGACTGCGGCACGTCGCCGTGCCAGTGCCAGACCGGGATGTTTGCATCACGCATCAGCCCTTCGAGGCGCTGGAACTGGTCATTAATCAGCGCCTTGAGCGGCCCGATATACAGGATGCCCACCGAAGAAGAAGGTTCCTGGTCAAGCAGGGTCAGCGCCGGGAAGAAGGCCGCTTCCGTCTTGCCCGAAGCGGTGCCGGATGCAATCAGCATATGATGATTCGTGTCCAGAATGACCCTACTGGCTTCCACCTGCACTTCGCGCAGCTCTTCCCAACCGCTGCGGTAAATATATTCCTGAATGAACGGAGCCAGCCGGTAGAACGGATGCTCCGCGCTCACAGGTCAAGCTCCGCCAGAATATCATCCAGATTCTCTTCCTCCGCATGAGCCGGAGGCGGAGGATCACTCGGCCAGTCATGGCCGGAATCGGAGTCGCGCGACTCCCGCAGGGACTCGACATTCTCGCCGCTCTGGAAGCCGCTGCCGCGCGGGCGGGGAGGAGCGCTTGGATCTGCGCCGTGATCGGGCGCTGAAGGCGCTGCGGATGGCGAAGCGCCGTAGCCTGGCGCGGAAGCCTGCGCCGCGGACCTCGTCGCGTCGGGGCTTGCCGCCGCGTGAGTCCCGCGCGCGGCTGTGCTGTAGGCCGCGTCCGCTTCATCGGCGGACGCAGGGAAGCTGATCCGCTCCGCTGCGCGAGCGGACAGGGCACTGCCGCCCGCGTAGCTGCCGCGGGCGCCGCCTTCGCTTGGCGAGGCTGACGCGCCGTAGCCGCCCTGCCCGCGGCCAACCCCGTAGCTCTGCGCGGGGGCGGACGCCCCGCCCGGCGAGACGGTCGCGCCGGGCTGCTGGGCAGCGCCTACGTCAGCGGCGCCGCGAGGGGCACCGCCGGAGCCGCCGCTGAGGCCGGCGAGGGCACCGCTCGGCGCGGAACGGCCAAGCACGTCCGGCAGCAGTTCGTCGAATCCGCGCTCCGGATACTGATGCAGCGTATTGAGCAGATCCATGAAGTCGCGTACGACTTCGCGGGTCGTCAGCAGCGCGTCCGCCCCCATCCGGCCCAGTTCGGATTCCATGAAGCGCAGCAGCTGGCGCTGATCCAGCGCCGCCTCATATCCATAATGCGAAGCGTGAAGGTCGCGCAGCTTCTCCAGCAGCACGAGAATCTCCGCGTGCGACAGCATCTCCAGCCGCAGGATCGGGCCGGCATAATGCAGCATGCCAGTGCCTTCACCAAAGCGCCCGGCTACAAGGCGAGAACGCAGCGCGTCGTAGCTGAAGAGCCCACGGCGCTGGTCTTCCACGAACTGCGGCGTGCCGCCGAGGAAGATCCCCAGATGCTGCGCTTTGCCCTGCATCGTATCATTGAAGATCGTCAGCAGCTTCTCATAGTTGCTCTGCCGCGAGACCGTGTTCGTAATCTTGTACAGATTGACGCCTTCGTCGATGAACAGCAGCAGGCCTTTATATCCAATGCGCGACATAAATTCCGCCCACAGCTTCATATAGTCATACCAGTTGTCGTCGTCGATAATGACCCCAACGCCCAGCTCCCGGCGCGCTTCCGTCTTGGTCGGGAACTCGCCGCGCAGCCAGCGAAGCGCGTTCTGCTTCAGTTCGTCGTCCGACGACTTATAGCCGTTCCAATACGCCGACAGCACGCGTGCAAAGTCGAAGCCATGCACCATATGTTCCATATTGCCCGTCACTTCAAAGATCCGCTGCTCCACTTCCATCTGAAGCTGCTCGTCGCCCGGACGCAGATTGAGCTGTGCCATCGCCTGCTGTTGGAGCGAAGCGAACCATTTTTGCAGCAAGGCTTCCAGCGCCCCACCGTCCGGACGGGTACGCGTGGACAGATGGGTCATCAGCTCCCGATAGGTTGCCAGACCCTGCCCTTTCGTGCCCACCAGCCGCCGCTCCGGCGACAAGTCGGCATCAGCCACGACAAAATCCCGATCCATCGCATAGTTGCGCAGAATCTGGATCAGGAAGCTTTTTCCGCTGCCGTATCGGCCTGTAATCAGCTTGAACGCCGCGCCGCCTTCGGCTACATTGCCCAGCTCCCGCAGTACCGATTCGATCTCCAGCTTGCGTCCGACCGCTATATATTCAAGCCCGATCCGTGGTACGACACCGGCGCTTAATGAGTTCACCAGCGCCGATGAGATCCGCTTGGGAATTTTCGTTTGATTCACGTTCAGTCACCTCCGAATGTTGCATGCCTTCTCCTGCTGCCCGATTCCCTGATGCTTACTCTTCTTGATGTGTGGTGCTTCTGCCTTGCCGCTCCACTTGTCCTTCGTCTTTATCGGAAAAAGGTGCCCCTGACGCTTAGACCCCACCAGACTGTTCAGACAAACGTACCAAAAAACGTCCGGATTGGCGGCCTCTGGCGCTGACCTGCACTTCTCCTCATGCGGCTTCGATCACAGGTTTCTGACGCCCGATACGGCGTAAGGACATCCGGAATGAAGCGGAGGGAAACGGGGGGACCGGAAAATACCGGAAGAGAAAAGGCAGGACCGCCGCTTCTGCGAACCGTCCCGCCCACACTATACCACAGACTTTCGTGTTCGCGCTGTCGAGCCGATCGATTTTTTTGCAGGGAATCCGGGCTGTTTGAATTCTCGTCGCAGGAACCCGTGCAGCTCATCATTCAGGGAAGATATGCCCGATGACAGTCTGACTAAAAGCCCTGTTCGTCCGCCACTCCCCTTCAGCATTGCTCTGCTCCAAGCGCCTTTTAACCGTTCTTCCGCCCGTGGCTTCAACCCTCATTCGATCTATCCGCACCAGAACCAGACATAGAGGGATGGATACAAGACAAGCTAACCCTCGATCACTATCGGGATCACTTCTGTCCTCACGCCGTGGGGATACAGCGCTCCAGCTCCGGCACATATTCCTCCAGCACCTCGCCGCTGTCAATCAACAGATCACCAATTGTCTCCATCGCCGCTTCATTGATTCGGTCGATCATCGTTTCCTGAAGTTCACCGACCGCTCCGGCAATATTCATCCGTTCCGCATCGCTCAAGCCCAACAGTACCGCACGAATCATGCTGCGTTCAGCCGTGCCCAATCGACTGACCAGCTCCTGCCAGTCTTCGTCAAGTTCCGACGTATCCCATTCATCTTGATGAACCGAGGCGGATGTTTCCGAAGTTGAGTGGAGCGGCTGAGTGGCTGCATCGTGAACAGGCTCATCGTGAATAGACCGGGCAGACATGGACTCAACCTGAATGAACTCACTCGCTTCAAGGGAGCTCTGTTCGCTACCCTTATGCTTGCCCGTGATCTCCCGATTGTCCAAGCGACTGGCGCCGCCTTGACTTTCAATTCCTTGATCCGCTTCCGGCAGACGACCAGACTGTGATGGGAACGACTCGGATTCTTCTGCTGCCATAGAGGTCGTGTCCTGTCCCTGCTCGGCTGGAAGTGACGCGTTCGCCCACGACTCTTCCGCAGAGGCAGTCGCACTCGCTTTCTCTCCCTCTGCCATCTGCTCGGGTTCAAAGGAAAGCGCCCCCGGAACCGGCTCATCCGACCAGCTTTCCGTCCGATCTTCCGGCAGCTCCATCGTTTGAAGACCAAACGGCTCGTACGCCTCCGTCTCTTCGCTGGAATCCTTTTGCCCGGGACGCTCTATAGGAGTGCGATCTTCAGACGAGGTTTCGCCTGTGCTTGGATTTTCCGATGGAGTCTGTTCTGATGAATTCTCCGAACCTGAAGCTTCGGCAGCGGACGCGGAAGCGGAGGGCAGATTCCCAGAGTCCGGCGCGGCGCCTCCCGCACTCGTCATCAGCTCGCCCGTGAGCATCCGCATGACTTCTTCCGAGTCGCGGCGCAGCTTCTCCAGCTCCTCCAAATCCAGCTTGACCTCCGGACGTTTGGGCGGCTCAGGCAGTACGCGCTGTTCCGGGGGAACAAATTCCCGCTCCACAGCCGCCGCGATCACTTCGACGATCTCTGCATCCAACTGGATGCCGCGCAGCCGCCCGCCAAATTTGAACCGGGCACGCAGCTCGTTTTCCGTCTGGCGTGTCAGTTGGGTCATGAAGTCACGCAGCGGTGCGTGCAGCCCCAGCTTGGGCGCTCGCACCAGGAAGGTTCGACCATACGCTTCCGGGTCGTAGACCGCGCTGCGGAACAGATAACGTTCGGTGATCCGGGTGTCCGCTTCACGGAACAATCCCAGCAGACGGATGCCGCGTGTATGAGCAAGATGCTCATCCACGGCCTGTACGATTAGCGGAAGCACGCGCAGCATGGCCTTTTTCCCGGCATCCTTATAGAAACGACTTGTGGTGAGGTCATAATCCGACAGCCGCGCGATCAGCTCCCAGGTCAGCGCTGCGGGCTGCCCGCCAAAGCGCCGGGACAGCTCCAGATCCAGCAGTTCTCCCTTGAGCTGTCCGGCTGTCTGCTCCAGCGCAGACGATTCCGGCAGATCCAAGGCGTGAACCAGCGCGAACTCCCGCACCCAGTCGGCCATATAACTATCCAGTCGGCGGAAGCGGGCTCGGTAGCTCTCCCAGACCGCGATCATCGCGGCCAGGCCTTCGCCTGGATGCTCCCAGCCTACGCCGTTAATCAGCTCATAAATATAGATGAAGAGATAGGAAAGATCCGTCTCGACCTTCTCCCCCGCCCGGAACTGACTTCGCCAATAGAAATACCAGCGCTCCTGCTCGGGCTTCATTGCCGCATAAGTCGGCCAATAGCTGGAGAAAGGAACAAAAGGAACCTCCGGTTCGCTCCGCTCCGCATCCGCCCGTGCCCGGGCGACAAATTCTTTCTCCGCCGACTGCTGCTGCACCGGGCGTATCGGCCGGGCTTCGCTGCCGTACGTGGGTGTACGACGTTTGACTGGAAATGCCGACTCGGTGCGCGGCTCAGGCGTCGGTTTGGACACCTGTACATCTCTTGGATCAGGTGCAGGCCAGCTTCGAGAACGCTCTGACTGGTTTGCCGACTGGCTTGCTGACTGTCCGCCAGCAAACCGCGAGTCCGACCCCGGCTCCACCGAACGCGGCGGAATCGCCATTCCTCCTCGAATCGGCGCCTGTGGCTGCGGAATGGCTTCGTCCACAAACAGCTCGGCCATTCCCCCTTCCTTCCGCCAGGAAGGAAGCTTCATCGAAGTGGGAACGTCTCGCAGCGGCGGTCTGGCGCCAACCGTCGAACTCCCTCGATTAGGATCGAGCAGCAGGAAGCTGCGCGTGAGGGAATCATACAGCTTCAGCAGCCGAATCTGTACGGCACGCACCCGCGCGTCATTCATCTGGCCTTCGTCGGAATAGACTGCGATTCGCACTCTGGCTTCCGCTCCATCCAGTCGGCTGAATAATCTCGTCTCATCCGAACGCACCGACACATCCGGCTCCAGCAGCAGCAGAATATCCGCCTGAAGTTTGCCTTCATCGTCCGCTCGCTGAAGCAGCGACACCGGAACCAGGATCAACCCCCCTTGAGTCTGATAAACAGCAGAGTAAGCTTCATGAGCGGAACCCTCCGCTATCAAAGATCCTGCCCGAGGCTCTGCCGAATCATCCTTTTCCGCTTCAGGCAGGTAAGCTCCACTGGTAAATCCGGTCGTCGAATCTTCGGCAGCCCCGGACAATTCCTGCGTCGATTCCAGACCCGAAGCCTCGGCCAGAGCCGTCAGCAGCTCCCGCCGCCCGACCACCATCAGTCGGCAGTCCGGCGAAGCGGCAAGCGTCTCTGCCGCCCAGGTCGCCAGCTCCGCAAGCTGCGGCTCCACCCCGCCGTGCAGGCCGCCATTCATGCCCCAGCCGGCCAGGTAGCGCAGATGCGCAAGCGCCGGCTTTGCTTCTCCGGCCTCCGCAGGCCGCGGCCCTTCCAGCTCCAGCGGCAGCTCGCCAGCCGCCAGTTCCCCCGGCAGCCCAATGCGCTGCCGGTAAGAGAAGCCGGCCGAGATCAGGCCGGACGCCCCGCCGCCTGCGCCATGCTCACGCAGGCTTCGGGCAAACTCCGGTGCCTCCAGGTCGATCCATCCGTCCTCCAGGCGCAGATACCGACGCCCCTGCGTCCAGGCGTCGGTCAGCTCGGCGGCCGTAAATCGCCGCCCGCCTGCGCTCAATACCGGCTCGGCGCGGACAACACCCACGCCGCGCTCCAGAACAGGGCCTCCACGGAGCGACCAGCTCCAATCGGCCGCATCATACAGCCGGTGAAGGTCGCGGAACTTCGCCGCAGCCTCCCCCGTCACGAGTGTTCCCCATTCGTATTCGACCCGCCTTGCGAATTCGGCCAGGGCATCCCCGCTCGCCGTGCCTCCGGCCGCGGAGCCCAATAAACGCACAGCCGCTGCCGTATCCAGCGACGGCCGCATGAGAAAGGCCGCTCCCCCTGCTTCCAGAGGAGTCACTTCGGGAAGGGCCGTCACCCGCTGTACAGGTTCAGCCGGGTTAGCCGACGGGGTCGGGGAGCTGCCATCAGCCGGAGGCTGGACAGGCTGAAGGACATAGCCGTTCAACCCTTCCAGAAGCAGCGCCGCTTCCCCGGAAGAGATTCGCACACGAACGGAATCTTCATCGCAGTCCAGAATCTCAATCCGGCCTGCCGGTTCCGGTGAAGACTCCACCTCGCTATGCACCCATAAGCCTCGGCTGCGCATCGCCGGAATGACCGTCGTTAGCAGCTCCTCCCATTCGTCGGTTCCGATTCTCCGGCCAATCCAGTCCAGGTCATCCTCTTCAAATCCAGGAAGGTCGATCAGCTCATAACCGGCATCGACGAAGCGCCCGAACCAACCCGGTTCGAGATAAGCCGCTTGATCGGGCAGCCGACCAATCAATGAAGAACGCTCTCCATCCAGGAAAAAAGTCAGCCCGATCCCCTCCGGATCGGCCAGCATCGCCAGTTCCACCTCATCTCCCATATGCAGGTGCAGCCCGGGAGCATCGCCGCGCTCAATGGCTTTGAGCAGCGTATCCCGTACGACAAGCAGCCGGGAAGCGCGGACGGGTGTCTCTTCCCGGTTCAGCCGATATTCCGGCAGCATATAACGCGGCAGCGGTGTCAGGGCGTCGCGCAGCAGCACGGGACCTTCGCCGTCCGTTGCACTGAGCCAGAACTTGCCCCCGCCATCTGCACTCAGATAGAGGTGATAAGAATACGTCGCAGATCTTGCAAAAAAGTCGCTCATGTTCTTCCTCTAACGCCCCTTTTCCGACAGACTGCCCACCCTGCGCGTCCAGAGTCAGCCTGACTTTTCGATTCGTTCATTATAACATCGTTTGCGCTCCAAGGAACCTCCTGCCCCTATAAAAGGCGAACCTGTTTTCGCTTTTTGCTGCTGCGCTTCCCGATAGAGCCGATGCCAAAAGCGATCAATCTCCTTTCCTTAAATGAGCGTACGCCCCCTCGCTTTCGACAAAAAAAGATCCGATTTCCCTGTCGGAAATCGGATCTGCTTCTCAGATAGTCTTGGAGGCCATTTACCTCATGTCCTCTGCCCTAAGGCCTCGTTCACTTTTTGCCCAATGTAATCTTCAGGACATCGCCTGCCTTGCCGCCAAACGCGATCATTCCGCCTTCCGGAAGCACAGCGGTATTCGACTGCATGGCGACGGACAATCCAACAGGCGCACCCTCTTTGGTATAGACGGCAAAGCCTGCACCCTGTGGCAGTTCAGCAGTCAGCTGCTTGCCTGCTGCGCCTGCCGGAATCTTGAACCAGCGTACGCTTCCCGATGCCGGAATGGTCACCGTCGAAGCCTGCCCTGCATACAGCGGAGCAATAGCCTTCTCCGAAATATAGCTGCGGCCGTCCGCTTGCAAGTATTCGACTCCCTGCTGACGGGAGAACGTCAGGTCGAAGGCATCCCGGCCGTTCATAACCGGCACTTCAGCCGCATTGACGGCATGATCGGCATCGACGATCCGGGTTCCGTTGGCGTATTGACCCTTGCTGTCCAGTTTGATTGTCTTTACCAGCACCGAAGGCGCAATATAGAAGAAGGAATTGATCTTCTCGTCCAGCGCATAATAACTCTGGCCTTCGCGTTTCTTCCAGGCTGCCGATGTCTCAGCATTCAGCGGATTGGCGTCCAGCTTCTGTACTTCATAGAAGGCCATCTGCGAACTGCCAATACTCGGAAGCTCGATGTCGCTGCGCACACGCATATACGTGTGTCCGTTTGTCTGTTCATCAAATCCCAGTACGCTGCGTCCATCTGCGCTGGTGAATTCATTATTTCCGGTATAGACATAAGCCTGAGCCGGGATCAGGGCGCTCATCAGCGCAGGCATCTGAATCTCTCCGTTTTCGATCTTCACCTGACGCGTCTCTCCAACCGTTCCATACAGCCCCGCGTATTTCTTGAGCTGCTCCGGCATCTGCTGCTTCACCGGTTTCTCATAGGTTTTGGGCGGAATCACATTCGTAATCTTGCCCGTCTGCTTGAGGTATTGCAGCAGGGTATTCGTAGCCGCTGTCGTATTGAAGACGGATGATCCGCCAGCGGTGACAAAGGCAATCGAAATGTCGTCATCCGGCAGGCTAATCAGCGCGGAATGATACATAATGGTATCTCCGCCTTTGGTCGCCGCGCGAATGTTATAATCGCCGAAAGGCTCCAGATCCACCGAGTCCCAGCCCAGTCCATAGCCAAAGGCATTTTTCGTGTCCGGTACCCATACGCCTCTGCGGTACTCTTTTTGCAGCATGGCTTCCGTAGATTTAGCCGACAGCAGTTCTGGGCGTTTGCCGCTTAATACTTCGGAGAACAAGGTCATCTCCTCGGCTGTCGAATACACCCCGCCTGTGCCCAGAATGTTCGCGTTTTCCGGCGGGAGCGCCTTAGGGATGCCCGGCAGTCGAACCGGTTCCAGGCCGCTGCGATCAAACGTATCCAGAGGGGTCTTCGTTCCCTTCAGACCGAGAGGTTCACTGACGCGCTTCTGCAAGAACTCGCTGTAATCCATTCCGCTCACCCGCTCTACGAGCAGCTCCAACAGTTGGAATCCATCATTGGCATAGACGGAATATTCACCAGGTTCCGACTTGAGGCGCTCCTTGCTCAGGTTATCCAGCAGGCTGTCAACGTTCTGGGTATCGTTATCGTTCATCAGCATACTATTTTTGTAATGCGAACCGTAAAGTCCGGACGAGTGGTTCATGAGCATCCGTACCGTAATCTTCTTGTATCGTTCATCGGCCATTTTGAAATCCGGCAGATAGGTCGTCAACGGTTGGTCGATGTCCACCTTGCCTTCATCCACCAGCATCATGGCAGCGGCAGTCACATACATCTTGCTGACCGAGCCAACGCCGAACATGCTGTCTGCGTCGATCGCTTTCTTCTGACCTTGATCGTCCAGTGTCATGCCTCCTGACAGAACGACTTTGCCTTTATCCCGAATCGCATATTGCGCACCGGTAACGCCATAATTGGCCATTAGAGCTTCGACCATCTCCTGCGCGGTCAGCTTGGCCTGATCGGTCTTCGCCGCCTCCGGAGCCTTCACCGAAGTTGATGGACTTGGCGTTTCTGCGGCCAGGGCTGTACCTTGACCTTCCAGTGCCGGGAACGCCAGTAACATGGCGGCCAGGGCAGCTGCGCTTGTTTTTTTCAAACCTGTCATTTTCGTATTCATCTTATTATCCATCCTCTCCGTATCTGATTATGACTCTCTCTTCCATGTTCCCAGCATAATGCAATCGCAGGACATCAAGTGCAAAAGGTTCCCAAACGCAAAAAAAGACCCCCGAACGACAGGTTCGGAAGGTCAATCCCTCTCAAGATTCCTAGATGAGCAGGTGAGGAGGTTAGGCAGGGAAAGGCAGCATGACCAGATTATCAAAAGAGGTGCCTTCAATCTCAATGGCCATATGCCCACCGTATTTCTCACAGATTCGCTCAATATTGGTCAGCCCAAACCCATGATTGCCCGGATCGGCTTTGCGGCTGCGCAGATCGGTCACTTCACGGTCTGTTCGATTGCGTACGCGAATGAACAGCGCCGCTTCACTGGAGCGAATCTGAATGCGAATCCGCCGATCTTCAGCCACTCTAACCGCCTTGGATGCTTCGACGGCATTGTCCAGCATATTCCCCAGTACCACGCACAGATCATAACGTTCGATCGGCAGCTCCGGTTCCCGCAGCCGCAGCTCCGTGTCCATCCGAATTCCGCTGGCATAACCGACGTTCAGCACATTCGTCACCAGTGCATCGATGACCAGGTTGCCGGTATTGACCCGGCGATACGCATTGTCGATCTCCTGCAAGGTGGCGCGGATATGCTCCCTTGCCTCATCGCTTCGGCCCCGCTCAATATATTCGGCGACCACCAGCAGCTGCTTGTTGGTATCGTGGATGATGCGCTTGATTTCCTTGAAGCTGTGTACCGTCTTCTCATAATTGGCATCCTGATAATCCATCTGGCTCTGGAGCCGTTCATTTTGAAGCGTCAGTTGAAATTTTGCGCTCATGGCGTCCAGCACATACACAACCAGCACATTCAATACGATGCACCCAAATACCGAGAGGACATAATGGATATTTTTTTCACTGTATAACGTCAGGACGTTCACCAGATAGATGCTGATAATCGGCACACACAGAAACGCCAGTGCGTAACGGGACTCCAGTGGAAAGCGGCGCCTTTTGACCACCAGGCGAATCACCTGAATGACAGCGAACATCACGATACATCCGATCAACAGCGTCATGGCCATCCCAAAGCGCCCCGAGATCGCGCCTGCTTCGCCTCCATTTAATTTCAGGGTAGGGTCCAGCAGATACACCATGATGAGATTCATCAAGGTCAGCAGTACCGCATACAAGATAGCGAACATGATCTTCAGCTTCTGCGGCACATCGTAACCCTGGGCAAAGACAAGCATGATCGTCAGCCCCAGCAGCGAAGACAGCAGAGCAGGAAATTCAAAAGTCAGATAGATAAGGGTCAAGGCCACAAATACGGCAGCCCAATACGCCTTGCTTGATCGGCTTCGTTCACGTCCAAATACGGAATTGAAATAAAAGTTCGCCTGAACCGCCATGACGATTGTGACGCCCAGATTCAGCAGCAGCAGCCATCCCTCATTCATGCGTCTTCCCTCATGACCATAAAGCGGGTGCAGGCATCCTTGACTTCCTTGACCTTCGAGCGCCCAATCGGCAGCTCCATGCCATTGGACATCACCACCCGATTGCCGGCAAAACGATGCACATGCGGCAGATGGATCAGGATCGACCGGTGAATCTGCAAAAATCGACCTTCCTTGAGCGCTTCCGCATACCCGGAGATCAACCCTCTTCCTTCATATACGCCGCGCGTTGTCGTGATCTTGAGCTTATTTTTTACAGTGAGACTCTTGGCCGCTTCGATGGCGATAATCTCATCTTGATGCAGCACCAGCTCGCCTTCCGCCGACTTCACAATCAGAATCTCCCGCTCTTTTTCCGCAAAATATCGGCAGACCTTGAGAATCTTCTCCTCGAATACGTCCGGGCTTACGGGCTTGAGGAGGTATTGAAACGTAATCACATCAAAGCTCTCCAGCATATATTCCGCGTAACTCGTCAGAAACAGAATCTGTTCACTCAGACGTTTCTTCTCTCGCAGACGCCGCGCAGTCTCAATTCCGGTTAATCCGTTCATCTCAATGTCCAGCACCCAGATATGAAAAGGCTCGCCGCCGCGCTCATAGTGCTCCAGCAGTTCCTCACCTGAAGCAAACAGCGTCGTCTCGAAATCCAGGCCCGATTTTACCGACAGATCCAGCAGCATCCCGCGAACCTCTTCCCGACGCGACTGCTCGTCGTCGCAAACGGCGATACGATACATGACGACAATCCCCCTGTACGTTTTCTTCCTATTATAGATCATAACCTCTGATCCACCCAAGGTTATGCAGGAAGGATGGTAGGCTGCCCCAAGACGAATGGAACTCGGATTTTTAGGGAGAATTCGCCTTGCTTACATCTTGAATTGACGCATCATCTCATCCAGGCGATCGGCGCTGTCATTGGTCTTCTCGGCTTCTCCGGCAATTCCATTGGCTTTGCTGACCACGCTTGTGGTCTTGCCTGCAATCTCTTCCGTCCCTTCTGCCGATTCGTTATTCGAGAGAGAGATCTCATGAATCGCTTCAGCCAAGCTTTTTACAGAGGCCTGAAGCTGCTCGCTCGTCGAACTGAAGTCGGACACCATCCGGTCCATATAAGTGGCATCCTGTAGGTAGGAATCGCTCGTCTTGCCCATCATGGCATAGTCCGGAAGGACACGGCCCGTAATCAGTTCCATCAACTGCTGGGTGAACTGCTGAAGATCCCCGACGGAATGAGTCACACTGCCGGTAATCGTCTGAATTTCACCAACCGCATTTTTGGACGCATCCGCCAACTTGCGAATCTCGTCCGCGACCACTGCAAATCCCTTACCGGCTTCGCCGGCTCTTGCCGCTTCAATCGAAGCATTTAACGCCAGCAGGTTGGTCTGCTGCGTAATTTGCAGAATGGACTCACTAAGTGCCTGAATAGCATCGACCGACTTGGAATTCTCCAGCGCAACTTGAAGTCCGGACTGGATGTTCTCGTAGACCGATCTTGTCTGCAAGATGGAACGCTCCAGCGTACTCTTCAGCTCACCCGCCCGCCGACTGATGACAGCCGCCTCGGCCGCGCCGTTCTCTGCACCCTTGGCAATGGATTCAATCGCCTTTTCAAATTCATTCGTCGAGGCGTTGATCTGCTGTGTTGAAGCTGCCGTTTCTTCCATCCCTGCGGACATGTTCTGCGTAGTTGCCGAGACGTCCTGAAGCTCCTGATCCATAGCCTGGAACATCTCATTCACGGTATGGGAGACTTGCTTGAGATCGATCACTTCTTGATCTACCGATTGAATCACCTGCTTCATATTCTCCTGCATCTGCATGACCGAACGAATCAGCACGCCGGTTTCTCCTGTGCTATGCGTATATTTCTGCGGGATGTCATGGGAAAAGTCATACTTGGACATCCACTCCAGTTGACCCGACACCAGTTGGATCGGCCGCACAATTCCTCTAACGAATACAAACAGCACCGCGATGGTCAACAGCAGCACGCCTACCGTAATCAGGATCATTGTCAGCAAGATTCTATTCAGTTCGCTCATATAGCTGCTGACCGGCAGATAGGTGACGACATTCATATGCAGAACATCATCTTGGACAAAAGCTGCAAGATAACGGGTGCCATCCATCGTGACATAGCCACTTCCGCTCGGCGACTTGCCCATCTGCTGCATCCCTTTTTCATTATCCAGTTCAGAGAAGTTCGTCTTCAGCACCTGGTTGGCATCCTGTGAAGCGATAACCTGTCCCTTCTCATCGGTCACGACCGTAAGAATCGTCTGTCCATTGGTCTTCTGCGTGACGGATTTCAGCAGCACATTCACGTTGATCGGGAGCGCGAAGACGCTGAGTACCTTACCGCTGGATGGATCTTTCACCGGCGCCGCGATGGCAATAGCAGGCAGCCCCGTCACGGGAGAGAGCTGAAGATCCCCAACAATCGGATTGCCGCTATCGCGCACAGGCTTGTACCACGGCGATGTCGAGAGCATATCGGTTCCTTCCGATACCCCATTCAGCCCATCCACGTAAACTTTATCCTGATAGGTGAAAAAAATATTTTCGTAAAGCCCGTTCGATTGATCGAGCCTGGCCTTGAGGTTCTGCTGAATCCGGGTGAAATCAGTTTGTGCCGGTTTTGCACTGGTATTCAGGCTTTTAAAATAATCGACATTAAAGATTTCACTGGCAATCGAATCCGCTACTTCCTGCTGGGCAGCGATCGTCATTTGAAGTCCTTTGCCCTTTTCGTCAGCGATCCGCGTCAGAGATTCGCTATTTACGCTCTCGTAGGAACGCGTCATCATATAACCGATGGTCACGGTAGAAATCGTCATACAAAGCACAATACACAGCGCAACAATGGACAAGATTCGGGCAAATAAACTTTCTGTCAGACGTCGAAGTATTCTCATGGGGTAATCGTCTCCTCTGAACGTGAATTCAAGCTTCTGCGTTTGGACTTCTTTCTGAGCTTCTACTTGAGCTTTTATGGATAAGCTTCATTTGTCGAAAATAGACGAAATTCCCGCTTTGCCAACTCTCTGTTCGTTTCTTCGGCTTTTAAATCTTTAATTTTTATAGTTTCTACCGTTACAGCCAACAACTATCCAAAATATATTCAAAAAAAGAACCCCGTAGTAAATACGGAGTTCTTGAATGAATCGGGTAGCTTGTCCTCATCCAGGATTAGTATACTTTTTGTGCGTTATATTGACCGGCCTCTTTGGCGAACGAGATGGTTTTGCCGGCTTGTTTGTAAGCTGCATCTACGGTTGTATCCACGATCACCCATTTGCCGTCCATGTAAACTTCATTCCAGGCATGATACACATCTACATAAGTTGAGCTGCCCATAACCAGCTTGGTTGGGATGCCTTGGCTTCTCAGCATCACGCCCATCAGGGAAGCATAATCGTAGCAAATGCCTTTCTTGGATACCAGCGTGCTGTCTGCGGAAGGCAGGTACACTGTACCAACTGTTTTGGCCAGGTCAAAATCATATTTTACATTCGATACTACATAGTTGTAGATCGCTTGAACTTTTTCTTTGTCGGTTTTTTTGCCAGCTGTCAGTTTAGCAGCGAGGGCCGTTGCATTTTTGGCGTCTTTCCAGTTTACATTTTGTACAGAGCTGAGGAAGACGTTATTTTCGCTAACGTTGTCCAGTTGTACCGAGCTGGAATCAATTTTCTTGTAGCTGGTACCGCTGGTGTTTTCCAGCAGCGTTACTTGATAAGAACCGGCGCCGGATTGCAGCGGGAAAGTTTCGCTTTTTTTGGAAGTGTTCAGATCGTAGGTATAAACGGTGCTTTCTTTGGCGATCATCACTTTGACGCGTTTGACAGTAGCTACATTGTAGCTAACAGCGATTGCGCCTTGTGACAGGTACGAAGTATCAAGCCATTCAGCATTGGTAGAGGCAGCGGAAGCCGGTGCAGCAACAGCAGGCAGAATTCCGGCAGTCAAGCTCATAGCGAGGGTTAATTTGAGAATCCATTTACGCATGGATAAAACTCCTTTCGGCGGCTGGCTGCCAACCCCTGGTGGGTAAGGCCCTGTAGCTTTGCGTCCCTGTCTTTCGAGCAGGTTTGCCATTTATCGTTTTAGTCTTATCAATTTGATTCCTATCCTTGTTATCGACTTACCAAGCATGGAGTGGATATAAGAAAAAAGCCCTATCTTTCGGCGGCTGGCTGCCAACCCCTGGTGGGTAAGGCCCTATAGCTTTGCGTCCCTGTCTTTCGAGCAGGTTTGCCATTTATCGTGAAAAGCTTCTAGTTACATAGTAGCACTAAAAATTGATTTAACAAGGCGGATTTTTTTGGTTTTTTGAAAAATGGTTCCAATGGCTTATACGCGTTTGGTTGCCTGCTTTCATCCTTCCGATTTTACCTTCCATAATATGCGCTTATCCGAGTTCTCTTTTTCAAAGCCTCTTTTCTCTTCCATACATCAAAACCGCTCCTGAGTGCTCAGAAGCGGTGGAGATTAAACTTATTCTATTCACGCGCTGCACGTCTGAATAATGAGGCTCCCAGAGCGATCAAGGCCATGCCCAGCATATAGAACGGAGTCTGAGATTCCTCACCCGTCTTGGGCAGAAGTTCAGCCGTTGGCGTCGATGGCTGTTTCTGCGGAACAACCACTGGAGTCCCCTGCGGCGTTGGCGCGTCCGGTATATCGACCGTTTCCGTTGGCTGTGGAGCATCCGGCTTGGCAGGCGTTGGCGATTCAGGAACGTCTGGCGTTACCGGAAGATCCGGTGTGCCCTGCGGCGTTGTTTCATCCGGGATTTCAATCTCCGGTGTGCCCTGTGGCGTCGTTTCGTCCGGAATCTGGATCTCCGGCTCATCCGTAGTCGGAGTGGTTTCCGTTGGAACGGCTGGCGTCTCCGATTGTGTCGGAGGCGTTGGCGTTACCGTCGCCGTTCCCTGCGGAGTCGGATCATCCGGAATCGTGATTTCCCCTGGAACAGTTGGCGTGCTAGGCACGTTTGGTGTATCCGTAGTCGGAGGCGGATTTGGCGCCGGCTGCGGATCTGGTGTTCGCTCGGTGGTTGGTGTCGGTTCCGGCGTCGGTGTTGGTGTCGGCTCCGGCGTTGGCGTCGGTTCCGGCGTTGGTGTTGGTTCTGGCGTCGGTGTCGGTTCCGGCGTTGGTGTTGGTGTCGGCTCCGGCGTTGGCGTCGGTTCTGGCGTCGGTGTTGGTTCCGGCGTCGGTGTTGGTTCCGGCGTTGGCGTCGGTTCTGGCGTTGGCGTCGGTTCCGGCGTTGGCGTTGGTTCTGGTGTCGGTGTCGGCTCCGGCGTTGGTTCCGGTGCTGGCGTCGGTTCCGGTGTTGGCGGAACATTCCCTTCAAATGGATGGTAATGCGATTCGCCTTGTCCGGTGAGCGAAGCGGCGATCAGCGTGCCGTTCAGCTGTCCGTTGTCAAACTTCACATCGGCGTTGGGCGCAAGTACAGAACCTTTTACCCCGATGCCTGCGATGTTCAGATTGGTCGCTTCATAGAAGTTGTAGATGATGTTCTGCTGGTTGATCCCGCCTTCCAGGAAGGTCTCAAAGTTCTTCATATTCACGTTACTGCCCGACACGTTAATAACGACTGTCGATCCAGCAGGGACATGGATGCGCAAACCGTTAGCCGAAGAAAGGGAATTTCCATCCAGCGTAAAAATGTTCAGATTGTTATCGTTACCGCTCAACCGAACTTCACCATAGTTATTTTTATATTCACCGTTGGATTTTTGCTGAGAAAGGGCGGAGGATTGATTCTTGAGATAGGTAGCTGCAGATGCAAAATCGAGGACTTCATGCGCGTTGGATGATGATCCCCCGGTGAAGGTTGCATCCTGAGATTGACTCAGCTTGCCTCCGTAAGCGACGCCTCCGTTTGCCTGTCCGTTGTTATAGGTCAGGTTCCCGCCTACTACGAGAACAGGCTGGCCTTCGCCCTTCCAGTCTTTACCGACCGAATAGCCTTCTACCGTAACGTTCCCTCCGGCGGCAATGCGTCCTTCGACGTCGGTATATTTCTGACTCAGATCCCCCAGTACAAATACATTGAACGTCTGGGCAGGACCCAGAATCGAACTGCTCGATGCGTAAACAGGCGATCCCATATGACCGAAACTCAGCGTTGCCGCAATCACAACCGCTGCCGAGATTTTCGTTATTTTATTCATGATGCCTTTCCTCTCCCCATTGACCGATTGATTGGCATGTCCTTTGCGACAAGCACAAAAAGACCGCCAGGAATTCCTTCGTGGCGGTCGGACGGTCATTGTGCAGAAGAAGCACTGTAGACTCCAGACTTTGCGTCCCAAGCTTTCGCCTGGTTTGCGTTTCTCAAGGGTCATGATTAATGATGCGATACTTAATCTTTTGTCAACCAACTAAGTCACAAATAATATATTAACTTTACAGGTTTCGGGTCAATATAACTTTAGACCCAAATCCCTTGTTTTCACGATTTATTTTCGACAAAAAGAAAAGCCTCGAGAAGCTCGACGGCTTAACTTTTCAACGTGGCATGAACAATCAGTCGATGGGTTGGATTGATGATGGGATCGCAGGTAATCAAAGTCAGTGCTGTCTCTCCCTTGGTCGGATTCAAGACCCACACATCGGTCGGCTCCACCACATGAATCTGATCCACTTCATAGGTGTACGTCCTGCCGCCCTGCTCAATCTCAATGGAATCCCCAACTTTGGCTTCGCCCAGTCGATTGAACAGCCGCCCTGTCTTGTGCGCCCGATGCGCCGCAACCGCCATATTGCCATCTTGCATGCCGGCCAGTTGAGTTCCCGTCACGTGCACGGCAGCGCTTTTCATATTCTGCTTGGTCGCCCCTTCAACAACCGGAAGTTCAATGTTCAGCTTGTCATAGCGGATAATGCCCAGCAGCTGTCCATCTTTGAGCGAATCCGCATCCAGTTCAGGAGTTTCTTCGCTCTCGTCATCGCCTTCGTCCAACAGATTGGAGATTTTCTGATAATCCGGCACCGCCGATCCACTTGCGATCTGAGTGAGATCAAGCGGCTTTTGACTTTCGACTTTTGCCTCTTCCAGCAGTTGATCCTGAGCGCGATCGTCGAGCCAATTATTTACGGAAGGATAGAGAATGATACACAGCCCCACCAACATGATGAGATAAGACCATTTCTTCAATGCCGCTCCTCCTTTGTCATCTATCTAAAAGTACATCACCAGTGGCCAAGAAAGGAAGGTCGATAATCTCCAAAGTATGGCACAAAGCACAGACCGTCTTCAAGCCCCTGCCATGGATGATCGGCATAGATTTCACTTTTTCCGCACGCACAAAAAAAACCGCCGGGGAACAAGATCCTCGGCGGTTGGATGATCCAGACGATGGCTCGCTGTACCTTCCGGATTTTGCGCTCCCATCTTTCGACGGGCTGCTTTTCTCGGGGAGAGAAAATGATTCTGTTGAGGCTTCGGGGGGATCAAGCTGAACAAAATCTGGAGGGTCGATACACAAAAAACCGCCGCATAATCATGCGGCGGTCGGACGATCATAGCAAGCAGGCGCTTGCTGTAGACTCCAGACTTTGCGTCCCAGCCTTTCGACTGGTTTGCGTTTCTCTTATGGGTCAGTTATTTGGTTAAGGCGAGTATAATCGAGAACCCATTTTTATGTCAATCTATTTTTACCATTGTTTATCCATTCATGCGCAGCTTATCCATTCATTCGTGCAAAAGCTTCCTCAACGGTCAACGTTTCTTTCTCCTGAGCCGCTCGCGCCTTAAATTCCACTCGGCCTTCCCCCGCTTCACGTCCAATAACAATACGGTAAGGTAGCCCCATCAGATCCGCATCCTTGAACTTCACGCCCGCACGTTCGTCGCGGTCATCCAGCAGCACCTCAACGCCCGAAGAACGAAGACGCTCGTACAGCTCCTGTGCCAGCTTCATCTGCGTCTCATCCTTCACTGAAGCCGGGATGATGTGCACCTTCGCAGGGGCGATCTCTTCCGGCCAGACGATCCCATGTTCATCATGATGCTGCTCCACGACAGCCGAGAGAATCCGCGAAATGCCAATGCCATAGCAGCCCATGATCGCAGTCTGTCTTCGACCCTCTTCATCGAGATAGTCGGCGCCCAGCTTCTCGCTGTATTTGGTTCCCAGCTTAAATACATGCCCGACTTCGATTCCCCGGTAGAACTTCAAGGCGCCGCTGCCGTCCGGGCTGAGATCGCCTTCAGTAGCGTTGCGGAAGTCGCCGACCAGGGCTGCTGCAAAGTCCCGCCTCGGCTGGACATACTCGACATGGTAGTCCGTCTCGTTCGCTCCGGCGATGGCGGATGTCATCGCCTGCACTTCGCGGTCTGCCAGCAGCTTCACACCCTGAAGACCGGCAGGCCCGGCAAAGCCAACGGCGGCTCCCGTCAGACGCTCTACGTCGGAGCCTTCCGCCAGTTCAATGCGTTCGCCGCCCAGCGCATTCAGTACCTTGGTCTCGTTCACTTCGCGGTCGCCGCGCACAAGGACAGCCACCGGCTGATCGTCAATGCGGTACAGGATTGTCTTGATAAAGGCCGAAGCTTCCCGCCCGAAAAATCCGCACAGCTGGTCGATGGTGTGCACATCCGGCGTATGCACACGGTTCATCGGAGGAACCTCTTCCTCGGAAGCGGCTGGCTCCTCCCAGAACATCTCTGCTTTCTCCAGATTGGCAGCGTAATTGCCGTTCTCGCTGACCACGATGGTATCTTCACCGATGTCAGCAAGCGCCATAAATTCATGCGTCTCTCCTTCGCCGCCAATCGCGCCGGCGTCGGCTTGTACCGCCCGGAAGTTCAATCCTACGCGCGTAAAGATGCGGGTATACGCCTCATACATGGCGCGGTAGGTGTCGTCCAGTTCCTGCCAGCTGCGACCAAAAGAATAAGCGTCCTTCATCAGAAATTCGCGTCCGCGCAGCAGTCCAAAGCGTGGGCGACGTTCATCGCGGTATTTGGTCTGGATCTGGTACAGCGTCGTCGGCAGCTGCCGGTAAGAGCTGACTTCTCCGGCAACCAGCGTGGTAATCACCTCTTCATGGGTGGGACCCAGCGCAAATTCACGGTCATGGCGATCCTTGAGGCGAATCAATTCCGGGCCATACACATCGTAACGGCCGGATTCGCGCCACAGCTCGGTAGGCTGCATCGCAGGCATCAGCAGCTCCTGGGCACCCGCGCGATCCATTTCTTTGCGCACGATCTCCTGGACTTTTTTGAGCACACGAAATCCAAATGGCAGGTAGGTATACACGCCGGAGGCCAGCTGCCGGATCAGACCGGCACGCAGCATCAGCTTGTGGCTGATGACTTCGGCATCCGCAGGGGCTTCACGCAGCGTTGGAATCAAGAGTTGACTTTGTTTCATGGAAATCGCTCCTTAGGCATAATGTGACGAGAGTGAACTTTAGGGAAAAAGACGCAAAAAAGCCTCATTCGTTAGGGACGAATGAGGCTCGCGGTACCACCCTGATTTCCTGACGAGAAGCGGCGGCCGCAGCCGAACCGATTCAACAGGCTTAATGTCCGATAACGGGGACGGCCGGCAGCGTATGGAGCGCCGCAGCTCTCGGGGAAGGACTTTCGCGCTTCTGCCGGGAATCCTCACAGCTCAAGGGATTCCTCTCTGGCGACAGTTGGATCGGCCGCAGAAGCTGCGGCGCTCACGAAGCATGGTCCCGGTCGTTGCTGTTTGCATGTGCATCGTTACACATCTCACAAGATATGAGAACGTTTTAACATCTCTATCGCCTTCACGTCAAGTCCATTGCTACATTCGGCTTGCGCTGGTCGTCAGGGATTGGGCACAACCGTACCCGGAACAGTCGGCGTGTTCGGCTGCGGATCAACCGTCCCCGGTACCACCGGCTGTGGCGGCGAGACGGGCGATTCCGGGGTCACGGAATCAGAAGGCTGCTCCGATCCCGTCGGCTCTGTCGGTTCGTTTGCCGGAACCTGCGGTTCGGACGAGTGAACCGGCGCGGAAGGCTGTTGCGGCCCAGGCGGTCGATTGTTCGGGTTCTTGACCGGAATCTCTGAAGGATTCGCTATAATCGCCGGGCTCTTGATCGATACTGCACCTGTTCCCTGCTGTACGGTCAGCGCCGCTCCAGTCGCTTGAACGACCCATCGAACGGGCACATAGAGGGTTCCCTCATAGAGCCGTGGAGCCGCAGGCATCGCCAGCGATTTTCCGTCAACCCAGGCTTGTGTCTGCCCCACCGCAAACTTCAATGTTCCGCGCGGGCCTGTGGCCGTTACGGACTTCGACGCCGCATCCCAGACTGGTGTATAGCCCAGACCGGTTAAAAGAGGCTTGTACGAGACATACGTAACGTCCTTGTCGCTGAAGGCGGCAGGGTCGCCTTCAATCCGCTTGCCATCGAGGAACAGGGAGATTGGCTTGATGGTTTCTTTGTGCTTGGCCGCCCAGAGGGTATACCCTTCCTGCGCGATCCAGAGACCAATCTTCTTGTTGCGCCGCCACTCTTCACCAAATGCCGATACAGGCAGATTCGTCTCCCCGTTCTTGATTCCAATCTCCGGTGTGAACGCCGGACGGCCAAGCTTCTGAATAAACCAGTCGGTGTATCCGCCCCCGCCATTGGAGTTGTAACTTGGGCTAACCAGGCTGTATCCGGTAAAGGAACGGAACAGGTTCGCCAGACGCTTATCCCGGGCAACGTTCGCAGTCGGCGTACGGAAGTTCCAATACAGGATGCGCCCCGCCGAATGATAGGACACGGCAATTTCCGGATCGATCTCGTACGTGAACGCGATCATCGCTTTATTTTCCTTGGCCGTCATGGGAGCCGTTCCCTTATGACCCATCCAGTGCGGATAGGTGTAATTGTTCAGCAGCTCTTTCCAGTTCGCATCATACTGCCGATTGGGATCGACACCCTGGGCATTCGCTTTCCAGCGTTTGAAATTACGGCTGCCATCGTTCATCGCAATCAACGCCTTATGTACGCTGGTCGGAAACGACTGTAAGCCCGTCTGCTGAAGTGTGACGCCATCCGGATTCACCATCGGAACGAACCAGATTTTGGTCTTGCTCAAAATATCCTGAACGTCATAGCCTTCAAACTTGCGCCCTTCGCTGTAAGCCCGGGCATACTGCTCGATCATATACATGTTCAGCGTGGTGGTCAGCCATTCGCGTGCATGGTGTGATCCGTTGAAGAATACCGTCGCACTGCCGCTGCCCAGACCCACTGCCCAGATGTCGCGTCCGTACAAAGTTTTGCCTATCGACTTGTATTCGATCAGCCCCGGATATTTGGCAGCCAGCTTCTGAATGTCACGGGTCAGCACACCATAGGTATACGTAACCGATGGATCAACGATGTTAACCTCCGCAGCACGTAACCTTCCCGCTGGTGCCAGCGTTAATACGACGAGAAGCAGCGCAATGAGCGCCAAACTTAACTTTTTCATTACAACCCCCTGTTTATTGTCCGATTCCATGCTGCGGTGGGCGCTTAGCACCTCTACCTGCATCATGCGGCTCGGTCTGCCATTCCTCTGCCCTATCTTTTTCGCGCTGTCATGGGGGGATTCCTGCGTTTTTTCATTTTTTCGTCAAACTTGACAGCTCATATACCTAGTATTACGATGTATTAGACATCTATACATAGGATTACGATGTATGCAGCAGATGGATGAAGCGAGGGAGGCTTTCGGCGATGAAAGTTAGCAAAGAACTGCTCAAAGGATCAACCGGCGCCCTGGTGCTGACCGTGTTATCCGAACGCAGTATGTATGGCTATGAACTCATTAAGGAATTGGACAGTCGTTCGGGCGGCATATTTGCGCTCAAGGAAGGAACGCTCTATCCGATTCTGCACGCGATGGAAGCGGAACGCTGGGTAAAGTCGCACTGGGAAGAAAGCGGCGGGCGGAAAAGAAAATATTATACCGTAACCGACGAAGGGCTGAAGCAGCTCAAACACAAGACGGAAGAATGGCGAATCTTCAGTCGAGCGGTAAATACGGTGCTTGGGGAGGGATCGGCATGAGCGAACAGGTTAACGCACAGCAGCAGGCACGCCGTGAAGCCGCGCTAATCTTGGACAATTATCTGGATCGGGTCTGTGCAAAAGTCAAAGCCAAGGAACTTCATCCCGAACTGCGGGAGGAACTGCGTGGACATCTGGATGAATTGGCAGCCGAACAAGAAGAGAGAGGATGTTCCCCGCAGGAAGCTGCAAAGCTGGCGCTGGAGCAGATGGGCGATGCAGACGAGGTAGGCGGCACGCTGGGGCAGATTCACAAACCCAAGTTCAATTGGCGGCTGCTGCTTCCGATCACTATAATGGCGGGGTTGGGCATACTGGCTTTGTTTTCGCTATCAGCGGCAGGCGATGGAAATGCCCGGTATGTCAACTTTGGTCTCAACCAGCTCTTTTATTACGGTATTGGCGCGATTGTGATTGCACTCTGCGTCTTTGTCGATTACCGGCTGCTGCGCAAGTATGCCGTGCTGTTCTATGCGGGGACGACGATTTTGACGATTTTGCTTTTCATGGTTCGCCCACTCTATGTAAATGGTGTTCCGAATTGGGTAGGCTTCGGCCCGTTTACATTCAACTGGACGCTCTGCATGTTCATCTTGTTCCTGCTGGCGCTGCCTGGGCTGTTTGAACGTCTTCGTCTGGAAGAAGCAAGATGGAATACGATGCCGCACTTATGGGCAATCGGCGCTATGCTGCTCCCGGTGGCGCTCTATCTGTACTTCGATCTTGTGGCCTGGCTGCCGCTCTGCGCTTATGCGGTCGCTGCGTTCGTGATGTACGCCCGCTGCGGCGGTTCCCGCCTCTACCTGTATGCGGCACCGGCAGCCGCAGCTGCCTGGGCGGGCGGCCTATATCTGACGAATGAACATTGGCGTGACCGCGTCGGAGCCATCCTCGCTCCGCAGCAGCAGTCACCGGAGAACGTGTATTTGAACGAGAACATGGCTTCAGCTATTCGAGAAGGCGGTTGGTTGGGACAGGGCTTCGGCGTCTCAGGCTCCTCCGTCGTGTATCCTTATAACGATGCGATTTTCCCTTATCTAACTTACAGTTTCGGATGGGCTGCGGCTGCCCTCCTGATCGGTTCGATCATCTGGCTGGTCGTGCTGCTGCTGCGTTCGGCAAAGCTTGTCTCGGATAAAAACGGAAGTCTGCTCATCACCGGCCTGTCCATTTTCTTGGCTGGGCAATGGATCTACGGAATCGCCGCTTCGTTCGGATGGCTGCCGTTCACGTCCCTGGTCATGCCTCTTATCGGTTACGGCGGCACTTCCACGGTCGTATACTGCGCCGTGATCGGCTTGATCCTTGGCATTTATCGGCGTAAGGATATGATCCCTACTTCGGGAGCCTATTCCGCAGCCAAGCAACAAGACGAGAAGAAGCTTCTGTTTAAAATCGGAACGATCGAAGTGTATGTTGGCTCTTCCGAAGAGTTGGAAGAACAGCGCTGCGCCTCGAACCCCGAGAGCTAACTGGCGGAAGCCAATCAGCAGGGAATCCAAAGAAGTCGAACCTCAGCGAAGGTTCGGCTTCTTTTTATGCTTTTGGCACCGTGCTTACGACGTGTCAGTCACTGCTTATTTCTTGATGCCCAGCAGAGAGCCTGCCGCAGCCGTAGTGCCTGTCACTGTGGTTGTCGTGGGTTTTACTGCCGTGCTCGACGTAGTTGTCGCTGTCGAAGTTGCGGCTTGGGTCGTGCTCGTTGTCGTTGGCGATGTTGCGGCTCCTGCGCTGTAAGCTGCGGCCGCCGTGGTCGGTGTTGTCGTTGGCGTCGTATTGATGACCACACCAGTCAAGCTTCCCACCGTAGTCGTTGTGTTGGTCGTCGTCGTATTCGCGGTATTGACGACGGTCTCGATCAGAGTGGGCGGCGTACTCGTCGCTGGCGCCGTAGTTGTGGTTGTCGGCTGCGCTGGCGTACTTGGCGCCGGGGACGCGGTTGTTGTTTGTGTCGGCGTACTCGTCGCCGAGGCTGTTGGCGCTGGTTCCGGCGATGGGTTTGGCGCCGGGGACGCGGTTGTTGTCTGTGTCGGCGTACTCGTCGCCGAGGCTGTTGGTGTTGGTTCCGGCGATGCGTTTGGCGCCGGGGACGCGGTTGTTGTCTGTGTCGGCGTACTCGTCGCCGAGGCTGTTGGCGTTGGTTCCGGCGATGCGTTTGACGCCGGGGACGCAGTTGTTGTTTGTGTCGGCGTACTCGTCGCCGAGGCTGTTGGCGTTGGTTCCGGCGATGCGTTTGGCGCCGGGGACGCGGTTGTTGTTTGTGTCGGCGTACTCGTCGCCGAGGCTGTTGGCGCTGGTTCCGGCGATGGGTTTGGCGCCGGGGACGCGGTTGTTGTCTGTGTCGGCGTACTCGTCGCCGAGGCTGTTGGCGCTGGTTCCGGCGATGCGTTTGGCGCCGGGGACGCGGTTGTCGGCGGCGTGCTTGCCGCCGAGGCTGTTGGCGCTGGTTCCGGCGTGCTTGCCGCTGGCGCCTGCGGTTCGGCTGCTTTCGTTTCCGATACCGACACCGATGCCGAGACGCCGGAAGGCTTCGTCGAGGCCTGGGTTGCTGCGCTGACCGAGGTGCTGCCGGACGATGGCAGAACGATGGTTCTTACAGCACCACCAATCGAAGCTTGGCTTGAGGAAGTGTTCGTCGCCGAAGCAGCGGCTTTCCCGTTCGCCGACGCCTCGCCTTGAGCCTTGGCATCCTGGCTGCCTTTATACATCTGGTAAGAAGTCGTGCTGATTTCCAGACGCAGCTGGTGAAGCTGCGATCTCAAGCTGACGCCGCTTTTGGAGACCTTCTGCTCAACCGCTCGATCCGCCAGATTCTTCATGCTGCTCTTGAAATCGTCCCTATTCAGCGTGAAGCCGTTCTGCGAATAGATCGCCTGCAGCAGATCATACTGCTGTTTTTGGTTCTGTTCGATTTTGGAATAAAACTCCGTTTTATCTTTTTTGATCTCAGCGGCCGTACGCGTATCCTTGCTGCCCGAATCTTTAGTGTCGGAAGATTGGATGCGCGAAGAATTTTTGCCTGCGTACGACTCTTGATAGTCGGATTTGCTCGTCCGGTTTGTGGCGGAAGCGGAGGAATAAGACGACAATGTACTCATGCTTGGGCCCCCTCTGTTTTCGGAAATGAATATCGTAGGCATAGTGTACTATTGAATGGAAAAGAAAGGTAATCAGACAGACTTCCCCACTCTTTTAGGACCATTTTTCCTCTTAAACAGGAGACACAGACGGGTTTTTTAGCAGGTGGGGCTGGCTTTTTAGCGGCACTTTCGAGCTTCTTCGAGTTATTCGTTTTTTGCCGACTTTTTTCTACAAGCTTCTCTTTAAGTTGCTTAAAACCAGATTTGAAGCCATACAAAAGAAAAGGAAGCCGCCTAAGCGACTTCCTATTTTTTCGCATCTCAAATTTCTTTTTGTCTTCCCAATTTTCGGTGTGCAAACAAAAAAATCGCCCCCTGTGCCAGGAGGCAATCATTGCGCGTACCAAGCGCTTCGTTCAGGCTTTGATCGTTTCGACCAAGTTCTTGTCTTCATGCTTCTGATCGTGCTGCTCACTCAACTTATCGTAGGCTTCTACGCTGATCTCCAAGCTGACCTTGTGCAGTTCCGATTTCCACTCCATCTTCAAGGATGTACCTTCGCGGCTCATGAGCTGCTCAATCGAACGTTCCGCCAACGCCTTCATCGATTCCTTGAATTTATCCGGCGACAGGTCGATTCTGAGTTTTTCTGCATAAAAAGTCTGCATCAGTTTCTGTTGGGCCTGCTTTTCTTCTTCCAGCTTTTTCGCCTGCTGGTCGTCCTGCTTTTTCCGCTCCGCCGCACTAACGGCTTCTTTTTCTCCTACGGAATCGGTCGCTTTGTCGTCCTTCTCCGCTTTTGGATCGGTTTTCGGCTTTTCGGTCGTTGACGTCTTGGCGGGCTTATCCGGATTGACGGTGTTCGGATTTCTGTAATCGGATGCCCAACTTCCCGAGCTTCCTCCGTTAAAAGATACTTTTTCCATTCCAACACCCCTGTACCAAAAAATCTTGCTAATTATGTCCTGTACATACTACTACGCAATTAGACCTAAAGATATAAGACTCTATTCCTGTTTCGCTTGCTTTTCGCCGTATTTATACACCTCCCACTTTCTATTTCGGTTTCTAATCGTTTTTTTGTTCTGCTTTTTGAAAAAATGCCTGCTGTATGATTTCATGACAAAACTGTTACTGCACAATGAACGTTAATATGTTGTTCCCAAACTCCAAAGCAGGTATAGTCGGACATATGCGTAAAAAAAGAACCAAACCCGGCATAAAAGCCGGTGATCGGAAAGGAAACTGCCTAAACATGCTGCGACACTGGAAAAAGCTTGCCGTCTTCTCTCTTGCCGTCCTGCTGATTCTGGGAATCTCGGGTCTGCTCTTTTACCGCCACCTCGAACACAAAAGACTCGTCAACCACGGAGTCACCGAAGAACCCATCGCCGTCGTCTCAACGAATACCGTAGCGGAGCGTTACGACCTGATCGTTGCGGGAACAGACCCGGAAGGGATCACTGCCGCAATCTCCGGCGCCCGGAACGGGCTGAAGGTGCTGCTTGTAGACGGGCATGATCGAACCATGCTCGGCGGATTGATGACAGTCGGCGAATTGAATATGATCGACCTGAACTACTCGACGGAGCAGCCATTTTTCTTCAGCCGCTTCCGTGAAGCCGACTACTTGAACAAAGGGATTTTCCAGGAATGGTACGACCAGTTCGATACCACGTCGTTCGACGTGAATGTCGTGGCGAACCTCTTCTATAAGATGGTCAAAAACGAACCCAATCTCGACCTGGTAATGGAAACGAAAGGGATGGCTCCGCTCACCGATACGCGGCAGGGTCGAAAGATCATCACCGGCATGACGCTGACGTTGAAAAACGGCAGCGAGCGTCGCGTATTGGCGCCCGCCATCATCGATGCGACGCAAAACGCCGACGTGGCTGCCGAAGCCGGTGCCTCCTTCACGCTGGGACGTCAGGACATTGGCGATACGCACAGCGTTATGGCTTCCACACTCGTGTTTCGCATGAAGGGCATGACCCAGAAAATCTGGGAAAAGATGGGCAAACACGAGGATACCGGAATCGACCGGACAAGCATCTGGGGCTACAAGGAAGCGGCAGAATATCCGTCGAGCGACCCTTCCAAAGTCCGCATGCGGGGTCTGAACATCGGTCGTCAGAATGACGGCACGATCCTGATTAACTCCATGCAGCTGTTGGGCGTCAACCCGTTGGACCCGGCATCGATCAAGAAAGGGATCGAGATCGGAACCAAGGAAGCGCCCAAGATCGTCGAATTTCTCAAGAAACGGTTCCCGGAAATGGAGCCGCTGGAATATGACGGTGTAGCCAAAGAATTGTATCTCCGCGAATCGCGCCATCTGGAATCGGAATACCGTCTCACGCTGGCCGATGTTATGGAGAACCGTGAACATTGGGATGACATCGCCTACGGCTCGTACCCGGTGGACATTCAGACCACCAGTGACGGACGGATCGGAACCGTGCTGATGAAGCCAAGTCAGTATGGGGTGCCGTTCCGCACGCTGGTGCCCAAGAACGTGGATGGACTGCTCGTCGTCGGCCGTTCCGCCGGCTTCGATACCGTTCCGCACGGCAGTGCGCGTACGATTCCCATCGGCATGGCAACCGGCCAGGCGGCTGGTGCTGCCGTCAAGATCGCGTCGGAGTCCAACATGACGCTGAGAGAAGTATCCAACTCCAAAGAAAAGATCCGTCTGCTCCAAAACCGTCTGCGCAAACAGGGCGTCGATCTGTCACGTCCCAAGATTCCAGAGCCGGACTACATGAAAAGCAAAGATTATCCGGGTATGCTGGTCGCTGCCAATATGTATCTGACTTCGGGCGGCTACGATAACGATCAATGGGGCGTCGGCGACCAAGCCAATGTGCAGCGCTTCTTCAACGCCCTGCGTACCGTTCGCGCGCTGCATCCCGACTTCTTCTCAGGAGAGATGCAGGATGCACTTGCAGGCATCGCTGATCCGATTAAAGCCGATCTCTCACTCGAACAAGCTTCCCGACTGATCGCAAGCGCCATGAATCTGGCTGATCCACCTCAAGATAAAGCCACAGAAACGCTTCTTCAAGAAGGCTGGCTCCTCCAGGAAACGCTGGATGGAATCAAGGACAAAGAGAAGCTGACAAACGGTGACTACTTCATGCTGATCCGCGATCTAAGCAAGCACTTCCTGCCTGCCGAAAATGTGGATACAGCCGGTAAATAACACGGGAAGCCGCCTCCACACTTAACCGTAGGTTGGACGTTGAGACGAATCCTCGCCGCTTGCCGGCCGGACGCTTAACACTCCCACGACAAGAAAGAAGCCCAGACCTCCGCGTCTGGGCTTCTTTCTCGTCGATTTGCTTGCGTATGCCTTGCGCCTGAGAAGCGGCTTGGCGTACCCGTACATGAAGCGTTCGCCTGATGCTACTTCTTCAAAGCCGACTGAAGATCGACCAACAGCAGATCGGCGTCCGCGATCTCGGAATCGATATTGTTGGGAAACACGGACAGCCGCACGCCATCCTCGGCAAGGCGCGGCAGAATCTTGTCCATGAAGGCCAGAAGATCAAGCGGACGACCGGAACAACCCGACCAGTTGCCAAGTGCAGAGTGCTGCGCAAACTCACTTTTGGGCCACAGGGGCAGCAGCGGCAGTCCTTCACTGTCCGTCGTCATCGCCCAGCCTTCATCATAGAGTCCCCAGATGATCTCCGTGGCAGCCGCCTTTTTGACGAAATATTCGTATCGAAGATTCTTGGGGCGGTTGATGATCGCATTAAATTCTTTCAAGTCCATTGTGCTCCCCACTTCCGTATACCCGAATTGATAGTCGGAGACGAGCGCCGAGACAGCGGCCATTCGTTCTTCCCCAATCATTTACCCATACGGCGAAGGAAGTTACCCCACTCTGGCGGCCGGGTACTCAGGAAGGATCAACCCGTGCGTCTCCAAGCTTTCGTGCCTCCGCTTCTTCAGGCTCAACGGTCTCGAACTGCCGCTGTACCAGCTTACGGTAAAAAGCATGGGAAGCCAGCAGTTCTTCATGGGTGCCCTGCCCGGTCGCGCGCCCGCCTTCGATCACGATCAGCTTGTCCGCCCCACGTACAGTGGACAAACGGTGTGCGATCACCAGGGTTGTGCGGCCGTGCATCAGCGAATCCAGCGCTTTCTGCACCAGGGCTTCCGATGCGCTGTCCAGATGAGCCGTTGCTTCATCCAGCAGCAGAATGTCGGGATTGCGCAAGATCGCCCGGGCAATCGCAAGGCGCTGCCGCTGTCCGCCCGACAGCAGAACGCCGCGTTCGCCGGCCTGCGTCTCCAGTCCCTGCGGCAGCGAAGCGATAAATTCCGTCAGATTCGCCTGACGGACGGCTTCCGCCACCGCCTCATCGGGCACGTCTCCCGCAAGTCCATAAGTCAGGTTGTCGCGGATGGTCCCCGACATCACCGGACTTTCCTGAGAGACGTACGCGATGTGTCCTCTCCACTGTCTCAGCGGAATGTCGGCTGCCGGTTCGCCACCGTACCGCAGCCGTCCTTCGGTCGGTTCGTAGAATCGTTCAATCAGCGAGAAGATCGTGGTCTTGCCCGCTCCGCTTGGGCCGACGAATGCTGTCGTCTGCCCCGCCTCTGCGGTAAAGTTCAGCCCTTGCAGAATCGGCTTGTCTGGGGAATAGCCGAAGCCTACGTTGTCGAAGGTTAACGGCAGCTGAATCGCCCGTCCTGATGCGGCTTCCTGTTCGGCAAGGCGTTCCTGATTGGGATGCTCCCGTTCTTCCGGCTCCAGATCCATAATCTCACGAATGCGTTCCGTTGCGCCAAGTGCCTTCTGGAACTGAGTGAAGAAAGTCGCCAGTTGAGTAAATGGGACGACGATCTGGAACATATAGAGAATGATCGCTACCAGCGCCCCGGCCGTCAGCACGCCGCGCGCGACCTGGGCGCCGCCGTATCCGATCAGGGCAACCAGAATCAGCAGCATGACGGTCATCATCATTGGCGACACGATGGCTTGAATCCGCGCTTCGCGCAGGCCGAATCGGAACAATCCAGAGATGCGCTTCTCCCCCTGATCCCGTTCGGACGGTTCAGCCAGCGAAGCCTTGACCAACCGGATGTCCGCCAGCACGCGGCCCAGATCGCCCTGGAATTGGGCAATTTCCTGCTGTGTATCGCGCGAGATCGCATACATACGGCGACCAATAGGCCAGAGCAGCAGCATGGCCGCCGGGATGGCAAGCAGCGCGAACAGCGTCATCTTCCAGTCAATGGTCAGCAGAATGACGACCGAACCCACAATTGACACGATACCGGACAAGAACGAGATGACCTGTCCGGTGATGAAGTCCCGTACGATATTCGTATCGTTCGTCACCCGGCTCATCGTCTCGCCGGACGTATTGCGGTCGAAGAACGATACGGGCAGCTTGAGTACCCGGCGCCATAGATCGCGCCGCAGCCCGGATACAATAAATTGTCCGACGTAAGACATCGTATAGATCGCCAGGCCTGACATGAGCGCCTGCGCAACGAAAGCCGCAGCCAGCAGCGCAATCGTTCTTCCGGTCAGATTTTCCATCGAAAATCCGTCCACTAACCGGCTGGTCAGCAGCGGAATCGCCAGCGTAAACACCGTTTCAAACAATCCCAGTACAACAGCCGCAGCCATCAGCCAGCCCTTGGGCAGATAGTTCGCCACCAGCTTCCAGAATGAGCCCCAGCCAGGGGTGGACGCCGCTTGGTCTGTCGGGATGTTGGCTGACGCTGCGCCTTCTCCTGTATGCGCCGCCCTTCCCCGCTTGATTTTCACTCCGCTCTCTTCATGCGTTTCGTTTATTTTGTTCGTCTCGATCAGAATCGCCTCCTGTTTGTTCGATTTCCGCCTCTTCCGAGTTTCCAGCCTGATCCGTGCGGCGCGCCTCCGCTTCCTCGGCAGCCGCCCACATCCGGTCGATGTAGCGTTCTTCCTCCAGCGTAAACATCACCGGAATCCCAAACGAGTAAGGCGGTTCCAGCTTGCCAAAGGCCTCCAGTCCCTGCATCTCCTCCTCCGAGAGCGGAGAACCCAGCCGGCTCATCACGCCTTCCAGACGCTTCGACAGGTCAGCGACAAAACGCTGGGCCTTCTCTCCTTCGGGCGGCTCTCCTGCCTGCATCAGCTTCTTGATGCGGGAGATCCAGGCTATCGATTCACGCTCAATCGCCCGCCAGGTGTCCATCTGATCGCCGTTCGGCCATAACCGCTGCACCAGCGAAGGCGGCAGCTTCTCCTCGATCCAGCGCCGCTGCTCCTTCTCCGTGGCGACCGAACGAATCAACAGCAGCAGTACGCTGGGTTCCCAGTGTCCTTCGCCCTCGTCGCCTGCCAATTCAAGCGTATAATCCAGCGTGTAGAGCATACGGTCGAGCTGCTGCTTCTTCTCCCGCAGCAGTTCCGCCTGATGCTCCAGCGAGCGCCTCAGCTGCCCTTCGTCGGCCTCCAATTCCTGCGCAATCCGTTCCAGCGGATAATCCAGAAACTTGAGCGTCAGAATCTGCTGAAGCCGAATCAGATCCTGATCGGTGTACAGCCGATGGCCAAGTTCGTTATACTGCGAAGGCACCAACAGCTCTTTTTTATGATAAAAACGCAAGGTTCGCTCCGTCACGCCCGTCAGCTTCGCAAAAGCTCCAACCGTATAAGTCCGATGGTTGATTATCCTCGCCTCCTTGTCCTACTGGTTTCAGTATAGGGGCTGACGTTACGTCATAGGCAAGCAGCAATTTGAAAATGCGGGTATAGTAGAAGTCAGAGAGGAGTGATGAAGATGATCTATCCAACGATCAACACAACCTACGAGGTGATGGAAAACTAAATCGAACGAAAAGAGGAATATGATGATTTCGGATCAAGAATTGACGATTCGTCCGCTTGAAGCACGCGACCTGCCGCGCCTGTGGGAATTGATCTACAGGGACGATCAGCCTGAATGGAAAAAATGGGACGCTCCCTATTATCCGCATGAAGCGATGCCTTACGACAAGTTCCTGCCTACCGGACAGAAGTGGATCGGCGACGATGACTTCTGGGTGATTGACGTACAGGGAACCGTGCGCGGGATCGTATCTTATTATTGGGAACACGAACCTTCCCGCTGGCTGGAGATTGGCATCGTGCTGCACGAGGCCGGGAGCTGGGGGCGAGGTATCGGAACGCGTGCCCTGAGATTGTGGATCGATCGTTTGTTTACGACCCTGCCGCTGGTACGGATTGGCTACAGCACCTGGTCAGGCAACGAACGTATGATTCGGGTCGGCGAGAAGCTGGGCATGCAGATGGAAGCCCGAATTCGCAAAGCCCGTTATTACGATGGACACTATTATGATTCCATCCGCATGGGGATGCTCCGAGAAGAATGGGAGCAGCATCGTCAGGATGGATCGGTCAATTCATAAAAAAAACGACTCCACGCAGCCGTGTGGGGTCGCTTTTTGCTATGTTGGGCGCTGATTCCATCCGTCCTTGAACCTCTGGCATCTGGCAGCTCCATCTACCGCCTTGCAGCTTCACCGGTTCGGCTCTGCACAAACAAATCGACCGGCTAGTCAGCTGTATCCAATCAGTCGTGCTGCTCCGAAATGGTCTCGTACATGATCGGCAGCAGACTCTCCTCACGGTCCATCTCGTTCCAGAACCAGACAACGGCTCCAAGCGGCAGATGCAGCGTCTCGTCCTTGCCGCTGACCTGGTCGATTAGCGGTCCGCGGCCGCCCGAATCCAGACTCAGTTTGAACTCGAAATCACGATCCAGTCGTTCGATGAGGTACGAGCAGGCCATGCAGATGTCGTTTTCATCCGGAAGTTCACTCTGCTTGCGCTTCTCGCGCAGCCAGTCTTCAAGACGCCGAATCGCCTCGCGTGTATCGGGATTGCCCTCATCAATGTTCGTCTGTTCTCTAAGTTGGTTGGCACAATCCCGATATTCATTCAGAATCTTCTCGCTGAGTTCATCGCTGGGCTGGTAATACGGACGTTGGGCCTCTTCTTCCATCTTGGGCAGCAGTTCCTTGTCCAACTTCTCGATAAAGCCATCCAGAACCTGTTCCAATTCCTCTTCGTTCTCGAAGCGCACGAACTCGATGCCCGGCTTACCGGGATAATAGCCTTCCACATAAGCCTGCATCCCGATCAGATGTTCATCTTGCAGCCCCTGTGAGATTTCGATGGATCGGCTGCGCGGCTTGCCTTCTTTCAGAAAGGGCCAGGCATCGTTCAGATCCTTCTTTTGCGGCTCATAACCGTGTTCACGCAGATAAGGAACCAACCGCTGGTTCATCGCTTCCAAAATCATAGGATCAGGCCTCCTTGTGATGTCACTTCATCTTGGACATACGGCTTCGCTTGGGACATACGACGGGATCACTTTCAGCACCTATTTTTCCTACGCGTACCGCTCTCTCCATCCCTTCTCTATTTGCCGTAAATGGGACGTTATAGAAAAGATACACAGCTATCGCCAAAGCGAAGCGCCAAGATCAAAGAATTGACGGAACGTTTACGAATCTCCAAATCACAAAAGCGCTCAAGCCTGCTGAAACTATTCAAGATCCCTTCTCGACTATATCGATAGAACCGTAAAAAGGAGGCTGGAAGCTTGAACGAGCTGCGCCTCATCAGACGAATTCGGCGAAGCGGCGATCGAGCTTCCGCCGACTGTCTGGTGCGGCATTACTATGACGAGATATATCGATTTATACGCCGACAGGTCTCGAGCGAAGACGTCGCCCTGGATCTGACCCAGGAGATTTTCATCTCCATGCTGCGCTCCATCGCTCATTATGAAGAACGAGGAGGCGCAAGCTTCCGCACCTGGTTGTACCGCATCGCCACCAACAAGCTCATTGACTGGTATCGTTCGCGGGCTTACCGCAATCGTTCCCTGACGCTGACGTTGGACGACGTTGAGCCGATCGACGACACCGACTTCACCAGACTGCTGGAAAACAGCGAATTCGTGGAAGAAGTGTTCGCGTTCGTCAGCGAACTGCCATCGGATACCCAGAAGATCTTCCGGCTGCATCTGTTCGGCGGGTACACTTTTCGGGAGATCGCCGAGCTGGTGGATCTATCGGAAGGCAGCGTCAAGACGCGTTATTATCGGCTGATCCATAAGCTTGGAAAGGAGTTTGCCCATCATGAATGAACAACAAAAAAACGCCAGCATCAACCGGATTCTGGATCAAGGCCTGGTGGAGCCTGTACGGGCGGGAGAGCGAATCTCGTCCATGATGCGGGAGCTGGGGCTTCGATTTATTTTCTGGGATACGGGGTACAGCCTGTTCTTCGCCGCGATCACCCTGGGACTCGCATTTGCCTTATTCATTCTCACTCCGTCCGACTATCTGGCTTCAGCCGCTGTAGCGGTTGCCCCTCTGCTGATGCTGCTTGCCGTGTCTTTTGCCGAGACATCAGAACGACTGGGGGGGCTTTATGAGCTGAAGCAGACCTTTCGTTACACCGTCCGGCAGATCGCGGCTGTACGCATGATGGCTTATTCGGCTGCGGGGACGCTTTTTACCGCTCTGGTGGCCTATATCGGAACAGAAGGGGAATTTAGCTTCCTCTCGCTGTTTTCGCTGTGCACCGCTGCCTTGTTTGCCTGTGCGACGATTACCGTTACGCTGCTGCACCGAACTCGAAATGGATGGATTCCTGCCGGGTTTACAGCAATTTGGGCTCTTGCCAACCTGGGGCTGATGTTCCTCTTAAACGACAAGTGGGAGCTGCTGCTGCGCGGGATTCCGGTGGGCATCGCTGCCTTGTTCGCCGCTGGCTTCGCCGCCCTGTTCATCTGGCAGCTCTCCAAAATGCTCAGGGAGGTCAACCGTTATGTTATCGCTTAATCGAGTAAGCAAGCAGTATGGAAACTTTATGGCTCTGGAAGAGATCGATCTGGAATTCACTCAAGGGGTCTACGCACTGTTGGCTCCCAACGGCGCGGGCAAAACCACGCTTATCAAGATGCTCGCCACACTCATCTTCCCCACCAAAGGCGAGATTCTCTGGAACGGTGACGACATCATCGCCCTGGATGCAGCATACCGGGACCTCATCGGCTATCTGCCGCAGGATTTCGGTTATTACCGCAACCATACGCCGCGTGAATTCCTGCGCTACATGGCGGCGGTCAAATGCCTGAAGCGTGAGCAGGTCGCGCAGCGGATCGACGAACTGCTCGATCTGGTGGGCCTATCGGATGTGCGCGACAAGAAGATGCGCAAATTCTCAGGTGGCATGATCCAGCGCGTCGGGATCGCCCAGGCCATGCTCAATAATCCGCGCATCCTGATTCTCGATGAGCCAACCGCCGGACTTGACCCCAAGGAGCGCGTACGCTTCCGCAACTTAATCTCCTCCCTATCCAAAGACCGAATCGTCATCCTCTCCACCCATATCGTGTCGGATATTGAGACCATCGCCAGCAGCGTGATTCTTATCAAGGATCGACGGCTGTTCGCCCAGGATTCGCCAGGCTCCATCTGTCAGCAGCTCAATGGCAAAATCTTTGAGACGGATGCTGTAGACGATCTCGACATCCCCCATCTGCTGCTGACCGAACGGCAGGAGAATGGCCAAACGATCACACGTTTTGCCAGTGAGCAAGGCAGCGGGGAAGCGCGAAGCGTCACACCCAATCTCGAAGACGTCTTCTTGTACGTCTATCGGGATGAAGAACGGTGAAGCGCCATGGTCTACCGATATGAGTTAAAAAAGCTGCTGCTCTCTCCTCTGCTGCTCACGCTCACGTTATTGTGCGTCTTAGCGAATCTGACGTTCCTGCTTGTTGAGCATGACAATGCCCCCTCGCCCAGGCAGACGAATCGCCCGGAGGACGTTCTGGCGGCTCAGGACGCGTCCATCTTCGACGGATATTCCGCAGCATCGATCGCCGAAAGTTATATTCGCTGGTATCGCCTTGAAGGAACGAACGCCGAACATGTGCGAGCGAAATACGACGCGCTTCAGCCTGTCATTGATCGCAAAGCCGCAGCGGACGAGAAACCACAGCTTCACTTTAGCGGCCAGGTGTCGGATGTTCATGTTCTGCTTTTTGGCAAACTGCTCAAGTTCTTCAGTCAGGAGGTGGGGCTGCTGGCGCTGCTCACCGCCCTGCTGTCCGCCGTCTACGAGCAGATGCGCGGCACTGAATCGATCGTCTATGCGTCCAGAGTCGGACGGCAGGTTCAACTCACCAAGCTCTGGGTGACGCTGTCCGCGTCTGCTGTGCTGAGTTTGATGGTGATCGGATGCAGTCTGCTGATCTTTTTCGCCTTGTTTGACTTTGCGATTCCATGGCAGGCGGACGTCTCCAGCGTCTTCGATCATGCTCTTGGCGAAACCAAGCCCTTTATCACCTGGAATGACCTGACGGTTGCGGAATATCTGTGGGCATCCTTGGGAATCAGCATGGGGCTGGCTTGGCTCTGCGCTCTGATCGGCTTCGCAGCCGGAACCGGGTTTCGCAGCGTCTACGCCGCTTTCGGTGCGTGCGTACTGCTGTTTACCGCCTTCGATCTGGTCGCCCGCTCTTCCTTGCTGCCGGTCGGCTCCATGCTCAAGAGCGCCTGGGGTCTTAACCCGATGTGGCTGTGGAAAAACAGCGGCACATGGTTCACCGACGGCAGAGCGGAGATGCTGTGGGCGAATTTCGAACGACTGGGACTGTGCGCCTACTCGATCCTGTTTGCCTCCGCCGTCTGGGGCGCTTACCACCTGCTGAGAAGGAGGGAGATCCATTGAGCTTGTTCTTCTGCGAATGGAAAAAGATCTGGAATTGGCGGGTTGTGGGGTTGTTATTCACATTTGCTGCCCTGATGTGGTTCTTGGTTCTAAAAGTAGACGTGCAGAATTATAAAACGTTAATGACCTCCGCTCACTACCAGCGCGAAATGTTCGAGAAATACGGGACGACGCTGGAAGTGGAAGAGTTAGATGAATACGACATTCCGGGAAAAATGACGGCGGTTGAAGAGGAACTGGACAATCAAATTTCCAGCGACATGCTGTTTACGAACCACGGTATCCACACTTACAAAGAGTATCAGACATTCATGGCGAATGGCATGGATGGTATGGATGAACAAGCAGCAGAACGATTCTTCAAGCTTGCTTCTCAAATGGACGAGCAGCTCTGGAGCAATGAGACGAGAAAAGGCTCGCAAAAGCTCCTTGTTCCCCCAGTAGGTCGTCTAGAAATGCTTGCTGAATTGCAGAACCGATATGCCCATTATGAGCAAAGCAGCGCCCTCCATGGCTTAACGCGTGAGAATCAGAATCATCCCGTGGCGGCAGAGGCTATAAGAAAAATTCAATCTAAACATAACAACAGTCTGGTACCCACCGCCCTACAGGGAAGCGTATCCAGATATGCAAGCGTGGTTGGCGTATCCGCCATTCTCATGACGATTTTGATTGTTTCCCCTTCGCTAACCCGGGACCGTGCACGGAACGTTTATCTGCTTCAATATTCGTCTGCAGCAGGCCGCCGCATCTTATGGATCCAGTTGGCAGCGGCAGTTTCCAGTGCCTGCATTTTTTCACTCGTAGTGATTGCTGTGAGCGCCATTCCGCTGCTTGCGGCGGGAATGGGTGACTACTTTGGCGTCTCGATGCTGTTCACGTCATACAGCAGCCTCGTTTTTCTCTATGAAATTACGTTCGCTCAGTATGTCCTGCTGCTCGCTGGCATGATTATTCTGCTCTGTGCAGCCGCTGCATGCTTCACGTTTGTGCTGGCGAGATTCAGTACAAATATCATGAATACGATCCTCAAGATCGTTCCGCTGGGTCTGGCATTCTGGATTCTGTATTTGGGTGCGATCAGCGATACCTTTACTCCGTTCAACATGCTATTTAGCAGTGTCCTGCATGGTCGCATGGTTATGCCTGAGCTGATCTTGTGCGTTGTATTAGCTGTAGTCGGCGTACTGACGGTGGTGAGCATTCTGGTACGTGAACGCAAAACGGATGTCTCCTCTTAGAAAAAAGTCTCTGCTTGCAATACGCATGTTCACTTATAAATATAGCTTTATCACCACAGTTGGCTTTCAGGAAAAGGTTGACCAACTCCGCTTCAGCTGCCTCCAGCACCCAAATAAGGAGAGAACGACTTTGCATCTACTTAGACATGAACTCAAAAAGATTTGGAATTGGCGGGTTCTCGCTCTGCTTGCCGTGCTTGCAGCTCTGGTCTGGTCGCTGCCCTTGAGAGAATCAGCCGCTGGCTATGACAGCATGCGCACACACGGCGGATATGGATCGTATCAGCGTGAGCTATTCCAGCGATACGGGAACACACTGGAGCCAGAGGAGTGGGCGGATTACGATGTTCCAGGCAAAATAGCAGCGGTTCAAGCCGAAACGGACGCCCTGATTGCAAAAAGCGAACTTTTTGCCAAGCAGGGCATCCATAACTACGCTCAGTATCTGGCATTTGTCGATCGAGATACCTCAGGCCTGGATGACGCAGAACTCGAACGCTTTATGAAGATCACCCAAGACATGCGAGATCAACTGTCACTTCGTTACGATGGACAGACCCTGGATGAATTTTATGCGTCTCCACAGATGCGTATGATGGCGCTTAAAGCTCTCGCAAGTGCATACGGGAATCCAGATGATGAATACCGATTGCAGTCTTTCATCCAGCGTGACGAGCGTCCTGTCGTCGTACAGGCTGCCCGCGAGATTCTCAGCCGCCGCAACAGCAGCCTGATTCGTGTCGATCTGGTGGAGTCCGCTTCGATGTATGCAGCAACAGTAGGCGTATTCAGTCTGGTCGCCACGCTGCTGCTGGTCACTCTGCCTCTATCGACAGATCGGACGCGGCAGGTGCATCTGATGCAGTATTCATCCCGAACAGGGCGGCGAATCCTGCGGATTCAGGGGGCGGCGATGCTCATCAGCAGCTTGATCGTGTCTATCCTATCCATCGCCTTGGGCGCCATTCCCCTGCTTGCTGAAGGCGCTGCCGAATATCGTCACGCCTCCATTCAGCAGTGCTTTTCTTTTTTCGATATGGGATTGTATGACCTCACATTCGGTCAATATGCGATGATTCTGTGTGCCATGATTATGCTGCTCACCGTAGGCACTGCCGCCTTTGTGTTCATTCTGACGAGATTCAGTGCCAATCTGATGACCCTGCTCATCAAGATCGTTCCTTTGGGGCTTGCCTTGTCAGGCATTGCGGTACTGACAATCTACCAAGCTTTCTCGTCTAACAATCTGCTGTTCAGCGCTGTACTGCGGGGAAGAATCGTCATGCCAGAACCCCTTCTGTGCGCGATCATCGCCGGGGCGGGTCTGCTGGGAGCCTGGTGGGTTACATGTCGGGAGAAGCATGTGGATGTGGGGTAGCAAGCAGCCGCTCTGAGGCGGTGGACCGCTCACCCGCTTCCTCTTACCTGCAAAAACGGGGAACCTCCAAACGCTGCTGACATACTGCTGTCAGCAGACGGCTTGTATGATGAGACCGATCCATCAGCCGTACCCCAATCCCATATTTTCAGGAGGAAACTCATCTCATGCCAACTCTCGGACCCGACTTCATCTCGCTTCAAGTCAGCAATCTGGAAAGCTCCGCCGAATTTTATCAGAACTACCTCGGACTGGTTCGTTCTTCATCGGGACCTCCGCATGCGGTAGTCTTCGACACGCAGCCGATCGCATTTGCTCTCCGCGATCTCCTCCCGGGTGTGGAGCTGACTTCAACCGCACAGCCGGGACTTGGCATAGCGCTGTGGATGTATGCCCCGGATGCGCAAGAAATTCACGACAAACTGAATAAGGCAGGCGTAGAGATCATTGCCCCGCCAATCGACGGGCCATTTGGACGTACCTTTACCTTCGTTGATCCGGATGGATATCGGATTACACTGCATAGCAAGGGCTGAAGTTGAAATCTCAGCTCGTTTAAGCAAGTAATCAGGATCTCATCCGTTTGAAGGATGAGATGGATGGATGTGCCTGCCAGCAGGCAGCACCAGGCCGTCTAAATCAACAGCAAAAAGCCCGACCGGAAGAGGCCGATGCCTCGCCCGGTCGGGCTTGGTTGTTACTCGTTGACAGCTGGAATGTCAACGATGCCGTACCGTTCCCCGTCAACGGCTGCTGACCTGACGGGGGCAGACAGTTCCGCCTTGGGCCGATAGACGGCCTCATAGCGGTACGTGCTGGGGTCCGCCTGCGCAGCGGCGGACCCGGTCGTGCCGTCCGCGCCTGCTGCCGCGGACGAATCCCCCGGCGCGGCTGGATCTACCGCGCCCGAAGCGTCCGAACCGGCGGCGTCGCTGCCGGTTCCCGCACTGGCGTCGGCACCCGAATCCGTGCCGACCGCTGCGTCATTTCCGGCGCCTGCGCTGCCGGAATCACTCGCTGCGTCCGTTCCGGACGCAGCCCCGCCGGTTGAATCGGTGCCATCCGCTCCGGCATCGGTTCCGGTCGCGTCTGTTCCGTTTCCGCCGGTCACATCCGTGCCGGTCGCGTCTGTTCCATTCCCCCCGACCGCAGCGCCATCAGTCGCATCCGAACCGCTGCCGCTGGCATCCGTGCCGGTATCTCCTGCATCGCCAGTACCATTGCCGCTGACGTCGGTTCCGGTCGCGTCCGTGCCTGTACCTTCAGAATTGCCCTCTGCCCCGGTTCCCCCTGAACTGGAAGCCGGATCTTCTCCGGCTTCCAGTTCCGCCCGATCCAGCGCTACGTTCGTGCCGTCTTCCAGCGTCAGTTCAATCGCTGACGATGACGTCAGGAAGGCATCGCGGTCTTCCTTGGTTTTGAAGCGAAAGGCCAGCGCCCCATCCTGCGGATCGGCTGGAATCGTCACGAACAGTTTAGGGCCGACAGCTGTATCATCGCCCGGCGTCGTTTCTTCATCGTCTCCGGGAACAGCGGCACTATTTGTACCTTCCGAGCCAGAATCCGGAGTCTGCGCGGTCTGCTTCTCCCCGCCCAATACGCCCGTTCCGTACAACACACCGACCGTCGCTCCACCTACGATCAGCAGCGCGATCACGCCCATCAGCAGCAGGGTCAGGCCGCGATTACGGCGAATCCAGCGCACCAACGGTGAAGCCTGCTGCGCCTGGACTTTGCGGTAGACCGCAGCAAGCGGCCCCGGCGCTCCTTCAAAGTAATCGCGCCGATTATTCTTGTCCTTAAACGCATCGCGGTCATGGGCGGCGAAGTAGCGGATGATCTCCGCTTCGTAGGCCGGGTCGAATTTTCTGCCTTGTACATAAGGCTCCTGAGTCGCGGACCAGGCGAAGAACGCATACAGCGATTCGCGCCCTCCCGAACGTGCGGTATTCGTCCGTACGGACTCGACCAGCCTGCGATAATCGACATCCTCGCCGCCTCCGCTCAAGCTGCGGGAGAACGCGGGCAGCAGACGATTATATCGCCCGGCGGCAATCTCGGCAGGCAGCAGGCGCTTGCCGAGCATCTGCACCTCGTCCATTTCTCTCATGCCCAATTCTTCCAGCAGCCCGGCATCCGGGCGCTGCTGGGTGAACCACAGATACGCTGCACGCAGCGCGGCATATTTGCCCGTTCCGCGTGGGCCGCGTACCTTCTTGCGGCGTTCCTCTTCGGTCTCGCCCTCGAAGAGGAAGCCCAGTCCCGTCACCTGCTGGAGCGTAACCTTATCCCATTCCCATTCATCCAGCAGATATTGAATCGCTTCGTCCGCCAGCGTGACGTACAGCGGGTGGTTCATCAGTTCCTCACCCACCGGGCCATCCAGCGGATGAACCATAGGACCACCCTCGCCGCGCAGCGTCTCCACGACGCCACGCACAGCGGCAACCGGATCATCCGCATGGCGCAGCTTACTGCCCAGCATCCGCCGTGCCGTATCGGAGAAATGTTCATTGTTCAGCAGACCCGGATGGTCATCCGACCACTTTTGCACAATTCGGATCAGCGCCGAAGCATCTTCGGCGGCCTGCATTTTCCGTTCCAGATAAGGTTCAAACAGCATGGCAGCCGTCTGACGATTCCCGATTACGGTTGAGAAGAACATATCCGCAAGCTCCGGATCACTTTCAATGACCGAATAATAAGCCATACCGCCATCTTTGCGTTTTTGTCGGGTGACCATAGGCATCAGAATCAGCAGATAACGCATGACCTGCGCCGCTGCACCCTTGCCGCCTACCCGGAAATAAGTCACGATGTCGCGCAGCAGTTCCGGCTCCGGTACGCTGCCGCTCATCAGATCCTGCATCTCCCGATCAAAGCGGCCGCCGAGCAGATCGAACATTCGCGCTTTCAACCGTGGATTGCCTGCCCGGTCGATCCATTGGAACAGCAGACCCAGAATCCCCCGACGGCTGTTCTCATAAGGCAATTCGTCGCCCTCTTCGATCCGCAGCAGTCGGGACAATTCCAGATAACGCTCCACATTCAGCGCTTCCGGCGTACTGCCCAACGCTTCATCGGCAAATGCGAAGAAAAGCTCCAGCCGCTGCGGATCACGCAGTCCGTCATACAGAAAATCCGCCAGTTCCTGCAAGCTTCCGCCCTCGGCAGCGTTCACAATCCGGCCGCGCGAGAAGTCGAACAGAAAATCCTTTTCAATGTTCCGGTCGCCCGGACGCATGGAACCCTGCTCAACAAACGTCAGATTAACACCCTTGCGGCTGTGCGGCTCACGCGAATAGGTCAGGAAGCCCAGTCGTCTGCGAAATTCCGGTGGCAGTGCCGCATACAATACTTCCAGCAGCCTCAGCGCACGTTCGCTGGTTTCGGCAATCGGAGCGTTCAGCGTGACATAGACTTTGCGCCGACCGCTGACCGATTCCATAACCGCGAGCAGCAACCTCTTGAAGGCCGCACCGTCGATACCCAATTCCGCAAGCTTCTCCTGTCCAGTCTTGGGCTTGGGCAGATCGTTGCGCATGGGCAGCGACTCCAGCTCCGGCAGCGTTCTGCTGCGAGCCGACTCCGCACCTCGGCCGGAACGTGCTTGCCGCTCATCATTCTCAGAGGATGAATCAGCGTCTCCGAAGGCATCCATAGGCGAAAGACTCTCCGGCGCACGACCCTCTTGAATGCCCGGTCCGGCTCCCGCCGCTGCTTCCTCGTCCGCATAATCCGCGTAGAGGAAGTTCATGTACCCCGACGCCAGAAGCTCTGCTTTTTCCGCCGGTATCACATAATTATGTGTAAAAAATGTGCTGCGCAGCCCGGTGAAGTCCGCTGACTTGTAGAGACTGCGACCGAGAATCACATCGCCGGTCTCCAACTGCACCAGATGGACAGCATCCGGATAGGCCGACTCTTCCTTAACCCCGGAAGCCGTCAGTTCAGCCGGAGCATCATAGGCACAGAGCGGATGCAGCGTCTTTTTGACAAAGGTATCATCCAGACTGCTGGAACGTGCGATCGTATCATACCCTTCCGTATCCCGGAAAATGCCGCTCCGTGCCCGCGTGTACAACTGCTGACCGATTTTTTGGGAGGAGAATGTACTCACCTGCTATTCTCTCCCCTCAATGTATTTCAATTTGTAGAGCAGCCAGATAAATGGTTCATCCACCCGAATCGGGCTGACGACTCCCTGTACCTTCTGATCGACCGGGTTGCTGCCGAGCGCCGACACCGCAAAGTAGCCCGTCTCGTTGAAGTAGACATCCATCGTCCCCTTAAACGGCCGGTCCACCTTCTCGATGAAGCGCCGCACTTCGCCGTCAATGTTGTCGAACTCGGTCAGGTCGAAGTAATCGTGATGCTCCAGATTGTTGAAAATATTGCTGTTCGCCCGCAGATAATCGCCATCTTCTTCCGCCAGGGCACGCAGCATGTCACTCTTGGTCAGCACCACAGCCGTAGGAATGTCGGTCTTGCCCTTCTCCTGATGCGCGATAAAGTCGCCGAACATGGTCAATACAACATCGCGCGGCTCATCATAAACACTCGTCCATTCGCCCGGCTTGTCGCCCTGCATGATGCGCAGACGCTCCCGAATCGAACGAATCTGAAGCGGATCGACCATGAACAGGATACCCGCAGAATTTTTGATATGCCGCCCGTGCAGATTCAGATATTCCTGATCCACCATTCCCTCACCGGCGACGTCGAAGAATACAAGCGTCAGCGGCGCTTTGCGTTCATCCTTGAACACAAATTGGAAAATGAACGGCTCCTGCATCCGTTCCTTCTGCGTGGAAGCGAGCAGATCGCCGCGCTCAAATAGCGGATCTTCATAGTTCATGCGGAACTTGCGGCTGATCTCTGCGTTCAGCGGCATGCAGGCCGCGTCAAAGCGGTCAGCCGTCGTCTGCTGAAGCGTATGGATCAGCGACGTCATATAGACGGACTTGCCGACCTGAGACGCGCCCACGATGGAGATGATGTTGCTCGGCACCTTTCCTGCCGTGATTGGCAGTTCGTTGTGGCAGTGCGGGCACAGACGGCGGCGCGTCAGTTCGCCGTAGCGATCCGTCAGTCCCGACAGCACGTTATCCGTATAGAGGCGGTGCTCCGGCAGAATGTCCTGCGGCTTCAGAATGGCTTCCATATCATAAAGCGAATCCAGGCCAAAACGCGCCCGATACCGATTCAGCGGCTCATCTTCGCGCAGCGCGAAGTCCTCGTCATCCTCCCGGTAATGCGAAGCCCGAAAAACCACGTCTTCCGGCGAAAATTTGCTGAAGCAGTACGGGCAGACGATGTCGTAAAACAGCGGCCTCGGTTCTTCTTGAGACTTACGCATAAAACGACTGAAAAAACCCATCCCCGTTCCCCCTAGTCCTGTTAATGTGGAAAATCTCTTACTCCGGCAGCAGTTCGTACAGCTGACCGTATTTCTTGCCATCGGTGAAAAACACTCGCACATAATCATTTTTGCCTACTTCGATCTCGGGCAGCGAAGTGCGTCCAGCCGGAAAAGGCGCCGCAAACGGGTACACTGTTCCATCCTGCGGGCCGGTTGGATACGCTCCGCTCTTTTTCACGTAACATAACACGCCTTCTCCCAGCGGCACCTCGCAGGACAACTCGATCCGCACCGTCTTATACGCACGAAGCAGCGGTTTCTTCTCTCGGATCGCATAACGAATCTTCGCCCGCCCTGCGGGTGTCTCCACCGTGTTTTCGTTTCGCGGCTGGCGAACCAGCACGGTCTCACCGGAAAGCGGCATGGCCGCATACACGGTATACGCATACCGCCCAATTCCGTCCAGCCGATCCCGGTATCCGCCGGAAGCCTTGTACTCCTCGCGCGTATACAGCTTCAGCTCGGACGCATCGAAGTCTTCGTTGATTCCGCCCATCGCCGGATCTGCTGCACCATAGGGCGGCGCTCCCGCTTTGGCCCCTTCCGTATGATGCGCATCCAGCGCACGGCGGCCGATATAGACCGAATCCGTGCCGGTAGGCCAGTGCCATTGGAGCGTGCAGACATCACCGCTCACGCGGCGCGTCAGCTCACGAATGACCGGCGTACCCGGCTCCGCTTCGATATACCGCATCCGGATGTCCCCCTTCATGAACTTGAACTTGGCTTGATTCTTCCACGTCCCCTGCTGCGGCCTATTTCTTGCAGCTGCGGTAGACGTTGTTTCTCTCTTCACAACTTCTCCCATTATAACACAGCCAGCTGTTTACATCCCCCGCCCTGAGCCGGGGCCTCAGCCAGCCAGACATCGGCTGAACACCCGCCCAACCCTCCATTCTCTCCGCACAAAAAACGACCGATTCCGCACAGCCACGCTGTTGGATCGGCCGCCTTTTTGTTGAAGTCCCTATCACCCGACTTCATCGCCTGGATTCCGGGTTGATGCCTTGTTTCTTGGGACGATCCGAATCCGGCTGCTGCCTGGGTCAGGTTCCGAATCAGATTATTCCACGAAGCAAGCGGAGCGCTGTGGAATCCGGAATTATTGAACGGAATCCGTCTGAGCGGAACCACTCAAGTTGAACCGATTATGACGGAAGCCGCCAGGTCTGGATCGATCGGCTCTGGTTCCGATCATTTTCCCTGCCGCAGCAGGCCTGCAATTGTCGATTCAAAGGAAGGGAACGCGTAGACCAGACGATCTGCCTGTTCAGCCGTCAGCTTGAGCGTGATGATTGGCGTCAGCGCATTAATCACATCCAGTGCTTCGCGGCTGCACACAGCGGCTCCAACCAGTCGGCTTTCCCCGTCATACACAAGCGTCATATGCGCATCGGTATCCCCACGTCCAGCGAAATCCCATTGTTTGCCGAGTTCAACCGGTTTGACCGTATACTCGTCCGAGGTTTCCGCCTCTGCCGGAGTCACGCCAATCTGCGCGATGCGCGGCAGCGTAAAGGCAATTGTCGCAATCGGTGGATACTCAATCGGAGCATCGAACATGCCCGACAGCAGGCCTCCCAGATACTTCGCCTCAAAGACCGAAGTAGGCGTCAGACGCGGCTGCTTCTTGTCGAGCACATCCCCGCTGGCATAAATATGCGGCTGCGAGGTACGCAGGTATTCATCGACGACGATGCCCTTTTTCGTATACTCTACGCCTGCTGCCTCCAGACCTAACCCATCTGTATTGGGGATTCGTCCTGTTGCATTGATGACCAGATCCGTGGTGAGCCGCAGCCCTTTTTCCGTTGTGACGATTTGCTCTCCACCGCGTTCTTCCACTTGTACCACACGGTCTTCAAAATGGAAGTTCACGCCATCGTGACGCATCTTGTCCACCAACTGCTGAACATACGGTTGATGGAACTCGGAGAGCGCATGATCCGAGCTTTGAACGACTTCTACCTGCGAACCGGCTTTGGAGGCGATTGACGCAATCTCCATCGCTACGTAACCGGCTCCGACCAGCACCATTCGCTTCGGCAGTTCCGGCATATGCAGAAAGTCATCGCTGGTCTTCAGCAGCTCATGACCGGGAATATCCGGCAGCATCGGACGCTGGCCCGCCGCGACCACGAACTTCTCTGCCGTATACCGCTCACCGTTGACCATGACCGTCTGCGCATCCTCGAATCTCGCATCGCCGTGAATCATCGTAACTCCGGCGTCGATTAACTTTTGTCCCAGAAAATCAGGCAGGGGATCGAGGATCGAATTCTTGTGTTCCATCAGCTTCGACCAGTCCAGCGAGAACTGGCTGTCCATGCCGATTCCGGTGTACAGCTGCGCATCCTCCATGACTTTGATTGGGCCATCCAGAATGATCTTGGGATTGCAGCCGTAGGTGGTACATACCCCGGCGATCTTGTGGCGCTCGATAATCGCTACCTTCTTGCCAGCTGCCGTCAGCGGGAGTGCTGCATTCCAGGCCGCCTGTCCGCTGCCGATAAACAATACGTCAAATGAAGTCATGGGTTCTCTTCCTTTCGGGAGTGGGATGGGGAGTGCTGGGCGAATGGAATTCGCTCACTCCACCTATTCAATAGGATGTCATTCAATTACACACAACATTCCTTACCCTCACCCGAAAGCTATTAACCGAAAAAGTACGCTGGGCTGCCCGTCTTCATGGGTGAGCACACTTTTGAGCGTCACGATGATTTGGCTTCTTCTCGTTGCCCTTCATTTCGATATATCATTTTTGTGCGTCATTTCTATGCGTCATTTCTATTCGTCATTTCTATTCGTCGTCTATGTGTATCGTTTATGTTCCTGTTCATCCTTATGGATCTGTTCATCTCATCAAAGTTTATTCGTTGAGATGGGTTCACCGGGATTGAGATGGGTTCACTCAGATTCATTTCTCAAGATTCAAGAAAGATTCAAGCGACATCCAAGCTCATCAGAACCCACTGCTCCGATCACCCGGACGACGTCCCATGCTGGCCGAAGGGTTGAGATTAGCGCCTTTGGTTCCGCGTTCGCGGCGGCGATGGTCGCTGATTGGAACGATTACCGTAAACAGTGCGATGATCGCCGCCAATACCAGATCTGCCAGCAATCTGACTGTTGGATCGCCTAACGTCTCTCCTTGAAGACCCAACTCCAGAATCAGACCCGCGATCAGACCCGCGACGGCCCCGCCGATCCCAAAGCTTTTTGCCAGGAAACGGTTGTCGAACATCAATCCAAGCGCGACGCCCAGAGCGGCTCCGATCAGCAGGATTAGACCGATGTGCAGAATTTGCAGATACGTACTGCCCGCCGGTGCCCCGGTGCGTTCCGTCAGCAGCGTATGATTGTCGAGATTCCGATAGATGTCCTGGAACGCCAGCGAGATCTGGTTGGCATTGGCAATGTTCGTATACGTTCCCCCCGTACGATCCGAGATGTTTTCGAGCAACCGGAATCCTTGGGCCAGTTCGTCAAGTCCAGCCTGCGACAACTTCGTATTGTTCAGGTCACCCAGCGCGATTGTGTTGATCGGAACCCGCTGACTGCGGTAATCGGCGACGACTTTTTCCAGATCGACACTCGTCACTCCGTCTGAGAGCAGAATAACCATTGCCCCGCTGTCAGGGCTGCCCTGAGTTCGGATTTGCTCCATCGTGTCGTCCAATGCTCTGTCGATATTCGTTCCATATTCTGTCGGTTTGATTGCGTCGATCTTGTCATAGATATTCTGCTTATCCTGCTGGGTAGCGGTTGAAGTCAACGGCTGCACAAGCTGGGCATAATCGTCAAATGTGAAGACGGCAACCCGTTTGCTGGCATCCATGCGTGCGACCAAGTCTTTCGCAGCAGCGAAACGCTGTTTGTCTGGATCGTTCCCCAGACCCTTGTCGGTAGTGCTCATACTGCCCGAATTGTCGATCACCAGCACGATGTCATTGATCTTCTTTACACCGCCAAGATCCAGCTCATACACGAATTCAAACAGCGAACCCAGCGCCAGAAAAGCCGCCAGCGTGACGGGTACGATCAATTTCCACGATAGCCCCGAATAGCGTTCCCTCCATGATCTTCCGTTCAGCTTGGGCGAGATCATCTCCGCAATCAGACAGCCCAGCCCGATACAGAACGCCAGCACCCCAAAATAAATGCCGATCAGCAGAATACTCGACATCTCCCCTTGATACCGACCCAGCAGCCATTCTCCAATGCCAAACCCAACCGCGCCGCCGACAAGCGCCAGCAGCAGCAGAAGCAGATTGATCTTGCGCTGCATCCTTCCTCCCCCTTTTCTCTATCTGAGTCTTTCCGTTTCTGAGTCCTTGACGGACAGTTCCGGCAGCGAGACCCGAGGACTCGCGCGAAGCAGAGCAAGCGTGCTGTAAATGTGCATGTATGGTAGCCGCAAGCGTACGTCTTTGTGGTAGACGCGGGCACGCGGGAAGCGCAGGCGTGCCGCAAACGTACACACGGGCGATAGACACCGGCATGCGGCAAGCACGGGCATACCGCAAACATACGCGCGAACGGTAGACACCGGCATGCGGCAAGCACGGGCGTACCGCAAACATACGCGCGAACGGTAGACACCGGCATGCGGCAAGCACGGGCGTACCGCAAACATACGCGCGAACGGTAGACACCGGCATGCGGCAAGCACGGGCGTACCGCAAACATACGCGCGAACGGTAGACACCGGCATGCGGGAAGCGCAGGCGTTCCGCAAACGTACACACGGGCGATAGACACCGGCATGCGGCAAGCACGGGCGTACCGCAAACGTACGCGCGGGCGGTAGACAACAGCATGCGGCAAGCACGGACGTACTACAAACGTACGCATAAGCGGTAGACACCGGCATGCGGCAAGCACGAATATTTCTTAACCCTACGCGTATTGCACTCTCCATCGCTTAACTTGGCTGGCGGAAGCCTGCAAACTAGTACCGTATCGCAGCAGGAACCGGAATAAGTCCATAAATCCACCTATTTCACAGAAAATCGGCAGCAGTGAACGAATAAGGACTTAAATCCCCTTATTTCCGCCATTCGCTCCGCAAAAACCTCGGATAATCCAAAATAAGAGGATTTTTGTACTTATTCTCGCTAAATCACGATATTCGGTAAAAATAAGCGGATATTAGGCCTTATCTTAAAAATCGAACCCCGCTTCTTCGCATTTGCTTCTTGAACTGCCCGGAAAGGCTTGTCTCGTACTTCTCGCATATCTCTCACAGCTCACATCCACATTCCACATTCCACATTCCACATTCCACATTCCAAGGCTCACACCTCACGGTTCACACCCCAACCTCACACTTCCGGCAAACGCTCAGAATCGATAGCGTGGAAGCGATAGCCCGCTTTGATATAAGCGTCGTAATAGACGCGCCCGTTACGGTAGTACATCAGATCCTCGATGTGGAAACCGCCCATCAGGTTCAGCTTCTCGACGCCATCGCTGCGGCGTTCGTGAACGTAGCCGACGCGATAAATCCGCGACGTCTCTTCCTCGTTCAGCGCGTAGCGCATGAACTCGCCGTTGGCATCGCCGAAGAAGTATTTCTCTTCGTGACGATGCTCCTGCGTGTAGTCGAACAAACGCAGATTAATCGCAGCCCGCTCTTCCAGCGTCCGGTAGAGGATGCGGAACAGGTCTTCCTTCGTCATAGTCTCCCGATTCTCGTATTCGACGGCCACGTTCGCCCGGCGAAGCAGCTCCTCCTCGTAAGTCTGGACGAGCGGCTCCGCGCCCAGCAGCTCGCGGGCGCACAGTTCGGTCAGCCGCGCCAGCAGGCGGCGCTCCCCGCCATGCAGCGCCGGAAGTCCGGCCTCACTCATGCCGGACAGCACACCGCCCGAGTACAGGCCGCCGCTGCTGGAGCTGCGAATGCCATGGCCCGGGCCGCCGGTCGTCCCTGCGCCGGGCACACCGCCAAGTACACTGCCCGAATACCCGCCGACACTTCCGGCGTTCTGCGTCTGCGTGCCGCTATAAGCGCCGCCCAACGCTCCCGCTCCCTGCACATCGCTGCCCGCGCCATTTGCCGCTCCGCCTGCCGACACACCGCCGTGTCCCATGCCATTTGCAGCTCCACCCGCCGACATCCCGCCGTGCCCCGCGCCGTTTGCAGCTCCGCCCGCCGACACGCCGCCGTACGCTGCGCTGCCCTGCGCTCCGGCGCCATAGGCGTCCTCCGGACGCTCTGCGACGAGCGCCGCGAGGTCGCCAAGCCGCCGCTCCTCGAAGTAATAGTCGCGGCCGCGCCGATCTTCGGCGTCGCGCATGAGATTGTCCACGACGCGCTCATAATACGGCATCAGGTTCTGTCCGATGTAATCATCGGCACTCCGGGTGCTGTATTCTGCGGCGCGGCGCAGCCGCTCTTCAAGCTGCTCAACGCGGCGAACCCTCGCGCGATACTGACCGTGCAGGGCAATCAGCGCATCTTCATAGCGCCGATACAGCTCAATCTCCGTCTCCAGACGCAGAATGTTCAGCTTGAGACCATAGATCGTCTCGAAGAAATACCGTGCGAAGTTGCGCACGTTCTGGCTGTCGCGCAGCAGCGCTTTGCGGAACGGCTGGTCTTCGACGATCCCGCCGTAGAGCCGTTCGAGTTCCTCGCGGGCGCCCTCCAGCTCCAGCATCGCCTCGCGCATCCGCTCAAGCAGCGCCTGCGCCGCTCCCCGCGCGGATTCGGCTGGATCGCTCCAGGCGGCGATCCGATACAGGCCGTGCCGCGAATCCTCCGCCGCGGCACGGGCGGCGTATTCGCGCAGCCCCCGGCCGATGTCGGCCTCGGCCATGTTGCGCTGCGCTTCCGCCTCGAAGTTGCCGCGGAAGAAACTCTCCGCGGCCTTGCCAAACAGCGCCTCTTCCGCTTCATACAGCGTCATCCGGCGGATCGAGCTGTAGGACACGGACGAACTCATGATGCCGTTCATGTCCTCCAGCCGTCCTTCGTCCGGCGCAAGACGCGCCGCCCGCTCCCGCATATGCGGGCGGTCCAGCTCCAGCCGGGCGAGCTGCTCCGCGGCCGGCGTCTCGGGGATCTCGCGCATGCGGCGGTTCAGGCCGCGCGCGAATTGGTACAGCACGGCCAGTGCGATGGAACGGTCGGGTCGGGTCACCCGGGCGAACCCGCCGGAGGCTAGGCCGCGGCGGCCGGACTCACCTGCCAATCCGCTCTTAAAAGCGGAATTGTTGTATTGTCCGGCGCCCGTCTTCAGCCCTTCCAGGGGCTGGTCTTCTGCGGTTCCCGCAGCTCCCGCCAGGCCGGACGCCGCCGAACCGCCGTCGCGGCGGCGGTTCTTGAGCAGATGCGCATGGCAGATGATCTCGTAGCCGCTCCGCAGCCCGCCCGGTTGGGCGATGCCGCGTTCGTTCTTGTCGGACAGGATGTAGACGAGATCGAACAGCGGCGACGGCGCGTGGTTCACGTCGATCTTCAGGCGGTTCTCCGTGACCTGGAGCGGCGCGGAAAACGCGTATTCCGGACGCTGCATCAAGTCCAGCTCCCGCAGGAACGATACGCCGACCGAACTGGAATAACCGAACGAATCGGACTGTTCCTGATCGCTGACCAGCACGTAGAGATCCGTCTGCACGGACTTGAACGACTGGCCGAACACCGCACCCGCCAGCAACGCAATCTCCGGTGTCAGCACGTTCATCACATCGTCGGCATGCACGACGACAGACAGATGCAGCCGGTCAAACGAAGCGAACAATCGTCCGTTCTCCGACAGCATCCGGCTGGCTCTGCGCAGATCGCGGTTCAGTTCAAACAGATGGTCGGCGTCCTCATCCAGGAACGCGCGGTGCAGATCGCGCCGCAGCGTATTCTCCTGCGGCTGCCGCCCACCGAAAGCCTCCCAGCGGAACCGCACCGCCTGTCGATGGTGGTCCAATCCATCCTGCGGCAGCGAAGCGTCCGCGATATGGAAGTATGCGATGCCTGCTGCGTTATCATACTTGCGGTCATTTAACTCCGTCAGGACCGACGCCGCCTCGGCTGCCCGATTGCCGACGAACAGGAAAGCGGCCGGATAATGCAGGCCGCTTCTCCCTTCCGCGAAGCCGGGCAGTCCTTCTTCTCTGGCTGCATAGGCAGCCGCGAATTGCTCCAGCAGTTCGTTCATCTTATCTCAACCTTTTGCGCAGCTCGTTCAGCTTGGCTGCGGTTTCGCGGTAGAATCGGTAGACTTCTTCGCCGTTCACCAGTTCCATGCGCTCATATTCCAACTGCTCGCGGGCGTCGATGAACGTCTGATACAGCTCATCCAGCTTGCCCAGCAGCAGCGATACATCTTCCGAGGCCGTCAGTTCCGTCGAACGGCGGGTGGCCTTGCGCAGCAGCGTCTGACGATCCTTTTCATTCAGCGAACGGAAACGATCGTAGATCTCGAAGTGCGGATAGCTGCGGCTCTTCATCAGATTGACGAACGGCTCCCAGCTTTCTTCGTCCTCTTCGCGGTCGTACACATACAACGCGCCTTTTTTGACGATCGTTTCGGTATAGAGCGCTTCAAGGTATTGATCCAGCAGCTTCTCTTCGCCCGCATGCTGGTTCATCAGCGATTCCAGCTCGGCGACTTTGGCTTGAATCGCTTCATACTTCGCCAGTTCTTCGCGCACACGGCGGATCTGTTCCGGGGAACGAATCAGATTTTCCTTAGCCAGGTCTTCGTTGATGCTGCCAAAAATGTCCTTGATCGATTCGCGGCCAATTCCTTCACTCAGCAGACGCTTCAGCTCGGCATGTGCCCGCTTCACCTCGCCCAGATTGGGCTTGGCGCTCTGAAGCTGCATGTCGAAGCCCGACAGCGTCTGGAACAGATCAAATGGACGTGTAGTGACTACCGAATAGCGACTGCTGGTCGTCTGGTCGATGTCTTTTTCGATGACAACGCCAAATTGACGTGCCCGTTCAAACTCCCCACGCACCCGTTCGTTGTAACCTTTCACACGTTCGTTGCGGTACACGTCGCCCCACGACTGCTGCGGAATCGGTGACGGCAGATACGTCCAGTTCTCGCGCTCGGTCTGCACCAGGTGGCGTCCTACGCCTTCCTTGCCGAGAATCGTACGTTCGTAGTTCTCTTCATAGACTTGCAGCGGCGTATAGACGAACAGCGGCACCCCGTTGCGTGTGTTGAGCCAGAAGATCCGGTTCTTGACGCGGCTTTCCTTGACCGTAAAGTTCGATTTGCCAATAGCGTTCTCCTGATAGTTGCGAATCCCCTTGAGGATGCCCGGCGCTTGAACCGGCACGGACACGAAGCCCCACGATGGGAAGTGCAGATTGCCTGAACTGTTGCTCAAGTGGAACACCGGAATGGCTTCCTCATCCAGCTTGCCCGCGATATTGCGCTCGACGAACTTCTCGATCGACTCATCTTCGCCGAACTTCATCCGCAGGAAATCTTCCATCGACTGCGTAATCAGATCCCCGAATTTGCTCGTCAGGAATTCCGAGATGGAGCCTACGATGTCCACTTCCTGCTCCTTGATCCAGCGATCGGAATGATCCAGCAGTTCCTGGGCAAAGTCACGGATCAGATCGTCGGCGTCGCGGCTCTCCATCAGGCTGGTCACGACTTTCGAGATGTCCGGCACGCTGACCACATTCCAGTAATACGTCTTGTTGCCCTTGTGATCGACCTGCTCGTCGCCGCGCGTCAGAATCTCGCCGTTGCGCTCAAAGATCGAACTCAGCGCGTTCAGTATCTCGGTGAACACGCCGTAGATGCGGTTGTTTTCACGGTTCAGGATTTCGTAGAAGTCCTCGTAGAACTCAATCATCTGCTCGGTGCGTTCCACGTCAGCCCGCAGCCAATATTCGGTCATTTTGGCTTCGATATAAGCATTTTTCTTTTTCTCTTTGGAAACGAAGGCACTCTTCGCATCGCCCAGACGTTCGTTCGCCTGTTCTTCCGCCGCTTCGATGTCACGCGGAATCCGCAGCAGGCTCTCACGCAGATTTTCGATATACGCCTGAACCATCTTGAGCAGCGAGAAGCCTTTTTCCGTATAGATCAGACGCGATACGTAGAAAGGACCCTGCTCCGGACTCAGGAAGCTGCGGCGAACCTGTTCGGAGAACCTCTCCATCATCTCGCCCGGCAGCTGCTTCTTCATCTTGATGTATTCTTCACGCGCCCGCGTCAGGAACGTCTGCTCCAGCTCGACATCCATGCTGACGTTCTGCATTTTGACGACGTTGGCGTAGCTGAGGCGTTCACTGTTCTGATAGCCGGGAATCGGCTCCGGTACGCGGGACTCAAACGTCTTGAGCATCGAATCCGGGTCAAGCATGAGCTTCTGTGCAAAACGTTCGATCTCTTCTTGATTCGGCGCATGCTGGAACATTTTCTGCATCTTCTCAAACAGACGATAGGCAAGGTAGGTGGTCATCTCTTCGATCGGCAGTACAGCGGAAGAAGCCCCGATGATGTTGTAGTCGTAGTTCGCCGGGTAAGCCTTGGTCATCTGCGCAATATTCGTCCGGATGTTGCTGATGTAGTCATGAATCGCAAATTCTTCGCCCGAAGCCTTCTCCTCACTCGCCATGAAGTTGGTGATATTCTCGGCTGTGACGTTCATGCAGTAGTCATACGCGTTCTCCAGCAGCTTGCCTTCGGTGTTGGTCGCGGAGATCAGATGGCACAGGTTAAAAGGCGGCAGCGGCGAATTAACGGTCAGAATACTGCCATACTGCTGCTTGAACCGCTCTCCGCGCGCATCCACATTCATCCAGTAATCCAGTTCCTTGAGCGCCGCATAACCGTTCTTCCGGACGTATTCGCGCGTATGTTCGCTGAGGCTCTTGTTCGACAGATTGACGTCCGGGGTGAACAGATAGCCCAGCATATTGAGTCGATCCACGCCGCCCGCGCCGTAGTCGCGTTCGATCAGTCCGCGGATGATGTACGAGATGTCGAGGAACGAACCACTGCCCGTACCGCCGGACAGACCCGTCAGCAGGAATACGGTCAGTTTCTTGTTGGTGCCGACTGACAGCGTCTTGATCTTCTTGTCGATTGCCTGCACGACCTGATTAATCTTCGTGAAAAGGAGCAGGCGTCCCGCCTGGCGTACGCCAGCTGCGCCGTTCATACCGTCCGTGATGCTCAGTTCAGGCGACAGCCATTCCGTGATATACGGCTCCAGGATGCTGCGGTTCTGAAGCAGTCCGCCGATCTCGGCGTTCGCCAGCAGCACGAATTCGTTGATCGGGTCCAACCCGATGCCTTTATAGCGTTTGCCGCGATCCTGTTCATTGGTCTCAAACGCGAGGAACTCGACGTTGGACGGCTTCTCCATCTTCTTCTTCGACACCGGATCTTCGGGCAGCTTGAAGCGGCGGTTGATCTGGTATTTGAGACGCAGCAGGGCATCGATGCCCGTACCGCCGAGTCCGATGATAAGCATTGGGTTGTCGATCGTATCGACCCGGATCTTCTCGCTGACAATACCGCCTCCGAGCGAGACGTCGAGCTGCTGAATATGTTCTCTGACAATCGGTTTCATGGATAACTCCTTTCAAGATACGGCCTGCACGTGGGTCACGGCAGCGGCCGATGTGAAGTCTGGGATGTGAAAACTGAATTGAGGCTCATGGAAAAAAGATGCCCGGTCTTGCCTCTGCGTTTCTATGACCGAACATGGATACGGATGGCTGAACAGCGTTTTGCGCAGCAGAGCTGTGCATGAGCGTAAAATACTATGTTCTACCGATCACAGACTGCCTGCTGCGTTGGGTTTGGAAGCTTCTAATTGAAACACTCTATGTTGCATTTTAGGCAATCGTCGCAGAAATCAACACCGCCCTGAGACGGGGATGGACACGAAAAAGCAACTTTTAGGCGTAAAATCAGATTTTCACAGCAGTAGGTAGGGAAAGGTAGGGAGAAGCGTTTGGAGCTTCGCCCTGCGATCAGAATTGCGGGTGGAGCTGGGATGAAAACATTGGCTTCGCCCAGTTGATGGGAATCGCTGACGGATTACATCAAGATCTTGGCTTCATCAATTTGATTGGAATCGCTCTCTGGATAGAACTTGAAGGAAGCTAACCCGTCTTCCTTCAAGTTCTTTGATTAGGGTCGCTGGTGGATATGGGCGAAGCACATTACACCAAATATTCCAAATGAATGGTTTTTCCGGCTTGAGCCATCGGGATCGTGATTCGGTCGCCGCTTTTCAGTTCCATACCTTTGCTGGTGTCAGCGACGCGGCCGGATTTTTCAATTGGGATGCCTTCGGCGCTGCTGCGAAGGACAATCCGATCCTCCGAACCCGGGGTGAATACGATATTTTCCGTATCTTTCAGTTCCGGAGCCAGTTGGAGAAGCTGATGCAGATTAAGACGGCCTTTATAGGTATTTAGTTTCTTATATTGTGGATAAGAACGTTCGCCGGTGTTTTCATCCCGAATCTCGATCACCATTTGCCCGACGAAACCTTTGTTTACTTTTTTTAGATAGCGCATCAGGAAGAAGACAATCGCCGCCAGTACAAGCAGACCCAGCACACCAAGAATGACCGGAATCAACGGGAATGGCTTCTCCTCTTTCTGAGCTTCGGCACCTGTCGTGCCCGCTGTTCCGGATACGGCTCCCGAAGCGGCATCGATTGCAATTGGGGCGGATTCCCGGTAGAAGCTGTCGGCTTCGGCGCGAACGATCAGCGTATACTTATGGGCTTCCGGCAGCTCGTAACTGACATTGAACTGCGTGTCTTTTAACGCCATCGGGACATTGGTTTCGACTCCGGTGTTGTTATCCTTGGCTACCAGTGTCGCTTTCATCGTGGCATACAGCTCGGCGGAATCCAGTTTCTTGCCTCCGCTGGTCAGGTAAGCCGACAGGTCCACCTTATCGCCTTTGCTGTATGATGAGGCTCCCAGCGGTGCTGTCGCCAGTTCCAGATCGTAGTTAAAGACCAGGCTGATGTCGATCTGATCCTTGTTGGCTCCCTGAACGCTTAATGTCCAGTCGCCTTCCTGAGGCTTCATCAGTTTCAAGAGCGAATACGTCTTCGATGTCGATAGAGTCACGGTATTCGATGGAATGGCGACCTCTTTACCACTGGGATCTTTGAGCTTGAGCTTGATGGGCTTGGCCGACGTAATGGATACATTGGCCTCCAGCACGTTGGCGTTAGGCACCGAAATCTTCACATCCTGGAACTGCCCATTGCCGGTCAGCGAATCCACAGGCACGATATTGAGCTGCTGATGGCTGGCGAAGATCTCGCTCAGAATCCCGGGCAGGTCGTCGGCAGAGTTGGTGACAAACGATTTGCCTTTCGTATCGTCAGCAATCTTCTTCAACTCGGCCTGATTCAGCTTGCCATCTGCGTTCAGCCCGATCGTATAGACCGGGATTCCCGCTTGCTCGGCTTTCTGTACAGAGCTGGCCAGCTCCTCCTCCGACTGCTTGAGCGTCTTGCCCTTGTTGGAGTTGAGCTGGGTGTTGCCATCGGCAAGCATGACGATCATCGGTTCACGCCCTGACTGCGCACTGCGCTGAAGCATGGTTACAGCTTCAGTCACGCCAACCGCCGTGTCGGTATAAGGCCCCCGTCCAAGCTGTCCGATAAATGTTTTGAGTTCGTCTTTGTCGGCCTGGCTCTTGATGTCCAGCAGTGCCTTCTCACGCTGCACCACATCCGTATAGGAAACGATGCCGACCCGATCGCCCTGCACCGGCAGCATGTCGATGAACAGGCGCATGGCTTCGTTGCCCAGCTTCTCCGGGTCGCTGGTCGCCATCGAATTGCTCGCATCCAGCACCAATACGGCGTCGATTGGTGCCGCGCTGGAAGGCGCCGTACTCGCCGTTGTTCCCGAGGCGGCGGCAGATTGCACGCCAGCCGGGAATACCCCCGCAGCCAGAAGTGCAGCCGCCAGCAGCGGATAGATCCACTTTCTGATTGTTGATACCATTTCGGCAAAACCCCTTTGTGTATACGATCTTGGGTACAACGATTGTTCATGTGGGGAGGAGTGCGCCGCTTCTGACCGAAGCGGCGCTTGCTGACAATCCCCTCTATCTAACATGGGCATGGCGTGAACTACCGCCCTGACCGGTATTCCAGGGTTACAATCCGGCGCGTCCCCGCCGGAAGCACTTCGAGTCGTTCGCCCGGCTTCAGGGGCAGGCCGCTGTCAGCCTCAAGCAGCCGTCCGCCCAGACGAATCTCCGCTTGGGTTGGGCGGCTGCGAAGAACGGGCGCCCCGCTGCGGCCGGGGCGCAGTGACACCCCGGCGGCTCCGCGAAGCTCCGCCCGCTCGCTATCCGGCAGCCCTTCCAGCAGCTGGAGAAGCGGCTTGCGGCCGCGCAGGCCGTTCAGTTCGACAGCGTGCGTATCCAGCACGCGGCCGGAAGACTCGTCGATGATCTCGACGAGCAGCTTCCCGGCAAAGCGCCGACTGGCCAGCGCGGCGCCGCTGACCAGACCGCCAAGGGCGAGAACCCCTGCCGCGCCGAGCAGCCACGGCGCAGCCGGGGCAAGCGCGGCCAGCGGTCGGAACCTCGACTCGGCGGCAGCGGACGCATCTTGTGCTGCGCTGCCGCTGACCTCAATGCGAATCGGCTGCGATTCGCGGTAGAAGCTTGCCGATTCGGCCCGCACGGTCAGGGCATAATCGTAGGCGCGGCTCAGGGTATAGGAGCCTACGAATTGGCCATTCTGTACATGGAGCGGAACTTTCTCTTCCGCCCCGCTCTCCAATTCACGAACGATCAGCGTCGCCTGAGCCGCTTGATAGAGCGCAGGGGAAGTCAGCCGGCGGCCGGATCGTTCCAGAGAGGCAGAGATGTCGAGCCGACTGCCGCGTTCATAGTAGGGGCCCAGCTTGCCAAGCGCCAGCTCAAAATCATAACTGAATACCAGTCCCAGCCTGGCCTGCTTCGCCCCATCGCCCGTTACCCGAAGCGTCCATGTCCCCTGCTCAGGTCGAACAAGCTTCAACAGTGAATATGAAGCGGACTTCGACAGCCGCACGCGGTCGGACGGAATCGCTGCTGGCCTCCCGCTTGGATCAAACAGCTCCAGACTACCCTGTGGTGCCCCCGTAATCGAGGCATTGGCTTCAATCACTTCGTCGTCCGGGACGTCGATGTGAAATTCCAGGGATTCCTCTGCGGCTGACGACGCTGGGGTCGGTATTGACGTCTGCACGGGGGTTGGCGCTGGATGTGGCGTCGGGGTCGGGGTTACGGTCATGACTTTCGCCCGCTGATGACCTGCGAAGATCTCACTCAGAATGCCCGGCAGATCAGCCGCCGAATCCGTCACAAAAGCCTTGCCGCCAGTGTCATCCGCGACCTGCCGCAGCACTCCGCGATTCAGTGTTCCATCCGCGTTCAACCCAATCGTGTAGATGGGAATCCCCGCATCCTTCGCCTGCCCGGTCGCTTCCTCAAGCTCGGCCGAAGAATCGGCCAGCGTTCGTGTTCCCTTCGTGTCCAGCGAGGTATGGCCATCGGCAAGCAGAACAATCATAGGGTCGCGGTCACCCTGCTGACCGCGCAGAAGCATCCGCACGGCCTCGCTCACTCCAACCGCCGTATCGGTAAACGGTCCCCGATCCAGCTCTCCCACGAACGTCTTGAGTTCCTGCTTGTCACTCTCACTGCGAATCGCCAGCAGCGCTTTCTCGCGCTGAACCTTGTCCGTATAGGATACAATCCCTACCCGGCTGCCCGCTTGGGGCAGCATGTCGATAAACATCTTCATCGCTTCCGCACTGATCCCGCCTGGATCGCTTTCGTTCATGGAATGACTGGCATCCAGCACCAGTACGGCATCCACCGAGGTCGATCCTGACGCCTCCGCTGCGGCGTGTCCTTGCATAGCGGCCGGCCACAATAGGGAGGCCACCCATATTCCTGTCCATAATCCCGTCATACGGCTTTTCATCCTCGGCAGCACACCTCACGATTTTAGTCGGTTTACGGGACTCATTCCTGCCCGGGTCCCCCGGTACTGCCTACTTTCGCAAGTCTGCCGGCGTCGTTCTCTGTCCAAGGCGGACACTGACGACACTATCATAGGCCTGTTTTCTGTGAAAATCCTTAATAATTGGTTAACAACTTCTGAAAACCTTGTAACTTTCCTGCTGTTTCACAACGCAAAAGCCTTTACAGCTGCGCAAATTCGTCTGAACGCTCAAGCGAATTGTTGCGCATCATGGCGTTTCCAGCTATCGTTAAGCAAGGCGGCACTCCCAAATTATAACTTAAAATGAGCAGCGCTTCATAACACCCGCATCTCCAGATCGCGGAGGATGCGCTTTTTCACATTATAGGACCCCGCCGCGTCAAAAAAATCGGTCCAGGGAAGGAACGTGCAGCGATTGGCTCCATATTGGATGTATCTCACATACGGAATACTCGGGATTTTGTTTCTTTTTACCACCCTCAAATCCCTGCTCTATATGCGCAGCCCCAGAAAGGCGCCCTCCCGGGCCGACCTGGACAATCGGCTGCTCCATACTCTAAATGATCGGCGTGAACCCGAATGAATAAGAAGATTGCCGTCACATTCAAGCCTTATGAACGAAGCGAATATGCCTACGACAAATTGAGACGCTGCCGCAAATGCAGTCACTATACGGTGCTGTCACATGATCGATGCCCCGTCTGCGGCAAAAATGCGCTGATCGACATTCCTGCTGCGGCCAAGCGCGAGACGCGCAGAGCGATGCAATCGGAGCTGCTGTTCGCCGCCTTGCTGACGCTGCTCGCCGTATTCTTCGCGGACACTCTGCCGTGGATGGTCATCGCAGCAGCTGCCGGTGTGCTGCTAACCGCCCTGCTCTGGTTCTCGCAGCGCCGCGCTCTGGATGCACAGATTCGCCTGCGAACAGATCGATTGTTCGCGCAAGAGAGCGAACGCATTCGTCACGGGCTGATTCAGGACATTCGTGCGGCGGAAGCGCGGCTGGAATCCGAACCGGCCCGCGCCTACGAGATGCTGCGCGAAGTCAATACGCTGCTGCGTAACGACCCGATTCGCGGCCTGCAGGCAGAGCTGCTTCAGACCTTCGTGCTGCGCCGCGATATGGATCTGCTGCTTGAACCGCTGATTATGGACGGATTCTCTCCGCATCTGGCCGCTTATATCGGCGAGGTAGCGCGGCTGAACCGCGAGCTGATTAAGGAGAGCGCCATTCGTTACTGCCTGCGCTACGAATCGCAGATTCGCAGCATGGATCGCGGCGATGAGATCCTCGCCTCTGTAGCAGGCGCCGCCGTACGCATGAAGCGGTATATCGAGCTGTATCCGGACTTCATTCGTCGCTACGTACAGAAGCTGACGGAAGAACGGCTGGAGCGGCTGCGCGATGTACTGTCGCAGCATCCCAGCAGCTTCCCCCAGTTAAAGCTGGAAGCCGATGAAGTGTATCGGGTTCGCCATCGGGAGCGTCACTCCAACGGTCGTATGCCAGCCCCGCGTGATGAGCGGAGCGATGTCTAATGACTCGCTCGATCATCAACATGTTCATGACGATCCGAAACTTCCTGACCCTGCGCAATCTGCTTGCCTTTTTATGCGCAGCCGCACTGATCGCCGTAATCCTCAAAGGATTTCAAATCGAGGACAAGATTCGCCTGGTTGGTCTGGCGGATGATTATTACGCCCGCAATCAACGACTCTCAGCCGAAACCACCTATACAGCCGCGCTGGACAATACGGTTATTCGCTACCGGGACGATCATATCCGGACAAGGTTGGCGGAACTTCAGCCTCTCACCCGAATGAGGGAAGAAGTGCTCAAGTCCAAGGGTGAGCTGATGGCAGCAGCCAACGCACAGGATCTGGAGAGTTATCTGGCAGCTTATGAGGTCTATGACGCTTTTGAACAGCTGTCGCTGGACGGCGAATATGCAGCCGAATATCGGGAACTAAGCCGCCGTTATGAGATGACGACGACTATCGCTCACGGTTTCACCGATTTCCGTACGGCTTTTGAACAGTCACTGAATCGCAATTTGGAAAACGGCGACTACAGCAGCGAATCGGCCAAGTGGGATCTGCTGCGGATTCCCGCACTCTTTTTCACGGTGGGCACAGAATCGGCAGGGACATCCCCGGCATCATCCGCATCAAAGCAGCAGGCTGTGGTACCGGACGAGAATACCCCAGAGGAAACGGCGGAAGCAATGAAATCCGAGCATCTAAATGCCTTGTTTCGTGACTACGATCAGCGCAAACTCAAGAAGCTGGCGGCGGCAGGCCGATATACGGACATGTTAAGCGAAGCGTCCCGTACGCTGGAAGCCTATCGGCAAAATGACTTCCAAGCGCCTTGGGTGCAGCTTCAGGCGGAGGATACAAGCGATCTGGTGCTGCGACACGATCTTGAGACCCAATCGTATGCTGTCTTCGCGGCCCATGCCCGCAGCTTCGCTGACTTTGCAGATCAGAATGACCTCTCTTCCACGCTGACCGACTGGATCGAGACTACGGTCAACGAACTTCTGCGCCGCGCGGATTCGTTGATTACAGACCAGCGTTTTGAAGAAGGAATCGCACTATACCAAGCCATGAATGGATACCGCGATACAGATGCGCAGGTTGCACAGGCTGAAGAGGCCTGGACGCAGGCTGATCCGCTTCGCATCTTGCAGTTGGCGTATCCCTCGCACACGTATCGATTGGTCATCAGCGGCAAAAATCGCTTTGGAGTACATGTGTATGTCGCGGCGCTTGATGAACAGGGAACGCTTTATTGGGGAACGAACGGTGATGGCGGCAAGAGCGTCTGGACGAACTTGACTCCGCTGACCCCGGAGACCGTTCGCAGTCTAAGACTGGATGAACAGCTGTCTACCGAAGATCAGCCGGTACTTGTCGCTGAGACAGACTCCTCTTCGCGGCAGGCCACCTATATAGCCGTTACTCCGCAGCAAGATGGGGCATTTACGACTTTGTTCCAATTTGAAGCTGATGGTTATGCCGTGGAAGACGGCGGGATGACGCTCAAGGTGAAGAACCCTTCTGAAGCCAAACAAGCGGGGCAGATTGCGATCTACACCCGCTATTCAGACCGCGATGCGTTCACCTTTGCCGGATGGGAAAATAACTATCTGGACATTGGCAGTGCCAGCCCGGTTCAGTATCCGCAGCAGGTCGTACGTACGAAGGTTACCCTTCTGCAAGCCGGCTCCGGACAAGCGCTTGCTCAGACGGGAACCGGAGAGTGGATTCTGCTCAGAGGCCATTTCGACCTCACCGCCGGAACGTATGAGATCACCGGCACGTTCCGCGAACAGTACGAACAGGTCGAAGATCCTTCTTCCACTTCGGAAGCTTCGGAAAAGGATGACGCAGTGGGGCCAACGGAAGATCAGCAGGAATCCGCCAATGTCTCTGAGGAGCCAGCGGCGCCAGCCAACGATCCTTCCACTGATTCTTCAGCCGGTGCGGACTCGGACGTCTCTAATCCTACCGCCCCATCGGATTCGAATCTTCTTGGCCCTTCCCCTGCACCGGAACCAGGATCAGGTACGAATGGCGATGGGCTGGAAGAATCCGGGGATTCCATGCCGGAAGCCGCTCCGGAACAGACGCTGATTTCCGTACCCGTGTTTGAAGTTGACGCAGTTGAGCCTTCCTAACTCTCACCGATCCATCTCGCAAATCTAAATTTCGCAAGCGGTCTGCTTCTGAGCATGAAGCAGGCCGCTTTTTTGTGGCCATCCTTTTGCTCCCTTCTAGATGAGCATACGCTGACGCGGAAGATGGACTTTATGGTTGCGAAGTACGCGACACAAACCTGACACCGAGACACCGAGCGAGACAAGGTAAGAAAAAGCCTTTATAATGAACGCAGAGCGCGATTCCAGCCTATTCTGGAATCGGTGTACTCGCATACATAGGCAACCTGACATATACAAATAGGAACCATGCCATTGCATGAAGTCTGGCACAGTTCCCGAATCCCCTGTGGTCCATTCTTTGATCTGGAGGAATCGCCTTGAATTATAAAACACGACAACTCTTGGGCTTCGGTGGCATGTTTGCCCTTACGCTGCTGGTGCTGGTGTCTACAGCCATACTTATGCTGTCGATCAATCGCACCGTCAACATCGAGTCTGCCGAACGTTATGATAAATCGCAAGCCGCCGACGAACTGCGCAGTACCTTTTACCGGCTCGATGGCGAGATTGGCCGCCTGATCGCAGGTACCGATCCCACCAGCTCGCCAAGACGGCTGATTGAGATCGAACAATATCGCAGTGAATCGCTGCGGCAACTTGTGAACGCCGAACAGTTGAGCGTCAGCGCACAGGGCAGCGCCCGCCTGGCTTCCATCCGAACCGAATACGAAGCCTATCTCGAAGCCGCAGGTGAAGCCGTTGACAGCCTGGCCCAGAATCGGCGTGAAGAAGCGGCTTCCATCTGGACACTGCGCACGGAAGAGAATCGGGAGAGCCTGCTCGACCATCTGGATGCCTTTGTCAATGCCCAGCAGGATGCGCTCCAGCAGGCCCGTAAAGAAAATCAGCAGAATTTCAGAACGATCATGATTATTCTGGGTATTGCCGGACCGCTGCTGCTGGCTGCCGGTATTCTGCTCGCCTTCTGGACCATGCGCGGCACGAACCGCAGGCTCAAGAAGGTCACTCAGGTCATGCGCAGCGCCGACTTCAATCGTGCCGAATCGCTGCCGCGTCTGGAGCTGGAAGCCCAGGATGAGATCGGCAATATCGCCCTGTCCTTCAATGAGATGGCCGAGTCGCTGGAGATGCACAACCGCCGGGCGCGCCAGCTCAATACACAGTTAGAAGAATATACCTGGATTCAGAGTTCGCTTGCCGAGACGCTGACCGCTTATCAGGGATCAGGTTCGCTTGCGGAATTGGCTCGCATTTTTCTGGAAAAGGTCGTCCCTCTTACCGGTTCGGCGTATGGTGTTTTCTACATTCGTCAAGGACGGGAGGAATTCCGCCGATTGGCCGCTTACGCCGATTACGCGGATGAACAGGCGCCAACTTCCTTCCGTACGGGCGAGGGCCTGGTGGGACGGGTTGCACAAAGTGGAGAATCCGTGCTCATCGAGCAGCTGCCCGAGCATTATCTGCGGGTCGTGTCCGGCCTGGGTCAGACGCTGCCGCGAAGTCTGCTGATTGCACCTGTACGTTTTGAGAACCGGATTGAGGCTATCGTGGAATTTGCGTCACTGGATATCTATTCTCCCCTTCAGCGCCGCCTGGTGGAAGAGTTGACTGACACGCTGGGCATCACGCTGGACAGCGTATCCGGTCGTATGGAAGTCGAGCGGCTGCTGCGTGAATCCCAGGGGCTGGCCGAGGAGCTTCAGACCCAGACGGAAGAACTACAGACGCAGTCCGAAGAACTCCAGAATCAGACGGAGGAACTGTTGACGCAGCGGGAGACGATGCGCCTGGCTAACGACCATCTGGAACAGGTCAACGTTCAGATGGAAGAGAAGAACCGCCTGCTGGAACAGGCGCAGCGCGACTTGATTCGCAGCTCCGAATTCCAGTCCCAATTCATGGCGACCCTCTCCCATGAACTGCGTACGCCGCTGAACAGCATCCTGATCCTGTCGCAGATTCTGGCTGAGAACGCCGAATCGCCAAGTGGCCAGGAATCCGAATATGCGGCAACTATCTATCAATCGGGACGCGATTTACTTGCCCTAATCGATGACATTCTTGATCTGGCCAAAGCAGAATCCGGACGAATGGAAGTTGTGGTTGAGGCGTATAATCTCAGCGAACTGCCCCAGGCGATGAGCAACTTGTTCCGTGAAATGGCGAACAAAAAAGGCATTGGATTCGATATTGTAACGGAACCGGGAGTCCCTGATCTGATCTGGAGCGATGGAAGACGTCTGGAGCAGATCGTCAAGAATCTGCTGTCCAACGCCATCAAATTCACATCTTCAGGCTGGGTTCAGCTGCGCCTGTCGCCGGACCCGGTCGAAGCATCGGGCACGGTAGATACTCTGAAAATTGAAGTCGAAGATACCGGGATCGGCATTGCCGCCGAGAAGTTGGATACGATCTTTGAAGCGTTCCGTCAGGCGGACAGCACCACGGAACGCCATTATGGCGGAACCGGACTGGGCCTGTCGATCTGCCGCGAATTCGCCAAGCTGCTTGGCGGTTCCATCCATGTAACCAGCCATGTGGCAGAAGGCAGCATCTTTACACTCCGTATTCCGGTGGATCTGCGCCGTGAGGAATCCATTGAAGAACAGCCGCTGTTTAAGGATTCTTATCTTGTCCCCGAATCTATCGGTAAACATGCGGAGCTGCCCGCAGCGGAGGATTCTGCTCCCATGAACTTCGAGTCCTCCTATGACACAAACCGGTTTGTGGGTCACAAGATGCTGATCGTGGATGACGATACGCGCAATGTCTACGCCCTGTCTACCATGCTGGAAAATCGAGGCGCCCAGATTGTCGCAGCCGAGAACGGTCTGGAAGCGCTCAACCTGCTCCAGCACGATGACTCCTTCGACCTGGTCTTGATGGATATGAGGATGCCTGTATTGAACGGCTATGAGGCGATGCGGGAGATTCGCGCTCAGGAACGCTTCAAGACCCTGCCAATCATCGCCTTGACCGCTAGAGCGATGCCGGATGAGCGCGAACTGTGTCTGGCCGCTGGAGCGTCCGACTATCTCAGTAAACCTATTGATGCAGACAAGCTGTTTACGCTGATTCAAGTCTGGTTATCCAATTAATCTTCGCTAGGGCTGCGACCTATGATGAAGACGGGCTGATCTTGGCCGGTCTCCCAATAGGTCGCAGCTTTTTTGTCTATTTTGTCACAATGGTGACGAGAATCTGTAGAATGATTTGAATTTTTGCTTGCTGACTCGTTGCATTTTATTTAAAAGTATGGATAATAAGAATAAGTAAACGTGATAATGATTATCATTCCCGTACGGTATCCCACATTTAAAGGAGAACGAAATCGTATGCAACCTTCGACTTCCAGAGTAAGCCTCAGCCTTGACGATTATTTGGATCTGCTGAATGTGGCCGTTCAGGTCGGCGACAAGAAATGGCAAAAAGAAATCACACGCAAACTTGAACGCATCGCGCGTTTTGAAGCGGCGAAAGCCTAATAAAAGAGCTTTACTTCCACAACGCAAAGAACCTCGGACTCTCTAAGGAGATTCGGGGTTCTTTTTTGCAATTCGGCTTCCGCATGTTCCCCCGCACCCCTTATCAATCGACGGCGGTGTCTGCATTATCACCGGCCTGAATCGTGGCGGTCTCAGCCGGGTTCAATTCGGCTTTAAGACTGCCATAGGCCTTTTTGCCGACCAGCTTGATTACATTTTTGCCCTGCGGCAGGTCAATCTTCAGCGATTCTCCAGTCAGCCTCTTATCGGCCAACTTGACCACTTCGCCGTTCGGCAGAATGTGCACAACCTTGCATTTGCCATTGACAACACCCAGATCCAGTTCCAGATTCAGCTGTGCATCTTCCTCGGCAGTAACCGTCCAGAGGGTATGCTTACCGGTGAACTGCCGGAAGTCGAGTGCTGCTCCTGCGGCATCTGCCGTGCCTTCGCGGGACTTGTAGCTATAACTGTCGCCGCTCTCGGCGATTAATTCATTACTCCCATAGATGCGGAGCTGAGACATGGTTTCTCTTACGGTCGAACAGCCCGTCAATGCGATCAACAGCACCATCCCGACCAGCCCAAGCCAGACCGTCTTCTTCTTGGCCCGCTTGCGCCATTTTCGTCTAATCATGAACAAGCGCCTCCCTATTGGTGTTAAGCCGACTGGATCACTTCCAGCCTACACCATAAGAAAGCGCTTCAATGTGATATTTCCCACTCTATGCAGTGCTTGATTTTTTAGCCCGTAGCAGAGACAGAAGAAGATGAAGACGAGGCCGGCCCTTCCGGAATCAGATTCATCTCGGCAAAAGCAGCCAGTACTTCCGCACGCAGACGGGCTTTCTCTTCCGGTCGCAGGAAGGCCGCATCCACTCCATTCAGAATCAATCCGGCAATCTCCGGCAGCGTAAATCCGAACTTCTCCATCAGGACTTCATATTCTTTGGCTAACGAGGTGTCCGACACCGTCAGATTGTCTGTGTTGATCGTCAGCTTCAGTCCAGCTTCAAAATATTCGCGTACCGGATACACCTCCCAGCTCTCCATGGCCTTGGTCTGATAGTTGCTGATCGGGCACATCTCCAGCACAATCCCTTGATCGCGCACCATCTCAAGCAGTTTGGGATTCTCCCGCAGTCTTACCCCATGACCGATTCGCGCTGCTCCCAGACGCATGATCGCTTCCTGGATGTTGTCCGCTCCTCCGGCTTCTCCCGCATGAATGGTAACCGGAACGTCCAGCAGCTGGGCATATTCAAATACGGCACGATGCAGATGGGCGGGAAAAGCCGCCTCGGGACCCGCCAGATCGACGGCTGCCAGCCCTTTGTCCCTGAACTGTGCGGCTGCCGAGATGACCTCCATATTCATATGTGGAGAGTGATGACGCAGACACGCAGCAATCGCCCGGGCTGTCACACCAAATTCCGCTTCACCACGCTGCAATCCCTTGAGCACCGCTTCGATCGCCTCTTCGCAGGTCAGCCCCTCGGCGCGATGAAGCTGCGGACCGAAGCGAACCTCGATATACCGGCAGTTCTGCTCAGCCGCCTGTTCGACCAGTTCATAGGCAATACGCTCAAGCACGTCCGCTTTGTGCAGGAAACCTGCCACAAAATCGAATTTAGCCAAATATTCGACCAGACTTCCACATTCTCCCGTCACCTTCATGAGAGGAGTCAACTGCTCGATTCGCTCAACAGGCAGCTTAATACCCTGCTGTGCAGCGATCTCCCACAGGGTTGATTCCCGAATACTTCCGTCCAAATGCAGATGCAGATCCACTTTGGGCATGCGATCCAGCAGGTCTGATAGGCGATTTTCCAGCATAACTCTTCCTCCTCTTCGCACTCGGCGATTTTTTTGGTATTCAGCCTAAATGATCGAGATGATGTATGGATATTGTCATTTTTTATAACACAACGAACCTGACACCGGCAATAGGAAAATCATTTCCCAGGCAAAAAGCGGCATAAAAAAAGCATCCGCCTGCGCGGATGCCGGGTTCCTTGTAGACAAGTAACGCTCGACAAGGACGATGGAACTTAATAATAAGGAGCCATGAACAGATAGACGATTACGCCGGTCAAACTCACATACAGCCAGATCGGCATCGTCCAGCGGGCAATCTTGCGGTGCTTGGTCACCTGCATCGTCCAGCCAAACACCAGCGTGAACAGTGCCAGCGGCACGATCAGTGCAGCCAGAATACTGTGCGAGATCAGGATGAAGAAGTAGATCGGACGCAGAATCCCTTCGCCGCCATATTTCGCCGTCTCCGGCGAGATGTAGTGGAAGGTCAGGTACGACACCAGGAACAGCAGCGTTGTGGTAAAAGCGGCCAAAATGAACGCTTTGTGCACGGGTACATTCTTGCGAATGATTGCAATCAACGCGCAGACCAGGAAGATGAAGGTGAAGCTGTTAAAGATCGCGTTCAAACGCGGGAAAATCGAGAGGTCGAAGTGAACGCTGCCCTGATAGCCGATCGGCGAGAAGAACAACAGCAGGATGATGATGTTCGCAACGACAGAAACGGTAATAATCAGTCCGGCGAAGCTTCGATTGGTGGTCGGACGGTACTTTTCGTTTTCGTTGGATGAGCGCATGAGGGCATATTCTCCTTAAAATTTGTCGTCAACTATTATATCGCGCCAAAGCTTTGATGTTAAGTGACAACAATTTGAAATATTTGCAGACTGCGTATCCCCTCAACTTTTTACTTTGTATATCTAAAATGGTAAGGTATTAGGTATCGCACAACTCGAAAGGGGATCATCATGTACTCGGCAAAAAGCAATCGCAATCGGCATTACCTGGCTAACACGCTGAAAGTAAGCGCCCTGTCCCTGCTGCTGCTGACCGCAGCCTGCACGTCGGACAGCGGAACGGCAAAGGAACCCGGCAAAGATACGAAGCCATCGGGCGAAACAACGGAGTCGGCAGCCAAAGTCTACGACACCGCACTGGAACAGGCCAAAACACTGGAAAGCTACGCCGTTCAATCCAAGACAAATTTGACGGCGGAGCAAAAAGCGGCAGAAGGCACTGAAGCTGCCGAACCGGTCGAGACCGCCATCGATGTTACCGGTGACGTCATCGCCAAGCCAGAAACGCAGTATGGTCTGAAGATCGCCAGCTTGTCTCAGGGGCAGCAGACTTCAACCGAACTGTACGCCGTCGGCGACCAACTCCATGTCAAAGACAGCAGCGGAGCCTGGAGCACACAGAAACTGAATGAGTCCGAAGACGCCCTGACAATCGCTACCGATATGCTGGACCCGGCTCCACTGCTGGAAGACCTGAGCAGCTATAAGGACAAGCTCAAAGTCAGCGAAGACGATAAGGCCTATACACTGACGCTGGAAGCCAGCGGCGCAGAAGCAGGTAAACTGATCGAAAGCGCACTGGGCACCCAAATGGGCGATGCTTCGCAGGCAAGCGGACTGCTTCAGAGCGGCTCCGAAGGTTCGGTCAGCTACAATCTGGTCGTTGACAAGGCAACCCACCAGTTGAACTCGTCCAGCGTGAAGGTCGATACCACTCTGGAAGTCAACGAACAAGCCGTACACGTCACTGCCAACTCCGATTATGCCTACTCCAAACAAAATGCAGTAAGTGAAATCGCCGTACCGGCGGAAGCGACCGCAGCCAAGTAAATTGGCGTTTCGGCCTGAAGCTGCGGCGAAGCTGGATCGTTTGTGTGGATGCAGCGCGCAGTTCGCCCTCCAGACAGCGGGCAAAACGTACGCGAACAGTATACAAACAGATGGAATACCAAACAAAGCCTCTTTCCTTCGGGAAAGAGGCTTTTGTCATCGAGGCATCCAGGGCAGGGCCTTGGCACCAATCTATAGTGAACTCGCAGGCTCAGAGGCTCCATTCTGGGGCGCTGTCTTCGACCTGGAGGGCAATCATCGTCAGTACATGCCGATGCGGCTCGTAGGGAGCCACACGCGCCTGGCTGGGCGCGTAAGTGCCGTCCCTGCGCCGTGCTCCGGCGTCATGTACAATCAGGCACCGCGTGCCGTCTTCTGCGATTCGGTAGCCGCAGCCCACCGTCCAATGATAATCAAATAGCGGGCGGCTGCGCCAGCGCAGGGAGAACCATTTGTCGAATTTAACGGCGACGAGGCGTCCCGCGTCGATCTCCGCCCGGTAGGCGTCGAAGCCGCTCAAGCGGCGGGTCCTCGCCCGTCCGGGGAGGCCGGCTTCACGCAGCCGGCCATTCAGTTCTCGCCTCAGCGCCAGGCTGAGCGCTGTAGAGCCTGTGCCAATCGGCGTGCCAAGACACGCGGCATATAGGCGATTGACGGCTTCTGCCGGGTCGGCAGGCAGACGATGCTGATGCAGCGGCTGTCCGCCGGACGCCGCCAGGCGCTCTTCCCAGAAGCGCAGCAGAGCCGCTGCCGCCGTGGGACCGCACGCGGAAGCGGGAGACCGGATACCGGTCTCCCACTGGGTGTAAGGCTGAAAGGTTAGGATGCGCTGCTGCATGTCTCGCCCTCCCAGGGGAACGGAACGATTGGGTCCCCGCTTCCGTTCAAATCATGAATAACGGATATTTCTTATATCGGCATCGCTTAGACGATATTTAGAGTGACATCGATGTTGCCGCGAGTAGCTTTGGAATACGGGCAGACTTGGTGCGCCGCTTCAACCAGTTTGTGTGCAGTCTCGGAATCTACGCCTTGAACGCTAACGTTCAGCGTAACTTCCAGCTTGAAGCCATTGTCCGCTGCATCCTTGAGAATTGCTACATCGCCGGTTACGCTGGTGCCTGTAACTTCTTTAACACGCTGCGTACGAATCACCAGGTTCAGAGCGCTGTCGAAGCATGCCGAGTACCCTGCTGCAAAGAGCTGTTCCGGGTCGGTGCCGTCGCCGCCTGGGCCACCAAGGCTTTTTGGTGTCTTCAGGCTGATGTCGATGATCCCGTCCGAAGAAGTCACCTTACCATCGCGGCCTCCTACTGCTGTTGCTGTTGCGGTATACAATGCGCTCATTTGAATATCTCCTTTTCGTCCATCTGATTTTGGGTACAATCCAAATTCCATAACGCTTAATTTGATTGTTTGCAATGTAATTGTATTCTACTTAAACGACATTGTCAACATCCTTTGCCTTTTAAAAATGTGAACATTTCTAAACCAGTGAGATCACAACAAAAAGCTCCGTTCTTCAGCCCGAGAGCCTCATGAAGACTGGCCGAAAATGTTCTTCGGAATCTGCATGGGCGCTCTGGACGAATCTCGGAGCTTAAATGAATCGGGTGATGAGGGACGTTCTCGGCAGCGACAAGCCCCAAGATCAAGCCTTGCATCTTAGGCTGCCCACGATCCTTCCCGCCAGGAGCTCACCGAACCTGGGAACTCAGCCTTTGAACCATACGTCTTCATATTCGGGCTTGCGGTTGAACAAAGCATTCGCAAATGGACACACGGGGTCAATCTTGGCTCCTGTGCTTCTTGCCAGTTCCACAACCTGTTCAACCAGCTTCTCCCCCGCATGTTGACCGCGCATGGATTCGGCTACAAAGGTATGATCCAGCAGCAGTACGCCGTTTTCGCTTGGCATATAAGTCACTTTCCCAACTTCCTTGCCGTCCTCCATCATCACAAAACCATGTTCCTTGCGTTCAATCTCTGCCATTGTACAGCCTCCTCATCTTATCTTAACGTGTCGTTGCTTCTTATCTGTACACCTGCCAGATTCGGCTCAATCCTGGGACTTGCCGCTGATGATCTTCAGCACGTCCGAAGCATCTCCCGGTTCAGATCCAACCTGATACACCAGATCATAGGTTTCGGATACGGCACTACCGTCCTTTTTGCGTTCGTCTGCGGTAATCGAGATATAGACGCTGACTGTTCCATCGCCATTTTCTACACCCATGCAGTGGTCCAGGTAGACCCCAAGGGTATCCTTGTAGCCGTCTGCGAAATCTTCATACGACTGCTTCTTGTGCCACTGTTCGCCCAGCAGCTGATACGCCGACTCATAATCCTGACGCGCTACCGCATCATAGAAAGCGTACAACACGTCTTCTGCTTCGTACTCCAAATCCGTGGCATCCGCTGGTATGTCGTCGTAATCGTCTCCGTAATCATCGCTGTAGTCGTCCGCCGGCACATCGGCACCCTCGCCGTAATCCAGCATCGGAATTTCTTCCATCGGCTTCTCCGACCATCCCTTCGCCGCCTCCACAATGTTGACGACCGGGATGCTAAAGCCAATGCCGCCCTCGTCGGTAACGGCCGAGTTGATGCCGAGGACTTCGCCCGTCTTCTGATCCACCAGCGGTCCACCGCTGTTGCCCGGAGCAATCGGTGCGGAGATCTGATACAAGCCTTCATAATAATAAGGCGAGATGTCAAACGTTCGGTTTACGCCGCTGACAATTCCTGTGGTGACGGTATTTTGCAATCCAAGTGGACTGCCCAGTGCCAGCACTTCATCGCCAATCTCAGCCTGCGCATCTAACTTGAGCTTGAGCGGCTCCACATCTTCGAGATCCGGAACGCGAACAACGGCTACGTCCGTTTCTTCCCCAATCCCAATGACTTTGCCATCCATCTTCGCAGAGTCGGCTGTGGTGATGGTCACATCCTTGTACCCTGCCACAACGTGCGCATTGGTCAAGATGTCGCCCTTGTCATTGTAGAGAAAGCCCGAACCCAGCGAACCGTCTTCCGTCTCGATCATCACCACTTTTTGGCTGACGGATGAGATGATCTGCTTCAGTGTAGGTGCCGTGCTGGTGTCCTTGTCGGTTTCGTCCGGCGTGGTCGAACCCTTATCCTTGGACTCGTCTTGGGGAGCTTTGTCGTCGGATTTCGCACTATCGCTCGGCGTCGTCGTTTCTTTGTCATTGGCCTCCGAGTTCCCTGCATTTTTCTCTTCGTTTTTCGTTTCGGAAGAACTGCCTGTTCCCGAGTCATTTGTTGTATTCGTCGCCACCGACTTCGTTCCTACTGCCGTACCCGCCAGCAGCGCTTCACTGCCGCTTCCTCCCGCATAGCTCTGGTGGATGGCATAAGCGCCGGCTGAACCCGCGATCACAATTCCGCCGCTGACGATCAGACTGATTAACGCTTGCTTCTTCAATAGGCTTCCCCCTTACTCTCTGTACCAGCTGACGGAATCCACCACGACCACTGCCCCAGCTCCCGCTTTTAGTTGATCCGAGAACGAAGCTGTCTGTCCAGGTTCAAGGTCTTTCGGATGAACCTCTGTCCAATTCTCGCCTAAAAATTTTCCGTTGGCATCATACGAACGAAACTCGACCAGCAAATCATACATGGGCATCGTCGATGTATTGGTCAGTTGGCCGGAGAATTGCAGCATGCCCTCTGCCGCGCTTTGTTTAAATCCTTTCATTTGCAGGTCACCGGCTCCCGAAGTCAGTTCCTGACCCGAGGCGAGAAACAGCTCCGAGTCCGCGTATTCATCCTCTGTGGTCTCTGTAGTTAATGAGGCGATCTGCTTCTCCAGCTCGATCAGCTGCTTCGCTTCCGGGGCATATCCCCTTGCCTCATCGATAACTGCGGCTGCTTCATAATAGCTGCCGCCCTCGATGGCCCGCTCCGCTTCATCACTGCTCACTTCGACGATCCGATCTGTGATTAGCTCGATGACCGGCTGCTGCTGCGCTTTGGGGTACGCAGAAGCCGTTTTGAGCAGATCCGCAAGTTCAGCCAATGTTCCGGCCTTCTGCGCATCGCTGCGAATATCCGCCAGCTCCAGCTTCGCCCGCATCTTATTGAGGCGATCGCGCAGACGGTCATAGGCTGTACCATTTAGACTGGCCAGATCCCGGTTCACCTGATCCAGCACACTGGTCGCTCCCGCTGCATCCGAACGACTCAGCAGACGCTGGGCTTCATTAAGCTGCTCATCCAGACGCCGAATGGTCTGTACTGTCTGAAGATCCGAACGGATGCCCGGATCACGGGGGCGTTTGTCCAGCGCCTGATCGAGCTTGGACTCGGCAATCTCATAGTTGCCGCCCAGCGCGGCGTCTGCGGCTGACCGCTGAATCTCAGACGCCTCTGCGCTGATCCCCCGCTCATAGTTCACCTGCCAGATCAGCGCGGCTGCCGCGCAGATGGCCAGAAGCGGCGGCGCAATCCAGACGCGCGGCGAGATTCCGCTGCCCTCTCTTCGCGCCGATTCCCGTTCTCCTGCCCCAGCACGCGGCGGGCCAGGCGGGGGCGGTGGGGCAAAGCGGGCGGCGCCGCTGCCCGCCGCATTGGGCTGCATCTGCGGCGGCAGCTCGCCGCCCGAATCCGAAGGTTCGCGGTACTCTTCCCGCGACGATCCGGAGGCTTCTGCGGCATTCTGCCTCGTCAGCCGCACAGCCAGCGGTTCCCCCGGCTCAGGGGGCGCGAAATCTCGCGGTGAAGGCTGCTCACGGCGCAGACTTCGATCCGACGCGTAAGCCGATTCACGCGGCGCGGGTTCTTCGCGCCGTGCGGTTCGCTCTGGCGGCGCGAAGTCTTGCGGCATCGGTTCCTCACGGCGTTCACTTCGCTCTGGCGGCGCGAAGTCTTGCGGCGTCGGTTCCTCGCGGCGTTCACTTCGCTCTGGCGGCGCGAAGTCTCGCGGCGTCGGTTCCTCACGGCGTTCACTTCGCTCCGACGTGTAGACGGATTCTCGCTCGGCTTTGGACGCGGGCTCCGTATCCGGAAGGCTGCGTGCTTCCGGCCAGGTTACGGCTGGCATTTGGGGTCTGAGCCGGGGTTCGGAGTTATTTTCTATATTACGTTCGACGCCCTTCTCCTCCTGAGATGCCGCTGGAACTTCTGGCTGTTTGGCGCCGCATTGGCTACAAAAGCGGCTGCCTTCCGGAAGCTCTGCTCCACATTGCACACATCGCATTCTGTTTCCCCCCTCGCTTGGCTCTATCGACGTGTAAACCCGCCGCCTTGCAGCGGCAGTTCGTCGTCTTTTAACTCACCATATTGCTGCTCGGCCTGGTGACGAAGCTGCTCCGCATCGTCCTGCGGCTCGTAGCCGATCAAGTCCTTCAAGTAGCCAATATCATAATAGTTGCCCGCATTGGCTGACGTTCCATATAGACTCAGAAAATCAATCGAGGCATCCGCCTCGATGCAGCAAATGAACAGGGCAGCCAGGTCGCGCTCCGAGATCCAGATCTTCATGGCTCGCTGAGAGTCGGGAGGACGGTCACCCGGATAGTTGCCAATTCGTACATTGATGGACGAAATCCCATGCTTGTCGGCATACAGCCTGCCCAGCAGCTCGATGTAACACTTGCTCAGACCATAGAAGCTGTCCGGGCGATAGGGATCTTCAGGTTCGACCTGTTCGTCGGTCGAATAGTAGCCGGTCGCATGGTTGGAGCTGGCGAATACCACGCGGCGCACTCCACATTCCCTGGCCGCTTCATAGATATGATAGGCTCCCGTCACGTTGATCGGCAGAACCTTGCCCAGAAAATCCTCGTTATCCTCGGCCCATCCAATATGCAGCAGGGTATCGACCTGGCGAACCGCTTCGCGGACAGCCGCTGCATCGGTCATATCCAGCGCCTGAATGCCCCTTGCTTCATCCTCTTCCAGGTCGGTGGCGATAATCTCGTACTGCCCGGCCTCGCGCAGTCTATGCGTCAAACTCCAGCCGACGGTGCCCGAAGCTCCGGTAATCAGCACCTTCTTTTTCAACAGACTGCCCCCTTTCCCCAATGAACGTCTTAGAATTAAGCTTTATTACCCACAATCAAGGGAGACAGCGACGCACCCCTGAAAGTTTATTCCCCATCCTATACGGGCTGCAGCACAAAAAGCTGTCGTTTCCACCAGGAAAATGACAGCTTTTTTCTCTCCTATATTCAGAGACTGTTCATTACGTCTTATTTCTCCTCAAACTCCCGTTCGCGCGATCCGTCTTTTCCACTTTTCAATCAGGGATTCGACTTCTGCTGCAAACAACGGCTTGCTGATAAAGTCTTGAACGCCCGACTCCCGGCAGCGGTCGCGGCTCTCCCGATCGGCAAAGGCAGTCACGGCTACGATGACCGGCTCTCCGATTCCGGATTGCTCCCGAATACGCGCCGCGGACTCGAACCCTTCTTCCTCCGGCATCTGCATATCCATGAAGATCAGATCGTAGTGGCGATGCGCTGCCGCCTCTACCGCCTCGCGTCCGTTGGTAACGGCCTCGCAGGCGCAGCCAAAACGGGTCAACATCTCCGACAGCAGCCGACGGTTCACCGGATGATCCTCGGCAATCAAGACGACCAGTGCGGCGGGATCAGTCATGGCTTCTCCCTGATTCTCGGGCAGCTCCGGCTGATCGGGAATCACAAATTCAGTCGATAGGCTGATCCGTTCCTCCGGCTGATCGAAGACTTCCAGCAGCTCCGGATCGGGAACACTCAGCGGCAGGGTGAAGTGGAAGTTGGAGCCTTCTCCTTCACGGCTGTGCACGCCGATAAAGCCGTTCATCAGCTCAACCAGTTTCTTGCAGATCGCCAGCCCCAATCCGGTGCCGCCATACTTGCGATTGATCGACGGATCGATCTGGGAGAACGACTGGAACAGCAGACCCTGCTTCTCCGGCGGGATGCCGATACCTGTATCTCGCACCGCTACTTCCAGCGTCAGCGCATTCGGCTGATGGAAGAACCCCGGCTCGATCGTAATCACGACGCCGCCTTCTTCGGTGAATTTGATCGCATTGCTAATCAGATTCACCAGCACCTGACGGAACTTGGCCGGATCGCCAATCAGCACTTCCGGTACGGATGGAGCGACCTCAGCCGTCAGCATCAGCCCTTTTTCGGAAGCGCGGGACGAGAACAGATCCATCGCTTGATCCAGAACATGACGGACTCGCATCGGCTCGAGATTGAGCGTCATCTTCCCCGCTTCAATCTTGCTGAAGTCCAGAATCTCATTCAGAATGTGCATCAGATTTTCACTGCTCTGCGTGATAATATCCACATAGTAACGCTGCGACTCGTCCAGCTCCGTCTCGCCAAGCAGGGCAGCCATGCCGACCACCCCGTTCATGGGCGTGCGAAGTTCATGGCTCATGATGGCCAGGAATTCCGACTTCGCACGATCCGCGCGTTCTGCCGATTCCTTGGCTCGGATAATCTCACGTTCGCCTGTAATATCGGTGAACACAACAACGGCACCCTTGCGTTCGCCCTGATCGTACAGGGGCGTTACCCGGTAGGAGACCAGGAAGCTGGAGCCATCTTTACGCCAGAATATACTCTCGCTGTCCTGATGCGCCTCCCCGGTACGCAGGGCATGATTAAGCGGCGAATCATACGGATCGTATTGAATCCCATCCTGACTCGTCTGCTGAATCTGTGACAACGATAATACGCTGAGTGCTTCATGCGGACGACAACCCAACATCTCCGCTCCAGTTGGATTGATGAACACCAATCGACCTTCAAGATCCATCCCGAAGATGCCCTCGGATACCGAATTTAGAATCAGCGTATGCTCATAACTAAGCTTCTCAATCTGTGCCAGATGCCGTTTGCGTTCGGTAATGTCACTTGCGATGCCGTAAGCTCCGACAATGCGACCATCGACGATAATCGGCGTATTGGTGACGCTAACGTCAATTCGGCTGTTGTCCTTGCGAATTAGACAGACTTCATAAGTCTGCGCTTCGCCGCGCTTGACTCCTTCAAATCCCGTATCCACACGCTTGCGATGCTCCGGCACAGCCAACTCCACGATCGGCAGGCCAATCAGTTCATCCTCCCGATACCCCGTCAACCGCTCCTGACTGGCATTCACCGTGACGTAACGGCCTTCCAGATCATAGGCATAGACGCCCGATGGATTATAGTCAAATAACGACTTGTAACGCTGCTCACTCTCGCGGATGAGATTATCGATCGTCGCCTGCTGCGTCACGTCCTGGGTCATGCCGATGATCCGAAGCGTCTCCCCGCTGGGTCCTCGCCACAACTCGTACTGGCTGCGAATGGTCTTGACGATACGATTGCGCAGAACCACCCGGTAGGTGACTTGAGATTCCGCTTCGCCGCGCAGCATCCGTTCCGTGTAGTCGAGCAGATGGGTGCGATCCGCCGGATGGAGAACCCGCAGCAGCGATCGGGGATAGCTCTCATCCTGGAGCAGTTCACCTTCAAAAATGCGCATGGTTTCTTCGGAATAGTGAATCCGTTCTTCGGCCAGATTCCACTCCCAGGAACCGATATGCGCGAGCCGCTGCACCTCGTCCAGAATATCTTCATACATTTTGCGTGTGGTCACATCTCGTCCAATGCCCATCACGGTATCCGCCTCGCCGGCCTGTCCAGGCAGCATACGGAACATCATCTCAAACCAGAGATAACGTCCATCCTTATGTCGAACCTGGCGCATAAAAGTCTGGCCCTGCGCTTCCTTGGAACTGATCCCTTTTGCCGATTCTGCATCGTCGGGACGATAGAACTCCGAACGATGGCGGCCAACCATCTCCTCCGGCTCGTACCCAAGCATCACCTTAACCGAAGGGGAAGCATACAGCAGATAGCCGTCCAGCGTACTCTGTGTAATTAGCTCTCTTGTGCTGTCGATCATCAGCTCGTATGCCTCGCTGCTCTCCATCAGACGCTGGCGACTCTTGTGTTCATTGCTCATGTCCAGCGCATGCACCACCACGCAGCGGCCCAGATACTCTTCGTCCATATCCAATTCGGCAGCATGAAAAGAAACCCATACCGAGCTTCCGTCTCTTCGTCTGCATCGACGTTCAAATTCAAGCGGCTCATCCGGATTCTTGAGCGCCTCCATGATTCGTGCATCATCCGGTCCCGGTTCTCCTTCTCCAACCAGCAGTTCCGCGAAAGTGTGCCCCGTCAGATCCTCCGTACAAACCCCAAGAATTCGGCCGAATTTGGCATTTGCGTACAGCAGACGTCCATTGTCCGCGACCAGAACAGCGATGCCGACAGGAGACTGCTTATAGATCCGTTCAAAAATCTCATTGCCCCGTTCCGGCTGCTTGGTCATCCCAATCCCCTCGTTTTGCCGCATATTCCGCTTAGGTAGTCTGGACCCTGCTTCCAGCTTCCCATAAACCCTTGTTGACCAAAGCGGTTATTTACCAATAGTATACATTTATTTTTTTCAAATCCAAAACCTTTTCTTTATCAACTCAAACGCATGAATATACAAAAAAATCCATACGGAAGGGATACTGTGATTCCAGTTCCATAAGATTCAAGAAATTCACGATCTGCTCTACTTCCCTGCCTGCTTGACGACGATATATAAGGTAGAAAGCCCCAAGCGCTGCACCGAATTCAGACATGGAAATGGTTCTTTCGACTATTCGACTATTCGACTATTCGACTATTCGACTATTCGACTAAATAAATACACTCCGATACTTTGTGGACAAAGCGAGTTGACTAACATGTTCCTATTTCTTTCCCAACAACCGATTATATTTAACCCCTACTTTGCCGCATTTGGACTGATCTGCTCGATTATCGCCTGCCTGATTATTCCATCCCTCACGGCGGGTGGCATTGATTCCCTGCGCCAACTGCTGTCGCCTCAGCGATTTTTCCATCTGCTTGTCATGAGCGTCTGTTACGGAGGAACCGTGCTATTTGGTACCTTATCCGTTCTTCCCAGAGCCGTCGAGGTAAATCAGCTGCTTGATCTGCTGCTTCCTGCCGCCGCCGGCCTGTTCATCTCTTTACTGGCCCTGCGAATGACACGTGACGGTGTAGGCTGGCGAGGCGGCGTCCATTTTGTCAGCAGCGCCGGATTTCTGACCTTGTTGATCTCTGGCTTCACTTACTTCAATATCTATTTGCTGTTTGGAGACATCAATCTGGAAGCGGAGGTCTTGCTTTTTGCGCTTGTCGGCCTGTTCGCCGCTCTCTTCCCACTGCTTCGCATTGCCCTGCTGGTTTCCCGAAGAACCGGAAAGATGTTTGAGCGTTTTCCTCTGGTCGGCCTTCTGTTTGCCGCCATCGCTGCCGCCGCTATTCCTCCGGTCATTACACTGGCAGCCATCCCATCGGAGATCGATACGCTGATTCCGGGAGATGCCGATCGCTTCTTTCCGTATCTCTCTCTGTTCGCTGTCGCTGTTGGACTGATGATTCTGACAGATCGTTATCGGGAAGAAGACGCAGATAAACGGTATCGGGAGCTGCATGAAAAGGAAATGCACTACATGTCGCTTTTTGCCTACAATCCCGACGCTGTATTTGCCATCGATGATGGAGGCCGAATTGTCGATATGAACAGCCGGGCTCAGGAAATGCTGGCTCGCCTGCCCAAAGGCGCCGATCTGCATATGATGACGGAATGGACGACCGGTGAGCAGCAGGATCGGATTCTTCAACATTATAGTAAAGTCATGGGCGGCCTCACCGACGAGACGGAATTGACAATCCAGATTGCCGACCGGGAACCGACGCATGTGATTCTGACTTCTCTGCCGATCCTGATTGATGGACGTTTCGCCGGCGCTTATAGTATTGCCAAGAATGTGACGGACGGCAAGAAGAATCAGGAAAAAATTCTGCATCTGGCCTATCACGACGAACTTACGGATCTGACGAACCGCAAATATGCGCTGGAGTACGTCGAAGGACTGATGAAAGCCGAAGATCCCCAGTCCTTCCATGTCTTCTTCATCGACTTTGACCGGTTCAAAAAGATCAATGAACTCTTCGGTCATGAGTTCGGCGACAAAGTGATTCACTTCTCTGCCCAGAAGCTTCAGCAGGCGCTGCCGGAAGGCACGCTGTTATCGCGCTCCAATGCCGATGGATTTATCGCGGTTCTCCCACCCGGCTTTGATCCGCTGTATACGGCGCAGCGCATAGGCGACGAATTCTCTCTTCCCTTCCGTGTAGGCCAGCAGGCCATCAGTTTGACAATCAGTGTCGGCATCGCCTGCTTCCCGGAAGATGGGCAGGATGCGGATACGCTGTTCAAAAATGCCGATCTCGCCCGCTTTGACGCCAAGAGCCGCGGCGGAGCGCGATTTGCCTTCTACGATCATGGCCGGGCGATTGAAAATCATGAACGCCTGATTCTGGAACGCGATCTTCAGGCCGCTATTGAACACGGCGAGCTGATGCTCTTCTATCAACCCAAAATCGACATCCGAACCGGGCTGCTGGTCGGACTTGAAGCGCTGGTTCGGTGGAAGCATCCCGATCTGGGTCTGGTTCCTCCACTCAAATTCATCTCAATTGCCGAAGAATCCGGACTGATTGTGCCGCTGGAACGCTGGGTGCTGCGCACAGCCTGTCAGCAGGCCAAGCTGTGGTTGAGCGAAGGTTATGCTCCTGTGCCTGTGGCCGTGAACATTTCGCAGATCCATCTGATCCAGTCGGATATTGTAGAAAATGTGCTGTCTACGCTTGAAGATCTGAATATGGACAGCAGCTTGTTGGAACTTGAAGTGACGGAAAGTGCGATGATGCACAATGAAGAACAGGTCATCGAGATTCTGGGGCGTTTCCAACAGGCCGGTATTGCGATTAGCCTGGACGATTTTGGTACGGGGTACAGCTCGCTGAGTTATCTGCATCTGCTGCCCATCGATTGTCTCAAAATTGATCGATCCTTTATCAACGGCATTACGACCAATGAAAACAGCCGGGCGATCGTCGAGATGATTCTGACTATGGCCCGCCAGCTCGATCTTCGCATCGTTGCGGAAGGCATCGAATATCCTGAACAGGTTGAGCTGCTGCGTGAACTGCAATGTTTCGTCGCACAGGGATTCTACTACAGCAAACCGGTTCCGGCTTCGGAAGTCTTCGACATGGAAGCAACCGATCGGAACTTCGCGGTATAATCCTCATATACTTTTCGCGCTGCTGCCCAGAAGATACGCTGTAGATTGTATCGAAAAGGCCGCCCGTCGTCTTGAGACGATCCGGGCGGCCTTTTGGCTGCATCGCACACGGTTTGTTTCGATTCAGAGAGCAGAGGATGAGCGGGAACAATCAGCAGATGACTTCGACCCCATTCTGCTCCAGCCGCTCCATCCATTCCTCGGAAGGCCGTTGATCGGTCACCAGATAATCAATCGAGGCCAGATCGAACAACTTTACGAAAGCGACCTTATCAAACTTCGTATGGTCAGCCAGCAGAACGGTTCTGCGTGCGTGGGCTAACATTCGCCGCTTCAACTCGCTCTCCGGCTCGTTGGAATCCGTCGCTCCATATTCAGCCGACAGTCCTTTGCAGCTGAACAGAGCCGTATCAACCACATACTTGGACACCGTATCATTCGCCACCGGGCCAACCAGCGAATTGGAGTGGGGACGCAGCGTGCCTCCCGTGGAGATGACGGTATGGCCAAGTTTGGCATATTCCGCGAAGATGATGCTGGAGTTGGTAATCAGCGTCAAGTTTTTCTTGGACATTCCCAGCTCCCGCAGCGCCTCGAATACGGTTGAACTAGGGTCAGCCATCAGAGTATCTCCATCCGACACCAGACGTGCCAGTTTGCGGGCAATGTCATTTTTCTCCGGCAGGTTCGTCGTGTGGCGAGTCTGATAGGAGAGATCTTCGTTGGTGTGGACATTCAGCACGGCACCCCCATAGGTTCGTGTGACAATCCCCTCCTTCTCCAGCTTCTCCAGATCGCGGCGAATGGTCTCTTCCGTTACCTCAAACAACGTGCTCAAGGCGGCAACGAAGACCTTCTGATCCCGGCGTAAAAACTCGATAATCTTCTCGCGGCGTTCAAATCCCAACATGTCTATCCCCTCGATTCTCTACATTCGCAAGCGAAATCACTTTCTGCGTTTTGGACGTGTTTCTGCATGCTTTTCTGCTTTTAAGTATAGTGGAAGATCGGGCGAGGGAAAAGAAGAAGGTTATCGACTCGGCTCGCTCCCCACTTTTTTGGCATCAAAACCGCTCCAGCTCCCTTCTAAGCGCCACCTCGATCCGTTAGCATCGCCAGCCGCCCCACAGGCAAAGCAAAAAGGCATGGCAGAGTTCTGCCATGCCTTCGCCTTCCGATCTTACCCCTTCCGGTTAGCTTCTTGGCTTTTAAGCTTCAAAAGCTTTCGTCAGCACTGGAACGATCTGCGATTTGCGGGAAACGACGCCTTTGAGCAGCGCTTTGTTGTTCTCCAGCTTCACATCGTAAGCCCGTTCTACAGCATCCGTCTTACTGCCGAGTGCGATGGCAACGGAATCGTTGTTGAGGATGTCCGTAATCGCCAGTACGAACAGATCGAGTCCTTTGGACGCAATTACACCGTTCAGCGCAGCTTCCAGTTCAGCCTGCTGCTCCAGCACTTCATTGACGTCAACAGCATTGATTTGAGCGATTTCGACTTTGCTTCCGCCCATCGTAAACTCTTTGGCATCGATGGAGATCAGATCCTGCGCCGTCTTGCCGCTCAGGTCTGCACCGGCTTTGAGCATGTCGAGACCGTATTGATCCAGATCCACGCCTGCAATTGCTGCCAGCTCTTTGGCAGCCGCTACGTCCTGCTCGGTGCAGGTCGGCGATTTGAACAGCAGGGAGTCAGATACGATCGCCGATACCATCAGGCCCGCGATTTCCTTGCGAATTTCAATTCCGTTCTCTTTGTAGAGCTTGTTCAGGATGGTAGCGGTGCAGCCAACCGGCTCGGCACGGTAGTACAGCGGGTGAGCCGTCTCGAAGTTGGCAATGCGGTGGTGGTCGATGACTTCCAACACATGAGCCTGCTCGATGTCCGACGCGCTCTGCTGACGTTCGTTATGGTCAACCAGAATAACGCCTTCCGACTGATCCGCTACCGTTTCGACCAGACGTGGAGCTTCCACGCCGAAGTGCTTGAGCGCGTAAGCCGTCTCACCGTTTACTTCGCCCAGGCGAACTGCTTCTGCATCTACGCCCAGCTGCTTCTTCAATTCCGCGTACGCGATCGCCGATGTAATCGTGTCCGTGTCCGGATTCTTATGACCAAAAACCAATACCTTTGCCATGGTTTACGCCTCCTCAAATCTATCTCCTGAATTCCGATGCTAATTATATCATTAATTCCAGAATGGAAACATCTTTTGCTTCGCCCTTTTTCAAAAAATACACTCCTGACTCGCTCCCAGGTTCATCTTTCTAATCTCCAGTACTTTTCATGCCTCCGCCTTTTTCCGGTGCAGGCTTCAGTCCGCCGAATACAACCGCTTCATAAGGACGAAGAGTACGCGGAACCCCTTCCCCTTCCGGCGGATAGTTGCCCAGCAGTCTATACGCCGAATCCAGACAGACATGGACATCGTCCGGCAGTTCAAACGCAGCCTCCTGATCCGAGAAATTCAACAGTACCAGGCCCTGCCGTTCTTCATTTCGGCGGATGTAAGCGAACACCTGCTCATGCTCCTCCAGAATCGCTACATATTCGCCGTGTACAATTACGTCGGCATGTTCGCGGCGCATGGCGATCAGCTCCCGATAGTAGCTCAGAATGGAGTGAGGATCATTCTGCTGGGCTTGTACGTTGATCTCACGGCTGTTTGGATTCACCGGAAGCCAGGGCTTCCCGGTGGTGAATCCGGCCTGAGGACTGTCATCCCACTGCATGGGTGTACGTGCATGGTCACGCGTGCCCGCCAGCAGCCTTTTTTCCACCTCAGAGGGGTCTTCGCCCATTTCTGTCCGCGTACGATAATAATGCCGCGCCATCTGATCGTCCAGTTGATCGACCGACTCGAACGGATAATTGGTCATCCCGATCTCCTCGCCCTGATAGATAAATGGCGTTCCCCACAGCGTATGCACAAGCGTAGCGAGCATCTTGGCCGATTCAACCCGATATTTCCCATCATCTCCAAAGCTGGATACCTGGCGCGGATGGTCATGGTTACTTCCAAACAACCCATACCAGCCTACGTTCAGCAGTTCGTTCTGCCAACGGGTGACGATCTCTTTGAGTTCGGTCAGCTTCCACTCCCGCTTCTTGAACGCGTCATCGGGGTCACTGCCGATACTGAGCGATTCCATCATGAAGATCATATTCAGCTCCCGACGATCCGGGTGCGTGTACAGCGCCACATCCTTCATGGATACCATGGAAGCTTCGCCCACCGTAATGGTTCCTTCTTTTTGGGAAAAGGCTTTTTCATTCAGCTCACGCAAATATTTATGAATGTTCGGCCCATTCTTGAAATGTTTATATCCGCTTCCTTCCAGTTTCTGCTCATCCGTGTCGGGCAGACCGCTCTCTTTCGATACGACATTAATCGCATCGAGCCGGAATCCGTCCACGCCCTTCCGCTGCCAATATCGAACCAACTCTTCAATCTCCTCCCGAACCCGGGGATTGTCCCAGTTGAGATCCGGCTGCTTTTTATTGTACAGATGCAGATAATATTCACCCGTCTCTTCGTCGTACGTCCAGGCGCTTCCGCCCAGATACGACGTCCAGTTGTTTGGCGGGCTGCCGTCTTCCGAGCCTTTGCGCCAGATATAGTAGTCGCGGTAGGGATTGTCCTTCGAGCTGCGAGACTGCTTGAACCAGCGGTGTTCATCAGAGGTATGATTCAGCACCAAGTCCATCCACAGTTCCAATCCGCGTGCATGAGCTTCCTGAAGCAGGGCTTCCCAATCCTGCATGTCGCCCATCAGGTCGTCGATCTCGCGCTGATTGCGAATATCATAGCCTTGATCGACGCGGGGCGATTCATAGACCGGACTGAGCCAGATGGCATCGACGCCCAGCGACTTGATGTAATCCAGACGCGAGATGATGCCTTGAAGATCACCGTTTCCGTCTCCGTCGGAATCCTGGAAGCTGCGAGGGAAAATTTGATAGATGACTTTTTCTTTCCATGATTCATGCTGCATGAGTGATTGCTCCTTCCAGAACTTCAATAAGATTCCTCATTCCGAGGATAATCGGGGCTATTTTTGAGGAGCGTATTGCGATTTCCTAATCTTAAATTTAAACAGCAAGATTTCATTACAACCCGCCATAGCAAAAAAATTTGTTAGCAACTGTGAATTTCTTCTCTTCTAGATTTTTTTAAGACTAAATTTTACAAAAGAGTTACAATCCAAATTCCCTATTGCTTATTCTTAACGTCGAAGCTATTGTATATACACACCAATAAATTACATATAATTAAAAACCATCGTGAAGACATTTGTTCTTGGGTGGAGAAACAACAACTTCAGCCCATTCTGGAGCTGATGGAGGAGGGATGACCATGAAAGCTCGTCATATGTGGATTTCTGTGATGATTACACTGGCATTTCTGGCTTCCGGCATCGTTTATGCGATCAAGGGTGATCTCATCTTTTCGCTCGTCTCGTTTGCCATCGCCCTGTTATTTGGTATTCGTCTTGTTAGAAGGAGTCCTAAGTAATGCAGCCTTTGCAGATCGAAAATTTGTCGGCCTGGTATAAACCTGGAGAGTTGATTCTGGAGCAGATTGAGCTGCATCTGGAGCCGGGCAGGATCTATGGCTTATTGGGGGTCAATGGAGCGGGCAAGACGACCCTCCTGCATACCCTGTGCGGCTTGAATCGACACTTCTCCGGTCAATTTAGCCTATCCGAATCCGGGATCGGGCCGGAATCGACGGAAGCAGAGTGGTATACGGCGAAAAGCAAACGTTATCTGGCGACCGATGCCCCGGTACTGTTCAATGAGCTGACCATGCGCGGCTATGTGGAGTTCATCCACAAGCTCTACCATCGGTCGCTCGACAATGGAGAACTTGTCCATCTGGCCCGTCAATTCCACTGCGAAGTCTACCTGGATCGATGGGTATCCGAGCTGTCGCTGGGCAACAAGCAGAAGACGGTACTCATGACCGGCCTGCTCCTGAACGTATCGCTGTTTATTCTGGATGAGCCGCTTGTCGGGCTGGACGTGGAATCCATTGAAGTGTTCCATACGCAGATTAATGACTACTGCAAGCGCGGCGGGACGGTACTGTTCTCTTCCCATCTGCTGGAGATCGTACAGCGCTTCTGCGAATCGGTCTTCATTTTGCATAACAAGCGGATCGCGCTGCATGTTCCCATCCATCCGGACACTGACCTGCATCGCATCTTTTTTGAGGCGGTTCGCCATGAATGATTTCAAGCTGCTTCTGCGCTTTCTGTTCCGTCACTTCTATGGAAAATACCAGACCCAAGATACGCTGCGCATGGGAATCGGCCTGTTCATCCTTGCGGGACTGGAGATCACCCTGCTTGAACAGACCCATATGGGTCGTGCTCTACTGGAACAGCCCTATATCATAGGTTCCTTGATTGCCATGAACGTCTATATGACCATCCTGTTCGTGCTCTCGCAATGGCGCGGGAATACAATGGAATTGGTTTGCACATTGCCCATTCCGGCTCGTTCCTTCTGGACAGCCGAAGTGCTGTTTATTATGGTGGATACCTGCTTGCGCCGCACGCTATTTTTCCTTATTCTCCCTGTGTTCCTGACCGTTCGGAGAGGGCTGCCTATCGACGCCATGTGGTTTGGGTTGGGCAAATTTTTGCTGCTGACGTTCTATTCCGTCACGTTGGGCGTGCTCCTGGCCAACCTGATTCATCGCGGCAGATGGCAGCGCACCGCCCTGCACGGCGTGGTGCTGGCAGCAGTGGGCGCAGCGGCTTACGCATGGGAGTGGCTGTATTTGATTCCGTTACTGCTGCACGCCAGTGCCACCCTGACATGGGAATATCCCCAACTGCTTGAGCCTGTGGTCCGAAGTCGATCGGCTGCACGGCGTTCCGGCGGTGGGTCTTTTTCTTTTTATCGCCGTGAGTGGATTCGGTTCCTTGGCTCCAAGCCGATGCTGCTGAATTACGTCGTGCTTTCGATATTTGCCGCCTTCTTCTGCTATAACTTTGTGCGGATCGGGATCACGGGACTCTCGAACGCCTGGATCGCGCTGGCTGCGCTGCTGCTCTCCGGCTCTCCAAGCGTGCTGCTCTATTCCATTGAAAAAAATAATCGTACGCTGCTGCTAACTCTCCCTATTCGTAAAAGTCAGCTCTTTGGGCAAAAGTATCTGTTCTGCGCCGGATTGCTGCTGCTCGCCTATTGTATTGCGGCTGCGGTGCTCATCCTGCTGCTTGAGGACGGCACTTCGTTCACCGCGCTGCTTCGCGGAGCAGAAGTCGTGGCGGCTGGCGTCGCGTTAAGGCTGAAATCGGATGAACGCAGGCCAATCATGGATTGGGCAGCCGAACAGAAGCTCTGGAACGATTCGCGCAAATATTATTCGTATCTCTTCTGTATTCCGCTGCTGCTGCTGGCTTTGCTGCCTACGCCTTTTTCCAATTTGGCGATCCCGCTCGGCTTTTTTGTGCTTTTCTACGGCCTGAGCAGAAAAGAAGGGGGGTTCTTTGCTTAAAGACACCCACCTAAACGGTTCGCCCGCTAAGTCGATTCGTCTGCCTCCTCCTGTATAAGCAGCACGGAATTCCCACAGCAAAGAGGACAGTCGATGATTCGACCGTCCTCTTTAGGCTGAACAAGGAACACAAAGCTCCCCGTATAGGCAGTACAGCAGCTGGATCGTGAAGCGTTCGGAATCTAAGCGCGGATCGCCAGTACAGTAACGGACATCGGCGGCAGCGTTACGGACAATGCGCCGTTCTCTCCACGTGTGAAGCCGTCGAACGCGGCAGGCGCCACATTTTCCAACTGATCGAATGTGTTGTGTGCGTCCATCTTGTCGGCTGTCAGCACACGGCCGCTAATCTCGCCCTCTGCGCCAAGACCACGCAGGTCAAGGTTTACGGCTGCTTCCGCAGAAGGATTGATGTTGCACAGGCTGACGTGCACCACGCCGTCCTTGCGCGATGCCGAGACGCTTACCTGTGGCAGCGATTCGCCGTTCAGCTCGTAATTGTCGCTCTGTACGGACATTTGCAGGACGTCAGCATCCTGATGGACTTTGAACATCTCGAACACATGGTAGGTCGGCGTCAGCAGCATCTTGTCGCCTTCCGTCAGAATCATGGCCTGAAGCACGTTGACCATCTGCGCGATATTGGTCATCTTCACGCGTTCATGATGATTATGGAAAATATGCAGATGGATTCCCGCCACCAGCGCATCGCGCAGCGAATTCTGCTGATACAGGAAGCCTGGGTTGGTGCCCGGCTCATTCAGGAACCAGGTGCCCCATTCGTCCACGATCAGCGCAACCCGTTTCTCCGGATCGTATTTGTCCATAATGGTCGTATGGCGGGTAATCAGCTCATCCATGTGCATGGACTTCTTCATCACTTCAAACCAGCCGGCTTCGTCGAAGCCAAGCGCCGATCCTTTCTCTTCCCAGCTGCCTTCGATCGTGTAGTAATGCAGGCTCAGTCCGTCCATATGACGACCGGCTTCGCGCATCAGCACTTCTGTCCAATGGTAATCGTCAACGTTCGGGCCACCGGCGATCTTAAACAGCTTGTTATCGCCATAGTTCCGCGAATAGGTCTGGTAGCGGCGATATTCGTCCGCATAATATTCCGCTCGCATGTTGCCGCCGCAGCCCCAGTTTTCATTGCCCACGCCAAAATATTTCAGCTTCCACGGCTTCTCTTGACCGTTTTCTTGACGCCACTTCGCCATCGGCGATTCACCGTCGAAGGTCATGTATTCGATCCATTCCGACATCTCCTGCACGCTGCCGCTGCCCACATTGCCGCAGATATAAGGCTCTGTCTCCAGCAGTTCACACAGCCGGAAGAACTCATGCGTTCCGAAGTGATTGTTCTCTACAACGCCGCCCCAGTGAGTGTTGACCATGCGTTTGCGGCCTTCGCGTGGGCCTACGCCGTCCTTCCAATGATACTCATCGGCGAAACAGCCGCCCGGCCAGCGCAGTACCGGAATACTCAGATTCTTGAGCGCTCCCAGCACGTCCTTGCGAATCCCGTCCACATTCGGCATCTCCGAATCCTCGCCTACCCACATGCCTTCATAGATGCAGCGGCCCAGGTGCTCGGCGAACTGTCCATAGATGTTACGGTCGATCTTGCCCAGTGCCACATCAGCATTTACAATTACGGATGCTTTGCTCATGGAACAACCTCCTGTACCCTCATTCGGGTTCATTATGTTTAAGTTGTACGTACAATTATGTGTAAAAAAAGAAACTTTTAGCAGAAAACTACCCCTGCCTCGAATTGCTGCCCCTCAAGTGCGATCACGGAAGCGGGCAGCGCCTCGCCGTTTCCGAGACGATGGCTCGTGTGCCTTCCGTTGATCGCTCTTGTTTATCGGGCACGACCCATTCGTTCGAGTCACTGCCTTTTCCTTAAAAATTCTTAGCCCTGTTTGCGCAGGCGAATGACGTTCCACGAAGCTTTGGACAGACGGCCGCTGACGATCCCATCCTTCAGTTCGGAAGCACCACGGTTGTGCGGAGCAACCTTCTCGCTATCGGCTGTATTGACAGCTTTGAGGTCGTCATTTTCCAATACGAGATGTTCCTCGATCACATAACCTTCAAAGCTGCGTACGTCGCAGGTCAGGTCAAGCGCTTCGGTCAGGTGACGGTTCAATGCAAAGATGGTCAGCGTATCTTCTTCCTCGTTGTGCACGACGGCGGTATCGAGGTACGGCACGTCCGTATAGTCCTGTGCATCATACTTAGGCGAATCGACGACCGGCTTGAGCGAGACGCCGCGACCGTATACGGAAGCGTGCAGGTACGGATAGTAGATGGTCTGTTTCCAGGAACGACCGCCCGTTTCCGTCATGATCGGCGCAATAACGTTGACGAGCTGCGCCATGCAGGCGGACTTCACGCGGTCAGCGCGGCGCAGGAAGGTCATCAGCATGCTGCCTACCAGCAGTGCATCTTCAAAGTTATAGACGTCTTCCAGCTGCGGCGGTGCCACGCCCCAAGGATTGCGGTCGATCTTCGCGTCCGCCTCGTTGGAGTGATACCAGACGTTCCATTCATCGAAGCTGAGCTTCATGGTCTTCTTGCTGCGCTTCTTGGCCTTGATGTAGTCCGTTGTGGCAATGACCGTATGGATGAAGTGATCCATATCCATGCCGCGTGCCAGATAGTTGGCGGTATCTCCATCGCGGTTACCATAATACTGGTGCAGCGAGACAAAGTCAGCCACCTCATACGTGTGGTCGAGTGTCTCGGCCTCCCACGATGGGAAGGTCGCCATGCCGGTGCTGGAACTGCCGCACGATACCAGTTCGATCGTCGGATCGATCAGACGCATAGCCTTGCCTGTTTCCAGCGCGAGGCGTCCGTATTCTTCCGAGGTCTTGTGTCCGATCTGCCAAGGGCCGTCCATCTCGTTGCCCAGGCACCACATCTTGATCTTATGCGGCTCCGCGAAGCCATGCTGCTTACGCAGATCGCTGTAACGGCTGCCGCCTGGATGGTTGCAGTATTCCACGAGGTTGCGGGCAGCATCGATGCCGCGCGTGCCCAGGTTAACCGCCATCATCACGTCCGTTCCGGCGTCTTTGGCCCAGCGCATAAACTCGTTGGTACCCACATAGTTCGGTTCCAGCGTTCTCCACGCCAGCTCCAGACGCTTCGGGCGATCCTCAACCGGGCCTACGCCATCTTCCCAATCATAACCAGAGACGAAGTTACCGCCCGGGTAGCGCACGATCGGCACTCTCAGATCACGAATCAGCTGCTTCACGTCACCGCGGAATCCATACTCATCAGCTGTGGGATGTCCCGGATCGTAGATCCCCCCGTATACGGCACGTCCCAGGTGCTCGATAAACGACCCATAGATCCGTTCATCAATCTCCGAGATGCGGAACGACTTATCGACGACCATTCTGGCTTTCAGGTTCGATGCTGTCATGCTGTTCATTCATCCTTTCCTTCTGTAAAAATATAATGAAGGCTCATCCCGATATAACGCTTACATTTCATGCTTTATCAACGCTTAATCAAAGGACTGCGCGATCTCAAATGTACACGCTTCAGGTTCGTTTGAGATCGCACAACCTTACTTATCCTGTTGATAAGGCATAGTCGTCGAACCGCAAATCCGGACGCTGTTTTCCCCTGCCTCGGCCTCGGTTGTACGGACGGAAGAACCTTTACGCACCCAATGTATCACGCATGTCCGTACAAGTCAATTCTTATGCGAATCATTAATATTTATATTAAATACGTCTGAAAACGTTTTTCTTCTACAAAGTAACAGAAAAGTATCCGATAAGATAAAGGGCTATGACCTGGACGTGTACGCAAACTTAACGATGTGCATTTTTAGTCGCCTTTTCGCCCTCCGCTGCGTCAGGGTTCCTCTCCGTGCCCCGGCATGCCTTCGGAACCCTTCCTTGTTGAGCACGAAAATTCGCCTCAATCTGCTCCCCTCGAAGTTTGCGCGCACGACCTAGTCAGCACATATATATCTTTATAGAGATAATGGGGGGTTCGATTTTGAAGTTATCGCTTCGCAACAGACTGCTTCTGAGTTTTTCTTCAATCATCATTCTTTTCGTGGCCACGGTAGGCATCACGAGCTTGATGAACCAGCGCATTACCCGCATGAACGAGGAGATTCAGACGACCAATAAACGGATGGAGATCGTGCAGCGGCTGAATCTGTTTGCGCGAACTGCCAACGACGAAGGCGCACATTACCTGCTGGCGCCCGATCATTTGAAGGGCGGATTCAAGTCGCGTTTCGACGAGACCGTTTCGTTCCTGAATAACGAATTGACCCGGCTGAAAGAAACGACCTTCGATCCAGCAGATATCCAACAGATCGAAAAGTTCAATACCCTGTGGTCGGCTACCGTTGCGGATAAGCAGGCTCTAATGGCTCTCGCAGACAGCGGACAAAAAGCCCAAGCACAGGAAAAATATACACAGCAGTCCTTTGACCCGGTGGCGTTTTCCCTCTTGTCTTTCGTCGAAGAAGAACAAGCGAAAATTGAACGTTACACCCAAGAAATTCAGGAGGCGCATCTGCAAATCCGGATCGCAAGTTACGCGCTGGTCGGCTTGGCCGTGCTCTTGTCCGTCCTGATCGCCTACCTGCTGTCCAACTATTTGATTTCCCGTATTCGTCCGCTTACCAAGGTTGCCGATTCGGTGACGAAAGGTGATCTTCGTGAAACATCTTTGGCGGTTAAGGGCAGCGACGAGCTGGCTGATCTGACTCGGGCTTTCTCCGCAATGACCGATTCGCTGCGTTCCGTCTTGAGCAGCGCGGATCAGGTTTCGCATCTGGTAGCGGCGTCTTCCGTCCAGCTCCAGGCCGGTGCGGAGCAGACCAGTTCGGCGACCAAGCAAATTGCTGATGTGATGCACAACATCACGGAAGGCACGGATCGGCAGGCGAATCAGGTCGAGCATAATTTGTCGGTTATCATGGGCATTTCGACTCAAGTGCAGGACATTGCAAGAAACGGTGAAACCGTCATGGAGACGGTTGAGACCACTTCCTCTTCCGCCGAGCAGGGAAAAAGCGACCTGTCCAATGCGATCCGTCAGGTACGCGTCATCGAAGACAGCAACAAACGTCTGAGCGAAGTAGTGGATGGACTGAGAGCGCAGGTTGCGCAGATTGGCGAAGCTACGCAGCTGATTACAGAGATCTCCAGCCAGACCAATCTGCTGGCCCTGAACGCTGCCATCGAAGCGGCGCGTGCAGGCGAGCAGGGACGCGGTTTCTCCATCGTGGCAAACGAAGTCCGCAAACTCGCCGAACAATCCCGTCTATCCGCCGATCAGATTCACGGCCTGGTTCTGGGTATTCAACAGGCGACCGGTTCGGCAGCTACGGAGATGGAATACGGAACCCGGGAAGTTCGCAAAGGAATCGATCTGATCGAAGTCGCGGGCGATTCGTTTGAAGACATTATCGGCATGATCGAAAGAGTCAAAACCGACGTGCGGGAAGTGACCGACTCGACCGTAAGCATGCTGTCGGACGCGGAACAGGCCGTATCCGGCACCTCGCGGATCGCGGACATTTCGCGGGAAACGACCGCAGGCACGCAAAGCGTAGCCGCTTCTACCGAGCAGCAGCGGGCTTCGATGGAAGAAATCGCAGACTCTGCCACCTCGCTGGCCAATCTGTCAGACGAACTCAAGTCCCTGATCGGCCAATTCCGTTTGTGATGGGCGAACTTCTGTCCGCCAAGCCGCCTATTTCAACCTATCGAGGAGATCTCTTATGAAAAAATTATCGCTTCTGCTGGCAGCCCTGCTGCTGCTTACCTCTTGCTCCAGCTTGTCCGCCCGTTCCGGCAGCGCTCCTGTCGAACTGACCTTCTACAGTTCTTACGATGGCAAGGAAGCGGAGCTTGTGCAATCGAGAATCAAAATGTTCGAGTCGGAGAATCCAAATATCAAAGTAAATGTAAAAGAAGTGACGTTTTCTTCGGACAGTTTTAAAACCGCTTTATTGGGCGACCAGCCGGTGGACGTTTTCCGCTCGGACAACTCCTGGGTACCCGAACTGGCAAGCCTCGGGCTGCTGTATCCGATCGAAAATATGATCTCCGCGGAAGACCGGAAAGATTTCGTGCCTTCCGCCCTCCGTTCCGATGAATTCGAGGGGCATCTGTATGGTCTGCCGACCGTCATGGAGGCTCTGGCTCTTTTGTACAACAAAAGCCTTCTTCAGGAAAAAGGATTCGCTCAAGCGCCTCAAACGATGCAGGAATTAAGCGATATGTCGAAAGCTCTGAAAACAGCGAACCGTTACGGCATTTACGTGTCCGACAACTCGTTTTACGCGCTGCCTTACATCTGGGCGTTCGGCGGAGGAACCATGACGGATGATCGGCAGGTCGAGATTGCCAAGCCTGCCTCGATCGAAGCGCTGAGTTTCATGCGAAATTTGATTAAAGAGGGTGCCGCACAGCCTTATCCCGATTTTTCGGACAGCTACAACGTCATGATGTCCGACTTCAAAGAAGGACGTTCGGTATTCATGATTAACGGTCCCTGGGCAGTCTCCGATCTGCTGACAGGTTCCCAGTTCAAAGACGCTTCCAATCTCGGCATCGCGGTCATTCCCAAAGGACCAAAAGGAGACACCGGCTCGCCCGCAGGCGGACACAGCCTGGTCATCTCCAAATACAGCAAACATCCGAAAGAAAGCTATGCCTTGATTCACTATCTGACGAGCAAGGAATCGCAGCTGCTGCACACGAAGGAGCTCAAATCGCTGCCTTCTCGCAACAGTGCTTATGAAGACGACCAGTTAATGTCCGACCCAATCGTTCAGGGCTTCAAGATGCAGCTTGACGCCGCCAAAGCCCGGCCGCTGATTCCGGAAGGCGCACAGATGTTCACGGATTTCACACCTAATCTGGTGCAGATCCTGACCGGACAGCAATCGGCTGAGGCCGGTGCGAAGAAGATCGAAGCCGCCTGGCGTACCCTTCTGGGATTGGATAAGTAAAGAGACACGCAACGCATATGTTAAGGGCTGCTCCAATAATTAGGGCAGCCTTTTTTCGTTATCCTTGAGGTCAATTCATCTGCTGCTGCACCGCACCGCACTGCCATGATTCACGCTCACCATCCACCGTTTTCTCATTTCTTAGAAAACTTTTCCACTTCGCATAACGTCTTCAGTAATAGATTCCAAAGGAGGTCAGATAAATGCCAAAGTTTCTGCTCTTAGCCTTATTGGCTGCTTTCTGTGCTGCTCTGACAGCATGCAGCGAAAATAAAGTAGATTTTGATTTCAAACCTGCCAACACGATTGATTTTCAGTCATTAGAATCGAAGTCGAACCCACAAGAACAACAAGCTTTTGAAGTGTTAAAAAACAACCTGAACGCTCTTGTCAAACACGACCGCAATCTATTTGAGTCTGGAATGGCAACCGAGAAACTCGCTGAAGATATGAAAGACTACCTGGATCACAAATGGCTTTATAAATTCACCAAAATAGAGAGTGTCGAGAAAAATCAAGATATTAAAAATCAATTTCAGATCACAGTAATAGGAGAACGCTTGGACACTTCGATCAAAAACTTGGAAAACTTACGACTCATGTACGCTATCCGTTATGACGATCAAGGCCATTGGAAGATTTATACGATTGATTGATCTAAAATCATCCAATCATTGCCCTTTTACAACCTGCATATTATTGATAAATCCTTCCTTGGGCATAAAGATCGGGGTGAACCGGTCTGCTTCTGTATCGTATTCGACCAGACCACGTTCATTATTGAGGATCGCAAGAGCATAGATCTTACGGGCATCGCCAGAATAGTTGGCTTCTCCACGTTGCAGCCTTTTACTCTTCCACTTGCTCTCGGCGTATTTTTCGCTGTCAAGGTCATAGTCAATGACGGTAGAAGGAATCTGTCCTTTATTATATTCCTGATCGCCAAAGGCAATAATGTGGCCCTCTTTGTTCATCAACATACGAAGCCACTGCTTTTTGCTGAACAGCTTCTTTTTCTCCTCCAGGGCAAAATCGGTCTCGTAAACCGTGTACTCTGGCATTTTAAAGTTATTTTGTCCCGCTGGTCCATCTTGATGGGTCAGGCTGTAGTTTCTCTGCTTGAGCGAATAGGCAGACACATAGACTTTTTGAGTCTCAGCGTCGAGCGTCATCGCTTCCACCAGCATGTCTGCATCTCCCCAGAGCTTCATCTTCTTGGTCTGAAGATCCAGCGCGCCAAGCCGAATCGCCTGCTCCCCTTTTACATTGGCCACAAAAAATAACTGATTGCCCGAGGCGATCATATAATTCACCGCAAACAAATGATCCGTCAACTGCGTCGTCTCCTGCTTCGCCAAATCCCTGACGAAAATCTGGTCGCCGTACGCGGTGTCTGTACCTACCTTCTGCGTATAATAGACTTTCTGACTCTTCCGATCGTAGAAGCCGAGCGGATATTGCGCCGTATAATCAAACGCGAATACATCTTCAAGTTTCTTCGTCGCGGGATCGTAGCTCATGATTTGCGTTTGAATATCGCCTTCATTTTCGGTCGTCGCATATTCGGAGTAGGTTAACGTCACGTAGTCCTTCTGAGCTTCGGGTGGCTTCGGATCAGGCTTTTTTTCGGAAGAGCAGGCGGTTAAGGCCATTATCAACAGGACGGTCACGATCTTGAAATGGAGCTTGAATGGGGGTTTAACGTGAAAAAGCAATGTGATCTCTCCTTACTTCCTTTTAAATCAATGAACGCGCCCAAGTCTAAGATCGTCTTGAAAGGACAGGAAAAAGAGCGTCCCCAAGCATGAACGCTCTTTTTCCTTGCCCTATTGGATGCTGCGTAACGCCGATTCTGATCGACGCCTCATATCCGGATTTTCTTAACCCAGTCGATAAATCGCCGCCTCATAAGGCCGCAGTTCAAAGTCGCTTCCCTTCGTCACGCCAGGCTCGTAATTGCCGAAGATGAACTCTCTTGGACGCTCGCACAGCCGCTCCGGGCATTTGAACGTTGGCGTACCGGAGAAGAAGTTCAGCACGATCATCAGCGTCTCGTCTTCAAACGTACGCGTAAAAGCATAAATGTCCGTATCCAGCGGCAGCAGCAGACGATATTCGCCGTACAGCAGCGTCTGGCTGACTTTGCGCAGTTCGATCAGCTTCTTGTAATAATGGAATACGGAGTTGGGATCAGCGACTGCTCGTTCGGCGTTGATCTCTTCATAACCCGGTGAGAGGCCGATCCACGGCTGCCCGGTTGTGAAGCCCGCCTGAGCCGAAGCATCCCACGGGATCGGCGTTCGCCCGGCATCTCGCGTGTTGCGCCTTGCAATCTTGAGCGCTTCTTCTTCGTCCATTCCATTCTTCTTCGCGTGATGCAGGAAGTTCAGCGTCTCTTCATCACGGAAATCGTCAGCTGTATGGAAGGCTCCTCCACCGACCAGCCCCAGTTCTTCCCCCTGATAGATGGAAGGGGTTCCCTGAAGCGTCATCAGCAGCGTCGCCAGCATCTTGGCCGACAGCTCCCGATATTCACCCGTATGCCCGAATCGGCAGACCGCACGCGGCTGGTCATGGTCGGCGAGATACGTCGCGTTCCAACCCTGTTCGTGCAGGACAGTCTGCCAGTGGCTGATCGCCTGCTTGAGATTGAGCAGCGTCCATGACTTGGTCGTCCAACGGCCAATGCCCTGGGACGAGTGAGTGAGCAGCATATGGTCAGAGTTGAGTACCAGATTGGCTTTGCCCGGATCATCACCGATGAAGTCCAGGGTCTGCGCAGGATCAAGTCCGGCTGCCTCGCCTACCACCATCAGATCATAGTCGGTGCCATCCTCTTTATGCAGTCTTTTGACGATGGCGTTCACCTTATCCAGGCTGGAGAACATCTGGTACGCCCGTTCGACCGGCAGATGTTGGACATTCCCGCTCTCCTCATCATGGTTATGGCCTTCCGTTTTGACAATATGGGCAATGGAGTTGAAGTGAAATCCATCCACTCCCTTATCCGCCCACCATTTCACGATCTCGTAAGCCTCTTCGCGCACCTTCTCATTCTCCCAATTCAGATTGGGCTGGCGGCTGCTGTATAAGTGCATATAATATTCTTCAGTCTCTTGATCGAATTCCCAGACGGAACCGCCAAAATACGAACCCCAGTTGTTCGGGAAGCCAGAACCCCGGCCTTCGCGCCAGATATAATAATTGCGCTTGTCATTTTTCCTCGAGGAACGGGATTCTTCAAACCACGGATGTTCGTGGGACGTATGGTTCAGCGGCATCTCCAGCATGATCTTCATCCCACGTTCATGCGCCTGCGCAAGCAGCCGATCAAAATCATCCATTGTCCCGAACTTGTCCATGATCTTCCGGTAATCCCGGATGTCGTAACCGCCTTCATGGTCGGGCGAGTCGTAGACAGGGGTGAGCCACAGTACATTCACGCCGAGTTCCTGTAGATAGTCCAGCTTCGAGAGGATGCCGGCCAGATCGCCGACGCCATCTCCATTGGAGTCTTTGAAGCTTTTGATATAGATCTCATACACGACGCTTTCTTTCCACCATTTCGGATTCACTGTAGGTTCCTCCTTCCGGTTTGACGAACCAAAAGAAGCGGAAGGGCTGCCCTTTTCAAGACGCCTTCCGCTTCCCCCCATTACCCTAGATCGACCTTACCCTTTCCCTCCCTGGAAAGAAGGGTATTTGGTCATGCCTCCGTCGGCAAACAGCGTGATACCCGTCACGTAGCTGGATTCCGACGACGAGAGCCAGGCCGCCACCGCAGCAATCTCCTCGGGTTCGCCCACGTAACCCATGGGGATCATGCTTTCGACCTGTTTTTTCTGCTCGGGATCTTCAAATTTCTTTTTGTTGATCGGCGTGTTGATCGCACCCGGTCCAATGGAATTGATCCGGATGCCATGCGGTGCATATTCCAGTGCAAGTGTCTCGGTCATCATCTTGACGCCGCCCTTGCTCGCTGCATAATGCACAAAGTGAGGCCATGGAATGATCTCATGGACGCTGGACATATTGATAACCGTGCCTTTCACGCCATGTTCAAGCATATAGGCAATCGCTTCACGGCTGCCGAGAAAATAGCCGGTCAGGTTGAGTTCGATGACCTTATTCCAGTCTTCGAGCGACAGCTTGTGCGATTCGACTTCATTCTCCTTGCCGGCATTGTTAATCATGATGTCGAGACTGCCGAAGGTATCATGCGCGGCTTGGATCAGCTTCTTCACGCCATCCTCTTCCGAGGTGCTGGCCTGGACGGTAATCGCACGTCCACCTGCCTGCTCAATCTCCTGAACCATCTCTTCAATGCCCTCGCTGTTGCTATGATAATTGATGACGACATTGGCTTTTTCACGGCCGAGCCGAATAGCGATTGCTTTACCGAGTCCCGATGCGGCACCGGTCACAATCGCGGTCTTCCCTTCCAGGTCCGGATACATAACCATCCCTCCTTCTCTTTATTTGTACACGCGAAGGCTGAAGGATAAACTTTTTTTGACACATTCCTTCCACATAAAAAATCCCCCGGCATTAAGCTTGGGTTAAGATTTCGTGTGTATAGTAAAGATAGAAAGAGGAGCACCGCTCCCTTTCAACCAAGCCAATGCGTAGACGTACCCTTCCGCATCACCCTACATCGACTGATACCGCCGGACACGCCGGCGCACATAATGGAACATACTGCACGAAATGAATCAACGAAATGAATGAACGAGATGAACGAAGAAAGAGAGGAATCTTGATGAAGACCGCAAAAAGCAGAACAGCCAAAACAAAGCCGGCTCAAGCACGTGAAGCCAAGCCCAAATTGCAAACGACTGAATTCCCCTCCAGAACACGCATCCGACTCAAACGCATCTGGATCGTCGGCACGCTGGCACTTGGCATTACGCTGGGCAGTGGGCTGGCCGGAGGCAAAGTGGAAGCTGAAGCCGTCTATCGGGAGACACCACCCACTTCCATCGACGAGACCCGCAGCGGACAGGATGCGTTCCTGCATGCGATAGGCGCCGCCTCGCAGCAGGATGTCTATGAGCTGATGTACGAAGGCCTGTCGCTGCGCGAGATCGCCGCAATAAGTGGCGGCAGCGAAGACGCGCTGATCGCTCTTCAGGTCCGGGAGTTGGAGCAGCAGTTGGAACAGCGCCTGGCAGACGGCCAAATCACCCGGGAAGCCTACATAGCATACAAGGCGGAACTGCCGGAGATTGTGGCGGCAAGTCTGGACAGCAGCATGGACGTGGAGTAATCCTCCTAGATTCAAGAACAGAAAAGACGAACTCCGGTACGCCGGGTTCGTCTTTTTTCTTCTTCACTTGTCTCACTCAAGTTCACTTGTCACACTCAAGATTTGCCTCAATCAGGCCTTCGCCGCTCCGGAATGTACCAGCCTGATACCCAGACGGCTCGTTAGCCCTTCGATGCAGTCCGCCATGACCCGATTGTGATTCCAGACAAAAGCGGGACGGAAAAAAGGCGCCCACAGGTTCATCCAGCGCTTCTTCGTCCGTACTTCCCAGGTGTAACGTACGCGGGTACAGGTTCCCACTTCTTCAAACTCCAACAGCCCTCTTCCTTCAAGGTGACCATCAGCACGAAGCTCAATCCGGTGCGGTCTGCATTTTTCCACAATCTGAGCGGTAAAAGAAAGCTTATACAGCATCCGGGTACGGATCACCGTCAGATACTCATCCCCAACGCCATCGCCGCCCGGACCCGCTTTCAATTTACAGATGGAACAACCCCGCCACCAATCCGCTCGCTCCGGTTCCTCGATTAATTTCCATAGTTCTTCCGCGCTCGTCTCCAGCATCCAGTCGCTCACGAACCGGTATCCGTTCATCTGAATCCGCTCCCCTGCCGGTTAAGGTCTTTCCCTTCATTAAACACCAGGCAAGGGGATTGAACAGCGGGTCAGTGAAAAAGACCGTCCCTCAATGAGCGATGATTCTGCCGATACAAGCGAGGTGGCATGCCGTGATATTTGTGAAAGATCCGATTGAATTGCGAGAAGCTGCTGAAGCCGCACCGGGCGGCAATATCCGTGATCTTGTCATGGGAGTGAATCAGCTGCTGTTGGGCATGACGAATCCGGGTCATCTGTACATAAGCGGTGAACGTAAATCCGGTGACTTTGTTAAACTGGCGGGACAGATGAGGGGCGCTGATATAAAAATGCCGGGCAACCTCATCCAGTGACAGTTCCCGCTGATAGTGACTGTGAATGTACGAAGCGACCGCATACATGCGCCGAGAAATCGAAGACCCCGCTTCCTCCCGCACATAACCATTCTCCGCCGCGTAATGATGAATTCGGCATAGAAATTCCACAAACTGATGATGGATCGCCATTGCCTGAACCTGTGAAGACTGCTGCGACCAGGTAAAGATCTGATTCAGCGGCTCCAGAATCTCGCTGCGGCGCTCCTCCGGGAAACGGAAGATCGGCACCGGCTCATCGAAGATCGAGAACAAGGCCTGGTAGTCCTCTTGCAGCCCCGGCAGGTTCCTGGGCATATCAAAGCGGATCATCAACCGTCTGGGCGACGCTCCCCGGGGATATTGGGTCTTATGCAGCAAGGAAGGACGCAGCAGCACCAGATCATAAGGCTGCATCTCGTACAGACTGCCCTCAATAATATGCGCCGCCGTGTGATCGAGCAGAATACAAATTTCATAGAAGTCGTGAAAATGCTGAAATTCCATATTGCGATCATACGAACGTTCATCATAGTCCAGGTGATAAAAAAGAGGATCGCCCTGCTGATTAACCTGGATCGTATACCCTTTTTCGTAGGACAACGCCCACGGCATCATGGATCTGCTCCTTCCTGGCTTGTTTTTTTCTACTTTAGCATGAAATGCAACAAAAAACGGGATTCTGCGCATAAAGCACGTAGTTCCCCGTCTTCAAGATTTGTTATGCTGGATTTAAAATGTGAACGTTCCCAAAAATATGAGATTGCAAGGTGGGACTCCGATATGAAAACCAATTCTTTAGCCACTCGAATCCATACCCTATTGCAAGATCTGGAGAAGGCGCGGCTGACGTCCAGAATCGACATCCCCGAACTTTATCATCAAGAGAGCGGCTACCACAGCTGGGATCTGGTGCATGAAGACTCTTCGGCATGGAATATTTTCCGCAAAGGTGAGGGTTGGGGCGGCAAGGACATCCACGGCTGCTTCAAGGCACGCATCCAAATCCCCAAATCGCTGGTAGGCAAAAAGGTCATCTGTGCGATTGTCACGGGGGCTACAGATGTCTGGAATTATGACAATCCGCAGTTTCTGGCCTTTATCAATGGAGAGTTGATCTGCGGGCTGGACGTCAACCACACCGAGATCGACGTGACTCCTTATGCGGCCACGGGTGAAGAATTCGAGCTGGCGCTGTATGCGTATTGCAGTACGTCTGCCGCCGATGTCTTCCTGCATGTCTATCTTGCCGAGCAGCATCAGGACGTCTCGGATCTGTACTACGATCTCAAGGCAGCGCTGGAGGCCGCCGATCTGCTGCGGGAAGACGATCTGGAACGGCTGAAGCTGATCGAACAGTTAAATCAGGCCGTCAATCTGCTGGATCTGCGGGTCGCGGACAGCCCGGCCTTCTATGCCTCTGTGCAGGAAGCACGGCAGTATCTACAGACGCATCTCTACGGGGAGACTCGCCCAGCTGACGATCATATTCCTACCGTTCACTGCATCGGGCATACGCATATTGATGTCGCCTGGCTGTGGACACTGGATCAGACGCGGGAGAAAGTGATTCGCAGCTTCGCCAGTGTGCTGTACCTGATGGACAAATTCCCGGAATACACGTTTATGTCGTCCCAACCGCAGCTCTACGCTTACCTCAAAGCTGACTTTCCTTCTTTATATGAAAAGATCAAGCAGAAGATCGCGGAAGGCCGCTGGGAAGCGGAAGGTTCGATGTGGCTGGAAGCCGACTGCAATCTGATCTCCGGCGAGTCCATGATCCGTCAGATTCTCTATGGCAAACGCTTTTTCCGGGAGGAGTTTGGCGTCGAAAATCGCGTGCTCTGGCTGCCGGATGTCTTCGGTTACAGCGCGGCGATGCCGCAGATCATGCGCAAGAGCGGGATCGACTATTTTATGACCACCAAGATTGCCTGGAACGATACGAACCAGATTCCGAACGATACGATGTATTGGAGAGGGATCGACGGAACGGAAGTCCTGACCCATTTTATTACGGCAAAAGACTATATCAAACATCCCGAATTCGGCTCTCACCGATTCGAGACGACCTATAATGGGCGCTTCAACGCCTCGCAGGTCAAGGGAACGTGGCAGCGGTATCAGAACAAGAACATCAACACGGATGTGCTGCAATGTTTTGGATTTGGTGACGGAGGGGGTGGGCCGACGGAAGAGATGCTGGAGCATGGGCGGCGGCTGGAAAAAGGACTGCCGGGTGTGCCTGCGATCAAGCGGACTTTCGTGCGCGAATTTTTCGAAAAGTTGGAGCAGAATCTGAAAGGCAATCGCGCGGTTCCGCGTTGGTCCGGGGAGCTGTATCTGGAGTACCATCGCGGCACGTATACGTCGATGGCCCGCAGCAAACGTGATAATCGCCTGAGCGAATTCGCGCTGGGGGATGCCGAGCTGTTCGCGACGATGCTTCGGCAGGCCGATCCGCAGGCGGTCTATCCGACGGAAGCTCTGGAACGTGCTTGGAAACTCGTCATGCTGAATCAGTTCCACGATATTCTGCCGGGAAGCGCGATCGAACAGGTGTATATCGATTCGCGGGAGCAGTACGAAGAAGTGCTGCGGATCACGGACGAGCTGACGAACGACGCGCTGGGCGGCATCGCGAGCCGAATCGCGTCGGACGGTCAAACCGTCGTCGTGTTCAACTCCACCGGGTTCGCGCGAACGGATACGGTCGAGCTGGCCGGCTGTGCGGAAGAAGCAGCGGTCTACGACGGAGATCGACGGGTGCCGAGCCAGACTACGCCGGAAGGCAGTCTGATCTTCCTCGCGGAACATGTGCCGGCGGCGGGCTACAAGACTTTCCGTCTGGAGCGGCAGTCAGCCGTTCCGGCGGATACGGACGCAGCGGGCGTCTTGGAAACGGCGGCCGCCGAATGGAATGCGGAACAGCGCCGGATCGAGACGCCGTTCTACACGCTGCGCTTGAACGAGCGGGCCGAATTCGTTTCCGTCTGGGATAAAGATGAAGAACGCGAGCTGCTTCAACCGGGCCAACGCGGGAATGTGCTGCAAGTGTTCGAAGATCGGCCCGCCGAATACGAAGCTTGGAATATCGACGATTATTACGAGCAGAAGATGTGGGAGATCGACGATCTGGAATCGACGGCATGGATCGAGCACGGTCCGGTCCGCTCGGTGCTGCAAGTGAGAAGACGCTTTTTGGACTCGGTGGTCGAGCAGCGAATCGTCTTCTACGCGCACACGCGGCGTATCGATTTCCGGACTTTCGTCGATTGGAAGCAGGAGCACCTGCTGCTGAAGGTCGCGTTCCCCGTAGATATCCGCAGCGAGAAAGCCGTCTACGAGATCCAATACGGCAACGTGGAGCGCGCCACGCATCGCAATACGAGTTGGGATCAAGCGAGGTTCGAAGTGTGCGGTCAGAAATGGGCCGATCTGGCGGAGAACGGCTACGGCGTCGCTCTGCTCAACGACTGCAAATACGGCTACGATATTCACGACTCCGTGATGCGTCTGTCGCTGATCAAGAGCGCGACGTATCCGAACCCGAATGCCGACAAAGAGGCGCATCTGTTCACCTATTCGCTCTATCCGCATACGGGCGATTTCCGCGAAGGACGCGTCATTCAAGCCGCTTACGATCTGAACCGTCCGCTTACGGCCCGCGAGTTGGGGCCGCAGAACGGAACGCTTCCGGGCGTGTGGTCTTTGACGTCGGTCGATCGGGAGAACGTGATCCTCGAAGTGATCAAGCAAGCCGAAGATCAAGGCGACCTGATCTTCCGCGTCTATGAAGCTCACGGCCGCCGAACCCGCGCCGCTCTGCACCTGCCCGAGTCTTCGACCGAAGCGTATGCCTGCGACTTGATGGAGAATATCGAAGCCGAATGCGACGTGCAAGGCGGCCGGCTTGTTTTCGAGATCCGACCGTACGAGATTCTGACGTTCCGCGTACGGCAAGCTTTGAGCGAAGCGTGAAAATCGTTCCTGCTACTCTTTATCCGATCAAAAAGAGGATTCCCTTCGCCTAGACGAGGAATCCTCTTTTCGTTATGGAAGACATCAAAAATCCATTTTTTGAATATTATTGATGATATCCGTATCCTATGAATACAAAGGTGTTTGGATTGAAATACATGGTTTTATGCGTATTTCCGTATCGAGGATCGATATTCGGAACACTTACTTCGACAACCTGTCCTCCGTTCAAATGCGTCAAAAATAGATTAAACTTTTGCCAACTCGTCGTACTCGCTATTTGTTCCGCTTTTACGGTAACACGCTCAACTTCCAATTGCTCCGCATAATTTTCAAAAGCATGTCTTTCACTCGCATCCATATGTCTCAAAGCAGACTGCAAGAAAAAGGATTTAGCAATAAAAAGGGTGCTAACAACGAAATACGCTGCAATCAACGCGAATACAAAAAAATAAGGTAGAAGTTTTCGTTTCGTGATGTTCCCTTCTTTCTTTAGACCCTGTACGCAAATTTAACGATGTGCATCTTTATTCGCCTTTTCACCCTCTTCGGTCGGACTCACTCCAGAAGCACGATCGAATCCCCAACGTCGTCAATGCCCCTTAACGTGCCACGGCACGCCTCCGAAACCCTTCCTTGTGGAGACTTCCGAATCGGTTTCCCTTGAAGTTTGCGTACATGTCCCATTCAGTTTTTCATATACATTATGATGTCCGTTCGTTTAAATTTTCTATTTCCAGTTCAAACTCCTGCCTATTCATTTGATTTTCTTCATTAGAAAAATCGAAAAATGCTTGCACTTCATCATTTTGAACTTTGAAGTAGCTTGCTTCCGGATGTGTTGCATAATATGAATTATTATTCTCATTTTTATTTAAGATAAGAATGACATCATCTCCAATTTCCATATTTGGTTCTACTCCTAATCCTAGTAAGCTTTGCTCCAAAGTTATGATGGTATCGTTCTTATTCAAGTCACCTTTGAATTGTTCAGACACTTCTATGTCATAGTTTTTGTATTCAAGTGTTACAAAATTGCTATTATTTTTGCTTAACAAAGCTGCTTCTGGCGTTCCTTCTTCTGCGTAAACTCTTTTTTCTTCATTAGATATATTTTTGATTTTGCCTTCTACAACTAAATCAGATTTTTGTACCACCTCAGCTAAAGTTTCTGGATTTTCAATGTAAAGTGATAGATGATTCTCTCCATGACTTCGTTCGAAAACTTCATTTGAGCTAGAATCTTTAAAATGAAGCATAACCAAAGTGACAGATACCGATAATATACATGTAAGAACAATTTGAGAAAAATATTTTAATTTAAGATTAGATAATTTCACTATAACTTCTCCTCTCTACTTAAAATCCGTACATCGCCTTTAAATCATTATTTTCATGTGTTTGCGGAGTGTAATAATTCAAAGGCCCACTCGTTCTCATAATAGACTGTGTTGAGGAAGCTATAGGAGCATATGAGGAATTATCGGAGTGCCCCAGGCCTATTGCATGACCCATTTCATGTGTCAAAGTTTGAGTTCTTTGTGTTGCAGTCTGATTATTGGAAAGAGGAGTGATATAAATTTGCGCACTTTTTATCTTTCTTGTAGAGTTGAATGCTGTTGAATAAGTAGAAATCTGCGCACTATTCGTATCGTAAATAAAAGTTATGCCTAAGATGGTTATGTAATCCGAATAATTAGGAAAAGTTTGTTGCCAAAAATTAGTTGTAGGAGTAGCAAAATCAACCTTAGAGCTTCCAAAGCCTGTACTGGAAGCTTTAACGTATGGAGAACCGTTCCAAGCACTTACAGCATTAGAGTAAACACTTGTATACGTAGAATTCAAATAATCTCCGTTAGTCGGTACATTCAAATAGCTAGTCGTTTTATCTTGCCATCTTAGTGCTACTGAAGAACTTGTCGCAGGGTTGTAAAAAACTTCATGCGCATAAATCGTTACAGCAGAACATACGAAAAAAAGCAGAGTCAAAAATAAAGCTTTAGACTTTAAAATCATAAGTATCCTCCTTAATAATTTTGATAGGGATTTAAAACATTTATTTATAAAAAATGGAATAAACCCCTTTTAAATATTAACATGAATAAATTTAATTTGGAAATTATATTATAAAAAGCACAAAAAAACCTCTTCTCTTTACATTAAATTCTCTGAGAATCCAAATAAAGATGAGAAGTTTTTTTAATTTCAAACAACTGCATGTTAAGTTTTATTTTTTACGTGGTGACCGGTTTAAACGGGTTCGGGAACTGAAGCCAATCCTGCTCCATCTCTTCCGGAGTCAGCAGCGCCGCATCCAGTGAAGCTTCAATCTCCTGCCGCTGCATTCCTACCCCGATAAATACCAGCTTCGTTACCCGATCGCCCCAGCGTTCGTCCCAGTCCGGCGACTGCTCAAACGGTTCGCCCTGCCCGAAGTAGAACTCCCGCTCCTCCGGCGTCAACGCCGATACCCACAAGCCCGCACTCGTAAATTCCTTGGATGCTCCTGCCTGGCTGAACGAATAGGCCTTGCGATTGTCGAACGCCATCCAGACAATGCCTTTGGAGCGAACCACAGCTTCCGGCCAACGTGCCAACCAGCGTCCGAAGCGTTCAGGATGGAACGGAACCTTCCTTTTATAGACAAAGGAATGGATGCCGTACTCTTCGGTCTCCGGCGTATGTTCTTCTCTGGACAACTCCAACATCCAGCCTGCCGAAACGCTGGCCTGCTCGAAGTCGAAACGACCCGTGTTCAGGATCTCCGCCGGATCGACCTGCCCTTGTACGGAGCGAATGAACTTGGCCGTTGGCTGAAGACTGCGCAGCACCTCTTCCAGACGATCCAACTCCTTCGGCTCCACGAGGTCACATTTGTTCAGGATCAGCACATCACAGAACTCCACCTGTTCAATCAGCAGATCGACAATGCTGCGTTCGTCCTCTTCCCCCGCTGCCTGTCTGCGATCCGCCAGAAGCTCACGCGATTGATAATCCTTCCAGAACTCTGCGGCGTTCACGACCGTGACCATCGTATCGAGACGGGTCAGTCTGGTGAGGTCGATTCCATTCTTTTCATCCACATAGCTAAATGTCTGCGCGACCGGAACCGGCTCACCAATGCCTGTCGATTCGATCAGGATATAGTCATAACTTCCCTCTTCAACCAGGCGCTCAACCTCGATCAACAGATCTTCGCGCAGCGTGCAGCAGATGCAGCCGTTCGACATCTCCACCAGCTTCTCATCAATTCGGGACAGACCGCCTCCTTCGCGCACCAGATCCGCATCGATGTTGACTTCGCTCATATCATTGACGATGACCGCCACCTTCAAACCCGTTCGATTATTCAGCACGTGGTTAAGCAGCGTCGTCTTGCCCGATCCCAAGTATCCGCTCAGGACGGTGACGGGGATGCGGCGGTCTTCTACCGCTTGCTCTGTATGAGATAAACGCATTAAACGCATCACTTCCTTTCTTCATCTGCTAATAGTAATGATTACGATTAATATAATTGTATCTTAATCTTTTTTTGTGGATATTGTCAACGCGCATGGGATGTTGCGGGGGGATTTGCGCGAAAATGGCGGAATTGGCGGTGACTTTGCGGTGAAAAAAAGGATTTCATCTCTTACAATGAAGTTACTAGATAGGTTGAGGCAACGAGAGGAGGGACAGATCATCGAAACGCTGGTGCAGTGCACAAATGTCGTCAAACGTTATGGATCAAAATTGGCACTCGATCATTTGAATTTGGAGGTTTGCCCGGGTCAAATCGTAGGCCTGCTCGGACCGAATGGTGCAGGCAAGACCACTTTGATGAAATTGATCGTATCGCTGCTCCGCGATCATCGCGGTGATATTCGTATCCTGGGGCTGAAGCCTGGAGTCGAAACGAAGAAACGAGTCGCTTATCTGCCAGACCGGGAATTTTTATATCCTTGGCTAAAGGTCAAAGAAGCTTGTCATTTTTTCGCTCATGCTTTCGAGGATTTCGATTCATCCAAAGCAGAGCGATTTATTGCAGACCTCGGACTAAATCCCAACGATAAAATACGCGCCTTATCCAAGGGGATGCAGGAACGTTTGGGCGTCGCGCTCACTTTTTCAAGGAAAGCCAGCCTGTATGTCTTGGATGAACCGCTAGCGGCAGTTGACCCTTCGACGCGAGACAAGATCATGCACATGATTCTTGAAAATTTCGACCCGAACAGTGCCATCTTGATTAGCACGCATCTCATCAACGAAGTGGAATCGTTATTTACTCACGTAGCGGTCATCAATGATGGAAAAGTTCTGCTTCACGGAGATGTGAAGTCTTTGAAAGAGGATAACCAGAAATCAATCGAAGACCTTTTCAAAGCCATCGTATAAGGGAATGGCAGGCTTGTAAGTCTATGTGAAGGAGCGAAACTGTGCATACGTCCCGATATAATCGTTATCTTGAATGTAACACTTCTGAGGGTACGACTTATTTGATCTATAACTCGATTTCTAATGGGCTTGGAACAGTAAATCAACCTCTATACAACGCTCTTCAGCAAAACGATAAGGAGTACCTAAGAAATTGCGTCGAGTTTGAATCACTGAAAATGGGTGGATTTGTGTACGAAACACAACCCGATGAGCTTGGAAAACTTGAATATACCTTTGAATCTTTAAGAAGGCAGAAATCCGTTTTGAACCTTACTATCCTGCCTACCTTCAATTGTAATTTCCGCTGTTCCTATTGTTTCGAGGATATGACTGCCAAACATGGCAACCTGGAACTGAGCGAGACGACCAGAGAACAAATTCTTGATTTCATCCAAAAGTCGGCAACACAACCCGGATTGCAAAAAATCATCATCAATTGGACGGGCGGTGAGCCTCTTCTAGCCTACAAAAAGATCCTTTCCATGATGGAAACGTCTAATGCAATCGCAGCAGCGCAAAATTTGCAAATCGAGCACTACATGGTCAGCAACGGCTATTTGCTCACCGCAAATCGAGCAAAGCAGCTGAGTGATCGGGGAATGAAGAGAATCCAAATCACGATTGACGGCGATCGAACGACTCACAATCAGAGAAGAGTGCTGGAAGGACAACGCGGGACTTTTGATAAAATAATGAAAAATATCAAGTCTTCAAGTGAATATATTCACATCACCATACGTACTAATGTGGATCGCCATAATGTAAACTCATTAACCTCGTACTTAGACGAACTCAGTCAATTTGCCTATAAAGATCGATTTTCCGTCTATTTTTCCGCTACTACCTCTTATACAGCAGGGGGATGCCAGAGCAACGGAAGCTGCTTCGTCAATGAAGAATTCGCAGACGTTTTGCTTGATCTTTATGCTTTAGCCATTCAAAAAGGTCTACACATCTCTTACTACCCGATGTATACACCAGTAGCTTGTGCAGCCATTTCAGAAAACTCACTTGTCATCCAACCTGATGGTGGACTGCAAAAGTGTTGGAATACTGTAGGAAATCCTCGTTACTTGGTAGGCCATATCGGCAATAAGGAAACAGAGAGTATGCAGGCTGATCCGTGGCTCTCTTATTCTCCTTACAAGATTGAGAAGTGCCGCTCTTGTGATGTCCTTCCATTGTGCGGCGGTGGATGCGCCCAACAGTCCTTTGAAAATAGCGAGCGAGAGCCGGTATGTCGAGAATTCAAATATAACTTTGAGGAGATGCTTAGGTTCAATTACGAGCTTCAGCTCCAAACCAATCATCAAGTCTAGAGGCATTTTCATGAAAGGAGGTGAATCATATGGCATGGGTTGTAAAACCTCAGAACGTACATAATGCGGCAGCTCCCACATTCTGTTTAGTCGATAATGCACATTCCTGCGTGATGTACTGGTAAGTCAAACGTCCGCCTGTTCCCACTACAGGCGGATCTTATTTTTATAAGAGTTTCTATACAAGGAGAGTGGATGTCTTTATGTTTACTAACCAGATCCGAATGGAGTCGAGACGACACCTGCCCTTTTTTTTAACACTGGCCGTGATTCAGCTTGCTTGCGGTCTCTTCTTTTCTCTCAACGGTAACTCCGATTTAGCTTTCGCTTCCCTATTGATTAATATGGTAATCGGCATTTTGGTGCCCATCTACATTTTCATGGATTGTTACAAGGAATTCTATGTAGGCAGTACCGTTCTAAACCATATGGTGCCTATGAGCACGTTTAGTTTATTTGTATGCAAGTCTGTCGTTTTTCTAATCGGCTGCTTGATGGTATGGGCCGCCGGACTGCTCGATGTGCTCGTCAACCCGACTGGTTTCTATTCGCTGCGGATGCAAGCCTCGGATAGCATAGAAGCAGGACTTTTCTATTTGTTCGCCTCCAAGTTTGCCGGAGTATTATGTGGGCTGTCTATAATCGGATTGTCGCTTTCAGCAAGCAAGCAATTCCATCGTCGTGTTCCTTCCATGTTTACGATGACAGTTGTTGTACTTGTGGTTATCGGAGCTTTGGCTGTGCCGATCGCCAGTCAGACCGAACATTGGAGCTTGGGGACTTCTTCCCTTCAAGCCTTTAAGCAGTATGCAGGTTTCTTATCGATCACGAATGTCTATGAAGGAACGGTTGCGAATGTCAATGATACGATTCAATGGAGCAGCGTTTTCTCCAATCTGATCGCCATGATTTTTTCGATGTTAGGATGCTTGCTGCTTTTCGGTTCCAGAAGATATGAAATTTATGGGAAATAAACGAGAAGAAGAACCTCCTCTCTTTTCATGTGGTAAAATAAAAATCATCTTCTCAAAATCGGAGACTCAAGCATGATATTCCAATTATTTAAAATTGAATTCAAACGGCACTTCTATGCGCTGGCCGGACCCTTTTTCTTCAGTGCTGCTTTTGGATTATTATTCTCGTTTCGGGGCAGTGACGAGATTTATTCCGTAATCAATTTGCTCATTCGCATCGCAATTGGAATCTATTTCCCTATTTATGTCTATCGTGATCTGATGAAGCGACTTTTCTATCGGACAGATCTGCTGCCTCAACTTCCCGCCCTGCGTGCCTCTTCTTTATTATTCATTCAGTTTGCTGCATTGGGATGCTGGGCGTTATTGCTGTGGAATACTACAATGATTGAAGCCGTATTGAATCCAGTTGGTCTCTACACAGCTAGAATTCAACTCTCTTCCTCACCTCTTCTTGGAGTCTTTTATTTAATATTGAGCAAGTCGGTATCTATTGGATGCCAGCTTGCCCTGATCGCTTTAGGCATTTCACTGAGCTTGATTGTCGCTTCGCGTCCTCGAGCTTCTTTCTTGGTTAGAGCAGCAGTTCCTTTGTTGCTATGTTTCTTTTTATTTTTCGGCATGCAATTTTATGTTCCTGGATTTTCAAATTGGATGATTGGTTCAAATTCTACAGCGGCCCTCCCTCAGTATGCGGGGTTCCTTGCGGTTACTTTTGAAAATTTTGGTGCAGCACCCGATATTTCCGATACCATTCAGTGGACTTCTGTTGGGATCAACTTTGGCGTGACTTTGGTCGCCTTGATGGTTGTGGTGTTCATTATCGGTTCTCCTACGCTGGAATCGAGGGGAGAGCAGCATGCGTAAAGTTGTCATTCCGGCTTTGATCTTCAGCTTTTTTGCGACGCTGTTGGATGCACTCGTATTTGGGGAAAAGCTAGCCATCATTACCTATATCGTAATATGGGGTCTACTCTTTCCGATTTCCTGCATGTTCGCCATTTATGTATCCCAGCGACAACATCAATTGGAGAACGAGACCTTGACCGTCTTGAGCACGACTCTATCAGCGGCAGCTACAACGCAGGAAATCGATTCAATCCTCCTTGCGGAGGTCAATCATTTAATTCCGGCTTCTTCAGAAGTCGGAATCTTGGAATTAAAGCCCTTTTCTGACGAAATAGCATTAAGGAATGGCGTGTGCAGCGAACCACAATCCATGACTTGGTTAATTTTCGAAAAAGAGACGGATGTCTTGATTGAGCTGCGCGACTCTTTATTTATCCGGCTATGCAGTCGGGGCGGAAGAACCCTTTTCCTTGTGGTGAAAAAAAAGGCACACTTCTCGTTTCGATTCCAACTCAAGCATCAGAGGATTCTTGCTCTCCGTGCAGTTGCAAGAACCGCCTATGAAAAACAATTTCTGGTGGAAGGATTGTCTGGGGAATTGGAAGATTTGTTATCCCAATCTCCACATGCTTCATCCAAGATCTCCCGACTGGCTTTTGAACTGGGAGAACGAGAACGCAGCCGCCTCGCACTGGATTTGCACGACACCGCGCTTCAGGACCAACTATTCTGGCATCGTTATATCCTTGAACTGCTTGAAAACGATCAGTTATCCGCCTACACCAAGTCGGAATTGCGTCTGGTCTCGGAAGGCATGTTGGATGTCGTGTTTCGACTCCGTGAGATATGCACAGAATTAAAGCCCCGTATCGAGAGTACGAATGTCTTACATAACCAAGCAGAAGCGGTGGCTTCGGCTTTTGACGAACTCATCCAAAAAGCGAGGCTTCGCTCCGATTTTGAAGTCACGTTCGATGTTACCGGCTTCCATACCGATTTGATGCGTGGAGAACTGTTGATTCTCTACCGCATCGTTCAAGAGCTGCTGAATAATGCGACCAAACATTCAAAAGCCACATACGTTCACTTTACCCTTGAGAGTAATAACGGCTTGGTTTTCCTTCGTTACTGTGATGACGGGATTGGGGTCGAACTTCAAGATTCTCGAAAATCCTACTCAGGCATGGGGCTATCCGGGATTCAGGAACGATCCAACAGCTTGGCGGGAACCAGCAGCTTTGAATCTTCTCCTGGTCAGGGATTTCGATTTGAACTCCATTTCCGACCGTCCAAATCGATTTCATCCTCCACCTGATACGCGCTGCGCCCTAAGTGAACGATCTATCTTCTGGAAAAGGAGTTCTGACCGTGATAAACGTCTTGATCGTCGATGACCATCCCCTTCTCGGAGAAGGGACCAAGAGACTGATTGACAGTGAGCCTGATATGCAAGCCCACTTTGCCTTATCCGGCGAGGAAGCTTTGCTCATCATGCAGGAGCGTTTATTTGACTTGTATGTGTACGACATGCACCTTCCGGGCATAAATGGATTGGAATTGGCTATGCAAACGGCTGTCGAAAAACCCATCTTAATCTATAGCGGCTTTGACATTACCTCTGATCTGAAGAATCTGCTGCAAGCCGGTATCGTGGGAGTTATTGAGAAAACGGCCTCTCCCCGCCAATTAATTCGGTGTCTTCGCAGCGCATTAGAAGGCTGCTCCGTTTTCCCCACTTCGCTGCTTCACCAACTTGTTTCCAGTCAGTTTGAAGTCGAAAAGTTGTCTGAGGTATCGCAGAAAGTCATGCTGACAGACAAGGAATGTCTGATCCTCGAAGGGGTAATGGCTGGTCGCAGCAATAAAGAATTGGCGGAAGCGCTATTTATTAGCCAGCGAACCGTTGAGTATAACCTGACTGGGATATTTACGAAATTGGGTGTTCATTCTCGCGCAGAAGCCGCACTTGCCGCTAAAAAACTTGGCTTAATCACACATTAGAAGCTTGTTAAATGGACTGATCCATTTACTTTCCTCAATCTCCTCCACTTTCCAATATCCTCTGATTTGCACGGCGTGTCGTTATCTTCCACTGCAACCCAATCATCGCCACAATCCCCACAAGCATCATACTCAACGCCCCGTTGAAATCACCCGAGAAATCATGCAGCGTGCCGACCATCAACGGCCCCAGGGCGCCGATCAGGTAGCCTCCACCCTGGGTCATGGCCGACCAGCCGCTGGCTTCCTCGGGCGTACGCGTTTCTGCGACCGGCAGCATAAGCGCCAGGGGGAACAGACCGCCGGCTCCGAGTCCAAGTGCCACAACCGCCGGAAGCATGGGCAGCCCCATGAGCAGCATACTGACTCCCGCCAGTTCCAGCAGCCCGCAGGCGATTAATACAGGTCTCGCTGTTCCCCAGCGGGATACCAGACTCGGCGCAGTCAGGGATACCGGAATCTGAATCAACGTAAACAGCGTCAGGAAGAACGCAGCCTGATCCGATCGATAACCGAAATGGATCGCCATCGGCGCGATCCATGCGGTCAGCGAATAGAACATGCTGGACATCAAGCCGAAGAATAAGGTGAGCTGAACCGCCTTGGAATTGCGAAGAGGCAGTATAGAACGCGCTCGCTGCCCTGCTGCTGCTCCGCGCTGAATAAAGCCCAACCAGAACAGCGCTCCTGCCAAGCCAAGCAGCGCCCAGATCGCCAGTGCCTGATTCAGATGACCGCCGCTGCGCTCATACACCGGAACGGACAGGGAAGAAGCCAACGCTGCCCCAACGGTCATGGAAGCGGAATAGATACTGATGACCGCAGGCCTCTGCGGGAATCGCTTCTTGATAAAGGCAGATAACAGCGGTCCTGCCAAGCTGATACCGATTCCGCCCAGAATGGCCGTGAGGATCAGCAGTCCTGCCGAACTGCCCATACCGCGAAGCGCGGTCATGGCGGCAATCAGCAGCAGGGACCCCCAGATCGTTCGCTCCATTCCCAATCGATCTCCAATCTTCGCCGCCAGCGGCGCAAATAACCCCATGCACCACACCGGAAGCGTAGTCAATAGACTGGACGCCGCCCCACTCATGCCCAGTTCATCCTGAATCGCTCCCAGCAGAGGAGCCACCGACGTCATCAGCGGTCTAAGGTTCAATGCCGCCAGCGCAATAGCAAGCAGCGCATAAATATCTTTGAATTTCATCTGCTCATCTCCATTCGGGATTAGGCCGTGTACGCGAACTTAACGATGTGCATCTTTAGTCGCCTTTTCGCCCTCCACGGCGTCAGCGCTCCTTGACGTGCCCCGGCACGCCTTCAGAACCCTTCCTTGTTGAGATCGAAAATTCGCCTCAATCTGCTCCCCTCGAAGTTTGCGTACACGCCCTGGGATGATTTTCAGTATAATTTTGTTATAATCATTGTTCAATCCTATAATTCTTATTATTATGATAGTAAAAAACTATGATTAATCACCTCAATCTCTCTATCCTCTCAATTCGCAAAGGTGGACGTTACACATGGACACACGAAATATTCAGTATTTCATGGCGGTCTACGACCATCTGCACTTTACCCGTGCCGCCGAAGAACTGGGCATCTCCCAGCCCACCCTCAGCCAGCAAATTCGTGCCCTTGAACATGAGCTGGGAATTCCGCTGTTCGACCGAATTGGCAAAAAAGTAGTGGTTACCGAAGCCGGAAAAATGTTCAAGCATTACGGTACGAAGATTCTCCAGGCCGAAATTGACATCCGGACGGCAGCAGCCGAACTGAAAGCAGGTAATCAGGGGGAGATCCGCCTGGCTGCCCTGCCTTCCGATCTGGACTTTCGGTTGGTGCCCCTTTTTGTCCGATTCAAGACCAAATACCCGGACACCCGACTTCAAGTGATCTCGACCATCTTCACTCATGAAGAAGTGCTCAGTCACAAAGTCGATCTGGGCATCGGTCTAAGGGGCTTGACCGACGAGCGGCTGACGCGCGTTCCCTTGGGCTCCGAGCCTTATCAGCTGTTCGTGCATGCAGACAGCATGCTGGCACAGAGAAAACGGATTACACTGCAAGAGCTGAAGCAGCATCCGCTGGTCATGTATCCCAAAGGATATGTCGGACGTGACCTGGTGGATGAGACCTGTCGGGAACTGGGCTTTGAACTGCCTACCGTGATGGAGACGGCTTCGGCGGCTTCGCTCCTGCAATTGGTCTCCGCAGGAATCGGCGCGACCATCCAGCCCGCAGGGTTGATTCGGCAGAACGCCAAAGATTATCCGGACATCGTGGCTCTCCCGCTGTCGGGCGTCGAACCCGTGCGGCATCTGGAGCTGACTTATTATGCGGATCGTTTCCTGACAGGCGCCCAGCAGGAACTGATTCGATGGCTGACCGACTTTTTCTCGGAGCTGTAGGCTCCTCCCTTGCTTGAGCCGCTGGCTAGTCGTCAGAGGTAGAATCAAGCAAGGGCAGCCGCCTCTTCCGAGCGCGAAAAAAAGCGATCCCTAAGCCTTATTTAGGCCAAGGGATCGCTCTTTTTAAATAGGGTGCGCACATAATGTGCGTCAGGATTCAGGCAGCTCTGCCGCTTATTTTTGCGCCAGCTTCAGAACCGTCTCATCCATCTGCTTGAACAGTTCTTCCTTCGTGATCTTCTTCGCTACGTAAGCTTGCATCAGAGCGCCGAACTCTTGGTTCGTGCCATCCGGCAGCTTAGGCCACTGCCAGCCCAGCGTCTTGTCCGCTTGTACGTATTCCTGGATGCTGGCTGCGATAGTGCCCAGTTGATCCGGTTCATACGTGATCGATTTGAGCGCCGGAATGAACTTGAACTCTTCTACCGTGTATTTCTTGCCGGTCTCGGAAGTGACCATCCAGTTGAGGAACTTCTTCGCTTCTTCTTTGTTCGGCGAGTTCTTGTTGACAACCCAGTTGTTCGGCACGCCAACGAAAATGTTGTCGTTCAGCTTCTCGTCGTCATTGATCGGCATTGGCAACACGCCAACTTGAAGTTCCGGATCGATACCGTCGATCTGTACTTGCGTCCAGTTGCCCTGCTGCGTCATCGCAGCCATACCGGAAGCAAACTCCGTCATTTGCGTGTTGTAGTCAGTTGTCAGCGGACGATCGTTGCTGAATTCCATCGTCAGATCGACCAGGTTGATCCATTCGTTGAAGATCTTGTTGTCAGCAACCGAAGTCTTGCCTGCTCTCCAGTCCGCGATGAATTTGTCCGGATCATCCTGTTTGGCATAAGCATCGTTAACCAAGTGCTGTCCGATAACCCACCATTCCTGGTAGCCATTCTCGAACGGCGTGATGCCTGCATCCTTCAGCTTTTGCGCCGCAGCACGCAGTTCAGTCAGCGTCGTTGGAAGCTCGGTGATACCTGCTTTTTCAAACAGAGCCTTGTTGTACAGGAAGCCGTAACCTTCGATGTTCATCGGCATACCATACAGTTTGCCATCGATGGTCATCGGGTCTTTCACGTTGTCAGTCAGGTCGGCAACCCACGGCTGATCGGATAGATCTTCCATCCGGTCTTTCCACAGCTGTGCTTCGTTGTATCCGCCGTTGTTGAAGATGTCAGGCTCATCGCCCGAAGCGAATTTGGCTTTCAGTGCTGCGCCATAGTCTGCGCCGCCGCCAACTGTTTCAATCGTGATGTTGACGCCGGTTTCTTTTTTGTATTCCGCCAGCAGTTTTTCCATCGCGTCTGCGATTTCAACTTTGAACTGGAACATCTTGAGCGTAACGTTGGAAGAACCCGTATCGGTTCCTGCTGCCGGCTCTGTTTTGTTGTCAGTGGCCGTATCTGTCTTCGTATCCGTTCCCGTTGCTGCATTGGGATTCGGCATTCCACCGCCGCCGCCGCAAGCAGCAAGCACCGAGATCATGAGTACCAGCATCAGGCTCAGAAAGCTTTTCTTTTTCACGTGTACAGCCTCCTTTTTGTGTGGCGAAACGTAGATCCCCTCGATCTGGACAGCTCTTTTCAATTTCTAGGTAAGCGTTTACAATGAGAGTGCTTTATTCAAGGAACCCGCTGTATGGCGGTTTCCGCTTACCTCAGGTCAGCCTTTGACGGCTCCGGCTGCGATGCCGGCGATAATATGTTTCTGAAGGGCCAGGAAGAAGATGATGATTGGAGCAATGCCCATCAGCAGTCCTGCCAGCGCCAGATCCCACTGCTTCGTATACTGGGAGAAGAACGCGTTGGTCGCCAGCGGAATCGTTCGCAGCTCCGCGTTGCCCCCGATAATCAGGAGAGGCAGCAGGAAGTCGTTCCAGATCCACAGCGTGTTCAGGATGAACACCGTGACGATCATCGGCTTGAGCAGCGGCAGCACGATTCGGAAGAATACACCGAAGGGTGAGCAGCCATCCACAATACCCGCTTCTTCAATCTCCAGAGGGACTGACTTTACGAAACCATGGAACAAGAAGATGGTTAAGGAAGCACCGAATCCCAGATAACAGATGATAAGACCCGGCAGATTATTCGTCAGATTCAGGTTAGCCGCAACGCGAACCAGCGGAATCATGATCGACTGGAATGGAATAACCATTGCCGCGACGAATGCCATGAATACAATATTATTGAAGCGGCTTGGATGGCGAACCAGTCGGTACGCTGCCATGGAACAGAACAGTGCCAGCAGGACATTGGCCAGCACGGTAATAATCAGGGAATTGGTGAACGCGCTGGGAAAATCGAGAATTCGCCAGGCGTTCTTGAAGTTATCAAAAGTGACGGCTTTGGGAAGTGCAGCCGAGTCCTTCAGAATGTCCGCGAACTTCTTGAGAGAATTGACGATGACGAAGTAGAAGGGAACCAGGAACATCAGGGCAACCAGAACGGTGATGATCTCCAGCACCAGTGTACGCCAGGAATATTTGCGTGTGGTTTCCACTTACGACTGCACCTCCCTTCTCTTCGTGAACCAGACTTGAAGCGACGATACAAGCGCCACGATGACGAAGAACAGCAGCGCCTTGGCCGTACCCAGTCCATAGTTACTGTTGGTAAAAGCTTCGGTGTAGATGTTCAGCGCCAGCGACTCGGTAGAGCCGAACGGACCGCCGCGCGTCAGCGCCAGGTTGAGGTCGAACATCTTGAAGGCGTTGGACATCGACAGGAACAAGCAGACGGTGACAGCCGGCATAACCAGCGGCAGCGTGATAAAGCGCAGCTTCTGCCCATATCCCGCCCCGTCGATCTCGGCCGCTTCAATCAGTGAGCGATCGACGTTCATCAGACCGGCAATGTAGATAATCATCATGTAGCCGGCAGCCTGCCAGACGAAGACGATGACGATCCCCCAGAAGCCTGTCGCTTCCGTACCGAGCCATTCCAGCTTGAAGAATCCAAGCCCTGTGGCTTTGCCGACGGCTGCGAAGCCGCGGATGAAGATAAACTGCCAGATGAAACCAAGCAGCAGTCCCCCGATGACGTTCGGGATGAAGAACAGCGTCCGAAGCAGATTGCGCGACTTGAGCGGCTGAACCAGCAACAGCGCCAGTGCGAACGCGATCACGTTGGTTAGAATCACCACAGCGACAGTGAAGCGAATCGTGAACCAGAAGGAGGTCCAGAACTTCGCGTCTGCGAACATGGCCGCAAAGTTGCGCGCGCCTACCCAGTTGACCGTAATCGCTACCCCGTTCCAATCCGTGAATGAATAATACATGCCCAGGAAAAAGGGAATGATGACCACGATCACGAAGAAGAGCAGCGATGGACCCAGGAACACGCTTTGCATGAATAAATTGACCCACCGTTTACGGCCTGCCAAGCGAAGCACCTCCTGTTTGGTTAAGTTTCTTTCAGGTATGCACTCATTATATTTGGAAAAAGTAAGCGTTAACATGGAAATAAATGACGAATACAGTGGACTATATTGACCCGCTTCTGCCAGGAGAAAGGAGAGCTGCATGTTCCGCCATTCCATTCGCAGCAAACTAATCGTATTTCTTGTGTTCGCTACGGCTCTGCCCATCCTGCTGTCCGCCCTGATCGCTTACAATCTGACCAAGGAGAACGTTAAGCGCAGCGCCATTGAAGACAACGCCAGTCTGCTGTATCAGGGACAGATCAATATCGTCAACTACCTCGACACCGTGAACAAGCTCTCTCTTCAGGTGTATGACGAGTCCGTCTATGGCGATACCTTGATTGACATTATCCTGACCGGTTCCGATGTGGAAGAGGCGGGTCAGGATCGCAGCGACGTCATGGGCGTACTTCGCCGCACGTATTATTCGATGGACGGCATCTATCAGGTATTTTTGCACATCGACAAGAGCAGCAATTCCTATCTCTATTATGCAGGTAAGCCCTACGGCCCTACGAAGCAGGATCAACTGCCCGAGTATCGAAAGTGGGATGTGCAGGCTTTCGCAGGCGTAACGCACCGGGCCGGAACCTATCGGATGCTGCCGGAAAAAGAAGGACGTTCGGCGGATGTGTTCACCTTCAATCGGGTCGTCTATGATATTCCGCGCAACAAAAAAGCCGGGATGCTGGCGATCGATGTCAATATTGCCGCCCTCCGTTCCCTAACCGAACGTCTGGCTTCACAGGGCGAACAGGTCTATATCGTAGACCGTGAAGGGCGGTTGATTGTGGGACCGGAATCGCAGCAGGAGCAGCTCGGTGAGAAGCCCGACCTGCCGGGTCTGGACGCGGTGCTGGCCTCGTCGAACGAATCAGGTTACACCGCGCAGCAGAAGGGCAGCGACTCCTTTCTCTTCTATGAAAAAGTGCGCAGCCCTCTTGCCGATTGGACGCTTATCAAGAGCGTCGATACCGACACCTTGTATCGGCGCGAGCGGCAAATTCTGCTGCTGAACGCTGGGGTGGGTGCCTTGTCGCTGATTGTGGTTGTAGTCGCTACAGCGTTTATCTCCCTCAAGTTCACCCAGCCGATCCGCAAGCTGATTCGGGGCATGCAGCAGGTCGAATCCGGCGCACTGCCGCTGGAACTGGAAACGCAGCGAACCGACGAGTTCGGGGTGCTGTCCAGACGCTTCGAGGGGATGGTACGCAGATTGAATGACTCGATTCTCAAGCAGTATCGTCTGGAGATCATGAACAAGACCAACCAGCTTCGGGCACTGGAAGCCCAGGTCAATCCACACTTCCTGAATAATGCGCTGCAATCCATCGCTACGCTTGCCCTGCGTAAAGGCGACAAGGAAGTGTACGGCCTGATCTCCTCATTAGGGCGAATGATGCACTATAATATGCACGTCGGGGATGCCTTCGTGTCTCTCAGCCGCGAGATTGAATATGTACAGGACTATCTGGGTCTTCAGCAGCATCGTTTCCGAGGGAACTTCCGCTTCTCCCTGGAAGTCGAACCGGAAGCTCGCCGCATCCAGGTGCCGCGCATGATTCTTCAACCCCTGGCGGAAAATTATTTTAAGCATGCGGGGGAAACCTTGGAACATGAAGGGGTGCTGCGAATTCGTGCCTTCGTGCGTCACGATCCGGGTGGGCGGACGCAAGAGGAAGATCTGGACCCGGCGGAACTCTTTTCGGAAGGAATGCCAGAAGACTGGGAGATCCCAGACACGGATGAGACCGAATTCATCCAACGTGAAGCGTCCACATCGGATGAACCCGCGAATCTCCGCCGGACTTCCCGACGTTCCGAACTGATTGTGATTGTCGCCGATAATGGTCCCGGCATTGAGCCGGAACTGAGGCGGGAACTTCAGGATATGTTGGATCGTCCGCTGGTATTCGGTCAGAATACCGAATCGCCGCAGATTGGACTGCGCAGCGTCGGCGATCGGCTGCGTCTCTATTTCGGCGATTCGGCAGCCGTATTCCTGAGCCGTGCGCTGGAAGGCGGTCTTCAGGTTACTCTTCGTATTCCCCTGTATAAAGGCGAATAGATTCGTGGGCAGCCCCTCACGGGGAAATAGAAGATGGACTGTGCTTGAGTCAAGCACAAGGCCGAGAGGAGGCTCCATATGAAAGTGCTGATCGTAGATGATGAAGCCCATGTTCGGGAGGCGATCCGCCTGCTGATTGATTGGGAATTATATGATCCGGCCGAAGTGCTGGAAGCTTCAAGTGGGCGCGAAGCCATTGCCATGATTGAACGCCATGCCCCCCAGATTGTCCTGACCGACATGATTATGCCAGCAGGCGGCGGAATTGACCTGTTGGAGTGGATCAGCCGCAGCGCACCGGACATCAAGACGCTGGTCATCAGCGGTCATGGCGACTTCGACTTTGCACGCCAGACGCTTCGCTATGGCGGCATGGATTATCTGCTGAAGCCCATCGATGGCGACCAGCTCAATGATGCGTTTGCCCGTGCGGTGGACAGCTGGCGCACCAGCGAAGAGAGCCGCAGGCGGCTGCGTGAGCAGACGATGGAAGTCAACCGCTTCAAGCCGGTCTATCGGGACAAACTCTGTTCCGATCTGCTGGGCAGTGCCGTGGCAAGGGCAAGTGCCGATCAGGAGCTGATCCGCGAGTTCATGCTGACGGACGAGCCGCGAACCGTCCGCAGCGCCGTGCTTAGGCTGGGCGAACATTCCCCGCTCTGGCAGCGCTATGCCGGGCGCACCGACCTGCTGTTCTTCACGCTGGCGAACGTGGCGAACGAAGTGCTGGGCCACGGGCGCGACGGCTATGCGTTTCGCAATCTCGGCCGCGAGCGAGAGATGCCCATCTTCTTCTGGGCGGCGGCGGCCCACGCCGGTGAGAAGTTGGTTCGCATAAACGCGGGCATTGCCAGCGTACTTGGCGAATCGCTGCATTTTGGGCTGGGCGGCTGTGCCGACGGACTGGCGGAAGGGCTGCGTGCTTCGTATCTACAAGCCGAAGAAGCGCTGAACCAGCGGACAGCTATCCAGGCTGCGGCGGTCCCAGCAGGCACCCACGCGGCGAGAAGCCGAACCGGGATCTCTGGCGCCGGCAGCAACGCGGCGTCCAGTGCGGTGCCCCCTGCCCTCAGTGCCGAAGGCAGCGAATATATTCATGCTTTTGAAGGAGGGCCTGCCGGGGCAGCTGGCGCCGGTGTGATGGAAGACATTGCGGCCTACATCCGGGAGCACTACCGCGAGGATCTGACGCTTCAGGATCTGGCAGATCGCTTCTTCCTCAGCCGCGAATATATTTCCCGCCGCTTCAAGCGGGAATTTGGCGAGAATGTATTCGATTATCTGGCAAACGTTCGGCTGGAACGGGCCAAGCGGCTGCTGCTGGATTCCGATATGCTGGTTGTCCGAATCGCGGAACTGGTCGGCTACCAGGACGAAAAATATTTCAGCCGTGTGTTCAAGAAAACGACGGGCTGCTCCCCCAATGAATTTCGACGAAAAGGTTAGGGACTCTTGCCGATAAAAAGACAAGGAGAAGTTCTCGGTCGGTTGAGGCCGATAAGAACCCCTACCTGAACAAGGGAGGCGCAGGATGATGCCCAAGCAGCGTTTGAACGGCAGGCAAGTTTTAAGCAGGAATCACATGTCGAACAGGAAACATCTATTGAGCAGGAACCCTCTGAGGATGGGCGGTGTACTAGGACTGGGACTGGGACTGGCTCTGTGCCTTGGCCTTACCGGACTGCTGCCAACCATCGGCTACGCAGCCGAGTCTGCCCCTTCCCGTTCTTCGGTCACGATCACATTGGCAGATGAGCCGCTGCTTCGAGGAGTCAACGAGGTGGATATTTACCGGGGAAAAGTGCAGTCTTTTCGGCTGGTATTCAGTCAAGCCGTAAACCGCACGTTCATTCAGAACAAGCTGCGCAGCCAGGCCAGAGCCTTTGCGTCTGCCGAACCCAACCGGGTCATTCCCCAGTTGACCTTCAATTGGCGCAGCAGCAGAGAACTGCTGCTGACCGCAGCCGCGCCAAATAGCCGCGATGACGATCAATATCTGATTAGCGTGGACGGTAGCGAAGGCAGCCCGGGGCAGTTGGTCGTCAATCTGCTCCCTCCTGCGTCGCTGTATGTGCTGCATACTGACAGCGGACAATCCGAGAAGGTCTCCGGATTGGCTGACCATCCGTACGACCAGGTCTCGCTTCTTGGTCCAGACGGTCGTTACCTCCTGCTGGATCGCGGTGGTTGGAAGCAGATCGGGAGCAATTATACTGCGGCAGCTGCCGACAGTCTGCTGGATCTGGAGACGGGCAAACGCAGAGATTACCCGTTTAACCTGACGACAAACTATACCGGAGTAGGCAGCTTCATCGCTGATGAACGCGGGATCTTCTACTCGGCTACAACGGAAGCCTGGCGAGCCACCGAACCCGATGAGGTGGAGCGCTTCAAGATCGTCACCAAGCAGCGGGTCTACGGAGCGGTCTACAGTCAGGATCGCAAGTCGGTCATCGCCGTATTGGGCGAACCGCCCCCTGCTGGTCGGTTCGATCTGCTAATTGAGCCGTTGGATGGAGGCTCCCCAACGCTGCATAGAGGGGTTCTTCGGGGAAATCCACGTGTTGACACGCTGAACCATGCCTATCCAGCCTACGAACCGGTTTCTATCGTGGATGACGGAGAGAACGTGCACATTTGGTTGGAAGATGCCAGCCGCAGCGGTCAAGATGCAGAATGGGTCTATGACCCATCGGCACATTCGATAACCCGGCAGCCGATTGCAGAATCAGTAGCGGAACAGCCTGTCTTTTCCCCTTCTTCGGATGGACTGTATCGCTATTATTCTACGGGCAGCGTGTACGACGTTGCCCTGGCGAAGTCTCTGCTTCTGCCCGCACCGGGGCTGGGATACTGGCTTGACTCGACGCATCAACTCTTCTACAGCCCGCTCTCCGATGAAGCAGATACCAGCGGGGCCAACCGGCAGATTGCCGTGTACGACGCTGACGAAGACACCTCGGAGATCGTGGCAGAGAACCTGCCGGATTCGGCAGAGCTGGTTGGAGCGGCAGGGCAGGAGGTCTACCTGACCAGCCGCCAGCCGATCCGCTGACGCTTCCACTTGGCTGTAAAAGGGTATAAGGAGAGTAAGACATCACGAAATCAAGACCCGATGAACGTAATATTTGATGAATGCAAGACTCACCGCAGCGACTCTGCGCGGTAAGCAGGATTCCCTATTTTGACGCAAAGGCAGGTTGATTCGCATGTTTGTCTACTTATTCCACGGCGCACTGCCGGAAGATCCGCAGCTCGACAATGTGTATACCCTGACGGGCGAAGAAGAGACGCTGCATTTGTTTGAAGCGGTCTCGCCACCGGATACGTCCATCGATTCCCGTTCGGCTTATCAGGCCATCGACAGTGCAGGTACTCTCTCTGGCGGATTTGCGGTCATGAACAACATCCCGGTGAACGAAGATGGCCGCAGCGCATTTGAAGAACGGTTCCTCGGTCGCGCACGGCGCGTTGAAGGGATGCCTGGCTTCGCGGGAATTCGCGTGCTCCGTCCGCTTCAGGGTGACACGTATGTCATTCTGACCATCTGGAAGGACGAAGACAGCTTCAAGAGCTGGCAGAATTCCGAAGCTTACAATCACGCTCATCAAAAAAGAGACCAGCCGGAAGGCATCACCCAGCAGCGTCCCAACATTTTCCCTCGCCCGTCGTTCGTGACAACTTACCGCGTTGCGCCGCCGGAACAGGGCAAATCCATGGAGTGCTAATCCTTCCGCATCACCAAGTTCGTTCAGACCGTCCGCCGCTCCCCCGGGAGGGGTTCGGGCGGTTTTTGGCGTGTGGAGCAGTGACGAAAAGAGGCGAAAAAGAGAAGGAAAAAGAAGCAATTCCTTTGACGCTGCTCCAGCGAACATGATACATTTATGGAATCGGATTTTGGACGGAACATCAATGAATTGAGGGGTACGAACAGTGGGAAAAGCGACATCCGGATTTGACAACAAGCCGTTCGGCATATCTTCGGGAAGAGTGCCTCGGGCGGAAACGGTATCAGGCAGCGGCGTTGGACATACCGCCCAGACGATTAGCGGACAGCTCGGGGAGCTGGATGCCGCCTATTGGCGTGCGATGGAACAGGCCGGCATCCGGTTGAATCCGGCACAGATCGCGGCTGTGCGCTGCACAGACGGCCCACTGCTCACACTGGCTGGAGCCGGTTCGGGGAAGACCAGTACGTTGGTCTGCCGCACGGGTTATCTGATTGACGTTCGCGGCGTCAATCCATCGGGCATCCTGCTGCTCACCTTCTCCAGCAAGGCCGCCGCCGAGATGCGGGAGCGAATCGCCGCACTGCCGGGCATTGGCGAGTACGAAGCAGGGCGCATCCAGGCGCGTACCTTCCATTCGTTCTGTCTCTGGCTGCTGTTCAGCCAAGGGATGCAGAAGGAGATCTTCGGCGATACCCGCCGCCAGCATATCCAACTGCAACAGCTGATGCGGGAGCTGCATCTTCAGGACGCCTATCCGCCGGAGAATCTATTGGCGCTGCTGTCCTCCTACAAGGTCAATCTGATGACTGCCGAGCAGCTGCCGGAGAAGACCGAAGCCGATCGGCAGATGAAGCGGATTCTGCTGCGCTATGAAGCGTGGAAGCTGGAGACGGACAAGATCGACTTTGATGATGTACTGACCGGAGCTTATGCGCTGCTCAATGAGCGACCCGAGCTGCTGGAACGGCTGCGGCGGCGGTTTACCCACTTGATGATCGACGAATTCCAGGATACCAATCTGCTGCAATATGAGATCGTGAAGATGATTGCCGCACCGCGCAACAATCTTATGGTGGTGGGCGACGACGATCAGACGATCTATTCCTTCAATGGAGCGCGAAGCGAATTCATTCTGGAGTTCGAGAAGCTGTATCCAAGAGCACGCGTTATCACGCTGGACATCAACTATCGCTCCGTACCGGCGATTGTGGGTCTGGGCAACGAGGTCATCCGCCATAACAAGATGCGGCGCTCCAAGACGCTTCGCGCCGCCCATAACGGCTCGCTGCTGCCAGCCTACATGCGCCCGGATTCCGCCGACGATGAAGCGCAGGAGATCGTCAACTTCATTCGCCGCGAGATTGCAGCCGGACGGCGCGAATATGGAGACTTTGCGATCTTGTACCGCTCCTCCAGCAGCAACCGGGCGGTACTGGAACAGCTTGTGATGCAGGACATTCCGCATATCGATTATGGCGACGGCCGGCTGCTGTATGAGCACTGGCTGGTCAAGCCCGTGCTCGATCACATGCGGCTGTCCATCAACCGCCGCGATTTCGATGCGATGCAGAGCGTCCTGCCGACCCTGTATATCGCCCGGGACAAAGGCATGGATCACATTCGGCGGACGGACGAAGGCCGTCCCAAGAAAGGTCCGCTCGTCCATCTGCTGACGCTGCCCGGTCTGAAGGACTTCCAGCTTGAGAAGATCCGGCAGCGCCTGGAGGTCATTCGCTCGCTCAAGGGACTGGTTCCCGCCGCTGCGATCACCCAGATTCGCAAAAGCTTCTATGACGCCTATATTCAGGCGGGCGAACACAGCGAACAGACCTCGCACCGCGAGATGCTCAAGGAGATGCTCGACGAATTGGAGACATCTGCCGGTCGGTTCGATTCCATCGTCTCGTTCCTCGCCTTCGTGGATGACATGCTGCTGCGCAATCAACAGACCGCCGCCGTCAAGTCACAGGCTCAGGGCAACCGCATTGCTCTCATGACGATTCACAAGTCCAAGGGCCTGGAGTTCCCGGTGGTCTTCCTGATCGGCGCGTCGGAAGGTACACTGCCCCATGCCTCTGCGCTGGGCGCAGATAACCTGCGCGACACCCGCGTAGGTCTTGAAGGCGAAGCCAGCTATGCGGAGGCGCTTGAAGAGGAGCGCCGCCTGGCTTATGTCGCCGTAACCCGGGCGAAAGAGCAGCTGTTCATCAGTTCCCCCGCTACGCAGCGGGGCAAGAAGGCCGCCGTGTCCCGCTTCCTCCTGTCCGCGTTCGGACAGGAGACGGCAGCGTCGGACGCTGCCGCCCGCGCCGCGTTCGGCGGCCGCCGGGGCGGAGCACCCGACCCAGGCCGATTCGGCAAAGTCCGCACGGGCCGATTCGGACAAGGCAGCGGAGCGCCGTCTGGCAGCGGCGCTTCAAGCGGCGCCGCCCCTGCGGCTCCGCAGCGGACGCAGAGCGTTCCGGTCTGGCTCTGCACCTCCGGCTCCTGCGTCGCCTGGACGCGCATCATGCACAGCAAGGACATGATGGCTGCGCACAAGCCCTGCCCGCTCTGCGGCTCTCCCATGCAGAAGGGCCGCAAGGATGTGCCGATGTAGGCCTCGCGGCTGACGACGGACAGGACGATTCAACGCTGCCCCCGACACCTGGAGGGGCAGACAGACCTGCTTCTGCCCTCTTCAACATGCTGTCCGAAGCCCGGCAGAATGACGATGCAGCGCCCGAACTTGCGCGGCTTCCAACAGCGTGAGGCCAACCGAATGAATCTCGGTTGGCCTCACGCTGTTTTTATTCCCATCTTCTGCGGTCAACTCTTTTATTTCACGTTGAACCGGCTTACCTGCTCCTGCAACCCCTCTGCCATATCGGACAGTTCAATCGAGGAAGCTGCGATCTCTTCCATCGACGCCAGCTGCTGCTCCGAAGCGGCAGCCACCGTCTGGGCATGATCGGCCGTAGACGAAGCGATCCGCGCCAAGCCTTCCACGTTTGAACGAACCTGTTCGGTACCCGCCATCAGCTGCTGCGAAGATGCGGAGATCTCCAGGCTCTGCTTGGTGATCTCCGACAGGCCGCTGTTGATCTCCCGGAAGATCCCCTCCGCTTCTGCCACCAGTGCCGCTCCCTGACCGATGCCTGCTGTATTTTCACTCACAGCGTGGACGGCTCCCTTGTTCTCCTCCGCAATCTCACGCAGCAGTTGACCAATCTGCCGGGTAGCTTCTTCCGAGCGCTCTGCCAGCTTCTTCACTTCCTGAGCCACCACCGCAAAACCTCGACCGTGTTCTCCTGAGCGAGCCGCTTCAATCGAAGCGTTCAGCGCCAGCAGATTGGTCTGTCCGCTAATCTCGGCGATCAGCGCTGCAATGTTTCCGATCTCCTGCGATTGTTGATCCAGGGCAGAGATTCGATCCAGTACGGAAGCAGCCTGCTGCTCCATCAACTGCATGAAGGACGAGGCTTCCCGCATCCGCTCTCCACCATTTTGGGCTTTGGTACTCAAGTCTTCGGTGGTATGGGATGCCTCCAGAGAGCCATCCACGATACGCCTTACGCCCTGCTCCATCTCTTCCAGCGCAAGCGACGCTTCCGCAACCGAAGTGCGCTGCGTCTCCGAGCTTGACGCCACTTCCTGGATGGCGATGACGACACTTTCCGTAGCTTTACTGCTCTCATCGGAACTCTGGCTCAATCGTTCCGAAGCTCCCGCCACTTCTCGGGATGTCTCGGCAATCCGATCCATCAATCCGCGCAGATTCCTCGCCATCTCATTCAGATGACCGGCCATATCCGCGAATTCATCGCGTCCGGTAATGGCAACCTGCGAGGTGAGATCGCCACCCGCCAGCGTACGAGCCAGCAGATTAACTTTGGACAGATTGCGTGTGATCGTGCGGCTGTAGAGCAGAACGGCAACCACAGCCGCAGCAATCCCGCCGAGACTGATAACCGAAACCCACAGCAGCAGCTGCTTTAAAGGGGCGAACATGGCGCTTTCCGGTACGGTCAGCGTCAGTACCCAATCCGTCCCCGGGAGATGCCGATAGAACAACCGATACGTATCATGGGCATCCTGATAAGAAGTGGCTCCATCCTGCCCGGACAGAAGCTGTCCCGACAGAGCGGCCAGCTCTGGATTGGCACTCTTCTGAAGCGTCAATGGCTCTCCCTGCTGCTTGGAGGAACTTCCTTCAGTATCCGCCTGCCCTACCGTTTCCGCCCCGGCAATCCACGTACCTGAGCCATCATACAGCGTAGCCCAGCCCCCCGAGCCGACTTTGGCATTTTTTACGTAACTTTGGATCGTAGACAAATCCATATCCGCGGTAACGATTCCCAGCAGCGACTGATCCTTGGCGTAAAAGGGTACAGCCACGGTCATCATGTCGATATTCAGCCTCGAGTCATGATAGGGCGGAGTGATGGCCTTGGCTTTCATGCCGTTAAGGTACCACTGCTGCTTGGGATAATCGTAGGAGGGATCGCTGTACTGTTCGGTTGTGGCGACCTTATCGCCGTCCCGATACGCATACGTCGAAAAATAGGGCGTACCCGCTGCATATTTGCCGGGTTGGAAGAAGATGCCCATGCCAAATGTATCTCGATTGACTTGCAGCAGATGGGTGAAAAGTTGGCGATACTGTTCCAGACTATACGCACCCGGCTGGTTTTCAACCGCTCTGGCTGCGGCGTCCGGCATCTGAATATGTTTATCCAGATCTCCGGTAACCTGCTTGGATACTTCGGCGATTCGTGCTTCCATACGCCCTTCGATCGTGTTCTGAACAATCTGCTTGGCATAGAGATATGAGAAGCCCGAGATGAGCAGCAAGGTGGCGAGAAACACGGGCAGCAGGGTCGCTAACGTCCGGCCTCGCACCGTGCGGAATCCTTTGGACTTTGAAGCGTAGCGATGTTCGGTTACCATGGATATTCCTCCTGGCTCTTCAATGAGCCTTATAAAAGATACAAACGATACAGCGGATGGACCTGCTCGCAGCTCACGATCAGATTAACATAAAGAGGCAGACCATCGTTTCAAGCTTGATTCTATTTTCGTCAACTGTACGTAAATTTTTGAGAAAAATTCAGAATCGATTCTTCCCATGCAAAAAAGGCCGCGAAGATCGCGGCCTCTCTCTGTATTTCCTACCGTTTATTTTCTCCCATGCGGGTAAGGATCGAATGGATACGTCCAGAACTTTTCGCTGGCGAAACGTTCACGGATGACCGGATCATGGACGGAACGTCCTTCAAAGACCGGGTCCGTATGGAACTGGGATTTATGTGCCTTGATCGAACCGACCTTCTGTTCCAGGAACAAAGTGATGTCCACATGCACATCCGCCGGTCCAAGGGCACGTTCATGGCCTTTGGCAAAGGCGACCACATGGACTTTGGGACGATCCTGGGGCTTCATGGCCTCCACGACGCGTACAACAGCCGCTCCGCAGGCATCATGATCCGGATGCACACTGTATAGCGGATGGAAGGTCAGAATCAGTGAAGGGTTCAATTCTTCGATCAAGTCGCGGAGTTTGCCGTCAAGCAGCTCCCGATCCTCGAACTCGATCATCTTATCGTGAAAACCCAGCGTACGCAGATCGGTGATCCCAATGGCCGCGCAGGAGGCTTCCAGCTCGGCACGACGCACGGTAGGCAGTGTGACCCGATTGGCAAACGGAGGGTTGCCCAAGTTGCGACCCAGTTGGCCCATCGTCAGACAAGCATAAGTCACTGGTGTTCCGTTATGCAGATGATAAGCGGCCGTGCCGGAGACGGTATACGACTCATCATCGGGGTGGGGAAATACAATTAGCACATGGCGTTCCACGGGGGATACCCGCTCCTTTCCGAAATACGGTATAAGCCGCTTTAGTAGGAATGGTCGGGCAGAAATGAATATTCCTGCACCTTCATTCGTTGAACTTGATCGTTACGGTCAGGTTTAAGCTTGCTTGAGCGCCTGCCTTAGAACGGTTCCTTGCTTAACATCAGGCTGACCACCAGTTTGCCATCATGATCGTTGCCTGCGAGAACGGCTCTTTCCGTCTCACTCTCTTCATAATGCGTCAGCCCTTCCGCATAAATCCAGCCTTCCGGCATCTTCAAGCCAACCCGGTAAGGCCCACTTCCAGAAATGGAACCATGCGAATAGCTGACTTTAACATTGCGAATCAGATTCGAGGCGACGAGCCTGGAACGGTCGCGGTCGAACGTATAGGCGCCGTTGGTCAGCTCTAGATGCAGATACAGCTCCTGATCTTTCAGCTTGTCCAGCAGCTCTTGAACAGCTTGTGGTTGAATCGGCAGCATCGGAGTCTTCCCTTCGGTTTAAGATTTGCAAAAAGTAACTTTCATTATAGTACAGGTTGTCGGTCGGAACAATGAAACGCTTGCCCGGACGACCGGCTATCCCGCTCCAAACAAAAAGAGAAGCCCCATTCGGAGCTTCTCCTGCGCGGGTTCACCCTGCCATGTTCGCTGCCTGCTGGGTCGATCAAGGAATCAGGACGCTTCGGCTTTGCGCGAAGAATGCGGCACCTCAGTCTCCTGCGGCTGCCCGGCATCGCCAGCGGTCGTCGCATCAATCACAAAGTCCGAATCCGCAGCTCCAGCCCCCTCATGAATGTGTTCTGCTGCAGCCGATCCAGCGGATTCATCCACCTTGAATTTCCCAATCATCCGCTCCAGATCCGCAGACATCCGTTCCAATTCAGCCGCCGAGGTCTTCATCTCGTCAATGGCCGCCAACTGCCCTTCTGCCGACTGCTGGATACCATCAAAATGCGTCGAAGCCGTGCGTGAAGCCTCTTCCATCAGGGAAGCTGCCGCCGCAGCCTGCTGGGCACCTGCCGAGGTCTGTTCGGACACGGCAGACACTTCCTGAAGCTGCTCTGCAATCCGCTCAACCGACGTCAGAATTCCCGTGAACGAATCACCTGTCTGCTTCACCACACCCGCTGCTTCGTCAATCTTGCGCGCTTGAATACGCACACCCTCTACGGCTTCGTGCGTCTCTCCAATGATACCGGCTACGATTGCCGCCACGTCGGATGCTGATCGGGCAGTCTGCTCTGCCAGCTTCCGCACTTCATCGGCTACAACCGCAAAGCCCCGGCCATGCTCACCTGCACGTGCCGCTTCAATCGACGCATTCAGCGCCAGCAGATTGGTCTGTGAAGAGATCGCCTGAATTTCACCAACGATCTCGCCAATCTGACTGGAATGAAGATTCAATCGTTCGACGCGTTCCTTCGTTTCATCCGAAGAAGTCTGTACGAGTTCCATCTGGCTCAAGGCTCCCCGGACAAATTCACTGCCGCTCTTGGCAGTCTCCGACGCTTCCTGCGCCGCTCCCGCCACGACATTCAGCGCATCGGCAATGTGCTGGATGCCTCCGCTCACTTCGCCAAGCGCACGTGTATTTTCCTCGCTCAGACGAGCTTGTTGACGCATTTGATCGCCTGCTTCTCCCAGGTGACCGGTCATCCGTTCACTGGCGGACGACCATTCTTCCGCCCGGATGGACAGCGTTTCTGCGGAAAGCCGCGTCTCCTGTGCGCCGGAACGTACGCCCAGAATCATGCTGCTCATGGTATGAATCATCGATCCAAAGGCTTGGGACAGGCGACCGATCTCATCCTTGCGTGTATCCGATGCCTTCAAGGTCAGATCACCCGACTCAACGCCCTGCATCTCGCGGGTCAGGCGGCGAATCGGCGCGGCAATCATGCGGGATACCAGGTAGGATACGGCCAGTGAGACAGCCAGGATGATGCCGCCGATCAGCAGCGCCTGGTTGCGGTTGTCATCCAGCTGCCTCTGAATCTGGGTCGAATCGAAGTCTGCACCGACTACACCAAGCATTTTGCCGCTGCCATCCTTGATTGGCACGTAAGTGGTGAGTGTCGAACCGTACTCTTGATCCACGGTCATGCTGCCAATCTGCGGCTGACCCGTCTCAAATGCAGCGACCAGCTTGTCATTGATGTTGTCTTCAACCGAACCCAGAGCCGATACGCTCTCTGCCGGTGCATCCGTAGGGGCGCCATCTACGGCGTAGAAATACTTTACCTTCCCACCCTGCTCTTCGCGGTTCATTGTGTACAAATATTTCAGATGGTTGGCTTGACGCAGTTCATTCAACTTTTTGCGCAGCTGAAAATAATAGGCGGTTACGCCGCCTTCTGCCGTAATCTTGCTGTAGGCGTTCGTATCAATCTCGCTAACGGCATAGTCCGCAATACTCTGCGCCTGTCTGCCTACCGAATCAACCAACAGACGGGACGAAGACCTATACACGCTGTACCCCAACACGACTTCCGACACTACGATCAATACCGAGAAAATCAGCATGATCTTGACCTGTAAGCTTTTCAAGTCTATCTCGCCTCACAATCCTGAGCTTGGTGAATACTGAAGAGGGGTTCACCTCTTGCTTTGTGATAAGTTTAGGCGATGAGGCGAACGGTTTCAATAAACTTTTTGGATAAAAGCTTACATTTCCTATATTTTTTTGTTTTTTTCTAAAAAGGCGGACGTTTTTGACGCAAATTTATCTTTTTCGAGTTAGATTAGCTTACATATATGAACCGAAAGGCTCACTCTGTTTCCACACCTGATAGGATCTTGCGCTTGTCCATTCGCAGTTCCTTCCATAAGCCCATCCCACACAAAAAGGCTGCCGAGAAAATTCTCGACAGCCCGGGTTCCTGGTACAGCTCCGACCAAAAGAGGGGGAGTCGCGTACAATCAGGTTCCCTGCCTCCGCTCCTATTGAACTAGAGATCCACCTGGGCAGATCAGTTGGTCAGGAAGAAGTCATTATTAACATTTTCGGACAAGGAATTGCTTGTCGCACGGCTTCCGTCTGCAATCGACAGGACGAACGCGCGGTATGCAACGCCCACTTGCAGTGGATCACCGAAGGCGTCACGGTTGACACTTCCGTTGATTCCGAATGTCACATTTTCACCATTGGAGCGTTGGCTGTTGGAAGCTACATTCGCCTGTGCCAGAGTGAAGCTTCCTGCTTTGTTTGTAGGAACCAGCATTACGTTGTAATAAGCAGTGCCCACTTCACTGGTTGGCTTCGAGAAGCTAACCGTTACATTAGGTCCGCTGGCCGATGTTCTCACATTCGTAGCAGCCGGTGCGCCAGCTTCGCTGAGCGAGATTTCGTTGGAACGATCCGACAGCGCATTGACGCCGCTCTTCGACACCGTCAGGACGAAGAAGCGATAAGCTCCGTTGTTGGAGATCAGGTTACCATTGACATCGCGGCTGCTGGCGTTAAGCGCTTGGCGAACCTGTCCGCTGCCACCTGCGGCAACCGTTGTATAAGACACGGCTGCATTGGCGTTTGCCAGGCTGTACGAACCCGACTGGCTCGATGGAACGGCCAGGATGCGGTATTCGCTGACGTCCGTCTCGCTCGAAGAACGGGTAAACGTCACTTCAACATCACTCGCATTACCTGTCTGGCTCTTAACTCCTGCGGCTACGTTGGTTGCGCCGACTGCCGAAGTTCCGTCTGCCAGCGTTACTGCATTGGACACGCCGGACAGCGAGTAGTTGGACGCATTGTTCGAGTTGCCTGTTCCTACCGCCAGAACGAAGACGCGGTAAGCCACGCCGCTGCGAATCGGCTCACCATTGACGTCACGGGTGGATGTGTTCAGGAATGTGCTTTGGTTGGCACCCGTTCTAGGCAGCATCGTATAGTTCGTCGATGGAACGCTGATAGCGGACGACAGACCGAAGTTTGCCGCACTAGCCGATTTGACAACCATTACTCGATATTCCGAGATGCTGCTCTCGTCCGAAGCGCGTCCGAACGTTACCAGCAGGTCACGTCCATCCCCCGCGTTGCCCGCATCGGTCAGCGACGGAGTCAGGGCAGTCCCCACGTTGTTGCCGCCCAGTGTAATCGGCTGCGAGGAACTCGACAGAATGTTGGTGCTGCTCGATGTACCCGCGCCGACAGTCAGGACGTACACGCGGTATGTCGTACCGTTACGAATCAGATCGCCATCCGTATCGCGTGTGGATGAACTCAACGTCTGCGCAATGTTCGCACCGTTTTTGGTTACCGTTGTGTAGTTGGCAGCTGGCAGGCTGTTTGCCGCATTGATATTGAAGGCAGACGCTCTGGAATCCTTCACAACCATGATGCGATATTGGCTGACCACGCCTTCGTTTGTCGCGCGGTCGAAGGTGACGCGCAGGTCACGACCATCGCCGTAGTCATTCACGTCACTTGCAGCGATATTGGTTGCCGATACATCCGATCCGCTCATCGACAGTGTCAGCGAAGAGGATGCAACGGACAGGGCGTTATTGGTCGCTACGTTGCTGCTGCTGTTCGCCATGACGAATACCGTATAAGGTACGCCGCTGCGAATCAGTTCACCCGAAGTATCACGGGAAGCCGACGTCAGCGTCACACTCGAAGATCCTTTTGCCACAGAAGTCATGTTGGCAGCAGGAACCGCATTCGCTGCGGCCAGATTGAACGAAGACGCATTGGCCGTCTTGACTACGAACACGCTGTAGCCCGACACACGCGACTCATCCTGAGGACGCGTAAACGATACGTTCAAGTCACGGCCGTCGCCGTTATCCGCTACATCCGCTGCGCGAACAGCTGTTGGAGCTGCTCCTGCTGGATTGCCGCTCAGAGTAACGGCAGAGGAAGCCGACGAGAGCACGGCCTTGCCGGATGCAAATTCATTGCCGACTGCCAGCACGAAGACTTGATAAGGCTGACCGGATTTCAGCGTTTCGCCGCTGGTGTCCTTGGACTGTGCATTGAATGTGAAGGTCGGGTTCGATCCATCCGGCATGATAGTTGTGAAGTTATTGGTGTTGGTTGCACTCGTCAGATTGAACGAAGAAGCGCTGCCCGATTTCACGACGAATACCCGGTAGTGATCGACATAGGACTCATCCGAAGACTTGTTGAACGCTACGCGAAGGTCACGACCGTCTCCATATTGGCCGAGGTTGCTGGCCGTAACGGAAGAAGGAGCCTTCAGGTCCGAAGTCGTCGTAATCACGACGCTCTGGCTGGTCGGGTTCCAGTTGACGTTCTGACCAAGTGATTCCCCGATGAAGCGCAGCGGCACGACCGTGTTGCCATTGATCGCACGTGCAGGCACGTCCAGCGTCACATTGTTTCCGTTCACCGTTGCGGCCTTGGAACCAATCTTGAGCGTTACGGTGTTACCCCCTCTATAAGCGGTAATCGTCTGTGTCTTCTGGTTCCAGTTCACCTGCGCGTTCAGCGCTTCAAAGATGCCACGAAGCGGTACGAGCGTCCGGTTACCCTGGGCGATTGGCGCCTGCCGAGTCGTAAGCTCCACACCGTCGATGTAGATCTTGATCTTGGCTGCCGCTGCGTCGGCTGTTTGCGGAATGGCCGCAGGGATGAGCAGTGCTCCCGCCAATACAGCTGCACTGATTTTTTGCATGTTTTTCTTCATTATCTTTTTTCTCCCTTCCATTATATGGGTTGGTTGAAATACGTCTCTTGACTTCTTACTCTAATATTTGACGTCCGAATCACAAGAAAGGTTGCCCTCGCCTACAAAAAATGTTTTTTCCGCAAGGCAAATACTGTCTACAAACCGCGCTGCATCAGGCTTTCTACTAAATAACCCTTCACATTCCGCCTCGGGATGTCGAGCTGCGATTATTAGAATGATCTTATTATTATTTATAAATAAAATTCTATTTTTACATATTATGATGTTATTCATAAGAGGCTCTGCTCATAAGAAAAGGCCTACCTAATTTATAGGAGGCCTTGGTCTGTTTACAGATATATTACACTTATTTGAATTAAGATCATGCGATTCAGTCAAGATCATCCGGCAGCGAGCGGAGAGGATTTGGGATGCCTCCTCCTCAGATTAACTGAATGGCAGACAGCACAATACCGACCAGGAACCCGCAGACGGCGCCATTGACCCGAATCCATTGCAGATCCTTGCCAATCTTCTCTTCAAGCATCTCGACAAGCTGTTGATCGTCCATGCGATCCACATTGTCCCGTACCAGCTGTCCGATGCGGTAATGGTTCTCTTCGGCAAGTCTGACGAGCGTTCCGCGTGCCTTTGATTCCCACTCTTCAATTCGCTCCGGCTCGGAAGCCAGATTGCGAAGGAGCGCCGCATAGACACGGAAAACCATTCTTCCGCCGTTCGCGCGTTCTTCTGCCGTCTTCGCCAGTGCGAACTGACGCAGCTTCTCCAGATTCTCACGGATGAACAGCGCGGTGCTCTCTTCCTGCAAAATCTCCAGCACTTGACCGCGCACGTACTCCAGCTTCTCTTCATCTCCTGCGGCTTCAAACAACTTGACCCGAATTTCGCGCAGAATCGCTATACGCTGTTCGCCATAAGGGTCCAGCAGCGAATCAATGCCCGCCATCAGCATCGTCTGGATCATGGAACCCAACTTGTCTTCGTTCACCATGCCGGCAAAGGCCTGGAACGCAAATCCGGTAAATCCGCCCACCTTCGCGTTCGACAGCTGCTCCAGAGCCAGAGCGCCCATCGTATCTTTGGTCGAAGGTAGAGACGCCCATCTTCTGGCCTCTCCCAGCGCGCAATCAAAAAGCTGAATCTCGTAACCATCATTCAGTACCTTGGTTAAGGCACGATCGGCCAATCCTGCGGCGTCTACACCACGCACATAACCGGCAGCCGCTTCACGTACCGGCTCTACCGCCTTCTCCAGCGGCAGCTTGGCAATGGCTTCGGAAGCGTAGTCGAGAATCTGCTGCCGCGTACGCTTACGCGCCATGCTGCGGGTAACAATACCTGCCACGCCATGAACCAGATTCAGGCGGCTTAATTGGCGGGTGATACTCTCTTTGTTCAGCAGTTCATTTTCCATCGCAGACACCAACGAATCCACGATCCGTCCCTTGTTCTTGAGCAGAAGTGAAGTATGTGGAATCGGGATGCCCAGCGGGTGCCGGAACAGAGCCGTTACCGCGAACCAGTCAGCGAGGCCGCCAACCAGACCCGCTTCAAAGCCGCCCAGGATCACAAACGTCCACGCATTTTCGGGCAGGAACAGGCAGACCACGAAGCCTGCGGCCATCACGATCAGCGAGATTCCCGCCAAATTTTTTGATCCCATCGTCTCTCCCCCTTACTTTCCTATGGAATGTCATACCCTGTGTATACGCGGCGAAAACCTATACCGCTTCCGATTCGGACGCGGATTCTCATCCATTTTAGTATAGCCGTTGATTGAAACGCAAAAAACAACTTTATAAAAGAAGTAGTCACCTATTTGGACAGCCCTGACTCAATCTCTGACTGCACATGAGTTCACCCGACTTCATTATAGGGCTTCATTAGAAACGGAGGGAATCCAGCAGCATGGACAACATCGTATTTATGACTTTCAAGCAGGAGAAATCACTGGATCACGTCATCGAACGGTTCCAGCAGCATCCGATCACCGATGAATATCTTGTCCTTCAAGCAGCGGTGCTGCGCAAATTATCCGGACGAATCGTTCGGGAGCGCGACTACCGCTTTGCCGAAGATCAGCCGGATATGCGGCATCTAACGAATGACCTGATCGATTCCATCATGTCCGTTATGTCCGGGCCGATTGGCAGTCTGATTGGCGGTTACAACGGCCCATTGATGGATGCGGAACGAAATATCAAGGACATCGTGGAAGAATCGGGGATGTTGGAAGCCATCGCCTCCAAGCTGAATGAGCAGGAGTGGGCACTGCTGGCGCTGGTGCGTGAGCATAACGAGATTAGTCTCAGCAGTCGGTCGAATGCGCTGGGGGCAAGTGCTGTGGTGCGTAAGGATGCCGCACGAGTCGCTTATGAGGTGATGAACGCACGCGAGCTTCGCAGCGAATGGGAAGAACGAAACGGTGCCTTTGATGTGGAAGCATCGGATGACGCGTTGAAGGAGAGCATCCGTGAGGAGCTGCGCGAGCGAGCCAGACGTCATTCTTTTGAGCAGGAAGAGGCCATTCGAGAACGCCTGCGTGGTGACTTTGACTACTTGCAGGGCAGAGCGTCCACTCACGAAACGAACGAACCTAAACGTCCCTGAGACTTGAAAATAGGCTTTGTCCACAGCGGTTGCACAGACGGCCTCGGCCGTCCATGATAAGGGAGGTTACTTGAGCCATGCCATTCAGCCCCCATCTGTTTCGACGCTTTCAGAAAGTGTTTGTGCTGTCCCTCGCTCTAACCGGCCTGGGCGCTTCTTTGCCCCTGGGCGAAGGCTTCACTTCCAGCCTCTATGCCACCGAAGCGGCGACCAAGACGGAATCGCCAAGCCCCGAGCAGACTGCAGCCCAGCAGTATGCCGATCGGCTGGACGAGATTACGCCGTATGCCAGCAAGGCGGCAGAATCTTTCAATACGTTCAAGACTGTATCGTCATCCAACCGCAAAGCTCTCTATCTGGCGCTCAACAATGTGATCGTCCCCAACTACAGCAAATTCTATTATGAGCTGAAGAAGCTTGATCCGCCGGATGGGAAGTTGACTTCCTTACACGCCCATTATGTGCAGGGCGCTTCACTTCAGCTCCAGGGCATGCAGCTCATCAAGAAATCGCTGTATGCCGCAACCATCAATTGGACGGTATATAAACAGGGGCAGGCCAAGCTCCGCGAAGGCAAAAAAGAGCTGACGCTATTTATCGACGGTTTTAAGGCTTATCGAGCCAGTCTGAAATAAGTGGGCATCCATCCAGAATTACATTCCCAAGCGGGCAGCTGCAGCAGCTCGCTTTTTTGGCGTGTTTCTCTCGGGACTTTTTCGCTGAACCCTTCAATTATTGTCGAACTTTACCGAAATATAGCGATAGGTTTATTGATTCCATATTTCTTTCAATAATTTATTGCAATTCTATTGTTTAAAATATAAAATGGAACAAAACATGGCAGTCCGTATGCGCAAACTCCGAAAGCCACAGATTGTGCTGAATAAAGAGGCCCTTCGACAAGTTTACGCACGCGGCCCAGTGAAACGGAAAGGATCGGTATCTGTATGGACCAACAATTCAAGCTTGATTCCCACCTCTGCTTCTCTCTTTACGCCTGCTCGCGGGCCATCTTCCGCATGTATCGTCCTATGCTCGACGAACTCAACCTGACATACCCGCAGTATCTGGTTCTGCTGGTCCTGTGGGATCAACAAGAGAGCAGCATCAAGGAATTGAGCCAGGTTCTGAGCCTGGATTCCGGAACCCTAACCCCCATGCTCAAACGGATGGAAGCCTCCGGTCTGCTGGAACGCAACCGTTCACGCGAAGATGAACGGATCGTTACCGTGCGCATTACCGATAAAGGGCGAGAGCTTCAGCAAAGCGCAGGCTGCATCCCCACCTCGCTGATTGAATCCAGCGGCCTTGATCTGGCGCAGCTCAGTGCCTTAAATGAAACGATCCGCATGCTGATGAATAACGTCGAGCATCACAGCTAAAAGTCCGCTGCTCCTGCAATTGACCTGACATCTAACGGCCTGTACTTGAACTTTGCACGAGTTGAACCGATGTAGAGAATAGGTAACGTTTCAAGAAAAGAGGAATGATAATGACCGAATATCGGCGCTTCCTGCGCCGGCTTGTACGCAACTACATCATCGGTTCCGTGTTGGCCGTTTTATGTCTGGGAGGAGCTGTCATGACCTCGGCACTCAAGCTGCCGATCGGCGGATTTGACGCTTTATTCGTCGTGCTGTTCATCTCTTTCCTCGTTATGATGTCGCTAGAACTGCTGACATTCTCCAGACAGGTGCGACCGATTCGCAGCCTATTCCTTGAGGATCAGCCCTCGCTGGATCATATTCGGGACGCCTACTTGCAGATCCACAGGCTTCCGGCTTTGTCCGTGCTGCGAATTCTGGGTCCGCATTTGTTCGGACTGTCGGTTCCCGCCATTCTGCTGACACTGTGGTTCATGCACACCGGCTGGGTAGATCTGCCTGTTCACTATATCGGGATTGCCGCTTCCGGTGCTGTCCTGGTAGCCGGTATGCACGCACTGATCGAATATTTCCTGACCGATCAGGCCATACGTCCTCTGCTTAAAGTGGTGAGTGAAATGGGCGAACGCCAATACAACGTCAGCGTATCGCTGGATGGTCGAGTCATCGTATCCACTCAGCGCAAGTTCCAGCTCAGTGCCTTCTCAATTGGTACCTTCCCCCTGCTGTTCTTCGTGCTTGCTACACAGATTCGCTTGAGTGTCACCGGATCGCCGCTGGCCGACGACTATTGGAGCTGGGCGTCATTGATCCTCGTCTTCGGGATCTTCTTCTCTTCGCTCGGCGCCTGGCTGCTCACCCGAAGCGTACGTCAGCCGATCTCCAATCTGGAAAAGGCACTGCTTGCCGTGCAGAAAGGCGATCTTGAAGTCCGCGCTTCCGACCTGTACTCTGACGAGTTCTCCCGGCTGGTCTCTGGCTTCAACCACATGGTTCATGGGCTGTCGCAGCGCCAGAGCATCAACGATCAACTGCTGCAAAGTTATTTTTCCACGCTGGCCGCTGCACTGGATGCACGCGATGCCTATACCGCCGGTCACTCTCAACGTGTTGCGCAATACTCCCTGCTGATCGGGCGGGCGGCGGGGCTGGGACAGGAAGAATTGGATCTGCTCAACAAGACGGCCCTGCTGCATGACATTGGGAAAATTGGCGTTCGGGATAGCGTGCTGCTCAAGGATGGGCGGCTGACCGACGAAGAATTTGAACAGATCAAAAAACATCCTACCCTTGGCGAGGAGATTCTCAAGCAGGTTGAGCCTACCGAGATGATGGCGCCCCTGCTGCCCGGAGTACGCTCCCATCATGAACGATATGACGGACGCGGCTATCCCGATGGATTGGCGGGAACCGATATTCCCAAGTTTGGCCGTATTATCGCGGTTGCCGATGCGTTTGACGCCATGACCTCGGATCGTCCCTACAGAAGCGGAATGCCGCTGGAGAAAGCGATTTCGATCATCTCGGAAGGTAAAGGAACCCAGTGGGACCCGTATTACGCCATGCTGTTCGTAAATACCTTTTATCAGGAACAGAATTCGACCATCTCGTCCATACGTGCTTCCGATCCTTCTGCTCGTCGAATGGAACCCACTTCTCCCCCTCCGCAGGCACTCTAAAAGGCTCCAACCAACAGAAAAACCGCGCGAACGCGGCCTTTCCCATCGGGATTACAAGGCAAAAGCGTTCAGCGCGGTTTTAATTTGTTCAGGCGGAAGCGGCTCATACAAGTCTTCCCAATCATAGATCAGATGCAAATAGGAGCGGTAGACCAGAAAGGCGATCACTTTAGGCTCCAGCCGGAACTTTTCACCCGAATCCGCATGTCGTCTGACCAGCTGTTCGATATACTGAACGACTCCTTCCTCCAGCGCACGGCGCATCTCCAGCACTCCGTGCCCTCCCGACAGGCGCGCCTCCCGATAGATGCCGACCAGCAAACGATGCCGTTCACGCAGCGCGATCATGGCATCGAATGTGCGGTCAATATCCACCCGCAGCGGCTGCCCAGGCAGACAGGCCCGTTTGGACTCTTCCAGCAGATCCTCCAGCACATCTTCGACGATGGCCCGCAGCAGCGCTTCTTTATTTTCAAAACAAGTATAGATCGAACTCTTGCTCACATGTGCGGCTTTCGCTACGCTTTCCATCGTTGTACCGCGGAATCCGAATCGTTCAAAACACAACATCGCCCCGTCGAGAATTCTCTGTCTCTTTACTTCCACGTCCGCTCCCCCTCTGGTTCTGTCTATTTGCCTTCCTCTTCCATTATGCCACCTTGCCTGATGAATCGTCGTGAAAAAAAGCTCCCCGCATATCCAGATGGATCATTCGCGGGGAGCTTCCAGATTCTTGTTGTCGAGCAGAGGCTCGGGGGTCATCCGTTAAACGGTAGCTGCCCCGATCTCGCGTTCTTCTTCAATGCCTTTTTCGATCCGCTTCTTGCTGAACAGGAAGACCAGCAGAGCCAAAGCGATAAAGACGATGCCGAAGACTCCCACATGGGCGAGCTGCGCCCAGAAGTATCCCCAGTCGTTGCCGAGCGAGACGGCTTCACGCAGCGCGCGAATTCCGTAAGTGGCTGGCAGATAAGGGTTGATCGCCTGGAAGAAGTCCGGCGTCAGGACTTTCGGGAATGTACCGGCGCTGCCGCCGATTTGCGCCAGCAGGATCAGGAAGGCGATGAATTGGCCAACCTTGCCCAGTGCGGCAAACAGGAAGAACAGCAGCGACAGGAACGTCAGGCTCATCACGAAGGTAATGGCGTAGAAGTGCCAGAAACTCTGCACCTGCAAACCGACGATTCCCACCAGCACGGCATCCAGAATGGCTGATTGCAGCACCGCCATGAACAGAATGACGCTGAATTTGCTCATGAACCAGGCCCAGCCGGAACGCGGCCGCATCTGTGGTGTCTTGAGCGGGTAGACCGACGAGAACATCAGCGCACCTGCGAACAGGGCGATCGACATCATGTAAGGCGCCAGGCCTTCCCCGTATTCATTCACGTCATGAACATCCGAGTGCGTCAGCTCAGTCGGCTGTGCGAACATCTCATACGTCTTGTCGTCCGAATGAACATCGCCTGCTTCTTTCACGCCATCACTCAGCGACGTGAACAGCTTGTTGGTTCCATCCTTGAGATCGCCAATGCCGTTGTCGAGTTTCACCGAACCGTCCGCCAGCTTATTGGCGCCCTCTCTCAGCTCGCCGGTTGCACCGCCGAGTTTGGTCAGGCCGCTGACCAGTTGGCCTCCCCCGTCCTTGAGCTGGCCGAGGCCGCTGACGAGGCTTTGCGAGCCGCCCTGAAGCTTCTCGGCTCCGCTCACCAGACTGGTCGAGCCGCCCTTCAGTTGGTCGGCTCCGCTGACCAGGCTCTGCGAGCCGCCCTGGAGCTTCTCGGCTCCGCTCACCAGGCTGGCCGAGCCGTCCTTCAGTTGGCCGGCTCCGCCGACCAGACTTGCGGCTCCGTCCGCCAGCTTCTGCGAACCCTTCTGGGCGTCGCCCAGCTTCGTCGCCAGCGTGCCCAGTCCGCCTGTCAACTGCTTCTGTCCGTCCAGCAGAGCGGACGAACCTTGAACCAACTGCTCTTGTCCGGCCGCTAATTGGCCGACTGCCGACTGAATCTTCTTCGCTCCGTCGTTCAATTGTCCAACGCTTGAAGCCAATTGATCCAATTGGCCGAGCGACTGCTGCATCTGCGCAGCCGAATCGCCGCCTACCGAGTTGGCATCCGAGGAACCCGATGCACCAGCGGCCATCATCGACAGCAGCTTCTGCTTGTCTTCAGCCGGAATCGTCGGGCTGGCCTGAATGTAGGCCGCCATCGATTCCTGCTGCTGCTTGATCGCGGCTGCTTTTTGCTGAAGCTGCTGCTGGGCCGCACTCAATTGACCTGCTGCAGCCGAAGCCTGCCCACTCAGCCCTTGAACCGCTTGGTTCAGCTGATCCATGCCTGCGGTGAACGGCGTGAGCTGCTCTTGCAGCTGCTGAAGACCGGCGCTGGATTGTCCCAGCCCCTGATTCAGCTGCTGCGCACCGCTCTCCAGCTTCTGCGAACCGCCGGACAGCGTATTTGCGCCGTCCTTGAGCTGCGACAAGCCCTGGTTGAGCTGCTTGGCGCCGCTCTGAAGGCTGCCTGCTCCCGTGGACAGAGTGCCAAGACCCGCATCCAGCTTCTTCGCACCACCCGACAGCGTGCCCAGACCGTCATTCAACTGGGAGGCGCCGCCCGACAGTGCGCCGATGCCGTCATCCAGCTTCTTCGCGCCGCCCGTCAGCGTACCGAGACCGTTGTTCAACTGGGAGGCACCGGAGGCGGCGCTCACGATACCGGTGCTCAGTTTGCCTGCACCATCCTTGAGGTCGCCTACTCCTTCTTGGAAGCTGACGCTGTTCTCCGCCAATTTCTTGAGGTTATCGGTCAGCGTCTTGGAGCCATCGGCCAGATCGGACGCGCCGTCATCCAGCTTCTTCGCCCCATCGTCGGCATCCTTGAGACCATCAATGAGCTTGGTGAGGCTCTTGAATACCGTCGAAGCGTATTCCTTCGTCACCTGCTCGGCGATCTCCTGATCCACTTCCTTGATCGCCGACTTGGCGATCTGCGCGGACGAATAGCCCATGCCTGCGTTGGTGTAATACTCCAAATTCATCTTCTTGGGATTGGCATTTAGCAGGGTCGAGGCATTCTGGGAGAAGTTCTCCGGCAGTTTGATGACCATAATATAGTCACCCTTGTTCAGCCCCTCCGTCGCTTTCTGCTGATCCACCGAGACCCAATCGAACGAGTCATTATCCTTCAATCCGTCGATAAAGTCCTTGCCTACGTCGAGCTGTTTCCCTTCATAAGTCGAACCTTTGTCTTCATTGACGATAGCGACCGCCAGACGGTCGGTATGACCGTAAGGGTCCCAATACGCCGAGAGGAAGAACAGGCCGTACAGACCGGGAACCAACAGCATCGCAATCACCGTCAGCATCGTCATCCGATGCTTTAAAATATTTTTCCATTCCGACTTTACCATTGTTGGTTTTTAGCTCCTTTCCGCAGGTTTGTACAGGGTGCATGATTCCTATTTCAATGAAAATGACCAAAAAAACATTCCGGTCAATCGGTACTGTGAGAAGTATATCACATCCAACCATGAATACAACTGATTTTTCATCTTTTTTCAAAAGTTTTTCACGAACGCCTCCTTCTCTTTTTTATCGTTTATCCCCATCCCTCGATGTATAGCTTGTACGCTTTTTACATCTATAAGTATTTTTTCATTTTTATGAACAGTTTCTACGCGCACTTCATATTCCCATCTACTTTTCCTCTTGTTGGGATGCTATAATTGCCCTGTATGCAGTATGACCAAATAATGAGGTGAGTTGCGTTGAATCCCGAGACCGATCTGGACTTAAAATATCAGGTGTTAACCGAGCTGCTTCCAGGGATCTTGTCCAGCGAGACGCCGACACAGCTGCTGACGCACGTATTTGATTGCGTGAGCAAGTATTTTAATCTGGATCTCCTGTTGAATTATTGGGTCGAAGAACGGTTTCCTTACCGTCTTCAATTAATCCACCACCGCGGAGTAACCGATTCCGAAGCGGAAGCGCTGCTCTCGCTCGATCAAGGGCAGACGATCTGCGGCACCGTCGTCAAGTCGAAAAGCCCTTATATTTGCGAACATGTTCAGGAAACGAATGATTTTCACGGACGCATCCTGCGCCAGATGGGTCTGCGTCGTTATGCCTGCTTCCCAATCGTACTGCTGGACGAGAGTCGTCCCTTTGCGCTGGGATTTGGCTCCCGCACCCACGATACCTTTGAGAAGGTTGAACTGGAGACGCTGAGTTTCATCGCCTCCCAGCTCGTCCATGCCTTTGAACGAATTGGCCGAATCCAGAACCTGGAACGTCAGAACGCGGTGCTCGCCGAGACCAACCGTTTTTTGTCATCTTCAGAGAATCGTTTCGCCACCATCTTCGCGGCCAGTCCACACGCCATGCTAATCACCACACTGGAAGGCCACGAGATTATTGAAGCCAACGACGCCTTCCTGCTGCTGCTCGGCATCACACGCCGGGATATGGAGACGCGCTATGGTCAACTGATTCGCGGCAATGAACTGATGCGGCAGATTCCGGAGCCTGACGAAGCTTCGTCGGTGCCTGAAGGGATCAGCCGCGAAGTGACTTTCACCAACCATGCCGGCGACGAGAAGATCTGCATCCTGCGCACCGTGCGCCTTGATTTTAATGGAGAGCCTCTGCTGCTGACGATGATTAGTGATCTCACCGAACACAAGCAGTATGAACATGAACTTCAGCGATTGTCACAGCTGCATCTGGTCGGTGAGGTAGCCGCAGGCATCGGACATGAAGTACGCAATCCCATGACAACTGTTCGCGGCTTCCTCCAGCTTATGCTGATGCAGGGCAAAAATACGCTGGAACCCGCCTACCTGCAAGTGATGATCGAGGAGCTGGACCGCGCCAATCAGATCATCACCGAATTCCTGTCCCTCGCCAAAGATCATATGGTGCAGCTCAAGCAGGAGAATCTGAACGACCTGATCCGCAAGATTCTACCACTGATCGAAGCCGATGCTTCCGTTACCGGCAAGATGATTACCACGCATCTCACCCCGGTAAGCCTCATTGAGATGGACAGCAAGCAGATCACCCAGTTGATTCTCAACTTCGTACGCAACGCTCTGGAAGCCACAGATGAGAACGGCTGGATTCAACTCAAGACGTATATGCAGGACGAGTGCGCTGTGCTGGTCATTGAAGATAATGGCCCCGGTATCCCACCTGACGTGGTGGAACAGATCTGGAAGCCTTTTTATACCACCAAAGAAAACGGCTCTGGACTTGGTCTTGCGGTCTGCTTCAGCATTGCCAACAAGCATGGCGCCACCATCGACCTGTCCACCGGCAAGGAAGGTACAGCTTTTTATATTCGTTTTAAGACAACCTGATATTCATGAATGTACAAAGCTTCCGACTGGACGCGAAAAAGCGCCCGGACGGAAGCTTTTTCCGTCTGGACACCTTCATAATCGTAAACCGGAAGATATTAAACCCCATCGACCGATGCTATAATGAAAAGAAAAACGGAGGGTGCCGCATGAAAGCCAAACTGGAAGATGTTGCCCGGCTCGCCGGCGTCTCCCCGACCACGGTATCGCGCATGATGAACAATCGGGGCTACGTCAGCGAAGCGACCAAAATCAAAGTGCGCAGCGCGATGGAGGAACTGAATTATTTCCCGAATGATATTGCGCGTTCGCTGTTCAACAAACGTACCCATTTAATCGGGCTGATTCTTCCGACGACGGCCAACCCGTTTTTCGGAGAACTGACTTTTCATATCGAAAACCTTTGCGCCGCGCACGGTCTCAAGGTTCTGCTGTGCAACAGCCTGAACCGGATCGACAAGGAAGAACAGTATGCCGAAATGCTGATGCGCAATCAGGTGGACGGCATTATCGTCGGGACCCATAACCGAGGCATGCTCAATTATCAAAAATCCAATCTGGCTGTCGTGGCGATCGACCGCTATTTGTCCGACACGATTCCTGTCGTCGGCTCCGACAATTACGAAGGTGGAAGGCTGGCCACGCAGCGGTTGATCGACCGGGGATGCCGCCGCATCCTGCATTTCAACGGCCCTGCCGAGCTGGAGACGCCGGCACAGCTTCGCCGCAAGGCGTTTGAAGAGACGATGGAGCGCCATGCTCTGCCGCATCATACGTATGAGATTGAGCTGCCTTTGGACCGCGACGATCAGCTTGCAGTGATCCGACGGGCTTTTGATGAACACCCGGACGCGGACGGAGTATTTGCGAGCAACGACATGATCGCCGCTTCGGTCATTTTTGAAGCGGGCAGCCGAGGCTTGTCTGTCCCGGGCGATCTTAAAGTGATCGGCTACGATGGCACGGGAGTCATGACTTCGGCCATGCCCCAGCTGACGACGATCCGCCAGCCGATCGAAGGAATCGCCCAAGCTGCGATCGAGGTGCTGCTGCGGGAAATCGACGGGGAATTTGATAACGTCGAACGCCGGGTCATACTGCCGGTCGAGCTGTACGAAGGATCAACCGCCTAGGCCGACCGACGATTTCCGAACGGTTTTTATAGGTATGGCCGTACTACGACGCCTTCAATCGAAGGCGTTTTTTATTTTCTTCAACTTGCGATTCGTTTTGTGATACGCTGCCGCCTGCAAGATCCCTTCGTCCGTTTCAGGATTGATATTTATGTCAAGCGGTTGACATATGAAACCGGTTGACATACAATGCATTCAAGAAAGCACTTACACGAACGAAGGAGCGAACGCCATGTCTGGATCGAAAAGCCTGTATTGGAAGCTGAGTCTCTACTTTTTCTTCTTTTTCGTCTGTTGGTCTTCCAGTTACTCCCTGTTCTCCATATGGCTTGGACAGGAAATGAAGCTGAACGGATCGCAAACCGGCTTAATCTTTTCTGTAAACGCTATCTTCGCTCTCTGCGCACAGCCGCTGTACGGCTTCGTCTCGGACAAAATCGGCTTGCGGCGTAACATCTTGCTGTTTATCAGCCTGCTGCTCGTATTCACGGGACCGTTTTTCGTTTTCGTTTACGGGCCGCTGCTTCAGGTCAACGTGTGGCTCGGCGCGATTGTCGGCGGAGCATTTTTGAGCGTCGGGTTTCTGGCCGGCGTCGGCGCGATCGAGACGTACGTGGAAAAAGTCAGCCGCAAATCCGGGTTTGAGTACGGACGTTCGCGGATGTGGGGTTCGCTTGGTTGGGCGGCGGCGACCTTCTTCGCAGGACAGCTGTTCAACGTGAACCCGAATATCAACTTCTGGATTTCGTCCGTTTCAGCCGTCGTGCTCGTCGGCATTATCTTGTCGGTACGCATCCAGGTGACGGAAGGAGAGCTGGAAAAAGCGGCGTCCGTCTCGATAAAAGACATCGGCAACTTGTTCAAGCTTCGTCCGTTCTGGTACTTCATGCTGTACGTGATCGGCGTATCCTGCGTGTACGGCGTATACGATCAGCAGTTTCCCATCTACTATTCGTCGCTGTTCCCTTCGCATGAGCTGGGCAATCAGGTTTATGGCTATTTGAACTCGTTCCAGGTCTTCCTGGAAGCCGGCATGATGTTCATGGCCCCGTTCATTGTCAACAAGCTGGGCGCCAAACGCTCGCTGATCTTCGCCGGCATGCTGATGGCGCTGCGCATCGTTGGCTCGGGACTCGTGTTTGAACCGATCGGCATTTCCGCAGTCAAATTGATCCACGCACTGGAGCTTCCAATCATGCTGATCGCCATTTTCAAATACCTGGCTGCACATTTCGATACCCGGCTGTCGTCGATCCTGTACCTCGTGGGCTTCCAGTTTGCCTCCCAGGTCGGCCAAGCCGTGCTGTCGCCGATCGCGGGTTCTTTGTACGATGGGATCGGCTTCCGCCACACGTATCTGGTGATGGGTGCGCTGGTGCTGGTGTTCACCCTGATTTCGATTTTCACCTTGTTCGACGACAAAAACCGCAAGCCTAAGATTGAAGGAAAACTGGAACCGCAGCAGTCTACCTAAAAAATCCGTTTTGCCAAGGAGGACCACCCATGTCTACTCTTCATTCCATCCAGAACGCCGCCGAAGCGCTGAAACTCGCAAGCGAAAAAATCGATCCCCGTTATCGTCCCGGTTACCATATCGCCGCCCCGGCCAACTGGATTAACGATCCGAACGGCATGGTACAGTTTAACGGTGAGTACCACGTTTTTTACCAGCATCATCCTTACGACGAACATTGGGGACCGATGCACTGGGGACATGTCAAAAGCAAAGATCTGGTACATTGGGAGCACTGTCCGATCGCGCTGGCGCCCGGCGACGAGTGCGACCGCGACGGCTGTTTTTCCGGAAGCGCGGTTGACGATAACGGCGTGCTGACGTTGATCTATACCGGACACCATTACACGCACGGCGAACACGAAAAAGATATGTTTACGCAGAACCAAAACATCGCGGTCAGTCGGGACGGTATTCATTTCGACAAGCTTGGCGCCAACCCCGTAATCGCGGAGCCGCCTGCCGACAGCGCCCACCATTTTCGTGATCCGAAAGTCTGGAAGCATGGCGACACTTGGTATATGGTGCTCGGCAACGCGACGCCGGACGGCCGCGGACGTGTCATTCGCTACAGTTCGCCGGATTTGCGTCAATGGACGTACGACGGCGTGCTCGCCGAAAGCGACGGCACGCTCGGCTTCATGTGGGAATGCCCGGACTTTTTTGAGCTGGACGGCCGGCATGTGCTTCTGTTCTCTCCTCAGGGCATGGAACGTCAAGGCGATCGCTATATGAACCTATTCCAGACCGGTTATCTGATCGGCGATTACGATTACGATGCGAACGAGTTCCGTCACGGCGAATTCCGAGAAATGGATCACGGACACGATTTCTATGCCGTGCAGACGCTGCTCGACGATCAGGGGCGGCGGATCGCCATCGGTTGGATGGATATGTGGGAATCGGACATGCCGACCCAAGCGCACGGTTGGGCCGGAGCGCTGACGCTGCCTCGCGTGCTGAATCTGGACAAAGACGGACAGCTGCTGATGAATCCGGTCGAGGAAACGGAGCTGCTCCGCCTTGAGAAATTCCCGCTGGGCGAAGCTTTCGCTCTGACCGATCGCCGCCGGGTTCCCTTGAACGAATCGCTGCTGGAAATCCGCGCCGTTTTCGACCTGGCTGGCAGCAGCGCGGAAAAGGTCGGATTGATCCTGCACGGAGGCTCTGCGGAGGAGACGGTGATTCTCTACGACATCGTGCAGGAAAAACTGACGCTGGACGCTTCCGGTTCCGGCAAGCCTCAGGACGGCATCCGTACGGCTCCGCTGCCTCGGAACGAACGGCTTACGCTGCGCATCTTCGTGGATCGCTCTTCGGTCGAGGTATTCGCCAACGATGGACTTGCGACGCTGACAAGCCGCATTTATCCTTCTGGTTCGCCTGCCGCTCTGGAATTGACTACCGTTGGCGGAGAAGTGGCTGTGAAGGAATGGAGCTATTGGAGTCTGAAAGACGTATGGAACGAGTCCGGCAGCCCAGAATCTGCCGAGCTTTGATCCAATCGAACATCAAAAGCCGAGGATCGGTCGATCTTCGGCTTTTGATGTTCGATTGGATTTAAAATTTCGGATAGGGTTTTGATTCTCAAAAATAAGGGTATAGGGCATTAACGTTGTGAAACGTTTCGATCCCACTCTGAAAGGAGTCCATTCATGCGAAAAGTAAAGCTGGTCAGCTTGTTTCTCGCCGCATGCCTGCTTATCCCTTTGCCATGGTCGCCTGCCGCTTCCGCCCAGTCTGCCGCTTATAAACCTGCCGGGTTCACCTCAGAATTGAAAGCGCTATCCAAAAGCACCTACAAGTATTTCAAAGATTTCACTGATCCCAAAACCGGTCTGACTTCGGATGAGGTTCGATTGAAAGGCAAAGATTGGGAAGAAGCCAAACGAACCTCGCCGACCAATATCTCCATGTACATGATGAGCACGGTATCCGCCGAGCAGATGAAGCTCATCACCAAAAAAGAAGCGTTGACGCGTCTGCAAACGACTCTGACTTCGCTGGAGAAGATGGACAAATGGAACGGCCTGTTCTACAACTGGTACAACACCGAGGATGCTTCCGTGAAGAAAGACTGGGGCCAATTCATCTCCCAGGTCGATAATGGATGGATGTCTGCGGGGCTAATCGTCGTGGGACAAGCTTATCCGGAGCTGAATGCACGGACGAGCAAGCTGGTGAATACGATGAATTACACGACCCTCTATGACCCTGAAGTAGGTCAATTCCGCGGCGGTTATGACGTGGCCAAGGGTGCACTGACCGACCATCATTATGGAACGTTCTATACCGAACCTCGCGTTGCCAGCTATATTGCCATTGGCAAGGGGGATGTCCCTCAGGATCACTGGTGGAAAATGTACCGCACCATGCCCAAGGAGTGGGATTGGCAGTCTCAGATCCCCGAAGGCCAAGTGGTCAATTATGATGGCGTAGATGTATTTGAAGGCCATTATACGTACAAAGGCAAGAAATTCGTTCCAACCTGGGGCGGCAGTATGTTTGAAGCCTTGATGCCCGGAATGGTCTTGAAGGAAAAAGAATTGGGCACCCGCGCATTGGGACTTAACAATCAGCATTACGTAGATCTGCAAATCGCGTATGCCAAGGAAAAAGGTTATGCCGCATGGGGCTTCTCGCCATCGGCTACCCCAACCGGATACAGCGAGTTCGCTGCAACGCCGCTTGGCATCTCTGGTTATAAAGACAGCTCGACGGTCACCGCTCACGCGACCTTCCTGGCTCTGGACTACGCGCCCAAGGAAGCCCGCGAGAACATCAAAGCCCTGAAAAAGTTAGACCTGATGGGCAAATACGGCCTCTATGACTCCGTGAATATGGACACCAAGGAAGTCGCCAAAGCGTATCTGGCTCTGGATCAGGGCATGATTATGATCTCGGTCGCCAACTACATCAAAGATGATCTGATCCGCGATTATTTCCATCAAGATCCGATCGGTCAGAAGCCTGAAGAGCTGCTGAAGAAAGAAGTGTTTTCGATCGAGTGAACCAATCGATCATCTGGAACAGAACCCAGCACGTTCTCCCATCACTTTAAAAAAACAAAAAGCCGCCCTTTTCCCGGCGGCTTTTTTCTTATTGCAAGGCCCTATACTTAGGGTGATCAAAAGGCGGGGAAGTTTCAGTGAAGGAACGGAGTGTTCGCCTTTGTAATCGGGAAGCCTCCATCTTAACCTCATCCAGCTTCCCGATTACAACAAGCGACCGTAACGAAACTTTCGCGCCTCTCCCGCCCTTCACACGTATAGGAACTTCCCACAAAAAAAGCCGCCGGGAACTCCCAGCGGCTTTCTCTCACCCAATCCATCCCCACATAAATCCATCCCGATCCCAGGCGATCCGCCCTTTATGTAACTTGCGGAACTCCTTTTTGACTTCCTTTTCCAACGAAGCGTTGCCGTTCTCGTTGACGAAAATGAACGTTTCCCCAAAATGCTCACGCACATAGGCGATTGCGTCTTCCTGTCTCAGGATGCCGCGAAACCGAATCTCCTCGACCATCCATTCGGCAACCTGCCTGGCGGTCTTCTCCGCCTTATTTTCCTCACTCATGTGATTCCTCCTGCCGACCTTTTCCTACTAGTATACCCGATATTCCCGATTACTTCAGGATTTCGATGTTGGGCATAAACGGAAGGGGCTGCATTTTGCCGTTGACCGCGTTCATGATTCCGAAGATCAGATAGACAATAACGGCTACTGCGAAGATCGGATAAAGCAGCCAACTGACGAACCAGAAGATGCCCAGAATGATATTGCCCGCGATAACCCCAAGCAGAAGCAGCAGCGCCTGATTGGCATGATACATGGCAAAGCGGGAGTTACGTGCAGCCAGCAGCGGCAGGAAAAACAGAATGTACGACACCGCAGCAATCGTCTTGTTCTGTTCGACGTCCTGTGCATCAGACTGTCGATTATACGGATTTTGGTCTTGCATATGAATCGTCTCCTCTCGTTTGGGAACAGCGTGAAAGCAGGGTGGCTCTCTGCCTTCTTCGACTATTGTAGCGAATATACGCCCAGAAAATGGGTTGGTTTCGTTAGAAGAAAATTAATTTTAGTAAAGGCACTTGATTTTTCTCAGCACATATTTTATATTTACTGATGTGTCAATCATTGACCCGTCAATTATCGAGGAGAAAGGAGAGGCTGTGCATGTGTTCGGTCACACCCGAAGCTTGTATTCTGGAGAAAATCCAGCTGCTGAACAACCGCGTTGGAGCGGCCTTCTCGGGGTGCGTCGGAACAAGCGCTTCGCGCTTCCGGCTGCTTCAGGAGCTGTTCGCCACCCAAGAGATCGGCCAGAGTGCTCTACAGAAGACACTCGGCATCGACAGCGCTGCGGTTACCCGCCACCTCAAGCAGCTTGAGGTGCAGGGACTTGTCACCAGACGCAATGACCCAAGCGACAATCGGATTACGCTCGTTCAGCTTACGCAAGCCGGGCACGATCATATTGCGGGGTTTGTCGAAGAGAAGTCACGCCTGATTGAAGGGCTGCTGGATGGTTTTGATGACCAGGAGCGCCTGAAGCTCGCGGATATGCTCGATCGGATGCACCGCAACGCCGAGAACCTGTAGCGAACTGGAGGTTGCGGCTGCACGCCGACTGCTGACGTTCGTTTCTCCCCGTCTTGTTTTTTATCTATCGAAAATTAAAGGAGATGTTCTAAATGAGCAGCGTACAACAAGTTCAAGATTTCCTGGAAGTTATCAAAAGCCGTCGTTCCGTCCGTTATTACGATCCATCGGTGAAGATCAGCCGTGAAGAAATGACGCAAATGCTGGAAGAAGCTACACTGGCTCCTTCTTCGGTTAACATGCAGCCTTGGCGTTTTGTCGTGATCGAAAGTCCGGAAGCCAAAGCCAAGCTGCTTCCACTGGCAAAATTCAACGGTCACCAAGTCGAGACTTCTTCGGCAGTCGTAGCGGTATTCGGCGATCTGAACTTTACCGAATTCGCAGACGAGATCTTCAGCAAAGCTGTTGAACTGGGCTACATGCCGCAGGACATCAAGGAGCAACAGCTCGCCAGCTACCTGCCGCTGCTGAACGGAATGCCTGTTGAAATGAAACGCGACTCCGTGCTCATCGATGCTGGTCTGGTATCCATGCAGTTCATGCTGGTTGCTCGCGCACACGGCTATGACACCAACCCAATCGGTGGTTATGAAAAAGACAAGGTTGCTGAAGCGTTCGGCATCGATCCAGAGCGTCATGTACCGGTTATGCTGATCTCGATCGGTAAAGCCGCTAAACCCGGACATTCGTCTGCTCGTCTGGACGTTGCCCGCACGACAGAATGGCGCTAAGATCCATCTAACTCATCCAACAAGGAGGAATCTCACATGATTATCGTTCACGCTACTTTCCACGTTAATCCAGCCAAAGAAGCGGACTTCCTGGCGAACATGAAGCCGCTGATCGCGGCTTCGCAAGCTGAAGAAGGCAATGTTTCTTACGATCTGTACAAAGCGGTTGGCCAAGAGAATGTGTATACGATGGTTGAAATCTGGCGCGACCAGGAAGCTATTGGCCTGCACAATGCCAGTGAACATTTCACTTCGTTCGCAGCGGGTGCCAAAGAATATCTGGCCGCCCCTCTGGATGTCAAAGCCTTTGCAGGACAGGCTCTTTCCTAATCCCTTCTCCTCACAGAGAGTTGAATATCTGGAGAATGTCCGACTTACGACATAACAAAAGCCCTCTCGACCAAGAATCCGGTCGAAGAGGGCTTTTCTGTTTCATGCAGGCACAAAGCCTGGAAACACTTAGTAATAACGACGTTGTTCGCTGCTTCTGTTGATTGTATTCTGACCGTGGAAAGCGTTAATCACCAGCGCGATGCCGCTGACCAGGTGAAGCGCCCAGCCCAGGAAGGGAATCCAGGCAAGTGCGGACGTTACGATACCCAGAATCGGACCATACATCGGTACACGGTCACGAATAACAAACACCAGCGTTACGATATGCAGAAGGAACATGAAACCCAACGCTCCATATCCGGTCGCTAGAACAACCGTTCCTCCCAGGATCGGAATCGCCAACAACAGCTCGCAGATCCCGGCGACCAGCAGCAGTACTCTTGATAATCTCATAACTATTCTCTCCTCTTTGGGATAAAGTGTGTGGAACCAACGTGGTTTCGCATGATGGTTTTTACGCAGCTCGTTTCCGCACGTTTCCTTTTTGGACAAAGATCGGTCTGGAGACTGAGTGTACTCCTTCGCATGTCGCAAAGTCAGCCCCGTCTGAGGAAGGTCTAAACAAGTCCTTCTCTCATTCATTCCGGCGATTCAGCGGATTAATCCAGATAACGACGTGCCCCGGCGAACTCGTTAGCGTAACCCTTGGTCGCCATAGGGATGATCTCAACCGTTCTGCCGGCCTTTGGCGAATGGATCATCTTCCCGTTTCCGATATACATCGCTACGTGATGGATGTTGCCCTTGCCATTGTTATGCGCGTAAAATAACAAATCTCCCGGCTGAAGGTCGGCCTTTGCTACCGATTTACCCGCACGGAACTGCTCCGAAGCATCACGCGGAAGCGTGACCCCGTAGTATCCATACATTGCCCCGGTGAAGCCGGAACAATCGAATCCATAAGCCGAGATCCCTGCCCATAGATACTTCAGTCCGAGGAATCTCTTCCCGGTCTCCACCAACTGTTCTCCAGTCGGCTGCGACTCCAACTCTCCAGCCTTGATAACCTTAACGTCCTGCTTGCGCAGCAGCGCCGTACCATGCTGGGGCGTACGTACCTCCACCCATTCGCCGCGCTCATCCAATACCGGCAGGCGAGTGCCAAAGCTCAGTTCCAGCAGCTTCCTGCTGCCATCCGCCTGATACAGCGCAGCCGTCTTCGCCCCGATAACGGCTTGCGAATCGTCCGCGTTCCAATCCTCCGCCGGAACAGTCTGGAGCTGCGCCGTAGGCAGCCAGCCCGGATACCCGTAGCGGCTCTTGGGCGTCGCCTGATTGGTCACCAGCACTTTGGACCAGCTGCCCTGGCTCTGGATAACCTTAACTTCCTGTCCATACAGCGCCTGCGTCTCCGTCTTGCCCGTCAGCCAGCGCCGCTTCGCCGTTGTGTTCATCGCAGCCGTCCAGGCTGGCAGATCCACAGGAGCCTTCAGCGAAGGCGCATCCAGCGAACGGGCAAGCCCGGTTGACTTCCATAGAGTAGCCACAGACACCCCAATGACCGTCTTGGTCTTGGCAGCAGCGGCGGCCTCCCCGCTACCTTCACCCCAAGCCCATACAGGCAGGAGCAGCAGCAGAGCAAGCAGCGACAAGGCAATCTTTTTCCCCATATTCATAAGCGTTTAAGTCCTCGTTTCTATACGTAGTCGATTGTCTTCATCCGGTGCAAGCCCTCGCCTCACAGAATCGTTCATGTTCCAGCCATCCATCAGGCAGATACTGGCCTTACACCTTTCTGAGACAAGGCCATTAGGCTGCCCCCAGTGTACCAGATGACGACTTGAAAATCAGGGTCAAAAGTAAAAAAGCCCCGGAGAAATTCCGGGGCGGCAGCCGTTGCACACTTGATCGAGGCGATTCAAGCTGCCCACAAATACATATTATCAATGAGAAACGAGTTGCAATAAAACGCAGTCACGCCCCTATCAAGAAATCGTCTGTGGCGTGCGGCGTTCTCCGCTGAACTGCGGCAGCCAATCGCCATGAGCGTCGATCAGGTCGTCGCACAGCGAGACGATGTCATCCAGTGACAGTTCGGCAGCCGTGTGTGGGTCCAGCATCGCGGCATGGTAGACATGCTCTCTGCTGCCTGTAAGTGCCGCTTCGATGGTGAGACGCTGGGTGTTGATATTGGTCTGGTTCAGCGCGGCAAGCTGTGGAGGCAGTGCGCCAATATACGTCGGATTGATACCGGAAGCATCAACCAGACACGGTACTTCGACGCAGGCATCATTCGGCAGATTGGTGATGAGGCCATTGTTGATGACGTTGCCTGCAATCTTGAACGGAACATCCGTCTCCATCGCTTCCAGAATCCGCGACGCATATTCAACGCTGCGGGTATGTTCCAGCGAATCGCTCTGCATCAGCTGATCGCGCATCTCGCCCCACTCCCGGATCTGATTCACACAGCGGCGCGGATATTCATCCAGTGGAATGTTGAAGCGTTCAATAAGCTCCGGATAACTTTTTTTGATGAAATAGGGATGATATTCGGCGTTATGTTCAGAGGATTCTGTCACATAATAACCAAAGCGATTCATCAGCTCAAAACGCACCATGTCATGATGCTTTTCCTTCTGCTTCTCGGCGGCGCGGCGTTTGATCTCTGGATACAGATCCTCCCCGTCTCGCGTCACTTCCAGCAGCCAGGCCATATGATTGATGCCCGCGATCTTGGCGCGTACATTCGTTTGATCCATGCCCAGATTCCCGAAAAGGTCCGGAATACAGTGCTGCACGCTGTGGCATAATCCCACCGTCTTGATTCCGCCCACCGTATTCATCACATTGGTCAGCACAGCCATCGGATTCGTGTAGTTCAGGAACCAGGCATCCGGACACACTTCCCGCATATCCGCTGCGATGTCCAGCATCACCGGAATTGTTCGCAGGTTCCGGAAAATCCCCCCGATCCCCAGCGTATCCGCAATGGTCTGCCGCAGTCCGTATTTCTTGGGCACTTCAAAGTCCGTGATCGTGCAGGGATCATAGCCGCCGACCTGAATGGCATTGATGACATATTTGGCTCCCTTGAGCGCTTCCTTGCGATCTTGATACGATCGGATCTCACACTTGCTGCCCACCGTGTTCTTCATGGCACGAAGCAAGGTCTCCGATTCATGCAGCCGCTGTGCATCAATATCAAACAGCGCCAGTTCAAACTCCTGAAGCGCCGGTGTCATCATAATATCGCCCAGTACATTACGTACAAAAACCGTACTCCCCGCGCCGATAAACGTAATTTTTTTCATCCTTTTGCCCTCCCCTTGTCGGTTGCGTTTCTGTCTTCACTATAACGTTAACGCTTACATGAGGACATGGAGTAATGGCAGGTGTTTTTGTTATAATGTAAGAATAAAAAATAAAGCTCGCTACAAAATAGCGACTTCTAATCAGAGGAAGGAAAGGCGGATGGGCCTACCGACTTTCCTTCCTTTCCCGGGAGCGACTTCAATCCAGCGAGGTTTATTCGGCTTCCTCGAATAAAAGCTCGCTACAAAATAGCGACCTTTAAAGTCCATTCCGGTACTCACGCCCAGGGCTTGCACTCTAAATCCTTCACTTCACCCGAAAGGAGCTTCATCCCTTATGTCTGACGAACATTTTATCCACTCGGCTGAGGATTACCCGGAATCCCGAATCCCAAGCGAAGTCTCCCTGGTCTTCTATGGGCGCGAAGAATGTGCGCCGGGTCATTCCTGGGGGCCCGGGCTGCGCGACGCGTTCATCCTGCATTACATCGAAAGAGGCCGGGGAATCTTTCGTTCGGAGGGCCGCGAGTATGCGCTCGCGGCCGGGCAGGGCTTCCTGATTACGCCCGATACGCTTGTGCATTATGAGGCGGATTCCCAGGAACCCTGGGTCTATGCCTGGGTAGGTCTGCGCGGATTGCATATCCGCGCGATTCTGGAGCGAGCCGGGCTGTCAGCCGGCTCACCGGCCTTCACGGCGGCTGATCTGCCGCCGTTCCAGGCTTTCTACGCCGGGCTGCTCCAGGCACGCGAGCAGCCCGGCGGCGACCTGCTTGCGCAGGCGGAGGTCTACCGCCTGCTGGCTGCGCTGGTCGCGGGCGCACCGCCGAAGGCGGAGCGCCGAATCGCGCCTCCTCCGGCACGGGAGGCGCACCTGGCCAAGGCCGCAGCCGTGATCGAGAACGGCTACAGCCGCAAGCTGGGCGCGGAAGACATCGCCCGCGCCGTAGGGCTGGACCGCACCTACCTGTCCAGCCTGTTCAAGAACGCCTACGGCGTTCCGTTGCAGACCTTCCTGCTGCAATATCGCATGCGCCGCGCACGCGAACTGCTGCGCAATCCGTCGCTCTCCATCAGCGACGTCGCCCGATCGGTCGGCTACCCCGATCCGTTCCTGTTCTCCAAGATGTTCAAGCGCGTCTGCGGGATCTCCCCGACCGCCTACCGCGAACAGGATCTCTTCTATCCTGTCTAAGCGTGCCCAAGGATTTCAGAAATCTCAGCCGCATGCTTCGGAGCAGACTCTTCACGCCGCTTGAGCCACAGGCGGCGTGTCGATCCAGATTCCATCCGATACGGACGTAGGGTTCTTGTGCATGAGAGGCTGCGCACGCTACCCTTCAATCCGCCGATCCTTGAGCAATGCCGAAGGTGAGCCTCCAGTGATCTTTTTGAACATTCGATAGAAATAGGAAGCGTCCTTATATCCCAGGAACTCCGCAATCTCTGCGGCGTTCAGACGCGATTCTTCCAGCATGTAGACCGCACGCTTCATCCGCTGCCGATGTACACATTCGCTAATCGTCCGTCCCGTCACTTCCTTGAACAGGGAAGCCGCGTAATTGGGGGAACGACTGATAACTTCGGCCAGCACTTCCTTGGTGATCTTCTCCCGATAGTTCCGTTCGATGTAGCGCTTCATATGTTCGACGTGGCGCTGTTTCTCCGTCTGGATCAGTCCACGGTCGAACTCCCGGCTGATGTCGATCAGCAGCTCGGTCAGAATCGACTGGCTCATCAGCTCATAATAGGAAGGCTGATCGTTCCACTGCTCACGCAGTACCCGAATCCGCTCATGTACCGATTCATACCGACCCAGGCGCCGTTTGTACGGTCGGCCATGCCGCAGCAGCGGCAGCGCTTCGGCGTCTTCCACTGACACCGTAAAATCAACCACGGTTTTGGTATGCGTCAGCGTAGGCACACTTTTCCCATAATACGGCGTATGCGCCGGAATCAGCAGCACATCGCCCCGTTCCAAAATATTCCGCTCGCCATCTACCCAATAGATACATTTACCGTACGTCTCCAAAGCCAGCAAATAACAATCTTTCCCGCCTTCTTCTTGTTCGTACCATTCGGTTCCGTTGTCCTGATGCACGTCCTCGACTTTTGGCATGGGGAGTCCTCCTTCGCCCGTCGTACTATAGTTCCTACATTGTACTATATGTCATTTCATCCTGCCTGTGCGGGCGTTACAATATGGTCATAAGGTTGTTGAAAGCGCCAATCATTTTGCCCATTTCGGGTATAACATAAGTGATGGACCCACCCGACGCCGAACCGGTGATTACGCTTGAGCTTCGGGACGGACAACAACCTCGAAGCTGAAGAACATTAGGAGGCTTTTACCGACCATGAAAACCAAGATTGTATGTACGATGGGACCTGCTTGTGATTCTGTAGAAATGCTCAAAGAAATGATTAACTCCGGCATGACGGTTGCCCGCCTCAACATGGCGCATGGCGAACCGGCCGATCACAGCGAGCGAATTCGCAAAGTGCGCCAGGCCGCATCCGAGCTGAACACCTTCGTGCCGATCATGATGGACATCAAGGGCCCTGAAGTCCGCATCGGCAAGTTCCAGGAGGAATACGTTCAATTGGAAGCTGGTAGTGAACTGACCCTGACGACCGAACCGGACGTACTGGGAACAGCAGAACGAATCGGTGTGAACTATCCTAAACTCAATGAAGACCTCAAAGCAGGCGATCGCATTCTGATCGATGACGGCTTGATCGCCCTTGACGTATTAAACGTGGAAGGTACGGAAATTTACTGCAAGATTCTGAACGGCGGTCGTCTGAAGCCTCGTAAAGGCGTCAATCTGCCAGGCGTTAAGACCAGCCTTCCGGGAGTTACGGAACGCGATGTGATGCACATCAACTACGGCTTGAGCGAAAACGTTGAAATCATCGCTGCTTCCTTCGTTCGCAAAGGCGACGACATCCGTGAGATTCGCCGGATTCTGGCTGAAAAAGGCGCGGAACACGTGCAGATCATCTCCAAGATCGAAAACCAGGAAGGTATGGACAACCTGGACGACATCATCGAAGCTTCCGACGGTATCATGGTTGCGCGTGGCGACCTGGGCGTCGAAGTTCCTGTTCAGGATGTACCGGCTGCACAGAAGCTGATGATCGACAAGTGCAACCTCGCAGGCAAACCGGTTATCGTGGCTACGCATATGCTGGAGTCCATGCAGGTTAACCCGCGTCCAACTCGCTCCGAAGTCAGTGACGTAGCCAATGCCGTTCTGCAAGGGGCAGACTGCGTAATGCTCTCCGGCGAATCGGCCGCAGGCAAATATCCACTGGAATCCGTACGTACCATGGCAGCGGTAGCGGCCAAGGCCGAAACGATGATCGACTATGACGTGCAGTTCAACAGCAAACGTGCCCTGCACCTTAATGACATCACCGAAGTGGTCAGCCAAAGTTCCGTTAACGCTTCGCTCGTCCTGGACGCAGCTGCGCTCATCATCTCGACGGAATCCGGCTTTACGGCGCGCATGATCTCCAAGTACCGTCCAAAAGCGCCAATCATTGCCGTTACGCAAAACGAAAAAACACTTCCAAAAATGAGCCTGCTCTACGGTGTTGTGCCGGTTAAAGGCCAGGAAGTCAGCAGCACGGACGAAATGTTTGAAGTAGCCACCCAAAACGCGCTGGAATCGGGCTACATCAAATCGGGCGAAACCGTCGTTCTGTGTGCGGGTATTCCAATCGGCAAGACAGGCAGCACCAATGTCATGAAAGTTCAACAAGTCTAACGGATCGGATCGCAGCTGCTTTTTGAATTCGTGATTTGATGCGATAACGAACGCTTGGAAGCCCAACCGGTTTTAATTCCGGTTGGGCTTTTTAATTTTACATCAAATGGGAATCTCCACCTGTATGTTCGCTTTCAGTTCGTAAGTACATCGAACTATTTTTGCGAAATTCCGTATCTTTTTACGCAAAAACGGGTACTATGAGTTGAAACTGTGGCCATCTACAGGAAAAGAGGCTTACGCCAAATGAGATCCGGTCATTTTTGGGGAATGTCGGATCGGAAACTGTCGCAAGCAAACGTACATAACCCATGCAGCTTGATCGAAGGGTCAAGCTCAACATATACAACCAGACACACCAAAACGAACAAGGCGGAGGTACATCCATGAATTCATTGAAGCGCTCGGCGAAGTTCGGTGCAGCTGTAACACATATTCAGGATCGGATGGTCAGAGGAGGCCAGCCGATCCAGGCACGCCGCGTCAAGGGAGTCGCGGCGCTCACTCTTGCAGCCGGGCTGGGGACGTTGGTATGGACTGCTGCGCCAGGGGCGGCACATGCAGATTATACGTATCAGGCCAAGGTCCATACGGATTCACTAAAAGTTCGCAGTCAGGCGGGCGAAGGCACACCAGTGGTTGGCTCGCTGCGCAGCGGCGATGTTGTCACGGTCAAGGACGAGAACCTGGGGTGGCTGAAGGTAGAGAACGCCAGCACTTCCGGCTGGGTCGCCGGGTATTATCTCAAAAAAACGGACGGAAGCGCGGCATCGGCAACCATTACGACGTCTGCTTCAGGGGCGAAAACCGTCTCTGCTTCTGGTTCCTCTTCCAAACCGTCTGCTCAAGGATCAGCGGTGTCCGTAGGCGGCAAAGCGCTGGTTACCGCCAATGCGGTTATCATTCGCAGCGGCCCGGGTAAAAGCTATGAGCTGCTTGGCTCGGCTAACCGCAACGACGCCGTTACGGTACTCGACCACCAGAGCGGCTGGTCACGCATCCAGACCTCTTATGGCGCCTACGGATGGGTCTCGGCAAAATATCTGCAAGGCGGTTCAGCCGCACGGAGCAAAAGCGCCGTGCAAACGCAGAAAGCTGTCCATGTCAGTACAGCCGCTGCTCAGAGTCCTAAAGCCAAGACTGCGGACATCCAATCCGGCAGCCTTCAGGGCAAGCTGATCGTGCTGGACCCTGGGCATGGCGGCAATGATCCGGGGACGATTGGCACGACTTATGGCCTGGTGGAGCAGGAGCTGAACCTGAAGACGGCGATGTACGTTCGGGACTATCTCACCTCACGGGGGGCACGTGTCGAGATGACGCGCACCAGTAACAGCCAACGGCCTTCCTTGGCTTCGCGTGCACAGTTGTCGGGTGCTGTGGGCGCAGACGCCTTTGTCAGCATCCATTACAATTCGGCGCTCACTTCAGCGGCCAACGGTACCATGGTCTGCTTCTATTCCGAATCCAAGGATCTGCGGCTGGCACGCGCCATCGAAGCTCCGCTCAAGGGCGGCATCGGAATTCGCAACAACGGACTGGCCTTCGGCAACTTCAAGGTCATTCGGGAGAACGCCGTACCTTCCGTGCTGCTGGAAATGGGCTTCCTCTCCAACGCTTCGGATGAAGGAACGATCTCCAGCGATGACTATCACCGTCAGGCAGCCAAGGCGATTGCCGACGGGCTTCAACTGTATTTCTCCAACTAAAATTGGGGGATTGGCTCAGGGATAAGAACGCTGCCTGACGTATCCTTTAATCGAACAAGCCCTTTCCACTGCGGAAAGGGCTTGTTTCAATGGATTAGAATCCATGTACTAGCATCCATTGGAATGGATCAGGATTCGCCCGGCTTCATCAGGATTGATCCGGATTTATCATTCAGGTTCCGCTATGGAAAAGAAATCAGGCCAAAAAGAGAGGAATGTGCGCCAGCAAAAAGGAAAGACAAGCGCATTCAAAGTTGGACGAGAGATGCAAAGCAGCGCTGGTTATTCGGGGGCGAAATGAAATCGTATCTGACCTTCTTCCCACCGCTTTACCTCCATTGAGAAACCCATCTTTTCAGAAGATAGCAGGGCAGGTATTTCGCTTGAATGTGGGATACAGCCTCAATCACTACGTGTATGGCATAGATCGACTTGAAAGCTCAAGGCTTGATCGCGGATAAGGCACTGTAGAGTTGCAGCCTCCGCAGCGGTTTGAACACGGTGAAGCGAACATTGGACATGTCGGGAAGCTGAGGGGCAGTACCAAGCGGGGCCAGCAGGGCAACGGGTGGAGCACCCTTCTGAGCGGAAATCGTCTCCGCCAAATCGAGGAAATGGACATCCAAAAGAACCAGGTCAAAGGTTTCTTCACGCAGCAGCAGCAGAGCCTCTTCGCAATGACGTGCGCAACGAGGATAAGCCTCCCACTCAGCCAGCAGACGCTCCAACACGGTCAAGGCTGTCTGATTGTCGTCTACAACCAGCACACGCAGGCCATCAAGCTTTAACGGAGCGATCACACTGTTGTCGAACTCGGCGTAAGGAGCGAAGGGCAGGCTGACCAGAAATTCCGTTCCTTTACCCACTTCGCTGCCTACCGAGATTCTGCCGCCCATCAGTTCAATCAGGTTGCGCGTAATCGCCAGTCCGAGTCCGGTTCCCCCATAATGCGATCGACCCTCGGAATCATGCACCTGATGATACGTCTGGAATAAGTCCTTCAGTTTGTCAGCAGCGATTCCAATCCCTGTATCCCTGACCGAAATATCCAGGCGAACCTCTCCATCCTGCTCGGATGCGGTCTGACACACCTTGACCAGAATTTCTCCCTGATGCGTAAACTTCACGGCATTGCCCAGCAGATTCAGCAGAATCTGGCGCAGCTTGCCGGCATCTCCCTGCACGAACATTGGCAGGCCCTCTTCCACATCCAGAATCAATTCCACTCGTTTCTCGATCGCGCGCGGGGCCATCAGCGAGGCCACGTCTTCGAGAGTAGCTGCCGGGTCGAGCAGGGAAATATCCAGACTCTGCTTGCCCGCCTCCAGCTTGCTGAAATCCAGAATATTGTTCGCCAGCGTCAGAAGAAACTGGTTGCTGGAACGAATCATCTCCAGATATTGCTGCTGCTGCACCTGAAGCTCGGTTGCCGCCAATAAGTCGCTCATGGCGATACTGCCGTTCAGGGAGTTGCGAATCTCATGCGTCATAAAAGCGAGAAAGTCGGCCTTCTGCTGGGTGGACTGCCGGGCGGCCTGAGCTTCTCCCCGATAGGCCTCAGCCATCGCTTCCATGCTTTTCTTGTCTTCATTTAATCGACCAATCCGTTCTCCGTCCTGTTCCTGACGATACTCCAATTCCGCAATGTATGACAGAAATAAAGCCATCGACTTCATCAGTTCCAGATCCGCATCCACAAAAGCTTCTTCACTGCCCAATGCGGCAATGCCTCCGAATCGGCGTTCATCCCCATAAGAGATGGGAAAGCCAATGAGCGAATATGCTTCAGCGACCTCTTCTGTGTGCCAATCCCGAATAAACGGATATTTGGAAATCTGGGAAATGACCAGCGACAGATCCGGATTCGCTTCCATCCCATTCGCCAGGAAATCGGGGTCAAATTGAATCTCTTCCCCTTCCCTCACCCATACGTGATTCCGGTGAAAAACTTTAATCACTCGATTGACGGGCCCGATACTTGAAACGACCATGATCGTCTCCGCTCCCAGCCGTTCGCTGAGTAGGTTTACGACATGGGCAGCTGCTTCTGCAAAATCCCCAAAAAAACTTCGGTTTCCGCCTAACATCGCACACCTCCCTGACGAATGACATTGCTGATTGTTACGCCTAATATAACTGAAAAATGGAATAAAAAATACGCCTGAATGTATAAGCTTTGAATTATTGCAGGTCACAAAAATCCATTTAATTCCATAAAGCGTTTCGATCACGTTTTCGACTTTCTGCACGTCCGATTTGGGCAGAACAGCTGCGATTTTTCGCTATGTAAAAAGCCAGTTAGCTGCTTCATCTCTCTCGACAATTGAACGAAACGGCTCTGTTTAATTTTATGATTCTATGATAGACTTGTACGTTGCATCCCTCTGTATTTTTACAGAGAATTTACGTTGTATGTATGCCTGTCCATCCGTCCGAAGTGACGGTCATTCATAGATTTCTCTCAACTGATAAAGGAGCTACCATGACATTTAACGATTTGAACCTGATCCCTTCGATTCTCAAGGCCCTGCAAAAAGAAAATTATACACAGCCTACGCCGATTCAGCAGCAGGCTATTCCGGTCGCTCTGGAAGGACGCGACGTACTCGGTTGTGCCCAAACGGGTACAGGCAAAACGGCGGCGTTCTCACTGCCCATCATTCAGCGTCTGGCCAACCAGAAAGCACCAGGCGGCAAGCGTCCGATTCGCTCGCTGATTCTGACACCCACCCGTGAGCTGGCCATTCAGATCTATGACAACATTCGTGCGTACAGCCGTTATACGGATCTGCGCAGCCAGGTTATCGTAGGCGGCGTGTCGCAGACCCCGCAGGAGCGTGAGCTTCAGCGCGGAACGGACATTCTGATCGCCACACCGGGACGATTGCTGGATCTGATGAACCAAAAGCATGTGAGCCTCGACGCCGTTGAAGTGCTGGTGCTGGACGAAGCAGACCGGATGCTGGACATGGGATTCATCCGCGATGTTCAGAAGATCATCGCCAAGACCCCTGACAAGAAGCAGACGCTGTTCTTCTCGGCAACCATGCCCAAAGAAATCACCGATCTGGTGAACTCGCTGCTCGTCAATCCAGCCAAAGTCGAGATCACCCCGGTATCTTCGACGGTAGAAGTGATCCAACAGTCCGTGTATCTGGTTGATAAACCGAATAAACAGAAGCTGCTCACCGATCTGCTGCAAGATTCGTCGATCGAATCGGCACTGGTGTTCACCCGTACCAAACACGGTGCCAATCGCGTTGCCCGCCTGCTCGAACGTTCGGGCATCTCGGCGCAGGCCATTCACGGCGACAAGTCGCAGAACGCCCGTCAGACGGCGTTGAACAATTTTAAGAACGGTACGACGCGTGTGCTGGTCGCTACGGACATTGCCGCACGCGGCATCGACATCGATGAGCTGTCGCATGTCATCAACTTCAACCTGCCGAATATTCCGGAGACCTATGTACACCGGATCGGACGTACAGGCCGTGCCGGTCGGGCGGGCATCTCCATCTCCTTCTGTGAGACGGAAGAACTTCCTTACTTGCGCGACATTCAGAAGCTGATCGGCAAGACGATCCCCGAGATCAAGGATCATGCCTATCCGATGACCGGCGAAGCTCCGGCAGCCCCTGCGGAGTCCGCTGCACCAAGCGGCCGCAGCAATCGCGGCCGCAAGAGCAATTCGCCTAAAGGCGACGCAGCAGCCGCTGGTTCTAGCGGCTCCAAAGCAGGCAGCGCCAAGAACGAAGCCCCGCGCAGCCGCGCGCCTAAGGGCGACGCAGCCGCTGCTCCTAGCGGCTCCAAAGCAGGCAGCGCCAAGAACGAAGCCCCGCGCAGCCGCGCGCCTAAGGGCGACGCAGCCGCTCATCCAAGCGGCTCCAGAGCAGGCAGCGCCAAGAGCGAAGCGCCGCGCAGCCGCGCGCCCAAGGGCGACGCAGCCGCTCATCCAAGCGGCTCCAGAGCAGGCAGCGCCAAGAACGAAGCGCCGCGCAGCCGCACGCCTAAGGGCGACGCTTCTGCCGCGCCGCAGGGCGGCAAGGGCCGTTCCGCGCACAAAGCGCAAGGCGGCTCGCGCACGGGACGCAGCGGTGGCCGTCCACAGCCAGGCACGGCGGCATCGGCACGTGCCAATGCCAACCGCAGTTGGAAAGACGGCCAGTGGGCCGCTGATACGCTCTACCGGTCCAGCCACGGGCTGTCCGGCGACAAAGCCTAAGTTTGCCCTAAAGCAGGCTTTATAAAGCGGCTCTCACCGCTCGGGCAGTGAAGCCGCACCGGCATGCCGCATGGCAGACTCGCAGGGTCCAGTCAGGGACTGAACCCTCGAGTTCACAGCCATCCTGCACGGATAATCCCTTTAAAAAAGCGCGACGAACCGCCGCGCTTTTTCCCATGCTCAAATTTAATCATGTATTGGACGCCTGCTTACGCACAGCTTCGATCGTCACACGTACATCCTCTGCATAAGGCGTAGACGGAATCGATCCGACCAACGCTTCATATTGCTCCGCCCAGCAGCGGCTCTTCCCCTCCAAAAAAGCTCCACCGCTCGGGCGGAGCTTAATCTTACATATACAGCATCGAAAAATGAAGTTCGTGTCCAAGCTGCTTCAAATAGTTGTACAGCTGGGAGCGGTGGTGGAACAAGTGGGTCAGCGTCTCGATCTGCCACTGAATCTGCTTGTGTCCGGACTCTGCATAGAAAGCCTTTGTCACCCGATTCAGCAGATCTTCTGCACTCAAAGAAATGATATGGGCCTTATACAGCTCGAAGCTCTCGCGCATGACTGCGGCCAGCTTCTCGGGATCGCGCTCCGCTCCCAGGCTGCTCTCGATAGAACCGACTTCCTCTGCTGAAGCTTCCTGCATGATCGCCAGGTCGCTGCGCGGCACCATGACCAAATGATGCACAAGCTCCGGCAGCGAACGCATATTGTCCTGTGGACGGTAATCCCAATCCTCCAGGCGAATCCGACGAACCAGAGCCTCGGTCGTGCGAACCCCCGTCTCCAATTCATTCAGCAGATGGTCCCGAATTTGCAGCGCTTCGCTCATCTTATCGACTCCTCTATGTAAGATTATCAACCTCGTTTATCTTATCATAATCCAAAAACAAAACGGGAACAAGTGTTTGTTTCGGGGAGGAAGAATATGTCCCTTATCTTGGTTTCGTCTATCTCGCTTAGCTGCTGAGTTCTTCGCCGATCCGTTTGAGCAGGTACATGCGGCTGTAGGATTCCGTACCGCTCAGCCCTTCTTCAAACAGCGCTCCGAGATGCAGATGCCCGTCTTTGAAAGCCCTCAGGTTTTGCCACTTGGCGTCCTGTCCCAGCAGGTCCAATGTGTCTGCCTTGCTCTGTCCCTGATACAGCCAGGGTCCGTCCATAAAAATGTAATCCGGATCGATCTTCGCCAACTGGTCCAGCGTCAGCATCGGGGTCCGTTCTTCGGATTTCACCGGGTACTGGAAGCCGAGGTCCTGATAGAGGGTCGGAATGACGCTGCCGGGCACGACCTTGAACTTTGTCCCGCCTTCGTCCTGTGACAGCAGGTATACGGCTTTTTTGTCGCGGTTCGGGTTCCACTTTTTCACAAGGGCTTCGGCGTCTTTTTCGTAGTCGGCAATCAGCTTCTCGCCTTTTTTCTTCTGGGCGGTCAGAGCGGCCATCATGCGCAAATTTTCTTTCCAATCGACTCCGGGGCCGCCGGCCAAGATCACGGGAGCCACCTTCGACAGCTCCCGTATGTGTTCCGTATTATCCAGACCCATCATAATGATGGCATCGGGGTCATAGGCGCGTACCGCATCCATATCGTCGGTGTCGATCTTCTCCGCGTCTTTGGCATAGTCCGCGACTACGCCCGCGTAATGCCCGCCTCCGTCTTCGGGAACTGCCGACACTTTGACATCCAACGCCATCGCATCTTCCAGAGGAAAACTGGTCCACTCGAACAGGATGCGTTCCGCTTTCTTCGGCACTTCGATTGTAGATCCGTCATAGGTCAGCTGCTGCGTTCCCGTCAGATCTTCGCTTCCGCAGCCGCTCAGCAGCAGGCCGAGGCCGATCGTCAGCGGCAGCGCGGCGCGCCCAATCTTTTTGGCGTAACTTTTTGCGGATTCTCGCTGTGGTTCCATCTGTCTAACTACCCCTTTTCATTCTTTTCATCAAAAAATCGGACCGCGAACGCTCGCGGCCCGATTCTTATTATAAACGTTTCGCTTCCATATGGAGTTACCGACTTTTTTTGCCTAAAAGCGTTATCCGATGTATCGCCGCTCGGCTGCGGCCGGGTACAGCATCTCCCGGATGCCGACCGTATCCCCGACGATCAGAATGGCCGGATTGCCGATTTTCAACGCAACGGCCGACTGAGCGATGCTGCCGAGCGTTCCGGTCACCACCCGTTCTGCGGAAGTCGTTGCATTTTCGATCAATGCCGCCGGCGTCGCAGCCTCCCGTCCATGAAGCACAAGCTGGCCGCAGATTTCTTCGAGCTTTGCGACACCCATATAGATCGCCAGCGTATCCACGCTTTTCGCCAGCAGATCCCAGCGTATCAGGGCACCTTCCTCCGCACATCGACTGCCTGTTACGACGGCAAATGAAGCGGCCGTACCGCGATGGGTCAGGGGAATCCCCGCCGAGGCCGAAGCTCCTACCGCCGAGGTGACACCAGGAATGACTTCAAAAGGGATTCCCGCCTGCGCAGCAGCCAGCGCTTCTTCACCTCCCCGTCCAAAGATGAATGGGTCGCCTCCTTTTAACCGCACAACGTGATGACCGACTCTGGCGTAATCGACGATCAGGCGATCAATTTCGCTCTGAGTGAGTGCGTGCTGCCCGGGGGCTTTGCCGCAGTAAATCTTCATTGTCCCTGCCGGGCAGACGTTCAGCAGTTCATCGCTCACCAACCGATCGTAGAATACGACGTCAGCGCTCTCCAGACGACGCAGCGCCTTGACGGTAATCAGCTCCGGGTCGCCAGGCCCTGCTCCAATAATCGAGATTCGTCCTCTGTTCATAGGCCTTTCTCCAATGCCGCAGAGGTCGAAGCGCGAGCTATCGAAGTCGCACCGGGCAGTCGCCCTATTGCTTCAGCAGCTTCAAGTTGAGACGGAAGCGCTGTATGAGCCTGGAGAGAAGCTGCGGTGTAGGGCACTTCCGATACCGGGCGAACCGTGGTGTCGATTCCGGAACTCAACGTCCCTTGTTCCCCGGATTTACCTTGACCTCCTCTACGCGCCTGCTGTCCCCAATAGAGCAGCAGACCCGTAAACACGGCACCGCCAACAAAGTTGCCAAGCAGCACGGGCAGCCCGCTCCAGACCAGCCAGTCCATTCCGCTGACGGATGATCCCAGCAGCATCCCGGCTGGAATGACGAACATGTTGACGACTGTATGCTCGAACCCCTGCCCGAAGAAGATCAGAATCGGCAGCCACATCGCCATAATCTTGCCGCCTGTCGATTTGGACGTCATCGCCATAACCGCGCCCAGCGTCACCATCCAGTTGCAGAGAATCGCCTTGACGAATACCAGCAGCCAGCCTTCCCCGCCCAGCTTCTGATAAGCCAGGGTCTTGGCTTCGCTTGTGCCTACCAGAGAAGCAATCAGCGGGTTCGACATATCGCTTCCCGCCTTGGTGACGACCAGCACATAGGCCAGCGCATACAGACCGCAGCCGATCAGATGTCCCACGATCACCCAGAAGTAGTTTTTGAACATGGCGCGAACCGTCGTTTTTTTCTCCAGGACAGCCAGTGGAATCAGGGCAAAGCTGCCCGTCACCAGCTCAAGCCCCAGCAGTACAATAATCACAAATCCCACAGGGAACAGGATCGCTCCCGCCATTGGCACTCCCGTCTGCCCGGAGGCCGTCATTGCCAGCGTTGTCGCACAGGCCAGGATCGCTCCGGCAAGACCCCCGCGTACCAGCAGTTGAAGCGTCGTCAGTTCCGCCTTATTTTTGCCTGTCTCGATCATCTGTTGGAGCACTTCACCAGGTTTGACATAATCCATTCTAATTCCTCGCTTTCTAAATGGGAGAGTGAACCGATCGATGCTGACCAGCGTTCTTGCTCGGTAGGTTAGGCGATATGACTGTCTTCTGCGGAATCGGCATCACCGGCTCCACTCCATGTATCCTTCCATTTCAGAAAAATGCTGCCGTCCTCCAGCACTTTGGTCTCGAAAGTCTCGATGCAGCCTTTGTCCGGGTCGAGAGCTTCGCCGCTGCGCAGATCGATGCGCCAGTCATGCAGCGGACAATGGACAACCGGGCCGCAGACCATCCCTTCGGAGAGCAGACCGCCCTTGTGCGGACAGCGATTTTCTACGGCGAGAATCTCTCCGTCAGACAGACGGAACAAGGCAATCTCCACCCCCTGTACATTCAGGCGGCGCGAGCCCAAAGGGTCAATGTCCTGTACGCGTCCTACACGCACCTGCTGGATTTCCCGATTCATGCGGATTCCTCCTCTTGCTCTGGATTGATTGGGCTGGAATGGGTTGGACTGGAATAAGTCGAACGGGATTCCGTCGATGCGGCTGTCGTTGCTTTTTCCGCTTCAGGCAGACGTTCAAAGTTCTTGCGCAGCTCCGGCTCATTCACAATCTGCTTCCACGGATCGACCGTTCGATCCAGTGTATCGCGCAGTTGTTTATGCAGCGCCTGGCGCTCCTCCTCGTTCTCTAACACCTGGCGGATCTGCTCCAGTCCCACGCGTTCCACCCACGGCGCCGTGCGCTCATTCCAAGTTGCATTTTCCCGATAATATTGTAAAAAGGCGCTTGCCCATTCTTCCACTTCGTCGTCCGTCTTCACCACACAGAGCAGCTCGGTTGCCCGGACATGAACGCCCGCATTACCGCCCACATGCAGTTCCCAGCCGCCGTCAATGGCGACGACGCCAAAGTCCTTGACCGTGGCTTCCGCGCAGTTGCGGGGGCAGCCGGATACAGCCAGCTTAACCTTGGCCGGTGCGTTCATTCGCTCAAAGGCCTTTTCCAATCGGACGCCCATCCCCATCGCATCCTGGGTTCCGAAGCGGCAGAACGTCGAGCCTACACAGGTCTTGACGGTACGCAGCGCTTTGCCATAGCCATGACCGGAAGGCATGTCCAGTGCTTCCCAGACGCCCGGGAGATCCTCTTTCTTCACCCCGAGCAGATCGAGCCGCTGTCCGCCCGTGAACTTGACTAACGGTACTGCAAATTTCTCCGCAACCTCGGCGATTCGCTTCAGCTCACCGGGCGAGGTCACCCCGCCATAGATGCGCGGAATGACCGAATAGGTGCCATCCTTCTGGATGTTCGCATGATACCGTTCGTTGGCAAATCGGGATTCCTTCTCGTCCTTGTATTCTGCCGGAAATAACATTCCCAGATAATAGTTGAGTGATGGACGGCATTTGGAACAGCCCTCCGGGTTGTCCCATTCCAGCACGTTCATGACTTCCTTGACCGTCTTGAGCCCCATGCGTTTGATCTCGGCGACGATCTCGTCGCGGCTCAGTGTCGTGCATCCGCAGATGCCTTCCTTCACCGTCACGACGTCGTCTCCGGCATAAATCTGAAGCAGTCCTTCCACCAGCGGTTTGCAGCCGCCGCAGGAAGCCGAGGCTTTGGTACAGCCTTTGATCTGTCCGAGACTCGTACAGCCACCTTCAATCGCCGATACGATGTCACCCTTGGATACGCCGTTGCAGCCGCAGACGATCTCGTCTACCGGCATCGCTTCAAGCCTTGCCGATGCGTTTCCCCCGCCTCCAGCGGATATTGCATCGGCAGGCAGACCCAGCAGAAGTTCCTTTTCCCGTCCGGCGATATTCTCCCCACTCTTAATCAGGGCAAACAGTGAAGCCCCTTCGCTGGTCTCGCCGAATAATACCGCGCCGATCAGCCGATCATTCAGTACGACAAGCTTCTTGTACACGCCTTCGATCTCATCTTGGTACCTCAGTGCCCGCGCTCCTTCGGGCTCCACGAATACACCGCCAGAGAACACATCAACACCGGAGACCTTGAGTTTGGTTGAAGTGACCGAACCTTCATATCCAGCAGTGTCCACTCCAGCAAGACGTTTGGCTAACACGGCGCCCTGTTCATAGAGCGGGGCAACCAGTCCATACGCGATGCCCCGATGCTGGGCACATTCGCCAACAGCATGGATACCGGGCTTGTTCGTTCGCATATAATCATCGACGACAATCCCGCGTTCGACCGCGATCCCGCTGCGTTCAGCCAGTGACACGTTGGGACGAATTCCTACCGCCATCACCACCAGATCCGCTTCCATCATGCTGCCATCCTTGAACAGCAGTCCCCTGGCGCGTTTCTGCCCCAATATCGCTTCCGTCTGCTTCTTCAGCAGGAACTTCATGCCCTGGCGCTCCAGCTCCTGCTGAAGCATCAACGAAGCCGGGCGATCCAACTGGCGCTCCATCAGAAACTCGTTGATGTGAATAACCGTGACATCCATGCCCAGGTTCAACAGTCCACGTGCCGCTTCCAGACCCAGCAGACCGCCACCGATGACGGCTGCTTTTTTATGCTTGCGGGATGCCTCCTGCATCGCCTGGCAGTCCTTGATGTCGCGGAACCCGATGACCCCTTCCTTGTCTGCACCGGGAATGGGCAGGATGAACGCGTTTGAACCCGTTGCCAGGATCAGCTCATCATAGTCGGCTTCGATGCCTCCCTGGGCATAGACGCGGCGTTTATCCGAATCAATCCTCGATACTTCCTGCCCCATATGCAGCGTAATGCCATGCTCCCGATACCAATCCAGATCGTTGATGACGATCTCGTCCAACTTGGTGCCGCCTGCCAATACCGAAGAGAGCAGGATGCGGTTATAATTGGGATGCGGTTCGGCTCCGAAGATCGTGATGTCATAGAGATCGGGGTTCAGCTTCAGCAGATGTTCCAGCGTGCGCACACCCGCCATGCCATTGCCGACCAGCACCAGTTTTTTGCGTGTCGTTGTCATTGCAGAATCGCTCCTCTCGTCTGGGCAAATCGTCATTCGGGAAAACACAAACAGCCCACCCTCATCCCGGCTGCGGAAAACGTACGTTTTCCTTTGCCATATGAATGAGAGCAGGCGCCATTGCCGCTTCCGTCGAATACATCGTTGTATCCGGGTGAATTCTTGAGACCGACTATACCGGATTTTTATTTTTGCGTCAACAATTTTGACATATAATTTTTAAAATTTTAAAATCATCGACAAAATATCGATTTTAATGTTATATAAATTAACACAAAATCATGAACCGAATAATGTCATTGGCAGACACGGATCGGATGAGTTCAGTCAATGACTGATTATGATCTGGCTTGGCCGTGCCATTACCCAAATGGATTCTGAACTTCTGAACATAAGGAGCGACGTTCATGCACAGCTTATTGATCGTGCACCATGCTTCCGATCCGCCGCCCGGTTCGGCCGCAGCCTCACTTGAAGGAGACCCAGCCTCTCTGCTGCGCGGCTGTGGGTATCTGATCGAATCTGCCCTTACACGCGAAGAAGCCTTTGAACGTGTTAGCGAAACCGATGCAGCCGTATTGTCCCTGCCGATTACCGAAATGAATGAATGGGCGGATCTGCTTCTCTCGCGCAAGACGGTTCCTGTCCTCTGGTGGTGTACATCCGAAAACGCTACGCTGTCGGTATCGGCCTGTGAAGATGACGTGCGCATCGACGGTGTGCTCTCTCCTTATATGAAGCCTGCGGAGATTCACTGGATTCTGCACTTCAGCTCCAGGCGCTGCTACGAACGGGTTCAATGGGCCAAGGAACGGGAGAAGCTGCTTGCCCGGCTGGAAGAACGCAAATGGATTGATATGGCAAAAGGGATTCTGTCCAAGACCAAAAACATCTCCGAGTCGGAAGCTTATGATCTGCTGCGCAAGCAGGCCATGAACGAACGCAAACGTATGGTGGACGTCGCCACATCCATCGTCAAAGTCTATCAACTGCTGCATGAACCATCCTGAGGAGGCCAGCCATGATCGATCTGTTAAAAGAAGTCGCCCGCGGCAAGCGCGGCGCCAGGGATCTGAACTACGAAGAATCCGTTGAAGCGGCGGAAGCCATTCTGGGCGGTCGCTCTACACCGGCACAGACGGGAGCCTTCCTGATTGCCGAGCGGCTGAAGCTGGAGAGCGCCGAGGAATTGGAGGCATTCGTGTCCGTATGCCGCAGACAGGCCTATCGGGAGTGCCGCCATCCGGGGATCGACTTTGCAGGTCCCTATGATGGTCGGCAGAAGACGTTCTGGGCCTCGCTGCCGACGGCCTTTGTCGTGGCGGCAGCCGGCTTGCCCGTGACACTGCATGGTTCCGCCCCGCTGCCGCCGAAATATGGCGTGGTGCTGCATGATCTTCTGCGGATATGCCGCATTGATCCGCTGTCATTGAGCCGCGCTTCGTCGATTGCAGCCGCCGATGCCTCGGCAGCCGCAGTCCCACATGGGCAGGGCGGTGTATTGTTCGCCGACTCTGCCAAATGGTGCCCCCCACTGGGCGCCCTGCACGATATTCGTCAGGAACTGGGCATGCGTACGCTGCTGAATACGGCCGAAAAGCTTGTTGATTATTCCTGCTCGCCCTATCTGGTGCTGAGTGTGTTCCACAACACGGTCATCGACCGTCTGGCGCGGCTCGTTACTCGCCTCGGCTATCGCAAATCGCTGATCGTGCAGGGCGTCGAAGGTTCGGAAGATGTCTTCATTCATCGCCCAACCCGGGTTCATACGGTCGAAAATGGGCAGATCGAATTGGATCTGCTTGATCCGGAAATGTACGGCCTGGATACGGAACTGCCTGACGACGAGGCGGCATGGACAGCCCGGGCACAGCTCGACATGCTCGAAGCCATTCTGCAAGGCGGCGGGCATATGGCCTATTACAATCAGACGCTGCTGAACGCGGCGGTACGTCTGCATCTGGCAGGCGCCGTCGATTCGGTCGAGCAGGGGATCTATACGGCGAAGCCTCTGTTGGATGACGGCACCGCCTGGAACGTCTACACCGCCTGGAAAAAAACACTGCAAGACGCGGCTCCCCTGGGCGAACAGGCGGCGCGTGAGGCGGCGGTTTGGGAAGCGTGATGCCCAGCAGCAATTATTGGAGAAAAAGATATGAATGAATCCAGCAAGAAGGGTCGATGAAAAGCCGGATTTCGGCTTTCCATCGGCTCTTTTTGCTGCGTACACGCCCTGGTCTTGAGCCAACGAGTTTCCCTTCGCCAATCTCCGGATTGGAATCTCGCCAACAAACGAATTTTGGAAAAGGCGCTACAAAATTCAGCGAACCCTCGTCTTTTGTGTACCCGGGGCACGAAACGAATCCACGAAGGAGCTGAACATCTATGATCGTCTATGTTCTGTACGGAGGCCAATCGCCGGAGCACGAAGTGTCGCTGAAGACAGCTTCTACGGTGCTGAAGGCGCTGAACACGCAAAAACATCAGGTATACCCTATATATATTTCCCGCGAAGGTCTGTGGACCGGACTTGGTTTGCTGTCGGAAGAGGGAATAAGCACAGCCCATCTGACTCCTGAATCCCAACATGCCGATTCAGCTTCCTCGCTGGGTGAAGTGCTGACTACCCTATTTTCTCTTCCCGGCGAAAAGGTCGCCCTGCCGCTGCTGCACGGCGCAAATGGCGAAGACGGCACGGTTCAGGGCCTGCTGGAGCTGCTGGGAATTCCTTATGTCGGCAACGGCGTCCTCTCTGCCGCCATGACGCTGGACAAGGACGTTACCCATCGACTTGCCGGTCTCGCAGGCATCCGCCAGACGGCGTACGAGATCGTCACGCGCCGAGGCTGGGAAGAAGACCGCCAAGGCATCCTGAATCGACTGGAGGATCGCGGTCTGCTGCCCGGCTACGTCAAGCCTGCCACTCTCGGCTCCTCGATTGGCATCAGCCGCTGCGAAGATCGCGCCGCCCTGGAAGCGGGCATCGAAGAAGCATTGCGCTATGACGCCAAGCTGGTCATCGAGCGGGAAGTACCCGGCCGTGAGATCCAGGTTGCCGTCATGGGCAACGACCGCCCGCTGGCGTCGCTGCCGGGCGAGTTCCTGCACGGCGTGAAGTTCTTCGACTTCCGCGCCAAATACGCCGATCCGACGCTTCGCATGTCGATCCCGGCGGACATTCCGCCTGCGGCTGCCCAGGAGATCCGCGAATCAGCCATTCGTGCCTATGAAGCCCTCTGCTGCTCGGGACTGGCACGAGTGGACTTTTTCCTCGGAGAAGACGGGTTGATCTATCTGAACGAGATCAACGCCCTGCCGGGCTTCACCGGTACCAGCATGTACCCGGTGATGTGGGAACGCACGAACGGCACAAGCTATGCCGCCCTGATTGAAAAGCTGATGGACTATGCGCTGGAACGCAGCCATACCCGAGCGTCCGTCAGCAGCGTCCGATGAGCGCGGTGTACCGGGATACCCGGGCCGACATTGATACGGCGGCGATTCAGCGCAATCTGTCGAAGATTCGCCGCCGCTTCCCGGCTTCGGTTCGGCTGATGGCGGTCGTCAAAGCCAACGGCTACGGACACGGCGCGATCGCAAGCGCCCAGGCTGCCCAGGCAGCCGGCGCCGATATGCTCGGCGTGGCGCTGCTTGAAGAAGCCATCGAGCTGCGCGAGCAGGGGATTCAGCTGCCGATTCTCGTACTGGCACCGATTCTGCCGCGTTACGCCGAACTGGCGGCGGCACTGGATATTCAGCTGACCGTTACGGAAGCTGACTGGTTTAGGCAGCGGGAAGAATGGCGGCAGCCGCAGTCTGGCGGCAAGTCTGTAGACCGACAGAGCGGCGGGGATGCTCCTGCCGACGTGCAAGGTTCATGCGATCTGCCCCTGCGCGTCCATGTCAAATTCGATACGGGTCTCGGCCGAATTGGACTGCGAAGCCGCGAAGAGTGGAATGAACTTGCCTTCTGGCTCAAACGGGAAGACATCATCGTGGAAGGGCTGTTTACGCATTTTGCCACAGCTGGCTGGGCAGACACCTCGTTCGTCAAGCTTCAGTATGAACGATTCCTGTCCATGACGCAGTGGGCACGTTCTTCAGGGATTCATGCCACCCTCTTACACTGTTGCGGAAGCGCGTCAGCGCTGCGATTCCCAGAAATGTCGCTGGATATGATCCGAATTGGCGCAGCCGCTTATGGCTTCTATCCTTCGGCGCTGGCTCCCCAGTGGGAGCTGGAACCGGCCATGACGCTGCGAAGCAGGTTGATCCAGGCCAAGGCGGTCGCGGCCGGAGACACTATTGGTTATGACCGCGCCTATACGGCGAAGGGCGAGGAATGGATCGGCACAGTGCCGATTGGCTACGCCGATGGCTGGTCACAGGTGATGAAGGGCGGCGAAGTGCTGGTGGGCGGTCAGCGTGCCCCGATTGTTGGGCGAATCAGTATGGATCAACTAATGATTCGACTGCCCGGGCCGTGCCGGGCCGGTGATCCCGTCGTGCTGATCGGCAGTCAGGGCAGCGAGACTCTCTCCTGTACGGAAGCGGCGTCGCGGGCAGGCATTGTTCCGCAGGAGATCACCTCGTCCCTGACCGCACGCGTTCCGCGCGTGATCGACCCTATAGGGGACGGTGAAATTTCAGCTTACGCCAAACGCTCATCGGAAGCTCCCTCAGGGGCGGCATCTGGATCTTCATTCGGAGCCTCATTCGGATCTTCATTCGGAGCCTCATTCGGGATTCCATCCGAATCTTTATCAGAATCTTCATCCGACATCTCACCGGATTTTTCAAGGCAAGTCCCATCAGAGGAGGAGGAACACGCATGGAAATTCAAACCAAACGCTCTGCGTCGATAAACGAAGTACGATCCGAGCAGGGTACTCCAGCAGTTGGGGCGGGAAACATGCAATCCGCGCCCGTGCTGGTCAACCGCCATCATCCGGTAAACGAAGAAGCCAGGGAATTGGAGAATCGGCTTGAACCGGTCGGATTATACCCGGACATTCGGGTATTGGATTCCGGTATCCGACTAGATCGAACCTGCCTCAAGCAGTTGAACGCGCTGCTGGAAGCAGTTGGCGGCAAGGAAGACATCGTCGTCGTCAGCGGCTACCGTGACCTGGCGGAGCAAACACAGATTTATGCCGATTCCCTGCGAGACAACGGCGAAGCTTATACCGCCCGATTTGTCGCACTGCCCGGATGCAGTGAGCATCATACGGGGCTGGCTGTGGACGTTGGCGCGGCAGCCGGCGGACTGGATTTTATCGCGCCGGAGTTTCCCGACGACGGCGTATGCGGCGCGTTCAAGGCAGCGGCAGCTGAATTTGGCTTCGTTCAACGTTATCAAGCCCACAAGCAACATCTGACCGGCATTTCCTGTGAGCCGTGGCACTTCCGTTATGTCGGCGCATCCCATGCCGCAAGGATGGAAGCCTTCGATCTATGCCTCGAAGAGTACATCGAATGGCTGCAAGAAGCGGAAGGCAGCTCCGGGCAAGGGGATTCTTCCCATGGGAACTAATCCTGCGGCAGGTCGTTCTCTCCAGCAGATCGGCGGCACGGACTGGCTCAAATTCATGGCGGCGCTGCTTGTAGTCGCCAACCATACCTCTCCACTGGCCAGCATCAGCCCACAGGCCGACTTTTTGGTCGCCGGACTGATCTCGAGAGTCGCTGTGCCGATTTTCTTTATCGGCTCCGGATTTTTCCTGTTCCGCAAATTCACGAATGACTCTTCTGCGAACCGCTCTGCCGTTGTTCGCTACACCAATAAGATCGCGCTGCTGTATGGTCTGTCCATTCTCATCTACCTTCCGCTAAATTTCTACCGGGGTGATTTTTCCAAAGGCTTAAACGTCTGGGCGGGTCTGCGCGATCTTGTGCTGGACGGCACTTTTTATCACCTGTGGTTCTTCCCTGCACTCTGGATCGGTATCTGGCTGATCTATGCCCTGAGCCGCCTGCCTTCCTTGACCTGGGCTTGGATCACGGCGGCTGCTTTGTATGGATTCGGTCTGCTGGGCGACAGCTATTATCATTTTGCCACGGATATTCTGCATCTGAAGCCTGTCTATGATGTGCTGTATCAAGGGATGGATTATACGCGTAACGGTCTGTTTTTTGCGCCGCTGCCCATTCTGGTCGGAGCCGCATTTGCCCGGCACACCCGACCGACCTCGAGACCTTCGCGCTCCGTACGTGTTCGGCTTGGCACCGCATCGTTACTCGCCGTCCTGCTGTTAATTGCTGAAGGCGAGTGGGTGCGCAGCTTGGGACTGCCCCGACACGACAGCATGTATCTATTCTCGATCCCGGCCGCCTTTCTGCTGTTCGCCTGGGCAGCGACGTGGAACGTACGCGGTTCCAAGCGTCTGCGTGCATGGCGAACCTGGGTTTATATCCTGCATCCGCTGGCGATCGTTCTGGTACGCGGCGCTGCCAAAGCCATCAACGGCGAACAACTGCTGATCGCAAATAGTCCCGTGCATTATCTTGTGGTCTGTCTGGTTTCTGTCGCACTCTCTGCACTTGCAGCTGCGGCAATGTCGCGGTTCGGCATGCGGCGTCAAGCCACCCGGATGCAGCGTGAACAGATTAACGTTCCTTGAGCTTATCCACTGGACATGACTGAACGCGCAAAAAAAGGACGGCTAACGGATTTACGTTCCGTTAGCCGTCCTTGGCTTGGCTCCAGGCAGCCGACTTCCACGATCGCATCTATCTGATCGTGCATTTGGGCAAGGCCTTTTCCATCATGCCTGTATTAACTATGCCTCGTCTCCGCCGAACAAGATGGCTTTGAGATCCGCAAATGAATCGGCGATCTGCCGCATATGCGGCTCCACGCTGCTGCGAGTACCGACTCCTTCGGGGCCCAGATCAACCAGATCATCATGCAGCATCCAGACTACCGGACAGTCCCCCTGCACCTGGGCATCGCGCCGCTTCAGATCGAAGCAGATCGGCCCCTGCCCATCTTCGCCGATGGCAAAAGGCAGATAACCCGCTCCGATCAGATTGCCCCAATCCTCGGCGGCATGACGCTCCAGTTCGGACAAGCGAAGTTCCGTCGTCAGAGGCGGCAGGGTAAACGACATGCAGCCGCCCCTATAGCCGCCATGTCCGTCGCTCATGCCTGCCGACGTCCAGCTCACCAGATGATACGCCTTCAGCAGCGCATGAAAAGCAGCCGGAAAAGCGGCTCCCAATCGGGCCTCCAGCCCCGTGATTTCTTCATCGGTAATCGTCGAAGGAGTCGGCTTCCAGAAGCCCCACTCGTCATCCTCGTCTTGCAGTTCTTCAGGAACTTCACGTTCCAGATCCAGCATGTCCGCCGGAATGTTGGAGGTCACGTCGTAGAACAGCATCCGAAACTTCTCATCTTGATGCCGGTCTTCGATACGCTGACGAATATCCTGAATCTCGCCCTGCATCCATAAAGCGTCTGTTTCTCTCATTTCATGCTTTCCTCCACTTCAAAAATATCCTTGGAAGACAACTTTTCGCTTGATACGCCCAGCTTCTGTGCTTCGTTCCGAGCGCTGCGCCGATCGGTATACCGGAACAAGACACGCATGAGCGGCGGAATGGCGAAGAAGATGAAGAAGGTGCGAAACAGCTGATAGCCCGATACGATCGATAGATCTGCACCGATGGAATGGGCGATGATGCCCATCTGATCCATGCCTCCAGGTGCCAGACTCAGCAGCGCCGTCGGCAGATTCACCGACTCCAGGTGAGTCAACAGCAGGGTAAGACCCAATGATCCCGCAATCAACAGGACTCCGTTTAACAGCGACAGAGACAAGGTGCGCACTTTGTGTTCAATCTGCCCGGGCTTCAGCATTGTCCCCACATAAGTCCCCAGCGCAAGCTGGGCAGCAGCGGTCAGACCGTGTGGAAGCTGTGGAGCATGGAATCCAGTGGCCTGAAGCAGCGCCGTGCCAAAGGCCGGGCACAGCAGAAAAGCACTGGGAAACCGGAATTTACGACCGAGCAGCGCAAGCCCCACGCACAGGGGAGCATAGAGCAGCACGTTTGGAAACAGCCCGCTCCAGGCTGCCGGCTGGCTGGCTGCGGCCTGAATCGTGCCTGCCGTGTGCTGCCCGAGCAGCGGACTGTACAGCAGCAGCGGAACGCCGATAATAATCAGCAGCAGGCGAATGACCTGATTGACGGTCACCAGAGTCAGATCCGCTCCCTTGGTCTCTTCCGCCAATACGACAATCTGAGATAATCCGCCCGGAACGCTGCCCAGCAGCGAAGTCTTAAAGTCGGTTCCGGACAGCTTGCCGATCACAAACGAAAGACCCGCACACAGCAAAAGCAGCAGGAAGGTCATTAAGATCATATAGGGGATCTGCGTGCCCATGCGCCGCAGCGCTTCACCGGTGAGTGCAAGTCCAATGGTATATCCGATCACAATCAAGGCTCCGTTACGGATGGAAGCCGGCCACGCATACGTATGCTTGAGCAGGTTCGAGCCGATCAGCGCCGCCAGCATGGGCCCGAGCAGCCAAGGAATCGGTAAGCCAAGCAGCAGAAAAATTCCCGCTCCGGCCAATGAGATCAGCAGGGCCACGAACAGGCGCAGCACAAACGGATATTTGGATGATGGGGTTTTTTTCATGATGAATCCCTCGTTTCTGTATTCCCATCCTTCCATTATACGCCTACTCCAGCCGAGGGGAAAATCAAGAAACTGAATACCGCTGAATCAAAACCTTTTGCACCCGGATTGAACGCACAGCGAGCAGGCACGTCAAAAACCCGGCAGAGAGCCGGGTTGAGACGCTTCATGCAGGTCATGTAGGCCGGATGCAGCAGACACAAGATACACCTTGTAAAAAGACGAGGCGATGTTGATCGTTCTTATGTTACCAACCGAAATCCAGCTTTTTCCCCGTCTCGCACCAGGTCTTGATGCCGCTCAGAATCATCGGCCATGCCCCGCGCGAGTTTTCAAAAGAAGGATGATTGTCGCTCCACTGATCGTTAACCAGCGTCAGTTTGGTTGTCGATCCCTCTTCCGTCAGTTCAAACGTCACCCGGCTCGTAAGCTCTGCATGATTGTCCCGATAGGAAGGGCCTGGATGTTCGATGTAGGTCAACTTTTTGCTTGGCTCAACCGCCTCGATTACGCCGTACAGATGCACCGTATTGTCGCCATTATTGCCTGGCCCCACGTATTCAAACGACGCTCCGTTTTCCAGTGTGGACTTGAGTTCCGTACTAAAAAAGGCAGCCCGCGTCCCTTCGGAAGTCACCAGGGCTTCCCAGACTTTCTCCGGCTTCGCATCGACATAAATGGTATAGTCCAGCTTCATCGTTCATTCCTCCTATAGTTGAGATGGGCAGCAGCAGGTTCAAGGATCAACTTCTCGCATCTGCCAGCCGCCCGTGTTACAATCATTCTATAAAAGGAACATATATTCGTATAGTAAAAACGCGACAATTCAGATACCCACTGCCCGAGAGGAGCTTTCCGAATATGCCAACAAGCCGCCTGGTGACGTTCAACGACCGCTCTCCGCATGCCCGTTCGCCTTTTTTCGATTCATCCGAACCTGCGCTTGGTGTGCTGAATCCCCGCGAAGGCAGCCGACATTTCAGACTCCTGCGTTATTCGCCTGCCCCTGAATTGTCTCCGTACGTCCGACATTATTGGAGCGTGGAGTGGGATCTGACGGATTCCGACCCTTATCTTCAGGAGGTCGTGCCCAACCCCTGCGTCAATCTGGTGATTGAGCCAGGGCGAACCTTCTTTTACCCACCTTCTCCAGCGCGTTTTGCTTATCTCCAGCAGGGTCGGGGTCAGGTATTTGGCGTCAAATTTCACCCAGGTGGTTTCTATCCTTTTCTGCAAGCGTCCCTGTCGGAACAAAAGGGCCGACCTGTATCTGTAGAATCGGTTCTTCCCATAACTGGCGCCGAATTGGAGAAGCTGCTGCTGACGTCAGGGAGCCAAGGGCCGATCACGATGATTGAACAAATCGAACATCTCCTCATCCAGTCCCTGCCTCTGCTGGACGAGGAGACTGTGCTGCTGCGGCAGATTACCGAACGGATCGCGGCCGATCGGGATCTCACACGCGTGGACGAAGTATGCCGACTGTTCCACATCGAGAAACGGACGCTCCAGCGATTGTTCAGCCGCCGTGTAGGGCTTAGTCCCAAATGGACCATCCGGCTGCATCGCCTTCAGGAAGCTGCCGAAGCCCTGGATCGCGGCGCTTCCGACGGCTTTCTTCCCGGACTTCAACATTTGTCCAGCGAACTGGGTTACCACGACCAGACGCATTTCACCAAAGATTTCAAAGCAATCGTTGGCGTCACACCGGAAGCGTACGCTCAGGGGATAAGGGGATAGACGTCATGAAGTTGATGGCGCCATCTTACCAGGGAATCTCTCCGTTTTCGTCGAAAAATCGTCCGGAAGGCCCGTCTTCACCGATCAGCGCCAGCCTTGCAACCGTGCCCGCCGAATGTTCGACACTACGGGGGCCGTTATTTCCGTTCATGTCTGTCGCCGTATAACCGGGATCAACCGCATTAATCTTGAGCGGCGTTCCAACGAACTCCTTGGCGAACATGACCGTTACGGCGTTCAGCGCCGCTTTGGAGCTGTTGTAGTCCAGCGGATTGACGGCGTAATGTTCATGCGAAGGATCGCTGTTGAAGGTCAGGGAACCCAGCCCGCTGGACACGTTAACGATTCGGCCAAGCGGCGCTTTTTTTAGCAGAGGGAGCAGGGATTGAATGACTTGAATGGGGCCAAACACATTGACTTCGTACACCCTGCGAATGTCTTCCATACTCTGCTCGCTGGGCACGTTACCACCCGCACCGATTCCCGCGTTGTTAATCAGCACATCCAGGGAAGGCGTCAGATCCGCAATCGTCGCCGCCGCAGTGGGGATCGTAGCCGGATTGGCCACATCAATGTGGATATATTCGGCTTCAACCCCTTCTTCGGCCAATCTCCGAACCGCTTCCCGCCCCTTCCCTTCACTTCTCGCCCCTAACAGAATGAAATATCCCTGCTTGCCCAACTGCCTAGCCGTTTCGTAACCGATTCCTTTGTTGGCGCCTGTGATGAAGACGGTCTGCTTCTGCATGATGGCTCATCTCCTGTTATTGGATTTAGTGGTCGGCAAGCTTTGACCCCACTTTCTCTTCCTGCTCATCATTCTTTTTTCCTCATCGCTCTTTTTACTTAATGCCGGTTATAATAATATCAGCACTTTATCCAAAAACATATCTGTAAATCCTTGATTTATATTGATATATCGTCATGTTAAGGAGGACGTTACGACGATGAAACCCCTGCACGAAACGATTGCCTTTCCCGATCATTCGTTTCCTTACATTATGTATACGCATACCCGCTACACCAGCACCCCTGAAGGACGCGGCTTCAACGATCTGCATTGGCATGAGGAGCTTCAGATTACACTCGCATCCCGAGGGGCATTGGTTATTCAGGTTAACGGCATCGACCATGAGCTGCAAGCCGGGCAAGCGATTCTTCTTAACAAAGCGATGCTGCATATGGTCACGAAACTGACGGAGGATGGCGAATATGTCAGTTTCAACTTCCCCGAGAAACTGCTCGCTTTTCACTCAGGCAGCGCGATGGAAGATCGTTACGTCCTGCCGTATACCCGTTCGTCCTTCTCTGCGTTCGTCATTTCGGGCGAGGAGCCATGGTCCATGGAAGCATTGAACATGCTGTACAGGATGAAACAGATCTTCGATGCCGAGAAATCCTGGGGCTGGGAGTACGACATCGCCATCCGCACGGTGAGACTATGGCTGCTCCTGATCGCCAACCTATCCATTCCACGCGATGAGATGCCCAAGCGCGAACGTCGGCAGCAGGAGCGGCTTCAATTCATGTTGAGCTTCATCCACCGTCATTATGCAGACCCCATTACGCTGCAAGAGATCGCGGACGCTGCGCATCTGAGTCTCTCGGAGTGTGCACGGAGCTTCAAGAAGACGGTGCGCATGACCCCTTATGATTATCTCATTCAGTATCGGATCAGAAAGAGCACCGAACGGCTGCTGGAGACCGACGATACGATTACCGAGATTGCCCGCCAGGTTGGATTTAATCATGTCAATCACTTCATTCAGTCCTTCAAAAAAGTACAGGGGCAAACGCCGGGCGAGTTTCGCAAGCACGCAGGCCAACCTCCAGCTACCTAAACCATCCCACCCCAACCCTCCTGTCCGATCAAAAAGCCTTTTCCGCCGTCCAATCCGGTTCCCCCGGTTTTGGATCTGGAAAAAGGCTTTCCCGCTCCCTTCATATATCCAACTCTAGCGATCCTTAAATTCAATCGGACCCACATTCATCTCGAATCGGCCGTCTTCATAGAGCAGCGGCGAGTTCTCGACCCCACTTCGGGAATACGTCTCAACCTGGCTGACCTCCATTCGATCCTCACCGGTGAAGTCAATCTTGGCAATCGCCACCCAATAGGAAAACATATTTTTCTTCTGAAGCCATGATTCCACGCGCTGTCCTTCCCCATTGTCCACAATCGCCCGGGCCTTCATGCCCTTGAAGCTTCCGAATCCATTGGAGACCGCGCTGTATGCACAGAACAGTACATATTTGAGCTCATCCGTCCGATAGATCCGAATCGTCTCCTGACCGGCGCCCCGGCTGTCTCGATCCAGCACGATATGGGGAGCCACATTCTCATTGCCGCGATCTTTGTAATACACTTTCCCACATGTTCCGCTTCGGGTTACGTAGAAGCAGTACAGATCCAGATCTTTTTGTGGATTCTCCCAGATCAGCATGGCCATGGCCGATTTCGACTTCCGGATCGAGACACTGCCCGGTTTGGAGAGCTGGATCTTCTCCAGTACGATGGGGGAGCCGGTCGGCTTGGTGATGTCGATGCGACCCGCTGGTGCTTGGGAAGGTTCCGTTGACGGCTCTGTGGACTTTTCCGCCAGGCTTCCTGGCTGTGACTCGTTCTGCGAAGGTCCAGGGACATCCGGCAGCTGCGGTGGTGGCACCTCTTCCACCGGCAGTTCCGAATCCGAAGTCACCTCAGCAGATCCAAGAAGTTCACCATCAGATTCTTCTTCCGTCTCGCCGTCATCCGCTACATCCAGCCCATAACTCTCGCATAACGCTTCCAGCCCACCGTTGTATCCGCTCCCGATGGCGGCGAATTTCCATTCTTCCCTGTGCCGATACAGCTCTGCGGTGACAATCGCCGTCTCCCGCTCCAGTTCCTCGCCAAACTCGAACTTCAGCAGCTCCCTGCCATTGTCAGCATTAAGGCAGCGAATATAAATATGATGCACATCGCGGAAAAAATGCCCGTTGTCCTCTCCGTCGTGAATGGTCAGCGTCAGCGCAATCTTATGCACATGTTCCGGCACAAGCGCAGGCACAAAGGTCAGCACTTCCCGGCGTTCATCGACTTTGCCGCCATGCCGGATCGCTCCACTGGCATGAATAGGCTGGCCGTAAAATACAAAGTCTCCCTCTTCTTCGCAGATGTCCCGATCCGACAGCAGGAATGCTGCGCCGTCAATATCGATCTCTGCCCGCTCCGTCATCCAACCCAATTCCAGCGTGATTTCGTTCAAGTGTTGGCCTTTGGTGAGGTCCGTTCTCTGGCCTTTCATCACGTTCATCCCGTCAGCTCCTCCTCCGACTTGCGAGACTTATTCTTCCTTATCGTATCAAAGAATTTCGACATCTTCGACGCCGCGCCTGCCGGGGCAAGTGAATTCGCCGCGCGAATTTTTGCTTCTTTATTCCATATGCCTTATTGTTTGGATGAGAAGCAAGCTCTAATGAAGGAGTTCAGATGAACATGATTATTCTCAAAAGCAAACACGAAATCGAAGCGATCCGCAGAGCCTGCCAGGTCGTCGCGGAATGTCATCGGACGATTGCCCCGCTGCTCAAGCCCGGCATCACGACAAACGACATTGATCGCATCTTTGAAGAAGAAATGGCGAAATATGGCGCGAGACCTTATCAGAAAGGGTATCGCGGTTATCGGTATGCGACCTGCGCTTCGCTTAACGACGTGATCGCGCACGGTTTTCCGAGTGATACGCCGCTGAACGAAGGCGATATCGTCACGATCGACACCGTCGCGGAGCTGGACGGATGGCTCGGCGATTCCGCTTGGAGCTACGCGGTCGGACAGATCTCTCCGACCGCCGAGAAGCTGATGCGCGTCACGAAAGAATGTCTCGACCTCGGCATTGAGCAGTCGCGGCCCGGCAATCGGCTGGGCGATGTGACGAACGCGATTCAGCAGCACGCGGAGGCGCAGGGTTTCGGCGTCGTGCGCGACCTGCTCGCGCACGGCATCGGACGCGATCTGCACGAAGCGCCCACTTACATGCATGTCGGCAAGCCGGGCAAAGGCATCCTGCTCAAAGAAGGCATGGTGTTCACGATCGAACCGATGATTACCGAAGGCACGTACGAGCTGGTGATCGATCCCGACGGCTGGACCGCCCGGACGCTGGACGGCAAGCTGGCCGCCCAGTACGAGCACACAATCGCAATCACGGCAGAAGGTCCACAGATCTTGACCGCGCAGTAACGAAGCTTGAAGCCATGGTCATCTCGTTTACCAGCGATACGGATGCCCAAAAAGCCGCTTCCCTCAGGGGATGCGGCTTTTTGGGCTGGCGGTCGGCGGTCAGCCTCGGCGGGCTTCCCATTCTTTGCGCAGCAGTGCATACAGGAACGTGTTCTCGTACTTCGGCGTCCCGTCTTCGTTCTTGGTGAACGAGACGAATTCCTTCATGCAGCCTTCCTGCCGCATGCCCAGCTTCTCGCATAACTTCTGCGACCGGAAGTTGTCGTCTTCCGCGTAGGCGTACACTCTTCTCGCTCCTTGCTCCGTGAACAAGTGCTTCAGCAGCGCTTCCGCGCTTTCTCTCGCCAGCCCCTGCCCTTCGTAGCGCGCATTAAAATGCCAACCGACGCTGAACGTGTCCGGTTCTTCTTTCATCATGAACAGTTCCCCAATCAGTTCGTCGCTTTCTTTGAGCGCGACCGCGATCTGGGAATCGTCGGCGCTTCGTTTGCGAACTTCGGCCAGCGCGTCTTCCTTGGTATCCAGCTTACTTTCGAGAAAACAGTTCACCCTCGGAGACGCCGTATACTCCAGCAGCCCCGCCGCGTCTTTTTCCGCAAAATTCCGGAGCACGACGCGATCCGTTATGATCGATTGCATCTTATCGCCTTCTTCCTTCAAAAATGTCGATCCCTCGCGGTCGTTCGAGTGAATCGTCCGCATCCTGTCGGTTCTGAACCCTGCTTGAAGTTTATCTTCCGCTTGTGTTTTTCGTATGTCTTTCAAGCTTACGATAAAGGACAACGCGAGTAAAAGGGCAACAATCAGGAGATCGTCTCATGATATAAAAGAGGCAGGTGGCCGCCGATATTCAACGAGCGAAAGGAAGCTGACTGAAGATGTCTCAATCGATCAACCCGACACTAAGCGGAAAGACCGCACTTGTAACCGGAGCCAGCCGAGGGATTGGACGTGCCATCGCGCGGCGCCTGGCCTCCGAAGGAGCACTTGTTGCTGTCCATTACGGACGCCGGGTGCAGGAGGCTGAAGAAACGGTAAACCTGATCCGCCAGGAAGGCGGAGATGCCTTTACAATCGGTGCGGATCTCAGCCATATGAGCGAGATCCATCGTCTGTACACCTTGTTGGACACAGAGCTGCAAGCCCGCACAGGCGGACGGACGTTTGACATTCTGGTCAATAACGCCGGGATCGGGCGCCCCCTGTCTTTTGAAGATACCACAGAAGAACAGTTCGATGAATTCATGTCCGTTAATGTCAAATCGCTCTTTTTTGTGACGCAGGCTGCTCTGGATCGACTTAAGGATGGCGGACGAATCCTGAACATCTCGTCCTTCGTCACGCGCGTGGCTTCCCCGGCGGTCATGGCCTACAGCCTGTCCAAAGGCGCGGTGAACACGTTCACCGTCGCACTGGCGCAGCAGCTGGGATCGCGCGGAATCACCGTTAACGCGATCATGCCGGGATACACCAACACCGAGATGAACGCCTCGGCGGTCAATGATCCCAAGGTTAGTGCGGCGGTCGCGGCGATCTCCGCACTGGGCCGCTGGGGAGAGCCCGGCGACATCGCGGACATCGCGGCGTTCCTCGCTTCTTCCGACAGCCGCTGGATTACCGGGCAGCTGCTGGATGCAAGCGGCGGGTCAAGGTTGTAAAAAGATCGCTTGGGCGATCGGCCCGCATAAACCTTGCTGACGCAGATGCAGCTCAGATCGCCCGATCAGATCCACACATCATTGGCCGCCGTGCGGTCCGACTCCGTATCGCCGGTATTCAGCACGCCTCTCGGCTCTACCAGCATCACCTGGCACTCACGTTCGGCAAACGGTTTATGCTCGACGCCTTTCGGCACGACGAACAGGTCGCCTTGGGCAAGCTTGACCTGTCCGTCCCGGAAGTCGATCGCCATCTCTCCTTGAATCACGACGAATACTTCGTCCGTATCCTGATGAACGTGCCAGACGAAATGCCCTTCGATCTTGACGATCTTGAATTGGTAATCGTTCATTTCGCTGATGACTCTCGGAGACCACTGTTCATGCAGCAAAGAAAACTTTTCATTCAGGTTAACCGCTTGGTAATCCATATTATCCCGCCTTTTGATCGAATTTAACTGCTTGGTTTTCTCAAGTTTACACATCCTCTTGCATCGCGTAAAATCATTAAATACTCGATTTATCATCACTTAACGAGATGCAGAGGGGATTGTATTCATTTGGACATCAAATCGCTGGAGATCTTCAAAGCGGTCGCAGTCGAGCAAAATATCACCAAAGCGGCGGAGAAACTGAATTACGTGCAGTCCAACGTGACCGCGCGGATTCAACGTCTGGAAAAGGAATTGGGCGTCGCCCTGCTGTACCGTTCACATAAAAAAGTATCGCTAACACCTGCCGGACGCGAGTTTTTGCAGCATGCCACCAAACTGCTAAACGATTTTGAAGAAGCTGTGGAATCGGTCAATCCTTCCTCGATGCCGCGCGGATCGCTGCGGATCGGCGCGATGGAATCGACGGCGTCCACGCATCTGCCACTTATTTTCGCGCGATACCATGAACGATTTCCCGAGGTACAATTGAGCATGTATATGGCGCCTACTGTAGACCAGATCGAGGACATTCTCGCTTACAAGTCGGATGGTGCGTTCGTGGATGGGCCGGTTTTGCATCCCGAGATCATCGAATCCCCCGTGTTGGAAGAATCGCTTGTGCTGATTACGGGTTATTCCACGGAACCGTTCGTGTTGACGTCGATTTTGCACAAACCGCTGCTTTCTTCGTTTGAACACTGCATTTATTTGGGACGCTGGCAGCGCTGGCTGGAGAACAACGGACATCAGCCGATGAAAGTGATGGAGTATGGCACACTGGAAGGCGTGCTGAAATGCGTAGAACACGGACTGGGCGTGACGGTTCTGCCGATGTCAATGGTCGAATCCCGCACGGAAGGCCGATTGAACACGTATCCGTTGGAAGATCCTTATCGGGTTGTGCCTACGGTGTTTATCAGGCGTCGGGATACGTACAGAACCGCGGCGCTCTCGCGGTTTATGGAGACGGCGGGGATTGTCATTCCTTAGTGAATTCGGTTGGTGGCTGCGGTTAATATCCATTTTGTATAAAAAAAGAACCCGGCATATTCAGCCGGGTTCTTGCTTTGTACGGGAATCTTGTATCGGAATCTTTTTCACATCGTGGCGAATTAACGCGCTCTTGCAGCCTCCGCCGCTTCCTGCGCCTTCAGCTCCTCCAGCAGCTTGTCGCCTCTTATTGTCTACTAAACCTATCAATAAATAGAGAAATTATGTGCGATTTGATGAGTTTTTCTTAGCGTGACGGTAGTTCCGTTAGAGGTAGATATACTGAAACCGGCTGCTGAGAATCCTGCGCTTAAACCATAAGAAACCTCAGATTCTAAATTGCCATATGCTCTAAAACTTACATTTAGCGGGTCTACCAAAGTAGCCGTCTTAAAACCGCTATTCCATTTATGTATGCCATTTCCATAAGGCAATACAAACGCTGTGGAAGCGTTTATCGATATGAATTGTCTGAATGAACCACTATTGTAAATTACAGTATCAACACCATATTGAATATCTAGATTGTTAGGAACTACATTTTCAATCTTTAACAACATATGATTCATATTTGCTTTTGTACCGTATGCTTCTAAAACACTAGAAACAGGTTCAGCATTAGAATTTAAAACACTTCTAGCAGAAACGTTTTCACTTACAAGATCATTATAAAGCAGTTGATCCGAGTGCTGAGCATGAGCTTTCTGTGTTTCAGCAAAAATTTCATTTGCCACTTCTTCATAGGTTTTACCTTCATCATCTGCTTTTGTTTGGATATATTGTTTCAAGCTTTGAGCTTCCGCTGTATAACCTTGCTCCTGTGCTTTTTCAACAAAATCAAATTTTGTATTGTCAGGATCGGTTCCTGAATTTGCATGGATCGCACCGCCTCCTGAAACAAGCAAAGAAGATGCAAACAGGCAGGAAATAATTTTTTTGCAATACATGAAATCACTCCCATTATTTTATTTTAATAACTTTTAAACCTTAACATACAAATTTAAAAATTGCAAAAAAAACCTTTTTTACGTATAATGGGTTAAAAGTATTTCTTGAAACTAGACTTCTATAAAAAGATTTTCTATGGAAAATTGTCGATTAAATTCAATTTCAATATAAGGGAGCAATGATTCAATTTGAAAATAAAAGCCCTTTTCTTTATCTTGTTCTTGCTACTGGTAGGTTGCTCTCGAGCAGGCGAAGAGCATTCCAACAAATTTAAATTGGGAAATCTAGATACTTCGGTGTTCAGTAATCAGAAGAACTACTTCATCGTGACGCCTTTTGAATGGGTGGGTAAAAAGCCAGTAACGATCGAATCGGTAGAGCTGGTAACAAAGGATGATATGTCGATTAATGCCGAGCAAGCCCCAATCCGCTATACTTTTTATGGGGCAGATCCAAAAAAAGGGGTAGGCATCTACCAAAGAGATGATTTAGGCGACCTAGAAGATATCCAGGGATTCGAGCTTAAAGGTGAAGGCCGTTTGGTGTTGAAAGTTTCGATGAATGAGGTGCGGCCTGATCCTAACCGTCGTATAAAGATCAAGTACATAATAGGTCAAAAGAAACATGAACAGCTGCTGGAATCAAATATGATCGAGCAATTGAGAACGGAAGAATAACTGAGCGAAACTCTTTAACGCAAAAAGGGTCCGGCTAATTAGCCAGGCCCTTTCCTTGTTATCTATTCGTATAGATTAAAATCCATTATCTTCTTTTCACAGCAGCCTCCGCCGCTTCCTGCGCCTTCAGCTCCTCCAGCAGCTTGTCGCCCTCCACATCCAGGTTCGGCAGGATGCGATCCAGCCACTTGGGCAGCGCCCAAGCCTTGTCACCGAACAGCGACATGATAGCCGGAACAAGCGTCATGCGGATGACAAAGGCGTCGATCAGGATGCCGATGGCCAAGGCGAAGCCAATCTGCTTAATCATGATGTCATGCGTGAAGATAAATCCTGCGAATACCGCCACCATGATAATCGCCGCCGCAACCACAACGCGGCTGGCTTGACCATAGCCGTGGATGACGCTCTCCGTGCCGCGATGACCATGCACGTACGACTCACGCATCGACGAGACGAGGAACACCTGATAGTCCATCGCCAGACCATACAGGATGCCCGTGACCATGATCGGCATGAAGCTCAGGATGGGTCCTGCCGTATCGAACGCAAACAGCTCATGCGCCCAGCCCCACTGGAACACCGCCGTGGTAATCCCGAAGGTAGCCAGGATACTCAGCAGGAAGCCGATAGTGGCTTTGATCGGCACCACGATGGAGCGGAATACCAGCAGCAGGATAATGAGCGACAAGACGACAATGATGCCAACATAGATTGGGAAGACCTGACCCAATTTGGCGGACATGTCGATGTTAACGGCAGTCATGCCGGTGACGCCAAGCTTCACCTTCTCTTGCGGCGCATAGTCGGCATCACGCAGCGTCGTCACCAGATCGCGTGTCTCTTCCGCGTTCGGTCCGGTCTTGGGAATGACGCTGAACATGGCCAGCTTGCCATTCTCGCTGATCCCCAGCGGAGAGACGACAGACACGTTATCCTGCTGCTGGATCTGCGCCGTCAGTTGACCCAGCAGATTCGGCGTCATGTTCTGGCCGGTCTCCGATTCGGCGACGACCAGCAGCGTTCCGTTGAACCCTTCGCCGAAGTTGTCGGCGATAGCATCATAGCTCTGGCGCTTGGCCGTATCCAGATCGGCGGAAGCCGCCGATGGAATCGCCAAGTCCATCTTCGCCGCCGGAATCGCGGCGATGCCCAGCACGGCAACGATCAGCACAATGATCGGCCAGCGGAAACGAATCACACCGTGAATCCAGCGTGCCCGGGACTGCTTCTGCGTGCGAGAAGCTTGGCTTGCCGCATGTTTCTCGCGGGCTTTGCGGGAACAGATGCGTTCCCCGATCAAGCCGAGCAGCGCAGGCAGCAGCGTCAGGGCAATCAGGACATTAAGCAGCACGGTCACCGAAGCGACCAGTGCCATAGTGCTGAGGAACGTAATGCCGATCACCAGCAGGCCGCATAGGGCGATGATGACGGTCAGACCCGCGAAGAAGACCGCGCTGCCTGCCGTGCCAATCGAACGGCTGGCCGCTTCCTTCGCGCTCAGCCCCTGATCGAAGATCAGGCGGCGCTGCCGGTTGATGATAAACAGCGCATAGTCGATCCCTACAGCAAGGCCGACCATCAGTGCCAGTACCGGCGTAATGGAACTCATCGTCAGGTAGGACGAGAGGGCATAAGCCCCGCCCACGCCAATGCCTACGCCAAACAATGCAACGACCAGCGGCAGCCCGGCCGCTACGACGGAGCCCAAGGTCACGACCAATACGATTGCGGCAACGACCAGTCCGTAGATTTCGTTGCTGCCGATCGGAATATCCAGCGGCAGGAGCGACTCGCTCGGCAGCGCCTGGATGCCCGTCTTGTCCGCAACCGACTCTACCGTATTCACAACCGATTCTTTGACCTCATCGCTGATCGCCGACTGCTGTACCGTGAACTGGAACTGGAACAGCGCCGCCTGTCCGTCCTTGGCAATCGTCACGCCAATGACCGGTGCTCCGTCCACCACAAGCGGCGTATACGGCAGATCAGCGGCTGCCGCAGCTGCGGCCTGCTGCTGTGCGGCGGCTTGTTGGGAGGCCGCATCCGCTCCCTGCGAACTACCCGCGTTCGCGCCGCCTGCACCTGCTGAACTGCCATTGGAGGCGCCACCCGCTGCGCCTTCCTGTGCCATGCCTGCTCCCTGCTGGGCGTCCGCTTCGCCGCCCTGAGCGGCTGCACCTGAAGCGGCCGCATCCTGCTCGGCTCCTGCTCCAGCGCTGGAACCTTCCGTTCCGCCAGCCGCACCTTGAGCCGCTTCCGCCTGCATCTTCGCCATGGCTTCCGCCTGCGCCTGCGCAGCCTTGGCGGCTAGTTCCGGTGCGTTCAGCACCTGATCCAGACCGTATACGTCATCGACCGCTTCCTTGATCGCCGATAGACGTTCCGGTGTATTCAGACTCTCGCCGTCCGGGGCGACGAACACCACGCTGCCCTGTCCACCGGAAGCTTCCGGCTGCACTTCTGCGAGCTGATCCAGCACTTTTTGCGACTCGGTGCCTTCCAGCTTCATGTCTGTGCTGACGCTGACGCCATTGGTGGTCAGCAGCGCGATCACCACGGCCAGAATGACCACCCAACCTCCAATAAACAACCATGGTTTGCTGTATGCCGACTTGCCTAGTTGGTATAGAAACTTGGACACCTAGGTTCGCTCCTCAAAATCCATTTTTTAAATAGCCAAAGGTCATCTGTACAAACTGTTCAAACGCTTCTGCCTTCTCCTCATCTTCCGATGGGTCGCCCGGAATGGCTACATCGACCTCCCCTTCCAGAATCGACAGCACCGCACCAAAGACCGCGCCCGCCAGAATATGCGTATACCCGCGTGGATACTCGTCTCCGCAGACCCGATCCAGCTCCTGCTTCGCCGCCTCCTGCAAATGATGCAGCACATTCAGCGTATACGGCTCCAGCGTTGGATACGTCTTCGACAGCTTGACCAGATCGCGCAGCTTGCGCAGCAAATGAGCGGTGAACTGCATCCGCAGCCAGCGCAGCAGAGCATCCACCGGGGAATCGTCGGTGATCGACTCCACTTCCCGGAGCAGATCTTCACGCAGCGCTTCTTGGCGTCCCCCGCCAAGAGCCAGAACGGACATTGCCACTGCCTCTTCCTTGCAGGAGAAGTGGTTGGCAAAGGTTCGTCTGGAATACCCGGCACGCTGGGCGACATCCTCAATCGTGAAGCCGTCCAACCCTTTTTCCAGCGCCAATGCAAAGGTCGTCTCCGCCAGGATGTGCCAGGTCGCTTCTTTTTTCATGTCACGCAGACTCGGTTTCTTGATCTCCATCATGTTCACCTCCGTTCGATCCGATTCTCCCTTCGCTAATTTCCGTTTTCAATATAACATTTCATTTCCCATTGTGCAATTTTGCTCATTGAGAAGAGTCTAATCGATTGGACGTCTGCACAAAAAAACCGAAACCTCCTGATCGAGGCCCCGGTTTTACAAGAATTTCTTCTATTAGGTTGTATACATCAGAACTTATGGACTTCATCTCCATCTCAGTCGCCTGCCGAAGCTCCCTTGTCCGTCTTGGACGAAGCTTGAACCGCACGCGGCGATGAAATCTGCTCCGCATCCCGTTTTTTGGGACCGGTGAATTTGGCGACGATGGCGCCGCCGATGCCGCCGACGATGGCTGGCAGCAGCCAACCCAGGCCAACGTTATAGAACGGCAGAATCTCTCCGAACACTTTCTCCACGGTGGTAAGCTCAATCCCTGCTGCCTTCAGACCGTCAAACAGGCTGACCAGGAAGGTCAACAGCATCGCGCCTTGATACACTTCTGCTCTCCCCTTGAACAGCGGATGAAGGAACGTCAGCAGCACCAGGGCGATAACCAGCGGATACAGCATCATCAGAACGGGTACCGATACTTTAATCAGACCATTCAGGCCGATATTCGCAACCAGCGCACTGAATACCGCCAGGATCACCGCGAATTTCTTATACGACAACCGAGGGAATAATCCATGGAAAAAGGCCGAGCAGGACGTAATTAATCCCACGCAGGTGGTCATGCAGGCGACGGTAATCATCAGACCCAGCAGCACGGAACCGTAAGCGCCGAAGTAATGGGAAGATACCGCAGCCAGCACATCGGCTCCGTTGCCCAAGACGCCCAGTTTGCCTACGCTTGAAGCGCCCATATAAGCCAGTGACGTATAGATGACAGCCAGCAGAATGGCAGCAATGGCGATGGCTTTGGCACAAGCGCTCATCAGCGCCGAACGTCCGGTCACGCCGCGATCCTTGAGTGCACCCACGATGATAATCCCGAAGATGACCGCAGCCAGCGCGTCCAGCGTCAGATAACCTTCCTGGAATCCCTTGAAAAAGGCATGCGTTGCATAGGAAGCATCCGGGGCTTCAAACTTGGCAATCGGATAGATCAGCGCAGCCGCAACGAGTACGCCGATAAAGGTCAGCTTCAGCGGTGTAAGTATACGACCCACAATGTCGATGATCCGGGTCGGATTCAGCGACAGCAGGCAGGCGATGCTGAAGAACAAGATCGTAAAGATCGCCAGCGCCAGGTGATGGGATTCCGCCTGCGGAAGCAGCGGTTTCACCCCAATCTCGAACGAGACGCTGCCGGTACGCGGCATGGCGAAGAATGGGCCAATCGCCAGGTACAGCACAATGGTAAAGATCAGGCCGAATGTCGGGTTGATCCGATTGGCCAGGCCGCGAAGATCACGTTCACCCGAGAAGACAAATGACGCGACCGCGATCAGAGGCAGGCCGACTCCCGTAACGAGGAATCCGGCATTTGCCGACCATATATTTGCGCCTGCCATCTGGCCGAGCATGGGTGGAAAGATCAGATTGCCTGCTCCGAAGAACAAGGCGAACAGCATGGCACCGAGTACGATAATAAAAGATAAAGGCGCTTTTTTGGACATAATAACAAATCCTCCAATTGGAAATCCGGGGCGTGGACGATGGAATCGTTCCCTATGCCGAGATGTCTGATGTGTAGTGAATTAGGCTTTGTGCTGCTTGGCGGTGTAGATGTCGATCGCACGCAGCCAATTGAGCCGAGCGATTGCAGCCGCTTCTTCCCCTTTTCCCGCTTCCAGCAGCCTGATGAGCGATTCATGATCTTCAACCGAATCCTGCGTCAGAATGATGGAATTGTGGAAAAATAATCGACGCACATGTGATTGATACGTCGAGATCGTGTTCGCCAAGTACGAGTTCTCGGCCAATTCGACGATCACGCCGTGGAACTCTTCGTCCAGTTTGAGTGCATAAGCCGTATCGCCCTTGCTCAGAGCCTCGCCGAATTCGGCGTTCAACCTGCGCAGCTCCTCCACTCCATCCGGAGTTATCCGCGAGGCGGCCAATTCGGCAGCCAGCGACTGGAGTGCAGCCAGCGGCGGAAGAATCTTCGTGATGTCTTCCCCATCCACTTCGGTAACCTGCGTGGATACACCAGGGTTCATGGCGACGAATCCTTCGACATTCAGCAGTTGGAGCGCCTCACGAACCGGAGTCCGGCTGACCCCCAGCGCATTGGCCAGCTCGGCATCGTTCAATTTCTCGCCCGGTTGGAGCGTTCCATCAATGATCCATTCCTGAAGCTGCTGGAAGGCGCGCTGTTTGGCCGATAATCGATGTGGAGTTGCAAAACCTGTTGGAATCGGCATGACGCCCTCCTTCTATCGTCTATAATGCAAGATATAGCTAACATTGGACTGACAAGATTTGTCCATTATAGCCGTTCAAAATCCGTCATGCAATATATTGCATATGATTTCATCAAAATTTTATATCCACGCCTTGAGTACATGAATGTTCGATGACAATTTCTATATTCGCGGGGACGCATGGACATGGCAGGTATTTTTATTGATAGAGAGCGCTTTTTCGGAAAATCGGTTGACGTGACAACGATTTAGCGCTAATCGGCTGCCGTGGACAGGGTACAGACGTTCGGGGTCACATGGTATAATAGGCAAACCATGCACAAAACAGCAGAAACGTTCAGCCCTCACAGCTGCATCAATGAACAACCCTCAGGAGAAACGAACAGGAGGACGATGGAAGAATGACGGACAACACGGCTTTCACCGACGAACAATGGAATAAGCTGATCGACGGCGTGGCCGATTCCTATGACGACCTGACGCTGAAGCGCGGCTTTCAATATGAACGAATGGGCAGTGTCCAACAGCTGACCCTGTCAGATGACCGACACCTGGAAGCGGAAGTCTCGGAAGGGACGCAGCTCTGTAAAGTGGAGGTGGCTCTGGAAGCTCCCGGCGCAGGTCGATGCGACTGCAAAGATCGTAAGCCCTGCCGACATCAGGCTGCGGCGCTGATGAAGCTGGCCCGGCTTAGAGGCCGCCCGGTGTCTGCACTGGCCAATGCGCTGATGGGACGCCCCAAGAAGACGAATTCCGCAGAGCGTGCAGATGACCAATCCGCCCAGCGCCGCCTGGAGCAGCCAACCGGAAACCCCGAACCTACAGCCCAAGACCATCGTGACGGACACGCGAAACGGCAGACGGACAATGAGCAGACCTTGGCCTCAGCGCATGTGCCGTCGAAGGACGCAGCGAACCAGTCCGGCACCCCGGACAATCCTACAGCGGATTCAACCGTTGGGGCATCGGAACAGTCCAGGTCAAGCGAAGCGGCCTCCCCGTCTCGAACCTTGGGCGAGGAACAGGCCGCTCTGCTGGCTGCTTCCGGTATATCGGCCTGGCAGCGTAACTTTGAAGCGATCGCTTCAACGCTGGAAGGACGAACGCGCAATCCGAAATTCGCCGAGTTAACGCTGGCTGGCATTATCCGGGACATGCCGCCCTTTCGACCCGGGATCGAAGCATTATATCGTCTCAACGCCCACCTCTTCGTGCTGCGCGTGCTGACCGCTTCTTCCAGCGGTTATTATGGACAGCTGGCTGTCTCGGAGACGGCCTCCGGCATGAACGATCTCCTGTCTCGTCCGCTGCCGCAGCGAGAAGAAGCCCAGGTACAAGAACGCCTGCGAGAGACACTGCGCCTGTTCAGGCGGCAGATGCTGACGGAGCATCGGGAACAGGAGGCCTTTTCCCAGGGATATTATGGACTGCTGAACGCCTGGGTCGCTCCGCTAACACAGGGCGAAGACGAACAAGCTGCGCCGCAGAGCGAGAATCCAGCACCCGCATCGGCGTCACCTGACAGTCCGCTTGAGCGTGCAGCAGATCGAGACAGAAGCGCGGCTGAACGGCTGGATGTCTATGAATCGGAACTTCAATATCTGATGGATGAAGAACGTGAGCTGGGCCGGTCGCTGAATCGCCAGACCTGGCTGGGCGCCAATGCCTGGAGTCGATTCTGCCTGGGGCAGGATGACCGCGCGAAGGCCCTGCTGCAAGAAGCGGCGGACAAGCCCTACTTCGCTCCCAAAAAACTGCCGGATTTCTTCGCTCCGCTTGTGCAAGCGGGGCAGTGGGAACGGCTGGTAGATTGGCTGGAGACATTCGGGCCTCTGCTGGAGAGAGCGCGGGTGGGTCTGGCAGACTACGGTCGAACCTGGGACGAGACGCTCCTTCATCTGCCGGAAGCGGAATCGAGGATGTGGAATACCTTGAGCGGGATGCTGCCTTATGCCTCGGACTTTTATTCAGCCAAATTGATGGAACGTGAGCGCTGGGCGGAATGGATGGATTACCAGCTATCGACCGGAGCCGAGCCTTCGAGCTTTAAGGTGACGCAGCTGGCTCCGTTGGAGAAACAGGCACCGCAGCTGCTGCTCCCCTTCTATCATCAGGCGGTCGAGCGTCTGGTGGAGCAGCGCAGCCGCGATGGCTACAAACGGGCGGCGAAGCTCATCAAGCGCCTGGAGAAGCTGTACAAAAAAATGAAGCGTGAGGAGCGCTGGGAGGCTTATATGGAAGTCTTCCAGGCGAAATACGGACGTCTCCGCGCCCTTCAGGAAGAATTGAAGAAAGGAAAGCTGATGCCATGAACGCAGTGATGGAAACGGTGACGGTGCACGCCGTATTGACGGAATACGGCGATGCCCTGCTCTATGGAACAAAGCCGACCTACGGCACCATGCCTGGCTTATATTTCAAGCAGCTGCTGTTCGCGCGGCATGAAGATTCGTTCTATGGCACGGAGCTGGAGATGCAGAGCAGCGGCGAGGTGGAGCTGGTCCTGCTGCCCGCCGAGATGGTCTTGAACTTCTTCGCCGAGCAGAAGCTGCTTCAGCATATCGACTGGAACTTCGATGGCGATGCAGAGCTGCTGGCACGCAGTGCGCCCGCTCTGGCGGCGAGTATTGGCGCCCGTGCTTACAAGCCGGACTTTGGCGCTTATCGTTCGGGCAAGCTGCAATGGAAATGGGATCGCCATGCGCTCAAGGTACGCGAGCATGCGGCGGTATTGGCTTCGCTGGATCGGGGCAAGCTCCGGGGGGCGAACACTTCTGCTGCCAAGCCAGCTGGCGGCGCGGATCGTCTGAGCGACGAGGAGGCTTACGAGGAAGCGCTGTTTGGCGGCCGGAGCGAGGAAGACGATGTGGAGGAGACGTTTATGGCCGGGCTGCGGGCCGCTTATTCGGCAGCGGTGTTCAAGCTGCGCTACGGCAGTGAGCAGGCGGCGCTGGATCTGCGCCGGGAGCATCCGCGGCTGTTCGACCGCGGGGCATCGGCGGCGGGTCTCGACGAGGATGCCTGGCTCGTCGCGGTCGGCTGGCGCGAAGATGCCGCGCCGTTCCGTCCGGTCGTCCGGTTCCTGGAGCCGGACGAGGAGAGCGCCGACTGGAGGCTTCAACTGGCCCTCCAGGACAAGAAGGACGAGGCTTCGCTCGTCCCGATCACGCTGTCGGACGCCGGCACTGCGGCGGGAAACTGGCCGAAGGCCTGGGAGAAGCATGTGCGCGAGCGCAGCGCGGAATGGCTCAAGAGCCTGCGTACCGGACTGCCTACACCGCGTGTGGCACCGGGACTCGACATTCTGGCCCGTGGCATGGGCGGGCCAGCGGCCTGGCAGTTCCTGACGAAGGACAGCCCACGGCTGCTGGACGCCGGATGGCGGGTACTCCTGCCCGCCTGGTGGCAGGCGGCCAGCAAGAAGAAGCCCAAGCTCAAGGCGCGGATCAAGGAGGAAGAAAGCGGCGACGGCAAGAAGGGAGGCCGCTCGGTGTTCGGCCTCGATTCGGTGCTGAACTTCGACTGGCGCATTGCCATCGGTGATGCCGAGTTCAGCGAGGAAGAATATCTGGAGCTTGCCGCCAAGAATGAGCGGCTGGTACAGTTCCGGGGCGAATGGGTCGCCCTCGACCCCGCCCTGCTGACTCAGATCAGCCGCATGATGAACGGGCTGGACAAGAAGAATGGGCTGTCCTTCCAGGATATTCTTCAGCTGCATCTGATGAAGAAGGAAGCGGAGAACAGCGACGAGGAAGAACGCAGCCGCGCCGAAGAGAACGCACGACTGGAGCTGGAAGTGCAGCTCAGCGGTCATCTCGCTTCGCTGATCGACCAGCTCGGCCAGAAGGAAGCCTGGCCGACCATCGACGTGCCCCGAGGTCTCCGCGCCGAACTGCGGAACTACCAACGTGAAGGCTTCGGATGGCTGGCCTTCCTCCGCCGCCTGGGGCTGGGCGCCTGCCTCGCCGACGATATGGGTCTCGGCAAGACCGTGCAGCTCATCTCGTATCTGCTGCACGTCAAGGAGAGCCGCGCCCAGGCGGCAGCGGCTGCGGAACCACGGCTTGGCTCCGAAGCCTACGCGGATGCCGCTCCTCGCAGCGCCGCTGCGAAGCGCGGCCCCGCTCTTCGCTCCGGCGGCGCGGCTTACGGCGCAGCCGCCGCCGAACGCGACGCTTCGGAAGCGGAACGCGGCTTCTCCGTGCAGCCGCGCCGCGAACCTGACGCTTCCGCTCCGGATCGCCGCGGCGCAGGCGGTTCCGCTCCCGCCTGGCTTCCGCCGGATGACGGCATTATCCGGCCGGGTTCCTATCCGCTGGAAGCTTCGCTCATCATCTGCCCAACGTCCCTGCTGGGCAACTGGCAGAAGGAGATCGCCCGCTTCGCGCCGGATCTTCGCGTGATGCTGCATTATGGAAGCGGCCGCCGTACAGGCGAAGCCTTTGCTGCCGCCGCTTCGGATGCCGACGTTGTGCTGACGTCCTATGCCACGTCTGCCTTGGATCAGGAGCTGCTGCGCGGCTTCAACTGGCTGACCATCTGCCTCGACGAAGCGCAGACGATCAAGAACGCACAGACCAAGCAGTCCACCGCCATCCGAAGCTTCAAGGCGCTGCACAAGATCGCGCTGACCGGTACGCCGATCGAGAACCGGCTGTCCGAGCTGTGGTCGATCTATGACTTTATGGTGCCCGGCTATCTCGGCGGGCCGAAGTCGTTCCAGGAACGCTTCGCCAATCCCATCGAGAAGGAGCAGGACGAAGACAAGATTGGCGAGCTTCAGCGGCTGGTGAAGCCATTCATGCTTCGCCGCAAGAAGAAAGACCCGAACATCCAGCTCGATCTGCCGGAGAAAAACGAGATGAAGACCTACATCCATCTGACGCCGGAACAAAGCGTCCTGTATGAACAAGTCGTCAAGCAGCTGCTCAGGGAGATGCCTCAGCTCGAAGGCATGAAGCGCAAGGGCGCGATCCTGTCTGCGCTCACCCAGCTCAAGCGGCTGTGCGATCACCCGGCCCTGGCTTCCGGCGATTCATCGGCAACCGAGCCGGAAGAGGCTCCCGATCTGGATACGTTGATCGAACAATCCGCCAAGCTGTCGCGCCTCGTGGCGATGGTCAAGGAGCTTCGCGCCGAAGGCGAACGCTGCCTGATCTTCACGCAGTATATCGGCATGGGCGAGATGATGCAGCGGGTACTCCGCGAAGAATTGGGCGAAGAGGTACTCTACCTCAATGGCAGTACGCCGCGCATCGTGCGTGAGCGGATGATCGAGCAGTTCCAGGCGAAGGAACAGCCGCCGGGCGAGACGACAGCCGTCTTCATCCTGTCGCTCAAAGCAGGCGGCGTTGGGCTTAACCTGACCGCAGCCAATCATGTCTTCCACGTCGATCGCTGGTGGAATCCGGCTGTCGAGAATCAGGCGACCGACCGGGCATACCGCATGGGTCAGACCAAAGACGTGCAGGTGCATAAATTCATCTCAATCGGTACACTGGAGGAGCGAATTGATGACATGCTGGAGAGCAAGCAGCAGCTCAGTGACAGCGTCATCGCCGGTTCGGAAGGCTGGATTACCGAACTGTCGGACAATGCGCTGCGCGAACTGTTTACCCTGCGGCGCGGTTAATGGTTAATTACTGGCCTTGACCTGCATCCGATGAGGTCCAGATCCTGCTTCACTTCATGGCCCTGTCCATCCATCTAAAAATGAACTCAGGAGGTTCCGCCCTAATCATGACTTCGTCCGATCTTCAATCCGATATTGTCCTGGCTTACGAAATCCCGCAGCCCGAAGAATTCATGGCGCTGCGCGTGGCAGGTGGAATGAGCGCCCGCACGCTGGAAGCGGCTCAAGCCGGACTGCCCAATTCATTGTTCTGTGTCACGCTGCGACAGTCCGGCCAACTGGTCGGCATGGGACGTGTGATCGGCGACGGCGGCTGTGCGTTTGTCGTATCCGATATTGTGGTTCATCCCTCCATGCACCGGCGCGGTCTTGGCCGACGCATCATGGCCGAGATCGAACGTTATCTGGAGGAGAACGTGCAGCCCGGCTCCTTCGTCAGCCTGATCGCCGATACCCCGGCAGATGAGCTGTATCGGCACTTCGGCTTCATCGAGACCGCTCCGGCCTCGATTGGTATGTACCGCCCAAGCCGTCCCAAGAACGGCGATCGCTAAACCGCTTTATTTCCCTTAGGCAGAGATCAAGCCTGCTTTTGCATGATGCAGAAGCAGGCTTTTTGCGCTGTCCATTTGCTCATCCAAGAATGTGTTCGCTGAACGCTATAGACAAAAATATAATTCATACATTATGTAAACTAATTTGACTAATTTATACAGTCTGGTAGATTTTAATTATGCATTTTTTTACACATAAAGAGTCGTGATGAGCTTATTTGAATAGCTGGCCAGCTTTCAATATATCAACTACACCCAGAAAAGAGGATGATTATGCCGCTTAAAAAAATCGTCTCTGTAATGGCTATTAGCTCTTTGTTGCTTGTTCCAACTGTCACCAACGCAGAAGATGCAGCTTCAACTCCAAGTCAAAATGAGCCTTCGCTGGAGCAAGTCAACGTTCAGATGAAGGGCGTGCAGCCCACTAATGCAGATCTAAGCGAGTTTGTGGAACAAGCCCGCGAAGCAGCATCGGAATACCAGGCTCCGCAGAGATCCTTAACACCCAATGAAGAACCCGCACCCGAGACGTTTGATTATACTTACGTCGATGGAAGCACCACTTATTTTTATGAGAAATCATCCACGGAAGACAAAGAATCCGTCACTGCTTATGCTACACCGCAAAAAACGGATGTAGATGGGGCTGCCAATCCTTCGGATGCACAGCTGGAAATGTTGGATGAACCATCTAATATTCAGTCGGCCGCCGCAAAAGATGCGATTCCTGGCGGTATTGGCGGCAGAGCCACCGTACAGAAGAACGGAAATATTTCAACGTTCGTTATCCATACTCCAAGCTCCACAACAGGCCCTTCCTCGCGCACGTATATTTATGGAGGGTTTTCTGGAAAAGGAGTAGGTCTGAATGATAAAAACGCATCCAGAAACGTCGTAGCCGATATGGGTCTCGTCTACACGGATGCCTACGGCACTAAGAAGTGGCAGCCCATGATTAATTATTACTGGGGCAACGATACGGATGGACATACGACCCCTGGAACGATAATAGCCCCCTACAACGAGGTTTACTACAAAAATGGGTATCTGCCCGACCAAGATGTTAAGGTCTCAATCTACAAAAACCTAAACAATAACACCCGACTTTCCACACAGGGTTATGCGGTACATTCCAATCATGATGGAACAGGAGGCAACGCCTTTTTGACCTCAGTCACCGAAATAGCCGCGACCAAAGTTTCCAGTACCACAAGCTGGAAATACCTGGCCACCATAGCGGATACGGTGATAAATAAAGTTCCTCAGGGCGATGCAGCAGGATCTGTTCAAGCCGTCATCAAAGGTATTACCATCGATAATGTGAACGCTACTCCTGCGTCGGATGCTACGGACAGTGCCAGCGTTTCCGTGAACTCGAATAACGTAACCATAAAGGTTTCAAAGTAACCAACAAGCCTTCACGCTCTCTGTGATCTAAATTTGATTGGATAAGGATGGTGTTCTCCCAGATGAAGAAATCCCTTCTAATCGTTTTGGTGCCTGTCCTGACTTTGCTGTTGATCTTCGCATCCAGTCCGCCGAAGCTCCTGGCTGCTCCGGTGTCGGAAAGCAGTCCGATCCAGCTCAAACTCAACCAATACTACGTTGCGTATACCGCTCCGCGAGCGCCGTATCTGGATGAGAACAATCGGCTTATGGTTCCGCTGCGCAGCATCGCCGATCTCACTCATTCGCAGGCGGCCTACAACCCTGCGACCAAGAGTGTGACGCTGAAGCGCAAGAACTCGCTCAAGGAGGCGGCTCCTAGTGCTGCCCTCCAGGTGACTCTGGGATCGCAGCAGGCTGTAGTGAATGGCAAAACAATCTCTATGGATACCAAGCCGGTGCTGCTGCGGGGAAGCGTGTTTGTTCCTCTCGGCATGGTGGCGCAGGCCTTCAACCTTGGGTTGGAGTGGGATCGACAGCAGCATGTGGTGACGCTGCGCGAAGATCCAGCTTATCTGCCCAGTGGAATCGTGATGGATGAATTGTATTTCTTCGGGCAGCATACCTCGACCACCCTACAGCCGACCCGCTCAAAGATTGAGATTTATTCAGAAAAGGGGTCGGGACTTGCCCGTCTTCACATTACAGCCCAGAATCATGCTTCAAGCCAGACGAAAAGCCAGCCGTACCTGCACGTCTACGTACAGGATTCCAATTTTAGATCGCTGGATCTCACGGCAAACCCCAATCAGACTCCTGGCGCTAACTTAGGGTTTGATACGAAAAACACGATTCTCGCCAACTCGCTGCGCTACGTTCTTGTCGAACCCTGCAAGAGCTGAACGACGAAATACGAAAAGGTTCGGATTGCGGAATCGTCAATGACCACAGCTCACACTACAGAAGACCAGACCCAAGCAGTTCAGAGTAAAAAAGATCCAAATAAAAAGAGATGAAGCGGACGTCCCGCCTCATCTCTTTTTTCTGTGCTTCACGTTTTCTGTATGTTGCGCTTTCTGTACTTCATGTTTGCCAAACGCTTTTGACCTCTTCATGACTTTCCCACAGCTTCCCGCTTACACTTCCGCTGCAACACCAAAGTGATCCGATACTACCGGGCCATGATTCCCGTCGAGCACGACCTGGGACTTTTTCGCCGGAATCTGGCTGCTGCACAGGATGTAATCAATCCGCAGAGGACTTTCGTTATCTGACCAGCCTGCGATGGCTTTGAGTACGGTGGAGCCTTCGTCTTTTTCCACGGCTGCGGTGTATAGGTCACACCAGCCGTGTTCCAATACGTAGTCATATCCTTCGCCGCGAATCTGCGCGACGTTGTTCAGATCGCCCAGCAGGAAGATCTTCTCTCCGGCATCACGCAGCGGCTTCATTAGAGCTTCCGCCCGATCCCACTGCGCCTGGAACGGTTCCACCTGGTCATGCCACCAACCGCAGTGGGCACTGAACACCCAGAACGATTTATCCGCTGGAGCGGCCGCGTCCTGCGTCTCAGCTCCACGCCATGACGTCTGAACGCCCAGCAGTCTGCGGGTCTTGGAGTTCATGTAGTCCCGAATTCCGGATACATAATCGTAGCGTACATCAGTAATGGGCGCCCTGCTCAACACCGCCACACCTTCATCGTAACGCCCTTGATAAGCGCTGTGGGTCGGCAGCCAGGCCCAGTAATAAGGCACATCCAGCAGTTCAAGCAGCAGAAGCGCATAATGATCTTCTCGAATACTTGTGCCCGGTTCGGCTTCGTAATAGCGCGTCAATCTTGAAGCGTCAGCCGGCGCCGCCCCAGGGGATTGATTTACTTCCTGAAGGGCAATCAGATCGAACCCGCGTGCGTTGATGAAATCCGCCAACTGCCGAATTTTCTTCTCCTGTTCGTCTTCGTGCCACGCATGTGTGTTCAGTGTCAGCAATTTCATTCGATCACCTATTTCTTAAAGTTTTGCATCGTCCAATGTCGTTCTCAACGTTCCCAGTGTACCATATTCGGAATTGGACGCGCAGAATGAAGCCGCAGGGAGTCATTTGGGTACAAAGTCGGCAGACAAGCTTTTCGTAAATCGCGCTGGATCATGTTTTAACGACGACCACAAAAAAAGCCGACGCTTCCGCTCCTTGGAGCGAAGACGCCGGCTGAAACCGTCGAATTCGAGGTTATGATTCCATGATGTGCATGTTCGCATCGACAGCATTCCTCTTCCATCCACGAGGTACTCGTCAGACTCAGGCTCCTCCAAGCCCTTCTCTCGTCAAGCTCCCAACTCCCGCTTCACAATTCAGTCTGATGAGGCTTCGCATCTGTCTCGCTTAATTGGCTGCTACGCCTGGAGGCAGAATCGGTCGATTCGCTACCGGCGTTGCCAACACTACAGAGGTCTGTACCATGCCAAAATCCATCAGGTGATTCACCAGTTCGCGCAGACCCGGAGTCCCCGCTACGGTAGCCTGAAGAAAATATCCGGCATGGCCGGTAACACGATGGCACTCAATAATATCCGGCTGCGCCTGCACCCATTGTTCAAAATGCTGCGGGCTGACCCGCAAATCCGTCATCTGAATCACTAGACGCGTATCCCGACCAACGGCCTGGGGTGAGATTCGAGCAGTATACCCTTCAATCACACCACGCTCCTCAAGCCGATGCAGACGTTCAGCCACACTTGGGCGGCTCAATGACAGTTCGCTCGACAGGGCAGTGACATTCATACGTCCGTTTTCTTGCAGCAACCTAAGAATCTTCACATCCAAATCGTCCAACCCTAATCCCCCTAAACGGCGTTATATAACGCGGAAATCTCTTGCCTTCGGCAATCTTAGCGTCCTTCAGGCCAATCCCAATCTTCCAGATCTTCCCCAACGTCGATCTGAATGGCATCTCCTGAAGTCACACCTCGTTGATTTTGCCGATTGCAGCTTCACACCCCTCCTATTTATTATATCATTCCTGAATGATGAAACGGTATCCGACTCCGGGTTCGGTTACAATTAAATGTGGCTGGGATGGATCTTCCTCTAATTTTTTCCGTAAATGCCCAATGTAGATACGTAGATAATGACTGTCGCCCTCGTCATGCTGGCTTCCCCAGACCTGCTGAAGAAGCTGCCGCTGGGTCACCACCTTACCGGCATTGGAAGCCAGCGCCTTGAGCAGATCGTATTCCGTTGGCGTCAGTTTGACCTTCTCGCCATGCCATTCCACGATGCGCTGCGCCAGATCAATGCTTAATGCCCCACTGCGAATGACGGGTTCTTCCGTAGATTTGGCGGTGTGGCGCAAGGCAACCCGGATACGTGCTACCAACTCGCCCATGCCGAAAGGCTTGGTCACATAGTCGTCGGCTCCGGCATCCAGGGCGGCGATCTTGTCTCGTTCCTGGTCTTTGGCCGTCAGAACGATGACCGGTACGGCAGACCATTCCCGAATCCGCTCCAGCACCTGCATCCCGGTCAGATCCGGCAGTCCCAGATCCAGTACAATCAGATCATGGGGAGACAGCGAGGCCTGCATGATGCCTTCCTCACCCGTCTCCGCTTCATGGACGACATAACCGTGGGCGGCCAGCGTCACGCGAAGCAGCTTGCGGATCTGCGGTTCGTCGTCTACGATCAGAATCCGCGCGCCCGCTGCTGTGTCATTTCCCATCTTCGTTGCTCCTCTTCTCATCGTCTTCTTCCAAGGCAGCCTTACGCTGCTTCATCTGTTCCGGCGATTCGGGAAGGGGCAGGGAGACCGTGACAATCGTACCGGATCTCCCATCCGCCCTGGACTCCGCCTGGATCTCTCCGCCATGCAGATCGACAATCCCTTTACAGATCGCAAGTCCCAATCCCGTGCCGGATACCTGCTGGGTCGCGCCTGAACGATAGAACTTTTCAAAAATCCGCGCTTCTTCTCCCGTTGTCAGCCCCGGACCTTCGTCCGAAATACGGATCGTCAGCCTGCCGTCTGCTGTCTGGGCTTCAATTCCAATCTCACTGCCATCCGGCCCATATTTGATCGCATTGCCCAAGATATTACCTAACACCTGCTCCAGAAGCACCTCATCCCCGCGCAGCATAGGTAGATCGTCAGGGATCGAAACGTTTAGCTGGCGGCGGCTGAGCAGATCCCGCACCTGGGACAGGGATACACCGATCAGATCCTGCACATCGCACCATTCGCGGCGCAGCGTCAGCATCCCACTCTCCAGCCTTACCATGCCCAGCAGGTTCTGTACCAGACGGTTCATTCGCATGGCGCCCCCCCGAATCGTCTCCAGCAGTTCCATGCGATCCTGGGGAGAAAACAGTTCATCATTTTCGATCAAGCCTGTCGCCGAGCCAATAATCGTCGCAAGCGGCGTGCGCAGCTCATGGGAGACCGAATCCAGGATCGCCGTACGCAGCCGCTCTGATTCGGCAGTGAGATGCGCCAGCTTGGCTTCCTCCGCCAGCTTGAAGCGGGCAATCGCAGCCGCAGCCAGACCGCATAAGGCTTGAAGCAGCCTGCGCTGCTCACCGCTTAATCGGTCTTCGGCACCATCTGCCCGGCGCGGAAGACGAATGGCCAGCACACCGTAAGTCCGATCCTCCGTGCGCAGCGGCATGTACAGACCCGGCAGCTCACGAAGTGTCGCGGAGCCACGCCCGGCCTCTTCGCCGTCTTCATACACCATGCGCACGACAACCTCCTCTTCGCGCGTCCGCTCCCCATTGTCCATGGACTGTGCCAGCGCGGAAGTATGGACGCGGCGCAGGACGCCGGATTCATCCGGCAGATATACCGACGTCTCCGCTCCAATCGTCTGCGCCAACTGACGCGTCACCCCATCCAATAGAGACGAGACATCAGCTACGTTCCCGATCTGTCGGCTGAACGCATATAGCGAAGCCGTATGTGCTTCGCTCTGCCGCGCCTCCTGCGCCTGCTGCTTGAGCCGCCCTGCCAGCGTAGCCGTAAGTCCAGCTACACATAGATAAACGGCAAACGAGATCAAGTATCGAAGATCAGCCACCGTAAAGCTCAGTTCCGGCTCAATGAAAAAGAAGTCGAAGGTTAGCACACTGATTCCCGCTGCATAAAGGGAAGGCCCAAGTCCTCCGTACACCGCACTCAACAGCACGGGGAACAAAAAGATGAGCGCAATGTTGACGATCTCCAGCACACCAACGTACTGATACAGCAGCAGGGTCAGCAGCGCGGTGAACAACGTAATGAACCCATAAAACATCCAGCGCGGCTGCCGATCTCCCCGCAGGATGACCCGGCTGGTCTCCTTCTGTTCACGACTTGCAGATAGGGTCTCGGAATCATTGGGTACTACGCGGATGTGAACGCCGCGGCTGCTGCGGATCAGCTTCTCGGCCAGCGTCCCGCGCAGCCGAACCCCAAATCGGGAACGCAGCGTCTCCCCCACGATAATCTGCCGGATATTATGGGACTGGGCGAAGCGAAGCAGCTCCTCTTCGACGTGCCGCCCTTCCAGGATGACCGTCTCAGCGCCCAGTTCCTGCGCCAGGCGCAGATTGCGTTCAGGATCACTCTGTCTGTTCATTCCGATCGCCAGCGGTCGCTCGGGCGTCCGTACATGAACCGCCACCCACCCGGTCTTGAGCGCCGCAGCCGTTCTTCGTCCGATCCGCAGCAGTTCCTCCGTTGATGGACTCGGGCCAATGGCCACCAGCACCTTTTCCGCTACAGGCCATGGGCCAACATTGCTGCCTCCGCCCTCGCTGCGACGACCCTTGAGATAGGCATCCAATCGGCTGTCCATCTGTTCGGCTGCAAACCGAAACAGCATCTCGCGCAGTGCAGACAGAGCGCCCTCATCCACGCTGCGAAGGGCGCTTCGCCGTATGATCTCGTTAGGAGGCGCATCGGCAATCCGCAGCACGTCCGCTTGTTCGACAAACGCATCCGGCACCGTCTCGGGCAGATTCCGCCCCATAATGCGTGCAGCTAACGTGTTTAGACTCTCCACATGACCGATATTCAAAGCGGCGTATACATCCACACCGTTATGCAGCAGCGTCTCGACATCCATGTATCTCTTCGTCCGCAGCGAACGACCTGAATTACGGGCTTCCAGTCGATCGACCACGACCAGCTGCGGCCTCAGCTCCAGCAGCCGCTCCATATCGAGATCCCCGCCGCTCTCCGGTGCAGGCGGCAGGGATGCTTGTTCAAGAAGTTCCCGGGTATCCCGATAATGCGCTTCAGCCCCGGATACCGCGCAGCGCACGGATGTGCCCGCAGAAGCTTCCCTAATCGCTGCACGCAGCATGGCCTGGGTCTTGCCCGAACCGGGCGCCGCGCCCATAAACAACGTCAATTTTCCCCTGCGCAGTTCATTTTCTTCCACCTGTCTCATGTCAGCACTCCTGTTGGCTGTACGCCTGCTTATCTTCCTTTGCCTCAAGTATAAGTCACCGAACGAATCAATAGCCAAATTCTTGCTTGAAAGAGGCATAAAAAAGACATAAAGATCCTGTAAAAACGCGTAAAAATAGCGTAAAAATTCACGAAAAATCGAGTTATTCAGAGAAATACGGAGTATTCGAGACTATTTATCTTTTAAAAACGGAACAAACAACCTCTACAGCAGCAGAGCAGCGCTGAACGTCTTCTGTTCATTTTACAGCAAGCGCAGGCCGGAATAAGATACGAGACGTGAATCAAGCATCCGGGCGGCCGGAGGCTGGGGCTGATTCGATTCCGAAGTGAGAACGAAATCGACAGCCTCAGCCTCCGCTCACACATGATCCAATCGTTTCTCACCGAGTGGATCAGCCGCAACCTTTAACGAATCAGGAGTCTGATATGAACACCTACCCTAACGTTCATGACCTCAATATTCATGACATGGATTCCGGCTACATTCTATTGACTGTCCCGTCCGCAAACCGCGCAGCCGCCAAGTTCCTGCTGGCCCTGGAGGAGCACGGAATTCCAGCCGCTGTGCTGACTGACAACCGCCTCGAACGCGATCGCTGGGAAAGGCAGGGCTTGCCCACACTATGGTGTCCGGATGCCGAATCCGACAACTCGGAGCTGCCTTCATTCCCCGTGCGAGCGGTCTATGTATTCGAGGATACGCTGCGCCATACATGCAGCTACCTACAGTTTGCGGCTGAACGAGTGGGTGCACCCATTTATGTCATCGCCCAGAACGCCGTTTCGATCAAATTGTATAAACGGTGGGGCGCTTCCTATGTCTTGTGTACCCATTCCGACGATGTGGATTTCCTGATTCCCTGACCGGCTCTGCTGATCCCGATAACTTTTACACCAAAGGAAGGTTGAAGATGGTCGATATTCTGATGATTGCCTTACTCGCCTTGATGACGCTGATTGTACTGGGCCTGTCCGTCTGGTCCGGAAAAGTCGCCTCGGAAGGAAGTGAACGCGGATGACCTGGCTCCTAGCGGGTATCGTCGCCCTGCTGTTCCTGTATCTCTGTTATGCCTTGATTCATCCTGAGAAGTTCTAATTTGGAGGAGATTTCGTGACTACAATCAGCATCATCGCCATCCTTGTTACGCTGCTGATCGTCGTGGCGCTTGCCAAGCCGGTCGGCTTGTATCTGGCCGCCGCGTTTGACTACGGTTCCAGCAGCCGATTAAACCGGGTCTTCGGGCCAGTCGAACGGCTCATCTACCGCATCAGCGGCGTCCGTGAAGAGAATCAGAGCTGGAAGACTTATGCCGCTTCGCTCATTGGCAGCAATGCCATCATGATCTTTATCATTTATCTGGTGCTGCGCTTCCAGGGTATGCTGCCGCTGAACCCGGCCGGCATTGCGAATATGGAACCTTCACTGGCCTTTAATACCGCAGTCAGCTTCATGACCAACACCGACCTCCAGCATTACAGCGGTGAGAGCGGTGTATCGTATCTGTCACAGATCAGCGTCCTGGTATTCGCACTGTTTGTCTCCCCGGCGACTGGCCTGGCACTGGTCATGGCCTTCATTCGGGGACTGACGGGCAAAGCGGCAGGGAACTTCTTCGTGGATTTGATTCGGGCGCTAACGCGCGTTCTGCTGCCAGTGGCCTTCGTCTCCGCTCTGCTCTTTGTATTCATGGGCGTGCCGCAGACCTTTGAACCGGCTGCCGCAGCAACGACGCTTGAAGGTGCCCAGCAGACCATCGCCAGAGGACCCATCGCTTCGTTCCTCGCCATTAAGGAACTGGGCAACAACGGCGGCGGATTCCTCGGCGTCAACTCGGCTCATCCGTTTGAGAACCCAAATGGTCTAAGCAATCTGCTTCAGATCCTGCTCATGATGCTGGTGACTACTTCGCTGCCTTTTGCCTATGGCAAAATGGTTGGATCGCTCAAACAGGGACGTATCTTGTTCGTCTCCATGCTCGTTATGCTGATCGTCATGACCGGCATCTCGCTGACCGCCGAAAGCGCGGGTAACCCCGTCTTGAATGCACTGGGTGTGCAGCACAGCCAAGGCTCCATGGAGGGCAAAGAAGTTCGTCTGGGTGAAGCACAATCCGCCTTCTATTCGGTCATCACCACGGCTGCCGAGACCGGCGCCGTCAACAACATGCACGACACACTGACACCCATCGGCGGTCTGGTACCGCTGGCCAACATGATGCTGAATACCGTCTTTGGCGGCATGGGCGTCGGATTTGTCAACGTACTGATGTACGCGATCATCGCCGTGTTCCTGTCCGGTCTGATGGTTGGACGTACCCCGGAATTCCTCGGACGCAAGATCGAAGGCAAGGAGATGAAGCTGATCGCCGTCACGCTGCTGGTGCAGCCTTTCCTGATTCTCGTTCCGACAGCAATCGCCCTGGCGACCCATCCCGAGACTATCTCGAATCCGGGCTTTCATGGACTTACACAGGCGCTTTATGAATTTACATCGTCTGCGGCCAATAATGGTTCGGGCTTTGAAGGATTGGGCGATGCCAACACGTTCTGGAATATCTCGACGGGTATCGTCATGTTCCTCGGCCGCTACATTTCAATGGTGACGCTGCTCGCAGTCGCCGGTTCGCTTGCGATCAAGAAGCCGATTCCGGAATCGTCGGGTACGTTCCGTACCGATACGGCGATGTTCGGCGCGGTATTCGTCGGCATCGTGCTGATCGTGGGCGCTCTGACCTTCTTCCCGGCTGTGGTACTGGGGCCGATTGCCGAACAGCTGACGCTCTAGAGAAGCGAAGCGGCAGCCGGATCTCAGACTCATCGAATCCCTCATTCAACTTAGGAAATGGAGACGCTGATTTATGGATAAGAAAAAAAGCATGCTGAGCGGCGAGATTGCGAGCAGCGCCCTGAAGCAGTCGTTCGTGAAACTCGATCCGCGGATTATGATCCGCAACCCGGTCATGTTTGTCGTGGAGATCGGCTTTCTGGTGACCCTGCTGTTGTGCGTGCTGCCGAACGCGTTCGGTGGTACCGTACCCCGCTGGTTCAATATCGTGACGACGATCATTCTGCTGCTGACGCTGCTGTTTGCGAATTTTGCCGAAGCGCTGGCTGAAGGTCGGGGCAAGGCACAAGCGGATTCGCTGAAAAAAACCAAAAAAGACATCAGCGCCAATAAATTAAGCAGCAGCGGTGCGATCAAGACCGTGCCGGCTTCCGAACTGCGCAAAGGCGATTTCGTCGTCATTGCCGCAGGCGAATTGATTCCGGGCGACGGCGAAGTGGTGGAAGGGCTGGCTTCCGTTGACGAATCAGCCATTACGGGCGAATCCGCTCCGGTTATCAAGGAAGCGGGCGGCGACTTCAGCTCCGTCACCGGCGGCACCAAGGTCGTCAGCGACCGAATCAAGGTGCGTATCACCGCCGATCCCGGCGAATCGTTCCTCGATCGGATGATCTCGCTCGTCGAAGGCGCCAAGCGCCAAAAGACACCCAACGAGATCGCGCTGAATACGGTATTGGTCAGCCTGACCCTAATCTTCCTGATCGTCGTCGTCACGCTGCCGTTCCTGTCGGACTTTCTGAATATCCAGATGGAGATTCCGATTCTGATTGCCCTGCTCGTCTGCCTGATTCCGACGACAATCGGCGGTCTGCTGTCCGCGATCGGGATTGCAGGTATGGACCGGGTCACGCAGTTCAACGTCCTCGCCATGTCGGGTAAAGCCGTGGAAGCTTCCGGTGACATCAACACCATCATCCTCGACAAGACCGGCACGATTACCTTCGGCAACCGGATGGCCAGCGAATTTGTTCCGGTGCGTGGCATCCGCGAAGAAGAGATTGCCTACTGGGCAGCGATCAGCTCGCTCAAGGACGAGACGCCGGAAGGCCGTTCCGTATTGGAACTCATGAAGAAAAACGGCTTCTCTTATGAACAAGAACTTGGAGAAGGCGGCGAATTTATCGAATTCAAAGCCGAGACCCGCATGAGCGGCATCGATCTCAAGGATGGCCGCACCGTACGCAAAGGCGCCGTGGATGCCGTCAAGCAGTGGGTTCGCTCACAGGGCGGTTCCATTCCGGATGATCTCGACGCATCCAGCAGCGCCATTGCAACGGCGGGCGGCACACCGCTGGCTGTCGCGGTAGACAGCCGGATCTACGGTCTTATCTATCTCAAGGATACCGTGAAGCCCGGCATGAAAGAGCGCTTCGAGCAGATGCGCCGCATGGGCATCAAGACGATCATGTGTACCGGCGACAATCCGCTGACGGCGGCTACCATCGCCCGCGAAGCGGGCGTGGATGACTTCATCGCCGAGAGCAAGCCGGAAGACAAGATCGCGGTCATCCGCCGCGAACAGGCGGAAGGCAAGCTGGTCGCCATGACCGGCGACGGAACCAACGATGCGCCTGCCCTCGCGCAGGCTGACGTAGGGATCGCCATGAACAGCGGCACCGTTGCGGCCAAAGAAGCCGCCAACATGGTCGATCTGGATTCTGACCCCTCGAAGATCATCGAGGTAGTCGCCATCGGCAAGCAGCTGCTCATGACGCGCGGCGCCCTGACCACCTTCAGTATCGCCAACGATGTCGCCAAATATTTTGCCATCATTCCGGCCATGTTCATGATCGCCATCCCGCAGATGCAGAGCTTGAACATCATGCGTCTGGATTCGCCGCTGTCCGCGATTCTGTCCGCGCTGATCTTCAACGCCATCATCATTCCGCTGCTGATCCCGCTGGCGATGCGCGGCGTCGCCTACAAGCCGATGAGCACCAGCCGTCTGCTGGGCAAGAACCTGCTGATCTATGGATTCGGCGGCATCGTCGCTCCGTTCATCGGCATCAAGCTGATCGACCTTGCGGTGCAGCTCTTTATTTAATGGAGGAGAATATTTATGCGAATCATATGGGTTACGCTGCGCACAACTTTTACGGTAGCGATCGTCTGCTGCCTCGTGTATAACCTGGCGGTCTGGGCAGTTGCCCAGGCTGCCGCCCCCGGCAAAGCCAACGGGAGTCTGATCGAAAATGCCGAGGGACAGGTCGTTGGCTCCAAGCTGATCGGCCAGAACTTCACGGAACCCGGCTATTTCCACGGTCGTGTATCCAGTATTGACTATGAAGCCAATGGCTCAGGAAGTCCGAACTATGCACCGTCCAATCCTGAACTTCTCAAACGGGCGGAAGCTTCCATCGCGGCATGGAAAACCGAAAATCCGGATGTCCCGGTCTCCGAGGTACCCATCGACCTGATTACCAACTCCGGTTCCGGCCTTGATCCGCAGATCAGCCCGCAGGCCGCTGAAGCCCAGGTTCCACGCGTCAGCAAAGTCACCGGAATCTCGGAAGATGATCTTCGCCAGATGATTGAAGACCACACCCAGGGGCGTTCACTCGGTCTGTTCGGTGAACCCGCCGTCAATGTGCTGGAGCTGAATCTCGACGTTCAGGCGGCCCGGAAGTAAGCCGGGTTGGAATAGCCTCCAACTCGCATCTCTTCGGAAGGAAGACGATTGTTATGCCCGATTTTAAGAGAAAATCACCGGATGAGATTCTGGCGTCGATCAACGCACTCTATACCGGTCGGCTCAAGATTATCATCGGGGCCATCTCCGGCTCCGGCAAGACGTATCATATGTTAAGAGACGGTCAGACGCTCAAAAATCAGGGGGTTGACGTTGCCATCTGCGCAGTCTCCACCATGCAGCGCCCCGAGACGATGGAACAGCTTGAAGGGCTGGAACGAATTCCAAGCATCCATTGGCGGCATCCCGATGGCAGCGAACGCAAAGACCTGGATCTCCATGCGATTCTCAAACGTAATCCCGAGGTGCTGCTCACGGACGGCCTTGCCCACCGCAATCGACCTGGCGCCCCCAATAAGACGCGGCTGGATGACATTCGCTTTTTGCTGGAAAAAGGCATCAGTGTTATCGCCACCGTCAATGTGTATGAGCTTCAGGGGGTAACGGAGATGGCACGCAAGCTGATTGGCATCGACGTCCAAGAAACCGTCCCTTCCGACACGCTGGAGCTTGCCGACGAAGTACGCCTGATCGACGTTACGCCGGAGACGCTGCTGGCGCGTATTCAGGATGGTCTGCTCAAAAAAGTGCCGGACAAAAGCCTGTTCAATCGCGGTAACATCGGCGTGCTGCGCGAATTGACGCTGCGGCTGGTGGCCGAAGGCGTCAATGGGACCCTGCTCAAATACCGCGACGAACAAGGCTATATCGGCGCTTCCGGCACTGCCGAACATATTCTGGTATCCGCGCAGTATCATTGGAACGGCTCCATTCATATCCGCCGGGGTCAGCAGATCGCGCAGCGGCTGGGCGGCGAATTGTCCGTAGTCACATTCGTCAATCCCAGTGAGAAGCTGGGACGTGAGCGCGAGGAATTCCGGCGCTCGATCCGCAAGTTATGCGAGAAGATCGGCGCCAGGCTGCATGAGATCAAGATCCGTTCCCGCCGCGACATTCCGGCGACCCTGGTACGGCTGGCGCTGGAACAGAATATCTCGCGCATCGTGATCGGCCATTCCAACCAGACCAGAGCGCAGGAGTGGCTGCGCGGTTCCATCGTAGCCGAAGTCGTCAAACGGATGCGGAACGTGGATGTATTTGTGGTGGCAGACAGTACAGCAGGCGGCGGCGAGCGCATCCTGCCGACCAAACGCAAAGAGCCGCTGCAAGATCCCGCCGGCCCTTACCGGAGACTCAGCGAGGAGCAGGCCGGTCGCAAGATCGAGGAGATTAAGCGTGGACGTTTTAAGGTCTACATTGGAGCCGCTCCGGGCGTGGGCAAGACCTACACCATGCTGCGAGAAGGCAATATTTTGCTCAAAAAAGGCATTGAGGTGGTCATCGGACTGCTGGAAACGCACGACAGACAGGAGACGCAGGGGCAGGTGGGATGTCTGGAACTGGTGCCCCGCGCCATCGTTCCCTACAAGGGCGCCCAGCTCGAAGAAATGGACACCGATGCCATCATTGCCCGCAATCCGGAAGTGGTGCTGGTCGATGAACTGGCGCATACCAATGTTCCCGGCAGTCTCCACAAGAAGCGGTATGAAGATGTCATCCGCCTTCTGAACGCCGGAATCTCCGTGATCTCCACCATGAACGTACAGCATCTGGAGAGCCTGAACGATAACGTAGAACAGCTCACAGGCGTCCGCGTACGGGAGACCGTGCCCGATTCCATCCTGCGCCTCGCTGACGAAGTGGAACTGATCGACGTTACGCCCAAAGCCCTTCAGGAACGGATGCGGGAAGGCCGAATCTATGCACGGGAAAAGGTGGATCAGGCGCTGGGCAACTTCTTCAAAACAGGCAATCTGATCGCCCTGCGGGAGCTGGCGCTGCGGGAGATCGCCGATGACGTGGACGAACGTCTGGAATCCTGGGAACGCAAGACGTCGCTGCGCGGGCCGTGGCGGCGTGAAGAAGTGATCTTCGTAGCCGTCACCCTCAGTCCAAATGCGGAGCGGCTCATTCGGCGCGGCTTCCGTATCGCCTATCGGCTCAAAGCCCCTTGGTACGTCTGCTATATTCCGGATGGCAGCTGCCCAATCGACCAGACCGAGGAGCGAATCGAACAGCTCCGACGCCTGACGCGCAGACTCGGCGGTTCCTTCGATCTGGGAGAGCGCGTGCCTGCACGCCGCCTGCACGAAGAACTGCTGACTCGTGCCAATGCCCGTCACTGCACGCAGCTGATTCTCGGTCAGACCCGACGATCCGCCATGTATCGACTGCTGTTTGGGTCGATGACCCGCAGGCTACTGCGAACTGCCCGCCATATGGATCTGCTGATGGTCGCTCGCTTCGATCATGCCGCCCAGGTGAAGCAGGGCGATTGAAGCTGCGATGGAGGATCTGAGATCAGAAGCGGTATCGCCCAACTTCTTGGCAGCGGTGCATCGACACGACACATCCAAGCCCCCACGCTGAAAAATGTTTGGAGCAGAGGGGCTTTTTCTCTTCAAAGGAAAGAGCCTTCTGCCGATTTATGTAGAGGGAATACAGCAGATTAAGCTGAATCAAGGAGGAGAATAAGCAGGATGAGCGACAGAAAGTTATCCGGAATTGAACTGTTTGCGTTTGATCGAGTAGGTGAACCGCGGGAGAACGAGCCGCGCAGGGAGATTCACCGGTATGGACTGTTGAAGCTGTCCTGTGGGTCCGCCGCTGGTTACGGCGTCTGCTTGATCTCCACCGGATTTGCGCCGGTGGATCTGGTGCGCTGGGGCACCTGCTTGAGCCGACTGCGCGGCCTGACGCCGGAAGAAGCGTCGGCAGCCATAGCCGCCGATCGCTGGGGCGCAGCCGCGCAGCATGGCGAGCAGTACGCGCTGCTGCGCCGCGCGCTAAACGACCTGCGGCTGGCGCTGGAGACGCGCCGCGCCGGAGCGCGTCTGCTGCTCGGCCTGGGCGCGGCCGGCCTGCTGGGCGGCCTTGCCGCCCGCAGCTCGGCGCATGGCGCCGAGCGTGACGCCGCGGCTGCCGCAGGCCGCGGCGCAGGCGGCGGCTTCGCGCCGCACCCCGCCGCCGTGCGGTACGCACCGGACGCGGTGCTTCGCGCCGTGCGCGGCGCGGCGGCGGTCGCGGTCGCCGACCGCGAAGAAGCGCCGGCGCTCACAGCCGGCGCGGGCTTCCCGTCCGGCGATGTACAGCCGGACGACATGCTGCGGCGGCTGCGCATCGCCGCCGCGATCGAACGCCCTTCGTCGTCGGCGCTTATGGATCGCGCCGACTCGTACTGCTCCTGGTTCTAAGCGCGGGCTTCTTCTCTCGCCCGCTTTCTTCATATAGAAGCAAAAAAAGCGCCCGGGCGATAAGCCCGGGCGTTTTTGACCGATCCGGCGAAGCAAGCCCCTTTGCAGAGGGGGTGGGAGCTTGCTTCAGGAAATGGAGGTTGCATTGGAACATTCAGACCAGAAGTTCAGATCCAAACGTTAGATTGAGAGCTGGGAAGACGGATCGGTTCCCGGCAGACATGAGTTTGCGGCAGCGGGGACTGCATAGGGACAATGACTATCGAGAAACCCGATCCTGTTTATTAGATCATTACTTCAATTCGTAGTGCGACACCGTTTGATTGCCGCTGTCGTCCGCAGCATACACATACAGTTCGCCTTTGCCTTCATACAGGAACAAATAAGTCGCTTTGGCTTCCGAGACTTTCTTCATATCCAACTCGTATTTGACAGTCAGGTCTTTCGGGTCCAATGTCATGAACACGCCGTCTTTTTTGCTCGTCACGACAATCTCGTCCGTCGCTTTCGCTTTGTTCATCCACAGATCACTGCTATCGAACGTTTTGCTTGTTTTAAGCTTGTTGTCTTTGCCATAGAGTTCGATTTTGCTGCCTCTTTGCACCACATAGCCATCTGCGGTTGGCATAGCGCCTTCGTCTTTGTTCAGTTGGCGCTCCCACTTCTTCTGACCATTGGCATCAAACATCACCAGCGTTTTGCTTTGCTTAATGATGCTCAGATCAACCTCTTGCTGACCTTCCTTGAAAGGTACGGCGCTCATATCTTCTGTGCGAAGCTGTACCAGTGTGTCGCCTCCGCCAAGCGAATAGACCGCCGGGCCATGGTTGGAGACGCGAACATCGAAATCAACAGAAGTCCATTTCGGCAAGGTATACTGCAGGATCGGCTTCTTCATATCGTCCACACTCTTGAACAATTGAATCTTGCTTTCATTCGCACCTGTCAGCACTTGTCCGTTAGGCAGAAGCTCGAACCTCACTCCCAGATTGTTCGTATTTTTCACCTGCTTGGTGGATTTCAAGGTACCGTCCTTGCTGAACGTGCAGAGCGTCCAAGTCCCTTCGCTATCTTTGGCGTTTTTCGGGACATTCAGCGAGCTGAACGCAACGATGTCTCCATTATCAAGAATCGAAAGGTATCCAATCGCCTGGTCATTGACTTCTTTTGACCATTTCAGCTTTCCATTCGCGTCTACCGATTGCAGCTTGAATTTTTTATCTGTGCCTTTTTTGCTCAGGTAGTAAGAGTTGCCTTCCTTATCCTGCAAGGGAATACTTCCGACTCCAGTAATGTCCGTGCTGCCGCCTCTGAAATCGTAAGTCCAGTTGTTTTTGTCTCCGTCTTCCTGCCCAAACGCCTTCAAGACATTTGTCTTGTTCTCTTCCATTGACGAAACGTACAGCTTGTCGCCCGCAAAAGTTCCCAAATTGAAGGTGTAGCCGAGATTGGATTTGCTTGGTACTTTGTACGACCAATCCAATTTGCTGTCCGACTGCGCGGCATAAGCGCCTCCGGCACCCATGCTTGTCAAACCTACCACTACAGCCATGCCAAGAACTACCGGTTTGAATCGAAATTTCATTTTGTTTACCTCCTGAGATTGTGGGTGATGCACGGGCGGCTGTCTGAAGCAAGCGCCGCATTCATTCCGCACATTCTGTGAAAGGGACGCATAAACGCCCAAGTAGGATTGCAAAAAAAGTGAATTTCTTTTGGATTTTTTCCCCTTACATTAAATGCAATTTTTCGATTCTTCCCGTTTTTTGCGTACGTTTTCTCTTAAAAAACGAAAAGCCGCCTCCAAAGAGGCGGCATGTCTGATGTATTTATCGCAGCTCCGACGGCGTGCAGCCTCGAAGCTGCCGGAAGACCCGATTGAACGTGCGGACGTTGCCGAATCCACATTCCAGGGCAATATCAATGAGCTTGGCGTTCGTAGACACGATCAGGCGCTCGGCACGGGCAATGCGCAGCTCATTGAGATACGTATTGTAGTTCATGCCTGTGACATTTTTGAAAAAACGGGAGAAATGAAAGACGCTCATTCTTGCACGATCCGCGCCATCTTGAAGCGTGAGCGGAAGTCCGCAGTTCTGCTCCAGATCATGCAGCAGCTCCTGCATCATGACCAGATGAGCCGCCGAACGAGCGCTTCGCTTGGGCGCCGATGCGCCAACCGGAACATAACGCAGCGTCAATCCGCACAGCATATGCAGCAGACCGATAACTACCAAATCTGTCTGTTCTCCCTCTATGCTGCCCTCCTGTTCAATGCGCTGCATGATCGCCGCCAGTTCCTTTAGCGCCTCCTGCTCCCAATCCGACATTCCCATTCCTCTTGTACTTGTATAGGGGATAAACGAAGACAACAAACCTCGCTGCTCCGGCCAACCGGCCGGACTGCCAATCAGTCTGGGATTGAAGATGATGAGCAGCACCTCGGAATCCGCGCTCCCATTGTCGTAATAGTGAATATCCCCGCTTCCGCAAAAGGCAAATTCGCCTGCCTTGAGCAGCCGCATTTCCGAATTGATGCCCACCTGGACGAGTCCGGAAGCGACATAGATAAATTCCAGATCATGATGCCAGTGCGCCAGGAAATTGATATTGCGAATCCGCGAAATCTGCACAGGAAGCCCTTCGCCATAGCTGCGATTTTCGTGAAAAGCCTTCATCCGTTAACCCTTCCCTTCTCCCTGCCCTTAGGATCAGCTGCGATATACTTGCCAATCTCAGTACACGCATATTAGCAAAAATCGTCCACCTGAACAACAGAAATGACGCGCATCAGGAAAAGGCTTACTTTAAAATAAACCTATACGCACCAGACAGCACTTCAACTTAACCTAATGGGATGGGAGTTTGATGAGATGAGCAAGAAAGCTTTAATCGTAAGCGGCGGCTGGGATGGGCATCAGCCTAAGGAAGTAGCAGACATTTTCGCTGGAATCCTGCGGGAAGAAGGCTTTGAGGCGGAGATCGCCTATACACTGGATGCTTTTCTGGATGAGGACAAGCTCCAAGCACTGAACCTGATTGTACCGGTGTGGACGATGGGCGAGATCACGAATGAGCAGCTTCAGCCGGTGCTCAAGGCTGTAGAGTCGGGCGTAGGCATGGCAGGCTGTCATGGCGGGATGTGCGACTCTTTCCGCAACAGTGTGGAATGGCAATTTTTGACCGGATCACAGTGGGTGGCGCATCCCTTCAATGACGGCGTGGATTACGATGTACGCATCGTGCGCACCTCCTCCAGTCCCATCGTAGAGGGCATGGCGGACTTCCACGTAAAATCGGAACAGTATTATCTGCATGTCGATCCGGCTGTCAACGTACTGGCAACAACGACGTTCCCGATCAGCGAAGGCCCTCACTCGGCCAATGGCGAGATTGTGATGCCGGTCGTCTATACGAAGAAATGGGGAGCAGGCAAGGTATTCTACAATTCTCTTGGGCACCAAGCCAACATCTTCGATATTCCGGAAGCCAAGGAATTAATGCGCCGGGGTATGATCTGGGCAGCGAAATAAGACGAACAAGCGAGAGGCGGAATCGATATGCGCAAAGTGAATATCGGCATCATTGGCTGCGGCAATATCAGCAGCATCTATCTGGAGAATCTGACTCGCACCTTCGCCAATACACAGGTCATCGCGGTCTCCGACTTCAGTGAGGAGCGCATGGCGGCGGCTGCCGAGACCTATAACATTCCCAATCAGTGGACAGCGGAGCAGATTCTGTCCAGCGAAGAAGTGGAATTGGTGGTGAACCTGACTACACCAGGCGACCATTATCGCATCTGTCGGCTGGCGCTGGAGAGCGGCAAGCATGTCTATGTGGAGAAGCCGCTGTCCCTGTCTCCCTCAGAAGGACAGCAGCTGGTCGAACTGGCTCGTGAAAAAGGCCTGCTGCTTGGCGGTGCGCCGGATACCTTCCTGGGTGCCGGTCTTCAGACATGCCGAAAGCTGATTGATGACGGCTATATCGGGCAGCCCGTTGCGGCGACAGCCTTCATGCTGGGCCATGGGCATGAGAGCTGGCATCCCAATCCGGCGTTCTACTATCAGGCGGGCGGCGGCCCGATGTTCGATATGGGGCCGTATTATCTCACGGCGTTGGTATCGCTGCTGGGCCCGGTGCAGACGGTAGCCGGTATGACCTCCAAATCGTTCGAGCAGCGTACGATTACCAGCCAGCCGCATTTTGGTAAGAAGATCGACGTGGAGATCCCTACCCATGTGGCGGGCACTCTGCGTTTCCACAGCGGAGCGGTTGCCACGATGATTACCAGCTTCGACGTCTGGAGCAGCACGCTGCCGCCGATTGAAATCTATGGCACACAGGGAACCCTTCGCGTTCCTGACCCCAATACTTTCGGAGGCCCGATCGAGCTGCGGCCTGCCGGTGCCTCCGAGTTCAAGGAGATTCCGCTGGTGCATCAATATGCCGAGAACAGCCGGGGAATCGGCGTGTCCGACATGGCAGACTGCATCGTCAATGGCGGCGTGCCGCGTGCAAATGGCGAATTGGCCCAGCACGTGTTGGAGATTATGCACGCGTTCCATACCAGCTCCGACAAAGGCGTATATGCCGAACTACAGTCCAGCTGTGAGCAGCCCAGACCGCTGAAGACGGGGCTGGTTAAGGGTTATTTGGATTAAGTTTTGCAGCCTCTACTGTAGGCAAAGTAAGCAAGCAAAATCAAAAGGCAGGAACGACGCGAACCTCCGGTGTCTGCGAGAGAAGCAGATACCGGGACATAAGCGAAGTCCCTGCCTTTTTGTGTACATGGAGATTGCAGTCCTCGGGCGATGACGAGTCGCTTACATCAGCCGTTTTTTCATCAGAGAGTGCGGAATCCCGACCTCTTCAAATGGCTCCCCTTCACGCACATAACCCAGCTTCTCATAAAACGGAATAGCGACCTCACGGGCGTGCAGTCGAATCTCTTGACAGCCTTCTCCGGCCGCAAACTTCTCCGCGTATTCCACCATTTGCCGACCGATTTGCAGGCCGCGCAGCGATTCTTCCACTGCCACCTGCTTCATCTGGAGAACCTGCCGGTGAATCGGTCGAAGCAGCAGGATGCCGACCAGACGAGTGTCGAGAAATGCTCCGATATGCCTGGACTGAACATCACCCGATAGATCATCGTGAGCGATGTCTCTGCCCAGTGGACGCCGGAGTACCTTGTTCCTCAGTTGAAGCGATTTCGCATATGCCTCACTGCCATATGAAATGGATCGCACGGTCAATGTGGAATCGGCGGACTTGCCCCGTTCCCGGATGGATGCAAGGCTGCACTCCTCCCGAACGGGGCGCATGTCATCTGGTTCAGGGGGCTTGCCCTGATGAAGCGCGGCATCCAAATCCACAGGAGTGTTCACCGCGGCTGCATCCGTCTTCTCTCTACCTCCCTGAACTGTTTCTTCGTGCTTCCTATGTTTCGGCTTCATGCTTCCACTCCTTCTCCCGTTAAGAACGGCCTTTTCCACCGCTTCGTCCATCATAGGAATGGCGCTTGCGTGCGCGGCTCAGGCACTGCTCCGCCTTGCTGTACTGCCGATCACGCTTGTACAGCTCGGCCAGCTCCAGATTGGCCTCCCGATCGTCCGGATCAATCGACAGCAGCTTCTCAAACGCCGTCTTGCTCGCCCCATAACGCCGCAGGTCTTTGTAGATCAGCCCTTTGTTAAACAGGGCGTCGGTAGAATACGGGTTTACATCAAGCGCCCGATCCAGCTGCTCCAGACATTTGGAGTACGGTTCCCACAGCTGATAATACACGACAGCCAGATGCACATGCGCCTCTTCCAGGTTCGGCTCCAGCTCCAGTGCCCGCAAATAGCAGGACTTGGCCTCTCGCAGCCGCAGCGTACGCTCGCAGACATAAGCCAGCACCGACCAGCCATCTGCCGATCCGGCGTCCAGCATCAGTGCCCGCCGAGACAGCGCTTCAGCCTCTTCGTACCTGCCTCTTAACGCTTCGGCGCGGGCTTTGCCGGCATACAGATTCGCCTGGAGCGGCGCGATGCGCAGGGCCTCGTCGAACGCATCCAGCGCGCTGCGCGAATCGCCCAGCATCAAGCGGCAGCGTCCCAGATAATCGAGAGCCTTGACCTGCATCCCTTTTTCCGACAGCGCCTGTTGAAAATGCAGATCGGCGTTCCGGTAGTCTCTTCGTTGATAACATTCGACACCCTTCTCGAAATGGTTCATGCAGTCCCCTCCTGACTCGTTCTCTCGATTCTCCTGCACCGCCCTATAACAGCAGGGCATCCCGTGACTTCTTTAACGATCGTCCGGCTTGCTCTCACCTTCGCCTCTCCGCCGCTTCTTCTCCTCATACCGCTGATGCCGTTCTTCCGCCGGGTAGAAAGCTTCCAGCGGCTTCAGCTCGGTAGCCTCGCTGGAGCGTCCCTGCTCCGCCATCTCGCGCCTGATCCGCTCCATGACTGCACGCTGCTCCTCGCTGCGGTAGAACAGCAGCGACCGATAGCGGGGATCTTCCGGCTTGTAGCCTTCGATCGCCGCCGGGTTATGTTCGCTCCAGAAGCGCCGCAGCAGCTCCTCCAGCGATACCACTGCCGGATCGAATTCCACCTCCACGGCCTCAGAATGGCCGTTCAGCCGCCGATGCGTCGGAACTGGCGTCTCCGGAACCGATGCCTCCCGCACCGCCGAGTCTGCGCTCGGCGGTTCATCGGCTCCGCTGCTGCGCAGGGCTGTCGATTGATCTTCCGGCTCATTCGCCTGCCGCTCCCTTTCATTCGGTCTGACCGCAGCTTCCGACCTGCCGACAGCCTCCGAATCATCGGCATCTTCCGAACGATGAGCAGCGGTTCCGCCCGAATAGCCCACCTGCGTAGCGGTAACGCCCGGAATCCGGGCGAACCGATCCTCCGGGCCCCAGAAACAGCCCATGGCAAACGTTAATTGGTCACGGCTCATCAGCGCCCCTCCTTCCTTCGTCAGCCTCCCTGCTTCATCGGTGCCTCATTGACGCCACATCCATGCCTTGTCGATACTTCGCCTTATCGATACTTCCGCACCCGCTCATCGTCAATCACGCCGCCAAAATGCAGTCCGTATGCAAAATCATACGCATTTCCTTCCGAATCCACATGGCAGACCATGTCGCGCGGAACGTCTTCCAACTGCTCCTCCACCGTACGCATATCCGCAGGCATCTGCATCGGCAGCAGGCCGGACGGCTCGGCTTCTCCGCAGAGAATGTCCAGCAGCGCCTGATCCTGAAGTCCAAAGTGGACGAGAAGCGCATCCACTTGAGATTCAAATTCTGCAACTACCGCCGGATTCGACAGCAGCATGGAGACGATCACCGGCTTGTCGCCCATCTTCCTCCGCGTTTCCAGCACCAGATCCAGATCTGCTTCATTGCGCGTCTTGACCGTTTTGCCTAAATAGGCACGGTTGAGAACGTCACTTGAGCGAGAATCGCCCGCGATGCTGGTCGCCCTACCGGTGTCCGCCGTATACGGACGATACTGCAAGCTGATCGGCACATATCCGCTGCCTCCAGCCGCCGCGTCTTCCCTGCTGTAGCCCGTACCGGAGTCCGGACTTTCGATACAGACGAGGGCTGCATCCGCTTCTGCCGGATCATCCGTCCACTCCAGATACTTGGCGACCACGCTGCGATTCAGCGGATCGACCGTCTTCTCCGGGGTGGCGTTGCCGAACCAATCGCGTCCGGGCGCGATATAACGCTGCGGCACATAGATCTTGATGCCTCGTCGTAAGGGAAGTACGACGTTTTCTTGACCCCGAACCTCCGTCTGTCCCTTCTCCCGCTTGCTTACGCTGTTTTTCAACAGAACCACCGATTTGAGCTGCGCTTCGTATCCCGCCTGCATATAAGCCGGATTCCCCACAATGGCTTCGCTCTCTCCGGGCTCCAGATAAGGGTTCTCGAACAACCCCAGTCGGAACATATTGGTCAGCAGACGAACGGCAGATTGTTCAAATCTCGCCCGCATCCAGGCTTCGCCATACTCGCGCACGCCCATCTCATAAGCTTCCAGCACAGGCCCCGCTTCATTATTGCCGCCAAACTGATCGACTCCAGCCAGAATGAGCTTATAATGCCGCTCGGCTACGCTCAATCCTTCGACGCCCCACGGTTTGCCGCTGAGGAACGAATCCTTTTCTCCATTCTCGTCGGCGGTAATAAGCCAATCCGTGCAGACGACCCCGTCATAGCCGTATTTCTCCCGCAGCAGGTCGGTAATCAGGTATTTGCTGTACGAGTTGCCGACATTCTCCCCGTTGACCGTATCCTGTTCCCAGGAGACTGTATAATACGGCATAACCGCCGAGGCCTGGCCGGTTGCCCCCTCCAGCTTGAATGCGCCTTCCGTAAAAGGCTCCAGATGATCGGCAAATCGCCCACCTGGATAGACGGCATATTTGCCGCAGGCGTAATGGGCGTCGCGCCCGCCTTCACCGGAACCACCGCCCGGCCAATGCTTGACCATCGCGTTCACGCTAGCTCGTCCCCAGCCGCCTGCGATCTCGTCTTCTCCTTCCGACGTCTGGAAGCCATCGATATAAGCACGTCCCAGATCGGTAGAGAGCTTGGGATCTTCGCCGAAGGTTCCATTGAATCGGAACCAGCGCGGATCGGTCGCAATGTCCACCTGCGGCGACAGCGCCGTGGTCAGACCCAATGCCCGATATTCCTTGGCCGCAATCTCGCCAAATCGCCGAACCAGCGCCGGATCGAAGGTCGCCGCGAGGCCGAGGGATTCCGGCCACATGGAGATTTTGCCGCCTGCTCCCGCGTTAAATTCCGAATCGGAATCCGAACCGTGACGGGGGTCCGAACTGTTATTGGCCGGGATGCCCAGCCCAACCGATTCCGCATAGGCCTGAACGAGATTGTTCCAGCGTGCCGCTGTAGAAGGACTCTCCACATTCGTCACCAGAATATGACGCAGATGATCGTCCCGCAGAAAAGCCAGCTGTTCATCGGTCAGATCCCATGGTTTGGCTCCGCTCTCTTCATAGGGAAGACCGCCATATGTCGAAGAGATCCAGTTGGTACTCCCCGCCGGAATCGACTGGTGGCGGCTGTAGAGCATCAGACCGGCGATCTGCTCGGGTGTCATGCGGGCAGCCAGATCTTTTGCCCGCTCATCTGCCGGAAGCCGCCAGTCTTTGTAGGGCTCCAGCTCTCCGCTTCGGTTCAGATCCTTGAAAAACAGCCCGTCCCGCTCAATCGTCCCGACACCGGACAGCGGCGACAAGCCAAGCACGGGTCCTCCTTCATTACGAACATAAGTGACCTCGGCACCGCCGTTTCGATCTTCATGACGCTCTGGTGTTCCTGGCTCCGTCGGGTTGGACTTGAGATTGCTTGACATGGAATCGCTCATGGGATCGCCTCCGTTTTCGTTTGACCGTTCGCGCCCGCTCACCGCCAACCTGCCTGACGGTCGTTCTTCGCCCAGCTCCACGGGAGCTGGCATCGGCCGGCGCGCTTTCTTCCATTATAGCCAATCTACGTGCCATAAGCCCGCCAGACAATGGAGAAGCTCCGGCATTTTGGCGCGGAACACTTTTTTGCTACACTAGAGGCAGTTCCAGAGGCAGTTCCAGCTCCAGGCAATCACAGCTCCACATACTATCGGGCATATGGGCAGCCGGATCGGTTCGCTTATCCAGGATCGGATCTTCGTGTGTACATGTGCCTGCAATCGGAGGGATTCCATTCATGAACGCCATCTTAAACAGTGATTTGGCCTCGGTCGAGATTCGACCGCTCGGCGCCGAGATGATTAGCTTCATACGCAAGGATACGGGCATTGAATACATCTGGAGAGGCGATGCAGCGTTCTGGACAGGTCGTTCTCCGGTTCTGTTCCCCATCGTCGGTTCGGTCTACGGCGGGAAGATGCGGACAGAAGGCGGCGAATATGAGCTGAAAAACCACGGCTTCGCACGCAACCGAGAATTTCGGCTGGTCGAGTCGGATGACTCCCGCGCGGTCTTCCACCTGTCGGCCGATGAAGAGACGCTGGCGATCTATCCGTACCGTTTCGCGCTGACGCTCACGTATACGCTTGAAGGCTCCAGCCTGCGGATTCAATATCGGGTGGACAACGACGATGACAAGCCGATCTATTTCCAACTGGGCACCCATCCGGCATTTAACTGTCCGATTAACGGCGAAGGGGCGTTCGAGGATTACGAATTGGAATTCAACCGCGAAGAGACGCTGGAGCGCTTCTTCGTCACCAGCGGCAATATCCAGATCCCGAACAAGTCGGAGATCGTACTGGAGCAGGGCACGGTGCTGCCGCTGACACGCGCACAGTTTGAAGAAGGAGCGATGATCTTCCGCGACGTAAAATCAGACCGCGTGACGCTGCGCAGCAGCCAGAGCAAGCATCAGGTCAGCGTCGCTTCCGAGAACTTCCCGTATCTGGGCATCTGGCAGCCCAAAGACGCGCCGTTTATCTGCATCGAGCCGTGGCACGGTCTGGCCGATGCCGACCAGTTCGATGGAGAACTAAAAGACAAGGAACTGGCGGTAAAGTTGGCGCCGGGCGAATATTTTGAGGCGGCTCTGGTGATCGAAGTCAGCTAGGGTTGAAGATACACGAAGAAGCGTGAGAATCCGGGTGCCCGGTTCTCACGCTTCTTTTTCGTTTCTCCTATCGAAACCGACTATCCCGCTTGGCTGGCAGCCCGGGGCCTTCTTGCGGATCAGCATCACAATCCTGCTGATTCAGCAGCGTGCCCTGTGAGAGCTTCAGATCAATAAAATCCACAATGGTCTGAAGCGAAGCCATCTGCTCCAGCACTTCCGCCCGATAAGCCCGAATACGATCAAAAGCCTCCGGCGTCTCCGCCAGATCTCCCGCCCGCGACATATCCAGATAAGGCTTCATCTCTTCCAGCGACATCCCGGTCTTCTTCAGACACAGAATCAATTTCATCGTCTGCACGTCTTCCGATCCATAGACCCGATGACTGTTCGCTCGCCTTTTTGCTTTCGGAAGCAGACCGATCTTTTCATAATAACGAATCGTATCTTCCGGAAGCCCGGTCAATTCGGAGGTTTGTTTGATCGTGTATGTCTCCTGTGCTGCCTCTTCATGCTCACTCAACTGCGTTTCTTCCTTCCACGGGTAAACGCGGTTTTCCATAGCTGCTGTCTCCTTCCCTTGATGGGGATTGGGATGATTGGGAATGACTCTTATGCAAATGATGACTATGATGGATCGTGATCTGCGTGAATCTTAACTATCGTGAATATACTATACATCTTGGAGCCAGCTCAAAGTTAACTAGGGTAACCTACTAGTTGACTTGGAGCCGACTCCAAGTTATACACTGGCTCCAATCCGCGAGATTCACTCGCTATCGACCTGATTGGAGGATAATTTCATGAATCTAAATCCCCTGAGTCATCCCCTAACGAAGACTCGTACGGCCTTAATCACTGGTGCCAATAATGGTATCGGCCTTGAACTGACACGCCGATTGCTTCAGGAAGACTGGCATATCGCCGCCTTGATCCGTTCTTCATTTGCCGAAGATGATGAGGTAATTGCGGCTGCGCTCCGTGAGGGCAGGCTGCGAATCTACAAGGCAGAACTGACCGACTTCCGGCAGTTGGCTGCCGCCCTCGCTGATCTTCGGGCGCATGAGACGGCGATTGACGTCTTGTTCAACAACGCGGGCGGCAGTCTGCCGGAACTTCGCTTCTCTCCGCAGGGACGCGAGATGCACTATGAGCTGCAAACGGTCGTCCCTTACATCATCTACCGCGAGGTCAAGGAGCTGCTGCTGCAAGGCTCGCTGAAGACCGTGATCGGCACCTCGTCCAATGCGTTCAATTTCACCAAGGCGTTCGATCCTGACAAGCTGGCCCGGCCAATCCACTTCAAGCCCTTGACCGGCGCTTACGCGGAGACCAAGCTTGCGCTGTCCCTCTGGACGCAGGCACTGGCTCCGGCTGAAGCATCGGACGGCATCAAGCTACGCAGCGCCGACCCTGGCCCGAATAATACGCTGCGTCCGGGCAAAAAGTCCGGCCTTCCCTTCCCCATCAATTATCTCATGCGTTTTATGTTCCCACCGCCCAGCCGTGGAGCAGCCAGGCTGCATGAAGCGGCGTTTGGCGCCTATGCCAACCAAAGCGGCATATTGGTTAACGCAAAAGGCCGGGTCGAATTGAAGTTTGCCGATCAGGCAGAACGTGTCCTGGCGCAGGTGGAGCGCATTTATCGAGAGGAGTTTCGCCATTTAATGGCATAAATCCAAGGGCCAAAAAACGCTGCTGACGGGATGCGATCAGCAGCGTTTTCTACATTTCTACATTTCTACATCGAATCAGCCCGTTACTCTTCTGCACGCAGTCGCGTCGCACGGAACCAGCCATGCGAGTCTTCACGCAGAATCTGTGCAGCCACCTGCTGTCGAACGCCAGGGTCACGAATCAGCAGCTGTGTCAGGTCTCGCAGAATATTGTAGCCGTAATTGAACTCATAGAACTTGTGGGAATACGGCTGGATATGCAGGGTCCGTCCATCCAGCTTCAGAATATGCTCAATGCCTTCCCCCTGCGGAATGTCAGATTGCCAGGTCACCGTCACCTGCTCAATCTGCTCTACATTCTTTTGCTGTTCATATTCTTGCGGATCTGCTTCACGTCGCGCCGCTGCCAAGACGTCTGCCACCACCTGAGCATACCGCTTGGCCTGCCGCTCCGGTACACCCCGATAGTTCACCTGAATCCCTTCAACGTTCGTCCGCTGATAACCTGCCTGTTCTGCCCGCTGCTCCAATAGTTTGTCCGCAGCAGGGATCAGCGCATAGCACACGAAGATGGCCATCAGACTCCACCGTACCCATCGCCGATGTGAACGAGATTCGTTGACCTTTTGCATCAGATAAAACACAAAAAGCAGCGCACTCAGTCCGTAAACAGCTCCAACGTTGGCATAATTCGGATAGTCGGGATACATAAAATTCAAAGTTGGAGCCAGGTAGGGAATGGATTCCAGTCGGTAACCGTTAAACGCCACAAGCAGGAAATAAAGCAGCAGACTGAGCAGCGTCGCATATTTAAAAGGAAGGACAGACAAAGCAAATCCCAAACCTACCGCGAATACCAGTAGATTCAGCACCAGAAAAGCCAGCAAAAATCGGGGTGTACCCGGGAATGTATCCCTCAACAGCGCAAACAGCAGCAGCCCTGCCGGGAGCGAACAGATCGAAGCGAAGAACAGCTCCTGCGCGGCTCTCCGCAGCGGTCTCCATTCGGTTAGGTGAATGATCTTCTCCATACCGTGCCGCCGATGCTGATGCACGATCATCAAGACCAGGTTTGTGATGAACAGTCCATATAACGGAATCAAGTTCAGCAGATCATTCAGACTGAACACGAACCTTCCCAGAAACAATACCCCCACCCCAAGGTAATACGCCCAGATGTAATCTTCACGCCATAAGGTTTTCCCGCGAATCCACATACCGCTCATCGTCGAATCACCCTGCGGCGGAACCAGACTGCGCTAATGATAAGAAGCAGCAAAATCCAGACCAGCAGAATCGCTCGGGCAGCGATCCACTTCGGCTCTGCTGCGGCCTGTTCGATCAGATCCGGACTGAACCACAGGGCGTACATGGGATTCGGAATAAAGGACAAACTTACGAACAGATACATCAGCATAGGCAGCAGGCTGTAGATCGTTCGTCGCAGCAGGAGCGAGAAGAAGGCCGTCAATGCCGTAACAAAGCCTACAGTTAGACCGATTTGCAGCATAGCTCCCGCCCAGAGGATCGGGTCTGTTCCCTGGGCATACAGCAGCCAGAACGCCGAGTCGAAGACGACCACGCTTCCACCCAGCACCAACCAAACCGACAGGATGTGCGATAGAAAATAAGTTTCTGGTCGGCGAAGACGATAGAGAATTGTCTTGAATTCAAAAGGCTTAACTCTTCCGCTCCATACCGCATTGAATAAGATCGGTGTGAGTAGAACAAGCAAAATCATCTGACTGTGCAGCAGTCCAAACCAGGTATCCGCAAATTGATCCAGTCGATTGGCCAGCATCAGCATCGAGATAAGCAAGGTGGTCAGCAGCAGAGTTACCCCCAGCACCCCACGCTGCTTCAACAGATTGCGGAAAGAAAATGAGAATTGTAACGTCCACTCACTCATACGCTGCCTTCTTTCGGTTGGCATAGATGTAGGCGTGTTCCAACGTCGGCTCAATCGCTATGCTGCCTTCAAGCGGTGTCTCCGCCAGATAGCGTACCTCTACCCCTTCTATGAGGGATTGGGAAGAAATCATCAGGCGGCTTCCCTGCGATAACGATGCGGGTATGGAAGCGCCCCGGTACAGCCAGACCTTGCCTTCAACCGAACGGATGAAGGTCGATAGATCTCCGTAATAATTCAATCGGCCTTCATGCAGCACCAACAGCCGCTCACTGGTCATGGCGATGTCTTCGACGATATGCGTAGACAGAAGGATCACCCGATCCGCAGCCAGTTGGCCCAACAACTGGCGAAAAGCCGTTCGTTCATGGGGATCAAGCCCCACGGTAGGTTCGTCCACCAGCAGCAGTGAAGGATCACCAATCATCGCCTGCGCAATACCCACCCGCTGCTTCATTCCCCCGGATAACGCACCAAAGCGCTTTTTGCGCTGGTCGCCAAGCCCGACTTGTTGCAGTCTCTGTTCAATCTCCGACTGCCGCTCGCTGCGTGAAAAGATTCCTTTGAGCTGGCAGATATAATCCAAAGCCTCTTCCACCGAGATCTTGGCAAAAAAATCAAACTTCTGCGGCAAGTAGCCGATCTGCCTGCGAATCGGGTAGAGATTCTCTGCGCTGCTCCTGCCGTCATATTCGATCGTCCCCTCATCGGGCTTGGTAAGAGTCGCAATGATCTCCATTAACGTCGTTTTCCCGGCGCCATTCTCCCCTAACAGCCCCACTACCCCACGATCCACCTCAAACGAAATCCCTTCCAGCACCTTGGAATCGTAGCGTTTGGATACCGCACATACTTTTAAATTCACCTCGAATAACCCCTTTTATAAAAAATTTCTAAGCATGAAGATTAATAGTGTAATCAACTAATCCCTCTGGAATTTCATCGTGTGATATCAAAACGATAGTTTTATTTCTTTTTTCTTTTAGGTAAAACATTAAATCAAAAGCTATAGCCTTATTCTTGGTGTCCAATGCTGCCGTAACTTCATCAAATAGATAAACATCTGCATCAACTAGAAGGGCCCTTGCAAGAGAAATCTTTTGCTTTTGCCCTGTTGACATTTCAACACCATTAATACCAATTATAGTATCATAACTATCTTCTAGGGAATCCACAAAATCATTAATTCCAACAATAGAACATACACTCCTTATCTCTTCTAATGAGGCACTAGGTTTAGCTAGCAAAAAATTTTCCTTAATCGATCCTGATAACAACTCATGTTCTTGCGGAACAAGACAAACTCTTTGACGATATAGAAAATAGGGTATACTTTTCACATCTATTCCTCTGTACGATAGTTCTCCTTGGTACTCGTCAAATAAACCTGCCATCACATGAAGCAAGGTACTCTTTCCACTTCCATTAGAACCCAAGATTCTAACCAATTTAGAAGGCTTAAAACTTTCAGAAACCTTGTCGAGCACAAGATTCTCGCTTTCAGGAAACTTATAAATAATACTGTCCATTTTTAATATCTCGTCATTTACTGAATACGTAATTTGTAGATCATCAGTCATTTTTTGGACTTTATTCGGAGTGAATTTATGTACGTATTCTACACGTTTAATTGAATTAACTGTTTCTTGGACTACCAAATTAAATTGAGAGAACCTTAAAAGCGTATAGTTAAAATTGCTTGAATATGTGCTAAAGGCAACAAGGTGACCAATGGTGAATTCTCCTTTATCTATAAAATATATTCCTCCCAATAAAATGGAAACTTGACTAATAAGATTCAAAATTTCTACTACAATTCCTGATTTTATGTTCAAATTATTTTTCTTGAACAGAGAATTTTGATATTTCTCCAATTCCCCTTTATAATTATCTTTTATGTTGCTTTCTCCAGAAAACAGTTTGATTAAATAGAATTTATCCAATATCTCATTCAATTTATTCAGGTATTTATCTAATTGTTCTTTTGATTCTTTATCAATTTTTCTTGTTAGGTTCCCATAAAAATAGAATGAGGCTACTATAACTGGACAAATCGTTAAAACGCAAAATGCAAGATATATATTCAGACTGAATAATATTACTAGAATCACTAAGAACCCTATGAGATCAGCTATGAATTTCACAAGATCCGCCAACGATCCTGCAAAAACTTTGCAATCATTTTCTATTTTATTTATAAGTGCACCCTTAGAAATTGTCTTGAATTGATTAACATTTAAATCCATTATATTTTCTATTATTTCGTTCTTTTTAATGAATTGTATAGTATTTAAAGTCAGGAATAATTTTCTTTTGTATAACGCTGAAAATAAGGAATTAAGTAAACCCACACCTAAAATTCCTAATACTAGGTAAATGCTTTCTCTGATTTTGAATACTGATAGTTTGTCTATTAAACTTCCTAATAAGATAGGCTGAAGCACTCCGAACAGCAAGGGTATGCTCATAAGGAAAAGAATCAAAAATAAACGTTTGCGAAATCTTATTAGTCTACAATAAATATATTTTAATCCTTTCATAAGGTTGAATTCTCCTCTTCCCGCCTAATTTAATAGCCTAGTCCCACTTTCGTTAGTGCCGAGAGTGCTGGACTAGGCGATTTGAAATTTTCGATCAATTTTACCCTAAAACTTTTTCTCTCTCTTCTTCAGATAGTTGTAAGTAAAGCTTAAATGTGGACTCAAGCTGCTTTTTAGTTAGCGCACAATAATGAGAAGGTGTAGTGGCAATTTCCCCAGATATTTCGTAATTCTCATGATGACATCCCCCCCCACACAAATTTCTTGCCCAACACTCTTTACAATTAGTTCGATTTAAAGTGTGTGCTTCATTCAAAAATTCTGATTTTCGTATTTCATTAAGACCCGAAAAGACATTTCCTTGCTTGTAGTTTTTATTATTTACAAATCGATGACACGGATAAAGATCCCCATTGATATCTACCGCTAAAAAATTCAGCTCTGCGCCACAAGCATAAGTAGACTCATAACCCTCGTGCAGTCTTTGAAGAAATTTCATTATATTATTTATTTTTTTAGCTTCAACATATTTTTTATTTTGCACTAAATTTAAAAAGAATTCCGCAAGTTTGTCATATTCTTCGCTCAACTTAATAAATTCAGATTCGTCAAACATTTGCATTGCAGGCGCTACATAAGCACTTTTAAAATTCAAAGAGAATAAATGCTCATAAATATTTGAATAGTCTTTGTTCTCAGGAGTGATAGTAGAACGAACACCTAATTTATGTTTAGACCTCAGCTCTGCAGTTTTTTCCAAGATAACTTCATAGCTTCCTGTTTTGTTTCCATAGAACCTATTGCGATCATGAGATTCTTTGTTCCCATCCACACTTATTTGGACGGCAATATTATATTTAGATATAAAGTCAGTAATTTTCTTGCTCAGCAAGGTACCATTACATGTCATACTATAAGATAATTTTTTATTGTTTTTTACAGCTTCTTGGTTAGCATAAGGAACTAATTTTTCTATTACTTTAAAATTCAACAGTGGTTCTCCACCAAAAAAAATTATTGTAATTTCTTCTCTATCACCTGAAGCCTTAATCAAGTAGTCAACCGCTTGTTTTGCAGTTTGAAAGTCCATTTTTCCTCTCTCATTATATTCTCCGTCCCCAGCGTAACAGTATGTACACTTTAGGTTACACTCCTGCACCATCATAAGAGTCAAGGCTTTAATCGCAGACTTCGATTCCAAATGCGTATTTATAGTTCTGGGCGCACAATTAATTAATTTATTTTCTTTCAAAGAATCGATCAGATCATAATAAGCTTGATCTTCAAGATAGGTTGGTAGCATTTTCTTCATGTCTAAAATTGAAGTATCTTTTGATGATAAGATAGCTTTGATATTATCATCCACTTCAAATAAACCATTAGTTTCTGGAACGTAAATATAGGAGTTTGACTCAGCAAAAAAAATCTCACCGACTTCAATTATTTCTTGACTCATCCTATCCAAATCAATTGACATTTTATATCTCCAATCTTTCGAGTGCTTTATTACATACTTTATATTGAACAATTCAAGATAAAAGTATAGCTTGTCCTTTTAGTCTTCTAATCCTTGAATTATTTATATGAACATTCTAAAAAGGTGATTATATACTCAAAAGTATTAATCACCTTTTATTTAATATTGCCTCTTAGCTATAGTCTTTAGTGATGCAGATCTCATAACCACCATCACATGCCCAGTCAGTAGCATCGCAATAAGTACATACATCGTTTTTATCGCAGAATACGCAGAAATTAGATCTTGTCTCAAAATCTTTCATACCTTTATTTAATCGTTTTAGCATACCTTCCCCTCCTTCCAATTTTATACTAATAGAATACATATTTATGTAGCTTTTAAATTATATTCGAGAGTTAACTGTACTAAAATGACAATTATCACAACATATTTTTCAAAAGTTCATTGAATACTTTTATCACAGAAAAATATCATTAATAAAAAAATAAGTATGTTTGGCTTACTCGATTTCATAAAACTTTACAAAAATGAAGTGTTTTCCAGCAAAATAAAAACCGCTCCAGTGGATTTCTCCTGCAGCAGTTTTCTTCCTTTTCATTTTAGGGATTTCTTCATCCCTACATGTCCGCCAATCGACGTCCCAGCAGCTCGATCGCCGCTCTCAGCCTGTCCTTGGGCACCGTCTCATACAGATCGCCAATCGCAATCTCGGTGGAGCAGGAGCGCTCTCCTGTCTCCTTCAGATAAGCGGCCAGAGCCACTCCCGTCTCGGTCTGTACACCAGCGATGACAGGCCCTGCCGCTTCGGCCAATACTCCATCCAGATGCAGATGGAACATGTTCGATACCGGCACCTCCGGCCGTGTGCGAATCGCCGGCTGCGCATTGTACAGCGCCGCCAATTCCTTCGCTTCCTCATAATACTGAGCCATCTTGGGTAGACGCAGCTCCAGATAATAATCCGAACTCAGAATGTACGGATACAGGCTGATAAGATCGCCGCCGTGACGGCGTTTCCAGACCTTGGACTGCTCGGCAAGGTCAGCATCCCCCAGCAGCATCGCCCCCGCGATTCCACCGATGCCTTTATAGAATGAGATATATACGCTGTCGAACAAGGCGCAGACCTCCGCAGCTTCCTTGCCGTAATACGGGAGGATCTCGAACAGCCTTGCTCCGTCCAGATGCAGCGCAATTCCCTTCTCCCGACAGTAAGCCGAGATGTCCTCCAGCTCCGCATACTCGGGCAGTTCCCCGCCAATTTCGCGCTGAGGCAGCTCCAGCAGCAGGCAGGCGATGTTTTCCGGCATTTTTTTTACATCGTCCAGGGTAATGATCCGTTCTTCGTCCGCCAGCAGGATCGGCTCCAAGTGATGCAGTTCCTTCAGGCCGTCCTGCTCATGAATCTCCAGGTGACAGAGTGGGTGGTAGGCAACCGCCCGGCTGTTCTTGCGATCACTCCAGATGCGCAGCGCGATCTGTTGAGCCATCGTCCCACTGGGGAAAAAGACTGCCGCTTCCTTGCCCAGCATCTCCGCCAGCTTCCGTTCAAACTTGCTGATGGTCTCGCCGCGTCCATACATGTCACTTGGCGTATCGCCGCTAATCTCCTGAAACGCATCCAGCAGCACCTGGACATTGCGTTGACCGTTGCCGGTTGTACGATGCGAAGCCTTCGCGTAGCTCTCAGCCAGCGTGGGCGTTGAATGTTCAGCCATTTCCATAACCTCTTTTCTTCCTCTATTTATGCAGCCTTTGGCATCTGATTCGCATGTCTGCGTCCGGACTGGTACACATACGCTTATTTTACTCCCCTTGCCAGATCACAGCCAGCCCCTGCATAATACCCAAGTGAGGCTCTGGCTTCGTGCAGTCATTTTACATTCGAGAAAGGTTCTGGTTCCATGCCAAACGAAAGACCAAGCATCTATACCCGTTATGTGCCTTCGCTGATTGCTGAATCTTCCGAACGGCCCGCGTACTGGTTCGTTTATCGAGCCGGAACGGACAAGCTCCTGCTGGGCGAAAATCCGGGTCTGGAAGCCATTCCTGCGGCTCTGCAAGCTCAAGACCTGGGGTTCACCGCCAGTCGCTCGCTGTATCTGGGAACCTTGGATGGGGCGCCGTGTTACGCAGCCGAAGCGCCCGAAGAAGCGCAGGCACCGGCGAACACCGAATTTATGTCGCTGCGCTCCCTATACGAGATCATGGACGAAGACCTGTTCCATCTGGCCGGGCGTGCGCTTCAGCTGCTCAGTTGGGATTCGACGCACCGCTTCTGCGGACGCTGTGGAACCACGCTGGAGAGAGCCGCCAATGACCATTCCAAAGTCTGCCCGAACTGCGGACTCAGCCACTATCCACGGATCGCTCCTGCCGTGATTACCGCCATTCTCAAGGAAGGCAAGATTCTGTTGGCGCACGCTCCCCATTTTCCCAACAACATGTACGGCCTGATCGCCGGCTTCGCCGAACCGGGTGAGACGCTGGAAGACTGCGTGCGGCGTGAAACGATGGAAGAAGTAGGGCTTACACTCGGAGAGATTCGCTATTTTGGCAGTCAGCAGTGGCCGTTCCCTCACTCCCTGATGATCGGATTCGTGGCGGAATACGCAGGAGGCGAGATCACGGTAGATGGCGAAGAGATCGAACATGCCGCCTGGTTCGCACCTGACGAGCTGCCGAACATCCCGCCCAAAGTCAGCATTGCACGCAAGATCATCGACTGGTATACGGAACAATACGGAGCGTCAACCGAATCCTCTCGCTGATTCCCTTGCCTGCAAGCGGCAGATGGATTGTTCCACTTCGCCGTTTGCGGGTACATGTACATAAGCAGTATGTGTCCAGCCTTCATCGGGGTGCGCCGCCGTGAACGAAGTCCATATGCTCACGTATGGCGACGAAGATCATCAGAGGCGGTTCACCAGTCAGTCCCATTTGCAGACACCCCTACCCCACACCCCTAACCTTGAGGAGGAGTCGTTCGTGGCCGAAGCAAATTCGCCTGAGATTCAAGAGAAAGAGACACTGGGTTCATTGATTAAAAAAGGAAACACCTCGTCCGCTGTAGCGATGGGTGGCAATGCTGTGCTGGCTGCCGCCAAAGGAGGAGCCGCACTCTTCACCGGAAGCGGCGCCATGTTCGCATCGGCCATGCACTCGCTGGCGGATGCGGTGAACCAGGGCTTCGTGTTCGTCGGTAGCGTTCTCTCTGAACGTAAGCCAAGCCGCCGGTTCCCGGTCGGCTTCGGTCGCGTCATCAACATTTTCTGCATGATAGCGGTCATCGTGGTGACCATCATGGCGTACGAGACGATCCATGAGGGCATCCATCTGCTTCAGCATCCGGCGGAGGCTTCAAGCGGATTCTGGATCAATGTCGCCGTGCTGCTGCTCAACATTCTGGTGGACGGCGCCATCTTGATTAAGGCTTCCAAGGAGATCCTCAAGGAAGCCCGAGCGCCCAAAGCTTCCGGACTCGCTCTGCTGCCTGCTGCCTTCAAGCATGTCGGCCGTGCTGCGCCTCCTACACGTCTGGTCTTCTACGAAGACATTGTAGCTGTACTGGGTGCCTTCTTCGCCCTGATTGCGGTTGTGGTCGTCGCGCTGACCAACTTCTCATTGATCGACGGCATGGCTACTACGCTGATCGGCTTCCTGATGATCGCCGTTGCCTTCCGCGTCGGTTATGACAACATGATTGGCCTGATTGGTGTGGCCGCCCCGCAGGACGTGGAAGACAAGGTATCCACGGCCATTCTCAGCGATGTGGATGTACGCGATATTCAGAACATGCGCATCATTCAGGAAGGCCGCTATTACCATGTGGATGCGGTCGTTGAACTGCGAACCGGACTTACTCTCGGTATAGCGGATGACATCAAGCTTCGCATCCAGCAGCATCTGACTACCAACCCCGATATTGCGGACGCCGCGATCTCCATCGTCGAAGATGACGGCAAGACCAGCTGGCAGCGACGCGAAGCGGAGATTGAGAAGAATTAGATTCGGATTGCATCCTCAGTCAAACCAACATGAAGGCCTCACACCCGAACTTTTTTCAAAAAGTCGGAGTGCGGGGTCTTTTTTGTACAAAAAATTATTTAAATTCAAGCAAAAAAGCCCCTCAAATTTGAAATATCCTCTGCCGATAAACAGCTTGCTAGGTAAATGTATTGATCTTATTTGGCAGAGCCGCATTTGAGAAGAAGGAGATCCTATATGATTAAAAAAACACTGCTTGCCGCTTTGCTTACCGCTCCACTGCTCGGCAGCTCCATCCATCCTGTTCAGGCAGCGACAACATTTAACGACATCTCCAATTCTTATGCCAAGGATGCCATCAATAAATTGGTAGAAGCCGGGATTCTAAATGGCACAGGCAGCGGACAATTCAATCCAACCGGCAAAATCTCGCGCCAGGACTTCGCAGTCATTCTGGCAAAAGGACTTCAGTTGGATGTGGAGTCTGTTTCGTCCAACCCGACTTTCTCCGACGTGCCGACTTCGCATTATGCGTACAAATATGTAGAAGCCGCGGCCAAAGCCGGTCTGCTCAAAGGGATCGGCAGCGGACAATTTGGACTTGGCCAGAACCTGTCCCGTCAGGACATGGCTGTAATCTTCACCCGGGCACTAGGCGTGGATACACAGGGTTACGGACAGAATCTGAAATTCTCGGACGCATCCAAGATTTCGGATTATGCCAAAGATGCCGTGGGTTTTGCCGTGCAATTTGGCCTGTTGAACGGTACAAGCAGTGACAGGTTCGATCCTTCGGGCATCGCGGATCGGCAAAGTGCAGCCTTGGCTGCTTCGCGTCTCCTGCAAGCGCCAAAACCGGAGACGCCAGCTCCGGTCACTCCGCAGCCGACGACGCCACAACCTGCCGTTCCACAGCCGACTGCACCTAAACCGGCTCCAACAACGCCTGTTCTTATTCCGATTCCGCCGATCTCGGAGGAACCATCCACCCCTGCTCCTGTGAATGAAGTTCCAACTAACCCTTCGGTTCCTCCCATTAACAATGGCGGTGGATCAACCGAACCGCCTGTGCTGGATACCCAGGCTCCTGCTTTGACACTGGTATCTTCCGCACCGTTCAAGATTGGAACAGATCTGACCGTTCGCAGCAGCGAAGTGGGCATCGTGTATCTGGTTCCCGCAGCTTCGGAAATTCCAAACAAGTCCGCATTGGAGAACGTCGTATTAACAGGCAAAGGCGTCAAGGCAGCGGTTATCACCGTGAACGGCGAAGCGACACTGCCAACTTCGCAGCTGACTGTCGGTGCATATAAGGCTTATGCGGTTGATGCAGGCGGCAACGTATCCAGCCCAGTGACCGACATCGTGTTGGGTTATGCTTTTGAAGGCCCCCAATTTGAACTTCTGACCAACAAGTTGTTTGTAGCTTCCTTCCCGGAACGGTTGAATACCCAATTCATGCCAAATGCAGAGGATTTCACGCTCACACGTACGGATGGCGGGATGAATCAGAAACTCAGCCAACCTGAAATAGAAGTCAAAGAAAAAGGCATTGGTTTCTTGAGCGAACCTCTCGTCAAAGGCGGTACCTATGAGGTCGCTTATACTCCATCGCCAAACAGTCAGATGCTTCAGAGCGTATCGGGCAAGGCATATGGGCCATTTGTCCGTTCATTCACGTACACCAATATCGCGCCTCAGCGAAATCAACTGCTCCAGAATGTAACGATGTCTACGGATGCGAACCTATCGCTAAATGTAGATCTTGCTTTTATAGACTGGGATGATACAAAGCTCTCGTATACGGCGGTGTCTGATAACAAAGCTGCCGTTGAAGCCTCCATTGAAGGAAACCAGCTTTCTCTTCATGCCCAAAGCTCGCTGACCACCGCTACAATCACGCTTACCGCCCAAGACAGCAGCGGAGATACCGCCAGTCAGCGCTTTACGGTCACGGTTGTCAATGCCGCTTCTGCCATTGACGCCGCCGAAGCCGCAACCGCCAAGACCCAAGATCTGACTTCCAAGTCGCCGGAGCGGTTGGCCGCTGAACAAAAGTTGGCCGATGCGCAAGGCATTGTCGCCAACCTTACAGAAGGTCCAACCAAGACCGAATATCTCGGCCGCCTAAAGAATGTCAAAGATATGCTGGACGCAGTGAGTCAGGCCGAAGAACTCGTTGTGACGTTGGAAATGGCAACGACCGATGATAAAAATATGCTGGATGAAGACGATCGCTTTGCAGCGGATACCGCTCTGGAGACCCTTCAAAACAGCGATTTCACTCCTATCATGGATACAATCAGCTTTGCACAGTTGAAGGCTCGTGCAGAAAAAGCCGCGTCTTTGATGAGTGGAGCTGAAGATTTCTTGTTCACTCTACAAAGCGCCAAAAACACGGCTCAAGATGGCGTTAGTTTGCTCAAAACTACTATAGAACGCACACAGATCGATAGCTATCTTGCAGATGTGCCCACTTTTAAATCCACCAAGGCGACAGAAAATTATATCAAACCTCAGTATGACGAATTTTATAAGTTCCTGAGTGATATTGATAAATCCGAATCGCTCGTTAACGCTTTTGTTCAAGCAGTAGATGCAGCGGCAGATCAATCTCCGGGATCACCTGCTTGGCAGCAGGCAGATGCGGCAAGAGCCGCGATCACGTACGCCAACCTCAATCCAGGTACCTATAAGGTGCTAAAAGACCGGGAAGACGCTGCTGCTGCGAAATACCCTGCTCCGTAACCAACACCTATACCCGATCCGATTCCGTAAATCGGATCGGAACAAGACGCGATCAAACGCCAAAGAAGTCGATTTCCATGTCCTCATGGAAATCGACTTCTTTGATTTGTCGTCTGCTATTTCTTGTTATGCGTGAACATCCTCATGTACCTTCATCAGGCCTTGCGGAAATAAGCCTCCAGCTTGAAGTCCGGGCCAAGCTGCTCCATCCGCAGTCCGTCCAGCTCAATCGCCTCGCTCATCTCGGCAGCGCCAAGACCTTCAAGGAAAGTCGGTGCATCCTTGCCGCCGACCAGTTTGGGAGCGATGTACAGCACCAGCTTGTCTGCCAGTCCCTGTTCAACGAACGAAGCGTTCACTTGACCGCCGCCTTCGACGAGCAGCGAAGAGATCTCGCTGGAACCGAGTGCGTCCAGCACCTGCTCCAGATTCACGCGCTCACTGCCGGTCGTCTCGAAGACGCGTATACCGGCCGCTTCAAGCCGGGCGCGTTTGTCCGGGTCGGGGTTGGGCGCGGTGAACACCCAGGTTGGCGCTTCGCCATCCGTCACAACGCGTGCGTCTTCCGGCAGCCGAAGATGGCTGTCGAGAATGACGCGCAGCGGATTGCGACCGTCCGGCAGCCGGGTATTCAGCTGCGAATCGTCATGCAAAATGGTCTGGACGCCAACCAGAATCGCTCCGCTCTCATGGCGCAGCTGATGAACATCTTCGCGGGCTTCGGCCGAAGTGATCCAGCGGCTGCTGCTGGTGCGCGTAGCGATCTTGCCATCCAGCGTCATCGCCGATTTAACGGTGACAAAGGGGCGCTTGCTGACGATGTAGCGGTTGAACACTTCATTCAGCCGCTCCGATTCCTCGCGCAGCACGCCTTCGATGACCTCAATGCCCGCGTCACGCAGGATCTTGATGCCGCGCCCAGCTACCAGCGGATTCGGATCGGGAGCAGCCACCACCACGCGGGCCAGACCCGCCTTCACGACCGCCTCGGCACACGGGCCGGTGCGACCATGGTGCGAACACGGCTCCAGCGTGACATAGATCGTCCCGCCGCGTGCGTGTTCGCCAGCCATGCGAAGCGCATGGATCTCGGCATGGGGTTCACCTGGCTTCAGATGGGCGCCAATGCCGACAATCCGGCCTTCGTTCACGATGACCGAACCGACCAGTGGATTCGGCGCTGTCTGGCCTTTGGCAGCACGCGCATTTTCCAGCGCGAGCCGCATATATTTTTCATGAAGGGACAGATCGCTCATGCCTCGTCAGTCTCCTCCTTCAACGGCCGAAAGTCCATTCAAGCCATCGATTGGATTCTGAGTGGCAAAGTGACCGGAGCGATTGACCTTCGTACGCAGGTATTTCTCATTGAACTCCGATACGTCGCCCCAGAGTGGGGTACGTCCTGATACGTTCATCCCGTTCGCCTTGAGAGCTTCAAGTTTGCGTGGGTTGTTGGTAATCAGAGTGACCGGCAGTTGACGCAGGAACTTCAGTACGCCAATGGCACCGTCATAACTGCGGGTATCGTCTTCAAAGCCCAGTGCCAGATTTGCTTCTACCGTGTCCATGCCCTGCTCTTGCAGGATGTAAGCCATGGCTTTGCTGAACAGACCGATGCCGCGTCCTTCGTGGTTCGCCAGATAGAACAGCGCACCGCTGCCGTGTTCGACGATCATCTTCATGGATTGATGCAGTTGGTAACCGCAATCACAGCGTTTGCTGCCGAAAATATCGCCGGTATGGCAGATGCTGTGCATCCGGATAAGGGCATCGCTTGAGTTTTCAAAATCGCCGTATACCAGCACGCTCGATTGTTGGCCTTCAGCCAGGTTCATCGTCGGAAGGCTGCGGATCAGCGCTTCTGCCGACATCTCCTTGCCGCCTTCCGGCTGCTTCATCCAGCTGTACCAACGGAACGTGATGGTCTCTCCGTCCAGATTAACCGGAAGTTTGATCGGACCGACCAGCACATAACCTTCTCTGGAGTTCAGGGGAGACGGCACATTATGAATTCGATCTTTGAGAATAAAAGCCGCACTGTTATTCAACATGATGGCACATCCTTTTTTGTCATATTGGTTAGATTTCATCGGTGAGTAGGCAGGAGGCGGACGCAAAATGCCGCAATCGTACTTCTACTGTTATCGGGTACTGATCGGCAGGCGAGAGAGCTGCACCTTCCGATACGGAAGGTGATTCGCACACCGAAAGTATTTGGATCACGTTTATTTAAATTTTTTTGTTCTGTCCAATTCGTCCATTCTAACGGCTGTCTGTATATTATCGTCGCTCGGAATGTTAAATGTTAAAATTCCGTGCGTACGTCGTTTCCATGTCCAGCTGTTCACGCTGTCTGCGCTCCACATCGCCGCGCCGACGCTGTTCCAGACGCTCCAGTGGTTCTTCCACGCTCTGGTGACTCTCCATGCACGTCAGCAGTTCTTCGTGCAGCACATCGGCGTCGCACAGGGCTTCATTCAAGCCAAAAGCTCCTGTTGGCGTCATGGTATGCGCGGCGTCGCCGATCAGCACCAGTCCGGGACGCGCCCAACGTTCGGAGCGGCTGCTGAAGATGTCGAGCAGTACAAAATCCTGCCAAGATGTAATATGCTGGCGCACGCTTGGAGCCAAGCGGGGGAAGGCCGCGATCAGCGTCTCGGTCAGTTCTTCAAAAGGCCGCTTACGCAGCTCTTTGTAAGAGTCTTCCTTGATGTTCCAGCCGACCTGCACATAACCACGCGCCTGTGTGAACAAGTGCAGCTGCTGTCCATCCTGAATCGTTGAACACATGATCGGTTCCCAGCCTTCCGGGGCGGGTATTCTCGCCCACAGCAGGTCATAGCCATGTCCTTCTGTAATGGACGGGATTCCGGCGTAGCGGCGCACCGACGAGTAGCGTCCATCCGCACCGACAACAACGCTGCTGCGGATCTGGACGTCCTGACCCTGCGCTGTGCGGACGGTTGCGCCTGTGTAGCGCCCGTTCCTGTCTTGGAGCAGTCCGCGTACGGTGGTGCCTGGCATATACGTAAAGTTCGGATATTGACCCGCTTCCGCCAACAGCGCATGCAGCAGATCGGCCTGCGGAATATGGATGCCGACATTGCCTTCCTCCGTATCCGGCAGGATCGTCTTCACGACGCGCTTGTTCTCCCAGTATTCGAGACGAATCAGCGGAAGCACCGCTTCGGGGGCAATCTTGCTTAGTAATCCATGTTTTTTCAGCACTCGCTCGCCATCACCGTTCAGGATCTCACCGCGGAACGACGGTCCAGGTATCGCCTGCTTCTCAATCAGCACGACTTCCGCGCCGCGCCTTGCCAGCAAACATGCTAATAAAGTGCCCGCCGGCCCGCCGCCCACGATACAAATTTCCGTCTGTCGTTCCATCTCTTTTCCTCCGATTTCTGCTTACTGGAGCGCTTGGCCGGGCACGGGGTGTTGATCGTGCAAAAGGTTCGGCCAAGGGCAGCGGGTTTGGACACATACGCTTGGGGTGGTGGGTATGTAGGGAAAACTCGCTTTATGGGCGCTTGGCGTGTCGCTTCGCTTATTCACGGCCAAGCTGCGAGTTTGAATATGCGCTTCGCTCATATAATCAAACTCCCTTTCCTGGGCGCTTGGCGTGTCGCTTCGCTTGTTCACGGCCAAGCTGCGAGTTTGAATATGCGCTTCGCTCATATAATCAAACTCCCTTTCCTGGGCGCTTGGCGTGTCGCTTCGCTTATTCACGGCCAAGCTGCGAGTTTGAATATGCGCTTCGCTCATATAATCAAACTCGCCGTGTAACTGCATTACTTTATGTAACCAAGTATATTTATTCTATACTTCGTAGTCAAGTATTAATTATTACGAAATGTAAGCTTGTTTATTTTAATTACCTTGTGTATAATAAATGTAAACAGATTGCCTGAACCAACCTCTGCTGTGCCCGAGTGCTCGGGCTTCCCTTATATAGCTAGACAAGTACAATTCAAGTACAAATAGAGAAATGGAGCGTGAGATCCTTGGCCGCAGAACTGACCCAACTGTGCCCCCGATTTGAAAAAGCTATCGAAGTGCTCAGTAAACGTTGGACAACCCTCATCATCTATCGACTGCTGGACGGCCCCCGCCGCTTTGTGGACATCGAAAGCTCATTGTCCAATCTGAGCGGTAAGGTGCTATCGGAACGGCTTAAAGAACTCGAAGAAGAAGGCATTGTCCTGCGCAGCGTCTACCCCGAAAAACCAGTGCGGATCGAATATTCACTCACTGATATGGGACGCGATCTGGCACCATTGATGGACGATATTCAAGGCTGGGCAACGCGCTGGATCAAGATCGAACAAGAACAAGCATAGACGCAGCACAGCAAAAACCACCGGAGGGCCTACGGCCTTTTATCCGGTGGTTTTTTTGTTTAGGCGCCAACCTGCGATCATTCAGCGGCTTTGACCGCGCCTTCGCCTACTTGGATCTCTATCTCCAGCTCGGGAATGTAGATTTTCTTGGGATTTCCCTGCTCATCCAATGCGTAGAGTCCATCCCCGCCTTTTTGATATTCATTCCAATAAGGACGGATGTGAATCGTCTTGGGTACGCTGGAGAACGGCTCAAAGCGCATGTCCATGATGGATGTACTGCCGTCTTCTTCCGTCCAGCCATGTCCCGTCAGCGACTGAAGGTTCCTGCCTTGTTCATCCGTGACGTCATAGTTCAGTCTTGGAAGCGCCTCTGCTGCCTTGGCGGCGCTGGTGAATTGGGTTTCGGTGGTCACGTTTGTGGTGATTGGCGTCAGCTCCAGCTTGTTCACTTTAAACGTTAAGCCGTTATAGCTTTTTTCTGCCTTCGGCTCCAGGACCCGATTCTCTCCGGCAGCCCGGCGTACGGGAATCTGAAGCTCAAAAGGCTCTGCAATTCCAGCCAACGCAACACGAGCCGTCAGTTCAAACTGATCGGGGAAAGCTCTACCGCCCTGATTTTTCAGATCGGATACTTCCATTAGATAAGAATTGGAATCAGGCCCGGAGAAGCCGAAAGAACCGATCGAATGTGACTGACTACCAGCAGTGTACTGCTGAATGTCCTGTCCGTCGATGAGCAATGTCAAATTTGAGATTTGCTCCTGTAAGCTGCCTGATGCTGCAACGCCTTCGGCAACCTGACGTTCCAGCCCCACAACCACACGTGTGCCATCAAAGGCTGCCGCTGGAGCGGTAAGCGTGACGCCATCGTGTGTGCTCTGCGAGGAACCCAGCGTCAGCATCCCCCGCTCATCGGCTGTGCGCAGACCCAGATCACTGGCGAATTGGAACAGCGTCCCCATTCCAGGAATCTGCTTCATCGAGGCGGCCATCGCCGGTGAGACGAAGCTTGCACCGACCGATACGCTAAACACCAGTACCGCAGCCGCCCCACAGATCGCCGCAGCGAATCCTCTTCTCCGGCGTGCGAAGCCGCGCTCAGGCACAGCCACCTGTCTGCACGCCATCATCGTCTGCTCGGTCAGATCGATCGCGGCAGGCGTCTGCCGAATTTTTTGTTTGATCTCTTCCAGTTCCTCTTCACCCCAAAGTAATGGACTTGGCATGAGGGTTTCCCTCCTTTTTCTGAATCAGCTTTTTGCGAACACGTTCATACTTCTTCCTTGCGGTCGCCGGTTTCATATCCAGAATGTGCCCGATCTCTTCATAACTGTATTCTTCCAAGGCTCGAAGCAGCAGGAGCTGCTTCTCTTGCGCATTCAGCACATCCAACAGCTCATAGACCGCATCTTCGTAAACGACCGGCTCCGGCTGCGTGCGCTGCCCCATGTAGAGCTTCAGCATATGCCCGCGCCGGTTTCGCTTTTTGAGCAGATCCAGGCAGTGATGGTATGCGATCTTGTACAGCCACGAAGAGAACGAACCAGGCCCTCGAAATTGATGGATGCACCGGAACGCCTTAATCAAAATCTCCTGTGCCGCATCTTCAGCTTCCTGACGATCCCGCAGCAGATACAAGCCGTACAGAAAGATCGACTTCTGAAAACGGCCTACGATCGCGGCATACGCTTCGGTATCTCCCCGCTGCACGTCTTCGATGGCTTTCTCCAGATCCGCTTCCGTCAGATGTTCCATTTCCCCGCCCCCTTTCACCGTGTATAACTGCAATCCTCGCTCCTTTGTGACACTACGCAATCATTCAGCCACAAAAAAAAAGCACACCTATGGCTCAGTTGGCTTGGTGTGCAGCTATAGAACATTCTGTTTACTCCGCTTTTTCCGGATGGAATCCCCGATTATCGGCGTATCCTTCGATGCTCCAGACGCCCAGCTTCTTGCCTTTGGCTTGAGCCTGAATTTCCCGGAACGCCTTCACGTACTTCTCGTTGGGCTGATAGACGACCACGCGAGCCAGACCCTGCTCCAGCAGTTTCTCGTTGACCAGCTCGCCGTTCAGATAGACGTAAGCCAGCATCCGGTCGTATTGATCGCGCGGCTCCTTGTCAAATTGAAGTTCAATCTCGCGTCCGGTCAGCAGCTTCTTGGTATAATCGCTCGCTTCCGGGCCAAAAGGCTGCACAGGCGTGCCTTCCTTCTTCGTCTCCGGCGTGTCGATCAGCAGCATCCGCACTCGTTCCCGGCTGCCATCTTGAAGCTCTGCAATAAACGTATCTCCATCGACCGTTCGTTCAACCTTAGCCGTCAAGCGTCCGTCCGGGGTGGACTGGGCTTGATCTTTTTTTGTTTCCGCCGTATCCGTTCCGGTCTCACGACCAGCGTTCTGCTCGCTTTGCTGCTTATTTGTCGTCTGCACCTCTTGATCCTGATTCAGCAGATTGCCCAGCAGTTCTCGCCCTGTAGGGGTGAACAGCAGCAGAGCCAGCACCCCGACAGTAATCAGAATCGAAAGCAGGTTTCGTTTTGGCTTTTGCGGCCCGCCTTTTTGAGGGGTGTCGCCTGATGATGTCATGTTCATTCCTCCGGTTCCTCTGACTGATATAAGCGTCTTGCTTCATTGTTGCCACTTTGCCATTCCGCGTCAAGTCCGCTACAATTCAAGTATCCGTTTTTCAGGAAAATACAGAAAGCTTTACAAGCAAGGAGAGAGTGTTCATGGGCAAAAAAATCGTCGCCATCGACATGGATGATACCATCTGTCATCTGGTTCCGAAGGCTATTCATTACCATAATGCGGCTTTTCCCGACCTTCAGCTCACGCTCGATCAGATTCACAGCTTCGACCTCAGCCGCATCTGGCACCCGGAATGTAACGAGGAGATCTTCTTCGGTCGTCCCAAATTATATGAGGAGCTGGAAATCTTCGATGAGCATACCGTAGAGGAAGTACGCCGTATCAGCGAGGAGCATGACGTCATCATTGTTACCGCAGCGCGTCCTTCGGCGGTTCCCGAGAAGTGGAATTGGCTTCAGCAGCATATGCCGTTTATTCCATTCGAGAACTTCTTTGTAGCCAAACGCAAATATCTGCTCGACTTTGATGTGCTGATCGATGACGGGCCGCATAATCTGCTCGCTGCACGCCAGGCGGGTAAACGTACGATTGGCATCCCTCGCCCTTGGAATCAGTCTTTGCAGGAAGAGTTCCTGATGAAAGATTCATGGGAAGGCATGGGCGAGTTGGTCAATCGTGTGCTGTCCGGCCCAGGTTTTCCGGCAAAAGGGTAAGGTTCTTTTAGCAAAAAATGCAGCCGGAAGCGGCACGTAGGACTATCCCTCCGGATTCCTGCCAAGCTTGCCGCCTTAACGACATGATCGCTGCGCAAATGAAAAACACCCGACCTCAGATGCTCTGAAGTCGGGTGTTCGTGCTGCGTTTATGGGTACGCAATAAGTCGGAAGGCTGCGATTCCCCACTCTTGATGCTGTTCACTCACAGCTGCTTGGCGAACTGGTTCAACTTGAGCGCCATCTCGCGGATCTGCTCAATCATCGTCGATAATTCTTCGGTCGAAGAAGCCTGATCGCGTCCGGTATCAGCGATACGTTCAATCGAAGTGCTGATCTCAGCAGTCAACTGCTTGAACATACCCAATGTGTCCCGGATGCTGTTGGTAGACGTGACCGTCTGTCCGGACAGCTTGCGAATCTCGGCGGCTACAATGCCAAATCCTGCGCCTTTCTCTCCGGCATGAGCCGCTTCAATCGCGGCATTGATGCCCAGCATATGGGTCTGATCGGCAACTTCTTTAATCATGCGCACCACTCCGTCCGCACCGTGCGTATTCTGCTCCGCCCGGCGAGACAATTCCAGTAATTCCCCCGACAGATTCGTCAGCCCACCCGAACCTGCGGCGATCTGCATGATACGTTCGCTTGCACCGGACAGCGATTCCGCGATTCGGTCGGCGATGTCGATCAATTCACTGTGTCGGCGTACCTGCACAGCCAGTCCACCCAGTATACGTCCTTGTTTATCCTTGATCGGGGTAGCGGTTCCCGTAAAAGCAAATCCATAATATTCAGCCGGCACATCAGCGCGCAGCACTTGGTCTTGACGAATCGATACCAGCAGCGGCTCGCCTTCTTGCAGACGCTGCCCCGCTTTGATACCCAGATTGATCTCTTTGCTCGGCCAATAAGCGATAAATTGTTCATGATCGCAGATTGCAATGGAGACTTCCACCGGAAGCGCCGTCTTGAGCAGAGGAATCATCGAGGCCAGTTGGTCAAGAGAGTCGATTCCATTTGTCATCTTCTTCGCTCCTTTGGCAAAAAGGGATTTCATCCTTATGTATATCGGATTACATCTATGGAAGAATAAGCAAGATGACGAGGATTTAGGTCAATTGCGGAAGGTAACCGGATACCGCGCGCCGCCGTTATTCGTAAGCGCCCAGACTCGGACGTCCGGAAGCCGATTCGCCGCGCTTTTTGCCGGCCAAATCCGGTGAAACATTCAGGATTGGGTCAGGCACGCCCGCAGCAATCGCCGGGGAACTCGGCTTCAGCCGGTAGTCGTCTGCTTTGGCGTTGGCAAAACCCGGATCGGCGAAGAGGGAATGTTTGTCGTTTCCGGTATTTTTGACATAGGAAGCAAAGCCAGTGTAGCTTTTACTTTTCCACATCCAGGTCGCTTCTTCCGCATCCGGTGCGTAATACAGATTGTTTTCGACGACGTTGCGCCTATTCTCCCGGTATTCGTTATGGATCAGCGCATTTGAAGCGGAGGCGACAAAAATATTGTTGCGAATGATATTGTCGCGCGTATCGAACTGCATATAGAGCTGCCCCGTCCCCCATTCCAATGTATCGTTATAAGCCACCGTATTGCCGGTGATTACACTGCCTATGGTTGCTCCGCGCTGCTTGTCGTAGCCCCCCATCCCGATCCCGGTTAGTGCATTGCGTGCGACCAGATTACTGCGAACCGTGATGTTCGACGTCGAACGTCCGCCGTGTTCGGATGAAATCTCGATACCGATGTCGTTGCGCAGCACGCGGTTGCGTTCAACGACAAGATCCCGGCCTCCATCGACGTAGATGCCCGCAGCGGCATAATTGCCGTTCGGAATCTTGAGTCCGTAAGACGGATTGCGGGACGACGTGCTGCCCGTTACCTGGTTCCCCCGGATCACTCCGCTGCGAACCTGATCGTACTTGGGATTCGGAGACGTGCCTTCAAAGCCGATCGCATCAATGCCAATATTGTCATTGTCATGCACACGATTATTCTCAACGACAAATTGTTCGACGTTGCCGTTCAGCACGACCGCTTCGCTGGAACCCAGCGTCAAGCCATAGACTTCGTTGCCCGAGATCGTCAGATCGCGGATGGAAGCCGGAGCTTCGGTGCCGTACACCGCGATGCCGTGAGCATCACGTCCCAGCAGGTCGCTCCCTTTGGGCGCTGCGGTGTTGGCGATGCCGTGGACTTTGTTGTTTTCCAGGCGGACGCCCTGCCCGGCGCCGTGGACATAGATCCCCATCGGCAGGACGCCGGATGCGGACGTCTTGAGATTGCGCAGTTCAAGGCCGCGGACGGTGACGCGGCTGGCACTGCTGAGGTCGATCAAGGCTGCGGAGCCGCCGATCGACAATCCCGTGCCGTCGAGCACCGCCGCCTCCGACGGATAGCTCGTGACGGTCAGGCGTGCGGCTCCACCGGCCGCACCCGGACTTCCAGACAGCCGGAGCTGCTGGCGGTAGACGCCGCTGCGCAGATAGACGGTGCCGCCAGTCTTCATGGCGGCATCGGCGGCGCGCTGTACGGTCTTCCACGGGCGAGTCTGCGTGCCCGTGCCGGACACGTCGCTGCCGCTTGGCGCGACGTAGTAGTAAGGCGCGGCATCCGCCCGCGCTTCGGCGGGCGAGACGATGCCCGCCGAGGCCGCCGGATTGGCGGCGGCAGACGTACCTGCGCTAAGCGCCGCGAATTTGGCGGCCGATTGCACAGCCGCAACCGGCTTGGCGGCGGAGTCAGCCGCAGGCGGGGCAGCGCAGGAAGAGGCCGCATTTCCCAATAGCGACAGACAGGCCGTTAGCAGAATCGTTTTTCCGATCTCAAACAAGTTATCGTCCCCTCTCACGTTTCGTTTGCTCATATCTTAAAAGCTGCTGCGCATATTTCACCATTCGACCAGGCGTTTCGTCAAGAATTGCTTATCCATTCACCGAACAAGGTTCTTTGCTGGAAGCGATCAAACCGCCTCTATATATGTTATAGGTTTCTATTCACGCCTTCATTCATGCCTTCATTCATGTCTTTACTTCTACCTCTCCCCTTGCTTTGGCCTATACGCGACGATGCGAGCAGCCTCCTTCGCATCCCGCTTGCAGCAGTGTGAATAGGTGTCCGCTAGGTGCCTACCTAACCATCATAATTGACACTTTTGCCAAAAGCGCCTACGATGGGGCATGAAGCGTGTTAGTAAGCAGTAACATTATAGAGGTTGGTGATCCTTTTATGAAGACCAAGCAAGAAACCAGACCCAGTACATCCGAGCGCATTCTGTCTGCTACACTTCGACTCATGTCCGAGAAGGGATACCGATCCGTTACGGTCAAGCAAATTGCTGCTGAGGCGGGTTTTAGCGAGATGACGGTATTCCGTACCTTCGGTTCCAAAAAGGCCATTCTGGATCGTCTGATTGAAAACTATCTGTATAACCCGCCCGCCGAAAAAACGATCCGCGACCGTTTGACCTACGATCTGGAGACGGATCTGCTCATGCTGAGCGAATTCTACCATGAGACGGTAGCCGCTACCGAACAGATCTATCTGCTCTCTGTCATGGAGCGCTCGGTCATGCCGGACCTGCACGTGAACATCCATAATAATGCCACCAAGTTCACCGATATTGTCGCCGATTACCTGAGAACGATGCAGGAGCAGGGCAAAGCCGTCAAGGGAGACCCCTTTGTTCAGGCCGCGACCCTGATGTATTTCAACTATGGCAAATTTGCGACCTACACCATGCTTCCCCGAGCAGATCGCTTGAAAAATCTCCAGGCCGCTGTTGCCGTCATCGCACGGGGATTGGCTGTGTGATTCAGGTGGGTTGTGCGAGTCGGGTTCGCTGCGTGAATCCGCTTCTTTGGATGGCTTCTGCCGCCTCTTGATTTGTGCAATCCATTGGCTCAACCTCAGCGTGTCGCAGCATCCAACAAGCCCCGACTGCCTTCTGGTGGTCGGGGCTTGTTGGGTTGTGACAAGGCGCGTATTGGAGGTGCTGGGGCGGCTGGGGCACGCCAAAGGAAAGTGACACGGCTTCGATGGAATCGTACACGTTTTAGGTACGAGTCCAGTAAGGCGCGAAAAGGCGGTAAAAGATGCACATTAACAGGTTTGAAGACACGGCCTAGCCTCTTCTCCACAAGTTCCAGGCGATTCGCAGCGCCTCCAACTCCCGCTCACGCTCCATATAGAGCCGCTCCGCTTCTTCCAGCGTAATCTCCATAAATCGCAGCTGCTGTCCCGGTCGGAGCTGACCCAATATCCGCAGATCCACAGCCGCGACCTGCGCGATCCGTGGATACCCGCCTGTCGTCTGCCGATCAGCGGCCAGCACAATCGGGTTGCCGCCGGGCGGTACCTGCACCGTGCCCGCAGCCACAGCTTCCGAGATCATCTCCAGCGGCTGACTCAGCGAGAGGGCAGCACCTGACAGGCGGCAGCCCATGCGATCCGACTGCGGATCTACGCGGAAAACGTTATTGAACAGCGCTTGCTGACTTTGCTTGTCAAAGCGATCAAAATGCGTGCCGCGTATCACACGGATCGTCATCCAGGATGAGGATGACGAGTGCTTGGGCGCAGCGGCGGGCGAAACAGACCACTCGCGTTGGAGACGTCCGGCGGAGTCGGCAGCACCAGATGCCGCTGCCTCTGGTGAACGTGGGCGGCTGGATGCTGCCGCCGGATCAGACCTGCCGCTGCCCGGCGCGGCAGCGGCGGGCGCAGCGAAGCCGCTCGCCGGGAGGTCGGCCCAGTCGGAGCGGCCGACGAGGTAGCCATGCGCGGCGTGTACGACCGCCGCCGCGAAGTCCGCGCCGGGCGCGATCGGGCGCAGCGGCCCGAACGCGTCCGAAGCCCCTGCCGATGTCCGCGTGTGAAGGACATCGGCCGCGCGCAGCGCGCGGCCTTCGAGCCCGCCCAGGCCGGCTCGAAGATCGGTACTGCGGCTGCCCAGTGCCTCGGGCACGCCCAAGCCTCCTGCCAGCGCCAGATAAGCGCGGCAGCCGTTTACAGCCGTGCGGAATTCCAGCACGGCTCCGGCCCGTACGCGGACGGGCCGCCACATCGGCAGCGCTTCGCCGCCGATGGACGGCGCCAGATCGGCGCCGGTCAGCGCGATCAGCGTCTCGCGCTCAAAGCGCAGCGTCGGCCCGGTCAGCGTGATCTCCAGCGCGGCCTCGCCTACATCGTTGCCAATCATCAGATTGGCCGCTCTCAAGGCATACTCATCCATCGCGCCGCCCGGTGTGACGCCGTACTGCTGATAACCACAGCGGCCGAGATCCTGAATCGTCGTCAGCAGACCGGGCTTCTGCACGGTCAGAGCCGGATGACCGCCCTTCTCCCCGCCTCGCAGCGCGACTTCCGCGACAGAGGAAGCCGCCTCTTCCTCACGGCCCGCCGCGCGGCTTCGCTGCGCGGTCTGTTCGACCTTCTCCAGCCGAACATATTCTTCGGCGGTCACCGGGCGGAACCGGACGGTATCCCCTGCACGCAGCAGGCTGGGCGGCATCTGTTCCGGCCGGAACAGGGCGACGGGAGTTCGCCCGATCAAGCGCCAGCCGCCAGGAGTCGAGACGGGATAGATTCCCGTCTGTCCGCCCGCGATGCCCACCGTCCCGGCAGGGACAGAGAGACGCGGCGTATCCAGGCGCGGCGCCGCAATACGCTCATCCATCCCCCCCAGATACGGGAATCCTGGCGCGAAGCCAATCATATAGACCGGATAGTCGCGTTCTGCATGAATACGTACAACCTCTTCCGGCGTCACCCCGGCCTGGTCTGCGACAAATTCCAGATCCGGCCCATATTCCCCGCCATAAAGCACGGGAATCTCGACCCGGCGCGATTCGACTTCCATGCTCTCACTGTTCTCACTCAGAAGAGACTCGATCCATTCCGCAGCCAGCGTTTGGATCGAATAGACGCCTGATCGATCTTCCTTCACTAACCGATCTGCTGCTTCCGGCAAGGCGTTTTGCCGCCAAGACTCCAAGGTTCGCAGTGGATCGTAGAACACCGTTACCGAAGCGAAAGCTGGCACCGCTTCGATCATGCCGGGCAGCGGCTTGCGCTCCAGCCGCGCCATAAAGTTTCGGACTTGCCGCTGAACCAGAGGCGAGATGCTGGTTCCAAAAACAACGCGCAGCGCCGTATCTCCAAATGCTTCGACAGTCGGATTGTCTAAAGGTTTGTCTCTACCAGGCGGACAATCCGCCTGCATGCCGTTCGGTCTTTCCTCGGACGGCTTCGCCTGTGACTCTTCTTGCATGACTTTCCCTCCCATCGACCGATTCGTCCTACCGCCGTTCATTGAAACGCAATCTTTCTCGCTCATCCCTGCCAGAAGCTTACTCTTCTGCTTGTTCTCCGCTGTGGTTCCTACACCGCGCGAACTTCGATCCCCGCCGCTTCACACGCCGCACGAATCCGGCTTGCGAACAGCAAAGCCTGTTCTCCATCGCCGTGCAGACAGACGGTATCGACGCGCAGCGGCACATCCTGTCCGTCCGGGGTCTGGACGCGCCCTTCGAGCGCCATGCGCACGACCCGCGACGCGGCGATCTCCGCGTCCACGATCAGCGCACCGGGAAGGCCTCGCGGCATCAGCGTGCCGTCCGCGAGATAACCGCGGTCGGCGAACGCCTCGTGCGCGGTGCGCAGCCCGAGCCGTTCGGCGGCGCGGGTGAGTTCGCTGTTCGCCAAGCCGAACAGCGTCAGGGCCAGGTTCGCCCGGTATACCGCTTCGGCAATGGCTTCCGCCAGATCGCGCCGCACGGCGGCCATATTGTAGAGCGCTCCGTGCGGCTTGACATGCCGCACGGTTCCGCCTTCGGCGCGCGCGATCGCCTCCAGCGCGCCGATCTGGTACAGCGTCATGGCGAAGACGTCTTCCGCCGAGACGTCCAGGTTCCGCCGACCGAAGCCGACGAGGTCCGGCAGCCCCGGATGGGCGCCAATCGCAGCGCCCGCTTCCAGTGCCAATCTTACCGTCCGGCGCATGACAGATGGATCGCCCGCGTGAAAACCGCAGGCGATATTCGCTGAGGTCACGTACGGCAGAATCTCGGCATCCCGACCCATCGAATAGGCTCCGAAGCTTTCGCCAAGATCACAGTTCAGATCGAGGGTCGCTTTGCCTTTTGCGCGTGATAATTCGGTGTTGGTGGAGGCGGCAGACCGATCATCATTCGCCTCTGTTGCCTTCTCGGTTCGCCCGCGTTCGCCCGGCTGGATCGGGCTGTTCGTTTGTTCGTCCATTCCGGCAGCTCCTCTTCTATATATTTCGCCGATCTACAATATCGCGTTCATGTTCCATACCCCAGCTTCTCATCAGATCGAGGATCGGAATCAGCGTACGACCGAAGCTAGTCAGCGAATATTCCACCTTGGGCGGAACCTGATGGTAGATCTCCCGGTGAACCAAGCCGTCGCGTTCCAACTCCCGAAGCTGCAAGGTCAGAATACGCTGCGTTGTGCCCGGCATCAGCCTTCGGAGTTCATTGAATCGTACGGGGCCTTCGATTAGATGATGCAGCACAATGCCTTTCCATTTGCCTCCGATCACGTCCACAGTGACCGCTACAGGACAAGTATACGGGCTTTCGTAGCCTTTTTCCGGTTTCTCCATGCTGCTCGCCTCCTTTCTTCACAGGAACAAAATAGATACTACCGTACAAAATTGTGCGTACTTTCTCATAGGGTCTTTCCGTAGTACGATGACGGCACCCATAAAATTCTATAGAAAGCGTGGTCGATCTTAATGAATACAACCGCTAAAAAACAAGATATTCTAACTGCGTTCCATACCCGTCATGCCGTCAAAACATTCGATCCTTCCCGAAAAATTTCGGGGGACGATTTTGATTTTATCATGGAAACCGCTCGACTTTCTCCAAGCTCCCTCGGTTACGAGCCTTGGAAGTTCCTGGTCGTGCAAAATGCCAAACTGCGCGAACAGATCCGAGCCGTCAGCTTCGGCGCTCAGGGACAACTGCCGACGGCCAGCCATTTTGTGATCCTGCTTGCCAGAACCGATGCCAGCACCTACAGCGATTACGTGCAGCAGCATATGACCTCTATCAAAAAGGTTCCGTCTGAGACGTGGACTCAGATGAGTCAAGCGTATCACGGTTTTCAGCAGGATGGTCTGAAGCTGTTTGAAAACGATCGCGCCCTGTTCGACTGGGCCGGCAAACAGACGTATATCGCGCTCGGCAATATGTTGACGGCAGCCGCGCAGATCGGTATCGACTCCTGCCCGATCGAAGGCTTCGATTACGAACGAGTAAACGAGATTCTGGATCGGGAAGGCCTTCTGGAGAACGGAGCTTACGGTGTCTCGGTCATGGCCGCTTTTGGCTACCGGGCGCAGGAACCAAGCCGGGCCAAAAGCAGACGGGATTATGACTCTGTGATCCAGTGGATCGAATAAACACGCGACTTCTGAAAAACCGAATCGAACCCGGGCTTTCGCCGGGGGTCGATTCGGTTTCTTCGGCTCTTCGGAGAATTCTGGACATTGACAAATCGCAATCGAATCTCTAAAATCGCACTTAATGACAGTAAGCACTGACAGTCATTTTTCAACAATCCTCACAATACCTTCAGAAAAGAGGAATCTTGATGTCCACGAATTCCGATGTTCCTGCGCGTTCCGGCGAAGCGCTGCTTCGTATTCTTGTTTTTACGTTGATCTTGTCGGTGATGAACGGCAGCATGTTTAACGTCGCGCTGCCGACGATCAGCGAAGACTTCCGCTTATCGCCCGCTCAGGTCAGTTGGATCGTGACTGGCTATCTGATCGTGTATGCGGTAGGAGCGGTCATGTTCGGCAAACTGACCGAAAAATACGCGCCGAAAAATCTGCTGACTTTCGGCCTGCTCGTGCTGTCCGCGGGTTCCGTAGTGGGACTGATCTCTTCGACGTACGGGATGATTATCGTCGCGCGGATCTGTCAGGCGGTCGGCGCTTCGGTCATTCCCGCACTGGCGCTGATTATCCCGATTCGCTACTTCGCGCCAGAGCAGAGAGGCCGCGCTTTGGGCACGACCTCTGTCGGGATTGCGCTCGGTACCGCGCTCGGGCCGATCATCGCGGGCTTCGTGACCGCGTTCCTGGACTGGAAGATGCTGTTCGTCGTCCCGCTTCTGTCCCTCATCACGATTCCTTTCTACCGCAAACACCTGCTCGGCGAGCCTTCGGAACCCGATCGGCAGATCGATTTTACAGGCGGTGTGCTGCTGGCCGGAACCGTCGCATCTCTGCTGTTGGCGCTCACCAACAAACAGCTCGGCTGCGCGGGGATCAGCGTCGCCCTGCTGGTTTTGTTCATCCTGCGAATCCGCAGGGCGGCCGAACCTTTCATTTCGCCGTCCCTGTTCCGCAACCGCCTTTATTCCGCCAATCTGACGGCCGCCTTTTTTATCATGGCGATCAGCATGGGGCTTCCTTTTCTGCTGCCGCAGCTGTTGTCGCAGGTTTACGATTTCTCGCCGGCTGTCATCGGGCTCGTCATGCTGCCTTCGGCGCTTGTTACCGCTTTGCTCGGCCGAACAGGTGGGCGTTTGGCTGACAGCAAAGGCCATGCTTTTCTGCTGTACGCCGCTTCGGCGCTGCTGATAACAGGTTTCGTCGGGTTGTCTTCCGCAGCCGGTTCTTCTTCGATTTGGGTCGCTTTTTTTCTAATCTTCGGCGTGCTGGGACAGTCTTACATGCAGATCGCTTTATCCGCTGCCGTATCACGAACGCTTCAACCGAGTCAGGTCGGCGTCGGAATGGGACTGTTATCGATGTCGAACTTTATCGCCGCCGCCTCGGCCACCGCCGTGCTCGGCAGCATGCTCGGCCCCGATCGACCTGCTATGAAGCTGAATCCGATTTCGCTCGGCGGCGAAAGCACGATGTACAGCAATATCTTGATCGTGCTCGCAATCGCAGCTTTAGGGTTCGCCTTGCTGTATCGCGTGTCGTTCATGCGCCGCGTACGCGCTTCAAACCGCACGGTTGATTGATTTGACAGCCGAGACGCGAATCGTATACGATCACCGGAAACGGCTTATTACAGAAGCCGCGTTATTCCGACATAGAGGTGAACCCATGGAAGAAGGCTCCAAAAAAACGACCGACGAAAAACTGCTGCTTGCCGCGATCGATTTAATTTCGGCCAGAGGGTATAAAAGCGTCACGACGCTGGAACTGGCCGCTGCGGCCGGAGTCAGCGAGAAAACGCTGTTCCGCCGTTTCGGCAGCAAACAAAAACTGCTCGAAGCCGCGTTCGACCGTTTCCACTATGCGGCGGAAATGACCGCGATCTTCGACGAACGGCTGGTCGGTGATCTGCACGCCGACCTGCTGCTAATCAGCCGAAGCTATCATGCCATCATGAACCGCAACCGTAAAATGCTGATGATCGGACTGAAAGAAGCCGAGAATCTGCCCGGTTTCCTCGAACGGACGATGCAGCATCCCCGGCAGTTTATCGACAGCTTGGCCCGCTATTTCAAACGTTTGCGCGATGAGGGCAAACTGATCGATACCGATCCCGAGATGCAGGCTTTCGTGTTCATCTCCATGAATTACGGGCTGTTCCTGAACGATCTCGAAGGCGGCCGATTCCCGTCGTTCTCGCTCGACCGGACGATCGAAGAAAGCGTCAAGACGTTCGTGCGCGCGCTGACTCCTTAGCCCAGCTGCGGTTCGGCTCTGCTTCTCCGGCACGACAAAACGGGAGAACGCGCGGATTCCCGCGCATTCTCCCGTTTCTGTCCTTTTCACCGTTCCACGTCCGCAGTCCTGCCTTTACTTATACTTCCCATCATCGATCGCTTCCTGCTTCTCGTCCAGAATCTCCTGATAGCCCGCATCCAGATACTGCTGCTTGGCTTCTTCGTAGATCTTGTCGAATTGATCTTCCGGTGCCAGCGCCACCTTCAGATACAGCTCCTGGAACAGCACGTTCAGATCGGCCTTGTAGTCATTCACGCTGTCCAGTACGACGGTGAACAGGGCGTCCGGTGTGCGGAATTCCGACGTTTCCTCATAATATTTGACCAGATCGTCCACCAGTTTCTCCTGACCTGGAGGCGACCAGTTGCGCTTGTTGGCTTCCAGCGTCTTCTCGGCATCCGGGTACTGCGCGGTTTCCGTGACCAGTGCCCAGTAGTCTTTGTTATTGTTCTGCGCCAGCACCGACTCGCCTTTGTAATCCGGTTTGCGAACGGCGATGCCTTGGTCGTCCAGGGTATAGTTCTCGCCTTCCACGCCATTTTGCAGGAAGAACAGATTCTCCGGTTGGCTCATCCATTCCAGATACATCCATACGGCAGCGCGTTCCATGTCCGTCGATTCGTAGTTGATGCCCATGATAAATCCAAACGGCCAATAGGCGCGGCCCTGCGGCTTGCGGCCTTCCGGCACACCGGCACCTGGAGGCAGAATGGCGAATTCGGCATCCGCGTTGTTCTTCATTGTCGCGCCGAACACATCGGTATTGTTGGTCAGGTAGGTGCTGTACGTGCCTGTCTTGCCCGCGACGAATTCAGCTTTGGTCTTGGAATCGTCGTCGCGCAGATAGAATTCTTTGTCGATCAGACCGTTGTTGTACTGGTAGTTCAGGTTGCGCAGGAAACGTTCCGTGTCCGCTGTCGTAAAGTCAGCTACGGACAGATCGGAATAGAGCGCACGGTATTTCTCATCAATGGGCCAATCGCGGAACGCATAGTTATAGTTAAACGAGTTCTGGATCAGGCTGCCGCCCGCTGCGCCCAGTCCGGCTTCTTTCCATTTCTTCAGCATTTCATTGTATTTCTCAAGCGACGTCAGATCCTCCATCTTCATGCCAACCTTCTCCACCCAGTCTTTGCGGATGATAGTTGTAAAGTTGTCGGCATTGGGGCGAGAGGCGAAGACGAAGGTGGGCTTGTCGTCGATTGTGCCGTACTGCTCGATGGTTTCGCCGGTATTTTTCCAGTAGGTCGGGGCATAGTTCTTCACTTCGTCATAGTTCAGCTCTTGCAGGACATCTTCACCGTAATAGGCCAGCGCCTGCGGCATATCATAGTGGAAAATGATGTCCGGCGCCTTGTGCGAAGCCAGCAGCTGCTCGAAGTCGGTCACTTCGCTGCTGCGTGTAATCGGCACGAAGTTAACGCTTACATTATACTTGTCGCCAAATTCCTTCTGAATCCAGCGCGTGTAATAGTTGTCCGTGACGTTCCAGCCTTCAAAGGCCCGTTCATAAACGGGAATGTCGAGACTGACCTTCTCGGGAAACCCTTTTGAGTAATCCGGGAAGCTGCCTGCCTCGCTTGCGGCTGCGGGTTTGTCACCCGAAGCAGGTGCTCCTTCCGCCTCTTTGCTCGCTCCACCGCCGCCGCTGCACCCTGCCAACAACGCCACCGCCGCGATTCCCGCCAACCAACTTCTTTTTTGCCTGCTCATATGAATCCCCCTTCGTTTTTTCATCACTTGGTGAAGCAAATTTTAATGTACCCCGACCTTCTATTCCTTCACTGCGCCCAGCATCGTGCCCTGAACGAAATACTTTTGCACGAATGGATAGATGCAGATGATCGGAATGGTGGCGAAGACGACAACGGATGCCTTCAACACTTCGGGATTGCTGAGTGTCACTTCGGTCGCTTCCAATTGGAAGCTCTCGCTGGCCTGGACGACCAGATAATACAGCTTGAGCTGGAGCGGACGAAGATCGACGTTATGTTTGATATAGAACAGGGCATCCTGATAGGCGTTCCAGCGGCCAACCGCATAGAACAGGGACAGGGTTGCCAGAATCGGCTTGGACAGCGGCAGCACGATACTGGTCAGAATCCGGAAATGTCCGGCGCCGTCGATGCGTGCCGATTCTTCGAGACTGACCGGAACGCTGTGTGTGAACGTGGTCTTGAGGATCAACAGATTATAGGCACTGAAGGCAAGCGGGAGAATCATCGCCCACATCGTATCCAGCATCCCCAGACTGTTGATGAGCATGTATTCCGGAATAATCCCGCCGCTGAAATACATGGTGAACAAGAAGATGAAGGTCAGGGTCGAACGGCCCTTGAGCTGTCTTCTGGACAGCGGATAAGCGGCGCAGATCGTGACCACCATCCCCAGAACGGTGAACAGGACGGTTACAATCACCGAGACATACAGGGACTTCAGAATACTGGCATCCGCAAAAATCTTGGCATAGGCTTCGACACTGAATCCTCTCGGCCATAAGAAGACTTTGTTGGCGATAACGTAAGCATCTTCACTGAATGACTTGGCGACCACATGCAGATACGGGATAAAACAGATCAGCGAGACAATGACCAATACGGCATGGATCAGGAACCCCCAGACGTCGAAACGCCGACGACTTCCGACCGGAGCATTTGGCGTGGCTTTCATGGCTGGCCTCCTCTCTTATAACAATCCATCTTCGCCCAGCTTCTTGGCGACCCGGTCGGCCGTCAGGACGAGAATCAATCCGATGAGCGCCTGGAACAATCCAAGTGCGGTTGCCCGGCTGATGTCGCCGCCTTCGATCCCCCAGCGGTAGACCAGGACCGGAATGGTCGTCGTGAATTCGGTGGTGGCGCGGTTGAGCAGGGCATAGATCCGTTCAAATGAACCCCCCATGACGCCGCCCAGACTCATGATAAGCAGGGTCACGATCGTCGGACGGATGGACGGCAGGGTGACGTTCCACATCTTGCGCCAGCGTCCTGCCCCATCGACGGTGGCTGCTTCATACAGATCGGGGTTGATACTGCTCATCGAAGCCAGATAGATGATCGTACCCCAGCCCATGCTTGCCCAGATTCCGATCAGCAGGTAACTGATAAGCCAGTTCATATCCTCCTGAAGGAACGGTACTCGCGTCCCGCCGAACTGCGCAATCAGGTTGTTAATCATCCCGCTGCCTTCGCCCAGCAGTTGATAGGCAATCGCACCGATGATGACCCAGGACAGGAAGTGCGGCAGATACAGCAGCGTCTGATTGATGCGCTTGAACAGCACATTTTTGACTTCATGCAGCAGCAGTGCCAGGAAGATCGGCACCGTGAAGCTTAATAGAAGATCCATTACATTGAGCAGCAGCGTGTTGCGTACTGCCCTGGCGAAGTCCTTTTTGGCGAACAATTCCTGAAAGACCTCAAATCCTACCCATTCGCTGCCCCAGAACCCCTTCGCAATCTTATAGTCCTTAAATGCGAGCACTAGGCCCCCAAGCGGCGAATACTTGAAGACCAGCACGAGGGCCAGCGGAAGGAGCAGCAGCGTGTAGAGCTGCCAGTCGCGGCGCAGATAATAGAGAACGCCGAATCGGCGCCCGCTCCCAATTGAAGCGGTTTCATTTTTGCGTTTGATGACGCTTGCTCCCTTCATGTGTTCACCTCCCTTTCGCTTTTTTCCATCCGTCGCCGGAAGATGTGCCCATCATAGCCTTGGTCATCGCCCGGGGTAAACGACGACTGTTGATGCTCACGGCCATTTTTGATTGGACACTGCGCGGTTGTGGGCTTTTTGCGAGAGAAGAAGATCATTTTTGACCCTCGGAATCAGATATGGTGGCTCTGCCGAATCTCTTCAATTGGCAGAGAACTCACCTTCACCGGAGCTGACTGTCCGGTCAGATTCGTACTCAGGCAAGCGGCGCCATCCCATTAAGAGGTGCGCTGCTTCGCCTTGTAACTGCTCGGGGCCATCCCCTCATATTTATGGAAAAATCGATTGAAACTGCGTGCATTATCATAGCCTACTTCTGCCGCAATCTCCGTGATCGTTCGATCACTGGTCATCAGCAGCCGCTTCGCTTCCTCCACGCGCAGCTTGTTCAGATAATCGATCAAGCTAAGTCCGATCGTCTCATACGCAATCTTGCGCATGTACGAATAACTGATTCCCAGCTCACGCGCCATCTCCTCGAAGACGACTTCCTCCCGGTAATGTTCCCGCAGATAGGCTACGATCCGCTCTCCATGTGAAGAGGCCTCGTTGGAAGCGGGGCGCGATGAGGCGGAGACGACCTCGGCGTAGAACTCATGCAGATAAGCCTGGAGATCGTCCAGCGTGTCCAGAGAGGAGATGGTCGAGTAGACACTGCCCCGCCCGGCGAGGATTCGCGCGGCATGGTTGTCGTTCTCGCGCAGATGCTTGATCGTGACGCCCACCAACTGGTTGTAAATGAACAGAATATTGTCGTACGAGATCGAATCCGCTGCCCGAATGTCACAGGCAATCTTGTCCAGCTCCCGATCAATGCTCCCCAGATCTTCCGCGTCGAGGAAGTTCAGGATTCGCTGCTCACTGTGCGCGGGATACAGATATTTGCCGCTGCCATCTTCCTCGCGGGGGCCAAAGTGGATGCCGCCACTGCCTGCGATCATCCGCCGCTTGACAGCTTCCGACGCTTCGCCCGCCAGATCACGAATATCCGCCGCCCCCTCCTGCTCCCGGCTTAGTCCGATCGTCACCGTATGTCCGAACACTTCTTCAGCGCGGGTTGCCAGCTGCCTCATGCGAATCGGCACGTCGCCTCGATCACCGGATTCCCGTCCATCGTTGATGACCATGACAAAATAGCCATCGCCCTGATACAGAAAATGACTGCTTACGCTTTCGCCAAACAGCCCATCGCAGTAGCCACTGAGCAGATACCGATGATAACTGCGCGTCTCCGAGTTATGCTTGCTGATATACTGCCGATACCCATCAATCGAGATCGCCGCTACCCGGAAATGGGCATATGGGAAAATCTCCTCTACCGGACGAGTTACTTCGCCGCGCAGCAAATGTTGAACGGCCAGACTGCGTGCATCCCGCTCCCGCTGCTGAAGCAGCGTGTGCAGCCTCGATTCTTCATCTCTCATGCTGAGAAACGCATCTTCCAGATAAGCAAACTCATTGCGCCGGGGCAGCCTTGTTCCAGATGTCTCGTTTAATCGGCGCACCAGCAGGCGGGCAGGGCGGGACAGCCAGGTTGCCAGCAGCAGCGTGACGAATGCACCGACAAAGATGATGATCGCCGTCAGCAGCACCAACCCACTCTGCCGCGCATGGGTCTGGGTCAGCAGTTCCTGGACGGAGAAGATGCCCACATGTGTCCAGCCCAGCAGCTGTGAATCCGACCAGGTATACAGCAGCCGCTCTCCATTCACTTCCCGAAAGGCATACCCTTTGGCAGGCGCATCCTTCAGCAGCTCGCTGTAGATCGGCAGCTCCGCGATATGCTGCAGCAGTATACGCTTGTCGGGCGTAGAGACGACGGTTCCATCATGATCGATCAGCGCATAACCCGCACTCGCTTCATTGGAAGAATACATGTATTGACCCAGCTGACTCTCTCGGATATTGATAACAATGGTACCTTTGGTTGTCGTGGACAGACGATTCAGCGGCAGTACATACGAGACGACATTCACGCCCGAATCCAGCTTGCGCGGCACCCAGACTCCGGCGATTCCCGATTGCCGATCCAGCGCCTGCTGAATCCAGTCCAGATTCTCATAGCGATTCAGACGTGCGATACTGCGATCCGTGGAGACGACATAATCCGAATCCTGAAGATAGAAAAAGGAAGAATAGACCCCATCTGCCCGGTGATTCAGATTGGTTAGCTCACGCATCACCGCCATCGCCTGACTGATTCTGCTGTAGTCCCCACTAAGCGTGTCGTAAGTCGGAAATGGACGCAGACGGTCAAAAGTACCGATGGCCGACAGACGAACTACATCCTGTGCCAGGTTGTTCAGCGCATTTTCGTTCAGCCGGCGCCCCGCTACCAGCTCCGCCAGTGACGACTCCGCGATCTGGCGCTCGGAATCACGCAGACTCTGTTCGCCGCTGTACCAGGTCAGAATACTGGCCGGGATCACCATGACGATGAACAAGATGAGCGCCAATTGCAGCGTCATCGGGAAACGTTTCATGGAAATTCCTCCAATCGGGCGAGTTTAATAAACTTTTATGTTAACGCTTACAAGATAATTTATACAAATAACTCCCTTTTATATTAAGGACTTCAAGTTACTCTGTCCACGGATAATTTCTTTGATGTTGTGGGATTTGGATAGGTTGTTGAAGTTTTGCACCCAACGTTCCAACCGCTGCGTATTGCGTAAGGTGAGTCAACTCAAGAAAAAGGATGATGTTAATCATGATCGCCGATCATCAATTTGACCCGGAGCGACCGCAGGATCTCTCTGATCCTTCCCACCCGCTAAATGGTTGGCCGGATGCCTTGATTCCCTTTGAATGCTCTCCCGCGCAGGCAGAGGAACATTTTCGGCTCTGGAGACGCAAGCGCCGCTTCGTTCCCAGCTCTTTTCAACGCGGACATCTTCCGGTAATTGTCGAACGGGTCTATCTACCCTTCTGGTCGTTTCGTGCAGAGACTCATTCGCTGTACGAAGGAAGCCGAGGCGATGACCGAAGGGTTGAGAACACCTATACGCGAACCGACTCGGATGGCAACAGCGAGACTCACACCGAGACTTCCACGACAACGGATTACACGTCGGTAAGCGGCGCACATGACCAAATCATTGAAGCTCTGGTTGTCCCCGCTTCGGATACGTTCGATCCGCAGCTGCTCGACAAAGCTAGCTTTTTCGACCATTCCAGACTTGTGAACTGGAGATCCGATTATACGCAGGACGCCACACTGCCGAGACCGGAATTCTCTCTCCCACAGGGGTGGACAAGCGGCCGGGCCAAGATCGAAGAACGACTCAAGCGGGAGATCACCAAGGTCATCGGCGGCGATTCGGTACGCGGCCTCAAGATTACTACTGAATTTCGCCACACCCGTTTCCAGCGGGTACTTCTCCCTTTTTACGGGATTCGGTACACGTATCGGGGACGCCCCAGCTTCGCTCTGTTAAATGGACAGACGGCAGTTATCACCGGCGCTGTGCCCCGCAGCAGCTTAAAGATTGTAGTCACGGTTCTGAGTTCTCTGTTGGCAGCCGCAATTCTGCTCTATATATTTTTGCACTGAGAAAATAACAAGACCGCCAACCCCCTTCTTCAGGCGATCGACGGTCTTAATTTTGCTGTTTACCAAGAGATTCGCGGACGGATAACGTCTATCCTCGCAGATCCGTCACCCGCAAATTCCGCGTAAATACGGCACCGTCGCTCGATAGCTTGAACGACGGATAATCGCGGTCAGCTTCCAGTTTCATCACCGGATCAAACTGCTGCTCCTGCTGCCGATCCGTCCACACATCAAACGCATCTGATTCGACCGCTACATCCGTATCCCAAGGCTTATCTGCGATCTGAAGCGTTACTACCCCGTTGCAGCCGCAGTTGATCGTATCGTAGACCAGCCGCAGACTGCCTGGGCGATTCCCCAGCTTTTCCTTAATCTTGTCTTCCGTATATTCGTCCATCTGAATACGCATCGTCCATTCCTCCTGTCTCGGCTTGACCTGTTCTTTTTCGCTCCGTTCACTCTTAGTTTACCCCTTATTGCCGCGAATACCGAGTGTCGGTACGCACTTTGTACAAGCGTTGGCGGCCTCAGTTTTCTTTTCGATAAAAAAGTGGGGCATGTCCCGTCACCTCACGGAATACTCGTCCGAAGTGCGTGACGCTGCCAAAGCCGACTTTACGTGCAATGACATTCACCTTGAGTGACGAACGCAGCAGCAGCGTGATCGCTTCCTTCACCCGCACGCTGTTCACATACTCCACAAACGTGAAGCCCGTCGCCTCCTTAAAAGAACGACTGATCGAATAAGGGCTGACATACAGCTTCTCGCCCAATTTTTGCAGCGTCAGATCTTCCATATAATGCTCGTTGATGTAGCGCACCACCTCGAAGATTCGCTCATGCAGGAGATTGGCAGCAGGCTGCCTCTCCTCCTCCTGATCCGGAAGTTGGCGGCAGCAGGCAATCAGCAGTTGAATGATGAGCGCCTGCATATACGCTTCAAATCCCGGCTGCCCCGCCTCGATCTCACGGATCATCTCTCCCGCCAGCGCATCGATGATCTGAGATTTATAATCCCCGGATCGCAGCAGCAGATAATCCCGCTCATACAGCGGCCGCAGCACGTCCAGCCGCCCAGCCCTGCCATCCGGCAGGTAGCTCTCATGCACATTCACGACGAGGCGCTCATAGTCCGGAGTCTCGGCATGAGTCGTCCGGTGCAGTACATTCGGCGCTACCACGACAATATCGCCCGCCCCGATCACCAGCGTCCGATCCTTGATGAAGAACTTCCTCTGTCCATCCATCATATAGAAAAATTCGTAGGTCGTATGAAAATGGCTGGTCGTCATCGGATAGCTTGGCCCGCTGCGATAATGCACCAGAAATGTCTCCTTGCCGTTGTCATGATACCGCTCGTCCATCCGCCTGCCACGCTCCCCGCCCCCAAGTTGCCCCCATTATAACGCATCTAAATAATCGCGCAAGATCCAAGAAGAATTCATCGATTTCGGCAAAATATGTACAAGTTATTGTGCTACTATGAAATTAAATAACAACGCTTACATTTCGAGGTAGGAGCCTCACCAAATTCGAGAAAACGGAGAGCGAAGCCATGAAACTGCATGTGGAAAGCCAGGAATTAAAGTCGTTGATTGAACGTGTCGCCGATTATACCTTGGACATGGATCTGACCTGGGATTGGCCGTGCGGTGTGGCTTATTACGGAGTCAGCCGGGCTTATGAAGCAACGGGCAATCCCAAGTATCTGGAGCGGATGATCGCCTGGGTGGATGAATATATGGAGGCGGGTCTGCCGCCTGTCTGGACGGTCAATGCCTGCGCGATGGGACATATGCTGCTTACGCTCTACGCCGAGACGAAGGAGCAGAAGTATCTGGAGCTGATCTTGAGCAAGATCGATTACTTGGAACAGGATGCACTGCGCTTCGGGGATCGGGTGCTTCAGCATACGGTGTCCGCCAACAACGACTTTCCCGAACAGGCTTGGGCGGATACGCTGTTCATGGCGGCTTATTTCCTGCTGAGAGCCGGTGTCCTGCTGGATCGCAAAGAGCTGATCCATGACGCCCTGCATCAATATTTTTGGCATATTAACTATCTCCAGGATGAAGAAAATGGACTATGGTATCACGGCTACAACCATATCCAGCAGAATCACATGTCCGGAATTCACTGGGCGCGTGCCAATGCCTGGGGAGCCTACACGATGGCCCGCGCTGCGCGCGGACTGCCTGAAGCCTACCTCTATCCACCAATGATGCACATCTGGAGTTCGCTGCGCGATCAGTTGGCGGCGATCAAGAAACTACAGCAAGAAGACGGACTCTGGGGCACGGTATTGGATGAACCGGAAGCTTACGGCGAAGTATCCGCGACGGCTGGAATCGCCGCCGCGATGATCGTGCAGGGCAATCCCCTGCACGGCAAATACGTGCGCAGAGCGCTGGATGGCGTGATCGCCAACATCACCGATGCCGGGCGCGTGCTGAATGTATCCGGGGGTACGGCCGTCATGAACGACATTGACGGTTATCTGGGCATCGACCGCAAATGGGCGCAGGGCTGGGGCCAGGGACTTGCGCTGGCCCTGCTGACGGCGGCGCTGGAAGAGGTGCAGGCGGAAGCGCAGCTGGCAGCAGGCAAAGCGGCGAAAGGGAACAATATCCCTCCCACTACACAAGCGACAACAACCCAATGACTACAGTATCTTAATAGGATGTCTGCTGCGAGGCGAGCGACCTCTTGCCACTCAGATCAAAGACCCTGGGTTCCGTGTAAAGACGGAACCCAGGGTCTTTTTCAGAGAGCCGCGTGTCTGCTGATCCCAACTTCACCCGGCTCATGAATCCGACAGGAAGATTCATTCCTGCTTGCTTCCTTCCTGTAAAAAAGGAGTGTACATCATCAGCGCGCGGTTGCGCGTAATCTCCTGATCGTCCAGCAGCTCGCCATCCAGCGAGAACATGCGCCGACGAATGACATTCTCCCGAACATAACCACCCCAGTATTCCTGTGTCATGCGGTGATCTTGTTCATAGATCTCATATCGATGGATCGGTGGGAGATCGCAGCGCCATTCCCCAATCAGGTCTTCTTCGCCGACATGGACGCGAAGCTGATAATCCTGCGAAGTCGGATTATAAATCTGCAGATCCAGATAATTATAAGAGCAGGTCGCCCCACTGCCGAACGGCTGTGTCCGGTTGGAGTCGGGGAACACGTCATAGCTGTGCCGATGGCGTTCCGTCACTTCGAGCGGCGTATGTAAGGTCATCCAATAGATCAGGTTGGACATCTGGCACAGCCCGCCCCCGGTTCCGGATTTGAAGCCGCCGTAATGCAATACCATGCCGTCCAGATACCCTTTGCGTCTGGTCGGGCGGCCAATCGTCTTCCAATAAGAGAACGTCTCGCCCGGACGAAGGATCAGACCATCGAGCCGCTTGGCGGCAATCCGCAGATTGGTCACTTTGTTGACCTGAAGCTGCATGTCCACGTCACGCAGACGCCTAAGCAGCAGCGTCCGATGATCGAACACCCGATAGGGAAGCGATTGGTCCGCGTGCTGCGCAGCGTATTTCCGACCGCCCAGCAGCCAGTCTGCATACCGACGTCCGGTATAATAGGCACGCCCCGCCATCAGACGAGCTGCGGAACGACGGATCGGTTGAAGAGATCGCGGGGCGGACTTGGACGAGGTCGAATGGGATATAGACATGAGAAAGCTCCTCTCAGATTCAGCCGCCCGACAGCGGATCACCAGAGAGGCATCCGCCCGGCATGGCTGCTTGGAAATCGGGAAGCCCGTTCGGCTGCCGCTGATCCTCCTGCGCTGGAGTTGGCCGCTTTCCGGCACGACCGCGGCTTCTGAACCTGGCTCCACGTGTACATGTACTCTTATAAAGGACGCCGCTATTGAGGCAGCAGTTACGCCTTTTATAGGTTCATCATGATGATTTTCTGAGGCTTGCTGCTCCAATGGCGAGATTTCGCCTCTATTCGCACAGCTCCCGAATCGCTGCGGCTATCGAATCGCCTTCGCCCAGCGTCAGATCCGGCTGTACGCCTCCTTCCGGGATCTGTGCGCCCCGGCGATGAATCCAGATGGACTTCCAGCCTGCGGCGGCCGCCCCCACGATGTCATTGGCGTAGGAATCGCCAACGTAATACGTATGCGCCGGATCGAGTCCCAGCATTTCCTCTGCGCGGCGGAAGATGCGAACATCCGGCTTGGCGAAGCCCACCTCGCCGGAGACAAAGACTGCTTCGCGCGGCATCCAGTCATAGATGCCCAGCCGCTCCACCTTGCCGCGCTGATGGTCGCCTGCGCCATTGGTGATGACGCCAATCTTTAGCCCTCTAACCCGGCAGTAATCCAGCGCTTCCTGCATGTCCGGCGTCAGCACAATCTCATGCTGCGCCGCCGCGTAATCTCGCTGGAACGCCAGCGCTTCTTCACGCGGAATCTCGATGCCCATCACGCGGAAGGCCTCCGTGATGCGATACACGTGCATATCCTCCAGCGAGATCTCGCCTCGCTGCTGCTGTTCAAAGATTGCGTCGCTAAATCGGCGGTTCTGCCGATAAAGTTCGTCCAACGGTAGATGCGTATACCGAGCGAAATTCCGCTCGAAAGCCTGCCGAAACGGGACGATCTGGTCATAGACCGTGTCGTCGATGTCGAAGATGAAGTTGTACATGCTGGTTGTTCTCCTCCTTGAGTGTACGGGGCTTGTCTGCATCCGAGGCGAACAGCACCCTATCTCTATGTGTCTATGTTACTCCATAATCAGACCCAACAGTCCCACGAACACCGCAGCCTGATGCGGCGCGATGCGGCAGCCCGCCAGATCTTCCGGGTTGACGATCAGCGAGTCGAACTCGCAGCGGCTCAGATCGACGTCCTTCAGCTTCACTTCCGACAGATTGATCCCGTCAATCTTGCAGCGATCCAGCGCAAACTGCTGAACCTCCGCTGCATACAGATCCGAACCCAGCAGCGAACAGTCCTCGAAGATGACGGATTTCATTTTGCCGAGACGAAAATTGGCGTAGTCCCCGATGCAGTCGCTCATGCGGACATGCTGCATCCGGCTGCTGCCGAAATCTGTTCCGATCAGCTTGCAGCGCTTGAACGCGACCCGATTCAGAAAAGCGTCGGTCAGGTTCATATTCGACAGATCGCAGTCCTCGAAGACGACATCGGTGAACTCTGCTCCCCGCAGCGCCGAATCCAGCACAGTGACCTGCTTAAACCATACGCGGTCGAAAGATACTTTGTCGTAATCCAGCTCCAGCAGCTCAGTGGGGCCAACGGCTGCGTTCTGAATCTCGATGCGGGACTCCAGGTACAACTCGGGTTCTGGCATCAGCTGTTCCTCGCGCAGTTTGGGAGGCGTGATTTTCAGAGTCATGCCGATCCACTCCTTTCTCTCGATCCTCTTATCTTCTCATATTTTAAAGGCTGCCGAGAAAGGATCTCGGCAGCCTTTTTGAGGACGATCTTTTGGATGGACTCACGCTGCACGTTAAGGACCCAAGATCTAGAACATTGGATGTTCAGACAGACACTCCTGCACCCATTCGTCTACTCTTTGCATCAGCTACTTCGTTCGTGAATCCTGCGACTGCATGGCACGGTTTATCATGGCCGCCCACTCTTCCGGAAGCACTCGATTCGGGCCAAACGCATTAAAATTTTGAAGGCCTTCACGCAGAATCGCCCCCGTCTCCGTATTGTCGAAAAAGTCATCGGTCAGGTACAGGGAATCGCTTTTCCAATGGGTTTGCTCTTTTTCCCAGTCACCCTTTTGCAATTCGTAGACGTCGCTTTGTTCGAGCCGATCGTGAGTCAGAATCCCTTTAAGCATGGATGGCCTCCCTGTCTTCCATGAAATCAGATCCAATCAAATCAACTTATGCCGATACCATTTTCTGCCCATGAACCGCCAGATAAATACCGCACCCCGGATGGCCCATTCGCAGTCCATCGCCAGCCAGACGCCCAGGATACCCAGATTGAACACGACGCCCAGTACATAACCGAGTACCACACGGAACAGCCACATCGACAGCATGGAGACGACCGAAGTGAACTTGGCGTCGCCTGCTGCCCGCAGTGCGGATGGGATCATGAAGCTGATCGACCACAGCGGAATCTGCGCAAGGGTATTGATAAGCACGATCAGGAAGATGTCGTCCACGATGTCCGATGGCGGATTAAACATACCGATCAGCGGATGGAACAGCGGCATGATAATCAAGCCCATCAGCACATACGAGGCCGAGCCGAGCATAACGAACGATCTGGTCAATTTCTTCGCATCTTTGACATCCCGGCGACCCATGCACTGGCCCACAACAGTAATCAGTGTCAGCGACAGGGCATTGGCGGGAATCTGCATGACGCCGGCCAGCGCCCCGCTGATCGCATTGGTCGCAATCGCGTGCGTGCCCATGCTGACGATGAAGACCTGCGTGAGAATCTTGCCGCCGTTGAAGAACATCTGCTCCGCCGCAAAGGGCATCCCGATCTTGAAGATTCGCTTGAGCATATCCAATCCGACTTCAAAGAAGTCCCGAATCTGCAAGCGAAGCTCCGCGTCAATCTTGAGCAGATAATAGACGGCACAGCCCGCCGCCAGATACCGGGAGATGTTGACGGACAACGTCATGCCGAACACGCCCAGATCCAATCCGTTGATGAACAGCAGGTTCAGTCCCACATACGTCAGGTTCATCACCAGCGACAAAGCCAGCGAAGCCCGGGTTCTTCCGATGCCGCGCAGCGCTCCGCAGACTGCCTCGACAAAGGCCAGACCCATATAGGAGATGCCGCTGCCAATCGTATACGTGCGAGCCAGCCTCATCACTTCCGGCTCCGCTGTCCCAAACAGTAGATTCAGCAGAGGATTGTGAAAAATAATCAGAATCAAGCCGACCGCCAGTGCCAGCAGGGATACGGTCGAAGCCGCGCCTGCTGTAGACTTGGAGACCATTTGGGGATTCTGACTGCCCTTGTATTGCGCCACAACCACCGTACCGCCTGTGGCTACCGCGACGAAGATACTTAATAGAAAGATATTCAGCGAGTCCACCATGTTGACCGCGCTGACCGCGTCCACACCCGCCGAGCTAATCATCGCGGTGTTGACCAGATTGAGTCCTACAATGAAGATCTGATCCACGAGCAGCGGAATAAACAATCCAATAATTTGCTTGTAATCAATGGAGCGCCCCGAGAGGTATTTATCCAACAGGGGGCTTCTTCTTTCCAGACGTAAGTCCGTTCCTGCCATATCCGACCCTTCTTTGTTCCTAAATTTTAAATCTCTCAACACAAAAATAAAAACGCTCTTCCAGTCCCGAAGGGCCGAAGAGCGCAGCTGACTATTCATAAAATGGAGCGATGTGTTCGGTGCTTAGGACCCTACAGATCCCGCTGCCGGACTTCCATACAGGTTCCGTCAGTTTCGCCACGTCTGCCAATATAACATGGCTGCGCAGCGATAACAAGCGGAGAAAACCCTTCACCATACTTATGAGTTCAAACCATCCTATCCAGCAATCAAGAAAAAGGGGATTGCTCTATTCCTTCGAGGTTCAAATAAACACTTCCAGAATCACTTGCTTCGTAGTTCCAATATAAGTCTCCGTTTATCTCTAAAAGGTGGATATTTTGCTTATCTGTTTCAGTTAATGCTTTTTTATCATCTTCCAGTTTCTTGATGATCTCTTCGTAGGTTTTAGGTAATGCAACTAACTTGGGCTTTTCATGATCCCGAAATACCATAGCACTTTGTTTTCCCTTTGCATCCTCCACAATCGTGATGAACGGACTACGAAAATAAGGTTTTGCAGCAACCTCTTTAAGTCCTAGAGCCGAAATTTTAGATTGGTACCCATCTGGCACATACAAAGAATCCACAGCTTGTTTTTCATGAGATTGATTGCAGGCGGTAATTAGTAAAGGCACGAGCATGATCCACCCCATTTTTCTGACGCGCATATGCATCCTCCTCTCTGATTCCTTCTATTCAATAAACGAAATATTATACTTTTTGTTACAAAAATTTAGAAAAATATTGTTATTCCCTTTTATAAGCTTTATATTTATTAAAAATGATAAAGGGAGTGTATAATTTGAGAAAAAAAGTTACTTTATCTCTATTGATCTCATCAAGTCTATTCTTTAACTTAGCTATAGACAGTCACGCTGCGGAAGTCAATGAGGTCTCACCTAGTCAAGCTGTAGCTGCTGCCCTATATCAAGTTGTACTCGATCAAAAAACAAATCCCGAATCACTATGGAAGGACAAAGTAATTGAAGCCGAAGCGCCTATAGAAGTCTACGGAACTAATCAAGAGGTCGTAAGTTACCTCGTTAACTTGAAAAATGAAAACGTTCCTGCTGGCTTCGTAGAAATCGCTAATAACAAATCTGATTTTCCAACACTTAGTTTTGGGTACACAGAAAATCCAATTGCTCCTTTGGAAGAGGTTGGACTGAACGTTAACTCCTTTGCGGATAGTGGCGAGCAACAAATTGTATCTGTAGGTCCAGGAGAGTTCGGGCTCAAACAAGAACAACCAGATGGTACAGCAAAAATCACTGTAGACGGCGGCGAGAGTTTTGATGCAGTTGAAGAGAACAATAACTATAAACTGCAATCAGAGAAAAGCGAAAATAAAGAAAGCGAAGAAGTATGGGACGAGATCGAAGATTTAGGAATGACAGGGGAGATCGGCAACAGTTCTGATGGTGTCACAGATGACTTATCCTTTGAGACCGGTTCTATGTATAAAAAGACAATTAGCGGAGTTGGGGACACGAATCAATATTCCAGCTCATATTGGACAGGAGCCTCAGGCTGTGCTCCAACCAGTGCATACAACGTAATGTATTACTGGCACTATACAAAGGGCAAAAGCAATCTGCTCAAGAATCCGTCTGGAGTAGTCAATAAAGATCGTGCTATTTCCGATCTGAGGAGGGCTATGGGAACAACAACCACTTCAGATAATCAAGGAGCAACAGCTATCGGAAAAATTGCCAGTGGGATGAACACCTTCGCTCAAAACCACGGCTATTTAACTGCATTAGCTAAAAACACAACATCTCCTTCTTGGAATCAAGTAAAAAGCGATATTGGATATGGACCTACCGTAATCACTATGACAAGTCAGGATTTCTACGTTCCTAATCCCAATGATGAAGTAGCCGGACATACCGTTACGGGTGTGGGATATGTTGAATATATGTATAGTGGAAATTCCGCAGGTCATCAATACATGATTGTACATGATAACTGGGGCAGTACACCAACAGATGTTTATGTTGCATATGGGCGGCATTACGACACTTTATATTCTGTATCTTTTAAGATGTAGCTGGATATAGTTAAAGGGGCTTTAATTAGAATCACTCATGTTTTACGCTCTACAATAGAACGTCACTACATAAACGAACTCTTTCGCTCAAAGCGAAAGAGTTCGTTTTGGATTATTTATTTTATGCTTTATCACCGCACATTGATTCCTCCCGCCATACGATCAGGATCAGGATAACTTAAGCTATGGTTTTTTTGGAGATCCTTTAGCTTGATACGAAACGGAACATACAGAATCAACCCCAGCAGACAGGTAATCACTTCCGTCACCGTCATGGACCAGATCACACCATGCAGACCAAACATGGCATGCAGCACGATGATCGTCGGAATGTAGAGGACACCCTGCGTCACGGACAGAACCATCGTCGGCATGCCCTGACCCGCCGCCTGGAACAAAGTCAGGAACAGCCCGGTAAATCCATTAAACAGCGCCGAGACCAGCATTGCGCCCAGGATGTAAGTCCCTGCTTCCAATACGGCTGGATCGCTGGAGAACAGACGCATCACCGGATCACGCAGCAGATAGACCAGACCGACGAAGACGACAGACACCGCACCAATCACAGCAGCCGAGGCGTTGAATCCAGCTCTGAAGCGCGGGATATTCGGACGAGCATAATTGAAGGCGAAGAAAGGAATCATCCCGATAAACAGCCCCATTGCCAGGAATTCCGGAATCTGTACGATGCGCAGTCCGATCCCTGCACCTGCCAGCACGTTGGAGCCATATTCGATCATATAATGGTTGAACAGCAGCGTGGTGACGATCATAAAGGCTGATTTGAACAGCTCCGATATGCCAATCTTGTACACTTCCCATTGATCGCGGAGCGACAGACGAATATACCGAATGAAACCCTGAAGGTGTTCGCTTTTTTTCTGTAAAAAGTAAACGTAGTACAGCGCCGATCCCGCGTTAGCCAGAATCATGGCCAGCGCAGCGCCCATGACATGCAGATCCAGACCCAGAATCAACAGGGGATCAAGAATCAAACTCAGCCCCGTGCTGATAAAAATCCCGTACATCGACTGCTTGGACGCTCCTTCTGAACGTACCAGCTGTTCCAGAGCGAAGTTCATGACAATCACGAAGCCGCCGCCTATTAAGGTCATCGCATAAATCTTCGTATAATCATGCGTTGAAGCATCCGCTCCCAACGAGTTGACCAGCGGAACCATAAACAGGAACGAGGCCAGCGCGATCAGCAGACCTGCGATCAGACTTCCGTAAAAGGCATATCCCGCGACCCGCTTACCCTGTTCCGGTGTGCCCCCGCCGACCAGCCGTGTAATAAACGTTCCGGCACCGACACCAAATACATTGCCCGCAGCCATCAAGACGGTAAAGATCGGCAGTCCCAATGTAATCGCGGACATCATCGCCGTGTTATGCAGCAGCCCGATAAAATACGCATTGACCACGTTATACACCGTACCGACCGACATCCCAAGCATCATGGGAATCGACAGATGAGCCACGGCACGTCCAAGCGGTGCTTTTTCCAGATAATATTGATTCGATTCCGGCTGCTCGGGCTGCTGAGTGTCTTTGGTTTCTCCTGAAGTCTTCATACGCTTAACCTCCATAATATATGATTACTTGCACAATTATTCATGTATAAATGTGAGCGGGGGAGCGGCTGGCGGCAGCCTGATTTCACTCCAAACCCATCGTCAGATGATCTTCATGATGGAACCGATGTGCCGCTCCCTGCGTGATATTAAGTTTGTCTGTGCAGACTCTCTGCGGAGCGGTGTGGGTTAGAAATTATCCCTGACCTTCTCCAGCAATCTTCGCAGCGTCTCTGCCTCTTCGTCTGTCATGCCCGCCGTAATCTGACGCTCCGTATCGAAGAAAATCTGATCGAACTCCGACATCAGCGCTTCAGCTTTCTCCGTGACATAGACCATCTTCTTGCGCTCATTGCCTTCCGGCACAATCCGCTTGACGTACCCTTTCTTCTCCAGCCCTTGCAGCATGCTGGTGATGCTCGCATTGGTTCGGTCAAATCGCTTGGCCAGATCGTTCTGAATGATCCCCTGCTCCTGGAACATATGAATGTAGCGGAGCATCTGCCCCTGCTGGGCGCTGAGTCCAAGCTCGGCCAGCCGGCCGTCGCCAGCAGGTCTCATGCGAATGGCAATCTCCCTGAGCAGGCTGGAGAATGGAGCGTCGATTCGTCTGCGATCTCCCACTTCCGTGAACTTGGCCTCTTCGTGTCCATTGCCATGTTCCCTCATGTTTCATCTCTCCTTCTTCCAACTTGCGGCGCCGGTACCCGGAATATCTGCGCCTGTAATAGTTAACCCTTTGAACTGTTAGAGTTCTAACTATGGCTCAACTATAATTGTTAGAGTTCTAACTGTCAAGAGTCTAATTGTTGGTTAAAAAATAATTAATGTGGACAAGAGACGGTTATGATCTTTGTTCGACTGGGGAGAATACCAATTAAAAAAGCCCCTTCATGATGTCATGAAGGGGCTTCAGAGTGTCGAGAAACCCAGCTCTCTAACGGAGGTTGGGTTTCTCGACACTCTGACGGTCTTGATAGACCGGCTTCAAGCCTTGCAAGATCAAGGCTACATTACGTGGGATGGATCTAGGCTTGATTCGATCGAATTTCTGCGCCAGCCCGATCAACCGAAGCCTTCCGATCAACAAGCAGCCATGCGTTATTTTACGGAGTGCTGATAATAGATTGTTCAATTTTGAACGATTTAAAAGCTCAAGCTTGCTAAACTCAAGTTTGATCATAATCAGTTACTAACTTTTAGTTCGTATGGATCAACATTTTTTTTTTGCACTTTATGACATGAAAAAATCGAAAAGATATTTTTGTCCTGATTAAAACCGCGTAGCTATGCGGTTTCTATTGAGAATATATAAATACGTTCCGCGTCAAATTAGATTTGAGGAAATAGTGGGCGGAAAACTGTACCTATTCTTTAGTTTGCTCTCTTTTCCGCCTTTTCCGCCTATTTCGGCAGTTTTATTTTCTAAAATTAGTGCTTTGATAATCTACTTATATGTTATAAAATGTGTAACACCAACTAAGAAGGATCCTGCATACGAAGACTGCTCTGCCTCTTGAAGAGAGGTGGTTAAATGGATCCTAAAGATTGGATTATCCTGTCTTTGGCTGTTGGGAATTTTCTACTGAACGTTTGGTCGAAAAAAGAACACGCTGCTAATTTAGGGCGTACTGTTTCCAAGAAAACAGTTGATTTGATTCAATGGATATCCAAAAAAAAATAGCATCCTGAAAGGATGCTACAGACAAAAAACTCGCTGGTGGCTAAAAGTCTCGGCTCCTACACCGTAGACTTTTAAATTATTCTGGGTAGTACCAGTCTTTCATATGCTCTTAGTCGGCATACAATCCTGTCTCACTCCTACATGAGATAGGATTTTTTTTGCTTTTTTACGACCATACGATTTCAAAACACGACGTCAAATTGTTGACAGCACAACGTTTTAGTAGCATGTTCGTATAACGTTTTTAAATAATATCACCGAATTCGGAAGAACACAATCGTCAAATGCGAACGTAGCGATTACGTGAGTCGGTGATTTCTAAATTTACTCCCGCTCTCTTTCGTTTGCTCCCAAATACAAGTTTGACAGGCGATCATCGAATGGATAGAAGTTGAACAGACATTTTTAAAACATTCAATTCAGAACGCTTGGCGCCGCTGGCCGCTACTCCGCGCGATAACTACAGCCCGTCGCTTTACGCAGCCACGGAGCGAAGGGCAAAACAAGAGAAATACAAGAAAAGAGCTGGTACTTTGGTTCTTTTTTATTCAACGTGCGGCATGCTTAAATCTATTTTTAAATTTAAAAGCTTTCAAAAGGATAAATGTGATAGTATTCCATAATAAAGAAGAATAATAGGAGGAGATCCATTGAAAAGAACAGAGATTTTATGGGTTTTAAGTGAGATTGAAATGGAGCTTTGTTACTTTGTTTTTATGATGAGAAAAATAGGACCATTAGATATTTCGGAAGAGGAAGCCGAAATTTATTTGCGAAAAACGACCTCTCCTGAAGTAGCCCGCTTTATTAAGGATGGTCTCAAAGTTTTAAAAATGTATGGCAGTTTTGAAATGATGAAAATTTTCTATGATGTTAGAATAATCGAATGTATTCGTAATCCAAATATTACACCAGAAGAATTGAAAGCGCTCCAGTATAGTGTTTATCTTTTTGAATATTGTACAGGTGGCGATTTAGATGAAATGGTACGCTTTTCGAGGATTCTAATAGAGTTTGAGGCGTCGCAAGAAGGATCCATATTTGAGTCTACTGAAGAAGTACTGATCAGATTGAGAAGAGTACAAGAGTTCCTTAGAAGTAAAGATTATAGGCATGTTAATGTCGATCGAGAGGAATTTGAGAATTATAAGCAGGAATATTGGAAGACAGATAGTAACTGATTAGATTTTATTAATGGAAATAAAAAAATATTTTTTGTGTAAATTTATTGAAAAAAAGGATTTTAGATATATATTCTAATTGCCTTTATACATATTAGGAGGGATAAAATGAGAAAAAGGTTTTCGCTTTTTGTTTTCATTTTGTGCTTTATTATGCTGCTTCCTACCGCTACCAGTGCTACTGATGTCAATGGTGCAAATCCTAATGGTGAATTTACAGAGGATGTTGGAAGAGTAGTTACGGAAGAAGAATTCAAATTAATTTCCGATACACTGGTCGCTCAACGAAAAAACGATCCAACTATTACAGCTGAAGAAGTTGTTGAACAATTAGGTTTGCAAAATGTAAAGATTTTTTATGAAAAGGATTTTGAAAATCAAAAGCGAGATTTGAATGAGGAATTTACAACAATGTCTGTAGTAGACGAGCCACACGTTGGTTTTGCAGATCCTACAAGAACGAAAACTCAAGTAGGGGCATATTGTACAGCAGTAATAAACGACCCAACTCATCTTGTTGATGAGTATCAAGCCAACATATATGGTTATTCGAAATTGCCTGGTGGGCAAGTTGGTGACGGTTATACGATAACTCATAAACAAGAAGGTCTTAGATATTTGGACTTAAAGCCTGGCGTAACAAGACTTGGTGGCAAAGCGGTCGTTTCGCATTTCGATAACAAGGCGAAGATTAGGATAAATGCAGTGATAAAAGATGGAGGATTGTACAAACCTCGATACGCAATATTGGAATGGGATGAGAACGGGAGATATACAATCTTCACTTCCAATCCACTCCAACCCACTTGAGTGAATTAAGCATATCGGATAAGGCTCACGCTAGCGGCTCTGGCCGCTACTCCGCACGATAACTACAGCCCCTAAGTGGCAAAGCCGCAAAGGGGCTGTACGTTCCTGCCCGTCGCTTCACGCGGCCACGGAGCGTAGGTCAAAAGCCAAAGAACCAGAAGAAGAGAACCGGCACGCCGGTTCTCAGAGTGTCGAGAAACCCAGCTCTCTAACGGAGGTTGGGTTTCTTTTGCGTGGTGGGTCTCTTTTTTTCCTCGGCCGGCAGGCCAAAAAGGCCGGTTAGGCCTGCTTGACCTGCCGGGCCAGGCGCATCAAATACGGCACGGAATCATGCACATTTCCGGCCGTCACATACACATCGGTAATCACATTGTACTTCCCATCAACCGTGCGGTGGTCGAGGTAGAAAAAGCCTTCCGGCTTTCCATCACGCACCATGTAGCCACTGTCCGGGTCGGTCGTGCTTACTTTCACTTCTTTGGTTTCTTCCACCTCCTCTCGCGGTTTTAGCGCTTTTTTCCATGCGCCTGTCGGTCGGCTTCGACAGCGGTGTTCAGCTCGTCCAGGTAATCTTTTGTATTTTGCAGCACTTCTTGTTTCGTGTACTTGTGTTTGTTAGCGCTGGCTTTGGCGTAAGTCGAATCCGAAAACAAGACGCGTCCGCCCACCATCTTGTGCGAAATCGCCTGCAGCACAATCTCATCGAAAATATCCTGGAAGATTGTCGTGCCCTTGAAGCGCGTTCGACGGTTCCAGCTAATCGTGGAGTGGTCCGGCACTTTGTCGGTCAATCCAAGTCCGAGGAACTAATGGTAAGCCAGATTCGTTTGGACTTCGCGTTCCAGCTGGCGCTCGGAACGAATGCCATAAAAATAACCCAGGAAAATCATTTTGAAGAGAACGGTCGGATCAATGGCCGGACGGCCGTTGTTTTCGCAATAAAGAGGATGGACCTTTTCATCGATGAAAGAGAAATCGATATACCGATCAATCTTGCGCAACATGTGGTTTTCAGGCACCAGATCTTCAATCGAAACAAGTTCATAGGTTTGTTGTTTTTCTCGATTTGGATGCAGCATGTGGATACCCTCCGTTCGTTAAAAGTTACTTATATTATATAACATTAACGCGGTGTCGTAATGAATCAAATGAACATAAAGAAAGGCTGTCGAGAGTTTCTCGACAGCCTGAAGCCCCTTCATGATGTCATGAAGGGGCTTGCGCCGGGCGGGGCCCCAATGCGGCCCAACTTGTCGTCGGCCAGCATGAGGTAAAGCTGGCGGATGCGCGGCCCGCCGGGGCCTTCCTCCGCCAGGAGGCACAGTACGGCGCGTACCTCGCCGTCCTGCCGGAATACGAGCTGCAGCTCCCCGTTGACCGGCTCGACCGAAGCCTGCCACTCGCGGAGCTTCGCAAACAGGCGGCGCGACGTCAGCAGCGCCAGCACCCCCTTCCGGCCGGTCATCGGCCGGGCGACCGTCCGCAGTTCGCGGCCGCCGCCGTCGGCGGTGAATACCGGCTGCTCGGCGAGCAGCTCCAGCATGACGCCTACGTCATAGGCGTCAAATGCGGCGGCGAAGCGCCGCAGCAGCCCGGCGCGTGCCTCGCCGCGCTGAACGGCCGCGCGCGAAGTGCTTCCGCTCACGGCCGGCTCCGCTTGCAGCGAGCGCTTGACCCGGCTGTAGATCTGCCGACAGCCGGCCTCGCTTCTGCCGGTCATCTCCGCGATGGCCGCGTAATCATATTGGAACGCTTCGCGCAGCACGAAGACGGCGCGTTCGGCTGGTGACAGCCGATCCAGCAGCACCAGGTAGGCGTAGTTCAGCATATCGTGCCGCTCGGCAATCACTTCCGGATCACCATCGTCGCCGCTGATCGGTTCGGGCAGCCACTCGCCAATGTAGGTCTCGCGGCGGCTGCGTGCCGAATTCAGCGTATTCAGACAGGCATGGGTAATCATTCGGGCAATATAGGCTTTGCCATTGTCGATGTCCTGTGTCCCGCGTCTTCCCAGTTCGGCGAAGCAGTCCTGCATGGCATCTTCCGCCGCTTCCGCTGAACCCAGCATCCGATAGGCGATGGCGAAAGCATACCGTTTGTACCGGGCATACCATTCCTCCAGCCGCCGCTGTTCTTCTTCCATCTGTTCTGCCGAAAGCTTGGCGTTTCCGATCGTCTCCATAATGGATTTTCCGCTCCTTTTCATGCAGTACCCAAAGGGCGAGGCCTTGATCGACTGCTTTCCTATCCTATAGACAAACCGGGGTCGAAAAAAGTGACAAGCCCAAAAAATAAAAAAACGAAAAAAGACCCGAACTTCTGATCTAGTCAGAAATTCGGGCCTTAGTTACGAAAGAAAGATGCGGTCGAGAGGACTCGAACCTCCACGGGGGTTAGCCCACACGGACCTGAACCGTGCGCGTCTGCCAATTCCGCCACGACCGCATATCTGGATGTTCACGATTACCTCGTGAGCACAAGAAATAATATATCATGCTCCCGACGATATGGCAAGCATTTTTTTGATTTTTTATATCATGAAAAAAGGCGATGCACAGGAAGCCTCCCGCCATCGCCTTTTCTGTGACTGCTTATCAACGATTACTTATCGACTCCACCATCGATCCTTCTGTAGGTTCATGCCGATTCCACGCGTTGTCTGATTCACTTTGACTGGCTTTTTTGATACCTATCTTTTCGCCAGCTCCTGCACCTGGGCAGAGGTCAGCGCCCCGCTGTAGATCTGAAGCTCATCCAACTGACCTTTGAATGGAGCATCCCACCAGTTAACGCCCAATGCGAAAGTGCCTTTGACTCCTTCCGAGAACAAATCTGCAAATCCGGTGCCTTCAAATTTGCGTTCACCGTTCACATACACGGTCAGCGTACCGTCATCCACGGAAAACGCCAGATGGCTCCACTCTCCGGCTGGAATCTTGGTTCCGGTCACGCCATCGTACCATTTGGTGCTTCCACCCCAAACCATCGTCTGGTCACCCACAGAACCTTTCGGCAGCACACTCACCCAATGCGTATCATCCTTGGCTCCGAAGAACGTCGGCGTATAGGTCGTCAGCTGCTCCGGCTTCACCCAAAGCGAGACCGAATAGGAAGGGGTCTGGATGAGATCTCCCGGCAGACTGACGCCCGATGCTCCATCGAAGACCGCAGCCTGGCCTTTGGCACCCGCTGCATACGTCAATTTGCCGCCTTCCTTGCCGATCCGATCGCCGATCACACGGGCTTCGGCCAACTTTCCTTCGCTGTCGGACAAGTTATTTTCAAACGCATAATGAGACGTCAGCTTCGCATTTTTGACCGGAAGCACGGTAATGTCAAAGGTCGCCGTCTGCTGGGCACTGCCCTTGACGATCTTTGCGGTGAGTACCGCTGCAGCCGCCGCTTGCCCTTCGGCTGGACGCTGGATCACACCCGATGAAGAGACGACTTTCTCATCGGAGCTGCTCCAGGAGATCGAAGCACCGCGGCTGCCAAGGGTAGGCAGCTTGAGGTCGGCTGTCACCTTTGTCGTATCGCCAAGATTTAGCCCTTCCGCCACCTGCTTCACAACCTGCTCGTCGCTCAGATCAGCCAGACGCGTTCCCCATGCCGATTCGCCCTTGCCGGACACGGCAGTAAAGGTCATGACCTTACTTTGCGAGACCGGGTCCCACTGACGCAGGAATACCCCATCGAATTCTTCGCCACCCAGCGTCAGCTTGGCCAGGTTATCGGCATTTTTGCGCCATTTGCCTTGCAGAGCACCGCTGACCGTCCCATCCTTGTGCAGGGTAATCGACTGCGTCTCCGCGATCGCACCCGAGTAGGCCTTGCCGTGATTCACATAAGCGTAGTCGCCTGCAAGATCATCCTTTTTCACCGAAGCGAGCTTTTCGTCGCCATATCGGTAGGGAGCAACCACTGGCCAACCGTCTTTGTTCATGAACATCTGATGGACGCGCAGTTCATGTGCTTCGCCCTGCTGTGGGAACCGGGTATGGAATACCAGGAACATCTGGCCGTTCTTGTCGGTATAGACCGAGTTATGCCCAGCCGAGAGATAACCGTAGCCAATCCCTGTGCCTGGATCACCCGCTTCCCGCTCAAACAGGAAGTTGCCGATCAGCTTGTTGCCAATCTCGGTATTTTCTGTTGCTGCGGGCAGCACGGCGTTCTGACCCAGGGAGTCTACATATGGGCCATCGATATTTTTGGAACGGAATACGCGCATGTTGTAGCCGCCGTCTGCGCCCAGCCAGCCATAAGTCACGTACAGGTAATAATTTTTGGTGCTTTTATTGTATTCGATGTAAGGGCCTTCACCCGATTTGCCGTAACCGCCTGCGATCTTCGTTCCGAAGTAGCGGTCGATCATGCGTCCATCTTTGGTTGTACCGTCTTTGCCAGGGAAGATCGGCTGCCCGGTCTTCTGGTCAATCTCCAGCAGGAAGATCCCGCCCGACCATGAACCGTACGTCATCCACAGCTTGCCTTTGGTATCGTAAGACAAGGCAGCATCGATTGCGTTTGGATACTGCTGGTTGTTGTAGGAACCGTCTGTGTTGAACCAGTTTTTGTTTTCTCCAGTCAGCTTACCGGCACCGATCAGTTCATCGATTCCGGTATTTTTCCACTGCTTGTTCACTTTGCTGTCTTTGTCATAGGACTCCTTTTCGGTGAAGCCCGAATAGACGACGGTATCGCCGTATTCATAAGGCCCTTCGATATTTTTCGACGTGGCAAAACCAATCGCCGAGCGAATATACGTGGACGATGCGCTGTAGTAGATCATGTAGGCGCCTTTGGAACCGTCCTTATTCACATAATCTTTGTTCCAGAATACGTCCGGTGCCCACACGGCAAAGCCATTTTTGCTGTCCGAGTCATTCTCCCCTGCCCACTTGAATGATCCCGCCAGATTTTTGGACAGATCACCATAGAGCGTGTTGCCAGGCGTCGTGTAACCGTTTGCAAAAGAAGTCCAGTTCATCAGGTCTTTGGATTTGGCGGCCGCGATATGCGAACCAAATACATAATACGTATCACCATCCTTCACAATCGAGGGGTCATGCACAGAGACTTCCGAGAAGGTTGGGGGAGTATCGGCTGCCGCCGCATCCGCTGCGTTATTGCAGCCCGCCGTCATGGGGATGAGCAGCGCAAGCGATAGCAGCACCGCCGTTCCGCGAGTAAACTTGCCAAGATTCATAAAATCGAATTCCTCCTTCAAATGGGGATGAGAGTAAGGTCTTTTAAGCTTGCCTTATCCATTTCGCCAAATGATTATATTCTCCTTCACGTTTTTAAAAATAAATAATAAAAAAGTTAATCAAATAAGCTTTTTGGTTCATTTTTCAGCGATATAGCGATCTTAATTCAATATTTAATTAATTTTATAGTTATCTTATTAGAGCAAACTTGCGATCCCTATCCAACCGGTGTAACTTGGAGAGCAAAGGCTGCGGAAGAGGGACCGTGGACCGACCCGACCACCGAGATGTTTTACAGGAGGAAAAGAGAATGGACAAGCTGTATCTGGTTATTCCCTGCTACAACGAAGAGGAAGTGCTGGGCGAAACCGCCAGAAGGCTCAAAGAGAAGATGGAGAGCCTGATCGCCCGGAAACAGATCGCGGAAGAAAGCCGAATCGTCTTCGTGAACGACGGATCGCGCGATCGTACCTGGTCCCTGATTCAGGAGTTGAATACCCGTGATCCGCTGTTCGCAGGCATCAACCTGGCGCGTAATCGCGGACACCAGAACGCTCTGCTTGCAGGCTTGATGACGGTCAAGGAACGGGCAGACGTTGTCATCTCCCTGGATGCCGATCTTCAGGACGACATTGATGCCATCGATGAATTTGTGGAGAAATATCATGGGGGCTTCGACATCGTTTATGGCGTGCGCAAAGCGCGGGAAAAAGATACCTTCTTCAAGCGGACAACCGCTCAGGGCTTCTACAAGGTGATGCGGCTCATGGGAGCCGATCTGGTGTACAACCATGCGGATTATCGCCTCATGAGCCGCCGCGCCCTGGACGGCCTGGCTGAATTCGGGGAGACCAATCTGTTCCTGCGCGGCATCGTGCCGCTGATCGGTTATCCTTCCACCACCGTCGAATATGAGCGCAACGAACGATTCGCCGGGGAATCCAAATATCCGCTGGGCAAGATGATCTCATTCGCCCTGGAGGGCCTTACTTCATTCAGCATCAAGCCGATTCGCATGATTACCAGCCTCGGCTTTGCGATCTTCGTCGTCAGCCTCATCATGTTCGGCTATGTGCTGTCCGTGCATTTCGCCGGGCGCACGGTGCCGGGTTGGTCAACCATCGTGCTGTCACTGTGGGCGATTGGCGGACTCCAACTGCTCGCCATCGGCGTCATTGGTGAATACATCGGCAAGACCTACATGGAGACCAAATCGCGGCCCAAGTTTATTGTGGAGCGGGCGATTGGCATCTCTGAAGCAGAGCGTCAGACCAGCGCTGCAAGATCGGCGGCAGGCGCTGCATTGAAATAATCTCCTCTATCCATACTCATGGAACCTCGTACAACCCCTACAAGATGGACGCCTGGATGACGTCATCGTGTAGGGGTTTGCGTGCGCCATAAGAGGGCATTGCAGCAGGCCTCAGACCGCAGGAGTGCCAGCCCCAGTCCCATTCATCTCCTGCTCAAATGGGTATGGTTAAAGTTGGAGGCAGGATGCAATCTCCGATCAATAGCCTCAGAAGGAGGAGCTGTATGTTTGGTCTACCCGATCTCGTGTCGCTTATCATCTCGGCGTTTATCATTCTTCCGGTCGTCGTCTTCCTGCGGGAATCCGGTTATCTGCTCGGCAGTGCCCTGTTTGGGGTACACAATCCGCGCATCACCCTGGGATCAGGCCCCCGGCTGTTCAAGCTGGGCATCTTCGATGTGCGCCGCCACTACCATCTGTACAGCTGGTTCTCCTACGACGAGATTCGGCGCGAGAGCCGCCTGGCTTATATCTGCCTGTACGCCGGCCCCATTCTGGTCAATCTGGCGCTGGCATTTACGATCAATCTGCTGCTCGCCAACGGCACCATTCAGTGGCAGCGAACCTTTTGGGATCGACTGGTGTTTTATGCGTTTTATTATGCGCTGTTCGACATCATCCCCATGCGAACGACCAACGGCAAGCCCAACAACGGCAGGATCATCTATGAGATGCTGCGCTATGGCAGACGCACGGATTACAATCACGAACCGTTTTTGCCCTCCACCAGTGAGAGCGAAGAGGCCTATCAGCGGGAGATGGAAGCTTACTACGAGAATGAGCAGAACAACCCGATTTTGCAGCAAAAGAAAGAACGACGAATCCGGCGCACCCAATCCCTCAAGCAGGCAACGGCCAGAATCAAAAGGCGCCCGCGCCGCAAAAAATAGGAGCCGCTCGCTGTGAGCCGCTCCTATTTGATGTAATCTTTGACTATAGGGATTTGCCGGAACGCTTCAGCACCAGCACATTCGCCGAATGAGCCGGCAGATTCAGCACCGCTTGAGCGCCATTTGCTCCCACCTCAAAAGTCATGTCCCGCTCGACCGGAACCACCTGCTCGGCGTTTTTCTTATTCACGTTCGGCACCCTCAGCAGCGAAGCATCGCCTGTCAGCGTGACCAGCTTGGCCTGTGCCTGAACATGCAGTCCATCCAGATTCAGGCGTGTATGTTTGTCTACGCCGTCCGCATTGACCAGTTTGACATAGACATGCTGATCGTCCGCTGTGACGGAATGGAACACTTCCCGATTGTAGGCTTCAAGCTTGTAATCCAGCACTTTGCTGCTCCATCCGCCTGCTGCATCAGTGTAGGAGCAAATTAGATTCTGCCCCGACTTGCCACCGTAATTGACGGTAATCGTGTATTCGCGGCGATCTTCAAGCGGCTCGTAAGCAGCTGACCGCAGATTTCCGGCTGCCGTACTGGACGAATAATCGCCTAGCGTATAGGCTTCAACGCCTTCTTTGTAGACTTTCACCCCCGTGGCCTGGCCCTCGTAGTTGATCGCGTATTCCAGCACATTCTTGCGCTCTGGGGAGATGTCGGTCAGTCCGACGCCGATCCGGATGCCGCCTCTGCCGGATACCCGCTTGGCTTGCACCTCCACCTTGTAGTTCGTCCAATCCGGATTCAGCAGATACAGCCCGTTCAATCCGCTTTCGTTCCGGCGAAGGAACAGTCCGTCTTGTGGAGTGATCGAATACTCCGACGATGCAGAGATCGGCTTCCATGAGCTGTCGCTATCTTCGTGAATGACCGCGCTCAGATCGAAGGATTCTGCTGTAAAATCGAAGTCCAGCAGCACACGGCCATCCTCATTCGACGTGACTCTCACCGTCTTCACGACCATGTCCGCATCGTCTGCCGCGATCAGGATGCCGCCCCGGGGAATCAGATCCATCGGCTTGCCCTGGCTGTAGGTCGAGAAGGAGGTCGGCAGCACGCGATTCCCCAGATACTGGGCATACATCTGCTGCACATAATAGTTGGGAGTAAACCAGACGGCCTCATCATCGAACCAGATGCAGTCCGGCGTCCAGCGATAGGTTCCGTCCGTCAGCACTTTGTTGAACAGCGGCGCATAAGCGGCCAGACGCACGACGTCGGCGCTGCGTTCAAATCCTGTCATAATCGCCGCCTCAGCGATTGCGCCTGCCAGTGTATTTTTATCGGTGGACGCATATTCGCCTACGAACACCTTCGAGGTCTCCCGTTCATTCAAGCGACCATCCGCCTGGTAAGCCCGGTAATAATAGTTGTAACGATCCGCGTTATTCAGCAGATAATCGTTCGACCGGTAATAATGTTCATCCGCAATCGTATCCATATAGTTCGGCTGCTTGGCGTACCAGGTCACCTGCTCCGAGAGGATCTGATCGCGGTCGGCAAATTCAACTTCAGCCGAACCTTCCAGATTGCCGCTCAGGAACTTCCAACCCTGTTGGTACGCATCATCATCCGCCTGTGCGCCCACTGTGGAGATGATATGCAGCTCATGATCCGGGTAATGGGTCTGCATGTATTCGTCAATGCGCGTCTTGAACACTTCAAAGTTGGCGAAAAATTCAGTGCCCCAGTTCTCGTTGCCTACACCCAGATAACGCAGATCGAACGGCGCTTCGTGCCCCATCTTCCGGCGCAGAGCCGCCCATTCATTGCCTGCAAAGTCCATGGAGATCGCAAAGTCGATCAGATCCGTAAAGTTCCGGATGTACGTTTCCCGCAGCTCTCCGCCAGCCGGATGCGCGTAGTCGGAACGTGCCTGACAGAGTACACCGCAGGCCATGACGGGAAGCGGGGTAGCGTTCAGGTCCTCAGCCAGCTGGAAATATTCCATGTAGCCAAGACCCATCGTCATCATGTAACCCCAGACGTTGAAGTTCTCTTTGCGCAGCTCAATGTCATCGACAGAGTCCTTCCAGTCATAGACGTTATCCCAGATAAACGAACCTTCCGAGATGCAGCCGCCCGGGAATCGCAGAAACTTGGGATGCAGCCCGGCCAGCGCTTCCACCAGATCGCGGCGCAGCCGGTAGTTGGGATTGCCCAGATAGTTGGCGTGCGCCGAAGGCGAATCGGATTCTTCCCCTGCGCCCCATACGTTCTGCGGAACGAGCGAGACCATGTCGATGGAGATCGTGCCTTCAAAAGTTAGCGCAAGCTGCCCAAGTGCCTGCTGGGAACCTGTAAGCACCAATGTAGAAGACATGTGACCCTCCGCCGGATAGGGAACGCCGTATTTCTTCCATGTATTGCCGCCTTCGACCTCTACCACGACGACATCGCTGGCTGCCTCACCTGCCGAATCCTGCAATTGCAGCGTCATCCAGCCGCCTTGCTCCGATTTGGCCCAGACCGTAAAGTCGTAACGAGCGCCTTCTTGAATATTCATCGCGTAACCACCGTTGGTATCATTGAAGCCGCGGTTATAGATCGTCGCTCCATCCGCTACCGTGACATAATAGCCGTTCACGTCAGGATCATTCGATCCCAAAAATTGACCCAGTGTCTCCGTATGCTGCGGCGTCATCTTGTCGATGTCCCCGTACCACCACAGCAGCGGTTCACGATTGCGTCCAGTCGAACACCCGCAGGCGCCGGAAGCATGGGAATAGGTATCGAACTCGAACGCTTCAAACGAACGGTTCTGGATCATCTCCGCGTATAACCCGCCGTCGGCCGCATTATTGATGTCTTCGTAAAACAGCCCGTACATCACTTCGCTGACGTCTACGACCCCTTCCACCGGCTCCTGCCCGTGAATCGTCAGCGTATAAGGCGGAAGTTCAGGTGGCAGGACAGAGACGTCAAAGCTGCGTTCCGCTGCGGCGCTGCCCACATGAAGAGTCGCCGTCAGCGTCGCCGCCTGCGGCTCTCCAGGGCCGTTCGGCCATGCTTTTCCGCTGGCAGACACAGCATCCGGAGAATTCGATTCCCAGCTTACGGACACTTTGCCGCCCATAAGGGCTTCAGGCAGAGTGACATCTCCAGTCAAAATGCGGCTGGGGAAGGTCAAATATTTGCTCGCTGCCAATTGGACGACCTCTTCATCCGTCAGCGATTCACACATGACTTCGATCACCTCGTCAGCGGACAGGCCAGCCGCATAGATCCGGAAGTCGTACAGGCATCCGGCAAAGTCATCATCTGCCGCAAATTGCGAGCGTCCGATATAGTTATAAGTGTAATGAGCCGGATCGGCAAAGGTATCAAACCAGCGGCGCAGCTGGGCATAATGGCCGCTCGACGTCTGGCTAATCATTCCCTCGGCTGCCGCTTCTCCATTCACATAGATCATCTGACCTGCGCTGCTGAGTGATCCTCCCTGCGTTCCGCTTACGCTCATCGCTACGTGCATCCATTCATCGCGCACGAAGCCGCGTCCCGGATCAGCCACCAGATCCCCGCTTGCAGCGAGCGTGCCGCGCAGTGCACGGGTCAGGAACAACGAAGGCGCTCCTTCGCCGCTGCCGAAGTCGCAGAGACGCTCCCATACACTGGTTCCCGCTGCAAAACGAACCCATGCTGTAATCGTTACCCCACTGTGGTCATCCACGCCGCGAAGCAGATCTTCCGGCAGGCGCAGATAAGAGCTCCCGCTGCCCCCTCCGCTGAACACGGCCGCGTATTTTCCGTCCACTTGAGCAACCACCGGAGGAGTATGTCCTTCCGCAGCTGCGTCCCTGCCATGCCCCGAACTGTCTCGTCCAATATGCGAAGCATCTTCGAACTTATACCTTGCGATTAATCGATCTTGAAATGAAGTCATCGTTAAGCTCCTATTCTTCATAAATAGCCTTATTTGTTTAACAAAAATATTAATTTATAAGATAATTATTTATTTTAAGTTAATCATATCGTGTTGTACGTACAAGTTCAAGGCGGAATGGGGAACGCTTACAAAAAAACATCGAAAGCTGCGCAGAATCAAAGCGCAGTTTCCGATGTTTCACCCATAAGAGATACAAGACTTATGATTACTTTTTTGCAGCGGCGAGTTCTTCAAGGACAGAAACGATCGTTTGGGTGTGTTCGTAGGCGGCCTTGTTCTCTCCCAGCGTTTTTTCTATCCGTGCCAAGCTGGCCTGGGTGGTAGGATCGCCCTTACCCGTCAGCAGCTCCGGCATCAAGGTATGTAATTTGGCGACAGCCTGCTCTCCCTCTTGAATTTCAAGCTTCAGCCTCAGCAGTTCCAGCTTCTGCTTCGCCAGCTGTCCTTGAATCGACGACGTTGAATCGGACAGACCGATCTTGCCGCTGCTCTGCATGGCGTACGTGACGCCCGCGATCTCTTCCAATGAACGTACCGGAAGATAGGAACGTCCATCGACGACGATCGCTTCGCCTGCCGACTTTCCATGATGTTCCACAGCCAGCACCGCGCTTACCTTTTGCCCAATCAGGCTGGAAGACGCAGCAGCAGCTGTTCCTCCGAATAATACAAGCCCCGCAGCCAATCCCATAACCGTTTTGTTGATCTTTTTCATGGTGATTTCCCTCTTTTCTCTATTCATCTTCTGATTAAGACACGATCTCGGCATGGTCGCACGCCGCTTGAATCAGGCGAGGGCCGCTCTGTAACCCTGTATGCTTGCAGGCTAAAGCACCCTGTTCCATGTGTCTGTTTCCTAGGACGTGTACGCAAACTTCAAGGGGCGCAGATTTAGGTGAATTTTCGATCTCAACAAGGAAGGGTTCCGAAGGCGTGCCGGGGCACGTCAAGGAGCGCTGACGCCGTGGAGGGCGAAAAGACGACTAAAGATGCACATCGCTAAGTTTGCGTACACGGCCTAATATGGTGCCCAAGCCCCTCTAATAGACGCAGAAACTCAGCAAAAAGTTTGCCCTCTATATCCATGTTCGATTTCATTTTTGATTCAACGCCTTTACTCGTCAAAGGTGATTTTCCAAGCTTCTTGCACTCGTGCTTTTTTTCCGTGAGATTTAGGGTCGGCATCACAAATTTTGATCGCTTGCAGCTGTCTCAAAGTGACTTACCTCATGACGCAAAGCTGCCGTTACTGGTAATCTTGAGACATTTCACGCCATTCATGCCATTCACGCCATTCGCCCCAATCGTACTCTTGCGCCGACGGGCACCACGTTTCGCCTGAGCGAAACAAAGACGGACTGCGCTCCTCCCACCCTTTCGCGCTTCACAGCGAGATTGGAGCATTGAATAGACGCAGATTCTACTTAACTTGATGAACCGGAGGTTGACAGACATGGGAAAAGCGACAGGATTTATAGAATACAAGCGCATCACGCCGGGTGAATGTGAGGCGCGGGAGCGCATTGGGCATTGGAACGAGTTCGCTGAACCGATGGATGAAGAAAGTCTGCGCCAGCAGGCGGCACGCTGTATGGACTGCGGCACCCCTTATTGTCACGCAGGGCGGCTGTTGTCCGGCATGGCCGCCGGCTGCCCCCTTAACAATCTGATCCCGGAATGGAATGATCTCGTCTTCCGGGGCGACTGGCGCAGTGCGCTGGATCGTCTGCATAAGCGCAACAACTTCCCTGAATTCACCGGACGTGTCTGTCCCGCCAGCTGCGAAGGCTCCTGCACGGCAGGTCTGATTGGCAGTTCCGTGACGATCCGTTCGTTGGAAAAAGCCATCGTGGAACGGGGCTTCGCAGAGGGCTGGATGAAGCCGGAGCCGCCACTTGTTCGTACAGGCCAAAAAGTCGCCGTGATCGGCTCCGGCCCTGCCGGACTCGCTTGTGCGGCGCAGCTCAACAAAGCGGGTCATCTTGTCACGGTCTATGAACGTGCTGACCGAATTGGCGGTCTGCTGACCTATGGCATCCCCAACATGAAGCTGGATAAACGCACGGTGCAGCGCCGCGTGGATCTGCTGGCTGCTGAAGGCATCGTCTTCGTGACCCATACCGAGGTCGGCTGCGATCTCCCGATCTGGGAAGTCCGCGCCCATCATGATGCGATTGTGCTGGCTGGCGGCGCCACCGCGCCGCGTGAACTAAACATCGAAGGCCGGGAGCTGGGCGGTGTCCATCAGGCCATGGATTATCTGACGGCAAGCACAAAAAAGATACTGGGCGAATGGGCTAACGCCCAGAGAGCCACTGCATCTCACGGGGACGCTGTAGACAAAGTATCGATTCGCACTCCACAATTGGCAGGTGCACCTTCTGCATCCGAATTATTGGAGCCAAGCCTTGTAAACCCCCTGATGAAAGAGGGGGCGGCTGGCTTGGCAAGCCGGGAGCAAGGACTTGGCGGGGCAGCCTGCACGGAAGCGGCTCCGGTAGATCGGGCAAGCCGCCTGGCGGAACGCGAGCTGTCCGCCGCAGGCCGCGATGTGGTGGTCATCGGCGGCGGGGACACGGGCACCGACTGTGTGGCAACGGCGCTTCGCCAGGGCTGCCGCAGCGTCGTCCAGCTGGAAATCATGCCCGAGCCGCCTGCGGAGCGGCCAGCAGGCAACCCGTGGCCGGAATATCCACGGGTGAAGAGGATGGATTACGGTCAGCGCGAAGCCGCTGCCGTGCAGGGCGAAGATCCGCGCCGCTATGTCACCTCCGCGAAGCGGTTCCTGAGCGAGACGGGCGATACCGTCTGCGGCGTGCAGACGGTTCGTGTCGAATGGCGCCCCGGCCCGGATGGCCGCCTGGCGCCGTATGAACTTCCCGGCAGCGAGGAAGTCTTCCCCGCGCAGCTGGTACTGCTGGCGCTTGGCTTTACCGGGCCGGAGCAGCCGCTGATTCGGCAGTTGGAGCTGGAGAGCGATGAGCGCTCCAACATCCGAACCGGCGGGCACGGCCGGGACTGGGCGAGCCGCGGCGAAGCAGCGGCTCTTGCCCGCAGAACTGCGGGCAAGCCTGAAGGCCTCGCGCAGCCGGCCTTCGCAGGCTCTGGCGCAGGCGCGGAACGCTGCGCCGAAGCGGGGCCGCAGGCCCAGATCCGGACGGCAGCCGCGTCCGGAGACTCTACCGGTGCAGCTCCGGCACCGGTGAAGGCACGCCTGCCGTTCGGCGTGCCGTCCAGCCCGGCCGGCCTGGGAGGGCCGGGCAGCGGTGATCCGGCGGCGTTCCTGTACGCCGCCAGCGCCGAAGGCGTGTTCGCGGCGGGCGACATGCGCCGCGGGCAGAGCCTCGTGGCTTGGGCCATCCGCGAGGGCCGCGAAGCCGCACGTGAAGTGGACCGCTACCTGACGGGCGGGACAGGGCTGTATTAGGCGGTATGACCAAGAAGCCAACCCTTATCAAGGGTTGGCTTTCCGTTTGTCGAGAAGCGATCAAATCAAGTTTCCGTTTCTAACGGAACGAGGTGACGCTTAGAACGAAAATCCGCTGATTTTCAGCCTAAAAAGAAGCGAATAGGATGTCTAACGAATCGACGATCCGTTAGAGAAGCTTCATCCGTTTGCAAGTCTACAGCAAACAAGATCTCTCAGACTCACGCGCTCTCTTCTTCATATTCGATACAGCAGCTGCCAGGAGGGCCTGCTCCGTTCCATTCGCAAGTCCCCATAGCCTGAGATGGCACGGTTCATGCCATGCTGCCCATCATCAGATCCCAAACTCTACCGCGCCCTTTTCGCTCCACTCAAACGGCCCCGGCGTCACTTTACCGTCTGCTCTCTTGCTGCCGAAGAAGTCGGTGTCCAATCGATAAGGAGTGCTGTCCGGCTGCTCGTAATTCATATCCGCGTGATACGTCCTGCCCAGAAGATCCGTTGTCACCATCATCGTCGAAGCTTCCCTAAGATGTTCCGGCTCCTCAATCCGTATCCGCACGGTGCCTTGCGAAGGATCGACCTCGAATTGGATGCCCCGCTGCGTATGAACCTTCGCTTGGGATTCATGCCGACTTGGCAGCGCATGGCGAAGGAAGACGTTGCCGCCCATTGCGACCGGGAGAACGGCGTTGCCAATAAAGAAATCTTTGGCGGCATCGCCCAGCTCCATAAGCTCCTCCTTCGTATATTCCCACCATCTCTTCTCTTTGAAATTCGGGTGCTTATCGTATCCGCCCAATCCGACCGCATGCAGATAACACACCGAGTCATCCGGCACGCCATCCATGACCGTTTTCCCGTCTTCGCCCGCTTCATCTCTTGGTTTAAGCGGAAGATGTTCAAAGAAAGTGATCGGCACAGGCTCCTGATGATCGTCCGTATCCCCAAGGAAGATATTGTTGTAGTACCGGTCATCCCCGCCCGTGATATTGGAGTATCCGGCCATCGCTGTCTCATGCGGGAAATGATACGGCGTTGTTCGGGTGATCTCAGAGCGCACAACGAATCGGCCCGCGAACAGGTTATGAACAAAAGCGCCGCCCTGCGCCATATTCCGGAAATTCATCGGGGACAAGAACAGATTATGATCCACCAGATAAGGCCCGTGGCAGACTTCGACGAACAGGTCTTCAGACAGATTATCGAAAAAGACGTTGCGATCAATCCGCGTTCCCTGCGCCTGCCAGTCCAGCCATAGCCCACGATACGAGCTGTAGATCACATTTTCGCTAATCTGCGTATCCAGTGCCGCATGCAGCTTGATTCCTGCGACCTCTGCGCCGTGTCTGAGCCGCTTGTGGTGAATGTTATAGATCCGGTTCCGCTCGATACGGCTGAAAGCCCCACCCATATGACCGACGATGCCCGCCTGTTCGCAGTCGTGAATGACATTTCCGCGAACGATATGGCCGCCGATCCGATCTTGATGCCAGCCCGAGCGCAGCGCACGCAAGATGACTTCCTGTTCGCGCTGCGTTCCTCCTTTGCTCCGCTTGTCGGCGGCGCTGCCATGACCCGTGCCGATCTCGGTTCCGAGACTGATCCCCACGGACTTCGATTCGCAGATAAGGCTGTTTTCGATGATCCAGCCTTTGCTCCAATGCGGCCCGATCAGTCCTTCCTGATAATCCGTCGGGGGTGCCCACTGCGGAGATGCTTGGCGAAGCGTAAATCCGCTTACCGTTATGTAATTCAAGCCCGGTTTCTCCGGCCAGAAGCAGTAAGGTCGCACGTTGATCTCCACATTCTCCTGACGGGGATCTTTGCCGCCAAAATTGGCCCAGATCTTCGTGGTCGCGGCCTTTACCTCAGCATGCCACGTTAGCAGCGAATCTTCAGGATATTTGGCTTCGGACCAGATTTCAGGATTGCGAACGCTTTCAATATTGTTAACTTCATATAACGATTTGCCGTCCACATACACATCCCCGAGATGAACGTTCAGCGGCCCGTCGAACAGCCAATCTCCGCTCAGTTCCGTTTCGTAAGGATTGCGAACGGAGAAAAGAGAATTGGGCACTTCCGTGCTCCAGACGCGGCCGTTCTCCAGCTGCCAATCCGTGATCCGTTCCGCTCCCGTAATCACAACTTCCCCATCTCCCGCAGAGCGATACACGATGCGATGTTCTGCCGTGCCTCCATTGGCCGGGTTCACCCATTCTCGGTAGACGCCCGCATGGACGATAACGGTATCGCCAGCCACCGCCCAAGCCGCAGCACGCGAGATTGTGCGAAGCGGCTGCTCTGCCGTTCCTTGATTTCGGTCGTTCCCCTGCATAGATACATGATATTCCATACCTTCACTCCATCCGTATATTCACTGTCCTGCCGTCTTTGCGATTATCGCCGAAAAGCTTTTCTGTGAAATGCACATCGAAGTCCCAGCCATTATAGCATAGTTTGCAGCGTCGGCCTGTGCGGGATGCTGCCCTTTTTACATCGAGGCGACCCTACCCTAGTGCATAAATTTGTGGCAAAAAGGTTCACAGAAAAAAAGCACCCGCCCAAATTCGGCGGATGCTTCACCTGTACTTTTTTGTTCACTTCGTTCGCTTTGTTGGAACCTGCTTTAGCCTTTCCTTACACCCGCTTGAATTCCACCGTACCCAGCTGCAAGCCCGGTTTCGTGAATTCGACTTCAAGCTTGTAGGTGCCCAGTTCCAATTCGATGGTCACCAGGCGCTGCTTGAGCCAGCGTCCCTGCGTACCGTTCATCTGAACGGTTGTCAGTACCTGGCCGTTCAGCAGCAGGTTGCAGGCACTCTGTGCGAGTTCCGCTTCCGGCGACATGACGTTGACGGCGATGCGGTACACGCCCGGCTGCTCGACTTTGAAGTAAACTGGTGCATCGACGGACGGCTGTACTTCGCCTTCCGCGGACAACGCCTGGGCGCTATCCAGTTGGATCACGTCTTGAGCAGCGAATTTCTCAACCTTCTCTTCAGCGCGTTCTCTGGAGAAGACCGGCGCGTTCATGATGAACTTGCAGATATTCTTTGCACTGCGCTGAAGCTCGCCGCGAGTGACCGTACCATTTTCCAACGATTCCAGAGTGTTATCGCCCCAGATGTTGGTTTCCGCGCCATAGTTCATCACGACCATGTACAGATCGTTCTGCGCACGCACCATGAAGTTGGTATTCTGGCGGCTGGCTTCTCCACCGTCTGCCGAATCGTTCATCAGTGCCCACCAGTCGGTCATGACGATGCCGTCAAAGCCCCACTCGCCGCGCAGAATGGTCGTGTTCAGATCGTAATTGGAAGCCGCCCAATGTCCATTGATCGGGTTGTACGACGTCATGATGCAGTTCGCTCCACCTTCGCGTACCGCAATCTCAAAGCCCTTCAGATAGATCTCACGCAGCGCACGCTCCGAGACCACCGCGTTGACTTTGCTGCGGTACTGCTCCTGGTTATTGCACGCGTAATGCTTCAGGGTCGCATTGGAGCCGCCCTTCATGATGCCGCGTACGCAGGCAGCCGCGAATTCGCCGGAGACGATTGGATCTTCGGAGAAATATTCAAAATTTCGTCCGTTCAGTGGGCTGCGGCGAATGTTCAGGCCGGGTCCAAGCAGCGCATCGACGTTGTTCAGCAGCAGCTCCTGACCTTCCATCACATACAGTTCTTCCACCAGCTCAACATCCCAGGTTGCGGCAAGCAGCGTTCCGATCGAGACTTGAGTCGCCTGACCGCCGCTGTCCATCCGGATTCCCGAAGGGCCATCGGCTGTGCAGGCAACCGGAATCCCGTAGCCAAGCAGGGCATCGCTTACCCCGCCGAACGCGGAGGCTGTACCGGAAGTCACCAGCGGGCTGCTCATGCCTTCACCGCGTACCAATGTCGCCAGCTCATGATTGCTCATTTGCGCGACAAATTCGTCCATGGAAGCTTTGCCGGCTTTTACGTCCTGAAGCTTGATGCCCTGATCGCCTGTTTCCGCCAGCGTCTGCGGCAGACGTTCCTGAATCCGCTGCGCCATATCGACTTGGCGGGTTGGCACATTTTCGCTTTCCAGCTCGTACGTGCCGTCGGCTTTGCGTGCGCCCGGCTTGATCCGGTTGAATTCTTCGACCGGAGCCATCGCTTCTTCAAGCTGCTCTACAACGCGAAGTTCGTTGACAATGTAGCCATCGGCTCCATCCACCTGTACAGCTTCATGCTGCTTGGCGCTCGATCCCACATGAAGCAGATACGTGCCTTCTTCCAGCACATAAGCATGGGCGTGGCCCGTTGCACCCGAATCATCATACGAAGCCAGCTTCGAGGTCGGGAAACTCAGTACCAGACGCTGCGACTCACCCGGCTTGAGGGATTGGGTCTTACCGAAAGTGACCAGCTTCAGTGCCGGTTGACCCAGACGTCCCTGCGGAGCTTCCACGTACAATTGGACAACTTCCTTGCCTTCGTACGTGCTGCCTGTGTTGGTTACGGTTACGCCAACTTCGATCCATTCAACGCCGTCTTTTTGCGTAATCTTGGCGGCTTCTGGAGCTTGGCTGAACGTTGTATACGACAGTCCGAAACCGAATTCGTACTGGACTTTTTCCGGGTGAAACGTTTCAAAATACCGGTATCCGACGTAAATGTCCTCTTCGTAGGCGCTGCGGAATTCGTTACCGTAGTTGCTTGTCGATGGGTAGTCGTTAATGGAGTACGCAATCGTGTCGGTCAGCTTGCCGCTTGGCGTCACTTCACCCGAGAGCACATCGGCAATCGCGTTGCCGCCTTCCATGCCGCCGTGCCAAGCGTAGATGACCGCAGCAATCGGATGCTTGTGCGAAGAATCCTTTACCCAGCTCATATCCACGATGTTCGAGACATTCAGCACAACGATGGTCTGTTCAAAATGGTTTGTGACTTTGGCCAGCATATCCAACTCTTCCGGCGTCAGACGGTAGCTGCCCGGTGCATCGGCGTTATCCTGGTCTTCTCCGGCTGTCCGGCCGATCACGACAACAGCTTTGGAAGATGCAGCGCGTGCGCTGGCAACCAGCTCATCCGTCAGCGGCATTTCTTTTTGATGCCAAGGCTCCGCCGCCCATCCACCACCACCGTTGTCAAACGGATTCTCTTCAATCCACTTCGTGTAGACGGCAGCCAGTTCTTCGTTGACCGTCAGCGACGATTTGCTCCGCAGTCCATCCAGCAGGTTGGTCGTATGCGAGACATGCACACTGCCGCCCGATCCCGTTCCGCTGCGGTAATAGTTAAGCTGCACGCGTCCGAAAATTGCAACGTTTTCGCCATTACGGATCGGCAGCGCCTCTTGTTCATTCTGGATCAACACCGCACCTTGTGCGGCCACTTTTCGGCTGAACTCTGCAAATCCCTTCAGGGGTCCTCCGACGTTTGGTTTGCTCAAATGTGTTCCCTCCCGGTTCTGTGTATGAGGTGTTTCCTGTGCGCGTGTGTTCCTGTTCGTCCGCTAATCCTTCGCAACGTTGATCGCGCTTTCCGAAAACCGTTTCGTAAATGTCAGGAAAACACCGCGCATCTTTCTCCACTATAAAGAATTGCAGAACAAGAAGTAAAGCTTTATACAAAAAAACAAGCATTTATCGACAAAATAAGGCATGAGAAACTTTCTGACACAATGACTCGTCTATTCTCATACAACGTGCAATAATCAACAAACTTACCCTCAGGAAGTGAGTGAGCTACTCATGACCCTTATCCACATTCACGCGATCATACCCTGCCTGTAGCGGTTAACCTCTTTCCCGGGATCGCTGCAGGTGGGGCCTCATAACCGGGAGTGATCGCAATTGAAGCCAAGTCGCAAGAATCGCAGCATGGCGTACTATCGACATCATCGCAATCGAATGATTCATCGCAAACAGTCTATTGCCAAACGAAAGGGCTGGTGCGTAAAAAACGATCAATTTGGACGTTTGTCTAAGGGCAAGGTTCATTGTTCTTGTGCTTATTGCAGCAAAAAAACACGTCTGATTGGCCATCCACACTCACAGTGCATCAAGATTGCAGCACTTTTAGATTCATTCAAAGAATAGGAGAATTCTCTTTTATAGACTACAAGGGAGCCCAATTCAACGAAAAAGGCCGTTTTCCACGGATGTGGAAAAACGGCTCTTTTGAGTGTGAATGGCCTCCGCTTATTTTATCGCTCCCGCTGCACCAGATAATCCAGCAGATGCTTCAGGAAACGCAGGCTGTCCGGCAGTTCGCGTACGGCGTCGGACGCGTCGCAGTAATGCTGCCACATCGCCCGCTTCGCTCCGTCGATGCCCAGCACGGTTGCGAAAGTGGAGCTTCCGTTGGCCTCGTCCTGACCGGAAGGTTTGCCCAGCAGCAGGGCCTCGCCTTCCGCATCCAACAGGTCATCGCGGATCTGGAACGCAATACCCGCGTGATACGCAAACTTCTCCAGCAGCTTAATCTGCTCCTGTGGAACGTTCGCAAGCATTGCCGGCATGACCAGACAGGCTTCAAACGCAACACCCGTCTTATAGAAGCAGATCTCATTCAGCTGTTCCAGATTCAAAGTCTGCCCACGTGACTTGAGATCCAGCGCCTGCCCCATGCACAGCTCCTCGGCTTTGCGGGCGGAGTAGTGCATCAACTCCAGTACGGTCTCCGCTTTGAAGCCCTGAATCCGCGACTGTTCGCGTACGCCCTGCTGAATCAGCAGCAGCCCGGACAGTTCGGCAGTCGCTCCGTCGTAGCGGGTATGGAGCGTCTGCCTGCCGCGCCGGGTATCCGCGTTATCCTGCGAGGGCAGATCATCGAAGATCAAGGAAGCCGTGTGCAGGTATTCCAGTGACTTGAGCAGAGGGCGCACCTGCTCGGCGCTCAATCCATAGCCTTCTGTGGCGACCAAACGGGCGAGAATCGGGCGCAGCCGCTTGCCGGAACCGGCAAGACTGTAGTTGGCCGCGTCGATTAGCGAATCGCCTACGGCAGGTACAGGCGAATCAGATATGATCGGCAGCGCCTGGTCAATCTCTGTGCGAATCTCACCAAGCAGCTCGCGGAAACGTTCACGGTCTTCGCGGTCTTTTTTCATCTCGGTCAGCATGCGGTCACGCAGCAGCTTATCGAAGAACTCTACGTCTTCCGCCTGCCTCACCATTTTCTGAATGATGTCGTTCAGCTCCGGCATGCCGGACGCAAGCACATCCATCAATTCTTCGTAACGTGGAATCCCCAGCCGCTGCCTCGCCCGCTTGAGTCCGTTGATCGCACGATCCAGCAGCACTTCACGTGTATTAGCGTCGCTGCCGTACACATCCCGGATCAGATAAGCGATGACGCTCCAGTACATCTCGAATGGATTGGGCAGATCGGTTCGTTCCCCGCGATATTTCCAGAAATAGGTGTACGGAGTGACGGCACCCGCTTCGAGATCGTCAAACAGATCGGCGAAGTCGTCGGCCAGCTGGTTATAGATGCCATAGAAAAACGTTCGCCGTTCAAACCCGTCGTCTTCCTGTTTATGACCCACCGAACGGGCAATGAGGCGGGAACCGGATGATTTGAGGATCACCGGTACATAGATCTGTTCTATTCCATAGCTGCCCTCTTCCAGCGTCTTATTCCGGTCCACGTCCTGAGCTTCAAAGAAAACGTAAGCCTGCTCGAAGAACGAACTCTCCAGCCCATCCTGCTGTCGACTCTTGATGTACAGAAACGCTTCGCCAAGTTCGCTGTGGATGTAGCGAATCAGCTCGATCTTGCGTCCCTGCTCACTGTCAAATGCTTCGTTCCATTCTTCCCACTTGGGCACTTCACCACCAAGCAGTGCGCCGCGAATCAGTTCGGAATAACGCGTCTTCTCCTCCGAAGTCAGCAGCGTCGAATCCAGCAGATCGTCCACAAAAGGATAGGTCAGTCCATACGAGTAGCCCAGTCTGACCGCTTCATCCAGTCGGCGTGAACGTTCTTCCTTGGGCGTCTGTTCATCCATGTCCTCACGCGTATGCAAGACGACACCCGCGATAATCTTGAGCAGCTTGCGCTGGGCGTGTTCGGCGCTCAGGCCTTCCGGGATATTTTCCGAAACACGTTTCAGCTTGGCGATCATCCAGATGACCGTATCTTCGATGCCTTCCTGCATGCCCCACCGATACAGTGCCGCTGTGTCGAAGCCGTCCGTAGGCATCTCTTCATGGGAGGCATCACCCCCCAGCAGCGAACGCTTCAGCCCGGCTGCGGTTCGCCGCACCCGTCGCATGGTATCGGGATCATCCAATGCCCGGCCAAGGTCGCGCATGTACAGATAGGACACACTGCGCTCCAGATAGTCATCCAGTTTCCCGGCTGTCTCCATCCAGCGCAGATAGCGATCGTAATCCCGTGTATCCGGACTTTGGGAGCGTTGAAACAACCGCACAGGCCACGAACGAACATGTCCTTTTCTCCAGATGCGAAAATCTTCCGCCAATGCCGTCGAATAGGTGCGATTGCGCACGTACGCGAGCAGTTCTTGCAGATAGAATTGGGCACGCTGCTCTGACCGAAGATAAGCTCTATTGGCCTTCTCCTCAATGGTGACTATATGTGGTTCCGAAGATTCGGATGCTGCAATCGATGATGTCAAACTCATATCCATTCCCCTTAGATTTGTGTCGTGATGAGATCATTAACGAGTTATACGCGAGGGGAAGGGAATGGGTTACGAAAGTTATTGGGTTTGTGAGCGTCTAGAACTCCTCATACTCCGCCGGGTCCTGATTCCACAGTCTCTTATTATCCCTGCTGAACGCCGAGATGGTCTTCATCTGCTCGTCCGTCAGCTCGAAATCGAAGATGTTGAGGTTCTCCTGCTGATGTTCGCGCGAACCGGCTTTGGGGATGGGCACTGCGCCGAGTTGAGTATGCCAGCGCAGGATAACCTGGGTCGGCGTCTTGCCGTGAGCGGCTGCGATCGCTTGGACGGCTTCGTCTTCCAGCACACCATCGCCTTTGCCCCGGCCGAGTGGACTCCAGGATTCGGTCACGGTGCCGTGTTTGGCGTTGGCTTCGCGCTGAACAGCCTGTTCAAAATACGGATGCAGCTCCACCTGGTTCAGGCTTGGAGCCACGCCAGTCTCGGCAACGATCCGGTCGAGATGCTCAGGCAGGAAGTTGCTGACGCCGATCGAACGGACGTAGCCGCGCTTTTGGGCTTCGATCATGGCTGTCCATGCTTCAACATATTTGCCCTGTTTGGGATTGGGCCAGTGGATGATGTAGAGGTCAAAATAATCAAGACCCGTGCGCAGCAGCGATTCCTCGATGGTAAGCAGCGCTTTGTCGTAGCCGTGATGACGCCCCGGAAGCTTCGAGCAGATCCGCAGTTGGTCACGGGGAACGGACGATTCGCGTACCGCACGGCCTACCGCACCTTCGTTCTCATAATTGAAAGCCGAGTCGATCAGACGATAGCCCACTTCGATGCCGCTTTTGATAGAGTCGGCTCCTGTGAAGCCGTTCAGCGAATAGGTTCCCAGCCCGATGGCCGGAATGTCAAGACCGTCATTAAGTTGAAGGGTTGGAGCGAGATTGGACATGGTAAAAAACCTCCTCTTATTTTCGTATAAAATTACCCGAAACCGCTCCTGTTGACATTCACCACAAATGGTTTTACTATTTGTTCAACGAACGTTTAGTGAAATGAGGAATAGATATGGAATCCCAGCGAACAACCAAACGCATGACCAACCGTGATCTCCAGGCCGCCGAACGCAAGCAGCAGATTCTCGGCGCCGCCAAGCGACTTTTTGCGGAAAAAGGGTATCATGCGACCTCCATGCGTGAGCTGAATAAAGCGATCGGCATGGCTGAAGCGCTCACTTATCATTATTTTCCCGGCGGCAAGTTTGAAATTCTCACGTCCGTGCTGCAAACCTCCCAGGAAGAGCGGATTGGCGGAATCGTTGACTTTTTCCGACAGACCTTCGCGGAATCGAATCGACCTCTTCATGAGGTGCTCCGGGAGCTGATACTGGGCCTGGCCCAGAGACTGACAGAAGATCAGGCCTATTTCCAGATTCTGATCCGTGAACGGGCACTCCTGGATGACGAGCAGAAGCAGCAGTTGGACGATCTCACCCGTCTGCCATTTGAAGCGGTATCGGCTTATCTGTCGCGCTGCGCGGCACGGGGTGAACTCAGGAAGCTTGACTTTTCGCTTGCCGCTTCGCAGTTTCTGGCTCACATCGTCTTCACGATCATCCAGCAGTTTATTCGGGAGCGTATGGTAGATGAGACACAGGCCGAGCAATTGGCATCCTTTTACGTTGAGCTGTGGAAAGCTTGAATTTACCGCCTTCTGCTCTCTATACGACCCCTTTATTCTTACCCGGCACTTCGGTGCTTTCTTTTTACCCTTTTTATTCAACGAACGTTCAGTTAACGAAAAATAAGGAGGCTATGCAGATGGAAGAAGTCATTCGCACCCATGGTTTAACCAAGCAGTACGGCGATTATTCGGTGCTCAAGGATGTGTCTCTCACGGTCAAACGCGGCGAAATCTATGGATTCCTGGGCTTAAACGGAGCTGGTAAGACAACAACAATCCGCATGCTGCTGGGTATGATCCGTCCCACTTCAGGCGAGGTATCCATTCTCGGACGCCGCGTTCACGAAGCCAAGCCGGATCTGTGGCAGCATGTCGGTTATATGGTCGAGACGCCTTACGCCTATCCCAACTTTACCGTGCAGGAGAATCTGCGCCTGATCGCCAGGCTGCGCGGGCTGCCGGAACAGCGTGCGGCTGACGAGGTGATGGAACGCTTGCAGCTCAAGCGTTATGCCGCCACCAAAGCCAAACATCTCTCGCTGGGCAACGCCCAGAAACTGGGTCTCGCCAAGGCGATGATTCATCGCCCTTCGGTATTGATTCTCGATGAACCGACCAACGCACTGGACCCGGCAGGGATCGTTCAGGTACGCGAACTGCTGCGCAGTCTGGCGGAGCAGGAAGGCATCACGGTGTTCATCTCCAGTCACATTCTGGAGGAGATGTCCAAGCTGGCTTCACGCATCGGCATCATCCACGGCGGAGCGCTGGTCGAGGAGATCAGCTCCCGCGAATTTGAGCAGCTTCGACGCAAGCGGCTGGTCATTCATGTCCGCGAACGGGCCGACGAAGCGCAGCAGCTGCTTGATGCAGCAGGTTATACCGTGCAGATCGCTTCCGCAGGTCATCTCGAACTAAGCGATGAGCAGGCGATCCGCCAGCCGGAATTGGCTGCTAGGTTGCTTGTGGAGGCCGGTCTCCCGCTGGCAGCCCTGACCGTAGAAGAGGAAGGCCTGGAATCGTACTTTCTGGAGCGTGTGGGTGCCGCCGATCCACGTACTGACAAATACACGGCGCAGACGGGGAATCTGTCTCTGGCGAATGGAGGAATCTCGAAATGAAATCGTTGTGGAATGTCATCATCGTGGAAAATCGGAAGCTGAGTCGATCCCCGGTATTATGGGGGATGCTGGTCTTCCTGCTGTTTGTGACGGGGATTCGTTCGGGCGGAGCGGATTGGAATGAGCATCTGGGCAATATGAGTTTTCTGTTTGCTTCCGTATTTGGCCTAATGGGATTCGGGACGATCACAGCCTGGACGTTTGGCCGCGAATATGCGGATCGAACGATCAAAGACCTGCTGGCGCTGCCCGTATCGCGGACTCAGATCGTAATCGCCAAGGGTATCGTGATTCTTTTCTGGTGCCTGATTGCTACGTTATTGATCTTTGGCTTCGCACTGCTGCTGGGTCTATTAATCGGCGTTCCCGGATTATCGCTGGATATTATTCGGCATCAGTTGGTCGAACTGCTGCTCATTGCGGGATTCCATCTGTTTCTGTGTTCGCCAGTGGCGCTGCTCGCCAGCATCTCGCGCGGTTATCTGGTGCCCATCGCCTACGCGTTCACTACCCTCATGGTGGCGCTGACTGCTGGCCCCACTGCACTTGGCCCCTATCTTCCCTGGTCCATTCCGGCGCTGCATTTGTCATCAAGCGGCTCGGCGGCCTTCCCGCTCGGTTCGGTCAGCTATATCATTCTTCTTGTGGTGTTTGAGCTGGGTGCGATCGGTACGATGTCCTGGTGGAAAAGAGCCGATCAACGCTGATGCTGAATCACCAAAGCCCCCTCAGGCTCCAACAGGGATCGTATCGTCCATTTGGATGATGCGACCCCTGTGCGGATACGCCGAGGGGGTTGGCTCTGTGATTGCAGTATTCTTCTGGTCGCTATTCAACGGGTAGACTCTCTACGGCTGTAAAAAACACCTCGTACAAGTCCCAATCGAATTCCTTGAGAACGTACGCTTCAATCTCCCTGAGCTGTTCTTCACCCGTATATTCCAGGCAGGGACGTCCCTCGCTCCATAACGTGCGGCAGGCGAAGACTTCCGTTACCCGTTCGATGACATAGTCCTGGGGGACATTTTTACGGCTTGCGCTCATGCTCTACGACTCCTCTCTGGTTCACTGCAATGGCGGCGCTCTGCGGCCTCCACCTCTTGTTCCAGTGTACGATTCGCTAGGCTTGCTCGCAAGCTTAAACCGACGATTCACCAGGTCAAGAAGACCTGATGAATCGCTGTTCAGACCTTCTTCTGGCCTTCTGCCACCCGTCATTTGACAGGAGGATTAAGCCAGCCGCTCCAGGCAGACGGCTCCATCCGCCCGAACCTGAATCTCCAGCGATTCGGTGCCCAGTGTCACGCGAATCAGCTCTTGATACGCCGGTACGTCGGCCTGCGGCAGAATCGCCAGGATGACGCCAGCGAAGCCGCCACCATGCACACGGCAGGCTCCTTTGCCGAGCTGCTGAATATAACGCTCCGTAATCGCCAGAGCGATTGCCACTTCCTGATGAAGCGTTGCTTCCGGACGATAGACATTTTGCAGCCACTTCCACGATGAATTGCCGGACGCCGTAATGAGCGGCAGGAACGCTTGCAGATCGTCGGCACGCAGCGCTTCCAGCATCCCGTCTACCCGATGGTTTTCCTCGAAGAAATGCAGCGCACGCAGAACAGCGCGGTCTCCCGCCTTCTCCCGAATCTCCGGCAGCTTGGCGTATAAGGCTTCCGGTGATGTACCGCGGCAGACGTCTGCGCCCAGCAGCTTGGCAACGGCAAACATCTCGCGCGGCACCGCAGCATAATCTTCCGTCAGATCTGCATGATTGCCGCCGGTGTTCACAATCACCAGCGAATAACCGTCATCCGCGAAGCGATAGGACACATGCTCAATCACCGGCGTCTCGGGGTCGGCAAAGTCAATGGAGATTAGACCTCCATGGGCGCAGGCGATCTGATCCAGCAGGCCGGACGGCTTGTTCCAGAATTTATTTTCCGCGTATTTGCCGATTTTGCCCATCTGCACGGCGTCCAGTTTGCCTTCGTTATAGAATTCGTTCAGGATCGAGCAGATCAGCATCTCAAACGAAGCTGAAGAACTGAGCCCCGACGCGCTGTACACGCTGCTGGAGACATACGCCCGGAAGCCGCCGATGGCATATCCTTTTTCCACAAATCCCGAGGCGATCCCCCGAATCAGCCCTGCCGTACCGTCGTCTTCGCTGCTGACCTCAAGCTGGCTTAGATCAATGGAATACGTCTTCTCGTAGCCTTCCGAACGCAGCGTAATAACTTTCTCTTCTGTCGGTGCGGCGACCGCAATGGTATCGAGATCAATGCTGCCAGTCAGCACTTTGCCATGATTGTGGTCGGTATGATTGCCGCCGATCTCCGTTCGTCCCGGTGCGCTGAACAGCTTGATGGAGCCTTGTCCATGATGCGAAGCGTAAGCGTTCAGCAGACTGCGATAACGAGCTGTTTGCTCGGTTAATTGGTTTTCACCATAGAGGCGGGTCAGAGCGGAGACTATCTCCGGTTGTTCGAGATACGTATTGAAGTCTTGCGTCATGCAGAATCCCTCCTGAAAATGGGTGGTATGTAAGGAACCCGAGCGGATCGAGCCGCCTTCCTCTCCAATATGCCATACTTTTGTATACGCATACAGGGCAAGGTCCCAATATTCAAGCAGGTTTCGCAAGTTTTTGTATGGAGGCTCCATTATTGAAGCCTTGCGTTCAGTTCCTCGGCTTTCTTGCGGCTGTCCATTCGGGCATAGACATAGAACGCCAGCGTATGCAGAACCAGCGAGAGCACGATCATACCGGGCAGCCAGGGCAGCAGCACTTCGTACATCTCAGCCGAGAACAATGCGGCGCCCAGCATGGCTCCTCCAAGCGACAAAATCGAAGAGATCAGAATATTCCAGATGGGCTTCAGCGTCAAATGATTCCACAGCGCGTTATACATCACTCCAAACAAAGCGGCGCAGATGGCGGCGATTCCGGCTGCATGCCATAGATAGCCCACCGTAATCTTTTCTCCCCCATAAAATAAGGTCAACAGTAGAATCACCCATAGCATAGACATGGTAAACACCTGGAAAAAGGAATGACGAAGTTGAACGATCATCATAAAGCCCTCCTAAAGGATTGAATGTAAAAGCGATTAACGGCACGGGTCGAACCCTCTTTCAGCGTCACTTGCAGGCGAGCATGAGCGGCAGAAGAAAACTCCCGAATATGCGCAGTTCCAATGATTGTACGGTTGTTGATACGGACAAAGCGCGGCGCGGCAAACTCCTCCTCCGCTGCCTTGAGACGCTTGTTCAGGAGATACCGTTCTCCGGTAATCAGCGTCACTCCGCACATTCGATCCTCGGATTCGATAAGAGCAATCTGTCCGAGAGGCACCTGTACGATCCGATCATTGGCCGCATGAATCAATCCAACCTTCTCATCAGCCTGCTCCAGCGCTTCACGCAGCGACGCCCAGCGCTCCTTTTCTTCAGGATGCGTGAAGACCTTCGCCGTCCGACGATCCAGAGCTTCATCGATTTCAAATACGATTTTCATACTCTCCTCCTTTCTTCTTTACGGCTTTATCTTACAATCCGGCAGGTTCTATTCTCTACCTTTTGGGAGTTTGCTGCATAAATCCTGCGCTTTGTTGCATAGGGGTATTGAGAGCAGACGCATCTTATAGAAAAAAACGCCATTAAAATAGAAAAATATGTTTTCTAGTCCAGTTTGCAGGCAAGCAGGACTTTAGACTTATAGTTTAGAGATTTTGAGGAAAACTAACATTTTAGATTTTTAATTCCCTACTTGATGACGGAATATCTCTTTAAAAAAATACATTGTTCACAATCAAAGGCCATATGTTCCTCCGTTACGAAGGTCAGATTTTTCCCTTTTTCATTTTTCGTTCACAAAACAGACACAAATAAAGCCTTTAGTCCTAGCTGTATATTGAGGCTTTTATTAATAGAAGAAATTAAAATAGCACAGTAATTATTTCTATGATCTTTGTGTATATCTGTAAAATTCCAAGAATTCCTGACGATAAATAAAGGGCAATATGTTGATGTTTACATTTTCACCAGGTCATCTTTACTGGATCATCACTATTAGAGAACGGATGGGGATTGAATGAAGAAAAAAGCAGTGATCGCACTGAGTTTGGCCACATTGTTAGGCATCTCAAATGCGCCAGCCATTCACGCACTTGCACCAGTCGCTGAAGTATATTACAACACGGGCACCAGCACATACGACACCTCGGACTTTGACAGCCAACTGAACGATGCGATTAAAGCCAAACTTGTCGCTATGGGTGTGGACCCCAAGTACGTGTACATTATGGACGCGAGTGCCGACCGATCTTCGATCACAGATACCTCACATGTACACTCCGGCTATGAGAGCTGGTACAACTTCGGATCAACACCTGAAGTAGAAACCCCTGATTACAACCACGTTCAATTCTCCGACAATGGCAACACGTTGACCTTCTACGGTTATACAGCGCCGGGCTACAAAGATTACATGCTTACAAACGGCAGCCCGACTGGCAAGAAGATCATCACCTTCGATATGGACGAATCCAAAGCGAACTACCACAGCATGGAGGGCGGCGGATTCCTGTTCAACACAAAAATCGACGCCAACAACAAGATGAGTGGTTACGTAATCCTGTATGTGCAAGAACACATCAATGTTTATAAGCTTACCGGCGTGGATGCGGAAGAGCTGTACAAAGGAACAGGTTATTCTTTGGACCAAATGGCGATGAATAACCAGGGCGTTGAACTCCTCCAATCGTATGCAAAAGGTTCCTCTACCAAACATACGATCAAGATCGTAAGCACGGATACAACGCTGAACATGTGGGACAACGGCGAACAGATCATTCGTAAGCTGAGCCTGCCTACCGTGTACGGCGACGAATTCGGACCGATCGTTAGCTATACCAGTCACGGCTGCGAGATCATTTCCATCTTCTCCTTTGAGAATATGAAGCTGTACTCGACATCCAGCAAGTCCCTTGACGTTGCCGTTAACAAAATCCCTTGGGGAACGGCTCCACTTCGCTATGTAGTCAACATCAAAGACAATCCGACAGAAGAACTGGACGGCGGTACCAAACAAGCCGAACTGAAAGAGACTTTCGACCGTGATGAAGCCCAATATCTGGGTGTAACCGATGTGACTTACAAGCATACCGACGACGAATTCATTGACTCCATCAAAAAAGGCGGCCTGCACGTTGATGTGGATAAGGCATACCCACAGGGAGTCGAAGAACTTGCTACCAAGATTGCAAATGAACTCGTAAATGGCTACAAAGAATCGATTAAAAACATCGAATCCGCTGAATCGAATACAAATATTCAATTTGCCGATGGAGACTGGAAAGATTCGGTCAACGGCGACATCCAGTTTGTACAAGATCCAAGCGTGACGACAACCTGGTCTTCCGATCAGCCTTCGGTAATCGGTAATGACGGTAAGGTCACACGTCCGATCACCTCGAAGAAGGGCACTTACGTTACGCTGAAAGCAACGCTGACGCAGGAAGGCAAAGACGGTCAACGCGGCCTGACCAGTGAAAAAACGTTCACGGTCTATGTGAACGCAGCTCAACCCGCTCCACTGAGCACGCTGACCACAACTTCCGGTAACGGTTCGGCAACGCTGAAATTCCCGGCTCTGACTGGAGCAACCAAGATTACGGTTGAGCAGTCCACAGACGGAGGAGATACTTTCACTCCGGTCGATCTGCCGCAAGCGCTGGACGCTTCCTCGACAAGCGCAACGGTAACAGGCCTGAATAACGGAGACCTGTACTACTTCCGCTTGAACGTGGAAGGCGGCTTCTATGCCGGTCCATCCAACCCTGTCCTGGCTTCCCCTTCGGAAGCGCTGACTGCTCTCGAAGCCGAGTCCGGCAACGGCAAGGTCACACTGAAATTCCCGGCTCTGACTGGAGCCAAAGACATCGTGGTTGAACAATCTACAGATGGCGAGAACTTCACGCCAGTAACACTTGAAAAGGCGCTTGACGCAACTTCGACAGGCGTAACGATCGAAGGCCTGGACAACGGAGGCACTTACTTCTACCGTCTGAACATCAAGTCGGGTAAATATGCCGGCGTATCCAACGCCGTACAAGTTGCTCCTTCGGAACCGGTTAGCACGCTGGAAGCCGAAGCTGGACAAGGCCAAGTGACCTTGAAATTCCCGGCTCTCACCGGAGCCAAGAAGATCATCATCGAACGCTCTACGGACGGTGTAGAATTCACGGCGATTCCAGAAGGCGACACGCTGACTACAGATTCGACCAGCATTACGCTGCCAGGATTGTCGCCGCGTGAAAACTATCGCTTCCGCCTTCGCGTTGAAGGGGGCATCCATGCCGGCGTATCGAACACTGTTGAGATTACGCCACAAGTTGTGATCGTTCCTAACGTGCCTGATGCGGCTGCACCTGCACCGCTCCCGGCTCCAGCTCCTGCTGCTTCAACACCAGCTCCAACGCAAACACCAACGGTGCAGCAGCCTGCGACAAGCATGAAGACAGAAGTTGTTGTGTCCGATACAGCTAATGGCGGCAAAGCCGTACAAGACAAAATCACGAAGCTTGTCGGAGAAAACTTGAATGTATCCGGTAAAATCGTATCGGCAGACGGTAAGGAACTGAACCTGGCGAGTGTTCAGATGAATTCAGATGGTACGTTCGCTCTGCCACAAGTTCCAGCAGGCCAATATACGCTTGCTCTGAACGTAATGGCGCCTAATGGCGAAAAACTAGCGGGTCCTAGCGGCAAACTGAGCGTAGACAGCCAAGGTAAAGCCAAGATGTCCGTTGATCTGGTCGACCCTTACGGAACGCTGACGGATTCGGTTACAGGCAAGCCTGTAGCAGGCGTCAACATGAAGCTCTACTGGGCAGACACGGAACTGAACCGCTCCAAAGGCAGAGTAGCAGGAACTCCAGTCAACCTGCCGGAACTGAGCGAATTTGCACCCAACAAAAACCATAACCCGCAGTCCAGCACGGATGAAGGCAAATATGGTTGGATGGTCTTCCCAGAAGGCGATTATTACTTCCTGGGTGAAAAAGAAGGGTACAACACCTTCGACAGCCGGAAGCAAACGCAAGAAGAAACCTTCGGCAGCGATAGCTATATCAAGAACGGCATCATCCACGTGGGTCAAACCCTGGTGAAGTTCGATGTGACGATGCAGCCGAAAGTTAAAGAAGCAGGCGATCATGTCGCTTATATGAAGGGTTACCCGAATGGAACGTTCCAGACGGATCGCGGCATCAGCCGTGCTGAAGTAGCTGCCATCCTGTCGCGTCTGTACGCAGACGAAGCTACTGGCAAAAAAGCAACCTACAAAGACGTTGCCGCTAAAAACTGGGCACTGGATGCGATCCAGACCGCAGGCGGAAGCAAATGGATGGTTGGATTTGCAGATGGTACGTTCAAGCCTAAGAAAGAAGTTACACGCGCCGAGTTTGCACAAACGCTGGCAAATCTCTACGGATGGGATACAGCTGGAGACAGCACATTCACCGACGTATCCGGTCACTGGTCGAAGGAAGCCGTAGCTGCTATGCAGCAGCAAGGTCTGTTGTTCGACTTCACGGGAGACAAGTTCAACCCGAACCAAGCTATCACTCGTCTTGAAGTCGTCCGCATCATGAACCATCTGCTGGGTCGTCATCCTTGGGAAATCAATGTTAGCCCGAAATGGAGCGACGTTCCACAGACTCACCCAAGCTACTCCGATATTATGGAAGCTTCCGTGCCGCATGGTTTTGAACAACTTGAGACTGGCATCGAAAACTGGAAGTAATCCCGCTTCCAGCACTGAACTCCTGTAGAGCGCAAGGCTGTACAGCCCGCTCCTCAGGCAAGCTCAGATAAACAAGAACCCCAATCCTCTCATCGAGGACTGGGGTTCTTTGTTATGCAGATTATCGAAGCTCTTGGATTCGAAATTCCCCTGAATCCATCCTTCTTCCGACTCAGCTTCTACGATTGTTCGGATTGAATCCGCCGCCAGACCATCCTCCACTCACGCTCTCCCGTTGCTTCATCAATCTGCTCTGCGACAACCTCGAAGCCGTTTTTCTGATAAAAAGCACATGCCTGCGTATTCTTCACAAATACATTCAACGTGATGCTCTCGCGCTCCGTTTTCACCTGTTCAAGCAGCAGCCTTCCATACCCCCGTCCCTGCCGCTTGGGATCGATGAATAATGACGCCAGATCATCGCCCACCATCGCGGCAAATCCAACAATCTCGCCATCATCCTGGCAGACCTGCACTTCCGACTGGGGCAGATACTGCTCCTGCATGGCAGATTGATTAGCGATCCAGTAGGACGCGTCCACGAAATCATGTGCGGTTAATGAAGCCTCCAGCCAGAGCTGCGCCAGACGCGGAAAATGTTCAGGGGCTGCAGGCACAACCATCATCGGCTTGCCTCGCTTCCGCAGGATGTTCGCACGACCAGCTCCGGCTCCACCTGGATACAGCGATTATCCATCTGCTTGTTCATCAGGTCAAACAGCAGCATGGCCGCCATCTTGCCCATCCGTTCGGTGTCCTGCTTGATGGTCGTCAGCGGCGGAAAAGTATATCGGCAGGCTTCAATGTCGTCGCAGCCCACTACCGCCACATCTTCCGGCACACGCAGTCCGCGCTCTCGCAGCGCCCGCATCGCGCCGATCGCCAGCAGATCCGTCGCGGCAAACAAGGCGCGGGGCGGTTTGCCCTCGTCGATCATACGAAGCATGGTGGCATACCCATCTTCCTCCTGATAACCGCCGCTATACAGGGAATGGGATTCCGCCAGTTTCATCCCGAACATCTGCATGGCGGCCTCGAAGCCGGACTGCCGCTGCTTCATCGGCAGTGAGGCTGGCTCTGGGCCAATATAGCCAATGTCCCGATAACCCAGCATGTAGAAATGTTCGACCACCTTCAGCGAGATCTTGGCGTTGTCGGACATGATATAACAGGAATGGCGCCCGGTCAGTTCGATGTCGATCCCAATGCACGGCACGTCGCTGGCATCCAGATCAAAGACACTGCGCTCCACTTCGTCACCGGAGATGACAATGCAGCCATCCACCTGAAAGTAATTCGAGCGAGCCAGATAATCTTCACCTTCCTCCAGAAACTTTTCATTCGAGAAAAACAGCAGATCATAGCCCAGCAGCCCTATCTGCTTCTTGAACGCATTAATCACCTGAACGAAAAAGGGATGACTAAAATCGACGTTCAATTTGCCCGCAAACACAACCCCGATCAGATGGGACTTCTTGGTCGATAGGGTTCGTGCGGATGAGCTTGGACGATATTTGGTCTCTTCCATAATCTTGAGCACTCGCTGGCGCGTCTCTTCCCCAATGTCCGGATAGTTATTAATAATCTTGGATACCGTTGCCACCGATACCCCAGCCAGATGCGCAATATGTTTGATATTCATGGTTGTCTCCCTTTTGACTAAACCAGTTTCGATTCATTTTCTCCATCTGTTGGATTCTCAGATTCAGCTTTGGATTTCTCTCTGTATTTTATGCCGGAATGGGAAGCAGCGTCAACTCATCCTCACTCATACTCTAAACGTACACGCAATGTTCATGGTCATGTTGGGAAAAGGATATTTACAAAACACCGCAGTCATTCCATAATGAGGATGAAATCTAACGAAACTACTTTCGTTAACGGTTACATACAGGAATAGAGAGAGGATGATTGATCGACTTATGAGCCAAACGCTTCCTTTTCCACACGACTTTCTCTGGGGGACCTCCACTTCCTCTTACCAGATTGAAGGCGCCGCTGCCGAAGACGGACGCACCCCCTCGATCTGGGATACATTCTGCCGTGTACCCGGTGCAGTCGCCAATGGTGACCACGGAGATATGGCCTGTGACCATTACCACCGCTACGCTGAAGACATTGAGCTGGTTCGCAGTCTGGGGTTCCGTCACTATCGCTTCTCGGTAGCCTGGCCGCGCATCGTGCCTCAGCCGGGCGTCATTAATGAAGCGGGTCTTGCCTTTTACGAGCGATTGCTGGATGAGATTGAACGTGCCGGACTCCAGCCGATGCTTACCCTCTACCATTGGGATCTGCCTCAATGGATGCAGGATCAGGGGGGCTGGACGAACCGCAAGGTGCTGGATCATTTCCGCTTCTATGCTTCTGCGGTAATGGATCGTCTGGGTGCACGCATCCCCTGGTGGAACACGATCAATGAACCGTTCTGCGCGGCTGTGCTTGGCTATGGTCAGGGCGTACACGCGCCGGGGCATCAAGATGCTTATGAAGCAATTCGGGCCGCCCATCACCTGCTCATGGCCCACGGGGCAGCGATTGAGCTGCATCGGGAAAAACAGCTGACCGGCAAGATTGGGATCACGCTCAATATGGAAATGGTTGATCCCGCTACCGAAGATCCTGCCGACCTTGCGGCTGCACGCCGTCAGGATGGGTATCTCGTTCGCTGGTTCGCTGACCCGATCTTCCACGGGCGCTATCCGCAGGACATGATCGACGAATACGGCGCACAAGCGCAAGGGATGGATTTTGTGCAGCCGGGTGATCTGGAGCAGATCGCCCAGCCTGGCGACTTCCTCGGACTAAACAATTATACGCGCAGCGTCATCCGACATGCAGACAACGGCTCGCTGCTGAGAACGCAGCAGGTGCTGTTCGCCGCGCCAGTCACGGACATGGGCTGGGAGATTACGCCCAATTCCCTGTATCGCCTCTTGAAGCGTATTGAACAGGACTACACGCGCGGACTGCCGATTCTGATTACGGAAAACGGGGCAGCAATGCCGGATCAGCTTCAAGACGGAGCCGTGCAGGATGACACGCGCATCGCTTATTTCCGGGATCATCTGGCGGCCTGTCAGCGTTTTATCACCGAAGGCGGTCAGCTCAAGGGCTACTTTGTCTGGTCGTTCCTGGATAACTTTGAATGGGCTTACGGGTATGACAAGCGATTCGGCATCGTCTACGTGGACTATGAGACGCAGCAGCGAACCCCCAAGCAAAGTGCTTATTATATCAGTCGGGTCATCGCGGACAATGCTGTGACTCTTGAGGAGGCGTTATGATGAATCCCACCAATCCCATGCAAACCGAAATTCCGCAAAGCCGCTATTCCTTCGACGAACAGGGGCGTTTCGTAATCGAAGATTATGAGCAGGCCAAGCCTTTCTCCAGCTTCCTTCCGGGCATTGCCGGTCTTCGCGGCATTCCCATGTGGGCCTTTTACGTCAATCGCGGTCAGGGCCTTGCAAGCTTTGGCGTCGAAGACAAGAACAGTTCGATCATGGAGTTTTTCCCCGCTGATCGCAGCTACAGCCTGACTCCCCTGCGCGGATTCCGTACCTTTGTCAAAAAAAGACCCGCAGGCAGCGAAGCATCTTGGGCCTTCCATGAGCTGTTTCCTTCCATTGATGCGCCGGAAAATGAACAGCGCCGCATGTTCGTCTCGCGCAATAAGTTGGAGCTGGAAAGCCTCAACCCCGATGCAGGTCTGAAGATGTCCGTGCGTTACTTCACGCTGCCGGGCGAACGTTACGCCGCGCTGGTTCGGCAGGTGGAATTGACGAATCTCGGTGGGACGCCGATTGAAATCGAAGTGCTGGACGGAATGCCGGCGCTGCTCCCTTATGGCATCGATAATGGAGCTTATAAGGAACTGGGTTACACGCTCAAGAGCTGGATGGACGTCGAACAGCTGGAGAGCCGGGTGCCCTTCTATCGTCTTCGCGGCAGCACCGCAGACAGCAGTGAAGTAGGCTTGATCGAAGCCGGACACTTCATGTACAGCTTCCTCTCGCAGGGAAATACGGATACCCTGCTTCGCCCCATTGTGGACACCAGCCTCATCTTTGGGAATAATCTGTCCCTGATCCGTCCGGAAGGATTCCAACGCCATTCGCTGGGAACACTGCTGGATATGCCGCAGGTGACTACCAACAAAGTACCGGGTGCGTTCAGCGGTTATACGGTAGAGCTTGGCGCTGGGGAGCATATTCGCCACTGCACGGTCATTGGTCATGTACCGGACATTACGATTGTGCAGCAGCGAATCGCAGAGATTGCCACGGCTGACTACATCACCCACAAAGCCAGCGAAGCCGAACAACTGGCCGAGCAGCTCACAGACGATGTAGCGATGGCTTCGGGCATGCCGCTGTTTGACGCCTATGTCCGTCAGAGCTACCTCGACAATCTGCTGCGCGGCGGTTATCCGCTGCTGCTGCCAAGCGGTTCGGGGAACCCGCATGTATATCACGTCTATTCGCGCAAGCACGGCGATCTGGAGCGTGATTACAACTTCTTCAAACTACAGGCCAAACCCTACTCCCAGGGCAACGGCAACTTCCGCGATGCCAATCAGAACCGCCGAAGCGATGTCTGGTTTAATCCGGGGGTCGGCACCTTCAACATTCGCATGTTTATGAGTCTGATCCAGGCCGACGGCTACAACCCACTGGTCGTGAAGGGCAGCACGTTCCGTCTCACCTCGCGGGCGGACGCAGATTCTCTGCTGAAGCTGGTCACAGCCGATGCCCACGATTCCTTGGGAAGCTTCCTGCAAAAAGCGGCCAAAGCCTTTACACCCGGTGAGCTGGTAGAGTGGATTCAGGGACATACCGACACGCTGCTGACGGATGAGGAAACTTTCGTCGCTGAAGTGCTGGGTCTGGCGCAGCAGGACTTCGAGGCTGACTTCGGGGAAGGCTATTGGACCGACCACTGGACATATAATCTGGATCTGATCGAAAGTTATCTGGCGATCTTCCCGGATCGTCTCCAGGAATTGATGACCGCAAGAGACTACCGCTATTATGACAGCCCCGCTTGGGTGCAGCCGCGCAGCCGGAAATATGTGAAGCTGGCAGACGGCCGGGTGCGGCAGTACAAGGCTCTGACGGAGAGTTCGGAAAAAGAAGCTCAGCTTCACGCCCGTACGCAGGATGTCCATTGGATGCGGACGCAGCACGGTCAGGGAGACATCTACACGTCCACCCTGCTGGAGAAACTTTTATCGCTGGTAACGATCAAGCTGGCGACCCTTGACCCATCCGGTGTAGGTATCGAGATGGAAGCGGGCAAGCCAGGATGGAATGACTCTATGAATGGACTTCCGGGACTCATGGCCTCCGGTTTCGGTGAGCTGTGCGAACTGCTGCGGCTGGTCGAATTCTTGCAGCGTTCGCTGGCGCAGATGCCGGAGGACACCCAACTGCGTTGGCCCATTGAAATGCAGACCCTGCTGGGAGAAGTATCCGAAGCGTTAGCTGCCTACGAGATGGAAAAAGCCAGCAGCGACGCAGACGCCACTGACCAGAACCAAGCAGATCACCGTCTGTGGGACAAGCTGGCGACCGCACGTGAACGCTATCGGGAAGAGATTCGCTGGGGTTTCAGCGGCGAGGAACATTCGCTGACGGCCATCGCAGCCGCAGCGTTCCTCGAAGCGGCGCAGCGCAAGCTGTCCGGCGGGATGCAGACGGCGCTGGATGCAGGCGGCGGATTGTATCCGACCTATTTTACCTACGAAGCGGCTTCGTATGCGATCCATACCGATGCGGAGGGTACCGAGATCGTCGAAGTGCAGGCCTGGAAGCGCAACGATGTCCCGCACTTCCTGGAAGGTGTCGCGCGGGCGATGAAGATCGAACAGGCGCCGATTGCAGCTGCGGAATTGTATGACCGGGTGCGCAGCAGCGGATTATACGATACGAAGCTGAGCATGTACAAAGTCAATGAGAGCCTGGATGGACAGCCGTTTGAACTGGGACGGACACGGGCGTTTACCCCTGGATGGCTGGAAAACGAATCCGTGTTTATGCACATGGAATTTAAATATCTGCTGGAATGTCTGCGCAGCGGACAGTATGAGCAGTTCTATGAAGATCTGCGTCAAGCGCTGCCGCCATTTATGGATGCCGCCGTATATGGACGAAGCACGCTGGAGAATTCTTCGTTTATCGCCAGCAGCGCCAATCCGGATGCCAGCCTGCACGGAACCGGATTTATCGCGCGATTGAGCGGTTCGACGGCGGAATTCATTCATATGTGGCTGCATATGATGACCGGCGGTGAACCGTTCGGGCTGCAAAGCGCAAGCGGAGGGTTAAGCTTCGCGCTTCGCCCTAAGCTGCCGGGCTGGTTGTTCACCCCAGCAGGCAAGCTAAGCTTCCGTCTGCTGCGGAGCTGTGAGGTGACGTACATTCAGGACGTCACCAGCGGCAGCCCGCGCTCAACTTACGAGGGCGGCGGCATGCTGCCCAAGCGTTACGTCTTGTGGAACGCAGACGGCAGCAGCCGCTCCCATGACGGCGCTGTACTCGGCGAAGCCGAAGCACTGGCGATCCGCGAAGGCCAGGTGACGCGGATGGAGGTTTATTTGTAGGCTTGTGGATCTCCAGATAGGAAGAACAAAAACGGACGCCCACTTAGGCGTCCGTTTTCTTGTTTGTTGGAACTGGATTTAGAGCTGGAGCTGGATCGACTGTGGTTAGCCCACCTCCGACTCCAGACGTTCTTTTTCCTGCGAATCCGCCGCTTCCTTGAACCGCGAAATATCATGTCCGGTCGGGCTTTGGAAGATTCGCAGTCCAAACATCGGAGCGACCGCGAAGATGTGGTCGAAAATATCGGCCTGTGCCGCTTCATATACTACCCAAGCAGTATCGTTGGTGAACGCGTAAATCTCCAGCGGCAGTCCGTTATCGCCGGGCGCCAGTTGACGGACGATCATCGTCATATCCTGATGAATCTTGGGATGGTGACGCAGATATTGCAGTACATACTGACGGAACACACCAACGTTCGTCAATTGGCGTCCGTTTACAGGATTCTCCCGATTAATTCGGTGTTCCAGATTGTAGGCACGAATCTCAGCCACCCGCTCTGTCACATAATCCGAGATGTAATGAATCTTTTTAAACTCCTCGATCATCTCATCCGTGCAGAACGTGATGCTGCTGGTATCGAGATTCACGCTGCGCTTGATCCGCCGTCCACCAGACGTCTGCATCCCTCGCCAGTTGCGGAAGGAGTCCGAGATGAAGGCGTAGCTGGGCACCATGGTGATCGTTTTATCAAAGTTCATGACTTTCACCGTGTTGAGCGTAATGTCGATGACGTCACCGTCTGCATTATATTTCGGCATCTCAATCCAGTCGCCGACTCGCACCATGTCATTGGAGGAGAGCTGCACGCCAGCGACGAGGCCGAGGATGGAATCTTTGAAGATCAGCATCAGCACCGCAGACAACGCGCCGAGACCACTGAGAATAATCAGTGGATTCTGTCCGATCAGACTGGAGATGACGATGATTCCGCCGATGATAAACAGCACGATCTTGACCACTTGAATGTAGCCTTTGACCGGACGGATCTTCGAGATCTCGAAGGAACGATAGATCGCTTCAAACGCATCCAGCAGCGCGTTCAAGACGACGATGGTGGCAATAATCATGTACGCGGCGGCTAACTTTTCGATCAGTCCCTGATAGATCGGGAATACCGGCGCGAAGAAGTAGATGATAATCGCGGGTACCAGATGGGAAAGCTTGTGGAAGACTTTTTTCTCCACGATAATGTCATCCCAGCGGTAACGATTGCTGCGCACAATGCGAATGACAGCGTTCAGTACGATCTTCTTGGTGATAAAGTTGGCCAAAATGCAGAGTGCGGCGATGAAGACCATCATGATGATGTTGGAACTGTACAAGATCATTGTGTCATTCATGCCGGTATTTCGCAGATAATGCTGAATGAAATCCATATTAAGCCTCCTAACTCGGTGATACAGGCGGGTCAGGGACTATTATAGGCGATGGGAGCAAGCAAGAGCAAAATCCGGGATAACCGCTCCAAGCAAAAAGGCACCCTCAGGGGTACCTTTTCAATAATCGCTTAGATGATCGATCCACTTGGTCCAAACTCGTTTCGACGCGCATTAGGCCCAATACTGCTGCGCAATCTTCTGCCCCTGCTTGATCTTCTCCCACTGCTCGGCGTGCGTCAGCTCATTACCGCCGTCGCAGGAGGCGAAGCCGCATTGGTGGGACAGCAGCAGGCGATCTTTTTCGATGATCGTCGAAGCTTCATTCAGTAGACGCAGCACGCGTTCTTCGTCATCCAGCGTGTTCGTCTTGGACGACAGCAGGCCGAGTACGATCTCGGTATCCGGGCGGTCTTTGAACACTTCCAGTGCTTCCAGCGAACCTGCGCGGTCATCGTCCCACTCCAGGAAGAAGCGGTCGTATTTGAGCTGCTTGAGGAACAGATTGGCGATCTTCACATACGAACCGCCGCCCATGTTGCGGGAGTCGTAGTTGCCCCGGCAGTTATGCGTCCACATTTTCAGACTCAATTCGTGTCCGAAGTCGATCACCGTGTTGTTGATGTCGATAAATTCGGCTGCCAGCTGCTGTACCTGTTCCTGGTCGATATTTTCGCCCGTGTACGGAGAGTTCGGGTTATCGTCGGCAAACAGCTCCCAGAGGCAGTCGTCGAATTGCAGAATCTTGCCGCCCGCATCCTCGAATTCCTGTACAAATTCCTTGTAGGCCTGAACCAGCCCGGCTTTCAGCTCCTGCGTGTTCTTGTAGACCGAATCGGTTCCCCCGATATTGTCCGACCAGGACAGCTCCCCGAAGATATGAGACGGAGACGGGACGCAGAGCTTGGTCTCACGTTCGCCTGCCTGATCCTGAAGCTGCTTAAACGACTCGATAAAATGATGGTTTTTCCCGCTCAATTCACCGGTAATCCGCAGTCCAATGTCTTTGCGTGTCTCGTATTTGGAAGTACCGTCCACATCCCGGAAGAAATAGCCATGATCCGCAATGTATCGCTCCACGCCCCCAAAGCCCCACACAAAGTCCAGATGCCACATCGATTTGGAATATTCGCCGTCCGTGAGGATCGACAGGTCATGCTGAATCTGATCCTGCACCACCGACTCAATCGCCTTGGCTTCACACTGCTGGTAGCCGTCGAATTCTTCATAGAATGGATATTGAATGTCATCCCGGTGTTCGATCTGTGTTTTATACTTCAGCAGGTCTTCCGGACGAAGCAGGCTGCCTACAAGTTGGAATTTATCGGTCATGGTCAAAGTCCCCCTTAGTGTTGGATCGTCGATACGTTTCGCGTTTTGTTTCCGTACGTCGATTGTAGCACGGGCAGCATCCTTCTTATGTAAACTTAAAAAGCATGACTGGTTATAGGGAACGCATATAGGCTGTTGATTGACCGAAATATCCGAAAACGCTTCGTTAAAATGCTTTTAATTTAATGATTAACAGGAAAAATATAGATTGATAAAATGTTATTGAAATGTAGCAAGCAAGCAAATATAATAACATTCAGTTAACAAGTGAACATTAAGGTCTGCGCCTTAAGAACTAAACATCGAGATCGGAGTACATCATGAGAAACGAACCCTCTCCCCCGGACAAACCGTCCCCTCCTGCACCGTCCAAGCTTTACCTTCCTCTAAAAGGAAAGTTTTATCTGAGTCACACTCTAGCTGCCTCCTGGATGATCTTTTCCATGATTTTATCCGTAACCTGGGTGAATGACCTCGGTCATCAGATTACACTGCCTGCGGCGATCATTATCATCATTGGATTGTCGTACATTCCCGGCTACACCAATGCTTTCATGGTCTCCAGCCTTCTACTTGATAAGCAGCCGCCTCTGAAGGAATCCTATCCGTATGATCCGGTTACTATCCTGGTCGCCTGCTATAATGAAGAAGCCGGAATTGCCGACACCCTGCGTTATATCTCCACTCAGGATTACGACGGAGAAGTGCAAGTCATTGTCATCGATAACAACTCCACGGACCGCACCGCAGCCGCAGCCGAAGAAGCCGCCGAACAATTAGGGCTGCATCTGACCGTCATCTTTGAAGCGACACCTGGAAAAAACCACGCGTTGAACACCGCTCTCGCTCATGTTGAGACTGAACTCATGCTCACATTGGACGCGGACACCCTTCTGCACCAGAAAGCCCTTCGACATATCGTTGCCCGATTCAAATCTTCGCCCCAAGATGTATGTGCCGTTGCCGGCGCTGTATTGGTACGCAACAGCCGGGGTAATTTCCTGGCCAAGATTCAAGAATGGGATTATTTCCTGGGGATTGCCAGCATCAAGAGACTTCAAGGTCTATTCCAGGGAACCTTGGTCGCGCAGGGCGCTTTCTCTCTATATCGAACCCAAGTGGTACGCCAAGTCGGCGGCTGGCCGGATGCGATTGGCGAAGACATCGTGCTGACCTGGCGATTCCTGAGTCAGGGATTCAAAGTCTATTTTGAACCGCTCGCGGTTGCGTTTACCGATGTACCGGAAAGCTTGTATCACTTCTTTAGACAAAGAAGCCGCTGGGCGCGGGGCATGATCGAGGCGCTCAAAGTCGTCAAGCCATGGCAGCAGCCCTCGCCGTATACCAAATATCTGACCTTCTGCAATCTGGTTATGCCGTATCTGGATCTGATTTATACTTTTGTGTGGCTGCCGGGTCTGGTACTGGCGTTCTTCGGCTATTACTGGGTGGTTGGCATCACCACTCTGCTTGTCCTGCCGCTGACCTTCACCGCCAACTTTATCTTGTATACGTATCAGAAGAAGGTGTTCAAATCCCTGAATCTGCGTGTACGTAAAAATGCGTTGGGCTTCTTCGCCTACATTCTGCTCTACCAGATCATCATGAGTCCGGTATCGGTCTATGGGTACGTGCAGGAAGCGCTCCGGATGAATCGGGTGTGGAAATAAATCGAAAGGTTGGAAGCAGATCGCTCCCTGAACAGCAGCACGGCCTATTCTTGAAGCCTGCTGCTGAAGGGGAGCTTTTTTTGTCAATTGGCCTGCATCATCAACTTTATGACTAATGGGGGACAAGAATGAGGCGGAAAGTATTAAGCTTTTTCGTTATACTGCTGATTATGGCCAACGCTGCCTTTTATCAACAAACGGCGGAAGCCGATGCCAACCCTAACCTGCTGGAGAATGGGGATTTTGAAAAAGGCACAGCCTGGGAGGATTGGGGTGGCTTCTCTTATCTCGCAGATGCCAAGCATGTCCATCAGGGTAAAAAAGCGGCCAAGCTGACCAAAAGTGAAGGCGGCGCTGGCAATCTGGTGTCCGTCACCGTCAAGGAAGGGCAGTCCTTTGTCCTGTCCGGTTACGGCAAGACGATCGGGCAGAATCAGACGGCTCTGCTGGGTGTGGAATGTCTCGATCCGAACGGCAAAAAGATCCCAGGCGGCAGATCCACGGTCAGCTTCTCCAAGGAAGATTATCAGAAAAAGGAGATTCGCTTTACTGCGGTGCCTGGAACGGAGAAACTGCTGGTATATATCTATGTGATTCAGGCTGTGCCGAGCGGAGCTGCTTACTTCGACGACCTTGTTCTTCAGAGCGCAAGCTGCGTGGCGGACTGCCAGATTCATAATGCGACCTTCCTGTCGCAGGATTGGTTTGATACCAAGCAGTCCCCCGCCGATATTCAAAAATACGTCAAGGAAATGCAGCAGTATCGAATCGAATATCAGTTTGCCGACATTGGGATGCTGGATGACAGCGGGCAGTTGAATGTCAAAAACTACGCTGGACTAGGGAGCTGGATCAGGTCCTCCAAAGCCACCGATCCCAATCAAAAAGTGGTCATTATCCTGAACTATAACAAAAGGATGCTGCCTGATTCCGATGGAGAAACGGTTCCCAATCCCAAGTTCGGCACCTCCACGTTCAACACCCATCTAGATGTCCTGGTCGATCAGTTGGTCAATAAAGGCGTAGCTGTGGATGGGGTGCTGTACAAAGCGGACGGGGTGCACATTGATTTCGAGTCCTTCATGACCGATGATCCGGCGCTGCTGCAAACGCTGAAGTATCTCCGGGCTCATGCCCTGAAGAATAATGCCTATTTCTCCATCTCATCGCCGGTAAACTACTCAACAACCAAGACCTGGAGCAGCGCTTATATTCAGCAAATTGCACAGGTCGTCAATCAGATCAATCCCATGCTGTACGATCAGATGGGCTGGAGTTCGCCAATCGACGATCCGGCCTCTTATGAGCAGTTCTGGAAAAGCGAAGTGCTGCGCTACAGTCAGGCAATCGGCAGCGTTGGCCCTGGCTCTACTCCAAGTCAGCTGGTGCCCATCGCCCCCGCTTATGAACGAAGACTCATCAAGGAGCATCTGATTGTCTATCATGATCCGTATGTCGAAAACCTCGCCTCGGCGATCTCGGGACTTCGATCCGCGATCTCCCAAGGTGCCCGCGTTCATGGAGCGGCGATCTTCTGGTGGCCGACCTTCGCCGGTCACTATGCGTATCTCTATCCGGAAAGCTACTATCTGGTGGATCAGGAGAATTGGACGACGCTGTGGGTGAATTCACCTTAATACAAAAGACCTCTCACATGGTTATGCGAGAGGTCTTTTTAATATGGGCGAATGAGTAGAGAAAGAGGAAAAGGAATCAGTTTGTCACATGCTCCGCCGCTCCAACATGTTCTTCAACCGCAACCCGTCCGGCGATGCGGCCGAACGTGAAGATGTCCGTCAGCGAATTACCGCCCAATCGGTTGCCGGCGTGAATACCGCCTGCCACCTCACCAGCGGCGTACAGACCTCGAATGACCTGACCGGATTCATTCAGCACATGCGTGTCCGTATCAATCTTGAGTCCGCCCATCGTATGGTGTACGGCTGGCTTGCGAGGCGTGGCATAGAATGGAGCCACTTCCACCTTGAGGTCAAATGCGCTTTTGCCAAATTCCGGATCATGCCCTTGATCGACGTAAGAATTATACTTGGCGATCGTATCGATGAGTGCCGCAGGATCTACCCCGATCTGCTGCGCCAATTCTTCCAACGTATCCGCTCGGAACAAGGTTCCTCGTTCCACCTGCTTGTCGATCTTGTCCTGATTGGTGTTATAAGCCGTTTCCTTGATCTTGTCATCGGCGATCAGATAGAACAAACCGCCGTTATTGATCGCCGCCATCGATAATTGGTCGCGGCTGCCGTATTCATTCACGAAACGTCTGCCCTGCTGATTGACCATGACGAAGTTCTGCGGCGGTACCTGCAGACCGCTGAACAAAGCGCCTGTCTGCGGATCGGATACCGGCATCATCTGCGAGAAGCCCATGCCGACCAGATCGGCGCCCGCGCTTTGTCCCAACAGGATGCCATCACCCGTGATTGCCGGAGAGTTGGATGTCTTGATGTCATCGTCAATCTCGCTCCAGTACGTGTTGTACTGCTTGAGCATCTGGGTATTGGCGCCAAATCCGCCGGAAGCCAGCACCACTGCCTGCGCGTGAACGGTCACCGTCTGTCCGGCTACGCCAGTGCCGATGATGCCGCTCACCCGACCATCCGCTTCGATAATCAGCTGCTTCACCGGCGTATCGGTGAGAATCTGTCCACCGTGCTCACGAACAAACTGCTCCAGAGCCGCTACGAAAGCATACCCTTCGTGCTTGACCGGCTTGTGACCCCGGCGCCACAGCGCTCCAACCGGCATGGTGACGTCGTTGTAGTCAAATTCAACGCCCAGTTCTTCCAGCCATTTGACGGAGGCCAGCGCCTGATCCGTCAATACTTTGACCAGATCATATTGACCATGGATGGGGTTGCCCTGAAGATCGGTACGTTTGCCGCCAAAATAAGTCTGCATCCGGTGGAAGATCGCGGAATCGAACAAGAACTCCCGGCCCTGTTTCGTCTCACGCAGATAATCGACGACCTGCTGCTTGAAGGTGCGGAAGTCTTCCAGATATTCGGCATCCACCTGTTCTTCAGGGGTCGCCGCCAATTCTTCCAGCGTGTGACTCTCGCCGGGGATTGCCGCAAAGTTCCGCTGCCACTGTGGATCGGCGGCGTTCATCGGGCCTCCGGTGCGTACCGTGTTGCCGCCGATGGCCGGGAATTTCTCGACGATGATGACCTTTTTGCCCTGCTGAAGAACGCTTGCGGCAGCTGCCAATCCTGCGCCGCCTGCGCCCACAACGACCACATCTGCCGTATATTCTTCATCACCGCGGTTGATCGCGCTCTGCGCTTTAGGCCGTTTTTTCAAGACATCCGGGTTGGCGCCTGCCATCTTGACGGCCTTCGCTACCCCATCGATGACACCATTGCTGGTGACGGAAGCGCCGGACAGAATATCCACGTTCAGCGTCTGACCTTCGATGATCTGTTTCGGAATCCGGGTAAAGACTACATCGGCAATCCCCTGCGACTCGCCCGACGTGTCGATGTCGATCTTCTCGATGCGCGTCGCACTCATCTCCACGGTCATCGGCAGATCGCCATTGTGTCCGGGCGCCTTCACGCTGTAAGTTCCCGGCTCAAAGTTGACCTCTTCGGGGACATTCAGCAGATTGGCGACCTTGGCAAAACGCATAAAGCGATAGAAGCAGCTCTCCAGAAAATCAATCGTCCGCTCCGACTGGATGCGGCCGGCTTCATCGAACGCTTCATGAGCGCGTCCCAGCAGGAATTCCGAGCCGGGCATAACGCTGGCGTTGACGCCGGGCGCATCCAGAATCTGACGCAGATGCAGCTGTGCCCGCGAGGAACCTTGTATATCGTAAGCGGCACCGACGACCATAACCGGCTTGCCGTCGAGCGGGTGCAGGTTCCACGACAGCCATTCCAGAATACTTTTCAGCGCGGAAGGAATGGAATGGTTGTGCTCCGGTGTGGCGATAATGACGCCGTCCGCTTCCATGATCTTGGTGTTGAAGTTCTGGATAATGGGACTGAACGATTGATCGTCCGACTCATTGAACATAGGGACGCCTTTGAGTTCCAGAATCTCGATGTCCGCTTTTTCGCTAAAATGAGCCTTCATGAATTCGAGCAGCTTCCGATTATAAGACTTCGCCGCATTGGTGCCTACGATTCCGACAAATTTCATGCCTGTTCGCCTCCCCAGCTTGCTGCTTCCCAGCTAAATGCCTTGTTCTGCTCCGTCTTGAAATGATGCTCCTTCACCAACTGCTGATTGATCTTCACGAATAATTGGAACTCTTCAAAGATCTCTTCCAGCTCCTTGACCTTGTGGGCATAGACCAGATTCCCTTCTTCGTCAAAAGCCGCAAGCGAATGACCCAGCAGAAATTCCGAACTCGGCAGCACGCGGGCTTTGAGTTCCGGGGCATCCAGGATCTGACGCAGATGCGCCTGTGCCCGCGATGTTCCCAGCAGACCGTGAGAAGCGCCGACGATCAGGACGGGTTTGTTAATCAGCGGGCGAGTGGTGTACGAGATCCATTCAATCACGCTCTTGAGCGCCGCCGGGATGGTATGATCGTATTCGGGAGTCGCAATCACTACGCCGTCCGCCGCCGCGATCTTTTCGCACAGCTCCTGCACTTCCGCAGGTGCCTGTCTGTCTTCCGGTTCATCAAAAGCAGGGATATGTTTGATCTCACAGACCTCAATCTCGGCTTGGTCCGAAAAATGCTGGCGCATAAATTGCAGCAGCTTGCGGTTCGTCGAGGTGTTGGAGTTGGTCCCCACAATGCCGATGAGTTTCATGGTTTCTTCCTTCTTTCTATTGTGAATAAATGCACAATGTAGATCAAAAAAATAAATCGCTGATGAACTCCCCTGAGCTTGAACACTTACCTTTACAAATAAATTTTAGTATGAAAAAATGCTTTTGGGAAATACGCATTTGCTTATCGATTCATAATCAACCTCTTATACCATCTTGCAAAAGCGCCTTCCAATAGCGAACTTGCAATGAGGAACTTCTAATAAGGAACTTAAATAAGAGAGCAGGTGATCGCCATGGCCGCTATCGATTCATCGCATATCCTTCATTATCTCGATTCGATCCTCAAGCACGGAAGCTATACCAAAGCCGCCAGGGATCTGTATGTGTCGCAGCCTTATCTGACGCAGCTCGTCAAGCGGATCGAACAGGAGATTGGTACGGAGATCCTGAATCGCCAGACCTCTCCGCTGCAATTGACCGAAGCCGGCAAGCTGTATTACCAGTACCTGATGTCCCTCGAAATGGCGCAAGAGCAGTTCCACAAAAAAATCGCGCACTATTCCGTTCAGGATACGCAGACGATCAAGCTCGGCATCTTGTCGAGTCTGGGTTCGTATTTGCTGCCTTTATTTTTGCCCGGCTTTCTCAAAAAGTATCCGTCCATCAAGATCGAGATTCAAGAGGACTATTCGGAAGCCAACGAGATCCGTGCGCTGAACCATGAACTGGACTTTTTTATCGGACAAAATCCCGAGACACTCTCGCCCAATCTGGACGTCGTATCCTGGGGGCCACATGGTTATTATGCCGTGATTGCCGAAGGCTCACCGCTGTATGACCTCGATCCCCAGACGCTGGAGAAGGTCGGTACGAATCTCAAGCTGCTGCTTCAGGAACCGCTGGTGCTCACCAAAAAAGGCTCCTCCATCCGCCGGCAGTTGGATCATCTGTTTCAGAAGTTCAAGATCAAGCCGAATCTCATTCTGGAAAGTACCAATATCTTCACCACGCTGGAGTTAGCCAAAAAAGGCGTCGGCATCGCGTTCGTGCCCTACAGCATCTGCACATCGGAAGTTCCTCAGGGCTACCGTCTGCTTCCTCTGCCGCTGGAACTGCTGTCGATCGACTATTTTATCGCGTATCCCAAGAACAAAGCGCTGTCTCCCATTGAAAAGGATCTGCTGCATTTATTCATCACGCCCACTGAACGTGCGGACGGAGACCTTCGGTAATCGCCAATTCATTGCGCTCCGTAATGACGACCCCTTCCAGCCCTGAGACCGAATTAAGCGTGTGAATGATCTCGACCGCATCTTTACCAAATAGACGTGTTGTCCAGATCTCGCCCGCCAGCGACTCATCCGATACAATCGTCAAGCTCGCCACATCGCTCTGCACCGGGTAACCCGTCCGTCCGTCAAAAATATGATGATACGTCTGACCCGCAATCTCCAGCTTCCGCTCATAAATGCCCGAGGTCACAATGGATTGGTTCTGCATGTTCAAGACCAGGGCATAGTTCCCTCGCGGAAGCTGCGGATTCTGAATCCCTACTCGCCAGAGTCCGTCTTCCGACGCCGGATTCTCCCCGAACGTCAGCACATTCCCGCCCAGATCGATAAACCCCGCCTCCGCATGCTGCCGCTTGAACCCCTCTACGATCCGATCCGCGAAGTATCCTTTGGCCAATGCTCCCAGATCAATCTCCATCTTTTCCTGTTCCAAAAATACAGAATTACGCGCCTCATCCAGTTGAATCTGATGCGGATCGATAAGCTGCCGACACTCCGCAATCACATCGTCCGTCGGATGCTGCGCCCCTGCAAACCCGATCTTCCACGCCTTGACCAAGGGACCGATGGCGATGTTCAGCAGATTATCCGCCGCCAGACTCCCCCGCTTGCCAATCGCAATCAGCTCGAACAAGTCGGCATCGACCGTAACCGGACTTTTCCCCGCCTGGTGATTGATCTGCATGAGTGCGGAGTTGGGGTTATTCGCGCTGAAGCGTCTCTCGTAGTCGATCAGACGCTGCTCGGCCTCCGCTAGAAGGGCGTCGGCATTAGGATGATGAACGACCATCGTGATGACCGTTCCCATGAGGTGAATGATTTTTTTTGGCATGTTGGGTGTCCTTTTTGTGGTGGGATGGGTTTAGCAGATGAAGTGTTAGGTTTAGCATAAGGGGGTGGAGGGGGATTGGGCAAATGGAGACTGGAAGGAAGCTGAAAACTTGTATACTGGTCTAAAGAGACCCACGGAAAAGCCAGCAAAGTAGGGGTTGACCCGATTAGGAAAAATATAAGACAGCCGTTACAGCGGCTATAATTCTGGTCTTAACATCTCAATCAGAGCTCCGAATCGAAACAGAGTTCTCCTAATCATATGGATTGCGTAAGAAGGAGAGCATTATGAACGCATGCAGATCTATATGTTAAAACTGGAGGGATTGCTTCCGACTCATGCGATGGAGGACGAAGACGATTTTTCGCTGGATCGTGAAATCTTGATCGCCCTTGAACTTCTATACCATATTACATATGTAAAGAAGGTTTGGACTGGGCGAGGTTAGAGCGAGTGGAATAGGAAAAATAGAGAGTGGAACGCTGTAGTAAAATCAGTTTGAACGCATTCGATCGTGCATCTTTTGATCCGACAAAGATCGATACCACCAATTCAAGGTCACTCATGAATCTAAAGTTCTTTCCGATTTCCTAGTTGATCGAAAACAATCTCAAACTGCTTCCCTCCACATTCTTGCGGATTCGCTTACCGTCTTTTATATAATAAATCGACGCTCTTGCTTCCTTAGCTTGCGCACGTGCATACTGACCAGCTTTTTTTGGGGTTGTTTGAAGGTACTCTCAGTTTTTTATTACCTTATTCCTGCTCTCTTTTGGGGAATCCAATGTAACATAGACCAAAAAAATCGACCAAGCTGAGATTGATGGTTTTTGGTCTATGCTTGTAATGTTTAGAGCCAGCTTTCTTTTATGTGTTGTTCAATTATTCTATGAGCTTTAAAAGATTTTTCCAATTTGTCACTATACATAATGTCAACCATCCCGTCTAAATCTGTAGGTTTTATAACATTATCTTTGCGGAAAACCACGACGTTTTTCATCCCTTTTTTAGAAACCATAACGCCGTATTCAAATATCACATTGTCTCTGGCTTTAACTTTTTCTCCTCGCTGAGGATTGCTTGTTACATCATCATCATTAAATATAAATATTGCTTTGTCCATTTGGTCAGCTAGCTCTAAAATTCTGTTCCCTACATGGTCTCCTGGTCGAAATACTCCATACCAGGGATACAGTTCTATTTCGCTCTCAAAATGTTCATTTAGATGCGCAAGAAGAAAACGGACGTCATCCTTTGATTCACTTGAAGAACCTATAAATAATTTTAACTTCTCTTTACGTTTTATCTTTAGATCAACTCGATTTTCTAAACCATCGACCTCAGTGTAGGCAACAAGTTGCTTTGTTTTTATATCTTCTGTTGTTATTCCTGGTATCTTCTTAATAAATTCATAATCAAACGTGAAGGTTCCTGTACTGTCGTCCAATCTATACTTTGTGATTGATAATAAAGATACAGCAGCGTCTGGGTGATCCTGAACATGTCCGATTGCAAAAATGGGTTTATCCTGTTTATTCAACAAATCTTCCACTTTTTTATTATTAGAGAAAAAATTTTTTTTGGAATCAGGAAATCTTCCTGTACCACTAATTGTCCAATCTCGATATAAATTATTGTCTCCCCCCTTCTGTGTTTTTTCTTTGGTTCCAAGCGTTAGAATATACATCGTTACCCCCTGATTGAGTTTAATGAAAATCGATTTTCTTGCTACCTATGATGTAAAAGTTCGTCATATTTTCAGAATCTCCTTCTTTGATCTGATTATTCATTGTTCAGGAATTGCGACACTTCTTATACTAAACCGTATTAAATGTTCATTGATACTGTCGAATATAGTAGCTTCAAGATATCGAGGCTTTATACTTTCTAACAACACTTCCATATTCGACTCATCTACAATTACTGTCACTCCTTTTTCAGTATCTCAATTTTGATAACCGTTACCTTAAACAGAAATGCATTTTATTTATTACGGATTGTAAACCTACTACATAAATCGCTTAAATAAACGATTAAAACGAGCGAGGGATAGATATGGGAAATAAACCAGCACGTAACCATCACTTTTTACCACAATTTTATCTAGCTGGCTTTACTAATCAAGGCTCTAAAAACAATCAACTTTGGGCATTGGATCATCAAACGGGAAGGCAATGGGAAGCTAAGCCTCGAAATGTAGCGTTTAAAAAAGATTTTTACAATATAGATTTACCTGACAACGAGACAGACGATTTCGAAAAGGCACTTGCCGAAATAGAGAACTTGGCCGCTCCGGTTATCAAACGCGTACTAGAAACAAAACAAATACCTGCTGATCAAGACTATGAAATTTTCATCTGTTTTGTAGCCCTTCTAGCATGTCGCGTGCCCGCAAGAAGAGAAGTTTTTGATGGAATGATGAAGGAAGTAGTTAGTATATGGAGTCAATTATTATTTCAAACTCCGGAAAGATATGAAGCTTATATAAAAGAAGTTCAGGAAAATACAAAGGGCGAAAAAAGAGTAACAAGCTATGAAGACATGAAAGCTTTTGTAGACGATGAATCTCGTTATAAAATCAACTTCTCAAATAACACGTACTTACAAAATATGATTACTCAGTTAGATGTTTTGATACCTCTTTTACTCAAAAGAAACTGGACATTGCTATTTACCGATACTAATAGTTATTTTGTATGCTCTGACTCTCCTTTGAATCTGCATTGGACACCAGAGGGGAAAGGAATTTGGGGGCCAGGATTTGGAGTTTCGAATACAGAAGTAACCCTGCCTTTAAGCAAAGATATTATGTTGCTGGGTCGGTTTGAAGAAGTAATGCCTGCGCAATATATTTCGCGCGAAGATACTGCTCTGATGAACAGCTTTACAATAGACGACTCAGAAAAATACGTGTACTCAAAAGACAACAATTTCATATGGCGTAATCCTTCTGGTCTAATTGCAGACAAAAAAGATTTGATCGAATTTTTCAGATTGCTAAAACAAGAAGAAGAGCGCGAAAAATCGTAAGCATAAAACTCGTTTCTATTTTAAAAGATTGTTTGATAGTTCCAGTTCTCAATTTTCCAAGCTGATCCCGGCTTTCCTCTCCGAACATATCTGTTTGCCTCATCACTGTTCGTTAAGGTGTACGTATGACGATAAATTGAAGTAACATCTTCTTTTTCGATTTTCAGATCAACTTCCACTTTTGTAACAGCGGCCGCCGTATCTTCTATGCTTAATATCTCAAATCCCTTTAATACAGCATTCCCGATTTTTTGCTTAACTTTCTTTGGCTTTGGGCTATCGTCAACTTTTTCCCAGTAGATTAGTTGAGACATATTACCCCAGTTCTTTTTCATCCATAATTCTAAGAATGTCTTCAAAATCATTTCGGGTGTGTCTTCTTGAAATATAAAATTTTCATTTAAAGAGATTTCACGCGGTTGCCATTTTTGCAGTTCACTACTTTCTCTACTTGTTTCTAAAAGTCCTGCAAACTTCTCGCGTAGACTTTTTTCTGGTTCTTTAATAGGGGGTTTGTCTGTACCTTTTTCTACTTTCAAGGCCCAATCCCTCAGAGAAAATAAGGTTGCCCATGTTTTAGCGGCTACAAGTTTACTGTCATATTCCAAATCTCTTCCATGCAGAATCCCGTTTCGATAAGGTAGTGTTATTTGTTCAACGTTAGTTGATTTTTTTCTACCTTTCCTTAAAACACTCGTAATTTGTCCAAGCCCTTTACTATGGGCGGCAAAAGAATTCCAGGCTTCAAATTCTACACCTTCTGCAAAAAAGCCTTTGTTAGATTCATGAATCTCATTTACTAATCCATCTAAAAGAGCTAATACAACAGGAACACAAGCATGGTATCTTCCTTCTTCATAATCAATCAGAGCCTTGTGCGCAAGGCGCATTCTTGGACGAAATGCTTTAATCCCCTGCATCATAGATAAATACAATCTTGTCGTATCTGCATCATAAAATTCAACTAAAACTTGTTCAGCATCATCAATGTTTCCGGTTTCTGCTACTCGTAAAGCTTCTCTCGCTATATCTACATTCATCATGTCATAAAGTATCCATCCACGCTCAGCAAAAGTATCGTTAAATCGGTCAGGAATGGTAGCAAACTCATTTAAGTTACCGAACTTCTTTTTTATATCTTCTAGAGGAGTTGCGATTTTTTGAACATCAATACCAAACTTTTTTAGAAATGGCGAAAATACCTTTATTACTTTTCGAGCAGTTTCTGCGTTTTTTAGTTGCTTCTCTGCTTCTTGGATCATAGGTAAATTTCGAAGTTTAGATTCGTCTTCATTTCTTTTACTATCCATTCATTTTTCACTTCTTTTCTATAATAAATTTTGGTTACTTAATCCAACTCTATCGAAGCTCATTTTTCGCGCTTCTACCTGAATCAGATAATTTAAGTCACTCGGTCGCATCACACGATTACTTGCACCTATCCTTTTATAATAAGAAAGTTTATGATCTTTACGAAGCGCGATAGGCTTATTGTCAGATTCCTGCACTTCAATTTCTAAAATTCGCCCAGCTGTACCAGAAATCAACCTACATTCATGTATATAAGGCTTTATAAGTACATGACCTTCAATTCGATCATCAAAAGCATTCAGTATTTTTTGACTTTCCGCATCAGTATTTTCGATACCTATAAAATTCCCATCGTCATCTATACCTAAATATATGGAGCCACCTTCTGTGTTTGCGAATGCACAAATAGTTTTTAAAATATTATCATTTTTATCATTTGCATTATCTTTTTTATACTCTATATTCAAACCTTCACCCTTTGATTCAATTATATTTTCAAGATCCTTAGAATCATCATCTTCAAAAAAAACATCATTCTGTGCAAAAAATGCACTCTTCATTTTGGATATCATACGTGAATCCATAACTTCGTCTTCAAGGCATAAATAAAGATACACCTCTTGCGGCTTTTCTTCTAAATTTATCTGAACCTTTTTGTTATCGCTTATTTTAAATAATTCTACTAGTTCCGGGCTTTTAGCATATATTTTAAGTTCACTTTTTATCGCATCTCTTCCCTCTATAAAAACTTCTAGATTATTATTTTTTACTATAACTCTTTCTATCCATGTACGATCGTCGATAAAGTTAAAATATAAAAATGGTAAGTCAGAGGGGTACTCTTTGAAAGAATCAAAGAGATAAAATATTTCTGCATCTTTAAGAGTAGGAAAGTGCGGTAGTCCTTTTTTCTGTTTGATTCGGTATGATTGCTGAGGCATAGATGGCCTAAAATGATTTAATATAACAGTTGTGGGTTTATCGAATGTTTTAAGATTGTCTTGCTGGCCTATTGAAAATCTATTCTCTAAGAACTGTAAATCATTTAGGCTTTCTTCAAAATAAATTACATGAGAAAAAATTCTTTTTTGAATAAATACATGAGATTTTTTCTTGTCTCTAAAATCGTTCAGCGCCTCTATCAATGAATCAATATGTAATTGAAATTTAACAAAGACGATATCTCCATAATCTTTTATGCTTTCTTGAAAATCTTCTTTTTTATCTTGTACGGCTAAGCGTATTAATTCAAAACCTGATTCTTTACGAATCAATTCCATCCTAACGTCCATGAGAGTCTTATACGGTAACTTTTGTAACAATTCCGAATATCGCATTTCTTTCTCCTTTCGACTGCACTTTAAAGTGATTTCTCTATACATAAGACAAAACGTAAAAAATTCTTCAGTAAATTATGCACAAAGTTTCCTTTAGTATATAGGCTCTACCACCACCTACACCATCAGAGTTTCCTATTGTTTATCGTCAGCCGTCCCACAAACCCCACAACCATGCCCTTCAACCAACCACTACGAATCCAAACAACAGAAAACGGACACCCGTGGGTGTCCGTTTCTGATGGTACATATGGAGGCGAGGGGAGTCGAACCCCTGTCCGAAGGCAACGCAGCATAGGCTTCTACGGGTGTAGTCACAGTTTTGATGTCACCCGAGCAGCGCCCCGTAACCGGCTCTGCGTTGGGTCAGCCTGATTGTCTTCTTCCGTTTACCCCCAGGCGGAGACTAAGCGGCGTATCCCACTATAGGTTGGGCCCTCATCCCGGCACATGGGCGATGCTGAGCGAGAGCACGCATCACAGTTTCTTAGGCTGCGAAAGCGTAGTTGTTTTGTTGTTTGCCATTTAATAGGCTTTAGCGTTGATGAAGTAGCCGCGTCCCTACTACCCGCTACCCATGCCCGAACTACCCCCGTCGAATCCATAAACGCCCCCTGATGTGAAAAACGGGCAAGCTCCAAGCGGAGGACAAGCATCCATTTTTCTAAAAGGGAACTTCCGGATTAAAGGGACGTCGCTTGGGAACCGCAAGGTTCCGGCACGAGCCGCAATTCCAAAGTTCATGCAGTGCCTTTCCCTCCATAAAAGAAAGGACTGCCCGCGATCATGACGAGCATTTCTCGCAGACTTAGATTATAGCATATTCCATGCCACAATGGTAGATTACCCCGGCAGCTCTCTCGCAAAACCTAACAGAATCTTCCTGATTCGGCGGCGAGATCAAGTGTATTCCGCGTCTGCCTGGTGGCTCCATTTTTTGATCCGACTGCCCTGATTCGATAGAAATAGACACAGTTTGGATGGCGTGCCAAGAAGCGAAATCGCATATCGGATGAAGATAATCCCACCAGCGTAAGGCTGGAAGATCGAGACTCAAGCCGCGTGCAGATTTAACGCTGGCGAGACTTGAGTGCCCGTTGAATGTCGCGCTGTGCATCCCGCTTGGCGGCGGTGTCGCGTTTGTCATGCTGCTTCTTGCCTCGGCCGAGGCCGATCAGCAGCTTGGCGTAGCCGTTGCGAACGTAGACTTTAAGCGGCACAATCGTGTAGCCTTCCTGCTTGGCCTGCCCGATCAGCTTGCGGATCTGCTGTTTGTGCAGCAGCAGCTTGCGCGTGCGCGTTGGGTCGTCCGGATTGCTGCGGTTGCCCTGTTCAAACGGACTGATGTGCATGTTATGAACAAAAGCTTCGCCGTTGCGGATCGTGGAGAACGCGTCGCCAATGTTGGCTCTGCCTTTACGCAGTGATTTAATCTCCGTGCCGGTGAGCACCAAGCCCGCCTCATACGTATCCTCGATAAAATAGTCGTGGGACGCCTTCTTGTTCTGCGCCAGCAGTTTGCCCTGTTCCGTGTTCTTCTTCATGTCTTGCACCTCCTTGCCGGATGGATCGGTCGTGATTGGGTATTAGGTATGAATCTGTCTAGATTGTAGCAAGCTTGATTCGGAAAAGGCAAGGCGGAGGACAACCGGGCGTACAGAGGTTGTTTCCTGAAAACACAGCGATTCTCCGTCTTGTATTCTTCTCCTTCAACTGCGTAGCAGCAGCGCTAACGGATCGAAGTGACGCTTAGAGCTAAATTTGGACGTTCTCCCGATTCTAAGGGATTCAGGAGACGCTTAGCGGGAAAAGAGCAGCGGATTGCTCGTGATTCGGTAAGCTTTCCGGCGTCTAACGGACATACGATCCGTTAGAACATCCGTACTGGGGTAAAACAGCTTGTAACGGATCTACGACCCGTTACATAGCGACCCGACCAACCGCAAATCTGGCTGCGAACCGTAGAACCATACCTTGAATCCAATCAGCCAAAAAAGCAAACACCGCAAGCCAGAAGCCTGCGGCGCATCCTTCTTGCTTCCCCGGATCAGCTCGGTAGTCGATCCTTGGATCAGAGGACAAGTGAAGTCCGGTCATCAGGATCGCCCGCCAAGCTGCTGCTCAATCCGCCGTCTCTACAGGCTTATTTGTTCTTTTTTCGGCCGGAGGCCGAAGGCGAGCTTTTCGCGCCGCCCTTCTTGGGCTTGCCGCTGCCGCCAGCTGCGCCGGAACCGGAACGGCCTCCGGCGCCTCCCGAGCGGCTGCCTTTGCCGCCTGGGCGTTCGTTGCCGTTGCGCGAGAACGTAGCCGTCTCGCCGCCATAGCCGCCAGTGCCGCTTCCGAAGCTGAAGCGGCCTACGCCCGGCTCGCGGTCGCTGGTCGCGCCGCTTTCGCCTGCACGACCCGTGCCGCCGGTATCGCCGCTTCGGCGGCTGCCCCGGCCTTTGCGCCCGCCTTGGCCTGGCGGACGGTTGCTCCACTCGCCGCCTGCGTCCGGCGAGCCATTATAGGCATCTGCGCCCCCCTGGGCGGCTTCGATGCGAACCCCGCTGCGCTTGCTTTTGCGGCCGCCTGCGTCGCCCGGCTGCGCCGAACCCCCGGCCGCGCCCAGCTCAGCCGGCGCGCTGGTGAACGACCACTCGCCGTCGGAACCGCCGCTCCGCGCTTTCCGCGCGCGGCTGCCGCTGCCTTGCGCGGCGCCTGCATTGCTGCCTTCGCTCCGCACTGGAGCGCCGCTGTCACCATCGGTTCCCTTACGCTTACGGCTGCGTCCGCCTTTGCCCCCGGCTTCGCTGCCGCTCTGCGCAGCGGCTTCCACATAGCCGCCTTCGCTCCGCACCGGAGCTGCGCCATCTACCGAGGCTGCGCCTTTACGTTTACGCGAGCGTTTGCCTTTACCGCTGCCCTCGCTGCTTGTCGCTGCGAAGCCTGCCGATTCGTTTGGTCCGGCCTGACCCGCCGCCGGGCTGCTCTTTCCTTTGCCCTTGCGCGGGGTGGTGCCTGCTGCCGGAGCCGCCGCTCCCCCAACGTCATTCGGGCGGAACACATCGCCCTTCTTGCCTTTTTTCTTATCTTTTTTGCCCTTGCCTTTGCCTTTATCCTTGCCGAATTTCTCTTTGCCGGTCTTATCACCGCGACCGCGTTTGAACGAATCGCCGTTTCCGCCACCTTCGCTCCGGCGTCCACCGCCGCGGCTGCCACGGAAGTTGCTCTTTTTCATATCGACCAGTTCAAAGTCAATCGTATGCTCTTCCATGCTCACCTTCGACACCCGGATCTCCACGACATCGCCGATTCGGAAGACACGCGAAGTGCGTTCACCGATCAGCAGCATCTTGGCTTCGTCGAAGTGATAATAGTCGTCGGTCAGGTTGCTGATATGGATCAGGCCTTCGACCGTATTTTCCAATTCCACAAACAAGCCGAAGCTGGTTACGCTGCCGATCACCCCTTCAAAGGTCTCGCCAACTTTATCCAGCATATATTCCGCTTTCTTGAGCTGCGCTGTGTCGCGTTCGGCATCCACTGCCACGCGTTCACGAATCGACGATTGCTGCGCGTAATCCGGCATACGGATGTTCAACTGCTCCTCGCGCTCCTGCGACAGCTTGCCGCCGCCTGCCAGCACCTCTGCGATCACCCGGTGGATGACCAGGTCGGGGTACCGACGAATCGGCGAGGTGAAATGCGTGTAGAACTCGGCAGCCAGGCCGAAGTGACCGAGGTTAGCCGAATCGTATTTCGCCTGCTTCATGGAACGCAGCAGCAGCGTACTGATCGCCTTTTGCTCCGGTGTATCCTGCACTTCTTCCAGCAGACCCTGAAGTTCCTTGGGCTGGATGCTTCCGCCGCGCGTGCCTTTGACCTGATAGCCCAGGTTGGCTGCGAAGGCCGCAAACAGCTCCAGACGCTCCTGATCCGGGTCTTCGTGAATCCGGTAGAGGAACGGAACTTTGGCTTTGCTGAAATGTTCGGCTACTGTCTCATTGGCCGCCAGCATGAATTCTTCGATGATCCGCTCCGCGATGGAACGCTCCCGCTTCACGATGTCGATCGCTTTGCCCTGGTCATCCAGCAGTACCTTCGCTTCCTCAAAGTCGAAGTCTACTGCTCCGCGCTTCATGCGGCGGTTATTCAGCTTGAGTGCCAGCTCGCGCATCGTCTGGAACGTGTCCACCAGATAACCATAACGCTCCAGCAGCTCAGGGTCCTCGTCTTCGAGGATGCGGCGCACATTTTTGTAAGTCATCCGCTCAACCGTCTTGATGACACTCTTGAAGATGTCATAGCGCACGACTTTCATCGAAGCGTCAAATTCCATCTCACAGGACAGCGTCAGCCGGTCTACACGCGGGTTCAAGCTGCAAATGCCGTTGGACAGGCGCGGCGGCAGCATCGGAATCACGCGATCCACCAGATATACGCTGCTGCCCCGGTTATACGCTTCTTGGTCGAGTGCAGAGCCTTCCCGTACATAATAGCCAACGTCCGCAATATGCACACCCAGGACATAGTTGCCGTTAGGCAGCCGTTCTACATTTACCGCATCGTCGAGGTCCTTGGCGTCTTCGCCGTCGATGGTTACAATCTGCTTATCCCGCAGATCGCGGCGCCCCTGACTATGGATCTCTTCATCCGTGATCGTCTCCGGTGCAGCTTCGGCTTCAGCCAACACTTCTTCAGGGAAGGACTCGGGCAGCTGATGCTTGCGAATAATCGACAGAATGTCCACGCCCGGATCACTGTTGTAACCCAGCACCTCAATGACCTGACCCTGCGCAGCAGAGCGGCCTTCCGGATAGGCAATAATCTCTACGACGACCTTCTGTCCATTCAGCGCACCGCCTGCACGTCCAGCCGGAATAAATACGTCTCGTGTGATCCGTTTGTCATCCGGCAGCACAAATCCGAACGATTCTTCATCCTGATACGTACCGACGATCTGCGTGATGGCACGCTTCACAATCCGCACCACTTCGCCTTCCATGCGTGCGTTCGACGAACGCCGCGATGCGATCCGCACCAGCACGGTATCTCCGTTCATCGCACTCAGCATATCATTTGCATTGATATAGACGTCCGCATGTTCCCGGTCTTCCGGGATCAGGAATCCAAAACCCTTCGCATGCGTCTGCAGCCGTCCGCGCAGCAGATCCATTCGCTCCGGCACCCCGTAGCGCTGGGTACGCGTCAGTACGATCTTCCCCGCCTCTTCAAGCGCGTTCAGCATATTCATAAACTTCCGAAACTCTTCTGCATCCTGGATGCCGAAATGCTGTTCCAGCTCTTGGTACGTCATCGGCTTATAGGCGTCTTCGCGCATAAAGCCCAGCAGCAACTCTTCCGTTATCATCATTATCACCTCTAAATGGCTCGGGCTGCCGGCAGACCGCCCGGTCGGCTGCAGATCGCGAACTAAATTTTGCTTCTGTTACAACTATCATTATACGCTAAAAGTACCCTTGTAGTGAGTTGACCAAACTTTATAAAAGGTTGCGTTCGATGGAAATCTGCACGGTTTAAGCAGGTTTCCATTGGATGCAACCTACGTTATTCTTGGTCAGCGTGCAAGTGAGTTGACCGAATCAAATCAGAGGTTTATGCTCCTCGGAAACACGCACGGTTCAAGCGGGTTTTCGCGGGGCGTAACCTCACATTATTTTCGGTCAGTCTCTCGGCGCCTGCTTGATCCTTGAACCGTATATGTTCATTCGCCGAAAGCTGACCCAGAACACGGAAATGCCTATACAAAAAAGCCTTCGCCTCCCTTAAAGCCAGGGATCAACGAAGGCTTGCAGAGCGGATGTCCGCTCCGATTCGCTGCATTAGGACTCCATCGTCCTATTTAATCAAAGCGGCAGCCAGCAGCGCCATGACGAAGAAACATACGCCCAAAACGACCGTTATGCGCTCCAGAACCAAATCCAGACCGCGAGCTTTTGTCTTACCGAACAGATGCTCCGCACCGCCCGAGATCGCGCCTGCCAGACCTGCACTCTTGCCTTTTTGCAGCAGTACGACCGCAATCACGCCAACGGAGAAGATCAACAGCAATACCTTCAGAAAGATTTCCATGTAGTTCCACCTCCTAAGCATAAGCAGCATATCCTGTATATAAGTGGGTTAAACCAGTTGCTACGTCGTCATCACATCAATCATAGTTTGAACAGAAAACAGCACTTTCATTCTATCATAGCCCTATGTATTTGACAATCAAGCAAATTCAACCAAATCACGGCGATTATACGCGAAAAAGCCGCGCTGCGGCCAGAGACTCCGAGCACGGCTTGCAAAGGTCACGATCAAGAATCATAAGTCCAGACAAGACCAGCTGCTAGTGACGCTGCTGTTTGCCTTGGACATTGTTGCGGTCGGTCCACAGAATGTATCCGGCGGATACGGCTGTAAGAACCAGAATGACCATGATAATCATGGCATCCGACATGCTCTATTCCTCCTCTGCTGATCTAAATCAATCTGGATGTTGGTGGCGACTGTACACGAATCAGAGGATGTACCTGCTCATTCTAATGAACGGACGCACTAGCGGAATTGCCTTTTTTTCCGAAATGAACACCGAAAGGAAAGTCACCTCTCCTGCTGCTGCTTACGAGGTTAGCTGACGGATTAGGGCGCAAGAGTCGCCCCGCCTGGCGCTTGATCCGAACAAACCGGATTAGCGAAAGGCTTCACCCCATGAGAGCCACAAGCGGCTTCTCGATTGGTTCCCCCGTTTTCTGGTACAAAATTCAGCAGTAAACTCTTCATCTTAATCGTTAACTAGTGACGAATCCCATCATCCTTTCCGAAATGTAGGCGGCATGCCGGTACCTTCAATTTCCCCTTGGGAAATCGGGTTCCGTAAAGCGACGTTCCATCTGCTCAACATAGGCGATCGAAGCCTGTTCCATCAACGTTCAAGCAGATAGGCGCGGCTTTCATGAACCGTATCTTAACCCCTGCTGACACCTTATGTAAAGGTTGAACTTTACCTGTTTTTGGTGCTTTGAAGGCTAATCGTTGACATGTGAAACATACAGGAAGCCGGATCTTTCATTATCGTGAAAAAGCTCCTCTTTACGCAGTTTCTCTCGATTATCACAGAAAAATACCCAAAATTTCAGGGTCTTCACTCTCTCTGCCTACTTTCAAAAAACAACCCAGCTAAAAAGTTAACGTTTTCATGAGCTGTATGTGGCGGTACGAACCGGATTTTACTCGGTGTTCAGAAGATGCCACGCACGCTCAAGCTTCAACTGATAAGCCGGGTCATCTGCCGAATTCATAAATCGAATCTGACCGCTCCCGCCTCCTGACGTACCTTGCTGCTCCAAAATACCCATCAATCTTCTAACTGTCCCGGCACTCCCGTCGATCACCTGAATATGCGGCGGCAGCATCTGCTTGAGCAGCTGCGCATAATACGGATAGTGGGTACAGCCCAGCACAATAGTCCCATACTCATCCAGATCGAAAGGCTGAAATTTGCTGCGGAAATAACTGCCTAATTCAGCCGGGTTCAGATTAAGCTGCTCGCAGTATTGAACCAGTTCCGGCATGGGCAGCGAATCGACAATGCCGTGATCGTCCACACGCGACACCAGCTCCATATATTTGGACTGGCTCAGGGTTAGTTCTGTAGCCAATACCAGTACGCGGCGTCCGCTGGCCTCATTCATCTCCACCGCAGGCTTGACGGCTGGCTCCATGCCAATGACCGGAACCGGATAGCTCTGCCGCAGTGTCTCGGCTGCCACACTGGTAGCCGTATTGCAGGCCAGTACCAGCGCCTTGATATCCTGCTTCAACATACGTTCCGCTGCCTCATGTACATAACGGGTCACTTCTTCCCTGGACTTGGGCCCGTAGGGTACGTGCAGCGTATCTGCAAAAAAGATAAAATCTTCATTCGGCAATCTTCGCACTGCCTCACGCAGAACGGTTAACCCTCCAATTCCCGAATCGAAAAAAGCGATGGACATGCGACTTCCCCTACCGTTTCTTAATGTGTTCATCCTGGTCTGTGGATCTCTTGAACCTTTTAAGATTATAGACCTCTTCTGTAGAAAACACCAAACGAAGCGGATTGAAACCGGGGTTTTCCGCAAGCATTCAGATTCTCTCATCCTGAGAGCTGGAGGAGACTATACGAGCTGAGCGAGTTAGAGAATTTTAAAGACGAGTACCGGGCCATCCCAATCCGGCTCACAGATCTCGACAGCCGTAGATGCCCCCTTGCAGTCTGCGATTGCACGCCTCCAGAAGGCTAACGCAGGTTCATTTTCCTCCATGATGCCCAGCTTCCAGACGCCGGAAAAACGTCGGAACAGCTGCTGGGCAGCCAGACGTCCCAAGCCAACCCTGCGGTATTTTTTCATCACAAAAAATTCAACTATCTCATGCCCATATTCCGCTTCACTATCCGATCCAGAGGAAACGGGTGGATAGGTAGGGACAGCGATCCGCGAAGCGTCTGTCGCATTACAGTCTGCGTCCTCGCCGGAAGCTCCAGCTTCACCTTCTACCGGGAAGGGAATGAGCGAAAGCGACTGCCCCGGCAGGAAACGACGAATCAGCGCAAAACCCGCCAATTGACCGTCTGCCCGCAGCAGAAAAGGATAATGACCCGGCTTGTTCCAATAGGCGTCCAGATCGCGGTACTCATACCTTCCCTCTTCATTCACATCTTCGGGATCATATTCAGTGAAATCATATTTATACAGCTCCGTCAGCTGCCGCAGCGCCGTCTGGTGTTCCTGGTCGGCGGGTTGGCAGAGCAGCTCAAATTTTGCTTCTGTCATCAATTGCATGGTCTCCTTTGGCTGGATGATGTTAGGCCGTGTCTTCAAACCTGCTGATGTGCATCTTTTACCGCCTTTTCGCGCTCTACCGGACTCGTACCTAAAGCGTGCACGATTCCAGCGACGCCGCGTCACTTTCCTTTGACGTGCCCCGGCACGCCTTCAGAAAAGTTCCTTGTTTAGCACGAAAATTCGGCAAAATCTGCTTCCATCGAGGGTTGAATACACGCCCTAGGCAAATCGTAGTTCGTTCTGAATAATCTCAGGATTCAAATCTCTTCTTCTGCCTGCGCTTCTTCTATTCGCTTTAACAGATCCTGGGCAAAATCAACCAGGACTTCTTGCGATATAGAAATAGGGCCGTTTGTCGCTCCTGTGTAGGCATCCCGTGCTGCCTGGATGACGAACTGCCATTCAGGCAGTGCAAATACGCCCCATAGACCGCCTTCTCTCTTGGAGGCGACATGACCTTGAGTGAGAAACAGCAGCACGCGGCATAGATTCAAGGTGACATACATGGCAGCATCCCCTATGGCCGCCTCCGCATCTGCCACATCATGTAGAATCGAACGCAGATAAGCTTCCCGAGGCACAGCAGGCATGCACGTGCGTAGGGGCTTACCATAGAGCACGAAACCCCTTTCATACGCGACAACGATCTGGGAAGCCAGGTCTGGATCGTCATAGTAAGCGCAGAGGTAATCAGGATTCTCTTCATATCGGGGGCGATGCAGGGAAGAATAATGGTAGACCGCTGGCGTTGGGCAGACGACCGATTGGAGCCCTTCTTTCTTCACCACGGTATATTCGATGTTGCGCCCTGTCGGAAGTGTGGCATGCAGGTCGAGCGTCAGTCGGCTCAACTTCAGCAGCTCCTCACGTGCTGGATCGCCGCTCACGACAACCAGCAGATCGATGTCGCTTGACGCCGGATTGAATCCTCCCATCGCCAATGAGCCATGCAGATAGATGCCAGCGACCCTGTCACCCAGTGCCTGCCGACATCGGGCTGCCAGATCTTGCGCGGTCTGAAGGGCTTTGCGAATTTCATTGTCTATGTGGCTTGCTCTATGGTTGTCGATGTCGCTTGCTGTATGATCGTGCAGAAGATCCGGCAGGGGAATCACGACTTGTGGATTACGCTTATACATGGAGTGAGCCTCCTTGAATATTTGGGAATAGATCATCCTTCTGTCTTCATTATAGGAGACGCTCCTGTCTTTCTATAGGCCGCAGACGGTTCAGAACGGTTTGCGACATAAGAAGCGACTGAATTTCCCAACGCAAAAAGACCCGGAATCCCCATGTACATACGGATTTCGGGTCTTTGATAAAATTTGGCAGGACGGGGCTAAAGGGTCTGAAATCTCATGAGTCAACGAGAGCTTTCAGAGCGGGTTTTACCTGATACAGCGAAACGTAGATCCGTTAGCGGTAGTCTTTCGGTGGTCTGCGAAATCAGCTCCACGCGCTATTTATTCAGCGATCATCCGTGTTTACGTGAATAACAGATGCGCCGAATCCGTTCGACGGACAACCCGTAGCGATGCGCCAGTTCATCAATGGACGCAGCACCTTCACGGTAAAGAGTCCGAATCTCGATATTACGTGCTGCCAATTCGGCTCGCAGACCGGAACGTTCTCCCCAGCCCTTCCGATGATCGGCAGGGGCTGGGATATATAGGGTTTCTCCTCCCGCGTAGCGCTGAAGCTCTTGCAGCAGCGTAGGGGGCAGGCAATCTGCCGCATTGCGGTAACCCCGCCGGGTATGAGTACCGCCGGGCAGAGAATGATTGTTGTCGGACATGTAACTCGCTCCTTCCCGAATATAAGTCGGTGGGAAGCAAAGCCTGTCCGGGCGATCCGCCAATTTCTATGGCTCCATGCAGAGGGCGGTTCGCGCCTTTACAGGCTTTGCATGGAGCAGGTTGGATGCGTGTCCCGTACAGTGTACAGCTTCAGCATCGGCACTCGCCGCGCAGAGTGTCTGCCTCGGGCAGAAGTTTGCTTCATCGAATATTCCATCATCGAGCTTTCCATCGTCCGAACCCTCCTTTGTTCTGTATTTCTCCAGTAAATTATACTTTCCACTTATACCTTGGAGATAGTATCATGGCAAGCGGCCTGAGGGTGTCCACCTATGCGGCTGATAAGTGGGTTAGACGCCTCAGCATCCCTTGCGAGCTGCACTGAATCCACTGCGGGCTATGTGGGCCAGCCTGCGGCGGCGATATGCAGAGCGCCAATGGCTCCGCAGTAAGCGCCGTATTCCGGCATCTCGGCTTCGCAGCCCAGCATCGTCGTGAAGCGCGCGGTCAGGTCGCGCAGAAGCGGATTGTAGTCGTAAGACGAGCCGACGTACACGACTCGGCTTGTGCCCTGGAGCTTGGCGGCCTGCACCGCGACCGTCACGACGATCTCCGCGACCATGCCGACCACGGCAGCCGCATAATCCTGCGGCTGCACGCCGGCGGCGGGCGGAACAGGCCGCGCAAAGTTCGCGGCCGTCAGGTCGCCGGCAATCGGCGGCTCCGCTGGAGCATAGATCTGCCCCACCGTCAGATCGACCGCCTCCCGGTCGCCCAGCGGTGCCATTCGCGCGATGGCTTCGTAATCGCGCAGCCCGCACAGCAGGCCGGTCAGCCCGACGATCGTGCCTCCGCCAAGACCGATTCCGCCGAGCCTCGGCCTTTCGGCGCCATCAATTAGATGCAGCGACGTCCCCGTGCCGACGTTCGCCAGGATGAACCGCTCCGCCGCCAAGTCGGCTTCGCCCCGGTGGCCGTATGCCGTAACCCGGACGGCTCCTTCAGCCGTCGCCTCGAACTCCGGAATCATACCGGAGTCCGCGTATTCCGGCAGCAGGCGGCGCAGATGCTCCGCCTGCCCACCGGTATAGCCGATGCGCGTATCGGCGGGCAGATTGGCCCGCACCCAGTCCGCCGCGTCCTGAATCTGCGACGTGGCAAACTTGCAGAGCGCGGGCACCCGTCGCCCGGAAGCTGCGCCTTGCGAATCGGGCGGCTGCTTCGCCGCCTGGCCTGCGGCCCCTGCGTGTGGCGGATACCCATGATCCGTCCCGTCACTGCCGCTTCCCTCGTCAAGATAAGCGATCTTAATCAGCGTTCCTCCCGCATCGATTCCGGCCATTCTCTTCGTCATTTGCTTGACCCTCCCCATGCACCCTGCGGCAGCCTCCAGACTCTATCCATCGGCTTGCTGGAGTCCAGCCGTGCCCACTGCCGGACGTCTCTTTCTTCTATTCTATGTTCCATCCTTCTATTCTATGTTCCATCATAGGCTCTCTTTGCCCATCCGCCAAATTTTTTAACTTTCCGCGCTTTCCCTCTTGATCTTTGTGCTCCGATCCTTTACAGTAATACGAGTTGACATTGTATACCTCAATAAGACGGTTTGAGGGTATCTACCGGGGACCATATCTCCCGACTACAAGTCGCGCCACCGGCGCCCTTGGAGTCGGGAGTTTTTGCGTGCTGCGCATCTCCCGACCTACAAGCAAGCGCCAAACTTGTATAGAAAAGGAGCTATGTCGCACTATGAACATCAAAGTCCTGGTTCTGACACTTGCCGCCTTCACGGTTGGCCTTGTCGAACTCATCATCGGCGGCGTTCTGCCGCTGATCGCCTCCGATCTGGGCGTATCCGTCAGCACCGCAGGTCAGCTGATTACTGCTTACGCCTTGGTATATGCTGTATCCGGCCCTACCCTGCTTGCACTGACCGCCAAGATCGAACGCCGCAAGCTGTATATGCTCTCGCTGGTCGTATTTATCCTCGGCAGCCTGCTGGCCTTCTGGAGTCCAAACTTCAGTGTGCTGCTCGCTTCCCGATTCGTTACCGCAGCCAGCGGTTCACTCATTACGACGCTGTCGCTGACCATCGCGGTCAAAGTCGTGCCGGAAAGCTTCCGCGCACGTGTCATCGGGATCGTATCGATGGGCATCAGCTCGGCCATCGTGCTCGGCGTACCGCTGGGCGTACTCGCTGCCAACCACTTCGGCTGGCGCATCCTGTTCCTGTTCATCGCCATCTTCGCCCTGCTTGCGATGCTCGTCATCTACAAGCTGATGGAGCCAATCGCTCCGCAGCAGGTCATGCCGCTGCGTCAGCAGCTGGCTTCCCTGAAAAACATGCGCGTGATGGGCGCCCATCTGGTTACGCTGCTGCTGCTGGCAGGTCATTATACATTGTATGCTTACTTCACCCCATTCCTGGAAAACGTCATGCACCTGAACGCTTCCTGGATCAGCATCGTGTACTTCTTCTTCGGCCTTGCGGCTGTAGCAGGAGGCATGATTGGGGGCGTGATGTCGGATAGTCTGGGCGCTAAAAAGAGCATCCTGATCGTGGTTGGCGTCTTCGCGCTGTCCCTGTTCATTCTGCCTTTCACCGCCTCCATGATTCCTCTGTTTGCGATTCTGGTCTTCATCTGGGGCGCTCTGAGCTGGGCACTGTCACCGGCGCAGCAGAGTTATCTGATTGAAGCCGCTCCAGAAACGTCCGAGATTCAGCAGAGCTTTAACTTCTCGGCGCTTCAGATCGGCATCGCAGCCGGTTCGGCAATCGGAGGCGTCGTCATCGACCGCGCTCCTTCCGTGACCTACAATGCCTGGGTTGGCGGATTGATCGTCGTGCTGGCTTTTGGAGTCGCTCTCTACACGCTCTATCACAAGACATCATCTCGTCGCCCGCAGCAGGATCAATCACAGGGCGGTTCCAAGAAGCTGGAACCTACCTTCGGTGGGGACTGATGGTTTGACGAAATGGCTTTAAATATGATGAACCACCAAACTTTGCCATCTTTTCAAGGTCGGCAAAGTTTTTTTTGCATTTTTATGAACAATTCCGCTTACCCAAACGTCTTTATAGCGAAATGTTGAAGAAAGGCGGATTCGGGATGAAGCTGAAGAATATAAGTTTTATGGTTATCTCGATGCTTCTGGTCATGGTATTGCTGGCTGGCTGCGGGGAAAAAGGAGATCCTCTCATTCGAGTAGGGATACAAGGCACTAAAGATACCGTGGAGTTTGACGAAAATAAAGTGATCGAAGATCAGGCTGCGGTCAAGGAGTTCAAGAGCATTATTGCTGACGCACATACCGAAGCCAACGCAGCATCCGTACAGGAAGCGGAGATCGACAAGCCATACATTGCGATTATCGATAATCGGGACGGGAAAAGCTTGACTGTCTGGCTCAATCTCTGGCTTCAGCGGGACGGCTCTGTTTTATTCAACAAAAAAAGAAGCGGCGATTCGAGATATTTCCTGTTGGATCACAAGGCAGGAGCACGTGTCAAACAGCTGCTGGCGCTAAAGCGATAACGGTAATGGCTGAACAGCAGGCATAGACAAACCGCCGTGACGGTCCATGATCCATTGGCCTGTATGCCAGGGAGAGGCAGTGCTTGTGTACGGTTCCGGGCTGGTTGAGCCATACAAGAGAAATAAAAAAAGAGATGCCGCGTCCGGCATCTCTTTTTTGCTTCTCACAGAGACTGAGGCGTCCCTCATTCCCTGTGATTGGCGAACGATCACCTTGCGGTGAGTCGTTTTATTTAAGCTTCATGCGAAGCTGTTGTAAGAAATCTTACTGGAATTTTTTTTGATCCAGGTTGTAGAACGATTTCAGGCCGTTGTATTGAGCCAGTTCGCCCAGTTGGTCTTCGATGCGAAGCAGTTGGTTGTACTTCGCAACGCGGTCTGTACGGGAAGGAGCACCCGTTTTGATTTGGCCAGCGTTTGTTGCAACCGCGATGTCCGCGATTGTGCTGTCTTCGGATTCACCCGAACGGTGGGAAACGACAGCTGTGTAACCAGCGCGTTTAGCCATTTCGATCGCGTCGAAAGTCTCAGTCAGCGTACCGATTTGGTTCACTTTAATCAGGATCGAGTTACCGATGCCTTCTTCGATACCACGGCCCAGACGCTCGGTGTTCGTTACGAACAGGTCGTCGCCAACCAGTTGGACTTTGTCGCCCAATTTTTCAGTGAGCAGTTTCCAACCTTCCCAGTCGTCTTCGGAGCAGCCGTCTTCGATCGTGATGATTGGGTACTTCTCAACCCACGAAGCCAGCAGGTCTACGAACTCAGCCGAAGTGAAGGATTTGCCTTCGCCTTCCAGTTCGTATTTGCCATCTTTGAAGAATTCAGTCGAAGCCACGTCCATACCCAGGAATACATCTTTACCTGGTGTGTAGCCTGCTTTTTCGATTGCTTCGATGATGGTCGAAAGTGCTTCTTCGTTGGAACCAAAGTTCGGAGCGAAGCCGCCTTCGTCGCCTACTGCTGTAGCCAGGCCTTTGCTGCTCAGTACGGATTTCAGGCTGTGGAAGATCTCAGCACCTGTACGCAGAGCTTCTTTGAATGTAGGTGCGCCTACTGGCAGAACCATGAATTCTTGTACGTCAACGTTGTTGTCAGCGTGTGCGCCGCCGTTTACGATGTTCATCATTGGAACTGGCAGTTGTTTTGCGTTGAATCCGCCCAGGTATACGTACAGTGGCAGGTCCAGAGCGTCAGCTGCTGCGCGAGCTACAGCCATCGATACAGCCAGGATTGCGTTAGCGCCCAGTTTGCCTTTGTTAGGCGTTCCGTCCAGGGCGATCATCGCTTTGTCGATACCCAGTTGATCCAGAGCGTCCATGCCGATCACTTCTGGAGCGATTGTTTCGTTTACGTTTTTAACGGCGTTTTCCACGCCTTTGCCCAGGTAGCGACCTTTGTCGCCGTCACGAAGTTCAACCGCTTCGTGAACACCCGTGGAAGCGCCCGAAGGTACGATTGCGCGGCCAATTGCGCCGGATTCCAGGTACACTTCAACTTCTACTGTAGGGTTACCGCGGGAGTCGAGGACTTCGCGTGCATAAACGTCAGAAATAATCGTCATTTTAAGTAATCTCCTTTGAGTTCGTTTTTATTCAGGAGCGCCCGGACTTCTCATCTTTTGGGGATGAAAAATGTCCAAGCACTCCATATTACCATCTTCAATGAAGCTCCACCGTTAACTATGCCACATTCACGGCTTAATGAGAAGTTTTGCGCCCCGAAATCACAGATGTGCCTGTCATTTCAGCTGGCTGTGGAACCTGCATCAGGTCAAGAATCGTTGGCGCGATGTCCGCCAGGATGCCGCCTTCACGCAGCGTTACATCTTCACTGGTCACGATGAATGGAACCGGGTTCGTGGTATGCGCCGTTTGTGGGCGTCCGAATTCATCGATTTCCGTTTCGGCGTTACCATGGTCCGCCGTGATGATCGCTACGCCGCCTTTGGCAAGAACCGCGTCAACCACGCGTCCTACGCACTCGTCGGTCGTCTCAACCGCTTTGATTGTCGGCTCCATCATACCGGAGTGTCCAACCATATCCGGATTCGCAAAGTTCAAGATGATGCAGTCTTGTCTTTCGGCTTCGATCTCGGCTACGCAAGCGTCAGCCACTTCACGAGCGCTCATCTCCGGCTGAAGGTCATATGTGGCAACCTTAGGCGAGTTGATGAGGATGCGCGTTTCGCCTTCCAGCTCCACGTCGCGTCCGCCGCTGAAGAAGAACGTCACGTGCGGATATTTTTCCGTCTCGGCGATACGAAGCTGCGTCTTGTTGTTGCTGACGAGCACTTCGCCCAGCGTGTTGGTCAGGTTCTTAGGCGAGTAGGCCACGCTGCCCTGCACGTTCACGCTGTATGTCGTAAACGATACGAAGCTCAGGGTCTTCGGTTGGCCTTCACCGCGTTCAAAACCAGCAAATCCAGGGCTGGTCAGCGCCTCGGAGATCTGGATCGCGCGGTCTGGGCGGAAGTTGATGAAGATGATGGAATCACCCGTCTGAATCTTCGCAGTCGGCTGTCCATCTTTCGTGATAACCGTAGGCAGGACGAATTCGTCCATGACCTCTTTGGCATACGAAGCTTCAACGGCCTCGACTGCACTTGCGGCAAATTCGCCCTCGCCGTAGATCATCGCCCGGTAGGCTTTCTCTACGCGCTCCCAACGTTTGTCGCGGTCCATGGCATAGTAGCGGCCTTGAACGGTTGCGATCTCGCCAACGCCGATCTCAGCGATCTTGTCCACCAGCTGCTGCATGTATTTCTTGCCGCTGTCCGGTGCAACATCGCGTCCATCCATGAAGGCATGCACGTAGACGTTATGGAAGTCCATCTTTTTCGCCAGCTCAAGCGTAGCGTAGAGATGGTCGATATGGCTGTGTACGCCACCATCGGACAGCAGTCCGAGGATGTGCAGCGCTTTGCCATTATCTTTGGCCGATTGAATGGCACCCACAAGCGTTGGGTTCTCGAAGAACTCACCGTCGCGGATCGACTTGGTGATGCGAGTCAGGTCTTGATACACGATGCGGCCTGCACCGATGTTCAAGTGACCCACTTCGGAGTTACCCATTTGGCCTTCCGGCAGACCTACGGCTTCGCCGCATGCGGTCAGCGTAGTATGTGGGTATTTCGCCATGAAACGTTCGTAGTTCGGTTTTTTCGCTTGGGCTACTGCGTTACCTTCTTGGCCTTCGCGCAGACCGAAACCGTCCATGATAATGAGAGCTACAGGTTTTGGAGCTGTCATTACTTCGCCCCCTCAACCAGAGCTACGAAGGATTCAGGCTGAAGGCTTGCACCGCCGACGAGTGCGCCGTCGATGTCGCTTTGGCCGAGATACTCAGTGACGTTCTCAGGTTTTACGCTGCCGCCGTATTGAATGCGGATCACGTCAGCCGTCGCTTGGTCATACAGATCCGCCAGTACAGTACGGATGTAAGCCGTCACTTCGTTCGCATCTGCGGAAGTGGACGATTTACCTGTTCCGATGGCCCAGATTGGCTCGTAAGCCACAACGACTTGCGCCGCTTCTTCTTTGGACAGGCCTTTGAAGGCACCTTCGGTTTGGACTTTGCAGACGTCTTTCGTTTGGTCGGCTTCGCGCTCTTCGAGCTTTTCGCCTACGCATACGATTGGAGTCAGGCCGTTGCGGAACGCCGCCACGACTTTTTTGTTCACGATCTCGTCGGTTTCGCCGAAGTATTGACGGCGTTCCGAGTGACCGATGATGACGTAGTCCACGCCGAGTTCTTTCAGCATCACACCGCTGATTTCGCCCGTGAACGCGCCATTGTCTTCAAAGTGCAGGTTTTGTGCGCCCACTTTGATTCCGGTGCCTTTGACGGCTTCAGTCAGGGCAGGAAGGTTGGTGAACGGTGCACAGATGACGGTTTCCACGCCTTCTACGACAGCTTTACCTTTGACCGCTTCGGCAAAGGCCAGCGTTTCGGATACGGTTTTGAACATTTTCCAGTTGCCGGCAATGATTGGCGTTCTCACGAAATATTCCACTCCTTTTGGTGACTTCTTTTTTGAAAAAGGGGAGTCGGCTGAAGGTTGCGTTCGAGCGGCGCTGCGAGCTACAGGGGCCTACGATCGCGTGTTAAAATTCGATTTCTCTTATTGAAGCATAACAGAGGTCGAAATCGAATTTCAAAGGCGACCACTTCGTTTCTTCGGCTCCCTGCAGCTCTCCGCTGCGTTGAGCGCGTACGCCGACTTCACTCTTTTTCAAAAATGCTGCACAAAACTCGTTCCACGGGGAGGAAAGCAGGATCGATCAACGCGATCCTGCGCTCTCCGGGGTCGAGCCTTTAACGTTTTGAGACAGGAAAAGCGATCGTGCTATGTGACGATTCCTAAGGATGGTCTCGGTCGTTCGAGCCCCTCCTCCAGCCGCGGAGCGGCGAGGGAATCGGATCTTACTTATCGTTCAGGGCTACAACGCCTGGGAGGGCTTTGCCTTCCATGAACTCCAGGGAAGCGCCGCCGCCTGTGGAGATGTGATCCATCTTGTCAGCCAGGCCGAATTTTTCGGTTGCTGCTGCGGAGTCGCCGCCGCCGATGATGGTGTAACCTTGCGTGTTTGCGCAAGCTTCGCCTACAGCGCGAGTGCCGTGGGAGAATGGCTCGATTTCAAATACGCCCATCGGTCCGTTCCAAACGACCAGTTTGGAGTTTGCGATGACTTCAGCGTAACGTTCACGCGTTTTTGGACCAATGTCGATGCCTTCCCAATCGGATGGGATGCCTTCTTCAACATTGATGATCTTCGTGTTGGCCGAAGCGCTGAAATCGTCGGAGATCACGATGTCTACTGGCAGCATGAAGTTCTTGCCCAGCTTTTTCGCTTTTTCCATGAAGCCCAGTACGACGTCCAGTTTGCTCTCATCAAGCAGCGATTGGCCGATTTCGTAACCTTGTGCTTTGAAGAAAGTGTAAGCCAGACCGCCGCCGATCAGTACGTTGTCGGCGATGTTCAGCAGGTTGTCGATCACGTCGATCTTGTCTTTGACTTTCGATCCGCCAACGATCGCCGTGAACGGGCGTTCTGGGTTCGACAGCGCTTTGCCAAGAACGTCGAGTTCTTTTTCCATCAGCAGGCCGGATACGGCTGGCAGGTGGTGTGCAATGCCTTCAGTGGAAGCATGGGCACGGTGAGCGGCGCCAAATGCGTCGTTTACGAACAGATCAGCGAGCGATGCGAATTCTTTTGCAAGTTCCGGATCGTTTTTCTCTTCGCCTTTGTGGAAACGCACGTTTTCAAGTACCAGGACGTCTCCGTCTTTGAGCTCGGCGATTTTAGCCTTGACCGTCTCTCCGATCGACTCATCCGCTTTGACAACTGGTTTGCCCAGCAGTTCGGACAGGCGTTCAGCAGCAGGAGTCAGACGCATCGACTCAACCACTTCGCCTTTTGGACGGCCCAGGTGGCTTGCCAGCAGCACTTTCGCGCCTCTTTCGGTCAGATATTCGATCGTCGGAATCGTTGCACGGATCCGCGTATCGTCCGTAATTTTTCCGTCTTCGAGCGGAACGTTAAAATCGACGCGCACAAACACGACTTTGCCGCTTACTTCTACGTCACGTACACTTTTCTTATTCATAAATTAATCCCCCATGCCCTCAAATTTAGAATTCAGGAATCCAAGGAATACGAATCTCGCAGGTTACAACGGCAACTTAGAAAAAGCGGAAACAAAGTTACCCCGTTTCCGCTTTGTCTGCACCGGTCGCGCCGAACGGTTCAATATCCCCGATCGGCGAAACCGACAATGCTATTTATTTGCCGCTTTTCTTGCGAAAATGTCCAGAATTACTGAGCTTTTTTCGCAAAGAATTCAAGCGTACGAACCAGCTGTGCTGTGTAGGACATTTCGTTGTCGTACCAAGCTACAGTTTTAACCAGCTGCTTGTCGCCAACTGTCATTACGCGAGTTTGCGTAGCGTCGAACAGGGAACCGAAAGTCATACCCTTGATGTCGGACGATACGATTTCGTCTTCTGTGTAACCGTAAGTTTCTGGGTCAGCAGCAGCTTTCATTGCCGCGTTAACTTCATCAACCGTTACGGTTTTTTCCAGAACGGTTACCAGCTCTGTCAGGGAACCCGTAGCAACCGGTACGCGTTGAGCGCCGCCGTCGAGTTTGCCTTTCAGTTCTGGGATAACCAGACCGATTGCTTTTGCAGCGCCAGTCGAGTTAGGAATGATGTTTTCTGCTGCTGCACGTGCGCGGCGGAAGTCGCCTTTCGCGTGTGGAGCATCCAGCGTGTTTTGGTCGCCAGTGTAAGCGTGGATCGTAGTCATGAGACCTTGAACGATACCGAATTTGTCTTGCAGTGTTTTTGCCATAGGAGCCAGGCAGTTTGTTGTGCAAGATGCGCCGGAGATTACTGTTTCCGATCCGTCAAGGATTTCATGGTTAACGTTGTAAACAACGGTTTTCATGTCGCCTGTAGCCGGTGCGGAGATAACAACTTTTTTAGCGCCAGCTGTGATGTGCTTTTCAGCGCCTTCTTTAGTTGTGAAGAAGCCTGTGCATTCCAGTACGATGTCAACGCCAAGCTCTCCCCAAGGAAGTTCTTCAGGGTTGCGGTTCGCCAGAACTTTAACTTCTTTGCCGTTCACTTTGAAGAATCCGTCGTGAACTTCAACTTCGCCGTTGAATTTACCTTGAGTTGTATCATATTTCAACAGGTGAGCGAGCATTTTCGCATCGGTCAAGTCGTTGATTGCGACAACCTCGATCCCTTGCACGTCTTGAATACGACGGAAAGCCAAACGTCCGATACGACCAAATCCGTTAATCCCTACTTTTACAGTCATTGAACAGTTCCTCCTAAGTAGATGGTTTTTGAAGAAATGTTTTCATTTATTCAAGGCGTGCTTTTTGAAAAAAGACAGCGCCATGAGTAACTATACCAGATTAGGCACTCTCAAGCTCCCGCACAATCTCCAGCGCAGCGGCTTCGTCGATCACCAGGATGTCCTCCTGACCGAATCTCAGCACGGCGTGAATGGCTTTGGCCTTGGATTTGCCTCCCGCGATCCCAAGTACGACGTCCGCCGCCTTGATGTCGTCGAGTCTAAGTCCGAGCGTCAGCATGTTATGCACAACGCTGCCCTGCTCATCGAAGTAGTAACCGAAGGACTCGGCCACCGCCCCTTTTTCCACAAGCTCCTGGGTCGTGCCTTCGTCCAGCCTGCGTCTTCTCGCCATGTCCACGGCATTGCCGATTCCATGCACGATGATACGCGCTGTCCGAATCTCGCGGACAATCTCCTGAATGTTGGGATCATGAACCAATGATTCATAAGCATCCCGACTGAGCAGATCCGGTACGTGAAGCAGCCGATAATCGGCGCCCACCCGCTTGGCCATATTGGAAGCAATCGTGTTGGCCTGAATCTCCAGGCTCTCGCCCAGACCTCCGCGTGCCGGCACAAACCAGCTTCCCTTGAGAGGCGTGTTGACCGGATGGGTCAGCTGTTCCGCCATCTCTGCCAGCGTCGTTCCGCCTGTAACGGCGACGACATCTCCACCCCGCATGACACTGAGCAGGGCTTTGGCTCCGGCTTTTCCAAGCTCCCGCTTGGATAATGGCGACTCTTCGCAGTTCCCCGGCACAATGACGACCTTCTGTAGACCGTAGCAGCTGCGAATCTTCTCTTCCAGGTTGGACAATCCCACTAATTCCTTCAATACCGGTTCCAGACGCTCAAGAAGGATTTGTCCGGCATCACTGATCCGCATGCCCGCCGTGTCCGTCTCAATCAAGCCTTGTGCTTTTAGCAGATCGGTTTCGGCCCTCAGCACGCGCTCGGTCATTTGTAGGGAGTTCGCCAGCGTTCGGCGCCCTGTCGTGCCCGTCAGCATGATCTGATGAAGGATCGTGTACCTTTTCTTGAGAGTTTCCATGAGATCGGGAAGCAGCTGTTGCTGGATTTCAAGAATGTTCTGCATGCGTTCCACCTCTGCAAACTTCGTCTGCCCGCATATTTTAAATTAATGGACGTTTATTGTCCCGGGAACACTTTTTATGTCCCACAGCTATCTTAACCAATTTGACGCCGCGATGCAAGCTTTGGGCGAAGGTATTTTTTCACCCGGATGCGTTCGGAGTTACACTACTAGATCTAGCAAAAAACATCCTAGAAAGCGCATGATCTAGGGGTTCTCTTGTCCCCTTTTTCACAGCCCAAAGAGGGCTTGCAATTTCTCATGCAGCCTTATATAATAATGATTGCTGCTGTTTAGTGACGTGCGCCCGTGGTCCAATGGATATGACGTAGGCCTCCGAAGCCTGAGATCCAAGTTCGATTCTTGGCGGGCGCGCCATTTTACTTCCCCAATGCTTGCCAATATAGGCAGCCCGTTTATTATTTAACTGTATTTTTTGTCCATGAAGCCGATTCGGCTATTTTTTTTGCAGAAAGTTTGACTTTCTTTGACTTTATGTTTGGAATTGTTTATCATATGGGTAATACCAGCTAGACGTTTACCGGACCGCGCCAGAGCCGGGGTTCGGCAGGCCATCCAGCATGGCATCCATTCCCAATTTTAGGACGGATCGCATCCGTTCACAAGGAGGTTTTTCACTATGGGTTACATTCCTATGGTCGTTGAACAAAGCAACCGCGGCGAGAGAGCGTACGATATTTACTCCCGTCTGCTGAAAGACCGCATCATCTTCCTCGGCACCGAAGTCAATGACGTCGTAGCCAATGCGATCATCGCGCAGCTCCTGTTCCTTGAAGCGGAAGATCCAGAGAAAGACATCTACCTCTACATCAACAGCCCAGGCGGGTCGATCACGGCCGGCATGGCGATTTTCGATACGATGCAGTTCATCAAAGCGGACGTGTCCACGATCTGCGTTGGCATGGCCGCTTCGATGGGTGCGTTCCTGCTGAACGCTGGCGCAAAAGGCAAACGTTTTGCCCTGCCAAACAGCGAAATCATGATTCACCAGCCGCTCGGCGGCGCTCAAGGTCAAGCTTCGGACATCGAGATCCGCGCCCGCCGTATCATCGCGCTGCGTGAGAAGCTGAACCGCATCATGTCCGAGCGTACCGGTCAGCCGATCGAACGCATCAACAAAGACACTGATCGTGACTACTTCATGGATGCCGCAACCGCTGCGGAATATGGCATCATCGACAAAGTGATCGAGAAACCGGTTGCCGAAATCGGCGTGAAGTAATTCAGATTACAGATCCATACCGGGACGCCCTGAGCCTCAAGCAGGTGCAGAAGTCGTCCCAAGTCCAACCGTCCGGTACATACCGGGCGGTTTTTCTGTTCTTTTGCAACCTGGGCAGCTTAGAAGCGTATATCCCGTCAAGACGGCATAGTGTCTCTTGGGCTTTTACCTACGCAAGGAGGACGATAACATGCAATTTCGGCATAACGATTTTCGCATCTTCAGTTCGGTAAAAAGAGATAACCTGGTGATTGAAATCATGCAGGCAGGTGGGCTGCCGGAGAATTACAACGCAGAATTGGCCAAGGCGATCAACCACCATGAACATGATCGCTTCAACTGGCAGCAGGTACGGATTCTGATCGAGGACACTTCGGTGATTCTTGAGGCAGGCGCTCTGCAATACATGTTTGGGAATATTGAAATTGAGAACAAGACCGGCGGGGTTGGCGGCTTTGCCAAAAAATTTGTCGGCAGTGCCGTAACCGGCGAGACGGCAAGCAAGCCGATCTATCGGGGTTCGGGTGAGATCTACCTGGAGCCTAAACGGGGCGAATTTACATTCATTGAACTGGCCGCAGGCGAAGAGATTATCGTGGACGATGGGCTGTTCTATTGTGCGGAAAACACCGTCAAGGTAGGCGTAGCCAAACAGGGCAATGTTTCCTCGGCTGTATTTGGCGGCGAAGGCTTATTCCAGACCAAAATCACGGCGTCGGCGAACAGCTATGTGGTGCTTGACCTGCCCGTGCCGGAATATGAACTGGTGCGTTATGAGTTAAAAGGCGAAACACTCAAAGTCGATGGAACATTTGCCGTGCTGCGCAGCAGCACCGTTGAATTTTCCGTTGAAAAATCAACCAAGTCGCTGATGGGTTCGGCCTCTTCGGGCGAAGGGATGCTTCAAACTTTCCGCGGCCACGGCGAGGTCTGGCTGGCTCCCACGCTTCCGATTCGCAAACAGCCTTTCTAAGGTCTTGAGATCGACAGACTCGTTCCACAAAAAAGCCCCGTCTTCCTGTACAGGAGGACGGGGCTTTTGGCGCTGCTGATTCACTAGGTATCGACATACCGACATACGCCCTCTATCGCATAGGAATCGATTTTGGGAGAGGAGGTAATGAGGTTCTGCTGAACATGCCCCAGTGCTGATGCTGAATCAAGAGTGGGTCACTGCGAAGAAATCAGGCAGTTGGATGCCTTCCAACTGCGAGATGTCGCCAGCTACGTCCGCTACCGTTGTCTGCTCAAGCACCTGTTCCAGCGCACGCTGCGCTGCGATAAAGATCGGATTCATCGCCGCCTGAATATTGCGTCCCACTTCACAGTTGGGGTTGGGGCTGTCATGTACAGCGAACAATTCGCCTTCTCCCATGCCATTTACGGCCTGATAAACCTCCAGCAGGGTAATGTCCGCAAGCGGCTTCCTGAGCCGCGCACCGGCCACTCCTGCCCGGGCTTCGACCAGCCCAGCCCGGCCCAGCATACCGGTAATCCGGCGGATAACCACCGGATTCGTATTCACGCTTGAAGCGATCATCTCCGACGTCGCCGTGCCGGGCGGCGAGACGCTCAACAAGATCAGCGTATGCACGGCAACCGGAAATTTGGTACTGATATTCATGATGTCTCTCTCCCTTCCGGCCGTTGGAGTCGGTTAAACGTTCGGCCAAGCCTTACTATGTGAAACCATTCTAGTTACACGGTCAAAAAATGTCAACCCTGGGACGTTTCTGCGCTGCAAACGTTCTGGGTCCAGCCGAAGCGATCTTCAATCTCGCCGCGCTGAAGCGCAGTCAGTTCATTGTAGAGGCGCTGCGTCCATTCGCCAGTCTCTCCGCCGCCGATCTTGTACGTCTTGCCTTCCCAGCCAATCTCACCGATTGGCGAGACGACAGCTGCTGTACCCGAACCGAACGCTTCAAGCAGCGTGCCGTCTTCGGCATATGCACACAATTCGTCGATGGTGATCGGACGTTCTTCCACTTCGATTCCGAAATCGCGCAGCATGTGGATCGCAGAGTCGCGTGTGATCCCGTTCAGGATGCTTCCGCTGAGAGCAGGCGTCACAATCCGGTCACCGATGCGGAAGAAGACGTTCATGCTGCCGACTTCTTCTACATATTTGCGATGAACGCCGTCCAGCCACAGCACCTGGGAATAACCAGCCGCATAAGCGTTCTCTTGTGCCTGCATGCTCGCCGCGTAGTTGCCGGCGGTCTTGGCTTCGCCAACTCCACCTGCAACGGCACGAACGTCGCGTGTCTCAACGTGGATGCGAACGGGGTTCAGACCTTCCGCATAATAAGCGCCTACCGGCGACAGAATAATCATCATCTTATATTCCAACGAAGGGTTGGCGCCCAGATGATGTTCGGTAGCGATCGCAAACGGACGGATATACAGCGATGTGCCTGGAGCTGAAGGAACCCAGCTGCGGTCGAGCTTAATCAGCTCTTTGAGCGCGTTCAGGACAAAAGCTTCGTCGATCTCCGGGATGCTCATCCGGCGGCAGGAACGGTTGAACCGCTCAAAGTTTTTCTCTGGACGGAACAAACGAATATCGCCGTCCGGACCAACGTAGGCTTTCATGCCTTCAAAGATGGTCTGACCGTAATGGAAGACCTTAGCGGCCGGGTCCATAGGGATTGGGCCATAAGGAACGATCTTGGCATCATGCCAGCCTTCGCCCTTCTTGTAGTCCATCGTAAACATGTGATCGGTCATATAAACGCCAAATGACAGATTGGCGGTATCCGGTTTTGGTTTGCGCTGCGTTGTTTCCTCAATCTTCAGTCCCTGCATGATGCACGCTCCTCTTTTTTATTGAATCCTATCATTCTCTTCCCTATATTAATAATATCCTTTTCGTCGGTTCTGCATACCCCAAAAGTATGAAAGGAGCAGAAAAAAAGATGGATCTTCGCCAGCTTCGTTATTTTGCAGCCGTTGTGCGGGAAGGGCAGATCACTTCTGCCGCCAAAATATTAAACATGGAACAGCCGCCTTTAAGCCGACAGATGAAGCTGCTGGAGGAGGAACTGGGCACGCCTCTCTTCGATCGAACCGGACGGAAGCTCGTACCCACGGAAGCCGGTATGCGGCTTTATGAACGCGCTGAACAGCTGCTTGTCCAGCTGGAAGAAGCCCTGCTTGAGATCCGCGAGCTGGGCGAGGGCATCGGCGGCACGCTGGCGATCGGAGCCGTGGTCTCCTGTATCTCGCTGCTGCCGGGAGCGATCGAGCGCTTTGGCCGGGAGTATCCGGCCGTCGCCTTCAAGATCCAGGAAGGCGATCACTTTCAGCTCGCCGAGCTGCTTCGCAAGCGGCAGATCGAGCTGATCGTGGCGCGTCTGCCCTTTGAGGCGCCGCCCGGCGCGGATGACTACGGCATCGCGCCGCTGCCGGCCGACCCGCTGGCGGCCGTCGTTCCGGCGAACTGGCCGGAATACGCCGGACGCGATACCGTCCGACTGGATGAGCTGTCCGAGCGTCCATTCCTGACGCTGAAGACCGACCTGACGACCGGTATGCATGAACGCATCATGTACGAATTCGCAGCGCGCGGCTCCTCGCCGCGCATCTTCTGCGAATGTTCCAGCGTTGCGGTCATTCTTGCCCTTGTCGCCCAGGGGCTGGGCGCCTCCCTGCTGCCCCGCTCTGTCCTCTCTTCCTTCCGTTCGGAAGACTTCCGCGCCCTGGAGCTGGAAGACGCGGTGCTTCAGGCAGAGGTCGGCCTGATCTGGCTTCAGGGACGCTACCTGTCCCGCAGTGCAGAACGTTTTATTCATGAGCTGACAGGCAGGACTCCTGAAGGGATGAGCCGCTGACGTCAAGTTTAACAGCCGGTCACTTCTGCTTTGTGCAGACAGGGAGATGAGCTTCCCTGCTTCTCTATTCCATCAAAATGCTCCATATCAAAAGCCCGACTCCCCAGTGCAGCGTCTGCTGCGCAGTTGGGGGCCGGGCTTGGTTGATTTAAATGAATAACGTCGCTATCCCGGGCTTTGAGACAGCGCCGTCGTCGCATCTAAGGGTTACACGGGTGGGGCCTTTGGTTACATACCAATCTGCTGCCTTTACAATCCGCTAAACGGATTTGTTCCTTTCGGAAGCAGAGAAGCGAAAGTGAAATCGAAGGATGGAATACCTGCGGCATAAGGTGTGTATTCATACTGCTGGAAGAAGATCGTGAAGCCGCCGTTTTTCACATTGAAGCTTGGGTCGCTGCCGATAGTCTTGAAGCCATCCGGCTCAAGCAGGCTTCCGTCCTTCTTGAACTGCGCCGCGATCTTCTTGTCGATAGCGCTGCGGTAGTTCGGGTTGGCCTTGAGCAGTTGAGCCAGCGTAACTTCCTTGCCGGTCTTGATGTTGAAGTTATATCCGCTCTGGATGGTTCCGCCGTGCGCTCCGCCGTAGAAGGCATAGTCCTGCGTGACTACGCTCAACAGTCCGTCACGGTTATAAGCGATCATATATCCGCCGTCTGCCTCGTAGTTCATGTCTCGACCATCATCGAGAGGCCCATAGTCTTTGACCTGCTGCTTGAAGTCAGCCGCGAAAGCCTCTGCATGTTTTTTCATCGTATCGTTGATCTTGGTGAGTCCTGCTGCACTGCCGGAGAACTCAGGGTAACGGATGTCGATCACGGAACCGTTCGCTTTGCTCTGAATCTTCTTCTCGGTCACTTTCAATCCTTGACTTGCAGAAGGCTTCAGGGCTACTGTACGTGTCGCTGCGTTCCATACGCCGTCGATTCCGGCATAGTCACGCAGTACGGACAGAGGCACATAGCTGTTGCCCCCCACTACCCGGCCGCTGCTTTGCAAACCAACACCGTTTGCGCCAAGCCAGACTTCGCTGCCATAAGGCGACAGAACCAGGGTGTTTGGCGAAGTGCCGAGGGTGTACCACTCGCGTGTTTTATCGTAAGTCAGCGAGAGGCCGGATACCTTCGCCAACGCTTTGACCGGTACATAAGTATCGCCTGCCGTCTGGAAAGCACTGGCGCCCAGGGCTTTGCCATTCCAGGTAACTTTGACATTTGCCGCAGCTTGGGTGCTTGCTGCCGCAGCTGCATGAACACCCTGAGTGCCAACAACAGCCGTAGTAGGAAGAAGCAGACCCGCAGTTAATACCGCAGCCGTTACCATTTTTGTTGTTCGATTGAATTTGTTTTTTACCGCTTGCATATCCATTCAGCTCCTTCGCATCTTCGCGTTCTCTGTTGGGTATATCCATAGGTGATTATATAAGCCGCGAAGAGAGAAAGTGTGACAATCCCCATTACAGTATTGCAACTCTCTGGGAGGTTTTTTTACAAAATTGTTAAAGTTGACAGCCAAGAGGGGCATAATATCCTAAAGTTCAGGCAGGGGCTTGGCGGCGCTCATCAGGCTGGATAATCTTCCTCCAGGAGGCGCGGGGCGAATCGGAAAGTCCAATTCCAGGATCATCATGGGCAGTCGGCCAATCTCCAGATCCCGGTCAGCGAAATAGCCGTAGAAAGAGTAGAGATACCCACAGGGGTAATTATCAGCGTCAGATTCTTCATAGATGCGGAAGGCGGCATCTCCTTCAAGCTCGTAAAACTCGGGCTGCCTTCTCAACTCATGGGCATAGTCTGATCTCACCTTGAGCTGCTCGCCCACCTCGACCCGATCCACAAACCATTCTAGCATCTTTGCCAATACCTTAGCCGGGCGATGTGGCGACGCGATCAGAATCTCGGGGTGCCCGAAGCTGTATTCCAATCCGATCGTGAACGCATAATTCATCCCTTCATCCGACAAGACGATTGGCGCCCACCCACGCTGCATCACCTGTGGGATATACGAGAACCGTTTGCGCGTAAACTCGGTATATTCGGTGCAGAACAGAGAATAACGCTCGACCAGATTTCGGGCCGGATTTTCAAGCAGGAGTTTTCGATAATACTGCTTTCGACTTTCGGAAATATCAAATGTTTCGATCACTGGAATCACCTCGCTTTCTGGTACCTAAGAATTTGTAACCGCGTTCGTTTCTTACTCCTTTTATAAACCTCATACTTAATTCCAAACAGCCGCAACCGTTTTTTTTCGTAAATCATTCATACTCTGCATAAAACAAAAAAAGCCCGTCCCAGAGCCTTTTCAAGCCAAAAAGCCGCAATCGCAACGGGGCGAAAGCGGCGTTAATGGACAAGGAACTCGTCTATGGATTTAGGAAGTTATTTCCTCTCATCCGGACTCATTTATTTCATTTCGTACTGAACAGTCAGCTGTGCTGTAACAGTAATTTCACCAGGTTCAATCGATGTCTTGGGTGCAGCAGCTTGGTCCGCAGTGGCCATGCTGCGCTCATACTGTGCGTACACAATCGGGGTATCCGCGCCGTTCAGACTGATGGAGACAGCAGCGCCCAACGTGCGACCTGCGGCTTTGGCGATCGCAGCGGCTTTGGCATTGGCACTCGTCATCGCCTTGGCAATTGCCTGCTCTTCATACTGATCCGGGTTCTCGGACGCGAAGCTGACGTTCTGGATCCGGTTGGCTCCTGCATCGGAAGCGGCGTCCAGCAGTTGACCAATCTTGCTCAGATCGCGGTACGTGACTTTGAGCATGTGCGTCGAAGTGTAATCTTTAACCTTCTGTCCGTCTTTCTCGCTGTACGTGTAGTTCGGCGATACATAGAATTGATCGGTTGAGATGTCCTTGGCGGCGATCTTCCAATCGGTCTTTAGCAGCGTATTGAGCTTGCTCATCACGGCAGCTGTCTGCTTCTGGGCAGCCGCAGCTGTTCCAGCCGTAGATTCCACGCCAAGGTACACATAAGCGACATCCGGTGTAACCTTAATTTCCCCATTGCCTACTACATTGATCGAGTTCATCGCAACAACCTCCGCAGCGTGTGCCTGACTGACGCCGAACGAAGCGGGAAGTGCCGCTCCTCCAACCAGCAAAGTTCCGGCAAGCAGCAAACTGCCCATTGGCTTCATCCACATTTTCATCATGTATCCCTCCAGTGTTTTCGTTTCGTTGATACCCTCTAAACGACATCCCTTGAGAAAAGGTTGCAGGGTGGCGCTGAGCCGATTAAACTTTTTTCTCCAGCCGATTAAAAAGTCCAAACACAAAAAGCCCTCCCCATATCCGAAACCTCAAATGAGGGAAGGCTACGAAGAAGGCAGAAGCTTGGCTTGATTACATGATCGGTGTCTGATTTCCTATGCGGACGGCTGCTTGCTGCTCTGGGCATCATCCAGGTGCATCGTTCCGGTGATGGTGTTGGTCAGCAGCATATCGTTGATCGCCGCGTTCTCCGCTCGGGTCAGCACTTTTTTCGACTGGAAGTCAGCCGCACCCGCCGCATTAAATTTAACTTCAGGTCCGTGATAACCCAACATGACCAGCAGCTTCACGGCAGGCACGGCCCACTTGTCCGTCTTGCCCGTCAGCTTTACACCGTCCAGCAGTTCAGGTGGATAGAGAGCGGCGTTGGAATTATAGATAATCACCGCAGCTTCCTGACGAGTGATCGGACGATCCGGTTGGAACATCCCTTTTTCATTGCCGGTAATCAGTCCATACTCATAAGCGGTCTGAATCGCTGCGGCGTAAGGACTGCCTGCTACGTCTTTGAATTTAGGTTCATTCTTGGACAGCGTGATCGCAGAAGTCCGCATCAGCATGTCTACATACTCCCCGCGCGTCACCGGCTGGTTCGGGCCAAAAGATTGATTCGCATCATTCGGATAGTAACCCAGCGACTGGAGATCCAGAATGTACTGCGCATAAGGATGTGTCGATGGAATATCGTTGAATCCGGCTGGCTTCATGCCCTTTTGCTCATAGCCTGCCGGATTGAGGTACGGTTCCTTGAGATAGGACACATTTCCATCCGCTTCCGTCTTGAAGGCCACGAACATACCTGCTGCATCAACGAACAACCCTGGTGCTACCTGACGCAGGGCACGTTCCCCAGTCAATGGATCGGAGATTACCACTCGACCGCGCGACTCGGGGCCCACCTTCGATACGAGGCTCTCTACGCGAAGGTCTTTGTACAGACCGGAATAACGAGCGAGCTGTTCCGGCGAATCGCCCACGTATTCAGGCAGCTTGGCGGCTTCGGCATACTGCGGGAAGAAGCGATTGATAAATGCGGTATAGAGCTGCTCACGCAGCGAACCGTTCTGATTGTAGACAACAAACACACCCGTCTTCTGTTCGGGAATGAGGAACATCAGCGAGCTGGCGCCAGGTACGTCGCCGGCTTTGGTAATCACCTTGCTGCTGCTGCCTGCGCCTGGAAGCTGGGAAGGAGCCTCAAATCCATATGTGGTATCCGGCAGGAGCGGATGGATCGCCGAGCGGTACTCTTCCATCGAAGCGACCGTGTCGGGCTTGAGCAGCTGCGCACCGGAAGCCGACTTGCCATCGTTCAGGAAAGCCAGCATGAACTTGGCGATGTCATCAGACGTGGAGAACATGCCGCCCTGAGGCATTACGGTTGGTCGCAGGGTGTACGGCTCCAGAGGCTCTCCCCCGGAATAACCTGTAACCGTACGCGCCTTGAGATCCTTGGTCATCAGGAAATTACTGCTGCTCATCCCGAGTGTGGAAAAGACATTCTGGTTCATATAGGTCTCAAAGGGGGTTCCGCTCGCCTGCTGCACGATATAACCCAACAGAAGGAATGCGAAATTGTCATACATGTAAGCGGTACCCGGTTCGCGCACGACATCGGGCATATGATTGGTAATGTAGTCTTTCATGCTTACGTATTCATCCAGATTGGAACTGATGTCTTCGGTAAGCACGTCCTGGATCTGGAAGCCACTGCGGTGTGTCAGCAGATCCGCTACGGTTACGGGTTTGGAGAACGGATTACTGAATGTAATGCCGCCCAGATATGTACGAATGTCCGTATCCAGACTCAGCTTGCCCTGCTCAACCAACTGCATGATCGCTACAGAAGTAAATGTCTTGGATACAGAAGCCATGCGGAATACGTCTTTTTTGGGATCGACCACGCGCTCACTGGCCACGTCGGCATATCCATAACCTTTTTGCGCGAGAATCTGACCGTCTTTGACGACGACCACGGCGGCTCCCGGAGCTAGTTCTTGAATGGCTTCCTGCGCAAAAAAAGTATCCAGGAATGTGGTAACCGAAGAAGCTGTCAGCGGGGTACTTGTGGCAGAGGCTGAAGTGGCTGAAGCCGGAGTCTCCGAAGCAGCCGAAGTCAGGGCAGGTGGCAGCAGGGTTAATGCAAGCGCGGCGGCCATTGCAGCTTTGGTCCACCTGACCGAAGCGGCTTTCCAAACGTTATGTGTTTTTTTCAATTCATGACTCCCTTCCCGATTTGGAATGATAAATGTGAGAATACTTTCTTTTAACCTTTGGGAGCAATTTGCCAAACAGGACTCAAAAAATTTGCGAAGGTGGGAGGAACCCCTTTAAAAACAGAAGAACTTTTTGCACCTGGAGGCCGTTTGAGACATGTTCTCACGTGAATAAACATAAGCGATCTCTAGTCAAAACAAAAAGACTTTTCATGATGAAAAGTCTTTTTGTTTGGGTTCCCTTTTGAAAAAATCAACATGGACGTATCCATATGATTTACACCTGATTTATTGATTTTCCAGTTCTTCCTTGCTAACCAGGCTAATTAAAGCGTTTACAGCCTGTTCTGCGTCCGCGCCTTCTGCGCTGATGTGGATTTCGGTACCGGAACTGATAGCCAGGCTCATGATCCCCATGATACTTTTGGCGTTTACTTTCTTATCTTCCTTCTCTACAAAAATCTCGGAAGAATATTTATTTGCTTCCTGAACGAACAAAGCCGCAGGTCTGGCGTGCAGCCCCGTCTTCAGTCGAACGACTACCGGGTGCTTGGTCATGAGCAATCTTACCCCCTATACGAAATGAAGTTCCTGACGAAACGCATTATTATACTCAGTATAACATAACTTCGGTTGCACACACTAGTCTAATACCCTTTGTATGATTTGCCAACAAAAAAAGGGGCAGCGTCAACCGCCCCGAATTTTCTCCGCCATAATGTCCAACTTGCGCAGACGATGGTTCACGCCCGACTTGCTGACGCTTCCCTTGAGCATCTCGCCCACTTCCTTGAGGTTGATCTCCGGATGTGCAAGCCGTACTTCTGCAACTTCACGCAGTTTCTCCGGCAGGTTCTCCAGCCCGATCTCTTTTTGCAGGAAACGAATATTGTCGATCTGCCGTACGGCGGCTCCGATGGTCTTGTTGAGGTTCGCCGTCTCGCAGTTGACGATCCGGTTGACCGAGTTGCGCATATCGCGCATGATGCGTACGTCCTCAAATTTGAACAGAGCCTGATGGGCTCCGATAATATTCAGCAGTTCAATGATCTTCTCGCCCTCTTTGAGGTAGAAAATGAAGCCTTTCTTCCGTTCGATACAGCGGGCGTTCAAGTTGAATTCATTCGCCAAATCGACCAGCGACTGGCAGTGTTCTTCGTACATCGACGCGATCTCCAGATGATAGGACGAGCCTTCCGGATTGTTGACCGAGCCGCCCGCCATGAAGGCGCCGCGCAGATAGGCACGTTTGCAGCAGTTCTTCTGTACGATTTCGGGACTGATGCCCGGCAGGAACTGAAACCCTTCTGACGTGATCTTGAGCGCAGCCAGCAGCTCCTGCACACCAGCCGGAATCCGGACGATGTAGACATTATTTTTTTTCAGGCGCATTTTTTTACGTACCAGCAGTTCGGTGTGTACGCTAAAATGCTTTTTAATCAACGAATAAATTCGGCGAGCAATCGCCGCATTTTCCGTCGAAATATCAAGGATGACTTTCTTGTTGGACAGCTGAATCGAGCCGTTCATCCGGATTAGCGCGGACAGCTCCGCTTGTTCACAACAGGCGTCCGCCTCCACCATCGTCAATTCCTTTTTGGTTTGAGCCGCGAACGACATGGACGGTTCACCCCTTTCGCATCATCCAATCTTCGACCAGCCGATTGATGTGTTCGCTTAATTGATCGGCATCATGCCGCAGATAGGTTCCATATTTGACAAAAGTATCGGCGATGACCGTGCAGTTGGTACCGGCCATTTCTTCCAAATCCAGACGCACTGGAGTGGCGCCTTCTTCGGCATAACGCTTCTGCACCTCTTCCGGAATATGCCCGCTGTTGACCAGCACATAGTCGAACAGATGGCTGCCCACATGGTCATGGACGGCCTGAAGATGATCGGCTACGCTGAACCCATCAGTCTCGCCCGGCTGAGTCATGACGTTGCAGATGAACATCTTGACTGCACAGGAGGCTACAAAAGCTTCAGACAGTTGGGGAACCATCAGGTTGGGCAGCAGACTGGTATAAAGGCTGCCGGGGCCCAGCAGAATCGCATCGGCTCGCTGGATCGCCAGCACCGCTTCCGGCAGTGCCTCGACCTCGGCCGGCTCCAGGAAGATCCGTTTGATTCGGCCGCCGTATTCCGGGATATTCGATTCACCGGTTACGATGGTACCGTCTTCCATCTCTGCATGGAGGATGACCCCCTCCTTCGCTGCCGGATAGACGCGTCCGCGAACGGCGAATACCCGCCCCAATTCACGGACGGCGGTTACGAAGTCCCCGGAGATGTCAGTCATGGCAGCCAGGATCAGGTTGCCCAGACTGTGCCCAGCCAGGCCGTTGCCCGTCTTGAAGCGATAGCTTAACATATCCGAGAGCAGCGGCTCGACATCGGCCAGAGCCGTTAACACGTTGCGAATGTCGCCTGGCGGCGGCATCTGTAGTTCACTTCTCAAGATGCCGGAGCTGCCGCCATCATCGGCCACCGTAACGATGGCCGTAATATCGAGCGGCTGCTCCTTGAGACCCCGCAGCATGACGGACAGGCCCGTTCCGCCGCCCATGACGACGATACGCGGGCGCCTAACCGGTCGCTGCGACGGTTGTTTGGTATTCATGATTGTTCAACTCCTCAGTGGCGGTCCCGATCGGCATCGCGGTGATTGACGCGAACTCTCTCCGTTTCGCTTGCTCCCAGCATACGCCCTAAATATTCCGAAATCGCAACCGAGCGGTGCTTCCCGCCTGTGCAGCCAATTCCGATAATCACCTGACTCTTCCCTTCCTTCCGATACTGCGGAATCAGGAAATGCAGCATGTCGAGCAGCTTGGTCAAAAAGGTCTGTGTCTCCGGCCATTTCATCACGTAATCATAGACATCGCTGTTCTGACCTGTGAGCGGGCGCAGATTATCCACATAATGTGGGTTGGGCAGGAAACGCACATCGAAGATCAGATCGGCATCAATCGGCACGCCGTACTTGAAGCCAAATGAAGTCACGTTGACGGACAAGCGGTTGCTCTCCATATGGGCAAAGCGGGAAATAATCTTCTCCTTCAACACCGCAGGCTTCATGTTGGTGGTATCAATGATCTGCGTAGCCGAGTTTTTCAACTCTTCCAGCATCTTGCGCTCCAGTCGGATGCCATCAAGCGGCATACCATCAGGTGCAAGCGGATGACGACGGCGCGTCTCCTTGTAGCGCTGGACAAGCACGGCATCGTTGGCATCGAAGAACAGAATCTCGCTATGAATGGTAAAATGATCCTTCATGTATGCCAGCGATTCCGACAGCGCAGCGAAAAATTCGCGTCCGCGCAGGTCGATCACCAAGGCGACCTTGGCGATCTTGCCATTGGACTGCTCAATCAGCTCGGCGAACTTGGGAATCAGAACGGGCGGCAGATTATCGACGCAGAAGAAGCCCAGGTCTTCCAGGCTCTGTACGGCAATCGTCTTCCCGGCCCCCGACATTCCCGTAATAATCATAAGCGTGGCGGACGAAGCCGATGGATTCTCGTTTGGAAGCTCGGACATGTGGATTCCCTCCTTAACGGGCTTAGGTTACGGAATGGTCGGTATTCAGGCAAACGGCTCGCCAGTCCGAATCAAGTCGGACGGACGAGCCTGTCGTAAGCCTTAACGGATCATCAATCCAGCTGCACCGATCATGCCGGCATCGTTGCCCAGCATCGCAGGTACGATGGTTACGCCCTGCTGAAGCGGGTCAGGCGTCAGCTGTGCGAACGTCTCGCGGATCGGATCGAACAGAATGTCGCCCGCCTTCGATACGCCGCCGCCAATGATAAAGCTCTGCGGGTTCAGCACAGCAGCCACAGCCGCCATTGCCTTGCCCAGATAGAAAGCAGCGCGCTTAACGATGCGCAGTGCCACTTCGTCCCCGGCTTTGGCTGCATCGAAGACTGTCTTCGCAGTAATCTCGCTGGCGTCCGCGATGAAGGTACGTTCTCCACGTTCTACCGCTTCCTTCGCCATGCGAATGATGCCCGTAGCCGAAGACACGGTCTCCAGGCAGCCCAGCTTGCCGCAGCCGCACTGAATCGCTTCGATGTCCGGCACTACGTCGATATGGCCCACTTCCCCAGCCATTCCGGCAAATCCTTGATAAATCCGACTGTTAATAATGATTCCGCCGCCTACGCCAGTTCCCAGCGTGAAGCAGACGCAGTTCTCCATCCCGGCTCCGGCTCCGCTCCAGGCTTCGCCGAGAGCTGCCACATTGGCATCGTTATCAATCCGTACGGGCTTGCCGAGCCGCTCCTCAAGAATGGCGCGAATCGGAACGTCCTTGAAGCCTATGTTCGGGGCCATGACGATGACGCCGTCACGAACATTTGTGAATCCGGCTACTCCAGCGCCGACTCCGGCCAGTTGTTCCCAAGAATAGGGGGACTCTTCGACAACCCGGCGAACATAATCCGCCATATTGGAGATCACCTGTTCCGTACCTTCGGCTACTCCTGTGGGTCCTTCGTAAGTATGCAGCAGAACGCCGCTCTCGCTGCACAGACCGACCTTGATCGTGGTGCCGCCCAGATCCATCCCGACGTAGACATTTTCAGACATCATACAAGCCACCTTTTTTATCTTTTGTGTAAGTCCAAAAGCGTTTCCTTCGTATCCCACTATAAGCGAACACCCCCTTCCGGTCAAGCGAGCGCGGCACCATGCAAAGCCTTGCGCCATAAGGGTCGAAAGCCCTTTCTGGCAAAGGCTTCTTCCCTGCTTGCCCGTTCGCAATTCCCTTTCGCATACTGCGGCACGCCCGGGGGCGTGGAAACCCTTATGGGACGCGGGTTTGCATCCATTTCGCCAATACACTCCCACAGGAATGACAGCGATTTTCCGACAAATTTGAGGCGAGCCGAAAAAGCCTCTCTTCCACCAGGAGAAGAGAAGCTGGGTTCATGCACGGATCTTTTGTTGATCGCTCAGGACATGATTCGCTTCTGGCCTTCCAGCGCCTGAATTGGAGCAATGTTCTGCGTAAACTCCAGTGTGCCCTTATAATGGCCCTGCTCATCCCGAATCGCAAAGTAGCGGATATAGACGAATTTATCTCGTACCGGAATCCAGAAATCCTCAATGTCTTTGGCGCCTGATTTGAAATCACGCAGCAGTTCTTCTACGACATGTACGCTTTGCGGCGGATGGCAGTTCTGCACAGAGCGACCAATGACCGCCTTCGTACGTGCGAAGATCCGCTCCCTGCTATGCGAGAAATAGCGTACAATATCGTTCTCGTCGATAAAGGTCAGATCGACGGGGAGATGATTCATAATCAGCTCCAACTGCGCGACGGACAGGGTGCCCGTGTTGAAGCGCACGAACCCTTCGGCGATGGGTGCCGGAGCAGCTTCGCCCGCACCCTCCCGCTCCTGGCGGAGCATGTCCGCCACCCACTGGGGCATTCCGGCAGGCTGCGAGCCCTGCGCGGCAGCTGCGGCCTTGACGCTCACCACAGGGGCAGCGTCTGGTTCTGCGGCGATACCCGGTTCCGGTGCACGCGCCGGAACCCAGCGCGGGGTGCCTGGGATCAGGCAGTAGCCGATTTCTTCCGTCTCTTCGGCGATCTTGACCCATTCGTCTTCGGTCAGTTTCTTGAGCGCCATGGGAAGCAGAATATTCTCTTCCTTGAAGATCATCTCTTCCACTTCGCGTACGGCACCTTCGATCTGTCTGCGCACCGCCTCACGATCGCCCATGTATTCGGTCAGCAGCTGCTTCGCCGCTTTGATCTCTGCCCGTATGCCATCGTCCACGCCCCACATCACCTGGGTCGGACCGTAAATGCCGTAGCGTTCCAGATAAGGAAACAGCAGATTTTCCTTGCGTGAATAATGCTTGTCCACATCCAGCAGCAGATTCAGATCCTCCAGCAGTTTGAAGCGGTTCGCATCAGAATCCTTTTTCATAAACTTGTCCAGGTGCAGGGAGATCGAGAAGCCGGTCAGACGTTCCAGCTCGCGGTTCTCCAGCTTGAAGGTATGCACGGGATGGCCCGGCTGTGCTTCCGGTGCCGACGACGAAGCGCCATGAATATCCGAGATGGAACCGTCAAAGATCGAAGCGTGAACCGAACACAGACGCTGGACTTCCGAGACCGGAATCCCTTCCTCCCGCATTAGGGAATCTTCCAGCATAGAGATTTCTTCGACCTCCACATGACCGACTGCCTGCCGGAAACGCTCTTTGACCTGCGCCGGATCAGCCCCCGCATGCAGCTGCTTGATAATCGCCTTCAACTCTTCCCGCCGGCGCAGCTGCGCCTCATCCATCTGCCGGGCTGCATGTTCACGATTGTTAATAAGCTCACTCATGTCCGTTCCTCCTTATGCTCCCTGCCCTATTCTATCCTTCAACTTCATATCCATGTGCCCGGAATGTTTCCCGAACGTGATTCGGATCGATTCGTTTCATCTTCGCGCCTTTTATAGGGGTCATAAACTTACCCATTGTCTCCAGCATCCCCGGTTCGGCGATTCTACGGAATCCCAGTCCCATCATGATGACCGCCACCTCCGGCTCCTCCGTCACCAGCTCGTATACGCTCCGGTTCAAATCGATTGTTTTGCCCATGATCTGCCCCTTTCCGCCGCCAATCGTAGCTACTTCTTGGAATCCTCACTGCTTCAAATTTTGCTGAAAACAATTCTCAACCAAAATGTAGCACGCCTCCTCACTCTGCCTTGTGATTCCACGCACAATCTTTTTATTCCTGTTAAAAAGGACGTTAATGCTGCGTCATAGCGCTGCTCAACGTCCTTTCTACTTCAAACTGCTCACCTATTTATCCCCATCTTCCAACAGCTGCTTCACCATCTGTTCCCGATTATTCAGAAATTCTCGCGTGACGATGTAATGCTCCGTGTCCTCCAATCCGCACTCCTGAATACCGGCTGTCGTCAAGTTGTACAGTCGGCAGTCGGGATAGGCCATCAGCAGCGGAGAATGGGTGGAGATGATGAACTGCCCACCCTGCCGGGCTAATTCATGAATCCGCGTTAGCATCGCCAATTGGCGAACCGGAGACAACGCCGCTTCCGGCTCGTCGAGAATGAACAGACCATTTGAACCGAATCGGTGCATAAATGTGGCAAAAAAAGCTTCCCCGTGCGACTGCTCATGCAGGGAGCGCCCGCCGTAGCTGGAGATGATTCTCCCACCGCCTGATTCTTTGTCCAACTCATCAATTGCCGTTGCCACGTTATAATAGCTCTCCGCGCGGAAAAAGAACCCGTCTTTCGGACGGACAGCGCCGCGAATTAATCGGATATGACGATGCAGCTCGGAGTGAGTCGCCGCCGTCGCAAAATTGAAGTTGAGCGTGCCGCCTTCCGGGTTGAATCCCCAGGCCGTCGCAATCGCTTCGAGCAGCGTGGACTTGCCCACCCCATTTTCACCAACCAGATATGTGACCCGTGCATGAAAATCAAGACGCTCCAGCTCCCGAACCGCAGGCAGATGAAAGGGATAGGCAGACGCCTGTGTTATGCTGCCGGGCACCCGCTCAATTCGGCGCAGATAACGGCGATCCGCTGCGCCTTCGTTCCTCCTGTTCATGGATATTGACCTCCTTTTGCGAAAAAAATTTTGACGAAATAAGTCCTAACGAAAAAAAGAACGCGCCGACAAGAAGTTCCTTTCGGATCTCTGTCTGCGCGTTCTTGATGATTGCGGTTATAGGCTCTTAACGATCGAGAGTCTCGCTCCAGTCATGCACGACGCTGCCTTCGAGATATTTCTCGCAGTCCATCGCCGCCATGCAGCCGCTGCCCGCAGCCGTGATCGCCTGACGATACTTTGTATCCTGTACGTCTCCGCAGGCGAAGATGCCCGGAATGTTGGTCTCGGTCGTACCTGGCTTCACCACCACATACCCATGACCATCCAGTTCGACATGTCCTTGCAGGAAGGTCGTATTAGGCGTGTGGCCGATCGCTACGAACACACCATCCGCTTCGATCAGTTCCTCTTCACCTGTCTCATTGTTATGAACTTTCAGTCCTTTGAGGCCCGTCTCGCCTGCCACGACTTCCAGCGGCTTGCGATTCAGCGCCCAGGAGACTTTCTCGTTCTCGCGTGCGCGATCCTGCATAATCTTGGAAGCACGCAGCTCCTCGCGGCGGTTCACCACCGTCACTTCAGTCGCAAATCTGGTCAGGAAGCTGGCTTCTTCCATTGCGGAGTCGCCGCCCCCGATGACGATCAGCTTTTTGCCACGGAAGAAAAATCCGTCGCAGGTTGCGCAGGTGCTGACGCCGCGTCCAATGTTGTCCTGCTCACCCGGAATACCCAGGTAGCGAGCGGAAGCGCCTGTGGAAATAATCACCGATTCGGCTTCGATGGTACCGGCGCCTTCCACGGTAATTTTGAAGGGACGCTGCGAGAAATCGACTGCATCCACCCAACCGTTCATAAACTCGGCACCAAAACGCTCGGCCTGCTTGCGCATATTGTCCATCAGTTCGGGTCCCATGATTCCATCAGGGAAGCCTGGGAAGTTCTCGATGTCAGTGGTCGTCGTCAGCTGTCCACCTGGTTGAAGCCCTTCAATGACCAGAGGGCTGAGATTGGCGCGAGCCAGGTAAATGGCTGCGGTCAGACCGGATGGTCCCGTTCCGATCACTACGGTTTTGTGCTTCTGCATACAGGCATCCTCCTTGGGTTCTGTGGTTTGGGGCGACCTGTCTTCTTCAATCGCCGCCTAATGTTGTAATCCCTTGCGATAGTCTTTGCGTTCCTTGATCTTGCAGACCTGATCCATTCGCTTGACGTACCGACCAATCGTGGAGGCCGATACCCCGTAACGGCGTCCCATTTCTTCATAAGTCGAGTCGCCGCGGCGAAGCTTGTCGGTGAGATAATCCAGCGCCGCTGCCCAACCCTCGATATGCGAGAGTACCGGCACGTCCGGATACAGACGGCGCAGGAAATCGGTCCATAACGATTCCAGGTCACGGCGCAGACCAAAGTCACTGGGTGTGCACGAGGCACGGATCGCCGTGTCCAATACGTCCTGCCAGCGCTTCTCCCAGACCGGCAGTTCCGCCGGTTCCCGGGCGAGTTCGGGCGCCGGAAGTTCGTCTTCCTCGAATACGTCAATACGTTCCAGTTCGACTTCCCCCAGCGTCTTCCAGGCCAGTTCGCGCAGCTCGTCAGACTCGTGCGGGCTGCGTGCCAGCGTGCGCAGCACTTCGGTCAGCTCCTCATCTCCCTGAGGATGACAGGCTTGCATTGCATGACGCTTGTCTTCCTCGCTGCCCATGCGAAGCTTGCGCAGCAGGCCGGCGCGAATCGCAGGTGACTCCTCCGGGAGACTGCTCTCCCAGCGCCGCTCGGGTTCGCTGCGGCGGGACACTTCCAGCCGGTATTGATAATTCACCGGCTCCTGAACGCCATGTTCGCGCCACTCCGGCAGTCGGCTGAGATAATACGCCGCGGCATCCGCCTGCGGATCAAGCTTGAGCGTCTGCTTCCACAGACGTTCCGCCGCATCCAGACGTCCGCTGTGCAAAGCAGCCACAGCTCCATAATGGTGAATCGAAGCGTCTCCGTCCGCATCCCCGCCAGCCAACAGCCGGCGAAAATGTCCATACGCCGCCTCATGCTCACCCAGAATTCCGAGCGTAGTCGCCAGCTTGAAGGCATGTTCCCGGTGAAAAGGCAGCACGGCGGCCAACCGTCGTGCCAGCACGACCGACTCTTCAAGGCCGGATAGGCCGGAGTACCGCCGGAAGATAGCCAGATTGCAAAGTCCGTGCAGATTGCCCGGATCATGCCGCAGCACATCTTCTACGGTCTCCAGCGCGCGGTCTGTCGAACCCATATAATAATAGGCCAGTGCCAGATTATTGGCCGCTGCCGCAAAATCCGGATATTCGTCCAGCACCTGTTCAAGCCGTTTGGCTGCTTCTGCAAATTGGCCTTCTTCAAGCATTGCGCGGGCCTGATCGTGCTCATCCATTCCCCGACGAGCCAATACACGATGTGCGCGTATATTGCGCTTGAGTTCATTTTGAAGCAGCGAGATCATCTCTTCGGCCTCTTGCAGAAACTGCCCGGACGCATCCTCTTCCAGATACGTTAACAGTGCTTCTTCCGCCTCTTCAAACCGCTCCATATTGGCAAAATTGTTCGCCATGTAAAACCGGCATTCGACCATGGTTGGATCGACCTGTTCGAGCACATTCATCAGGACGGCGTTCGACGCTTCGTAATCGCCCATCTCTGATAATATACCCGCCATGTTGCAATGGTTCACCGGATTGTCTGGTTTCAGTTCCACTGCTTTGCGAAAATATTTTAACGCCTTGTCATATTGGTAGCGATCCAGCGCGCGGACAGCTCTTTCAAAGAAAAAGCTTTCGTCCATCGACAAAGAAACCACGTCGTTGAGCCTCGGTCTCTCTTCACGCTGATAGTTCCCGTTCACCTGAGCAAGGCCCCCTTTTTCTCTGCTGAAAATGTGAATCTCAACCAGTATAGCACACTTCCACCCTGACGACTGCCCGGTCGATCGCCCTGCGATAACCACGATTTTACTGTCATGGGGGTTGAGCTTCCGGCACGGAAGCTGTGCCGTGCAGATCGCCGCGAAGCGGCGCAGCCTGCACAAACGCGGCGGCCGCCCTAAGGCTGCCGCCGCAGCGATGGAAAGGCACTTTCGACCCTGAGCGCCAACTCTGCCTACAGGCTGGCTGGCTTCAGGTCCTTTCCGCTTTAATGGGTTAAGTCTTGGGTGTCTTAGCTCTTTAAGGTTCGGTTTCGTTTTTCTGAAACGCACTTGAAGCGTGTGCGCTTTAAGCCTACCTTTGGAGGAGTTGTGGCACGGTGCGTTAGCTCTTTAAGGTTCGGTTTCGTTTTTCTGAAACGCACTTGAAGCGTGTGCGTTTTAAGCTTACCTTTGGAGGAGTTGTGGCACGGTGCGTTAGCTCTTTAAGGTTCGGTTTCGTTTTTCTGAAACGCACTTGAAGCGTGTGCGTTTCAGAAAAACGAAAGCCTACTATTAAGGAGCTAACGCACTAAATCCCCGCGTCACTGAATAAAGTCGCCAGTGATCCGCCTTCCAAGATAATATGAATCGCTCTGGCCAGCATCGGCGCGACGGGCAGTACGGTGAAGCGTGAGGAATGGTCAATCGGCAGCGCGATCGAGTCGGTAATAACGACTTCGGCGATGCTCGGATGATCCAGCCTCTGAACCGCTCCATCAGAAAATACCCCGTGTGTCGCACATACAATCGGGTCTTTGGCATTACGTTCTTTCAAACCCTCAACCACTTTGAGAATCGTGGAGCCGGTATCGATCAGGTCTTCCATAATGATCGGTGTCCGACCCTCCACTTCGCCGATTACGTGCGTAATCATCGCCTCATTATGAGACGGCCGCTTCTTGAGCATGATCGCAACCGGCGAGTCCAGACGATTCGCCAGCTTCTCAGCCAACTTGGCACGTCCTGCATCCGGCGATACCACGACCGGGTCCACAATATTTTTGCTGCGTAAATAGTTGGCAATCAGATCCAGCGTGGTCAGGTGATCGACCGGAATATTGAAGAAGCCCTGAATCGCTGCTGCATGCAGCTCAATCGTTACAACGCGCGTTGCTCCAGCCGTGGTCAGTACATCTGCGACCATCTTGGCCGAGATCGGCTCACGCGGTGCGGCCTTACGTTCCTGACGCGCATAGCCGTAATACGGGATCACCACGTTCACCGTACGTGCCGAAGCACGCTTGGCTGCGTCAATCATGACCAGCAGCTCTACAAAATGTTCATTGATCGGATGGGAAAGCGACTGCACGATAAAGACATCCAGATTACGGATGCTTTCCTCGTAATGTACGTAACTCTCTCCGCTCTTGAATTTGGTCAACTTGACCTTGCCCGGCGTAACGCCCAGACTGTCGCAGATCCGGTCCACTAGGCCCGGATTGGACGACCCCGAAAATACACGCATCCTGTGCTGCATGGCACCCTCCCGCACTTTTTTGATTAAAATCACCCCGAAGCGGGCGAGTGAAGCGGCTTGGAAGACTTCCTCCCAAACCTCCGCCGCACTCGACGCCCGGATCGATACCGGCCGAACCGCTTAACGCGGGGCGGCGAACTTAACCTGTTTTTGATTATACCCCAATCGCCTGTGACGCAAAAGCAAAGAGACGCCGAAATCGGCGTCTCTGGCACATGTTCTCGGATCGACCGATTTATTTTCCCTATAGATTGTCCTTCTTCCGCATCGACTTCTTAATCAATGAGTGGAATCATATCGCGGCTGCGGCGGTTGAATGTAGCGACTTCACGCACTCCAAGCGAATGAAGCTGCTCACGCGCCCGATCCAGATTCTCGGACAACTTCGCCGGATCATGCGCGTCGGAACCAAGCGTGAGAGGGATGCCAAGCGTAATCGCACGTTTCAGCAGGCTCTCCGAAGGAAACATTTCGGCACAGGGCTTGGTCAGTCCAGACGCATTCAGTTCCATGGCGATGCCGCTGTTTGCAATCTGAAGCAGCGCGGCCTCCTCCATCGCCTCCTTTTCGTTGGCTTCTTCTGGCAGGGGAGCGAATCCGAAGCGTTTGATGACGTCAAAATGCCCCACGATGTCGTAAAATCCAGTCTGCGCGGCGCGTCCAATGGCGTCATAATACGTACGATAGACGTCAAGTGGATTGCGTCCTTCCCATCCTGCCGTCTGGCGGAAGTCCGTAATATCCCATTCGCCGAGAAAATGTACCGATCCGATCACGTAATCCCAAGGATACGCCTGAATGATCGCTTCGATCTGCTGCTCATAGCCTTCGATATAGTCGCCTTCCAGCCCCAGCTTGATGTCGATCTGTCCGGCATATTTGTCTTTAAGCGCCAATACTTCCTCCACATAACGCGGCAGCTCATCCATGGGCATTGCCATCTCCGGGTAATACGTCGCCGGATCAACATGAATCAGCGGCATGTGATCCGACAAGCCAAGCTGCCCCAATCCCAGCTCGATTCCGCGCTGTACATACTGCTCCAGCTTGCCCACGGCATGTCCACAGCGTTCATGGTGCGTATGATAATCGATTAACATGCAGCCTCCGCTCCTCTCGGGTAGATCCTGTAAGCTCAATCTTATCGGTTGTTAGACCTTACGATGCAAAAAGCGGCGGAATATCCGGCTGTGCCGGGCATCCGCCGCAAGTTGATAGCTTCTGTCACCCTGCACAGAATGAATTAATACTGATCCCGGCGCGGACGCTCATGGCGGCGTGCCAGTTCGTTCATGATGTCATCCAGCGGTAGCTTGCGTTCTTCCAGCAGCACCAGCAGGTGATAGATTAGATCGCTGACTTCCAATCGCAGCTCGTCATTATCGCCATTTTTAGCTGCAATGATCGACTCCGCCGATTCCTCACCGACCTTCTTCAAGATTTTATCGATGCCTTTCTCAAACAGATAAGTCGTATAGGCTCCTTCTGGCCGCTCGATGAACCGCTCCGCGATCACGCGCTCCAGCTCACCCAGTACGTTGAAGCGTCCGCCTTCGCCATCTTCGCTTCTCTGTCCGGAAGGCTGCTGTCCAAGCACTCGATCGCTTTCCGCTCCCGCTTCTACAGCAGCAGGTGCGGCTCCTGGCGACGTGCCTGTCTCAAGCGCCGCTTTGTTGAAGAAGCAGCTGACCCGTCCCGTGTGGCAGGCTGGGCCTGCGGGCTGAACGCCTACAAGCAGTGCATCCCCGTCGCAGTCATAGCTCAGCGAGACAATTTTTTGCACATTGCCCGATGTCGCGCCCTTGTGCCAGAATTCCTGCCGCGAACGGCTCCAGAACCAGGTCTCACCCGATTCAATCGAACGACGCAGCGATTCTTCGTTCATATAAGCCAGCGTCAGCACTTCTTTGCTGTCAGCATCCTGCACAATGGCTGGAGCCAATCCGTGGGCATCCCATTTGACGTTTGCCGCAAACTCATTCGGTGCAACGATCACATCCGTATCTCGGTTCATCTGATTTCGACTCCTTTTTGCTTCAATTGATTCTTCAAATCCGGAATCGCGATCTCCTTATAGTGGAAGATGGTCGCTGCCAATCCCGCGTCCGCCGTTCCTTCCGTAAACACATCGTAGAAGTGCTCCGGCTTGCCTGCTCCGCCCGAAGCGATAACCGGAACAGATACCTCGCGGCAGACCGCACGCGTCAGCTTCAGGTCGAAGCCATCCTTCGTTCCGTCGGCATCCATGCTGGTCAGCAGGATCTCTCCTGCTCCCAGCCGCTCGGCACGCCGTACCCACTCCAGCGCCTTGATCCCCGTGGGTTTGCGTCCGCCGTGCGTGTACACTTCCCACTCTTCCCACTCCGCATTGTACTTGGCGTCTACCGCCAGCACGATACATTGGGAGCCGAAGCGCAGTGCTCCTTCAGAGATCAGCTCCGGGCGCAGCACCGCCGCCGTATTTACGGCTGTCTTGTCGGCACCGGCACGCAGAATCCGCTTCATATCGTCTACCTGCGAGATGCCGCCGCCAACCGTAAACGGAATCGTAATCTCTCCGGCTGTCTGGCGTACAACTTCCACCATGGTAGCCCGACCTTCCACGGAAGCGGAGATGTCGAGAAAGACCAACTCGTCCGCGCCTTCCCGGTCATAGACCGAAGCCAACTCGACCGGATCGCCGGCATCGCGCAGATTGACGAAGTTGACCCCTTTCACCACGCGTCCGTCTTTGACATCCAGACACGGAATAATTCGTTTCGCAAGCATCCGGCTCCTCCTTTTCCTATCCCAAACCTACCAGGCCTATAAATCTCTCTCTTAACGATTCACCGCAGCCAGTGCCGAGGCCAGATCGATGCTTCCGGTATATAAGGCCTTGCCTACGATGGCGCCGCCGATTCCGTCATTCACGTGAGCTGCCAGGCGCTCCAGGTCACTTTGTACGCTGACCCCGCCGGAGGCGATAACCGTTTTGCCGGAAGCTTGGGCCAGGCTCAAGATCGCTTCCACGTTAGGCCCCTGCATCATACCGTCACGCGAAATATCCGTGAAGATGAACGTTTCTGCGCCCTTGCTCGCCAGTTCCTTCGCCAGATCTTCCGCACGCACTTCCGATGTCTCCAGCCAGCCGCGCGTCGCCACGAAGCCATTGCGGGCGTCAATGCCGATCGCCGCTTTGTCTCCGTATTCCGCCAGTACCTTTTCCGTAAAGGCTTTGTCTTCGATCGCGGCGGTTCCCAGAATCACCCGGCTCACCCCCAGCGACAGCAGCAGCTTCACGTCCTCGAACGTGCGCAGCCCACCGCCGACTTGTACGGGTACATTCAGCGCCGAAGCGATACTTCCGATCAGTTCATGGTTGACCGGACGGCCAGCTTTGGCTCCGTCGAGATCGACCAGATGGACAAATTGCCCACCGAGCGCTTCCCACTGCTTGGCGGCATCCAGCGGACTTTCGTTAAATACCGTCTCCTGCGCGTAGTCGCCCTGCAGCAGCCGAACGCATTTGCCGCCGCGAATATCGATTGCCGGATAGATCGTAAATGCCGTCATATACCTTCTCCTTTTTCCTCGTCAAAATGGATTCGTATTCGCTCATATCGCATGCAAGTCAGGTCACAAGTACGTTCACCAATCAGGCTTGTCCTTCGGACAACTTCAGGAAATTCCGCAGCAGGCTCATGCCCAGCTCTCCGCTTTTCTCCGGGTGGAACTGCATGCCATATACATTCTTGCGTCCGACAATGGCCGTCACGGGCAGCCCATAATCCGCCGAAGCGATCAGATCGCCAGGTTCGCCCAGTTCCACATGGTACGAATGGACGAAGTAGACATGCCCTTCTTCCAATCCATCCAGCAGCGGTTCATTGGGACGGGTAAAATCAAGCTTGTTCCAGCCCATGTGAGGCACCTTCAGCGCTCCCGCTTCAAAACGCTTGGCACGTCCAGGCAGCAGCCCCAGTCCCTGATGATCGCCGTGCTCCTCGCTTCCGTCAAACAGCAGCTGCATCCCCAGGCAGATGCCCAGCAGCGGCTTGCCGTCGTAAGCGGCGCGGCGCGTCACCAGATCCAGACCGGTATCCCGCAGATGGCTCATGGCATCGCCAAACGCGCCAACGCCGGGCAGCAGCACGCCGGACGCGCTCATAATCTCGCGTTCATCGCCCGTAATCAGGTAGTCGTAGCCGAGGCGCTCCACCGCTTTGCTGACGCTGTGCAGATTGCCCATGCCGTAGTCTACGATGGCGATGGTCATGCTACAGCACTCCCTTCGTGGAAGGGATGCCCGTCACGCGCGGGTCGATGGAAGTTGCTTCATCCAATGCACGACCGAGTGCCTTGAATACCGCTTCGATCATGTGGTGCGTGTTGTGCCCGTAATGAACGATGACATGCAGCGTAATCCGTGACTCCAGCGCGAACTTCCACAGGAATTCATGCACCATCTCCGTGGAAAAAGTACCAACCAGGTTCGACGGATACTCCGCACGATATTCAAAATGCGGACGTCCGCTCACATCGATAATGACTTGGGCCAATGCTTCGTCCATCGGGATGAACACACTGGCGTAGCGCTTGATGCCGCGTTTGTCGCCAAGCGATTGCAGCAGCGCATTGCCCAGGCAGATGCCGATGTCTTCGACAGTGTGGTGATCGTCAATGTCGATGTCCCCATTCGCGTCAACCTTCAGGTCGAACTGACCATGCTTGGTGAACAGGTCGAGCATATGGTTGAGAAAAGGAACCCCTGTCGAAATCTCCGATACTCCGCTTCCGTCCACGCCAAATGACAGCTTGATGTCCGTCTCGTTCGTCTTGCGTGCAATCTCCGCACTGCGCGTGTTTCCTTGATTCGCTTCCGTCATGACTGCTGCCCCCGTTCTTGATCTTGATTGTATATGGATAGGCGAACGCGCCTGTTCGACCCGACTCGCCGTTCATTCATTATGGCTCGTTGCTATGTGATTCAATTTCATGGCGGCCAGCTCACCTCTGTCGCCTCACACTCCAGTCACCTAGACCGTGCCTTCCTTCTTCACCCGGACTTCAATCGCGCGCGCATGGCCTTCCAGTCCTTCGCGCCGCGCCAGCTCCATAATCGTCGCCGCGTTCTTGAGCAGCGCCTGCTTGCTGTACTGGATCAAGCTCGACTTCTTGATAAAGTCGTCCACGTCAACCGGCGAGGCGAACCGCGCCGTACCGTTTGTCGGGATGATATGGTTCGGGCCGGCGAAGTAATCGCCGACCGGCTCCGAACTGTAAGGGCCGAGGAAGATGGCCCCTGCATTTTCAATCAGACCGAGATAGTCGATCGCGTTCTGTACGATGACCTCCAGATGCTCGGGCGCCAGCCGGTTCACTACGTCGATGCCTTCTTCGACGGTATCGGTCACGATGATCGCCCCGTAGTTCTCGATGGAAGCCCGCGCGATCGTCTCGCGCGGCAGCAGGGACAACTGACGTTCCACTTCAGCAGCCACATACCCGGCGAACCGCTCGGACGTGGTAACCAGGATCGCCGATGCCAGCTCATCGTGCTCCGCCTGCGACAATAGATCCGCCGCTACATATTCCGGATCGGCCGTCTCATCGGCCAGCACGACGATCTCACTTGGACCTGCCAGGCTGTCGATGTCCACCAGCCCATAGACTTCGCGCTTCGCCAATGCCACGTAGATATTGCCCGGCCCGCAGATCTTATCGACCCGTGCGATGCTCTCCGTACCGTAAGCCAGCGCTGCGATCGCCTGCGCCCCGCCCACCCGATAGATCTCGGTCACGCCCGCTTCGGCTGCGGCGACCAGAATGTACGGGTCAATGCCTTCCCTGCCGCCTGTGGCTGGCGGAGTGACCATCACGATCTCTGGCACGCCCGCAACCTGAGCGGGAATCACGTTCATCAAGACCGAGGATGGGTAGGCCGCTTTGCCGCCCGGTACGTATACCCCGACCCGGCGCAGCGGGCGGATGATCTGTCCCAGCAGCCCGCCGTCCGGCTGAAGCTCCATCCAGGAATTACGCTTCTGGCGCTCGTGGAAGGCGCGGATGTTGGCGGCCGCCGCTGCAATTGCTTCGACAAACGAAGCTTCAACACGTCCATAGGCGGCTTGAAGTTCTTCTGGAGTTACCCGAAGCTGCGCAGCGGACAGCGTAGTTCGATCCAGCTGCCCGGTATACCGCAGCAGCGCTGCGTCGCCTTCCGATTTAATGTCACCGACGATTTTTTTCACCGTAGCGATCTGATCTTCCGAGCCATATTCCACATCCCGGCGCAGATCGAAAGCTGACGCCTGTACAATCTTCATGTTCGTTCCTCCCGCTCTTGATCTTGCGCGATAGCGAGCCTGCCGGCTTTTCTTCCACACGTCCAGCCCGCTGCTTTGCATCTATCCATGTTCTTGTCCATGACCGCTTGTGTCACACCCCAGGCATTCAGTTCTTCCTTACAAGGGCTGAATCCACGGACCACAAGCGAGTCATCGGCATTCGTTTATTGAAATCTTCCGAGCCACTCAGGATTTCGCAGCATTAGGAGTTGGCATCACTTTTTCCAGACGATCGCAGAGCTGCTGAATCTCGTCATTTTTCATTCGGTAACTGACACGGTTTGCAATCAGTCGGCTGGTAATTCCGAAGATGCTCTCCAGCTCCACCAATCCATTGTCCTTGAGCGTCTGCCCCGTCTCCACCATATCGACGATTCGATCCGCCAGACCGATTAATGGCGCAAGCTCGATGGAACCATTCAGCTTGATGACCTCAACCTGCTCCCCCTGCTCACGAAAATAGCGCGCGGCTACATTCGGATATTTGGTCGCTACCCGCAGATGAATCCCCGGCTTCCAGTCAGGGAGTGCGATAACCGACATGCGGCAGCGGGCAATCCCCAGATCCAACAGTTCATAGACATCCCGGTTCTCTTCCAGCAGCACATCCTTGCCGACAATCCCGATGTCCGCTACGCCATATTCCACATAAGTAGGCACATCGACCGGCTTTGCCATAATAAATTCCATATTCGCTTCCGGAATCGGAATGACCAGCTTGCGTGAATCATCCACATCATCCGGTATAAAAATGCCCGCTTCGCGGAATAATTCGGCCGCTTTTTTATAGATCCGGCCTTTTGGCATGGCGACCTTCAGCACTTCTCCCATCGTCCTCTCCTCCTCTTGCTCATATTCCGCTTCCTTCTATAAAAACCCGTTGCTTACGCGTCAGGACTTCGTATTGATCTCAAGATCTCTGTCGCACCCGAATCCTGCCCAATCTCGCCTAACTGCTAGTCGCGTGCCGCTGGCTCTGTATGGTCTGAACCGACAGTCGAATACCGCAGCACGCGGCTGTACCTGCCGCTCTCTGCCTCCAGAGAAGCATCGTTCAGCGCTTCGCCAGCGATGGCCAGCCGCGTCACCGCAGCCGCGCCGGCGCTCCGCAGCCGGCCAGCCTCCGCCAGCGCCTCCGCCCGGCGCTCCGCATCATAGAGCACCAGCACCGGAAGGTCTTCTTCCGGTGAAGGGTCCTTGACTCCGTCGAGAATCCGACTCGTCTTGAGGGCAAAGCCCGTAGCTGGCTCATCGCGGCCAAACTGCCGCAGCAGATTGTCATACCGTCCGCCGCTGCACACCGGAAAACCCAGTTCGGCGGCATAGCCTTCAAAGACCATGCCGGTATAGTATGAGAAATCCCCGATCATCGTGAGATCGATCAAGACATGCTCCGACACGCCGTAGTCGGCCAGCGCCTCCCAGACGCGGCGCAGATGATCCAGCGACTCCAGCGCCAGCGGATTCTGGGTCAGTGCCCCGGCCTGTTCGCAGACCTCCAGGCCGCCGCGCAGCCGCAGAATCCCCTCAAGCTCCTCCTGCTGCTCCCGGTTCAATCCCAGCGCTTCCGCATGCTCGCGGAATCCAACATAGTCGCGGTGCAGCAGGCGCTCCTTCAGCGCCTGCTGATCCTCCGAGCGCTCCGGCAGCGCTTCGTCGAACAGCCCATTCAAGAAGCCGACATGCCCAAGCGCGAACTTAAACGTCTTCACGCCAGCCGCCTGAAGCGAAGCAATCGCCAACGCCACAACCTCGGCGTCCGCCTCCGGCGAACGGTCGCCGATCAACTCGACTCCCGTCTGGAAGAACTCCGCTTCGCGTCCCGCTTCCTCTTCGATGGCGCGGAACACATTCGCGTGGTACGAGAGCCGCAGCGGCAGCGGCTCATCCCGCAGCAGCGAAGAAGCAACGCGCGCGATCGGCGCGGTCAGATCCGAGCGCAGCACCAGCGTCTGCCCGCGATTGTTCAACAGCTTAAACAATTTACGATCCGAGGTTGAGCTGGCAATCCCCACCGTATCGTAATATTCAATCGTCGGCGTCTTGATCGGTTCATACCCCCAACTCGACATGCAGTCCAGCACACTACGTTCGATGCGGCGCAGGCGTTTGGTCGCTCGCGGCAGATAATCCCGAACGCCGATCGGTTTTTCAAATCCCTTCGGTTTGGACAATTCGTTCACCCCTGATCTCTTCACTGAGTTCTTCTCTGATTTCTGCTCCAAATTTCTATTTATACCACCATATCGGAAAGGCAGGCATCCGGCAACCTGCGTCCGAGTGGATAGACTGAACTTTTGCTTTAATATGGTACAGTGATAACATGGTAGTAAAATAAAGCGTACGACTATATTAGCATTTTGTCCCCGTAACCGTCAACGGACAGCACTTCTTGCCCAACAAAAAAGAGAGCTTTTAGCTCTCTTTTTGAAGTCTATTCCTCGAAGCTTCAAGAATGTTTGGGTACGGGTCTGCCATCCCGTTCTGCTTTAGGCGCTCGCTTTTTCTTCCGACGAATCGAATAAGGAATGCTTCCCAGCAGCATCCAGGCTCCCGGAATCCAGCGCATTACGACCTTTGCAAAGATCCAGGAGACCGCTAATGACACAATCGTCCCTCCACAAACCCAGGCAAAATACGTCATCGAACCCGATGGGATATGGTCAAATACCCACGTCTTCCCTTCTCTATAGAAGCCCAGCACCAGAGGATGCAGAAGATAAATGGCAAAAGACAATTCACCCAATCGGGTCAACCAACGAACAAGAAACTTGGGCGCCCGGCGATACAAGACGAAGGAAGTTCTCATCAGCACCAGCGCAGTCAGCATCGTATGCAGGTTCCAGAACAGCTCATAATAGAGAGAGCTTGGCGCCATATGCCCCAAGCGAATCTCCTGATAGAACCAGACGTGCATCACAACCACCATCGACCAGCAGAACCATAATACCCGGTTCCAGGATCTTGTCATGGGTGGCATCTGCTTCCCGTCGTACATCAACCAACCTCGAATCTTGTCGAAGTGAATGGCCAGCACCGCACCGATCATATAATAGGAGAGATATGTAATGGCATAGCTGGCTTTGGTCTGCGATTGCAGCTCATAGCGATTCCAGAACACAAAGGCCCATTGAAGCACCAGACCGATTGGAATCGCCCAGCGGACAAACCATTTTGAAGATTTGAACAACATCAACAGCAGAGGAAACAGAATGTAGAACTGCACACTGATGTAGACAAAATAGAGATGCGTATAGGCCGTACCTTCGCTGAGATTGGTCCAGAAGCGGGTTAGCATCATTTCCCGAGATTCGATCCCCGTGCCCAGTGTTCCGGCGACGTGCATTTTATAGACGAAATACACCGCCGAGATGAGAAAATAGGGCAGCAGAATGTATAGAATCCGCTTTTTGTAGAATCCCATCACTAATCTTCCGGTCAAAGGACGATCATAATAATTATAGAACAACACGAAGCTGCTCAACATGATAAACGCAGGTGTCCCGTAACGGAAAAACACATTCAAGAAATTAATGAGGTAAAAGGCTTTCAGATCAACAGATTCAAAAACGGCTGCCGATGTCGCATGCACGTGAATGACACCAAGAATGGCTAATGCACGAAACGTATCCAGCTGGGGAAGCCGTTCTCTCTGGGTAGAAACAGCACTCAAATCAATTGCTCCCTTCCCCGGACGCCTACCTGAAGCAATCCGGTTTGTCTCCGGCTCATCACAGCCTTCTTCCAGTCGGATCGCATACTCTTCGCCCACCGCATACTCCGAACGATGAACACATGATCTCTTTATTATAACCGACATGTGCGATCAATAGGCGTAGGAGACAAAGACTTTCAGGGAATATTAAGCTAATCGCAGAGCCGTTGAATCGTTTTACGTCGAATATTACGGATTTTTGCGTTCGATCAACCGCAGTGGATTGCCGCCTACGAATGTCCCGGCTTCCACGTCTTTATGCACAACAGAGCCGGCTGCGACCACAGCTCCATCGCCAATAGTTACTCCCGGCAGAATGGTGCAGTTTGCTCCAATCATCACTTCATCACCGATGATAACTTCTCCCAGCCGATACTCGCGGATCAGATATTCATGAGCCAGAATCGTTGTATTGTAACCAATGACCGTATTACGCCCAATCGTGATCTTTTCCGGGAAAAAGACATCTACCATCACCATAAGACCGAAAGCCGTATCCCGGCCCACTTTCATGTGGAGGATACGGCGATAGATCCAGTTTTTTAGCTCCAGTACCGGGCAATAACGAGCCAACTGGATAAAGACAAAATTTTTGACGCCCTTCCACGGGCTTACCGTCTTGTAGATCTGGCGCAGCGCATTGGGACCGTCCTCGACAAAATGGCGCTCCGTTTTTCTCATGTGTCTCTACGCTCCGTTCCGGTCAGCTCATACAGATCACGCATATCTCGCAGCATATACTCCGGGTCATAATCAGCTAACGCTGTTTCCCCTTTAAGCGACCAGGCTACGGCTGCCGCACGTACCCCGGCATTTTTGGCAGACTGAATATCCGCCGGGCTGTCGCCAACCATCAGCGCCGTATCGGGATCAGCCCCCATAAGTTCAAGCGCCTTGAGCACCGGTTCCGCATGCGGCTTGGGATGAGTCACATCGGTAACCGTCACAACCGCATCCATATAACGATACAGGTCGAACATTTGCAGCACCTTCATGCTGGTCGGACGAATCTTGGTGGTGACCACGCCCAGCCGTACGCCGGATGCGTGGAGGTCTTTGACGACCTCCTGCACATGCGGAAAGGGCTTAACCATGGAATCATGGTGCGCCAAGTTATATTTGCGGTACGCCTGCTCCAGCTCGCGCACATCGTCGAGGCCGGAGAAGACTCTCAGCTGATTCTGAAGTGTGGTGCCCATATGCGGGATAATCGTTTCCCGCGTCAGGGGAACATCCCCCATGATATTCATAAAGGAGTCGATAATGAGCTGGTTGGTATCGATGATCGTACCGTCCAGGTCGAACAGCACAGTCTTGATGGCTGGATTCATGATGTCATTCACTCCTTGCGCGTCGAGTCTTCGCCCGGAGACGTAGCGGCGTCGGACTTATGGGTGGAGATCGGTTCAGCAGCCGGGGAATCTGAAGCGTTCGCTTTGCTATGAGAACCGATATGTTCTTCGGGAGATCCGCCTTCTACGCGATGCGTATCATCAATGGCTGCCGGAGCAGTCTCAAGCTTCGACGAGACGATTGGATCAGAATACCGAATATTGGCTTGACCGTTCTTGCGACGAACAATAATCAGCACGATCGCAACGATGAAGAAGATGATGGCCAGCAGCTGAGAGATGCGAATATTTCCATAAGCGGGGTCCAGATACCCTTCCTGGAAACCAAACCATGTCATCGGTGTCCACATACCGTGAATGAGCGACGCCAGCCATGATGGGCCTTGGAAAGCCAAGCTGTCAGTACGCAGCGCTTCAATGAAGAAACGGCCAATGGCATACCAGATGAAGTATCCGATAAAGATTTCGCCCGCACGTACAAACTTCTGGCGGCGCATAATGAAGATCAAGATAATGCCTACGATGTTCCAGCATGACTCATACAGGAAAGTCGGATGACGGTAGATGCCTTCGATGTTCATCTGATTGACGATGAAGTTCGGAAGATGCAGTGTTCCACGCAGGAAGCTTTCCGTCGTTTCGCCGCCGTAAGCTTCCTGATTGACGAAGTTCCCCCAGCGTCCAATCAATTGACCGGCCAGCAGTCCCGGTGCGCAAAGATCGGCAATCCGCCAGAAGCTGTAGCCTTTGATCCGGGTATAGATGACCGCACAGATGACTGCACCAATCAGTGCCCCGTAGATGGCGATCCCGCCTTCCCAGATGGCAAAGACTTTAAGCGGATCATTCTTGTATTGGTTCCATTGGAAAGCCACGTAATAGATCCGCGCACAGATGATCGCCGAAGGGACTCCAAACAGCAGAATGTCCATAAACAATTCCTGCGGAAGTCCGAATCGCTTCCCTTCCCTCATCGCAATTAACATGCCTACGATGGCGCCCAGGCCCAGAATCAGGCCATACCAGTGCACCGCCAGAGGGCCGATGTTGAAGGCGATCGGATTAATCGCCAGTAGTGCTCCCATCTTTATTAATCCTCCTTAGTCCAGATCATCCATATCATCGGCGATCGTAGCGGTCAGCTTATGTGTAAACTGCTGTGCGGCATTGTAACCCATGCGTTTCAAACGGAAGTTCATGGCTGCTACCTCAATGATAACCGCCAGATTTCGACCTGGGCGAACCGGCACAGTCACGAGTGGTACGTCCGTATCAATGATTCGCGTGGTCTCTTCATCCAGCCCCAGACGGTCGTACTGCTTATCGGGCTGCCAGTTTTCCAGTCTAACTACCAGAGTGATCCGTTTGTGATTGCGAATTGCACCCGCACCAAACAGCGTCATGACGTTGATAATGCCAACACCGCGAATCTCAAGCAGGTGGCGAATTAGCTCTGGCGCCGTACCATCAAGCTGATTATCGGCACTCTGACGAATCTCTACGGCATCATCGGCAATCAGGCGATGTCCACGTTTCACCAGCTCCAGCGCGGTTTCACTCTTCCCGATGCCGCTGCTGCCCGTGATGATAATTCCCACGCCATACACATCCACCAGAACGCCGTGAATAGTCGTCGTCGGAGCCAGCTTACGCTCCAGGAAGTCCGTCACCCGGCTTGCAAGGCTGGTTGTTGACATCCCGCTGCGCAGAATCGGAATCTCACGCTCGGCTCCCAGCTGAATCAATTCTTCAGGCACGTCAAAAGACCGGGTCACAATAATGCACGGCGTCTCCTCGTTGCAGAGCCGGCTCATCCGGTCCAATTTATCTTCTTTTGAGAGCATATGATAGAAAGTGAGCTCTGTTTTGCCCAGCAGCTGAACGCGCTCCGGCGAGTGATATTCAAAGTACCCCGCCATTTCGAGTCCTGGACGGTTCAAGTCGTCTACGGAGATCGGGCGTTTCAGCCCCTGTTCGCCTGCTACGACTTCAAATTGAAATTGCTGAACCAGCTCGGCGACTTTAACCTTTTTAGCCATTCGGTAATCTTCCCTTCTCATGGTCGTTCTGGTATGAAAACGCATCGCAACTTTTTACCGCTATCCTACTCATCGTAAAGGAAATGCTCGTTGAAAGCAATGCTGCGTCGCCCGCCGCACACGCGAAAAGGCCGCCCGAAAGGGGCGGCCCATTATGCTCGCTCGGACAAGAAACGGAATTATTTCGCGTCGTAGAAGACGTTAACTTCCGACTCTCTGTCGAAGATGTGTACTTTGTTCATGTCGATTGCCAGGCGAACCTGCGAACCTTCACGTACGCTCGAACGACCATCCACACGTGCGATTGTCGTGTCGTTGCCCAGACCGCTCAGATAGAGCAGCATTTCGTGACCGAGGTTTTCGGTAACGTCCACGTTAGCAGCGAAGATTGTGTTTGGCGAAGCTTCCAGGAATACTGGCTCTTCGTGAATGTCTTCCGGACGCAGGCCCAGGATGACTTCTTTGCCAACCATCGATTTATCGCGCAGCACTTGTGCTTTGCCGCGTGGAATTTCAACGTCCAGGTTGTTCGCTTGGAAGTGCAGGGCACCACCTTGGTCAACCAGTTTGCCGTTGATGAAGTTCATTGTCGGGGAACCAATGAAACCAGCAACGAAGATGTTCGTTGGGTTGTTATACAGTTCTTCCGGCGGAGCTGCCTGTTGGATGATACCATCTTTCATAACGACGATGCGATCGCCCATGGTCATGGCTTCGATCTGATCGTGCGTTACGTAGATACAAGTGGTTTCCAGACGTTTAACCAGCTTCGTGATTTCAGCACGCATCTGACCACGCAGCTTGGCATCCAAGTTGGAGAGTGGTTCGTCCATGAGGAAGACTTGTGGATCACGGACAATCGCGCGGCCCAGGGCTACCCGTTGACGTTGACCACCGGAGAGCGCCTTCGGCTTACGATCCAGCAGATGCTCGATGTCGAGGATCTTCGCTGCTTCACGTACGCGTTTTTCGATTTCTTCTTTCTTCACTTTGCGAAGCTTCAGTCCAAACGCCATATTGGAGTATACGTCCATGTGTGGGTACAGGGCGTAGGATTGGAATACCATTGCGATGTCGCGGTCTTTTGGAGCCACGTCGTTGACGACGCGATCACCGATGTACAGTTTGCCTTCGGAGATTTCTTCCAGGCCTGCGATCATACGAAGAGTTGTCGATTTCCCGCAGCCGGATGGTCCGACCAGTACGAGGAATTCTTTGTCTTTAATATCGAGGTTAACGTCGATTACCGTTGCTTTGTCGGAACCTGCGTATTTCTTATAGATATGTTCTAAGCGTACACCAGCCATGAAGTGTTGCCTCCCTATGAGTAGGATATGTGTATGGAGCTGAGTTGCTTTCTCTTAACCTGCTCCTATCTTAAACTGAATACGCTTTCCTGGCTATTCGCAAACTGCACAAAAATCCGCTCAGTCTTTTGTCACTTTATCCAATAGCACAGCCAGACGCATCCGTACCGCATCCCCAAAGTTCCTCACATCAAGCCCTGTCTCCTGCTTTACCTTATCCAGTCGATAGATGAGCGTATTGCGATGCACGTACAACCGCTTCGCAGTCTCACTGACGTTACAGTTCATCTGAAAAAAAGTCTCCAGCGTTGTCAGTGTCTCACTGTCCGCCAATACAGCATCCAGCCCTTCCACCTCTTCCATAAAACGCTCTCGCTGCGGGGCTGGAATCCCGTAGATCAAACGCTCCACACCCAGCTCCCAAGGCAAATGAACGTGACTTGTGACATGGAAGGTCTTGCCCAGATAAACACTCTCTCGCAGCAGCCGCAGAGCAGACACCAGACCATGGGCAGGCTGTAGCGGCTCCGATACGGATAGATTGAAGATCCCTGTCCATTCACTGGCGATCAGTTCATATAGCCCCAGCCCGAACGCTTCAAGCAGCTTCTGATCGGACTCTTCCTCTTCCCGTTCCTCAGACACTTCCAGCACGTCGAGTCGATCCACCAGCAGCAGCCACTCCCGCTCATGCAACGGCACCACGATTACTTCACGCTCCAGAAAATTGGTCAGCAGCTGATGCAGTTCCTCGTATCCCCCCAGTGTGTTCTGAGCCCCTTCGCAGATCAACAGGAATGGAATCATTTCCGTAAAAAGACGGCTTTTGAGTACCAACGTATCCGGCAGCTCCTGTGGGTCTTGTCCCTGTTCCAGCCTCTCCGCCAACCAGTGTCCCAACTGCTGCACATCACTCTCTACCTTAGGTGACTTTCCAGCAGCCGAATCTGTAGTCACCGACTGAGCTAACCAGGCGATCAGCTGACGTGTCGAAAGCTCCAATTGGTCGTCGGCAATACGCAGCAGCCATCGCCCTGAGTGAGTCTCCGGCTCCGAAGCTGTATGAATCAGAAACCACGTAGCGCCATCTGCTGCTGCTCCAACCCGTTCCACGGGGATACTCTTTTCTTCTATTGAATATAAAGGATCTGTAGGTTCGGCGGCATACAGCAGGCTCTGCCACCGGGAATCTTCCATCTTGACCAGTTCCGCTGGCTTGCCAATAATCGCTTCCAATCGACCGCGAACTTCCTGCATATTCATCATATGCCCTCCAACACCCATTTTCTTTTATCTTAACATAATGTCGAATCTATGCCGAACTATGCCGAATCATTGGGAACACAACATGTTGGAAATGCAAAAAAGCCGCGCCCCGTTATTACGGGACACGACTTTTTGATGAGCCATGAAGGACTCGAACCTTCGACACCCTGATTAAAAGTCAGGTGCTCTACCAACTGAGCTAATGGCTCACAAAACTGGTGGAGGCTGATGGATTCGAACCACCGAACTCGGAGAGAACAGATTTACAGTCTGCTGCGTTTGGCCACTTCGCTAAGCCTCCACAATATAAAGATGGCTCGGGACGGAATCGAACCGCCGACACAAGGATTTTCAGTCCTTTGCTCTACCAACTGAGCTACCGAGCCATACTCCATAAAACCAGCTATTCAATTAAATTAAATGGCGGAACTGACGGGATTCGAACCCGCGGTCTCCTGCGTGACAGGCAGGCATGTTAGGCCTCTACACCACAGTTCCAGGCCAGTTAAATGGTGCCGGCGAGAGGACTTGAACCCCCAACCTACTGATTACAAGTCAGTTGCTCTACCAATTGAGCTACACCGGCGTATGAATGGTGGAGGCTGAGGGGATCGAACCCCCGACCCTCTGCTTGTAAGGCAGATGCTCTCCCAGCTGAGCTAAGCCTCCATGGGAATGAAAAGATAAAGTAGCGGCGGAGGGGATCGAACCCCCGACCTCACGGGTATGAACCGTACGCTCTAGCCAGCTGAGCTACACCGCCATATTCATTTGCCAATACGTCTCAAGAATGAGAAGGAAATGGCGGAGAGAGAGGGATTCGAACCCTCGCACCGCTAACGCAGTCTAACCCCTTAGCAGAGGGTCCCCTTATAGCCACTTGGGTATCTCTCCAAACAGTTCTTGCGTAGCAAACGCGAGTGTTTGCCACTCTCCGGCTTGCGGAGCAAGCCAACAAGGTATTGCCCCTTGAAAACTGGATCCGAAACGATCTCTTCGCGTCATCGAAGTGACTTTCTGGGAAAGTCTAAAGGATAAGCCCTCGACCGATTAGTACTAGTCAGCTCCACACATTGCTGCGCGTCCACCCCTAGCCTATCA
>NIOB01000004.1 GCA_002189105.1 Saccharibacillus soli
CCAGGAGCATCGCTGGGTAGCTACGTGCGGACGGGATAAACGCTGAAAGCATCTAAGCGTGAAGCCCCCCTCAAGATGAGATTTCCCACTTTTGGTAAGACCCCTTGTAGACGACGAGGTTGATAGGCTAGAGGTGGACGCGCAGCAATGTGTGGAGCTGACTAGTACTAATCGGTCGAGGGCTTATCCTTTAGACTTTCCTAGAAAGTCACTTCGATGACGCGAAGAAATCGTTTCGGATCCAGTTTTCAAGGGGCAACACCCTTGTATCGTAGTTGATCTTTCAACTACTTAGCGCAAAAGCGCTCATTGTTCCCTGATAGCTCAGTTGGTAGAGCACTCGACTGTTAATCGAGTTGTCACAGGTTCGAGTCCTGTTCGGGGAGCCATATGGAGAGGTGTCCGAGTGGCCGAAGGAGCACGATTGGAAATCGTGTAGGCGTCTAAAGCGTCTCGAGGGTTCGAATCCCTCTCTCTCCGCCATAGTAATTTTGGAATCAAGGCCCGTTGGTCAAGGGGTTAAGACACCTCCCTTTCACGGAGGTAACAGGGGTTCGAATCCCCTACGGGTCATTCTCTTCTTTGAAAGAGAAGAGTCATGAAAAAACATTTGACATAAGGCTGCTAACCTGATATAATAGTAAGCGTATGTGAGATGGAGGCTTAGCTCAGCTGGGAGAGCATCTGCCTTACAAGCAGAGGGTCGGGGGTTCGATCCCCTCAGCCTCCACCATATTGATTTACACTCTGACGCGGGGTGGAGCAGCTCGGTAGCTCGTCGGGCTCATAACCCGAAGGTCGCAGGTTCAAATCCTGCCCCCGCAATTGCTTCATCTTTTGGCCTGGAACTGTGGTGTAGAGGCCTAACATGCCTGCCTGTCACGCAGGAGACCGCGGGTTCGAATCCCGTCAGTTCCGCCATTTTTATTCTTCTGCAAGTGCTCGAAATCGGGCTGGTAGGAAAAACTGCTTGGCTCGGTAGCTCAGTTGGTAGAGCAAAGGACTGAAAATCCTTGTGTCGGCGGTTCGATTCCGTCCCGAGCCACCATGTAAAACTTCATATTTTCACACTCATTAAATAAGCCGGTGTAGCTCAATTGGTAGAGCAACTGACTTGTAATCAGTAGGTTGGGGGTTCAAGTCCTCTCGCCGGCACCATTTCTTGAATGTGGAGGCTTAGCGAAGTGGCCAAACGCAGCAGACTGTAAATCTGTTCTCTCTGAGTTCGGTGGTTCGAATCCATCAGCCTCCACCAGTTATAGGGGCATAGTTTAAAGGTAGAACAGCGGTCTCCAAAACCGTTAGTGTGGGTTCAATTCCTGCTGCCCCTGCCATAGAAAATCATATTTAACCCAAAGATTCATCTTGTAATTTGGCGGTCGTGGCGAAGGGGTTAACGCATCGGACTGTGACTCCGACATTCGCGGGTTCAATTCCCGTCGATCGCCCTTTATTTTGGGGGTTAGCCAAGCGGTAAGGCAACGGACTTTGACTCCGTCACGCATAGGTTCAAATCCTATACCCCCAGCCATCTTAATTTAAAAGATTTAAGCGGACGTGGCTCAGCGGTAGAGCATCGCCTTGCCAAGGCGAGGGTCGCGGGTTCGATTCCCGTCGTCCGCTCCATTTTTATTTCGGCGCCATAGCCAAGTGGTAAGGCACAGCTCTGCAAAAGCTCTACCCCCAGTTCGAATCTGGGTGGCGCCTCCAGTTTATTTTCTTTACTTAATGTAATATTTGCGCCCTTAGCTCAGCTGGATAGAGCGTTTGACTACGAATCAAAAGGCCAGGAGTTCGAATCTCTTAGGGCGCGCCATTTTATTTTTTTATTTGTATATGCCGGTGTGGCGGAATGGCAGACGCGCTCGACTCAAAATCGAGTGGGGAGACCCGTGAAGGTTCGAGTCCTTTCACCGGTATACATGAGAACACAGGAGAGACTGGATAATATCCGGTCTCTTTTTTTGTGAATGAATCCGAAGAACCCAGGCAACTTGGGTTCTTTTTTATTTTGTCGATTCTTGAGATTCCTGTCCTCGAATGAGGATAGACCTTAACGGGTACTGTTGCGATAAGCACTGGGGGAGACACCCGTGGCTTTCTTGAAGGTGCGAGAAAAGTGAGCGGGGTCCATGCCGATCTGATCGGCGATAGCAGTGATACCCGTATCTGTAGAGGTGAGGAGTCTGCGTGCGCGTTCAATGCGTTTGCGCTGCACATAACTCATCGGCGTGACGCCCATCTGTTTTTTAAAATACGGAATAAAATAGTTGGGGTGCAGGTGAAGCAGTTCCGCCAGCGTTTCGACTTCAAGGGAATCGTGCAGCCGATCATCAATATACTCCAGAACCTGTGCCAGCTTGCCACGCTCACTGCCCTGCATGAAGCGATCCATGACGCCATGATCGCCCCCGCGTTCCAGACAATAAGCGAGGAGTTGCAGCAGACAGGCCTTCACACGCAGTGCAGAAAAAGGACCAGGACGTTCTGATTGCTGGATTAACTCCCGAAACAGCCCTTCGATCTGTTCAGAGTCGGTTACATCGGCAATATGAAAGGCAGATCCAGCTTGAAACAGCGGCCATTCGCCGATCCGCGCATCGAAATGACAGAAGTAGCGGGAATATGGGTGCTCGGGTGGAGTGAAACGGGTCTGAACTGCCCCAGCCGGCATAATAAATAATTGTTCCGCTCTCGGTTCATATCGAACGCCATCTAATGTTACCGCACCTTCACCTTCCGTTACATAATACAGACGATTAAACGACGGTTTCTCCTCTGGAGAATTCCAGCCAAAATAGCCCGCGCGATAAAAGGCATGGGAAACATGAACGGTCAGATTCTCCAATAAACGATCGGCTGTTTCTGCACGAAAAGTTGGTCCGGACGTTGAGTTGGGTTTGATCGGATAATCTTTGATGAGTGCTCGATCGGAGGAAGATTTGCGCATGATGCACCCCTTTTTATCAAATTAGCGTTATCCGAAGTATACACCATTTGTCCAAAACCCCTTAGTTTTAGTCAAAAAGTTCTTAATCATATTCATGTTCTTCCAGCAGCGCTTGGGTTATTCTCAACGTGTACGCAATCCGAGTTCAACTCGTAGGTGATGGAGGGATGAAGGTGGAGGGCACTATGGGCAAAAAGGTAAGGTTTGGCGTGATTGGCATTGGGAACATGGGAAGCGCTCATGCCAAAAGTCTGATCGAACGAATTGAAGGAGCTGTACTGACAGCGGTATGCGATCTACGGCAGGAACGATTGGATTGGGCAAACAAGCAGCTTCCTGAAAACGTGAAATCCTATATCGACCCGCAGCAGTTGATGGCTTCAGGAGAAGTGGACGCCGTCCTGATTGCGACGCCGCATTACGACCATCCGACGCTCGCTGTGGAAGCGTTTCAATATGGACTGCATGTGCTGATCGAAAAGCCTGCTGGCGTCTATACGAAGGCAGTTCGTCAGATGAATGAGGCGGCTGCTCAGGCAGCGGAGTCTGGTCTTGTATTTGGTATTATGTACAACCAGCGTACCAACCCTCTGTATATCAAGCTGCGCGATCTGATTCAATCAGGTGAGCTGGGGGAGATTCGCCGAACGAATTGGATTATCACCAACTGGTATCGTTCGCAAAGTTACTACGACTCCGGTGGTTGGCGGGCAACTTGGAAGGGGGAAGGCGGCGGAGTGCTGCTGAACCAGGACCCGCACCAACTCGATCTGTGGCAGTGGACGACAGGAATGATGCCCAAGCGGATACGGGCATTTTGCAGCTTCGGGAAGACGCGCAGCATCGAAGTGGAGGATGACGTGACCGCCTATGTTGAATATGAAAATGGCGCAACGGGGCTGTTTGTGACGACTGTAGGCGAGGCACCTGGCACCAACCGATTTGAGATCTCAGGCGATAACGGCAAGATCGTGGTCGAAGACGATAAGCTGACCTTTTGGAGACTGCGTACACCGGAGCCGGAGTTCAATGCAACTTATAAGGGCGGATTCGGACAGCCGGAGTGTTGGAAATGTGAAATCCCTGTTGAAGGCGGAAGCGGCGCTCAACATGAGGGGATTTTGCGGAACTTCACGAACGCGATTCTGTATCGGGAACCGCTCATTGCACCAGGCGAGGAGGGCATCCATGGGCTGACGCTGTCCAATGCCATGCACCTTTCAAGTTGGACGGACGATTGGGTAGAGCTGCCGATCGATGAGGAGCTGTATCTGGAGAAGTTGAACGAACGCATTGAACAATCTACCTTTGTCAAAAAGACAGGAATTGAAGCCACGCTCAACGTATCAGGAACGCATTAACGGCAATCACAGAAAGGATGGAAGACGCATGAAAAGATCCACGATTGCGGCGCAGATGTATACCTTTCGGGAGCAAGCGCAGACGGAAGAAGGACTGGCTTCGACTTTTGCAAAGTTGAAAGACATGGGTTATGACGCGGTTCAGGTATCCGGCATTGGTCCCATCGATCCACGCAAAGTCAAAGAACTGGCCATTCGTCATGATCTGACGATCTGTGCGACGCACATTCCCTATGATCGACTGACGCAGGAATTGGACGCTGTAGCGGAGCAGCACAAGCTGTGGGAATGTTCGTATGTGGGACTTGGGATGGCGCCTGATCCTTACCGGAAGAGTGCGGAAGGTTGGCGAACGTTCGCCCGGGAAGCTTCAGAAATCGGACGGCGGCTGAAGCAGGACCATGGCTTGCAGTTTATTTATCATAATCATCACTTTGAGTTTGAAAAATTTGATGGGAAAACAGCGATGCAAATTCTGCTGGAGGAAAGTGACCCGAAAACGTTTGGCTTTGAGCTGGATATGTATTGGGTGCAAGCTGGCGGTGGTGATCCGACAGACTGGGCACATCAGGTGGAAGGGCGGATGCAGGTTGTCCATCTGAAGGACATGGAGATTGTAGACGGCCAAGCGGTCTTTGCAGAAGTGGGACATGGCAATATGAACTATCCGGCGATCATTGAGGCTTGCCGCGAAACGGGCGTGGAATGGTACGTAGTGGAACAGGATGTCTGCCGCCGCGATCCGTTTGAAAGTGCCAAGATGAGCCTGGATTATCTACATGGGCTGCTTCAGCGCGAGAAGACATTATAGGAAGTGGAAACGCAGATTGCTTCGGACGAACACGAATAGTGGGAGGATGAATGTAGGCATGAGTCGAGCAGACGGAATGAATTACGCACCCAAGCATGAAGTGAAGCCGGTTGTGGAAAAGGGTGAATTTGTATTTGCGGCAGCGGCGTTGGATCATGGGCATATCTATGGGATGTGCAATGGCCTGGTGGAAGCGGGAGGTACCCTCAAATGGGTCTACGACCCTGATCCAGCGAAGGTAGAGACATTCGTCGGTATGTTTCCCGGCGTAAACACCGCCGAGTCTCTGGAAGAGGTTCTGGCCGATCCGGAAGTTCGGCTGGTGGCGTCAGCGGCGATTCCGGCCAAACGAGGGCCGCTGGGCGTGCAGGTGATGGAGAGCGGCAAGGACTATTTTACGGACAAGGCGCCGTTCACCTCTCTGGGGCAGCTGGAGGCGGCAGAGGCCTGTGCGGCGAGAACGGGCCGCAAGTATATGGTCTATTACAGCGAGCGGCTGCATGTCGAGAGCGCGGTATACGCGGATGAGCTGATCCGCGCGGGCAAGATTGGGCGGGTGGTGCAGGTGATGGGCACCGGCCCGCACCGACTGAACGCTGCCGGGCGGCCGGACTGGTTCTTCCGCCGCGAGGACTACGGCGGCATCCTCTGCGACATCGGCAGCCACCAGATCGAGCAGTTCCTGCATTATGCAGGCTGCAAGAGCGCTACGGTGCTGCACAGCAAAGTGGGCAATTATCACAGCCCGGAATATCCCGAATTGGAAGATTTCGGCGACGCGACGCTTGTCGGCGATAATGGAGCGACGCAGTACTTCCGCGTCGATTGGCTGACGCCCAAGGGACTTGGCACCTGGGGCGACGGGCGAACCGTCATCTTGGGTACCGAAGGATACATCGAGCTGCGCAAATATACGGACGTGGGCAGGTCCGATTCGGGGAATCACGTCTTCTGGGTAGACGCCGAGGGTGAGCATTATGAGCAAGTATCGGGCAAGGTGGGCTGTCCTTTCTTTGGACAGCTGATTCTGGATTGTCTGCATCGCACAGAGCATGCCATGACGCAGGAGCATGCTTTCCTGGCGGCTCGTCTCTGTCTGGAGGCGCAGGAGATGGCGATAAATCTCACCCCGGACACGCTGCGCAAACCGGCAGCACAGGTGCGGGGTGCCTCGAACTAAGCCGCTGCGGTGCCGATGATCATTGTGGTCTGGGCTGTCTCTTTGACGTTACGCTACCGGGAAGCGGATGGTCGTTCGGGTCTCGGCAGTGGCTCAAGTGACGCGTAAACCACTGCGCTGCTTATGAGTATTCGGTCTGAGCGGTGTACCGTTGGCGTTACGTTATCGAGAGGCGAGCAGCCATTCGGATCTAGGCAGTGTGTCGTTAGCAGTAAGCGACTGTGTTACCAGTGGCCCTTCAGTTCCCGTCAGCGTGCAGCGTCCCTTTAGCTATCAACGTACGGCTGGAGCGCATCCAGCGGCGCTGTGGTCTTCAAGACAGGCGTATCACCGGATTATTCAGAGTCAACCTTCTTATAGAATCGCAATCGAAGGTTGATTCGTTAGAGATGGAAGGTGCAGGATTATGGACAACAGGCATCATCAAGAAGATCCGGCTGTCAACAATCGGCTGGGGGCGGCGATTATCGGCTGCGGTACGATCTTCCCGCAGCATGCCGTTCCGCTAATGAACATGGAAGAAGTGGAGCTGCTTCTGGTGGTGGACAGCGACTTGTCACGGGCACAAGAAGCAGCGGAGCGACTGGGCTGTGAGGCGGTGGACGATTACAAAGTGATCCTGAATCGGCCGGATATTCAGGTCGTCCATCTCTGCACTCCGCATCATCGACATGCGGATCTTGCAGAGGAACTGCTGGCAGCGGGCAAGCATGTCTTGACGGAAAAGCCCATCGCACATACGCTGCAAGCTGCGGATCAGCTCAGAGCTGCGGCAGAGCTGGCTTGGAAGCAGAGCGGCGCACAGCTGGGGGTGACTTTTCAGAATCGCTATAACGAAAGTTCCCGCGTCATTCAAGACATGGTGACGTCGGGCCGTCTGGGAAGGCTGCTCTGTCTCAAGGGAGCCGTCTCCTGGTCACGGTCGCCGGAATATTATACGACAAACCCGTGGCGTGGACATTGGGAGACAGAAGGGGGAGGTCTGCTTATCAATCAGACCATCCATACTCTGGATCTGCTTCAATGGTTCGCAGGGGGGGAAGTTCAGCGAATTGCAGGCAGCGTGACTACCGATACATTGAGTGATGTGATTGAGGTAGAGGATACGGCTCACGCGTGCATCGATTTCGATAACGGGGTCCGCGCTTTATTTTACGGCACCAACGCATATCTGACGAATAGTCCGGTAGAGCTGGAGCTGGTCTTTGAACAAGGCATACTGCTTCAGCGCCGGGAATGTGTGTATCTGCTTCAAGACGGTCAGGAAACGGAACTGAGTCGTCCGGCGCAGGCGGCAACAGGAGCCAAATCCTATTGGGGCGTCAGTCACGGGCTGCTGATCCAGGACTTCTACCGTCATGTGCGAGAAGGGCGCAGATTCTGGCTGGATGCTCAGGAGGGAAGTCGGGCTTTACAACTGGTGAAAGGCATTTATGCCGCTTCGCGCGATGCCAAGGGAGTCGTACCACCTGAAAGAGTTCATCGCTAAGAAGATCGATATTTAAGCATGTTATATTTAAAAAGCAGGAATCCCCGTAGAAGTTCGGAGCGGGATTCCTGCTTTTTTTGAATTTTTTACGATCTTGTGGCCCACTGCGGCTGGAGGAAAGGTTTAACAAAAGAGAAGCATAAAAAGCGTGCAAATCCTGATGGATTTGCACGCTCGCTGCATTTTCTAAGCCGGTTATTCTATTCGGACTTCCCATTGCTGGAACTCGCTGACGAAGCAGCAGGTGCATGACCTGTTCGGCCTGGTGAGCTGGATGGCAGCGATTCGCCGATCTCCAAAGCGTCGATGCCCAGCTCCCTGCTTTTTGGACGACGGGAGACAAGCACCACGAGGTCCACCAGCAGGACGGGCAGAGAAACCGAAGCCGGATAAGCCAGATAACGCGGCTGCCATTCCGGGAAGAACTTCTCTTTGTAGCGCCGCAGGCCTTCAAAGCCATAGAAATGGCCGCCGTATCGGAACACCAGATTGGCCAGCTTCTCTTCACGCAGTGAGCTGCGGCTGCTGCCCACACTCGACAGGGGAGCCATGCCAAGATTGAATGTCTGATAACCTTGTTCCTTTGACCATTCAATCAGTCTGGCGAACAGCAGATCCATCGTACCGTTTGGTGTGTCCGGCAGATGACGCATGAGATCGACAGAGATCGTCTTTCCGTCGTCATAAGCCGGTGCGAGCGTAGCGAACGCGACGGTTTTGCCCTCGGGATCGCGCAGCAGTGCAAGCGGTGAGCGTTGGAGATACGCTTCGTCGAAGAAGCCCAGTGAGAAGCCTTTTTCTTTGCGACTGCCGAGCCACACGTCCGAGATTTTCCGCAGTTCCTCGATCAGTGCCGGTTCGTAAGGCGCCGATTCTACCGAGAACGTATAACCATCGCGTTCAAAGCGATTTTTGGCTGTACGGAAGGCCGTCATCTTTTTACCCGAGAATGTGAAAGTCTCCAGATTGATGAGCGCTTCTTCCCCTAGTTTGAAGAAGCGGTATCCTTTCTCATGATAGATCGACAGGTACTCCGGTGACGCCTGATAGAAGACGACCGACAGCGCGTAACGATCAGCGAAGGACTGGAATTCCTCGATCGCATCAGCGATCAGTTTCTTCGATCCCAGCGGGTCGCCCAATACCGCAAGCTTGTCACGTGAACGGGCGTACGGAATGAGCACCTTGCCGTCCTGCGCCCAATAAAAGGATTTGTCCCCCAGATACAGCATGTGGGTGAGCAGATTGCCCTTTTCATGCTTGAGGAACTCATCCAGCCTGGCGAGATTTTCGGTTTCTTCCTGAAGCTCCGAGACGACTTCGCGCCGTTTGGGCCGCAGAAGCACCAGCAGCGAGAAGAGAATCCAGGCGGCAACAATACCGTTAACGGCCATCACTGCATAGTCGTTGGAATGTAAGATCCATTCGGGACGCAATCCACGCGGCAGATGATGCAGGAAACGCGGCCGCGAAGACGTGCCGATCAAATAATACAGACCCGCGAGAACCAACGTAAAGCCGAACCACAGTCCGATCCGTTTCCGTGAGAGCGTGGCCCCGGAGCGGTAGAACCGCGCGCGGGAAACCCAGAGCAGTAAGGCAACAACGAGCAGGAAGATGGCCTCTTCATAGTCGAATGCCTTGATAAACGTGAAGATTGCACCGGCCACCAACAGCAGCGAAGTCAAGCGGTGCGCCCGGCGCAGACGCAGTGAGATGCCGCCGGACAGGATGATGAGCATGAAGCCAATCACAACGGAAATCTGCTGCGAGAGCTTCATCAGCGGGGTGGACAGGAATCGGGTCATGAAATGAATCCGATCGAGCAGTCCGGGCGTTGCCGCTGACAGCAGGAGGACGAGACCGCAGGCCAGAACCAGCTTGCCCAGCGCCCAGATGCCCATATCGCTCAGGAATCCAAATTGTCCAGGCCAATTCCAGAATCGCTGCCAGTAGGCGGCAAATGTCTCGTTGGGGCGGCGGCTGTCTTCCACATCAGCAGAGGCCGCTTCCAGCTTGCCGGCAGTTTCCGGGTTTATACCGATGGCAGGTTCTCCCGCCGCAGTCTCTTGTCGAACCGCCTTGCGGCGTCCGGGCAGCAGCTCGAACGCTGTCATCGCCAGCGCAATGAGCCAAGGGATCAAGAAATAGAATACCCGGAACAAGACAATCGCCGCCAGCGCCGCTTCCGGACGCACGCCAATCATTTGCAGCCCCAGCAGGGCCGTGATGTCGAAGGCTCCCAACCCACCGGGTGCAAAGCTGACGATACCGGCAATGGCCGATACACTATAGATAGCCAGCCCTTCGGCAAGTGAGACGCCATGCAGGAATTTGGAGCAGATGAGCCAGAACGTCATTCCGGCAAAAAACCATTCCAGCAGCGAAGCCGCGACCGAGCTGCCGATGATGCTCCACGGCAGGCGGTCGCCTGAACCTTCCTTATGGAACCACTTGGCGAACAGCTTGGAGCGCTGCATCAAGAGGAAGATGGGCAGATAGATGGCCATCCCCCATACCGCGTAGACCAACCAGCGATGTTCACCCAACATGAAGCCAATCGGCAGCAGTCCGACAATTCCGATCCAAGCCAGCAGGGAGAGACCCGTTACCATGGTTGGTGACAGGAATACGATTGCAGGCGTGATCTGGGCCAGTGTGATCCCGCTGTTCCGGTAGAGAAGTGCCCGCACACCTGCGCCGGTAAACCCGGCAAAGCCCAGGAAGTTGTTGAAGGTGTTGGAGATCCAGCCATACCGGAAGGCATCCCACTTGGACACTTTCAATCGAAAATGATGGCAGATCAGGTAGTCATACGTACTCATCACCGAGACGGAGATCAGCGATACGATCAGGATCTGGGCAATGTCCGAAGCGGGCATCGAGCGGATGTCAAACAGAATCCGTGAGAAATTGAGCCTGCGAAGTTCACCTTGACTCTGGAAGTAGACAAAAGCGATGACGGCAATCGGAATGAGCAGCCGTACGATTTTCATCCGATAGAGAAAAGCAAACAGGCGCAGGATTTGCAAACGTTCCAATAAAGCTTTCATACGATTCATGAGGTCACCTACATTTAGAAGGAATGAATTACATTCGTGATTTCCATAGAGAATCAAACCGAGTCAATGAATAACATTCATAAATAGTAGCATAAACCCGTCTGTTAGGAACCGAACATCTTTGTAACCTTTTTTCGCAGCCTGCCAGTAGGGAAGGTCAACGTGGGAAAAAGACAGCTTGACTCTCAGGGATACACGATTGGTGATTCATAGACGACAGCTATACCATCCTTCCCTGCTATTTACCCGATTATTGGAATCCTTCATTAATTGTATCAGCTTCGACCTGATTTGCGCGAATTCTAAAAGCTCCAAGGTCGGGGATGCCCCCCGCCTTAGGTCCAGGTTCAAAAACCGCCCCCGGCCCGTGTTGTGAAACGTGCGCAGCGTCTAGAATAAGGACATAAGGAAATTGATTCACGAGAGGCGGTGAAAAGTTAATGAGACTCATGAAACTGAATGTCCCAGCGATCGCGCTGGTGATTCTGGGCCTGCTGATCCTGTTCGGCAAGTTCGGAAGCGTCGTCGGATTCTTGTTCGCAGCTGCAATCTTCGCGCTTGGGTATTACGGAATGAAGACGGGTAAGACTTTTCTGGGCGGACTGCTGATGATCGTCGGCGGATGTATGCTGCTGGCAAAGCTGTCCTGGCTGATCGGTCCGCTGTTCGGGATTGTCCTGATCGTAGCGGGCATCATCTGGATCGCCGGAAGACGCGAGCACAGTTCGAGCAGCCGAAGCGGATTCGGCGGCTAACAGCCGGATAAGATTTTGAAGCCTGACCCACATGTCTTACGTACTACAGGTCAACTATGCAAGGGAGGGAGAAACGTCGAATGAGCATGTTTAAACGAATGAGAGACATTACACTGGCCACCCTTAACGATAAGCTGGAGGAAAGCCAAGATCCGGTACGAATCATCGATCAATTCCTGGTCGAGACTCGTCAGGAGATCGCGGAAGTCCAACGGTTGTACGATCAGTCCGCCCATCACAGCAAGCAGCTGCGTCAGCAGGTCGATCATGCAGCCTCGATGCGCGAGAAGCGCGAAGAACAGGCTCTGCTGGCTCTGAAGGCGGAAGAAGAATCGATTGCCAAGCTGGCTTTGCAGGAAAAGATGTTGTATGAGGAAAAGGAACGCCAATATCTGGAACTGTGGGAACAGAGCCAGGAGACGTTCAAAGAGCTGGGCGAGCAGTTGAATGTACTTAGAAACGAGTACCAGACCGTATATAACAAACGCCAATACTACTATGCCCGCATGGAAACGCTGCGTCTCCAGCAGCGAATGAATCGTCGAAGCAGCGGCTACGGTTCCGATGTTCCCAAGATGTTCGATCGTCTGGACGATCAAATGTCTTCGATGGAATACGAGACGTACAGCCTGCGTGACATCCGCAAGCTGGGTCATGAAGCTTCCCGTCAGATCGGAGAAGCAGGCAGCCTGCTGGAGCAGGAAATGGCGCGTCTGAAAGACAAGCTAAAACGCAACGAAGGAAAGGAGTAGGCGAGGATGCACAGATTGTACCGCTCGACCCAGGACCGAATGCTTACCGGACTCTGCGGCGGAATTGCACAAGAATTTGGTGTGAACCCTACGCTGCTCCGTATTCTGTTCCTTGTAGCGATCCCGCTGACGAGCGGAGCGATGCTGCCCATCTACTTTATCGCCTCGCTCGTCATTGCCAAAGAACCAACGCCACCTTATTACCCGTATGATCCCGACATGTACGGCCGCGATCCTTATGGTCGTGATCCGTATCGTCCGGAAGGCGCTTATGACCGTGACATGCGCGATCCGCGCTTTCGTGGTCAGCATGACCCCCGGTCGCCGAGACCGCTGGGTCCGGAACGCGAATTTGCCCGTCCGTTCCCTCCGCAGCACCGTTCCAACATGCCGCAGGCTGACTTGAAGAAGCGGGATGTACCGGATTCCGGCCTTGATGCCATGATGGAAGACATCGAGAAAAAGGCACTGAAAAAAGAAGTGGAAGAACTCAAACAAAAGCTTGCCAAATATGAGGACGAGAAAGGGGATTTATAAAATGGGAGTATTCAAAAGACTGAAAGATATGACGAAGGCATCGGTAAATGAGCTGTTGGATAAGGTAGAAGATCCGATTGTGATGCTGAACCAATACCTGCGTGACATGGAAGAGGAGATTCGCCAGGCTGAAGTGACTGTAGCCAAACAAATGGCGAACGAGCGCCGCATGAAGCAGCGTCTGGAGGAAGCTTATCGTCTGTCCACACAGCGTGAATCGCAGGCTGAAGCCGCTCTGACGAACGGCCATGAAGAAGCAGCGCGCAAGCTGCTGGAAGAGAAGATCTACTTCGATCAAAGAATTAGCGAATACCAGGATCTGCACGGTCAAGCCGAAATTCAAGTCGAAGATCTCATGCGTCAGCTGCACGAGATGAAGGACGAGTTCTATCAAATGCGCAACAAGCGCAATGAACTGGTGGCCCGCGCTCAAATGGCGAAAGCCAAAAAGCAAATGGCTCAGGTTAACCCGGTCTACGCGATCGACAAAGGCAGCTCTTCGTCGGGCTTCCGCCGGATGGAAGAAAAGATCATGCAGATGGAAGCCGAAGCCGACGTCCTGCGCATCTCGCCTTACGGCGGCACAAGCCGTCCATCCGCGTACGTCAGCCCGGTTGATACGCAAAAGCAGCTTCAGGTGGACGAGCAGCTCAACGCGCTGAAGAACAAGCTGAACGGTTCCAAAGGATCGCCTTCCCTGACAAAAGGTGACGAATAACCATCAAGTCTGACATGCACCGTGCCTGAACAGCAACACAGCGGGCTTCCGTTATGTTATAGTAGGAAAAGCCTCATAAGTCGCAGCGAAGCCATACGGTTCTTGACCGTTATGGCTTTTGCTACGCTTGGGAACCCAGTTGGGATGCAAGGTCAGCATACAAAAGACAACCCATGCAGCAAGTACAGCAGGAGGAGGGACGATTATGAACCGCAGAAAACAAATATTGGCTATCATTCTGATCGCCACGGGAGTCATGCTCCTGATCGGTAAATGGCTGAATCCACTCTCCGTAATCGCTCTCCTCGTGCTGTGTTATGGCATCTATACCATGCGTGCTGGACGAATCTCCTTCGGTTATAAGTGCCTCGCCGTAGGAGCCGGACTGCTTTTGCTCAATCACATCGTGCTGCTCATTGGCGGAATTCTGCTGTCGATTGCGGTCTTCTATGCCCGTTCACGGGAACTGCATGCCGGGCAGCGGTATATGGAACGCGTGGAATGGGTGTCCCAGTTGAAACGCGATCGGGAGGCCTGGGTACCGGAAAATATCAGTCTGTGGCATTTGTTTGGCGATGTGGATTGCGATTTCTCATTGGCGCTGCCAGCTGAACCGGATACGGTCATCCATCTTCAGGGATTGATTGGCGATGCTGATCTGAGTTTCCCGGAAGAATATGGCCTGGAACTGGACGTATTTGTCGGCTATGGCAAAGTCAGCTTCGATGGGGAAGGACGCCCGGGGATGCTGAACAAATTCGTCTGGCGTTCACCGGGCTATGAGCGCAGTGAGCAGAAGGTTAGAGTGGTGCTGGCTCATGCGGCAGGTAACGTCAACATCCGTATGAATTAAGCGTAGGAATAAAAAGGGAAGGGCAGATCAGCAATCCAGGAACCAGGGCGGTGAACAGGAACGGTGAACGAAATGCGAAAAAGCAAAAAAACGAATACCATCGTTCGGGGGATCGGTTCGGGCATCCTGCTGGCGTTGATCGTGCTGCTGTCGGCTCTATACGTGTTGTATTCGTACGGACTGCTCGATGTGCCCGATACCTGGCCGCTTAGACTGCGCGCAGGGCTGACCGTACTGACGGTGTCGATCACGGTAGGCGCGTTATATGGCCTGTATCGTTCGATGCAGACGAAGATTCAGTTTGACCGTCTTCAAGATACCCTGATTCTCTGGGAAAAGGGCAATCCCGCACGCCCTATCGGTCCGATTGGTGGCGAGATGGAAGGCCTGGCCGATCAGCTTGAACGGGTGGGCAAAAAGTGGGAGGAGCAGGTCAACTCGCTTCAGCGGCTCTCAACGCATAATGCCCAACTGGCAGAGCAGGCGCGGGTCTCGGCAATTGTCGAGGAACGCCAACGTCTGGCCCGCGAGCTGCATGATGCGGTTTCGCAGCAGCTGTTTGCCATTTCCATGACGGCTACGGCTGTGGGACGCACCTTCGAGAAAGATCTGGCACGCGCCAGACGTCAGGTGGAACTGATCGAGGAGATGGCTTCAGTCGCCCAGTCGGAGATGAGAGCGCTGCTGCTGCATCTGCGTCCGGTCTATCTCGAAGGCAAGCCGCTGTATCAAGGTCTCAGCGAGCTGGTTCGGGAGATTCAGGCCAAGGCTGCGATTGAGATTACGCTGGATATGGATGCGGGTTTGGAGCTGGTGAAGGGAATCGAGAACCATCTCTTCCGCATCGTGCAGGAGGCGCTGTCGAATACGCTCCGTCATGCCAAGGCGGATCGTATGGAGATTGTGGTCGTCCGCCGCAGCGATGCCCTGCGCATGTCGCTCAAGGATAACGGGGTGGGCTTTGAACTGGATGAGAAGAAGCAGGCTTCCTACGGCCTGTCACTGATGCAGGAGCGGGTCAGTGAGATCGGCGGCTCGATTCGTTATATTACGGCACCGGGCAAGGGCACACGCATTGAGCTGACCGTGCCGCTGGTAAACGGGGAACAGAGAGGGAGCGAGGAATAGACATGGAAACCGAAACGGGAGAACTGATTACCGTGCTGCTCGTCGATGACCATGAGATGGTTCGCATCGGGCTTGCCGCAGTGCTGGATACGGAAGAGGATATTGAAGTGATCGGAGAAGCCAGCAGCGGACAGGAAGGTGTAAGGTTGGCGCAGCAGTACAAGCCGGATGTGGTGCTGATGGATCTGGTCATGGACGGCATGGATGGCATTGAGGCAACGCGCGAAGTGCTCAAGATCTGTCCTGAGACCAAAGTGATTGTACTGACCAGCTATCTGGATGATGAAAAGATGTATCCGGTGATCGAAGCGGGGGCATTCAGCTATCTGCTCAAGACCTCAAGAGCCAATGAAGTTGCAGACGCGATTCGCGCAGCAGTACGCGGACAGTCCATTCTGGAATCCCAGGTTGCCGCGAAGATGATGAACCGCTTCCGTACACCGGCGGCCGCTCGTGCCCTGCATGACGATCTGACGGATCGGGAGATGGAAGTGCTTAGACTGCTGGCTCAGGGCAAGTCCAATCAGGAGATTGCAGACGAGCTGGTGATTGGAATCAAGACGGTCAAATTTCATGTGACGAATCTGCTATCCAAGCTGGATGTGGAGGATCGCACCCAGGCAGCCATCTATGCGTACAAAAATGGACTGGCCGAATAAAGGTTGAGGCGTCGGAAGGGGGATTCGTCCTGTGTTCCCGATGCCGCAGAACCTGTCGGCCTGTCTTTTTTTGTGCTTTTCTAGCCGTTTGATGGACAGGCAAACCTCTCAAATTTTGAGCGTCTAACACATTATGCGATTTTGCCAGGTAAGCAAACATCGTGAATTATAATTTGGAAGCGCTTAACCATAAAGGAGGTTGTTCGATGTCCATCATGAAAAAAGCTGCCTGCCTGCTGACTGCCTCTCTGCTTGCCCTGCCTGCTGTTGCATGGAGTTCTTTCCCATCCCATTCTGCCCAAGCTGCCGAAAATGCGTTGTCTATTGAAGCATACGGCGCGATCCCTGACGACGGTCTGGACGATCTGATGGCTATTCGCCAGGCGCTCACGGAAGCCAAAGCTTCCGGCAAGAGCGTCTACGTTCCGCCGGGAACCTTTTTATACAGTGATGTGATTGTCGTAAATGGTGTGAGTCTGAGCGGTGAGGGGGAGCAGTCGGTTCTGCGCAGTACCAATCCCGAACGTCAAGCCGTTCAGATCGCCGGGCAAAACAGCCAATTGAGCGCAGTGAAACTGACCACCATTCCCGTCTCCAATCGTCTGTCCAGCTCGGTATCCGCGCGTGTACACGTCCTGCCGGAAGCCGCCAATTTTGTCGTGCAGAATACGGTTATTGAAGGAGGGTCTTCCGCCGGAATCATTGTTTACGGGATGAATGGTGCGATTACGGGCAATACGGTGCAGGACACGCTGGCCGATGGAATCCATATTACGGGTGGGTCTTCCAACATTCGAGTCGAAAATAACACAGCACGCAGCACCGGGGATGATATGATTGCAGTCGTTTCTTACGAGAAAAACGGAACCTGGGTGAAGAATGTGAAGATTGCCCATAATGATGTATCAGGAGGGCATGCACGCGGAATCACCGTTTCGGGTGGCAGTGACATCTCGGTGGAAAACAATGAGATCACCGATACTGGTGGGGCAGGCGTATTTATTGCTTCAGAAGGCAGCTACCGGACGTACGAGGTGCGCAACGTCAAGGTCGCCCGGAATCTCATCCTGCGCGACAGCCGCAATGCTTCCATTCCCGAGAAAGGTGGGATTCGGCTTCAGGCAACGTACAAAGAACCTAGCATATCGGGCGCGATCATCGAGCAGAATCAGATTGTGGACTCCGCAGACAGCGGTATTCTGATTCTGGGTTCAGCCCCGATTCAAGCGCTGATTGTTCGCAACGAAATCACCAATCCAGCCAATCATGGTATCCATCTGCTGAAAACGGTCGTCGGGACATTCAATTTCGCAGGCAATCATGTTCAGGGCGAGGGTGGGTTCCCCTTCTATAATCAGTCACAGGCTCAGGTGAGCAGTGACCTGCCGAACTCGGCTCCTCCCGGTGGAGGCGAAGAAGAAGGAGCAGCTGCCGCATACGGTACGCCGCGCATAGATGGAGTCATCGACGACATCTGGAGCAACTCGACACCGCTGCCGCTCAATGTAGATCGCAACGGTACGACCGGCACGGTTCGTCTTGTGTGGGATGAGACAGCTTTGTATTATCTGTTTGAGATGAAGGATGTTACGCCCAACGCGCGAGCTTCCGAAGAGAACAACGATTCTGTGGAAGTCTGGGTAGATGAGCTGAACAAGAAGAACGGTACACGTACAGTTGGCGATTACCAGCTGCGCGTGGGGTATGACGGAGCCTTGTCCTCTGCGATTCGCGGATTCGACTTCTCTCGGGTCACACGCGTAGTGGTGCCTACTGAAGGAGGCTACACGGCGGAATTTGCTGTTCCATATGTCGCACTGACTCCACAGGCAGGCGACCGGATCGGCTTTAACGCCAGCGCTAATGATGATTCTAACGGAGATGGACGCCGAGATACCTATCTGAGCTGGGTGGATAAGAACCTGCCGTATTGGGCCGACACACGAATTTATGGTGAAGTCACACTAACCTATTAATTTTTAAAGATGAAAGCGGTATCTTTGGGTTTTAGGGGGGATCGGCTTGATTTAGCCGGTCCTTTTGGTGTATGTAAATATTAATGAAACCTTCATCTTGGATCAGCAGAAATGATAATCAATACGATAGCATCAATTTGAGAGATATGTTAAAATGACATCACATCTTTGTTCTTCGCACTGAAGCGAAGAAGGATAGTCAGGCAAATACTATACTAACTACAGGAAGAATGGGGAGCTATGGCGGACAATCAAAATCTTGAAGCATTGAATGCACCCGGCGCGGTCTTCTTTATCTTCGGAGCTACCGGAGACTTGGCCCGTCGTAAGTTGTTCCCGGCCATTTTCAGCTTGTACCGGGAAGGTAAACTGGCAGAGGACTTTGCCGTAGTCGGAGTAGCACGGCGCCCTCGCACGAATGAAGAATTCCGCGATGACGTATTCCGTTCGATCCAGGAGTTTGGACGGTACAAATCTTCCGACCAGGAGAAGTGGACGCAGTTTGCGGAGCACTTCGAATATAAATCCCTCGACATCAACAATGTAGCGGGATTCCAAGAACTGAAATCCCAGACCGAAGCGATCGAATCGAAGTTTTCGATTCCGGGCAACCGTCTCTTCTATCTGGCACTGGCTCCAGAGCTGTTCGGCAGCGTGTCGGTGAACCTGCGCGAAGGCGGCATGCTCGATAGTGAAGGCTGGCATCGTCTGGTCATCGAGAAGCCATTTGGCTACGACCTCAAATCGGCCGAGAAGCTGAATGAGGAGCTGGGTCATGTCTTCAAGGAAGATGAGATCTACCGGATCGACCACTATCTCGGTAAAGAGATGGTGCAGAACATCGAGACCATTCGATTCTCGAACCTGTTCTTCGAGTCGCTCTGGAACAACAAATATATCGCCAATGTACAGATCACACTCGGCGAGACGGTCGGCGTTGAAGAACGCGGCGGTTACTACGATCATGCAGGTGCGCTGCGCGATATGGGTCAGAACCATATTCTCCAACTGCTCACCATGATCGCCATGGAACCGCCTAGCCGTCTGCTGGCTGAAGACATCCGTGACGAGAAAGTAAAAGTGCTGCGTTCGCTGCACCACTTTGGAAGCACGGAAGAAGTCAAAGCCAATGTCGTACGCGGCCAATATACCGCTGGACAAAGCAAAGGCAAAGAACTGCCGGGCTACCGCGAGGAAGATAAAGTCGATCCGAATTCCAACACAGAGACGTTCTTCGCGGCTCGTGTATTCGTGGACAACTTCCGCTGGGCGGGCGTACCGTTCTATATTCGCACAGGCAAACGCCTGCCGGTGAAGACGACGGAAGTCGTGATTGAATTCAAGAAGATGCCAGGTAATATCTATCTCGGACAGAAACACGATCTCCAGCCTAACCTGCTGGTTATCCGTGTCAATCCGATGGAAGGCATCTACTTCAAGATCAATGCCAAAAAGCCAGGTTCCGAATCGGAGATCGCTCCGGTAGCGATGGAATTCTGTCAGAGCTGTCTGGTGGGCATCAACTCGCCGGAAGCCTACGAGCGTCTGATCCACGATGCAGCCAAAGGCGATTCTACGTACTTCACCCGTTGGGACGAAGTAGCGTCGGCTTGGGCATTCATCGACAAGATCGATGCGGCCTGGAAAGAAAATCCGGCGGACGTCGATTCGTACCCGGCAGGAAGCTGGGGACCGGACGCGTCGCATGAACTGCTTGCCCGTGATGGCTTCCACTGGTGGCCGGTTAACGGACAGGAAGAAGACAATGTGATCTGGGTAGCGGCTTCGAGCAGCTAATTGTCACATTATTCTTCACCAATCAATTTTAAAAGTTATGGATTCAAGCCGTCAGGCTCCCGAGGATTCGGGTGGCCTGGCGGCTTTTTTTGATTGGCAGGCGCAAGCAAGCTTGACCTTGAAGTAACCTGCAAGGTTTATGCTGGATGTATCGAAAGGAGTGGACAAAATGAAAAAAAGTGCAAAATGGGCAGCGATCGGTGGAGCGGCAGGTATCGCCGCCGCCTGGTATGCGTATCGCAGCAAAAAAGACGGAAAGAGTATCAATCCGATGAGGCGTTTGTTCCCTATCTTTACGATGCCGGAGCCGACCGGACATTATGCGGTTGGGATGTTTGAAGCGCACCTGATCGATCATAATCGTCAGGAAACGAGACGCGGTACGCTTTCGCAAGGAGCCGGTTCGCGTGAAGTGGCTGTTACCGTCTGGTATCCGGCTGACCGTAACCTCAAGCCGGAAGCAGCGGCATTGACAGGAAGCCCGGGAGCTGCGGTGGAACCCGAACATTATCCCGATTCGCTGGGCAAATGTATCTCGCTGGTCTTCGGCCTGCCTTCAGGTCTGTTCCGACATCTGTCGAAGATTCAGACGCATGCTTTTCGGGATCTGCCTCTGGCTGCGGAAGAAGCTCCGTATCCGGTGCTGCTGTTCTCGCCCGGTATTCGTTCCACCCGCTATCAGAATCTCACCATGATCGAGGAACTGGTTAGCCGTGGTTATATCGTCGTAGGGATGGATCATCCTTATACCGCCGGGACGATGAGGCTTGCGGATGGCCAAGACGCCCTCTATATCCATGAGCCCAAGTTTGCGGAGTCACGTGAACTCTACGACTATAACGTGAAGGAAGTTGGCGTACGCGCCCTGGATGCACGCTTCGTGCTCGATACGCTGGAAAAATGGAATCAGACGGATTCCGGGCATCTGCTAGCAGGCCGGATGGATCTCAGCCGCACGGGTATCGTAGGTCATTCCTATGGTGGGGCAACAGCTGCGGAAGCGCTGGCGACAGATGACCGTCTTGCGGCTGCGCTCAGTCTGGAAGGCGGTTTCTGGGGGGAAGTGTCACATAAGCCGCTGGAGAAGCCGTTTATGTATCTGTTTACGGGCGGAACGGAGCGGAGTCTGGACCCAAATCAATCCAGAAAAGAAGCGGTCTTTTTCGAGGAGTGGCAGGAGGATGTGGAACGCGTCATGACTTCCAGTCGGCATGATACCTTCTTCGCCGTTGTGGAACCTTTCTTCCACCAGAGCTTCTCGGATCTGCCTCTCGTCTCGCCGCGTTTGTTCGCCCGATCGCTGACGCCGGAACGTGCGATCGACATCACACGTACGTATGCCGTAGCCTTTTTTGACCAATATCTGCGAGGGAAGGAAGCTTCGATGATTGGACAGAATACGGCGGAATTCCCGGAGGTTCGCTACGACGACAAGTATACGCAGATTCGCTCCTCGGAGGCCAAGCGAAGTGAGAGAGTCGATTAAGGCAGCCAAGACTTGGGCGGATTAACCAGGCAGGGGGATGTTATGAAAAAAATGACCCGGGGAAAGTTGGCGGCTCAAACGGGGCTGACCATGGCAACGCTGCGTTTCTATGAAGAGTGTGGGCTGCTGCCGGAACCGGAGCGCAGCGAGAACGGGTATCGGCTGTATGGTGAAGAATACCTAACCATGATTGAATTTATTCAAGGGGCAAAATCCCTCGGTTATCCGCTGTCGCGGATTGGGGATACGCTGCGTAAGTTGAGCGATGGCCGGGAAATGGATGTTGAAGGGCTGCGGGAACTGGTACGTCGGCAGATTCAGCATGTTGAGCAGCAGGAGAAGCAGCTGGCCGAAGTGAAGCTTCATCTGCATCGGCTGCTAAACGAATATGACGACCAAGCCGTACGAGAGTACCTCCAGACCTTTCGCCGTGACTCGGAAAAGTAAATAAAATGGTCTCCGTTCCCTTTTTTCGATGCAGATTCACCCTTGCCTGCGTAGGAATTATGGTACAATATAGGGATGAATACGTACGATACAGAAGGGAACGTGAACATGAGCCAAACCCAAGACAAAGTTTTGCGTGAGGAAGTCGAGAAACGCAGAACTTTTGCCATTATATCTCACCCGGATGCCGGGAAAACAACGCTGACGGAGAAGCTGCTGCTCTTCGGCGGTGCTATTCGTCTGGCCGGAACGGTAAAGGCGCGTAAAGCCAGCAAACACGCAACCAGTGACTGGATGGAAATCGAGAAGCAGCGGGGGATCTCCGTTACTTCGTCCGTCATGCAGTTTGATTATAACGGTCATCGCATCAACATTCTGGATACTCCGGGTCACCAGGACTTCAGTGAAGATACGTATCGGACGCTGACGGCTGCCGACAGTGCGGTCATGCTGATCGACGTCGCCAAAGGTGTGGAAGCCCAGACGATCAAGCTGTTCCAGGTCTGCGCCAAGCGCGGGATTCCGATCTTTACTTTTATCAACAAGCTTGACCGTGAAGGCCGCAGCCCGTTCGACCTGATGGAAGAACTGGAACAGGTACTGGGGATTCGCTCCGTACCGATGAACTGGCCAATCGGGATGGGACGTGAACTGAGCGGCGTATACGACCGGATGAAAAATCAGGTGGAGCTGTTCCAGGGCGACGACCATTCGCAGATCAAAGTTCAGAAAGTGGACGATTATCATGATCCGATCATCTCGCAGATGGCGGGCGAATATCATGCGAATCAACTGGCTGAGGAGCTGGAACTGCTGGATGTCGCAGGCGACCAATTCGACTATGAAAAAGTGAAGCGCGGCGAGCTGACTCCAGTGTTCTTCGGCAGTGCGATCAATAACTTTGGTCTTCAGACCTTCCTGGAGAACTTCCTGGAGCTTGCACCCAAGCCGGCTCCGCGCCGCAGTACAGAAGGAGAGATCGAGCCGGTACGCGAGAAGTTTAGCGGCTACGTGTTCAAGATTCAGGCGAACATGAACCCGGCACACCGCGACCGTATTGCGTTTCTGCGCATCGTATCCGGCAAGTTTGAGCGCGGCATGAGCGTCAAGCACGTACGCGCAGGCAAGGACATTAAGCTCTCGCAGCCGCAGCAGTTTCTGGCGCAGGACCGTGACATTGTGGAAACGGCTTACGCCGGTGACATCATCGGTCTGTTTGACCCGGGTATTTTCCGCATTGGAGACTCGTTGGTGGAAGGGCAGAGCTTCGAGTTCGACGAACTGCCGACGTTCTCGCCGGAGCTGTTCTCGAAAGTCACCGTTAAGAATGCCCTCAAGCATAAGCAGTATCAAAAAGGCATTGACCAGCTGACGGAGGAAGGGACCATTCAGGTGTTCCGCACGGTCAGCTTCGACGATACGATTCTTGGCGTTGTCGGCCAGCTTCAGTTTGAAGTCTTTGAATATCGGATGAAAAATGAGTACGGCGTCGATGTGCAGCTTCAGCGTCAGCCGTTCCAGTTTGCACGCTGGATTGTCGCCAAAGAGATCGATCCGTCCAAATTCCGGATCAACTCGACTTTGGTGAAGGACAAGAAGGGGAACTACGTCGCGCTGTTCGAGAATGAATACGCCATGCGTACCGCCATTGATAAAAATCCGGACGCCCAATTCCTGGAGATGGCGCCCTAAGTTCAAGGAGGCCTGATCGAGGATGGGGAAAGGCAAGAAGCAGTATGCGGTCATCGGGATGGGACGTTTCGGTTCAAGCGTTGCCAAGACCCTCAGCGAGATGGGCTTCGATGTATTGGCGATCGACGCAAGCGAGGAACGGACGCAGGAGATCTCCAATCTGGTCACGCACGCCGTATCGGCGGATTCGACAGACGAGGAAGCACTCAAGGCGCTGGGAATTCGCAATTTTGACGTCGTGGTCGTGGCGATCGGTCAGGATATTCAAGCGAGCATCCTGACCACGCTCATCCTCAAGGAAATGAATCTGCCGTTGATTATTGCCAAGGCGCAGAACGCGCTGCACGGCAAGGTACTCAGCAAGATCGGGGCGGACAAGGTGATCTTCCCCGAGCGGGATATGGGCACGCGGGTGGCGCATAATCTGACCTCGCCAAATATCCTCGATTACATCGAATTGTCGGGCGATTACAGCATCTTCGAGATGTTGGTCCCGGCGAAGATGGTCGGACGCAACCTGATCGAGCTGAATCTGCGGCAGAAATACGCCTGCAACGTGATCGCGGTACGCCGCGGCAGCAAGATGAATATCTCGCCTGATCCGCACGGCCGTCTCTGGGAAGGGGATGTGCTGGTGATTGTTGGGGAGCGGGATGATCTGGTGCGGCTGGAGATCGCGTTCGAGAGGCACGGGTAGAAGATTCTGTTCGGTGGGAGAAGCGGGGGACGCTCCGGGAGAAATTCGTTTCGGTCGCTGTCTCAATCGGGAAGCTGAATTGGATGTAACAAGGAGGCTTCCCGATTTCAAAGGCGAACACTTCGTTCCTGCACTGAATTTCTCCCTCCGCTTGGCGCTTCTCGCAAGGACAGAATATTCTAACCGTGAGATGGGTTAGGATAAAAGATATAAAGATAAAAATAAAGACATGAAGGTATCGCTGCTGCGATACCTTTCGGTTTTTTAATAGAGGTTAATGGACATTAAGGAGCGGAGGGATTCGGAAATGCCGCATACGCATATCGAATCAACAGCGAACGGAAGGGTCAAGGAATGGGCCGGTTTGCTGGAGAAAAAGCATCGGGATCGGCAGGGGAAATATATCGTCGAGGGCGTGCACCTCGTACAGGAAGCGCTGCGCTCGGAAGCGGACGTGGAATGTGTCGCTTATGATGCGGCGCTGGGTATACCTGTGGAGCTGACGCAGGAAGCGCGCTCCGGGCAGGCGGAATGGATCGCCGTCTCGGCGGCGATCGTTGCCAAATGCACCGAAGCGCGGACCCCGCAGCCGGTGTTCGCCGTAGTGCGCAAGTCCGCCGCGAAGCTGGCGGACATTCTGCGCACGGAGAACGCGCTCGTCGCGGTGCTTGACGGCGTACAGGACCCGGGCAACGTCGGCACGATCATCCGTGCCGCCGATGCCGCCGGCGCAGCCGGCGTGGTGGTCGGCCGCGGTTCGGCCGACATCTACAACCCCAAGACGGTACGCTCGACGATGGGGTCGCTGTTCCATCTCCCGATCGTAGAGGGAGAGCTGACCGAGCTGCTGCCGCAGGCACGGGAAGCCTCGGCCAAGCTGGTCAGCACCAGCTTGCAGGCGCAGCAGAACTGCTACGAAGCCGACTATCGCGGCGCGACCTGGTTTGTCTTCGGCAGCGAAGGCAGCGGCGTCTCGCCGCAGGTTGAGGCCTTTGTGGATGAGAAGATTATCATCCCGATGCCGGGTCAGGCAGAGTCGCTTAATGTAGCGATGGCGGCTTCGGTGCTGCTGTTCGAGGCGGTACGGCAGCGGCTGGTGTGAAGAAGCTTCTGAAAAATCGAAGTTGGGGAGAGATTTCGCTTATCCAAGCGAAATACTTTCCCCATTCTTTTGACACTACAAAAAGACTATGGCCTCATAAAGGACTGGCAGAAGCCTGAAATCTGCCATATCAACCGCATTTATGAAGTCCGATCTCCCTATAAATTTTGGGGTTCTTAATATATAATTTAATAAACGATTGTAAAATTTTCTCTTTATGAATCTTCCTGACTTCAACGGTTTAAACGAGTTAGCCCTTCTAACTTTCTGATTAGCCAAAAACCTGTTACAGGAAAAGGTTTATCAAAACTGAAGGAGGACGATGACCATCGCAAATCCAGAAGAAAAGAGATTTCTTGATCCCGCCGTGTCGAAGGACGAATTTTCGAGAAAAGCCAAAGAAAACTATTATCGCTATATCAGTTACTTTCCTGCGATCGGGATCATAACCAGCTTGGCGCTATTTATTATTTTTTTCTTGATTAAAGGCGTTGAAAAACAAGATTATCTTGAGAAGATCTTATACTGCTTGCTTCCTATTCCTGTCTATATTCTCATGTATATTCCGATGAAATTAGGGATGAAGAAATCCATGCGTTGATCGGAGTGTCCGAACTGAGATTCAATGTTTGCTGTAGCGACCTAGTAGATAACCCAAAAAGGATTCGGACCGTTTGAACGGTCCGAATCCTTTTTGTTGACGATAAAAGCGAGCATGTATCCACGTCCAAGAATTAGACTTCTTCCCAGATCCGCCGCACATTCTCAAACGCAATCTTCGTCCCCAACAGGCAGTCTTCCATCCCTTCGTACTCGATCGACAGGAAGCCGTCGTAACCGGAGGATTTGACCGCCGCCAGGATCTCGTACAGATCGAGATCGCCCTGACCGGCAATGGCGCCGCGCAGATAGCTGCCGCCCGCGCTGCGGAACCAGCCTTCACCAGGGTTGCGGTGAGGCGCCCGAATGTAGAAGTCCTTGATATGCACCATCGAAGCGATGGGCAGGTTGCGGCGGACGGCAAGCAGCGGGTTCTCATCGACGCAGACGAAGTTGCCAACGTCGAGGGTCGTCCGGAAGTTCGGACGATCGACGGCGTGAACGAGGGCCTGAACGCGGTCACTGGCCTGAACGTAATAGCCATGATTCTCCACGCTGGTCGTGATACCGTGTGCGGCGGCATGATCGGCGATGCGGCGGCAGGCAGCCGCCAGCTTCTCCAGGTCTTCGTTGAAGCGAAGAATGGAGGTGTCTTCGCGGGAAGCGACATCGTGGCGCATGAGCTTGATGCCCAGCCGCGCGGCGCGATCGACTTCAGAGATGATACGTTCAATCTCTGCTTCGTAGACGTCTTCATTGGGTGTAATGAAGTTGGCGCCAATCGCATAGTTGGACAGCGTGAGCGACAGCTCGGCGGCGCGCTGCATCAGGCGCTCTTCCAGACCGGGATCTTCGATAAAATCGAAGCCGAGTCCCGGTACGATCTCCATATGTTCGGCGCCAATCGCGGCGGCCCAGGCCAGACCTTCCTCCAGCGTCAGACTCCCCTGCTGCATGGCTTGATACAAGCTGTATGAACTGATCCCAAGTTTCATAAGGGCAGCCCCTTTCTATTCCGGATTTCGTTGCGAAGCATCGCCCTGGCCGCGCCAGCGCTGGACGAGTTCACCCCCGTGCTTCGCTGACAGCGGCCAAGCCGTTTACCGACCGCGATATTGTTCAATAAAACGAACCGCCTTGGCAATATCCGCAGCCGGATCATGACCGACTTCTCGTTCGATCGTCAGATAACCGCTGTAGCCAATGTCTTGAAGTGCCCGGAAGTAAGCATCGAAATCCACATCGCCTTCGCCGGGTGGCAGTTCGGTAAAGTCTGCTCCTCCGCCTTCGGAAGCCATGTCGGCAATCGCGGCATGATCCATTTTTTCATATCCGAGATAGCCGTAGACCTGCTTGGGATCGACGATTCGCAATCGGCGCCCATCCTTGACATGGGTATGCACGATGTAATCCTTGAGCGTATGTACACCCTGCACCGGATCATCCCCCGTAACCATCACCATGTTGGCCGGGTCGAAGTTGACGGAGACGCCTCGACTGCCGAGTGTATCGAGGAAACTCTTGAGATGGGCGGCAGGTTCAGGGCCGGTCTCGATGGCAAAAAAGGCGTTCAGGCTGCTGGCATATTCACTTAATTCCCGGCAGGCTCGCTGCATGGCTTCATAGATGGGGCTGCTGCGGTCCTCCGGCACGATACCGATATGGGTGGTGACGATATTCGTCCCCAGTTCAAGCGCCAGATCCAGGATGCGTTTGGACTTCTCGATCTTCTGCGGATTGACCGAAGCATCCTGGAAGCCATGTCCGGCGAGGTCGCCGCACAGCGCCGAGATCTCCAGGCCAAGTCCGTCGATCACCTGGCGCAGTTCACGCCGCTTCCCGCCGACCAGAACAGCCGGGTCCATCTCGCCATCCACGGCATAGATCTGAACGCCATCGGCACCGACTTCCCGTGCTTTCTTCAGCCCTTCCGTGACGCCAATTCCAAAGCTGTCCACGATGACCCCAATCTTGTTGGTTAATTTCAATTCAGCCGCCATCTTGAATTCCTCCTTCTTGAGTTAGCTTTCTTGTTCGTCCAATCGAATCTCGCGTCCTTCTTCCGCCGATCGGTAGATCGCGTTCAGCAGCCGGATCATCTCCACGCCATCCTCAACCGGGCATAGATTCTCCGCTTCACCCTGACACACCTTGGCAAAATGGGCGATCTCCCGGGAAAAAGCATCCATGAAATCAAAGCCGGGTGTGGTGAGCTGTGGATCGACGTTCAGGATCGTATTGTGACGTTCGGCGGTGATCGCCAGAGTCGGTTCAATCTCGGCGCCGCCTTTTTCCCCAAAGACCGAGATCTGTGCGGAATCCTTGCGAGCGTGGAGGGAGAAGCTGACGTCCACCATCAGCGAGGCTCCATTCTCGAAGCGGATCAGAGCGTTGGCCAGATCCTCTACCGTATTCACGGACGGATCAAAATCCGCCGCCTGATAATACGCATAGTTCTCGATATGGGAGCGATTGCCGAGCTTGCGATACGTATTACCGCTGACAGATACCGCTTTCGGTTTGCCCATCAGATACCAGCACAGATCAATCACATGGACACCGATGTCGATCAGCGGCCCGCCGCCGGAACGTTCAACATCAGCGAACCAGCCGCCCGGATTGCCGAGTCTGCGGATCAGACTGGCCTTGGCATAATACAGTCCGCCCAGATCGCCTGCGTCGATAAAACGTTTGAGTACGTCGATATTCGACGCATGGCGCCGTACATAACCGACTTGAAGAATCCTGCCGCTCTCTTGTACAGCCTGCTGAATCGCCAGAGCCTCCTCGACGGTCTTGCACAGCGGCTTCTCGCACAGCACGTGTTTGCCCGCGCGGAGTGCCGCAATGCTGATTTCGGCATGGGAATTGTTCCAGGTACAGACACTGACGGCATCAATGCTGGGATCGGCAAGCAGCTCCTTGTAATCGGTATAGATCCCGGGGATCTCATATCGGGTGGCAGCCGCACGCGCACGCTCCACATTCAGATCGCAGACTGCGACCAGTTTGACCTGCGGATTGGCGGCATAAGCTTGTAAGTGAGCGTCGGAGATGGAACCGCAGCCAATCAAGCCGATTCGTACGTTTTCCATGGCGAAATTCATCCTCTCTTCCCAGAGATATGTTATATTTGTTCAAAAAGAAGAACTGCAATACGTCTAATTTAGCACAGCCAGTCGAAGGAGAGAATGTGCAGGATGTCTCAGTATATGGACTATACGATCAGTCGAAGCCCCATTCGTGTGCTGTCGCCTTCCGTGGACCCGACCCGCCTGCGGATCACCTCCCTGACCGTGGTGAACGCCGGGCATCTGCCGGGACGGACGCTGCGCCGGGAGCAGGCGTTTTTTCAACATTGGGCTATTGTGTTGATTACCGGTGGAGCGGGCACGTACCAGGTAGACGGAGGAGAGATTCAGTCTGTTCAGGCGGGTTCGTGGTTCTGCCTCTACCCGGGTGCGCAATTTAGCTATGGACCGGAACCAGGCAGACATTGGGACGAATATTATTTTACGGTCAAGGGGACGCGCGTAGAGGAATGGCTGCGGGATTGGTTTTTTCCCCAGGGCCAGATTCACCGGATGCGTATGGATGAACTGCTGCTTCAGCGGATGGAGCATATGCTCAGGCTGATTGATCGGGAAACACCGGATAATCTTGATCGTGCTGCGCTGCAGTTGGAGGGTTTTCTCTATGAATTGGTATGTGGGGAAAATGAGCGAGAGCAGGGGACGAGAGATCGCTTGGCGCAGGCGATTATCGAAGACCTTCAAAGCCTGCTTTATCTTCCGCCATCAGCTGTGAATACAGCGGCTCGCCATCATATTTCCGTCTCGACGCTGCGCCGGATCGTACTGGAATATACCGGGTATCCGTTTAACGAATACGTGCATCGGCTGCGAACGGCGGAAGCGAGAAATGTGCTGCTCAATACCGACAAGAGTGTCAAAGAGATCGGGGAAGGACTGGGTTATAAAGACATGTTTTACTTTTCCCGCGTGTTCAAGAGGATTACCGGCGTGTCTCCGAGAGAATATCGCAGCCGAATTGGACCCTGATGCAGAGAGATCCAGCAAACTTATCCGTAATATCATTGGTTTTTTGCACAGGCATCGTTATAATGAGGGTAGCTTCACAAAAAAAGGATGAGCCTTTTTGATTGCCATTTTTCGTTTAGAGACAGGACCATATAGAGACTTTTGACAGCGATCGTTTCGGCAGGGAGGGGAATTAGTTGTTTCAAATCGGCGGCAAAGTCTATGAAGTAATGATTAACCACAAGAACGGCTGGAATCCGGAAGTGTTCCGGAGCCGATACAGCGAGATCTTGGAACGTTACGATTACATTGTGGGAGACTGGGGCTACAATCAGCTGCGGCTCAAAGGGATGTACCGGGACGGTCAGCCCAAAGTGGCCAAAGAATCGCAATTTTCGTTTACAACCGACTATATTACGGAGCATTGCAACTTTGGCTGTGCGTATTTCGTGCTTCGTAAAGTGAAAGATCTGCGTGATGTGAAGGACCCGGAAGAAGCAGCCATGTATCCGGATCTGGGGATCGTCAACGAGCCCCGGGAGTATCGCACGTCCTCGAAACCCCAGGAAGCGGCGAAAGAGCAGCGCGAACATCCGGCGGGCAGAGACCGCAAGGAACAGCGCGGTGGACGTGGTGACCGGGATAATAAACAGGCACGCGGTGAACGCACGCAGGAGAGTCATGAACGCGAACCCAAGGATAAGCAGCAGGCTCAGAGCCAGTCGGGCAAAAAACACGCACATCGTGGAGAACGTCCAAATCGTGAACAGACGAATTCGGGCCATGCAGGCCGGGAACGCGACAAGGAGAAAACCAAAGCGTCCGGCAGCGAATCTCATAATCACACCCAGCATCGCAACCGCAAGCGTGAAGATCGCGGTGGGGAAAACCGTCCGGCGCAGCGCCGTGAAGGCGGAAATGAACGGCGTGAGGGTTCGGCAGCATCGCCTCAGCCTCAGACAAATTCGGGCAGCAACCGCCCGGATCAGGAGACGGCGAAATAACGCAGCCCAAGCGACGAATAGGGGCTGCCCCTATTCAGCTATGAACATTCGGATATGCCCATAGCAGCAGGCAGAACCCAAAAGCGGCTCCCCGGGAGCAGTGTCAGTGGATCAACATCCTGACATTGTTCGGCGGGGAGCCGCTTTTTTGGGCATCAATCTGAAGGCAGGTAAGAAATGGCATTAGCTAAAGCGATTTCTGGGCTAGAACTACACTAGCCCAGAAACGCTTCTCTTTCCGCGATTTCTGGGCTGGAAGTGCACTAGCCCAGAAACGCTTCTCGCACGCGATTCCAGAAAGGGAAAGGGCGGTAGCGGGCGAAGCTGATCTTCTGGCTCGATACGCGGCAGCGAACGGAGACAAGATCATCGATGGACAGCACCCGATGATCCATCGTCAGCAGCAGCCGCTGTTCTTTGCGCGAATAGATGTCGCAGTGATGGTGCTTGGGCAGTACCAGCGGCGAACCGAGCGTACGGAATACGCGGTTGTTGATGGAGGCGATCTCTGCGATCTGTAGCGCTTCCAGCGTCGGGTGCATGATTGCACCACCCAGACCGCGATTGTACGCGGTACTGCCGGAAGGCGTGGATACGCAGATGCCATCGCCACGGAACATCTCGAAGATCTCGTCGTTGATGTCGATCTGCACGACCATCGTCGCTTCGGCACCCTTGATCGCAAACTCATTCAGCACGGTGTGGATCGAGGTACCGGAACGGCGCTCAAGCTCCAGTTCAAGCAGCGGATACTTGACGATCTTGGGTCCAAGTCCGCTATCGCCTGCCCCGGACATAAAATCAATCAGCGCAGACAGATCATCGGCCTTCCAATCGGCATAGAAGCCCAGATGCCCGGTATGCACCCCAACAAACGCGATGTCGGGAATGCGGTCGATGAACGAATGGAAGGCATGCAGCATGGTACCGTCTCCGCCAATCGAGATGACAATCTCGGGTGTTTCGGAGTCCATCTCAAAACCTTTTTCAGCAGCAAGCTTATGAAATTGTTGGCTCAAGTCGATCGACAGCTGGTCGCCGCGGTCCAATACATAATATCTCAAGGGTTGAACGCTCCTTTACTCGGAGTTTGGCTGTGCGGCCGGCGGTCCTGCCGGGACGATTCCCGTTCATTTTAACATGTCTCGCTCAGTCACACCTATGAACTGCACATAAAACTTTTTTACGGGTAAATAATCCCAGACAACAGCAGAAAGCGGTTGCAAAATGGCTTTATTTTTTAAAAAACTGTGATAGAATAAAAAAACCAAACTCTATTCCGGCCTTTTGGCGGATTACATTTACCGAATGTCGGCAGGTTGTCCTTTAATTTGAGACGGACGGAGTGGTCACAATGAGTATTCTTACAGCCATCATGGTATGCGCTTTTGTCTATGTCATCCGCGTTTCTCTCGACCAGCCGGGCGAAGAGGAATGGAGCGGATATTAAATCGAATCGTCCGTTTATGGACGGCGCGGGTTCCGGGGGACGGATACGCGCATTTTTCTCCTCGCGTCGGGCGAAGCTCCGGCGCTTTTTGTTTTTGGATAAAAGGTGGAAAAGCCACCGTTTTGACGATCAGATTTTGCTATAATACAAAAGGGTATCCTGCTCTAGGCTCCTCAGGGGAGTCAGGCCAGGAAGCGCCACAGAAAGCGGATGCAGAAAGCAGGGAAGTAGACATGAACCCCGGACAAACGATTTACGAGCGGCTCGGCGAGTCGGCCGGCCTGCGAAGCATCATCGAGACTTTTTATGGAAAAGTCGTGCAGGAGCCTCTGCTCGCGCCATTATTTCCCGAAGATATTCAGCCGGTCATCGAACGTCAGCATCAATTTCTGACCCAGTTCTTCGGAGGTCCGACGTTATATTCGGATCTGCATGGACACCCGATGATGCGCGCCCGTCATATGCGTTTTCCTGTCACGAATGAACGTGCGGATGCCTGGTTGGCCTGCATGAACGCAGCCCTTCAGGAGAACGAGGTAGAAGATGAGCTGCGCGAATTTGTCATAGCCAGACTTCGAGGGCCTGCTTATCATTTTGTGAATACCCCATAACGACAGGCGTTAACCGTCTGACAGAACGATTGTCTTACGTCACCTGATCCATTGTCCCATCAAGCATAAGAGATGAGAAAGAGGGCTTACTATTATGGAGATCGATCCGCTATTTCAGGTGACGGCCACCTGTGTATGCTGCGAACGTACCTTTGAGACCAGCCGTGTGAGGCCCAGTTTTAAACAGACGACCCGTCGGGATACGGACTTCTGCGCTTATTATAAAAATGAGAACCCTGATTTCTACGTCGTTCGGGTCTGCCCTTATTGCGGTTTCGCCTTTACGGAGAACTCGGCGTCCAAGCTGACGGCGGAACAGCGCAAGCGTTACGAAGAGAAGGTCGGAGCGTCATCGAAGAAAAAAGAATACGGGGGCAAACGCACGCTCGACGAAGCGATGGAGACCTACAAGCTTGCCCTGATCTGTGCTCAGGTCATTCAGGACAAGGAGCGAATCATCGCCAGCTTGCTGCATCATATCGCCTGGCTGTATCGCTACGCGGAAAACGAGGAGCAGGAGCGCCGCTTTGTCGGATTCGCCCGCGATTCCTACATTCGCGTGTACGAGACAGAGGCTGCCGGGCCAAGCGATGCCCGGCTGATGTACCTGATTGGCGAGCTGTGCCGCCGCTTGGGTGAATTCAATGAAGCCGTGCGCTGGTTCTCGCGCGTTATTCATGACCAGCGGATCATGGATGCCGGCATGATCCGCGCTTCGCGCGAACAGTGGGCGACGCTGCGCGAGGAGATGCTCGCGCGCAAGATGGAGCTGCCGACGGAGATGCAGCAGTCTTAACGGCGGGACATGCACCTGGCGTATTCAGCGAGGGGAGCGGCGAGATCAGCCGCAGCAAGACTTGTTCGTTGAGCTAATCTACGAACGGTTCCGTGACAGCTTTCGCACGCAGAAGAACCCCAACCTTCCACCGGAGGGTTGGGGTTCTTCTGTGCTGTGGGAGCTTTTCGGATAGGGCATGAACCCCTTCCTCGTGTGCTGTTGGTTCGCCTCAGTGTTCGCACGGATGGAGTCAGCCGTGATGGATTTTTGCATGGGTCAAGCAGGGCGCAGATCAAGAATTTTGTGTCTGGCTGATCCATAAACTCAGTGCGTTCAGCGTGTCCATATCCGCAGGATTCTGCATCAGCTTATCCAGAAGGCTGCTCCATTCGCTGAGTTGCTCAGGAGGCAGTGGGGCAGAAGCGAATGGCAAATTCACCACCCTATGGTCCAGTCTGGCCAAGACGGCATTCAAATACGGCTGCTGCTTGTTATAGGACGTATATTGTGCCAGTGCAGCCGCTTTGGACACGGATCTTTGTAGAGACTGAAGCTGTTGGGCATCGGGAGATTCATCCAGCTTGCCCACCTGTTTGCGAACCTGATCCAGATACGTCACGAAGTTGGCATCGATCTGCTGAACCATAGAATCGACGGCCTGTGAACGCTGCTGTGCATAATGATACGTCGTATAGGCCAGCCCCAACGTTGTGATAAGGAGCAAAGCCAGATAGGTTCGAGGATTTTTCAGCAGAGTCATCATAAGTCTCCTTCCGAGAAGCGTTAACTTGGAGAATGGGCAAGAGTCTTCCACGTATATAAACGCAAAGTGGATAAAATCGTCACGCTGTCAGGAGACTTTCCGGATTCAAAAGACTTCTAACTTCAAAGAGCCAAGAAAATCAAATAGCCCTCCAAAACCCGAAAAGATCCTGAAGCTCAAAAAGACCTTCAAAGCCAAATCGGCCTTAAAGGTCTTGCTTGGTGGATTGCATATCGCAGCTTGGGTGTGAGGCAGGCCAAAAGTGATCGTGCGCCGTCCGGCCTGTTCATCCCCTGCCACTGCCCGATTACTTAACCACCGTATCTGTCATCAAATAATCATCGTCGCAGTCCAGTACGGTCAATCGACCATGGCAGCACGGGAAGACGGTCAGCCGTTTTTTGCCGGTCTGAATATCCTTGATCTCCGAAGGTTTGATCGGCAGCAGCACATTCTCCGCGCCGCAGAACGGGCAGTTGGGAACGGTAAGATCGCCCATGACCCGATCGTACGGCAGCGCTTTTTCAAAAGGGATCATGAATTTATTCGTTCTCCTTGCTCGGTTCGGATTGCGCTGCGGCTTCCTTCTGCGCCATCTCCGCGAGACGCTGCATCAGAATGTGCTGGGGCATATGCATCAAATGTTCAATGGGAACATTCAGCTCTTTGGAAAGCTTGATTGCCGTGTCCGGCGAAATTTGTAAGGGTCTCATTTTGTCTTCCCTCCAATGTCAGATTTGGCTTCATGAGACGTTTTCGTTATAGTTATACTGTACCATGAGGGCCTGACGAACGCTATATGGGCCTTACGAACGGACGTTGGACAGACATTATTTTGCGTGACGAAAGGTGAGGGAATTCATGGGTGGTAAGACATTGCGGCAAACGTGGGATCTGGAAACGATTTTCCCTGGGGGTTCGTCCTCGGGCGAATTTGATGCTTTTTTGAATACGTTATCGGCTGATGTGGATGCGCTGAAAGCCAAGATCGACGGCCTGCGTCCGCCGACTTCCGTCTCGGAGACAGATGCCTTTGATCCGCTGTTTGATGACGTGCAGCATGTCTCGGCACGCTTCCGCCAAGCGGGTGCATTTGTGAGCTGTCTGAGTGCGCAGGATCAAAACGACCAGAAAGCAGGGCAGCTCTCCGCACGTGTCGGTTCCATTCGTGCCCGCTGGCAGAGCGTGGTGGCAACGTTCGACAGTGTGCTGCAAAATACGGAAGATGCGGTATGGGAGAGCTGGATGCAGCGGGAGAATGTCGCTCCCATTTCCTTTAACCTGAGTGAAAGCCGCTCCCAGGCTCGTGAGAAAATGACGCCGGAACTGGAAAGTCTCGCGCTCTCACTGTCGGTGGATGGCTATCAGGGCTGGAGCAGCTTCTATAACACAATCGTGCGCCATGTGCGCGTGAATGTCGAAGAGAATGGCGAAATCAAGCAGCTGTCGGCCGCACAGGCGGCTAACAAGCTCGGCTCCTCCGATCCCAAGCAGCGCGAAGTGATGGGGCAGAACTGGGAGCAGGCCTGGACGGAAGTCGAGGATTATTGCGCGGATACGCTCAACCACCTTGCGGGATTCCGCCTGGCTTTGTATGAGAAAAGAGGCTGGAAGGATGCGCTGCGCGAACCGCTGGAGATCAACCGGATGTCGGATCAGACGCTGGCTACCATGTGGCAGGTTATCACCGACAACAAGCCGCTGTTCGTCGAATATCTGAATCGCAAGGCACAGCTTCTGGGTCAAGACAAGCTGGGCTGGCACGATGTGGATGCTCCGATTGGCGCATCCGAATCGAAGATTCCGTACGATGACGCCGCAGAGCTGATTGTCGATCAATTCCGCAGCTTCAGCCCGCGTATGGCGGACTTTGCGCAGCGTGCATTCGATAACCACTGGATCGAAGCGGAAGATCGGGCGGGCAAACGTCCGGGCGGATTCTGTACCTCGCTGCCGCTGACCCAGCAGACCCGGATCTTCATGACCTACAGCGGCACGGCGTCGAACGTATCCACGCTGGCGCATGAGCTGGGTCACGGTTACCATCAGCATGTCATGGATGAGCTGCCGACATTCAGCCAGCGTTACGCAATGAATGTGGCCGAGACCGCCTCCACTTTTGCCGAGATGATCGTGGCGGATTCGCTGGTTCGCAAGGCTGCAACGGACGAAGAACGTCTGGTACTGCTTGACGATAAGATTCAGCGCTCGATTGCGTTCTTCATGAACATTCATGCCCGGTTCTTATTCGAGACTCGTTTCTATGAGAAACGTCGTCAGGGGCTGCTCACGCCGCAGGATCTCAGCCAACTGATGGTCGAGGCGCAGGAAGAAGCGTTCAGCGGAGCGCTGGGTGATTATCATCCGCACTTCTGGGCGTCCAAGCTGCATTTTTACAACACGGGTGTACCGTTCTATAATTTCCCGTATACGTTTGGCTATCTGTTCAGTACAGGCATCTATGCACGGGCGCAGCAGGAAGGCGCAGGCTTTGCTGACAAATACGATGCCCTGCTGCTGGATACCGGCCGAATGACGGTGGAGGAGCTGGCCTCCAAGCATCTGGATGTTGATCTGACGCAGCGTGATTTCTGGCAGGCTGCCGTAGACGTGAGTGCGTCGGACGTCCGAACTTTCCTGGAGATGACCGCAGCGAAAGTGAATTAAGATTATAAAATCTTGAACAAGATAACAAAATCATAAAGTCGAAAAAAAGCGATCAGACTCGAATCTGATCGCTTTTTGCATGAATATGACTGAAAAAAAGAGTGTTCTTTATATTTTAATAGTCACATTTACCCAATTTACGACCTTTATATTGAAGTTACCAATTTACCAAATTATAATAGGCCTCAAGAGCTACATACCGGTATCAGCTTTGGTTGGATGGAACATAATGATGAGGGGGACTATCATGTTTGTAGTCAACGAATATTCGCTTCCCAGGCAGTTGGACATCGTGTTCAAGGAATTAAGCGAGGAATTATCGGGACTGGATTCAGGGACGGTTTTTGTTCAGATTCGCAACAACGTTGTAGGTAAATTCGGGATTCGCCATACTCCGCTTGCAGGCCGTGACGGTCATGTGGAAGCACCTGAAGAGGGGCTGAATGAGCAGCAGATCCGTGTTTTTCGCAACATGGCGATTGAATCGCTGAATTACAAGAAGAACTGGACTCATGGCGAGATCAGTTACGAATTTGCCCTTCGTCGCAGCGATCTGGTCGTTGACGCTCAGTTTGAGTCGAACTACAACATGGCCAGCAGCATGATTCGGTATCCGAAGCAGCTGCACAAGGAAGCTCGTTCCGAGCTTTATTAATCCGGGCGTGCCCGGCTGCAAGACGGTGCTTTCGGAAGGGGAACCAAAGCCCGTAGGGAAGGAAACGCAGGGGAGCCGATTGACAAAGCTCATCTGCGGCTTGTAAGATGGGAAGCAATTCAAACAACGCGATGATGGGGAGAAGTAAGCGGAATTCGTGTTCTACAGAAAGCTGGCGGTTGATGCAAGCCGGTGAAGACGATCCGTCCGAATGGACCCCTGAGCGCCGTGCTGAACAAGAGACGCCGATAAAGCGGATCTTCAGTAGGTCGGCCGGTTCCCGTTCTCCGTTACTGGAACGGTCAAGGTCATGTTCTTTCCCAAGGAGATTTTCCGAGGGAAGAAGATTTGCTGCTGTCGAAGATACCGTTCAGGTACGAGTCGATGGCGCGGACAGATGACGAATAAGGGTGGTACCACGGTCTCACGTCCCTTGCGGATGTGGGGCCTTTTTGTGCTTCCCGGTCTGTATAGGGATGGAGAGCCGGAGCGATTCAGCATTGAATAGGGAAGCGGAGGAATAGAAGATGAAAAAGGTACTATCGGGCATCCAGCCCAGCGGTCAGCTTACGATCGGCAACTACATTGGGGCTATCAAAAATTTTGTTGCCCTTCAGCATGATTACGAATGTTTTTTCTCGGTGGTCGATCTGCATGCCATCACGGTTCCACAGGACCCGGCCGCGCTGCGTGAGCAGTCGGAATCGGTAGCGACGCTGTATGCAGCAGCGGGCATCGACCCGGAGAAGTCGAACATCTTCATGCAGTCGCATGTGCCGCAGCACGCGGAGCTGGGCTGGTTGATGACGACGCTCACGGCGATGGGCGAGCTGGAGCGCATGACGCAGTTCAAGGACAAATCCGGCGGTAAAGATTCGGTTGGCGCAGGTCTGTTCGTCTATCCTTCGCTGATGGCAGCCGACATTCTGCTCTATCAGGCGGATCTGGTGCCGGTTGGCGAAGACCAGAAGCAGCATCTGGAACTGACCCGTGATCTGGCCGGCCGCTTCAACAGCCGCTTTGGCAAGTTCTTCACCGTGCCGGAGCCTTATATTCCGAAGGTAGGGGCACGTGTGATGGGACTGGACGACGCCTCGAAGAAAATGAGCAAGAGCAACGCCAATGCGGGAAGCTATATTGCGCTGCTCGACCCGCCGGATGTCATTCGCAAGAAGATGAACCGGGCCACGACGGACTCCGGCGGTGCCGTGCTGTACGATCCGGTCAACAAACCGGAAATCAGCAACCTGATGGGCATTTATGCCGAGTTCACGGGCATGACGCTGGAGCAGGTTCAGGCGCACTTTGACGGCAAGCTGTATGGTCAGTTCAAAAAAGAGCTGGGCGAAGCTGTAGTTGCGGTTCTCGAACCGCTTCAACAGCGTTACCGTGAAATCCGCGAATCCGGCGAGATCAAGCGGATTCTGGCAAAAGGCGCAGAACGCGCGGAAGCCGTAGCTGAAGAAACGATGAAAGGCGTACGTGAACGGATGGGCTTCCTGCCCAAGTTCTAAGCCAGGCTTAAATCAGAAGCGCGGCTGCGAAGACAGCGCCGCTTCGGTTTTCATTCCGAGAGTTATCCCAGACGCCTAAAAGCTTATCAAAAAAGCTGCCTGATCCTCGCAGGAGGAAAGGCAGCTTTTGTTCATGCTCTAAAAATACAGCGGCGCATCCCTTCTCAAGCTAACGCTTTCAGAAATCCGCTGCGTTTCTTGTTTCAACAGGTGCATCGGGCGTTACATCCATTCGAGGAGCCGTATTGGCTCAGGCGTTGCCGCCGCTTGTCTTCCGCTGAATCCGGGCTTTGGTCACGAAGCCCCAGCCAATGTTAAGCGTTGCAACCGCGAAGACGCCGACGGCAAGCAGAGGACTTTCATTAATCAAGATGGCGGAAAGGGTCACAAGGGCCATCGAAGACACGGCAAACCATAAAGCGAGACCTTTATTCATCGGATCACCTCCGTTTTTGTTTTCAGTATACCTCACTTGGCGTCCGTAAATCCAAAATTTCCATTTTTATTTGTTCCTGTCGGTGAAGAAATCAAAATTTCCACATCTTTTTTTAAGAATGTCATGAAAATCTCATGAAATTGTCAAATTATCGAACTTGTTTCGGGAATCATTGGCAATTAGAAAGGCCTTTGATATGATAAATTTCATAGCGATACTTGTTCTCGGCTTCATTAGAAGACGATTCTAGTTATTGATTTCAGTAATGATCGTACCCTCGCATGATTGGAAAGTGCGAATCGAAACAAAAAAGGAGGAATAAACGCGTGAGCAAATCGTTGAATTATGCAGCTTCGGAAGCTTCTCCCGTGTCGGACGGCGCGGAAGCGCGAGCAACGTGGAGAGATTTCGTAACGCTGGCCAAACCGGGGATTCTGCGCTCGAACCTGTTCGTGACGCTGGCCGGGTTCTGGCTTGCCTCGCAGTGGAATATCAACTGGGCGAACTTGATCGCCACGCTGGCTGGCACGATGCTGATTGTCGGGGCTTCCGGTGTCTTCAATAACTATCTGGACCGCGAGATGGATACCAAGATGGAACGGACCAAGAACCGGGCACTGCCAACCGGCAAGATTGCACCGGGTGTTGTTCTGACCTATGGCATCGTACTTGGCGTACTGGGACTCGCCATTCTGTTCGGATTCTGCGGCGTATTAACCGGCGTCTGCGGTGTTATTGGCATGTTCGCCTATGTGGTGCTGTACACCATGTGGCTCAAGCGCACTTCGACCTGGAGTACATCGCTTGGGGGAATCTCCGGCGCCATGCCTCCAGTAATCGGTTATGTCGCGGTGACCAACCGCATTGATATGGGCGCCATTCTGCTGTTCCTGTGGATGTTCCTCTGGCAGCCGCCGCATTTCTGGGCGCTGGGGATTCGCCGCGTCGAAGAATATCGGGCAGCGGGCTTCCCGATTCTCCCGGTCGTAAAAGGAATTCGTCGCACCCAGTGGCAGATGCTTCCTTACATTATCCTGCTGCTGCCTGTGCCAATCCTGATGTATGCTTACGGTTACGTTGGACTGATCTTCACCATTGCTTCGGTTGTCATCACGGCGCTCTGGCTGTATTTTGCCGTGAAGGGACTGGCCAAGGGTCAAGACCCGGATGCCTGGGGCAAAAAGGTCTTCATGTATTCTATCTACTATATGATGGTTACCTTCCTGCTCATGATTATTGACACGGTACACTAAGCGCATATGCGGCTTGAGCCGCCCTTTGTTTCCTCTGGGAAATGGAGGGCGGTTTTGTTTGGATCGATTTAGATCCGAGAGGGCCGCATTTGTGGGCTTGGGCAAATTCAGGCGTCCGTGACCTGCTGACGCCGTCCTAGGGTCTGCCAGCAGAGCCGTCCAAAGACGTGCGGCGCCGTTCTTTTTCTGCTTCCGGCTGGAGATGCAGCATGGACTCGGGATACTCGATGAACGTCTCCAGTCCCGCCTTTTCCAACTGCTGAATCGCATATTCGTCCGGTGTACCTTCTACACCCGCATAACCTCGGCGCGTGTAGATATGATCGGCATCCGGGAACAGATCAGACAACAGAGCCCGAATCTTGCGGCCAGATGAGTCATTGTCGAGAAACAGATAGACTTCATCATGTTTGGCTTCGAGATAGAGCGACTCCAGTTTGGCTGAATTGGGCGTACCGAATGTGCATAAGATCCGAATGTCGTCATTCAACAGACGGCGTAATTTGCTGCGGTCATTTTTGCCTTCTACGATGATGGTGATGGTCATAGGGTGTTTGCCTCCTGCCGTAGAAAAATGGGAGTTTTCATTCAGTTTACCGGGATGACGGAAGGATTGCAAAACGCAGGAAAGAGCTTGGGCGTAAAGCTGACAGAGAGCCTTTTCTTCCTGTATAATTGAAAAGCGCACAGCCCGCCGAAGAACGAGGGGAGCGGGCGTCGCCAAATATGGAGAAAAACGGGGGTAGGCCTGTTGAATACCGAAGTGTGGCTCGAATTCGTCAGGCAGAACTGGCTGATTCTTCTGATTGCGCTGGTAGCTGTGCTGCTGGTCATAAATGTAGTCAAGACGATGCTCAAATGGGCGATTGCAATCGTCATCGTCGTGGCGCTGGTCGTATACAGCGGCGTGTCGATCGATCAAATTCAGAATACGGTAACGAGCGTGAAGGATGAGGCGGTAGCCAAACTTCAGGATGAAGCGCTCAAGATGCTCAAAGATGAAGCCGCTCAGGCGACGTTCAAAAAGTCGGGCGATGGTTCCTTTACCGTGCAGACCCCAAGCCTCAAGCTTGTGGGCAAGCCCAATGCCAAGACCGTTGACGTCACCTATCGCGGCGTTTCGCTGGGGCAATGGGAACGAAGTGAACAGGTGAACGCGTTGATCCGTGCGGCGCAGAGTCGAAAATGAGAACTTCAGGCAGGGGAAATGCGCCAATCGCGCGTCCAATGGACGGGAGGTGGGAGAAATGCCAAATCTGGATCTCATAACCCTTCTGCTGCTGGCGATACTGCTGCTGTCCATGCTGCGGGGTGCCTATCTGGGAACCCGCCGTATGGCTGCTGGACTGGGTTCCATGTTCGGCAGACTGCTGCTGCGGGTATTGGGGATTCTGGCGGCTCTGCTGCTCGCTGGCTGGGCTTCGCCGTATGTTCGGGATTGGGCAGATCGTATGGGATTGGAGAAACCTGCCGGTGAGCTGCCGCAGTGGAAGGCGATCGGGTATACCGTGCTCGGGTTTGTGTCCGATTTCTCGCTGCTGCGTCTGGCACTGCTGTTTCTGCTCATCTATCCGCTCTGTCTGTTCGCCTTAACGCTGCTCGGCAGATGGCGTTCATCAGCCGCAGAGGAGCAGACCAAGAAAAAGAGAAGCAAGCGGAAATCTGCCAATGCCTTCCTGGATCGTCTGGGCGGCGCTGGACTAGGTCTGGCAGCGGGAGTCTGGAGAGGAGCGCTGCTGCTTGCGCTGCTGTTCATCTGTGCGTCCTTATGGCCGGGCAGCCCGGTTAGTCGTCAGGCAGATTCCTCTCCCGCTTATCGATATATGGAGAAGACGGTATTCCAGCCCGCCGTTGGAGAGTGGATCAGCGGCAAGCTGCCGGTGCTTACCGGTACCGCCGCTGCCGAATGGGAAGGAATTCTGCGCCAGAAGTATACTGTTATCGATCGGGACATTCCTACAGATATTAGCCAGGCAGCGGTCAAGATCGCAGGCAGTGGAAGTGAGAAGGAACGGGCGCACAAGTTATACCGCTGGGTAGGCACGCGTATCCAATATGATTATGGCAAGGTAGAGGATTATGAGAACAAAGGCGTCTGGCATGAACAGACTCCCCGGCAGACGTATGATACCAGGCTTGGCGTCTGTATTGATTATGCAAGGCTGTACGCGGTGATGGCCCGTTCGGTGGGTCTGCAGGTACGTGTTGTAACCGGACTGGGAGCCGACGGTAAGGGCGGTCATGGTCCTCATGCGTGGAACGAGATTTATTCATCGGCAGAGAAGCGTTGGATTGAGCTGGACCCCACCTGGGCTTCGGGCGGCGACTGGTTTGACCGCAAAGACTTCGCCGATACGCATATTCGACAAAGTGTATGGTAACCCCAGCATCGCCTTGCGCAGGCTATAAGGAAACATCAAGAGGAGGCGCCCATGAAAGTGCAGGATAAAGACCGGGAACAGGAAGTGCGCCGTGAACGCAGCTTCGGACTTCGGCTTAATTTATTTTTCTTCAGCGTATTTATCATTTTCTCCGTCATTATCGTTCGGACAGCTACGCTGCAATTCATTGAAGGACCCCAGTTGAAGAAAGAAGCGGTCAGCCGGGTCACGCGTGACATTCCGATGCAGCCGGTACGCGGAACGATCTATTCAGCGGACAAGGTGCCAATTGCCTATTCCACGCCGACACAGACGCTGTACGCAACGCCGCTGAAGAACTTCTCCAACGATGAAGCGGGAGTCAAGAATCGTCCTGAGGTCAAAGAGGCGATCAATCAGCTGCTGGTCAAGCTCAAGGAATTGAATCCTTCGGGTGAGCAGCCCACATTGGAAGAGATGCTGGGCAAGGATCGACTGGATCTGGAGAACATCAAGCATTATGGTTATATGCCGCGCAAGATTATAAACAATCTAAACGAGGCGGAAGTCGCATATTTTAAAGAAAACAAAAATATGTTCAAAGGAATTCTGATGCTCGATGTCGTGGAAGAGACAAACCGCCAGTACGATCCGGATTCCGTTGCCGTTCAGACGGTAGGGTACTTGTCCCGATTCAAATCAGTACGGGAGAATCCCAATTTCGAGCTGTATCAAAAAATCTATCAAAAACAAAAGACGTCTCCCGATCCAAGTGAGCAGTATATGGAAGACGAAATCGTAGGATATTACGGCGTCGAACAGGAGTACCAAGAGTACCTCCGCGGAAAAAACGGCTATAAACGTATTGAAATCACCCCACAGAGTATGGCCAAAGAAGGCGGAACGGAACAGATTGTGGCTCCGCAAAAAGGTGACGATGTCTTTTTGAGTATCAACAAATATGTACAGACTCAGACGGAAAAAGCGATCTCGGATCAAATCCGGGTACTGCGAAGCAGCAAGCCTTATGTATCTACCGGATTTGCTGTAGCGATGGAAGTGGATACCGGTAAGGTGATTACGATGGCCAGTATGCCGGACTTTGACGCAAACTATTACAATACCGGTAATATCTCCGCAGATCATTACAACGAGATTCAGAATCTGTATATCAACGGTACCATTCGCGCGAAAGCACCTGATGACGAACGGAACAAGGCTGAATCTGTCGTCTATATGGGTTCGACGATCAAGCCGTTGTCCGTATTGATCGGGTTGAAGGAAGGGCTGTTCAATAAATACACGACCTACTTCGACTCAGGGATCACGTATCTTAATAAAGCGGACAAGAAAGGGATCAAAAACGCAGGAGGTCACTTCCTGGGAAATATTGGCCCGGAAATGGCCATCAAGGAATCCTCTAATACGTTCATGATCGAAAAGGTCGGCAAGCCTCTTCTGGACAAATATGGTAAAGGTGTCATTGATGTCTGGACCAAACACATGGCCGAATTTGGTCTTGGGGTGCCGACAGGTGTCGATCTGCCCGGTGAGCAGTCCGGTACAATCGATTATACGAATGAGAAAGAGAGCTTGCTGACACGGATGGCGTATGCTTCATTTGGACAACAGGGCAAGTATACGACCATGCAGTTGGCTCAGTATACAACGATGCTGGCTAATCGCGGAGAACGGCTGAAGCCGCATATCGTGGATAAGATTGTAGATGCAAACGGAAAGGTTGTTAAGCAAGCCGAACGGGAAGTGTTGAACAAAGCCGAATATTCAAGCGATTATTGGGATCTGATCCAAAAAGGGATGGATACGGAGATAAAGGGTACATTTGATGACTTCCCTTACGATTTTGCTCGTAAGACAGGTACATCCACCCAGCATATTCGTAAAACGGACATCGATAACGGGGTATTCATCGCCTTTGCGCCGCGTGAAAATCCAAAGCTGGCTGTTGCGGTCGTTGTACCGGAAGGCGGATTTGGTTCGCAGAGTGCGGCGCCAATCGCTCGCAAGATCTTCGATGCTTACGATTACGAATATGGACTGGACGGTGTACCGAAAAAGTCGCTGCCCAAGACCAATCCGGACGGCACACCGATCGATCCCAATGCACAAATCCAAAATCCGTAACGAAAGCATGCGTGTGTGCGTTTAATCAGCAGATTAAACGCCGCACCGTTATGAAACCATTTAAATTCGGAATTGGTGTGAGGGGCGTTCTCCCCGAAGAACGCTCCTTCTTGCCGATGAGGAGGATGAGATGAAACTCTGGTCAAAGGAAGAACGGGAGGACAATCGCAAACGCCGGAACTTTAGCCTGCGTATTAGTGTGTTCTTTTTCGTTGTTTTTGTCGTATTTTCAGCGCTTATTATTCGCACCGCTTCTCTGCAATTTATTGAGGCTCCTGCACTTCAGGAAGAAGCCAAAGAACGCGCAACGCAGGATCTGCCAATGAAACCTGTGCGCGGAACGATCTTTTCGGCAGACGGAGCCAAGCTGGCCTATTCGGAGCCAACCCAGTCTCTGTATATTACGTTCCAACAGGATTTTACCAAAGGCAAGGGCAAGGAGAACCGTCCCAAATTGGACGCGGCGCTCAAGGAAGTGCTGGCCGTCTTCAAAGAAAAAGGCTCTCCCCAAATTCCGAACCCTACCTTTGAGCAATTGATCGACAAAGAGCTGCTGGATCTAAAAAACCAGTTTAGCTTTGGTTATTCGGCGCGGTTGGCAAAAGTAGGCTTGAGTGATCCGGAAGTGGCTTATTTCAAAGAAAATAAAAACAAATACGCCGATCTCATGACTTTCGATGTGGTGGAAGAAACCCTGCGCCGCTATGACCCCGACACGGTTGCGGTTCAGACGATCGGGTATGTCAAAAAGTTCGACTCGGTTATCGGAAAAAGTGGCGGGATAAAAAAGTATAAAGACATCGCTGCGGGGTTGAAGACGCAGACGGATGAAGGCAAGATGTACAGCCGCACGGAAAACGTGGGCTACTTTGGCCTTGAACAGCAGTATCAGGACGTCCTGCGCGGCAAAAATGGATACCGCAAGATCGGCGTCAACGCCCGAAATACGGCGGAAGGTGTCGAGGAAATTGTACCGCCGGTCAAAGGTTATGACATCAAAAGCACGATTAACAAAAGTGTCCAGATGAAAACGGAAGAAGCCATGAGAAAGCAGTTGGCAAGGCTGCCTAAAGCCATATCGGCTTCAGCAGTGGCGATGGAGATCGACACAGGAAATGTAGTGGCGATGGCCAATATGCCGGATTTCGATCCGAATGTTTATCGTACGGGTTCCATTAGCACTTCGGATTACGAAAATATTGAATATTCGTACCTAAACGGTGCTATTCGTTCTAAGCCGACAAATGATACGGGCAAAAAAGCGGAATCTGTCGTCTACCTCGGTTCGACGATCAAGCCTTTATCCGTCCTGATCGGTTTGGAAGAAGGCTTGATTACACCTGGCACCAGGTACAGGGATACGGGGATCGCCGAATACGGTAAAGGTGATGACAAGATCCGCAACGCTGGCAGTCACGCTTATGGGGTGCTCAGTCCAGGCGAAGCCATTCTGCACTCATCCAATACCTTTATGGTCAAAATGATCGGAGAACCTTTCTTCCTGCGTAACGGCGCTGAATCCCTGAATATCTGGGATAAGCATATGCGTGAGTTTGGCCTTGGGGTCAAGACGGGCGTCGATCTGCCTGGTGAATGGGAAGGAGCTGCCGACTATCTGAAGACGGACGAAGGCAGCGGCAGTGCATTGTCACGAATGGTCTTTGCATCATTTGGACAAAAGGGTAAATATACGACCATGCAGCTCGCTCAGTACACTGCGATGCTTGCCAATCGCGGCAAACGGATGGAACCGCATTTGGTTAGCGCCATTCTGGATTCGGAAGGCAATGTGGTTAAGCCGATTCAGCCCAAGGTGCTGGATCAGGTGTCATTCCCGGATAGATATTGGGATATTGTACAAGGCGGTATGCGTACGGATGTCAAAGCTGCATTTGAAGGTGTAAAGTATACGTATGCACGCAAAACAGGTACCTCAACGCAGGGGACCAAGCCTCATCTGTTCGATAACGGCGTATTTATCGCTTACGCGCCGATCGAGAATCCCAAACTGGCCGTCGCGGTTATGGTTCCAGAAGGCGGCTTCGGTTCGGAAAGTGCCGCGCCGATCGCCCGTGCGATCTTCGATGCTTACGACGATGAGTACGGATTGGATGGAGTGCCCAAGAAAAATCAGCAGCCGGACGCTGAAGCGGAGAAAGCAGCCGACAATAATTAATCCAATGATTTATCAATAAAATCACGCTGTTGTCTCAACCCTAATCAAATACACAGAGCAGACTCGCCTCATGCAGGAGGCGGGTCTTTTTTTGTTCGTTTTCGTCAAAGAACGAATGATAATGGTCACGTTCACTTTAAAACTTGCATCAAGGAAACATTTTTAGTATAAAGAAATAAATAGTCCTGAAGAAAACAATTTAGCGTATGGAAAAGTTTACGTAGGGCTTGAACGATGGGAACGTTGAAGTCGAAGACAAGGCCGAAAAAAGATCGAAGATGAAGCTGGACGTGCAATGGAGAAGGGAGGAATTCAGGAAAATGAATCGACAAGAACAAGATAAGCCAGCAGCTGTACCGCATATGGCGAGGACAGACATCCAGCGAAAATGGCAGAGCCAAACAAAGACAGTAGGGCTTACCCTGCTGCTTGCCCTGCTTGTTGGTCTGCTGGCAGGCTGTTCAGGCAGCGGACTTGCGCAGGAAGGAAATACAGAGGGCAAGCTATCGATCACCGCAACAACCGGTATGGTGGCGGACGCGGCACGCGAGATTGGTGGAGAACGGGTGGAAGTCACAACCCTCATGGGTCCTGGCGTTGATCCCCATCTATTCAAGGCCTCGCAGGGTGACATCCGCAAACTGGATCGGGCAGCGATTATCTTCTATGGAGGTCTGCATCTGGAAGGCAATATGACGCGGATTCTGGAGAAAATGGCTGCGCAGAAGCCGGTCATCGCCGTCACGGACAAGATGCCCCGCGAGCAGCTGATCGGTACGGGAGAAGGAGAAAGCGGCGAATATGACCCTCACGTCTGGTTCGATGTGAATCTCTGGAAACATGCGGCGGAGCAGGTTCGGGATACGCTCATTCAGGAAGACCCGGATCATGCCGGGCAGTATCGGGAGCAGGCCGAGCGTTATCTGGAGGAACTGGAGAAACTGCATCAATACGTCCAGCAGCGAATGAATGATATTCCTGAAGAAGATCGGGTACTGGTGACGGCGCATGACGCATTTGGTTATTTTGGCCGCGCCTATGGGGTTGAAGTCGTCGGGCTTCAGGGCATCAGCACAGCCGCCGAGTTTGGAGCCAGGGACGTCAGTACGCTGCGCGATTACCTGGTGGAACGTGAGATCAAGGCCGTGTTTGTCGAGTCCAGTCTACCGGCTCGATCCATGCAGGCCATCATTGCCGGAGCAGCGCAGCGTGGGCATGAAGTGGTCATTGGTGGGGAACTGTTCTCTGATGCGATGGGAGAACCGGGAACCGAAGAAGGAACCTATATCGGCATGGTGAAGCACAACGCGGACACGATTGCAGAAGCGCTGCAATAACTTCGGACATCGGGAGGAATGAACATGAACAAGCAGGACAAGCAGATTCCACCGCTCACTGTATCGGGTATGACGGTCGCTTACCAGCGTAAGGCCGTTGTGGAAGAAGTGAGCTTTACCCTGCCGGAAGGCAACCTGATTGCACTGATCGGGCCCAATGGAGCCGGCAAATCCACGCTGCTCAAGGCGGTGCTGGGGTTGGTTCCGTCGATTGCAGGCCAAGTGTCCATCTATGGAGATGCCTACAAAAAGATGCGCAGCCGCGTGGGCTACGTGCCGCAGCGCGAATCCGTCGATTGGGATTTCCCTACCGATGCGCTGGATGTGGTCATGATGGGACGCTATGGGCATCTGGGCTGGATCAAGCGGCCGGGGCGCCGGGAGAAGGAGCTGGCGCTGGCGACCTTGGACAAGGTCGGAATGGCCGACTTCGCCCGGCGGCAGATCAGCCAGCTGTCGGGCGGTCAGCAGCAGCGGGTGTTCCTGGCTCGTGCGCTGGCCCAGGAAGCGGATCTGTATTTCATGGATGAGCCTTTTGCGGGAGTGGATGCGGCAACGGAGAAAGCGATCATTGCGCTGCTGAGTGAGTTAAAACGGGCGGGCAAGACCGTGCTGGTGGTGCATCATGATCTGTCCACGGTAGAGGAATATTTCGACCATGTGCTGCTGCTGAACAAAAAACTGATTGCAGCAGGCCCGGTCGAAACGACGTTTACGCCGGATCTGCTGCATGAGACTTATGGCGGGAAGCTGGCCATCGTCAGCTCCGATGGCCGGGAAACGCTGGTGCGCTCATGATGATGAGTGACAAGGGGAGCGCACCGGGAAGCGTCACACGGACAGCCTGTGACGGAATGGAAATCTGGAGGAGCAGGAGGGGAAGCAGATGCTCGATTGGTTAATCTCGCTGTGGAGTGATCCAAATACGCGCTGGATTCTGATGGGCTGCACGCTGCTGGGGCTGGGCAGCGGAGTGATCGGCAGCTTCACCTTCCTGCGCCGGGAGAGTCTGCTTGGCGACACGCTGGCTCATGCGGCTCTGCCGGGCGTATGTATCGCCTTCATTCTGCATGAAGTGAAGTCCGCCGGGCTGTTTCTGGTCGGGGCGCTGCTGGCAGGCATTGCCGCCGTGCTGTGCGTCAGCGCAATCTCGCGCTGGACGAAGATCAAGCCGGATGCCGCCATGGGCATCGTGCTGACGTTCTTCTTCGGCGTTGGCACGGTGATGCTGACGCATATTCAGCACAGCGGAAGCGGCAGCCAGAGCGGGCTGGACAAGTATCTGTTTGGCCAGGCCGCCGCGATGGTGACCCGCGATGTGTATACGCTGATGGGCGTATCGCTGCTGCTGGTGCTGGCCGCGCTGCTGCTGTTCAAGGAGTTCAAGCTGATTAGCTTCGATCCTGGCTTCGCGCGCGGCATTGGTCTGCCCGTAGGGCTGTTGGAGCATGCGATGCTGATCCTGACCACCGTGGCGGTGGCCGCCGGAATTCAGGCGGTGGGCGTCGTGCTGGTCGCCGCATTGTTGATTACGCCAGCGGCTGCGGCGCGTTACTGGACGGATCGGCTGTCGGTGATGCTCACGTTCGCCGGATTATTCGGCGCCCTGAGCGGCGCTTCGGGCGCGGCAATCAGCACGCTGGGCGAAGGCATCCCGACTGGTCCGGTAACGGTGCTGGCCGCGACGCTGCTGTTCGCGGTCTCGCTGCTGTTGGCGCCGCGGCGCGGACTCGTCGCGCGGGCGCTTAGGCATCGCGGCCTCAAGGCGGACTATGCCGCCCGTTCGGCCGTGCATGCAAGCGGCTCACCCGAAGCCGCGGAAGGAGGGGGACGCCGATGATGGATTTCTGGATCATCCTTACTGCCGTACTGGTCGCCAGCGCGTGTTCGATTCTCGGCTGCTTCCTGATTCTGCGCCGCATGGCGCTGGTCGGCGACGCGATCAGCCATGCCGTGCTGCCGGGGATTGCCATCGCGTTCCTCATGAGCGGCACGCGGGATTCAATGTGGATGCTGCTGGGCGCCACCGCTTTTGGACTGCTTACGGTATTTCTCATCCAGACGCTGCAAACGTTCGGGCTTCAGTCGGACGCATCCATCGGGATTGTGTTTACTGCATTATTTGCCGTCGGTGTTCTGTTAATCAGTCTAAACGCCCAGCATATTGATCTGGATCTGGACTGTGTATTATTCGGCGAGATTGCCTATGTGCCGTGGGATACGTGGACGCTGGGAGGCATCCAGATGGGTCCAAGAGCCGTTTTCATGCTGGGTATCACCCTGATGGTCATCCTGCTGCTGCTGGGACTGTTCTACAAGCAGTTCAAGATCTGCGCTTTTGACCCGGCGATGGCTGCGGCCTGCGGGATTCCGGTACTGCTCTTCCATTATCTGCTGATGGGCATGGTCTCCATGACGGCGGTGTCTTCATTTGAGAGCGTCGGCGCGATCCTGGTCGTGGGCATGTTGATTATCCCGGCGGCCACAGCGTATCTATTGACGCACCGACTGGGCATCATGATTGGACTGAGTGTTGCGGTCGGCATCGTCTCGGCGATCAGCGGCTATCTGGTTTCTTATCTGCTGGATGCCTCGATTGCAGGCTGCATCGTGTCGGTCGCTGGTATTTTGTTTATTCTGGCGCTGATTTTCTCCCCGTCCAGCGGCCTGCTGGTCAAGTTCACCCGAAGATCCTCTTCGGCCCGGACTGCTTCATAATCCCGAGAAACCGGCAAGAAGTACGCCCAGAAGATGGGTCTGCTTCTCTGCCGGTTTCCTTGCTTGGGTGCGGCGGATGAACCGGAATACAAGCGGCGAGCAGGTGGATTTTTGCGGAAAAATCATGGTAATCTAGTAGGAGAAGCATCGGAGCAGGGCAGGCCGGTGAGGGAAGAGGGGATGAGGCGCATGACGCTGAAGATCGGAATCGTAGGCACGGGATGGTTTGCAGGCAAACATGCAGATCTTCTTGCAGCTGTGGAAGATGTGAAGATCGTGGGGATCGTAGGCAGCAGCAAAAACAAGGGGGATGTCTTCGGGATTCGCTACGATGATGCGCCTGGTTATGAAAGCGTAACGCAAATGGCGGACGATCAGAATCTGGATGCTGTCTATATCTGTGTTCCGCCCATGGCGCATGGAGAGATTGAACGTGAATTAATTGAACGCGGAATTCCTTTCCTGGTCGAAAAACCGCTTGGGACGGATGCGGAACTGCCGCAGGATATTCTGGGCTTCATGCGCCTGAAGGCTCCGCAGCTCATTACAGCGGTCGGCTATCACTTCCGCTATCAGAATAATGTTATGCGTATGCGCGAAGCGCTGCATCCCGGACGAATTGGCATAGCGACCGGTCAATGGATGGGCGATATGCCGCAGGCCGAATGGTGGCGCAGACAGGAGAAATCCGGCGGTCAGTTTATTGAGCAGACTACCCACATCGTGGACTTGCTGCGCTATCTTGCCGGTGAAGTAGAAGAAGTCAATGCGACCTATGCCAGCCGTTTTCCGGAAGAGGAGTGGGAGCGTACGAATGTGCATGACATCGGAACCGTGACGCTCAAGATGAAATCCGGGGCTGTCGCCACTATCTCCAATACCTGCGTGCTGCCTCCGGGTGTGGGAAAGGTTGGGCTGTCCTTTTATGCGCGGGAAGGCTTATGGGAATGGACGCCCGCTCACTTGAAGGAAACGCTGGTTCATGCCGAACATGTCTACGCTGAGGAAAGTGATCCTTATCAACGTCAGACCGAAGCCTTCCTGCATGCCCTGCGCACCTCTGATCGTTCGCGCATCCTGTCTGATTATGCAGATGCCTGCAAGACGCAGGAAGTGACCTTTGCCGCTCTGCAATCCGCGCTGTCCGGTCGCAGTATTCGCCTGTAGATCGGTGCTGCTGCATGGAAATGAACCTTTTATCGTCAAGACCTTCTTACAGCTGGGGCTGCTTGGAAGGTCTTTTTTTGCGCAGGAGAGATGGAGAAGGTGGGCCACCCGATTACTGCGTTGGAGCGGGGCAGGGAATATGATAGAATGGCGAGAGCAAACGGGTTTTGATAAGGAAGACAGAAGATTGGAAAGCAATAGGGTTGGAAAGGGGTAAATCTAAATGACACGTTACGATTACAAGCTGCTTGCGCTCGACATGGACGGAACGCTGCTGAATGATAACCATGAGGTATCGGAGGAGACGGCCAAATGGATTCGCCGCGCCATCAAGGAAGGATTCCATGTCTGTCTGTCCACTGGCCGTGCTGCGATGCACGCCCTTCCTTATGCCGTAGAGCTTGGGCTGGAGACGCCAATGGTAACGGTCAACGGCAGCGAAGTGTGGAAAGCGCCGCATGAGCTGCATTTTCGCGCGCTTCTGGATGTGGAATTGGTTCGCAAGATGCACGCACTGGCTGAGGAATTTGGTGTCTGGTTCTGGGCGTATACCACAGAGCGGCTCTACAACCGGGATCACTGGGCAGAGAATCTGGAAGAGAAGGAATGGCTCAAGTTTGGTTATAACACATCGGATCGTGAAGTGCTGCACCAGATTCTGATGCGTCTTCAGGATATGGGTGGACTTCAGATTACCAATTCTTCGATGGATAATCTGGAGATTAACCCGGCAGGCATCACCAAGGCCAGCGGCGTGGAACAGGTCTGCAAGCTGCTTGGCATTACGATGGAGCAGGTAATTGCGGTAGGCGACAGCCTGAATGACATCGCGGCGATCGAAGCGGTTGGACTTGGTGTAGCGATGGGTAACGCCCAGGATGCGGTCAAGGAAGCAGCTGATGTGGTGGTCGCCAGCAATAATGAAGACGGCATCGTGCAGATCATTCGGGAGTATCTGCTGGACGGTCTGGAATGGGAGAATGAAGCGGATGGCGAGGGTGTTCAAGCCTCGACCTCGAAGACGTCCGCCAATATGCGGCCGGAGGATGACCCTTCGACGCAGAATGTTCAAAACTAAACGCAGAGCACAGGAGGACCTGACATGGTAGCATTGGATATACTGGGTTGGGTGCTGGTCATCGCCTTATTTGCCGTAGGGATGGCTGGATTGATCTTCCCGATCCTGCCCGGAGCGGTTGCCATCTATTTTGCCTTCTTCGTCTATGGCTGGTTCTTCTCGTTCGACAAGCTGACGGTCTGGTTCTGGATTATCCAGACGGTCATCTTTATCGCGCTGATTGTCGCCGATTATGTCGTGAGTGCCTGGGGGACGAAAAGGTTTGGTGGTTCCAAGCTGTCGATTCAGCTCAGTACGGTGGGTCTGATTATCGGTCCGTTCGTCATTCCGGCATTTGGTCTGATTCTGGGGCCATTCATCGGTGCTGTAATCGGCGAATTGGTTCACGGCTCCGACTTCAAGCAGTCGCTTAAGGCAGGCTGGGGCGCGTTGGTCGGCTTACTGAGCAGCACGCTTGTTAAAGGCATCTTGCAAGTGGTTATGATCGTCGTCTTCATCATCTGGATCGTATAGCGAGCCGCCTAATGGGCGGCTTTTTACGGGGGAAAGAAGGGAATAGGTTTTGTCCAAGAAAGAATCATTTGTCAAAGGGACGCTCATTCTGGCGGCCGCAGCGCTGGTGGCCCGCGTCCTGGGGCTGGTGCAGCGGGTACCGCTGGAACACATGCTGGGATCGGTCGGCAACGCGTCGTTTACCGTCGCCAATAACGTCTATCTGATGCTGCTGACGGTCGCTACCGCCGGTATCCCAAGTACGCTGAGCAAGATGATCTCGGAACGTTACGCGCTGAATCGTCCGGAAGAAGCCGGACGTGTCTACTATGCGGCGCTGCTGTTCTCGGGCATGATGGGCATCGTCATTACGGTGCTGCTCTATGTCTTTGCCCCATGGTATGCGTCGATTACGAAAACGCCTGAATCGGTACTGGCGATCCGGGCGCTGGCTCCGGCATTGATCCTGTTCCCGACCATCGCCATGATGCGGGGGTATTTCCAGGGACGCAATATGATGGCTGTGGGCGGCGTCTCACAGATCGTAGAACAGGTTGCCCGCGTGTTCACGGCGATCCTGCTGGCTTATATCCTGCTCAAGCTGGGAAAATCAGACGAAACCATTGCAGCCGGAGCTTCGTTCGGCGGCGTACTGGGCAGTCTGGGGGCGTTCGGCATTATGCTCATGGCTTCGCTCAAGCTGGCGAAAAACGAACGCAAGAAAGGTCGCATGCTGATTAATCGTCATGACCAGACGATTCCGCTGGGACGAATCTATGCGGACATCTTCAAGCTGTCGATTCCGATCGTGCTGACTTCGCTTGCCGTTCCGGCCATCAACTTCATTGATGCTTCGATTGTGAAGCCGCTGCTCATTGGGCAGATCGGCAATGATCTGGCGACCATGCAGCTGGGGATCTTGGGCAGCCGCGCTCAGAGCGTGGCCGGGATTCCGCCGATTCTGGCGATTGCCCTCAGCACCTCGCTGATTCCGATCATCGCGGCTGCCTTCGCCCGCAAAGACGAGAAACATCTCCAGCAGCAGGTCACGCTGGCCATGCGTGTAGCCGTGCTAACCGGGATGCCGATGGTCATTGCGCTGGGCTTTGCCGCTTATTCGGTCAACGGCCTGCTGTTCAGTACATTGGATGGCGCCGGGATTATCGCCGTGTTGACGCTGGGAACGATCTTCCAGATCACCATGATGACGAGCAACTCCATGCTGCTGGGCATGGGTCTGGCACGCCGCTCCATGGTTCACGTGATGATTGGCCTGGCGATCAAGCTGCTGGGCAGCTTGATTCTGGCTCCGATGCTGGGCGAGTACGGCATCTATGCCATCGTGGGCATGACCGGAGTGTGCTTCCTGGTGATTACGATCCTGAACCTGCGAACCCTGCGCGGCATCGTCACGTTTGCGGTATTGGGCAAGCGCTGGCCAGCCTTTATCGTCACCTGCCTGCTGATCGCCGCCGCTACCTTCGGCCTCAGTGAACTGGGCAGCTGGATGACGGCCTTCATGCACCCGCGTGTAGCCTTCTTCCTGGCCTGCTGTGCGGTGGGGGTTCTGATCCCGGCAATCTATCTGGTGCTGCTGGTCATTCTGCGAGTGATCCGCCGCGACGAGCTGGGTTCTTATCCTCGTCCGCTCCAGCGAGTGCTTCGTCCGCTGATGCGCCTTCAGCGCGGCTGATCGCCGGTTCGGGTTCCATAACGTTTGGGCTGCGTCCTATTGTCGATTAGTACATGGCCGGAACCATGAGTTTGCGGGGGAACGTCAGAAGCAGGATGCTTCCCCGCGTCAATTGAGGTAAAATAAGATGTCGGCACTGAAGTCCGAACATCACGGGTTAGGAGAGATGTATGATGGAACAAATTCGTACAAAAGCTGATTTCGAGCGCGAGATTGCAGGGCCTGGTCTGACGGTAGCCGTCTTCCGCGCGGACTGGTGCGGCGACTGCCATTTCATCGATCCGTTCATGCCGGAAGTGGAAGAACAGCGCAAGGATCAGCTCAAGCTGATTCAGGTGGATGTGGAAGAGGTTGAAGAAGTCAGCCAACAGCTGAACATCCTGGGCATCCCAAGCTTCGTGGCGTTCTCGAACGGCAAAGAGCTGGTTCGTTTTGTCAACAAAGCGCGTAAGACACGTGCCGAGATCGAGAATTTCCTGGATCGCGCCGTGGAAGTGCAGGGACAGCTGGCAAGCCAAGGCTGAGTTCCTTCCGTTTGCTCTGGCATTGTATCCGATTTATGCAAGCGTCCATCAGCCTTTATGCTGCTGGGCGCTTTTTCGCGTTGATTGATACGACAGCTCCGTAAGCGAAGATTATCAGGAGAAGAGGTTTGCAGCTCGGCGGGTTCTGTGAGGAAGATCATAAGAATTTGCCGAATATCCCTGTGAATATGATTTTAATTTGAACATTTTTTGTCACAAACCCGATTCTTAACGCCGATACATTTCCGGTATAATAAGAGCAAAAGGCGCTGCGGGTTGGCGAATGATGCAGCCGCGCGGAGGCCGATCCCACAAATTTGAATCGGCGGTGAGACTTTTGCAATATAAAGTGTTGAAATGGCTGAGTTACGCATCCTGCCTGATTATGCTGCTCGTCTCGTTCAACGGCGTCGTTGTGACGCGAACGGGTTCCGGTCTGGAATGTGGCCGTGAATTCCCACTCTGTCACGGGAAGTTCGTGCCAGGCTCCACGATGGGTTCCATGATCGAATATACGCACCGACTGACGGCGGGAATCGCCGGGCTGCTCGCACTGGCTACTCTTGTGGCCTTTCTGGTCTGGGCACGCAAACGTCGTGACTTCCAGATCTATGCCGCAATCATGGCGTTGTTCGTGATCGTGCAGGCGATCATGGGCGCGCTGGCTGTTGTGTTCTCGCAGTCCCCTCCAATCATGGCTCTGCATTTTGGCTTCGCACTCATCGCGTTTGCCAGTGCCCTTGTGCTGGCCTTATCCGTACGCCGGGCTGGAAACCTGGGGCCTCGTCAAGCTCCGCCAACTGACCATCGGGTAAGCAAACGCACACGCAACCTGACCATCTTCTCGGCAGCTTTGACTTATGCGGTTGTCTACACGGGAGCGCTTGTGAGCCATACTGAATTGGCCAAAGCTTCGATTGCGCTGCATATCGCTTCGGCGGTGCTGCTGATTATGGTCATCATGGTCGGCAATATGGCGATTCGCGGCTACGGTCACATCCGTGATATTCGCAAATTGGGCGTGATTGTCATTGTGTTGATTCTGGCACTTCCCCTGAGCGGTGTACTGAATCTGGTGGTGCTGGGCAGTGAATATTATATGTTTGCACCGATGCTGCATACCTTGATTACGGACTTCCTGTTTGCTTTCTTGTGCTTCATGAGCATCCGCACCTGGGAACTTAGCCGGACGGCTGCGGGCGAGCCAGACAGTGTGCGCGTGAAGAAGACCGTAGAAGCTTAGTCGGCTTCAGGAACGTCTATGTGGGACGGATGCTTGGTTCGATTAGACAGGCAGAATGGTTTGATGCAAAAAGAGAAATTGGCATAAAAGAGCAGCGGCGGGAGCTTCCTGGGAGGTTCCCGTCTTGCTTTTTGGCGCTGTCCATGCAAGGAAAACGGAGCAGGAGAGTTCGTTCAGGCGCACTGTCCATCGTACAGAGCAGTCCGTCTTCAAGCCACGAACCCTCGAAATTAAGAAAAACGTTCTGAAAATTTTCAATCGAACACTTTACAAACCGTGTCAAACTGAATATACTAAGTTAAGAATTTCGGTTCAGATATTTTGAATCTTCGCAATTCCAAGCTTTCCAATCCGAATATGTTTGTTTTTTTCTTATCGAGAGAGGCGGAGGGACAGGCCCGACGAAGCCCGGCAACCGATCCTGGATGTGAATGTCTGTGAGATGGACAGCACGTCAGGGTGTCATGGTGCTAATTCCTACAGAACCGTTAGAGGTTCTGGCAGATGAGAAGGTGACTATACGCATAATATGCGAGCCCTTTTTGTCTAACGCAAAAAGGGCTCTTTTTGATTGTCTTCAAGAACGCAAGCAGGCTTGAATGACCCAAAAGTGCCGATGAGTACATGCACTTAACTAACGGCTTTAAAGCATCAACGCGGAGCATGACAGGGGCAAGGCCGGAATCACCGGTCTGGCGACCGAGTAGGAGGAACAACGCAGTGATTACCATTACGAATTTGGTCAAGACGTACGGAAGTGGAGCCAAAGCGACCACCGCGCTGAACGGTATTGACCTGGAGATTGCCAAAGGCGAAATTTTCGGCATCATCGGTCATTCGGGAGCGGGCAAGAGTACGCTGATCCGATGTATCAATATGCTGGAACGCCCAACAAGCGGAAGCATCCGAATTGGCGAGACGGATATGACGAAGCTGGGCAAAACGCAGCTTCAACAGCAGCGCCGCCGGATCGGTATGATTTTCCAACATTTTAATCTGCTGTCGTCGGCGACGGTTTACGACAATATTGCCTTCCCGCTCAAATTGGTTCGTACGCCAAGAGCGCAGATTGACAAGAAGGTCAACCAGCTGCTTGAACTGGTTGGACTGACGGAACATGCGAAGAAATACCCGGCGCAGCTGTCCGGCGGTCAGAAACAGCGGGTGGGCATCGCCCGGGCGCTGGCGACTGATCCCGACGTGCTGCTGTGTGACGAAGCGACTTCGGCGCTCGATCCACAGACGACGGATTCCATTCTGCGACTGCTGCTCGATATTAATCGCAAGCTGGGCCTGACGATCGTTCTGATTACACACGAAATGCACGTCATTCAGAGCATCTGCGATCGGGTTGCCGTCATTCAGGGCGGCGTGATCGTGGAACAAGGTCCGGTTATCGACGTCTTCCTCAAGCCGCAGCAGCCGGTGACGCGGGACTTTATCAACCGCGAATCCGAAAATGCCGAAGCATTGGACGATGCCATTTGTGCTCCTCATGCGGAATCGGCTCGTACCGTCAAGGTGACCTTTATCGGCGATCTGACGTATCAATCGATTATGTCGCAGACAGTCAAAGAAACCGGTGTTGATTTTGCCATCTTGCAGGGTACGATCTCCCGCATCAAGGAGACGCCTTATGGTCAACTGATCGTTCGTTTTGAAGGCGATGCTGCCAATATCCGCCGAACATTGGAACGACTGGTCGAACAGCGGCTTGAAGTGGAGGAGATCGAAGCATGAACAAAGGACTTGATTTTTCTCAGGTAAATTGGGAGGAATTCGGCAAAGCTACGGTAGCCACGCTGCAAATGTTGGGCTATTCCAGCTTGTTTACCCTTATTCTCGGCCTTCCGATCGGGATCATCCTGTTCCTGACGGCACGTTCGTCGTCGGCAGGAGCACGAACGGTCTATGCGATTCTGGCATTTATCGTCAACCTGCTCCGCTCGGTACCGTTCATCATCCTGATTATCGCGCTGCTGCCGTTCACCAAGTTCATCGTGGACACGCAGATCGGCGTACGGGGGATGATTCCACCGCTGGTGATCGGTGCTGCGCCGTTCTTCGCCCGTCTGGTGGAGACCTCGCTGCGTGAAGTGGATAAAGGGGTCATCGAAGCGGCGCAGTCCATGGGCGCTTCGACCAATCAGATTGTCTTCCGGGTTATCCTGCCCGAAGCACTGCCTGGCCTGCTGGCGGGCTTCACGATTACCGTGATTACGCTGATCTCCTACACGGCCATGTCCGGTCTGGTCGGCGGCGGCGGCCTTGGTTATCTCGCAGTCAGCTACGGATACAACCGCTATGAGACATCTGTCATGTTGGTAGCGCTGGTGATTATCGTCATCATGGTGCAGATCATCCAGATGGTGGGCGATCGTCTGGTGGCTCATTTTACCCGCAGATAAGAAGGTTATTCGTAAAAAATCGGTATTCAGCCTCAAGGAACGCTGCATGCGAACCTGATGGCTCCACATACACCATACAGGCCAACTGGCCAACACACACAAAAGGGGCGAACACACATGAAAAAATGGACTTTTGCGGTACTGACATTGGCTTTGGTTGTACTGCTTGCCGCTTGCGGCAATAACAGCTCGACGTCAAACAATGCGGCTTCCAATCAAGGTTCGACGGATAGCAAAGCGGCAACCGAAACAGAATCGACCTCGACTGAACCCGTAACGCTCAAAGTGGGCGCTTCCCCTGTTCCACACGCGGAAATTCTGGAACACATCAAGCCTGAGCTTGAAAAAGAAGGCGTGAAGCTGGAAATCGTGGAATTTACGGACTATATCCTGCCGAATACGCAGTTGAATGAAAAAGAGCTGGATGCGAACTTCTTCCAGCACCAACCGTACCTGGATGACCAAAACACCAAGCTGGGCACAGACCTGGTTGGCGTAGCCAAAGTACACGTTGAACCATTCGGTGCCTATTCCAAAAAGATCAAATCGATCGACGAATTGAAAGAAGGCGCCAAAGTAGCGATTCCAAATGACCCAACCAACGGCGGACGTGCGCTGCTGCTGATGGAGAAAAATGGCCTGATTAAGCTGAAAGACGGCGCAGGCATTACGGCCACTGTTGCTGATATTGCGGAAAATCCGAAAAAACTGGAGTTTATCGAGATTGAAGCGGCAGCCCTGCCACGTCAGTTGGATGAAGTAGATCTGGCTCTTATCAATACGAACTATGCGCTGGAAGCCGGTCTGGTACCGACGAAGGATGCCCTGTTCATCGAAGATGCGGATTCTCCGTATGCCAACCTGCTGGTTACTCGTCAGGATAACAAGGATTCCGATGCGATCAAAAAGCTGGTGGCTGCTCTGAACTCCGAAGACACGAAAAAATTCATCGAAGAGAAATACCAAGGTTCGATCGTCCCAGCGTTCTAAGCGGACATGTCAGTCCTGATTTGCTGACGCAAAAAGCCCTTTTCCATTCGGAAAGGGGCTTTTTTTGGTCTCGAAAAAGAGAAGGAAATATAAAAAAAGACGCTCGCCGCAGCGAACGTCTCTGATTCAAACCAATCTTAGAAGACTTGAATCACTTCGTTGATGCCTTCAACTTCTTCAAAGATTGCGCGTTCGATCCCTGCTTTGAGCGTGATTGTGGAACTTGGGCAGCTGCCGCAAGCGCCAACCAGTTTCAGCTTCACGATGCCGTCTTCAACGTCAACCAGCTCAACGTCGCCGCCATCGCGCTGCAGGAATGGACGCAGTTTGTCCAAAATATCGGAAACCTCATCATACATGTCGAGTTGTGTATTTTCACTCATTATAGTCAGCTCCTCTCAAATGTTTGAAGCGTACAGTCAGAACGGCTTAACCACTTCGGAGATTTTTTTGCAAAAGCTTGAAATCCATATCTGCAATTTGCAAAACTCTCTTTTGTATTATAATATAAGTGGACTAAAATTTAAAGAAGGATTCCATGTTCTTTGCCCTCCGGGTGAGAATAATTAAGAATAGGTGAGAAAATCATGATTAGACCGATTATCGAGTTCTGCGCGAGCAACATGCACCACGGCACGCATGACCTGTTTGATAAGCTGGAAGCCAATCCCGAATACGACGTCATCGAATACGGCTGCCTCGGCAACTGCGGTCAATGCGACTTCGGGCCGTACGCGATGGTCAACGGCGAAGTCGTCGAAGCCGACACGCCGGAAGCGCTGGAGAAGGCGATTGATGCCAAGATGAACGAGGAAGATCCGTGGGCCTCGCTGGATCTGGGTTGAGCCAAAATTTAAGCAGCTGCCAGGCTGTAATTTCATAATCAACTGATCCGCTTTACCGGCAAAAGTATTTTTCCGGTAAAGCTTTTTTTATTTGAAAATCGTGCAGCTCACCATTCTGAAAAACGAACGAAAAAGGGCAAACCTGCCAATACATAGAGAACAAGAGAAAGGAGAGAGGGAATGGAGCAAGAAAGAGATTTGATCGAACGGACCCTTGCCGGCAGTTCTGCCGCCTATGCTGAACTGTATGAACGAACAGCGGGAGAACTTTATAAGCTCATTCGTTTGCTGGTCGGAAATACGGAAGATGCGCAGGACGTGATGCAGGAGACGTATTTGCAGGCACATCGGAATCTGCATCGCTTTGATCGGGATCGAGCCTGGCGTCCGTGGCTTACGGGCATCGCGCTGCGTCAAGTCAAAGCTCATCGCAGAAAACGCTGGTTACAGGCGCAAAGGATCGGACGGGCAGTCCAATATAACCGGCGAACAGAAGAAGCGGATTTCTCGAACGAATCTGTAGAACGGTTGGATCGTGGGGAATGGATCGAACGCATCGAGCGGCTGCCTTACAAGCTTCAGCAGATCGTCATACTGAAATACCTAAATGATTACGCTCAGGAAGAGATTGCCGAGATCCTGAATATTCCGCTGGGGACGGTCAAATCCAGGGTTCATGCCGCACTGGAGCGACTTCGCAAGAACGAACCCAAGCTGTCTCAACAAGCCCAATCGGAATCTGTAGAGAGTCCCCATCTCAAAACGGGAGGAAGATATTCATGAAGATCGAACAAGAACTTAGATCCGCGCTGCAAAAGAAAACGTCGGCTTGGGAAGTTCCAGAAGAAGTGCTGCATAACGTGACGGCGCAAATCGGAGCGGAACAAACGGCAGCCGGATCACGTTATGTTTTTCGACGTCAGCGACCGGTTCGCAAGCGGATACTCGTCGGAGTAATTTCCGCGGTGCTGATCCTGCCGACAGGAGCTTACGCCGGGTACCATTATTTGACGGATGCCATTTACGGTTCCTCGGAAAACCAAGCAAGCTTTGGCGGGAATTTAAACCAATATGAGCGCTTGGAGGCCAAATTACAAACGATGAAATCACAAATGTCGGAATCGGAATATGAGCATCTGACCGGTCTGCTTCGAGAAGCTGCCGATTTATCCAGTCCGTATAGAGGGGCAAATGGACAGTTGGAGACAAAAAAGATGAGCGCAGAAGAATTGAACAAGATGGAGACCTTGGAACGTGAGATTAAAGAAGCCACCGCAGGTCTAAATACCGTTGAAGGCGCCGAGACTCAGGTCGGTGAAAGTTTTAGCGTGGATGATTTTTGGGCTGAAGTCTTTGAGCAAGCCAAGGAAAAACTCACCTCAGAAGAATATGCAGAATTTGAAAAGTTAGCTGAAAAGCAGCGGACTCTAGAAAGAGAAACGGATGATGCCACCATGGAACAGCTCAATGCGTATCTCTCAAGACTGGGTGGCCATAGGATAGAGATTACGAAATAAAATAAATCATGGCTAATGTTGACGCTTACAAAATTATGCGCTACAATGGCACCAATCCAATAAAACCATTAGGCATGTGACTGGTAAAGCAGGCAGGACCTAAAATGACGAATCTTGCGATTTGTCGTTTTAGGTCCTTTTTTGTTTGAAAAATCGCTGAAACCTTTCATAAAGCCTAACCAAAGGAGCATAGATATGGACTACAAACGTACGGCATCCGAAGTCCTCAAGCATGTCGGCGGCAAAGAAAACGTCGCCCATTTTGAACATTGTTCCACCCGCCTGCGCTTCTCGCTTAAAAATGACAAAAAGGCGGACGTGCCTGCGCTGGAAAGCATTGAAGGGGTCATGGCGGTCAAAATGGGCAGCCAATGCCAAGTTGTTATCGGAAACGACGTCATCGAAGTGTACGACGAAGTAGTTAAGCTGCTCAGTGGGTCTTTCGCTGACGGTGAAGAAGCTTCTCAGACAAGCAAACCGACTGAAAAGAAGAAATGGGGCTCGGTATTCCTCGACTTCCTGACTGGAGTGTTCGGCCCGCTGATTCCAGCTATCGCAGGCGGCGGCGTGCTCAAATCTCTGCTGCTGCTGCTGAGTGTGCTGGGTTGGATGGATGCAAGTGGACAGACGTACAAGATCTTGTTCCAGGTCGGAGATGCGCCGCTGTATTTCCTGCCGCTGCTCGTTGCGATCACGACAGCCAACAAGCTGAAGGTCAACATGCTCGTTGCGCTATCGGCAGTGGGAGCGCTGCTGCTGCCGAACATGAGCGCCATGCTGACCGAGGGCGCGGAGCTGTTCGGATTCTCCGTGCGCAGCATCGCCTATCCGTATCAGGTCTTCCCGGCGATTCTGACCGTGCTGCTCTACGCGCAGGTCGAGAAGCTGTTCACGAAGATCTCGCCAAAAGTCATTCGGGTCTTCTTCGTGCCGATGATGTCGCTGCTCATTACCGTACCGATCGCGCTGCTGGTGCTTGGCCCGCTCGGGTACACACTGGGCGAAGGATTTACCAAAGTCATTCTGGCGGTCTTCGGTACGGTGGGCTGGGTCGCCGTCGCGCTGCTCGCTGCGGTACTCCCGTTCCTCGTCTCGGTTGGCATGCACAAGGCCCTGCTGCCTTACGCCATCAATGCCTTGAGCGCAGGAGGCCGGGAACTGCTGTACATGCCGGCTTCGCTGGCGCATAACATCGCGGAGAGCGGAGCCTGCTTCGCAGTCGCAATTCGCACGAAAGACAGACGGCTGCGGGCGACTTCGATCTCCGCTGGCATCTCCGCGCTGTTCGGCATTACCGAACCCGCGCTGTACGGCGTCACACTTCAGCATAAAAAGGTACTTTGGAGCGTCATGGTCGGCTCATTGGTGGGGGGGACGTTCGTCGGCATCGTGGGACTCCAGGCATTTGTTGCCGTCGGCCCAGGTCTGGCAAGTTTGTCGATGTTCATTTCAGAAGAACTGCCTCGCAACATCGTGAACGCCGTGATCGGCCTATTGATCGCTTTTGCCGTGTCGTTTGCGGTTGCCCTGCTGCTGTTCAGAGACAGCACGACCACAGCCGCGGACAAAGCGCAGAAGGAGGAACCCACGTCTCCGGTACGTGCCGAGCGCGAACAGCGCAAGCTGGTTGGCACTTTGCAAGCATCGGAAAACTTCAAAAGCCCGGCAATTGGCGAACAGATTCCACTGTCGGAAGTGAACGACGAAGTCTTTTCCACCAAAGCGATGGGCGAAGGGATTGCCATCATTCCATCAGTCGGTGAACTCTATGCGCCGGTAGATGGCAAGATCGAGATGGTGTTCGGCAAAAAGCACGCCATCGCCATGAGTACGGCGAGCGGGGTGGAGCTGCTGTTCCATGTCGGCATCGATACCGTGCGGCTAAAGGGCAAACATTTTGACCCACAGGTGCAGGCAGGAGATCTTGTGAAGGCAGGAGATCTGCTGATGAAGTTTGACCCGGAACGGATTGCGGCGGAAGGTTATGACCCAGTCGTGCTGACCATTGTAACGAGCAAAGACAACTATACGGTCGATGTGAACAACTTGAAAAAGGTCGGCTGTCACGATACGCTGATGACCGTGACTGCGCTGACCCACTAATTGAATTTGAGGAGGCACCACCATTATGACTATTCAAAAAGGATTTCCGAAAAACTTCATGTGGGGCGGCGCAATCGCCGCTAATCAGGCGGAAGGTGCGTGGAATGTAGATGGAAAAGGCCCTTCCGTCGCCGACGTCGCCAGCTACAAACCACATCTGAGCGTGGAAGATTATGCCGGGCATGTGGGCATTTCCACCAAGATGATCGAAGAGGCAATGGCCGATCCAAGCGATAAGGATTATCCAAAACGCCGGGGCATCGATTTTTACCACCGTTATCGGGAAGATCTTGCCTTGTTTGCGGAAATGGGCTTCAAGACGCTCAGAGTCTCGATTGCCTGGAGCCGCATTTTCCCTACAGGAGAAGAAGAGACGCCGAATGAGAAAGGGCTGCAATTTTACGAAAGTCTATTTACGGAGATGCGCCGGCTGAATATCGAACCGATTGTCACCTTGTCCCACTACGAGATGCCGCTTTCCCTGAGTCTCAAATACAACGGTTGGGCAGAACGCAAAGTAATTGATGACTTCGTGAAGTTTAGCCGCGTCTGCTTCGAGCGTTACCAGCATCTCGTCAAATACTGGCTGACCTTCAACGAGGTGGACAGCATCAACCGTCATCCGTTCACTACCGCAGGGATTGTCCCGGATCGCTGCCTTGAAGGACAGGAAGAACGAGTCATCTATCAGGCGCTTCATCATCAGCTGGTCGCTTCCGCGATGGTAACGAGAGACTGTCATACAATCATTCCTGGCAGTCAGGTAGGCTGCATGCTGACCAAGCTGACCACCTATCCGAACACCTGCAACCCGGAAGACGTGGAGATCACGCTCCAGCGCAATCTGAACAATTATTTCTACGCGGATGTACAGGTATTCGGCGAATATCCGGTGATGACGCTGCGCGCGTTGGAGAACAAGGGCGTGCTGCCGCACATGGAACCTGGCGATCTGGAGATCCTTCGGGCGGATACGGTAGACTTCGTTTCGTTCAGTTATTACATGTCGCTCACCGAATCGGCGCAGGAAGGCAAGGAACGTACCGCAGGAAATACCATCATGGGCGTCAAAAATCCTTATCTGCCTTCGACAGAATGGGGATGGCAGATCGATCCGGTCGGACTTAAGATCTCGTTGATCGAGCTGTACGACCGTTACCGCAAACCGCTCATCATCGTGGAAAATGGAATGGGCGCGGTCGATCGGGTGGAAAGTGATGGTTCGATCCATGACGATTATCGGATTCAATATTTCCGCGATCACTTCCAGCAAATGAAAGAAGCCGTGGAAGCAGGAGTTGATTTGTTTGGCTATACAAGCTGGGCGCCGATTGATTTGATTAGCGCGTCCACGTCGCAGATGTCCAAACGCTACGGATTTATTTATGTCGATCAGGACGATCTGGGCAACGGTACGCTCTCACGCAGTCGGAAAGACTCTTTCTACTGGTATCAAAAAGTGATCGAAACCAATGGAGAAGAGATGTAAGGGAAGGCGTTTCCCATCTTTCGGGCAGAAGGGTGATTAGTATGATTAAGATCAAGAAGGTATTGAATTCCAGCGTCGTGCTGGTTGAAGATCAAGAGCACAAAGAATATATCGTGCTGGGCAAAGGAATTGGCTATGGTCAAAAGACGGGCGGCCTGATTGATGAGAATCAGGTGGATCAGACGTTTGTGCCGGTCGAAGATGTCAAGGTCAAGCAGTATCTGGGGATGCTGGACGCGATTGAACCGGTCTATATCGAACTGACCCGTGAGATCATGAGTTACGCCGAGAGCAAGCTGCAAACGAACTTGAACCCTGGTACGTATTTTATGCTGATGGATCATCTGAGTTTTGCGGTGGAGCGATTCAAGAAAGGGATCAATCTCACCAATAAAGTCTTCTGGGAGATCAAGAATTTCTACCCGGAAGAGTTCCAGATTGGCCTGTTCGCGCTTCGTCTGATGAATGAGCGGCTGGAGGTTGAGCTGCCCAAAGAGGAAGCCGCCAACATCGCGTTCCATCTCATCAATGCGCAGGGCGGACAGTCGGAATCAAAGGACGGGATGAGGTACGCCAAGCTGATCGGCGCCATTGTAAATCTGGTTCGCTATTCGCTGCATATCGACCTGGACGCGGACAATATTCACTACACGCGTTTTATCACGCATGTGAAGTTCTTCGTGGAGCGATTCTATGCGGATCAGATGCTCACAGCTAAGGACGATCTGCTGTTTGAGCAGATTGCGCTGCTGTATCCGCAGGCCATGGATGGAGCCTTCAAGGTCAAGGATTATGTGAAGCAGGTGTATGGCAAGAGTATTACGAATGATGAACTGACTTATCTGGCGGTGCATATTCATCGGTTAATGTCTTATAACGAGCTTGAATAACCGCTCGGGGAAAGAACTGTTCGTCGAGTGGCGGGGAGCCGGCTCCGGGTATGATTGCGTTTCGGTCGCTGTCTCAATCGAAAAAGTTGATCATATTTTAAGTTGTACTTTTTCGATTTCAAAGGCGATCGCTATCGCTCCTACACTGCAATCATCCCCTCCGTCGGCTGCGCCTATCGACGAACAAGAGCTTTCCGCTGCGCGATATTCGCACTCCTCTTTTGGGGGAGTGTTTTTTTGCCTTTCTATAAAGTGAAAGGCTTGTTATCTTAGAAACAAAAAAGAAGCCGAACTGGGTTAGAGTTCGGCTTCTTGGGGCGGGAAAATTAAATTTGTGATAGAGCTTGGAGGCGTAGGAGAACTTGAATGGAGAAATGGAATGTTCGCCTTTGTATTCGGGAAATCTCAAATATAGAGTCAATCCAATTTCCCGAATGCAACACGCGATCGGAATCAAGTTCTCTGGAGCCTTATAGCTCGGTTAAACAAATCGGATTTTACCGGCTGCGAGAAGCCGACCCCTCTAACCCAAGTTATGCTTCGACATCCACAGGACGCCGCTCTTGAGCAGGCGCGGCACACGGCCGGTGATCGACGTATCACCAATCACATTCAAGCCAAAGCCCGCTTTTTGACCCAGGGAACCTAACATGCCCTTGAGCTTGATAGGCTTGAGTTTGGGCTTCTCGTTCTTCCAGAACGCCAGCAGCACATGGGCGATCTGTTCGCCCTGCGCTTCGGCAGCCTGGGCGCTTGGCGCGAACTGCAAGCTGGCGCAGTCGCCGCAGACGAAAATCTCCGGATGATCCGGAATCTGCGAATATTCGTTAACGACAACGCGGCCTGAGCGGTCCTTGGTCACGTTCATCTTCTGCACGACTTCGACCGGCTGAATACCAGCCGTCCAGACGACGGCGTCCGTGTGCATCAGTTCGTCACCATTATACAGAGCACCTTCTTCGACGCGGCTGATCGAAACTTTGTGACAGATTTCTACGTCATGCTTCTTGAACCATTCCTGTACGTAACGCGAGATGCGCGGCTGATAGGAAGAGAGCAGGCGATCGCCACGATCAAGCAGCGTGATCTGAAGATCATGCCGGCTCTCACGCAGTTCCGCCGCCAACTCGATCCCACTTAGGCCGCCGCCGACGATATGCACATGGGCAGACGGCTTCATGCTGCTGAGTTTGTCGTTGGTACGGCGTGAAGCATGCAGCGATTGGATGCTGTAGGTGAACTCGTCCGCTCCAGGCACCCCGTGGTAGTTATCCGTGCAGCCCAAGGCAACAACAAGCTGGTCGTACGGCACCGGCTCGTCATTTTGCAGCATTACCTTTTTGCCTTCGATGTCGATCTGTTCCACCGTGCCAAAATGTTTGGTCATCCGGGGGTGATCCGGGAAAGAAATGCGCAGTTTGTGGTCGGAAACCGTACCGGCCGCCAGCGCGTAATATTCTGTCTTGAGTCCCATAAAAGGAAGTCGGTCGATCAGAGTCACATTCACATCGGATGGAAGATGGTCGAGAAGTTCGTCCAGGATGGTCAGGCCGCCGTAGCCCCCGCCGAGAATAACGAGATTTTTCATGTGCAGTTCTCCTTGTGAGTGGAATGATGGAGCGGCCGACCGGAGTCGATCGCCTGTCTGCGCCGAACGGAAAAGAGCCGACCCGGGCAAACGATCGGGCTGCGCGATTACTCGTAAACTTCGATCTCGTTGTAGAACGTGTCGCGTTCGACCGGAATACGGCCAGCTCCTTTAATCAGCCAGATCAGTTCTTTGCGTGTCAATCCTTCTGGAGTGACGGCGCCTGCCGCGTGGCTGATGCGTTCCTTGATGATCGTACCGTGTGCATCGGAAGCCCCGAAGGTCAGCGCCATCTGGGTCAGCTGCGTTCCGATGTTAATGAAGTAAGCCTTGATGTGATCGATGTTATCAATCATCAGACGGCTGATGGCGATCGTCTTGAGGTCTTCATAAGCCGAGTTGCGGCGCATGATGCTGGCGTTGCGGCTCTTAGGCTGCATGGACAGCGGGATGAACACCATGAATCCGTTCGTCTCATCTTGAAGCTCACGGATCTGGATCATGTGGTTCACGCGGTCTTCATGGCTCTCAATGGAACCGTACAGCATCGTCGTGTGCGTGCGCATACCCAGCTTGTGGGCGGTGCGGTGCACTTCGAGATAACGATCCACATTGGCCTTGTCCACGCGCATCTTCTTGCGATATTCGTCGGACAGAATCTCTGCGCCGCCACCTGTCAACGACTTCAGGCCTGCGGCTTGCAGCGCCTTCAGCACTTCTTCAATCGACAGGCCGCTGATGCGTGTGAAGAAATCGATTTCTGCTGCGGTATAAGCCTTGATGGTTACATCCGGGAAATGTTTATTCAGGGCAGCCAGCGAATCGACATAGTATTGGAACGGCACGTGGTTATTGTGACCACCGACGATATGGAATTCGCGCACGCCAGGCGTGATATTTTCTTCAACGTAGCGTACCATGTCGTCACCGCTCAGGGTGTACGAACCTTCTTCGCCCTGATCCTTGCGGAAGTTGCAGAACGCGCAGTGGGCTTCGCAGACGTTGGTGAAGTACAGGCTCATATTTTCGATAAAATAGACTTTCTTCCCGTTCTTGCGCAGGTTGGCTTCATTAGCCAGCTGTCCAATGGTCAGAATATCGTCGCTCTGATATAAATAAACGCCGTCTTCCAAGCTCAAACGCTGCCCGTTATGGACCTTCTCTGCGATCTCGGCCATACGTTTATCCGCTGTCGGATTGATGATTGTGGACATTGATGAGAAACCTCCTTGTTGATCCCGGGCGGCGTATGAACGCCAGAGCGGGCGGGTCCGATAGGGACCGAAAAAGTGACGAACGACAAAAACAAAGCCGCACTCTGCGGCAGCTATCTTGCTGAAACGAATAAATCGTTTCTGAAAGTGTGAAAAAAGTTACATCGAACGACCGGACAAGTCCTGCTCGCTCTTTTTGTCGAAATTCCGAAAATTTAAAGCATCATGCCTCCCCATTATAAACCTACTCGTTAAACGGGGCAATATGGGGGAGGCACGTTCAAAGCAATAAGAGGGGAACATCGGCGCAGGAACGGACTTTGTCTGGCTGGATTGAAAAGCTTGAGTCATAAAGCATAGAGGCGTATAATGCAGAGAGAAAGCGTAAAGGAGGAAAAACCATGATCGAAATCACGGAAGCAGCAGCTTCACGCATCAAAGAGATGCTGGAGCAGCAGGAGACGCCAGGCATGTTCCTTCGACTGGGCGTTGCCAGCGGCGGATGTAGCGGTTTTTCGTACGCGATGGGCTTTGATAATGAGGAGTCCGACACGGACGACGTATATATGAATGTGCAGGATCTGAAGATTGTAGTTACGAAGGATGACCTCAAGTATCTGAATGGTCTTCAGATCGACTTTGAAGAGTCAGGCATGAGTGGGGGCTTCACAATCTTCAATCCCAATGCGGTTGCGACATGCGGCTGCGGTTCTTCGTTCCGTACGCGTGAAGAAGATGAAGTTCTGGCGCAGCCCTGCGACTGAGAAATCAGGAGCGTTTGCAAGAAGCTTTCAGCTTGGATGCCATTTCCGGGCTGGAGGCTTTTTTTATCCGCAATGTCCTAGTCGCGTTGAAGCGTCGCCTTGCGAATGAAGTTGTGAATTGCGGCGCAAACCGATCATTTTATGATTCAAGGAGGAAGATCGAATGAAGTCCGTTTCGGTAGAAAATATCGTGAAGGCGTTCAAGTTGGAAGTATTGGCGGGCGGGGACCGTCTGGATCGGGAGATCAACCGTTCCAAAGCCCATCGTCCAGGTCTGGAGTTTGTCGGTTATTTTGACTATTTTCCAATGAATCGGGTACAGGTATTGGGACGCAAGGAGATTACCTATCTGCTTCAGCAGACGGTCGAGGAACGCAGACTGCATATTGGAAATATCGTCAAATATCACCCGCCCTGCTTCATCGTCACGACGGGCTTGCAGGAGATTCCGTTCCTTGAGATGTATTGTGACCAGGAAGGGATTCCGCTGCTGCGGACGCCGGACAAGACCACGGAATTCATCACCAAGCTGGACGGCTATCTGCTCAAGGCACTCGCACCCGAGATGTCCATTCATGGCGTTTGCATCAATGTATCGGGTATCGGCGTGCTGCTGCGTGGACGTTCGGGCATCGGCAAGAGCGAAACGGCGCATACGCTGATTGGCCGGGGACATCGTTTTGTCGCTGACGACGTGGTGGTCTTGAAGAAGCTCGGCCCATCTACGCTGCTGGGCACGCATAACACGATCACCCGCGAGTTTCTGGCGCTGCGCAGCATTGGGCTGATTAACGTCGTTCGTCAATACGGACGTACCGCGTTTCAGGATGAGACGCGAATTGTACTGGATATTGAGCTGACGCCGTGGCAGGACAAGGCGCTGAACAATGATCTGGAGGTTGCGGAGCAATTTACGGAATATCTGGGCGTCAAAATCCCGCATATTGAGCTTCAGCTTCAGCCGGGGCGTGACACGTCCGGTCTGATCGAAGCGGCGGCAAACAACTGGTACCTGAAGCAGTTGGGATACAGCGCGGCTGAAGAGTTCATGAGTCGGTTGGAGGATGAAGTGCAGTAGGCAAATGAAGCAGTGTGGAAGATTGGACAGTCAGATCAAGCAGCTTTCCCGTACAGCGGGAAGGCTTTTTTTGTAGGGACAAACGGCTTGAACACCTCGTTCATAGAGGAGGAGGTGCAACGGAAGAACGCAGCGGCAGCTTCGTTTTTACAGCGGGGGTTATAGAGGGAGTAAGGGTATGGAAAAATGAGGAATTCAGGGGGTACAGGTATGCTGATATTCACATTGATTCTTAAACTGGTCATTGGGCTGGCGGCGTTGATCGTCGTAGTCAGGCTGCTGGGGAAAAAGGAATTGTCGCAGGCCACTCCATTTGATCTGGTGTATCTGCTGGTATTGGGCGGGATTCTGGAAGAATCGCTGTATGACGATCAGGTTGGAGTGTGGCATCTGCTGGCCGGAATCGTATTGTGGAGCGTGATGGTATTCGGGATTGAGATTTTCGTACGTAAAAAAGAAACGGCTCGATTGGCGATCAAAGGACGTTCTTCCCTGTTAATTGCCGATGGAGAGATGCGTGTGGATGCTTTTTTACGCAATAAAATGGAGCTGGAGCAGTTTCGCTCGCTTCTGCGGCAGCAGGGCATCTTCTCCTTGACCGATGTGTCTTATGCAATTCTGGAGACCGGCGGCAGCCTCAGTCTGATTCCGCAGGATGGAGAATCCGTGAAAAAGCCTTCCTTGCTGCTGGTCAATACAGGGCAGCTCGTCAAGGCGGACATGGATCATCATATCGATGAGAACTGGGTCTGGGAACAGCTGCGCAAAAAAGGATTCCATAGCCTGAGCCGCATATTCTGCGCGGAATGGTCGGAGGAGAGAGGGCTGTTTGTGGTGGAGTATCCGGATGGAGCGAAGTGAAGAACGGATTCACAGGAGAAACCTAGCTCAGGCAGGACAGTATCCTGTGATAAACCATGTTAAAAAGCTGCCCGTCGTTAAGCACGACTCAGGCAGCTTTTTTGGTAGGTTTTCGTTGATGAAGTTTATCCCAGCAGCGTCCGATCATCCGCCATCTTGTGTCCGCTGATGCGCTCAAATTCGGTCATCAGGCGTTCGACAGTCAAGTTCTGTTTGTCCGCTGCGCTGATGTCGAGGATGATCCGTCCTTTGTCCATCATGACCAGACGATTACCCAGGCGGATGGCCTGCTCCATGTTATGCGTAACCATGAGCGTAGTCAGGTTCATGTCGCGGACGATCTCGTCGGTCAGCGAGGTGACCAGTTCGGCGCGAGAAGGGTCGAGCGCCGCTGTGTGCTCGTCGAGCAGCAGAATCTGCGGGCGGGTAAACGTAGCCATCAGCAGGCTCAGCGCCTGTCGTTCGCCGCCGGACAGCAGACCCACCTTGGCGCTGAGGCGATTATCCAGACCGATACCCAACCGGCTTAATTCAGCCTGGAAGATCTTGCGGCGGGCACTGGTCACGCCAAAGGAGAAGCTGCGGCGTTTGCCGCGCAGATAGGCCATCGCCAGATTCTCTTCGATGGTCATATGCGGAGCGGTGCCTGCCATCGGGTCCTGGAATACGCGGCCGATCCAGCGGCTGCGCTTGTGTTCCGGCAGCGCCGTCACGGCGCGGTCGCCGATGACGATCTCGCCCGTGTCTGGCTTCATCACGCCGGAGATCATGTTCATCAGCGTCGATTTGCCGGCGCCGTTGCTGCCGATCACGGTCACGAAATCGCCGGGAGCCAGACGCAGCTCAATGCCGATCAAGGCAATTTTCTCATCAATCGTACCGGAATTGAACAGCTTGGAGACGTTCGAGATGTGCAGCATCAGCGATCACCTCCCGCAGTCTTGATCGATTGCAGCAGTTCAGCCGACCGCTTCTTGGCGGCGCCCCGCTGCTTGAGGGTGCTGCGCACGGTTGGGAACACCAGCGCTACGATGACGATAATCGCCGTAATCAGCTTGAGATCGGAGGTCTCGAAACCCTTGATCTGTAGGGCCAGCGAGATCACGATGCGGTAGACGATAGAGCCGAGCACCACGGCCAGTGTGGCGCGGAAGACCGTCTTGGCGCCAAACAGCGCTTCGCCAATAATAACGGAAGCCAGGCCGATCACGATCATGCCGATGCCGGAAGTTGCGTCCGCGAATGACGACTGCTGCGCAATCAGCGCACCGGACAGAGCGACCAGACCATTCGACAGGCTGATGCCGAGGATGGTGGTGGTGTCCGTGTTGGCGCCGAAGCTGCGAATCATGCGTTTGTTATCGCCTGTCGCCCGCAGCGACAGACCCAGATCTGTCTTGAGAAAAGCATCCAGGGCGAACTTGAAGATCAAGACCAGGACGATCATAAACGGAATGGGCGGAAAAGCACTCAGTACCGTATCTTCGCCCATGATCGACACGTTGGGCATTCCAAGAATCCGCAGGTTGATCGAATAGAGGGCGATCATCATCAGAATTCCGGACAGCAGCCCGTTGATGCGTCCCTTGGTGTGCAGCAGCCCGGTGCAGGCACCCGCGACCATCCCGGCCAGGATGGCGGTCAGTGAAGCCAGCCATGGCGAAATGCCGTGTGAGATCATGACAGCAGCTGTAGCTGCGCCGGTTGTGAAGCTCCCGTCAACCGTAAGATCGGGGAAATCGAGAATTCGGAAAGTGATATAAACGCCGAGCGCCATTAGAGCATACAGCAGTCCCAGGTATACCGCGCCGGGAAGCGAGCCAACGAAATTTTCCAACATAAGTGACGCCTCCTGTGCCTGAAAAGTGGGTGTTCGATTCGTGCACGCTTTGATAGGCACGAAATAGGATCGAAAGACAAAACGGGATGAAGCGAGCGCTTCTCCCGTTTTGTAGGGTAGGGTGTGGCACGCGGCAGGAAGCCAACTGCGCCTGCTTGAGATTGGATCTGGTCTTTGTTCCCGTAAGGCTCTTTTAGTGCAACAAGTCGCATAGAAATCCGATCTAGCGAATCCGTTCTATCTTGTTCTCTATTGAATCAGATTGTTGGCCTGATCTTGAACCTTGCTTTTCATCTCATCGGTTACCTGGATACCCTGCGCTTCGGCTGCTTTGAGGTTGAGGATCAGATCAAGCTTCTCCTGCATCGTAACAGGCAGATCAGCCGGTTTTTTGCCATCCTTCAGAATCTGAACCGCCATCTCGCCTGCCTGGTAACCGTGGTCGTAGTATTTGAAGCCTACGGTTGCAAACGCCCCTTTTTCTACGGTGTCACGGTCGCTGGAGAAGAACGGCAGCTTGTTGTCATTGGCGATCTTGATGATCGTATCGACCGCACTAACAACGGTGTTGTCGAGAGTGATATAGAGTGCATCGACCTGACCCACAAGCGATTGTGCGGCCTGCTGCACTTCGGATGTGTTTGTCACGGCTGCCTTGACCAGCTTGATGCCATGAGCGCCGAATTCCTTCTCTGCGCGATCCGTCATGACCACTGCGTTAGGTTCGCCTTCGTTCAGTACGACCCCGATGGTCTTGATATTCGGAAGCTGTTCGGCGATGAAGTCGGCAAGCTGTTTGATCGCTTCAGGGTTGGTGTCGGAAGCGCCGGTGATATTGGCTCCCGGCTTGTCCATGCTGGCGACAATCTTGGCGCTAACCGGATCGGTGACGGCTGCGAAAACGACCGGCGTTTCTTTAACCTGAGCGGCTACAGCCTGGGCAGATGGCGTGGCGATCGCAAACACCAGATCATTTTTCGCGCTGGCCAGCTTCTGGGCGATGGAGAGGTTGTTGGTGGAGTCGCCTTGGGCGTTGTTATAATCCAGCGTCAGATTCTGCCCTTCGACGATACCCGCATCCTTGAGTGCAGCGACAAATCCTTCGCGGGTTGCATCAAGCGATGGATGTTCCACGATCTGCGAGATGGCGATTTTGTACGTTTTGCTGTCCTTGTCCGTGCTGGCGGTATCGCCTCCGGTTGCCGAGGTAGACGATCCATTTTGGCTGCAGCCGGCAAGAGCGGCGAGCGACAGGGTCAAAGCGAGTGAGAGCCATTTCTTTTTCAACATAAATCGTGAACCCCTCTCTGTTAGAAATCCTCATCTTTTAGCGAAAAACCGCGAAACCGCATTGTCGCTTTTGTCTGATAAAGTAAAAAAGCGTAAGGAGGCGAAAAAGAAGCGGTCTGCCAATGTTTCTCCTATATTACGTTGATTATTTACCGGTAGTCAATCCGAAATCGCAGGTTTACCCATAAAAAACGGCTCACACCCGAAATCATCGTGATTTCAGAGCGCGAACCGTTGGTTCAACAGACGATCAGGGCCGTCTAACGCGGCCAACTGTCCCGGTGCCATACCGATCAACCATACTGATGAGCAGAAGAACGGCTGTGATCCAATGACCGAACATGCCTGCAATCGGGACGGTAGACAGCAGGCAGGTCACCAGACCTGCCGCCGAACCGTAGAACGACTGCCGATGCTGGAGCGACAGCACGAGCGTGACAGCATGAAGCATGAACATGATTGAGGCGATTCCCCAACCGCTGTCCATGACCGCCATGCCGCCGAGCAGCGGTAGGCCAAGCATCAACTCGAACAGGCCGCTGACTCCTTTGAACGTGCGCGCGAGCACCATATGATACTCCCCCAGATTCCTTATGTGTTTAAAAAGAAAGGTCACGGTACAATACCCAACTTCTGGAGGAGTGAAACAGAAGGTGCGGCATTACATAAACAGCCACCGCACATATTCTTCATAGATCTCACCGTTAAGCCACCATTCAATCAGAGCAATGATCGCCAGATGAGCCGGATAGAAAGCTCGCCACAACCAGCGAGGCAGGCGTACCTCCGTCTTTGCTTCAGGTGCTGACAGCTTCAGTCCGGCGATGAAAAGTGTGGGCAGCAGGCTGTAGAACTGAATGGGGCTGTTGAAGTGGAGCACAAAGATGAACAGCACATTGAGCACAAACTGTCCGGCAAGCATCCCGATTGCACTTGGCAGGTACCGGTAGACAAGAACCGTCAGCACGCCATAGATGGCGTAATCGAAATTCAACATGTTCAGAGGCACATAGATGGCTGCCAGCGCCAAGAAGGCCAGCAGCACCTGAAGCTCAGGGTTCCCTTTGAAATGATCGATAAACAGGATGACGAGCAGTGCCACAAACAGCGTTCCGATAACATTTACGCCGTCGGTAATGAAGGCAAACATAAACGGCAGCTGTGAGATCAGAGCCAGAATGAACAAACGGAAGGCGTAGCGCGGCTTGCTGCGTGTTCGCTGATAACCGACGACCAGCAGATAGCAGTAGATGGGGAACGCGATTCGTCCTACGATGCGCATCCAGCGCTCATCAGGGAAAAAGACATAACCCAGATGGTCAATGAGCATCGTCAGCATGGCAATTAGCTGCATGAAGCGCTCATCCTCCGTCCGTTATAGAAATTTATCCTGTACACTCCACCAGGTCAGGGTCAGGCAGACGATCAGGAAGACAGCGAAAGCAATAACAGGGCCAAACCGTTTTTCTTTCCAAAACTTGATGCCCAGCATCACCATAAAGGCCGAAATCATGAGCAGAATGACGATTGTGGCGATCGAGACGACCAAATACAGACCGCTTGCGAATTGTTCCACGCAGGGGTTCCTCCTTGTATAGAAGATCATAATATAAAAGATCGAAACGGATGGTGATCCGCTAAAATCGTGTCGGCGAAAGGAAATTCGTCACGTTTTGCTCCCATCATACCATGCCAAACGCAACTTCGGATAATAGGAAGCCATGTGTATAAAGTTATCCCCAAATCCACAGCGACAGATCAAGCGTATACGCGTTTTGTACCCACATTATACACAACTTGCACACAGAAAACCGGGGATAAAACCGAGCTTATGAACAAACAAAAAGCCCGTTATACCGGGCGCCGCGGCGCTGAGAGGCATAACGGGCTAGATTGACGCATTTTGTGTCCATTTTGTGGATAATTAGCGTTTCATGTTGCTGCTGTGTCCTGGGGACAGTTTGGCTTCCGGATCGAAGTACACTTTAGCGTTATTGACCGCTGTTGGCGCCTCACCAAATCCGACCGCAATGAGTTTGAGTTTGCCTGGATAAGTCGTGATGTCACCTGCCGCGAAGATACCCGGAACGCTGGTCTCCATACGCGTATCGACCACGATCGAATTGTTCTGGATCTCGATTCCCCATTCTGCGATTGGGCCAAGCGAGGAGACGAAGCCGAAGTTGACGATCACATCGTCCACTTCAATCTCCTGCGTCTCGCCCGACTTCACATGCGAGAGCACAACGCGTTCGATGCGTTCTTCGCCAATCAATTCGGTAATTTCAGTTGGCGTCACGATATTGACTTTGGAAGCCATCAGGTTCTCGACGCTGTGTTCGTGTGCGCGGAACTTGTCGCGGCGGTGAACCAGCGTCACCTGTTCAGCGATAGGCTCCAGCATCAGCGCCCAGTCCACAGCGGAGTCGCCGCCGCCGCTCAGAAGCACCTTGCGTCCGGCGAACTTGCTCAGATCGCTGACGAAGTAGTGCAGGTTGACCCCTTCAAAGCGTTCCGAACCTTCCAGACCGAGACGGCGAGGTTCAAATGCGCCTACGCCTGCGGTGATGATGACGGATTTGGCAAAATGTACGCCTTTGTCCGTTGTCACCTTGAAGCGGCGTTCATCCTCTTTTTCCACCCCAATAACCTTTTCTTCCAGGCAGATTTCCTGCTCGAAATGATTCATTTGTTCGATGAGCTGGTTAACCAATTCCTGGGCGGTGATTTTTGGGAATCCGGCTACGTCATAAATGTATTTTTCGGGATAAAGCGCGGCCAATTGCCCGCCGAGCTGCGGCATGCTTTCGATGATTTTCACCGAGGCCTGACGCATACCCCCGTAAAAAGCGGCGAACAGTCCTGCAGGACCGCCTCCGATGATAAGAATATCGGCTAGATTTTCGCCGTTATGGATTTCTGTCACTGGGTAAGCACCTCCGATAAGGTATGAAGCGTATGAGCTATGAATCGTTCTGAATCTATCGCAATGAATTTATTTCAGCATCCCATCCATTATAAACTCGTTTTTCACCGGATTGCAAAGCGAATTCCCGGCTTTTTTTGCCATGCTGCGGTTTGTTTTCTGGTAAACAAATGGGCGAAGCGACAGATCAAGCGAAAAGCCTTTGTGAAAGCCTTACCAGCTGCGGCTCTCTGACAATTTTGAATTTTTTTTGTCCGTTATGCGACAGAAATGCAAATTTTGTTTTGAAATATTGTCGTGAAAAGCGTACAATGTATGTGATAAAAGTCGCAGTCAAGTGCGGACGGGATAAATGACGGATGGGAGAAGTCTCGTCGATTTTGTGTAAGTTTTCACATGAGTTTTCGACCCTCTGTAGGGTTATCCCAATAAAAGACTATCGAACTGAAAAGGGGTAAGCGAATCATGAACAGTATTCCAAAAATCGTAATCTTGGGCGCTGGATACGGCGGTATCCTGGCCGCTCAAAACCTGCAAAAAAAGCTTAAAAACAACGAGGCCGATGTTACACTGGTTAACCGTCACGATTACCACTACTTCACAACGGAACTGCATATGCCAGCAGCAGGCACACAGCCGGACAGCAAGACTTACGAGAAGATCTCGAACCTGATCGACGAGTTCAAGATCGACCTGGTGAAATCGAACGTAACGGCAATCAAGCCGGAAGAGCGCCAAGTCGTGCTGGAAGATGGCACACTGTCGTATGACTACCTGATTATCGCACTGGGCGGCGACCCGGAAACGTTTGGCATCCCAGGCATGAAAGAACACGCGTTTTCGATTCGCAGCATCAACTCCGTTCGCGCAATCCGCGAGCACATCGAAACGCAATTTAAAGAATACAAAAAAGACAACGATGCGACTCGTCTGAACTTCGTAGTCGGCGGCGCTGGCTTCACGGGCATCGAGTTCGTGGGCGAGATGGCAAACCGTCTGCCGGAACTGGCCAAACAATACGGCATCGATCCTGCGAAGATCGGTTTGTACAACGTAGAAGCGGCTCCTTCCGCACTGCCAGGCTTCGATCCTGAACTGGTGACGTACGCGATGGACACACTGACCAAAAAAGGTGTGACGTTCCGCATTGGCGTACCGGTTAAAGCTTGCGACGAAAACGGCGTAACGATCGGTGAAGGCGAACGCATCGAGTCCAAAACAGTCGTATGGACCGGCGGTATCCGCGGTAACCACCTGATCGAAGACGCTGGATTTGAAGCGATGCGTGGACGCGTCAAAGTTGACGAGTTCCTCAAAGCTCCAGGTCACGAAAATGTATTCATCATTGGCGACGGCTCGCTGATGATCGGACCTGAAGGCCGTCCGTACCCACCTACTGCACAGATCGCTATGCAGCAAGGTGAGCGCGTAGCCAAGAACCTGATTGCGACAATCCGCGGCCAACAGCCAGAGAAATTCGTATTCAGCAATAAGGGCACCGTGGCTTCCCTGGGTAAAGGCGAAGCCGTTGCCGTTGTAGCTGGTAAGAAGATCAAAGGCTGGCCAGCCGCGCAGCTGAAAAAAGTCGTGGATGCCCGCTACCTGTTCATCATCGGCGGCATGGGTCTCGTCCTGAAAAAAGGTCGTTTCCTGTAAGGAAAACGAAATCGCGCAAATGGAATTTGCGCGATTTTGCAGCCGATCTATCTGAAAATCGAGTCGTCTTCGCACCGTGCAAACGGGATGCGAAGGCGGCTTTTTTCTTTTTCGCGGAAAGTTGGACAAATCTTGAAAAAGACCCGTTATGCTGAGTGCAGGAAGGGGGAAACGGGGTGAGCTACAAGCTGCTGATTGTAGATGATGAGCCAGACGTGCGAGAGGTGCTGGAAAGCTATTTCTGTAAATGCGGATACGAAGTATGGACAGCATCCGATGGAGCCGAAGTGACCGCAGAGTTCGGAAGTAGAATGTTCTGACCCTTATAAAAAAGCGCTTCGGACAGCCTGTATAGGCCGTCTGAAACGCTTTTTCTTTTTCAACCAAAAGTTACACCTTCAGCATCTCCTGCGCTTTTTCCCAATCGAGCAGGTTCCCCACGAAGAACGAACCAAATTCTCCATAACGTGCGCTCACTTCGTCAAAACGCATCTCGTAGATCAGTTTCTTGAACTGAAGGGCATCGTCCGAGAAGAGGGTAACGCCCCATTCCCAATCGTCGAAGCCCACCGAGCCGGTGATGATCTGTTTCACTTTGCCTGCATAGCTGCGGCCGATCAAGCCGTGGCTGCGCATCATCGACTTGCGCTCATCCATCGACAGCATGTACCAGTTGTCGTTCAGATCGCGCTTTTTGTTCATCGGATAGAAGCAGATATAGGCCGATTTCGGCAGCTCTGGCTTCAGACGAGCGACGACATGCGGATTCTGCATCGGGTCTTCATCTTCTTTGCCCAGATAGTTGCTCAGTTCAACTACGCTCACGTAGGAATATTCCTTTTTCGTAAACTTGGCAAAATCAGTCTTGTTAAAAGCCGTTTCGATCCGGTTCAGATCTTCCAGCGTCTCGCGCAGGTACATAAAGACAAAATCCGCTTTCTGGCCCACGACGGTGTAGACGGCGGTGCTGCCCTGTCCATCCTGCGCAGTTGCGGCAAACTCCTGCATGAATTCTTCAAGGTCTTCCATGGCGCCCGCGCGTTCTTCCTGGTCAGCGGCTTTCCAGCGTGTCCAGTCGATCGAACGGAAATCATGCAGGCAGTACCAGCCTTCAAGCGTCAGCGTAGCTTCGTTCATGGTATCGTTCACTCCCAAATCAAGTTGTATGGTGGAGATTTTCACAAGCGGTTTCGCAAAAATCGATCCTTCAAAATCAAGTCCCGTTTCTGTCCATGATGACGTTAGCGGCAACTCCCATCTGTCATTGTACCGCAGGGAAGAAGGGCAGGGCAATTCAACCTCTGCAAAAAGATCGCCAATAAAGGTGGAAGTTCGTTCTGGGCGGAGCGGGGCGGCTGAATTAGGAAGCGGAACCTGCGTTCGCAAAAAAAGGCGAATTCCGAAGCGCTGACGCATGCGAACCCGAGGCCGAGACCTATTCGCGTGTTTTTGGTTTCTTTCCCCACTTTCCTGTCGGGGGAATTGTGGTAAAATGGAGAAGCTCCAACGAACCTGTCCACAATAAGGGCGCGTTCCGCGGAGCACGTCTATTTTTAGAAGCAATTTGCAAGGACAAGGGGGACATCCGCAGATGCGTATGAAAAGCCTGCTGCACTACACGGAACATCACCGTTATTATACCTATCGAGACTTTAGTTTAAGCAGCCTGGACGAACGCATGCTGACCCTGGTGTATCAGCCGATGGTTGGAGCGTCTGCCGTCGCCTTATATCGTCTGCTCGCCCAGCACCTGCCGACTGAGCAGACAGGCTATTCCAAGCCCGAGCAGCAGCGAAGCCTGTTTCTGACGCTTGGGGTGGAACCGAATGATCGCGGCCGCACGCTGATGATCGAAAATGCCTCCAAGCTGGAAGCGGTGGGGCTGCTTCAGACCCATCGTTTGTACCTGCCGGAGCAGGACAATTATATGTACGAATACGAATTGCAGCAGCCGCTGCCGCCTGCGGACTTCTTCGCTACCCAGCATCTCACGCTGCTGCTGCGGGATCGAATCGGCAAGTTCGCCGTATTGGCGCTTCAGGAGCGCTTCTGGAGTGGCGAGCCGGAGGAACTGGGTGAGATAGGCCGGGCGGCCAAAGAGAATATCTCACAGCCTTTTTATGAAATCTTCGAGCTGAACACTCATGTGATTGACTACGAGTTGGAACAGGCACTGTCGGAAGCAACGCCTGCTCGTCGTCCCAACCGCAATCTTCCGGCAGAGGAGCCGCTGTTCGATTATTCCGATGTGATTCTGCATTTTCCACGCGGTTCGCGCAATCGTTCGTTCGTCGAAGGCCTGCGTCACAACCGCGAACAGATGGGCATGATTAATCACGTCGCGCGAAAGTTCGCCCTGAACGTTGAGGACATCGTGCGGCTGCTGGACGAGGAGGGCATCTTCGCCAGTGACGGCGAACTGCTGCTGGACAATCTTCAGAACCGCGCCAATCTAACTTTCCGTCAGACGGCAAAGCGAACCGAAGAACGTCAGCTCCGCGCCGCTCGCGCCGTACGTCCGGAAGAACCGGCTTCGCCGGAGACGCCGATTGAACACGCGGTAGAGATGGAATATTATCTGGAAGTACCGACGCAGTTCCGTTCCAAGTGTGACATTCATCAGTATAATATGCTGCTGCGTAACGAACCGTATACGGGTCTGCTGCGCAATTTCTTCCCGGGTACCGTACCCGGACCGTGGCTCGACATGTTCAGCAAGATCGACCTCAGCTACAAGCTGCCGGGCGAAGTTATCAATGTGCTGATCCATTACCTCGTGACCTTACTTGGCAAAGGCGGCGGCGAACAGCGCATCAGCCGTAACTTCGTCGATTCCATCGCGTCGAATATGCTGCTGCGTCAGATCGACACCTATGAGAAAGCCGTCCGTTATATCCGCGATCAGGACAACCCGGCGCGTAAGCCCGCTGCCCAGAGCGGCGGCCGCACCCGGACTTCCAGCAAAGCCACCCGAGGCAAACCGGAACTGCCAATCGTGCAAAACACCCCGGTTCAGACCGCAGTGAGCGACGCCGAATTTGCCGAATACGTACGCCTAGCCGAAGAAATGAAGGCGAACAAAAATAAACCGCAGCACTAACAGTCTTAAATGAACAGTCGTGAAATGATCCATGCTCCCGCAAACAGAATTTAGAGTTTTTAAGGTCTTCAAGGCTTTCAAGGTTTTTAATTTTTTTTAAAACCCCCAGCGGAGTGATTGCGGAGAAAAGCGACTTTTGGATTTCCCCTCCCTGAGGACGCCTAGTCCGAAGGCAGAAACCAAGCGGAGCGTTCTCCGCAATCACGGAGCGCCCCCAGAAAGGAGGAACACCCTCGTGGGAATGGATTCAATCGGCGATGTGCTCAAGCAGTTCGGCGGTTCCAAGATTCGGCAGCAGACGGAAGATCTCAAGAGCCGGATTCTCAATGAACCGGATGTACGCCAGCTCAGGCTGCGTCACCCGGAGCTGACTGAACAAGAGCTGATCCGCAACATGAGCCGATTATATGAATATATGAAAGAAAAGCAGCACTGCGCCAACTGTCCGGGGCTGGAGAATTGCCCCAATGATTTTCAGGGCCACTACACCAAGCTTCGCGTGGACGATGTGAACGGCCAACTTCGCATCCGCGATTACAAATCGCCGTGCAATTTGCAGCTCGCTCATGAACGCGATCAGCAGATCAGCAGCCGAATCCGCAGCTTTTATGTGGATGAACGGGCGCTGAAGGAAGGCTACGACGAAGTGGAGATCATGACCAAAGATCCGGCGCGTTCGCCAGCCGTTGGTCGCGTATACCGCTATATCAATGAGACCAAGACGGTAGGGCTGCCCACAAAAGGGCTGTATCTCGAAGGGCCTTTTGGTACGGGCAAGACGTACCTGATGTGTTATCTCTTGCATGAGCTGGCGAAGCAGGGACACTCCGGAGTTATCGTCTATATGCCGGACTTTGTGGAAGATGTTAAATCCATGATTCAAGATGGCGAGAAGCTGCGGGACACCATTGAACTGATGAAGGAGACCGATCTGTTAATCTTCGATGACATTGGGGCAGAAAATATGGGGCCTTGGGTACGTGACCATGTACTCGGATCGATCCTCAACTATCGGATGAATCGCAAGCCTACCTTTTATACCTCCAATTATTCCTTATCCGATCTGGAAAAACACCTCAGCTTCACCAACAAGGACGGCGAGGAAGCGTACAAAGGTCAGCGGCTGATGAACCGGATCTCGCCATTTGTGGAAGTCGTTCGTGTATTGGGCGAGAACAAGCGGGGATAGCAGAAAGTCGAGAGCAAGAGGAGTTCTTCATCAAATCTTCACTTACAAAATGTAATTTATGTATAAAAGAATACAATAAGATGTTTCGGTAACCGGATTTTCGTGTTATAATTGACAGGTACATCATCGCAAGTTATGTTTAGTTATGCGATTTATGATAAATTTGATGCAATAGATAAAGGAGGAATTTTCCGTGGCAATTGTAAATGTAACGGATCAAAATTTCGGAACAGAAGTAGAAGCTGGCGAAGGTACCGTGCTGGTGGACTTCTGGGCACCGTGGTGTGGACCTTGTAAGATGCTGGCTCCGATCCTGGACGAACTGGACGGCGAAGTTGGCGAAAAAGTGAAAATTGCTAAAGTGAACGTCGATGACAACCCGGAAACGGCTTCCCGTTTCGGCGTAATGAGCATCCCGACGATGATCTTCTTCAAGGATGGACAGCCGGTAGACAAACTGATCGGCGTAAACTCCAAAGAAGCGCTGAAAGGCGTACTCGCTAAACACGAGTAATACCTACACGCCCCGCGTCTGCTCAAGACGCTTAGGCTGAACCCCCGGCAGATGCCGGGGGTTTTTGCGTCTATTCGCAGTTAGCAGGAAAGGTAGACAGGGGAGCGGATGTTCGGGACATTCGTGTGCGGATGACGTTTTTGGCGTATAATGAAAGGGTAATTCAACCAGAGCACGACATCACCGAACAGGAAGTCGTACGTACACAGGGAGGTCGAATACAGATTGGATACGCACCTCGAAACCATTCAGGAGCAGGAGAAAGCGATGGTGCACATCCGGAATAAACTGGCGCTGCTGCCGGATCTTCCGGGTTGTTACCTGATGAAAAATAGAGAAGGCACCATCATCTACGTGGGCAAAGCCAAAGTGCTGAAAAACCGCGTGCGCTCGTATTTCACGGGCAGCCATGAAGGAAAAACGCAGCGTTTGGTTGCGGACATCCGGGACTTTGAATACATTGTCACGGCCAGCAATATGGAAGCGCTCATTCTGGAGTGCAATCTCATCAAGCTGCATCAGCCGCGTTATAATGTGCTGCTCAAGGATGACAAGACATTTCCGTATATCAAGATTACCAATGAGCGGCATCCCAAGCTGGAAGTGACGCGGCGGGTGCTCAAGGACAAAGCGCGGTATTTTGGACCTTATCCCAACGCTTATGCGGCCCAGCAGACCAAGAAGCTGCTGGATCGCATGTATCCGCTGCGCAAATGCGGCGTGATGCCCAAAGAAGTGTGCCTGTATTATCACATGGGTCAGTGCCTGGCGCCATGTGTGAAGGAGATCGACAAGGAGCAGTATGATGGGATTCGGGACGAGATCGCCCGTTTTCTGGGCGGAAGTCATGAAGAGATCAAAAAAGAGCTGCGCCGCAAAATGGAAGAGGCGGCGGAAGATCTGTACTTCGAGCGGGCGAAGGAACTGCGCGATCAGATTGTGAATATCGAAGCGGTGATGGAGAAGCAGAAGATCAATGCTACCGATAAAAAAGACCGCGACGTCTTCGGCTACGCCGTGGACAAAGGCTGGATGTGTGTGCAGATCCTCTACATCCGTCAGGGCAAAATGATCGAAAGACATGCTTCGAGCTTCCCGTTCTATGGCGAAGCCTACGCGGATTTCCTGTCGTATGTCGCGCAGTATTACAGCGACAACCCGGCACTGCCGCAGGAGATTCTGCTTCCGGCCGATGAAGAAGGCAGCAGCCCGGCAGCGGGCGCTGCGCTGCCGCTGGCGGGAGCTTCGCGCGCAGATATTATGGCGGCGAATGAGGCCGCCGACGCGGACGGAGACGACGGCGATGACGATTCGCCTGGCGAAGCGGAAGAAGCAGCGGCGGCGGGCTTGGCCGCGGGCAGTGACGGTGCGCTTGCAGGCGCACCCGAGGCCGGCGAAGCGGCCGAAGAGAGCGGCAGCGCGGCTGAGGCGCTGCCGCAGGTGGCGGAAGCGCAGGCGGCCTATCTCGCCGCCGCGTCCGCCGAAAGCGCAGGCGCAGCCGCGCCGCAGCAGCCGCAGGCTGCGGAAGGTGCCCAGCCGGAAGACGCGCACCGCGCGTCGGGGCTGGGCGACCGCAACGGAGCCGCTGCGCTTCAGCAGTGGCTGAACGTCAAGGCGCTGGTGCCCAAGCGCGGTTCCAAGCGCAAGATGGTGGAGATGGCATGCGAGAATGCACGCGTCTCGCTGGAAGAGAAGTTCCGCTTGATCGAGCGGAACGAAGAACGCACCAGCGGTGCGGCCGACCGGTTGGGCCATGCGCTGGGCTTCGACGGCCTGCACCGGGTCGAAGCGTTCGATAACTCGAACATCCAGGGCACGAATCCCGTGTCGGCGATGGTGGTCTTCCTTGACGGCAAGCCCGCCAAGCAGGAGTATCGCAAATACAAAGTCCGCACCGTCAAAGGCGCGGACGATTATGCCACGATGCGTGAAGTGATTCGCCGCCGCTACGAGCGGGTGCTCAAGGAGAACCTGCCGCTGCCCGACCTGGTGCTGGTCGATGGCGGCAAGGGTCAGATCTCGGTCGCTATCGACGTGCTGGAGAACGAATTGGGATTGAACGTTCCGGTCGCTGGCCTGGTCAAGGACGCGAAGCACCGCACCGCGCAGTTGATGAGCGGTGATCCGCCGGAAGTTGTGCCGCTGCCGCGTGACAGCGAAGAGTTCTATCTGCTTCAGCGTATCCAGGATGAAGTGCACCGCTTTGCGATCTCGTTCCACCGGGAGCAGCGAGCCAAGTCGATGGTCGTCTCCCGACTGGATTCCATTCCCGGCATTGGAGAGAAGCGCAGACAGGCGCTGCTCAAGCATTTTGGTTCGCTCAAGAAGATTCGTGAAGCTTCCGTAGAAGACTTCCGCCCGCTGTCAATCGGCGACAAGCTGGCGCGGCAGATTCTGGATGCGCTCAAAGACGAAGCTTGAGCGGCGTATTGCCGTTTCAGATCCGCGTATTCGACGAGTTTAGAGTCAGTCTTGACGACCAACTAGAAGAGTCGGGAACAGTTCCGTTTCCTGCGGCTTGTTGATTGTGGAATGTCCTGCGCATCCGATCTGTTCGCCCTTAATCTTTACTTTTCCGATTTGTCCCGATATAATGGTCAGTAATTGTATAGGATTTACCCGGAGGAGCCTGCCAACAGCGGGCTCTTTTTGTGTTTTTTTAGAGACTAAATGAGGGGTAATGTACAGAAAAAGGAAAGATGGAGGGCTGGACAGGATATGGAGACACATAACGAGAGCATTTTGGTCTGCGTACATTATGGACCGCATGGGCAACGGCTGATTCAGCGTGGCAGCAGGCTGGCGAAGCTTCTGGATGCGCCGCTTCGAGTGTTGACCGTCGAACCGGTCAGGCAGGAGACGTACAGTACGGAAAAAGAACGTTATTTGTCCGCCTGGCGTAAACAGGCCGAAGAAGCAGGCGGCGAGTTCATGCTGCGCAAATGCGGCGGGAATCAGAAAACGGCTGACGTAATCGCAGAGGCGGCGAAAGAGCTTGGAGTTACTCAGATTATTATTGGCCGCGCGAGTCAGTCCTTCTGGCATGAGATCACGCATGGCGACTTCGTGGATGATCTGCTGGATCGGATTGGGGCAACTGATCTGCATATCGTAGCGGTACAGCGTTATCCGGACATGCTGGAGGAGACGCATGAGAAGGGATTCCCTGCCCTGCTGGTTCCGCGAAACGGTCATTATATGCTGCTTGCCAAAAGCGAAGGCACAGCCAGCGGAGAACTCCCGGAAAAAACGCTGCAAGGGGTCTTCTTCCGCGAACTGGATACGGATTTTGACAGCGGGTTGTTCAAGATTGTCAAAAACGGCCAGGCCGAATACTTGAAGATTGTACAGGGAGAATGGCTCGGAAAATAAGTGGGTCATGGTTCTTGAAGGAAGGAGGAACGCTAAACGGTGCTGCATCTTTTAATTTTGATTCCGTTCGTAGGGGCGGCGCTGATTCCGCTTATGCGTGCGCTGCCTCGTATCCATCCCGGTTGGGCGGTACTGCCCGTTCCGGCGGCTTTGTTCATCTACCTGCTCAGTCGGATTCCGGCGATTAGTGAAGGGAAGACAGGCTTCACTACGCTGCCCTGGATGCCGGGACTGGGCATTGATCTATCGCTAACCCTGGATGGTTGGAGTCTGCTGTTCGCTCTGCTGATTACCGGCATCGGGTCGCTCGTCGTGGGATATTCCATGTCCTATATGGGCAAAAATGCGGATTCGATCCGGAACTTCTATGTCTATCTGCTGCTCTTTATGGGAGCCATGCTGGGTGTGGTGCTGTCGGATAATCTGATGGTGCTGTATGCGTTCTGGGAGTTAACCAGCGTTGCTTCATTCCTGCTCATTGCGTTCTGGTATCGTCGGGAACGTTCGCGTTATGGCGCACTCAAGTCGATGCTGATTACGGTGTTCGGCGGTCTGGCGATGTTTGCCGGATTTAACTTGCTGTATGCCATGACAGGCACTTACAGCATCCGCGAGATTGTGTCACAGGCCGCCAGTCTGCCGGAACATTCAATGTTCCTGCCTGCGCTGATTCTGGTGCTGCTGGGTGCGTTCACCAAATCGGCCCAGTTCCCTTTTCACATCTGGCTGCCGGATGCAATGGAAGCTCCAACGCCGGTCAGTGCGTATCTCCACTCGGCAACCATGGTCAAGGCGGGGCTGTATCTGGTCGCCCGCATGAGTCCGATCTTCGCGGGCAGCTCAGAATGGTTCTGGATCGTTTCACTGGTTGGCTTGACGACTTTGTTATATGGCTCCTTCAAAGCCATTCGCCAGACCGACCTCAAAGCGCTGCTTGCCTATTCCACCATCAGCCAACTGGGACTCATTATGAGTCTGCTGGGCGTAGGGTCGGCCGCTGTCTTTTACGATGACCCGTCGCAGGCTGCGTTCTTCGGTCTGGCGACGACGGCGGCCGTGTTCCATCTCATCAATCACGCCGTGTTCAAAGGATCGCTTTTTATGGTAGTGGGGATCGTCGATCACGAAACCAATACACGCGATCTGCGCAAGTTGGGCGGCTTGATGAAGCTTATGCCTGTAACGTTTGTCATCGCCTTGATCGGTGCGTTCTCGATGGCGGGTCTGCCGCCGTTTAGCGGATTCCTGAGCAAGGAGATGTTCTTCACCGCGATGGTGAATATCCGGGAGTTTGACGCTGCGGGCGCGCAGTCCTGGATGCTGGTGCTGCCGATCATCGCCTGGGCAGCCAGCGTATTTACGTTCGTATACAGTATGATTCTGGTCTTCAAGACCTTTGGCGGAAGGTTGCAGATCGAGAAGTTGGACAAGCCTCCGCATGAAGCTTCGGCTGGCCTGCTCACGCCGCCGATTCTGCTCGTTTCGCTCGCAGTCGTCTTCGCTTTCCTGCCGAACCAACTGGCCTCAGCCCTGATTGGTCCGGCGGTTGCTGCCATTCGCGGAAACGGTCTGACCGTTCAGCAGGCGCATGTCTCGATTCACTTCTGGCATGGCTGGACGCCTGAGCTGTTCATGACCCTGGGCGTCGTTATACTGGGGATTCTGCTGTATCGGACGTATACCCGCTTCAGCCTGCTGGATCGGGAGTGGAGCGGCAGGGATACCCTGAATCGCGCTTACAATGCTGGGTTATCGCTGCTGGAAAATGGCGGACGACGCGTAACGAATCTCTATATGACGGGTTCGGTTCGACGTTATCTCATCTACATTCTGCTGTTCCTGACGGCGGCGCTGTGCGGTACGCTTCTGTTCTCGCCGAACATTCGACTGGGCATGGAGCATTACGCGCCCATCACGTTCTATGAAGTGGCGATGGTGGTTGTGATGCTGGCCGCCGCCGCAGCTGTGCCCTTCGCCCGCTCGCGGGTTAACGCCATCTTGTTTACGGGCGCCGTTGGTTACATGGTGACCGCGTTGTTCCTGGTGTTCCGTGCTCCGGATCTGGCTCTGACCCAGATGATTGTGGAGACGGTCTCCGTGATCTTGTTCCTGCTCTGCTTCAAGTTCCTGCCCAAGCTCAAGCGGGAGAAGGAGAAGCCTGTATTCAAATGGACCAATCTGATTGTCGCGGCAGGTGTGGGGATTACGATGACACTGGTGGCGCTGGCGGCTATGGGCAGCAGCCCATTTGAGCCGATCTCGGAGTATTTTCTGCGGGAGAGCTATGAATCGGCGGGCGGCAAAAATGTCGTCAACGTCATTCTCGTAGACTTCCGTGGATTCGATACGCTGTTTGAAATTATGGTACTTGGCATTGCTTCGCTGGGCATCTATGGTTTGGTCAAGCTCGGGGTGCAGGCGTCATCCTCAAAGGATGAAGCAGATGCTTCGGCGTCCCGGCTTCGCCAGCGTCAGGGATTCCCACTCGTCTCCAACGATGTGATCCTGCGTACCCTGTCGCGCGTGATTGTCTTAATTATCATCGCCTTCTCGTTGTACCTGTTCTTCGCGGGTCACAACAATCCGGGCGGCGGCTTCATTGCTGCGCTGATGACCGCGTCCGCCCTGATTCTGTTGGCGGTAGCGTTCGGCATGGAGACCGTGCGCCGAGTGATTCGAGTCAATTATCGGATTCTGACCGCGGTGGGACTGAGCATTGCCATTCTGACGGCTTCGGGCTCCTTCCTGTTCGGCGTACCGTTCCTGAGTCATGCGTTTGGTCATTTCCATCTGCCCATACTCGGTGACACCGAATTGGCTACGGCTGTTCTGTTTGATCTGGGCGTATACCTGGCTGTCGTTGGCGTCGTGATGAATATTATTTTTACGATAAAGGGGGAAGACTGATATGGAGGGGATCATGGCGATTGCTGTCGGCGTTCTGTTCATGATCGGGGTCTATCTGATCCTGTCCAAAGTTCTGCTGCGGGTCATTCTCGGGACTTCCCTGCTCACGCATGGCGTCCATCTGCTGCTGCTGACTATGGCTGGCTTGAAACGCGGGGATGCTCCCGTGCTGAATGGGGGAAGTAAGACGTATACCGATCCGCTGCCGCAGGCGTTGATTCTGACTTCCATCGTCATCAGCTTTGGGGTGACCGCTCTCTATTTCGTGCTGGCTTATCGGGCGTATCAGACGCGTGGCACCGATGAGATCGATGACCAGGATGCCGACGCTGCAGGCAAGGAGGGGGCGTCTTGAACAATCTGCTTGTACTGCCTGTCCTTGTACCGATGGCCATTGCGGTCTTTCTGATGTTTTTCCGCCAGAAGGTTGGACTTCAGCGCATCGTGGGAGTGGTTGGCGGCATCACGAATATTCTCATTGCCGCAGTGATGGTGTATCGCGTTCATTCCGGCGGCATCCAGACGCTTGAACTTGGCGGCTGGGCGCCTCCTTACGGCATTGTCTTCGTCGCAGACCCGTTTGCCGCGCTTTTGGTGCTGGCCGCATCGATCACGGCTTTTGCCGTACTGCTTTATTCATTTGCCAGTATCGACCGCAAGCGGGAGGAACATTATTATTACACGGCTTTTCATTTTCTGCTGGTCGGCGTGTACGGATCATTTATGACGGGCGACATCTTCAACCTGTTCGTATTCTTTGAAGTGATGCTGATCTCGTCCTATGCACTGATTACACTGGGCGGCTCTGGCAAGCAGATGCGGGAAGCGCCCAAGTATCTGCTGGTAAACATTCTGTCCTCCACGCTGTTTGTAGCGGCTGTCGCCTATCTGTATGCGGCTGTGGGAACGCTCAATATGGCGCATCTCTCCCAGCGAATTGCTGAGGTAGGACAAGGCGGCGTGCTCAATGTGATCGCCGTCTTGTTCCTGATCGTCTTTTCGCTCAAGGCTGGTCTGTTTCTCTTCTTCTGGCTGCCTGGAGCGTATGGAGCGCCTCCGTTTGCCGTACGCGCGCTGTTTGGGGCACTGCTGACCAAGGTGGGATTGTATGCGATCGTGCGCACTTTTACGCTGATCTTCGCCCATGATCCCTCCTTCACCCACACCTGGATTGCCGGAATGGCGGCAGCCACGATGGTTCTGGGTGGCATCGGCGCAGCCGCTTATCGGGACATTCCGCGTATTCTGAATTATAACGTCTTGATTGGCGTCGGATTCGTAGCCTTCGGTCTGGCGACCGGAACGCGCGATGGCATGGATGGCGTCGTCTTCTACATGCTGCACGACATCCTGGCAAAGGGATGGATGTTTGTACTGGGCGGCATGCTGATTGCGGCAGCGGGGAGCGATAAACTCGATCAGATGGGCGGGCTGATTCGCAGACGTCCGGGACTGGGTTGGATGTTCTTCCTTCTTGCACTGGCGCTGACCGGAATTCCGCCACTGAGCGGATTTGCGGGAAAAGTGCTCATTGTGCGCGGTGGTCTGGAAAATGGGCAGTTAACGCTGTCTCTGGTCGCCTTGGCTTCCAGCCTGCTGACATTGTATTCGCTGATTAAGATTTTCCGTGAAGCGTTCTGGGGAACCGAACCGGATTTGATGGAGGAGACCGAGCGTGGAGAATCGAGCGAAGAAGAACGAGCAGTTGGAGAGGATCGTTCCCGTCCCTATGCGGCTCAGGGTGGAAGACTTGCCGGAATCTCGGCGGTGCTGCTGCTGGTAATGGTCATCGGGATGGGGCTTGCTGCGAATGGTGTCTATGACCTGGCGAGTCAGGCTGGTGCGGTGCTGGAACATCCTGGCCTCTATATCGAAGCCGTATTGAAGGAGTAGATGCCCATGGCTTTTCAAATTTTGTTAAATCTGCTGATTGCCCTGATCTGGATGATGCTAAATGGCAGTTGGACGGCTTCGGGCTTCCTCGTAGGTTATGTGCTGGGGATTGCCGTTTTGTACGTCGTTCGCAGATTTCGCCCGGAGCCTTTTTATCTGACCAAGATCTGGGCGGTGCTCAAGCTTGCGGGGCTGCTGATTCGGGAACTGCTGATCTCCAGCTTCGAGGTGATCGTGCATATTCTTCGTCCCAAGCTGAATATTCGCCCAGGGATTTTTGAATATCGGACGGAGCTGTCTTCCGATTGGGAGATCACGCTGCTGGCCTGTATGATCTGCCTGACACCGGGGACGCTGACGCTTGAAGTTTCGGACGATAATCAGACTTTATATATTCACGCATTGGATATTTCCGATGTGGAGGAGATGTCCGGCAAGATCCGTGGTACTTTTGAAAAAGCAATCAGGGAGGTGACGCGTTCATGACGACGATCGTGTTAAGCTTGGCGCTTGCCATTTTGGCTGCGGCTATATTGGGATGTACCTACAGACTAATCGTAGGTCCCAGCCGTTCCGACCGGATTGCCGCGCTGGATACGATCGGGATTAATCTGCTGGCGATGATCGCCGTCCTGTGCATGCTGCTGAATACGCAGGCCTTAACAGAGATCATCCTGGTCATCGGCATCCTAACGTTCCTCGGAACGACGGTGCTGGCGCGGTATATCGAGAGAGGGAGCGTGATTGAAGATGGCGATGATCGTTGAATGGATCGCAATTGTACTCGCGCTTATCGGTGCTCTCGTCTGCGCGATCAGCGCCTTTGGCTTGATTCGTCTGCCTGACGTTTATCTGCGTTCCCATGCGGCGACCAAAAGCGCGGCGCTGGGGGTGCTGTTCATTCTGCTGGGAGCCTTTCTCTTCTTCTGGATGGTGGACGGGGAGATCAATGCGAAGCTGCTGCTGGCCATTCTGTTTGTGTTCATGACTTCGCCAGTCGCTGGGCATCTGAACGGACGTGCAGCTTATCGTTCGGGCGTGAAGTTGTGGAAAGGGAGCGTAAGGGACGACTTTAAAGACGTGCTGGAGAGCGGAGGCAAGTCCGCGCCAGAAGCCGTACACAAGCCGGAGCCGCCCAAGCTTCCGTAATCTTGTCTTACTGTTAAACGAATCGCAGCAGGCGAATAGGAACGTCTGCGTCTGTGATTCAAGACAGCCAAATAGCCAACCTCATACAAAAAGGAGACCTTTTGGAAGGTCTCCTTTTTGTATGAATTGAATTTGTTCATGAAGCGCAGCTTCCATCTTGTTATAACCTCAAGAATTCTGCGGCTGAATCTCCGGGGGAGTCGTTCCGTCTGACTCCGTAGTGTGCAGACGCTCCACAGGCTGAGGCGATGGCTTGTCAGGCTTCACAGGGTCATTGCGGGAGATCATATAGATCACGAAGGCGACGATGGCCGGAAGGACGATCGATACGATACCTACCGCCATATAGGTAGCCGTCCCCATGAAGATGAGGCTGAGTCCCATCAGGATACTGTCAAATACCACGTGTGCGAACATGGCCGTGATATAGCCATAGCGCAGGAAGATGAAGCTGAAGATCAGCCCCAGGAACAGCAGTTCAATAGGCCGCGTTACGACCGGATAGATCGAATACAGGGTATGACCGAACGCCCAGATCAGTGTCGTGATCGCAGCGGCGACCCAGGTGCTGCGCACCAGTTTCTTGAGCATGGGAATCCCGAACAGACGGTAGATGGCCTCCTCGGAGATGCCAGCCATCCACGCCATGATGGGGAACAGCCACGGATACATCATATTGTAGGTGGACTGTGAATCGTCGGTCGTATAGAACACGCCAAGTGAGCGCTCCAGAACGAAGAAGATGACGGCCTGTACGGCAAGCAGAATCAATGCCCACAGGTAGCCGGTCTTCGCCGCTTCCCAGACATGCTTGCCGTAACCGGCTTCGCCCCGTCTCATCCACATATTCTGTCCCTGGCTGCGCCAGAGTGCGTCACCGCCTACGAAGGTGAAGTATACGCCAGCTGCCATAAACAGACCCACGACAATCTGGATGCCCAGTGTGAAGGCAAAGTTCAGCGAAGAGTAGCTGGTGCTTTCAAAGTAAGGACGCATGTTCCATACGGAAAATATGGAGACGACATAATAGAATAGCGACAGGAAGATCCCTCGTTTGAACGAAGTGTATCTTCTCAGAATCGATGCAAAGACAATGGCCAGGATACTTAGAACGAGCGTAAGCAGCAGATACCCGCCGTACGTCAGTACACCTGCCCAGAACGTTTGCTTGTCGATATAGTCGGTGTAAGACGAAGGAATGGTAAAGTTCGGTCGTACGGACGCCACTTTGTCTCCTTCAAAGGTGACATTCACTTCCAGATTGCTGTCGCCAATCTTGATGGAAGGCGCTTGATAGCGTAATCCTGAAGACCCTTCGCTGGTGGTCAGCTCCAGCTTGGCAGGGTCAAGACCCAGGGCGCGAAGCGCGGGTTCGGCAATCGCTTCTTTTTGAGGCAGAAGCAGTACCCCATTCTCCAGCGGAGGTGGGGCAAAAGCGGTATCCGACAGCTGCTCCGCAAATTCAACCGGCAGATCGTTGAAGGCTACGACACGCCCACTCTTGGCTCCAACGTCGATCCTGAGATCGCGGGCAACTCCATCTGCGGTGTACTTGTACATCACGCGGAACATCTCATAAGGATAGTCATTCAGATAGGTTCGGTCATACTCACTCAGCAGTTTCTCTCGGGACAGATAACCGTATAGGTTGGAGTCACTGCGATAAGCGACGCTTGCCTGACCCAGCGATTCGGTGATGCCCAACTGCTTGGAAGCAAATGCGGAAGCCGTGGTTTCAGCCTGCTTGGTGTCGATGAGCGCATAGGATTCCTGCTGGTTCATGTCGCTCTGGAAGAGGGTCGTGAAGTTGAACAGGAAATAGATGACCAGTCCGATTGCGGCGGCCAAGCCGAGTTTCTTGTAATTAACGTGCAGAACACGCTGCTGCGGGTCTATCATGGTTTTCCTCCTTGCCGGGTTTGGCCTCTTACCGACGCGGGCTGACGAGCCTTTCCCCAGGAAGGAATGGGGTCTGCCCGGTGCGGATGCCTTTCTCTAAAATACCATATTCGGGCAGTCAAATACCACGCAGCAGCAAAGGATTTGACTTTTATAGGGAACTGCCGGTTGTGGGAAGGGGATGGCTGCGGATATAATAGGACGACTGCTTACAATGACGGAAATTATGGAGAAAGGGGAGCGAAAGTCATGGCGATGGCGGTTCCCAAGCTTAGATTCGCCCCGCCGCAGATTCTGGCGATCGGCTACGCGGCGATAGTATTCATCGGTACGCTGCTGCTGATGCTGCCCATATCAAGCGTATCCGGCCGTTCGCTGCCGGCAATTGATGCTTTTTTTACGGCCACTTCGGCGGTATGCGTGACCGGACTTGTGGTGGTGGACACCGGGACGTTTTTTAGCACATTCGGCCAGATGGTCATTCTTATTCTGATTCAGGTCGGCGGGCTGGGCTTCATGACCATGGCGACGCTGTTTGCGCTGGTGTTCCAGCGAAGAATCTCCCTGCGTGACCGCCTGCTCTTGCAGGAGGCCATGAATCAAGGCTCTGTAGAAGGCATTGTGCGACTGATTCGGCGTGTCCTGTATTATTCGCTGGCGATTGAGATGGTCGGAGCCTTGCTGTTTACATTCCGCTTGTCCTTTGATATGCCAATCGGACGGGCGTTTTATTTCGGTGTTTTTCATGCGGTTTCTTTTTTCAATAATGCCGGGTTCGATATTTTTGGACATTTTCGCAGTCTGACGGAGTATACGACCGACCCGATTATGAATTTTACGTCCATCATGTTGATTGTACTGGGCGGACTGGGCTTCATCGTGCTGTCTGATCTGGCTGATCTTCGTCATAAGAAGAAGCTGTCGCTTCATTCCAAGGTCGTGCTCTCCACGACTGCTTTTCTGCTGGTATTGGGCGCGATTGTGATCCTGCTGTTTGAATGGAACAATCCCGGTACGCTCGGTCGTCTGGGCTGGGGAGGCAAGTTCTGGGGCGCCATGCTCCAATCTACGACGCCGCGCACAGCAGGGATCAATTCGGTTGATCTGACCGCCCTGCACCAAGCCACGCAGTTCCTGCTGCTCATCCTCATGTTCATCGGGGCTTCACCCGGTTCGACAGGCGGGGGCATCAAGACGACCACCTTCGCAGTGACGATCGGGGCAATGATTACGATGATGCGCGGCCGGGAAGATGTCGTCTTTTTCCGGTATAGACTGGCACGCGAACGGATTCTCAAGGCGCTCACCATCATTCTGCTCTCCCTTGCGCTGGTGATTGCGGTAGCCATGATCCTGTCAGCGACGGAAGATCATGACTTCATGGTCGTGCTGTTTGAGACGATGTCTGCGTTTGGGACCGTGGGATTATCATTGGGTCTGACACCTGAATTGTCCACGTTCGGCAAGATTCTGATTGCGCTGACGATGTTTGCCGGTCGGGTGGGGCTGCTGACGCTGGTGTATGCACTCAAGCCCAAGAAAAATTTCGAGAAGTACCGGTATCCGGAAGGCAAGATCATCATTGGTTAAGGGGGTGCATCAACCTTGAGCACACAACAGTTTGTCGTGATCGGCCTGGGACGCTTCGGCATGAGTCTGGGCATGGAATTGATTGAGATGGGCTACGAGGTCATGGGCGTAGACCGAAACGAAGAGACGGTGGAGGAACTGGGTGGACGCTTTACGTATGCGGCGGTCGCCGATGCAACGGATGAGGAAGTGCTGCGCTCGCTGGGCATCCGCAACTTCGATTGTGGGATCGTGGCGATCGGGGAAAATATGCAGACGAGTATCCTGGCCGCCATTCTGCTGAAAGAGCTGGGCGTCAAGAAAGTGGTTGCCAAAGCGATCACGGTACTCCACGGACGGGCGCTGGAGAAGATTGGCGTCGATCAGGTGATCTTCCCCGAACGCGATATGGGAATTCGGGTGGCTCATCAGCTGGTGACACCGAATCTGCTGGATTACATCAAGCTCTCGGACGATTATTCCATTGTCGAGATGCGGGTGCCGCAGTGTCTGAATGAGCGAACCATCTCCGATCTGAACTCGCGTACCCGCTTCGGCTGCACCATCGTTGCGCTGCGTACCGAGGCAGGCGTGACGATTGCGCCCACCGCACTCGATCAGATGCGCGAAGGCGACATTATGGTCATCGCAGGCCCCAATGATCGCATTGAACAGTTTGAACGCGAAGTGGTGAATGTGGAAGAGTAGCCAATGTGATTCATTTCATTTCAAAAAGCAAATAGGCGGGCGGGAATGGGCATCCGCGCATTCTCGCTTCTTCTTTGTGAAGTGCTTTCGATTTCTGTGGATGTAAACGTTCTCTTGAACAGAGTCAAAAATTCGCCAAGTTCCAGCGTTTGGCGCAGGGTTCAAAGCGGGCAAGCAGGTTTAATGATTTTTGCGCAGTTGTTGCAGCGTTAACCTTTACGTACGCTTACATATACTGTGCAGGAATTTTTTGTTTTCAAAAAGTCGCCATATTGGTTCCATTCTCCGTATTTTTGGAGTAACATAATAGGGAAGCCGTTTTGTTCACACAATTGTAAAGGGTGCAATCCCCCGGTTCTGCATGCGCTGAAGCAAGCAGGCTGGCAGAGCGGCAAATTCCCTTGTGGGATTTATGAAAACGTTCTAAAAAAGGCATTTTGCAGCGCCGAGAAGCTTGCTACAAGGCCAGCGGAATGTCGAAAGATGAAAGGGGACGGTTCGGCAGATGAAAGGTTACTACGCCAGAAAGGTGCACTCGTTATTGGGTCTGGTGCCGCTCAGTTTATTCCTTATTGAACACGCAATCACCAACTATGCGGCGTTCGATGGCGGGCAGGATGGATTCCGGGACGCGGTGCGCACGCTCAATGATCTACCACTCATTTTCTTCCTTGAACTGTTCTTTATCTGGCTTCCGCTGCTCTTTCACGGCGTATACGGGCTGTACATCGCTTATCAGGCGCAGCCGAACCTGGGACATTTCAAGACCGAACGCAACTGGCGGTTTGTGCTCCAGCGTGTGAGCGGCGTCATTGCCTTCGTCTTCATCATCTGGCACGTCTACTCGACGCGATTCCAGATTACACTCGGCAACGTCACGCATGATGAATTGGGCGGTTGGATGCACGATATTGTTACCCAGCCCGGCTTCTTCATCTTCTTCCTGGTCGGCGTGATTGCGACGACGTTCCACTTCGCCAACGGCGTATGGGCGTTCCTCGTCAGCTGGGGGATTACGGTGGGACCACGCGCACAGCGCATCTCGTCGTACGCCTGCATGGGACTCTTCGTTATTGTAAGTGCGCTGTTCCTGCTGTCGCTGTTTGCTTTCCGTGGCGAGGAATTCGCCAATACGGCCAGCATTATCACCACGTTCAAATCAATGATCGGCTAAGGGGGACTTAATCAGACATGGCAAAATCCGGACTTATTATCGTCGGCGGCGGCCTTGCGGGTCTTATGGCAACCGTCAAAGCGGCCGAAGCCGGCGTTTCTGTACAGTTGTTCTCCCTGGTTCCCGTTAAACGTTCTCACTCCGTGTGCGCTCAGGGCGGGATCAACGGAGCTGTAAATACAAAGGGCGAAGGCGACTCGCCGTGGATTCACTTTGACGATACGGTATATGGCGGCGACTTCCTCGCCAACCAACCTCCCGTCAAAGCCATGTGTGAAGCCGCGCCAGGCATCATTCACCTGATGGACCGGATGGGCGTCATGTTCAACCGGACGCCAGAAGGTCTGCTCGACTTCCGCCGCTTTGGCGGAACCAAGTTCCACCGTACGGCTTTTGCCGGTGCAACAACCGGACAGCAGCTGCTGTATGCACTCGATGAGCAGGTGCGTCGTTATGAAGCAGCCGGTCTCGTCACCAAATACGAGAACTGGGAGTTCCTCGGTGCCGTGCTGGATGACGAAGGCATCTGCCGCGGCGTAGCCTCGCAGAATCTGCGTACGATGGAGATCAAGACTTTTGTTTCCGACGCGGTCATTCTGGCGACAGGCGGACCTGGCATTATCTTCGGCAAAACGACCAACTCGGTCATCAATACCGGAACTGCGGCCAGTGCCGTGTATCAGCAGGGCGTAAACTATGCGAATGGCGAGTTCATTCAGATTCACCCGACGGCGATCCCGGGCGACGACAAGCTGCGCCTGATGTCCGAATCGGCACGCGGTGAAGGCGGCCGGATCTGGACGTACAAGGACGGCAAGCCGTGGTACTTCCTGGAAGAGAAATACCCGTCTTACGGCAACCTGGTTCCACGTGACATCGCAACGCGCGAGATCTTCAACGTCTGCGTCGATCAGAAGCTCGGCATCAACGGCGAGAACATGGTCTATCTGGATCTGTCGCACAAAGACCCTAAGGAACTCGACGTCAAACTGGGCGGCATCATCGAGATCTATGAGAAGTTCATGGGCGATGATCCGCGCAAAATCCCAATGAAAATTTTCCCGGCCGTGCATTATTCGATGGGCGGCATGTGGGTAGACTACAATCAGATGACGAACATTCCGGGTCTGTTTGCAGCCGGCGAATGTGAGTACCAATACCACGGCGCGAATCGTCTCGGCGCCAACTCTTTGGTCTCCGCCATCTATGGCGGTATGATGGCCGGCCCGAAAGCGGTCGAATACATCAAGGGCCTCAAGAAATCGGCGGCCGACCTGTCCAGCAGCCTGTTCGACAGCGTAACAGCCAAGCACGAAGCTCGCTATAATGAGCTGCTCGGTATGGATTCCGGTTCCGAGAATGCCTATGTCCTGCACCGCGAATTGGGTGAGTGGATGACCGATAACATGACGGTGGTTCGCTACAATGACAAGCTGGAGCAGACGATTGGCAAGATCAAGGAACTGAAGCAGCGCTACCGCAAGATCAACATGATGGACACGGCTCGTTGGAACAACTCCAGCGTCGCGTTCACCCGTCAGCTGTGGAACATGCTGGAGCTGGCAGAAGCCATGACTCTGGGAGCCTTAATGCGGAATGAAAGTCGTGGCGCCCATTACAAGCCGGACTTCCCAATGCGTAACGATGAAGAATTCTTGAAAACAACGAAGGCGGCCTGGACGCCGGACGGCCCTAGCATTTCTTATGAGGACGTCGATGTCTCCTTGATCCCGCCTCGCGTTCGTGACTACTCGAAAGATTGAGAATGGGGGAGAATACGACCATGGCGGAAACTACAACAGCAGCACAATCAACTCAGAATACAGCCAGAAGAGTCAAATTTATCATCACCCGTCAAGATACGCCTGAGAGCAAACCCTACACCGAAGAATTCGACCTCCCTTACCGTCCGGGGATGAACGTCATCAGCGCCTTGATGGAGATTCAGCGCAACCCGGTGAACTCGACTGGAACTTCGACAGCACCGGTGTGCTGGGAATCGAACTGTCTGGAAGAAGTCTGCGGCGCCTGCTCGATGGTCATCAATGGCAAGCCGCGTCAGGCCTGCTCCGCTCTGGTTGACCAACTGGAACAGCCGGTTCGTGTCGCTCCGATGTCCACCTTCCCGGTTGTACGTGACCTGGTTATTGACCGCAGCCGGATGTTTAACGCGTTGAAAAAAGTCAAAGCGTGGATTCCAATCGACGGCACCTACGACCTCGGACCAGGGCCTCGTATGGCGGAGAACAAACGTCAGTGGGCTTACGAGCTGTCCAAATGTATGACGTGCGGTGTCTGCCTCCAGGCTTGCCCGAACGTCAACGACAAGACCGACTTTATCGGTCCGGCTGCTTTGTCGCAGGTTCGCCTGTTCAATGCTCATCCAACAGGTGAGATGTACGCTGAAGAACGTCTGGACACGCTGATGGAAGGTACGGACGGCATCGAAGGCTGCGGCAACTCGCAGAACTGTGTACGCGCCTGCCCGAAAGGAATTCCGCTTACGACATCCATCGCGGAACTGAATAAGCAGACGACGAAACGGATGTTTAAACGCTGGTTCACGCAATAAGAGATACGTTTGCGTCTGATCCTCTTTTAATCCGAGAAGCCCGCAAGCGGGGTTTCTCGGATTTTTGATATAGAAATCAGACAGGTGGGTGGAATTCCCGGATACTCGCTGCATGAATTTTTTTTCGTGGTACACTGGAAGGACATGACTGTAAGGAGAACTGCCAGAAATGAAGAAAATGATTACAGATAGACCGTATACCCGAAGTTCCATTGCAGCTGAAGCACATGCACTGGGCGTGCAGCCTGGCTCCGTACTGCTGGTTCATTCCTCGCTCAAGGCAATTGGCGGCTGGATTGCAGGCGGAGCGGAAGCGGTGGTTCTGGGGCTTGAGGATGTGCTGGGTGAAGAAGGTACCCTGGTTATGCCTACCCAATCATCCGACTTGACCGATCCAGCGATCTGGATGAGTCCGCCGCTTGATCCGCGCTGGTGGGATCTGGTGCGTGAGGAGATGCCCGTATATGACCCGGATCTGACTGTTACGCGTGGCATGGGTGCGATCCCCGAGACGTTCCGCAAGCAGCGTGGAACGCTGCGCAGCGCCCATCCGCATCTGTCTTTTGCAGCCAGAGGCCCGCATGCCGCGCAGATTACAGAACACCACCCACTGGCATACGGATTGGGCGAGGCGTCTCCACTTGGGCGGTTGTATGAGCTTGAAGCCTTCGTACTGATGATCGGAACCGGCTATTTCACCAACACGTCATTCCATCTGGGGGAATATCGGGCGGCTTACCGGGGCAAGAAGACGCTGAATCCTCGGGCCAAAGTGCTGGGAGAGCAAGGAGCGGAGTGGGTTTCTTTTGAGGACATCAATTTCGATTCGGAAGATTTTGAACGTATGGGCATGGACTTTGAATCGGAGCAGGGGGCAATCATCCGACGGGGCAGGATCGGACAGGCGGAGTGTAAGCTGATTCCCCAGCGTGCTCTGGTTGATTATGCCGTACGCTGGTTGGAGTTGTATCGCTGAACACGGGGAAGCTGGCGTACAAGGCTCACATTATGAAGGCAATAGGGGGAACGCAAAATGGCGGACAAAGAACGTATTGCCGGCAGTCTGCCGAACTGGCTGCCGATTCGCACCGAACGTCTGGAACTGCGCATGTTGACGATTGAGGACATTCGCAACTGGAGCAGCAGTGCTGCGGATACCGAGGTAAATCGTTATCTGGCTTCAGCCGGTCGGACGTTTGGAGTAGGCAATCCGGACCGTGTCTATCGACAGATTGAGGAATCGTATCGCAGCTTGAGTGCGCTGCATCTGGGCATCTTCTTGCATGGGGGGGAAGACATCATCGGGCTGTGTTCGTTCCAGCGCTGGGACCCTCGGGGAGGCAAAGCGGAACTTGGATTCGCGTTATCTCACGATTACTGGGGCAAAGGGTACGCAACTGAAGCGGCATCTGCTCTGGCGAAGTTTGGATTTGAACATCTGGAGTTGGAACGGATACAAGCTCGCTGCTTCGTGAAGAACGAAGCCTCGCTTCGCGTGCTTCAGAAGATCGGGATGGAGCGTCAGCATCGGCCGGAGTTTGGCTTTGGCGTGAAGCGCCGGGATGATGAATTGGGCGTGGTCGTCTTTACCTTGTCGCAGGAAGCCAAACAGAATCAGGCGTAAGGCAGCTCCTCTGACAAAGATTTTTTCCAGAAAAATGGTTTTGTTACACAATTGAAATATAAGCGACATTGTTCTCTAACATGCGAGGGGTATAAATAAGACATGACCCCCTTTTGAAATAGAAGTGATTTGACCCGGACGAGCGTCCGGGTCCTTTTTTTGTGCTTTTCTATTTCTATTTTTCTTCCTCTGTTTTTCTGTTTCCAAAGGTTAGAGCGGCACGGATACAGGCTTGCGATTTTGGACGTAGACCCATTCCTTGAAGCCGATGTCCCGCAGCTTGGACGCTACGGCTTCAAAGTCTTCGCCTACCCGTGAAGGCTTATGGGCATCGGAACCAAACGAGATCGACACGCCATAATGCAGCGCCCGCTCCAGAACCGCATCGGACGGATACCAGCCGCCGCACAATTTGGTGCCTCCGGAGGTATTCACCTCGATGGCAAGTCCCAGCTCACCAATGGTCTGGAGGGCGGAATCTACGGCATCATCGGCCTGGATGTCTACGAAGGATGGATAGTACCCTTTCATGGCATCGATGTGACCGAGAATCTGGAACATGCCGCTGCGTGCCGAAGCTTCGATCAGCCGGTAATACTCACGCTTGGCTTCAACCATGGCTTCGGCAGAAAGTCCTTCCCAGCGGTGACGATCAAAGATGCTGCGCCCGCTGCTGATATGTACGGAGCCGATCACATAGTCAAAGGGATACTCCTGGATGGCTTGTCGATAGACTTGCTCATGATCGATAAAATAGTCCGACTCGATGCCCAGCAGCACCTTGATCCGACCTTCGTATTCGCGTTGGAGCTGCTGAACTTCTTCCACATAAGCCCCAAGCTCCAACCGGGACATGGCAAGGTTGGGACTTGGATGATCCAGGGGGTGAAACAAATGGGGCATATGATCGGAGATGCCGATGACGGACAGCCCGGCTTGAATCCCTGCTTCAACGTAGTCCCGAATATCGCCGTCCGCGTGCCCGCAGCGATAGTGGTGGGTATGCAGGTCAAATTTCATGGACGGTAGCTCCTTTTTTTTCATTTTCTAATTGCTGTTCCCGCTTCAGCTCTGTTTCTGGCTCTTGCCCTCATTCACCTTTAGATTCCGAATTATTCCGAACCGATGAACTGGGTCTCGGGCATCCCCTTGAGATCGGCGAGAAATTGACGCATGGCCGAGTTCAGGTATTTGCCCGAGCGATAGATGACACCTACCGGATGGCTGGTCTCAAACTCCGTAATCGGCAGCATAATCAGCGAACCCTGGCGAACTTCCCGGGCGATCGACAGCTTGGAGATGACAGCAGCGCCAAGATTCAGTTCGACCATCCGTTTGACCTCTTCGCTGCTGGACAGCTCCATCGCTACGCGGGGAACGATTCCATGCGCCTTGAAGACCTGTTCGACAAAGCGGCGTCCGACCGTATCGGGAGACAGCATAATCATCGGTACGTCCTTGAGGTCTTCCAGGCCAATCTTCTTCTTGCGTGCCAATTCATTCTGTGGAGAGACGACAAGTTCAAAGGTATCGTAATACAGCACGGACGTCTCCAGATCAGGATTGCGTTCGATTAGATAGCCAATGCCGATGTCCACGGAACCGTTCTCGACCAGGCTGTAGATCTGCGAAGAAGGCATCGACTGGATGCTGGTCTGGATGAGCGGGAACTGGTTCTGGAAATAGGACAGCACGCGCGGCAAAATCTGAATGGCAATCGAAGTGGTCGTGCCCAGCATAATATGGCCCTGCGGCGTTTCTTCAAGATCCGTAATCTTCTGCTTGAGTTCCTCAACAACGGCCAGAATTCGTTCGGCATGTTCGAGAAAGACCAACCCACGGTCGGTCAGCGTGACCGGCTGGCTGCGATCCACCAGGACGGCTTTGAATTCGTCTTCAAGGCTCTTGATCTGTGCGGAAACGGCGGGCTGTGTAAGGTTGAGCAGTTCACCGGCTTTGCGGAAGCTCATCGTCTTCGAGATCGTGACGAGCGTTTCCAACTGACTCATATTCATGAAACTTCTCCTCCCACCGCGTACTTTTACATGGTTTGCTTCCAGATGAACACAACATATTGGATTCCCTAAATTATAGGTGAAGAATAAACGCAAAATCAATGCAAACAGCCATAAAGGAGAGAAAAGGCGGAGTCCAGGAACAAGCCGGGAAACGAGGCGGAATGGACTGCTGATAAAAAAGCCTGCGGCGAAAGTCGTGACTTTGGCAAGAATGGGTCTTTTGCTGTAAAAAAAAGATCAACTGGCGGCGATAAAAGAAAAGACCGAATTTTTAGAGGGTTTACCAACAAGCGGGCGAAAACATTCTACTTTTTCTTTTGTTTTCGTACTTTTTTTATGGGCGGCACATGTCGAAAAAGCTCGATAGACCCCAAAGATTGTGATGAAATTATCATTTGAAAAGAAGATGTTTTATTTTTCATTCTCACGTATAATTGGGATAGCAAAAAAATAGGACTCAAGGTTACTGAACCAAAGAACCTAATTACCCATACGACGTGATTCCAAAAACCTATAGTAGCGGGAGGCGAATGTATATTATGAAAGCGGAGGTTATCAACCCGTTTTTGGAATCGGCGAAACTGGTGCTTCAGCAGGTTATCCAGATTTCTCCTTCGACGGGCACACTGGCAGTCAAGAGCGTAAAGCCGATCAACGATCATATCTGGATTCAGATCGGAATGACCGGGCAGTTAAGCGGCAATATTATCTTTGGACTGCATGAACAGGTCGCAATGAAGATTGTCTCGGCGATGATGGGCGGTTTTGCCATTACGGAATTGGATGAAATGGGACGCAGTGCGATCTCGGAGCTTGGCAATATGATTAGCGGCAATGCGGGAATTCTGCTGTCGAATCAGGGTGTAGTGGTGGATATTACGCCTCCAAGCGTCGTGCATGGCGAAGGATTTACCGGTGAGATGCCGGAGAAGGCTCTGACGATTCCTCTGCTGATGGACGGAATTGGGGAACTGGATATTCAAGTCTTGATCTCGTAAAATAAAGGCGAAAACACGCTAGGGCTTGCAGAGCTGAAGGGCGGAAGGGGGAATCCGCTCGGTTCAGGTGCAGGTCAGACGTGATCCCGGAACGATGAAGGAGTATTCGCCTGTATGCTAACGAACAAAGTCGTATTCATTACGGGGGCTTCAAGCGGAATTGGAGCTCTTGCCGCACATCAAGTTGCAGAGCGCGGGGGGGTCCCCATTCTGGCGGCACGCTCGGAAGACAAGCTGCGCACCGCGGTGAGCGCTTTACCCGGAAAGTCAGGCATCCGTATATTAGATGTAGGGAATGCCGAATCGGTCGATTCAGCCGTAAACAGCGTTATCGACGAGTATGGACGCATTGACATTTTGGTCAATAACGCGGGTTATGGCTTGTTTGAGACGGCGGAAGAGATGGCACTCGATGATTACGAGGGCATCATGAACGTGAATTATATGGGCGTTGTACGCTGCACGAAGGCGGTACTGCCGCATATGCGCCGGGCAGGTTCCGGCCAGATCCTGACGGTGGCTTCCATGGCGGGCAAGTTCGCTACCGCCAAGTCGGCCGGATACGCGGCGTCCAAGCATGCCGTGCTGGGCTTTATGAATTCACTGCGCCAGGAGCTGCGCGGCAGTGGAATCGCTGTCTCATCGATCAATCCCGGCCCGATTGATACGCCGTTCTTCGAGACCGCCGACCCGGATGGAACCTACGTCAAGAGTGTAGGGAAATTCCTGCTCCCACCCGAGAAGGTGGTTCGGGAGATGGTACGGTCGATGGAGACTCGCCGGGACGAAGTGGATCTACCGCGTTATCTGGGCCTGGCGATTCGATTATATGGCTTGATGCCGCGCACGGCTGATCGTCTGGCGGGACGTTTTCTTAACCTGAAGTAGCGCTGCATCTGCCATCCTATCAAATCCTGGGTTCAAGTCTGGATTCAAACCTGATGGGTTTAGATCCACTTGATCCAGTCGTGTTCATTTTTTGGGATAAAACTTCCAAGCTTTGCGATTTGCGCTCCGTATTTCGGAGGCGGTTTTCGCAGGGCTTTTTTTGCGTTACATTAAAGGAGAAGAATAGGATAAGAAGCGGCAAGCAGAACGTGATAAAGATGCCTGGAACACCTGAATCAAACCATAAGATTGCCGATCAGGGACAGGAGGCGATACGGTAATGAACAGCGAGGCCATAGCCTGGCAGTCGTATTACAAAGTGCATCGGGAAATTCAGGAAGGGAAGCAGCAAAGTCATCGATCCCACCGTAAGATGGAGTTGTATGCGGATCGAATCACCACACATCGCCGGGAGTTTGCGCTGCGGGACGTATTCGATATGTCTTATCGGCGAATCGGAGGCGACATTGGGCTGTTGTATCTGCATACAAGCACAGGTGTCTTCTCGTATAACGTCTGTGAAGATCCCCGCGAGTTCATTCAGCACTTTAAGTCGATGCCGTTCCCTTAGATGAAACAGGTGATAAGCCGAAGCAAGAACTCATAATATCAAGGCTGAAGTTATCCTCCGGGATAGGTGAGGCCTTTTTTCATGTCATCACTTTTCCGAAATCTAACGTTGACGTTAACGTTAATATGTAGTAATATTCATATGTAAAGGTTGTAATATACAGAAACTTGCGAAGAGTTTTCTGAAAAGTCGGGAGGAAGGAGAACATGAAGACGTACAAGATCGACGATGTGGCACGGGAAACCGGATTGACCAAACGGACGATCCGCTATTACGAGGAAATCGGACTGATGCCCACCCCGGAGCGAAGCGAGGGTGGAACGAGGCAGTATACGAGAGAACACATCGATCATCTGCTGCATGTGATCTCGGCCCGCGACGTATTGGGCTTTTCCCTTCAGGAAATTCAGGATTATATCGTCTATGCCCGGGAGCTGAGTGGTCAGCGGCAGCTGTATCCGCAGATTCAGGAGCCGGAGCAGAAGCTTGCGAAGCTGCGGGAGATGGACGAGACATTGGATGCACAGCTTCGCAAATTGGATGAGAAAGCCGGCAAGATTCTGGCCATGAAGGCAGAGCTGGAACAATTCCGGGCAAGAGTGGGAGCGGGAATCGACCTGCTTGAGGCCAAACAACAGAACCACACTAAGGACATCGAGATGGAGGAAACAGGGAAATGAAAAGTGAAGTGCAAGGACGTACACTGCCTCCGGAGGGTAAATCCCTAAAGGAAGGCGGTTTTTTATCGCAGCCTAAGGCCGTATGGGCGGTTATGTTCGCCTGTATTATTTCATTCATGGGCATTGGATTGGTCGATCCGATCCTGCCTGCAATCGCCAAACAGCTTCAGGCTACACCAAGCCAGGTCTCGCTGCTGTTTACCAGCTACAACTTCGTAACAGGCGTAGCCATGCTGATTACCGGCTTCGTATCGAGCCGTATCGGGGTCAAAAAGACTCTGCTCAGTGGGATTGTGCTGACCGTTGTGTTCTCGGCACTGGCAGGTTCCTCCAGCACCATCGCGGGGATCGTCGGTTTCCGCGGCGGCTGGGGGCTGGGTAATGCGCTGTTTATCGCCACTGCACTGTCGGCGATCGTTGGTCTGTCTACATCGGGTACAGCCAAAGCGATCATTCTCTATGAAGCTGCGCTTGGGCTGGGGATTGCCGTTGGCCCACTGTTGGGCGGCGAGCTGGGTTCGATCTCGTGGAGAGGCCCATTCTTCGGCGTCAGCGTACTGATGGCACTCGCCTTCGTTGCGGTAACCGTGCTGCTGCCCAAGATTCCTAAGCCCAAGACCAGCAGTAAATTGGCTGACCCCTTCAAGGCACTGGGTTATCCCTCGCTGATGACGCTGGGCATCGTAGCGTTTCTGTACAACTTCGGCTTCTTCACACTGATGGCGTATTCGCCTTATGTGATGGAGCTGGATGAACATGGATTGGGTTATGTATTCTTCGGCTGGGGACTGCTGCTAGCGATCACGTCGGTATTTGTTGCACCGCGTATTCAGAGCCGCTTCGGTACAGTACGTTCCATGGCGGTCATGCTGACCCTGTTTGCCATTGACCTGCTGGCTATGGCGGTGGGTACAGTCATGGGCAGCCCAACGACGGTTATTGTCTGTGTCATCGTTGCCGGCGCATTCCTCGGGATTAATAATACCTTAATCACAACAGCCGTGATGGAATCCGCTCCGGTAGAGCGTTCCACCGCTTCGGCGGCTTACAGCTTCGTTCGCTTCATGGGCGGTGCGGTATCGCCATGGTTGGCCGGTAAGCTGGCAGAATGGTTCTCGGCAGAAACGCCTTTCTATTTCGGTGCTGTGATGGTCGTAATCGGGGTTGTTGCCCTGGTACTGCGTCGTCGTCACTTATCGCATATTGATGAGGCGATCAGCCACTAATTCTTGGGCTGCGTCCGGCTGTGGGCTGAGGTGGAATGTGCGCTGAAGCCGCTGGATATGGAATCATGCTTGCCAAATATGGGAGCAAATACGATGAATGAAGAGAGGGAGCGGGGAAGATGAAGCATATTTTGGTAGCGATAGACGGTTCGTCGGGTTCGGAACATGCAATGGAAGAAGCGATCAAGTTGGGCAAATCTTTTGCGGTACTGCCCAAAATGACGGTGCTGCATGTCGATCCATCGGTTGCGATGGTCGAGCCGCCCTTTGGCATTGACCCGGATGAACGGATTGAGGAAGAAGGACGTGAGCTGCTCAAGCCTGTTCAGGCAGCATTAGCGTCTTCGGGTCTGGAGTATACCGTTATCCTGCGCAAAGGCGATCCTGCACGTGAGATCTGCGAGTTTGCCGCGCATGAAGTATGCGATCTGATTGTCATGGGTACGCGCGGACAGAGCCTGGCGGCTGAGCTGCTGCTTGGCAGCGTGAGCCACAAAGTGATTCAACATGCACCTTGTCCGGTGATGACGATTCGCTAATCGTACGCTGCTTGAGTGAAACGTATGAAGCGATAATCCATTGGATCGACATCGATGCGGATCGCCCTCTTTTGTCTTGCGAGACAGGAGAGGGCTTTTTGCTATGTATACAGGTTTGAATTTGCATTTGGGATTTGCTGCGATTCCACCTATAATAGGAGAAAGGACACGACTGAACATAAAGGTGGAACAAATGAAATGACAAGAGACATTGAACAATTCGCACAGCTCGGCATTGGCGAGGCGCTGACGGCTGGGCTGCTTGAATACGGTATCGGGAAGCCCAGCCCGATTCAGGCGGAAGCAATTCCGTATATTCTGGAAGGCCGCGATGTGCTGGCGCAATCCCAGACGGGAACAGGCAAGACCCTTGCCTATCTGCTGCCGCTGCTTCAACGGATTGATCCGGAGAAAAAAGAGAGCCAGGTGCTGGTCATCGCTCCGACTCAGGAACTGGCGATGCAGATCGTACGCGAAGGCGAGAAATACGGCGCGCCGCTTGGCATTTCTACGATTGGTCTGATTGGCGGCGCTTCGGCGGCCCGCCAGGTGGAGAAGCTGCGCCAGCGTCCGCATCTGGTCGTTGGCACGCCGGGACGACTGCGTGAGCTGCTGTCCACGCGCAAGCTCAAGCTGCATGAAGTGCGCACGGTTGTGCTGGACGAAGCCGATCAGATCTTCCAGCTTGGTGGGGCGGACGATATTCGTGCGCTGCTCAAGGGTTCGCTGCGTGATCGCCAGCTGATCTTCCTGTCGGCTACGCTTGGCCCTGAAGTGCGGACACTGGCTGAGCGGGAGATGCGTGATCCGGCTGACGTGGGTATTGAGCCGGAGCAGAAACTGGCGAAGACGACGCAGCATCTGTACTTCGTCTGCGAAGAACGCGACCGTATCGACATCCTGCGTCGCGTGGTGCGCCATTATAATCCGCAGCGGGCGATCGTCTTCGTCAATCAGACGGGGACGATTGCCGAGGTGGAAGCGAAGCTGAATCACCTCGGACTGGCTGCGCGGACTCTCTACGGCGAAGCCGACAAAGTGACCCGCGCCACGGTATTGTCGCAGTTCCGCAGCGGCAAGTTCCGGCTGCTGGTGGCGACCGATGTGGCTGCACGCGGTCTGGACATTCCGGGACTGGAACTGGTCGTACACCTCGACCCGGCTACCGACTCCGAGCACTACGTTCACCGCGCCGGTCGAACGGGGCGCATGGGACGCAAGGGCTTGTCGGTCTCGATCGTGACCGACCGACAAGAATTCATTCTACGCAAATTCTCGCGTGAACTTGAGACCGAGATTGAACCGCGCGTGCTGTATGAAGGCGCGGTGCTGACACTCGCGGAGGCCGAGCAGCGCCGCTCCTCGGGCGCGGCGCGGTGGACGCCCAAGAGATCCGGCAGCGCAGCAGCCGGACGCAGCGAAGCGGCTGGTGTCCCGGCTTCGCAGGGCAGCAGTCCTGTAACGGGTTCCGGCGCGGCAGGTCGTGCGCATGGCGAAGCTCCGCAGCGTTCGGCAGAACCGGGCCGAACCCAGCCTCGCAAACCGGCGGGTCGTCCACCTAAGGGCAGCAAGAAACAGCCCAACAAGGATAAGGGCGCACCGAAATGGCTCAAGGACAAACGGTCCACACAGGACCCTTCGTAAGACTGATTTGGGCAGCCTGACCGTTCTCGACGATCCCCGCCGCGCGATACGCCGGCGGGATTTCAGGACGCCCTTAATCGGGCAGGAGCTGCTTGGCAGGCTGCATCAGACCGCATCAGACATAGAAGAGGTGAAGGATAATGAGTGAACAGGCCATACTGAAAGTCGCTGCATTGACTGGCGGATACAGCGTCAACAAACCCGTGCTGCACGACGTGGATTTTGAAGTTGGGCCGGGTGAGATGGTCGGATTGATCGGTCTCAATGGAGCAGGCAAGAGCACCACCATGAAGCATATCCTCGGGCTGATGTCTCCCAAGGAAGGTGAAGTCCGCATCAGCGGAGCGCTGCTCAAGGACAATCCGGATCGTTACCGCGCATCGCTTGCTTTTGTACCGGAATCTCCCGTGCTGTATGAAGAGTTGACGGTGCGTGAGCATATGGAGTTTACGGCTCGCGCCTACGGCGTAGATCAAGCCGTATTTGAAGAACGTGCAGAGCGTCTGCTGAAGCTGTTCTATATGAAGGACAAGGAACACAGCCTGTCTACGCACCTGTCCAAAGGCATGAAGCAGAAGGTGATGATTATGTGTGCATTTATCGCACGTCCGCCGCTGTATGTCATCGACGAGCCATTCCTGGGTCTGGACCCGCTGGGGATTCGGGACCTGCTGGATTATATGGTAGAAGTGAACCGGGAGGGCGCTTCGATCCTGCTCAGTTCGCATATCTTGTCCACGATCGAAAATTACTGCAATCGCTTTGTGATTCTGCATAAAGGGCGCATTATCGTTCAGGGAACGCTGGAGGATATTCGCACGGCTTCCAACATGCCGGGTGCGCCGCTGGAAGACATCTTCGATCGTCTCGTGCGGGCTGAAGGCGCCGGAGGCATCCAATGAGCGGGCGCGGCCTGAATTCCGGCGGTGAAGATCGCCGCGAACGGGAGGAAAACCAAGATTCGCTCTCGCCGGGACGTGTCTCTAACCATCCGGATGATCGGAACGCGACCCAAGCCTCAGAAAGCGGCAGGCCAGGCGGCGTACAGCGGGGATCATCCGCCGACCCGAAGGCTCAGGGCGGATCGTCGGCTTCTCCATCCATCGCCCAGAAGGGTGCCGCGAGTTCCGGCGATGGAAGTGAGGGCATCAAGGCGCCTATGGGGGCAAGCTTTGCGGCGAAGCAGCGCCCTCCTGCCACAGACGGCCTGCCGTGGCCGCCTGGAACGATTGCGCCGATGACCGCCGAAGGTATGGCTGCGCTGCGCGGCAAGCGGCGTTCGTTGTTCCTCAGCCGCATCCTGCCCTACACGCCGTATATTATTCAGAGCGGTCTTGCCGTCACCACCATGCTGCTGTTAATTCTGTTTGCGGCATGGTATACCTCCATTCTTCAGAACGTGCCGGAAGGACTGCCCATGAGCTGGATCATGGTGGCGCTGCTGTTTCCGCTAACCGCCTGGAGCAGTTTTCGGACGTATATGAAACCTGCCGATACGGTGTTCCTGCTTCCGGTTGAGACTCAGATGCGGGCGTATTTTGCCCCAGCCTGGCGTGCGGGTGTTATGGGCAAGCTGCTGGTGACTGCGCTTGTGCTGCTGGTGGCCTGGCCGATCTATATTCGGGTTCAGCCAGACGATCATGCCAATCTATGGGCAAGCCTGCTGCTGGTCCTGATCCTGAAGCTGCTCTTTGCCTATGGTGCCTGGCAGGAGCATCGGATGGTCTCCGCCCGTGCAGCTGCCGGATTTGCGCTGCTGCGTTGGCTGTTGGGGATTGGCGCCTTTGCTGCCTGGTTCCAACTGCCGGTGCTGACTGCCGCACTGACGCTGCTGATCGGGGCCGTGTTATATGGGCTGATCCTGCGTTTTCCACCCAAACATCGTGTGCCGTGGGAGCGTCTGATCGCTGTCGAACGTGCACAGGCTGGACGGGCCATGCGGATGCTCGGCTGGTTCGTCGATGTGCCGACGCAGGACCCTCGCGTCTACCGCCGCCGCTGGCTCTCCGGCGTTGGCAGGTCCATTCCCTGGAAGCCGGAAGAAGCGTATCGCTTCCTGCTCACCCGCGCCTTCATCCGGGGCGATCTGCTGGGCATGGCGGTGAGGCTGTCGGTTGTCGGATTCATCCTGATGCTGCTCGCCCGCGTCTCTTGGCTTGGCGGAGCGCTGCTGCTTTTGTTTACCTTTATGATCGGTGTTCAGCTGAATGGACTGCGCCGTCAGCATATGGATTCCCTGTGGCTGTCGCTCTATCCGCTTCAGGAGGACTCACGCCGCCGCGCCGGACTTCATGTGATGCTTCGCGTCATGCTGCTCTCCGCCGTCTTCATGTGGCTGCCGTTTGTGCTCACCTTGCCGTCTGATCCGGCGCTGGCTCTCGGTTCACTGACGGCTGCGCTGGTATTAGCCTGGCTGATGCGCAGCTCGGCGGAACGTAAGTGGCGTAAGCTGGAGGGCGAAGACGACTGATCTTAATCATGCGAATTCCAACCCGGACAACTTGTTGTCTGGGTTTTGGGTATGGGCGAAGAAGGAATTAGGGATGACAAACACAAACGGCAAGGAGTTTGGATGTTCCACATTTTGCAATAAAAGAATATAATTATATTTAGAACGGTTGATTTAATATACGCAGCTGCCTGCCGCTTGATCCTCCAATCCTGTACAAGGAGCGTGATGTTCATATGTATCCGATCAAAAAATTTGTCTTTCAAAGTCTGGCTCTGGGCGGTTTGGTTCTTGCCGTAACAGCCTGCAATCAAGCATCCATGGAGGCGCAGCCATCCGCTGTGCTTACGGTTGACGAGGTGAACACGGTGATCGGGAAGGGAACGCCGAACTGGGATACTTTTAAAAAGTATGAACACAAGGATGTCGGTTCCGGCTTGTATCTGTGGGAATATGAAGTGGAGGGCGGTCAGAAGCTTCAGATTGGCGGTGCCGACCTGAAGCAGGCGCCGACGCAGGTTCGATTGATCGATGCGGAAGGTAACGTTATTCGCTCATTCGATTCTTGAAGTGAACGGCAGGAGCCATTTTCACTCGTCATCTTTTTTTCAGCACATCAAAAAACGCCGAAAGAGCTTTGTGCTCCAACGGCGTTTCTCATTTTATCACAGGGATTCAAGGGTTAGGCGTTCTTCGCTTCTTGAAGTTCCTTTGCTCCCTTGTACACCAGGTCGAACAGGTCTTCCAGATTCTCTTCCGCGATGCAGGAGAAGGCGATGCGCAGGTCTGTCTCGCCCAGGGCGATGGTGCCTACGCCGTATTCATGCAGCAGACGCTGACGCAGGGCTTCGGCTTCGATGCCTTCATTCAGCTTCAGGCACATGAAGTAGCCGGAGTTGAACGGATAATACGTCCAGACGCCTTCATATTTGCCGCTGTCGAGCAGGGCTTTGACCTTGTTGGCACGGCCTTTCATAATCAGGAACTTCTCCTGCTTCTGTACGTCAAATTCCGGTGCCCGGAGAGCGTCCAGCACGAACGTCTGCGAAGGGTGTGGGCCGCTGGAGATGGTCGCGCGAATAATGCCCATCGTCTTCTGTTCCAGACCTGCCAGCACATCGGCGTTGTCCGAGGCATAAGTGATGAAGCCTACGCGGAAGCCCCATACAAATTCTTCTTTGGTGGCGCCATCGATTTTGACGGCGAGAATCCGTGGGTGCAGATCCGCAATCTTGCCAAACAGCGATTCATGCAGCGAGTCTTCAAAGAACAGACCAAAATAAGCATCATCGGTCACGACTACGAGGTTGATACCTGCTTCAGCCGCTTCCAGCAGCGCCGCAACGATCTGATCGCCTTCTTCTACGCTTGGCGTGTATCCGGTCGGGTTGTTGGGGAAGTTCAGCGGCACGATGGCTTTGCCGACTTCCTTCTGCTCCAGCAGTGCCTTGCGGAACGCTTCGGCATTAAACTTCATATCCGCGGTAAACAGCTCGTAATTGACGATCTTTGCGCCGCGACGAACACCAAAGGTCAGCTCATAGTTCTCCCAGTTCTTGTCCGGATAAACAACGGCATCGCCTGCATCGGCAAACAGATCGGCTACGATGCTCAGGCCGTGTGTCAGCGCATTGGTTGCAATCGGATTGCCGAAGCTTTTGCCTTCAACCGAAGGATTCTCGCGGATCATCTTCTCACGCCAGGCGGCGCGAAGTTCCGGTTTGCCCGCAGGGGGCGCGTAGCCGTACAGATCTTTGGGGCTGTAAGCCGACAGTTTATCCTGGATCACGTTCAGGTGCATCGGCCCCCCATTTTCGGTGGCGATGCCGATCGTGGCGTTATATTTCTTGGCGTGGGTGGTAGCCTCGGCGGACTGGCTCAGAATCCCTTCCTTAGGGAAATAAATCTCCCGTCCGAGTCCCGACAGCATATCGTAGACATGTGCGTTTCCCGCTTTGATCTTCTCATTCCATTGTTCAGCCATTGGGTTCATTACGTGTCTTCATCCTTCCAAACTGAATTGCGTCAATTATAGCATCCTCCCATGGGAACGTCACGGAAAATGCCCGGATTTTTTGGCTTTTTTCGCCCGCTGCTCCGCTTTTTATGCAGACGCAGAATCAGATTGTCCTTCCCGTGTGAACGGAACGTATTCCGTATGTTTGGAGAGTCATGTCAACTTTTTGTGCGGAAAGTGAGCGGGCAAGCTCCAAGTGCTCCACCACTCGCTGCGGAGGGGGCAGAGTACAAAACATGCTCAGAAAATGTCTCACCAGTGCGGACATACATGCATCACATCGCTGCACGCCTTTGATTTTTGCCCGGGAATTCGATAAACTAACGTTCAAGAACACAGGTTCTCTTTTCACAGCGGAAGAGTTGTTGGCAGATGAACTGAGCGCTCGGGATGAACCTAAATCTCGGTTAGAGCGGTATCAGAAATAGAAAGCGTATGACGAATGAATGGAGATTCCGATTCAAAGAGCCTATGACTGCAAAGAGGAGGAAGAACAAATGGGGATGATCGGTTTTCTGAAACGCATTGATCGTCAGCGGCTGGCCGCTTTGATCGAAGGCAAAGAGGATTTGTACACCTATATTCATGAAGAAGAAGGCGGGGAGCTGGATCTGGATAAAGCCTGGCAGGGGCTTCATTATCTGCTCTGCAAAGATCCTTTTGGCGGTGAGGGGCCGCTCGCTGAAGCTCTGATGGGTGGGAAGCCGATAAATGAACACGAACAGGAAGACATCATCGTACGCTATCTCACGCCAGAGCAGGTGCGGGAAGTGGCGGAAGCGCTTGCGGAAATTGAAATCCAGCAGTTGACCGATAATTTTGACCCTGATGACATGAACGATGCACCCGTCTATCCCGCTTCGGACTGGAATGACGAGGGAGAGCTGGATTATCTGCTGGGTTATTATCCGCCTATGCGCGATCATTATCAGGCGGCGGCGGAAGCTGGCGAAGGTATGCTCATCTATGTCGCCTAATCTGGATTGAAGCAGTTAAACTCAAGCAGCCAGGTTAAAGCCGTAACAGGGGAAGATCGGGAAGCAGAGCATGTGACCTGGCATAAGCAGATCAGGAGGAGAGTAACGTGCAGGATGAACGAGAATTCGTAACTGGCGAACATCAGGCTGCTCATGTATCACCTCATGCGTCATCCATACGCGGCGGCCTGTTGGGGTTGACTGTTGCGGATGCACTTGGAGTGCCGGTAGAGTTCCGCTCGCGTGCCGTTCTGGATGCTGATCCGGTGACGGACATGAGGGGCTATGGCACGTACAACCAGCCGCCGGGCACTTGGTCGGACGACAGTACGATGGCCTGGTGTACGGTGGAAAGTCTGACGATGCAGAAAAGCTGCGATACCGAAGATATGGCAGGACGTTTTCTAAAATGGATGACGCATGGCTACATGACGCCGCACGGTGAATTGTTCGACATCGGCAATGCCACGCGTGAAGCGCTGGAGCGTTACCGGACAGAAGCCGTCTGGGCAAGATTCGCCGGGCTGACCCGTGAACAGTCCAACGGAAACGGTTCGTTGATGCGAATTCTGCCGATGGCTTTTTATACCTGGGGCAAAACGGCTGAAGAACGCGATCAATGCGTGGCGGAGGTGTCGTCGATTACACATCGGCATCCCCGTTCCATTCTGGCCTGCCAGATCTACGTGGATATAGCTCTGGAACTGCTGGCTGGCCGCTCTGCTGAAGAAGCGTATCGTGCAGGGATTGCCGCGATTCAAAAGCGTCACGCCGGGCATGAAGAAGCCGCCGCCTTTCAGCGAGTGCTGGGTGGTCATCTGGCCGATCTGCGCCGCGAAGAGATTCGTTCAAGCGGCTACGTGGTCGATACTCTGGAAGCCGCGATCTGGTGTCTGCTGACGACAGACAGTTATCGGGAGGCTGTGCTTCAGGCGGTGAATTTGGGTGAAGATACGGATACGACCGGCGCTGTGGTCGGTGGACTCGCGGGTATCTTATACGGCGAATCCGCCATCCCGTCCGAATGGCTGTCACAGATCGTGAAGCTGGATGAGCTGAGGGAGTTGTACGGGCGGTTTGAGGCGGCACTGAAGGCGCAAGGGGAGCAGCTTTTAAGTCGTCGGCTTGAATAGGGCGGCTTGAATTGAAAGAGAGCTTCCTTATCAAATGGAAAAGCCCCCAGTCTCTCGTCGGAGACTGGGGGCTTGCTGTGCTGCTTTAGATGGGATAAAGACAGGTTAGAATAGGGTGGGTTGGACGCCGAATTTACTCGAAACGGTTCAAAAATATCGTCCAACCGATGACCCCTAGAGTAAACATCAATAAATGAATCAGGCAGAGACGATAAATGCGAGGGATCGAAATCCACTTTTCCGTCAGTTTCATGGTGAAGTCATCCCACTTCTCCGGATCAACCAAGCAATTCCCTCCCTTGAATGGTTGCCTGAATGTTCAACGCCGAAGACCTGAACATGGGCAGGCTCTAGCTTAAAAACGAATTATTTCAAGGGAGGGTTACGGAAAAAATCATCGCTTTCGCTTGCCTTCTATTGTCTTCTGACGCCTTGATTCATCCTCAGCCTGCCGAAGATTCAATACGTTCCAACAGCAGCTCCAACGGATCACTGCTGTCGGCTTGACGCATCCGGGAGATATAGCGGCTGCGCTTGCTGTGCAGCTCATCGAGCCGGGCGATAAAGCGTTCATCGCTCCAATTGTCTTCGTCGATACTGAGCGCGTAACCGGCGCGGACGAAAGAGTCCGCGTTCAGGATCTGATCGCCCCGGCTCTGATTGCGGCCGAGCGGGCAGAGCAGCATGGGCTTGCCCAGCGCCAGATACTCGAAGATCGCGTTGGAACCCGCGCGGCTGAATACCAGATTGGCGGCGGCCAGAATATCGGCCATCCGATCATTGACGTATTCAAACTGGCGGTATCCTGCCAGTCCTTCGAGCTGCGGATCAAGACCGCCGCGCCCGCACAGATGCACGACGTCGAAGCGCTTGAGCAGCGCATCAAGATTGCGGCGCAGATTGGCGTTCAGCGCGCGGGAGCCGAGGCTTCCTCCGGCGGCAAGCAGCACGGGCTTCACGCCGTTGAAGCCCAGCAGCTCCAGGCCGCGCGCAGCATCTCCGCTCTTGAGCTCGGGACGCACGACCGAGCCGATCTGCACGGCTTTGCCGGCCTTGACCGAGGAGGCCGTCTCGGGGAAGGTCGTACACAGCGCCTTGGCAAACGGCAGAGCCAGACGGTTGGCAAGGCCCGGCGAATAATCCGATTCGTGGATCAGGGCAGGGACGCGGTTCATCCAGGCCCCGAGTACCACGGGCACGGATACGAAGCCGCCTTTGGAGAAGACGATGGACGGCTTTAATCGGCGGATGAGGCGGCGCGACTGGTTGACCCCTTTCAGGACACGGAAGGGGTCGGAGAAATTGCGCAGCGAGAAGTAGCGGCGCAGCTTGCCGGTGGCGATGGCATGGTAGGACACGCCGGGCAGTCCTTCGATCAGTTCCTTTTCAATGCCGGTCTCGGAGCCGATGTAGTCGATTGACCAACCTTGTTCCCGCAGAGCAGGGATGAGGGCGAGATTGACCGAGACATGCCCGGCCGATCCGCCCCCAGTGAGGACAATCCGTTTATGGGGATGCGCTAATGTATGAGATGTCATGAACGAAAACTCTCCTTATGTGCTAGACATACGCCTATGAGACAACGTAGGTCAGAGGTGGAAAAAATGGATATTCCGCGATGCAAGCGAAAGACCTGCCATAACGCGCAAGCTCTATTGTACGTCTGGTCGCAGCAAAAGCCAAGAGGTCGATTCTCTGGAGAATCGACCTCTTGGCTTTTGGAGTTGGAACCTGTTGGGAAGCAGCTTGGGTATAGGGATTGGAGGAGAACCTCCGTTCATGGGTTTATCCCTGGCTCATTTTAAGATCAGCAGTCGGTCATCATCGGCTCCCGGTGAACCCCCGGCCGTATTGTTGGTCAGCACGTAGATTTTGCCATTATGAATGGCTACATCCCGAATCCGGCCTACGTCGGTCAGCACATTCGTCATCTGCCGGGTCGCGGGATCGAACTGCTTCAGGCTCTGCCCGGCCAGCGTCGCCACCAGGATCTTGTTGTCCGGTGTGGCTTCAAGACCCGAAGGGGCAATCGACTGATCGCCAGCTGCATACACCGGTGGGACAAGCCCCGAAGCCGTCTCGGTTCCAGTCACAAGCGGCCAGCCATAATTGGCTCCCGGCTTGATGACGTTAATCTCGTCGCGGCCTGTCTTGTCCGTGCCTCCGCCCGGAATGGCACCTCCGCTTGGCCCGTGATCGGAGGCGTACAGGGTTCCGTCCGAAGTCCAGGCCAGCCCCTGCGAATTGCGCAGCCCGTAGGCGTAGACATAGGAGTTTTTGAACGGATTGTCCTTGGGAACCATACCGCTTGTCGTCAGGCGCAGAATCTTGCCGCCCAGACTGGAGCGATCCTGCGACAGTTCACGCTTCGCGGAATCGCCTGTGGTCGCATACAGCATCCCGTCAGGCCCGATTGCCAATCTGCCGCCATCATGAATCCGCCCTCCGGGTATTCCCTTGACCAGCTCTTTTTGCTCACGCCAGACGCCATTAACCCGTTTGACCTTCACGATTCGGTTCATCGTCTGCCCATTTTCTGCATAGGCATGATAGATGTAGGCGTATTTGTTCTTGGAGAAATTCGGATCAAGAACGAAGCCGGTCAGCCCAGCCTCACCTTCGGTCACAAGCGGCTTTTTGGTTCGTACCTCCTGAAGCGTTTGCTTGTTTCCCTTGACTTCGACGATGCCACCGCCGCGCTGCGTGAGATATACCGTGCTGCCATCAAACTGCATGGACCACGGGGCTTTGAGTTTGGATGCAGCCACGTCATATCCTCCTTGCAGAGCATCCACGATTCCGGTCTGGCTGGAAGCAGCCACCAACGTCACGCCTGCTGCGGCGGCCGTGGAGGTTCCGAGAGAGACGGGTTTCAGGGAGTCGGCCGTTTGTTCAGCATGATGCTTCTGCACGTCCGACGACTGCTGTTGATCCGACGCATAGACGGAGATAGGCACTGCGAGCAGCAGGGCTGCTGTTAACGTTTTGGTCTTGGTTCCTAAAGCGGGCAAAGGAATCATCCTCCTCGTTTACTCTTTTTCCATTTTTACCCGGTTATCACTGCGTTAATCGGATTCTGCGACCATTTGCGTGGAAAGGGAGGTTTTTTTATAAACGTAGGGGATGTTAGCGGATATTCCTGACTACTTCAGCCGCAGAAGGCGATCATCTCCCGCAGATGGAGAACCCCGTCCGTCCGTATTGTTGGTGACGATATAGATTTGTCCTTCATGGACGGCGACATCCCGAATCCGCCCCAATCCCTCGATGACCGTCTTCATTTGCTTCGTCTGCGGATCGAACTCCATCAGGCTCTGACCCGCAAGATTCGCCACCAATAAGGTGCCTTCCGGTGTCGCAGCGATCCCTGAAGGAGCAATGGCTTCTTCGCCCGTGTGATAAAGCGGAGGGATCAGTCCATCCTGATTCTCATCGCCCATGACCGTCGGCCATCCATAATTGCCGCCTGCCTGAATCTGGTTCATCTCGTCATGGCCGCCCGGATCGCCGCTGGGTCCATGTTCGGAGGCGTATAAAGTACCGTCCGCTGTCCAGTCGATGCCTTGGGAATTGCGGTGTCCGTAGGAGTAGACGTATGAATCTGGAATCGGATTGTCTTCGGGAACTTTGCCTTCCGGTGTCATGCGCAGAATCTTGCCCGCGAGACTGGAAGGGTCCTGCGCCAGACTGTCCTGCTGGGCATCCCCCGTGGTGACATAGAGCATCCCATCCTTTCCAAAAGCGATCCGTCCACCATCATGCACCCGTGCGCCCGGAATATGCTCCAGCAGCATCGCCGTCTCGCTCCAAAGTGTCCCGTCCGAATTTTCCTGGATGCGAATGACACGATTGCGGATCTGGTCGCCCTGTTCATAGGTGTGATACACGTAAGCCTGACGCGACTTCGCAAAATCGGGAGCCAGCGCCATTCCAAGCAGTCCGCCTTCGCCTTCCTCCAAGATCTTAGCGTTCATCGTAATGGACTGTTCGATCCTCTCGCCGCCTTGGACTTTCATAATCGACCCGCCCCTAAGCGGCATGTAGATCGTGCTTCCATCAAATTGAATCTCCCATGGGGTATCCAGGTTGTCTGCGATTGTCTCTGTCTGCCCAGTGAGATTTGCGGTCAGGCGATCTTTGGTTGGAGAACTGACCGATTGGACAGGTTTGGGGTCTGCGGCTTCGTTATCGGCTTCTGCCTCGGGTTTGCTCTCCTCTTTCTCCTGCTCATCAACGGGTTCTTCATCCAGATTCACTCCGTTATCCGGCGTCTGCACGGGAGATTGTCCAGCAGGTACAGAGCCTGCGGGAGCGCCGGTCTGCCCACCGCAGGCCGTCAGGGGGAGGGCCAGCAGCAGAGCCACCCACCTTTTTCGAGAGATTTTGCTCTGCTCGTTCAGATTCCTGTTCATCACAGATTCCTCCTTCACAGATTCCTCCTTGCCGCCGCGATCCACCTGGGTCAGGAACGTTTACGCGGGTATAGGTTTTTTACCCCATGGAGAGTATGGCAATCGCCAAAGGCATGTCTACCCGGGATTTGTCCGCTGCCTCAAGGCGGCTTAACTTATTGGCAGAACACATTTGGTGGAAGTCCTTCTCGATGGTAAAATAAAGCAGGGCGACCGGATCGCTGCTGATCGAAAGTCAAGCGGCCGGGCGTACAGTCTGCCTGTTGGTCGATGCAGTCTGGATGCGCCATTCGATCTATTTTTAAATTGTATGTTGGAGGTTGAACGTAATGTCTGAGTTTGAACGTATCAGTGAACATATTTATGTCATGCACGCCGAGCAGGAGGCGGATCGCCCGCTGCTGGCGGCTGTAGTGGGACGCAGCCGGACGCTGCTGATCGACGGGGGCAATTCTTCGGCACATGCGCAGACGTTCCGCGATTATCTGGAACGGGAGGGCGTGCGTCGTCCGGATATGATGGTGCTGACGCATCATCATTGGGATCACTCTTTTGGTCTGGCCGAGTGGAGCCTGCCCGCAATTGCGCAGCGGCAGACGGCTGAGATTCTGCGTGGTTACGCCGGGCTGGATTGGAATGAAGCTGCGCTGGATGGTCTGATTGCGGAAGGCAAGATGAGCGAACGGACACGCAGCGACATGCACGTCGAATACAAAGGGGATCTGACAAAGATTCGCGTCGAAGAACCCAATATTGTCTTTGAACGTTTCATCGATGTGGATCTGGGCGGATTAACCTGCGAGATTCGTTACGTGGGCGGCGATCATGCGTCGGATTCTTGCGTGGTATTCGTCAAGGAAGAAGGCACACTGTTCCTCGGTGATGCCCTGTCTCCCTCCGTCTATGGCGGACCGATGGCGTATACGACAGGCAAGTTCCTGGCGCTGCTGGATACCATCTTCGCTTACGGGGCAAATGTACTGGTCGAATCGCATGGGCGCCCGGTTACCCGTGAAGAGTTCTACCATGATGTGCGTCGTTACGAACAGCTGGCTCGTCAAGTGCTGCGGCATGGGCGTGACCGTTCGGCGATTGAGCGCGATCTGCGCGTAGATCTGGGTCTGAATGCCGAAGCCGAACTGCCGCAGGATCTGCAAGAGGCGATTGAATACTTTATGAATGGCCTGGAAAAATAAATAAAGTAATAAATAGAGTAATAAAAAAGTAAATAAAGCAAATAAATAAATGAAATGAATGTGAAAAGCCGATCGGCATCCTCTCGTTCCGAACAGGAGAGAGGGTGCAGGATCGGCTTTTATGCGTTCATCTTCAGCGAGTCCGGTCCAGTTTCCGGCTTCGGTTAATAAGATTGAGCGGGATACCAGGCTGCTTCTTCCGAAGCACGGATTGCGGGTGTGAGTGCGGCGGCACTTCGGCCCGAAGAGGCGACTTGATGCAGCTTCTCGATCAGTTTCGCCTCGTCGAGTACGGCAAAGGAACGGCTGGCTGAACCGATATACAGCTTGCCATCCGCCTGATTCAGCAGCGAAGCGCGGGAATACGTCTCTCGCAGTTCGGGGTAACCGAAACGGAAGCCATCCACACGACCAAGCTGACGCCCTGTTTGGCTCTCAAAAGCCAGTAGATCATCGTTATATGGCAGCAGCAGATAATCGCCAAGCTTGAGGAAGGAGCCGCTGCCATGCGTGAACGTTGGATTGGGATGCAGTCCGTTTGTGCGTGCTTCCCAGATGACTTGGCCTGTCTTGAGGTCGAGAGCAGAGGGGATCTGATTGACCACCGCGTATAAAATATCTCCGTCGATGAGTGCGCTCTCGATCAGGCCTGTGCGTGCCCAGACTTCTTGATCGGTAGTCGTATCGATCAACCGGGTATGCAGCTGATACGCCTCCGAGTTGTACAGGCCGCCCTTGCCGGTATGACTCTGTACCAGCAGATAACCGCCGCCGAGATCTTGAAGCCGTTCGTCGGCATCATGCGCATACCGGGCGATCGTTTGACCATCCAACAGATTGATCTTGCGCCATCCTTCATTATTGAACTTGATCCACCGCGTGCCGTCCGGTTTGGCGAATACGGGAGGGGCAGCCGGCGGAGAAGCGAATGACTGTCCTCCATCAACCAGACCGTTCTCGGACGAGACGGTCCACACCGTTCGGCCATTGGAGGGATCAAGCGCCCGCAGCGTCTTCTCCTGACCCAGCAGGACATAGGGATCATTCGAGCCTTTTCCATTTAGCAGGTCAGAGGAACGCAGCCCCCGAATCTGCTGCTTCCATCGCGTCTTGCCGGTACGTTCGTCCAGTGCGACCAGCGTACCCATGCTGTCCGGCTCCGAAGCTGCGCTAAGAACAATCACGGAATCGCCTACGACAGAGGAAGAGGTCTGCGCATTTGGATTTAACGGATACGTCCAGGAAGGTTGACCAGTCTCCAGATTCATATGAGCGATCAAGCCCTCATCATTGGGATTCGCACCTTCAGGCAGATAACCGCTGACGATCATGCCCTGGCCTGTCGAATCCGGCATGATGGACATCGCTGACCAACCCGCATCGAAACTCCATTCGATCCTGCCCGTGCTGCGATCCAGCCCATACAGAATGGAGCTGTAGTGCATGCCGCTCAGACCTCCATCATCCCCGCGTACGATTAATGTATCGCCAACCGCGCCTTCCAGATACGCGTAATCCGTATCGATTCGGGTTCGCCACTTCACTTCGGGCTGGATGGACCGAAGCAGGGGGAGCGGCTGATAGACCGCTGCGAAGTCCGGTGTTTGCAGCCAGGAATGATAATCCTGCTGTTCATACCTCGTCAGCGGCAGAATCCAGTTGGCTCCGATCAGCTGCCCGGCATCCGACAGCCGGATGATGAGATGAGCATCCGGGCGTTCATAACGCCATTCCACGCCGCCGCTTGTCCAGTGATAGAAGCCGTGAGCATCTGGTTCATTCGGGAACGTCATTCGACCATCCATGATGGAAAAAGGTTCGCCCAGCAGCTCCAGCACCGCCTGCTTGCTGACGCCAGGGCGCAGCAGGCCGTCCAGGATCTCCCGGATCTCGGTCGTCGAATACCCGGAATCGGGCTTCAGCAACCCGCCATTTACGGGCTGGATGTTTTGAGCATCGCTGGCCTTGATCCATAGGATGAAGGGAGACGGACTTGCGTTATCCGCCCTCCCTTCATCCGGCGCGGCTGTACCCGCCTTGTCGGTTTCTGCTGGATGTGCGCCCGCTGCGCCTTCGCCATTCCCATCTCCGGTTACAGGAGAAACAGCATACCAGCCGTCGATCTGCCTCATCGACACCAGCGGTTCGCCCGTGTACGCCCAGGCAGCCTGGCTGCCTGGGGTGAGGTAGAGCTTTGCTCCTTGGGCGGGCGTGAGCTTCACCGCCCGCACGGTCTTCGCCTTCGCCGCCGCTTCGCTGGCGTACCAGGCCGGAATCCAACCGCTCGCGCCCGTCTGGTCTTTGGCGCGAAGCCAGTCGCCGGCTTGGGCGAACAGCTTGAGTTCGCTCCCTGCCGGCAGGGAGGAGCGGGCGGACAGCTCCCGCCAATCCTCATTCGCACTCGGCTTGTCCCGCAGCAGCGGCGCTGCTGCGTACAGCTTCGCCGTGCCGATGACCGCCGGATATTTCCCGGCCTCGGCGCCCGCCACCACCTTGGCGGGCGCCGCCTGCGCTGCGCCATATCCGGTCGCGCCATAGCTGATTGGAGTCAGCAGCAGTCCGGCTATACTGATCGAGCCAATCGTCCGGCTGATTCGGCCGGTGATCGTCTGTGTCATTTTATTCCCTCCGCGTTCATCAGGATCAGCCGTCCGCTGCCAAGAGGCAAGACCGGATACCATACACGTTTTCCATTGGACGGCTTCCAACTGCTCAATAGACCCTGTGCGCGAAGCAAGAGTTGCACATTTCCGTAAATTTGCTCAAATCCGTGCGTGCGGACTGTTCTCCAGCGCTTCCGCCATGCTGTCGCCAAACGACAGTCCCAGCGTCTCAAAGGCGATCAACACCGCACCGGCCGCCGGAATCAGGCGTGGCTCTGCCCAGACGAAGCGCCGCCCCGGCTGGGCGCAGATCATGGACTGTAGACCCTCCAGGAAATACTCGCTGCTCGCTACGCTTCCCGTCTGCGACACCAGAATATCCGGGCCGTCGAGGAAAGCCGCCAGCAGATCCGCACCTACGCCAATCTGCCGGAGGGCATCGTCGCATACCCGAACGGCAATCGGTGATCCTGCTGAGGCTTCGCGCGTGACGATGGGCGCGAACAAGCCAAACAAGCGGTCGCGCCGCGCAGGATCAAGTCCGAAGCTCCGGCTGGCGGCTTCGGCCAGTTCCCGCAGATTGGGCTGGCGGAAGAAGCGCAGCATGTCGCGTACCAGGATGCCATCGCCGGGCGTCTCCCGCCCCGCCAGCACATCGTAGACCGCCTGATAGCCCAGAAAGCGTGCAGCGCTGGCTGCATAATGACCGAAATCATAATTCCGCAGCCATTGACCGCGTTCCGTATGTGCCAGCAGAATGGAACCTGTGCCCGACGCTACGAGAATACCCGGCGCCCCGGCGAGTGCCCCGCGATGTGCGATAATCGCATCATTGACGGCGCGGCTCGGGCAGTCCAGCCCAAATCCTGCGGCCAGCCGATCTGCCCACTCCTGATCGGTGTCCCGATCCAGTCCGGCAATTCCGGCAGCGAGAAAGGCCACATCTTCCGGCTTGCAGCCCGCCTGTTGGATCGCTTCACGCATCAGCGCCTCCAGCGGCGCGTTGTCGGTACGCTGCTTGGGCAGCTGATCCGTTTCCGTCTTCACGTAGGCTTTGACCTCACCTGCGAGGTCGGCGATCAGAATTCGCACATTCGTGCCGCCCATGTCAACACCAGCGACAACGGAATCTGCATTGATTTTCTCCAGCATGAATAGCCTCCTCGAAATGGAATAAGTGCGGCTTCGGCCCTGTAGGGCGCCGAGGAAGGCAGCCCGCATCCGAACCAATTAATCGAATTGTAACCGCTCACTCGCCGTACTTCAAACAACTGCCCTCACATGGCGCGTCCCGTCCGGTGACGAAGGTGAACATTTGACCTACCGTCCACACCCCATTGCATGACTGCCCCTTCTTTCTGATATAATGGGAATGAATGTTTGGCCGGTATGATCGGATGATTCCAGCGGCACAAGGAGGTCGGGAGCATGAAGGAAGTGCTAAGAGAGATTGAAGCGATTGCCCGCTGTTCCGAAGAGATCAGCAGCGTCGAATTCAAGCATTTGAAGTTGTCTCGCGGCCTGCATCTGTACTTGACGTTCGTATGCGAAAATCCGGGTGAGCCTGCGGGCCTTGTACCGGATCGTCTCAAGGTCAAGCGGGCGGCTGCGGCGAGAGCGCTGCGCAAGCTGGAGGATGAGGGACTGGTCATCCAGCGTGAAGCGCCGGATCTGCGCAAGGACAAGCGGGTTTATCCGACGGAGCAGGGCAAGTCCGCCTACCTGTTCATTCGGGACGAAGGCGAATATTCGGATTTGTCTTCCCTGCGCGGCCTGTCGCCGGAAGAGACGGCGGAGCTGCTTGATCTGCTGTACCGCGTCCGCATCAATGTGGAGAAGGACTGGCGGTTTGTGCAAAAGGGCGGCCGACGTCCTTATATCCATGAATATTACGATCGGCTGGTTGCTGCGGACGCGCACGAAGAGGAAGAAAACGGAGAACACGGCGTTTCATCGGAAACCGAACAGGCGGCAGCCGGTCGATCACCGGGCAATCTGCATAACGCCGCTGACCCAGCTGTTGATCCCAACCCTGATTTAGACTCAGAGGCTCCGCCTTATGGCCGAAATCAAGACGGAAGCGAAGTCTCGCTGTGGACTTACGAAGAGACCAAAGAGCAGGATGCCAAGCGCCTGCGTGATTCGGAATGATTGCCTATACAGAAAGGAGCGGGTGCCGTTGCTGAACGTGCCGCCATCCTCATTTATTCTAACGCCTTACGTCGCCAAGATCGCCTGTGAACCGGGCTGGAAATGGCAAAAACGCGAGCAGCCGCTCCAGAATTATGACCTGTTCTACGTGTGGAGCGGTGAAGGCTCGCTAATGCTGAACGACCAACCGCATGAGATCGGCAAGGGGAGCTGTTTCCTGTTTCGTCCGGGCGACCATACCAGCGCTACGCATCATCCACAGAAGCCGCTGGTGCTGACGTATATCCATTTTAATATCGAAGCCGAAACCTATGAGATTCCACAGGCTTACCGCGTACTCAGGGAAACGGTGGACTTTGAATACATGCTGTCTCGTTATGTTCGGCTGTTCCTGAGCGAAGCCTACGGCGCCGAAGAGGAAGCCAAGCTGCTGCTCAAACAGATGATGATTCACCTCATGCGTGGTGACCGCGAAGAACCGGCGGAACGCCGGGGCAGCAATCATCTGTATGAGGTGGTGCATGAAGCGGCCAATTATGTCCGTCAGCATCCAAGCCTTGCGCATCGGGTTGAGGACCTGGCGGCACGCGCCGGACTTTCGCCAAGGTACTTTTCCGCCAAGTTCAAAGAATTAATTGGGGCTTCCGTGCAATCATATATTATCCGCATGCGGATTGAACGCGCGCAGCATCTGCTCGGACACGCAGGGATGAATGTGACGGAAGTGGCGGAAGCGCTGGGATACCGGGATATTTTCTTTTTCAGCCGCCAATTCAAGCAGTATACCGGGAAGAGTCCTTCGGAGATCCGCTAATGTTCACCTGGATGTTCGCACTGACGGAAGGCGTTCTGTCAGAATAGAAAACATCATTGAAAACATTCGTCTTGTGCTTGTTCAAATTTTAACTTTCCGCCTGCCCGCCTGTTTGAGAATGGATACTCGGGGGTAATAACCGCTTAGCTTTCATCCGTCGAGACGCCAGAGCGCCAGGATGAGGAAGGAGGAATGAACATGTTAATCAGACGTCGGATTCGCAGCAGTGCGGGACGCGCCGGGGGCAGTGCTATTTTCCGCAGTCGTCTGCGTCGGTTCAAAGCCGCCGAGCAGAGCGAGATGTGGTTCTAATCTAACGCCAATTCAGCAATGACCATAGATGCAGTTCAGCGAACGTGCGCACAGTGTGCTTCGTTCCCGTTGGGAACGTGCCGGAAGTGTACATAATGAGCAGCAGGAAGACCTTACCGCGAAAAACTCGACGGCAGGGTCTTTTTGTCGTGAGTCAAGCTTACTCCTGCTACAATGGAGGCAGTGATTCAGCAGAATACGATCCATGGGGGAGGAGAATGAAATGGGAGTCACGGAAGCGCAGAAGGGCAGGCAGCAGATCAGGCATATCTCCAATGCGAATCAGCAGAAGGTCGCCATTGTGACGGGAACGTCCAGCGGATTCGGCCTGCATATCTGCCTGGAACTGGCGCGATCGGGTGTGCGCGTAGCTGCCGGGATGAGGAGGCCGGAAGCGGCAGAGCAGCTGTTTCGTGCAGCAGCGGAAGCCGACCAGACGGCAGCTGATCGCCAGGCGACGCAAGCAGCAGACTTTCGACAGGGAGAGTCTCACGGGAGAGAACCTCATCAAGGAGAAGCTTATCAGGAAGAAGCTTATCAAGCGCAGCAGCCGGCCTACTCGGGCGATCTGACTGCGCTGGGAAAGGGGCCGATCTCCAGCTTTATCTATCCGATCACGCTTGATGTCTGCGATGACGCAAGGGTGACACAGGCCGTGGAGGAGATTGCGGCGAGATTGGGGCGAATCGATATTCTCGTCAACAACGCGGGTCTGGCGATGGGCGGATTTGTCGGCGACATTCCGATGCAGGCATGGCGTGAGCAGTTTGCGGTGAATGTCTTCGGCATGATCGCCATGACGGGTGCTGTTCTGCCCTATATGCGGGAAGCGCGGAGCGGCTGCATCCTTCAGATGAGCAGTGTGAGCGGGGCGATTGGGCTGCCGGGTTATGGGCCCTATGTCTCGTCGAAGTTCGCGGTGGAGGGATTCAGCGAGTCCCTGGCTCTGGAGACGGCTCCATATGGCATCCGTACCTACGTGATCCAGCCCGCTTCGTACAAGACGGACATCTGGGAAAAAGGATTCTCGGGAATCCACCGCACGGAAAATTCGCCCAACGAAGCCGCATTAAATCGCATGCTGGAGATGTCACGTGCCAGTGCGGAAGGTGGCGGTGACCCTCGGGATGTCGCTCGTCTGGTCGTCAACCTGGCGCTCGGGCGCAGAGGAAAGGGACGTTTTCGGTATGTGATCCCACGCGGAGCTGCCCTGCTGGTTGCCATGAAAAAAAGGCTGCCGTTTCGTTTGGTGCAGAAGGTCATGTTGGGGATTTTGCAGCGCGGCATGAAGTAGGTGCAAATTCGTTATTGCGCTGCTGCGTAAAATTGGGTATGGTAAAAAGCAACTGCATAACGATACGGGGGTCCGGGAGAGCCGGGCTGAGATTGAAGCCGATTGCCGCTTCTGACCGTTAATCTGATCTGGGTCATGCCAGCGTAGAGAATTCGTATCCGTCCGTGAACGTTCAACCAGGCGGCTTTCTGCGCATTTTTATGCCAGAAAGCCGCCTTTTTTGGTTCCACGGCGTCGAATGTCGAACGAACCTTCGTCGTTAGCGCAGAAAATGGGTCGGTGGAAGCATCGGCTACACTTTCATAAAGCGGGGAGATTGGAACATGGGTACAAAAGCAGCAAAGTCGGCGGAGCGCCGCAGAGGATTAACGTTAACGGATGTATTGGTCACGGTGGTGCTGTCGCTGGTTCTGGGAGTTGTCTATCATGTTTGGGCGGCTGTGTCCGATGTGGCCGGGCTGCTGTTTGTCCAGTCCAATGAATTGGTGTATGGGATGTGGTTTGCCGCTTCGACGCTGGCGTTCCTGCTCATTCGCAAGCCGGGCGTTGCACTGATCGCGGAGATTGCGGCAGCGCATCTGGAGATTGCTTTTGGCAGCGCCTATGGTGTGCAGCTGCTGCTGTACAGCGTCGTGCAGGGTCTGGCCGCCGAGCTGATCTTTGCCGCATTCCGCTACAAGAACGCCAGTGCGACAGTCGCTGGATTGGCCGGGGTTGCGGCTGCGGCGGCCTCGCTGCTGGCGGATATTTATTATGGGTATGTGGCGGAATATGCAACCTGGGTGATCGTACTGAAATATTCGCTGCGAGCGATCAGCTCCTTCGTTATTGCCGGATACCTGATGTATGGATTAGCCAAACTGCTGGAGCGTGCCGGGGTTGCCCAATCCCTGCGTCCGGTGGAGCGGAAGGAATATGATGCGCTGGATCGCTGAGGTTGAGGGAGCGGAGCATAAGCGGGCTGCCGGCGAGGTTCCGCCGCTTCCGTCGAGACCGAAAGATGCGGCAGCCATGAACACCGCAGTGGAGATCCGGCGGCCGGAAGCCATGACAGCGGCAGAGCAGGTTCTTCGTTCTACCGCCGTACGTCAGCCAGCCGACAGAGATCATGAAGCTGCCGAAGACGCGGCTGCGCACGTGCAGGTGTTGGAATTGAACGAAGCGCTGCTGCGTCCGCAGGAGCCTGAGCCATCGGAGATCGCAGCCGAAGTGATCGGTCTGCGGTTGAAGTTTCCCGGTGTGCCCGACCTGCTATTCCGAGACTTGTCCTTGTCGATTCGTCAGGGCGAGAAGGTGCTGCTGCTTGGCCCAAGCGGCTGCGGTAAATCCACGCTGCTTCAGGTGCTGGGCGGTGTGATTCCCCGCGTCACGGAAGTTCCACTCAAGGCGGAGCGGCTGAAAGTGCCGGAGTCTGCGGGTATGGTCTTCCAGGACCCGGATACACAGTTCTGTATGCCTTATGTCGATGAGGAGCTGGCCTTCGTGCTGGAGAATCTGACCGTGCCGCGCGAAGAGATGCGCCCGCGCATCGAAGCGGCGCTGCGGGAAGTTGGCCTCAACCTGCCGGATATTCACGTGCCGATCGGTTCGCTGTCGCAGGGGATGAAGCAGCGCCTGGCGCTGGCTTCGGCGCTCCTGCTTGCGCCCGATACGCTGCTGCTGGATGAGCCGTCGGCGCTGCTCGACCCGGAAGGGCGCAGCGCGATCTGGACGGCGGTGCGCCGTGTATCGGAGCGGCGCACGGTGATTGTCGTCGAACATCGGATCGACGAGGTATTGGACTGGATGGACCGGGTGATCGTCTTCCGGGACGATGGAAGTGTTCTGGCCGACGGTTCGGCGGCCGAGGTGTTCAGCCGCTATCGCGGCAAGCTGCGCGAATACGGCATCTGGTATCCGGGGGCGTGGGATGACGCCCTCTGGGGTGCGGCTGCCGCGCCGGTCAGCGCGGAGGAAGCGCCCCGGCAGGAGCGGCGGAGCGAGGTTCTGGCGGCAGAGGGTTGGCACCTGCCGGATCGGACAGCAGCGCCCGAGATCGGCGCATTGGAGCCGGGAGCGGCACGCGGGGGCGACGGTTTGGCGCAGTCGGCAGCAGCGGCTTCGGCTATGTGCGAATCGGAACTTCGCGCGGGACGTTCAGACCGCCCTAAAGCGCAATCGGAGGCAGCGCCGCCTGCTGCTGGCGGCGCGTTCGATGAGCCGCTGCTGCGGCTCGAACGCTTCCGCGTGCTGCGCGGCGGAAGAGAGGTCTGCGCGGTGGAGCAAGCCGCCGTCATGCCCGGCGACCTGATCGCGCTGACCGGGCCGAACGGGGCCGGCAAAAGCTCGCTTCTGCTCGGGCTGATGGGTCTGCTGCCCCGGCAGGGCGTGTGCCAGTTCGGCGCAGCGTTCCCGGCCAGCCGCCGGGAAGAACGGCAGACGGCGGCGAAGCACGCCGCCTTCGTCTTCCAGAACCCCGAGTTCCAGTTCGTGACGAATCGCGTGCAGGACGAGGTCGCTTTTACGCTGCGCGGTGAAGCGGAGGAGGCGGCGCTGACAGCCGCCCAGGCTGGCGGCGCCAGTTGGAAGCGTCGGCTCACCCGACGGGTGGCGACTCTGTCGCCAGCAGACCGTCGGCGCCGTGCCCGGCTTGCCGCCGAGATGGAGCAGGAGGCTGCGCGGCGTGCATCCGCCTGCCTGGAGAGCTTTGGCCTGGGCGGATATGAAGATCGCCATCCATATCTGCTGTCGCTGGGTCAGAAGCGGCGCCTCAGCGTAGCATCGGCTGTGGTCACCCACAAGCCGCTGCTGCTGCTTGATGAACCGACTTTTGGGCAGGATGCCCAAAATGCGTTTGCCATCTTGCGGCTGTGTGAGGAGCTGCGAGCAGCGGGACATGCCGTGTTGATGATTACTCATGAGCCGGAGATCGCGGAGCGCCTGGCGACCCAAGTCTGGCGGATCGAAGAAGGCCGACTGACTTCAGCCAAGCCAACCGGACGTTCCCGTATGGATGGTATCCTTTTGAGCAAGGGAGGAGAGGCGGAATGAATGGATTTTTTGCACCCGCCCGGCAGACTGCTCTGCACCGCGCCAACCCTGCGCTGAAGCTTCCCTTGTTTATCGTCCTTTTTATTCTCACCATGCTGACGCATACGATTGACGGTTCTTTTTACCTGGCATGCGTATTTGTACTGCTTCTGTTTATGGCTTCAGGTTACCCGCTCTGGAAAACGGCGCTGCTCATCTCGGGATTCGCGCTGGCTTTTGCTTCTGCTTCGCTGACTATGGTCCTGTTTGGTCGAGGCAGTGAGATCTGGTGGTCATGGGGACCGATTGTGATCTCGCAGGAAAGCTTCTATCGCGGTCTGCATCTGGGGTTTCGTTCGATTGCCTTTGGCTGTCAGGGGCTGCTGTTCGTGCTGACCACCTCCTCGACAGGACTATTTTATGCGTTGATGCAGCGGTTCAAGCTCAATCCGAAATATGCCTACAGCTTCATGGCTTCAATTCGACTGCTGCCGATGACGCTGGAGGAGCTGCGAATTCGGCGGGATGCGCTGGCCATTCGGGGAACTGGTGGCTCCACGCGTTCGAGGGCGCTGCTTCGTCTGCCTGAACGGTATGCACTGCCTCTCCTCGCCCAGAGTATCCGCCGTGCGCAGCGGACGGCAGCGGCGATGGAGGTCAAACGTTTTGATGCAGATCGTCGGCGAACCTACTATTATTCATCGCCGATCACGTCTGCCGATTGGCTGGTGCTGCTGCTGCTCGCTCTGGCCGTGACTGCGGCGATCTGTCTTGCACAGGAGCTGCCTGTGTTTCGACTGGGCGACATGAGAACGGGTCTTTAAGACTCGTTTTTTTCAATCTGGCTGCCGACTCAGGAGCCTGAACGGTTATAATCGTTTTCGGTGAAAATTTGTGAGATTTTTGAAATTTTATGTACTTGATTCTTTTGTTTTTTCCAGCACATGGTATTATGAAGAAAGGTGATCGACGATTTTGCTCTTTTCTGCACGTTCAATCGTTTGCACAGCTTCACATTCTTTTTTTCTTTGATATTCCCGTTAATCTGAGATTCCAAACCTTCTGACAGGGTTAATCATGTATGTGGTTTTGTCCTGTCTCGCTTGTGCGTTTTCCCGGTTTTTTGTTCCTGGCAAGTCGCAACAGTTCCGATTTCGGTCACCTACGCTCCAGCGAAGTGTGCTCCGCTGCGGGCAAACCGTATATATTGTCGAGGAGGTTCGTCTCAAATGAAGAAAAAAGAAATGATCGCCATGCTGCTGGCCGGCGGACAGGGGAAGAGATTAAAAGGGTTGACGAAATCGTTGGCAAAGCCTGCCGTTTATTTCGGCGGAACTTACCGGATCATCGATTTCCCGCTTAGTAACTGCACGAACTCCGGAATCGACACCGTTGGTGTACTGACTCAATACGAGCCTCTCGTATTACATTCTTACATAGGCGTAGGCAGTGATTGGGATATGGACCGTAAGAACGGAGGCGTGTTCGTCCTGCCGCCGCACGAACGTGAAGACGGAAGCAGCTGGTATCGCGGAACAGCCGATGCCATCTCCCGAAATCTCAAATTTATCGATCAATATGACCCCGAACACCTGCTGGTGCTGTCGGGCGACCACGTATACAAGATGGATTACAATAAATTGCTGGATTACCATAAGGAAAAAGGCGCCGACTGCACGATCTCGGTCATCAACGTTACGCTTGAAGAAGCGTCCAGCTTCGGCATGATTAATACGCATGAAGACCTGAAGATCTATGAATTCGATGAAAAGCCCAAGCATCCCAAAAGCACGCTGGCGTCCATGGGCGTCTACATCTTCAAATGGGATCTGCTGAGAAAATATCTGGTTGAAGACATCGACAAGCCAGACAGCGAGTCTGACCACGACTTTGGCAAAGACATCGTACCTAAGATGCTGGCTGATGGGCTGTCGCTCTATGCTTATCCATTCGAGGGATACTGGCGCGACGTGGGCACGATCCCAAGCCTGTGGGAAGCCAATATGGATCTGCTCAAGGATGAACCGGAACTGGATCTGAACGATCCGGACTGGAGAATCTATACGCGTAACCCGAACGAACCGGCTCAATACGTTGCTCCGCAGGCCAAAGTGCATCAGTGCATGGTCAACGAAGGCTGCACCGTGTACGGTGAAGTCGATCGTTCCGTATTGTTCTATGGCGTCGAAGTCGGCGAAGGCAGCGTCATCTCCGAATCGGTAATCATGCCGGAAGTGAAAATTGGCAAAAACGTGCGAATCCATCGCGCAATCGTCGATCAGGGTAAAGTGATCCCTGATGGAACCGTAATCGGCGCCGACCGCGAAGACGATAGCGAAATCTTGTTGATTAACGGCGATTCACCCTTCTGACGAGGTACGAGTCAACGGTGTAAACCAATTGCCTGGCAACAAGCGATTCGCTTTAAATTCAAAAAATAAACCATCACAATAAATGTTCTGAAGTTTTGAGGATGTTCATTCCAAAAACCAGAACCCAAAGACAGCCTAAAAGGGACGGTGGAACCATGAAACTCATGGGTGTAATCAATTTGGATCACGAGTTGGACCAATTAAATGAACTGACGTACTTCCGCGCGGGGGCGGCTGTTCCTTTTGCAGGCCGTTATCGGCTGATTGACTTCGCGTTGTCCAATATGATGAGTGCCGGCGTGCAGGACATTGCCCTGTTTGTTCGTCGTAAATATCGCTCATTGCTTGACCATCTCGGCGAAGGTGGCCCATGGGACTTGAACCGCAAACGCGGCGGGCTGTTCATCCTTCCGCCAGACTGGAACGATCCGACGGACATCTCATCCGGCGATCTCCAGCATATGCACAACAACCGAGACTTCTTCGCCCGCAGCACGGGGGAGTATGTTGTCCATTCCGGCAGTCAGCACCTATCAAAGGTAGACTTCTGTGAACTGGCGGAATACCACAAAGCGAGCGGCGCAGACGTGACCGTTGTGTATAAGCATGTTGACGAACTGGCACCGGAACATGATCCTTGCTTCCGTGTAGATCTGGACGCCGACGGATCGGTAACCGGGATTCACCATGAGAAGGGGAACCATAATCTCTATATTGAGCTGTTTATTATGGAGAAAAATCTGTTCCTTCAACAGATGGAATACTGCATCGCGCATGGCGACAGCTATTTCTTCCGCGACGCGATTCTGAAGAATCCAAGCGGCTTGACCATCGCAGCCTATGAATACAAGGGCTATCATGCGGTCATCAACTCGATTGAGAGCTACTACAAGAACAGCCTGGAACTGCTTGAGCCGGAAAAATACAAGCAGCTGTTCTCGCCGGATATGCCGGTGCATACCAAGATCAAATATGAAGCCCCAACGAAATATCTGGAGGGTGCGAAAGTTAGCAACTCCCTGGTCGCCAATGGCTGCCGAATCGCGGGGGAAGTGGACGGAAGCGTTCTGTTCCGCGGCGTGAAGGTTGAAAAGGGCGCCAAGGTCATCAATTCGATCATCATGCAGAAATGTGTGATTGAGGCCGGAGCAATCGTCGAGAACGTGATCTTGGACAAGGACGTTCAATTGACGGCCAATCGTACGCTGGTAGGCGATTCACGGCGTCCGTTCGTCATTGCGAAACGCAGTACGCTATAGAGCGTTCTTAAAGTTCATTTTATGTAAAAAATCGACAAAATTCGTTTAGCTCATCTATAAAAACGTGCTTGTTTGGTCGATATATAATTCAGACACAGGTCTTCTAAGCCGGATTCCCTGGAGAATCCGGTTGTGGAAGGCTTTTTTATAACCTGATATACTCTTTAGCGATACCCCGACGGTTCAGTCGTTTCAACACAACTCTACTTTATTCGTCCGCTGCCGGAATCTGGTTTCGGCAAAACGGGAAAGGGGCTTACCCATGTTTTCCAATAAAGAGAATTTTAAAAATGAATTTAAGCAGCGCCTGATCGGTAAGACCGGACGCCAAATACATGAGGTGACCGAAGATGACGTCTATGCTGCACTAGGCAGCATGGTTCGGGAAGAGATTGGCCAGAACTGGGCCGCCACCAACCGAACCTATATGGAACAGGGTCAGCGTCAGGTCTATTACTTCTCCATGGAGTTCCTGATTGGTCGTCTGCTCGGTAATAACGTGTTAAACCTGGGTGTACTGGATATGGTGCGCGAAGGACTTGGCGAGCTGGGATGGGATCTGGAAGACATTGAAGAACATGAAGCCGATGCCGGATTGGGTAACGGTGGATTGGGTCGTCTGGCGGCCTGCTTCCTCGATTCTCTCGCTTCTCTGGGTTATGCCGGACACGGTAACGGAATTCGTTATAAATACGGCTTGTTTGAACAAAAGATCATTGACGGTCACCAGGTTGAACTTCCGGACTATTGGCTGCAAAAAGGCAATGTATGGGAAGTCCGCCGCAGCGACAAAAAGGTTAACGTACGCTTCTGGGGCAATATCGAGGTAAACGAAGTAGATGGCAAGAAGAGATTTGAGACCAAAAACGGCGAAGATGTCTGGGCTGTACCTTATGACGTTCCAGTTGTGGGTTATGAGAATTCTTCGGTCAATACTCTTCGTCTGTGGAGCGCGGAATCGGCAGCCGACCCTACGCGTGGCTTTGGTGGGACAGGTGGTAACTATTATAATTTCCTCGACTACAAACGTTCGGTAGAGACGGTATCCGAGTTCCTGTATCCCGACGATTCGGAGTATGCAGGCAAGCTGCTGCGCCTGAAGCAGGAATACTTCCTGTGTTCGGCCGGCGTACAGAGTATCCTGCGTACCTTCGACAAGCTTCGTCTCCCGTATGACCGTCTGCCGGAGAAAGTCGCCATCCATATCAATGATACGCATCCTACCCTGGTGATTCCGGAATTGATGCGTATCTTGATGGATGAAAAAGAGTTTGGTTGGGAAGAGGCCTGGAGCATCGTTACCAAAGTCGTCTCCTATACCAACCACACGATTCTGAGCGAAGCCCTGGAGACTTGGCCGGAACAAATGGTTCGTGAGCTCCTGCCGCGCGTCCACATGATTATCGAAGAGATGAACAGACGTTTCTGTGCGTTCCTGCTGGATAAATATCTGGGTGAACAGGATCGCGTATCCCGGATGGCGATCATCGCAGATGGGCAGATCAAGATGGCGCATCTCGCAATTTACGGCAGCCACAGCATCAACGGCGTAGCCGCGCTGCACACCGATATTCTCAAGAAGCGCGAAATGAAGGACTTCTATGAGCTGTATCCGGAGCGTTTTAACAACAAGACCAACGGGATTACCCATCGCCGCTGGCTGATGCACGCTAACCCATCGTTGGCTCAGGTAATTGAGGGCGCGATTGGGTCCGATTGGAAGACGCAGCCGGATCGCCTGAACGATCTGCTGAAACATGCGGACGATACGGTCTTCCAGGAGAAGATTCGCAGCGTGAAGCATACCAATAAGGAACGTCTGGCTTCTTATATCTACAAAAAGCACGGTGTGGCCGTCGATACAAATTCGATCTTTGACGTTCAGGTCAAACGTCTGCACGCGTACAAACGCCAACTGCTGAACGCGCTGCACATCATGGATCTGTATAACCGGATCAAAGAGCAGCCTTCGATTGATCTGACACCACGCACCTTTATCTTCGGGGCGAAGGCGGCTCCGGGTTATTACATGGCGAAGCAGATCATCAAGCTCATTAACAATATTGCCGATACGGTCAACAATGATCCGCAAACGAAGGATCTGCTGAAGGTCTTCTTCCTGGAAAACTACTCCGTCTCGCTGGCAGAGAAGATTATTCCGGCGGCAGACGTCAGTGAGCAGATCTCAACGGCGGGCAAGGAAGCTTCGGGCACCGGCAATATGAAGCTGATGATGAATGGAGCGTTGACTGTAGGTACACTCGATGGCGCTAACGTGGAGATGTATGAATCGCTCGGCGATGAAGCCATGTATCTGTTTGGACTGCGCGTTGAAGAAGTGGAGAAATATTACCGCGAAGGCGGCTATTCGGCTCAAGCGATCTATCATGAAGACGAACGCATCAAGCGAGTGCTGGATCAACTGATTTATCCGGGACCATTCTGTCAATACGGCCAATCTTTCGATCCTATCTACCATTCGCTGCTGAGTCATAATGATGAATATTTCGTCCTGCGTGATTTTGCCAGCTATGCGGCTGCCCAGGAGCAGATTGGTATGGATTATCGCAATGCCAAGGACTGGTCGAAGAAGTCCATCATCAACATTGCGAAGTCCGGCCGTTTTGCAGGGGATCGCACGATCAACGAATATGCAACGGAAATCTGGGGAATCAAGCCGATCTACAGCCGTGAGGGCGTGCATGGTACTCGCTAATGGCTCCGGTTCTGCTTTCGCAGGAAAAAGAAGATCCCTCTCATTCCAGTCATGACTGAATAGAAGAGCTGCTCCGATGGGGCAGCTCTTTTTTGATCCGTTTATCTGGGCGTTTGGAATCAGCGGTTGGTGCTTTTCGACTGTGCTTAACTCTGCTTATGGAAAAAACTTGATATTTCAGCTGGATGACAAGCAGGAATCTGTCAAGACATGACGAATCCTATATCCTTGTCCTTTTTTTGCACACAAAGGATAAGGAGCGATTTCGATTCTTGAGTCCCGAGCATACCGACGGAATGAGCTGTTATTCTCCGTACAATTTAGAGCAGAGGAGCGAACCGATGAAGATTAGATTTGCCAGACCCGAGGATGCAGCGGGCATTGCGCAGGTTCATGTCGATAGTTGGAAGACGACGTATAAAGGCATCATCGCGGACGCGTACCTCGATCAGCTTTCCGTGGAAGAACGTTGGAATCGTTGGGAGAAGCGTCTGAGTGAACCGGAACCGGGAGAAGGGGTCATCATCGCAGAGAATGAGCGAGGGCAAGTCTGCGGATTCCTCGACTATGGGATTGATCGGGATTCCGGCCATGTGCATGAAGCCGAATTGTATGCGGTTTATCTGCTGCAAAGTGAGCAGCGCAAGGGGATCGGCCGCGCCATGTTTCGGCAGATGCTGGAAGTGCTGCGTGAGCGAGGGTATCATTCCCTGATGGTCTGGGTGCTGGAACAGAACCCAGCCGTTCATTTTTATCTCAAGCTTGGCGGCGAGGAGCTGGAACGCAAACAGATTCGCATCGGCGAAGAGACGTTTACGGAGATTGCGCTGCGCTGGCAGGACATCGCTCGATTGAACATCTGAAGGGAAGAGTGAGAAACGGTCATGTCTTTTCGCTTTGATCCGCAAACAGTCTACGTTTTTCTGATTTGCGGTCATCTTTTTACCGTTGTTCTTCTGAGCGCTTACCGGCGCAGTGAGAGCAGAGACAGCCTAATTTCGGCCTTTTATGTAGCCAAGCTGCTGCAAGCAGCGGCTTGGACCTTAATGGTTCTGAAGGAATGTCTGGATGAACGCCTCGTGATCGCGCTCGCCAACACCATCCTGCTGATCGGTACAGCACTGGAAGCGGCGGCGCTACTTAAGATGCACGGAGCTTTGACGGTGCGTGCCCGCCGTCTGGGAATTGGTGTGACGCTGCTGGGGGTGTTGACCTTCAACGGTGTCGTCTGGTTCTACAATTATGAATATATTCGGATCGTGGTCGCTTCCGTCTTCTCGGCAGTGTTGATTGCGCCGCCTGCGCTGAAGCTGCTGATGGAGCCTCGCGCTACCGCACTTCGCAGACTGATGGGAGGGCTGTACAGCTTTGTCGCAGCGGCTTTGTTCATCCGGGCAGGTGCCGCCTCTTTTTCGGGAGGGGCCTCTACTGTCTTGTCCGCAAGCGTCAGTCAGAACCTGTTTTCCATCTCCTCATACTTGACTATGGTGTTGGCAAACACTGGCTTCGTACTATTGGCCAAGCAGAAATCCGATGAGGAATTGATCCGGCTGGCCAGTGTCGATGATCTTACGCAGATCTGGAACCGGCGGACGTTTGTGAGCAAGGCTACCGTTCTACTGGAACGCCATGCCAGACGCAAGCTTCCGGTCTCCTTTTTACTGTTCGACATTGATGGATTCAAGGGCATAAACGATACGCATGGTCATGATATTGGCGATCGTGTGCTGCGGGAGATGAGTATGGTTGTCAGACGGCAGCTGCGTCCCGATGATCTGTTTGGGCGTTACGGGGGCGATGAATTTGCCATTCTGCTGCCTGATACGTCGAAGGCGGAGTCCATTCTGCTTGCTGAACGGATTCGTGTGGCAGCGCAGGGGGCTTACACATTAAGCATTGGAGTGCTGACGTTTGTTCCCCAATCCGGAGTTGATCTGGATCAGATCTACAAATGCTGTGACCTCGCTTTATACGAAGCCAAGCGAGCGGGGCGCAATCGAATTCAGCGGGCGGAACCGCACTTTGGTGAGTCGCAAGTTTCGGCATCTCTGCATAATCGGGAGCGGCTGCACGTTTGAGGCTTCGTCGTCATAGCGTTTAGAAAGTTTATATGCAAATACGGAAGCTGAAAGCACGTTTTATATGATTTTCAGGAAATTTCGCAAATAGGGATGATTTTTCATCTTCATCATGCTAAGATACGTTTGTTTTGAATCGATTTCGTTCTTTTTGCGGAATCATGATCCTATACAAACGATCGAAGGAGGGTGAAGAGATGAAAACGAACAACGGAACTGCTTCGGCCAAAATGCCGCTGGAGCGTGAATTCAATTTGTTCCGTTTAACCTGGCCGATATTCCTGGAAGTCTTTTTATTTATGTTGATGGGGATCACGGATACGATGATGCTGAGTGGTGTATCGGATGATGCGGTTGCGGCTGTAGGTGCAGCCAACCAGGTCATCTCAATCGCCATCCTGATCCTTGAAGTCGTGGGTAATGGTGCCGCCATCGTTATCGCGCAATATTTGGGAGCACGCAATCACTATGAGGCCGCCAAGATTTCCGGTCTGTCGTTGACTCTCAATCTGATGCTCGGCCTGACAATGAGTGCGATCTTCCTCATTTTCGGTCATCATCTCATGGTGGCGTTGAACCTGCACGGGGATATTCTGGTGTATGCCAAGTCGTATCTGCATATTGTCGGCGGCGGAATCTTCCTGCAAGCCTTGATTAATATGCTGTCGGCGACGATCCGCACTTATGGTCAGACGAAGCTTACGATGTTTGTCGCGCTCGGGATGAACATCTTGAGCGTTACAGGCGGCTATCTGCTGATCTTCGGACATATGGGTATGCCTGCCATGGGCGTTGAAGGTGCCGCTATCTCGACGGTCGCCAGCCGCGCAGTTGCTGCGGTTGTCCTGCTGTGGATGCTCTACCAGGTCATGGAAGTGCGTATTCAATTCAAGTTCTATCTGAACCTGACCCGTGAATACGTGATGAAGATTCTGCGCATTGGCGTTCCTTCCGCACTGGAGCAGATCACGTATCAATCGTGCCAGATGATTTTCTTCTTCTACGCGACGTTCCTCGGTGCGCAGGCGCTGGCTGCCCGTCAATATGCGACAAACATCTCGATGTTTATCTATTTATTTGCGGTCGCTGTAGCGATCGGCACGGGCATTATCGTCGGTCGTCTGGTTGGTGCCAATCGCAAGGAAGACGCGTATCACCAAGTATGGGGCAGCGTAAAGCGTGCGATCGTGATTACCGTGATCGTCGATCTGGTCGTCATCCTGCTCCGCCATCCGCTGGTCGGTATCTTCACCGACGACGCCGACATCATTCGCATGGCGACTCAGGTGCTGGTGCTGAGTATCGTGCTGGAAACGGCGCGCACGTTCAATATGATCGTCATCGGTTCGCTGCGTGCAGCCGGTGACGCGAAGTTCCCGGTCTACGTAGGCCTGGTGTCCATGGTTGGGATCAGCCTGCCGCTGGGTTACGTCCTTGTGTTCCAGATGAATATGGGACTGCCGGGGATCTGGCTGGCGATTGCCGCTGATGAATGGATTCGTGTAGCAGTGATGTATATGCGTTGGAAGAGTCGCGTATGGAAAAAACATTCGCTTGTCCAGCACAACGAAGTCGAACAGGGCGAGAACTTGGCGCCTCCCGCAGCTCCTTCGGTGTAAAGGAGCGTACAGTAAAGCCCGCTTTTCTGCCTCAGGTTCGGCAGGGAAGCGGGCTTTTTTGTTTGCCCGACTGGGCTGGGGTTGACACACCCGGTGGATCAGAGCTGACTGAAATTCGTTCCTTGGTGCAAAAGCAAAAAGGTTCCATCCTTCCCGGCGTCTAGTGTTTGCTGCTTGATTGCCGGTTTTTCGCTTCGTTGAGCAGATGACGGATTTCCTCTTCGCTGCGGGAAGTGCGCCGGGCGATTTCGGTGATTTGATGATCGTCGATCGGAGGCAGGCCCAGCAGGTCGGCTGCGATGCCAAAGTATTCATCCAGTGCTTCTTCAAGGCTCATCGGCCGCAGGTGCACCACCTGATTGCTCTGAATATGCAGGAACTTTTCGCAAAAAGCCGATACGCAGGACTCGAACGTTCCCCGTTCCAGATGTTCGGCGGGCGGGTATACTTCGATGAAGCAGGGGAGAGCACCGCGTTCGTCTCTCGGAAGGTTCGGATAAGGAAGCTCCCGCAGTTTGCCGCTGAGCGGGTCGTCGTATAGGTAGCGGAATTCCATCTTGTCCGACGCCAGCAGACGGCGGATCTCTTGCAGGAACGGTTCTTCTTGGGCAGCCGCTGCTTCGTCGTCAAGTGTCTCCGGCACGCCTTCGGCCTCCAGAAATCCTCTCAACTGGTTTTTCGAGCCGGCGCCGATCCAAGCCAGCAGGGTTTCGGGAGCGTCGACTTCGGGCGTATTGTAGATCCAGACGTGTTCGTAGGAAGAGGGTTCGTCCAGCCCGTAGAATCCGAACCATAAGTTGATCGACGTCGTGTCGATATAGATCGTTTGCTCGTTCATCCTTCTGCCTCCTGCCGCATCCTTTTTTCTTATTATGCGCAAAAATACTGCCGTGCTCAAGCGCCCGCCTGGGGCAGAGAGCGGAGGCGAGAGGGCAACGGAAAACAGCAAAAAAGATCTTTTTCATTTTCGATTGAATCCCTGCGCTTATCTTCTCCGTCGAAGACAAAAATAAGCTGCTCCAACGTCAGATCCGCGCAAGGCCACATCGTCTTCGGCGGGAACACGCCCTTCACGCACAGGCCTGTTTCCCCTACTCGCCCCCGGCGGGAGCGGGCGGAGACGGAATGGAGAAGCGGTCGCCTTTGTTTTCGGATTCCCACCTTGAAGTGTTCCATGAAGGAATCCGAAAATAACACGCGATCGAAACCCGACTCCGCACGCGCAGCCCCGCACACGCCTCCTTCACGCTGCAAATTTTAATCATTTTGTGACCAAGATCACTTTTTTTCACAATTTCCGTCTTAATTTGTGATAAACATCACTAAATCGCTGTGAGATTTCTGACAAACTAATTGCAGATTTCGTTCACGCTCGTGAGCTATTACCTGGTCAACGCTAGAAGTAGATCAAGAGTTGAAAAGGTACTCTATCACTACATAAGGTAAAGAGAGGAAGGGATCACATGGATGTGCTCGATCTTGCGCGGCTTCAATATGCGCTGACGACGATTTACCACTTCTTTTTTGTCCCCGTGTCCATCGGTCTAGTTTTGTTCGTTGCGATCATGGAGACACTGTACGTGGTCAAGAAAGATGAGAATTACAAAAAAATGGCGAAGTTCTGGGGCAAGCTGTTCCTGATTAACTTTGCGGTAGGCGTGGTAACCGGGATTCTTCAGGAATTCCAATTCGGCATGAACTGGTCCGATTATTCACGCTTTGTCGGTGACGTGTTTGGAGCGCCGCTGGCGATTGAAGCGCTGTTCGCCTTTTTCCTGGAATCGACCTTCATTGGTCTGTGGATCTTCGGCTGGGACAAGCTGTCTAAGAAAGTGCATCTGGCCTGCATCTGGCTGGTTGTCGTGGGTACGACATTGTCGGCGTTCTGGATTCTGACCGCCAATTCGTTCATGCAGCAGCCGGTGGGCTTCAGCGTGCAGAACGGACGTGCGGAGATGAACGACTTCCTGGCGCTCATCACCAATCCGCAGCTCATTTACGAGTTCCCGCACACCGTCTTTGGGGCCTATCTGACCGGAGCTTTTGTGGTCGCAGGAATTTGTGCCATCAAGATGCTGGGCAAGAAAGATGCGCATCTATTCAAGTCTTCGTTTAGCATTGCGATTGTCATCGGCCTGATCTCTTCGCTGGGCGTTGCGTTCAGCGGACACTCGCAGGCGCAGCATCTGGTTGAGACGCAGCCGATGAAGATGGCGGCAGCCGAAGGCATCTGGGAAACTACGCCAGACAAGGCGCCGTGGGCATTGATTTCCGGGATCAACGTGGACGGTCAGAAGAACTCCTTTGAACTGAATCTGCCGATTCCGGGTCTTCTCAGCTACCTGTCTTATGGCGAGTTTAACGGAGCGGTTACCGGCATGAAGGAATTGAACGCTCAATACAATCAGCAGTATGGACAAGGCGATTACATTCCTCCGGTCAAAACGACGTTCTGGAGCTTCCGGTTCATGGTTGCCAGCGGTGGTCTGCTGATTCTGTTATCCCTGTATGGCACTTACATGGCGCTGCGCCGCAGAGTGGACAAGGCGCCAAGATGGTATTGGCACTGCATGAAGTGGGCAATTGCTCTGCCGTTTATTGCCAACACTTCAGGATGGATCATGACGGAGGTTGGGCGCCAGCCGTGGACGGTCTTTGGCCTGATGACAACGGCAGACAGCGTATCGCCTAACGTATCCTCCGGTTCCGTGCTGTTCTCGATCATCACCTTTACGGCGGTCTATACGCTGCTGGGTGGCGTAATGGTCTATTTGTTTGTCAAAGAAATCAAAAAAGGTCCGAGCGGAGAAAAGGAAGGGCTGGAGCAGCCGCATGATCCGTTCGAGAAGGAGGTAGCTCATGTCTCTTAGCGAACTCTGGTTTATCCTGGTGGCCGTGCTGTTTATCGGGTTCTTCTTTCTGGAAGGCTTCGATTTCGGTGTGGGCATGGCAACTCGTCTGCTGGCGAAAAATGATACGGAAAAACGGATGCTGATTAATTCCATCGGCCCGTTCTGGGACGGCAACGAAGTCTGGCTGCTGACGGCGGGCGGCGCGATGTTTGCAGCGTTTCCCAATTGGTATGCGACGCTGTTCAGCGGCTTCTACATCCCGTTGGTTGTCCTGCTGCTGGCGCTGATCGCTCGCGGCGTGGCGTTTGAATTCCGCGGCAAGGTGGGCAGTGACAGCTGGCGCAAAGCCTGGGATATTTCGATCTTCCTGGGCAGTTTCCTCCCGCCATTCCTGCTGGGCGTAGTGTTTGCGACCTTGATGAAAGGGATGCCGATTGATGGCGACATGCAGATGCACGCCGGATTCTTCGATGTGGTGAACCCTTATTCGGTGGTGGCCGGTCTGTCGGTGGTCTGCCTGTGCATCGTGCATGGCCTGATGTTCGCTTCACTGCGTACGGAAGGTGCCCTGCGCCTGCGGGCGCGTGAGCTGGCTCGCAAATGGTTGATCCCGCTGGCTGTGCTGCTGGTGGTGCTGGCAGCTCTGACGTTTGTTTCCACGGATGCTTTCCAGACTCGCGGTGTTATCCTGGCGATCATGGCGGTAGTCGGAGCGGCTGCTTTCGTATTGGCAGGCTACTTTATGAAACAAGGCCGCGAAGGTTGGGCATTTGGCATGACGGGCACCGTGATCGCGCTGGCAGTTGCCGCTGTCTTCGTAGCGCTGTTCCCTCGCGTGATGGTCAGCTCGCTCGGTTCGGCGTTCGACCTGACCGTCTACAATGCGGCTTCGGGCAATTATTCGCTTAAAGTGATGACCATTGTGGCGCTGTCGCTGCTGCCTTTTGTTCTGGCATATCAGATCTGGAGTTACTTCGTCTTCCACAAGCGGATTCACGAGAAGACGCATCTGGAGTACTGATATGGGACGGGGCCTCGGAAAGCTAGACGGCATCAAGCCGGTCATGGCGCTGCTCGCCTTGTGCGCGATGGTGCAGAGTGCGGCGATCATCCTGCAAGCGGTATGGTTGGCGCAGGCCATCTCCGGATTGTTCGCAGGCGCATCGCTTCAGAGCCAGATCGGACGGCTGATCGGTTTTCTGGCGGCCCTGCTTCTGCGTCAGGGAATGACTTTTATTCAATCCAAGATTGCTTATCGATTTGCAGAAAAAACGGGTGAGAATCTGCGGCGGCAGATGATGGACAAGTTGTTTGAGCTGGGCCCACGGGCTGCCGGACAGCTGGGTACTGGGAACCTGGTCACGCTAACCCGTGAAGGGGTGGGCAAATACCAGACGTTTCTGGAGTTGTTTTTGCCACGGTTAATGACCAACGTGTTTACACCGCTGTTCGTCGGCATCTACGTACTCACGCTGGATTGGATCTCGGCGCTGCTGCTTGGCTTCGTATTTCCGATCTTGATTGTCTTTATGATTCTGCTCGGCATGGCGGCGCAGAAGCAGATGGACAAGCAGTGGGCGACCTACCGGGTATTGTCCAACCATTTTGTCGATTCGCTGCGCGGTCTGGAGACGCTCAAGTTTCTCGGGCGCAGCCGTGACCATGCCCGCTCGATTGAACGCACCAGTGAACGGTATCGGACGGCGACCATCCGCAGTATGCGAGTGGCCTTCCTATCTTCGTTTGCCCTCGACTTCTTCACCATGTTATCCGTTGCCTGCGTAGCGGTTAGTCTCGGTCTGCGGCTGGTCAACGGGACATTCATGCTCGAAGGGGCATTGACCGTGCTCATTCTCGCGCCGGAATTTTTTGTGCCCATTCGTTCGCTGGGTGCCGATTACCATGCCACGATGGATGGGAAGGAAGCGGGCGAACAGATTCAGGCGATTATCGATACGCCTTCTCCATTCATGGAGAAAGACGACGTTAAGACAGATGGGAGCAGCCATGAAAAAGAAGGGGCTTCCCCAATTGTGATCCAGCATGCGGAGAGCGAATGTCCAAGCTTGGCGAACGGCTTCCCTAAGATCGAACTGACGGACGCTGCCGTGCATCACGAAGAAGAAGGACGTGCTTCGCTGGAGGACATCAACCTCAAGCTGAGTGGACCCAATAAGATCGGAATCGTGGGTCTTAGCGGAGCGGGCAAATCGACGCTGATCGATGTCCTCGGCGGCTTCCTGCCTCCTACAGAAGGCTCGGCCAATTGGACGCTCGGTGAACAGCGTCGGCCGCTGACAAGCCGCGCCTGGCGGGAGCGGATCACGTATATCCCGCAGCAGCCGTATTTATTCAGCGGCACGCTGGCGGATAACATCGCCTTCTACCGACCACAAGCAGATCGGGAAGACGTACTGCGAGCGGCGGAAGAGGCAGGGCTGCGCAGCCTGCTCATGAAGCTTCCGCTGGGCCTGGATGAGCCGGTCGGTGCAGGCGGGCGCCCTCTAAGCGGTGGACAGGAACAGCGGGTCGCGCTGGCCCGCGCCCTGCTGGGACAGCGGCAGATGATGCTGCTGGATGAGCCTACCGCCCATCTGGACATTGAGACGGAATACGAACTCAAAGCCACCATGCTAAAGCTGTTTGAAGGTCGTCTGGTGATCCTGGCGACTCATCGTCTGCATTGGATGGCTGACATGGATCACATCATCGTCATGGATGACGGCAGGGTGGCTGAGCAGGGCACCCATGAAGAACTGCTGGCGAGAGGCGGCGCCTATGCTGCGCTGCTGGCAGCAGAGTGGGAGGGTACGGCATGAACATGCTTCATCATACAAGTTCCAGGAACAGGCAGACCTCGGATGAGGAGTTCGTCCGTGCTTCGGTTCAGGCTTCTGGCAGCCTGGCCGTACCCGCTCGTATGGCGCCTTCGCAGACTTCAGCCGGTCAGAACAAAGCAGGAGTATCCGGGGAATCTCCATCTTCACAGCCACAGGGCTGGATTCTGCCCTATCTTCGCGCCCACGCGCTGCGTTTTGCGGTGATTATTGCGCTGGGTGCCTTGACGGTATTGGCGGCCGGCATGCTCACATTCACTTCGGGATTTCTCATCTCCAAGTCGGCGCTAAGGCCCGAGAACATCCTCATGGTGTATGTGCCAATTGTCGGCGTACGTACCTTCGGCATCGCCCGCTCCGTACTGCGTTACATAGAACGGTTGAGCGCCCATGATGCCGTGCTGCGCGTCCTGTCGAAGATGCGGGTGCGGCTGTACAGTCATCTGGAGCCGCAGGCTCTGCAGTTGCGCTCCCGCTATCGCACGGGTGATCTGCTTGGGCTGATGTCCGACGATGTGGAAAAATTGCAGGATGTGTACGTCCGCAGCATTTTCCCGGGCGTGACGGCATTGTTAACTTATGCCATCGTCGTGCTGGCGCTGGGTTGGTTCGATTGGACCTTCGCCCTGCTGACCGCGCTGTATCTGTTGGTGCTGGTCGCTGTAATCCCTTTTGTCTCGCTGCGGATCACCCGCCGCAATCAGGTAGGGCTAAAACGCGCTCAGGCGGCGCTGTACGCCAAGCTGACCGATGCCGTATTGGGACTAGGCGACTGGACGATCAGCGGGCGGGGCAGCGAATTCGCGGCTGCCTACGAACAGGGCGAACAGGAGGCGGCGATCTATGAGCGCCGTCTGAGTGCCTGGACACGCAGACGCGCTCTGGTGACCCAGACCCTCATAGGAGGGCTGGTGCTAATCACCGCCGTGTGGGCAGCCGGTCAACTGCAAGATCGCAGTATCCCGGCGACGCTGCTGGCGGCCTTTGTCCTGGTCGTGATTCCACTGTCTGATGCCTTCACCCCGGTTGCAGATGCCTTGAACCGGATACCGACTTATGCGGAATCGTTGAACCGTCTGAACGCATTGGAGAGCGAAGATCTGCCGGCTGCATCTGCGGTTACAGAAGACGAAATCGCTTCTATGCTGCGGCATACCGACATCCAGATTCGTGAGGCAGGCTTCCGCTATCCGGGCAGCAGCGAATGGGCAGTTCGTGGGGTGAACCTGGACATTCCACAGGGCAAAAGAATTGCCATTATTGGACGCAGTGGTTCGGGCAAGTCCACGCTGCTCAAGCTGATTCAGGGCGTGTATGCGGCGGAGAGCGGCAGGTTGACTTTTAACGGCTCGCTGGCGCATCATCTGGGCGAACAGATGCCCAAGCTGGTCTCCGTATTGAATCAAAGTCCGCATCTATTCGACACCACCGTGTTAAACAATATTCGTCTCGGCCGCGAAGATGCTTCGGATGAAGACGTTCAAGATGCCGCTCGGCGTGCGCAGCTGCATGAGCTGATCGAGTCGCTCCCTAAAGGCTATGCCACCCCGATGCACGAAGCGGGTGTTCGCTTCTCGGGCGGTGAACGTCAGCGCGTCGCATTGGCTCGGGTGTTCTTGCAGGACACGCCGATCATCCTGCTTGACGAACCCACTGTGGGTCTTGATCCGCGTACCGAAGCCGCGCTGCTGAAGACGCTGCTCGCAGAGACATCGGGAAGGACTTTAATCTGGGCGACTCACCATCTGGTGGCAGCCGAGCAGATGGACGAGATCCTGTTTATGGATGAAGGGGAGATTGTCATGCGGGGAACGCATGCCGAACTGCTGGAGTCTTCGGAACGCTACCGGAATCTGTATCGGTTGGATCGTCCGTGGGACACGGATCAGGCAGAATCGCAGACAGTAGGTTCACAGATAGCAAGTTCGTAGACAGCTGCCAGACATCCGGCGGAGAAGTTCTTCGTTCGGATCGGATTACATCCATACGCATCTCACTTGTCTCCTCATCCATTAGCCGGAAGGAGGGGCGAAGTGAGGTGCTTTTTTATGGGCAAACGACTGCATCCAGCCCACCTGTTGCAGATGAAAAGCCGCTTAATTGCGGAACGCGTGCAGAGCAAATGTCTCCCAACTGTAGAGGAATTGCAGAAACAGGAAGGCGATTCAGGTTTATGTATAGAAGAGAAAGAAGACTGCGTTTGTCCGCGTGACGTTTTCGGGCGACGTTTGATGAACTAGAGGAGGGGCACAATATGAAAGTGCACGTAATCTGTGGAGACCGCTGGCATCCGGCGGATACCGTGAAACAGGGGCTGGAGCCGCTTGCTGGCGGTGAATTTGAATTCGTGGTAACCGAGCATGTAGCTGACTTCGATCCGGAAGGGCTGGACCGTTATCCGATTGTGTTGGTAGCCAGAGCGAACAGTCAGTCGGAAGGGGAAAAAGAATTCTGGATGAATGAGCAGGTTCAGCAGGCGTTCGAGCGTTATGTAGAGCGCGGCGGTTCGCTGCTGGCCGTGCATGCGGGAACAGCGGGATACAAGGAAGATGAGTTATTTCGTCGGTTGACCGGCGGAGCGTTTACGCATCATCCTGAAGCTTGTCAGGTTGAGATTCACCCGGATAAACAGCACCCGATTAGCGCAGGCGTGGAAGAGTTTACCGTGCATGACGAACACTATTTTATGGAATGGGAAGATCCGATTGCCGATCTGATTATGACGACCGTGTCCGAGCATGGCGCACAGCCGGGAGGCTGGACTCGCACCTATGGACGTGGACGAGTGTGTGTGCTGACGCCGGGACATGAGCTGGAAGTCTGGAAGCATCCGATGTTTCAGAAGCTGCTGCACAACGCACTGCACTGGTGCGCCAGACATGATCCCTCCTAAACGCGTGCCAATTTCTGCGGATCGGAGAATCATTCAGGTCTTTTGAGATCCACATGTAGAATGTAAAAAGCCCTCAGGCTCTCGATCTTGTACCCTGAACAGGGCGCCGAGAGAGCTGAGGGAGAAGCGGAATTCATCATGGTCAATCATCGAAGTCCGAGAATCTCACATGCCGGACAGCGCGATCTTGCATGAGTTCCCATCAAACCAATTCAAGTCAATCCAATTCAAGTTTGAATACAACCGGCGTCTCGCTGGACACAGAGGAAGTGCGAATCACCAGCGCATGGTCGGTACGCTCCCATTGGGGGACTTCCTCATGACCCAACACCTGGATGCTGCGGATCAGACCCGTAAAATGCGGCGCATGTGTGCCAAGCGACTGAATGGACACTTCGCCGTTTTCCGGATAGACCATCACGGTGGCATACAGCGCAGAGCCTTTGACGGTAAATCGAATATCTTGTGAAGTATATGGTTTGGCTTCGCCATCCTGGAATTGGCCTTCCACGATCTGGGTCGGCCCTTCGCCGGAGACGCGCCAGTACGTGGTCCCGTAGATCGCTTCACCGTTGACTTGCAGCCAACTGCCGATGTCCAGCAGGATCTGCCGATCTTCCTGTGGGATGCTGCCGTCGGCTCTTGGCCCGATGTTAAGCAGCAGGCTGCCATTTTTGCTCACAATGTCCACCAGATCACGGATGATCTCCACGGAGGATTTATAGCTGTTATTTGCAGTATGACACCAAGAGTTCTTGGCAACGGCTGTATCGGTCTGCCAGTAATAAGGCTTCAGATCGGCAAATTGTCCGCGCTCTACATCAGGTACGGCCGTGCCGAACATATAGGCATCATGTTTGTAATTGATGGCGACCGGTACGCCCCATTGATGGGCTTTGTTATAGTAATAGGCTGCGAACATGCGCAGATACGGCTTGAATACGGCGTTCTGAATCCACCAGTCGAAATAGACGACTCTGGGCTGATAACGATCCACGATCTCGCAGGTACGCAGCAGCCAGTCTTCCAGAAATTCTTCGTTTGGAGGGGAGCCGAACAAGTCATGGTGGTCAGGCTCGGGTTGAGCCGGCCAATAGAAATCCCCCAGCTTCAGCGGCTCCTGAATGTCAGACTCAAACTCCTTGCCGTGCGACATGAAGAACCAGTGCTCCGCGCGGTGCGAAGAGGCGCATAACACCAGGTCACGTTCTTCAAACGCCTGCTTCATCTCGCCGAGCAGATCGCGCTTGGGGCCCATCTCGTAGGCATTATAGACCGAGAGATCGCTCCGGTACATCTGGAATCCATCATGATGTTCGGCTACCGGCATGATATATTTGGCTCCGGCTTGCTGGAACAGATCCGCCCATTCGTTGGCATCGAATTGATCGGCTGTAAACAGGGGAATAAAATCTTTATAGCCGAATTCGCTGTGCGGCCCATAGGTTTGCAGATGATGTTCATAGGCCTGGGAGCCTTGAATGTACATGTTACGCGAATACCATTCACTCTCAAAAGCCGGAACCGAATACACGCCCCAGTGGATAAAGATGCCGAATTTCGCCTGCTTGTACCACTGGGGAACTTCAAATCGGCTCAGAGAGTCCCAGGTGTCTTGGAATGGCCCGGCGGCAATGGTGTCTTTGATGGTTTGCAAATACAGATTTCGATCCATAAGCGATCAGGTGCCTCCTCGATATTCTTGTGTGAGTCAGGATGATTATCAGTATACGGGGAGTGGATCGACGTTAGAATGTAGATTAATAGCGGGAACCTGTACAAAAATAGCAGCAGGCAAGGGGGGAGCAGATGGATCATCGGATGCGGCTGTCCAATTATTTGTCCAATCTGGAGGTAGAGCTGATTACCGCTCATCATAATGTATGTGCACCGGATTGGAGCGATATGGATTATACGCCGGATTACAGCAAGTTTTATTTCATCTGCGAAGGGGAAGGCTGGTTGAAGATCGGAGACCAGGAGTATTATCCGCAGCCAGGTGAGCTGTTTCTCATGCCGGAAGGAACTCATCAATCGTATTCTGTCATCAGCGATCGTCCGTTCGAAAAATATTGGTGTCACTTTACGGCTCATGTAGGTGGGATCAACCTGTTTAAGCTGCTCGATCTCAATCCCCGCTGTATGCCGGTTCAATCGGAGCGTCTGGCGCAGGTGTTTGGGGAACTGGTAGAGTATGCGAATTCCGATACCATTTACGCCAAGCTGTTGGCCAAGAGCAAGTTGATGGAGCTGATCGTCTGTTACCTGATGAGCTTGAACGTAGAACAAGAGCCTGTGGTGTTGAGAACCCATGCGTCCGCCGACCGTTTGACCCAGGTGCTTGATTATATCGACGACCATTTTGCGGAAAATATAACAGTCGAGGCCTTAGCGGACAGGGCGTATATGCACCCCAACTCGTTCATTCGGGTATTTAAGCAGTATGCCGGGATGCCGCCCATTCAATACGTCACGCACAAGAAAATGGAAAAAGCCAAGCAGCTTCTCGCTACAACGTCCCATTCAATCTCGGAAGTAGCGCAGCAGCTGGGATTTAACGATACCTTCTATTTCTCCAAACAGTTCAAAAAACATGCCGGATTATCGCCCAGTGACTACCGAAGACAGAGGCTTGGCGATTCGCAAAAAAGGATAGAATCGGCCAAAAACGAGTCGAGTGCTTCGATTGAAGGTATTAATGCGTAGGCAAAAGGCTTGAGCTTCAAGATAGCAAACCGAAGCGAAGGAGGAGCAAACCATGAACCGAGTGGCATGGATTCTGAATTTGCGTGACCCGTTTGGAGCGGCGCTGGGTCGAGAGCTGGTGTCCCGGGGTTGGCAGGTGATCGGAGGCGATCCTCAGGCCGCCGCAGGGCGCGATGCCCATGACGGTCTGGCAGCAAGTGAGTTCACCGGATTGGAACAAGGGCGAGAACCAACGTCTGGACTACCATTACGCCAAGAAGAAACAGTAGGGGAAGGCAGTGAGAACGCCTCTCCATGGAAGCCGTCTGCTCCAGACGCTCAGGAGCGTTCTGCAAGCGGAGGAGAGGTTCATTCACCCAAGCTTGGAGAAAATGCCTATATCCCGACGGGAACCGGAAGTTCCGGTTTTGGTGATTTTGAAGGTTCGGTGGCTTACGGGCCGGAGAGCAACGAGCGGCGAACGGATGGACATTCCGGGGATGGACGCTCTGAAGAGGAGCGTGAGCATCCGGATGCCCATCCAGGGAACGAGGATTCTGGAGCAGGAGAAGATTTCCGTATAGACGATCCGGGAGAGCAGAAGGAACTTGGGGCTTCGACCGCCGCGGACGAGATGACGGACGCGGCTGGGGATTCCGCCGCTGTGCTGGCCGGACACGGTCGGCTGCGTGTACTGCCGCTGGCGGCCGAGCAGCCGGGGGCGCTGGAGGAAGCCGCCCGTCATACGGCCGAGTTCGCCGGCCGCATTGATCTGCTGGTGTTGAATCCGGGCGAATCGGGCCCGGCTTGGGGCGAAGCCGCAGGATTGTCCGCGGCTGGCGCGGACACGACCGAAGGGCGCCTGCGCGATTATGGCGCGTATGCGCTGACGCCGCTGCAAGCGGCGGAACAGCTGCTTCCGCTCATGGAAGCGGAAGGGGGCCTCAAGCGTATCGGCTTCGTGTCCTCGCACGAAGGCAGTGTGTCTGCGGGCGACTCCTCCGCGCCCATCGGACGTGCAATGGCGCGTACCGCCCTGCATATGCAGGCGAAGCTGCTGTTTAATGATCTGCGACGGGAAGGATACACGTTCCGTCTGTATGATCCGGGTCTCTCGCCGCCCCGCCCGGCGGCTCCGCTTGGCGGAGAATCGGGCAGCAGCTCATCTGCCGGGGAAGCGATGGTGTCGCTGCCAGGGATGGCCGCCGAATCGGCGCGATTTGCCGCCGGATTCTTCACGAATCCGCACGCTGACGAAGGGCGGCTGGTGCTAACAGGCAGTCGGGGCGAAGAATGGCCGTTCTGACCGCAATCCTCATGGACAAGGAGGTCGATTCCTGATGAACATATCCCTCAATCTAGATACTAAACCCGGTCATACCGACCATCATGCCGTCGTAACCGGCGCTGATCGCGGGCTGGGATTGGCGATGACCCAAGGGCTGCTGGCGCGCGGCTGGCGTGTATTCGCCGGCAGTTATCTGCCGGATTGGCCGCAGCTTGGCGATCTGCGGGAGCAGTATCCCGATCTGCTGGTTATTCTGCCCCTTGATGTCTCTTCGGATGCTTCGGTTCTGGCGGCAGCCGCTGCCGTCGAGGAACGAACACGCAGCATCGACCTGCTCATCAACAATGCAGGGGTGATTAGCGAGCGCAGCGAAGACTCCATACGGATTTCGCAGGACTATGAGGAGATGACTCGGCTGTATCAGGTGAATGCGCTGGGGCCGATTCGTGTGAGCGAAGCTTTTCTGCCGCTGCTGGAACGCAGTGAACTCAGAAGATTATGTTATGTCTCTTCCGAAGCGGGCAGCATCGGCAAGGCCGAACGCACCGCCTGGTTCGGCTACTGCATGTCCAAGGCCGCCCTAAATCGTGGGGTGCGGATGTTGTTTGATCGTCTGCGTCCGGACGGCTACACCTTCCGTCTGTACCATCCCGGCTGGCTGAGGACTTATATGTCGGGCACACGCAACGAGGAGGCCGAGCTGGAGCCGGAAGAATCCGCCGCACCCGCACTGGAATATTTCCTCGGCAGCACGCTGCCGTGGGACGATCAGCCCCATGCCGTGGATGAAGACCGGCTGGTCATGCGTGACTACCAAGGCCGCGAATGGCCGTGGTAGATAGAGCTTTTGCAGGAAGGCCCAAGACCCGAACCTCAGTGGCTCGGGTCCTTGTTGAGCCAATCAAGAAGACGGAAGAAGCCATTTGCTTGAGCAAATGGCTTCCCCTTCAACCTCTCTTAACAAGCAATCCAGCTCATGGATGCAGGTATTGCAGGACTTCTACATCCTATCCAGTCAATCCATGGAGCCACTTACAAAGGAGAACAGTTATGAAGCGGATGCACAGCAGCGGAGAATACCTGCCAGGTGGCCTGAGCTGTCTGGCAGGTGGGCGCAAGCCGCCCAACCTGCATCAGTGGGGGCCGGGTGTGCGGGATGTGTATGCGCTGCACTACATCATCAGCGGCCGGGGCATATTGGAAACGGGCGGGAGCGCCTATGCTCTCGGGCCAGGCGACAGCTTTGTGATTTTTCCCGGTCTTGAAGTATTTTATTATCCCGACAGACTTGACCCGTGGGCCTATGTATGGAATGAATTCGCAGGCGAAGAAGCCCGACATCTGTTGGTACTCGCTTCGCTGGAACCTCACCATCCCGTTGTATACGCGACCGCAGCAGAACCGGATCTGGAGGCATTCTTTCATCCCTCATGGAGTCCGGGAATTCAGGCATATGAACGCCTGCGCACGGATGCCGGGCTTAGACTGCTGCTGTCCCACTATATCGAACGTTATACAGCGGCAGTGGATGGGCAGACCGATTATGTAGGGATCGCCAGCACTTATATGCAGCGTAATTATTGGAGATCCACCTTGACCATTCAGGAGGTCGTCCAGGCGGCCAAGATCGAGCGCAGCTATTTATTCCGTTTGTTTAAGCAGGCGATGGGCTGCTCCTTATCGTCTTATCTGCTTCGTCTACGTATCGAACGTGCTTGTGAGCTGCTGCGCACGTCGGAGGTTTCCATTCAGTCGATCGCCTATTCCGTGGGGTATCATGATCCGCTGCATTTTTCCAAGACGTTCAAAAAGGTCACATGCCAATCTCCAAGCGCTTATCGGGCGCAGCGGCAGGGGGAGGGTTAGCGTAACAAGCCAGGTTATGGACCGAACCGGATGATCGAAATAGACCTGATTATCGGAAAAGGCTCCATTATCGGAAAAGGCTTCATTATCGGAAAAGTACGCAGCGACCCGACTGCCGATAGTAAACGATCAGCTTCTCCAGCGTCTGTCGTTCACAGTTCAGCCTGCTCCCCAGACAGTCCAGACAGACAAACTGCCGATCCATCCGGGAGATCAACTTCATGTACAAGGCGATGTCGTCGGCCTCAAGCGGTACGCCGCAGCTCAGGCAGAAGCGGTCGCTGCCCATATCAGCGAATCAGCTTGGCGCGTACAATATGGCAATCATGAGCGCCAACTGTGGGGGCATAACGTTCGCGGAATACGCCCAGCTCCCGATGTTCCCAGCAGTCATACAGGGACAGTGAATAACCCGAGGCATAAGGCAGTCCTGTATCCCAGAAGGGCAGCGGGACTTCACGTGCGCTGTCGCTGAGATTGAAGAATCCGATGGCCAGATCCCCGTCAGTCAGTACCTTGACCAGCATGAAGACATCATCGTCATGGAACCACTGTGGTTCCGGCTTGATCCGGTAAGCGCCCCGGCTTTCGAGATCCTGATTGATGGCAATCAGATCGGCGTTGAGCAGAATATCCCGGGCAGCCGGCTGCTCTTTGCGAATATCACAGCCAATCATCAGCGGCGAACCCATCAGGCTCCACAGGGAAAAATGCGTCTTGTATTCCACATCGCTGCATCCGCCGATTCGTCCAATGAAGTCGCTGTTGCTGCCGCCATACATACCTACAACCAGCATATCCATGTCATTGTGGCAGAATGATCCGGTATAGCTCTGTTTGCCCAATTGGGAGAGTGCCAGCTTCTTGATGGAGGCCCAATTGTCCCGGATGTCTTCGGTCGAACGATACATATGGGCGCCCGATTCCCGAATCCAGTCATACACCTCGTCTTCGCCCCAGTTGCAGGCCGAGAACAGAATCTCGCGTCCGCAGTTCTTGAGCGCCAGGCTCATCCGTTTGTACAGCAGTTCGCCTGACATCTGACGCGGCTTGAAGCAGTAGTCATATTTCAGGAAGTCCACTTCCCACGCGGCGAACTGCGCCGCATCCTGAAACTCATGTTCAAAGCTGCCGGGATGCCCGGCACATGTATGCGTACCCGCGCAGGAGTACATGCCGAATTTCAGTCCTTTGCCGTGGATGTAATCCGCCAGCGCTTTCATTCCACTGGGGAACTTGACGGGATCGACGACCAGATTGCCCTGTTCATCCCGTTCCCTGAGGCTCCAGCAGTCGTCGATTACGATGTATTCGTACCCGGCATCCCGGTAGCCCTCTTCGACGAATCGATCCGCCGCCTCCCGAATCAGCTGTTCATTGATATCCCACGTAAAGGTATTCCACGAATTCCAGCCCATTGGAGGCTTCAATCCCATCGGTACGTTCAAGCTCATATCAGTCATCCTCTCTGCTTGTCCACATTCACTTCCAACGCGATTAAATCATGAAGAAGGGCCGCACTCCTATGGCATCTGGTTGTTTTCACATGGAGTGATGTTGTTTTTTGACGAAGCCTGCTCTCTGGATGTAAAAGCAGTTCAAAAAACCGCCTGACTCTCTTCGACTGAAGAGAGAAGCAGGCGGTTGTCTTTGGCATATCGCGGAGACTCAGATCCACATGCGCATCAAAGGCATCCGGACATGATCCGATTTACCAGATGCTTACGCGATCTTCCGGTGCGACATACATGGCGTCCTTGTCGGTCACACCGTAGGCTTCGTAGAACTGCGGGAAGTTGCCGATCGTCCGGTTAACGCGAACCTTGTTCGCCGAGTGAGTGTCGATCGTCGAATAATAGGCGGCTACTTCACGGTTCATGGTCATGCGCCAGATCGTGGCATACCCTTCAAAATATGCTTTGTAGTCCGGGTTCGGCATCTGCGCCAGCACTTGAAGCGAGGCAGCCATACCGCCGAGGTCAGCGACGTTTTCGCTTACGGTCAGCGCTCCATTGTTGGTTACGCCCGGCAGAATCTCCACGCCATCATAGTATTGGACGACACGCTGAAGCTTCTGCTGGAACTGCTTGTAATCTTCTTCCGTCCACCAATCGACGGCGTTGCCATTCTCGTCGTAAGAGGCTCCGAGATTGTCGAAGGCATGGCTGATCTCATGGGCGATGACCATCCCGATTGCGCCGAGATTGGCTTCCGGCTTAGCCTTGATGTCATAAAAGGGAGCCTGGAGAATTCCCGCCGGGAACACAATCTCATTATTCAGCGGGCTGTAATAGGCGTTAACCGTATAGACACTGAGGCCCCAGACCGTTTTGTCCACGGGCTGGCCCAGAGAAGCTACAATTTTGGCGTTCGCCGCTTTGTTAACGGCTACAATGTTATCCAGCAGTGAGCCGCCATTTTTGACCGAGACGATCTGCACGTTTTTGAGGCTGTCCTCCCATTTGTCGGGGTAACCCACCTTGACCTTCATCGTATCCAGCTTCTTGATGGCTTTGGCTTTGGTGGTCTCGGACATCCAATCCAGCTTCTGAATCCGCTGTTTGTAGACGTCGATGAACTGCTGAACCATCTTCTCCACGTCCTGCTTGGCTTCCGGGCTAAAGTAACGATCCGTGAACATTTTGCCCAGATCGTCGCTCATCACGCTCTGCGTGAGAGCGAGTGCTTTTTGTTGACGCGTTTTTTCACCTTCGACGCCATACATTTTGGCCTGGAAGTCCTGATCCAGCTTCTCGAAGTCTTCGGACAAGGCGCCGCCCACGCTGCCGAGCAGCATCACTTTGGCATACGTCTTGAGCGTGTCCAGATTGTTGTTGGTCAGCAGTTCTGCCGATTTTTTCGCCATCCCCACGTCCATGACAATGACTTTGTCGGCTTTGTCCAATCCCAACTGCTGAAGCATTTTATCCATGTCAAAAGTCGGGAAGAGGGCTTTGAGCTGCGCACGGGTATAAGGATTATAGTATTTGGTGACGTCGCTTTGATCCTGCGGGTCCATCCCTGCGGTCGCCAGCTCTTTCTCCAGGGCAAACATCGCTTTAGCCTGTTTTTGAGCGTTCTGCTCATCGCTGCCAGCCAACTTGAGCAGTCCGGCGAGATATTGGATGTAGGCTTCCTGTGTCTTGGCATCTCCGGATGTATAGCTGTTTTTGTCCAGCATTGGGCTTAGTCCGCCAAAGTAGAGAATATTCATGCTGCTATTTTTGGCATCGCCCATGACGCTGAACCCCAGCAGTGAGCCGGTCGCCAATTTTTTCTCCGTATCCAGCGTAGCATCCATCAGCTGCTGAATGGTCGTCGCTGCATCGATCGCTTTTAGATCAGCCTTGATCGGTTCGATACCCTGTTTGTTTCGATGTTCGACGTCGAGCGCATTACTATAGAAGTCGGCAATTTTCTGCTCCATGGACCCACTTGTCTGAGGAGAAGCAGCAATCTGTTTGATGATCTCGCTGAGGTGTTTGTCATTGGCTGCGGCCAGCTCATTGAATACGCCATTGCTCATCTCGCCTGCATCAATGGTCGCCTTGTTGAGCCAGTCTTTATTTATGTATTCATAGTAGTCATCACGTGGATTGCTGCCTTCAAGTGCCATTGCACGGTGAGCGAAGATCTCAAGCTGCTCCAGAGTGACCGGATCGGATGAACCCAGCTTGCCTTCGGACGTTCCATTGACAATCCCTGCTTGGGCAAGTCTCTTGAGTTCGGTCTGCGCCCAATTCGGAATGTCGCTGAAGGCAGCCGGCGTGCCGATCTGGCGCAGATCATTGCCGGTTGGCGTCGGCAGATTGGGGAATGCACGACCGAGCATAATCAGCGCTTCAATCCGTGAGACGGAGCGGGTTTCGGCGGTATTGCCTGCGGCATCGCCTTTGAGAATATCGGACTTGGTTACGTTAGGGGCATAATCATCTGTAATCCCGAGCAAATAGTCTACGACCTGTGCGCGGGTTAATGGTGCTTCTTCGGCCTGCGTTAAGCCAGCCGGCAGCGCCGACAGGAGCAGGGATGAAGCGAGCAGTAGTTTGGTTGCCTTTTTCACTTGAAATCCTCCTTGGACAAGTCAAATCTGTTCAGCAAAAAGCCAAGCATCATCCGTTTAGCGAATCGGTTTACACGAAGGATGCTTGCTTTCTTGTTAGGTATACGCAGCGGATAACGCCAACGTTTCGTTATAAAAGGAGAAAGCAAAAACCGCCTTCCGGCATCAAGCCGGAAAGCGGTAAGATCAAGTAAGCGGTGAGGTCGAATGTAGTCAAGCACGGCAGAAGCGATGGCTCTTACTCCCAAGAACTGATCGTGGTCAGCTTGCCCTCAAGGGTATAAGGACCATATCCGGCAGGAAGAATAAAATGGTCGCCCTTATGCAGCGGGTATTCACTTTCGCCTGCCTTGAGCGTACCTTCACCATCCAGAATACTGACGATCGTATACCGTTCACGCGCGTCGAAGGCTGCTTTGCCATCCACTTCCCACTTTTGCACCGTGAAAAATTCGTTCGATACAAACTTGGTCACCGTTACGCCTTCCAGCCGATCCGTTTCATAAGCGCCGCCGGTGTAGGATTGCGGAACCGTAGTCACTTCGATGGCCTTTTCCAGATGCAGCTCACGTCCCTGACCATTGGCATCCTTGCGATCATAATCGTAGACGCGGTAAGTGGTATCCGAACTCTGCTGCGTCTCCAATACAACAATGCCTGCACCCAGCGCGTGAATGGTGCCGCTTGGCACATAGAAGAAGTCGCCTGTCTTCACTTCAATCTTCGTCAGCAGTTCATCCCACTGTCCGGCTTCGATCTTGGCACGCAGCTCCTCATGGGACTGGGCATGATGACCGTACACAATGGAAGCGCCCGGTTCGGCGTCCACGATGTACCAACATTCCGTCTTGCCCAGCTCGCCGTTCTCGAATTCGCGTGCGTAAGCGTCATCCGGGTGAACCTGTACCGACAGATCACCCGAAGCATCGAGAATCTTGGTCAGCAGCGGGAAGACGTCCGACTCGGAATCGCCGAACAGCTCCGGATGCTCGTTCCATAGATCGCCAAGCTTGGTTCCCGCGTAAGGTCCGTTATGTACGATGCTCTGCCCATTTGGATGCCCGGATACCGCCCAACATTCACCGGTCTTGTCGTTGGGAATGTCGTAGCCGAAGAGGGTATTCAGTTTGGTGCCGCCCCAGATCCGTTCCTGGAACACGGGGGTAAGAAAGATCGGTTCATTCATGTTTTCGCACTCCTTTAGTGAAAGCTTCTTTTTATAAAAATCGTAAGGACAAAGCGGCTTGTATCCGTGGCGCTTCGCTTCCTTATTACCCGGCGAGCGGACGGTCAGACGCCTGATTTCTTTGGGTATTTTTGCCGTTCATTCATTCGGTCATCTGATGGCGTTCAATACGATTGGTGCACCAGCGAAGCCGCGCCGATCAGTCCGGCGTTCTGATTGAGCGCCGCCGGAACGATCGCCGTGCGGCGTCCTGACGGACTCAGCGCATGTTGGGACACATAGGCACGAATCGCGTCAAACAACGGCTCCCCAATCTGCGACACCCCGCCGCCAATGACCAGCATCTCCGGGTCCAGTGTATTGATGAGCGAGACACAGCCCATCCCCAGCCGCTTGTAAGTGATGTCGATCAGCTCCCGCATCTTCGCATCGCCGCCCGCGGCCAGGTCGAACGCTTCTTTGGTGCCGACCGGACGGCCCAGCAGTTCCGAAGCCTGACGCGCGATCGCCGTGCCCGAAGCGATCTGTTCCCAGTAGCCTTCCGTTCCCGCCGCCCCCGGTTCAATCATCATAAAACCTACATCGCCTGCATTGCCGGATGCGCCGGTAATCAATCTTCCGTGCATGTAGATGCCGGCGCCAATGCCCGTACTGACCGTGATAAATATAAAATGATCCACTTCCCGGGCCGCACCCAGCCATTTCTCAGCCAACGTTGCAGCAGTCGCATCATTTTGGAAATGGATCGGCCAGGCGCCAAAATGTTTTTTTAACTCTTCGACCACACCAAATCCGTGCCAGGCGGGAAGATTGGGCGGGCTGTCCAGTCTGCCGTGCTTCGCGTCCAGCGGCCCGGGTGCGCCCACGCCAATTCCTTTGACGTCTTCCGGTGCCGTACCGCTGCTCTCCAGCAGGGTGTGGATCACCGCTGCTGTCTCGGCGATCAGGGCCGCTGGCGTCTTGGCCGGATCGGTCTGGAGCGACTGCTGCGCCAACACGGTGCCGTTCTCATCGACCAAGCCAACCGCAATCTTGGTGCCGCCGATGTCAATTCCGATTGCAATCATGGTTTCTGCCTCCTTCAACTGAGGGAAAATGACTTACTATCTGTTTACTTGACAAAACTTGACTAAATTATTTATTGTCAAGTAATATGGGATCAGCATAACATACTTTGAAGCGAACGGATAGCGTTTCTGTTAGGCCAGTTTGGGAAGGGAGGCGGCAGCTATGGCAAGACCGAAAAAGATCTCCATGCAGACCATCGCAGATCACCTGGGCATCTCCAAGAATGCGGTATCTCTGGCTTTGTCGGGGAAAAAAGGCGTGAGCGAGGACGTGCGGCGGTCGGTGTTGGCAGCGGCGGAAGAGGTGGGTTACGAACCTTCCGGCGCCGAAGGCCAGAAGGTTCGCACAAGCCGAAACGTCTTGGTACTGGTGCCCGATCGGGTCGTCAGCTATGCCGACAACGAGCATTTTCACTTCTTCCACGATATGCTGTGGAGTCTGGAAGAGAGCATCCGGGCGAAGGGCTGCAATGCCGTCATCGCACGCATCGACCGCGAGATGGAAGAGAAACGGATGCTGCCGGGTGTGTTCGAGGACGTGGAGCATGTGGGCGTAATTTTATTTGGGATTATCGCCAAGCCCTATGCGCGCAGCATCTGGGAGAGCGATGTGCCTCTGGTCATGCTGGATTCGTATTACCGCGACCTGCCCTGTGCCGCCGCTGTGTCGGCCAATACGGAAGGGGCAGAAGCGGCTGTTCGCTGGCTGATTGACCGGGGACATCGGCAGATCGGATTTATCGGGCCGGCCAACTTGACCACCAGCCATGAGGAACGCTGGTTTGGATACTGGCGGGCGATGCGTGAGGCAGGGCTGCCGATTATGCAGCAACACACGCTGCTGGAAGCGAGTGATTTCGACATGGAGAGAAACGAGCGGGAGATCGGAGAATTTCTGGCGCAGCTGGGTTTTGGGACAGAAAGTGCTGAAGCGGATGCGGCGGCAGCAGGACGTCCGACTGCATTTTTCTGCGGCAACGACCGTCTGGCGCTTTTGCTGATCCGCAGGCTGCGAGCACTGGGGGTTGGCGTGCCCGAACAAGCGGAGGTCGTCGGTTTCGACGGCCTGGAGCAGGCGTCTGAAGCAGGTTCCGGCATATCCGCCACCGTGCGTGTCGATAAACGCGCGATGTGCGAAGCGGCGGTCGAGCTGCTGCTCGGCGGATACGGGAATAGGCGGGAAGCGCTGCGCTGGGCGGCGGCAGGAATGTTTGAAGAAAGGCGAAAAGGATCGCTTGGATGAGCGATCCTTTTCGTATAAGCGATAGGTTAAGATTTTGCCAAGCTCAAACTTCCCCATACCTCCGCATGAACCGGATTTCCAGAGGCTCGAATTTGCAGGATATAATCGCCTTTTGGAAGCCCGTCCTTTTGCCCGGACTGATCGGGAGACCATTCCCAAGGCACTCCCGGTTCTACATGCGCTGCAAAATAGGGATTCGATACGGATTCGCCGGATGAGTGTGTCAGACTGGCGGTGAGCGCGGTGTTCGAGCGATTCTCGACTTTGAGCTTCATATCGTTCGCTGGATGGGAGAGTTGAAACCTTTTTTGCGAAGGCTTGATGCCCAGAAAGCAAGCCCGGCGCGGCTTTGTAAAAATCATCACGAAACTTTTCCCGAAGTGTATCAGAACTGCAACTAAATTGGTCATCGGAAGGTTTATATATATAGAGTACCAGGGTGTTTTTTAATCTCATCTCAAATCGTATCCTTGAAGGAGGAATTTTTCCCATGAAAAAAATCCTAATTGCTTCGCTGCTCGGTTCTGCTGTTCTTGGTGCTTCTGCCGCTCAGGCAGCTCCAGCCGCTACCACTCCAGCTGCTCCGGCCACTATGCCTGCTGCGATGACGCCAGCGTCCACACCAGCCGCAACGATCTATGGTAATAACGGTTTGGTTAAGCCTAGCGCGTATCCGTTCTTCATCAAGAACACGCTGTACGCCACATCCGACGTGATGAAGCAGCTGGGCATTGACGGTCTGAAGACCACTTGGGATTCCAAGACCAAGAGCTACACGTACATGCTTGGAGACAAGATGGTCAAAGTAACCGCAGACAGCAACATGGCTTGGGTGAACGGCAAAGCCATGAAACTCGAAGGTTCACCGACGTTCAAACGCGGCGTGATGCGCGTTCCGGTCACCGTGATTCTCAAAGGCCTGGGCGAAACGGTAAAATGGGACAATACGACCAAAACGCTGTGGGTCGGCGATTCGATTAACTAAGTCAGTTTATACATTCATTTAGATCCACTAAACAAACAGGCAGCTCCCTTGGCGGGGGCTGCCTGTTTGCTGCGTCCTTCTTCCAAGCTGGAAGAAGTCTTGAAGGCGCACAAAAAAACTCCCGCTCCGCCTCAGTAAAAGGCGAAGCGGGAGTTCCTGACTCCTTTCTTGTCTTGCGGTGGGCGCTTAACAAGGAATGAAGAGGATCATAATCAGTCGCCCAGAGCAGCCAGTGCAGGCTTGGCAGCGTCCAGCTTCAGCAGAGGTTGCCCGGCTTCAATCGAACCGCTGTGGAGTGCTTCAAATCCCTCAAACTCTGGCGTATTGGTCACGATCATTGGCGTCGTCAGATCGTATCCGGCTGCGCGGATCGCAGGGATGTCGAAGGCGAGCAGCGGCTGACCAAGCGTTACGGCCTGTCCTTCTTCAACGAGGACGTTGAAGTGTTTGCCTTTGAGACGAACGGTGTTCAGACCGACGTGAATCAGCAGTTCCGCACCGTCAGCCGTTTGCATGCCGACGGCGTGTTTGGTGACAGCCAGCGAGTTCACGACGCCGTCTGCCGGAGCGGTGATGATGCCGGCTGTTGGCACCACGGCGATCCCTTTGCCCATATATTCGCCAGCGAAAGTGACATCATCGACGTCAGCCAGCGCCTTGACCGTACCCGTTACCGGGCTGGACAGCTGCGAATTGCGAATCTCAACGATTGCCGGAACTGCTGCTGCGGCGGCTTCGGTTGGAGCCGCGGCTGGTGCGACCGCTTCTGTGGAAACATTCGTTTCCGAAGCGGGTACCGGAACATCCTGGAAGCCCATGATGAAGGTCACGACAGCACCGACTACGAATGCAACCGCCATCCCGATCATGCCGTAAGCGAAGGTGTCGCCGATCATGGCCGGAATGCCCGGCAGACCTGCGCCGCCAGCCATCACATAAATCTTAACGTGGAACAGACCATAGATGGCACCGCCTGCGGCACCCCCGATAAGACCGGAAACGAACGGCTTTTTGAGACGCATATTGACGCCGTACATGGCCGGTTCGGTAATCCCCATCATGGCCGAGAAGCTGGTGGACAGGGACAACGCTTTGAACTGCGGATTGCGCGAGCGCAGGAATACGCCAAAGGTAGCGCCTGCCTGACCCAGATTCGCCGCGAACATGATCGGCAGAATGTAATCATATTTTTGTGTAGCAAGCGACAGGATGGCAATTGGAACCAATGCCCAGTGCATGCCGGTCATGATGATAAGCGACATCGTACCGCCGAGCAGCAGACCGCCAAAGATTCCGGTATTATCGAGCAGCCAGCTGATGCCACCTGCGAGACCTTGACCAATGATATTGCCAATCGGACCGAACACGATCAGGGTAGCCGGTACGATTACAAGCAGAGTCAACATCGGAACAAACAGTACTTTTAGAGCACTCGGGACGAACTTGTTGAAGAACTTCTCGACGTAAGACGAAGCCCAGATCGCCAGAAGCATCGGAATGACGGACGATGAATACACGACAGAAGTGACCGGAAGCCCCAGGAAGTTGAGATTCCCACCGCCACCCAGCAGTGCGGTCAGATCCGGATGCAGCACGGCGCCAGCGATGGCTGCGGCCAGGAACATGCTGCTGCCAAATTTCTTGGCGGCACTGAATGCGATCAGGATGGGCAGGAAGTAGAACGTTCCGTCGCCAATTGCTTTAAGAATCTGGTAGGTGCTGCCGTCTGTAGCCATCCAACCGAAGACATCGGAGACCGACAGCAGCGCTTTAATCATACCTGCGCCAGCGAGAGCCGGAAGCAGCGGTGTGAAGATGCCGGAGATGATGTCCAGCAGCGCGGAGAACGGATTCTTTCTCTGCTTGGGCCCTTCTTCAGCCTGAGCGGAACCGCCGCCAAACGCTGCGATTTTATTGATTTCTTCATAAACCTTGGGCACATCGTTGCCGATGATGACCTGGAATTGAGTACCGGCGATATTGGTTCCCATCACGCCCGGTGTATTTTCGAGTGCAGCGCGGTCGGCTTTGTTATTGTCACGCAGTTCAAAGCGCAGACGCGTCATGCAGTGAGTCATCGTTTTGACGTTGGATTCTCCGCCGATTTTATCGAGAACGGATTTGGCTGTTTGCTCATGTTTGCTCATGTTTAGTCTTCCTTTCTGCTGTGCAGGTTGAGGGCAGGGAGTTCGCTGATAGCGCTTCCCAGGCAAGCTTTGAAGCTTTTTGAGAAAAAGAAAAACCCGGGCGCTCGAATACACGTACGGCTGTGCCGGGTGTCGTTCAGTAGCGGCCCGGGTTTTGCCTTTGCAGTAACAATCCCGAGTAAGGGGCGTTGGCGGAGTAACAATCAAACAGCCAACGCATGATGAAGTTGTCGATTAAGATTTGGCGATGCGATCGATGTGGATCGTCAGATACAGCATCTCTTCCTTGTTCAGCCGATAGTCATAGTGTTCCGCGATATACGCCTCAATCGCTTCGGTACACGGATACGCTTCCGGACAGTTGGCCTTTACAATCTCGTAGAGACTGTCGTAGTTGTTGCCGGAATGATCGCCGCTGATGAGCCGTTGTGCGAAGAACTTGAGATGCGTCACAAAGCGATAATAACTGATCGAATCTTCGTTATATTCCAGATCGAAGTGCTTGCGCACAATGTCGAGAATATCCTGAATAATCTTCGTAATATCCATCAGCACGGGCATTTCTTCGCCAAGTTGGGCATTGACCAGGTGAAGCGCGATGAAGCCTGCTTCGTCATCGGGGAGTTCGACACCCAGACGATCCTTAATCAATTCGAGCGCCGAGCGCCCAACTTGATATTCTGCCTTGTACAGGCTCTTGACCTCAAGGAGCAGTCCATTCTTGATGTCGAGGCCGCGATTATGGCGTTCTACCGCAAAGTGGATATGATCCGTCAGTGACAGATAGATCGAATCACCGAATTCCTTATCCAGCATGAGGGCAGCCAGCTTGCGAATCTCCTCGGTTAGCTGCACATATTCCATCGGAATCTGTTCAAGCAGTTCCTTGAGCTTACGGGACGAATCATTGCTTTCCGGACGAAAGACCTTTTCGATCTTGTCCGTGTCGATTTCGTCTCCAGGTTTTTTTTGAAAGGCTAACCCACGACCCATCACCACGATCTCGGTCTCACTCTCATCCAGCGATGTGATGACGTTGTTGTTGAGCACCCTAAGGATTTGCATGGTGTTCACCTCTTGTTCGTCGAAGCTGCTTCGTACGGGATCGAGCCATTCTGCAGAATGGAAAACAAAAGGCAAAACCCAAAACACGTTGAGCACATGTTTTGGGTTTTGCCTTTGCAGTAACAATCCCAATTACAACGATAACACCGTTTTCACGGCTTGGCAAGAGGAAAAAGCGTACGCTTTCAAAAAAATAAAAAACGAGAGGAACTAGTACTCTGTATCCGATTAAATAGTGGGTTTACGTTTCGGCCAAACGTAACCTGACCTTCGCTTGGTACAGAGTACTAGAGCGTGTCTTCAAAATTACGATGCGTTATTTTGAAGACACGCTCTGACGGAAAAACCCCTGTTCATGGCTGCGGGTGGATTCCTTCGCAGCAGACGAACAGGGGACAAGTGTGGATGAGAAGAGACGAAGGAGCGCATCGATCAATCGTTTTCCACGCGATCAAGCGCCAAATTTAAGCACCAAATTCCATGTCGTTAAATGGAGGGCGTTCGGATAGGCCTGAATCACCGGAGGCTGCGGCTTGTTTCTCTGCCCGAGCCGCTCTGCGCTTCTCGCGTCTTGCGATTCCCATCGCCACCAGCATCAACAGCAGCTTCAACGCTCCTGTAGCGAACAGCATCCACGGCAGAGTGATTGCCATCCAGCCGATGCCGGGTGCCCAGGTTGCGACGACCTGCCAAGGCGCCAGGGGCAAGGTGACATGCAGGATGGCCAGCGGCAGGGCGACATTGCAGGCGAGCAGCAGCAGAAGGTTGACGGTGATCTTCCAGGGTACCGGGCGGAAAGCCTTTTTCCAGCGAAACAGACTGCGAATCGATCCCAGGAACAGCAGGGCGACGGCAATAGCGATCCCATCGGCGATCCCATACAGCTTGTTATAATCCGGCAGACTTTCGATGGAAGGCGTCTGACCGCGCAGAATGTCGTCAATTCCCGGAAGAATATCCGCATAGCTAATCATCAGTTGATCGGCCGAGTTGGCCAGAATGAAGATGCCGTGATCGCCGCGAATCCGCATTTCCGAATACGTATTTTCCGTGATGCCATTATGCCAGGTGTAATCGCCTGTCTTCTGCCAGCCCATTCCATAGAAGGAACCATCACCGATCGAGACGGTGGATTCGTGCATCTTGGCAATACCTTCGCGGTCAAGCAGAGTCGTGCCATTCAGCGAGCCGCCTTCCATCTGCATCAGCAGATATTTGGACATATCTTCCGCCGTTGAGACCAGATAACCGGATGGGACAGTTGCAGAATGTTCGCCCTGTCTTGTGGGAACGGACAGCCCGAAGAGGGATTGGTGCCCGGAGGGTGGACGCAGATCGGACGTTTCAGCCATTGCTGCCTGAGCACGTTCCGGGGAAGAGAAGCTGTGGCTCATGCCCAGTGGACGGAAGATCTGCTGCTCCATGTAATCTCCGTAAGATTGTCCCGAGACCTGTTGAACAATGGCACCCAAAATATTGTAGTTAAGGTTCGAGTATTGATACCCGGCGCCTGCCGGTTGAGTCTGCACGACTTCACGCAGCCGTTGAATATGCTGCATGATCGTACCGTCTCCCCTGGCTAGAAAAGCAATGCCATCGTAGGTAGACAACCCGCTGGTCTGATTCAGCAGGTCTGCTACTGTGATTCGTGCGGATTGCGCAGCGTCGGCCAGTCGAAAGTCGGGCAGATAGTCCGTCACCGGTGCATCCAGCTTGATCTTCCCTTGCTCGACCAGCTGCATAACCGCAAGAGCCGTCAATGATTTGCTGGTCGAGCCAATCGCCAGTGGTGTCTGCGGCGTCATCGGCCCTGCACCCGGTCCGGCGCTGCCGTAACCCTGCATGTAGACGACCTCTCCGTTCTGGACAATGCCTACCGCCAGGCCAGGAATATGCAGCCGCTCCCGGGCGGCATTGGCGTAGGCATCGATTTGCTCCGGCTTCCAGGCGGGAGCAGTGGCGTCTGATTTTGATTCGACAGGTGGATCTTCGACAGGTGGATCTTCGACAGGTGGATCTTCAACACGTGAATCTTCAACACGTGAATCTTCGGAAGATTCGATGGGCGTGCCGAATGTGCGGCTTTCCAGCCCGCTCTCGGTAGGCTGTCCCTGTGGTTCGGCGGACAGCTGGGCAGCCGAGGCGTAGGATGAGGCCGGAAGGAGGATCGAAGCGCCCAGCAGCAGGCTGGACAGGGTGAATCTGATGTTCTTGTTCATGCTCATGGGAGACTCCCTCTCTGTATCCTGGATTCAGGATCGGGTCCTGATTTTTTCCGTTTTGTTTGCGCTGTCCTCATTGTAACGAATGGAACTACGCGCCAAATCGGGCATCGGCCTGAAATCCGTCTACGCCCTCAGCCACCCGTCAACCTGGACCTAAGGATAGGAACAGCGCCTGGGCGGACACCGAATTGTCGAAAAGTAAAGTGATTACTTACTTACTCGATATGGAAAAACAAGACTACAATAGGGGCATGAACAGCAGGATAATCAGTTACCGGGGAACGAACGCTGAAGGGGGAGACGGGATGACGTACCCACTGAAGGAGCTGTTGAACGCGCCGCTGGGCGAGCAGCAGGGAACGCGGAAGCCGCAGACGGGAACGGATCGCAGAATTTTGGAAGCTGCGCTGGAAGTTTTTGCTCGTCATGGTTATCAAGGAGCGAAGACGCTGGAGATTGCCCGTACGGCCGGGGTATCGGAGAAGACGTTGTTTCAGCATTTTAAGAGCAAGGAGCAGCTGTTCGCACTTGCCGTGCATCCTACGCTGCTCGATCTGGTGGAGCCGCTGGTCAAGCGCTGCTGCGAGAGTGTGCAGGGCATCGACGAGGCCACGGCGGATGGGAACGAGAAGCAGAGGCGGACAGGCGCTGCCGACGGAGCCAGGGAGACGAATCCGGAATCACCGCCAGGTACATTGAAGCAACGTATGCGTGTGGTGGCATTGGAGCGGCTTCGTTTTGCTTGTGAAAATCCGGACATGCTCAAGGTCGCGCTTCAGGAACTGCTGATCCGAGACGATTACCGGGAAGCGGTGACCGGCCTGTGGATGGATCAGCTCGCGCCGCTCATCTCGACTTCGATTGAAGCCGGTATGCAGGCGGGCGAGATTCGGAAGCTGCCTGTTCCAACCGTCATGCGCGTAATTGTCCCTGTACTCAGCGCGTATGCGATGATTCGCTCCCTCCTGGCTCCCGAAGGTCAGTGGGATGATGAGCAGGAAGTGGAAGGGATGCTGAATATTCTGTTTCACGGATTGGCTGCGCCGACAGATCCGCCCGCGAACGACTGGACTTAGATAGAGAACCTAGAAAAAGAACAGTGATGAAGCTGCGATACCAAAAGAACGATACCTACGGACAGAGGGGAAGGGTGGATCTGCCATGTCAATGTTGATCGGACTTGATGTTGGTTCTACCACAGTTAAATTAGCCCTATTAAATGAGCGGTATGAGCTGCTGCACGGCCGCTATGAGCGGCATTATGCGGATATTCGGGGAACCGTGCGGCGGATTCTGGAAGAAGTTTGTGAGCTGTACAGCGATTCGTCGGAGCAGCGCGGCGCTAACCTGCGTATTTGCGTGACGGGATCAGGCGGAATCGCGGTCTCCAAATGGCTGGCGCTCCCTTTCGTTCAGGAGGTGGCTGCTGGTGCGGAAGCGGTGGAACGGTTTATTCCGCATACCAATGTGGCGATTGAACTGGGCGGCGAAGATTCCAAGATCACTTTTTTTGAAAGCGCAATCGACCAGCGAATGAACGGTTCCTGCGCAGGGGGGACAGGCGCGTTCATCGACCAGATCGCCGCACTGATGCAGACCGATGCTGCCGGACTGAATCAATTGGCAAAGGGCAGCCGTACCCTGTATGAGATTGCTTCCCGCTGCGGGGTATTCGCCAAGACCGATGTACAGCCGCTGCTAAACGAAGGGGCAGCTCTTGAAGACATCTCGGCGTCCGTTCTACAGGCCGTGGTTAATCAGACGATCGGCGGCCTGGCCTGCGGCAAAAAGATCACCGGGAATATCGCTTTTCTCGGTGGGCCGCTGCATTATCTCGATGAGCTGCGTCATCGTTTCGTAAAGACGCTGAACGTGGCGCCCGAGCAGATTGTCCTGCCGGAGCGCCCCGAGCTGTTTGTGGCGAAGGGAGCAGCTGTAGCCGCGCAGCGCGAACATTCGCTGACGTTCGCTGCGCTGGCGAAGAGACTGCCGGGTCTTGCAGCGGCAGCGGAAGACCATGCGGATCGGTTGGAGCCGCTGTTTGCCAGTCAGGATCAACTGGATGCATTTCGTACCCGTCATGCCCGCAATCGTGTGCAGCGTGCGGAGTTATCACAGGCTAGAGGGCGCTGTTACCTGGGTATTGATGCAGGTTCGACGACAACCAAACTGGTGCTGATCGATGAGCAGGGACGATTGCTGCATCAGCATTATGGAGCGAATGGCGGGCGTCCGCTTCATTCGGTAGTCGAAGCACTGCGCGTGCTCTATGACAAGCTCCCGTCAGAGGCCTATATTGCGGCTTCTACGGCAACCGGCTATGGTGAAGGTCTGGTCAAGTCAGCGCTTGGAGCAGATTTTGGCGAGATCGAGACGGTGGCGCACTACAAGGCAGCCGATCATTTTCTGCCGGGCGCAGATTTTATCCTCGACATCGGCGGACAGGATATGAAATGCCTGCGGGTCAAGGACGGGGCGATAGACAGTATTCTGCTTAACGAAGCCTGTTCGTCGGGATGCGGTTCGTTTATTGAAACCTTTGCCGAATCGCTTAAGATGAACGTACGGGATTTCGCTGAAGCGGCACTGCTTGCGCCGCAGCCGCTGGATCTGGGTTCGCGCTGTACTGTATTTATGAATTCAAGGGTCAAGCAGGCGCAAAAAGAAGGCGCGACACTCGGCGAGATCTCGGCTGGGTTATCGGGTTCAGTCGTCAAAAATGCGCTGTACAAGGTCATCAAAGTACGCGGCCCGCAGGACCTGGGCAGCCGTATCGTCGTGCAGGGAGGCACTTTCCATAATGATGCGGTGCTGCGAGCTTTTGAACGCGAGGTTGGGCAGGAGGTTATTCGCCCCGATATTGCCGGGCTGATGGGGGCGTTTGGGGCAGCTTTGATTGCCCGTGAACGCGGAACGGAACATGAACGAAGCGGCTTGGTCGCGGCTTGTCAATTGGACGGATTCCGGGCAGAATCGTCCATGCGCCGCTGTGGACTATGCGGCAACAACTGCATGCTGACCGTGAATCGATTTGGTGATGGACGGGAATATATTACCGGCAATCGCTGTGAACGTGGGGCAGGAGGAGAGAAGAATCCGGATGGCGTTATCAATCTGTTCGATTACAAGCTGGAACGGTTGTTTGGCTACAAACCGCTGCCGCTGGATCGGGCGGAACGCGGTCGCGTTGGCCTGCCCCGCGTACTAAACATGTATGAGAATTATCCATTCTGGTTCACCTTCTTCACCCGCTTGAAATTCCGCGTGGAACTGTCTCCACGCTCATCCAAAAAAATCTATGAGCGCGGTCTGGAGACTATTCCGTCCGACACCGCCTGTTATCCGGCGAAGCTGGCGCACGGACACATCGAAAGTCTGGTTCGGCGCGGAGTGGATCTGATCTTCTATCCATCGCTGCCGCGCGAACGCAGCGAGAGTGCCGGTGCGGATGACTGCTTCAACTGTCCGGTGGTGTCCGGGTATCCGCAGGTGCTTGGCAGCAATGTCGATTCGCTATCCGGGGTTCGTTATCTGGCTCCTTACCTGCCTTTTGAAGATACGAGAAAGCTGGCGCGGCGCCTTCATGAGGAACTGCGTGAGTTCGGGATTACGCTGGACGAGATCAAGGAAGCGGCTGCCGAAGCCCGTCTGGAAGAACGGCGGGCACAGGCGGATATTCGCAGTGCCGGTGAGCGGGCGCTTGCCCAGCTCCAAGCCAAGGGTGGCGTCGGGATCGTACTCGCCGGACGTCCGTACCATCTCGATCCCGAGATTCATCATGGGATTCCTGAGTTGATCGCCAGCCTGGGCATGGCTGTGCTGACGGAAGATTCGGTGGCTCATCTGGGCGAGCCTCCACGTCCGCTTACCTTCGTCGATCAGTGGATGTATCACTCTCGTCTGTACCGGGCCGCAGACGTCGTCGCCAAGTACGACTGTCTCGAATTGGTGCAGTTGAACTCCTTTGGCTGCGGGCTGGATTCGGTCACTGGCGATCAGGTCGCCGAGCTGCTGCAAGCCGCAGGTAAGCTGTACACACAGCTGAAGATTGACGAAGGTTCCAACCTCGGGGCAGCGCGTATCCGACTGCGTTCACTCAAGGCGGCTGCCCTGGAGCAGCGTGAACGAGCCGGGCGGGTGGAGGTACAGAGCAAGGGGCAGGCATCATTAGAAAAGCGAGTACAGGCAGACATAGAGATCCAAACAGAGGAAGAAGACCGGCGTTTATCGGGCGAAGCTCCAACCTCCCAGATCGCTTCGCCTGATCGCCAGGGGCGAATAAAAATCTCTCGATCATCCCTTCAACGCTCTGGAACTGCACTGCCGCCCGCCTTCACCCGGGACATGCGCCGAACGCATACGATCCTGGCTCCGCAGATGTCGCCCATCCATTTTGATCTGTTGGAAGAGGCCTTTAATGCCTCGGGGTATCGCTTGGAAGTGCTGAAGGAGGCAGGCAGCCAGGAGATCGGTACAGGGCTGCGGCATGTCAACAACGATGCCTGTTTCCCGTCGATTATTGTGACCGGTCAATTGGTAGCGGCATTGCAGTCCGGGCGTTATGACCCGAAGAACACGTCCGTGCTGATTACCCAGACCGGCGGAGGCTGCCGGGCAACCAACTATATCGGCTTCATTCGCAAGGCACTGCGTGACGCTGGATTCCCGGATGTTCCGGTAGTGGCGCTGGGCACTGCGCCAACTTCCGAACAGCCGGGCTTCAAGATTACGCCGGGATTGCTCAACAAGGCATTGATGGCGATTCTGTACGGGGATCTGCTCATGCGCCTGCTCTATCGGACGCGGCCTTATGAAGCGGTGCCGGGTTCTGCCGACGCGCTCTACAAAGCCTGGATCGCCCCCTGCAAAACCTCGATTCGCAGCGGTTCTCTGCGCGTCTTTCGCACGCAGACCGCAGCGATTGTGAAGGACTTTGACGAGCTGCCTCTGCTGAATTTAAGCAAGCCGAGAGTTGGCGTCGTTGGAGAGATTCTCCTCAAGTTCCATCCCGGTGCGAACGGTGATCTGGTGAAGCTCTTGGAGAGCGAAGGAGCCGAAGCGGTGATGCCGGATCTGATGGATTTCTTCCTGTACTGCTTCAATGACAGCGGCTTTAATCTGCGTCATCTGGGAGCGTCGCTGGGTAAGCGATTTACCGGAATGGCTTTTACCCAGGTTATCGAATGGTACCGCCGTCCGATGAGAGAGGCGCTGGCTGCGAGCCGCCGCTTTACGCAGCCGCTATACATTGACGAGCTGGCGGACAAAGCCAGTCGTGTGGTATCGCTGGGCAGTCAATGTGGAGAAGGCTGGCTGCTGGCCGCCGAGATGCTGGAACTGCTGGAGAGCGGCGTGAGCAACGTGATCTGCTTGCAGCCGTTCGCCTGCCTGCCGAATCATATTACAGGACGCGGCGTGTTCAAGGCCGTGAAGAAGCTGCATCCTTCGGCCAATCTAGCGGCCGTGGATTACGACCCGAGCGCGACTGAAGTGAATCAGCTGAATCGGATCAAGCTGATGCTGTCCACCGCTCTACGCACGCTGCACAAGCGTGAGGAAGCCGAAGCTGCGGCTTCCTCCGGTTCAAGCGGCCCAGGCCGCTTAGCGCGATCGGCCGCAGGCGGGCTTCCGCCGGAGGCTCCAGCCGGCGCTGGGCGTGCAGCTTCGCCGCACGCAGCCGCCTTGGCGGTATCGGATTCCATTTCAATGCCCTTCAGCGGTTCTAAACCGAGAGGAGCTGATTGAACATAGACAGCTTATTCTACATCTGGGGCGTCTTCGGCATGGTAATGCCTATTATCGTCGCCGTCATCACATCTATCATCTACTACTTTATTATACGCAAAGCCGTTAATGATTCGGACATGGCCAACGAGATCCATTGAGGCAGGAACGCGCCCGCAGTCAAGATTGAAGGAGTCGGTAGGAAGTAGGAAGTGCTGACCTTCAGAGAGTGCGAACAGCTGTGCAGGAACGAGGGGCTGGAGCGCGAATCTTTTTGGATAATAAGCGGGAGTCTAAGGTTGATGCAAGGTGCATACTGGAAGCCCCCGATTCTAGGCCAAGGAGGAGACTTATGCCGAGCTTGATGCAGTCGTTAAGCCATCTGAAGATGGAGGACATTCCATGGAGCCGCCTGAGTACCGCATATGGAAGAGGTACAGAAATACCGGATTCGATCCGCGAACACCGCTTCGGTGAGATTGGGCAGTTGATCGAGCATCAGGGCACATTGTGGCAGGTGACGCCGTGGACGCTGCTGTTTATGTTGAGGGAGTCGGCGGGCAGGAGGCTGGATGAACTTCCGGAGAAAGAGCGTCTGGTCTACAACGCGGTATGGGAAGCCATTCGGGACGTGGAGGAGAGCGGACAGGAGATCCCGGAATATCCATCCGATCCGCTTGATCTGCTGCGCGAAGAACTGCTCTGGGCGAAAGAGGCTGACTCGGACGACGAAGAAGCAGAAGAAGATGAAGAAGATGAGAGCGAATGGCTGGAAGAAGAGATGCGCGGTTACGATCCTGCCAGCTTCGCCGCTTATTACAAGTACAGCCAGCGGCTGCTGGAAGAAGCTTTTCCCGGCGAATACGGCATGGATGTGTGCGGTGGTAAGGGGTGAAGCGAATGAAAGAAGCACAAGCGGCATCATACAGCGTACTCAAGATCCACGAGGAACTGAGGCTCCGCCCTTATGCAGGTATAAAAGATGCTGTGGCGGCTCAACCGTGGTACAGCGATCGGGAAGTGCTGCGAATGTCGGAAGGTATGGAGACAGGTGTTTACGATTCGGCAGCCATTCTGCGCATGTACAGCCATCTGAGCGGTGCGGGTGAATTGTATATGATTGAAGTGCTTGAAAAAGACGGCTGGCGACCCATCGGCGATGCGGCGCTGTTGGAGAATAATCTGCCGATCACCATCGGAGACGCCCATTACCGCTCGCGCGGAATCGGCCGCTGCGTGCTGGATCGACTGATCGGACGTGCACGTGAGAAGGGATGGCAGATGCTGAAGATCGGGATGATCTACAGCTACAATGAACGTTCGCGCCGACTGTATACAGGAGCCGGATTCGTCCCAGTGTGCGAGGTGGTCGATGCGAATGGTAACGTGGGATTTTCATATGAGCGAAAGCTGCAACCTTGAATGATGCGAAGAAGGGGGAATCCCCATTGAGCGTATACACATCGATTCGACAGTTGATCGAAGAACTTGATCGTTCGATCTTTGAATCTGCCGCGCCGCCCGAGCCGAGGTATGCGGTGCTGACGATGCGCGAGCTGATGCCCGAGATTTGGCGTTACGGGAAAAATATGAATCCGAAGGATTGGGATCGGCTTCAGCCTTATATCGAGAGCGACGAAGAGATCCTGATTTCTGAGGAAGCTTACCGTGATGCACGAAGTTCCTGGGAACGGATAAAAAATCAACGGCACGAAAAGAAGGGAGTTGGCGCTTTTTACACAGGTCTGGCTCATGTATGGGAAGATTTGCTTGTATACAGCCGTTCCTGGTCAGAGTGCTGTGACCGATGCCAAGGGACTTTACGCTATTATGTCCTGGCGGATGACAAGGCGGCATCCAAGACACTGGTTACCTCATGCGACATCTGTATGGGCCTGTTTGACGCAAGCAGTGGAGAGTTAATCATGGCCTACAGTCACTCATCCATCCGCCGCGCAGTCAAAACTGATCTCGAACCTCTCTAAGTCTGGTCAATAAGTGCTGAAAATGCCGAAAAACGTGGGTCTCGCAGATGCGTACGCCCCAAAAGCGGGTACATAAAAAACACACGGACCAAGCCCAGCCAGGCCAGGCGAAGCCAAGCGGAGCCGAACCCAGTCGAGTCGAAGGTCCAAATCCGGTATTCGGGAGGGACGCGTATGCTGCTGCTGATCGGAGTGTTTCTGCTGCTGTGCCCGCTGGCTTTGGTTCGTCCGGATCGTCTGGTGCACCCATCGGTTGATCCGGTTGAGCGAGGAGTCACCGAGCCGAGGAGTTTTCTGTCCGAAGGTTATCGGGCGGTCGGATTTTTCATGCTGCTGGTGTCTCTGTCGATCGGAATTCTGTTGATGTTCCATGGGGGTTAGAAGAGAATGATCGCTGTAGGCCGGAGTCGATTTCGGGGTTTTTCCCAGCGGGAAGGGCCTTTTTGCAGTGCGCAGAATCGATGACAGACGGTTGTTTGAAAACGGCGTGATTTTAAGGCAAACTGGGAAGTAGCGATTCAGGCAAATGGAGACCCACAAGTGAACATCGGAAACTAGAGGAACAGACGGGCGAACCCCAAGGAGGATATGGAAATGAGCGGAAAATGGACGATCGAATCGATGCCGAACATGAAAGGGAAAAGAGTCATCATCACGGGAGGAAGCGGTGGGCTGGGACTGGAAACGGCTTATGGCTTTGCGGCGAAAGGAGCGGAAGTGATCCTGGCCGTTCGCAATATGGAAAAAGGCCATCAGGCTGCCGAAGGTCTGCTCAAAAAATTCCCACAGGCTAATGTAGAGGTCATGCGTCTGGATCTGGCCGATCTCTCCAGCGTAGAGGCGTTCGCGGCAGGGATATTGGGCAAATACGCTTCGCTGCATGTTCTGGTCAACAATGCGGGTGTGATGATTCCGCCATTCGGCCGAACCAAGGATGGCTTCGAGCTGCAATTCGGCAGCAACCATCTGGGGCATTTTGCCTTGACGGGCCGCCTGCTGCCGCTGCTGCTGAAGACGCCGGGTTCCCGGGTCGTGACTCTGAGCAGCATCGCAGCCAAAAGCGGTTATATCTACTTCAACAATCTGCATGGACAGATCGGCTACAGCGCGATGAAGTTCTATGGACAGAGTAAACTCGCCAATCTGCTGTTCGCCCGTGAGCTTCAGGAGAGACTGTCCGCTGTAGGTGCGAATACCTTGAGCATCGCCTGTCATCCCGGTGTATCCAACACCAACCTGATCTCACGCGGTTCCGGCAAACAGGCAGGCCGCGTGGTGGCAGCGCTCTGGGGGCTGATGAGCCAGCCAGCGGCGATGGGCGCTCTCCCGACGCTGTATGCGGCAACCGAACCGAAGCTTCATGGTGGTGAATATATTGGTCCCGATGGTAAAGGTGGACGCAAGGGGTATCCGACCTTTGATCGCTCCGTTGATTATAAGATGAACGCAGAGACGATGGATAAGCTGTGGCGCATCTCCGAGGAGCTGACCGGCGTACGTTATGATTTTAGCGGCAGTTCGGTGCACAAGGACAAAGATGACCTGGCGCATATGGGAATTCGGATGTAATAGAGGGTCGATTTAACGTTCCTTATGGCGTTTGCCATGAGGAACGTTTTTGTGAGTCGTTAATCCGCAAAAAAACTTGCCTAAAGCAAAGAAAATATTTAAAAAATTGATTTTTTTCATATTGCATAAAAGAAAGACATGTTACGGTTAATCGGTCATCAGTTTTTGAAAATAATGAAAAGAAGGTTTGCGTATTCATGAAAGGTTGGGGAAGGTTCGAAGGGTATGGGAAAAGCGATCTGAAACGTGATCTGATCGCGGGCTGCATCGTCGGGATTATCGCCATTCCGCTGGGGATGGCGTTTGCGATTGCTTCGGGAGTCAAGCCGGAGACCGGGATCTATACGACCATCGTGGCGGGCATCTTGATCTCGCTGCTCGGTGGGTCGAAGTTCCAGATCGGCGGGCCGACAGGAGCTTTCATTCCGATTCTGTTGGCGATCGTGCTTCAGTATGGTTACGACAAGCTGCTGGTTGCCGGGTTCCTGGCTGGGATTCTGCTGGTGCTGATGGGACTGCTGAAGCTTGGGGCATTGATTAAGTACATCCCCAAGCCGGTGACCGTTGGCTTTACAGCGGGGATTGCGGTCACGATCTTCACCGGGCAGATCGGCAGTTTCCTGGGGCTGACCGGCTTGCAGCGCCATGAGAGCTTTCTGCTGAACATGCGGGAGCTTGCGCTGCATCTCGGGACGATCAATCCCTATGCGATTCTCGTCGCCGGGATCTGCCTGGCTTCGCTGCTCTTGATGCCGCGCCTGCTGCCCAAAGTCCCGCCTTCTCTGATTGGACTGATCCTGTCCACACTGGTCGCGGTGCTGTTCCTCGATGGCAGGGTTGCGACCATCGGTTCGGCGTACGGCGAGATTCCCGCCGCGCTGCCTTCCTTCCATCTGCCCGACCTGTCCTGGTCAAATATAACCTTGATGATCCGCCCGGCGCTGATTATCGCGCTGCTGGGCGGCATTGAATCGCTGCTGTCCGCCGTCGTAGCGGACGGCATGAGCGGCTCGCGGCATAACAGCAACCGCGAGTTGATTGGGCAGGGTATCGCCAACATGGCGGCGCCGCTGTTTGGCGGGATTCCGGCGACGGGCGCGATTGCCCGCACCGCGACCAACATCAAGAACGGCGCAGCTTCGCCGCTGTCCGGCATCATTCACGGACTCGTCGTGCTGTTGGTTCTCGTGCTGCTCGCACCGTACGCCTCGGCGATTCCGCTCGCGGCGATGGCACCCATCCTCATGCTCGTTGCCTGGAATATGAGCGAACGGCGGACGTTCGCCCAGCTGTTCAAACTGCGCAGCGGCGATTCGCTTGTCCTTGTCGTGACCTTCGGGTTGACCGTGTTCACGACACTGACCACCGCCGTTGAGGCCGGCCTGGCGCTGGCCGTTCTGCTGTTCGTCAAGCGCATGGCTGACGAACAGCGGCTGGACAAAGTGCTGCCCGACCGCGAAGCCCGTCATGGCAAAGTGACGGCAGGCCGCGTGACCGAGGACCGGGATTGTCCCCAGCTGGGCATCTTCAGCGTACGGGGGGCACTGTTCTTCGGCGCACGCAATCCATTTGAGACGCCGCAATTTCTGGCGTCCCATGATCCATCGCGCACGCTGCTGCTGCGCATGGGCGGCGTTCCGCTGATTGATGCCTCCGGCGAGACATTCCTGCGCGGACTGCTCAAGCGGGTACACGCTTCGGGCGGTACTCTGCTGCTGTCGGGTCTTCAGCCGCAGCCCCGGCGCATCTTGGAGAGAACGGGACTGCTCGCCGAACTGGGCGAGGGAACTTGCTTTGCGTATACCGGCGAGGCAATTGACGCTGCGCTGTCGCGGTATGTGGATGCCGCAGGATGCGCGGGCTGCCAGATGGCGGCGTTCCGGGAGTGTGCCGGGCTGTGCCAGTCTGCCAAAGGCAGCTCCGAACAGGTTTCTTGAGCGAACAGCAGGAATAGCAGGATACATTTTGCGCGTTTGGCCGGGTCAGGTGTACACTGGGGACAGTGCCTGACCGGGCTTTTTTTATGACGATTTGAAAGAACTATTCAGACTTGTCGATTACGCGAAGATCAACTACATAGAACCGAATGGAGGAGAAAACGTTGACTCATGCTGCTCAAACGGAACCTTTTGATCCGCTTTTGTTCTGGTCGGATGATGATTATTTTACCAGTCCCGAAGAAGTCACGGATGAACGGATTGCCCAAGTAGAGAACCTGCTGGGCTATAAGCTGCCTGCGGATTATATCTCGCTGCTGCGAATCCGCAATGGCGGCTGTCCGGTGAATACCTGTGTTCCGGTAGGGGAACCGGACAGTGTGGACGAAGGTTATCTGATCCTTACCGGAATCTGCGGAATTGGAGGCCAATGGGGATTGGACTCGGAGGATCTGGGCAGCCGCTTCATGATTGAAGAATGGGGCTATCCCGACATCGGGATTGTATTCGGGGAATGTCCATCCGCAGGGCATGACGCGATGATGCTGGATTACCGCGAATGTGGGCCGCAGGGCGAACCGGCAGTCATTCACGTGGCGGTGGAGATGGACGAAGAACCCGAGATTCTGCCGCTTGCAAGCAGCTTTGGTGAATTTGTGCGTGCTCTGGTGCATGAGGACGTCTACGATACCTCCGAGGAAGACAAACAGGCAGCGCTGGAGCAGGCGCGTACGGCTCCGCTCACTCCACGCCTTCAGGAATTGTGTACCCAGGCGCAGGATCAACTGCCGGACGCTGAACGCAAGATTCGGACGCTGGCGGAGGCAATTATTGAAGAGAAGGGCTTTTTCGCGCTGCACAGCGATTTTAAGTCCTGTCTGATGTATGATCTGGAGTTTCTGCTGGTTCAGGCATCCATGGGCTCTGTCGAGCGGGAATCTTATCTACAAACTTATACAGAGATGCTTGTCTTCGGCCCCAAGGGAACGCTAAATACCGGCGGCTATGCACCAGGTTTCGTTAGCGATTGGCTGGACGCCCGTTTGAACAAGGGCAGAATCCTGACCGATCCTGCCGATGGACGACTGACGTTCGATCCAGCTTATGCGGACGAAGTTCGGCGGCGTCTTGAACAAGAATCCTTTTAATCGAGGAATGAAGGGAAGAACGCAAGATTATTCAGCCGATCAGGCGATTTTGAGGTGAGGGCGATGAATCACAGCACGGAGCAGGACGCTTATCGGGGACGATCTCTCCCCAGCGTACGATACACGGTTCATGATGAGGCTCATGCGGAGGGTGTCTGGTATCCGAATCCCGCATCGGCATTGATTCTCTTACATCCGGAAGGCGGGAATCATCTACCGGATACGCTGCACCAGACGGTGGATGCCATGCGCGAAGAGTTTGAGGATGCGGGACTGCTGCCCAATCCCATGCGTGCAGGCGGGATGGAGGAAGCAGATGAAGGGGATCTGGTCGTGGAATGGGCTTCCCCTGCCGGACTGGAGCATCCCGAAGCTTACCGGCTGGACATTGGTTCAATGGTTCGACTGACGGCGGGTACGGAGCAGGCGGTTCGACATGGACTGCGTACGGTGCGCCAGCTGCTGACGGCAGGTGAGGGAATTCCTTACGGCGTCATTGACGACCAGCCAGTACTGGGAGAGCGTGCGCTGCATCTGGACATCGGCCGCAAATTTTATCCGCAGGCCTGGATTCTGGATCGACTGCGCGAGATGTCAGAATTGAAGCTGAATACGCTTCAGCTGCATTTTTCCGAACATGAAGGCTTTACGTTCGAGAGTGAACGTCATCCGGAGGTCATGGCGCAGCAATACCTCACCAAGTCGGAGATTCGGGAGATTATCGCAGAAGCAAAGCGGCTGCATATCGCGCTGATCCCTTCGCTGGATTCACCTGGGCATCTGGGTTATGCGCTGAGACATCGCCCGGAATGGCTGCTTCACGATCGGGACGGCAAGCCTGCGAGAGGTGCACTGGACATTACGAACCCGGAAGCCGTGGCCTTTGTGATGGAGCTGATCGACGAATATGCGGAGCTGTTCGCAGGCAGTGCCTATTTTCATATTGGCGGCGATGAATTTATCGACTTCTCGCATTTTGCCGATTATCCGCAGCTTGGACAATACGCACGGGATACACTGGGCATCGAAGGCGGTTCGGAAGTGGACGCCTATGTCGCTTATCTGAACACGGTGGCGCAGCGCCTGGAATCGCAGGGATTTGTGGCGAGAGTCTGGAACGATGGGTTATACCGGGAAGGATTGGAGCAGAAGGTTGCCCTCAAGACGTCGGTGCAGATCACGTATTGGACGAAATGGGACCCCAAGATGGCGACCGTGCAGACCTTTATCGACAAGGGGCACAAACTGGTCAACTTCAATGACGCGTATTTCTATTATGTACTGGGCGAGCATGCAGGCTACAGATACCCGACCGGAGAAAAGATCTATGCAGACTGGCATCCCGGACGGCTTCCGCGTATTGCGGAAGATGAGCCGCAGGAGTGGTCGGCACCTTATCCATCATGGCTGCTGGGCTGTACATTTTCGGTCTGGAGCGACAAGCCGGATGCGCAGGGCGTCGAAGAAGTCGCTGCCGGTATCCGCGAGCCGCTGCGTGCCATGGCGGAGCTGGCGTGGACGGGAGAGAAACGCTGGGACTCCTATGAAGCATTGGCTGAAGTCGGTCGTTTGGCTGGATTAAGAGGCTAAACAGTGGAGCCTCTGCCAGTCAAGTCGAAGGTGTAAACTCGTTAAACGCAAGCATTTGCGGAAGCAGCAGCGGTGAATTTCCGATACATGCGGGGGAATTCACCGTTTTTTGCGTGGGAGATCGGAGAAGAAGCGTCTACAACAGAGAGGCGGTGCAGAGACTGCTTGAAGCCTGCTGCACCACCAGACCAATCCAAGCAAGAGGGGAATTGAATATGTATACCATTTTGATCGTGGAAGACGATCCCAAGATTGCGGAACTGCTCCGCAGCGATATGGAGAAATACGGCTACCAGGCCTGGATCGCGCGGGACTTTGAACGGATCACCGAAGAGTTTCGTCAATCCGGTGCCCAACTGGTGCTGCTGGATGTGAACCTGCCCAAATACGATGGCTTCTACTGGTGCAGACAGATCCGAGCGGAATCGGTCTGTCCCATTCTGTTTATCTCGGCGCGCGACGGACAGATGGATCAGGTGATGGCCTTGGAAAATGGGGCGGATGATTACATTACCAAGCCTTTTCATTATGAAGTGGTGCTGGCGAAGGTTCGCAGTCATCTGCGCCGAGCCTACGGAGAATATGCGGCCGGGCCCGAAGAGAAGAAGATCGAAGCGGCAGACCTGACGCTTTACCCTGAACGATATGTACTGGCTTGCGGGGAGCGCTCTACGGAATTAAGCCGCAAGGAAGCGCTGCTGATCGAAGCGCTGATGCGCCGCGAAGGTCGGGTCGTCAGCCGTGACCGCCTGCTGGGGCTGATGTGGGAAGATCATCATTTTATTGATGACAATACCTTGAATGTCTATGTCACCCGGATGCGCAAAAAACTCAAGGAGCTGGAGACCGATGCGGGCATCGAAGTCGTACGCGGAGCGGGTTATGTACTCATGCAACCGGAAGGTCTGGAGGAAGAGGAGAAGCGTACTCATGCACAGACAGAGGACAGACTTGAAGGTGAGAATGAGGATACGGCCGCCGGAGGTCGGTCGTGAAGCTGTTCTGGCGCGATCAACTGCCGCTGCTTCTCTTCTTCAGCGTGCAGGCACTGATGATTCCTCTTCTCTATTGGTTGAGCGGCGAGAAGCGCCCGCCCTCGATTATCGGATATGGCGTGCTCCTGAGCAGCGCGGTGCTGGGAGCTTATCTGGCCTATCGGTACCTCACGCTGCGCCGGATGTACAAGCGTCTCACCCAGCCGGGAGTACCGCGCAGCCAACGGCTGGAATCGCTGGGCGAAGCGCCGCTGTCTGAGTCGATCTCCAGTCTGATTCGAGTGTATGACCGCGAATATGAAGAAGAATTGGCGGCGTATCGCAGCGGAGCAGAGCGGCATGCCACGTTTACCGGGCGTTGGGTTCATCAGATGAAGACGCCGCTGTCCGTGCTGCAATTATCCGCACGCGAGATCGAGGATGAAGACTTGGCGGACAGCATCAGTGAGGAGCTGGACCGAATCCGGCAGGGACTGGAGATGGTCATCTATACTTCAAGGCTGGAGCAATTCGAGCAGGACTTTGCAGTGGAGCGTGTACGTCTGGTGCTGCCGATCCGCGAGGCGCTGGCCGAGCATCGCAGGCTGTTCATCAAGCGGCGTGTGTCGCCGCGAATCGAGATCGAAGAACAAGATGAAGTGTACACGGATGCCAAATGGCTGCGTTTTGTGCTGGGGCAGATTCTAACCAATGCCGTCAATTATACCGAAGGTGAAGGCAAACAGATCTTGATCCGGGCTTTTCATCGCGGACCTCATCTGGCGCTGGAGATCCGGGATCAGGGGATCGGGATTGCACGGGAGGACTTAAACCGGGTGTTTCATCCGTATTTTACCGGGCAGCGAGGAAGACAATACAAGGAATCGACCGGCATGGGATTGTATCTGGTGAACGAGGTATGTCGGCATCTGGAGCATGGTCTGGAGCTGGAGTCGGAACCTGGCGTCGGCACGACCGTCCGAATCGTCTTTCGGGAAGCCGGACATCGGACTGAGCCTTCATCTTGAACGCGGATTGCTCTCTGCTTACCCTGCACGGTGCCACGTACAGCGCTGCCGGACTGACTGGACGAATTGAATAGCAGACTCAACCGAACAGAAGCTTAATCGGCATGTAAGGTGGCGTTAAGAAGAATCGATGGTCGCTTGCCCAAGCATTCGTTAGACTGGGAATCGTAAAGGAAGGAGAGAGCATAATGAACATTCTGGAAGCTCGCAATCTAAACAAAGTGTATCCGGGCAAAGTATCCACCCAGGCGCTGACCGACATTCATTTGACCATCGCCGAGGGGGAATTCGTTGGGGTGATGGGACCATCCGGGAGCGGAAAAACGACGCTGCTCAACATGGTCTCGACCATTGATACGCCCAGCTCCGGCACGGTGAAGATCGGAGGACAGGACCCTTATGCCATGAGCCGCAACGATCTGGCCAAGTTCCGGCGGCGCGAACTGGGATTCGTTTTTCAGGACTTTAATTTGCTGGACACGTTAACCGTCGCTGAAAATATCGTGCTGCCGCTGACCCTGGACGGAATGAAGCTCAAGGAGATGGATGAGCGGCTGCACCGGATTGCTGATCGACTGGGCATCTCGGGGATTCTGGGTAGCCGTACCTATGAGATCTCCGGCGGTCAGCGGCAGCGTACAGCCATCGCTCGCGCCGTAATTGCCGAACCTTCGATTCTGCTGGCCGACGAGCCAACGGGCGCACTGGATTCCAACGCGTCGCGCATCGTGATGGAGTCGATGGAGAGTCTGAATGAGCAGGAGCGGACGACGATCATGCTGGTGACCCACGACCCGCAGGCGGCCAGCTACTGTCACCGCATCGTGTTTATCAAGGACGGCCGTCTGGCGGCCGAGATTCACCGGGGAGAGAGCCGCCAGGCCTTTTTCCAGAAGATTATTGATACGTTATCTTTCTGGGGAGGGAACGCACATGAACTTTCCTCAATTCGCGTATAACAACGTCAAGCGCAACGCCAGGGCCTATTTTGCCTATTTTCTGAGCAGCACCTTCATGGTCATGATCTTCTTCTCGTTTGCGGTGTTCATCTATCATCCGGTGATCCTTCATTCGGAGATGCACCAAATGACGAAGACAGGCATGATCGCAGCCGAATATGTCATTTTTATTTTTGCCTTTTTCTTCGTGCTCTATTCGATCAGCGTTTTCCTCAAATCCCGCAACAAGGAGTTTGGCCTGCTGCTCATGCTCGGCGCCCAACCTTCGCAGCTGAACCGTCTGGTGTTTCTGGAAAATATTCTGATCGGTACAGGCGCCATCATCAGTGGGATGGGGCTGGGGATGCTGCTCTCCAAGCTGTTCCTGCTGCTGGCTTCGCGCATGACGGAGACGCCGGAGCTGCCGTTCTACTGGCCTTGGGGAGCGATGCTGCTGACGACCGGAGCTTTTGCCACCTTGTTCCTGGTCATTTCGGCAATGACGCTGCTGTTTGTACGCAAACGCAATGTGTTGGAGCTGCTGCAGGGCAATGCCAAACCCAAGACGGAACCCAAAGCTTCGATTGTGCTGGTTCTGTTGGGGATCGTACTGTTGGGCGTAGGCTATACTGCGCTGCGCGTTGACACTTTGGAAGCTACCCAGCTGTTTTTGGCGGCGGGTACGGGCATTGCCGGGACATATTTTTTCTATTCTCAGCTGTCCGTTCTGTTCATGCGGCTGCTCAAGCGCAACCGCTCCTTCGTCTGGAGAAAAACGAATCTACTGTGGATTTCCGAGATGGCCTACAAGATCAAAGATAATGCCCGTGTGTTATTCCTGATTACGGTTGTCACTTCGGTCGCTTCGATGAGTGCAGGGTTCGTACTGTCGATTGACCGGGAGACGAGATCGCTGTATGAGGACAATCCGTATGCGTTCCAGCTGTCTACCCAGCATCCAGCGGGAATAGCCGTGGATGAGGCCAAGGTCGAAGCGGTTCTGAAACGTGAGGGAGTGACCTATGAGAAGAGACAAATGCAGTCGCTGTTCGCTAGTGTCGGCGATGACCAATCCGGCTCCAGCATCAATCTCATTCCCGCTTCCGACTACGCTCGCATTGCTGCCGAGTGGCAGCTGCCTTCGCTGGTCCCGGAGCAGAAAGGACAGCCGCAGGCGCTGCTTCTATATGATGAGAAGAGGATCGATCATCCGCTGGCAAGTGCTGGAGAGACGCTCAAGATCGTCGCAAGTGAAGCAGAGGTGAAGGTAAATGAAGTTGCGCAGAGCCCTGTATTTGCGACGCTGCAATGGGGTTCGGCGCTTGTGGTACCGGATCAGATCTATCAAGCAGCCGTTGACCAGTTCAAACGTGGTGACGCGGCGGGACTGGCCAGGCAAATGCTCTTCTACCGGGTTCCAGCCTGGGACGGCATTACGCCGCGATACGACAGCGAGGAAGCGAGAGTAGCAGGCGAGCTAGCCAAGCTAAGTCCACGAGCGACGGGTGAGAATCGGACGAATGGTTATCTGAATATTCGGGCCAACGATTATCAGTCCTACAAGCAGTTTATGTCCATGTTGAGCTTTATCGGCTCATTCGTGGGATTGATGTTCTCGCTGTCTTCCGCCAGCTTCCTCTACTTCAAACTGCACGCCGAACTGTCCCGCGATGCGCAGATGTATCGGGCGCTGTCCAAGACGGGTCTCAGCATTGGGGAGATGAAAAAATCAGCGACTCTTCAGATTGCGCTGCTGTTCTTCCTGCCGATTGTGGTGTCTGTCATTCAGACGTTCGTGGTGCTGAGTCCCGTTCTGGCGATCCTGCACATCGTGAATATCACCGAACCGGTATTGCTGACGACCGGAGCCTTCCTGCTGGCACAGCTGGGTTACTTCCTGCTGGTGCGCGGACGTTACGTCAGCCGCCTGAAGCGAGTCATGGTCTAAGTCCGATTGGTCAGATCTGCCATGTGCACCCAGCATGAGGTTTGAAAAGTATACATTCAGATGCAAGCAGCCGCTTCGCCATACTTTTACACTGTTCGATACGCCTTTACGGGTATACAACAGAATAAAAGCCTATACAGCGAACGGAGGTCTACAAGATGAATTCCCGCAAGAACACCCAGAATCCGACTGGATCGTCATCGACCGGAAAAAACAATTCGGAATCCACACCTACGAATCAGACTCAGCGCGACATTCCGCTTCTCCCTCTCGTGGATCTTTCTGCCGAATTGGAAGGGTGGGAAGTGATGACTGCGACGCTGGGTTATAACGGAAAAGCCTACCTGATGCTAACCGGCAAGACGCCGCCCGTTTCCCAGACTTCGGATCTCTTGTCTGCGGCTTCCTCTCCATCTGCACCCCCGCCCCGGCAAAAAGTGCTGATCGTCAATCTGGCTGCGGCTGCTTCTTCGCCTGCTTGGGACGAAGTTTCAATACCGATCGAAGAACAGCTGATTGAAGGTGAGTCGTTGACTTATCATTATGCACAGCCGCTGGGTGAGGAGCTGCTGGTAGTCAGCGCACGCAGCCGTTACGAAGCGCATGATCGCTATGATCTCAATGCGGTCGTATGGGGCAAAGATGGGAGTGTGCAGCGGCGTTTTCTGCTCGGCGACGGTATTCAGCAGGTGCAGACGACAGCGGGCGGACTGATCTGGACCAGCTATTTTGACGAAGGAGTATTCGGGAACTACGGTTGGAAACGTCCGGTTGGCGAGAGCGGTCTGATCGCCTGGGATCGTGAGGGTATCCGTGTGTTTACGAACAGTGAAGCCAATATTGCCGATTGTTATGCCCTGAATGTCTGTTCCGATCAAGAAGTCTGGTTTTATTATTATACGGATTTCTTGTTGGGTCATCTGTCAGGTGATGCGGCGCAGCCTGAGGTTTCGTTCGCCGATCCGCAGATCAGAGGTTCGTCCGTGGTCGTTACGGATGGCCAACGTTTCCTGCTCGACAAAGGGTATCAGCAGCATGAACAATATGTTCTGCTGCAACCAGATCCATCCGGACGTCTGATTCCACGGGATTCATTCGTATTCAGCGATGGACAAAAGCAGATCGATTCCGGTTTGCGCGATGCACGAGGCGGTACCTTACTGCTGCTGGAAGACGCGAAGTTGTACCGGGTCACGCTGGATGAGCTGGATGTGACGCGATAATGGGCAGCCAAGCGTAACCAAGGTGAACCTATCGCTTAGACTTTGTCACGCGTTTGTACAAAAAAATCTCCCCCAATGTGCATTGTCTCTCGTTCTGGCGAAGGCTAGAATGAGAAAAAGAAATTGAGAATGAAAATCAATTGGGGGAGAGAACAAGATGAAACAACGATATTCGATAAAGGTCAAGGCAGGAGCCGCAGCATGGATTCTGGCGGTAAGCACGGCATTGGCCGGATGCGGAGCGGGCAGCGAATCCAGGAGCGCAGCCGCTAATTCGGAGGCAGCGCCAGTTCAGACGCAGGACACTTCTTCTACAGCGAACCAATCCCCGGCGGAACAGTCGGCAGCAGCTGGTACGGCTTCCAAGAGCGAGACTCGTACGGTCAGAGGCGAATTTGGTGACGTGAACATCCCTGCTCATCCTAAACGTCCAGCCGGTATCTATCTGGAGGATTATATGGTCGCGCTTGGAGTGAAGCCGATTGTGCAGTGGTATCATCCCAACTGGGGGATTCAGGATTATCTGAAGCTTGATGTTCCGCAGTTTGATATTTCCGGGAGTCCCGAAGCGATGCTGGCGCAGCAGCCGGATCTGATTATGCTGGACGGAGGCATGGATCAGACGGCTTATGAGACGTATTCCAAGATTGCGCCTACCTATCGTCTGCCGCAGGATGTGCTGGAAGATCCCCGAAAGGTTCTTCTGGCTGTAGCGGATGCACTGGGCATCCCGGAAAAGGGCAAGCAGGTCTTGGAGAACTACGATCAAACGGCTGCCGAATCCAAAGCCAAGCTTGAGCAGTCCGCAAAAGGAGAGACGGTCACCGTACTGCGCTTGAATGGTGCAGATAAGACAATGGCCTTGTTTGGCGTCAAAAACAGCTACACAGGTACAATCTACAGTGAACTCGGTTTGACGCCCCATCCTATGGTCGGTGAGATGCAGGACTACCAGGCCATCATCTCCGAAGAAGGGCTGGCGGAACTGGACGCCGATCACCTGTTTATTTTCCCCGCGAGAGGCGACTGGGATTCCGAAGAGAATCAGGAAGCGAAGAAGCTGCTGGAGCGTCCCATCTGGAAATCGCTCAAAGCCGTCAAAGAAGGACACGTCTACGTCGTCGAACGCTCCTACTGGCAGTCCGGCGGTATTCAGGCCAATCTCTTGAAATTCGCCGATGTTGTCAAACACATGGCGCCGTAAGCGTGTCGCCGTGTTCTGCCTATCCTTTGATATTTGCATCAGCCTGCCAATCAACCGCCGAAGCCATTCGGCGGTTTTTTGGAGTTTGGCCGCTGGGGAGCGGGGCAGATCGTTATCAGAGCTGCGCATCTCTTGGTATCAAGATTGGTATCAAGACAAGAGCAAAGGTGCGTATCAGCGCTTCTGTCAGCGTGATATATTGCTCGAGCTTGCAAAAAAGCGTATACTAGCGCCAGTGTGTATTGAGAATGATTATCATATAAAAGGAAGGAGGCAAGAAGTTGTCTCTTGAACCTGCCAGCTATCTATTGACCGATATTCGGTACGAAGAGATTCTGCCTGAACGACTTGAAGATCCGAAGGCCGCTGCTCGAAAGCGGCCGCTGGGTCTACAGGGAGCGGAAGAACGCGAAGCGGAGCTATGGATCGTGACCGGTGGAAGCGGCACGCTGGAGTTCGCCGGTCGCTCCTGTCGGCTGGAACGCGGCCGCCTGCTCTTGGGAGCGCTGGGCGGACAGCAGCCAAGGCTGTCCGCCCAGCCCGGCGCCGCTGTGAAGGCGCCGGAAGCTTCCGCCCCGCTGACGCTGTATCGGCTGGGCTTCCGCGCAGCGGACGCTTGCGGAGCGCCGCTGGTGGGTGAAGCGGCGCTGCCTGTGGTGGGCGCGGTGGACGACGCGCCATTCGCCCTCTGCGAGCAGCGGGCGCAGGTGCTGTATGAGCGCCGCGCCGAGAGCGGCGCGGTGGCTGTGCTGGAACGGCAGATTGCGTTCCAGGAGCTGCTGCTGGCGGCGCTGCGCCAGCGCGAAGGGCGGACGCCCGCGGGCACGGCTTCGCGGGCGAACAGCCGCGAGGCCGTGCAGCGCTCGGTTGAGCGCATCCGGCGTGAATACCGTGAGCCGCTGACCGTGGAAGCGCTGGCGGCATCGGCCGGTATGGGCCGCTGGGCATATACCCGGCTGTTCAAGGAGCTGACCGACAGGCTTCCGCTCGACTTCCTGAACGAGGTTCGGATTGGGCAGGCGAAGCGTCTGCTGCTGGACACGGAGGAACGGCTGGGCGAGATTGCCCAGCGCATTGGCTTCAGCAGCGAATATTACTTCAGCCGCCGCTTCAAGCGGGAGACCGGGCTGTCGCCCGGTCACTATCGGCGCCTGCACCGCCGCGAAGTGCGCGTCTTCGCGCCATACCTCGAAGACGCCCTGCTCACAATCGGCATCATGCCGATTGCGCAGTACAGCCACCGCGCCTGGGGCGTGCAGGACTACCTGCCGCTTGGCGAGGTGCCCGCGTTTGATGTCGCGGACGGCACGCGCGAAGACCTCTCGCGCCTCAAACCCGAACTGCTGCTGTTCGACGATGGCTTCGAGCGCTGGAGCCTGGACCGTCTATCCGGGGTCGCACCCTGGCTGCTGCTGGAGCAGCCGAGCGAGACCGGAGCGGACAGGCTGCGCCGCACAGCCGCGCTGTTTGGCCGCGAAGCGGCTGCCGAAGAAGCGCTGCGCGGCTATCGGGAAGAGACGCGCGAAGCCCGCGCGTCTCTGGCCGCCATTCCCGGCGGCTCCCCTGCACGCGGCAGCGTGGCCTGCCTGCGGATCACGGCTCGCCATGTGCTGCTCTACGCCGAACGGTTCGGCTATACAGGACCTGTGCTGTATGACGCGCTGGGGCTGGAGCCGCCCGCCCTCGTTCGGCAGCTTCCCGAAGGGCAGCGCCAGATCATGCTGCGACCGGAAGAGCTATCTCGACTTCAGGCCGATCATCTGTTTGTCGTTTTCGACAAGTCCGAGAATCATACGCCTGGAGAGGAGCGCAGCCTGCTCCAGCATCCGTGCTGGTTGGCGCTGCCTGCCGTACGTGCCGGGCGTGTGTACGAGATGGACTTTTTTGCCTGGATGAACGCAGGACTGCTGGCTCACACCCGGAAAGTTCAGGATGTAAAGAGAGTCCTGCAATGAAGATTCTACATTCGGCAAGAAGCCTCTCACCCTTTCATTCGATGACTGAAGATAACGACTCATTCCCCGCAGTTTGTCAAAAAGCCGAAACTCTTCTGCGCGAACGCCTGAAGATTTCGGTTTTTTTGTTGTCTAAACTCAAGCTGCTCCCTTTCAAATTCAAACTATCCCTTCATGGATCGTGTTAACATGTTAGAGAGGATAGACCGCAGGCGCTGTAGGAACCTGTATATTGCAAATGAACGACGAAATGAAACGCGAAACCTGTGGTTCAAAGGCCGTATGGAGCGTGAAGATGGAGGAGAAAGACCCATGGATGATCGACGGGAATTTTCCCTGGAGAAGGCGGTTCAGCAATCTCGTGAAGGGCGCCATGAAGAGGCGAGAATCGCCATGTTGGAGCTGCTGGAGCAGCATGGAGAATCCGCGAAGCTGATGTATGAACTGGCTTCCATTCATGATCGACTGGGGCTGGAGCGCGAGGCTGTCCCCTATTATGAGCGAAGCCTCGAATTGGGGCTTGGAGAGCCGGAACGTCCCGAGGCGCTGCTGGGACTGGGCAGCACCTATCGGGTGTTGGGTGAATACGACCAGGCCCAGCGTGTGCTGGGAAATGCGGTCGAAGCATACCCCAATCATGCGGAGCTGCGCGTCTTTCTGGCGATGGCGCTCCATAATCAAGGCCGACATGCCGAAGCCATGAAGCTGCTGCTTGACGAAATTGCGGATCATTCCGCTCATGAAGGGGTACAGAGTTATCAAAGGGCCATTCGTTTCTATGCGGATCGGCTGGATGAGGTCTGGACCAAATAAGTTCCGAATGGGATAAGGTCTGGAAGTGATACGATAATTGGAAGGGATGAGGTCGATGGCTACGCGGAAAAAATCGCATCAGACTGAGCAATCTGCACCGGAGCGGAAGCAGCAGGCAGCCGCCTCTTCGACCGATCCGAGAGGAGTCCCGGTGGAAAATGAGGTGGTTCATCCGCAGCCGCTTCCCGAACGCTCCAAAGGCCAGGAGCTGGCGGATATTCTGGCTTCTGCATCCGGTTGGCCTGACTTCTTTCCTGCTGAACGGCAGCCAGGCAGCGGACAGCCAGAAGCCCGCTCCAGGAAAGCGAGCGCACCGCCAGCTTCAAGACAAGCGGACAAGGCTCATGCTGTGCAGGCTCAAGCTCCAACCGCAAAAGCCGTGGCGCCCGGGACTTCAACTGCTGCCCCTGCTATTCCTCAGGCAGACGCCGAGGTGCCTCAGGCATCGCAGCATCCCGATCACAAGATGATTAAACGCAACGCGGCGCATGACCGGGAAGAGATCAAGGAAGAGGATCTGCTGGAACTGACCATCAACCAGTTTAAGGAGAAGCTGCAAAGCGGACGCTGGACGTGTTTACAGCTGACGCAGGCGTATATTCAGCGGATTCAGCGCTGCGACGGTAAGATTCAGGCCGTGCTGGAGCTTAACCCGGATGCGGAAGCGCTCGCCAAGCAGCTCGATGATAATTTCGATGAGCTTGGCGGACTGCCGTTGTATGGCGTACCGATTCTGCTCAAGGATAATATCGACACAGCCGATCGCATGGTCACTGCGGCCGGTTCGCTGGCCTTGCAGCAGCGCAGAGCCGCAGAGGATGCCGCTGCTGTGACCAAGCTGCGTGAAGCCGGTGCGATTCTGCTGGGAAAAGTCAACATGACGGAATGGGCAAACTATATGTCCTGGAATATGCCATCCGGCTACAGCTCACGCGGCGGACAGACGCATAATCCATACGGTGACTACCCGGTGGGTGGGTCAAGCAGCGGCAGCGCCGCCGCCGTAGCCGCCAACTTTGCTCTCGGAGCCATCGGTTCGGAGACGTCGGGTTCCATCGTCGATCCGGCTTCGGCCTGCTCGGTGGTGGGAATCAAGCCGACGGTTGGGCTTATCAGCCGCAGCGGTGTGGTTCCTCTATCGCTAACACAGGATACACTTGGCCCGATCGCACGTACCGTGCTGGATGCGGCTTTGATTCTGGAAGCGATGGCTTTCGGGGACGAAGCGGATGGCTGCTCTCTTCCGCAGAACCCCGTCTCTTTCCTCCCCGGCCGCGATGATCTGCCTCATCCGCTGCGGGTAGGAGTGGTACGTCCCGCAGTTGATGAGCTGGACGAGGAGACAGCTGACGTATTCCAGCAAGCACTGGAACAATTGGAGACGGCGGGCATCCAAGTGCAGCGTGGAGTGGAGCTGCCTCCGTATGCAGATGAGTGGGATGGAACGGTGCTGCGCCGGGAGTTTAAAACGGCAATTGACGCTTTTTTCGCTGCCCAGCCAGAAGGGACAACGCCTGCTGATCTGGGTGAACTGATCGCTTACAACCGGGAGCATGAAGCCGAATGTCTTCGCTATGGGCAGCAGCTGCTGGAGGAGGCAGAGCAGAGCGGGGGAAGTCTTGAGGACGATGAATATCGATCCAGCCATGAGCGGGGAATCCGGCGTATGGGCAAGGAAGGCATCGATTGGGCATTAGAGCAGTATGAGGTTCATGCTCTGGTCTTCCCTGGATCTTCCGGTGCGGATCTTGCTGCGCGGGTAGGATACCCGCTGCTGTCCGTTCCTGCCGGATATACAAAGTCAGGCCGTCCGGTCGGGCTGCTGTTCTCCGGAACCGCAATGTCCGATGCGCTGTTGATCGAGATTGCCTACCGATTTGAACGTGCGGGAACTAGACGGCGAACGCCGGAATCATTGGAACGGAAATCGAATCCATCCTAGAGCATGTTTGCCTGGTGCCTGGATTATGACCGCACGGTTGAAGGCAATTGTCGTCTAACGGAAGGAAATGCCGTAGAATACGGCGAAGCTATGAATCATCACGTCTGCCACGCTGCAGCAGAGTCTGGGTTGAACAAGGAGGGGACAGAGATGGAGAGAGAGCCAGAAACCGTGATGCGGGAAAAAATGCCGGAGCTGTCAACGCCGCGATTGTCGATTCGTCGATTCGGATCGGAGGAGTGGCCGCTTCTGCTTGCTTATATGCAGGATGATGGAATCGCCGATGCCTTCCCCGAGGGCATCTATACCGAACAGCGGCTGAGGGAGATGACGGAAGATCCCGAGCTGTACGCAATCGTAGCGATAGAGGATGAACGTCTGCTCGGCCATGCCGCACTGCGCCTGGGTGTGCAGCCTTCAGGTGCCGCGCTTGCACTTGGCATCGCCTCGTCAAACAGGCGTGAGGGATATGGAGAAGAGGCGGCTCGTTTGCTGCTGCGGCATGCTTTTGCCCACTTGGGTCTGCATCGGATTACCGTCTCCTGCCCACCCGAGAATCTGGCGCTGCGGGCGCTGCTGGAAAAGCTCGGGATGCGTATGGAAGCTTTCTTCCGTCGAAGCGTGCTCACCCTCGATGGAGAATGGCGCGATGAGTGTATCTATGCGCTTCTGGCTGATGAATGGCGGATTCAAGAGAGACTAATTGGATTATACGAAGAGGATGCGGACGTTCGCGCCGCAGAAGTGAAAAACCGTCTGTCCGAACCGGGTCAATCCGACAGGACGGAAGAGTCACTCGCCTTGGCGGAGACTTGGCTTGAGGGAGAAACCGAACCCCTGGATTCGGATGGCGATCTACTGGGCAGAGGGGCTCTGGATGACCTGGCTGCATTGGCTTTGGCTCATACCGCAGCTGCCGAAGACGAGGAGCAAGAGCAGGTTGTATCTACGCAGCCTGAGCAGCCCGAACAGTTGATTGGCGAAATTGCGGACGTTTCTGCGGAAGTGGAGGTGCTGCCTATCCCTGATCCTCAGGTTGTCTCCCTGCCGGATCAGGAGGCGGCGGAGGCTGTCCAGTCCTCGATCATCGAAGCCGCCGAACCGGTGGAGGTTCCTGCCGAGATTCCTGTAGTGGAGGGTATCGTTCAGTATAAGCCTCCCGTTGCCGAGTCGAGTATCCCGCAGGTAACGCTTGATCTTGGCGAAGAAGGCGGCGGACGACCGTTTGTGCCAATCCTCCCGGCTTCCTTGTCGCTGCAAACGCAGCAGCGGGAGAGCAGCCTGGCTTCCGAGGTGCTGGATGGACAGATCGAACAGCGCATTGATGGCGTGCCGTTCGTGCTGCGCAGGCCGCACGATCTGAACTGGCTGGCTCCATTTGGTCGGGTGTTCAGAGTCTGGGATCGGCAGGATTCGGGCAATCTGGGCTTTGGACTGGAGATCGAAGGTCAGAAAGTGTTCATTAAATACGCAGGCGCTTTCACGGTTGATTATGACGGTCATCCGGTGGATGCGATCCGGCGCTTACGCGAAGCCGCAGCGGTTTACGAAGTGCTCCAGCATCCGGCACTTGTGCGCGTGTTGGATCATTTTGAGACGGCAGATGGGTATGCCGTACTCTATGAATGGGCTGAGGGCAAGCTGCTGCGCCCCGGCGCGGAAGAAGGGGCGGCGGATGCGGTCATCTCGCGTTTCCGCAGGCTGCCGGTCGAAGAACGAGTCGAAGCAATGGATACGATCTTGGAGTTTCATGCCTATGTGGAGGCCATGAATTATGTGGCAATCGACTTTTACGATGGCAGCCTGATCTATGACTTCGAGAAGCGGCGCATGACCCTCTGTGACATTGATTTCTATCGTCCCAAGCCTTACACCAACGACATGGGACGCATGTGGGGCTCATCCCGATTCATGTCACCGGAAGAATATGAATGGGGAGCGCCAATTGATTCTCGCACCAACGTCTACAACCTGGGCGCCATGGCGTTCCACCTGCTTGGCGGTGGGCAGGATCATTCCCGGGAGCTGTGGGAGGCAGGCAACGAACGGTATCAGATTGCGCTTCGCGCCGTGTCGCCGGAACGCGCCGACCGCTGGGAATCGGTCGATGCGCTTCTGGAAGCATGGGGGACTGCTCAAGACTGAGCAGCCGTTGATCCAAGCGTTAGAGCAGTTCGGCATGTCCAACGGAATGCCCGGCGGCTTCCATTTGTTCCGCAACTTGTCCAAGGGTCGTTGAACGCAGATGTTCGTCCATCTTGCGCTCTGATTCGCGCATGACGGCATCAATCAGACAGCCTGGCCCATTGGACTCACAGCCCTTGAACAGCGGGGTAGTTCCTTCAATGGCCTGTATAATGTCCAGAAATGAGATGTCGTGCTTGTCACGACGCAGGCAGTAACCGCCCTGTGCGCCGGAGTAGGAGTCGATCAGACCGGCTTTGGCAAGTTTGGTTAGAATCTTGGATAGATAAGTCGGAGATACATGCTGTCTGGCCGCCAGATCCTGAACGCCTACCTTCAGCCCGGCCGGACGCAGGGCCAGATCAAGCATCGTGTGCAGCGCGTAATTTGTACCTTTGGAATAATTCATCGCCAACCATCCTTATCGAAAAATATCGTCAGCCGAGCCAGCAGCAAGCAGCGTCTCGACCCGTTTTTTGATTTCTTCCATTGTCGCAAGGCTGGGGAGCGGCGTCAATCTTTGGAGGATAGGATTTCTCTATGATTCCTAAATCAAAGGCTCCTAAATCAAACACGAAGGAGATCGACATGAACATCCATTACCGTCATGACATCGAAGGGCTTCAAGAATCGGATTTTGCCCCAGGCTTTTTCGAGGGCTGGCCCAATCCGCCAAGCTATTCGACTTTTCTGCGGATGTTGAACGGTTCTGCACATGTGGTTCTCGCTGTTGATGAACGCAGCAGGCAAGTCGTTGGATTCATCAATGCGCTGTCCGACGGTGTACTTAGCGCCTACATTCCGCTGCTTGAAGTCGTTCCAACCTATCAAGGCAACGGCATCGGACAGGAACTGGTTCGCCGTATGCTGGAGATTCTGCAGGGGCATTACATGGTCGATCTGTTATGTGATGCGGAGCTGGAAGGATTCTACGACAAGATTGGCATGCGTCCGGCTGGTGGGATGATGCTCCGCAACTATAAGAATCAATCCGGAATGTGAAGCTGCGGCTTCGTGCGCCAAGCAGATAGACACTTAGACAAAAGGCCTTTCCCACCAGGGAAAGGCCTTTTCACGCTGTCATGCTTATTCGTGTACGTATCGACCCCCGCGTCCTGCGCCGAGTCCGGTCAGCAGATACACGGCAACGATGCCAAACATCACGTAGTAAGGCACGTTCCAGCCGCCGGTTGCATCATGCAGCGCACCGTAGAGCAGAGGTCCGCAGCCCGCGAGCAGATACCCGACCGATTGAGCCATGCCCGAGATGTCCGCGGCTTCGGCGGCGCTCTGGGTCCGCAGCGAGAAGAACATCATAATCAAACTGAACGAGAATCCGCCCGAGAGACTGAAGAAGACGATAGCCAGAATGATGATCGGCAGCGAGCCATTCGCCAGCAGGAAGCCGAAGATTCCCAGTACATAGCAGATGGTCGTCATGATAATCAACGAACGCTGGTCTTTCATCTTGGCTGCGACAATCGGGGCAATGAAGTTGATCGGGATCATCAGCATCTGGAATAGTGAGAGCATATAGCCTGCGACCACCGGATCAAGATTCTGGGCGTGCATCATATTGGGCAGCCAGGCCACCATAATATAGTAGATGGACGACTGCATGCCCATATTGACGGTGATAAACCAGGCCAGCGGCGACCGCCAGATGCTGCGCTTGGGTGTATCCGGTGTGCTTGAGACGACAGCCCGCGTGTTGCGGCGAAGCTGGGGCAGCCAGACGAGCAGGCCAATCACCGACAGGATGGTCCAGATCAGCAGCGCACCGCGCCAGCCGAGACTTGTGTTGGAGACAGGCACGCTGATTGCAGCCGCCGTCGAAGCGAAGATGCCCATCATGATGGAATACAGCCCCGTCATAACGCCGATGCGCTGCGGGAATTCCTGCTTGATGATACTCGGCAGCAGCACGTTAAACACGGCGACAGCCAGACCAATCAAGAACGTTCCTGCCATCAGCGAGACGATTCCGCCGAAGGGACGGAACAGACTGCCGATCACGATCAACACCAGCGAGACAAAGATCAATCTCTCTGCTCCGTACTGCCGTGCCCATTTGGAGATAAAGGGCGAGAGAATCGCAAACGCAAGCAGCGGAAGCGTCGTGAGAAAGCCAGCCATCGTGCCGGACAGCGACAAGGCTTCCCGAATCTTATCGATGATGGGACTGAGGGACGTGATATGGGTACGCAGATTGGCGGCAACGAGCAGGATGCCGGCGAGCAGCGTATAATAGACCGCGTTGGACGCTTCTTCGGTACGCGGAATTTCGGTTCTTTTCATAACAGGATTACGCTCCGTTTCTGGGTAAATTCACATTCGCAGGATCATCCGTTTCTTCGTGCGGCGCCTTAAAATGAGCAATGTAATCGTCGACTGCCTGCATGGCGCGTTCGGCATCACGATCCCGAATGGCGGCGATCAAGGCGGGATGTCCGATGTCGTAACGGCTGTCGGGGATGAAGCGGTTGAACAGGATCGAGATTTGCAGCTTTTCAAACAGGCTCTCGTACAGATCCAGCAGCAGTTGATTGCGCGAGGCCTTCATGACGGTGAGATGCAGATTCCAGTCCGCATCCTTGTAAGCATCGTGGTTGGGACCGTCGATGTTCTCCCGGCACAGACGCGAATAATAGTCCATCTGCTCCAGCTCCGCATCCGTGCGGCGGCGGCAGGCGAGAGCGGCGGCCTCCCGATCCAGAGCATGCTGAAGTTCAAGCCCTTCAATGACCGAGGAGCGGCTCATGCGCTTGTTCAAGATGGCACTCAGCTCACTGCTTGCGGTGACGAAGGTGCCGTCTCCTTGACGCGTCTCCAGCAGGCCCACCTGAACCAGACCCCGAATAGCTTCACGGAGCGTATTGCGGCTGACTCCAAGCTGCTCCATGAGATCTGCCTCACGTGGAATTCGGCTGCCGATCTCCCATTCTCCGCCGGTGATTAGACGCTGAAGCTGGGTGTAGACCCGTCCGGACAGCGTTTGTTTTTCCAATTTCTCGAACATGGTCGCTCCTTTGGTTTAAAGGTAGGATGATTGGTTGTTTGGCTTGTCCCAGTATAAAAGCTTTGTTAGATCTTGTAAAGACCGATCAGCAAGTAAAAAGGCAAGAATAGGGTTTCCAAATGACGGTCAATCGCGTATAATGAACAATCTTGACGGTTACACGGGACGTGAGCCGTAAAATCCATTCGATTCGGAGTCAGCCCATGATAAGCAGAGGCGTAAACGGGACAATAATCGAATATGTTAGGTTTTTGCAAGAGTTCGAGCGGGAAGAACCCATCGGACTCTTTTTGTTTCCTATAGGCAAGAAAACTGACGGAGGGAAGAAATGATGGAACAAGCGAAAAGTCAGTCGATTCTGGCGGCCTGGATCAGCCTCATCAGTAACGTGCTGCTGACCATTCTGAAAATTGTCGTGGGACTGCTGTTTAAAAGTTCGGTATTGATCGCAGACGGTATCCACAATGCGGGAGACGTCATCGCATCTGCTGCCGCATTGGGTTCCATGCGAATCTCCAGCCGCCCGCCGGATGAAGATCACCCCTATGGACATGGCAAGGCAGAAGTGATCGGTGCCAGCGTCGTAGCAACGATTCTGCTGCTGGCTGCCCTCTACGTCGGCTATCATTCGGTTGTGGCGCTGTTCGAGCCGGTGCCAGAACCTCATATTATGGCCTGGTTTGCTGCCGTGATCTCGCTGATCTGGAAGCTGGTACTGTATCTCTACACGATCCGGATCGGGCGGCTGGCGAACAGCAAGGGGCTGATCGCTACTGCACAAGATCATTTGGCGGACGTTTATGCGTCAGCGGCAGCTGTATTGGGCATTGGGCTGGGATTGGTTGGTCAATGGGTCAACCTGCCTGCCCTGGCCTACGCAGACCCGGTGGCGGGAATCATCGTCGCGCTGCTGGTCTTGAAGCTGGCCGCCGACATGGCCCGCGAATCCATCGACATCCTGATGGAAAAAGCGATTGGTACAGAGGAATTGGCGGCGCTGGAAAACATCGTGCGCAGTGTTGGCGAAGTGAAGCGCATCGACCGTATCCGTGCGCGTGAGCATGGGCAGTATATCATCATCGATCTGCGGGTAGGCGTGGATGCGCAGATGACCATTCAGCAGGGGCATGATGTCATCCGCAAGATCAAAAAAGCGATTCTCGCTCTACATCCCAATGTCAGCGAAGTCATGATTCATTTGAATCCGTGGTATCCCGGTGCTCCGCAAGCCGATCAGGGTGAAACGGCTGTCAGCATCAGCGGTTCGGGCGGGTCCAATCTGCCGGAGTAGAGCCTTGTTTATACATTGAGAACGATACGTCAAAAAGTTACATCGAAAAGATACATCGAAAAAAACCGTACAGCGCCTCGTTAGGCGAATGTACGGTTTTTTTGATGGCAGCGTGGGGTAACGATGTCGGCTTTAATCGCCGTGCGCAGACACAGGCTTGGCGTCGCCCGATGAAGAATCCGGGCGAGGGGTTCGCAGGTCGGTCGAAGGAGTCGATACAGCGTTCGCTCCGTGATCTTCCGCTTGCACAGGCTTGTTTTTTGTCCGCTGTCCGGACAAGGCAACGCCGATCACACCCGCGAGGATGGCAGCGGCACCCAGCAGGGCAGCGGCAGGAATCTGTTCGTTCAGCAGCAAAGCTCCGGCGAATAGGGCGACCACGGCGGATAGACTGCCGAAGATGCTGACCCGCGAAGCTTCAAGCCGGGACAGCGCATAGTTCGACAGGTACGAGGTAACCAGCGAAGACAAGACGCCGAGATACAGAACCGCGAGCAGAAAGGACGGCGAGCCCAGCGGAGCGGCAAGCTGAGAGAGGGTACCGCTTGCGGCATGACGGATGATGGCGATCAGTCCAAAGCAGAGGAAACCCAGCGTGTTCATGTAATAAGTTAATTCCTTGGGGCTGAAGCTTCGGCTCAGTTTACGCGCCAATACGTTGTAACCAGCCTGCGACAGTGCCGAACACAGCACCAGCAGAATCCCGATCAGGCTGGCGGAGAAGACCGCGCCTTCACGCCCTGCGAACAGGCAGGCGACGCCGATGACCGACAGCAGGGTAAACGCTTTTTGCAGCCTTCCGGCTCGTTCACCCAGCAGCAGCATAGCCAGAATCAGCGTAAATACAGGGACTGCCCCCTGAATCATGCCCGCTTCTGCGGAAGAAGCATACAGCAGGCCGAATGTCTGAAAGACGAAGAACGCGATGGGATACAGTGCCGTAACCGGCAGCATCTTGAATGCACCGGATCGGATACGGCGAAGGCCGGTGCGACCAGGGAAGGCAAACAGGGTTGCCGCAAGGAAGGCAAACAGAAACCGATAAGCCAAAATATCGAGTGGATCAGCCGTTTGCAGGGCGATCTTGACGAACAAAAATGAGAAACCGATGATTAATGCGTTAGTCAGCGCGGCCGTATAAGCCCGGCCTGAATGGCGGGTATTCATCATGGGAAAACCTCCGGTTAAACGTAATGATTGGGAATTTGGAAATGTAGTCCGATAGAGGATGCGGCCGCATCTGCATTTTTTATTCTAAAGTGGGAACCCTCATGCTACAATAGACATAATGATGATCTGTACCGGTACAGATTGGAGAGGAGAGGGCAGTGGATGTACAAATATATGGAGCTGCTAAATGAGCTGGAGCAGACGATTTCGGATTCGTTTAAGGAAGGCGACAAGATCCCTTCGATCCGTACCTTATCCGAACAGTATACGTGCAGCAAGAGCACGGTCATTCGCGCTCTGGCGGAGCTGGAACGGTCGCATCTGATTTATGCCTCGGCTAAAAGCGGCTATTATGTGCTTGGACGTGCAGAGGAAGAGGAGAAGCCGCGTCGAATCATTGACTTTGTTCATTCTGCGCCGGACCCGGACATTTTTCCCTACCGGGATTTTCAGCAGTGTCTGAACAAAGCAATCGATACGTACCGGAACGATCTGTTCATCTATGGAACGCCGCAGGGACTGCCTTCCCTGATCCGGGAAATGCAGCGCCATCTGGCCGGGTATCAAGTGTTTGCAGAACCCCGGAATATCTTCATCACTTCGGGTGTGCAGCAGGCGCTCACACTGCTTGCAGGTATGCCTTTCCCGGATGGCAAACGCACGGTGCTGGTCGAACAGCCCACGTATCCGCTGTTTCTGGCTTATCTGGAGGCACATCAGATTCCGACCGTAGGCATCCGGCGGGATGCAGAGGGAATTGATCTGGATGAGCTGGAGAAGATTTTCCGCAGCGGAGGCATCAAGTTTTTCTATACCATGCCGCGTTTTCACAATCCGCTCGGAGGATCTTATACCCGGCGGCAAAAAGAAGCCATCGTGAAGCTGGCGGCGCGTTATGACGTCTATCTGGTCGAAGATGATTACATGGCCGATCTGGAGCGCGATTCCAAGTCTGATCCTCTTCATGCCTACGACCTTGAAGAACGCACGATCTACGTCAAGAGCTATTCCAAGATCCTGTTTCCCGGTCTTCGAGTTGGCGTTGCGGTGCTGCCCAGCGAGCTGTGCGAGCCGTTCGGACGGTACAAGAAGCTGCTGGACATTGACAGTTCAATGCTATCGCAGGCCGCGCTGGAATTGTATCTCAAGAGCGGGATGTTCGACCGGCATCGGGAGAAGATCCGCGATTGTTATCTGCGGCGCTCCAATCGGCTGGCTGACGCGCTTCAGATCGCTCAAGCCGCCTACCCGGAAGCGTTCGACAGTCGGCCTCCGGCGCCAGGCGGGATTCACACCCATCTGCTGCCGATGGCTAACACATCGCTGCCAGCCGTGATTGAACGACTGCGCCGCCGTGGTATTCAGGTCGAGAACGCCAAGAGCCATTATCTCTCTCATTTCCGAGCGGAGGCCATGCTCAAACTAAATGTCTCCGGCGTTCGTGAGGACGAGATTTCCACTGGCGTTGCCGCTGTAACCGAAGAACTGGCACGATCCTCGCATGGACAATAGACTGCCTGCGAAGGAATCGAATCTTCAGCCAAGCAGCGCACCCGGACATGTACTGGAACAGAAAACGAAGCGGAACCGGGAATCGATCTGCTGCGTCTTGAGCTTGCGCCTCCGCGGATCTTCGTTGGTGACTCGTTGGTGACTTGTCTGCGATATGAGAAATAAGCATGTCTGACCGTTCGACTACCCGGCTGCCGGGTTGTGGGGCGGTTCAATCACACAAAAAGGAGCGAATGGCGTATGGAGCTTTTTATCAGCATCCTGGTCATGCTCGGGATCATTGGCATCTCGAATGTGATTAATCGATTTCTCCCGTTTGTCCCTGTGCCGCTCATCCAGATCGGCCTCGGCGTTGCCGCCGAACTGCTCCCGCCGCATATTCACGTGCCTCTGGAACCTGAGCTGTTCCTGGTGCTGTTTATTGCACCGCTTCTGTTCAATGACGGACGGATCACACCGCGTAATGAGCTGTGGAATCTGAGAGCGCCCATTCTCCTGCTTGCTCTGGGATTGGTGTTCGTAACCGTCCTGATCTTTGGCTACTTGATCCACTGGGTCATTCCTACCATTCCGCTGGCAGCGGCATTTGCATTGGCTGCGATTCTGTCGCCAACGGATGCGGTAGCCGTCGGCTCACTGGCCGGGCGGATCAAGCTGCCCAAGGACATCATGCGCCTGCTGGAAGGCGAAGCGCTGATGAATGATGCTTCCGGTCTGGTGGCGTTTAAGTTTGCGATCGCGGCTGCGGTAACCGGAGCTTTTTCCATCTATCAAGCTTCGTTCAGCTTCCTGCTGATTGCGATTGGCGGTCTGCTGATTGGTGCCGTGCTGGCCTTCGTCATCATTCGGATTCGGGTATTCCTGCGCCGCTTCGGGATGGAAGACGAGACGCTGCACGTGCTGATTCAGCTCGTAACGCCATTTATCGTCTATCTGGTTGCGGAACATCTGGGGCTGTCGGGCATCCTGGCTGCCGTGTCGGGCGGCGTGGTTCACGCCATCGAACGCGATCGCGCCGAGTCCACACGGGTCAAGCTTCAGGTCGTATCCAGCAGCACCTGGGCGGTCTTCCTGTATGTGCTCAACGGTCTGGTATTCGTGCTGCTGGGTCTTCAGCTGCCTGAAGTCTTGGGAACTGTCTTTGAAGATCCGGCAGTCAGCACCTGGATTGCACTCTGGCATGTGACCTGGATCTCGGTAGGCCTGATCCTGCTGCGTTTTGCCTGGATCTACGTGTATTGGTTCTTCACCAGCCGCAAGAGCGGCAGCGGGCGTACCGGACGTCCCCTGTTCAAGGCTTCGGTGCAGACTGCGCTGTCGGGGGTTCGCGGAGCCGTGACCCTCGCCGGTGCCTTCTCGATTCCGCTGGTGCTGCAAGGGGGCACACCGTTCCCCGAACGCGACCTGATCTTGTTCCTGGCAGCGGGCGTGATCTTGTTCACCCTGCTGACAGCCAGCATTGTGCTTCCGCTGCTTACGGACAAAGAGCCGGCCGAAGCGCCGCAGGCCGAGCAGCCGCTCAAGCGCCGAATCCTGAGCGCCATCGCGCAGCGGATCGGCCAGGACGACCTGGCGGAAGGCCGCTCCGGGGTCGCGGCTGCCGATATTCAGGACTTTACGAGATATTTGCAGCGCGTAGAGGAAGCGACCAATTCCTATGCAGCTGACCCCGAAGCGGCCAGCCGGGAAGCCGATCTCATGTATGCCGGGATTCGCGCGCAGCGCCGCGAGTTAAGCCGCTTGGTACAAGACGGCGAACTCGATCAGGAGAAGGCGACGCCGATCTTCGAGCATCTGACGCGAATCGAAGAGAGCATCCCGGGTCGCCTGGAGGCACGCGTTGTCACGCCAGCGGCTGACATTGGCCGCTTCGCGGCTGCACTGTTCGCCCGTGGGCGCCGGGGCGAACTGGCTGACAAGCGTGCGCTCTGCACGATGCAGACCGCGAAGACGCGCATGGCGCAGGCGGCGATCGAAGCGATCGAGAAGCGGACGACCGACGAGAACCGCGTCGAGGCGCAGCGCCTGATCGACGGCTACAATCAGATGATTAGCCGCCTTGCTCAAGTGAGCTACGGTCTGCTGGGCGAAGAGACGCCCGAGGAACGTGAGGAGCGCGAACATCGGATGCAGGAGCGCCTCGCCGCCATTCAGGAGCAGCGCGACCATGTGCAGCGACTGTTCGAGAAAGGCGAGATCTCCCGCGAACTGGCGAGCCGTCTGCGTCAGTTTATCCGCTATCTGGAGAACGATGTGCCGGAAGAAGAAAATTTTGGGCATTGAGTGTCAGGCCGTGTCTTCAAACCTGCTGATGTGCATCTTTTACCGTCTTTTCGCGCTCTACCGCGTCACTTCCCTTTGACGTGCCCCGGCACGCCTTCAGAAAAGTTCCTTGTTTAGCACGAAAATTCGGCAAAATCTGCTTCCATCGAGGTTTGAATACACGCCCTAGACCGTCGAGCCTCTCTCGACGGTCTTTTTTCATGGTCATAGGAGAGAGATAGGCGGGTCGCATTTTCGTTCATCATCCTCGGTGCAACATCTGACGTTCTTCACATGTCTATAGGTGTAAACGTTCTTCAACCATGGGGGAGTCACATGAGATATATGAGGCTTATAAGCGCTTTATGTTTGGTGTTTGTGCTGGGTTGTTCCAACAAAGAAGAGGTATGGAGTACCCAGACATTCATCGAGCACTTTAAGCAGTCGCTGATTGAACAGCAGTTGGAAGTGGAGGAAGTCGCTGCTGTGGGAGACATCCAAATGCAGGGGGAAAATCCCGACACCCTTCAAGTTTCTCAAAACGCCAAACATCCCGATCGCCTTTATATATTCACGTTTGATTCAGCCAAGCAAGCCACAGACGCACTGGGAAACACAAAGTTTGCGACGACCTCAGAAACATTGGTTGATGCCTATACCAGCCGAAATATCGTCGTGATTCACTATGTACGTCCGGAGAATATTGGAGATCTGGAAGCAAGAGTGGAAAAAGCCGTGAAACAAACAGGTCTTCCGCAGCGTTCATCATCCATAAAGTAAACTACAATCGTCAAAGGGTTGTCGGTTAAGGAGGCTGTGATGAAAAAACTAGGCTGCGGTATGGTTCTGTTAGGCCTGGCTCTATGGCTGGCTGCCTGCGGCAGAGCAGAGTATGAAGAAATCGATCTGTCCAAACAAATCCCCGTCGAGGGTTATGAACAGTATCTTCGGTGGGAAGACGGTCTGCTCGGCCTCGAAAATGGAATTATTATTCCGGATGTGTATGAGGGAAGGATCGGCAAGAAGATTGGAACGGTCCAAGCAGTAGGGCCTCAAATCGTGCACGAAAGCGAAGTGGGCAGTCTGGGCAAGGAAGGTCTTCCTGTCATTCAGCCAGGGGACGAGATCCACAAGATTAAGGGAATCGATCCCAAGAATTCACTGCTGATTCAGACAAAAGAGGGATATGTGGCGGCTTTTTTCCTGCGTTATTTGGATAAAAAGTAGCACCATCCAAAAAAAGAGACGAATCAATGGGCAAAACCGCCCCTGATCCGTCTCTTTTTTAACCCAATCGCCGCTGCCTTTCTTCCTGGTTCTCTTCCCCGATCATCTGCCGCTCCAACTGCTTCATCTCGTAGAAGTAGCCCTTGCGTGCCATCAGGTCGTTGTAGCTGCCTGCTTCGACAATCTCGCCATGATCCATGACGACGATTACGTCCATTTGTTGCAGCCCGGCCAGACGGTGGCTGACCAGCACCAGCGTATCGCCCTGAGCGCGTTCCAGCAGCAGCTTGAGGATTCGGCGTTCCGTCACATAATCGAGTGAAGACGTCGGTTCGTCCAGCAGCCAGAGGCGGCCTTTTTTGAGCAGGGTACGCGCGATGGCAAGCCGCTGTTTCTCGCCGTCCGACAGATTTTCGCCTTTTTCCAGCATGAGTTCGTCCAGCTTGCGCCCCGGCAGGTCAACTTGTTCCAGCACCTCCAGCAGTTCACTGTCCGTATAGGCCGCATCATCAACAAGCAGATTGTCCCGAAGCGTCCCTTTGAAAAAATGTCCCTGCTGAAGCACCACCCGACTCTTGTGCCAAAGATCTTCCGCGTTCAATTCTTCGATTGGCGTGCTGCCCAGCATCACCTGACCCAGCGTAGGTGTTTGCAGCTTGAGCAGCAGCTCCAGCAGACTGCTCTTGCCGGACCCACTGGCTCCGACGATGGCGGTCTTGGCTCCAGCCGGAAGCCGCAGCGATACGCCGCTGAGTACGGGACGCCAAGCTTCCTCATAGCGTAGGGACACCTGGCGCAGCTCAATGGACGGAGGGGCGGAATCATCCAGCGTACCCGCAGGTTCGACCACAGGAGGCGCTGCTTCAAAAGTCTCAGCCAGACGTCTGGCTGCAAATTGACTGTCTTTCTTGTAAGTCGGCAGGGTCGCCATCGCAGCGGACTCATCGAATACCGTCATGGAGGCCATGATTAGCATAGCGAGGAATACCCCGGCCAGCGAGCCGCTGACGATCAGATACGTGCCAAGCACGAGGACGCCCCAGGAGACGAAGAACGTCACGAACGAATGAAGGGATTGTCCGCGCAGCAGCCGGTGGGCATCGCTTTGCTGGGCATCGGTCAATTCATCGGAGAGCGTGAGCAGTTCGTTCTGCCGCTGCTCCAACCGTCCATAGACTTTGAGATCGATAAACCCTTGCATCATCTCGGTCGCCTCCGTCGAGAAGGCAGCACGCTTCCGGCGAACCCGGCCGTCTGCCTTGCGCTGACCGATTTGGACAATCGCAGGTACGACAAACGCCGTAATCAGCATGCCGACGACCAGCAAAAGCGCGATCCAGATCGAGAAGAACGAAGCAAACAGCACGGTAGCCAGAAATACGGACACCACGATAATCGGCGGATAAGCCACTCGCAGGAAATAAAATTGCAGACCTTCGATGTCCCCGACGATTCGCGCCAGCAGATCGCCGCTGCGCTGTTTGTCCAGCATGCGGGGAGCCAGCGGAACCAGCTTGGCGAAGAACGTGGTGCGCAGCCGACTGAGCAGGGAGAAGGTCGCCCGGTGTGAAAATAATCGTTCGCCGTAACGGCTGCCCGCGCGGGCCAGACCCAGAATCTTCACCAGTGAGGTGAGGATAATCAGCGTATAAAGCGGCGGTGCAAATACCGTTTTGGCAATCAGATAACCGCTTGTCGAAAACAGCACTACCCCGGCAATACCAGCGAAGAAGCCGCCCAGAATGGACAGCAGAATATCTTTGCGTTCCTTGAGCATGGCGCGGGTGAAAATGGATAATTCGCTCATGATACGACCCCCTGACGTCCAATGTCGATCATCTCCGCGTACTGCGGGAGGTTCTCCAACAATTCTTCGTGGCTGCCGCAGCCGATCAACCGACCCTGCTCCATGAACCAGATGCAATCCGCATGGCGGATGGTATGCAGGCGGTGTGCAATCGTAATGACCGTTGCCTGGCGCGACAGCTCATCGATGGAGCGCATCAGCACCCGCTCTGTGTGCAGATCAAGTCCAGTCGTTGGTTCATCGAACAGCAGCACGGTCGGCCGCTTGAGGAACGCACGCGCCAACGCCAGCCGCTGCTTCTCGCCGCCGGACAGTCCGCGCCCACCTTCGCCAACGACCGTGTCATGGCCCTGCGGCAGACTGGCGATCAATCCGGCAAGTCCCGCAGATTCAGCGGCCTGCGCAATTGCCTCACGTGTAACTTTGTGTTCGGCGCCAATCGCAATATTTTCCGCCAGCGTGCCCGCGAAAATATAAGGATGCTGCGTGATATAACTAACCTGGCGGAACCAGGCTTCTTCACGTTCCGGGGTCAGCGCGGCGCCATCGATGCGAACTTCGCCGAATACCGGACGCAGCAGCCCGGCGATCAGATGCAGCAGAGTGGTCTTGCCCGATCCGCTGCGTCCAACCAGGGCGATCTGCTGTCCCGGTTGAATGGACATGGCGCCAACTTGTAGTTCAAACTGACTCTTTTCATAGCGAAAAATTGGTTGATCCAGTTCGATGACAGGCGGAGTTTCAGCGGGAGCCAGAGGCTGCTTCGTAAGGTCGCGGCTCCCTGCTGCGGCAAAAGGAATCACGTTAGGAGGGACTTCGTCCGCTTGGTGTACTGCTTCAGGCTTCGCCTTGGGCGTATCGTTCCCATTCGGCTGCGCTGCGCTTAGGCTGCCTTCAGCTACGGCTGCTGTCGATCCGGCTGGCGCTTCCCATTTCGATGTCTGCGAGGTTTCCGCTCCTGCTTGGGAACCTACCGCCTGATCCGTCAGCGCCAACTCGATATTGCGGATCGCACCCATGCTGGTGCGTCCGCCGTGGAAGGCGGTTCCGGCATTTTTGAGCAGATTATAGAATTCCGGCACCAGCAGCAGAATCAAGAAGGCCGTATGGAACGCCATTGTCTTGAATACGACCAATTGCAGCGCCAGCTCCAGCGCCACGATGCCGATCCCCAGCATGACGATCGTTTCCAGGGCAAATGTGTTGACGAACGCAACCTTGAGAATCGTCATCGTGGCATCGCGGTAGGACAGGCTGACCCGTTCAATCTCCTGCTCCTGCTTCTTGGCTCTCCCGAACAGCTTGAGCGAGACGAGGCCTTGCAGCGAATCGAGAAAAGTACCGGAGAAGCGAGCCAGCTCCTCGAACTTTTCCTCGGACTTTTCTTTGGTCTGAATCCCTACCAAAGCCATGAATAGGGGAATAAACGGCGCGGTGAACAGCAGAATCAATCCCGAAGGGACATGCAGGAAAAAGACAACGGCGAGAATGAGCAGCGGCACAATCGACGCCTCGATCATCTTGGGCGTGTATTGGCTAAAGTAGCCGTCCGCTTCATCTACCGCATCCAGCGTGACGCTGATCTTGCCGCCGGTCTGTCCCTGACGCGCCGCCAGCAGGGGGTTGGAAGCCAATGAACGCAGCAGTCTTGCCCGCAGATCCCGTTTGGCTTCGGCGGCGATCCGCAGCCCCATTCGTCCATTCAGATAAGAGAGCAGGGTTCGCGCCGCCATGACCGCCAGCAGAGCGGCCAGGACGACGATCAGCGAGGTCAGCGCAGCGTGTTCCACAAATACCCGCTGCACCGCTTCAGCCATCAGCACGGCCTGAGCGATCGTCGCAGCGCCCACGCCCAGTGCGATCAGACGCATGAGGCGGGTGCGGCGTTTATGAACGGCCATCAGCTCGGTCAGTAGGGCGATCTTGCGTCCCGAACGCCGCTCTTTGTTTTTCTTTTTCGGCTTTGTCATAGCGGGCTTCCTCCTTATTTTTTGCCTTTTACATAATCCGCATCGAACAAGAACAGCCGGAAGACCAGAGCCAGCGAAGGAATCAGCAGCAGCAGTCCGGCGATAAAGACGACGACCAGCGCAATGCCCATGGCTTCCTGGGTGGCTCCTCCCTGAACCGTGATATACGGATCGAGAATGTACGGATAATGTCCGATTCCATAAGCGAAGAACGCACACAGGAATTGCAGCATGACGGCGATGAACATCCAACCGTAGCGGCGCCCTTTGTAGAGCAGCCAGAGTACGATCAGGAAAAAGATGACCGACAATCCGAGCAGCCACCAGAGATTCATCATATTCTGGAAATGGCGTACATTATGCTGACTCAGATACAGAAACGCCGTGAAGGCGGCAATAATGGTGGGTGTGCTCCAGAACAGCGCGTACCCGCGCATCAGTTCGAGGGCCGGCTGATCGTCGGCACGCGAAGCATAGAAGGCCAGGAACGACGAGCTGATAAACAGCACCGCAGTAAGCGCCAGTGCCACAATGCTCCAGGCCAGCGGGCTGGTGAACAGCTCCAGATAATCCAGCGTGACGACACCGTTCGTTTCGGTGATAAACCCGCCTTCAGATAGAACAAGCGCGACCGACAGCGAAGCGGGGATCAGCAGTCCGGTTGCCCCATAGAGAAACAAAAAGACGATATTTTTCTTGGAGCCATAGTTTTCAAACGCATAGAATGAACCCCGAATCGCCAGCAGAATGATCGCAATGCTGCCCGGAACGAGCAGGGAAGAACCGTAATAATGCGCCGCATCCGGGAAAAATCCGACCAGTCCCACGAAGAAGAAGACGAAGAACACATTGGTAATCTCCCAGACGGGTGACAGATAACGCGAGATCAGGCGATTAATCAGATGATCCTTGCCGGTGAGGCGGGCATAAAAAGCGAAGAAACCGGCGCCGAAGTCAATCGAAGCGACAATCAGATAGCCGTACAGGAAGATCCATAACACGGAGATGCCTACGATTTCGTAACTCATACGCTAGGTTCACCTTCTTTCTCTCCCGCGTGTTCCGCCGATTGGGCAGCCAGCGCTTCCTGTTTGGTCTTCGCGGCTTTTTCCAACTCGACCTCTGCCGGATTGTCCCGGAATAGACGACGCAGCACCAGCACGCACATCGTCCCGAGCAGAATGTACAGCAGCAGGAAGACGAAGAACAGGATGAAAATGCTTGGTGAGGTGGTTGCGGCATCTTCCACTCGAAGGTAACCGCGAATCATCCACGGCTGCCGCCCCATCTCTGCGTAGAACCAGCCCATTTCCACCCCGAGGAACGCCAGAGGCGCACCCAACGCAATCACCCGCAGCATCCATTTGTTCAGCTCATTGCGCTTTTTCCAGAACAGCAGCAGGAAGTAGAACGCGGAGACGGCCAGCAGGGCAAATCCGATCCCGACCATGAAGTCAAACATATAATGCACGATCAGCGGTGGCTGTTCGTCAGCCGGGAATTCATTCAGCCCCGTCACTTCGGCGTTGAAATCGCTGAAGGCGAGGAAGCTCAGCGCTTTGGGAATGTGGATCGCCCCGATGATGTCGCGTTCGGCGTTCAGCCAACCGAGGAAGATCAGATCCGCCCCTTTTTCCGTCTCAAAATGCCATTCGGCGGCAGCCAGCTTCTCCGGCTGGTGTTCCGCGAGGAACTTGGCTGACGTATCGCCAGCGATGGCAGTCAGGAAGCTGAACAGCAGCAGGATGGCCATCGTCAGCTTGAGCGCCTTTTTCTTATATTCGGTAATGCCTTTGCGCAGCATCGAAAAAGCGGCGACCGCAGCCAGCAGAGCAGCTCCCGTCATGTAGGCGGAGGTCAGGACGTGGAAGACTTTGGACGGCGTGGCGTCATTAAACATCGCTTGAAGCGGATGAACAGCCGAGAAATGTCCCGCTTCCATGACGAAGCCGTCCGGTTGGTTCATAAAGCCGTTCACCGTTGTAATGAAGAAGGCTGACATGGATGCACCCAGTACGACCGGAATGGTCAGCAGCCAGTGGAGATAAGGATTGCGGAATCGCTCCCAGGTGTAGAGATAGATGCCGAGGAAGATCGCCTCGAAAAAGAACGCGAACACTTCCATAAACAGCGGCAGCGCGACAACGTTCCCGGCAAGCTGCATGAAGTTAGGCCATACCAGCGACAGCTGCAGCGCAATCGCGGTGCCGGTCACTACGCCAACCGCAACGGAGATGACAAAGCCTCGCGTCCATCTTCTCGCCATAAGCGTATAATGAGCATCTTTTTTACGGATTCCGACAAACTCGGCAATCGAGATCATCAGCGGAATCGCAACGCCAATGGTGGCAAAAATCACGTGGAACGATAAGGTCAGGGCCGTGACCAGGCGGCTCCATAACACGGTATCGACGACCATGCTTCAAATCCCCTTTCTCTTGCTTGTATAGGTGTTTGTATATGACTTCAATCACATTTGAATTGAATTCAGTATAGCGAGGCCAGCCGAAGATTCGGGGAGTGAAAGAGGCTTTTCAAGAAAAGATCAAACCTTTGCGTCAATTTCGTGAAAAATAGCACAATGACCCGTTCGGGCCATTGTGCGTAGGGTAAAGATGTGTTATTTGAAATCTTTAATTCTAACAATTTTATTTATTTGCCGACTGTTACATTTATCACACTTGTAGTGAAAGAAGGAAGAAAGCTGCCTGAAAGATACTGCAGCTGGGGGATGTAGGTACAAAAATACGTATACAAAAATACGTATACAAAAATACGTATACAAAAATGCGTGTACAACAAGACAAAAGGCCTGCCAAACCGGCAGGCCTTCGATCTTCACATCACTGAGTTTTCACAGATAATCATCCATCCAGCCCGCAATATGCGACAGGCGGGCTACCCGCAGCGATGGATGGCCGCCGCGCGACAGATCGTGGCTGGCGCCGGGGAAGCGCACCAGGCGCGTCTTGCGGCCAAGCCGCTTGAGCGCCGTGAACAGCTGCTCGGCTTGTTCCATCGGGCAGCGCAGATCCTGTTCGCCATGCAGAATCAGCAGCGGTGTGCGCATCTGCTGAACGTAGGCAATCGGAGAATGTTTCCAGAGCAGTTCGGTATCCTGCCAGGCGTCGCCGCCAATCTGGTCTTCGGTGAAGAAGAAGCCGATGTCGCTGACGCCATAGAATGAGATCCAGTTGGAGATCGACCGTTGGGTGACGGCGGCTTTGAATCGGTCGGTGTGACCGACAATCCAGTTGGTCATAAAGCCGCCATAACTGCCGCCCGTTACGCCCAGCCGCGACTCGTCGATGAAGTCGTAATGAGCCAGCGCATAATCCATCGTCTCCATCAGGTCGCGGTAATCGCCGCCGCCGTAGTCGCCCCGACAGGCATTGACGAATTCCTGGCCATAGCCGTGTCCGCCGCGCGGATTGGAGAAGATCACGGCATAACCTTTGGCGGCAAGCACTTGGAATTCGTGCATGAAGGTGTGACCGTACATCATATGCGGGCCGCCGTGGATTTCGAGAATCGTAGGCACTTTGCCCGCTGCCTCGCTGCCCGTGTGGGAACCGGAATCCGACCCTGCATCCCCCGGCTGCACCGACGAACCGCCAGACCCGAAGCCAACAGGCTTCATGATCCAACCCTGCACCTTCCAGCCATCCTGAGTCTCCACCCAGAACGATTCCGGCGCACTCAGCTCATGTTCGCCCAGCCAGTCTCCATTGGCATCGGTCAGACGGATTTCCTCCTTGGTTCCGTACGAGTATCGGTACAGATCGCCCGGATTCAGCGGATCGGAGATCGCCACGACGAAGCCGCCCTGATGATCCGGGGTTAGCTGATAGACATCCCGATCGCCATCCAGCACCACTTCATAACCGGAGCCGTCTGCGGCAAAGCGGGCAGCTCCGGCGCTGCCGTGCCGGGTGAACAGGGCGTATATCGAACTGCCGTCTTCGGAGAACAGCGGAGCCGGAGAACCCAGGCCGGAGCGCATGTCGCCCACGACCAGATTGCCAACCAGCAGATCGCGGTCACCGGTCAGACAGATGATGTCTCCACCGGCAGCCGGGATCAGATACAGGCGGTTCAGCGTAGCGTTATGATACGAGCGATCGCTGGCGAAGAAGGCGATCTTCTCGCCATCCGGCGACCAGCTCATCTGCCCGATGCTCCAGTCCGAATTCGTCAGTTTGTGACGATTGCTGCCATCGGCTTCTGCGACATACAGATCGCTGACCAGCAGCAGATCCGGGTCTGTCTCATCACTGTCTTCCGGAATGTAGGCAGTGAAGGCGATCTTCGATCCGTCGGGGGACCAGGCGAAGCTGCCTACGTCATAGGCGCCCGAAGTGATGGCCTTGGCATCGCCGCTTGTCGTATCCACGACATACAGATGACTCCATTTGCCGTTCCAGAGACCGGAACCGTCACCCTTGTAGCGGATGCGATCGATCACCTGCTCCCGCAGCGGTTGGTCAGCGCCGTTGGCATTGGAATCGGATTCGGTGGAATCCGGCGCTTGGGATAAGTTTGATCCGCCTTGCCCCTGCGAAGGTTCTTCGTCTGGCGCTTGTGACTGCGATTCCGTCTGATCTTCGATCTGGGAAGAGACCAGCAGTTTGGAGCCGTCCGGCGACCATTGATAAGCACCTGCTCCATGGGGCAGAGCAGTCAGAACCTGAGCTTCGCCGCCATAAGCAGGAAGCAGCCAGATCTGGCGCTTGCCTTCATGGGTGCGCGTAAAGGCCAGCTTGCTGCCGTCCGGTGACCAGGTTGGAGCTTGGTCTTCATCGCCGGAAGTGAAGCGGGCATCGGTCTGTCCATCGGGGGAGAGGACGCGAATTTGCGTAGTGTACCCATCATGGGACTCTTTTACGGTTCGCTGGGTGTAGACAATGCGTCCGTCGGCTTTGGATACGTCGGGTGCGCCGACCCAGACGAAACGGTATAAATCCTCCGCGGTCAATCCGCGTTTTTTACTCATGGTTTCACGCCTCCTAGATTTATGTAGGGCTGCAATCCAGCTTTCTTTTTATGATACGGGAACCATCCCCAATGGGCAAACCGGACACGCAGGGGCAGCAAAAATCGATTCCAGATGCCCGACGTGTTTTTTTCTTCCAGAGGTAACTTTTGCGACCAGCGATTCATTGGCGAAGACCGGAATATGCCGTAGTATTTAGGGTAATTAGAGTATATATAGGTTTCAAGTCACACTTTCGGAGAAAGCGTCCCTTACAAGCGCTCCCGAACAGGAAAGGGGATCGGTTACGCGGATGAGGGCGACCGAAGAAATCTTGCGAATATGGCGAAAGTTTGACAGTTTTCCAATGGAGACGCTCACCAAAGCCTGGCTGCATGTGCTTGGTGAAGCTGAACTTCCGCGCAGCGTAGATCGAATGAGAGAACATCGGGAGCAGTATGGAACTTCGGGCAACTGCTTCGACCTGGCTTTCTGGCTGATGGATGAACTGCGAAGTGCGGGGATCACCTGCTACCCTGTCGGAAAGAAGCTGGGTACAAGTCAGGCACATGCGGCTGTGGTGGCGATTGGTTCGGATGACCGGCGATACTTTTGCGATCTGGGCGATCAATGGATTCAGCCGATTCTGGTCGATCCGAGAGCCGAGGCGTATACCGAGGAGCCGCAGTCCGGTTTCTTCCCTGCCGCGCAGATTGCCGTCTCTTCCGATGGTCAGCAGGCGAATATCCGTTATATCCGTCCGGGCGGCAAGGAAAGTCAGGCGATGTTCTCGCTGGAACCTTGTAACGAGAGCGAGTTTCGAGAAGCGGCGCTGGACGCCCAGATGCGGTTGAGAAAGCCATTGGTAGAGCGGCGGATGCGAGTATGTACAAACGGACGAATCATTCATTGGGAATACGAGAGCGGTCATGCCCAGATCAGCAGCGATCGCGGGTTGTATCATGAGAGCGATCCCCTGGATACGGAGACGTGGGCGCAGCGTATCTCCCGGCGTTCGGGCATCCATGAAGAGATTGTACGCACCGCACTTGAACAGTACGAGACTCGCGGACTGTTATAGAGGAACGGGCAATCGGAACGGAATTTGGTTTGGGAAAAGAAAGGGACGGGATGCGGCACAAATCCGCATTTTCCGTCCCTTTTTGTGTATGGCAGACGCCGCCCTTCCGCAATCTGGCGATTGCGGCGCGGCTGACTGTGCCAAGGATTCACGCTTATTCAAAAGAATTTTCGTGTATTCCAGCGTTATTGTGCCTGCTGTGAAGTTTCTACTGTAAAGTTTCTACCGTAAAGTTTCTATGCTGGCATGGCTGCGAAATTCTCTCACAAAGTCAGCGATCCAATCTTCGCCAAAATCAAGGGCGCCTTCCATCAGCGGAGCCATCTGCGCGTCCAGTCCCATCGTCCAGAAGCGGCGGACACGCCGGAATACGTCAACGGCTGCTTCGTCAGCCGCGTAGAAAGGTCGTACCGAACGGTAACCTTCCATAAACGCCTGCCATAGAGGTTCAATCTGTTCGTGCTGCTGCCGCTTGCGATTTTTGACCTGGGCCAGATCCCAGGCTCTCCAGCCCGGTGCGGCAAACTCAAAGTCGAAGTGCGTAAACTGTTCGCCGGATCGCACGGCATTATTATTGCCGTGCATATCGCCGTGGCACAGGCCGAAGTCGAGGCCGGTCGAGGCGGCGTATTCCATCGCCGCCTCCAGCTCCTGCGCATAGCGGCGCAGGAACGCCGCTTCCGCGTGATCCTCGCCAATGAAGGCGAGGATGACCTGCAGCGGTTGGCGCAGCAGCGCCTCCGCGCCTACGGCAGCGCGGAAAGGCAGGGGCGAAGCGGCAGGGGCCGCGCCGCTCTCTTCGCGCGAAGCGCGTCCAGGCGGCGCAGGCATCGCCGCCGAGGCGGGAACCGCGGCGAAGTCAGCCGCCGCGATTCCCGGCATCAGCCGGTCGGCCGCCGCGTGCAGTTCGGCAGCCGACCGGCCAAAAGCGCGGCACGCCGCCGGGTCCTGCAGCGGGTCTTCCTCGCCTTGGGCTTCGAGGAACAGCGCCGCGAAGCGGGTGCCTTCCGGCGCTTGCAGCGCCGCATACAGGCGGCCGTCCAGCAGCCGGACGGCCGGAGCCGCGCTGGTCGAAGTACCGGCCAGCTCGGCTTGCAGCCGTTCGAGCAGATTCAGCTCGAACACAATCTCGTCTTCGCGTGCTTCGACGCGATAGACGCGCAGCATATAGGCGCCGCCGTCTTGTGTACGGATGCGGTACGTATCGTTCAGGCCGCGCAGCCAGTACCGACATTCGCTCCATGCGCCCAGAGGATATAAGGGTTCCAGATGGCGTCGCAGATCCTCTGCTTGCAAGGTCGAACGCGCCGCCGCGAGGGGATGGGGATTCATGAGAGATAACCTCCTTAAAGGGATTCCGCTGGTTCGGTCGTTGGGAAATTAATCTTCTTCCACAACGTCCCAGGTCGCAAAGCGGGAAAAACCTGCTGCACCCGCCAAGGCGGCGGAAGCGGTATGGTCGATTCTGCAACGATACTGCGGTTCGTAGCCAAGTTCCAGGGCATGAGCGCAAATCGCACGTACCGTCTGCCGGGCGTAACCCTGTCCGCGGAAGTCAGGCAGCGTAATGATACCTACATCCGCAAACGTTGTTCCGCTCCAGGGGTACATACTGGCCGCCGCTACAAGGCGGTCTGCCGCGAAGCAGCCAAACACCAGCCAATGATCCAACTCGACAAAGGCTTCGTCCATCTCGTCTTCCGGCGCCGCTGCCACAAATGCGGCGAAAGCTTGGGCGTCTTCAGCCGTCAACTGACGCACGGATACTGTCGGCGTTTCTTCACGTAATGTGGTCTGGTCGCATTCCGCATAATAGAACAGCAGATCTGCACCGTTCATGTTTTCGTTAGCCTGATGAAGCGCTTGTTCCAGTTCAGCTTGTCCAATCTCGCTGCCTGCTGCCAAGTTCATCCGCTTCGCCATCTCCGGCGTCAGCGTCAGCAGACCCCCGACATTCGCCAGATCCAGGCGCATGATGCGGCGCGAACGAGGCAGATCGGGATCAAGCACAATCCGTAGACGGCCCGGTTCCTCGGGTACAGACGCGCTATGTGTATCCCGAGCGGCCTGACCCAACCAGTAATCGGTCACGATCTTCGAGAATGTCGGTGTTTCGTCGGCCTGACTATTGAAGGGATTTGTTGATGTCATAAGGATTCCTCCATTTTCAATTTCTCCACGTTGCGATGTAATCCATCATTCTACATGGATAACTGCTTCGTCGGCGTTGTCGTGCAGGTTAGCCGAATTCCTGTTCCAGAATCGAATAGAAATACTGATCGTGCCAGCTTCCATCCATCCACAGTTCTTCCTTGAACACGCCTTCGCGCACCATGCCAGCGGATTCCATCAGACGGGAGGAGGCGGCGTTCTCGCAGTGGCACATGCCGACGACTTTATGTGCGCCAAGCGATTCAAAGGCGAAGCCGAGCAGCAGACGCGCCGCTTCGGCTCCTTTGCTTCAGTTTTCTTCAGATGTCTCACCAAGCTTTTTCCAATACCCCCAAGCCTCCAGGTAACCGGGCAGGTCATGCGGATGATGTTTGACGCTGAGTCCAATCCGGCAGTACAGCTGAATGAGCACTTCTCGGATCAGCCGCGACCTGCCTGCCGCTTCATGTTTCAGGGTGTCATAAGCGTCCAGCAGGGTCTCGATATTCAGATCGTCCGGTGAAGAGCAGAACGCGTACAGGAAATCATACAAAATCGGGCCGATCATAGGCGACGGATCGATCACACCGATCAGCGTCGAGTCGCGGTACACGAAGTTGTGGACACCAGTGTCTCCATGCAGTAGATATTTGCGTCCTTGTGCAGAGTCGTCCGCGAACAATCGATCCGCGATGGAGCAGACATATTCGTAATCTTCTTCCGTCAGCATGCCGCCCAGATTAATCCGCGCTTCTCGAATACCGACGTCGTTGAAGTCTTTCCATGTTCGGCTTGGCTCGTATCCGATCCGGCCCCACGGCATGTTCTGTTCGGATTCCTCATATCGGTTAAGCAGCTCTCGGGTCAGGAGCGCCATCCAGTCTTTTTTGGCTCCGCGATTGAAATGGGTCGTGCCTTCGATAAATTCATAGGCGAAATAAGAATAGTCTTCTGCCGTAAATAGCACTTGCGGCAGCAGCGGCGAACGGTCGTACGCCCGCACCAGCCTTTCGACCGTTCGGATCTCTTCCGGCGTTTCAAACTTGAGGATATACGATTCGCCGTGCTCCGTATCCAGTCTCAACACCCGCCCTGCGGTCGTGCCGGAAAGCTGGCGGAAATTTACGAGGTTATCGTCGATTCCGTGCCGTTGAAAAAGCGAGTGGATGGCGTCTAAAGGGTGTTCGTTCATCAGGTCATGCTCCTTAGGGTTAACTATCCGATTCTGTTCGATTTCGATGTAACTAGTGTTTATTCAGCGGCCGGATCATATGAATGTCCAGCGGTTCCGCCGCCAGACATTCAGGGTCCGGTTCATTCGCATTGATGCTGCCAACGCTGCGATAGAAATGGACGGCGGACGTTGTTTCGGTCGATGAGATATACAGCGACTTCGCGCCGCGTACGGCGGCCTCTGCGCTCAGAGCGTTCATCAGCTGCGTACCGATGCCTTGTCTGCGATAAGGACGGCTGACATACATCAGATCGACTGCCAGCATGTCCTGCTTCTCGCCAATCTTTCGATGACCCAGCACACCGAAGCCTGCAAGCCGCTCGCCGTCGTAAGCGCCGAAAGCGGCTCCGCCTGCCTGTAATTCGTGGCGGAAACGATCTTGAAGCTGCGTCAACTCCTGTTCGTTCCAAGTCGGACATTCATGCCCGGCTTCCGTCCAACGTTCCTGCCCGCCTTCGATCGTGCAGATCGCTTCGATCAATTCGGAGCGGTCGATCTCGGCGAGCCGATCCGCGTCTTCCGGCCGCATAATGCGGATTTCGATATTCATATGCACCTCTATAGCGTTCATTTTTCTTTTTGTGCGGCGACGAATTCGTCTTTGGTCATGCCGTACAAGATAAAGTCCATAAATTTTCCGTCGATATAAGCGACCTGCCGACGCACGCCTTCGCGGACGCAGCCCAGTTTCTCCATCATCGCCGCCGACGCGGCATTGCCTTCCAGCACGTAATCGTTGAATTTGTTCAGTCGACGTTCCAAGAACGCGTAGCGGAGCAGGATCTTCATCGCTCTGGTTCCGTATCCACTTCCGCGGTACGACTTGTCGAATCCGATCCCGATACTGAACGTGCCGTTTCGCTCGTCGATGCTGTTCAGATTGATTCCGCCTACGGCAAGACCTTCGACAGTCTCGATCGTGAACATGATTCGTCCGTTCTTGGACAGAAACTCGGCGTTTTCTTCGGCGAACTTTCGGCAGGCCGTCATTGTGGGCGGCAGTTCGGTCGTACATTCCAGCAGACGCCGCGCGGGCGTATCGAATCCGCTCATATAAGCGGATTCCCAATCTTCGGGGCGGATCGGGCGTAAGCGGATCTAATCATCCTGCCAAAAATAGTCGGTATAGTCGATGTTCATTTAAGGTTCCTCCAATATCAATATTGTCTTTGACCAGAACAGGGATACCTTGTTCTCCGCGGTCAAGCTGGGCGATCTGCTCCAGATCGAGCAGAACGAGTTGTCTGGAAGTCCGTTCGTTTCTGGAGAGTTTGCCTTGCAGTTCATCTATAGAAGCGGTTAACAGCCAGGAAGTGTGAGTTGTGCCGGATTCGGTATTTGTCATGGATAGTACCCTTCGATATGCGCATCCATATAGTCTTCCAACCCTTCGTGAAAAGGCCGGCTCCGCGGATCTCCGACAAGCTGAAAGCCCTGTTGACCTTCGATCCAGATCAAAGCGGCCGCCGGATGATCCGGGCAGTCCACATACACGGCGCCTGGATTCGTTCCGCGCATTACCGACCGGGCTTCGATGCTTGAACAGGACCGAATAAGAGAGTCGAGCTTATCGAAGTCCTGACGTTTGAGTTCCGTAATCATGTCGCGTTGCTCCTCTTTCGATTGCGATAAATATCCAGCAGTTCGCTGACTGGAATTCCATCGATGGTCATACCTGCGTAATCGCAGTTCGCAAGCCGGACATCCGAGAGGTCACATTCGCGGATCGATGAGCCTCTCAGCGAGACATGCAGAATCTCCGAGCCGTCCATTGAAGAGTCTCCGATGCGCGAGCCTCGCAGATTGGCGTTGGTGATTTTCGTTCCCTGGAGATTGCAGTTATTGAAAGCAATCTGCGTCATATTCAGATGGGAATAAGTTGAACGCGACAGATCGCCGCCCATAAAGTCGGTTTCCGTGAGATCGCAGCGGCGAAAATCGGCGCGGGTGAACGAATGATTTTCAAAGCGCAGATCGATCGGCAGCGCGTCATCAGTCCTACAAACGCTTGGTATGTACGTGAAATCGGCTTCCGAATCGCGTTTTGATTGGGGCTTTGTGGAGTTACTGCTTGTATCGCCTTCGCACGCTAAAGACATTGTAGGTCGGTCGGCAGCTCCAACTTTTCCGGCCGCGCCAATCTTTTTCGTGTAATAAACCTCTTCGTCGTCTTCGCCCGTGCGTTCATAGCCATTTTTCTCGTAAAAATGCAAGTTGCGGGGACTGCATTTAATGGTATCCAGTGACCATTCTATGATCCGTGGATATTTGTTTTCGATCAGCTTCAGCGCTTGCGAACCGAGGCCGAGGCCTTGCATACAAGGTGCAAGATACAGCCGATCAATACGCCCGTGTTCGCGTCCAGTCGTCGAGACGAGCACCACACCGGCAAGCTGCTCCCCAAGCATAATCTTGTCGTACAGCCCCTCCCGCATCTGATAAATCTGCATGGACAAAGAATTGAAGCCGGGGATATAAGGGCGTTCTCCGTTTGTGTACCATCTACGCGTTTCATCCGCTTCGATTTCACTCATCAGCGTGCAAATGTTTTCGGCATCTTCTGCGGTCGCCTTTTGCAGATAAAGCTCCCCCATATGGGGGAGCTTTGCGGCTGTCATTTCATTTGGCAGGTCCATCGGCTGCGTTTGCTTGATCTTCCTTTTGAGTTCAGGCGTTCCGTGTACCGATTTTTCCAGCACATAATGCAGAAACCGCCCGTCTTCCAATCGGATTTCGCCCAGCGGCTGGAAACCGCATTTTTGCAGTACACGATTGGAAGCGACATTTGCCGGACGGGCAAGCCCGTGAATCAAGCGAATGTCCGTATGCGCAAACAGCCAATCGACAAGCAGGGTTACGGCTTGCGTGATATATCCACGTCCTTGGCAGGCAGCGGACAGCCCGTAGACAATCTCGCGGCTTGGCTGCGGAAGCTCGTCCTTGATCCCCGTGCAGCACCAGCCCACGAAGCGTCCGCTGGAACGTTCGATTACGGCAAGCCGCAGCATCCGGTCTTCGACAGATCGGCTCTGCGCCGCCGCTTCGAGAAATTCCCGGCTGCCGGGAATTTCGTAGTCGCGCAGCCAGACTCGCCGAGTTTCTTTCTCGACATGCCAGTCAGGCAGGAATTCGCGGATGTGCGGCTGCGCAGTTATCTCGCAGAAGTCGTCCAGATCTGCGGGCACGAATTCACGCAGCAGGATGTCGGGACCTTCCAACCGGAATGGCGAAGGTTCGCCACCTTGAATAGGGTCTTGAATCGCAGAGTGGTTCATCTTAAATTCCTTCTTATCTTGACGTTTTTTGCGCGGACTTCAGCGGAATCCAATCCAGACTACAATTCTTCCGCGTAACGGTGTTCTTCGGTCACAACCTCAAATCCGGCTGCATGATAGACTTTCAAGGCATCTTCATTGCGAACTTCAACGTCCAGTTCTGCTTCCTCGCAGCCCAGATTTCGGATCTCATGCAGCGCCCGAGTGAGCAGGGCTGAAGCAAGGCCGCGTCTGCGGTGAGCAGCACGGGTCAGCACTTCTTCAATCTCGCCCGTCTCGCCGTCGGATACCCAGTACATCAGGCTGGCCGCCGGTTTGCCTTCCGAATCATAGGCCTGAAGCATCCGCCAACCGGGACGCGATACGATCTCGGCCAGACGTTCTGCGCCAATTGGCGTTGCGGGCCAGATTTCCATATCCAGCGCCAGATATTCGTCTGCTTGTTCGTTATTCAGAGCGTCGAATTCTCGCCAAGTATACCCTTCAGGCAGTGGGAAGGCTGCGGCGGCATCTGTCGTTTCAGCCTGCTGTCCTTCATTTGGCGAAGGTTTCTCCGCAAATTCGTGGCACATCCGATACTGCCGTTTCAGCGGGAAGAACTCGGGGCGCGAAGCGAAGTAGTCGGTGTTGGCCGCTTCTTCCACGTAATTGCCGAAACCGAGCAGCGTGCCGTGTGTATTCGGAAGATTTGTGCGGATCTCCAGAGCGCGGGCTTTCAACTTCTCGTACATCGCACCCACCAGCTCAGTATCGCTTTCGCGTTCAGGTAACGTTTTCAAATTGAAAAAGATGCGGTGTTTATTCGACGGATCGGCCGCCGCAGGCATGATGCTGAACACATCAACCTGGCCTTTGGCAATCATCTTGTCTCCTTCAAAAGCGCAGTAAACGTTAGCCCAGTTCTCCGGCTCGCCTACCCACCAGAAGGTCACACGCCGTCCTTCAGCGGTTTGATTGTAAAAGGCACCCAGTGCCGGGAAGTCGCTTTCGCGGAAATGTCGAATGGAAAAAGTTGTCGTATGAGATTGCATGGTCATCAAGTCCTCCTTGGGAAACTCCGAATTCGTAGAATGAGTGGAATGAGATGGCATAAAATTTGAATCCTCCTTTCCAACGGGCAGCCCGTCTGCTATTGAGTATGCCTTAAAAAAGAGAGAAGAAATGAACCGTTCTTGCTTAGATTGGCGCATTTTTAACTATTTTACCCGGGTAATAGTGGCTTTTGTTTTTATCCGGGTAAAATTAAGGCGTAACAAAAAAGATGAATATGGAGATGAATATGGATATGAGTATGGAACGTTATGGCACGGCTTTTCTGGATCGAACAATTATAGCGAACGGTGTACTCAGGCAGGTGGTCAGTGTAATACGCGATACACTGAACGAGTCACAGCTTGCCAGGCTGCTCATCTTTGACGACCGCACGGGCAGTCCGATTGACGTCGATCTACGCAAAGTCCAAGACGAAGGGCAGCGCAGTGACTCGTATCCATCAGCAGAGTCGTTGGAGGCATCGACAGACGAAGAACCAGGCGTCAAGCCGGTTTCCAAAGTCGGACGTCCCAAGCTTGGCGTCGTATCCGGTGAAGTGACGCTGCTGCCACGGCACTGGGAATGGCTCAAGAGCCAGCCGGGGGGCGCATCGGTTACGCTGCGCAAGTTGGTGGAAGAGGCTCAGCGTGCCGGGGAAACACAGGAGAAGAAACGGAAATCGCAGGAAGCTGCCTATCGGTTCATGACGGCGATGGCTGGAGACTCCAAGGGATATGAGGAAGCGCTGCGCGAGTTGTATGCGGGGAACCGCGAACGGTTCAAGCACTGCGTCCAGTCATGGGAGCCTGATGTCGCTCGTTATACGCTTCAATTGGCCGAGTGTGCTTTTGGCAGATCTGATGATCCAGAAGCGGAACCGAATGGAATGAATAACTGTTAACGGTGTCGAGCTGGAACGCGGCAGACTTGGCAGGCTCTTGGATGCAGGGCTGCCTGATTCAGATCCTGACGCAGCCATGTGACGCTTGGATTGCGCAAACATCCAGAATAAACAAAACAGCTCCCTTTTTCTGCCGTTGACGGATTGTGGTTCCGTAAGCGGCAGAAAGGGAGTCAAACTGCGTTCTAAAAGAATGACGTTCTGTTAAAAGGCGTTCAAACGGCGAAGGCAGCCAATTTGGACAAACATGCGTATTCATCCTGCCTTTTCCTGCGGTCAGTGCATGGACGATGTTCCAATCGCATCGAAACCGTATTGCAGCAGTGCTGCAACGTTACTTGGCAGCGTTCACTACCATGTCACTACCATGATCCGATAGCGAGACTCAATAGCCGCAGCCGCGATACAGCCGTGTCCGAGCAGGCCAGGGAAAATGGTTGTGCTTCTCCGTATTCTAACGAAGCTCGCTTACGTTCTCCGGGTCACAGTCATAGACCCGAATCTCGATCAATTCCGCATAAGGGCTGCCGTTGGTGGCTTCGACGGTCAGGCGCAGGCTGCGGAGCGAGACGGGCTGCGCCAGTTTGTGGACGACTCTGCGGCGGCGGTTGTTCTGCCCCACAGCAAGCAGCGACCAATCCGCGCTGGAGTCTGGCGTCTGATGGACTCCCTTTATTTCGTTATCCTGAGCCATTTGCATGTGTGGGGTGCTGCTCGTTCCAACCGCTTCATCGATGATAGACGCTTCCTGCCCTTCAATGGCTTCACGTACTTCGACCGCTTCCAGTCGATAATCGCGGATCAGCTCGGGAATGATGTCGAAGTCCGTCCGATGGTGATGCAGATTCACCAGGTCTTCGTTCACATCATCGTTGAACGTCAGATGAATCTCGGAGACCGTCTGCGGCTGCTCCCAGTCCAGGCGCAGCCAGGGCTGAAGGTCGGCAGCGGAGGGAGCGGTGCCGCCGTTATCCATTCGCTCCGACAGCCACATCTGCGGCCCGGCAAACGGCCGATGATAGCCGTTTACCGCACGCTCGGGCGCATAGGCTTCCGTCGCGGATTCGACGCGGAAGCAGAACGGCTGCCGCGCCAGGCCGCGCATCTGCCACTCGACAAGGGGCTGATTGTCGAGTCGGTCTTCCAGATCCTGCGAGACGCGGGCTTCGCCGCCGCGCTCAAAGGCCAGTACCCCGCTCAGCGCATCCTCTGAGCGGTAGAGCCGTACGGCTGCGCTGCCCCGTACGATCAGGAACGCGTTGCGCGGCGTCTCCGGCCGCCAATTCAGATCGAAATGCGTCCAGCGCGCTTCGCCTCCGCCTTCCACGCGGGCGGTCGCCGTCGCCCGCAGCGTATGCGGAACGTAGTTCTCGCCGCGGCCGGTGTCCCACAGCTCGGCCGTTACCTCGGCGTCTTCATCCGCCGACAGAAGCAGGGACACGCCGGACACTTCGGGGTCCGCCGGAAAGAGCAGGGCCGCGTCCCGACTCAGGGGGTACGCCGTGCCCGGCCGCTCCAGCGCGATGCGCCGGAGCGTGCTGGACGCGCTCAAGGATGCAGAGCGCGTCAGGTCCAGCGGATCGTCGGCGCGTCGCCCGACGATGGAGGCCCCGCGCCGGATCAGCGTCCGGCGCAGCCGTTCCAGATGCCGCGCGCGAAGCTCGCGCGGCGTCACGCCCAGAGCCGAGCACAGCGCGGCTCCGGTGCCTGCGGCTTCACCGATGGCGGCGCAGGTCGCCATGACGCGCGTCGTGCCGAAGGCGACGTGCGAAGCGCTGATGTTGCGCCCCGCCATCAGCATGTTGCTCACATTCGCGGAATACAGCGAAGAGAAGGGGACGTGATAGACGCCGTCCATGTGGTAATGCTTCGACCCGCTGGCTTCGGCATACATCCCCTGCGGCGGGTGCAGGTCAATCGACCAGCCGCCAAAAGCCACGGCATCCTCAAACTCTCGCTGCGCGATAATGTCATTTTGATTCAGCACATAATCGCCGACAAAACGTCGATATTCCCGTTTGCCGGGCAGCGAACCGACCCATTCCAGCGTCAGGTTGTCCGCCTCGAATTTGCGGGAATTTTTGATATAGTCCCAGATGCCGTAGATCACGGAGGACAGCTCATCGCGGATGCGTTCGTTATCATGGACAATATCATGTTCGCCGCCCCATTCAATCCACCAGTAATGGCAGCCCGAATCTCCGCTTTTAATGACCCGTTTCAGCGGAATGGAGGTCTTCGAGATGTCCTTGGCAAAGGAAGGCGGAATAAACTTCACCGGCCGACCTTCATCCTTGGTATAAAAGAGCATGGTGCTGCCCAGCGTGATGTTGTCCGCGATCTCCGGTGCCCATTCTTCATTGTACGTCTCTCTGGCTTCGCGCCCCAGCATGTAGGTCGCGCCTGCCAGAAATCCGATCAATCCATCGCCCGTGCAGTCCATATAGACATCGCTCTCAAAAAGAATCCGCCGTTCCGATCCCATCATCCAGCCGGTAACCGAGGTGATGCGGCGTTCTTCCTCCGGCCCGTCCGCTTCCACTTCATGGACATCCGTGTTGAGAAATAAGGTAATGTTGGCTTCGGCTTTGACCGCTTCCAGCACCGTAAGATCCCACAGATAGGGATTGCCTTCCGGATTGCGATACTGATTCTCAACGAATAATTCGCCCATGATGCCCGTTTCACGCGCATAGCGATTCAGGCCGTGAGCCGTTGCCCCGCAGACCCATACCCGAACTTCACTGCTGGAGTTGCCGCCCAATACGGGACGATTCTGCACCAGCGAGACTTTCCGCCCAAGCCGTGCTGCTGCGATTGCCGCGCACACGCCAGCCAGACCTCCCCCGATCACCGTGACATCGCTTCGTACCGTTTCCTTCTGCATCGCTGCACGCTCCTTTTTGATCTGCTGCCATCCGCCGTTTCTATTCTTGCACTTGGCATGTCTTTGATTTCAGCATAGGAGGATGAGGAAGACTTTAAAATGCAGAAATAAAGCAAATGTCATATACTTTATTTCATAGAAGCTATTTCGTTTACAGACTTTTTTCATAAAAGGTGGGGAGAAGAGAATGGCGAAGCCTGAAAGGAGAGCGAACATGAAGCTGAACGAACATATCTACTGGCAGAACAAAACGCGTTTTGACCTTGAAGAAGATCAATATGAGACCTGGACGCTATTTGCGGTTGAGGAAGGAAGTTTTCGCTTTGAGATCGAGATGCCTAGAGGCGTTGATCGCTCAAATGCTGACTTCCGGCTGCCTGGTTCTCCGCGATCCGCATCGCGGTCGTCTGCTTCATCTGCGCATCTGCGTAACGGGTCGGGGGCGTCTTCCCAATCGGACGCCTTGAAAAAAGGGGAAGCAGTCTCAGACGCTCCCGTCGCGGGAAGCCTATTTCCGCCTGCATCCGCAGCAGGCGGGTTCCCTGAAACAAGCAGCGGCATAAAAGCAGGCGATGGCTCAGCAGCAAGAAATAACTCAGAGGCAGGCAATGGCGCAGCAGCAAAACATGGCGCTCAAGCGTATCTTCTTCCGCTTGCCGGAGAAGCGGGTTTTGGCTCTGCCGTGCTGTGTCCACCCGGCGGTATCCTGCGGCGGGAGACGGTCACGCCGCTCACGTTCCATTACCTCCAGTTCGAGGGGGTCGAGGAGCCAGGCGGCGTCTGCCCATGGATTCCAGGGCTGCTGACGTTTGAAGATGTCAGACGCCTGCGCTCGAACTACGCCCACCTCCGCCGGGCGGAAGGCGATGCCTCCCCGGCGGGCAGAGCCTGGACGCTGCACCTGGCGCTGGATCTGCTGCGCCTGCATCAGACCGAGCAGCGGCGCGATCTGCGGCCGGAAGTCCGCTTCACGGAGGATGCGCTGATGGCTCGCGCCGCCGCCGAGATCGAGGCGCGATTTGCCGCGCCGCTGCCGCTGGAGGCGCTGGCCGCGGAACTCGGCCTCAGCCCCGTGCAGTTCACCCGCCGCTTCCGGGCTGCTTTTGGAGAGACGCCTTCGCGCTTTCTCAAGACGCTGCGGCTGGAACGTGCCCGCCGTCTGCTGGGCGACACCGAGCTGACGCTTGCCGAGATCGCCGAGCGCTGCGGCTACGAGAACGGCTTTTACCTCAGCCGCGTCTTCACGGCGGAGAACGGCATCGCCCCGTCAGAGTACCGCCGCCGCCGCCGCGTATAACGCGCTGCCCAGGCGGTGCCTTGCCCGCTGCTCTTTTCCGTCTTCATTCCAATAGAACAAATCTACACATCCTCACAGCCGCTCCAGCGTCTACTCCTGCCCAATCGCACATATCCACGCAATTTGAACCATTTGCACACGCTTGCGTTTTTCCTTCGCCGCTCCGAGGTATAATGAAGCCAACTATTCCCGGTTGTGAAGGAGCGAGAAGCCGATGCGCCAATGGTTTACCCAACGCCGGATCTTCCGGCCGTCCTTGCGGACACTGATCCCGCAGAAACTCAAACATCGTCTGTTCGCTGCTTTTGTGCTCTTGATTCTGGTTCCGTTCGCGCTGCTTAATGTCTACAATTATCGCCAGATCGAGCGGGTCGTGGAAGAGAAGATCAGCCGCCAGAGCCGCGACCAACTGGTTCAGCTCAATCGTACGCTGGAAGATCAGATGAGCATTGCCTACAAGACGCTCATTTTTCTGGAGCAGGATTCGTCCGTACGCGGCGTGCTTCAGCACCCCGAGAATCGCACTTCACTGGAGAACCAGGCGCTGATTGAGGAGAAATTCAAGTCGCTGGGCAACAGCTTTTTCCTGTACAATCCATATGTTTATTTTACGCTGCTGGATTTTCATGATAGCGTTTACACTTCCTATGCGCCCAGAGTCCAATTGGAGTATCAGCCATATCGGGCGCTGTTTGCCTCCCAGTTGAGCGAAGAGGGGGAGAATTCGGCACTTTCCGCCGATCCGTCGGCTCCCGATGGACTGTATTACCGCTGGGACCCGCGTGACGAGAATAATATCCTGCGCGAGATTTCGTCCGTGCCTTATCTGCTATCGCTGTATGCGTATATGCGAGATGCCGGAGGAGAACCTTATGGTCTGGCGAGGATTGGCATTGATTATTCCTCATGGTTCCGCTCTGCGCTCAAGGATATGCCGGGCGAACAGGATTATTTTCTAATGACAGGCAGTGGTGAACCTCTGGCCGCTTCCCCGCAGGATGCGCGTCTGACCAACCGGATCATCGCAGACATCCGCGCAGGTGGCGATCATGCGTATCTGACGGATCGTGAATCGGGGATGTTGGTCAACTACGTCTATATCGAGTCGCTCGACTGGTACATGGTAAGCCGGATTCCGCTGAATGTACTGTTTGCCGAGATTTCCGAGCTAAAAAGCCGTTATTTCCTGACTTTCTACGGATTGACCGCGATATTCATCCTGTTCGCCTTCATGATCTCGTCGGCGTTCCTCAAGCCGCTGTCGCTGCTTCAGACCCGAATGAAGGAAGCGGCGAGCAAAAACCTGCGCGTGCGCATCTCCGAGGAACGCAGCCGGGGTGAAGTGCTGGAGCTGACTCGCACCTTCAATACGATGCTGGAGGATACGCATGAGCTGATTCGCAAACTCAAAGCGGAGGAGCGGCAGAAGGAGGCCGTCCGGGTGCATATGCTGCTGGCCCAGATGAATCCCCATTTTCTGCTCAATACGCTCAATACGATGAAGTGGAGTTCCATTCGCAGCGGCAGCGAGGATATTACGGAGATGTGTGTGTCGCTGGGCAAGCTGCTGGAAGCCAGCCTGAACTCGGAAGTCGAGCTGATTCACCTCAAGGATGAGATTGAACTGGTACAGGCTTATCTGCACATTCAGCGCATCCGCTACCGCGACGCGTTTGGCGTGACCTGCCAGTTTGATGAGGAGCTGGAGTATGCACTGGTGCCCAAGCTCAGTTTGCAGCCGCTGGTGGAGAACGCCATTCGGCACGGGGTATCTCCGCTCTCGCGGCGCGGCGAGATTGCCATTCACATTCGCCGGGAAGATGGATCGTTGGAGCTGGAAGTTGAAGATAACGGAGTGGGCATGGAAGAATCACGGCGCCAGAAGAGAGTCGGCGAACGTCAGGGCATTGGTCTGTCGAATCTCCGGGAGCGGCTGCAGCTGCTGTATCGCGGCGAGAGTGGGCTGGAGATCGTGGATTTGAAGCCGGGAACACGGGTGAGATTCCGTATCCCATTCCTGCTGTCTACTCCATATCGGGCGGGCATCGAAGGATCGATCAGTCCCCAATTTGACCAAGAAGGAGGCGATGCGGATGTGGACCGTGCTGCTGGTGGAAGATGAAGTGTTTGTACGGGAATCGGTGCGGGAGATTATTTCCTGGGAAGAACTGGGCTTTCGGGTGATCGGGGAATCCGGCAATGGAGAAGAAGCGCTGGGGATCATTCGCCGGGAGCAGCCGGATCTGGTGCTGTCCGACATTATTATGCCGGGTCTCGACGGGATTGAACTGCTGCGCCGCTCCCGTGAAGAGGGAGTACGGAGCAAGTTCGTGATGTTGACGTGTATGGGAGAGTTTGAATACGTGCGGCAGGCCATGGAATATGGGGCTTCCAACTATATTCTCAAGCTGTCGATGAGCGTGAATTCGCTGCGCGATACCCTGCGTAAGGTAGGGGCAGAGCTGGCCGGTTCGGATCGGCAGACGACAGGCGCAGCACGCAGCGAATCATCCGCCCCTGCTGAATCCGCTCTGCCGGATGCCAAGAGCGCCGCGCTTTTGGATACGAGGAAGCCGCAAGACGCTGTTGATGTTCCTCTCCAGACTAAATCCGGGGATGAGACGGAGGGAGTTGAAGAGGGGAGCCGCCCTGCCGATTTGAGTTTGTTTCCGTTTTATGATGAGACGATTATTGCCCATCCGGAAGTGCGGCGTATCGTGGAACACATCCATGCCCATTACGAGAGTGACATTACGGTCAAGTCCATGTCGCGTTATGTGATGATGGGCGAGAATTACGTCAGTGCTCTTTTTAAAAAGAAAACCGGATACACGCTCATTCATTATCTGCATGGCGTACGCATTGCCAAAGCCGTGGATTATCTGCGCGATACCCAGCTTCCCGTCCATGAGATTGGGCAGCGAGTGGGGTTTGCGAATGACAACTACTTCATTAAGATCTTCAAGCGTTGGATGACGGTGACTCCGAGCCAATATCGGCAGCAGTCCAGCCGGTAGACCGGAAGGCATAGAAGAAAATGATGGATCAGCCCAAGCAGGATTAGGCGAAACTTCACAGATTTCTTAGGTCGGAAGCGTGGATATGTGGCTAAAAAAGAGAACGCTTCCCTGATACATTGGAGGGGAAAAGCCGCAAGCACTTCAAGCTTAGGGAGGTCGAAATCATGAGGGGTCAACACAAGGGACAAGCGGTAATCGGCAGGAAGAAGAGATGGGGAGCCGCCGTATCGGGGCTGTTAATGGCGTCACTGCTCGGGGGATGTGTCGGCATGAGCGGGAATCAGCAGGCGACAGGAGCCAGCGGGGGAGGCCAGGCAGCCGCTGACGGACCCGTCAAGCTGACCATGTGGGGCGGTGTACCGCCGGAGAATGGGCCGCAGCAGGTGGTGGATGATTGGAACGCCAAGAATCCCGATATTCAGGTCGAATACGTGCGCTATGTCAACGATGACGACGGGAACCTGAAGCTGGATACGGCATTGTCTACCGGGCAGAATGTCGATCTGTTCGTCAATTATGCCAAGTCCAATCTCGACAAACGGATCAAGTCCGGCGTTGCGCTGGATTTGGCCGAATTCACGGATTACGACATCGACAAGACGATTGGCGAAGAAGCGGCATCATGGAAGATAGACGGCAAATATTACGGCCTTCCGACGACGCGTAACTCCACCTTTGTTGCCCTGAACGCCGATGCGCTGGAAAAGGCAGGACTGCCGATTCCGCAGGAGTGGACATGGGATGAAGCCCGCGAATATGCCCGCAAGTTAAAAGAGTCCGGCTTCCGTTATGGGCTGGTGCAGCATATGGCGTCGTTCTCCGATCCGCTGGACTCCGCGATGGTGGCGGACGGTTACACGAAGGAAGATGGCACTTCAAACATGGATGATCCGCTCGTCGGCAAATGGCTGGAGACCTTAAATGCCATGATGAAAGAAGATCGTTCCACGCCGCCGCTGGGCGAGCAGTTGACGTCGAAGATGCCGGTAGAGAATCTGTTCCTGGGCGGCGATGCCGCGATGCTGAACATTGGCGGCTGGCTGCTGCGCAGCTCCAACAATCAGAAGGACTTCCCGCGCGACTTCAAGATCGCATTCGCGCCGGTTCCGCGTCTGATGGAGAACGCCGAAGACTATACGACAAGCGGCGGTGTAGGCGACATTATCTCGATCAATGCCAAGACCGCGCATAAGGAAGAGGCCTGGAAGTTCCTTAAATGGTACGCCGATGGCGGCATGATGCCGATGGCTCCGGGTGGGCGGATTCCGGCGTCAAGCGCTGCCGACCGCGACGAAGCGCTCAAGCAGATGCTTGGAGGCCAGGAAGCGACTTACGATCAGCCTTCCCTTGAATATGTGATGTTTGGCAGCGGGATTCCGACATTTAACCGCGATCTGTCGCAGGAGATGGTCGATATGAGAGCGCAGGAATACGAGAAATATTTCCTGGGCGCCCAGACTGTTCAGGAAGCGATGGCCAACATGGTCAAGCAGCACAATGCCTTTTTGGAGAAAAATAAATAAGACAGATCACAAGCGGAGTGAGCGTATACGGCTTACACAAGGCGGCGATGGAACAAATCCATGCGCCGCTTTTTTACGGCTTTTTTGCCCCGAACAAGTGAGTATTTCTGTGACATGAATCGCACGGTTCTGTTCCTTCCGGAGGGAGGCGGTGAACCGTATGCTTAGAGAAAACAAGCGGAGGAGCTGAGAGCAGATGGGCAAATCGTGGCTAAAACGCCAAAGCCTGCTTGGATATGCGTTTATCGGACCGAATATGCTGGGGGTACTGATGTTTTTCATTATCCCGGCGATCTATTCGTTTTATCTGATGTTTACCGACTATCGATTTATGAACCCGGAGATTCACTTCGTCGGCTTCGACAATATCACGCGGATGCTGGGCGATGAGCTGTTCTATGTGGCGCTCCGCAACACGGTCGTGTTCCTGCTGTCGGTGCCCGTGTCGATCATGCTGGCTTTTCTTGTGGCGGCGGCGCTGAACAAATCGGTCTATTGGAAAAAAACGCTGCGTGCGCTCTACTTCATGCCTTATATCACCAGCGGCGTCGCCGTGGCCTTTGTGTGGATGCTGCTGTTCCAGCCTACGGACGGGCCAATTAACGGCTTCCTGCGTTCGCTGGGCATCTCCAACCCACCCGGCTGGCTGTCCACCACCGATACGTCCATGCTGGCGATCGACATCATCTGGATCTGGTTCATGCTCGGCTACAACATGATTATCTATCTGGCGGCGCTGCAGGAAATTCCCGAGGAACTGCTGGAAGCCGCCAAGATCGACGGCGCGAAGCCTTGGCAGATCATCCGCCGGGTCATCTGGCCGCTCGTCAGCCCGACGACGTTCCTGCTGCTGGTCACCGGACTGATTATGTCGATCAAGACGTTCGGCATCATTCAGGCGATTACCCAGGGCGGGCCGGGCAACAGTACCACCGTGCTGTCGCTGTTCATCTATCAGAACGCGTTCCGCTATTACGAGATGGGTTACGCTTCAGCGATCTCATGGGCGCTGTTCGCCATCATTCTGGCCTTCACCGCCCTGCAATGGATCGGACAGAAGCGCTGGGTTCATTACTAGGAGGAGGCTGCGATTATGGAACATGTAAAAAGCAAACCGACTCAGGCCGCGCGCGGCGCATCGCCGCGGCTGGCTCGTCGGGTGCGTATCCGTGAAGGACTCAAGCCGGCCAAAGTGCTGCTGACGCTTCTCATGTCCGGTTTCGCCCTGCTGATGATCGTGCCGTTCGTCTGGATGATCGGGACGTCGTTCAAGACGCCCGCCGAAGTCTTCCAATATCCCGTCAAATGGATTCCAACCACGCTGAATTGGGAGCATCATATCCGTGTCTGGAGCGGAGCGGACGGCTTTGCAACCTATTATCTCAACTCGATCAAGATCTCGTTAATCAGTACAGTGGGTGCAGTGTTCCTGTCCTCGCTGGCTGCCTATGGCTTCGCCCGAATCAAGTTCAAGGGACGGGAGCCGCTGTTTCTTCTCTATCTGTCGATGATGATGGTGCCGCCTCAAGTGCTGTTTGTGCCCAAATTCATCATGTTTGACGCAATCGGCATCTACAATACGCATCTGGCGCTGATTCTGCCCGGCATGTTCACCATCTTCGGCGTGTTTATGATGCGGCAGTTCTTCCTGTCTGTGCCTGGTGAGATCACCGAAGCGGCATTTATCGACGGAGCCGGCCATTTTCGCATCTTCTTCCGCCTCATGCTGCCGCTCGCCAAGCCCGCAATTGCTACGCTGGCAATCATCGACTTTTCCTGGCATTGGAATGATTACGAGAACGCACTGGTGTTCCTGCTGGACAAGAATCTGTTTACCGTTCCGCTGGGTCTTCAGAACTTCATTCTGGAAAATACGGTTGATTACAATGGCATGATGGCTGCAGCGACAGCAGGAATTGTCCCGATGCTGGTCGTGTTCCTGATCGGGCAGCGGTATATCATTCAGGGTGTAGCGGGGAGCGCGGTGAAGGGATAAGGTTGATCGGAGAGCACGGCTTGTATTGCACCTGAGTTGTATGGTTTTGCTTCTGCAACTATTCTCTGGAAGCTACCGTCTAGGGAGGAGGGGCGATTCCATCTATACAGGTCGCCTGGCAGGGAGCGTGATCTCATGAATGGCAGCCAATTCGGCAAGCTTGCGTTGTCGATAGTCTGTTTAGCGGCTATGACAGCTTGTGGAGCCCGTGGATCAATAGGGCACGATCCGGTGATTGACGGAAGTCGTATGGAGCAAGATACGGTCGTCTCGCAGTCTTCAACGAAGAAGGTCAAAATGGCAAGCGTGGGCGAAGCCGATGTCGATATTTACTCCAGTTTTGCCGAAGTGGAGCGGGTTGCTCCTGTGATCGTAGAAGTTCAACGCACAGAAGCAGAAAGAGCAAAGGACACAAGTACCGACGCAGATGGAGTCGTACTTGATACTTGGGAAGTTACAGAAGTAGAAGTCAATCAGGTTTTCAAAGGAAACATCGAACCTAAAAGCAAGATCAAAGTTGCCGAGCCTGGCTATTACGACGAGAATGGAACTTACATTAGCTATGAAGGTTATAAGCTTATGGAAAACGGTGATCGTTATCTGTTAACTTTGCGCCCCAGCACGGACGATTCATATATTGTGATTGGGTTGTTCCAAGGGAAATTTAATCTGGATAAAAAAAGCCCGGATCAAAAGATAACCTCTAACGAAATCAGCAAACAGGAATTTCAGCAAGCGGACTACGTGGGAGAAAATGAAGAGCAGTTCAATAAACTCAAACAGGAAGTGCTGGCGAAATACGCGAATTAAGTTTGCACTCAAGCCGAAGCTGACGCTTTCGGCTTTTTTTGTTAGGATAGGGGAAAGATCGGACACAGGAAAGGACCGCCTGGGCTGGATTGGGGCGGGGAACAAGCATATGAACGAAAAGGCACAGCACAATCACACAGAAGTTCATCAGGCCATGGAGGGTAAGCCGCAGGCTCCTCTCATCAGAGAGCCTGGCAAGATCGAGACGATTGAGCGGGTGCTTGGAGAGATCGAACGGCGGCTTACGGAGAAAATCGTGCTGGATGAACTGGCGGAGCATGTCTACCTGTCGAAATTCCATCTGCATCGCCTGATGCGGGCAGCCACCGGGCTGCCGCTGATGGAATACATTCGCGCCCGCAGGCTCTCGTCCAGCGCCCATGATCTATTGAACGCCAAAAGCGAACGCACCATACTGAATCTGGCATTGGCTTATGGATTCGACCATGAGCAGTCATATATCCGTTCGTTCAAGCGGCAGTTTGGCGTAACTCCCGCGCAGTTTCGCCGTGGGTATCGGGAGATTCAACTGGTTGAACGTTATGATACTTCCAGGCTCAAGGAGATTCGGGGCGGCATTGTCTTTGAACCGACCTATATCATGAGACCCCAGAGTCTGTACGCAGGACGCAAAGCGAAGATTGATGTGATGGACAATCTGGAGAATCTCACGGCCAATCTGCATGGAGCCTCCTTTTTCTATAACGAATATCCCAATATCCCGAACAAGCTGAATCCTGGGGTATACGTTGGACTTACGCTGTATACGCCTGAACACATGCCTCATGCCACCGACTATCTGACTTCCGCTGAAGTGTCTTCGCTTGAAGGCATGGATGGAATCTGGGATACTGCGGTTATTCCGGGCTGCAAATATGCGGTATTTAAGTATATCGGAGATTTTCATGTGGAAAACCTGAATATTCACCATCTGGATGAGATCTGGAACTATATGGACGATTGGTTGATCCGATCTCCTTATGTACAGTCGCAGCCGCACCATTTTGAATACATCGATATTGCCAATACCCGCGATGACTACTGCGAGGCCGATTTATACCTGCCCATCCGGGAAGGTTGAGGGCATGGGAAGGACGTAGTTTTTGGAACGGAGTAGGGGGACGATTGGCATTCTCATCAATTTCTAATCTTCCACTCTGAAACCATCCAGGCTCCAGCGAGGTATGTACCCTATAATCAGGCGCTTGGATTCGTGGGTGGGTGAAGATCACCACGAATCCGATGAGCCAACACGACGAGGAGGGCGCATCCAAGATGAGAAAATATGTATTAGCGCTGATGCTGTTCGCCGTTCCGCTCGCGGGATGTTCAGCCGTAGAGGAAGTCAATCGTTCGGTGAATTATACCAGCGATGCCGTTGCCTATATCAATGATGCTTCGCAGTGGGCACAGGAGCTGCCGCAGATGGCACAGGATGCTGCCAATGACCCGCAGGCTCAGGAGAAACTCAAGCAGGAGCTGGATCAGGTGCAGCAGCGTGCTTCGCAATTTGCGCAGACGGAAGTTCCGGAATTTGCGCAGGGGATTCATGAACAATTGACCGGATACAACGCGACCCTGAACACGCAGATTGGCGAGATTCAGCAGCAGATTGAAGCGGGAGCGTTCACACCCCAGGTGCTCCAGAACTCGCAGGTTATGCAGACGATTCAGGACATCCAGGGACTGCTTGACCAGGTGCAGCAGCTGGGGCAATAAGCGGGAAGCCGCACATATGTCTTATCGCCAGATAAACAGGCAGTCCCGAATCCATCGGAACTGTCTTTTTATTTGGTTTTTTCCAACGTTTTTCTCAGAGTTTGCGTTCATCCCATAAATACAAGGCGAAGGAGAAATTCATTTTGAAAAATGGTGTCCCTACTGTTATTTCTGCCTGCATATTAGGCGTTTCTTTTGTGTCAGGTGCTCTGATCCACGCTCTGCTCACGCAGCCCGCTTCGCAACCGGCTTCGCAGCCGCCCGTTTATTCCGTCGAGTCCAAAGCGGAGCCTGAAGTCAAAGAAATTATGAACGAAGAAGAAGCTGCGGCCTATCTGAATATCACGGTAACGGATTTGAAAGAGCAGATTAGAAAAGACAATGCGAAGCGCAGCAATCAAGGCGTTTCTAACATGTACGAATTCATTCCTTATGCGACATTGAACGATTCTGATCTTATTTTTTACCGAGCGAGTTTAAACAAGTGGATTGAGTTTATCACGCACAACCAATCTTAGAACGAAGAGGTGCAGCGCACCGGACTATGCAGCGGCCGATTTAGGCTGCCCTACGTTTTTTTTGCATAAATTCACGAACCCCTTGTCCATGTCAGATTGAGATTTCTATAATGGTCTGCAAAAAGGAAAGGGTGATCGCGCGTGAACGTCGTTCTGCTCAAACATTTCGAGTTCGATGATCCGGCTGTCTTCACAGGCTGGGCAGAGGAAGAAGGTCATCGCCTCATCATCCTGAACCCAACGAGGGAAAGCTTGGACATCATTGGGCTTGAAGACACCGACCTGTTAATCGTTGGCGGATCGCCAGCCAGCGCCTATCAAGATGAGATCTATCCATGGCTTCGTCCGGAAAAAGCTTTTGTAAGTGCTGCGATTGAACGTGGAATCAAAGTGTTTGGAATCTGCTTCGGTGCCCAGATGCTCGCGGAGCTGCTTGGCGGACGTGCCTATGCCCATTCGCTCAAGGAGATTGGCTGGCACGAGATCCGCCGCAGTGAAGAGTTCCATCCCGCGTTCATCGATCTGCCGGATACTTTCCATTCGCTTCAATGGCACGGCGACACGTTCGATCTGCCGCCCGGCGCCGTTCGGCTCGCCAGCTCGGCGAACTGCATCAATCAGGCCTATGCGTGGGGCGATCAGGTATTGGCCGTGCAGTTCCATCTGGAGACGTCGCCCTCGTGCATCGGCACGATGCTGGACGTCTGGGAGCAGGAGCTTGACCGGGAGGACGTCACGGTACAGAGTGCCGAGGTCATTCTGGCGGAGCAGGAGCGAACGGCTGAATCGTTTGCCATGCTGCGCGGGGTCTTAAACCGCTTCGCGGCATCCGCCAAGCCTGCCGATTCTCTGGAGAAAATCTGACGCTTTTTGCTGAACCTTCTTGAGAATATCGAGATCAAACGGAGTGAAGCCGCTTTGCCTTTCCGGGCAGAGTGGCTTTTTTCATATTCGCGGATTCGCTACAATGAGTGCAGAATCCCAACCGGAGAGGAGCTTTCTTGGTCATGCTTTATTATTTTCTGGAATCCCAGTACCCCCGCAGCGGATTCATCAGCGGCGGAACAACTTTCATACCTCCGCTGACCGTCAACTACCTGGCGATGGAGGATCGGCTGCCGGAGGGCACAACCGCAGAAGTGCAGTTGCTCTCTTCCGTGCGCCGATTGAAGGCCGACTACTTCGAGACAACCACAGGCACACGGGTCGTGTCGGATCGCTTGAAGTCTTTGTTGGAACAGCACTCTACAGGCGTCCAGTTTATTCCTGCCACAGTCAGCCACCATGATGGACGCCCGGTCGGAGGTTCATTCTGGATTGCACATCATCTGGCATCCCTGGATGTCTTCGATTATGAGCAGTCGGACTATGGACGCAAAGCGGTCATTGCTGCGTCTGTCCAACAGCCGCCGCGCAAGCTCGTGAAGGTCGTATCCCGTATTCGTCTTCGCCAATCCGAGATTGGCGACCGTGAGTTTTTTCAACTGGCCTATGTGAATATGCCCAAGCCCATCATCTCGGCCGCTTTTTATGAGATCTGCAAGGCGCACAAGCTGAATCTGCATGTGACGGAAGTTGAAGATTTTAACAAATAAAATTCAAAATAATTCTTCCGTACCCTAGTTCCCGCTGGCTATCTCCTTTAGAATAGGGAAATGATTCAAATGGAAACGGGCGTGTTAAGCATAAATCAATCGCATCCATGAGACTTTGCCCCATCGAGTTCCACCCAAATTCTAGGCGATAGCGGAGGTTGACATGGAAACAGAAGCACTCAAAAACGTAGAGTTATTGGCGCTCAAAAAACACAAAATCTATAAGCAAAGCGTCATCCGCTACATCCTGCGCTCGGTTCTGGCGAGTATGTTCATCGGCTTCGGCGTTATCGTCGCGTTCCGCGCTGGCAGCTTTTTCTATCTTGAACATTCTCCGCTCACGTATCCGATGGCGGCCCTCACCTTCGGAGCGGCGATCATCCTGATCTCCTACGGTGGCGGCGACTTGTTCACCGGCAATACGTTCTACTACACGTATGCCGCGCTGCGCAAGAAGCTCCAGTGGACAGAAGTCGTCAAGCTGTGGATTATGAGCTATGCCGGAAACCTGATCGGAGCGGCCTTTTTCGCCGGATTCATCTTCCTCACCGGATTGTTCGCTTCCCCGGACATTAACGGATTCCTGCTGAATGTCGTCCAGCATAAGATGGAGGCGCCGACCAGCCAGCTCTTTTTCCGCGCCATCTTGTGTAACTGGCTCGTCTGCATGGCCTTCTTCGTGCCGATGTTCATGAAGGAGAATGGCGCGAAGATGTTTGCCATGATGCTGTTCGTATTCTGCTTCTTCATCTCGGGCTATGAGCATAGTATCGCCAACATGTGTACCTTTGCCATTGCGCTGGTGGTCGATCACCCGGCTGAGATCTCGATGGCAGGCGTCGTGCACAACCTGATCCCGGTTACCCTCGGCAATCTGGTCGGCGGCGTTGGACTGATGGGCTTCATGTATTATGTGGTCAACAAGCCTTTCCTGGACGAAGAGGACAAGCATTAATTGAAGTTTGGAAAAAAGGACGAAAGAGCGGCGTGAGCCGTTCTTTCGTCCTTTTTAACGTTCCTGAGGAATGTCTTGAATGATGTCAGAGTAAATGTGATACGTGGAGAAGTCGAGGCTTTTCATGGTGGCAGCCGGACTTAATACATCGCCTGTCCAGTATGTCGCTTCGATATGGGCAGACCCTGCACGGTGATAGAAGGTATCTCCAGGTACAAACGGCTGCAAAAGAGGATCGGCTAACGTCTTCATCGTCATTGCTCCTGCGATTGCGAACAAGTTGGCACGGTCAGATTCTATATATTGTCCTAGAGCTTGTGCTTTTCCGCCCGTAATGTTCACAATCGTATGAGTTTCGCCGTCTCCGAATATGTAACTGTCTGCTCTCCCTGCCGGAAAAAGATAGGAATGATCGGTTTTCGTTCCGAATGGCAGCGTCTTGAAGTCGGTTGTGATCGGCAAAGAAATAGCGGCCCTTCTAGCCTTCACCAGATCATGTGGATTGAGGCTTTTTGGATCGAATTGATAATCTGCCGAATTCACAAAGATCATTTTGCGGATGGGTTCATATTGAACGCGATCTCCCAGATTCTCCGAAATGAAACGAAGCGGAACCATGACTCGTCCGTTTTTGCTTTGTGCAGGAACGCTCAACTTCACAGCTTGATTATTCTTCGTTGCTTTCGGACTGTTTAAACTTATCGTCAATACGTCGCCGGATGGATGGCGAACAGTCAGACTTTTCTCCGAGGCATGCCAATCATAAATTAGGCCTAAACTAGATAGGGTTCGGATCGGAATGAGGAGCGTGGAATCTGTCTCTAACGGTTGAACATCCATAGGAACAAAAGATCCATTTACGTTTAATTCGTACGGACTTTCAGCTCTTGCTGCATAAACATTTGCCGAACCCAATAACCCTTCCAAGCCGATTGCTAGTGCGAGCAGCAGACCCATCTTCTTTGTTTTCATGATTCGTAGCTCCTTTGGAGGCAAAAGGATGATTGATAGAGATATTACACCAAAAAAGTAAACAACTATCCTGAAGACGCGCGCGTTAATAAGAAAGAAGCAGCACAGAAGAGGGGTTGGGTGATGAAAATGAAAAAAGCGATATTCTTGCTTGCACTCCTGATTGTATGCGTTTGTTCCGGCTGTGGGAGTGAAGGCAGAGAGTTAAAGGTGGGGGTATACAACGACCATGACGAGATTGTCCTGGACAAGCAAAAAACGGTAACTGATCCGGAAGTGATCGACAAGGTGAAACGGATCTTCGAGGATCGATCGACCCGCACCTCTCAGGCAGAGGGCAAGCCAGACTACGTAGTCATTATCAACAACCGGGAGGCATCCACCATGGAGAGGGGGGTCGAGCTGTGGGAGCAGGCGGACGGTACGATGATCGCAGGACCTCTATTTGGCGGTAAAGAAACATATTCCATTAGTCAAACCCATGTCCAAGACATCAAAAGTTGGTTGGATTTATCCTCATGACGTTTGTGAACGCTATTCATCACCGGAAAAGCCCCCAGGATTCTCTATTTGAGAACTCTGGGGGCTTTTTCAGATACATAAGCATTTACGATTTTTGCCCTATCGACTTCGCGTGGTCAAGATCCTTAGCGAACCGAAGGTAGTGCCGACTTGCTGGAAGCCGTCTTCGGACGGGCTTGCAGTTCGCCAACGCCTTTTTCAGTCAGGTTCTTGACGAATTGCAGCGCTTCGGCGCGGGTCAAAGTGCGGCTTCCACCGAACGAAGCGATGGTCTTCTCCGTCTTGCTGCTGCCGCTGGCAATGCCTTGTCCCAGCACATAGCGGATGGCATCGCTGCCGCTGTAGTTCTGGCCGTTGGCTGCTGCGAGCAGTTCAGCTACACGAACGCGGGTCAGGTTCTGAACCCGTGCTTTTGTCGAAGTGCCGCCCTGCACCGGCAGGTTCAACTGCTTGGCACGGATATAATACGTTCCCGCCCAGTTGCCGGAAGTGGCATTTTGTACATTCGGTTCAAAGGCGCGGATCAGCATCGCCAGGAACTCGGATTCCGATACAGACGCATTGGGCTTCACTTTGCCGTCGGCATAACCTTTGATTAAGCCGCGTTCGTAAGCCCAGGCGATCGTCTCACGTCCCCAATATGACGAGGTGACGTCGGAGAAAGGCAGCTTCACGGCTGCTGGAGCCGGGTTCTGCTGTTCGCTTGGCACAGTCGTTGGAGCTGGAACGCTTGGTGCAGGCGTCTGCGGTACCGAAGCCGCTGGCTTAGGCGTTACGGTCGCTGGCACGCTGGGTACCGGCGTGACGGCTGCTGGAGTTCCGCCAGCTGGAGCACCGGAAGATGGAGCGGCTCCGCCGCCTCCAGTCGATGGTGCAGCGCCTCCGCCTCCACCAGAAGGAGCGGATGGTGCGGCTGTACCGCCGCCGCCCCCACCGGACGGGATCTGCGCATTATCGCCGGATGGAGCAGGCGTTGGCGCAACCGGAATGTTCACCGGCTCAGGAACTGCCGGTGCCGGGTCTGGATTTTGCACCGGTTGTGGAGCCGGTGCAGGATCGCTTGCCGGCGGAGTTGTCGAACCGCCGGATGTGTTGGACGGATCGGTCGGCGTAGTGTTGGCGACCGGAACAGGCTGGGTATGACCCTTGACGGTCACACCGGCCGATTCATTACCGGTTGTATCCACCGTAGTCAGACGGAACGAATAGTCGGTATCCGGTGTCAGACCTGTGAAGGCATAGCTGGTGCCGTTCGAGACTACCGGCTGAACAGCAGTACCGTTGTAGAGATGGACTTCCTTGAAGTCCGGATCGGTCGGCAGCGTCCAGCCCAGTGTCAGGCTGTCGGAAGCGGCGGAAGTGACCGCTGCTCCGGTCACTTCGCCGGGAGCTGTACTGTCGATACCGTTCGTCTTGAAGGTGGAGAATCCTTCGCCGTACAGGTTATCGCGTCCTGGTGCGCCGAGATCCTTCACATAACTGTTCAGCAGGCTGCGAAGCACAGCAGGCGTTGCCGACGGATTTTTCTCCTTGAGCAGTGCCAGTTCGCCTGCTACATGCGGAGCCGCTTGCGAAGTCCCGCTGCCCGTTGCGTACTCTCCATTCAGATAAGTCGAAGTAATATCTACGCCTGGAGCGGCAACGTCAACTTCAGAGCCTGTCGAGGAGAACGAAGCCCGCTGTTGATTCTGATCGACGGCAGCTACCGCAAGGACGCTGTCGTATCGAGCCGGATAGTTGACCGTATCCTGATCGGTGTTGCTGGCCGTTCCGCTGTTGCCCGCCGAGGCGACTACGGTAATGCCCTGGTTATACGCTTTGTCTACCATGTCGTGCAGCAGTTGGGAATCGGTATCGCCGCCGAGCGACAGATTGATGATGTCCATCTTGTTCTGAATGGCCCAATCGAGGCCTTCCAATACATCCTGCAAGTTGCCTTTGCCGTCTGCCCCCAGAGCTTTGATCGCATACAGGGATACGCCGGGTGCCATACCTGCAACTTCGCCATTGCCGCTGTCAGCCGCAATGATCCCGGCTACATGCGTGCCATGACCGTTGTCGTCGGCATAGTTATTGCTGAGACTGGAGCCAACGGTGGAGATCCCGCCTGCAATCTTCAATTCAGGATGCGGAGCGATCCCGGAATCGATCACTGCGACCTTGACGCCCGCTCCGGTAAAGCCCTGCTTCCACAGCGTCTGCGGCGAGACTTGATCGTAGTTCCATTCCAGTTTCTCCGAATCATTAGCGGGAGGTGTGGAGCTGGTGCCGCTCACTGCCGAATCTTCCAGTGGCGTTAGCGACTCATCCGTGACCTGGAATTCCACGTTGCGTTCGACATAGGCGATGTCGGGGTTCTGTACCAGATCCTTGAGTTCAGCTGGATTGACCGAAGCTGATACCGCCGGGACCGTCTCAAATTCGTGGCGGACTTCTTCGCTTTGTTCAAGCGCAGCGTCCCGCCCATCCTCATTTTTATATACGATCAACACTTCTTGTTCTGTACTGTCAGCTGCTGCCGATTCTGCGAGGACGGATGGAAGCCCCGTCTGGGACAGAAGCGGTAGAGCCAGCAGGGAAGACAATGCGATAGACAGATGTTTTTTATTCATGGTGAGTACCCTCCCTGATGTAAAAGCGCCCGTTTTGTGGACTTTTTCATATATCGGCAGGCAAACGAGCGAACATTAGATCCCGCGCGGCTTCATCCAACTAAAATTTTATGGATCTGGATCTCGTTGATCGGCGATGGGGAGAAGGGGTGAAAAAGATAAGACATTCTTGACATATAAAAAGGTTGACTTTATATTCATTCAATAGTAGTATTCTAAAAAACTACTAAATTCCATGCTCAAGAGGGATTCCATCACCTTCTGCATGGCCAGGGGATTGCTCATCCGATGTGAACACAGTTGGACGGGAAGAACCTGCGCAGCACGATCTGGAAAGGAATGAATCAAAAGTGAGTGATCTTCATAGCCGGTCGTCCGTCCGCCAGAATGTTCCGTTCATGCGGCTGTGGACGGCTCGAATCTTCTCAACGACCGCTTTTCAAATGCTGTCCATCGTTATCGGTTGGCAGATGTACGCCCTGACTGACAGCGCCTTCCAGCTGGGTCTGGTTGGCCTGGCTCAGTTTCTGCCCATGCTGCTGCTGACACTGCCCGCCGGGCATGTGGCCGATCGGTTCGATCGCCGAACGATCGTCTACATCTGTCAGCTGCTTGAGGCGGCCGTAGTGATCGTACTGCTGATCGGCAGCCTTCAGCACTGGCTCGACCCGCTGCATATTCTCATAGGTGCGGCTGTGCTTGGCGGCTGTCGTACCTTTGAAGCGCCGGCGTCTGCTGCGCTTGTGCCCGATCTGGTGGAGAAGGAGCAGCTCCCGTACGCGGCAGCCTGGTCCGCTTCCGCCGGTCAAACCGCCATGATCGTAGGCCCGGCACTTGGCGGTGTGCTGCTGGCGCTGGGCACTGCTTATGCCTACGGCGCTTCGCTGGCTGCACTTCTCCTGTCGGCTGTGCTGGTCTTCTTTGTCAAAGTCACTCGTTTCGTCAAAAAGAGCGATGCTGTTGGCATGGATTCATTCCTGAGCGGACTGCGCTTCGTCTTCAAAAGGAAGATCATCCTCGGTACCATCTCGCTTGATCTGTTCGCCGTACTGCTTGGAGGTGCAACAGCACTGCTGCCCATCTTCGCTGATGAGGTGCTGCAAACCGGTCCCTGGGGCTTGGGTCTGCTTCGCGCCGCTCCGGCAGTGGGGGCTTTGGCGGTCTCGGTCGTCCTCACCCGTGTCTCCATGCAGAACTCGATCGGCCGGATGCTGTTTGGTTCGCTCGCTGTCTTTGCCCTCGCAACCGTATTGTTTGGGGTATCCACCAACATCTGGCTGTCGCTATTTGCCCTGTTCCTGATTGGAGCCTCCGATGTGGTCAGTGTCGTCATTCGTTCTACCCTGGTGCAGATCAATACACCACAGGAGATGCAGGGGCGTGTCAATGCCGTGAACTCGCTGTTCATCGGGACCTCTAATCAGTTGGGAGAATTTGAGTCCGGCACCCTGGCTGGATTGTTCGGCGCAGTTCCGGCCACCGTGATCGGCGGCATGGGTACACTGGTTGTAGCCGTGCTCTGGATGTTTCTGTTCCCCATGCTGCGTGATCTCAAGACGTATGAGATTGACGAGCGTTGAACGTATTTAGGTCTTGAGTCAAGCTCATCGAATTCAGAAGTCCTCATCCATCAGATGGGGGCTTTTTTTCTTTCCAAGCCATCACGGACTGAACATCACGGATCAAACATCACTGAGCGGACATGAAAAAAGTTGACTGTAAGCGCTTTTAGATTTAATATAATCACATAGTAATCAAAAGTTAATCAATATATCATCGCATAGTTTGCAATCACTCACTCTCAACTGTTCATTCTCAATCATTCATTCTTAATCATTCAATACGATGTGAAGGGGAAGATTATGAATACACAAGGCATTGCTTGGGGGATCGCACCGATCGGCTGGCGAAATGACGACATTCCGGAGATTGGCGCGGACAATACGCTGTCTCATCTGCTCAGTGATATTGTGGTCGCCGGATTTGAAGGGACGGAGGTTGGCGGATTTTTCCCGGAGGCACAGGTGCTCAAGAAGGAGATCGAACTTCGCAAGCTGCGGATTGCCGGTCAATGGTTCAGCAGCTTCATTATTCGGGATGGGCTGGATGCCGTGCTGGAAGATTTCCGCACACAGTGTGCGTATCTTCAGGAGGTTCAGGCTGCGGTGATCGTTGTATCCGAACAGACGGGCAGTATCCAGGGATTGGACCACAATGTCTTTGCCCACAAGCCAGTATTTGGAGAGGCGGACTGGGACAAGCTCTGTGCCGGCTTGAATAAGCTGGGCGAAGTGGCGGAAGAGTATGGGCTGCGCCTTGTGTATCATCATCATATGGGAACCGGCGTTCAGACGGCAGAAGAAGTGGATCGTCTGATGGAGGGAACCGACCCCAATCACGTGCATCTGCTTTATGATACGGGGCATCTTTTTGTGTCGGACGGCGACTGCATGACGATGCTTCGCAAGCATATCGGGCGGATCGCGCATGTGCATTTCAAGGATGTGCGTGCGGAAGTTCTTCATCAGTGCAGACAGGATGGGCGGTCGTTCATGCAGTCCTTCCTGAGCGGGATGTTCACAGTGCCGGGGGACGGCTGCATTGCCTTTGAAGAGGTCTATCGCTTCCTGCAAGAGCAGGGTTATACGGGCTGGATCATTGTGGAAGCAGAGCAGGACCCGGACGTGGCGCATCCGCTGGAATATGCCCTGATGGCGCGTCATTATATCGACCATCATCTGCTAACCTCGGCCGCAGCGGGCAGGTCTTGACGCCAAGATTCGCTCACTCCATTCCATTTGCAACGGTCAGCTCGTCACAGCAAACGAAGACCAGGCGATGAAGCAGACCGGATGACTATAGATCAGAACGAACCATTACGGGGAGGAACCATAGGGATGACTTTGAAAATCGGCGTTATCGGCACAGGAGCGATTGGGCGGGATCATATTCGGCGGATCAGCCGCAATCTGTCGGGAGGACAGATCACGGCGGTTACGGATGTGAACCGGGAAGCAGCAGAGGCTGTCGTACGCGATTATGCACCGGAAGCGAAGGTATTTGCGGACGATCATGCGTTATTGGAACAGGGCGACATCGACGCGGTACTGATTGCCAGCTGGGGACCGGCGCATGAGCAGAGTGTGCGGGCTGCCATCGAAGCGGGGAAATATGTCTTCTGTGAAAAGCCGCTGGCGACCACAGCCGAAGGCTGCCGCCGCATTATGGAAGCAGAGATCAAGCATGGCAAACGCCTTGTTCAGGTTGGGTTTATGCGTCGGTATGATAGCGGATATATACAGTTGAAAAAAGCAATTGATGAAGGCTTCATTGGAGAGCCGCTGATGATTCGCTGTGCGCACCGCAATCCAAGCTCTGCTCCTGCGTACACCACGGATATGGCCATTACGGACACGCTCATCCATGAGATCGATGTCCTGCGCTGGTTGATTCGTGACGATTATAAGTCTGTTCAGGTTTCTTTCCCACGCAAATCGGTTCATGCACCGGATCATCTGTCGGACCCGCAGGTGGTGCTGATCGAGACGATCGGAGGGGTGCTGATTACAGCCGAGATCTTCGTGAACTGTCGATACGGTTATGACATTCAATGCGAAGTGGTGGGGGAAGAAGGCATCGTCAAGCTGCCGGAGCCAGCAAGCCTGACTTTCCGCAAGGGAACCGTTCATGGCAGCAGCATCATGATGGACTGGAAAGATCGGTTTATCGAGGCGTATGACCGGGAGATTCAAGACTTTATCGACACGGTGGCAGCAGGAGGCGAACCTCAAGGCCCAACTGCTTGGGACGGCTATGTGGCGGCAGTGACGGCCGACGCCTGCGTGCAGGCGCAGCGCAGTGGATCACGCGAAGTCATCGAGCTGGGCGATCAGCCGCAGTTGTATCAAGACCAGGCCATGAGCCGGGTGTAAAGGGCAGCGGGGGAGCAAGGGCAGAATGATCGCCGGAAGCGAGGAACTGTCATAGTGGCCTACACCGGCTGGAGCTGCCTCTTGTTCTTGCGTACGTGCCTCTGCCTTCTGTACATCTGCCTTCCAATGAACCGAACGACCCGTCTACGGATTTACAGCCGTGGACGAGTCGTTTTTTGCTGTTCCTCTAAGAAAAAGCGCCGCATCAGCGAGGAGACTGATGCAGCGCGATGTCGTGAGCCAGACAGAAGCGGGTATATTCTTCGGGAAGCCTATGGGAGGTTAGCAGCACATCGACGTCCTGGAGGGCGGCGTAGGTGAGCAGGGTGGAACGGCCGAACTTGCTGGAATCCGCCAGCAGGAACAGTTTCTCCGCACGTGCAGCGACCGATTTCTTGATCTCATACTCCAGCAGGTCGGAGTTGGTCAGACCATGCGCAAGGCTCACTCCCGTAGCGGACATAAAGGCTTTGTTCACATTGTATCGCTCCAGCGCCCGGGGATTATCCAGTCCGACGAAGGAACGGGTGTCCCGCTTGTAGCTGCTGCCGATGACAATCAGATCCACATTGGGCATCTCGGCAGCGCTGTTGATAATGTCCAGACTGTTGGTTAGAATCGTCAGCGTCTTGTTTGGGTCGATGGCATCAATCATCATGCGTGTGGTGGTGCCGGAATCGATAAAGATCAGATCCTGATCCTCGATATAAGAGGCCGCCATTCGCCCAATCTCGGCTTTTTCACCTGGATGTTTCACATTGCGGTTCTCGAACGGAATCAGTTCCAGCGCCGAGACGACCCCACCGTAGACCTTCCCGATGGTTCCTTTTCGCAGCAGCTCGTTAATATCACGGCGGATCGTGTTTTTGGATACTTCAAAGGTCAGGCATAATTCATCCAGCGTCACATTTTTCTGCAGATGGATGTAAGCTTCGATCTCCTGAATTCGTCGAGTTTTCATAATCATTCTCCTGTAGAGTTGATAAGAAAAGTATAAAAGTGTGACAACATATAATCAATACATAATTAAAATAATGCTATTTGTACAGTGGAAATGATAAAATATGCTCTTAATTTGCATGGAAAATTGAATTTTAATTGTTGAACGACACTTGACGTGCCTGATGAAGTTGCCTATCATGAGAATATAATCAAAACATAATCAAATCACATACATGTTATACCCCAAGCTTACATGAGCGGCCTTGAAGCGGCTGTGAGAGGAGACCTAAGATGTCCACAATGGCGACGACGAGAAGGTTGAAGAACTATATCGGTGGCAAATGGGTAGAAAGCCGGACGACACAATATGAAGACGTTTACAACCCGGCCACCAAGGAATTGATCTGTCAGGTTCCTTTGTCCACCCGTGAAGATCTCGAACATGCAGCGGAAGTGGCGCAGGCGGCATTTGAGAAGTGGAAGAAGGTCGCCGTTCCCAGACGTGCACGCATCCTGTTTAACTATCAGCAGCTGCTGACCAAGCATAAGGACGAATTGGCGCGGCTCATTACCATCGAGAATGGAAAGAGTCTGAGCGAGGCTTCCGGTGAAGTCCAGCGCGGCATCGAGAATGTGGAGTTTGCTGCGGGAACCCCTTCGCTGATGATGGGAGATTCGCTGGCTTCGATCGCAACCGACGTGGAAGCGACCAACTATCGGTATCCGATCGGTGTGGTGGGCGGAATCGCTCCATTTAACTTCCCGATGATGGTACCCTGCTGGATGTTCCCGATGGCGATCTCGCTCGGCAATGCGTTTATCCTCAAGCCCTCGGAGCGCACGCCGCTGCTGACGGAGAGGCTGGCGGAGCTGTTCACGGAAGCCGGCCTGCCGGATGGGGTGTTCAATATCGTGTATGGCGCACATGATGTGGTGAACGGCATTCTGGATCATCCGCAGATCAAAGCCATCTCGTTTGTCGGCTCCAAGCCGGTCGGCGAATACGTCTACAAGCGAGGCAGCGAGAACCTCAAGCGGGTACAGGCACTGACCGGAGCGAAGAACCATACGATCGTGCTCAATGACGCTAATCTGGAAGATACGTTGACCAATGTGGTCTCGGCGGCTTTCGGTTCGGCGGGTGAGCGCTGCATGGCCTGTGCGGTGGTGACGGTGGAGGAAGGCATTGCGGATGAATTTATCGCCAAGCTCAAAGAAAAGACGCTGGGCGTGAAGATGGGCAATGGGCTGGATGACGGTGTGTTCCTCGGCCCGGTCATTCGGGAAGAGAACAAGAAGCGGACATTGTCCTATATTGAAAAAGGCATTGAAGAAGGCGCAGCGCTGCTTACGGATGGACGCGAGCGGATGTCCGAGGACGGTTATTTTATTGGCCCGACCATCTTTGAAGGGGTAACGCCGGAGATGACGATCTGGAAGGACGAGATCTTCGCTCCCGTTCTGTCGGTCATTCGGGTCAAGAACCTCAAGGAAGCGGTGGAGATCGCCAATCAGTCGGAATTCGCCAATGGAGCCTGCTTGTTCACCGGCAATGCCCATGCGGTTCGTTATTTCCGTGAGAACATTGACGCAGGCATGCTGGGAATCAATCTGGGTGTTCCCGCGCCGATGGCCTTCTTCCCGTTCTCGGGCTGGAAATCTTCGTTCTATGGGACTCTTCATGCGAACGGCAAGGACAGTGTGGACTTCTATACGCGCAAAAAAGTCGTCACGGCGCGTTATACGGAACCGACGTTTGAATAGGAGGAATGGATGTGGTAAGCCATTTGCAGCGTAAACCGCTGAACAAACAGTGGGGCAAAATCAAAGTCATTCAAGAAGTGTTAAGAGAAGATTCGGGATTAAAATACGTGCAGTTCCGGCTGATGGAGATGGAGCCGGGAAGCCAGTTTGAAGAAGAACTGGACCGCGATGAATGCTGCATCGTGGCGATGACCGGACGCATTACGGTAAGCGAAGATGAGCAGGTTTTTGAGAATATTGGAACCCGCGAGAGCGTGTTTGAACGCAAGCCAACGGACAGCGTGTTCGTCGCCGGCGGCGGAAACACGTTCCTCATCACGGCGGTAACCCGAGCACGCGTCGCGCTCTGCTACGCGCCGGCGCTGAGGCCGCTGCCGACCAGGCTGCTTGCCGCGAAGGACATCCAGCCCGAGCAGCGGGGCAAATATCACAACCAGCGGGTGGTGCACAACATCCTGCCGGATTCCGATCCTTCGGCCAGCAGTCTGCTGGTGGTGGAAGTCTATACGGAGAGCGGCAACTTCTCCAGCTATCCGCCGCATAAGCATGACCAAGACAATCTGCCGGAGGAATCCTTCCTGGAAGAAACGTATTACCATGAGATCGATCCGCAGCAGGGCTTTGTCTTCCAGCGGGTCTACACGGATGATCGCAGCCTGGATGAGACGATGGCTGTCGAACACGGCGACGTCGTGATTGTGCCAGCCGGTTATCATCCCGTGGGTGTGCCGGACGGGTATGCTTCTTATTATCTGAATGTGATGGCAGGACCCAAGCGGATCTGGAAGTTCCATAACGATCCGGCGCATGAATGGATCATCAACCGTCCATGATCGAATCCGCAGGGCGCGGCTGCCGCGCCCGTCATCTCCAAGCCAAAAAAGGGGCCGTGAACACATGCACAACGCAGCAAATCATCGGCAGTTCGACCTGATCGCCATCGGACGTGCCTGCATCGACCTGAACGCCGTGGAATACAATCGACCGATGGAAGAGACGATGACCTTCTCCAAATACGTAGGCGGCTCTCCCGCCAATATTGCCATTGGTTCGGCAAGGTTGGGCTTACAAGTCGGCTTCATCGGCAAGCTTGCCGACGATCAACATGGACGATTCATCCGCGATTATATGGAGAAGTCCGGCGTCGATATGTCGCATACGGTGATCGACCGTGAAGGGCATAAGACCGGCCTGGCCTTTACCGAGATCAAGAGCCCTGAAGAATGCAGCATCCTGATGTACCGTGACGAGGTGGCCGATCTGTATCTGCGCCCGGATGAAGTGCAGGAGGATTATATTCAGCAGGCCGGAATCCTGCTGGTCTCCGGAACGGCGCTTGCGCAGAGCCCTTCGCGCGAAGCGGCGCTGCGAGCGGTCGAGCTGGCGAAGAAGAACGGGGTCAAGATCGTCTTCGAGCTGGACTACCGCCCGTACACCTGGGCTTCGCCGGAAGAAACAGCCGTCTACTATTCGCTGGTAGCGCAGCAGTCCGACATCGTAATGGGCACACGGGACGAATATGACATTATGGAGCAGGTCGAGGCGGGCGCCAACGAGCAGACAACCGAGCTGCTGTTCCGTCATTCGCCGCAGGTTGTCATCATCAAGCATGGCGTTCAAGGCTCCTACGCCTATACCCGCGAGGGGCAGACCTTCCGCGCTCAGGCGTATAAGACGCAGGTGCTCAAGACCTTCGGTGCGGGGGATTCGTATGCTTCCGCCTTCCTGTATGCCTATATCAGCGGCAAGGATCTGGAGACAGCGCTCAAATATGGCAGTGCATCTGCTTCGATCGTGGTCAGCCGTCACAGTTCTTCCGATGCCATGCCGCGTGTGGAAGAGATTGAAGCATTGATCGACAGTCAGTCCGTTCTGAATTCCTGAACCGCGTAACAGACGAAGTTCAAGGGTCGCAGCCGCGAGCCTAGTACTCTGTACCAAGTGAAGGTAAGGTTACGCTCGTCCGAAACGCCCTAGACCCGTGCGCGTTTCGGCCAAACGTAAGCCCACTATTTAATGTGATACAGCGTACTAGGGCTTCGTCTGATTTCAAGTAAAGGTGGAAGGTTAGATGGGGGATACGATTCGATTGACCACGGCTCAGGCGCTGATTAAGTTCCTGAACCAGCAGTATATTGCGGTAGACGGCGTGGAGACGCCCTTTGTGGAAGGAATCTTTACGGTGTTTGGTCACGGCAACGTTCTGGGTATTGGGCAGGCGCTGGAACAGGACCCTGGACATCTGAAGGTCTATCCGGGCAAAAATGAACAGGGCATGGCGCATGCCGCCATCGCCTACGCGAAGGAGAAGCTGCGCCGCAAGATCTTCGCGGTTACGGCTTCATCCGGTCCGGGTTCGGCAAATATGGTTACGGCGGCGGCGACGGCACTGGCGAATAATCTGCCGGTTCTGCTGCTTCCTGCCGATACCTTTGCCAGCCGGCAGCCGGACCCGGTGCTTCAGCAGTTTGAGCAGGAATACAGCTTCGCCGTTACCACCAACGATGCGTTGAAACCTGTATCCCGTTACTGGGATCGGATTACCCGGCCTGAGCAGCTGATGAGCAGTCTGCTGCGAGCTTTTGAAGTCTTGACCGATCCGGCACGCAGCGGCCCGGTCACGCTGTGCATCTGTCAGGATACCGAAGGTGAGGCTTTCGATTACGATGCCGGATTTTTCCGTAAGCGTGTTCATTACATGGATCGCCTACAGCCGAGTGATCGGGAACTGGAAGCGGCGGAGGCGCTGATTCGTGCCAGCCGCAGACCGGTGCTGCTGGTTGGCGGCGGCGCCAAATATTCGGGCGCCCGCGAGGAATTAATCGCCTGGTCGGAAGCCTGCAATCTGCCGCTGGTGGAGACGCATGCCGGGAAATCGACGGTGGAGTGTACCTTTGCCAATCACCTGGGCGGAACCGGGGTGCTGGGCACTTCGGCTGCCAACGCCGCTGTGCGTGAAGCCGATCTGATTATCGGGATCGGTACACGGTATACCGACTTCACCACGGCATCGAAGACGGCGTTCGACGTGGAACAGGCGCGTTTCCTGAATATCAATGTCAGTCGCATGCAGACCTACAAGCTGGAGGGAGTGCCGGTCGTAGCTGATGCCAAGCTGGCGATTGCCGCCCTGCACAGCCGTCTGAGTGATTATCAGAGTGAATATGGCTCACGCATTGCGGAGCTGCGAAGCGAATGGGACGGTGAACGCACGCGTCTGGGTGAGGTGAACTTCGAGCGATCCGGCTTCGAGCCGGAGATCGAAGGTCAGTTCTCGCAGGAGATGCTGAATGACTACGCCGATGCCCTGCATACGGAACTGCCGCAGACGGCTGCTGTCATTGCCATCAACGAAGCGATCGACAAGGATTCCATCATGATCTCGTCTGCGGGCTCACTGCCGGGTGATCTTCAGCGCCTGTGGAACGCGGAAGTCCCGAACACCTACCATCTGGAATATGGATATTCCTGCATGGGCTATGAGGTTGCGGGAGCGTTGGGGATTCGCCTGGCTCATCCGGAGCGCGAAGTCTACAGCCTGGTTGGTGACGGCAGCTTCCTGATGCTCCATTCCGAGCTGGTGACAGCCCTTCAGACGGGCAGCAAGATTAATGTGATGCTGTTCGACAACTCGGGATTCGGCTGTATCAATAACTTGCAGATGGAGAATGGCGGCGGCAGCTTCCACTGCGAATTCCGCGATCATCAAGGTCAGATCATGAATATTGATTATGCCAAGATTGCCGAGGCTTATGGCGCCAAGGTCTACCGCGCCAACACGGTCGCCGAGATCCAAGCCGCCATTGCTGATGCGAAGCAGCAGTCCGTATCCACATTGATCGAGATGAAAGTTCTGCCAAAGACCATGTCCCATGGCTACGATAGCTGGTGGAACGTTGGCGTTGCGGAAGTCTCCGAGAACGAAGGCGTGCGTCAAGCCCATCTGCGCCGCATGGAGAAGCTGCGGTCGGCCAAGCAGTATTAGAAGAAAGGGAGGTGCGGAGCATGACACTGGTGTCCATGAAAGAGATGCTGCGGCGGGCGAAGCAGGAGCAGTATGCCGTGGGGCAGTTCAACGTCAACGGATTGTCCTGGGTACATGCGATTCTGGATGCAGCGCAGGAGGAAGACTCCCCGGTGATTGTCGCCGCATCGGATCGCCTGATTGATTATCTGGGCGGGTATCGCTTTGTGGCGACGCTTGTTCGTACGTTGGTTGAGGAGAAAGGCATCTCGGTTCCGGTCGCGCTCCATCTGGATCATGGCAAGACGGTGAACAGCTGTCTGCAAGCGGTGGATGCCGGATTCACATCTGTCATGTACGATGGCTCTCATGACCCGATCGATCGGAACATCGAGGATACTCGTACAGTCGTGGATTATGCGGCTGTGCATGGCGTTTCGGTAGAGGCGGAAGTGGGCACGGTCGGCGGCATGGAAGACGGTCTGATCGGCGGGATTCGTTATGCCGATCTGGGTGAATGTGTCCGCATGGTCGAGGAGACAGGGATTGATGCCCTGGCGGCTGCACTTGGTTCTGTACATGGCAAGTATCTGGGTGAACCCAAGCTGGGGTTCACCGAGATGGAAGCCATCTCGCAGGCTGTCGGCGTTCCGCTGGTGCTGCATGGAGCATCGGGAATCCCTACGAATCAGCTGCGGCGGGCTATTGAGCTGGGTCACGCCAAGATCAATATCAATACGGAATGTGTGACGGTATGGAGCGAACAGCTGCGCCTTACGTTGGCGGAAGATCTGGAGACGACCGAACCGCGCAAGATCTTGACGCCAAGCCGCGATGCCATTCGTGAATCGGTCATTGCGAAGATGCGGGAATTTGGTTCCAGCGGTCGCGCTTCCGGCTCCGTGCAGGGTGTAGGAACGATTGCGTGAGCAGGGCACCTTCCACCCATATGGCCAAATCCAAAAATCCCGGTGAAGAAGACCTCTTCATCGGGATTTTTATGTCGTTCATTCAATAGGTAACCGGATGGGCTGCGGAAGGTCAGGTCATGGGCAGATCGGATTACCATAGATCCGGACTTAAGCGGTCACGACCTCGATCTGATGCTCGCGTGCGTACTGCATATACGCTTCGTTGGGCATCTGGTTGGTAATCAGATAATCAATGTCACTCAATGAGCAGTAGGTAGTCAGGGCGTATTTGTCGAATTTGCTGTCGTCGATCATCAGGAAGACGTTCAGACTCTTCTGAACTACCGTGCTCTTGAGATCGGTCTCCAGTGGGGAAGAGTTGGTCACGCCATTGGTGAGCGAGATGCCGGTGGAAGCGACAAAGGCCTTATTGATATTATATTTTTTCAGCAGCTCGATACTCTGGAAGCCGACGAAGGAGTCCGTCTTGCGTTCAAACATGCCGCCGGTAGAGAAGAGGGTCAGTCCGGCATATGCCTTCGCCTGATGGATAAAATCAAAATTATTGGTTACTACCGTAACCTGTTTCTGACTAATATAGGGCAGAATCTCAAGCGTTGTCGTACCGGAATCAATAAAGATTACATCTCCGTCTTCCACAAAACGTGCAGCCAGACGTCCGATCTCCTGCTTTTTGGTCAAATTACGGTCTTTGCGTTCATCGAAGACGACCAGTGTGGAATGATTCACCGAGACGCCGCCGTAGACTTTACGCAGCAGACCCGAATCCACCAGTTCCTTTACATCGCGCCGGATGGTGTTCATCGACACGCCGAAATGTTCCACCAACTCTTCCAAAGAAACGGACTCATGCTCGAAAACGTATTCTTTAATTTGATTGATCCGCTGCGATTTAATCATTTATAAGTTCTCCTAAGCCAGGAATTTGTGAGATGTTGATTAACTTCAATCTCCTTTATTTTATACGTAAACCCAGAAATACAAAAGGCAATTCCAGAAAAAAGATTCAGTTCTTATCGAAAAAAACAAAAAAGACAGGGTTATGTTTAGCAACTTTTGAGCAAGTATATGCGTTCAACGAAAGGAGACTTTGCTTGGCTGCTTCTTTTTTTGTCATAATGAGACGTGCCATAATTACCGGATTCTTCGTAGAGGAGATCCGACCCAAATTGGATTGAAGAGGGAGCCTGCATGTATATTTATAACAACCCTTCAGGGGAAGCTTATGATCGCTTGATCGATTATGCCATGGAGGTCTGCGAGACGTTCTCACTGATGGACACGCGTCTGCCGGAAGGCGCAGATTATGACTTTGCGCCTTACTTCCCGCTGCGCATCGTAGAGGAACTGAAGCCTTATCAGGTCGCGGAGAAATGGGTGCAATCCGGATTCAGTTCGGCCACGGAAAGTGTTTCTTATGACAACCCCGTCTACGTCTGGAAATGCTGCCGGGAAGCGGCTGAGATTCTCAAGACCTACACGGATCATCTGCAAGGTTGGATGGGTAAGGGGATGGCGGAAGATTTATGTTTTCAAAAGGAAGACGGCAAAGATTGGCTTTGGACAGTAACCCATGAGAGTTATCGGGAGCTTCGGGTGACACAGGACGAGGCAGAGGCGCTGATGGAGCCTTTGCGCGGCGTCATGCTGGTGGACATAAAAAATCCGCCTTCGCCGGAGGAGCTGTTCGAGTTGGCTAAATATCATCAGTCCGATCGCCTGGCGCTTCAGGGTGTGGGAACGGCGAAGCTGGTGGAGCGCCTGCCCGAGATTCCTTCGCTGCGAAGTGTGGAATTGTTCGATGCGCATCTTGACATTCTTCCGGACGGCTTGTTTGCGCTGCCGAATCTGGAGGAACTCACCGTTTATGCGGGTAATCTGAGCGCCATTCCTGCCGCGATTGGTCAAGCGGTGAAGCTGCGTGCCCTGCATGTCGTCAACGCCTGCCATCCCGATCCGCACAGCGAACCGGAGTGGTCGGCTCCCTCGAAGGAGCAGCTGCGCATGAAGACGCTGCCGCCGGAGATCGGGAAGCTGGAAAGTCTGGAATCGCTGAATATCGAATACAGTGGGCTTACCGAGCTGCCGGAAGAATTGGGGAATCTGCGTCAGCTGAAGTACCTCAGTCTGACGCACCATCTCATCGAGGGACAGCCGCTTATCCTGAAAAAACTGCGTCACGCCCGCAATATTACGTTTAAGCGAGACGGATTTTTCTAAAAAGCATAAAAGAATCGAATAACCAAGCCAGGGTGCGAGTTCGGTTATGGACAAGAATCATCCCGGCAAAGGAGTGTGTTCAATGACCTTCTCGTTGTCTGATCTGCTGCATGGACGCTATCTAAGAACCCAGGAAGATCTCGCTGCCGAATATCGGGGTGCCCGTTATATCGGATGGACGCGGGAGACCGGTACGCTCTGGCTGAATGAACCCCGGATCTCGGGGGATTCGGTGGTCTGCACGGACCCTCTTCACCTGGAAGAACGGCTGATTGAAGAGAGCAGAGCCTACCTGCGTGGATTCCAGGCTTCTGCATATAATCGCGGCGTCTATGCGTTTGGCTATCATGTCGATTCGGGCAGCGGCAAGATCTACCCGATTCTCAATGTGGAGGAGCGAGCGGACGAAGAGGATGCTAATCTGTACGCTTCCCGGACTGGCCAAGCCTCTATGGAAGAAAAGCTGCTGTCGCCTCGCTGGTACGGCAGCAACGTCTATGGAATCTATCCCGTGCGGTTCAGCGAGGAATTTGATGAGCTGCTGGAGACGCGAATGACCTTGCAATCGGCCAACCGGGAACGTTACGAAAATCAGTATGGCGGTTTCGTTCACCCCCGATCCTATCTGTTCGATGTCCGGATCTTCGATGAGCTGCTGAAGCCGCTGGCTTTCCGCGCCTTGCGGCGATTACAGGAGGAAGGCACGCTGGAACGGCTAAACCGGACAGACGATTTTATGCTGTATTTCTTCGATCACGATGACGGGGCACAAGCTTTGGAGACGGTCATGCGGGAGCTGAATGGGGACGAGAAGTTTGAGCGTCTGTTTGCAGCGGGAAAATAAAGGAGGAATGGCAGCATGAATCTGCGAGCCGAGCTGCTTCCGCGCCGGGTATCGGCGCAGAAGCGGGAAGAGATCGAACGAGCCATCGGCGAGATCGAGGATTTGTTGGAGCAGGGTGAGGATCAGGAGGGTCACGTGGCGCTGGAAGCCTTCAATGCCCGGTACGGGCAGAGCTATCAGCCAGACGATTTTTGCAGCCGCGCCGAGGAGCTGACGCAGGCGGAATGGGCCTGGCGGATCGCACAGCCTCCCATCAGACGGATCGCGGACATTACCCGTGAGGAGCTGATTGAGATCGTACGGCGGATTCAACAGCCAGAGCATGCGGCAGAGCAGCAGCGGGAGGATGAAGCAGGCGAAGCCTGGTCGGAGGGGATGTCATTCCGGGGTCATGAAGCGGCCCTGCAGGATTTCTATCTGGAGCTATTGGAAGCGCAGGTGGCGATGCCTGACGTGTCGGACTTGATCTTCTGGAATGATCTGGAACCGGAGGAGGTCGTGGATCGGGCACTGGCTTATCAGCCGATCATCCTGCCGCCCGGTTGATTTCTTGTGACCAGACGAGGTGGCGGCAGACAGAACCCGGACGATTCTCCTCACGGATGGCAGAGGTTTTATCAGCGATGACGCAGCCTTATCGTTGGTAGCGTGACAGGTCGATTTTGCCGCCCAGTCCAAACTCTACGCCTTCAGCTTCCAGACGTTCCTGCTGCTGGCCACCGCCGCCTTGTTCATCCAGTGCAATCTCACCGCGAATATTGACGACCCGGTGCCACGGCAGCTGATATTTGCGGCTGAGAGTGTGCAGGATGCGCACCACCTGTCTGGCTCCGCGCGGACTTCCGGCTTCTGCAGCCACCTGACCGTAACTCATGACTTTGCCCGGCGGAATGGAAGAGATCGTCTCGATCACTGCGCGGGTAAAAGGAGCCAACTGCCGCCATTCCTGCTGGGCAGCGGCTCGTTCTTCCTCTGGCAGATGGTCAAATCGACCAGCGTCTGCCCGTTCAGCCCCAGCCTCCTCCAATTCCTTCAGAAATTCTGCATCAAATTCGGCTCGCAGCCGCTCTTTATCCTTCATTTCCTTGTCCCTTCCCCTTTATTGGCGTCTACGGGCTGTTTCCTGCCAGTCAGACGCCCATTTCTAGGCCCTTATCCTCTCTAACCTGCCTCAAATGCACGTTCACGCCCTGGCGATTCTTGCGTTCACTTCCTGCTCCATCCGCTCATAGGTAATCTCCCAGTGTGAAGCATGCCAGAGCGTCTTACCGCCTTGCACCAGCAGCACCTGCGGCGACTCATGCTTGATGCCAAGCTGCGCTTCAATGGCGTTGGAGACCGGACGACATTCGATGACCTTCACCAGTGCGCATACCAGCGGGCGTTTGGGCTTGCGGGTGTAGACGTTAAATTCCTTAAAAGCCGCTCCGCTGATCGGGCAGGCCGTGCTGTGTTTGAGCAGCAGAACCGTGGATTGTTTCGACTGTTCGAGCAGCGTCTCCCATTGTTCGAGCGAAGTGAGTTCCATATAATTGGGTTTCATCGTTACGGCTCCTCTCGGGTGAAATTCAGGTTGTTTTTTGCTGTTCCCAGTATACCTTTTTGCCTAAAAAAGTACGAATCGGCGGGTGCGAATGGTATGATGACGGAAAAGGATGCGCAAGAAGGACAGAGGGGGAATCACCATGCGATATGCGCGTACCGGTCTGGTGGCAGCTGTGGTGGCTGGGATGCTGTTGGGGGCAGGTCCAGCCTATGCGTTCTCGGATATTACCGATAATGCTCAAGCTTCCATTGTGCAGGCGCTTCAGGACAAGGGGCTGATTCAGGGGGTCAGTGCCGACAAGTTCGCTCCGAACCAGAAATTGACGAACGCTCAGGCCATTCAACTGATTGTGGATGCCATTGGACTGGATTCGGCCAAAAAGAGGGTGGAGGCGCCCGTCTGGTTTGCTTCCGTGCCGCAGAATGCCTGGTATACGCCAGCTCTCAAGACGGCGTTGGAACGTGGAGTCGTAATTGACGGAACGTGGAACGCCGGCGGTAATCCGACCCGTCAACAGTTTGCCAAACTGCTCTATCTCGGCCTGCTGCAAAAAGGGAATTACGCCAACGTAAACAAATACACGTCGATCACGGATGCCAAACAGATCGAGATCAAAAACCGCGTCGCCGTGGAGTATCTGCTGATGACCAGGATCGCCACGCTCGATGCAGGTCGCAAATTCCGGCCGACCGATCCCATTACGCGTATGGAAGCGGCCGAGATGATCTATTACGCCGAACGGATGGTCAACAAAAGTTATGCTTCCTCCAATGGCGTGACGGTCACCTACAAAGTCGAAAATGTCGATCCACAGTTTAATAAGGTGACCTTGACGCGAACGAATCTGCCGGGCACAGGATATGGTCTGAAAATCCGCAAAGTGGAATTTACGACAGATACCCGGGCAGTCATTCTCTACGAGCCGACTGATCCACCGAAAAATGGCACAGGCACGGCTTATCCAGCGACCGCCGTTGCGTATGTACCCATCGTCTATGACATTACCGTCAAGGCACAGTAAACGGCAAAGGGGATTGAATATTGCGTATTTATGAATTTGGTCCAAGTCAAAGTCGAGTGGTTGAACAATTTGACAGCAAAGGCCTGAGCGTCACCGGTGTGCTTGGAAGTTCCGAACGTACGCATCTGGTCTGCATGTATATCGACGCCGAAGGAACAGTAGGGCGTCATGATGCCACGATGGAGCAGCTGTTTATGGTGGTATCCGGCGAAGGTTGGGTCAGCGGATCGGATGGACAACGTTCTCCGATTCGCGCAGGGCAGGCGGCCTTCTGGAACCATGGTGAATCCCATGCGTCCGGCAGCGATGGCGGCATGACCGTGGTTGTGGTGGAAGGCGAGAATCTGGAGCTGCGTTTACGACAGACTGAGGAGACCAAAGAGGCCTGACGACACGGTAAGACTTGGCCTGCGTGAAGAGTGAAATGATCGGCTATGAAAAAGATGAAAGCGTTAGGGCTTTTCAAGATGAAACGGGGCAGAATGGATCTGCTCCGTTTTTTTGCGTGTCAGAAATCCCGTAGTTATCAGGGTTTTCAGCCCTTTGTTTAAAATTGAAAATAAATCTTGACCTCTGTCGATTCTTTCATATATAATTCAAAAGCAAACTTTAAAACATTTGTTTTAAACGTAAGTTTAATACATTTCCAATGGGTGAAACCAGGAAAAGGAGAGCCGCATGAGCCAAGTTTTTAAAGCATTTCTCAAACTCCCCACGACCAAGGTAGGGATCATAACCGCCATCGTGTTCCAGCTGATCTTCACGGTAGTATGGATGACCGGATATTCGGGCATCACGGATCGCATGGATCGTCTGAACATTGCCGTGGTCAATGAAGATCCCGTAATGGGCGAGAAAATGGTCAGCAGCCTCAAGGAAAATCTTCCGGTAGGGGTGAAGTCGGAGGTAAGTCTGGCGGAGGCCCAGGACATGCTTCAGCATCGTGAAGTCCAGATGATCGTGGAGATTCCGGCTGACTTTTCTTCCAAGGCACAGTCGCAGGATCAGGCATCGCTGCACTACTTCATCAATGAATCCAATCCGGTCATGATTAAAAATATGATGACTTCGATTGCGGACAACATCACGTCTTCCGTCAACAAGCAGGCGGTCACAGGCGGCATGGCCGGCGTGCTGTCTTCGCAGGCGAAACTTCCGGAAGCGGCAGCTCAATCGGCGGCATCCACGTTGTCGCAGCGTGTCGTCTCTGATGTTCAGTCGGTCAACCCTGTACAGGGAATGAACAACCAGATGGTACCGATGATGATGGTTCTGGCTTCTTATGTGGGCGCAATGATTATGGGGCAGAACTTCCAGATCTCCTCGAAGGCATTGGGTGCACGTTTCGGACGCTGGCAGCGAATGGCGGTTCGTCTGATCGTGACCGCAGCCTCCTCGGTGGTCGTCTCGCTCGTCGGCACCTCGCTGGTTGCGGCATTCGGCGGTCAGATGGCGCATGGCTTCCTGGCACTGTGGGGCTTCCAGGCTCTGTTCCTGCTCACGTTCATGTTCGTGGCGCAGATGTTCCTGTTTGCCTTCGACATGGCAGGCATGTTGTTCAATATCCTCGTATTGTCCGTGCAGTTAGTCTCGTCTGGCGCGATGATGCCGCGTGAGCTGCTGCCGGAGTTCTACCAGACGATTGGGGCAATCTTCCCGGCTACCTATGCGGTAGAAGGTCTGATGGATACGCTGTTTGGCGGAACGGGAGTTGGCTCGGCTTCGCTATCGCTCGTCTTGATCCTCGCTGCCGCCCTTGTGCTGATTATCGTATCTACGGCGCTTCGTCCGGATAAGGCTCCTGTACCGCCGATTGTGGCGGCTGCCGAGGCGTAATGGTATGATACAAATATAAGCGTACGACAACAGAGATGCTCTGCATGGAGCCGCCGCGAAAGCGGCGGCTTTTTCGCAGAGGTCTGCGCAAGCGATTACAAGCGGAAGAGGGAGCAGTTATGAGCAGGGAAGAAGAGCATGTCAAGAAGAGAATCTTGAAGGCAGCCAAAACACTGACGGCTTTAAAGGGGTTTGAAGCCACAACGGTTCGTGAGATCTGCACCAAAGCGGACGCGAATCTCTCGCTGGTCTCCTATTACTATGGAGGCAAGGAACATGTATTCGAGTCGATGCTGGATGCGTTCATTCTGATTGGCACAGCCAGCGAGGTGCTGGCGTCCCGACAGCCGGAACCTGTGGCAGGCGTATGTACGATGGTACGGGAGATTCTATCTTTCCATCGATATGACCCGGAGATCTCCCGCATTATTCATCAGGAATTAACACGCGAGACGCCGCGTACGGAAATCGTGCGTGCGCGAGTGATGCCCGGTTGGCTGCTGATGCGCCGCTACCTGGAGGAAGGCCGCACACTTGGCGAATTCCATTTTCGTTCGCTGGATATGGTGTTGGTTCAGGCTATGGGCAGCATCTTGTTTGGCGGCGTGCGCAGTGGGCTTCCGGTGAAGCAGGAGAATCTGGATGAAGAGGCGCAGCTGGGTGACGTACTGAACTTTATTTTGGGCGGGATTGGGTACACAGGAGAAGCCCGTTTTGCCGGAGAGCCAATCATTCCGGGGCTGGTTCCGACCTGTGCGCAGCAGCATGTTGAAGAATCGGGGATGGCCGGGCGGGAACCGCAATCCTGAGCCGACCGCCCAATGGAGAATCAAGGGCTGAGACAGATCCAGTAAAAAGGGAGTTAATGATCGGATGAATGGATTGCCGCAAGGTTTGGAAAGGTTGGGAAGTGAACCTCTGCTTGTGCTTGGGATCGGCGCTGCGCTGCTGGTGATCTTCCTTCTCTGGCGCTGGGGAGTAAGGCGCCGGAGACAGATTCGTCGCCAGCTGGACCCGCGCCGAATTACGATGAAGGATATTGATGGGATGCTGGATGGAGCAGACTTTGAGCGATATTTGCAGCGATTATTTGCCGAGTTGGGGTACGAAGAGGTCCATAAGACGAATACGAGTGGAGACTTTGGAGCAGATCTGGTATTTGAGGATCGGTATGGGGCGAGAACGGTGCTTCAGGCCAAACGTTATGCCCTAAGCAACCCGGTTGGCTTGTCGGCGGTTCAGGAAGTCTATGGCTCCATGCGGGTTTATGGGGCGCAGCGTGCCATTGTGCTGACCTCGGGGCGTTATACGGCAGCCTGCCGCAAGCTTGCCGCCTACAACGAAGTCGTGCTGTTGGATCGTGAGGATCTGGAGACGATCATGGGAGCCTTTAAGTCCAAAAAGCATGAAGAAGCGTTGGAGATTATCGAACGAGAGCCGCAGCAGGCTCCTCATACACTCGAAGTCTTCAAGTAAAAGCAGAAAAGAGTATCTCGCTTTGATACAAAAATCATGACAGAATGACGGAGGCGTACAAAGTGTATAGCAGCCTATAACATGTACAACAAGTCCGTGTCTGCCCATCCGGTTCTACGAAGCCCTCGGCCTGAGGAAAGGTTCCATGCGGGAACCATTCCTAAAGCGAAGAAGTGCGGCTGTTCGAGAGCCTCTTTGTCATGGGCTTTCATCGACCTTGTTCACATTTTAGACACATTTTTTTAAGCCATGATTAAACTTCGTTTAAGCCTTCTTTATATTTCTCGGCCTATAGTTATAGCAGTTTGGACGCCCGTTTATGGGCAGAGCTTTACTCTGCGTTCATGAACAAACTTGTATGCACTACCGCTTCGCCTAACTGCCGCTGCATCTTGCGAAGGGAGTCAGGGGCAAGAGTGAATGAGAGGAGGTTGGAGAGCGAACCAAATGACCCGTTTCCATGCAGACCATACAGTTGTGAGGCTGCTCAACAGGCTACATAACAGAAGAAGGGATGAAGCATTGTGCTCGAAGTGAAGCAGGTATGCAAGAGATACGATGGCGGACGCGGCGTGCAGAACATTGATTTTTCGATGCAGCGCGGCGAGATCGTCGGGTTTCTCGGGCCAAATGGCGCAGGAAAAACTACGACGATGCGGATGATTACAGGGTATCTGTATCCGACCGAAGGAACCATTACGGTGGATGGGCTGTCCGTGCATGACGAAGCGCGTAAAGCAAGATCGAAGATCGGCTATTTGCCGGAAACCCCGCCTCTCTATCCGGATTTGACGGTGGAGGCGTATTTGAAGTTTGTGGCGAAGCTGCGGGATGTTCCGACAAGGGAACAGAAGCTGCGTGTAGCCGAGATGGTCTCCCGGCTGGGCTTGACTGGACGCGAACGCCAGTCCATTCGCCATCTGTCGAAGGGATACAAGCAGCGGCTGGGTCTGGCGCAGGCCATTATTCACAAGCCCGATCTGCTGGTTCTGGACGAACCGACTTCCGGTCTCGACCCCAGCCAGATCATCGAGATTCGCAGCCTGATTCGGGAACTGGGCGAAAATCATACGGTACTGCTCAGTACCCATATTTTGCAGGAAGTCGGGGCACTCTGTGACCGCGTATTGATTATCAACCGGGGCGAGCTGGTTATGGACGGTGCGCCGGGTGAGATCGGAGCGCGGATGGAGAACCGCTTTGTCGTATCGGTAGAAGTTCGCGGGGAGCGCGAACGCGTCGAAAGCGTACTGGGCGATTGGGCGAAGACGCGCGGCATCTCGGCGGAGATCAAGGCCGAAACGAAGGAAGGCAGTGCCGCGCATGGACTTGGAACCCCAGCCAGTCTGCCAATGGAGGACGCTCAAGAACAGACGAGTTCCATCACGGAAAGCGGACATCCTGATAACGTTCTCGTCATTCCTGTTGTTACGGACTCTCCTGCGGCGGCTGAAGTGTCCGAATTGGAGGCTCAGACGGGAACGTCTGCTGAAGCTTCGGAAGATCTCGCAAAACCAGCAGCAGAAGCACTAGTTGCAGAGAAGACAGAAAAGGCTGCTGTACAACCTGCTGCCCCGGCTTCCGTCGAAGCGGTGCAGGTGGTCGATCTGTCGGCAGAGCGTCCGCAGCAGCCGTTACCCAAACAACCGCAAGCGCAAATTCCTGCTGCGCAGCCTGCCTCGGGCGTACGCGCTGTGTTGACGGCATCCGGTCAGGAAGACTTCCGGGTGGAGCTGTTCCGGCTGCTGGCCGAGGCCGACCTGCCGATTCTGGAGCTGCACAAGGAAAATCTGACGCTGGAAGATGTGTTCATCAAGCTGACCGAAGGCGACAAGACATCGACCGCCCCTGCCGAGCAAAGTTCCGTCTCCGGTACGCAATCGGGAGGTGAAGGCCAATGAATCGGATCATGGCGATCTGCGGTAAAGAGCTGCGTTTATACTTCTTGACGCCAACCTCCTACTTTGCCTTTGCGATCTATATTCTGATGTCCAGCTTCATGTTCTATGTGGACTTTGTTACCTATCAGCCCAGCGTGATCGATTACCGGCTGATTCTCAGCGACATGCTGTTTATGCTGCTGATCGTGGTTCCCATCCTCACCATGCGCCTGATCTCGGAAGAGTTCCGTCAGGGCACGGATGAGCTGCTGCTGACTTCACCAGCCAGCGTCACGGAAGTGGTTCTGGGCAAATATCTGGCTGCGCTGAATGTCCTGTTCATGCTGCTGGTCTGCAATATGGTCTACCCGGCGATCATGTCACTGTTTGGATCTCTCAACCTGTTGACACTCTGGCTGTCGCTGCTTGGGGTCTTCCTGATGGGCGCAGCGATGATGGCGATCGGATTGTTCGCTTCGGCGTTGTCCCAGCATCAGATGGTGTCTGCCGTGGCGGGCTTTGTCCTGCTGCTGCTGTTCTGGCTGGCGGGTTCGATGACTTCGCAGAATGAGAAGCTGTCCGCATGGGTCGAGCCTTTTTCGCTGCCCGACCGCATCACGAACCTGACCAAGGGCGTCATCAATGGTCCTGACGTGATCTTTTACGTATCGCTGGCGATACTGTTTGTTGTGCTCAGTATCCAGGTGATCGAACGGAAACGGTGGAGGTAGACCCATGAACAAAAAAACGAAACGACTGCTGCATCATACGAATACGCTGGTGATTTCGCTGGTATCCATCGGCCTGTTCGTGCTGCTGACCCTTTTTCTAAACAAAGCTTCGGAATTCCAGGTCGATCTGACCGCGAACAAACAGTACACCCTGTCGGATCAGACGAACACGGTACTGGGCAAGCTGCCGGACAAGATCAAGGTGGACGTGTTCACCAATCAGGATGGCGACGGGGAACTGGTCACGCGTGAAGTGAAAGACCTTGTGCAGGAATATGCGAAAAAAAGCAGCAAACTCGACGTGCACACCTACAGCCTGGTGCAGCAGCCGGAGCTGGCGCGTCAATATAACCTGTCTTCCAGCTCGATCGTCGTCACTTACGGCAAAAAATCGCAGACGATTCCGTTTCAGGAGATGTTTGGTTCGGGCGACAGCAGTTCCTACACATTCCTTGGCGAATCGAAGCTGACCAGTGCGCTGAACGCACTGATCTCGACGGAGAAACATAAAGCGTATGTCCTCGCCGGACATAACGAATTCCCGCTGTCGAATCTATCCCAGCTGACCGCAGGGTTGAAGGCAGATAACACGGAAGTCGCAGAACTTCAGCTGTATCAAGCGGGCAAGATTCCGGACGATGCGGATCTGCTGATGATCGTCGCACCTGAGAACGATCTGAGCGACAAGGAATTGAAGCTGATCGAGACGTACCTGGATGGCAAAGGCAAGCTGTTCCTGTCCCTCGGCTTTAATCCTGCGATGAAGACGGGCTGGAAAAACATCGATGCTCTGATGGCGAAATACGGTGTCGTTGATGAACATGCGATCGCCGTCGATCGGACGAACACGCAGCTGTATGATCCGCTTACGGTCGTGCCAAGCTATGAATCCCACGCGATTACCGAGAAGCTTCGTGACAGCAAGATCTATCCCATGACCTATCTGTCCGTTGCGCTGACTGCTGCGGAGAAGGCGCCGACGGGATTGACCGTCTCGCCGCTGCTGAGTACCTCTTCGGAAAGTTATGGAGAGACGGATCTGGACGGTCTGCTCAAGTCGAAGAGTGAATATGACAAAGCCGCCGACCTGGCCGGTCCACTCTATCTGGGCTATGCCGTAGACGATGCCAAGGGCAAACCCAAGGCCGTACTGCTGGGTACCTCGTATTTCCTGAGCGACGACCAGATTGCGGAGCAGGGCAACAAGGACTTTGCGCTGAACAGTATCAATTATCTGAGCGGCAATCAGAGCGATCTGACCATTCGGGCACGTGAGCAGCAGCAGTACGAGACGGCTTATCTGACTGCACCGCAGGCTCGCTACATCCTGATCGGCACCATGATTGTCTTCCCGCTGGTCTTTGTATTGGCTGGTGTGCTGCTCTGGTGGAGACGGAGACGCGTATGAAAAAATACATGCCAACCTTAATCCTGGTTCTTGTGTTCCTCGGCGGACTTGGTTATGCGTATTCGCAAAATTTCTTCCGCGCCGAAGAGAAGGCGCCCGCGGTGAAGCTCGTCGATCTGGATTCATCCAAGATCTCCGGGATTCGCATCGCCAACGGCCAACTGACCTATCAACTGGTGAAAAAGGGCGACGAATGGAGCTTCACCGATCCCGACCATTATCCGGTCAATCCGTACGCCATCGATTCCTTGCTGTCCACGCTAACTTCGGCGGAGCAGGGCGGCGTGGTCGAACAGGCGCCGAAGGATGCTGCCCGGTACGGCCTGGATGTCTCGAAGAAAGGGGTCACCGTGACCGAAGACAACGGTCAGGTGGTGACGTTAGCCATCGGGGATACCCTGCCGACCGGCAGCACGAACTATGTAAGACGGGATGATGGAGCCGTCGTGCAGTTGGATATGAACACAGCCAGCTCGCTGCTGCCCAACATCACCGAACTGGTGGATACCTCGCCATTTGAATGGAATGACGCCAATCTCAAGGAGCTGACCTATAAGCGGGGTACCACAAGCTGGACGTTAAAAAACACATCCACGGACGCGGCTTCGCCTGCCTGGACGCTCAACGGCAAGTCGATCAAGGGCGCCGATGCGACGACCGTATCCGGTTCGCTGAAGTACATCGCCAGCGACCGGCTGCCGCTCAAGGCTTCGACACTCGTTTCGCAAAAAGAAGACTTTACGCTGAAGGTAGTCACAAGCGAAAACGGCAAGGAAAAGACGCAGCTGTATCAGGGCAAAAAAGACCCAGACATTCAGAGTCTGGTCTGGGTCGTCCCTCAAGGCAAAGAATGGGCCTTCGCCGTGAAACCGGAAGACCTCCAAGCCGCCGAAACGCCCAAACTCACATCAGACAGTCAAACTGAAGGGACGGGCGCTGGAGAAGAGGGCAGCAGTCCCGCCTCCGGAAGCGTTGGGGCGGAAGAAAGTTCCGGCGGAGCAGAAGCGGGAACAAAGACGGGCGGGGAATAAAGGTTAAGGTAAAGGTGACGAGGCAGGTATCAGGATCACCCGGACATCTGAGAGGCAGCCTTGAACCTGATGCTAACTCTAAACCCAGGCTTAAACCCAAACCCAAATCAAAAGCCCCGGTTCGCACACAATGCGAACTGGGGCTTTTCTGGGCTAGACGGTGGTTCCCGCCCGAGATACTGGCATGACCCGGTTTTTGCTTTTTCGTTTCGCTCCCCTTGCGCTATGATGAGAGCAGAAAAGGGGGAGGAAGCCATGAATGAGCTTGGCTTGTTGGCAGCGGGAATGGCGATTGTGTTCATCGCCAGTTTCGTCCAGAGCCTCACCAGCTTCGGGTTTGCCCTGATTGCGCTTCCGCTGCTGAGTCTGTTCCTGCCGCTGCATCAGGCCGTTCCGGTCATTGTGATCTTCAGCCTGTTCGTCTGCCTGACGGTGGTGATTCCGCAGCGGCGCGACATTGACGTGCGGCAGATCGGGCTGCTGATCCTATGCGGCATCGTGACCGCGCCGCTGGGCACGTATTTGCTCTTGGTCGTCGATGCTTCGACGCTCAAAGCCGTCACGGGCATCTTGATTGCACTGTTCGCCGCGCTGATGCTGCTCGGCCGCTCGCTCCCCATCCGCAGCAGACGCCTCGCGTTTGTCACGGCGGGTTCCCTGAGCGGGCTGCTGAACGGCAGCATCTCGGTCAGCGGCCCGCCGCTGGCGCTCATCCTCTCCAATCAGGGGATGAGCAAGCAGGCGTTCCGCGCGAATCTGGCGCTGAACGGGGTGATTCTGAACGCAGTCAGCGTCGCGTCCTTTGCCGCAGGCGGGTTATTGACCGGCGAGCTGGGCAGCCGGCTGCTGGGTGCGCTGCCCGCCATGCTGCTGGGCGCATGGCTGGGCGCACGGGCGGTCAGCCGCTTCGATGAGCGGCTGTTCAAGCAGATCTCGCTGTGGCTGATCCTGGTCTCCGGGATCTGGACAGCGCTCAGTGGGTTGGGCTGGGTGTAGCGGCAGCGATGCGCCGCGTTCCCATTTTCCAACGGCCTGCGGGCTTAACGACAACTGCTGGGCGAGTCTGGCCTGGACTGGACTGGTACAGGTTTTTGGCTTTACGGGCTTCTGCGATTTTGATCCCGATCTCATTGGGGTTAACATGGGGATAGACTTTCTTGCCGTTGGGGTTTGTCAACGTACTCCCAGTAATCGGATTCGCTGGGGAATGGAAAGATAGAGGCGCAGCCGTCCGTGTTTTTCGGCAGCTATCGGTTGTTTTAGTCAAGATTCAGGCAAAGGAGCAGGCAGGAATGACACAAATCACCAAACGTGCGCTGGCCGCGTCGCTCAAGAAGCTGCTGTCGCAGAAGACACTCGACAAGATCACCGTGATCGACATTGCCGAAGAGTGTGAAGTGAATCGGCAGACCTTCTATTATCATTTCAAAGACATTTATGATCTGATTGATTGGATTTACACCCATGAAGCCGCACGTGCCCTGGATGGCAACAAGACCTCGGAGACGTGGCAGCAGGGTTTTTTGCGCATTTTTGAATACGTCTCGCAGAATAAGAGTTTCGTGCTGAATACCTACCATTCCGTCAACCGGGAGCACCTGGAGCGTTATCTGCATCAGGAGACGCAGGCGCTGCTGCTGGGTGTGATCGAGGAAAAAGCCGTTGGATTAAACGTTCGAGGCGACGACAAAGCGTTTATCGCGCACTTCTATAAATTCGCTTTTGTAGGCCTCGTGCTGGATTGGATCAAAAGTGGCATGCGTGAAGAACCGGAGCAGATTGTGGAGCGATTGAGCATCCTGATTCAGGGGGATTTTGCCGGGGCTTTACAGCGATTTGAAGCGGGACGTCATCCGATGAGCTGACTTTTAGACAATTCCCTCCTTGTGTCTAAATTTTCGTCAGGCCTGCCGGATTGTCTATGTTCGCCTTTTTCGTAAGAGCCTATGCTGGGTTCAGAACCTCAAGGTCTTCCAAATTACGAATACGGAGGGAATGTCCATGTATTACAGCAGCGGCAATTACGAAGCGTTCGCAAGACCGATGAAACCTGAAGGGGTAGACGGCAAATCGGCTTATCTGGTAGGCGCAGGGCTGGCTTCGCTGGCAGCAGCCTGCTTCCTGATCCGGGACGGGCAGATGAAAGGGCAGCGCATCCATATTCTCGAAGAACTGAATATTGCGGGCGGAGCGCTCGACGGCAGCAAGGAAGAGAACAAAGGATTCGTGATTCGCGGCGGCCGCGAGATGGAAGACCATTTTGAATGTCTATGGGATCTGTTCCACTCCATCCCTTCGCTGGAAGTCGAAGACGCGTCGGTACTGGACGAATTCTACTGGCTGAACAAGAAAGACCCGAATTATTCGCTGATGCGGGCCACGATAAATCAGGGCGAAGATGCTCATACCGACGGCAAGTTTGGACTGAGCGAAAAGGCCGCGATGGAGATCGTCAAGCTGTTCCTGACCCGGAATGAAGACCTCTATGATCGCAAGATTACGGATGTCTTTACACAGGATTTCTTTGACTCCAACTTCTGGCTGTATTGGCGCACGATGTTTGCCTTTGAAGATTGGCATAGTGCCCTGGAGATGAAGCTGTACATCCAGCGGTTCATTCACCATATCGGCGGGCTGCCGGACTTCTCCGCGCTCAAGTTTACCAAATACAATCAGTTTGAGTCGTTGGTGCAGCCGATGATGAAATATCTCGAAGATCATGATGTGCATTTTGTCTATGATACCCGGGTTACGAATGTGGTCTTTGAGCAGCGCGGCGAACGCAAAGTGGCGGCGAAGATTGAATGTGTACGCGGCGGTCAGCCAGAGTCCATTGATCTGACCGAAGATGATCTGGTATTTGTGACCAACGGAAGCTGTACGGAAAATGCCACGCTTGGCGATCACGCCCACGCGCCAGTGCTGAATACGCAGCCGGGAGGCGGCGGATGCTGGGAGCTGTGGCGAAACATCGCGGCGCAGGATGCTTCGTTTGGTCGGCCGGAGAAATTCTGCATGAACATCGATGCCACCAAGTGGGAGTCCGCGACCATCACCACCCTCGATCATCGGATTCCGCCTTATATTGAAAAAATCTGCCAACGCGACCCGTTCAGCGGGAAGGTGGTCACCGGCGGCATCGTCAGCGTCAAGGATTCCAGTTGGATGCTCAGTTGGACGTTGAACCGTCAGCCGCATTTTAAAAGTCAGTCCAAGGATCAATTGGTCGTCTGGTTCTATGCGCTGTTCACCGATGTGCCGGGCGATTATATCAAGAAGCCAATGCAGGACTGCACCGGCGAAGAGATTACGGCGGAATGGCTGTATCATATGGGAGTTCCGGTCTCGGACATCCCGGAACTGGCTGCTCATGCCGCGAATTGTATTCCCTGCATGATGCCTTATATCACGGCGTTCTTCATGCCGCGTACTGCCGGAGATCGTCCGAAAGTCGTACCGGAGGGCTGTGTGAACTTCGCCTTCATCGGGCAGTTTGCGGACACGGAGCGGGATACCGTATTTACGACTGAATATTCGGTTCGTACGGCGATGGAATCCGTGTATACGCTGCTGAACGTGGATCGCGGCGTGCCGGAAGTCTTCGCCTCCGAGTATGACATTCGTACGCTGCTGGATTCGACATCGAAGATGATGGACGGCAAGAAACTGACGGATCTGAAGCAGCCGCTGCTGCTGAAGCTGGTCGAGCAGGGCGTGTTAAAGAAAGCTTCAGGCACAGTGGTTGAGGAACTGCTGGTGAAGTATGGAATTATCTAAGGGAAGCCCAACCTGATCGAATTACCTCAGAGCACAAAGAAGCATGGTCGTTTCTCACGGGAGGTTCTCCTGCGCAGAAGCGGCCATGCTTTTTGATTGGTCTGGATTGGTCTCTAGTTGTCTTTATCCGATCCCTTCACGCCCAAACGCATCCGATAGCTGAACAGCAGCTCTTTTTCTTCCCCGGCAAAAAAGGCTTCGACGGTACGGCTGAATTGTTCTGCGGCCTCCTGAACATCCTGGGCACCCAGCCTTATCGCCGCCTGGGTACCGCCCTGGCTGAGGGCAAGACCCAGATAACGATCAGCTCCAGCCTTCTCCCAGTTATGGAAGACGATCTCCCGTGTGTAGCGGAACTGCCGGGAATCCTGGATCTGACGAAGATGCTGATCCTTGGGCCACTTGTAGGCTTGTTGATCCTGCGGGGATAATTCTTGGGCACGTCGTTCAGCGAGATCATACAGATTGGAATAAGCCGCTTCCATCTCCACACCGAGTACGGGCGGCCAGTCGCAGTCATAGGCGGCAAAGACGCCACCCGGACGGAGCACGCGGGCGAATTCGGCTAAGGTCGGCTGCGGATTCATCCAGTGGAAGGATTGCGAGCAGGTGACCAGATCGATGGAGCCATTTTCCAGACCCAGATCGTCAGCGTATCCTTCACGAAACGTCAGGGAAGCCGGGCGGCCTGCGGCCTCCCATTTGCTCTCGGCCATGCTGCGCATATCCTTGCTGGGTTCGATGCCGTAGATCTGCCGGGCACGATTCAGCCACAAAAAGGTGGACAGCCCTGTGCCGCAGCCCACGTCAGCAACCGTATCCGGCGTCCCTCCCAGGTACATTTCCAGAATGTTCACGACTTCCTTGGGGGCAGACGGGCGATGGCGATCATACAGTTCGCCAAATCCGGCGAAACGATCCACATTATTTTTACGGATATGTTCCAGCATCAGCAGTTCTCCTCCTCGGGGTGATGAATACATTTATCCTCTCATGATTCGATGGAAAAAGGAAATTCGTTAGCGACAGGGAATCTCTTGATAAGGAGGGGATACAATCCATGCTTATCATCATTCTGGCTGCGGCGGCTGCCCTATGGATATTTGGCATCGCTGCGGCAGCTCTGGGGAGCCGAATCCAACATCCTGCAGCAATTGCGGCGAATCTATTGTTGATGGGGATCGTCTTTGGGCTGGGCCGAGCTATGAATGTGGAGCCGGGACGTTCCTCGGGAAATGGAAATCCGGCCATGCTGCTTCTTGTGCCACTTGTGGGATTGGGCGTTGTTCTGGTTGGACAGCTCTATGGACAGCCGCTGCTTCGCCGTGCCCGCCCACTGCTGCTGCTCACCCTGCTGTTGGGTCTGTTCGCCCATCAAGCGGCAGGATTTGAATTACAGAAGCTGCGTTATGAAGCACGCGGGATGCAGGTTGCGGCTTTTTTTGCAGCCCGGAGAGAGCCGGGAAGAATGGATCAGGATGCCGTAACGCCTACGCTGGATTCGATGAAGATCAACGGTCATCTGTTCCATCCCAATACGTATCTGCTGTTCGTCGGTTGGGTGTGGATCACAGCTATTGCTCTGCTGCTGCTCAGATGGACAGTGCAGCGCAGAAGGCTCAGGCAGGAAGGCGACGATGAAGGAGTAGATCGTTAGTGAAAGAGGAGGAGAGAATATGAGAAGTAATTCCACATCTGCCGATCTCGACATTCCGTACCGTCACCTGCACATCCTGGGGGCATCCGGTTCGGGTGCAACTACGCTGGGGCAGGCTTTGGGCCAGCATCTGCCTCATGGGGTATTGGATGGCGACGATTATTTCTGGGCGCATAAATTTGATAAGATTCGTCCGCTCGAGGAACGGCAAAGCAAGCTTAAAGCCGAACTGGAGCGGCGGGAACGCTGGCTGTTAAGCGGAGCGGTCTGCGGCTGGGGAGATCTATTCAAGTCGTATTTTGACTTTGTGATCTTCCTGTATGTGCCGCCTGAAGATCGTTTGTCCCGTCTGCGAGATCGGGAGATGCAGCGTTATGGAGCTGACATTCTTCCAGGCGGAACGATGTACGAGCAGTCGCAGGAATTTCTGGACTGGGCGGCTGGGTACGATCAGGCGGGCGAGGAGACTCGCAGTCTCAAGCTGCATGAGCATTGGATGGCGGATCTGAGCTGTCCGATTCTGCGGATTGAGGGGATGCAGAGTACGGAGGAACGGGTGAGGATCGTACTGGAGGCGCTGCGCAGCCCCTCAAGCCTCTAATCTATCCATACATAATCCATCAGCTCAGGGATACCCGCGCGTCTTCCGCAGGATTGCTCGCCAATTGGAAGGATAAATATTCTCAGTCAAGGAAGAGAAATCCGGAAAATGATGAAACGACAAGCAGCCAAGCTGCGTTTAAGCGTTGTAGGAATGAAGAGTAGCAGTGCGCCAATCTTTTGAAAAAGAGAAAGGACGATGTACATGTGGGTTCCGTACGAGCAGTGGCGCGGACACGCGGCTGATTTTCGGGTGCGCTATCGATTCTACACTCAACTTGAAGGAGGGCGAGCCACCGTTCCTCGTCAGGGGTATCGCGGGGACTTTGCCTATGCAGACGATCCGGGGGAAGAGGCGTTAAATCTCTATGCGATTCATCCCGAGTTCGAGGATTGCAGCGGTGAAGTGATCCTGGAAGATGGACAGTCGGTGCCTGCTGAAGGGACGGCAAGGATGTGGATTTTGGTCCCCTCGATGCGGCGCGACGTCCATGTCCATCGAATCGCACCTGGGGTTCGCGGCTTTATCATGGAAGGGGCGCGAAGAGTCGGCGAAGTGGAAGTGCTGGAACAGATCGCCCTGTTGGAAAATGCAAAGCAGATTCGGGATTGAATACATCGCTTCAAATGGGTGAGTAGGTCCTCGGTTGCGCATGGAGGATGGCTGCCTACCTGCGCGAGCATCAGGAAGAGGCTTTTATCGTGGATGCGACTTGTTCATTCATTACATATGGGACGAGGAAGTGGGAAGAATGAAAGGGAAGATCGAGCATTATTGGAATGAAGCGTATGGGAATCCGAATTATCACCCGGATCATGACGGTTGGCTGGTTCCTTATCTGCCTCTGCTGCGTCCTGACGGCGGCCGGATCGTGGATCTGGGCTGTGGGTTGGGACACAATGCCCGGATGCTGAATGCGGCCGGGTTCACCGTCTCTGCATGCGATTTATCCGTGCAGGCCATCGAGCGGCTGAGAAGCGAAGAACCCGGCATTGACGTCTTCCCTCTCGATATGACGCAGGGGCTTCCCTGGGAAGATGGCGCTGTGCAGGCGGTGGTCGCTGATCTTAGCCTGCATTATTTCCCGGAAAATATAACGCTTGCTGTCCTGTCAGACATTCGCCGGGTGCTTCAGGCTGATGGATTGCTGCTCTGCCGCTTAAATGCAACAGGTGAACTGGCGGACAAACCCGATGCCATACCGGTAGAAGGCGATGCTCATTTGTATGAGGACGAAGGCATTTTACGCCGCTTTTTCGATGAAGGCGAGATCGCCCGCTTTTTCCCGGTGCAAAATTGGGAGATCCTCACATGCCGGGAAGCCCAGAGCGGTCGATATGGAAAGGTTAAGTATCTGTGGGAGCTGGCGATTAAAACCAATGTATCCACAAAAGACTGATCTGGAAAACATCAAACAGAGGAGCATATAAGAAATGGATAACCGTTATAACGACAGTGGCGTGGACAGGATTCGTTCGACTTCCCCGGCAGTTCCGAGATATTGGGATTTCCTCAAATATCACCTGCTGCTCTTTCTGCTGCCATGGGCTATTGCCATCATTCCGCTGCTCGGACAGATTCGTTCTCTTGCGCGGGCTACCGATTATGGATATGGCATCTTTTGGGGGGATGGCTGGGCGTATTTTTCGGATGACGAAGCGCTGACCGTGATCGGCATCATCTTGCGATTGCTGGGCTCGTTTGCCGTGGTAGGTCTGATTATTGCGATACTGTCTGCGGGTCTGCGCTTTCTTCCTACCCTGGCGAGGAGCGGAAGATTGCGTCTGGGGCAGGTCGTGAAGACGGGTCTGCGCTACTTTTTTCCGACTTTCTTTGCGATGATCCTGGTGGGGCTTATCGTTGGCATTGTCAATACGCTGCTTTCCTTCATTCCGTTCCTCGGATTTGTAGCGACACTTGCCGCAGCCTATGTGAACGCTCTGGCGAGTATCTACTATGATTATTGGTTCTCCTATAACGAAGCCGCAGGGCGTCCGGTGTACAGCGGACCCATTGATCGTCTTCGCGCACTATACAGCCGGGATGGTGAGTTCTTCTTCTATGCCTTCCTGCTGGCGCTGTCTTATCTGGTGTTGGCTTCAAGCTTCGTCAAGCCTTATATTCAGATGAAAATGACGCAAAAAATGGGCATGGTTGACTACTCGCGCAGCTGGTAAGACAGCCAACCCAGTCGGGATACGCCAAAACGGACTCTTCGGAAATTTTCCGGAGAGTTTTTTTGCGTTGGTTTTTTCGACAGGCGAAAAGAGGCGGAGGCCGCGTGTGGTGCGGGGCGTGCGAATGATCGCGGAGAAGGGGATAAGAAAGGCGCAGCGGATGGCGGGTGATTAGAATCGTTTTCGGCTAATGGGTCGATCGGAATGGGCTGGAGGTGAACGGAAACTTTATGATACGATGTTGGAAACGTTACCAAGCAGACATAGAGGGGGCAAGAGCATGGAGCAGATCTGCCGGATTCTGATCGTGGATGATGAGGTGCTCGTCCGACAGGGGATTAAGCATTATCTCGATTGGGAAAAATACGGCTTCCGAATCGTAGGCGAAGCCTCGAACGGGCGAGAGGGACTGGAGGCCATCGAACGTCTTCGTCCTCATATTGTGCTCACGGACATCGTGATGCCGGTGATGGAAGGCGAGGAATTCACACGCCTGATTAAAAAGCGGTATCCTGCGATCGAAGTGATCGTTCTTAGCAGCTACGGCGAGTTCGATTATGTGCGTTCGACGTTCCAGAGCGGCGTCGCTGATTATATCTTGAAGCCCAAGCTGGAGACGCAGGAGCTGCTGCGCGTGCTCCAGAACACGGCCAAGCGGATACCCGGAATCCGCTATACGGGAGAAGGCAGCGGCGAAGCTCCCGACGCCGAAGCGCTGCTTGAGAAGCTGGCGTCGGGCTATGACGCCGGCGAGACCGCTCCGCCTGACGTACTGGCGGAGCGCTTTCCGCACGACGAGTTCGTGCTGATCGGCCGCTTGGCTCCGGCCGGTCGCTCCGGCGGCGAGGCACGCGCCGCCGAACCCCCGCAGCCGCTGATCGAGCGGCTGCACCAGGCGCTTGCGCCCGGTGCCATGGGCGAAGCCGCCCTGGGCGCGGCGCGCGCTTACGGGCTGCCGACCGCGGCCTCCGGCGCCGCGGTCGGCAGCGAAGCTGCGCTTGTCGGCCTCGAAGCCGGCCGACGCGCAGCCCTGGTCGCCGCGCTGCGCAGCCGCACGGCTGAACGTCTGCCCGGCACTGACTCGCCGGACAGTCCCGCTCCGTTCTGGGCGGTCAGCGACGCCTTCACGTCGCTGACGGAATTCGGCTCTGCGTACCGGGAGCTGCGCGAGCTGCTGGATTACCGGTTCTATTTCCCGGATCGGGTCGTGATGCTGCGCGAGGAGCTGCCTGTACTCGGGGAGAGTCTGCCGGCTTTTGACCTGCGACGATTTACCGAAGAGATTAAGCGGGAGCATTTTGAGGACGCGTTCCGTGAGCTGCGCCAATACGCAGCGCGGATGGCGGACGATTATCGTTCGACGAAGGTGGGGCTCAAGTCGTTTCTGGGCAACATCATCTTCAACCTTATTACGCTGCTGGGCAATATGGAGTATGAGGCCTCCGATCTGGACGAGGCCAAATATGGATTTTTCCGCGACATTGAGGAAGCCGCCGATGCTCCTACTGCCATTGCCCTGCTGGAGAGATTCTTGCAGCAGGCGGAAGACAAGATTGCCGAGCATACGGTTCAGCCGGGCGATCCCAATATGAAGAAGCTGCTCGCTTATATCGAGGAGCATTATGCGGAGCCGCTCAGTCTGACAGGGCTGGGGCGTCATTTTCATTTCAATCCGTCGTATCTGTCCAGCTACTTCGCTGCGCATAACAAGGAAGGGTTTAGCGAATATCTGAACCGAATCCGCGTGACCAAAGCCGAAGAACTGCTCCGAGCGGGCGAACTCAGCATCTCAGAGATCAGCGGCCTTGTCGGTTATTCCGATCCTGGCTATTTCACCAAAGTATTCCGCAAACAGACCGGGTTCTCGCCAAGCCAATACCGCAGGCAGCATCCGGCTGGGAAATAAGGAGGTTCAGGCATGAGAACATACTGGCGCCGATTCCATGCACAGCGGCTGTTCGTGAAGCTGTTCCTGGTCATGGTCGTCAGCACGGTGACCGTCTGCATTGTCACGTCGCTGGTCACCATCCGCATGTCCGAACGTTTATTCACGGAGACGTTCGGAATTACCAATTCCAAAGTCTTGAACCAGATTCGTACCGGCATGGAGTCCTTTAACGATTCGGTGGTGAACGCCGCTTCCTACGCCGCCATGAACGGTACGATCAAGGCCTACCTCAGCGGCGGCGAGTCCGATTCGACGCGCGCCGCGGGCACGTATTTCGGCATGAACCAGCAGATGCGGCGGGTCAAATCGAACGTCGACGCTTATAACTTGTCCGTTACGGCGGCCGGCGTCAACGGACGCAGCTATTCGACGGACCGCAATTACTGGCCGATGTCCGAATCGCGCCTGTTGGATCATCCGCTGTCGGTACGCACCGAAGCGGAACCCAAACGCCTGCTGTACCAATTCGACGAAGAACGGGACGAGCACGGTCATTTCGTCCCTTATATCGTCGCGTCCAAAGCTCTCCTGGAACGGACGACCGGCTTCATCTACGGCGATCTGTATATCTCGATCCGCGAAGATGAATTCCGGCGATTCTATGGCAATTTTACCAGCGCGGGCAATGACGTCATCATTCTCGATCATACCGGACGAATCGTCTCCAGCAACCGAACAGAGTTGATTGGCCGGGTATCCAAGCAGATGCTGGACTATTCCAAGCCATCCGCCGAAGGGGAAGAAGTCGTCCGCCGCAATGTCGAGCTGTTTGACCGGAGTTCGATCTTGCTGTCCAGCTATATTCCCGAATATGACTTTTACCTGGTGAATCTGATTGACCGTGATTATGCAGCGGGCAAGGTGGTCAATCTGCGCGATCTGACTGTGGTAGGCGGACTGATTGCCGGAGCCGCGCTGCTGCTTGTTTTTGTCATCACCCGCAGACAGACCCGTTCGCTCACCATGCTGGTTCGCCAGATGTCCACGGTCACGGAGAAAAACTTCGACAACTACGTTCGCGTCACCGAGTCGGCTGGCTACGAAGTCAAGGAACTCAGCCGCGCCTATAATTACATGCTCGATGAGCTGAACGATTATATCAAGCGGCTGCTGGAGACGCAGAAGGAGCGGCGAAATGCCGAGCTTGCTGCCTTGCAGCGGCAGATCAATCCGCATTTTCTGTATAATACGCTGGCATCCATCAAGATCCTGGTGCAAAAAGGTGACAAGGAAGCCGCAGCCGAGACGATCAACGCGCTGATTTCCCTGCTCCAAAATACAATCAGCAACGTCAGCGAGACGGTAACGATTGAGCAGGAGCTGGAGAACATGCGTAACTATGTGTTTATTAATCATGCCCGCTACGGCGACCGGATTCGGGTGAATGTATTTGCCGCGCCGGACTGCATGAACTACCGCGTGCCCAAGCTGATTATTCAGCCGTTTATCGAGAATGCCTTTTTCCACGCGTTTATCGAAAAGCAAAACGGGATGATCTATGTGCTGGTGTCGCAATCCGACGGAAAGCTGGTCTGTGAGGTCAGCGACAATGGGGACGGGATGGACGGCGCGGAAGAATGGAGTCATGCCGAAGGCGCCGCGCTGCCAAACTCCAAAAGCAAACGTCAGTTATTTACCGGCATTGGCGTACGCAATGTGCATAACCGGATTACGCTTCTCTATGGCGAAGAGTATGGAGTAGCGATTGAAAGCCGCAAGGGAGTAGGCACCAAGATTCGGATTACGCTGCCGCTGATGATCGAAGAAATCTAGGATACCCAGCAAGCAAAGCTTTAAATTTTACGAATATCCAAAATTATTCCCAATGATAGCGTTATCATTTGTGCGAGACATAATGATTTCCCCATTCCGCATAAAGATATTCCTAACTTCACCCGAATCGTAAATGCTAAGATAATTCACGTAAAGCAACCGCTTTCATGACGAATTTTCAAGGATTTCGAGACTAAAGGGTGTCAGACCACCATCATTTAAGGGGAGATGAACAAATGAAACGTTGGAAAAAGATCTTGCTGCCACTGGCGGCGTCCGCATTGATGCTGTCGGCCTGCTCGGGCGGCGGTGGCGGCAGTACAACAGCAAGCGGCGGCGATAAAGCCGGCGGTAGCGCAGATAAAAAAGAAATTACAATCTGGGCATGGGACCCGAACTTCAACATCGCGGCACTGAATCTGGCCAAAGAAAAATATGCCAAGACTCACCCGGACGTGAAGATCAACATCGTGGAAAATGCACAGGCTGACATCGTGCAGAAGCTGAACACCGGCCTGAACTCGGGTACGACAAAAGGACTGCCGAACGTCGTGCTGATCGAAGACTACCGTGCACAGAACTTCCTGCAAGCGTATCCGGACGCTTTCCGTGACATGTCCGACAAGATCAAAGGCGCTGACTTCGCGGATTACAAAGCAGGCCCAACAAGCTATGACGGCAAACAATACGGTATTCCGTTCGACTCCGGCGTAACCGGCCTGTATGTCCGTACCGACTACCTGGAAAAAGCGGGCTACAAAGTATCCGACCTGGAGAACATCGACTGGGATCAATATATTGAAATTGGCAAAAAAGTCAAAGCCGCAACCGGCAAAGACATGCTGACTCAAGATCCGAACGACCTGGGTACACTCCGCGTCATGCTGCAATCGGCAGGCTCGTGGTACCTGAAGGAAGACGGCGTAACGCCAAACATCGCAGGCAACCCGGCGTTCAAAGAAGCGCTTGAACTGTACAAGAAGATGTTTGACTCGAACATCGTGAAGCTCAACTCCGACTGGAGCCAATTCGTAGCGGCGTTCAACAGTGGCGATGTTGCTTCCGTACCGACAGGCAACTGGATTACACCTTCGGTCAAAGCTGAAGCTTCGCAATCCGGCAAATGGGCAGTGGTTCCGATTCCTCGCCTGAAGACGACAGCAGGTTCGGTCAACGCTTCCAACTCCGGCGGCAGCTCGTGGTATGTCATGAACGTGGATGGCAAAGACACAGCAGCTGACTTCATGGCTTCGACATTCGGCTCGGACAAAGATCTGTATCAAGATATGCTGGATAAGATCGGCATCATCGGTACCCTGAAATCCGCTTCCGAAGGTTCCGCTTATGACAAAGCCGACGAGTTCTTCGGCGGCGAAAAGATCTACGCAGACTTCGCAAAATGGACAACAGAAGTTCCAAAAGTCAACTACGGTCTGCATACGTACGCAATCGAAGACATCCTGTCCGCAGAAGTTCAGAACTACCTGAACGGCAGCAAAGACGTGGATACAGTCATGAACGATACGCAAGCTCAAGCTGAAGCACAGTTGAAATAAGCACCATGATCTCCCGGCGGACTTCAGGTTTCCGTACCCACCTTTTAACGGGAACGAGGTTCGCCGGCCTCTTTTCACCTTGAATCGCAAGATGCAAGCGGGAAATCCCTGTCATGCGTTGTGCCTTCAAGCCGCCCAAGCGGTCTTGAATATACAACGCAGGCACGGGGCTTATTCCGGCCTACTTGGTCTGGTTTGATTTTAATGCTTTACCGCTAAAATACGTTAATTCAGAGGAGGAATACCGGATGAAGACCGCTAATTCTACAGCCGGATCGGGCAGCCAGACTTTCCGTTCGAGCCGCAGCCGCCGATTCCAATCGGGACTGGTCGGCTGGTTATTTATCGCAGTCGCGGTGCTGATGATTGCCGCTTTTTATTTCTATCCGATGATCCAGGCTCTGATTCTGTCCTTTAAGACTGGAACAGGCCTGAATCTCAAATTCAACGGTCTGGGTAACTATCAACGGTTGTTCACAGACAAGATTTTCTTGACAGCGGTAAGCAACACCTTTATCTATCTGCTGTTCCAAGTGCCGCTCATGATTATTCTGGCAATGTTCTTCTCGGTTCTGCTGAATGATCGCAACCTCAAATTCAAAGGGTTCTTCCGTACCGCGATTTTCCTGCCAGCGATCACTTCCCTGGTTGCCTACTCGATCGTCTTCAAATACCTGTTCGCACCGGACGGTCTGGTGAACGCGATGCTGATGAACATTCACATCATCAGTGCACCGATCCAATGGATCTCCGATCCGTTCTGGGCGAAAGTAACGATCATCATCGCCATTACTTGGCGTTGGACGGGTTACAACATGATCTTCTATCTGTCGGGTCTGCAAAATATCGACTCGTCGATCTATGAAGCAGCTCGCATCGACGGCGCTTCGGCTGTTCGTCAGTTCTTCAGCATCACAGTTCCGCTGCTCAAACCGATCATCCTGTTCACGTCGATTACTTCGACCATCGGTACGCTCCAGCTGTTCGATGAAGTTATGAACATCACCAAGGGTGGCCCGGGTAACGCAACGACCACCATTTCGCAGTACATCTACAATCTGTCGTTCAAATATTCGGCGGACTTTGGTTATGCCGCAACGGTCTCGTATTCCATCGTGATTATGATTATTATCTTGTCCTTCATCCAATTCAAAGTGGCAGGTGATCGAAATGCTTAAAGCCAAAAGAGCCTCCATGTATCTGTTCCTGTCCCTCGCGGCGTTCGTCTCGATCTTCCCGTTCTTCTGGATGATCGTCAGCTCGACGAACCTGTCGGTAGATGTCACCAAAGGCCGTCTCCTGCCAGGTTCGCACCTGCTGGACAATCTGCGGAATCTGACCGCAAGTGTAGACATCTGGAACGCCATGGGCAACTCAGCGAAGATCTCCATCACGACGACCATTCTGGCGATGCTGATCGCATCCCTGGCAGGTTACGGTTTTGAAGTGTACCGCAGCAAAGCCAAGGACGTTGTCTTCTCCATCCTGCTGCTGTCGATGATGATTCCATTCGCAGCCCTGATGGTTCCGCTGTATCGCATGTTCGGACAGATCACGAATTTCTTCCCGACTTTCGGAATCGACACGCCTTCGGCAGTGGTCATCCCGACCTTTACCACCGCGTTCCTGATCTTCTTCTTCCGCCAGAGCACGAAGATGTTCCCGCGTGAGCTGCTGGAAGCAGGCCGCATGGACGGTCTGTCGGAACTGGGTCTATTCTTCCGCATCTACATGCCGACGATGAAGACCACTTATGCGGCGGCAGCGATCATCACCTTCATGTCGAGCTGGAACAACTACATGTGGCCGCTCGTCATCCTGCAAACACCAGAGAACCAGACGATTCCGCTGCTGATCTCGAACCTCGGCTCCGGTTATTCGCCGGACTACGGCCTGATTATGATGGCGATCGTCATCTCGACCATTCCAACCGCACTGGTATTCTTCCTGATGCAGAAGCACTTTGTAGCGGGTATGGTGGGGTCGGTGAAATAACGGATTGCGTTTTGGGAAAGTATGCGTAGGCTCATCCGGCAGGCGCCTTCGTTTCCTTGTCCAGCCCAAAGCTCTTTTACCTTTAATTAAGGTGAAAGAGCTTTTTTTGATTAAAAAGTTTACGTATGTATTTATTTGTAATTCTGATACAATCTGTGTATCAAAATTGAAACATGAGGATTCAAGAGGGAGGAGGTTTTCTTGCCTAATCATGGAGGCTACTTTGATAGAACCAAGTCAGTCATTTGAACTTTAAATAAAGGAGAGGTATAAGTGACATCAAACTTAGGTTTCAAGCGCTCCATTAGCAGAAAATTGACCGCTCTTGTCCTCACGTTCAGCGTTTTGGTTGCTCCGTACGCCACCATAGGTTCTTTCGGAATCAATCAAGCACATGCCGCCTCAAATGATGGAATCATTCGTCCTTATGTAGCAGACCCCAATGCCAAGGAATGGATCGACTTGGGACAAAAATTCACGGATGGACAGCAAAATTCGTTGGACATTCCGAATAAAGTAATTCAGATGTACTTCACAAGTACATCTGGAAGCACAACGCCGACAGATAATATCGCGCTGGATAAATTTAGAGATTCCGACTTGATTGACAGTTCCATTTATAAGGGTGAACGGAATCTTCTCGAAAACTTTAATAATCAGGAGTTATATGATGGCGACGGTACGCAGAGACCGTTTTTCGTTATTGATTCCAGCGATGGTTCCGAATTTGCGTTTGACGGGATCAGTCTATATAACTTAGGCGCAATGGAAGCAGCAAACTCCAAGCTCGATATTACAGGTTTTGTTAACGGAACAAGTACGGGTCGGGAAACCGTTACGGTGAATGGATCATCCGGTTACTCGGTTTCCATGTTAACGGCAGCCGATCTGCCATCCGCCAAATTTGGCAATGTAGATCGGGTTGAAATTTCTATGAATCCGAGTTCCGTCGCTGCAAACAGTTCAGATGGTTTGTATTTTGGTTTTAATTCTATTTCGATCAAACCGCAAGTCAGCGACACCGTAAATAGCGTTTCGGTAAGTCCAGCTGCCTCGAATGTTCAACAAGGCAGCGGTCAGCAGTTAACGGCAACCGTCAGTGTGACCGGCTCTCCTTCGCAGGCGGTTACCTGGACAAGCAGCGACCTCAGCGGCAAGGTGAGCGTGGATAGCAATGGATATGTATCTGTTGCGGCGGACGCGGCACCTCAAGATTATACGATTACGGCTACTTCGGTTGCCGATAGCAGCAAAAAAGGAACAGCGACGGTCACCGTGACCGCTGCCCCAACGTACACGATTGCCCCGCTGTCGAACCAGATGTTGAATACGTTGACCGAGGGATACGGATCAGGCACACAGCAGCCGAAGACGGTCACGGTGACGCGTACAGGGACGGGGACGCTGTCCAACGTAGCAGCTACGCTTAACGGATCGCCATTCTTCGAGGTATCCGCATTGTCGGCAACGACATTGAACGATAGCACACCGTCGGCAACCTTTACGCTGAAGGCCAAAGACGGTTTGGCGACGGGAACCTACACCGCAACCGTGACCGTGTCCGCGTCGAACATGACCGACCAGACGTTTACGGTGACGCAAGTCGTGCAAGCTGCTCCAACGTACACGATTGCCCCGTTGTCGAACCAGATGTTGAATCCGTTGACCGAGGGTTACGGATCAGGCACACAGCAGCCGAAGACGGTCACGGTGACGCGTACAGGAACAGGGACGCTGTCCAACGTAGCAGCTACGCTTAACGGATCGCCATTCTTCGAGGTATCCGCATTGTCGGCAACGACATTGAACGATAGCACACCGTCGGCAACCTTTACGCTGAAGGCCAAAGATGGTTTGGCTGCGGGAATCTATACGGGGACGGTGACTGTCTCCGCGTCGAACATGACCGACCAGACGTTTACCGTGACCCAGGTTGTGCAAGCTGCCCCAACGTACACGATTGCCCCGTTGTCGAACCAGACGTTGAATCCGTTGACCGAGGGTTACGGATCAGGCACACAGCAGCCGAAGACGGTCACGGTGACGCGTACAGGGACGGGGACGCTGTCCGACGTAGCAGCTACGCTTAACGGATCGCCATTCTTCGAGGTATCCGCATTGTCGGCAACGACATTGAACGATAGCACACCGTCGGCAACCTTTACGCTGAAGGCCAAAGATGGCTTGGCGGCAGGAACCTACACGGCAATGGTAACCGTCTCCGCGTCGAACATGACCGACCAGACGTTTACCGTGACCCAGGTTGTGCGAGCTGCCCCAACGTACACGATTGCCCCGCTGTCGAACCAGACGTTAAACCCGTTGACCGAGGGTTACGGATCAGGCACACAGCAGTCGAAGACGGTCACGGTGACGCGTACGGGAACAGGTACGTTGTCCAACGTGAGCGCTGCATTGAGCGGAACACAAGCGGCATCGTTCGAGGTGTCGGCGCTGTCCGCCACGACATTGAACGATAGCACGCCATCGGCAACCTTTACGCTGAAGGCCAAAGACGGTTTGGCGGCTGGAATCTACACCGCAACCGTGACCGTGTCCGCGTCGAACATGACCGACCAGACGTTTACCGTGACCCAGATTGTGCAAGCCGCCCCAACCTACACCATTGCTCCAATCCTGAACCAGATTTTGAATCCGGTGGTTGCGGGGTATCCATCGGGCACGCAGGAAACGAAGACGATCACCGTAACGCGCACGGGAACAGGTACGTTGTCCAACGTGACCGCTGCATTAAGCGGAGCGCAAGCAGCATCGTTTGAAGTGTCCGCGCTTTCAGCGACGACGCTGAATGACAGCACACCATCGGCAGCGTTTACGGTAAAGGCCAAGGACGGCCTTGCTGCCGGGACCTACACGGCAACCGTGACCGTGTCCGCGTCGAACATGACCGACCAGACGTTTACGGTGACCCAGATTGTATCGGCTCCAGGTCAAGCAGCTGCTCCTTCTGCCAGCCCGGGTGGAGGTGCAGTAGCGGCCGGAACTCTGGTGACTTTGAGCACTGTGACCAGCGACAGCATGATTCATTACACAACGGATGGCAGTGAGCCGACAGCGAACAGTCCGGTTTATATGGCGCCTGTAGCTGTAAATTCAGCCATGACGATCAAAGCCATCGCGGTGAAAGAAGGCTTAGTCAGCAGTCCGGTGCTTACGGCTTCTTACACGATCACGGTTCCGAATCCGTCAACGCCAACTCCGACGCCAGAGACTCCAGTCACTCAGACACCTGCGCCTCCTCCTGCTCCAGCGACGCCTATTCCTTCTTCGCCAGTCCCAAGCACTACTTCGGGCGTTGATGTACTGGTTAACGGCAAAGTTGAAAATGCGGGAACGGCGACTACTTCTACACGTGGTGACCAATCTGTGGTTACGATCGCAGTGGACGAACAAAAACTCCGGCAGCGCCTAGACGCGGAAGGAAGCGGAGCAGTCATTACGATCCCGGTCAATCAGACCTCTGATGTTGTAGTCGGTGAGCTGAACGGTCAAATGGTAAAAAACATGGAAAATAAACAAGCCGTTGTTGAACTTCGGACGAATCGGGCAACGTATACGCTGCCTGCACAGCAAATCGATATTGATGAAGTGTCTTCGCAGGTAGGTGCAAACGCAGCTTTACAGGACATCCGCGTGAAAATCGAAATCTCAGCCGTGGATGCCAAGACGCAGCAAACGGTAGAGCAGGCGGCAAGCAGCGGCGGTTTCGTCAATGTGGCGCCGGCACTCGACTTCACGGTTCGCGCGACTTACGGGGATCGGACGGTAGAGGTCAATCAATTTAAGAGCTATGTCAAACGTACAATTGCGATTCCTGACGGAGTTGATCCAAACCGGATTACAACGGGGGTTGTCGTCGATCCTGACGGAACTTCCCGGCATGTGCCGACCAAAGTCATTCAAATCGATGGCCGGTTCTATGCGGAGATCAACAGCCTGACCAACAGCACGTATTCGATTGTCTGGCATCCGATGACCTTCGCTGATGTCACAAGCGGCTGGGCTCAGACGGCGGTGAATGATATGGGTTCACGGATGGTCGTGAACGGATTCCAAGATGGCAGTTTCCGTCCAAACCAGGATATGACTCGCGCGGAGTTTGCAGAGGTTATGGTGCGTGGTCTGGGACTCAAGCCGCAAACAGGCAAGGCGCGTTTCAGCGACGTTCAAGAAGGAGATTGGTACAATGAAGCCATTCTCACGGCTTCCCAGTATGGACTCATTGAAGGGTTCGAGGACGGGACATTCCGTCCACAGGATAACATCACCCGTGAGCAAGCGATGCAGATCATGGCGAAAGCGATGAAGGTGAGTGGCTTGAAACAGAAACTTGCTGCTGGAGATGCGGCAGCGCTTCTTGTTCCTTTTGCGGATGCGGCGAAGGTATCGGCATGGGCGAAGAACAGCGTGGCAGATAATCTGCAAGCAGGAATTGTAACGGGCCGAGGCGAGAAGATGCTGGCTCCACAAGCGGGCATTACCCGCGCGGAAGTTGCTTTGATGATTAGAAATCTGCTCGACCGCTCGGATCTGATTTAAATCGCATATTTGAAAAAGAAGCGCCTCGGCTGAGGCGTTTTTTTTGGATGCTCGTCTTTTTGGATGCTCGTATGTGGAGGTTCGCAAAACGTTTACTTGTCCATTTAAGGAGCGAACGAAACGTAAAATGAAGGAATTTAAACAAAAAATGATAGAACGTTTATCTGTCTGGTAAAAGGGTACAAATCCATAGAACAACATCAACTGGAGGTGTATCGAGATGGCAACGAAAGAGTTAGCGATGCATGAGAAACTCGAAATACACGAATTGGTGATTCTCAAGACGTCCTGTGTCACCAAGGCGGTAGCGATGTCGGGATTGGTTCAAGACGAGAAGCTCAAAGCGCTGATCGAGGAAGACATTGAAAATTCAGCGCAGGCAGTCGACGAATTGAAGGCACTTCTAATCAGCTAAGGAGGGATTCCACATGACGACGCCCAAATCGATGACGAAGGAAACACTGGTCAAAGCCGTCACGCCAATGGACGACATGGCGATTGCAACGGATATGCTGCTGTCGGCCAAGACAGCTGTTCGCACCTATGCGGTTGCTCTGACGGAAGCCGCTTCACCCCGAGTGCGAAAAGTGCTGAAGTCCCAGCTGGATACGGCCATCAAGACGCATCAGAAGATCGCTGATTATATGATCGAAAACGAGATGTACCATCCTTACGATCTTGATGAGCAGATTGAACATGATATGAAAAAGTCGGAGATCGCGCGTAATCTGATCGAGACGAAGTAAGATAACCGACCGTTCACATAAACACCCGTCACCTCACCCATCTTCCGCCAAGGGAGATGGGCTTTTTGTGTGTGGATATATGTGTGTGGAAATAAAAGAAGAGATCCAGCCAAACTCATCGAATAGATAAGGATTAGATCGGAATAAAACAGGCAGGAAAGGGTGAAAGCAGACAGATGGGCTGCGACATTACGTTATATTGCGAAGGTTATATCGACGGTCGGTGGATCAATATCGATCGCTGGTATAGACAGACGGGATGGCCGGAGATCGGCGTCACGGAACGTGAAGGATTCAGTCAGGTCGATCTGATTGATGGAGCGCGGGATTATGGTTTGTTTTATCTGCTGGCGGGTGTACGGGGGAGTGAGGCGGATAGCAGCTATCCACCGATTGCTCCGCCCAAGGGGCTGCCCAGCGAATGGGATGCCCTGCTCAGTCAGGAATATGATTATGGCGATCTGCCGGATCACGCCAATTTTCATCATGCTTCCCATCTGACGCTGCGTGAACTCAAGCAAAGCGGCTATGGGCAAAAGATGCCGCTTCGCGGCTGGGTGGATGAAGCCGACCATAATGAGATAATGAACCAGCTGCTGCAAGGTCAGCGGTATCAGTCACATTTTATCGATGTGAAGGCAGACCCGCATTGGCGGGAGGGCAAGGTCTACCGCGAGTGGGAAGGCTACCTCAATCTGCATCTGACTTCCATAATGGAGCAGATGGAGCAGCTCAAAAAAGAGTGGCGAATCGATAGCGATGATGAAGTGCGGATTGTATTCTGGTTCGATAATTAACGGTGCCAGCCGTCAGAGCGCCCCAATCAGCCGCAAATAATGGCTCCGCAGCTGGTCGCGGAGCGATTCCGGCTCCAGAATCCGAATGGAGGCGCCCCATGCAGCAAGGAACGAGACGATAAAATCGGTCTCCTGCGGCTCGTAGTGACCGGAAAGGATCAGATGCTCTCCGGGTGCTGCCCCGGCAGCTTCCGCTTGCAGCGCTTCCGATCTTTCCGGTTCCGGCGCTGCACTTAGCGCCATCGACGGATAGAGCCTGCGCCGCAGCCCGGCTGCGGCTTCGGGCGCAACAGCGCAGCGGAAGGCAATCGCTGACGCAGAGGGCTTACGCAGCGTATGCGCGTCTCGCAGGTCGAAGGTGCGCAGCGCTTCGACAGGCTTGTCGGCGGTGCGCTCCGCCGACTGAACCCGATCGCAGCGGAATACGCGGTATTCCTGCTTGCCCAGATCGTAAGCGCGGCAGTACCAGAAGCCGCGCGAGGCATACACGGCAAAAGGCTGAATCCGCCTTAGCGCCGAAGCCTGATCTTCCGGCGATTGGGGCATGGGCGAATCGCCATTCTGCTGACTGCGCCTGCTCGCAGGCGCCGCATATCGGATCTCCAGCACTTCGCCCTGCACAGCGGCCCGCAGCAGCGTCTCCAGACAAGCCCCCGCTTCGGCGGGTTCGTCCGGATAGAAGGCGATTCGATGCCGGAACTGCTCGATCTGATCGCGCTGCGGCGCGGAGACCACCTCCAGAAATTTGGCATGGATCGAGTCGAACGGAACATTCAGCGCATCGTCCGATAGGCCGCGCATCGTCTGGATGGCCAGATACAACGCCAGCACTTCACGGGTCGTGAATGATACGGGAGGCAGGGAGGCGGTCTCCAGCACCCGATAACCGCCGCTTCGTCCCCGGTCGGCATACAGCGGCAGACCCAGAGCTTCCAGCGCTTCAATGTCACGCAGCGCGGTACTGCGTGAGATGCCAAATTCGTCCATGAGCTGCCGCAGGGTAAAATTCCGCTGCCGATAGGCGTAGCGCTGCATCAGTTGGAGACGTTCAGATTTGTTCATCGGCAAGACCTCCTTCTTTTTTAGATCAGACTTATTTGCGGTTCGATATTTATTTATTATTCGATGAATAGGTTTCAGGTTCTGACACCTTTAAGATGTACGCTATACGTGTAGATTACATTTGAAGGAGGAACCCCTCATGACTCAAGAGAACCCCAAGAACCCAACCGATCTTCAGCTCGAAGCGATTCCGTTTCTGTCGCTGAATGGGCGCGCCGCAGAAGCCATCGCTTTTTACGAGCAGACACTGGATGCCCAGGTGCTGCTGAAGGTGAGTTACGCAGAGATGGCGAAGATGGACCCCGAGTTCCACTATGAAAAGGGACAGGAGCATTACATCACGCATTCGGTACTTCAGATTGGCATCAATAAGCTGATGATTGCGGAAGAACAGATGGATACCACGCGTCCCTGGCAGGCGGGCAATGACTTCTCCTTATGCTTGCAGTCGCGCGACCATGACGCCATCGTACGAGCTTATAACCAACTGACGCAGGATAAGCGAACGCAGATTCTGATTCCCCTGACAGCTAATTCGTTCAGCAGCGGTTATGGAGCGGTACGTGATCCTTTTGGAGTTGTCTTTCAATTTACGGTAACACGTCACAATTTTTAAAGGTAGAGCAAACTTGAACGATAAGCGTCATACCAAGGAGAGGGCTGTCCAACCGGGCAGTCCTTTTTTATGCACCATCCTGCAATAAGCAGCTGCTTTTCTCTTTTTACACATTCGACTTATTTCGACATTAATAACGATTCGCTGCTTCTTCTTTCTCCAAGAGACCCCTTTCTTCCAACAGTTCCCTCTACTTGGAAAATGGAAGATTATCGTTGGAAATCAGCGTATTCATGAGAATACATGAACAACCCCAAAAAGGAAGGCTCGAAACGATTCGGAGGAACCGGTTCCTCAAATTCGACATTTATTTTGCTTTCTATCTTATTTTGTACAAGCAAATAACCGATACAGATAGTAAATTCTTCATTCGACCAAGCTGGCAGGCATTGCTTCCTTCCCCGCTTCCGAGTACGAACTTTCATATAAAGGAGTCATGCACATGGAAATCAAATCCTTTCTCACGTCAAATCCAGATACTAAACAAGCCTTTCAGGAGGTCCAAGCCAAGCTGTCTCCGCAGGCCAAAGCCGTCATCTTTTTCGCCAGTACCATCTATGACTTTCAGGCCCTGAGCACCCTGTTCCGCGATGCTTTTCCCAACGCAGAAGTCATGGGATTGACGACAGTAGGCGAACTGGGGCCAAGCGGTTTTTCCGAAAAAAGTCTAACAGCCATGAGCTTCGCGGGAGCCGTCAAAGCCAAAGGCGTGCTGATTGAAGACATCGTGAAATACCCCATGTTCTATCGGGATCACCTGGTCGAAGCTGCCCGGCAGATCGGGATCAACAGCAGCAGTACAGCGCCTGAACGCGAAGGGCTGGGACTGGTGTTTCCGAATGGACTCGTAGGCGCCGAAGAGAAGATGCTGTCGGTCGTCAATTCGTTGTTCGCCCACGAAGGATTCCCGCTGTTTGGCGGAACGGCTGGAGACGATGCGAAGTTCGAGAAGACCCAGGTCAGCTACCAAGGCCAGGTGTCTCATACCGGCGGACTGGTCATGTTTATCAAACCCGATACGGCGTTCCATATTGCCAAGGAAAATATTTTTACCCCAAATGGCAAAACGATGAAAATCACCAAAGCCGATCCCAGCGCTCGTATTGTGTACGAATTTAACGGCCAACCGGCTGCTTCGGAATATGCTCGTGTGCTTGGCACATCAGCCGGTGAGTTGAGCCGTTATTTCATGACCAATCCGCTTGGCCGGGTTGTCAATGAAGAAGTCTATATCGCTTCGCCATTTGATGTGCTGCCAGGAGGAGGCGTCAAGTTCTACTGCCAGCTCTTTGAAGGCATGACGGTGGATGTACTGACGCCCAAAGATCCTGTAGCTACCATTCGCCAAACCCTGGATACGTTCCGTGGGCGCTTCGCCCGTCTGGATGGCGTGCTGGCGATCAACTGCATTTTGCGCAAACTTCAGTTCCAGAATGATCGATTATTCCCGGCGCTCAACGGACATCTGGAGAAGCTGCCCAACCTCGGCGGATTTTGCAGCTATGGGGAGCAGTTGAACCGCACGCAGTTGAATCAGACGCTTGTGCTGCTTGGATTCGGCACGCTCAGACAGGGGGAATCGGCGTGAACGTATTAACACTTTTAACTTCCATGAAGACCAAGCATGGCCTGACAGAGCCGCAAAAAGCGGAAGTGCTGGAGACATTCCAGGGCTTGTCGGAATCCGAATATACCAACGTTGTCAAATCGCTGGGCGATCTCATCGGTCTGCTGGATCAATCGACGTCCAAAAATTCGGCTAAAGACAGCGAACTGATGGATCAGGTGGCACTGCTCAAGTCCGACATGACCGAGCAAAACGGACGATTGAACCGCTCTGTGGAGAACATCCGTCAGATCGTCGATCAAACGGAAGGCGTTACATCCATCACACGTGAAGTGGAGCAGCAGAGCGAGCAGAATTATGAAGTCATTGTTGAAGGCGGCAGAAGTGTGGATGCGCTGAGTGCCGAGATTGATTCGCTCAAAGCGATCTTTAATCAATTCCGCGCTTCCATCCAGATGCTCAAAAGTGAAGTCTCATCCATCTCGAACTTTGCTTCCACCATTCAGGAGATTGCCAATCAGACGAATCTGCTGGCCCTGAACGCAAGTATCGAAGCAGCGCGTGCTGGGGAACAGGGACGAGGATTCGCTGTCGTGGCGCAGGAAGTTCGCAAGCTGGCCGATCAAAGCAAGTCCGCACTGCAAGAGATTGATGGCAAGGTTCAGGAAGTCACAGCGAACGTGGATGAACTGGATCAGGACTTTGCACGCAAGACTTCGGCTGTGGATGAAGTCATTGAGGCCTCCAACCGGACGAAAGATGTATTTGCACGCATCTTGGAAACGGAAGAGAATCTGAGAAGCAGCATGTCCCGAATCAAAGGGGTAAACGATCATATCGTATCGGATCTGACTGGATTTTCGGTGTCGCTGGATCAAGTGCTGCAGGGTTTCCTTCAGAGCGATCAGCGCATTGGACATCTGTATCGACTGTCGCAGGACAAATTTACGTTCTCTACAGAGACTTTCGCTTATACGTCGCAGTTGGGAGATCTGGCGGAGGCGCTGCGTAATCGGCAGGTATAAAGCTGACGCAAGGCGAGTGAATGGACGGTCATAAAAAAGAACAGGTACCGCTTTTTGCATCTGTCGATCACCTCAACGGTAAAAGGCCGCGAGTTCTGCACCTAAGCAGAACTCGCGGCCTTTTTGATGGCTTTTTGCGGTTTCGATGAATAGCAGACACAGCAGCAGCGACTTAAAGGCAAACATATTGAGTTGACAGGATTATAGTAGTATTTTAAAATAACACTTATCATCCCATCAAGTTGAAGGAGGAAGTCGGTTGATCGAAGAACTTCGCAAGATCGGATTGTCCGATCTGGAGGCACGCTGCTATCTGGCGCTGCACGAAGAATCGTCGTTGTCCGGATACGAAGTGGCGAAGCGGGTATCGGTATCGCGTACCAATGTCTATGCCGCCCTGCGCCTATTAAGCGAAAAAGGCATCTGCCGCATGATTGAAGCCGACCCGGTGTTATATGAAGCGGTGCCCATCGGTGATGTAATTCGACTGTTAAAAGCGGACTTTGAACGTTCGACGGACATGCTGCTGGAGGAACTGACGGCGCCGCCCAAGCGCAGTGCATCGTTTGGCACCTGGAAGGGAGATAAAGCGGTAGAACTGACCCTTCGCCGGTTGATCTCGGGTGCCCAGCACACGATCTTGGTCGATCTCTGGGAAGAAGATCTGGATTGGTTTGAGCAGGAGCTGCTTGCGGCGGAGAACAGAGGGGTTGAGGTTGCCGTCATGTTGATCGGCAGAAGATCGACTGCCTTGAAGACCGTGGTGAACCACAGCAGGCCTGAACATGTGGAAGCTTCCGAAGTTCGGCGCTTTACGCTGCTGTGCGACCGCACTTACGGCTTGATCGGCAGCTTCGGCCGCCGGATTCAGCTCTCGGCGCTGGAGAGCGATCACCCGGCAATCGCCGGACTGCTGGAGAGCGCGTTTATGCACGACCTGATCGTGCAGCGTATTGAAGAAGACTTCGGTGCCCAGCTTGAGGCCCAATACGGCCGCGACTATCAGACAATCCGCAGCCGTTATGGCGGGTTGTTGGGGCTGGAGAGGGATTAAGACACGGAGAAAGTCACTTCGCAAACATTCGCTTACGCATTTCTCTCGAAGTTGTCTCGCTTTGTTAGCCAGTACGGCGTTTCTGTCCGCCTGAGGGCTTTCCCCGAAAGCTTCTCATTTAAGAACCCTCTTCTGCCGCAGCATGATCTCTCACTATGCTATGCTGGGCGTTCTTGACAGGTTCGACATACTCGAAGATTTATCTTCAGGCAGTCGAGAAGTTCTCGAATCAAACTTCGTTTTGTAACTCGGTTTCTAACGGATCGAGACAACGCGCAGCGAGCAGTTGGAGCGGTTTTAGAGGACTAACGGATTCAGATGGCGCTTAGAATAAGAATACGCTGATTTTCAACCTGGAAACAAGCGAATGGGACGGCTAACGAATCGACGATCCGTTAGCCCGTTAGCGAAGCTCTTTCCTTTTATAAGCAACAAAAAAACTTCTCTCGGAGTGGGCTGGCTTCCTACTCCTACGTAATTTTCTCGACAGTCTCAAGATACTCGAAGGAGTATCTTTTTTCTGGCCTTATCATTAGTCGTATTCAAAAATACATCTTAAATCAAAAAGGAGCATACCCACATGAACCCCATCAATCTGCAAGTGATCGAATCGATCTTGAAAACCGTAGGCACCGAACTTCCCGTACGAAACGAGGCATCCGGTCGTCCTGTCAGCAGGGAGGAGATGCACCAACGTTTCGATGAGCTGAACGGATGGGCGGAGCAGGAGATTCAGGCGGCGCTCATGCCGCTGTATCCGGACATTCGCTGGTCGCAGGCAGAATTGGACCCTGGCGCTCAGGGAGAGCCGGAAAGCGAGTCTCCTTATTGGGTGCTTGATCCGATCGACGGCGCGGTGAATCTGATCCAGGGTTTCCCGTTCTGGTCCATCTCGCTCTGTCTGGTGAAAGGGGGTCAAGCAGTATTCGGCGTGATCTACGATGCCGTTCGAGGAGAACTGTTCCACGCGGAAAGAGGCGGCGGCGCTTATCTGAATGGCGTACGTATCGCTCCGTCTGGTAAAAAGCATCTGAACGACATTGTCCTGCTGACTTCACCTCCGGGAGACTCGGCGCTCGAACGTGATAACGCCGCCCGAACAACACGAAGCCTGGATCTGTTTCTGCCGCAGATTGCTGCGGGACGTATGCTCGGTTCGGTGGCGCTCCAATTGACTTATATCGCCTGCGGTCGCGCCGATGGTTATATAGAGTTCGGTTCAGGTATCTACGACTGGCTGGCCGGTGCACTGCTGATCCGCGAAGCGGGCGGCGTCGTCATGGATGAGGAAGGGAAGCCGTTCGATTGGGGAACGGAAAGCATCGTGGCCGCCGGAACGACCGAATTGGCAGAGCGGATTGTCGAAGCTTGGAGAAGGGGGAAGCAGTCATGAGAGGTAGAGCCTATTCATCCTGCTGAACCGCGAAGAAGCATAGGATCGTTCGCACAAGCTCATTTGTTGGATTAGAAAAAGAGCCCTCAGAACCTGCAAGCAGCAGGCTCTGGGGGCTTTTCAGATTGGAGTTAAGAGATCGAGTCTGAGGAACCGATTGTTGGGTAACTTAGGCAGACCTTTGTACAGTCGCCGTTTTCGTTAATGAACACGGGCGAGTGATGGAGTGAGCGAACGAACAACTGTGTCCATAGAGGAGCCAAACTTCCTGAAGGTCGGTTCAGATCGCAGAAGGCTCGCTCGAACAAGATCAGGCGACCGCGGCTTCTCGCACTGTTGAATGAAGCTTGAAGCTGCCTGAAAGCAAGCTCTCCGAACGTCTCGAAGGGTTCGTTCCGCTTCTTGGGCAGGTGCGTTCAACTCATTCGCTGGCCTCTCAAGCAGGGAAATGAGCCATACTCATTGCCTTCTTGGGTAAGAGCGTAAATCACATTTGCTGCCTTCACAGGCAAGAGCACAAGCCGCATTTATTGGCTTTTGAAGCAGAAGCAAGAAGCACATTTATCGACTTCTCGGACAGGATTGTTCAGCCGATCTTCCGCCCGGCGGCCCAGACGCCGCGCAGCTCCAGCTCCTCGTCCATCCAGACGAGGTCGGCGCGTTTGCCCGGCTGGATGGAGCCGGTGAATGAATACAGCCCGGCCTGCCGAGCCGGGGCGCCGCTGGCTGCGTCGGAGGCGCGCTCCACGCTGAGGCCAGCCTGGTGGACCAGGAAGCGGAAGCCTTCCGCCATGGTCAGGCGGCTGCCCGCGAGTGCGCCGCCCTGTGTGAGGGCGACGCCGTCTTGGACGACCACGGGCAGGTCGCCGAGGAAATAATCGCCGTCGCCGAGTCCCGCGGCGGACATGGCATCGGTGATGAGGACGAGATTCCCGTCCGTCTTCACCTTCGCCAGCAGCTTGACCGCGCCGGGATGAACATGAATCCCGTCTGCGATCACCTCGGCCACGATGGACTCCGTGCCGAGCGCGGCACCCGCCGCGCCGGGCTTGCGATGATGCAGCGGCGTCATCGCATTGAAGGTATGCACCGCGTGGTTCAGGCCGGCATCCACAGCCGCCAGCACTTCCTCATAGCTGGCGTCGGTGTGTCCCATCGCCGCCGTAATGCCGTTCGCCCGCAGCCAGGCGATCGTCTCCAGAGCGCCTTCGCGCTCGGGCGCCAACGTCAGCTGGCGAATCAGACCGGGGAAGCGGGCTTCCCAGTCTTCCAGCCAATCCGTGCGCGGCAGTGAGATATGCACCGGGTTCTGCGCCCCCGGCCATTTCGGGCTGATGAACGGCCCTTCCAGATGCACGCCCTCGATGCTTGCGCCGGGCATCTCGCCCCGCTGCCGATAAGCCCAGACGGCTTCCAGCACGCCGTCGATCATGTCGTGCGAAGCCGTCATGGTCGTCGCCAGCATCGACGTCGAACCGTGCGAGCCGTGGAACTTGGCGATGGTGTCCAGGACGCCGGGCTTGCCGGCGTCCATAAAGTCTTCGCCCATCCCTCCGTGGACATGGATGTCCACGAAGCCCGGCAGCAGCCAGCCGCCCTGCGCGTCTACGACGCGAACGCCGCTTTCATCCCAATCGGCTGGGTCGTTGGCGGCGGTTCGGACAGCCACCGCCTTTGCCGCTGTCCCTTCGCCAGATGCGCCGCCTGAATCCATCGCCGTATCGACACGCTCTGCCTGCCAGCCTTTTCCCGCTGTACGCAGACCCAGTGCTTCTTCACCGTCTTCGCCTGCAGGAGGTTCCACCGAGACGATCCAGCCGTCTGCTGTCAGGCAGCTTCCGCCTTCAATGATGCCATCCGGCGTGACGATATTGGCGTTGATGAATCGCAGCAGCCCCTGCCGTCCGTCTAATTGCGTGGTCAGGATTGAACCGCTCATTTGACCCACGCTCCTGCCGCTTCATCCATCAGCACGACCAGATTCGGATGAAGCTGAAGCAGCGATGCCGGACACTTCGTGTTAATCGGCCCCGTGAGCGCCTGCTTCGCAATCTCCGCTTTGGATTCCCCACGGATAACGAGCATAACCTGACGGGCTTTCATGATTGGAGCAACACCCATCGTAATCGCCTGCTTGGGAACATCATGGATGGAATCGAAGAAGCGGGCATTGGCTTCGCGCGTCCGATGCTGAAGCGTCGCGGCATGGGTACCGGCGATTAGCGAATCATCCGGTTCATTGAAGCCGATGTGACCGTTATGCCCCAGACCCAACAGCTGGAGGTCAATGCCTTCATCTTCGATCATGGCATCATAATAGGCACATTCCTGCTCCAGATCCACCGCCAATCCATTCGGGACATGTGTATTGGCCGGATCAATATCGACCTGATCGAACAGATGCGTGTTCATAAAACAGCGATAGCTCGCCGGATGGCTGCCCGACAACCCCACATATTCGTCGAGATTGTAGGAACGCGCCCTGGCAAAGCTGACGCTGCCGCTCTGATACAGCTTCACCAACTCCTCGTAAATGCCAATGGGCGTGCTGCCTGTGGCCAGACCCAATACGGCACGGGGATTGGTCTGGAGCAGACTGGCGATCAGGCCTGCGCCTGCACGGTTCAGATCTTCTTCGGTACGGAACGTCAACAAATTCATGATTGGACACCTCCGGATGGATTGAGATACTGACGAACATTATGATAGGACTGTTCCAGCATGGGCACATATTCCTCAAAACCTTCGCTGACCATGCCGGTAAACAAGATGTCGATGACATGCAGTTGGGCGATTCGGGAAGCCATCGGGCCGCGCCGTACACCTTCTTCCAGTGAAGAGGTAAACAGCGGAATATCGGCAAGCGCAGGCAGCGGGCTGGTTCCATAGCGGGTTAGCGACAGCGTTAATGCGCCAACGTCTTTGGCACATTGCAGCGCAGCGATGGTCTCCGGCGTTTCGCCCGAATAGGAAATCGCCAGCGCAACATCGCCTTCATTTAGCGTGGACGCCGAGGTGATCTGCATATGAGAATCCGCAAAAGCGGTACAGCTTTTACCCAGTCGAATCACCTTCTGATAAAAATCCTGAGCCACGATGGACGAGGTTCCCATGCCGTAGAGATCGATCCGCCGGGCGGAACGCAGCGCGGTAATGGCACGTTCCAGCACCTGAAGATCCAGCAGCCGCGTCGTATCGGTGATCGAGGTGAGGTGATTCGCTTCAATCGCCCGGACAATTTCTTTGAGCGGCCGCCCTGCGACAATATCCTGATACGTACCCGCCTCGGATGGCCGGGAGAGTTCCCCGATCAGGCGCATTTTAAAATCGGGAAATCCTTTGAAGCGCAGTGACTTGCAGAAGCGTGTAACGGTCGCCGGGCTGGTTCCGCAGGCTGCTGCAAGTTCTGTGATCCCAAGCCACTGTACCTGTTCAGGATCTTCCAGTACATATTCAGCGAGCCGCTTTTCCTGCGGCGAAAAATGCGGGATCTGTTCGCGCAGGAGAGAGAGGAGAGCAGACATGATGATTCTCCTTTTTTAGAAAATTATTTTTATAAAAATAGATTAAATTTTGAAAAATATTTTCTTTGTATCTCTAGAATAATCCAAAGTGCCGCCTAGGACAAGAGGGCATAGGCAGAATTAGACAACAGGATGAGATGAAGTGACGCAGATTTGAGGTCATCACGAAAACAACAGCGAACGGAACTCATTTTGAGACAGAAAGATTGTATAATGAAGGGGACTTTCATTCGGCGGCAAATGGAGGAGAACGAACATGACTCACCAGCAGCAGCATCCCAAGGTAGACGCCTTTATGGAGCGAACGCAGCAGTGGCAGAGCGAGCTGGCCAAGCTAAGAAGCCTGGCGCTGGATAGTGGATTGACTGAAGAACTGAAATGGGGTCAACCCTGCTATACGCTGGACGGCTCCAACGTATTTTTGCTTCATGGGTTCAAGGAATACTGCGCTGTCCTGTTTATGAAAGGGGCCTTGATGCCGGACAACGACAGGCTGCTCATTCAGCAAACGCAGAAAGTGCAGGCGGCGCGGCAGCTTCGTTTCACCAGCATGGAGGAGATTCAGCAGAAGACGGAGCAGATTGCCGCTTATATGCAGGACGCGATCGAAGTGGAAAAAGCCGGACTCAAGGTTGAATTGAAGCCGGTCGAGGAGTACGTTGTTCCGGAAGAACTTCGGATTCGATTCGACGAAGATGCTGCGCTGCGCGAAGCTTTTGAAGCCCTGACACCAGGACGCCAGCGAGCGTATCTGCTGCATTTTACCGAACCCAAGCAGTCCAAGACCCGGGAAGCCCGCATCGAGAAACATTTTCCGCGCATTCTGGACGGCAAAGGCTTAAACGACCGTTGAATCCGCCTTTCCGCTTCCGCGCGCTCGGTAGATTGCCTTGACGACATGCAGCAGCGGAATAGAAAAGGTTCGACTTTTATTTATTCCGTCTTATAGGGATGAATAGGGGCGAATTCGGCGGAATAAGGCCTTTCGCTTTTGACGAGCGCCGCACGGCGATAAGGAAGCCGTGTTATACTGAAAGATAACCGAACGTTTGCCGAAGAGAGCAGACGGGTTTCATATGCGATCGACGAGGTCGTATCGCCGGGATTTTGCACGACAAAACGACCGGGACGCGAACGTGATGCTCCGGTCGACAGGAGGCAAAAACCATGTTTGATGCAGGAGATTATATGATTTACGGAAACCACGGAGTCTGTCACGTCGACGAGATCGGGCTTTCCGACGTTCAAGGCTTCGACGAAGCCAGAGCGTATTACACCTTGTCGCCGATGAACAGCGACATGAAGATTTACACGCCCGTGGATACGCAGGTGTTTATCCGTCCGCTGGTCAGCGGCGAAGAAGCCCGAACGTTGATCGAGAGCATGTCGTCGATCGAAGACGGCGATTACGGGCAGTACTGCGGCAATACCAAAGTGCTGTCGGCGCATTATGATCGCCTGATCCAACGGGGCAGCGCCGAACGGCTGCTGAAACTGATTAAGATCATCCACCGCAAGCATGACGAAATCGCCAGCGGCGGCAAGAAGCTCAATCAGACCGACCGTACTTATCTTCGCCGCGCCGAAGAAATGGTCTGCGACGAATTTGCAATCGCGCTCGATATGAGCGTGGACGGCGTAAAGCGCTACATGGACGATACTGTAGAAGCGAGCCGATGAGCCGAATGTTCGTTATATCCGATCGAAGAGTTTGGAGAGGCTTAAGCCTTTTCAAACTCTTTTTTGTCCGCGCTATAATAAGAGGCATGTTGGAAAGCCGAAGCTTCACGGATCGCTGACCGATTCATTCCTTTGCGAAATCAGGTCGGGATGACGACATGGAGCGTCACGAACGGCGTTATTCCGCATTGACACTTTAAAAGCACTCCCTATATATTAATCATATCAAATAATTCAATCATAAGGAGTGTTAGAGATGAATGCGATTCGTCCTTCCGCAGTTCCGCTCGTTACCGTCGATCCTTATTTCAGCGTCTGGTCTTTCGCCGACCGGTTGACCGATGACCATACCCGCCATTGGACAGGCCAGCGCCACGGCATGGTCGGGTTGATCCGGATCGACGGCAGCGTGTTTCGTTTCGCCGGACAAGTCGAGCCGAACGCGGAACGTTATTATCCCGAACTGCCCGCGATGGAGCAGACCGGGCTGCGCGTTACGGCGCTCAGCACGTTCTATACGTTCGAAGCGTCGGGCGTGCGGTTGGATCTGCGTTTCGCTTCACCGCTGCTGCTGCATGATCTCGACGTGCTGTCTCGCCCGGCTTCGTATCTCGTTTTGGAAGCGCAATCAACGGACGGCCGGGATCACGACGTACAGATTTATTTCGACGTGACCGGCGAATGGTGTGTGGATCGGCCGCAGCAGCGCGTGCTCGGAGAGCGGTCCGATATTGGAGATCTCGTGTCGCTGAAGCTGGGACACGAGATTCAGGAACCGCTGAATCGCTCGGGCGACGATCATCGCATCGATTGGGGGTATTTCTATCTGAACGCGGAGCAAGACGGAGGCACGACGGCCCTGCTGGGAACGGCGGCGCTGCGGAAAGCTTTCGCGCGCGGCGAGACATTGCGCGCGGAAGATCTGTCGGCGGCTCCGCGCGTCGTGCGCGACGATCAGCCGGTCGCCGCGCTCGCGTTCGACTGCGGATCGGTAAATGGAGAAGGTACCCGGCGCCGGATCGTATTCGCTTACGACGACGTTTATGCGATGGAATATTTCGGCGATCGGCTCGAAGCGTACTGGAAACGGGGCGGCATGGACGCGCGGGCGATGATCGAAGCGGCTTTCGCCGAACACGACGCGTTGATCGAACGCTGCGACGCGTTCGACCGTCAGCTGTCGGAAGAAGCGTCGGGCAGCGGCGGCGAACGTTACGCGGAGCTGCTGGCGCTGGGATACCGTCAGGCGATCGCGGCGCACAAGCTGGTCGCGGACGCTGAAGGCAAGCTGCTGTTCTTGTCCAAAGAATGTTACAGCAACGGCTGTCTGGCGACGGTGGACGTCAGCTATCCGTCGATCCCGCTGTTCCTGCTGTACGCGCCGGAACTGGTCGAAGGCATGATCCGCCCGATCGTCAAATACGCGAGAAGCGGCGACTGGCCGTTCGATTTCGCGCCGCACGATATCGGGCAGTATCCGCTCGGCAGCGGGCAGGTGTACGGCGAGAACAAATTGGAGTACCAGATGCCGGTCGAAGAATCGGGCAATATGCTCGTGATGGCGGCTTCGACCTGTTTGGCGGGCGGAGACCGCGAATATATTTTGGCGCAGACGGATCTGTGGGAAGCGTGGGTACGCTATCTGATCGAATACGGGTTGGACCCCGAGAATCAGCTCTGCACCGACGATTTTGCCGGCCATCTGGCGCGCAACGCGAACCTGTCGGTCAAAGCGGTGATGGGCATCGCCAGCTTCTCGATCCTCAAGCGTCTGCAAGGGGACGAAACCGAGGCGCAGCGTTATATGGACATCGCGCGCGATATGGCGGACAAATGGAGCGAACTGGCGGACGACGGCGATCATACGAAGCTGGCGTTCGGTCAGGACGGAACATGGAGCCTGAAATACAATCTGATCTGGGATACCCTCTACGGCACCGGTTTGTTCGATCCCGACATGATCCGCCGCGAAGTGTCTTGGTATAAAAGTAAGCGCAACGCTTACGGCACGCCGCTCGACAGCCGTGCCGATTATACCAAATCCGATTGGCTCGTCTGGGCGGCTTCGCTCGCGGATGACAACGCCGATTTCTCCGAACTGGTCGCTCCGATCGGCGAGATGTTGAGCAAGACGCAGGACCGCGTCCCGTTCTCCGATTGGACGGATACCGTAACGGCCCGCCAGATCGGGTTCCAGCATCGCAGCGTGCTCGGCGGGCTGTTCATGAAGCTGTTGAAAGAACGGGGAACGATGCGTTTCGAACCGAGCCGCTCCACGCAGGCTTTTTCGGAACGTTAAAACCGTAAAACGGTAAAAGCTGCTGGCCTTTCTTCGGAAAGAGCCGGCAGCTTTTTTTGGTATTCTTTTTCCAAAAAACATATTGAACATAAAAGACATATATGATATGTTATTACCGCTGGAAGGTGGTTCCGGCGATAGGTGTGACAAGCCTGTCTATTCGATCCAAGAGGAGGAGAAGCATGAACCTGAACAAACGTTGGAAAAGGAAAGGGCCGGCCGCATTTTTCGCGCTGACGCTGATCGCGGCGGCGCTGCCGTCGTCTTGGGTGCCTCAAGCCGAAGCCGCAGGGCTCGATTGGCCTTCCGGACAACTGCTCCCGTCATTTTCTGCCCCTGCTTCGACGCTTGACGTCATGGATGTGGTGACCGAATACAATTACAAATGGAACGATCCGACTCTTCAGCATGAGACGGGCAGACCGGACGTGAACGGCTGGCTGGCACAGACCTCGATCGACGCGCCGAACAAGTACATGGTCTACGGCCCTTACGCGACCGATATTCCGGCCGGCGATCATACCGCTTTCTTCGATCTAATCATCGACAACAACACGGCCGACAACAACGTCATGGTGACGCTGGACGTGCGCGACAACGTGACCGGGCAGGTATTGGCCAGCCGCGAACTGCGCAGACAGGATTGGACGCATGCCTCCAGCTACGAACGTTTCGAACTGGATTTCGCCAATCCGACCGCCGGGCACGATCTCGAATTCCGAGTGTTCTGGCACGGCGCTTCGTACATCAAAGTCGGCACGATCGGCACGGAATCGCTGGATCGGGCCGAAGAAGCGGCGCTGTTCACTTCGCTGAAAGGCATCGTGAACCGCGAACAGCCGCGCATCTATACTTACGATAATCCGGTCAAAGGTGAAGAAGGCAAATACAATTGGATGAACTCGCTCGGTCTTGGCCATCAGGACGTCGCGGACAACTGGTCGCTGCTGACCAAATACCGCAGCGAGATCGAAGGCATCGTCGTCTACGACGACAACGTGCCGGACACGGTGAATCTGGCGACGACCATCGCTTCGCAGGAAGACGCGATCGTCGCGCCGCCGAGTCTGGTAAGCAAGCTGACGGCTGCGCCTTATAACCTGCCGATCCTCGACGATCTGCGCGGCGATTACGCGAATAAGCTCGAAGTGTATCAAGATCTGTACGACAACTATTGGCCGGACCTGCCGCATAAGCTGATCGTGGGTCTGAATCCAAATCTCAAAGGTTATCTGCGCGATTACGCGACCGCCGTCGGCACCGCGACCGTCTGGCTCGACCCTGCCGTCCCGGCGGAAAAAGCGCTGCTGCAAGATTTCTTCGGCGACATGCCCTACGGCAGCGGCATCTACATGGGCTGGTGGCCGGAAGAACAGCTCGGCGTCGAGACTGCTTCCGAATACGGGATCTCGACGATCGCCAGCGATTTCTCGTCCAATCTGACCGTGTTCGGCGGCACGTCGCGCGACGTGTCCGTAAAGCCCGTTCCGGCCAAGCCGGCTCTGGAGAACAAGATCTATGTCTCCTTGATCTTGAGCGACGGCGATAATCTGCAATACATGGAGCATCGATTCAAAAAAATCTGGGATGCCGCCAACCGCGGCGACGTGCCGCTCGGCTGGACGGTCTCGCCGGCGATGCTCGACGCGATGCCGGGCGTGCTTGATTATCTCTACGATACCGCGACGCCCAACGACGCGCTGATCTCCGGTCCGAGCGGCGTGGGATACACGTATCCGAACTATTGGGATAACCAGGCGTATCTGGACGAATATACGGCGCTATCCGGCGATTATATGCAGCGGGCGGGTCTTCGGGTCGCAACGATCTGGAATACCATTACCGGCTCGACCAACGCCAACGTCGGCAGCAGCTTCGCGCAGAACGCGCCGGACCTGCTCGGCCTGACCGCTCAAGGCGGCGGCAACGGCAGCATCAACGTGTTCGACAACTCGCTGCCGAATCAAGTGCTGAACGCCAACTACTGCTATTCGTACGAGACGCTGGAGATGGAGATCGGCAATGCGATCGCGGGCTGGGACGGAACCGCTCCTCGTTTCGTGAGCATTCAAGCTAACCCGTGGGACGTGGATTATCAGGACTTCGTCGACGTCGTGGACCATTACAGTTCGAACGCCAATATCGTGTTCGTGCGTCCCGACAACTACTTCCAATTGATGAGAGAAGATCTGGGTCTGCCTGTCGATCCTTCGACGGTCACGCCGTAAAATGATCGGCATCCTGTCGGCGAGGGGAACGGAAACGTCGGCAGAAGCAGAAACGGCAGAAGCCAAAAAAGGTCGGGATACGCTGAAGTCCAGCGTATTCCGACCTTTTTTTGAAGCGGGCAGCGAATCGGCCCGACGACGCCTTTCTCCGCAGATCCGTTTCCGCGCCGTCTCGCGTCTTCCGCGAACCGCTGTTCGATCTCGATAATTTCCGTGCAGCCCGCATAGGCACCCTTTAATATATTTGTTATAATATAACCTATACACAAATTCAGGTTGGAAGGGGACCCGAACGGGATGAACCAGGAGAGAGAACCGTTATATATACAGATCCAGAACCATTTTAAGGAACGAATCATCGATCGGACGCTGGTTGAAGACCAGAAAATCCCGACAGAGAAAGAATTGATGGACGAGTTCGGCGTCAGCCGAATCACCGTCGTCAACGCGCTCGTGGAGCTGGCCAAAGACGGCTGGATCTATCGGATTCCCGGCCGTGGCACCTACGTCAAAGGCATTCCCGAATCTCAGATGAACGACAAATCTGCGGCTGCCGCTTCTCCCGCCGAACCGAAATCCCGCCGCGCCGGAGGGATGCATATCGGACTCGTATTCCCGACGCTGGAAGACTATTTCGCCGTGCGCCTGATTCGTGGGATCACCGACGAACTGGAATCGCAGGGGTATTCCCTGCACATCATGCTGACCAACAATTCGAAGGAAAAAGAAAAAGAAGTGATCCGCGAACTCAAACCGACCGTCGACGGCTTGATTATTTTCCCCGTAGACGCCGAAGTCTATAACGAAGAGATTATCGCGCTCAAAATGCAGAACTACCCGTTCGTGCTGATCGACCGCCATCTGCCGGGCGTCGAGACCAACGTCGTCTCGTCCGACAGCGGTCGGGCGTCCATGCTGGCCGTCGAACACCTCTGGGAGTTGGGCCACCGCAATATTGCGATCTGCACGGATTCCCCGATGATGACGGTATCCGTCGACGAACGGATTCAAGGGTATTTCGACGCGCTGAAGCAGAAAGGCGCGCTAATCAACCCCGCTTTGATCCTCAACGATTTCGAATTGGACTCTTCCCAATTGAACCGTCCCGACGCGCCCGCTGCCGCGATCGACGCCGGGCATCCGCTGTACCGGTTTATCCAGAACCGCATGGCGACCGCCTATATCGCGCTCAACTGCTCGCTGGGCGTGCAGATCTTAAGCATCGCCCGCCAAGTCGGCTTGAAGGTGCCGGAAGACATCTCGGTCGTCACGTTCGACAACCCAACGCCGCTGTTCGAAGAATTGAGTCTGCTCACCCATATCGACCAGTCCGAATATAAGATGGGAGCCGAAGCGGTCAAGCTGCTGCTGCAAGCGATCGACAACGCCGACAGCCAGCGCCGCGAGTTCAAGAAGATCGTGCTCGAACCACGCCTGGTCGTCTGCAAGACCAGCGGCCCTGCGGCGGTTTGAGAGCGGGCCGGATACCGAGGCCGCTTTCGGATCGAACCGAGCGGGCCCGGCCAGCTTTGCTTGTTACGTTTTGACCGGAGTTCTTACTTAACAATCACGACATCGTCGCCGTACTCGAACGCCCCGCTTTTCGATCCGAAGCAGCAAGCCCGATATTCTTTTTCGCCGAGCGCAAAAGAATGTCGGGCTTTTTCTTTTTGCCTAATTGACCAATTTGATATAATGAATATAATTAATTATATCAAAAAAAGAAAAAGCAGCTGGAACATCAAAGGAGGATCAAGCCCATGATTAGCAATGACGGCAAAACGGTAGACGCCGAAATGCAGCGCTTGCCTATCGCCGGGAATTTAGGCAAGTCTCGATGGAAACGATCGAAGATCGGCAGGAAAGACGGATTGATCGCGGCAATCATCCTGACCCCGATGATTCTCTGGTGGTTGGTGCTGTCGGGGTTTCCGACGTTATTCGGTTTCGTGCTCGGCTTCTTCGAATGGATCGGAATCTCCGACAGCCCGAAGTTCGTCTGGTTCGACAATTACGTGCGCTTTTTCCAAGACCCGCTCTATTATCAGGCGCTCTGGCGCTCGATGTGGATGGGCGGACTGGTCACCTCGATCACGCTGGTGGCGGGATTCGGGGCGTCGCTGCTCATGAACCTGCCGCTGTTCGGCAAAGGCGTCTACCGCTCCATCTGGTATATCCCGGCGGTGACTTCGACCGTGGCGACCACGCAGATTTTTAACATTTTGCTCGATACGAACAACGGGGTCATCAACAATGTCCTTGTCTCGCTCGGCAAAGAACCGATCGTCTGGCAGTATTCCGTGTTCTGGGGCGTGTTCTGGATCGTCGTCTATTCGGTCTGGAAAGGCGTCGGAGGCGCCGCGCTGATCTGGCTGGCCGGCCTGCAATCCGTAGACACCGCGCTCTACGAAGCGGCGGACATCGACGGTGCAGGGCGTTGGGGGAAGCTGATGAACGTGACGCTGCCTGGATTGAAACCGATTGCAACCTATATCGTCATCACCAGCTTGATCGGCGCGATCCAGATCTATGAGCAGGTCCTGTTCATGACCAACGGCGGTCCGTACGGACAGACCGAAGTGCTGGTGTTCCGGATCTACCGCGACGCGTTCTGGGATTTCAACCTCGGCATGGCGGGTGCGTCTTCGCTAATCATGGCCGTCATCGTCTTTACCGCGACCGTGTTCTATTACCGCTGGTCCACCGAATCGGACCGCCGCACGACTTCGAACCGCAACCGCCGCAGAGGAGGAAAACGAGCATGAGCCAAACGATAAAAAGCGACTTCTCCAAACGAATCGCGGAACAATTCAAACCCAAATATCTGCTTGCGCATCTGGTGCTGCTGGGCGTCGGCCTGGTGCTGCTGTATCCGCTGATCTTTATGGTTCTGGCAGGCTTCTTCACCAAAACGGAGTTCATGACCACGGTACTCGGCCTGCTACCCATTCCCAAAGCGCCGACGTGGGACAACTATCTGACGCTGTTCAACGGTTCGGCCGACGCGGCGATCCGGAAGTATTTCTTGAACTCGACGCTGCGTACGGTATATGCCACGTTCTGGGCGCTGCTGACGGCGCTGCTGGCGGGTTACGTGTTCGCGCGTCTTCAGTTCAGAGGCAAAAACACGCTGTTTCTGGCGCTGCTCGGCACGCAGATGATCCCGGCCACCATCGCGTTGATCCCCACCTATCTTCAGTTCGCCAGATGGCCTTTTGCGGGCGGCAACGATATTTTCACCGGCGGAACCGGGATTCTGGATACGTGGTGGGTCTATCTGATCGGCGGGCCAAGCATCAACATCATGGGCGCGTTCTTGGTCAAGCAGTCGATCGAAAAATTGCCTTACGAACTGGACGAAGCGGCGAAAATGGACGGCGCGGGCACGCTGCGCATCATCTTCCGGATTCTGCTGCCGCTGCAAATGCCGATTATGGCATTTATCTCGATCACGACGGCGCTGGCGACTTGGAACGACTTTATCACGCCATTCTTCTACACGTCGTCGGATAGTCTTCAGACGCTGCCCGCAGCGATTACCCGTCTGTCTTCGGCTGCCGCAAGTCCCGGAGCCGTGCCGAACTGGCCGCTGATTATTACGCTCAGTCTGGGAACAACGCTGCCGGCGCTGCTGCTGTTTTTCTTTTTCCAGAAGTATATCGTGCAGGGACTGGCCAATACCGGAATCAAAGGTTAATCGCCTTAAAATCTATTTAATATATTGAATATGTCATAAGGTTATGCTATATTGAACTCGTCAAAAGCCAGTCATTCTCGATTTGGAGGGGTCCGAGTGAAAAACCGAAAGATCACGGCTTTAGTAGGAACGGTTATGCTGGTATCGGCACTGTCGGCATGCGGAGGAGGAGGTTCGGCCAAGGTAGGCGCGCCTCCGGGAGCGGCCACGGGCGGCGAAACGAAACCTGCGGGAGAAACGGGCAGCAAAGCGGAAACGACGCCGGGCGTTACGACAATCAAGGTCTTGAACGAAGGGGCGGTTGCGATCGGGGTCGGCAAGCTCGACGATCTGTTCGCGGTCAAAGAAAAAGAATACGCGGACGCCGGAGTGAGTCTCGATTATACGCCGGGTTCGCCGGTCGAGACTTTCCCTCTGCAGTACCAGAAGATCATGAGCGAGAAGCTCAAAGCGCAGAACATCGAAGTCGTGACGGAAGACTGGGGCTGGGGCGAGCCGCTGATCCAGAAGCAGACTGCCGGTTTTCTCGCCAAAAACATTCCGGATATCATCGTAGGCGAAACGCAGATGCCGGGCTTCGCGCAGCAGGGGCTGCTTGAACCGTTCCCCGACGATATGGCGGCGGATATCCGCGAGAACGTATCGCCGGCCGCGTGGAAACCGATGGAAGTCGGCGGCAAGATCTACGGATTGGCCGCGCAGCCGGGCGTCAGCAATCTGTTCTGGAACAAAAAGTTGGTGAAGCAGGCCGGCCTCGATCCGGACAAAGCGATCACCACCTGGCAGGAGCTGCGCGATAACGTCAAAGCGGTCACCGAAGCGGGCAAAGGCAAATTCTACGGCGGTGGCGTATACGCGGCTCCGAACTTCGGCGGTTATCTGCGTTACGGTGCGCTGATCGCCATTAACGGCGGTTCGTTCGCCGACGAGAACGGACTGCCGGCGTTCAATTCGCCGCAAAACGCCGAGACGGTTGCCCTGCTCAAAGACCTGAACGCCGCGCATCCGCCCGGTCTGATGGTCAACAACAACGAAGGTTCGTATTTCGATGCTTGGAACAAAGGCCAGATCGCGTATCTGATCGACGGTCCGTGGCGGGTGCAGGAATCCAAGACGACCGGCATCGATCTCGGCATGGCGCCAATCCCACTGTCACCGAGCGGCAAACCGGCCAACGTGACGATCGGCGCGGCGTTCCATTCGGTTCCGGTCGACGCGAAGCAGAAAGAAGCGGCGTTCGCCTACATCAAAGCGATGTACAGCGAAGAGATTCAGCAGTTGGTCGCGGACTCCAACACGCGTTCCCCGATTCTCAAAAAGATCGGCGAATCGAAAGAGTATCAAGAAAAACATCCGGAGATGTATCTGCATTACCAAGCGATGTCCGGCGACGTGACGGGCCTGCCGACTTTTGCCAAAGACAATTCGAAAGCTTGGCAGATGTGGGGCGAAGCCGTCGTCAAAGGCATCATGACCGACGGCGATATTCAAGGAATTCTGGACGACGCGCAGAAGCGGGCGGAACTGGTGACCCGGTAAACCCGGCAAGCGTCACGGAGCGGAGAAATCGATACGCAGGGCAAAAAGGGACTGAGGTTATCAGTCCCTTTCAACTCTTAATCAGAGGATTACGTTTTCCTGAAACGCACACGCTTTAGGTGCGATTCAGGGGAGCGTAACCTTACTTTTAATGTTGACAAGGTGCTTAGTCCCTTTTGCTTCAAATTCAGCGGTTAACGGGAGTGAACAAGATGCCTTACGAAAATCACGGAATCATGTTGAATCGGGCCAAAGACGCGTTGAACCGGCTGCGCGGCGCGATCTACGAACCGGTCGGAACGCTGCGGACGACGGCATGGGTAACCAAAGAACCGGTGCCGTACGAAGAACGGACCTCCGGCATCCGCAAAGAGATCGGACCAGGCGACGTCTGGGGCGAATTATGGGACTGCGCTTGGTTCCGTTTTGCCGGTACCGTTCCCGAGTCGGTCGCGGGAAGCCGAGCCGTGCTGCTGATCGATATCAACGGCGAACTGTGCATCGTTGACGAAGACGGTTCGCCGCGTCAGGGATTGACCAATATCAATTCCGAATTTGAAACGGCGCTGGGACTTCCGGGCAAAAGGGTCGTCGATCTCGGCGGCGAAGCGGCGGGACGAACCGTCGAGCTGTGGGCGGACGCGGGCTGCAACGATCTGTTCGGCAAGTTCAGCGGCGGCACGATGAAAGAAGCGTTGATCGCCGTATGCCATGAAGAAACGCGGCGGCTCTATTACGATTTCGAAGTGTTGATCGAATTGGCCGAACAGCTCGAAGCGCGGAGCGCCAGACGCGACCGGATCGTTCAAGCGCTCTACGAAGCTTCGCTTATGCTAGCCGTTATTAATGAAGAAACGGTGCGGCGCGCGATCGAGCGCGTGCGCGGCGAATTGGAGAAACGCGGCGGCGATCCCGTATTGACCGTCAGCGCGATCGGACACGCGCATATCGATCTCGCTTGGCTGTGGCCGATCCGCGAGACCGTTCGCAAAGGAGCCCGGACGTTCTCCACCGTGCTGCGCAATATGGAGAAGTACCCGGATTACGTGTTCGGCGCGAGCCAACCTCAGCTCTATCAATGGATGAAAGAATATTATCCCAAATTGTACGAGCAGATCCGAGAACGGGTGCAGGAAGGCCGCTGGGAGCTGCAAGGCGCGATGTGGGTCGAACCGGATACGAATATCTCGGGCGGCGAAGCGTTGGTTCGGCAGATTTTGTACGGCAAACGCTTCTTTGCGGAAGAGTTCGGTCAGGAGATGAAGGTGCTCTGGCTGCCCGACGTGTTCGGCTACAGCGCAAGCCTGCCGCAACTGCTGCGCAAATCCGGCGTCGATTACATGATGACCCAGAAGCTGTCATGGAGCGTGTACAATACGCATCCGCATCATAGTTTTCGTTGGGAAGGAATCGACGGCAGTTCGGTGCTGACCCATCTGCCTCCGGAAGATACGTATAACAGCCCGGCCGCGCCGCGTTCGCTCTCGAAGATCGAAGCGTCGTATCTGGATCGCAACGTCTCGGAGCACGCGCTGATGCTGTTTGGGATCGGAGACGGCGGCGGCGGCCCGGGCGAAGAACATCTGGAACGGCTGGCGCGCGAGCAAAATCTGCTGGGACTTCCGCCCGTGAAGATGGAGCCGTCGCTGGACTTTTTCCATAAGTTAAAGCAGGAACAGGATCGGCTTCAAACGTATCGCGGTGAACTGTATCTGGAGAAGCACCAGGGAACGCTGACGTCGCAAGCCCGGAACAAACGTTACAATCGCAAGATGGAAAAAGCGCTGCGCGAGCTGGAATTCGCCGCTTCGCTGGTGCTGGCCGCCGGCGGTTCGGCGGACGATTACCCGGCCGAAGCGTTGGAACGGATCTGGAAAGAAACGCTGCTGTATCAGTTCCACGATATTCTGCCCGGCTCGTCCATTACGCGCGTGTTCGACGAATCGTTGGAACGTTACGCGAAGCTCTTGGCCGAGACAAAAGCATTGACGCAGGCCGCGCAGCGGCAGGTCGCGCGGCTGATCGGAGCGGAAGACGGCGAAGAACTGGCATTCAACTCGCTGCCGTGGGCGCGGGAATTGACGATCGAACGCGGCGGGCAGCGCTATGGCGTGACGATACCTCCGATGGGTTATGTCTCGTTGGCGGACGCCGAACGTTGGGACGAACGTCGTTCGCGTTCGGCGGAATCGCAATTGCGCGCGGAAGAACGCGTGCTGGAGAATCGGCATCTGCGCGTGACGTTCGGCGAAAGCGGAAGCATCGTGTCGCTGCTGCGCAAAAGCGAATCCGAACCCGGCGGCCGCGAAACGATCGCGCCCGGAGAAGAAGCAAACGTGCTGACCGTCTATCACGATCACGGCGACGCTTGGGATTTCCCGCGCGATTACCGGGATACGGTCGCGGGCCGGATGGAGCTGAAGCAAAGTCTGCCGCGAATCGAAGGCGTCTGCGCGGTGCTGGAACAACGGTATCTTTTTGGCGATTCCGTGTTGGTGCAGAAGATCGTGTTGGAAGCGGACGCGGACACGCTGCGGTTCGAGACGTTCGTCGATTGGCGGGAGTCGGAGAAGATGCTGCGCGCTTCGTTCCCGGTGCAGATACGTACGGATCAAGTCAACTGCGAGATTCAGTTCGGTTATCTCAAGCGTTCGACGACCCGCAATAATCGGATCGAATTCGCCCGGGACGAAATCTGCGCGCATCAATATATCGATCTGTCGCAGCCCGATCGCGGGGTGGCGCTGCTCAGCGACAGCAAATACGGATACAGCGCCGAAGGACATACGCTGGACGTCAATCTGCTGCGCAGTTCCGGCTATCCCGATCCGGTCGCGGACCGCGCGGAACACGAATTCGTTTATGCGCTGTATCCGCACGAAGGAGACTTCGTGCAAGCCGGGGTGTATCGCAGAGGCTGCGAATTGAATACGCCGCTGGTCGTCAGCGAAGCGGCGGAAGCGCGCCGGGGCGAGGTCACGGCTGCCGGTGTGCATACGGCAAAAGGCGGTTCGGCAAGTCGCGTCGGGACGACCGAACGTCCGGGACCGGAAGCCGCCGCGTGGTCGAACGGCGGCGGGCGCGGAGCGGCTTCGTCCGGAGACGGAAAGCCGTCCGAGAGCCGGAGCGATTCGGCGGCCTATTCGCTGATCGCTGCCGATCACCCTCACGTCATGATCGAAGCGGTCAAAAAAGCCGAAGATTCCGTGCATCTGATCGTCCGCCTATACGAGACGGCCGGCGCGGACGCGCAAACGGTCGTTACATTCGGGCAGGATTGCGAAGAAATTGCGGAGACGGACCTGATGGAACGGCCGCTGCCGAGCGGTGCGGAGGAAGCGGAATCGCTGTCCGTGGAAAGCGCTCGCCGCGCCCGGCTGAACTTCCGGCCGTTCGAGATCAAGACGCTGCGGGTGAAGTTCGGATCGGGAGCAAGATTATGACCGAGGCCGGACGACGGGAAGCGGAGCGGGAACGCACCGGGTTTCAAGAAGGCGGATCTTATGATCCGGCTTACGATCTTCGCACGGACTTCGTGATGGTCTACGGTCTGCACGACGATTTGGACGAACGAATCTCCGCGTGGAAACGCAAAGGGTACGTCGTTCATCTGATGACCGGCGTATCGTGGGGCGGGTATCAAGATTATCTGAACGGCGTAATCGACGGTCGCAAACATTGGGACGAAGCGCAGACCGATCGGCAGGGAGCGTGCATCGTTCACGGAACGTCGGCAGATATTCCGTATATGGTGCCGACGATCGCTTACGCGGATTTTCTGACGGAACGGATTCGCCCGGCCGTGGACGCGGGCGTCGAAGCGATCCATCTGGAAGAACCAGAGTTCTGGGCTTCAGGCGGCTATTCGGAAGCTTTTCGCCGGGAATGGGAGGTCTATTACCGCGAGCCGTGGCAGGCGCCGCATACGTCGGCCGACGCGCAGTACCGGGCGTCGAAACTCAAAGCGTATCTCTACGCCCGCACGCTCGACCGGGTCTGCGGCGCGCTCAAAGAATACGCGATGGTTCGCTACGGACGGCGTATCCGCTTCTATGTGCCGACGCACAGCCTGATCAATTATGCGCAGTGGCGGATCGTCAGTCCGGAATCGAAGCTGCTCGACCTGCCGGGCATCGACGGATATATCGCGCAGGTATGGACCGGCACGGCGCAGACGCCGAACGTGTATAACGGCGTGCGCAAAGAGCGAACGTTCGAGACGGCTTTTCTGGAATACGGCATCATGCAGGAATTGGTGCGCGGGACGGATCGCCGGATGTGGTTTCTCCATGATCCGATCGCGGACGATCCCAAGCACACTTGGCACGATTACCGCCGCAATTATATCCGCACGCTGGTCGCGTCGCTGCTGCATCCGGGCGTGAGCCGGTACGAGATCTGCCCGTGGCCGCGGCGGATCTATACGGGCGAATATCCGAAGCCGGACGGCAGCGGACGCGAACGGATTCCGGCGCGGTACGCGACGGAACTTCAGATCATTGCGAACGCGCTCGGCCGAATGGACGGATTGGATGTGCAAGGGTCGGAAAACGGACCGGAGATCGGGCTGCTGCTGGCGGATTCGGCGATGTATCAACGGCAGTATCCGCATTGGAGCGAAGAAGCGTCGGCGTTGAAATACGACGGAACCGAAGTCGCGGCGAAACTGAGCGAGGAACAGCAATCGATTCTGGATTGGTCGGCGTTCTACGGACTGGCACTGCCGCTGCTGAAGCACGGCGCGATCGTACGACCGGTTCAGCTCGATAACGCGGAGCGTTTCCCCGGCTATCTGGATGTTTATCGGGTGCTGGTTCTCAGCTACGAGTTCATGAAACCCGAATCGCCGGGACTGCATCAGGCGTTGGTTCAGTGGGTTCGGCAGGGCGGAACGCTGGTGTATGCCGGAGACGGGAGCGACGAATTTCATGGAGTTCGGGAATGGTGGAACGGGGGTGAGGGCGGAGGCGGCAGCGGAGCGGGCCGAGAGAACGAGGCGGATCGCGGCCAGCAAGAAGGCGAAGCGGGTGGTCGGCCTGATGCGGCCGGAGGGAGCGAAGCGGGCCGCGGGGCTTCGCTCGGGAAGCGGGGCTGGGCTTCGCCGGCGGAGCATTTGTTCGCGGAGCTTGGGCTAGGCGCCTCGCCCGAGCCGGGGGTTCATCCGGTCGGCCGAGGCTTCGCGGCCTATCTGGATGTGCATCCGGCCGAATGCGCGCAGCGGCCGCAGGCCGGGGAGCGCTTGAGGGCGATCGTGCGGGCCGCGATCGTAGCGGCGGGCGGGCCGGAATGGATTCGGAGCAGCAGGCTTGCGCTGCGGAGAGGGCCTTACCTGATCGCGGCGGCGATGGACGAATCCGAAGCCGAAAGCGGCGAATGGCAGCAAGCGGGGACGGCAGCGGTCGAAGCGGCGGCAGGCGGAACGGAATTCACGTTCAGCGGCAAATTCGTCGATCTGCTGGACGCCGATCTGCCGATCTTGAAGCAGGCGACGCTCCGCGAAGGTGAGCAGCTTCTGCTCTACGATCTGGACCGGGCGGATGCTGACGACTCGGCGAAAGCGAGCAGAAGGCTCGGCCTTCCCGCCGTTCGGCTGATTGCCGCCGCTTCGCGGATCGATGAGATCCGAATCGACGAAGCCGGTTTTGTCTGCACCGCCGAAGGCCCGTCGAACGTGATCGGCGCTGCACGTTTTCTGCTGAACGCCCCGCCGAAATGGGTTAGCGTGCTGCGATTGGAAGAGAACGACCCCAGCCGGACATGGCAGGACGCGGATTGGGAATGGGAAGCGTTCAGTTCGACGTTGTTGATTCATTATGTGAACGACGCGGCGGGGATCGAGATAAAGGTGGCGTTTTAGCAGCAGGTAGGCGGAAAAGAACAAGCAGATGCGATGCCGGAAGCGGCTTAACCCCTACCATTTTGTCCGCCTGCATGTATGAGAAAGAGGACTGTATGGTCGGCAAACAGAGTAGGCGGCGTACGGTCGAATTTGTGCTCCGCGTCACTGTTGAGTAGACAGAAATTTCAGATCGTTTTACTATAAATCTAACTTCATACAGCAAGTACCTTGAACGATAAAGAGGTGAGGTTGCGCTCATCGAGATTTCGTACCTAACCCGTGTACGAAGTCTCCGACGGAAAACCCGCTTGAACCGTGCGTGTTTCCGGTGAACGCAAACCTTACATTCAATGCGGTCAAGGTACCGGCACCGAAAGAATCGGGCCTTGAGATGGACTTCCATCTTCAGGGCCTTTTTTATGCAAAAACCAGATTTCCAAAAATTGAATGCGATGATAAACTGAGGAGGCAAGCGAGGATGAATATCGAGCTAATCTATAGAGATGAACGGACCCTCGGCGTAAAGATAACAAGTTTCGATTCGGGTGACTTAAAAGGCGTTCGCGCCGTGTCCGGTCGAAAATGGGTGCAAGAAGACAAAATCTGGACCATCCCTTACAGTATTGCTGCATGGGAAAAGCTGCTTGAAGTGTATCCTGCGGATGTCATCCAATGCGATGAACGGTTGAGTCGAGAAGATGCGTATCTATGCGAGCGTATTGAGGAGCATCAGCAAAAACGGTTGCAGTCGTCCATGAAATCTTCAGTTTGGAATCCTGAGCGTATGCAGGAGTTGAAAGATGCGCTCCGAGCAAGAGGATACAGCACCAAGACCATCAAAGCCTATAAATCGCAGACGCAGCGCTTTTTCGAGAATGCGGAGACGCCAACCCTGACACCGAATAGCGAACAAGTGAAAAAGTATGCGTTGGCTATGCTGGAGAAAGGTCATTCGCACGCCCACGTCAATCAAGCCATTAGCGCGCTGAAATTCTATTTCCGTCATGTGCTGAAGCAGCCTAACTCCAACAATTATATCCGGCCCAAGAAAGAAAATAAGCTCCCTAACGTCTTGTCTCTAACTGAGGTTGTGCGTTTGCTCAAAAGTGCGAAAAACCTAAAACATCAAACCCTTTTATATCTGACTTATACTTCGGGACTGCGGGTAAGCGAGGTCGTACGACTGAAACCTGAAGATTGCGATCGGGAACGAAAAGTGGTGAAGGTTCGGCAGGGAAAAGGGAGGAAAGATCGGCAGACGCTGCTATCTGAAACGGCGGTGGAGGTGTTGGATCGATACATGGAGCAAGAGAACCCGCAGAATTGGCTGTTCCCCGGACAACGAGCCGACCGGCACTTGACCGAACGCTCCGCGCAAAAAGTGTTCGAAAAAGCGCTGCTTCAAGCCGACATTCGCAAAGAAGTCAGCATTCACTCGCTCCGCCATTCCTTTGCCACGCATTTGTTAGAGAACGGAATTGATCTTCGCTATATTCAGGAGTTGTTGGGCCATCAGAGCGTAAGAACGACCGAGCGATATACTCACGTTAGTCGTAGAGATATTGCGAAGATCCAGAGTCCATTGGATCGGCTGAACGAGTGTGAAGAATATTCTTGAGCGGGCAAATTCATAAATCCTCAGAGTAACGGGAATGGACGAAATTCGTGAATTTACTTGAAGCACAGAGGTTGACGAAGTTCGTGAATAAGACGTTATCTGAAACACCCCGGAACCTTTATAAGAACGAAGAGCAGTATAAGAACGAAGAGCAGTATAAGAACGAATAGCAGTATAAGAACGAATAGCAGTATAAGAACGAAGGGCAGTATAAGAACGAAGAGCGGTATAAGAACGA
>NIOB01000005.1 GCA_002189105.1 Saccharibacillus soli
CTGTGGAGTTCTCGTTTTCCAGAATCCCCACATGCACGTTGTCTCCAACAACCCCATCCAGATCTACCGTTGCTACGGCATCGGATTCAGTCGTTGTACCCGCTGTTGCAGTCGAGTTCTCGTTTTCCAAAACCCCCACATGCACGTTGTCTCCAACAACACCGTCCAGATCTACCGTCGCTACGGCATTGGATTCTGTCGTCGCACCCGCGTTCGCTGTGGAGTGCTCGTTCTCCAGAACACCCACATGCACGTTGTCTCCGACAACACCGTCCAGATCTACCGTTGCCACGGCATCGGATTCAGTCGTTGTACCCGCTGTTGCAGTCGAGTCCTCGTTTTCCAGAACCCCCACATGCACGTCGTCTCCAACAACCCCGTCCAGATCCACCGTTGCCACGGCGTTGGATTCTGTCGTACCCGTACTCGTCGTCGAGTCCTGACTCTCCAGGACACCGACATGTACATCATCGCCCAGCACTTCATCAAGATTCACTGCTGCCAGCGCTGCCTGGTCACCTGCTGCCGTAGAATCGTTTGGCAGTACATCCACCTGTACATTTTCACCAACCAAACCTTCTACATTCAGATTCAGGAGAGAATGAGCTTCTGTCTGCTGGCCGATGTTTGTCGTTGCAGCTTCTGCTGCCCAGGCTGCGTTCTGCGTCCATACCAGTGCGGCTGCCGTGAATCCTGTCGCCATCAGTGCTTTTACCGTCTTTTTCATCTGTTATCGCTCCCTTTTTGTTTTTGATGGTTAGGTCAAAAAGGGAGCTTGCTTAGGAGGTGAAAAAGGTGGAGCATTGATCCATTGACTGCCTTCCGTATTCGACGCGTGCTTCAATCGGTAGAGAGGAGCAAGCGCGGTGGGGGCATATCCCGTGTAGAGCTGGGCAATGGGCAGCGGTGAACTGCCAGAACCAGCCCCACCCTGCGAAGAGGAACCGGACGCTGTACGATTGGGGGCATTTTCACCCAGAATACCTACGATCTGCGGAACCAGAGGTCGGCGATCCTGGCGCGGCAGCAGTGGCATTGGCAGCGTCTTGACCGGTGCATCGGCTTCGGTAAGCTGTGCTTGATCCGGTGCTTCCTGACCAAGCGTTGGTGTAGGCTGCACAGGATCACGTCTGCCGATCATGGACTCACGCAGAATCGAATCATTGGGAATCAAGCTTCCCTTATCGATTGGTGTTCCAGGCTGTACGAGGTCACTTGTCTCTGCTTCCTCCATCGGTATATCCAAGTCAATCGGCTCCACCGTTGCGATCGAGACATTTTGCACAGACTCGGCGGCAGATGCTGCGTCGGCCTCAATCTCTGGCTGGGTCTGCGACAGAACAGGAGTGAGGACGGGTTGACGATCATCATCGACTACTAGGCCGACGACTGTCGAGGAAAGGTTATTGATGGGTGCAGCAACCGACGCATCACCGCTTTCCGGATTCACTGCGTGCTGTCCACCTGATCCAGCTTCCTGTTTTCCTGATGCCGTGCTGCCCGGTTCCCCACCATCTGGCGTTTGTCCCGAAGCAGGCGGTGCAGGGATTACTGGTGCAGGAACAGGCTTAGTGGGCATTGGAATCGGAGTGGGGATGGCCGGAACTGGCGGCGTCCCACCTCCCCCCGGATTCGCAATGGGTTTGACCGTCTGATGGACGACCGTTTCAACGATCTCCCGTGTTCCCTCAACGACACCACTCACTCCTCCAACTACGCTTCCCGCGTGCTGGGTCGTATTTTTGACCGTCTGCTCGACGGCCTTGACCGCCTGCCCCGTTTCTTGAATCAATGTGCCTACAGGATCGGCAGCCTTGCCATTTAATGCTCCTGTTGTTTCTGGTAACGCTTGCAAAGGAACGTCTGCGACTTTATTCGTGATGACCGTCCCGTCCTTCACGACTTGTTCGACGGTATCGACCACCTGGTTGACCGTATCTACCGTTGGTTGAGTAACAGGCTCAAGCAGCCCACCGGCTGTTTGTCCAGCGGTATCTACAGTCTCTTGTACAAGCTGCTGCGTTTGATTTAAGGTTCCGTTTACGGTTTGCTCCAGTGCGCCTGTGGCACCGTCTAGGGTTTGATTTACTGAATCGGATACGCTGCCTACCGTTTGATCGGCAGCATCAACCGCTCCTTTAAGCACATTGTCCAGCAGGGCGAATCGGGGAGAAGCCTGCGCATCAGAAGTCTGCAAGGCGAAAAAGCACACCGCCGAAGCAGCTATAGTCATCATCCATTTCTTCATGTATTCACCTCCTTTCTGAGCAAAAATAAATCTTTTCAACACCATTTCTCTTCGTTCTTTAAGAAGTGGAAAAACGATGTCTACTTCTTTTTAACCATCCCTTTTTTTGCACGAAACGAGAAAATGCCAATAAATAGAAAAGATCAGATCTGTGAAAAATGCAAAATTGCCTGGTGTTTGACTTCATGCTTCAAAAAATTTTTTGATGGCTTCTTCTATTCTGGCGCTCTAACCTCAGGGGCACATCAAAAAGGCCGCCTCCCAGTGGGAGACGGCCTTGCCGGGCTTGATCTGCTGACCGGATCGGCTAATCGATCGGTACTTGCAGCTGCCTATTGATGTGCCATCATTTATTCTTCGGAAGCCTCTTCGCTGTTCACAAGCTCTGGAGCCACTTCCGCTTCTTCTCCGGAAGCCGGTTCCAGGTCTTCGGCCTGAACTTGTGGAACCACTACGGAAGCCAGAACCTCCTCCTGCGAAGACAGCAGACGTACCTTATCAGACAGCTTGATGTCCGCAGCCGTCAGCTTGTCGCCAACTTCCAATGCGGTAACATCCACTTCCAGCGTATGAGGCAGATCGTCCGGAAGGGCTTCGACTTCCAGCTCGGTAGCTTGAACCTGGAAGATCCCGCCTTCTTTGGAGCCCTTGGCTTCGCCTTGATAATCGACCGGGATTGTCGCACGAACCGGTGTATTCTTGTCAATCTTCAAGAAGTCAGCGTGAATGATGCGACCATTCAGACGCTGAACGTCCTTAATCATGACCTGCGACGAGCCGCCGCCCTCGATTTTCAGCGAGAAGATGTCCGCGCCGCCTCTTTGAACGTGGCGCAGCAGCTCCTTGCTGTCAACGTGTACCGCTACGCTTTCGGATTTCTTGCCGTACACTACGGCAGGAACGCGTCCGCTTTCGCGCAGAACCTTCATATCGGAACGTTTAAAACCGCTTCTTTTCTCAGCTTCAAGTGCTTTACTCATGATTACTCGACCTCCTCGGAATTAGACAATTCATCAGTGCGAAGCCGCTGCCTCGGTGGACCCGTGCGAGCCTCGCTTCGATTTCACCTTATTGTATTACCCCGAAGAAGCTAACTTGTATCATCTGCTTGAATTTGGCCGCCTGAGACTGTCGGGGCAAGAGCTACCGGGTCAGCGTCACCGACTGCGGAGCTTGCAGGATGACCGGCATACCGGAAGCTGCGCTCTCATAGAAGGCATCGACGATCTGTGCAAAATATACTCCGTCTTCAGCAGGAGCGATCAGCGTGTGACCTCCATGACGAATGTTATCCACGAAGTGACGGAATTCATTCACCAGTTGCAAATTTGGATTCAGCTTCAACTTGGGCGTCAGATCCAGACAGATGCCGTCCTGCTCACCGAACAATTTTAGTACGCCGTTCACCAGACTGGCTCCGCCCCGCGTTCCCATCAGCTCAACATAGAAACGATCTTCCTCGATATTGGAAGCCCAGCTGAAATCCAGAGCCAGACTGCTGCCGCCTTCCAGCCCCAGATAACCGCTCGCCGCATCTTCCACATTGAACAGACCGCCGGCAATACCCGTATAACCGTTGCGATTGCGAGTCGTGGTATGCACGAAATTCTGATGAATTCGTCCAGCGACATAATGCACGTCGGGCAGCCCCATCAGATACAGAGCCAGATCGAGATAGTGTGCGCCCAGATCAATCAGTACGCCGCCGCCTGATCGATCCTTGTCTGTGAACCATGTCCCACGTCCTGGAATCCCAGCGCGGCGAATCCACCCTGCCTTCGCACTGTAGATGTCTCCAAGATGCCCTTCGTCAATCCACTTTTTCAGATAAACCGCCTCGTTGGTAAACCGGTTATTCAGCCCGATCATCACCTGTTTACCGGAGCGTTCCCTGGCTTGAAGGATTCGACGTGCTTCATCTGCATGGATACTGAGCGGCTTCTCACAATGAACATGCACGCCACGCGAGAGCGCATATTCCGTAATCTCGGCATGCAGAAAATTGGGCGTGACCACACTTACCAGATCCGGTTGTTCCCGCTCGATCATGTCCCGATAATCAGTGTAGACATTTGCTACCTGATGACGTTTCGCCATCGCAGAGGCTTTGGTCGCCTCCACGTCACAGATGGCAACCACTTCAACATCGTCCAGATTTTTATAGCCATGAATATGCTTTTTCTCCGCGTTGCCGCCTGCTCCGATCAGCGCATATTTTAACTTGTCCATTTGCAAGTCCTCCTCATGATGAGCTTGTGCTTTTATGTTTCGAGAAGCAAGCTTCGGAAGTAGTTGGCCGAATAATCGATGCCAGCGGCGGCCAACTCATCCGGCAGAGCCGACTTGCGCGGCTCGATGCTGAGTCCCGCCCCATAACCTACGCTGCGCAGCACGGCAATAAATGAGGGCCAATCGGTCTGATCCAGGCCAGCCGGCGGCTCATCGACCTTGACGCCATTGACCAGCAGGGAACCCTTGAGATGCACATGGTAGAAACGATGGCCCCAGTCCAGCGCCTCCTGTAGATAATCGCCACCGAAGAAGCGAGCGTGCGACGGATCGAATTTGATTCCCAGTTCCGGCAGATGACCGTGTACAATTTTCCAGACGTCAGGCGTATTCACAAAGTTCACCTTGCGGCAGTTATAGGTTGAGACTTGCACGCCTTTGCCCTTGGCGTAGGTCAGCAGTTCTTCGAAGAATCGAATGGCCGATGTGCAATTTTCGTAAAAAGAACGCCCTTCTACTTCATTGCAGCCGACTACAAAGCTTGGACAGCCGAGCTTGGCGGAAGCGTCGATCAATTTAAAGCAGCGCTCCCGTTCCTCTGGAATGATCGCGCCGTTTGCGTCGATCCGCTCTGATTTCCAGCGTCCGATCGAACCGACCGCAATGCCATATTTCGCCTGCCAGTCCGCGATCTGATCGAGCTGGGCGCAGAACGCTTCCACATCGTCCCCCTCATTGACACAAAACTCCAAAAAGCTTAATTGTCTGCGCTGCGCCTGGATGAAGCTCTCTTCTGCGACCGCGCCGATTATCCCCAATTTCATACTTGCAGCTCCTTTTTGCTCCGGGTTGTTTATCCCTACCCTATCAAAAAACGGATTCCTTTGAGAATCCGTTTTTGCGACACTTTTAAGTTTTTCGCTGGATCTTCTCAAAAGAATAGTCCTGATCCGGGAACATCCACTTCAACATCCGCAGCGCACGAAGCGTATTCCATCGGCTGGCTCCGCTTGACGGACGTTCCATCTCAAATGGAATACGATCGGGTCGCGGATGATCCAGCGGCCAACGATTGTCGGCCTCTTGTCTGGCAAGCACCAGATCGACGGCTTCGCTCATTCGTTCGTCAGGCGAGGCCCCGGATTCCCGGAAATACTCCAGACCGCGCAAAATATCATAATGATAAGAGGGCGGAAAAAATAAACGCGTCCAATTACGTTCAATCACCCGACCGGAAGAAAGTGAGCGCAGCAGTTTTCGTTCCAGAAGGTATTCTTCCCCCCGTCTACGCGCCTGGGTCACAGCAGGATCAGAACCTTTCGCCTTCTCATACGCCAATAATCCTTCCAGCACACAGATCGTACTGTGAAAAGAAGATCGGACACTCGGTGGTGCTTCGCAGTTCCATCCGCCGTCGGCAAGCTGACCATCCAGCAGAAACTGTACCAACCGGTCGCTGGCTTTTCCATAATACGCGCCGGCTGCCAGTATTCTTCCGTTGATGCAGGCCTCAACTTCTCCCTCGAAAAAAGCCCGACCTTCATGTTCCTCCCAAATGAGCTGATCGTTCACCAAATCTGTGGCTTTTACGGCAGCTTCACTTTGGGGATCAAGACCCAAATCTTTCAATAAAACCAATGCAAACAAAGTATTTTGAAGCGGCCAGGCGTCTTCACTTTTCCACCAACAGCCCTCCTCCGTCTGCATGGCAAGCAGCTGCGCGCCCCAGCCTTCCGACGCAATGCGCGAACGCATGGACGCCACTTGTTCTTCCGGTTCGTTCCGTAGATCACGCATGACCTGCCAACGGATCGAGGGATCAGAATCCAACAGCCATTCTATCGTCATAGGATGTCCTCCAAACAAAAAATGGATTTTGTCAATCGACTCCGGCTTATCCCTATATGGACTATAACCCTGAATTCTATAGGGTCGCAATGCAGAAGCAAAAGGGATTGAAAAACAAAAAAACTCTTGAACCGTCACAAGGACGAATTCAAGAGTTTTTTGTCTAACAAGGATGCGGTCGAGAGGACTCGAACCTCCACGGGGGTTAGCCCACACGGACCTGAACCGTGCGCGTCTGCCAATTCCGCCACGACCGCTCATTGTAATGCTGGGCGTTTTACCCTGCCTAAATAATATAACACGGTTAGCAACCGAAAGGCAAGCCATTTGGCAAAAAAATTAAGATTTTATCTTTTTTAATTCAGAAGAAGAACCTTGCCCGGATACGGGAGCTGGAGCATAAAATACATCGCCATGGAACTTGCGCAGCCGCTCCCAAGTTCCCGGGTTGGTTGTATCCAGGCTTCGCTGCTCCAAAATAGCCTCATACAGCGCTGTTTTCTCTTCCAAATGAGCAATGCGGCGGTTGGCTTCCTCCAGCTCGGCAATCGCCTGCTGCTTCAGCTCCAGCATAATTGCCGAACGCCGTGCAACCGTGGCCTCTCCCTCCAGGCACAGATCCACATAGGTCTTCATGGTCTCGATTGACATGCCCGACTGCTTGAGGCAGCGAATTCCATACAGCCAGTCGATGGACTGCTCATCGAACATCCGTACATTATGTTCGTCTCTTTGGACGCTCGGAACCAATCCCTTATCGGTATAAAAGCGAATCGCATGTTCAGTCAGTCCCGTTCGCCGGGCGGCTTCTTTGACGGTATACATCAGATGATGGGCCTCCTCGTAAAAAGATTAAATAAAAGGCTTGCCTTCGTGTTACACGAAGGTCTTAGGCTGATTGTACGGCAGATCTGGCAGGGACGAAAGTTGGAAATCGAAAAAGATTCTGCAAACTGCCAGAGCATGCTCATTTCTTAGACCAGGGAGGAATACTTATGCACAGCGTTACCTTAAACAATGGTGTCCGCATGCCCCTACTCGGCTTCGGAGTCTATCAAATTCCGGATGCCCAGGAATGTGAAGAAGCGGTCTACACCGCGCTCAAGACCGGCTATCGGCTGATCGACACGGCGGCTGGTTATTTGAACGAGGAAGCGGTTGGCCGCGCCATTCGCCGCAGCGGCGTTCCACGTGAGGAACTGTTTATTACGACCAAGCTCTGGGTGCAGGATGCCGATTACGACAGAGCCAAATTGGCCTTCAACAAATCCCTGGAGAAGCTGGGATTGGATGATCTGGATCTCTATCTGATTCATCAGCCCTTTGGCGATTATTACGGCGCATGGCGGGCGATGGAGGAATTGTATCGTGAAGGCAAGATTCGCGCGATTGGCGTCAGCAATTTCCTGCCCGACCGCCTGATGGATCTGATCGTTCACAACGAAATCGTGCCTGCCGTCAACCAGATCGAGACCCATCCTTTTTATCAGCAGACAGAGAGTGCTTCCTTCATGCATGAACAGGGGGTTCAGCATCAGTCTTGGGCGCCGTTCGCCGAAGGACGCCATGATCTGTTCAATCAGGAGCGGCTGACTTCGATTGCGCAGGCACATGGCAAATCCGTCGCTCAGGTCGTGCTTCGTTGGATGATCCAGCAGCAGATCGTCGTCATCCCCAAATCGGTAAGTCCCGAACGAATCGCTGAGAACTTTGATGTATTCGACTTTGAATTGAGCGGCGAGGAGATGCAGCAAATCGCTTCACTGGATACGGGCAAAACGGTGTTCATGTCCCATCTCGACCCGGTATTCGTCAAAATGTTGGGCACGCTGCGGGTGGAACTGTAACTCGACCTTTGATAAAGGGCGGCTGAGTGAAGGGATCAGATCAACCATTTGAGCACGCTAACGCGAAGAGAAAGAAGCCTTAAAAATCCAAAAGAAACCTTCTGCCGAGGCAGGAGGTTTCTTTTGGATTTCCTTTTGGAAGTTTCTTCAAAGCTCTCTTCCAAGATTCTTGTTCAGGTTCAATCGTCTGGGTTTCTTCTTGCGGAAGCGGCAGGATACCGGATAACCGACGATCCTTCCGCTATGCTCTTGCTGCTGGGCCTGCCACCGAACTGCGTTCGATCCACTCGGGTACGTATAGCCGATCGCCAATCTCTCCTGGCCCAGCGCCTGGTGCCGGCCCCTCAATCATGGCGATCAATCGACGGGCGGCTTCGCGGCCCATCTCTTCCTTGGGATGCGTCAGCGTGGTCAACGGCACGCCGGAAGCCAGGGCAAGCGCCGAGTCGTCGAAGCCGACTACCGACACATCGCCCGGCACGGACAGCCCCAGCTCACGAGCCGCATGAATGAGCGGCACGGCCAGTTCGTCGTTGTAGGCAACGAACGCGGTCGGCGGATTCGGCGACGATAGCAGTTTGCGCGCCTGGGCGATTGGCAGTTCTCCTTTTTGCGCCGTGGTATAGGTCACCACATGCTCCGGCGGCAGCGGCACACCGGCTTCACGATGCGCATGCATGAAGCCCTTCAGCCGATTGACACCCTGTAGGTCGTCCGTCTTGAAGAAGCCGGCAATCCGGCGATGTCCCCGTTCGATGAGATGGCGAACAGCTGTTAAGCCGCCCAGCTCATCATCGACTTTGAGGCAGGGCACTTCCAGCTCCCGGTAACGCTCATTAATCATCAGAAACGGCAAATTTCTCGACTGCATGGACAGATAAAAAGGCAAATTGGGATTGCCCTCTGCACTTTTGGTCGGTTCAATAATTAATCCACTGAGCGGTTCACTAAGCATCAGACGCAGGCACTCCATCTCTTTCTCTTTATCATTGTCGGTACTTGCCAGCAGCAGACGGTAACCTCGACTGCGCAGCTCTGCCTCCGCTCCTCGTACGATATGCGGGAAGATGTAGTCAGAGATATAAGTTGTCACAATCCCAATCGTTCGGGGCAACGCTGCTTCTTCCCGAACCGCTGCTGCTTGGCGCACAAATGTCCCTTTTCCCTGTACGCGCTCCAGCAGTCCCTGACGCTCCAGTTCCGAGAACGCCTGCCTCACCGTCTGCCGACTCAGAGCGAACTGTTCGGCGATCTCATTCTCTGACGGAACCTGACTGCCTGGTGTCAGTCGTCCGCTCTCGATCCAGCGCAGCAGTTCATTCTTCAAGATGATGTATTTAGGAAGCCGCTTCTCCATCGCCGTTCACCCCTTTTCCGTTCCTGAATCCCCTTACATTATATTTGTACGTACAAGCGTGCCGCAACAAGATTCTCTGCTCACTTTCAGAATTCCCGTATCCACAGCGGACGTGGCTCTGTGCAGCCCATTTCTGCCAGCAGACTCCAAGCATCTTCTATCTCGGTTCGTTGACCCGAACGCCACCATTCCGGGTGATTCTGATTCACCAGCCCAACCAGCTCGGCTGCGAAGCGGGGATGACCCAGATTCAATTCAATCGTCTTCCCTTCCTGAACAGCTGCAATCGTATGAAATGTCCAGGTGGAATAAGGCTCCTCCCGAGGCGGCTGGGCACTGAACGTAAAATTTAGCCATGTATTTTTGTCGGCTTGGGGAGAGACATGGATCGTTACACTTGTCCCCATTGTGTATCTGTAGCAAAAAGTCTGCTCACCCAGGGTCAGGTTCCGAAGAGAACGGCGCATATTCAAATCCCTTTCTTTTTCGCTTCCTCATCATTTATTTTTTCGTTTCTTTCCGCGTTTTTTACTTGCGCAAACAACTGCCCTTATAGGGATTGCGTTCATCATAAAACAAAAAAATAATTGTGACAATTTAACGTGAATTATTTCACATTTGATGTGATTACGGTCACCAACCCATTGAATTTTAATTAAATATAATGAACATGTAAGTTAGATCAAATTTGAAATAGCGGCGGCTTACCGGATCGTCCGGCCTGCCGTTTTCCCAATCATTAACTTGTGAAGAATCTCACATTCTAAAATTTTGAGTATCGATCCCGTAAATCCTATCGATCCTCATTCCATTCTGAATTCAACCGCCAAGGAGGCATATCATTATGACGACCGCCAAAGAAAAACTCGTCGTGATCGGCAACGGCATGGCCGGAATCAACACCCTGGAACAAATCCTCAAGCTGACTGACCGTTTTGAGATTACTGTATTCGGCAGCGAACCTTATCCCAACTACAACCGGATTATGCTCTCGTACGTGCTCGAAGGCAGCAAGACGCTGGACGACATCGTCATCAATGACTGGAACTGGTACAAGGAAAATGGCATTACCCTGCACACCAGCCAGACGGTTACCCGGATCGATACGGACGCCAAGACGGTAATTACCGAAAGCGGCATGACCGCGGCCTACGACAAGCTGCTGATTGCCACAGGTTCCAATTCGCTGATGCTCCCGATTCCGGGCAGCGACCGCGAAGGTGTCGTCGGCTTCCGAGACATCGCGGACTGCAATCAGATGCTCGAAGCCGCCAAAGCTTACAAGACAGCGGCTGTGATCGGCGGCGGTCTGCTGGGATTGGAAGCCGCCAAAGGCCTCGTCGGACTCGGCATGGACGTCACCGTCGTTCACCTGATGAACGATCTGATGGAACGCCAGTTGGACAGCCAGGCTTCGGCGATGCTCAAGGCTGAACTGGAGCGTCAGGGCATCAAGTTTGCCATGGGCAAATCGACAGCCGAGATGCAGGGTGACCATCGCGTACGCAAACTGGTGTTTACCGATGGCGAAGAACTGGATGCGGAATTTGTCGTCATGGCCGTCGGCATCCGTCCCAACAAACAGATCGGTGACGCCAGCGGAATCGCTACAAACCGGGGAATCCTGGTTGACGACTTCCTTAGAACTTCGGCACCGGATGTCTACGCCGTTGGCGAATGTGCGGAACACCGTGGCATGTGCTATGGACTTGTCGCTCCGCTTTTTGAACAAGGGAATGTCTTAGCCAAACAGATCTGCGGCATCGAGACAGAAGGATATGCAGGTTCGATCACTTCGACCAAACTGAAAATCTCGGGCGTTGATGTGTTCTCGGCCGGGGAATTCATCGAAGGCCCTCAGCACACCGTCATCTCGGCCAAAGACGAATGGAAACGGACTTACAAAAAGGTTCTGCTCGAAAACAACAAAATCGTTGGCGCCGTGCTGTTCGGCGACGTGGCTGAATCGGCTTCGCTGCAAAAATATGTCCGTGAAGGCACGGAAATGAATGACGAGATTTATGGCGATCTAATGGGTACTGGCGGCGGCTGTGGAGGCGGCAAGTCGAAGACCGCAGCTGTAGAGAAAATGGCAGATGACGAGATCGTCTGCGGCTGCAAAGGCGTCACCAAGAAGGTAATCGTCGATGCCATCAACGAAAAAGGGCTGACCACCGTTGACGAGATCAAAGCCTGCACCGGCGCCACTGGCTCGTGCGGTGGCTGCAAGCCCGTTGTCGAACAAATTCTCAGCTACGTACTGGGAGACGGCTTCAAAAAGACCGTCAAAACCGGCATCTGTGCCTGCACGCCACTGAGCCGCCAGGAGATTGTCGCCGGTATTAAGGAAAAAGGGCTGCGCACAACCAAGGAAGTCATGCACGTACTGGAATGGCACAACGCGGAAGGCTGCTCGAAATGCCGGCCAGCCGTCAACTACTACCTCGGCGTCATCTATCCGGGTGAGCACAAGGATGAGAAGGAATCGCGTTTCGTCAACGAACGTATGAACGCCAACATCCAAAAAGACGGCACGTATACCGTTGTTCCAAGAATGTACGGGGGCGTCACTACTCCGGAAGACCTCAAGAAGATCGCGGATGTGTCGGTCAAATACAATGTCAAGGCGGTCAAAGTCACCGGCGGTCAGCGTCTCGACTTGATCGGTGTTCAGAAGGAAGATCTCCCGAAAGTCTGGGAAGAACTCGATATGCCTTCGGGCTATGCCTATGCCAAATCGCTGCGCACGGTCAAGACCTGCGTAGGTTCGCAATACTGCCGCTTCGGTACCCAGGATTCGATGGGCGTAGGGGCCATGCTTGAACGCAAATTTGAACGCCTCGACTTCCCGGCCAAGTTCAAAATGGCGGTCAACGGCTGTCCTCGGAACTGTGCAGAGGCCTGCACCAAAGACATCGGCATCGTTGGTAACGACGGCGGCTGGGAGATTTTCATCGGCGGCAACGGCGGGATCAAAGCTCGCCTGGCGGACTCGCTGTGCAAAGTAAAGACAGACGAAGAACTGACCGATACCATTGCAGCAGTCATGCAGTATTACCGGGAGACCGGGAACTACCTGGAACGAACATCGGAATGGGTAGAACGTATGGGGCTTGAAGACATCTACAGCAAAACGGTCGAAGACGTAGAGAATCGCAAAGCTCTGGTTGCAAGCATCGAACTGGCTCTGACCTTCGTTGAAGATCCTTGGAAAAAGGTGCTTGCCGACGACAAGACACGCAGCGAACTGTTCGACACTACCAAATCGGTGACAATCCAGGCTTAACCTTTCTCCAAACAGCTCGATCTTCATCCTGTATGTTCCTTACCCTGTATCTCTTATCCTCCATGTATCGATGAAACGCTCGCGGGATGGCCAATGCTTTTACTTCGGATCGTCAGCCTCGATGATCCAAGATGACCTAAGGTGACCCTAGATAGCCCAATTTGAGAGGAGCTTGACCATGACTCAAGAATGGAATACCGCTACAGCTGTTACTGTCGCACTGGATACGCTGGACAACTTCCCCAGCCGCATGGGACGTGTATTCCTTGTAGACGAAACCGAAATCGCCGTCTTCCGCACTTCCGATGATGAAGTCTATGCCATCGAGAATCGCAATCCCCACCCTAAGGGTGGGCCGCTCGCTGAAGCCATCGTCTCCGGTCATTACATCTACGATCCGCTCTATGACTGGAAGATTGATCTGAAGACCGGACTTGTTCAGGAACCGGATCAAGGCCAGGTTCGCACCTTCCCCATCAAGGTGGTGGAGCAACAAGTGATTCTGTTCACGAAGTAGAGGACGGGCGATTCCGCCTCCTTTTCTTCGCCCGCTTGACCGCAGTGCCCATTCGTTTGCCCAGGAGGCTGAAGCCATGTTTACTGAAAGTGTACGTTCCATCGTTGAAGCAGCAGTGAAGAAGAGAGACTTTATGAATCAACACCCGCTCCGCTATTTCATTAGCGCCATGATGGCCGGTGCCTATGTCGGTCTGGGCATCATCTTGATCTTCTCGCTGGGTGCTCCCCTTGCCGCCGTCAAATCTCCCGTCCAATCGCTGGTGATGGGTGCATCGTTTGGCATTGCCCTCACGCTGGTAATCTTCGCGGGGTCGGAGCTGTTTACCGGAAACAATATGTTCTTCACGGCTTCTACGTTGGCGCGTCGCACTTCCATCAAAGATCTGGGCAAGAACTGGACGCTGGTCTTCCTCGGCAATCTCGCAGGCGCTGTCGTCCTCTCGCTGCTTGTGCTGGGAACTGGCCTGTTCAAAGGTATCGCCCCGGAACACTTGATCTTCGCCGCAGCCGCCAAAAAGATGAGTGCTCCGGCAGCCGCTTTGTTCTTCCGTGGGATTCTCTGTAACTGGCTCGTCTGCCTCGCCATCTGGATGGCCAGCCGCACGACCAATGATGCAGCCAAGATCATGTTGATCTGGTGGTGTCTGTTCGCCTTCATCGCCAGTGGTTATGAACACAGCGTGGCGAATATGACTTTGCTGAGTACAGCCCTGATTCTGCCCGGTCACCCAGCGACCCTTACACTCGCAGGTTGGCTGCATAACATGATTCCCGTCACGCTGGGCAATATCGTAGGCGGCGCCGTCTTTATGGGAATGGCCTACTGGTTCGTCTCCCCGGTGCGCCGCTCTGCCTCAGACAGCCAGGATGAGGTTCGTCAAGCTTCTTGATCTGCTTTTGGCTCTTATTGCCGGAATTCACCCGTCAGAACAGCTGACGGGTTTTTTCATGCCCTTTCGCATGTCCTTTTCGCGTCTTTTTACACCGCTCTTCCGAAAACGTTTTTCAACAAAAATCCCTAGCCCTTAGTCCCTAATTTTCGACAATTTTCAATTTAAACGTTGAAATTTCCCGTCTTGGCCTCTATATTCGTGCTTATAGATTAGGGATAGTGACCTATGATTTTTCTAACATTTCGGACAATCAGCTCGCCTGCCAAACTATAATTTGCTTGATCTCATGCGAAAGGAAAGTGACATCCCTTATGAACATCGTTGACTCCATGATGACAGTCGTCCCTTATCTCGGGAAAATGATGCGTGAAAACACCGCGATTACCATCTACGACCGAACCCGTATTTTGTATTATGAGCAAAATGGCTCTTTTGATCTGGGTCATAAAAGTGGTGACCCCCTGCTGCCTGGCTTTGAAAACTTTGCGGCACTAAAAGGCAGTAAGAATCCCTCGCTTGCCGAATATCCGGCTGAATTGTTCGGTTATGGCTATCCGCTCCATGCTATTAGTATTCCCCTGGTGGAAAATGGAGAAGTGGCGGCCGTGTTGACCGTTACCTACGATCAAACCAACCAGGAGAAGCTTCAGAGCATTGCCTCGGACAATCTATCCATCGCCGATCAGCTCGTTGAGATGGTTCAGCATGTTGCGGCTCATTCGGAAGAACTTCAAGCCACCAGTGAACAGATTCTGCAAAACACCCAGACAGCCGTGCAGAAGTCCGGTAGGATCACCAGTGTAGCGACCCTGATTAAGGAAATCTCCGACCAGACCAACATGCTTGGCCTGAATGCAGCCATCGAAGCGGCTCGTGTAGGGGAGTTGGGTGCCGGATTTGGCGTAGTGGCAGCCGAAGTGCGCAAACTGGCCGTTCACTCGAAAAGTGCAACTGCTGATATTGAAGCCGCGCTCAAGGACGTTCAAGACTCGATTCGCGTTATGGAAAGCGAGATTGCACAGATCGTGGCTTCCTCGCAGGAGCAGGCTCACCTCGTGACCAACTTTACCGAAGTCATCGAACGTTTGCAGCAGACCGGCGAATCCATGCGTGGATTGGCTGGGAGCCTGACCAATTACCACAAAGAAGTTCGCTGATCTTTTCCAACCGTATCGCCAAAAAAGCCGCTTTTCTCTGATTGGGAGAGAAGCGGCTTTCTTTTTATTCGATCATCTTCAATATTCCGTTTATTTTCCGATAAATAACTTGTTAAGCGTTAATAGGTTTATAGTTGGAAAGGAACGTGAATAGATGAACAAGTTAGAAGCTTTGCTGCAAACCGCTCCCCTGTTCCGTACAGTCGCTCGTGAGGAAGTCGCGGTCACCATTTATGACGAAACGCATGTGCGCTATCACGAACAATCCGGCAGTTTTCACCTGGATTATCAGACTGATGCTCCTGTCAAGAAAGGTTTTGAACACTTTGCCGTGCTGAAAGGCCGTACCCAGCCCTTTGTGCTCAAAGTCCCGCAAGAAGCGTACGACCAACCGCTTGAATCGGTCGTGGTGCCGATTCTGGAAGATGAACAGGTCATCGCCATCCTCGCTATTACATATAATCAGAGCAGCCGCGAAGAACTGAATACCATTCTGAATGATAATGGCTCCATTGCCGATCAGCTTGGTGAGATGGCCCAGAGTATTGCGGCTCACTCCCAGCAGCTTCAGGTGACCAGTGAACAGATCCTTCAGAATACCCAGGCAGCCGTGCAGAAGTCCAGCAAGATCACCAGTGTAGCAACCCTGATTAAGGAAATCTCCGATCAGACCAACATGCTTGGCCTGAATGCAGCCATCGAAGCAGCTCGCGTTGGAGAACTGGGCGCTGGATTTGGTGTAGTGGCAGCTGAAGTACGCAAACTGGCCGTTCACTCGAAGAGTGCGACTGCCGACATCGAGACTGCCCTCAAAGACGTTCAAGATTCGATTCGGATCATGGAGGGCGAGATTGCCCAGATCGTGACTTCGTCGCAGGAACAATCCGAGTTGGTGTCCTCATTCTCCAATGTCATTGAACGGCTCCAGAAAACAAGTGAATCCATGAGCGCCCTGTCCAGCAATTTGCTCCAGTATCATGTGGAAGTACGCGCTTAATGAGAATGTTCTGCAAGAACTGCCCAACGGTCTGTACCGGGATAGGGGCAGTTTTTGCTTTTTAAGTGAGCTACAACGGGCACCAGGCATCCACAGAGCATACAGGTGGTTCCTCCATGAAATTTGGAACAGCTCTGGCAGGCTTCCAGCCTTGCCATGTATTGTTCTTCCGATACGCGGAGTTCTGCCGCAAAGGCTGGTGAAGCGAGCAGCCTCTCCATCTGCTGAGGATTGACTGCGAACTCGTCGCCGCAGCTCCGGCAGGTTTTAGTTCTTTCGCTCATCATTTCTCCCCCTTTCCAAATTCACAAATCAATAAATTATTAATATTTCTCTTATTATAAAAGAAACACCAGCCCTGTCGTCAATAAGCGCTTACATTTATCGGGATTCAGCTTCCTTGGTCACTCCCATTTTCCGGCCTTGCTTTTACTGCCGTCCAAGCTCTAAACTACTTATATGGATTTGTCCCAAACCGCGATCAAGGGGCATTGAAAAGTCTGATTTTGAAGGAGAGAACCGCGATTTCATGAAGGCCCTTAGAGATTTTTTCTACATTCCGGGAATTCGCAGAGCGCTGGCACTAATTCTGGTCGTTGTGCTGCTCATCTCACTGCGAAGCATGCTCAGCATGCTGCTGATTACGTTCATCCTCACGTATCTCATGAACCGGCTGCATCGTTTTATTCGCAAAGGGACCGACCGAATCAAGCTAAACAGCAAGCTCGTCGTCCTGGTCACCTATGCCCTGCTTGTATTTGCGCTAGGCTTTGCCGTCTATCGTTATCTGCCGATCTTCATCTATGAGATCCAGCAGTTAATCAATCAGGTCATCTCATTCTACAATAATCTGTCCAACCTGGCGCTGCCTGATAATGCGTTTACCCGCTACATCATGGATTCGGTCAAAAAATTCGACATTGCCAGCTACGTAGAAGGCGGATTCGACTTTATCGTGCATACGCTGACCGATCTCGGCAAACTGGGATTGAACCTGTTTATCGCGTTCATCCTGAGCTTGTTCTTCAACTTGGAGAAAGACAAAGTCTCGTCGCTGATGTCCAAGTTCCGTTACAGCAAAGCCGCTTATTTCTTCACGGAGCTGGAATACTTCGGCCGCAAATTTGTCGCTTCGTTCGGTAAAGTGCTTGAAGTTCAGTTTATGATCTCGCTGACCAACTCCCTGCTGTCGCTGATCGTGCTGTGGCTGCTGGGCTTCCCGAATCTGTTTGCACTCTGGCTCATGATCTTCCTGCTCGGACTCGTTCCGGTCATGGGCGTCATCGTGTCGCTGATTCCGCTGTGTGCGATCGCATTTAACATCGGCGGTCTGAATATGATTCTCTACATTCTCATCATGATTGTGGTTCTGCATGCTTGTGAATCGTATATTCTGAATCCCAAATTCATGTCCAACAAGACGCATCTGCCGATCTTCTTCACTTTCTTCATCCTGCTGATGGGCGAGCATTTCCTCGGCGCATGGGGATTGATCGTCGGGGTGCCGATCTTCATCTTCATTCTGGACATCCTGGAAGTTCCTCTCGAACCGAGCGGCAAGCCTTCCTTGAAGAAAAAGAAGAACGAACCTCCAGCCATGCCGCCTAGCGTTCAATAAGCTCAGCATCCAGACCGAATCCAATTCCGGGTTCGGTTTTTTGGTGCGGTCCTTGGGTTGGGTACTGCGGCATCCATCTGTCGGCAAAAAAAAGCCCCAGCGGGGTGGCTCCGCCGGGGTCAACTCATATCTTTAAGAGGGGTTAAGATCATCTTAACCGTGCAAGCTGAACGTAACCTGATGCCCAGATAAAGATTTGCTGAAAAACAGTTTCTTAGACAAAAAAGGACCCCGACGAGGTGGCTTCGTCGGGGTCAAGCTCTATGATAAGAGGGGATTGCCTGTATAATAACGCCCGAACCTGAAAAGAAGCTGAAATGTCGATGAATGTCAGATAAAAGGTGAAGTTTATCTTATGATTGCACAGCGCCGTATGCAGCGGCCCTTACACGCAGATGATGATGCTCCTCCATATTCGGCAGCATCTGGTGCATGTAGACGATAGCCGTATTTGTTTCCGGAGAAATCGAAGTCCACGTTCCGGCCATTCCCGTCCAGCCAAATTCACCAAGCGGGCTGTTGCTGCCTCCTGCCGCGCGGTCGATGAGCGTACGTACGCCCAGCCCATAGCCGTAACCTGCGGAATACGAATACGTAAAGTCGGACATCTGTTCCTCATTCAGATGATTGGTTCGCATGAGGTCAATGGTGTGGCGTCCAATAATGCGCACTCCATCCAGTATTCCGCCACCTGCCAGCATACTCGCAAATCTCAGATAATCGCGTGTGGTCGAATACAGACCCATTCCACCTGGCTCCAGCAGTGAATCCTCTCGGTGTACACGGTCGAAGTCCCCAGACGCAGGGCGCAGCGAGCCTTCATCGTCACGCTCATACATGACTGCCATACGCTGCTGAATGTCTCCTTTGTACCGATAGCCCGTATCGTTCATGCCCAGCGGTCCGAAGATTTCTTCCTGCAGGAATTCGCCTACGCTTTTGCCGGAGACGGCTTCGATCAGCCCGGCTACCAGATCATGACCGTATCCATACAGCCAGCGCGTCCCCGGCTCAAACATGAGCGGCGCCGAAGCAATGGCTCGAATCTCGTCGCGCAGTGTATAGCGGCCGCCGCTTTTCTCGCGCAGTTCCTCTTGCAGTCTGGCAATCTCACGGGCAGGCAGTGAGTCGCCAAATGGATAAGGATGCCCGGTCATCATGCCGAACGCATGACGGACAAGAATTGGCTGCTGGACGGGTTCCGTATGTACCTGACCGTTCGGGTCCGTTATCATCTTCTTCACGTCTTTGAACTCCGGCAGGTAGAGATGCAGCGGCTCATTGAGCAGGAATTGGCCGCGCTCAAACAGAATCATCGCGGCTGTACAGACAATCACTTTGGTCATTGAATACAGACGAAAAACCGTATCCGGTCCTACATCCACGCCTTTTTCACGATCAGCCTGACCAAAATAGCCTTCGTAGACCACCTTGCCATCTTGGGCGATCATACACGCGCAGCCCGTGGGTCCCTTCTCCGTAAACGATTGCAGCAGCGCAGACAAATGATCGAATTGTGCCATAATTATCGCCTCTTTTTTGTTAGTGGAAAATCGATAAAACTTGTACGTACAACAGATCCCAAAAGATAACGGAAGCGCTTTCGTTTGTGCCTCTTTATTTTGCCAGATACAGGAGGTTTTCGCCAGTCTTATCGGAACTTAGAGATAAAAAAGCTCTGCTGTCCGCTTCCGCAGCATGCTCCTGTTAAAGCGTTTCATCCTCTCCTGTTTCACGCCGTAAAGACTTGTTGACTTGATAAGTTTCGCATGCTATATTATTTCTTGTGAGCAAAACATGATACGGGGCCTTAGCTCAGCTGGGAGAGCGCATCGCTGGCAGCGATGAGGTCAGGGGTTCGATCCCCCTAGGCTCCATACAAAAAATATAAGATCCTTCACGGGTCTTATATTTTTTTGCATTTTTTCCGATAAGAATGACATCCGTGTCGTTCTTTTTTCATGGGGAATTTTACCCTGATTCTATCCCTTTTTCCTAGGGTAAAAGACCTAGTGGTGTAATGGATCAAGACTTCATCACAATAAATTGACACAGTATGTAAATTTTCATTGCTACTTTCAAAAAGGTATATTATAATCCTTAATGGCTACAGCAGTCGTATTTATCCACTTTAAGCAAGTGATTGCCCTTATAAAAATTCCATATTTCGGCAAACTCATTGAAAAATGAGGACGCAAAACTATAGGGACTAAATCCATTTGGGTAAGTCAGCCAGTTGCACTTAACAGTTGGCGAAGTTTGGGTATTTGTACCCATTTTCGCCTTTTACATTTTACATTTTAAATCGGGAGGAACACCAACGTGTCTACTTACAAAGCAAATTCCGTGCAAAGCTTTTTTCCGAGCGAGGACGGAAATCAACAAGAACGCCAGCAATTTATGCAGCTGATTGAACAATTGATCGCAGGCGTAGATGATTTGAAAAACCCGAATGGAGTTAATCTGGCGGGCGAAAAAGAACGTTCTAAATCTTTTTATACTGATTTGATTCAAAATAGCGTTATTCCAACCGATAGTACAGATCAAAGAGAAGTGAATACGAACTTGCTGAAGCTGCTGCACAATCACCCTTACCATTCCAAGTATTTTTTGACCAATATTTTGCCGATGGCAAGTATTCCGGGGATTTTAGGGATGATTACGGCATTTCTGGTCAACGGCAATAACCTTTGGGATGTATATGGACCTGCGGGCGCCGAGGCTGAAGTTCGTGTGGTCAGCATGATGTCGAAGCTGGTGGGATACGATCCTGAGTTGAGCGGTGGTTACACGACATGGGGCGGTCAAGGTGCAATTTTTACCGGCCTGAGATTGGCGATCGCCAAAGTTGCTCCGGATGCTCCCCGCAAAGGCGTTCCCCGCAACCTCTATGCGTTCTGCTCGGAATCGGCGCATTACAGCCTGTTCAAATCCATGGAAGCGACTGGACTTGGCAGCGACAACCTGATTAGAGTGCGTACGCACAGCGACAGCTCGATGGACACCGAAGATCTCCGCCACAAGATGGAACAGGTGATCGCGGAAGGCGGTATTCCGGTGTATGTAGTGGCGACAACGGGCACTACCGACGCTATGGGTATCGATAACGTGCAGCTTGTGCTTCAGACAGCTGAGGAAGTCGCCGCCGCACACGGCATCCGCCGCCCGCATATTCACGCGGACTCGGCACTCGGCGGATTTTTCGCCTTTTTCCGAGAGTACGAATTCGACAACAATCCGCTTGGATTTGCACCACCGGTATTGGAAGCTCTACAAAAGATTCAGAGTCGAATGAAGTACCTGTCGCTGGCTGATACGCTCTGCTTCGACTTCCAGAAGCTCGGTCAGACGCCGTATTCGACAAGCCTGTTCCTCGTGAAAAACGCTTCCGATCTCCAGCTCGTTGATCTGGCCGAAGAGGAAACGCCTTATGTCGGACACCGTGGTTACGGGGATTACCATACGGGCTACACGTTGGAATGCTCCCGCATGGCAAGCTCCATCAGTATCTACAGCGCGCTTTTGGCTTTCGGCGTTACCGGTTACCAGCGTCTGCTGGCTCAGTTCGTCGAAGTGAATCTCGCTTTCCGTGAGACCCTGCGCCGCGAAGTTCCTGAAGCGATCATCGTCAACGACGAGAACCCGGCTGTCATGACCCTGTTCCGCATCTATCCCGACCGACGCGACGGCTTCCAAGCCGAATTGTCTGGTCAATGCTCGCTTGCTGATATTGAAGAAACAAATCGTTTGAATGAACAGTTGTTTGAAGTATTGGGCAAACAGCGTGATGTCATGTTCTTCGGAGATACCAAAAAACATCTGGTCGTGCCAACAAACGAAGGCGCCCAGACGACGCTTTACGCCGCGAAGCTCTTTGTCATCTCGCCTTACACCGAAGTTTCGCACGTCCAAGAAATCGTCGAATACCTCAAGACAAATATAAATGCCGTCTTTCATGCCTACGCAGATACTTTGCAACCAATCGGAGGGTAACACGTGTCGAAGCCTACATCCAATCCAAGCAAGAAATCCGTATTCGGCTGGTTTAAACACCATATCTCGGCGAAAATGATCTGCTCGATTATCTTATTGATCGTATTTACCTGCGCCGCTTTTTCGATTGCCGAATCCAAGATCAGCAGCCGTTTGACGAGTGAACTGGAACAGCAATTCGATCTCCGGCTTGCAACCAGTATTCAATCGATGAACGCTTATCTCGAATCGATTCCGGAAAATGCAGCAGACATTGACGGAACAGGCAATGAAGCGTACAAGAAGATCAAAGCCAAGCTGGAGAGCATCCTCAAAACAGACACGCTGGAAAATGTGTATATTCTCAGCAACAATACAGGCAAGGAGCAGATTGTTGTTCTGACCGGCGTCGATGACGATTACGGTACGGATTATGCTTTTTCGGATGACATGAAGGCTGCGCTCGATTCCCAGAAGATGACGTACAGTTCGATTTACAAAGACGAATACGGCATCCACAAGTCGATCTTCCTTCCAATCAAAGATCGGGACGGAAATACATTCGGAATCGCCGGAATCGATATTGATGCAAGCGTCATTCCGGCTACGCAGACCTTTATCTTCTGGTTTACCGTCGTGATCGTCTCGGTAGTTGTGGTTGTCGGTATCGCTGTAGCGTTCCTGCTCAGTCGCAGCTTGACTCGCCCGATCAACAAGCTGGTGAACGCGACCCAAAAAGTGGCGGAAGGCGATCTGACGGAAGAATTTGTGCTCCAACGCCAAGACGAGTTGGGCACATTGGCCGGATCGTTTAATACGATGCGAGGCAATCTGGAGACGCTGATTCATCAAATTTCAAGTTCTTCAAAAGTCTTCTCGGAGACAGCCGGTAACATCAACCAATCGTCCAACGAAATGGGAGCCAGCTCTCATCAGGTTGCCCTTTCCATGAACAGTGTAAACGAAGGCGTATCCGAAGTGGTCGTTTCGATCGCGGACAGCACCTCGTCGATCGTCGAAGTGAACGAAGAACTGGCCAAGGTTACGGGCGAAGTGACGGGCATGCAGCAAATGGTGCATGCCGTCAGCTCCCACTCCAAAGACGGCCAGGTGCTTGTTGAGAAGACGTTGAGCCAAATGAACGTGATCCAGCAGGAGATGAAACAGTCGCAAGATGCCGCCGTTCAACTCGACACGCGCTCAAAAGAGATCAGCGACTTCATCACGGTTATTACGCATATCGCCACGCAAACCAACCTGCTTGCGCTCAACGCTTCGATTGAAGCCGCCCATGTCGGTGAACACGGCAGAGGTTTCGCAGTCGTTGCCGGAGAGGTCAAGAAGCTGGCTGAACAGTCTTCCGAAGCAGCCAACTCGATTACCGAACTGATTCATAGCACCCAGGTGGACAGCCAATCCGTGCTTTCAAGCATTGAGCAAGGCAGTCAAGCGGTAGAAAAAGGGCAGCAGTGGATTCATGAGATGTCGGAGAATTTCAATACGATCTTCAATGGTGTCTCCTCCTTCTCTGCCCAGATTGGGCATCTCAAACAGTCGCTCGATAAAACGGATCGTTCATTCGAGTTGATTACGGACTCCATGCAAAAAATATCCGGTATTACCGAAGAACAATCGGCCGGATACGAGGAAGTGGGCGCCGCGATCGAAGAACAAAGCGCTACGATTCAAGAAATCGCGGGCGCAATCCGCAATCTGTCCCAGATGGCGGATGAGCTTCAAGCGTCTGTCCAATACTTCAAGGTATCTTGATTGCATCGCAAAACAGGAGAAAGCCGATAACCTCGGCCTTCTCCTGTTTTTGTTTTGCGGATATATACAGGTATCGTCAGACACCTTCGTAACGCTTCAGCACGATTGCCGAATTGTGTCCGCCAAATCCAAACGAATTTGAGATGCCGATGCGGAGATCCGCTTTTCTCGCTTCGTTCGGCGTGTAGTCCAGATCGCACAGCGGATCGGCTTCGTCCAGATTGATCGTAGGCGGAATGATGCCGGTCTGAAGCGACTTCACAAGCGCTACCGCTTCCACCGCTCCAGATGCACCCAGCATATGCCCCGTCATCGACTTGTTCGCTGTCACCGGAATCCGGTAAGCCGCTTGACCAAACACGGATTTGATCGCTGCTGTCTCGGAACGGTCGCCAATGACGGTGCTTGTCGCATGGGCGCTGATGACGTCTACTTCCGCAGGCTCAATCTTCGCTTCTGCAAGCGCGGAACGCATCGCTCTCGCTGCGCCGCTGCCGTCTTCCGGCGTTGCCACCATATGATACGCATCCGAGCTTGCCCCATATCCAATGACCTCGCCCAGAATCTCGGCTCCCCGCGCCTGAGCGTGACTGAGCGATTCCAAGACGAGAATACCGGCTCCTTCCGCCATAACGAAACCGTCGCGGTCTTGGTCGAACGGACGACTCGCCGCCTGCGGATCATCGTTGCGCGAAGACAGTGCCGTCGCGTTCGAGAAACTCGACAGCGCGATCCCGTGCAGTGCGGCTTCTGTTCCTCCGGCAATCATCACATCGGAGCGGCCGGCTTGAATGTGGAAAAAGGCTTCGCCGATCGCCGTGTTGCCAATGGAACAGGCGGTAATAGGTGCCATCGAAGGTCCCAGCGCTCCGTACCGGATGCCAATTAGTGCAGCCGCCATATTGGCGATCATGGTGGGAACAAGCGAAGGGCTGACTCTTCCCGGCCCACGGGCAGCCAGCACTTCACCTTGTCCCATTAGCGTCTGAATCCCTCCGATTCCCGAACCGACATAAACGCCCATTCGCTCACGATCCGTTTGCTCCAGATTCAGTCCGGACTGCGTCATGGCCTGGTCGGCAGCTGCCAGCGCAAACAGACAGAACCGATCCAACTTACGCGCTTCCTTCGCTCCCAGCAGGGCAGCCGGATCAAATGCCCTTACTTCACCCGCTATTCTTGTCTTGTAGGCTGTCGGATCAAAAGCTTCAATCGTATCGACGCCGGATCTTCCCTCAATGAGATTGTTCCAGAACGTTTCGACCTCACTGCCCAGCGGCGTAACTACGCCCATTCCTGTAATCACAACTCGTTCCATGATTGTGCTGACTCCCTTCAACGGCTTGTCCTTTTGTTGGTGTACCGCTATAATGTCATGGAAAATATCCTAGTACAAGTTATCGTTTATACGGGTATAAACAGTGCCCTCTTATGGATCGTGATGGGTCTATTCCACTTATGAAAGGAGCTATCCCATGAATTCGGCATCCCGACTGCAAGCTCTATCCGCTTTTCTAAAAAGTAAACGAGCCGGAATCTCGCCCGAGTCTGCCGGTTTTCCCAGTGGAACCAGGCGCCGCACGCCAGGTCTACGTCGTGAGGAAGTGGCGCAGCTTGCCGGTGTCAGCATCACTTGGTATACCTGGCTGGAACAAGGGCGCGACATCCAGGCTTCCCCTTCCGTATTGGATTGCGTAGCCAGTGCCCTGCGAATGAACGCAGACGAGCGTAAATACTTGTATTCACTGGCCCTTGAAGGAGGAAGCAGTACGCTTCCGGTGGAACCCACTTCAGCTCTTATCAGTCCATCCCTCCAGAAGATTCTGAGCGAATTAACATACTGTCCAGCCATCGTCTCCGACCGGATGTGCAATATTGTAGGCTGGAATGAAGCAGCCTGCTTTGTTTTTCTTGACTTTGAACGAATCCCTAGCGAACGTCGCAATATGATCCGATTGCTGTTTGAGCGTCCGGAATTTCGGCGCCTGGCGGTCAACTGGGAGCAGTTCGCCAGTGGATTCCTGTCCATGTTCCGTTCGTATTACGGACGTTATGTGGGCGATGAATGGTATGACGTCTTCTTGGGCGAAATGATAACGGCCTACCCGGAATTCAAAAACATGTGGGAGCATGGGCAGGTTAGCTATGCACCAGAAGTTCATCTGGAATTCAGACATGCCAAGGGCGGGAAGATGGTCTATGAGTTGACTTCACTTAGCGTATCCGGACAGGATGATCTTCGCTTGAGCATCTATACGCCAGCGCCGGATACACCTACCGAATCCAAACTTCGCCGCTTGATGGAAGAACGAGTCAAATAAAAATACATCGAAAACGATCTCGATCAAAAACAAAAAAAGAAAGCGTATACTTTTCTATTGTCAAACGCTTTCTTAACTGCTATGATGGCCTTGGGATTGTTACTGAAGAAGGCAAAACCCACCGCATATGCACAATGTATATGTGTTGGGTTTTGCCTTCTATCTGCTAACAATCCCTTTTTCATTACCAGGATGTAAGCGCTTATATCCCCCGTTAACGATGACGTACAGTAAGGAGGGCGGTAGGTGATTATCGGGAAGATCTTCAACAATAACGCCATCATAGCCAGCGATGCAAACAAAAGCGAGTTTGTCGTTATGGGACGCGGAATTGCGTTCAAAAAAAAGATCGGAGAAGCCGTAGACCAATCTCTGGTCGAAAAAATCTTCGTCTTGCAGCAGAAAGATGCTTCAGAAAAATTCAAGCTCCTGCTGGAAGATGTGCCGCCCGAGTATATCTCCTTATGCTACGACATCATCGAATACGGCAAAAACATGCTGGATGTGCCGCTCAGTGATTACATCTACGTGACGCTGACCGACCATATGAATAACGCGCTCCGGCTGCTGGATGAAGGAATCACGACGACCAACCCGCTCATCTGGGAAATCCGGCGCATCTATCCAAAGGAATTTGGTATCGGCAAAAAAGCACTCGAATTTATCGAAGAGTCTCTGGGCAAAAAGCTTCCGGAAGATGAAGCGGCAAATGTCGCCCTGCATCTGATTAATGCGCAGATCGATCAGTCCTCACGCAGGACGGATAATATCGCCGCACAGACTGAGAAGATCAGCGACATCTTGAATATCATCAAATACAGCTATGGCAAAGCGCCCGACGAAAATTCGCTCAGTTACGAACGGTTTGTCACCCATCTGCGTTTTTTCTTTCAGCGGATCGGCAAGCCGGGGCGAGGCGAACTGGAGGACGATTTCCTGCTTCGGCAGGTCAAGTCGAAATACAAAAAAGCCTACGCCTGCATGCTCAAAGTCGAAACCTATTTGCAAATGGAGCTGCCGGATGAAGAAAAGTTGTACCTGACGCTTCATATCCACCGCGTGACGCGTGAATCGGCTTTATAAGAGCGACTCGACGCCTATCGCAAGCGCTCTCAATTTCATAAAATCACGGATCGTGACTGGTAATGCAGGCGAGACCAAACGGAAGCATGTTCCTTCGCAATGTCGAGGGACGCGCGCTTCCTTGGTCTCGTCTTTTTTTATAAGTTTCTTCCTTCTATCATCATTCGCGCAAAGGAGCGAGAACAATGGGGAAATATGAAAAACTGGCGAAAGACATCATCCAAAACGTAGGCGGCAGAGAAAATGTCAACAGCCTTGAACACTGCGTCACAAGACTTCGGTTCAAACTGAAAGACGAAAACAAAGCCAACACCGACGTGCTGAAAAATATGGACGGCGTCGTTACAGTTGTCAAAAGCGGCGGTCAGTATCAGGTCGTCATCGGCAACCATGTACCCGACGTGTATGCGGAAGTGAACGCTGCCGGCGGATTCGCTGCATCAGACAGCAGTTCAAGCTCGGACAGCGGCGAAAAAGGCAACCTGTTCAGCCGCTTCGTTGATATGATCTCCGGTGTATTCGCGCCGACACTCGGCGTATTGGCCGCAACGGGTATGATTAAGGGCTTCAATGCCCTGTTCCTGACGATGAAATGGCTGACCGAAGAGTCCGGCACCTACCAGATTCTGAACGCCATCGGCGACTGTCTCTTCTACTTCTTCCCGATCTTCCTCGGCTTCACCGCTGCGAAGAAGTTTGGCGCCAATCACTTTATTGGGATGGCGATCGGTGCAGCGCTTGTGTATCCGAATATTGCGGGCATCACGACTTCTGGGGCGGAGCCGCTGTACACCTTATTTAGCGGAACCTTGTTTGAATCACCGGTGTATATTACCTTCCTGGGCATCCCGGTCATTCTGATGACCTACTCGTCCAGTGTTATCCCGATCATTATCGCTACTTTTGTCGGCTCCAAGATTGAAGGCTTCTTCAAGAGAACCATTCCTAGCGTGGTCAGAACATTCCTGGTTCCTTTCTGCACTCTGCTTGTGATTGTTCCACTTACTTTCATTGTCATCGGACCTGTGGCAACTTGGGCAGGCACATTGATTGGTAACGGCGTACTGGCCATCTACAATCTCAGCCCAATCGTAGCCGGTCTGATCCTGGGCGGTTTCTGGCAGGTCTTCGTCATCTTCGGTCTGCATTGGGGATTCGTGCCGATCGCACTGAACAACTTGACGGCACTGGGCAGCGATCCGGTACTGGCAGCGACCTTTGGCGCATCCTTCGCGCAAACGGGTGTCGTTCTGGCCATCTTGATTAAAACAAGAAACCAAAAGCTTAGATCGCTCTCGATTCCGGCTGTCATCTCTGGATTCTTTGGCGTAACGGAACCTGCCATCTACGGGATTACCCTGCCGCGCAAAAAACCATTTATCGTCAGCTGCATCGGCGGCGCAATCGGCGGCGGCATCATCGGTGCCATGGGCACACAGGGCTACCGCATCGGCGGCCTTGGCCTCTTCGGTGTTCCGTCCTACATCGGTCCAACGGGACTGGACGCGGGCTTCTGGGGCGCGATTATCGGCATTACAGTCAGCTTCTTCTTCGGCATGGTCGTGACCTTGTTCATGTTCAAAGACGATGCAGCGACAACCGATAACACGCCGACCAAAAAAGACGATTCCGTGATTCAGCAGGAAACGGTAGGCAGCCCGATGAGAGGCAATGTCATCGCCCTGTCCACAATCAAAGACGAAGCGTTCTCCACTGGCGCAATGGGCAAAGGCGTGGCGATTGAACCGGTCGAAGGCAAGGTGTATTCCCCGGTAGACGGTGTACTCACTTCCCTGTTCTCTTCCGGTCATGCGATTGGCATCACCAGCGATACCGGCGTCGAGATCCTGATTCATGTGGGTCAAGATACCGTCAAGCTCAAAGGCAAATATTTCACTCCGCAAGTCAAACAAGGCGATCGGGTGAAAAAAGGGGATCTGCTGATGGAGTTCGATATGGATGCCATTCGCAGAGAAGGTTATATCCTGACGACACCTGTCATCATCTCGAATACGGGCAGCTATCTGGATGTTATCGAGACTGAGAAGAAGGACATCGGCTACTACGATAATCTGTTGACGGTCGTCATCTAAAGGAGGAATAATGGCAATGAACAAGATTCCAACCGGCTTCCCTGAAGGGTTTCTATGGGGCGGTGCGACGGCAGCGAACCAACTTGAAGGCGGCTATAACGAAGGTGGCAAAGGCCTGAGTACATCGGATATGATGACCGCCGGCACACACACCGTGCCTCGTCGCATTACGACCGAGCTGCTGCCAACCGAAAATTATCCGAGTCACGAAGCGATTGACTTCTATCACCGTTATGCCGAGGACATCGCTTTATTTGGAGAGATGGGCTTCAAGGTGTTCCGTCTCTCGATTGCCTGGAGCCGTATCTTCCCGAATGGCGACGATGCAGAGCCGAACGAAGAAGGCCTGAAGTTCTATGACCGGGTCTTTGCCGAGCTGAAAAAACAGGGCATCGAACCGCTGGTCACGATCTCGCATTACGAAGCTCCATTTGCCCTGGCACAAAAATATAACGGCTGGTCGGATCGCCGTGTGATTGACTGCTACGTCAAATACTGCGAGACCTTGTTCAATCGGTACAAAGGCGTCGTCAAATACTGGCTGACCTTCAACGAAATCAACATCCTGACGATGCCATTTGGGACATTCCTCGCAGGCGCGATGATTCCGGAAGGCGGCATGGAGCTGACCCATCCGAACTCCAGCACCGAGCAGGCTCGCTTCCAGGCGCTGCATCATCAGTTTGTAGCCAGTGCCAAGGCCGTTAAGCTGGGTCATGCAATTGATCCGGACTTCAAGATTGGCTGTATGATTGCTTACATGTGTGCGTATCCGCTCACCAGCAATCCGGACGATGTGATCCTTGCTCAACAGAAAGACAACATCGGCAACTTCCTGTGCGGCGATGTCCAGGTGCGCGGGGAATATCCGGGCTTTGCCAAGCGTTATTTTGCGGAAAATGGCGTAGAACTGCAAATGGCTGAGGGAGACGAAGAGACGCTGCGTGAAGGTACGGTTGATTTCTATACGTTCAGCTACTACTCTTCGGTCTGCGTAAGCGCTGATCCCGAGCAGGAGAAAATCGGCGGCAATATGTCGATGGGTCTCAAAAATCCGTATCTCAAAGCCAGTGCCTGGGAATGGCAGATTGACCCCAAGGGACTGCGCTGGGTGCTGAACAACGTCTACAACCGCTACCGTCTGCCAATGATGGTCGTGGAAAATGGTCTGGGTGCCGTTGACGAGGTGCAAGAAGACGGTTCGATCCACGATGATTATCGCATCGAATATTTGCGTGAGCATATCAAGGAAATGAAAGAAGCCATCATCGATGGCGTTGAGCTGATCGGATATACTCCTTGGGGCTGTATCGACCTGGTCAGCGCAGGTACTGGCGAGATGAAGAAACGTTACGGATTCATCTATGTAGACAAGGACAATCAAGGCCAAGGCACGCTGGATCGCTCCCGTAAAGACAGCTTCCATTGGTACAAACAGGTCATCGCCAGCAATGGTGAAGTTCTGGACGCGAACGCCGAACCTGCAAACCGAACCTGAAACGGCTTGCCGGTTTCGTTCCTAGGAGCTATCCCTTATCCCTAATAAAGCCGCTCCCCGATCTCTTCGGGCGAGCGGCTTTGCTTATGTTCTCTATTGTCCGCCAGACGCTTCCCCGTAACCGAAAGCATCGAACCATAATCCGGTGTCGTTCCGCAGCATGCTGTCCCCGGCTTGCTTGACGGGTTTCGATGCGGATTCGGGCAGCCGATCGATTCGGCACCAGCGCAGCTCCGCGCATTTGTCCGGTTCCCGATTGGCGGGTTCTCCCTGCCAGCTCTCCGTCATATAGAAGAAATCGATCCGTTCGTCTCTGTCCGCCTCCTCGGTTTGGATCTGCATGATCCCGATCAACCGCAGCGCTGAAGATTCGATACGGACGCCGCATTCTTCGTACACTTCCCGAATCGCGGCTTCGTCCGCCCGTTCGCCGCGATCGATCCTGCCGGCCGGAAGCGCGTATTTCCCGTCGTCGTGGCCGGTATTCTGCCGTTTTAACAGCAGCACTTCTTCCCCGCGTTTCAGAAAAACATGCGCTACGCTCACCCGTTTCGTCGTTCCCATTTCACTTCCCCCGTTCATTCGGTTTCGTTTTCGTTCATTATACGCAAAAAGGCGCGCATATCGCTTAAATATCCGTCGTCGAACAGCTCTCGAGGCATGAATACGGCTGTCAGAACGGCCAGGCTATCGGATTCCGACAGCTGCCGCTTTAGCATGGAATGCTCGGCGTCCGGCAGACGGGTAACGCTCAGCAGCTTCTCCGAAATTCCTGCCCGATAAACCTTCTCCGTATTATCCGAATCGACGTTAAGATCCCGTCCGCCCAATACCAGATGCACCGGCTGCTTGAAAAAGGCCAGTTCGTCCGTCGAATCTTCCTCAAAGTTTTTCCGGATAAACGTCCAACGTTCCCGAGAGATCGGCGAAGATTCGCCTTCTCCCGCTTTCTTCCTATACGTTTCGTAGGAAGCCCCTGACCGAAGCAGCTCCAGCACCGCCGCGTCGCGGCGTTCGACCTCTTCGATTCGTTCGGCCGACGCGCCTTCATGCTTCAATGCCGCGTGCGTATTGTACTGCCCCTGCCGAATCCAATTCACCGCCGGCGCAACCAGAATCGCAAAAGCCAGCTTCGGCTCGTCGCGGGCGACCTTCGGGATCACCCAGCCTGCCTGGCTGGCTCCCCACAGACCGATGCGATCGGGATCGATGTCCGGCTGCAAACGTGCCCATCGCACGGCATATTCGGTATCGCGCGCCCGGTCTTCCATGTTTTGATCCAACCAGCTGCCTTCCGAACCTCCGATCCCCCGTTTGTTCAGCGACAGCGAAGCATAGCCTTCATCGGCAAAAGCTTCCCACAACGGCTTATAGCCGTCGTCGTAAGTCGCGTCGGTCGGACCGTCGCCGTGGACGAACACCACCAGCCCTACAGGCTTGACATGATCTTTCGGCATCGCCAGCACGCCGGTCATGATGCCTTCCGGCGTATCGATACGGATCTCCTGTTCATCGAACCGGAACGTATTTTGAACCAGAAAAAAAATGATGCCGGCTATCAGCAAAACGGCAGGCAGAGCGATGGCTACGCGTTTGATTTTTTTGCTTTTCGTCATCAAGGAATCTCCTTTCTCATCAACAGCCAATCGTATTCGTTGAACAGCCGGCCGCTTGCGAACCGCCGTTCTTCGCGCACCTTCACGAATCCGAGCGATTGATACAAAGCGACGGCGGCCGCATTATTTTTCGATACGTGCAGCGCGCAGATTCGGAATCCCGCCTGCCCCGCATACCGCTCGGAATGAAGCATCAGTTTGCGCCCGATGCCCTGCCCCCGGCAGTCCGACCGGACGGCCAGATGTTCGACATAACACTCTCCCGCGGCCGGCGTATAATGAAGCGCGGCCATGCCGACGATCAGGCGCAGCGCAGGCAGCGGGCCGAATCTTATCATCAGCGCGAGCAGCGAAGGTTCCTCATCTCCGGCATGTTCCGCGCGAAGACGGGAGCCGGCCAAACGCCATTTCAGCAGGATCGTGCCGACGGGTCCGGAATCTGGTTCCTCGCTTCTACACGCCGCCAACTGAAGCTTATTCGATTCCCGCCGATACGGCCATGCGGCAGCCAGCAGCCGCGCCGTGCGCTCATCATTCTCCGCGTTCACCCGGCCGAATTTCCCGCGGAATGAAGCCGCCAACAACCGGCAGACTTCCCCGTGCCGTGAAGGCCCGTATTCTTCGATGCGGAGCCGCGTCGCTTCTTTTTGTCGGTCGGCTACGGACATTTCCGGCTTCATGGTTGTTCTCCTCCTTTCGAGGCTTCCGTGTTCGCTGCGCTTTCGTCTCCGACGCGCAGTTCGAGCTCCATCGCCATGCCTTCTCCGCCGAACAGCGACAGATACGATTTTTCCGTCAAAATAAATCGCTGCCCCTGTGCGCCGAACCGCTCGCGCGCATATTCCGCCATCGCTTCGATACGCCTGCCGATCTCTTCGTCGCCGAACGCTTCGAAACGCTGGCGCAGATAGCAGCCTCTCTCGAGCCGCAGATCGGCCTGCGCGTCCGGAGCCTCTGCTTCTTCCGTGCTGAAATACAACGTCGTTCCCGTTTCGTCGTACACGTAATGCAGTTCCGCTTCGAATAGGGATGCCGGACGGCGCTCCGACCGAAACAGCATCCGCGCGGTCGGTTCGCTCCGTTCGCCCAGTACCGCGCAGCGGATCAGCGGCCGTTCTTCCCGATGCAGCAGCTCGTATTTGGCCTCTGCCTGTTCGAGACGATCTGCCCGCGCATGCAGGACCTGCTCGGTGAACCGCTCCAACCGGCGAAGCCGGTCGATCTCCGCGCGAATCTGCGACAACGACCGTCGAAGCAGCTTTTCGTGCGCTTCCGCGTCGTATTCGTCGATTGCTTGACCTACCTCCGCCACCGGAATTCCCAGTCTGCGCAGCAGCAGAATATGCGACAGTCGATACATCTCGCTGACCCCGTAACGCCGATAGCCATTCTCCTCGACATGAGCCGGCAGCAGCAGCCCTTTTTCTTCAAAATAACGAACCTGATGAACCGATACCCCCATCAACTGGGCAAACTCACGAATCGACAGAAAATCATTCAATGGATCTTCTCCTCCTACTGTATATCTACAATATAGGTTCACTATAAAGGTTAGGTCTGCCCTAAGGTCAAGTTCATCTTTATTCCTCTTCGTAAACTTTTCACAATAAACTTACTAAAAATAACCGATAAAGTATTGACTTTAATTGTGCACGAGGTATAATAAGGTCAAAGAAAGTCAAAGTCAGTGCGAAAGATCAAACGGTACCCGGTGTAACCCCCTTCGAGCATCATGTTCGGAAATACCGATCTTCGCACTGTGCAGTCTTTGGCTTCCATCCCCTTTATTCCGGCGGCCTGTTTCATTCGAGGCGGGCAGCCGTTTTCTGAATGTACAGACTATGAATCAATATTCCATTATGAAAGGGGCATGCCTTCATGCGCTGTCAACATTGTAACCATAATCAAGCAACCGTAGGTCTGAGCCTCACCTTTAACAATAAATCCGAAAAAATGTTTCTCTGTGAAGACTGCTATGCCAAAGTCAGCGGAAGCGTGCCGTTCGCGGCTGGCTTGGGTTCAGGTGGACAATCGCCGTTTGAAGAATTGTTCAGAGGCTTTATGTCCTCTCAATCCCAACAGCCGGGAGCGGCCCAACAGCCTTCCCGCGATGCGGCTCAAGGCGGAGGACGACGCGGTGGCGGACTGTTGGATCAGCTCGGCCGCAACCTGAACGACGCCGCACGCAGCGGCAAGATTGATACCGTCATTGGACGCGACGATGAGATTGACCGTGTGATTGAGATCCTCAATCGCCGCAACAAAAATAATCCCGTGCTGATTGGTGAACCGGGCGTAGGGAAAACAGCGATTGCCGAAGGTCTGGCCCTGCGTATTACCGAAGGTAAAGTGCCGGCCAAGCTGCTAAACAAAGAGGTCTACTCGCTGGATGTCGCTTCGCTGGTTGCCGGCACCGGAATCCGTGGTCAGTTTGAAGAGAAAGTGAAACAGCTGATTGCTGAACTGGAACAACGACAGAATATCCTGCTCTTTATTGATGAGATCCATCTGTTGGTCGGCGCAGGTTCGGCAGAAGGTTCAATGGATGCCGGGAATATCCTCAAACCGGTATTGGCTCGCGGTGAACTTCAAGTGATCGGCGCCACTACATTAAAAGAGTACCGTCAGATTGAAAAAGACGCGGCGCTGGAACGTCGTTTTCAACCGGTAACAGTGGATGAGCCTACACTGGATGAAACGCTGGAGATTCTCAAAGGTCTGCGTCCGAAATATGAGCAGTTCCACGGTGTCCGTTATTCGGATGAGACGCTGGAAGCCTGCGTACGCCTGTCCAGCCGCTACATTCAAGACCGATTCCTGCCGGATAAAGCCATCGATCTGCTGGACGAGTCCGGAGCCAAGCTGAATCTGTATGCACCCGTAGGCGATGCCGATGAGATTCGTGCCCGTCTGGAACAGATCAAGCAGGAAAAAGATCTGGCTGCCCGTGAAGAAGACTACGAACGTGCCGCCAAGCTGCGGGATGAAGAAGCTTCGCTGGCCGCTCGCCTGGAGAACGGCGCACCCCATAACGGTGAAGCGCTTGAAGTCACTGTCGAAGATATTCAACTTATCATTGAACGCAAGACCGGGATTCCGGTCGGCAAACTGCAAGCGGATGAACGCGGCAAGATGAAGAATCTGGCTGCCCGCCTGGAAAATCGGGTAATTGGACAAAGCGAAGCCGTCGATAAGGTAGCCAAAGCCGTACGCCGTGGACGCGCTGGACTGCGCAGCAATGCCAAGCCGATTGCCTCCTTCCTGTTTGTAGGCCCAACCGGGGTCGGCAAAACAGAGCTGTCCAAAGCGCTGGCCGATGAACTGTTCGGCAGCAGTGAAGCCATGATTCGTCTGGATATGAGTGAGTATATGGAACGTCATTCCGTCTCCAAGCTGATCGGCTCGCCTCCAGGTTATGTCGGTCACGAAGAAGCCGGACAACTGACGGAACGTGTACGCCGCAATCCGTACAGCATCATCCTGCTCGACGAAATTGAGAAGGCTCATCCCGATGTACAGCATATGTTCCTTCAAGTGCTCGATGATGGTCGCCTGACGGACAGCCAAGGCCGCACCGTCAGCTTCAAGGATACGGTCATTATCATGACTTCCAATGCAGGCACCACTTCCGAGAAGAAGATCACGATGGGCTTCATGGCCAAGGAAGAAGAAACTCGCTCCATCGTCAATTCGCTCGGTCAGTTCTTCCGTCCGGAATTCCTGAACCGATTCGACGGCATCGTTCCGTTCGCTTCGCTGAAGGAAGACGACCTCGTAACAATCGTAGACAACATGCTGGCTGAAGTATCCGCCAATCTGTCAGATCGCGGAATCACACTCAACATCACCGAAGAAGCCAAGAGCAAATTGGCTCGTCTGGGCTATGATCCAGCCTTCGGTGCACGGCCGCTGCGCCGTATGATTCAACAGCATGTGGAAGACGGCATTACGGACTTGCTGCTGGACGACGAGGACGTTCAAACCATCGCCGTTGATGCAGCAGAAGATCGGATCGTTGTCTCGCGTGCTTGATTTCCAGGGTCTCATTTTCCATTCGTGATTTTTCATCCTGACTGATGAACCCACAAAGAAAAGCCGCCTCGCCGAACATTCGGCGCAGGGCGGCTTTTTGCTTTGTTCGTGTATTCTCCTTGGTCTTGCTGCCTTACCATATGTCCCTATGGCATGTTCGGTCGCTGTACGACTTGGCTATGTAAGTCTCCAATCAGAATTCTTCGTTGGCAGGACGCCGCAGTCCGGCTTCGACCGCGCTCATCCATCGCGCGGAATCCACCCGCCAGAAGTAGGCGTCTTTCGCATTCAACTGCTCTTTGTGGAGAGCCAGTCGAATCTGCGATTCGGTATAAATCCCCAACAGACAGCCTCTTTCTGCAACCAACCAGTCGGCTTGTTCACCGGGCGGCAGAGCGTCCAGTTCCCACGGCTGCTGATCCAACAGGGAATAGGGAATCCGTATTGCCTGATGGACTTGGCTTCCGCTCAGCGAAGACAAATATAATCGCAGATCCTCAAGCAGGGCGATCAGTTCCTTGCCATGCAGCGCGGAGTAGATTGGGATGCGGTCCACATGCACCTGATCCTTCTCGGCTTCAATCTGAGTCAGCTCGGCGATTCGCCAAAAGCTTAGAAAGCTTTCCTGAAGACCGTTCCGAAAAGAGTAAGGATTGCGGATATGCAGCCCTTCGCTGCTGAGGGCAACGCCGTATTTCCCTGCCGCGCGAAGTCCTGCGTCGCGGAACGCGATCAGACGGTCTTGATCCAGCTTGAACAATTCATGCTGAGGCTGTTGGCGCAGCCCCGCATGCCCTCTATTGAGGTGCTTCAGCTCGAAATACCCGGAACGTCTGCACAGATAAAGCAGAAAATTCTCGTCCACTTGTAATTGGGGTTCTGCGGCTTCGATTCCGCGATGCCGCAGCGAAATCGGGCCTCTTGACGGCAAATGGGCTGTTCCCGAGTGTTCACGAATTTGTGTCAGCAGCTCCAGCATGCCTGCACGCTCCATCTCCAGTCCGACGGTAAATAGCTCTCGTTCCCCCCATCGGATGGCATCGCTTAAATACCCTTCCTGAGGAAGCGGAGCCTGCACGAATTCTTCCCAGCTGATAAAGATCGTTTCCCATTTTGTTCGCCAATATAGACCACGATCGGTAAAAACCACCCCGCTGCGGTACCTGCCAAAGGCGGTAGCATCAAAAAAGATTCCAAGTCTGTCTTCCGGCGGAATATCCAGCTTGCGGTAGATCTTGCCTCGTGCCCGATCCGTCAGTTGGTCGGCAGTCTCGGCACCTGGGTATTCAGCTCCTACTTGCACGGCAAGCTCTGCACACACATAAGCGTTCTGCTCATTGGGAATCAACTTGTCCATAGGCTTCACCAGGTGTTAGGCAGGTCACGGCTTCGCAGCACGCCCAGCCAACGATAGGCCAGAACAGGACTCATAACCAACATATAGATGGGCAAGGCGACCCCACGATATAAAAAGGTCTCGATCATCGGCACTGTTTTCACTTTCCACGTACCCAGTTCGTCCAACTGATGGAGCCAGCGCTGAACATCCGTATCTCCAGGAAAACGATTTAGCATTTTTCGGAAATATCGAGACGCCTCGTTGTATTTCTTGCTTTTGAACAGCGTGCTGCCATAAGCCAGCTGAATTTCCTTATCGTCAGGTCGAAGTTTCAGATAAACCTTCATAGGGCCCGTCGGATCTTTTCCCATTCGTAAAAGCAGCAGGATCATACGCCGAATTTCTTCCGGAGAGCTCTGCTTGTCGCTGACTCCGTACTGCATATGCGTCATCCAATGCCGGTGAAGAGACTCGGGATTACGCTCGCCTTCTTCAATGAAATCCCGCAGGACAAGCATATCTTCGCGCTGCGGATCTAACCGAAGGGCGATCTCCATCCGTTCACGGGTCAGCTGAAGTTCTCCCCTCCTCATTAGGAAATGAGCATAGATGGCATGAGCGTTCACGTCCTGCGGATCGTAGGCAATCGCGGTCTGGTAAGCCTGTTCCGCTTCCTCTACCCGGAGCAGCATGTGAAGGATTCGACCTCTCTGCACATGGGCCATGACTCCATACGGATTCGCCTTCACCGCAAGCTCCGCTTCTTCGAGCGCCCGATCAGCTAGTTCCAAAAACTCAGGCTTGAAATGCAGGCGAAGCAATCGGGTATAGATGACCGACGGCATGTTCACCATCCGCTGGTACAGCTCCTGCGAGAGTTGCAAATGTACAACATAGTCTTCTGCCCGATCCTGATCCTGCGAGGCGGATGAAGAGGACAGCATAACGGTTTCCGACATGAATGAGTTCTCCTTAATCGTTGAGTTTTTGAATAAAGTATTGAGATATTGTTCATATCACGTTCGGCATCTATCCATTATAACCAAGCGTTCAAAAGGTGGAGCAATAGGGCTGTAGACGGTAATTTATCAATAAAAAAGAAAAAAGAAGATAACCTTCATTTCCTGCTCTTTACTTTTAGTTCATAAGTCCTGAGAATTCTCTTCCCGGATGCTCCATCAAAAAAAGCTCTGCCCGTTGGGCAGAGCCTTTTCGTTTCATTTCCGTCTCATTCATTCCCGTTCAATACGCTGGACATAAGCCTGGCCCGCCTGCTTTCTGGCAAAATTCTGTTCGTATCGCAGGTTGAATATGCAGGAATACAGCACATTTAGCACGTAATCGATGGCAATCTGTGAAGAGAATGTCGCAATCTTCTCCAAAGGGTCTTCATCCACCGGAAGCTGAAGCACCAGATCGCACCGCTTCGCCAGCTCTCCTGTACCATCAGCCGTAACAGCAATCAATGAAGTCCCGTTGGCCCGCATCGTCTCCGCATATTCCAGATAACCCGGTTGACGTCCATGATACGTAATAAACATGGCGCAGTCCTGAGCAGAAGCCTGATAAGCGTAATAGCCCTGTTCCTGCATCAGATGGCTGATCTGCACCTGACGATTGATCTTGAGCAGCTTGCCCTGAAAACTCATCGCCCGAATCATGGAATCGCCAACTGCAAACAGATAGACCTGCTGACAGCGATCCAGCAGCGAAGCCGCAGCATCCAGCGCACGGCTGTCCAGCAGAAGTTCTGCTTCTCGCACGGTAGAACGCGTAAGATCAGCGATCTTCCTGGCGATGGCTCCCGGGCTCTCCTGCCTGTCAAAAGGCACGTTCGCATTAATTGCACCGGAATCCGCAGCACGCTCCAGCTCCGAAGCCATCATAATCTTGAACTCCCGATAGCCGCCGACACCCAATTTTCGGCACAGCCGCACGATGGTTGGATTGGACGAATAGGCCGCCTCAGCCAGCTGTCGAATGGTCATGCCCAGCACTTCTTCCCGACGTTCCAGAATACAGCGGGCAATCTCCTTTTCCGCAGCAGAGAATCCGTCGGCACGCACCAGTTTTTCAAGCAGCATGATCTCCCTCTACCCCTCTTCCCCTGTACCTAAAGTACGCCTGCATGGACACAAAGGCCGTACTTGCGTACCTCAATTATAATGTGCGGCACAGGGGCCTACAATCGTCCAGGGCCATCTATAATAAGGGAGCAGCAGACGATCACTTGGCCAGGATCGAAGTCAACGACGTCCCGATGATTGTGGTGAACGTACCTGCGAATTCACTCTCCGGAACGGTTACACGGAACAGATAGGACTCGCCCGTCTTCGACGTCCACACGATGTAGTTATGGGTAGTGTTGTTTTTTGAACTGGTCTGAAGGAACAGCTTCGCGTTATACATCGGGCTTTCATACAGCTGATCGCCAATGTAGCTTCGGACTTCACCGTATTTTTTCAGCTCCGCCTTGCCCTGTTTTCTCAGCGTCTCCAGCTTGTAACCAGCAGGCAGCTTCTCGATCTTCGCCTGATACGACGGATATTGAGTCAGATAGATTTTGTTTTTTGCGGCGCTGAATGTATAACCCGCAGCTACATAGAGCGAATATCCTTTACCCTGCTGCAAGGTGGCTTTGCGTTTGGTCTCTTTGCCTTTAACCATCACGGAAAAGTTCTGTGTAGCTGGGCGTACCGTGCTGGTACTCGATGCCGCAAGAGTCTTCGCTGCTGTCGAGACCGAAGCTTCAGCTGCCTGGGCATGTCCGGTAAGCGGGCCGTTTCCTGAAGCACCAAGGGGTAGAGCCAATGCAAATGCAGCAGTCAAAGCCGCCATACGTGTTAGAGATTTTCTCATCGTTAAACACTCCTTTTGGATAATGGGATGAATCATGGAAGGGACCATCAGCGAAAAACCTGGGGCTTTTCCTTCCTTTGTACAACATTAGACGAGAGTTCCTTCGCATCTATGACAGTTTGGGCAAAAATAAATGAAATGAGGTTGGGTTGATGAAGATTGGGATGATAGGCAGCGGCATGATTGTGCGGGTCGCTCTGGACGCATTAGGAGAGCTAGACGATGTCCAGGTGACGGCAATCGGTGTACGGAAAAAAAGTCTGGAGACAGGCCAACAGCTGGCGCAGCAGTATTCGATTCCCAGCGTCTACACCGATTACGAACGGCTGCTGCAAGATCCACAGGTGGAGTATGTGTACATCGGCATTGTGAACAGTCTCCATTATGATTATGCCAAACGTGCATTACAGGCAGGCAAAAATGTCATCGTGGAGAAGCCTTTCACCTCAACGGTTGAAGAAGCGCGTGAGCTGCTGGAACAGGCAGAAGCGGCGAAACGTTATGTCTGGGAGGCGATTGTGACGCCCTATTCGCCGGACTATCATCAGGTGCGCCAGCTGCTGCCGCAGATCGGTCCGATTCGTCTGGTGCAGAGCAATTTCTCCAAGCGCTCCAGCCGGTACGACGACTACCTGAGCGGTAAGGTGCACCCTGCCTTTGATCCCGCTCTGGCTGGCGGCGCTCTATATGATCTGAATATTTATAATCTGCACCTGGTCGTGGGTTTATTTGGTCGTCCGCACCAGGCTGCTTATGTCGGAAATCTGGGGCCAAACGGAATCGATACATCGGGTGTGCTGACGCTGGCTTACGAAGGTTTTGCAGTCTCATGCTGCGCGGCCAAGGATTCTGACGCGGACAGCTTTACACTGATTCAGGGCGAACAAGGGCGTATCCGGATCGATGGCCCACCCAATCTATGCAGCTCCGTGACGATCTGGACACACGAAGGTCAGCAGACTTTCACTTTTGACCGACCCAGCAACCATATGACTCATGAATTCCGCTCGTTTATCCAGTTGAATCAGGCGGGAGATTGGGAACGCTGCATGGAGGCGCTGCGACATTCGGTGACGGTCATGGACATTGCCACTTCCGTCAGACGTCAGGCAGGTATTTCATTTGCAGCCGATTATCACGCTTGATTTTCTGCATCGCAAAAAGCCGATCCGATTCAAATCGGGGTCGGCTTTTTGCGGTTCAGCTTTTTGAGGATCGAATCTTTTGAAATCTTGCTCTTTTTGACTATGCCGCGTTTAACGATTTAATACGCTGTCTTCCAGCATTGTATCCGCATCGCCATATTTGCGTTCGATATGCCCCAGTCCCCAATTGCACAGCGCATCCAGAATACTTTGCAGACTCCATCCATATTCCGACAGCTCATATTCGACTTTGGGCGGTACTTGATTGTAGGTAATCCGATTGATGATTCCATCCTCCTCCAGCTCCCGAAGCTGCTGCGTCAGCATCTTCTGGGTGATGCTGGGCATCAACCGTTTGAGTTCACTGGTTCTTTTTTTGCCATGAGTCAGATGACAGAGGATGACGCATTTCCATTTGCCCCCGATTACTTCAAGCGTCGCTTCAACCGAAATATTATATTTTTTGGCGGCCATATAATCCACTCCTGCTTATGATAAGTTCCGTTTCTTGATAACTGATGTTAGGGACATAGGCACTAAAAAGTACCTACAGCACTTTAAAGTACGTACTGTTCATAATCGTCCGCATCTTCCATAATAACATCACCGGCCGGAACCTACCACAGAGGATTGCTGAACTTCGGAGACTGTTCATGTTCAACCGATGAATCTCCCTGAACCGTGTGCATCCTCCCTTCAACTTCTCCCATCACGGGAGCGAACAGGAGCGACCTTTCTCATGGCTTTATCCGCAAAAAGAAGTACCTTGGCATTGCTGGCACTGGCAATCAGTGCCTTTGCCATTGGCACGACAGAATTTATCAGTGTAGGACTGCTGCCGCTGATCGCTGCCGATCTGGACATTCCGGTCTCCCTCGCCGGGCTGACCGTCACCGTATATGCGCTAGGTGTCGCGCTGGGCGCACCCGTATTTACTTCACTGCTATCCAGTGTTCCGCGTAAGAGGCTGCTGCTGGGCATCATCATCACGTTCATTCTCGGTAATACACTGGCTGCGGCTTCAAACGGCCTGACTGTACTGCTGATTGCGCGGGTTCTGAGCGCCTTCGCTCATGGCGTCTTCATGTCCATTGGCTCTACCCTTGCCGCAGACCTCGTACCCGAGAACCGTCGGGCAAGCGCCGTATCCATCATGTTCTCCGGATTAACGGTGGCTACCGTGACCGGCGTACCACTGGGAACTTTTATCGGTCAGCAGTTGGGCTGGCGCACCGCGTTTATAGCGATCGTGCTGGTCGGGCTTATCGCTCTGGTCGCCAATCTGCTGCTCGTCCCCTCTTCGGGACTGCGCGGCGGTACTTACGTCCCCGTGCATGTACAGCTCCGCCTCGCCCTAAATGGGCGGCTGCTCCTGGCTCTGCTGATTACCGCGCTGGGTTACGGCGGGACCTTTGTGGTGTTCACCTATCTCTCTCCACTGCTGACGGAGATCACAGGCTTTAGCCCATCCGTCACCGCCTTCCTACTGCTGCTCTATGGCGTATTTATCGCCATTGGCAATCTGGTTGGCGGCCGGGCAGCGAACCACAATCCGCTTCGTGCCCTGCGCATTATGTTTGCTGTGCAGGCGGCGGTATTGATCGTATTATTTTTCACGGCTCCGTCCAAGACAGCCGGGTTAATCACCATACTGGCGATGGGACTCTTCGCCTTCATGAATGTACCGGGGTTGCAGATTCATGTCGTGAATCTGGCGGAGCGTCTGGCTCCCCAGGCCGTTGACTTCGCCTCTGCGCTCAATATCGCGGCCTTCAATGCCGGCATTGCGCTGGGTGCTTATATCGGCGGAATCGCAGCCGCGCATGATGCACTGCGTCACACGACCTGGATCGGCGGTCTGATGGTCGCGCTGGCTGCGCTGCTGACCGGCTGGGCGATCCATCTGGAGCGCACCGCGCAGCGGAATGAAGCTGTGCGGCACGCTGCCTGAACCCTGATCTGAATCCTGATTTGCAGCATCGCGCTTGTTGGAGCACTGATTGTCTTTCTCTTTCCCATATCTATTTTACTTTAGGAGGTTTTTTTAATGAATCATACATCAAATTCCTATACGCTCTCCCCTTCCGCTTCCCGCCATCTGAATGATCGGGTTCAGTTGGCCTCAGGCACAGGGATGCCGCCGCTTGGCCTTGGTGTCTTTCAGGTAGACGATGGGCAGGAGTTGGTAGATGCGATCAAGCAGGCCATCAAGCTGGGCTACCGCAGCATCGATACCGCTTCTATCTATGGCAACGAAGCTGGAGTCGGACGAGCCATTCGTGAAGCATTGACCGAAAACGCCCTGCGGCGCGAAGATCTGTTCGTCACCTCGAAGGTCTGGAACGCCGATCTGGGGTATCAGGAGACGTTGGCCGCTTATGAGAAAAGCCTCGAACGGCTGGGGCTGGATGAGCTGGATCTGTATTTGATTCACTGGCCGGTTGAAGGCAAATACGTGGAGGCTTGGAAGGCACTTGAGGAACTGTACAAAACGGGCCGCGTGAAAGCGATTGGCGTCAGCAATTTCCATGTGCATCACCTGGAACATCTGATGAGCCAGGCTGAGATCGCTCCCATGGTCAATCAGATCGAATTCCACCCCCGACTGACCCAACCGGAGCTGCGGGAATTCGCCCAGCAGCATGGCATCCTTCTGGAAGCATGGTCTCCGCTGATGCAGGGCGGGCTGTTTGAAGAACCGCTGCTGCTGGAACTGGCTGCCGCCTACAAGCGCACACCGGCCCAGATCATTCTCCGCTGGGACCTTCAGCACGGCGTCGTCACCATCCCCAAGTCCATTCATGCAGAGCGAATCGCCGCCAATGCCGATGTATTCGACTTTGAATTAAGTGCAGCGGATATGAAGCGAATTGACGCTCTCAATCAGAACCGGCGTGTAGGCCCTGATCCGGACAACTTCGATTTTTAATCTCCACTCTTTGCATCATGCTTCCTCAACTGCTAATCAGACGCTGACCTTGGATCAGCGTCTTTTCTTTCTTACTTCTTTTAGATCGAAGCCATTCTTCAAGCTGTCTTCATTTTACATAGCAAGAAATCGGCTGAAGGGACGTTCCATCCGCTTGTTTGCGCATGTCTACTGTGTATTCTGGTGACGCTGCTCTCCTGCCCGGTTGTCCCCTCGCTCCAGAACTCCCCCAGACCCTACTAGAAAATTGGTCGCTTCGCTTTGTTGAATATAGGAGCTGTTTCCTATCGGTTGCTCTCTTTTTTTGTCGAAAAACGCCGATAATTTAGATATGAAAACAGCCGGTCGATCAGAAGTCGCTAAACACGAGGACCGCTTACCCTATAAAAATGGAGAGTGAAGGGAATGAACCTTTTCCGCAATTTTAAACTTCGTTCCAAACTGTTGATCCTGAACACAACAGCCGTTATCTTCTTGCTTCTGGTAGGAACCGTCAGCTATGTGTATGTCAATCAGATGGCCGCCAACTCCAAAACGATGTATGAAGATAGCTTGATTAAGGTGAAATCCATCAATCAGGTCATGACCAACTTCAATCGCATCATGAATGATCTGCTTCAACTGATGGTGAATCAGGATGCCTCGGTAAACGACAAACTGAAGAATCATTTTGAAGATACATTTGCCGAAAACTCCAAGATCATCAAATCCTATGGAGAGTTCAAGTTAGATTCAGATGAACAGGCGGTTTACGATCAGATCGTCTCGGGCAGAAAAGATCTTCGCGCTCTGGAAGACAAAGTGGTTGGATTGGCCGTGCAAAATAACAATCAAGAAGCCTATCAAGTTTATGTGACTGAATTGGAACCCACTAAGGTAAAAATCGAAGGTCTCTACACCCAACTCAGCCAACTTGCCGAAAATACTGCTAAACAAAGAAATCTGGACAATAACCATGCCAGCCAGATCTCCAACATCGTGAATATCACCAGCGTGCTCCTTGCCGTTGTGCTGCTTGCCCTGCTCTCCATGCTCATCACACGTTCCATCACTCGTCCGGTTCGTGAACTGCAAGATCTGATGAAACTGGCTGCCGAAGGCGACTTCAGCTCAAGCGGAACCAATGTTGCACGAGACGAGACCGGAATGTTGACGCAATCCTACAACGCAATGGTCGGTTCCCTGAGTCTGCTGGTCAAACAAATCTCGGAAAATGCCGTAACTTTGGCCGCAAGCTCCCAACAGCTGCAAGCCAGCTCGGAACAAAGCGCTCAGGCAACCGAACACATCTCGACGCAAATTCAGGAGATCAGCGAAGGCTCCGAATCGCAAGCTCGCGGCTCCATCGAAATGAATCGCACCATGCAGGAAATGAACGTAGGCATCCAGCGTATTGCCGAATCCGCTACCGAATTGGCTGTCGATTCCCAAAACTCGGAGTCCAGCGTCAAGCAGGGTCATCTGAAGTTGGCTGAAGCCATCCGGGAGATGGACCAGATTCACCGTTCGATCAGCGACCTCTCCGAAGTGGTCACTTCACTCAACGAAAAATCGGCCAGCATCGGTCAGATTACCGATACGATCAAAGCCATCGCCGATCAGACCAGCCTGCTCTCGCTAAACGCAGCCATTGAAGCCGCTCGCGCAGGAGAAGAAGGACGTGGATTCGCCGTAGTAGCTGCCGAGGTGAAGAAGCTTGCCGAACAAACGCAGGAATCGTCCTCCAATGTCTCGACTCTGATTGGTCAGATTCAAAGTGAAACGCAGGTCGCGTTCCGCAGCATGGAAGTCAGCCGCAGCCAGGCTGAGAATGGACGTACCGTGATGAACGATGTCTCCCGCGTATTCGATGGTATCATGGAGAGCGCACGTAATCTGTCCGTGCAGCTGCATGAAGTCTCGGCGGTTACGGAAGAAATGTCGGCCAGCTCCGAACAGGTTCTGGCAACGGTGGAATCATCCGCTGCCATTGCAAGCGGCTCGAAGGAAATGACGCAGAGCGTCGCCGCTGCAACCGAAGAACAGCTGGCTTCTGTGCAGGAAGTCACAGGTTCGGCTTCGTATCTGAGCAAACTCGCTCAAGACCTGCAAACCTCTATCGAACGTTTCAAAATCTAAGAGAAATCCAAAAGGACGACGCCATTACGCGTCGTCCTTTTCGTTGCCTTCTTCGCCAAGCAGCTCCAGCAGATCGGCATCCGAGAGCCGAGAAAGTTCTTCTTCCCCCGGCTGAATAACCGCATCAATCAGCTCGGTCTTCTTGCGCTGTAACGCAGCCATCTTCTCTTCCACCGTGCCTTTGGCGACCAGACGGATCACCTGTACCACGCGGGTCTGACCCATTCGGTGAGCGCGATCTTCGGCCTGGCGTTCAACGGCAGGATTCCACCATAGATCATACAGGATGACGGTATCAGCGCCCGTCAGGTTTAAGCCTGTTCCGCCTGCTTTGAGCGAGATCAAGAAGATGTCCTTCTCTCCTTCATTGAACCGTTCGCATAACGCCAAGCGCTCCCTGGGCGGCGTAGCTCCATCCAGATAGAAGAAAGGCAGTTCCCGTTCCCCCAGCTCCCGACCGATGAGGTCCAGCATCTCCGTAAACTGTGAGAACACCAACATCCGACGTCCGGCACGCCGACATTCTTCCAACGTCTCCAGCAGCTGCTCGAACTTGGCGGAACGCCCGGCGTACTGATCGACGAACAGGGCAGGATGACAGCAGATCTGGCGCAGCCGCGTCAGTCCTGCCAGAAAAGATAACCGGCTTCGCCCCAGTTCCTCGCTGTTGTCGAGGTGCTTGAGCGTCTCATAACGGAGCTTGGCCAGATGCGCCGCGTACAGCCGCTTCTGTTCAGGAAGCAGCTCCGAGACCCGAATGGTCTCGATCTTCTCCGGCAGTTCACCGAGTACATCGGACTTGAGCCGGCGCAGCAGAAACGGGCGGGCACGCTTGGCTACCGCCTCGCGGGTCAACTCGGCAAATTGGCGCCGGTTCGGGTACAAACCGGGCAGCACCGCTTCAAAGATCGAACGCAGTTCTTCGAGTGAATTTTCGATGGGGGTGCCGGTCAGGGCAAAACGGAAGCCCGCACGCAGCTTCTTGACGGCTTTGGCTGCCTGCGTATCGGGATTCTTGATCGCCTGCGCTTCGTCGAGTATGAGTGTATGAAAGTCGATCTGCTCATACTGCGCGACATCCCGGCGCAGCAGCGGGTACGATACGATCAGCACATCAATCTCGTCGGTTCTCGACAGGATGGCTTCCCGCTCCGCCTTGCTTCCATCCGACACAATGGCGCGGATCTCTGGCGCAAATCGCTTACATTCGCTCAGCCAGTTGTACAGCAGCGAGGCGGGAGCGACGACAAGCGCCGGTCTGCGGCTCTGCCGAATATCAGGAAGCACCGACAGCAGATACGCGATACTCTGCATCGTCTTGCCCAGTCCCATATCATCGGCCAGAACCCCGCCAAGCCGATAATGCGCCAGCGTCTTGAGCCAGCGGTAGCCGGTCTGCTGGTAATCGCGCAGCAGTGGGGCCAGGGATTCGGGCAGCGGGAAGTCCAGCAGATCCGGACTTCGCAGGCTGTCGATCAAGCGCCGCAGCGCACGATCCGGGCGCATCAGCCCGCCTTCACTGTCGGCGTATTCGCCCAGAAGATGCAGTCCTTCTGCCGTTGGCAGCGCAAACTCGGCCGATTCCAGGTTCGACAGAAACGGACGACTGCCGTTCAGGAAGTCCACAAGCGTACGGAACGCCTGGGTCTCCAGCGGCAGCAGCGCCCCGCTGCGCAGCCGGTAATATTTGCGTTTATCCTGAAGGGCTGTCAGCACCTCCCGAATCTCCGCTTCAGGAATCCCTTCAATGGCAAAGCGGAATTCCAGCCAATTGGATCGTTCGTTAAAATGAGCCAGAATCTTGGGAGGCGGATTGACCCGGAGTACCCGCTCTTTCACCGAAGTGGTCGCATAGATTTTGGCCAACTGCTCCAGATGCGGAACGATCTGATGCAGAAAGGCAAATTCTCGGGCCTCATCCTGCATATAATAGCCGCTTTCCGTGCGGGTAAATCCAGCCTCTTCCATCAGCTCCAGAAGACGCAGTTCTTTGCCGCCCTCCCGGATGAGAATTCGGCTCTCGCCCTTTCGCCCACCGCCTCGCTCAAGCGGATTGATTACCCTATCGCCATATTGGAATTCCAAGGCGGCCAGCAGACGGTCATGCACCCGATCCAGATAGATCCGGGCTTCCAGCGGGATCTGAACAATGGCTTCCGAGAGATCATCGGCAAAATACACATCGCCCAGCTTCATCAGACCGGGAACGACCCGCTCCATAAATGCCGGAATCTGTTCGCTGGGAATTTGCACGCTTTCGCCTCCGATTCCCGCCTCTGCGCCGTCAGCCAACAGGATCTGCTTGAGATCGGCCAGACGTCGAGCTTCTGCCTCACCCATCCGATAGAACTTCCCGGCGTGCAGGGTCAGCCCGTAGGCTTCCAGCACCACCGCCTCATTGATGCCGCGTGCCCGCATGAGCATCGCTCCACCCTCCGCCGCGCGATGAAATTCAAAACGCAGCGGCAGCAGATCGTACGAGATCACAAGACCCGAGGCGCTGCGGCTGCCCATGCCGCTGCGAACCTGCACTTCGGGTGCCGCTTCGAGCAGCGGCACCAGGCTCTCCCAGGCATGCGGCGGCAGCGGCAGCGAAGGCGGATCGCCAATCTCGCCGGTATACAAAGCTCCGGCGGAAGCTCGCTGCATCTTCTCGCTGCGCCGAATCTCACACAGGCGCAGCAGCGCGGCATCATCGCGCAGCCCAAAACAATGCTTCGCTGGATCATAATGAAAATATCGAGAGGGCGAATAGCTCTCTCCGCGTTCAAAACGCAGCAGAAACTCACGAATATCCGGCACTGCATAGGTTCGATCGGCACCGATTCGCAGTTCCAGACCCAGAATCCCCCTGCGCGAACCCTGCATGTAGGGAAGAATCTCAAATTCCACCTTGAGTTCATCCCGTGACTCGAAGAGGGAACGGGAACCGGCCATTGCCCGGGGCTGCTGGCGAAACAAATCCATCACTCGTCCAACGAGACGATCCTCGGAGCGCTCAGGGCGAGGGTCGGCAGCCGCGTTTGACATTTCTCTCTCCAGAGGATTCAAGTTCCCTGCTTGGCCCAATATCTGCGCTCTATCCCGGTGACCCTGCTTGCTATAATCGGGTTCCATGTCCACTTCATTCGGAGCTTCTCCTTCTACTTGCCCCTTTACTTGTCCTTCGACTGATCCTTCTTTACGCAGACGAAGCCATTCAAGCAGCGCCGCTGCCGAGTGTTTGCAGCATCGTTCAAAGGCAAAGCCTGTCGAACATTCACAATCCGCAATGACTGCATCATCACCGCCAAAACGCAGGGTCAAATGCCAATTCTGCCCGTCGCGTACATCCGCTTCATACACCTGCGCTTCTTCATTCGGCAGTTGCCGAATATGTACCCGCCCCGCACGGAATAACGCTTCTCCTTTTCGATAAGCGCTATCGCCGCAGAGTGACTTAATCATTCGTTCATTCCAGCCGCTTCTCTCTGAACGTTCTCTCAACGCCCTTCCCTCCCGTGCTGATCTGATGAATGTTAGTGTACCAGAAGCACGGTCTGTTTGCATCGTGTTCGCATCTGATTTAGAAAAAGGGCCGCAGCCGGAATCCCGGTGCAGCCCGTTTGTTATGTAGAGTCTGATTATCCGACCATCCTGATCCAGCCCTAACCGATTAGAAGCGAATATCCGGATTGGCTTCTTCGTCCCGCGTCTCCTGACGCTCCATCCATTCATTTAGAGCCTGTGACATCGCATATGGCGAGTCCGCAGGCATATCCAATGCAGGATTCACAACCTCCAGCACTCGCTGCCATAACAGAACCAAACGTTCCTCCACATCCTGGTTAAAAGAACGCCGAATCCCCATCAGTCCAATAAACAGCAGCAGCAGCGCCGCCACCATCAGCATCACGGCTTCCAAATTGGCAGCGATTCCCGCAAGCACCGATTCGCGGATGCCAAGTGCCGGCCAGACCAGATCCAGCCCGGCTGTGCCCAGCAGTCCGATCAGGATGAACAGCGACAATCCATTCAGCGCATAATCCGCGATTCGCAGCTTCGACTCCGCACGCTCAAAGCCTACATCCCCCGCGTATTGCTCCAGATGAACCATCTGCCGTCTGAAGCAGCGCGGCTCCTTCTCTACAGGCAATAGATAATAATCGATCAACCTCTGCGCCGCCGACAGATGCGACACCACACGTTTTGATTCTCCCGGCCCCAGCATCGCTTGCCTCATCAGACTCATGCGCTCTCCTCCTGTTGATCGTCTTGATCGTGGTTTCTCAGTTGTTTCCAGTATAGGAGATTACTCAGTCCCAAAAAAGCCCCTATCGACTGAAAGCCTCTGGTCCCAAGTTAGCGGGGTTCTCACTTTCTCCAAGGCCTTATGCCCGGGTTTTTTATCCGAATCCCTTCGTAAATCCCGGTTAGCTAGCCAGATTAACCCGAAATTTTCTTAAACCTAACCCTGTACCCTTCTCCACCGCCTTTCCACACCTATAGAAAGGTATAAAAAAGAAGCAGACCCTGGGCCTGCTTCTGGCTGTTGCTGTTGCTCTTTTATCTTTTGGCTTTTATCTATTCTCTTTTATCTTTCCAAAAAACAGAAAAGGCCATCGGCGAAGGAGTGAGTTCAGTGGAACAACGGAGTGGTCGCCTTTGAGATCGGGAAGCTTCCATACTATTCAATCCTGCTTCCCGATCGAAACAGCGAGTGAAACGAACTCATTCCGCAGCCGCCTCGCCTTTTCCTCAAACCATCACCTTACACATCATATTCGTAAACTCCACCGGATCTTCGATCGGCAGCCCTTCGATCAGCAGCGCCTGATTGTACAGCAGATCGGTGTAGAGATCCAGCTTGGACTTGTCGCCTTCAAACGAAGATTTCAGCGAAGCGAATACGTCATGGTGCACGTTCACTTCCAGCACCTTTTGTGCTTTGACGTTCGGATTGTCCGGCATCATGCTCAGGATTTTCTCCATTTCAATCGATACGTCGCCTTCGCTGCTCAGGCAGACCGGATGCGAACGCAGACGCTTGGAGGCACGTACATTCGAGACTTTGCCCGCCAGGCGTTCTTTCATATAATCAAACAGCTCCTGATCGCCAGCCGCTTCCGCTTCATCCTGCTTCTCCTGCTCATCCGGTTCAATACCCAGATCGCCCGAGGATACGGAGCGGAATTCCTTCTCCTTGTAACTCATCAGCATCTTCACGGCAAACTCGTCGATGTCATCGATGAAGTAAAGAATCTCATAGCCTTTGTCTGCGACCATTTCCGTCTGCGGCAGCTTCTCAATGCGGGCGTATGTCGCACCAGCGGCGTAGTAGATATACTTCTGATCTTCCGGCATGCGCGATACATATTCGTCAAGAGTCACCAGCTTCTTCTCGGTCGAAGAATAGAACATCAACAGATCCTGAAGGGCATCCTTATGCGTTCCATAATCGCTGTATACGCCGTATTTCAACTGACGTCCGAACGCCTCGAAGAACTTCTCGTATTTCTCCCGATCGTCTTTTTGCAGCGATTTGAGCTGGCTCTTGATTTTGTTTTCGATATTTTTGGCGATCAATTTGAGCTGACGGTCATGCTGGAGCATCTCGCGCGAGATATTCAGCGACAGGCTCTCGGAATCGACCATCCCTTTGACAAAGCTGAAGTAGTCCGGCAGCAGATCGGCGCATTTGTTCATAATCAGCACGCCGTTCGCATACAGCTCCAGTCCTTTTTCATATTCGCGGGAATAGAAGTCATAAGGCGGTGTCTCCGGGATAAACAGGATCGAGCGGTACACCACAGCACCGTCGGCGTTAATATGTACATGCGCCAGCGGCTTGTCGAAGCCATAATGTTTTTCCGCGTAAAAGTTCTCGTAATCCGCATCCGTCAGCTCACTTTTATTCTTGCGCCAGATCGGCACCATGCTGTTGACTTGTTCCTCTTGCGTTTTCTCGTCGAATTCGCCTTCCGCGCCTTCTTTGGGGACACGAACGACAGTATCCATCTTGATCGGGTAGCGGATGAAGTCGGAATATTTTTTGATGATGGAGCGCAGGCGATATTCTTCGAGGAACTCGTCATAGCTCTCGTCTTCGGTATTATTTTTGATATGAAGGACGATTTCGGTACCCACTTCGGCTTTCTCCGCCGGCTCGATGACGTACCCCTCCGCGCCTTCGGACTCCCAGCGATACGCCAGTTCTTCGCCCAGCGCACGGCTGGTTACCGTCACACGGTCCGCCACCATGAAGGCCGAGTAGAAGCCCACACCAAACTGGCCGATGATGTCATGACCGTCTTTGGCTTCATTTTCCTTCTTGAAGGCCAGTGATCCGCTCTTGGCAATCACGCCGAGATTATTCTCCAGATCTTCGCGGGTCATGCCAATACCGGTGTCCGTCAGCGTCAACTTGCGCCCTTCTTTGTCAATGGCAAGCTTGATGTAATAATTGTCCGGGTCAAAAGTCAACTGCTCGTCAGTCAATGCCCGGTAATAGATCTTGTCGATTGCATCACTCGAATTCGAGATCAGTTCGCGCAAGAAGATCTCCTTCTGCGTATAGATCGAGTTAATCATCATTTCGAGTAGGCGTTTGGATTCGGCCTGGAACTGCTTCTTCTCCATGCGTGAGTCTCCCTCCGATTGGTCGTGCGTTCAGATATTGTTAGCACTCATCAGTGCGGAGTGCTAACCCAATTTCTGTTATAGCATTGTTCAAATTGCCTGTCAAGAAAGGGCATTAAGCTTCGATCTTTTGCTTATGGAAGGCCGCTTGACTACAATAAGAATAGAGAAAATCTTGCGATTGGATCGTTGTTGATCGTAATGGAAGAAAGGAAGAATGAATATGGCCGCTCCCAAGATGCAAAAGACAAATGCGATGCGCAAACTTGAAGATCTCAGCATCCCCTATGACACCCTCAGCTATGATAATGAGGATGGTCAGATTCATGGTACAGCCGTTGCGGAGAAGGTGGGACTTGCGCCCGAGACCGTCTTCAAGACGCTGGTTGCCCATGCCGGAACAAACGGATATGTGTTTGTGATTCCCGTCGGCGAGGAGCTGGATCTCAAAAAAGCTGCCCGCGCAGCTGGAGAGAAAAAAATTGAAATGCTGCCGCTCAAAGAGCTGCAAAAATGGACCGGCTATATCCGCGGCGGCTGCTCGCCCATCGGAATGAAGAAGCATTTTCCCACCTTCATCGACGCAAGCGGTGAGACACTGGAGCAGATCGCAGTCAGCGCAGGAAAAATCGGACTGCAAATGAGACTTGCCCCTAGCGGATTGGCTGAAGCGGCACAGGCTTCGTTTGCCGAGCTGATTCATTAACGCAGGTTCATTCAGGCAGATCGCCGGTCTATCGGTCTCAAACGGACAAAAGGACAGGAGAGTCCCGTCAGGAACTCTCTTGTCCTTCTCTCTGTCCGCAGCCTTGCTGAGTCCTAATTCAAGAAACCTTCCAGCGCCTGTGTCGGCTTGCCGTCCGTGCCCCAGGCGCCTTTGTTATATCCTCCGTTATAGCCTGGAGGCGCTTCCGGTTCCCAGTAGAAGACGCCCTTGCCCCGACTGTTGGGCAGGCTGCGAATCTTCTGCTTGATGTCCGCGATAAAGCTTTTGGTGGTCGCGGCCTGGTTATACTCCAGCCCGATTTCCGATACAATTACATCCTTATTGTATTTCGTGATGATATTGTTGGCGTTCGCTACCGCCTGGGTGACTTTGGTCTGCCAATCGCTCGTGCTTGGATACAGCGACATCGCCACCATATCAAAAGTTGCGCCATTGGCGATCAGCCCACCAATATTCCATTCAAACAAGGCAGAGTCATGGCCGCTGGCCAGATGTACGATGGTCCTGGTGCTGCTGCTGACCGACTTTACAGCATTGTTGCCCGTGTTGACCAGCCAGGCATAGTTCTTCATCCCGCCCTGGGAGGCGCGTCCATCCGGCCACAGCATCCCATCGCTCGTCTCATTGCCAATCTGTACCCAATCCGGCGTCACGCCTTTATTTTTCATCGTGTTCATGACGTAGACCGTGTGGCTCCATACCGCATCCATCAGCTGGGTGAAGTTGAAGTTCTGCCAGGCGTAGGGTTTGGTCTGCTGACCTGGATCAGCCCACGAATCGCTGTAATGCAGTGTCAGCATGACGCTCATGCCAAGATTCTTGGCACGTGCCGCAAGATTGGCGGCTTTCTCCGCGTTCAGATAGCCATTTTTGTAATCGCTCATGTTCGGGTTCACCCAGACGCGAATTCGTACGGAGTTGATCTGATAATCGTCTCGCAGAATTTGCAGAATGTCTTTTTGTTTACCGTTCTTGTCTTTCCATGTCTGCCCCTGCGCTTCCAGACCCGCTACCCAGCTGATGTCCGCTCCTTTGGCAAATGCAGGTGCGGCAGCAGCGGTGTTGGGTGCGGTGATTCCCCAGGTGCAGAGGAGCAGCGCGGCGCACAGCAGCATCATCGCGCGTTTCATCAGTTTTCTTTTTTCCATCGTCATCCTCCCGATTTCCAAAAGCTCGACCCGAAACATTCTTCCCATAGGATTACGACACGTTTCCGGTCGGCCGTTATCTCGTACGTTATCTCGTAGACTGTCCAGCCAGGGCCGCAAAAGACGGCAGCAGTTTGCCCTCAAAATCAAACATTGTCAGATTGGCCCAGTTGTTCGGATGGCCGACCGACCACTCGGACTGCGAGGGAATCCAGGCCGGCTCCCAGTAATAGAACCCTTCTCCGAGGCCACCAGGCAGCTCCTGTACAATCGCAATGATGTCTTCCAGATACTGCTGCTGGCCTTCCGGAGATGGCGGATATTCAGGAAGCGGCAGCAGTTCTTCCCGGCCATTCATCACCCAGTGATACCCTTCCGGCTCCTCCAACGTCCACGGGTACGCCGTCTCGACTACGTTGATCGGTTTGCCGTAACGGGTCGCCAGATCATTCAGATTATGACGAAGATCGTCCAGCGTCCCATGCCACCACGGATAGAAGGACTGACCGATCACATCAAACTCGACCCCCAACTGCTGGAAGCGATCAAAGAACTTTCGGCTGGATGCGTTGTCGCCGCCCCGGTCGATATGAATCATGATGCGAATATCCGGACTGGCAGCCCGAACCGCTTGAATTCCCTTTTTGACCAATCGTGCAAAGGCCTCCCATTGGGCATCCGTATCAAACTCTTCTCCACCCACTCGTCCTTCATCCCACAGCATCCCCGGCGTAATCTCGTTGCCCACCTGCACCATGTCCGGCAGAGCTTCCACTTTCGCCAGCGCTGTCAGAACCTCCGTCGTATAGTCGTAGACCGCCTGCTCCAATGCTGCACCCCTCAGCGTTTCCCAGGCTGCAGGCTTCCATTGATTCGCCGGGTCCGCCCACTTGTCCGAATAATGGAAGTCCAGCAGAAAGGTCATTCCCTGTTCCTTGATGCGTTTGGCTATGGGAATGGTTCGCTCAAGGTTGCAGAATCCACCGACCGGATCATTCCAGATCCGCAGTCGAACGGCATTGACGCCCTTTTCCTTCAACAATTCCAGCAGATCCCGCTCCTGCCCTGCCTCATCGTAATAGCGGCCTCCGCCATGTTCAATCTCATCCAGAAAAGAAACATCCATACCGTAGATCATCTGTTGTTGGGTGTTATGCACTGCCAGACTCCTTCCCTCCCAAGCATGGGCACGTCCACTGGCCCGGCATACAGCAAGGGCTTGGCTGACATACCCATGCGGAGCTTTCCATAAATGATTGAATCGTTACTTGACCGTGTCGTACCAGGCGTTTACTTCCTGCGTCATCTTCTCCCCACCACCGGAATTCCAAGAACTCACGAAAGCATCAAACGCGTCAACGGAACTTTTGCCATAAATAATCTCGTTAAACACCTGATTCTCCATCTTGTTCAGATAATCCAGTCGGGACTTCATGGTGTCGGTTGTCGGGCCGGTAAACATATTTTTCTTGGAGATCTCCTCCTGACTGAGCAGAATCTTCGCCGCAGCCGGCGTCTCCTTACCATAGTTGAGCGCAACGTCCTTCTCCAGCTTCGTCACCGGCTCTTTGCCGTCAGCCAGATTCATCAGCGCCTTCATCTGGGCATCCGGAATCCGTGCGCCATCATGAACCAGCAGATACAGCGTCACATTGACATACCCGCCGTCGATCTTTTCGCCCGGAATCGGCTGACCCTTGTCATCCAGCTTGTAATCGTACCCCTCAAACAGACCATAATCATAAGGACTGCCCGGCTTGGGATCGGCATAGTTGTCGAACAGATAATTCTGATAGGTGAAAAAGGCTTCCGGGTGCTTCATGTCTTTTTTGATGAGGATGACGCCATTGGAAAATTTCGTTCCGTGGCGCATCGCTTTACCATCTGGTCCGGTTGGAATGGCGATTGGCTTCCAGACCGCAGACGGAACGTTCTTGACCGTATCCTGAAGCGGCCAGCCGCTCATCCAATAAGGCCCCGGAATAATGCCTGCGGTTCCCGCTACAGCCGGTTCGGAGGTCTTGTTCTCATCCCACAGCGCAGCTTCGGCCGGAATATAACCTTTGGTATGCCATTCATTCAGCTTCGCCAGCCCCTGCTTCATGGCCGGATTGACCGAGCCATATTCCAGCTTGCCGTCTGCGTTCAGATTCCACTGCTGCGGCAGCGTGCCGTAAGCACCGAAGATCCAGGAGGGATCGCCCATCCAGGTGTTCATTGAAGTCTTGAAGCCGAGGCTGAGTGGAATGACTTTATCCGGCGATAATCCGTCCGGGTTTTGATTCTTGAACGCATCCATGACTTTCTCCAGCTCGTCGATGGTCTTGGGCGCTTGAAGATTCAGCTTATCCAGCCAATCCTGACGAATCCAGAGCAAATAATCGTTATTGTAGGCATAATCCAGAATCGGGATACCCATTCGCTTGCCTTCACGCGTATAAGGGTTCCAGATATTCGGGTCCAGCTCCATCGCCTTTTTCCATGTATCCGAAGCATATTTGTCAAACAGCGGCCCTGCTTCCTGATACATGCCGGAGTCGATGAGATCCTGCGCCAGCAGATCGTCGCCTACCGTAACAATCTCGGGCATCTCCTGACCGGAGGACATCGCAAGTCTCATCTTGGTGACGAAGGCTCCGTTGGTGTCGGTTACCGACCAGAGCGACTTGATGTCGATGCCAAACTTCTCTTTTGCCCACTTCGTCGCTACACTGTTCTCGATACTTTCACCGTTCTTGAACTTGGCAATCGGATTGATACCCCATGCTGTTGTGATCGTAACCGGCGGGTCATATTTCTCTTTGTATGCGTTTTCAACACTAGGCGTGGAAGGTGCTTCCGCTGCCTTTTCGCTGCTGGCTCCGCCGCCACAACCACTTAACATCAGCCCTGCACATAAAGCGAGCAGGCCCCCCTTGATTCCCCATGCTTTTTTTCTCAAATCTTCCCCTCCCCAAAAATGAAGTGACTTCCCTATTATTGTAAAGGCGTTACTCTCGATCAGCCTATGTTACATCTCCAACATTTCTGCACCTTTCGCAACCTTCTTGACGCCCGGAGGTTGAATCTCTCCCAGTTTCCCGATTCCATGTCAAAAAGACCGGAAAGAAAGTCTCCGTATGGAGCTTTCTCTTCCGGTCTCTTGAGCTGATGTAATCTTGGATGCACCTAATGAACTATTCCAGGTAACCCTTGAGGATCTTGCTGCGGCTTGGGTGTCTCAGCTTACGCAGTGCCTTGGCTTCGATCTGACGAATCCGCTCACGGGTTACACCAAACTCCTTGCCGACTTCTTCCAGCGTGCGCGCACGTCCATCTTCCAGACCAAAACGAAGACGCAGTACATTCTCTTCCCGTTCCGTCAGCGTGTCCAGCACTTCTTCCAGTTGTTCGCGCAGCAGACCCGCTTCCGCAAATTTCGACGGTGCGATGGCTTCCTTGTCTTCGATGAAATCGCCGAGTTTGGAATCCTGCTCGTCGCCAATTGGTGTCTCGATCGAAACCGGATCTTGAGCGATCTTCATGATGTCGCGGATCTTCTCTTCGCTCATTTCCATAGCCTTCGCCAGTTCTTCAACGGATGGCTCACGGCCCAGCTCCTGAAGCATCTGACGCGAGACTCTCATGAACTTGTTCATCGTCTCGACCATATGCACCGGAATCCGGATGGTTCTGGCTTGGTCGGCCAGCGCGCGGGTAATCGCCTGACGAATCCACCAGGTTGCATACGTACTGAACTTAAAGCCCTTGGTGTGGTCAAATTTCTCTACCGCTTTAATCAAGCCCATGTTGCCTTCTTGAATGAGGTCAAGCAGCATCATGCCGCGTCCTACATAACGTCTGGCGATGCTGACCACAAGGCGCAGGTTTGCTTCGGCCAAACGACGTTTCGCTTCTTCGTCTCCTTGCACAATACGCTCCGCAAGAGAAATTTCTTCATTTGCGGACAGAAGGGGCGTACGCCCGATCTCCTTCAGGTACATCCGTACAGAGTCGTCACTTCCCGCACCGGTTAGAACGGCTTCTTCCGGAATCTGAGTGGATTCGGTTTCCAGGTTTCGATCCATATATAGTTTCCCCTTCCCAACAGAAATTGAGGTCTGATACCCTAAATAAAATCGTTTTTTTCATCGTAAAAATTATTTGACAATAAAATCAATCCGTGCTATGATTTTAATATATTTGTTTATAAACAACTAAATTACGGACAGCTATTAGTATAACATCTTTTCCGTTGGAAATCAACCGGGAAAGATGTTTTTTATTACACTTATTTGCACTCTTTACGATTAACGCAAAAAACGCCTTCCGAATCCGAAAGGAGACGAAAAGCGTTTTTTATTTGGAATTTTTTTCAATTCAGGCTCTTTTTATTCAACCCGTACGCTGCGGTTAATGAGCTTTACGGTTACCCAGGTGAACAGAGCACTCATCACAAGCTCAAAGAGAAACGCGGGCAGTACAGCTCCCAGGCTCTCTGTGGGCAAATTCAGCTCGGACTGGCTTTCGATCTGAAAGCCGGTCAGAGCCTGCGTACCTGCGCCGCCAAAAAAGCTGTTCTCCACCGCTGACGTCAATATGCTAATCCCAATGACTGCTGCGACCGCGATTAATGTACGCCCCTTGAACCGCATACTCTCCATCATCGCCATGACCAGCAGCAGCAGGGTCAACAAGAACAAACTGCCCCACAGGACGATCAGGGATACCCCAAATGGCAGGGGAATCGACGAATCCCAGTTGATGGTGAAGCTGCCGGATTGTTCGAGCTGCTGGAGAATTCCTGTCGCCTGGTAATACAGCATGTGCAAGCCGCCGATGACCAGCAGCACCCCGTTAAGCAGCAGTCCATACAGCAGGGCCGAACCCACGTAATGAAGGCTGCCAAGCGGAACCAATCGTCGCCCCACAGAGCGGATATTCAGACGGAAGCTGTTGCAGACCGCAATGAGAATCAGGATGCCGAAAAAGGTATAGCCCATCAAACTCAGGACTGCCTGGGCTCCTCTCTCCATGCCCACCTGCTTTCCCAACAGCTCAATGGCCAGCAGCCCCAGTACCAGCGCAGCCGCTCCGCCAAGCAGGGTAAACAAATCACGTTTCATGTCATACTTCAGCAGTTTCAACATTCGGCATACACCTCTTTGAACAGTTGATCCACACTTTTGCCGGATTCCATCCGAATCTGCTCCACCTCACGCTGAAGCAGCAGACTTCCCTCGCGGATCATGATAACTTCGTCGAAGATCCTCTCAATGTCCGCAATTAGATGCGTCGAGACAACCACACTGCTGTCTTCTTCATAAAATTCCACCAGTGCATCCAGAATGTGATCCCGAGCGACCGGGTCAACGCCGCCAATCGGCTCGTCCAGCAGATAAAGCGAAGCGCGGCGCGATAAAGCCAGCGTCAACTGCAAGCGCTCCTGCATGCCTTTGGAGAGCGCACTCGCTTTGTCCCGACGGGACAGCTTCATAAAGTCCAGCATGCGCTCCGACTTGGTGGCGTCAAAGTCGTTGAAGAAATCCCGCTGAAAGTCCAGCGCTTCGCCAACTGTCATCCATTTTTCAAACTGCGGACGATCCGGCATAAACGAAACGGCCGCTTTGGAGGCTTGACCCGGCAGATGTCCGAGAATACGGATTTTTCCTGCATCAGGATGTTCAAGCCCTGCCGCGAGGCGCATAAGCGTCGATTTGCCGCTGCCATTGCTGCCCAGCAGACCTACAATACGCCCTGGCTCGATCGCCATCGTGATCTGCTGCAATGCGATTTTCTTGCCGTACGCTTTGCTCACGGACTCGAACTCAAGCAATCGTGCCACGGGTGTGTCCTCCTTCTTCCGGCTGCTTTTCCTCTACGGATTCCGCGACGATTTTTACAATATTCTGATTGTCGAATCCCAGCTCCCGCATGCCGCCGATAAACCGCTCCAGCAGCTCGGCAGCCATCTCTTTTTTGATCGCCATAATCTTCTCATCCTCGCTTGTTACGAACCGTCCCAGGCCGCGCCGACTCTCTGCGACCCCTTCTCGTTCGAGTTCCTGAAACGTACGCTGGATCGTATTGGGATTAATCTTCAATTCGGCAGCCAGGTCGCGCACCGAAGGAATCTTCTCACCGGGACCCAACTTGCCCGTTACAATCTGCAGCTTGATGTAGTTCATAATCTGGAGATAAATCGGCAGATTATTGTCAAATTCGATAGTCACGTCTGACGTTCACACCTTTCCCTTGCCGGAACACGCGGACGCGCCCGGTGCCAATCCCAAGCCTCTCGCTTGGGCTGGCACCAAACATTTGCCCGCAGGCTCCCCGCTCTGGCTCCATCAGGCCACGTCCCGGCGTCTGAACACAGTATACCCTGCGACCAAGAACAGCGCCATGTATACCGCCAATACCACCAGGGAAAATCCAATCGACATCCCCGGCAGAGGGGGACCTACCGTATCATAGACAGACAGATTCACATTCGGGAACAGCACGTACTTATAGAAGTCTTTGAAGATCATCAGGCTTCCAAACATGGTTCCCGCGAGACCCACCCCGATCGCTACTCCCGTCGAACGCGTCAGCGCACCCACCATGAAGGCCAGGGTGACATACACAATGGAGTAGACCAGGCCATACGCGCTTTCCTTGAGTACATCCAGCCACTGCGCCCCCGTACCTCCGAACCCAAACATGAATCCACTTGCTGCATACATGGATACACCGGCAATAAGGGTCATCAGCAGCGTATACAATACGGCTGCTGCATATTTGGCGGCGAAGATCTCCCCCCGGCTGCGGGAGCGAATGAGCAGAAACTTGATTGTGCCCTGCGCATGTTCCTGCGCTACGATGCCCGCTGTACCCACGATGGATAAAATCGCTACAAACTGCCCCAAGCCCGATGCTCCCATCATTCCGCTTAGGTAAGCAGCCGCCGAGTCGATCTCGGAGAGATTGCTGGAGAACTTGTAGAGCATGAAGGTAACCATCGCCGCAATCAGTACCATCATGGAGACGGGAACCCAGAAACTTCTTTTCTTCGTCAACTTCAACCATTCGTTCTGAATCAATCGGATTCCGTTACGCAATTTGGTTGCCTCCTGTCCATTGCAAGAATTCGTCTTCCAGTGATTTTCTCGTCTCGGTAATCCGGTAGATCGCCACTTCCGCCTGACGAAGGGCATCAATCAGCGCGGGCATCTCCTCGTCCGCAGCCTGGCAGATGATCTCATGCTCTCCCTCGCGTCCATCCAGTGCCTGTACACCCTTCAATGATTCCAGGACTTGACGCGCCCTAGCCGGGTTGTCTACACGAAGGCGCAGTTCCGGTCGTTCCTGCCCGCTGCCTCCTGCTCCGATGGCACGTTCCGTAACCAGACGACCGTTCTGAATCACGACTACGCGGGTACACATCTGTTCGATCTCAGACAATAGGTGGCTGGATACCAGGATGGCAATCCCTTCGGATACGGCGATTTTCTTGAGATAATCCCGCATTTCTCGGATGCCCGCCGGGTCAAGACCGTTGGTGGGTTCATCCAGAATCAACAACTTGGGGCGATCCAGCAGAGCCTGGGCAATTCCAAGCCGCTGCCGCATGCCCAGCGAATAGGCTTTGACCTTCTTGTGCAGCGCTTCCTGCAAACCAAGCAGCGAGATCACTTCCGCAATCCGCTCGCTCGTTACGGAATCGGTCATTCTGGCCGCCTGCTTCAGGTTGTCGTACCCACTCATATAGGGATAAAATTCCGGATTCTCGATGATCGCTCCGACTTGGACAATCGCATCCTTGAATTGGCTCTGGATGCTGCGGCCTGCGATCTTCACATCCCCTTCACTGATCTTAATCAGACCCGTCATCATGCGGATGGTCGTTGTCTTGCCCGCACCATTGGGTCCCAGCAGACCTACAATTTCACCTCGTCTCACGTCAAAAGACAGCTGATCGACGATTTTCTTCCTACCTATGATCTTGCTTACGTTCTGAAGTCGTAGTACCGGTTCTTCTCCGCCTGCCTGTCTTGGCTTGGTTGATTGGGTCAGTGTCATGTCTTCGCCCTCCATGTACTAGTGTTATATCAATATAGTACACTCATACACTAGGACTGTAAACCATTTTCTCGAAATTTTCTTCAGCGCGCCGCAGGTCAAACTGCCAGAAACGCCAAAAAGCCCGCTTTTCCCTAGGGAAAAACGGACTTTTGTGAAGCGCAAACGGTGTATTTGGCAGCTTGCCTCACACAGCATGAACTTGGTTCGGTGAGAAGCGTACCCTCCAAGCGTGTTTCGCCAAACGCAGTTCCACCCTTCTACACAAAATAGAGAGCGGAGCTGCTGCTAGCTTTGGATCTCGCCATCCTTGGACAGCAGCGTCTTCAGTTCTTTCATGAACATATTGATGTCCTTGAACTGCCGATAAACGGAGGCAAAACGAACATACGCCACCTCATCCACCGGATACAGCTCCTGCATGACCTGCTCCCCAATACTGCGGCTCTCGATCTCGGCCACGGCAGTATTGCGCAGGGAACGCTCCACGCGCGAAACGATTGTCTCCAGCTGTTCAACCGATACCGGGCGTTTCTCACAGGCACGGATTAGCCCCCGCAGAATCTTGTCGCGGCTGAACTCCTCCCGGCTGCCGTCCTTCTTGATGACGATCAGCGGTGTTTCTTCCACCATCTCGAATGTCGTGAATCGACGTCCACAGCTTTCACATTCCCGCCTTCTGCGGATGGATTTATTCTCGTTGGCCGGTCTCGAATCCAATACCCGGGTACCGCTATAGTCGCAATAAGGGCACTTCAATCTCTTCACTTCCTCTCCACGAACTTCTGTCCTCTCCCAAGGAGCGGATCAGTTCGCCTTCGATTCAGAACGTCTCGTAAACCTTCGTATACTGATTATAATAGTAAACGACCCGCTGTATATAGTGCCGCGTCTCCCCGATCGGAATATTGCGCACATTCTCCAGCGTTCCGTCCCACTGACCGCTCTCTATCCATTTCTTGACATTGCCCGGTCCGGCGTTGTAGGCCGCGACAACCTCCAGGCTGTTATCTCCAAATTGGTCGGACAGGTTGCGCAGATACCACGTTCCGATCAAGATATTGGTCTCCGGCTCATGTTTGATCCGATCCGGCGTGGCATCAGGCAGTTTGCCCTGCTTGATCGCCCATTTCGCCGTGTCCGGCATAAGCTGCATAATGCCCAGTGCGCCAACACGCGATTCCTTGCTTGGACGGAAATTCGTCTCCACCCGGATGATGGAAGCGATCAGGAACGGATCAATGTGATAGGACTCGGACTGCTTGCGAATCTCTTCCTTATAGCTGATCGGGTACACCCAGGACATCCATCCACTGTTGAAAAAAAGCGCCAGCAGGACAAGCACAAACAGAGGAAGCGCAAATCGTTTCTTCGCCATTCTCATCTCGCCCTCAGGCTCTCCATCAGCCGATCCACCTGGCGCTCCGTCTCTTCCGGAGTTCCGGTGTTATCAATGACGTGGTCGGCTCTGCGCTTCTTGTCTTCAATATCGAGCTGGGCATTCAAGCGGCCTTCAGCCTGCTCCATGGAGAGTTGGTCGCGCAGCATCAGTCGATTCAGCTGAATCTCACGTGGGACATAGACGACCACAATCTGCTCATACAAGTCCTCCAGTCCCGATTCATACAGCAGCGGAATATCGGCCACCACAATTCCTTCCGGGTGAGCCGCTTCGTACTCTTCGACCTGACGGCGGATCTCGGCGCGAATCGCCGGATGAACGATGGCATTCAGCGCCTGACGCTCCTCCGGGCGGTTGAAGATATGCTCCGCCATCCGGCGGCGATCCAGCCCCCCTTCAGGCAGGATAAATTCAGGGCCAAAGCGATTGGCGACGGCGGCAAGCAGCGGCTGGCCGGGGTTCATCACGTCGCGTGCGATTACGTCGGCGTCTACGATGGTTGCTCCTCTGGCTTCAAGCAGCCGCGAGACTGTGCTTTTGCCGGTGGCGATGCCTCCGGTCAGTCCGATTCTCATGCTTCGCGTCCTCCTTCGCCTGGTGTCTGGCAGGTCGGACAGTAATGCGTTCCCCGACCGCCCACAACGGTCCGTTCGATGGGCGTTCCGCAGTTATGGCAGGGCTGTCCCTTGCGTCCATAGATTCGGTGCTGATCCTGGAAGGAGCCGGATTCACCCTGTCCATTGACGTAGGATTTAACGGAGGAGCCACCGGCTGCGACCGCTTCGGTCAGAATATCCACAATGCAGCGATGCAGCCGCTGAAGTTCTTCTGCACTCAGGCTGTTTGCGGCGCGTTCAGGATGAATCCCGGCGCGGAACAACGTCTCATCGACGTAAATGTTGCCGATCCCCGCGACCACTTCCTGATTGAGCAGCAGCGGCTTGATCTTCGTCTTTTTGCCCGCCAGCTTCGCGCCAAGCGCCTCTACCGTAAAGGTTGGCGACAGGGGTTCCAGTCCCAGCTTGTGCAGCGGCGCCCCGGTAAATTCCGAACCGGCCTCCAGCAGATCCATCGTACCGAACTGCCGAACGTCGCGGTAACGCAGTTCTGTTCCATCGGTAAAATGGAAAATCACATGCGTGTGCTTCTCTACCGGCTCGTCCGAAGCATACAGGCCATAACGCCCTTCCATTCTCAGGTGCGAGACAATCACCCAACCATCCAGATTAAAGCGCAGAAATTTGCCGCTGCGCTCGATATTGCGGATGGTCTGGCCTTCCAGAAGCGCTGCGAACAGCGCCGGATCTTCCGGGCGCCGCACAATACGCGGCAGCGATACGGTCACCCGCTCGATCTTTTTGCCGGCGACCAGGGTATTTAATGTTCGTTTAACCGTTTCGACTTCAGGTAATTCCGGCATCTTTCTATCACCTTTCTGTATGAGCCTGCGGCTCGTCCAAACATGCGCAGACCAACTCGGCCTCTGCAAGGCGGACGTCGCAGATTGAATTCTGAGATGTAAGCGAGGGCCGGCGGACGCTCCGCGCGGCCCTCCGAATTATTTGGCTTCGTACCAGTTATTGCCGAAGCTGACGTCCGCTTTAAGCGGAACGGACAGCTTCAGGGCGCCTTCCATCGTCTCCGGTACCAGCTTCTTCATCAGTTCCAGTTCGTCTTCCGGCACTTCAAATACCAGTTCGTCATGTACCTGAAGCAGCATCCGGCTCTTGAGCTTGCGCTCGGTCAGCACGGCATCTACCTGCACCATGGCCAGCTTGATAATATCGGCCGCTGTCCCCTGAATCGGCGTATTCATCGCCGTTCGTTCAGCGAATGAACGCTGGGCGAAGTTCCGGTTATGAATATCCGGCAGATAGCGCCGGCGTTCCAGCATCGTCTTGACATAGCCCTGCTGCTTGGCTTCCTCCACAATGTCGTGCATATACTGCTGTACACCCTGGAATACGGCAAAATACTGCTCGATAAAATCAGCCGCCTGCTTGCGGGAGATCCCCAGATTCTGCGACAAGCCATAGTCGCTAATTCCGTATACAATGCCGAAGTTGACCGCTTTTGCGGAGCGGCGCATATTGGAATCGACCTGTTCCTTGGTCACTCCAAACACGTCCATCGCCGTCTTCGTATGGATGTCCATATCGTGCAGGAACGCATCCTTGAGGCGTTCGTCATTCGAGATATGCGCCAGTACACGCAGTTCAATCTGCGAATAGTCGGCGGCCAGAATCGTCCAGCCCGGTTCGGACGGGACAAAGGCCTTGCGGATCTTGCGCCCTTCTTCGAGACGAATCGGAATATTCTGCAAATTCGGATATTGGCTGCTCAGTCGTCCGGTTGCGGTCAGCGCCTGACGGTAATACGTATGCACCTTGCCCGTCTCCGGTCGAATTTCTTTGAGCAGACCGTCAATATAGGTCGATTGCAGCTTCGAGAGCTGACGATAGTGCAGAATCGTCCGTACGATCGCATGCTGCGGTGCAAGCTCCTCCAGCACCTTGGCATCCGTCGAATAGCCGGTCTTGGTCTTCTTGCCCGCAGGCAGACCCAGCTTGTCGAACAGAATCTCACCCAGCTGACGTGTGGAATTGATGTTAAATTCCATGCCGGCATGACCATAGATCTCATGTTTGAGACGGTCAATCTCCGCTTCAAACTCTGTTCCCAGCGCTTCCAGATCATCCGGATTCACCGCGATTCCCTGCTTCTCCATATCAGCCAGAATCCGTGACAGCGGCATCTCCAAATCGAAGAACAGTTGATTCATCTCGAAGCTCTCCAACAGTTCCCGCTGTTTGGGCAGGATCGCCTCCAGCGCTTCAGCCTTGCGTGCCGAGTGATCCGCCAATGTTTCGGTGTCCGGCCAGGAGAACTTCGCCCCTTTTCCATATACCTCTTCATCTTCCGCCAGCCTAGGCAGCTCATATTTTTGCGCCAATCCGCTGATCGTCGTTGCCGTCTCGGTCGGATCGATGAGATAAGCGGCCAATTGCAGATCAAATCCTGCTCCGGCAAAATTCACGCCGTTCCAATACAGGGCCAGGTCAGCCCGATGAAGGTCATAGCCATTCTTGGGCACGGACGGATCTTCCAACCATTCCCGAACAGGAGCCGCCTGTGGAGATTGCAGCACCTCAAATGGCACATAATAATAACGTTCGGCTCCTGACAGCGTAATCCCTACTACTTCCGCATGATGCGGATTGTCGCCATGCGTCTCCGCCTGAAGCACATAGATCTGAGGCAGGAATTCAGCCAGTTCGCCCAGCTTCTCTTCGTCCACAATCCGCACGTCCAGCGGCGCACGATCTTCTGCCTCGGATTCAAAGGGAGCAAACGGATCTTCTTCTTCGCCTGCCGCACCTGCGTACGGGATTTTTTCGATCAAGGAGTTAAACTGGAGCTTCTTGAGCACCGGCACAGCGACTTCCCGATCTGCCCCTGCGTATGCCAACTCTGACCATTCAATCGGCAGCGGTACTTCGCGGAAGATCGTCGCCAGCTTTTTGCTGAGACGGGCACTGTCCGCGTTTTCCACGATTCGCTCCTTCATCTTGCCCTTGAGTTCATCGGTGTGCTCCAGCAGATTCTCGACGCTTCCATATTCATGCAGCAGCTTCAGCGCCGTCTTCTCTCCTACACCCGGTACCCCCGGTATATTATCCGACGAGTCGCCCATCAAACCTTTGAGGTCGATGATCTGCTCCGGCTTCAGGCCGAATCGTTCCATGATCTGCTCGGGACCATGCGGCAGCACATCGCCTACCCCTTTGCCCTTGAGCAGGTTGATGCGCACATGTTCGGAAGCCAGCTGGAGCACATCCTGGTCGCCGCTGACAATGATCGTCTCGCATTTTTCGTCGTCAGCTCGTCTGGCCAGCGTCCCCATGATGTCGTCGGCCTCGTAATTGTCCAATTCGTACTGTTTGATGCCCAGCGCCTCGATCAATTCCTTCAATAGAGGGAACTGCGTAGTCAGCTCGGGCGGCGTCTTCTGACGTCCAGCTTTGTAATCGCCAAACGTCTCATGACGAAAGGTTTTCTTCCCTGCGTCAAACGTCACCAGAATATGCGTGGGTTTCTCATCCTGAAGCAGCCGGAGCAGCATCAGCATAAAACCGTAAACCGCGTTGGTCGGCCGTCCGTCGGCCGTCTGTAACGGAGCGGTAATGCCGTAGAACGCCCGGTAGATCAGATTGTTGCCGTCGATCATCATTAATTTGTCCATGCACAACCTCCGCTTGGGTGTAATCTTCGTTCCTCTATGATACCATCAAACGAACAAAAAGCCGAACTTCGCTTATCCGAAGTCCGGCAAAAAAGCCCACCCGCTTCTGTTCATTTGGTGCTTGCCTTACGGTCTGGAATTGAGGCCTGTACGCCGATGCCGTCGCTGCCCTTTCCCCTGGCGTTTGGGCTTAATATCCATATCGAGAATGTCTGCGGTCAGCCCTCTTTGCTTCAACCACCAGTAGGTGGCTCCTGTGGCAGCCGCAATCACAGCCAGCGAAAAAGCATAACCGAGCGGCCAGGATAACTCCGGCATATGCTCAAAGTTCATCCCCCATATCGCGCCCAGTGCCGTTGTTGGAGTGAGCAGTACCGTGTACAGCGTCAGCGCCTTCATGATGTCGTTGGAACGATAATTGGTAATATTGTCATCTACACGAAGCAGCGAATCAATCTCGTCGTCATATTCGTTTTGCAGCATGTCAATGCGGCGCAGGCGCAGTTCCAGGATATGCTTGCAATCCGAATGTTCAATGTCTTCACGGAACACTTCTTCGGCGGCATAGCGAATCTCCTTGATCGGAATAATCTGTGCATTCCAATACGTCAGATCATTCCGCAGATTAATCGTCTTCTGCAAGATGCGCCGGTCATTGCGAAACCTCATCTCTTCCTCCAGCGCATGAAGATTCTGTTCAAAGCTGTCGGACTGGACGAAAAAGAACTCCAGAATCTCACTCATCAATACTAAAAAAGCATCGATGGGTGAAGCACTCGCCAACATGGCCTGCATCAGCCCTTCCCGATTCGTACGCGTTAGGGCGACGTCTGTCAAACCAATCAGGATCAGCTGATTACGCTGCACGTAATAATGCAGCAGCAGATTATTATCCCGCTTATCGGGTGCCATGTCCAGCGTCAGTGTTCCATTCAGCACGCTGTCACCATTATGATGACGAGCTATCGCCAGCGTGCGATTGTGGGTTCGTGCCGTGCAGTCCTTCAGCCACTGAAGCGTGTCTTTATCTCTGGCGCAGTCCGGATGTTCCTTGGCTTCTGCATAATCGGCAAAATGATACCAGGTCCATTCGCGCCCTTCACGGTCTTCTTCCCCGGATGCTGCTTTATGTATCAATGGTTGATCGTGATGGCTCATAATCGATCGGTCCTTCCCTGCAAGTTCGGGCGATGCCCGCTCTATAAATTACCCACTCCGTATCCCCGCGCAAACGAAAAACCAAAAGCCCACACTCTTTCGGTGGGGGATACCGAAAGAACATGGGCTTGCCAGGCGGTCACCGGGCAGCATCAGTCAAACTCATCAGCGCTGCATCGGACTTCCGCAGGGATACCATTAAGAGTTCAGGTCAGGGCGGCGTCCCGTTACCAGGAAGACCACATTCTCACCAATGTTTGTCGCGTGATCGGCAATTCGCTCGATATAGCGGCCGACCATCTGAAGCAGCATCATCTGTGGAGCCGATTCCGGCTTCTCCAGCAGCACGGCATACAATTCACGCAGCATCGCACCATACAGCTCATCGACTTCATCATCGTCTTTGGCCATTTTATAAGCCAGATCGGTGTTCTCATCCATGTAAGAACGAATGGATTCTGCGATCATCGTTGAAGCGATCTCGGCCATGTGCGGAATGTCAATCAGCGGCTTTACCGGTGCCTGACCATCCAGACGCACCGTAACTCTGGCGATGTCGCGGGCCAGATCGCCCATCCGCTCCAGATCGCTGGAGATCTTAAAGGCCACGATGATGCGGCGAAGGTCTTTGGCGACCGGCTGCTGCGTAATAATCAACTGTGAGCCAAGCTCCAGAATTTCTTCTTCCAGCGCATTCAGCTCGGCGTCTTTGCGAATGACTTCATTCGCTTTGTTCAGATCCGAAGCCTTGAGCGATTCAATCGCTTCCTTGAGCGCCTCGTCCATCCGGTTGCCCATCTTGATGAGCAGTTCCCTAAGTTGATTTAACCCTGTATCAAAATCCTGTCTGCGAACCATTGAAACGACTCCCCTTTATCCTCAGTTTGGCCGACGCTGTTAGCCGAACCGGCCGGAAATATAATCTTCAGTGCGTGAATCCTCCGGCGTGGAAAATAAAGTTTTCGTTTCCGCCGCTTCTACGACTTCGCCATTCAGGAAGAAGACCGTCTTGTCCGAAATCCGGGCCGCCTGGTGCATATTGTGTGTCACCATAACAATCGTATATTGGTGTTTGATCTCACGGATCAAATCTTCAATCTTGGCTGTCGAGATCGGGTCCAGCGCCGAAGTCGATTCGTCCATTAGCAGAACATCCGGCTTCACGGCCAGGGCACGGGCGATGCACAGACGCTGCTGTTGACCACCGGATAGCCCCATCGCGGAACGCTTGAGGAAATCCTTGACTTCATCCCATAGAGCCGCCTGCTTCAAGCTTTCTTCGACGATTCGGTCCAGCTCCTCCTTTTTCTTGATCCCTTGAAGACGCGGCCCATAGGCGACATTCTCATAGATGGACTTGGGAAAAGGATTCGGCTGTTGGAAGACCATGCCCACGCGTTTGCGGAGATCTTCCACTTCCATGTTTTTATCATAAATATCACTGCCGCCAAGCGACACCAAACCTTCGATACGCGTACCGGGAATCTGATCGTTCATGCGGTTCAGCGTCCTAAGCAGCGTGGACTTGCCGCAGCCCGATGGCCCGATAAAGGCGGTCGCCGCTTTTTCGGGGATGTCGAGATTGACACTTTTCAGTGCATGAAACTGCTCGTAATACAGATCGAGTTTTTGAGTGCGGATAATCGGTTCCATTCTTCTGAGTCTCCTTCGCGGTTCTCCTCAAGCCAGTGTATCGACTTATTGTTAAAGGCATTAAGAAGAAATGTTAACGCAGCGTAAAATTTGCCGAAAATCGAATATTGCTGATTCTTTTTACCGTTCGTATAACGACTGCTCCAGCGTCTCCCGAACCGCTTCCACTTCACGCAGCGCCGTCTCGGTCAACCCGAAGGTGAAGCGTCCCCCCTCTTCGGAGCTTCGGGCCGAACCCGATACCTCCTGGAACTGTCCATCCGCTGTGTTCATCCGATCCGCTGCGCGGCGAATCCGCGTCTCCGCTTCCTCCATCCCGCTTGCCGCACCCAGGCTAAGGGTATTCATCCGCTCCAGCAGACTCCCGATCTCGTCCGAGAGCCGCCGGGTGGATTCCGCCAGCGCGCGAACCTCACCCGCGACGACCGCAAAGCCGCGCCCGGCTTCGCCCGCTCGTGCCGCTTCAATAGAGGCGTTCAGCGCCAGCAGCGAACTGGTACCCGCGATGCCGCGAATGGAGCCGGTAGCCTCTGCAATCTCCTGCGCACAGCTCAACAGGCTGCCAATCGAACCGCGCTGACCGGCAATCGCCGAAGCCGCTTGTGCGAAGGCACCTTCCGCTTCCGCAAGCGCCTGGCGTCCTTCGGTCGTGCGATGATTCATCCGTTCCGCTTCACGTACGACGCTGCCTGCGGCCTCATGAATCTCCGACAGTGAACCGGAGACTCGACTGAGCATGTGGCGGCTGCCTGTGATGTGATCCTGTCGTTCGCGCGCTGAACGAGCCTGAAGATCGCGCGATAACCGGATGAGATCCCGAACCGTCAGCACACCCTCATATGTTCCCTCGCGCGTCAAGACCACACAGTCCGCAAAGGAATCGTCTTCTCGATCCAGTGCAATATCGATCAGCTCTGACGGACACATGTCTACCTCAGCGATCAGCGGCAGCGTGCCAAATACCTCAGCTACCGTGCGATCATAGAAAAGCTCCGGTGCAAATCGCCCGGTCAACTTGCGGTGGAAGGCATCGCGCATCAGCAGCAGCATGGGCTGCCCACCAGTAGAGCAGACGACGATGCAGGGTGCAGTCTCCTCATGCTTGAATACCTGAAGCGCTTCAAAACAAGTCAGCTCCGCCCCAATCACCGGAACCTGCCGTGCATAATCAGCCAATGCAGGCTGAATGTCCAGCGGTTGAACCTCCAGCGGCTGTTGAATGGATGATGGAATACCGGATGACGGAATCTCTGATGACAGCATGCCAAGTGACGGTTTCTTGGCTGGCAGGACTTGTCCTTTGGCAGGCAAAAAGGCGGTCTGATGACGCACAATTGGCACCTTGACCGTTGGTATGCTTCGTTCATACGCTTGAGGGCGCATACTTGGATGCGGCTGACCCTGAAGCGGACTTGGAACAGGATTCTGGCTCTGACTCCCGACCGTTTGCTGCGGCTGATGCTTGTCTACAAACGGCTCCTGCCGAACATCCAATGTGGATGTGGCTGGCGTCTCGTCCGGTTTGTTGATTTCGGCGTATTCGACAGGCGCCCCTGCCTGTTCGTCTACTTCGATCTCCGGATGATTAACCTTTTCTTCCAGTTCCGACTTTTGACCCAATTCTTCTCTTTCCAATACGGCCGCTCCAGGCATGAAAGTGTATCCCCCGTCATGTTTTTTTCAAGTATACAGCGCCCTTATTCGTCATATGTCAACGTTTCGTTAACGGTAGGTAAAAAGACACAAAAAAAGGACTCCCGGCCCCTCTATAGAGAGGACCTGGAATCCGCCTTGGCCTGTGCCACGACCAATTTATAACCGACACCCCGGATCGAATCAATATGAACCGAACCCGGATCAAGCTCAAGCTTTTTGCGAAGGGAGCTGACATGCACGTCCACCGTACGCTGACCGCCAATATAATCGAAGCCCCATACAGCGTTCATCAGATCATCGCGGGTCATCACGACTCCCGGTTTACGCGCCAGATACAGCAGTACCTCGAACTCTTTGGGTCTCAGGTTGATCGCCTGCTGTCCCAACATCACTTCATATTTATCCGGATAAATGGTGAGTGCGCCCAGGCTGATCTTCGATTCGGACACAGCCGGCATCGCATATTCCGACTCTTCACCGGAAGTCCGCCGAATCACTGCCCCTACACGCGCCAGCATCTCGGATACACCAAACGGCTTGGTAATATAATCATCCGCGCCAAGTTTCAGCCCCAGAACAATATCTTCTTCCGCGTTCTTCGCAGTCAGAATGACGATCGGTGTCTTCACACCCGAAGCTCGCAGTTTCTCCAGAATCTCAATACCGCTCATGCCCGGCAGCATCAGATCCAGCAGAATGAGATCAAACGCTTCTCTGCGTGCCCGCTCGTATCCTGTTGTCCCGTGCTCCTCCAGTACGACTTCGTAACCGTCCTGGGACAGATTGTAAGAAATCAACCGGGACAGCGTCGGCTCGTCTTCGATAACGAGCAGTTTCCTAGCCATTGGCTCGATCCCCCATTTCGTATGCCTCGAACATTGGTGAAGCCGCCAGGTCAGTCCGCTCCTCTCCTCTTTTTACGGATTCTTTTTACGGATGTCGGACCCCAATCCCTGGCCTGCCCCTGTACCTTGTTTCGACCTCCATCAGCATATCATGACATTGTTAACGCTGTGTAAAAATTTACGGATTTTCCTGCAGGACAGGTAGTTCGACCATAAATGTACTTCCCGAACCGACTTCGCTTTCGACAGAAATCGTGCCGCGATGCAGTTCAACCAGGTGCTTCACAATCGATAAGCCCAACCCGGTGCCGCCTGAGCTGCGTGAGCGTGCTTTATCCACCCGGTAGAAACGTTCAAAGATTCGCGGCAGGTCTTTCTTGGGAATCCCGATGCCGTTGTCGGATACGCTGAAGCGAATTCGTTCACTCTCATATTCCTCATCCATGAACTCGTCCGCCTTGATAATGATCCGTCCACCTTCCGGGGTATAACTGACGCCATTGCCGACCAGATTGATAAAGATCTGCCGCAAGCGATCTTCGTCTGCCTCGATAAACAGCTCCTCCGGCACATCCAACCGAATCTCGATTCGTTTCTGTTCAGCCGCTCCTTCCAGCACCTTGCTCACCGATTGAAACAGGGTCAACATGTGTACAGGCGCGTAGTCCAGCTGAATCCGGCGCGACTCGATCTTGGAGAGATCCAGAATGTCTCCGATCAAGCGGTTCAACCGATCGCCTTCATCATAGATGATCTTGAGGAAGGATCGTGCCGTCTCTTCGTCCTTCACCCCACCGGCAAGCAGTGTCTCTGCAAAGCCCTGCACAGCTGCCACAGGCGTCTTGAGTTCATGAGAGACGTTGGCTACGAATTCGCTGCGCATCCGCTCCAGACGACGAATGTCCGATACGTCCTGGAAGAGGAACAGCATGCCATGATAGGAATCATCCTGAATGGTCATCGGCACTCCATCAAGTGCAATCAGCTTCTCCTCCGGCACAAATAACGATAATTCATCATGGGTTCGGGCCTTGTGCTGAAGCCCCTCGCGTATGAACTTGGTCAGGTCATAGAAACGCTTCAACTCCGTATAGGAGCGGCCAACGATTCGATCTGCGCGAACTCCCAGCATCCGCTCTGCCTGGCGGTTGACCAGTCCAATCTTCTCGTTTTCATCGATCATGATAATGCCGCCGGTCATATTGTCCAGCACGTTCTGAAGCAGACTCTCATTGTCACGGATGGTGTGCATCTGCGTCTGAAGACTGTCGGCCATATTATCAATCGACGCGCCCAATTGCCCAATCTCATCCCGGCCCATGGAGCCGACCCGCGCATCATAATCGAGCTTGGAGATGCGGTTGGCTGTCTCCATGATATGTTCGATCGGCCGGGTTAATCCCCGGGCAATCCGATAGCTGATGAGCGCCGCGATCAGGAACAAGATGGCCAGGGCCGTGCCCATGATGACCCAGCCGCGCTGAAGGCCTTCCTCAACAATCGCCAGACTCATGGACAGACGCACATAACCCTCGAAGCCGCCGGATGAGACGATAGGCGCTGCGACATATAACATATCCCGTCCCAGCGTCTCACTGTATCGAACCGCATGCCCAGGAACACCGGGACGCGCATCCCTGATCTCCTCCCGATTCAGGTGATTGTCCATCAGGCCGGGCTTGCTCTGCGAGTCCCCCAATACGCGGCCATCCTTCGCCACGAAGGTTACCCGTGAATCGGTCAGTGCTGCCAGCCGCTTGGCCTCATTCTCAAATACGAGAGGCAGATTCTCTCCTTCTGCCGGTGCGGCCGGAAGCTCCAGCATGTCTTCGAGCAAATTGATCTCCCGGGCCATGTATTCTTCCAGGGAGCTGATGTGCGAGTCGCGGAACACCTTGGCCATCGTGAGACCCGCTGCCAGTACCGAGATGCCGACCAGCAGCAGCATAATTAGAGTCAAGCGAGAACGAAAAGGTCTCATGAATGTAAGCTCTCCTTCAACGGATACGGTTTGAATTTGCGTAATATGAACTGATGCAGGGTCGCCAGCGGCTGCTGGACTAAAATGGCGAGCACGACCGGAACCGCAGCCTGCGGGGAAAAGTAACCCAGCGCCAGCACAAGTCCCAGCGAATTATTGCGCATGCCCGCCGCAAAGGAAACGGTCACCAGCAGCTCCGGACGCTTGAGTCTGAGCAGCAGCGGACTATAATAACCCAGCATATAGCCGAGCGCGACCAGAATCAATACGGCCGGAATCACGGACAGCAGATCGCCGCGCAGTTCATACGCATAAGGCGCAATTCCCGCTGCGTTCAGCAGGATGACGAGCATGAAGAAAATCTTCGAGATGGGCAGCAAAATCGGCCCTGCCTGCTGCTTGAATCGGCCGCCTGATCGTTCATAGATCACGATGCCCAATACCGTTGGCACGACAACCATCAGCAGCAGATCGCGCATCAGATGCAGAGTATCGAAGGTCAGCTGCGTACCGAAGAACAGCTGAATCAACCCGGGCACGATCACGGGACTGAGCACCGAATCCAGCAGCACCATCGCAAGCCCCAGAGCCAGGCTGCCACCAGACAACTCGATCCAGAGTACAGAAGATACGCCAAGCGGAATGACCGTAAACAGGACCAGACCTACCGTATAAGGCGAAGAAACCCCAAACCATACGCTGCCCAGCGCAAAGGCGGCCAACGGCGCGACCACATGGCTTAAAATGAGCGTCAGAATAATGGGCAGGGGACTGGAGAAGACCTGTTTGAGATGGTCGCGTCCACAGCCTACCCCCATCACAAAGGTGATATACGCGAACAGATACGGAATAGCAGGTACCCATGAGAGAAACAGCGGGGAAAAGATCAGGCCAAGTACAAGCATGGAAGGCGTAATCCAAAACATGCCCCGGTCTACCCATCCGCTGAACGCCAGCGCCTTATCCCTCATCGGCGGTTCCGCTCACGCCCAATTCCTGCGTTTTTCACTTGCGTCCCTTCCTTTCGATCCTGCTATAATGAGTAACGTGTCTTCTATCTTATCATAAAGTCCAAAGACCAAAAGTCTTGAACGTCGTAAAGAAAGGGGCCCCCATTGACCACTTATCCGTTCTCTGCTTATCTATATCGTCTGAAGCATATCAAACGCTGGAGTCTGATGCGCAGCACGATGACCGAAAATGTCGCGGAACATTCCTATCATGTTGCGCTGCTGTCCCATCTGCTCTGCACCATTGGCAATGAATTATACGGTAAATCGCTGGACGCCGAACGTGCTGCTACGCTGGCACTGTTCCACGATGCACCTGAAGTCTTCACGGGTGATATTCCCACCCCTGTCAAACATCACAACGAGGCGCTGCTGTCCAACTTCCGCCTGATTGAACAGATGGGCGCACAGCGCCTGAATGATATGGCCCCCGAGCCGCTGCGCCCGGTCTATGCTCCGCTGATCGGTACGGTGGAACCCAGCGAGGAAGATCGCCAGCTCCACGCCTATGTCAAGGCCGCCGACCGAATCGATGCCTATCTCAAATGCGCTTGGGAAGTCGCCGCCGGCAACCGCGAATTTGCCGTTGCCAAGCAGCAGACCGAAGAGAAGCTGGCCGAATCAGCGATGCCGGAAGTCGAATATTTCTTGCAGCATCTGGCTCCCGCCTTCGAGATGACCCTCGACGAGCTGTCGGCACAGGTTGGTGAAAAGGCCAATCGTCCGGAAGTTCGTTGAATGAACAGCTGACCCAAACTCATCCGCCTGGACATCCTCGAGTGTCAGACGCTCCAGATTCAGGAGATTAGGAGTTGACTCAACGAAAAACCGTTCCGCAAGGCGCTGCTGCGCTTGATGCGGAACGGTTTCTTTTTTCTTTTTATAAATGCTGAACGGTATGATTCCTGTCTACATGATTGGTGTTTATCAGAAGATTCATGGACGAGATGATCGATAGGCGGACTAGCCGTTGACCACTTCACCGCCGTTGATATGAATAATCTGTCCACTCACATAAGAGGAGTCCGGCGAAGCCAGGTAGACATAGGCGGGTCCCAGCTCGGAAGGCTGTCCCATCCGGCCAAGCGGCTGCGATTCGCCAAATGATTCGACTTTCTCTTCAGGGAAGGTAGACGGAATCAGCGGCGTCCAGATTGGCCCTGGCGCTACACCATTAACCCGAATCTTCTTCTCGGCCAGACTCATCGACAGCGAACGGGTGAAGCTGGTAATCGCCCCTTTGGTCGAGGAGTAATCCAGCAGTTCCGGGCTGCCACGATAAGCCGTAATTGAAGTCGTATTGATGATGGATGCTCCTTCCTTGAGATGCGGCAGTGCCGCCTTGCTCATGAAGAACATTCCAAAAATATTCGTCCGGAACGTACGCTCCAACTGCTCTGCCGTGATGTCCGTCAACGACTCCTGCGGATGCTGTTCGGCAGCATTGTTGACCAGAATGTCCAACTTGCCGAATTTCTCGATCACGCGCTTGACCGATTCCTGCGCAAAGGCCTCATCGCCTACGTCACCTACCAGCAGCAGGCACTGGCGTCCTTCGGCCTCAACCAGATTTTTGGTCTCCTCCGCATCGGCATGTTCGCTGAAATAGAGGATGGCAACGTCTGCGCCTTCTTTGGCATAATGTACCGCAACGGCGCGTCCAATCCCACTATCTCCTCCGGTAATCAGTGCTGTCATGCCTTCAAGTTTCCCTGCAGCTTTGTAAGTGGGCGAGATATACTCGGGTCTTGGTGTCATCTCCGACTCGGTGCCGTGCCCCTCAAGCTGTTGGGCAGGCGGGCTTTGCGGTCGGCTTGCATTGGCTTGCTGTTCATTGGCTGGCATGGTCGAAAACTCCCTTCACGTTGATCTGTAGTTGTCTTGAGCTTCCGCTCCATACTTACCACCCTCACCGTCCAGCCAAACGTTTTCTGCTCAAAAAGGGATTTTTTATCTTTCGCCCTGCCCGGCATGACAAATAACCCCTTTCAGCGTGAAAGGAGTTATCTGGGCCGCGCCCCATGAATCAATCAGGCGAACAAGCGATGGAACATCATGACGAACAGAATTGCTACAAAAGACACACAGACCATCAAACCAAACACTCGCAGCTTGCGCAGCTCTGCGGCAATGTCCCGACGTTCGCGGATTCCCTCCAGCGCACGACGCAGCGGTCCTGCCATCATGCCGCCAAACGCACCAATCAACACGAACAGCACGATGGTCAGCACGATCCAGAGAACAGAATAATCATCCTGCATAAACAGATACAAGCCTGTTAACAATTCCAGCACCAGACCATACTGGGCGTATGTATTGAGCGAACGCATCGTGGATAATACGCCCTGCTTTGCTTCGCCCTCCATCTGATTGAGCTTGGCGACAATCAGCGGAGCCAGTAGATAGAATCCCATCGCTACTGCACCCAGCACGTGAAGAAACAAGATAAAACGCTCCATTTTCCTCCTCCTTTCGTCACATTATGAATGTTGGTTTCTCTGCTGCCTGCCGATTAGGTATGCTGCACAGGCATCCTGATTTATTTTATCTCATACCGCTCCCATTGTCAGTGCGATGGCACACGCAAAACGCCCAACTTTCGGCATATGGAGCCTAAGCGGGCGCAAAGCGGAGTTACTCCATCCCAATGAACGACAGCCACACGGCAAAGGCGATCAATCCCGGCCAGCCGATACGACCGCAATCACGCTGCGTACGGATTCGGCAGACTTGTCCAGGGCAGCCTGTTCGTCAGCCGTCAGTTCCAGCTCAAAGATCTGCTCAATGCCGCCTCCGCCCAGGATGGTCGGTACGCCGAGGAACAGATCGTGATAGCCATACTCCCCTTCCAGCAGGGCAATGGCAGGCAGCACGCGTTTCTTGTCCTTGAGAATGGCTTCCGCCATCTGGGTCAGCGAAGCAGCAGGCGCATAATAAGCGCTGCCGTTGCCAAGCAGATTCACAATCTCCCCTCCGCCTACGCGCGTGCGCTGAACGATCTCGGCGATCCGTTCCTGCGAAATAAGCGTCTCGATGGGAATACCGCCTACGCTGGAATAACGTACCAAGGGCACCATGTCGTCGCCATGACCGCCCAGCACAAAGCCGCGCACGTCTTCTACCGACACATTTAATTCTTCGGCGATGAACGTGCAGTAGCGGGCTGTATCGAGCACGCCCGATTGTCCAATTACCCGATTCTTGGGGAACCCCAGGGTCTGATAAGCTGCATATGTCATGGCGTCCACCGGATTACTCAGAATCAGAACCGTGCTCTCCGGAGCGTAGGTCTTGATCTGCTCACAGACAGAACGCACGATACCGGCATTGATGCTGACCAGATCGTCGCGGCTCATCCCCGGCTTGCGAGCGACGCCTGCCGTAATGATAACCAGGTCCGAGTCCTGGGCATCGGCATAATTGGAAGTCCCGATAATCCGCGCATCGAACCCCTGCACGGGAGAAGCTTCCAATAGATCAAGCGCCTTGCCTTTAGTTGGGTTCTCCAATTGTGGAATATCGAGCAGAACAACATCCCCTAATTCCTTCTGTGCGATCATCAGGGCAGCGGTTGCACCCGTGAATCCAGCGCCAACAATCGTAATCTTTTTCCGTGCAATCGTCATCTCTTGTGACCTCCCTATAGCGTAATAAATAACCAACCTATCCCCAGAATCCTGCCCCGACAAAAAAACGGACGGAAAGACGAGCCGTTGCTGGCCCGCTTCCGTCCGCGTGGGAACCTGAGATTACATGTTGCGGATGACTTCGTCGGCGAACTCGGAGCACTTCACTTCTGTTGCGCCTTCCATCAGGCGAGCAAAGTCATAAGTGACCGTCTTGTTGTTGATCGACGTTTCCAGTCCTTTGTAGATGAGTGCAGCGGCTTCCTGCCAGCCCAGGTGTTCAAGCAGCATGACGCCAGACAGGATCACCGAACCTGGGTTCACTACGTCCTTGTCTGCGTACTTAGGAGCCGTACCGTGCGTCGCTTCAAAGATCGCGTGTCCCGTCACATAGTTGATGTTGGCGCCTGGAGCGATGCCGATACCCCCAACTTGTGCAGCCAGAGCGTCAGACAGGTAGTCCCCGTTCAGGTTCAGCGTAGCGATGACGTCGAAGTCTGTCGGACGAGTCAGAACCTGTTGGAGTGCGATGTCGGCAATGGCATCTTTTACGATGATCTTGCCTGCGTCTTCAGCCGCTTTTTGCGCTGCGTTCGCTGCATCCGTGCCGTCCTGTTCTTTGATCTGGTCATATTGGGCCCAAGTGAAGACCTTATCGCCGAATTCCGCTTCAGCCACTTCGTAGCCCCAGTTCTTGAAGGCGCCTTCCGTGAACTTCATGATGTTGCCTTTGTGTACCAGCGTTACGCTCTTGCGGCCATGGTCGATTGCGTATTGTACTGCTGCGCGAACCAGACGCTTGGAGCCTTCTTCCGATACAGGCTTGATGCCGATACCCGATGTTTCCGGGAAGCGGATCTTGTTAACGCCCATTTCGTTTTTCAGGAATTCCAGCACTTTCTTCACTTCTTCTGTGCCTTCCTGATATTCGATGCCGGCATAGATGTCTTCCGTGTTCTCACGGAAAATAACCATGTCCACCAGCTCAGGGCGCTTAACTGGCGAAGGTACTCCGTCGAAGTAACGGACTGGACGCAGGCAGACGTACAAGTCCAGTTCCTGACGCAGCGCCACGTTCAGGGAGCGGATGCCGCCGCCGATTGGCGTAGTCAGCGGTCCCTTGATCGCTACGATATATTCACGGATTGCAGTCAGCGTATCAGCCGGCAGCCATTCTCCGTATGTATTGAACGCTTTTTCACCAGCAAACACTTCGTACCAAGCAATTTTCTTGTCGCCGCCATAAGCTTTTTCTACGGCTGCGTCGAGTACGCGCTTGGAAGCTTTCCAGATGTCACGGCCTGTGCCGTCGCCTTCGATAAACGGAATAATCGGGTTATTCGGAACGGACAACGCTCCGCCTTCCTCGATTTGAATTTTTTCTCCCTCGGTCGGTGCGGCGAATTTTTCCAACTTAGACATGAACGGAATTCCTCCTTCGAGTGTGGGTGAATAGTCGGTGTAAGCGAAGATTAGCTTCGCGTTCCCGCAGTCTCTTCTATTGTAGCGTATGACAGACGAATTTTGAACAAATCGTGACCAAACGCCGTAAAAAAGCCGCCCGGCCCCTGCGAAAGCGTCCGGGCGGCACACTAATTAACGTTGTTTGAGCGGTACGTAAGTCAGATCCAGCTCGCCTACATATTCGGCGCGAGGACGGATCAGGCGGTTGTCCTCATACTGTTCCAGGATATGTGCGGTCCACCCCGAGACCCGGCTGATCGCAAAGATTGGCGTGAACAGCTTGCGTGGAATACCCAGCATGGTGTATACGGACGCGGAGTAGAAGTCTACGTTTGGCTTCAATCCTTTTTGCGAAGTTACCAGTTCTTCGATCTTGACGGACATTTCATACAGCGACGAGTCACCCTTCATCTCGCCAAGGCGGCGGGACATCTCCATCAAGTGCTTGGCACGCGGGTCACCATTCTTGTAAACACGGTGGCCAAAGCCCATGATCTTGACTTTGTTGCTGAGTTTGTCGTTGATGTAAGTCTCCACGTTATCCGGCGAACCGATCTCTTCCAGCATCCGCATAACGGCTTCGTTGGCTCCGCCATGCAGCGGTCCTTTGAGGGCACCAATCGCCGAAGTCACACCGGAATAAATGTCGGACAGTGTCGCTACCGTTACCCGGGAAGCGAACGTCGAAGCATTCAGCTCATGGTCGGCATGCAGCACCAGCGCCTTGTCCAGCGCTTCGATCGCTGTATCTTCCGGAACCTCACCGCTCATCATGTACAGGAAGTTCTCGGTCAGACCCAGTCCTTCCTTAGGCGCGATCGGTTCTTTGCCGTCCGCAATACGCGACAGGGCCGCAACCAGCGTAGGCAGCTGCGCCTGCAAACGTTCTGCCTTCGTGACGTTGGCTTCACGAGTCATGTCGTCAGCATCCTTGTCGTACAGGGCAAGACCCGATACAGCCGTACGCAGAGCTGCCATCATATTCATGTCCTTCGGATAATGCTTCATCTGCTCCAGCAGCTCTGCCGGAACAGGTGCATAGGCTTGCAGATTGCTTCTTAGCTTGGACAACTGCTCTTCGTTCGGCAGTGCGCCGTGCCAAAGCAAATACGCCACTTCGTCAAAAGACGCGTTTGCGGCTAGATCATCGATGTTATACCCTCGGTATGTAAGCACACCGTCCACGATCGAACTGATCGAGGAAGTTGCGGCTACAATGCCTTCCAGACCTTTAGTCGCTGTCATCGTACATCTCTCCTTTGCATATGGAACGGAATAAATGCGTGCGGTAAAGCATCGGTTGGGCAGGCTTTCAACCCCGTCGTCCTGAATCGTCGCCCTTCACTGGCACTCCCACGACGAACCGAATTTGAAAGCACACCACAGGCTCCAAATATTTGTAACCGTTTTTAAGACTTGGAAAACGGCTTGAGCCTTCCCGGCGGTATCTTGCTTAAAAAAACAACAAGACATGTAAGATTCTTTCTTTTTCATCATACTGGATTTTGTCCATTTTTTGAACAATTCTGCCCATTCATCGGGAATCAAATTGTTTTATCACCGCGATAAACAGTTCTTGCAACCCCTTACAATGATCTATGTTACAGGAGTGAGCAAGCGTTTGCAAGTTACGCAAAATGACAAAAACCGGCTTAGCGCCGGTAAAAGGTAATATTGCCGTTTTTCATCCGCTTCTCGATCCAGCGCATGGCGGCGCGGTGATAAAGCGGGCGAGTCAGGGGAAATACGAGGGTAATGCCGATCAGATCCGTGATGAATCCTGGAGCGACCAACAGGGCACCACCCGCCATAATGCAGACGCCGTCCACCAGTTTGCGACCGGGAGGTTGTCCGCTTTCAGCCAGCGCCTTGAGGTCATTCATCGCTTTGCGACCTTCAAACTGTACCATGGCGATGCCGATGACCGTGGTAGCCAGTGCGAGAACAATCGTCTTGAAAAAGCCAAAATATTCAATCAACCAGGCGAACATGGCCGCTTCGACGATCACGCCCAATATAAATAAAATGGATACTTTATTTTTCATGCGAATTCTCTCCTTCTCCTGTTCCTTCTTGGGTAAGCCAATTTGCAATCTGTGTATACAGCTGCGGTGCCCCTTTATGCAGCCGAATCGGCTTCCACTCGGAACTGAGCCAAATATGTTCGGTGGCTCCGGTATTGAGCAGCGTTCCCGGCCGATCTTGATCTACATGCCAATAAGCAGGCTCGACGTTCCATTCCCCTTCTTCTTCACAGCGGCGAATCTCATACTCATAAGCCAGACGCAGCGGCGAGAAGCTGGTAATCCGCGCATAGATCCAGATTCGATCATCATACCGCGCTGGGCTGACAAATCGGGTACGTGCTTCAAGTACCGGCAGATACACGCCCTGCTCCTCAATATCTCGATAAGACAATCCGATTGCCCGAATCATCTCCGTACGCCCAATCTCAAACCAGTTCAAATAATTGGCATGGTAGACGACGGCCATCTGATCCGTCTCCTGGTAACGCACTTTCAGCCCTGTACGAAACCATCTGCTTGATGTTCCTGCTTCTGATCGTTCGGTATTCCCCATGCCCTTCCACTCCTTGGTCTAATCGGACAGAACCTTCTCAGCTTCTCTATTGCAGCTGTAAGATTCTTGAGCCTGTCTGTCTATTGTATACGAAAAGTTAGCGGGATTGCCAACTTTGCTCCGTCCATCTGAACGGTGTTCAGCCAAACGAAAAAACCGCCGGAGACCGGCGGTTTTCCATACTGCTTATACGATTCAGGAAGAAGATCGTTTCAGATCAAAGCTGCGAATCAAAATCCTGAAAGAAACATCCTGTTCTTAGTGAATGTGATCCACTTTAATCAGGTTGGTCGATCCCGAACGGCCCAGTGGTACGCCAGCCGTAATTACGACCAGATCGCCTTTTTCAACCAGACCGGACTTTTTGGCACCTTCCAGTGCACTTTCAAACAGCTCGTCCGTTGTTTCCGCAACTTCACCCTTCACCGGCACAACGCCCCATGCCAGAGCCAGACGACGAAGCGTTTGCTCTTGGGTCGTTACCGCGATGATTGGGGCAACCGGACGGTATTTGGAGATCATACGCGCCGTTGTACCCGATTGAGTCGAAGTCACGATCGCTTTAACATCCAGGTTCCAAGCCGCGTGAGCCACCGATTGGCTGATCGACTCGGTTACGGATTTTTGCTGTGCTTCGCTTTGTTTCTTCAGAATCTCGCGGTTTGCGATCGCGGATTCTGCTTTTTCTGCAATGCGGGACATCGTTTGTACGGATTCTACTGGGTATTTACCCGCAGCCGTTTCGCCGGACAGCATGATCGCATCCGTGCCGTCGAGGATGGCGTTCGCCACGTCACTCGCTTCAGCGCGAGTCGGACGAGGGTTGCGCTGCATCGAATCGAGCATTTGTGTAGCCGTGATAACCGGTTTGCCGGCACGGTTACATTTTTCGATCATTTGCTTTTGCACGATTGGTACTTCTTCAGCTGGAATCTCTACGCCAAGGTCACCACGGGCAACCATCAGACCGTCGGACACTTCCAGGATCTCATCCAGGTTGTCCACGCCTTCTTGGTTTTCGATCTTCGAGATGATTTGGATGTGCTCCGCGTTGTGCTTTTTCAGCAGCTCACGGATTTCCAGCACATCGCTTGCTTTACGCACGAACGAAGCGGCGATGAAGTCCACGCCTTGTTCGATACCGAACACAATGTCGTTGGTATCCTTTTCCGTGATACCCGGCAGCGAGATGCTGACGCCCGGTACGTTTACGCCTTTACGGCTCTTGATTTGTCCGCCGTTTACGATGCGGCACTCAATTTCCGTACCTTCGACTTTGGTTACGCTCAGACCGATCAGACCGTCATCGATCAGGATCGTGGAGCCTACCGTTACGTCTTTTGGCAGGTCGATATAAGAAACGGACAGGCGGTTTTTGTCGCCAGCGATTTCTTCGGTAGTCAGGGTAATCGTTTCGCCTTCAACCAGATCCAGAGGTTCTACAGCAATTTTGCCTGTACGGATTTCCGGGCCTTTCGTGTCCAGCAGCAGGGCTACGCTTTTGCCAAGCTCTTGGCTTGCCTGACGGATATTTTTAATGCGGTTACCGTGTTCTTCGAAATCACCGTGGGAGAAGTTCATACGAGCGACGTTCATGCCCGCCATGATGAGTTTTTTCGTGTTCTCCAGCGATTCGCTTGCCGGACCGATCGTACATACGATTTTTGTTTTGCGCATTTGGGTTCCTCCGTTTTTTGATCTCTGTCGATCTCTGTTTGGGGCTCTTGCCGAGCCTCTCTGTCTACTGGTCTGTACCTTCAATCGAGAACATGAACTGCTTCCTTCCACTCCCTGGCAGCGAAAAAAGAGGCCGGTTTGTGGTGCACCGACCTCTTGTGGATCTGCGTAGAAAGTCGGTTGATCGGAAGGGTTTCAAAATCCTCACCAACAATTAAATCTACACTAAAAACACAGCTTTGTATAGGTTTTTCAAGTAAAAACTGCTCACGAATTCGGTAAACCGGCCTCCGACGCATACAGACCGATTCTGCGGAATTTCTCGTAGCGGTCTGCAATCAACGCTTGTGCGTCGAGGACGGACAATTCGCCCAGATGACGTTCCAGCGCATCCTTGATCGCCAGAGCTGTTGCTTCGTAATCACGGTGAGCGCCGCCCTGCGGTTCCTCAATGACCTCTTCAATGATCTTGAAGTCCAGCAGGTCAGGCGCAGTAATCTTCATCGCCTCCGCTGCCTGATCGGCTTTCGAGGCATCTTTCCACAGAATGGATGCCGCACCGTTCGGTGAGATGACCGAATAGATGGCGTTCTCCAACATCAATACACGATTGCCCAGACCTACGGCAATGGCGCCGCCGCTGCCGCCTTCGCCAATCACGATACAGATGACAGGTACTTTGAGCATCGCCATTTCCAGCATACTGCGGGCAATGGCTTCCGATTGTCCGCGTTCTTCCGCCGTATTGCCCGGATAAGCGCCCTTGGTATCGATGAAAGTGATGATCGGACGACCGAACTTCTCCGCCTGCTTCATCAGACGCTGTGCTTTACGGTAGCCTTCCGGGTGGGGGCTGCCGAAGAAGCGGGCGATATTATCCTTCGTATCCTTACCGCGCTGGTGACCGATGACGGTAACCGGCTCGCCGTTCAGACGTGCCAGTCCGCCCACAATCGCCAGGTCGTCGCCAAACATCCGATCCCCGTGCAGCTCAATAAAGTCCGTAAAAATATGCGGAACCAAATCAAGCGTGGTCGGACGCTGATGATGCCGCGCCAAGTGCATTTTTTGTGCCGGAGATACATTATTATAGATTTCCGACTGGAGCTGGGCATAACGCTCTTCCAATCGGGAGATTTCGTCGCTAAAGTCAATGCCTTTTTCCTGACCGAATTGTTTTAGCTCATCGATCTTCTTGCGCAGCTCAACCAGGGGCTGCTCAAACGCCAATTCTCCTGCCATCCGTCTAGAGCTCCTCCTTTTTACTGTGCATGCCGATCAATTTGCCCAGCATCGTTTTCATTTCTTTGCGGTGAATAACCAGATCGAGTTGGCCGTGGTGCAAGTTAAAGTCCGCCGTCTGGAAGTCATCCGGCAGCTTCTGGCGAATGGTCTGTTCGATGACCAGCCGACCTGCAAAGCCGAAGGTCGCACCTGGCTCGGCAATGATAAAATCTCCAAGCATGGCGAAGCTGGCCGATACTCCGCCCATCGTCGGATCGGTGATGACCGACAGATAGAGTCCGCCCTTGTCTGCAAAATGTCCAAGCGCCGCACTGGTCTTCGCCATCTGCATCAAGCTCAGGATGCTCTCCTGCATGCGTGCTCCTCCCGATGTCGAGAAGATAATGAGCGGCAGTCCGTATTGACCGGCATGTTCGATGATGCGGGTAATCTTCTCCCCTACGGCCGACCCCATGCTTCCGCTGAAAAAGTCAAAGCTCATGACCGCAACGGCAACCGGCTGCCCGTTAATGGCACCTTCGCCCGTCACGACAGCTTCTTTCAGCCCGGACTTCAATTTCTGTTCCTCCAGCTTGTTCGCATAACCCGGGAATTCCAGCGGATCGATGGACACTACATCTGCGTCATGCTCAACAAAGCTGCCTTCGTCCAGCGTCATGGCAATGCGTTCCATCGCGTTCAGACGCATATGATGGCCGCAGGATGGACAGACCTTCAGGTTTTTCTCCAGCTCTTTGCTGTACTGGATCGTGCCGCATTTGCTGCATTTATTCATCAACCCTTCAGGAATCTCTCGCTTGGGACGCTGCTGCGCCTCCGCATCACCGCTTACGGCGCTGCGGTCGGAAGGAAGGGTTGCGTACTTTCTTTTTTTCTGAAATAAATCCTTGAACACCACTACACCTCTTCAGCCGTTATTTGGCGGGCCCCGCCTTGAAGGTCGATCTTGCTAACCGTACTTGCTCTCGCGTTTCGATCCCGGCCGGGCTGCGATCAGGGGTGCAAAATGGAAGTCAGCACCTCCTGCACTTCCTCCAGTTCGCCGGAAGGGACCAGAATCTCGAACTGCTGTTTGGACATGTTGACGGGACGGATCTTGACGAGAAAACCCTCTTCGGCCAGCCTGCTCCTGAGCTTCTCCGCCAGCTTGGCGGTAGAGGCGATATAGATCACCGTCCACATGAACGAATACGTCCCCCTTGTTGACTGCCCGTATGAACCCGTTCTCCCCGCATAATGGCTTAATGATACCATAAGGCTGTTTTTTTTAGCAACAGAATCGGCGGCATGGCAGGGATTCACTGGATCATAATCCGGATTGCCGTCTTCGGTTCGACGTATAACATGACGGCAAAAGCCGCATAGATCGCGGACGGAACCTCAGGCACTGTTCATGGAGCGGTTTCAAAAATCAATGGCAGTCCAGCTAAAAAAGCCGGGCAAAAACCGGCAGAACACCGTTTTTTGCTCGGCAGATTCTCTTCTCTAAGCTTCCCTTATTAAGGTTGCCTCATTACAATGTGTCCTTATTTGACGCGAACCGTTCCTTCGCCCAGCAGCCCTTCCATCTGCGCGAATAATTCCGGCGAAGGCTGGATGCGGTAAGCATCGCTAAGAGCAATCAGCTGCTGCGTATCTTCATAGAAAAGCAGCGTCGGCATGGGGCCGGGATGGCTTTGCAGCGTGCTCTTGAGCGTCTCCAGCAGCTCCGGATTGCGGCGGTCGGCCGCGATCTTCACGAAGACGCGCTGGGTGGGCGCGTCGATGGTTTCGGCGGGAGCGCGGCCATCGGTCCGCGCGGGGCCTGCGCTCGAGGCAGGCGAACCGCTGCCCGCGGCACGCGGCTTGGCCGGGGCGGACGGCGCACGGCGTCCGCCGGGGCCTGCGGGAGCGGCGCTGCGCGCTCCCGCCTGGCCGCCTTCGGCGGCCTCCGCTCCGCCGGACGGGGCGGAGCGGCTTGGGCGGCCGGGACTTCGGCCGCCGCCGCGTGCTTCGCTGCGGGCGAGGAGGCCGTGCACGGCCTCTTCGCCCAGCGGCAGGACGGTATCGGCGAGGAGCTTAAAGCCCTCGTCCTGCTGTTGGACCTTCGCCCGCAGTGCAATCAAGGCGCCAGGCTGCACAGCCTCCTGGCTTCGCTTCCAGACCTCGGGGAACAGAACCAGTTCGCAGCGTTCGATCTGATCTTCAATCTCGGCAAAGGCCATGGCTTTGCCCTGCTTGGTTGAGATGGTCTTCAGGCTGACTACCATGCCGACCGTTACGGCATGGCTCTCGTCAGGAGCTTCGCCCAGCTCCATCAGCTTCTGCACACCCGTCTCGTCGATCAGACGTTCATAGTCGTCCAGCGGATGCCCGGACAGATACAGCCCCAGCAGGTCACGCTCCAGATCAAGCTGCTCCGAGGCGGTATACGTCCGCACGTCCGGATATTCAATCTCCCAGTTTGGCGTCTCGATGAAGTCGAACATCTGAATCTGGAAGTCTTCGCGCTCCTTGCGCCATTTGGCGGCAGCATCCAGCGCTTCATCCAGCATCGCCAGCAGCTGCGCCCGGTGTCCCGGAAGCGAGTCGAAGGCGCCTGCCTGAATCAACGCTTCAATCACGCGCCGATTGCACGTCTTGGGGTCAATGCGCCGACAGAAGTCCAGCAGACTCTCGAACGGCTGCTTCTCCCGTTCCTCCATCACGTTTTTGATGGCGTTGGTACCGACGTTTTTGATCGCGGCGAGGCCAAAACGCAGGCTTGGCGTGCCGTTCTCCTCCGATGGCGTAAACAGCATACCGCTCTTGTTGACGTCAGGCGGCAGTACCGGGATATTCATCCGCCGACTCTCTACGACGTATTCAGCGACCTTGCGATGGTTGCCGGTCACGGCGGCGAGCATCGACGCCATAAATTCCACCGGATAGTGCGCTTTGAGATAAGCGGTCTGGAACGCCAGCACGCCATACGCTGCTGCGTGCGCCCGTGGGAATCCATAATCGGCGAAGCGCACGATCATATCGTAGACCTTATTGGCGTCCTCTTCGCTGTACTGCTGCCCCAGGCTGCCGCGAACAAAATGCTCACGCTCCTGATCCAGCGTTTCCCGCTTTTTCTTCGAGACGGCGCGGCGCAGCAGATCCGCCTCGCCCAGCGAGAAGCCCGCCATCGTAGAAGCGATCTGCATGATCTGCTCCTGATAGACGATGATGCCATGTGTATCTTCCAGAATCGGACGCAGATCTTCATGCGGATAATGCGCTTCGATCCGGCCGTGCTTGACCTGAATATAGTTGGAGATAAATTCCATCGGGCCTGGGCGGTACAGGGCGACAACGGAGATAATGTCTTCAATCACCGAAGGCTTCATCTCTTTCATGACGCGCCGGATGCCCGGAGATTCCATCTGGAAGACGCCCAGGGTGTCTCCCCGTCCCAGCAGTTCATAGGTGCCAGGGTCATGATCGGACACCGACTTGAAATCGATCGTCGAACCCGTTCGTTCAGCGATCCAGTTCTGGCAGCGTTCGATGATCGACAGCGTTCGCAGCCCCAGAAAGTCCATCTTGAGCAGGCCGACCGATTCCAGACTTTCCATCGGATACTGCGTCAGCGCCGTCTTCTCCCCGCCTTCTTGCAGCGGTACGTAATCCGTCAGCGGGCCTTTGGCAATCACCACACCGGCGGCGTGCGTGGAAGCATGGCGCGGCATCCCTTCCACACGGCGTGCCGTTTCAATCAGCCGCTTGGTATCCGGCGACTGATCGAGGCGATCTCGCAGCGCGGCGTTCTGGGCCAGCGCCTTGTCGATCGTCATGCCGACCTGAACGGGAATGAGCTTCGCAGTCTTGTCGACTTCGCCATAAGGCAGAGCCAATACACGGCCCACGTCGCGCACAGCGGCGCGAGCGGCCAAGGTTCCGAAGGTGATGATCTGTGCGACGCGATCCGAACCGTATTTGTCTGTTACGTAGGCGATCACTTCGTCCCGCCGCTCATCGCTAAAGTCAATATCAATATCCGGCATCGTAATCCGCGCCGGATTCAAGAAACGTTCAAACAGCAGATTATATTTGATCGGATCGACATCCGTGATATTCAGCGTATAGGCAACCAGACTGCCCGCCGATGAACCCCGCCCCGGTCCGGTCACAATTCCCTGCTCATGCGCATAACGAATGAAGTCCCAGACAATCAGGAAATAATCCGAGAATCCCATCGTGCCAATGACGCCAAGCTCATATTCCAGCCGCTGATCGAGTCGGCTGCGATATTCCGCTTCCTTCCATTCAGGCAGATCGCTATAGCGGCGCTCCAGTCCCTTCCGGCAGAGGTCAATCAGATATTCCTGGGGTGACTTTCCTTCCGGAAGCGGCTGATATTCCGGCAAAATGGAACGACCAAGTTCCAGTTCCAATTCGCATTGCTCTGCGATTTTGGTCGTGTTCGCCAGTGCCTGCGGCAGATGCGGGAACAGCTTGGCCATCTCTTCTCCGCTCTTGAGATACAATTGGCGGGTTGGAATACGGAATCGTTCCTCATCCTCCATCGTTTTTCCCGTGCCGATGCAGATCAGTACATCTTGAATCTCCGCATCCGGTTCAGCCAGATAATGCGAGTCGTTGGTGACGATCAGCTCTGCGCCAATTTCTTCCGCCAGTGCGATCAACAGCGGATTGACTTTCTTTTGCTCCGCCAAACCGTGATCCTGAAGTTCGATGTAGAAGTTCTCGCCGAAGATTTCCTGGTAACGCAGCGCCGCCGCTTTAGCTTCCTCCGGGCGCCCATTCAGGAAATGCTGTGGAATCTCACCGCCGATGCACGCACTGGTGCAGACGATCCCTTCGCTGTACTGCTTGAGCACTTCACGATCGATTCGCGGTTTGTAATGAAACCCCTCCAGGTGTCCCGCCGAACAGATCTTCATCAGATTGCGATAACCGGTCTCGTTTTTGGCCAGCAGCAGCAGATGATAGATCGGTTGGTCCTTGCGGCTCGCCCGCTCATGACGGGAACCGGATGTATAGTAAGCTTCAAAGCCGATGATCGGTTTGATCCCCGCCGCGCGGCAGGCTTTATAAAATGGGACAGCGCCGTACATGACGCCGTGATCGGTCAGCGCAAGCGATTTCATACCGAGTTCGGCTGCGCGTCCCACCAGTTCCTTGATCCTCGCCGCTCCGTCGAGCAGGCTGTATTCGCTATGCACATGCAGATGGACAAAATCGTTCATGCCGGCGTTCCCCCTTTTCCGTCTAAATCTCTTGTATTCCTTCTAGCCGTTTTCAATCGAATGAAGCGTCATCATCGCCTTGGCAACGGTCTGCTCCTCATGCACAATGGCAATCTCCAATCGGCAGATGCGCCGCCCGACTTCCAGCACAAGAGGCGTGACAATCACCGCATCCTCAATCTGCACCGGACGAATGAAATAGGTGCTCATATTATCCACCACATAATCATTACCGCTGCAATCTTTAGCCAGACGCAGCGCCGCTTGAATCATCACCGATGTCATGACCCCCTCGGAGATCGTGCCCAGCTCGGTCGCCATCTGCGGCGTGATAAATCCGTGGAAGAACAGTTTGCCTTCGCTGTCTCGCTCCTCGGCAAATCCATTCCAGATCAGATGATCGAACGTCTCGCCAAGACTGCTCTGCTCCCGCGCATCACGCATCGCCTGGAGCACTTCGCGGCGCGTAAGCACTCCGGTGAGTTTGCGATTACGATCAACAACGGGCAGAAAATCAATCCCTTCCCAAGTCATGATCTGCGCCGCCGAAGCGAGTGAAGTCAACATCCCTGCCGTCACCGGATTGCGTACCATTGCTCGTTCAATTGTCTGACCGGGTTCCACGCTCTCAATGTCCTTCCGGCTGACGATGCCGAGTACCCGGTTCCATTCATCCGTCACTGGGAAGCTTGTTGCTCCCGTCCGCTCGGCCACGCGCCGAAAGTCCTCGGCTGTGCTGGTCGCCTTGAGTGAATAAGGCTTGGACTTCAGGCTGACCAGATCTTCCACCAGCATGATTTTCTTTTTAATCAGACGGTCGAAGATCGCACGGTTAATCATGGAAGCGACGGTAAAGGTGTCATGCCGGGAGGAGATAATCGGCAGACCGAGACGATCAGCCAGACTTTTGACCTCCCGGCTCGTCCCAAAGCCCCCGGTAATCAGTACACCCGCCCCATGTTCAATGGCCAGTGAGTGGGCGTTCTCCCGGTTGCCGACAATCAGCAGACTGCCGGTGTCGATGTAACGCGCCATCGCATCAACCTTCATGGCACCGATGACGTATTTATGCAGCGTGATGGATAAGCCTTCGTTGCCGCCCAGCACATGACCTTCCACGATGTCCACCACGTCGGCGAATGTTAGTTGATCCGTGATATTGCGAGGTTTCTTTTCCACGCGAACGGTTCCGATCCGTTCTTTGGTAATCACGATGCCCAGCGTCTCGGCTTCCTTGACAGCCCGATAGGCGGTTCCTTCACTGACGCCCATTTCCTTGGCCAGTTTGCGAACCGAAATCTTCGTGCCGATTTTGAGCTGCTCAATATGCTGAAGCAGTTGTTCGTGCTTCGTCACGGTCTGTTCATGCCCTTCCAACTGTTGTACTCCTCCCCAGAAATCTGTATTAGACTGTTTTATTATTATACCATAAATATGCTTCTGGGTAATGCGCCTGCATGTGACAAAACCCATGCAAAAAGCTCCGATTCCCAGAGGGAAACCGGAGCTTGAAAACCGCGAACCGATGCGATTATGCAGCGGCTTTAGCGAGGATCATACATGTTGGCGAGGCTGTCGGAGATGATCTTGTTTACGTCTTGAATGATGACGCTCAGACGCTGCTCGGCCTCGAACAGGCGGCGAATGTTCAGGTTCAGACTCAATACCTCAAACAGTTTCTCCATCTGTTCCATTTCTTCTTGAGGCGGCATATCGCCGGACATCATTCGCTGTTGAATGTTCATCTGCCGGCTGCGGAAATCGTCCAGCATGCGTTTGCTCTCTGGATCGGCTTCGATCAGCTTCAGCGCCGAAGTGATATTTTGCACCTCTTCGCTTTCTTGAAGCGATTTGGCCAGATCGTGAGCTTTATCATAAATGTTTGTCATGGGTATCATTCTCCTCTGAATGGTAAATTGGAATAACAAAAATAGCGATTATGCCGTGGGCGCCTGGTCATACAGTTCGATCAGCTGACCAAACTTCGTGATCTGCACGTCCGAACCTTCCAGCTCATGATTGGCGCCAAAATCCGCATAAGCACAGCCGATGACGCCCAGGCCATTGCCGCGCCCTGCCTGTACATCGGAAGAACGGTCTCCGACCATCCAGGCGCTGCTGATGCCGTACGTCTTCAACAGCCGTTCAACCAGCAGCACTTTGGTAGCGGTCTGATATTCACCGGCACTGTACTGCGCCTCGAACAGCGGAGCGATGCCAAGTGCATCGGAGACGCCCTTCACGTAACCTTCCAGTCCGTTGCTGGCGACAAACAGACGGACGCCGCGCTCACGCAGTGTCTCCAGTGTCTCCTTCACATCCGGATACAGCAGACCCTCTCCGCCCTTGAGCACTTCCAGCTGGATCTCCAGCAGCAGGTCGTTGGCGCGATTACGCACCTGCTCATCAGCTTCGGGCATGACGACCTTCCAGATCTCCTCAAGCAGCATCCCCAGGCTGCCGAGAATCCGCTCTTCCGGCGGCGTCTCTCCCGTATACAGGCCTTCAGCGCGCAGGACATCAAACATCTTGTGATAAGCCGGTAGCAGCACAGTCTCCGTTTGGAACAAGGTGCCGTCCATGTCAAAGATCATGGCCTCGGGCTTATACAATTGGGTTGCAGTTTGCATAGCAGTCTCATCCTCTCCCGAAAAACGAACGGGGGACATCAATCGTCCCCCCGGTCGCTCTCTTCCCCATTTGAGTTCTCTTCATCCGCCTCTTCGTGCGGTTTGTGAATATGCACGCGGGTAATCCGCAGCCTCTCGGCCTCGGCTACCTCAAACGTAATGCCGCCGAATTCTACCGTCTGACCCGGCAGCGGGTTGCCTTCAAGCTCTTTAAACATCCAGCCACCAATCGAATCCACTTCCTCGTCGTCGATCTCGGCTCCCGTCAGATCGTTCACCTCTTCAATCAAGAGACGACCATCTACCGAGATGACCTCGCCAAGCATCTCGATTTCCGGACGCACATCTTCGAATTCATCGTATAGATCGCCCACAATTTCTTCGAGAATCTCTTCTGCGGTGAGCAGCCCGGCCGTACCACCATATTCATCGACGACCAGCGTCAACTGCGCCCGCTTCTGCTGCATCAGACGCAGTACGTGGCTGATCTCCATGGACTCCGGCACGTTCAGAATCGGACGCGCCAGCTTGCGCAGGTTCGGCTCCGTTCCCTGCGGCCAGAGCAAAATATCGGTGATATGCACAAAGCCAATAATCTGGTCCTTGTCTTCGATCGCCACCGGATAGCGTGAGTGGCGGGTTTCGGTAATAATCTTCAAGTTCTCCTTGAGCGGAAGATTCACATACAGACAGTCCATGTCCGTACGCGGCAGCATGACTTCCCGCGCCAACATATCGGAGAAGTCGAAGATGTTGTCCATTAGTTTGACTTCTTCCAGGTCGATTGCCCCGCTCTTGGCACTCTGATTCATCAGAATCCGAATCTCCTCTTCGGAGTGGGCGGCTTCCGCTTCACTGGCCGGCTGCAAGCCAAACAAACGCAGGAATCCATTCGCTGCATGGTTAAGCAGCCAAATCACAGGCAGGAAGACATAATAGAAGGCGAGCAGTGGGCCGGACAAGGCCAGCGATGTCCCTTCAGACTTCTGAATGGCCAGCGACTTGGGCGCCAATTCTCCAAGTACGATATGCAGGAAGGTGATGATCGCAAAGCCAATCGCTACCGATACTCCGACAATCAGAGCCGGGTCGGTAAAGCCCATGCGATACATAAGCGGCTCCACCAGCAGCTCGGATACGGCTGGTTCCCCCAGCCATCCCAGCCCCAATGACGTCAGCGTAATTCCAAGCTGGGTTGCGGACAGATACGCATCCAGTCGATTCGCCACCTTCAGCGCATAGGGAGCCAGACGATTCCCTTCGCTTTGCAGCTGAATCAATCGGGAATGACGAACCTTGACAAGCGAAAATTCAGCGGCGACGAACACGCCGTTCAGGAAAACAAGCAGCAGCACCAAAAATAGATTCAGCGCCAATTTTCCTAACTCTATCTCGTGGCCCAATGAAATCTCCTCTTTTCTTCAGTGAACGCTGCCGGGCTTCCACTATTCATCAGACGCCCGGCACGTTTTCGCCGATTCAATCCACAATGGCACGGCGCGATTTGAAATCGACGCCTTTGTAGTACATGTCGGCAACCAGCAGATTGGGTCCGCAGCAGCTTGCAGCATCGCAGTGGCAGTTGACCGTTCGGTTAAGCGGATGGTTGGTCGTCCACTCTTCGAAGATCTCATCCAGATTGTTGCGATGCACATTGCCAAACGCCGGAATAGCGGCAAAGTCCGTAACGAAGACGTCTCCGGTAAACATATTCACATTTACACGACTGCGACCGTCCGGGTCATTGCGTACCGTCACATTTTTGGCACGATACAGACGACGCAGCAGCTCACGATCTTCTTCCCCGCTTCCACAGGCAAAAAACGGCAGCGTGCCAAACAGCATCCATACGTCTTCGTTGCGATGGTCGAGCAGGTCGTGGATCGCCACACGCATCTCATCCAACGACAGCACGGGCAGATTGGCTGCAAAAGCCGATGGATACATCGGATGCACCTCATGGCGCTGACAGCCCATATCCAGTATCGTCTGATGCATCTGCGGCAGATGCTGGTGCGTGCGGAAGTTAATCATCGTCTCCGCCGAGATGAACATCCCCGATCGGCTCAAGCTTTTGGCGTTGTCGATCATTCGGTTGTACATCTTCTCCGCCGCTGCGTAAGGAACAGGATGCCCACTGTTGGCAAAGCCTGTCGTATGGAAATGCTCAGGTCCCGTATAGTTGAACGAGATGTGCATAACGTCCAGATAAGGCAGGAGCTTTTCATAACGATCCAGATCCAGCGTCAGGTTGGAGTTGATCTGCGAACGAACTCCCCGTTCCCGGGCATAACGCAGAAGAGGCACAATGACATTGTCCACCGTCTGACGTCGAAACGACGGTTCACCGCCTGTAATACTGATCGTCTCCAGATGTTCAACTTCGTCCAGACGACGCAGCATCAGATCAAGCGGAATCATGTCGGGTTCGTTCATCACCAGCGTATCGCCGACCGCACAATGCTCACAGCGCATGTTGCACAGATTCGTGACGGTCATTTCCACACTGGTGAGGCGGTGACGCCCATGTGTTCGCAGCGAGCGAATCGGGTCCCAAGGATCGTAGCTTGGAGACAACTCACGCAATGGGGTACCGCCGTTATTAATTACTGTCATGTTGACCACCTTTATGAAATTGAGACATCCATCGCAAGAATGGAGTCCACTTTTCCTTTATATAACCTTTTCCTAAGCCTTATGCGCATAAAAAACCTCTACGCACCAAACTTACTTGAGTGTTTCTTTTTCCCAGGTAGAGATTCGGTCTACCATAATCGAAAGTTTCTGCGACAAATCAACCTCATAAGGCTGGATGCTCGCACCTTCTGCGTCCTCAATGATTCGCACAATCGGACGGTTTGGCGTCTTGGGTGGAACACTTGTCACCACACCCGTTTCCCCAGTCGTCAACTTCACGGTCAGGCCGACTGGATACAAGGCAAGTTTGTCCCGGAATACTTCCAGCTTGCGCTGATCGTATTGGGTGCAGGAACCGCCATATAGAATCTCCACCGCTTGATGCGGCAGCATCCCGCGACGATAGACCCGATTGGTCGTCATCGCATCGTATGAATCTGTGATCGCAATCCATTTGGCAAAATCATGAATCTCCCCTTCATGAATGCCGCGCGGATACCCACTGCCATCCAGCCGTTCGTGATGTTGGAACGCGCAGTGAGCCGCCAGCAGCGGAACAAAAGGTTCATCCTTGAGCATGGAAAACCCAAATTCCGTATGCCTCTTCATCTCTGAAAATTCTTCATCCGTCAGCTTGCCGGGCTTGAGCAGCACCTTGGGAGAGATTTTCGTCTTGCCAATATCATGAAGGATGGAACCCATACCCAGCGTAAACAGATCATCCCGCGAATACCCGGCAGCCATGCCCAGGGTCAGGGTATACAAGCAGACGTTAAATGAATGGGTGTACAGGTAATAGTCCGTGGTATGAATATCGCCTAACATAATCAGCACGTCTTCACGGGAGCCAAGGTCGTTGAGGATTTCTTCAGTCATTTTGCGGAAGCTGTAGCCCAGATGCGGATAAGACATGCGTCCCATCGTATCGTTCATCATGCTGCGATAAACGGTGCGAATCTGCTTGATCGCTTGTTGTCTCGTCTCGTCGGTCACCATCTCCGGCAGTATGATGTCGTCGGTCACCTCGTCCCGAACATACAGCATATTGATCCCGAGCTGTTCCAGTCTGCGGAGAATCGAAGATGTCAGCTCCGCCCCTTCAGCCAGCAGTGTCAGGCCCTCTTCATTATAGATGCGTTTGCCCAGCTTCATGCCAGGCCGTATTTGTCCGATCGACAACAGGCGCACAAACTTCCACTCCATTTAAGCCGTCTCGAGATCCAGGTGTGCGGCTGGCAACCACACCGGCGAGGGCCGTTGATATTTTAATTTATCCAAAAAACATCCGAAGCTTCCAAGCTCCTCAATCGGCGATCCAGCGCGGGAGTGCCGCCTCCCTTGCCGCTCCGGGCCGACCCAACTCGATGCGCAGCAGATCACGCAGAAACTCAGGCAGAATAAATCTCTTCGTTGTCCCCCGACTGAGAGATTCGTAACCGGCACCAAATGTAAACATATCCAGCGTCGCCACCCGATATTCGCCCTCGGGTTCAATGACCCGTTCAGCGGTGCGTGCTTCTACAATTCGCGCGTTGGGCGGCGCCTGAAGATTGTAATGAATGGTCAATCCATCCGCGCATAATCCACCCAATCGTTCCCCGCGAAAGCCGAATCCGGTCAATTTTTTTGCCGTGTATTCGGGCAGCAGCGATTGTTCCAGACTTCGCAAAATGTCGCTGCCTCGCAGGGTGACCACGCATGGATTAATCGGCGATGGACATAACGCATGCAGCATCCCCTCGGTGATCGCGCCCGCAGGCAGCGGCCCCAGCACCTGTCCGGAGTTTACCAGTGAAAATTCGCCGCCTGCAAAGCGCTGAACCGACTGGGCAAGCAAATTGCCGAATTCCGATTCATGCTCATAATCCACAGGCATCTCCACTTCCGATACTGCAACCACACGCCGCAGCCGCTCTGCCGCTTCCTCATGATGACGAGCGATCGCATGATCGATTCGGGGATCAGAGGCAGCTTCTTCGCCCAGTTCAGCCAGACCCGCTTCGACCACCTGACACTTTCCAGATGCCAAATCCCGCTGGATGACGATCCGGCCGATATGACGACCGAATTTGCCCGCCGCGCAGACGAAGGTTTCTCCAATCTGAATCGGTTCAGACAGCAGATGATGCGTATGTCCACCCAGGATCAGATCGATACCTTCAATCATTCCGGCAATGCGTTCATCCGATGCCAATCCCAGATGGGAGAGCAGCACGACAACATCGACGCGATTACGCAGGTCGTTCACCTGTTCTTGCAGCCGCGCAAACGGATCTGTGACGTCTACGCCCAGCAGCCGATAGAAGTCGGAAAATGGAGCGGTCAGCCCCAGCACACCGATACGGAAGCCTTCCTTGTCGATCACCGCATGCTCCTGCATCCAGCTCGGCAGTCCCCCGCCTTCCAATCTGACATTGCCGCATACCACCGGGCACGCAAGCTCTGCATAGACCTGTCCAAGCTGCTGTGGGGTAAACGTTAGCCCCTCGTTATTGCCAATCGTCACCGCATCATAACCGGAACGGTTGAGAATATCCACGTTGGCCGCCCCCAGACTGCCTTCCGTCTCGGTCGCCATCCGGTCCATATGATCGCCCACATCCAGTACACATACCGGTGCGCCCTGGGCTTTCTCCGCTGCGATAAAAGCAGCGATTCGGCCCATCTGCTCAAAATGGCTGTGAAGGTCATTTGTATGCAGGATGACGAGTGTGTCTCTATCTTCTGTCTTCAAGCCCATTGAAGCTGTCCTCCTTCGGACCTTTCATGCCATGAAGCCGAAACCCCATGTTGAGGTTTCCCGCCGGCGAAATCGTATTCGTTCCGTTCTCCATCTGAAAAGCTGTCACTTCTTGCTTTCCGGGGTAGAAAAGAGCCACTTTGCGCCTGTTTACGAAGACGTCCCGCAACCCATGCAAGTATTTTAACATGCCGCTGCGCAGTCGAAAAGAATTTGCACTCTCTTCCTTGCAAAAAGGAAAATCAATCTTCAGAACCTTTATTGGTTAAAAAACCCTTTTATGTTTTCATTCTATGTAATTGGATGCTAGTTTCTGCTCCAATTCATTGAGAAAATATGATATATTGAGAGAGTCAGTCCCATCCATTTAGAAAAGCTTATGGATATAGAGCCGCTTCACCCCGATCGTGCCGATCCGTAACAACCGTTCCTTATAGAAAGGAGACATCGCTTTTGAAAGTTCATGTTACCGATCTCAGCCCAGGTGATCGCCTGATTGCCGACACTTTCAATCGGCACGGCGTCCACATCCTTGCCAAAGGCACCGCGTTGTATGACGCAGAAATTGCACGCCTGATCCAGCACAGCATTGACTACGTGGATGTGCAGCCCAATCTGGAAAATGCTTACGCCAATGCTAACTCAGCGGCTTTCTTTTTCCCCGAGATCAAAGCAACATTCGATGATGCTATCATCATGTTTGAATCGTTGTTCCATGAATCGATGACGACAGGCGTGTTCAATACGGAACTTGTGGAAGATATGATGCAGCCGCTGTTCAATGTATTGGCCTCCCAAAAAGATGCAGTAGCTCTCCTGCTGCTGCTCAACCGCGATGCGAATTACACGTATGTTCATTCCATGCAGGTTGGGATGTTGTCTTATTATCTGGCCCTCTGGCTGGGTTATCCACACGATCAAGCCTCTGCCATCTGTCAGGCGGGTTATCTACATGACATTGGCAAATCCACCATTCCTAGCGAAATCCTGAACAAGCCCGGCCGATTGACCAAAGAAGAATATGAGATCGTCAAGACTCACACCGTCAACGGTTATGAGATCATTCGCAACTCGCTGGGCGATACCGTCGCAGCAACCGCAGCTCTCCAGCATCATGAACGCTGTGATGGAAGCGGTTATCCGTACGGAATCAAAGAAGACGAGATGCACCCGTGGTCACGCATCATCGCCGTAGCGGATGTGTACAGTGCCATGACCAGCAACCGCGTCTATCAAGACAAGCAGGAACTTATCAATGTGCTCAAGGAATTATATTCGTTGAGTTTTGGACAGCTCTCTGCCGAACCGACGCATACCTTTATCCGCAACATGCTGCCTTATTTTATTAACAAAAAAGTGCGTCTGACCAGCGGTGAGCTGGGTTATATCGTCATGAACCATCCAACCGACTTCTTCCGTCCGCTTGTACGCGTCAGTGATCGATTCATCGACCTATCCGTAGAAACTCACCTGGACATCGAAGAAGTGCTATCCGATAGCCAAGCTTGAGTAGGATGGATAAGAAAAAACACGTGTCCGCGGCAGCGCGGATACGTGTTTTTGTTTGCCATTACTTCTTCAGCACCAACTTGACTGTGGAAGTGCCCACCTCTTCATCTTTGGAAGCCACGTAACGGTTGAGCAATTTTTGCGACTGAATCATGGCACTTGGAGTTTCAGTTCCGGTTTCTTTCCAGTAGTTCTGAAGCAGCTCATACAGGTTGCCGTATTTGCCAGCTCCTTCTGAAAGGAAGAAATAGGCGATCTCGTTTCCTCGAGGCGTCAGACGACGCTCTGCACGGCTGTTCGGATCGTACGTGCATACTTCGATCATCCCGCTGCGATTTACGCCCCCAAAGGCAGTCATGACAAATTTACTTTTTTCCGAAAAAGCCGCCAGCGTCATCTGGATGATAACCAGAATACTCTCATAGGGCGTTCCTTCTTCCAAAAGCTCGGTGATGTGCTTCGCAATGGTCTCACGCGTGTGACGGTCGCCGCCAGCCAACGCCACAAATTCTTTTTCTCCCACTTTCACCACATGCTCTTCCGGCTGCGGTGTATGCTCCGAACCGGTGGAGCCGCTGTCGCTCATCACGGTTATGAAATTCTCTTTGGCGATTACGGAAATGAAGCTCATTTTCTATATTCCTCCTTCTTTGAAGGCGTGTACGCAAAAGGCATATTAAGCCGGGCACCCCTAAGCGGGAGCCACCGCTGTTAAGGTCAGGTTCTGCCAGACAGGAATCCATTTGCCCCATATGCAATTTGCGTGCACGCCATGAACCAGATTAATTCGAGATCTCGCGTGCAGATTCCTGCATGCTGTCTGAATTAAAAGAAAACGTCAACTGTCTCAGTATAACAGACAGAAGCCCTTTTCTGCGAGTGAATGCCTAACTTCTTGCTCCGCGCTGCTGTTGAAAGGCAGGATCACATCTTGAGTATGCACAAAAAAAGAGACGAACCCAAGTCCGCCTCTTTTTTTGCTTGCTATATCCAAGCTCAAGTAGGTGCCAATCGGATCAACCGATCGAACCTTCCATCTCGAACTTAATCAATCGATTCATTTCGACCGCATATTCCATTGGCAGTTCCTTCGTGAACGGCTCAATGAAGCCCATTACGATCATCTGCGTGGCTTCGTTCTCACTGAGGCCCCGGCTCATCAGGTAGAAGAGTTGATCTTCAGATACCTTCGATACCGTTGCTTCGTGCTCCAGCGTCACATCGTCGTTCAGAATCTCGTTATACGGGATTGTATCGGATGTGGACTGGTTATCGAGAATCAGCGTGTCGCACTTGATGTTCGATTTCGCTCCTGTTGCCTTACGACCGAAGGAAGCAAGACCTTGATAGGTCACCTTGCCGCCGTGCTTACTGATCGACTTCGAGATGATCGTCGAAGTCGTATCCGGAGCCAGGTGAATCATCTTCGCGCCAGCATGCTGGTGCTGATTCTTGCCGGCAACCGCGATCGACAGCACGGAACCTTTGGCGCCACGGCCTTTAAGGACGACTGCCGGATATTTCATGGTCAGCTTGGAACCGATGTTGCCATCGACCCATTCCATATTGGCGTTTTCTTCAGCGACCGCACGCTTCGTAACCAGGTTGTAGATGTTGGACGACCAGTTCTGAATCGTCGTGTAGCGAACGCGAGCGTCCTTCTTCACGATAATCTCAACTACCGCGCTGTGCAGCGAGTTTGTGCCGTATACAGGCGCTGTGCAGCCTTCCACGTAATGCACGAAGCTGCCTTCGTCTGCGATGATGAGGGTACGTTCAAATTGGCCCATGTTTTCGGAGTTAATCCGGAAGTATGCTTGCAGCGGAATTTCACATTTTACGCCTTTTGGAACGTAAATGAAGCTGCCGCCCGACCATACTGCGCTGTTCAGCGCTGCGAATTTGTTATCTGCCGGAGGAATCACTTTTGCAAAGTGCTCACGGAAGATCTCCGGGTGCTCTCTGAGTGCGCTATCCGTATCCATGAAGATGACGCCCTGGTCTTCCAGGTCTTTCTGCATGTTGTGATAGACAACCTCGGATTCATACTGCGCCGAGACACCGGCAAGGAACTTCTGCTCCGCTTCCGGAATCCCCAGCTTATCGAAGGTTTCCTTGATTTCGCTCGGAACTTCTTCCCAGGTCTTGCTTTGGCCTTCGGCTGGCTTCACATAATATTGAATGTCGTTGAAGTCCAGTTCGCTCAGGTCGCCGCCCCAAGTTGGCATCGGCATTTTCTCGAACTGCTCCAGCGACTTCAGACGGAATTCCAGCATCCAGTCCGGCTCATTTTTCATCTTAGAGATGGAAGTCACAATTTCCTTCGTCAAGCCTTTGCCGCTCTGATAGATGGACTTGTGCTCGTCTCGGAAGCCATATTGATACTCATCGCTGATCGGTGCTTCTTTAGCCATGTTGATTCCTCCCTTTCGTTAGTGGCTTTCCCGTTCAATCCCTTTGCGCAGGGCATTCCAGGCCAGGGTCGCGCATTTGATTCGCGCAGGGAATTTATTGACGCCGGACAACGCTTCGATGTCTTCGTATTCTTCGAACTCCACGTCCTCGCCTTTCATCAGGGAAGAGAAACGTTCAGCCAATTCCAATGCTTCCGGCAGGGTCTTGCCCTTCACCGCCTCCGTCATCATCGATGCGGAAGACATGCTGATCGAGCATCCGTCGCCGGTATAACGTGCTTCGCGGACGACGTCGCCGTCCAGCAGAAGCTGAAGCGAAATCTTGTCGCCGCAGGTTGGGTTATTGAGGTCGATCGTCACGCCTTCTTCCTCGAATTTGCCTCTATTCCGCGGGTTTTTGTAATGATCCATAATGACGCGCCGGTACAAGTCGTCAAGTTGCATCTCCAAAATACTCCTTTGTCTGGATTAAGGCGTCGATCAGGCGGTCGATGTCTTGTTCATTATTATATAGATAAAAACTGGCTCGCGCTGTCGAACTCACATTCAACCAACGCATCAGCGGCTGGCAGCAGTGATGACCTGCACGGATGGCAACACCGTATGAATCCAGTACCGTTGCCACATCGTGAGGATGCACATCGTCCAGGTTGAAGGTGACAATACCCACTTTGCGTTCTTGTGGACCGAAGACTTTAAGGCCCTGAATCTCCTGAATACGCTGCATGGCGTACATGGCGAGCTTGTGTTCATGGGCCGAAACCTGGTCCATGCCCAGCTCATTCAGGAAATCAATCGCGGCTCCAAGTCCAACCGCTCCCGCAATAATGGGTGTGCCCCCTTCAAAACGCCAGGGCAGATCTTTCCATGTCGAATCATACAGACCCACATCGTCGATCATCTCGCCGCCAAATTCTACCGGTTCCATCTTCTCAAGCAGCGCCTTCTTGCCATACAGGGCACCGATGCCCGTAGGCGCGCACATCTTGTGTCCCGATAAGGCATAGAAGTCGCAGTCCAGATCCTGAACGTCCACCTTCATATGCGGGGTGCTCTGCGCTCCATCGACTACCATCACGGCTCCATGCTGATGGGCCAGTGCTGCAATCTCCTTGATCGGATGGATGACGCCCATTACGTTCGACACGTAAGCCATCGCCACAATCTTGGTGCGATCGGTGATGACCTTGCCTGCCGCCTCAACGTCAATGGTGCCATCCGGATTCGGTTCGATATATTTGAGCGTAGCTCCCGTCCGTTTGGCCAACTGCTGCCACGGAATCAGGTTGCTGTGATGCTCAATCGGCGTGATGACGATCTCATCGCCTTCACCTACGTTGGCGTCTCCGTAAGAAGAGGCTACAAGGTTTAGACCAGTTGTCGTCCCACGATTAAATATAATTTCTTCGGGGTGTGCCGCTCCGATAAACGCAGCGACTTTCTCTCTCGCACCTTCGTAGGCGTCGGTTGCCCGGCTTCCGAGTGTATGCACGCCGCGATGCACGTTCGAGTTATCCCATTCATAATAACGGCGCACTGCGTCCAGAACGACGCGCGGCTTCTGCGAAGTCGCCGCGCTGTCGAGATAGACAAGCGGATGTCCGTTTACTTCCTGGTTGAGAATCGGGAATTGCTCCCGCACCGAGGCGTTCATTACTGCCCCAGCTTTCTTTCCACCACGCGCTGCAAGCGCGTGCGCAGCAGCTCAAGCGGAATCTCCGCAATAATTGGAGCCAGGAAGCCATAGATGATAAGGCGCTCCGCTTCCAGCTTGGAAATACCACGCGACATCAGATAGTAGACCTGCTCCGGATTGACTTTGCCCACCGAAGCTGCGTGTCCAGCCATAACGTCATCCTCGTCAATCAAGAGGATCGGGTTGGCGTCACCACGTGCTTTTGGACTCAGCATCAGCACTTTTTCGGTCTGCTGTCCATTGGCTTTGGTTGCGCCATGTTCGATCTTCGTGATGCCGTTGATGATGGACTGAGCTTCCTCACGCATCACCGCGCGAGTGAACATGTCACTCTCCGAAGATTTACCGAAGTGAACCGCGCGAGTGGTATAGTTCAGCTTCTGCGAACCGGAACCAATCGCAATGATCTTGGCGTCGGAGTGGGTTCCGTTGCCGTTCAGCGTCGTTGCCGTATCCGCTACGGTGTCGCCTTCGTTCATCTCGCCGACGATCCATTCAATATCGGCATCGTTCGACAGTATAGCCCGACGATAGGAGATGTCCGTAACTTCTTTGCCCAGTTGGTGCACGGTTGCATATTGAACCTTGGCACCATCCAGCGCGATTACTTCAACCGCACCGTTATGCAGTACGTTTCCGTTTAATCCAGTGGAAACATAGTTGTCTACATAAGTTACGCGGCTGTTCGTGTCTGCCACGATCAGAATGTGCGGGGCGAAGGTTGCCGAAGCCTCATCGCTCAGGAATACGGCTTGAAGTGGAACTTCGACCTCCACATTCTTAGGCACATACAGGAAGACTCCACCTGTCCATGCTGCATAATGCAGCGCAGAAACTTGGTGTTCGCTTGTCTTCACTGCGGTTCCCAGGTGTTTCTTAACCAGCACTTCGTGTTCACGGGCTGCCGTTTCCAGATCGGTGAAGATTACACCCTTGGCACTCAGCTCCTCCGACAATGCCGTGTAGACAACGCCAGAGTTATGCTGCACGATCAAGTTTTGTGTGCCTTCTTCAATCAGATCCTTGGCAGCAGTCGGCAGTTGATCCTGCGACGATACTTTCTCGCCGGCTTGGAACGTGCCGTAACCACTCAGATCCCAACGATCGAGCTTTGTTTTCTCCGGTTTCGGGAGTTCAAGCGAACCCGCCAGTTCCAGGGCTTGCAGACGACGCTCAGTCAACCAAGCGGCTTCGCCGCGAGTTGCGGCCCATTCCTTGATCTGCGCAGCCTGTACCGGAAGAATGGTTTGTAAGGTCATAATTGGTGTTCCTCCTTCCGCTTCTCTATATATTACGCTTCTTGTTCTTGTCCAACCGTCTCATCTGTAATGCCCAGTTCTTCCTTGATCCAATCGTAACCGTCCTGCTCCAGACGGGCAGCCAGTTCCGGTCCACCCGACTTCACGATACGTCCTTGCATCATGACGTGAACGAAGTCCGGCGTGATGTAATTCAGCAGGCGTTGGTAGTGGGTAATGATGAGGAAACCGCGATCTTCGGCTCTCATTTCGTTGACTCCTGCCGCTACGATACGCAGGGCATCGATGTCCAGGCCGGAGTCGATTTCGTCCAAAATCACGATCTTAGGATCGAGCATCATCATTTGCAGAATTTCGTTCCGCTTTTTCTCACCGCCCGAGAATCCTTCATTCAGGTAACGGTGTGCGAATTCCGGGTTCATCTCCAGCCCTTTCATGCTCTTCTCCATTTGGCGAATGAACTTGATGAGCGAGATTTCGTTGCCTTCGCCGCGCCGAGCGTTGATTGCGCTGCGCAGGAAGTCGGAGTTGGTCACGCCAGCGATTTCACTTGGGTACTGCATCGCAAGGAACAGGCCCGCCAGTGCACGTTCATCAACGCCCATCTCCAGCAGATCTTCTCCGTTAAGTGTAGCCGAGCCTTCAGTCACTTCATATTTGGGATGACCCATCAGCGCGGAAGCCAGCGTACTCTTACCGGTACCGTTTGGTCCCATGATCGCGTGGATTTCCCCACCGTTCATTTCCAGGTTGATGCCCTTCAGAATCTCTTTGCCTTCGATTTCCGCTTTAAGCCCTTCGATGACGAATTTAGTTGCCATATTCAGCGTCCCTCCAGAAATATAATGATGAATCCGAGTTATCCTTTTGATCCATTCAACAATCGAAATAATTATAATCTTGTAATGATTATAAACTGATTATGATCGATTCTCAATTTATTTTACCCGAATTTATTTTGCAGTTCAACGAATCGCCTTATATTTCGCTTGCGAAACGTGGAAACCATGAATTTTACCCAACGATTTGTCTTCTGTAAAGGAGTGCCCCATTCAGCGTCCATTCTCAATAACAAAAGCCTGGTCCTTTTTAGACCAGGCTTCTGCATCACTTCTGTATGGTCGGAGTTCGTGATCTCGAATCTCCGGATAGACGGTCGAATTAGCGGCCGAGGAAAGCGCGCAGCATCCACATGTGTTTCTCCAGATCCTGCTTCATGGCAATCAGCATGTCGCTGGTCGCTTGGTCGTGCGCTTCTTCGGCAAGCTCCAGGCCTTCCTGCATTTCTTCAGCCACTGTCGCAAAGTCTTCGATCAGCGTCTGAACCATGGTACGGTGGTCTTCGCCGCCGGAAGCTTCCTGGATGCTGGACAATTCGAGATATTCCTTCATCGTTGCAGCCGGGCTGCCCTTGATGGTCAGCAGTCGTTCCGCAACTTCGTCCATTTTCACCGTAACTTCGTTATACAGTTCCTCGAACTTCACGTGCAGGGTATAGAAGTTTTCGCCCTTCACATACCAGTGGAAGTTGTGGATTTTAACGTAAAGAACGTTCAGGTTCGCTACCTGGCGGTTCAGAATTTCCTCAATTGTTTTGGTTTGAGCTTCGGTTTTCGTCGTTTTATCCATGATCGATCCCTCTTTCCTCAAATTTGATTCCGATTTCCGCCTATCATCCGTCTCAGCGGCATTATGCACGATGAGGGGCAGGCGGAGTGGGTATTCCCTGTCGTTCCTAGTTAGAGTTTACCCGCTGCAAAATGCTGCGAAACAAACCTGGATCGTGAAGAAATCGTGAAGAATATTTAGTAGGCAGCTTGGCAGGCGATCTGCGATTTTATATCCATTAATCTGGTTAATCCCCCTTTTTACAAGACGTTCGGGTCTAGGATTATACCTAAAGTCATGGTATCATGGAGGAACGGCGAATCCCGCTTTTTGCGATCTAGTTAATAAGTTGGATTCGCATTAGAACTGGTGTAGACCGGGGGAATTATGAACAATAAGACATCGCAAGAACGTTCCGGATTTCTGTTCAATGTAGACATCCTGATTGACGGTTCGACCAATGCCCAAGCTTTACAGAATCTGCTGACACTCTTGAACGCCTCGGATAAAGTCGTTGATCTTCGCGTCAACTCAGGCATCGAGCTGGGTAAGGGAATCGAAGCCGCGCTGGCGAACTTGAAGACGAATTATTTGGAGAAGTCCAAGGCAGGACTCTCGGCGGCAACCAAAAACCTCCAACTCCAAAAAACTTCAGCTTCTGCCCTCTCCGCCTCGCAGACGGATTTGAAAACCCCCTCGAACCCGACTGTCAAGACTTCGGCTCAACCTGCTTCTTATCTGACACCTGATGATATACGCGATTCGATTAACAAAAACCGCCTGGTTCGGCTGATCGTAAATAAACCGGGAGGCAATCGTTTGAGCATTCCCTGCCGGATTCTTAATTTTGATGAGACCGCCCAGCGGCTGAGTGTATATCATGTCGATGAGAAACAAGTGTACAGCTTCTCTCTTAATGAAATTGACGAACTGAGCGGACAATAAGTGCAAGCAGACAGAAAAAGCCTCTGATTCTTCCTTTAACGGGAGATCGGGGGCTTTTCTTATACACTGCCTCGTATGAATCGGGTCTATCGCATCTTCCGCCCAGCTTCCAGCGCAACCAGAATCCAGCCTACCATGAAGGCGAGACCGCCCAGCGGGGTAATTGGACCAAAAATCTTCAAACCTGTTGTACTGAGCAAATACAAACTGCCCGAGAACATCAGAATACCGGCAAAAAATAGCCAGGATGCCCAGACCAATCGGCGTGATTCCCCCCATACGCCCATAGCAACAGCGACGATCAGCATCGCCAGCGCATGGATAAAGTGATACTGGATGCCCGTCTGGAACGTCTTGAGCGACTCTTCTCCAATTCTCGCTCCCAGTATGTGGCTGCCAAATGCGCCCAATCCGACGCCGATCAAAGCCAGAATACAGGCGGTCACCGCAATTTTCCTCTGCATATGCTCCCTCTTTTCCCTCGAGATCACGCGACATACACGGTTGACATATACGGTTATGCTCCCGGTTCGCAAATCGACATTTATTATAGGGCGTTTTCCGAAGAAAGGCCAGAACCCCTCGGCACAATCGGTATGCTCCAATTGCTCAATAACGCCTACGCCCTCCAGTTAAATGCCACAAGCTCATCCTACTGAAGCAAGTTCCTCTGTTTTTTACGTCTTTCTGCCGACTTGTTTCCGGATAGATTGAAACGCTTCCGCTTCTCATCCGTATGATGCAAAAAGCCTGTGATTCAGGGTTGATTTTTGAGGCAAGATATGAAAGAGTAATCAAGTAAAAGCTTCCATAATAAAGGAGAGTTGAAGCATGGACAATCGTTTTCCGCCGCCCGACGGCCCGGATGATCGTCAAAAAGGACCCGACCTTCGCAAAGATCCTTATCGTGACGAAAGAGAAATCGGCAGCCAGAATGATCCTTACCGCAGTGAAGGGGACGGTCGAAGCTATGAAGAACGCGTGAATCCACCGTTCAGCCCGGTATCCGGTTCCAGCCCGTATGATGAATTCCCGCGTGATGACCGTCAGTTCGGCCCGCTGAAACATTCCGGCCTGGGTATCGCTTCCTTCGTACTTGCACTGGTCGGAATCTTGCTGTTTATCGTCTCCATCATTGCGATCATCGGCACCGTCGCATCCGTGATTGATTCTTCCGGAGGAATCGTTGACCCCGAAACACTCAACAGCAGCGGTCTCGCCATGGCCGTTGGCGCCGGAGGCCTCGGGCTTCTGGGAGCGGCCATCTTGAACCTGATCGGAGTGATCCTCGGCATCGTTGGGCTGGTCATGAAGAATCGCAAAAAAGTTTTTGCGATTATCGGTACCATCCTGAACGGGATCTGCGTGCTGACAGGCGGAGGATTTATTGTATTCAGTACCATTATGGGAGCCGCCGGTAATCTATAAGATGATGGTATTTGGATAAACGGATGAAAACAAACCCAGAGGGACCTTCGCTTCGACAGCGTTGGCCCCTCTACGCGCTTGCCTGCCGATTTGCTGAAGATCGTGGTATACTGTACGGAAGTGCCGACTCGCTTGGGTGTTGATGTTCCGAGCGCAGCCCTCGCACTGCTTGACTTTAAAGCCATTTCGCCCGCCGGTTCACAGGATTATAGGCGGGATCGCAATGAGGAGATGACCATGTCCAATATCCGAATTTTTTCCGACAGTACCAGTGATCTGCCCTTGGAATTACGGCAGCGCCACGGCATCGGCATCGTTCCGCTGTATGTCGTATTCGAGGATCAGACTTACCGCGATGGTGTTGACCTGACGCCCGCTCAACTATTCGATAAAGTTTCCCGGCAGGGCAAACTGCCCAAGTCGGCGGCTCCGTCACCGGCGGATTTTAGCCGGGCTTTTGCTCCATATATCGAAAAAGGTGAACGGATTCTCTACATCAGCTTGTCCTCGGAGTTGTCGTCCACCTACCAAAATGCGCGGATTGCCGCAGATGACTTTGCTCCAGGGAGCGTCACTGTATTCGATTCCTTGAATCTATCCACAGCCATCGGTGTCCAGGTCCTTCAGGCTGCACGTTATGCCGAAGCCGGCTTGGAGATCCATGAGATTGTACAGAAACTGGAACGGATGCGGCCAGAGATCGAGACGGAATTCGCCATCGATACGCTGGAATACCTGCACAAAGGGGGCCGCTGCTCCGGGATGCAGAACCTGATTGGCAGTCTATTGAGCATCCGCCCAATCATCAAAGTCATCGACGGCAAGATGACTCCTGCCTATAAGGTTCGTGGCAAGCGGGAGAAAGCCATCGACAAGATGCTGCAAAATCTGCTGGTCAACAAAGATCGCATTGACGGCCCGGTCTTCGTCGTTAACGCAGCCGCTGAAGAAGACGCCGTCCGTCTGCGGGATGCCATCCTGCGTGAGACAGAGGTCAAAGAAGTGCTGATGTCCTCTGCTGGCTGCGTCATTTCGACGCACTGCGGCCCGGCTACAATCGGACTGATGTACGCCAAAAAAAGCTAGAGAAGCCCTATTTCCATCTATTCGAAATGTCTAATCGGAATGCAAAAACCGCCCTGTCCTCCTCTTTTCAAGAGAAAGATAGGGCGGTTTTTGCATCTTCCTTCATCCGGGCGGAGTCTCTTCTTCGCACAGCATCGGAAGCGTAAACGAGAAGATGGAACCATGCCCTTCCCGGCTCTCTACCCAGATGGTGCCGCCCATACGGTCGATCCAGCGCTTGCAGATGGCCAGTCCCAAGCCGGTGCCTTCATAGCTGCGATCAAGGACCGAATGAATCTGTGAAAAAGGCTGGAACAATAGTTCCAGCTTATCTGCCGGAATACCGATCCCGGTATCCTGCACATCCACGTGCAGCACGCAGCGTGCGAGTTCGCCTGTTCCGGTACGCGGGCGCACCAGACACGTTGCACTAACCTCCACGGCTCCCCGTGGCGTAAACTTCACCGCATTGCCCACGAGTCCAATCAGAATTCGCTTCAATTTACCCGCATCGCCAACCAATTCCCTTGGGAACCCTTCCTGGATGCGCAGCGACAAGGACAGCCCGGAAGCTTCAGCCTGCGCCGCCAGCGACTCAATCGATTGCTCCAGCAGCCGCCGAACATCAAAAGCTTCGCTATCAAAGCTCACAGTCCCATTCTCCGCCGCATTAAAGTCGAGCAGACGATCCACTACACTTTGCAGCGTATGGCCGCTGCGCAGCAGTTCGTCCATATAGATCTGCTGTTCTTCGCTTAATTGTCCATCCCGCAGAATCTCAGCCATGCCCAGCACGCCGTTGAGCGGCGTTCGGATCTCATGGCTCATGAGATGAAGAAGTTCGGCCCGCGCACTCAAGCCGCGCTGCGTTTCTTTTTTCTGTCGAGCGATCTCGTCTTCGCTGGTGACATCCTTAAATACGATGACCGCCCCGGCTGGCTCCCCATTTTCAAACAGCGGGTTCACCCGATAGTCCACGAGCAGACTGCTTCCATCCTTGCGCCAGAACACTTCACCGCTAACAGCCCGCGCTATGCCCTCACGCATGCTCTTGTGAATCGGACAATCTTCAATAGGATACGGACTGCCATCGGAATGACTGTGATGAATGAGATCATGATTGTACACATCGTGAAATTCTTCCACCTGGTACCCGAGCATACGCGCACCGGCCTGATTGATAAATACGGAACGCCCTTCCCGGTTGATCTCATAGATTCCTTCCGATACTGCGCCTAGAATCGAAGTATATTGTTCCGTCAGCTCTTGACTGCGCTGCATCTGCCGCTTCCATTCGGTGATGTCGAGTGCCAGCATATACACGCCCAGCACTTCCCCGTCCACGATGATCGGCAGGCAGGTCAGATTGACATCAATTCGCTGTTCGTCCTTAGCCAACAGCTGCGCTTCAAAATTTCCCGAGCTGCCCTGAAGAGTTCGTCGAAAGCGCCGGCTTAGGCGTTCCGCCGATTCCGGAGTGAACATGAGCGTGTACGGCTGATCGTGCAGTTCTGCACTCGTGTACCCCGTCATGGCCTCCAGATTGGGATTCACCGATAGACATCGTCCCTCAGCGTCAAAAGACAAAATTCCTGCTGGATTATATTCAAATAAAGAGCGATATAATTTTTCCTGTTCATGCAGCCTGCGCTTCTGAAGTTCTTCTTCTGTGATGTCTTTGGCAATGCCGTATATGCCAACCCGCTGCCCGTTTTGTTCGATCGCCAGGTAGGTAACCGCTAACGTAATGAGTCCCCCATCCTTGCGGACGATCTTGAGTTTGAAGTCGAACTGCTTTTTACTGCCCATTGCGCTCCGACCCGTTAAACTCTTGTTTCGTTCTCCTTCGGGGTACAGCTGGATCAGATCAATCTCCTGCAATTCGGTCAACGTGTACCCGGTGATTCGTTCGGTTGCCGGATTGGCATAGATCAATTTGCCCGCCATATCCATCACATAGATCGCGTCGGGATGATACATAAATAGCGGACGATACCATTCACCTTCCGCAAACATCTCTCCTAACAACCCTAATGAATTTTTCAAGGCGAACTCCCTTCACTTCACGTATGATCGTCAATTGTTCTTACAGCGTATTTTATCTCAAGTTTTCAGTAAAAGACAGTATGCCAGATTGAAGATTTTTACCTGAGTCGATGGAACTAAATGAGTCACTTCTGCTTGCTTGTTGTTATATATGAGGTAGACAAGCGCGGCATCCAGGATGCCCATAGACGAGGAGGATGGCGATGGGTGGCGAAGAGTCATGGACAACACATCGCAGCGGCACAATCATGCAGGCATCGGGCAGGAGAAGTTCACGCTGGGCGAAAAAAAACGACAACATCACACCAAGACCAAGGCGGCGCACGCGTTGGGTATGGCGCTGCATCGCACTGCTGGTGATCTGGCTGCTTGCGGTGCTGCTCTATCAGATGCACAAGCCGCTTCCGGCAGGCATTTCCTATGAAAGCCCGGTATATCGGGTCGATCAGGTTGATTTTCTGCATGACCTCACCTATCCGGTTCCGGGTCGTGAGTTTACGCAGGAGAGGCAGATCTTTGATCGGACGATCCAGATGATTAAGGAGGCCGAACAGTTTATCGTCATCGACGTCTTTTTGTTCAATGACTATACACACGAAGGCCAAGAATATCCCAAGGTGAGTGCCAAGCTTGCCAAGACATTGATTGAACGCAAGCAGGCCATCCCCGATCTGGACATCACCTTCATTACGGATGAAGTGAATACCAACTATGGTTCTTCGGCCAACAATCTGCTGGAAAGCCTGAAAAAAGCCGGAATTCGCGTTGTGATTACCGATACAGATCCGCTGCGGGACTCAACGCCGATCTATTCCGCCGTCTGGCGCACATTTATTCAATGGTTTGGTCAATCCGGCAAGGGCTGGATTCCCAATCTCATGGCCAGCGACGGCCCGGACATCACGCTGCGTTCCTATCTGAAGCTGCTAAATGTTAAGGCGAATCACCGTAAAGTTTTTATCACGGAAAAGAGCGCGCTCGTCTCCAGCGGAAATATTCATGATGCCAGCGCCTATCATTCCAATGTGGCCCTTGAAGTGAGCGGCCCAATCATTGGCGATATGCTCAAGGCTGAACAGGCCGTACTCGGCTTCTCGAGTGGTGGAATCCTTCCCGTATACCCGGATCTTGGCGAGAAAAAAGATAGCGGGCGTTATGCGATTCAATATTTGACAGAGGGCAAAGTATACGATCATGTGCTGAAAGAGATCGACAGTACCCAGTCAGGCGATACGCTCTGGATGGGCATGTTCTATCTGGCAGATAAAAAAGTGCTGCAGGCGCTCACTGACGCAGCCAATCGCGGCGTGGCGGTCAAGCTGGTGCTTGATCCCAACGAAAATGCGTTTGGACGGGACAAGATTGGAATTCCCAATCGCCCTGTCGCGGCGGACCTGCACAACGAGGTACCCGAAAACATCGAGATTCGCTGGTATAACACGGTCAAAGAACAGTACCATACCAAGATGATATTTATCGACCGTGCGCAGGGAGAAAGTACCGTTATGGCCGGTTCAACCAACTTTACCCCACGTAATCTCAAGGACTATAACCTGGAGAATGATCTGTGGGTGCAAAGTGCCGGGGATAGCCCGCTGATGAACGAGGTGCGCGGCTATTTTGAGCGGATCTGGAACAACAAGAATGCTGCGTACACGCTGGATCTGGAGGAGCATCTGGAGGCTACCACCTGGCTGAAGGATCTCGTCTATCGGATTCAGATGAGACTGGGCTTTACGACGTTCTAATTTCCAGCTTGAGGCTGTCGCCCCCGTTTCAATCGGGGGTACCTCAAAAGGAATTCAAAACAAAAGGCAGGTACGGCAAACGCTTGCCGTACCTGCCTTTTTTGACGCTGTGTTTGCCTGTGGGATGAAAAACCCGATGAGCGGAAGAGGAAAGCGAAAATGAAATTGGATTTCCGCTCCATGTACATTCACGTGAGAAACGGCACAACCTCCGCTGCGATCAGATCTTCAGGTGAGTGTCGAAGAACGCGGCGACTTTGCCCAGCACATCGCCACGGGTCAGCATCTCGGCAGTGGAATGGCCGGTACCTTCCAGAATGATAAATTCCGAGCTTGCTCCAGCGCTGCTCAGGGCATCATGCAGCAGCTGGCTCTGGCGCAGCGGAACGGTTGTATCGGCATCGCCGTGCATGATAAGGAACGGCGGGATATGACGTCCATCCAGATAGGAGATGGGATTGGTGCTGCGTGCCAGCTCAGGCTTCATGCGAATGGTGCCGCCGAGCATAAGGGCCATGACCGGCATATGGAATTCGCTCTGGAAGTCCAATTCGATGTCGATCGGGCCGCTGAAATCGACCACCGCCTGCACGGCTGTGGACTCCTGGAGATGCTCCGCCGTCTCGAACTCCGGCGATCCGCCCGTCACGCCGAGCAGTGCCGCCAGCTGTCCGCCGGCGGAATGGCCCCATACGCCGATGCGACCGGCATCCAGGCCGTATTTGTCCGCATTGGCGCGCAGGAAGCGCAGCGCACTCTTGGCATCTTCGATCTGCGCCGGAAACCGCGCTTCATGGGCCAGACGGTATTCGATAGCGGCGACCGCGTAGCCGCGCTCCGCGAGCTGAATCATCTGCGGCAGATTCCGCGACGAGTTGCAGCTGATCCAGGCGCCGCCCACGATCCACAGGATCAGCGGAGCCGGGCGGTCAGTCTTGGGCAGCAGCAAGTTCAAGCTGAGGGTCTTCCCGCTGGCAAAACGGGCGAATTGCACGTCCGGGATAAGCTGTACAAACGGTCGGCTGCTGGAATCTGCCGACCAGGTTTCTTGTTGATTCATGACATTCTCTCCGTTTCCTTCGGTAATAGACAAATCCATCATAACATAGACCTTCAGGCGTTATGAAATCAGGCAGCGCCTCTCTCCGTCCGCTTTGCTGGGCGAACGCCTTCCTTGCTCCAGCATCATGCTTGAACGGCAAAAGCGCCCTCCCGCATCATAGCGGAAAGGCGCCTTCCGATTGCCGCTTAACCGGCAATGCTGAATCAGATTCCGTCGGTCCGACGTTCAGACCGGGATGACCTCTGCATTTAACCCGCTTGTCAAGCCGCCTGCTTCGCCAGTTGTTCCGGTCCAATCTCCCGCGTCTGCTGATGCGAGATGATGAACAATACCGACCAGATCAGGACAAAACCAATGATCTGCGCTACCGTCAGCAGTTCGCCGCCATACAGCCAGTTGACCAGTACGCCGACCATTGGGAAGCTCAATTCAGCCAGCGTAGCGACCGAAGCTTTTGTCGTCTTGAGGCCCTTGTAGTAGGCCAGCAGACTAAGCAGACCCGGCAGCAGGGCTTGCAGCAGCAGATTGACGCCGACCAGCGTCAAGGCCAGACCACCGGCTGGCAGCATCCAGGCATGACCTTCGCCAGCGGTAATCGCCAGCAGCAGCGGCAGCGCCAGGATGAAGCGCAGGGAAGTAACCGTCTCATATTTCAGCTTGCCGACCATGTAGCGTCCCATGACGGTCGATCCGCCCCAGAGAGCGGCGGCGCCCAGCGCCAGCAGACTGCCCAGCTGCATGAATTCACCAGCATGACCAAACGGTACGGTGAAGCCAAATGTCAGCAGGTACGTACCGCCCAGCGCCAATACCAACAGTGGAGCGAAGTTGCGCGGCAGCGATTCCTTGAGCATAAAGTGTGCCAGAATGATGGCAAACAGCGGTTGAAGTTTTTGCAGCAGCAGCACGGTGTTGAAGGCGCCGCCGGCATATTGCAGAGCTAACGTGAACATCAGCGTTGCGAGCGCCGATCCACCCCAGGAGATAAACAGCAGGGCACCGACATGACGCAGACCGAGACCTTTCAATTCTCCACGGTTCTTCCACAGGATTGGCGCGACGAACAGCGCAATGACTACGTGTTCGAGCAGGACGATCTGTGAAGAGGTCATCGAATGAAGCAAAATGATGCGGAAGAGTGGATCGACGCCCCAAAGCGCAGCTCCAAGCACGATTAGCCAGAAACCATTGCTTGGTTTGGCGAACATCGATCTGCCGCCTCCCGTTGTTGTTTGTGCAAAGTCGTTGCGATTGGCTGTTTTCATTTCCCAAGTCTCCTTATCTGAATAAGGGGGATCTCGTGCGCAAAAAGCCCCGAAGCCAGGTCAAACCAGGCGTTCGGGGCTAAATTCGCAGCATTGAAGGTTCAGCAGCCGGACATGGTCGAGGCAAATATCCCACAGCGGGTCCCTCAAAGAAACCTGCGGTCGGTCTGCACCGGCATGTCTGCGCTTGATCTTCTCCCATCCGGACTGTACCGTCGGCTCTGGATTCTCACCAGATCAGTCCCTGCCGCCTCGAAGGCGGCGCAGGAGTCGCGGGCTAGATTCGGGTTACGAATCATCACCGCCGGTCGGGAATTTCACCCTACCCCGAAGATCCTTTATTCATTTGTTTTTTTATAGTTTTATTTTAAACCATTTTCCGCCGTTTGCATGTGAAAATTGTCACGATTCGATTACATTTTCCCTTTTTCGGAAACTTCCACGAACATCCAGGCGACTTTCTCTTTTTTCATCATAACTGATGTCGCACACTTTTACAAGCTGCTGAATAAAATAAAGTTAGTGAGTTGAGCGAATTCAATCTAAGGTTTGAGCCTTTCGGAAACACGCACGGTTTAAGCGGGTTTCCGGGGGGCGAAACCTCACCTTATTCTCGGTCAGCGTACAGGTTTCTTTATATAGAATATTTCTTTAGATCTACATTCACATTGAAATCTTCTATTCAACCGGTTCCCATGGATAGCTCCGCGTCAGAAACTCCGCCAGCGTACGGCTTGCTTCCCGTCTCTGCTTACGCATCTCGGCACGCACAGGCGCACTCTCATGCAGCTTCTGCTCCTCTTCCGTTTCCGGATAGACAGGGGCCACTTCCATCTTGCGTCCCTGGTCATCCATCGCTACGAATGTTAGGAAAGCTGTTGCCGCTATCTGCCGCTCTCCTGTCTTGAGATCTTCACGGATTACCTTTACAAAAGTCTCCATGGAGCTTCGTCCCGTCCAGGTGACGAATGACTCCAACGTTACGGAATCGGTCATATAGATCGGATACAAAAAATCGACGGAATCCGTCGAAGCGGTGATCGTATTGGCACGCGAAAGCTTGGCAGCCGCGATGGAGGCAATGTCGTCAATATAAGCCATCAGCTTGCCGCCAAACAACGTATGATAGCTGTTGACGTCAGTTGGGAATACCCGCGCCATCTTATAGCTTCTTGTGGTCCGGATTGGTGTCGGTTCCATCATGCACTTCCTTTTTCCTCTTTTGTCGTCGAAGCTTTGTCCGTTTCATTATACGCCTGCCTGGATTGAAGGGACAAGCACAGACAAGCCGCTCCCCATTCGGAGAGCGGCCTGTTCATGGCGATAGCCTGGATGCAGCTTGATATTATTGGACAAAGTTCGCCATGGATTGGACTTCAACGGCTCCTGCTTGACCGTGAACCAGCGTGCCATCTGTCTGACGCAGACGGAACTGCACGGATACCCGCTCGCCCGGCACGAGGTCAAAATAGTTATCGGTAAAGGCGCCTTCCGCCTCCGCCGACAGCCAGACCTGTTTGGCCAGCACATCCGTTTCCAGCACGAGAGTTGTACGTCCCTCCCCATCTTCTGTGCGAGTCACAAGAATGTTGGGCGGGGTCAGTTGAATGTCTCTTGTGGATACAAAATAGTGCGTGCGGCGATCTACAAGTTGACCCGCCTGCTCCAGCTCGGCTACCAAAACGGTACGCTCAGGCGCAGCTTCACCCAGCAGCTCGGCTGCCTTGATCGAATGAACCTTCGCTGTGCTGTTGGCTTCAGATTGCACCGGCAGTGCCCACTTCTGAATCACCGTTCCGTCGAAATCAAGCAGCCGCAGATTCAGCACTGCGGATTCCGACTTCAGCGTATCGTTCAGCACATGGATATTCACGTCCTCACCGTTAGTACCGTCAATGGAGACAGAGAGATCACGGAAGCTGCGATTTGCATAATAATGCAGCGCCTTCCAGCGACCGTAATAATCGATGCCTGACCACGAAGCAACCGGCCAGCTGTCATTCATCTGCCAGTATAAGGTTCCCATACAGTAGGGTTTGCTGCGGCGATGTGCCTCAATAGCCGACTGCATGGCTTCGGCTTGCAGCACCTGGCTCATATACAGGAATGAGACAAAATCTTTGGGTTCCGGCAAATATTTGTCCATGTATTCTTTAATCAGGAAGTTGCCGCGTCCGTTCTTCTGATGCGCCAACATGATCTTGGAATCCAACTGAAGCGCATCCTCCGGAGCATATTGCAGAACCGACTTATGTTCCGGGAACGATTGGAACCCATATTCGCTCATGAAGCGGCCAATATACCTATTATAGTTCTCAAACGGTTCGGAGTTGTGCCAGACGCCCCAATAATGGATGTCGCCTTCCGATGTGCCTGGATGAGCATGCTGAGTCTCGTCGCCCGTCAGCGAGACAAGCGGCGAAGACGGCCAATATTCCGCACCTGGCGAAAGCTTGGATACCGCCGCAGGCAGCAGTCGATGGAAGATCGCCTCATAATCCGCCCAAATGCGATTTCGCTGCTCCTCGTTATACGCTTTCTTCCAACCCCAGCCTCCATCGGGATGATAATGCGCCCACGCGGAGTCAATCTCATTGTTGCCGCACCAGAGCACGATGCTCGGATGGTTGCGCAGACGCCGGACATTGTCTTCTGCTTCGTGACGTACACTCTCCAGGAAGGACTCGTCTCCCGGATACATGCTGCACGCGAACATGAAGTCCTGCCACACCATGATACCGTATTCGTCGCACAGTTCGTAGAACGCGTCCTCTTCATAGATGCCGCCGCCCCATACGCGAAGCATATTCATGTTCGCTTCGGCTGCGGAGACGATCTCGTACCGGTAACGTTCCCGCGTTACATCCGTCTCGAAGTTATCGTTTGGAATATGATTGGCACCTTTGGCAAAGACGGGCACACCGTTCAGCTCAATGTAAAATGAAGCGCCTGCCCCGTCTTTTTCCCGCTTCAGCTTCACACTGCGCAGCCCCGTCTTGATGCTTCTGCTTGCTCGAACGGCTTCTCCTTCGAGAATCTCGGCTGTGAAGGTATATAAATAGGCTTCGCCCAATCCTCTCGACCACCACAACTGCGGCTCATCAATATCGATCTCCAGACGCAAAACGTTTTCGCCAAGTCTAAGGTTCTCCGTGCGTTCCACGCTCAGCCCCTCCGACGCGATGTGCAGACGTCCTTCAAACTCACGGTCGGATTCGACAGTGACCACCGCAGTCAGTCTGGCCTGCGCAGCTGTCACTTCATGCTGACGAATAAACAAATCGGTGACTCTCACTCCCGTCCAGGCTTCCAGACGAACCGCACGCCAGATACCGCTCGTGACAAATCGCGGCCCCCAATCCCAGCCGTAGTGATAAGGGGCTTTACGCGCGAATACACTCACACGCTTGTCGCCCAAGCCGCCCAGCTCCGACTGATCGTTGGCTGCCGGGAGGGCATATCCCAGCTTTTCCAGCTTGGGTAGATCCTCATTGATCGGCGAACGGAATGTAAGCTGCAGGACATTTTCTCCCTGTTTCAGCAGCGACTTGACCGGTACAGTCCAAGTACGGAACATATTATCCGCTGACAGGATGACTTCTCCATTCAGCCGCACGTCCGCATAAGTATCCAGACCATCGAAGACCAGATTGATGTTCGTTTGCTTGAGCAGTTCCTCGGAAGCTTCAAACACGCTCTCATATTCCCAATCCCGCTTGTCAATCCACTGTAGATCATGCTCGTTCGTCCCGTAATAAGGGTCAGGAATCTTCGCATTTTTGTACAGGTCGCTATGTACACAGCCCGGTACAACGGCAGGCAGCCATTCCGTTTCACCCGCAGCTCTAAAAGACCATTTCTGCACATCCATTTTGATTTCGTTCAAGGCGTCTTCCTCCAATGTCGAGAGTGTAACCGCTTTTTTCTTTCTCTCACACCGTATCATCCCTCCTACTCAATTTCAATATTTTTTTAGACTTTTTATGGTTATTTTATCTTGTTATGAAAACAAAATTAGTTTATTATTAGATTTGTTAGTATGAGTTTGCTTGATAATCCTCAAAAAAAGACCCTAACCGTAATTGTGGTCAGGGCCTGGCAATCGAAACCTTGTTAAAGCTTCATGCGTTATTTGGACTTCGAGGAACGACGCAGCTTGGCCGTTGTGCAGCGTACCACCAGATTGGAAGGTTCAGTGACTACATTTGGCGTAAAGTCACTGTTTTCAATCATGGTAATCAGCGTCTCGATAGCATGTGAACCAATCGAGCGAATGTTCTGATTGACCGTGGTGAGCGCCGGGCTGAAGATCTCCGAATAATACGTATTGTCAAAGCCAATCACCGAAATGTCTTCCGGTACAGACAAGCCGCTGCGGTGGATCACGTTGATCGCACCAAATGCCATCATATCCGATGTGCAGATCACAGCAGTCGGACGCTCTGGAAGTTCCAGCAGCTCCGCCATCGCGCGAGCGCCGCCCTCCATTGAATAATCGCTAACCTTCACATAAGCATCGCGTACCGGAAGTTTATGCAGCTTCATGCCTTCCACATACCCTTCGTGACGCAGCACGCCCACGGCTTTGTTCAGCGCACCCGAAATAAAGGCGATCTGGGAATGTCCCAGCTCAGTTAGATGCTCCACAGCCTGCATAATGCCTGCCTTGTTCTCGGTTGTGATATAGCCGGCCCGGCGACCGCGGATGTCCGCGTCGACGAACATCGTCGGAATGTCTGAATCGAGCAGCTCCTCCAGGTGTGGGTCATTGCGATCCACGCCGAAGCCGACAACCCCGTCTACGTTCCGGCTGAGACAATGTTCAACGAATGAATAACTGGGATCATCGAACCGTGTGGACAGATGAACCAGATCGTAGCCGCTATTTTGCAGCGCCGTCTTGATGCCTTCCAGCAGTTCAGTCACGAACGGATTGGTAAAAGGTGTAGTGACAAAAACGCCGACCGTCCAAGAGCGGCCCTTGACCAAACCTCTTGCGGCGACGTTGGGATGATATTTCAAACGTTTGATCGTTTGACTTACTTTTTTGCGCGTTTTATCGCTGACATCTGGATAATTATTGATTACCTTAGAAACAGTCGCAACGGACACTCCCGCTTCTTTGGCCACGTCGTGAATCGAAGCCATCGTTTAACCTCCTTCCCGGCCGGATCTGCACGCTGGCAATCATCCGTCCGGAAACCCATGTTTTTTCCTTCTATTATATATAGGTGTCGTTTGCGCTACAAGCTTTTTTGCCAAGCCCCAAATGAAGCGGTATGATAGAATATCGAATTGGGATCGGAGGGCTTGGCATCATGGCTGTTAAATATGAGACGGAACTATACCCACCACTCAAGGCCTTCTTTGAAGCCAGGGGGTATACGGTCAAGAGTGAAGTCCGTCACTGCGACCTGCTCGGCTATCGGGAAGGGGAAGATCGGCCGCTTATCGTCGAGATGAAGAAGACCTTTACGCTGGAGCTGCTGCTTCAAGGCACGGATCGGCAGCGCCTGGGAGGTTCCGTCTATCTGGCAGTGCAGCGCAACCGAACGAAAAAAGGCGCCCATAACCAGCGGTTCAGCGAGATCGCCCAGATCTGCATGCGGCTGGGTCTTGGCCTGATTGTGGTGACGTTCTATCAGACCAAGGCACCCTTCGTGGAGGTGCTGTGCGAAGCCTCAACTGAGGAAGCAGCCCCGCGTAAGAGCGGAATCCGTGCCAAGCGCCTGCGTGACGAATTTGACGCCCGCAGCGGCGACCATAACATAGGCGGCTCTACCCAGCGCAAGATTGTTACCGCTTATCGGGAGCAGGCGCTAAAGGTTGCCCGTCAGCTCTGGATGTTTGGCGAAGCGTCTCCCGTGCAGCTCAAGGAAGCCAGCGGTGTGGGCAAGGCCGCTCTGATTGTTCGTGATAACCACTATGGCTGGTTCGAGCGGGTAGTCCGGGGACGGTATCGATTGACGGAAGCTGGCCTCGCGGCTCTGAATGAATATGCGACGGTAGTCTCGGCCTGGTCGGAAAATTAGGAGAAAAGCATGAAAGAAAAAACTTGAAAATTGAAAGATTTTTTGAAAAGTCGGACAAAAGGACTTTTGCGAAATAAAACCCTGCATGATAGAATGAAAGCTGAAATTTGGGCTTGACTGTTTTTATAAGATTTTTGACTTTTTTAAATTGTTAACGAGGTGATGTCATGAGAGCTTCAACGGGACCTACCTCCACGCCTTCCCGCAGCATGAAAAAGGACAGGCTTCCCGTCAGATGGTTTCTGTTGTTCTGGGTGGTCATTATTGCTCTGTTCGTCTATGCCGCTTATACCTACAGTCAGAGGCTGCAAGAACAGACACTCTCGACGCTTCAGGCTCAGACCGAAGCACAAATGGCCGATCTTCGTGCCGATTATGAGAAGCAGTTTACCGAGCTGAATCAGCAGGTGGCCGCTTTGCAGAGCAAAGTGGACTCGTTTAATGAGCTGCTGACCTTCACCAAGGATAATGCTAACAATAAGACAGACAACAGCAACAAACTGTATACGCAGCTGAACGAAGTCAAATCCCAGCTCAATGAGCTTCAGAAGAAGATGGATTTGTTAAAATGAGCAGAGTCCAACAAACCAATCGCTTTTTTATGCTGCTGACGGCGCCTGTTCTGGGTCTGCTGCTGTGTCTGTTACTTTTTCCACCCAAACCTCAGTTACAGCTGAACACGGAGCCGTATAAAGCGGCATCCAGCCTGAACTCTTCATCTAACCAGCTGCTCAAGGATCTGGACAAAGCGGAAGCGAATGCCCGATCGACTTCGGCTTCGCTCAAGAAGACGCTGACGCTCTACAATGAGACAACCCAGACGATGTCCACCATTGTGCAAAAAGCGTCGATTCAAGCCCAGCGGCCCGAGGGCATCTACGATAAACGAATTCGTTCCAAACTGGGCAACCCGATCGAAACGACGGAGAGCGACAAGATTCGGATCGAGCTGTTCCGCGTCAATGCCGTAACCTACAAAGGTTATGCCATGAAGGTGAAATTGAAAGATCCTTCCGCCATGCGCATGAGTCTGGCTGGCGAGACACTGGGCAGTTCGGAGACCACGCTCAAAGCCGTGCAGCGCCATGGAGCCGTTGCGGGTATCAACGCCGGCGGATTTGCCGATCAGGATGGCAAGCGTTATCCGCTCAGTACAACGGTGATGGATGGTCAATATGTCATGGGGTTCCAGTCCAGCTTCAAAGACCTGTATTTTGTCGGATTGAATGATTCCGGCAAGCTGATTGGCGGTCAGTTCAACCAGCAGGCGGAACTGGATCGGCTTCAGCCGCAGTTTGGCGCCTCGTTCGTGCCCATTCTGCTGAAGAACGGGCAGAAAACAGCGATTCCATCCAAATGGAAAGCTGCGCCCAAGCGTGCCCCGCGCACGATCATTGGCAGCTACAAGGACGATCAGCTCATTATCTTCGTCATTGACGGCTACAACGAGCAGGGGGGTTCCGGTGCAACGCTGGAAGAGATCCAGGGTCAGCTGTACAAGATTGGCGTTATTAACGCATACAACCTGGACGGAGGCGGCTCATCGACGCTGGTCATGAATGGCCGGGTCGTGAATCATCCTTCGGATGGTAATTTGCGCCCTGTCCCCACTAATTTTCTATTCTTCCGTTAGATTGGCATGAATCCATCCAATCTCAATAATACGCACGAAAAAAAGAGCCCTAGGGCTCTTTTTTTGCATGCACGGATGTTTTCAATGCGAATCAGCCATGCTTGGGAATCTGCATCATCTCGGACACGCAAGCTCCACAGATGTAACGATCCTTAAACTCGCTGACCTCATCGATTGAACCGCAGAACACACATTTGGGACGGTAACGCTCCAAAATGATATGATCGCCCTGGACCAAAATTTCGACCGGATCGCCTTCGTTCATTTGGTATCTTTTTCTCAGCGATTTGGGGAGCACAATCCGCCCCAATTGGTCTACTTTCCGGACTACTCCAGCAGGTTTCATAATTGAAAACACCTCTTCTGTTATTAGTTTGCTGTTTCTGCCCCACCTGCAGAAATGATTCTGCAAACCCAAGATTAGATATTCGAGGTCGGATTACGAATTCCTTCTTGTTCAACAAAAAAAAGAAACGTTGGTTAATTCTCGGATTTTTATCTAATCGGATAAGACCTCTCTTACTCATTTAAACAGCTCGAATCGTTTCGATCAAGCTATATTTTGTTTCTTTTACTCCATCCCTGGAAAATCAAGCTGACGCAGCGCCTCATAAAGCATAACCGCAACCGAGTTGGACAAGTTCAGGGAACGCACATGATCGGTTCTCATCGGCATCCGTACACAGGTGTCCGGGTTGGCTTCCAGCAGTTCTACCGGCAGTCCTTTGGTTTCTTTGCCAAACACCAGAAAGTCTCCATCGCGGAACGTGATGTCGCTGTAGCGCTTAGTCGCTTTGGTGGTTGCGTAAAAATACCGACCTTCGGGATATTTCGCTTGAAGCTCGGCAAACGAATCATGGTACTCCAGCTTAACGGACGGCCAATAATCCAGGCCCGCACGCTTCAGCGAAGCATCATCCGTGCGAAAGCCCAGTGGACGAACCAGATGCAGATGGGTATCCGTTGCGGCACAGGTCCTTGAGATATTACCGGTGTTGGCCGGAATCTCCGGCTCTACCAGCACAATATGCAATGACATAGTGGGTTATTCACTCCTATTTCTTCATTTAAGATCAACGAACAGATCATCAAACGCAGGATCGACAAACGACAAGACTTATTCTCTCCCGTCATCCCCGTTGACTCACGAAAGAAAATACGAAAGAAGAGCCGCCCGAAGTGGGCGGCTCTTCCGTCTCTTCTGCTCTCTATACTACCTGAATCAATCGCTTATGGGAAGGTTTCAGCGGACGGCTGCAGCCTCTTCTAGACGCTTGACGCTTCAGCCGTTGCGTTTGGCGAAATCACCCATGAAGTCAACCAGCGCTTCGATGCTTGCGCGAGGGACAGCGTTGTAGATCGAAGCACGAAGACCGCCAACACTGCGGTGTCCCTTCAGACCCACAAAGCCGTGCTGTTCGCTTTCCTTGGCAAAAGCCTTCTCCAGTTCCTCCGAACCGAGACGGAACGTGACGTTCATGAGCGATCGGCTGCCTTCCTGCGCAACGCCGCTGTAGAAGCCACCGCTGCCGTCAATCGTGTCGTAGAGCAGCTTCGCTTTATCCCGGTTCTTCGCCTCGATGCCTTCCAATCCGCCTTGTTCGTCCAGCCAACGCAGCGTCTGGTTAACCATGTAGATCGAGAAGGATGGTGGCGTGTTGTACAGCGAGTTATTCGACAGGTGAGTGTTGTAACGGAACACCGTAGGAATATGTTTGGCTTCCTTCGCCAGCAGTTCTTCTCTGGCCACCACCAGCGTCACACCGGAAGGTCCCAGATTCTTCTGCGCGCCTGCGTAGATCAGGCCGAATTTCTCAATGTCCAGGGAACGACAGAAGATGTCGCTGGACAGATCCGCGATCAGCGGTACGCTGCCGGTATCCGGATATTCCGCAAATTGTGTACCTTCAATCGTCTCGTTGGACGTGATATGCACATAAGCGGAATTTTCCTGAACGTCGATCTCGCTTGGTGAAGGCATACGTGTGAATTTCTCACCTTCTGTGGAGGCTGCCGTATAGATGTCGCCAATCAGCTTGGCTTCTTTGGCGGCTTTGGATGCCCAGCTGCCGGTCATGACATATCCGGCTTTTTTGCCCGTTTCCAGCAGATTCATCGGAATGGTGGCAAATTGAGTGCTGGCTCCACCTTGAAGGAACAGAACCTTATAACCCGAAGGATTGCCCAGAAGCTTCAGCACACGCTCCTGTGCCTCGTTATGTACGCTCTCGTAGACCGCGCCGCGATGGGACATTTCCATGATCGACATGCCTGTTCCCTGAAACTCGACAAACTCAGCTTGTGCACGCTCAAGTACCTCAAGCGGCAGTGCCGCAGGTCCTGCATTAAAGTTGTAAGCCCGTTTCCCCATGAATCGAATGCCCCCTCAAGCCCATAATTTAGGGTTAATGATAACAGCAATCTAACATTACTTCAAGTAAAACCACAACGCGATAAAGCGATGATGCTCCCTTCCAAACAGGGTATACGTTTTTCGCCACAAAATCAAGAATGTTCGTGTTTTCAGTTTTGGGCAAATTAATTTTAGAAAACAATTGACCTCAACAATTTTCGACATTATACTGCAATAGTTGTAATCAGCTCTACTTCTTACCCACTTTCCATTAAAAGGAGATCCGACATGCACATCGCTCGAAATCGCGCTTGGGGTTATGCCGCCTTATTCCTTGTCCTCGCTCTCGCCGAAATTCCGCTCCGCAGCATCGCTTGGCAAGGCGGAAACGTCTTGCACACTTCCATGGAGATCATGGCTACAATGTTGGCCGCCTTCATCGGTATCCTGGCTCTTGTCTATTACTACACCCAAAATCAGACCTCCATGCTGCTAATCGGCAGCGGGTTTCTCGGAACCGCTCTGCTTGACGGCTATCACGCCATCGTCACTTCTCCTTTTTTCGCAGACGTCTTCCCGTCCGTCTCTTCGTCGCTTGTCGCTTGGAGTTGGCTGGCATCCCGAATGTTCCTGTCGGTGCTTCTGGTCCTGGCCTGGTTGTTCTGGACGCGGCGGCAGAGCGAAGCTGATGACCGCAAACGAGCCGAACGACTGGTCTACGGCATCACGGGCGTATTGACCCTAGCCTGTTTCCTGTTCTTCATTTTTGTCCCACTCCCAAAAGCGTATGTGGAAGGCAGTTTTATCGGTCGTCCGCAGGAGTTGGTTCCCGGTGTACTGTTCGCAGTCGCCCTCTATGGACACCTGAGACTGGGTCACTGGAAAACCCGGCATTTTGAGCACTGGCTTGTGCTCTCCATCATTGCGGGCCTGATGACGCAATTTGGCTTTATGTCGCTCTCCCATTCGTCTTATGATGTTAGCTTCGATACAGCGCACTTGTTGAAAAAAGTCAGCTATATTCTGGTGTTAACCGGCCTCCTGATTAGCATGTACTTCCAATTCAAAAGAGCCGAAGCGAGCACCGATATTTTGCGTCAAAAACAGCAACTTGAACAAATCATGATTCAGGCCGGCAGCACATCCGACCAAATCGTTTCGTTGGCCGGTGAACTTTCCAACCTTCAGCGCAGCAGCCAGGAAGTCAATGGACGCATCGTAGATGCGGTAAAAGACATTGCCCGGCACTCACGGCTCCAATCGCAAGGCACATTGGAAAGCACGGCAGCGATCGGTGAAATCGCACACGGGATTCTGCATGTGGCCGAGATCAGCAGCGAAGTGGCCGAGCAGGCCAAATTTGCGACTCAGCAATCAGAGGCAGGAACGCACTCTGTTCAAAATGCGATCGTTCAAATGCAGCAAATCCGCGAAAAGGTATCGGCTTCTTCGACTTCGATCGGCGAGCTGGATACCATGTCCGAACAGATCGCTTCCGTCATCGCCTTTATCCGCGACGTTGCTTCGCAGACTCAGCTGCTGGCACTTAACGCCGCTATCGAAGCGGCTCACGCCGGTGAAAAAGGACGGGGTTTTGAAGTCGTCGCCACAGAGGTCCGCAAACTCTCCGAAGAAACAGGATCGGCCGTGCAGGAAATTGCCGACGTTGTGACCGAGATTCGCCGCAGAATCAGCCGTTCGTCTGAAGAGATGGTCGCTATCAGCCAAGAAGTGGAATACGGCATGCAGCGTCTGGAATCAAGCGGCGAACAGTTCCGTGGTATTCTGGAAGCAACCGGACAATCCGAAATCCGAATTCAGGGCGTCAGCGCTTCGGCAGAAGAAATCTCAGCCGGTACCCAGCAGGCCGCGTCTTCGATGGAAAATCTCGGACGTTTGTCGAAGCTGTCCGAAGAAGAAGCGGATAACGTCGCCCGTATGAACGAAGATTATGCCGCTCTGCTCACACGGTTCTCCGATCTGATCGAAGATCTCAATCGCGTCTCCGCCGAACTGAAATCAGCCATGTAGACCAGGCCGCATCCTTCCGGCAAGTCCGGTAGGAAAGTCAGATAGGAAAGTCTGCAAACTCCAAAATGCCCGCCCTGTAAAGGGTGGGCATTTTTCGCGTGAAGCAGCATAACCTACAGAGGAGTCCTCTCTTGGTACAGCAGAACACAAAGAACAAATAAGCCTCCGTCCCAGTTGGACGGAGGCTTGTGTGATGCAGCTCTGAGGCTGCCCATCACCCGGAAGCGATTAGCAGTCGTAGTACAGGCTGTATTCGTGCGGATGAACACGGATCGAGACTTGTTTCGCTTCAGCACGTTTGAACGCGATGTAGTTGGCGATGAAGTCTTCGGAGAAGACGTTGCCTTCTGTCAGGAACGCGCTGTCTGCTTCGAGTGCATCCAGGGCTTCTTCCAGGGAACCTGGAACGCTGCGGATTTGGGATTTCTCTTCTTCCGGCAGATCGTACAGGTTCTTGTCGGCAGGACCATAGCCCAGTTCAACCGGGTTGATCTTCTTCTTGATGCCGTCCAGACCCGCCATCAGCATCGCTGCAAACGCGAGGTAAGGGTTAGCTGTGGAGTCCGGTGTACGGAACTCGATGCGGCAGCCCTTAGGCGTTACGGCAGCAACCGGAATACGAACGGCTGCGGAACGGTTGCCTTTGGAGAAGACCAGGTTAACCGGTGCTTCATAGCCTGGAACCAGACGTTTGAACGAGTTGGTGCTTGGGTTCGTCAGGGCAATCAGAGCCGGAGCGTGGTACAGAATGCCGCCGATGTAGTTCAGCGCCATTTCGCTCAGGTTCGCGTAGCCGCCTTTTTCGTAGAACAAAGGCTCGCCGTCTTTGAAGATCGATTGGTGAACGTGCATGCCGCTGCCGTTGTCGCCGAAGAGCGGTTTAGGCATAAACGTTGCCGTCTTGCCATATTGGCGAGCGGTGTTGTGCACGATGTATTTGTATTTGAGCAGGTTGTCAGCTGTTTTCTTCAGGGTGTCGAAACGGAAGTTAATTTCCGCTTGACCAGCAGTCGCCACTTCGTGGTGGTGACGTTCGATCACAAGACCCGCTTCCTCAAGCAGACGACACATTTCGCTGCGGATGTCCTGTTGGCTGTCCACTGGAGCAACTGGAACGTATCCACCTTTGACCGCTACTTTGAAGCCCAGGTTGCCGCCTTCTTCCTTGCGGTTCGTGTTCCAAGCTGCTTCTTCGGAATCCACTTCAAACGAAGCGCCGTTCATGCCGCTGTGGTAACGAACATCATCGAAGATGAAGAATTCGGACTCTGGTGCGAAGAACGCTGCCGAACCCACGCCGCTTGCTTGCATGAATTCTTCGGCTTTCTCAGCGATACCGCGAGGGTCGCGGTCATAACGATCGCCGTCCGGCGTATGGATGTTACACATAATGTTCAATGTTGGATGAGCGGTGAAAGCGTCGATGTATACCGATTCTGGGTCCGGCATCATGACCATATCCGACTCTTCGATACCACGGAAGCCTGGAATCGACGATCCGTCGAAGGCGACTCCGTTCTCGAACGTTTCTTCTTCAACCGCGCTTGCAGGGACCGAAATGTGGTGAGCTTTGCCCGACAGATCCACGAAACGGAAATCAACCCACTCGATGTTGTTCTCCTGAATAAGCTTCAATACTTTTTCTACCGACATGTCACTTTCCTCCCAAATTTCCGAACATTGAACGGATATGCGTTATGAAACGTTCATGCTCTTTTTTCGCTGTCGTCATTATAAAACGGCACTATTTAGCAGTCAAGTCTCATGTAAGCTATTTTTTACGGGTATGTGAGTTATGCTCACACTTTCACGCAATTTAAAGCAATTTGTCAAGAAAGCCCGACGTCCACCGCAAACAGCGGTAGGACGCGGGCTTTTTCATCGATAAAGACAGCAAGGCAGGTCAGCTTTTTTGTTAACGAATGTTCAAAAATTAGACGATCGCCCAATTTTTAAACGCATCGGCTTCCGCTTTGGTAGTTGAGAAGCTTTTGCCCACAATCGGGGACAGCTGCTCCAGGTCACGCAGCAGGCCAGCGAACTGATCCGGGAACAGCGATTGGACGCCATCGCCTGTCATCGAGTTGTCCGGATCGGTGTGCATCTCGATAATCAGCCCATCCGCTCCGGCAGCAACCGAAGCTTTGGCCATAGGCTCAACCAGTTCGCGGCGGCCGGTTCCGTGGCTCGGGTCAGAGATGACCGGCAGATGGCTCAGGCTCTGGAGTGCGGGAATGGCTGCCAGATCGAGCGTGTTGCGGGTGTACGACTCGAACGTACGGATGCCGCGTTCGCACAGCATGACGTCCGGATTGCCGCCAGCCAGAATGTATTCCGCCGCGTTCAGCAGCTCATCATAAGTGGCGCTGAATCCGCGCTTGAGCAGCACCGGGCGACCGCAGCTGCCGAGCTTGCGCAGCAGATCGAAGTTCTGCATGTTGCGAGTGCCGATCTGAAGAATGTCCGCGTATTCCGCACAAATGTCTACATACTCTGGTGTCATGACTTCCGTGATCGTCAGCAGTCCATGTTTTTTGCCCGCTTCCGCCATCATGATGAGGCCTTCCACGCCTACGCCCTGGAAACTGTACGGACCTGTGCGTGGTTTGAAGGCGCCACCGCGCAGCACTTGACCACCAGCTGCTTTGACCAGGCGAGCGATCTCATCGATCTGCTCCGGCGATTCAACGGCGCAAGGTCCACCCATCACGACCAGCTCACCACCGCCGATCTTGACGTCGCCAATCTGAATAACTGTATTTTCCGGATGGAAGTCACGGCTTGCCAATTTGTAGGACTTGGAGATCTTGACGACTTCCTCCACGCCCTTCATCTGACGCAGATGTTCGGCCAGTCTTGGCTCTGCCTTGCCGATCAGCCCGACTACTGTACGATCCGCGCCTCTCGATAAATGAACCGTCAACCCCTCTTTTTCAATGACACGAATGACTTCCTGAAGCTGCTCCTCCGGAGCCTGGTTCGATAAGATAGCGATCATGGTTGTCTCTTCCTCTCGTTATGGGAATGGGAACGCAGTTCCCGTTTGTCTACTGGGGATGGATGCTTGCAATTTGCTCTTGCCTGTTTTTTGCTCATTCTTGATTTTGTTTTTACTTTCGTTCTTACGCTCATCTTTTATCATTCGCGCTTAGACGCTTTTAAGCTTTTATGCTTTTATCCGTTGAAGTAATACTAACAAAGAAAAGGTTCCTCGTCAACCCGAAGAACCCAAGAATCCGATTTCTCACTTACATTCCTTACCCAACTGCGAGGCTCACGGTACCTACCCTTCGATCAGACTTTCCTTCTTGCCCTGTGCTGCATCCCATATAAACCACCAATAGCCGCAAACAGTACACCCGTTAACGGAAACACCACCCAGTTCACGTCCCAACGTTGGTACAGGAATCCGCTGATGAAAAAGACGGCAAACGCCAGCGGCCAGGCGATCGCAGCGATTCGAGCAATCACCCGATTAGCCTCTTTTTTCTCAGGGGTGTATTCTCCAAGCTGAAGCAAGCGCTGATAGCCCGCCTGAATCCCACCGGAATATACGAAGAGGAAGACAGCACCGCCAAGCAGCACGAGCATGATAGAGGCTCCATAAGGAGTCTTGGCTTCACCCTGCATGCCTGCAATCAACAACGCCACAGGCGACAGCGTTCCCAGACAGGCGGCGATCACCATGGAGCGTGAACGAAGAGGCGCGAATCCTTCCATCTGTCTGCGCACATAAGTTTCCGTCCCCGGTGCCAGCACAAATTCCTCATTCAGCATATCGTAATTTCCCTTGGCGTTCCGTCCAGCAATAAATAAGCCCAGCGCCGGAACTACGAATAACAGCAGAATGATGACGGCAAACAGGTAAGCCTGGCCGTCCGACCAATGAGCGAACCCGCCATCGTCGTTTAGTCCCGCTATGAAAAGGGTCGCAGCTACACCGATGAGGATGCACAGCCAGCCGATGGCCTGAAAGCGTGAAGCGCGACGAACGGCTTGCTCATAATCTCGCACTGTTTCTTCCGACACGGTGAGATCGGCCTCCCCGGCAGGTTGAATCCCCATTTCGTCCATCAGTTCATCAATGCTGCCAAACTCCGAGATCACGATGCCAATCGCTTCATGCTCCGACCTGCCGCTTTGCTTCAATTCTTCATACTTCTCTTCCATGGTGCCAAGCATCTCGCGTTTAAGCTCAGTCACCTGAGTCGTACGCGGCCAGGCGGCAAACAAACTGTCCAGATAAGCGCTCAGTACGTCCATCGTCTTACATCTCCCTTACGAATTTGTCGATGACTTCCTGCGTAACCTGCCATTCGCTGCATTTTTCCTGGTAATAAGCCCGCCCGCTGTCCGTAATTCGATAATAGGTACGTCTTTTCCCCGTCTCGCCGTCTTTGTGCAAGGAAGAGATATAGCCGTTTTTCTCCAGACGTGTAAAAGCGGAATACAGCGTCGTTTCTTTCATCACGTATTTTTCTTCCGACAATTTGCGAATGTTCTTGGAGATTTCATATCCGTACGATTCTCCATCAAGCAGCATATAGAGAATCATCGTATCGTTATAGCCTCGAATGACGTCGCTGCTTATCAACACTCGCCCTCCTCTCGTTTTACTTCGTTTATCTTACTTCATCTGTCGTAGTATGATGTACGTTCAATTTATCACATTTACTACGACAGGTAAAGTAATTTCGCACAAAAAACCGGAACGTCTCCCTTGGTCGGAAGACGCCCCGGCTTGTCTGGTCTCGGCTGCGATCAGCCAAGAGATCGGTCTCATGGAATTCGTTGCTGCACCTGCTTATTGAACCCGATTATTGGATTTCCTTATCGTACTGCAAGTAGACCACTTGGGTCTGCAAGTATTCATTCAGGCCATGCTTGCCGTCTGCGCCGCCAATACCGGATTTGCGCCAGCCCGCATGGAAGCCCTGCATCGCCTCGAAGTTCTCGCGGTTGATATACGTCTCGCCGTACTTCAGACGCTTAATCACTTTCATCGCCACATTGAGGTTCTGCGTGTACAGCGAGGAAGTCAGACCGAATTCACTGTCGTTCGCAAGCTCGATCGCTTCATCCAGCGTCTTGAACGAGACAATCGGAATGACAGGACCGAAGATCTCTTCCTGAATGATCTCCATATCGTTGCGTGCGTCGCCAATGACCGTTGGCTCATAGAAGCTGCCTGTCCCTTCCACCTTGTTACCGCCCAGCAGTACCTTCGCACCCTGTTCAACCGCACGATCCACCTTGGCCTGAACAGAAGCCTGGGCGTCCTTGTTGATTAACGGTCCCATTTGGATACCTTCATCCGTAAGCGGGTTGCCATATTTGACAGCCTTCATCGCTTCGACCAGACGATTTGTGAATTCTTCCTTGATCTCTTCATGCACATAGACACGTTCCGCGCAGTTGCACACCTGTCCGGTGTTGATGACGCGTGAGTCTACTACGGCTTTGACAGCCAGATCCAGATCGGCATCCTTATGTACGATTGCCGGGGCTTTACCGCCCAATTCCAGGCTGACTTTGACAATATTCTCGGCTGCGGCTTCCATAACTTTCTGCCCCGCCGGTACACTGCCCGTCAAGCTGACCATGCCCACTTTGGGATTGCTCGCCAGTTCGTTGCCAACTTCGCCGCCGCGCCCCGTAACGAGATTGAATACGCCCTGCGGCAGTCCGACCTTATCGACGATCTTCGTAAAGGCAATGGCATTGTTCGGCGATTCCACACTTGGCTTCACCACAATCGTGTTGCCTGTAATGAGTGCTGGCGCCATCTTACGGGCAATCAGGAAGAACGGGAAGTTCCACGGCAGGATGCCGGTTGTCACACCAATGGCTCTCTTGAATACAAAAATATTCTCATTGCCGCGGTCGCTCTGGACAATCTCGCCTTCGTAGCGACGTGCCCATTCCGCCATGTAATCCATATAGTCCGCTGTGAAGTTGACTTCGACAGTCGATAGTTCCAGCGTCTTGCCCACTTCTTCGGAGATGAGGCGAGCGATCTCTTCCGATTGTTCGCGGATTCCGTCTGCAATGCGATGCAGATAGACACCGCGCTCCACAGCTGGCGTTTCTTCCCAGGCGCTCTGCGCCGCTTCTGCCGCATCAATGGCTCGAATGACATCTCCACGTGTTGCTTTGGGCACCTGCGAGACCACTTCGTCCGTCGCCGGGTTGGTCACGTCCATCCATTCTCCGTTTTCCGCATCGGTAAATTGCCCGTTAATGTACATCTGATGTTTTTGCACCGATCCTGCCTCCTCAGAAATGGGTTAAAAAGGATTTACTTTCTCGTTCATTGTAAACGTTATCAATTTTTATTGTCAACATTTTTGGCTTTTAAATTGTGGTTTTGTGATGTTTTTTATTTTATTTTTGTCTTATTGTGGTTTTCAAGCGTATAATCGGGGAGTAGAATAAAGGTAAAACGGAGGGATCGCCAATGAAAGTCAGTATTTTTTCCACCTGTCTGGTTGACCTCATGTTCCCTGGCGTTGGCCGGGCAATGGTTGAAGTTCTCGAACGGCTGGGCTGTGACACGGATCTGCCCGCTTCCCAGGTCTGCTGTGGACAACCCACTTACAACAGCGGCTATCTGGAGGAATCCAAACAGGCGATGAAGAATATGATGCTTGCTTTTGAACATTCGGACTATGTGGTCGGGCCTTCAGGCTCCTGCGTCGCCATGTTCCATGAATATCCGCATATTTTTAAAGGAGACCCGCAGTGGGAAATGAAAGCGATTGCTTTGAAGGAAAAATCGTATGAGTTTACGCAGTTTATTGTACGTGTACTGGGGATTACGGATGTGGGAGCACAGCTCGAAGGCAGTGCCACTTATCATCGCTCCTGCCATATGACCCGTCTGCTGGGTGAAGCGGAGACCCCATTTCTGCTGCTGGAAAAAGTGGACGGGCTTCAGCTTGAGCCGCTCAAGAACAGCGACAACTGCTGCGGCTTCGGGGGAACGTTCTCCGTCAAAATGCCAAGAATCTCCGAACAGATGGTTGATGAAAAAAGTTCCTGCGTCGCGGAGACGGGCGCAGAATATCTGATTAGTGCCGATATGGGCTGCCTGATGAACATAGGCGGACGAATGTCGCGCACCGGAAAAGAAATCAAGGTCATGCACATTGCGGAAGTCTTGAACAGCCGACCTGCAGCCGTCAAAGGAGGAATCTTGGCATGAGCTTAAAAACGGACAATCGTGAATTTGGCGTCCGCACGGAAGATGGCATCGGCGATGCCTTCATGCGCGGGGCTGTTGGCTCTGCCCAGGACAGCCTCAAGACGCGGCGACTGACAGCCGCCACTACATTGGGCGATTGGGAACGCTGGCGTGAGCTGGGTCAGCAGATTCGGCAGCATACATTGGAGAACCTGGATTTTTATCTGGGGCAAATGGCAGATAACGTAGAGCGGCGGGGAGGACATGTCTTTTTTGCCCGAACCAAAGAAGAAGCCAGCCAGTATATTCGTCAGGTCGTCGAGCGCAAGAACGCACGCAAAATCGTCAAATCCAAATCCATGGTCACGGAAGAAATTGAGATGAACCATGTGCTGGCGCAGATTGGCTGCGAGATTATCGAGACGGATCTCGGGGAATATATCCTTCAGGAAGATGATTGGGACCCACCCTCTCATATCGTTGCCCCTGCTCTCCATAAGAATCGGAATCAGATCAAGGACGTCTTTGCGAAAAAGCTGCGCTACGAAGGAGACGAGACGCCGGAGCATCTGGCCCGTTTCGCCCGCAAAGTGCTGCGCGAGAAGTTTCTGGAGGCCGAAGTTGGCATCACGGGCTGCAACTTTGCCGTTGCCAATCTGGGCGCGATCAATCTGGTGACCAACGAAGGCAACGGCGATTTGGTCGCCGCCCTGCCCAAGACGCAGATTGCCGTCATGGGCATGGAACGGATCGTACCGACGCTGGAAGAGATGGAAGTGCTGGACAATCTGCTCTGCCGCAGCGCCGTGGGTCAGAAGCTGACCAGCTATATCACGGTGATGGGTCCGCGCCAAGCCGGGGAAGTCGATGGCCCCGAGGAATTCCATCTGGTGATTGTCGATAACGGACGTTCGGATATTCTGGCGGGCGAATTCCGCGAAGCCCTGCAATGTATCCGCTGCGGCGCCTGTCTGAATGTATGCCCGGTATATCGGCATATCGGCGGTCATGCGTATGGCTCCATCTATCCGGGGCCGATTGGCGCAGTCATTACGCCGCTGCTGGGCGGCTACGACGATTACAAAGAGCTGCCGTACGCTTCCAGCCTGTGCGGAGCCTGCACTGATGTCTGTCCGGTCAAGATCCCGCTGCATGAGCAGCTTATCCTGCATCGACAGAATATTGTCTCTCAGGGGCGGACGGGCGCTGCCGACCGTATCCAGATGAAAGCAGCCGGGAAATTCCTGTCTTCTCCCGGCCTGTTCGGCAGTACGCTGCGCTTGGCCTATTCCATGACCAAGCTGATGAGCAAGCACGGCCGCATTGTTCGCGGCCCCGGCCCCATCGAAGGCTGGATCGGCATCCGTGATATGCCGCAGCCGGTGAAGAAGCGCGATGGCTTCCGCGCCTGGTACACCCAGCGTGAGCAGCCAACCTCGCATTCGGCTGGAACTCAGGTGCCAGGCAGTAGCGGTGAGGCAGGTGCCATGACCTCGATCGATCACCTGGATCAGGATGGCGCTGTGCGGCAGACTGATCCTCGTGTGTACGATTCGTATCCTTCTGGAACTCGGACGCCAGGAAGTCTGGGTCAAGCGGGCGCTGCGGCCTCTAAAGATCGTTTGGGTCAGCCTGGCGCGGTGCAGCCGTCTGATCCAGGCATGCCCACTTCGCAGCCGACAGATCCACACGTGTCCGCTTCGCGGCCAAGTCCGGGCCGCGATGTCTCGGTCGAAGAAGCCTCATCCCGAATCGGCAAAGGAGGAGACAACGCATGACGACCGCTTTTTCCCACTCTGATCCATCCGGGTCGAACGCTCAGGATCGTTCCAACCGTGAGACTTTCCTGAATCATATCGCCAGCAGCCTGGGGCGTCCCCGTAAGATGGACGGCGTCCAGCGTCCGGCCTGGAAGCATACCGTTCATCTCGATACGCTTGCCGACCGCAACCAGGATGAGTTGATCGAGATTCTGAAGGAACAGTGCACCTTCATCCATACCCAGGTGATCGAATCGACACCCGAGCGCCTTCAGCGCACGCTTGACGACCTGATCGCCAGCTTCGGCGGCGGTCCGGTCATGCGATCCGGCGATTCCCGGTTCGCCGAATATGGGTTATCCTTTCCCGGCGACTCCGTCTGGTCGCCGGAAGCCAGCCGCGAGGACAATGTTCGCCTCGCGGAAGCGGCCAACGTCGCGCTCGTCTTCGCCGACTACGCGCTGGCCGAGTCCGGCACGGTCGTGCTGGAGAGCCGGCCCGACCAGGGGCGGGCGCTGCACTTTCTTCCGGCGCATTATATCGCCGTGATCCAGCGGGACTCCATTGTCCCCCGCTCCACCCAGGCGATGGCGGCATACCATCGCCGCCACGGAGCCGGCGAAGCGCTCGGCTCCTGCATCAACATGATCTCCGGCCCATCCAATTCGGCCGACATCGAGATGCAGCTTGTGGTCGGCGTGCACGGGCCGCTCCAAGCCACTTACGTCTTGATCTAGTTCTTTTTCAGCGATAGAGAAAAAGTATTGATGAAGAAATAAAATAAAGAAACAAAATGAAGAAACAAAATGAAGAGACAAATCCCTCCGACCCAACACGCCAAAAAGCTGCCGAAGATAATTTCGGCAGCTTTGACATGTCGAGAAAGTCCGTTAGATCTAAAAGCGAGACGACAGAGAGGGAAAATCAGCGAAGGAACTGAAGCCTCTCGAAGAAAGGCAATCATTCATTCTGAAGCTTCCGTTCCCTTTCCCGGAAGGAACGGAGGCATCCCGAAGAATGCCCCTTCGGAAACCTATGTTATAGTCCGTCTTTGAAATCAGAAAACTCCGCCAAAAATTCAATCCTTTTCTTGGTTTCAACACACTATCTCCCCTAAAGCCTTTCAAATAAAGGCACTTCATGAGCCTACGCGGAACGAATCTCTCTCGGAGTCGTTTTTGCAAATCGTTCTCCGCCGATCCAGAGACCTCAGCCTCAGAGATTTTACCCGCTTCGAGCCGAATCAAGAGCTGGAGCTAAATTCTAACGGATTAACATAACGCTTAGGCCGTATCTTCAAAATACAGAAGTGCATCTTTGCCGTCTTTTCGTCCCCTGCCGTGTCACTTTCCCTCGACGTGCCCCGGCACGCCTTCGGTAAAGTTCCTTGCATGAACCGAAAATTCAGCCCAATCTGCTTCCGTCTGAATTTGAAAACACGCCTTATAGGGAATATAGGCGGATTTTCAGCTAAAAAGCGAGGACCATCAGGCGGCTAAGTAATACACAAATTCATGGAATCTTAAAAGGGATTAAGATGACGTTCCAATCCCAATGAACATCCAGCCCGTTATTCTCAGCAGCTTTGGGCTTATATTTACTTGTCCATGACCAAGCAATCGGCTGGGCAGCCTAAATAAGCGCAATAATCCACTTATTTTGTTGTAATATCCGTTAGTTCCGAAAATAAGTCCATTTATCCGCTTATTTTGGCGAAAAGCCCGATTCTCGGAAGAATCGGGCCTTTTTAGAGGGATATTTGGACTTATTTGGCGCATAATCGCCTTTTCGCCAGAAATAAGCGCATATTTGGCGTTATTCGATTCTACTGACGATGAATCTGAACCTTCGATGATATGCTGCTTTTTTCGCCAGACTTCCTGCCTAAGCTACTTTAGGCAGCCTCTTGGTTCGAGCCTTTTGAATCTTTCGACTCTTTCAATCCTTCTCCCCAACTTCTAACCGGGTTCCAATGAATGCGGCTGTCTTACTCCGCCACTTTCGTTTTCGTGCGAACCGGAGGGAGGAGCTTCTTCATATCAACCGTACGTCTGATCTCCCAGGTCGAAGGATCACTTTCCTCGAACTGTTCCAGATACAAAATGACTTCTTTGGTGATTGGCGTTGGCGTGGAAGCACCTGCCGTCACCGCAACCTTCTGGATGCCCATCAGCCATTCCTGCTTGATCTCACTGACGTCCGATACGCGGTAGGCTGTTGTGCCCGCAATCTCTTCCGAGACCTGGGCGAGTCGGTTGGAGTTGTTGCTGCGCGGATCGCCGACCACGATAACCAGGTCAGCCTGTCCCGCCTGCTCGGCAACAGCTTCCTGACGAACCTGTGTCGCCAAGCAGATCTCATTATGCACTTCCGCTCCCGGATACCGCTCCAGCAGCTTTTTCATAATGTGCTTGATGTCCCACTGACTCATCGTCGTCTGATTGGTGATGATGATCTTACCCGTCGGTACGTCCAGCGCGTCAATCTCTTCTTCTTTTTCGATCAGATGGACATGCTCCGGCGCAATCCCAATCGCCCCTTCAGGCTCAGGGTGATTTCTCTTGCCGATATAGATCACTTCGTAGCCATCGGCTGTTTTCTCACGGATCAGGTCATGCGTCTTCGTCACGTCTGGACAAGTTGCATCCACCGTCGTCAGTCCGCGTTCACGCGCTCTCTTGCGCACTTCCGGCGATACGCCGTGAGCAGTGAAAATCACCGTCCCCTTATCAACCTTCTCCAGAATCTCCAGGCGATTTGGTCCATCCAGCGTAATAATGCCTTCATCCTCGAAAGATTGGGTGACATGCGCGTTATGCACAATCATTCCCAGTATATAAATAGGCCGCGGTAGATCGAGGTTCTGAGCCGCCTGCCGTGCCAGCACCATCGCGTCCACTACACCGTAGCAATAACCGCGCGGGGCAATACGTAATACTTCCATCTATCAGCACCTGCTTTCGGATTCATAACTTGAGCGCAGCTTGCGCATACCCCGATTATAACGTATCAAAGGGCGCGAAGAAAGGCGGCCGGGAATCGCAGCTTTTCCACTGCTTTCCCAACCGCCTTTTTTACCGGAATTATAGCGCTCAGCTACTTGGCTCTGCGCTGGTTCTGTCCTTGCTCCGTTTCCTCCGAATCCTGCACAGAATCGGGAGAAATATCAGAGTCTTCGATCAAGATCTCGGAGTCAGCTTCCTCTTCTTCCATTGAAGAAGCCTGAATCTCTGGGAACAAGGCGGGGAGCCAGATGATAAAGGTCGTGCCTTCCCCCTTGACTGTCACCACTTCGACCGACCCTTGATGCTCGTCAATGATCCACTTGGCGATGGACAGTCCCAGCCCTGTGCCCGGCGTCTTGCCGCGCGACTCGTCCGCCCGGTAGAAGCGCTCAAAAATGTGCGGCACTTCATCCTTGTCCATCCCGATACCGGTATCTTTGACCCGAATCCCTACCTGTTGACGGTAGAGCAGGACATCGAACTGAACCTGCCCTTCCGGGGTGTATTTGAACGCATTTTCGATGAAAATAAACAGCATCTGCTGCAAGTAGTCCTTGTTGCCCACAACCGCGATGCCTTCAAGCGAACTCAGATCGCCAGGCACCCAATCGGCGCGGTGAGGCAGGAACTGGGCACGGCGCACCACGTCTTCCACCAGCGGTGCGAACTCCAGCAGTTCTTTTTGCATCGTCTGACCCGCATCTGCCCGAGCCAGTGACAGCATATCGCTAATGAGTCGGCTCATGCGTTCGGACTCATCGGCAATGTCTCCAATCGCTTCGACTGACATCTGCCGAAGATCTTCTTCACTAAGCCCCTGCGGCGTACTGTCCATGGTCCAGATTTTCTTGAGCAGATCGGTATTGCCCCGAATGGTCGTCAACGGCGTACGCAGTTCATGGGAAGCATCCGAGACGAATCGGCGCTGCGTTCGGTAGGACTCTTCCAGGTCTTTGTAGAACAGCTCCGTGCGTGCCATCATGCGATTGACCGTACTAATCAGCTGTCCGACCTCATCCTGCGGCCCCGTATAATCGATACGTACACTTAGGTCGCTGCTTGTCTGGACAGCGTTCGCCGCCTCAATCACTTTACCAATCGGCGCCATTGACTTCCTGGCCAGGAACATGCCCAGCGTCGCCGCCAGGATCAACGTTGCCAATGAGCCAATCACCAGAATAAACCGCATATCCGACATCATGTTCTCGGCTTCTTCTGTGCTTGCCGCAATCTGAAGCAGCACCGGCGCATCCGACACGTCAGTCTGCATCAGCTGCTGATACATGAGATACGGCTTGCCGTTAGCTGTAATCTGACTGAAATCCTTCACCACGTCGTCTGGATCAGCAGGTACGTCAAACTTAAAGGCATCGCCGCCAAACATCATATTGTCGGATTGCTGCATTTTCTTCGTATTATAATAGTAGATCTGCACATAAAGCCGCCGATCAATCGTCTGCAAAATATTGTTGACGTTGATGCGCGAACTTACGGTTCCATCGCTGTTGAGACTTGGCGCCGTGATGCTCTGCCGAATCTGATCGCTGATCCGGCTGCGCCAGGTGTCGTAGGTGCTCACATAAGTATTATAATAAACAAACGTGTAGATCACTCCGCTGAACATTAACAATGTAAGCGCGAGGATGCCTGAATACCAGGCGGTCAAACGTAAACGGATGGACATAACAGAGGGCTGCCCCCTTCTAGGAATCGCTTCTCAGGATGTAACCGGCACCGCGAATGGTCTGGATCAGACGTTTGCCGCCGGAGTCTTCAGTCTTCTGGCGCAGCATCGCCACATACACCTCAAGTACGTTTGACTCTCCGCTATAATCATATCCCCAGATCTTGTCCATAATCAGATCGCGGGACAATACCCGGCGCGGGTTCAGCATAAATAAATGCAGCAGCTCAAACTCCTTGGCGGTCAGTTCGATCCGTTTGTCCCCGCGTGTCACTTCCCGGGAATCCACATTCATCACCAGATCTTCAAAGCTCAGACGTTCGCCATCATCCTCGCGCACGGTATCAGTCTTGCGGCGAAGCAGTGCCCGCACACGCGCCAGCAGTTCTTCCAGAGCAAAAGGTTTCACCAGATAGTCGTCCGCGCCCAGATCCAGTCCTTTGACCCGGTTCTCCAGCTCATCCTTGGCAGTCAGCATCAGTACCGGAACCGCACTGCCTGCTTCACGCAGCCGACGAACCACCTCGAATCCATCCACTTCCGGCATCATTACGTCCAACACCAGCAGATCAGGATCGGTCGTGCGCATCAATTTTAAGCCTTCCGCTCCATTGGGCGCCGTATGCACTTCGTATCCTTCAAAGGCTAGACCCCTGCGCAGCATGGAAATGATTTTTTCGTCGTCGTCTACCACCAATATATTCGATCGCATCTTGTTCTTCGTTCCCCTCTACATGCTTTTTTATTATTGTAGCAACGTTCGCCTGCCTCCGCACTCTTTTTGACGCAAAAACGGGAAGGGTCGCCCCTTCCCGCTCGTTCACTCCCTGATGGCGGGGATTATCTGCCGCCGAACGGGTTGATGAATCCGTTGTTGTTCTCGTTGTTATTTTGGTTATTGTTGTTCTGCTGCGCCGCAGCCGATTCTTCATAGACGTTGCGGTCGCCAATGGTGACTTTGAGATCCACTTTCTTGTCATTGCGCACGACGTTCAGTGTAATCTGATCGCCCACTTTGAGCTTTTGAATAGCCGCAATCAGATCCTGGCTGGTCGCATAAGGGGTACCGTTGATGCCCGTAATGATGTCGTAGCTGCGCAGATCGGCTTTGTAAGCGGGCGAACCGTACAGCACTTCGCTGACCAGCGAACCTTCTTTGGTCGTCACGCCCATTTGCTTGGCAATGCTGTCAGACATGGTCGTCAGGCTGGCTCCGATGAACGGAACGGCTTCTTTAGGAATCTCCTGATTGTTTTTCAGCTGTTCCACGACATTTTTGATTGTGTTGGAAGAGATCGCAAAACCGATGCCCTGCGCTTCCGTGCTGACCGCCGTATTCATGCCAATGACCTCACCTTTGAGGTTCAGCAGCGGTCCACCCGAGTTGCCCGGGTTAATGGAAGCATCCGTTTGCAGCAGGTGTTTGTACTGTGTCGCTTTGCCTGTCGTTTCGTCGGAAATGGAGATCTGACGCTCCTTGGCACTGAGTACCCCGGCCGTTACCGTGTGTTCAAACCCTTCAGGGTTACCAATCGCCACGACCCAGTTGCCGATCGCCATATTGTTGGAATCACCAAGCGAGATATAAGGGAAGTCCTTGCCATCGGTGCTGGTAATCTTCAGCACAGCCAGATCGAGATCGGCGCTGTGTCCAAGCAGCTTGGCTTCGTAGGGTTTGGTTGTGCCATCGACCGTCACCTGGATGACGTCGCCACCTTCGACTACGTGGTTGTTGGTCAGAATGTAGCCTTCTTTATCGAAAATAAAACCTGTACCGAGTCCAAGTGGAGTCAATTGATCCGAAGAACCGGAACCACCGTTGTTTCCGTTGCCCTGGCTGCCTCCGCCATTGCCATCCTGCGATCCGCCGAAGAATTGGAAGAACGGATCATTAAAGTTGGAGCTGCTGTTGTTGCTGCCGCCGCCTTTGGACAACGTTTCGATCTTCACGACCGAAGGACTGGCCTGGTTGACCACGTCCGCGATGTCCTTGGAAGAATCAAGGGTGTAACCTGCTGTCGTTACGCCGCTGGATTTGGCTGGTGTTGTGACGGCTGCGGTAGGCGTCGTGGATGCCGCTGCCCCGCCACCGCCGGAGAACCAACCCGCATGTCCAGCCGTGAACACCGAACCCGTGATGACAATCGCGCCAAGTGCGCCAGCAGCGAAGGAAGTCAGCGCATTTTTGAACGAAGACTTGGGCTTCTGATTATAATTCCAGTTGCCGCCCGATTTGGAACCCTGGCCGTTCGGCGAACCGTAAGAATCGTAGCCGCGAATGGCGCTTGGTGGAGTCACATCCACGTTCTGCACGTTTTTGTTCTCGGCATCCGAAGAATTCACGGATTGGAATGGGCCGTATGAATAATAGTACGAGGAACCTTCCTGGCGGCTGCCCGTTTGCTCGGAGGAGCTTCCGTTTCGAGGATCGCTGCCGCCATTACCGTTTGTCGCGTTGTTTTCGTCAAAACCGTTGCCATATCTCTTTTCGTCCATCTCTATTGTCCTCCTCGCTTTTCGGGCTGTGCCGAATAACGTAATTGTGATTGTGCATTGCGGTCATTGCCTTTCGCTTTGTGGTGCGTCGTTTGCTTCTGAAGTTATTTTCGCCCAACAACCTTAATTACACATTAAAAGAGGTATAAAGATTGATAAGAAAACGAAAAAAGCGTACTCTCGCCGTTGTTAACGCTTTCCAAAGGAGGAAGCACAAATAGCTCTCCCTTCCGGAAGAGCGCCATTCAAGCTTTTTGGTGACTATGTTCGTGATTACGATAGATGAAAAATAACACCGTTTCCCTGCGCTGCGCAGCGGCCATAGAATACCCGGATCTCCTCCAGTCTTGCCAGTAAATACGTCAGAAACAGCTCACGATCCTGTTCGGCTGTCCCGTTGAGCGTATACACGCCTTCTTCCTGCATGCGTTCAAAATCGTACAGATGGCGGAAGTCTTCGTCTGTTAGTGCCTGAATTGCAGATAGCGCCTGATTGACCTGATCCCAAGTCAAAAAACAGGCATCCAGATCGCCAGCCGGAATCGTCTGGTTTTCAGGAAGGGGAACGATATATCCCAGCGGCGGTTCACCATTCTCAAACTCTTCCGTCAATGTATAATGCAGCGCCTCCCAGCATGAACCGATATTTAGCTGTTCATGTGCGTCTTGGTCAATCTCAAGCAGTGACGCTTCACCATCCGCTAACTGTCGAATCTTCTCGTTTGGCAGCGCCGTATACGTTCCTTCGAGTCCCATGTTCCGACCACTCCTTTTGCCTATAAATGAACAATCAGAATTGGCTTCAATCGCCGCTATCTCAGGATCTGGCCAAGCCCTGCCGATGTGCATAAATTGCCAACTGCGTCCGGTCTTCCAATTCACACTTCATCAGCAGATTGCTCACATGCGTCTTGACCGTCTTGATGCTGATATGCAGTTCTTCGCCAATCTCCTTGTTGCCCATGCCTTCGGCGATCAGCAGCAGCACTTCCTTCTCGCGCTCCGTCAGCGGCGAGGAGTCGGCAGCAACCGTACGCTGGCGGATACCGCGCGTCAACGCCTGCGAGACATCGCCTGTCATCACCGGCATCCCGCGATAAGCACCCTTCAGCGCATAAATCAGTTCTTCTGCCGTAACGGTCTTGAGGACATAACTCACCGCTCCAGCTTCAATCGCTTCCATGACCAGTTTGTCCTCGAGGAAGCTCGTCAGCATCACGACACGTACGCTTGGAAATTCGGAAACCACAAGTCGGGTCGCTTCCGTTCCGTTCATCTCCGGCATCATCAGATCCATCAAGATCAGATCCGGCATCTCACCGCCTTCGGCAGCCACAGCTCGCAGACGTTCGACCACTTCACGTCCATTGGCCGCCTCTCCGATGACTTCAAACCCCGGTTCCAGCATCAGATACGTTTTGAGCCCCATCCTCACCATATCGTGATCGTCCGCCAGCAGGATCTTGATCTTCTCCATGCTCTTCCACTGCCTTTCCTTCTGTGAATTTTGGTATATGTACACGAATTGTAGTGCCCGCACCCGGCTTGGTCAAAATCTCCGCGCGTCCGCCCAGCTTCTCTGCCCGCTCACGCATGGTCATCAAGCCATACGAACCCTGTTTCTGGGCTGCACCGCCGGAAAACCCTCTGCCGTCGTCGCTAATCGACAGCAGAACCTGTCGTTCGTTCTCCCGCAGGGACAGACTGACCATATTTGCCTGCGCGTGCTTGACGATATTCGCCATCGCTTCCTGCACGATCAGGAACAGCTGCTGCTCGATCGCTTCGGACAGTTCTTCGCACAGCTCCACGTCCTTGACGCCCTTCAGCCCATTCTGGATACAGTAGTCCGGGAACCAGCGATCCAGTGCCGCAGGCAAAGCGATACCCTCCAGCTCAACGGGTCTAAGCTGCGCAATCAGCGCACGCATCTGCTTCTGCGCCAGATTGGACATCTGGATCAACTGCTGCATCACCTGAGCGGCGGCATCCGGGTTCATCTCCTGCACCTTGGGCAGCGAGGCTGCGGACATATGGATGGCAAAAAGCTGCTGGCTGACCGTGTCATGCAGATCTCGTGCCATTCGGCGGCGTTCTTCACGCACCGCACTGTCCAGCAGCTGCTCCTTGCCAACCGCCTCGCTCTCTCCCAGCTTCTGAAGCAGCTTGGTCTTCGTCTCGATCGAATCCATCATGACATTAAATTCACGATAGACCCGGGTAAACGATTGGTCCTCCGTGTCGCCCAGCCGCAGCGCCAGATTGCCCTGGGACACCTGAAGCATGCTGTAATGCAGGACATCAATCCGGCGCTGGATACGCTGACCGGCTACATAACCGGTGACGACCGCCACCAATACGGCTGCCAGCAGATAGAACACCCAGATACGCGGCGGAAAAACCTGTACGAAACCGTACAGGCTGAACCAATAAAGCAAAGCGGCGAGAATCCCGCCGCTTAGCAGAAAATAAAACAGTAGCTCCCACTTCGTGTTTTTCAATAATTTTCCCATGACCGACCGCCTTTACCCTACGATATTGACGTTCACATCGGAGATGAACGAACTGATATTAATCTTGATCCGCTTGGCGCACTCTTCATAATTGTACGTCTCATCCACGCCGCCGGCCATACCGCTCGTTCGATTGCCCAGGATATTCTGATCGCCCAGGAAAGAGCTGCTGTGGACTTTTACGCCAACTTCCGGGTCGTTGGGCATGTAGATCACCACGTCACCGATGAAGCTGGAGATATTAATCTTCGTGGTGCCGTAAGGAATCTGTGCTTTGGTCAGATCAATCACCGTATCGCCGACGAAATGGGACACGTTCATCGGTTTGAGGCGGAAGTAATCCCGACCGATATAATAGTCGCCGATAAAGCTCGACTCGTTCACCATTTTTTCTTTCTTTTCCTTGTCGGCTTTCTGACGTGTTTTTCTCATCGCTTCCTTGTCGTAGCCACCAAACCGATGATTAGCTTCTTCGCCGCAGCCTTCGTAAAACCTGCCTCCGTCTGCGAAATCTTCAGAAAATGGATCTTTTTCCAGCGAAACTTTGCCTTTGCCATGCTCGCTTTTCATCGACTTCTTGAGATCTTTCATGGCGCTGTCCACTTCGCTCTTGACTTCATCCGCGATACGGGAGAAATCAATCTTGCGAACCTGGTCGGTGGTCTGCTTGCCGATGTCGCGGGCCATCTCACCGATCTTGTGGAATTCGGATGACGAGGTCTGACGTTTCCGCTCCTCCCACTCGCGTTCTGCATGGGACTCAGGCTCCCAATCGTAGCGCTTGGATTCCGATTTGGGCATATCTGTCTGAGAGGCTTTAAAATCGTCCTTTTCCAAATTAACAAACATACGATCCAGCGGCGATTCCAACGGTTCAATAGGAGCCGGCGGAACGGGCGGCGTTGGGGGGTAATGGTAATCTTTATTATACATGTCTGTCGAAGTCTCCTTTTCCGTCGGCGGATAGATCGGTGAACGTTTCGGTTTCACCAGGGCATAGATGCCTCCGAAGATCAGGGCAGCCGGGAAGAGGAATTTGAAAAATTCACCGGGGCTAACGACATTGATCCCCAGGTTACGCGCCTGGAAATACCCCCCGATGACGACCAGGATGATATGGCCTATCGAACTTGAGCTGTGCTTCTTCGACTCAAGAAGCTGCGACAGACCAATCAAGATCAGGATACACGGCCAGAAGGTCCGAATCAGACCTCCAATGCCATAGCTGATATAACCGAGTTGGGAGGCGAGAAAGAAGCCCCCAATCGCAATCAACCATAATGCTCCACTTTTCTTCATTATCTTCTCCTCCTTATATCGGGGCCGGCCACCCTTCTGCGGGCGTTCCGGGTACAATTCTTATTCTGCTTCCAGTGTACCGGAACCCACGCTGTGGGCAAAAGCGGCGCGGGGATGAAAATCGTCTCGGTCTCAAGACCGAGAACAGCCGCTTCATCCCACGCATGACGCATCTTCAGAACAACAGACGACGGGCATCCATCGCCCATTCTTCATTCAAGGTGCGCTGACTTCCGCTTTCGATGGAATTAGACCGTCTATGAAGCTCGTAGATCCGATGAGCGGCCATCCCCGCTCTGCGATTTCTTTTCTCCGTCCCTTGTCCGAACAGCCGGCCGTAGGCCTCCTTGAGCAATCTTCTCATTTTGCGCTTCATCCTTCCGCGCCTCCTCTTCGTTTTTTTCAGTATGATGCAGAATGGCATCACTCATAAGTGGCGCGGGAATGAACTTCGGTTACGACGCGAGGGGGAATGTGCGGCAGGGCTAGAAGAGGAGCAGGATCGGTCTGAAGGCGTAGATAAAACCGTTCACCTGCATCGAAGCCAAGCCGCACACAGCAAAAAAGCCGCTTCAAAAAGAAGCGGCTCCATAGGCTTGAGGCTCATAATCTCGATGAGATTTAGATCTTGCGTGTACGAATCTCGTCTTGCAGCAGGGCGATCACTTCGTCCAGCGGCTTGGCGCCCAGGTCGCCTTCGCCACGTTTACGAACCGATACCGCTCCGGCTTCTTTTTCGTTCTCGCCGACTACGAACATGTATGGCGACTTCTCAAGCTGTGCTTCGCGGATCTTGTAGCCCAGCTTCTCGTTGCGCACGTCGGTCTCTACACGGATACCCGCTTCTCTGAGTTTGTCTGCCACCTGCTCGGCATATTCGTTGTAGTTGCCCGATACCGGAATGATCTTCGCCTGCATTGGCGACAACCACAGCGGCAGATTGCCCGCGAAGTTCTCCAGCAGGAACGCCGTGAAGCGTTCCATCGTGCTGATGATTCCGCGGTGAATGACGACCGGACGGTGCTTCTGACCATCATCACCTACGTATTCCAGCTCGAAACGTTCAGGCAGCAGGAAGTCGAGCTGTGCAGTGGACAGCGTTTCTTCCTTGCCCAGCGCCGTCTTGATCTGCACGTCAAGCTTAGGTCCGTAGAACGCCGCTTCGCCTTCTGCTTCGTAGAACGGCAGATCCAATTCTTCCACGACTTCGCGCAGCATGCGTTGGGACATCTCCCACATCTCATCGTTCTGGAAGTATTTTTCCGTATCCTGAGGATCACGGTACGACAGACGGAAGCGGTAGCTCTCGATACCGAAATCTTCGTAGACCTTGGCGATCAGCTTCACAACGCGGCCGAATTCTTCTTTGATCTGATCCGGGCGGCAGAAGATGTGCGCATCATTCAGCGTCATTGCACGAACGCGGTGGAAGCCAGTCAGGGCGCCCGACATCTCATAGCGGTGCATCAAGCCCAGTTCCGCAATCCGAATCGGCAGTTCCCGGTAGCTGTGCATATCGCTCTTGTACACCATCATGTGGTGAGGGCAGTTCATCGGACGCAGAACCAGCGACTCGTTATCCAGCTCCATGGGCGGGAACATGTCTTCCTGGTAGTGATCCCAGTGACCGGATGTTTTGTACAGCTCCACGTTGCCCATTACTGGTGTATAGACGTGCTGATAGCCCAGGCTTTCTTCCAGATCGACAATGTAACGCTCCAGCGTGCGGCGCAGTCTTGCTCCGTTTGGCAGCCAGATCGGCAGACCTTGACCGACCAGGTTATTGAACGTAAACATCTTCAGATCTTTGCCCAATTTGCGGTGGTCGCGCTTCTTGGCTTCTTCCAGGAAGTGCAGATGCTCATCCAGTTCGGCTTTCTTGAAAAAGGCCGTTCCGTAGATCCGCTGAAGCATCTTGTTCTTGCTGTCACCACGCCAGTAGGCACCGGCTACGCTGAGCAGCTTGAATACTTTGAGCTTGCCTGTCGAAGGTACGTGAGGCCCCCGGCACAGGTCGAAGAATTCGCCCTGGTCGTAGATCGTGATCGCGGAATCTTCCGGCAGCGCTTCGATCAACTCGATTTTGTACGGATCGCCCAGCTCACCGAAGATCTTGAGCGCTTCATCGCGGCTTACTTCGCGGCGGGTAATCGGTAGGTTCTCATTTACGATACGTTCCATTTCCTTCTCGATCTTCTGGAGATCTTCCGGATTGAGGCCATGTTCGAGATCCATATCATAGTAGAAACCCTCTTCGATCACCGGGCCTACACCCAGATGAACTTCTTTGGTGCCGAACAGTCGGCGAACCGCCTGTGCAGTCAAGTGTGCCGTACTGTGACGAACCACTTCGAGACCTTCCGGCGAACCCGGCATGACGATTTCAATCGCTGCTCCGTTTTCAAGCGGGGTGGACAGGTCCACCACAATACCGTTTTGTTTACCAGCAAGCGCGTTCTTGCGCAGGCTGCTACTGATCGACGCCGCAACATCTTCGATGGTGCTGCCGTCTGCATATTCCCGGACAGAGCCGTCCGGCAGGCTGATGGAGATCGCCATAATGAGAATTCCTCCTTGTTATATGGGAAAATAGACCGCGGAACACACGCAAAAAACGCCCGTCCCGCGAAGGGACGAGCGTATGCCCGTGGTTCCACCCTGATTCGGCTCCGGTCTGCACAGCGGTCAATCATCCTGAACCTGGCGAGACAATAAGCCCTCATTGTGCACATCAATAACGGAAGTGCGATTCCGGCGTTTCCTAATACCCGGATTCTGCAAGAATCAGGATTCAAAAACGCAGCTCGGAAGGGGTAAATGCAGGCCGGTCCGGAGGAAATTGCAGCCAAAGTTTCCTCTCTCTGGAGCGGTGCCGATTGCCTGGCATCCATGTCTTCGTCGTTGCTTTTGCTGCTGTCCATTATATAGCCGCGTCCAGGGAACGTCAAGACTGCTTCTGATGCGGCTCTGCCTGTCCAAGCAGCTCCGACAGATCCGTAATGCTGTCAATGACCACGTCCGCCTCGTCCAGCTCGCCAGGTTCGGCAAAGTCCGACTTCACGCCGATCACCGGAATCCCGGCTTCTCTGGCCGCATCGACATCGGATTTACGGTCGCCAACCATGACGATCCCTTTGCCGCCCGCCTGCTGCTTCAATTCGTTCAGCACCTCACTCTTGCGCGAAGCACCTACACTTCCGGCACACAGCTTGTAGGTAATCTGAGCATCGAGATCGTCCTTGCTCAGTACATTGGACAGATACCCTTCCCCGCAGTTGCTGGCTGTTGCCAGCTCATAGTGTTCGGCCAGCTGCCGCAGCAGCTCCGGTACACCGGGCAGCGCAAACGATTTCTTCTGCATTTTTTGGTCCAGCAGCTCATCGTGTTCCTTCTTGTAGCGGCGATGCTGATCTTCCGACATATCGGGCGCCACCTTCTTCCAGGCTTCGTCTCCCACCAGGCCAAAGCTTGCATAGATTTCTTCTTGGGACGGCTGCTTCTCGGCATCGCCATTTTGGATCGCATGCTCGAAGACCTGGTGATACACGTCAAGCATCGCTTCCGAGGTATCAATCAGCGTGCCATCCAGGTCGAAGGCAATCACGTCAATGGATGCAAGATCCAGCTTATTCGATATAGTCATATTTAGTGTCCTCCCACTCTTCTCTCTAAATTTATCTTCTGGCATCACCTATACATCTTTCTTCTTTGTTAATACCCATTTTAAAAGGCATTTATTGATTTCCCGAATTTGGAAGCTGTGGTTTTTCATAAAATACAGGCAGGATTCGCCGTTCTTATAGCGAATAGTACATCGTGTACCATCCTATTCCACGGCGTACAGCCGACCATAAGGAGGATTCCATGCTATCGTTCAAAAAACCTGATGTCGAGCAGTTTTTCCGCACGTTTGCGATCGAGGATTTTGCAATTAGTCCGGATGAAGGACAGCTCGTGTTCAGCACCAACCTCAGCGGCAAGTTTGATCTGTGGGCCATGGATCTTCCGAACGTGTTTCCGTATCCGCTTACTTTTAACGGCCAGAACTGCCACGCCATTCGGTATGACAAACGTGGACGCTTCCTCGTTGTCGGATTTGACCGGGACGGCGATGAGAACGCCCAGCTGTATGCGCTTCAGCCGCAGGGCGGCGAACTGCTTCCTCTGTGCGTGAAGGAAGGACATCGTCATATGGGACCGATTCTGTCGGAAGACGGAAAGCGTCTCTACTATACGTCAACCAAGGAAGATCCTACTTACCTGAGCGCACTCTGCTGCGACCTGACCACCGGGCAGGAAGTCTCGGTACTGCAAGGTTCGGGTGACGCCTCGGTATTTCTTGCGGACGTTAGTCCCAAGGAAGAATATTTAGTCTATATCAAACACTTTGCCAATACTTATGCGCCGGGCTTCGTGTGCTTCGGTGACAAACACGTCTCGCTTGATCCGGAAGCCGAAGGCGAATACACCGTCAGCGACTGCACCTTCACCAGCGACAGCGAACTGCATTTTCTGACGAACGCAGGTGGAGACTTCACGTATCTGGCAAGCTTCGACGTCAAGACCGAAAGCAAGACCAAGCTGCTTGAGCTTGCGGGCGTTGATTTCACCTCCATCACGTATGACAAAGAACGCCATCAGCTGTACCTGACCGCAAGCAAGGGCGTCAGTGATTATCTCTATACGTATGATCTGGAATCCGGCGTATTGGGCGGCGTTCCGGTTCCGGTAGACGTCATCTCCTCACTCAAGGTGACGGAGAGCGGCAATCTGTATATCTTGGGCCGCAGCTCGGTGAGTCCAACCAACATTTTCAAAAAAGAACGTCTTGCTGAGGAATGGACACGCTGCACCAATTACGTCGTACCGGGAATCGCTGAAGAAACACTGGTGCGTCCGGAGGTGCTGAGTTACCCTTCCTTCGACGGATTGGAGATTGAGGCATTGTTCTTCCACGCTCCTGAAGACTCTGCTAACGGGCATACGATTCTGTGGCCGCACGGCGGACCGCAGGCTGCGGAACGTCTGGCGTTCCGGTCGTTGTTCCAGTTCCTGGTGAATCGCGGCTTTAACATCTTTGCCCCCAACTTCCGCGGCTCGACCGGTTATGGACTGGCTTTCTGCAAGATGGTGGAAGGCGACTGGGGCGACGGCCCGAGACTCGACAACATTGCCGGACTGGATTGGATTGTGGAAAATGGCTATGCCGACCGCGACAAACTGCTGCTGATGGGCGGAAGCTTCGGCGGTTATATGGCGCTGCTGCTTCATGGACGTCACGCCGACTATTTCAAGGCTGTGGTGGACATCTTCGGGCCAAGCGATCTGTTCTCGTTTATCGAATCGGTACCCGACCATTGGAAGCCGATTATGAACAAATGGGTCGGTGACCCTGTCGCAGACAAGGACAAGCTGACGGCTTATTCCCCAATCACCTATCTCGATGGGATGACCAAGCCCATGCTGGTGATTCAGGGTGCCAATGATCCCCGCGTCGTCAAGGCCGAGTCCGATCAGATTGTCAAAGCCCTCAGCGCCAAAGGCGCCAACATCGAATATATCGTTCTGGAAGATGAAGGACATGGCTTCTCGAAGAAAGAAAATGAAATGAAAGTGTATCGCGCCGTACTGGAGTTTCTGGAAAAAGCCATCAAGGAAGAGTCCGCAGGCGTACACGTTTAACCTTTGGGCTGGTGCCCTCTTAACTCTTACTAAGCTTTTATCCATTATCCAAGCCCGCTGCCCGGCTGCTTACGCAGTCTGTCGGCGGGCTTTTTGCGGCGCTCATCTTGTTCGCTGCCCAGCCGGGAGTCTGCCCCTCGTCCTTTTTTTCGCTCAATTCTCACTGCGCAACCTATTGACAAACCTTTAAAGCCACCGTAAGGTGTGAATATTGCGTTTAGATGATAACGATTATCGTTATCAAATCGAATATTCACTAAAAGGAGTGTTTTCCATGCAAAAAAAGCTTCTCCCCCTGCCATTCGTGTTGGTGTTCGTGTTGATCCTTAGCGCCTGTGGGCAAAAGTCGTCTCAACCCGCAGCCGAGGCGGCAAGCGGTTCGACGTCTGAACAACCCTCCACTTCCGGCTCTGAGACCGACAGCGCCTCCGGCACCGTGACTTATCAGTCCGAAAACGGCCCGATCCAAGTCCCTGCGCATCCGCAGCGCGTCGTTGACTTGTCCAGCTATACCGGCACGCTGCTCAAATTCGGTGTTCCCGTCGTCGGCGTCGATCAATGGACCAAAGGCAATCCGAATTTTAAAGATCAACTGGCCGACGTCGCACAGGTCTCAGCCGACGACGTCGAGAAGATCATTGAGCTTCAGCCCGATCTGATCTTCGCTTCCAGCGATGTGAAGAACGCCGACAAGCTGAAACAGATTGCCCCACTTGTTACCTATACATACAATAAGGTCGATTACCTGACTCAGATCGAAGAAGTCGCCAAAGCCGCAGGCAAAGGCGAAGAAGCCGCCGCATGGGTTGCCGACTTCAAGCAACGCGCGGCAGCGGCAGGTGAAGACATCAAAGCCAAGATCGGCGCGGACAAAACAGTTACCGTCATGGAAGGCGACGCCAAAGCGTTATACCTGTTCGGTGACGCGTGGGGACGCGGCACAGAAGTCCTGTATCAAGCGATGGGACTGAAAATGCCGGAGAAAGTCAAAGAAGTCACGTCAAAGCAGGGCTATTACGATCTGTCGCTCGAAGTGCTGCCGGAATATATGGGCGATTACGTGATCTTCAGCAAAACGCTGACCGGAGACAACTCGTTCCAACAGACGGATACGTACAAAAATATTCCCGCAGTCAAAGCCGGTCATGTCTATGAAGTTGATGCGACCGGATTCTATTTCAACGACGCATTGTCGCTCGATTATCAGCTCGATTTCTTCAAGAAGTCTTTCCTGGGCGAATAATCGGCCGTCATGAAAAAGTCTGCTGCTTTTTCTCCGGTGCGCTCGTTTCCGTTTAAGCTGCTGCTCGGCCTGCTGGCTATGACGCTCGTGTTCGTCGCTTCGATCCTGGTCGGGGCCAAAGAAGTTTCAGTGGCGGATATTTGGAGCGCGATCAGCGGAACGAACGCCGCAAGCGAACAAATCTCGGTCATTCGTGAACTGCGTCTGCCTCGGGAGATCGGCGCGCTGCTGGTCGGAGCCGCATTGGGCGTCTCCGGCGCGATCATGCAGGGACTGACCCGCAATCCGCTCGCCGACCCCGGTCTGCTGGGGGTCACGGCGGGCGCCAACGCGGCGCTGGCTGTCGTGTTCGCTTTTATTCCGGCCGCCGGCTATTTCAGCGTCATGATCGCCTGCTTTATCGGCGCGGGCGTTGGTGTACTGTTCGTGTTCGGCCTGCTCGCGCTGCGCGGCAAGACATTATCTCCGCTGCGCATGGTGCTGGCCGGCGCAGCCGTCTCGGCGCTGCTGTCGGCGGCCGCGGACGCAATCAGTTTGGAGTTCAAAATCTCCAAAAGCATCTCCATGTGGACGTCCGGCGGGTTGATTGGCACGTCTTGGGAGCAGCTTCGGCTGCTTGCGCCGATCATTCTGGTTGGAGTCGCCGTATCCATCCTACTCTCGCGGCATCTGACCGTTCTGAGTCTTAACGAATCGACGGCGGTTGGACTCGGCCTCAATACCCGCTGGATCAAACTGGCGCTGTATGCGGTCATTACGCTGCTGGCCGGAGCGTCCGTCGCGCTCGTCGGCAATCTGGCTTTCGTCGGCTTGATGATCCCCCATCTGGTCCGGGCGTTCGCCGGAACCGATTATCGCTCGATTCTGCCGTTGTCCGCCGTCTGCGGCGGGATGTTCATGGTACTCGCTGATATCGCCGCACGGATGCTGAACGCGCCGCTGGAAACGCCAATCGCCGCCATCATTGCGATACTCGGTCTGCCTTTCTTCCTGTTTATCGTACGCAAAGGAGGGAAGTCGCTATCATGAAATCGGAACTCGGGCTTCATCGTCTTCGGCTTCTGCGCAAAGAACAGGCAATCGTCGGTTTGTTGATCCTGCTAATCGCCCTGACGATATTCGTCAGCATGGGCCTCGGCGCTTCGACGGTTTCTTATGACCGGATTCTCCCGACCTTGTTCGGGCAAGGCACCTTCAAAGACGAATTCGTTTTGTTTTCGATCCGTCTGCCGCGTATTCTAATCACACTGTTGGCTGGAATGGCGCTGGCGTTATCGGGGTCGATCCTGCAGGGCATCACCCGCAACGAATTAGCCGATCCGGGGATCGTGGGCATCAATTCCGGAGCTGGCGTCGGCGTCGCCATCTTTTTCCTGTTCGCGCCGATCGAGGTTGGAACGTTCGTCTATCTGCTGCCGCTTGTCGCGTTCGCCAGCGCTCTGCTGACGTCCATGCTGATTTATCTGTTTGCCTACAAACCGGGCGAAGGCGTTCAGCCCATCAAATTGATTCTAACCGGTGTTGGGTTCTCGACCGCACTCTCGGGCATCATGATCGTATTGATCTCTTCCGTGGATCGGGTCAAAGTCGATTTCATCTCCAGATGGCTGGCCGGGAATATCTGGGGAACCGACTGGCCGTTCGTGCTGGCTCTGCTGCCTTGGCTGATTGTACTGATCCCTGTCGCGCTGCTCAAATCCCGTGCGTTGAACTTGCTGTCTCTGGGCGAATCGTCCGCGGTAGGTGCGGGCGTTCCGGTTCAACGCGACCGCATCCTGCTGCTGCTCGCCTCCGTCGCGTTGGCCGCATCCGCCGTCTCCGTGACGGGCGGGATCTCTTTTATCGGCTTGATGGCTCCACATATCGCCAGAGGGCTGGTCGGCCCGGCGCATCAGAAGTTCGTGCCCGTATCGCTGCTGGCGGGAGGATGGCTGCTGCTGCTTGCTGATACGATCGGCCGCAATTTCGGTGATGGCGACGGACTTGCCGCCGGGATTGTTGTGGCATTTATCGGTGCGCCGTATTTTCTGTATCTGTTGCTGAAAAAAGCCAATTAGGATTTACAGGTAAGCCCGTCCTTCGTCACGCTTACGCAAAAAACACCCCGTTCGCATGTGGAAGTCCCGAGGGATTCCGTATTGCGAACGGGGTGTTTGCCTTATTTTTGCCGAGGTCGAATTGTCGATCTTGGATTAGTTCTGCATGATGAAGTCGCGCTGAACCTTATAGCTCTCATCGTCGAAGACTTTGAGAATATTGTATTTCGTGTCGCGCTGCGCCGGGGTCTTGCCTGCTGCGCGGATAATCTCCAGCGTCTGTTCGATGTTGACCTTATGCGTTGTGCCTGCGGCAGAGACAACGTTTTCCTCCATCATCGTACTGCCGAAGTCATCGCAGCCATATTGAAGCGACAGTTTGCCGACTTCAGGGCCCATCGTGACCCAGGAAGATTGGAAATGCTTGATATTATCAAGCACAATCCGGCTGATTGCCACGTTCTTGAGATACTGCTCCGGCGTCTGCTTCTCCACCTTCATGTTGGTGTTGTCCGGCTGGAACGTCCAGGAGATGAAGGCCAGGAAACCTTCCGAATTGTAGCCATTGCGGATACATTCATCCTGCGCTTCGCGGACTCTCATCATATGCAGCGCCCGTTCTTCATACGATTCGCCGAATCCGATGACCATCGTAGCCGTTGTATTCATGCCGACTTTGTGTGCCGTCTGCATAACGTCCATCCAATCGCGCCACGAACCCTTGAGACGGCTGATCTTGCGGCGCGTGCGGTCGTCGAGAATCTCGCCGCCTCCGCCTGGCAGGGAATCGAGACCCGCTTCGTGAATGGCACGAATCGTGTCTTCCATCGACATACCCGACAGTTTCTGCATCTTCATAATCTCCGCTGGAGAGAAGGAGTGCATCGTGATGTTCGGGAAATGCTCTTTGATCTTGCGCAGGATGTTCAGGTAATATTCAAATGGCAGATCCGGGTTAACCCCGCCCTGCATCAGAATTTCTGTTCCGCCTACGTCTTCGGTTTCCTTGATTTTTTGCAGGATTACTTCGTCGGGGAGCACATAACCTTCAGGTGAACCCGGACGGCGGTAGAACGCGCAGAAGCGGCAGAACACATCGCAGACGTTCGTATAGTTCACGTTCCGTCCAATTACAAATGTGGTGATCGGATCAGGATTCTTCCGAATCATCAGTTCGTTGGCGACATGTCCCAATTTCTCAATCTCTTCGGACTCGCAAAGGGCAATTGTATCCTCCACGTCCAGACGTCCTCCGCGCAAAGCTTTGTCCAATATCGTATCAACCGCACTCATTGCCATGCAGCCTCCTTTGTGAAAATAAGTTCAAATAAAGTTAGAAAAATCCGTTAAGGCCGTATCGCAAAATCTCTATTTTAAGTAATTAAAATTGTAACAGGTACTGCAATACATTTAATCCTATCACACTTCCGCAAATAATTAAATATTATGAAATTTCGCTCTGATAGATTAAACAACCGGCCCGCCTAAGCGAACCGGTTGTTTGTGAATGTGCAGGTATATGTCCTTATTGGACTATGCCAACAGCACGGCAATCAATGCGATCAAAGCCGGCACCGTTTGAACAAACAAGATCTTGACTTTGGCCGTTGCTGCCCCATAGATCCCGGCGATCATGACGCAGGCAAGGAAGAAGATCTGGATATGCGCAGCTGCTTCCGCGTGTGGATACACCAGGCCGAAGATCAATCCTGCTGCCAGGAAACCGTTATACAAACCTTGATTACCCGCCAGCGATACGGTCATATCCGCAAATTTCTGCTCAAGTCCAAATGCCTTCATGCCGCGCGGCTTGTTCCACATGAACATTTCCAGCACCAGAATGTATACATGCAGCAGCGCGATTAGAGCCACCAAGATATTGGCCACCCATTGCATGACAATCCCTCTTTTCTGTGTATGATTTCAATAATGATTTCATTCTAGCAGAAAAAAGAACTTGCTCCCTTTAGCCTAATAAAGTTAGTCCGCCAAAGCTTGATCCAGGTCGGCAATCAAGTCATCGATATTCTCCAGGCCTACCGAGAAACGCAGCAGTCCATCCGCAATGCCGCGTTCCAAACGTACGTCACGCGGCATTGCGGCATGGGACATCATCGGTGGGTAAGACAGGATGCTCTCAACGGCTCCCAGGCTCACGGCAACCAGCGGCAGCTTCACACGACTAAGCAGCCTTTTGGCACGTTGTTCGGAGCCCACATCGAACGAGACTACGGCCCCGTAGCCGGTGGACTGCTTCTCCTGAATCTCACGCCCGGGATGATCGGCGAGACCCGGATAATAGACAGCAGGAATATCTTCACGTGCCGACAGCCACTGGGCCAACTTGCGTGCTCCGATCTCACTGCGGTCCATCCGTGCGCCCAGCGTCTTCATGCCACGAATCAGCAGCCAACTGTCCTGAGGGCCCAGTACGGTGCCCAGGCCATTTTGCAGCTTTTTCAATTGGGCAGCAAGTTCGGGCGTACGGGCTACCGCAAGACCGGCCAATACATCGCTGTGACCGCCAAGGAATTTGGTTGCGCTGTGCAGCACGATGTCCACACCCTGCTCAATCGGACGCTGATAATAAGGCGTCATGAACGTATTATCAACCAGCGTGATAAGGCGGTGTTCCTTCGCCCATGCAGCCACCGCTCCCAGATCCGTGATCTTGAGTGTTGGGTTTGACGGCGTCTCCATAAAGACACCTCGAGTGTTCGGCTTCCATGCAGCTTTGATCTGCTCCAAATCCGTCATGTCTACGAAGGTCGTCTCGATGTTCATCCGGCTCAGGATCGTCGTCAGCAGTCGATATGTCCCGCCGTAGACATCTTCGGTCACGATCAGATGATCGCCCGCCGAGAAGATCATCAGCGCTGCCGAGATGGCAGCCATGCCCGAAGCAAAGGCATATCCGCCCGCACCGCCTTCAAGCAGCGAAATGTAATCTTCCAACGCCTGGCGGGTTGGACTGCCGGAGCGGCTGTAGTCATACTGCGGCGGATTATAGATGTCGAAATGGTGGAATGTGGACGCCTGATAGATCGGAACGCTGGATGCGCCCGTGGCCGGATCGATCTCTGCACCAAAATGGATCAATTTCGTATCAAAATGACGATCCGCCAGTGCTTCTGCCGCTTCTTCCGGCGTTTGCAGCCCGGAAGGTGCAGCCTGCTGCTCCGCTCGACCCTGCGGCTGCGCGGTCACTTCCGTACCGGTCTCCAGTTTCTCCTGATCGTGTTTATGGGAATCGCTCATCTTAGGCTTCCGCTCCTTTCGTGACCTGAAGGGCGGCTTGCAGCGCACCATCCAGGTCAGCGATAAGGTCGTCAATATGCTCAATGCCTACCGAGAAGCGAAGCAGTTTCTCATCCACACCAATCGCATCGCGTATTTCCTGGGGAATGTCCGCGTGCGTCTGCACGGATGGGTAAGTCATCAGCGACTCTACCCCGCCCAGACTTTCGGCAAAAGCAATCAATTGGATATGCTGAAGAATAGGCTCGATCCAGCGGGCATCTTTGACTTTGAAGGAGAAGATCCCGGTATTGCCGCTGGACTGCCTGTTTTGCACCTCATGACCCGGATGCTCCGGCAGTCCCGGATGATACACCGCTTCAATCTGCGGATGCTGCTGGAGGAAGCGTGCCATCGCCAGCGCATTGCTCTCATGGCGTTCCATACGCAGCGCCAGTGTCTTCATTCCGCGCATCAATTGATAAGAGTCCGTCGGACTGAGCACCGAACCGATGGAATTATGCAGGAAAAACATTTCTTCCGACAACGCTTTGCCTTTGGTTACGATCAGTCCTGCCAATACGTCATTGTGTCCACCGAGATATTTGGTTGCACTATGCACCACGATGTCTGCGCCAAGCTCAATCGGACGCTGGAAGAACGGGGTCAACAGCGTATTGTCCACGATGGTCAGGATGCCATGCGGTTTGGCCCAATCGGCCACAGCCTGGATGTCCGTTACCATCATCAGCGGATTGGTTGGCGTCTCGATAAATACGGCTTTGGTGTTTGGCGTGCGCAGTTTCTCGATGCCTTCAAGATCATTCGTATCCACATAGGAAGCGGTCACGCCAAACTTCGACAGCACCCGCTCCAGCAGCCGATAAGTACCGCCATACAGATCCAGCGAGACGATCAGGTGATCGCCCTGTCCGAATAGAGCAAACACCGTTTGCAGGGCAGCCATGCCGGAACTACACGCAAATCCGGCGTCACCGGACTCCAACTTGGCGGAAGCTTCCTCCAGAACGGCACGCGTTGGGTTTTTGGTTCGCGTATAGTCAAAGCCGGTGCTGCGTCCCAAGCCGGGATGACGATAAGCCGTCGCATGGTAGATCGGGAAGTTCACTGCTCCCGTGGCCGGATCTTCAACGGAGCCAATTTGCGCCAATGCACTTTCGATTTTGAGCTGTCTGTCATCCTTCATCGTTATCCTCCTGAATTCGCGCCAAACTTACTGCTTGCCCGCAAGATCGATGCACGAAATAAGTATTAAGATGTCGCGGTGATGCTGCACATTCCTGAATTGTTGGGTTATAAAGCCGCAGCAGGGGTACGATTGCAGAGTCCTGAACGCCCTCCCGCCGCGCTTTTTGCAAGATCATAATCAGATTCCGGCTCCATAATCGCTGAAAGCCGCCTCTTGTTTCGGCTCGACCTGATCGTAAGGTGTCTCCTGATACACATAATAGTTCAGCCAATTGGAGAACAGTAAGTTGGCATGCGCTCTCCATGAAGACAGCGGCTTGCGGCTTGGGTCATCGCCAGGGAAGTAGTTTTTCGGAATGGCGACATCCAGGCCTTTCGCCACATCGCGGTCGTACTCCCATTTCAGTGACAGGGGATCATATTCGGAATGACCCGTCGCAAAGATTTGTTTGCCATCCTGCGTAGCGACGAGGTACACTCCCGCCTCATCGGACTCGGCCAGAATCTCAAGCTCCGGATTTTTGAGAATATCGCTTTTTTGTACATCGGTATGACGCGAATGAGGCACGAAGAAACATTCGTCGAATCCGCGCAGCAGCTGAATATTCGTCTTGTTTAGTGTATGTGGGAATACGCCAAAACACTTTTCTTCCAACGGAATCTTGCTCACTCCAAAATGGTGATACAGGCCTGCCTGTGAAGCCCAACAGATGTGCATGGTCGAAGTAACATTTTTCTTGGTCCATTCAAAAATCCGTTGAATCTCTTCCCAATAGCTCACCTGCTCAAACTCCAGCTGTTCGACGGGCGCCCCCGTGATAATCATGCCATCGAAACGCAGATGTTTGATTTCATCGAACGTTTTGTAGAAGGTGTTCAGATATTCTTCTGACGTATTTTTGGAAGTGTGCGAGCTGGGATAAAGCAGGACGACATCCACTTGCAGCGGCGTATTGCCGATCAGGCGCAGCAGCTGCGTCTCGGTCGTTTCTTTGGTCGGCATCAGATTTAAGATAGCAATCCTCAGCGGACGAATATCCTGGCTGTACGCCCGGCTCTCATCCATCACGAAAATATTCTCCTGAAGCAGCACTTCCTTGGCAGGCAGGTTATCAGGCACTTTAATCGGCATTTCGCTTCACTCCTTTATTTCTTTTGACGTTGAGTTACGGCGCGTAGACCAAGCTTGAATGACCAAGTTCGGCTTACGCTTCCCAATCGGACATTGAACGTCGCCTTATCGAGTATTCGGCATTCAAAGCATCTCTAGCATGTACGAATGGGTACAAAAAAGACCTTTCTGGGCAGGCCGAGAAAGGTCTATACAAAGCTAGCGCCTCTCTCATCTGTCAGTTACCGGGGGCGCGATGGGCTGCGGCAAAAAGATCGTGCCTGGCCTGGTTTCTAAAACGAAGCGATTTGAGCATTTAGCGTAAATACGTACATGAGCGTTACGCTGTCGTGACGATAAGCACTACCGACGCGCCAAAGGCTCGTCTCTGATCGCACTATGACAACCTTAATTACGCCCATGCGATTAACACTTAACGACTCGTGCCTCGTCTTGGATCGCATGTCCATGACGATAAGCACTTACGACTCATGCCTCGTCTTGGATCGCATGTCCATGACGATAAACACTTATGACTCGTGCCTCGTCTTGGATCGCATGTCCATGACGATAAGCACTTACGACTCGTGCCTCGTCTTGGATCGCATGGTAACTGCAAGAATTAGCACCGTACGACAAAGTCGCCGGTTGCCGGGTTTCATCGGGCTAGTCCCTCCACCTGCTCTTGATAAGATTCCACTGTTCGACCGACGCCTTAGCGCCGGAGGAAGTATTCAATTGTCGAATTCCTGACCTTTCGGCCGGGATAACTTTAGATCAATTATACACGATTTGAGTATTCAGGCAAGAAGCAGCTTATCGGGCACGCCACCTAAATTTTCAGGAAAAAGTTGTCCTTTTGTCCCATTCGCTTCGCATCTGCTCCATCCAGGGTAATACCTGTTCGACGATCCTTGGCAGCTGGGACTTGAGTTCTTTACGTAATTGTTCCTCATCCAGATATTCAAACCATTCTTCAAAAGGACGGTTCATCCAGGTGTCCTGACCGCTGCGTGGATGCTCAATAGCAAAGTTGATGTTCATTCTTCGCTGACCCGCTGCTCCCTGGATAGACTCGCTAACCAGCTCGATCTTGTCGGTTTGTCCGTGGTGGGTACGCAGCAGGCTCCAACGCGGCCACTTACCGGTCAAGCTAAACTGCTGCTGCTCCAGCGCAGCGCCCAGAATCTCACGGATTATATTCGTGGTTTGAATCGCCATGGCCTTTTGCCCTCCTCATTTTGGCGCCTTTTGAACCCCTGCGCCAGATGGCATATCACGCTGATTTTCCTCCTCTACATTTTACCCTCACCACCGCCGATAAGGTAAGCATAAGTCGTCACAAACCAGGCCTTGAAAGGCCTAGTGACGCGCGTTATACTTAACGAGGGTTTTATGAAAATAGTGTTGAAAAAAGAGGTGAATTTCAGATGGACGGCGACCCGAGGCCCAAGCGTGAGAGAACGCAGCAATCGATTCAACAGCAGAAAAAACGGCCGGAAGGTGTCCGCTTTTCCATGACTGGAAGCTCACCCGCCGGAACACACCCTGGCGTCTGATTATTTTCAGCCGTGCAAGGACGACGTTCGTTACGCGGCGCCGGCCTGTTTTTTCCTGCGTTCTCCCGCAAATTCGAGACTATTTCAAGGACTTCCCAGAGGTCCCATTTCGGAGGAGTGAACCGCATGAAAATCCGGCACGTGAAATACGGCGTCTTTACGCTGATTGACAATGAAAACCTGGCAGAAACGCTTACCCCGCCAGAAGAAGGCTTCTACTGGATCGATGCTGATCTGGACGACATCACCCAGCTCCAGCTCACCTTTGGACTGCACGATCTGGCTGTTGAAGATATGTTGAATGAAGAAGAACAGCGTCCCAAGATCGAAATTTACGATAACCATTATTTCATCGTCGTCAACAGCATCCGCTTCGACAATGAAGAAATCTTTATGCGTGCCCTGAATATTTTCCTGGGTCGGCATTTTGTCATCACGCTCACCCGCCAGAAAATCCATGAACTTCGCACCGTCAAGCCCATCATGTGGGAAGAGGAAGTGCATGCGCCTGACCGCTTTATGTATCTGCTCATCGACCGGGTCATCGACAATTTCTTCGCGGTCGGAGACCGGATCGAGGATCAGATTGAACGTCTGGAAGAGGACATTCTGATGCACACCAAACGCACGCATCTGAATGATATTATCGGTCTAAGAGCCGAGATTCTCTGGCTCAAGAAAGTTCTGGTTCCACAGCGCGAAGTCATCAACATCCTGAATAAAAAAGATCTGCGCCTGATTGACGATGAGCTTCAGAAGTATTTCAGCGACATCTACGAGAACGCGGTCAAAGTCTCCGAGGCCTTCGATACGTACCGCGATCTGATGGGCAACCTTCGAGAAGCGTATCAGTCCAGTATCTCCAACAGCGCGAACGAGATCATGAAGATCTTCACCGTGATTACGACCATCTTCATGCCGCTCACCGTAGTGACCGGGATTTATGGAATGAACTTCGATCACATGCCGGAGCTGCATTGGACATACGGTTATCCGATGGTCATCGGCTTGATGATCGTGCTGGGTCTCACCATGTATTTCCTGTTCCGCAAAAAAGGCTGGCTGTAAGCCGATCTGGATCTTACGCCGCTGCTTCTTGTAACCAGCCCTTCCCCGACTCTCTTCGTGGAGAGTCAGGAAAGGGCTGTTTTCTGTTTTTCTGTTTTCCTACGCCTCAGCTAATCTTTCCCGGCGTTTGCTTTTTGCCGCTGGGGTAGGAGCAATAACCACTTCCGGCTGTACTGCGCTCTCTGTCTCCAGACCGTGCGAGGATGCGGGCCGCTGCACTTGCTCCAATAGTTCGCTTTCTCGGCGGAAACGAATACGAACTAGCCGCAGCTGCTCATACAAAATATCCAGCCCCGAGTCACCCGGGAGATCTTCCCCATACACCTTCTTTAAGACAGGCTTCAGGAACGAATCGCCCATATCCCGATAAGCCTGTCGAACGGCGAGCTGCTGCGTCTCTGGCATCAGACGCAGTTCATGGGCGATGATCGCATCCAGGTTATAGCCATTCTTCTCCAGGCTCTCCATCATCTCGATCAGTTCGCGGCGTTCCAGACCGCTCTCCTGACTGATCTGGGTTAATGAAGCCGCTTCTCCCACGGTGCCCTTCGACGCTTGCAGGAGCAGGCGATTGGCACGGACCCGTTCCGCTTCGCGCTTGAATTTGCGCTCCTTATTTTTATATGTCCAGGCTTCAAACGCCTCCTCATCCAATCGGCGCTCCACCCAATCCAGCGGGAAAGAATGGGCACGTTCAAGCTCTGCCGTATGTAGGATCATCCCTTCGCCATAACGCTGAATGGTACTTTCGCCAATGCCCGGCAGTTCGCGCAGTTCATCCAGAGTCTGAGGTAAAAAAGTGCTAATCAGGCGCAGAGCGCGGTTAGTCGCAATCAGATACGGCGCCCGATGCTCCTCCGTTGCTTTGGCGCGTCTCCAGGCGGCTAACCGCTTGTACAATTCATCATCGGTATTTAGCTCGCTGTAACAGACCAGCTTCTGCGTGTAGCGTCCACGCTGTCCGGATTCGAGGAATTCCTGAAAGGTATCCCGGATGACCGGGCGGTATCCCTCCGCCAGCTTGGCAGCCAATTGGTGCCGATACACCGCCAGCATTTCGTTCCAGACCATGCCCTCGTACCAGATCTCCCGGCTTGCAGATTCGACATCATCCAGCTCCGTCCAGCCGCTGATCCAATTCCCATCTTCCTCTTCGATCCATACCTGTGCAGCACCTACTTCCGTTTCACGTTCAATCTCCATCCGGTTCAAGAATACAACTGCCATAGCCATCATCCCGCCTTGTCTCTCCAATGTCAGCCGATGCACGCAAAAAAGCACCTCTCCTACATGGAAATGTAAGAGAGGTGCTTCCTCCGCGCTCATATGCTGCTTCTGTTATCATAGCTTCGACAATCAACCTAAGTCAAGCGTTCGCTTCCAGGGCAGACAGTCTCTTCTTGAGCGAACCGCTCCAGGCCTCAGCCAGCTCCTGCACGGCCAGAAGGCTGCGAATGGCCTCTGCATCGTCCTTGAGCTTATATTTGATCTCGTTGGCACGCATAACCGTCATTCCTGCGTGATGGCGCTTCTGAAGAACCAGCCGATCTCCTGCCTGAACTTCACCTTCCTGAAGCACGCGGAAATAAAAACCACTGTAGCCGGTCTCCTGCACCCGAGCCGGAAGTTCAGGCACTCCATAACGTACGGACAGCTTGAAGCAGGGCTGCCTCGGCTGGCTCAACTGAACAACGGCTCCACCGATGGAAAAAATATCACCGATGCAGAAGTCTTCCTCTGCGCCGCCGGTAATCGACAGATTTTCACCAAAAGCACCGGGTTCAAGCTTGGGCAGGAGTTCGGATTCCCAGAATTCAAAGCGATCCACCGAATACACACAGGCCGCTTTGTCCGGGCCGCCATGATTTTTGAGATCTGCCTGTCCGTCCCCTTCAAACCCCAGCTTCCCCAGATAAACCGATCCTTCCACTGGCTGCTTGAAGATGCCGGTCTCGACCTCCTGACGTCCATTGGGAATGACTTTGGGCCGTCCCACATTAACAGCCGCTACTACGATTTCCTTCATGCCGCTTCCTCCCGTCCGGCTTGCTTGCCTTCGCCGTATGCTTTTGCTGATCTTGTGTGGCCTATTTTACTGCATCGAGACCCATTCGCCAAACACTAAAGTATTGCTGAGCTGCCGCCCCGCACCCGTCAGCGTCCTGCCGTTGGCGTAGAGTGCCGAGGATGCACCGCCATCCAGATTCATCGCCTGCTTCGCACCCAGCTTCTGCATGACCTGCGCCCATTGTTTCATCGTTGCGCCGTTCACCGTTGCCAGCAGGACGGAGCCGTCCGGCATGATCGCAATCCCGCTGCGTGCGCCGGAACCGGTCAGAATCTTGGGATCGTTGAACCCTTCGCCCTTGGCATCCAGAGAGATCCTGCCATCCTTCACCAGACGGGGGCCTGCTCCTACCGAAGTCACGACATCCGACCAGGGAATGTCCCGACCGTCCGCATTGACATAGGCGATATTTTTCTCTACCGTGGAACCCACTACAAAACGCTCGGCATTTCTTTTTTCCGACCCATGATAGACCAGTACATAACCATCGCTTGGAATGGCTGCATTGGCATTATCCTCTTTCTTGACTACCTTGCCCTTGCGAATCGTCACCGCGACTCCACCTTTGAAGCCTACACTTGCTCCACGAGCCGAGTTATACAGCAGGACGACATCCTGACCCGCATCCGGCGTCCGATTGACAAACGTAGCATACCAGCTCTGTGCGCGTGTCCTGCCCGAAGCGTCCGGCTTGGTGGTCACTTGACCTGTAATCTTGGCCTGGAGCGAATCCATTAACACACTTCCATCCGCTTTAAACCCAATGCTGGTTCCATAATACCCGGTATGCACAATCTCTCCCTTGGAGATCAGTGTTCCGTAAGGATCAGCCGGCCCGCCATAAGAGTTGAAGAACGCTCCATTAATCGCTGCGGTTGCTTTGCTGTTTTTCACAATCGAAGCGAAGTTCTGGGTCTGACCCACTTTCCCCTGAGCCAGTCCCAGCGCAGATTTGGTTCCACGCGGAATACTGACCGTCTGCACGGTGAAGGATTTCCCTCCCGCCGACACTTTGCGTACACTTGCCGAGATTGTGGATGCCGCATCCGCCTGTTTTTCCCCCGTTACACCCAATACGCCCGTTACCGCCAGCACCCCCGCCAGCAGCAGACTGCCCCATTTGACTTTCTTCATGCTTCACGTCCCCCTCCATCTGATCGCTATCTGTGCTTGCTAAATAGCCATGACCCTTTTACTTTATCAGAAAAGGGCATTTCAGGTAACTCCAGTCTCCCTTCCGTCAGTAGGCCTATCGCTCTATTTTTGGTGATTTTTCGGTAAAATGACGCAAAATAAAAAGAAGCCGCCTCACCGGGCAGCTTCCCTTATTGAGAATAAACTTAAAACATACAAAATCCGATTATCCGAATACGTCCATGCCCATCATCTTGCCCAGGCTGCTCATTTCAAGCTCCTCGAACTTGGCCGAGACTTTGGAATCGTCAATCTGAAATTCGCACAGATCCAGCGGACATTCGACCGGAACTTCGCAGTGGATCTCGGCCAACGAACGGGACATGTGCAGCATGTCCAGATCATTCTCGATCTTCGTGCGAACGGATTGGGTGAGCTTATCCAGGTTCGCCAGTATGCCTTCAACATCGCCGTATTCCTGCACAAGCTTGATTGCCGTTTTCTCACCGATTCCCTTGACACCCGGATAATTGTCGCTGGCATCGCCCATCAAGCCTTTCATATCCACGATCTGGGACGGCTTCAGACCTTTTTCTTCCATCAGAAATTCGGGAGTATAGACCTGGTAGTTGCCATATCCCTTCTTCATGATAATGACCTTGATGCGCTCATCAGTCAGCTGAAGCAGATCATTGTCACCCGAGAGAATCTGTACGTCCATGTTCTGCTCCCGCGCACAGCGCTTGGAAATTGTACCGATGCAGTCATCCGCTTCATAACCCGGCATCCCAATATTGGGAATATCCATCGCTTCCACGACTTCCTTCACCAGGTCAAACTGCGGAATCAGATCGTCGGGCGCCGCCGAGCGATTGCCCTTGTAGGACTCAAACTGCTCGGTACGGAATGTACGTCCTCCCATATCCCAGCAGCAGGCGATATGAGTGGGATCGAACTGCTGAATGGCATCCCACAGATACCGCACGAAGCCATAGATGCCATTGGTCGGTACTCCCGCATCAGTGCGCCGGATGTAACCTCTGAGCGCCGTGGCATAATACGCCCGGAACAGCAGAGCCATGCCATCGACCAGCATCAGCGTGGGTTTGCGTGCCAGCACATTCTCTGGCAGTCCTTCGATTCCGCCCTGCTCACTCATTGGCTTTCCTCCTTTTGACCCCAGCTCTGTTCGTACAGCTCCGGTTTGAAGCCAAGTGTCACATGTTCGCCATCCGTCACCACCGGCCGCTTGATGAGCTTGCCATTGGAAGCCAGCAGGCGTGCGCGTTCGACTTCATCCATGTCGGCAAGCTTGTCTTTAAGCCCAAGTTCCTTGTATACTTCACCGCTGACGTTAAAAAATTTCTTGGATTCCAGACCGCTTTTGGCGATCAGATCCTGTACTTCGTCCGGCGTTGGCGGCTGCTCCACGATGGGGATCAGCTCCAGTTCGTGTCCAGCATTTCTCAGCCACTTGATCGCGTTGCGGCAGGTACTGCATTTCTCGTAATGATAGACTTTAAGCGAAGTCATAGGTGTCGTTCACATCTCTTTCCGTTCATGTGGATGCTGCAAAAAGTGATTCGTTTTCAACTGCTGTTCCAGTGCGGCCAGATCCGGAGGGAATGGCGCTTCAAACGTCATGCGGACTCCCGAAGACGGATGCACAAAGGACAGACGAAAAGCATGGAGCGCCTGGCGATTGATCCAGGTGTCTACCTGCTTGGCGGCTGCCCACTCTTCGGTCGTCAGCGCGGACTCATCCGCGTACTTATACATGTCGTCGCCCAGCAGCGGGCAGCCGATATGCGTCATATGCACCCGGATCTGATGCGTACGCCCGCTTTCCAGTTCCAATTCGACCAGCGAAGCACGGGCACCCGGATAAGATTCCAGCGTGCGATAACGCGTCGCAGCCGGATAACCGTCCGGGGTAACCATCCGAACATGCGGATTCGCCGGATCGCGGTCAATCGGCCCTTCGATTCGACCCTGTTCAGGCTGCGGATGTCCATGTACGATTGCCCGATACGTCTTATCGACCGTACCGGCAATCATCTGTTCCGAGATATGCTGATGGATGTATGGATTCTTGGCAATCGCCAGCACACCCGAAGTCTCGCGGTCCAGACGATGCACGGGACGGAAACGAATCTGCTCGCCGCGCTGCGCCCAATGATAGACAACGCCGTTGGCCAGGGTTCCGGTATAATGTCCGTGCGTGGGATGTACGATGACACCCGCCGGCTTGTTGACGATCAGAAGATCACGGTCTTCATACAGAATATCAAGCGGCATTTCTTCCGGCAAAATATCGTCTGATACCTCACGCTCCATACGCAGTTCGACGACATCGCCAGCCTGAACATGAACGCTGATATACACGCGCTCGCCATTGAGCATAATGCCGCGCTCCGTCATCTTGAGCCTGGACGTCAGCTTGCGCGAGACGCCCAGACGGCTGCTCATCAGTGTCTTGAGCGTCCAGCCCTGCTCCCGTTCCGGCACCACATAGACAATCGGATCATAATAGCCGTGCTGGGGTTCGATCCCTTTTTCTCGGGGAAAATCATGCGGTTCGATCGTTATTCACCCTCTACAAATACATTCGCGCCGCGCACATATTCGACATCTTCAATCCTAAGCTTGAGATTGGCGGAACGTGCCGCGCTGAAGAAATAATCCGATAATCGGTTCAGATACCGCAGCACTTCCGGATTGACCTCCGCCTGGTCGGTCAGTGCAATCACCCGCCGTTCCGCGCGTCTGCATACGGTTCGACAGACATGCAGCATCGCAGCCGGTGGACTGCCTCCCGGCAGAATAAACCGTTCCAGCGGTGGATTCTCGGCTTCCAGTCGGTCGATCCACAGCTCCAGACGTTCCGTCATCGCTTGATGCGTCTTGTACGGCTGCTGCGCCGCTGGCGTATACGCCAGATCGGAACCGCAGTCGAACAGTTCCTGACCAACCACCGCAAGCTGCTCCCGCAGATCCTTGAACCGCCCGTCCTGAAGCAGTGAAGCGGCATAGCCGACGAAACTGTTCAGCTCATCAATCGTCCCGTAAGCCTCGACGCGGGCGTCGTCTTTACGCACTCGTCCCCCGATGACCGAAGTCTGCCCTTCATCTCCCGTTTTCGTATAAATACGCATGAACGCGCCCTCCTTCAGCTTGGTATTGCTGCCCTGTGCGAGCGTCTTTCCTTAACCTTCTGCCAGCTTCTGAAGCACCTTGATCGCGGCTTCCTGATCCGGTGCGCTCACCAGCACACAAGCCAGCATGCCTTTCGGTGCGTAACCGCTATCCTTGAACATCTTGAGATCCTCCACCGGGATGCCAAACAGATGCTTGCCCATGACCGGATCATCTTCGCCTTCGACAAAGACACCGCCCTCAAAGACGCCGTCTTCATATTTCGTTTGGTCGAAATGATCTTCCAGCGGGATATGCGCTCCATCTTTGCTGTACGTCTTGATCGTATCTTCAGGCAAAATTACGATCGAATTGCCTCCTGCCGCGTATTCGACCAGCACCTTTTGCAGGTCGAACAAAGGCGAGTAATTAAATTCCGCATGGAGATCCGGCGATTCAGCATCCAGCTTTTTCTGAATCTGGTCAATCGCTTCACGGCTGGCCGATTCTTTGTCGGACATAAAGATCGTAACCGTATCATCCTTTTTGCCGCACCCGGCCATCAGCATGATCGATACGATCAGCAGCAGCCCGATGCCCATCCATTTCCGCTTCACTCTTATTCCTCCTTGAATGGTTCCCTGTAAACGCAAAAGCACTCCTTAACAATATATCACAACTTACCTGCCGTAAGCATTTTCACATGTTCACAGCACGAAGAAGGCATAAAAAAAGAAAGAGCTTCGGTTAAGAATACTCTTTCTCTTCTGCCGATCGGCAAGTTAGGTTCGGATAAAAGGTGGAGAAGGTGCCAAAATCTCAACGCACGAGCTGCATATACTCATTGATCTTCAGATCCAGTCGGCTGCTGATTTCGACGACCGCTTCAGCGGTGAATGACTGTTCCCGCCTGAACGTTTCTTCCATCTGGGCACGCAGAAGACGAATCTCTTCCTGCAAGAACAGTTCGCGTTCCGCCATAGCCAAGACGGCCTGAGCGGTAGGCTGGGGTCGGAACCGTGCAGAGCCGGATTCATGCCTAGATGTAAGGAACGAAGCGGCAGACAAAAAACATTCCCCCTTGAAAAGTGACCTGATTCAAGCCCCCATTATATAGAAACTCTCCAGTAAAAGCAACTTATTCAAGAAGGAGTATGAAATTGTCACAAGTCTGGTGAATATGAAGCGCGGATTACGCGCCTTCTCGCTTCACTTTGTAGACGAAGCTGCTGATGCGGTCGAGCGCTTCATTCAGCTGCGCTACGGAAGTCGCATAGGAACAGCGAATGAACCCTTCACCACCAAGCCCAAAGACATTGCCTGGCACAGCCGCAACCTTATTTTCCACCAGCAGGCGCTGTGCAAAATCTTCGGATGCCAATCCGGTGGATTGGATGCTTGGGAACGCATAGAATGCCCCTTCCGGCTCATGACATTCCAGCCCGGCATCCCGCAGTCCCTGAACGACCAGACGGCGGCGGCGATTATACGACTCGACCATCTTGTCCTTCTCGCCCAGCCCATGAGTCAATGCCTCCAGCGCAGCCACCTGTCCCATAACCGGTGCGCACATGACCGTATATTGATGGATCTTCAGCATCGCAGAGATCAACTCGGGATGACCGCACGCATAACCCATCCGCCAGCCGGTCATGGCAAACGCCTTGGAGAAGCCGCTGACCAGGATCGTCCGATCCTTCATGCCCGGTGCAGCTGCGAAGCTGGCATGTTTGCCCTGTCCATAGCTGAGTTCAGCATAAATTTCATCGGAAATGACAATCAGGTCGTGTTTTTCGACCACTTTGGCAATCGGCAGCCAATCTTCTGCTGTCATCGTTGCCCCGGTCGGGTTGCTTGGATAGCAGAGAATCAACACTTTTGACCTTGGCGTAATGCTGGCTTCCAGCGCTTCGGCAGTCAGCTTGAATCCGTCTTTGGCAAAAGTCTCAATGCCGACGGGCACACCGCCACCGATCGAAGTGATCGGCGAGTAGGAGATGTAGCATGGCTCCGGTACCAGCACTTCGTCGCCAGGACGCACCAGCGCACGCAGCGCCAGATCGATCGCTTCGCTGCCGCCGACGGTGACCAGAATCTCTTTTTCCGGATCATAGGATGTACCAAAAGAAGTATCCAGATACGAAGAGATCGCTTCACGCAGCTCCGGCATACCGGCGTTGGACGTATACCGGGTATAACCGCGCTCCAGCGAGTAGACACAGGCTTCCCGTACATGCCATGGCGTGACGAAATCCGGTTCGCCGACGCCAAGCGTAATGATGTCTTTGCTGGCGCTGACCAGATCGAAAAATTTGCGGATACCCGATGGCTTGATGTCCCGCACCAGCGGCGACAGATAACGTTCCATGGAGCCTCGTTCCGAATCGGAAGGCTGAAGCATGCTGTTTTCGTTAACTTCCCGGTTAGTAATCATCATTTCGCATCCTTTACGGCGAGATCAGCAGACGGCGGTCTTCTTGATGTTCCTCGAAGATGATCCCGTTTTGCTTGTATTTTTTGAGAATAAAATGAGTTTTCGTAGACAATACGGATTCAATCGGCGAGAGCTTATCCGAGACGAAGCTGGCGACATCCTTGAGGTTGATGCCTTCCACTTCTACCAACAGATCGTAGGCGCCTGACATGAGAAAGACCGATTTAACCTGTGGATACAGATAGATCCGCTCCGCGATACCTTCAAATCCGCGTCCACGTTCCGGCGTGATCTGAACTTCGATCAGGGCGGTGACCTTCTCATCGTTCACTTTGCTCTCATTGACTACCGTTGCATATTTGACGATAACATGATCCTGCTCAAGCTCCGTGACCGCCTGACTTACTTCCTCCTGCGGAACGCCGAGCATCGTGGACAGCAGTTCCGGCGTTCGCCGCGCATCTTCCTCCAGTAGTTCGAGAATGTCCAGTTTCAGCTTGTTCGTTTCTTTCACTTCGCATGCCTCCAGATGGTTTCGCTTGGTAGATGACTCACCCGAGTCAACTCTTTAATGCGTTATTGTACCTCATCTTACCCGAAAAAAAGCTGCCGCGCCACCGTTCGCCGTGAATCCAAGCATACCGCCGAGCCTCGAAAAAGACCGGGCTGCGGCTGCCGCTTGAGCCGCCACTGCCAGCGCGTTCCCGTATTGGCTCCCGTTCCTGCCGCATCCACGCCAAAAAGCCCCGCTGCTGTAGCACGCGGGGCTTGAGAAGCATTGAAAGCTTAACGCTTGGCTTGGCAGTCTAAAGCACCGACACTCCGATCACATAAGACAGGGCAACGGACAAGATCATGGAGATGAGTCCCACCGCCCGGTTGCCGTTGCCGATCTCCTCATCCACCTTGAAGAAAGGTGTGACAAATTCAAACAGGAAGTACGCGACCATCAGCAGTACGAAGCCCAGCAGCGACCAGAGCATGCTCTCATAGATGGTTGAGCCGGATTCAATACAGAAACGCAAAATGTTGCAAATCCCAAAGATCTTGCCGCCTGTGGCCATCGCAACCGCCAGATTGCCCTTGCGGATCTCATCCCAGCATTTGTAACGGGTCACCGCTTCAAACACCGACAGGAAAACGACGAGTTCCAGTACAGCCACCGAAAAATAAGCGATTGCCGCACCGATCGGCGTATTTAATATGGAATCGATAAGAGTATTCATCTGCTCGGAACCTCGCTCCTTCCCGTCACTTGAGTTCCGCTACGGTCACACCGTTACCGCCTTCGCCGTAGTTGCCCAGACGGTAAGACTTAATCAGCTTGTGGCGGCGCAGATGCTCTTGAATCCCGGTACGCAGAATCCCTGTTCCTTTGCCATGAATGATGTAGATCTGACCCAGATTGGACAGGAAGGCCTCGTCGATAAACCGATCCGTCTCCATCAGGGCTTCTTCCAAGTTAGCCCCGCGAAGATCCAGCTCGGAACGTGTACTGTCGTCTTTGGTCCGTTTCACAGCCGTGACGGGCTTCTGCTTGGGCGCAGACGTCGGAGCGGTCTGCACACGTTCCAGAGAGTCCAGCGCCACCTTCATCTTCATGATGCCGACTTGTACCAGCGCTTCCTTGCCATCCAGTTCGATGACGTGTCCGCGCTGCCCCAGATTGGTCAGCAGCACTTCGTCTCCTGCTCCAATCTTCTGCGATGACTTCGCCGCTTTGCTCTTGGCTGGCTTCTTGACGCGTGCCTCAGGCTCTGCTTCGTCAAGCTGGCGACGAGCCGCAATCAACTTGTGCTCCTTGACCGAAGCGCCTTCCTCCATCGCCAGACGGCGCAGATCGGCAATCACTTCGTCGGCTTCCTTGCGAGCCTTGGCAATGATCTCACGCGCTTCATTCTCTGCCTTCTCCAGTCGAGTGTCACGCTGCGCTTCCAGCTTCTCCAGCTCACGTTCATGCTGGGCCCGCAGCTTCTCCATCTCCAGGCGCAGCCGCTCCGCTTCTTCCCGTTCGGCTTCTGCGCCAATCCGGTTTTCTTCCAGCGCACTAATCATATTCTCGACGCGCAGATCCTCTTCCTTGACTTCACCACGCGCGAAGCTCAGAATCTTGCCCGGCAGACCCAGGCGTTCGGCAATGGCAAAGGCGTTGCTTCGTCCCGGTACCCCGACAAGCAGGCGGTACGTTGGACTAAGCGTAGCTACATCGAACTCCATACTGGCATTGATAACGCCTTCGCGCTCGTACGCATAAGCCTTCAATTCGCTGTAGTGAGTCGTCGCCACCATCCGGCAGTTGAACTGATGGATGTATTCCAGAATGGCAATCGCCAGCGCCGAACCTTCAGCCGGGTCTGTACCTGCCCCTACTTCGTCCAGCAGTACCAGACTCTTGGGCGTCATATCTTTGAGAATCCGAATGATATTGGTCATGTGGCTGGAGAAGGTACTCAGGCTCTGTTCAATACTTTGTTCATCGCCGATGTCCGCATAGATCGCATCGAAGACGCACAGCTCACAGCCTTCATCGGCAGGAACGAACAAGCCCGACATCGCCATCATACTGAGCAGACCGATCGTTTTTAGCGTGACGGTCTTACCACCCGTGTTGGGGCCCGTTACGATGATGCTGGAAAATTCACCGCCAAGCTCCACATCAAGAGGTACGACAACTTTGGCATCAATCAGCGGATGACGACCTTTGCGGATACGCAGATAACCTCGATCATTCATCTTGGGCTCTGTCGCTTTCATGCGGTGGGCGAGACGTCCCTTGGCAAAAATAAAGTCAAGCTGTGCCAGCGCATCCACATCATAAGCCAGCAGTTCGGCCTGCTCCCCAACGGCTGCGGTCAGCTTCTGCAGGATGATCTCCACTTCGCGGGTCTCCCGCAGCTTGGTCTCCCGCAGCTTGTTATTCATGGCGACAATCGCTTCCGGCTCAATAAACATGGTGGCGCCAGAGCTGGATTGGTCATGCACGATTCCGCCGAAGTGCGAGCGGTATTCCGACTTAACCGGAATAACGAAACGGTCGCCGCGAATCGTAATCAGCTGATCCTGAAGCATCTTGGAGACGCTTGAGGAGCGAATCATCGACTCCAGCTTCTCGCGGATGCGGGATTCGCCTCCGCGCAGCTCACGCCGGATTGCAGCCAGCGTTGGGCTGGCGGAATCCAGCACCTCGGCAGACTCGCCGATACACGAATTGATCTGACGTTCCAGATCCTTCTGATCCGAGATCAACTCGGCCAGTTCATTCAGCAGCTCGATCGGGTGATCTTCATGTACCGTCTGGATAAAGCGGCGCAGGCGCCGGCTGCCGTACAACGTCGTAGCGATGCCCAGCAGTTCATGAGGATTCAGCATGCCGCCGATTCGCGCACGCTGCACAGCTGGTCGAATGTCAACAACACCGCCAAATGGCGGCGATCCTTTGAGACGATCCACGTCAAACGCTTCGTGGGTGGCCTGAAGCAGACGCTGCACGGTGGCCAGATCGGTATCCGGCTTCAGCGTTCTCGCCGTTTCTTTGCCCAGCGAAGTCTGTGCCTGATCGGCCAGTGCGTTCGAGATGCTCGCGTATTGCAGAATTTCAAATATTTTAGCGTTCAAGAACGTGACAACTCCTTATCGGTTCTGGAGGCCGCAGCGGCACTCCGCCCCTTGATTATAGCGAATTCCCCTCGGAGATACCATGATTAGGCAAGGCTGGGCATTGCAGAAGCCAGGCAGACAAATAGCCTTTCCGATTTCAGCGGACAAGAGGCGACCACCAACTGTTCGGAAAGGCTATCGGCGTACCCTTGCAAGCTTCGGACATCGAGAGGTGCTTTTGTTTACACCCCAGCCCCTACTTTCGCTGCCGTGGGGGATCTTGACCTTCCTCATGCTGCACCACACGATTTTTGCCTGAATGTTTGGCACGATAGAGCGCTGCATCGGCTTTGCCAAACATCGTTTCGGCGGTGTCTCCGACTTCGTAGGCGGACAGTCCGATGCTAACGGTTACCGGGTGATTGCCCATGTAAGAATAGTCCGCGCTTGCTACTCCTGCACGAATACGCTCTGCATCTTCCAGCGCTTGCCCCATCGTTTTCTCGGTAAAAATGATCGCAAACTCTTCTCCTCCATAACGTGCAGCAAAATCGTTGGGAGAGATCGCCATGCTGATGCGGATTGCCACCTCTTTGAGCACCAGGTCGCCGATCAGATGGCCATACGTGTCATTAATCTTTTTAAAATTATCAACATCCACTACAACGACCTGAAGATCCAATCCATTCTGGCGGCTCTGCTGCACCAGATCTTCCAGATATTCATAGAATGTCTGATGATTATAGAGCTGAGTGAGCGAGTCGGTCTTCAGCAGACGCTGAGAGACGGCTTTATCCACAATCAAGTCCTGCTGCGATTGCGTCAGATGCTCCACCTGCCGCCCGATCTCGAGTGCCCGAACCAGCACCGCACGACTCAGCAGGAGCGTACAAGCCAGCATCGCTACCATCAGGACAAAATCTTCGATATTCCGATCTCCAAACATCCGCTCTACGGCAAAATAAAACACGACGTAAAAAACAAGATTCAAAACACCAAATAAATCGAGCAGCCTGCGGTCAAAATAGATCAGCGGTACCAGCGTAGGGAAAATCAACAGAATCCCGGGTTCATGTTCCGTATATAATCCCAGATTCAAATAGTTGATATACGCCATGGTGAAACTGATCCCGATGACAATCTGCCTGCCATAACGTCGGAAAGACGCGTAGAGAAACTCTCCCAGTCCGGCGATCACCACGACGAGCAGGCTCCTGGCCAGCAGGGAGCCCAATCTCACTTCGTGATCTTCGGTTTCGCCGACCAGCGAATAGGCGATTTCAACGGCAAATACCACCGCCGCCACGATCCAATAGGCGTTCAGGACTTGTCTATTCAGATGATCGACGTTACTCATGATTTATCTCAGTGCCGCTGCTCTTGCTCCAGCAGCTCCATCCATTCTTTGTACTCCTGCTGAAGAGAAGCGTATTCCTGCTGAAGGCGTGCATACTCCCGGTCGGCAGCTTCGCGTTTATCCTTCTCCATTTCCTTCTCGACATGGAGAATCCGCAGCTGATGCGAGAGCACTTCGTATTGTTCGGTGACCTGTGCCAGTTCGCCTTGAAGTTTGCTTTGCAGCTCACCATCGCCACTTTTGGCTTGTTCGGCCTCAGTCAGGCGCGCTTCAAGTTCTGCCCGTTCGGTCGTCCAGGTGTCACGCAGAGCGTTCAACCGCTCCAGCTCGGCGTTCAATTGAACACCTCTGGATTCCAACTGACGACGACTGTCCTCGGCCGAACGCAGCTCTCCCTGGAGCCGCTGCTGCTCCTCCGCAGCCTTTGCTTCACGGGATGCAGCTTCTTCAAGCTTGCGCTCGGCTGCATTTTTCTGCTTGGTCAGTGTCCGCTCACGCTCCTGCGCGTCTTCCAATTCACGCCGCTGACGCGCCGTTTCGATCCGCCAGGAAGCTTCACGGCCTCCAAACTCGGCAACGCGGGAGAACATGCGCTCACGCTCAGCCTGCCATTCCACTTCCGACTCGCGCAGCGTCTGCACTTCGCGTTCCGCTTCATTCAGGGCTTCCACCGCCTGAATCTGGCGATGCTGCGTCTGCTCCAGTTCGGATTCCAGTTCAGCAATCCGCGCTTCCCAGATGCTCGTCCGCTCGTTCAGTTCGGCAAACTCGCGCCGGGTCTGCTCCAGCTGTGCGTTCAGATCCTGAAGCTCCAGCTCGGCCACTTCCTCACGTTCGCGGGAAGCCGACAGCTCATTCTTCAGACGCGCATATTCCCGCGCCCGCTCCTGCTCGCTGGCAGCCAGTGTTTCCAGCCCGCTCTCCAGCTCGGCCTTCTGTTCACGAAGCGACTGCACCTGACCTTCCAGATCGCCGGCCAGAGCTTCCAGACGTTCCTGCTCCGCACTGCGCTGCGCCTCGCGTTGAACATAAACGTCCAGTTCGCCGGACAGCTCCTCCGCGCGAGCTTCCAGTTGACTCAGACGTCCGCGTAGCTCATCCCGCTCTGTCTCAAGACCTTCCTGCTGCCGCAGCGCCAGCTCCTGCTGACTGCGCAGACCGTCAAGCTCCGTCTGCACGTGAGCGCTTTGCTCGCGCAATTCCTGTTCGCGCTGCTGCGCTTCTTCCAGACGGGCGACCAGATTGGCACGCTCTGCCTCCGATACTTCCGCAAGGCTGCGCTGCTGTTCCAATTCGGCAGCGACGTTCTGCCGCTCCTTTTCCAGTTCGGCAATCTGCGCACGAACGGAATCCTGCTCCGCTTCCTGTTCAGACAGACGCGCATAGGCAGCGTCCGATCTCGCCTGCCACTCCTCGGCACGCGTGATTGAATCCTGCAATTGCACTTCCAGCGCCTGCTTCGCCGACGCCAATTCATCGGCGCTCTCGTCCAGCGCCGCAAGACGCAGCTCCAGCGACTCGGCTGCTTCCGCATGCCGTGCGCTTTCCTCGCGCGCGGCTTCCAGCTCGCTTCCAAGCGTTACGCGTTCGCTTTCCAGCTCCGCGATCCGGGCCTGAAGCTCGCCAGCGGCCTGAGTCTGCCGCTGAAGTTCGCTCTCCAGCGCACGTTCGCGCTGGACTAACTCGGTCACTTCCTCTTCCAGACGGACCGCTTCGCCGGTCAGATATTCCTCGCTGCTTGTCAGCTCGTCTACGCGGCGCGTAAGCTCCGCGCGCGCGGCTTCCCATTCGGAGCGCCGCGATGCCCATTCGCCAAGCTCGGCTTCCAGCTCGGCCATGCGCGTGCCGCGTGCCTCGGCCGCCGACTCCAGCTCCAGGCGTCTGGTTTCCCAGCCTGCTTCCGCCAGGCGATAACCTTCCAGACGTTCCTCCAGCTCGGAACGTTCAAGAGCTGCTTCTTCCAGCCGGGACTGCAACCCGGCCAAATCGCTTTGCAGCGTCGATTTCTCGCCGCCCAATGTCTGAAGTTCCGCTTCCAGGCGGACTTTCTCCTCGCCCAGCGTGAGCCATTCGTTCTCCAGGTTTTCTTTCTCACTGTGGAGAGCATCGCGTTCGCCTTGCAGCGCTTCTTTCTCGCTGTAGAGGACATCCCGCTCATCTTGCAGCGCTTGTTTCTCGCTGTAGAAGGCATCGCGCTCGCCTTGCAGTTCTTGCTGACGATTGCGAAGCGACTCCAATTCGCTTGAGAGCTGTTCGCGGGTATCTTGCGCCAGCTTCAACTGCTCCTCCAGATGCTGTTTCTGTTCGCCAAGCGCTTCGATCTCCTGTGCAAGACGCGTCTTCTCTTCCGATGAAGCCTGCCATTCGGTTTCCAGGCGATCCCGATCAATCTGCACAGCATGGAATTCCTCTTCCAGACGCGACTGGCTTTGCGCTGCGGCTTCCAGCTTCGCTGCCAATGCCTCTTTATCTTCCACAGCCATCAGCAGCTCGTCCTCAAGCTGCATCTTCTCCAGCGTAAGCGCCTCGTACTCACCCTGCAGACGGCTTTTCTCTGCCTGAGCCGACTCCAGCTCACCTTGCAGACGAGACTGCTCCACGCCTGCGGCTTCCAGCTTCGCTGTCCGTGCCTCTTGCTCTTCCACGGCGGTTAACAGCTCGCCTTCCAGCTCCATCTTTTCCATCGCAAGTTTCTCGCGCTCACCCTGCAGACGGTTTTTCTCTGCGTTGGCCGATTCAAGCTCGCCTTCCAGACGCTGCTGCGTTTCAGCTGCGGACTCTAGTTCAAGCTTCAGGCGCGTCCGATCCGCACCCGCCGTTTCCAGCTCGCTGCGCAGCTGCTCCAGCTTCAGCTGTTGGGCTTGTACTTCCCCTTCCAGACGTTCCGCTTCGCCAGCTCGCTGCTTCAATTCCGCTTCCAGACGGCCGCGAGTCGCTTCCGCTTCCTCAAGCAGCGACTCGAAGGTGCCTTTTTCTTCCTGCCAGCTCTGCTCTCTCTGCTGCCAGGAGTCCAGCTTCGCCACCAGTTCGGCGTTCTCTGCTGTATGAACCGTTTGCGCCTCCGTCAGTTCAACCGTGCGGCGCTCCAGTTCTTCACGCTGGGTACGCTGCTCCTCAAGCGCCAAGCCCAGACGCTGCTGTTCTTCCAGCAGTTCGCTTTCGGTCTGTTGGGCATCTGTCAGCTGGCTCTCCAGCTCGGAACGCCGTTTCTGTTCTTCGTCAGCACGCTGGCGCAGATCTTCCAGCTGTTTTAATGAAGCTTCATAACGTTCGGACAGCTCCTGCTCCCGCAGTCTGGCCTCAGCCAGCTCCGATTCCAGGCGAGCAGTCTCTTCGCTCCAGATGCTTTCGCCTTCTTCCAGCTCACTGATCCGGGTCTCAAGCTGCTGACGCGTCTCTGCCAGTGCATGAACATCGCTTTCCAGCTCTTTGGAGCGCAGTCCGGCGGTATCGAGTTCTTCACGCAGCTGCGCTTCGCTCGTCCGCAGCTCTTGCAGCTGTTCGCCAAGTCTGCGGCTCTGCTCGGCAGCCTGAACGCCCGTCTGCTGGAGTTCGGCAATCTTCGCTTCCAGCTCCTGGGTCAGCCCGTTGAGACGAGTCTCTTCTTCACGCAGCAGACCCAATTCCAGTTCCAGCTCTTCCCGGCGGGATTCGCTGGCCGTTAGCTGGCTGCGAAGATCCTTGCCTTCCTGCTGAAGCTTCTCGATCTGCTGACGGCTCTGGGCGGCCGCCTGCTCACTGCGATTTTTCTCCTGACGGACGGTTTCCAACTGGCCTTTCAAGTCCGCCGTGATCTGACGTTCAGCCGCAAGCTTGCTCTCGCCATTTTTCAGCGCTTCGCGGACTTCCCTGCCTGATTTCTCTGCCTCGGCAAGCTTGGATTCCAGCTGCTTTTTGGCTCCCGTCAAACTCTGCACTTCGCTGCTTGTTCGCTTCAGTTCCTCACTGCGAACCGCCAGATCTTTCTCGACCGCAGCCAGCCTCGCGGTTTCCGTAAGCAGCGTTTGCGTCTGCGCTTCGTACGCCGCGCTTTGCTCCCGCAGCTGCATCGCTTCCGCTTCCAGTTCGCGTGAACGCAAAGTCATCTCGTCCAACTGCTGCTGCAAGTCCTGGTTCGTCACATTGGTTTCCGCCATATTCACTGCGGCTAATACCGCAATGCGTACCGTGTCGAGACGCGGATGGCCCGTTGCAATCGCAGTCATACGCTCGTCAACCATATGCGCGACCCGTTTTACGTATTCCTGGCTGCTTCCGAGAATTTTATAGGACGTTCCGTATATCTCTACGTTGACTGTCTTCCGTTCTTCAGCCATATTCGCCCGCTCCTCTCTATGATATGAAGTCATCTATCCCTGATAGGTCTCAAGTTATTAATCTCGGGTAAATCCATCGCAGAATACGACCTAGCGAAAATGAAGATCATCCTTCCGCGATTCCGTTGGGCGAATCCACTGCGGTTATGGAACAAGTGCAAGCAGCGGCTGTGCCGATATTCATGCGTCTACCTTGTAAATCGTCCACGAATCAAAAAATGGACCTTTGCACCATTTCCTTTTGGCAGGGGTAAGCGGGTTAGACTGAGGCTTTTCATTCGCTTCTACCGCATTTCGCCTATCGTCATTATGACGCTTGTTCAGCCTGAAAGTTGCTCCGGGTTAAAGCGCTGGTTGCCCCCACCACTTCTCCTCCACAAAGCGTCAGCCGTTCTTGACAGCCAAAAACCGCATCCCTCTTTAGGAATTAAGCCCGCCTGGGCGGACCGGATTCCTAAAGAATTCGATGCGGTTTTGTCTTCTCCTGCCGAGAGAATGCTTACTTTCTCAATTCGGCGGCGAAAGTTTGCTCCAGAGCGTTCACAACATTCTGTTGGGCTTGTGCAACTTCTTCGTCAGTCAGCGTCCGTTCCGGATTCCGATACGTCAGTGACAAGGCTACGCTTTTCTTGCCTGCTGCGACGTGTTCGCCCGTGTAGACATCGAACACACGCACATCTTCCAGCAGCTCACCCGCCGAAGCACGTACCGAGGACAACAGCGCTCCCGCTTCGATCGCCTGATCGACTACAATAGCGATGTCACGCTGCGCGGACGGATAACGCGGCAGTTCACGATATTCCATTTCCGGCATGGCTGCTGCATACCATTCATCGAGACAGATCTCGGCGACATACGTATCCTCCAGATCAAAATCGCGTTGAAGCTGCGGATGCAGTTGACCCAGCACGCCTACACGCTTGTCTGGCGCCTGGCTCAAGTACAGCGAAGCGGAGCGTCCCGGATGGAATCCATCTGGTGCATCGGCGCGGTATTCCGCTTGCAGTCCCAGCTCGGCCAATACGCTCTCCACGGCTCCCTTGAGGTCGAAGAAATCGACTTTGCGCGACTGCGCTCCAACGACCTCTTCGACTTTGCTGCCGGTCAGCAGCAGACCCAGCATCGTCAACTCGGTCGGTTGAGCCGTTACTTTCTCTTCATTGGAATGGAACACTTTGCCGATCTCGAACAGCGACAGATCCGCGTTCTTGCGATTGCGGTTATAAGCGGCCGATTCCAGCAGCAGCGGCAGCAGGCTTGTGCGCAGAACGCTGCGTTCTTCACTCATCGGCATCGCCAGTGGAACGGCGTTCGTGCCCGCCGAGAACGCCGTGAACTTCGTCGTGTTTTCAGGGCGCGTGAACGAATACGTAATCGCTTCATGGAAGCCGCCGTGAGTCAGCATACGACGGATGGTCAGACGCACCGCCTGGGACTTGGTGTAAGATCCTGGCGTAGTAGGGCCTTCGATCACGGTCGTCGGGATATTGTCGTAGCCGTGAATACGCGCGGCTTCTTCGATCAGGTCCACATCGCGTGTAATATCGCCGCGGCGTGTAGGCACCTGCACCTCAATAACGCCCTGTGCGCTGTCCGCACATTTGAAGTTCAAGCGTGCGAAGATGGCTTTGACTTCCAACATCGAAATGTCCGTACCCAGGTAAGCATTCAGCTTGGGCAGCGACAGAGAGATCGTCTTCTCCTGAACCGAACCGCCGCGCTGTTCCACAATACCATGTGCGACGGAACCACCCGCGTGACGGGCCAGCAGCAGCGCTGCACGATCCAGCGCCGCGATGACTGCCGAAGGATCGACTTCCTTTTCAAAACGCAGGCTGGCTTCCGAACGCAGTCCCAGCTTTCTCGACGTCTTCCGCACGGAAGCTCCGGCGAACTTGGCCGATTCGAGCGCGATGTTCACGGTGGATTCCGTAACTTCCGTCTCCAGTCCACCCATCACACCTGCGAGGGCTGCCGGGCGATCTTCACCCGTAATCAGCAGCATCGACGGATCAAGCTTGCGCTCCTGACCGTCAAGCGTCGTCAGCACTTCGCCTTCACGCGCCGAACGTACGCCAATGCTTGAACCCAGCTTGTCCGCGTCGAACGCATGCAGCGGCTGCCCACATTCCAGCATGACATAATTCGTAATATCCACGACATTATTGGTCGGACGAATACCCGCCGCCATCAGGCGATTCTGCATCCACTGCGGCGAAGGGCCAATCTTCACGCCCGAAATATAACGGATCGCATAGTGCGAACACAACTCGCCGTTTTCCACCGTAACGCTAACTTTCTCCGAAGCCGAACCTCCGGCTTCGATCAGGTCAATTGCCGGGAGCTTCACGTCACGACCCAGAATGGCCGCTGTCTCATAAGCTGCACCGATCATCGACAGACAGTCGGAACGGTTTGGCGTCAGGTCAAACTCCAGTACGGCATCATCCAGACCCAGCACCTGAGTGATCGGCAGACCGATTTCTGTGCCTTCTGGCAGGACGAGAATCCCTTCCTGCTGATCTTTTGGCAGCAGCTTGTCATTCATGCCCAGCTCTTTGGCCGAGCAGATCATGCCCTGCGAAGCAACGCCGCGCAGCTTGGCACTTTTGATCTTGAAGTCACCTGGCAGTACCGCGCCGACAACGGCAACGGGTACTTTCTGGCCGGCATCGACGTTTTTCGCGCCGCAGACGATCTGAAGATCTTCGCCTGAACCGACATCAACCGTACATACATTCAATTTGTCCGCATCGGGATGCTTTTCCTTGTGCTTCACATAACCAACAACCACGCCATTGACGCCCAGATTCCGATGTTCGATCTCGTCGATCTCAATCCCGGAACGCGTAATTTTTTCAGCCAGTTCTTCAGGCGTTACGCCGTCCAGACTTACATATTCGGATAACCATTGTGTGGATACTTTCACTGCCCGCTCACTTCCTTATTTGGGTATGGATACTGCTTATTTAACGCACTTGATCTATTGACGGGCGAACTGCTTCAGGAAGCGTTCGTCGTTATTGTAGAAATGACGAATGTCGTCGATGCCGTATTTCAGCATGGCAATTCGTTCTGCACCCATGCCGAACGCGAAGCCGCTGTACTGCTCCGGATCGTAGCCGCTCATCTCCAATACGCGCGGATGCACCATCCCGCAGCCGAGGATTTCCAGCCAGCTTGGCTCAGTTGCCCCTTTTTTCTTGTACATCACGTCCACTTCCGCGCTCGGTTCAGTGAACGGGAAGAAGCTTGGACGCATCCGAATCTGGGCATCTTCACCGAACAGCTTCTGAATGAAGGTGAGCAGCGTGCCTTTGAGGTCGCTCATGCGGATATTTTTCCCGATGACCAAGCCTTCAATCTGATGGAACTGGAACGAGTGGGTCGCGTCGTCATCGTCGCGGCGGTACACTTTGCCCGGGCAGATGACCTTGATCGGCACTTCGCCATCCATACGCTGCATGGTACGCACCTGAACCGGAGACGTGTGCGTTCTCAGCAGCAGTTCTTCCGTGATATAGAAAGAGTCCTGCATATCGCGTGCCGGGTGATCCTTGGGCAGGTTCAGGGCTTCAAAGTTATGATAGTCCGTCTCCACTTCCGGTCCTTCCGCAATCTGATACCCCATGCCAATGAAGATCTCTTCAATCTCCTGAATGACCTGCATCAGCGGATGTACCGCACCGCGCGGCAGCTTGCGTCCAGGCAGCGTCACATCGATGGTCTCCGAAGCCAGACGGCGCTCCGTCTCCTCGCGTTCAAACCGCTCTGCATGTGTGGTGACCGCCGCGTCAATCGCGTCGCGCACCTCATTGGCGAGCTGACCAATCACCGGACGTTCTTCAGCCGACAATCCGCCCATTCCGCGCAGGATTTCGGTCAATTTGCCTTTTTTGCCTTGATATTTAACGCGCAGCTCATCCAGCCGCTTGGCGTCCAGAACGCTTTTCAGTTCCTCCAGCGCCTCATGTTTCAGTTGTTCCAATCTCTCTCTCATCGTCCGCAGACTCCTTTCCCATAGGGAAGCTTTGAAGAATTACCTTTGCCGGATAAAACAAAAAGATCTTTCCGCCCCAAGGGACGAAAAGATCGCGTTACCACCCTAATTCAGAAGCCTTCCGCCGAACAAACGGCATGCTGGAACACTGCGGCCGCATCGGCCGGGCTTCTCTCAGAGACGAGGGTATCGGGTCGTCAATCCGGCGATCCTACTGCGGGTACGTACCCGGTTCAGAACGCAGCTCCGGAGCGAACTTCGGCATCGGCGTAATCGTAAAAATGCTCTCAATCCACGGCATTTTCTCCCTGTACGGCGGCGGTGCTTACTCTTCTCCATCATCGCATTTCTTTTATGATTCTCTTGTCGATTATGCTCATTCATTCTACTAAAAAGCCGCAGGTGGCGTCAATCGCAATTTATCCCGTCCTTTCACCCTCAGCCTTTTCCCGCCAGAGCCATCAGCTCCCGCTTCAATTCCCGAATCTCCGCGAGCGCTTCCGGTTTCATCGTGACTGGCGAGTTTCCGTCCTCTGCTTCACCTCGCAGCAGCTCCGCCAGCTTCAGCTCCAGCATAAGCCGCCGTTCGTTTTCCTCGCGTCCGCCTGGCATTTTGGCCTGAAGCTTGCGGTTTTCCTCCTGTTCCTCCAGACTGCCCTCGAACAGAAGGAATCCGCCCTTGCCATCCAGCTCCACGATTCGGTTGGCTGCCTTCCTGACCAGCATCCGGTCGTGGGAGACGAGCAGCAGCGCACCCTGATAACGCATGAGCGCTGACTCCATCACTTCGCGTGTGTCGATGTCGAGATAGTTATTGGGTTCATCCAGCACCAGCAGATTCGCTCCGCCAAAATACAGTCGAATAAACGCCGCCCGGCATTTTTCGCCCATGCTCAGATTCCCGATCGTCTTGAAGACATCTTCCCGTGGGAACAGGAAACAGCCGAGAATCGTCCGCGCTTCAGTCTGCGTCATATTGGGCAGTTCGAGCAGAGTGTCCAGCAGGGTCTTGTCAACTGGCAGCCCTTCCAGCTCCTGCGAAAAATAACCAATCTTCACTCCGGGGTGCAGCTGAACGTCCCCATCCGTTGGTTCCAGCTTGCCCGTTGCCAGACGCAGCATCGTGGTCTTGCCGCTTCCGTTGGGCCCTCTCACCGCAAGGCGGTCTCCCCGATTCAATTGAAAATGGGCATCTCGCAAAATCTCATGTTCGCCGTAAGCAAAATCGACATGTTCAAATCGCAGCAGTGTTCTGGCCTCGAACCCTTCGTCTTCCAGATTCATCTTGAGCTGCGGCGCTTTACGCACACTGCCGACACTTTCGGCATCCAGACGTTCCAGCTGCTTCTGCTTGGCATGATAACGAGAGACGTTTTTCTTGGCCTTCGCCTTATAGAAACTCTGTGTGATCTTGACTTCGTTCTGGTGGGTCGCCGCATTATGAGCCTGAAGGAACCACTGCTGATAATTGCGAATCGACTCTTCCAGCGCCTTTCTCTGCTGCTCTTGCTTCTTGTGCAGCGCTTCATGCTCCCGAAGCTCGCGCTCCTTATGAGCCTTGTAGTCACTGTAACCGCCCGGATACTTCTGGATGCCGTCTGGATTCAGCTCACAGACCGCCGTTGCCACTTCATCGATAAATTGCCGGTCATGCGATACGAAAAGCAAGGTGCCTGTGTAGGTCTTCAGATATTCTTCCAACCCATGCAGACTCTCTTCATCCAGATGGTTGGTCGGTTCGTCGAGAATCAGCAGCTTGGGCGACTTGGCGAGCAGGGCAGCCAGGCGAACTCGCGTCTTCTGTCCCCCACTGAGTGAGGCATAAGGCTGATCCCAAGTCTCCTGCGGTATGCCAATGCGTCTGAGCTGCTGCTCCACTTCATGCTCCCAATCGAAGCCGCCCTGTGACTCATAAGCTTCAAAAGCCGCACCATAGGCTTCAAGGGCTTCCTGCGCTTCCGCTTCGCTGCCGTTCATCCGATGAGTGAGCGACTCCAGTTGGCTCTTGAGCCCATGCAGCCTGTCATTTTCCTGATAAGCGCGTTCAAGAGCGGTCAAGCCTTCCGGAATCTCTTCATGCTGCTTCATCATGCCCCACTCTTCGAGCGGCAGCAGTCGTTCGACTTTCCCTTCGGTCGCTTCCTCCATACCCGCCAGTATGCGCAGCAGCGTTGTCTTGCCGCAGCCGTTGCGCCCGAACAACGCCAAGCGTTCTCCTTCGATTACTTCCAGATTTACCTTTTCAAACAACAACCGGCCGTTCCATTCCTTGGCCAGCTCTCTTCCGATCATCCATGTACGCATGTGGTATTCATCCTCTCTATACAAAAAAGTCCACAGGGACGACAAACGCCGCTGCGGACTTCATGGAGAGTAAATGGATAAACGTATGTTTACGCACGGAAAGAAGACCTTTTTTTGAATAAAAACAGACGCAAAAAAGGCACCGACTCCCCAGCGGAAGACAGACGTATCCCTCTCGCACTCATGCCGCAGCCAAGCGATCCCGCGACTGCCTGCCGTTGTTCGCTTTTTGGCCAGCTCAAAATGAGCCGTCTCAAAAACGAATATGCTGAGTTAGATGAGGTCGTACATCTTGTTCTTCATGTTAGGGGTGGTTACCTCTCAAATTCTACAGAATATGTGAATGAAGCCAGTATAGCGAAAGTTTCAGATGGGCGCAAGCCCTTTATCCGCCAATTAAGCCCGCCGCCGCGAGCCAGACTGCCTTGAATCCCAGCCCTGCCAGGAACAACACGCCCCCGACGAAAGCCAGATACGTCAGCAGTCCAATGCCCGCGATCAGCGCCAGCCCAATGCCTTGTCCCCGTTTGCCGTTCATGCCGTTTTCCATATCAGGACGCTCCCTATGCAGCCGATTGGGTGTTCTACCCTATACTTCTCCCCCGGGTAAAAAACCCTTCTTCTCTCTTATCGGTCAGATGTTCCATTTTCAACACCCTTCCTCTGCAAAAGTTCGGTGAACATGCTAAAATCGACGTAGTGAAAAAGAAGGGAAACGACCTCTATGAACAAAACCATATCGGACATCGCACAGATGGCAGGTGTTGCCAAAAGTACGGTGTCGCGTTATCTCAACGGCGGCTCTGTCAGCGTCAAAACGAAGCAAAAGTTAGAGCGAATCACCCGTGAAGCCGGTTATGTGCCCAATACCTTTGCCCAGAGCCTCAAAGCCAAGCGCACCAATCTGATCGGCACAATCGTGCCCCGTCTGGATTCATTTGCAGCGGCGCAGACCATGACCGGCATCGACGAAGAAATCCGTGCCGCTGGCGGACAAATGCTGATCTACAACGCCGGACAGGATCGGGAGCGCGAGCTGGAAGCCATGCAGGAACTGGCTCGGCAGAAGGTTGCTGGAATCATTCTCATGCCTGCCCGCGTGACCCCGGAGCATCTGCGCATTGCCGAAGCAGCCGGAATTCCGGTTCTGCTGGTCGGTCAAGGCAGCGACAAGCTGCACAGTGTGATCTACGATGACCACCGGGCAGGGCTGCTCATGGGACGTTATGTGCTGGAACAGGGGCATCGCCGCATCGCCTATCTCGGCGTTACGGAAGAAGATGAAGCCGTTGGCCGCCAGCGCAAAGCGGGCTTTGCTCAAGCGGTTCAAGAGTGCGCAGGCTGTGAAGTCTTTTATTACGAGAGCAGTTTCAAGATTGCCGATGCAAGGCTGATCGCCGAGCGGATTCTGGAGGAATGTTCACCAACGCTGATCGTCTGCGCTACAGACAATATCGCCCTGGGCGTGGTCAAGGCCGCGCATATACATGGCTTATCCATTCCGCATGAACTGTCCATCACCGGTTTTGGCGGCTATGAAGTTACAGAGATTATCCACCCTACACTGACGACAGTACGCTTTCCTTACTTTGAAGCCGGGAAGCTGGCCGCCCGCCTCGTGCAGCGACTTGCCGCTGGCGAAGAGGTGGAATGGCAGACGATATTGGATGTTGAACTTCTTCGTCAAGAAAGCGTTGACAATCTGAATATCCGTTCGTTATAATGCAATCGGAACCGGTTCCAAATCGATCTCTTCAAAGTTCTTTTTTTGGAATCGGCTCCGTTTGCTTATTAGAGGTTTCATTGCAGTTTAATTTTTTAATGTTTTTCGGAACCGGTTCCTCTTTTTTTATCTCGAAAAGGAACCGGTTCCGAAAAGATTCGGAGGAATATCCGTTTTGCCAAAAATGACAAATCAACAAAAGTACCGATTGATCGGTCAGGCCGAGCCAGGCGAACTGCGCCAACTGGCTGAACAAGCCGCCTCCAGCATCTGGAGGCAGCAGTATCATATTCAGCCGCATGTTGGACTGCTCAACGATCCCAACGGCTTTGCTTATCACAATGGCGAATATCATCTCTTCTATCAATGGTTCCCGCTGGGCACAGACCACGGCATGAAATACTGGTACCATCTGACATCCCGCGATCTCGCTCATTGGCAGGACGCCGGAATCGGCTTGGAGCCGGGGGGTCGATATGATTCGCACGGCGCTTATTCCGGCAGCGGCATCGTCAAGGATGGTCAGCTGCATCTGATGTACACGGGCAATGTGCGGGATGAGGCCTGGACACGTCATCCTTATCAATGCCTGGCGATCATGGACGACAACGGCACACTAACCAAACGTGAACTTCCGGTCATCACTGAAGTGCCGCAGGGCTATACCGAGCATTACCGCGATCCCAAGGTTTGGAAGAACGGCGACTCGTACTGGTGCGTCATTGGCGCCCAGCGCGAAGGCCTTACCGGCGCGGCGGTACTGTATCGTTCACCTGATCTGCTGCACTGGGAGTTTGAAGGGGAGCTAAAGACCTCTCTTCCCTCCTTCGGCTACATGTGGGAATGTCCGGATTATTTTGAACTGGAAGGTATGGGCGTACTGCTGCTCTGTCCGCAGGGTTTGGAGCCGGAGGGCGATGAACGACAGAACATCTACTCGTCCGGTTATCTGCTTGGCAGTCCGCTGGATCTGGGTACACGGGAATTTCAACATGGGGCGTTTGCCGAATTGGATCGGGGATTCGACTTCTATGCGCCGCAGACGACCGAAGGCCCCCAAGGTCAGCGGCTGCTGGTTGGCTGGATGGGACTGCCCGATCTGGAATACCCAACAGATAATCAGGGTTGGGCACACTGCCTGACGCTGCCGCGCGAGCTGTCGATTCAGGGCGGCCAACTGCGTCAGCGTCCGGCTGCCGGGCTGGAATCGCTGCGCGGGGAATCCCTTTCACTGACGACGCGGTTATCGAGCGAACGTCAACGATGGGCAGAAGCCCAAGGGACTGCCTATGAGCTGCGCTTGAACCTCAGCAGCTGGCAGGAAGCTCATGGCACGGGAACATTTGGCGTTGAGTTCCGGGTAGGCGAACAGGAACACACCCGATTGAGCTATGAACCGGGCACCGGCCGGGTTACGCTGGATCGTTCACTGTCTGGTGCGCCGGTCAATCCTGCTTATGGAACGACTCGCAGCTGTGTACTGAATCCATCGAATCGGCAGCAGCTTGAACTTCGTGTATTTGTCGATGTGTCATCGGTAGAGATTTTTGTGGGAGATGGCGAAGAAGTCTTCACCGCCCGTATCTTCCCGGACCCATCAAGCACGGGGATTGCCCTTTTCGCCGATCAGGGAAGCGCCGACTTTGACGTTTCGTTCTGGCCTTATCCAACAGGCGCGATTCCGCGTGAACTGCCTGAACACATTATTGAAGATGGGAAGGTGAAATCATGAGCCGTCTGTATGCAATTGGGGAGATGCTGATTGACTTCATGCCTCTGGAAACCGGCTGCTCCCTTCAGGAAGTGACTTCGTTCAAACGTGCCCCGGGTGGGGCGCCAGCGAATGTAGCCGCAGCCGCAGCGAAATATGGCTCAACCGCTTATCTGTTAACCCAATTGGGACAGGATGCGTTTGGCGACTATCTCCTGCAAGAGCTGGAGCGTGCGGGCGTCCTTACGGAACACATCCGGCGAACCGATGAAGCAGGAACCGCATTGGCTTTTGTCTCGCTAAAAGAAAACGGGGAGCGCGACTTCTCCTTCTACCGCAATCCCTCTGCCGATCTGCTTCTTCACGAAGATGATATTGATCCGGACTGGTTTGCCCCAGGCGATATTCTGCATTTTGGTTCTGTGGATCTGGTCGATAGCCCGATGAAGCTGGCCCACCGCAAAGCCATCCGCGCTGCCAAGACCGCCGGTGCGCTCATCAGCTTCGACCCCAATGTGCGCCTGCCGCTGTGGAAAGACGGGGACAGCTGCCGACGTGCCATTCTGGAATTTCTGCCAACGGCTCATCTTGTCAAGATCTCCGACGAGGAACTGGAGTTCATTACCGGCATTTCGGATACGGAGACCGCTATCTTGTCTTTGTTCCGGGGTGATGTGCAGGCTGTTGTCTATACGCGAGGTGCAGACGGTGCCGAGCTGTATACTCGCCGCGCTCACTATATCGACTCTGGCTTTTCGGTGAAAGCGCTTGATACGACAGGTGCCGGAGATGCTTTTGTAGGCGGACTGCTGCACAGCCTGCTAGAGCTTCACGTCGATCCACAGAAGCTGTCGGCGCTGCTGGATGAGCATCATGTTCACCTGCTGCGCTTCGCCAATGCCAGCGGTGCCTTGACAACTACAGGAGCTGGCGCCATATCCGCCCTGCCTGATCGATCTTCTGTTGAATCGCTGATCGCCACCGCATCTTCGATTGTCTAAACTAAAGCTTAACGAAGAAAGGAATGAACCCCATGTCCGAAAATCGAGACATCGCCCAGCAGGTTATTGACGCTGTCGGCGGTCGAGAAAACATTGCTTCGTTCGCACACTGCGCTACCCGCCTACGCATCATGGTACATGACAAAGAAAAGATCGATCAAAAACGCATTGAAGGTACAGATAAAGTCAAAGGTGCCTTTTTCAACTCCGGGCAGTATCAGATCATCTTCGGCACCGGCACTGTCAATCGGATCTTCGAGGAAGTGGAGAAACTCGGCATCGAGAGCACTTCCAAGGAAGACATCAAGAGCCAGGGCAAGAAGCAGGGAAATGCGTTCCAACGTGCGATTCGGACGTTCGGCGATGTCTTCGTTCCGATCATTCCGATTCTCGTCGCTACCGGACTGTTCATGGGGCTGCGCGGTCTGCTCACGCAGGATCAGGTGCTTGCCTGGTTCGGCACAACCAAAGACAGCATCTCGCCCAACTTCCTGCTGTTCACCGAGGTGCTTACGGATACAGCCTTTGCCTTCCTCCCTGCGCTTGTCGCCTGGTCGGCGTTCCGCGTATTTGGAGGCAGCCCTGTGCTGGGCATCGTATTAGGATTGATGCTCGTCAATCCGGCACTGCCCAACGCCTATGCGGTAGCCAACGGCAGCGCCGAGGCACTGACCATGTTTGGCTTCATTCCGGTGGTCGGGTACCAAGGCTCCGTGCTGCCCGCCTTCTTCATCGGTCTGATCGGTGCCAAGTTCGAGAAGTTTTTACGTAAAAGAGTGCCCGAGGCGCTCGATCTCATCCTGACGCCGTTCATTACGCTGCTGGTCATGATTACGCTGGGGCTGTTTGCCATCGGTCCAATCTTCCACTCGCTGGAAACGTGGGTGCTGCACGGCACAACCTTCCTGCTGAACCTTCCATTTGGCATCGCAGGTCTGCTGATCGGCTTCTTCCAACAGATCGTCGTCGTCACTGGCGTGCATCACATCTTCAACTTCCTGGAGATTCAACTGCTGGAGCAAACCGGCTCCAACCCGTTCAACGCCATCATCACCTGCGGCATGGCGGCACAAGGCGCAGCCTGCCTCGCCGTTGGCCTCAAGACCAAAAATGCCAAGCTCAAGGCACTGGCTCTGCCTTCGTCGCTGTCCGCCTTCCTGGGAATTACCGAACCCGCCATCTTTGGGGTGAATCTGCGCTACATGAAGCCTTTTATCATGGGTCTGTTCGGCGGCGCAGCCGGCGGCTTCCTGGCTTCGCTGTTCCATCTTGCCGGAACGGGCATGTCCGTTACCGTTATTCCAGGCACATTGCTGTACTTGAATAATCAGCTGCCTCTTTACATTCTGTGCAATCTGGTTGGTGCAGGTGTAGCCTTCACCCTTACCTGGTTGTTTGGCTACAAAGACGAACCGGTCACGGCTGGAGACACGCAGGGTGCCCCTGGATCTTCAAGCAGCCCTAACGCAGCCAAAGCCCCGCACAGCGCAGCTCCGGCAGCGCCGTTGGCTTCCGCCACTTCTGCGTCCGAAGCGACGGCAAATCAAGAGTCGGCCTCCGCTTCCACAGAAACGTCTGGCGGCCTGCTGAAAATCCAGGCTCCGCTAACGGGAATTGCCGTGCCGCTGTCCGAGGTTCCAGATCCGGCCTTCGCTGAAGGCCATATGGGACGCGGCATCGCCATCCTGCCTACCGAAGGTCGCGTTGTGGCTCCTTTTGACGGCACGGTTGCCCACGTCATGGACAAGAGCCGCCATGCCCTGATTCTGGAACATGCAAGCGGCACCCAACTGCTGATTCATGTAGGCGTGGATACCGTCTCGCTCAAAGGTCGCGGCTTCACTGCCCATGTTGCTTCGGGTGATACCGTCCAAGCCGGCCAGACGCTGCTGGAGTTCGATCTGAATGTCATCGCTGCCGCAGGCTTATCACCGGTTACACCAGTGCTCGTTCCAGACGGCATCGACAGCGTCATCGACGTTCAGGCATTGGCGAGCGGCCCCGTTACCGCAGGCCAGCAGCCGGTATTGGGAGTTAGCTGCTCTCCGGCACTGTCAGCCTAATCGACAGGCAGCCGTGTATACTTGTGCCGCATGGATGAGCTGTATGGCTTCTTGCGCTTCTACGCGCTTGCATGGCTCATATGACGTGCTAGGTGCCCTAGAAGCGGCTCACACTCTAGTCAGATCACACGGTCAAGCATAGGGTCAGGTATCAGAGTTAGATCGTCTAATATTCAACAGCCGCATGGGAATGATCCCCGTGCGGCTGTTTTATTTTTGTCCAAGGCTGTTTATTTAGAGAAACACAAAAAAAGAAGCCCTTCCGGACTTCTTGCTGTAAGCGGGTGATGGGAATCGAACCCACGCTACCAGCTTGGAAGGCTGGAGTTCTACCATTGAACTACACCCGCATATGTAAACTTTGCCTTGAAAATAAGATGGTCGGGACGACACGATTTGAACATGCGACCCCCTGGTCCCAAACCAGGTGCTCTACCAAGCTGAGCTACGTCCCGACATTTCATATTGCCTTTTGGCTTGTGTGTCCTTGTGAGGACAAGAAATAATATATCATGTCCTGAAGAAGATTGCAAGCACTTTTTCAAAAAAAGCGTTTTGTCGTCCTGACAAAACGCTTGGGCAGGTGTTTTCACCCATCGATTCCCTGCATTACCCCAGCTTCTGCTCCCGCAAAAACATCCGTTCAAAACGTCCGGCCGGAACCGGGCGGCTGAACAGGAAGCCTTGCGCCTCATGGCAGCGCTGGCTGCGCAGGAATTCGAGCTGTTCTTCATTCTCTACACCCTCAGCCGTTACCTTGAGCTTCAGGTGATGAGCCATCGAAGCAATCGTCGATACAATCGCCGCGTCGCTTTGTCCGCTCATCACTTCGCTGACAAATGAACGGTCAATCTTGAGACGATCAATCGGCATGTTTTTCAGATAATGCAGCGAGCTGTAGCCTGTACCGAAATCATCGATGCTGATGTGCAGACCCAGCTGTTTGAACCGTTTTAGCTGTTCAAAAGCTGCATCCTTGTCTACCGTCATACTCTCCGTGATCTCAAGTTCCACATACTTCGGATCAAGACCAATCTCTTCCAGCATCTGCTCGATCTGATCGGCCAGGCCAAGCTGACGGAACTGACGAATCGAGAGATTGACCGACATACACAGCGGTTCATAGCCTTTGTTCTGCCACTCTTTATTCTGACGGCAGGCTTCATAGAGCACCCATTCACCGAGAGGAACGATCAGGCCGCTTTCTTCGGCTAGTGGAATAAACTCACCCGGCGATACCGGTCCACGCTTGGGATGATTCCAGCGCACCAGCGCTTCCATGCCCAGAATCCGTCCATTCTCCACCGACATTTTAGGCTGATACTCCAGATAGAACTCTCCACGATCAAGTCCTTTACGCAGATCACTCTCCAGAATCAACTTCTCTCTGGCATTGGAAGTCATCCCTTTGGAGAACCTTTTAACTTCGGCACCCTGCTCCTTCGCCATATGAACGGCCGCATCCGCACTCTGAAGCAGTCCATCTGCCGCACTTCCATCTTCCGGGTAGACGGCAATGCCTGCCGACAGAGCAATATAATGTTCCATACCGCCCACGTTAACCGGACGTTCAAATTCCTCAAGCAGCGCATGAGCGCGGCGCATCGCCTCTTCTCCGCCGCTCTCCGGAAGTACCACCGCAAATTCGTCGCCGCCGGTACGGAACACTTCTTCCGGTTCTTCGACATGATTCTGAAGCAGCTCTGATACGATGCCAAGCAGTCGGTCTCCTGCTTCGTAGCCCAACGAGTCATTAATCGTCTTGAATCGATTGATATTCAGAACCATTAAAGACGTCTTGCCCGAGTCATCTTTGCCGAAATGCGAGTTCAGCTTCGCATGCAGGCTTCGGCGATTCGGCAGTCCGGTCAGATCATCATTGTAAGCCAGAAATTCAATCCGTTCCTCGGCTTCGCGGCGTTCACGAAGCGGTTCAGCAATAGCCAGTCTCAGTCCCTGACTGACTAGAGTGGCATAGGATAATACATGCAGGGCAGAAGCCAGCAGGAAGAGAATTCCCGATGAACTCCCTGCCTGAAGCAGCAGAACCTGCGCTGCTACGACAAATCCCAGCGATTGGATAGCGACCCAGAGCGCTTTGATCCGCTTGTAGCGATACTTCGCAAACAAGAGGCCAAAGGCCGCTGCCGCAACCCCCAGGCTCACAATCTCGATGCCCAGATCGACAGCCTGTACACCAACCGCAGGAAGCTCATGCCGCAGCAAGAATAACAGAGCGGCGACGAAAGCCGTCAGCAGCGGCAGCATGAAATACCAGAAGCGGCTTGAACTGCCCTTCTTGCGATCCGGGAGCAAGAACAGCAGCAGCAGTCCGGATGCGTAAACGAGCGCAGCCAAAGACAGCAGCCATTCCTCTCCCAAACGGCCTGCTGTCGGAACCTTCATAAAATGGTACAAATCATTCGCTAGGTACAGCAGTTCGACTGCACCTGCTGCCCCCATGAGCTTCACCATGCGTTTGCTGTAGCTGCCAATTCTGCGATCAAACAAAGGCGTGGCATGGAAATAAACCGTCAAGCACGCCGTCACCGAGAAACAGGCCGTCATTAGAGTCAATGCCGAAGCCCATCGGCTGTCGCCGCCTGCGGCGTGGAAGAAGTATTCGACTGCTTCGCACGCAACCACGAGAAGAAAGACGGAAAAGGTGTAAAGAGTCAGTTGGCGCGTCGCCGAAGTTGTGTTCATTAATTCACTTCCGTCCTGCTGGGATGTCATAAAATCGGATCAGTCTCACCTTCGTTTTAGATTCTACGCCGTCTTGCTATCTCCTGCCGCGCTTCGTCAAAATGAGACAATTTTCTTCGCACAGGAAAGAAAAAAGGCTCCTGGATCGGAACCTGTCTATGACATATCCGTTTTTTGCTTGTCGCCGGGCGACCTTGGAGTTGGGAAACGACCTTATTTTTCGCTTTTTCATCATACTCAAGCAGGGGCATAAAGTAAAGCAAAATCCCCATGTCCCATGACATTTATCACAGTCGTTTTGCAGCGTACAATGATACATTACAGAAAAGGGAATGATATTCATTCTCAACGAAAATGAACGTTACGGGAGGCCTCCGATGCTTCATCTACAGGATTCAGATCGCCCGCGCATGACGTTGGCTCAGATCAAGCCGGGCAGCTGCGCTGCGCTTGGTACCCTTGAACAAATCAACCCCCTGCTCCGCCGAAGATTATGTGATCTGGGTGTTGCGGAAGGCAGCTTATTAAAAGTATTACGTCTGGGGCCATTCGGGGGTCCACTGACCTTTGAATGTTCCGGGCAGCATATCGGAATCCGCCGTGAAGAGGCAGGCCGCATGGAGGTTCTGCCCTTATGAATCAATATGCACTTCTTGGAAATCCGAATACAGGCAAGACCTCCCTTTTTAATATGCTCACCCGTTCTTATGAGACCGTCGGCAACTGGTCGGGCGTCACCGTGGAGAAACGAATCGGAACCCTTCGAGATCGGAGAGGCCGAATTGTCGATCTGCCCGGTCTCTACTCCCTGCTTCCGCTCACCGCCGATGAAGGTGTTGCTGCACGCTTTTTAATGGAAGAAACACCGGATTGTATCCTCAATATCGTAGACGCCTCCCAGCTGGAACGAAATCTCTATCTAACGGTGCAGCTGCTGGAATATGAACGGCCTATCTTGATTGGACTGAATATGGTTGACGTCGCACGCAATCGCAAGATTACCGTTGACACTGCCGCACTTGAACGTGAATTGGGCGTTCGCGTTGTTGCTATCGTCGCACGTAAGGGAACGGGATGCAATGAGGTACTTCACGCTCTGGGTGGACTGGATCAATCACCAAGAAGCGAATTCCGAATCGACTACGGGACGGCCGTTGAATCCGGCATCCTTCAATTTACCGAGCTGCTGGAACAATCGACGGCTTCTCTGCTTGCGATGCCCCGCTGGACCGCCCTTCAGTTTATGGAAGGCAACGAGGCGGTTCGCACCCTGCTTCCTCCCGATCTGGATCGGAATCTGTTGGATCAACTGCTGCTGCGGGTCGAACAGGAGCTGAAGCTTTCGGGTGTGGACAGCGATCTGCCCACCTATCTGCGAAAAGTGCGCACCGAACGGATCGCAGCGATCTGCCATAATGTGGTGGATCGCTCTACTCCACACACGCATACCGCTACAGAGCGAATCGACGCTATCCTTACGCATCGGGTCATCGGGATTCCGCTGTTTCTGGCCTTGATGTTCCTGATCTTCAAGTTAACCTTCGACTGGCTGGGCAGCGTGCTGTCGGATCTGCTCGATAGCCTGATCTCCGGTACACTGAGCGGCTGGATTTCTTCGCTGCTGACGAACCTTGGCGCTTCCTCGTTCACCCATTCCCTGATCGTGGACGGAATTGTCGGTGGCGTCGGCGGTGTGCTGGTGTTTCTGCCACAGATTGCAATCTTGTTCCTGTTGATTTCCTTCATTGAAGACTCCGGCTATATGGCTCGGATTACCCTGCTGATGGATCGCACGATGGAAGCAGTCGGACTGAGCGGCAAGGCTTTTATTCCTTTTATCATCGGTTTCGGCTGCAACGTACCGGCAATCATGGCTGCACGTACGCTGGAGCAGCGCAAAGATCGCCTGCTGACCACCCTGCTTGTGCCGCTGATGTCCTGTTCTGCAAGACTTCCGGTATATGCGCTGTTTGCAGGCGTGTTCTTTGCTTCCCATCGGGCAACGGTGGTCATGAGCCTGTATCTGCTGGGCATGGTGCTGGCACTCACACTGGCCAAGCTATTTTCCCGTACTTTGCTGAAAAGTGAACCTTCGCTATTTATCGTGGAGCTGCCGCCCTACCGTATGCCGCAGCCCTTGTCGCTGCTTCGCATGACCTGGGAGAAAGTAAAGGGCTTCCTGCGTAAGGCAGGTACGATCATTCTGACAGGTTCGATTCTCATCTGGTTTCTGTCCAATACGGGACCGGGCGGCTTTGGGGTTAACATGGATGATAGCTTTTTGGCTGTAATTGGCGGAGCTTTGTCCAAGCTGTTGGTGCCGCTCGGCTTCGGAACCTGGCAGGCAGGTGCAGCGCTGATTACCGGCTTTATGGCGAAGGAAGTCGTAGTCTCGACCATGAACATCATCTATCAGGTGCCCGATCTGGCAGGGCTGGAACATCAGGTTTCCATGGCTTTTACTCCCCTGCAAGCGTTCAGCTTCATTGCCTTTATCCTGCTCTATATTCCCTGTCTGGCAACCGTGGGTGTTATTCGCAAAGAGACGGCTTCATGGCGCTGGACCTTTTTCTCCATGGGGTATTCGCTCGCACTCGCTTATCTCGTCGCATGGGTCATCTATCAGGGTGGCCAGTTGATCGGACTTGGCTAAATTCCGGAGAAAGGAAGATCATCTATGATTAACTGGCTTATCATTGGACTTGCGCTCGCCTATTCGGCCTACATTCTCGTTCGGTTCTGGAAAAAAAGCAAACAAGGCGCTTGTGCAGGGTGCTCCGTTCAAGAGAACGGACGCACGCCAGTCGGCTGCCCGGGCTGCGCTCCGATTGGATTGTCCGATGAAGCAAGAGCGGCGATGCGAAAGCAAAACTGATTGCTCTGTGGATCGAATCTGATATATACGCCACCCATGAATTCTACCTGCAAAAAGACCCCTTGAACAATCCGGCAGCCGGTTGTTCAAAGGGTCTTTTCTTGTTTTCCCAGTCAGAAGATTCATCAAGCAGCTGGTCGATGAGCCTCACCTACAAGATCTATTGCTTTCTGCCTTGAGTCTCATCGTAACGTACGCGATTGTAACGCTCGATCACTTCTTCCACCTGTGTGCGGTCCATCTCACGGAAATCGGATTCGTCCGCGATCTCGCGCCCGGTCTCGCTTGGCGTCAGCCAGGGGCGGAAAGAATATCCTTTCCGGACGGCTGAACGAACCAATCGGAAGTAATCACGGCGTGGGCCCGCCTCCGGTTCGGCAAACGAAACAAAAAACCGTTTTTTCTTGCGAGATTGTTTGACCTTCTCCGTGGTATCCAAATACGCCTGCTCATCATCCGGACGTACCAGCCCAGCGGTGATACGAAGATTGGCAAGCAGTTTCTTCAACCATTCCGGCAGCCAATCAGCAAATAAAATATAGAGCACCCGCAGGATGTAGTATAGAACAGCCAGGATCGCCAAGACCACGCAGAGCGCCATGACACCCACTATCCACCCATGTCCCTCGTCAGCCGGGTTACCTGAATCCGGTACAATGAACTGACATTCAGGGGGGAGATCGTCATAGGAGACTTCCTTGCCCTCCCGGTCGGCCTTTTGCTTTAGCTGCTCATACAAAATCACACAACGGCTGCTTATATCACTGTTTTTCTTGGGTTCGGTCCGAAATTCGATCGAATCTTCTGACCCTTGCGAAAATAGGCCTGCCAACGGATTGGACAAGGGCAGAATAAGTCCCACCCCAAGGATCAACACCATCAACAAGGTCGTAAGCCCCCGGTTCGCATACAACAGCGGATTGGTAGGCATCTCTTCTGAACCCGATAATCCCTGCGATTCCCGAATTCGTCCGGTATTCCAGCGAAGCAGCATGAAGGCAAGAGACAACACGGCGAACAAATAAATCGAAAATCGGTAAGCTTCAAGCGGCTCAGACGCAAACGAAATCTGATACAACACCACGCCAGCTACCAGCCAGAACAGAGCGGCCAGCGTCTGAGTGCGACTGTTTGGCAGAACGCGCAGCTCCAGATGTACGCCCCATCCTCCGGCAATCACAAGCAGAATAAACACGCACACCAGTTGACCGATGGAGAGCGGGATGGGAAGCACAGCCAGGATTAAACAGATCAGAAGCGGTACGGATGCTGAAGTGAATTGAGCCGCTTCACGCCGCAGACGTGCACCACAGATCCGGCCGCCCAGCACGCTGAGGGCAACTGCACCCAGCAGCAGATAAGGCGAGATTTCAATCACGTATACCGCCAAGATCAGCAGCAGCGGATAGACAAGAATGGCTTCCACCAGAGACAACCGCAATCTAGTAAGGGTCATTCTCAGCTTGCTCATGCACCCACCTCCTTCTGCTTCGATACTTCAGAAGATGGAGACTGCTTTTCGGATGCAGCAGCTGCCTCGCTCTCACGCTTGGGACGCAGGATGCTTAATTGATGTCCGGCACGTTCCAGAGGAGCGGCGGCCTGACGAAGTTCTGCCTCGCTGCCCTTGCTGACGAGAATATAATCACGCGCAGTACCTCGTTCTCCGACCTCTGCCTGCAGGGTCTTCGACAGCGACTGGCGCTCCTTGAGCCGAATTCCCGCCATGGCCTCCAGCAGGAGATGCCGATGGGCAGCTCCCCCGTCTATAGGGACTCTGGGACTGGACAACGTATGGGCATTATGAACAAATCCAACCTGCACGCCGGAGGCAATCAGGCGATCCGCACAGGTCGCCGCCAGGCTGATCGTCTGTTCCGCCTCTGCCTCACTCTGCCCTCCGGCCATCCCTGCGACCACGTCGCCGATGTCCAGCACGATCATCACCTGGGGATCGGCGGAGTGTCCCTGCCGGTGTACCTGAAGGCCACCGGTTCGCGCGGTAGCCTTCCAGTCAATGCGATTCATCGGATCGCCCGGCGCATATTCCCGGGAACCTTCGATCATAAAAGGATCTTCCAAAATCCAGCGGCGCACGGCGAACTCGCCCTGCCAACTGTGCCAGCTGTACGGAAGCTCCTTCTCGTCCAGCAGCCTGGGATAGACAACCAGCGGACTCTCGATATGGATGGAACGCGAACGCAGCACGAATCCCAGCAGATCGCCCGCCGTCATAAAGATGCTGGACAGACTGAAGATTCCACGGCTCTCACATACGACAAAATGTCGTCGGGTTACCCGCCGATGCGGCAGAAGGGCGAACCCGCTGGTGTGCGTCTGATACACACTGCCGAGCTGCACTTTCGAGATCGTATTTCCACGAAATCGAAAGGCGGCCGGAAATTCCGATTCCAGCCGCAGCCATGGAACCGGTATGCTTTTATTATTCTCAATGACTTCCACAAGTTCCAGATGATCGCCTGCATAACAACGATCACGATTGAACTTTCGACTGTAGATGATCCCGCGCAGCGAGCCGCGTCCAAACAGGAACGCCTGCCCTGCGACCAGAATCACCCCCGCCAACAGCAGACCTAACAAAGCCAAACGCTTCCCCTTCTTCCGACAGGCGGCCTCCGCCATTATTTCCTGATCTCTCCATTATAAACAGGCAGGCCTCCTCGAAGCAAAAGCATGTCAGCTTCTTAGGAATCCTGGTCGCCGTAGCGCGCTCGGTTATAACGTTCGACCAACTGCTCCAGTTCGGAATCCGACAGCTCGGTATAAGCGTTTTTCGCCAATTCTCTACCGGTCTCTGCCGGTGTACGGCTGGCGATGAACGGTAGACCTTGGCGCAGGGCGTGCAGTACCACACTGCGATAACGCAGCCGGGGATCTTCCCCCGTGTAAGCCGCTTCCCGCCGTCCAAAACCAAAGCGGAACGAACGCTTGCGACTTCGTGTCTGTTCAGCGGACAGCTTCTCGGCGCGATCCGTGTAGTTTGTACTGTCCTGTACACTGCGCAGCTCACGCATGAGACCCAGGCGGGCGGCAATCTTGCGAATAAGATTGCGAATCCCATTGGGCAGCCACCGTCCGAACAGACGATAGAGCAGCCACAATACCAGCAGCCCTACGCCGGCCCAGAATAAGACCTGGAAGGTATATCCAATCATCTTGAGCCATAGAGGCGTCTCCTGCTTTTCGCCCATATCCATCAGTCCGGACAAGTCGGCCGAAGGCATAGGACCAGTTTGGGGAACCGGTGAACCTGACGGCTTGCCACCGGCAAAAATCGATAACCACCATTCACGGATTGCGTTCAATATACCCGTGGGTCCGCCGATGATTCCCGCCACCACCACACATCCGGCCACGATCCAGGTCAATTTGCGGTTGGTCGTCAAGATGCCGGATAAGGCAGAAGTTCGCTCACCGACGGCGTTTCTAACCCGATCGCCATTCACCAGCAGCAAGGTCAAGGCAAGAAGCAGCACCGACAGGACATACAAAGGGGTCCGATAGCCAAGCAGCTCGGGGGTACGTCCCGCGATAATGTAGAGCACGAACATAGCGGTGAGACCGGTCAATGGAATCCGTACCCACATATTGTCCCACAGCTGCCGACGGCCTACGAGCAGGCCGCGCAGTGCCGCGACCAGCAGCAGCGCAGCGGCAGCTCCACGGGCGAGCAGCCCGCCGGGGAACATCAGCGCCAGCAGCAGCGCTGCCGCAAAAGGCAGTGCTGCCAGCCAGCCTGCGGCCCGTGCTTCCGCCTGCCGCAGGCCGATCCAGCTGGCGCAGACATGCAGCGCCAGCATCGGCAGGAGCAGCAGCAGATCCGGCTGCTGCACGACATAATGCGCCAGCAGCGCAGCAGGCGCATAGGCAGTCAGCACTTCCAGCAGCGAGTAGGCTGCTGGGCGGCCAAATCCGCGCAGCAGCGGCTGCCGCTGCGCCTTCGCCCCGTTCTGGATCTTCGTCATAGAACGGCCTCCTCTCGATGCGCCGCTTCGCGGCGCTGCTCCGGCCGCATGGACGGTCGGTCTCCCAAAGGCGAGTCGGCAGTGAATCCGGTCAGGCCAACCCGATGCCCGAGCTGCTCCAGTGCGGCAACTGCTTCTTCCATCTTGGGCGAACGATGCGCCGTAACCAGCAGATAATCGATCGGCTCGCGGAATTCACGCTGCGCTTCCAGCTGAAGCAGTTCGTGAAACGGCAGACGCGATTTTAATTCAAACGCCGCCATCGCTTCCATCATCCGATTTAAATGTACCGGCCCGTAATCCATATCCAGCCGATAACCCGCTTCGCCTAACTGGGAATGACCGTTATGGGCAAAGCCTGCGGCCATTCCCTGACCGATCAGCGAAGCTCCACAGGTGGCGGCGAGCGACAGCTGACGTTCGATTAACGAAGGGCGAGTGACCACGCTCCACATGCTCTCCGAGTCCTCAACATTCAATAGAATCATCACGCGCGGATCGGCAGAATACCCGTTCTTGTGTACTTGCAGCTGCCCCGTTCGGGCACTGGCCTTCCAGTGAATCCGGTTCATGGGATCTCCTGCCGCATACTGGCGAACGCCGGTAATCAGAAAGGGATCATCCACGATCCAGCGGCGTACGGACAGTTCTCCCTGCCAGGTCTTCCACGAGACGGGAAGTTCATCTTCCGCAATCAATCGGGGATGGATCACCATGCGCATGTTGAGCTGTACTTTTTTTGAAGGCGCATACAATCCAAACAGGTCGCCACCCGTCATCGTAGCCGATTCAATGGGATAGATCCCGCGTGTCCGGCAGAGAATCCGGTGCGTACGGGTAATCCTGGTACGAGCCGGAAGGGTGAACAGACTGGTATGATTCTGATAGATATTTCCTTCGCTGACGTTGGTATCGGAACTGCGGGTGAATGATAGCGCAGAGGGCAGCATCGCTTCAAGACGAAGCCAAGGAACGGGAAGCGGCTTGCGGTTGGAGAGTGTCTCGACCATCTCGACCTGCTCCCCCTCCCGGCAGACATACCGGCTGAAGCTGCGCTCATATCCCAGGCGAGCCAGCGCCGGTTTGCCCAGCAGCCAGCCCTGCACCAGAACGATCAGAGCCGCAAGCAGCAGAAGTCCAAGCAGCGCCATCTATCTCACTTCGCTTTCCAGTCCCTCTTCACTTGGAACAGGGATACGCTCCGTCAATTCAGCCAGAATCCGTTCAGCCGGGTTGCCCTGCTGGTCATATCGATTGTTCAGCACGAGGCGGTGGGCGCAGACGGGAACCAGCAGCTTTTTCACATCATCCGGCAAAATATAATCCCTGCCCTTGAGCGCGGCATAGGCTTGGCAGGCACGCAGCAGCGACTGGGTGCCCCGAGGGCTGATACCCAGAGCAAGCTCGGCATGACTTCTCGATGCGTCCGCCAGTGCCACCATATAATCCAGCAGATCATCATTGATCTTCACCTGACGGCATGCGGCCTGTGCTTCCAGCACCTCTTGAGCTGTAGCTGTCGCTTCAACCGACCCCACGCTTAACCCGCCTGCCTGTACGGTGCGGCGCAGAATCTCGCGTCCTTCGGCAGCAGACGGATAGCCCAGCTTCATCCGGATCATGAATCGGTCCATTTGCGCCTCCGGCAGCGGGAATGTACCCTGGTTGTCCACTGGGTTCTGCGTAGCCAGGACCATAAAAGGCTGTTCCAGCTTCATCGTTTCCCCATCGACACTGATCTGACGTTCTTCCATACATTCCAGCAGACTCGACTGCGTACGCGGCGTCGCCCGGTTGATCTCGTCAGCCAGTACAATGCTGGCAAACAGCGGGCCGGGACGGAAATGGAATTCGCCATCTTTTTGATTGTAGAAATGGATGCCTGTCAGATCGGAAGGCAGCAGATCGGGCGTAAACTGAATACGCTGGAAGCTCAGACTCAGCGAAGCCGCCAGGCTCTTGGCCAACATCGTCTTGCCGGTGCCCGGTACATCTTCAAGCAGCACATGACCGGAAGCGAGCAGGGCAGTGAGCAGCAGATCCACTTCTTCGTCTTTGCCGACGATGATTTTCCCGATGTTTTGCTTGAGTTTGGATGCGAGGTCTTGTACGTTTTTCATGAACGTTCCTCCGTCTTCCCTGTACCGCGTCCTGCATAGAGGCAAACCGCTGGATGGGATATGTATTGAAATCACTTTAGACTTCCTGTTTCTTCCTACCTTTTCATTTTAACAAAGACGATAGCGTTTTCCAAACCCGATGCCCCCTTGGTTGGATACCTTTAATGAAAATGTGCCTATCCAAATAAAACCGGAAGGATCGTATACGATCGCTTCCGGTTTTTCGGGTTTATTCGACGGACACGCTTTCTTGCAATTTGCGCAATCTGTCGAGCAATACTTGGACTTGTTTGGGGCTGTCTCCGCGATCGGTATAAGCCGACCGTTTGGAAAAATATTGCTTCCTTATATCGGATTTACTCATGAAGCACCGCGTCCGTTGCGGCTCTGAAGCTTGTCCAGCTTCTGACTCATGACCGCAAGACGCCGCTTGAGTTCGATCTGCCAACGCTTGTCGCCCATCTGTTTGGCAACACCAAGCAGATCCAGCGATAGATCAATCTGATTACGAACCGATTCCATCTTATCTTCACTGTCGATACTGACGCAGTTGGCAAAAATCTCTTCGTCGTCTTCAAGCACGTAATCCTGGAAATCGATCTCCGATTCCCCATCGCCATGCGCATATTCAGCCAGAATCTCGTATTCGCTCTCGACTTTATAATGAACTTCAATTCGCTGGCATACCGGACAATAGAGTAAAGGGACATTATGAACCTGCGTTCGATAGTGTGTTAATGTCCCTTTTGTTCCGATCATGCTGGCTCCGCAACAAAAACTCATGGTCATTCCCCCTCCTTGTCGGCTTCCTTTTCTTCTTACTTAACCATTTTGGGAGGCTTAAACTTACTTGGCCTTCATCTTAGCATGGAACGGAAAGACATGCCAGAGGGCAAAGGTGCAAAAAAGCCTTCTTTCCGACGGAGTCGGGAAAGAAGGCCTAAGCTATAAAAGTTGATCCGCAGCGCTGCTGCTTCACCAACGTTTCTTACAGGTTTTGATCGCCTGGTTTCCAGTTCATTGGGCACAGACCGCCCGATTGCAGAGCTTGAAGCACGCGAAGGGTTTCTTCCACGCTGCGGCCTACATCGTTGTGGTTGACGACTTGATATTTCAGTTCGCCTTCCGGATCGATGATGAACAGACCACGCAGAGCTACGCCTTCTTCTTCGATCAGTACGCCATAGTCGCTGGCCACTTTCTTCGTGATGTCGGATGCCAGTGGGAAGTTGATCTTGCCCAGACCGCCGATGTCGCTGGAAGCGTTGATCCAGGCTTTGTGGCTGTGTACGGAGTCAATGCTGACGCCGAGAACTTCAGTGTCAAGCGTCTGGAAGTCGCCGAAAGCATCGCTCAGAGCGGTGATTTCAGTCGGGCATACAAACGTGAAGTCCAGTGGGTAGAAGAAGAACACGAGCCATTTGCCGCGGTAATCTTCCAGAGATACTTTACCGAATTCTTGTCCGTCTCCGGAGACGGTTTCCATTGTAAAGGCCGGAGCCGGTTTTCCTACCAAACGATCTGCCATTTGTGTAAATCCTCCTTCAAAATGACGCCCGGTGATGAGCGTTTTCTGAATATTCTGAAACTCATAAGGCTATGTTATCACCGGCGTTTTTTGAAGTCAAGATTATAACGCTTATTTATTTATAATTATTATTATTTACGAATCGCATTGAGAATCAGTTCGCCCATCTGCGTCGTGGACAGTGCATCTCCACGTCCTGCGGCGATGTCGCTGGTACGGTGTCCCGCATCCAATACTTCAGCAACCGCACGTTCGATCGCATCTGCGGCTTCGCCATAACCGAAGGTCAGGCGCAGCATCAGAGCCGTGGACAGGATCGTCGCAATCGGGTTCGCCAGGCCTTGTCCGGCGATGTCCGGTGCGGAACCGTGTACCGGTTCGTAAAGACCATAGCTGCCTTCGCCGAGGGAGGCAGATGCCAGCATACCGATCGAACCCGTCAGCATCGCGGCTTCATCGCTCAGGATGTCGCCGAACATATTCTCCGTCACAATGACGTCGAAGCTGGACGGACGGCGAAGCAGCTGCATCGCACAGTTGTCCACCAGTACATGCTCCAATTCCACTTCCGGATACTCTTCGGCAATGCGGATGACCGTTTCGCGCCACAGACGGGACGTTTCCAGTACATTCGCTTTGTCAACGGAAGCCAGTTTCTTACGGCGCTTCATGGCAATGTCGAACGCCTGGCGTGCGATACGCTCCACTTCCGTGACATTATAGGCGCAGGTATCAACCGCTTCTTCTCCCTGCTCCGTCTGGCGGCGGAACTTCTCACCGAAGTAGATTCCGCCGGTCAACTCGCGTACGACCATCAAGTCTGTACCTTCCAGCACTTCGGGCTTCAACGTTGAAGCATCCTTCAAGCAGTCAAAGACAACGGCCGGACGCAGATTCGAGAACAGCCCCAGCTCTTTGCGAATGCCCAGCAGCCCTGTCTCTGGACGCAGCTCTTTGGGATTGTTATCCCATTTGGGACCACCTACTGCCCCGAGCAGCACAGCGTCCGCTCTTTTACAGATCTCAAGGGTCTCCTGAGGAAGCGGTGTGCCTTTTTCGTCAATGGCAATCCCACCGAACAGCGCATGCTCCGTTTCAAACGAGTAGCCGAAGACTTCTCCAACTTTTTGCAGCACCTTTTCTGCCTCTGCTACTACTTCCGGTCCGATTCCGTCTCCCGCGATTACCGCGATCTTTTTCGTTTCCGTCATCTGTCGCACTCCCTCGTCTCTTGAATTCGTTCGTCATTTTGCACCTTTAAAAACAGTAACATACTCCGTCAGGGATTGACCAAGATATAGAAACTATCACGCTGATAGGTTTTGCCTATAGCCTATAAATGAAGAAAAAATGCGGCTTCCGTCTATTTGATTCCGGCGAAAACGGTTGCTACAATAGAACCGCACGCGATTCGCAAAAATTCGGCAGGGAGATGAATGACGAAATGGAATACGCGTATTTGGGAAAATCAGGACTTAAAGTGAGCCGGATCTGTCTGGGCACGATGAACTTCGGCGATCGGACCGACGAGCAGGAATCGTTCCGCATCATGGACGCGGCCTTGGATGCCGGCATCAATTTTTTTGATACTGCAAACGTTTACGGCGGCAAGGATAATGCCGGACGTACAGAAGAGATCATCGGCCGCTGGTTCAAGCAGGGCGGCGGACGACGGGAAAAAGTCGTACTGGCAACCAAAGTGTATGGCGGCATGGGCAATGACGTCGATGGACCCAACGGTGAGCGCGGCTTGTCCGCTTACAAGATTCGCCGTCATCTGGAAGCTTCGCTTCAGCGGCTTCAGACCGATCATGTAGAGCTGTACCAGATGCACCATATCGACCGCAACGTGAGCTGGGACGAGCTATGGGGCGCCTTTGAAGTCGCCGTCTACCAAGGCAAGATTGGCTATGTCGGCTCCAGCAACTTCGCAGGCTGGGACATCGCCGTTGCGCAAAAAGAAGCGGAGAAACGCGGATTCCTCGGTCTCGTCTCCGAACAACATAAATACAGCCTGTTCACGCGCCAACCGGAGCTTGAAGTGCTCCCTGCTTCCGAGGCGCTTGGACTCGGCGTTATTCCATGGAGTCCGCTTGAAGGAGGACTGCTTGGACGAAACGCGCTCAAGAAAATCGAAGGCTCGCGCAGCGGCGGCAACGCTGAGCGCGTCGAGAAGCATAGAGCGCAGCTTGAGCAGTTTGAAGCGTTCAGCGCCGAACTTGGCGAGGCGCAGGATACCGTCGCTCTCGCCTGGGTACTGGCGAATCCGGCCGTTACAGCCCCGATCATTGGGCCGCGCACACTCGACCAACTGGAGAGTGCGCTGCGGATCGTAGACGTGAAGTTGGGCGAAGCCGAGCTGAAGCGTCTGGACGAGATCTTCCCGGGACCTGGCGGAGCGGCTCCGAACGCGTACGCCTGGTAACAGCGGACGTTTCCGTCTAATGCGCGGGAACCCGATAATATCCGATTCATCAAAAAGCGGTACCGCGATCCGACTAGCATCGGACTGCGGTACCGCTTTTTCGGTCATGCAACGTTCAATCTTGCTTGCGATTACCAGACCTTCTCGGCGCCCTTCCGGCCGCTTGGCATGCGGCGGTTCTCCGCAAGGCGGTTCAGTGCATCGATATAAGCGCGGGCACTGGCTTCCAGTACGTCCGTGCTGACGCCGCGACCGCGAACTTCCGTCTCGCCCTGGCGCAGCGTGACATGCACTTCGCCGAGTGCATCCTTGCCGAGCGTAACGGCTTGAATGGCGTAATCCACGAGGGTCACGTCTTCGCCCGATGCCTGGTCAATCGCGTTATAGATCGAATCAACCGTACCGTTGCCGCTGGCTTCGGCTGTGCGGCTGCCTTCTCCGGCTACCGTGATAGAGACGGATGCTGTAGGAGCTGCCTGCGTAGCAAACGAGAAGCTCAGCGATTCCAGGCTGTACTTCTCCGGGGCGTCTGGCAGGCGTTCTTCGATCAACGCCAACAGATCGTCGTCGGTGATCTCCTTCTTCTTGTCCGCCAGATCTTTGAACTTGGCGAACGCTTCATTCAGCTGCTCGTCTTCAAGTGTATAGCCCAACTCCAGCAGCTGTTCGCGGAAAGCATGGCGTCCGGAGTGCTTGCCAAGTACCAGCTTGCTCTCTTTGAAGCCGACCGTCTCCGGCGACATGATCTCGTACGTCGTCTTCTCCTTGAGCATCCCGTCCTGATGGATACCCGACTCGTGCGCGAAAGCGTTCGCGCCGACGATCGCTTTGTTGCCTGGCACCGGCATGCCGGTAAGTTTGCTAACCAGTCGGCTTGTACGGGCGATCTCGCCCAGCGTCAGCCCGGTCTTTGCACCGAAGAAGTCGGCGCGGGTCTCCAGAGCCAGCGCAATTTCTTCGATAGCGGTGTTGCCTGCGCGTTCACCGATACCATTGATCGTGCCTTCGATCTGATCGGCACCATTGAGAATGGCAGCCAGCGTATTGGCGGTTGCCATGCCCAGATCATCATGGCAGTGCGCACTCAGCTGCACTTTCTCGATGCCAGGTACGGTTTCTTTGAGATGCTTGAAGATGGCCCCGTATTCAGCCGGATTCAAGTAACCGACCGTATCCGGGATATTGACGACACAGGCGCCCTCCCGTACAGCCATGGCCACCATCTCGGCGCGGAAGTCCGCTTCAGTGCGACCTGCATCCTCCAGAGAAAACTCAATCTGCGAGAAATATTTTTTGGCATAACGGATGGCCGACTGCGCAGCTTCCAGCACTTGATGCTTTTCCATCTTGAGCTTGTATTTCCGGTGAATCGGCGATGTGGCCAGGAACACATGCAGACGGGGATCGGCTGCTCCCTTGAGCGCTTCACGCACCGCATCAATGTCGGATTCACGCGAACGCGACAATCCCACAACGCTTGCATTTTTGACCGCGCGGGCGACGGCATTTACCGCAGCCAGATCGCCTGGTGATGCCGCCGGGAATCCGGCTTCCATGCGATCCACGCCAAGTTTCTCAAGCTGATGGGCGATTTCGACTTTCTCGCGCGTATTCAGGTTGACGCCCGGCGATTGTTCGCCATCGCGCAGCGTTGTATCAAAAATATAAATTTTCCGCACGGTTTAGCCTCCTTGATCCTGTTGGAATCTCGAATAAATGTGGAAAAGGGCTGCCCCTAAGCCGCATTTTTGCGGCCCGGGATAGCCCTGTCCCTAGAGTCTAGGGAACTTATTTTTTGATCCAGTGCATCATGTCACGCAGTTGGCTGCCTACAACTTCAAGCGGATGCTCGGACTCGTTGCGGCGAGTTGCCGTCAGGAACGCACGGCCGGATTGGTTTTCCAGGATGAAGTCACGAGCGAATTTACCCTGTTGGATGTCGGACAGCACTTCCTTCATCGCTTTCTTGGTGTCTTCTGTCACGATGCGAGGACCTGTTACATAGTCACCGTATTCCGCCGTGTTGCTGATGGAATCGCGCATGGTCGCCAGACCGCCTTCATACATCAGGTCTACGATCAGCTTCAGCTCATGCAGGCACTCGAAGTAAGCCATTTCCGGAGCGTAACCGGCTTCAGTCAGCGTTTCAAATCCGGCTTTAACCAGCGCACTTACACCGCCGCACAGTACGGCTTGTTCGCCGAACAGGTCGGTTTCGGTTTCTTCACGGAACGAAGTCTCAATGACTCCGGCACGCGTACAACCGATACCTTTTGCATAAGCCAGACCGATTTCTTTGGCTTTGCCTGTCGCATCCTGGTGGATGGCGATCAGTCCCGGTACGCCGAAACCTTCTTCGTATGTTCTGCGAACCATGTGACCTGGCGATTTTGGAGCAACCAGCAGAACGTCATTGCCTGCTTTGGCTACGATCTGGCCGAAGTGAACGTTGAAGCCGTGCGCGAACAAGAGCGTTGCGTCGTCTTTCAGGTTCGGTTCGATTTCGTTTTTATACACGGAGGCTTGCGTTTCGTCCGGCATCAGGATCTGAACGACATCCGCACGTTTGGTCGCTTCCGCAACCGACAGCACTTCAAAGCCATCTTCTTTGGCTTTGTTCGCCGATTTGCCTTCACGAAGGCCCACGATCACTTGCAGACCGCTATCGCGCAGGTTCTGCGCATGGGCGTGTCCTTGGCTTCCGTAGCCGATAATTGCGATCGTTTTTCCTTGAAGTACGCTCAGGTCTGCATCTTTTTCATAGTACGTGGTAACTGCCATTCTTATTTCCTCCTTTGTGTATAAAACCTAAACCCTGCCCAAACAAGCGGGTAACTCAGCGGAGTCACAGCAGAGATGCAGAGAAGTCTCGATGAAAGACTCCGTTCAGTTCCCCGCTTGTTCCAGACATATGTGTGTGGGTTCCGGAAGGATTGGAGTCGCTTCCGGCAGCCCCGCTTATCCGTCATGTACGCAGCCGCTTCTCTCCGCCGGGGAGATCTACCAGCAGTTCTTCATTTTCATCATCTACAAGATTCGATTCGCCAAACAAACTCATTTTCCTGCTTGCTGCTGCTTTTCGTTAAGCGTTGCCCCGAATCATCGCGGTTACCCCTGTACGGGAAAGTTCACGGATGCCATAAGGCGTGAGCAGCTCGATCATGGCGTCGATCTTTTCCGTGTCTCCGACCACTTGAACCATGAGACTGTGCGTACCGATGTCCACGACTGCGGCCCGGAACGTCTCGACCAGTCCCATAATCTCGGGACGCGCGGTAGGTTCGGACTTGACCTTGATTAACGCAAGCTCGCGGCCGACCATTGGATTCGCGCTCAAGTCTACGACCTTGATGACGTCAATGATCTTGTACAGCTGCTTCTCGATCTGCTCGATCGTCTTGTCGTCGCCTGTGGATACGATCACCATGCGGGACAAGCCGGGTTCTTCGGATTGCCCCACCGTGATGCTCTCGATGTTGAATCCACGGCGGCCGAACAATCCGGAGACCCGCTGCAAAACGCCCGGCTGGTCATTGACCAGAATGGAAATGGTATGTTTGGTCTGCGTCGTATTGCTCATCTTATTCGTCCCCCATCAGCATTTGATCCAGCGTCATGCCCTGCTGTACCATCGGATACACGTTTTCGCCTTTTTCAACCACAAAGTCGATCACGACCGGCCCCGGTGTATCCAGTGCTTCCTGCCAAGCTGCTCTGGCTTCTTCTTTGGTCGTCGCACGCAGTCCTTTTACGCCATAGGCTTCAGCCAGTTTTACGAAATCCGGGCTGCCTGCCAGATCGATGTGGCTGTAGCGGTTCTCGTAGATCAGCTCCTGCCACTGACGAACCATGCCGAGCACCTGGTTGTTCAAGATGACGATCTTCACCGGAATATTGTTGATGGCACAGATCGCCAGTTCCTGTGAACACATCTGCATGCCGCCATCACCGTTGATCGAGATTACCAGACGATCCGGCTGGGCCATCTGTGCACCAATGGCTGATGGAAGACCGAAGCCCATCGTGCCCAGTCCGCCGGAAGTGATCCAGGAGCGCGGGTGATTGAACTTGTAATATTGAGCCGCCCACATCTGGTGCTGGCCAACGTCCGTGGTGACAATCGCTTCGCCTTTGGTTGTCTCATTTAACAGTTCGACTACCCACTGCGGCTTCAGTCCCACTTCCGTTTCCTGGTAATGGTCTTTATAACGGAACGGCTTCTCCGCTTTCCATTGTTGAAGCTGCGTTCTCCATTCGTCCGCCAACTCGGCTCTTTTCACCGATTTGTTCAGCAGTTCCAATACGGTTTTCACGTCGCCGACGATTGGAATGTCCGTTTTGACGTTTTTGCCAATTTCCGCAGGGTCAATGTCAATGTGTGCGATCTTAGCTTTTGGCGCAAACCCATTCAGCTTGCCGGTTACGCGGTCATCGAATCTTGCTCCAATGCTAATCAGGAGATCCGATTCCTGGATGGCCATGTTGGAAGCAAATGTTCCGTGCATCCCCGGCATGCCCAGCCAATGTTCGTTACCGCTTGGGAAACCGCCCAGTCCAAGCAGCGTAGTCGTGATCGGGATGCCCGTCTTCTCGACCAGTTCCAGCAGTGCTTCGTGTCCGCCGGAGTAGACCACACCGCCACCCGCCAGAATCAGCGGCTTCTCGGCTTTGGAGATGGCATCGGCCAACCGTTCGACCTGCAATTTGTTCGGCATGGTACGTGGGTTGTACCCTCTCAGTGCTACCGGCTCCGTGTGAGGCTGGAACAGCGTCATGGCTGCCGATACATCCTTGGGAATATCGATCAGCACCGGACCTTTGCGGCCTGTGTTGGCGATATGGAACGCCTCATGGATGATGCGCGGCAGTTCGTCCACGCTTCGCACCAGATAGCTGTGCTTTGTGATGGGCATCGTGATGCCTGTGATGTCGGCCTCTTGGAAAGCGTCGGTTCCGATCAGCGTCGAAGCAACGTTACCCGTGATGACCACGAGCGGCGTCGAATCCATGTACGCCGTCGCAATCCCGGTAACCAGATTGGTCGCTCCCGGTCCGGAAGTGGCGATACATACGCCGACTTCGCCAGATGCCCGAGCGTAACCATCTGCGGCGTGAATGGCACCTTGTTCATGTCGGGTCAGCACGTGGTGGAAATCCTTGAAGCCGTACATGGCGTCGTAGATATACAGCACCGCTCCTCCCGGGTAACCGAATACGCACTTGACGCCTTCGAGCACCAGGCTGCGGAGCAGAATGTCCGAACCTGTCAGGACTTCCTGTTTATCCACCCATTCTTCTCTCAATTCTTCCGTCGATTTCGCTTCTGGCATTTGCGCGCTCATCGTTTTTCCCCCTTCCAAAGATTACATCAATCTCACATCGGCAATTTGCACAAGGCCATCGTTACGGGATCTTCCCGCTTTTGGGCATGCACGGCGCGGTCACGGTCTGCTTGTCACAAAAACCAAAAAACCTTTCGCCCCGCAAAGCAGAAGATCTGCTTCGAGGGACGAAAGGTTGTTATTCCTTACGTGGTACCACCCAGATTTGCCTGCACTTCACAGTGCACAGCCTCAAGCGGTCCGAAATCGAAAACCATCGATTTCAAACTCGCGGTTCGTAACGCGAACCTCACGATTCTCCCTAATACGCAACTGAGATGAACTCTGTTCGCTTTTCAGGAAAACAGCTCCGAGGTGAGCTCGTATATAAGGGATTTTGGCGGTGGATTCCAGCTTGATGCTTCCCCGCTCTCTGGCAAAAGGGCCCTTAAAACTTCGTCCTCTTCATAGCCGATCAATTATTCGATCCGGAACATGTCCGAAAACTTTAACAGTCTTGGAAAGACCGTCCTGCGTTTGCGTGCATGCCGTAAATGTTAGGGTTATTATATGACTTAACTTTTGGGGAAGTCAACACCTATTTTCAACAAAACATTTAAATCTTCGTCAAGGCATACATTCATGGCGTACAACCTGTCCGCGTGAAGAGGACAAAAAAATCGCAGCTTTTGCCGTGAATCCACGACAAAAGCTGCGATTGAGTTTGAGAAGCAAGCGTGCTGTGTAGTTGTATGGGGAGACAATGAATACGCCGTGCGTATCGCACTTCTCAGCGCTTGCTAGGGTCGTAAGGCTCCCCGAGCGCAGCAGGTGCTCTCGATTTACCGATAGCGACAACCAGCACAATGACGGTCAGCACGTAAGGCAGCATCAGGATGAAATCCTGCGGAATGTCTGCCGACCAGTCGAACAGCTGCACATAGTTGCGAATGGCCTGCGAGAAGCCGAAGAACAGCGCAGCACCCATGATGCCGAGCGGATTCCATTTCCCGAAGATCAGTGCCGCAATAGCGATGAAGCCCTGACCGGAGATGGTCGTATGCGAGAACAGTCCAGTGGTGGTGAGGGTGACTGTTGCCCCACCCAGACCGGCCAGTGCCCCACTCAGCATAACGCCGATATAACGCATGCGGTTGACGTTGATCCCCATCGTGTCTGCGGCGCTTGGATGCTCACCTACCGAACGAAGACGCAGACCAAATGTCGTCTTATAAAGCACATAATAAATAACAAATACCAGGATAAGCGCAATAAAGGTCGTCGGATAGGAGTTCAAAATGCCCGTGCCGATAATCGGTCCAATAACCGGAATCGAAGCAAAGTCAGCAAAATTGAACTTCACCAGACGGTGCAGCAGCAGCGGCGTTTCGCCTGCGCCATCGAACATCAGCTTGACCAGATACAAGGTGATCCCGGTTGCCAGGAAGTTGATGACCACACCACTGATCGTCTGGTCGGCTTTGAACGTAATGGTCGCAACCGCGTGAATCAACGAACCGAGCACACCAACGACCACAGCCGTCAGCAGGCCCACCCACGGAGCGCCGCCTTCCATGCCCGCTTTCTCCGCATAATGCGTGCCGACCGCAGCCGCAAACGCACCGAACACCATCAGACCTTCAATACCGATGTTGACGATACCGGAGCGTTCGGAGAACAGGCCGCCGAGCGCAGCGAAGATCAAGGCGGTTGAGAATACGAGTGTCGTATTAATCAGGTTGCCGAGTGTAAGAAGATCCATTTACAACACCTTCTCTTTCTTGCGCTTATACACAGGCTTGAGAATGAAGCGTACGATTCCCTGTGCCGCGATGAAGAAAATGATCGACCCGATTACGATCTGAATGATCTCTGGCGGTACACCCGCATCGAAGCTCATTCCTGCCGAACCGTAAGTCAATGCACCGAACAATCCCGCACCGGCCAATACGCCGAACGGATGAGTCATGCCAAGCAAGGCTACCGCGATGCCGTTGAAGCCGTAACCCGGCAGCGACGAATATACGCTTTGGTAATGGAAGACGCCCAGCGTCTCAAAAGCACCAGCCAGACCCGCGAACACGCCGCTGATAAACATCGCTTTGACGATGTTTTTGTTTACGTTGATACCTGCATAACGAGCGGCTTCCGGATTGCTGCCGACCGCACGCAGTTCAAAGCCCTGTTTGGTTTTCCACAGGAAATAGTAGAAGAAGATCGCCGCACAGATGGCAAGCGGAATGCCCCAGTGGACGCGCGCGTTACCCATCATTTCGGACAACCAACCGATCGAGATGGAAGCACTTGGCTGAATATCAACCGAACGCTGATTGCCTTCCAGCAAAAGGAACGTGCGCACAATGTAGTTGCACAGGAACAGCGCGGTCCAGTTCAACATGATCGTGGTGATGACTTCGTTGACGCCACGCTTGGCCTTGATATAGCCAGCCAGCGCCGCCCATAATCCGCCAAACAACGCACCTACGATAATCGCAAGCGGCGCATGAATGATCCATGGAAGGCCAGTCAGCTTGATCCCGATCAGGGAAGCACCGGTCATACCCATGATAACCTGGCCTTCCGCACCGATGTTGAACATCCCCGCGCGGAAAGCAAAGGCTACAGCCAGACCGGTCAAGACGAGCGGAGTCATCTCACGCAGCGCTTCACCAAATCCGTACCAGTCGCCGAAGACGCGTGTGAGCAGCGCTCCATAAGCGTCGATCGGGTTATATCCACCGATGAGCATGACGATCGCGCCGAGCAGCAGACCCATAACGATGGCGGCCAGCGAGACGATAAACGAATCGCTCGCAAACCATTTCAGAAATTTATTCATTCCTTAGTTCCTCCCTGCCGGCTGCCCGCCATCATCAAGCCCAGTTCCTGGTCATTCGTTTCTTCCGGACGCACTTCGCCGATGACCTTGCCTTCGTACACGACGATGATCCGGTCGGAGACGTTCAAGATCTCATCCAGCTCAAACGATACGAGCAGGACGGCTTTGCCCTGGTCACGCTGTTGAATGAGCTGTGTTTGTACAAACTCAATCGCCCCCACGTCCAGGCCGCGAGTTGGCTGCGCCGCGATCAGGAAGTCCGGATTTTTGTTAATTTCACGGGCGATAATCGCTTTCTGCTGATTACCACCGGAGAGCGAACGCGCTTTGGTCTGGATGCTTGGCGTACGTACGTCAAAATTCTCGACCAGCCGTTTCGCCAGATCATTAATCGCACGGAAATTCAGGAAACCCCGCTTGGTATAAGGCTCTTTGTAATAGCTCTCAAGCACCATATTTTCACTCACACTGAAATCAAGCACCAGACCGTGCTTGTGACGGTCTTCCGGGATATGACCCAGACCCGATTCAGAGATCTCGCGTGGTGTGCGACTGCCAATCTCCTTGCCGTTGAGCTTGATTGAGCCGCTGTCAATCTTGCGCAGACCGGATAGTGCTTCAATGATCTGCGTCTGACCGTTTCCATCGACCCCAGCGACACCTACGATTTCGCCGCGGCGGACATCGAAAGTCATACCGTCGAGCAGGGTGACTCCCTGTTTGGTTTTGATCGTGACGTCATTGACCTCAACCACTTTTTCACCTGGAGTCGCAGGCTTCTTCGAGACTTTGAAGGAGACATTTCGACCGACCATCTTCTCCGCCAGTTCAAATGGAGTTGTCTCACTGGTCTTCACTGTATCGATCACTTTACCCCGACGAATAATCGTCACGGTATCGGAGACCGACATGATCTCTTTCAGTTTATGGGTAATCAGAATGATCGATTTGCCTTCAGCGACCAGACGACGCATAATCTCAATCAATTCCGATATTTCCTGCGGAGTCAATACAGCGGTTGGTTCATCAAAAATCAGGATGTCCGCACCACGGTAAAGCGTCTTGAGGATCTCAACACGCTGCTGCATACCCACGGAAATGTCCTCAATCCTAGCGTTTGGATCAATGTGGAAGCCATACTGATCCGAGATTTTCCTTACCTTTTCCGTAGCTGTCTTGTAATCGATCTGGATGCCGCCTTTGGCAGGTTCCATCCCCAGGATGATGTTTTCCGTCACAGTAAACGGCTGTACAAGCTTAAAGTGCTGGTGAACCATTCCGATGCCCAGCTCGATGGCCTTATTCGGGCTGTCGATGGGAGTCGGAGTTCCGTTGATCTCAATGTGTCCCTCATCCGGCTGATACAGACCGAAGAGGATGTTCATCAGCGTGGATTTACCCGCGCCGTTCTCGCCGAGCAGGGCGTGGATTTCGCCTTTGTGCAGCTTGATGCTGATCGAATCGTTGGCGACGATTCCGGGAAAACGCTTCGTAATTTGCTTTAACTCGACTACGGGAGTTGCAGCAGCCATGGAATCACCCTTATCTTTCGTAGTAGTGCGTCGATCACACCAAACGGGAAACGGTTCGTTTCGTCTGATCGATGCGGGGTCTTCAATTTAACCGTAAACGTAACGACAAGGCCGGGTTCAAGGAACCGGCCTTGTCACTAATATTATATCATGTGAAGCAATTATTTAGCAGGAACCGTGATCTCGCCGCTCACAATTTTTTCTTTGTAAGACTGAACCAGATCCAGAACGTCTTGTGGCACGTTTTTGCTCGAAGTGTCAGCTACGCCTACGCCGTCGTCTTTAAGACCCAGAGTTGTCGTCGTGCCGCCTTTGAACGTACCGTCGATCACTTGCTGCGATACCGTCTTGATGGCAACGTCTACGCGTTTCATCATCGAAGTCAGGGTTACACCGTCGCCGAATTCCAGCGATTGGTCTTTGTCTACGCCGATTACCCAAACGTTTTGGCCTTGGTTCTTGCGGTCCAGTGCTTCGTTGAAGACGCCTGTTCCCGTGCCGCCAGCTGCTTGGAAGACAATGTCTGCGCCATCGTTGTAAAGCGTTGCTGCTGCTGCTTTACCTTCGTCCGGCTTGTCGAATCCACTTGCGTATACCGCTGTGAATTGTGCATTAGGGTTAACCGCTTCAATGCCCGCTTTGAAGCCAACTTCAAACTTCTTGATCGTTGGGGAATCTGCGCCACCAACGAAGCCGATCTTGTTCGATTTCGTCATCTTGCCGGCGATTACGCCAACCAGGAACGAACCTTCATTTTCGGAGAACAGAACGGATTCTACGTTTGGAGCATCAACAGCTGCGTCGATGATCGCAAAGTTCGACTTAGGGTTTTGCTTGGCGATGTCAGTCAGTGCGCTTTGCAGCGCGAAACCGATGCCCCAAGTGAGGTTGTATCCATCTTTAACGAATTGGTTCAGGTTTGGCTGATAGTCTGCTTCACTCTTACTTTGCAGGTATTCGACTTTGATGCCTTTGTCTTTCTGAAGCGCCTGAAGGGCTTCCCAAGAAGTTTGGTTGAACGACTTGTCGTTTACGCCGCCGGTGTCGGTAACCATACCGATCTTGACGCTGCTTGACGATCCGCTTGCTTCGCCTTCGCTTCCGCCAGAAGCGGCCGGCTTGCTGTTATTGTTTCCACAAGCAGCCAGGACGAGCGAGAAGGCCAGCAGCATGAAAAGCGAGAGTTTTACAGCTTTTTTCATTTTAGATAGTTCCCCCTTAGGATCTTTGCCTGCTAAGTCGAGTGCTTGCTGTTTGATCTGGGCTGACTGAACCGTAAGCTTCTCTCATAAACAGGTTTGCTTTCGCTTTACAGATTATACATTTAGTCTGCTGCAAAATCTACTACAAAAAATCATTTTCCCAAACAAAAATTCGTTTTTTTTGAACGGTAATCGCTTACTTTTGCCACACTTGACACGCACTGTGACTTAATAACGAACAATCGCTTTTTTCAGTTAAGGGAATGTCATTCAACCGCTTTAAAGTGTTAAATAGTGCAAATGCTTATCCCGCCGAATTTCTGCAAATTTTGCCTACAAAAAAGTCCCCTGATTCCGAAAACTTCGGTCAGAGGACTTCATTCCACGCTTGAATTAAGCGTTGATTTTTTCTTTTGCTGCGGATGCGAGCGAGTTGAACGCCGTCAGGTCGTTCACAGCCAGATCAGCCAGCATCTTGCGGTTAACATCGATACCCGCCAGTTTCAGGCCGTGCATCATTTTGCTGTAAGACAGGCCATTTTGACGTGCTGCCGCATTGATCCGTACGATCCACAGTTTGCGGAAGTTACGTTTCGTTTGACGACGGTCACGGTAAGCATAGATCAACGATTTGTTGACTTGCTCTTTCGCCGTTTTAAAAATGCGGTGTTTGGAACCGAAATAACCCTTTGCCAGCTTCAGAACTTTTTTATGACGACGACGTGTTACGAATCCGCCTTTCACTCTTGCCATATCTAAAGACCTCCCAGTCGATTATGTTGAAAACTATTTCAGTTGCTTGAGTCCTTGCGCCAGACGTCTAACGTCGCCCGGAGCCATCAGATGATCGGCTTTCAGGTTACGCTTAGCGCGTTTCGATTTGTGCGAGAGCAGGTGGTTTTTGTGCGAGCTGTAACGCGTCACTTTACCTGTACCTGTGATTTTGAAACGGCCTTTCAAACTGCTGTGTGTTTTCATTTTAGGCATTGTACTCTTCCCCCTATTGGTTTTTCGGAGCCAAAATCATAATCATGCTACGGCCTTCAAGTTTTGGTTGACGGTCCACTGCGGAAATTTCCGAAACTTCGTCCCGTACCCGTTCGAGCACTTTCTGGCCAAGTGAAGCGTGTGTGATTTCGCGGCCGCGGAAACGCACGGAGCATTTCACTTTGTCGCCGGCTTCGAGGAACTTCACCACGTTGCGCAATTTCGTCATATAATCGTGCTCTTCAATGTTCGCGCTAAAACGAACTTCTTTGAGTTCGACAATCTTCTGATTTTTGCGTGCTTCTTTTTCTTTCTTCTGCTGCTCGTAGCGGAACTTGCCATAATCCATGATCCGGCAAACCGGCGGTTTCGCTTGAGGCGCCATGTTCACCAAATCCAAGTTGAGATCTGCCGCCATCTGAAGGGCTTCACGCAGTGGCTTGATACCGATCTGCTCGCCTTCTGCACCTACCAGGCGAACTTCGCGCGCCCGGATTTCCTCATTGATCATATGGTCCTTACTAATAACCGTCCACCTCCGAATCGATTTTGTTACATGGGCCTTTGCCCAAAATAAAAAGGGATACGGACAGACAGTCCGCATCCCTATTGATCTTCAATCTTCATGAGAAAACGTTCATCATAAATGATCGGATCGGGAACCAGCCGACTGGAGCCGGACAGGTGAGAAGCGGAGCTTCTGCTTTTGAATCCAAGTTGTTGTTTAACAGCACTTCTCTAACTATACCAAAGAAGAAAGGGGCTGTAAAGTCTTTTTTATAAAAACTTTATCAGGCCCGACTCTCTTTTAAGCTTGACCGCGCTCGCTATGCATCTCGTCGATGCGTACGACCCGTGTGTGTTTGGTATGGCTCCACTGTTTGTTGTTCTGTGTGAAGAACGCGTAGAACGTAATCGGGAACCACGACAGCAGGTAGATCGGGAAGAGCAGGATGTACGCGTATACTTTCCACGACTTGACCTTTTCCAGGAACATGGCGACAAAGAATACGGCAACCTGGGCGATAATCGCAACGGCGGCTACCCACAGCGGCATGTAATCATACATCGTCAGCAGGTGCGGGCCATCGAACAACACGATGTCGCCGTACAGGACAACCGTAAGCATCAGCGTAAGCAGAACGATATATACGTTGACTGCATACAGCGCCATGTCGAACTTCACCAGGCTGCGATCACGGATACTCTGCCACAGCAGCGGGAAGAAATATTTCCGTGCAACCGTGAAGTGACCCTGCATCCAGCGCAGACGCTGAACGGCGGAAGCCTTGAACGTCAACGGCTTTTCATCATAGATCTTGGCATGGTAGTTGAACTTCGGATAGACGCCGCGTTTGACGCAGCGCATGGTGAACTCCAAGTCTTCAACCAGGCTTGTTGCGCCCCAGCCCATTTCCTGAAGCAGCTTGTTGTCAAAGCACATGCCCGTACCGCCGAGGAAGTTGGCCATCTTCAGATTATGACGCGACAGCTGCCACAGACGGTTGATGTACCAATACGAGATCCCGTAAGCGGCCGTGATCCACGAGTCGTCCGGGTTCTTGGTGTCGATGTAACCCTGAATAACCTGCGCTCCCTGGCACAGATCATTGTTCATACCGATCAGGAAGTCTGGATGTGCCAGGTTGTCGGCGTCCAGCATGACGATGCCGTCATACTCACGGTCGAGCTTCCACAGCTCCTCCAGCATCCACTCGATTGCATAGCCTTTGCCGCGCAGGTTCGGGTTGACACGAACGCAGGCGTTCCAGCCGTGTTCACGCACGATGTCAGCCGTCTTGTCCGTACAGTTGTCACAGATGACAAACACGTCGTACAGCTCTCTCGGATAACGCAGATGCTTCAGGTTCTCCATCAGAGCGCCGATGACCTGCTCTTCATTATGCGCGGCTACGAGAATGGCGAACGACTTTTGCGGTGCGAACGTCTTTTCTTTTTTCTTCTTGTACAGTCCGAACAGCGCAAATCCAAACTGATACACTCCGATTAAGGCCAGCAGAATCTGGAGCGTCATGAATAATGCTTGCAGCATAGTTGGTTTGACCCCCTTTTTTACCCCTATGTACACAGTGTTTCCTGTGCTTTTCTTTTTACAATGCCTTTTTTAAAGCTTCTTTTTCTAGAACGACTTTTTTTTAAAACGACCCATGACCCTTTTTGTTTTGAACTCAGTTAAAATTGGTTCTTTTCGATTCTGGCGATTTTGCAGGCATTTGTCAAAACCGGGAATCCGCTTTGCACGGCAAAAAAAGAAGGACTTACCTTCAAATTCATCCTCCCAGCTTGCAAATTCGCTTGCATGCCCTTGATTTCATCCTTTTAACGCCGGTTTGCGTGCTTTTGGTTCCTGGTCAAGCTTCAGGCGTGACGGAACCTACGCCCACCTCCCGTTCCCCCGCCTCCAATTTAAACGCGGAAGCGATGATAAAAGTTGGGCAATTTCGGTTAATTTTTTTTAACCCTATTATAATTGCCTTGAATCATTGTATAATTCGGGGTTGATAGAGTCAAAATTACTAGTCGAGATGGAACTGCCATGAGGTTCGATTGCGGAAAGGATGTTTGGTCAGCACGCAAGCGTCCCCAAGCGAGCGAATCCGGCAGCAAAAAAAGACAGCCCCGTCGCCTTCTCCAATCGCCCGGGCTCTTTATCCGGAGGTATGTTATGCGTAGCTTGCTCATCAAGCTGAGCCAATTGGACCAGCGCATCTTCAAATGGATCAATGGACGCCTGCACAATCGCGTTCTCAGCATCCTGCTCTACTACCTGACGCATCTGGGCGGCGCCACCTTCACCATCACGGCAACCGTTCTCGCGTCTTGGCTCGCTCCGGCTCCCTGGAACTCGGCTGCCTTACATTCGCTTGTGGCTCTGGCCGTCAGCCATGTTCCGGTAGCCATCGTCAAAAAGCTGTATCCACGGGTTCGGCCGCACCTGGCGCTCCCGGAAACCAACACGTTCCGCAACCCGTTGGTAGACCATTCGTTTCCGTCTGGACACACCACAGCAATCTTCTCCGTCACCGTGCCGATGATGATCCTGATTCCGTGGAGCACGGCTGTGCTGCTTCCAATCGCGTTAATTGTAGGAACTTCTCGGATGTACCTGGGTCTGCACTATCCGTCCGACGTGCTGGCGGGCGGAGTAATCGGCTCTCTGACCGCCTGGCTCACGGTTGCATTATGGCCTTAAAGCGGCTATCGTAGAAGGGTAAGCTGCCTGATTGCCGGGCGTCGAATAGACCTCGGCAACGTAAAGGCGAACCGAAAAATCGGCCCTCTCCTCCGCAAGATCCATGGAGACAGTGGGCCTTCCCGAAAAAGGTGACGAAAACCGTGTCCAAATACAGAGTGCTGATCCTGTCGGAAGGCTTCGGCGCAGGACATACGCGGGCGGCCTATGCCCTGTCCGGCAGCCTTCGCAAACTTTCTTCCGACGTTCAGACCCGGGTGCTGGAACTCGGGAGCTTTCTGAACCCCAAAGTTGCTCCGCTGTTCATTAACGCTTACAAGAAAACGGTCGTTACCCAGCCGCGTTTTGTCAGCATGATGTATAAGCAGCAGTACAAAAAATCGCTCAATCGCCTAACGACTCTGGCGCTTCATCGGCTGTTTTACACGCATGCCCGTGAAGTGATCGAGCAGCTCAAGCCGGATCTCGTCGTTTGTACCCATCCGATTCCGAGCGCCGTTATATCCAGACTCAAGCGGCTTGGCCTGCGTGTGCCTCTGTGTACCGTCATTACCGATTATGATGCACATGGCACCTGGATCAGCGCTGGCGTCGATCATTATCTCGTTTCAACCGAGGAAGTCAAAAATAAGGTGATGCAGCGTGGGGTTTCGCCTTTTCGCATCGATGTGACCGGGATTCCGGTTCACCCAAGCTTCTGGGATCATCCGGTCAAAGCGGGATTGCTTCAGGAACTTGGACTCAAAGATATGCCTACGGTGCTTGTCATGAGCGGGGGATGGGGACTGATGAACGGAGACGTTCTGAATCCGTATCTCACGCGCTGGCGCCAGGACGTACAGTTGGTCTTCTGCGTAGGCAGCAATGAGAAAGCGATGCGCAAGCTCAAAAAAGATCCTCGTTTCCAGCATGAGAATGTTCATGTGATCGGCTATACCAAAGACATCGACAAATTAATGGAAGTATCCGATCTGCTGATTACCAAGCCAGGCGGTATGACCTGCACGGAAGGACTCGCCAAAGCCATTCCGATGCTGTTCCACAATCCTCTTCCCGGTCAGGAAGAAGAGAATTGCGAATATTTCACCAGCAAAGGTTGGGGAGAACGCCTGTCTTCCCTTGAGGTGGTAGGCAAGTGGATGACCCGACTGATGGACGAAGAGCAGCATGCCGAACTGGTTCGACGCCGTGCCGAGAGCCGAATGAACATCGAGAAACTACGGCCTATGCACAGTGCACGTCGAATTATCGAGATTCTGGAAACAAACAAAGTGCCTTTCTGAGCGAACTCGGAAAGGCACTTTTTCTATGCTTTACTATACCGCTTCAGAGCCAATACCGGCCAAAAGCTGTTGGACCCGTTCGTCGCCAGCGACTTGAAGCACGGGATAAAGCTTCATCTCGTCCACACTCAGCAGCCGCACGTATTCGTCGCCTCGGTATAAATGTGTCGAAGCCGCAAAATATTGCAGTTTTTCCTGTTCAGACGTCAGATCACGGTAATCCACGATTCTCCAGGTACCATCCTTGAGATTCTCAGCACTTGCGAAGATCACGAATGTGCTGCGACCGTTCTGGTTGATCGGCAGATAACACGACCTGCCTTCGGTTCCTGCATACGTCTCTCCATTTTGAACAGCCAACACACCGAATGAAAACGCCTGTTTGAATCGCCCACGCAGCGCGCAGACGACTTGGCATACCGCTGCTTGGCCGTCCGTCATCGGAATCACGAAAATATCGCCGGATCGATGCTGAAACTTGGAATCCCTCATTCGTCTTCGCTCTCGTCGTCCCCGTTCTCCGAATTCGCAGCTCTCTCGTCCGAGGAAATCCGGTAAGGGTCCATGCGTGTCTCGTTATATCGTTCAAAAGCTTTCTCACCAATCACCACTTCGCAGCGATGGATGTTCATGCCCTTGCCCATGAATTTATGCTCGTATTCGGTCATGACATGTTCTTCATTGATCCCGTCGCGGTGCAGGTTCAGACTGATGTTGGTCATCTGAAGGCCCGAATCCGCGAAGGAATTCAGCGAGAACTCAAACAGTGTCTCCGAATCGGTCTTAAAATGAATTTCGCCGTTCGCGTTCAAGACGCGCTTGTACATCTCCAAGAAACGCGGGTGCGTCAGACGACGGCGTGCGTGTTTCTTTTTCGGCCATGGATCACTGAAATTCAGATAAATGCGTTCCAGTTCGCCCGGCGCAAAAATATCTTCCAGCTTCTCCACATTGGCGCGTGCCAGCTTCAGGCTTGGCGGGGTATCAAATCCCTGTTCCGCCCATGCTGCTCTCGCTTTTTCACTTGCCCGACGAACCAGCTCATCATACATGTCAATCCCGATAAAATTGGCTTCGGGCTTGCGCACGCTGGTGCCGCTGATGAAACGGCCTTTGCCCATTCCCAGCTCTACATAAATCGGATGGTCGTTGCCGAACAGCTCCGCCCAACGTCCCTTATACTGTTCCGGTTCGAGGACAACCAGTTCCGGCTGCGCCTCCAGGTTTTCCCGGATTCCTTTTCTTCCGCGTAAACGCATGTCATTCCTCCGCTATAAAAATCTGGGCTTCATTCATTCTTGTTCTTTCCGGTCAAGCCTCCGCTCTATTTTGCCGAAGTTCCTGCGAAAAGTAAAGACGATAATCCGGGTAAACGGATCTACCGTGTTCATCACGAAAAAGAAGTCCTTCCTCACAGAGGAAGGACTTCTGAAACGGCTGACAAGCACAGACTTGTCACAGCCGCCATCTATGCCGGGACGGGGTTCCGGTTAACCGAAGGTACGCGCGCAGCGTCCTTTATTCGTTTATTCGGGGCGATCCGCGGCAATATCGAATGTCTTTTCAAATGCACTGCGAATTTTCTTGCGGGCGTCGATTTCGATATTGTGGCCGTTGTGGAACCGTACACCTGTCAGCGCCAACGCTTCTTCGCGGGTCAGTTCGACAGAGATTTTCTCGTCGGAGTGATGGGGTGCGAATTGAGTCGTCATTGTCAATCACCTCTTCATTTCTATAGAATAATCGGACAAATTCGAGAATCCAAGATAGCGCTACCATTGTTGATGCACCAACGTTTTCCCGACTTCCGATCTTGGGTTAAATATAACACATCCATGTAACATATAGCAAGCGCAAAATTTATTTTTTTACGTATTATTTTCGCGTTTCAAAACGCAGCAAGCAGGAATCTCATTTGCAGCTGATGGAGATTCGGATATAATTAAGGATTGACTGATAAACCGTTTTTCCTCCACGAACATGTGTCCATACCGAAAGGAGTTCGACCCCTATTTATGAATACTTCTCTTGTTTCGACAATGGAATCTCAAACGCCCCTTCTCTGGGGGGATAAACGTTTTCATACCTGGAACACAGAAATGTATGACCAATTCGGCGATAAAGTCTTCAAGGTGATGCTGGACGCCGGCTTCTCCTGTCCCAATCGTGATGGTTCGGTTGCCAAGGGTGGCTGTACGTTTTGCAGTGCGCGCGGCTCGGGTGACTTCGCAGGCAGCCGCCGCGACGATCTGGTCACGCAGTTCAACAGCATCCGCGATCGTCAGCATCTCAAATGGCCCAGCGCCAAATATATCGGCTATTTTCAGGCCTATACCAATACGTACGCACCGCTGGAGACCCTGCGCGAATATTATGAAGAGATTCTCAAGCAGCCTGGCGTTGTCGGTCTGGCTATTGCCACACGGCCGGACTGTCTGCCAGACGATGTGATCGATTACCTGGCCGAATTGAACGAACGGACGTATCTATGGGTAGAAATGGGGCTGCAAACCATTCACGAATCGACCTCTACGCTCATCAATCGCGCCCACGATACAGCCTGTTACGAAGAAGCGGTCGCCAAGCTGCGTGCCCGGAATATCCGCGTCTGCACGCATATTATCTATGGACTGCCGCAGGAAACTCATGAAATGATGCTGGAAACCGGCCGCGCTGTAGCGAACATGGGCGTGCAGGGCATCAAGATCCACCTGCTGCACCTGCTTCGCAAAACGCCGATGGTCAAACAGTACGAAGCGGGACTTCTGCGGTTTCTGGAGCGGGACGAATATATCAAGCTGATCGTCGATACATTGGAGATTCTTCCGCCCGAGATGATCGTTCACCGTCTGACCGGAGATGCCCCGCGCGATCTGCTGGTTGGTCCGATGTGGAGCCTCAAGAAATGGGAAGTGCTGAACGGGATTGACGATGAGCTGAAGAATCGTGGAACCTGGCAGGGCAAGTATTGGAGGGGCTGAATCATGGGATTCGTATCGGTATTGAATTTCGCCCAGCAGTTGATTCAAAAAAGGCTCCAACCCGGCGAGATCGCCATTGATGCCACTGTCGGAACGGGCGCGGATACCCTGTTCCTCGCCCGGACGGTCGGTGTGCGCGGCCGGGTCTACGGCTTCGACATCCAGCAGGCTGCGCTGGACCAAGCGCTGGCGCGGCTTGAACGCGAGCGGCAGTCGGGCGCGAAGCTGGCTTCGGCGGAGCTGCTGCTGCGCAGCCACGCCGAGATGGAGGCGGCGCTGCCAGCGGAGCATCGCGGCTGCGTCGGCGCCGCGATGTTTAACCTCGGCTACCTGCCGGGAGCCGAGGACCTCAGCGTCATGACGACCCCAACGTCCACGCTGCCTGCTCTTGAGGCCGCGCTGACGCTGCTGCGGCCCAAGGGGATTCTGACCACGGTGCTGTACCCCGGCCATGACGGGGGCGGCGCCGAGGCGCAGGCCGTCGAACACTGGGCAGCCGCCCTGCCGGGCGCGGAAGCCCGAGTGATTCTCTATCGGCAGCCGCAGCGGCCGGAAGCCCCCTATCTGGTTGCGGTGGAGAAGGCCTAAAAGAGCCACCTTTAACGTGCAACTGGTGGAATCTGCTTGAATTCGCAGGGACGCCAAGAATGAGTCGTCCGCTAGAGGCGACAGAGTCAGCAAGATTGGTGAAACCATTGCCCATCCAAAAAAGCGTACAAGAAATTATGCCGTTTCATGAGCATAGACTCAGCGATCAAGTCGGAAGCAGAACCTATCCTGCTCCCGGCTTTTTGTCCGTCTTTTCGTCTGTTTTGAGGGAAGCCGGATGAGATGGGATGCTCCGTCTACCTCCGTCACCTGTAGGGAAAAAGCTGCTTCCAACTTGCAGGAGATTACTTTCTGCAAGCTTAAAGTTCTTTCGCATTTCTCGAATGGTTTACCAGCGTCTGAAGCTGGAAGCTGGATAAACGACCCCAGAAATGGGTATAGACCTGCTAAAGGCAAACTTTATTTTGGGCAGACCTTGCCAGAACTCATTCATGGCTGGATATGATGACTGCCTATCATGACTCCCGTCTTCCAGCTTCATTCTTCGAGGTCGTTCTTCACGTTCAGTCATTAGCAGGGAATCGATATGCGGATCGATTCCCCATCTCGACTTAGGAGGGATAGCTCCCATGTTTGTACGTCTTCTGCAAGCTTCGGCGCATCCTGCGCCACATGCAAGACGGTCACTCGCCCATCGTGCTGCTGACGCGATCCGTCGCAAACGCGTGCGATCCAATGGCAGAAAGCAGTCGCCTCTTGAGGGACAGCCGCCCAACCCATCAGCCAATCTCCAGTCCGATTCCTGCCTGATGCTGCCGGGTGGAGATCCTGGCATCATGGTCTGTGTTCATGTATGGTCGATTCAGCGGCCCAAGGGCATCGTGCAGATCGCGCACGGCATGGGCGAAAACGGCGCTCGCTACGCCAGGCTTGCCGCCGCACTCAACGCGGCGGGATACGCCGTGTACGCCGGCGACCACCGCGGCCACGGCCGCACGACCGGACATACCCCGGCCGGCCCGCTGCGCCAGGGCTATGCCGGCCCCGACGCCCTGAACGGCATGTGCCGCGACCTGCTGGCTGTCGCGGCAGAGATCAACCGGCGCCATCCGGGTGCGCCGGTCATTCTGCTCGGCCACAGCATGGGCTCCTTTCTCGCCCAGAAGCTGATGGCCGACAAGCCGGCTGTGTATGCCGGCTTCATTCTTACGGGCAGCAGCGGCGCCCGCGCTCCACTGCCGCTCAAGCTTGGCGGCGCATGGGCCGCCGTCGAAGCCCGCGTGCTCTCTCCGGCGTTTGCTTCGCCGGCGCTGAACGCACTGGTCTTTGGTCCATTTGGGCGCGGCTTCCGTCCGCGCCGCACGTTCTTCGACTGGCTCTCCCGCGATGAGCAGGCGGTCGATGAATTTGCCCGCCTCTACGGCCGCACCCTATTTAGCTGCGGCTTCTTTCGTGACTTCTTCCAACTGCTGCTGGAGATTCAGCAGCCCAAAATTCAGGAGCGGCTGGACGGCTCTCGCCCGGTGCTGCTCTGCTCGGGCGAATATGATCCAGTCGGCGGTGCAGAAGGGTTGGAGCGGCTGCGACAGGCCTATGAACAGGCAGGCTTGCAGGATCTGGAATGCCGCCTCTATCAAGGCGCACGCCATGAGCTGGCGTTCGAGCTGAACCGGGAGGAAGTCACCGCAGACTGGATTGACTGGCTGGATCGGCATGTGACGGCAGCCCTGTCCATTCGTGGGACCCAGGAGAATGCTTCTGGATAGCGGTATACCCATCCCTTGCGGACGGGCTTTGCCGATTTTTGTATGGCTAACGGAACCCGGATTCTTTGGACGGAGCAACTATCCCACCCCTGCTTTTGCTGGATGTTCTCCCGCTTCAAAGTTCCTGATCCGCACACCAAAAGGCCGACTTCCCTCAACAGGAAAGTCGGCCTTTTTTATTTTCCCCAAAGGACTGCCCAACGATTACCAAAACCAGCCCGAATGACTCAAGCTTATTGATCGTAATCCTCATAATAGGCAAACAGGCTTGAATCCTCTTCCGGCGGGGCTTCCATGCCATAGAATCCATCCGCGTCGGCACCGCCGCCTCCAGCTTCGCCTTCGCGGTTCTGGAAGAATTCAAGGAAGGGACGACCGTACTTGCGGTATTTGACCTCGCCCACCCCTTTGATGCGCAGCATCTCAAACTCCGTCTTGGGCTTGTGAATGGACATCTCGCTCAACGTGGCATCATTGAAGATAATATAGGAAGGGACATGTTCCTTCTCCGCCAGTTCACGCCGGATGAGCCGAAGCTGCTCGAAGATCGTCACTTCCACCGCCGACAGTTTCTCGTCCGCACGCGGACGGCTGCTGCGGGAGCCGGAAGCCGCAGCAAACGACGCCTTGCGTGCAGCACGCTGGAACACCTGCCGCCCCCCTTTGAGCACTTCAGTAGCCAGGGGTCGCAGTTTGACGACTGGATATTGGCCTTCTGTCAGCTCCAGATACCCTTCGGAGGCCAGTACATTAATCATATCGACAATCTCTTTTTCCGTTTTCCCATTTAACATGCCATAGGTCGAGAGTTGATCGAACTTGTATTGCAGCACTTTCTTGTTGCGCGATCCCTTGAGCACGCCTGCGACCATGGAAGCGCCAAAACGCTCTCTCATTCGGTAAATGCAGGAGAAGATCTTCTGGGCATCGACGGTGATGTCGATAATCTCGCGGTCATCTCGGCAGGAGCTGCAATTTCCGCACGGCTCATCCTGATGTTCTTCGCCAAAATAATCGAGCTGCGCGCTGCGCAGACAGCGTGTGGTGTAGCAGTAATCCACCATCTGCTGAAGCTTGCGATATTCATTATGACGGCGATCTTCTTCCTGTCCATTTTGTTCAATCAGGAATTTCTGCACCACAATATCCTGGGCGCTGAACAAAAGGATACATTCACTCGGCTCACCGTCACGACCCGCGCGACCCGCTTCCTGTACATACGCCTCCATATTTTTCGGCATATTATAGTGAATGACGTACCGCACGTTCGATTTGTCGATCCCCATTCCGAAGGCGTTGGTCGCCACCATGATCCGAATGTCGTCATACAGGAAAGCTTCCTGTACACTTTCGCGCTCCTCGTCGCTCATCCCCGCATGGTAGCGTCCTGCCGCCAAGCCCTGCATCGACAACCGCGAATAGAGATCATCTACTTCTTTGCGCGTCGCAGCGTACACGATGCCGGATTCGCTGGCGTGCGACTTGGCATAATCGACGATATACTCCTTCTTACTCTCTCCACGCAGAACGGAAAACGCCAGGTTGGGGCGCCCCAGTCCCGTAACGAACGTATTCGCTCCTTCCAGTTCCAGCAGACGCACGATGTCATCCATGACCTGAGGCGTAGCGGTTGCGGTAAAGGCCGCGACTGTCGGACGCTGCGGCAGCGCATGAACAAACGGCGCGACTGCCAGATAACTCGTCCGGAAATCATGTCCCCATTGGGACACGCAGTGCGCTTCGTCCACGGCCACGCAGTCAATCTGAAGATTGGCCATCTCATCGCGGAACCAATCCAACTCCAGACGTTCCGGAGCGACATACAGCAGCTTCAATTCACCGCGCTGTGCAGCCCGAATCCGTTCGTTCACTTCACGCCCGCTCAGTGTGCTGTTGATGTAGGCGGCTGCAATTCCGTTGGTTACCAGCGCATCCACCTGGTCTTTCATCAGGGAGATCAGCGGCGAGATCACCAGCGTCAATCCATCCATCATCAATGCCGGGATCTGGTAGCAGATTGATTTCCCGCCGCCGGTCGGCAGAATCCCCAGCGTATCCCTGCGTGTCAGCAGACTCTCGACGATTTTCTTCTGACCTTCCCGAAAATCGGGATAGCCATAATACTTCTGAAGCAGCTCACCGGCTTGCTCCATGAGTACGGTTGATGTTTCCATTCTGCAAAACTCCTTAAAGGGAATACCCGGAAGGCATCCCCATATATTTACGTATCTTTCCGTTCCTTGACCGCATCAACCCATCACTGATCGACCGCATCGACCATGTTCAGCCGTTTGCGTCTTGGAGTCCATAACGTCCTGAGCATCCGGCTGGAAGTTCCGCTGCCTTGCTTCTTTCGGGAATCTTCGGCTGGGATACATTCTCTTTCCATTTTAACGACCATTGGCGAATCGGGCAACAAGCGAATACGAACAAACATTCCTTCCGCAGCAGCTGTCACATCATCGGCGCGCATTTGGTCTTCTTTTGATGAGAGGGATAAAAAACGAAAGCCTTCCTCTACATTTCTATTCGCTAAAGGAGATTGACCGACGATGAAGCAGCGCATGAACATGCAGCAGGTTCTTCCCGACGTGTACAAAAAAATGCTGGAACTTGAAATGACCATTGCCTCAACCGGCCTGAACCCAACCACACTGGAGCTGATTAAGATTCGTGCCTCCCAGATTAACGGCTGCGCCTTCTGCCTGAACATGCACACCCAGGATGCGCGGAAACAGGGCGAGAGCGAAGCGCGGATTCATGTGCTTCCCGCCTGGCGCGAAGCACCTTTCTACAGTGAAGAAGAACGGGCAGTACTTGCTCTGACAGAGGCGGTAACCCGATTGGACGGACACGGTGTACCGGATGAGATCTATGAGCAGGCTCTGCGTTATTACGGGCAAGAAGGTACGGCTGCGCTGATTATGGCTCTTGTCGCCATCAATGGCTGGAATCGTATTGCCATCTCAACGCGCCTGATGCCAAGCTAACGATTTTCGCAAAAATCGACTCGATTGACGGTTGGGTTGGCAGCCTGACGCTCCTTGCGGTCATCCGTTGGTTACAGGGATGAACCCGCCCTGGCATTTGGGCGAACCTCGTCTATACGCCCTAGCGTTTTAACCCCGGCTCTGGTATAGTGAACACGGCGCAACCGGCAGGGAAACCCCGATTTTACTGACTTGTTCACCGTGTTCGCCGTAGATCTTTTCCCAGAATGGAGTTCATCCGATCATGGCTTATACCAATAAACGTCCGGGCGGCAAGAAACGTCGTCCCGACTCCCAAAAAGACCATTCCTATGCGGCAAGAGAAGAAGCACGCCGCGCAAAAGTTGAAGCGCAGGAGCGCAGTTTTACCGTGAAAGAAGACGCTGAACTGCTTGCCTTTCTGCTTGGCGCACTCAGCGGCATGGGTCGCAACTCGGTCAAATCCGTACTGTCCCATGGACAGGTACGCGTAGATGGCGTTCCCGTCACCCGTCACAATCACGAACTGAAGCCCGGCCAGACGGTCGTTGTGGGCAAAGAACGTGCCAAACCCAAAGTTACGCTGAGAGGCCTGCATATTCTTCATGAAGATGCGGATGTGATCGTCGTGCGCAAGGAAGCGGGTCTGCTGTCCATGTCTTCCTCCCGCGACGAAGAGAACACCGTGTACCGCCAGCTCATGGCCCACATTCGTCAGACGGATCAGCATGGACGCTTGTTCGCCCTACAGCTGCTCGAAAAAGACGCTTCCGGCGTCATGCTGCTCGCCCGTAACGAAGCGGCAAAGGATGCACTTCATGAACAATGGAATACCGGAACCGCCAAACAGTCGTATACCGTTCTGGTCGAAGGCAAGATCAAGAAGGAGTCCGACACCATCACTTCGTGGCTGCGCGAGACCAAGACGCTCAAGATGTATGCCAGCAGCAAGCCGGGCGACGGCCTGAACGCTGTCTTGCACTATACGCTGATCCAGGCCAATGCCCAGATGTCGCTGCTGCAAGTCACGACAGAGACCAACCGCAAGAACCAGATCCGGGCGCAGTTTGAAGACATCGGACATCCTGTGGTGGGTGATAAAAAGTACGGTTCCACCCTGCGAAATCTCGGCCGACTGGGCCTGCATGTGCATGAACTCAGCTTCGTTCATCCTACCAGCGGCCAGAGAATGAAATTCGAGACGGATACGCCCAAAGTATTCCTTGCTCCCTTTAAGGAAAATGAGCAGGCCTAACGCGGCATGAGGTCCATCCTCTCCCAGACAGCACGCGTTATCTGAGGATCTCGACTCTGTTTGCCGGATGATGAAGATCTGCCTGTGTATATACCAAACTTTCTGTTCACGAATGTGACGGACGACCGGTGGAAATGCCATCAACAAAAAGTCACGCCTTTTTTCAGGGCGTGACTTTTTTGTGTGATGCGTTCGTGAGACCCTATTAGCCAAGCCTCTCTGCCTGCACCTGACTCTTATAAATGGCTTGAAGCGATCCACACTCTACCGCGTATACTCGTCAAATGCCACTTCTTGCCCATCGATCTTCGCCTGCGCACTGCCGTCTTCATGCAGCCTCAACTCCAGACGGCGGCTGTGCAGGCTGCGATAGCTCACCCCGCCGCCATCTGAAGCAAAAGAAGGGGTTCGGCTTCGCATCAGCTCGGCGAAGGATTCCAGGTCTTCCACGTCGAGGCTCTCGGCTTCCTCTACACTGGCGGCTTCCACAACGACAGCCGGATGCTCGCCGCTGCTGCGCACGTTCACCCGATCCGGCAGCTCCTCAACTTCATAATCATGCCGCAGATAGACAGCGAGATACACACCGGCGACCAGCCCAAACAGCGCCCGCTGTTCCTTGATCCATTCACCTGCGGGCAGCACACCCACAATCGTCGAATCTTCGCCTTGAGGAATGGCATAGGCAGCCAGCACCGCGCTGCGATCCGGCAGAATCTTCGCATAAGGACTTTCATGACGCAGATCGCCTTCTCTGTACCCCTGCCCTGGATGAATAAAATAAGCCTGATTGACGCTGCTGCCCAGTTCGTAAGATAGCGGAAGCGTAATATCCCAGCGGTGCTGTTCGTTATCGAACTCTTCGGATCGTTCCCACATCCCGCCTGCTGCATAGGCATCCGTCAGATACGCATAGCTGTGCAGTTCCCGGTCTGATCCATCTTCCTGCGGTTTGAGAATCTTCTTCTTGACCTCCATCGGCACCAGGCGATCCATGGCGGCGCGGCGAACCGCTTCCGGCGCTTCGTAGTACAGGAAGCCCGCATATTCGGCGCGTGCAAGTTTTGGCGGCAGACGGAAATCTCCATACTGCAAATAGTCAAAAGCTGCATTGCCATCTCTTGGCGCATCCGTCTCCAGCCCCCGCGCATGCGGGCCTGCCCAGGCCCCCCCAATGTAGTGCAGGGAGCGCTCGCTCCACAGGTAATCCAGCATAGCGTTCAGATCGGCTGTGATGTCTTCATCATCCAGCAGCAGACGGGCGCAGGTGAACGCCTGTATCCAATGCCAGAACCACGGCTGCGAACCGTATTCGTGCATGCCCCGCGATCGGACGCGCTCTAACAGCGCTTTGAGTGAGCAGCGGCCGTCTTCCAGCAGTTCGTCGTCGCCATAGAACGACCCAAACAGCAGCTTGGCCGCGGTATACTTGGCCTCGTGATGCCCGTACTCCCGCAGCGGCCGATCATAGAATCGGCCGTCATAGATCGCCTGTAGTGCCGCCTCGAATCGGGCGCCCAGCTCCTGCGGCAGAGACTCGCCGCAGCGCTCGAAGAAATACAGCATCAAGCTGCCCATCAATTCGACGGGCAGCGGATGCGGCTCCGCCTGGTCGGGATTGTCACCGAGATTCAGCGGCCAATGGCTGTAAGTCCCGCTGTCCCCGCGGCGGTCCTGAAGATCCAATACGCGGCCCAATACGGCTTCCGCCGTGCTTTTGGCCTGCTCGCGGTCAAACCGGACCTTGATCTCCGGGTCCGACGCCGCCGCATACAGATACGACGCGTAATAAAAGTTATGGCGAATATCATCATGGAACCATAGTCCGCTCGGCAGCAGCTCCTGAGCTGCCGCCTGTGCAGCGACTTTACCAACTACCTGTCGGCTTCTCTTTTCGACCGTCAACATGATCGCTTTCATCCTCTCCCAGCCGTTCTTCCTTCTCGGGATGAAGGCTGTATGCCTCATCATTTCGATTTGATTTATGGAGTAATAAAGGGCTGCTGTTCCGGCAGACCCGCTGCAAAATCCCGCGCACATGCTTCCAGCAGCAGGCAGAATGAACGGTTATGCCGGATGTAAAAGGACGACAGATCGTAGCGGCGGCGCTGTGGTTCCCAGACCACCAGAATCCGGCGCCCCATTCGGCGCAGGGCGTAATCCACAAAGGGTCGCGTCTGGGTTCCCTCGTGCAGCGTGACATACGCATACAGAGAATGATCTTCCGGCTCGTCCAGCATACTGACGCCCGCACAGGAAAATTCCGTGCGTACGCCTGCGGCGTTCAGCAGCCTCAGGCACTCATACAGCTCCGCGTCCACTTCTTCGCCCTCGAACATCCGCGTGCGTTTGGGCACAAGAGTTTTCTTCTCGCGTTCTGCCCATACCGCCAGTTCCTCGCGGCGCTTGATCCACAGCGGTCGATCCTGCTCGCTCAGCACCACTTCTTCGATTCGTTCGCTGTCCAACACATCCCTCTCCCATTTCCAGCAGTTCGCCCCATGCAGCTGCTCATTCACTGCCTTAAGGCTTCCTGTCTATTGTGCTTCCTGTCTATTATGACATAACTCATGGACTTCGTCGCATATCCAGATGGACACACCGCGCTTGAGAGCGGATCGATGTTCAATCCACACGTTCTGCGGAACGTTCGATGGCCTGCGTCACTTCGTTCAAAGCGAGATTCTTCAGGCGTTCGGCTTGAAGCAGCAGCCGATCCGCCTGATCCCCGTAATCTTCCGCTTCCCGGCGATTCACGCAGGCAGGCAGATTGATCCGCACCGTCAGATAAGCGGAGCGAGCGGCTGCCTCGAACATGACGATGCCAATGCCCAGATCCGACAGCACATGCTCCCTTGTCGCCTGGGCGATGCCTCTCGCCTGCTGCAAGCCGCGTACACAGACCTCCATCAGTGCCAGCGGAACCTCGATGGTGCGCCGAACGGCCTGAACAAGCTGCTCATCCTGCGGTGAATCCGCAGCTTCGCTTGCCTTCAGATAAGCTGCAAAGCTCTGCATATCGTCCGACATCAGCCGTTCGCACTGCGCCGCGATGTCCTTCATCTCCTGCTCGGCTTCGTCGATGCGTTCCCGTTGGTCAGGCGTACGCTCCCGATGCGATAGAGTAGCTGCCATTGCCGTCATCGCCGAGCCAAGAGCAGCGGCCAGTGCCGACGTACTGCCTCCTCCCGGCGTTGCTTTCACACTGCCAGCCCGTTCCACGAATTCGCGGATGGTAAAGTCCCAGGGCGTATGTTCAGTCATGATCGTTCCTCCTTTTTTTCTGCCTACAGCTTGTTGTTTCCTCTCTCCCATTACCCAAAGCGATTCAAGGTTCAAATCAAAGTGTTCAAGTCGTGGATGATTCAGTATTCCCGAACCCTTTGAACGTCTGCCCCTTATTTCTTGGATTTTTTTAACTGGTAAAGAAAGGCTTTATCCACTAAACTAGCGAATAATCCGCTGTTCAATTTTCGCATATCGTAAAAAGGAGGTTGTCATTCTGCTAAAGAGGCTGCTTCGATTTCTGGGGATCACCCTGTCCGCCCTGCTCCTCGTCTCTCTGATTGCTTTGATTCCTCGCAGCTTTAACGTGACGGTCACCTCTACCTACTGGATGGTTCCTGACGGAAGCCTGGACTGGAAAGCCTATGGCCAGAGCATCCGTTCCTTTGCGTCAGAGCTATTTCAGCAGGGCTCGCTTGGCGTGACCCGCTACGGCGAACCGGTGGGACCCGTCGTGTTAAAAGCGTTGCTGCTAAGTTTGCCTGTCATCTTGGGAGCTCTGCTCACAGGCTTCCTGCTGGGAATTCCAAAAGGCATGCTGGACTACGCGCTCTCTCGCACCCGTCTGTCCATGCTCGGAAGCGGCATAACCTGGATCATGCAGGCGCTGCCTGACTTTTTCATTCTGCTGCTCGTTCGCCGGACGCTGATTCACCATCCCAAATGGGGCATCCAGTTTTTCAATCAGCAGGGTTGGGAGTCTTTTGTGATTCCAACTGCAATTGCGGCTATTTATCCGATCTTCTATATCGCCAGAGTAACCTCCGCGGCAATCGCTTCCGAAGAAGGCAAACTCTACATCCAGACCGCACGAGCCAAAGGCCTTCCGGAACATCTCGTATTTACTCGCCATGTGATGGCGAATACTCTGGGACGTGTGCTCACCCATTTCATGCCGATCGGCGTCTATATTTTGTCCAGTCTGCTGTTGATTGAAGCCCTTCGTAATATGCCGGGTGCAGCCTACCGGATGTTCCAGGCGATTGATTACAACAAAGTCTCGGCTTCGACCGGGAATGTGGAACCTGGCGTCATCATCGGGATCGCATTTGGTTTTATGCTGCTGGCCCAGCTCTTTCACTTGATCGGATACCTCGCACGCAGACGCATGTCGCTTCATTAGACAGCAGACAGAACAGATCCGTCGAGAGATGAGAGGCACCGGAAAGCAAGATGCGTCAGAAAGGAGCTTCGCTTATGAAAAAGAATGTCATGCTGTGGATTGGCGGCTCCATGCTGATTCTCTTGTTTGCAACTGCCCTGCTCGGCCCATACCTGCCTTTCATCGACGCAGACCTGAAGGCAGAGCGTTTCCGTATGGAAAACGGTCACCTGATCCAGGCTCCTTATGATTTTTCTCCCAAAAATCCGCTTGGCTCCAGCAAATTTGGCGTCGATAATCTCAGCCGGATCGTGGTTGGGGCAAGAGAAACGCTGTTGATCGTGTTCGCCGTCTCTTTGCTCCGCTATGTTATCGGGATTCCCCTGGGTCTCCTGGCAGAACGAAAAAAAGGCTTCGCCCGTGCCCTGCTCGGCTGGCTAAATGGAGTATTCACGTCCGTGCCTACTCTGTTGATGACCGTGCTGCTGGCAGCCGTACCGTTCTTCCTCTTTTCTTCCGGACGGCTATATTGGATGATTGCCATCATGGCTCTCGTCGAAGTCGGGCGCGTCGGCTATATTGTCCAGCAGCAGGCCGCATCGATCACCCGGGAATCGTATACGGAAGCGGGGCGTGCGTTGGGACTTAGACCGATACGGCTGTTAAAAGCTTATTACATTCCCGCCCTGCTGCCGGAGATGATCGTCAATTTCTGTCTGGATCTTGGCAAGGTGCTGGTGCTGATCGGACAGCTTGGCGTATTAACCGTGTATCTCAACCCCGGTTCTGCTGAAGCTGGACTCAACAACGAATTTGAATTTGTGAACACAGCCAACGACTGGGGTTCGATGATCTCCGATCACATTCCCGACATGAATACCGGACATTTCGGCTCCATTCTGGTCCCCATTATTGCCATTGTTTATGCCGTATTTGCCTTTAGTTTGTTTGGAGAAGGGCTTCGCCGACTTCAAAAAGATCAATCCTAAGTGGACGAGTCATGTTATGATAAATTGGAACGTTATCGCTTTCTTCAATTACATGAACCGGGAGTGGATTTATTCATGATTCGATTCGGCATGATCGGTACGAATTTTATTACGGAACGTTTTATCGACGCGGCGCGGCAAACGGACGGGATGGAACTAACGGCTATCTATTCGCGCACACCCCAGCGTGCAGAAGAGTTTGCCAGCCGTTATGGGATCGAGCTTACCTTTACGAGCCTCGATGAAATGGCCGCTTCGGACCGAATCGACGCCGTTTACATTGCCAGCCCCAACTCGCTGCATGCTGAACAGTCGATTCTATTCCTGAATAGCGGCAAGCATGTCCTATGCGAAAAGCCCATGGCTTCCAATGCGCAGGAAGTTCGTGAGATGTTTGCTGCGGCTGAGCAAAGCGGAGTCGTGCTGATGGAAGCAGTCAAGACAACGCTGCTGCCCGCCTTCCGCCTGCTGCGCGAGAATCTGCACAAGATCGGAACGATTCGCCGCTATTTTGCCAACTACGGCCAATATTCTTCCCGTTATGATGCGTACAAAGAAGGCATGGTTCTTAACGCCTTCCGCCCGGAGTTTTCCAACGGAGCACTCATGGATCTGGGTCTATATTGTATCTACCCCATGGCGCTGTTATTCGGCAAACCCGAAGAAGTCAAGGCTTCGGCGTTTATGCTGGAATCCGGCGTGGATGGGGAAGGTACAGTCATTGCCCGTTATGACCAGATGGAAGCGGTCGCAAGTTTCTCCAAGATTACGGACTCCTATGTCCCTTCGGAGATTCAGGGAGAGCTGGGCAGCATCCTGATCGACAAGATTAGCGAACCCCGCAGCGTGCAGATTCGTTACCGGGATGGAAGCGTTGAAGACCTGAGCGAACCGGCCGGCAAGCCGGTTATGAGCTATGAATTGCAGGAATTTGTCGATGTTGTCGCCTCGGGCGCCGCAGAATCTTCGGTCAATTCCAAGGCTTGCTCACTGACAGCCGCTGAGATTATGGAAGAAGCCCGACGGCAGTTTGGCCTGGTCTATCCAGCCGACCGCAAATATTCATAAGAAAAATATTCACAACAGAAATAATCAAAAATTTGACTAATTTTTTCACTTCTTTTGCCTCTTTGTTAGAGTATGATGGTTGTGAGGAGTTTCACGTACTTTCCGTGATCTATCCCACGGCTGGGACTTCCACTCTAACGGGACGGTGAATGAACGATGGCTAAACATGTACACTCGATGATAAAAATGGCAGCGGCGGCTGTGATGATCGCTGGTTTATTGAGCGGTTGCGGACAGGAGCACAGCAACCGCGAGGCATCTGCCCAAACGCAGAAGACTGATCCAGTCTCGGCCACTTTTTATGTCTATGATACGGTGGCTACGATCAAGATTTACGATGAGAAGGCAACGGAACAGAATGTGGACGAGATCCGGGACCTGCTGGGCAAGATTGACCGGGAACTGAGCCGAACCAATCCGGACAGCGATCTGTATAAGGTCAATGCAGCGGCAGGGCAGCAAGCCGTCCAGGTCTCCCAAGGAACCTTCGATGCTGTCAAAAAGGCGCTCGACTACGCCGAGGCGACCCACGGACTGCTTGATCCTACGGTTGGCCCGCTCATCAATCTGTGGGATATTGGTCATCAAGATGCCAAGGTGCCCAATAAGAATGAACTTGAAACCGCACGGCGGCTAACGGATTATCACAAGGTGGTGATGGACGAAGCCAATCGAACCATCAAGCTTGAACAGCCAGGCATGGTGCTTGACCTAGGTTCCATAGGCAAAGGATATGCGGCTGACCAGGTATCCTTATACATGCAGCAGCATCATCTGAACAGTGCGCTTATCAATCTCGGCGGAAGCAGCATCGTGGCCGTAGGCTCCAAGCCAGGAGGTGCGGATTGGAACGTCGGTCTTCAAGACCCGGACAAGAATCGGGGCAGCCAATTGGGTACGATCAAGATCAACAACGAGACGATTGATTCGTCCGGCGTCTATGAACGTTATTTTATGCAGGACGGCGTGCGTTATCACCATATTCTCGATCCACGAACCGGTTATCCCACGCAAAATGGCCTGATGAGCATCACGATCGTCAGCGACAACGCGACAGATGCCGATGCCCTGTCCACGGCGGCGTTCGTTATGGGGTTAAAAGACGGCATGGCCTATATCGAAAGGCAAAAAGGGGTCGAAGCCTTCTTTGTGATGGACGATAACCAGATCTACGCCACCAGTGGACTCAAGGATCGCATCCATCTTACCTCCACCATCTATCATATGGCTGACGATCCATCGTCAATCAAATGACGATGGGCAGTATGCCGCTCCTCCCTAACAAGCCAAAAGCCGACTGGCAGCCAGTCGGCTTTTGGCTTTGTTTTTGAAGATTGGACGTCGAAGTTCTTGTTCTGGCCTCATTCGACCAGCGCGACTCAGACCGCGATGCTTACAAGGGCTGGTCGATGATTCGTAGGATTATCGTCCGCTCAATACGGACAAATCCAGAGCGAAGCGTGCGAATCCGCCTTCTGCCATGCCTACAAATTCGATGCCGGCTGGGAGTCCATTCATACGTGCTTCCGGCGAGGAGAGCAGCTCCACTTGAAGTCCACTTGGTACGCCCACCAACTGCCAATTTCCATCTGCTTTTGTAGACAATACGCCCTGAGTACGAATGTAGTCGGTTAAAATTTGACGATTCTCGTCCGCGGACGCCAGCACAACGCGCTGGCCATCCGGATTGGCAATGGGAGTGGAGAACGCGCGGTAGTTATTGGTCGCAATCAGGAAAGATTCGTCCTTCTCCACTGGACGCCCTTTATAACATAGATCTCCGATCCGTTCGACATCCGGGTGCAGCAGTTCACAGGCAGCTGAATAACGCGCCGGACGAGTCACATCAATCGTATAGGTCACTCCATCGATGATGTCGAAGTTAAACGATGGGAAGTCAGGATCAATCAGGCTCTGCCCGCTTCCTCCGTGGGGATCGACCGTACGGAACAAACCTGCCGCCCACTCCAGCCATTCCTTCAGTTCCGTGCCTGTCAGCAGCAGCGCACACAGGGTGTTGGGATAATTATAGAGGTCGGCAATATGCTTGACGGCAAGTGGACCCGCCGGAACGTGCGTGTAATAAGAAGGGCCGTATCTCCCTCCGGTCTTGAAAGGAGCTGCCGCTGCCAGCATCGGCAGATGAGCGTACGGCGTATCTGCAAATGTCTGTCTCAGATACTCGCGCTGCGCATCATTGACAATCTGTACCGAAGCACTATCCATGGCAAGTGCGAAAAAGCTGTCGATGGACTCTGTGGTTTCTCCAACCGGCGTACGAATGTAGGCAAGTGTACCTGCATGTGCCTCCTGAACGATCTGTTCCACAATCTCATCCTCTCGCGCAAGAGCCATTCCTTTGGCTGCTTCATAGACCGGCCTTGCTTCGGCGCGGCCGGAGATGACCGTCCAGCCTCGATCCGTATACTCCAGTTCCAGATCGACCACGCCCAGATGATCCCCTGCATATCCTGCTTCAACAGAAGGAATCCCGTTAATCGTCCCTTTTTCCAGATCCACGCCTTCTTTTCCCGCAAACGCCTCACTCGGAAACACTTTATGCGCGTGTCCAAACAGCATGACATCAATGTCGGGAATTCGGCTGAGATGCAGTGCGGCATTTTCTGTCATCGGGGCTTCAGGAATCTCCTCATACCCGCAGTGAGCCAGCAGAATCACCAGCTCTGCCCCCTGCTGCTTGAGCTGCGGCACGAACTTGCGGACAGATTCGACCATATCCGCTGCGATCAGTTTGCCTTCCAGATTCGCTTTGTCCCAGCTCATGATCTGGGGTGTGACGACTCCAATCACGCCAATCTTGAGCGTATGCACGCCCCCTGCTTCGTCTTCGATCTCGCGCTCCAGCAGCAGATAAGGAGGGAGATAGGACTTCCCTGCTTCCCCCTCTTCGCTATCCAGATACAGATTGGCGTTCGTATAAGGAAAATTCGCCCCGCGCAGTGCCCGATTCAAATACTCCAAGCCATAATTAAATTCATGATTTCCCAATGTTGCGGCATCATAACCCAGTTCATTCATTGCGGCATAAGCCGGATGAATCTCTTCAGCCTCCGCTCCTTCTTTCGCGGCTGCATAATCGCCCATTGGATTACCTTGAAGCAGATCACCATTATCAAATAACCACACATTTTTACATTCTGCCCGAGCTTGTCGAATCAAGGCTGCCGTTCGGGTGAATCCATACGCTTCTACCGGACGGTCCCCATAATAGTCATAGCTGGTCAGATGAACATGCAGATCGGTGGTTTCCAGTACGCGAACCTTGGCTGTAATCCCCAGTTTACTCTCCTCCATTTTCAAAACGTGCATCTTTTTCGATTGGTTTATTCCTGTTTCTAGCTTGATTAGGATGACATTTAATTTTTTTCTCCGCAAGAGAGAGGAGAGGATTTTACAATTTTTTAACAAAAGTCGTGTTCCGGTTTTACTCACCCTTAGGAAAATGCTGGTACACTTCTGGTTGTCGGCTTCGGAAGTGAAGCTGCGGCGCACATACCAACCTAACCTTGAGGGGGAAAAGATTTTGTTCAAGAAAGTACTTACAGTCTGCATGTCTCTGGCTCTTACAGCAGGTCTGGCAGCATGCGGAAACGGCTCCAATAATGCATCAGGCAGCGCAGCATCGTCTACGGGTGAAGACAAGACAGCCGCAGCCGGCTACGCACCCAAGGAATTGACTGTCCAATTCGTACCTTCACAAAATGCGGACACGCTTGAAGCCAAAGCAAAACCGCTTGAAAAACTGCTTGGCGACAAACTGGGAATCCCGGTACATGTCAGCGTATCGCCTAACTATAACACCATCATCGAAGCCATGACGGCGAAGCAAGTTGACGTAGGCTTCCTGCCTCCGAACGCTTATGTACTCGCTCATGACGTCAAAAAGTCCGCGGATCTGCTGCTGCAAGCACAGCGTTACGGCGTAGAAGAAGCGACAGGTCAACCGACCGAAGAGAAAGTAGACTTCTATCGTTCGCTGATCCTGGTGAAAAAGGATTCCGGCATCAAAAAGCTGGAAGATCTGAAAGGCAAAAAAATGGGCTGGCAGGATGTGACGTCTTCCGCAGGTTACGTGTTCCCGGCTGCTGCCATGATTAAAGCCGGCATGAACCCGGATACGGACGTTCAAGGCGTAACGCTGAAAGGCCATGACCAAGCGGTACTGGCTCTGCTGAACGGACAGGTTGACGCGGTTGCCGTCTTCCAGGACGCACGCAACACGGTTAAAAAAGACGTTCCGGATGTCTTTGACAAAACGGAAATCCTGTTCGCAACGGACAAGATTCCAAACGATACGGTCAGCGTACGCAGCGACATGACGCAGGAATGGAAAGACAAGATCGCCGATGCCTTCATCGCAATCGGTAACGATCCGGAAGGTCAAAAGGTCATTAACGATGTGTACACACACGTCGGTTATACCAAAGGCGATGACGCCAACTTCCAGATCGTTCGTGAGTCGGCTGAAGCCGTAGGACAAAAGATCCAGTAATCCGCAACCTCCAAGTCTTTCCCGAAACGCAATGATTCCTTGCAGCGCCGCTTGCGGTCTTCAACAGCCGCCAAGCGGCGCTGTGCGGCGTTTCGACCAAGGCGACAATCTAACAATCGGTGATGCCTTTAGGGCAGAGCTACCGAAGAAAGCAGGCAGCGATGATCGAATTTAAAAATGTAGTCAAACAATATCCCAACGGCACGATTGGCCTGAACAATATCAATCTGACGATCGGCGAAGGTGAATTCGTTGTGATCGTCGGACTGTCGGGCGCAGGCAAATCGACGCTGCTTCGTTCCATCAATCGGCTGCACGACATCAGCTCGGGCGAGATTCTCGTCGATGGCAAATCCATCACCCGTGCCGGTGGCAAGCAGCTCCGCCGCATCCGCCGTGACATCGGTATGATCTTCCAGAGCTTTAACCTGGTGAAACGTGCCACCGTCCTCCGCAACGTCCTGACCGGACGCGTCGGCTATCACTCCACATTTAGCACGATGTTTGGCTATTTTCCCAAGGAAGACCATGATATTGCCCTAGACGCACTGAATCGGGTCAATATCCGCGAAAAAGCTTACAGCCGTGCCGATCAACTCTCCGGCGGTCAGCAGCAGCGTGTCTCGATCGCACGCGCGCTGGCACAGAAACCCAAGGTCATTCTGGCCGATGAGCCGGTCGCTTCCCTTGACCCGCTGACTACACGCCAGGTCATGGATGACCTTCAGCGTATTAACCGCGAGTTGAAGATCACGACGATTGTCAACTTGCACTTTATCGACCTGGCGCGTGAATACGCTACGCGGATTATCGGTCTTCGTGCAGGTGAAGTTGTCTTTGACGGCCCGGTCTCCGAAGCTACCGATGCCAAGTTTGCCGAGATTTACGGTCGTCCGATTCACGAAGATGAGCTGCTGGCGGCTGAGGCGGCGAAGGGAGGCGTTCTGGCATGAATTCTGCTCCTGTGCCAGACGCGGCGGAAGTGGGCGCACCCGCCCCTCCGCCCTCGAAGAAGCCTGCTCCCACCCTGGATTCCAAAGGCCCCCAGCGCTTTAAGGCACTGTTCACCTGGCTGGGGTTCATCGTCGTTATCGTCGTCTGCGGCATCCGCGTAGATGCCAATCTGGTGCAATTATTCAGTGCTAACTCCATGGAAAACATGGGACGTATTCTCGGTGAATTGTCGCGTCCCGACTGGAGTTATGCCAATCGAATCATGCCTGCCATGATCGAGACGGTACAGATTGCCATCGCGGGTACAATCATTGGTTCAGTGCTTGCGGTTCCGGTTGCCCTGCTCTGTGCCGTGAATATCATGCCCAAGAAGATCATCTCGATTCCTGCACGAATCGTATTGAACCTGGTTCGTACGATTCCGGATCTGCTTTTCGCTGCCGTATTCGTAGCCGTATTTGGCATCGGTGCATTTGCCGGGATGTTGGCCCTGATCTTCTTCTCATTCGGTCTGGTCGCCAAGCTGACTTACGAAGCGATCGAAGCGATCGATCCGGGTCCGCTGGAAGCGATGACCGCTTCGGGTGCAAACAAGATCCAATTGATCGTGTTCGGCGTGATTCCGCAGGCGCTGCCTTATTTCTTCTCGTATGTCCTGTACACCTTCGAAGTCAACGTGCGCGCAGCCTCGGTACTCGGCTTCGTCGGCGCGGGCGGCATCGGTCTGCATCTGGATCAACAGCTCAATTCGCTGCGCTACGACCGTGCTTCAACCATCATTCTGCTGACACTCGTGATCGTTCTGGTCATTGACTACGCCAGCACTTATTTACGGAGGAAATTGCTATGAATCAATCGGTTCCTTCCCATTCTCGTCTGCCCCTCATCCGCAATTGGATCGTCGGCATCCTGCTGATTCTGATCTTTATCTGGTCGCTGTCTGCGATGAAATTCGATGGGATTCAAGAATACGGCGCACAGGTTGTAAGCTCGATTTGGGAAGGCTTTACGCATCCCGATTGGGATTATGTCTATCTCCCGGATGGCGAGGATCTGCTGCGCGGCTTGTTGGAGACGCTGATTATTTCCATTCTCGGCACCTTTATCTCCGCGTTCCTCTGTATTCCGTTTGCGTTCTGGGCTTCCGCGAATATGAGCCGGATTCAGGCCGTATCGATCAGCGGTAAATTTGTCCTGACTGTCATTCGGGTATTTCCGGAAATCATCATGGCAATTTTGTTTATCGTGGCGGTAGGCCCCGGAGCCTTTGCTGGTGTATTGGCACTCGGGATTCACTCCATCGGCATGCTGGCGAAGCTCTATTCCGAGACGATCGAAGCCGTCGATAACGGCCCGCGCGAAGCACTGATCTCCAGCGGGGCCAGCAAGCTCCAGGTGCTGCGCTTCGCCGTGCTGCCGCAGGTGATTCCGCAGTTCATCTCGTATGCGCTCTACCGCTTCGAGATCAATATTCGTTCCGCAACCGTATTGGGTCTGGTCGGTGCAGGCGGCATCGGCGTTCCACTCCTTTTCGCCCTGAGCAGCCGGAATTGGAGCCGCGTAGGGATTATCCTGCTGGGTATCGTCATTCTGGTTACGATCATCGACCTGATCTCCGGCTGGCTGCGCCGACGGATTATCTGAGCTGATGTTTGCCGAAAACCGAACCCTTTAGCGGCGATAAAAGACTTTGAACTTACGCTTTCGGAAGCTCAAGCCTTCCGCAGCTAACCAGAAACGGCCGAGACCCACCAGGTCCTCGGCCGTTTTTTGATTGATTTCGTATTGGGGCCGATGACTTTGCCATTCGATTTCATCATTTATTTAATGACGGATGACCTGCGGCGGAGGGGAGAAGTTCAGTGAAGGAATTACAGACTTTGGCAGAAAGTCACTTCGGGAGCATGAGCGAACGAACTTTTCCCTGGAGCTGCCCACTCCCCCCAAGTTTTCTCAACAAAAAAAGCGTCCCGAAATCCTTCGGAACGCTTTTTCCCTACTATTATAATTGAAATCCAATGCCTCCGCCCTTACCGTCCATCCACTTACCAGTCTTCTCCTTGCTCAGTTCGCCGTTCAACGAACGGACGATTGCAGCCAGATCGACCTCGCCGCGTTCATGCCACTCCAGCGCCGCCGAGACGTACAATTCTCCCAACTGCGCCATGCTGAAGCCTTTGGTCAGCGACAAAGCACGTTCCAGTCCATCGGCATCCACAAATTCCAGAAGTCCCCGACGTTCCAGGAAGGTACGGCGCATATCCGTATCCGGCAGTGTGATCTCATACGAACGATCGAATCGGCCCGCACGGTTCATTAGACCGGGATCGATCTTCTCCGGATAGTTGGTTGTGCCGATCAGGAAGATGCCTTCCTTCGATGTGGCGCCATCCAGAATATTCAGGAAGAAGGAGCGGACGCCCTGCGGCATGGAATCAATGTCTTCGATGACCAGCACCATCGGAGCCAGCCGAGCAGCCGTCTCGAATACCTCCTGAACGGAGCCGCTGGACGTGTATTCCGTGATCTGCCAGTAGGCAGCCGGGCCCGGGATACTGCCTGCAATCGACTTGACCAGAGTGGTTTTGCCGTTGCCGGGACGCCCATAGAGCAGGATTCCCCGTTTGAACGGCAGGTTATGCTTGTGATAGAACGTTCGATCCGAAGCGAAGAACTGATCGAGCGAACGATAGATTTCTTTCTTCAGCGGCTCAGGCAGAATTACGTCATCCCGGGATACTGCCCGCGTAATCGGTTCGCTCTCGCGGTGGATACCGTTGTTGGTATCCGTAAATACGGTGATTCGGCTCTTGTCCCGGTTGCGCTGACGAACCCGGACACCGCTCAGGAACGCGCTGATGGCCTCATCCCCTGTCGCAAATACAAAATCTTCGCTGTAAATGCCGTGCTGCCGGAACATGGGAATCCGCGCAAGCGCCACTCCCTGAGCCGGATAGACAAATACGTTATTGCGAATAGCGGGATGAATCGTATATTCGGCTGTACTGCTATCTTCGTCATACGTAAACGTACGCCCTTCAATCCCCTCATAGACGCGGCCGGCACATTCGACTTCGGGTGCCCCTTTCTTCACGTCTTCTTCAAGCAGGTCCCAGTAATCGCTGGTACCATCATCGCTGGCATACAGGGTGTACGTCACCCCGTAACGCTCCTCCAGCATCGCTTCAATGCCTCGCGTCACGCGGGCATACGATTCATATTCCCCCATGTTGGGGTTGCCCGGTTCATAGGCGACGACGGTTCGTTCCTGGTTGGACGGAGCGCTGAGACCCGCAATGCTCAAGCCGCTTTCAGGCTGTAATTTTCGTTCCATATCAAGATCTCGCTCCTTTCACTGCCGCAAGCGGCTTGCATTTGGCAACGACGGCAGCCAGACCCGCTCCCGTTACGCTGCTGATAATTTGATCGACATCCTTGTACGCCTGCGGCGATTCGTCGAGAATCACACCCAATGAATTATGGTTGACGATCACTTCTTCTTCCGTTCCGACCTTGAGCGCCGCAGCGAACTGATCCACCGTTACCTGACGCTTGGTTGCACTGCGCGAACGAGCGCGTCCTGCGCCGTGGCAGATGGAATGATAATTGTCCGCCCCACTTGGGAGTCCGGCCATAATATACGACGATGTGCCCATCGAACCGGGAATCAGCGCCGGATGTCCGGTCTGCATATAGACGTCCGGGTTGTCCGGGTGCCCAGCGGGAAGCGCACGTGTCGCCCCTTTGCGATGAACGAACCATTCTTCTCCCCGGTGATGCTCTTCCCAAGCGTAATTGTGCATCAGATCGTATAAAATATTCATCTCGAACTTTGGCCCGAATACGTCGAGGAAGGCTTCACGAACCGCATACGCGATCAGGTGACGATTAACGACTGCGTAATTCAGCGCCGATGCCATCATGTCTGCGTAGCGTTGGCCTTCCGGGGAATCCAGCGGCGCAAAGATCAGCTTGGGATCGTCGGTACCCAGACCCAGCCGCTTCATGGCGCGTGCTGCCATTGGCGTATACTGCTGGCTGACCATCGCCCCCCAGGCACGCGATCCGGAGTGGATCATCACGACGACCTGGCCGTCATACATGCCCCACTGCTCCGCGATATGCCGGTTTTCTTCCGCAATCTCCAGGTATTGAATCTCGGCAAAATGGTTGCCCCCGCCCAATGTCCCAAGCTGGCGAAGTCCCTTGATCCATGACGAATCGGTAACCGCATTTAATTCTTCCGGGTCAAAAGCAAATCTTGCCTGTTCCACATGGGTGAGCGATGGCGAGCGCTTGGCGGAGACCCCATCCGGCAAATATTTGCCCGGCAGTCCTTTCAGTCCTTTTTGCACAATATGATCCATGCGCAGATCGGAGAACGCTCCTTTTTTATGAGCTTCCATCGGCAGGTACTTTTCAATCCGGTTCACCAGCTTCCGGCGCAGGCGCAGATCCTGTACGTCCCGGCGATGCAGATTCGTCAGATGAACCCGCATGCCGCACCCAATATCGGTTCCTACAATAGATGGGGACACCATTCCCTGCTGCATGTTCCAGACCGCTGTAGTCCCGATGCACGTTCCCACACCTACATGAACGTCCGGCGTGTAGCCCATGTAACGGATACCGGGAATTTGCAGATTGCGACCTGCCATCTCGAAGACGCGAGCATCCAGACCGCTAAACAATTCTTCGTCGGCATAGACGTGCACGCTGCCCGAAGGAAGTACAACTTCACGATAATTATAATTAGACATTAGTAAATATTCCATTCCTCTCTATTTGAACAAAGTAGGGTAAAAGGGTAAAAAAGCATAACAAAAAGCCGCGGACCTCTCGTCCGCGGCTATGCCGGTTCAGCCTGAATATCCAACGCGCCCTGTGCCTGTATTCGATACGCTCTGAAAGGAACGTAACCAAGGACAAACAGGGACAATGTGTACTTCACCGCGCAAGTGAGATTCACGCGAAGAAGCGACCACAGGGTCGAGGAACTTCAGACTGCACCGCACCCGTTGAGGACAGGCAGAACGAAAGGCGTAATTTCGGTTGTCAAATGAGCCTTCAAACGGTTAACGACGATCATTGCTGCCATCCTCCTTTGTCAAATAGTAAATTCATCATAGCCTTTTTTTCAAAAGCCTGTCAACCCCACGATTGGAGGACTTTACGCTTTTTTGTCTTGGATGCTTCGCTTGGACTATAATAGACAGCGTGAGCCTGCTGCAATCCGGACGTGCCTCAAGCTACGCCCTACCCCACCCAATGAACGGACAGGAGCGAAATTTTATGAAATTGACATCAGGAATAAAGGACCTTGCTTTAACGACAAATGGCAACGGAGCCTCTGACCCCTATCATGCCGTGCTGCTGGTAGACGAAGATGGATTGACGCTTGTTGACGCAGGACTACCAGGTATGTATGAGCAGATCGTACAGCGCGTAGAAGCCGCTGGATTGGATGCGTCGCAGATCAAGCGAATCCTGTTCACCCATCAGGATCTCGACCATATTGGCACACTGCCGCAGCTGCTGGAGCATCTTCCGGAGGCCGAGATCTGGGCGCATCGTGACGAACAGCCCTATCTGGAAGGCAAGCTGCCTCACATCAAGATCACTCCCAGCCGACTGGAATCCATGCCGCCCCAGCAGCGCGAAGCCGCGCAGCGGATGTTGGATGCCCTGGTTCCCGGACGTGTGACCCGAGTGCTGGAGCACGGCGAGAAGCTTCCCCTACAGGGAGGAATGATCGTGCTGCATACGCCCGGCCACACCCCCGGACACATCAGCCTCTACGTCCCTGAAGAGAAGCTGCTGATTGCGGGCGATGCCCTCCGCGTCGTAGACGGAGAGCTGGCAGGTCCCGCCGAAGCTTTTACCCCGGATATGAAGCGGGCCTTGCAATCGCTTGAACAGCTGCTGGAGCTGGAGATCGATCGCGTGTTCTGCTATCACGGCGGTATGTATGAAGGCAATGTACACGGCGCACTGCGCCAAATCATGACAAGATCCTGAACGGAGTGAAAACATGAACGATCCACGTTGGAACAAGATCAGAACGCACATGAATGAACAGAATCTGGACGGCCTGCTGATTACGGAACCCAAGCACGTGGGCTATCTGACCGGCTTTTTCTCCAATCCGCATGAACGGTTTCTGGGGCTGGCTATTCCGAAAAACGATGAGCCTTTCCTTGTGGTCCCGGCACTGGATCTGGAAGCAGCCAAAGCCTCTTCCTCTGTGCCGCTGATTCATACGCATAACGATACGGACGATGCCTATGCGCTGCTGTCAGGCTGGCTGGGCAGCGGACATCAGACATTTGGCATTGAAAAGGATCATCTGTCGGTCGCCCGTTTCGAGCGGTTAAACGCCGCACTCGGCGCGTCGAGCTACCGCGATGTGGGAAATGTATTGAACGCGCTGCGAGCCGCCAAAACTCCGGAAGAAATCGAAAAGCTGCGCCGTGCGGTGCATCTGATCGAAGCGGTGCTGACGGAGGGACTCAAGCAGGTACGCGTGGGCGTCACCGAGATCGAGATCGTAGCCGAGCTGGAATACCAGATGAAAAAGCTGGGCGCGGAAGGCCCTTCTTTCGATACGATGGTGCTGACCGGCGACAAGACGGCGCTGCCGCATGGCAATCCGGGCAGCCGCAAGATCGAAGCGGGCGATATGCTGATGTTCGACATGGGCGTCTATCTGGATGGCTACGCCTCTGATATTACGCGCACCTTTGCAGTGGCAGAGCGACCGAATGACGAGTCCGTCAAGATCTACGAAACGGTGCTGGCGGCCAACCTGGCGGCTATCGCCCATATTCGCCCGGGTGTCACCCTTGCTTCGGTTGATGCTGCTGCACGTGACGTCATCACGGAAGCCGGTTATGGCGAGTTCTTCATGCACCGCCTGGGTCATGGGCTGGGCATGGATGTTCACGAATATCCGTCCGTACATGGAGCCAATGAAGAACAGGTTACGGAAGGCTTGTGCTTCACCGTGGAGCCAGGCGTATATGTCGCTGGCGAGTGCGGCGTGCGGATCGAAGACGATGTGATCGTAACGGCTGACGGTGTGGACGTTCTAACGACGTTCCCTAAGGAATTGACCGTCATCGGTTAAGCGCCCTTCCCTCATGCAGACATTAAAAAAGCCAGCCTCCGAACATTCGGAAGCTGGCTTTTGTAGTTGGTTTGACCCTTATGGATAAGCAATCAGGTCGGTCTCCTGGAAGCTGCTGACCTGGGACTCCCAGATCTCCGCGACATATTGAGCATGAACCGGATGAACGTTGTAAGCTTCAAAAGCCTCACGGTTCACAAAATTCATCGAGAAACCATAATCATGGTCATTCTTGGCGCTGACCTGGCGGAGCACCTTGAAGTCCTGCACACCCGGAATGTCACGGAGCAGCTCCTGACTTTTCTGGAGAAAAGCATCTGCCGCTTCATTGTCCTTGCCAGCATGCAGAGTAAACGTAACCATATGGATAAATGCGCTCATAAACCAACTGCCTCCTTGGGATCGGTAAGATCGAGTGATTTGCACATCGACGCGGCGATGCACAGATGCCCCTATCTTACCATATCCCAAGTACAAGCGAGCCGGTTCCTTCTGTATCCTTCTTTATTTGGAAGCGATCTGCGGCAGACCGGAATCGCCTTCGTCAGCCGGCACTTTCATGCCCCGCGCCAGATAGAGAACCGGCGTCCCCGCCGCAGTCAGGACAAACTTGAATATATAAGTGGACAGCAGCAGCTGAATCCAGGTCGAGAAGCTGTATTCCGGGCCCGTGAAGGCAATCGAACAGAAGATCAGCGTATCGATAAATGAGCTGACAATACCGCTGCCGTTGTTGCGAATCCACAGCTGATTGGCGCTGGAGAAGCGGCGGCGGATTCCGGCATACAGATAGACGTCAAGCAGTTGACTGACCAGATAGGCCGTCAGGCTTCCCAGTGCCAGTCTTGGCAGCAGACCAAACAAAGCTTCCATCGGCGCCTGCGCGAAGTCTACATCCGAAGGTTGGAAATGCAGCACCATCTGCATAATGACGGTAGTCATAATCAGCATGAAAAAGCCAAACCATACCGCGCGGCGAGCCGCTTTGACACCGTAACGTTCATTCAGCAGGTCGGTCGTCATATAGACGCTGACATACATGGCGTTGCCAAGGGTCATGGTAATCCCCAGCATATCAATCGTCTTGGCAACCTGAATGTTCGCCACAACAGTCGCTACACCCACCCAGGCATACAGCCCTTTTTTGCCGAAAAACTTGAAACACAGCAGGAAAAACGCAAAATTGACCAGGACGAAAAATACGCCCCAAGTGAAGTTGAACAAGATGAATCCCCCTAGTTTTGGTATCGCGGGATGGTTACGAACCGCGTAATTGGACAACACATTACTCTAACATGGTTGGATGATTTACGCCATCTTTTTTTACGCAAAAGAAAAGGACGACCGAAAGGCCGTCCAAGTTCCTCTTCATGATGCTTAAAGTCCATTTAAGCTCTTGCGGTTTCGAGTTCTGGCGTATCGGGAGAGTCGTAAACGTTCTTGTCGATCTCGCCGGTTACTTTGCCCGTAACCACGCCTGCGACCATGGAATCGTTAACGTTCAGCGCCGTACGTCCCATATCGATCAGTGGTTCTACCGCAATCAGCAGACCCGCCAGAGCGACCGGAAGATTCATGGTGGACAGGACGATCAGTGCTGCGAATGTCGCGCCCCCACCCACTCCGGCTACGCCGAACGAGCTGATGGCAACCACACCAATCAGAGTCAGAATAAACGACAGATCAACGGGCGTGCCCGCAGCCGGAGCGATCATGACAGCCAGCATCGCGGGATAGATCCCGGCGCAGCCATTTTGACCGATGGTAGCGCCGAAGCTGGCCGACAGGTTGGCAACCCCTTCGGATACCCCAAGCTTTTTGGTCTGCGTTTCAATATTCAGTGGAATAGTCGCTGCGCTGGAGCGCGAAGTGAAGGCGAAGACCAGCGGCGAGACGACCTTTTTGGCATACGTGATCGGGTTCATCCCGAACAGCAGCAGGATGACCAGGTGAATGATAAACATAACGATCAGCGCTGTATAGGACGCAATGACGAACTCACCCAGACGAACGATCCCTGCCGGGTCAGTCGTGGCCATCATCTTGGCGATCAGCGCCAGAATCCCGTAAGGAGTCAGGCGGAGAATCAGCGTGACAATGCGCATCACAACGCCGTGTACAGCATTGACCATACCGCGGAATGTCTCGGCCTGCTGCGCGTTCTTGCGATCCAGCCCCAGCACCGCAATGCCGATGAAGGCAGAGAAGATCACGACTGCAAGTGTGGAAGAAGGACGGGCGCCCGTCATATCTTCAAACGGATTGGTCGGAATAAAGGACAGAATCTGTTCCGGCAGGGTGAGATCCTGTACGTCGCCAAGTCTGGATTCCAACGCGGCTCCACGTTCCTGCTCCTGCTGTCCGTTCAGCAGTTGGCTGGCATCCAGCCCAAAGGCTGTTGCCGATGCGATCCCCACAGCCGCAGCAATCGCAGTGGTCAGAACCAGAGTGAGCAGTACGGATACGCTGATCTTCCCCAGCTTCTTCCCGCCCTTGATATTCATAATAGCGGTAATGATCGAGACCATAACCAGCGGAATGACGATCATCTGCAGCAGATGTACATAGCCGCTGCCAAGCAGACTGTACCAGTCCATGGAGCGTGAGACGACTTCCGAATCGGCCGAATAGATCCATTGCAGCGCACCGCCAAGCACAATGCCCAAGCCAAGCGCGGTGAATACTCGTTTACTGAATGAGACATGACGCTTCTGCATGACATACAGCAGGACGGACAGTCCTACCAGAACCAGAATGTTTAAGATGACGAAAAAGGTCTCCATCGTTCAATCCCTCTCTTTGTTTAGTCTCTGTTAGTTGTTGTCGATCAAACTAACGGGCTATGTCAGTTCTTTCAGTCTGCCAATCATATTAACATTATTCCGATCATTTTGATAGACTTAATTTTTACGACAGGGATTTTTTTCATCCACTGTTCAAATTTATTTGAAAATTGTAAAAAGAGCTTACATAAATCTGGTCAAATTTATTTATTGTCATGTATGATATGGGATAGTCAAGCACAACTTCCGAACGTTATACCTACTTTTTCTCGCTACGGCCCTACCTTTTTCCTGTATCATGCGGCTGTTCATCCGAGATTTGGGAACTATAAAAAGAAACAGAGCGTTGTACTCATCCCTTTTATTTAGGCCTTAGTACCCCAATCGTGCCTCTCTTCATCCAAATTGAGGGACATGAAGCAGCTCTGCCCAATCATTGGCGTTCATCCCCAGTATGCAGGTGCCACGTTCAGGATTGCTTTTGCTTTTATCACGAAGGGAGAGCCTACTATGTTAAACCGATCCATCAGCCGTAAAATCATCACGTTGTCGGGTGCCATTATTCTCGTCGTCAGCTTGCTTCTGTGCGGAAGTTTTCTCGTTATATTTAACAACACCCTGCACAGCCGAATCATCCCCGAGTTCAGCAAGACGCTCGATCTGAGCATCTCGGAGATTCAAGGTGATGTTGACCCTACCCAGGCCGGAATGGCTGCGCAGTCCAATGCCGCTGCGTCGATGAAACTTCAGACGTACCTGAATCAGGCCGCTGAAGAATTCCGCCTTGAGAACGTTTATATCCTGAATGTGCAAAACAACGAAGCTGTAGTGGTGCTGGCAAGTCAGAACTCCCAATTAAAGGCCGGAGCGAAAATCCCGGCTACAACCTACATGCAGCAGGCCTTAAAAAACACAAGTGAATCTGTAATTGCTCCCCTCGAAATGGCCAATGGCGAGACGGACATCGACGGTTATCTGGCGATATCCGGCGGTTCACTGCTCGTCGCGGGCACGATGGATGCGGACTTTGTAGAACAGGTTACGCAAGCCATTCTGTGGACCGGCATTGCGATTACTCTGGTCGTCATCGTTATCGGCTCTCTGGTCGCAGCCGGAGTCAGCCGCCAGATGACCAAACCTCTTGGTCGATTGGTCAAACATGCGCGTCTCGTCGCGGAAGGTGACCTTCAGGAAAACATTGAGGTAAAAGGTCGGGACGAGATTGCCCAGTTGGCTGAAGCTTTCCGGCAAATGACGTCAAATCTGCGAACGATGATCGGACAGGTGCTCGAAGCGACTGATCGGGTCAAGACCGATTCCATCGAATTGTCACGCGGTATTGGGCTTCTGTATGAGATTGGGGGGCAATCCTCGGCTTCTGCTCTTGAGATCGCGGAAAGCAGTGAGACGGTAGCCGCCAGTGCAGCGGAGAACGCCAAAGCCATGGAAGAGATCAGCGGAGGAATCCAGCATATTGCGGAATCCGCTGCGGATGTTAATGAGCAGATCACCCGCGCTTCGGAAGAAGCGATCTCGGGTAACGCACTCGCCCAGCAGGCAGTCGAACAGATGAACCGCGTACAGACCATGACGGTACAAGCCCGTTCTTACATCGAAAAGATGGGCTCGCGCTCCGACGAAATCACCCAGGTACTCGGCGCCATCACCAGCATCTCCAAACAAATTCAGATGCTGTCGCTTAATGCTTCCATCGAAGCGGCACGCGCAGGCGAACATGGCAAGGGCTTCGCCGTGGTAGCCGATGAAGTGCGCAAGCTGTCCGATCAGTCGCGCGAAGCAACCGGACAGATCGAACAGTCCTTGCTGGCGCTGCGCGAAGATTCACATCGTTCCGTCGAAGCGATGGGTACCGTGCATCATGAGATTCTGTCCGGAGCCGAAGCGGTTCGCAGTGCAGGCGGAGCTTTTGAAGAATTGAAAGGATTGATGCAGCAGTTTAATCAATCCGTACAGGAAGTATCCGCTTCGACCGAACAGGTGTCGGCAGGCAGTCAGCAGGTCAGCGCTTCCGTTGAAGAAACGGCACGCATCACGGAACGGGTACAAGCTCGCGCCCAGGATGTCTCGCAAGGCAGCACCCGTCAAGTGGAAGAAATGGAAGCCTACGCACGGACAGTTGGCGAACTGAGCCGTCAGGCTGACGAATTGGAAGAAATGGTACGACGATTCAAGATCTAGGCCGGCCGGTTGGTTAAGCCAATGGATCATTGATACACAAGGTGAAAAGTTTAAATAGAACAAGCCCCGGAGAAGTTCTCCGGGGCTTGTTCTATTTAGCTCTGCTTGGAGCCGTTAGTTCTATCGCAGCAGCTCTGCTACCCAAAGATCCGCCTTCATCTACGCGCTTATGCTCCATCTGCTGCCTTAACCGCCGTGCTGTCTTCAGCGCTTCACCGAACCCGCACGGAACAGCAGCTGCGGCGCAGGCAGTTCATCATGTTGGATCACAAGCGGCGGCTTCACGCCAAACAGATCGCCGATCTGCTCGGGGATCAGCACTTCCTCCGGCGTGCCCTCGGCGGCGCGTGCTCCGCCGCGCATCAGCAGCAGCCGCTCTGCATATTGAGCGGCGAGGTTCAGGTCGTGGAGTACCGCCACGACCGTAAGTCCCGCTTCCTCGCGCCATTCCCGCACCAGCTCCATGACGTCGAGCTGATAATACACGTCCAGGTAAGCCGTTGGCTCGTCCAGCAGCAGGATCTGCGGCTGCTGCGCCATGACCTGGCCGAGGGCGACGCGCTGCCGCTGTCCGCCGCTCAGTTCGTCCAGACGGCGCGGCAGCAGCGCCGTCAGCTCCAGGCGCCCGGCGATGCGGGCAAGGTGTTCCTGCGCCGCAGGATCGCGGTCGCGGCCAAAGCGATCGCGGTACGGGAAGCGCCCCATCTCCAGCGCGTCCCGTACCGTGATGCCAAGCGGCGGCAGGCCTTCCTGCGGCAGCACGGCCAGCTGCCGAGCACGTTCGCGGCGGCCATAGTCCGCCAGGGGGCGCCCGGCGAGCCGAACTTCGCCGGCCGAGAGGCGCTCTGCGCCGGAGACCAGCCCAAGCAGGCTGGTCTTGCCGCTGCCGTTAGGCCCAAGTACGGCCCAGAACTCGCCGCGCTGCACCGTCCAGTCCAGCGGCTGGACGGCTTGAACAGAGCCATAACGACAGGCCGCTCCGCGAAGTTCAATCGCGGGAGCCTCCTGGGATTCCGTTTGGCTAGGGTCAGCCGCCGAAGCCTGTCCCCGGCGGCTGACCTCGATCTCCTGCGGCTCCCAGCCCCGGCGCTTCTCGGCCTCGCGCAGCGACTGCGCTTCATGGTCAGCCTCCGCTTGACGAAGCTCCTCGACTTGATGGGCGATGGCTGCCGCATCCCAGGCCTCATTCTCTGAAGAGGTCGGAGGCGCATGAAGGCTCCGTTTGCCCCGATTAAACAGATTCATTCGGATCTTCATCCTCCAGCCTCCTCCTTTCCACGTTTGCTTCGCTGAAGCAGAAAAGCAAAGAATGGCGCTCCTGCAAAGGCCGTGACTACGCCAAGCGGCAGCTCCACCCCACCCAACACCGAACGGGCCAGGGTATCGGCCCACATCAGAAACAACGCTCCGCCCAGCGCCGAGAGCGGGATCAACAGCCGATAATCCGACCCTGCGATCAAGCGAATCATATGGGGTACGACCAGACCGACAAAACCAATGACGCCCGACACCGATACAGCCGCCGCCGTAATCAGCGTAGCGACGATCAATACGGAGCTTTTGGTGCGTTCCGTATGCAGGCCCAGCTGGCCTGCCCGGCGCTCACCGAGCGTAAACAGATTCATAGCCCCCGCATTGGCCCATAGAAACGCCCCGCCAATGACTACATAAGGCAGCAGTACAGCGGAATAGTCCCAGCCTCGCAGATTCAGACTGCCCATCGTCCAATGCAGAATTTCATTGACTGGACGATTGGACATCGTGGACAAGAAGGTCACGGCTGCTCCGAGAAAAGACTGCATCACCACCCCGGCAAGCAGCAGGCCATGGATAGGAAGTCTGCCCCGATCCCGAGCCAGGGCCAATACGGCAAACAGCGTGGCGGCTCCAGTCACAAAAGCGGTCAGCGGCAGCGTCCACTGCCCAATCCACGCCGTACGCAGCCCCAGAACGATAATGGCGGCGGCTCCCAGCGACGAACCCGACGACACGCCCAGTGTAAACGGATCGGCCAGCGGATTACGGAGTACCCCCTGAAAGGCAGCACCCGCAACCGCCAACGCTGCACCAACCAGTGCAGCCAGGGCGATTCGCGGAAGCCGAACTTTCAGCACAATCTGAGCTTCCGATTCTTCCCAGGTCTGCGGAATCTGCTGGCCAATGACTGGCAGCTCATGCACCAGAATCGAAGCAATCTTGCCTGCTGGCAGATTCACCGAACCGATGCGAAGCGTCAGCACCAGACTGAGCAGCAGGAGCACGATCACTCCCCCTCCGTATCCACTGAGCCGACGGATCATTTCAGTTTGCCTGGATAGATTGCATGAAACACCGCAATCAACCCTTCCGATAGCCGGGGACCCGGACGGCTGACCAGATTATCATCGATAGCTACCAGCTGATTATCCTTCACCGCCTGGATGCTGTTCCAGCCGCTGCGTGTCTTGATCGTCTTGGGATCGACGGACATCTTGCTGTATAGAATCACATCCGGATTGGTCTTGATAATCTCTTCCGCATTCACTTCGCTCCACCCCGTGGTCTGGGCTGCTGCGTTAATCGCTCCCGAGGTTCCAATCAGCTCGTCCATAAATTCGCCCTTGCCCACTGTCCAGCCCGGCGAAAATTCCAGATACACAGTCTTCTTCTCGGCGTCCGGAATCGAAGCCGCTGCCGTACGCACGCTCTCGATCTCTTTGCTCATCTTGTCCGTTACCTTTTTGGCTTCGGCTTGGCGATTGGTAATCTCGCCGTATACGTGCATATCATTCATCACGTCTTCCAACGTGTCCGGGTTGAACTTGAAGACTTTTAAGCCCAGTCCCCGCAGCGATTTTACAGTCGCGTCATCCGTTAGATCGGCGGTAAACACGATGTCGGGCTGTGCCCCTACAATGGCCTCTGTATTCAGCTCGAAGCCGCCCATCTTGGGCTTCGTCTTCGCAGCTTCCGGATAATCGTCATTATCCGTCACGCCTACAATCTCCTTATCCAATCCCAGGGCAAACAGCGCCTCCGTTTCCGATGGAGCCAGCGAGACGATTTTCTGGGGCGCGGCTTCAAACGTAACTTCCGTTCCGGTCGCATCCTTCAGCTTGAGCGGATAGACCGTCTGCGCCGTCTCTTCGGCTGTCTGGGTTGTATCTGCCGATGCGGCCGGCTTCTGCTCCGCCGTTTGAGTCTCGGCTGTCGTTGACGTCGGCGCCTGAGCCGTTTCACTTTGCCCACAGGCCGCCAAGCTTGCAGCAAGCAGCAGGGCCGCCGCACCGGTCAGCAGGCTTTTTCTCCAGTTCCGGCTCGTTTGGCTATCCATTTGGTTTTCTATTTGCTTTTCTATTTGCTTTTCTTTCTCGGCGGCTCTCCCACGCATGTCGTCCTCGCCTGTGCGGTTATGTTGGTTCCATCCTGCTGTCATTATCGTTATCCCCCTTGATTGGCTACCGTGCCATACACCTTCTCTTCCCTGCCGCCCGAACGACGGCAATCCAAAAGAAAAAGCCCGATCCGGTGTCTCGCTCACGGAATGGGCTTGTTCGGCACGCACGCCAATAAAGGCCCAGCTTTTCTCCAAAAAAGAAAAGCGGACCGTCAAGATCGGCGTACGTGCACGGAACGCTCTTTCCTCGAAGAACGGGACCAGCATCGAATCTGTCGGGCAGGTTTCCTGACTCACGGGATCGACCATGGATCGTCTGAAGTCCGCCTTCTCGCGCTTGGCAATGGCTGGATGGACTCTGCTTCCGTGTTACAGTGGCGGGACCGTGCCGGATTTGCACCGGCTTCCCTTTTAACCCAAAGGCAGCGTGAAAAGAAAATTCCGGGCTTTCCTTCGCTGCATTTCGGCACCTCGACAGGTGTACTTCTGCGGTTATCGTTTCCGATTATAGGCGATGCGGACGGATGTGACAAGCGCACATCAAAAAACCGCCCTCTCTTCTCATCCCGAGAAGAAAGAGCGGTTCTGCTGTCAAAGTGAGAGGGGCTGTGGAATCGGTCGGCAGCCTGCTGCTTAGATTCTCATAAGCCTCTTCCGTCCGTCCCCCGCGCTCCCGTATGGTTGCTGGTGCGGTTTTCCTGATCTTTCATATGGTGCTGCTGATCCGGCGCTTGGGATTTGGTTGCTTCAATACTTGAAGGAGCCGATCGGCTCGTGCCTTCTACCTGATTTTCCACGAAATCTTTCAACTGGCCGCCGTGTTCATTTGCTTTTTTCTGTTCCAGCAGTTCTTTGGCTTTGTTGTCCATTTCGTTTTACCTCCCGGTGCACGTTATCTTCTCATGTTGTGTTGGTCTTTGAGCCGGTTCTGCTGATCCATACGCTGATCCTTGGTGGCCTCGACTCGGCCGGGCACCGCAGCTTCTGTTCCTTCGACCTGATTCTCGACAAAATGTTTCAGTTCTCCACTGTGGTCATGTTCCTTCTTGTGATCCAACAGGGATTTCGCCTTGTCATCCATCGGATTCAACCTCCTAAGCGCCAGCTGCAAATGCAGCTGTTCGCAGATTGGTATAGGGTCGGGATAGTTATGTATTACCCTTGCCTCCGGTCATCAAACGTCATTTTTTCCCAGATACACGTCCAGCCCGCTCTTATTACTTTGCATCTATTCACGAAACACTGGTCTTGGGCAATTTAGATGGTTTACAATGATAAGGGCAAATCGACAAAGATACCGAAGACTTTATCACTCTGTCAAAATGGGAGGCCATACCATGCTTTTTATCGACAATCAGGGCATCAACGATCCACGGATCAACCTGGCGATCGAAGAATTCGTCCTGCGGCATCTGCCAATGGACGGCGAAAGTTATCTGCTGTTCTATATTAATGAACCTTCGATCATTATCGGCAAGCATCAGAATACAGTCGAGGAGATCAATGCGGAATATGTCAAAGAACACGGCATCCACGTCGTGCGTCGTTTATCGGGCGGCGGCGCGGTTTATCACGATCTGGGCAACCTGAACTTCAGCTTCCTGACCCAAGACGACGGCCAATCGTTCCACAATTTCCGCAAATTCACCGAACCAATGACCGAAGCGCTGCGCGAACTGGGCGTAGAGGCCGAACTGTCGGGTCGCAACGACCTTCAAGTCGGGGAGAAAAAGATTTCGGGTAACGCCCAATTCTCCACGCGTGGACGCATGTTCAGTCACGGCACGCTCATGTTCGATTCCGAACTCGATAACGTTCATTCGGCGCTGAAAGCTAACCCGGAGAAGTTCAAATCCAAGAGCACCAAATCCGTCCGCAGTCGCGTCGCCAACATTTCGGAGTTCATGAACGAGAAGCTGTCGATGCAGGAATTCCGTGACAACATCCTGCGCCATATTTTCAAGACCGAACCGAGCGAAGTACCTCAATACGTCCTAACCGAAGAAGATTGGAAAAAGATCCATGAGATCTCGGAAGAACGCTACCGCAATTGGGATTGGAACTATGGTCAATCGCCGGAATATAACGTCAAGCACGCGAAGAAATTCCCGGTGGGGATCATTGACCTGCGCATGGACGTCAAAGAAGGCCGGATAGAGGACATCACGATCTTCGGCGACTTCTTCGGTGTAGGCGATGCGTCCGAGGTTGCCGATCTGCTGCGCGGCAAACGTTACGAGGAATCCGAGATTCGTGCGGCGCTTGAAGGCGTCAATCTCAAACATTATTTTGGCAACATTGAGACCGAAGACTTTATCGGACTGGTATTCCTGGAAGACTGATCGCCCAGGCTGCAAGCTCCATATCCATACAGAGACAGATCCAGACAGGAGAGAAATCATGACTTATAAATTAATCGCTATCGACATCGACGACACGCTTATCAATGACGACAAACAAGTAACTCCTGCTACACAAACTGCACTCGAAGAGGCGGTCGCCGCAGGTGCGGTCGTCACATTGGCTACAGGACGTGCCTACGCATCCGCCAAGCAGCTTGCGGCACAGACCGGGCTTAACGTTCCGATCATCACCTATCAAGGGGCTTTGGTCAAGAATCTGATCGATGGCAAAGTGCTGCTCGAGCGTCATGTTCCGGTGGAAGCCGCCCTGAAACTGGGGGAATACTGCAAAGAGCACAATCTGCATCTGCAAACGTACATCGACGATAAGCTGTATGCCCGCGAAGAAAACGAAAAGCTGGTTGCCTATGCTCAGCTCAACAATACCCGCTTCTACATCGAGCCTGACTTTGAAAAATTGTTCTCGCAGCCAACGCCCAAAATGCTGATTATCGACGATCCAGCGTTCTTGGACGAACTGGCTCCCAAGCTGCATGAACTGCTTGGCGACCAAGTGCACATCACCAAGTCCAAACCGCATTTCCTGGAGATCATGCACAAGGAAGGCACCAAGGGTCACGCTCTGGCGTTCCTCGCAGACTACTTCGGCTGCACGCTGGAAGAGACGATTGCTATCGGCGATTCGTGGAATGACCACGAAATGCTCGAAGCAGCCGGCCTCGGCGTAGCGATGGGCAATGCCATTGAGCCGCTCAAAGCCATCGCTGATTTCATTACCGCAAGCAATAACGAAGATGGCGTCAAAGTGGTCATCGACAAATTCGTCCTGAACAAATAAAGTCAACTCGCAACGGAGCATAATCAAAGAAATCCCGGGAGCCTATTGGCTGCCGGGATTTTGTTTGGAATGTGTCGTTTTCTGACTGCAAGAGTTCTAGATTTCTTCATTGGGCCTTTTCACTAAATTTCTTCAATAAATCTCTTCAATAGACCGTAAACGAGGTGATTGGACTGACCTCGTCTGCGTAAAAGAAAGTCAGCAAGGCATCCTTCCAACTGTACATGATGACATAGCCACCTTGCTCTTCATCCACGTATTCTTCCGTTGGGGTGCCCAGCCATTCCAGCACCTGCCCCCGATCCAGATAGAACTTGGGAGATTGCGTCAGTTCCCAGACTCTAACTCCTGCAGGTAATTTGCCGTTCTGCGTGTAACCAGCAAAACCAATCAAGTTATTACCATATGCCAGATAACCCGACCATTCGCCATTAAATACTTCGCTGGGCTTCCCCAAGATGGCGCGAACCTGCTTCTCCGTCATTCCGATCTTCACTCGTGGATTGCCTGGAAGGCTATGCTTGAGCGCCGATTGCTTGAGCGAATCCAGATAACCATGCGTGCCCTGCCGTTTAGGCCAATTGGACGATACATCATTTAGATCATCGATATGCCGCAGTGTCAGAGTCTGGCTGTCAAACTTGTAGGTATCAAAGTGATACTGACCGGAAGCATTATTGTGAATACGTGTTTGAACACGATTTTCACTGAGTCCTCGCATTCCATTTTTGGGGCTTATGTATCTATCCCTTCCCTCCCTCTTCCCCGTTTCACCAGCGAATTCTACAGAACGCAGAACTCCATCTACGATGGTGAAACCATAGATGTCAATACCATTTGACGAGACAGTTTCGGACAAAAATATGAAATCCGGGCGGCTCTTGCCATCTCCAGGCAAACGGAAACTTTCGTTTCGCATCGCATTGATCGTCGTGTAATTGAGATTGACCGACTGAACGCGTCCGACTTTCGCGCCGTGTTTCAGCAGGGCTGCCCGATATTTCCCCGAGTAGATGACGTCTCCTTCAGACTCTCCCGCCCATATTTCGTCTGCTTTTGTCACTCTGCGCTGTTCGTTATTGGCGAATATATATAATGTATACAGCTGGTTATGATTATCGCGTACGGGAAAATACAGCCTGCTCATTGATTTAAGTTTGGCTGCATCAATCGTAGCACTTGCGGCTTCGACTTGCTCAGGCGCCCAGCTTACAGAAGTAAGGAACAGTACAGCGGTGATGAGCAGCATCCATAACCGTTGACCATTTTGGTTCGCCTTTCGATCCACTGTGGATCTTGCAGGAGATGGATGCTCGCCTGCTCTTGGTAGATTTTCTTTTTCTCGGCTTGTTTTCTCTCTGGTCGTCAACATTTTTACGCTCCTTTTTCATAAAACCCCTCATGACTATTCTCTTCCAAGTTCCCATATTATCACATCGCTAACTTGCTTATATATATCGATCCTATTAAACCAAAAAAATAATCCATACCAAAAAGCCGAGAAGCGGCATCGCTTCTCGACTTCAACCTTAAAGTCAGACTCTTCATCATACCTGCTTGGGCTGCGTCCACACCCGAACATAGACTCCAAGAACGTCTAAGACTGCCTACGATTCCTTAGTCTACTGATGCTCGAAGAACCCTGGATACCCTCGCAGCTTCGCTAGCGCTTCCGCAAAGAAATAGTCGCCATAGATGATTGGCACGTTGAGGTGCCTGCGCTGCGGGTAATGAACCGTCCCTTTTTGCAGCAGACCTTCTTGGTCATCCGCCACCCTAAGCTGCTTATACAGTCCATGTACGAGGCTGAGCGCCGCTTCATGGAACATTGCAGACTGCGTAGAATGACGGGACAACTCCAGCAGTCCGCTTGCAGCGATGGCGGCTGCCGAGGAATCCCAGGCTCCACGATGTTCTTCGTCCGCCCGGAAGTCCCACACGGGCAGCACCTGCTGACCCAGCTGTTCCAGGAAGAAACCTGCAATTCGTTCTGCCGCGTCCAGATACTGAGGCTTGCCGGTATACCCGTAGGACAAGGCGAATCCATGCAGCGCCCAGGCGGTGCCCCGTGCCCAGGCGGAACCCTGTGCAAAGCCCTGTCCTCCGTGCTCCTTGATCTTCATTCCGGTCTCCGGATCAAATTCGACTGCGTGACAGACCGAATGATCGTGGCGGACAAAATGCTTTAGGACCATATCGGCATGAAGCATGGCGACCTGCCTAAACCGAGGGTCTTGTGTTTCCTCGGATGCCCAGTGCAGCAGCGGAAGATTCATCATACTGTCAATGATCGCCACGCCCCGGGTATCCATTTCCTGGCCTTCAAAGTTCCAGGCGCGAAGGTAATGCCCCTGTACATTGAAGCGGGCCGCCAGCAGATTCGCAGCAAGCAGAGCGCGGCGGCGAGATTCCCGCCCGCCGTCTCTACGGTAGCTCGCCACCCCGGTAGGCAGCCACAGGAAACCCAGATCGTGATCGACCTGCTCGGCGTCTCGCAGGGCGTCTTCCAGCTTCACTTCACAAGCAGCGGCGATACGCCGCAGCTCCGGCTCGCCCGTCTCCCGTTCCACCAGATTCAGCAATCCCGGCCAGAAGCCCGATGTCCACCACTGCGGCGGTTCTTCATCGTATTTTCCATTTGGTGCGGCATGAGGGAAGGAATCCCCGATTCGCCCAGCCAGCTCTCTCGTCTTGGTACTGACGTACATCCAGGCTTCGTCCAGCCAGGCGGGGAGACTTCCACTCTCACGGCTCTGGGGCTGCTGCGAGTCAGTTCGGGCAGAGGGGTTACGGCTCTCTGTATCCATCCGGCGTACGCGTATCGGTTCCGCGAAATTCGGCTCCCCGCTCATTCGTTTCGTCCATATGGTCTTTTTTGATCTGGGCAGCGGCTTCCGCCATTCGTTCATCTACCTGTCCCGCCACAACACCGATATGAGCGTCCGGGCGCTTGTTCTGATCCAGGTTCTCCTGCTCAATGTTCCGGGCGTCCGTCGATCCGTCATCCTTGAGGTTGGTGGTATCGTCGTCCGTAGGGTCCACTTCCCGGTATTCTTTGGTTGGATCTGTCGTTAGTTTTTTGTTTTCTTCCATGGTCGTTTCCTCCCTATTCTGGTTGGATGCTTGATTGGCTTGTATGGTCCTCTATTCGCCTGATTGACGCCAAGCTCCATCTGTGTCGGTCTAGAATCTAGACATCTCGTTCCAGTCTGACGCTCAATCCCGTCACTGCCGTCGATACACCCGGAGGCAGCTCCGGCAGACGATTGAGATCCACATCATGTGACATATGGGTATAAATCGCCTGAACGGGACGAACCTCTGCCAGCAGCTCGGCGGCTTCATACATGTCGTATACGGACCGGGTTGAATATTCGGCCTCTTCACGCACAAAGCTTGTTCCCAGTACCAGCAGGTCAGTCTGACGCATCGGTTCGATCTCTTCCGCCGATAACCCGATCGAATCCGGACAGTAGACCCAGTTGAAGTTTGGCTTCTCAAGCTTATATCCATAGGAGTAACCGTTTTTACCATGATTGACCCGCCAACTTGTAATCTTCCAGCCGCCCAGCGTAAGTCCAGCGTCCGCCTCACGCAGTTCCACATTGCGTTCCAGCCACGGATAACGCTCCCGGATCGCTTCCAGCACCTCGCTTGGCGCATACAATTGACCCCGGATTCCCGTCCATCGACATTGATCCGCCCACTCCGGCAGCCCTGCGATATGATCGAAATGCGGGTGCGTCACCAGCATTTGCTCGATGGTGCGAATTCCCCGCTGTTCCATCTGCATTCTCCAATCCGGCCCACAGTCGATCAGGAAGCGATCTTCACCGGACTCCACCGCAACCATGGAACGCAGCCTGCGGTTAACGCCGCTTACTCTTGCTTCCATACATACCGAACATTCGCAATACACACGCGGCACGCCCATGGCATCCCCCGTTCCCCAGAACACCAACCGATCCTCTGACATTCCTTTCCCCTCTTCCCTCATCTTGTCGAGTGATAAATCTGATAGGCTTATTTCCCCAGCAGTCCAGATCCACCTCGTAGCTCCCTTGATTATAACCGACTTTGGAAGAGCAAAAACAATCTCCAACCCCTACGGCTCCCTGATGTGCGCTATAATAAAAAGAGAGCTTGAAGTGACCCGATTCCAAGTTCCCTATTTTCCTTTCCACCAAGGAGGTTCCATGTCTAAATTTTTCAAATCCCTGTTCTTCTGGGTTCCTTTTCTCGTCGTATTCCTTCTGGGCGCTATTCAAACCATGCAGGGCAGCTCGTTCACATCGATCCTATCCATCCTGACCTCTTCCCTAGTGGCTGCTCTCATATCCGGCCTGGTGATCGGCGGCGTTGTCTATCTGACTTTTGAAATGAGCGGCTTCCGCCGTAAGCGATAATCAATAGGCGTGCGTCACACATCCGCAATACGAAGATTATTTTCGTCCCCACAAAAAAGCGTAGGTTCTGAAATCCAGAACCTACGCTTTTTGCTGTGCTGTACTATGCCTCATCTATCATGCTGTCTCATCCCCTATGCCTTAGACGATGCGGCACGCGAGTCCATCTCTCGCTTCTCCCGCTCTTACGCCCTTCCTCCCTTAACCCCCGCAGGCGAGCGAAGGAGCGGAGCTGATCTCGAATTGGAGCGACTTTCGGCTTTCTTCCCCATTCCTCTAATGTTTTATTCCAATAGAGGGGGAAGAAAACGAGCCGGAGCGACAATCGAGATCAGCGGAGCGCCCTCCCCGCTCGCCCCCCCCTCCTCATATTCCCGCCAATACCTGATACCACACCCCACGCTTGGAATACAGCGATTCCCGAACCTCTTTCCAACCGCCCAGATATTGAATGTCGAACAGTCCCGGCGGCACCGGATAATCCGCTTCAAATGCCTTGTACACCGTCTGATTGACCGGACGGAAGCCATTCTCCGCAAATACTTTTTGAGCCTGCTCCGACCAGAGGAAATCCACAAACGCCTCCGCCACTTCACGCGTGCCGTGTTTATCCACATTGGCATCGACCACAGCCGCCGGATTTTCGATCAGGATCGTATCGTCAGGTATGATGACTTCATACTTGGCGCCCTGCTTGTTACGCGCCAGCAGTTCATTCTCGTAGGTGACCAGCGCATCGCCGACTCCATATTCAAATGCCGCCATTGAAGCCCGTCCACTCTTATCCAGCGATTCGATATTCGCATGTACCGACTTGAGGAAGTCTTTGGCAAAGGCCGGATCTTTTTTCCCTGTCTTCCGTTCCGATTCCTTCAGGCCTGCGCCGTAGATGGCATTAATGTCCCACTGCGCTCCGCCCGATGTCTTGGGATTGGGATATAGAACCTTGACGCCGGGCTTCGCCAGATCAGCAAAGTTTCGGATTCCAAGCGGATTGCCTTCACGTGTGCCAATGGCTACCACCGAACGCGTAATCATCCCATTGTCCGGCTTTTCTTTCCAGTCTTTGTTCACCAGCTTGGCTTTGGTCAGCTTGTCGATGTCCCCTTCCAGAGACAGCAGCGCGACATCGGCTTCAAAGCCACCCACGATCGCACGCGCCTGTGTGCCCGAGGCTTCGTACGATTCCTGAAAAGTCACCGTCTGACCCGTTTCCTCTTTCCACTTTTTCTGGAACAGCGGAATAATGTCCTGTACAGAGTCCTTCACGACACTGTAAGCGCCGATGACAAGCGTTACATCCCCCTTGGGCGCTGCCCCGCCGGCATCTTTAGCCGCACCCTCCGGCGTCGAGCAGCCGGTTAGCAGGGTTCCCCATAAGGCAGCGGCGGCAAGCAGAACCAGGCCTTTTTTTCGTTTGCCCGACTGTAGTTGAATATTGAGGCTTCCGTTATCCATCTGGTGCTTGCTGCTTTTCATCGTTTGCTTCACCCCTCGCTCTTGTGCGCTCTGCCATGACTTCCCATCAGATCATCATGGACATCGGATCGACCTTAAATCGATTCTCGGCAATCCAGCTGCGCTGATCGTTATAGAGGTAGGCCCGATGAACCAGCACGCGAACGGGATCTCCGATTTGCAGCGGCTCCTTCTCCAGCGAACGATACGTGATGAGTTTCTGTCCGCCGATCTCCACCTCCACCAACCATTGACTGCCGCGAAAATGCAGATGCCGTACAACCCCTTCTTCCGTTGCCGACAGCAGCTTGAATTCACTTGGGCGTCCAGCCTCCACATATTCCGGCCGAATCAGTGCCCGTGTACCCGGCGATTTGGCGGCCTCATCGAAACCGTGCAGTTGTACCGCATGTTCAATCTGCGTCGATTCCCCGATGAATGAAGCAACAAAAGGCGTAGCCGGTTCTTTGTAGATGTCCCACGGCGTCCCTTTCTGTTCGACTCGACCCTGACTGATAACCATAATCTCGTCTGCCACTTCGATGGCCTCGTCCTGGTCATGTGTGACGAAGATCGACGTAATGCCGACTCGCTCGATCAGCTCACGCAGCCACGAACGCAGCTCCTGGCGAATCTTCGCATCAATGGCGGCAAATGGCTCGTCCAGCAGCAGAAGCTGCGGCTCCGGAGCCAGCGCCCGGGCAAATGCCACACGCTGCCGCTGACCACCCGAGAGCTGCTGCGGATAACGCTGCTCGAACCCTTTTAACCCCGTCAATTCGACCAGCTCCGTAACCCGATCACGAATTTGAGCTTTGGACGCTTTTTGCACTTTGAGTCCGTAAGCAATATTTTCAAACACCGTCATATGCTTAAACAGTGCGTAGTTCTGGAACACGAAGCCGATCCCCCGTTCCTGGGGCGGCAGGTCATTGACCCGTTTACCATGAAATAAAATCTCTCCGGTATCCGGACTCTCCAACCCAGCCAGCATCCGCAGGATAGAGGTTTTACCGCCGCCGCTTGGACCCAGCAGGCCGATTAGATGTCCCTTTTGAATCTCAAACGAGACATCCTTCACCGCATGGAAACTGCCAAAATGTTTGTCGAGTCCATGGACTTCCACATGCTGCATCCTAATGCACTTCCCTTCTCTTCTTCGTCCATTCCATAAGCAGCAGCAGGCCAGCCGAGAACGCCGCCAAGATCAGCGCAATACCGCCAGCCGCCGAAATATCGAAATTCTCCACGTCCTGGTAGACGAGTGTAGTCGCCGTCTGCGTGCGATTGATGATGTTACCCGAGACTACCAGAACGGCCCCAAATTCGCCCATTGAACGCGCTACGGTCAGCACAGCCCCGTACGCAACGCCCCAGCGAATCGAAGGCCAAGTCACCCGGCGGAAGGTCGTCCAGCCATAAGCACCCAGCGTAGCGGAAGCTTGTTCCTGGTCATCGCCGATCTCCTCAAGCACCGGCATGATCTCCCGCACCATCAAGGGGAACGTGACGAACAATGTCGCAATCACCATGCCTGGAAATGCATAAACGATGTCAAAGCCAATGTTAGCAAAAAATGAACCAATCGCCGTATCCGGCCCCACCAGCAGCACAATCATCAAGCCGCCAATGACCGGAGACACGGCATACGGCAGATCGACAATGCTGTTCATGACCGAACGCAGACGGCGTCCCAGCCATTTGCCTCGTACCAGATAGAGTGCCGTCATGATGCCAAATACACCATTTAACACCGTCACACAAAGCACCACCAGTCCGGTCATCATCAGCGCATGAAGCGCTTCAGGCCGACTGACGGCCTCGGCGAAGCCTGACCAGCCATCAGCAAATGCACTTTGTACCATTTTGGCTAAAGGGGCTACCAGCAGCAGGGCAAAGACGAGATAAGTGAGAATAATCCATAATTTTCGCATGTTTATGCCCGCCCCCCTCGTCGCTGCACCCGATTAATGAACCACAGTAAAAGGAGCGAAAGTGTCAGCAGCAGCACAGATACAGCAGCCGCCCCCAGATTATTATCGCTCTCCACCTCACCATAGATAAATACAGAAGCCGTCAAGGTCTTGGCCGGAATATTCCCTGCGACCAGCACCACCGCTCCGAATTCTGCCAATGCCCGTGAGAACGCCAGCATGCCGCCTCCGATGATCCCAGGCAGAATCTGCGGCAGAATAACCCGGAAGAAAGTAGCCGCACGCGAAGCACCCAGCGTATACGAAGCTTCTTCCGCCGAGGCATCCATCTCCTCCAGCAGCGGCTGAATGGCACGAATGACGAATGGGAAAGTCACAAATACCATCGCAATGACGATCGCCGGCTGATGAAACACAATGTCAAATCCAAGCCGCTCTGCGATTCCGCCTACCCAGCTGTTCGGTCCCAGCAGCAGCAGAATCATCAGCCCCCCAACCGCTGTAGGCAGCGCAAACGGTAGATCGACCAAGCTGTTTAGCACGGTGCGGCCGGGAAAGCGATAACGGACCAGCACCCAGGCAATCATCGTACCCAGCAGTACATTAATCAGCGTGGCAATCAACGCCAGCCCCAAGGTCAGCAGCACAGCCTTCCATGCGATGGGATCGGAGACATTTTCCCAGAAAGGCGCCCACCCTTCCGAGAACGAATACACGTACACACCCGCAATTGGAAGTACAATCAGAATGACGAAATACAGCAGGACCGTTGTGCGGAAGCCATAGGTCCATCCTTTGTGACGCAGCCAAGACGTTTGCACCGGATATTCCTCCAACCAGGGGTGATCTTCAACCCGCGAACTTTCGCTTAGGCGCTTGAAATCACCAATTTTTAATTATTCCTATTAGTCTACTCGGTTTAACTTACTGCATAATGTAACAGGGTTAACGATCAGCGTCAATATGCTTTTTTCCGAAAAGAGATAAACTTTTGCAGGAGCGAAAAATCGCCTGCCGGGTATATACTAAGGAAAAGGAGGAATCGTGATGCTGCATACTTTTGAACTGTCTACGTCCCGCCGTGATGAAATTGTTGATATTACTCCACAGGTGGAAAACTGGGTACGCCGAAGCGGCATAACGAATGGCCTTGCCTTTGTCTACTGTCCGCATACAACGGCCGGGATTGCCATTAATGAAAATGCCGATCCTGACGTCAAACGCGACATTCTGATGATTCTCGACGAAGTCTATCCGTGGACCCATCCCAAATATCGTCATGCCGAGGGAAACACCGCTGCACATCTTAAAGCGATCACATGCGGCTCCTCCCAAACCGTCATTATCGAAAATGGACGTCTGGCGCTGGGCACCTGGCAGGGTATTTACTTCTGTGAATTTGATGGGCCTCGTTCGCGTACGGTGAAGGTGAAAGTGATGGAGGGGTAATGGTTTCAAACCATAAAAGCGTCGTATATACGTAAATTAATTGCGTATTTCAACACTTTTTTCTTCTTTTGTTCGTACTATTTTCTCCGTTTTCTTTTACAACAAGAAGAAAACGGAGTTGAATTTTGAAAGGTACTGAAGAGACCGCCTGCCGTATGCTGCGCAAAGATATGGGGTTAACAGATGTTGCCGATACCACAGCACTGCCTTTACAGCGTGTTCGGCAGTTACAAGCGGAAGAAGGGCAAGCGGAAGAGTAAGCAGCTTCCAAGAGATTGACTTGAATCAGATTGAATTAAACGACATAAAGCCGCTTCTCTATGATCCGAAGTTACCGGAACCGGGAAGCGGCTTGTTTTTGCAGCGTCAACAGTCGTACACCGACGCATCGAAGCGTTTCAATACTAATTGTTCACTGCCTTGAAGCGAACGGCTGCACATTCTCGCACAGAAGCTTCACGTGAGCCTCTGCGGCCGATTGAACCTCTTCAAACGAAGCTTTTTCCTGAATATAATACGACACGAATCCGTGCGCCGACAGGAACAACGTCAAGGGAATGCTCTTGCGCGATTCTTCCGTATGCAGACCTTCTTCATCCAAATGTCCACGGACAATGGAAGCGAACAATTCCAAGCATCGCCCCTGTTCGCTTCTACAATAGGCCAACAGTTCCTCATCGCGTGTCATAAACATAATTTCATACTGATGAGGATGATCCAGACCGAAGCGAATAAATTCCAGCAGCAGCCGTTCTGTCCGTGTAAACCCTTCCGTTTCCGGACCGGTGACGACGCCGTTCAGGCAGCTGGACAAATAGCCAAAATCCTCAACGACGATGGCGTAAAACAGCTCCGCTTTCTCCTTGAAATGATAATAAAGAGAACCGTGGCTGTAACCGAGATGCTGTCCGATACTCCGCATGGAAATGGCCCGGTATCCCTTGGTGATGAATAAGTGTCTGGCTGCCTCCAAGATTCGCTCTCGTGACAATTCCTGCTCTACTGCTCTTCTCGCCATAGTCGTTATTCCCCTTCGATGTAGTAAACCGGCTCTCCCTTCGTCACATCGGCCTGTCCTTGCGTCAGATCGGTAATCCAGGCGATGAACGGTTCCGCTTCCGAATAGGGCGGCAGACAGAGCAGCGTCACCTTATCCGTAAACTGCGTCTCGCCTGTTCTCACTTCCCGGCTGCGAAGTTCGTTCTCCACTTTGCCATGCCAGGTGTAGTCGATGGTGACGAACACCTGCGTATGCAGCACGCGAGTGATCTCGTCGCCGCCTTCCACTGCCGCCACGGCGCCGTCAGCGTAGGCACGAATTAATCCACCCGCTCCCAGCATGATCCCGCCGAAGTAACGGGTGACCACCACCGCCACATTCTTGAGTTCCCGATTCTTCAGCACTTCCAGAATAGGCTTGCCGGCCGTTCCACTTGGTTCTCCATCATCCGACTGCTTCTGAATCTCATCGCGTTCGCCGAGCAGATAGGCCGAGCAGTTATGGGTAGCGTCACGATGTTTTTTTTTGATTTCGTCGATGAAAGCGATCGCTTCTTCTTCCGTTTCGACAGGTCGGATATGGCCGATAAACCGTGACTTGCGAATGACGATTTCTTTTTGCCCCTCATGTCTAACTGTCTTGTAACGTTCCAGCATCATGTTTCTTCGGACCTTTCCTTATAGTAGAAAGCAGTCCCCCTAGTCCAAATACGCGATAGACCCGCGATTCAGATGGGCGAACTGCTTTCCTCCGTCTGGTTCCGATCTTTCGCCCAAAAGCGAATTAACCGGTGGTTATTCTCTTATTAAAACAGGAATTCACGTTTCCGTAAAGATTCATGTCAGAATTATTATGCAGTGTTATTCAGACAGACGGGACTCCAGTTCGGCTTTTTCTTTCTCGAAGCCTGGTTTGCCCAGCAGAGCGAACATGTTTTTCTTGTACGCTTCCACGCCTGGTTGGTCAAACGGATTGACGCCCAGCAGGTAGCCGCTGATGCCGACCGCTTTTTCAAAGAAGTACACCAGATAACCGAAGGTATACGGGCTGAAGTCCTTGATGTTCACGATCAGGTTCGGTACTTGACCATCTGTGTGTGCCAGCATCGTACCCTGGAACGCCTTCTTGTTTACGAAGTCCATCGTCTTGCCAGCCAGGAAGTTCAGGCCGTCCAGATCGTCCGGATCTTCTTCAATCGTGATCTGCTCGCCCACGTTCTCGACTTGGATAACGGTCTCGAAGATATTGCGGCTGCCTTCTTGAATGAATTGACCCATCGAGTGCAGATCGGTCGAGAAATCGACGGAAGACGGGTAGATGCCCTTGAAGTCCTTGCCTTCGCTTTCGCCAAAGAGTTGTTTCCACCACTCCGATACAAAGTGCAGGGAAGGCTCGTAGTTTACGAGAATTTCCGTACCTTTGCCTTTGCGATACAGTGCGTTGCGCACGGCTGCATATTGATACGCTTCGTTCTCTGCGACGTTCGGGTTGGAGAATTCGTCCGAGGCGTCAGCAGCACCTTGCATCATGGCATCGATGTCTACGCCTGCGACTGCGATTGGCAGCAAGCCGACAGGTGTCAGAACCGAATAACGGCCGCCTACGTCGTCAGGAATGATAAACGACTCGTAGCCTTCTTCGTTTGCCAGTGTTTTCAGCGCTCCGCGAGCTTGGTCGGTCGTCGCATAGATGCGTTTACGCGCTTCTTCTTTGCCGTATTTTTTCTCCAGAGCCGCGCGGAAGATACGGAAAGCAATTGCCGGTTCCGTCGTTGTGCCGGATTTGGAAATGACGTTTACAGAGAAATCTTTGCCTTCGATCAGCTGAAGCAGGTGCGCGATGTAAGTCGAGCTGATGCTGTTGCCGGCGAAGAAGACCTGAGGGGTCTTGCGCTGCGATTTGTCCTGTACATTGTAGAAGGAATTCGTCAGCATCTCGATGGCTGCACGTGCGCCGAGGTAGGAACCGCCGATGCCGATCACGATCAGCACTTCGGAATCGCTTTGGATTTTTTCAGCTGCTTTTTTGATGCGGGCGAATTCTTCTTTATCGTAAGCTTTCGGCAGGTCGATCCAACCGAGGAAGTCGCTGCCTACGCCGGTCTTGTTATGCAGCTGCTCATGAGCAAGCTTGATCGGCTCTGCAAAATAATCGACTTCGTGCTGTGCGACGAATCCGAGCGCTTTGCTGTAATCGAAATGAACGTTTTTGGACATGGTGAAAAGCCTCCTCTAAATTTGCTGCTTGCGATGCCGCTCTCGCGGCCAAACATCCAGAACCAGCATACTGGATTTCAGGCATAGTGACAAGCGCGACCGATCACACTTTGAGCGAAAAAATGCCCTCCATGATCCGGTTTTCACCGAACTTTCCATAAAAAAACACCCCTGCGGCATCCGGGCGGAGTTCCTCACCGGATGCTCTCGTTTACGCGGAAGCCGCAGGGGCTTATTTAGATGCGATTAGTTCAGCAGGGCTTTAACTTTAGCAACAACATTTTCCGGCGTGAAGCCGTACTCTTCCATCACTTTACCGCCTGGAGCGGAAGCGCCGAATGTGTCGATACCCAGAATTGCGCCTTGGTCGCCCACGTAACGTTCCCAGCCAAATGGACTTGCCATTTCAACAGCCAGACGCGCCTTAACATCCGGAAGCAGAACGGAATCTTTGTACGCTTGATCCTGTTTCTCGAACAGATCCCAGCTTGGCATGCTGATAACGCGAACTTGAATCCCTTCTTCAGCCAGCTTGGCTTGAGCCTTAACAGCGAGCTGAACTTCCGAACCCGTTGCGATGATCTGAGCGGCAGGCTTGCCGTCCTTCGTATCGGACACTACATAAGCACCGCGTGTTACGCCTTCCCATGCGCCGTCAACCGTTCCTTCGAGGATCGGCAGGTTCTGACGAGTCAGGACAAGGGCTACCGGATTGGCTTTGTTTTGCAGCGAGTATGCCCATGCCGCCGAAGTTTCGTTGGCGTCAGCCGGACGGATAACCGTCAGACCCGGGATAATGCGTACGGAAGCCAACTGTTCGATTGGCTCGTGGGTTGGGCCGTCTTCACCCACTGCGATGCTGTCATGCGTCAGCACGTAGGTAACAGGCAGCTTCATCAGCGAAGCCAGACGGATGGCTGGGCGCAGGTAATCGGTGAATACGAAGAACGTACCGCCGAAGACCTTGATGCCGCCGTGCAGCGCGATGCCGTTCATGGCACCGGCCATACCGAATTCACGTACACCGTAGTAGATGTTGCGTCCCGCACGATCCTGCGGTGTAAACACCGTCACATCGTTCAGGTGCGTCATCGTCGAGCTTTCCAGGTCGGCCGATCCACCGAACAGCTGAGGAACGTTGTGTACGACACCGTTCAGCGCTTTACCGGAAGCTACGCGAGTCGAAACTTCCTTGTCCGAAGTTGTGTACTTAGGCAGTTCCTTGTCCCAGCCCACTGGCAGGTCGCTGTTGAAGGCCATCAGGAATTGAGCCGCCAGTTCCGGATTTTCCTGTTGGAATTTCTCGAACTGCTCATCCCAGATTTTGTTCGCCAGTTCGCCTTTTTCTTTAACTTTGGCAAAATGCTCACGAACTTCGTCCGGTACATAGAAGTCTTCCTCGTAAACCCACTCGTAGAAAGCTTTGGTCAGTTTGACTTCGTCGGAACCCAGCGGGGAACCGTGAGGACCTGCATGACCACCCTTGCCTTGTTTGTTCGGGCTGCCGTATCCGATGATCGTCTTCACTTCGATCAGCGTTGGGCGTCCCGTATCGAGCTTGGCTGCTTCGATTGCTTTGGACAGTGCGTCCAGGTCGTTGCCGTCCTCTACGCGCAGCACCTGCCAGCCATAACCTTCAAAACGCTTCATCACGCTGTCTGTCAGCGACAGGGAAGCTTCGCCGTCCAGCGTAATGTCGTTGGAATCATACATCATGATAAGCTTGCCCAGTTTCATGTGTCCGGCCATCGAAGCCGCTTCATGCGAGACGCCTTCCATGAGGTCGCCGTCGCCGCAGATCGCGTATGTGTAGTGGTCGATCAGCTTATAGTCGCCTTTGTTATAAACGGCGGAAGTGTGGGCTTCAGCAATTGCCATCCCCACTGCCATTGCAACGCCTTGACCCAGCGGTCCAGTGGTTGCGTCCACACCTGCGGTGTGACCAAATTCCGGGTGTCCCGGAGTTTTGCTTCCCCATTGGCGGAACTGCTTGATCTCTTCCATCGGCAGGTCATAGCCCGACAGGTGCAGCAGGCTGTAGAGCAGCATGGAGCCGTGTCCAGCAGACAGCACGAAGCGGTCCCGGTTAACCCAAGTTGGGTTGGACGGGTTGTGGTTCATCGATTTGGCGAAAAGCTGGTAGCCCATCGGTGCCGAACCCATCGGCATGCCTGGGTGTCCGGATTTTGCTTTTTCGATCGCGTCGATCGAAAGGGTACGAATTGTAGCAATCGACAGATCGTCGATTTTGATATTGTTAGCCATGTTCAAATATCCTCCTCGGTCGCTTCCGGCTGTACCGGAAACGGATTGTGAAGACTCCTGTGCTCCAGTATATCATTTTGAAATATTCATTTCCATAGGATTCAAAATAAAGCCGGAAATTTGAAGCTTTACGGCATGGCTCTGCGCAAGGAGCCGCAAATTCCACTAACATCCAGCCCTACATGGAACTTTACCCCGGCTATTCGAGATTAAACGTCAAATCGGTTCAAACGCTTAGGCCGAACAACTTCTCCCGCTTGCTGCGATCGGGGTCCCGCTCGACGGTTACGTCCTCACCGAAGATCAACGTGCTGCGATCGGAAACTTCATATCTTGGCCATTCGTTCTGCTCGGAAGCAGGATCGCCTTTTGTGGCAAAAGTCAGCCAGGCACGGCTCATCTGATCCGCCAGATGACTGGCAGAGGAAGCAGCCGGAACGCCCAACGTTTGCAGCAGCGGCTTGTTGCCAAATACAAACGGAATCTCGGCAGCATGTACAGCCCGTCCGAAGAACGGATGACCCGGGAGCGTCCAGTCAAACCGATACATCCATACCGGAGCATGAGCAGCCTGAGCTTCCGCCAACTCCAGCGCCGCCCGCCAGAAATACAGATCGGTCATCATGGCAGCCTGACCTTCTACCGTCAGTGGATAATCAGAGCCATAAGCTTCCGCATCGGTGCGTCCCGTCATGGCGTTAATGGACATGACAAAGTGAGGACGCTGCATCAGCTGGGAAGCCTCACGGAAAAAGAGTCCGCCTTCGTCATGATTGGTTCCCACGATCAGCGGGATTCCGGAGGCTGCGCCTCCCCGTATTGCCTCCAGCGGAAGCATCGGCAAGGTTTCAGCCTCAACCACCGGCTGGAACGGAAGTGCGGGCATACCGGGTTCTTCCTGCAGCCCGGCTGTGGCTTCCAACAGCTGCTCCGGCGTGAAGGTCTTGAGCCGTTCCAGATTCCCTCCGTCAACCCCAAGGCGGCGAAGATAAGCAGCTGCTACAGCTTCAGCTTGAACCGACGACAGACACTGCGAACCGCCGCTCTGCAGAATCGCCCGGGCAAACAAGCCGCGGGCCGATGGCATGGCGAGGAGAGCCGCAATGCTCATCGCACCTGCCGACTCACCGAACACGGTTACATTGGCAGGATCTCCGCCGAACGCTGCCACATTTTCTTGAACCCAACGCAGCGCAAGCACCTGATCGGCCAACCCTACATTCGATTCAAATTCTTCACCCAGTGGAGCGAGATGCAGAAACCCGAGTGGGCCCAGCCGATAATTCAGCGAGATCACAACGCAGCGGCCCTCACGAGCCAGCGCCGTTCCTTCGTAGAGTGGCAGGCTGCCGCTTCCCGTTACAAACGATCCACCATGAATCCATACCATGACCGGCAGTTTGCTTCCGCCATCGGAAGGCGCCCAGATGTTCAGATTCAGGCAGTCTTCCGACATGCCTGGACTCTCAAAGCCAAACAAACCGGCTTCGTCCGGTTTGGGCTGCGGACAGATCGAACCAAAAGTCAGAGCCTCTCTTACTCCGTCCCAGGGTTCCAGCGGCTGCGGCGAACGAAAACGAAGCGGGCCGACTGGCGGCTTCGCGTAGGGCAGCCCTTTCCATGAAACTGCGCCCTTTTCCACTATTCCCCGCACAATTCCCTGTTTTGTTGCAATCTCTGCTGCTTTCATCTTTTCTCCTGCCTTTCCGCATCCTACAATTGATGATCCCTTTCTTCCTCCATTATAAACGCAGTCTTCAAAGCCATTCAAACGCAGTCCAATTCTCCAGACATGGCAAAAAGCGCGTTCTCCTCATCCAAGGAAAACGCGCCTGATACTCATCTCAGTTCAATTTCGTTCCTACGGAACCGCCTTCAATCAATTTGACCTGCATCCGTTCATGCTTAACCGGCTCACCCGCCAAAATATGCAGCAGATGTTCAGCCGCTGCCGCTCCCCACTTGGGACGGGAATAATCGACAGTGGCCAGTCTGGGCTGAAGATACTTGGTCAATTCGATATTATCGAAGCCGATCAGATGAATATGCTCGCCGACCTTCAGCTCCGTTTCATTTAACACATTGCAGATGCCGACGGCCATTTCGTCATTCAAACAGAAGACGGCTGCGGGCTGGTCATATTCTGCAATGATCTGGTGTGCCGCCACCATTCCGCCCTTTTTCTCGAAATTGCTGGCAATCTCGATCAACTGCACATCCGAATGTTCCGCTGCAACCTGTCTAGCCACCGACAGTCGTTGATTGGAGTCATACGAATCTTCCGGGCCGGTCACGATATACAGCTTGCGATGTCCGCGTTCCAGCAAATAATTCATGGCTGCCGTCGCGCCAGCCTGGTTGTCGAGCAGCACCTGATTGATGTTATCATGGCTCAGCTCACGGTCAAGCACGACGATTCGATGTCCACGATCCGCATAACGCAGAATCTCTTCGCTATCGAAGCCCGAATCGAGAATGATGGCGCCGTCGATCATGCGCTCGGGCAGCATGCGGTGAGATTGAATCCCACTGCATACGATCATATCGTAGCCTTCCCGATTCAGCACTTCTTTGACGCCGTCCAACAGATCACCGTAGACGTCCCCGCGGAAGTCCGTCAAGAATACACCAATAATGCGGGATTCTCGCTTCTTGAGCGTTCGCGCCGCGGCGTTGGGTACATAATGCAGTTCCTCGGCAATGGCCAGAATCCGAGCGCTTGTCTCATCCGTTACCTTACTGCTGCCGTTCAGGGCATATGACACCGTTGAAATCGATACTCCCGCCTTCTTGGCGATATCCTTGATACTTACCAATCCACTCGCTCCCCTGTCTGGATGTCTATAGTCATTAACACTATCTAACAGACAACAAAGGCGATCCGTCAAGATCGCCTTTTGTGTTTCAGTGAATTTTATACGAAAATTTCGATGGTATTGCCAGTTTTGGAAGCTGCCGCCTCGAACTCCGTGCGTCCGATCCGTACGCCGCCTTCACGATAACGATTCCCGCCAATGCGTTCACCGATCTCCTGACCATTCAGTTTGACTACGCCGGATACGCCGCTGCCCAGTCGATAAACGAAGGTCGCTGGAATCCCATCATAGCTAAAGTCCAGGCTCATGCCGTCAAGCGAAGCTGGCAGAACCGGATCGACGATCAGATCGCCGCCTTCCTGACGAATCCCGAGTACGTTGCCAATCAGCTGGTTCATGTAGATCCCCGGGCCGCTGGAGTAGATTCTCCATCCACCCTTGACCGCGACGTCTCCGCTCTTGAGATCGCCAAAGCGCTCCTGCGCTTCGTAACGATCGTTAAACTTGCCGTCGGAGCTGCTGAAGTACGAGTTGCTCTGACGCAGCTCGGCATTTGGCACAACGTCCTTGATGCCTACCGGGTTGATAAGCGCCAGACCGTTCCATGTCTCATCAGCCAGACCCAGCTTGGCCATCGCTTCCACATAACGAATGTGGGCGTGTACGTATTGAAGACCAATCTCACGACCAAAGTTCGACGCTTGTTCCGCACGCTTGAAGTGGGTGCTGACGCCGCCTGCATATTGCGCAGGGCGATTCATCAGACGCACGCCATCCGGGCAGAAGAACTCACGTTTGATGAGGTCATAATGTGCCTTGGCTTGTTCCGGTTCCAACAGCTCTGCAATCATGCTGCGCGTCATCGGCAGCAGGCGGTAGTTGATGCCCGTCTCTTCGTCGCTTGGGTGCAGCATCGGTTTAGGCTTGTCGGCGTCTTCCAGGTACAGGAAGCCCGGAATGACGTCCGTATTCAGCATGTAGCGGTTGAAGTCAGCGCGGATGCCTTGAGCCAGATCGGCCAGTTCGTCCGCAAACGCAGCGTCTTGTTCCCGAATTGCGCTCGACAGTACGTTCATCGCCTGATACGTCAGGGCTACCGTCCAGCTGCTGACCATGTATTGTTTGAGCTGGGCATTAGCGGGTTGAAGCGTGTCATCCCAGTCGCCATCGCCATACGAAGACAAGAAGGTATCATGCAGGAAATGCTGCTTGATATATCCGATTTCTTTTTTCGCGTGATCCATGATTGTGTACGATTCCTTCGTGAAGCCAAATTCATGCTTGACGGTATACGGAACTTGTTCCTCCAGGATGCCGAAATCGCGCGTTGTCTTGAGGTAATCAGCCAGTACCTTCAGCGGCCAGACAATAATGTCACCATGGCTCTCTTCTTGCTGGATGGCAAAATATTTATCGAACATGAACCACTGCGGCCATGCGCCGTCATCTTCATATTGGTGCGAATAGACGGTCTTGAGGATGTCCTTCACCTGACCATATTTCTGCGTAGCCATAAAGTATTCAACCGGACCCTGACAGACGTCGCGTGTTCCCCATGCCGCGCCGCCGTACTGCTCCAATCCATGTGGAGACGAGTAGTGAACGAGCATGTTGTGGGTGTACCACCAAGCCAGGGCGTTTACCTTAAACAGGTCTTCGTTTGTGGCATCGCCGTCTTTGGACAAGCGGAAGCCATTCATGACATCCTTGAAGAACTCGCGGTATTTCGCTGCTTCTTCTTCCAGTGTACGCTTGGATGCGGCAATCTCTTCACCGCTTAGTGCACCTTGAATCGTCATCGTCCAGGATGCGCTTGGGGCAAGCGTCAGCGCCACCAGCGAAGCATCGCCGGAGTGTACGCCTTCAGCCAGGACAGATTCGTCACCGACTTGAATCTCGGCTCCTTCCACACTCATGCGGTAAGCCAGTTGCGGATAAGCGCTCGCGCTCAGTGAAGCCGGGTCAGCGGTAAACGTGAGTGTGCCTGCATCCTGCGTCATGTGCAGCGGGAATTCGTATTCGTTCACGTTCATCGTGATCTGCGTTGTGACCAGGTAGCGATAGGCTTTGCCGCTTGTGGAGCTTACCGTCAGGCGAACTTCCGGGCTGTCTACCGTCGTAAAGTTGGTCACCAGGATCGTATCCGCTTCTGTCTTGTAGGTCCAGCGCACATAGTTGAAGCCGATCTCAAACAGCGATGGCATCGTCAGCAGGCGATACTGCCCGTCGATTTCGACATACACGCGCTGTCCAGCCGTCTTGGGTACGTTCAGCGCATTGCGTGCGTTGCTCATCATCTTGTTGAAGTTGGTGTTGCCCAGTACAAGCTGCGAGTTGAAAATGCCGTACATGTAGACCGTGCTGGCAATGACTGGCACGCCAAACTGCACGTTGCCGCCGCTCATCAGGATGTGGCCATGTGGACGTTCCACCAGGCGCTCTTTTTCCTTCAATACGACGTGCTCATAAGTATCTGTGAAAAAGGCCAGCAGCTTGCCGTTCTCGCGTTCTTCCTGATAACGATTCGGGAACAACGCAGCGACTTCTTCTTCTGTGAGATCCAGCGTTTGCAGCGGCTCACCGATCGATGGCTTCAGCGACACGGTTGGCAGTGCCTCAAGTTCGCCGGTTTCTTCCGCTTCATAAGCTTCCCAAGCTGCCTGTACTTCATCAGCAAACTCCAGTTCCGTGATCGCCGCCGCATGATCTGCATGGTATAGACCGTAGAAGATGAAGCGTTCTTCGCCGCTCAGCGGAACCAATTCCGATTGCAGCGCCGTATAAGCAAATTCATACTGGTACACTTCGTTCGCCAGACGGCCATGCGTCAAGGCTTCCGGTACGTTGGTTTCTTTGTAGGATTGTCCGAAGAACTGGAATCCGTCTGTCGAATAGCCCGCTGCACGAGTCAAGGAACCCTGCTGCATATAAGGGAAAGCTCCACTTTGCGGCTGATTCTGACGGGAGCAGACCACATAGCCCTTGTGCGTATCTTCAAAGACCGCATGGTCAATATACTGCGACAGATAAGCTTCATTGCTGCGTACGGCGCCTGGGTCGGCATCGCCAACGTCTTGTCCGTATACCACATCAACGTCTACGCCTTCGCCGCGAACCTTCACATCCCAGAACCAGACGTCCCGCTCTGTAACCGCAAAAGTAACCGTGTAGGCCACTCCTTCTACGCTGCCTTCCCAGACGATGCGTTTGGCACTGCGGCTTACTTTGCTGGTGGAATGGATGCCGAGCAGTGGATAGAACGAGATGCCGGATTCGCGGTGAATCCGCAGGAACAGATTGTTCAGCGAACCATCAAGTGGGCTGGATAGCAGCTGGTTCAGCATCGTTTTGCCGCCAAGTGCCTGGTACAGATCTCCGCTTGCCCAGAAAGTAAAGTTCAGATTACCTGCCTGAACATTGAATTTTGAATTCGACTTTGCAATCGTCGTCATGAATGGGTTCACTCCTAGTTCAATCAGTTTGGGTTTCGATCCCCATCCATAGATGGATCAGGATCGAAACATGACATTCAGAAATGGGTATAGAGAATCGGATGGGCGACTCTCAAGCCACCCTATGGATTTCGATACGTTTAGATCAGCGTAAACGAAGTATTCAATGTATCCCGGCTGTTCGCGCCCACGAACACTTCAAAGCGCCCCGGATCGCTCTTAAAGCTCAGATCAGCGTGATGATAACGCAGCTGCTCCTCGCTCAAGGTGAACACGGCTGTACCGCGTTCGCCTGCAGCCAACTCCAGCTTGGCATAACCTTTCAGCTCGCGCACCGGGCGAACCACTTCGCCTGACACATCGCGGATATACAGCTGCACGGTCTCGGTACCTGCACGCTGCCCGGTATTGGTCACCTCGACCTTGATCGTGATTGGCGAGTCTGCGGTCATCTGCTCCGAAGACAGGCTCAAGTTCTCATAGGCAAAAGTCGTATAGGACAGACCGAAACCGAAAGGCAGCAGCGGTTCGTTTGGAGCATCCAGGTACTGGGATACATAACGAACCTGTGCATCCGGCGCTCCCTGCGGACGTCCGGTGTTGTAATGATTGTAATAGACCGGTACTTGACCTACGGAGTGCGGGAACGACATGGTCAGACGCGCTGAAGGATCAGCGGCTCCAACCAGAATGTCTGCGATAGCTGCGCCGCCTTCGCTGCCCGGGAACCAGGCTTCGACGACTGCATCCACTTGATCGTAGACGCCGTGCAGATCCAGCGGGCGTCCGTTAAACAGCACGGTGACCACTTTCTTGCCCAATTCGGCAATGCGGGCAATCAGATCCAGTTGAACCTGAGGCAGCCGGATGTCGCTTCGGCAGCCAGCCTCACCGCTCATCTCCGAAGCTTCGCCAAGTGCCAGCACAATGACTTCTGCCTGTTCGGCGGCTGCCAAGGCTTCGCGCAGCTGTTCTTCGGTTCCGCTCTCGATTCCGCAGCCTTCGGCTACAGTCAAGCGTCCTTCGCCAAGGCGCTCATGCAGCGCTCGATCCAGCTTAAACGCATCTTCCTGACGACCATCCCATGACCATGGACCGAGGATGTCGCCGCTGCTGGCAAAAGGTCCAATCAGTGCAACTTTAGCTTCAGGCTGAAGCGGAAGTACACCGTCGTTCTTGAGCAGTACGGTAGATTTGATCGCCAGTTCGTAAGCAGCATCGCGGTGTTCACGGCTGAAGATCACTTCCGCTTCACGCTCCGGATCGGCGCCCCGATGCGGATTCTCGAACAAGCCCAGCTTGTTCTTGAGCTGTAGGATGCGCAGCACGGCTTCGTCAACCAGCTTTTCGTCCACTTTACCGCTGCGTACCAGTTCCGGCAGTTCGTGTACATAGCAGGCAGTCATCATCTCGATGTCCACCCCAGCGCGGATCGCCCGATATGCCGCTTCACGTTCGTCTTCGGCTACCCCGTGTGGAATCAATTCTTTGACCGCTCCCCAGTCGGAGATGAGTACGCCGTCGAAGCCCCATTCCTCACGCAGCAGATCACGCATGAGCTTCTCGTTGGCACTCGCCGGAATTCCATCGACCGTATTGAAGGAAGTCATGACCATTTTGCAGCCTTCATCAAGCGCTGCTTTGTAGGCCGGCAGATAATATTCACGCATCTGACGTTCCGACAGATCCACCGTATTGTAGTCGCGTCCGGCTTCTGCCGCACCATAAGCGGCAAAATGCTTCACGCAGGCCGCCACGCGCTCTACTTCGTCCTTGAGATCTTCACCCTGCGTCCCGCGCACAAAGGCGCGTGCGAACAGGCTGTTCAGATAAGGATCTTCTCCTGTGGATTCCATGACGCGTCCCCAGCGCGGGTCACGAACCAGATCGACCATCGGAGCAAAAGTAACGTGAATACCGGAAACCGCCGCTTCACGCGCTGCGATTTCGGCGCTTTTCTCAGCCAATTCCAGATCCCACGAACAACCAATAGCGAGCGGCACGGGGAAAATAGTTCGGAATCCGTGTACGATGTCCGCCATAAAGAGCAGCGGAATACCATACGGATTTTTCTTCAAGTGAGCGTCCTGTACAGCGATCGCACCGGCTGCGCCGGCATAGCCCAGAATAGAGCCGCTGTGAGTGACCATCGAATCGGTGATCCCCATCGCTTCCATAGGTCCTGTGATCTGACCTTCGTCGCTTACGCCTTCATAAAAAGGAGCGGCGAGCTGGATCAACTGAGCGATTTTCTCTTCAAGCGTCATCCTGCCGATCAGGCCAAGAAGCTGCTGATTGTCCATACCGAGTCCTCCAAGCCATTAAAAATTGGATAAAAATAGTCCGCTGATCGATAAAGACGTAAGGTTACGCTCACCGGAAACCCACTTGAAGCGTGTGTGTTTCCGATGAACGCAAGCCTCTGATTGAATTCGATCAACTTAGTTCTCGAAAAAGAATGAAATTACCTGACGGATTTCTCCTTTTTTCAGGGTTTTGCACAAATGCGGGACGGAGGCGGCAGCCGGCCTTCCGAAAGATTCAAAACAACAGATTGGCTAGCTAAACGGCTGTTCCCATTGCTTCCTCCAGTCGATTTAAATCGCTCCTCGGATACCTTTCATTCCCGGTTGAATCGTCCGGAATTGAAAGCTTTCATCAAAGTCGCTAGGGGATTGGATGAAGCAATTACTCCCATTGCTTCCTCCAGTCGATTTAAATCGCTCCCCGGATACCTTTCATTCCCGGTTGAATCGTAAGGAAGTAAAAGCTGCAGATAAATTC
>NIOB01000006.1 GCA_002189105.1 Saccharibacillus soli
GGCTAGAGGTGGACGTGCAGCCATGTGGGGAGCTTACTAGTACTAATCGGTCGAGGGCTTATCCTTTAGACTTTCCTAGAAAGTCACTTCGATGACGCGAAGAGATCGTTTCGGATCCAGTTTTCAAGGGGCAACCCTTGAAACACAAGCAGATTGAATTTACTCATGCCCGAAGGGGTTCTGCAAATTCAATGAAAATCTGCAGTCGGTTTACTTCGTAAACCTTGGTTTGGTAGCAATAGCAGAAGGGTTCCACACGTTCCCATCTCGAACACGACCGTTAAGCCTTCTAACGCCGATGGTACTTGGACCGCAGGGTCCTGGGAGAGTAGGAAGCTGCCAAGCCCATGAAAAACGCCTTTTCCGTGAATAGCGGAGAAGGCGTTTTTGCGTTGTCCACAAAAAGAAAAGGTGCATTAGAAATCGTTACAAATCAGCTGTGGAAATCTCTGCAATTTACATGGTTGTTCACATCTTCTCCACAAAAACTGTGCAAGACTTTTCGTTTTTTGTGAGTAACCTGAAAAAGACTGCACTTATCCCCAAAACCAAAATAACTTTCCTACCTCCTTGGGGTGTGAAAGCTCATTTCTTCTATAGATACAGAATATAAGCAACTATTCCTTTCCTTCCAATCTTCTTTCTTGAGTCTTTTCCAATTGGATCAAGATCCAGCATGAGTGATTTGTATATATATACAATTGTGAACAGGAATAACCTCTCTATTTGCCTGAACAGACTTCCTAATTTGCAGGTTTTTTAAAAGTGAAGATCGTCCTGAAGATATATTTGAACTTTCTTTCACAGATTCTTCCTGGCATTTTGTCAGTGAATAAAATAAACGAACAAATTTTCGCAATAATAAGCGCACTTCTTCATTCAAGCAAGCTTAGAATCCCGTTTTTCGCCATTTTGTAGGTATATTCGTGAGCTTTATGGTAAAAAGTACACGGTTTGCCCAGCGATCCTCTACGTTTGGCATGTGTACACGGTGGGGGGGCTTTTCCAGTTTCTTAGGTCTTTGGATTCGATAAATTCTTCAGGTGTAACTTCGCAAAAATCCTTGTCGATATAAATAATATCAGCACACTGCTTCGAGGCAAATCAACAACGCTGAGTGAATATACATGAATATTCATTCGGGATATTGTTTCTGAAGCAGGACCCACCCATCCTACGCGCATGTCGCTCCCCAGCGAATGACGCCATTAATCCGGCTTTGAATCCAGGGGCGGAAGAGAAGCCGGATGCCCAGCAAGTTGCAGTCAACCCGTTGCTACCTATGGCACCTAACATCATTGGAGGGATTCACCTTGAAAAGAAACAAACTGATTATGACAATCGCCGCAATGGCTCTGGGACTGAGCAGTGGTCTTGGAGCAGTTGGGCAAGCAAGTGCAGCGGACAATACGTTCAAAGCTTCCCCGGATTTTAGCAAAACGGTACAAGGTCTCAAAGGCTGGTATTATCAGCAGGGAACGGATGCCGCTTTGTCAGATCTGTCCTATTTTAGTAAACAGTCTAAATGGAGCAACAATGACGGATTTCCGTGGGTCGCAGCCAGTTCGCAATATCCAGGCGACACGTCGGATGCAGTCCGCAAGTGGGTAGCACCCGGCACAGGAACAATTGAGATCACAGGCATCGTGAAGAAGAGTGGTAACAAAGGGGACGGAATCGTCGCCAGCATCAAAAAGGACAATACGGTACTCTGGAGCTCGCTCATCAAAACCAAAACGGGAGAGAAGCCTCAGAACGTGGGCGCGATTGCTGTAGAAGCTGGAACCGCCATCTACTTCACCGTTAACAAAAATGGTACAACTGAAGACGATGAAACGTTATGGAATCCAAGCATTTCTTTTACTCCTGGAGCAGCACCAACCAACCCAACAACACCGGTAGATCCGACACCAACAAACCCAACAACACCAGTAGATCCGACACCAACAAATCCAACCAACCCAACAACACCGGTAGATCCGACACCAACAAATCCTACTAACCCGACGACGCCGGTGGACCCAGTACCAACCAAACCTGATGGGTTATCCGTAGCGGATTTTGGAGCGATCGCCAATGATGGCAAGGATGACTATGCTGCGTTCGTATCTGCGGTCAAAGCGGCTAAGTCGCAGCAGAAGACGCTGTATATCCCGGCTGGTGAATTTACATTAAGCCGAATTCTCACAATTGATAGCATCCGTATGGAAGGCGCCGGCCAGAACGCAACTGTATTGGTCTCGACCAACCCTGACGGAGGTTCCATCGATCTGGTAGGTAATGGGGTACAGCTTCGCAATCTCAAACACCAGTATCAGACGACCATTGGAAGAGGCAACGGCGCTCATGACAAAAACAGCATTACCGTACGCAGCGCAAGCAACTTTGTCATCGACGGCGTATATGTAAGCAAATCCAGCACAGCCGGCATCATGATGGCTTATGGCTCCAATAACGGCGTGGTCTCGAATAACATTGTTGAAAACACGGGTGCGGACGGTATTCATATGACGACAGAAACTCACCATATTACCGTCGAAAATAACACCGTAACTGGAGTGGGCGATGACGGAATTGCAGTGGTCAGTTACGGAACAAGCCCGGCTCCCGTCAACAACATCACCATTCGCGGCAACACGGTAGGCAACTTCTCGAAAGCACGCGGGATCTCGGTAGTCGGTGGAGTGGACGTCCTGATTGAAAACAATAAAGTTTCGGACACGATGATGGCCGGCATTTATATCTCGGTTGAAGGTTCGTATAACACACTGAATGTCGATCGCGTGAAGGTCGTCAATAACACGGTGAACCATACAGGGATTCAGGAACCACAGAATCATCCAAACGTTCTCGTGTACGGTGGCAAAGGTACAATTGATAATGTGGAATTCATCGGAAACACGATCACAGATGGCGCTCACCGGGGCATTGGAGTATGGGGCGGCGGTACGATCAAGAAGGTTAAGTTTGAACGCAATACTCTGGTGAATACCAACGGAGCAGCCACGACTTTTGAAAATGGCAGCATTACTCTGATCGACAACATCGGCTTCTAATATTTTTCAATCACAGCTGTTGGAAAATATCGAGCATCCAATCTTCTCTCACAAAGATTCTATTCACGGGGACCAGGTCGCAACTGGTTCCCGTTCTGACGTAACATCAATAAGCGAAAAATTCAAGACAGAGCAGACTTAAAACCGTATGTTTGCTTTCCTTCCTATCGCTTACCGGGCAAAGATCGATGTATAGGAAGACGACATTCAGGGATCAGAGCTAAAGTTCTCAAAAAGGCCCTGGGGTTCTTTTTCCAGAGTCGATACCTTCTTCTCATGTTATTCCAATGAAATCCATTTATGATAAAGAAGAGAAAGAAAACTGAACAAACGCAATAAAAACTTAACATCTTTGGAGGTTACATCAACGTGGGTAAACATCAAGCGGTTAAAATAGCTCTGGCACTTTCCTTGGCAATCGGCGGCAGCGCTCTGGGGATCGGACAAGCACACGCAGAAACGTATAATGCCTCTTCCAACTACAGCACGACCACACAAGGGTATGGGCAATGGTCTTATGGTCAGCTGATTAATGGACAATATTCCAACCTTAAATATAATTCCACGGTCAAACGTTGGGAAGGAACAAATGGTTATCCATGGGTAAACGGCAGCGACATGCACCCTGGTGACACGGCAGATGCCGTTAGAAAATGGGTAGCACCAGGCAAGGGAACGGTTTCTCTGGCGGCTGTTGTGAATAAAAGAACATCTGAAGGTGATGGCGTAATGGTCACCATTCGCAAAGACAACACGGTACTGTGGAGCAAAACGCTGCTAAACAACGCCGAGACCACGCCGGATAACCTGAACAATATTCCGGTTGAGCAGGGAACAGCCCTCTACTTCAGCGTAAACAAGAAAGATGGGAAAAACTTCGATCAGACGCTGTGGAATCCTACAGTAAACTTCACAGCGGCCAGTGCGGCACCTGTTCCTGCGCCAACTCCAGTAGATACAAGCAGTCTTTCCGTCACCAGTTACGGAGCAGCAGCCAACGATGGCAAGGATGACCTCAGTGCTTTTAACGCAGCAGCAAGTGCAGCGAAGGCTCAAGGGAAAACCCTGTCGATTCCAGCTGGCGAGTTTAACCTGAGCGGCGTATTCACCATTGACGGAATCAAAGTGGTCGGCGCAGGAAAAACATCTACGATCCTCGTTTCCACTGATCCGGAGAACGGTTCGATTGATCTCAAGGGCAACAAAGTTGAACTTCGTAACCTCAAGCATGAATACAAAACAACGGTGGCAAGAGGCAACGGCGCACATGAGAAGAACAGCATCACTGTGCGAAGCGCAACGAATTTTGTTATTGATAATGTACAGGTCAACAAATCCAGCACGGCCGGAATCATGATTACGTATGGAGCGTCCAATGGCACCATCAGCAACAACGTGGTAGAAAACACCGGAGCAGACGGTATTCACATGACCAACTCCGTAAACGCCATGACTGTAGAAAACAATGTCGTACGGGGTGCGGGAGATGATTGCATCGCCGTAGTCAGCTATAAGGATGGAGCCGACCTTCCTGTCCGCAATATTACGATTCGCGGCAATGATGTCGGGTATAACTCGCAAGCTCGGGGAATCTCGGTTGTAGGCGGTACCGATGTACTGATCGAAAATAATAAGGTTCAGGAAACACAGATGGCCGGGGTGTATATCTCGGTGGAAGGTTCGTACAATACGCAGGATGTGAACCGGGTGAAGATCAACGGCAATACGATCAATCACACAGGGATTCAGGAGCCGCAGAACCATCCGAATGTGCTGGTCTATGCTTCGCAGGGAGTCATCGACAATGTTGAGTTTAACAACAACATGATTACGAATGGCGCGCATCGCGGGATTGGGGTATGGGGGGACGCAACGATCAAGACGATCACTTTCCGCCAAAATACGTTGGTCAACACAAACGGCGCGGCAACAACCTTCAGTAACGGGACGATCAATCTGATCGATAACATCGGCTTTTAATATTTCTCAAACTTCGCAGGACTGCGGGTTGAAAAATATCGAGCATCCAATCTTCTCTCACAAAGATTGTATTCACGGGGACCAGGTCGCAACTGGTTCTCGTTTTTTTATGCCGATTCCCATTATTCAAGGTAGTGTGCCGCGCTGTGTGCTGGAGCCAAACTCCAGTTTGTTTAAATTTCTCTATGTGGTGTTATAACCGTAGGAGAGAAGGCTGAAACAGTTTAAACTTAAAAAATAAAAAAATTAAAAAATGAACGCAGAGTATCGTTTGGATTCGCTTGTCCGTTTAAGCATACGAATCCGACGGAGAGGAGGAGATCAAGGGATGGAGAGAACATTTTGGAGGAGCGAGCTTCAAGCAACCGTCGAGAAGAGGACTGCAAACCGCAACCTGGGAACGGCTCATCGAGAGGCATTTACGGAGCTGTACAGACAGCACGGAGAAGCCCTGATCCGCTACTGTCGATTCCTGACAGGCTCAGCACTGGAAGCGGAAGATCTGCTTCAGGAGGCGTGGGTCAAAGCGTGGTCGTCTTTTCGAGAGGGCGGACGTGTATGGAACCGGACCTATCTGCGCCGCATTGCGTATCACACATGGGTCGATCGGGTGCGCCGAGCCAAACTTGAAGCGGCAGTGGATAAGCAGACAGAGCACCAAGTATCGGACATCATCGACCCCCTGCAATTATGGTCGGCTGCCGAACGAATCGTACGCGTGCTAACTCCCGATCAGCGTACAGCGTATCTATTGATGGAATATATGCGATTTACCGCTGCCGAGACCGCACAGCTCATGAAGACTACAGAAGGTGGGGTCAAAGCTTCCCTGCATCGGGCAAGAAAAAAACTCGATGGTTATCGGGAAAGCCAGCACGTTCCATCAGAGAAGTCTGAACATACGGAATCGGTACAGGATGAACAAAAGATCTATGCGTATATGCAAGCCATCCAACTTCAGGACGTAAGAGCACTGTTAATCCTCTGGAATGGAGGCAGTGGGGAAGATGCTGCTCTTGCCGTTCGCTGCACCGCTGCCGTTCGTCCGTCTGCCTCACCTGCCGCGCTGCCTTCGCAGCAGGAACCGACGTCCATATTCCGCAGGCAGAAGGCTGCGTCGTTCTCTGATGCCCATAATCTCCTCCAAGTGGCTTAATTGCATCTGATCCGGTACGGATTCTATCCTGATCGATTCAGTCGAAGGAGGAATTCCGATGAGTACATTTATTCCCTATGTGGTGGAGCAGACAAGCCGGGGGGAACGTTCGTATGATATTTATTCGAGGCTGCTCAAAGACCGCATTATCTTCCTGGGTTCGGCTATCGACGATCAAGTGGCGAACAGCGTTATCGCCCAACTCATGCTGCTGGAAGCTGAGGACCCGGAAAAGGACATTCATTTCTATATTAACAGCCCAGGTGGCGTAACGACGGCAGGCTTCGCCATTTATGATGCCATGCAGCATGTAAAGCCGGATGTTCAGACAATTTGCACAGGTATGGCTGCATCTTTCGCTGCCATTCTGCTGCTGGCTGGAGCGCCTGGCAAAAGATGTGCGCTGCCGAACAGCGAAGTGATGATCCATCAGCCGCACGGAGGTGCACAGGGACAGGCCAGCGACATTGCCATCACTGCCAAACGCATCATTCGCACACGCGAGCGTCTGAATGAGATCACCGCCAAGCATACCGGTCAGCCGCTTGAACGCGTCGCTCAGGATATGGATCGGGATTATTTCATGTCGGCTGAAGAAGCGCAGCAGTATGGCATCGTGGATCGGGTGATTGTCCCTTCAGGGCAGAAGTAAAGAGACAGATAGGAGTACAGCAATTATAGAAAATGTAGAGGCCGATCCTATAGGATCGGTTTTTTGTATGGATGTAGAGCGAATATGGGATTTAGGCAGGAGTTCCTTTGCTGGTTGTAGAAGGTGCTCAAGCAAGGAAGACGAGAGAGGAGAAGACATCCATGGAAATCAGACGATTGAGGGAACAGGACTTCGACGCGAATATTGCGCTTGCTGAATATGCTTTTTTGTACCAATTGACAGAGCAGCAGAAGGAGGAGCGGCGCAGCCGCTTTGCCAACGAAGAGATATGGGGTGTTTTCGAGGATAATGAGCTGTGTGCCAAACTGGCGCTTCTGCCGCTGGAAGTCTATATACATGGACGTAAAGTTCGGATGGGCGGAATTGCAGGCGTCTCCACTTGGCCGGAGAAGCGGCGTCAAGGGATGGTCTCGAAGCTGCTGAGGCGAGCTTTGGAGGAGATGAGGGCGAGTGGACAGCTGCTGTCGTACCTGCATCCTTTCTCGATCCCTTTTTACCGTAAATATGGCTGGGAGCTGTTCACGGATAACAAAAATTATTTAATCCCGGTAGAAAAACTCCCCACACGTCGCGGCGTTCCCGGCCGGGTGATACGTGAAGTACGAGACATCGAGGTGCTGGCTGCGATATACGACCGTGCCATTCCTGCCTACAATGGCCCGTTGGTGCGTACGTCAAGCTGGTGGGAGCAGCGCGTGATGAATGGAACTCCTTACACCGCTGTATATTATAACGAAGCTGGTGAGGCAGAAGGGTACGTCCTCTATGCCATCGAGAATCGCGTGTGGATTACGGAAGAAATGATCTGGGTAAACGAAACTGCGCGTCTGGGATTATGGGATTTCATCGTTAATCACGATTCCAAACTCAAAGAAGTCCAATTGAAGATGCCAAGCGACGACCCCTTATCCCTGCTGCTGCCTGATCCTAAGGTCAAACAGGAGCTGGAGCCGTATTTTATGGCACGGATTGTCGATGCTGCCGAGTTTATGAAGGTTTATCCGTTCACCGCACTCGGCGTCTCCACCTCTTTCAATCTGCGGATTGAAGACCGGGACGCCCCGTGGAATGAAGGAATCTGGAACTGGACGATCGCACCAGATGGCAAGGCAAAGTTGGAGCCTGCGCAAGACGCAGATCCCGACAACGCGGAAGCTCCCACGATCTCCGTATCTATCGGGATTCTAACCGCGATGCTCCTCGGTTACCATCATCCCAGCACGCTGTGGCGCTGTGGATTATTGAAAACTTCCGAGTCCGCAGCCCAGCAGCTGGACACCTTGATTCCTGCCCGCACCCCCTATCTCCCCGACTATTTCTAAAAGTTTTGAACAGCTTACCCCCACCCCGGGGATAACAGGGTCAAAAAATGCCCTTTTTAAAAGTTACCCACATGTGCATAACTTCTATGTGATGCCTGCATCCCCCATCAAAGAACCAAACAAGAACCGCAGCCCAAGCCTGCCGGTTCTTTATTTGGTTAAGCTTTTATTTTTTTGCTTTTGTCTCTGTCTTTTATCTTTTATCTTTTGCCTTTTATCTCTCGCCCTTTGCTCTTGACCCTTTCCCTTACCCTCCTCCCTCCGTCGTTGTGTCGCCAGGCCGGCTCCTTTCCGAATCGAAGCGACTTTGGATTGCCTCTCCCACCCCTAAATCTTCTAGTTAATGAAGGAGAGGCAACCAAGCGGAGCGCAGATCGGAAAGGAGCCGGCCGCCCCCCCGCACACACACAACGACGCCCCACGCCACTTCTCCTGACAACTGTCACCTCAATAAGGTGACACCCCCCACTAATCCATGACACTGCCCGCAGGTAAACTAAGGACATAAAGAAACAAGCCGAACACAAACAACCCCACCCCATTAAAAGGAGTCGATCCTCACCATGACGAACGTGATCGAAGTGAATCATGCGGTTAAAACCTTCCGTGCCCATACCGCTGTCAATAATGTGAGTTTTACCATCGAACAAGGAAGCATCACCGCACTGCTGGGTCCGAATGGCGCAGGCAAGACCACTACAATGTCCATGCTGCTGGGACTGCTTGAGCCCACATCGGGAAGTGTGAAATTGCTGGGCGGTGCTCCAACGGAACGCCGTACACGAGATCGAATCGGTGCCATGCTTCAGGAGATCGCGGTTATGGACGGACTCAAAGCCTCCGAGTTGATCGATCTGTTCCGCAGCTACTACAGCCGCCCGGCAGATCGGGAGTATCTCATCCAACTGACCGGCCTTAGTCCGGAGCTGCTCAAGCGAAATGCCCAGAAGTTATCGGGTGGGCAAAAACGCAGCTTGGGGTTCGCCCTGGCAATGGCAGGAGACCCGGATATTCTGTTCTTCGATGAACCTACGGTGGGTCTGGATACATCCGCCCGCCGCCGATTCTGGAACGAAGTGCGGAATCTTGCCAGTCAAGGCAAGACGGTGCTGTTTTCGACTCACTACCTGGAAGAAGCCGATCGTGAAGCCGACCGCATCCTGTTATTCGATCAGGGCAAGATTGTGGCAGACGGCACGCCAACCGAGATCAAACGTACGCTGGTCAAACGCAGTGTCACTTTCCTGACTGAACAGCCGCAGGTGGTCACAGCGCTAATCGCCGAGCATTTTGGCTCAGACATTCAGACAGAAGTGCGAGGCGATCAGGTGACCCTCTTCGCTGAAGACACGGATGACGTACTCAAACTTCTGCTTGAATCCGGCCCTGCCATACGCAACATTCGGATTGATGAAGGAAGACTTGATACGGCCTTTGAACAATTGACCCACAGCGAAAATAATGAAACCCGGGAGGCGATCTGATTATGAAAAACCTGACGATGAAAACATGGTGGATGCAAAGCAAGGCTGAAAGTACCCGTATGCTGCGAAATCCGTATTTTATCTTCTGGTCGCTCACGATGCCGATTGCCTTCTACTTCATCTTCACCCGGCTGCTGAATGGAGATATGCCCAACGCGGCGCAGTGGCAGGCTCATTATCTGATGTCGATGGCTGCTTTCAGCGTAATGGGGGCATCCGTGATGACATTTGGTCTGCGACTGGTGCAGGAACGTACGCAGGGTTGGTCCACGATGCTGCGGACAACGCCAATGGCAAGTATGGTCTATGTGGCAGGCAAGATGACGGCACAGCTGCTGCTGAATCTGCTCAGTGTCATTGTGATCTTCGCAGCGGGCTGGTTGATTAACGGGGTGCAGCTGAGTGCCCTGCAATGGATCACGGCAGGTCTCTGGATTGTGGCCGCTTCCCTGCCTTTCCTGGCACTGGGCGCACTGATCGGCTGCATGAAAAAAGTCGATACAGCCAACGGAGTCAGCTACATCCTCTACATGGGGCTGGCTGTAGCCGGCGGACTGTGGATGCCCATTGATGTCATGCCTTCTTTTGTACAAAACATCGCCAAATGGCTGCCTTCCTTCAACTATGCGGACGGGGCATGGGCCATCACCGATGGAACTGCACCTTCGATGATCGGTCTGCTGATTTTGTTCGGCTATCTGGTTGCTTTTATGGTACTATCGGGTTACGTCAGAAGAAAGCAGGAGGCGGTGTAACAAGCGTATGAAGAACGTTGGAGCATGGTTTCGACTGCCACCAAGATATGGGGTACTGCCCTATATCTTTTTGCTGTATTTGATCTTTCCGGTTCTGAGCATCCAGGGGCTAAATCCCGGTCTTCAGGCGCTGGGATACGGGCTGGTTCTGCTGTTTATCGTGATCTATCGGCAGCTGTATTGGTCGGCGAACGGCCGGACGTATAACCTGCTGCTGCTGGGGATGATGCTGATTATCGTGGCGTTCAGTCAGTTGGGCGGATTGTATAATCTGTATCTCGGATTTTTCACCGCTACCTTTATTGGAGGAATCAGCAGCAAGAAGACCTTCAAGTTCTTTCTGGCCCTGTCCGGACTGTTGATGGTCATCATGATTGGTCTGCATGTGAATGAGATGTCACCAACGGATCTCATCTCGCTGTTCCCCATTGTGATGGTGCTGCTTCTTCTTCCTTTTGGAATGCGTTCGGTCAATCGGCAGATCGAGCTTAGAAAGCAGTTGGACGCGGCGAACGAACAGATTGGTGAGCTGATGAAAAAAGAGGAACGGATGCGGATTGCCCGCGACCTGCACGATACATTGGGTCATACGCTGTCGCTCATTACGCTCAAAAGCCAATTGGTGGAGCGCATGGCGATAAAAGATCCGGCGCGTACCCAGCAGGAAGCCAAAGAAATTCAGGAGACTTCCCGTGCGGCGCTGCGGCAGGTGCGTGAGCTGGTGTCGGAGATGCGGGCGATCAAATTGAGCGAGGAACTGATTGAAGCCAGAGAGATGCTGCGCGCGGCTAATATGACGCTGCATATTGAGGGAGAATCGAAGCTTCAGGGCGTATCCGATCTGACGCAGAACATTCTCAGTTTGTGTCTGAAGGAAGCCGTGACCAATATCGTCAAGCACAGCCGGGCGGAGAATTGTACCGTTACCGTCTTCCAGAGCGGCTCGGAGGTGGGCGTGACCATTGAAGATGATGGAGTAGGCCCACAGGGTAAAAAAGAGCCGGGTACAGACGGGCAAACGGGCGGCAGTGGATTGGAACATGTGGGTGGAGGCAATGGTCTCAAAGGCATGAGGGAGCGTCTGGCGCTGATCGAAGGCAAACTTGAATTTGCCCAACGGGAGCGAACAGGAACGATTCTTCGAGTAAGTATTCCACTTGTCGTTCGTACCGAACAAGGAGGTCAGATGCAATGATTCGGATCGTGATTGCCGAGGATCAGCGGCTGCTGCGGGGAGCGATGGCTTCCCTGCTGGGATTGGAGGATGATCTCGAAGTGGTCGGAGAAGCCGGGGACGGCGAAGAGGCACTGCAATGGATTGAGCGTCTTCAGCCGGATGTCTGTTTGATGGACATTGAGATGCCCAAGTTAAGCGGATTGGATGTGGCGGAGCGGCTGAACGCATCCGGTTCATCCTGTAAGGTGGTCATTCTGACCACTTTTGCCAGACCGGGATATTTTGAACGCGGCGTCAAGGCAGGGATTCAGGGTTATCTGCTCAAGGATGAACCGGCAGAGAAACTGGCTGAGGCGATCCGCCGCGTCATGCAGGGACATCGGGAAGTATCGCCGGAGCTGGTCTTCGGCAGCCTGCGCGAAGAGAACCCGCTGACCGCAAGAGAACAAGAGATTCTTCGCCTGGCGGCAGGCGGAAGAAGTGCGAATGAAATTGCGGAGATCCTGCATCTGTCCTATGGGACGGTGCGGAATTATATCTCGGAGACTCTTGGGAAGCTGGCGGTGAAAAGCCGGATTGAAGCCGTTAAACTAGCTGAAGATAAAGGTTGGATTTAGCTGCGTTCATATTGTTTATCCCATAAACAATACGAACGCAGCCGGATTCGCGCACGCTTCAAGCGCGAATCCTTTCACCTATCTGCAAACCTATTATTTAAGAAAAATATCTTTTTCCAAGAAAAACCTCTTCAATTTGAAGCCAATCTCTTCAATCTCCAATCTGGTTTCTTCCCTCTAAAATAAAACATCCCTATAGTAAATACAAAAAGAAGGTGACCCCGAAATGGCTCTGCATCTACCGCCAATAGGCCTGATCCTGGCGGTTTGGTTAGTCGCATTAAACCTCATCGCCTATAACGTGATGGCCGCAGATAAGAAGAAAGCGAAGCGAAACCGACGGAGAACCCCGGAGCGCACCTTGTTCACCTGGGCTGCTGTGGGCGGCGCATTGGGAATCTGGATTGCGATGGCAGCCAAACGTCACAAGACTCAGCACAATTCGTTTGTCTTTGGAATTCCAGCGCTTCTGGTGCTGAATATAGTAGTATACGGCGGCTTGTATCTCCTATTGAACCGCTAAAGGCTTGCAGCCTTCTCGCAGGAGCGAAGAAGGCAAGCAAGGGTGTTTGATTTCTCTTTTCCAAAGGGTAATAATGAGAAGTAACGGGATTCGGATTCCCTTACAGCAGGGACCGAAGACAGCCCGAATTGAGGGAAAGAGGTGCTTCATTATGCTGTTCTCCAAAATTCTGCTGGCTTATGACGGCTCCAAAGCCTCGAACAAAGCACTCGATCGTGCAGTCGCTCTGGCGACGGCTTCGCCGGGTGCCGTGCTGGAAGTGCTGCATATCTACGATTATCCGCGCTTTTTCGTCGGGGACGGAATTGCCCCGGTTCCGGGCAGCGTGAACAAAGAATTTTTCGATCTGGCGGAGCAGACGGTAGAAGAAGCCCGCCGCCGGATTCAGGATGCCGGTGTGGATGCTCGAATTGAGATGCGTCAGGGCGCTCCAGCGGTACTGATTCTGGAATATGCCAAAGAGATGGAAGCTGACCTCATTATCATCGGCAGCCGCGGGCTGGGCGCGATTCGAGAGTTTGTACTCGGCAGCGTGAGCCATAACGTGGTGCAGCAGTCCCGAATTCCGGTGCTGGTTGTGAAGTAATCAGCGAAATAATCAGCAAAGAGAGCTTCGTTGAACGTCCAACGTTCAGCGAGGCTTTTTTGTTGTTCATAAATTTACATTTTTGGCCAGAAGGAGCGAGTTAGTGAACGTTTTCACCGATATTTTGCCTGGTTGAAGAGTAAAAACGAACATTCGGTTTTTACATTTTTGAAATGTTCGGTTTTTAATTTGACATGGCGTGTACGGAATTGTTAAACTGGAACTGAAGTCGAGCGCGGAGCTGCCGCGCTTCGAGAACATAATCAAACAACGCACCGTATAAAGCTGGGGATGTGGCCCGGCAGTATCTACCCGGGAACCGTAAATTTCCGGACTACGGAAGCGAACGCAGGGCCTGACGAGCCGCGCAGAAGTAGCGACTCGTCGGCAGCGGCGCCGGATCATCCGGACGCCGGTTTTGCACGCTCTCTGATGGGCGGGATTCCTTTTCTGACGGCTGCCGCAGCAGTTCTGTCGTATTGAAAAATGAAACTCCCGTCGCTGCGCCTGTTCATTCAGGGTGCGGGGGAACGGCTGCGACCTTCGTTTCTTTCCGTGTCCGGATTCCCAAGAGATCATTGCGATTTTGCGGAAATGCCGGACTTTTTTATGGAGTCAAGCAGCTTTCAAAAAAACGATCGATATTGGAGTGTGAATCATGTCTTTGCAGGTAGCGGTCATTATGGGCAGTACGTCGGACTGGGAAACGATGCAGCATGCTTGTCAGGTTCTCGATGAACTTGAAGTGCCATACGAGAAAAAAGTCGTGTCAGCCCACCGGACGCCGGATCTGATGTTTGAGTACGCGGAGAAGGCCCGCGAGCGTGGCTTCCGCGTGATTATTGCAGGCGCAGGCGGCGCGGCACATCTGCCGGGCATGGTGGCGGCCAAGACGCCGCTGCCGGTGATCGGCGTGCCGGTCAAGTCGGCCGCCTTGAACGGACTGGATTCGCTCTTGTCGATCGTGCAGATGCCGGGCGGCATCCCGGTGGCAACGGTGGCCATTGGCAAGGCCGGCGCGATCAACGCCGGGCTGCTGGCAGCGCAGATCGTCGGCGCTGCTGATGACGCGGTGCTGGATCGCGTCGTCGCCCGCCGCGCGAGAATTGAGCGCGAAGTATTGGAAGCGGAGCTGCCATGACGGGAGGAACGAACGGGATGAAGCCAAGCGGAGCGCGTGTGATTGCGCCGGGCGCGACCATCGGCGTGCTGGGCGGCGGCCAACTTGGCCGCATGATGGCGCTGGCCGGAGCGCCGCTGGGTTATCGGTTTGTGGCGCTTGATCCGGCACCGGAAGGGCCAAGCGGACAGGTGGCGGCGCAGATCGTCGCCGCTTACTCGGACAAGGACGCGGCGGCGGAACTGGCCGCGCGAACGGACGTCATCACGTACGAGTTCGAGAACGTGGACGCGGAAGTCGCCGCTCTGCTGGAGGAGCGGTCGTACGTGCCGCAGGGCAGCCGGCTGCTCTACACGACCCAGCACCGCCTGCGCGAGAAGGCGGCGCTGGAAGCGGCGGGGGCGACGGTTGCCCCCTATGCGGCCATCGAGAGCGCAGCGGATCTGGACGCAGCGATTGCGCGTCTGGGCACGCCGTGCGTGCTCAAGACCGCGACCGGAGGCTACGACGGCAAAGGGCAGTTCGTTATCCGCGCCGCAGAGGAAGCGGCGCAGGCCTATGCGGAGCTGGCGGCATCGGGTGCGGAGCTGGTACTGGAGAAGTTTATCGCCTTCCGCTGCGAGATCTCGGTCATCGCGGCGCGAAGCTCGCTCGGCGAGACCAGCACGTTCCCACCGGCGGAGAATATCCACCGCCGGGGCATCCTGCACGCTTCGATTGTCCCGGCTCGCGTGCCGGAAGAGATCCTCGCCGAAGCGGAGCGGCTCGCCGCCAAGATCGCGGAGTCGCTTGGTGCCGTGGGGCTGCTCGCGGTTGAGATGTTCTACGGCGAGGATGGACGCCTCTACGTAAATGAAGTAGCCCCTCGGCCGCATAACTCCGGCCATTACACGATGGAAGCCTGCACGACGTCGCAGTTTGAGCAGCATGTCCGCGCGATCTGCGGCCTGCCGCTCGGCAGTCCGGAACTGCGGACGCCCGTTGTCATGGTCAACGTGCTGGGTGAGCATCTGAACGGCGTGCACCAACTGATGCTCTCGCCGGAGAGCATCGGCGCAGCCGCCGTTCGGCCCAAGTTCCATCTGTATGGCAAGGCTGAAGCGAAGACCGGACGCAAGATGGGGCATATCAACCTGCTCTGCGAAGACCCTGCCCAGGCGCTGGCCTGGATTGAAGACTCGGGCATCTGGCCCGCTGAGTAGAAGCGGCTCAGTAGAATCCGCTTGCTGCCATGAAGACCTGCGTTTCATTCGGCAAGGAAAGACGCTGCACGATCAAAGCGTAGGTAAGCTTCGATCGACGACCGACGCCACCAGCAAGGGCGGCGAAAGGCGAATCCTGAGGACTTGGCAGCCGCCGCATCGATTGTAGAATCGGAGAGCTTCGCGGCTCCTGTAGACTCGACCCCATAATACGACTTTGTATCATGATACGACCTTATATAATGAAAGAAGGTTTGGTTCTTCCGCTTATGTGCGATCGATTGGCAGTTCCGAGGCGACATGCTGAAGAATGGCCGACTGCCCACACAGGTGGAGACAGACCTCAAACTTTTACTCCTGGAGGCTATACCCCTTATGATCGAACGTTACAGCAGACCGGAAATGCGCAGCATCTGGAGCGAGGAAAACAAATTCAAAGCCTGGCTGGAAGTGGAAATCTGCGCTTGTGAAGCTTGGGTGGAACTGGGCGTCATTCCAGCAGAAGACGTCAAGAAGATCCGCGAGAACGCGACCTTCGACATCGACCGCATTTATGAGATTGAGCAGGAGACACGACATGACGTGATCGCGTTCACTCGTGCTGTATCCGAGAGCCTGGGCGATGAGCGTAAATGGGTTCATTACGGTTTGACTTCGACGGACGTTGTTGATACGGCGCTTGGCTATCTGCTGCTTCAGGCGAACCAGATTCTCGAACGCGACATTCTGAATTTCATCGAGATTCTCAAGGACAAAGCAGTGGCCTACAAATACACGCCAATGATGGGACGCACGCACGGCGTACACGCAGAGCCGACGACCTTTGGCCTGAAAATGGCATTGTGGCATGAAGAAATGAAGCGCAACCTGGAACGTTTCCGTCATGCGGCGGACAGCGTACAATACGGCAAGATGTCCGGTGCAGTCGGCACCTATGCCAACATCGATCCGCGCGTAGAAGAGATCGTCTGCGCGAAACTCGGCACGAAGCCTGCGCCAATCTCGACCCAGACGCTTCAGCGCGACCGCCATGCCGAATACATGGCTTCGCTCGCTCTGATCGCTACATCGCTCGACAAGTTCGCCATCGAAGTACGCGCCCTGCAAAAGAGCGAGTTCCGCGAAGTGGAAGAAGCTTTTGCCAAGGGTCAAAAAGGTTCGTCGGCTATGCCGCACAAACGCAATCCGATCGGCAGCGAAAACATCTCCGGTCTGTCCCGCGTCATTCGCGGTCATATGCTGACGGCTTACGAGAACGTGGGTCTGTGGCATGAACGCGACATCTCGCACTCTTCGGCGGAACGCGTCATCCTGCCGGACGCGACCATGCTGCTGAACTACATGCTGAACCGTTTTGGCAACATCATCAAGAACCTGACGGTATTCCCGGAAAATATGAAACGCAATATGGAGCGCACGTATGGCGTACCGTTCTCCGGTCGCATCCTGACCAAGCTGATCGATTCCGGCATGAGCCGCGAGACGGCGTACGACACCGTGCAGCCGCGCGCGATGCAGGCCTGGGAAGAACAGCGCAGCTTCAAAGAGATCGTGCTGGACAGCCCGGCGATCACGGATGTGCTGAGTACGGAAGAGATCGAAGATGCGTTTAACCCGTCATGGCACCTCAAGCATGTCGATACGATCTTCGGCAAGCTGGGATTGAACGAGTAAGCTGTACGCCTAGTACCTAGACCGAATTGAATTTAAGGTTTGCGTTCATCGGAAACACGCACGGTTCAATCGGATTTTCGAGGAGCATAACCTAAGCTCTTTATCGGTCAAGGGACTAGATAAGAGTGTCGAATGGAGTTCAACGTTAAGGGGGAAAAGATTCATGTCCGCATCCACGCAGGCTCTGTCCACCGCCGAACATCTGGTGGACGCGCCGCTGCTCTACAAAGGCAAAGTGCGCGAACTATATGATCTTGGCGAACATTACCTGATCGTCGTGACCGACCGCATTTCCGCGTTTGACTATGTGCTTGATCCGGCCATTCCGCACAAAGGGGACGTGCTGAACAGCCTGAGCGCCTACTGGTTTGAACAAACGGCGGATCTGCTGGAGAATCACGTGATCCATACCGATGTGGAGAAACTCGGTTCCATCGCCAAAGACCCGGAAGCCCTGAGATACCGCATCATGGTGACGCGCAAAGCCCAGCGAATCGACATCGAATGTGTCGTGCGCGGCTACATTACGGGCGGCGGCTGGCGGCAGTATCAGTCCAGCGGCGCAGTGAACGGAATTGAGCTTCCAGCGGGTCTGCGTAAAAACTCGTCGCTGCCTCAGCCCATCTTCACGCCCGCCGCGAAAAACGATGTCGGCCATGATGAAGACATTCCGTTTGCACGGATGGAAGAATTGGTGGGGGCGGAATTGTCTGCGGAGCTGCGTGACAAGAGCTTATCCCTCTACGAGTTCGCTCGGAAGAAATGCGCGGAACAGGGAATCATCCTGGCCGACTGCAAGTTCGAGTTCGGTCTGATCGACGGCAAAGTCATTCTGATCGATGAGATCTTTACGCCGGATTCGTCCCGCTTCTGGGCGGAAGACAAATATGCACTCGACATCGAGATCGACAGCATGGACAAAGAGCCGGTACGGGCCTATCTGTCGGGTACAGATTGGGACAAGAACAGCGCACCCGATCCACTGCCAGACAGCGTGGTTCGTGAGACTTCGCTGCGTTACCTCGGCATCTACGAACGGCTGACCGGCAAAAGCCTGATCTCGCAGTAGTCGGCACAAGCGAGGATTTCCACCGCTGAGTTGCTTGTTCAACAAAAGCCGCAGCTTATCTGTTTCGCGGCTTTCGGAATCGGCTGCTGCCTTATGCCGAATCCTATACATTTTCTTTGCACCATGTTGAAGCGTGTCCCGTCAGGGATGAAAAGCGGCTCGCCGCACCATACACCACTATCAAACGGCCACATTCCCGTCTCCGCCAGGCTTTTTACCAGGAAGAAACGGAGCGGGAAGGCCTTAATCCGGGAGGACATTCATGAAAGCCAAAGTCTATGTGACCATCAAGCAAAGCGTACTCGATCCGCAGGGTGTTGCCGTTCAAGGCGCCTTACACTCGCTCGGCTTCAATGAAGTGGAAAGTCTTCGCATCGGCAAATACATGGAACTCGAACTGGGCGACGTGAACAAGGAAGAAGCCGAAGGACGCGTAAAGTCGATGTGTGAAAAGCTGCTGGCTAATACGGTCGTCGAAGACTACCGCTACGAACTGGAGGGTTAAGCGCCATGAAATTTGCAGTGCTCGTATTTCCCGGTTCCAACTGCGACATCGACTGTTACAAGGCGGTAGAGAATGTCCTCGGTGAGCCAGTCGATTATGTCTGGCATACGGCGACGGATCTGTCGGCTTACGACTGCATCATCGTGCCGGGCGGCTTCTCGTATGGTGATTACCTGCGCTGCGGCGCGATCTCGCGGTTTGCCCCGGTTATGAATGAAGTGGCGAAAGCGGCGGAAGAAGGCAAGTTCGTACTCGGCATCTGCAACGGTTTCCAGATTCTGACCGAAGCCGGACTGCTGCCAGGTGCGCTGCGCCGCAACATGTCCATGAAGTTCGCGTGCCGCGACACGGTGCTGAAGGTGGAGAACCACGCAACGCCATTCACGCGTGACTACGAAGCGGGCGAAGAGATTGTCATTCCAATCGCGCACGGCGAAGGCAACTATTATTGCGACGAAGAGACGCTTGAGGAACTTCGTGCGAATAACCAGATCGCTTTCCGCTACAAGAGCAATCCGAATGGTTCGGTGGACGATATTGCCGGCATTACGAACAAGCAGGGCAACGTTCTTGGCATGATGCCGCACCCGGAGCGCGCGGTTAACGAGATTCTCGGTACAGTAGACGGCCAGAAGATGTTCACATCGATTATGAAAGCTTGGAGGGAACAACATGACGCAGCAAATGTCCGTTAAGGAACCGACGGCGGAGCAAATCGCGGATCAGCAAATTTACAAACAGATGGGTGTCTCGGACAGCGAATTCGAGCTTATCTGCGGTTTTCTCGGCCGTAAACCAAACTATACGGAAATCGGCGTTTTCAGCGTAATGTGGTCCGAACACTGCGCCTACAAGAACTCGAAGCCGCTGCTGCGCAAATTCCCGGTGACGGGGCCTCGTGTCCTGATGGGACCGGGCGAAGGCGCGGGCATCGTGGACATCGGCGACAATCAAGCGGTGGTCTTCAAAATCGAGAGCCATAACCACCCTTCAGCGGTTGAGCCTTTCCAGGGTGCGGCAACGGGCGTGGGCGGCATCATCCGCGACATCTTCTCGATGGGCGCACGCCCGATCGCGTCGCTGAACTCCCTTCGCTTTGGCAAACTGGAGAGCGACCGGGTTAAATATCTGTTCGAGCACGTGGTCAGCGGCATCGCCGGTTATGGCAACTGCATTGGTATTCCAACGGTGGGCGGCGAAGTCGTATTCGACGAGAGCTACGAAGGCAACCCGCTGGTGAACGCGATGTGTGTGGGTCTGATCGATCACGACAAGATCCAGCGCGGCGTCGCCAAAGGAGTGGGCAACCCGGTCTTCTACGTTGGCCCTCCAACTGGACGCGATGGCATCCACGGTGCAACATTCGCTTCGGAAGAACTGACGGAAGAATCGCAGGAGCGCAAGACGGCGGTTCAGGTTGGCGATCCATTTATGGAGAAGCTGGTCATGGAATCGTGCCTGGAGCTGATTAACAGCGGCATCGTACTGGGGATTCAGGACATGGGCGCAGCGGGTCTGACCTGCTCCAGTTCGGAGATGGCGAGCAAGGCGGGCAACGGTCTGGAACTGTACCTCGACCAAGTGCCGCAGCGCGAAGAGGGTATGACGGCGTACGAGATGATGCTGTCGGAATCCCAGGAGCGCATGCTGTTCGTCGTAGAACCCAAAGATGAAGCGCAGGCGATGGAGATCTTCGAGCGTTGGGGCGTCATCTGTGCGAAGGTGGGCAAAGTGACGGACGATGGACGTCTGAAGCTGCTGCATCACGGCGAAGTGGTTGGCGATATGCCGGTACACGCGCTGGTAGACGAGTGCCCGATCTACAACAAACCTTCGAGCGAACCGGCTTATTATGCGAAAAACGCGACCGTGGATACAACGGCATACAAAGAAGTGACGGAACTGGGCGGTGCGCTGAAAAAGGTGCTGGGTTCCCCAAGCGTAGCCAGCAAAGCCTGGGTCTATGAGCAGTATGACTACATGGTACGCACGAATACAGCGGTACGTCCGGGTTCGGACGCGGCTGTCGTCACAATCGACGGTACGCGCAAGGCACTGGCGATGACCACGGATTGCAGCGGACGTTTCGTTTATCTCGACCCGGAAGTCGGCGGACGCATTGCGGTCAGCGAAGCAGCGCGTAATATCGTCTGCTCCGGTGCGGAACCGCTGGCGATCACGGACAACCTGAACTTCGGCAGCCCGGAGAAACCGGAAATCTTCTGGCAGATGGAAAAAGCCGTAGACGGCATGGCCGAAGCCTGCCGCGAGCTGGATACGCCGGTCATCGGCGGTAATGTCAGCCTGTACAACGAAAATGCCAAAGGCGCGATCTACCCAACGCCGGTCGTAGGCATGGTCGGTCTGGTGCATGATGTGGATCACATCACCACGCAGCACTTCAAAGGCGAAGGCGACGTCATCATCCTGACAGGTGTGACTCGTGCGGAGCTGGGCGGTTCCGAGTTCCAGCAAGTGGTACACGGCGTAACGGAAGGCCGTCCTCCGCAGCTTGATCTGGCAGTCGAGAAGAAACTGCTCAGCGGCGTGCTGGAAAGCATCCAAAGCGGACTGGTTCGTTCCGCGCACGACCTGTCGGACGGCGGCCTGGCGGTTGCGCTGGCAGAAAGCTGCATCGGCGGCGGACTGGGTGCCCAGGTAAGCCTGCATACGGCAGAGATTGGCGAAGAGGGGCTGCGTGCGGACTTTGCCCTGTTCAGCGAAAGCCAGTCGCGGATTCTGCTCTCGGCAGCGCCGGAAAATGCGGATGCGCTTCTGAGCAGCCTCAAGACACACGGCGTACCTGCTGTGAAGATCGGACGCGTATCGGGTCTGCAATTGCATGTGACAGTAGACGGCAAAGAAGTTCTCAGCGAAGAGATTCATACACTCAAGCAGGTCTGGGAGGATGCGATTCCATGTCTGATGAAGTAAAGCAGCCGTTGTGGACGGGGGATTACTACAACGAGGGAGCGGATCAGATTGATCCGTTCGACACGCTGCGCGAAGAATGTGGCGTGTTCGGGGTCTACGGACACCCGGATGCCGCGTCCCTGTCCTATTACGGTCTGCATGCACTTCAGCACCGGGGAGAGGAAAGCGCGGGGATTTGCGTTAGCGACGAAGACCACTTCAATTATCATCGCGGTTTGGGCTTGGTCAAAGAAGTCTTTGACAAAGACACGCTCGCCGGACTCCAAGGAAGCCATTCCATCGGACATGTACGTTATTCGACAAGCGGGGGCGGAGGTCTGACCAACGCCCAGCCGCTGGTATTCAAATACAAAGGCGGCGATCTCGCCGTTGCCACCAACGGCAATATCGTCAACGCGCCGCAGATCCGGCGTGAGCTGGAAGAGAGCGGTTCGATCTTCCAGACGACCAGCGACACGGAAGTCGTCGCGCACTTAATCGCCCGTTCGCCGAAAGAGTTCGTCGAAGCGGCGAAGGACGCGATGAACAAGATCGTCGGCGGCTATGCGTTCATGCTGCTGACGCACGATAAACTGCTGGTCACCTGCGATCCGAACGGTCTTCGTCCCTTGACGATGGGCCGCCTCGGGGATGCGTATATCTTCACGTCAGAGACCTGCGCACTGGAAGTCATCGGCGCGGAGATTGTCCGCGATATTCGCCCGGGGGAGCTGCTGGTTCTCGACCGCGACGGTCTGCATGAAGACCGCTTCACCGAAGGGCATCGCAAAGCGCTCTGTGCGATGGAATATATCTACTTTGCGCGTCCGGACAGCGACATGAACGGATCGAACCTGCACTCCGCCCGTAAGCGTATGGGCAGCGTGCTGGCGAGAGAGAAGTTCGTGGATGCCGATGTCGTCACCGGCGTACCGGATTCCAGCATCTCGGCTGCCATTGGTTATGCCGAGCAGACGGGAATTCCTTACGAACTGGGTCTCATCAAGAATAAATACACCGGCCGGACATTCATCCAGCCGAGCCAGGAACTGCGCGAGCAGGGCGTGAAGATGAAGCTGAGCGCCGTTCGCCGCGTGGTGGAAGGCAAACGAGTCGTCATGATCGACGACTCGATCGTGCGCGGCACCACGTCGCGCCGCATCGTGAACCTGCTGCGTGAAGCAGGGGCAACGGAAGTGCATGTGTGCATCACATCGCCTCCTTTCAAAAATCCCTGCTTCTATGGCATCGATACGCCCGACAGCCGCGAACTGATCGCGTCTTCCCGCACTGTCGAAGAGATCCGCGAAGAGATCGGTGCGGACTCTCTCGCTTTCCTGAGCTACGAAGGCCTGATCGAAGCCGTGGATGGCGACGATCGCGGCTCTTATAAAGGCGGCCTGTGTATGGCCTGCTTCGATAATGATTATCCGACCCAGGTGGACTTTGGCGGGGAGGAGAAATTAGGCTGTGGCTGCTGAGGCGGCGGGTCGCGTGTTGGGAGGTCGCTCCGGGTAGAGGGGCCTTCCGATCGCTGTTTCAATTCGATTCCCTCTATTGGAGTAAGACATTTCAGAGGTAGGAATCGAATTTCAAAGGCGACCACTTCGTTTCTTCAGGCTCCCTCTACCCTCCGCTGACTCCGACGCGCACGCATCTCTTTTTTTGGGGTAGGGGAGAGGGCAGGGCTGCTTTTTCCTCTTCTCGAAAAAGCAAGACGCTAGTCGCTCATCTCTTGAACTTGGCTCGCTTCGAAGAAGCCGAGCCGCACTTGACCTTAAGCTGTTCTCAAGCGGAGGTCTTCTGCGCAGCAGGACTTGATTTGTCAGTTTGTTCTTTTCGGATGAAATCGAAAAGATCTTTACCCCTATAAAAATTTCCAGACGCAAGCGGCGCTTGCATCTGGAAATTAAAATGCATGTTCGGAAGCTGTTAAGCGGAGGGAGAAATTCAGTGAGAGACGCCTTTGAACTCGAAAAATACCAATAAAAACTTCAATCCATTTTTCGGGTGAGACAGCGAATCGAACGAATTTCTCCCGCAGCGCCCCCACAGCTTCCCCTCCACGAACAGGATTTTAATTTAAAGATAAAGGATGTGTCGGTTGTGTCTGAAGCCTACAAGAATGCCGGAGTTGACATCGCAGCAGGCAACGAAGCGGTCGAACGGATGAAAAAGCACGTCAAAAAAACGTTCCGTCCTGAAGTCATGACGGATCTGGGCGGGTTTGGCGCGTTGTTTGGACTGAACAAAGGCGCCTATGAAGAGCCGGTGCTCGTCTCCGGAACGGACGGCGTGGGCACGAAGCTCAAGATCGCATTTGCGATGGACAAGCACGACACGATTGGCATCGACGCGGTAGCCATGTGCGTGAACGACATCGTCGTACAGGGCGCCGAGCCGCTGTTTTTCCTCGACTATCTGGCAACCGGCAAAGTCGTGCCGGAGAAGATCGAAGCCATCGTCGCAGGCATCGCGGACGGCTGTCTGCAATCCGGCTGCGCCCTGATCGGCGGCGAGACGGCGGAGATGCCGGATATGTATACCGAAGGCGAATATGACATCGCAGGTTTTACGGTGGGTGTCGTGGATAAGAAGAAGATCATCAACGGTCAATCCATCGCAGCCGGCGACGCAGTGATTGGACTGGCTTCGAGCGGCGTGCACAGCAACGGATTCTCGCTTGTCCGCAAATTGCTTCTGGAGCAGCACGGCTACCAATTGACCGACGAAGTGGAAGAACTCGGCGGTACACTGGGCGCGACGCTGCTGGAGCCGACGAAGATCTACGTCAAGCCGCTGCTGAAGCTTATTCAGTCGCTTGAAGTTAAAGGCATGGCGCATATCACGGGCGGCGGCTTTATCGAGAATATCCCACGGATGCTGCCGGAAGGCGTGAACGTGGACATTCAGCACGGCACATGGCCGGTGCTGCCGATCTTCAAGCTGATGCAGGCCAAAGGAAACATCTCCGACAGCGACATGTATACGACGTTCAACATGGGCATCGGGCTGGTACTGGTTGTCGCGGATGCCGATAAGGAAGAAGCACTGCGTCAACTGAAGGAAGCGGGCGAAGAAGCGTATCTGATCGGTCAAGTCACGGAAGGTCAGAAAGTCGTGACATTTACAGGTAACGCGCAATGAGTGGGGGCCATCGGGAAAAACAGGGGATGCAGCCGCAGATGAACGAAGAGGTGCCGCTCAAGCCCGGCCCGATGCCGGGACTGCCGGACGAACCGCAGCCGGTCACGCCGGGCGGCGAGCCTGTGCCATCCGGTGAACCGCTGACACTGCCCGGTCTTCCAGCTGTCGCCGATCCGGATCAAGCGGTCGAGTTGGACGAAGATCCTGCTGCCCAACTGATGGAACTGGAAGAGACGCTGCCTCGCCCGGATGGGCCAGCCGCCGATCGTCCTTATCGCATTGCGGTGTTTGCGTCCGGCTCCGGCAGCAACTTCCAGGCGCTGCTGGATGCCTCCCGCGCCGGACATCTCGGCGCGCAGATCGCCCTGCTGGTCTGCGACAAGCCGCAGGCGAAGGCCGTGGAGCGTGCGCGTGCCGCAGGCGTCCCTGTCTTTGTTTTTACGCCCAAGGAATATGAATCACGCGAAGCCTACGAACAGGTCATTCTCGCCGAGCTGGAGCAAGCCGGGATTGATCTGATTGTATTGGCGGGCTATATGCGCCTCATCACCAGCGTATTGGTTGAACCCTACGCAGGACGGATGATTAACATTCACCCTTCTCTGCTGCCTTCGTTCCCCGGCAAGGATGCCGCAGGGCAGGCCGTCGAACATGGCGTACGAGTGAGCGGTGCAACGGTACATTTTGTCGATGGCGGCATGGATACGGGCCCCATCATTGCCCAGCGTGCCGTTGAGGTATTCCCCGAAGACACGGCAGTGGAACTTCAGGCGCGGATTCAGGAGACGGAGCGGCTGCTGTACCCGGAGGTTGTATCCTGGTTTGCGGCTGGACGAGTCAAGCTGGAAGGAAGACGCGTCAGTCTGTTCGAGTAAGCGGCAAGCGGCGGATACCGCTCCTGCATCGGACACGTCGGCTTCCTCAGCACGGAACGGATTTTTGGATGACGAATTTGGATAGCGATCGGACGGATTCATCCCATAACAGAACCCCTAAGGAGGACTTTTCATCGTGAGTATCAAAAGAGCGTTGGTCAGCGTATCGGACAAGACAGGCATCGTGGAATTCTGCCGGGAGCTGTCCCAGCTTGGCGTCGAGATCATTTCTACGGGTGGCACCAAAAATCTGCTGGCACAAGAAGGCGTACCGGTAATCGGGATCTCTGATGTGACAGGCTTCCCGGAAATCATGGATGGACGCGTCAAGACGCTGCACCCTGCCGTACATAGCGGTCTGCTCGCCGTGCGCGACAACGAGGAGCATACGCGTCAGATGAAGGAGCTTGGACTGGATTACATCGACCTGGTGGTCGTGAATCTGTATCCGTTCCAGGAAACAATCGCCAAGCCGGATGTGGCCTATGAAGATGCGATTGAGAATATCGACATCGGTGGCCCGACGATGCTGCGCTCTGCGGCGAAAAACCATGCTTTTGTCAGCGTGGTCGTGGACAGCGGCGATTATGCCCAGGTCATTGAGGAAGTACGCGCAGAAGGCGATACCACGCTGGATACCCGCAAGAAGCTGGCGGCCAAAGTCTTCCGTCACACAGCGGCTTACGACGCTCTGATCGCCGACTACCTCGCCAAGCAGACGGGCGATCCGCTGCCTGAGCGCTACACGGTCACTTACGAGAAAATTCAGGATCTGCGTTATGGCGAGAATCCGCATCAAGCGGCTGCTTTCTACCGCGCACCGCTGGCCCCGGCAGGTACGCTGACCACAGCCGAGCAGCTGCACGGCAAAGAGCTGTCCTACAACAACATCAACGATGCGAACGCGGCCCTTCAGATCGTCAAGGAATTCAGTGAACCGGCTGTTGTCGCCGTCAAACACATGAATCCTTGCGGCGTAGGCGTGGGCGCGACGATTGCCGAAGCGTACAACAAAGCCTACAGCGCCGATCCGGTGTCCATCTTCGGCGGCATCGTGGCGGCGAACCGCACGATCGACGCCGACACGGCGCAGCCGCTGAGTGAGATTTTCCTGGAGATCGTACTGGCACCGGACTTCACGCCAGAGGCACTGGAGATTCTTACGAAGAAGAAAAATATCCGTCTGCTCAAGATGGGCGAACTGACTTCGGCTGAAGGCCGTCAGTCCGTGCATGTCGTGACGTCAATCGAGGGCGGCATGGTCGTGCAGGAGAGCGATGTTCATTCCCTGAGCGATGCCGATCTCAAAGTCGTCACCAAGCGTCAACCAACCGAAGATGAGCTGAAGCAGCTGCTGTTTGGCTGGAAAGTCGTGAAGCACGTAAAATCCAATGCGATTGTACTGGCAGCGGACGATATGACTATTGGCGTGGGCGCCGGTCAGATGAACCGCGTCGGTTCGGCCAAGATTGCCCTGGAGCAGGCAGGCGACAAAGCGCAAGGTGCCATCCTCGCTTCCGATGCGTTCTTCCCAATGGGCGATACAGTCGAGCTGGCAGCGAAGCACGGCATCAAGGCGATCATCCAGCCAGGCGGTTCCATCAAGGATGAAGAGTCGATCAAAGCCGCTGATGAAGCGGGCATCGCCATGATCTTCACCGGCGTTCGTCACTTCAAGCACTAGGTCGTGTAAGCAAACTTCGAAGGAGGCCAATTTAGGGGGATTTTCGTGCTCAACAAGGAAGGGTTCCGAAGGCGTGCTGGGGCACGTCGAGGAGCACTGACGCCGTGGAGGGCGAAAAGGCGGCTAAAGGGGCACTTCGTTAAGTTTGCGTACATGGCCCAGAATATATAAGTCTTCACATCGACGCGCGTTGCGCTGGCGGAGCAGATCTGCGGACAGGCGGACGCTCCCCGGGGTGACGGGCGTTTTCTTTTGGGAAAAAGGAACACACAAGGATGCGAAAGGGGCGGATTAGATGGATATTTTGGTAGTGGGAGGCGGCGGACGCGAGCATGCGATCTGCGCATCGCTGGCCCGGTCGCAGCGAGCGGGGAAGATTTATTGTGCGCCTGGCAACGCCGGGATCGCAGAGGTGGCGGAGTGCGTGAACATCAGCGTCTTTGATTTCGACGCGCTGACGGCGTTTGCGCAGGAGAAGAATATTGGGCTGGCCGTGATCGGGCCGGATGATCCACTGGCAGGCGGCATCGTGGATGCCTTTGAAGCCGCAGGAATTCCGGTCTTTGGCCCTCGCAAGAACGCAGCGGAGATCGAAGGCAGCAAGGCCTTCATGAAGCATCTGCTCAAGAAATATAACATCCCTACTGCCGCCTATGAGACCTTCGACGATTATGAAGCGGCGCTGGCTTATGTGCGTCAGCAGGGCGCCCCGATTGTCGTCAAGACCGATGGCCTTGCCGCAGGCAAAGGCGTAACGGTGGCGCAGACGCTGGAAGAAGCGGAAAAAGCACTGCATGACGCCATGGTTGGCGGTTCGTTTGGCGCGGCGGGCAGTACCGTCGTCATCGAAGAGTTTATGATGGGGGAAGAGATGTCGATTCTCGCCTTCGTCGATGGCGAGACCGTCCGTGCAATGCCGGCGGCGCAGGATCACAAGCCGGTGTTCGACGGCGACAAAGGCCCGAATACCGGCGGCATGGGCACCTATTCGCCGCTGCCGCATATCGATCCCGCGATCATCGAACGCGCGATCGAAGAGATCGTCAAGCCGACCGCGAAGGCGCTGGTCAGCGAAGGGCGTCCGTTCACCGGCGTCCTGTTCGCCGGTCTGATGATCGAACCGGACGGCACGCCGCGTACGGTAGAGTTCAACGCCCGGTTCGGTGACCCGGAAACCCAGGTCGTGCTGCCGCGCCTGGAGAGCGACCTGCTGGAGATCTTCCTCGCCGCCGTGAACGGCACGCTGGCGGACGTGGAGATCCAGTGGAGCGAGGAGGCCGCCGTCTGCGTCGTGCTGGCCTCGGAAGGCTACCCGGCCTCTTATCCCAAGGGCCGGGTCATCACCGGCATCGCGGAGGCCGAAGCCGGGGGCGATGCCTTTGTGTTCCACGCAGGCACCGCGCGTAACGATGCCGGCGAACTGGTTACAGCCGGTGGACGCGTGCTGGGCGTCGTCGGCCGCGGCGCAGGCATCGCCGAAGCGCGGGATGCCGCGTACCAGGCGGCGGATGCGATCGCCTTTGCTGGCGCTCACAAGCGCAGCGACATCGCGGCGAAGGCACTGACGCCGCGGGGGTAACGCGGCGGAAGCGATCCGCCATGCTCTAAGGGGCGGCGCGGCTGGCGGCTGGCCTGGTTAAGCCACCTAAGCCGCCCAAGCCGCACCGACTTGCGGCTCTCGCTCTCCGGCTATTTCTGGATCGGATACTCGGCAATCGGCAATCTGACAATTCATGGTTTTAGCCGGAGTCCAATCAGAACTAAACCGGAATTCAACCGGAATGTCATTCCTTCAGCGGCCCTTTTGGGGGCCGCTTTATTGTCTAACGGCATCCCTTCCGTTAGACAGCAAAAACCAGGGATGCGGTGCATAAACAGCACCGCATCCCTGGTTAAATCGCTTTACGTTCTTTCTAATGGAATGGACATTTGGAATCGACATCGCAACGCATTTCGTTAGCCTGCGAAAACGCCATCTGCCCGTCGAACCGAACGGTCAAAGCCTACTCCTGTTTTTCCACCGGCACATACAGATCCATCTGCAAGGCCTTGTCGCCGCTGCTGCGTTCGTCGTACAGTTCAAAATCGACACCGCCATTGGCATAAGCGTAGCCGGAACTTGGGAGCCATTCATTGTAGACATACGTGGTCATGCCCTGAATGGCCGTGCTGAAGGCTCCGCCTTCACGGTCGGCAGGTGGAGAAGTGAAGACGGCATACGTGGCCGCCGGAATGACGGCTTGGTGGAACTCGGCGGGAACATGATCGAAGCTGTCCACTTCAACGCCGATCACGTACAGGAAGTGTTCCGGCTTGTCCGGCAGCATGATGCAGGCGCCATATTCGGCTTCGCGGACGGGCTTGACCTGTTCGCACAGTTTACGCCCCCAGCCTTCATTGACGTAGCGCATCCAGAACTCCGGAATCTCCGTGAAGTTCTCACCGTGCATCTTGGTTTCCAGGGCATAGCCAGCAAGCTTGATTTCGGGTTTGGTGACAAAGGTAGGTCGCATCATCATTCCTCCGGTCATATTATAGTGAGCCAACTTGGTCAGATCCACCCGCTCGGGAACGCGGCCGGTGGCGTGGATTCGATACTGCTCAGGGGTGAGTCCGTACGTCTTGCGGAAGGCCTTCGTGAACCCAGCATGAGTCTCAAAGCCATAGTCGAGGGCAATCTCCAATAAGGTGCGTCCGCTGGTCAGATCTGCCGCCGCGTATGCAAGCCTGCGTCTGCGGATGTAGTCCATAACCGGCAGACCTGTGCGCGACTGGAACACTTTGTAGAAGTGGTACAGCGAGAATCCGGCCATCGCTGCCAGTTCCTCGGCTGTTAACTGTTCCTTGAGGTGATCTTCGATATAGTCGAGCGTATGCTGGATACAAGCGGTATAGTCCATGTTTTGTTCCCTCCCGATCGGTAAATTTATCTTAACAGAATGAAAAGGGGAACGCTTGTCCGTTTTTGCGATCTTGCGTCGATTATGCGAACGGATCTGTTTGAAGGCGAAGGAGCCGATTTTTACCTGTATCAAACTTGAATTTTTTACGAAATCGCGTTACGGTAGAGGATAACTTAATGACCCCATATCTTGCACAGAGAAACGATCAGAATCGAGGAGAACGAGATGAAAACCGAACCTACTGCGGAAGTTGACGATATGAAAAATAGTGAGATCGTGACGATGGAGGATATTGTCCGTGCCCATCACAGACTGCGTGAAGCCATCGTACGCACGCCGCTACACCGGGATGCCACATTATCCGCCAAATATGAATGTGACGTCTACCTAAAGCGCGAAGACCAACAGGTCGTGCGTTCCTTCAAGATCCGTGGGTCTTATAACAAGATTCGCAGCCTGACCGAAGAAGAACGCGCCAATGGCATCGTATGCGCCAGCGCGGGCAACCACGCTCAGGGTGTTGCTTTTTCCTGTCATGCGCTTGGGATTGTGGGGAAGATCTACATGCCCAGCACGACGCCCAATCAGAAGGTCAAGATGGTGCGCAAGTTCGGTGGCAAGATGGTTGAGGTCATCCTGACGGGCGATACATTCGACGATGCTTACCATGAAGCGGTCAAGGCCTGCAAGCAGCAGGGAATGAGTTTTATCCATCCTTTTGACGACCCGATGATTATTGCGGGCAACGGTACGGTTGGAATGGAGATCATGGAGAGCCTGGAGAAACCAGCGGATTATGTCTTTGTGACGATTGGCGGCGGAGGTCTTGCGGCAGGCGTCTCTCATTATATTAAGACGATGAGTCCATCGACGCGCATGATCGGGGTGGAACCGCTGGGAGCGGCATCCATGAGTGAAGCGATGGCACGCAGCCAGGTCGTAACGCTGGATGAGATCGACAAGTTCGTGGATGGAGCTGCCGTGAAGCGAGTGGGTGAGTTGACGTACGAGATCTGCAAGCAGCGACTCGACGAAGTGGTCAAAGTGCCGGAAGGCAAAGTCTGCACCACGATTCTTGACCTGTATAACGAAAATGCCATCGTAGCCGAACCGGCTGGAGCGATCCCGGTGGCTGCACTGGATCTGTACCGCGATGAGATCAAAGGCAAGACGATTGTCTGCGTGATTAGCGGCGGCAACAATGACATCGACCGGATGCAGGAGATCAAGGAACGTTCATTGATTTTTGAAGGCTTGAAGCATTATTTCCTGATTAATTTCCCACAAAGAGCAGGCGCCCTGCGTGAGTTCCTGGAGAAGACACTGGGGCCTGACGACGATATTGCCCGCTTTGAATATACGAAGAAGAACGACAAAGAGAACGGCCCGGCACTGGTCGGCATCGAGCTGGCTTCGAGAGAAGACTACGAACCGCTGATCGCCCGCATGGACGCGCACGGGATCAAGTATACCGAGCTGAACCGCGATCCGAGTTTATTTAGTTTGTTGATCTGAGTAGGATATGAAGTCAGATTACAAAAGAAGCCTGTCCAAGGCCGAGATTTTTCAGGCTGGGGCAGGCTTCTTTTTTATATATCGAAACTTTCCCCCTCTCTCCGTTGTTTCTAACATATAGAACCATTCCTTATCCGTTCACCGCCAATCAAGCAAAAGCTTTGTAATAGGTGGTGAATTTGGATAAGATAAGAGAGTTGAATGGATACATAAGGGGGAGAAATTCGTGCATGTTCCGATGGATCGGCGCGAGGAGACGACGTCTCGGGACCGAATCTGGCTGACTGTGATTATGGCCTTCGTGCTTGTAATGTCTGTGTTCGTCGTGCTGGCGCATAACAATTATTTTTTGCTGGGTGACCTGAATCATCCTAACAATGACGATGTGAAATATGTCCAAAGTGCCGAGCTGATTCTCGATGGGGGAGCGCTCGCTTATAACAGTGGAACGGAGCCGAGTGCGTTTATCATGCCGGGGATGCCGCTGCTCTTGGCTGCTTTTATCGGGCCATTTGGTGAGCAGGGAGGCATTATCGCATTCCGGCTGTTCCAATGTCTGGAGCAGGTCGCCTGCATCTATCTGCTGTTCCTGATCGCACGCCGCGTCTTTGATCGCCGGGTCGCATTAGTCGCCTGCGTCATTGCCGCGCTGTACCCACCGGATTATTTCTCGTCGGGGGTTATCCTGACTGAATCGACGTTCCGGCTGCTGCTGATGATGCTGGTACTGGCCATGATGATTGCTGCGGAAAATCGGAAGTGGATCTGGTATGTCGGAGTCGGCGTGTTGACGGCGGCGTTGGCTTATTTCAAGCCGCAGGCTTCGATCTTCCCGGCGATTCTGTTATTCTTCTGGCTGCGTGAGCGTTATTCGCTGCGTGAGATGGTCAAATTTACCGCGATTATTGTGGGCACTTACGTGATCCTGCTGTGTCCGTGGTGGATTCGCAACGTGGTCACGTTCGGCAAGTTCATCCTGTTTACCGACTCGGCGGGAAGTCCGTTCCTGCTGGGGACGCGGATCAATTACAATCTGCCGCCGGCTGGATTCTTCGATGCGTATCCGCAGTATGATCCCAAGACGATCTTCGAGGGTCACAGCAGCGATGCGATTTCCAAGGGTCTGGATATTATTCGCTACGGATTCTCGCATGAGTTCTGGACGTATCTGAATTGGTACACGCTTGGGAAGCTGCAGGGGCTCTACATTGAACCGTATTACTGGCGTCCGATCTGGCCGCTTCAGCGTCCGGTGATGGTGGGGCTGCAAATTGCGCTGATGACGTTCACGCTGGTTGGCCTGATCTGGGCACTGCTGCGCGAGCGGATGGGACGTATGCTGCCGCTGCTGATGACCATTCTCTACTTCACGCTGCTGTATATTCCATTTGTCGCTTTCGGTCGTTATGGGTACCCAACAATTGTGTTCATGCTTCCGTTCACGGCGTATGCACTCTGTCGGCTGTGGGATCTGACCTTTGCCCGAAAGTTGAGTTCTCGCCGGATGGGCAGCGGGGGATACACCTTCCGCTAAGGCGTCGGCCTGTGTGTCAGCGCTCTGTTCAAGCTCTAAGTTGATTGTCAAAAGGTGTCATTAAAAGGAGCGATACTCATGATTCGTTATCCCATGCTGCAAGAAGGCACCACCATTGGCGTGACGGCTCCGTCTTCGGGCGTAAGACCGGATTTTCACGGCATGTTGAAACAGGCGATCTCCCGTATGGAACAGGATGGCTTTACGGTGTCTACAGGCGACACGGCTTGGACGCAGCACAAAGCCAAGTCTGCTCCAGCGAAGCTTCGCGCCGAGGAATTGAACCGGATGCTCCAGGAAGAGCGAATCGGGTTCGTCCTGCCGCCGTGGGGTGGGGAGCTGCTGGTCGAAGTGCTGGAACATCTGGATTACGACCATATCGGTGAAAAATGGATCATGGGCTACTCGGACATCAGCCTGCTGCTGCTGGCCGTTACGTTGAAGACGGGGATGGCTACGGCTCATGGCACCAACCTGCTGGATCTGCGCGGCAGACAGATTGATCCTCTGACCGCCAAATGGCGGGAAGCCCTGACGACGCCTGCTGGCGGATCGTTCGAGCAGAGTTCCTCGGAGCTGCATCAGATTCAGTGGAAGGATCGGCCGGAAGGCGAAGAGTCCGGGTTGGAGACCGAAGATGAGCAGGTGTTCAACCTGACGGAACCAACCGTCTGGCGCAGCGTCTCCGGTGGGGATGTAGGCTTGAAGGGGCGCCTGCTTGGCGGCTGCATCGATGTAATCCGACATCTGATCGGTACACCGTATGGCGATTTGCAGGCTTTCCGCGAGGCGCATATTCCGGGCGAACCGATATTATGGTATTTGGAGAATTGTGAGATGAACACGACTGATCTGCGCCGCTCACTTATTCAGATGAAGCTTGCCGGATGGTTCGAGAACTGCTCCGGACTAATGTTCGGACGCAGTGCTTTCAATACGCCGGTGGATGGATATACGGCTGAAGATGTATATCGGGATATGGCTGAAGACCTGGGCGTTCCGGTTCTCTATGACATCGACTGTGGGCATCAGCCGCCGCAGCTTACGCTGATTAACGGAGCTTTGGCCGAAGTCCATTTCTCGGCAGAGACGGGTACGGGAACCGTGCTTCAGCGTTACCAATAATTCGGATCGGCCAGTAGGTCGTTATCAAAAATGCACCCTGTCGAAATCGTCGTCCGCCTCAGGACTTCGATCTCGCTCAAGGGTGCATTTGGCGTTTCAGGTCAATCGGAAGAGATTGATCCGAACCTGCTCTTTATTGGGCCACCGTGCTGTTGTACTCCTGAATCTTCTGCGTAATCTCCGCCGCCGCACGATTCAGCGCATCCTGCGGCTTCGCTGCTCCAGTAAGCGCTTCTTCAATAGCAGTCTCCGTCAGTTGGCGGGCTTCCGGGAAGACGCCCATTACCGCTCCCTGCGTAGCCGGTGTCAGTTCCGTACCGTGCAGTTGGTCAACGGCGGTCTGGAACTGCGGATATTTCTTCAGGTTTTCCTTGACCAGATCTTCGTCATACGCAGCCTTGGTAATCGGGAAATAGCCCGTGTGCACATGCCAGTAAGCCTGAGTCGAAGGCTCGGCAAGGAACTTGACGAATTTCCAGGCCGCCTGCTGTTCTTCTTCCGGGCGGTCATTCATGATCCAGAGGCTCGCGCCGCCAACCACTACGCCGCCTTTGCCTGCATCGGCTTCCGTTGGCTTGGGCAGGGGAGCGGTGCCGACTTCAAATTTGCCTTCGGCGGCCTGCACGATGCCGCGCAGCGCAGCCGTACTGTCGAGGGTCATGGCGATCTGTCCGGCAGCAAAAGCTTTTTTGGTGTCATCCGTTTTGCGGCCTAGATTAAGCATAACGCCTTCATCGACCATCTTCTTCCACCATTCCAGCGTGCTGACGGCGGCCTGCTCACCAAGCAGAGATTGATCCGCCATCCCTTCGCGTCCATTGCTGTTGTTCAGCAGTTCTGCGCCCTGATTGGCCAGCAGCTGCTCCATGAACCAGCCATAGATGGCGAATGATCCGCCGGTCATGCCGTCTTTGGTCAGCTTTTTCGCGGCAGCTTCGACCTCGGCATATGTCTTGGGTGGGTTATCCGCATCCAGTCCGGCCTTCTTGAAGGCGTCTTTGTTATAGTACAGAATCGGATTGGAGGTATTAAAAGGCATCGAGTAGAGGCGATCATCGAAGGTATAGTACCCTAGGATGTTTGGTTCCAGCTGCGAAACGTCATAGCTCTCGGCGTCAATAAACTGCTGCATCGGCGTGATGGCTCCAGTGTCGATCATATAGCGGCTGCCGATCTCATAGTTCTGCATGAGTGTAGGCCCCGTACCGGAACCCAGTGCCGTCTTGAGCTTGTTCAGGTTCTCGTCGTAAGTTCCCTGAAACACGGCTTCAACCTGTACCTCGCTCTGGGATTCGTTAAACTGCTTGACCAGCTCATCAACGACCGTGCCCAGCTCACCGCCCATAGCGTGCCACCAGACGACTTTGATCGGTTGTTTGCCGCTTTGCGTCTCCTTCTGATCGGCACTTCCTGACGCGTTCGTCGAAGCGGCTTCTGCCGTCCCGTTCCCGCTTGCCGTTTGCGCTCCGCCGCCTCCACAGGCGGTCAGCATCACCATCAGCATGCACAGGCAGGCGAACATCCACTTTCGGCTCGTTTGCATGACTTTTCCCACTCCCTCTTGTTGATTATGTATAGGTGTCTAACCGTGAAGCCGTGAAAAAAGAACCCGGCGGAAGGCGGAGCCGCAGAGATCTCCGCGTGTCCGTCCGGATAAACCGGAATTCCGAACGTCCCGTACAAGGTAGGGGGATGAGCGAAACGTTCGGAATTCCACGAGAACCGCGTTTTCCACCAGGGGACGGGAACCACGGACCGTTTCATTGGAGGATCGGGCGATCATTCGCCGTCTCCGCTCTCAGAGCGACCCCTGCTGGACATGCCGGTGTCGCTGCGGCAGCGGAGACGGCCAATCCCGTTCCTTGCTGCATGCGAGGTGCTGCTTTGCCGCTTCGCGCGGCGGCTTATTACCCCTTGAGCGCTCCGGCGGTCAGACCGCCAACCAGTCGGCTCAGGCCAAGAGCCAGCATAATCAGCGAAGGCAGCAGCACCAGCAGCAGACCGGCCATTACCAGATTCCAGGCCGTCATCTCCGAGAATTGCAGCATACTGACGCCAATCTGCACGGTGCGCATCTGCTCACTGCTGGTGACCAGAAGCGGCCACAGATACATATTCCAGTGATTGAGGAACGAGTAGACGCCGAGTGTAGCCAACCCGGGAATCGACAGCGGAACCGCAAGCCGCAGGAAGATTCGTACATGACCGCAGCCATCGATCCGCGCCGCTTCCAGCAGTTCCTTGGGGAGCTGAAGGAAGAACTGCCGCATCAGGAACACGCCGAAGGCGGTCGCCAGGAAAGGCACGGTAAGTCCGGCATAGCTATCCAACCAACCCCAACTGCGTACGGTGAGATAGTTGGGGATGATCGCTACCTCCCACGGGATCATCATGGTGGAGAGGAACAGCGCGAAGAAGATTTTTTTGCCGGGAAAACGCAGAAACGCAAACGCGTAAGCCGCCATACACGACGTCACCAGACAGCCAAGCGTAATCAGACTGCTGACCACAAAGCTGTTGGTAATAAAACGTGCGATGGGAATGACCGCCAGCACGCCGGAGAAATTGTCCAGATGCAGTCCGGTCGGCCATAGTTTCGGCGGATATGCCGCCGATTCGGCTTCGGTCATCAGCGCGTTCGAGAATGTGATCCAGAACGGAAACAAAATGAAGACTGCGGCGGCAATCGACAGCAGATAGGCTGGAAGGCGCGTCAGATGCTGTCTTTTCACTGATAATGCACCTTCCTCTCGACAACCACGAACTGGATGATCGTAATCAGCAGCACGATGGCAAACAGAACGAGTGCCTGCGCACTGCCAACTCCAAATCGGAAATTCACAAAAGCATCTTCATACAGCTTGAATACGAGCACATTGGTGCTGTTCACCGGGCCGCCCTTGGTCAGAATGTTGATCTGTCCAAACGCCTGGAACGCGCCAATAATCGAAGTCACGGAGGCAAAGAACAACGTTGGCGAGACCAGCGGCAGCGTCAATCGCCAGAATGTACGGATCGGGCCGGAGCCATCGATCTTCGCGCTCTCATACAATTCGTCCGGAATGCCCTGCATGCCGCCGAGCAGCAGAATGAAGAGGAATCCGACATTCATCCAGATGGTCATAAGCGAAACCGACAGCAGCGCCGTATGGGGATCGGTCAACCACTGAACAGGCGTCAGCCCCAGCTGTTCCAACAAATAATTCAACGTGCCCACTGTCGGATGGAACAAGACCATCCACATGATCGATCCGGTGCTGACCGATACGGCAATAGGGAGGGCGAAGATAAACCGGAACAGCTTCATGCCCCGAATACGGCTTCGGCAGATCGCAGCGAAGGTCAGGGCAAAGGCCAGGCTGGCTGGAACCGTCAGTAAGATGAACTGGAACGTGACCATCAGGCTGTTCGGAAATCCTGGCGACTTGAATAGATTGCGGAAGTTCGTCAGACCGACGAAGTTTGCGACCTGTCCTCTGGGATTGGTCGAATGTAAGCTCAGATATACGGATTGGATCAGCGGGTAGAACAGGAAGATGCCAAACAGCAGCAGCGCTGGTGCGATGAAGGCGGCGGCCAATGCCGCTTCGCGGAATCGACCGATGCTGGCGGTTCGTGAAGGATCGCCGCTTGTACGGGTCGCCGTTTGATCCATACGGATACGGGACTTCAGCGGAAGTGAAGTCGATTTTTCCGTCTTTTCCATGCAGACTTGCCCTCCTTATGGATGCGGGGCGTACCCCCGTCACAATTCCAGATCAATAGGCTTTTGACCAAACAGCTATAGCCTAACAGGGCTTTGTCAAATAAAAACCCCCTGCTTTGTAAAAATTCCATTTTACGGTAAAGCCTCTTCGTTAACATGGCGTTTACGCAAAGCCGGTATACTCAAAAGCAGATACACTCAAAAGTGGGTATGAATACACAAGAGAACGAAATCAATCAGGGCGGCAGACCGCCGAACCGGAGAAGAGGGATAACATGAACGACATCAGACAGGGAACGGAACCGTCGAAGCAAGGAGCGGACGACCGATTCGTGAACCCGATTATCTTTGCACACCGTGGAGCGTCAGGAACACGACCGGAGAACACGATGGCGGCCTTCCGCCGCGCGGTAGAGCTGGGAGCAACCGGGATTGAGACAGATGTGCAGCTCAGTGCAGACGGTGAACTGGTGCTGATCCATGACGAGACGTTGACCCGAACGGCAAGTGCGCCAGGATGGGTGGGCGATCAGACTTATGAGCAGCTGCGCAGCCTGGACGCCGGAAGCTGGTTCCATCCTGACTTCATGGGAGAGCGGATTCCGCATCTGAACGAACTGCTCAAGCTGGCGCGGGAGTGGAATATTATCGTGAATATCGAGTTGAAAAATACGGTGCGTGCTTATGAAGGGATGGAGCAGAAAGTCATCGAAGCCGTCCGTGAACAGCGCATGGAGCAGCAGGTGATTCTGTCGAGCTTCAACCATTATTCGCTGGATCAGTGCAAAAAGCTGGCGCCGGAGATTCGCACGGGAATTCTGTATATGGAAGGTCTGTACCAGCCGTGGACCTATGCGAAGACCCTGGGTGCCGACGCCCTGCATGCGTACGATCCGGCGGTTCGGGCGGAATGGGTAGGCGAGGCGCGGGCAGTGGGCGTGGATTATCATCCGTTTACCGTCAATGACGAAGGCCGACTGCGCGAACTGATCGGAATGGGCGTAGCGGGCGTCATCACCGACTATCCGGATCGCGCCGTGCGCTTGTTAAATGAGCAAAAAACAGTCGGAATGGTCAGCTCCAAGTAAAGGCTATGTAAAAAAACAAGGGCTGCGCTCATTGCGCGGTCCTGTTTGGTTTGCTAAGGTTAAGGCTAAAGAAGACGTAAGGAATCGGCCTTCAATCCACATCCGGCATCCGCTTGCAGCGGTGTCGGGGACAAGGAGCTGTCCAATCATGACGACAATACCTGAAACAATCGGCCAAGAGGCGGTGCAGACCTGCCTGCGTGCCGGAATCATCGACATCGGTTCCAACTCCATCCGACTTGTCGTGTACGAGAGCGAAAGCGGAGGTTCTTATCGGGTGCTAACTGAATCGCGCGAGGCCGCCAGGCTCAGTGCGCTCGTTACGCCGGATGGCATTATGCCATCGCCAGCGATTCATTCCGTTGTACCAGTGCTGCGGCAGTTTACCGAGATTTGCCAAGCTTATGGCGTAAAGCAAATTCGGGCTGTGGCCACCGCTGCGATCCGCAATGCTTCCAACTCTGAACAGATCATCGAGATTCTGAACCGGGAAACGGGGCTGACCATTGAACTGCTGCCCGGTGAGATGGAAGGGCATTACGGATTTATTGGAGTGGTGAACAAGATTGACATCCACGAAGGTTTTATCATCGACATTGGCGGCGGCAGTACCGAAGTGACGCTGTTTAAGAACCGCCGCCGCGAGTCCAGCTTCTCTTTCCCGTTTGGTGCGGTCAATATGAGCGTGCAGTTTGGAGCCAACGGCGTCTGGGCGGAAGAACATATTCGGGAATTGGAGAATTTCATTCTCGCGGAAGCGCGGAAGCATCCCTGGATCTCGGAGCATCCCGGACTGGATCTGGTAGGGTTGGGAGGAACGATTCGCGGGTTGGGCAAGATGGATCAGCGCCGCCGCAACTATTCGCTGCCCTACACCCATAACTATGTCATGCAGGGCGAGGATGTCGATTATTTCTATCACTCGCTGCCGAGCATGGACAATAACCGCCGCAAGCGGGTGGCAGGGTTGTCGAAGAACCGGATTGACATCATCGTACCCGGCATGATTATTCTGCGAACGTTATTCCGCCATATGAAGGCCAGTCGTTACATCGTGAGTGCAACCGGTCTGCGGGAAGGGTTGTTCTTTGAACTGCTGCATCCCACGCAGGCCGTGCATGACAATGTGCTGGAATTTGAGCTGCGTTCCCTGCTGGCGAACCAGCCCAAGCCGCGTCAGCTTCATCTTCGCCAGACGGAACGGTTTGCGGGGATTCTCTATGAAGCGCTGGGCGAAGGCGGGGAGAATGAATGGAATCGCAAGCTGCTGCGTGTAGCCGCCTGGACGTATCAGACGGGAACCGAGATCAGCTATATCGACTATGAGGAGCATACGCAGTATCTGCTGACCAAGCGCCCGCTCGCCGGGCTGTCGCACCGGGAGATTATTCTGACCGCCCTGATCGGCGGCATCGCTGCCAAGGTCAAATGGCGCAAGAGTGCGACTGCTCAGACCTATAAGGATATTCTGCTGCCCAAGGATGAGGAGCGTACCCAGCGCTTGGGGGCTGTGCTGCAAATGGCCGCTGCGCTGGACTCCAGCGAGACGCAGGCCGTCACCGATCTGAAGGCCAAACGCAGTGGGGATCGCTTTGAATTGGAGCTGACCTGCCGCACCGAAGCTTTTATGGAGATCCGTGATCTGAAGCTTGCGGCAAAAGATTTTGAGAAAGAATGGAACGTCAAGGTCGGCTTGAAAATCAAGTCTGCGCAGTAGTCGAAGCGTAATGAAGAACAGCCTATCGATTTACTCAAAAAGAACCCGAACCTCGCTGCTGTGCGAAGTTCGGGTTCTTTGATAGGTGGGATCAACGGGCGAAGAGAACGAGGTTGGGTTAACACAGCAGCCGAGGATTGACATATTCCCACGTCCAAGTCTGCCTTTCCGCGAGACGATCAAGACAGCGTAGACTTCCATGTCCGAATATCTTCGGCGCGGAACTGGCTGCGGAACGGTTCTTCCCCGTTCTCGAAGGATTCGTAAGCCCCACTGGATGTCAGAATACGAGCCTTCACGTTATCCTTGAGATACAGCTTCACGATGTTGAGCAGGGTATCCTTGCAGGCCGGATCGAGAATTGGGCACATCAGCTCGACCCGACGGGTCAGGTTCCGGGTCATCCAATCGGCGCTGGCCAGGAAGATCTCGGATTCGCCGCCGTTCTCAAAGTAGAAGATCCGCGAGTGTTCCAGATAGCGATCGACGATGCTGCGCACCGTGATATTTTCGCTCAGGCCTTCTACACCTGGACGCAGGCAGCAGACGCCGCGCACGATCAGGTCAATCTTGACGCCAGCCTGAGAAGCTTCATACAGCTCATCGATGATCTGCTGGTTGGACAGCGAATTGAACTTGGCGATGATATGAGTCGGCCGTCCCGCCTTGGCATGTTCCGCTTCCCGGCGGATGTTGGTCACGAATGTGCCCATCATCGTATCCGGTGCGACAGAGATCTTCTGCCAGTCGGGATGGCTCGAATAGCCGGTAATATGATTGAACAGCTCCGAAGCGTCTTCGCCAATCGATGGGTTGGACGTCATCAGACCCACGTCGGTGTACAGTTTGGCGGTGATGTCGTTGTAGTTGCCGGTGCCTACATGCACATACCGGCGAAGCCCAACTTCTTCCCGGCGCACAATCAGAATGGCTTTGGCGTGCGTCTTGAGTCCGACCAGTCCATAAACCACGTGACAGCCGGCTTTTTCCAGCTCGCGTGCCCAGGTAATATTGCGTTCTTCGTCGAATCTTGCCTTCAGCTCGACTACAACGGTGACCTGCTTGCCCGCTTCGGCAGCCTGGGCCAGGGAGCGAATGATCGGCGATTTGCTGCTGACCCGATAGAGCGTCATCTTGATCGCCATGACATTAGGGTCTTCAGCCGCCTGCTCCACGAAGTCACTGACCGCGTCGAACGATTCAAAAGGATGATGCAGCAGCACGTCACGTTCTTTGAGCGTAGCGAAGAAGTCCGTGTCTTCTCCATCCGGGAACTCCGGCGGATAGATCGACTTGGCAGGCGGGTAACGCAGCGTATCCCGATTTTTGACCGAAGCCCCAAATGAAGTCATAAAGCCCAGATCGATCGGACCGTCAATTTCGTATACGGCGTCTTCGATCTCGAACTCTTCCAACAGCAGCTTGAGTGCATACGGATGGAAATCTTTTTGGATCTCCAGACGCACGGGCGCACCCCGTCGGCGCTTGCGAAGCTTGTTCTCGATCTCTTCCAGCAGGTCTTCCGCTTCTTCTTCGTTGATCTCCAGATCGGCATCCCGAGTCAGCCGGAAGGCATGAACGGCGACCGGCTTGTAGCCGCTGAACAGCGTCTGAATATGATGACAGATCAGTTCGTCGATCAGCACATAGCTCTGTTTCTTGCTATGACTACGGCTTGCAACAGGCACAAGACGAGGCAGGATTGAAGGAACCTGTACGATGGCAAAATAATAACGTTCATCATCGGGCAGATCGATGGTCGCATTTTCACGTTCCAGCACAGCTGCCAGATAGACGTTCTGGCTATGTACCAGCGGGAACGGACGACTGAGATCGACCGCCATCGGCGTCAGAATCGGGAAGATGACATCATGGAAATAATCGTCCGCCGATTTCTGCTGACTGCTGTTGAGGTCTTCATATTGACTAAACATCAAATGTTCTTTGCCCATGAGGCGCACCAATTCACGATAGGTGCGGTATTCTGCCGTCACCATTTTTTCGATGCGTTTGGTCAATCGCTTATACAGCACTTGGGGCGTATAGCCGGAGAAATCTTTTTTGGTGATCCCGGCTTTGAGCTGATTGCGGATACCCGCCACCCGGACGCTCATGAATTCGTCCAGGTTGCGCGAGACGATCCCGAGAAACTTGGCGCGTTCCAAAAGCGGCGTGTCCGGGTCTTGCGCTTCTTCGAGCACGCGGTAATTGAATTCGATCCAACTGAGGTCACGGTTGATGTAATAGGGGGAAGTCCCCCGATGGGCATGGTTATCCATAATTCCTCCAATGATTGTGTTCGCGTTTGGCGATTCAGCGCCGATGGACGCGCATCTGATCTTATTAGCAGTATAATCCATGAAAGTGTCTACGCACAAAAAGCGTCTACCGTTGCACGTTGATCTTCCATGTCGGAAAATTGCACCCTAGTTCCTCATTCACTCTAAAAGTAGGTTTGCGTTCAATTAAATCACACTTCAAGCCTGTGCATTTTGATCGAATGTAAACGTTGGATCAAGCGTTGTAACCTCCACGAATCCCAGCAATCAAGCTGGCTCAAAGGAACAGCTCTTTTTATTATACCGACGTTTTGTTAAGCGAATGTAAAAAATCCCATTTCCCATTTTAATTCCAAACGGTGACGTGAAATGAGCGACATTACGCTAGATCCACCGAATTTTTTCGGGAATAAGCCGGATATGCCTAGATCGGGTACGAGCGGAAAAGAAAAACGCTTGCAGGACATTGGGCGGCGTGTCACGAAAGGGTTACGGACAGGCGTGGGCGGGATGGTCGTATCGCAGAAGAACGGCAGAGCTGTCCACAGTCCTTCAGTCCGGCAAGGAGAAAGGGTGGTTGCCTGAAATGGAACGTCTGCATTATGGAGTCGCTTATTATGACGAATATATGCCTTACGACCGATTGGACAAGGATATTGAAATGATGAAAGCGGCGGGAATCACTGTCGTGCGGATTGCCGAATCAACCTGGAGTACCCATGAGCCGCAGAATGGGGTCTTCGACTTCTCTTCCGTGGATCGTGTGCTGGATGCCATGTACAAAGCGGGCATCTCCGTCATGGTCGGCACCCCAACGTACGCGATTCCGCCGTGGATGGTCAAGGAGCACCCGGACGTTCTCGCTGTGACCCAGAATGGGCCCGGTAAATATGGAGCGCGGCAGATCATGGACATTACCAATCCGGTCTACCTGTTCTACGCGGAACGCATCATCCGCAAGCTGATCGGACGCGTCTGTGACCATCCAGCGGTCATTGGCTACCAGATTGACAACGAGACCAAGCACTACGGGACGGCAGGCACCAACGTCCAGCTTCGTTTTGTGAAAGCGATGCATGAGAAATTCGGCGGTGACCTGAATGAACTGAACCGCCGCTTCGGGCTGACCTACTGGAGCAACCGCATCGAGGCATGGGAGGACTTCCCTTCGGTGGTTGGCACGATCAACGGCAGTCTCGGCGCGGAATTTGCCCGTTTCCAGCGGCAGCTGGTGACTGATTTTCTGACGTGGCAGGCGGGGCTTGTGAATGAATACAAGAAACCCGGTCAATTCGTCACCCACAACTTCGACTTTGAATGGCGGGGTCATTCATATGGCGTACAGCGGGACGTGAATCATCATCAGGCCGCCAAATGTCTGGACATTGCGGGAGTGGACATCTATCATCCTTCCCAGAGTGAACTGACAGGCGCGGAGATCTCGTTTGGCGGGGATATGGCGCGTTCGCTCAGGGCATCGAATTATCTGGTACTCGAGACACAGGCACAGGCTTTCCCACATTGGACGCCGTATCCGGGTCAGCTTCGGCTGCTGGCGTTCAGCCATCTGGCTTCGGGCGCGAGTATGGTCGCGTACTGGCACTGGCATTCCATCCATAATTCATTCGAGACGTATTGGAAAGGCCTGCTCAGTCACGATCTTCAGCCGAATCCGGTCTATCATGAAGCCAAGACGATTGGAGCGGACTTTGCCCGGTTGAACGAATCACTGCATGGACTGCGCAAGACCCACCGCGTGGCCATGCTCGTCAGCAACGAGGCGTTAAGTGCCATCGACTGGTTTCCGCTTCCGGGCGGTAAGAATTACAATGATGTCGTTCGGCGGCTGTATGATTCCCTGTATAAGCTGAACGTGGGCTGTGATTTCATTTTCCCCGAGACGGAAGCGAACGTACTGACCGACTACGATCTCATCGTCGTTCCCGCTTTGTACAGTGCCCCGGATCGACTGCTGGAGAAGCTCAATGATTACGTGGAAAAAGGCGGTCATATCGTCTATACGTTCAAGAGCGGGTTTACCAACGGCGACGTGCAGGTGCGGACAAGCGCCCAGCCGGGCATCATCGCCAAAGCTTGCGGCATGAGTTATCAGCTGTTCGTCGAGCCCAAGGATGTCCGCATCGCAGGCGATCCATTCGGCGTGGGTTCAGAAGCGGGAGCGGTCGAGACCTGGATGGAGCTGCTGACGCCGGTTACGGCAGAAGTCTGGGCGAGCTATGAGCACCCGGAGTGGAAAGGTCATGCGGCGGTTACCCACAATCATTTTGGCAAAGGAAAAGCAACCTATATCGGCTTCCTGCCGACCGAGGCGCTGCTCAAAGGCGTGTTCGAGCGGGTGCTGCGCGAAGCCGGGCTGTGGGGACAGGATCAGAAGCTGGCCTTCCCGCTGGTCGTCAAATCCGGGGTCAACCGTGCAGGCTGCCGCGTACGCTATTTCCTGAACTATTCCGGCGAGCCGGTCGAATTCGAGTACGGCTACCGGGATGGACGTGAACTGCTGTCAGGTGCGGACGTGCGGCACGGCCAGATGCTGAATCTGGAGAAGTGGGGCTTCGCCATCGTGGAAGATCGGGAGAGTCGTGCCTGTGAAGTCGCAGAGTCGGCGGACGGGGCGGCAGATTAAGTTAAGCATCAAGAGGGGAGCGGGACTTCCCTCTTTTTTTGTACCCTTTTTTCCATCGCAGAGCTATGATAATAGGACGGAATCTTCGCAGCTGTAGAGCGCGGGATCAGACACAGACAGATCAGCCAGTCGAGTTAGACGGGGCGAGATCAAGGAGGAAGCAGGATGGAGCAGCATACTTATCAATTAAAAGGGGAAGAGTTGACGGTCACCATTCAGAAGCCGGAGGCCTGCGAAGGCACAAGGTTTGACCGAATCGGTTGGGTGACGCAGGTTCGTCTAGAGACGGCAGGGATCGACTTCTGCATGCCGGAGAGTCGGACTGCCGGACAGGGGACGGGCGGTGTAGGGCTGTCCGGTGAATTTGGGATCGACAAGCCGATCGGGTATGACGATGCGCAGGTTGGAGAGACATTCATGAAGCTGGGCATCGGTGCGTTGACCAAAGTGGACGGTGAAGGGTATAACTTTGCGCGAACCTATCCGGTTGAAATGTACGAAGTTCAGGTCGAAGCAGCGCCAAGTGAGATTCGTTTTACCTCGATCACCCCTGAGGTTCACGGTTATGCCGCCAGGCTGACGAAGACCCTGACCGTAGAAAGGCGCAGTCTCAAGATTCGGTACAAGCTGGAGAATCTCGGCAGCCGGCGAATCTCAACCAATGAATATGTACATAACTTTGTCAGCGTAGGCGATTATGCGGTTGGGCCGGATTATGTGCTGAACCTGCCTTATGCCCCTGAGACGAAGCAAATTGGAGACGGCGGTGTAGAAGAGAAGTTGGTGCTGTCACCCGGCAGGCTCACCTGGTCGAGTGAAGCAGGCGGTGAGTATTACGTCTTATATGAGGGTTTTGCTGTGGGTGAGCGTCCGTATTGGGAGCTGATCCATACACCAAGCGGAGCAGGGATGCGGGAACTTGGGGATTTCGATGCCTCGAAGTTCGCCGTGTGGGGAGCCGGACATGTGGTTGCCCCAGAGGTGTTTGTCGATTTGGAACTTGCGCCAGGAGAGGGCCGGGAATGGATGCGGGTGTATGAGTTTTTTGCTTGATTCGGATTACCTGTCATCCGAGATCAGAGGGGCGTTCCGTCTCAAGACGCAGCCCCATCCTTTGAGCAATAAGTTATTCACCTCCTGATTGAGTTCTGCTATACTATCTTTAACTTGATAAAAACAGCCGGAAGCACCGCTGATTGGAGACCACTCTAATTGCGGTGCTTTTTTGTATGTGGAGGCAGCCAACAGGCTGGATTAGCCGTCCGAACAGGCTCAAAGTAACCGAATATTTGACAGCTGGAAGCACCGCTTATTAGAGAACACTCTACTTTGCGGTGCTTTTTTGGCGTGTACACAATCTACCAGGAAGAAGTGACTTGAACGATGAGAATGAAACGAACGACATTCATTAAAATGCTGCTTTCCGCTGCGCTTGCTGTTCCAGCGGCTCATACGATCGCTCCTGAACGACAGGCTTATGCGGAAGAGGGAACGAATGAGAGCTTCGCTGCCAATCAGGAAGTCATTCAGCCTTTTACAGACGGCGAGATGGCTGAAGATGCACCTTCTAATCCGGAAACCCTGCACGCAGCTGATGAGGCGCATCCCTCTGATACATTTGCGCAGACAGAAGAACAGGTTGAACAAACACTCCAGGTTACCGCTGCATCGACAGCTGCAAATGATTCGGTTATCGATATTGAAAACACCTCTGATCTGAACTTCATTGCGGCCAATCTTAACGGTCACTTTCAACTCAAGGGTGACATCGATGCGACTGGATACACCGCTTTATCAGCCGAAACGTTTACAGGAACGCTTGATGGAAATGGGCATCGGATTATGGGTCTTGATGGTACGATGCCTCTTTTTGCGGCCTTGAATGGAGCCACGATCTCCAACGTAGAGATTCCGATCTATTCCTCTTCTGCCGGGGTCCGGGCTGCGCTTGCCATCGGAGTGACGAATTCCACGTTACACAATCTGACCCTTTCCAATACCGACCTGCATTATAGCCTCCCGGATGGTGCAGATAAAAACGAGCAAGATGGCGCTTTGTTCCGTACGGTCAGCGACTCGACGATTCAGAATCTCCAACTGAATGTGCCATCGCTGACCTGGGACAAAAGATTCGCAGCGACCGGTCTTCTGGCCAAGGACCTGACACGCGTGAATATAAATCAGGTATCCTTTGGCGACATGACCCTCCATGGCCGGGGAGCGTCTATTGCTGAAGCGAGTGTTCTGGCCGCAAATGTCATGGATTTGGATCTAAGTGAAGCTACAGGGAATATCACGCTCTCCTCCTTCGGTTCGATTTATGGGTTCGGTATCCTGGGAGCACGAACGAAAGGGACAATGAACGTGATGCAGTCTGCACTCCATTTGCAATTGGTGGAGGTAGGAGCGGCTTACTCTAGTGCGACTTTGTTTAGCCGCAGTGTCGATGCTTACGGTAACAAGCAGCCCACGGTAGTCAATGTGGAAAGCAGTTCTCTTGGCTTCACAAGCTTAGCCCCGACCGCTCAACTGTTACAGGTATCGACTACATCTGGATCGGATGCGGGGGAACAAACTACGGTCAATATACGAAACAGCGAGATTGCTTTTCACGTTCCCGACTCGAAAAAGATTCAAAACAGCGCTGCCGGTGCCCTAGACGGAGGGGTTTTTGAACACAATAATTTTAAGATTGATATGGTTTCGGATTCGCTGTTCATAGTCGGTGGTGCAAGTATGAATCTAAACGAAGCGATAGATAATACGTTTGCAGTCGATCTGAAATCTCGGCGCGAAATGTTCAATGTAAGTGGAATTGCACAGGGAGCATTAAATCGTCTGAACGGCGGTACTGTGAAGGTAACTCTGCACAGTGATGTGCCCAAGGATGCCAACGTGATGTTCATTGCGGGAATCGCTTATGCGGGGAACATCATCCAAGATACAACCGCTGATATTCGGATTGCAGCCAAACCTTCGGGTGATACGAACAAAGGAGTCACCTTCGTCAATGGATTATTTGGGTCTGGAACGGCATCTGCTCCTGGTGGGCTGACTATCGATAGTCTGGATGCTCATATCGAAATGGATCTTGATGTACCGACAACCCGATCTTATTCAGGCTATCATGGCCTGGCATCGAACGTATTAAAACTTACCTATTCCAAGATTGAAGTCCGGATGCAAGTAGCTGGCAGTAATTTGTCCCAGATGTACTTGATTCATACGTTGAAAGAAGCCTCAAAGAACGAAGTTTCCTTCGATTTTGAAGGAGATATTTCCGGTCAGACGTCTGCGATCATTCCGATCCAAGAGTATGGGAAGGCCGAACATAACAAGTTCGATTTTTCCACATCTATTCAGGCGGACGACATCAATAATGTTTACGGACTCGCCAGAACAGGCAATGATAGCGTCGATAATACGTTTAACATCAAGCTCAATCAGCAGGCGGCAGTAATCAGAGATGCTTATGGTCTAATGTCTACGTTGAATGGGACGTTTGAGAACAACAAAGTGGACATGGAGATGGTGACGGATTCCACGCAACAAGAACGCACACACCTAATCAGCAGTATCGGGAGTGAGGCCTTGATGCAAAATAACAGGATGAATGTGGCGGGCAGGATCACGGGCGCATCTGAATGGTGGGTCTATAGCTTATTTAGTTCGATTGCAGATACAGCCACCATCGAGAATCTGGCTATCCAAAAAGATATTCAATTGGATACGGGAACATCACCCAAGGCGGAGTTGGTTCGATTCATTTCAAACGCGACTGTCAGAGGACTGGCGTTTCAATCCAATAACGAACCGCTATCGTTTGAAGGATCAGTCGAAACCGCTCCCTCCGGTACCTATACTCACCAAATGTCTTACCGTGATTCCTATTTTATCTATCCCAAACCAGGCGAGCATTTTAAGACCGTACCTGAATATGTGACGATGAAGGATTCTTATATTCGATTTTTGGACACAGGCGCCGGCATGGTTTTTGGTACAAAAATAAATACGGTTTCCGACATGCTGAATATGGATTGTTACGAAAGTTTGGATGACGCATTGTGGCAGAAGCAGACTACAAACGGGGTCGATTCGCCTCGTCTGATGTGGTTGATGGCACAGGAGCCGAGCATTTTGCCGGAAGGAAAATTTGAAAATGGAAAAGTGGCAGTATCTTGGCAGGGGAGCGATTCGGGAGCCGTTTATAAGGCTTGGCGCGAAGGAGAACCGGAATCGATTCAGATGGTCTATGGTTCCAATCAAGCCACATTTCAAGTGCCAAATAACGCCAAGGAAGCACGCAGCTACAAAGTTGCACAGGTAGGGAACTGGGGCATAGCTGTGCCTCAAAGCGAGTACACTTATGATCCATCATCAAGCAGCACTCCGGTAGATCCAACACCCGAGGTTCCAGATCCAACATCTGAGGTTCCAAAGCCTGGTAATCCGGTAAACCCAACACCCGAGGCTCCTAAGCCTGACACTCCGGTAAACTCAACACCATTACCAGTGTCGGTTGAAGGTGGTGCGCCGCTTCTGGTAACTCCAACAGAAAAAGAGGCAGGCAAGTCCGAAGCAGAGGAACCGCAAAAGTATGGCGATGTGCCTAAAGAGCATTTCGCTTATAAAGAAATAACAGAGCTGGAGGCAAGAGGTGTAATTACGGGTTATACCGATCACTCGTTTCGTCCTGACGCATTCATTACCCGCGCAGAATTTGCTGTGATGTTAGCTAGAGCTTTCCAAGTCCCTGCGATGGAACCCCCTTTTCATTTCGATGATCTGGTGGAAGGGGCCTGGTATGACCAACCGCTCAAAGCTGCTTTAGCATCCGGCATTACAAAAGGCTTTAATGACGGTACATACCGTCCGCTCCATGTGATTCCACGTGAGCAGGCTGTCATCATGGTGACAAACCTGCTCCAGCAGCATCATACCCATAAAGACCAGACGGTCCATTTTACGGATTTAAAAAGTGCAGTCGAATGGTCACAGTCTGCCGTCATTTCGGCAGCATCCGCTGGTGTAATTGAGGGCTATCCAGATGGCACGTTCCAACCCAAAGCGTCGATCACTCGTGCGGAAGCGGCGGTAATGATTAAGCGTTTGCTGAAAATTCTGAATAAGTAGACCATAAAGTCCTTGTCAGGCCCGCTGCGCATCGATGACAACCTTCGTTTGACAGTTCCTCTTCACCCCTACACGCGAAGGCAAATGGAGTACACTGGCTGTAGCTTCCCTTCTTATGGTAAGTTAGGGAAGAGAGCAGAGGCGTCCAAGCTGTATCCACATAGACTGAGGAGGAATTTCGATGATTATCATTCATGCCGATATGCAGATCAAACCGGAGAAGCGCGAAGCATTCTTGCAAACCGTACAGGCACTGGTGGCAGGTTCACAGGCTGAAGATGGCTGCTTGCGCTATACACTGACTCAGGATGTATCCAATCTGGATCGCTTTACGATGGTTGAAGTCTGGGCGGACGAAGAAGCGGTGGAGCGTCACAATGCCTCGTCGCATTTCACGGGATTTTTTAAGGTATCGACGGATTTCTTCGCGCTTCCACTCAAAGCCAGTAAATTCGTGGCGGCAGATCAGTAATCTGTAGATCGGGCATGGCCCGGCAGCATCCAGAGCAAATCGAACAGGGGGTTACAGGCATGAGCAAAAAGGTCAATATCTATCTGATCCGCCACGGCGAAACTTATCTTAACCGTTACAAGAGAATGCAGGGTTGGTGCGACAGTCCGCTGACGGAAGAGGGCAAGGTCGTGGCTGTGGCTACTGGTCAAAAGCTGGCGGATACCCAGTTTGCGTATGTCTATACGAGTGACTCGGGACGTACGCTGGAGACAGCAGAGATCATTCTCAAGGAAAATCGCCATCCCATCCCGGTTATCAATCGAATGAAGGCGTTTCGGGAGACGTTTTTTGGTGGACTTGAAGGAGAATATTCGCAGGTGGCGCTGAGCAAGATTGCGGAAGCCGGCGGAAGTGAGAACTTTAATGAGCTTCGTCAGAAATTTACGGTTAGGGAAGTGGCCGACTTTATCAAAGCCGCCGACCCCTATGGACATGCGGAGAATTTCGATGAATCGTGGACACGTATTCAGGGCGGACTGAACGAAGTGACGAATCTGGATTATGAAGATGGTGCCAATATCCTGATCGTCTCCCACGGCAATACGATTCGCAATATTATCAGCCAGATGTGCGAGGAAGTCGATTCGTCGGCTGAGATTCGTAACGCGAGTGTGACCATTCTGGAATACTCGGACGAAAAATACGGCATGGTATGCTTTAACCAATAGAAACTCGCAGGTTCATAAGCGATAAGGGGGAATTTCATATGCGTAATTATTCGCTGGATGCCGTGGAGCAGCTGCAAAGCAGCACGACCCTCATCCAAAGTAATGGCATGGATGTGATTCTGAAGCCGAGTCCAGGTGAAGATCGACCGGGTTATCTGGACCCTGCGGAGCTGGCTTTGCTGGATCAGCATTGGGCGGGAGAGATGGGCAGTGAAGCGCCACGCGAGATGCCGCCGCTTGAATTTATGATTCCCCTGATTCGTGAAAGTATGGGATTCCCCAATTACAACCTGAACACGGTCGAAATCCATACGAAATACGAAGAACTGACAGTCAGCGGAAACACGGTAGGCTTATGGCGGTATTATCCGCGCAAAGGACAGCAAACCGATCGACCGGCACTGGTCTTTTTCCATGGTGGCGGTTGGATTGGTGGAAGCGTATACACGGTTGAGAATGTATGTAAGTTAATCGCCGAGCTGGCGGATGCGGTTGTGTTTAACGTCGATTATTCGCTGGCACCGGAGAAGCCTTTCCCTAACGGGTTCAACGACAATTACCATGCGGTCAAACACATCTATGACCATGCGGAAGCGTATGGCATCGATCCGGATCGGATTGGTGTGGCCGGGGACAGTGCGGGCGGTAACTATGCGGCGGCCGTCGCGCTCAAGGCAAGAGACGAAGGCACACCCAAGATTGCACTTCAGGCGCTGGTTTATCCGGCGGTAGCGATTGCCGATGCGGCAGCGGATGGATACGAGTGGAAGGAGGAGTTTTTCGATATTTCCGACGAGCACGCGGCTCGTATTCGTGGAGGTCTGCTTGAAATTGGTCAGCCCAAGAAGCTGTCGGAAGATCCCTTCATGGGCGTCTACGTCAAAAATGAAGAGGAAGTGCGGAATCCGTATGTCAGTCCCATGCTGGCTTCGTCGCACCGCGATCTGCCCAAAGCTCTGCTGATTGGGGCAGAGTTCGACGGCGTGCGGGTACAGACGGAGTTCTATGCCAAGCAGCTCGCGGAAGCAGGCGTTGACGTCACGTGCATCCGGTATAAAGGCATGACCCACGCGTTTATGGATAAGCTTGGACATGTGGCGCAGGCTGAAGATTTGTGTATCGAGATTGCCAAGGCCGTTCGGGAAATGTAGGCAGAGAAGAAACGGAGCTCCTTTGCCTTGGGAAAGACTCTTGATTTTTCCGAAGTCTCGTTTTATAGTAAGGCGGTAAGCAGTATGTTATTCAACGACGCGAAGCACGCGGACGTATTCCTTGGATTCCAGGGGAGACGTCCGCTTTTTTGCGTGGATTGGTGAGGCGGTGAAGCCGCTGCTATTTTCGTGTGATAAAAAATGGGTCTTTTCCAAATGCTGCAACCAAGCGACAATAGAAGCATACAGGATGAGGGAAGTGTACATAAGCAGGATCAAGTCGAAGTCAGGATCAAGAAGTTAGGATCAAATCAAGATTCAAGGTGAATCCGTAGAGGGGAGTAGGGAAACATGGAAAGCAAGAACGGTCGAATGATGCGTTGGGGGAGAACGGTAGGGGGCGTAATGGCCGCTGCGGTGCTGGCAGTGGGAACCGTATGGAGTGCAGCAGGCAGCATGCCGCAGGCTCATGCGGCGGCTGGTACGGGCAGCCCAACGTTTACGGATGTGAAAGCTTCGCACTGGGCGTACAGTGCGGTGCAGCAGGCCGTCGCCAGCGGCTATGTGGATGGTTATATCAACGGCACGTTCAAGCCGGAGGCGTCGGTCAGCCGGGCGGAGTTCGTGAAGATGGTGGTCGCCGCGATGAAGCTGGACGTGGCAGATACCCCGGGCAAATGGTACGTGCGGTATGCCGATGCAGCAACCGCTAAGGGGCTGTATGAGGCGGGTGACTTCGCCAATACGGAAGCGGCCTGGAACAAGACGATGACCCGCGAAGAAATGGCTCGTGTGGCGGCACGTGCAGTTGGAGAAACATCGAAGGAAGACGACAAATGGATGTACCTGGCGACCAAGGGAGGACTGATCCAGGGCGTAGGCAAAGGTCAACTGGCGCCCAAGGGACTGACCACGCGGGCCCAGTCGGTCGTGATTATTGATCGCATCTTGAAGACCAATGCCGGTGGCAAGCTGGAATCGGATCGGTATGCGACCGGTGCGGCGGAGATTCTGTGGCATGGCACGAATATTTTTACGGTGATGCCGGAGAAGTTCGTGACGCCGGAATCGGATTGGAAGAATAAAGGCAAGTCGTCTATTGAGGAAATGTGGAATGAGAAGAACATGACGATCACGTCGAAGGACGGGCTGTATCAGGGTAAGCTCGATGCGTTGATTGCGATTGACTTGGATGATAAAAATGATCCGAATCGGGGGCTGCTGCCGCTGGATAAGCTGAAGTGGTTCAATGGGTACGGGAACTTCAACGAGGGTGTAGACCTTTATATCAACAAAGAGAAAGGGAATTATCTGCTGTATTTTAAGGGTAAGCCTGTATTCAATAAAGATCCGAAGAGATACCTAACTCAAAATCTTTTGTTTTTTAGCGTGGATGCTTTTGACAGTCCCAACGAAACAGCTATGCAGAACAAAAACGTACTGAACGGTATCGCACCTGTTTATCAAAACGATCCTAGTGACACACCAATGGTCATCGTCCCTAAAACTGGAACCGTCCAACGTTCCGATAATATCACCATCCAACTCGTAACTCCAGCATCAGGTTCCTTGGAAGTAAGAACGAACCTGCTGTCGTTGCGAGGTACAAAATGAAGAAAACAAACCAGCAACGGCTCTCGATTGTTGGACTCAGCACACTGCTTCTGGCAGGCAGTGTGCTGGGTGTTTTTTTTCCAGCTCCGAACCACGCAGAGGCGGCACCTGTGAAAAAGGAGATCAAATACGAAAGTGCATTCGGAGTGCAAACTCATCCAGAGAAAAATATCTTAACTTTTGGACCTAAACCCTCAGCTAAAACAATGACTATGAGCGAAGATGCCGGTTCAGGAAATAAGATTCAAAAGATAGTATTTTATAGAGGCACAACGGCTATTAAAACCGTTGATGTCAATGCGCAGACCTATGCCGGATCTGAAACATTTACTGGTGAAAAAGTTGAAGTACAATCCACAAAAAATGGGTCAGCCGGTTCTTGGTTTTCCTGGCAACGTGGTGAAACTACGACTCCACAATGGTTTGCCGGAAATGAAGGCGGGACGTGGGCGCGTCGAGGCTCTGAATTGAGCGATGGTGTAGTAGGGGTAGAACCAATAAACGGCAAGAATTATCGGAAATATCCTGGCCAAGAGGTTCTTATGACCGTCAAATACGGACGAACAGAACCTTTTATGGGTACGGTCGATGGTACTGATCTTCGATTCACAAACGCCATGATTGACAACCGAGCATCTGTGATCGATCAATTGAATTCAGAAATTCCAAATGGAATAAATGTCCGAACACTAAAAAATGAAGATGTGAAAATAACAAGCCTTGGAATTATAGGAAAATCAGATCCAGGAGCAGATGCCGAACGAATTTGGGCGGGGCGTGAACCAAATCAAACAGGCGGGACAAGTCGTAGCTTAGACTATGCGTATATTACATTCTCGCAAACGCATAGCAATAACGGTATGAAATTTTATGTTCGTCCTAATACTAGCACAGCAATGAAATTGTATGATCCGGATAACCCTAATCCCCAAGCCATGATGTTTTATTTTGCGGCTTACGATTTCACATTCCAATCCTATTCTTACCAGTACCCCGACCACTACTGGGTCTACACCGAAGACGGAGGCGGTGGGGAGACGCAGGAACCTATCGAGGGCTGCACTGTCCGAAACGGGCGCACGATAGAAGGACAGAAGATGATGCCGGAAGCTTCAGCTGTTATCAAAGCGGATCAGCGTGATAGAGAGAGCTTTGATGTGCTGCAAGGGATTCCAACATCCGAAAGTCTGTATGGAAACGTACTGGCGAACAGTTACCTGCATCAGTACAAGTATCAGGAGAAACTTACGACCTGCATGTACGATTTTACGGTCACCAAGACGTATAATCTCACCTGGTACAAAGAGGTTCCCACCACGCTGCCCAATGGCAAACCTGGACCCAAAGATCGGGTAGAACAGCATGACACGAAGATTGTACCGTACGAAATTCATATCGAGCGCTACGGTTCGCACTGGGTCGTCGATCAACTGGGCGTATATAAGATCGATAATGCTGCCCTGCAAAATTATGCGTTTAGCGGTGAACAAATCACGATCACTCCAAATGGTTACAACTCGCCCAATGTGACTTTGACAAGGAAGGGGAATTCAATAGGCGCAAAAGGCCCCGGCAACTGGCAAGAATCGGAAGATCTGACCGGAGACTTATCGCCGCCAACCGTGCCTAACGAATTGGATACATATGCTGCCGAAGGCGAAAGAAAGATTGGTCAAGTCAAAGTGAACAATGACCAGCTCATCTTCAACAGCCAGGTTCTGATGAATGATGCCGTTGTGGAGAAGAAGACCCAAGATCCTACTGCGGTTCCAGACCCACCCCAAATTGGACGCGACGTGCTGTATAGTCCCAATCATAGGATTCCGACCGTGAAAACAAACCGACAATCTGCGGCATCTCTGGGGACAATCACGTATCAACCGATCAGCGTCAATTACCAGGCACCTGGTGGAGATACATATCCGATTTCAAATATAAATTCAGTCACCGTTCACACTCCAGTCGTCAACTACTCATCCGTCACTGACGATCAGGCGCATAATCAGAAGACAACGCCCAATTCCAGCCGGGCGGCGTTCATCCTGGATCGACCGTTCACGATTCGTATTCCAACGAGCGGCCAACACGCCAGCTATCCGGGGTATGGAGATCGAGATTATCAGAAATATATCCGAGCCAAACAGGTTCGCTTTCCGTTTGATGTCTATACGTCAGATCGAGCCCTATTCTATCCAAAGAACACCTGGATCGACATTCCCGTGCCGCAGTTGGACATGACCTTCTTCCTGCCCGTCTGGGTAGACGAGGGAGATTACACGGTGGATTTTCGCAGTATTGCGGAAAATGCCCCGGATGTGCAGCCCGCGCAGCCGGATGCCAACTTGGATCTCACGCATCATGTAGCATCGGATACGGTGAATGTCGAGGTGATCGGGCGGCTGTACGATTTTCATCTGACCGATATCGTGGATTACAACTGGGAGTTGGTCTTCCGTCAGCAGAAGGGCAGTCCGGTGCCGACCGGAAGCAGCTATTGGACGGGACTGCTGAATCTGGACGGTGCGCCGCGGGGGAACGCTTCGCCCTTCACTTTACCGATTCTGCCGGGCAGTAATCCGCTTCAAGGGATGAAAAATGTCGCCGTGAAGACGGGCTACCATGTCAAGTTCAATCTCAAGACCAAGGGTAATATGTTTGGGGCTAAAGATGGGATTCGGATCACACCGAGTTTTACCTTTGTGAGCAAGGATGGGAAGACCAAGACGCCAGTGGATCTGTATTATCAGGACGACCACCGAAACTTCGTTCAGGTCGGTTCATCGCAGGATGTGGTGGAACGATACGTCATCTTGAACGAGCGGCTGCGTAACGTGCCCGAAGAGGAATTGAGCGATACGGCACGTTACAAATACGATCATGACTATACCTTTGCCGAGGTAGGCGGCGTCAGTCGGGAGATGTTCATCCGCGATTATACCCGCCGGTTCACCAAGCTCAAAACGCCGGTGGGCGGTTATGCGCGGTTGATGCTGCCGGAACAGGTGCGGACGTTGATTGGGCCGAAAAGCAACCTGCCTGCTGCGGTCGATTACAGCCGGGCCAATGCTGCCGTGCAGAAATGGTATGGCGAATATAATCTGCCAGTCGACCCCTACGTAGTCGCTAAAGGCACCAACCTAGCCGAGTATGGACGCACGCATCGCGGGCTGACCAAGCGTGATCCGATCTTCCTGCGGGACGGGTATATCGTTTTGAATTTCAACATCGAGAGCATCCGGCAGGGGGAGGTGCAGCATCCGCATTTGCAGTATATCCACGCGCCGCTGATGAACCAATGGGCGATGGAAGGGTACAAACGGAGCGTGAAGGATTCGTGGGGGAATGTCTTCACCCTTCAAGACGGAGACATCGTATTCTACAACGGCGACAAGTCGTATAAAGACGACTTCCAGGCGCAGGTTCCGCATTAAAATAAGGGAACAATTGGAGCACAAAGAGGGAGTGAGCGCTCAGACGCACTTAGACAGCAGCGTAATAGGAGTCATATTCGCATCCAGCGCAAACAGGAGAGGAGGCATAATGCCCCTCTCCTTTTGACGATATTTTTGTCCGGTTCCGTTTCAGAGCTTGATTCAGATGACGCCTTTTTTCAAGATGATGTTGCCATACAAGGCCTCTTCGCCGGTCATGACGATCACGTAGGCGCTCTTGGCACGTTCGTAAAAGGCGAAACGTTCTTCAAAGGCGAGCTGTGCCGAGGCGTCATGACGGGCGATAATCTCGCGGTACTCATCCCAGACTGTAGGGACAACAGGATCGCCCGGTACGACGCTCATCAGCGCAGCCTGGTGATCCGCATAAGGGTCGAGCGGCAGCAGCTCCATGATCGCATCCAACAGTGGAGGAATCCCCAGACCGTCGCAGCGGATGACGTTGGTGTGCAGCGAGTGGCCGGGGAAGTTGGCATCGGCCAGCACAATCTCATCACCGTGTCCCATTTTCATCAAGGCATGAACGAGGTCGGGAGAGAGAATCTTCGGAATTTTTTTCAACATGGGAACCGGGCCTCCAATCTAGAATCCGTAAAAGGAACGCAGAGCGACCAACTCATCAATCCGATCCTGCGGCAGCTCGCGTTCTCCGCCGATCATGCGTGTCAGGAACGTAAGTTTTGCCGTATATTCCAGACGCTCCATGTTCATGTAGGCATCCATCACGCTTTTGCCCCAGGTCAGGGCACCGTGGCTCTCCAGCAGCACGGCGGTCTTCTTGCCGAGAAACGGCATGATCGAATCCGGAATCTCTTCGGTCGAAGGTGTACCGTAAGGAGCCAGCGGAATCTCGCCCATGGCAATGACCGATTCCGGCATCATCATCTTGTCGAGTGCTTCGCCTTTGATCGCAAAAGCAGTCGCATAAGGAGGGTGGGCATGCACAACGCCGTTCATCTCGGGACATTCGCGGTATACGCGCAGATGCATCTTCACTTCAGTGGAAGGGCGATAACCTTCGGCAGCTTCCACGATCTCGCCGTTCAGATTGACTTTAACCAGCATATGCGGTTCCAGATAGCCTTTGCTGACGCCGGTTGGGGAAGCGATGATCTCGGTATCCGACAGACGGGCCGAGATATTGCCGTCATTGGCGGCGATGAAGTCTTTGGTAAACAGGTTGCGGCCGATGTCGCAGATTTGCAGGCGAAGCAGTCGTTCGCGTTCGACGGGATCGGCAAGAGTATGCGGTTGGGTCATGAATTTAAGCTCCTTTGTCATTCGAGTAAAAGCGTCGATCCGTCGCTAAAATTCCGTAGATCGACGCCTCTTTAGATCGATTCACTCGGCAGATAACGTTCCAATTCAAAGGAACGTTCAAGAATCTCGGCTCGCTGGGCGAAATCCAGCTCGCCCAGCGCAGCCAACTGCACCAGTGCGCTGCCAGCCGCACTGGCTTCAACCGGGCCGGCGATGACCAGCCGGCGGGTGCGCTCTGCGGTCAAGCGGCAGAGCAGGCGATTGCGACTGCCGCCGCCGACCAGGTGTACCGCGGCGATGGCGCGGCCCGAGATCGCCTCCAGCTCGTCGATCGCCCGGCCGTAAGCATCGGCCAGGCTTTCGACGACGACCCGCGCGATCTCGCCCGGGCTGCCGGGCACCGGCTGCCCGGTCTCCCGGCAGTACAGCCGGACTCGCTCCGGCATGTCGCCTGGAGCGGCAAAACGCGGATCATCCGGGTCGATCCGCGAGGCCGCAGGCCCGGCCTCTTCGGCCAGCGCCGCCAGATCGGCGTGGCTGAATCCACGGCCTTCGGCGTTCCAGTGTCTGCGACATTCCTGAAGCAGCCACAGGCCCGTGATGTTCTTCAGCAGGCGGTTGCCGCCGCCGAAGCAGCCCTCATTGGTGAATCCGCGCTCGAAGGCGGCTTCACTGAGCACCGGCTGCGGGGTCTCCAGCCCCGCGATGGACCAGGTGCCGCAGCTGACGAAGGCTGCGGCAGATTCCCCGGCGGCCAAGCCAGCCGCCGACTCATCCGCGTGCTGCGCTGCCGCAGGCTGACCGTCGCGCGAAGCCTCACCGTGAGTCGCTTCCTCCGCGAACGGCGCTGCCTCAGAACGCTCCACGCGCAAAGTCCCATGGCGCGACTCCCCATCCGCATCAGCCTGCTGCATCGTCGCAGACGGATTCCCGCGCGAATTCTCGCTGAACGCCGCTCCATCCATTTGCGGCGATGATGCGGGACTTTCTACGCGCAGAGTCCCATTGCGCGGCTCCCCACCCGTATCCGCGTGCTGCATCGCCGCAGGCTGATCTTCACGCGAAGCCGCGCGGAGCGCCGCCTCATTCCCAAGCTGCCCCGCTCCATACGGCACGGCTGCCACAGCCGAAGCCGTATCGTGCGAAGCTCCAGCTACGATGTGCAGCGGGCCGCAGCCCAGAGCGGCCTGAAGCTCCGGGCGCAGTTCGCCAAGTACCGTTCCGGCGGCTGTGACCGGAGCCAGCAGAGCGGCGGGGATGCCCAGACGCTCAAGCATCTGGGCGGAGGCAGCTGCGCTGCCAGCTTCCAGCAGCCCTCCGGTGCTGAGAATCGTACGCTCTCCGGCCATGACGCCGGACAGGGCGTAATGGAACAGATCCGGCATCATGAGAATATGCGAGGCACGTTCCGGCAGATCCGGCTGTTCCTGAAGATCGGCGAACAGCTGATAGACCGTATTGATCGGATCAGGCTGGTTGCCGGTTAGACGAAACTGCTCGATGCGCGGCAGTCTGCGTTCCAGTTCTTCCGCATGGCGAGCCATGCGGCTATCCCGGTAATGGTGCGGACGACGAAGCAGTCTGCCGTCATGTCCGATCCAGCCATAATCCACACCCCAGGTGTCCACACCCAGGCTGAGGAGCGGTGCCTCTTCCTGGGCAGCCAGCCTGATCCCGTTTTGGATCTCCGTCAGCAGGCCTTCGGCGTCCCAGTACAAGCCGCCGCTGTCTTCAATCGGTGCGTTGTCGAAGCGGTGAATTTCGCGCAGCGTCAATGTGTAACCGTCGAAGGAAGCTAGCATAACCCGACCCGAGCTGGCGCCGAGATCGACAGCCAGCACGTTTTTAATGGAAGAATTCCGCTGCGAAGGAGCCTGTTCGTCTTGATCGTTCGGATGAGTGTGTGGACTCATGCGTGTTCCCTGCTTTCCGATAAATTTCCGAGGAAGCTGCTGACCAAGTGACTAGGCCGTGTCTTCAAACCTGCTAATGTGCATCCTTTACCGCTTTTTCGCGCTCTACTGGACTCGTACCTAAAGCGTGTACGATTCCAGCAACGCTACGTCACTTCCCTTTGACGTGCCCCAGCACGCCTTCAGAAAAGTTCCTTGTTTAGCACGAAAATTCGGAAAAATCTGCTTCCATCGAGGTTTGAAGCCACATCCTAGGCCGCTTATACCATGCAGCCATCCTGATCGGCACATGGCGGTTTGCGTTCATTGTTGGATGAATGGATGGGTTGATTCAACGAGCCGCGCGCTTTGGTCTGCGGAATCCTATGTCCGCCCTCTGGGAGAATCCTGAACTTATACCCTACGGTAGGGCTGCGTCCGTCCTCTGACAGAATTCCGCACCTGTGCTCTACGAAAGTGCTCTGTCTGTACTATGCAAGAATCCTGCACTTATCCTCCACGCGAATCCTCTACCTGTACCCTGAAAGGGTTCCAGACCCGCGCTTTGTGACTTTCGCTGTTCATCGCGTGGGGCTTCTCATGGTTCTGGTCTGAGTGTTCCTGGTCTCAGGATTCTTAACCTACAAGTGCACTTCGTCTAAGAGTTATTAGCCTTAATACAGCGGCCCAAAGTTCCGGCAGGCCGTGTAATCCGCCGCTTCCAGGTTATCCGTACCGAACAGCGACCAGACGCGAGGGCGGAAGATGTCTTTTTCCTCGACATTGTGCATGCTGACCGGAATCCGCAGGATGGAGGCGAGTGTAATCAGATCGGCGCCGATATGACCGTAGCTGATCGCGCCGTGGTTGGCACCCCAGTTGTTCATCACATCATAGACGCTGGCGAACGCACCTTTGCCCGTCAGTTTCGGTGCAAACCATGTGGTCGGCCAGGTTGGATCGGTTCGTTCATCGAGTGTGCGATGCACGTCTTCCGGCAGATCGACCGTATAGCCTTCCGCCAATTGCAGCACTGGGCCAAGTCCTTTGACCAGATTGAGGCGGGCCATCGTGACGGGCATGCCGCCGCGCGTCAGGTAATCGGTCGAGAAGCCGCCGCCACGGAAATATTCCTGCGAGGCTGGGCGGAATAAGGTTTTGTCCAACGTCCGCTGTACTTCCTCGTCGGTCACGTCCCAGAAAGGCTTAATGGCAGGCTGTCCGTCGATTTCTTGCTCGCCCGTTCCGTCCAATGCTGCCGAACCGGAGTTGATGAGATGCAGCAGACCGCCTTCAGCGTCACCGGACAGCTGGTGTCCCGTGACGCGTTCGACCGCTGCCGGACTCCAGAACGTGCGAACGTCCGCGAAGATCTGCGCCGTTCCGGTCAGCAGATGGTTGAACAGCATGACCACGCCGTTCAGGCTGTCGTTTTCCGTCGCCACGATATAAGGGGCGCGTCTGCCATTCCAGTCGAACGAAGAGTTGAGGATCGTCTCCATAAAGTCGCCGTTCGGGAAATGATCCGTCCATTGACGCTGCCCCTGGAACCCGCCCGCAAGAGCAAAGTGTCCGTTGGCTTCCTCTTCAAAGCCCAGTTCCGCAAGTCTTGAATTCCCCACCATCAGGTCGCGGGCGATGATCGTCATCTTGACCACGAACTCCCACTGCTTTTCCTGCTCCTCATCGCTAATAATCAGATGCTCGGGGTTGTTGTTGGCTCCGAGTTTGCAGTTTTCCTTGGTCCAGGCTAGCGCTTTCTCATATTCGTCCTTGTCATAGATCTCTTCTTCGATCCGTCGGATAAACTCCGACATATCAACGTATTCGTTGCGCATGCCCAGGTAATGCTGGAACAGCGTCTCATCCACGATTGAACCGGCGATGCCCATCGAGACCGAACCCATGGAGAGGTAGGCTTTGCCGCGTATGATGGCCGCTGCCAGAGCCGCTTTGGCGAACCGCAGCAGCTTGGTTTGGACATCCTGTGGAATCTCCTCGCTGCCGGAATCCTGTACGTCCTCTCCATAGATGCCAAACGCCGGAATCCCTTTTTGCGCGTAAGCCGACAGCACCGCTGCCAGATAGACCGCCCCCGGACGTTCTGTTCCATTGAAGCCCCATACTGCATGAGGAATCGAAGCGTCCATATCCATCGTCTCCGAACCATAACACCAGCAAGGCGTGACTGTAATGGATACCCCAACGTTTTCGCGTTTGAACTTCGCGGCGGCAGCGGAAGCTTCCGCAACACCGCCAATGGTGCTGTCCGCGATGACACATTCCACCGGCGATCCATCCGGGTAACGCAGATGTTCCTGCAAGAAAGCAGCTGTACGCTGCGCCATTCCCATCGTCTGTTCTTCCAGCGATTCGCGTACCCCTCTGCGTCTTCCGTCGATGGTAGGGCGAATCCCGATTTTTGGATACTGCTGTGCAATTGGAGCTGTGGCTGACATAACGTTCCTCCTTTAGATGAATGGAGCTGCCGGGAAGTCCCGTTTGGCGAGTTTTCCAGGGGACAGACTTTAGCGCTAAGTATGCGTTTTCATTAAATGAAAGAAAGCTGCGCCAAAAGAAATGGAAAAGGCTGCGTAAAACGGACGTTCATCGGGTTTAATCTCATCTTAGTTTTAAGAAACCGCAAAGTCAACACGAAAACCACATATTAAGCTGATAATTTTGTGGTTTTGATGAAATCAATATCGATATGCAAGAAAATTATTGTGGTTTTGCGGCTTTCGTGCTAGTTTTAGAACACAATCGACTTATGGGAGCGGATGCAGCATGAAAGCCGAACAGCGGCGGGAATGGATCGTCAATGAATTATATCGAAATAAAAAAGTGCAGGTATCCGCTTTGGCACAGACCTTCGGCGTCTCGGAGGAAACTGTGCGGCGTGACCTCGATAAGCTGGAGAAGGAAGGCGTTGCGCAGAAAAATTACGGCGGAGCGGTGCTGAGTGCGCCAACCAACCGCGATCCTTCCTATGCCAGTCGGCATGATCTGAATCTGGAAGCCAAACGCAAGATTGCGAAGCAGGTGCTGGAGCTGATTCATGACGGGGACAGCATCATGGCGGATACCAGTTCAACGGCATTTGAAGCGCTGCGGATGGCTGCGGAGCGGCGGGAGAATCTCACATTGATTACCAACTCGCTTGTGGCCTTGTCCGCGCTTCAACAATCGGGTCATCGACTGATCGGCACGGGCGGTACACTGGGCGCTTCGACCAGTTCTTTTGTTGGACCTGACGCGGCGCGTACCATCGAGCGGTACAATGCGGACGTGGCGCTGCTTGGCTGCAAGGCGCTGTCCATGAATGGTGGCATCTGCGATTCCAATGAAGCGGAGAGCGAATTGAAGCTGCTGATGCGCCGTCAGGCCAACAAAGTCATCCTGGTCGCAGATCACTCCAAATTTGATCGTCTGGCGTTTATTCGTCTGTTCGATTTTGGCGATATTGATTTCGTGGTAACCGACCGTCCTCCAGCCGAGGAATGGGCGGCCTTTTTGCGCGGACGTGGAGTGACGCTGGTCTATAGTCAATTAGATGGACAAGCAGATGAGCAAACGGCTGGACAAGCGGATGCAGGGGAAGAAGTGGAACAGACCGAAGAAAGCGAAGCTTTATCGTAATTGAGGTTCGGAGCAAGACTGGCAAGCCGAGCAGGAAGCCAGCTCAGACGTGACATGGAGATACAGCGCAGGTTTGCGGCAGAATCCTGTTCAAGATGCGGCCGCCTGCCCAAGTGGGAGGAGGCCCTTTTCGTGTAGATCAACAGCAGATGCGTTATACCGATGGGTAGCGATCTTCATAGGGGTTCTGGGATAGAAATGCCTGGATAGGAAAACTTGGATAGAGATACTGGAGTAGAAATGCGGCGGTTCGGTGGTTTTCGCGGCTTTTGGATGTGGACTTGGGTAAACGCGATTCTTGTCTATTTACGCCTTCTCCGCATAAAGTCTACACTCGCAGGGAAGACCACACGGAAAGAGGGAATTATTTATGAGAACGCTTACCGAAGAACATCTGGAATCTACGATTCGCCGGGTTATCGAACGGATGCAGGATATGAGGGGTTCCATTCAGGAAACGGCACCCATCGGCATTATCTCCATGGAAAATTGGGAATGGCCGCAGGGTGTTGGCTTGTTTGCCTTATATGGCTATTACCGCGAGACTGACGACCCGGCACTGCTGCAATTCCTGACGGATTGGTTTGACGCGCGAATTGCGGAAGGGCTGCCGGCCAAAAATGTAAATACGCTGTGTCCGATGCTGACATTGACTTATCTGGCTGAAGAGACAGGGCGGCCGGATTATCTGGATCTATGCCGGGAATGGCTGAATTATGTGCTTCAGGATATGCCGAGGACGGAAGAAGGCGGTATTCAGCATGAAGTGACCGGCAGCGCCAACGAAGGCCAGCTCTGGGACGACACTCTATATATGACCGTGCTGTTCGTCGCTCGGATGGGCGTACTGCTTCAGGATGAGGCATGTATTCAAGAGAGCGTGCGACAGTTTCTGGTGCATCTCAAATATTTGACCGACCCGGTGACAGGGCTGTTCTTCCACGGATGGACGTTCCTTGAAGGCGGGCATCACTTTGCGGAGGCGCTCTGGGCACGCGGCAATTCGTGGTACACCGCAGGGCTGGTGGATTATCTGGAGATGGCGCAGCAGCCCGAAGGCGTGCGGATGTTCCTGCTCTCGTCCCTGCGCCGCCAGGCAGATCAGCTGTTGAAGCTGCAATCGCCCGAGGGAGCGTGGCATACGCTGCTGAACGAACCCCAATCGTATCTGGAGACATCGGCGACTGCCGCGTTCGCCTACGGCATGCTCAAGGCCTACCGACAGGGTTATCTGGAGGAAAAATATCGGGATTCCGCTCTGCGGGCCCTGGATTATGTATTGGCGCAGATTGACGAATCCGGCGTGGTGCAGGGCGTATCCTATGGGACAGGCATGGGGCATACGCTTCAGGATTACCGGGATATTCCCATCTGTCCCATGCCCTATGGTCAGTCCATGGCGCTGCTGCTTCTGGTCGAAGCAATGAAGCATGGAGCAGGCAGCGGAGGAGACGTCAACCCGATGAATCAGGGTCATGATGGACAAGAAGAAGCAGAGGTTTCTGCGAGAGGAGAGCGTTTGGATGGATAAAGGTTCAAGTGGCGAGGCTGTGCATGGCGCCGATGCGTCCGCACGGGTGCAAGGCGGCGCTGCTTTCCACGGGGCGGCTGAACTGGAGCCGGCGCCTGCGGGCGGCGTATACCTTCGCCGCATCCCTGCTTCGGTTCGCGCGCGTCTCAGTCCGCGCGGGCGCTATATCGCAGCCGAATCGACCGGCTGCGAGCTGCGCTTCGTCACGTCCTCACCGACGGTGGACGTGACCCTGGGCATGTCGGCGCAGGATGGCGCCGTCACCGTGTACTGCGGTGGAATGTTCCATTCCGAGCACCGGCTGGAAGCCGGACGGATTGCCACGCTGCGGCTCACGGCGCCGCCGCGGCTGGCACAGGCCGACGCCGCGAAGCTGTCGGCATCGGGGTTCGCGCCGCAGGTCTGGCGCGTCCGCTTCGCCCGGGGCGAGGCCGTGTATTACGACCTGAACGCCTTTGGCGAAGCGGTGAGGCCGCCGCAGGCGGGCGAGGTGCCGGCGGCGAGACTGCTCGCCTACGGCTCCTCCATCACGCATGGCGGCGAGCAGAGCCGCTCGGCGTATATCGACCAGACTGCGCGGCGGCTGGGGATGGATCTGTATAACCTCGGCATGAGCGGCTCCTGCCTGTGCGAACCCGAGATGATCGATTGGATCGCGGATCGCCGCGATTGGGACATCCTTTTCCTGGAGCTGGGCGTCAATATGAGAGACGGCATGGACGACGATGAATTCCGGCGCAGAGTTCGCTACGCGCTGGAGCGCCTTATAGAGGGTGGACATGCCGACAAGCCCATCTTCATGACGACCATCTACCCGAACTTTGCGACCCTGGGAAGCGAAGCTGAGACAGCCGGGTCGAAGGATCTGCGGTTCAATGAGATTCTGCGTCAAGAGGTCCGCCGGATGAATCATGATCGATTCCTGCACCTGCTTGAAGGCTATACGATTCTGGATGATCCCGGCGGTCTATCCTGCGATCTGATTCATCCGTCCGACGATGGACATATCCGCATGGGCGAGAACCTGGCTCGTCAGATGAAGGTCATTCTCGAACTGTGACGACTTTTTATTCCGCTTGGTCAGCTCACGCCGGGCTGCGCCAGGCGTTCACCGAATTAACCCGATTCGCGCAGGATGCGATTCTCACTGATCTCCATAAGAACCGCATAACAACGGGCTTTCCGCGCGATAAACGCGAAAACTGAATATTGCTCCGAGACGCTGCCGGGGGTATCGTAACAGGCAGAAACGGCCCTTTCGACAAGTTGTGCAGCACTCAAAATGATAACGCTTACTCAATGCAGGTCCCGGAGCGGATGGCAGCGCACCTCCCTCCCGGTCCGGCCGCAAAAAGGAGGTTCCGGCATGAAAGCCAATCCCGCCAAAGAAGTTCGGCTCCGCGAGCAATCGCAGGCACCCAGCCGACGCTTCTGGCACACGCAGCGTTTTAAGACGAACATGCCCCTGTGGCTCATGTTCGTTCCCGTCATTATCTTCTATCTGGTCTTCAAGTACGCCCCGATGGCGGGTCTCGTCATCGCGTTCAAGAACTATACCTTCTATGAAGGCGTATGGGGCAGCCAGTGGGTCGGATTCGATAACTTCCGTATGCTGTTCACCCAGGCCCAGTCCCTTCAGATCATCCGCAATACGCTGCTGCTGAGTGTGCTGAGTGTGGTGATCGCCTTTCCGTTTCCGATTATGCTGGCGATTATGCTGAATGAAGTGCGACGCAAATGGTTCAAGAAAACCGTGCAGACGCTCGTCTATCTGCCGCACTTCTTTTCCTGGGTAATCGTGGGCGGCCTGGTCGTTACGATCTTCGCCCAATCCGGTATCGTAAACGTACTGCTGGAACGCCTGACCGGACAATCGTTCGCGTTCTTGTTCCATGAAGGTTCCTGGGTGGCCATTTTCCTCGGATCAGGCATCTGGAAAGACGCCGGATTCAGCGCCATCATCTATCTGGCTGCGCTGACTTCGATTGACCCGAGTCTGTACGAAGCGGCATCGATGGATGGGGCAGGCAAATGGAAGCAGATTCGCCATATCACGCTGCCTGGCATTGCGCCAACCATCGTCATTATGCTGATTCTGGCGATGGGACGGGTGATGGAAGTCGGATTCGATCAGGTGTATGTGCTTCAGAATTCGATTGTGTCCGGCATCTCGGAAGTCATCAGCACCTACATTTATGCAATTGGCTTGCAGGGCGGACAATTCAGTCTGACTGCTGCACTGGGTCTATTTGAATCGCTGGTGGCGTTTGTCCTGGTGCTCATCACCAACGCCGTTGCCCGCCGTTTTGGCAAAGGGCTGTGGTAAACGAGAGTCCGGCATTGGAGAAGGAGGAAGCTTTATGCGATCGACTAGAGGAGAGCGCACGTTCTACCTGTTCAACTATATCCTGCTGACGCTGGCGGGCATCCTGTGTTTGCTGCCGCTGCTGCATCTGGCTTCACTGTCACTCAGCGGCAAAAATGCGGTTCTGTCCGGCTTCGTCTCCCTGTGGCCGAAAGAGATTACATTTGAGTCGTATAAGCTGCTGTTTGAAGGTACGCCCATTTTGCGTTCCTTTGGCAACAGTGTACTGATTACAGTCGTAGGCGTTGCTCTCAGCATGGTCGTTACCATCTGTGCCGCCTATCCACTGGCCCGCCGTGAATTTTACGGACGCCGCTGGATCTCGCTGGCCGTTGTGTTCACGATGCTGTTCACGGGCGGCTTGATTCCAACGTATCTGGTGGTCAGCTCGCTGGGACTTGTCAATAACTACGGGGCGCTCTGGCTGCCTGCGCTCGTCAGTACGTACAACATGATGATTATGCGCTCCTTTTTTGAAAATATCCCCGAAGAACTGGTCGAAGCCGCACGCATTGACGGTTCCGGGGAATGGAGGCTGCTGCTGCGGATTGTACTTCCGCTGTCGCTGCCGGTACTGGCTACCATCGGACTTTTTTACGGCGTGTATTACTGGAACTCGTTCTTCAATGTAATGATCTATATCAACAGTCCCGAGAAGTTAAATCTGACCGTGCTCATTCAGCAGATGGTGCGCAGCCAGTCGGTGCTTCAGGAGATCAATTCGATGGACACCCAACAGGTCAGCAATATTACGCCGGAAGGGATCAAGGCCGCCGGGATCATGGTCATGATCGTTCCCATGCTGGTCGTCTACCCTCTGCTGCAAAAGTATTTTGTAAAAGGTGTAACGATTGGAGCCATCAAAGGTTGAGGCATGAAGAGTCGGAAAGGGAGTTGGGGTTCGATCGGTTCGATCAGAGAACATCGCTGCTCCGATTCTTTTTCCAGCAAAATGTAAGGGCTTGCATAATCGAATTCCGAACCTATCCAAATTCCAAGGGGGTTATCCCGCATGACGAGAAAAAGACTGTCGGCTGTTCGCTCCGTGCAAAAAGCAAAAAAAGCTGTATACGCTGCCCTGGCCGTGACGTTCGCACTTGCCGCAGCAGGCTGTAATAACGGCGGAGGTTCGACAAGCGCCGAAAGCAAAGACGGAGCCGCAGCGGAGAAGCGGGGTTCGATTACCGTCTCGCTCTATGATCGCGGAAAGGTGCCGTCGGCGGAAGGGACGATGGATAACAACCGCTGGACCAAGTGGGTCAACGAAAACGGGCCGGTGGATGTGAAATACGTGACGGTGCCGCGCTTCGAGTCCCTGCAAAAGTTTAACGTGCTGTTTGCTTCCCGTCAGGCGCCCGATCTGATCTTTGAATATGATACGGCGTACCAGGGGCAGCTCTACAATCAGAAACAGCTGATGCCGCTCGACGATCTGATCGCCCAGCACAGCACCGAATACAAAGCGCTGCTCGAGAAATATCCGGCACTCAAAAAAGCGGGCACGATGGAAGACGGCAAGACGTATCTGGTGGGTCGCCCGATGGAACTGGCTCCACAGCATTACCTGTTGATCCGCAAAGACTGGCTGGACAAGCTGGGACTGGACGTACCCAAGACGCCGGAAGAATTCCTTGCGGTCGCCCAAGCCTTTACAGAGAAAGACCCGGACGGCGATGGTCAGGCGAATACGGAAGGTACGGGACTCAGTTTCGTAGCGGGCATCATCTTGAATAACATGTTCGGCACGGGCTTCACGCTGTTCGGCGAAGACCAGACTCCATGGGTGCTGGAGAACGATCAGGTCGTACACGACTGGGATCGGATTCGCGCTTCGATTGCCTTCCAGCAAAAATTGTATGACGCAGGTGTGGTAGACAAGGACTTTGTGACGGATAAAAACGGCGAGAAACAAAAGCAGATGTGGATCTCCGGCAAGCTCGGCATCTATGGCAGCAACGGCGCGGATGTGAGTTCGTACGAAACGCTCAAGCAGAACGTGCCGGACGCGGAAGTGATTGCCATGGCGCTTCCCAAGACGGAATTTGGCAGCTACAGCCCGACTCTAAGCAGTCCGGTGCAGATGACGGGCATGGTGAACGCTTCGACCAAAGATCCGGAATCGGTCATGAAAATGATCGACTTTATGGTCAGCGACAAATACACGAATACGATCCAGAACGGCATCGAAGGTGTGCACTATGAGAAGACTTCGGACGGACGCGCCAAGGCGATTGATCCGGAGAAAAACAAAACGGAACTCGAATACAACCGTGACATGAGCATGTTAACCCCCCTGATCGGCAAAAACTATGGTCTCAAAAATAAAGTCAATCCGACACCGGCTGAACAGGATTACATCAAGATCTACGACGAGGCGGTCGAAGCGTATATGGACCCAGCCCGTCCGATGGTCGGCATTACCCAACGCGCGTATCTGCCGCTGCTGCCGCAGAATTTGGCGACGATCAACACCAACGCCAACAAGACCATTCTCGACATGGCGATGCAGACGATCGTGAGTGGAGGCGGAGAAGCCGCGGTGGACAAGTTCATTACCGATGCGCAGGCAGTCTGGGACAAAGCAGGCGGTGCGCAGGTCGATGAATTTTATGCCAAATGGTATGCCGACAAAAAGGACGATGCCATTCTGATGTCGGACATCTACGAGATGGGCGAGCAGATGAAAAAAGAAGAATAGGATGCAGGGAAGGAGCGGGGCTGGCGCTTTCGCAGCCCCACTCCGAAACAGCGTGAAAGAAGCGGCATGTACAGAAGAGAGGGGGAGCCGTGTTGAACTCATGGGCAATCGAGACCATGCGCCGGATCTATGCGGAGGCATCAGAAGGCCTGGTGATGGAAGACGGGCTGATTCGCTATGATCGTCCCGGTCACACGCGGCAGATCGCTCATCTGCCGTACTGCCATGAAGGACGTTATTCGGCCGGGTATTACGCAATGGGGAGGCTGCTCTCGCAGATTGGACAGGTTGAAAAGTCGGGAGCCGCAGTAGGTGAAACGAACGGGTTCGTGAGAAGCGAATGGGCTGCTCATGAAGGGGCGCCTTATGCATGGAAGTCGAAGGAACAGGCATCCTCTGCTTGGGAATCGGGTGGAAGCGGCGAATTTGACGCACGTGGAGCGCAGACACTGCGTGCACTGGCTGATCTTCAGATCCGCGACCCGGAAGCTGAACATTACGGAGCTTTTCGCTGGTATGCGGAAGAAGCGCAGGTGCAGGATTCCAACGCGGCGTTTTTTATTCTGATGCCGCTGGTGTCGCTGCGGCTGCGTGCGCCAGATGCCCTGCCGCCGGAACATACGAAGATTCTGAATGAGATGTTGGTTCATGCAGCAGCCTGGTTTGAACGGGAGTGCCAGGAGCCGGAGCTGTATTATCCGAACAAGACGATGAGTGATGGCGCCATGCTGTTGGCGATTGCCCATCTGCTTGAAGATGGAGAGCGGCTGAAGGTTGCCGCCGACTATTTCGACCGCTGGGAGTCGTACACGACCCGCCGCGGCTGGGGTTGGGGCGAGAATATGAGCCTGGTTTATCAGGGCGTCATGCTCAATGCGCTGGAGATTGCCGCGCCTCTTCTTCAAGATCTGCGTCCAGCGCTTGCCCAGCGTCTGGAGGAACACCGCGAAGCGCTGCTGGATCTGCTGCGTTTCCATGATGGACGCGAATTGGTGCCGTCGATCCGCAGTTATAACTTTGGCGGCGAAGCGAAGAGAAGCAGCCTGGCCTGGCTGATTGCTGGTGTAACAGGAACGCAGGAAGTCGGGGAGACGGCGTTCCACGTCAATGATTTTGCTACGCTGCTGCTGTTCGAGTCGAAATTTCAGGATGGAACTCGATCTCGTACGAATCTGCCCCTCCCGCGTGTTCGGCAGGAGCACGTATACGATAACGCTTCTGCTTACAGCTGGATTGGAAGGCGAATGCGGCTGGGCAGTCTGAATGTCTTCCCTGTCATGCCGGGCAGTTATCAGCATGAGACTTGGGGGCTGGGCTGGCAGAGCTTTCCGCTGTCTGCGGCGGCTGAAGATGGGCGGGTGTCCTACGCGCGCTGGTCTGTCCACGATGGCGGGACGATTCGCACGCATCCCGCCGAAAGCTACAAGACGGCGTACCTCATGCCTGCGCTGTTCCGGGAGCCACCCTATCCCGAAGTGCGAACCTATGCGGCCCAGAATCATCACGCTCTGTTGGCGCTCCGGGTACTGGAGCATGTAAATCAGCCCGTGGCGGAGATTGCCGATGAATGGCTGGTTCCCGGTTATGAGGGGGAGGCCGCCGAGATTCCCGGCGGCGATGGGCGCCTATGGCGTATCCTCAGCTATCCCGGTGCCGCGCTTGCGATCACGCCGCTGGAAGGGATTCGGATGGTCGGCGGCTCAAGCGTCGAAGAAGAGACGCTGCGTCCGGAGCGCATCCCAGGCATCCTGCACGCCGAGTATGAAGAAGAGCGGCTGAAGCTCCGCCAACTGCTGTATACCGGCGAGAAGCGAAGACTTCGCGCCGCACGGCTCGAAGCCGGTTGGGCGGTGCTGTGTCTGGATGAAGCCGCCGATGAAGCTGCTGTTCGTGCCCGTCTGGCCCAGGTCGAGATCCTGGACGAGACGCTGGATGATCGAGAAGTTCCGCGAGAACCGCATGAGCGCATCCGTTATGTGCGCCTGCTGGAGACAGGCCGCGAGCAGGTATCGCTGCGGCTGGACCCCCACCTGTCTGTTCAATTCCGCACCCAAGCAGAAGGAGATGAATCATGAACGGAAAAGTCTGGAAAAAGACAAATGTATGCGTTATCATAGCCGTGCTGATGATTGGGAGTCTGCCTGTAGGAACATTCACCGGACAAGCAAGTGCCGCACAGATTAGCGAGGTACAGCAGAAGAATGGGCAGCAAACCTCTGCGTCTCGGGTATCAGCAGTAGGCGGAATTGCACAGGATTCCAAAACGGTGGAGACGCCTGGAAATGAAGCAGTCGTAAATGCGGAAGCTCCAGAGGGATCGCCTGTACCGGAATCACCAGAGGTTCCCGCTCCCTCTGAAGCCCCGGAAGCGGCAGAGCCTGTCGCAGCCCCCGGCACGACCGAAGCTCCTGAAACGGGCGAACCTTCAAAAGCGGAGGAAACTTCGGAACCGGCAGAGACAGAGGAAGCATCCAGCGCACAGATGGAGACCTCTGACACCCTGAATACGCTGTCCGCTGCAACGGTGGTCAGCGACAATTTTGAAGCGGGAACGGTAGGATCTTCGCCAGCAGGCTGGACGATCGGCACGCCGCCAACTGGCGTAACCGCCAAGATCGCTGAGTCAGCCGAACGCGGCGGCAAGGTGCTGAAGGTGAACCAGTCGGCGCCCGTTGCTTCGGGACATAACTTCCGCCGTACGACTGCCGTTACGACGAACCGCGCTTCGCTGTCCTACAGCTTCAGCGTGGATCAGACCAACGCCGTCGTGTATCTGCCGACGCCAGCGGCTGCGGGGCAGGCGGGTTCGATGGTCCAGTTTGCCGTCTATGGCGGCGAGATCAGCTACATGAAACAGGGCGTCTCGGGCTGGACGAAGCTCATGCCGGTAACGGCGGGCACCTGGTATGACGTGCGGGTGGCAATGAACAGCACCGCCAATACCTTCGATCTGGAGGTAGACGGCCGCCGTCTGCTGACCAAGGAGCCGATGAAGATTGCGGGGCCGATGGCTTCCTTCTATCTCGGGATCTATCGGGAGAACGCAGGCGCGGCAAGCTTCGATGATTTTGTCGTCGAAAATTACGTTCCAGCCGTCTCGGCTGAGTTCGCGGAGAGCGAATACAATGTGGCAACCGGCCGAACCATCGACCTCAAGCCGCAGTTTTCGCCATCGAACGCCACGGATCGCAATGCCGCCTTCTCGTCCAGCGACGAATCGGTAGCGACCGTGGATGCCAATGGCCGGGTGACGGGCGTGTCCCCGGGCACGGCCACGATTTCGGCGCAGCCGGACGAACCGCTGCCTGCGGCACAGACCACAGTTGTGGTCGCCGATATTCCGGCGACCGGCATTGAGATCGCCCCTCTTGCCGGGCCGATCCCGGTTGGCTCCCGTGCGCTGCTGGACGCGACGATTCAGCCGGAAGACACGACGGAGGCCGAGCTGACCTGGCTCTCGTCCAACGAATCGGCAGCCACCGTTGATGGCTACGGTGAAGTGACGGGAGTGTCGCCGGGGCAGGCGACGATTACCGCCCGCTCCGCAAACGGGACGGCGGAAGATCAGATTACCGTTACGGTAAGCGCCCGTACAGTCATGAAGGAACTGTTCGTGTCACCGCAGGGCAGTGACAGCGGCGATGGCAGCCAGGGATCGCCATTTGCGACGATTGGGCGAGCGCAGCAGGAAGTACGGACGCTGAATGACAGCATGACGGGGGACATTGTAGTCAACCTGGGCGCAGGCACTTACGAATTACAGAGCACGCTGGCCTTTACGCCGGAAGATTCCGGCAGCAGCGGACATTTTGTGATCTATCGTGGAGCGGGCGGTGAGCAGACCGTCGTTAGCGGTGGACGTACCCTCTCGGGATGGACCGAGACGCAGCCGGGCAGTGGCATCTATCAGGCGAATGTGGACGCCGGGCTGGAGACGCGGCAGCTGTTCGTCGATGGGGTTCGCGCGGTGCGGGCACGCAGCGAAGGCGGATTGAATCGTCCGGTCAAGACGGCAACCGGTTATACCTCGCGCGATACGCAGATCGCTTCATGGAGCGATGCGGATGAATTGGAACTGGTCTTTGAAGATGTGTGGACGAACTCCAGAGTCCGCGTGCAGTCGGTCACGACAGCGAACGGTCTGGCGCAGTTTACGCTGCGGGAGCCAGGCTGGACGAACGTCAAGGACCGCAGCCAGACTTCGGCTACGCTGCCCGTCTATTATGAGAACGCGCGTGAACTGCTGGATGAACCAGGCGAATGGTATCTGGATCAGGACGCTCATGTCATGTATTACATGCCCCGAGCGGGAGAGAATCTGAATACGGCTCAGGTGATCGCACCGCAGCTGGAACAGCTCATTACGATTCAGGGCGTGTCCGCCAGCAATCCGGTACGCAATCTGAATTTCGAGAATATGGCGTTTATGTATTCGACCTGGATGCGCCCGAGTACGGATGCCGGTCATTCCGATGCCCAGAACAATCATCTGCGCTATAAGGGCACACCGGATCAGCTGACTCCAGCAGCGATTGAAGCCGAGCTGGCGAACACCCTCAACTTCACGGGTACTACTTTTGCCAAGCTGGGGATCACCGGACTTCGGCTGCAAAATGGGGTGCAGAACACCTTGATCGAAGGCAATCGGTTCTACGACCTGTCGGGTGGTGCGGTGAATGTGGGTCAGCCGAACTCATCGGATCGCAATGTATTCAATCCGGCTGATCCGCGGCTCATCATGAAGAATAACGACATTCTCAACAATGTGATTCATGACATCGGCGTCGATTACAAGTCGGCGGCTGCGGTATCGGCGGGGTATCCGCTGGACATGGAGATCAGCCACAACGAGATGTACAACCTGCCGTACAGCGGAGTGCATATGGGGTATGGCTGGGCCAAGGATTTTGATCCCATCACCCGAAACGTCAAGATCGAAGACAATCTGATCTATGATCTGATGGGCATGGGGCTGCGCGATGGCGGGGCCATCTACACGCTGGGTACGACAGGGGCAACGGCGGCGGACAAAAATCTGGTGCGAGGCAATTACATCCGCAACCAGTTGGATGCCAACGCAGCGCTGTACACCGATGAAGGTTCGGCGTACTGGAAGTTCGATGGGAATGTCATCGACCTCAAGGATACACCGAAATGGAGCTCTCCGATTCGCTGGGCCATGGCCTATGTCCCATCCATTCATGATGTGGAATACGTCAATAACTATACGACAACCAGTACGTATACCAACAACGGCACCGGCGTTCTGTTCCAGAACAACACGGTTGTACCGGATGCCAATTGGCCGCAGGCCGCGCAGACCATCATCAACGAGGCGGGACTTGAGCCGGATTATGCCGCGCTCAACGACGAAGAGATTGGGCGCTGGAGCATTGCTGACCTGGAGCTGGAACCTGGAGCTTCCGCAGCGTTGACGCCGATCAAGCGCGGTGGCAAGGATGAAGCGTTAAGCAGCGCAGGGGCGGCCATTTTCTACCGCAGCTTGAACCCGGCAATCGCCACCGTAGATGCTCAAGGCACTGTCACGGGCATCGCACAAGGAGTAGCCACGCTGGAAATTCGCGTTATCGAAGGTAGTGTACAGCGGGAACTGAAGGTGCAGGTGCAGGTGGGTGACGAGCTGCAAGGCATTGCGCTGGAAGGTCAGCCGGGGGGCTTCGCGCATGTGAAGAACGGACAGACCTTGACGCTTGAACCTTATGGAGTCACCCGGTTTGGCGATCGGGCAGCCATTGGCTCCGTCTCGTACGACAGTTCGGATGACAGCATATTTACCGTCGATGCTTCCGGCAAATTGACTGCCCACGCCGTCGGTACAGCCACGCTGACGATGACAGCCTCGGCACCGGGCGGCGCACCGCTCACCAGCGATTATCAGGTGCGCGTCTGGAATGAGCAAAGTGCCGATCCCGTCTCGCTCCAGCCTCTGATCGAGGACCCGGAAGGTTGGTATATCGACGCTCCGGCGAACGGACTGAGCGAGCTGGAAAATGATGTGCTGGCGCTGCGTGCTCCGGCGGGTTACGCGGTCTATGCCAATCGCAAATTCCAGAACGAACGACTGGAATTTGATCTGAAGATCAATGACGAGGCGGTGAGTGACAACTGGTACGCGATCATGCTGGGCAGTCAGGATTTCTCGCGCAATTACAACACGGGAACCATGTATATGGCCATCATCGAGGACGACAAGATCGAACTGCACCGCTTCAACAACGGGAAACGGGCGATCATATACGGCACGGTCAGCAAAGAACCTGCGGTGCCGGGGCCCGCCGGGTTCGGCATACCGAATACCATGTTGACGTTCGGACAGAAGCATAACATCGAGACAGGCTTGTTCCAGGAAGCGGGAGGCGTACGCATCGTGCTCAAGTCCGATGGGCAGGAAGTGTTCAATTATCTCGATACCTCATCCGAGGCCATCGGTGATGCGGGATATGTGGGCTTCATTTCCCGTCAACGCATCACGGAACTGTCGCAATAAGAATAGCTGCATGCTTGAAGGTAGGATGCGTCGGCGCAGTGGAGAGCAGTCTCTCCCTGCGCCGCTTCGTCCGTCAATCGGGACACTGCCGCAGTGCGAACCAGAGGAGGAAGAATATGCAGAAAAAATGGCTCTACCGGCTCATCCTGTCGTATTTGCCTATTCTGTTTGCGGTCGTGTCTTGTCTGGTTATCGTGTTTTTCATGACGTTGAATGAAACGGTGCGCAAGCAGACGCTGCGAGCCAACGAAATCTATGCGCAGAACGTGGTTCAGGTGGTGGATACGTCGCTCAGGGGCATTGAGACTCCCACAATCAAAGGGCTGCTGCTGAATGATCGCGTTGGCGGCTTCTTTCAGGAAATGCAGGGTTCGACTCCTTACCGCGACTATGGCGTGACGGAAGCGCTGCTTGATTTTATGTCGCCGCTGCCGATGATCGACTCCGTTTATTTATATCGACGCGCGGATGACAAGGTGCTGATGCAGTCGTTCTCCTCGTCGCTGCCTTCATTTGGCGATAAGGCCTTCATTCAGCGGACGCTGGCTGATCCGGCTGTGCCTGTCTGGAGCGGCCTGCGGCAGATGCAGCTTTTTCCAGGGGATCGGGAGCCGAGAGCAGTGGTATCACTGTCCAAAGCCGTTCCCTATTTTTCGGGGGAACAAGGTCTGATTGTTGTCAATGTGCGCAAGGAATCCATCCAATCCATGATCCAGGAGATGAGCCGGGAAAATGTCGATGTCTGCATCAAGGATCGGGTGGGCGGCATCATTGGCGGTTCCGAGCAGAGCTGTTCGGATGAAGGCGGGCGGGAGAAAATCTCGCTCACCTCGGCTTATACCGGGTGGAACGTCGAAGTACGGCTGGCTGGGGTAGGCGCTTTTTCGCTGCTGTCCGCTTTCTCCAATCTGTGGGCCTTGTTGGGCTTCGCCGCCATCATTGGCGGGATTGCGGCCATGACGTATATCAGCCACCGGCACTATCGCCCACTTGGGCAGGTGATGAACCGGATTACGGCATTGGCGGAGCAGCACCGCGAGCGTGGGATTCTGACTCCGGGCAGCAGCGATGACGAGTTTGCCTTCATTGAACGGTCGCTGGAGAAGCTGATTGAACAGGCCAATGACTATGAACGTCAGCAGGCGGAAGGGCTGCCGTATCGCCGCGCTCATATGTTCAAGGAATTGATGGAAGGCAGCCGGGATATGCGGCCGGAGGAGTGGAGCCGCGAGCGGGAGAGTCTGGGCATGGGCGGAGAGTGGGAAGGCATCGTTGTCGGCATTGTTGAGATTGATGCGTACACCTCCCTGTCTACGGAATACCCCGCACGCGATCTGGCTTTATTCAAATTCATGCTGCGCAGCGTCATTCAGGAGATCGCGGACGACTGCGGGGAGCCGCTGTGGACGGAATGGATTGGGCCGGATCGGCTGGGGCTGCTCTATCGGAGGCGCCCGGATGCGGATCGTCCGATCGACCCGGCACGTCTGGCCGCCATGGCGCGGCAGGCAGGCGGCTGGCTAAAGCAAAATGCGAAATTTACGGCCACGTTTGGCTTCGGCAGTGCGGCTGAGGATCTGCCTGGGGTTTCGGCTTCCTATCGTAAAGCGTTGGCCGCATTGGATCGAAAAGTCGCCGAGGGGCCTGATCGCGTCTATGTATTCGGCCGTGCAGGGGAGCAGGTTGGAGCAGGCGGAGGTATGGATGCTCTGGTGCAGGCGGTACGCGAAGCGGCGCTGGCGTTCCGCTTGGGCAGCGATGAATGGGAGGAGCTGGTGGAACGGTTCTTCGCGCTGATCGCAGCGGACGGCTGCTCCAAAGAGGATATTGTGCGGCTGCTGAAGCTGCTTGAAGCCCAGTTCAGGCGGGAGATGCAGGAGCTGCCGCCGCCCATGCAGGAGATCTGGGCGGGCTGCACCCTGCGCGGCATCCCGGCATCAACGGCGGACTTTGAATGGATTGGCGAGCTGAGAGGGCCGCTGCTGGAATCATTGCGCGAAGCCGAAGGGCAGCTGCGTGAAGGCCGGATGAATCGGGAGCATTATGATTTGGCGAATCGAATGAAGGCTTACGTGGCTGAACATTACGGGGACCCCGATTTCTCCCTGACTCATATCAGTGAGGCATTTGAAGGCAATGCGAAGACGATCAGCCGAATCTTCAAAGAGGAGATTGGCGAGAAATTCGTTGATTATCTGGCACGGCTGCGGATGGAAGAAGCCAAGAGGCTGCTGGTGGAGAGTGATGAATCCGTCCAGACCATCGCCGAGAAGGTCGGCTATCTGTACCCCATGTCGTTCATCCGGGTGTTCAAGAAACTGGAAGGCGTCACGCCGGGCGAATATCGCAAAGAACGCCAGGGCGGAGAATCGAAGCAAAAACGCGGCGGTTGAGGAACACGGGTCTGAGGAGTCTGGCGGATCTGAAGAGTCTGACGGATCAGTCCGAATCGATCACGAACCGAAATCGACAGGGAGGGCAAGAGGAATGAAACGTTGGATGTACAGAGCCTGGAGTCAGAATGCGGACGCCGCAGCCGATTATCTGGGCAAGGTCGCCGAGCGGGAGAGCGAGCTGCTGGGCAGCATGCAGGCTGCTGGGGTAACGGCGCTGAGTGTATTTGGCGGGGATGGGAACTGGTTCTTGTATGCGGAGACGGAGGGCGAAGACGAGGCGGCCATTGAGCCGGAGGAGCTGCTGCCCGGTGCCGAGGCGGTGCTGTCGGTCTGGCCCGGCTCCTCGCAGCGCCGATTGTTTGTCCCGATGATGGACATCTTCCATTATCAGCACCCCGTGGACAGGGAGCATTGGCGCAGGAAGACCCAGACGGAGAGCTACGGGCGCCTTGCCCGGCTTCGACCGGAACAGGTATCCAGCTACGTCTTCTACCATTATCAATATCAGGAAGAGAAGCCGGGAGATGGCGACAAATACGGCATCATTGGTCTGCATGAGAATATGCTCTTTTTCTATGCGGAGCGACCGTCTACGGTTGAGCCTGCACCCTATGCGGGGCGGCTGAATACCCGTCAGACACCGGAGGATTGGGGCGCTGTCATGCAGCCGCATTTTATCGAATGGCAGGACGCATCCGAAAACGAAAGAATCTGGCTCAACCTGAAGCCCATGTTTGATGTTCGAGTTCCAGTGAAAGCAGTGGAAGAGGAGGAATGAAGCGATGACCCATCGTAAGTCCCAGACTGAATCATCGGACCCGAGAACTTTGAGCGATCCCCATCCCTACCGCAGCCGAATCAGCCTGAATGGAGAATGGGACTTTATGCCGCTTTATAATCGGCCGCAGGAGCTGTCGCTGCCGACCGATCTGGTATATGAGAAACAGAAGGTGAAAGTCCCTTCAAGCTGGAGGGGATCTTACGAATCGCGTCCGGGCTATTCATTTGGACGAATTGAAGAATATGATTACGGGCTGTTCGCTCCCTACGATTACCCGCAGGAATGGGACTGTGCGGAAGCCGGGCTGCTGCGCCGATCCTTCACGGTGCCCCAATCGTGGGCAGGAAGACGAATCGTGCTGCGGCTGGATGGCGTCATGCAGCAGGCAGCAGTCTATCTGGATGGCATCAAGCTGACGGTCTGGCGGGATGGGTATCTACCGCTTCGTCTGGACATCACCCCTTACATACAGCCGGGGGAAAAAAGCGAACTTCAGGTCGTCTGCGCCAACTTCGACAAAACCGCGATTCCATCAGGTGCAGTCAAAGTAACGGGTCTGACCGGATCATGGTTTGGTTATCTGGCGCGCGGATTATGGCAGGACGTATGGTTGGAAAGTTATCCGCCGCTTGCGATCGAGACGCTGGCCGTGCGAACGTCGGTGCGAGAGGGGCAGCTTCAGATCGAAGCCAATATCGGCGCAGGTCTGGGATTCAGGCAGTGGGATGATGCGCTTACGGCTTCCCTCAAAGTGCGCCGAGCCGGAAGACCGCACGACTCACCGCTGCTTACCGCGCAGGCGGAAGTGCAGCTCCGTCCGTCTGCGCCAAGCGGGGGGGATGATGAGGATTCCGCGCGCTTCCTCCGCTTGTGTGAAAATGATGATGCCGCTCCACCGGGACAGATTCAGATGCAGCTGGATTGGGCTGACGCGGAGTGGTGGAGTCCGGATTCACCAATATTGTATGAAGCAGAACTGGAACTGGTGCAGGGCGGGACCATTCTGGATGTGGTGACCGAGCGATTCGGCTTCCGAGAATTTTGGAATGAAGGGCCTGAATTTATGCTCAATGGGATTCCTGTCCGACTGCGGGGAGATTCCTGGCACTTTCAGGGGCCGACCCAGCAGACGGAGGCCTACGTGCGCACCTGGTATGCGATGTGCCGGGAGGTTGGGGTGAATGTGATCCGGCTGCATGCGGAGCCTTATCCGGATTATTTCCTGGAGATTGCCGACGAGATGGGCATGATGCTGGTCAGTGAGACGGCCATCTATGGATCGGGCAAGTCGATGGCGGCTGACCATCCGGATTATATTCTGAACAGTCTGGAGCATGTACGCCGACTTGTGCGGCGCGATCGCAATCATCCGTCCGTGGTCATGTGGAGCGTGGAGAACGAGATGCGCTGGGTGGATGGCCGGGATGAATTCAAGCGGCATATCCCTGTACTGATCGACGCGATGAAGCAGCTCGATCCCACGCGCTTGATTGCTGCCGAAGGCGACAACCGTCTGCTGTCCCAGGCTGCAACCGAAGTCGAGAGCCGACATTACAATATCGACGGCACGATTGAACAATGGGATCGCCGGGTGCCTTTGACCTTTGGTGAGCATGGAAGCTGGTGGTACATCTGTCCGCAGAACGCCAGCATGTACATTGGGCTTCGTGCCTATCGACATACGGATGAATCGGTCAGGGGACTGGCTGAAAAAGAAAGACTGTTTGTGGAATATGCGAGGCGGCAGGGCGTATCCGGCATTTCGACCTTTAACTTCGCTCATTATTTCATGCGGGCGATGCCTGAGCGCGATATTGCGCTGACCTGGGACGAACGGGAGTCACCCGGCGTGAAGCCGGATTATATCCCCGCCTATTCCCTGACGTTGAATAATGGCCTGCTGCCGCCGGACTATCCGGCTTATACACCGAACCCGGCCTTTGCGATTATGAAGGAAGCGTTCCGTCCGGCGGCACTGATCGCAGCACAATATGATCGGGCGTTTTTCGATGACAGGGAGATCGTTCGCAGCTTCGACGTCTACAACGATACGCTAATCGCTCGTCAGGTCACGGTGGAATTTGTCGTCTCACAGGGAGGTCGTGAACGGAAGCAGGAGCGGATCGATTTTCATCAGCAGCCGGCAGAACGCCGAACGGCGGAGATTCGCTGGATGCCCGAGCCGATTGGGCGGCCGACCGGACTTGAGCAGCCGTCATCGGAGACGGAGGAAACTTCCTTGATCCCTGAGATTCCTTCCCTTGAACAAGATGAAGAAGTCGTATTGATGGCCCGGCTCTACCATGACGGCCAACTGGTACATGAGCTGAAGCAGCATTATCGGCTGTTCTCGGCAGGCCTGCGCAGTGAGCGTATGGCTGTAGAGGGATCAAGCGTGTACATCGGCAGCGAGGACGATTATAACCTGTTGAAGCCGCTGCTGCCGGATTGTTCGCAGATCGCTCCGGAAGATCTGGAGCAGTTGTCCGTGGAAGCGCTGCTGATCGTAGGAAGCTTCATTCGGGACGAAGAAGGCGAACTCGAACGGGGCATCCAGGCTTTCGCAGCGCGTGGCGGGCGCGTACTCATTCTGGAGCAGGATGTCTTCTCGCTCGGACGTCTGAAGTTGAACCGGCGCGACTTCATCCGCGCTCATGCCGGCAGCTATGACCATCCGATCTTCGCCGGGTTGGGCGATGATGACCTGATATTCTGGGACTCTGAGCTGCGTGAGGAAGGCCCTGCGCCGATTGCCACGGCTGCATTTGAGAAGCCGGCGGCAGGCGATTACCGCCTGCTGCTGGAGTGCAGCGCCGGCGACTTCGGTGACGGCGGCGATCTCTGGACGCCGCTGCTGGAATATCGCAGCGGCAGGGGCTACCTGCTGGCGAACCAGCTCGGCCTGATGAGCCGGTTCGCCAGCGTGCCGCAGGCGTGCCTCCTGCTGCGCCGGCTGCTGGCGCATGCAGGCCGGGCGCACATCGCCGCGCCAGTAGGGGCGCTTCGCGCCCTCAACGCTCCGCGCGGCGGAGCGGAAGGAAGCGCGGTGCCCGCGCGCTTTCTGGGCGGGCGAGGCGGCATGGCCGAGCGCCTGCTGGCGGCGCTCCGCCTGCCCTGCGAGCCGCTGCGCCGCGGCAGCGACCTGTCGGCGCTGTCCGCCCGCCTCGTCGCGGCGAGCGAGCGCTCCGGCAGCGCACAGCCGCCGGAGCATCAGCCCGGCTTCGGCAGCCCCGCCTACACGGGCGATGCTCCCGGCGCCCACGCTCCTGCGAGCGCAGCCCCCGGCGGCGAAGCTGCCGTCAGGCCGCAGCCCGGCCTGCTGATCGTCGAGCCTGCCATGCTGCGCGAGGCGGGCGTGCCCGAGGCGGCGCGCGCCTTCGCCGCCGCTGGCGGTGCCGTAGTGGTGCTGCCGTGCGACGAAGGGCACGGCGAAGCGCTGACGCGCTTATTAGACCGCCCGGTTCGGGTCGTCGCCCACGAAGCTTATCAATTGGAGGCGGATTACAGCCATCCGCTGTCCGCAGGATTGAGTCCGGCCGATCTGTTCGGGCTGGACAAGGTTCATCATTCTCCGCGTGATGTGGAGAATCTGCCGCTGGGTCTGCATCGGATCGACGCGGACGATCTTCAGCCGATCTGTGTGAGCGTCGAAGGCACCGCCTGGAAAGATTATTTTGTGCACAAGCACACGGCTGAACACAGCCGATTGGCGCTGGTGGAGCTGAACCGCGACCGGGCGAGGACGCCGGGGAACTTTGTCGTCGAGATTCCGTTTGGCGAAGGGCGGATCATCTGCTCCCAGATCCCGCTTCGTCCGGAGCTGGACAAGAATCTGCGCGTCTACACCCGTCTGCTGGGCAACCTGGGGGCGGCTTTTGCAGATGATCTGTGGAGCAGCGCCAAGGACAACGCGCATTATGCGATTGAGGCGATGATGGCGCTGCCCTGCGAGCCGTATCAGGATGAACAGGCGATGCGGCAGTATTATACGGACCCTGATTTTTCGCTGAATAATCTGGGAGAGGGCTTGTACGGCTGGATGAAGAAGAAAGAGCGCAGTCCGCAGGACGGCCTGATGCGAATCGCAGACTCGGCTGGCGGCTTATGGTTCCTGAGTGCGTTCATTCAACTGCCGGAGCCGCGAGCCATCCCATCTTCCGAAATCGATTGCGAAGAACGTTCCGCATCGCTCCGGCGCCTCTCCTCGGCTGCCTATTGGGGTCGTGCAGATGCCGAAGCTTCTTCCTCTGTCGAGAGCGGGAGTCTGGAGCGTTCGGTTCGCCTGCGCGTGGAGGGGCATTACGCTGCTGTCGAGCTTTGGCTCAATGGGCGTCGGCTGCCAGCGCCCGCGTATACCAGCGCTCTGCGATCCGGCATCAACCGCCTGATTGTCATCGCAAGAGGGGGGACCGATGATCTCGCGCTGGCTGTCTATTTGGAATATCCCGATGGGCGTCCGATGGACGATCTGCGCTACCGAATGACCATTGATGAAGTACAGCCCAAATGAATCATGGAATCTTTGCTTTTTTGTCGTCGCTGTCTGGAACCGTTCGCTGCTTAGGCTGTTGATCTTCCCAATTCAAAGGAGTGAATCCAATCATGAATCCCAACTCATCTTCAAGACCATCCCCCGCTCAACATGCGGTATCGGCAATCGGGCCGGCTGCGGCCTCGTCCGTGGGCAAAAACGTGCTCTCGTCTCTCTCACGTGAAGCGGCGTCGCAATCTTCTTCACCTGCGGAACGCCGCGCTGACGGTACTTATGCCTTTTTGGATGAAGCGCGTGAAGTGGAGTTCTATCGTCATGATCTGCCAACCCCATGGATGAATTATCTCTCCAACGGGACATTCCATACCATGCTGTCTCATGCCGGGGGCGGTGTTGCCTTTTATAAATCGCCGCAGATCTGGAGAATTACGCGCTATCGCTTCTTCCATCTGCCGACCGACCGTTCAGGCCCATACCTGTACATCCAGGAAGCGGGGCAAGACGGTCAGCCTGGTGATTACTGGTGCCCGACCAACGAACCGGCTTTCAGCCGTCCCGACCAGTGGAAGAGTGCTCATGGCATGGGCTATACCCGCTTTGAAGCCGCCAGACAGGACATATCTGCACGTACGGTTTATTTTGTCGGTCAGGAGGAAAACTCACTGATCTGGAATCTGTCCCTGACCAATAACGGACAGGTGGAGCGTACGCTAAATGTCTATGCTTATGCTGAATTTGGCATGATGGAGTTTATGCGCGAGCTGCAATGGCAGTGCTACAACAAACATCAGGTGTCCGTGACCCATGCGGAAGGCGATGTGCTGCTGTATCGCTACGGCGTAGAGAATCAGCCCAAGCCTGACGAGACGCCGTTGGTTTATTTTGCCGCCGATGTTCCGCTGACGGGTTATGACGGGGACCGTGATGCCTTTATCGGCAGCTACCGAAGTGAATCGAATCCGCTGGCGATCGAACGGGGCGGCTGCACGAACTCCACGCTGCTTGGCGGCGATCCATGTGGTGCGCTTCAGATGACGGTTACGCTGGCGCCGGGAGAGACGCGGGCGATTAATGTTTTCCTGGGAACAGCGCCGGACGAGGCGGAAGCGCTGCTGGCGGTCGAGCGATCGCGTCAATCGGGCTTCGTCGAGCGCTCTTTTGCCGGACTGCGTGAGTATTGGGAGGGGTATCTGGGCACCTGGAACTGCGAACTGCCGGACAGCGAAGCCCAGCGGATGCTCAACGTCTGGAATCCGTACCAGGCGCAGCGCAATTTCCTGTTCTCGCGTAACATCTCCTTCTATGCCACCGGCACCTTCCGGGGCGTCGGCTTCCGTGACACGGCGCAGGATGTATTGGCCGTCGTTCCGCATGATATTGAAGCGGCGAAGGATAAGCTGCGGTTGCTGCTTGGGCAGCAGTATCAAGATGGACACGTCAACCATTACTTCTTCCCCAACGAAGGTTGGGACCCGGTCACCAGCATCCACTCCGACGACCATCTGTGGACGGCGCTCGCGGTGTGGGATCTGATTGCCGAGAGCGGCGATCCGTCTTTCCTGCATGAGACGCTTCCGTATTATGATGGCGGTGAGGGCAGCGTATATGAGCATCTGCGGCGGGCGATTGACTTCACGGAAGGTCATCTGGGACGCAATGGATTCCCGCTCATGCTGCGCTCCGACTGGAACGATCAGCTGTTCCGCGTCTGCCGCGAAGGGAAGGGGGAGAGCATCTGGACGGCTATGCAGTTTGGCACAACGCTGCTCAAGATGGTTGATCTTGCTCGTCTGGCGGGCGTGCCGGAGGAAGGAGAACGTTATCAGAAGCTGTACAACGATCAGAAGACACGCATCAACGAAGCAGGCTGGGACGGCCAATGGTTCCGGCGTGCGGTCATGGACGATGGACGTTTCCTTGGAACGGACGAACACGATCAGGCCAAGCTGTGGCTGAACGCACAGACATGGGCCGTGATGTCAGGCATGGCAGAAGGCGAGAAAGGCCAGACTGCGATGGACAGTGTGCGTGAGATGCTGGATACGGAGCTGGGGATCAAGAAGCTGCATCCACCCATTGTCGATTTCCCCGATCCATCCGACCCGCTCACTAACTACAATCCGGGTACGGGGGAAAATGGGGCCGTGTTCTGCCACGCCAATACTTGGGCAATTATTGCGGAATGTATGCTGGGGCGCGGCGATCTGGCCTACAAATATTACCGTCAGCTCATTCCGAGTGTGGCGATGGACAAAGCGGGCATCGAACGCTACCGGGCGGAACCATACGTCTATGCGTCGAATCTGTTTGGCCCGGACTCCGACAAATTTGGTCTGGCGAATGTCTCCTGGCTGACCGGAACCGCGGCCTGGATGTATGTGGCGGCTACGCAGTATATTTTGGGCGTCAAGGCGACTTTGGAAGGGTTGAAGATCGATCCGTGCATCCCAGGCAAGTGGGAAGGATTCAAGGCGCAGCGCCTGTTCCAGGGCTGCCGGTACGAGATCGAGGTTCGCAATGTCAGCGGCGAAGGTCGAGGCGTTAAGCAGATTCGGGTAAATGGCGAAGTGATCGAAGGCAATGTGCTTCCGCTGGTTGAAGGCGGCGGAGCGGTGCAGGTCGAAGTGGAGCTGTAAGGGATTCGCTGGCATCCGAGAGGATCGGAAGTGCAGCCGCTGGATTCAGCGGATATGCATGAAAGCACCGGACATCGTGCGATAGGCAGTGGAGGTGCGGGCAGCGAGGAAGATGTCTCCCGGTATAAGTCTGATGAAAAAAGAGAGGCGATCCGTTTGACGGGTCGCCTCTTCGGTATTTGTGAACGGGTTGCGAGCTGCCTACGATTGATCGGTCTACTCCCCATCTGCCTATGATCTAGCGACGTCTAAGCATGAAGACCTGTCCGGTAAATCCAACAATGGCCAACGCGAAGCTGAGCCAGTAGGGAATGGTCACAACCGGCGTAACCTGAAGCACCATCACGCCGACTGCGCCGACGATGAGCAGGGCGAGCAGGCTCATGCCAACGCTGCGAATATTGAACTTGGGCGGAGCGGGCACACCTTCTTCGGGATCACGGCGGATCAGGCTCATCAGCACGCCGACCAGAGCGAGGGCGCCGATGACGACGATCACCAGAGCGCCGATGTTGACCTGCTCCGCTTCCGGGGCGATCAGGGCAGCGATTCCCAGCAGCAGGAAGGTCCAGCTCAGGGCAGCCCACGGCGCGATCAGCATGAGGCGTGCGCGGCTTGGAGCCTTGCGCTGCGGCAGATTTGCTGCGGCTGCATCCGCGTAGGCGATAGGGTCCTCACCGAACAGCTTGATCGCCGTTTTGCCTTTCTTCTGGGCAGCCAGCAGTTCCTGTGCACGTGCCAGCAGCCAGTCTTCCCCGCTCTCTTCCTGAACGCGGCTGAAACGAATCCGCACGATGACCTCATCGAAATAGTCACGGTTTTTTTGACTCAATTGATCGCGGATCTGATTGATCTCACGAATTTTTTTCCTGACGCTCAACGGTAAATCCTCCTCCAGGCTTCAGCCTTGTTTCGATTAATCAGCGGCATGTCCGTGCTCGTCGGTCTCCCAAGACTGCGATTGGAAGGCCAACATCAAGCCCATCCAGCGGTTTGGTTTGGCAAAATGAATCAACAGGGCACCATCGCGGAAAGCACCATTGTCATCATGCCACGGTTGGGCGTTGCCTTGATTCATATGGATGTTGTGCACCCCGCGGCCGGGACGGAATCCAAAATAATAATCCGGCGTCTGCGGCTCTGGACCCCAGCAGTCTCCAAAAACGTACAGATCTGCGTTAGCGGACAGGGCGTTGTCGATCAGCGCGAGAATCTTCTCATTCAGATCGTTATCGGGACCCGGCAGACTGGCAGGCAGCGGCACCAGATCTTCACGGCGCAGCAGCGGACGACGCACATAATCCAGTCCCTGCACAGGCAGCCCATTTTCAATCGGAGTAAATCCACGGGGCAGCGCCTTCAGAGCGTCGGCTTGTTCAGGATTGCAGACACCGATTCCATAGAGCAGCTCCGATGGATACGCCTTGGAACGGATATTGATCGAGACCCGATAGTTCGTGCCCCGGTCGTCTTGCAGGCAGATGTGAAAGTGCGGCTGGCTGCCGAACCCCTGAATGTAGCGAACGGCCTGGGCTTTCAATACGCCGTAACGGTAGCGGCTCAATAGGCTTCCCTCCTGCAAATTGATCTTCCTAAGCATAGCGCAATCCTGGGGGATTGGTCTACGCTGACCGGACACGTTGATTGACAAGCTTCCCTGCAAAAAGGTAAGATAGGATTAATTCATACTAATTAACTAGGGATTAATCAACCGGGGAGGCTGCCGCCTATGGAACGCCAGATTCTGATCCGCCACGAAAAACACGATTTGACCGCCACGCTTCATTATCCAACGTCAGGAGGCTGCGAGGGGCGTCTGCCGCTGACGGTCATCTGTCATGGATTTGTAGGCAGTCGGATCGGAGTAGACCGGCTGTTTGTCGTGACGGCCCGGGAGCTGGCTGCCGAAGGTCAGTTGGTCGTTCGCTTTGATTACGCAGGCTGCGGAGAAAGCGATGGGGTGTATGGCGAAGAAGGCATCGAGTCGATGATCCGCCAGACGCAGACGGTGCTGGACTACGCGATGACCTGCGCCGACATTGACCCCAGCCGGGTTACGCTGATCGGTCATAGCCTCGGCGGAGCCGTTGCACTGTTGACAGCAGTACGGGATCGCCGGGTGAAGAGTCTGGCCCTATGGTCAGCGGTTGGCTATCCCTTTAACGACATCGTCAAGATCACCGGACGTGATCGGTATGATGAGTCCGTGCGCACAGGCAGCACCGACTTCCTGGGCTACTCATTTTCGCCCGTATTTTTTGAATCGCTGGGCGCGTTCCAGCCGTTCCAGGAAGCAGGCAAATTCTACGGCGATGTGCTGGTCGTTCACGGGACATCCGATGATGTCATTCCGGTTGATTACGCCTTCTTGTATCAGAAATTATTCTGGACGCGTCCCGACTCGCGCTGCGACAAGGAGATTATCTTCCAGGCTGACCATACGTATTCGTCCGGCCCTCACCGCCGCCAACTGCTCGACATCACCAAGCGCTGGCTTCAAGATCGGCACAAGAATGAGGCCGATTGGCAACACTGGACAATCTAAAGACTTGTGCAGCGTTACCAAGGCTATTGGCAGCACTGGACGATCTAACGATGGAAAACAAAGCGATCAATCCCAACTGAATTTTTCGGTTGGGTTGATCGTTTTTTGTTGGCGACAAGAAGACTTTTTAAGGTTCATTATAGCTTTGCTCGGTAAAATGAGAGTCGAACAGAGAACGGGTTCCGGAACCCCAAGCCAGCCTTTTTTAGCGAAATGCGCCCCTTTTGTTAAGCAAAATCGGGAGTTTCGTAAAAACAACGTGAAAAACATAAAGAAGTTTTCTTTCAACCCTAACATCGTTGTGATAAAATGATGAAGGTCGCAAACGCGACTTCAGGCCTTGTCATACGGGGTTTTGAAAATTTGAAAAGGGGTTTTAAAATGCGTGTGAAAAAGAAGGATATTTTCTTTCAGACACTAGAAAACATGGCGGATACCATCGTACAGGCCGCAGACTATTTCTCGGTGCATGTTGCGGATCTGAAGGATGTCAACGTTTTCGTCAAAGACATGAAGGATTTCGAGAGCAAATGTGACGGGTTTACGCATACCATTATTACCGAACTCAACAAGACGTTCATCACCCCGCTGGAAAGAGACGACATCCTGAAGCTGGCCACCACGCTGGACGATGTATTGGACGGACTGGAAGCGACTGCTTCGCGTTTTTACATGTACAACCTGGGTCAGCCGGATCAATATATGATTCAGTTCGGAGAAATTCTGCGCGAGTCGGCGTACGAGATCCAGAAGGCCATTCACCTGCTGTCGCAGAAGAAGCTGCTGGCGATCCGTGAATATACGATTCGTCTGAACGATCTGGAGAACCAGGGCGACGAACTGCTGCGTATCTGCATCAAGGAACTGTTTGCGAACGTATCCGATCCGATCGAACTGATTAAACGCAAAGAAATCTATGAACGCCTGGAGACAACGACCGACAATTGCGAAGACGTTGCCGATATTCTGGAAACCATCATTATGAGCAACTCCTAAGCGGAGCCTGCCATTTTAGGGCTAAAGGAGGTCAGGACCGCTTTTTCGGGATGCGGCTTTCGAGCGTGAGGGTTTCTCATTTTCGGCGTCTGTTTCGTAAAAAGACTGCGGCACGGCATCTGCAAGGACGCAGGTGAGGCGTAGCCGTCTTTCTTGGTGCGGTCGTAAACAATATGGAAACATCTTTAATTATACTTGGGGTCGTCGTATTTTTGGCGCTTGCCTTCGACTTCATTAACGGATTCCACGACACGGCCAATGCCATCGCCATGTCCGTCTCGACCCGTGCCCTGAAGCCGCGTACCGCGATTCTGCTCGCAGCCGGCATGAACTTCCTGGGTGCGGTCACGTTTACCGGAGTTGCCAAGACCATCGGGGGGAGTATCGCCAATCCCACCAAGCTGGATAACGGCATCGAGATCGTCATTGCGACGTTGATCGCGGCGATCATCTGGAACCTGGCCACCTGGTGGTTCGGGATTCCGTCTTCATCGTCGCACGCGATGATCGGTGCTCTTGCGGGTGCCGTCTTCGTCGGAGCAGGAGCGGACAGCGTCAATTGGAAAGGGTTCCTGGAGATTGTCGAGGCCCTTATCTTCTCGCCACTGATTGCGTTTGCCGTTGGTTATATCATCATGATGATTCTCAAATGGACGGTAGGTCGGCGCAGCCCGCATACGGTCAACAAAGGCTTCCGCTCCATGCAGGTCATTACGGCTGCCCTTCAGTCGTTCGCACACGGTACGAATGACGCGCAAAAAGCGATGGGCATCATGACGTTCGCCTTGATCTCGGCAGGCGAATGGAGTTCGCTTGAGCCGCCGCTGTGGGTCAAACTGGCCGCTGCGACTGCGATTGCACTCGGTACTTCGGTTGGCGGATGGAAGATCATCAAGACATTGGGCACAAAGATCTTCAAGATCGAACCGATTAACGGATTTGCCGCTGACGTATCCTCGGCTTCCGTTATCTTCACGGCAACCTTGTTCCACCTGCCGATCAGTACCACTCATGCAGCGACATCTTCGATTCTCGGCGTGGGCGCCGCCAAGCGCTTCCGCGAAGTGAAGTGGGGCATGGCTGGACGGATCGTTGTGGCCTGGTTTATCACCATCCCAATCGTGGCTGTTATGGCCGGATTGATCTACAAGTTGATTTTCTAAACGACTCCAAAAGACCTTGCGGACGCATCCGCAAGGTCTTTTTTGCTAGGAGCGGTACAAGTATTGGTGGCACGAAGGCAGCCGACAGGTTACAGCTGGATTTTCCGTACCTCGGTCGTCTGCGTACCCGATGAAGTTTTAACAAGGAAATAGGCGATCTTGGAAGCGGGATGGTAGCCAATAAACTTTGCATCTGCTTCCAGGCCGGTATGTGCGGAAGTGATCGGTGCCGAGGCAGTAGCCGGATAGAGGCTCCAACTTCCAGCTTTCAGGTCGCGCACGAAGACATATGAACCGGCTATCTGCGTTTCCCAACCACTTGGCTCCATCCCTTTTGGCTGTTCAAATAACTGCTTGTGATCCACTAGTGGCTTGCCGGAACTCAGGGAATAAGCGGCGTGAAAAGATTGCTTCTCTGCGAGATCGGGGCTGATCGCATTGGCTGGCCCGATGCCTTCGTACAGGAAGGAACTCCAGGCCTGAAGCCGATTTTGTGCGTCGATCTTAACCTGTTTGTCAATCGCAAGACCGGGCAGCGGTTTAACGGACTTGTCATACAGATTAACGAGCTGGATGAAGAAATCCGAAGCCATGGTGCGCTGTCCCTCATATTCGATCGCCAGATACGGATACGCCGAGAAATCCCAATCGTCTACGCGGATATGCTCATAATTCCCGTCGGAGCGAGCTGCTGCGTCATAACGGAGGATGGAATGTCCTTTGGCATCATAGAGGGTAAATTGATTGTCACTTTGGATCATCACCCGCTCCGAAGCTTTCAGTGTAGGCGCGACCCAGCGAGCCTCGCCATTCTTGGGCAGTTTGACTTGGAATGGCGTATGACTCATGGCTTTCCCCTGGGCATCATAGACCTGTTTTTGTAATTGTCCCGATTCCGACGCAGTCAGCAGCACCAGCTTGGTCGGATGGGAGAGGACGTGAACTCCAGCACCTGCTGTTTGGGTGAGAGCACATCCAATCGGCCGCTTCCCAGTTGGATTAGAGCGGCAGAGTCGGGGGACTGGAGCAGGGCGGCAGTGTCATCAACAGGGAGTACGGTTTCGGCAGACTGCCAGGAGTCTGGAGTCGAAAGCGAGGGAGCTGCCGCTGCGGAACCATTCGGCATAAGAATGACTGCGCCAACCAAAAGAAGGCTTTGGAATAATACTGGAAGATTTTTCATGACAAGGACTCCTTTTTTATGGGTACGAATATTTTATAGACACTTCAACAGCGAATTTGGTTAGACATTTGATCGAAAAATTGGCTAGTGAATGGTCCGGAAGAAATGCCCGCAAGCGGGAAGGCCGCTGCTTCACCTGTAACATTTTCCGGCGGGCCCCCGTCTAATAATCATGGAGGTGTTCACGATGAAAAAATCTGCCCAAATGATGAGTTTGGCTTCCGCGCTGCTGCTTACCTTTGCTTTGTCGGCCTGCGGAACAGCAAAAGCCCCAGCGCCGGCGCCTGGAGACGTGCCGACAAACACCACGCAGGAACCGCCTGCTCCGGCAGCTGACAATGAAGAGACGACCGATACGGAGCACGAAGCGATCTCGGCGACAGGCACCTACAACGGACAAGCTGATCCACACACCATTGAGGTTGAGATGGACGGCAAAGCCACTTCGTTCCAGCTCTCCGAGAGCGCCGAGACGCAGCTTGAAGGCTTGAACGAAGGGGATATGATCTCGTTTGAATATGTGGAACATCCGGTTGAAGGCAGTGATACACCGCAGCTGGAGATCCAATCCCTGGAGAAGACGGGGGGCGAGACTTCGGCGGGAGCGCCTTCTGGCGAAGATGAAACTGCCGTATCCGAACGTCCCGCGACGGAAACGATCGAGATGATGGGCGACGGCATGCCGGATAAACGCGAAGCGAAGCTTCAGCAGGGAGAAGGCTATTCGTTGTACGTATTCGACGCTTATACATTCGACGCGGCGAAGAACAAGCTGTTCCTGACCGCTTACCCGGAATATTACGTCGAGATCGAGAAGCTGCCTTCCGATTTCAATCTGGACGAGCTGCGTAAGGAAGGTCAGGAAGAACTGAAGAAATACGGCGAAGTGAAAGAGTATGCGGGCGATCAATTGGTTGAAGGCCCGATGTACGATGCCAGACTTGTGCTTCAAGCATCCGACGACAAAGGCGGGTTGTACGAATATGCGGTCTGGGAGCCGGAAGGCGAGAACGGTTATATCTTCCACATTCATTCTCCAAGCGGCGAACCTTCCGAGACGTTCCTGACTCCAGCGCTGACCTCGGTGAAGACGATTAAAGCCGACGCGGCCGCTGCGGGAAAATAAAGCTGCCGAAGTGCAATGAAAGAGCATGGGAATAGAAAACAAGCTGCAACTCCAATATTGCGGAGGGGCAGCTTGTTTTTATGATGAAGAATTATGGACAAAGCCTTGGGCGATCAGAAAAGTTTAGAGCAAGCCTTAGGCTGGATAACGCTACAGCGCACAGATCTCTTTCAAAGCGAGATCCCCGATGCCCGGCAGCCATTCGTGGCCGTGTTCGTACAGCAGGATCATTTCTTTGTCGGTCGTGATCTTGTTGTAAGCGGCAAATTGAGTGGATGGCGGGCAGACGGTATCAGTCAGTCCCGTCACCCAGATCACGCGGCCTCGGATACGGTCGGCCAGATTCTGAATATCGATATAACCCAGCTTGCGGAATGTCTCTTCCTCGCGCTTGTGCTGCGGATCAAACCAACGAAAATAATACGACAGTTCTTCGTAAGCGGAAGTGACGACTTCCATCTCCCATGCCCGGCGGTAGTCGGAGAGGAACGGATAGACCGGAATCGCAAGCTTGATGCGCGGCTCCAATGCGGCGCAGGCCGCAGTCAAAGCGCCGCCCTGCGAATAGCCGAGGGCCGCGACGCGGTTCTCATCCACTTCGGGCATGTTCATGAGAATACGAGCAGCATGCGCCGTATCGAGGAATACGTTCCGATAATACAGATTGTCCGGACTCTCGTCTTCCAGCCCTCGAATGATATGACCGCGAAGTGTAGGACCCTTCGTGCGCAGGTTGTCTTCGGACGGCCCGCCCTGTCCCCGGCAGTCGAGTGCCAGCGCGCTCACGCCGCAGGCCGCGTACAGCATCTTCTCGCCCCAATCGCCGCTGTCGCACGAATAGCCGTGGAACATGACCACGCCGGCGCCTTTGGTGATCGCTTTTTCATCGGTGCCGTGTTTGGGACGCACATATTTGGCGTGCACGCGAGCGCCGCCGACGCCCGTGAAATACAAATGAAAACATTCGGCGACCGGACTGGTCATCTCCGCTGGAACCAGTTCGTAATCCAGCGATTGCGCATCCAGCTCGGCTAACGCGCGCTCCCAATAAGCGTCGAAATCGTCCGGACGCGGACTTTTTCCGTTATACTCGCGCAGTTCGCGCAGAGGCATATCCCGATCCATAATTCTTCCCCCGTTTCGTCAAACGTCTACATCCGGCCGATCTCGGCATCGTCGCCGATCACTTCGTTCGTCTCGATCACGTAGCCGACGATCTCTTCCACCGTCGTATACGCGACGCCCACATACGTATCCGCCGCGCCGTAATAGACGGCGATCCGTCCGGTATCGGCATCGTGCAGCGTCGCGCACGGGAAGACCACGTTGGCGACGAAGCCGCGTTCTTCGTACCATTCTTCCGGCGTCAGAATGAAGTTGCCGGAACGGTATTTGACTTTCGACGGCTCGTTGATGTCGAGAATAACGGCGCTCATGCTGTAGACCAGACCGTTGCAGGTGCCGGTTACGCCGTGGTAGAACATCAGCCAGCCTTCGCTGGTCTCGATCGGAGCCGGGCCGCCGCCGATCTTGACGGACTGCCACCAGCCTCTGCCGCCCTTGGACATGACATGGCGGTGTTTGCCCCAGTGAACGAGGTCCGGGCTTTCGCTGAGGAACACGTCGCCGAACGGCGTATGACCGCTATCGCTTGGACGCGATAGCATGACATATTTGCCGTCGATGCGGCGTGGGAACAGCACGCCGTTGCGATTGAACGGCAGGAACGGATTCTCTAGTCGGACGAACGTTTTGAAGTCTTCGGTACGGGCGAGACCGATCGCCGCGCCGTAGAAATCGGTGCACCAGATGATGTAATACACATCTTCGATCTTCACCAGCCGCGGATCGTACGCGTAGCCGGGATTGAACGGCTGTCCGTCTTCATCGACGAAGTCGATCGGATGTTCGTCGAACGTCCAGTTCAGCGCGTCGTCGCTCCAGCCGAGCGACAGATGCGGACGTCCGTTGATCGTTTCGGCGCGGAATACGCCGACAAAGCGCTCTCCGTAAGCAGCGACGGCGCTGTTGAAGATGCGGGCGATGCCGGGCGCGGGATTGCGCGGAACGATGGGATTGGCCGAGTGACGCCAGATTGGGGCGGTCAGGCCCTCCGGTTTGTTTTCCCACGGCATGTGAGGCAGGGATTCTCCGATCATGCGTACGTCAGTCATAACAATAGTCTCCTTTTTCGTTGGGGATCAGCTTTTGGATAAAAATCAACCTTTTTCCGAACCTTGCGCAAAGCCGTTATAGATGTACTTTTGCAGCGAGAGGAACGCGATCAGCGTCGGGATAATCGTGATGATAATCGCTGCACAGATGACTTCCCACTGCGATCCGTAAGGGCCTTTAAACTTGAACAATGCGGTCGAGATGACCTGCAGCGAGGACTTGGGCATATACAGGAACGGCGTGTAGAAATCGTTATAAATCGCCACGCCTTTGATGATGATGACCGTCACGATCGCCGGGAGCAGCAGCGGCAGGATAATACGGAAGTAGATCGTGAAATACGACGCGCCATCGAGCATCGCGGATTCGTCGAGCGATACCGCGATCGTGTCAAGGAATTGCAGGAAGATGTAGACGGCGATAATGTCGGTGCCGAGATACAGCACGATCGGTGCGAGACGGGTATTGAACAGATGCAGATCGTTAATGATCTGGAAAGTAGCGACCTGCGTGGTGACGCTTGGAATCAGCGTAGCCAGCAGGAACGCGCCGAGCAGCAGCTTTTTGCCGCGAAATTGGAATCGGCTCAGAATATAAGCGATCATCGAACCGGTAAACGTGGCGCCGATAATCGAGACGATCAAGATGATTATGGTGTTCACGAATCCGACCATCATCTTGCCATCCACGAACGCTTTGACGTAGTTGTCGAAGTTCAACCAATTGGACGGCGGAGTCAGCGCCCCGGTCGATCCGTATTCGGCGCCGGTCTTGAGCGAAGCGAACAAGACGACGATGATCGGAACGAGCGCGGCCAGCGCGCCGACGATCAGCGTGACGTACTTGGCGATCGACGCGACCGTGTAGCGGACCGCGTGGGATTGCGTGTTTTTTCGAGCGGCGGGTTTGGCGGCCTGCATCTATTTTTCCTCCTTCACGAACAACTGTTGAATCAAGGTGACGATCACGACGATAAACAGAAGCACGACGGCCATCGCCGAAGCGAGTCCAACTTTGCCGTATTTGAACGCAACGTCAACGGTCTGGATGACGAACGTATTGCTGCCGTTCGATCCACCGGTCATGATGTACGGAATATCGAACGCGCTGATCGCGCCGCTGATCGACAAGATGATATTGAGCTGGACGATCCGCTTGATGCTGGGCAGGATGATATGGCGGAATTGGTGCCAGCGGTTGGCGCCGTCGATATCCGAAGCTTCATAGATGTCTTTGGAGATCGAGGAGATGGCGCCCAAGAAGACGATGAAGTTGAAGCCCATGTATCTCCAGACGGACGCTCCGGCGAGCGAGACGTTAATGATATTCGGGTTCAGCAGCCATTTCTGGATCAGAAAATCGAGTCCGAGCGCTTGCAGAACAGTATCGAACGTTCCGCCCGGCTTGAAGAAAAATAGGAAGATGAAGCCGATTGCGACGCCATTCAGCAGGTAAGGGAAAAACAGCACACCTTTGAAAAAGTTTTTGCCGCGAACTTTGAAGCTCAGAATTGTGGCGAAGTACAGGGCCAGGCCCATCTGCACGAACGTGGCGAAGAAATAATACAAACTGACTTTAAACACGGAGAAATATTTGGGATCGGTAAAAATGCTTTTGTAATTATCGAAGCCTACGTAGTTGAACGTCTTGCCGTACCCGTTCCAGTCGGTAAAGCTGTAGCGGAACATGTTGACAACGGGCAGATACGCGAACGTAACCAACAGGGCCAACGGTACGATTGTAAAGCAGGCGATGATTAGAATACGCTGATTGCGATAGCTCACTTCCACACCTCCGTAAGAGTCTTTCGCGGCATAACCTTCTTCCGACCGTAGAGCCGTAAAAAGAAAAAGGGAACGAAACCGGTTGTTCGGCTTGAACAGCGGCATGACGTTCCGTTCGACGGACGGAGACAAACGGCCCGTTCCCTTTGCCTGGCGAAGCCCTTTTCTAAAATCCGCCGAATGACCGGCGGCTTCTGCATGGTCTTGCTGCATGTTGATGTTGTTGAATCTCTAATCTTGCTTTCTGTAAACTGACCGCTGTGAATTATTGCTTTTCAGCGAATTTCGCGCGCGATTTCGTCCAAGCGTCGTTCAGCTTCTTCATGATGTCGTCATACGATTCCGGGCGGTTGCCGATCGCGGCTTCGATGATCGTTTTCTTGAAGTCCGGCTGCCAGAGACCGATCTCGGCATCTTTGTCGATCTTGTCCACGAGGCCTTTGAGGTTGTCGGGAGCCGGGGTCTGCGCCTGGAACTTCACGTCTGTTCCGTCGAACTGCTTGAGGATCTCCGGCAGTTCGGCGCCTTTGACCGGGCTGATGCCGCCGCCTTCGGTCGAAGGATAGCCGGATTCGTTGATGAACCAGTCTACCCAGGCGCGAGCGGCTTCTTTGTTTTCGCTGTGCATGTTGATGCCGAGCGTGTAGTCGTCGGCAAGCGGCACGATGCGTTCCGGCGCGTTCGTCGGGAACGGCATGAAGCCGATATCGTCCGGATTTGAAGCGACGCTTTTGATCTGTCCGATCGCCCAAGAGCCGAGGACCATCGAACCGATCTTGCCGTTTGCGAGGTCGGCTTTGGACGATTCCCAGTCGGTCGTCGTTGGATCTTCTTCGATCAGACCGTTCTTGGCCGCGTCATACATCACCTTGTACAGTTCGTAGTGCGGAGCGCCCGGCACGAAGTTGTCGTCCTTCGTCGGCTGCGTCACGTTAACGTAGTCGACGCTTCCGGCGACCGTCGTCAGCACGGCTTCCCATTGGGTCAGCGGCCAACCGGCAGCATAGTTGGTATACAGCGGCACCGCGTCGGTTTTGTCTTTGACGGCTTGGAGAGCTTTCATGAATTCGTGGATTGTTTTAGGCGGTTCCGAGATGCCGGCTTTTTGGAAAACGGCTTTGTTGTAGATGACGCCCGAGTAGTTGATTGTGATCGGAATGCCATACGCTTTGCCATCGACTTCGCGTTCTTCCAGACCATCGTATTGTTTGGAGAGTTCGTCCATCGTACCAAGCGGCTCAAAGAAGGTCGGCGTATCGGCCAGCGGAATACTGGTCGGCAGCAGCAGAACGTCGCCGTAGTCGTTGGTGTTCATGCGGATCTTGATCTGGTCTTCGTAATTGGCCAGCGCTTCAAATTCAACATGGACATCCGGATACTTTTCGTTGAATTTTTTGGCATAATCTTGGAACACGGTATCGACGATGTCGGTACGCTGCGTAATGACCGTAATATTGCCTTTCGGCCCGGTGCTCTCGGCTGCGCCTTCCGTGCCGGAAGCTGCCGGAGTGCTGCCTCCGCCACCTGAAGAACAAGCCGTGAACAGCGAAGCGGACAGGGTGAGCGCCGCCAGGCCCATGATGGATTTGCGTTTTTTCATGATTAGAAACCCCTTTCTGTGTGAGAAGCTTGATTCGGTCATGCTAACAATCGTATGAAATACAAACAAAAATCAAATATGAATACGCTTTCTGATATGGATTATAGACTTGAGCCTAACGTTTATCGATGTGCTGATTTGTTATTTATAGTCTTCGTTTGTTATTTTGTTATTTTTATTTTTCGCGCTGTACAGTGTGGCGATAATCTTTCGGCGTCACGCCGACGGTTTTCTTGAACAGTTTGTTGAAATGGACAGGATCGCCGTATCCGATTCGTTCGGCGATCTCGTAATTTTTCAATTCGGGCTGCTGCGTCAGCAGCCGCTTGGCATGAGCCATCCGGACGCCAATCAGGTAGTCGGTCAGCGTCTGTCCGGTCACGTTCTTGAACAGGCGGCTGACGTAGCTCGGATTCATCTCGATTCGCTCGGCTAATTCAGCAAATTCCAGCGGCTGCGTGTATTCGCGTTCGATGATCGCTTTCAGCCGCTCTACGGCGTAATGATCGGGAGAGCCGCCGGTCTCGGGAACCGGTGCGTATTCAAGACGTATGCGTTCCAGCAGCGCGATCAATTCCGGCTTGTCGATCGGCTTGAGCAGGTAGTCGGTCACGTCGAACCGCAGCGCGCGGCGCGCATATTCAAAGTCGTTGAACCCGCTGAGCACGATGATCGGCAGATCGGGCCATCGCTCCCGGCAGCGGCGGATCAACTCGAAACCGTCCGCGACCGGCATACGGATATCGGTAATCAAGACGTCGATCTCGCCGCGCGCAAGTTCAGAGAGTTGATTCCAAGCTTCGGCGCCGTTGCGATGCGAGCCGACGACCTCCGCGCCCGGCACTTCGCGCAAGCAGATTTTCTCCAGTCCCAACCGAATCAGTTCCTCGTCGTCGGCAATTATCAATTTCATAGGCGGGTTCCCCTTTGCTTCTATATTGTTATTATTTTTTTGTTTGCTTTTTTAGGATAATGTGAGGTTCACTCTTGAAAATCGTCTCGAAAACATTTATAAAGAAATGGAGGAAATGTTTTTATGAATAACATAACAAAATGATAACAAAAATAAAAGAAGGGCGTGGGAGATCTGAACGGTTTCGTTTGCGGGATGACTTGGGGCTTCATGGGCGTGCGCGGAACTTGGGCGAACGGGGCGGCCCGGGATTCAATGCGGGAGATGAAACAAAACACGGGAGCTGATTGGATTGCGATCGCTTTTGCTGCGATGCAGGATACGGCCCATTCCACCGAAATTCGCTTCCGGGAGGAGCCGACCGTGACGGACGAAGAAGTGCGTTGGGCGATCGCGGAGGCAAGGAAGCTCGGCTTGAAGGTCTGTCTCAAACCGATCGTCAACTGCGCCGACGGAACGTGGAGAGCGCACATCAACTTTTTCGACAAAGACGTGCCCTGCGAACCGAAGTGGTCCGACTGGTTCGCTTCGTACGAACGTTTCATGCTGCATTACGCGGCGATCGCCGAAGAAACGGGCTGCGAGCTGCTGTGCATCGGCTGTGAGATGGTGCAGACGGATCGAAGGGAGAGCGAGTGGCGGGCGCTGATCGCTCGAATCCGCAAAGTCTATTCCGGCACGATCACGTACAACTGCGATAAATATCAGGAAGATAACGTGACTTGGTGGGACGCCGTGGATGTCGTGTCTTCGAGTGGGTATTATCCGGCTAACGATTGGGAGAACCAGTTGGACCGGATCGAACAGGTCGTCGAAGCCGCGGGCAAGCCGTTCCTTTTCCTTGAGGCAGGCTGTCCGAGCCGCGAAGGGTCGGCATCGATCCCCAACGATTGGACGCTGCAAGGTGCGATCAGCGAAGACGAACAGGCCGCGTTCTATGCCGCGATGCTGACGGCCTGCGAACGGCGCTCTTGGGTAAAAGGCTTTATGCTGTGGGATTGGCCCGCCAAGCTGTATGCGAGAGAAGAAGCCGGACGGGACGACGGATACTGCATATATGGCAAAAAAGCGGAAGCGACCGTGCGCCGTTACTATGAAGAGAAACGAGGGATTGCACGATGAGCGAAACGGGGAAGATGACACGGCCGGCGAGAGACTGGCACCGGGAATTGGAACAGGAACTGCGCGGCAACATCTTGCGGTTCTGGACGGAGCGAGCGCCGTCGGAGACGGATGACGGATTCGTTGGAGAGATCGGCGCGGATCTGAGCGTTCATGCGGACGCCGACCGCAGCCTGGTGCTGAACGCGCGCATCTTGTGGACGTTCTCGGCGGCTTACCGTCGATATGCGGAAGCGGCTTATCTGGAGACTGCCGATCGCGCGTACCGTTATTTGAAAAAACATTTTCGAGACGAGGAGCACGGCGGTTATTACTGGATGGTCCATGCGGACGGTACGCCGTCGGAGACCAAAAAGCAGGTCTACGGCCAGTCATTCGTCATCTATGCGTTGAGCGAATATGCGCTGGCGTTGGACGTCCGGGCGAATTCCGGCGAAGCATTGGCAGACGAATCGGCATCAGGCGACTCGCTGCGCGGCGAACTGGTCGAAGAAGCGAAGGCGCTGTTCGGCCTGATCGAACGGCACAGCCGCGATGCCGTGCACGGCGGTTATATCGAAGCTCATGCGCAGGATTGGAGCGACACGGACGATCTCAGCTTGAGCGGCAAAGACCTGAACGAGAAGAAATCGATGAACACGCATCTGCATGTGCTGGAAGGCTATACGAATCTGTACCGGATCTGGCCGTCGGACGAGCTGGGGCTGCGGCTTGGCGAACTGATCGACGTGACGCTGGATCGGATCATCGATGCAGAGAGCGGACATTTCCTGTTGTTCTTCGACGACGAATGGAATGTGAAATCGGATCACGTCTCTTACGGGCATGATATTGAAGGCAGTTGGCTGCTGGTCGAAGCGGCGGAAGTGCTGGGCGGCGAAGAACGGACGAAGCGCGTGCAGAAAACGGCGCTGCATATGGCCGAAGCCGTACTGAAGCGCGGCGTCGATACCGATGGCGGAATCTGGAACGAAGCTTCCGGCGGTGCACTGGTGGACGACGCGAAAGATTGGTGGCCGCAGGCCGAAGCGATGGTCGGATTCTATAACGCTTACGAAATGACCGGCGACGAAGCTTACGAAGAAGCGGCTTATCGGTCGTGGGCTTTTATCCGCGATTATCTGGTCGATCAGGCGAACGGCGAATGGTATTGGAGCGTCTCGAACGACCGGGTGCCGAATGTCGAAGAACCCAAAGTAAGCGCATGGAAATGTCCGTACCACAACAGCCGCGCTTGTCTGGAAATGCTGACCCGTATCGAGCGCCGGGAAGCTGTACAGGCTTAAGACGAGAAGGCTCAAACGATTATAGGATATGGAGGAATTCAAGATGAATACGCAGCAGCAACAAGCAAACGCGCAAGCCGCGACCGGCGACCAAACGCGGTTCGAGCAAAGAAAACGTCAGGTGACGGAACGTTACGAAGAGTTGGTGAACCGTCCGAACGAGAAAATCGAACCGGGCAGCGGCGTGTATGATCGCTATGCCTATCCGGTGCTGACGGCTGCTCACGCTCCGCTGATCTGGAAATACGATTTCAATCCCGAGACCAATCCGTATTTCTCGGAACGTCTCGGCGTGGGCGGCGCGTTCAATCCGGGCGCGATCTTCCTGAACGGCAAATACGTGCTGGTCGCCCGCGTGGAAGGCGCGGACCGCAAATCGTTTTTCGCCGTCGCCGAAAGCGACCGTCCGACCGAAGGGTTCCGCTTCCGCGATCGTCCGATCCTGATGCCGGAGACGGAAGATCCGGACATCAACGTCTACGATATGCGTCTGGTGCAGCACGAAGACGGCTGGATCTACGGCTTGTTCTGCACGGAGCGCCGCGATCCTTCGGCCGCGCCGTCGGATCTGTCGAGCGCGGTCGCGCAGTGCGGCATCGCCCGCACGCGGGATCTCGAGACTTGGGAACGCTTGGCCGACCTCAAGACGCCTTCCGCGCAGCAGCGCAACGTTGTGCTGCATCCGGAATTCGTCGACGGCAAATACGCGTTCTACACCCGTCCACAGGACGGCTTTATCGACGCGGGTTCGGGCGGCGGCATCGGCTGGGGACTGTCGGACACGATCGAGAACGCGTCGATCGACCGGGAGATCATCATCGACGAACGCGCTTATCATACGATCAAAGAGGTGAAGAACGGTCAAGGCCCGGCGCCGATCAAAACGGAGCAGGGTTGGCTGCATATCGCGCATGGCGTTCGCGGCACGGCGGCCGGACTGCGTTACGTCTTGTACGCGTTCCTCTCCGATCTTCAAGAACCGTGGAAAGTCACGCATCGCCCGGGCGGTCATCTGCTGGCTCCGGAAGGCGAAGAACGAGTGGGCGACGTCTCGAACGTCTTGTTCTGCAACGGCGTTACCGTAAACGAAGAAGGACAGGTTCATATCTACTACGCGTCGTCCGATACGCGCATACATGTCGCGGAGACCGACGTCGACCGCCTGCTGGATTACGTGACGAACACGCCGGAAGATCCGCTTCGCTCCCATGCCTGCGTGCAGCAGCGTCTGGATCTGGTAGAACGCAATCTGGCTTATCTGGCTTCCGTGTCCGCTCAATAAGGCGGGGAAATAGACGCAAGAATAAAAAAACGACCCCGACTTCCGCTGATCGCGGGAGTCGGGGTCATTCGTTAGAATACGGAGCCGGTTCGTCGAGCAAGGCAAGACCGACTGCACAGGCCGAAAAAACGGCAGCCCGGCAGGTAAAGGGTCCGTCCGGAGCGAATCTGCCGGTTCGTTCGCCCGTTCGTCAAGCTTCGCTGCCCGCCGCGGATTGTGGTTCCGAAGGTTCTTGCACTGTCGCGGCTTGTTCTGCGGCCGATTCGCGTCCTGCCGCTTGTTCCGCGACGGACTGGCGGAAGACGATCTCGGAAGCCACGAGAATCTTCTCGAACGGCGCTTTGGGATCTTGGACGCGTTCGAGCAGCCGCAGCGCAGCGCGGCGTCCCAGCGCTTCCTTCGGCACGTGCACGGTCGTCAAGCCGGGCTGCGCGCGGCCGGCGTCTTCGATATTGTCGAAGCCGACCAGCGAGACGTCTTCGGGAACGCTGATGTCCAGCGATTCCAGCACCCGCAGCGCGACCAGCGCCGCCGAATCGTTGGCGCAGACCAGCGCCGTCGGCAGCGCGCGCTGCTTGCGCCGCTTGGTCAGCCATTGGCGAAGATCGCCTTCAAAGCTGCTGTCGTCAATGCCGCTGAGATTGCCCATCGGGTCGTCGCCTTCCTGCGGCTTGATGCCGTGCATCTCCAGCGCGGAGCGATAACCGCTCCAGCGGTCGCGGAAGCTGCGCGAGAATCCCGAGCTGCCGATAAAATGCAGGCGCGAATGTCCGCAGCCCAGCAGATGGTTGGTCAGCCGCGCGCAGGCGTCGGTATTGTTGGCGAACACGCTGTCCGCCGGGATCAGCGGGTCTTCATGGTCGATCAGCACGGTCGGCAGGCCAATCCGATGCACTTCAAGCAGCAGCGGAGTCGAGATCTGTCCGATGCCGATCAGTCCGAGAATCCCGCTTGGATTCAGCACGCTCGTGACCGCGTCGATCCGCTGCTCCGACACGATAATTACGCCGAAGCCTTTCTCCTCGAACGTCTCGGTCACGCCGTCCAGAATCCGTCCCCAATACAGGGACTCGCGGGTCTGGAAGCGCACGTTCGGCATCAGCACCAGCACGGACTGTCGGGCCGAAGCGGCCGAAGGCGCGCGTTCCGGCTCGCGGCGGCTGCCTTGACCGTAACCTCGGGGCTGCGTGAAATAACCGAGCTGCGAAGCTGCCTGAATGACGCGTTCGCGGGTCTGTTCGCTGACGCCACCTTTTCCGGACAGCGCCTTCGAAACGACGAATTTGGAGACGCCGAGTTGGTCCGCGATTTGCTGCATCGTTACTTTTTTGGCCATGATGTTCTCTCCTCTATACGGGGACCTTGAGGACGCCCGATCGATCTATGATGGTCATTCTTAATCTTCCCTTGCTTCCGCCCAGCTCCGATTCAGCTCCCCGAACGCCGCGCCGAGATCGTCTGCGGCGATCAATTCCTGCATATAGCCGCCTGACCAGAACGAGAAATCCGCGCGATCCGCCAGCCCGATAAAGTCATCCGTCATTTGGACGCCTTCGACCAGCTTCGGATTCAGCGACAGAAATTCGCGGAACTGCGGCAGCTTGGGGCTTTGGGTATGGTCTACGGGCAGGAATCCCCAGTCGTCCACGAACCCGGATTTTTTGACAAAAAATTCGACCCATTCTTCGGCCAATTCCGGTTCGCCGCTGAACTTGCTGACGCCGACGAAATAATCGGGATTCAACGGCGCGTAATATGAACCGCCGTTGTCGTAAGGGAACGGGAAGAATCCGATCTCGTCGGAATGCGCACCCGCATCAATCAACTGCCGAATCGCCCAGCTTCCTTGAAAATACATGGCGGCCCGCCCGGAAGCAAGTTCGGTCTTCGAGATTTCCCAAGTGTTGGCGAACAATCGATCTTCGGCGTATCCTTCACGCACGATCTGCCGCACGATCTTGAGGCTGTCCCCCCATTTGCCGTCCAGCTGCCAGGGAGCGTCCTGCTCGGCCATACGGTTGAGATAACCTGGATCGCCGGATGAATAATTGACAAGAATGTCGCCCCATTCTTTGAGCGGCCACTTGGCGCCGTAATTGAGGTAGACCGGAACGATGCCTCGGGCTTTAAGTTTCGCACAGGCGGCAAAAAACTCGTCCAACGTCCGGGGAACTGCATCGATGCCGGCCGCTTTGAACGCTTTCTTATTATAAATGATGCCATCGGTCGTCGTGCCGATCGCCAGTCCGTAGCGCTTGCCTGCGTATTCGCGCAGATCGGCGAAACGCATGTTGTCGAATAACTTCTCGTCGAGCGGCGCGAAAAAGTTGGGCAGTTCGCTTGCGGGCATATTGGTCGGAATGAGCAGCACGTCTCCGGCTTCCCGGGTCGAGAGGCGGGTCATGATGTCTCCGGCATAATCCGATAGCCCTTCAAAGCGCACGTCAGTGCCGGGATGTTCCGCCTCGAAACGCTGCGCATACCGTTCGAATACCCCGTTCTCGATCAGATCGACGCGGTTGGTCAATACGTTCAAAACCTGCGCCCGCGCTTCGGGTGGGGAAGGGGCGGGTTTCTCCTTGGCAGGGTTGGCACAGCCCGAAGCGAACAAGAGAACCGCGCAGAAAGCCGTGCTTCCCCGGCGGGCAAGCCGCTTCGAGGCGGCTCTGAATAAGTTCGTCATGTGTCCAGCTCCGTTTCGTCAGTTGGGATAGAGACGGCTTGAATGCGCGGCAGCGATAATTCCACCGTCGTGCCGATTCCCGGCTTGCTGGAGACGCGAAGTCCGCAGCCGGGACCATAGCGCAGCGCAAGGCGATGATGCACGTTCTTGAGTCCGACGCCGCCGCGCACGCTTTTGCGTGACGGAAGTCCGCCCGCGATGCCCGCGTTCAACCGCTTCAGCACGGTGTCCTCCATTCCGCAGCCGTTATCGGACACCCGGAAACGCAATCGCCCATTTTCCTGATGGGCTTCAATCGCCAGCCGCATCAGCGGCTTGTCGTCCAGCCCGTGATAAGCGGCGTTCTCGATGATCGGTTGGAGGGTCAGCTTCGGCAGCCGTTCGTCCAATAGAGCTTCCGGCACCCGCATTTCGAGTTCGAAGCGTCCACGGTAACGATAGTTCAGCAGATCGACGTACCTCGAAGCGTGTTCCAGCTCCTCTCGCACGGTCGCTTCGCCGCCCGGATCGTCCGTGCCGTAACGAAGCATGCGGCCGAGGATTGAGATCATGTCAGCCGAATCGACGTCGTCGTTCAGCTCGGCGGTCATGCGGATCGCTTCGAGCGTGTTATAGACGAAATGTGGGTTGATCTGACTCTGAAGCGCGCCCAACTCGGCTTCTTTCTTCTGCGCTTCGATCCGGTAGATGTCGGCGATCAACTCTTCGATCCGCACCAGCATGAAGTTGAATTGGCTCCCCAGTCGGCCGATCTCGTCCCGCCGGCGCACTTGAAAACGTACACCGAGATCGCCGCGCTGCACCTTCTGCATCAGCCGCATCATGCCGTCGAGCGGCTGGGTCAAAGCGGAGGACAAGAACATGGAGCTGGCGAGCGCGATCAAGGTCACGCCGAGGGTTGCGGCGAGCGTGGCGTTGCGCGTATGGACCGCTTCTCGGGTTAGCGCAGCCAAGGGGATCGACAACGCGATCTTCCAACCGGTCTGCTCCGACGTATCGTAGACGACAAGCTGCCGCCCGGTCGCTTCGCTTTCGGGACTCTCGTAGACGAAGCTGCCCCGTTCTCCGGTCAACCGAGGGAACAGGCTGCCCCCGCCGATATTCGTTCCGAGATCCTGCATCCCGCTGCCGTAGACGATGACGCCGCTTTGATCGACGATCAGCGAGCGCCCCCGCGTAACCTGATCCAGTTCGTCGAACGTTTTGGCGAACGTATTGACGTTGGTGTCCACCGCGATCAGGCCGATCGGATTCTGGAATCCGTCCATGACTTGGCGCACGACGGTGAAGGCGTAACGCGTGCTCTGCAAATTGCTGCGAAAAGCTTGCGTCGGCAGCAGCAGCGCTTTGCCGCCCGAATCTTTTGTCTGATCCCGCCAATATCGGTAGCTGCCTTCGATATCCAGCCGAATCCCGCCGTCCGAAGCCGAATAATAACTGCTCCCGTAATTGTCGAACACGTAGATCGAACTGGTGTTGCCTTTGAACGTGTTCACGAAATTCATGTTGTCTTCGATGCCCCGCTGAATATCCAAGCGCTGCACATAATCGTCCGAGTCCGACGTTTGTTCACCGAGTTCGGTATGCTTCTGGGCATAGCGGTTAGAGCGGGTCAGATTCTTCTTGAAGTCTTCGACATAGGAAGGCATGGCGGAGAGCGCGATCATATCGTCAGCGTAGTCGTCCAATCGGTCGATCGCTTGTCCGATCATTTTCTGCGAGTAGGCGACCGTGTTGCTTTGAATCGAATGGGAATAGCTGCCGTACGATACGGTGCCGATGATCGACAAAGGCAGGAGAATAAGCAGAACGAAGACAAGCAGCAGCTTTTTCTCCATCCGCAGGTCAACAAAGCGAGTGTAACGGAATCTTTTGAGAATTCTCATGGCATCCTCATTGTTATGATATTTGTTTGCTTATATTCATATAATTAGTATAACAAAAATGGTAAATAGGCGTCCATAGATCCGTTTGCGTTTTAACAAAGCTTTTGATCCAAAAAACGCCGACGCCCTCGGACTTTCGACGTTTGCAAGCAGGCAGTCGAAGGATTACGATAAAAAGGCGTTTGCGCGGCTCGGCCGCAAGCAAACCCGAAGACCAAGCCATAGACAAGGAGGCGGCCGCCATGATTCGGACGCTTGCAGTAACTCACGACCACCAGGTGATTCTCGACCTTCCGCTAACCGAGATCGATCCTGCGCAGTATCAATGGTTCTGGGCCGATTTTCTGGCGCCAACCGCTGTAGAGACGGAACTGCTCAGCAGCTATTTTCATTTTCACCCTCTGGAGATCGAGGACTGCCTGAACGATGTGCAGCGTCCCAAGATGGACCCGAATGAGAAATATGTCTTCCTCATTACTCATGCGCTGGAAAAAGCGGGCAAGGAAGCGGGAGAGGTCGATATCTTTCTGGGAGGTTCTTTCCTGGTGACTTTCCATTTTGAACGGATGCGGGAAGTAGATGAGGCCTGGGCGCGTATCCACGAACGGGCGCAGGACCCTTCCAAAAAGACGAATCCCATCGCGGCGGCTTACCTGGTCATGGATGCGCTGGTCGATGAATATTTTCCGTGCGTCTTCGGCATCGAAGACGAATTGGCTGAATTGGAGGAGCGCGGCCGCCGGGAATCGGTGGATAAGCTGCTCGCTCAGGTCTTCGATCTGCGCTCACGACTGCTCAAGCTGCATCATACCATTGTGCCGATGCGCGATCTGCTGTATCGGATTATCAATTCCCAGCATGTCGATAATTCCAAGGAATACCGAGTCTATTTTACCGACATCTACGATCATCTATTGAAGCTCTCCGAGATGGTGGAGTCGAACCGCGAGATGACCGCCGATCTGCGTGACAGTTACATCTCTCTGAACTCCAACCGCATGAATGGAATTATGAAGACGCTGACGGTCATTACGACGGTATTCATGCCGCTAACGCTGATCGCGGGCATCTATGGAATGAACTTCGAGAATATGCCGGAGCTGCATTTTAAGTACGGGTACTTTGGGGTACTGGGTATGATGGTCTTCCTGGCTGGAGCGATGATCGGCTGGTTCTGGCGTCGGGGATGGTTCAAATGACGGGTTTTGGTTCCGATCCTTTTCTTGAATTTGGAATTATTTTGGAAGGGATTGTTCGTATGGGATGGACACTCTTCCGCAAAAATGCGACAGTTCGGCGCAGGACGGCTGCTGTTGTCCGTTCAGTCTGCATCGCGTGAAACCGTTAACGCTTGAAAAACGTAACTTAGGCCGCTACAATGGTAAAGTAAGCGTAAATTCGCTGGTTTTCGGCTTGGATCGTCTAAACCGAAATCGTTTAGAAGCGAGGTTTCGGCGGTGGAATCTGCGAACCTATACTCAGCAATATAACCAGTAAACGGTAGGGGATGATCTTTCAGTGCAGCTGAAAAAGTTAAATGATAAAACGGTCGATCAATTGTTTGAAGCGATTCTGACGCTCAAGGATCTGGAAGAGTGCTATGTTTTCTTCGATGATCTGTGCACCGTCAATGAAATTCAATCGCTGTCGCAGCGTCTTGAAGTGGCGCGTATGCTTGGCAAGGGCAGCACTTATAACCAGATCGAAGCCGAAACGGGTGCCAGCACCGCGACGATCTCGCGTGTCAAACGCTGCCTGAACTATGGCAACGATGGCTATAAGATGACGCTCGATCGTCTGGGACGGTAATCAAGATGATGAAGACGGGCGCTTTGATTATCAGTCACGGTTCGCCGCAGCCAGAATGGGTGCAGGCGGTGGAGGAAGCGGCCGGCGAAGTCAGAATCAAGGAACATATGCCGGTTGCGGTGTCGTTTCTGGGCAATGTCGAAGACGCATCGATTCAGCATGGGATCGATGCGCTCGAAGCGGAAGGCGTCACGGACATTCTGGCCGTGATGCTGTTTGTATCCGAAGGCAGTACGCATATCGATGAGATCGAATATGCACTGGGGGCCAAGGAAGCTCCTGATAAGGAGACGGATCTTGAGCCGTTCCGCATTAATGCACGTATCCACATGGGGCGTCCCATGGGAGATGACGCCGATGTGGCGCGGATGGTCTGGGACAAAGTCTCGCCCGCTTCCGTGAATCCGGAGCGCGAGGTCGTTCTGCTGGTGGGACACGGCAGCGTGCACGATGGATTCCGGCAGCGCTGGGAGGCCGGGGCAGAGGCACTGGCCCGCCGCGTGGGGGAAACCAGCGGACTTCTATGCGATTACGCGCTGCTGAATCCGGACAATGTGCGGGTGAAGGCGCGGGAATGGCTGGAGCGGGGACGCCGTGTGCTAATCGCACCGCTGTTCCTGAGTACAGGTTATTTCCTGCAAACGGTCATTCCTCGCAAATTGGAGGGACTGGATTACGGCTACACGGGAGAGGCGCTGCTGCCTCACCCGCTGCTGCCGATCTGGATTGAGCGCCAGGTCGAAGCACTGCTGGAGCAGGTCGGCAAAGACGGGGATTCGTAGTATAATCGAAGAAGTCGCGGAGCGAAGGCGTCGAACGAGGCGACCTTCGCTTCATGATGAATGGCTGTCGATGGATAAGCAGTCCTTCACGCACAGTTGGAATTCCAGGACTTCAGACCTGCCCTCTGCATGACTCCTTCTTCGGATGGGGCACATTATGGGGCGGTCCCTACTTATAAGGAACGGGTGGAGTTTGACAGATGAGAAGAGCGAGGCTGATTTATAATCCGACATCCGGCCGCGAAGAGATGCGACGCCGACTGCCGGATATTTTGCAGCGCCTTGACGAAGGCGGGATCGAGACCACGGTGCATGCCACAACCGGCGAAGGCGATGCGACGCTCGCTGCTGCCGACGCGGCGCGTCGGGGCTATGACATCGTCATTGCCGCAGGCGGAGATGGAACGATCTACGAAGTCGTCAATGGACTGGCGGATCAGGAACACCGTCCGGAGCTTGGTGTGTTCCCGCTGGGCACAACCAATGACTTGTCGCGGGCGCTGGGCATCTCCCGCCAGTGGGAGGACTACTGCGATCTGGTGCTGCGCGGCGAATCGCGGCCGATTGACGTAGGGCGTGCCAACGATCGGTATTTTATCAATATCGCAGGCGGCGGTTCGCTGACCGAGCTGACCTACGAAGTGCCCAGCCGACTCAAGACGATGATCGGGCAGCTGGCCTATTATTTCAAGGGCATCGAGAAGATGGTGAATCTGTCGCCCATGCAGCTCAAGATTGATGCGGAAGGACAGCAGCCGATCGAAGGGGAGTTCATGATCTTCCTGATCGGCAATACGAACTCCGTTGGCGGCTTTGAGCGCCTCATGCCGGATGCGCGGATCGACGATGCGCAGTTGGACGTTATTTTGCTGAAAAAGTGCAATCTGGCCGAATTCATTCGCGTCGTCTCGATGGCGCAGCGCGGCGATCATTTTAATGATCCAAATGTGATCTATTTCCGCACGCCGCGCCTCGAAGTCACGTCGCCGAACGACGTGCTGCTCAACCTGGACGGCGAGCTTGGTGGACGTCTGCCGGGGCTGTTTGAAGTGCTGCCGCAGCATCTGCGGGTATTTGCCTAAGAGTGGAAGAGGAGAGAGGGTCGTCTTGCGGCTTTTGTAGACTGACCGTTCTGGTCTAAGCGCCAGATGTCGATCCAAGCGGACGAAAAGCGTGTTCCGCCGCGAATAACGTGTTACAATACGGGAGGAAGGACCGGGTTCAGACAGCCTTAGACTGTCGGGATCGCGGAAATCCTCCTTTTTTGTGTGTCTGGAAAAAGAGGCTCGGCCTCTTCGCTTGAAATAGAAACAAAAGTAAAAACAAAATAGAACCAAAACGCATATACGCAATCCATATTAAATCCCACTGAATATACATGAAAGAAGTGAATGACGATCATGAAGAACAACAACAGCCGGGACGGCGGTCAGAACGGGCGAGGCCGTGCGAACGCGGGACAAGCGGGATCAAATGGCCGCGGCGGATCGCGCGGGCGTGGAGCCTCTCGGCCGCCAGCGGTAGAGATCACCGGCCTGCCGGTTGCCAAGAACGACGACGTGACCCTCGACATCATCGGCATGAATCACGACGGCGAAGGCGTAGGCCGCGCCGACGGCTATACGCTGTTCGTACCGGGTGCGCTGCCTGGCGAGAAGATCGCCGCCCGCGTACTGAAGACGAAGAAGCAGTACGGATATGCCAAGATGCAGACGCTGCTGGAAGCCAGTCCTTCACGCGTGGAAGCGCCATGCGAGATCTTCGACCGCTGCGGCGGATGCCAGATCCAGCATATGGACTACGCCGCGCAGTTGGAATGGAAGCGTCAGCAGGTCGCAGACAGCCTGCAGCGGATTGGCAAGCTTCAGGTGCAGCCGCTTGATGAGACTCAAGCTGGCGGAATTCAAGTGCCACCAACGCTTGGTATGAGCGAACCGTGGCGCTATCGCAACAAGGCGCAGGTGCCGATGGGTCAAGAGCATGGCCGACTGATCGGAGGATTCTATGCACGAGGCAGCCATCGGATCGTCGATATGCAGACATGCATCATTCAGCACGAAGCGAACGACGAGATGGTCGAAGCGGTGAAGGAGATTGGACGTGAGCTGGGCATCTCCGCTTACGACGAAGAGACGGGTCGCGGACTGCTTCGCCATGTCGTCGTGAAGGTTGCTTTTGCCACGGGAGAGAAGATGGTTGTGCTGGTGACCAACGGCGACCGCCTGCCGGAAGCCGAGCAGTGGATCGCCAGCATCCGCGAGCGGATTCCAGGCGTCAAGAGCATCTGCCAGAATGTGAACACACGGCAGACCAATGTGATCTTCGGCGATGTTACCCGCGTTCTCTGGGGCGACGAAGTGATTCATGATTACATCGGAGAAGTTAAGTTTGCGATCTCCGCGCGTTCGTTCTATCAGGTCAACCCCGCACAGACCGAAGTGCTGTATGGCAAGACCCTGGAGTACGCGGGACTGACCGGCCAAGAGACCGTCATCGATGCCTACTGCGGCATCGGCACGATCTCGCTGTTCCTCGCGCAGAAAGCCAAGAAAGTCTACGGCGTTGAGATCGTTAAGGAAGCAATCGAAGACGCACGCAAGAACGCCAAGCTGAACGGCATCGAGAACGCCGAGTTTGAAGTCGGAGCTTCCGAAGATGTCATCCCGCGCTGGCGTGAACAGGGGATTACACCGGACGTGATCGTGGTCGATCCCCCGCGCAAAGGCTGCGATCCGCGTCTGCTGGAGACGATTCTGGAGATGAACCCGGAGCGTGTGGTGTATGTGTCTTGTAACCCGGCTACGCTGGCCCGCGATTTGCGGGTGCTGGAAGACGGCGGGTTTAAGACGGTGAAAGTGCAGCCGGTGGATATGTTCCCGCAGACGGTGCATGTGGAGGCCGTGGCTCTTTTGGAACGGCGAGCATAGAGTCAGACTCATTTCGTTAAACAAGGAAGCCTGGATCTCTCAAGAGATCCAGGCTTCTTTGCCATACCGCTGGCTATACTTACTAGGCCGTGTACGCAAACTTAACGATGTGCATCTTTCGTCGCCTTTTCGCCCTCCACGGCGTCAGCGCTCCTTGACGTGCCCCGGCATGCCTTCGGGACCCTTCCTTGTTGAGATCGAAAATTCGCCTAAATCCGCTCCCCTCGAAGTTTGCGTATACGCCCTAAATTAAACGAGTCATTTTGAAAAAGACTCTGGCTGCGAACTTCCCTAGAAGGCGCAGTCTTTCTCTAAATAAGCCTTCTCCCTATCCTTTAATCCATTCCCCAAACTGCAAAAGATCTCGGAAAACGCCAACACCCAATAAGGCCGTCATCAGCAGCATGCAGAGCAGGCTGATCTTTCGACTAAATCCCCTCTTAAATCCGTCTACGAGAATGTAAACGAACAAAAGGAAATTTGGGATCAGCAGGATCAAATAGATCTCAAACATATCCCATCCGTCATAGGCATGCGGAGCCAAAGTGAAGGCGCTGAAACCCAAAAACCAACCTGCTATATAAAATGGAATCATAATTACGTTGAGCAGAAGGTAAAAAAGCACAGTTTTAGTCAAAGTGTTCCCCTCTTATTCAATATCGTTGACATAAGGGTAGAAATTATCGAGCGCATGGGCGTTCACAAGTTCTCCTGAAGCAGCCATCAAACCGTCGATTTTAGATTGAAATTCAGGATGATCCTCTAGCCAGTTTTTAACAAAATAGATTTTTGCCGCTAATTCCAATCGATTATGCGCTCCCAAATGTCCTTTTTCGTCGCTGTAGGCGGCTACGACCTCGCTAAGCACATGGAAAGGGAAATCGCTGTACGTATACGTTTTTCCATCGTGAATATAATCAAAAGGCGAGATCTCTTTTCCTAATTTTTCGGAATCGAGGTATTGGCTGATGACATGAAGAACGTCATACGACATTTGGTGATTAAATACTTTATCGTTGTAGCGATCACTCCAGACCTTATCCAAAGGCACTTCTGGAGAAGAAGATACATCCATATCGATCCCGATAGACTTAAGGGCATCGGTGCCGAAGAATGGAGCTGCATTGAAAGTACGTGTGAACTGGAAATTCCCTGCTTGCAAAGCCTTTTTAATGGTTTCTTTCTTTTTGGTGTTCCAAGGTAAGCCCATATACTGCTCATCCAGCTTGTTTTCGGCTAGATAATAAGAGATAACTTGGGCGTTAAACCCTCCCAACGAATGACCTACTACATAAATCTTTGCATCAGGATACTTTAGAATAAGTTCCGCTGTAAACGCTTTGGCGTCTTCTAATTGAGGGTTGTCGCCATCCACCAAGATGTCCAGATTGGTCCGAATCCAATCCGTCCATAGATCTTTTGTGTTCTCAAAATTATCCGAGCCTCGAAATGCAATGACGATCATATCTTCACGCTTCGCTGCAATTGCACTGAATCCATTTTGGTAAAAGCGATCCTTGTTATCTTGAGCCTTGACCAGCTTCCAACCGGCAAGCTCCTCATCCGGATGTTTAACACTCCCTGTATAGAAGGATGAAATTTCAGGTTCATTGCTGACTGACGATTGCATATCGATGTAAGAAAGCTCACTTAACATCAAGGAGTGCTTGGGAGTGAAGTTATATTTCATTCGGTCTGCGACGCTTTTTTCTTTTGCATCGTCCAACCCATCACCATCTGAATCGATTTTTTCAGGATCGGACAGGATGTTAAAGTAGATTTTTCCGTCGGGACGTTTTCTGGTGATGAGTTTGAGTTCCTCGCCGTCAGAAAGGCCATCACCATCTGTGTCGATTTTAGTGGGATCGGTTGTGATGATTTTCCCCAGTCCGTTACGAATTCCCGTTACTTCAAGATAGTCAGGAATTCCGTCTCCTTTTCCTTCATCATTGTCGATCGTCAGATCAATGGTATCGCCTGCCGTTTCTTTGATAAAGGCTTCCAGCTCTTTTGCTTCACTGGCATAAAAATACCTACCGCCAGTTTCGGAAGCAATTCGCTCCAACAGAGTGCGATTCACCCCATTTCCCAATCCGATCGTGAAGATGACCACGCCATTTTCTTTGGCATAATCCAGGGCACTTTCAGACCAAGTTCCGTCTCCGTCGGTTAAGAAGATGATCGATTTGTGATGATCTACTCCGCCGTTTTTCACAATTTCTTCGACAGCTTTTTGGATTCCTTCATAAAGATTCGTACCTCCGACAGCATCGATACTGTCGATGGCAAACTTCACTTTTTCTTTGTCAGAAGTTAAGTTGACTAGAGTTCTGCCCGTATCGTCAAAATCTACGACTGCTGCACGATCCTCTTCTCGCAGGGCATCGACAAAGTTTTTGGTTGCGACTTTCCTCAATCCGTTGGGGTCCATCCAATCCATGCTGCCTGAAGAATCAATTGAAAATACGATGTCAAAATATTGCGGAGCTCCATCTTCACCTAAAATAGGAGGCTTGATTTGTTTTTCCCAGGCTTTATCCCATTCTTCACCGTTCAAAAGAATATACTTACTGAAATGCGGCACTTTTGCGGTTACAGTATGCGTCGCAGCGTCGTGAGATTGGGAATCGACTTTTTCCAGCGTTAAATCTTCTTCGTTAAAGTAGTATAACTCCGGGCGGAAGGTCGAAGAAGATAGACTTGGGTCATAGGTGAAAGTCATCTCGGCTTCACTGAAAGGTACGTCTGTTTTGAACTCGTAGGCAGGTCCCATATAGCCGGGAATATCCTCATTCAAATTTGCGTTTCCATCCAGGTTCGTAATAGTCGTGGAACTTCCCTCTTGTGCTGGACTTTCGATCTTGACGCTTGCCGAGACTCTTTTATCCTGTTCGCCAGGACTTGGCACGGTGAGGTACATTACGGTTTCTTCACCATCGGGAATTGCGTTACCGTCGGAGTCTTTAAGGTTCGGATCAAAGTTCAAATCAAGATCTTCCTTGTCGCTCAATCCGTCTTCATCCGTATCGTACTTGAGCGGGTTTGTCTTGAAGACCAGTTCTTCCCCGTCTTTTAGTCCGTCTTGATCGGAGTCGGCTTTTAGGGGATCTGTGCCGGCATTGGCTTCGGCTATATTCGAGAGTTGATCTGTATCGGGATCAGCTTCACCGTCGGAAAAGCCTTGGCCTTCCGTATCATATTTAAGAGGATCTGTGAATGTCTTTTTGATTTCGTAGAAATCGGACAACCCGTCTTCGTCAGTATCCAGCTTGGATGGGTCTGTACCTGCTAAGGATTCTTCATAGTCGGATAATCCGTCCCCATCGCTGTCCATCAGATTCAGCACGTCGATTCGATCTGAATTGATGTTTCCATGGAAGTCGTGAGCGGTGACAACGATAGTCGTCATTCCTGCGGGTACAGCAACGTTGGGTATTTCCCAAGCATCTGTTCCTACAGCCGTGCCTGTGGCATACACCTCATGGGTTACTCCATAAACAGAGTAAGTCACGCTTGCTATAGCCTCATTATCGCTTGCTGTTCCCGCCACATGGATGGAGGATTGCTTAATTTCCACGCGATTTTTATTGTTCGGCTGCAAAATTTGAATAACAGGGTTTTCAATATCAAAATAAATGGTCAGTGTCTTCGTTTTCGTGTAACCTGATGCGTTCTGTGCCGTTACTTGAATGGTATTTTTGCCTTGCTGCAAGGTTAAGTTCGGGATCGTCCAGTTAGTCGTTCCGATCGCCGTTCCCGATATCGCCTGTGACTGTGCTTCATGCGTGTAGACGACTTGGGTCACGCCAAGATAATCCGAAGCCGTTCCGGAGATCGAAACTGAACTTTGATTGGTCTGGTAATACTGCTTTGAAGTCGGCGAAGTAATGGAGAGTGAAGGAACAGAGAAGTTAGACGTTGGCGGCTCGGTCGATCCCCCAGCTGAGATTCCATTAGAAATAGGTACTTCAGGTGCACCTATACGAATCGTCCCCAAATCCAAATCCTGCCGTACGACTTGAATTCCCTTTTTGAGTGTAGTTAGACGATTATCCATCTTTACCGTAAGGTCATAGGTCTCTTCGGGTTTTACAAAAACGGAAAAGTAACCTGCTGAATTGGTTTTGACTTCAAACACAGGCATGTCTCCGAATGTTATTGAACGTTCAACAGCTTTTCCGTTCCAATCCAAAATGACTCCGCTGATTTTGACTCCTTGGGTTGCCTGCAAATCAGCTGTTGTGGTTTGGCCAGTTTTGACTATAATGTCACGTTCATAAGCTACTGCTTCGCCTTTTGCAGCGATTATTCGATAACTCCCTGGCTCTATTTCAAATGAGTATTTTCCCTCTGCGTTTGTATGTATGCTTCTCACCAGAAGATTGTCTTTCGCTCTGTAAAGCTTAACTTCTGCATCGCTCAAACTGCCTTGACCAGAAGTTATTTTACCCATTATGGAAGTTGTAATAACCTTGGCTTCGTTCATCTTGTCTTGAGTGCGTTCAATCAGGATCATGGCCTCAGCCCGACTTAATGGTTTTCCAGGTTTAAAGTAATGATCTGGATAACCGCTCATAATACCCAACGCCAATAATTTGTTCACATGCGGCAGGCTCCATGCAGATATGTATTCATGGTCGTAAAATTGATCGACAGTCGTTTCAGGAATCGAGTCGAATGATAGCAAAGGGCCTAGCAAGGTAGAAGCTTCTTGCCGAGTGATGGTTAGATCGGGTCTAAAAGAGCCATCGGGGTAACCTGACACTAAATGACTTCCGAACCCCTGGGTAACGTCTTGGTAATACCAAACGCCTTTTGAAACATCCTTATAGTTCCTAGCGGATTCTGTGTGATAAATGCTGCCTGAGGAGCGATGCAGTAGAGCTAAAAATTCAGCGCGTGTAATGGGGGCATCGGGTCTAAATGTATCGTCAGGATACCCTGTAATCCATCCTTTTTCTATCCACTTATAGATGGAAGCGGATGCCCAATGCTTTTCAATATCGGGATAATTAGCAGAAGCTCGTTCCACACCAACGGGTGCGAAAAGTTGAAGCAGCATCATTACTACTAAAATGGAAGAAGCCATCATTCTTTTTTTCATTTTAAACCCCTCATACCTTATTTTTATATGCTATTGTGCCTAGTCTGTCCTCCTTTTATAGGAAAATTTCTTTTTTTTATGTTTCTAATTTTCTATTTTAGCACAAATGAACCGATTCTTAAGGACTAAAAAATGAAAAATGTGAACGGGATGGTAAATAGAGGTTTGATCTTGCAATCGGAAAGTCAGATGTATAGGGTTGGAGATGGAAAGTTGATCTTCTCGTTTCACCATGCTTTTAATTCAATCCAACGAAAGGAAGAACCCAGATGCCCCAACCTTTTTCACAGACCGAACCTTCCGACCTTCTCGTCCAGACCCTCGGCCAGACCTATGACCCTAAGGCGATTCAACAGATGCTGCTGCCGCTTGGGATCAAACGTATGCCGCAGCCAATCAGCTACTTTAACGATGACATCATCTGGTCAGCCAAAGCTTCGCTGCGGCTGGATGTATACCGGGCGCCCAAGATCAATGAGCTGACGGCACACTCCTATTCGCCGGACGACGGCTGGATCGTTGGCTGCGTTCATTTTCTGGCGCCAGGTTCGGATGATCGGATCAAGGCTCCGTATGCGGGCACGCTTCCTGGAGGTCTTCCAATGGATACGGCACCAGGCGACGCCATCGCGGCTTACGGCCTTCCTGCGATGGACGAGATGACGGAATGGCCCGGTTTCTCTGGCCGTATTCTGGCATGGCGCACACCGACCCTCAACATCGCAATGGAATTTGAAGAAGGCACAATGCTGCGCAGCTGCACCTTCTGCCTGATCGGCTGTATCGGCTCTTGGCGGGATGACCAGCCGGAGATTTTTGCGCCGTAAACGTTAGTCGATAGGGGATGCACAACCGCGCAATTGCCTGGATCGCAGCGAATCGGTTTTTCCGTCGTTCATCTTCCGTTCATGTTCCCGTCATTCCAAGGACATCTCGCTTCGTTATGCTGGTTGGGGCGGATTGCGAAGTTTCGCTCCGACCCAAGAAGGAGATGAATGTTGTGACATCGCCCCAAATGAAACGTATCGCCCGGCGAACCTTATCCGTTTTGTGGAAAATAACGGCTGGGATTCTGATGGTCATCCTGCTGTTCGTTGCAACTGTATTCGCCGTCGATCGGATCAGCTCGGCTTCCGAGAACAGACGGCTGGAACCCTACGGACAGAAAGTGACGGTGGACGGCAAATCCATGAACGTTCTCGTTCAAGGCAAGGGCAGCGAAACAATTGTCCTGCTGCCCGGCTACGGAAATGCCGCGCCCGGACTCGACTTCAAACCGCTGATCGACGAACTCTCCCCGCATTACCGCGTGGTTGTTGTCGAGCCATTTGGCTATGGCCTCAGCGACGACACCGACGCGGAGCGCAGCACGGCAAACATTGTCGGGGAGATTCATTCTGCGCTGGACAGCTTGGATATCGACCGCTATGTGTTGATGGCTCATTCCATATCCGGCTTGTACAGTCTGAATTATGTGAATGAATACCCGGACGAGGTGATCGCCTATGTTGGTCTGGACAGCAGTGTACCTTCACTTAGCGAGCAGAAGATCGAAGCCTCGGACGTTGCGCCCATCCGATGGTTCCGCAACCTGGGTTTTGATCGCGTGCAGCTCAAGTTGACCGCCGATCCTTACAAAGGACTGGATTACGACGCGAAGACACTTGACCAGCTCCATATGCTAATGCGCCGCAATATGTATAACGACACGCAGTTGAATGAGGTAGTCCGCATGTACGACAACTTTCAATCGGGGAAGAAGCAGTCTTTCCCGTCCAAGCTGCCTGTACTGTTTGTTCTTCAGGCGAAGCATCCTGCAGTCGCGGAGTGGATTCCCGAACACCAGAAGCACATTGCGAACTCCAACCAGGCCGAGGTTATGCTGCTGGACGCCAACCATTATCTGTACCGCTCCCACCCGCGCGAGATTGGGCAGAAGGTGCAAGATTTTCTGAGCACTATTCATTAAAAACAAAAGCAAATGAACCTTAGCATCATGATGGAATTTGCAGAAAGCCTACGGCTTCGCAGCTGTATTTTCTGACTGGCTGGATTGGCTCCTGTCGCAGCGACCAGCCGGAGATTTTTGCTTCGTAATCGACAGTCGAAAGAATGAGTCATGCCGCGATTTCATGCTGAAGCGCAGTGAAAACATCCAAAAACGAAAAAAACGATCTCCCGTTCGGAAGATCGAATTGCTCGAAAATAGGAGCGGAGGCGCGAACTTCATGCGTCTCCGCTTTTCGTCGTTTTGTTTATCGGTACAGATAGAAAAAAACTAGTAAGTAACAAAGAACTCGGCCGAACGTTTGCTCACAGGCGAATAGATGAAAATTTTCCATTTGAAGCCTATATATAAATCTAAATACTCTACAATTAAAAATAATTAGAATCTAAAGACCTATTTTTTTCGAACAGATAAATCTTTAGTCACAATTAGCTGCAATAATGCTATGATTTGAATCACAATCATATAAATTTGATTGCTTGACATGGGTATTTGGTTGCATTGTGAAGGGGGAGGTGTTCTTCGGCTCTCGAATGATCTGAATGGATAGGCTTGTTAACATTTTGATCCCCTGACCGATAAAGATGTTAGTTACGCCCACCGCAACATGCGGCCTCATCCGCTCAATAGAAGGTGGCATTCTATTGGCGGGAGCTGCGGTCACCGGAGGAGCTGCATATCCAAGCAAGGGGCATGGGTGAAGTGGAGCATTGAACGCAAGTGCCAGGCTCTTGGACAAGGGAGGGAACCAAAGAATCAGCTTGAAGAGACAGCGGGTGGAGTGAACATCTCGGATAAGACGTTTGGCGCGATAAAGAATGAAGAGTTTCCAGTGGGGCGGTTCTTGATCTGATTGATCTATAGAGGGGATGTATGAGTGTGAAGAGAGCAAGGACAACAGGGTGGAAGCATCGCTCGAAGATTCTGGTATGGCTGCTTATTGTCAGTATACTTGTCAGCGCTGCACCTATATTCCCGCCTAAGGCAGCGGCAGCGGAGCTGCCAATTCGGGAGACCAAGGTTAACGCAGCATCGCCATTTCAGGATGTAAGCGAGAAAGATTGGTATTACAATGCCGTGGTTCAGATGCAGCAGAAGAATATTCTTGGCGGAACGACCGCGAATCTCTTCTCACCTAAGGGCACGATGACGCGCGCGATGTATGTGACTGCACTCGGACGGATGGCCGGTGTGGACCCTACGAAATATGCAACTTCCAGCTTTGCCGACGTTCCGGCAGGAAGCTGGTATGCTCCTTATATTGAATGGGCCGTACAAAAAGGAATTACGGACGGCACAGGTGGCAAGAGTTATTCGCCAAATGCGACTGTCTCCCGCGAGCAAATGGCGACGATGACGCTGCGATATTTTGAAAGTGAAAAGATTGCCTATCAACCAGCGAAGCTGTTGACCACACAGCCGCGCGATCTGGCGAACGTTGCACCGTGGGCGAAGGACGCTGTGCTCAAGCTGTGGCAAGCGGGCATCTTCACGGGCGATGAGCAGGGGAACTTTAAGCCGAATTCGCAGGCAACGCGTGCGGAGGCAGCCGTTCTGTTCATGCGCAACAATGAAGTGGTTGAAGCCTGGAAAGGGCAGCAACCCGCGACAGAGAAGCCAGGTTCTACCCCAGCGGTAACGCCAAAGCCTGCGCCGACTTCAACTCCAATCCCCATTCCAAGCCGGAACGACGACGGAGACGCAGCCCCAGTTACAGCAACCTATACCTTGACGTTCGAGAGCAATGGGGGAACGGCGATTGAGCCGCAGAAAGTTCGTAACAATGAGGCACTCAACAACCTGCCTGTGCCTACGAAGGAAGGCTTCATTTTCCAAGGTTGGTTTACCGACCAGGAGCTTACGCTGATCTTTGCGAACGGCAGCACCTTGACCGCGGATACGAAGCTCTATGCGAAATATACAGATAGTGTAGAAAAAGTCGTACAAAATACGCCAAGCTACGCGGCATTGGATGTATCGCCTAGCCTGACGATTACGATTCAGGATGTGACCGGCAAGCTGACGGCGTCTGAAGTTCAGGCGGGAATGACCTTTGTGGATACAGCAAACCCGAACCCCGCAGGTGGCGGCATTACAGTCACTGGAGGAAACGGAACCTTTACCGTTGCCTCGGCTGCCCAGGACGGAAAGTTTGTTGAAGGGAATACGTATGAGCTGACCCTGAAGTCGGACGACCTGCGCTTTGAAGGACAGGATGCTTCGACCAAGGTTTATAGCTTTAGCGTAGCCAAGCAAAAAGCATTGGAAGTTAAATTGAATCCAAGCATGATCTATATTCCTTTTGGCGATCTGGCTGAGATGATTGTGGATGGAGCGCAAGTGGATTCGCCTTCCATTTCCGTGATGAGTACAACGGTAGGGGAGAATGCCGATGCATTCGTTGAAGCGAATTCAACAAGCGGCAAATTCGTCTATAAGGGCGAGACCAAGATTGAAGTGGGCGATACGGTTTCGATCTATAAGGGGATTCGCCCCGACCTGCGTACTGTCGATACGACAGGAGAAGACAATGGGGATATCGCCTATGTTCGGATCACAGCGGTAGATGGCAATACGTATACGTATGAGCGCGCCGATTCTAAGGAAGTGCTGCTGAGACCCGACGTACTGCCTGTGAATCTGTCAGCCGATACGGACGGCGATCCGAACAATCACTCGATCACCGTCGAAACGGCGGCCATGAACTATAGTGATTCGGTCTATGAGCCGTTCGGTTTGAATGAGCTGACCACTGTCGATCTGGGCGACTTTATCGGCTTCTATGAAGGGAAATTCGCAGAGGATGGCTCCAAGGTCAAGAGCTATGGGCGGATTACGTCGATTACCCCTGCAGCCGATATGGATATTATCACCTATACGGATGCAACAATCGAGGAAATTGAGAATGTCTTCAATATCTATCAGCAGCAGACCATTAAAGGGGAAGATCTGTTATCCAAGCAGGACATGGCGCAGCTTGAAGAGCAGATCGAGCAGCAGGCACGGGCCAGCGGCTTTGTGAACGAAGCTGCCGATTACCTGTCCGATGTGGCGATGGATACTCAAGCGTTCAAAGCGCAAAATTTCCGGGCTTCTAAAGATAAAAGTAAGGTTAGCGTTGAGAATCGAACGGTTGTGGCTTCGATTGGAACCAAGCTGAACAACATCGACGGTCGCAACTCCGGTGTTAGTGCTTCGCTGCAAGTGGGAGCCGACATCGTCGTGGATACGGGCGAGGAGCATGAGATGGTCGTCCATATGACCGGAACCTTCATCCAAGAGCTGAGTATGGATCTGGGCGTTAACGGCGAATCCCAAGGCCATTGGTTGTACAAATGGGGAATCCCTTACTGGTACAGCATTGACGATTATGTCATCACGGCGAACCTGGACACCTACAGCTATACCGGTCTGAATATTAAGGCGGAGATGGCGTTTGTCGAGAAAAGTAAGCTGGCTGCCGCATTAAAGGACTGGGCTGGCGAGAAGAGAGCCGGACGCTTGGGCAAGGTGCAGGATATTGCCACTCAAGTGAAAGCGGTCATGAATGGCGTACAGGATTCTTCGATGGACACGCAGGCGCTGCAAGAGCAGTACAAGAGCATGGTCGAGGAAGACACGGAATGGGTTCCGTTAATCGAGAAGTCCCTGTTTGAGAAGAGTATGCGGGTCGCACTTGGCATCGTCGAAGTGAAGTTTGAAGCCAAGTTTGTGGTGAGTGCTCAGGTTAAGTTGAGCGTGGGTGCGGACTTCTACTACAAAATGGCCAAGCGCTATTCGGTCACCTTGCGCGTGCTGAGCTTTACCGGCTCGACGAATACGGTGAGTTTGCCAGGAGACGGCGATTATCAGTTTACCTTCTATGTCATGGGTACACTGGGCTTGAGGGCCGGCATTAATATGGAGGTCAAGGCGGGCGTCGGAAGTGTCACGCTGAATAGTGTAGGACTCTCTGTGGAACCCGGAGTCTATATCAATCTGTGGGGTTACTTCTTCTATCAACTGAAAAATATAAACGGCGTCAAGACCACGAGTTCTCTAGGCGCTCTCTATATGGAGATCGGCATCTATCTGGTCGTCGGAATCGGTGCACAGATCGGCGATGGAGCACTGAGTACGGATACGGATCTGGTCGATGAGACTTGGCCGCTCTACACAGTGGGTGAACAGAACAATGTATCGGACTTTGCTTATCCGGACGATAACAGTCTGAGCATGGGATTAGCGGGCACGGCATCGGCGCTTGAAGTTCCCAAGTCGCTGCTTACGATGAACGTGTTCGACCTGAAGACGGGAGAGACGGATACGCAGGCCTTCACAGCGGATCGATTCGATATTCAAGTCGATAACCCGAACTTCCGCTACAACACGAAGACTCAGAAGGTTGAAGTCGTGAATAAGAACCTGCCCGTAAGCAAGGGGAACTTGGTCATTACGTGGAAAGGTGCACCCTTGTCCTTCATCCCTCGTCCGATCAAGCGCACCGTTCCATTGACTTGGCGTGTGACGGCAGGAGAATATATTCTCCGACTCGATCCGCAAAACGGAAGCGTGCCTCAAGTGCTCTCCGTTGCCTATAATGCACCCGTCAAGGTGACTACGCCTGTCTATCCGGGTTATACCTTTGACGGTTGGTATACGGCTCCTACGGGAGGCACCAAAGTCACTGTTCCAAGTCGTATGCCAAAAGAAGATTATGAATGGTATGCACAGTGGAAGGCCAATACAAATACGCGCTATACCGTACAGCATTACTTGATTGATGCGAATACCGGTAAGCCGGCTTCAAGCACACCGGATTATACAGAGGTGCGCACGGGCACGACGAACACGGAGATTCGGATTGATTCCGATCGATTCAAGAACCAAGGATACGCTAACGGCGTGACGAGTGGTCAGCTGATTAAGGGCGATGGCTCAACCGTTGTACGGATTGAGTATGCTCCAGTGAACCATACGGTGACTTTTGACGGCGGTTATCCGGGCGCTGCACGCAGTACGATCACCGAACCAACGGGTAAAAATATCGCCAATCGCATCCCTGTGCCTACGCGAGCAGGCTATACGTTTGCAGGCTGGTCGCCAAAAGCGCCTAGCACGATGCCAAATGTCGATACAACCTACACGGCAGCGTGGACAGCCAAGGCGGATACGCCTTATCAGGTGGTCTATCTGAAGCAGAACCTGACGAATGCGACCTATACCGTAGCCGATACAGAGAACTATCGGGGGATGACAGATACGGAGGCAAACCTGAGCAAGATTACGCCTAAAACGTATGCTGGATTCACTCTCGACCCTAACGTGCCGGGAACGGTACTGTCGAGCGCGATTAAAAGTGATGGCAAGACGGTGTTGAAGCTGTATTATAAGCGCAATCTTCAGACACTGACGATTGATTATGGTTATGCAGACCAGCTTGAACAAATGGTGCTTGTGCCATTCGGAGCCTCGATCCAGTCGTATCTGGTTACACCAACGCGAGCAGGTTATACGTTCGCTGGCTGGTCGCCAACGCCACCTACGACGATGCCGTCTGAAGATCTGACCCTGACGGCTCAGTGGAAGGCAAGCCAGTATACGGTCATCTTCAATACGAACTTGGACAGAATCCCTGCTCTGAGTCAGGCTGCTGCCTATGGAAGCTTAATCTCTGCGCCTCCTCTGCCGGCACGCGAGGGTTATCGCTTGGAAGGTTGGTACAGCAATAGCGAGCTGACCACCCCGTATAATTTCATGACGCCGGTGACGGGAGATATTACGTTGTACGCGAAATGGATCTTGGATGTGCAGATGTCATATATCGTCAGCTTTGATACGTCTGGAGGGACTCCGATACCTGACAAGATGATTCTAGGCGGTCAAGCCGTGAAGACGGTGAATCTTCCATTCAAGGCGGGTTATATCTTCACAGGTTGGTATGTTGATCCTAGCTGGAAAATCCCTTACAATTTGGATGCGCCAGTATACGAAGATTTAACGCTGTATGCAGGGTGGGTGCCAGATCCTACCTGGTATATTCCATTCGTACCTGTATATTCAGAGCCTGCACCTGTATATTCAACGCCCGCGCCTGTATATTCAGCGCCTGCGCCTGAATCTCCAGTAATGCCTGAGCCTGAAGCTCCAACCCAACCGTAGTCATGCTCTACGACTCTCTATGGTATAGTGAGAGGACAGAGGAGGATGAATCCCATGTCCTGGAGCAAATTACAGCAGCAGCTGGAGGGATTTCTGGCTCCAGCGCTGCAACCGAGAGTCGAATATCGAGGTACGAGTTACCGATACCTGCTCGATAAATCGGGCACCTGTCATATCGTCGTGGACAAAAAGAATATTCTGAACATGAGCGATCCGGCGAACGACATTCGCTGGTACAGGTCGGAGCAGGAGATCAAAAGCGATCCCGAACTGTATCTGCCGATCAGTCCGGAAGACATCGAAGCCGTACGCAAGAGCGCGAAAGGCCCGATTCCCGAGGATCGTCTCAAGGTCATGGCTCGCGGCCGCAAAGCTTCGGAATACGCGAAAGCCATGATGGCGGCGCAGGCGGCACTCAGCAAATCGAATTTCGCCAAAGACGCGAACAGGTTTCTGACCACGCCGATCGAAACCAGTCTGGACAGCCCTGACATCCTGCTGAACGTGCTGGCGCTGCTCGACCGCCGGGTCGGCAAGAAGCGGATCATGAATCTGTCCGATTCCATCCGACTCAAGCATCCGATCGTGCAGTATTTCTACGAACTTCGCCGGGATGCCTAAGCCAATTTGTTCGGTAAACGGACATTGACTTTTGCCGGTATTCGCCTTATCATGACAGCAGTCAAATAAGGCGATGGAGTTCGCCATAACCGTCCGATAGTGCTGACAAGGTACAAGACTAATGACTCCTACTCATAATTCACTATGAGTAGGAGTCTGTTTTGTTTGCGGGAACTTATGCGAAAAGGAAAGGGAAATGGGCATGCGGAATTGGATCGAAGAGTGGACTGCGCTTGCGAGACGCGCAAGCCATCTGGCGCTGTGGAGCACATTCATCAAATGGACGATCTTGGGCAGCGTGGTGGGGCTGCTGTCGGGCACAGCATCGGCGCTGTTCCTTCACGGTTTGGACTACGTAACCAATGTGCGGATGAATCACGGTTGGCTGCTGTTCCTGCTCCCGCTGGGCGGGGCGCTGGTGAGTTACCTCTATATGAAACTGGGCGGCAGCAGCGCAAAAGGCAACAACCTGATTCTCGAACAGATCGGGGAAGGGCAGGAGACGATTCCGCTGAGGATGGCTCCGCTGGTGCTGTTTGGCACGCTGGTTACGCATCTGTTCGGGGGATCGGCCGGACGCGAAGGCACGGCCGTGCAGATGGGCGGAAGCTTGGCGGAGTGGTTCGGCAAAATCATTCGGATCGATGCAGCTGACCGCAAGATTCTGCTCATGTGCGGGATCAGCGGCGGTTTTGCTTCAGTATTTGGTACACCGCTGGCTGGAACGGTCTTCGGGCTGGAAGTGATTGCAATTGGATTAATCAGCCATCGGGCGCTGCTGCCGTGCTTCGCTGCTGCGTTCGTCGGTGACCTGACCGCGACTCGTCTGTGGAACGTGCATCATCTGCACTATCAGATTGGCATCGTGCCGTCCGTGGAACTTCCAATCGTACTCAAAGTGGTGATCGCTTCGATCTTGTTTGGACTCATCAGCCTGCTGTTCAGTGAACTGACCCATGCGCTCAAACGAAGATTCTCGGCACTGTTTCCCAACGCCGCGATCAAAAGCGCCGTTGGCGGTGGACTGGTCATTCTGCTGGTCGCCATCGTCGGCACAAGGGACTACCTGGGACTTGGGATTCCGCTGATTCAAGATTCATTTCAAGGCGAAGTCTCGCCGTTTGCCTTCCTATGGAAGCTGCTGTTCACTTCACTGACACTGGGCACCGGGTTTCAGGGGGGCGAGGTCACGCCGCTGTTTGCCATCGGCGCAGCACTCGGTCACAGTCTGGCCTCGATTCTTGGCCTGTATGCGCCGTTTCTCGCGGCGCTGGGATTCATCGGGGTATTCTGCGGAGCGACCAATACGCCGATTGCCTGCTTCATCATGGGCATCGAATTATTCGGTTCGGAGGCAGCCGTATATCTGTTCATCGCTTGTCTGGTGAGCTACCTGTTCTCGGGGCACACCGGCATCTATACGTCGCAGCGGATCGGGGTATCCAAGAGCGGTTTACTTGTCGTGCCTGATGGGACGACGCTGGCGACGGTCAAAACATTGCGCCGTGAAGCCGCAGCAGCACAAGTCGCATCCAAGCAAGAAACGCTGGAATCCGAACGCCTAAAAGGTGAATGATAAACAACGATCTGTCCAGAGGATAGGTATGTGGAGAATCAGAAAAGGGCGGTGTCTCATGACACCGCCCTTTTTATCGAATTCCGACCGCTTCGCTGGTTCGCCCGACGATTACCCTGCCGCGAAATGCACGACCGCGCTGTACAGCATCTTGTTGCGCACAGGATCGAAAGTCACCTGATGCTGAACCTGCTTCACTCGAAGCAGCAGCCCTTTGTTGATCTCCATCCGTTCGTCGATTGCGCGTTCCAACTCGCGGAAGTCGTAAGCTTGCAGACATTCCACTTTGTCTTTAATCATATCCAGAATGATGTCCATGTTCCCCAGTCCTCCATTACGATGAAGTCTACCAATCTCTCATTGTAGGCGAGCCGATCCGGCGAAGCAAGAATTTGCTTGAAGAGGGACATCCGTCTTTGACTCCATCTCGTATAATGGATACATCCGCTTGAATCATTATGCGCAGTACCTTATCCATGCTAACAGTAAAGGAGAACCTGCCACTTATGCTGCAAAACCCGAAAGGCAAAGAACGAATTGGACTTGCCTTGCTCTTGTCTACCCTGGGAATTCTGGGCCCGCTGAATATCGATATGTATCTGCCCAGCTTCCCTGGCATTGCTTCCGAGCTGAACGCGCAGGCTTCGCTGGTTCAACTTAGCTTGACCGCCTGCCTGATTGGTCTCGCCATCGGTCAGATCATCGTCGGCCCGATCAGCGACGCCCGAGGACGCCGAGGCCCGCTGTTGATCTCCCTGCTGCTGTTCGCCGCTTCATCCGTGATGTGCGCCTTATCCAGCAGCATCGAGATGCTGATTGCTGCACGTTTCCTGCAAGGACTGACCGCCTCCGGCGGCATCGTGCTGTCGCGGGCTGTGGTGCGCGACGTGTTCAGCGGCCGCGAACTGACGCAGTTCTTCTCCCTGCTCATGGTCATTAACGCCGTGGCGCCGCTGCTGGCTCCCATCGCAGGCGGAGCGATCCTGCTGCTGCCAGGGTCGAGCTGGCATACGATCTTCTATGCGCTGGCGCTGCTGGGCTTCCTGATCCTGCTGACGGTTGGCTTCAAGCTTCCCGAGACGCTGCCTCAGCCCAAGCGCCAGCCCAGCTCCATCGGTCATTCGCTGCGCACGATGGGCAGTCTGCTGACCGATCGCTCCTTCATGGGCTATGCGCTGACGCTTGGATTTATCCACGGAGGCAGCTTCGCTTATGTCGCCGGAACCCCTTTTGTTTATCAGAAGATCTACGGGGTCTCGCCCCAGGCCTTCAGTATTCTGTTTGGCATTAACGGAATTGCGATCATCACTGGCAGCTTTATCATCGGGCGCTTCAGCAGCTTTATTCCCGAACGGAATCTGCTGCGAATCGGCGTGATTACGGCTTCCAGCGCAACTCTGCTGCTGTTCATCGCTTCGCTGGTTCAAGGGCCGCTGTTCACCATCGTGGTGCCCTTGTTCGTGTATATGATTACGATCGGGATTACAGCGACCAGCACCTTCACTCTGGCGATTGCACGTCAGGGACACCGGGCAGGCAGTGCAAGTGCCGTGTTGGGTCTATTCCCGCTGCTGATTGGCGCGATCGTCTCGCCGCTGGTGGGTCTGGATGAGACCACACCGGTGCCGATGGGAGCGATTTTGTTTGGGACGGCGCTGCTGGGAGCAATGGCTTTCTTTATCCTGACCAAGCCGGAAAAAACCACGATATAATCGCGTCTGAATCGCGGTCATCTGGCTGCGGATGATCGACGGAAGCTGCCGAATCCCTTACCGTGGATGCACAGGTCGTTCGCTTATCATAAAGTCCCGAAAAGGCAGCGAATCTGTCCCGAAAGGTGCTCACTCGCTCATGGTCGGGAAGAGGGAGCGGTTGGGCATACGGAACCACAGGCAATCGAGCAGCGTCTAGTTAAAATGAATGAAAACTCCTGCCCATTTTCATTTTTTGCAGGAGTTTTCTTTTTGACAAGGAATATACGTTTTTTAGATAAAAAGGGGAAAGATAGCAAGCGAAGAACAAAGGAGACCCGACATGAGCGAAACGAAAAGCAGAGGCTACATCCAGGAAGTGGGCATCGTAAGAGCAATGGCATGCCTGAGCATCGTTCTCCTGCACTCGATTCATTTTACGGTTGGGTATGACATGGAAAAAGGCTCGACGATTTGGGATTACATCTTGTTGACGACCGCCGGTATTTTGTCCTTTGGTACGCCTGTCTTCGTATTCATTTCGGAGCTGCTGCTGTCCCGTTCCTATCCGTCACGTTTGCCCGGTGCTTTTTACAAAAAAAGAGTGCTGCTTATTCTGCTGCCGTTCATCTGCATGGCGTTCTTCTACGCATTCCTGTCACATCATGATGACCCTCAGCGCCTGCCGCGCGTGATTTTCATGAATTTGTTGGGCGGTTATCATGGTTGGTTTGTGCTGGTTATCTTTCAGTTTTACATCTGTCATCAGCTGTTCACCCGATTTCTGTCTCGAATGTCGGCCCGCATCGTTCTGCCGATCGCGCTGGTCATCAATGTATTGTATCTGGCTTTCTTCAACTTTATCCCACTGCCGTCCGACAATGGGTTGATCTCGTTCATCTGGGATCGGGGCTACTGGGTTCCGTTTTTCGGTTGGATCTTCTATTTCTGCCTGGCGTACTACTGCGGAAGACGTTATGACGATTTCATAGGCTGGATTCGCAGGTATGGGGTTTGGATGGTGCCTTTTGCTGCGCTGTCGCTTGCCCTTGTGATTGGGGTCAATTCGCTCGGCGTGCTGCCCTTTGTCTCCAAGAGACTGGACATGATCCCGCTGAGTGTCGGATTAATCCTGCTGGCCTTCTGGATCGCTTCCAAGCAGAAAGTAAGGCCTCGCTGGGTGGCGCTGATCGACCGATGCTCCTTTGGCATCTATCTGATTCATTACTTCTATCTGGTACTGTACAGTGGGCTGCTGGATGCTATGGCGGACGTGGGATACTGGAAAATTCCGATTCTGTTTGCCGCCGGATTGGCGTCTTCCATCGTCACCGTGCTTTTGGTCAACAAGCTGTCCTTCGGCCAATATCTGCTGGGCAGGGCGGCTCCCAAGTCTCTCGCAGTGGCTCACCGGTGAGGAAACACATCTATTTTTTTGTCTTTTTTAACAGGACATCTTCAGTGACTGGTTTTTGCGCAAGTTTGATTTCTTTTCTTTTTTGATGAATGTTTGTCCTTCTGTGGTGTACATGAGTCTCTTGCAGAGTCCGCGAGGACTGGATTGACGTGAGATTTGCTGTTGTTTTTTCCAAACGCTTGGCATAGAATTTGCTGGTGCGATTCTGCGACGCTTTAACGTATGAGGAATACAAAAAGCAGAAACACAGAGGATCAATCGAAACAGCAATGACATGGGGGCGTAAAAGGTGGAAGAAAAACAACTAAACCGGGGGCTGAAAGCCCGGCATATCGAACTGATTGCACTGGGAGGAACCATCGGCGTTGGCCTGTTCATGGGTTCGTCGAGTACCATTCATTGGGCGGGACCTTCCGTGCTGCTGGCCTATATGCTGGCGGGTATGGTCATGTTTCTGGTCATGCGGATTATGGGAGAGATGCTGATTGCCGAACCGGTAACCGGATCATTTGCCAATATCGCGCATAAATACATTCATCCGGTCGCTGGGTATCTGACGGCCTGGAGCTACTGGTTCCTGTGGGTAACAGTCGGCATGTCGGAAGTGACCGCGATCGGGATTTACTTTGGTTATTGGTATCCGGATGTTCCGCAGTGGATTCCGGCTCTGGTCGGCGTTGGCATTATCGCAGCGGCGAATGTGGCAGCAGTTAAGCTGTACGGAGAGTTTGAATTCTGGTTCTCGATGATTAAAGTCGTGACGATTGTGGCGATGCTGATCCTGGGAACCGGGCTGATCTTCTTCGGCTGGGGCAACGGCGGCGTGCCGATTGGTTTCGGCAACCTGTATGAGCATGGCGGCTTTTTTGCAGGGGGATTAAAAGGATTCCTGTTCGCGCTCTGCATTGTCACAGCGGCCTATCAAGGAATCGAGATGATTGGCATTACGGCGGGTGAAGCGGAGAATCCCAAGGTTACGCTGAAGCGTGCGATCAAAAATATCGTCTGGCGGATTCTGGTCTTCTATGTGGGTGCGATCTTCGTGATCGTGACCATCTATCCGTGGAATGAAGTCGGCGTAACCGGCAGTCCGTTCGTCCTGACGTTCTCCAAGATCGGAATTGTCGCGGCGGCGGGCATCATTAACTTCGTCGTGCTGACAGCGGCGATGTCCGGCTGCAACAGCGGCATCTATGCGGCGGGCCGTATGCTGTTTACCCTGTCGCAGAATGGTCAGGCACCCAAGTTCTTCGGGAAAATCTCCAAGAGCGGGGTACCGCGCAACAGCATCATGACGACCATTGCCCTGCTGCTGATTGGGGTCGTGCTCAACTATCTGATGCCGGACTCCAAGCTGTTCCTGTACATCTACAGTGCCAGCATCCTGCCGGGGATGATCCCATGGTTTGCGATGGCGATCGGACAATTCCGTTTCCGCCGTCAGCAGGGAGCTGCGATGAATGAACATCCGTTTAAATCGCTTTTCTTCCCGGCAGCGAACTATTTCGTCATCGTGTTCCTGATTCTGGTGCTGATCGGTATGGCGATCAATACGGATACTCGAATCCCGCTTGCGGTCGGCGGTGGATTTATCCTGTTGATGTTTGCGGTGTATTATCTATTTGGCATCGGCAAAAAATCCAGGGCGCTTGAAGAAAGTCGGACTTCGCTGAACGGCGGAGCTGGTGACTAATTCGTCGGGATGGTAAGGAGAAGCGAAGCTGCGTCTAATGCGCAGCTTCGCTTTTTTGCGTAGAATGGGAAAAACGTATTGTCAGAAATCGATAATCATAATAGATTCTAGTTAGCGAGTAGAAACCCAATTTGAGGCTTGATGCGCCGGGGAAGGTGCCGATGGAATCCGCAATGGCTTATCAACAGATCGAAAGGGATAGATCGGAGCTGTCAGCATTAAGAAAGTCGGTGACGTGCGGTGGCAGACGAGGGATACAGATCCGGCGATTGGCGGTGTGGCTGCTGTTGGTCATTCTGGTCACTGCCGGACTGCTGGGCTATGTGACCAGGGCTGCTGCATCATCGGGAAGCGACGATGCAGATTCGCTTGCTTCCGGGGGCGTGATGTCGCTTGCCAGCGAGCCGCTGGGCGAAGGAGCCGTCGCTTCGCTTGATGGAGAATGGGAATTTTATTGGAAGAAGCTGCTGACGCCTCAGCAGCTTGCTGACGGGGCGGAAGGGGCCAGGCCTGCTGCCATCCATGTCCCGGCGTTCTGGGCGGATCAGCCCGCCGCAGGAAGCGGGACCGGGCATGCGACGTACCGACTCACGGTGCAGCTGAGTACCGAGCAGGCCGGGCACGAATACGCCCTGTATCTGCCGTATGGCATGGAATCGGCCTACCGGGTCTGGATTAACGGGGAGCTGAGAGGAGCAGCCGGAGTGCCGGGTGTCTCCCGCAGCAGCATGAGAGGCCAATATCATCCGCAGGTCGTGTATTTTACAGGCAGCCAGGAGAATGAGATCGTGATTCAGCTGTCCAACTATGTTCAGCGGACGGCGGGGATCTGGGATTCCATTCGTCTGGGTCAGGCAGAAGCCGTCTCGACATTCCGCGAACACCGCACCGCTTCCGAGCTGTTTGTGGCTGGGGGAATTGTCATGATGGGGCTGTATCATCTCGGCTTGTATGCGCTGCGGCGCAAAGATTTGGCTCCGTTGTATTTTGGCGCCTTCTGCCTGTTGTTTGGTGTGCGCTCCCTGCTGCTGGGGGAGAATTACCTGGGTGAGCTGTTCCCGCATATGGGGTTTGATCTCTATAAGAAGATGGATTATCTCGGTCAGTACATTGGCCCTGCCCTGTTCATTCTCTATGTCCAGGCGCTGTTCCCCAGAGACATCCACAAGCGGATGGTTCAAGCGCTGGTTGCGCTGGATCTGCTGCTGAGTATCATCGTGCTGCTGACTCCGGCGTGGATCTTCACTTATACGCTGCCGATCAGCCACATCTCACTGGCGATCTATGCTCCTTATCTGATCTTTATCTTCGTCCGTGCAGCCGTCCGCAAGCGCGAAGGGGCGCTGCTCTGCTGCATCCTGTTCGTGGTGATGGCGCTGACCATCGTGAACGATCTGCTGTATTACAACAATGTGATCGTCACCTTCGATATGGCGAAATTCGGCCTGTTCCTGTTCGTCTTCGCCCAGGCTTTCCTGCTGTCGATCAAGTTCTCCAAAGCCTTCCGCTCCGTGGAGGAGCTATCGGAGCGGCAGTCCCGCTGGTCGCATGAGCTGGAAGCGACCGTGGAAGATCGCACGCGTGACCTGAGCGCGGCGCTGTCCGATCTGCGCGGTGCGCAGAAGCAGCTCGTCGAGTCCGAGAAGATGGCAGCGCTTGGCGGACTGGTCGCCGGGATTGCGCATGAGATCAATACGCCGGTAGGCATCGGCGTGACAGCGTCTTCCCATCTGCGCGACAAGACGCGTGAACTGCGAAGCCGCTTCGAGGAAGGCCGCATGAAGCGGTCGGAGCTGTCGGCCTATCTGTCGCTGGCGGATGAATCCGCCGAGATCGTCTCGGCGAATCTGGCTCGCGCGGCGGAGCTGATTCGAGGTTTCAAGCAGGTAGCCGCCGATCAGTCCAGTGAAGAACGAAGAGTATTTAACGTTAAGCCTTATGTGCGTGAAGTGCTGGTCAGCCTTGGCCCACAGCTCAAGCGTACCCGCATCCGCACGGAATTGATCGGCGACGACCAGTTGGAGCTGAATGGTTATCCGGGGGTGCTGTCGCAGATTATCACCAATTTGGTCGTCAATTCGGTGACCCATGCTTTTGCGGAAGGAGAGGAAGGTCTGATCTCGATCGAGGTACGCCGCGAGGAGGGCGGTGTTCGCCTGATCTATCGAGACAACGGACGGGGGATGACGCCGGAAGTTCGAGCGAAGATTTTCGATCCTTTTTTCACCACCAATCGATCTGGGGGCGGAACGGGACTGGGCATGCACATTGTGTTCAACCTCGTTACCCAATCGCTGGGCGGCAGCATCGTCTGCAAGAGCGAGCCGGGACAAGGCACGACATTTGATATGGATCTACCAACAGGGGAGAGCAGCGAATGAACACAGACAACAAGAGTTGGGAAGAAGATGAATTGATTTTTGCCGAAGAAGAGGAAGTATCTTCGGGTACGGATTCGGAGGCTCCCGAACAATCAGAAGCCGATTTGACATGGAAAGTTCTGATCGCCGATGACGATGTGGAAGTGCATCGTGTCACGCGTATGGTGCTGTCAGACTTGACCTTTGAAGGACGTAAGCTGACGCTGCTGTCCTCGTATTCGGCGGCGGAGACGCAGTTTCTGCTGCGGCTGCATCCGGACATCGCTGTCGTGCTGCTTGATGTGGTCATGGAACGTGACACGTCAGGGTTGGAGGTGGTGCGTTATATTCGGGAGCAGCTTGGCAACCGACAGCTTCGGATCATCCTGCGAACGGGTCAGCCGGGACAGGCACCGGAACATCGGGTGGTGGCGCAGTATGACATCAACGATTATCGGGAAAAGACAGAGCTGACGACGCAAAAAATGTATACGGCGCTCATCTCGGCTCTGCGGGCGTACCGGGACATCGAAACCATCCGTTTGTTAAATGAAGAGATCGACCGTTCCCAGAAAGAAATTATTTTTACATTGGGTGAGATTGCCGAGACTCGTTCCAAAGAAACGGGTCACCACGTCAAGAGGGTGGCGGAGTACAGCGGGCTGCTGGCCTGGTTAGCCGGGCTGCCTGAACCGGAGTGCGAGCTGATCCGCATGGCCAGTCCCATGCACGATATTGGCAAGATCGCCATCTCTGACGAGATTCTGAATAAACCCGGGAAGCTTACGCCGGAAGAATATACGATCATGCAGACGCACAGTGAGATCGGTCATTCCATGCTGAAACATTCGCTGCGTCCCATTATGCAGGCTGCCGCAACGATTGCCAGCCAGCATCATGAAAAATACGATGGAAGCGGCTATCCGAATCGGTTAGCCGGCGAGGACATCCATCTCTATGGACGCATTGTGGCGATTGCCGATGTGTTTGATGCTCTGGCCAGCGAACGCGTGTACAAGAAGGCCTGGGAGCTTGAGCGCATCATCGCCTTGTTCCGTGAGGAGCGGGGACGGCACTTTGATCCGCGTTTAACCGATCTGTTTTTGGAGCATGTCGGGGAGTTCTGGAAGATTCGCAATTTGTACGAATAGGGTTCATCAGGAAAAAACCGGGAAAAAGATCTTATTCATGTTTGTCGGAAATTGCCGATAAACAGAGTAAGATCTTTTTTCGTGGAAGGGTGGTTCCCGTGTTCAAACGTATGCGCTTCAATAACATCCCGCTTAGTTTCAAGATGCTGCTTCCCCTCTTGCCACCACTGATTGCGCTGGTTCTGCTCTCTACGCTTTCGGTAAATCTGGTAGATCGGCTCTCGAATCGCCTCATTGAGCGCCTGTATAATGAATCTGCGCAGAGCACAAGCTGGCTGCTCAACGCTGACCGCGACTTTTATCAAGCCCTTACGGCTCAACAGGATATGAAGAGTGCTTCCGATCAGGCCCTATCCGATCTCAAGGCCGATTTCGATGAGAATATCGGTCAGACCGAAGAACGGGTATTGAAGGCCGAAGCGATCATGAAAGCGCACCCGGAAAGGTTTGAGGAGTATAAACATCCCGATTCCGGCAAGACGGCTTTTGAGCTGTTTGATGATTTCAAGACCAACTTTGCCAACTGGAAGTCCGCAGCCGATGGCGGCACTATGGAGCAGTTTAAAGCCACTCGTGAAGACATCAATCAGATTGAAGAGATCCTGGAGACATACAGCACCGACATTATTGCCGACAGCCTGGCTTATCAGCAGCAGGTTCAGCGCATGCTGTGGATCGGTATGGGGATTGCACTGGCGATCTCTGCGGTCGTAGGTGTGCTGGTTATTCGCAACGTACGTCAGCGTACGAAGGTGGTGGTCAGCTTGATTCGCAAGACAGCCGATCTCGATCTGAAATATGACCCTGCTTTTGAGCGTTTCCTGCATGAGCAAGATGAATTTGCGCTGCTGATTCGTGCCGAAGCCGACGCACGTAGAGAGTTCCGTACGATCATCGAAGAGGTAAAGCACAGAAGCCTGACGATCGAACAGACGATGGATCAGGTCACGAATCAGATGGCTCAGTTGGACGACAGTGTGCAGGACATCTCGGCAACGACCCAGCAGCTGTCGGCGGGCATGGCACAGACCTCTTCTTCCACGATGAGCATGAGCGAGACGTCTACGGAGATCGGCCGCGCGCTGGAATCGCTGGCGCTCAAGGCTCAGGAAGGGGCGCGTTCGTCAGAGCGTCTGAGCGTGCGCGCCAGCGAACTCAAAGCCAACTTCGAGAAAACGTATCGGGAGGGCGGCGCTTCCTATGAGCAGATCAAAGGCAATCTGGAGCTGGCCATGGATGAATCCCGCGCGGTTGAACGGATCACACTGCTCGCCGAATCGATCCTACAGATTACCGCACAGACGAATCTGCTCTCGCTGAACGCTTCCATCGAAGCTGCCCGCGCCGGAGAAGCTGGACGCGGCTTCGCGGTAGTGGCTGCTGAGATTCGCAAGCTGGCCGAAGATTCCAAGCAGGCAGCCGATGAGATTCAGGAAGTGACAGGCACCGTGCTTCGTTCGGTTGGCAGTCTGAAATCCAACTCTGAAGATCTGCTCGACTTCTTCGCTAACAGTGTGCAAAATGACTACACGCTGATGTTCAAAGCTTCCGAAGAATATGCCAACAGTGCAGTGGATAGCGAAGCCCTGGCTACCGATCTTAGCGCCACGACAGAAGAACTGCTGGCCTCCATGGACAATCTGGTCAGAGCCACGGACGAGATCTCGGTGTCTGCTCGTGAAGGCGCCAGTGGAACAGGAACAATCGCTGAGAAATCCGGTCTGGCTGCGGAAAATGCCTCCGATGTGCTGAATGGAGTGCGTACGTCCAGACAAGGAATCGAAACCCTCGCCCATTCGGTTGAAAAGTTCAAACTCTAAAACGGGCAGCGAACCGTTCATAAGTTTAAAACACTCAAAGCAGGTGAGGCCGTAGAATCAACGACTCGGAATCGCATACGTTTAACCAGCCACCCGCTGCGGGTGGCTTTTTTCGTTAAAAGAAAGGAGCGCCTGCTGCTTCTCCAAACGAGTAGATAGCGAATAAACAGAAGAAGCGCTGAAAAGAATTATAAAGGACGTCTTAATCAAATTTAAGTGGTCATAAACCTTGCTTTTATGCCTATAAGTCCACCTCATGCTCTCAATAAGTAAAAATAATCATTAAATAGTACATCATATATGTTTCATTTTTCTCTTTAATGTCGTATTATATAACTACGCAAAGGAGAACGCTAAACGCCAAGCTGGGAAAAAGGCAGAGCGTAAGCGGGTTGAACCTTGAAGCGAAAGCAGGAAAGCGGAGGGTAGCCGTGATCGAATTGACGGCAAGACAACTTAAAATCGTGGACATCGTCAAGAAGCAGGCTCCGATTACCGGAGAGCAGATTGCCGAGAGCCTGGGATTATCCCGCCCGACGATTCGTTCCGATCTGTCGCTGCTCGTGATGTTGGAGTATATTGACGCCAAACCCAAGGTAGGCTATTTTCCAGGCAGCAAGGCGGCGGGAAACAGCGGCGGCAGCGACCAATTGAGAGAAGCGAAAGTGCGGGACATTCAGACTGTGCCGATTATCATTCGGGAGACGACAACCATTCAGGATGCGGTCGTAACCTTGTTCCTTCAGGATGTGGGAACATTGATCGTATGTGACGCCGAAGGCAGACTTGCAGGCGTTGCCTCCCGCAAGGATTTTCTGAAGGTGACGCTGGGCAATCCGGCTTCGGCTTCGATGCCTGTAAGCATGGTCATGACCCGCATCCCAAAGGTTGTGACCACCTCGCCGGATGAGACGGTATTGGAAGCGGCGCAGAAGATGATCTTGCATGAGGTAGACAGTTTGCCGGTAATTGACGTTCACCCGGAAGATGCGGGCGGTCAACCGGTCATTGCCGGACGGCTGACGAAGACCGCCATCGTCCAGCTTCTCCTCAAGATCGAGACTACAAGGTAACGGGGGGACACGCAGACGATGGAACAAGGCACGCCATTTATTACAATCTGTTCAGACTCGGTGGGAGATACGGCAGAGGCTGTCGTGCAGGCCGTTATTCACCAGTTTGAACATCGGGAGGTCTCGATCAAGCGTTACGGCAATGTCCGCAACGAAGACGAACTCCGGGCGCTGATGGAAGAAGCGGCCGAACATAAGGGCTTCGTCGCTTATACACTCGTCCAGCCGGAGCTGCGCGAGGCGATTCGTGAAGAGGCCGTTCGACTGGATGTTCGAGTCGTGGACATCATGGGTCCCATGATGCAGGCATTCATCGATACATTCAGCGGGGCGCCGCCTACTCGCAGACCCGGCGTGCTGCGCCGAATGGATGAGAATTACTTCCGCCGCATGGAGGCGATTGAATTTACCGTCGCCAGCGACGATGGCCGCGACCTGGGAGCCTTGTTCAAAGCCGACATCGTGCTGATGGGCATCTCCCGCACATCCAAGACGCCGCTGGGCATCTTCCTGGCACACCGGGGCAAGAAGGTCGTGAACTATCCGGTTGTTCCCGAGATTGCACCGCCGCAGCAGCTGCTCAGTCTGCCCAAGGATCGATTGGTCGGCCTGACGATTGCGCCGGAAGCCATGCACAAGATTCGCTCCGAACGTCTACGGTCAATGGGGCTGCCTGTTGGCTCGCAGTATGACAGTCTGGAACGGATCAAGGAAGAACTGGATTACGCAGAAACCTTGTACAAGCGTCTGGGGTGCCTGGTGGTTGATATTACGGACAAAGCAATCGAAGAGACGGCTAGCCTCATTCTGGCCCAACTCTAACGATATTCAAGCGGTAGACGTTAGAGACATCTACCGCGCAGCGTATTAACGCAGATTGCACGGGCATCGGTATACGCGGGCAGGCAGGCGTGACCTGCGGACTGCCTGCCGTACCCAATGACTTTAACGCGGGAACCAAGCATCATGCAAAAGAGCAGGTCGAACAGTCGCAGTGAGAACCAAACAGGATGCCAATCAGCCTGTTCATCATCGAATGGAGGGATTACAAATGGAACGCGAATTGACATTGGAAATCGTACGAGTAACCGAACTGGGAGCTTTGGCAGCGGCGAAATGGATTGGCAGAGGGGACAAAAACGCGGCAGACGGTGCAGCAACCACCGCGATCCGCTCGATGTTCGATTCGGTATCCATTGACGGCACGGTTGTCATCGGTGAAGGGGAGATGGATGATGCCCCCATGCTCTACATTGGCGAGAAAGTAGGCACCAAGGAAGGACCAGCCGTGGACGTAGCCGTCGATCCGCTCGAGGGAACGGAAGTTGTGGCTGCGGGTCTGCACAATGCACAGGCCGTCATCGCCATCGCGGAAAAAGGCAGTCTGCTTCATGCCCCCGACATTTACATGGAGAAGCTGGCCTGCGGCCCCGAGTTGGTCGGCAAGCTGAGTCTGAACGATCCGGTCGAGCTGACTCTCCAGAAGGCTGCACATTACACCGGACGATCGTTGTCCGATCTGACCGTCATGGTGCTGGATCGTGAACGCCATGCTGATCTCATCGCCCGTCTGCGCAGCGCTGGCGTTCGGATCAAGCTGCTGGGACATGGGGATGTTGCCGGTGCAATCGCGGCGGCGCTGCCAGATAGCGGAGTGGATCTGTACCTCGGCTCGGGCGGTGCGCCGGAAGGGGTATTGGCCGCTGCTGCCATGCGCTGCCTGGGCGGAGACATGCAGGGGCGTCTGCTGCCGGATGGTCCTTTTGAGAAGCAGCGCTGCCTGACCATGGGAATTGCCGATCCGACGCGTATTCTGACGCTGGAGGACATGGCGGGTACCGGCGACGTCTTGTTCGCGGCAACCGGCGTGACCAGTGGAGAGTTTCTCGATGGCGTGCGGATGATTGGCAAGGACCGTGCAGAGACTCATTCGGTCATCATGCGGGCCAGCAGCCGGACGGTGCGTTACATTCGCAGTATGCACTACCTGCCGCTCAAGCAGTTTCCGAACGGTCTGGCCGATGTTCCAGCTATGGGGCGTGCGGGTTCTTTCTAAATGAATGGATCGGGTGAGTCCGTCTGGGCTGCACGATTGGGGTTTTGCGTTTTTTGATCTTGAAGAATCTGTTTTCGTTTTAATCTCTGTTTGCTTTTTTGGAGTCCCGTTTTCGCCTCTGGCGGAGACGGGCTTTTTTTGAGTTATCGGGCCATGGATCTGTAGAAGCTGTAGAATCTTGAGCAAACTTGGGTTCTCACGCTATTGCCCGCAGTCAACAAAGTTAGGAGGGGGTCAGACTGTTAGACGAGGCTTATAAGGTTCGCTTGTGGACATAATGTTGCTGTAGACCCACTGCCTACTCGCTTGTTATGATGGCCTTGTTCCGGTGATTTCCAGGTATGGAGGCGGGAAAATGGTTGACGTTTACGACAAGATCAAAGAAGGAGAACGCGGCGCCTGGCTTAGTATTCTGGCCTATCTGGTGCTCTCTGCGTTCAAACTAATCATTGGGTATCTCTTTCTGTCGAGTGCGCTTCAGGCAGATGGTTTAAATAATCTGACGGATATTGTCGCTTCTGTTGCCGTGTTGATTGGCCTGCGCATCTCCCGTAAGCCTCCGGATGCGGATCATGCTTACGGACATTTCCGCGCAGAGACGGTCGCTGCACTGGCTGCATCGGTGATTATGGCCTTTGTGGGGCTGGAAGTGCTGGTGAACGCTGCACAATCGTTATCTGCGGGTACGGACGAAGCGCCGGAGGGCTGGGTGGCTGGTGTCGCATTGGTATGCGCGGCGGCCATGTACGGTGTTTACCGCTATAACCGTGATCTGTCGATCAAGACGGGAAGCCTGTCGCTGATGGCGGCAGCCAAAGACAATCTGTCCGATGCCTGGGTCAGCATAGGGGCAGCGGTTGGGATTCTGGGTTCGCAGCTGCATATGCCCTGGCTGGATGTGGTAACGGCCTTCGTCGTAGGATTAATCATCTGTAAGACCGCCTGGGAGATTCTGCGCGAATCGCTGCATCGATTGACTGACGGGTTCGACCAACAAGAGTTGGACCAGATTCGCAGCACGATTGCAGCAGTCCAGGGTGTGGAGGAGATCCGCGAATTGAAGGCACGGGTGAACGGCAGCCAGACTCTCATTGATGTGGTGGTTGAAGTCCCCCGGGATCTTAGTCTGGTGGAAGGGCATGACATTGCCGATTGCATTGAGGAGAAGTTGAAGGAGAAGCATGATATTTACTTTACCAGCGTGCATGTGGAGCCTGTGGAGGCGAAGTCTGGAAGTAAGGGTGAAGAGGGCGAGAAGTGAGGTGTCTTCGATGGGCAAAAAAGAGACCCGGCATGAGTGCGCCGGGTCTCTTTCTCGATCTTTTTTGTAAGTCCTTTTTACAAGTCTTTTTTGCAGGCCTTGTTAATAGGGGCTTTAGAGGTTAATGTCCCCTGCCTGAATCGTATGCATCAACGTTCGCGGATTTAAACACGCGGCTGCGCCGTCTCCGCGCCCATCGCTTCGGCTCTCTTGCGGTCGCTGCTGCCGACTCGGAGCACCAATAGGAAGCAGAGGAACAGCACGACTGCTGCGGATACATACGGATAGTTGATGTTGACGTCGAACAAGGCTCCCGCGACAATTGGGCCGGCAATGTTGCCCAAGCTGCTGTAAGCGGAGTTGAGTCCAGCCGCGAAGCCCTGCTGGTCACCCGCCCGGCGGGAGATCTGTGTCCCGATTGCTGGACGCAGAATGTCGATGGACAGGAAGACGATGAAGGTTACAGTCACGATCAGCCAGTATTCGTGGACGAACAGCGTCATCAATACGAACAGCGAAGCGGCTGCCAGGCAGATCGAGATCACGAGCTGCTCGCCGAAGCGGTTCAGCAGCCAGCCGAAGATGGTCGCCTGTACGACCGCTCCGGCGATCGAGCCGAAGGTGATAATGACGGCGATGTCACGCGCCGTGAACCCAAACTTATGATCCACGAACAGGCCGAATACCGTTTCGTAGTTCGCCAGGCCAAAAGCGCTGACGAACACGATGACCAGGCTCAGGAAATAGGGCAGTCGATACGATGTAGTCAGCTGCTTCAGCAGACTTTCGCGTCTGCCTAGCGATTGAGCCGCCAGCTCGGCCTGGCGTTCCTTGCTCAGGGACTCCGGCAGAACGAACAGCGTAATCACACCGGAGATCAAGGCGGCGACGCCAGCCGCGAAGAACGGAACGCGGATGCCAAACTCCGCCAGGAAGCCGCCGATGCCCGGCCCGATAATGAAGCCGGTTGTGATGGCCGCGTTGATGAAGCCCATGCCTTTGGCCCGTTCTTCATCGGTAGTGATGTCTGCGGTATAGGCCATCACCGCTGGCATAATCAGCGCGGCTCCGATCCCGCCCAGAATCCGCGAGACAAACAGCAGCCATGGCGCTTCGGCAATCCCGAACAGGAACTCGGATACCGCGAAGACGGCCATGCCGACAATGATGACCCTTTTGCGTCCCAGTCGGTCGGAGATTCGCCCGCCGATTGGGGAGCAGATCAACTGCGATACCGAGAAGGTCGCGGTGAGCAGCCCTACAATGCTGCCGCTGATGTGCAGCGTATTCATGAAGGTTGGCATGATCGGAACCACAAGTCCGATGCCGGTGAAGACAAGGAAAATATTAAACATAAGCAGCAGCAGAGCCGCTCGATTGCGAAGCATTAAAGCCATGATGGTCATCCTCCGGAATTCATTCCACTAAAATACGTTCTACTAAAATACGTCCCACTCAAACAAGTTCCACTAAACTGGAAGCCAGGTTCATACTGAACGTTCGGTCTGTAAAAGGGCAAAAGGATAGCGCCGAGTGATCGGCGCAAAGGTTCATAAAAGGGGTGGAACCCACAAACACTAACGTTCTGGTTCCGAGACCGCCGATGGTTCAGCGATACCGTGCAGAAACACTTCAATGGCCAGGCGATAAGCCGCCAAAGCCTGCTCCAGACTGGAACGCCGCGACATCTGGCTGAGTCCGACGACCAGCGCTTCCAGCACAACAGCCAGGCCTGCTGGATCGCCACTGCGGAATTCACCGCTGTCGATGCCTTCCTGAATCAGCATCCGGTTGAACGCCAGGTGTTCGGCAACCATCTCTGCCAGACGGTCTTCGACCTCGCAAGTCTTATCATCGCCAATAAAAAATTCGTCGGCCGCCTTGGTTAGCGGATGATTGAGATCCTCGCGCACCAGCTGCTCCGCAAACCCGTACATCTTTTCGGCAGCGGACGCGTAGAGATGCTCTTTTTCTCGCCACTTCTCGATCCAATCCCGATTCCACTCATCCAGCAGATACAGAAACAGACCTTCCTTGCTCTTAAAATGATAATAGATATTGCCTTTGCTGCTGCCGGTTGCGGCCGTAATCTCTTCGATTGAGGTCGCTTTGTATCCTTTCTGCACAAACAGATGCCGCGCCGCATCCCCGATGCGTTTGCGCGTTTGTTCGCTTTGCAGTTGTTTTTTATTCAAAACATAGCCTCCCGCTAACATCCATACCCTGACGAATCGTGCGTCGTAATAATCCTGAACTTTCGTTCAGTATCTTATCATGAAATCCCCGAAAAAGGCAACTCAAACAGATGGATTCAATCCAAAAATGCTCAACTGCCTCCTGTCTGGATATAGCTCCGTGACAGAATCCAAAATCCGGGGAGAGATGATTTTGCTGTCTGTCTGCTTTTTTCCTATAATCGAATGAAGAGGTGCGCGGCTTCTCTGTCTGGAGGAGGAGGCTTGCGGCACGGAAGGGGAACAGAGATGGAGACGATTGCTCAAGCGAAGGAATTCGGGTCGGAGATCAGGGTCGGGGATACGACAGAGCTTTATGGAGAAAAAGGACGATTTCGTGTGCTGCAGTTCGCCAACGGCGACATACAGGGCGCACGGGATCTGGATCAACCGGAGCGAATCGTACTGGAGTATCCTCGGGCGATGATTCACCTGATGGAGCAGAATCACCCCACCCTGGAACGGATTTTTATCCTGGGACACGGAATCGGAACGATTGCCGGATATTTTGCCGACCATGACGTTCGCGCTGCCGAGATCAGCCCCATCATTGCGGAATGGAGCCGGAGCTATTTTGGCTATGCCGGGCCGGAGGTATTGGTTGGGGACGGACGAAGCCTGCTGGCTCAGGAAGCCGATGGATCGCTGGATGTGATCGTGCTGGACGCTTTTACGGAAAAAGGCAGGCCCTGGCATCTGTTCACACGGGAATTCTGGAGGCTGGCTGAGCGCAAATTACAGGATCAGGGTTCCATCGTGTTGAATATATTCGGGCGCGGACGCCGTGACTCTTTTGTAGATGCAGTATGGGCGGGCTTATCGGATACTTTTGCCCATCAACGGGGATTCATTCTGCCATCGGGTGAGCTTCATGATCCGGCTAATTACGTGCTGATCGCGTCCAAACAGCCGATTGAAGCAAAGCTGAGTCAGATGGCAGACTTTGAAGAGTCGGAGCCGGGGCTGGGAACCGTATTGGAAGATGAGATGTTTGGCTTTGAGCCAAATGGATGAGGGAGGAGCTTGCATCATGATGGAGAAAAGCATAAGCCTGGAGAAGGACGGGACCATTTGCATCCAAAAGAACACAAGAGGACGGGGCACCACACTCTATCTGACGAGACATGGCCAGACGGAATGGAATCTGGAAGGAAGGCTTCAGGGACGACGCAATTCTCCCCTGACTCCGCAGGGACTTCTGCATGCAAGTTGGCTGGGCGAATCGCTGGCGCAGACGCAGCTGGATGCGGTCTATTCCAGCACAAGCCCGCGAGCCTTGCAGACAGCGGAGATTTTGCGGGGCGATCGGGCGCTGGAAGTGAAGGGACTCGATGCGCTCCAGGAGATTGACATGGGGGATTGGGAAGGACGGGTGGGTGCAGAGATCGAAGCGACCTCGCCGGATGATTACCATGCCTTCTGGAACACTCCCCACCTCTACGAGCCGACGAACGGCGGAGAATCGTTCGTGCAGTTGGGCGAGCGTGTCATCCCCGCGATTGAACGAATTCTGGAGGCTCATCCGGGTGGACACATTCTGGTTGTGACTCATGCTGGGGTGCTGAACCTGTTGATGACGGCTTTTCACGGACTGCCAATCTCCGAGATGTGGAAGCCGCCAATTCTGCAATCTACGTGTTTATGCAAAATCGTGTATGGTGTGGATGGAGCCGTCGTTGAGCTGCATGGCGACGTTTCGCATTATCGGGCGCAGGCCTGATGGGATCTTCGAGATTCTTGCAATCCACCTAACGAGGGAGGGTGAACGTCATATTGGAGTTGAACCATCCGGTATGGAGTCAACTGACGACTGCTTATGGAGAAGGGGCGGAGGTGGTCGAGCTGCTCCATCGCTTGGAACCTAATGCAGCAGACGGCGCACTAAGGCAGGAGCTGTTTGATCTGCTGCTGCATCAAAATACGATCTATACGGCTACGCTTGCGGCGATGCCTTATCTGGCGAATCTGGCGGAACGCACCCCGGACGATCAGGCGCTTCTTGATCTGTATATCACCTGTGGTCTCATGAAGCTGAGCCGGGAGGGGGAAGCCGAGGCACCAATTGAGCAGTCCGGTGAGTTCCGGCGGAAACGCCAGAATCTATTGGATGAGGAGACGGTTCGCAGTATCGCCGACGGTTATCGCAGCGGGATTGCCCGCCTTGCGGCGCTATATGGCAAGGCTGCGCAGTTCCTCACAGCAGCAGCGGCGGAAGGCGAAGAGGACGAGGAGAAGGTCTATCTGCTTGCTGCACACGCTGCTTACGAGGGACAGGAGACGCTTGCCCGATTGCTGTTTGACTTCCCGAGAGGGGACGAATATGTCGGAGCCTGCCCATCCTGCGACAAGGACTGGTATATCTGGCCGAGAGAAGCAGACGCCCAAGCGGATGGAGAGGCAGCCGGCGGGCTGATCGTCTATGGCCAAGACCCGATTCTGGAGGGCATGGACGACCAGGTTCCGGTTGAGGTAACGCCTTCCGCACCTTCGGATTGGCGTCCGGAGCTTAGGTCGTTGGAACATGAAGCGCGGAGACTGGACGCTGTACGACTTGCCCTGGATATTCCCTTCCTCGCAGGCTCCGCGCAGTGCCCGAAATGCGGGGAGCAGCGATCGGTGTGGGAGGTACTAACAGGCGGCAGCGAGTAAGCAAGTCCAGCAGCGGTAAATGATGGGTGAATGGCAAGTTGAGAAGGCTTCGTGCTCATTAGGAGCCTAGCCTGACAGGAGGAGAAGCGGTTGCAGAGAGAAGAATTGGATTTCCAGATTCAATTGGACAGCAAAGATTTCGTTAAATTCAACTTGGAATATCGCCGGATGCTTTATGTATGGTTTTCGCTGGTGTATTTCTTGATTGCCGTTGTATTGTTTCTGCTGATGAATAACGACACGCCCCTGACACCGTTCAAAGGAATCTTTGCACTTGTAGTGGGGGTCATTACGGTAGTTGTCGTCCAACTGCTGCTGGTTGTCACCTTGCGTTTGCAGGTTGGCCGGATGTTTAAGTCTGATCGCCTGCTGCAATATGCCCAGCATTACCGGATGAATCCTTCCGAGCTGTCTGTGCAGAGCCAAGTGGGTGATTCGCGTATGCGCTGGGAGGAACTGTACCGGGCTGTTGAATACCCCAACTCCATCGCTTTATTTGTAGGCCGCAACCGGGCGCTGGTTCTTCCGAAACGGATGCTGGATGAACAGATGACCAACGGTACGCAGGAAGTGAAAAGACTGATTAGAGAATGTCTGCCGCCGAATAAGGTCAAGTTCAAACGCTAACCTTCAGGCGGCGGACATTCCAATTCTGAGTGTTTTTAAAAGGCAAGACATAGAGGGCAAGCGGCACAAGAAAAAGAGTACAAGAAAAAAGCGCGACATTCGAGTGAATGTTGCGCCTTTTGGTGTTGAGGAAGAATGGCAAGCTGCCTGTATATCCTGCTTATTCAAACTTCTTTTATTTGACTTCCTTTGTGCTGATTAAGGTGTGAGCGCGAAGCTGTCCATCAATCGTACTGAGCTTGTATACCGAATTGTAGGTTCTGGCATTGGCTTCATTCTCTTTGTTGTGGATGATGTAACTTTCCGTTGTATACACGGTGTAGGTGGAATCTCCATGATCCTGCAGCTTGGTGACCACAGCATCGACAAACTCTTCGGTGATCCCCTTGGTTTCCAGATAACCGATATAGTCGGAACTTTCCTGATAAGCCGGGCCGCTGGAGTCCATCAGGTACGATACAACACTAAAGTCTCTCTGGTTGATCGCCTCTACCGAAGAACTGACATAAGTGCGCATGAAATCCTGAGCTTCCTCCTGAGTGAAGGAAACGGCACCGGAAGCACTCGCCTGGCTGGTACTTTGTCCAGCCGTTCCGGCGGCTGAACCCAGCTTGGCGGCTTCGGCGTCAAACCCCGCATTATCGCGCACCAGCGCGGATTCGTCATCCGACATGTAGGTCGTGCTGTAGGAGTCGATCCACCAGTTATTTTGACCCGGCTGCTGGGCGATGCGCAGGTTGAGCGTATCCGTCTTCACTTCATCGGGAGACTGGCTCGAGGCGTAGGAAGCGGCAATATCCACATCCATAGAATCTTCGTTAAAAGAAACGCTGGAAGGATCGACTTTGATCTGTTTCAGCGCATAATGTTCTCCAGAGCCGTTTTCCAGCTCCCAGGTCATATAATCCGCAAATGAGCCTTCGGGATTATAATCTTTGAGCATGCCCGGATTGCCTGCATTGGTCGCTTTGACCCAACTGTCGAACGCGGCGTAGGTCAGATCAGCCGCTTTCTCCGCCGCTGGTTTTTGCAGCAGCTCCTGCAGATCGACGTTCTGTTCCTGCGCTGCATCGATCTTGGTTTTTCCACTTAACTCCATACCATAAACCTTGCCGGAGATCGTCAATTCCACATCCTTGGGTACGGGCTGGAAAGCCCGGCTGCTGCCCGGTGTACCCTGAATGTCTTTGCCGTTCAGCGTGACCTTGGCAGCAAACGGTGGGAACTGAAGACGTACGACATTTAGCCTTGAAGTGTCGAAGCTGACGGGGTTGGGACTCACATAATCATAAGCGTCAACCGATCCGTCGTAAGCCTGGCTTCCATAATCACTGCTCAAGGCCCCGGTGTAGGCGTAGGTGGCGGGCCACAGATTCTGAATCCGCTCCTGATCCTTCGCCGTCAGCGCTCCGATCTTGACCGAGCTGTGCAGCGTCTCGTCGGCTTCGGAAGCTTCAGCGTATAATTCGACCGGAGTGATATGTACGCTCCACTTGCTGCCTCGCCACGACGTTTCCTTGATGAAGGTCATCCAGGAGTCGGGAAGCTGCTCAGTCTCGCTTTGTAATTCTTCCCGCAGCTTATCGCTAAACGTATCTTTTTTGTCTGGCTGCGCCTCTTCCATCTCGGCGGCGGAGATTGCTTCCAATATGCCCGACTTGTAGGTTTTGCGCACCGATTCGTTTTTGAGAGCAGCTTGGAACAGCTCCATACGATCAGCGGCGAGCAGGGGAGAAGAAGAATCGTCGAGATATTTGGCCAACTCTTTGACATTCTGGGCATCAACGGAAGCGTTCAGCTGTTTCGCCAGTTCTTCCGGGTTGGACGGCCCATAGGTCATACGCAGGATCATATAAGCAGCGCCGAGCACCACGATCGTACCGCCTACCGCGCCCATCCAGATCTTCGTTTTTCGGGACAAAGGCTGACGAGGTGCAGACTTGGCGACAGCAGGTAGGGGGGCATCGCTGCGCATAGCCGGTGGTCGGGAAGCTTCTACGGGAGCTGTAGGCTGTTCAAGCCGCGCTCCGCAGCTTTCACAGAATTTGTCGCCGGGCTGTGCCGGTTTTCCGCAATTTCCACAATACATGATTCTCTATTCCTTTCCGTGGCTCCAAGGCCATTCGTGACTATCGTTTCATTCAGACATCCGTTGACCTTACAGCAGTCCATCCATGAACGAGTCTTTAAAATCACCAACGGCTTGATTCGCACTGAAATCCATGGCCAGCAGAACCGCTACAACTTGCAGCAGCACGAACAGAGCCATGAACTGCACAACGCGATGTTGGGGGATGCGGAAAAATTGCAGCGCGGTATAAGCGGTAAGAAGCAAGGTAGCCAGCATGACGACGATAAACAGGGTCAGTCCGAACTTCAAGGATACGAACAGCATCAGCGCCGAGACAAGGAATCCCGCACCGGATACAAGCTGGACAGCACCCAGAGGAGTCAGACTTTCTTTCCACGAAGCTTTATTTTGTCCCAACCAACGACCGAATAGAATCGCCCCCACCATCAGAAACACAAGTGAGGCCAGACCGGTAATCAACATGGGTTTAATGACGGCAAATTGTTCACTCGCTTCACTGTAAGCCGATCCCCAGCTCTGGGTGATGCCCATCGCACTGTACAGCGAATGGATGAGATTGCGCTTGAGCGACCAAGCCCACGCCAAGAAGCCAATCAGGGACGCCGCCAGACCGATCAAGCCGTAGATCAGATCCGCTTCCCCGCGCAGCTGCAAGGCGGACAGAGGATTCTTCAACAAGCCAAGCAGTTGGGACTTATCAACTTTGTCGAGCGCGGCTCTGGGCGACGAGGATGCAGACGGATTGGACGAGACAACCGTTGGTACTGGCGCTGGAACAGTCTCCTGGCTGCATACGTGAATTTCACCTTCCTGGACTGGACTTCCGCAGTTTGTACAAAATTTCATTTTTTACCCTCCCATAATGAGTAGATACATAGACTGGATAAAACCGCCTTTTTGTCTTTATTAAGGCTAACACCTTATATTATCATCTAGGTAGGTAACTGCCTAGCCAAACATTTTCTGAAAATCATCAAAAAGGGCATAAAAAAATCTGTTTCCTGTCTGCGTCTGGCTGGTGCAGGGGGAGGTAAATGGGCGAGGGCGTGAAACTAATTCTTATGCCTAATGAACCAAAGATCGTTGGAAGGGTTAGATCATCCACCTGAATCGAAAATCTATTAGTTGCTAAAAACGAAATCACCACTTTCAAAATTATTTAGCAAGCAGTATGATGGATTTCTGATAGTTTCAAAAAAAGGACAAAATTTCATTTTTTAGATAATGTATTTATCTGGATTTTATATGGCTTGAGGAGGATAAGTTGTGAAAGGTCACGAAGAGAAAGTGCAGAAAAAAAAGAGGTTTTCTTCACTTCTTTTTAAACTGGTAGTTAGTATGGCGTTATTTCTAATTATGCAAGTTATTTTAACTACTCTACGTCAGGTCTTCCAGATGGAATATAGGATTGAAGGAGTTTTTGTTCGCTCATTTCTCTACTCTCTAATAGCTGTAGTTGGCGCTGGAGCGATAGGGTTGTATTTTTTGCAAGGTTACAATAACAGAAATAATAGAAGTGAATTCTTCAGTAGTAAAAGTGACTATTTCCTTCTTATAGTGCCTACGTCTATTGTATTTAATTTCTTTTGGCAGAATTCTTCGAGATTTTTTTCAGGCAAATTGATGTCTGATTTATTCGATTTGAGTGTTATTTTTTCTGGCGTATTGATCGCAATTTTTATATGCAATTTAGTTCAGCGAAGTCGTCTTAAAAAAGAAAAGAACAGTTCGAATGACTCAGCAATGGCAAGTAATAAGAGCAATAAAAGCTACTATGCAGATCGTGAATTGGCTAGTGACGAAGAAGATTTGCTTAAAAGAACCGACTTTGCAAAGGACTTAGTGGCAGCAATAGTCGAACAAGGCGCACAAAACTTAACGATTGGCATACTGGGTGAATGGGGCTCAGGGAAAAGTTCAGTATATACTTTGATGAAACAAGCTCTGAAAGGCACCGACAAAGCCAAAGACTATGTGATTATGGATTTTAAGCCTTGGTATTTTGGGGCAGATAATCATGAAATCATCCGAACTTATCTATTCCAGCTCATGGATGTCATCAAGCAAGATAGCGGTTTCGATCCTCTGCTGGACAAAAAACTTCGGCAATACGCTTCGTATGTATCCGCACTGAATTTGAGAACTGGAGGGTTTATTTTTTCGTTCAAAGACTTTTTGGAGAAATACATGCCTTCGAAAGACTCGCTCAAAATCAGTGACATAAAAAAAGAGATTGAAACGTTACTTAAAGAATCAACTAAAAGCATCATTGTGTTTATAGACGACATTGATCGCTTAGATCGTGATGAAATCAAGATGGTATTTAAGCTTATTCGTTTGGTTGCTGACTTTCCCAAGATCACCTATGTACTTGCCCTCGATGAGAAAGTTGTGGCTGCTTCTCTTGCGGAGTCGGACGATGCAAAGTCTCTTGAAATGGGCAAAAAGTATTTGGACAAGTTTATTCAATTGCCGATCTATCTTCCGAAAGCTGAACAGTTACGTGTGAATGACATGGTATGGAAGAGGTTGCCCGAGGAATTGACGCAAGGGGGGCTGCAAAAGGACGAGTTATTTCAGCATATGGGCATGTTAGAAATCACGCCGAGAGAAGCGACTCGATTCGTCAATTTGGTCAGCTTTTTCCTGCCTATTTTGCGAGGAGAGGTGAATGTTAAGGATTTAGCTTATCTGCTCTTGATACAGATAAAATCGCCAGAACTTTACACGTTTATCAGCGAAAATAGATCGAGTTTAGTAGAGAGTGGTCAGGGAAGGAATGGGAAAGGTAATACGAAGTGGGACGATCATTCAATCGAACTCTTTCAGAAAAATATCCCAGACTTTAAAAAGTACCGATACATTTTAACTCACCTTTTTCAAAGAGCTATTTATCTGTATGACAAAGAAGAATATGAAAATGAAAAGAGCACTTCAACAGAAATTTTGGATCGGGAAAAGCGCATTAGTTCCCCTGATTATTTTCTTCAATACTTTAAGTATGCTTTACCTGATAAAGAAGTACCGCAAAAAACATTAGATGAGGTCTTAAAGGAACTTAAAAAACAAGAATTTAGTAAAGAAAAAAAATACGATTTCTACAAGAGAAAGTTAGTAACTTTTAAAGTGGAAAATGTGTACAGGAAATTGAACTTTCATATGGGACAAGCCCAAGATGATCTTAAGTTAACGATGATTCATATGGCCATGTGGCATCACGAAGAGATAGATAACGAAGAAGACAAGTCTCAGATCAAAAAATTTTTAGACAGTGCGTTCAATTCTTTGGAAGAAACGAATGGCTTGCGAGAAATATTAACACAAAACTGGGGTTTAAGTTTGATGTTCTTTGTACATACTTTTTTTGAAGAAAAAGATTCCGGTAAAGCTATTGTGAAAGAACTTTCCCCTATGATAAAAACTTTGTATGAACAGCAAGCAAACATTTCTTTTTTGAAAAAAGTCCCTGCTGGAGAAGCTAGAAATCTATTAGAAAAGTGGTCTGATTTTGAAGATGAGAACTCCGTCAAGAAAACTATATCAGACTGGCTGAGAGACGATGAGGACGCATTAGAATCGTTTTTGGGTATAACACTTTTTGACGATTCAATTTATCCAACTCATGATGGATCGGCGAAGAGTTTAATCCACAAATTTATTGACCTCACAAAATATATAGATGATAATTTTCTAAAAATTCTATTTGAGAGAGGATACTCTAGAAATAAAAATCCCCTTCCCAATACTGAAATATTCTTTTATATAAAAAATACAATATATGACCATTCAATTAAGTCATTAGGTGAGGCGATACAAGAAGGTGTCAATAGTTTTACGATGATTCTCTTGGGTGGGCGCTATATAGGTGACGTTGACATGAAACCTGTTAATTTTATTTTAAAATTTGGAAAATCTCATGAGAAGGAAGAAATCAATAAACTCTTACAAGTCATTAAAAAACACAATGAAGATTTGAATAATGGCCTAGAAGATACAAAGGAATAATTGGTAAGCGGACAAATTCCACAAATCAAAATAATCAAAACCAAAAAGCCAACTCTAATCTCAAATTAGAGCTGGCTTTTTATCTTAGTTCTTAAAACTATGGATCGGCGCCGGAACCCGGCCGCCGCGATTAATAAACGGAGCGCAGTCGAAGCGGTTGACCGGCATAACCGGCGCATAACCGAGCAGTCCGCCGAACTCGGCGATCTCCCCGACTTCTTTGCCGATCACGGGAATCAGACGAACGGCAGTCGTCTTGTTGTTGACCATGCCGATGGCTGCTTCGTCGGCAATGATGCCGGAGATCGTCGCGGCGCTGGTGTCGCCGGGAATGGCGATCATGTCCAGGCCGACGGAGCACACGCAGGTCATGGCTTCCAGCTTCTCCAGCGTCAGGGCGCCGCGCTGCACGGCTTCGATCATCGCCTGGTCTTCGCTGACCGGGATGAACGCACCGCTGAGGCCGCCAACGTACGAAGAGGCCATAACGCCGCCTTTTTTTACGTTGTCGTTGAGGATGGCCAGAGCCGCTGTGGTGCCTGGCGCTCCAGCTTCTTCAAGACCCATCACGCGGAAGATCTCCGCGATGGAATCGCCGACCGCTGGCGTTGGAGCCAGCGACAGGTCGATGCTGCCGAACGGCACGCCAAGACGCTTCGCGGCTTCCTGCGCGACAAGCTGCCCGGCACGGGTGACTTTGAACGCGGTGCGTTTGATTGTCTCACAGAGCGTCTCGAAGTCCACATCCTTGACCTCTTCAAGCGCCCGCTTGACCACACCAGGGCCGCTGACGCCCACGTTAATCTCACATTCCGGTTCACCCGGCCCGTGGAAAGCACCCGCCATGAATGGGTTATCTTCGACCGCATTGCAGAACACAACCAGCTTGGAGCAGCCAATGGAATCCCGTTCGGCGGTCAATTCCGCGGTCTGACGAATGATTTCGCCCATCTTTTTGACCGCGTCCATATTGATGCCGCTGCGCGAAGAACCGATGTTGACCGAGGAGCAGACGCGTTCCGTCACAGCCAGCGCTTCCGGGATGCTGTCGATCAGGATGCGGTCGCTGTTGGTGTAGCCTTTTTGCACCAGCGCGGAGAAGCCGCCCAGGAAGTTGACGCCCACTTCGCGCGCCGCACGATCCAGCGTCTCGGCGATACTCACGTAGCTGTTGGCCTGTACAGGGCCAGCCGCGATCGCAATAGGTGTAACGGAGATACGTTTGTTGATGATCGGGATGCCGAATTGACGCTCCAGATCCTCGCCTGTCTTGACCAGATTCTCCGCGAGGCGAGTGATCTTGTCGTAGACATTCTGGTTAAAAATCTTGAGATCCGAATGTCCGCAGTCCATCAGGCTGATGCCCATGGTAATCGTGCGGACATCGAGTTTCATTTCGGAAATCATGGTGTTCGTTTCTTGTACCTCGAATTTCGAGATCATGTGCGGTGTGTCCCCTTTCTAAATCCTATGCATGCTGTTGAAGATGTCTTCGTGCTGAAGCTTGATTTCGACGCCAATCCCGAGACCCAGTTCATGCAGATCCGTAATCAGATCTTCAAAAGCTTTGGCTGGTGAGGAAATGTCTACGATCATCATCATATTGAAGTAGTCCTGTATGATCGTCTGCGAGATGTCGAGAATGTTGACGTTCTGCTCCGCGAGGTACGTACATACCTTGGCGATAATGCCGACCTGATCCTTGCCGAGTACGGTAATAATGCCTTTCACCGATAATGCCCCCTTGTTTACATACATGCCGACGCGTGGAAAAGGAGCGAAAAACGGTCTCCGTTAACGCGGCGGCGCGTTAAGTTATGACCCATTATGTCAGATAGCGGGCGAGGCATCAATGAGAGATTTTGTGGCGGAAAAATGTAAGGGCTTTATTGTAGACTTTTTTTTGTCGATGTTCGTTTTTTGTATAAAATTAGGGCTAAAGCACCGATTCCCCAAATTCCTTATTAATAACTCGTAACTTATCTGCTCATACCTGTTATACTGCTGTCAGAAAGACCATTTGCATACAGAGGGGATGGACAGCAAATGAAACGAACGACAGAAGGTTTTGGTCAAAAACGAAGGGTTCAGCAGGTATTTATGGTAACGCTCACAACCCTGGTGATCGGAGGCACGCTGCCTCTGATCGGTGGAGGAGTGGCTCAAGCCAAGTCCACCGAAGAAGTGGTACAGATTGTAGCAGGGACAGGAAAGCCTGGTAACCTCAAAGCTCCTCAAGCCGCGTGGTCAGATCTGCAAGCTCCATCCGACATTCATGTGTTTGAACGACATCAGAATTCCAGTGGGGGAACTCCCGCCGATGCTTCGCAATCACCGCATCTCCTCCTTTTTAATGATCGAATCAACAACGAGACTTGGCTCGCAGCAGGAAATGGAATCAGTTTCCCAGGCAGCTTTGTCGCTCCAAGCGATTATCTCACCCTCCACTTTATAACCGCCGATAACAAACCCGTCCAAGTCATCAAATTTGCCGATTCGCCAAGTTTTAACTTTAATGCTTTGTATTTTATCGGCTTGGCAGAGGGCTCTTCCGTTCCGAATATATTCAGAATCAGCAGCATAGAGCCGCCAACACCGGACCCATCCGGTCAAGGAAAGACCTACCTGGCGGAAGCCGTGCTTGACTCCAATCCGTTGACTTCGGCATCGGGAGTGGCGGTAGGCGATTCGGGAATCATTTATACATTTGATGATGTGGCAGAAAAAGGGTATCGGATTGTTCCAACGTCAGATGGCAAACTGCCTTATGCCATTGAAGAAGTACCCGAGATGAGTTTTACGACTTATGGAGAACCTACAGTCAAAGACTTGGCGATCCGGGATGGTTACATGTATATGCTTAACAACACAAGCTTTAGTGGCGTTACCGTAACCAAGATCAACCTCAGAGACAGTAGCGCCGACCTCCGAACTTTTTACCTCCAACAGCAAGACAACGAGCCTCAGCAGCCGCTTTCTCTCTCCATTGACCAGAATCAATATGTATATGTCGCGGATACAGGAAATCATCGTATCGTCAAATTTGATAGTCAGATTCCTACCGACTTACCGGATCTGATTCCAGTGGCCGGAACAAAAGTTCAGGATGCCGGAGCACCAGGCACCTCTGCGGAATCAACAGCGCTCAACTCTCCGGAAGACATGGCGGTGGCGGATGACGGGACGCTTTATATCTCGGATACCGGCAACCACCGTGTATTGGAAACAGCCGCTCTCCAGGCTCCGGTAACTGCCGTAACCGGACGGGCAGGTGACGCCTCGGTTGCTCTGTCCTGGCAGCCGGCAGATCAGGCGCTCAATTACCAGATCTATAAATACGCGGGAACCTCAGCACCGGCTGATCCCAGAGCGTGGGAATACGTAGGTTCGACCGAACTGACCGGAACGGCTCCACCTACGGAATGGACGGCAGCCGGACTGACCAACGGACAGCCTTATGTATTTGCTGTAAGAGCCAAGAATTGGCGGAGTACGTCGGAATTTGCCGTCTCCGAGGCGGTGACACCAGTTGGAACAACGCCAACCAACCCGACTAACCCAACCAATCCAACGCCAGCGGAGCCTGCAGCTCCATCCGATACGCCAGCACCACCTCCTGTGTCCACAACACCAACTCCTCAACCGACGACCACGACCATCAAGGTAGATGTGCAAAATAGTGCCGCAGCCAACGGTTCGGTTGTCGCGTCTCTGGACATCACACGGACGAAGGGGACAGATGGGACGCTCAAGGATCAATTGCAGTTGACGCCAACCAAGGCCGCAGAAATTCTGGGGCTGCTGAAGGCATCCGGTTCCAGTACAGCGGCCATCGTGCTGCCTGATGCCAAGGATGAAGTGACGCAGTGGGACTTGACCGTGCCTGCGGAAGCCTCCAAGCTGCTAATCGATCAGGGCGTGGGTCTGGTCATCTTGAACCCGAATGTGCAGGTCACTGTCCCGGCTTCTTCCTTAACGGGACTGACGAATGACGTTTACTTCCGACTGGTTCCGGTGAAAAGCGCCGCCACAAGCACCGAGCTTCGCCAGCGTGCTCTAAGCAATCCGGAGATTGTCGCGCAGGCGAACGGGGGAGACATTCAGGTTCTGGGCCGTCCAATGACGATCGAGACCAATCTGCAAAGCCGCCCGGTTACGCTAACACTGCCGCTGCCTTCCAACACGATTCTGACAGCCGACCAGCAGAAGAAAATAGGCGTCTACATTGAGCATAGCGACGGTACGAAACAGTTGGTACGCGGCAAAGTCGTCGCTGCGGAAAATGGCAAGCAGGGTCTGGAGATCAGCATAAGCAAATTCAGTACGTTCACCGTCGTGAGTGTCAGCAATTGGGACAGCACACTTAACAATGCGCCTTATGTCAAGGGTTATCCGGATCGGACGTTTAAGCCGGAACAGGATATTACGCGCAGCGAACTGGCTGCCATTGTAGGCCGGATCACAGGCGTGACTGCGGGAAGTGCGACATTTAGCGATGTACCAGGCGGAAGCTGGGCATCGACGGTCGTTGGGCCTGCCGCCGCTTCCGGTGTGATGACCGGTTATGGCGATGGCACATTCAAGCCAAACGCAGCGGTTACACGCGGCGAACTGGCTGAAGTGCTGGCGAAGCTGCTGCCGCAGAGCGGACTGGAACCTAGACCTGCGGCTGCGGGCTTCCGCGATCTGAACGGACATTGGGCTTCCGATGCCATCGCGCAGCTTCAGGCACAGGACATTGTGGAAGGATATGCCGATGGCAGCTTCCGCCCGGATGCGCTGGTGAGCCGAGCAGAAGCCGTCACGATGATTAACCGGCTGCTTGGGCGTGAGGCTTCGATGGCTCTGCCGGGAGCGGGGAATTGGAGTGACGTGGCGCCGGGATATTGGGCGCAGGGAGCCATCCGCGCTGCTTCGATGGAGCAGTAAGCGCGACGCTAAGATCCGCAGCGAGGTTGGCTGCATGAGGCATCATAAGCTGGAGTCGCAGCGTGATAGGGACGGACGACCAGCACGAAGGTGTGAATCATGTAGCGATAGCCAGCGTGTGGAGATCTGAAGCGGAACAACGCAGAAGATTCAGACCAGGAAGAGTTAAAGAGCGAAAGATCGACAGACTGAAAAGCCTAACGATCTAAAAACTTAAAGATCTAAGCACTTGAAGATCTGGAAACTCGAAGATTTAGAGAATACAAGTCATGAAGACGTCCGAGCCTTTGGCCGGGCGTCTTTGTTTTTTGGAAGCGGGGTTCCGCTTCATTTTATCGCTCATCGCGGGAACCGTTTTTCATGAGCACGGCTGTGATCCACCGAAAAAAAGTTCCTTGTTCAGAAAATGTTCAGAACCGCATGTTATATTGACTGTGTTGCAACCCGGCGGAGAACCCCAACTCTTTCCGCCGGTAACCCCCAGCCGAAACCTCCCCCCGAATCAGGGTTTCGTGCAAGAACGGACACCTGCACTCCCCTCCTCTGTGCAGGTGTCTTTGCTGTTCCTCCATCTGCCTATCTCAGCTGCTGGTTGTCTTTTTCATCAAGATCTGATCCCCTGGATACTCCCTATAAAAATTTCTGTTTTTGTCAAATTCGGCATGCCAAGATGAACGGATTCGGGTAATAAAGGGGAAGAGTCTACTTTTGACCTTAACCTGTCGCTCCGCTGCCTCTACCCCACAGAAAGGTGTGACCGCCATGACCCGCATCTCCCAAGTGCTGCTGCTCGTCGTATGGCTGGCCTTCATCGTGTATGCGCTGTTCTTTGCGCCTGGAGCAGGCAGCGGAGAAGACCCATGGTTGAAGCCGCTGCTTACGCTGAGTGCGAAGGAACCGTCGGTGCTTGCCATGTTCACGCTGCTGGGCCTCTATCCACTGGCCTTCGCCTGTATGCTGCTTCGACATGATGACCGGGTAGTACCCGCCTGGCCGTTTGTGATTTTGTCCTTTGGACTGGGCGCCTTCGCCCTGCTGCCGTATTACATTCTGACCTCGCATACCCATGCCGGATCGCATGGTCTGCGTCTATCGGAAGGTATTCGCAAGGCAGCCGAATCGCCCGTCACTCACGCCGTCTTGTTTGTGCTAACGCTGCTCGTCATGGGATATGGGCTGCTGCTTGGCGATCTGGGTGTATACATGGAAGCGTTCCGCACATCGCATTTTGTCCATGTCATGACCCTAGACTTCTTTGTGCTGACGCTGCTGTCAGTCTATGCAATCTATACCGGCTCACGCCGCCGCTGGCGTCCACAGGCTATGGCGCTGCTGGGCTTTATCCCCGTGCTGGGCCTGATCCTCTACATTTGGATGACGCGGATGGATCAGAGCGCTTCACCTTATGTGCCTTCCCAGGCTTCGGTGAGAAGTCGGCGTCGCAAGGTCGGCAGCGGCTGATCGACGTTCTGGAATACGGCCTGGCTCTCACGTTTGCGTGTAAGAAATCCAGCCCTTTCGGCGGCCGATGTGCCTACGCGAAAGGGCTTTTTGCTGATTATAGAATCGGAACCAACCGCCAAGCGTGGAGCTGAACATCGGGATGGACGTCGGTTGGGCGATCAGCGAGGGCTGCTGCGATGGATGATGTCTGTTCCAGCCGGACGATTGCGGATGTATTCGAGCAGCTGATTCGCCATATATTCAGGAGAATGAACGAATCCCCCCTTGATCCATTCCAGAATCATGCCCCAGATCGCATACGCCTGATACCCTGCATACAGGCTGTGGTTGATGCGCGGATTTAGCGTCTCCAGCTCCAGATCATGCAGGCTGAGATCCTTAATCACCTCGCAGATCCGATCAGACAAGCCGGGCAGCGCCTGGGATTCGACGACCAGCGTATAGAACGCCGCGTGTCGATGAACATGCTCGAAGATCTTGACCCCCGACGCTGTAAGCTTGCGCAGATCCAGTGAATCCGTATGCTGATACGGCTCACGGTACGAAAAAATCAGATCGCTGATGGCATCTTCCACCGTCTCAGCCAGCAGTCCTTCCATATCCCGATAATGCTTGTAGAAGGTTCCCCGGTTTAGATCGGCTCTGCGGACAAGCTCCGTAATGGAGATTTCCTTAAAATCATGTTCTCGCATCAAGGCAATTAGAGTTTCTTTGAGCGCCTTCTTGGAGCGACGAATCCGCCGATCTCCTGCATGTTGGGAGACTTCCGGAAGGATGGAATTTGACGGGGAAAGTTTTTTTGAGAAATGAGGCATGTCCGGATCTCCTTTGACCTAAATAATGGGGTAGTGAACAACAACCCGCTCAAATGATGATTAACGTACAAAATGCGCCACGTTTACCGATTGTATGCGCTATCTGGAATTGATTATACTAAAATTACAGCTAGATAATGAACAATTGTTGACTAAGATTAATGGAGATAGAGGAGGCAGCAGCATGAGGCTTCAGGGAAAAACGGCGATTGTGACGGGTGCAGCATCCGGAATGGGACGCAGTATCGCAGTGCTGTATGCGGCAGAAGGAGCGAAGGTAGCAGTATCCGACATCAACCTCGAAGCTGCGGAGAAGGTAGCCGCAGAGATTCGGGAAGCGGGTGGAGAGGCTTTTGCGATCAAGACCAATGTGACTTCCGAGGAAGACATTGAGCAGCTGATCGATCGCACGGTTGAGCGCTACGGTACACTGGATATTCTCGTCAATAACGCAGGGATCATGGACGGATTCGTACCTGCGGGTGACCTGACGGATGAGCTGTGGGAGCGAGTTTTTGCCATTAATACGACAGGACCGATGCGGGCTATTCGCAAGGCGCTTCCGATCTTCCTGGAAAAAGAGCAGGGCGTAATCGTCAATGTGGCTTCGGCGGGCGGCTTGAACGGTTCTCGGGCAGGCGCCGCTTACACGGCTTCCAAACATGCGGTCGTTGGCCTGACCAAAAATGTCGGTTTCCAATATGCGATCAAAGGAATTCGCTGCAACGCCATCGCACCTGGTGGAGTAGCCACCAATATCTCCGCAGCGATGGGTCAGCCTCATCCATTTGGCATGGAACGTGCGATGATGGGAATGGGCGTCAATCCCCGAATTGGAGAGCCTGATGAGATTGCCAAGGTCGCGCTGTTCCTCGGCTCGGACGACTCCAGCTTTGTGAACGGTGTGGTGGTGACGGCGGACGCTGGGTGGACGGCCTACTGATTTCTTGTGGGAATGGAACCTTTTATTCATAGCGACATAGACCCTTTCAGCCATTGGCTGGGGGTCTTTTTTTATATCTATCAATGCTTAACGTTAAATATTTATTGTAAAACGATAAATTCAATGATAAAGTGAGAGCAAAATAATCATAGGTGAGGGATCAAGATGAAACGAGGAACGACTTTTTTCCTGAGGATGGCTCTGCTGCTGATTGCACTCCTCGTACTCGCTATCTATATTTTTGTGGTACCCACGATTGGGCGCTTTGCCGCTGAATTGTACCCGGACTATACTTATATCAAAGGGTTGGTCTGGCTTGATCTGTATGCAACGGCGATTCCGTTCTATCTGGCTCTATATCGTTCCTATCAATTGCTTGGGTATATTGACCGCAGCGAAGCGTTCTCGCAGTTGGCTGTACGAGCGCTGCGTTCCATTCGCAACTGTGCCTTTGGGGTCAGCGGGCTGTTTGCCGTGGGCATGCCGCTGTATTACCTCATGGCAGACAAGGACGATGCACCGGGAATTATCGTGATCGGGCTGGTGATTATCTTTGCCTCTTTTACCATCGCCGTATTCGCCGCTGTCCTGAAGGCACTGCTGCATGAGGCCATTGAGATCAAGACTGAAAATGAACTGACCGTATGAGGTGGACACTATGACGATTATCATCAATATTGACGTAATGCTCGCCAAGCGCAAGATGAGCGTTACCGAACTCTCCGAACGGGTCGGCATCACGATGGCGAATCTATCGATTCTCAAGAATGGCAAAGCCAAAGCTGTCCGCCTGTCCACGCTGGAAGCCATATGTAAAGCGCTGGATTGTCAGCCGGGCGATCTGCTTGAATATCGGGCGGATGGCGAAAAAAATAAAAACAGCAGTCTTGAAAAATAAAATTCCATATTGAATTAAGAAGTTTAAGTCCGCAAGGCCAAAACTTGGATAAAAAGATTCTATATATTGAAACGGCTCACTCTTTAAGTTTCTCGAGTTGATTTTCCGAAAAGTTCACCATGAATCATTTCTTCAATATTCGACCAATTAGTTTCGTAATCCGTATTTGTTTGTATTGTCATATATATAAAGTGTTGGATGTTTGCTGAAAATGATTCAAGTCCATTCCCTATAAGACCTTCTTCAAGAACCTTATATTTTGTAAAATAAGAATCTCGATTTTCTGTTCTTGATAGCCGGCTTAGCTCTGAGATAAATAAGGAATCTAAGGCTTGAATATTTACAGCAGCGCTGTTATTGATGTTCACTTCTCCGACGCTTGTGGTTTTCACGTTGAATTTTCTTGAATAAGGATCATATTCCTTATAAGTGTTGAGGAACTCTTGATAAAGTGGCGTTACAGAGTTTAGGTTGTAATTTTCTAGGGTGGATAGCCTTAAAAAATAATAATAAGGACTATATGTGAAATGATTAGACTCTAATTCGCCGAGTAAGTTGTTTAGGTTTGTTGAGAGATCTTTTCCTTTATAGGTTCTGTAATAAAAAGAAATACGCTCCTTTAATGCTTTTTCGTAATATGGACTTTCGGAGTTAACCTTGTCGTAGTAGAAATCTGGGTTTTCTTTAGGTAAATGAGTGATTTGTTCGATTGTGATTCCTTTGTAAAGGTAATAAATATCTTTGAATTTTGTATCTTCCTCGATTTTATTGACTTCTTTTTCTAGCGAAATCCAATTACCAGTGCTGTGTAAAGAACTTAATTCCTTCTCTTTATCCTCGATGCTTACAGAGTAAGGGTGATAATAGCTTGTGTAGAAAAACACCAAGGTGAGGCCAAGAGATACAATAGTAATGTAGAAAGAGATCAAGCCGGTTATTGGTGCCCTTTTAGCATCCTCAAACCACTTAAGTGTGAAAATTTTGAATATATTCATTGTAACCCCGCCTCTTCTTTTTAATGGTGCTTCGCTATCCGTTTTACGTTGCTAAAATACAGGTCGTTTCATTATTATAGAAATCCTTGGATTTCTAAATACTTGTGTAGCTCAATGACGAATATGTTTTTAAATATTTTTGCGAAGAATATTTCAATAGTTGGTTTTGCTACTACACCTAATTCTCTCTGTTAGGTACAAGTTCACCTTGCGATGAAGAAAATGAACGAATTTTATAGAGATTTTTATTTAAAAAATAAAATTAATGGTTATGTAGATACAACAGGATATTGGATAATCGACATTTTTGAAACGACGAGATAAATCTCTGTGATTCACTTACTGGTTGACGAGGATTTGGAACATAACTCAGGAGTCTGTATGAACATGATAGTATACGATCATCTACGAAGTATCGTATCTTTAATAGAAAAGTGAAAACCAAAGTTAGATTTGAGGAGGTAAGTGGTAACTTTGGTTTCTTAATTTAAATAAAACTTTGGGAGAGAACTTTTTCGTTCAGGTTTTAAGCCGGGCGAAGAGGTTCTTTTTTTGCGGTAAAATGGTATAGTGAACACGGAAACGAAATGGACGGACGTTGGATGGACGAATACAAGCAGTATCCAATTTGAATATAGATGGAGAGTTTGAACAATGAGCGAGCAAAAAGATAAATCCACCCCAAGCCGCAAAGAGCGCAAGCTGCAAATGGCTAAAGAGCAAAAAAAGAAAAACAGGCCTTCGGGCAAGAAGAAGCCTGGCGTTAAACGCAGTGAGCTTCCGGGAAGAGAACGTACGGATGCAGCGCCGGTTGAACGCACAGAGCCGCCCGCTGCCAAACGTGAAGGGCAATCGGCTTCGCGTTCGCAGCGCAGCGAGTCGGCAGGTCGGGGACGGTCTGCGGCATCGGAACGTGGCAAGAAATCGACTGCGGCAGAAGAACGCCTAAGCCCAAGTGAACGGTACGAGAAGCGGCAGAGCGAACGGGCCAAGGCTTCGACTCCCCGCCGTGCATCCGGCAAATCCGAAGCGAAACGAGGCACATCTGCTTCGAGGCAGCCGTATGCTGGAAGTAAGGAGAAGACGCAGCGTTCTACTGCTGAAGGGCAAAAGGAAGGCCGGGCGCAGCAGCGTTCAGCCTCGGAATCGGCAGGCAAAAAGCCGTATGCAGGCGCAAATTTGGCAGGCAAGCGTCCGACAGCCTCGGCTCCGGCGGACGCGGAACAGGTGAAGATTGGCGACCGTGTGGTCGTGACGATCAAGCGAATCGGCATCAACGGTGAGGGCGTCGGATATTACCGCCGCAAAGCGATCTTTATCGAAGGGGCGATCACGGATGAGGTCGTCAAGGCCGAAGTGACGGAGGCGCAGGATAAATTCCTCAAGGCGAAGCTGCTGGAAGTGGAGAAGAAGTCTCCGGACCGTGTGGTTCCCCCGTGCCCGGTATTTGGCCTCTGCGGTGGCTGCCAGCTTCAGCATATCTCGTATGAGGGTCAATTGAAGGCCAAGTGGGGCATTGTACGCGAAGCGTTCAGCCGTTACGCGGGCCTGCATGATCTCAAGATCAAGCCGACCCTTGGTATGGATCGACCATGGGATTATCGGAATAAGGCGCAGCTCCAGTTGGAGCGCCGCGATGTGCGCGGCGGCAACAGCGAGATTGTCGCCGGGCTGTATGAGATCGGCAGTCATGAGATTGTGGACATCAGCGGATGCCCCATTCAGCATCCGATGGTGAACCGGGCCATTGACCGCGTGAAGGCGGTGCTGGCCGAGCTGGATCTCCCGCTGGCCAAGGGCGGAAGCGCCGCCGGGGGCAGCCGCCGGGGAATTCGTACCGTCGTAGTCCGGCACGGATTCCAGTCCGGCGAGCTTCAGGTCACGCTGGTGACCGAGGTTGCCGATCTGCCGCGTCAGACCGATCTGATCGAGCGCCTGCGGCTGGAGCTGCCGGAGATGACCAGCCTGTCGCTGAACATCAACGCCGCGCGGACTCCGCTGGTCTTCGGCGAGCGGACAACCAACCTCTGGGGGGCCGAAGCGATGAAGGAATCGCTGGGCGATCTGGAATTTGAGCTGTCGCCGAGGGCGTTCTTCCAGCTCAATCCGGAGCAGACGGTCAAGCTGTACGAGACCGTCCGGGCTGCCGCCGCTCTGACCGGCAAAGAGACCGTGGTGGATGCCTACTGCGGCACCGGCACCATCGGTCTGTGGCTCGCTCCCCACGCGAGCGAAGTACGCGGCATCGAGGTGATCCCCGAAGCCGTAGAAGATGCGAAGCGTAATGCGGAGCGCAGCGGCCGGAGCAACGCGCAGTTCTTCGCCGGCGAAGCCGAAGAACTCCTGCCGCGCTGGGCGAAAGCCGGCTTGACGCCAGACGTCATCGTCGCCGACCCGCCGAGAACCGGCCTCGACCGCCGGTTCCTGGACACCGTACTGCGCACGAAGCCCAAGCGCTTCGTCTACGTCTCCTGCAACCCTTCGACCCTGGCGAAGGACTGCAAAGTGCTGCTGGACGGCGGCTACGAGATTCAATCGGTGCAGCCGATTGATATGTTCCCGCAGACGAGTCAGGTGGAGTGCTGCACGTTGTTGGTACGGAAAGACAACTAACACCCAACATAAACGGTTGGCAAAAGAAAAGGGGGGCTTACAGCCCCTCTTTTTCGTTGATTTTATATAACCGAGAACACCTTTAACTTGACGAATTTACCTTCTTAGCAATCATTTTCGTCATCGCATGCTGATGCGGAATGCCCGAAGAATTGCAGTCGAAGACCATTTCCGAACTGTCCTCAATCATCCAGTCGTGATAGTATGCAAGTAATTCGCCAGAGTTCCATCTGAAGGCATTGGGTTCTTTTTCAGGCGGAGGAGCAATAAACGGTTTATGTACAAATACATTAAAGACATGTGCGCCGTTTTCATTCGTAAACTTCTTATAATTATTGAAGAGATCTGGACGATATTCTGGCTTGATATAATGCAGGACCCCGCTGGAGAAAATGATGTCGTAATGAGTATCTAGGCGATAATCCAGAAGATCTGCCTTAAAAACATGGATCGGCACGCCAAATTTTTCGGCAAGGTCTTTTGTTTTTTCGATTCCTGCATCAGAAACGTCGAACGCGCTAACCTCATAGCCGTTTCGTGCAAAAAATACGGCATCTTTTCCTTCGCCGCATCCGACATCCAACAATTTTAAGGGCTTGGTCGGCGGCATAAGCTGCAGCACTTGATAACAAGCGCTGTTCGGCTCGATTCCCCAGTAATAGTCCTGTCTTTTATATTCTTCTTCATAAATGGTGATCCGTTTATCCTGCGTCACGTAACCGAAAAGTTTGTCGATGCTTACTTCCAAAGTTTTTGATAATAGGGGTAACAGGGAGATGTCAGGCAGAGTCTGAGCATTTTCCCACTTTGATACGGCTTGAAAAGAAATGCCGAGTATTCGGGCAAGCTCCTCTTGAGTGAGTCCTTTTTCTTTTCGATAAAGACTTATGTTTCTTGCCAACTGTTCTCGCATCCAACTCACGCTCCTTCGTATACACTTATATTATGAGGGCTGCCGAACGCGAACAATAACTTCGTGCTTGATTTTTCGTCCGATTCAACCGCGAGTTGAACGACCCGATCGTCTATTCATCCTGATGAACGGAGCTGATTCCATGAATCCTTTCAATGTGTTGACCGACTATATCCCAATCCTGGAAACCGAGCCGTCCGGAGAATGGATCATTGACCGCGAAAACGACGGAACGCCGGAAAGGCCGCTGCGCATGCCGTTCGTAAGTTATTCTGAGACGGTCAGCCGCTTCCTCGATGATTTTTACGCTTTTGCCGAACAGCACGAAGAGATGGAACTCAACCGTTACGGCGATCTTCTGCAAAGCCGCGGAATCGAATGGAACTCGGAATCGATGCGGCAAGCCGACGTTTCCGCTCTCGATGTGCAGGGCGTACTCGCCTTGATGATGGGCGCGGTCAGAGCTGAGCGTTTCGCCGAAGGAATGCTGCTGGATTTTTTCAGAAGCGGCTGCATGTCGAAGTGGCTTCGACAGCTGCGCAAGATCGGAGATGCCGAGACGGGGGAGAGCCGACGATCCGAATAGAAAAATCGTGGAAGATCCGCATCTGATCGGTGCGGGTCTTTTGTTTTTTACGGGACTTCTATTGGGTCACTGCCGTCATTCACGTTGACAAATCGGAAACAGTGTATCATAGTGTACTTGTCGAACAAGTACATTACAGACGGCAAGGTGGTTGCCTGTGGAGATCATAATCAGCAGCAATACGAGCAAACCGATTTACGAACAGATTACCTCGCAGATGAAAGCCATGATTATGAACGGAGAACTGAAGACGGGCGATCCGATTCCTTCGATGCGTTCGCTTGCGAAATCGATTCACGTCAGCGTGATCACGGTACAAAAAGCGTACGAAGAGCTGCAGCGGGACGGTTTTATCGAAACGACGGTAGGACGAGGAAGCTTCGTAGCGGCGAGAAACCGGGATTTTATTCAAGAAGAGCTTCAGAAAAAGATCGAAGAACATCTAAGCCAGGCCGCCGACACGGCGCGAACCGGCGGGATTCCGCTGCCTAAACTGATCGAGCTGTTGACTATTTTTTATACGGAGGATTAGTCATGACTTATAACCTGGAGATCGAAAAGCTGACCAAAACGTATCCGCACTCCGACTTTCGTTTGGATAACGTCTCGTTTGCGATTCCCCGAGGCACGATCATGGGATTCGTCGGCGAGAACGGAGCGGGCAAGACAACCACGATGAACGCCGTATTGAACATCATTCGCAAAGACAGCGGAACGATCCGAATTCTGGGACGCGAAATGGGCGACAAAGACCGGGAGCTGCGCGAACAGATCGGAGTCGTATTCGACGGCGCCAATTTTCCGGAGCTGCTGACGGCCGCGCAGTTGTCGAAGGTAATGGCCGGTACATACGCGCAGTGGGATCAGAAGACTTTTACGGAGCTTGCGGCGAGATTCGGTCTGGACCTGCGCAAAAGAATCGGCAAATACTCGCGCGGCATGAAGATGAAACTGGCGCTGGCCGTCGCTTTGTCGCATCGCCCCAAACTGCTTATTCTGGATGAAGCGACTTCCGGGCTCGATCCGATCGTTCGTGACGAGATCTTGAGCGTGTTTATGGAATTTATCGAGAACGAAGAACATTCGATCCTGATGTCTTCCCATATTACCAGCGATCTGGAGAAGATTGCCGACTATATTACGTTCATTCATCAGGGCAAAGTGCTTCTTACCGAAAGCAAAGACAGCCTGATCTACGAATATGGAATCGCCCGCTGCAAAACCGAACAGTTCGAGCGTATCGAGGATTCGGATCGGATCGCTTACCGGAAAAAAGATTACCAAATCGACGTGCTGGTGAGCAACCGCCAGGCTTTTGAACGCAAATATGTCGGAATCGTGGTGGACACGGGAAACATCGACGAAATCATGCTGCTGATGGCGAAAGGGGCACGATAACATGAACGGGTTGGTAGCCAATAATTTTTATTCAATGCAGGAGAATATCAAGCTGTCGCTGCTTATTTCTCTGCCGATCGCGCTAGTTCCTTTTCTGCTCGGAGACGCTTCCCTGATCCCGATGGTGATTGCGATCCAGACTTTTATCTTCGCTTCCAACACGGGAACTTCGCTGAAAATGGATGAATCGTCCAAATGGAACAAATTTGAATTGACGCTGCCGGTAACCCGCGGTTCGATTATCGGAGCCAAATATCTTTCTTTTCTGCTGCTGATTCTGCTGGGCATCACAACAAGTCTTACGACGGTCATGGTCCAAAAAATAACAGGCGGCGAACTTCCGCAACAGTTTCTGTTATCGGGATACAGCTTCGGCTTGCAGCTCGCTTTCTGCTCCATCGCAATTGTTTATCCGCTAATCCTGAAGATCGGAGCAGAGAAAAGCGACACGCTCCTGTTCGCGGCGGCGGGCATCGCGGTCGGGCTGAGGTTTCTGATCTGGTATCTGCTGTATTTGGCTGACGATACGATCGCTTTCCGAAGTCCTGCCGTAGATCTGGTGTCGCTTGCTTCGGCGCTTATTCTGTTTGCTGCCTCATACGCCGTGTCTTTGCGGATCTACCGCAGCAAAGAATTCTGACGCTAAAAAAGAGCGCCGCTATCTGTAAATGACCGAAGGCAGGCTTGCCAATCCGGACCTATTTCCGTTCCTGTTGTGCTATAGTAGCGTTAACCAACAAGAAGCAAGCGCACCCGCGAAATCCGATATAGACCAGGGGGCGGAAGGATGTTCTTTTTTATCGAGCTTGTTATCAGTTTCGCTATATTCTTTGCATTGGCTGTATTTTTGCGAACCAGACATAAAATTCTAGTATCTCTATTCAGCGCAATCGCGGTCAGCACCCTGCTTCAATTTCTCGAACAGTTCTATTTGAGCGGGATCTTGATCGTGGCCTTCTTGTTTTATTTTGTGATTGGCAGCATCAAGACATTCAAGAACGAGCAGATCAAGCTGATGACTGCCGTGCTGCTGAGTGCTTCGATCGTCACGCCTGCTCTGTCGTTTACTTATTTTGCACAGCCGGTTGCTCCACCTGACGATGAAGTTCTCCGGGTGATGTTCATCTATTATCCACTGCTGATTGGGTTCGCTTCGTGTTATGTCTATATGCTACTGTCCGTGTTCAATCTCAAAATCTTGCAATCCGCGAATCCGTTTGTGTATATCGCCAACAAGATTCGGGGCTTTCGGCGTTTGCTGCGGCTGCTGCGAATCGCATCGCGTAAAGGGCTGAATCCGTTGATTCGGCAGGATCATGCCAGATTGCCTTATGCTATTGCTGAAGTGCTGGAAAGCATGGGCGGGGTATTCGTCAAATTCGCCCAGGTGCTGTCTACCAAAAAAGACATGCTGCCCGCGAATTACATCGCAGCGTTCTCAAGTCTGCACGATCAGGTCAAGCCGCTTGGACAGGAAGAACTCAAGGCCATCATTGATACGAAGATCGGCAATCTCGACGACACCTACGCCTCCTTTGAGATGAAGCCCATTGCGGCTGCTTCCATCGGTCAGGTGCATCTGGCGACGCTCAAGGCGACCGGGGAGAAAGTGGTTGTCAAGATTCTGAGGCCTGACGTGAAACAGAAGATGACCGTCGATCTGGATCTGCTGATTCAGTTTGTGACCTGGCTATCCGAACGTTCTTCCAAGATTCGCAAGCTGGGCTTAATCGAACTTGCCCAAGGCTTTAAGACCAACCTGATCGAAGAAACAGACTTCGATGTGGAAGCGCTGAATACGAATCTGCTCAAGCAGGCTTTTGAACAGCGAGGGATTGCCATCCGGGTGCCCAAGGTCTATTCGGAATATTCAACCAAACAAATTCTGACGATGGAGTATATCGAAGGCACCAGCTTCACCCGGGAAGTGCCGCATGACGTCTCGGAAAAAATCATGCACGCTTTTCTGGATCAGATTCTGGTCATCGGCATCTTCCATGCGGACCCGCATCCCGGCAATCTGATGCTGACGGCGGATGGAGAGGTCGCCTTAATCGATTTTGGATCGGTTGGTTATTTGTCGGAAGAGGAGAAGGGCGGTATGCTCAGTTTTCTGATCGGCTACAGCACGGGCAATACCAAAGAAATGACGCGAGGCCTGATCCATGTCTGTGAAGACAATGAGCATCTGGACGAACGCCGGCTTGAGCAGCAGTTGGGCAGACTGATGGCGGAAGCTTCTTTTTCGCATGATCCAACGGCTGTCATGATGAAGCGCCTGGTCGCAATGATCGCGGAGACGGGATTGTCCTTGAAGCCGACCGTTGCAGGCGCCTTTCGATCGATCTTAACGGTGGATGGCACCCTCTCGGCGGTGGATGCCACTTATTCGCTGTCCGAATCCAGTCGTTCCTACGCGGATCGCATGGACAAGAGCCACTTGATTCGGGAACGAATCGACCAGACCAAGAAGCGGCTTGAAGATTACCTGCCTAGGCTGCTGGAGCTGCCGCTGCTCAGAGAAAACAAGATCGTGATCGCACGCGATGAATCTTCAGGGTTCAGCGACTTGGCTGGAACGTTGACAATCGGGCTGTTTACCGTCATCTGTATGATCGTGATGCTGACCGGCTTTTTCGTGCAGGGCGAATTGATGGACTTTCTGCTGCGGCCTCTCTCGATCTCGGGCTTCGGCACAGGCATGATCGTGCTGATGACGTCCGTTGTCAAGCAGCTTAAATCCAGGTCTTGAGAATCACGATTCGGCTTTTAGTAGAGGCGCTGACGGATTATCGATCCGTTGGTGCCTTTTTTGTGCGAGCATGGATAGACCTGCACGGTGGAGACATGGGCAAAACATTTGATTTCAAATTGCCAATCGAATCGGCGGTGCGATAAAATAGGAGAACGCCAACAGGCACAGCATGATTCATACGAATACGCATAGCGAGGTTTTGATAATGAACAACAATTTTTGGAACGAGCTTCCTCGTCCCTTTTTTATTTTAGCGCCAATGGAAGATGTCACCGATGTGGTCTTTCGGCATGTAGTGAGTGCGGCTGCCAAGCCGGATGTCTTCTTCACGGAGTTTGCGAATACGGAGAGCTACTGTCATCCGGAAGGGAATCACAGCGTGCGCGGACGTCTGGCCTTTACGGAAGACGAGCAGCCGATCGTGGCGCATATCTGGGGAGACAAGCCGGAATATTTTCGCCAGATGAGCATCGGTATGGCAGAAGCGGGCTTCCGGGGCATTGACCTGAATATGGGCTGTCCCGTGCCGAACGTAGCAGAGAATGGCAAGGGCAGCGGATTGATCTGTCGCCCCGAGCTTGCGGCTGAGATCATTCAGGCAGCCAAAGCGGGCGGACTGCCGGTGAGCGTGAAGACGCGTCTGGGGTTCACCGAGATTGACGAATGGCGCGGCTGGCTGACGCATATCCTTCAGCAGGACATCGCCAATTTGTCCATTCATCTGCGTACCCGCGAGGAGATGAGCAAGGTGGACGCCCATTGGGAGCTGATCCCGGCGATCAAGCAGCTGCGAGACGAGATTGCCCCGCAGACCCTGCTGACGATCAACGGCGATATTCCGGATCGGGAAAAAGGGTTGGAGCTGGCGGAAAAATACGGCGTGGATGGCATTATGATCGGACGCGGCATTTTCCATAATCCGTTCGCGTTTGAGCAGGAGAAAAAGGAGCATGGCAGTGAAGAACTGCTGAATCTGCTCAAGCTGCATCTGGATCTGCACGATCATTATTCGGAACATCTGGAGCCAAGACCGTTTAAGGCGCTGCCGCGCTTCTTCAAGATTTACGTTCGGGGATTCCGTGGGGCAAGCGAGCTGCGGGCGAAGCTGATGGAGGCCAAATCGACGGAGCAGGTACGTGCGGGACTGCGGGAGTTTGAAGAGGCAAATGCTCAGGCTGTCGCAAGCGAAGTGGGGCAGGCGGAGCCGACAAACGGATAAGGCTATCATCAGTAAGCCATTATAGAAGTTGCAGATCTTCAGAAGACCTTCCATCGAAGGTCTTTTTTTGTTGCGCTTTGGCAGATTCTCGTCTATGATGATCTCATCATATATCTTTGAGATATATAAAGATGGAAAATGAGAAAAGAGGTGATTCCATGAAACGCATCAATACCACCCACTTCGCTATCTTGGGACTGCTGCGGATCAAGCCGATGAGCGCCTACGAACTTGTGAAGTTTTCCAAGGAAAGCATCGGCTTGTTCTGGAACGAGTCCTATGGGCATATCCACAAGAGCATCAAGCAGTTGGAGAGCGAAGGTGACGTGGAAGTTGTGGAAGAAGCGGCTACGGGCAGGCGCAAGATTGTGTATGGGGTGACGGAGCAGGGACGCGAACGGCTGGATGCCTGGCTCGTGCTGCCGCCCGAGGAACCGGTGATGCGCAATGAGCTGCTGATGAAGCTGTTTGTTGCCGATGAGCAAAGACTGCCGGAGCTTATTGCTTTTATCGAAGAGGAAGAGAGCAACAGCAGGCAGCTGCTGGGTCTGCTTACGGACATCAAGGGCAGCATCCCGGCTGGGGTCGGTCGTCAGGCGCAGCTGTGGCTGCTCACACTGGATTATGGAGAGCGGTATTTGAAGATGACTGTGGAATGGTGCCAACACGCATTGGGAAGATTGAATCTAGCTGACGAAGGGCAGGAACCCAACCATGATTCAGAGTGAAAAAAGATCCAGCGGTGCGCTTCCGATTATGGTGGTGACGATCGCGGCGATTCTCGCTGCACCTCTGCTCCTCATGTTCAGACGCAGCCCGCTGTTGGAATGGAATGGATTTGAACGCGTCCTCTACAATACCGAACTGAGCTACCAGCTTACGGCGCTGGCGCTTGCGTTCGTTATGATTGGGATCGTGTTTATGCTGACCGGTCGGGAAGGGCTGTCGTATCTAAGCTTGAGCAGACGAGACGGCATCATCCGCCCGGAACCGTGGATCGGCATTAAGCCTAAGCCATCCGAGAGCTGGAAGAACCTCGGGCTTAATTTTGCCATCGTCATTACGCTGGTCACGGCGATTGTGATCTACTTTCAGGTCGTGCAGGGGAAAAACGTCAGTCTTGATCTATTCCCGGGCATCCCGCTTATTCTGGCCTTTGCAGCAGTTAACGCTTTTTCCGAGGAGGTTCTGTTCCGCTTCTCATTCGTTGCTGTCGTGAGCCAAAAAGGTTATTCCCCGTATCTGGCACAGGGGCTTGGAGCCGTCGTATTCGGCACCGTCCATTACTTCGGCAATCCGGGCGGCCTTGTCGGCGTACTGATGGCGGCCTTTATCGGATGGTTTCTGGCCAAGTCGATGCTGGAAACCCGAGGTTTTTTCTGGGCGCTGCTCATTCACTTTTTGCAGGATGTGGTGATCTTTACTGCCTTGTTTATGGAGTAGAGGAATGAATTGAATTTTGGGATGGGCATTGCTATAATCAGGGTATAAATGAGCAGCGCAAAAGGAGCCGTGCGTCAACACGACTCCCGATGCAATAGCCGCTTTTAAGGGCGGTTGGCTTTTGGGTGAGACCTACTATAAATAGACCGCTACCCTTGCAGAGGGCGGTCTATTTCTTTTTGTGGAAAGAAAGAATCAATACAACTAATCCCCTTTCAACTCTTAATCAAAGGCTTACGTTTTCCTAAAACGCACATGTTTCTGGTGCGATTTAGGGAAGCGTAAACTTACCTTTAGTGTTGACAAGGGGCTAACGTTGCGAACGAGATCATCAACATCAGTGCTTGGTAGATTTCCACAGGCATCCCTCCCTTCTGAAGGGAGATTAGCCGACCGCCCATATAAGCCTTTCTATTGCTTGATTAGTATATCATGCAAGCGTAAAAAAGTAATTATTCAATAACGTTTTTGCGCTATTTTATGGTGAGAAATACTAAAACGCCCATCCTCTTTTTCCCCGATCTGTGGTACGCTTATTCGATACTCACATCGCATCAAGCGAGACCGAAGGAGCTACACTAACCATGAACGAGCAAGCCTCTTTTTCTGAATATAAGCTGAGTCCCGAAATTACCCGCGCCCTTGATACCTTGGGTTATCAATCCCCAACGCCCGTCCAGCAACAGGTCATCCCGCAGGCGCTTGCAGGCCGTGACGTTACCGTGAAGTCCCGTACCGGGAGCGGGAAGACGGCGGCTTACGGTATTCCACTCTGTGAACTTCTGGAATGGGAAGAAAGCCGTCCGCAGGCGCTGATCCTGACCCCGACGCGAGAATTGGCCGATCAGGTCAAAGAAGACATCATGAATATCGGCCGCTTCAAAAGGATCAAAGCCGCGGCGATCTACGGCAAGCAGCCTTTTGATCGACAGAAGCGCGAACTGATGCAGCGCAACCACGTCATCGTCGGCACGCCGGGACGCGTGATGGATCATATTGAGAAAGACACCATTGACCTTGAGCGGATTCAATATCTGGTGATTGATGAAGCCGACGAGATGCTGAGTATGGGCTTCATTGAGCAGTTGGAGAAGATTATCCGCGAACTGCCAACGGAGCGCGTAACCATGCTGTTCTCCGCTACCCTGCCCAAGGACGTCGAACGCCTCTGCCACCGTTATATGAACAATCCAGTGGATATTGAGATCGGCTCCCCGGACGATAAACGTCAGACCCAGATTGAACATCGACTCTACCGGGTTGGCGAAAAGTCTAAACCGGCTCTCCTGCAAAAGGTGACGGTGGTTGAGAATCCGGACAGCTGTATGATCTTCTGCCGAACCAAAGACAATGTGGATGCCGTCGCGCTTCAACTGGGACGTCTGGGTTACCCGGTAAACAAGATTCACGGCGGCATGGAGCAGGACGACCGCAACCGCGTGATGAACGAATTCCGCAGCGGAAAGTTCCGCTACCTGGTAGCGACTGATGTGGCGGCGCGCGGCATCGACATTGACCGGATTACGCATGTCATCAACTACGATCTGCCGATGGAAAAAGAAAGCTACGTGCATCGCACGGGGCGAACCGGACGTGCGGGTCAGAGCGGGATTGCCCTGACTTTTGCCACGCCGTTTGAAGACAAGTTCCTGGGCGCGATTGAGAGCTACATCGGCTTTGAACTTCCGCGTGCCGAGGAGCCTTCCGACTACGCGGTTTCCGAAGCGCAGGCGGCGTTCGACCGCAAGCTTCGTGATCGCCCGGCGGCGAAGAAGACCAAGGGTGAGGAACTGAACGCCGACATCATGAAGCTGTATTTTAACGGCGGGAAGAAGAAAAAGCTGCGCCCGGTGGACTTCGTGGGCACCCTCGCCCGAATCGAAGGGATGACCGCAGAGGACATCGGGATCATCAGCGTGCAGGAGACCGTGACCTACGTAGATATTCTGAACGGCAAAGGCAGCAAGGTGCTGAAGGCCATGCAGGAGACGACCATAAAAGGGAAACTGCTTAAAGTGCAGAAGGCGCGGAGTTAGTATTAAACATTCACTCGTCCTCAACGAAGGGAGCCTGCACATCCATGAACGCCCAACAAGTCCTGAGCGAACTGCAATCTCTCGGTACGGAACGCACCAAGAAGCGGTATTTGTCCGAAGGGGCGAAGGAGCCGCTGTTTGGGACGGCGACTGGAGCGATGAAGCCGATGTCCAAAGTCATTAAGAAAGATCAAGCGTTGGCTGAGGAGCTGTATGCGACCGGCAATTACGACGCGATGTATTTTGCCGGAGTGATCGCTGAACCTAAGGCCATGACGGAAGCGGATTTTGAGCGCTGGATCGATGCCGCCTATTTCTACATGATCGCTGACTTTATCGTAGCGGTGACGCTGTCGGAAACGGACATTGCGCAGGCAGTGGCAGACAAGTGGATCGCAAGCGGGGAAGAGATGCGGATGTCCGCTGGGTGGAGCTGCTACTGTTGGCTGCTTGGCAGTCGGCCGGACGACGAATTTGATACGACCAGGCTGGACGATAAGCTGGGGCTTGTGCAGAGCAGCATCCATCAGGCGCCCGAACGTGCCAAGTATGCGATGGCGAACTTTGTCTATACGGTAGGCGTTTCTTACATTCCGCTCAGTGAACGTGCGCTTGCTGCTGCGGAAGCGATCTCGCCCGTTGAAGTTGGAGCCGGAACGCGCAAGGTCAAGACTCTCCAGACAGCGGAGAACATCAAGAAGGCGCTCGATAAGGGACAGCTCGGTTTTAAACGCAGACATGTGCGGTGTTAGCGATGTTCGTTGTAGTTGGACCTTGTGATTGTTGTAATTGTTGTGATTGAAGTTGGGATTGAAATAGAAGCCTGCCGCAATAACGGCAGGCTTCTTGGCGCATCTCTTCAAGTTTAAGTCTGCGTGCTCTCCAACTCCAGATGCAGGAACTCGCAGACTTCTCCAATTCCAGGCAGTGCCTCCAGCAGGGCAAAGGTCTCACCCCCCCATTCGCCGTCCGGGTCCCAGACCTGTCTGCCGATTTTGATCTGTCGGCTTCCTTTTCCATCGTCATCGATGTAATCCTGCATACGCGCACAGGCTTTTTCCACAAACCCTTCCGGCAGAGCCGTAGATCGGAGCTTCGACCAACCCACCAGGAAATTCAATCCACGCAGCAGATCGTATTCAAAGAACCTCGGAAAGCAGGGTTTCAACCAATCCGCATGGATGACCTGTCCGCTGCTTTTGCTGCACACCAACTGGTGTTCGATCAAGTAACGCGCTCCTTCGTCCAGAAAATGCAGCTCTTTTTCCGTAAAATCCCGCCCTTTTGTATGAGACAAGACGACTTCGAGCGGAGGCAGCGTGGAAACTATGGAGCTTTTGTGCGAGTAGAGATAGGCGTCAGGATCGCAGTTCAGCCCGCCATCCGGCAGTTGGTGGGACAGCAGCCATTCACGAATCCAGGGCATCTCTCGTTCAAGATCGCATCCACAGGCCGACAGCACCTGGTAGAAAGTCGCCAGTTCACAGTGACAGCAATCCCAGAGGTCAAGATCTTCCGGGAGTACGGGAGCATCTTCGGTATGGATAACAAATTTGCGCCAGACTTGGGTATGCAGCAGATGTTTGGCTCGTTCGACAGCAGGGGCAGGAATAGATTTGGCTTCGCCCATCTCGTACAGCGCGGTCATGTGCCACCAGGCTCCATCCCACTTGCGCCGGCTGATCTCGTCAGAGTCGGAAGTGAACGATGAAGGGTTTTCCAGAAATCGAATAGAAGCTTCAATGGCAGTCGCCCTGTCCATTTTTAACGTCATCATGATTCTCCTCTGCACAGAAAGATAAAGCTACCATACCAGCCAGGCGTTTTTTTGAAAAGGAATTGGTTCTGGTGCATCCTGCTGGCTCCATGTATCATGAACTGCGATGAATGACGGTAGAAAATGCAGCATAAATAATGGGTTTGACAGCTTGGCAACATTGGCTCATAATCAATCCATACTAAATTCATCCGGTTTATAAGTTTTGGAGAAAAAGGGGGATTCAACGATGTCTCGATTCAAAAGTTTTGCGGGAAAAGGGTTAAGTTTGGCGGTTATGGCCGTGTTCATGCTGGCGGTCATCGCAGGCTGCTCGGGTGCGGGTGGCAGTACAGCTGCCAAGACCGATACAACGTCGGCCAATGGCCAGTCGTCCAAGACGACAGAGCCAGCGGCTGAAGGCAAGACGGAAGCAGCGGATGGCGGCACATTCACCTATGCGCGCCCGGCAGCCGTCACTTCGTTTGATCTGCATAATGAGATTACGGCGAACAATGCGTTTGCGATTGATAAAGTGTTTGAACCCCTCGTCTCGTTCGACAAGGATGGCAAGATCGTGGACTGGCTGGCCAAGTCGCATGAAGTCAGCGCGGATGGTCTGACCTATACGTTCGTTCTGCGCGATGGCCTGAAATTCTCCGATGGCAAGGACGTTACGGCAAAAGACGCGGTCTTCTCGCTGAATCGTCACCTGAAAGTCGGCGGGCCTCTGGAGATCTCCGCAAAGATTGGATCGGTGACTGCGAAGGATGACCATACACTGGTAGTGAAGCTAGAGCAGCCGTACACCCCGTTCCTGTCCGAGATGTCCAACTTCTCCAACGGGATTCTCCCCGATAACTTCGGCGGTAAGACAGAAGAAGAATTTTTCAAAAAGCCAATCGGTACGGGCCCTTTTGTGGTCGAGAACTGGGACCCAACCGGAGATGTGACGTTCGTGAAGAACGAACATTATTGGCAGGAAGGCAAGCCGCATATCAACAAGCTGGTCTATAAGCTCGTCCAAGACGACAGCCAGGCGCTGAACCAGCTCAAAGCCGGCGAAGTGGATGGCATTGAATCTCTCGCTCTGCAAAATGCCCAAGAGCTGAAGAATGGTGACGGCACGGCGGTACTGACAAACGGAAGCTGGGTGACGGAGCAGCTGTTCTTCAATACGCTGGATGAGCATTTTGCTGACAAGCATGTCCGCCGTGCCCTGGCGCTGGCTCTGGATCGTGACGGCCTGACCAAAGCGCTGACATTCGGTTATGCGCAGACCGCCAATTCGCTGCTGCCGACGACGATCCCTTATAACTCCAACGACAGCATCAAGCCGCTGAACTTCAATGTGGAAGAAGCCAAGAAGGAACTGGCGCAGTCCAAGTTCCCAACCGGTTTCTCCTCGACGCTGCTGGTCGCTTCGGGCAATGACACCCGAGCGCAGGAAGCCCAGATTATTCAGGCGGCGGCGAAGACGATCGGAATCGATCTCAAGATTGAATCCGTCGAACTGGCGGCGTTCCGCGAGCGGTTCTTCGCCTATGACTTCTCCGCGATGCTCAACAGCGGACAGGCCGACTCGCCGGAAGCCAACTCGATCATCGCGTTCCAGACCGATCCGGACGGCTTCAGCAAATCGTATTGGACGCATTACACCAACGATCAAGTGACGAAGCTGCTCCGCGAAGGCCAGACAACGCCGGATGGAGAGGGTCGTCAGAAGATCTATGGCGAACTGCTCCAGATTCTTGCCGACGATGTGCCTTATATTCCGCTGTACTACCCGGACATTATCAAAGGGGTGCGTTCTTCCGTGGAAGGATTGACCGTTCTGCCGAACGGCAGCCTGCGCTTTGAAGATGCACATATCGCCCAATGACCCAGACGCTTAGAAAGGCCCGCCGAGAGGCGGGCTTTCCGTCATCTTGGCGCTGGGTGGGCACTGCGCTGCTCAGGGCGCTGTTGGTCATTTTGTGTGTGACCACGGCGGTATTTTTCTTGATCCGAATCGTACCGGGCGATCCGGCCAAGATGATCCTGGGCGAATATGCAACCGATGAATCGATCACGGCTCTGCGTCATACCCTGGGGCTGGATCTGTCGCTCTGGGAGCAGTTTGTTCGCTTTGTGCGTATCCTGTTCACCCAGGGAGATACGGGCAATTCGATTGTCTCCGGCGTATCGGTGCGGCAGTTGATTGGTGATCGTGCGCCCGTTACGCTGCTGCTCATTGCCATGGCTGCCGTACTGGCTGTATGCATTTCGTTAATTCTGGCTGTGTTAGCCGCTACTCACAAAGACAAGTTATTGGATCATCTGATCCGTATTTTCCCTGCGATTACGCTGGGGATGCCCGTCTTCTGGGTGGGACTGCTGCTGATCCTGCTGTTTGGCGTTCGGCTGCATTGGTTTCCGGTTGGAGGGGTGCGGGAAGGATGGACGGGCATGCTGTACAGCCTGACGCTGCCTGCGATTACGGTTGCTTTTTCCCAGATTCCGACGCTGGTTCGTTCGCTTCGTGCGCAGATGCTGGAGGTGCTGGAATCGGACTTCGTGGTCACGCTGAAAGCTGCTGCCATTCCGCGCCATGCGATTTTGTTCAAGCATGTGCTGCGCAACTCGGCCCTGCCTACGCTGATGCTGCTTGGAGTCAATCTGTCCTATATGATCGGCGGTACGCTTGTGGTTGAGCAGGTCTTCGGGATCAAGGGCATCGGCAGTCTGCTGTTCACTTCCATATCGAGCCGGGATTTCCCTGTCATTCAGGGGATCGCGCTCTACTGCGCAGTGGCCGTTGTGGTGATTGGCCTGCTGGTCGAGATCTTCGCCTGGTGGCTGGACCCGAGAACGAAGGAGAAGCGATAAGATGGGCGGTTATGAGGAAGGGATTGCTGAATCCACCAGTGCCAAGATTAACCGCATCAGGATCGATAACGGTTTACTATCAATGGGCGAGCTGCTGGTGAAAAGAGAGGGGAAGGCATATGAAGATGGAGTCGATCTCGACGGAACCAATGGGTAAAATCGATCCGCTGCTGCCGTCAGGAAAAAGTGGACCGCGCGGTTGGAGCCGGATTCGCCGCATCCCGGCGCTGATGGCGGGGAGCATTATGCTGCTTGTGCTTGTCCTGCTGGCGATATTCATTCCATGGATCAGTCCGTTTGATCCGACGGCTCAGGATCTGGCTTCATTCCTGAAGCCGCCGTCTGCCGAACATTGGCTGGGCACCGATCAGCTGGGACGGGATCTGTTCACTCGTCTAATCTATGCGGCGCGCACCGATCTGGGCATCATGGTGCTGGCGGAGATTGTTCCCTTCTGTCTGGGCATCACCGTCGGGATGATCGCCGGGTATTATGGAGGCTGGGTGAATACGATCGTGTCGCTGGTGACCGATACTTTTATCGCTTTTCCATTCTATCTGATCGTCATTATCGTTGCGTTCGCCAGCGGCGCGGGAGCCAAAGGCATCTATATCACCTTCATGCTGGTCGGCTGGATCGTGTTCGCGCGCGTAACGCGGGGACTGGCGGCTTCATTGCGGGAGCAGGAGTGGATCGCTTCCGCGCAGACACTGGGGCTCCCCGGCTGGCGGATTCTCCTGCGCCACCTGCTGCCCAATATTCTGCCGCAGGCCGTCGTCGTGCTGATGACCGACATGGTGGGGGTGCTGGTAGCCATCGTGACCTTGGGGTATCTGGGGATTGGCATTGCGCCGCCCACGCCGGATTGGGGCACGATGATTGCTGATGGACAATCCTTTATGACCACAGCCTGGTGGTTATCGGCCGTTCCGGGCTTCGCGGTGGTCTACACGGGCATTGCACTGTCGCTATTGGGTGATGGACTGGCCGATCTGTGGAGGAGGAAATCATGAATTCACGGAAATCAGTGGAGTGGCGGAAAAAGGCAGGCATTAGAGCCGAGCAAGGGGATGCGGCAAAAGGTGACAAGCTCCAGTCATTGGGACGGCTTGAACCACTTGAACAACTCGAATCATTGGAACCACGTGAACCACTGGAGCGACTGGAACAACTCGAATCACGAGAATCACTCCAATCGGTCGGAACACTCGCCCTGAACGTGAACGAGCAGCCGATTCTGGTGGTCGATGGCCTGACGCTGGAGTCCAGTTCCGGACAGAAGTTGGTAGAAGGAATGAGCTTTACGCTGCGGCGCGGGGAAAGTATAGGATTGGTCGGCGAATCGGGTTCCGGCAAGTCGCTGACGCTGCGAGCTGTGCTGGGGCTGCTGCCCAGGGGCGTGCAGTTGGCGGCGGGGGCGGTTCAGCACACAGTCAGCAGCGCGATGGTCTTCCAGGACCCTCGCGGTGCGCTTGATCCGCTGTGCCCGGTGGTGAAGCAGGTTGCGGAAGTTGTCCGGTATCGGCAGAAGAAGGGACGACGAGAAGCCCGCGCGGAAGCGCTCAAGCTGTTGGGGCTGCTTGGACTGCCGGAGTCGCTGGCGCGTGAGGATCGCTATCCGAATCAACTGTCGGGCGGTCAATGCCAACGGATCGTCATTGCAATCGCATTGGCCTGCCGTCCGGACATTCTGCTCTGTGATGAGCCGACTACGGCACTTGATGTGACCATGCAGCGGCAGATTATCGATCTGATCGCAACACTACAGCAGGAATTGGGCTTTGCAATGATCTTCGTGACGCATAATCTGGCGATTGCGGCAGAGATGTGTTCCCGGCTGATCGTTATGAAGCAGGGAAGAGTCGTCGAAGAAGGATTGGCTTTGGATGTGCTGACACAGCCCAATGATCCCTATACGCAGATGCTGATTGAAGCCGTGCTGCCGCTGCCAGAGAGAGCGGAGACAGACGCAGGTGCGGAAGTGGAAAAAGAGGCAAATGAGCGTTCAGGCGCAGAAGGACAGAGGATTGCCCATGCAGAGGAATCCATGCCGAACACGGTAAAGAAATCGCGTATGGAAGATCTGAAGGAAGATTCGGAATCCCAAGCGGAAGGAGGCAGCAAGTCATGAGCGCAGAGCTGCAAATGGAACAGGTCAAAGTCCGCTATGGCGGCTTCACAGCACTGAATCACGTGACGCTGCATGTTCCGGCGCGTACAACGCTGGGGCTGGTGGGCGAATCGGGTTCCGGCAAGTCTACGCTGGCTCGCGCCGTAGCCGGGCTGTTGGTTCCGGATGAGGGACGGATGAGCCTGGGCGGTCGTCCGCTGGAGAAGCGGCGCAGCCGGGAGCAGCGCAAGCAGATTCAGATGATCTTCCAGAATCCCGACGCTTCGCTGAATCCCAGACATTCTGTTCGCCGGATTCTGTCGGAGGCACTGCGGTTTCACAACATGACCCGTGGACGTGTGCAGACCGAGCAGCGCTGCCTGGAGCTGCTGGAGCGGGTGCGGCTGTCCGCAGATTCCCTGGATAAATATCCCCATGAATTCTCCGGCGGCCAGCGCCAGCGGATTGCCATTGCCCGTGCCCTGAGCGTGGAGCCGGAGCTGCTGATCGCTGACGAACCGACCAGTGCGCTGGATGTGTCGGTGCAGCGCAGTGTATTGGAACTGTTCCGAGAGATCAGGGAAGAATTGAATCTGACGGTGCTGTTCATCTCCCACGATCTCGGCGTCATCCACGCGGTCAGTGATACGGTGGCGGTCATGCGGCAGGGCGAGCTGCTAGAGCTGGCGCCCAAGGAAGCCTTTTTTGCCCAACCGCAGACGAATTACGGTCGTGAATTATTAGCGGCGGTGCCCAAGATGCCGACGGCTTCGGGATTGGTGAGATAACGAGCGGTCGAAGCGAGATTGCCAGGGAAGTACAGACTCAAGCAGTAGGGAAAAAGAGAGAACACATAACCTCCAGAGTAAGACCATCGTGCAGAAAAGCTTGACTGAAAAGAAATACGGTGGAGAAGTGAGGGCAAGAAGTTCTAGGAAGAATCAATGAACAGAATCGATGAATAGAAGCAATGAATAAAAGCAATAAATAGAAGCGATGAGCAGCTGCGCAGTGGGAAAGATTTATCACAGATCGGGGGAACCAGATGAATACGAGACAAACAGGATTCGTGCCGCTGACGCGTGCCGAATATGATTCGCTATCGCAGAAACTTGCCCGACTGCTGGGCACCCAATATGCGCCCGTCATCATTCCGGGCGAGGCCATTCTGGGGATCGAAGCGATTGCGGCAGGGATCGCCGCTCCGGGGCGCAAGTTCTTGAATATCGTTACCGGGCCTTATGGAACACTGTTTGGTCAATGGCTGGAGCGCGGCGGAGCGGAAGTACAAGAGCTGCGCGTTCCGTTTGACGAGGTAGTCACGGCTGAGGCAGTTGAAGATGCCATTGCACAGTTCAAGCCGCAGGCGATTTCCTTTGTTCACGCCGAGGTGGTGACCGGAGGTTCCAACCCGGCTGCTGCCATTCTTGAAGCGGCTCGTCAATATGACCTGATTACGGTCATTGACTCCGTATCGGCGGTAGGCGGCGAAGAACTGCCGATCGACGCCTGGGGCGCCGATCTGGTGGCGATAGGCGCCCAGAAGGCACTGGGCGGACCGAATGGAGTCAGCGCCGTCGCCGTATCACCGCGCGGCTGGGCATATATCGCGTCGAATGAACGCGCACCGCGCAATTCGATTCTCTCGCTGCTGGATCTCAAGCCACCTGGCGAAGGGCAGGTCTTCCGTGTGCCGCCCTACATCCCCACGCTGGAAGCCCGCGCGCTGATCGCGGCGCTGGAAGAAGTAGAGGCCGAAGGGCTGGAGCAGGTCATTCGCCGCCATGAGCGGGCGGCGGAATCTGCGGCTGCCGGGCTGCGGGCGTTGGGTCTGGAAGGTTGGCAGCGCGATGCCTCGCGCCGTTCAACGTTGACTACAACGGTGCGCATTGGAACCAAGGATCGGCTCAAGATCGAGCAGCCGATCGGCATTGTGGCGCCGGGAGATGGCGAACTGCGCGGTCAGCTGCTGCGGGTGAATCATTTTGGCGCCTACGCTTCGCGCGAAGGCGTCGAGACGGCGATCCGAACGCTGGCGAATCTGCTGGAAGTTGACGCAGCTGATGCCGTCGAAGCGGTTCGTTCGGTCTGGGAGGCGCGGACATGATTCTGAAGAAGCCGGAGCGTAAAGTCTTCCGGAACATTGCCATCGTGGGCATCGCGGATCAGCGGTTTGATGTTGAAATCAAACAGGGTCGATTTGTTTCGGTGAAGGCATCGCAGGGAAGTGCCGGGCAGTTGACGGAGCTTGAACAGGCATCCCCTCAAGAGGTTCACATCCAAAAGGCGTCTTCCGAAAAGATGCCCACCGGAAAGACCAGTGCCGAACAGGGATTTATCGAAAAGGTACTCGATGAAAAGACATTTGCTGAAAAGGCGTCTAACGGGGCAATTCTCCAGGGGACGGCGGCTGCCCGCGAAGCGATTCACGAAGAATCGCTTCGTTTCAGGCATGTAGATGAACACGATCCAGCAGATCGTTCCCGCTGGCACGAAGAGGTAATCGACGGTTCCGATCTGTGGATCTCGCCGGGCTTCATTGATCTGCATACCCATATGGCATGGACGGACTTCGACCACGCCGATCAGGAGAAGCGCGACGCGGCTGAGGTAGAGGCGATGCAGGCGGAGGCCATCGCCGCGACGCTGCGCACCGGCGTCACGACGGTGCGGGACGCAGGCGGGCTTGCGCCACATACCGCCAGACATCTGGTGCGGCATTATCGTCAGCCGCTGCGCGTCGATAACGCCAGCCATATGTTCGGGTCCGCCGATGCACGGGGGCTAGAATATCTGAAGCGCAAGGCGGATGAAGTCTTCGCATCCGGGGCGAACTGGATCAAGATTATGGCTACAGGCGGCCTTGGAGCGCCTACGGAGCAGGTGACCGATCCTGTCTTATCGGAAGAAGAGTTTAGCTTCCTGGTGCGTTATGCACATGAGAACGGACGCCGGGTATTTGTCCACGCCTGGGGCGGCGTCGCTATCGACTGGGCGGCTCGCTGCGGTGCAGACTCGATCGAACATGGCATGTTCCTGACGAGCGATCAGGCCGGACGGCTGGCAGAAGCGAATGTCGCCTTCGTGCCAACGGCTTCCATCTACCGCATTGCAGCCGATCCGCAGGGCGTGCTGGCGCTGCCCCCGATCATTCAAGACCGCGCCGCACGTGCCGTAGCGGCGCATGCGCAGGCCGTTGAATACGCCAAGCGCGCCGGGGTGCGCATTGGCTTCGGTACGGACTACGCCACGCCCCATCTGCATGGGCGCAACCTCCAGGAGCTGTACACGCTCCTGGAGTACGGCCTGGATCGGGAGGCCGTCTGGGCGGCGGCAACATCGGATGCCGCCGTCATCCTGGGGCGCGGCGGCGAGCTGGGCCGCATCGCCGAAGGCTATCTGTCCGACGCCGTTATCTTCGGCGCGGACCCGTACTCGATGCGCAGCGAAGAGGAGCTGCGCGGAGGCATTCGGTTCGTCCTGACCGGGACGGACGAACAGGAACTGACGGCCGAATAATGGGCCGCCGCCTCGACACCCAGACGCGCTCTTGTTGGAGCGCGTCTTTTTCATGCCTGGAAGCCTGTCCACAGGCGCTCCCCTGGACATGGCCCAAAGCTCTAACATAGCTGCATAGAGGAGATTCATGAATGAGCCTAAACCGGCCTGTGAAATTCGCCTACTAGCCCGCCCTCAGGCACATCGGCTCTGCGGTCACCCAACCGCTGACGCGGCCTCTATTCCTTCTCTCCTCAACCGCTGGCTCAACCCCCTCTACTTTTGCCTGACCGACGTGACACCGTGTATGATAATTCCAGAAACAGCTTGGTTAATTTCCATGAACAGAATGGAGTGAGCAAATGGGCAGGATTGCGCAGATTGGTCAATGGCCCGATTACAGAGATACCCAAACACTTCAGGAGTGCGAAGAGGTGCTGGGCAGCCTGCCGGAGCTGGAGCGGATCTCGGAACGCGAGTGGCGGTATGAGCTGGGCGACCGCGAGATGAAGATCGAACTCAAGCAGGCGGGATTATGGACAAGCGGGGAAGCTTCGGAACAGGATTCGTCTGGCGAGGAGCAGCGACTGCCTTCCTCCGATGTCCGGTTCAACGCCCTGTATACCGAGGTGCCTCAGGCTGCGCTGCGTGTACGAGGCGGCATATGGTCCTATACGCAGCTTCGACTCAAGCTCGCATCGCTGCTGGGCTGGGAAGTCGTATATCAGGAGAGCGCCGAGCATCATCGTCCGGCCGATCGGGCTGACGCGGCTCCGCTGCCTGCACTCAGCGACGTCAACGCCAAGGGCACGGTGGCCGTTAAGGTTTTCTCATGGAGAGAAGCCTATCCAACGGTTCACTATCGACCCAAAGCCAAGCTAACGGCCAAAGTACAACCCAGAGCCTCCTATTCCGCACTGGTCGCACTGGATGAGGATCGGGTTCTCCACGGTTATAAAGGGGGTTCTTATGTGACCAGTATTCCGGGTATTCAACTGCGCACGGGTCAATCACTCGACTGTGTAGAGGAGTTGACCGGATGCGGAAGGACGATTGCGCTGCATGAAGACCGACAGCTGCTGCTGGCGGATGGCCCTTTGTCACAGGGATACCGTGCGCATATCGTCGTATGCAGTCTGTCGCCGCTGAGTGTTCGGAACGAAGTGCCGCTGCCGCTATCTCCGCCGTTTGCCTGGGTGCCAGGCTCTGAAACGTTTCTGGCGGCTGTACCCAATCGGAATATCAGCGACCAGGATTATCCGTACAGTGCTCCTTCCGCCAGAGTCGGCGGTACCCGCCTGCTCATCTCCGATGAAGCGGTGGACGGACATCCCTGGCTGCGCGATGCCCTTGATTTGTCGCAGAACCGCTTGATTGAAGTGAACCTTCGTACGCAGAGTTGGAAAACAGTCATCAGTCAGGCTGCGATGACTCAGGGATTCTCTCCATACCCAAGCTCGACGATCAACAAGTTTGTGCAATCTCCGGATGCACGATGGTTGTATATCACGGACGGCTATCATCGGGTAGCCTGCTTCGACCGAGCGGAATCCGCATTTGTCTGGAATGTCAATCTGCATGAGAGTATGCGGGTATATGACTTGGCACTCAGCCCATGCGGGAAATATTTAGCCGTCGTTGGCCTCGCCAGTGACGCACCTTCGGCGCAGTCTTTATCGTTATTGCACGCAGCTCAAGGTGATTATGTGTATCGCCTGCCTCTGTATGACACGTTCTCCAGTGCGGCTTATACTGTAGTCTGGCATCCGGATGGACGTTATATGGCAGTCGGACTGGCGAATGGGATGGTCGTTGAGATTGGGTTGGATGGAGAAGCTCGCTATTTTGTCGGGTTGAAAGGCGGGGTTCGCAAGATCTGCTTCCATGGGGAGCAGATGCTGGTTACGGGCGCCGAGAAAGCGATCCGATCATGGAGTCTCTAAACAGGTAGACGACAGAGGAGGAGGCATAACATGGGACATCGAGCGAATCTGGTTCTGGTACAGGAAGGCACTTATGAGCTGTATTACAATCACTGGGGTGCCCTGACGATTCCGGAAGATCTATTCTGGGGCGAGCAGGAAGCGCAGCGTTATATTCAGATGCAGAAAAAGGTCGCTCCGCATGAATGGCTGGACGATGTATGGGCGGAAGGCGGGGCGCTGATGGATCTGGATCGCCGTAGGCTGATGCTGTTTGGGGGTGAAGACATCAAGTACGACCTTCCCATGCAGAGATTATATCTACAGCTCATGGCGTCTACCTGGCCGGGTTGGAGTGTGGAATGGGCTTATGGAGGCATTATCACGCTGGCCAATTATGCAGGTTATCCCGGTGAGAAATTGAAAGATCGAACGACGGACAGACAGGCAGCTCCGCAAATCGAACCTCTGGATAATCCCAAATGGGCGACAGCTGCCCTCAGCGTGCGGCATGCAGACGGTACGCTGCGGATTTACGCCAGCGATACGTTCCCCGAAAGTTTTCTGGAGGGCGGGCCGGATGCGCTGCTGGATGCCAATCCTGCGTACAGTCATGAAGAGCTGGATTGGATTACGTTAACCGCAGACTTCCCGACGGCCGGGCTGCATCTGGACGAGGCCAAGAAGACGATGGAATTCTGGCGTGCCGATGTGGATATTTTCTTTGAAGCGGAGCCTGCCTGGTCGGGATGGCAGGTAATTGATCTGCAAGGGAATTACGAGCGGCAGATTGAGCTTACGGAAGGCAAGCTGCAATTCCCGCAGCGGGATCAGAAAGCACTGCTGGAACAGCTCAAGCCTCTCCTGTTAAGAGACGTAGGCAGCGGAAGCGATACGATATTGGAAGTGCTGCGCGTCCATGCGGAGCAGGGCAAGGACGTACAGGTGAATCCAGCTGTATTCGACGAAGAACGACCGGATTTCCGCTCTCTCAACCGGGAGCAGATTCTGGATGAAGCGATTCGGCAGTTAAAAGCCTAGAAAAAGGCGAACCCTATAACGGGTTCGCCTTTTTCTACGTGATGAAGATGCACAGCCCCAACGCTTGGAGCTGGCAAAGCGGCAGTTCTTACTGGCCCGCTGCTTCGGCTTCCGCTTTCTCTGCCGAATCATCCACCGCAAGCGGCAGAGTGACGGTAACGGTGGTGCCTACGCCATATTCGCTTTCGACCTTGAGGCGGCCGCCATGCAGGCGCACGATTTCTTTGCTGATCGCCAGCCCAAGGCCGCTGCCGGACATTTTGGAGCTTCCTTTATAGAACCGTTGTCCGATTCGTTCAAGATCCTCGGCCGGAATCCCTTCGCCGTCATCCTGAACGCAGACGTGAACTTCCAGATCCTTGCGTGCTGCGATCATCCGAATTTCGCCATTGGGATCGGAGAACTTGATCGCGTTATCGATCAGGTTGACGAACACCTGCTTCAATCGATTCAGATCGGCGTGCATGGGCAGCGGCACATCGGATAACTTCGTCAGCAGAACGACGCCGCGTTTGTTGCTGGCCATACTGTATTGCAGATCGAGCTGGGAGAGTAGATTGTTCAGATCGACGGGAACGGAACGCATCCGAATCTCACCCGCCTGATATTTGGAAAAGTCGAGCAGATCCTCCACCAGTCCGATCAGACGGTTGGTTTCTCCGGTAATGACGTTTAGCCCCAGCATGGTCGTTTCTTCATCGTCCAGTCCGCCGACAACGAGCGTTTCTCCCCAGCCCTTGATCGAAGTGAGCGGCGTGCGCAGTTCATGGGAGACGGTAGAGATGAAGTCATTTTTCATCTTCTCACTCTTCGACAGTTCTTCATTCATATGGTTCAGTGAATCGGTGAGCAGACCCACTTCGTCATCATGCTTGCGCACTGCCTTGGCGGTGAAATCTCCAGTAGCCATCTTGCGGGAGATGGCGGTCAGTTCCTTGATCGGCCCGACAATCCGCTGTGCGATAATCAGACTGAGCGCAAAACCAAGCAGCAGCATCGCGGCGCCAATTCCAATAGACCAACCAATCAGCTTGGTCACTTCTTGATACAGCGGCTCCGTCGAAACCGAAAACCGCAGCGTGCCGATCACTTCCCCGTAGCTGACCAGCGGGCTGGACACAGCCATGATCCGCTGCTTGAACGCATTGGAATAGCCGGAATAGCTGCCGACTCCCCCCTGCTGCGCGACCTGCACGTCCGGTGTGCGCGTTCGGCGTGAGGAGGAGAAGCCGTAGGAGTCCACTACGGTACGTCCCTGGAGATCCAATACTTCCACGCGGCTGCTCTCTCCAGGCACCAGGTTTTCCAGAATGTAACGGGCACGTTGATTCAGCGTGTAGCCTTCCATGAACTGGTTGGACAGGGTAGCGGCGGTCACCGCACGCGATTGGACAATCTGCCGCGCACTGTCAAAATAATAAGTGGAGACAGCCGCAGCAAATACCGCTTCCAACAGGAGGATAATGGTCAAGAGCAGCAGGCCAATTTGAAGGAGCAGGCGCCCTCTAATGCTTTTCAACATCGGATTCCGCCTCCTCTTCTTCTGCACGGTCCACGCCGCTCAAGGTACGAACTTCGGCCGCTGTCAGCAGCAGCTCTGCATACTGGGCCGCCTGTTCGCCTTGCAGATTGGAGCGTCCATCCGGGAGCAGGGCCAGAGTCACCATCGACGAGTTGCCGGAAAGGGGAGTGCCAGTTCCTTCACCGCCCAGGACGACATAGCTGCTGGCACGATTGTCCAGTGCTGATTGAAGCTGACTCCACTGCGCAGTCGGCACCTGCCGCAGAGTCAGCAGCGGGGCCTGTTCATCCGCCTGCTGGCCTTGGTTATGGACCTGCTTGATGACGGCATCGCCGCCCGTTGAGGAAGACTCTTCCTCAGTGGAAGGAGGGAGATACACAAAGCGCAGCTCGTTGGACTCCTGATCGCTGGCGTTGGTAGGAGGCACAATCTGATACCGCCCCGTCCAACGCGCAGGGATGCGAAGATCGTATCCCCACTGCCAGAAGTGATCTTCCACAAACGTCATCGAACGTTCGCCGTCCCAGCGATAATAGGATTCCGTCCAGAGTTTGGGCGAAGCCGAATCGCTGGAAACCATAGGGATCGGGTTGGGCAGAACCACTTCCAGAATCCCGTCTCCGTCAACATCCCGGCTGTCTACGGGATAGTCAATCCACCATTTGTCGTCAGTTGCGCTCAGATCGGAATCATGATCCGGTGCGCCCAGCGCCAGATGTTTTCGATAGGAGCGCTGATTGTAACTGTTCGGTGGGAGGGAGAGAATGTTGCCAAATGCTCCATCCTTCCAGGCCAGCAGCACGGAATACCCGGAACGCGTCGTTCCCAGAACTTGCGCGAACAGACCGTTTTGCTTGGCTGAGGCTCGGCCTATACGAATATTCAGTACCGAACCGTCGGTGCGGCTGTTCGACAGAGGGGTCAACTTTCCTTGGCGGGAACCAATAATTTCGATTCGTGAGCGGGAGTTGTCACTGTCGTCGATGGGCGGAACCAAAGCGATCTGGTTAAGTCCGTCTCCCATCAGGTCGCCAACGGCAATCTGGTCATAAGAGCTTTGATAGACCGAACGCATTTTCCCTTTGACGTAAGCGTAGACATGCAGTTCCTTGGGCAGTCCTACTCCGCCGCCTTCGTAACCCAGAAGCAGATCGGAAGAGGTTGAATCGGTCAGCGGTTTGATGCCCAGATAATCGAGATTGATGCCGCTTCCGGTAATCTGGTCGGCTTTTTTCCAGGAGCCGTCCTGCTTGCTGAGGATCAGTATGTTGATTTCATAATCCGTATCCGGCTTCTTATAGGAAACGATTAATTCTTCCTGGCCGTCGCCGTCAAGGTCAGCCAATCGGATGGCACTGCCCTGATCGGATTGATCGGGTGTCGTCAGTTGATAACCGGCTGGCAAAAAAGGCTGTACCGCGCGGTATAATGATTGTTCTTCATTCGCAAGGTTGGGAGCGTGCAGTAGATCGCCCGGGGACGCGATTCGTCCGCATCCTCCGACGGTCAGCAAAGTCAGCAGCAGACCAGCGATTTTGATTGCTTTCATGGACGTTTCTCCTTAGCGTGATGAGGCTATTCAATGAATCGGCGTGACAGCCGAACAAACAGAAAACCAAAAGGAAATAATAAGGTGGCGGTTCATTTTCGCAAGTAAACGGGCGCAGGTCAAGAGGAAAATTCTGCAAATCGATAAAAGTAAAAAAACTCTCGCAAAAGACAGCAAAAGAAGTCGAAAAAAGGCTCCGGCTGCTCCCGAAATAGGGAGACCGGAGCCTTGCGGATGAAGCAGTGATACTTATTGCTTGGCCTTGACGAATTCGGCCGCCTTGACGCCGGCTTCACGACCGAAGATGACGATCTCCGCTACAGAGTTGCCGCCAATCCGATTCTGACCGTGCAGTCCGCCGGTAACTTCGCCTGCGGCGTAGAGACCTGGAATGACCTGACCTTCTTTGTTCAGAACTTCGGTATTGTTGTTGATCTTCACGCCGCCCATCGTGTAGTGGATTCCGGGACCAATCTTGATGGCGTAGTAGGGGCCAGCCGACAGATCATGCTCCATCCCCGTATCACGTCCGAATTCCGCATCCTTTTTCGCTGCAACGGCGGCATTCCATTTATCCAGCGCTGCCTGAAGCGTATCGGCAGGCATCCCCAGCGTCTGAGCCAGGGCTTCGGGCGTTTCCCCACTTTGGACGAGGCCTTTTTTCTCATACTGCTCGATGGCTTTGGCTCTTGATTTGACACCGGAGTCGAAGATCAGATACGCTTCGCGGTTATCCAATTTGGTAATGGCTGCTGTGACTTTATCGCGCGTGTCCATTTCATTGAAGAAACGGCTGCCCGTCTTGTCTACCAGAATGGCTCCTTCACCGCGAACCGCTTCACCGATCAGGTAGGATTGTTCCTGATTGACAGTCGGGTGAACCTGAATCTGATCCATATCCACGGTTGTCCCGCCCATCGCTTCGATCATGCTTATCCCATCGCCCGTGCTGCCCGGTTGGTTAGTCGTCACATATCCTTCAAGATCCGGACGGTATTTCTTAATCAGCTCTTGATTGGCGCCGAATCCGCCTGTTGCGACGATCACGGCATCCGCCGAGACCGTTTTTTCGCTGCTTCCGTCGAAGATCACTTTAACGCCATTTGCCCGGCCATTTTCCTGTGTGATTTCTTTAACGTCCGCGCCTACGAACAGCTGGATGCCTTGTTTTTGAACGTCAGCAACCAGTCCCTTAACCAAGTACTGACCCACTGCCGAACCATCGGTTGGACGGTGGGTACGTTTTTCCTTCATACCGCCGGTGATGGTCAGATTGTCCAGGGTGATGCCCTGCGAGTCCAGCCAGTCGATGGCGCTTGCCGAATGATCGACGAAGAATCGCAGCATCTCTTTGTTGTTGGTATCATGTCCGCCCTTGAGCGTTTCTTCATAGAACAGATCGTTGCTGTCTTTGATGCCTTGGGCAGCTTGGAATTTGGTCTGCGAAGCATTCATGCCCGAAGAAGATTTTAACGTGTTGCCGCCGGGAGCTTCCATCTTCTCGAAAATAACAGGATTCATACCTGCTGCTTTGGCTTCAAGCGCTGCGGTCATGCCTGCGCCGCCGCCGCCGATAATCACGATGTCGTAATGATCCTGAAGCTGTTCAAGTGGGGTATAGCTGCCCGCCGCCGATGCGCCTGCGGTTGCTTCGGTTTTCTCTTCGTTCTTGGCGGCAGTGGTCTGATCGGCTGCCGTCTTCACTTCAGTGGAAGTCGATTTGTTTGTGGCTTCCGCCGTCTTGGTCGCGCCTGCGCTGCCGTTTCCGCAGCCCGCGAGGATGAGCATCGCCGACAGAGCCAGCATCAGCAAGATGGTCCATGTTTGGTTGATCCGTTTCATTGCATTACCCCCTGCAACTTTTCTTTTTTTGAACGCTGCGCTCGTCCATAAGGAACCTTGTGCATACCGAATGAAGTCTGCGTGATCGTTCGTTGGGTCGAGTATAGCATCGGGTGTAAGGTTTAATTGTGAAAAATTTCACTAAAATTGCGATGATCTCTTTTGATTAAGTATTTAAAGAGTTTTTAAACTTTTGTAAGTGAAGAAAGGGAATTGGCTTGTTGAATGAAGAGGATGGTAGGATAAACAGGAGGCCGCGTTCCAGTCCCAATCTCGGTGATTAAAGGAGTACATAAAATGGAGCAAAAGAGGTATTACCGCAGCGATCAAGTCGGAGAGTGGTTGAAAAAAGCTTATACAGGCGACCAAGACGCACGTCATCTGATCGAAAATCTTGAAGGCATACATATCCTGTCCCCTGACGGTTCCGTGCTGCTGCATGTCCAGGTCAAGGATGCCCTCCGCAGACCGGATGGTTCCATTCGGATTCTGAACAAAGCTCCGGAACCTCTTGGGATCGGTTATCCCTGCATGGATATTCACCACATCATGGACGGCGGATCGTCATGGACACATATTCCGGTTCCTTTGGACTTCCCCCTGCAACAAATTCTCTTTTTGGACAAGGAAGACGGCGGTCGTTCGATGCGCTTTGCCTTGGAATCGCAGGATGGTCGGCGTGTGGAAGCTTCGCTGATGCAGATGGGACGGGCATTCCGGGATCTGGATCTCATCATGCAGGGAGCGCAGGATACTGAGATCGAAAAAGCTTTTTACAGCATGAGCGATCTGGTTGTACCGCCTCCGCCTATCAAACGCACCAAGGCGGACAATCCGCCGATTGAACTGCAAGGACAAGGACAGCTGGAGTTCGAGGAGCTTCTTCAATGGTTTAAAGGATCGATTCACGTCGGAGAGCGCAAAATTCGGGTGGCACTGAACACCGCAGATCGGGATGAAGCGTTGGAACTGCTGCCTACGCTGTTTGAACTTGCGGATGCGCTTGAAGAAACGGATGCATCGGCCTGCCGCTATGCGGCGGAGGAGCTGCTGGAGCTAAAAAACGACGTCTGGTTGGACGAGGAAGAAGAGGAACTGTCGGAAGAGGAATTCATGTCCCGAATGGAATTGGAGTCAGTCACGCTGGAGGTCGAGGGTCGTGCAGCGTTCTGGTATGCAGATGGCGACTTGTTCGGCGGACATACCATTTGTGTGGAACGGAACGCCGATCGACAGTTTGTTTCGGCAGATCTGATGGGGTAACGAAAAGAGCAAGCAGCAGCGAGTCGGAATGAAGGTCCCGGCTCGTTTTTCTATGCGCCAAAACGGTTACAAATAGATAACAGCTACGATCGTGAACAGGGCGACCGGCATGAAGGGGGATAAGGGATGTCTCAGCATGGATTTCGCAGAGGGAAGATGTTGACGGTGCCGCTGATGGTAGTGGCCATTCTGCTGCTGGCTGGCTGCGGAAGTGGTTCAGAGAAAGCGTCCGGGGCGAAAGAGGCTCAGGGAGCTGCTGATACGCAGACGGCTTCAGGAGGCCGGGAGTATGAAGGAGAAGGCCGAATGTGGACGGCTCAATATGCGATGTACATGCCGGAGCAGGGTGGTAAACTCAGAGCGCGTCTGACGGCCCATTACGAAGGCAGCGGGCCGGCACCCACAGGCGAAGTGAAATACTCCTATTATGGTGTCGATGTCGAGTCGGGCAGCGGCGGGCTTATGGTCAAGCATCCGCCAGCGAACAGCGTCTACCTGCTGCGTGATCTGGTGACGACGGAATATGCGCCGGACGAAGCGGGCACGGTGGAGCTGCTGCTCATGTGGGATGGTGGCAAGCGCTCGGAGACCATCCGACTGCTGCCTACCGAGGCGCAGCAGGACTCTTGAGCAAGTGCCCGCAGTTCAATGAGCGCGAATGAACAGAACGGACGAATCGGCATGTTTCCGGTCAAACCGGCAAACATGCCTTTTTTCGTGTAGAATTTCCTGTGTTCCTGTAGAATGTCCTGTTTCCTATAGAAACGAAAAATTCGCTGAACTTTTCAGCTGATTTTCAGGCTTGTTCCCTATACTGAGGGCAGACTGGAAGAACCTCGCTTACCGAGAATTTGTCATGAAGGAGCTGAACCATGCCGCAGGCGTTAAGCAAAACCTTTTACCTCATCCTCACGGCCTTCTTTGGATTGTTCGTGATCTCATCATTTTGGGTCAGGGCCGAATATAATTATGCCGCATACGGCGATAATCCCATCCTGCAAACGCAGAAGCCGATCATTCTGATTCTGCTGCTGTTGGTACTGCTTGCCGCGTCGCTGCTGGCGTATCAATTGTGCCGCAGGCTCAATCGCTATCGCGCCAACGTCGTCGTGCCCTCTGTGCTGGGCGCCTCGTTCCTGGTGCAGCTGACGCTTATGCTGCTGCTGCCGCGTCTGCCTACCGATGATTCGCAGACCGTGCTGTCGCTCGCGCTAGATATGCTCTACCGTCATGATTATTCGTCGTTTAATGCGGGCGGCTATCTGCACATGTTTCCTTTTAACTTCTCTACGGTACTGTATCTGAAGACGCTGCTGGCGATCTTCCCGGATAACTATCTGGTCATCAAGGTCTTCAATATTCTCTTCTCGCTGCTGACCACGCTGATGATCTATTTGATCTACCGGGAACTGACAGGACGGGCTTCAGGCGACGAACAAGCTGCGGCAAAAGGCAATGATTATGTCGTGCTTCTCTTTGCCGCCTTCTATGTACCATCGCTGCTGATGCCAAACCTCATCTATAACGATGTGATCGGAACGGCGCTGCTGACTTCAGCGATTTACTTCATGATTCGCTTCGTGCGCGTCCAATCGTTTCGCTTCCTGATCTATGCCGCCGTGCTGCTGGCACTCGGCAACTACTTCCGGGGAATCGGCGCCATCCTGCTGATTGCTGCCGCTCTCTATATCCTGCTTGCGATCCGCAGGATTGGTGTGCGGCGCAGTCTGCTGTCGCTGCTGGTGCTGGCTGCGCTGTTCAATGTGCCCTCCTGGACGCAGAGCGCAGCGCTGCAAGCCAGCGGCGCCACGGAGCAGCCGGCAGGCCAGAATTCCGCTCCCGTGTATATGTGGCTGAATATGGGGATCAATCTGGAGCGCTTCGGCTTCTGGGACAACATGCAGAGCTACCGCATCTATCAGAGAGAAGCGCAGTATAACAAAGCCATCAGCTCGGAGCTGTACAAAGCTTCCATCAAGCAGAAGCTGACCGAAGCCTCTGCGGGTGAACTGCTGGGCATGTATGCCAAAAAATTGATCTGGACCTGGACGGAAGGAACCTACCAGATTGACCGGTATGGGATCGGCAACGGTCAGGCGCAGTCGGCGCAGCGAGTGGGCATGACGCCGATTGTCGGCAGCTACAGCTACGAGACGCCGCTTACCCGGCTTTTTGAAGGGGATTCACCCGCTCGATCGTTGGTCTTATGGGCGCTGTATGCGTCCACCCTGCTGATGTACGCCTTCTCTGTGGTTCGTCTGGTGACGGGAATTCGCGCTCGTCGTTATGGAGAAGTGTTCCTGGTTCTGATTCTGCTCGGTTTCATTGGTTTCTACCTGCTGTGGGAGATCAAGTCGCGTTATCTGTATCCCGTCTACCCGCTGCTGATTCTATTATCTTATCTGGGCTTCAAGGACACGCTGGTTCTGCTGGCTCGAACGTCTCTGGGCAGCCGCCTGGGGTTGAAGGAGAAGGAGGAATCCCTCGATGTCGTATAAACAGACTCCCTATAAGAAGGTGGGGACAGCCTTGTCGCTCATGGGTCTGTCTGCGCTTCTGGCCGCCTGCGACGTCATCACAGCGCAGCATATTCCCAGCTCGACCACTACGGCATATAACAATGGAGCCGGACTGGGTGGGCGAGGTGCCCAGATGGGCATGCCCGGAAGCTTTGTAGATGGACCTGGATTGGGAGGCATGCTCGATGGTGTAGTGAGTGAGGTTTTCGATGCCGACTTCGTGGGGCGGATTGTGCAGATCAAGGGCAGCTCCGTGAAGTTGGAGCAGGTCAAACAGGATTCCGCCCGTGGAGGCGGCAGACGTTCACCTGATGGTGCAGCCGATGCTCAGACGGAATGGACGGCTACAGGTGAGATGTTGACGCTGACGTTGGGCAGTGAAGTGGAGATCTCGTCAGTCGATTCTTCCCCTGGCGGGGAGGGGCGTCCGGAAGGCACACCAAACCGGGGCGGCCGAGAGGCAGCCGTCCCGGGAGCTCCGACAGATTCGACCGGTGATCCAAAGACCAATTCCAGAACCGAATCCAGAGCGGGTACCGGAACGGATTCAACAACCGGTCCGAGCACCGCGCGCCCTGGGGCCTCTTCCGAGGGCAAGATTACCGATCTGCAAAACGGGCAAATTATTCTGGTCTGGTACAAGGCCGGGAGCAAGACGGTAGATCGGATTCACATCTTGCAGGATGCCAGCCAATAAGAAGTCATGCACTCGTGGGCCAGGCCATAACCTGCTGATGCGTCGTCTTACGAAGACGAAGACGAAGCGGCGGCATTGGCGGCAGCCATCGCCGTTATGGTAGCCACCATTACAGCCTGCTGCGCTGCAATTAGGCTCGCCATCACATTGGAGATCGTCGAGGAGGTCAGCCCTTCGCGGATCTGACCCACGCTGCGCGAGATCACAATGCCCGATACCAGCAGCAGCAGCTCCTGGTCGGTAATCGACCATCTGCCGAAGCCTTTTTGGTCACGCAGGTAGGCAAAGCCATCTTCGATGTCGCTGACGATCACCTGAGTATCGGTGGGCAGCAGCGCCAGCAGGCCCAGCGAAGGCAGGGTAAAGTCCTTGTCCATGCGCAGCCTGCGTGCCTTGAACGCTTCGCGCAGTTCGGTCAGGCGCCCTATCGTAAGGGGATCGGCCTGACCCAGCGTTAGCACGTGGGTGAGCGCCTGAAGACTATTGCTGACTCGGAATTCGGGTTTCAGTTCCGCGTAGAAGTCTTCCATGCGTTTGAGTGCAGCTTCCACCGGCAGCTCTGACAAGCCGAGGATGGAAGCGAAGATATAATCGTCCTGCGATGTGAGAAAACGGTGATTGGCTTTCATCCCGTCATAGAAGAGATGCATGCGTTCGATTACTTCGGCGCGCCGCATGGGTTCGGCTCCTTCGGCAATCTCATAGGCGGCAAATACCAAATAATCCGAAGATTTGAACTTTAACGCTCTTAGCTGCTCGTAGGTATCCAGTGTCTCATCCAGCAGACGCTCAGGGTCATCCTTGAGTGACAGGGTCGCAGATAGAGCGACCGAAAGCAGCCCTCGAAAAGAAGAAAACGAGCTGGTCGCCTGCTTGATTCGGCCCATTACGCTCCGAATATGGGCAGGATCAGCCGTGCGATCCTCAATGGCCCACAGCAGAGCGGCAAGACGGGACGCGCTGACATTATGCCAGGTGAATTCTTTTTTGAGCGCCTGCATATTCTGCGCGAGGCGCTGAAGACGATCCAGATCAATGGGATTCATGGCAACCTCCTAAGGGGAATGATAAGTTGGGTGCTGAGATGCTCCAAGTGTAGCATACTGTGGGAGAGCAACTGAAGTCGTGCAGCGGGCGTGACACCCGATCGTTTTTATTTTGAAGGGAGAGATCGGAATGAACGAACAACAATTGGACGTTATGCGTACGGGCAAAGGGTTTATTGCAGCCTTGGACCAGAGCGGAGGCAGCACACCCAAAGCTCTGCTTCAGTACGGTGTAGCGGAGGATAGTTATTCGGATGAAGAAGGCATGTATACGGCTGTACATACGATGCGTACGCGCATCATCAAGAGTCCGGCCTTCAATTCCGAGTCCATTCTGGGAGCCATCTTGTTTGAGAATACGATGGATCGGGAGATCGACGGCAAGCCAACCGCAGATTATCTCTGGGAAGAAAAAGGGATCGTCCCTTTTCTCAAGGTGGATAAAGGACTGGCGGAGCAGCAGCAGGGCGTGCAGATGATGAAACCCATGCCCGATCTGGACGACCTCCTGAAACGTGCAGTCGATAAACGAATCTTCGGAACGAAAATGCGCTCGGTTATTCATGAGGCGAACGCTGAAGGGATTCATCAGGTTGTAGCGCAGCAGTTCGAGGTGGCGCGGCAGATCGCTGCGGCGGGACTCGTGCCCATCATTGAACCGGAAGTGGATATTCACAGCACGGACCGCGCGGAATCGGAACGTATGCTCAAGACCGAACTTCAGCAGCATCTGGATCGGTTAGATGAGGGAACGCGGGTCATGCTGAAACTGTCGATTCCCGCTGAGGATGGCTTCTACAGCGATCTAATGCACGATCCCCATGTGGTGCGCATCGTGGCGCTATCGGGTGGATATTCGCGCGATGAAGCCAATGAACGTCTGGCTCGCAATCCAGGGCTGATTGCCAGCTTCTCCCGTGCTTTGGCAGAGGGTCTTAGCTTTGGACAGACAGAAGAAGATTTCGATGATACACTGGCTCGCTCCATTGCTTCCATCTACAAAGCTTCCATCCAATAACCAGCAACCAAACAGACTCCATCCAGCAGGCGCTTTGCGCAAACCTTTCCATGCTTCAGTCAAAAGCCGGATTCCTCCCTGTCGAAACAAGGAGAATCCGGCTTTTGTTCTGTTCAAGTGATGCATATCGAGTATTTTGGTCTGTTGCGGGTAGAGGATGCCGATTGGATTGCGATGGAGTCGGTCATGCGATAGAGTGAGGGCTACGAAGGAGAGTGATGTCATGAAAGCTTTATCCATCCGTCTTGCCGAACATCTTCATTTGCATGGAGAACGAATCTCGCTGCGGCCAATCACACTTGCCGATGCAGCTGATATGACCGAATATACCTCGGATGAAGAGACAACGCGTTATATTTTTGCCGAGCCGAAAAGTTTGGAACAAACTGAGCGGTTGATCGCAGGTTATTACATGCGAGAGCCTATCGGTAAATACGCGGTGATTCTAAACGGTAATGGCAAGCTCATCGGCACCCTTGAGTTTCGCGTCGATGAATCCACCAACAGCGGCGAGCTGGGGTTCACCCTGAGCCGGCATTATTGGGGTAAGGGATATATGAGCGAAGCTGGACAGCTCATTCTGGATCTCGCCTTCGGTCCGCTGGAGCTGGAGCGGGTTCATGCCGCCCACGAGACGGGGAATATCGCTTCGGGGCGCCTCATGCTGCGTCTGGGCATGACGCACGAAGGCACACGCCGCAGGGATCATCTGTCGAGAGGGAAGCTGGTGGACAGCGCCTATTATTCAATCCTCAAGGAAGAATATGAGGCAGCTCGCAGAGCGTAGGTCTGCTGCGTATTGCGCTTGCATAGAGAACGGAAGCAGGATCGGGGCGACGCCTCGATCCTGTTGGTGATGCAAAAGCGCAGCAGCGCAAGACCCACCGAGTAGGCGCCATTTCCTTGGTGAAAATTTAATTTGTGAGCGTTTAAAGCAAAAGTCATGGAAATACAGCAAAAAGAATGAAAATAGCGGGAATTTCTGCCCGGATGGCATGTGACGGTTGCTTGCTTATTGTCTATAATGATCTTATGTGCCTAGCAAGGGTAAAACTAAAGACCTACGGAGGTTTATGATGAAACCGTTGAAAGAACAGAGAGAGGAATTGATTCGCGTCACCTCTCGAACCCTGTTCTCCCTTTTGCACTCCGTCATTGAGGCTAATACCTTTTTTATGGCTCATAACAACGGGAAGCAGAACACAATTCTAAGTGTCTGGAATTCGGAAGAGAAAATGGTTGTTGAAGGAACTGTTCTTCCTTATTCCCTATCGTATTGTAGTCTGGTTGGAAGCCTTCAGGCTCCGATCATTATTGAAGATACAACGCAATCGCCGTTAACCAAAGAGATGCCGATCACTCAAGATCTGGGCAGAACGAGTTTTCTGGGTGTGCCAATCCACTTAAAGAATGGAGAATTCTACGGAACCATCTGTTCGTTGGATCGAACCCATTCCTTCACGAAGCAGGATGCCGAGCGGCTGACGCATGTTGCCTCGGTTATCGCAGATCTAATTCATCTGGAGGAAACGACTTATTTCGATGACCTCACCGGATTTCTGCGTCATAGCGCCCTGGAGGCGTTCTGTGAACGCGAGCTGGCCGATTCACCAAAAGCCGTGATCTTCATGGATCTGGATAACTTCAAGGGCGTGAACGACGGTTATGGTCATTCGACGGGAGATCGTGTACTCAAGGCGCTGGCGAATGCCATTCGCAAAGCGGCTGATCCCGATTGGCTGCTCTGCCGCTATGGCGGAGATGAGTTCGTGGTTGTGCTTCCGACGAATGAAGTGCAGCAGGTGCAGCTTGCCGTGGATCGTCTGGTTACAGCGTTCCATAATGAAGCCATGGTGCTGGCCGATCAGGAAGATCCGCTCACGCTGTCGATTGGGGTCTGCCTCGAAGCGGACTCGCTGCGTGAATATATCGAACGAGCGGATACCGCCATGTACCAGATCAAGAAGGGCGGCAAGGCCGGAGTGAGCATCTTCCGGGTTGAGGATCAGCAGGCGGAACTGGACATTCGTCATGCCCTTCAGCAGGGGGAACTGAGCCTGCACTTCCAGCCGATCGTCGAGGCTTCCACAGGCCGGGTTCTGTCCTATGAAGCGCTGCTGCGCTGGAATCATCCCCAGCGTGGGACGGTCTCTCCTATGGAAGCTATTCATGCGGCAGAAGAGGCAGGGCTGATCGAACAGGTCGATCTGTGGGTGCTTAGGGAAGCTTGTCTGGCGCAGCGCGTCTTACAGCCGCAGAACCGGATTCACGTCAATATCACGGTCAAGTCACTGCGTGATCCGTATTTCGTGGAACGTGCGGCGGAAGTGCTGTTGGAGACGGGCTGCCCGCCGGACAAAATCGAGATTGAGTTAAGCGAGACGACGCAGAAGCTGGATGCGCTGCATATCCTTCCTCAACTGCAAAAGTTGATCGAATGGGGCGTCACTTTTTCGCTGGATGATCTGGGCAGTGGTTCTTCCTCGGGAGTCGCGCTGCTGCAAGAACTCCCCATTACTACGCTGAAGATTGATCGCGCGCTCATTCAACATGCGCATGACAAGCGAATGAATCGGGCGATGATTCGCGGCATCGTGGAGATGGCCAGTGAATTGGAGATCTCTGTAGTGGCCGAAGGCATCGAGACGCGCGAACAGCAGGAATTGCTGGTCTCACTGGGCTGCCGGCAGATGCAGGGCTATTATTTCTCCAAACCCAAGCCGCTGGCGGGTATTGCTTGAGAGTAGAGCAAGCACGAAGAGGGATTCCCTTATCCATATGGATAGGGAATCCCTTTTTTTGTGCAAACTCAGCGTTTGGGTACGGAATCGAGATCGACTGTTTCGTTGATTCCCGGTTCAGACTTGGGATCGGAGCCTTTGCCGACAGCTTTTTTCAATAGATGAGAGATCATCTTGACTGCACTGCCGCTCTCCCAGTATTCAGCCGTCTCCGCATGTACGCGGATCAAGACGAGGTTGGGATCGTCGTAAGGTGTATCCAGCAGCTTTTCGTAGACTTTGTTCCATAATACTTTCTTTCGTGCGTCATCCTCGACAAACGCTGCGGTTCCGCTCACCGACACATAGGATTTGCCCGCATAAGCGACGTTCACCCGAGGGTCCTTGAGAATCTCGGCATATTTGGCGGTGTCTTTTTTGGTCAGGAACCAGAGATCACCATCGAATTCGATATGCTGGGTCTTCATGGGGCGTGAGACCAGACCTGTGTCGGAGACGGTGGTGAGCATCGCGGTCTCCACGTCTTTGATAAGATCGCGGACAGTCTCAACGGCCTGTGGATCAGACGTCAGCTGATGGCGGTTTGGATTGGACATGGTTGAATCGCTCCTTTCCCAAGAAGGGCATTTGCTGTCCATATAAACGTATCACCGCGCGAAGAAACGTGTTCCTGCCAAGAAGAGAGAAGGATACGCAAGGTTTGTCGATTTTTTGAAAAAAAGTGCTCCTGATACCCGAAACTTCTTCGTTTAAATCGCCAAGATCGGGGTTACATAAAACACGAGTTCATCACGGAAGAACAAACGAAGAGCAAGTGATTAGACCATCATCACACCCAGGGAGGTATTCAACATGAGCGACTTCTACACCCTTCAAGACCCAACCCAGCAGTATCCCAAAGCCGGTCCGGAATATGAACAGCAGCAGGAAGGTCCCGGCCTTCAGAAGGAGATGACTCCGACCCCCGACTCGGGCGAAAAAACCTATGTGGGCAAAAACCGTCTGGTTGGCCGCAAAGCCGTAGTTACGGGAGCGGACAGCGGGATTGGACGTGCGGCAGCGATCGCCTATGCGAGAGAAGGCGCCGATGTGGTTCTGTCCTACATGCCGGAAGAAGAGGCAGATGCTCGGCAAGTTGTTGAATTAATTGAAGCGGAAGGCCGCAAGGCTGTAGCTTTCCCCGGCGATGTGAAGGATGAGCAATACTGCGTCCAATTGATCGAAACGGCGGTCAAAGAACTGGGCGGCCTCGACATTCTGGCGATCGTAGCGGGCAAGCAGCAGTTCCGCGAGAGCATCGACGAGATCACAACCGAACAGTTCGATGAGACGTTTAAAACAAATGTCTACGCGATGTTCTGGCTCTGCAAGGCGGCGATCAAGCATATGCCACCGGGCGGTTCGATCATCAATACGTCTTCGATCCAGGCATACAGCCCATCCGAGATTCTGCTCGATTACGCGACGACCAAAGCCGCGATCAACACATTCAGCAAAGCGCTGGCGCAGCAGGTCGCTCCGAAAGGAATCCGCGTCAATGTCGTGGCTCCGGGTCCGGTCTGGACACCACTTCAGGTGGCTGGCGGTCAGCCGCCGGATAAGCTGCCGGAGTTCGGCGAGCAGACGCCGCTGGGTCGTCCGGGTCAGCCGGTAGAGATGGCTCCAGCCTATGTATTCCTGGCCAGCCAGGAATCGAGCTATGTCAGCGGCGAGACGCTGAACGCGAATGGCGGTATGGTGTCGCCGTAAGTTCATAGGATTCGGTTGAGCGCAGCGGCAGCGCTTCCCATTCGCCCAAGCGCCAGACCGTACTTCTCATCAGAAAGGCTTCCCCGGAAGGCGCATCGTGACGGAATCCCGTCATGGGGCGATCTTATGCGGGGAAGCCTTTTGCTGTTGGTATGAAGCATGGGTCTGGAGAACCGTCACCTTATTGCGGAAGTGAGCTGCCATCTGCCGGTCTTAGCTTTGAGGGTTCGATCTTCAGATAAATATCCGGCTGGAGCAGAAATTCAGGTGGGTATAGGTCGTCACGGGCCGACAGCAGGCCGAGAAACCGAATGGTAGGCAGAGAATCGGCAGGGTCTCCAAAAGGCTGCGTGGGATCGAATGGCTTCGGCTTGGGCACATGCGCGATGACGAAGACATCCTCTTCGTCGGACATGCGGTACAGCACATTACGTTCCTGGAACACTTGATCTTCATGGTCAAGCGTCAGCAGGCGAAACGAGCGATCTCTCCAATGCAGATCCAGCAGCCGGAACGCTTGTTGATTGAGCAGCTCAATCAGGCGCTCCGCTGACAGATCCAGTTCAATCCCCGTAATGTAGCCATTTTGGTCCATGTCATTCCCATAGGTTGTATCGTAGCCAATACGAAAATCCTGGCGATACGTCCGTTCGGCGATTCTCATTCGATTCAACCGGGCGATAAGGGTGGGAGAATCTTCAGCAATCCGGGGAATATGTAGGCGTTCCGGCGTAACATGGTGCAAGATCTCGCTATCCCGGTTGGCTGTCTGGAATCGGGGTTCAGGCGGCATCAAGTAGATGTAGCCCATCGGCCAATAGCCGTCGTCGAAGCAGGTTATACGCATACACTTCTCCTTCAATCCGTAAGGTGGATGTGCTCGTCCATCGGTTGGCGAGTTGTAAGATAGACGCTGCTTGCCGATGAAAAGTTGCGTGGGCCGCCGATGGGAACGCCTGGTACAGCTGAATCATCAATTAAAAGATCGTTTCCCACAAAGGGGAAGCGATCTTGTTCTGTGGAGGCGTATTGATTACAGTTGTTTGGTCATAAAGACGCTGTGCGGGTCCAATACATAATCGCCGAATGGCCCACATTCGACAAACTCATGCTTCGCATACAGCTTGCGTGCCGGGAGGAACGCTTCCATCGAACCGGTCTCCAGGCTGATCCGCTGGTACCCACGAGTCTGCGCTTCTGCGATAATATGAACAAGAATCTTCTCGGCTACGCCTTTGCGCAGGTGATGGCTATCCGTCTTCATCGACTTCAATTCACAATGCGCGGCATCCAGCTCCTTGATCGCTCCGCAGCCCATCAGCTCACCATTTTCCCAAAGGGTCCAGAACGTGATCTCCGGCTTGCGCAGCTTATCCAGATCCAGGGCATGAATGCTCTCAGGTGGAGAATGTAAGGTCATACTATGCAGATGATCTTCCAGCAGTGCAGCAATCTCGGGTCCTCGCAGATCGTCAATCTTGATCTCCATTTCTTTCACTCCTCGAACGTTTCTTTCCTTACTTAAAGGGCAGATGCCTTTTTTTCACTCTAGCGCGAGGAAATCCGGAAATCAAGAAGAAAACCTGACATTATTTAAATTTTCAGTGTTTTTCACCTTTTATCCGTCTAGTTAAAGGAAGGAAACTTAACATTATTAACGGCGTAAAGGTTATTTTTCTCCTGCTTGATCTTCTTCTGCTTGCGTTATACCGTAACATTCATACCAGAGAGGAGGCGCGGACATGTCGGAACTGAGCGGAAGTTTGTTTCAACGTGCGCTTCTGGAAGGCGGATTTGGTCCGCGCTTTCAGGCCTATTATTATAAACAGTGGAATACTTACCGGATGGATTATCATCACCATGACTCGACGGAGATCATGTATCTGATGACGGGAAGCTGTAGAGTGGATGTCATCGACGCCTCGGGACATGAAGAACGACATGCACTCAAAAAAGGAGAATTGATTCTGCTCGATGCCAACGTCCCACATCGTTTGATCGTCGAAGAGGGCGTCTCCTGCCGGATGCTGAACGTGGAGTTTGCTTTTGCCCCCATAGAAGCCCGGGATGAAACGACCATCCGCATCGGTACGCTGGCTCAGGAAGAACCTGCACTGGCTGAACTGCTGCAATCCCCGTTTACCCGTCTTGTGCTGCCGGACCCGGAGGAGATCCTGCATACGCTCAAAGCACTGGTGCTGGAGCTGGATCGGGTGCAGGGCGGACAGGGAGTGATGGTGCGTCTGTTGTTCGCTGAACTGCTGCTGCGTCTGGCTCGGCTGTGGCGCGAACAGCTAACCCCCAGCCGTCAGCATGCCCATCACTACATTCGTAAAGCAACGGAGTATCTGCATCAGAATTACGATCGCAGCATCCGGGTTGAAGAGATCGCGGCGGCTGTTAATCTGCATCCCGGTTATTTGCATCGGCTGTTCAGGCAGCATACCGGGCGGACGCTGACGGATTATCTCAATGCCCTGCGGATGGATAAGGCGAAGATGCTGCTGGCGGGCAGCGGCATCCCCATCGCGGATGTGGCTGATTACGTGGGAATCGCCAGTCGGCAGTATTTTCACCAGCTGTTTCGCAAGTATACAGGCTGTACGCCAAGCGAATACCGGGAACGCATCGAACATGACTCCTGGAAGCGCCCGGCGTGGAATCCTGTACAGGTAGAACCTCAGCCGGAGAACGAATCGCAGTCTCGGGAAAAAGGTGAGAATATTTGACACTTCTTCGTTAAAACAGTCACGATATTGATAACGCTTCCCCAGTTCCTCCTGCTAAGATGAACGTGGACATAGACTTGGACTTGACCATCATCCAACAAGGCAGCGAAAGGGGCGGCAGCGATGTCATTTAAAGTGGCTTTTATCGGGGCAGGAAGCATTGGATTCACCAGGGGATTGCTGCGTGACCTGCTGAGTGTACCTGAATTTGCAGATATTGAAGTGTCCTTCATGGACATCGACTCACGCAATCTCGATATGGTAACGGAGCTGTGCCAGCGGGATATTCAGGAGAACGGACTCTCGATTCAGATCGCTCCAACAACGGATCGGCGCGAAGCGCTCAAGGGAGCGAAGTACGTATTTTGTACAATTCGGGTCGGGGGCTTGGAAGCCTTCGCCACTGACGTCGATATTCCGCTCAAGTACGGCGTGGATCAGTGCGTGGGTGATACGCTCTGCGCAGGCGGGATCATGTATGGACAGCGCGGCATCGCCGAGATGATGGAGATCTGCCGGGACATCCGCGAGAACGCGGCGCCGGATGTTCTGCTGCTCAACTACTCCAATCCGATGGCGATGCTCACATGGGCGTGCAATAAATACGGCGGCGTACGTACGATCGGGCTGTGCCACGGCGTGCAGCACGGACATCATCAGATTGCGGAAGTATATGGACTCGACAAAAAAGACGTGGACATCATCTGCGCGGGCATCAATCACCAGACCTGGTACATCTCCGCCAAGCATGAGGGCCGCGATCTGACGGAAGGACTGCTGGAAGCGTTCGAGCAGCATCCGGAGTACAGCCGAACGGAGAAGGTGCGGATCGATATGCTGCGCCGCTTCGGTTATTACAGCACGGAATCGAACGGTCATCTCAGCGAATATGTCCCGTGGTACCGCAAGCGGGCAGATGAGATTCAGGACTGGATCGATCTGGGCAGCTGGATCAATGGCGAGACGGGCGGTTATCTGCGGGTCTGCACGGAAGGACGTAATTGGTTCGAGACTGATTTTCCCAACTGGCTCAAAGACCCGGCGTTCGAGTATGGAGCGGAGCATCGGGGTGAAGAACATGGTTCGTATATCGTCGAAGGTCTGGAGACGGGACGCGTCTATCGCGGACATTTTAATACCGTGAACAATGGAGTGATCGCCAACCTGCCCGATGACGCGATCATCGAAGCTCCGGGCTATGTGGATCGCAATGGCATCTCCATGCCGCTCGTCGGTGAACTGCCGCTTGGGCCGGCTGCGGTGTGCAATGTGAGCATTTCCGTGCAGCGTCTTGCGGTGGAAGCGGCCATTCACGGCGATGACAAGCTGCTGCGTCAGGCCTTTATGATGGACCCGCTCGTCGGAGCGGTCTGCAATCCCAAGGAGATCTGGCAGATGGTCGATGAGATGCTGGTCGCTGGCGAGAAATGGCTTCCGCAGTACGGTGAAGCGATCGCGGCTGCGAAGGAACGTCTGGCTTCCGGCAACCTGATCCCAACCCGCGAAGGCAACAAGGGCGCAGCGCGGCTCAAGGTGAAGACAGTCGAAGAGATGCAGCAGGACCGTGAAGCGGCGAACAAGAACGCAGGCGAGTCGGATAAAGGCAAAGACCGGGAGAAGGTCGCGCAGGAGTAGGGCAAGAGCAAGAGTGCAAGGGCTTGTTCCCATTCACTTGTTCACATTCAGAGGTATCAAGAAAAAGCGAAAGTTTCCGCCTGCGCGGGACTTTCGCTTTTGGTGTTTCCTATTTTGTGAATGAAGGTTTTGTGAATGAAAGTTTTGCAGATGAAGGGCTGCCATCACCAATTAAGCTTGGGCCTGCATGGACGCCATGAGAGCATGGAAGTGGGAAGCGTCGCCCGTGCTGAAATACTGATACCAGGCTTCCAGCGTTTCTTCGCGGAAGACATCCAGCAGCGCGAGCACCTCACGAGCGAGCAGCAGTCCTCCCGCTGATCCGGCCGTGATGAGGCTGCCATCCGTGACCACCTGCTCATCCCGATAATGGGTAGAGCCTTGATACGCCGGGCAGCTCCACTCCAAATATCCCGGCCCATTGCTGGTGTGGGGACGATGGTCCAGAATCCCGTGATTAGCCAGCGCAGCGGTAGCTCCGCAGATGGCGGCGACGGGGCTTCCTGCACCCAGCAGTTCCTTGGCCTTGGTGAGGATCGGCAGATGCTTGGCATCCTGCCAGGTGTTGGCTCCGGGCAGTAGCAGAATGGCGGATGTATCAAGCGTCATCTCTTCTGCGGTCAGATCGGGCAGGATCTTCATTCCGCCCATCGTCGTGATGGGATCGCTGGATGCTCCAACCGTCTGGACAGGCAGGCGACTGCCGGGTGTTTTGAAATATTGACCGGAGTTGAGCTGTGCAGTGACCCATCCCAGCTCCCAATCAGCCATAGTATCGAGTACATAGACATAAGCGTATTTCATCGTTCCTCCTTGGAATTACGTGGTGATTGCCTGAGCAACAAACCAAGGATAACGGTTCAACGTGGACAACAGTATGTCGAAGATTCCTCAAGGCTTCAAGAGTTTGCGAATCTCATCGTTCACCTGGTACTCCTCGCGGAATCTAACCTGTTCGCCATCGTCTTCCAGCCTGAACATAACCTGCACCGGTTCTCCCGTGTCCAACACGACCTGATAAAAGGCAGGGTCCTGCTGACTGTTAGCGCGATATTCCGGGGTATGCACAGCCTGCTGGAGGTAGGTGAGGAAAGTCCTGCTTTCGCTTCCGGTCAAGACTTGCAGCGGCTTCACTTCGCCCCAGCGGTAGATCGAGACGGAGGAGGGGTTGGCCTGAAGAACAGCATCGAAGTCTTCTTGTGGCAGCTTGTCGCTTTGTTCGCGTACATACAGTTTGTAGCCGCCGATTTGCTGCTCATCGGGCGTCGCAATCAACTCTTCCGGGGCAAAGCCGGTGACTGCATACAGTTTGGTGCCTTTCTCCAGATAAGCGGCATCTCCCGAGCGGCTGCGATAAGCGGAATCCGTGATGTTCCCGTCCAGCTTCTGGGTGACCTCTCCTACAACAGTCTGGGTCACTTGATTGGGATCACGCAGTACGCCATGGGATAGGCCGATGTAGCTTGTGTCGTTGATGGTAACGAAGTCGATCCAGTCGATGATAGTTCCATAGCGTGGAGCCGAACAGCCTGCGGTAACAAGCAGACAGAGCAGCAGAATGATGGGGATCGGGCCGATTCGTCTTTTGCCAACTCTTCTTCTCTGCATCCTTTGTACCCCCTTTTTCTTCATAAACGCGCTTGACCCCGATAATGTTTCCCGAGTACGGTACATACAGAAGTGCGATTTCGCCGAAGAGGAGCTTTTCCATGAATAAAACGATTGGCATGCTGGCTCATGTGGACGCGGGCAAGACGACGTTCGCCGAGCAGCTGCTGTACCATACACACAGTATTCAGAGCCGCGGACGGGTGGATCATCAGGATGCGTTTCTGGACAACCATGAGATTGAACGGGCACGCGGGATTACGGTATTCGCGGGACAGGCAGTTATGACATACAAGGGTTCGACCTATTATCTGCTGGATACCCCCGGGCACGTCGATTTCTCGACAGAGATGGAACGTGCGCTGCGTACGATGGATTATGCCGTTGTGCTGCTGAGCGCGGTTGAAGGCGTGGAGGGACATACGGAAACGGTCTGGCAGCTGCTGCGGCGCTACGGGATTCCGGCGTTCTTTTTTATCAACAAAACGGATCGGGCCGGAGCGGACGTCGCGCGAGTGATGGGTGAGATTCGCAGTCTGCTGACGGAAGACGCTGTGGATCTGACCGAGACGCTGACCCTGATCCCCCATGACGAAGAAGGCACCGAAGCTTCGGTGAGGCTGGACGATTCGCTGAAGTCTTTTCTCGCCGAGCGGGATGAGCAGCTGCTGGAAGATTATCTGGAAGACGCGCTGACACCCGAGCAGTGGGCATCCGTGCTGATTCGCATGATTCGGGACGGCCATGTCTATCCATGTCTGCATGGTTCGGCGCTGCTGGATATTGGGGTTACTGATTTTCTGGCGAAGTTTGATCGTCTGACCGTTACGGATTATGGACAGAACGATACAGCGGATGAACCGGCATCGCAGGAGGCCTTCGCCGGTTATGTCTATAAGATCGGGCATGATGGGAACGGTACGAGACTGACTTATATCAAGGCACTGAAGGGGGCACTGGGAGTCAGGGAGTTTGTGTCGTATGCAGGCAGCCCAAGTGGAGAGGAAGCGGCCAGCGAAGCCGTCATTACGGAGAGGGTAACCGGTATTCGTCTCTACAGCGGCGATCGGCCTACGCAGGTCGAAGGAGTGCGAGCGGGCGAGCTGTTCGCGGTGACCGGATTGTCTGCGGCGCAGGCTGGAGCAGGCGTTGGCGAGCAGCATGGCGAACCGATGCCATTTGAGATGACGCCGACCCTGACAGTAAGCGTTGATTTCCCACGGGAGCTGCCGCCCAGGGAAGTGCTGCGTACTTTCCGTATGTTGGAGGCCGAAGATCCGGCGCTGGGGGTGATCTGGGAAGAGGAGCTTCAGCAGCTGCATATTCGCGTGATGGGGGCCATTCAGCTTGAGGTACTGACCAGCGTGTTGGCAGAACGATTTGGCATGAACGTGGTTTTTGGTGCACCGGAAATTCTGTATCGGGAGACGATTGCTTCGCCGGTGACGGGCTATGGACATTTTGAACCGCTGCGGCATTACGCCGAGGTGCATCTGCGCCTTGAACCGGGTGAACGAGGCAGCGGCGTTGTCTTCGAGGATGCCTGTCATGCGGATGAGCTATCTGTTGGCTATCGCAATCTGGTCGGTCAGCATGTGCTGGAGCATGAACATCACGGCCTGCTCACCGGTTCGCCGCTGACGGATGTGAAGGTGACGCTCCTCATTGGACGGGCGCATAACAAACACACGCACGGCGGAGATTTCCGGGAGGCGACGTTCCGGGCACTGCGGCAGGGACTGGAGCAGGCGGAGAATATCCTGCTGGAGCCGTGTTACCGCTTCCGTATCCGTATGGAGTTGGAGCATATTGGACGCGTCATGACCGATGTGCAGCAGGCACACGGGACGTTTGACCCGCCGGAGACCAGTGAGACGCATCTGCTGCTGACAGGCATCGTGCCGGCGGCTACTTTTATGAATTATGCTGTCGAGATGGCATCTTATACCCGGGGAAGAGGAATGTTGAGCTTGTCCTATGGGGGTTATCTGCCATGTCACAATACGGAGGAGGTCATCCAGCGGCGAGGCTATGACAAGAACGCTGATCCGCTGTATACGTCTTCGTCGATCTTCTGCGCCAAGGGCGCGGGGTATTCGGTTCCCTGGGATGAGGCGGAGGCGGCGATGCATCTGTTGTAAGACAGCTTCGGATTCTTCACCAGGCAGGTTCCATCTTCGCAGTGGAAAGTCGCTCCATATTGCGTGATCCATGAAACGGCGTTATCCTTAAATGAAGGCTTGTTACTCTACCAAATTCATAAGGAATCGAGCGATAAATTCATGATTACACTCAAAAGCGAACGCGAAATTGCGATGATGGATGCCGCCGGAGATGTTCTGGCAGCCTGTCATAAAGAGATTGCCAAGATGATTAAACCGGGCATTACGACGATGGAGATTGACCGGTTCGTGGAGAAGTTCCTGAAGCAGCACGGCGCAAAGCCGGAGCAGAAGGGCTACAACGGTTATGAATATGCGACCTGTGCGTCAATCAATGATGAAGTCTGTCACGGGTTCCCGCGCCGCCAGCCGCTCAAGAGCGGCGACATCGTTACGATCGACATGGTCGTCAACCTCAATGGGGCGCTGGCAGATTCGGCCTGGACGTATGCGGTTGGCGAGGTGTCCGAAGAGGATCAACGGCTGATGGATGTGACGCTTCGGGCCTTGGAGCTGGGCATTGAGCAGGCTGTTGTAGGCAACCGCCTGGGCGATATTGGCCATGCGATCCAGAGTTATGCTGAAGGCGAAGGGTTCTCCGTGGTACGTGAGTATACGGGGCACGGCATTGGGCCAACCATCCATGAGAAGCCGCAGGTGCTGCATTACGGCGAGCCGGGCAAAGGCCAACGTCTCAAGGAAGGCATGGTCATTACCATCGAGCCGATGGTTAACGCTGGAGTCTGGCAGACCAAACGCGATGATAACGGCTGGACAGCACGTACGGAAGATGGACGTAATTCGGCGCAATATGAGCATACCCTGGCAATTACCAAGGATGGACCACGAATTTTGACTTCGCAGGGCTGATTACGTTTTTTGCTTGAAGGCTGGGTTTTTGCTGGGCGAAAAGACGCGCAGAAAAAGCACGAAACCGATGAAGATCGGAGCTTCGTGCTCTTTTTGTCTATGCGTGGATGCAGTCAAAGCAGCTTAGGCATCTTCCATCTGAAGGCCAAGCTGTTCGCGCAGATGCGCAATGACCATCTCTTCGGTGAACATCTCTTCATCCGACATGGCATGGGCGTAAACCAGTGTACGTCCGTTTACATCAAAATAGTCGGCATGCACGTAAAAGTCTTTGCCATTCACTACGGAAGGGCGCTCATCGACGGTGACATAGGCGCTGGCGAAGACATGTTTCTCCGTGTAGCTTCGCTCACCCCAATCCTTCAGAATCGGCAGATAGACGGACGCAAATTCACCGTCCTGCGGGTTTTCAAGAATAGAGACGATCGGGTCATGTTCCCATACACCCAGACCTTTGCCATCCAGAACGACGATGCCCATACGCTCCTCATTGGCGAGAAGCATTAGCTTGGTCGGATGCTCTGCATCCGTGGAATAACCTTCGTCCACGATGGTGTCCTGGTGCTGGAAGCCATACGTGCGCAGATTCGACGACAGGTTGAAGATGAAAAAGTAGGACAAGAGCAGGGCGGCTACGGCAACGACAAGAGTAAGCTCGACGCTCCTGCGTACTCTCATTGAATCCCTCCTTTTTGTGAATTGAGGCAGGCCAATGGGGTGCAGCATACCGGGCACTCCAGATATAAAAAGCCCCTCTCTTTCATTGTAAAGGTCTTGAGATTGAAAGGCCAGCTTTTCAGCACATATACGCAAAAAGCCGCCCGAAAAGGGCGGCTGATCCAGCATAGATATGGACTTGTTTATCCTGCATCAATCCTAGATGCTGCCTGCGCTTCCGTCCGTTGGCTTGCCGCCGACTCCCGAAGTGCGAAGCGAGTCCTGAACATCCGATTTGACGCCGTGAGCGGCTGTGACGGTTTCTTCTTTCAGCTCTTTGACCGCGCCAAGCGTTTCCTTCACTACACCGGTAACTTCCTGACTTTTCTCGACCAACGCTTGTCCGCGTTCGTTAATGCTCGGGCCATTCTCACGCAGAGCTTCCACTGCACCCATCACATTGTGGCGAATCTGTTCGCCGCGCTGTGTGGCTGCGATAACGGCAGCTCCTGCTCCAATTAATGCACCTGCGGCTGCGCCGATTGCGGCAGTCGTAACAAAGGACTTGTCCATGATAAAAGCTCCCTTCGATTCCGGGCTGTACGCCTGGGCGGCCAGCCTCGTTTTCTTTGCTCTTTATTACCCCGAGTGAGACGTTTCTAACAAGGAACATTGTCAGCACCCGACAAGCAAGAGCGCCAGAGCCCAGAATCTTGGCTGGATTGACGATTCCGCCTGGACTGCGCAGAATACAGAAGAGAACAATTTCGTAACGTTTGAAATTTTTTGAATAGAGGAGACTACGATGAATATTCAACACCACGATCAACGGATTGAATTTCATGTCGAATATGCCAAACGCAAAAAGATCTACGTACAGATGGACCCGAATGGGCTGGTGACGGTCAAAGCGCCCAACGGGATGGATGAAGAACAGATTCAGGCGGCAGTCGCTGCGCAGGCCGAGCGGATTCTGGAGATTCGATCCAGGTTGGAAAAAGCAAGCGAAGCTCCCAAGCCGAGAGAATACCGGGAAGGCAGCGAAGGTGAATTTCTGCATTTGGGACGCCGCTGCCGTCTGGAGGAATTGATCCCGACCGAAGGACGCACGGAGGAACAGCTGCGCGCGGATCTCAAGAAATTTTATTTTTCCAGCTGCAAAAAGGTCGTGAATGAACGCATCGGCGCTTATGCCAAGCAGCTCAAAGCGGAGCCCAAATCGATCGACATCATCGAATCCACCACCAAGTGGGGCAGCTGCGACTCGCGCAAACGTCTCAATTTCAACTATCTGCTGGCGATGGCTCCGGTCTACGCGATTGATTATGTTATTGTGCATGAATTATGCCACATCCATCATATGAACCACGATCGCTCATTCTGGCGCAAGCTGGGCAGTATCCTGCCGGATTACAAGGAACGGGAGGCCTATCTGAATCGATACGGACGTTTCATGGTGATGTGAGAGGAGAACTGGAATTCCGGTTTGGCAAAGAAAAGAATGGCATACGCCTGAAGTTTGACATCAACGTATCCTTTGGGTTCAGCGCGTATGAAACCTACGCCCATCGGGATCAGGTAAAGGCGATCAGGTCGGCTGGTTACCGAATTTTAACCTTTATATGACAGTCCAAGTTTATATTGTTACTTCCGCACTTCCAAAGTTTGTTATACTTGCGGCGAACAAGGAGGTTAACACCATGAACAGACGACGTCGTTTCTCCATATATCCCGGCCTATGTGCCGTTTTGATCTTAACCGGCGGTCTGCTCGCCGGGTGTTCCAACGAGAGGCTGTCCGAATCGGAGCAGCGTCCTCTTGCGGTATCGCCTTCCGCTGTTGCCTACGAAGCTCAGGCGATTACGGAGGCAGAAGCAGCGGACAAAGGCGCCGAGAAGACCGCTGCGCAGGCAGTAACGGTCTATCTAAGCGATGGGCTGACCGGCTGGAAGATTGATATGCAGTACAAGGGGGCATTTGCCGCCGATAATACGCTGTATCGCACGCAGGATGGCGGAACCCAATGGACGAAGGTTGTGGATTCCCGATCCGGCAGTCTGCCTTCCGGCATGATTGCAGCCCTGCGTTTTGTGGATGAGCAGCACGGCTGGGCGGCTACCCATACCCCGCAGGTCGGGGATCTGCGGCTGTACGCGACAACCGATGGCGGCAGAACGTGGAGCAAGAGCGTCCTTACTGTGCCCGCTGAATTTGCCCAATCATGGTTTGAAGCCAAGGTTCCGATTATGTTTGAGGGAACGAAGATCGGCTTGTATATTGCCCAGACTGATTTTACCTCGGATGGTGAGGAGGCTCAGCCGCTGTTGTTCTATGTCACCTCGGATGGCGGTGCAACCTGGTCGAACCCGCTGCAAAGCGAGCAGGGCGAATACGGGGGAATGAGCTGGAAGACGAAACGCCTGACAGATGACGAAGGGCGCAGCTGGTCGGTCACGATCAGCGGACGAACCTGGACATTTGAACGAAAAGATAGTTAGTGCCCAGACATGCGTTGATCGGCGTGCTTCTACGATTAGCGAAACCGTAGGCAGGTGTGGGTATGCAGACACCAATAGAAGATGCCAAATGAAAAAGAAGCCTGATTCAGGCTTCTTTTTTTGTTGCCGAGTTTCCAAATTTCAGATGAATTTAATCATCCAGCCTAACCGTAGCACCGCCTTGGATTTCGACAGCTTTTCCATGAACCGTTGCCCAGACTGACAGAGCAGATGGATTATGAACGACTCTTCCATCCACCGAAAAGGCCAGTCTTTTGCGAGCTTCCAGATAATCCACGATCTCAATGTTTGTCGCATACCAGATGTCCGGACGGCCGCTCATCTTGGCACAGAAGTCTTCGATCGTCTGCCAGTTGTTGTCGTTGTCGAACTCATAGCTGTGTCCCCAGACATACAGCAGCGACAGATTCACGTAATGAGCCGGCGGATCAAACTCCAGAAAAGAGTCCGCGTATTCGTGCATCTGCTTGTGATGACAGGTCGGATGCCAGGTCAGCGGATGCTGGGGTACGCTCCATTCTCCAGTCGAGCGCACCGTACGGCAGTAGCGAATCCCCAAGGTGCTCAGCGTATCGACTACCTCGTCGTTATAAGTGCCGAAAGGATAGGACATGCCCCGTACCGGATAACCGACCAACTGCTCCAGATTGCGGCGATCCTCCATCACCTCCATAATCACGCGCTCACGCGGTACACGTTCCAGAAAAGGATGGTTGACCGTATGCGCCGAAACCTCGTGTCCGGCATACAGTGCAGCGACCTCCTGCTCCTCGATATAACCCCCGTGATCCGTGCCGAATTTGCCGGAATTCAAGTGGAAGGTTCCTTTGAGTCCATATCGGTTGAAGATCTCCACCAGCTTGCGATCCTGCATGCGCCCATCGTCGTAACTGAAGGTCAGAGCCTTGTACCGTCCTCCGGGAAAAAGATTTAAGGAAATACCGTTCATGATTGCCCTCCTCGATTAAAAGTTATCCCGATAAGAATACGCTTACAAGAAGTGTGGGTCAACGCAGGATTATCGAATTTTCTGACGTTTTTTTGTGAAAATGATCCTAACGCCTCGCAAAGGGTGATGGAGCGGGTACAATAACGGTAAGAAGACGGCGAGCCAGCCTCAAGCCTGCCGCACACTTCAAATTTATTGAACGACGATGGAGGGTTCGCTCATGTGGAGATTGTTTTTTGGCCCCAAAGAAAAGAAGCGACCGAAACGCCATGTGCCGACCAAGGAAGAACAGGAAGAGATGTGGTTTCGCTATTTCTATGAGACGCATCCACGGCTTGAATTAAAAGAATGGGCGCGCAGGCTGCATATTTTCCGTTTCTGTCGGGCAAATTCGGAGCAGACGGGCGATCGGGATCGACTGATGGCGGCCTTTCGAGTCTCGACACGAGAAGAGTTGGAGACGTTATGCACAAGATTGGGTATCCAGCTGCAAAAAATGCCGGAGACCGATGCAGAAAGTGCAGCCGCCGATCGGTTTCGGATTCAGCCCTATAATGACTTGCGACAGCCTGGACATCTGAAGCTCTTTGGCCTGCCCGCGCATGTCTGGGTGCGTTCGACGCGCCTGATCGTGACGATCTCGGATGCCGACAAACCCTCTGATGTCACTTCGCGCACCATCAAAGCGGTCGAGGCCATTGAAGCGCAGATTGGCGATCTGGTCGCTCAGATCGTTGACCCGCCGCTCAATGACAAGCACTGTCTCTGTCCCAAGTTTTATCCGGAATATTTTGAATGAAGCAGTAGGCCGCCCGTCAGTCATGCAGAAAGTCTTTTGTAACCCTGGCTAACGTGTTAAAATACATCAGTTGTCTGACACAGGAACGAAGCACTAGGGGGAAAAGGAAAGCATGACGCTTGCACCACGTATTTACGCAACGATTCAGCATTTGTTTATGAAGGGCATTATCGAGACGGTGGAACTTCGGGAGAAGCCGGAGTCCGAAGAGGAAGGGAAGCGCACCTACGTGCTGACCGCTGACGGCAAGCCAAAATATTCGCTGTGTATGGATGCACCTGAGAATATTGCGATGGCCGAACAGCTGCACAAAGCCTACCCGGACAGCCCGCTGCTGCCCAAGGTGCTATATGCCGATCCCGTCAAAGGGTATCTGGTTCAACCGTACGTGGAAGGTGCAGTCGGCCAAAGCACTGAAGAACGCGGACTCAAAAAGGTCTGGTTGACCGCGTTGGTGGTTGATCTGCTGAACCGCTACGAGATGGATGAAGCAGGCGGCAAATGGGGACGTTTGACAGAGCCAAGTTCATCCTGGAGCGAATTTAACGAACGGGAGCTGTCCAAAGCCCGGGAGAACCTGAACGGTCTTCAGCCAGCTGAAGATTGCGAACGAGTCGCGCTGCTGCTTGAACCGCTTGCCGAAGCGGGAAGCAAATATTTGCTGCATGGGCATACAGATGCGCATCAGTTTGTGTTCCGCAAAAAGGAATTGGTGGGCGTGCTGGAGCCTAAGCCGACCGCAGGTCCTGTACTCTATGATCTGGTGCAGGCGTTCTGCTCGACACCGGATGATCTGTCGCTGGAGACGCTCTTTGATGCCTATTCCCGCCTGGATGCCAAGAACGGCGATCAGGAACGTCTGGTACAGGAAGCGCTGCTGCGTCTATACTGCCGGATGGGCGAACATGCCGCAGCTTCGTCGGCGGAACTGAACGAATATCTGGCCGCCTGGCAGTTCTGGCGTATGCTGCTGCCGGAAGCCTAAGTCTTGAATCGGAATCGTATAGATCGAAGTGAAAGCTGAATAAGGATAGAGAAAAAGCGGGCCGTGATACGGCTCGCTTTTTTTGTTGTTGACAAGGAGGCAGCTCCTCTCTATTATCTAATTTAACAAATATCTAATTAGACAAATGTTAAATTAATTAAAGGAGATGAAGTGAATGCGAGAATTGAAGCAGAGCCGGCAGGTGGAGAAAACAGAGGAGAGTGAATACCGGATCGAGGGGCTGAACGAGGCGGACCGCCGATTCAGAGATTCGGTAATTCGGAACTTTATCGATCGGGAGGGGCGGCTCAAAAGTATCCCGGCACAGCTCAAGAAGAAGCTCATTATATTGGAGCATCTGGTCAGCGGCTTGGACGCTGAACGTAATTATGAAGAGAGCGAGATCAATGCGTATATTCGGCTGTACCATGATGATTATGCCACGCTCAGACGGGAATGGATTGTACAGGGCTTTATGTCGCGCGACCAGGAGATCTACGTAAGAAATCCCCTTTTGGCGGCTCGCCGCTGGGAAGAATTAAGTTAAGCGGGGGTGAGGAGAATCTGATGGCAATTACAATCTGGCTGGTGCGCCACGGACTCAAAGAAAAAGAGATCGGCGATGTTGGTCTAACCCTTGAGGGGATTCAACAGGCGAAATCAGCGGCACAGGCTCTGAGCAGCCGCCCCATTACCCTGATCCTCTCCAGCCCGCTGCGCCGGGCGAAAGAGACCGCCGAATATCTTGCCCAAGCCCTTCAGCTGAATGTCCATGAAGACAGGCGGCTGCGTGAACGGGCGAACTGGGGCGATCTGCCGGGACAAACTTTCGAGGAATTTGTCGAGGTATGGGAGCGCTGTACACGCGATTCCGATCATCAGCCTCCCGGCGGAGGCGACTCCGCACGTCAGGCGGCGCTTAGGCTGCATGAAGCAGTGCGGGATTACGCCCCGCGATGCAGGCCGGGTGAGGAGCTTGTCTTTTTTACACATGGCGGTGTGATGACGGATTATCTGGTATGTACCTTGGAGGAGGCCGAGCTGAACAAGACCCACCCGAACTTTATGGCCCTGCAAAGCAGTCTGGTTCCGGAATGTTCGATCACCGAACTGATTGTACAGACCGACGGCCGCTGCCGCTTGGGCAGATTCGCCGATGTGCGCCACCTGGAAGCGTAAGGAATGAACGGTGAACAAGGGGATTCCCGGTTTCTTCCCGTGAATGGATTCACCAGAAGGCAGGCAATTGTAGGGCGCTGTCGATTTGGGGTAAAATAAAAATCGCAAGTTTCGTCTGCATGCTGGCCTGCGCTTGGAACTGCGGGCAGCATGGCACGTCAAACGAACGAAATGAATCCCAGGGGAGCGTGGTTGGCATGCAATTGGATAAACTGGTGACCTACCACAAGGCACTGGCCGATCCAACACGGATTCGGATGCTGATCCTGCTCAGCGAAGGTGAGTTGAACGGGCAGGCACTGGCCCAGCGGCTCAGTGTGACACCCGCGACGATTACGCATCATGCGTCGAAGCTCAGGGCAGCGAGCCTAATCCGCGAGCGGCGGGATAAAAATACGATTTATTTTTCACTCGACGATTATTTCATTCGTGCCAGTGGAATGGCAACAGCCGAGCTGATCTACCGCCGGGGAGCGGACGGCAAGGCCGATGAAGGGGATGCTTCCATTCAGCAGCAGCGAGAGAAGACGCGAGCCTCCGTACACAAGAGCTTTTTCACTGCGGACGGTCGTCTCAAAAGTATCCCTGCCCAACTCAAAAAGAAGCTGATTGTACTGGAAGAGATGGTTCGCCATCTGGAGCCTGGGCGCCGATACGAAGAAAAAGAAATCAATGCCTTCATCAAGACGTATCACGACGACTTCGCCACCCTGCGGCGCGAGTTCATCATGCACCAATATATGTTCCGCGAAGACAATGTCTACGAACTGAATCCGCCTGAACTATGGGCAAGGTGGGAGACGTTGAAATAAGCGTTTTGCCTCGTAAAAAGACCAGCGATGCAGTTACAGGCGAATCGGCATCCCGTCGCATCGTATACGCGTAATGGCAGCGGGGCGAGCGGGTGAACATCCAAGCTCCAAACGGTAGAATTAACCGCAGGAGTGCCCGGAGGAGCGGCGGGAAAATCGACGAGCCGAGCCGCCAGGCTGGACACAAAAAAGAAGCTGCCGGAGGTGTTCCCGGCAGCTTCTTGGCGCGGCATGACTAAGCTCATCGAGCATCTTTGGGAGGACGCGTCGCCCACCAGATCCACCAGATGAACAGCGGCTGGACAAGCAGGCGCAGCCAGAGATAGACCGGCGGCGTATAATGCTGGCCGGGCATGGGAATATTCATCGCAGCCGCATAGATATTGGCCGGGAAGATGGCGATCAGATAGATCGAGATGATGAGCCCCATCTGTTTGCGGATGGGAGGAACGAACAGCAAGATCGCCAGTACCCATTCGACGACGCCAGAGATCCAGATGATCCATTTACGCAGAGGAACAAAGTCAGGAAGCATCGCCGCGAAGCCGATCGTTTCCTTAAAGTGATAAATGCCTGCCGCCACAAACAGCAGGGCGAACAGAATCCGTCCAATCGTACGGGGGACGGTGGTAGGTGGGTTGCGGTCGTTCATCCCATTCAGCTCCTTGTAGGTAGAGAGTCGAGTTGTCGCTGTAAGTTTGCGGAAATTCAGGATGCGAATATCGTTTATTACCCGACTTCTCCCTGTGCAACGCCCTACCTTTCAAAAAAGCGGAGGGTTTCCATCCGGCAGATGCCAGGGAAATCGCTCCGCTTTTCGCTATTCCAACCGTTGATTCAAGACGCCGTTCCGGTTACGGACGAGCCGTTTTTGACGATCGTGTACGTCACTTTTTCCCCACTCCAGAAGTAGAACGTCAGCTTGACCGTGCCGTTGTTCGTCTCATTGAACAAGGCTGGTTGAAGCTTGATTGCGTTCGAGGTAGGGCTGAAGGTCGTCTCGAATTCCTTAAACGATGTCCAGTTCTGTGGCCCTGCATTGCCGCCTGTGCTGTATACCGCTTCCATCGTAGCCAACTGATCGCCATTGAAGGCCGTCGGGATCGAGAACGAAGAGGTGGTGCCGGAAGCGTTCGACAGCTTAGGCGTCTGATATAACACCACATTGAATTTCCAGTCTACTCCGCCGTTGAATTTAGCGACAATCGTTGCACGCTTGCCGAGTGTCCCGGAAGAAGTTAACTGCGTGAGATAGGCTGCCTTAAAGGTCAGTGAATTGCCATTTAGCACATAGTCTATGCCCGATTGAAGCGCAGTTCCATTGAGTGTGAGCGAAGAGAGCGTACGACCGTTCAGATTTAGCGACACGGTTTTGTCCTGCGCAGCAGCCCCCTTTTTCACGTAGACCAGATCGCTTGAGGCCGTAGCAGAGCGTCCACTCCAGCTGGCCTTCATCAGGTTGAACAGATCGGGATCGGACCATTTGTATTGCGTGCGGCTAAAGTGTTGTCCGTTGTCCCACAGCATGGAGGTGATTTGCTTTTGCTTCAGGTAATGGGCGATAAACTCAAAAAATTTCAGCTTCTCACCCTGTTCGATCACTCCGGTATTCTTGTCAAAACCAAGCAGACCATATTCACCGACGATTACCGGAATCCCTTTGGCAACGAAAGTGTTGTACACGTTATCAAAAGTGGTCGTGATGTCGTTTTGCACCTCTTGGTTGAAAGTCGTATATCCGGCGATATTCACGCTGAACGGCCAGAATCCGTAATAGTGAACGGTAGCGATGATATTCTTGTCGTTCCACTTGGAGATCGCGTTATAAGTTGCCGTCATACGTGTCTGCGAAGGAGAGGCTTCGAGCGTCGAGATGACGAGCGGACGGGTGGTATTGCCGCTGCCCGAAGCACGCACGATGCTGTGGAAGGAATCATTCAGCTCATTCAGCAGGGTCTGCTGTTTGCCCTCATCTGTCGTGCCCCCATCCGTGAAGCGTGGTTCATTGACACTCTCGAACATCAGTTTATTCGGGCTATCCTTGAAGGCGCTTGCAACCTGAGTCCACAAGGCGTTGTAGCGAGCCAATGTCTGGTCATGATTGCTCTCCATTTTACTGAGCCAGACCCAGGAGTCATGGTGAACATTAATCATGACATATAGATTGGCGTCAAGCGCCCACTGCGATACTTCCTTGACCCGGTTTATGTAAGCCGGATCAATCGTATAGCTGGGTGCGCTGCCGATGTGCGAGTCCCAGGTGACCGGAATCCGGATGCTTTTGTAACCCTGTGCGGCAATATTCTGGATCAGTTCCTTGGTAACGCGTGGGTTGCCCCAGGCCGTCTCATCCGCGCCTACCGAATCCAGCGAATTTCCCAGGTTCCAACCTGGCTGCATGGCTTCGACATACGACTGCATGGCACTGGTCGGAGCCGCCGCAGAAGCTTTGGGTGATCCGGGCAGAAGCGAGAGCAGCATAACAGCAGCAAGTGCCAGCGCAGCGATCGGCTTTAAGTTTCTTTTCTTCATATCCGTTCTCCTTTTTGATCGAATGGTGCAACACGTACACCCCACACACACATAAAAATGGAAATGTAAGCGTTTGCTGATACTAAAATATCACACCCTATAATTTGCGAACACCCTAAGAATTAGACAAGAAATCATACGCAAATTGGTGGTCAGCAAGGAGTAGGGCAAACAAAAAAACGGCCGAAGCCGTTTTAATGAAAAGGTTCAGATGAAGCGTAAGCTCATGAGTTGGGCAGCACTGTCTAGATCAGCTTCTCCGGGTTCAGCCCTAGTAGAGAGTCCAACACGAAACGGCCGTCCTTGCTCACCTGCACATCATCAAAATAAATCTCACCGCCGCCAAATTCCTCTTTCATCAGCAGCACGATGTCCCAGTGGATGTCCGATGTATTCCCGTTATCCGCGTTCTCATAAGCTTGTCCCAGCGCAAAATGGATGCTGCCGTTGATCTTCTCATCGAAGCCGATGTCATTCATCACCCGGTTGATGAACGGATTTGTCCCGATGGCAAACTCGCCAATAAATCGGGAACCTTCGTCGGTATTCAGCAGTTCGTTCAGCTTCGTCTGGTTATCGCTGCGGCAGGATACAATTTTTCCTTGCTCAAAAGTGAAGGATAGATCGCCAAAGCTTTGTCCCAGATAGGAAGAACGGGTGTTGAACGTGATCGTTCCCTCTACCGAATCTCGAACCGGAGCGGTATAGACCTCACCGTCGGGCAGATTAACCCTGCCATCGCATTTGATCGCCGGAATCCCTTTGACCGAAAAACGCAGGTCTGTACCCGGAGCCACAATTCGTACCGTCTGGGTCTGGCTGAGAAGTTCGACCAGTGGGTCCATGGCAGCCGACATCCGGCCATAATCCATCGTGCAGGTATCATACAGAAATTGCGTATAGGCTTGGGTACTCATCTCGGCCAGCTGGGCATAGGCTTTGGTCGGGTAGTTGAACAAAATCCATTTTTTCTTCGTTTGTTCGTTGGTGACGGGTTTGTACCATTTGCGGTAAGCATCGCGTTTGGCAGCCGGCACGTCCGCATATTCCGATACATTGTTTTCGCCCAGAATGATAACCACGGCGTCCATACGCTTCATCTGTTCGAGTTTCATCGCGGCATCGAGCTTAAATTGTTCTTCGCTGCCGCTTAGCATCATCTGCCGGTTAACGGCATAATCCGCATAATCTATGAAGGCATGACCGCCTGCTGCATGAATTTCATCGATAAAAGGGGCGAGGATCTCGGCGTCATGGGCGTCCATCGCGCGGATCAATACATTCTCCCCTGGCTGTACATTCGCTGAATAATGCACCACTGTGCGTGCAAGCTGCTGTAATCTCGGATCTGTCATGAAAAAAGTTCCTCCTGGTATTCCGGCTTATGGCCTAATCATAATGGAAAACCCACAAGTTGTCTCCCGGCAAAAAGAAAACCGCCCGGCACCGGAAATGGGTGCGGGCGGTCGCTTTTCAGACAGGAGAGAAGCGCAGTCGGGCATCCAGCCCGTTCTTGTCACGATTAGGGAGTCATCGGCTGACCGCTGACATTCGTACCCGTTTTCGTAATCGTATACGTCAGTTTGTCGCCGCTCCAGAAGTAGAAGGTCAACGTGACCGGCTCACCGTCTCGCAGTGTGTCAAGCAGAGCGGGGCGCAGAATGATCTTGCTGTTGGCGTAATCTGGGCTGAAAGTGGATTCAAATTCCTTGAACGAAGTCCAGTCGTTGGGGCCCGCATTACCGCCCGAAGCGTATACGGCCTCCATGGTGGCCAGCTTGTCTCCGCCGAACTCCGTTGGAATGGCAAAATCAGCCGCTGCGCCGCTTGATGCCTGAAGCACTGGCTTCTGGTGGACAGTCACATAGAAGTTCCAGTCCGGGCCTTTGGTAAATCCAGCCGTCAGCACCGCATTAATGCCCAGTTTGCCGGAAGTCGTCAGACGCTCCAGCGCAGCCCGAGGAAGGGTAAGAATCTCACCGTTCAGCTGATAATCTTTGCCTCGCGTTAGACGTTTGCCATCTGCTTTGAGCGAAGTCAGTTTGTTGCCGTTCAGCTGCATCTGAATGGTGCGATCGGTGACGGCTTCTCCTTGACGCAGATAGATCAGATCGGATTCCGCCACGGAAGAGCGCTGCTTCTGGCCGGAACGAATGATCTCGTACAGTTCCGGATCAGACCATGTGTAGGCGGTGCGGTTAAAATGCTGTCCGTTATCCCACCACATGCCGGTAATCTGTTTCTCGCGGATGTAGTAGGTGAGAAACTCGAAAAATTTCAGCTTTTCGCCCTGTTCGATGGTATTGGTATTTTTATCGAAGCCCAGCAGCCCGTATTCACCAAGAATGACCGGAATTCCTTTGGCGACAAAAGTATTGTGTATATTATCGAAGGTAGTGGTGATGTCCTTCCGCGTCGTCTCGTCGAAGGTTGTAGTGCCTGCGATATTGACGCTGAACGGCCAGTAACCGTAGTAGTGAACGGTTGCGATCAAATTTTGATCCTCTTTGAGTTGTTCAAACGTTTTTGACAGGCCATTCATGCGCTCCTGAGTCGGTGACGTCTCAAGGGTAGGCAGAACAAGCGGGCGGGTCGCATTTTTGCCGCCGGAATCTCGAACAATCTGATGGAAAGACAGATTCAACTCGTCCAGCAGCTTCTGCGCCGTCGCTTCATCGGTCGTACCGCCCTCGGTGAAGCGAGGTTCATTGACGCTCTCAAAAGACACTTTGTCCGATTCATTTTTAAACCGTTCGGCGACCTGCTTCCAGATCGCGTTATAGCGAGCCAGCGTTGCGTCATGATCTCTCTCCATCTTGCTGATCCAGAGCCAGGAGTCATGATGGACATTCATCAGCACGTACAGATTCTCCGATCTGGCCCAGCCGACAACTTCCGCTACGCGATCAAGATACGCCGGATCGATTTTGTATTCGGGTGCCGGGCCAATGTGGTTATCCCAAGTGACGGGAATCCGGATGCTGTTGAAGCCTTGACGGGAGATTTGCTTGATGAGTTCCCGAGTGACACGCGGATTGCCCCAGGCGGTCTCGTCGGCTCCTACAGAATCCAACGTGTTGCCCAGGTTCCAGCCAGGCTGCATCTTGTCCACATACGTCTGCATCTTACTTTTGGGCGCGGCGGCGGCAGGTGAGCTGGTCAACGGCAATAGGGCAAGCAGGAGCAGGACAGTCAGAACTACGCTGGCAGTGGATCTGAAGCGGCGTTTGAACATGTGAACCTCCTTGGGTATGTAATAAAACTAGGCGTCAGGTTACTCTTGTAACCGCTTTATTATTACCCGACAGGCTCTCGGCTGAACATAAATCGTTATCAAAAATGAAAAAAATAAGCATATATGTAAATGATTCAGATTGGAAAAGAGATGGGATTTTTTCTGTGCTAGGGCTTTATAGATCAAAAAAGGATGCCGATACTAAAAATATTGGAAATGAAAATCCATATTTTACTCTAGTTATCCAGTGGGGGAGCGTGCAGAAGAGATGAAAAAAGCTAGATTTAATATAGGTGTGAAAATTGGTATCGGTTACGTCATCATCATTTTGGCTCTGGCGGCGGCAATTTTTGTCGTACGCGGTCAGATCGACAAGTTGGAGAAGGAAATGAACTTTGTTGCTGGTCACGATATGGAGGTTCATGATCGGGCCAATCAGATCGAGAAAAATGCTGTAGACATGGAAACCGGTCAGCGTGGATTTATCATCACAGGCGAAGATAAATATTTGGCTCCTTACAATACAGGCAAAGCAGATTGGGAAGCGAATTATAAGGCTCTCTACGAACTGGTCGCTGATAATCCCGCGCAGCAGGCCAAACTCGATGAGATTAAGAGCAAGATTGAAGAATGGATTCAGGTAGCAGGCGAAGCGACGATCTCCATGAAGCGTGCCGGAGATTCGGCTGGTCTACAGCAGTTCTTCGTAGACGATCCAGGCAAACAGGACATGGATGCCTTCCGTCAGCTGGTGGGTACGTTTGCCGATACGGAGAAAGAGCTTACTGCCAAACGGGTCTTGGATCTGCATGAAAGCAATCAGACATTGAAAATTCTGTTGTTTGTTCTGCTAGGCATTGTGGTCGTGGTGGCCATGCTCCTGGCCTGGTTTATCTCTTCTCGTATCACTCGCAGCGTCAAGGCTGTCACTCGCACGATTGAAGAGATTGCTTCATCGGGCGGCGATCTGACCAAACGGATTCACGTGAATACGCAAGATGAGATTCGTGATCTCGGTGAGGCGACCAATCTGCTGCTGGAGAGCCTTCAGCATATGATTCGTGACCTCAAGGATAACACGGTGCGTCTGACCGGCGCTTCGGCTTCGCTTCAGCAGGGCACGCAGGAGAATGCCCGTGCTGTTCAGGAAGTGACTCTGTCCATTCAGCGCGTAGCCGTAGGTTCGGAGCGGCAGGTCTCACAAACCGAAGAGATTAGCTCCGTGATGCGACAGACGATTGCCGGATTGGAAGAAGTTGCGGATGCCGCATCCGCTGTGGCAGGATTGGCCGACGAGACGCGTTCGATGGCGGCGGATGGTGAACATCGCATCAAGCAGAGCGTAAGTGAAGTGCAAAGCGTGGCGGATGCGTTCTCGACGATTCGCGGCAGCGTATCGGAATTGGCCCAACGCTCGAATGAAGTGCTGTCCATTACCAGCTACATTTCGGAGACGTCCAGCCAGACAAACCTGCTGGCCTTGAACGCGGCTATTGAAGCGGCACGTGCGGGTGAACACGGCCTCGGCTTCAGTGTCGTCGCTTCCGAGATTCGCAAGTTGGCCGACCAATCTTCGCGTTCGACGGAAGAAATCAGCCGCATTATCATGGCGATGACTTCGGGAATTCGCAGCATTGTGGAGCTGGTGGAATCCAGCTCGGGCAACGTCGATCATGGCGTAGCTTCGCTGGATGAAGCCGGGACAGCCTTTGAAGCCATTGTAGACCGTATTGGCCTGCTCAGTGCCCAGGTTTCTGAAGTGGCGGCGAATGTGGAGCAGATGTCTGCTGGTTCCAAGACGGTTGGAGATTCGGTTCTGGAGATCACCCGCGTAACGGAAGAGATGGCGGCACTGACGGAAGAAGTGTCGGCGATGAGCGAAGAACAGTCCGCATCGATGGTTGAGATGGAAGGAACGTCCGTCCGCTTGAAAGAGATGGCTGATTCGTTGTCCGATATTGTGGACAAGTTTAAGATCTAAGGTCATGGATTTGGATAAGATATTGAAGCCTTCGGCATCAGCCGGAGGCTTTTTTGCGTGGATAGATGGGATTTTGGCAAGAATTGGAAAGCTCATTGGCAGCTTGGAAAAGCAAGAAAGGTTCATCGGCTTCCCCAGACATTTGTTAGGATAGAAGCAGGATTTGGGATGAGGGGATGAGGGGATGAGAAGATGACACAGTCCAGGTTGATTCTGGTGGAAGGGCTGCCGGGTTCGGGCAAGACGACAACGGCAGCGACCGTAAGCCAACTGTTCAAACAGATGAAGCCAGAGCTGAATATCATTTATTATGAAGAAGGGCGGCTCGATCATCCGGCCGATTATGAGGGAGTCGCTTATCTGACGGAAGAAGAGTGGAGGCAGCTGCAAGCCAGGCTTCCGGAATGGATGAATATACTGGAGCGAAGCGAGCGAACACAAGCACGAATCGAAGCGAGAGGACATTTGTTGGCTTATCGTCGTATTCGTGAGCGTACCGGACTTCCATTGCCGATCGAAGTAGAGCAGGCGATCGCGGGCAGGGATCTCTACGAGCTTCCCCTGGACCTGCACATGGAGCTTATGGTTGAGAATTGGCGGACATTTGCGGCGAAGGCCGCAGACCAGGCGGAGGGGACCGTGTATCTGTTTGAATGCTGCTTTATCCAGAATCCAATCACGATGGCGATGATTCGATGCGGGGCCGAGCCGGAGGTGGCGATTGATTATGTCAAAAGGTTGGAAGCCGAAGTAGCCGGACTCTCGCCAATCGTTATTTACGTGGATCAGTCCGACCTGGATCTTTCCTTTCGCAAAGCCGTATTGGAACGTCCACGGGAATGGTCGCAAGGATTCATGGATTATTATCTGAATCAGGGTTACGGAGCCGCGAATATCCGCCTTGCGCAGGGCGAGTCTTCCGAGCCGCTGAACCGCGAGTCCTCCATCACTGGCACAGTAGACGTGTTGAAGGCTCGTCGTATATGGGAAGAAGAGATTTTGAAGCGCCTGGAATGTCCGGTAGGCAAGCTGGACAATTCAGCGTACGATGAACAGGAGCGCGAGTACATATTGAAGAAAATATTAAGTGAGCTTTTTTAGGACATAGCCTATACGCCAAAGCGTGACCGTTCAGACGGACAGCATAGACATGGCCAATAAGATCGAAAGGATGAAGGGAATGGACAACCGGAAGGTATCGTTTATCGTCAATGTGGAAGGAGCCATCCATCGGGAAGGTCGCTGGCTGCTGATTCGCCGTGGAGCGGCGGAAGAACATGCGGCCGGTACGCTTGCGCTGGTTGGCGGCAAGGTGGAGGCGGGTGCGGAGGCTTTGGGGACCCGTGTGTTGGAAGAAACGCTGCGGCGTGAGATTCAGGAAGAGGTTGGCCTAAGCGTTGGGAAGTCCATGTTCTACTCGCACAGTACCTCATTTGTAACGGATCGGGGAGATGCCGTCATCAACGTTGTATTCGTCTGCGAGTGGATCGGCGGGGAAGCTCACGCGGCAAGTCCGGATGAGGTTGCCGAACTGCTCTGGCTGACCGCCGAAGAAGCGGCGGAGCAGATGGAACTGCCGGAATGGACCCGGGAGAGCCTGAAGCTGTCAGAGCAGATCATAACAACCCGAACAACAGAGAATTGAGGGTGAAGCCATGAACAAGACCGACCGCCTCTTTGCCATCGTCTTGGAACTGCAGGGACGCAGCGTGGTCCGCGCGCAGGATCTGGCGCAGCTGTTCGAGACCAGCATCCGAACGATCTACCGCGACATCCAGGCGCTCTCTGAAGCAGGCGTTCCAATCTTTGGTTCGCCCGGGCAGGGATACTCGCTGCTGGAAGGCTATTTCCTGCCGCCGGTCAGCTTCACGGTGGAAGAGGCCGCCGCGCTGATTATCGGCGCCGATTTCGTCGAGCAGCGCTTCGACGAAGCGTACGGCCGCCACGCCCGCTTCGCGCGCGGCAAGATTGAGGCTCTCCTCCCGCCTGGCAAGCGGGAGGAGACCAAGCGGGTTCGGGAGAGCATCCGGATCATCCATCCGGAAGACCGCAAGAGCCTCGATCTGGAGCGCAGCCATATCGAGTTGATCCGCGGCGCTCTGTCCAGCGGCCGCAAGATGCGCTTCGACTACGCCGGGCGTCCCGACGGCGAACGGTCGAATCCGGAGCGGACGACCCGCACCGCAGCCCCATACGGGCTGGTGCTTCTCAACGGCCGCTGGATTCTGGTCGCGCATTGCGAACTGCGCGGAGCCATTCGCAACTTCCGGGTGTCGCGGATTCGACACCTTCAACTGACGAACGAGCCTTACGACATGCCGGCGGATTTCCGGCTGGAAGAATATGCGCCGGAAGACGACCGGCACATCCGGGTGAAACTGCTGTTCGACGCGGCGCTTGCAGGCCGCGTCGAACAGCAGCCGAACTTCTACACCGAATCCAGCGACTTGACCGCTGAAGGATATGAAGTCGATTACCGGGTACGCCGCCCGGAAGAACTGTTAAGCTGGATTCTCGGCTGGGGTTCCCGGGTGATCGTGCTGGAGCCGGAATCGCTCAAGGAGCGGGTAAGGCAGGAGATTGAAGAGATGGGGAAGCGCTATTAGCCCACAACGCCCCAAAAGCCTTTCCCTACTCAACCGAGCGGGGAAAGGCTTTTCTACTTACCTATAAATCAAACCTTAATCAACCAACATCAACTCACACATTCACCCGCTTCCCGCTCCGCTCCATCCTTGCTCCACAGCTCCCGGAAATAGGCGCTGCGCTCCAGCAGTTCATCGAAGCGGCCTTGATCGATCAGCTGTCCGCCGCGCATCAGCAGGATGCAGTCCACGCTGCGAATGGCGTGGAGGCGGTGGGCCACGATGATGAGGGTGCGATCATGGAAACGTTCCAGCACCAGCTCCATGATCCGGCGCTCCGTGATGTTGTCGAGCGCCGATACCGGTTCATCGAGAATGACCATCTCGCGGCCCTGCGCCAGCACACGGGCGAACGCCAGGCGCTGCTTCTCACCGCCCGACAGCTTCATGCCGCGTTCACCAACGGGGGTGTCCAGCCCTTCGGGCAGACTGCGGACTTTGTCGCCCAGCAGGACATCGTCCAGAATGGTCATCAGCTGCTCATCTTCGGCCTTTTCATCGAAGACGAGATTGCCGCGCAGCGTATCGTCAAATACTGGAGCATCCTGCGAAATGTAAGACAGATGCGCATACAGGCTGTCGAGATGCAGCTTGTCGATGTCGATTCCATCCAGCGTCAGATGGCCGGAGTCCTTTTTTAACAGGCCCAGCATGAGTTTGACCAGAGTGGATTTCCCACTGCCGCTCAAGCCCACAATCGCCACGGAAGCTCCGGCGGGAATAGTGAACGAGACGTCGCGCAGCAGGAGAGAACCTGCGACCTCGCGGCTGGAATCATCGCCAGCGGCGTCTTTCGACTCAGAGGTTACAGATCCCGCTTTTTCTCCATAGCCGAAGCTCACTTGATCGAACACGATCTCGCCGCGCAGTTGGGTGACAGGTGTTCCCTGTTCCAGGTTGGGATCGCTTGGCGCGTTCATGTATCGTTCAAACCGATCGTAAGTCAGCTTGTCCAGCTTGAAATCGACATACAGGACATTGAAGATGGCAATCGGTGAGTATACCTTGTCGATTAACAGCAGCAGAGCCAGCGTCACGCCAATTGTCGAATGTCCAGCGGCGACGTCACGGATGCCCAGCGCCAGTACAGCCAGTTTGATGAGAATGACCAGAATCTCAAACAAAGTGAAAAACGATTCGTGCACCATCCGAATCTGGACATTTTGCCGCACGATGTCGTCAACCGTTCCATTCAGCTTGTCGATCTCTCGTTTGTAGCGTCGGTTCAGCCGGAACACCACCAGTTCCATGAAGCCGCGCACGGAATATCGGGACAGCTTCTCCTGATTGGCCAGCAGCGATTCTTTTACCGCATAGAGATAACGCAGCAGCAGTCGGGTCACGACGAAGACGATGACATATCCGCCAGCAACCACAAGCAGGATCGTTGGGCTGTAGAGGCCGATGAACAACATGCTGAACAGCATGGCAGGCAGCAGCTCGTAGAAGATGCGCAGATAGAAGCGGTGGACAATGCCGGTTCCGGCATGTGCGCCATTTTCGATGGTCTGGATCAGTTCGCCGGTGCCCAGATTGCGATAAGCCTGGTAATCCATCCGCGAGATGCGGGAGAGCGCCGCCAGCTTGAGTTTTTCCATCAGGCTGCGGGGCAGTGCCGTCTCGGGATATTCAGCCGCGTAGCTCAATAATGCACAGATGGCCAGTGTAGCTCCATAGAGCAGAAGGGGACCGCCCATTTGACCCAGACCCGTGGATGAAGGAATGGAGTCCAGCAGACGTTGGAACGTATGAACGCTGTAAGCGCCGAAAAATTGCAGGGCGAAGCCGAGCAAGATGTAGAGCAGAATCAATTTGCGAAGCTGCATCGCAGAGGATTTGTATAGGGTCATGAAAAAAGCCGCCTTTCGGAAATGAGATTGAATAAACAGACAGGCAGCACAAAGAGAACGTACCGCCAACACGACTGAGCACGAAAGAATCAAGTTCGATCAAAAAGGGCAGACTGCCCCCTTGATAGCCGGTACGCGTTTTAATCCGGCCCGAAGCTTAATTCCTCGCGGTCGTGCGGCGATACATTCTCCCAGTCACCTCATTTCAAAAGTTAAAATCACTATATCAGATTCGAGGAGCAGACTCCAACAAATCGCAAAATAAAAAAGAAAAAACTTTTTCAAAAAAATTGAAACAAAACCAGCTTGCTGTGCGTCAATAGAGTAAGAGCATGAAGAAGCGGAAAAAATGGGGGAGAAAAGCGCCTCATAGTAAGAAAAGTGTCCAGAAACGATGAAACCCGTTCCCCGGCTCATGCGCCGGAAGGAACGGGTAAGTGGAAAGTACTTTGCTGGATCGAAAGTATGGGATGAAGAGTAAGGGTAAAGCAAGGATGAGGTAGAACATGCGTCATCGACGGCGAGGCAAGGACAAGAATTAATTCTCGATCATCTGGCTGTAAGTCCAGTCACTGGTTACACGCTTGGCGGTAACATAACGGTTGGCCCAATACGAATTGGACAGACTGGCGATGCTGACCCCTTTGCTGCTGGACGAGTTGGCAAATTTGCCGTTACCCACATAAAAACCGACATGAGAAATTCCTCTTCCGGTTGTATTAAAGAATACCAGGTCACCGACACGAAGGTTGGACTTCGCTACGGATGTGCCTTGTTTGGCTTGGCTTGCGGCTGTACGGGACAATTCGACACCGAACTTCTTGAAGATATACCGGGTGAATCCCGAGCAATCAAAACCGGATGTAGTCGTACCGCCATATTTATAAGGTGTTCCTGCAACAAGACTAACGGCAGCGTTGATTGGTGTAGAGCTGGCGGCTTGCGTAGTTGCTGCGCCGGAAGTAAAGACGATGGCTGCTCCCAAGATGGACACGATAAGCTTCTTCAAAAAAGTTTTCCCCCTGATGCCTACGGAGTTAGCTAAGGGTTCGGTGGAAGGAATTTCCCTATACTCCCTCTGGAACAAGAATAATTCACCCGCAATGGTTCCCCCGTTTTCTTGCAAAAAAGAAATTCGGCATTTATTAAGATTTTGTAACTATTGATACTGTACATGAACGCCTGCTAATTTGTCAAACTTCTCGGTAAAACTTCTCGACACCGCATGATTATAACAGGCTGATTTTGAAACACAAGTAACAAAACTGTAATTAGGGATAGGAAAAACGTACGGATTTGTTACAGATGCGGCTAATACCCGGCCTTAGATGCGGTTTACATTCACTTTATTCTTTTTCGGAAGCGGCGACCGTATTACGAAGGTTTTAAAGAATATTTTTGTAAAAAATGTGCAGATTCTCTCTCGTTCGGACGCTATTTTACCGATTTGTAAAGGTATACTTTGTAAAAGTATGCAAGGATTCGAGCGGGAGGGGCTTGAACATGGACAGAGACGAAATTCAAGACGAAATGGAACGTCAACGTCGAATTCTTCATCAAATGGCCGATCAATATGGGTTCATGGATGAGCGAGTATTAGTCCAGTCACAGAAACTGGACGAATGGTTGAATGAATTCGAGCGTCATAAATATGTCTGAAGTAGATCTGAGGCAAATAGTTTAACTGGGAATCCATTACGCGCGTGCGACACGCGCTTTTTTCGTGCGAATATCCAGCCCTACGCTCTTTCGGGTATACTGAAATGGAATGAGAGTTGGGAATAAGGAGGAAATGACATGGCCACGGAAATCGAGCGCAAATTTCTATTGGAACGTACACCGGATGAATTGATTGCAGAAGGGGCGTTCACTCGACAGTCGCAGCAGCGGATTGAACAGACGTACCTGGCGCTGGATGAGCAGCAGGAGATTCGGGTACGTCGTCTGGTGGATGAAGACACCGGAGAGGTTGAATATACGCATACTTTTAAGCAGGGCAATGGGATGAGCCGCGAAGAGATCGAATATTCGATCACGGAGAGTATTTATGAGCAGTTGTTCCAGGCGTCGGGCGCCGTTCCATTGACCAAGGTGCGAACGACCGGAGAGTGGGAAGGCATTACCGTTGAGCTGGATCGTTACGATCAATTGAACTTGACGGTGGCCGAAGTGGAATTTGATTCACTGGAAGCCGCACAGTCCTTTACTCCGCCGATCTGGTTTGGTGAAGACATCAGTTCGAAGCGGGAATACAGCAATAAGAAAGTCTGGCGCGATCTACAGAGCCGCAAATAAGCGACTTGAAATCGGAGGCCGGCGCTTAGAAGATTCAGGAATACTCCGTATAGGATAAAAGCTATATATATGATGAAAGCCCTGACCGTGCTTGCGGTTGGGGCTTTTTGGTGAACAGAGAAGAAGAAAGGTCGATTGGAGCGGATAAGCGGGGGAAAAGCGGATTTTGCTGAGCCGCTTCCTGCGGGCGTGTGGTACAATGAAGCCAATCCGCGCGTATCTAACGTGCGTTCGGGACACAAACTGATGAAAGAGGTGAGGATCATCTCCGTACAGATCCAGATTCAACAGACGCCTAATCCCAATTCGGTCCGCGTAGGAGCGGACGCCATTCTCTTTGAAGGACCCAAGAGTACGTCCGTCAAAGCGGGAGAAGCCAGTGAACATCCACTTGCAGCTGCGCTTGCGTCCATCGATGGTGTAGACAACATTTTCGGCATGCGTGACTTTGTGACCGTCACCAAACTGCCAGATGCCTCTTGGGACGACATTCTGCCACAGGTAGAAGAAGCGTTCAAGCAGGTATACGCGTAAGCGCTCCTTTCAGGAGCGTTTTCGCTTTTCGGCGAGCAGGTAGAAGGTTATTAATATAGAAACGAAAGTTGGCAAGGTTTATGCAGCTCAACATGCGGATCAATAAGTATATCAGTGAGACCGGATTCTGTTCGCGGCGAGAGACCAATCGGCTGATTGCAGCGGGGCGAATCTCCATTAACGGCGAGGTGTGCGAGGAAGGTGCGGAAGTGCAGCCTGGCGATCTCGTGACGATTGATGGAAAGGTCATCCCACCCCGGGAGGAACCAGTCTATCTGATGCTTAACAAGCCGAGAGGCATTGTCTGTACGCATGCCAAGCATGTAGCGGGCAACATCGCCGACTATATGAATTATCCGTCGCGGATCTTCCCGATTGGACGGCTCGACAAAGATTCTGAAGGCCTGATTCTGCTGACCAATGATGGCGGAATTGTGAATCGGATGATGCGAGCCGAGCATGGACATGAGAAAGAATATGTCGTGACTGTGGATCAGCCGGTGACGGATATGTTCTTGAACCAAATGGCCGCCGGAGTGGCCATCCTGAACACGGTCACTCTCCCCTGTCGAACCTATCGGATCTCCGAACACGTCCTGGGAATTGTGCTGACACAGGGGTTAAATCGGCAGATTCGCCGAATGTGCAAGGAACTGGGTTATCGGGTGCTTGAACTGCGGCGTGAACGCATTATGAATGTACAGCTTGGCAACCTTAAAGTTGGAGAGTGGCGAGTGCTGACGAAGCTGGAGCTTCAGCAGCTGCTTCATACCCTGAAGGCGTCAGGAAACGATTCAGCTCCCATTGAGCCACAACCAAGCGATGTAACGATTACGAATTGAAGGGGCTGCTTTCCATGTTTGAATTCGATCAAATACCGTTCGCCGCGGAATTCGCGGAAAATCCTGAGCCGAGATGTCCATGTATCCTGCTGCTGGACACTTCGTATTCGATGAGTGGGCAGCCGATTCAGGAACTGAACCGTGGCCTTTCTTCCTTAAAGGAAGAATTGATGACAGACAGCATGTCCGTCAAACGTGTAGAGCTGGCAGTGGTGAGCTTCGGCCCGGTGCAGGCGACTTCGGACTTCGGCACGCCGGATGACTTCTATCCGCCGACGCTGACAGCCAGCGGCAATACGCCAATGGGTGCAGCGATTGAGAAGGCGGTCTCCATGCTGGAGGAGCGCAAAAATGTCTATAAGCAAAACGGCATTTCCTATTATCGTCCATGGATTTTCCTGATTACCGATGGAGCGCCTACGGATGACTGGCAGCGTGCTGCCGCGCTCGTCAAGAGCGGCGAAGCTTCCAAATCGTTTATGTTCTTCGCAGTTGGAGTTGAAAATGCCGATATGAACGTGCTGGGACAGATTGCAACCCGTACGCCGCTCAAGCTCAAAGGACTGCGTTTTGCGGATCTATTCTCCTGGTTGTCGAACTCGCTGAACTCGGTCTCCCATTCGACACCTGGCGACCAGATTCGTCTGGAGAATCCCGCTTCACCGGAAGGCTGGGCCTTAATCTGATGTGGAGGCACGCAAATGTCTCTGTAAGAGGGACGTCGCACGCCAAGACCGGCAAGCCCTGCCAGGACTATTCATTGTGCCAAACGTTCCAGGTTTCGGAAGGGCGGGAAGTGCTGCTGGCTGCGGCTTCGGACGGGGCGGGCAGCGCCGAACGCTCCGATGAAGGTTCCCGGCTGGCTTGTACGCTGTTTGCGGAAGCGATCGAGCGGCACTTGAATGATGGCGGCCGTGTGGAACAGCTGACGCGCGGATTCTTTGAAGCCTGGCTTGGCCGCTTTCAGCGAGTGGTTCGGGGATTGGCTTCCGAGGCGGGCTGTCGCTCACGCGAGTTCGCCTGCACGTTTCTGGCGGCTGTTATCGATGAAGAGGCAGCGGTGTTTGTTCAGATTGGGGACGGAGCGATCATATTTTCGGAGAAGGAGGACGTCTATATGTGGGAATTTTGGCCGCAGCAGGGCGAATACGAGAACACGACTTATTTCGCTACGCAAAGCAGTGCAAAAAAGTATCTTCAATACAGCCTGCATACCGGACGCCAGTATGGCGAAATCGCCGTATTTACGGACGGTCTTCAGCGCCTGGCGCTGCATTATCAGAGCCGAACGGCCTACGAGCCGTTTTTCCGTCCTTTCTTCTCCGTATTAAGACGCCTGGAGCAGGCGCAGGATGACCGTTATAGAGACTCGCTCCAAGCTTTTCTGGACTCGGCGCGTGTGAACGAACGTACCGATGACGACAAGACGCTGGTGCTGGCTACGCGGTACACCCCGCGAACGGAGCCATCATGAAGACGGCGGAACGGATTGTAAACGGCAGTGGTGGACAGGTCATTTTCGGGCAGGAACTCGGACGTGGGGGCGAAGGTTCGGTATTTGAAGTGCTGGGACGTTCCGATCTGGTTGCGAAAGTGTATCATAAGCCGCTGCCCAAGGATAAACAGGAGAAGATCGAAGCGATGGTTCGGCTCAAGACGGAGCGGCTGCTGCGGTTCACCGTCTGGCCTGTGGATGTGCTGCGCGGAGCCGGACGGAGGGTTATTGGATTCTTGATGCCGGTGCTCAAGGGGCAGGAGATTCACAAGCTGTATGGACCCAAGACCCGATTGGCGGAATTCCCGCAGGCGGGTTATTCGTTTCTCGTACATACCGCTGCCAATCTGGCGCGGGCTTTCGCAGCGGTGCACGAAGAAGGCCATGTGGTCGGCGACATCAACCACAGCAACTTCTATGTGACGGAGCAGGCGACCATTCTGATGCTGGATTGCGACAGTTTCCAGGTGCAATCCGGTCATACACGCTTTGGCTGCGATGTAGGCATCCCCATGTATATGCCGCCGGAGCTTCAGAATGTGACTTCCTTCCGGAGCATTGTCCGCAGCCGCAATCACGATAACTTCGGTCTTGCCGTGTTTATCTTCATGCTGCTCTTTATGGGGCGCCATCCCTTCGCAGGCAAATATCTCGGAGCCGGCGATATGCCCATCGAGCGGGCGATCCGTGAGTTTCGCTTCGCGTATGGCCCTTCGGCAGCGGCGCGTCAGATGCAGCCGCCACCCGGTTCACTGCCGATTCAGGCGCTGCCGCCCAAGGTGCAGCATCTCTTTCTCCGGGCGTTCTCGCAGGAATCCATGACCAGCCGTCCGGTCGCAGAAGAATGGATTGATGCGCTTCAGGACATGGGCAGCAGCCTGGCATTGTGTTCGCGCAACCCGGGACATCAGTACCCGACGGAATGCGGCTCCTGCCCATGGTGTGCCATGGAGTCCGCGACAGGTGGACTCCTGTTCCACCCGATTGACCCTGTCAGACGCCCGACCGGGGCTGGCGGCAGCGCCGCTCATGCTGCGCGGCAGGATTCTTCATCCGGCTTCCAGCTGCCGGGTCTGTGGGCACAGGTTCAGCGCGTGCCGGCGCCCGCTCCGGCGCGTACCTTCCCGGAGCCGGCTTCGCTTCCGGCGCAGCTGTCGGTTCCGGTCGCCGCGTATTTGCGGCGGCGGCGCTGGCGAGCGGCGCTCTCGCTCACTTCGCTGGCTGCAGCCGCCAGCGTGTGGGTGTTCCTGCCGGGCTACTGGCTGCTGACCGTTGGCGTACTCGCCGGTTTTAACCTGCTGCTGCTTGTAGCAGGCAGAGGACGGCGCAGGCTGCGTTCGGCACGCGCCGAGCAGCGCGATCTGCTCAGGAGCAAATGGGACGAGGTCTGCCGCCGTTATGCGGAAGCCAGCGCATCAAGAACTTATGACGCCAAGCTCCGGGAACTTGAACAGCTGAGGCGTGAATATATGGATCTGGAGAGCTTCAAGATCTCCGAGCTGCGCCGTCTGGAGGCCAGACAGCGCAGTCTGCAATTGCAGACGTATCTGCGGCGCAATCGCCTTGAGCACGCGCAGCTCGATGGCATCGGCCCAGGGCGGCGTGCCACGCTGGCGCTGTTTGGGATTGAGACGGCCTGGGAGGTAGACGCAGCGCGGCTGGCGCGTGTGCCGGGCTTCGGGCCGGCGAATACGCGGCTGCTGCTCGCCTGGCGTGACCGAATCGAACGCCGCTTCGCGTTCGATCCTTCTACGGGTCGCGTGCCACAGGCCGAGATTTTGGCGGTCGAACGGGCAGTGGAAGCCCGGACACGCGAATTGGAACGCCGCCTGTCTACCGGCGCAGCGGAGCTGGCGCGAATCTCCGCCGATATTCGAGGCAGACAGGAGACTGCGCTCAAGGAAGCTGGTGCAGCGGCAATGGAGCTGGCTCAGGCCGAGCGCGATCTGGAAGCTCTATAAGCTGCACGTAGAATGGACTGCATCCTGATTTTTGGCAATGGAATTTGGCGATGGAAACGGAACTTTGGACTTGCGAATAAGGATTCGCATGAGCTGAAGCTGCCGGTTTCATCGCTTTTTTGATGTTCGTTTTTCACCACTTTCCATTACTCTTGCTGACTTGTTCAGTTTTTGTATATGTGCCTGGTATATGCTTCTGTTCGGGTTAGGGGATGTAGGCAAACTTCGACAGAACTGACTAAGAGATGCACGTTGTTAAGTTTGCGTACGGGTTCTAATACCAAACAAGCATTGGTACATACACACAGGGAGGGTAACGAAGGATGAAGAGGAGAATGAGTCTGCTGCTTGTCGGGCTGCTGTTGGTTCTGCAGATTATGCAGGGCATCGGATTTGCTGGAGTCGCACAGGCCGAAGAAGTCCTGCCAGCGACTGAGCAGGCATCCGTGACGACTCCGACGGGCACAGAACCTACAAACTCAGTAGACTCCGCTCAGACCGGAAGCGAGCAGGATGGCAGTCAATCAGAGACACAGACCCCTGGCGATACGAATACAGCGCCTGATGACACAGGTTCGACACCTGGCGATTCAAGTGCGACACCAACGCCGGATGAGACGACTCCAGCACCAGGAGCACCAGGAGCACCAGGAGCACCAGGCAGCGACACAGGCGCAGCGCCTGGTACGGAAGCCGGACAGGGTGAAACCCCTTCTGCTCCGGATCAGGAAGCGCCAGCCAAGGGTGATGGGGAAGTCGTAGAAAAGCCGAAGTCTGATGCTGAGGAGACAGCCAAGCCAACCGAAGAGCTGGAGGCGAAGGAGCAGCGCAATGCGCAGGCCATTACGGATAACCTGCTGACGGACGCTGAACTGAAGATCAGAAACGGTGCAGGCGACTATCTGCCTGTAGATCAGGGCGTCGTATACGAGCAGGGCGCTGAAGTCGAAGTCGATTACAAGTGGTCGATCCCCAATGGACACCACTATCAAGCCGGCGATTGGTTTGAGTTCGACCTGCCCGACAAGTTCGTCCTGGCCAATGATGTCAAAGGCGATCTGATTACCCAAGACGGAACGGTTGGACAGTTTGTGGTTGATCGTTCGACCTTTAAGGTCAAGATGACGTTCAACGAGGAAATCGAGCAGTTTGAAGATGTTCAGGGCACCATTCAGATCCTGACCAAATTCGACAAGAGCAAGTTTTCCGGCGGAACGACGCAGACTATTGTGCTGCCGATCCCTGGACAACAAAAAGAAGTGACCCTCACATTTAAACCGGCAGTAAGCAGTGCCATGGACAAGAGCGGCGCTGTGGATCGGGCATTTAACGGCAAACATATCCAATGGACGGTTGATTTTAACAAGACCATGGAGAGCGTGAATGATGCTGTGCTGAACGATCCAATGCCAGCGGGCTTAATCTTTGATGAAGCGTCGCTGAAGGTCTATCAACTGGACGTTCAGTTGGATGGTTCGGTCAAGCAAGGTGCTCCTTTTACGGATTATACGCTTGAGAAAAACGCGGCTGGCGAAGGTTTTGCCTTGAAGTTCAACGCGTCCCCAATCCACTCCGCGTATCGTGTCGTGTATTCGACGGATGTGGAGAGCGGAACTTCGTTTACCAACAAGGCGACATTCAGCGGCAGCAATGTTCCGGAAGCTACGGCTCAATCTACACAGACCGTTACTACCGGCAAGTTGCTGGATAAGCAGATGCTGAACTACAATTCCGAGAAACAGCAGATCGATTGGAGAGTCTATTACAACTACGGCGAGAAAAACATTTTCGCCAGCAGTGCCGTATTGACGGATCTGTTTAATGGATCTCATGAGCTGGTTGGAGGCACGGCGGGAATCAAAGTCTACCTGGTTACCCCAACAAGCGATCGCAATCTGACGGGCAAGACGCCTTTTACAGACTTTGATGTCAAGGCGATTACCGATGCCAGCGGAAAAAATGGGTTTGAATTGAAATTCAACAATGATATTGATTCCGCTTATGTGATCGAATACAGCACAAAAGCGAGCAAGCCGGTTTACACATCGGATACCATCGTGAATACCGTGACGGAAAGCGGCGGGGAATCCGCTAGAGGCGAAGCCCAGACGCAGACTGGACAGGTATTCGGGATCAAGACCTATGTGGATTCCCAAAAAGACTATATCAACAAAGAAGCCGGTTGGCAGATCGTATTGAACCATAACAAGCTGCCCATGAAAGGCGTCACGATTACGGACACTTTCCCGTACAAAGGATTGTCGCTCCTGCCGAATACCCTCAGCATTACAGGGCCTTCGGGAGAGTTGAAGCTGGGTGAGGATTATACCCTGGCTCCGCTGAGTGCGGATGTGAATGACTACTCCCAAGGGTTCAAGATCGACTTTGGCGCCGATCGGACATTGATTGGCGAATATAAAGTGACGTATCGAACCCACTTTGATGCCAGCGCTCTGGATACGGGTCGATCGACCTTCCTGAACCGTGCGGTTGTGGCATGGACAGACGAAGAGAATAACTCGCAAAGCGTAACTACCGAAGCCACGTTTAATCCAAACACGGAAACCAAAAACAACGGCTACAAAAATGGGGCTTATAACGCCGTAACCAAAAAGATCACCTGGACGGTTGGCGTGAACTACAATCTGCAAAATCTGGCTTCCGCTGCAATTGTCGATAAACTGACAGTTGGACAGACGCCGGACATGAGCAGTCTGAAGCTGTACACGATGAACATTGCAAAAAGTGGAGGCATCTCCCGGGGCAATGAAGCTGCCATCGGATTTACTCCGAGCTATGACGAAGCGACCCGTACGCTGACAGTCAGCTTCAATCAGCCGATCACTGCAGGCTACATCCTGGTGTTTGATACCAGTCTGGACGGCAACCTGATCGAAAGCAACAAGGTTCCCAATACCGCGATGCTGATGAATGGAGCAGGCAAAGTCTCCTCGGATCTGAAGGCTGAAGCCAAGATTGAAAATGGCGGAGAGTATGTCGAAAAATCCGGTGCGCAAAATGGCGAACTGATGAATTGGACGATCTGGATCAACCGCAGTCAATCTACGGTGAGTGGAGCCCAATTGACCGACAAGCCAAGTGCGAATCAGGTTCTGCTGCGCGATTCCTTCAATCTGTACAAAACGAATGTAGCCGCAAACGGAACGGTAACCAAAGGCAGCGAAAAGCTGCAGCAGGGAGTCGACAAGGACTACACGCTGCAATTCACAACCGACGATAAAGGCAAAGAAACGTTCGTTCTGAAGTTCAATAAAGAGATTGCCACGTCCTATGTCCTGGAATATCAATCGATGATTGATGCCAAAAATGGCGACACGGTCTCAAACATAGTTGACTTCAACGGCTTTAACCTGAAACAGGTGCAGGATTCCGATTCGGAAGATAAAGTGGTTGCGATCTCATCCGGTTCGGGAACAGGCAGCGGGGTTCGCTACCAGCTGACGGTTCATAAAGTGGATGCGGATGATAAGAGTCTCTCTCTTCCGGGAGCCGAGTTTACGCTTCAACGTAAGCTGAAAAGCGGCCCGCCGACCGACATCGGGACGGCTGTAACGGATGAGAAGGGACAGATCGTATTTACCAAACTGCTCTCGGGTACTTACATCCTGAAAGAGAAAACCGCGCCGGAAGGTTATGAAGTTGATCCAACCGAACGTGTCGTAGAAATCAAAAGCGCCAATGCGGTGGACTCCAATGTAAATCTGGAAGTGACCAACAAGCGGGCCTATCAGCTGATCGTGCATAAAGTCGATGCCGACAATACAGCCCTGTCGCTGGAAGGTGCGGAATTTACACTGGAGCGTAAGCAAAAAGACGGTTCGCGCCTGCTGATTGAGACTGCGAAGACGAATAAGCAAGGACAGATTACGTTCACGAAGCTGCTGTCCGGGGATTATATCCTGAAGGAAAAGTCGGCTCCTGCGGGATACCAGCTTGACCCCAAGGAATATGAACTGACCTTGGACCGCACGCATGCAGGAGATGATCTGATTCTGGAGCAGGAGATCAGCAACGTTAGAACATACGGATTGACCGTTCACAAGGTCGATGCGGATAATAACAAGCTTTCCCTGAAGGGCGCTGAATTCACATTGGAGCGCAAGCAAGCCGATGGAAGCCGCCTGATGATCGCAGCGAAGCAGAGCGATGAGCAAGGTCTGCTCACTTTTGAAGAGCTGGTAGCAGGCGATTATATCCTGACCGAGAAGTCGGCACCAACGGGGTATCAGTTGGACGCCGCAGAGCACGAAGTCAAGATTGGCCGTACCGAGGCTGGAGAAGACTTTGTGGTAGACGAAACCGTGACTAACAAGAAGCTGCCATCCGTTCCGGTAGACCCGCAGCCGCCAGTTGATCCACAACCTCCGGTGACGCCGCCAGCTCCTCCAGTTACACCAACACCACCAACACCTCCGGTAGAAACACCGGGAGAGTCGCCGCTGTCACCACCAACGCCGCCGGTAACACCACCGACGACTTCGGTTGACCCGACACCACCGACGACCCCGACACCGGGACTTCAACTTCCGGATACGCCTCTTCCGACGCCGTTGATTGACCTGCCGGAAGACGGCTCGCCTTCGGGCAGCCCGGATGTTGAACCAACGCCAACACCATCGGAACCAGCGACGCCGATTAACAACCCGCAGACGCCGGTTGTACCGACGCCAACACCGACGCCAACGCCGACACCGGACGAAGGCATTGATATTGGTGATGAGACGCCAAGAGGTGGACTGGATATTCCGTCCGATCCTTCGACGCCTTCTACACCATCGGCGCCGTCGGAACCTTCGATCGATACACCGGATGAGACCGTTCCGCAAGGAACGACGCCACCAGGTACTGCGCTGCTGCCGCAGACGGGTGAATCCGATTATCTGGCGAACCGCATCGTAGGTTTTGGTCTCCTGTTTATTGGATTGTTCGGCGTTCTGCTTGTCCGCAAGCGGACAGCCGATTCAAACAAAACGAAATCCTAAGTCAACATCCAAGCAGGGAAGGAGCATCCTTTCCTGACTTGGATCAGACACCCAAATAAAATCCGCCTGTGAAGCCCAAGAAGCTTCACAGGCGGATTTTGGTTTTCAGGGCGTGGATGCAGCCCTGCACAGCTGTCTGTCAGTGTCAGAAAGCTTCAGGGCGAAGAGACTCACAGACGGCTGCCAGAGCAGCATCTCCGGCGTTCCATTTGGTATACCAATCCGACAATAACAACGGCAGGTCAACATCCAGTTCCTGTTCAAACAAAGCCTTGGCCTGAGCATACTGCTCATCGACAGCCAGACGGTCGCCCAGCATGGCGTAGGCCTGAAGCAGACCCAGATGGGTGTGTTCCGAATACGGATGCAGCCGCGTCAGTTTCTTGTATTCGGCAGTAGCTTCGGCAAGCCGACCCTGTTCCAGTAAAAATAACGCTAGAGCGGAAGCATGGTTCAGTTGGATCGCTCTCAGTCTCTGACGCTCTCCTTCTGCCCACGCATAATCATAATCCGCCAGATAGTCATCGACGTACAGTGCCGATATTTTCAGATGCTCCATGCAATTATCCAGGGTGACCCGTCCCAGCAATCGGATGCCCGTCTCAAAACGTTCGATATCCAGCGGGATTCCGTTCAGACGCAGCGTATAGCCTTCACCGCCGCTGGCATTGACAATCTCGGCCTGGATGTTGCTCTGCTTGAGACACTGCCGAATCTGATAGACAGTGGTATACAGATAGGTGGAGGCACGCTTAACCGGAAGATCCGGCCAGAATTGGGCGATCAGATTGTCCTTGCTGACAAAGCGTTCACGGTAATGAAGCAGATAGGCAAACATCTCCTGTGCCCGGTTAGTGCGCCAGCGAAAAGAGGCATCGGTGGTAGCGCCAGGAGAAGTGCATAAGCGAAGTGTCCCGAAGCATCCGATCATCAGCTCGTCACCTGCTTCTTCCTGCGGGAGAATCTCCTGGCGGCGTTCGGTCAGGCGGGTAACGGTCTTCGCCAAGCGTGCACGCTGCACCGGCTTGAGCACGTAATCCAGGGCGTTCAGTTCAAAGGCATCGATGGCATATCGATCATAACCGGTGATAAATACAATGTCTGAGTCCGGACTGGCCTGCTGAAGCCGCTCGGCTGCCTGCATCCCATTGATCTCGGGCATGACAATATCAAGGAAGATGACATCGGGGCGGCTGGTGTGAGCAGCTTCGATCGCATCGGCTGGATTGGTGTACGCCTCAATATGTGTAAATTCCGGCATGGCCCGCAGCAGCTTCTCCATGTACGCCACAGCCAGCTTTTCGTCGTCGATCAACATAGCCTTCATCATGAGTGAGTTCCTCCTTTGCCCGTGTCACGTTACAGCGTTGGGGGCTGGTGTTGGTTGTAGTCGGAAGAGGCTTCTTCGTCTGGAAAATGCTCGGGATGAAGTGGAATCCGGAAAGTCACAGACGTTCCGACGCCCTGACGACTGGAGATCGACAGGCCGGAACCATATAGCTTCTTGAGCCGTCGATCTGTGTTAATCGTGCCGATTCCCTGCCTAGCGGCTCCATGGGTCGGCTTCAGCAGCCCACTCAAGGTTGCTTCGTCCATTCCTACGCCATCATCTTCTACAGTAAAGATGACCTGGTCGCCTTCGCGTACTGCACGCAGTATCACGCGTCCGCCGCTTGAACGGCTGAGTACCCCGTGCCGAACGGCGTTCTCGACGAGCGGTTGAAGGGAGAGCGGCGGCAGCATCAGTTCCAGGTCAACCTCGTCTGCGATCTGAATCTCTGCGTGCAGGCGATCCTCGAAGCGCATCGATTCGATCGCCAGATAAGAGCGCACCAGTTCCAGCTCCCGTTCAAGCGGGACAAGCTGCCTGGTGTTCCAATAGTCGAAGCTGATCTGGAGGTAAGAGCCGAAGGATTCGATCGTCTCATTCATTCGATCCAGATCAATCACACTTAGCGCCGTAATGGAATTCAGTGCGTTAAACAGAAAATGCGGCTGGATCTGAGCCTGCAAATAGGCAGCCTCAAGCTTGAGGCGTTCGCCAATGGCCCGCTGCAAATCGGTCAGTGCCTTAACCCGGTAGTTCAGCTCCAGCGAGTCAGCCGGTTTGGTCAGGTAATCATTGGCTCCTTCTGCGAAGCCGGCGTATATATCCTCCGGTCGTCCCCGTGCAGTCAGCAGCAGCACAGGAAGTTCCGCGCGCGAGTACCGCTCACGAATTCTTCGGGTCAGCTCATAACCGGACATGGTGGGCATCATGGCATCCGTAATCACCAGATCCCATACCTGCTTGTCCAGCAGCTCCAGAGCTTCCGTCCCGCTCAGTACCGAGACGACGAGATAACGTTCCTCAGAAAGCATGCTTCGCAGTACGCGAAGATTGACAGGGTCATCATCCACCGCCAGAATGCGAGGTCTGACATCATTGCCCGCCTCGGGAAGTGTGTGGATCGTCTCCTCATCCAGAACTTCCGATACCGCATCAATCGGAAAGGATTCGACGAGAGTGCGCTGCTGCATGGCTGCCTCTTCAGCGGCCTGCTGGGCCGCCGGATTTGCCAGGGGAAGAGTGAATGAGAAGACCGAACCTTCACCTGGTACGGATCTTGCAACAAGCTCACTGCCATGAAGCCCAACCAGATTTTGGCTGATCGCCAGCCCGAGTCCGATGCCCGAAGCGCTGCGAAGCGCATCAGCCTGTTCATAGGGCGCGAAGATCCGCGCCAGGTGAACTGGAGCAATCCCGATTCCGGTATCGATAATCCGGATTTCGAGATGTTCGTCGATGCTTGACGCGGCCACAGTTACCTGGCCTTCCGGAGTGAACTTAATCGCATTATGAACCAGATTAAACAAGATTTGAGTCAGACGCTTCTCGTCCGCCAGGACAGGCGGCGTATCCTTGGGAATATCCAATATGAGTTCCAACGGCTTGTCTATGGCCATATAACGCAGCATATCCAGCACACCCGCTGCTACCGATTGCACCGTTACCGGTGTGGGACGAACAGACAATCGGCGTTCACGAATCTGGGAGACGTCAAGAAGATCGCCCAGCAGCAGATTCATGCGTCGTCCGACCTGACTGAGCAGCTGGAGATCCCGACGTGAGCGTTCGGTCAGTGAGGCAGCCTCAACAGCCAGAACGCTATCCGCGATATTAATCATGCTGTGCAGCGGTGTTCGCAGCTCATGCGACGTTTGCGCCAGGAATTCATCTTTCGTCTTGTCTGCCTGCTGGAGCCTAGCGGCGAACTCAGCCAAAGCCGCGTTGTTGCGGAAGTATTTGCCGACGGCAAAAGCGACGGTTCCGAAGAATGCGATAAGAATGTCGAACGGATAGAATCCGGGCGGTGCCCAACCCGCATTTTTCAATCCACCCCATACCAGGGTGGAGGCCATTCCTGCGGCGGCAATCAGCAGGAAGATGGCATTGCGTTCTTTTTCCACAATATGATGGATGAGCAGAATCGGCACCAGGATGGAAGGCAGCAGCGTGATGATTGTAAATATCCCAATTTTGGAGGAATACAAGACCACATTGATCGGAGCTGCGATGATAAAGGCTCCGTACAGCGCGGCCAACACGAAATACGGAGAATATTTACGCTGCCGCTTAGGTTCCAGGCAGAACGACACCGCCAACTTGAGCATCAGCGTAGTCATCGCCGTGTAAGCAAACAGAGCGATCTTTTTGGCAATCTCATAATCAAAGGGCCAGATGGCGAGCAGTACCTTGTCCTCGTCGAGCGAGATGCTGAATACGGCGGCGATCAATAACAGGGTGAACAGAAGAAATACTTTATCCTTTCGACTGAATAAGTAAATGATGCCGATGTAGGCAGCGTGCATGATCAGAATGGCCAGTGTGATGAGCTGCATGCCCACATTGTAAGTTCGTTCGGAGTTGATGGCATTGGATGCGCCGAACATAATCGAACGGGCGATGCCGCCTCTTTCCGTATTTTCAAAATTGGCAGCTTCAATGATGAGATCAATCTCGGAAGCATCGGGCAGCGAGATCAGTTCGGTATTGACCTTGGCTTCATGGGTATTCGCCGATGAGGTGGGAAGTCCCATCTGGTCTTCCAACTCTCCATTGGCGTACAAACGAAATGAGGTTTGAATATCCTTCACCATTAATTTGTACGACAAGTCCAGATCGGGATTCGTCAGAATTCGCAGTCGATAGCTCCCGTACCCAATTGGTGAACCCGTGCCCAGCGCCTTCTCCCAATTACCCGGTACTTGAATGGATTGAGGAGAAGAGGTAGCGCTTACGGAATCGGATGCGATAAAACGCTGCGGGTAAAACTTCCATTCTCCGTCCAGACGAAGCGTGTGCCAGTTATCGAGCCTGATTCCCCTCAGATCTAGCACGCCTTGTTCAACACGGGGGCCATTGGATAGGGCATAAGGGTTGGTCAGCAGGATTCGGAGACCGGACAAAGTCATTAACAGCAGAATCAGCAGCAGAAAAATAGTCGTTTTTGGCGACGACTTGAGCCATTTAGGGAAGGCATAAGATTTAGAATTTCTCATATCTTCTACTTTAATTCCGAGCGGCCTGTGAATCTACCCTTTATTGAGAAAAGTCGAGGCTGAAGCAGACGCACATTCCGCTTAATCTTGATGCAGCAGATGCTGATGATCGGTACGCAGAAACTCCAACACACGGTCGCAGATGAGACGATGACCTTCCTTGTTGGGATGAATACCGTCCGAGCAGAGGAAGCGTGTGAAGTCCGGATGTTCCAAAAAAGCGCTGCGTACATCGATGACGGGAGTTCTCGTTGCCTGGGATACGCTGAGGATCAGGGAATTGTAACGCTCCTGCCACCAGTAAATTTTCGTTATACTGCCCAGCCACTGAAGCACCTTTCGCTCCACTTCGGGATCATTCTTGCAGACCCATTTGAAATAATGATCGGCGTTGAGCGGAGGGAGTGTCATGAGAACAGGCGTAATTTGCAGGTTTTTTAGATAATCAATCGATTCGATCAGCATGGTCTTAAACTCATCGAAGCCCGTCTTGGGTTGGTGTTCGCCCTGTGGATAACGTGCAATCTCTTCCCAGTCAAAATCACAGTCGTTGCCGCCATATTCGATCAGGACGACATCGGGACGATCAGCCAGCGCATCCTGCTTGAGACGACCTGCGCCCCTGAGCAGCGTGTTGCCGAAGCGAGCGGTATTGCGTACGGCGCCCTTGAGTCGATCCTGAAGAAGAGACACATAATTTTCTTTGAGAATGACATATTTGCTGCGCATTTCATCGTAGACGACGCCCTTGGAGATGGAATCCCCCGATACCAGATAACGGATGTCTTCTGCTTGTTCGGATTGCCTATTTTCCCGGTTCATCTTTTCGCCTGCTTCCTTTTTGATAGGCTTTATGCCTAGGCCGTTGCTGTCAGTTTACCTCTATCTTCATTGTAGACCTGCCCCAAGTTGATCCGCAAGCTGGAAGTACCTGTTCGTTTCTACCGGCCCTCTACCAAGAACAAGAGCATTAGGCTATCCTTTTTACATTCTTCATGATTTTGTTATCGCATCTTCTGGCAACTTGCAGTATACTACGTTTGAGTGCTCACTTTCGGCTACAGTCCGGTCGTGGAGCCGGTGTGTCCGAATTCTGGGCATATCTTGAACAGCTGGGCCGGTGCTTATGAAGAATGAGAAAGAAACGATCAGCATGGTGACAAGCTATGTGGCCAAGCTGCTCAGGACCCGTTTCGGCAAGGGACCCGAAGCGGTCAATGTATCGTTAAGCAACTGTTGCATCGTATTTCACTTGCGCAACTTCATGGGCCCCGTCGAGCAATTCCTGCTGACGCAGCAGGAAGAGTCCGCTTTTCGTTATACGCGCGAGCTCTTGATGGAAGCCCTGCTTCCAGAGATCAAGATGTTCTTGCAGGAAAATGCGGGAGTCAAGGTCTCCGAATTTTATTACGACTGGGGAATCCACAATGGATCAGGAGCCATCATCGGTCTATTTGATCCGCTGCCAGAGACGCAGCCCGATTACCCGGGAAAACAGGAGCTTCAGAGCCAGATCACCCATGTAACGGCGGAGATTCAGAAGAAGCCCCGCCATATTGAATCCTGGTGGATTGGCACCCGAATGCTGCTTGTCTTTAGACAGGGTATAACCGTACTGCTGGAAAAAGAAATGGTAGACCTGGGTTACACGGAAGTGCTAAAAGCAGCCAAACGAAGACTGGAAAAAAGATTGCTGGAAGAAGAAGTCGATACCGCCGCACTGCTGGGCCGGGAGATCGCGGACCTGTATGCGGATTGGGATTTCGACCGAGATCGCAGTGTCGTCCTTTACATATTTGCGGAATAGTACCTTTTTAACTCTTAATCATAGGTTTACGTTTCAGGGGAGCGTACGCCTACCTTTAGTGTTGACAAGGGAATAGACAATCGGATAGGATTCGGTAACGATTCAGACATCGAACGGATGCGCTGATTAATCGGGCCGAAGAAAAGGCGGGAAACGGCCTTTTCTTCGGCTTATTTTTTTATGTGGGGATGGTTGCGGTGAACGCTAATCGGACACGAATGTTGTACGTGGAGGACGATCGGGCGAGTATGCTGCTGATGCGGCATTTGTTTCGCAAGAAGTTCCCTGGAGTCATAATGTTGGAGGCCGAGACAGCAGAGCGTGGAGTTGAGTTAGCATTGACCTGCCGTCCATCCTTGATCCTGATGGACATTCTGCTGCCCGGTCTGGACGGCTACGAAGGATTGGAAAGGCTGCGAAACTTGAAAGAAACGACGGCGATTCCCGTATGGGCAATCAGTGCGCTGGCGATGGAGGAAGACGTACGAAGAGCGCTGGATGCCGGATTTGTCCGGTATATCCGAAAGCCGTTAAACGTTGAGGATTTCACTGGGGAGATTGAACATTTTCTCGCTGAACAAAGTAAGACCCGTCAAGTCCCTGGCGGGTACGACTTGGTTTGAATGGCTCCGGGCACCGGTTGAACAATTCCGTAAAAAAGGATTCGTAAAGGATGATACGGCAAAGACCTGGCAGCCTGCGATTGACGCAGGGAAGCCGATCTGCCAAGCCGAAGAAAACGCGGACGGAATTCCGCCTTTTCTTCGGCTTTTTTTGTGTACGGATTGACCTATGCTTTTCAAATTTGCTTATCCGGTTTTGCTGCGGCTTGTGATACAATGGCTTACGGTGTGTTTGCAGCGTAGGCCGCCCGGAAGTCAACCCGGGCAGCCAGGCGGGGACATGCCCTAGTTTATTTCGAGTGGAGCCGTCCATAGCGGTGAAGGCAGGAGGAACTACAATGAATCAAGTCCCATATCTCGCAGTCGAAGGTGCGATTGGGGCGGGCAAGACCACGCTCGCTTCCATGCTGGCTGCGGAGCTGAATATGCCTCTGCTCAAGGAAATTGTGGAGGAAAATCCGTTCATGGAGCGGTTCTATCAGAACCTGGATGAATGGAGTTTCCAACTGGAGATGTTCTTCCTGTGCAATCGGTATAAGCAGCTTGGCGACACCGAAACCAAGCTGATTCGGCAGGGCAGACCTGTCGTATCGGATTATCACATTTACAAGAACCTGATTTTCTCGGAGCGAACACTCAAGGGCCGCGAACGCGAGAAATATCGGCAGATTTACCATGTGCTGACCGACGATCTGGCAAAGCCCAACATTATTATCTACATTAAGGCCAGCCTGGACACGCTGCTGGAACGCATTGCCAAACGCGGTCGTTCATTTGAACAGGATATGGATCATGCTTATCTCAAGCAGTTGATCGAGGATTACGAATCGGCGATGTCTTCGCTGGCCGTGACCGAACCTGATACGACCATCATTACGGTGGACGGCGACAGCATCGATTTTGTGGCCGACCCCGAACATTTCGCCGACATCGTCAACCGCATCCGGGAGAAAGTCCCGAGCTTATCCAATTAGAAGGAGCCTGACCATCCATGACTCAATATTCCATTCCCGCTAACGCCCTGATTACCGTAGCCGGAACCGTAGGCGTAGGCAAATCCACACTGACTTCGGCTCTCGCCGGACGACTGGGCTTCAAGACTTCGCTGGAGAAAGTCGATCATAATCCGTATCTGGAAAAGTTTTACCATGACTTTGAGCGTTGGAGCTTCCATTTGCAGATCTATTTCCTTGCAGAACGCTTTAAGGAGCAGAAGGCCATCTTCGAGGCGGGCGGTGGTTTTGTGCAGGATCGTTCGATTTACGAAGACACTGGTATTTTCGCCAAAATGCATGCCGATCAGGGCACGATGTCTGCCGTCGATTACGAGACCTATTCCAGTCTGTTCGATGCTATGGTAATGACGCCGTATTTCCCTCACCCGGACGTACTGGTCTATCTGGAAGGCAGCCTGCCCTCCATCCTGGGTCGCATCAAGGAACGCGGCCGCGAGATGGAGATTCAGACTGAAGTGACGTACTGGGAGAAAATGCATGTGCGTTACGCCAACTGGATTGAAAGCTTCGATGCCTGCCCGATTCTGCGCCTCAACATCGACGAATATGATGTAAACGACCCGCAATCGCTGGACGGCATCCTGGCCAAAATTGGTGAGAAAATCGCGGAATCCCGCAGGGGTAAAGCGGAGCTGAACGTCTAGCAGAAGCAGTCCAATCAGGGGCACGCCATTCAAGATCAGACTAGTTAAAATCAGACTAGCTAAAATCAAAACAAGCAAGGCCGATGGGAGGTAGGTGCGGATGCAGCTGTTTCGACTTTCGGCGTGGGTTCAGGGCCGGGATCGCATGGAAGATTTTCTGAATGACTGCTTCGTCAGCCTCGGTTATCCGGAGATCGGCGATCTGGAATCGGCGGATGCCCAGCAGGTTTCTAAGCCGCTTAATCGGGTGTATGGATATGAAGGCGAGCAGCTTCAGCGAGCGGTCGAGGCAGTGCTGACTTTTGCTTCCGGGATGTCCGATGGCGATTATGTGATGGTCGCTCACCGGGGACATGCCTGGCTTGGCGATCTGGGCGATTATTATTACCGCCAGGATGCCGATCACTCCGATGAAGGAACCTGTCATCGCCGGGGCGTGACCTGGCTGGGGGTTCTGCCGCTGGACAAGCTGAGTCCGCTGCTGCGAGGGTTTTTGTGCGCAGAAGGAGAGGATGACGAGGCGGCGAGCGATAAAAAGGTAACACTCGCCCGTTTTCCGCTGTCTCCGGCTCTGGCCGGGCTGGAAGCCTTTGCCGCTCAAGCGCCAGGTGGACAGCTGCCTGGATTGCCTCCGGTTTCGGCTGATCCGATCCATTCGCTGAGAGCGACGGCCTCCGAATCCAGTCGGTTTTCCGACTCGGCAGCGCCGCTTCCATTGGTGGAAGAGGAGACGCTGCGAGAAGCCATCTCGGTGCTGCGGGAAGCGCTGCACAGCGAGGAGCTGGAGCTGCGTGTGAGAGCGGCTGAAGCGCTGCTCCGCTACGCTCGATAAGCGAAGCAAATGAGGGCTGTAAAGCGCCTTGGGATGCGTCTTGCGCATGCTGGATTGTGCTGCTTCGCCGTGCTAAGATGATAGAGGATTTTATTTAGAAAGTGGAGAGGCGGGAAAGTGTGAACTGGGATTTATTTTCTTTATTTAAATCGCTGCTCCTTGGGTTCGTTGAAGGGATGACGGAGTTCGCGCCGGTGTCCTCAACCGGGCACATGATTATCGTCGATGACTTGTGGTTGAAATCGCAGCAGTTTTTGGGTTCCAAAGAGGTTGCCAATACGTTTAAGGTTGTCATTCAGTTGGGATCGATTCTGGCGGTCGTGATCTTGTTCCGGGAAAAGTTCTATCAACTGCTCGGACTGCGCGGTCGTCATTCCGGTGCACCTGCCGGAACACCCAAGTTGAACTTGCTGCATGTGTTTATCGGTCTGCTTCCAGCCGCGATTTTGGGTCTGCTCTTTAACGATTACATCGATGAGCATCTGTTCTCGCTGGAAACAGTGGTGGGTGCGCTGGTCGTCGGGGCGTTCCTGATGATCGCAGCGGATCTGGTCATGCGCAATTCCAAGCGCAGAACGGTAGATAGTGTCGATGAGATTACATATGGAAAAGCGCTGCTGATGGGTCTATTCCAATGTGTATCGCTGTGGCCGGGTTTTTCCCGTTCGGGAGCGACAATCTCGGGCGGCGTATTGGTGGGCATGAGCCACCGGGCGGCCGCTGACTTTACGTTCATCATGGCTGTGCCCATCATGGCGGGAGCAAGCCTGGTGTCACTCCGACATAGCTGGCAGTATTTTACGATGGATGCACTGCCGTACTTCATCGTCGGATTCATCAGTGCTTTTATCTTCGCGTTGATCTCGATCCGCTTCTTCCTGAAGCTCATCAACCGGATCAAGCTCGTACCCTTTGCGATCTACCGGATCGTACTGGCTGCAGTGCTGTATCTGGTCTGGTTCTAAGGGAGATCGGATGCCGTCTTTCACCTTCCGGGTGAAAGGCGGTTTTTTGTTGCGTGACATTGTTTACGATTCGGATACAATTCTGTGGCCTCTTGGAAATAAGGCTTTGCTAGAATAGGTCTTGCAGCAGGCGGTGAGTCAGGGAGGCAGCCGAGCAAGCAAAAGATACAGTTTTGTCTCTTTTGCGCAAAAGCACAGCAAGCGGCTTAGTTTTGGGTAAAATAGAACGCGGCGCACCTGCCAATCAGAAGCCGTCCAAGTAAAAGTTGCGGATCTGTGAAACTATTTTGTCAGGTTTGCGTCTAAAGGGTAGAACAAAAAAAGTCCTAGCGTGCCAAAAAGCACGACGCATCAGGAGGGGGAACCAATCATGAAGAATTTGAGAAAGTGGATGACGGCGCTGACGCTGGTCGCCTTGTTCGTCGGAAGCTTTTCCTTCGCAGGAGCCGCTCAGGCAGCCGGAAGCGGAGAACAGTTAATTATTATCAATAAAAAGACGAATCAATTGGCCTTTTTCGATAATGGAAAGCTGAACTCAACTTTCCCGGTTGCAACGGGGAAAACGAAAGATCTGACGCCGGAAGGGAAGTTCAAGATCGTCAACAAGATCAAAAACCGTCCCTACTACAAGGACAACATTCCAGGTGGAGACCCACGCAACCCGCTGGGCGACCGTTGGATGGGACTTGAAGTCGGCAGCACGTACGGAACCACTTATGCCATTCACGGCAACAACAACGAGAACTCGATTGGCAAATACGTGAGCGCAGGCTGCATCCGTATGCACATGGACGACATTCACTGGCTGTTCGACCAAGTCAACAAAGGAACATATGCGGTCATCACTTCGTCGAGCTTGAGCTTCGAGCAGATCGCAGCCAATAATGGCTACTCGCTGAACGGCGACGGCAAATTCACAGGCAGCGTGTTCATCAACGGCAAGCTCAAGAGCATGGATGATGAGATCATGACGATTGATTCCCGCCTGTACATGCCGCTGCGTGAAGGCTTCGAGATGCTGGGCGGTACGGTGAACTGGAACGCGAAGACCATGACGGTATCCGCTGCGGTCGGCGGCAAGACCATCGTTCACAAAGCCAAAGCAACTTCGGCCAAAGTTAACGGTAAGTCGGTTACCATGACGGCTTCCCGCTTCGTCGGCAACAAGCTCTACATTCCACTGCGTGATGTATCCAAGCTGTCGGGCTACACAGTCAAGTGGTACGGTAAAGAAAATGTCGTATCGCTGATCGCTCCCGGCAAATAAGCGGATCGGCAGCGGAACGTCTCCGACTCCGAGTGGACACAAAGAAATCGTTTGGAACGAATCTAACCTAAAAAGCGCCTCCTTCCATTCCAGGAAAGGGGCGCTTTTTGCCGAATATGGAGAGTGGAAGAGGGCTTGATTCGCTGTTTTGTGCAGGCTGCATTTCTTTAACGATATTTGCGCACCTGCAAAAATTCGATCAGCGGATGGAGACATACGCCGATAGCCAGCAGAATCAGTAAGGAAATTGGGGTCGTTCCCTGCAACGCTTGTTCGCCAATAACCGCGATCAACAGCAGCGCTAGGAGCACGTAATAACCGATCAAGCCGCTTTTCTCCGTGATGCGGCGTCCAAGTTCTTCATCCTGTCGCACGCCATCATCTTCGCCTTTGTGACCCCAGGTAGCGGCAGAGAGAAAGAGGGCCAGCACGAATCCAATCGAATAGATTTCACTGTTTCCAACGCCCTGTCCACTAATGGCCTGATATAGAGCATATCCAATCACTAACAGTGCAGCCGTCCCCGTGATCCCCATTCGGAGTTTTCGCGTATTCATGAGTCATCCCTTCCTTTCGGTATAAAACATTGTTCCATGGTAAGCCCCAACGTGCGTGCCAGATCAAAAGCCAGCTGCAAGCTGGGATCATACTTATCGTTTTCAATCGCGTTGATGGTCTGTCGGCTGACTCCGCATAATTCCGCGAGCTTGCCCTGCGACAGACCCAGCCGCTCCCGGTTTTCTTTAATATGATTTTTCATGGCATGACCGCTTTCTAAGGGATTTCGCTGCGTAAGCCAGAATCGAGAGAAGGGCAGATCGTCAGATGGATCATCCAACCCAGAGAGTGATGAGTGTAAAATACCTTTGACAACCCGAGTGTAACGGAAAGTGGCAGATCTGTAAACCCCTTGGCAAGTCGGCATCAAGGCGATGAAGTGAGTCAAGCTGCCTCTGGTAATTAACGCGGATATGCGTTACCGTAGAATAATGAGAGATGCCGAACGGACGGCGAGAGGAGCTGACAGGGAATGAGTCAGGTAGTGGAAGTCAGAGGCGTGCGGTTGGGTGAAGGAGCGCCCAAGATTTGTGTACCTTTGATCGGGCGAACGCAAGAGGAGCTTCAGGAGGAAGCCGAGCTGCTGCGGAAAATCGATCTGGATCTGGTCGAGTGGAGAGTCGATCATTATGCAGCGGTGGACTCGGTCGAAGCTGTGCTGGCCGAGCTTGGGGAACTGCGGGAACGCCTGGGCGAGGTTCCGCTGCTGTTCACGTTTCGCAGTGCGCGTGAGGGCGGCGCGCGCGCGTTGGCGGCGGATGACTATATCCGCCTGAACCGGGCGGCGGTGGCGTCCGGTCTGGTCGATGCGATCGACATCGAGCTGTTTTCGGGCGACGACGTTGTGCGCGAGCTGGCGGCCGAGGCACGCGGCCGGGGCGTGGTGACGTTTGTGTCGAATCATGACTTCGACAAGACGCCTCCGCAGGAGGAGCTGGAAGCGAGGCTGCGCCGGGCACGCGAGCTGGGCGGTGACGTGCCGAAGATCGCGGTCATGCCGCGAGATCCCGGCGATGTCCTGGCTCTGCTGACGGCGACCTACCGCGTCAGCCTGGATGGCACAGGGCCGGTCATCACCATGTCGATGGCCGAGACCGGCGCCGTCAGCCGCATCGCCGGCGGTGCTTTTGGCTCTGCACTGACCTTCGGCGCCGCGAAACACGCCTCTGCGCCCGGACAGCTTGCCGCCCCGCAGCTGCGCGGGATTCTGAACGCGCTGTATGGCGGTTGAGCGCTAATCGATCCAGCCGCGGCGCCGTTTCCATACGGCTTCGCGGCTTTTTGCTGCCCACGATGTCCAAAGTGGGATTGTCTGGTCAATGACCAATGGAATTGCCTACACCCAGACAGCGCGTTCGGGCGTCTGTCCGATAAATTTTATGACATTCAAAAAATAGATAAAACTTTGTGAAAAATATTACTTTATTTTTGAATACTTTGTGATACATTGAACAAAGTCAAGAACAGACAAGATATTCAAAGGGGAGAAATCACAATGAAAAAAGCAGCAGCAGGCATGGGACTCGTATTGGGCTTCGCTATCCTCGCAGGATGCGGAAGCAACGCCGACACCGCGAAGACAGACACTCCGGCAGCTACAGAAACACCAGCCAAGACGGAGACTCCGGCAGCTACAGAAACACCAGCCAAGACAGAAACACCAGCAGCCACCGATGCACAGACTACAGCTTCGATTGTCAACGACAACGATGCGTTCCTGAACGCGATCAGCGCAAAAGGAACCTGGATCATCGCCGTTCTGAACGACATGACCTTTAAACAGGATCTGGTACTGGATGGACAATTCACGCATAAGGACGCTCCTGCCCGTAAGATCGCCCTGTATGCACAGGATGAAAACCGCAAGGTGACGGCACGCTACACATTGACTGCACCCAAGCTGACCGTTACCAGCGAAAATGCACGCATCCAAGGCGGTACGTTCAAAGGCGACGTTTATGTCAAAGCCAACGGATTCCAACTGGTTGACGGCACCATCGAAGGCAACCTGTACTTCTCGACTCAAGAACAAATGGATGCGTTCAAGCTGGAAGATGGCGCGAAAGTAACGGGCGAAACTGCGGTTAAGGCCGAGTAGTCTCTCCACCAACGCAGCTTACCTGCCTTGAACCTGAGATCGTGCAAGTTCTACAGGGAAAAGGACAATGGTTGTTGAAACGCATGACAGTCGTTGACATATTCACACATCGACACATAGATAAAGTTTGGAGTAGAAACCCGGATCGGGCATCGCCTATATAGAGAATAAAAGCTTCGGATCATCAATGATCCGGAGCTTTTTGCATGGACAAAGTGAGTGTGCGCGGTGCTGTAACAAACCGGACAGCAAGTGGAGAACAGCAAGTTGTGAGCCGAAGCCCGGACGAAAATCCGCACCAACTGAAGTAGAATCCAAACCCAATGAGACCTGTTGGAATTCTGACGGAAGGTAAAGACGTTTAGAAGTGGAAATGGCGATGAATCAGCCTCAAAAATGCAATATTAAGCCGCTAAGCTAAGGTTCATATAGATCCGTTAGCCGGGGAAATCCTCGCCAGACCCTCTTAAGCGTCATCTCGATCCGTTAGCATCGGATCGTCACGTACGTCCCAAGGAAAGGAGGAAGGGGAGAGGAGAAGCGCGAAGGATAGAAGGCGATAAATTCATCGCCATGCTTCTGCCAAGGCGCGAAGTATATGGGGCGATAAATTCATCGCTATGCTTCTGCCAAGGCGCGAAGTATATGGGGCGATAAATTCATCGCTATGCTTCTGCCAAGGCGCGAAGTATATGGGGCGATAAGTTTATCGCCATACTTCTGCCAAGGCGCGAAGTATGCAAGGCGATAAGTTTATCGCCATACTTCCGCCCTTCCCCGCTCCCCCTTTTTCCCGCACAATAAACGTCAATAGTATCCCATCACAACACTTAAAAAGGAGGAACCCCCATGAACCCGAACCCGTTTACCAAACCTGACTCTACTTCCTTTGACATCGATCCCGAGATGCTGACGCGCATTCAGCAGCAGCTCGTTCGGATCGAGCAGGAGGAACAGGTTCGCATCCTGTATGCCTGTGAATCGGGCAGCCGCGCGTGGGGGTTTCCTTCCCAGGACAGCGACTATGATGTGCGGTTCCTGTATGTGCATGAACCCGATTGGTACCTGTCCATATTCGATCGTCGTGACGTCATTGAGCGGCCAATCGACGATCAGCTTGACGTGAGCGGGTGGGATCTGCGCAAGGCGCTACGGTTATTTCGCAAGAGCAACCCCCCGCTGCTGGAATGGCTGCAATCTCCGATGGTTTACCGGGAGCAGGCGGGAGCGGCAGACGCCATTCGCACATTGGCGGAATCCGCTTTTTCACCCAAAGCCTGTACGTTCCACTACCTGCACATGGCTCGCGGCAACTATCGGGATTACCTGCAAGGCGAAGAGGTGAAAAGAAAAAAATACTTCTACGTACTGCGGCCGCTGCTGGCCTGTGCGTGGATCGAACGTTTTGGCAGTCTGCCTCCAATGGCGTTTGACGAACTCAAGGATAAGCTGATTCCGCCGGGTGAACTGAGAATGGCGGTGGACGAGCTGCTGGCACGCAAAAAGTCGGGCGTTGAGCTGAAAGCAGAGCCGCGCATCGCAGTTATTAATAACTATCTGGAGCAGCAAATTGAACATTTTGAACAGAGTGCCCCGCAGATGACCAACTCCGGCGAATCGGTCGATGACCGGCTTGACCCCCTGTTTCGTCTTGTCCTGCGGCAGGCCTGGAAGGAGAATTAAGCGACTATGGCGATCATCCAACTATCTTCGACGCATCCCGACTTTACCTTTCTCATTCGCAAAAATCCGGCTACCGGCATGCTGATTCGCCCCATTCGCAAAGGGTTGGCGTACGGCTGGTACAGCGACCCACAGACCTTTAACGTTTATTTCAAGGATGCGGACAACGAGATTTCCTACAAACGCAATGAGCATGAAGAATTTGAATATTTGAATGTGTCCCGCTATAATACGCCGCTGTTTCCGCTTGCTGCGATCAATGAATTTTTCTCATACCCACTGAAGCCGGACGAACGGGATGCCGAAGGTCAGCATCATACCCTTTTCGTCAACATGATTCATATCGAGCTGGAGCGTTACATCCACTTTTTCGCCAAGCATTTGCCGGATATTCAATTTGAACTGACTCATCTGGCGCATAAGAGTTACTCCCTGACGATGACAACAGAGCGTAATCTCTATTACCTGCTGCATGCGGCGAGCGTGCTGTTCTTGTTCCTGTCCATGTTTGGTCATGAGTTTTTGGATCTGAGCGATGCGGTGCTGGAAAAATACATTCGCAGCTTGCAGATCATCGACGCGCCCTTTTATATTCGCAATCTGTTTGTCCGCAATTTCCTCAGCTCACGTTCACGCTTCCGAAAATATGTGGGAGAGCTGGAGCAGACGGACCGCTACGCAATCCAGTTCGACTTCGGCAGCACGGCTCATCAACGACGCAATGCGATCACGGAGCTGCTGGCTTTTGACAAGTCTATTCTGGACATTGGCTGCGGCGAAGGCTTCTATGCGATTCCCTATGCCGAACGGATCAAGGAAGAGTACAGCTATTATGCGATTGATGTGAATGAAGAAGTGCTTCAGCAGACCGTACGCAAAGCAGAGAAGCAGCAGTTGGAGAACTTGATTCCTTTTGCCTCGCTCCAGGACTTCCTTGAACATTACGGCGGCGAAAAGGTGGATGTGGTAATGACGGAAGTGGTCGAGCATATGGAGCAGGAGGAAGCTGCCGAACTGGTGCGCACCGTGCTGGACAAGGTAAACATCGAACGATTTGTCATCACGACGCCAAATGCCGACTTCAACCGTTATTACGAGCTGGAGGGCATGCGTCATGAAGACCATGACTGGGAGATGAACCGGGAGCAGTTCCGGAGCTGGATACAGGAACTGGCAGCAGGACGCGGACTGGATATGCAGGAGCTGGAGATTGGCGATCGGGTGGACGGCGTGCCAACGACACAAGGTGTGCTGCTGGTCGCTTCAATGCCAATGGAACAGGAAGGAAGTAAGCAGCCGCTTGATCGGCATGGAAAAGGAGGGGAGGCACATGAGCCGCTTCATCGATAATTCAGCTCAGGAAGAACATTCACAGCAGACAGCATCGCTGGCTTCCGATCAGGAGGTTGGCAGCACAAATGTTCAGACACAGGAGATTCGTACCCAGGTGCATACGATCTTGATGCTGGTGGGACCAACGGAGTGTGGCAAGACGACATTCGCTAACGAAGTGCTGATGCCCAGCCTGCGTCTGCATGACGAGGAGCGTGGACTGCGCGGCAATGTGCAGCTGCTGTCTTCTGATGCCATTCGTCAGGAGATTCTCGGCTATGCGTATGACAAATATGATTCGGTGATGCTCGAAGCGAGTGAACAGGCTTTTGGACTGCTCATGGAGCGGCTGCGGCTGACCACCAGCTTCCCGATCAATGCGGAATTTGTCATCGTCGATACAACGGGACTATCGGAAGACTTCCGGGCGCAGGTGCGAGCGATTGCGGAAGAGAACCATTACAACGTGGATGTCGTAGTGTTCGATTACCGTCGGCGCGGCGACTATTACGCTTCTGAACGTTCCAAGCGTCTGATCTCGAACCATATCAATCGCCTGAAGCGTGAAGTGCTGCCGGTGTTGAAAAAGGAAGGCTATCGGGCCATTCATCGTATACGGGCCAAGGATTTTGGTCAGGTGCAGACGCATCCGATGGACTCGATAGTGAACCCAATCGCGGCTCCAATCCTACATCAGGCCGAGAGCGGCGGACTGAATGTAAGTCAGCCGTTCGCTGCGGATCACCCCTCTGCGGCTTCCGCTGAATCCGTCTCCTCAAGCGATATTCTTTTACGGGAAAAGGAAACCCTGCAACCGGAATCTCAGGCTTCGACCTCATATTCCATTATCGTCGAGAACGAGCAGGAGTATCGAGCTTGTATCCTGCCGCAGGACAAGGATTATGTCGTGATTGGCGACGTGCATGAGAGCGTGGATGCGCTGCGGGCGCTGCTGCTGGATTATGGATGCAAACTGGAAGAAGATCGGCTGATCCTGCCTGATAAAAGGGCAAATACGCTCTTTGTTCTGGCTGGTGACTGGATTGATAAAGGCAAGCGGACGGCAGAGACGGTGGAATTTCTGTATCGGAACCGCAAACATTTTCTTTTTGTAAAAGGCAACCATGAGAACTTCGTCTACAAATATTTGCGTGGTGAGATCAAAGGCGTTGACCGTGAGTTATTGGATCACTACTTTGATTCCATTCCTGTCCTGCGGGACGACGAAGCGCTGCGAGCCAAATTCGATGAGTTGGTGGAAGATTCGCTGCCGTTCTATCGACGGATCGGGACGGGGGAAGATCGTCCATCTTTCTATATCACGCACGCACCGTGCGAGAAGAAATACATTGGCAAACTGGACGCTTCCGCTCTGCGTCATCAGCGCACCTTCCGGCTGCTCCCGGATGTGCCCAAGGAAGAGCAGTTGGCCTTTCTCCAGCGCGATGCAGTGGGCAACCACCCGTATCATCTGTTCGGCCATGTCGCGGCCAAGCAGGCGTTCCGCCTGCGGAACAAGCTGCACCTGGATACCGGTGCCGTACACGGCAACCTGCTAACTTCGGTCAGCATGGGCTATAAGCCGTTCTTCAAGGCGCACAAATCGCCTTCTGCCGGCATTGTCCAAGAACTGCCGACGCTGTTCCAGCAGGAACGGTCTCTCCAGCCCCGCGATCTGGGCGAAGAGGATCTGCGTCGTCTGCGCTATATCTCGCGCCATAAGATCAACTTCATCTCCGGCACCATGTCGCCGGCCGATAAAGATCTGCACGCCGGCGAACTCGAATCGCTCCGGCGCGGACTGGAATACTTCCGCGGGAAAGGTGTCCGCGAAGTTGTGCTCCAGCCCAAATACATGGGCTCGCGCTGCCAGATCTATCTGCATCGCAGCGCGGAAGAGAGCTTCGCCGTCAGCCGCAACGGCTACAAGATCAAGCAGGTGGATCTGACGCCGATCTACGAACGGCTGCTGGAGCGCTTGGGCGGCTATATGGAAGCCAACGGGATTCGTGTACTCATCCTCGATGGCGAGCTGATGCCGTGGCATACGCTGGGCGAAGGGCTGATCGAGCGGCAGTTCCGCCCGATTGGAGAAGCACTGCGGAGCGAACTGGCTTTCCTCCGCGAACAAGGCTTCGAGCAGGCGCTGGATCGCCTGACTGAAGAGTGGGAGAGCAGCGGCTTCGCCCGCGACCGTATCCACGTTTCCAAAGCCAAGCTGATCGAACAATACGGCAATGGCGCGTATCAGAACTTCAAATACGTGCATGAGATCGGGCAGGCTCGCATGCCGCTGGAAGCGCATGAAGAGGCGTATGCCGTCTATAAGCGCCAGCTTGATCTGTACGCTGGAGAGAGTGAAGCGGAATACAAGCCTTTCGGCCTGCTGAAGATCGTCTACGAAGAGGGTCGGGAGGAGCAGCCGGGAGACACACGCAAGCAGTCTGACTTGTATCGGTTCCTGTCGGATGATGAATACCTGATCCTGGATCTAAGCGATGAAGAGGCTTACCAACAGGCTCATGAGCAGGCCAAGGACTTCTTCGGCAGGCTGACACTGGAGGGCGGTATGGAAGGTGTAGTCATCAAGCCGGAGCTGCCAGCCGAAGGCGTGGCACCGAACATGAAGGTGCGTAATCCGGAGTATCTGACCATCGTATACGGCTATGATTATCGCTTCCCGCATAAGTACGAGAAGTTAATCAAGCAGAAGAGTATTCAGCGCAAGCTGCGCACGTCGATTGCCGAACATAAACTGGGACGGCGGATGCTGGACGTGCCGATCGCGGACATCTCGCCGGATCATGCCCAATACCGAGAAGCGGCATCCGATCTGCTCTTTGAAGTAGCGGGGGAAAAAGAGATCGATCCTCGTCTGTAGGGAGCCAGGAGAGCGACCCAAAAGGCAAATGTGTACAGAAATAGCGAAGAGAAAGTGAAGAGAAAGCCAATCGGCGCGGATGTATGCCTTTCCTCATGATTTTGATCTTCTGTTCCCTCAAGAAAAAGACCTCATCCTGCACGTAAACGTGGAGGGTGAGGTCTTTGTTGTGCGTTCATCCTACATGCAAGCCAGGAGGCGTTTGGTCAGCAGAGCGAGATACGCTGCATGAACAGAATCGGAGTTGGCGTTCCTCTCCGATTACTCGCAGGCTCCCTGCGACGTGCGCTCCAGATCCACCTGCGGATTCAGCGTGATCTCAAATGCACGCCACCAGATGAAGTCGGGATCATCCTGCGGCAGGACAACAGCGGCGTACTGGGCAAAGCGCCAGTCGCGCGGATTAGGGCCGGTTTCGCCCTGCGGTACGCCGAAGCGGCGAATGGCGCAGGCAGGGGTCGATCCGCCGATGCCAAAGGCAGGCATCGCGGCCAGTTCCTGCGTGCGAGTCTGCATATTCGTGCGCAGCAGTTGGGTCAGATAGTCATAATCAGCCGGCGTGTTAAAAATCTTCATGTTCTGGTCGGCGGTGACGTTGGTATATGGCGTACGAGCGCGAGATTCGGTGCGGATATTGCCAATCTCCAGCGTCTTGTAGGAATAGTCCTTGAGGAAACGCTTGAACAATAGCGATCCATGCGCATCCAGCGAGATGCCCAGCGGCCGCTCCTGCTTTTCCCGGCGCAGGAAGAAGAACCGCGATAGCGCCATGCCCAGTGCCATACCGATCTTGTTGCCAGCGGTGTTCCAGCCGCTGTAACCCAGCAGGCTTCCGGTGGCTGGCGAATTCAACAGCTGCGGAGTGACGACTGTTCCGGCTGAACCGCCGCGCGTGAAGTCCACCACCAGCGTAGGGACATTCGCGGTGCGATTGCTCTCGATCTTGGCAATCGCACTGCCAATCTGATCTTCGCCAGTCAGCGCGATCAGCTCCAGATCGGAATCGGAGCCTTCTCCAGCGCGTCCGTCGCCCACATACGTCCCGCCCGAAATGTCCACGTGCCGCAAAATATTCGTGTGCACGTCCATGTATTCATAGGGGTTAACGATTGTGGAACCATCTCGCCCAAAGTAACGCACGGCAACGGAAGGCTTGGTGGATGGCGTCTGTTCGCCATCATGCAGCCGCGCCGCCATACGAGCCATCAGAGCATGGCCCAGGCCATCCGCATCCGGCAGAATGATCGCGCGGTCGGGGTTCTGTCCACCACTGCCGCCCAGCCATTCATCAATCCGGGCTTCGATCCAATCAATCTCATTGGCCTGTACGCCCTGCGTCGAAGCGTCATCCACGCCGAAGGCAGCGAAGTCCACACCCGCATCGCGGACAAGAGCTTCCAGCACATACCGATTGGTCTTGAATTTATGCTGACGGGCATTGTAATACTTCTGCTTGTCGAAATGAACGGTATCTTCATACAGAGTCCCGTCAGGCTTCTTGTCATACCCCGCCGTAATCTCGTCAAAATCGCTCTGCGGCGGACGCGGCTTCATCATCAAGGCGCGGGACTCGTTGTAAGCCTCAATGCTGAGACCTTCCGCCATCGTAGTCGTAGCCAGCCGCATCACGGTATCCAGCAGGAAGATCGGTTTGTCCGGATGATTCTGCTTGAGTGTGGCAATCGTATCCAGCAGCAGGGTAGTTGCCGGATCGTAATTCGGGTAGCTGCCGCCCCCTTCCTCACGCAGTCTGCGGCTGCCGATCAGCCCGCCATAGGCCAGCATGTCGATGGAGAGGATAAAGCCGTCAGCCTGCCCAGCATGATCCAGTACAAACTGCCGTACCCCTTCCGGATTGCCATAAGTCGCTCCGCTTGTGCCTACGACCTCCGTTCCTTCCACTTGCGCCGTATCGTCCATGCGGTTGCGAACAAGGGCGGGATCGGGTGTCAGCACTTCAAGCCCGGCTGCCCGGCCTTGCACAATTACGTCATCCAGGTTGGCTGGACGGTCGTCCAGTGGGACATACACTACTTTTTTCATCGTCATCTCTCCTTAGGATTGTCATGAGTTTGAATGGATGTTCGAGTTGACCTGCCTTCACTAGAGAAGGAGGAATAACGAGATGTTTGACAACCATTTCTGAAAAAAAGATTGTCTTTTTATATCCAGTATGAAAAAAGCCCCTCTATCCATGTACGTCTCTGGGTCGCAAATGTTGTGCAGAACGTAGAAGATGAACCTTGTTTCTATCCAAAAGGCAATGGTTATATGATAGATAAGCGAACAAATGTTCGATTATCTATCTAAGGAGGCGAACGAGTTGGAACAGGGGACAACACTTGACGATTATCGAAAAGAATTACAGCGTACCGCGTGGAGAATTGCTTATCATCAGCGGAAAATCAAGACGAAAGAACAGCCGTGGAACGAGTGGGGGAAGGAAAATGAAGGAGCTGCGCAGGAGGGCGTGGATGAAGAATTTCGTCTGCGCGAATATCTGGAATTAATCCCTTTTGACAATGGAAGAAGGATCATTGAAGAAATTTTTGTCAGGGGAGAAACGGAAGCGGGCACGGCAGCCAAGCTGCAAATCAGCCAACAGGGGGTGAACAAATGGAAACGCAAATCGCTGGATCATCTGCGCCAGACATTGACGATAATGAATTCATAAGGCTGCTGGGCCGTTCGAGAGCGGGAGATGCCGGTTCGCTGCTGCATATTCTGGAGCTGCTGGAGCCGGATATTCAGAGATTGAGCCGATTTATGGGGATGGATCGTCAGGATGCCGCACAGACGCTGCGAACGGAGCTGATTCAGCAGGTGATGAAGGGACACCGTTGATCGAGATTTTTCAAAAAATTTTACAAAATCCATGAATGGACAGCGACAAAAAGGCGGTGAAAGCGTCGATACTTATAGGATATACTGAGCGTATAGACTTTTGTTATTCATGCAGGGTTAACGGGCGGCAGGAACGTCAAGTGCGAAGTGTGGTTCCAGACTGTACGCGATCAGACTGTAACATACCAGCAAAGGGGGATGCTCGATGAACATTGAAACGGGAATCGGCAGCGTACGCGTGGCCGAGAAGGTGCTGTATAAGATCGTCGCCGGAGCGGTTGCCGCTACGGAAGGCATCATGCTGACGGCAGCCGAGTCCGCAGATCTGCCGGAACGTCTGCGTGCGGCTGGCCGCAATGGACGGATTGTTCTGCGGATGGGTGAAGAGGAGCTGGACATCGAGCTGCGCGTGGACGTGCGATTTGGCGAGCGTATTCAGCAGGTCTGCCGGGAACTGCGCGACAATGTGCGAAAAAGTGTCGAGGAGCTGGCAGGTGTGCGTGTGGGCGTCGTGGACGTAGCGGTCGTTGGACTCAGCGGAAGCCGAGTGGACCGCGCGGGTGAAGCTTTTTCCATCTAATTCGCTGTAGAACGCTTGAGCTTTTGCTGCCGGGGACAGATAATAGACACATAACATAAGCCGATGCGCCGAGGTCATCTCGCCGCACGACACCCGGAAATGGAGCGTCAACTTGTGAGAACATTCAAGAAAATTTATATCGAGATTACCAGCGTGTGCAATCTGGCCTGTCACTTTTGCCCGCCAACGGAACGGCAGGCGAGATTTATCAAGCCGGAGACATTCGAGCAGATGCTAGGCAAGATCGATCCGCATACGAACCACATTTATCTGCATGTCAAAGGTGAGCCGCTGCTGCATCCCAAGATTGATCTGCTGCTCGATGCGGCACATGCCCGTGGATTTAAGGTCAATATCACAACGAATGGCACCCTGATCGCCAAGAATCGGCATAAGCTGCTGGGCAAGCCTGCGGTGCGTCAGATGAACTTTTCGCTGCACAGCTTCGACGGACATGCCGGATCGACCGATCGGGATGGTTATCTGGCGGATATTCTCTCCTTCATACGCGATGCGAGGCAGGATGAAGTGTCGCGTAAAGTGCTGTTCTCGTTCCGCCTCTGGAATCTGACCGAAGACAACATGACCAATGCGGCTCGCAGCCGCAACCGGGAGACGCTGGAGCTGATCGAACGGGAATATGGTCTGGATTACCGGATCGAAGAGAAAGTCGAACGCGGCAAGGGATTGAAGGTAGCCGATAACATCTACCTCAATCAGGATCATGAATTCCAATGGCCAAGCCTGACGGCACCCGAAGACGATGGCAAGGGGTTCTGTCATGCGCTCCGCAGCCACGCGGCGATTCTGGTGGACGGAACGGTCGTACCCTGCTGCCTGGATGGAGAAGGCGTCATCAAGCTGGGCAATGTGCTGGAGCAGGATTTCTCGGACATTGTGGAAGGCGAACGAGCCAATGCGCTGGTGGAGGGGTTTTCGCGCCGTGAAGCGGTGGAAGATCTATGCCGCAGATGCGGGTATCGGACGCGGTTTGGGGCTTAGAGGTTAAACGAATAGGATGGGACTGTCGTTTTTTTAAGAGAGTGCGCCATAAGCAGGTCGAGCTGTTTTGGCGCACTTTTTTGGTTAGATTCTAATGTGATTTATTTCACAAAAAAATGCTGTTGGTGTTATTGTTGCATGCGAAGATAATAAGCAGCTCAATACGAGTCTCGAAGAGGTGAAAAAATGAAAAAAACTTTTTTGAGAATATTTTTAGATCCATTACATGCTCAACAGAAGTGGCTAAATGAGCAAGCGCAGCGAGGTTGGAGATTGACTCGCGTAGGCGCATTGTTGTATGAGTTTGAACAAACGGAGAATTCCTATCATTATGTTGTGGAGTTCATAGGGAATTACACAAATGAAGAAAGATTAAGATATCAAAACGAGCTAGAGAAACAGGGAATTCGTTTTTTTAATAAAGGAGCAAATGCGGGAAAGATTTCTTTTGGACATGTAAAGTGGAGACCTTATGCGAATCGTGGTGGTAAAATAGCTACCTCGGGAGGGATGATAAACGCTGAATTGATTATTTTAGAAAAGTCGTTAAATGGTGCACGTCGTTAAGTCTGCGTACACGTCCTAAAGTAATTCAAATTCCGAGTCCTCCACTTTGCTTTGCTTGACTTTTTTTCTCTATAATAGAGAAAAGGACAGAGTAGAGAGCGGAAAGGATGAACACACATGAAAACCAAAGCCATCGACGCATTTATCCGAAACGAAAGGGAAGCGAAGCTGGCGGTGTGGGCAGATCGCTTGGCGGAACGTTTTGCGGACCGGGCGGCGCAGTATGATCGGGAAGGTTCTTTTCCGTTCGAGAACTTCGAGGAGTTGAAAGCGGCCGGTTATGCCAAGCTGACGTTGAGCGAGGAGCAGGGCGGCGATGGGCTATCGCTGTACGAATGGCTGATGGTGCAGGAACGGATCGCGCGCGGTGACGGTTCGACGGCACTCAGTGCAGGGTGGCACGGCGGCATGATGCTGCATTATCGGGAGACGGACATTTGGCCGGAGCCGAGTTATTCGGCTTTTTGCCGGGATGTGGCGGCTTCGGGCGCCATGATTAACAAATTCGCCAGTGAACGGGCAACGGGCAGTCCTACTCGCGGCGGTCGTCCGCAGACCACTGCTGTGAGAGTGGAAGGCGGATGGAAGCTGACGGGCCGCAAGACTTACAGCACACTATCTCCCCTGCTCACCGATTATATCGTCAGTGCGGGGATTGAAGGGTCGCCGGAAGTGGGCGATTTTATCGTACGTCTGGATGGTAGAGATCAAGAAGCGAGAACGTCTACAGCCGGATCACCGTTTTCGCCGGACGCGGAGACGCTGCCTTCGCAGGAAGAGATTGCGCAGCGAGCCGGGCAATCTGAGCGGCGGGCGGCGGAGCTTCGTGCGGCAGCGGGCGTGAGACTGGAAGAGACGTGGGATACCCTGGGCATGCGTGCCACGGGAAGTCATGACATCGTGCTGGACGGGGTATTTGTGCCGGACGATCAGGTGATGGGCATCTATATGCCGGGGCAGGCCAAGGGCGGCGTGGATGATGGAGACGGCTGGATGCTGCATATTCCGGCTTGTTATCTGGGCATCGCGCTGGCCGCGCGGGATTATGCACTGAATTTTGCCAAAAATTATACGCCGAACAGTCTCAAGGAGCCGATCTCCACTCTGCCGCACATCCGGCAGTGGATCGGCCAGATCGACAGTGAGCTGCGGCTGGCACGCACGGCTTTATATGATATTGCCGATCGTTGGGATCGGCTGCCGGAAGAACGTGCTTCCATGCGGCCGGAGTTTGGCTGGGTCAAATACAATGCCACGCATCTCGCCGCCCAGGTGGTCGATAAGGCCATGAAGATTGTGGGCGGAGCGAGTCTGTCGAAAAGCGTGCCACTGGAACGTTATTACCGCGATGTGCGGGCTGGTCTGCATAATCCGCCGATGGAAGACGCAGTGCTCCAGATGTTGGCACGTACAGCGCTGGAGGAATAGAGACAACCTTTTTCATTCGTTTTGTCCAAAAAGCTTTTAGCTCAAAAACATGTCTTCAGCCCCGGTTTTTTGTAAGGTTGAAGTTTGCTTCAAAGCGACTTTACGACCAACACCCGTCCGCACTTGCGGCGGGTTTTTTTATTTGAGGAATTCTGGTAGAATAGTAACGAATACTGACGGGAACATTCATTCGCTTTTTCGATAAAAGCCCATATGGGCCGACTGCGAAAGGAGGGACGAACATGAAATTAAACGCGATCGTAAAAAGTCCGGGTCGCCGCAGAGGAGTGGCCGCCCGGGAATTGGATCTTCCAGGGATGCCGCGTACCCTGCGAGAGCTGATTGAACAGACGGTGCAGGCGATGGTCGGGGAGTTTGAACAACGGCGTGCGGGTGAAAGTCTGCTGCCCTATCTGACCGAGCGCGAGATTGAGGATTCTGCGAAGATGGGCAAGGTTGGATTTGGAAGCGTGTACGGGGAGCAAGCTCCGGATGAGCGCAAGTCAACGGAAGCTGCACTGCTGGCCTTTGAAGATGGGCTGTATCGGGTGTTCCTCAGACAGGAAGAAGTAACCGAGCTGGACGCACCGCTTACGCTGGCCGATGGTGATGAGGTGGTATTTATGCGATTCACGATGCTGGCTGGAGGAATGTGGGGGCGTTAAGCAGCAGAATGGAGCAGGAACGAGAAGAGGGAGGCGATGAGAATGAGAGAAGAGGAAATGCAAGCCGAACGCGAGGAGCAGTATCTGGAGACGTTAAAGAAACGAGCCAAGAAGCTGAAGGGGATGGAAGCAGAGTTAGCGGAGCTGCTGATCGAGACTTCGGAAAACGGATACGTAAGCGAGTATGTGGAGTCGGCGCAGAAGATTCGCAGTCTGCTTGAGCAGCATGCGAAGGATCACCCGGAGACGCTGATGAAGCCATTGGAAGACGTGGCTATACGCTTGATTGAGGAGCCGCTGGGACGGTACGTAAGCCCTATTATAGCCAGCATCTCGGATTATCCGTATGCGAGCGGTTATATGCGAAGACCCTTCCGCACGGCATCGCCTTCCGCACATGTGCTGAACGTATTGGGCAAAATTGCGGGATTGATATGGATGGAAGCCTCGGGATCATCGTTGGATGACTACCTGACCAATGTTCATTTTTCGGATGGACGCACGCGTGCTTTTTACCGGATGAGCCAGGTGTTTCCCAACTTGATTGCGCTTCGTCTGGATGAAGGGGATGCTGAGGTTGAGGCGGCGCTGCGAGAGATTGTTCTCGGGGAAAATCAGACAGCGCTTCTGAGCCGGGAGATAATCTCGGGGATGCTGATGAGCCACCGCCCGGACATGCACAAGCTGGTAGGCGATCTGCTGGTAGCGGCCCGCCTGCAAGAGGGATTGCGTCAGTCCATTGTGGAAAGTGTGGATTTTGGTTCGCTTGAAGCGTTTACGTACATGCTCAAGTTGGTTCTGGATCACGGATTCGTGCGTTATGCTTCAGTTGTTCGGGCGGCGGGCGTGTGGTCGGGGCTTCCGTTTGACGTGCTCGATGAGCGTGTGGTGCAGCAAATGTTGGAGAAGACTTACGCGGCTCTGAACGATGCCGAGCTGAGACATTCATGGCTGGACTCACGCAATGCTCAGGAAGTGTTTGTGGCGCTGTTTGTTCAGGGAATGACTGAGGAAGGTGAACTTCCTGGGCAGGTACAATCCATTATGGAGTCGGGTGAGCATTACCGCAAAGTCGTGGCGCAATATGTGCTGTCGATGAGTCAGAATAACGAATTGAAGCATGCTTCGGCGGTTGAATTGCTGTATGCGGGAGAGCGCGACCCCGAGCTGCTGCACTGGATGCTGAGCAATTATACATATGATTACAACGTGCAGTGGTTGATGGAAGATGAGCTGGACGATCAGACGGCGTGGATGAAGGATGACCCGAGGCGGCTTGAGATTCAACGCACACCGAGCCTGGAGAGCAAGGAGGAACGCCGTCGGCAGTTTGAAGCGTTCGCTGCACTGCTGGAAAATGGGCCGACGAAGCCAGTCACCAAGAGTTCGGGCGTGCTGGACTTCTTGAATTACAGCTATGATCCGGCGAATGTGCTGCGAAAGATGGTGTATCTGACCGCTTACGATATGGATCGGGAATGGACGGCGCGATTGATCGGGCTATCTGGTTCCATGAGCGCAGAAGGTCGCTACGATCTGCTGAAGTTCTTCCTGAAGCATCTGGATTCGCCGGAGCAGCGGAACTTCGTCTTCGATGAGCTGTCCGACAAAAATATGCGCAACCGCGAGACGGCGCTCAAGCGTGCCAAAGGCCTGCGGCTATCCGAAGATGAATTGCAGCGAGTCGAAGGCCTGCTCAAGCTCAAGACCGGAACGCTGCGACAAAGTGCGATTGCGCTGCTGTTGGAGCAGCCCCATGAAGCCCTGGCCGGTTCGCTGGAGCGGCTGCTGGGTGCGAAGGCAGAGCTTCAGCGCCTGGCTGGCCTTGAGCTGCTGACCGAGCTGTCCACGAACGAAGAACGTTCGGCCGATTATGAAGCCCTGCGCCCACTAGCCGACCAGGTGACGAAGCCGACGCCCAAGGAGGAGCAGCTGCTCAAGAAGCTGGAAGCTCCGGCAGAGCGCAGCGAATATTCGGCTGCGAAGGGCTTTGGATTATGTGGTCTGAACGCAGTGGAGCCCTGGCTGACGGAGCCGGTAACGGAACCGCTGGATTTCCAATCATTCTTCTCGCTTGACCTCGATCAGGCGAAGACGTTTATCCAGGGACTGGACAAGCTGGTGCATCAATTCCGCGATCATGAGTATGAATATTCCTACTATGGCGACGAAAAGCATCAGGCATTGGTCGGCACCCTTTTCCGCACGCTGTCTTACCATTCGACGAACTGGGTAAGCACGGTTCTCGATGACCATTATCGCCGTGAATCCGAATTGGATCGTTATCCACTGGCGGACAAATGGCGAGCTTATGTACAGGAGAGTGGTCTCAATGCGGAGCAGCTGCTTCAGCTCTATCTGATCTCAGAGACGAGAGATCTGGATGGCACGCTGGACGATCACTTCCATGAATTCTCGGATCATTATGATTATCGCACGATGGAGCGTACCCAACTGCTGGACGGATGGAGAAAGCAGTATGTCACCCATTTGTATCCGCTCGACCAGCTCCGTCCGCTATGGAAGGTGCTGGATAAGTGCCGATACGAGGATACGGTAAGTACACTGCTTTATCTGTTCTATATCGACAGTGATCCACAGCCAAGCTTCAAAGTCGCAGCTTCGGCGCTGGAGCGGCTGTTGGCCGAGTTCCCGGCGGAAGCAGCGCAAGCCGATCGCCCCATCTGGCTGGTGCTTGCCAACAGCTGGCTGCCTATCCTGCGCGGGCGGTTGTACGACGACGAGAGCTTCCGCATGTTCCTGCCGCTTAACGTCCGTTATGACGAAGCAAGGAAGAAGCTGGGTGAGGTTGAGGGTTCTTCAGTCGATATTCGACTGCTGTTCAAGGCTCATTCCATGGGATGGATTGGCGATAATGAGATCTACAAGGCCATTCTTGGCGGTCGTGGAGGATACCTGCTTCGCAACCTGACGGCGAATCCGCCGGAAGAACTTCAGCAGAGCGAACAGCTTCAGACCATCTTGAAGCGCATCATCGATCGTCTGCTTGAGATTGAGCTGGCCCGGGGCGATCTGGCAACCGAAGCGACTTCGCTCACATTGGCCCTTCATCGTATTGAAGGTCTGGATGTCTTTATCCGGATTCTGGTCAGTCTGGGCGGAGAGACTTTCGTTCGGGGGTTCATCTACAGTTATGGCGACAACCATACAAAGAAGATCTCGCTGAGCCACCTGCTGCGGATCTGCTATCCGGCCAAAGGTGATAATGCAGACAAGTTGCTAGAGAAACTAAAGGGCACAGGCATCTCCGAAAAACGTCTGCTGGAAGCCGCCATGTACGCGCCGCAGTGGATCGACATTCTGGCGGAGCATCTGAACTGGCCAGGACTTCGCAGTGCAGCCTGGTATTTCCATGCTCACATCAATGAGAGCTTCTCGGCGGAAAAAGAAACGGTGGTGGCGCATTATTCGCCCATCACACCACAGGAATTCAACGATGGGGCGTTTGACGTCCAGTGGTTTGAAGAAGCCTACAATACCATCGGGGAAGAACGATTCAAGCTGCTGTATGACTGCGCCAAATACATCTCGGGGGGTTCCAACCACCGCCGTTCGCAGCTGTTTGCGGATGCGGTATTGGGCAAGCTGCGGCTCGACGATACCCGCAAGCAGGTCGAGAGCAAGCGCACCAAAGACCAGCTGCTCGCGTACAGCCTGATTCCACTCGGCAAAAACCGGGAGCAGGATCTGCGCATGCGATATGATTTCCTTCAGAAGTTCCTACAGGAGAGCCGTCAATTTGGCGCCCAGCGCAGAGCCAGTGAAGGAGCGGCTGTGCGGATTGCACTCGGCAACCTGGCGCGGAGTGCCGGTTACGCGGACGCAACGCGGATGCAGTGGGATATGGAAGCGAGCAAGATGGATGAATTGGTCATCTACACGCGTCCCCATGAGATCGAAGATATTGAAGTGGCGCTGGCGATTGATGCGCGTGGACTGCCGGACATCGAAGTGACGAAGGCCGGCAAGAAGCTCAAATCCGTCCCTTCCCGTTTGAACAAAAATGAGCATATCGTGCGTCTCAAAGAGATCAAAAGCGAACTGACCGATCAACATCGCCGATTTGTTCGTGAACTGGAGCGTTCGATGGAAAACTCGTCGATCTTCCAGGTGTCCGAGCTGGTCAAGCTTCATGGCAACCCGGTCGTCTCGCCGCTGCTGGATCATCTGGTCTTCAAACAGGCAGACGCCGCTTCGGAGCCGCTGCGCCTCGGCTATTTCCGCCAGGAAGATCTTCATCTGGTGGACATCGAGAATCGTCAGATCGGACCGCTGCAAGAGGATGCGGAGCTGGTGATCGCCCATCCGGTAGATCTGCACGCCAGCGGCAAATGGCATCTGTACCAGCGGGACTTCATTGATCGCAGCCTGCATGCCGAATCGACAGGACGTTTTGAAGCGCCCAAGCAGCCGTTTAAGCAGATCTTCCGTGAACTGTATCTGCCGAACGCCGATGAGAAATCCGCAGGAACTTCATCGTCCCGTTATGCGGGGCATCAGGTACAGCCAAGCAAGACTGTGGCTCTGCTGCGCGGACGCGGCTGGACGGTCAGCTATGAAGAGGGTCTTCAGAGGGTCGATTACGCACATAACGTCATTGCGACCCTCTATGCGATGGCGGATTGGTTCTCGCCGGCGGATACGGAGGCACCGACACTGGAGACCATCCAGTTTACGGATCGCCGTACGCATAAGCCGCTGAAGCTGGAAGATGTGCCACCGATCCTGTTCTCCGAGATCATGCGTGATGTCGATCTGGTAGTCAGTGTCGCCCATGTGGGCGGCGTCGATCCGGAAGCCAGCCTTACGACCATTGAGCTGCGTACAGCTATCGTGCGTGAAGCCCTGAGTCTGCTGGGCAAAGAGAACGTCCGTCTGGACGGCAGTTATGCCCGGGTGGATGGGGAGTTGGGCGAATATGCCGTGCATCTGGGCAGCGGTATTGCCTACAAACAAGCCACCGGAGCGCTCAACATCATTCCGGTGCATGCCGGTCAGCGGGGACGGTTCTTCCTTCCGTTCCTGGACGAAGATCCGCGTACCGCCGAGATTCTGTCGAAGATCGTGCTGCTGTCCGAAGATACGAAGATCAAGGACCCGCAGATTCTGGAACAGATTCGGAGATAGAAGATTTTTGGGCAAGTTCGAGCAGGACAGAGTTTGCTCAAAACCGAGTAAAACAGGTTTTTCCCAAAAACCGAACAAAAGGCAAGAAGCCAGGCCGTTTCCTTTGAGGAGACGGTCTTTTTCATCGGGCTTTGCCGAAGGATTTTTGAAAAGGTGTCCGGTTAGCGCTCATTCGGGGTAAACTTACGTTAGAGGCCTAGCGGCCGGGGATCACGGAAGGAGTGTGCCAGCATGGCAAAAACAGTTATGGGAAAAGTTCGATCGAATATGCAGGTAGAAGGCGGAATCTCGCTGGGAACCTATCTGTTCGACTGTCTCAAAAAAGAAGGCGTTACGGAAGTGTTCGGGGTACCGGGCGATTATAACTTTACGCTTTTCGATACGCTCGAAGCTTGCAGTGGTATTCGCGCCGTGCCGACTCGTAATGAGCTGAACGGCGGTTATGCGGCTGACGGCTACGCCCGGGTCAAAGGGCTGTCGGCGCTGATTACTACATTTGGCGTGGGTGAACTGAGTGCAGTGAACGCGATCGCCGGCGCCTACAGTGAAAATGTACCAATTATTCACATCGTCGGTTCGCCCAAATCGGAGAAACAGAAGCAGGGCAAGTTGATGCACCATACACTGATGGACGGTGACTATGACGCGTTCCGCCGCGTCTATGAGCCAGTCTCTGCCTATACGGCTGTGCTGACACCGGACAATGCGATGGCGGAGATTCCCAAAGCCATTTCCATCGCCAAACGTCTCAAGAAGCCCGTCTATCTGTCTGTAGCGATCGATCTGGTGCAGCAGCCTCTTGCGCTCAAGGCCCCTAAGATCGAACAGCCCAAGACCAATGAGTCTTCGCTCAAGTCGGCGTCCAAACAGGCTCGCAAGATGCTCAAATCGGCCAAGCAGGTCGCGCTGCTCAGTGATGCGAAGGTTAAGAGCTGGAAGTGGGAGCCTCTTGTACGCGAGATCGCCGAGAGGCTTCAGATTCCAGCCGCTTCAACGCTGATGGGCAAGGGAGGATTCGATGAGAGCCACCCGAATCATATCGGCGTCTATGCGGGACAGCTGGGCAGTGAGAAGGTACGTGAAGCCGTGGAAGGCGCGGACTGTGTGATCGTGGCGGGTTATGTGCCTTCGGATACGAATACGGCGAACGAGACAGCGCGGCTAAATCCCAAGAAGATGATCGTCGTACAGCCGGAATCCGTTACGATTGGCGGCCAGGAATACACGAATATTCTTGGCGAAGATATGCTGCGTGAGCTGGCGGGCCTGGGTCTGACCGCAGAGCAGCCCATCCCGGCAGCGGAGCGTCCCTACAACAGCGGCACACAGCTTGATGGCAGCCATGCGCTCAAGGCGGCGGAATATTATCCGCTCATCCAGCGGCTGCTCCAGCCAGGAGATATTATCATCGCGGAGACCGGGACATTTGCGTATGGATTGTCGCAGGTGCAGCTGCCGCAGGGCGCTACGTACATCTCGCAGGGCGGCTGGCAGAGTATCGGCTATGCGACACCGGCAGCGCTCGGAGCCAGTATTGCAGCACCCAAACGCCGTGTGCTGCTGTTCACTGGCGATGGCTCACTGCAATTGACGGCGCAGGAGCTTAGCTCGATGATCGAGTATGGCTGCAAACCGATTGTGTTCGTCCTGAACAACGGCGGCTATACCATCGAGAAGCATCTCAATTTCCGCGTTCCCACAGACAATCAACCGTATAATGAAATTCCAGGCTGGAATTACGTCAAGCTGCTCGAAGCATTTGGCGGCGATACGCGTGCAGAGCGTGTGCGGACGATCGGGGAGCTGGCTCGCGCGTTCCGCGACGCGGAGCTTCAGCGTTCGGACAAGTTATGCCTGATCGAGATGATGGCTGCCGACGATATGGATGCACCCGTCTATCTGGAGCGGATGAGTGAAGAGTTGGAGAAACAGGAGAAGAGCGGGAAATAACCGACAGACTTCTCTGAACAAGGCGGCTTTGAGTCCTCGTAGTAGGAGGCTCAAGCCGTCTTTTTCTTTTTCTCGAAAAAGTAGATCGACAGTGGAACTTAAATAAAACGGGCGGCGTCTATATCTAAGGGACGTGTTTATAACGCGTTCACCATTCTAGAAGAGAAGGAGCGGTTGCGGGGTGGAACAGGCATGACAGAATGGATGGGAAAATCAGCAATCAGAAGGATTCTGATTGCGGCGGTATTTGCTTTGGCGGCGGTGTTTTTCTTGTCGGTGCAGACCAGTCAGGCGGCATCGAATACGAAGATTGTGCTCGATGACAGGGAAGTGACCGGTGCCAGAGACGTATTGACGGTAAAAGGGACAACCATGGTCCCGATTCGGATCATCTCAGAGGTAATGGGCTATCCGGTCGGATGGAATCCAGGGAGTCAGGAAGTGACGATTGGAGGAGAAAGTGACGCGGTTGTACTGAAATTGGGCAGCCGAGCGGCAGTGTCCGCCGACGGTTCAATGACGCTGGAGCAGGCGCCTTTTTCCAAAGCGAATACGACCTATGTACCGCTTCGGTTCGTGAGTACACAGTTGGGATTGGCTGTGAAATGGGACGGTGCAGCCCAGACCGTGTACCTGCAATCCGAGCATGGGCAAGGGTCTCAGACGGGGCCAAATGACGACAGCGATCAGCCCCCAACGCCAGCGCCGGATGTCACAGCTGCGGCATCGGTCGATCAGATCAGCTTCAGCGAGAATCGTCTGATGGTTGCGGTAAGCGGCGACGTGACACCCAAGGTCGACAAATACGATTCGCCCTATCGGATCGTAGTCGATCTGCCGAATACCTCGTTTGGCCCGCTGTTTGCAGAGGGACAAGGACTGCTTGCCGGTCAGCAGGGGAATATCTCGGTGTCCGGATCTTCGGACGTAACGAGTGTTCGTTTTGCCTTGAACGACGATTCGGCTGCCCGGGACGGTTCGCAGCTGAGAACGCGGGTCGTAATCGACCTGAACAAGAACAAGAGCTACCAGATGTATCGGGAAGGCAATCTCATCTTCATCGATCTGAATCGTCAGGGTGGGCCATCGACGCCGGGTGTCGGTAATGATGGCAAGAAGATCGTCGTGCTCGACCCTGGACATGGCGGCAAGGCAACGGGAGCGATCTACAAAGGCGGTCCAACGCTGATGGAGAAGAATGTCAATCTGGATATGGCGCTCAAGGTTGAGGCGCTGCTCAAGCAGGTCGAAGGCCTGGACGTTGTCATGACGCGCAGTGATGATACGGATGTCTCGCTGCAGGGTCGGGTGGATATTGCAGAGAGCCTGAACGCCGATATTATGGTCTCCATTCATGCCAACAGCATGCCGGTAAAATCAAAGCCGACAAGCGGTACGGAGACGCTGTACACGAAGCCGGAGAGCAAGGAACTGGCGGAAACCATTCACAAGCATGTCATCAAAGCGACCGGACTGCCGGATCGCCGGGCGAAATATCAGAATCTGCATGTCGATCGGGAATCGAACATGCCGACGGCATTAGTGGAGACAGGCTTCCTGTATGCAGGAGGAGACGTCGAGAAGCTGACCGATCCGGCTTGGCAGAACCGCGTGGCGGAAGCGATCGCGGCAGGGATTGTCGAGTATCTGGGCTTGTAGCCCAGCCTAGCTGTTTGAAGATGTAATTTGGACGAAGGGCCGCTGTATCTTGCAGCGGCCTTTTTTGGTGTCTTCCAAAAGGCCTGACCCAAGCAGATGAACGGCGCGATAGGATGGCGAAGACGGGGATAGGGAGTGGGAGATAAGCTTAGTGGGTAAAAAGGGATAGACTTAAAGGCAAATAGGAATCAGGATAGGTAAGAATCGATCATGTTTAATCCAAACAGCTTCGTATTAACTCGGATCGATAAGGAGGAACAAGAATGAGTGGTAGGGTCAGCAAAGGCTCCAATCCCATCGTCAGTCCGCGCAGCACAATCAGGAATCTGTTCTTGTATCTAGGAGCAGGTCTGATCTCCGGTCTGATTCTCGGCTTTACGCTCAAGATGATACAGAGCCTGAGTGGTCATCGGGTTTATCGGCTGCTGCTGAATACGGATTATGTGCCGCTGCTTAATCGATTCGTACTTGGCGAGCTGATTGAATTTGGGATACATCTGCTCATCTCGGCTGTGTTGGTTCTGATTCTGGGCTGGATCTGGCAGCGCCGCTCCATAAAGCATCCTCCGTCTGCGATCAGTATGGCGGCGGTTACGGCTGTCGTGGGCTTGGTGATTGGCATCCTGCTCTATCCGACGACCCTGCTCTCTGCAGGGGGGACACCGCCAATTGACAGTCTTCCTGCCTGGCTCTGGTGGCTGAGTGCCCATCTGTTGTATGGAGCTGTGTCGGGTCTGCTGCTCTATGCGATTTTGCATTTTCAGGCGAAACGTTTCTAAACCGCGCTGGGCTTTTCATTGTGCAAACAAGCATACCCATCGCTGCGGCGATTGTAAAAATAATATTAAAATTATGCTCGAAAATAGTGACACAGCGCATAGATTACCTTATAATTTAGTCGATTAAAGAATGTAACAGCGAAGAAAAATAGTAATACAAGGAGGGGTCGGCCATTCTATCCCTGCATGAAGTCAGCAAGACCTATACGGCGCAGGGCCAGACGTTTCAGGCCGTTCTACCCGTCAGTATGGAGATTGAAAAGGGCGGCATCTATGGCATCATCGGGACAAGCGGAGCGGGCAAGTCCACGCTGCTGCGCCTGATGAATATGCTGGAACGGCCCGACAGCGGCAAGGTGCTGTTTGAAGGACGGGATCTGACGGCACTCGGCGAACGTGAACTTCGTGAGACCCGGCGATCGATGGGGATGATCTTCCAGCAGTTCAACCTGGTTCATAATCGCACGGTGCAGGGCAATGTTGCCTCGGCGTTGGAACTGGCACGAACGCCCAAGCGTGAACGCCAAGCCAGAATCGCGGAAGTGCTGAAGTTTGTCGGTCTGGAAGACAAGGCAAGGCAGTACCCGGCGCAGCTTAGTGGCGGACAGAAGCAGCGGGTAGCCATTGCCCGGGCACTCGCCAGTAATCCCAAGCTGCTGCTGTGTGACGAGCCAACCTCCGCCCTTGATCCACAGACGACGGAAGATCTGCTCAACGTCCTGCTGCATGTCAACCGCACGCTGGGCGTCACGATTGTGATCGTCACGCATGAGATGGAAGTCGTTCGGCAGATCTGTACTCGCGTGTCCGTCATGGAGATGGGAGCGGTGGTGGATACCTTCGATCTGCCCAAACGTGCAGAGGAGCAGGTTCGTCCCAAGCTATCGTATCGGGAACAGATTCTGGGTACGATGCAGAAGGAGGGGACAACGCCATGACGCTGGATCGTCTCACAGAGATCTGGACGCAGTATCAGGAGCAGATCTGGGAAGCGATTGGTCAGACCTTCTACATGGTGGGAATGTCCACCCTTGCGGCCGCAATTCTGGGAATTCCGCTAGGAACGCTCATCTATGCGACCCGGCGTGGGGGCATGTTGGAGAATCGAGTTGCCTCCATGCTGCTCAACACGCTGGTGAACGTCATTCGTTCATTCCCATTCCTGCTGCTCGTCGTCTTCATGTTTCCGCTGACGCGTGCCCTTGTAGGTACGACGATTGGGACCACAGCGGCGACGGTACCGCTGGCGGTCGTCGCCATTGCTGGCTATTCCCGGCTGGTCGAACAGGCTCTCCTGGAAGTGCCGCGCGGTGTGATCGAGGCGGCACGCTCCATGGGCGCATCCCGCCTGGAGATTGTGTGGAAGTTCCTGTACGTCGAAGCTCGCTCCGGCCTGGTATTAGGGCTTACCACCTCGATCGTCAGCTTTATCTCGTATTCAACGGTTGTTGGCATTGTCGGCGGCGGAGGCGTAGGTGACTTCGCCATTCGTTACGGGTACCAGCGCTTCGAGATGGATGTGACCATCTGTATGATCGTATTGATGGTTATCCTCGTTCAGATCGTGCAGGTGGTCGGCAGCTACATTTCACACAAGATTGATAAACGGTAAGAAGATGTCATCAGACAAATAAACCATCATTCAACGGGGGTACACGACCATTATGAAAAAGTCTCTGATCCTTATCCTGACTGCTCTGTTTCTGGTTCTGGCTGGCTGCGGTCAATCGGCATCGACTTCGACTTCATCGGACAAGACGGCTGACAAGACCGACAGTTCCGCAGCAAAAGGCACAGACAGCGAAGAACTGACCACCCTGAAAGTCGCTTCGCTTCCGGCACCGATGGACGCGATTCTGCAACTGGTCAAGCCGCTGCTGGTTGAAGACGGCATCAACCTGGAGATCGTAGAAATGTCGGACAACATCCAGCCGAACGACGCGCTGGCGAACAAGGAAGTAGATGCGAACTTCTTCCAGCACGTCCCTTATGCGGAAGCTTACAACGAAGCCAAGGGCGCGCATATCGTGCCGGTGCAGCCGGTCTACAATGCAATGTATGCAGGCTACTCGAAGAAATATAAGTCGATTGACGAGCTGCCGGACGGCGCATCGGTTGCCATTCCGAATGATCCACCCAACATTGCCCACTCGCTGCTGCTGCTGGAACAGAACAATCTGATTAAGCTCAAGGACGGCGTAGGCATCAAAGCGACGATTCAAGACATCACCTCCAATCCGAAAAACCTGCAATTCAAGGAAGTTGATCTGCTGACGCTGAACCGGATGATGGACGATGTGGATATGGTCACGATGTACCCGGCTTATGCCAAACCGCTGGGATTGTCGGCCAAAAAAGACGCTCTGATTGTCGAAAAGGACATGCAGGCATTTGCGATTACGCTTATGGCGCGCGAAGACAACAAAAATGATCCGGCGATCCAGAAGCTGGCAGAACGTATGCGCGGTCCTGAAGTGAAGAAGTTCCTGGAAGAAGAGTACACGGACACGTATCCGGCGTTCTAAGGGATTCTTGTTTGACAAGTCCTGCACACTCCTATTTCGTTAAACCTTGCAGGATAGGTAAATCCCACTATTGCAGGCCGCTTGGCGTAAGCCAGGCGGCCTTTTTGTTCTCAAAAAATAAACAAACCTCATTAAAAGCAAACGACTTGCCGAAATAGGATGGAGAGCAAATTCGGTTTAGCAAAATATCCGCAGAGCAGAGGAGAGGCAACAAGTTGAAGCTTACAATCAGACAGAAGTTGTTTGGCGGATTTGGCATGATGATCGTGCTAATTATTGTTTTGAATACCCTGACCAATCTGGGCACATCAACACTGAAGGATCGGTCGGATGAATTAAAAGATCAACATATTCCGAACGTCGTTGTTCTGGAGAAGATCAATGATCGACTCAAGACCATTGACCAATTGACCATGCGCAATATTTTGCAAACGGATGATTCGCAGATGAGCGAAACTCAGAAGCAGATTGACCAAGCCACGACCGAGATGAATCAGGCGATTGAGACGTATATCGCTTCGCTGACTGACGATCAGGAGAAAAAAGGTGCCGGAGAGTTCAAGGCGGCTGCGGCAACTTATGAACAGGTAACCCAGCAAATTCTCCAGCTGTCGGAAGCCAACAAGGATGACGAAGCGATTCAGCTCCAGCAGCAGAACGAGCAGCTGGTCTCGCAGATGACCGAGGCGTTGGGAGCGACCATCGATCAGAAGATTGACATCATGAACAGTTTTGCCCAGGCGCAGCGCGATCAGGCCGCCATGACCCTGACAATCTCCATTGCTGCATTGGTCGCTGCCGTACTGCTGGCTGCAGGATTGAGTCTGTTGATCTCGCGCAGCATTACGCGCCCTCTGTCTGCATTGACACAGCATGTCGATTACATGGCCGAAGGTGATCTGAGTCAAGTGGATGACTTGCAGACACTCCAAGCCGGACTCAAAGGCGAGCTGGGACGACTGGCTTCCTCCCTGGAACGCATGGGACACAATCAGCGTGAGATTCTGCTGGAAGTCGGTCGCACGTCGAGCACGCTGGCTGGATCAGCTGACGAGTTCAAGTCGGTAGCTCAGGAGAGTGCAAGAGGCGCCCAGCATACGGTATCTTCGATGGAAGGAATGACGAAGTCTATCGAAGCCCAACTGGTGACTTCGCGTTCGGGAGGCGATCTGATGCAGCGGATGCTGGACAAGATCGTCGTGATCCGGGATCGCGTTGGAGAGACGTCGGAAGCGGCAGCAAGCGCCAGCTCCCATTCGGATCAGGGGGTTGAAGTGGTTGGTGAAGCTGTGCTGCAGATGGAATCGACCAACGAAGGCATGGCGGAGATGACTCAAGCTGTGGAAGCGCTGAATCAGCGTTCGATCGAGATTGGCGGTATCGTCCAATTAATTACCAATATTGCCAAGCAGACCAATCTGCTGGCGTTGAACGCTTCGATTGAAGCCGCGCGTGCAGGTGAACATGGCAAAGGATTTGCTGTGGTAGCCAGCGAAGTCGGCAAGCTGGCAGAACAATCCTCGGCTTCAGCTGCACAGATCATCGGGATGATTGATCTGGTGCAGGAGGATGCCGAACGTCTGAATCAGGTCATTCAGGAAGCCTCCGGACGTGTCTCCGCAGGCAGCGAAGCGATCCGGGCAACGGGCGAACTGTTTGGACGCATCCGTGAGACGGTAGGGCGGGTCGGCTTGCAGAGTGAGCAGGCGGTTCAGGCTTCCGGCGAAATGGTGCAGGTTGTGGAGATGGTCGCTTCCGCCATTATGGAGAGCGGCGCACAGACCGAACGGACAGCGGAAGATGTACAGCTGGTTTCCTCGGTAGCGGAGCAGCAGTCGGCTGCGATGCAGCAGATGTCCACAGGTGCTGTGTCCCTGTCTCAATTGGCTGGTGAATTGGAGCAGTTGGTCGGTCGATTCAAGCTGTAGATCAACAGCCGGATAGCCTGGCGATGGATAGAAGTATAGATACAAGCGCGGACGGAAGCATCAAAAAGACCCTTCTCATAAATGAAAAGGGTCTTTTTGCCGATATAAAGAAAGTTAGCCTACAGGCAAGTAGGCCCAGGCAGAGAGAAAAGGGGATGTGAGGGGATTGAAAGGGATTCGAGGGGGAATTCGCAGATTCAGCGCATTGGCGCTGGCTGCCGCTTTGCTGGTGGGAACAGTTGCCGTACCGGCACCACGCACGGCGTCTGCGGCAAGTGTATGGAATGTCTATAACGAGGCGATGCGGCTGGATGCGCAGGGCAAATATACCCAGGCGATCGCCAAATACGAGCAGGCAGGGCGAACGATGGCTGCCAGTGCCGACTATGGCAATGCCGGCCGTATGTATCGCAAGGCTGGCGAAGCTTATGTGAAGCTCAATCAGTATGATAAAGCCGTATCCAGTTGGGATCTGGAGTCGGCTTATTATGCCCGGGTGCATCTGACTCAAGACAGCATTGCCGTCAAACGCAAGGCAGATGCACTTCGCAGCTCTGCCGAGCTGTATTACGAGACGGGATTGTCTGCACAGACACTTGCCAATCGTTCGCGCGGACTGGCGCCGTTGGAGCCGGCTAACGGTATCCTGCTGGGAGCTTATGCGGAGCAGGATGCCAAGGTGCATCAGTCATCGGGTGGCAAGTTCTATACAGAAGAATTTCCCAAGCTGACGGGTCGTAAACACGCAGGGTATCTGCTGTACTTCACATATGGGACGCGGCTGTCTACCATCCAGTCGCATATCAACAAGGCCAAAGCCAATGGAACTGCCATCGAACTTGGGGTACAGCCGCTTGGAGGGATGAGCGAAGTGCAGGATAACGCGTATCTCCATCAGCTTGCCAAGGATGCGGCAGCTTCAGGCGTTCCGATCTTCCTGCGTTTTGCCAATGAGATGAACGGCAACTGGACACCATGGAAAAGCACGCCGCAGACCTATATCGAGAAGTTCCGCCTGGTAGCGAATGTGTTCCACAAGGAAGCTCCCGACAATGTGGCGATGGTCTGGGCACCTGGAGCAGAACCGATTGATACCATTCAGGATTATTATCCGGGTGACGCGTATGTCGATTGGGTGGGCGCCAGCCTGTATTCGATCTACAATCCGTCCGCCGATCCACTCAAGCAGGGCATGGATCGAAGCAGCCATGTCGCCAAGCTGGACACGATTTATAACCTGTATGCCAACCGCAAACCGATCATGATTGCCGAAGGCGCGGTGTCTTATATGTATCCGGAGAAAATGCGTGATGTCAGCGATTGGTCGGTCTATCAGACGCAGCAGCTGTACGCGACATTGCCGATGAAATATCCCAAGGTCAAGGCCGCGTTCTGGTTTGACGTGGACACGCAGGGCACGACGGATCGGGTCAAATATTATGGTCTGTCGAACAATGCCAAGATGCTGACGGCTTATCAGAAAGCCATCTTGAACCCGTATTACCTGAGTGACATCGGCAGCGGAACTTCGCTGTCCTACAACCGGATTGGCGCCGCCGTTCCCGCCCAGAAACTCAAGGTATCCGCCTATGTGAAGACCTGGTCGCCGACACTCGGCAAGGTCATTTACCGGATCGGCGGCAAGACGGTCGGCATGACCGTAACCCCTCCCTGGAGCACGCAGATTGACTTTACGCCCTATAAAGGCAAAATGGTCTCGATTGAGGTGCTGGCCTATGATCGACAGGGGAAACTGGTTACCACGCAAACGATAAAGACAAAAGTTCAATAAAGACACGGTTTCAAAGCATGAGAGCAAGCCGCTGTATGCTTTAACAAAAAAAGGCCCGCCAACAGAAGGTAGACAGCTGTTGGCGGGCTTTTTTGCTAAATTATGAAATGGGATGATGCACGACGGCAGATAGCTGCGGATTCAGCAGATAGTCCGCATAACGTCTGGCGCTGTCTGCAATCTCTTCGTCAGGTGTGCGTGAGCTTACGCCGTAGTAGACAAATGGAGTTTCATAGCCGCTTTGCAGGTATCGGGCTGTCATCTCGAAAGGAATCAGCAGCTCACTGACCTCAAAGCCGTATTCACCATCCCGGCTGTAATCGCTTTTTTCCACCCCTACCGATACGGCAACCCCAATGATCTTGTCGCGGAACAGCCAGGAACCTTCACCGAAGGCCCATCCTTGCAGCAGGACTTCATCCTGCCACTGCTTCAGCATGGGCGGGCAGTTGAACCAATAGAAGGGGAACTGCCAGATGATGCGATCATGGGCTTCAACAAGCGCTTGTTCAGCCGCAATGTCGATCTTGCCATCCGGGTATTTTTCATACAGAGAGCTGACCGTGATCTGATCGGGATATTTACGAATTTCTTCCAGCCATCTGCGGTTGACGCGCGACGTTTCGATAGCAGGATGAGCGGCGATAACTAACGTTTTCATGGGAAAACTCCTTCCAGGGGATTGGGCTGGGAAGAAATCTTCTGGAGAACTCTTCGTAAGAATTTTTCTTCGGTTGTCCAAGCCCTTTATGCTCTTTATTGTAGAAAAGAACAAAGCGGCTGTTAAGTACGCACTTTTGGGTAACCGCCGCTCAAACGACTAGGCTTGGGGAAGTTTGGCAGCCTCGGTGGAATGAATCGGTTCGGCTACACAATCCTCCAGCACCAGACGTCGATCGCCGTATACCCGATCAAGATGAGCCTCACCCCAGTTGCAGAAGAAGTCGAGCACGCCGATTAGACCCCGGCCGTACTCGCTTAATTCATATTCGACGCGGGGCGGAACCTCTTGGTAATCATGGCGCAGCAGCAGTCCGTCACGCTCCAATTCACGCAGCTGCTGGGCCAGCATCTTGTGGCTGATATTCGGAATGAGGCGGCGTAATTCGTTAAATCGCTTGATACCGCCTACCAGGTGATAGAGGATGAGGCTTTTCCATTTGCCCCCAATGACTTCAAGCGTCACTTCGACGCCGATTCGGTATTTTTTCTCCGGCTGTTCCATCTGATCCCAGACTCCTTTCCATTGTCGGATTCTCTCTCTTAGGTTTAGAATAACATGATCGAGCAGCAGGAGGCACGAAGCGCAGCATCAGGGCGGAAATTGGCGAATGGAATCGCATCAGCAGGAAGCCAGTGGAACAGCACAGAAAGCCTCACGATGGGGGGTATGAACCCGTCGTGAGGCTTTTTCCTGCGAACATGAATAAGGATCTGGAAGACCGGTCAGTCGATCAGCATCTGAGCATTTAGGGTCTGAAAGCGGAACGTTATTTCCCGCTCCAGATCACTTCCACTACGGTATACCCCTGGCTGCTGCCCGTACCAGGCGAAGTGGTGAGCGAGACGTTAAATGTACTGCTAGAATCCACGATGGTAAAGGCGGATGCGCTGACTTCCTCGGACTTGGATGATGCGCCTTTTTTCTCAAAATACTGCTTATACTGATTGCCCAGCGTCTCCAGATTCTGCTTCGTCAGATAGCTGAAGGTCACAGCAGGCTTGCCGGTCGTCGTTCCCTGTACCACATCAAAAATCTTGGCATCCGAAGGCAGCGGGAAATCCTGCGGCAGCAGCGAAGGGCGTTTGACGGAAGTTGAACTAGGCGAAGGACTGCCTGTGTTCCCTGAATTGCCCGAAGCAGCCGCTCCACCAATTACGACCCGGCTGTTGGCGGCATCATAATTGACCGACGTATTCAGGGCTTCACCAATCGAACGCACCGGCAGATAGGTCGTGCCGTTATAGGTGATGGGAGCGAGCGTTTTGCCATTGGCGTCTTTGGGCGTGTAGGTCTTGCCATTCACGACGAGGCTGAGTCCGGAGTTAAGCGTCGCCCGAATTTCCTTGAGATTGGCTCCCGCGTACACACCGGCAGAGGCGGTCAAGGTCAATGCAGCGGCAACGGCAGCCGCGATGATCTTCTTTTTCATGTGTGGATTCCATCCTTTCAAAGTCGGAGATGCCGACCGCGATTGAGGTAGGATCTAACGAAGGTTGTAAGGTCGGTAGATCCTATTACCCTCACTGCTTGCTTGTACAAACGAGGGACTGAGTGGGTAAAAAAGAATCAAGCATCCGGAATGTGCAGGCAGCGGTCGGGAGCGAACGATATTTCTGAAGAAGAAATTTCGGTACGAAGCCCATGGGAGGAGCGTTTATAACTTGAGAGCCTTTACCAGAGCGTTTGAAATGACAGAGAACGTGGCGCAGGCCAAGCGATCATGAGAAGGGGCGGATGAGCATGGAGCTATATGTGACGGATAACTTTTTTAACAGCGGACGAACCGAGATTCTGAACGCAGCGGGAGAAGCCGCCGGGATGCTGGATCTTAGAAGTGCATTTGGCTCGGCGCTGGATGTATATGCCTCCTCCGGCGAACTGCTGTATACGGGCAAATTTCGCCTGATGCTGCGCCGCTGGCAGGTGATGGATGGAAGTGGGCGTGAGATAGGAGAGCTGCGACCCAAATTTACGTTATTCAGCAAAAAGTTCGAGTATGACGCCGGGCAGCGTGGAGTATACGAGATTGAATCCCCGAACTTTTCCAAGGAATATATCATGACGCAGGATGGGGTGGAAGTGGCGCACTTCGCCCGTACATCGAGTTGGATGCTCAGCGGCGCCTACCAGCTGCAGAATGCCTCACCGCTGGATGAATATGAGCTGGTTGCTGTCGTGATGGGTGTGAATGCCATTCGTAAGCGTCAGCGCTCTGCGGCAAATTCCAGCTAAACTTGATTATTCCATCGTCAGGATTGAGGCTGAGGCTCAGGTGAACCTCATATGATACACTGGAGGAAAAGGATCGGGGAGGCTGTAACGTTGTGAAAAATTTGCTGGTCACCGGCTATCGCGCCAACGAACTCGGCATCTTCAATCAGAAGCATCCGGGTATTCCGTTCATCCGTGAAGCGATCAAGCGCCGGCTGATCCCGCTGATCGAGGAAGGGCTGGAATGGGTCATTACGCCAGGGCAGTACGGCGTTGATCTATGGGCATGTGAAGCGGTGATTGAATTAAAGGCCGACTATCCGCAGCTCAAACTGTCGATCCTGGCGGCTTTTGCCGGGATGGACGAGAAGTGGAGCGACGAGAAGAAGGACTATTGGCAGAACCTGCTCAAGCAGGTCGATTATTATGGGCTGGTCAGCAAGGAAGCCTACAGCGGCCCCTGGCAGTTCAAGGCGCGGGATGCCCTGCTGCTGCGCAAGAGCGACGGGATGCTGTTGGTGTACGATGATGAAGCTTCACCCGGCAGTCCGCGATACTTCAAGGAAGCAGCCGAGAAGATGCGGGATGAAGAAGGGTATCTGTTGATTCAGATTACACCGGAGGATATTCAGGCGGTAGCGGATGATCTTCAGTCGAATCTGATCGATGCACAGGTGGATGGAGCGGATTGGAACTAGGCGTCAGGGTGAAGAGACGGCGCAGGAAGTCTGACGATCGGGAGGTCTGGGTCATGGAACTGCATGTTGGAGGGAAGTTCTGGCCGATGGGCAGGAGTGCGATCACTTTTCCAAATGGAGAGCAGGCGGGTACTCTCGAATATACGTCAAGTCGTGCCCATGTGCGGGACGACGAAGATTATGTGCGTTTCCGGTGCCGTCTGCGTGGGCTTCCCAAACGTTGGGAGATCTACGACGCACGCGAGGAACTTGTCGGCACATTAACCCGCAATTCACCCATGTCCGTCACCCAATTTGAATATAACGCAGGAGCCAGGGGATATTATGACATCGAGATGGACGCCGAACTTCGGGGATACCGGATCGAGGGCAGGCGGGAGGCCATATTCGTCGGCCGCAAGAAATATTGGTGGAAAAGTGACGGATACCGACTGCTTACGGAGAATGGGGTCGAAGGCGCCGTAAACGAATACGAATGGATCGCGGTCATGCAGGGAGTGAAGCTGCTGCGTCAGCGTTCATTTGGACCTGCGGAAGCCGTTTCCAGCCTGTTTTCATAGCTCTGAGCATGTAAGTATAATCGACCCTGCCGAATGGGATGAAAAAACCGCCACAGAATCGTCCGGAAGGACGGTTTTGCGGCGGTTTTTGGTTTGGCTATGATGGAACGACAGAGGTAAGACGGTGTGACAAGAAATTATCGGCGGTTGAACGAAAATCCTTCTTCTGCCAGATATTCTTCGGCTTCCTCGCGTGTCTCGAACGCCATTTCCAGACTTTGCCCGGAGTAGAGGAAGAACGTCTCTTCTTCAAACTTCAGCACCAGCTCCTGGCCTTCGTTATCCGTCCAGATCTCATCTTGCGAAGTGGAAGAAGACGTTACCGCAGCTGATTTTGGCTTGGAGGCGGAAGCTCCACCTACCGGGGACAGCGAGCGAATCGAAGCGTCGATGATCTCCCTAAGCTGCGCTTCCGAGAAGTCACGGACGTTAACAAAGCCTTTGTCGTCCGTCTCGTAGTCGCCCACCAGCCCGGCAAATACATAACCGTTGCCATTCGGATGGAAGCGATAGCCGACGGTCTTCTTGTCATGCACACTGCCTTCAAAATGATAGTTCACGCGTCCCAGCGACACATCGCGCCGTTCCAGTTCGGGGAATGAGTCCAGGATCGCCAGTTTTTGTTCAAAAGTAAGCATGGGAATATAAACCTCCAGTGGAGTGAATGGATCTGCTCGTCATTATACCATAGGCGCTATGGAGAAATGAGGTGCATTTCCCGATAAGGCGGATTGGCACTTCTACAGCAGCCCGGCGAGTTTCAGACCATGAGCGATTCCGTCATCTTCATTGGTCTTGGTGACCCATTTGGCGACGGCCTGGATTTCGGGCAGTCCGTTACCCATCGCTACGCTGTTCGGGATGCCGCTGAGCATCTCCATATCATTCAACGCATCGCCGAACGCATATTGACGCTCAGGTGGAATTCCCAGTTTCTCCGTGATCTTGCGGATGCCTTCAAGCTTGCTCCCACCTGCCGGAAGGACGTCGGCGGAGATGGGACTCCAGCGGATGAAGGAGAGCGCCGGGAAGATCTCGTCGTACAGACGTTGATCTTCTTCACTGCAAAATAGCGACGCTTGATAGACGAACCCTTTCTGGTAGAACAGCGGATCGGGTGCAGCAAGCGACACATAATTCAGCAGCAACCCAAATCCTTGGGCGACGAACTCGTCGTCCGGCACGGTCGCCTTCATCTCTTCATCGTCGATCAGAATCACCGGATGATTGTGTTTGAGGGCGATGTCGGTCATCTGCTCCAACGAACGCTTGTCGATGGGGTTCGTATAGATGACCTGGCCGTTCAAGACGACGTATTGCCCGCTGTAGCTGACGTAGGTATCAATGCCGAGATCTTCACGAAGTTCCCTGAACATAAACTGCGGACGTCCCGTAGCGATGGCCACGATATGTCCCTGCCTTTTTAACTCTTCAATGGCTGCACGTGTGGAAGGTTGTACGTTTTTTTTCTCATCCACCAGCGTGCCATCAATATCAAAAAAGATAATGCTTTGCTCCATGATTAGCCCCCGTTCTCTTTTCTTTCGATTGATGCTTCCGGCAGTTTGCACGTCCGAACGCAATGACAGAACTACAGCAGCCCCGCCAGCTTCAGTCCGTGAGCGATGCCGTCTTCATCATTGGATGTGGTGATCCATTTTGCCGCTTCTTTGGCTTCGGGCAGTCCATTGCCCATCGCTACGCTGTTCGGGATGCCGCGAAGCATCTCCAGATCGTTCAGCGCATCACCAAACGCATATTGGCGCTCCAGTGGAATCCCCAGCTTCTCGGTGATCTTGAGGATGCCTTTGAACTTGCTGCCTCCGGAAGGAAGAACGTCTACCGAGAACGGATGCCAGCGGATGAAATCGAAGGTCTCTACTAGCGATTCATAGGGTTTCTCTTCTCCTTCTGCGCAGAACAGAAGCGATTGATAGATCGGGCGTTCCTTATAATACAGCGGGTCATGGGTAGGCAGGATTCCGACTTGCAGAGTGCCGATACTTTCGCTGACGCGATCGCTGTCAGGTACATTAGCACGCATAGCTTCATGGTCCATATAGACGACGGCATGATTATGATTGAGTGCAAGATCGGTCAGCGTCTCCAGCGCCTGAGCGTTGAGAGGATTGGTGAACAGCACTTGTCCTTCCAGTACCACATAGGAGCCGTTGTAGCTGACATAGGTGTCAATGTCCAGTTCCTCACGAATATGATCGAAAAAGAATGGAGCACGTCCAGTGGCAATTGCGACGATGTGTCCTTTTTCCTTGAGTTCAGCGATAGCCTGACGGGTAGAATCATTGATTTGCTTATTGTCATTGAGCAGGGTACCATCGAGGTCAAAAAAAACGATGCTTTTTTCTTGCGAATTTTCCATGCGGTTTTCCCTCCGTGTGCGGATGTCAAGACAAGGATCTCCTCCCTGTCTTGCGTTCGCGTTATCTGTCTGATTGTCTTCTGTTTGATGGGGCGAATGGGTCTTTGATCTGATCTCTATAGGGATCTCTTTGTTTATCGAGTGCTCTCTGTCTCTTTCAGTATACCATGAGCAGGCGCTCCGAATCTTTGGGTTCCACATGATCGAGCGCCAGATTCCAACTTTTTCACGGGGGATTGGCTTTTGGATGAGCAGGGAGCAGACCCATTGGTCATTTTGAGGTTCCTTCAAGCGCAGACAACCGAGTTATGCTATAATAAGTCCGGATTCAAGATGTAAGCGTTATCAGTAAGTGAGCAAGGTTCCCTGATGAGGACTTTGCGCCAATACCGTATCCTCAGGAGGTAGACAATGGCCCTTGGAACGAGCATGATTATACGTTTGCAGATGGACAAGAAACAGGTAACGTTCGGAGAGGTAGCAGGTGCGATTGGCGACGGCGGCGGAGACGTGGTAGCGATCGACGTCATTCACGCCAGTCCGGATCATACCATCCGCGACTTGACGGTGAATCTGCCGGATAAAATGCGGGAGTCGGTGCTGGAGGCTGTGGAAGCTCTGCCGGGAACCACCATCGTCAATGTGTCCGACCGTACATTCCTGGCGCATCTGGGCGGGAAGATTGAGATTCAATCAAAGTCTCCGGTCAAGAACCGTGAAGATCTGTCCAATGTCTATACGCCAGGGGTAGCCAAGGTCTGCCGTGCGATTCATGAAGACCCGCAGAAGGCCTTTACACTGACGATCAAACGCAACACGGTTGCTGTGGTCTCCGATGGTACGGCGGTGCTGGGGCTGGGTGACATTGGGCCAAGGGCTGCGATGCCGGTCATGGAAGGCAAGGCCATGCTGTTCAAGCAGTTTGCCGGGGTGGATGCGTTCCCGATCTGCCTGGATACCAAGGATACCGAGGAGATTATTCGGACGATCAAGCTGATTGCGCCTGCGTTTGGCGGGATCAACCTGGAGGACATTGGTTCGCCGCGCTGCTTTGAGATTGAACGTCGATTGAATGAAGAACTGGACATCCCGGTGTTCCATGACGATCAGCACGGAACGGCGGTCGTCGTGCTTGCCGGGCTGCTAAATGCGCTGCGAATTGTGGGGAAAAAGCTGGAGGACGCGAAGATCGTTCTGCTGGGCGTAGGAGCAGCAGGCTCGGCCTGCATCAAGATGATGCTGTCTGCGGGCGCCCGCAACGTCATTGCCGTTGACCGCTGCGGCGCCCTGCACAAGGCGGAGAAATACGACAATGAGATGTGGGATTGGATCGCGGATAACTGCAATCCCAATGGCGAACAAGGCGATCTAAAACAGGTCATCACGGGAGCGGATGTCTTCATCGGAGTCTCACGGCCGAATCTGCTCACGCTGGAGCATATCCAGTCGATGGCCCCCGATCCGATTGTCTTCGCCATGGCCAATCCCGACCCGGAGATTGACCCGGAATTGGCGGAAACGCATGTCCGCGTACTGGCTACAGGCCGCAGTGACTTCCCGAACCAGATCAACAACGTGCTCTGCTTCCCGGGCATGTTCCGGGGAGCATTGGACTGCCGCGCTCTGACCATCAACGAAGAGATGAAAGTTGCCGCTGCCCAGGCAATCGCTTCGGTCGTGGAAGATGATGAACTGAATGAACAGTACATCATTCCAAGCGTATTCAACGACAAAGTGGTGGATCGAATCCGCGACGCGGTGGTGGCTGCTGCGCTGCGTACCGGGGTGGCCCGCCGTACGCCGCCGGAGTTCCGTTAAGCCGCGAGGAGGGCGCCAGATGCTGCTTGAAGTGATTGCCTGCACGCCGGAGGATGCCGCGGCAGCGGAAAGGGGAGGCGCAGACCGGATCGAGTGGATCGCCGATCCGCTGTCCGGCGGCGTGACGCCGGACCTGTCCTGCGCGGCGGCGATGCGCCGCGCGGTGCAGGTGCCGATCCGCGTCATGGTTCGGACGCGGGGAGGCGGGTTCGTCTACAGCGAAGACGAACAGGAGCAGATGCGGCGGGACATTCGCCGCATCGCCGCCGCAGGCGGACTTGACGTCGTGACCGGCGCGTTGACGCCGGAAGGGACGGTGGATGCGTCCGCCCTCGCCGGACTGCTGAACGCGGGGCCGAGCCTCGCGTTCACGTTTCACCGCGCGTTCGATGAGGCCGCAGACCTCGACCGCGCGCTGGAGGTGCTGTCCGTCTATCCGCAGGTGACGGACGTGTTGACCTCGGGCGGAGCGCGAAACGCGCCCGAGGGCAGTGGCCGGCTGGCAGAGCTGCTGCGCCGCTCCGCAGGGCGGCCGCCGCGAATCCTCGCCGGCGCGGGCCTGACGGAAAGGAATCTGCGTCCGTTCCTCGACGCGACCAGCGCGGAGCGCATCCACATCGGGTCGGCCGCCCGATATGGGAGCGACCCACTCGCGCCGGTTGATCCCGAGCGCGTGCTTGCCATCCGCCGGATCATGGAGGACTGGGCGGCGCAGCGTTAGCGCCGCTTATCCTGCTGAAACTCGAACGTATTCCAGTGATTCGCTTTCGGGGCAGTAGTCATCGAAGGGATGAGCCAAACCCGATCGGCTTGGGCACTGGGAAATGGGAAGACGCAGGCAAGGTTCAATGGCTTACCCAGGCAATCAACCGGATCTCATTCCCCAAATCTTTTCAGTCCCTTTGGCTTACAGCACCGTGGAGAGGCTTTCCTCCCACGGTTTTTTGGCATGGAGTCGAGTGGAACAAGGCACAATAGGCAGGCGAGAAGTCCGTGTGTTGGCTCCTGTTGTTCATATCTGAACATGCTCCTCTCCACATGCCAAATCCTTCGGTTCCACCACCTGTATTCCACCGTTCGTTCCTCCTTTTCCCAAAAAACGCTTGCATTTCAGATCTCGTTCCTGATATATTAGTGACCTTCTCTTTTTTTCACCTTGTCTGAAGTGGACGTTTACCGTCAACACAAAGCTTATCGGAGGTGTCACATGATTTCTTTCAGGAGCAATACCCGGCTTTATTTGGCGCTGGCTTCCAAGGCCTACGCCCGCAACATCCAGTACAGAAGCTCGCATCTGCTGCATAACTTTGCGAGTGCCGCCTTCGGCTATCTGTACGCCTGCATCTGGATCGGGCTCGGTCGGGACCACTCTCTCGGCGAATACGGCACGCATGGCATGATGCAGTATATCACCTTCACCCAGACCTCGCTCTGGGTCGCCAGCTTCACCACGGTTGGACTTGGGATTCCCCAGTCCGTTCGCACCGGGCAGATCTCGCTGGATCTGATGCGCCCCGTGCATCTGTTCCCGCATCTCATGGCGAAGGAATGGGGGCAGATCGCCTATCAGTTTCTGTACAAGTCCATCCCCATCTATCTGGTCATGCTGCTGGCTCTCGGCCTGACGCCGGTAGATGGAGGACGCACGCTGCCGATTGCACTGCTGGCACTGGCGGGTTCGGCGTATATGGGCATCTGCATGGGCTACATGATCGGGGTTAGCGCCCTGTGGACGACTGAATCATCCTGGCTGCATTGGAGCAACCAGGCGCTGATGAATCTATTGGCCGGATTTTTTATTCCTCTTCAGTGGCTTCCCGTCTGGCTTCAGCAGATCGCATGGGCTTCTCCTTATCCGTTCATGCTCTACGCGCCCACGCAGTTCTATCTGGGTAAAGGCAATCCGCTCAACCTGCTTGGAACGCTGGCCTGGTGCATCGTGCTGACGATATGCTGTCTGCTGCTCACCCGTGTAATGCGGCGCAAGGTGGAGGTGCAGGGCGGATGAAGATGCAGACGAACCCATCGACACGAATTCGCACTGAACGAAGAACAGTCATCCGGAATTACATAAGGCTCTACCTGCTTCTCATTCGCACCAGTGTACGCAGCCGGATGCAGTATCGGTTTAATTTCGCCTTTGGCACCGTGCTGGCGGCGATTATTCAGCTGTCCGAATTTCTTATGGTGGCGATTGTCTTGGCGAAGTTCGGCGCGGTACGCGGCTGGTCGATGTATGAAGTGGGGTATCTGTTTGCGCTGATGACCCTCGCCAAGACCCTCTACCGCACGTTCGGCAACGAAGTGCATAATCTGGAACGCTATCTGGTCGAAGGGGAGCTGGATCAACTGCTGACCAAGCCGCTTCCGGTGCTGCTGTCCCTGATGCCGCGTGGTTTCCGACTGATGCCAGGCGAGCTGCTTCAGAGCGGGGCCATTCTCACCTGGGCAATGGGCGCCATGATGCGCAGCGGACAGATTACGTGGTGGGCGATTCCCCAGACCTTATTCGCGGTGTTTACCGGCGGCCTCATTCTGTTTGCGATTGGGATGGCGACGGCGGCATGCGGATTCTGGACGACCCGGATCTCCATGCTGCAAAACATGACGGAGGACGCCGCGCAGACAGCGGCGCGTTATCCGCTGACGCTGTATCCGGGCTGGATGTCGGGCTTGATGCTGACGGCGATTCCTGTTGGATTGGTGAGTTACGTACCGGCGCTGTACATCCTCCGAGGGGAGCTTGGCGTGTGGGTATTCCCGCTGCTGGCGGCGGCTTCGTGTCTGGCGGTGCTGCTGGCGCTGGCGTTCTGGCGGTTTGGGATCAGCAAATATCAGAGTACGGGAAGCTGAGAGGAGGCGCAGCACGATGAATACAGTCATGCAGAGCCAGGCAGCGATCGAAGCGGTCGGTCTGAACAAGCAGTTCAGGACGCCGATCGTTGCCGAAGGCAAATTCGCGGGGATTCGTTCGTTATTCTCGCGTAAATATATCGTCAAAGAAGCGGTGCAGGACATCGGGTTTACGGTGGAAAAAGGAGACTTCGTCGGCTACATCGGCCCCAATGGGGCCGGGAAGTCCACGACGATCAAGATGCTAACCGGCATCCTGCATCCGTCTTCGGGAAAAGTCATGCTGTCGGGCATCGACCCGCATCGGGATCGCACTCGATGTGCGTCGAGAATCGGCGTGGTGTTCGGGCAGCGCAGCCAGCTCTGGTGGGATCTTCCCGTCAAGGACTCTTACGACATTCTGGCGCATATGTATGGGGTGGCTGACGAGGATAAGCGCCGCCGACTGGCGCAGTTCGACGAACTGCTGTCGCTTGGCGAGTTCTGGGAGACGCCCGTACGCAAGCTGTCATTGGGACAGCGGATGCGGGCAGACATTGCGGCAGCGATGCTGCATGATCCCGATCTGCTGTTCCTGGATGAGCCAACGATCGGACTGGATGTGAACGCCAAGCGGAACATTCGGAGCTTTTTGAAGACGTTAAATGAAGAATTCGGCAAGACTATTCTGCTCACTACCCACGATATGGATGACATCGAGCAGCTGTGCCGCCGGGTGATGGTGATTGGCGGTGGGCGGCTGACCTATGATGGCACGATCGAAGGGCTGCGTCGGGAGATTGGACTGCCGACCGAGATTAAGGTTACATATCGGGATGGCTATCGGCTGCCGGATGCCATGACCGAATCTTCGCACATGCAGATTGTGTCGCGCAGCGAAGATACGTTGACGGTCGAGGTGAATCGGCAGGAAGTCCGCACGATGGACGCGCTGCGTCAGCTGGGACATTGGGGCGAGATTGATGACGTGGAGATGCGCGAGCCTGATTTTGAAGAAATTATTCGACGGGTGTACGGCTGAAGCATGAAAAAGGCGGACCGGGGAGATCGTCCCCTGTTCGCCTTACTTTTATGCTTCCAATAGGCTTCTAAATCAGTGTGTTTCTAATCCTCCAGCCGAAAAGCCTGCAAACGACCTTCCGCTTGCAGATCGATAAACAACGCCGCATCAGGATGATAGATGGCCTCATAAAATTCACGGGTGGTGACGGGTTCTGGAGCGGCTGTATAGGCCGTCTCGGAGGCTGGCTCGTCTACAATCTGACCGGAATCTGTACCTGTGCCAGATGCGGTGGACATAGGCGGCAGCTGCCAGACATGCAGCGGCACCGACCGTCCCCAGAAGAACAGCCGATCTCCCGCCACCGCCATGTCTCCCAGTGGGTAAGGGAAACATTCCGAACTGGGCACAAATGCGGTGGAGCGCAGGTAGGAAGGGACATTTTTCGCTGCGTAGAATAACTGCCCGGTGGGGACGTGGTAGATAACAACGACAGGTTTGCTGCCAAACTCTTCGTAGTCTTCCTCATCCAGTAGATCTGTGTCTACTCTACCCCAGAGCGCCAGGTGTTCGTGATCGACCCAGGCCGCGGGCAGATCCCAATCTTCCGTCTGGAAAAAATGATGCAGGGAGCTTCCATTCTCCGAAGCCCATGGCTGATTCAGCCATTCCCGCAGCGACCAGGCGCCTACAAGACCTACAGGCTGCCAGACCCATCCGGTGTCGGCGATCTGGCTTCCATCCGGCGACACATGGAGCCTGCCGTGAAAATAGTTTAGAAACGGTAGGGAATGGCCGTCGGATTCGGTCGAGGACTCTCCGGCCTCATCAGAATCCGGCAGCGGTCGGGAGGCAAGAGATTGCAGAGAAGGCAGTTCGGTCAGCTCCAGCCGATTCCAGTCGGAGCCGTGAATCAGGATCGTCTGCTGATCCAACTGGGCAAAGGCCAGTGGGAAGACGCTTTTATCGGTGTAATAGTCACCCCGTTCGAGCTGGATCAACTCCTTCGCCGGTTCAACTGGAGAATGGGGAAGGGCGAATACCACGGCATATCGGCCAAATCGATTCGATACCGCTGCATAACGTCCTTGATGGTCGGTGACGATCTGGACAGGCTTGAGCGGATCGAAGTCAGGGATATGTAGGGACGTCAATAACCTCACGGTTCCCTGTAACAGGGATACATGCAGCAGCTCTGCCCGGTCATTGACGGCAAGCAGCTCACAGTGAGAAGAAGCAGTTCCCTGCACCTCCGCCGGTTCCGCTGTTGCAGAGATGGCGCCGCCATGCGTCAGCGGATGAATGGCGGTGATCCGACCGGCGGAAGAGGGCAGGGCGGGAAGTGGAACAGCAATCAGTGACATGATACAAGGCCTCATTTCTATAGCGTTCTTCAGCAGTCAGCAAGTGAGCTGTTTTTTATTTCGCCTCGCCTGCGGAAGTCTCCGGGTCATGAGAGAGCAGGGTATCAAGCGCCCGACTGTATTTGACCAGCCGCTTCTGATCCTTCTCCGATGGCTTCTTGATCCGGGTCAGATCCATATTGTCCTGAAGATCCAGAATCTTGACCCGCGCGGCCAATCGATTCTCCTTGATCCGCAGAATAAACTCGTGATACGTCTCGTCATCCCGGCGGGAGAGGCGATCCACCGCTTCAACGATTTCCTCCGAAAACCCTTCGCGGCGCAGATCGTCCAGCGTCAGTTCGGTATCCTCAATCGTATCGTGCAGGACGGCAACGATCTGCTCTTGTTCGGTCAGTGCCTTGAGCATCAGCCGCACAGGATGGAAGATATAGGGGCGACCGCCTTTGTCGGTCTGTCCTTCATGATGTTGAGCGGCAAGAGCAATGGCTCGAGCAAGCGTGGACATAATGATTCCTCCTTGAACGTTCGGGTATAAGGTTCATCAGCGATTGAAGGCAGCAAGAAGGCCGTCCCGGCTCGCAGCAGGGACGGCCTTCTTCAGTTATTACCCGATGCGGCACAATTAAGTTTCGCTTGGGGGCTTCGACTCCAAATCTTTACTCGGAGTGCGGCATCCATGTATCAGCCGAGGTTTGGAGTTGCAGGGACGATGTTAGAGCTGCGATCCCGCCTTGGTTGCTTCTTTTTTGGGCGCCCGGCGTTTGGTTGGTCCCATTTCCTGTGCATCTTTGTTGAGTGCCCGGATCAGACTCACTGCCATCATAATAATGACAAAGGAGAAGGGGAAGGCAGAGATAATCATCATATTTTGCAGCGCCTGAAGGCCACCGGAATACAGCAGGACCAGCGCCATTGCGGTCAGCATAATGCCCCAGACCGCTTTGAGCATATTGTTCGGGTTCTGGGCCCCGCCCGTTGTCATCATGCCAAGCACGAAGGTGCCCGAGTCTGCCGAGGTGACGAAGAAGATGGCGATCAGCGCGATGGCAAGAATCGAGATGGCCATGCCCCATGGGAAGTTCGCCAGCATGCCGAACAGCGTTTCTTCGGGTGCCAACTGAGACAGAGCGGCTCTACCGCTGCGTTCCAGCGCAATTGCGGAACCTCCGAATACCGAGAACCAGATGAAGCTGATGAGCGAAGGCGCAAGCAGAACATACGCGACAAACTCGCGGATGGTACGTCCCTTCGATACGCGGGCGATGAAGATGCCGACAAACGGCGACCAGGAGATCCACCAAGCCCAATAGAAGATCGTCCAGCTATTGATCCACTCCCGATTCTGCGGATTAACCGGGGAGATGCGGAAGCTCATATTGATGAAGTTCTGAAGATAACGACCCAGCGTATCGGTGAACAGATTCAGGGTGAACAGCGTGGAGCCGAAGATGAATACCATGGCACACAGGGCAGCGGCGAGAATCATGTTCACATTACTCAAGATCCGAATTCCCTTGTCCAACCCACTGAGCGCAGAGGCCATGAACATCACGGTCACGATGATAATGATGATGAACTGAGTGGAGATATTCGAGGGAATCCCGAACAGATAGGATAGGCCCCCATTGATCTGCACGGCTCCGAAGCCGAGCGAAGTAGCCACGCCAATGACTGTAGCCAATACGGCGATTACGTCAATCGTCTTGCCAATCGGCCCGCGCGTATGCCGCCCCAACACAGGAGTCAGCGTGGAGCTGATGAGCGCAGGCTGGTCTTTGCGGAACATAAAATAAGCCAGGGACATGGCGACCAGTCCATAGACCGCCCAGGCATGGATGCTCCAATGGAAGAAGGTATACTGCATGGCATCCCGAACCGCTTGGTCGGTACCCGTGTCGCCAGTTGGCGCGCTGACGGCGTAATGGTTCAGCGGTTCATAGGCGCCATAGAAGACCAAACCGATGCCCACACCGGCGCTGAACAGCATGGCGATCCAGGTAGGAAGCGAATAATCGGGGACGTCATCCTGCTTCCCCAGCTTGATCCGCCCCAGCGGACTGACCAGCAGATAGATACAGACAGCTACGAACGCCGTGACGGCGATCAGATAGTACCAGCCGAAGGTATCGGTTAATAGAGCCTGTACATAGGCTGTCATGCTTTCGAGTCGATCAGGAGCGATGACACCGATAAGAACCAGCACAGCGAGAATGGCTGCGGCTATGTAGAATACACTTGTTGCTTGCTTCATGATTTTCACTCCCGCTTTGGAAAGTTTGTTGGAAAGGACTGAGATGACTATGTAAATCGAGACGAACTTTGGCTGCTCGTTATCTAAATAAACGCAACCGTGCGAATCGACGCAAATCGAATTGTGTGATTCTTTTCCAAAATCGTTATCGATCCGACAAAATGTGATCTTCTCATGGAAATCAAAAAGCCGTCCCCTGGAGGACGGCTCTTACGATCTTGAGGAAGAAAACCCGGGAATTGAATTAGAAATTAAAGTTGTCCGGGTCCGGGCCGGTACGTTCATTTTTATTCAACGCTTCGAGTGCGGACACATCTTCCGGCGTCAGCGTGAAGTCGAAGATGTCGGCATTTTCGACAATGCGGCTTTCCTTGACGGAACGGGTCAGGACAACGACGCCTTTATCCAGCACCCAGCGCAGCATGATCTGTGCCGGAGATTTGCCGTATTTCTCAGCAAGGCCGGTTACGACTTCGTTATCGAACAAGCGTCCCTGAGCCAGTGGAGACCAGGCTTCGACCTGGATGCCTTTTTGTGCGCAGTAGTTCAGCAGTTCATTTTGCGTCAGCAGCGGGTGGAATTCCACCTGATTGACCGCAGGTACCACTTCCGCGTCTGCCAGCAGATCGTCGAGGTGATGCGTCTGGAAGTTGCTGACTCCGATGGAGCGGATGCGTCCGTCTTTATACAGCTTCTCCATCGCTCTCCAGGTGTCTTTATATTTGCCCTTCACCGGCCAGTGGATGAGATACAGGTCGAGGACATCCAGACCGAGCTTCTCCATGGTGGCATCGAAGGCAGCCAGTGTTTCTTCATAACCTTGGTCGCCGTTCCAGACTTTCGACGTGATAAACAGGTCTTCGCGGTTCAGGCCGGACTCGCGGATCGCTTCGCCTACGCTTTTTTCGTTCTTGTAAGCGGCCGCGGTATCCACTCCAATGTAACCCGCTTTCAGTGCGGCCTTAACGGAGTCTTTGGCTTCCTCGCCGTCTTTTACCTGCCACACACCCAGACCAAACCAAGGCATTTCTACGCCGTTATTCAGCTTTACCTTTGCAGTCAAACTCGTCGTCATACCGAAAACTCCTCCTCTGTCGTCTACATATTGGGCTGTTCCCCTCGCTTTGCTCCATGTCGAAATGCCACGGAAACGTCAAAGCGCAGAATCGCCATCCGGTTACTAATTATAACAAACTTGCTTCGCATAACAAAACTCATGTATAAGATACCCTTCGTGCGCAGGTTTAATCCTTTTTTGATGCAGATGGGCAAAAAAGCGTAAACGTTGGCGGGGGCCTGACGTTTACGCTTGCGAGGAGCAAAGCAGGGAAACGGTGTGCAGGTGCTGTCTATTTTGAGCTGTGGTCGCTAGAGTCGCTAGACTGTCATCTCCTCTTCCGGCTTCACATAAGGCACCTTGAGCAGCGCAATCAATCCCGCAATCGTCATCACGACAAGCGACAGCAGTGCGGCGCGGCTTGCCCATGTGCCATACCCGGCCAGCACCCAGGTTACCGTGCCGTAGACGAGCGGGCCGAGCACGGAGGAGAGTTTGCCGGAGAAGGCGAACAGTCCGAAGAACTGGCCTCTTTTTTCCACGGGAGACAGTTCGACGATCATCGTCCGCGAGGTGACCCACAGCGATCCCATTGCTACCCCGTACAGGCAGGCTGCTCCCCAGAAGACGGCACTGGAGAACGCCGCAGCCGCAAGGACAAGCGCAGCGATCAGGACCAGCGCGACCAGTCCGGAAGCGGTCTTGCTGCCGACTCGGCGTGTGATATGCCCAAACACATAGGAGCCGATAATGGCGCAGACGGTTGCGACCAGATAGAGCAGGATGAACTGACCGGCGCTGAAGCCCATTACGGCGGTGGCATAGACGCTCATCATGGCAATCGCGGTAGCGACGGCATCGTTGAAGAAGAAATACGCGATCATGAAGATGAACAGCGCCTTGTGCTGCTTCGCTTCCTTAAATGTCTCGTAGATGTCCCGGTAGCCGCTGAAGAAAGACTTGCGTTCACCAGATGCCCCGATCATGGGCGGAGCCGGTTTCTCTTTGTACATGAGCAGAATTGGCAGCGAGAACAGGAGGAACAAAGCAGCGGTTAGAATGAAGGCCAGCGGGTAATCGCGGCTGCCGACAATGCCGTAGACCACCAGCCCCATCAAGGTTCCCATATAACCAACCGCCACACCAAAGCCCGAGATGAGCGGAAGCTGCGGTCCGCTGGCGATGTCCGGCAGCATGTTGTCGTAGAACAGCAGGCTGGAGTTGTAGAAAAACTTGGCTGCCGTGAAGAACAACAGCACCATGATGACCGACAGCGGCAGTCCGACCAGTGAAGCCGAGCTGTCGGTATAGGCGGTAAAGCCCATCAGGAACGTGAAGAGGATTGCGGCCAGCGCAAACGGGGCCAAAAAGGCTTTTTTGCGTCCGGTACGATCCATCCATACCCCGAGCAGTGGAGTGAAGATAACGAGCAGCACGCCGGAAGCGGCATTGGCATAGCTGATAAATGTACTGGCGATCTGATCCATGCGGGCATCACCGCCGAGCACCTGCTGAAGATAGAGCGGGAAGAAGATCGTGACAATATTGGAGGAGAAAATTGTATTCGCAAAATCGTACAATGCCCAGGATAACACCGGCAGCGACAGAAACAGCCCTGTGCCCAAGCCGCGTTTGCGGGTACGGCGGGGCCGTTTGGAGGCGGCAAGTTGAGACATGGCAATCCCCTTTTCGATGGATAATGATCCGGCTTGAACCGTTCTAGGGCGATCATACCATCGTTGGCTGCCGTTTGTAGGGAAAAGAAGGCAAGATTTACATCACCTGAACAATTTTGATGCAGCGTTAACGGAGCAGGAGACAAGGGCAGCAGGAGAGAAAAAGGCAGGAATTCAGAGTGCTTCACTCAGGGGATTACCCTTTTTATGGGATTTATTCAAATCGATCAAACTTTTTGATGGCAGGTGCAGTTCGGGGTCGCTTCCAGTAAGATAGGAATGTATCACGGATTGCGTCTGGCCGATTACACAACCCAAGGAGGAATAAGTAATGGACAAGATGGCGATGGAAATGATGATGATGATGTGCATGGACGAGATGATGGGCAAGATGAACACCATGAAGATGTGCATGGAGAAAATGTCCGGTATGGAAGGCATGAGCATGAAGGACATGAACATGGATATGGACATGATGATGAAAAAGATGCAGGAGTGCGACGAGATGATGACCTCCTGTATGTCCATGATGCGTAAGGAAATGGAGATGTCGAAGTAATCATCCGCCGGAGTCGCAGACGAGGCGAAGATCCGGATGGAAGATCGATCGCATAGTATGAACCCTATCAGGGGCTAAAGATAGAGGGTGAGAAGCATGCGGGGAAGACGCGCTTGATCGCGTTTGGAATCCGTGTGCTTTTTTTTGCGTGGCAAAGGAAAAAGTAAAGGAAAGGGTTACCCGGTTCGCGGCGTCCGAAGTTAAGCGCGGACACCCCGAAACCGGATATGCTGCGAGACGATGATCCGTTCCAGCTTCAATTCCCAGACTTTCTCTTCCCATTCTCCAATTCGGGCAGAGTCGGCATGGATACGCATATGGACAAACAGCTGCTTGAGTTCGTCATTGATGCGATCAAAACGTTCCCAAAGTGCCGACAATTCCGCCTCTTCAGTAGGAACCGGGGTGTTAAGATGGGTGACTAACGATTCGGTGAGGGACTCCTGCCACTCGGCATCTCCAATGGACTTCGCATAATTGTATAGATCCAGATAATCATCAACATTCATCGTCTCATACAGCTCCTTCAACTTTTATTACCGAGTATTATACTCGGTTTTATAAACTTTGCAATTGGCTTTACTGTTTTTATCGACAGGATTCTCCATGAATGAACAGAAAGCCCGGAGCAGAGGGGACCGAGAGGCTATACCTTGTAGCTATGGCTGGTTACATCGGCCTGTTTGAAGGTCAAAAGGCAGCGGGTATGGAGGGAACAGGCTATCGATGATCGACAAATAGCTGCGAGGCTATTAGGATACAGATAGTGGTGGACAATGGAAGGAGATGAACGTATGGCCTACATAGGCGGGTACAGCCCGGGGGGATACAGCGAGCGTCGGAGCAGACTGGGGCTGCGAACGATTGCTGCCGTGGGACTGCTGATTGTCAATGTGCTGTCTCTGGCATTGGGGATTCTGTACGTGACCATCGAGGAGGCAGGTGGAATCTGGAATCTATACGGACTGCTCATGCTGCTGACCCTGCTGGGCAATCTGCATCTGACCATGGGACGAGGTGTACATAAATTCTGGGAGTATCTCTATCTGGCGCTGCACGCGCTGGGACTGACGGCCGTGCCGGTGCTGAATACCCTGACTTCAGCGGCGATTTCGGATCAGGATTCGCGCAGCTTGGGAAGTCTCATCATTTGGCTGGCTTTGTTTGCCCTGGGAGCCGTAGTCGCATTCCTGCGTCTACAGGGAGGCACGGAGGAAAAAGAGGACAAGCGAGGTGGCAGCGGCTATTCGGGCTATTCGTCTTCCTATGGAGGATCTTCGCGCGGAAGTTGGCTCGGCAGAATCCTCAAGGGGCTGCTGACTCTATGGTTCCTGGCCAATCTCGCCTTGGGCTTGTATTTTGCTGCGGTGCTGTTGGCGGGCATTAATCCGGGAATTGTGGAGACCATTTTGCCGGAATATGCGCTGTTTTTTGGCCTCATCTTTCTGGGGGCGGCGGCTCTGCTGGTCAAGATGTACGGGTTAAAGCGAGGCTTCTTCATTTCGCTGTTCCGGGGCGTCGTGCGCGTCTTGGGTCTGCTGATCTTCGTCGTCTGTGCGCTGCCGCTTGCGTCTGCGCCCAAGATCATCAATGAAGCACAGACGGCTTATAACCAGGCGTTTGGCGGCGATCCCATGGAGACGCATGGCACAGGCTTGATGAAAGCGGCCTTTCTGCTGCCGGATTATTTCTATGGGGCAAGAAGCGGCGATTACCGGGTGAAAAAGGACATCGTCTACTATGAAGGACAGGCAGGCACGGGCGACGCCGGGCTCAAGCTGCGCTTCGATGTTTACATGCCGCCCAAGGGCAAGAGTGGAACCGGACAGGGCACAACCTTGATTCGGATTCACGGCGGCGGCTGGACGATTGGAGACAAAGGGGAGCAGAATTATGCCCAGATGAACAAATATTTTGCTTCGCGCGGTTACGTGGTCTTCGATATTCAATATGGACTCAGCAATGCGAAAAAATTTGTGGAATCGGCTGTGGTTCCGCAGGATGTCGTGGGGAACTTCGGCATTGACGATATGGTGCGGCAGATTGGGCTGTTTACCGCCTATCTGGACAAGCACGCGGCGGAGTACGGAGCGAATCCGGCATCTGTATTTGTGTCCGGGGGTTCGGCAGGCGGTCAGTTGGCCGCAGCAGCGGGGCTTGCCCCAACCAGCCCTGATTCCAAGCCGGTGATTGCGCCAGGCATCCAGATCAAAGGCATTATTCCGTATTATCCGGCAAATGGGCTGGCGAGCAACGTTGGGGTGAAGGACGGAGCGTTCGGAGACCCAAGCAAACTGGTGAACGCCGACAGTCCGCCCATCTTGATCTATCAGGGAGATCAAGATGGCATCGTAGCGCCGGAGACGGCGCGGAATTTCGTCCGCGCCTATCGGGAAGCGGGCAATACACGTGCTGCGCTGATCGAGATGCCAATGGGCACGCACGGAAGCGATATGTATTTCCCGAGCTATTACAATGCGCCGTTCACCTACATGATGGAGCGGTTTATGTTGAAATATCGGTGAGTGGAGGATGCCCTGCCGAGGCGATGGGTCGAGGCAGGGCAGAGTTCAACAGAAAGAGCCGCGGTGCGCAGCCGCGGCTCTTTCTGTTGGGGGTTAGGGTCTGGCGGACAGAGGCGCCAGACGGGATTTGCGGGCCGGGGCTTCGCCCGGCGATCCGCTGCTGCCGGCTTCGGTGGGCGCCGGATGAGAGGGCGCCTGGCGGAGCTTGTCCTCCAGCGGATAGGCAATGTCGGTCGGGATGATTAATCCGAGCGTCTGAAGTTCGCCAAGGATGCAGGCGACGTGATAACGATAGATAATCGCCTGGGACTCGGGCGAGAGGGCGCTGTCGGCTCTCTGATTCGAGGCCTGAAGCAGGCTGGTTCCCAGGCTGGCTACGCCCTGCGGATCGGGATCGGTCAGCAGGCGGATCATGCGCATATGAGAGTAAGTATTGCGGTAGACGTCCAGCTCTTGTTCGATGCGCGAGACCAGTGCATGATTTTTATTGTTCCCCAGGTCGAATTCTTCCTTATACGTATCGCAGACCGCTTGTAGAGCGGCCAGGTCTTTCTTGAGCGGACTGATGTGAATACCGCCGCCTTCGCGCAGCAGTTGGCGAGCCAGGCAGGAGAGATGATGGCGTACCTTGAGCCGGGCTTTCTCCAGATTGCGATCATGTTTGGGCGGCAGGACGAAGTAATTGACGACTACCGCCACGCCAATCCCAAGCAGTGTATCCAGTACCCGGTGCAGCGCATAGGCGAAAGCCGGTTCTCCGGGTCGCAGATTCAGCATGATGGCCAGGAAGACGATGCAGGCGATGGATACGGATTTGTTCCATTTGAGCAGATTACAGACCGCGATGACACAGATGATTCCAAGCGCCGATAGGTAGGCATTGTGCGGCTGGATAAAGGCAAACAAACCGCCAAAAGCGGCACCGACCAGCGTGCCCATCGTACGATTTTTGCCTGCGGTATAAGAACTGGTAATCGAGCTTTCCATGGCAATCACCGTAGCGATCGCGGCATAAAACGGATATTCCAGCTTGAGGGCGAACGAGATCAGCACACAGACAAACACAGCAATTGCCGTCTTGATATTCCGCATCCCGATAGTCAATCTCATGGTCATTCAAGTCCTTCCTGATCTGATTGAGCGGTGGCCTTTAAATTTTAATAACCCATTTTCAAAATGTTTCTCTATGTGAAATATTATACGTACTCTAATGAGAGGGGGCAATTGTCGAAACCATGACATTCGGGTCGAAAGAAGCAATTGTTGAAATTAGGACATGATTTTTGCCACAACCTCTTCATTTGCCATCTTTTCTCCTAATCGTTAAGGTGAACATAAGTGCGTTAACCTGCATGAACTTATGGAAGAGAGGGAAATCATGATGATTCAAGCTTTTATTTTTGACATGGATGGGGTCATTATCGACAGCGAGCCGCTGCATTTTGACGTGGATCGCCAGACGATGGCTTATTACGGACATAGCGTGACCCAGGAGGATCTGGAGCGCTATGTGGGCATGACGAATCCCGAACAGTGGGCGATCATCCGCGAAGAGTATGGCATTGGACCAACAACGGAGGAGATTATCGAATACCAGATGGGCCGAAAGATTGAGCAGCTGCGCCTGGCGGAGCTGGAGCCGATTGAAGGGATTTGTGAACTGCTGGAGGAGTTGAAAAAAGGAGAAATTCCTCGCGCTATCGCCTCCTCGTCACCGCCTATTTTCATCGAGGCCGTGCTTGAGAAATTTGGACTGCAAGGCGAATTTGCTGTGGTGGTGAGTGGAGAGCGTGTTCCCAAGGGCAAACCGGCACCCGACGTCTATCTGCGTGCCGCTGAACTGCTGGGTGTCGATCCGTTCTTCTGCGTGGTGCTGGAGGATTCCAAGCATGGCATCGATGCCGCAAAAGCGGCGGGAATGCACTGCATCGGCTACGTCAATCCCAACTCCGGCAATCAGGATCTCAGCCGAGCCGATCTGATCGTCAGCGCGATTGGGGATATTCGCCTTGAAGATCTGGCGAAGATCGAAGCTGAATGAGGTCACAGCATCGCCGTAATCCTGCCATCAAGAACCTCATACAGGCTCATGCTCCGCATATCCGATGGATGTGCGAAACATGGGCCTTTTTCAGGTGGTGTGAGCCTTAGGAGGTGTTATACGGCCTGCTGTTTAGGGCTTCTTCTGGACAATTTCCCGCATCCGTTCTGTGCCATAAGCGCCCATCACCAGAGCATTGGCCTTGGGCAAATAAGGCAATTTGATCGAGGTGCCGTCTTTTAATTGCAGGCGCAGCGAAGTCTTGTATTCCGGCGGATTATTTTTGTGAATCTCATCGAAGCCGACGTATTCCAGCTTGAGCAGGTCGGATACGAACGCTTCTGTATCTTCCTGGCTGTAACTCCACATGAAGCTGTGATCGTTGCCGCTGATTCGATCCAGACTTTTTACTTTGCCTTCAATATCGTACAGGTCGCCAACCGTCTTGGCGTGTGGATTGTCGGAAGTCTCATAGATTCGGCCATCTGCGTATACCCGAAAATCCGTGTCGTAATCTCTCAGCTTGTGGATAGGCGTCCCAGCAGGCAGAAACGTGGCATCGCGGCTCTGCATCACGAAGTCGGTACAAGCATCGTCAGACATGGCATAGGCCACCGTATCGATGATCTCGCCAATGGCTTCGGGCGGAAGTTCGACGGGATCATTCATCGAGCGATAGTTGACATAATGAATGTCCCCCAGCATAAGCGCATCCATATATTCGATCGTGGGCATGCACTCGGTACGTGCTTTATTCGTTGTATTTTTTCCAATTGTCCGTTCCCTGGGTGTCTGGTTCTTCGTTTGAGCGGCACCCGCGGAAGAAGCCGTATGTTCAAGTGCATCGGATGATCCTCCTTCAGGTGCAGGAGAAGCACAGCCCGACGCCAGCCAGACAAGTAGAATCAGCCCCGGTGTGGCGAAGAACCTGGCCAATCGTCGATTTGGGATAGTCAATGTCATTCCCCCTTTATCTTCTCAGACGTAAGAGGAATGGGAAAAGTTGTCACAAGATGAAGGAATCAGGCTGTTTTCCCTTGCGTTTGTTCGCTGGACGAGGGTTCTCCGGAACGCGCAGTCAGACCCTGCAAAGCTTCGATCATCGTTTCGAGGCGAGTCACGCTGTCGGAGATCTGACGAATCGAATCGCGCTGCTGATAGACGCTGCTGGCGACTAATTCCACGGAAGCGGAAGTCTGCTCACTGATGGCCGAGAAGTCGGAGACCTGCCCGGCGATGCTGCCGTTGAACGATTTGAGCAGCTCCACGTTCTGCTGAACGGCCGATGATTTGGCGAGCACATCGGCTGCATCCTGATTGATCCGGTCGAACAGTTCGCCGGTCTCAAAGGTGCGCTTCTCCAGGCTCTCCAGGGTGGATTCACTGCCCGATACATAGTCCGACACGGTTCCGGTCTGACTGCGAATCTGTTGAAGCAGTCCGGCAATGTCTTCGGCGGAGGTCTGAACATTGGCCGACAGACCACGGATCTCGCCCGCCACCACCGCGAAGCCGCGTCCTTGTTCACCAGCACGGGCGGCTTCGATGCTGGCATTAAGCGACAGCAGGTTGGTCTGATTGGCGATCTCCGAGATAGCGGTCAGAATGGCCTGCGCTTGTTCGGCATAGCGGTTTAACAGCTGCACCTGCGAGACGGTGTTGTGCATGCTTCCGCGTACCTGCTTCATCTCTGCACGCAGCTCCGCCGCTTTGCGCCCGCCTTCTTCCGTAAGCTGCTTGGTGCTGAGGGAGACTTCATTTAACCGTACACTTTCGCTGCTGATCTGTTCGATATTTTCACCGGACTGAATCATGGACTCGTTGATCTCCTGAATGTTTTCGGCCTGAATTTCAATGCCCTTGGAGATTTCGGAGAAACTGCTGGCGGCTTCTTCCGAGAGACGGAAGGTTTCATTGGCACCAGACGTGACCGATTCGCCAAAGGTCTTCAGTTCAGCCGCGGAACGTTCAACTTCGCCAAGCAGTTCTTCGATCTGTTCTTTTTGACGAGCGGATGCCTGAAGCATATGGTTTCCGACGATGCAGACGGCGTAGTTGGTAACGGTAATCATGACGCTGACGATAAAGATGATCGCATAGTCCAGCGGGATATAAGTCGGGATAAATGGATTGAACACGAATTGTATGGTCAGAGACAGCAGAGCCGCAGCGCCGGATACAATCACGACTGATCTGGACAGATAGACCAGCGACAGCGAGAGATAGATGAAGAAGGGAACCCAGATGATGCCGCTTGGAATAAAAAAGAACAAGATATTGCCCACGACAAAGCTGCCGATGACCAGCGCGTATTTGCCCCAGAGGCTGTGTACCAGATATTTATACAGCGCATAATAGCCGCCCATCAGCAGCAGATCGACGACGAAAAGAGTCAGCATATCGGACAAGGTGAGCAGACCCGTCAGCCACAGGATGGCAAAGATCGGGTACAGCGAGATCAGCAGAGCCTCCAGCGTATAAAACATAAGTTTGGATGAATTTTTTTCAAATGGGGTAGGCATGAATATTTCCCTTCCTTCTGGTTGAGTATTTCCGCTTGCAACGACTACTTCGCTCGGTCGCTATACTCTCTTATCGCATAAAATTGAACTTCGGTTCACCCGCCAATTTTCTTATTTCTGCAAAAGTTTTCGGTTCGCCGCTCCGTCGCAAGTGGTAATACTTAGCGTAAAAGCCCAAGTTCCGGCACAGGAATGTGAGAAAAAAGGAGGAATTGCCGCATGAATCACGACGAACAAACGCCGCAGGAGCACACGCTCGACCATAGTCTGGCGCTGCTCAAGGACGGTTACGACTTTATTTTCAAGCGCCGCAGAGAAATGGATACGGAAATCTTCCGCACCAGGCTGCTGGGGCAGCCCGCGATCTGTATGGGTGGGAAGGAAGCGGCTGAACTGTTCTATGACACATCCAAATTCAAGCGCTCTGGCGCCATTCCGAAACGCATCCAGAAATCCCTGTTTGGTGAAAATGCGATCCAGACGATGGATGGCGAGGCGCATCGGCATCGCAAAGCCATGTTCATGTCGCTGATGTCGCGTGAGCGATTGGATGTCTTCATGGAACTGCTGCGCGAAGAATGGGCTTCAGCAGCCAAACGCTGGGAGCAGCAGGAAGAGATTGAGCTGTTCGGCGAATCGCAGGAGCTGCTGCACCGCGCGGCCTGCCGCTGGGCGGGCGTCCCTGTGGAAGAGGAGACGGTGCGCAAGCGTGCGGATGATATGGGCGCCATGGTGGAGGCATTCGGTGCGGTCGGTCCCCGACATTCGGCAGGGCGAAGTGCAAGGCGGCGAACTGAAGAGTGGCTGGAAGGCTTTATTCTGGATGTTCGGGCCGGCGAGTATCAACTGCCCAAAGACTGCGCGGCCTATGTCATGGCGTCCTACCGCGATCTCCAGGGGCGGGAGATGGATTCCCGGATGGCGGCTATCGAATTGATTAATATCGTTCGACCGATTGTGGCAATTGGGCGTTATGTGGTGTTCACCGCCATTGCGCTGCATGAACATCCCGAATATCGGGAAAAGCTGGCCGCCGACGAAGGACAATATCGCCAGTGGTTTGTGCAGGAGACGAGACGCTTTTATCCCTTTACGCCGTTTCTCGGTGCTTCGGTCATTCATGATTTTACGTGGAAAGGTCATGAATTTGAGGAAGGTACCATGGTGCTGCTGGACATCTACGGCACCACTCATGACCCGCAGCTGTGGGATGAGCCGGATACCTTCAAGCCGGAGCGATTTGAGCACTGGGGCGGAAGTCCATTTGATCTCATTCCGCAGGGCGGGGGAGATCCGAACTTCGGCCATCGCTGCGCAGGGGAATGGCTGACCATTGATGCGATGCGGGTAGGACTGGAATTTCTGGCGAAGCGGCTGGCGTATGAGGTGCCGGAGCAGGATCTGGGGCTGAGTCTGTCGCGGATGCCTGCCCTGCCAGAGAGCCGGTTCAAGATGAAACATGTGCGGTTGATCGACAGTGAAGTGGGTTCCGGGACGCGGATTTAACAGAACAGCACGCTCGCCTGCATACTGAGGCATTTCTTATCCATTCTTTCCATTCAAGCAGCCCAACGTTTTCTATATCCAAGCTCCGCATGTCGCCTCAATCGGCGGCATCCGGGGCTTTTTTTCGTCGAACGATCACTTGAACAAATATTTTCAAGTGACGCCGCCGCGTTTTTTCTGGATAATGATAACGCTTTAATGTAAAATCGTAGCCGTAAAGCGGCTGCGTGGTCGAAACGTTTCAATCCACTTCACAGACAGGGAGGATTACGTATGAAAACGTCAGCCGGGCCCAGAGGATTAGCCAATCTGGAGCGCTTTGATCTGCTGCCGCAGCTGCGGGCAGGGGTGCGCGTCTTGTATGAAGGAAGCATCGACAAAAGGGGATTCAACGCAGATTGGGACTGGTGGTTGTACAAGGAAGGCAAAGAATGGGTGATCTTCGACGCGGAAGGGCCGGGCTGTCTGTATAACTTCGTGCAGCATCGGTATCCGGACAGTGAGGAGCCGACGTTTCGCTTCTATTTCGACGGAGAGGAGACGCCGAGGTTCGAGATTCGCCATTCGGAGTTTGGGCACAAAGCGCCGTTTCTGTCTCCGCTTGCCGACGCTTATCTCGGACCCGAAGATGGAGGGCGCGGGCCGATCCGCGTCGTACGCAGCTTCGTCCCCATGGCGTTTGAACGCTCCTGCCGGATCACCAGCGATATTCGGCTCAAGGGAGCGGCCAAGGGGGACGGCGGATGGGGACATGTCGTGTATCATGCGTATACCGAGGCAGCATCCAACCTGGCAGCGGAAGAACGACTCCAGACTTTTACCGGCAGCGAGAACTATGAACGAATCCTGGACATGTGGCGCCACGTCGGGCGCGATCCCAAGCCTGCCTCGGAAAAGGAACAGACGAGGTCGCACCACGATCTCAGATTGGCGCCTGGCGAGTCGATTCTTGTCTTTGAAGCGCAGGGTGCAGGAAGCATCTCGGCCATCGAAATGAAACCTGTTGATTCCACACTTCAGCCGGGAGAGAGCGGCAGCTGGCGCTCTGACCTATGGATTCGTGCGGTATGGGACGATCATGAGCAGCCGGATGTATACAGTCCACTGGGCGTCTTTTTTGCTAATGAGTTGGGAGAGAATCCGGTTGGTGTGCTGTCGCATGGATTACGCCAAGATGGAAGCGGTTACTGCTACTTCCCCATGCCGTATTGGACAGGAGCTTCTGTTGAGTTGGTGAATCGTGGAGACTCGACATTGACGCTTGCGCAGTGGGAAACTTCATTTCTTGCAGGAGAAGATTCCAGATATTTGCCTGGAGAGAGTGGCTATTTCCGCACTTCGGCTTATTATGAACCTAAGGCTTCGCCGGGTGCAGACAGTGTGATTGGTCGCATCGAGGGACGTGGGCATCTGGTCGCCGGTCATGTCACCGCTCATGCCCGCCGCACCGGAGTCATCAGCTGCGAAGGCGATGTGCGTGTGCATATCGACGGCAATGTGACACCCCAGGTAGAGAGCGATGGCTCGGAGAGCTGGGTGTGCTATGGCTGGGGATTCCCGACGCCGCCGGAGAGCAATCCGTCCAGTGCCTACGACGGGCTGCCCGACAATCCGTGGTCGATGGTCAGATTATGCGCAGGCGACTGGTATCCGTTCCAGCGGGAGCTGGTCTTCGGCATTGAATCGGGCGAGTTCAACAACCAGTATCTTCGTCACTCCGGCATCCTGTTCTACTATGGACTAGACGAGGTGGGAATGACCTTGACCGATGAGCTGAATATAGGCGATCCGGCTTCGGAAGGGATTCATGAATACCGGGTTCATGGCGACCTCGGGCTCTATACGCTGGACTCCACCTATGAAGATGGCAGCAATCACAAGCTGGAGGATACCGGGCGGGAGCTTGAAGGCGCGAGTGAATTCTCGGTATCGGTGCAAGCCGACAATCGGGGAGTTCGGCTGCGGCGTCGCTCGGATCAGGTTACCGGCAGACAGCGGGCGAACGTCTACGTCGATGGGCAGTTGGTTGAGGAGCGAAGCTGGTACTTCGCAGACCGCAATCCTTATCGCAGATGGCTGGAGGACGAATTCGAGATTCCCGAAAAATATACGGCTGGCAAAAGCGATCTGCGAATCAAGCTGGAGTATGTACAGGATGGCGAGACAAGAGGCTGGAATGAATTCTATTATTGGGTCTATTCCATTCGTTAAGTCGGGCAAAAAGGAGGAGAACCTATGGCAGAGCGGCGTACACATGGGGAGGTTGACGTGACGGATGGGGCGTCAAAAGAAAGACCTGCGGCACAATATGCCGCGGCAGAGCGAAGCGGTGATCCAACAGGCCGTGAAGTCTGGCGCGGATCTGAGACAGAGGGCCGCGGTAGGCTTCCGCGGCTGAGGGTCTCGGCCAATCACCGTTACCTGGAAACGGAAGATGGCCAGCCGTTCTTCTGGCTTGGCGATACCGCGTGGGAGCTGCTGCACCGGTTGAGCGGCGAGGACGCGGAGCATTATCTGCGCACGCGCGCCGAGCAGGGGTTTACGGTCGTGCAGGCGGTGCTGCTGGCCGAGCTGGACGGCGTGAAGACGCCGAACGCCGGCGGGCGGCTGCCGCTGCTGACCGGCGGGGACGGACTGCCGGACCCGGCGCGGCCCGACCTGGAAGGGCCGGATTCGTACTGGGATCATGTCGATGCCCTGTTCGACCTGGCAGAGGATCAGGGTTTGTATGTCGCGCTGCTGCCCACCTGGGGCGACAAGTTTAACGCCATGCACGGCGTAGGCCCGGAGATCTTCACGGCGGAGAACGCCTACGCTTATGGGCGCTGGCTGGGTGAGCGTTATGGTAAGCGATCGGGTCTGATCTGGGTGCTGGGCGGTGATCGGCCGCTGTCCACCCGGCTGCATTTCGCTATCGTAGATGCGATGGTTCGCGGGCTCAAGGATGGCGGCGCCCAGCAGCTCATGACCTTCCATCCCAAGGGGGCCGAGTCTTCCTCGTATCATCTGCACGATGAGGAGTGGCTGGACTTCAACATGATTCAATCGGGTCATGGTGAACGAGCCATCACCAACGACCGGCGCGTGCAAAGCGATTACGCCCGACTGCCGATCAAGCCCGTCCTCGACGCCGAACCGTGCTACGAGGACATTCCGGTCGGGTTCCAGGCGGAGAACGGCTATTTCGACGAAGTGGACGTTCGGCGTGCCGCCTATTACGCCGTCTTGTCCGGCGCCTTCGGTCATACGTACGGCCATCATTCTGTCTGGCCGATGGTGCCAGAGCCGGGTCTGTATGCGTCCACTGCGTTTGACGAAGCCGGCGCTTTCTTCCTGATGTCCTGGAAGGAGGCGCTCCATCGACCGGGTGCTGTGCAGATGCGGCATCTGCGGACGCTGATTGAACCGCTGCTTGGCCCGGACTATGTACCGGACCTGGAGCTGCTCGCCGGGAATCTGCCCGGCGACAATCGCCGGGTCGCGGCGCGTAATCTGCGCACCGCACTGATCTATTGTCCCAACGGCTTGTATGTCGAGGCCGCGTTTGGACGTGTGGAAGGCCGCGAAGTCGAAGTGGGCTGGTTCTGCCCACGTACGGGCAGCCGCAGCAAGGTTGGCCGGATGTCCAATTCCGGCGTGCAGGTGTTCCGCGCCCCTTCAAGCGGGCGGGGCTGTGATTGGATACTGACGATCGAGGGGGTATAGACATGTACAAGGTAATGATCGTCGAGGATGAGATGCTGGTACGCATCGGCCTCAAGAATTCGGTGGACTGGAGTAAATTCGGCATGGAAGTGGCTTCCGACTTTCCGGACGGACAGGCAGCCTGGAATCATTACCTGAAGGAGAAGCCCGATCTGATTATCACGGACCTATCCATGCCCAAGATGGACGGCATGACTTTGATCGGTCAGGTTCGCAAGGCAGATCGGGATACGCGCATCGTCGTGCTCTCCTGTCTGGAAGAATTTGAACTGGCGCGCCGGGCCTTGTCGCTCGGCGTCTCCGGTTATATTCTGAAGCTGACGATGACGGAGCAGGAGATCGAGAGTGTGCTGGATGGCGTGCGCCGCGAATTGCAGGAGCTTCCCGGTCGTCAGCCAGCCGCGCGTTCGGAGGTATCCTCTTCGGAGCGTGAGCTGCTCAAGGAGAAGATGTTCAAGGATTTCCTGTTTTATAACATCTTTTCGGCTGAAGAATTTGGACGTTTTGCTGCCCGGCAAGAGCTGCGGCTCTCTCCGGTTCGGCTGCGGGTCGTGCTGGCGGATGTCGATCGTTACGCGCGTCTCAAGGAGAAATTCCGCGACGATCACGGTCATCTGATTAAGATGACCCTGCTGAACCTGTTCGAGGAAGTGCTGTCCGCACACAAGCGGGGCGAAGCGGTGCAGGTGGGCGAGACGCAGTATGCGCTGGTGCTGCATTTTGAAGATCTGATCTCCGAACAGGCGATTGCCCGGGAGACGGAAGCGATTCTGGATCGGGTACAGGAGGTGATTCGCCTGTACTTCAACGGCTCCGTATCGTTTGGCATCAGCGGAACGGCAGGCGGGTATGAAGCGCTGCCGGGTCTGTATGCCGAGGCGCAGCGGGCACTGGACGGCAAATTCCTGTCGGGGCCGGGGCGGAGGCATCGGGAAGGAGAAGCGCCGAATCTTACAGGAGTACGTGAGAAGATTGCCCGTATTCGGGGATATGAGAAGATTCGTTCCCTGCTGACGCCAATCGCGCTGCGGGAGTATGACGGAATGCTGGATTATTTTGAACGTGAGGCTGCGGGAGATCGCCGGACACTGGAACTGATGACATTCCGCTTCGTGCAGGCTGTCAGCACCTCGCTGTATGACAGCGGGCATAATGAACGTACGCTGCTGCACAGCATTACGGAGAATCTGGAACAGTGCGACAATCTGCCCGACATGCTGGATCAGGCGTCTCGTTACATTGAGGAGTTGGCTTCACAAGAGAGCGGACGTCTTCAGATGAGCGATGAGATTCAGCGTGCGCTCGCTTATATTAAACGGAATTATGCGGAAAATATCGGGCTGCAAACGGTCGCCGATCACGTGGGACTCAGCCCGGGTTATCTCAGCAATCTGTTCAAGAAGGAATTGCAGACGCCGTTCGTCGATTATCTCAACCGCTACCGGATCGAACGCGCCAAGGAGCTGCTGATGCAGGGCAAGCTCAAGCCTTCGGACATTCCGGCTGAAGTAGGCTTCTCCCCGGAATATACGTATTTTAGCAAAGTGTTCAAGAAAGTTACCGGACTCAATCCCAACGAATACCGACGTCAGATGCTGACCGGTTCCGGTGAACGGCCATGAGACCGCTCACCGGCTTTCGCAAATTGGGAACCCAGATGCTCGTCTACGTCATGCTCATCAGCTTGATCGTGTTGGCGGGCTTCTCTTATTTTATTTATTCGTTTATGCAAAATATGGTGCGTGAGCAGAATGAACGGCTGCTTCAGCAGCAGTTCCAGCAGCTTGACCACAATATCGGCAGTCTGGTGAGCGAAGTGGATCGGCTGTCGATGCTGTTTTTGCGGGATGAGCGGATTCAGAATCTGCTTTATGGCATTGCCGACAAGACCGAAGTGGAATTTTTGCAGTCCAAAAATGATGTGCAGAACGTCATTGATGATTTTATCGACAACTACGGCTATATCGACTCGATCTACATCACCTCGGATAATCTGGGTGCGGTAGGCGGCAGTCGGGATCGAACGCTGGTGTACTCGAAAGAAGAGTGGAAGAAAAGCTTCTTCAGCTCGGAGCCGTTCCAGCGGACGATTGAGCGGTATCCCGAATTGATCCTGGAACCGGGCATCCGCAAGTCGTTCTATAATCCGTATCTCACGGGAACTCATGATGGCTATCTCATCAGCCTGATGCGGGGGACGCGGGCGATCTATGATCCGAATACCAGCGCTACGCTGATCTTTAATATTGATGAACGGTATCTGGCTTCTCTGTATGCGGCTTCGCTGAAGCCCGACGAAGGCGGCATGTATATTGTGGACGGCAGCGGCAAAATCCTCTCATCCAGCCGCCCTGAACAGATCGATCAGCAGGGTGCTTTTGTGCCCAATGCCGCCAATACCGGATCATATGGCAGCTTCGATGAGCGTTCGGGAGAGCGGGATATGCAGATTGTCTATTATCGGATGAGTGCGGCTGATTGGTATCTGACCAAAGAAATCCCGCTTGGCCAATATTCGGCGCAGATCTTCGCAGTTCAGCGTCTGGTGGCTGTGGTGTTCCTGCTCAGTGTGCTGGCGATCTTCATCGCTTCGTATTTCTGGCTGCGCCGAATGACGCGCCCACTGCGGCTGCTGGCGGAGAAGATGCAGGATATGAGCCGCGGGGAACTTGGCGTCACCATGCGGCATATTCCCGGCAACGAGCTGGGGACATTGATTCGCCGCTTCAATGAGATGTCGCTGAGTATGGTGGAGCTGGTCGAGAAGAATAATGAGATTCAGGAGAAAAAGCGGGAGCTGGAAATCGAGGCGCTGCAATATCAGATCAATCCGCACTTCCTGTATAACACGCTGAATATGATTCGCTGGATGGCGGCGATCGTCAAGGCGGATAACATCGTCGGTACGATTGTGGCACTGGGCAATCTGCTGAGGCCTGTCTTTTCCAAAAAAGATCCGATGTGTCCGCTGCGCGATGAACTGGACTATCTGGAGAATTATCTGACCATCGCCAACATGCGCTTCAACGATGGGATCAAGTTTGAGGTGGGTGTACCGGAGGAGCTGCGGAATTGTCTGGTGCCCCGATTCATCCTTCAGCCGCTGATTGAGAACTCGATTGCGGCCGGCCGCCGCACGGATGAGCCGGGCACCGAGATTGCCGTTCGTGCCTTTGAAGAAGGCGAGACGCTGCTGCTGACGGTCACCGATTCCGGGGAAGGTCTGTCTGCCGGGGAAATCGCGGAACTTAACTATGGATTGGAGCTTGGCGAGGCGACCCGGCCGGGTGAAGGGGGCAGCGGCGTGGGCTTGAACAATGTCAATAAACGCATCAAGCTGTATTTTGGCGAAGAGTATGGAATTCGGTTTGTGCCCCGTGTGAGGGGCGCGGAAGTGGTGGTGACGCTGCCTGTCGTTCGGGATGATGGATTTGGCTCCCCACCGATGAAGGCAGAGGCTTGATGCAGCCGCCTGCGGCCTGCACAAGCTGACTTTGCGGCCCGTGCCAGATGGCACGCGGCCTTTTTCTTTTCTGGATGAAGGGATGAAGGATGAAGAAATGCCTGCTTGCCCGCTATTCGTTCAAGCGATCGTGGAATCCTTCAAGTTAATGTGAACAAGCTGTGGATTTTTCAAGCAGACTGCGGGAAATTTCAGGCTTTGGCGATCAGGAAAGCGCTATCATAAAGTCAACCCCAACAAGTTCAAATCTACCGCTTACTGCGAGGGCCTGTGACCTTGGCATTATCAAGAACCGAAGGTCACAGGAACCCAGGGAAAAGGAGAGTCGCTATGACATTCACGTACGCCGCCAAGAAACAGGCCGCTGACAAGAAGGCGAAGCTGTTTCGCAAAGACGGAATCAAGCTGCTCCTCATGGCGCTGCCGTTCGTGATCTTCACGATCGCTTTCAGCTATGTGCCGCTGTTCGGTTGGATCTACGCCTTTTTCGACTACCGACCGGGGATTCCATTGGATCAGACGCCCTTCATCGGATTGGAGAACTTCCGCAACCTGCTGGTTGATCCGCGCATGGGTCCGGTGCTGATTAACACACTGGCTCTGAGCTTACTGTCCATTCTCATGGCGCCGATCCCCCTGCTGTTTGCCATCATGTTATCCGAAGTGAAGACGGAATGGTTCAAGCGGCTGGTGCAGACAGTATCGACACTGCCCAACTATATCAGCTGGATCATCGTCTTTTCGCTCGCGTTCAGCATGTTCAGCACAGAGGGAGCCGTCAACTCGATCATGATGAAGCTGGGTATCCCGGGCACACCGGTGGACGTACTCGGCAATTACGACCGGGTATGGACGGTGCAGACCCTGCTGCTGCTGTGGAAGTCGGTCGGCTGGAGCGCCATTATCTATCTGGCCGCTATCGTCGGGATCGATGCGGAACAATATGATGCCGCCAAGGTTGACGGAGCCGGAAGGTTCCGCATGATCTGGCATATTACGATTCCAAGCATCATGCCAACGTTCATCGTGCTGCTGCTGCTGTCGGTCAGCAACCTGCTGTCAGCGGGCTTTGAACAGTATCTGGTCTTCAGTAACGTCATGATCGCCGACCGGATCGAAGTGCTTGATCTGTACGTGTATCGACTGGGTCTCGTCACAGGTGACTATTCCTATTCGACAGCTGTTGGGATCTTCAAGACTGTAATCAGCGTCCTGCTGCTGTTCACTGTCAATGCCCTGTCCAAGAAAGTTCGGGGTCAGAGCATCATCTAACGATTCGGAAAGGAGATCGCCATGACCACATCCGCCAATCTCAAACCCGACAGAATCCGCAGACATGTGGACTGGAAGGACGTTCTGTTCAATATATTTAACTACACGTTCCTCAGCCTGCTTGTCATCGTGACCATCTATCCGTTCTATTATATCTTCATCTACTCAATCAGCGATTCCATCGAAGCCCAGAAGGGCGTCTTCCTCTGGCCGGCCGGGTTCTCGCTGGAAGCCTACAAGACTACCGTACAGCTTCCGGGTATCGCGGATGCCGCGCTGGTTACGCTGGGACGTACGATTCTCGGTACAATCATCACGGTACTCAGCTGTTCGTTCTTCGCTTATCTGATTACCAAGAATGAGCTTCCGTTCCGACGCCTCATCTATCGGTTCGTGCTGATTACGATGTACTTCAACGCGGGCTTCATTCCGTGGTACTTGACGATGAAGACGTATGGTCTGCAAAACAATTTCCTGCTGTACATCCTGCCTACCGCCATCTCGGGATTCAATATCATCCTCATCAAGACGTTCATCGAGCAGCTTCCGCCTTCGCTCGAAGAATCGGCGAAGATCGATGGCGCGGGGTACTTCCGGGTATTCACCAGCATCATCTTCCCGCTGTCCATGCCGATTGTGGCGACCATCGCCATCTTCTCGGCCGTGGGGCAGTGGAACACCTGGTTCGATAACTTCTTCCTGGTCGAGAATCCCAAGCTTCAGACGCTTCAGCTGGTGCTGTACAATTTCCTCAATCAATCAAGCAGCCTGTCGAACATGAGCACCGAACAGCTGACGCGGGGAGATATGGTCCGAACGCTTACTCCGCAGTCGATTCGGATGACGATCACCATGCTGGTCACCCTGCCGATCGTACTCGTCTACCCGCTGCTTCAGCGTTATTTCGTCAAGGGCATCATGATCGGTGCGGTAAAAGGTTAATTCCAGCCGCTGTCTGATCGCCGTTTGTATCGGATTAGCCGGTGTTTCGTGTTCTGCCTTGCTCAGAAGATCTATTTGGATTCGCCAATTCGCATCCAGCGAACGAGTCTTCCGGGCAAGGTGGGCGTGGGAGCCGATAGTCATAAGCAAGCTTTGGAGCACTCAGATCCACATTCAGAGGAGGGTCAACGTATGAGAAAAAAAGCGGGGTTTCGCCTGGCGCTTCCAGCGCTGCTGATGATGTCGATGCTGGTGTCCGCCTGCTCCGGGGGTTCCGGCAGCACGACGGCTACCAACAATGAGGAAGGTGGCAAAACAGCCGAAGGATCGTCCGATCAACTGACGACGCTGCGCGTGCTGGTCATGGAACCGGGAACCACCTGGAACTCGCATCAAGACAGCGACGTGATGAAAGAGATTGCCAAGAAAGTCGGCGTCAAGATCGAATACGTGGAAGCGGACGAGAACAAGTTCAACGTGCTGCTCGCTGGCGGCGATCTTCCGGACATCGTACGTGCCGATCCGATCAAATATCAAAAGCAGCTGATTGAAGGCGGCCTGATCGTCCCAATGGACGACATGTTGGCCGAACAGGGCAAAGACATCACGGCGAACATCCCAACTGTCGTGGACTACAGCAAAAAGAACTGGAGCAATGGCACCAACAAGCTGTACTTCCTGCCGCCGCAGGTTCAGCCTAAGCCAGGCAAATCCGTGCAGCCGATTACCATTGGCCCTACCATTCGTTGGGATTGGTACAAAGAGATCGGCGCACCGGAAATCAACACCATGGATGACCTGCTGAGTGCCGTGGAACAGATCGTGGCGAAGCATCCCAAGACGGACGACGGCAAGCCGGTCTACGGCGTCTCGATGTGGCAGGACTGGGGCATCTGGCCTTATCTGATTCCGCCCATCACCTTCACCGAAGTCACCGGAGCAACCAGCGACTTGACGGCTGCGAAGGTGGGCACCAGCGACTTTATCAGCGTGCTGACGGATGAGTCGTCGAACTTCTGGACGGCGATGGACTTCTATAACAAGGCCTACCGCAAAGGCCTGCTTGATCCCGATTCCCTGACGATGAAAAACAATGACTATATGGCCAAAGCCACTTCCGGTCAGATCGTCGTTGGCCCGGCAACCTGGGCAATGGGTGACTTCAATGCCCAGCATACGGAAGATGGCAAGGGCTACATCGTCGTACCTGCCGGTAAGCTGGCCTGGACGGGTCAAGTCAATCCAATTGGCTGGTCCGACAAATCGTACAGCATCTCGAAGAGTTCCAAAAATCCGAAAAAAGCGATGGAGTTCCTGAACTACATCTACTCGTATGAAGGCGCACGCACCATGTACAACGGCATCGAAGGCCAGCATTGGAAGATGGAAAATGGCGTACCTAAGCTGACTCCGGAAACGCTGGCACTCAAAGCCAAGGGTGGAGCGGACTACGAAGCATCGGGCCTGTCGCTTGACCGCAATATCATCGGTCTGGGCGGTGACTTCGTGAACCCGAACGACAAACAGCCAATCGACTTGTTCACTTCCGAGGAAGCCCTGGAAAAAGCGGCAACCGCACTGGAAAAAGACTTCGCCCAGCACTATGGAGCCAAATATTCCGGTCAGGTGTTCCAGAAGCAGATCGAAGAAGGCAAGTTGGATACGTACACAACCTGGATGAACGGTCTGTCGGACGAAGAAATCCTTAAGAGCACAACCGTACCGGGCGTGGTTCTGCCAGAAGATCGCAAGAAACAGGAAGCTTCGCTCAAGGAGCTGGCAGCCCGTGAAGCGGCGAAGATCATCCTGTCGAAAGACGACGCTTCGTTCGCCAAAGCCAAACAAGCTGCGCTCGACTCGTTCAAAAAAGCTGGCGCAGACGACTTCACGCAGTTCTACAACGGTGAAGTGCAGCGCCTCAGAAGCGAGCATGGATTGTAAGTTGACGGTCATTCTGTATCGAAGATGAGTTCTCTGCTGATTCGTCTCCCAGTGAGTTCCGGCGATTGGTGAATCGCGGCAAGCCGTGTGAAATCGTGTGGACTCTGGAGGACGGACATAAGGTCGAGAAGTGCATATGGCGTGAAGGTACAGGCAGCTAGAGCATACGATCCACAAACAAGCGGCGCTGTTCGGGAAACCGGGAGCGCCGCGATTGTTTATCGCGGGGTGTAAAATCGCGTGAGATGAACAATGACGTGGGTGGGTCGGGGCTGGAATCGGGTGTGGTCGATCAGATGAATGATCGGATTAGCGAGTGATGGAATTGACGAATGATGGAATTGACAAGTGATCGGGTTGCGCTGCGATATACAGCGTCTTGCCGTCTTGTTACAGCACGGGCGATTCGGCTGAACTCGCCGCCTAATGCTCTCGCTGCTGTTCTGTGATTCCTGCCGAATGTCCCAGCGTGATTGCTGCTCAACGAGCAGCGAATCCGCGTACTCAAACAGCGTGTGAAAGGAGCAAAAGGTCATGACAGATTCCTATGAGCCGGACGCGAACCGGTTCTCCAGTGAAAGAGAGGAAGCGGGGATTCGTTATCTCGATGAGGTGCAAGATGAATCCTATCGCCGCTCCTCGCTGCACGGCGATGCACATGTCGAAGCGGAATTTCGGCTGCCTGTCCGGGCAGCGAAGTTCCGGCGCCTCGAAGCAGGATCAACAGAGCAAAGCGGGCATAACGCCGACCGATTCACATCGGCGGCTGATGGCAAGTCCTCTGAATCCGCTTCGGATCGGATGTCGTTATATCTGTCCGGCCGCTGGCGAATGAAAGGTTGTGAGCCGACCGATCCCGGCGATCCCGCGCCTTTTACCGGATGGTTTGGACGTCGTGGTCAAGAGAGCCAGGGGATGCAGGAGAAGTGGTACACACCAGGCTATGACCGCAGCGACTGGGATGAAGTCACGGTGCCTTCGACGGTTCAGAAGTCGCTGATTGAGCTGGGCAAGCTGCCTGATCCGCATTGGGACACGAACACGATTGACGAACTCGAAGAACATGGGGAGCCTAAGGAATTCCCGGCCTGGTTCCGCCGCACGCGAGTGGAACGGCAGGACTGGTGGCTGGCGAAGACTTTTTCGCTGCCGGAGGAATGGAGAGGGCGTCAGCTGACCCTTCGGTTTGGCGGCATGGATTATTCCGGTACGGTATTCGTAAACGGACAGTCGCTGGGACATCATGTCGGCATGTTCGGAGGGCCGGACCTCGATATTACCGATCTGGTTGGACTGGGCAGTGACTCCAGCAATGAGCTGGTCGTACGTCTCGATCAAGCGCCGCAGTCCTGGAACGGCAAGCTCAAGGGCAGTCCGGGCTTCGGCTGGCACTATGGTCATCTGATCTCGCTGGGGCTGTGGCAGGATGTGATCGTAACCGCTGAAGCGGATGTCTCGGTGCGTGACCCTTATGTCACGACCGAATCCATTGGTGAAGAAGGTGCCAAGCTCTGCATCGCGTATACGCTGGATAGTCTGCTGGCGCAGCGAACGGACGTAAGCACCGAGCTGGTCATCCGACGTAAGCTAACCAGCGGAGGGGTTCGTGAGCCGAACGCCGCCAACCGTGGTGTAACTGACCGTAATGGGGATGGGACACATCCCCATCCATCCGGTCCTGATCCAACCGAGGAGCTTCGCTTCCTCGCGGAAACTGAGATTGAATATGGACGCAGCTGCTTCTCGGCGTCGATTGTTCTGCCCAATCCTGCACTCTGGTGGCCGAATGGATATGGCGAACCGGCGTTATACGAACTGGAGATTCTCGTCTCCACAGCCGCACAGACAGCCGATGGCAGTCCGTCTTCGCCTGATTCGCTTCATCGGCTCCAGACAACGTTTGGCGTCCGTACGGTGGAGATGTCGCCTGCGCTAGGTGCCAAGCCTGAAGAGGATTACCGCTGGCAGTTTGTCATCAACGGGGTGCCGATGTTTGTCAAAGGCGCGAACTGGTGCTGGCCGGAGCCTCTGCTGGAGCAGGATGAGCGGCGGTACGAGCGTCTGCTGGAACTGGCGCGTCGCGGGGGCGTCCAGATGCTGCGAGCCTGGGGCGGCGGCCTGGTGGAATCGGATGCCTTTTACCAGAGATGTGATGAAAAAGGGTTGATGGTCTATCAGGAATTCCCGCTCTGCTGGGGTCCGCCGGATTCACCCCATACCGATCTGGGCGTTCTCGACCGTCAGGTGTCGCGCAGCATCAAGCGTCTGCGAAGTCATCCGAGTCTCGTCATGTGGGGGGGCGGCAACGAAAACGGCGCACACGGCGGAGCGGACGAAGGGTTGTTCCTGGTTGGACGACGCTGCCGGGGATTGGACCCGTCGAGACCTTTTCACCGGACGGACCCGTGGGGAGGCAGTGTGCATAACTGGGATGTGTATCACGGCGGGGAGCCGCTGGAGCAATCGACGCTTGGCATGCCTTCGGTATTCTACGGCGAATACGGGATTCCCAGTCAGCCAAGCCGCGAGAGCTGTCTGCGCTGCATGCCCGAGGAGCAGCTTGACGTCTTTCCGCCAACGGAAGACAGCCGGGGCTGGAAGGCACATTTCCATCAATTTGGCCTCAAAGACATTATCAAAGTGATGCGTTATGGCGCTTACGGCCCGATTCGGAGCTGGGACGATTACATGCTCTATTCGCAGAGTGCGCAGGGGAACTCGATCGCCTTTACCGGAGATGTTCAGCGTGCCGGTTCCGGCCGGGGCAAGACGGGCTTCTGGTACTACAAATTCAGCGAGCTGTTCCCCGGTCATTCATGGGGCGTGGTTGATTTCTATGGGACACCCAAACTTTCGTATTATCGGGCCAGACAGACCTGCCTGCCGAGAAGCGCTTTTGTCGCCTATGAAAAGTCGGAAGGGTGGAAGGCGGGAGAGACATTCCGATTCTCCCTATACGCGGCCAACGACACGCGGGAGCCATTGGAGCAGGCAAGGGTTGAGGTGGTCTTATACAACGCATCGCTTCAGAACATGCAGTCATGGACGTGGGCATCGCTCACCCTCTCCGCAGGAGAGACGGCGGAACTGAACAGTGCGGAGTGGGTGCTGCCTCATGAACAGAGTCTACTCGCTCCCTTTCTGCTGGCGGTGTCTCTGCATACCGAGCAGGGGGTTCTGCTGTCTGATCGCTGGTACGCTTTCAACGGGCAGCCCAAGACGGAGGAACTGTTGGCGTTCGAGCAGGCGCACCGGCATCAGGCCAATGAGTATCCCGAAGAGGAAGCCATTCAAGCCTTCGACATGTATGGCAATCTGCCAGATGCACCTCTGCGGAATCTGCCTGAGACGGCACTCGAATGGATGTTTGAAGACGGGGAGACGACAGGCGGGAAGATTAGGATACAAAATGTCGGGGAATATCCGGCTTATCGGGTGATTATCGAAGGATTCCCCTCGGCCTGGGATAGTTATCTGGAAGACAATGATTTGGGTCTGCGCCCAGGTGAGCAGCGGCAGATTGCCTATGAGACAGGTCTGGGGGGAGATCTGGATCATCTGAAGATCGGGGCATGGAACGCAAAGGCCGTAACGGCGAAAGCGGCGATGGCGTCAAGCGCACAGGGACAGGGGGAGAGACGATGACAGCGGGAGCAGAAGGTCGGGATATGACGGTGGAAAACAAACGGGAGGGTTCGTCCGGTTCAGCACTTGAAAAGGAGTCTGAAACCTGGCAGGCGGCATGGATTACCCGACAGGTTCCCGATCATCGGGAGTGGGACGTACAGACACTGGAAGTGCGCGTCAGTCTGAAGATTGGCGGCACGGCGGAGATCTGGTTTGCCGTGCGGGATGACGCCAACCGCCGCATCTGCCGGCTGGATCTGGCGCAGGGGCGAGTGGAGTTGGAGCGTGAGACGAATGGGCGCCGCCAGATCTGGGCGAGTGCCGATGCACCGGAGCTGGGCGGTCTGGTGGCGTCCAGGGGAGCGCAGGACACTGACCCCTCCCGGGAAATCAGGCAGGCTGGGCCTCACGAAGATCAAGCCGCCATGGAATCGCAGCGGCAGATTGCGGTACGCATTGTGCAGGAGAAGGAAGGGGTACGGGTGTGGCTGAATGAGCGTGAAGCTCTGGAAGCCGTTCTGTCGCCTTCAGATCCTGAAGCAGAACGTGGACAGGGCGAAACGATCGGCACGATTGGTTTCAGGGCCGGGCAGGAGGCAGCCGTCGTATACCGGGAACTGCGGGTCTTCGGCGCGGAAGGTCGTGCGCTGTACGTCAATCGCTTCTATGATCCGGCTGCGCTGCATTTCTCCAGCGGAGGCCTTGATCCATCCGGTAATGGACTCAGACTGGAGCCGGGAATGTCCTCGCTCTGCGAGGAACCTGTTCCGGTGGATGCACCGCTGTTTCGCCGGACTTTTAAACTAACCTCACCGCCTGTTCAGGCACGTCTGCGCGTCTACTCACTGGGCTGGTATGAGCTGACGCTGAACGGACGCAAGATTGGCGATCGGGTACTCACTCCGGCTAACACGCCCTATGAACAGCGGATGCTGTTTGATACTTATGAAGGTGCAGAGCTGCTGGAACTGCTGCATGGAGGAGAGAATGGGATTGGAGCCATGCTGGGCGGCGGCTATAACTTCAATTATTCCCGTTGGGGCTGGAAGTGGAAGCGCGACAAGGCACTGATCGCCCAGCTTGACCTGACCTTGGAAGATGGAAGCGTGCTGTGTATGGGTACCGACGAAACATGGAGCACCGCGCCAGGGCCGCTGTTGATGCAGGACATTTACGATGGAGAGACGTACGATGCGCGGCGGCTGCCGGAAGGCTGGGATTGTCCTGAAGGCGTGCGCCTTGAGGGAGAGCAGTCTGGGCAGCAGATCCAGTGGGAGCCTGCCGTGCTTGCCCGATCCCCTGAGGCATACGAAGGGTTGATGCAGCCCAATTCTCAGCCGCCGATCCGAACCCATCAGCCGATCCAACCCATCTGCGCTTACCAACCAGAACCTGGGGTTACGGTTTATGATTTTGGGCAGAATCTGGCGGGTTGGGTGAGGATTCGCATACGCGGACAGGCGGGCGACGAGGTGGAGCTGCGTTACAGCGAGCTGATCGACACGGAATCCGCAGATGAAGCCTCTACAGGCAGGTACGGACGCATCGATCCGTGGACGAACCGCAATGCCAGAGCCTGCGATGTGTACCTTTTGAAAGGTGGGCATGAGGAACAGTACGAACCCCGGTTTACCTATCATGGATTCCGCTATGCGCAGGTTCGGCTGCCGGCTTCGACTCATCTGCTGAGCATTGAAGCCGTGCCTGTTCATGCCGATGTGCGGGAGAGCGGAACGTTCCGCAGCTCCGATCCGCTGCTGGAGCAGCTTCAGGCCAACCTGCGGCGCTCCATCCTGAATAATCTGGTCAGCATCCCCACGGACTGCTGCCAGCGTGATGAGCGAACCCCCTGCCTGATGGACTCGGCTGTAGTGGAAGAGGCCGCGATCCATAACTTTGACATGAAGGCTTATTATCGCAAATGGATGGGTGACATCTCGGGCAGCGACAGCAATCCGGATTGGAGCGGCGACCGGGTGACGCTGCCATGGTATTTGTATCAGTATTACGGCGATCTGGAGCTGCTGCGCGAGGGGTATCCGTCGATGAGTGCCTATCTCGATTATCTGGCCGGCAGATGGCCGGAGCATGTCGTCACCGAAGGTTTTGGGGATTGGTGCCCGCCGAACGATGACGGCTGGGAGAACTATTTTGGCGAGCCGGAGCTGGTCAATACGGCGCTGTATGCCATGCAGGCTGGGACTGCGGCGCAGGCGGCAGCAGCGCTGGGGTTGGAGACGGAGGCTGCGCGGTTCCAAGCGCTGGCGGGAGCAGTCCGCCAGGCCTTTGAACGCCGCTTCGCCCAGGGAGAGGGCGTCTATGGCAGCGGATCGCAGACGGCACAGCTGCTGCCGCTGGCTTTCGGACTGGTGCCAGCGGAACAGATCGACGCCGCGACGAACCGCCTTGTCGCGGCCATTGAAGAGAAGGGCCGCCATCTGGATACCGGAATCTATGGAACGCGGTATCTGCTCGATGTCTTGGCCGACCACGGACAGGTCGATCTGGCTTATGAATTATTGACGACCAAGAGCTATCCCGGCTTCGGCTGGCAGATTGAACAGGGAGCGACCACGCTCTGGGAGCAGTGGAGCTTCAAGGGCGGCATGCACTCGCATGACCACGCCATGTTTGGCGGCATCGGGGCATCGTTCTACACCCGGCTGGCGGGAATTACGCCGCTGGAACCGGGCTACGCCAGAATCGGCATCCGGCCGCATATGCCGGCCGGATTGGACTGGGCCGAAGGCGAGCTGCACACGCCGGTCGGCCGAATCTTTTCGGGCTGGCGCCGGGAACAGGAGCAGCTGCTGTTCACCATCGAGATTCCAGATGGGGCTGCCGCTGAAGCTGCGCTGCCAGCGGGGGCGGCCTATATCGGCGGTGAGGCAGCCGAGCTGCTGCTGTCGTCATCGCACAGCGAACCTGACCCGCGTGGGGCGGCTGTGGAAGCCGCGCGGCAGACCTTCGTGTTGAACGCTGGCCGACATGAATTTGCGCTTCCGCTTCGTCTGCTGTCGAGACGAAGCTAAATAGGACTTAGTAAGCCTCAAGGAGGAACAGAGATGACCGCGAGTAATCCCCGCTATACAAGCGGATTCCCCAAGATCGGTATCCGTCCGATCGTTGATCGTCGCAAACGCGTCAAGGCAGCCATCGGAGACATGACGATGGAGCTGGCGCAGGCGGCAGCCCGGCTGATTGCCGGGCAGGTTCGCAATCCCGATGGTACACCTGTGGAAGTCGTCGTATTCGACACCTGCATTTCCGGCATGCCGGAAGCTTCCCGCTGCGCGGAGCAGTTCAGACGCGAAGGAGTCGGTGTGATTCTGACCGTTGCAGCGGGCTGGTGTTATCCGCTGGAGACGATGGAGACAGACGCCACGCTGCCTCACGCGATCTGGGGATTTAATGGCACGGAGCGGCCGGGCGCCGTCTATCTGGCTGCGCTCCACGCTGCACATAACCAGAAAGGGCTGCCCGCGTTTAAGATCTATGGCCGTCATATTCAGGAGCCTGATGAGCGGAACATCCCTGCTGATGTGGCCGGGAAGATTCTGCGCTTCGCCCGCGCGGGGCTGGCTGTAGCCCTGCTGCGCGGCCGATCGTATCTGTCGATTGGCACGGTATCCATGGGCATTGCAGGCTGCATTGTGGATGAAGATTTTTACCGACGCTATCTGGGCATGAAGAACGCTTATGTTGACATGACTGAAGTGACGCGCCGGATCGAGAGCGGCATTTACGATGGGGAAGAGTATGAGCGCGCGCTGGCCTGGACGCAGGAACACTGCAAGGAGGGAGCCGATCCCAACGAGGAAGAGGAACGAATTCCAGCGGATCGCAAGGAGGAGAATTGGGCGAATTCGGTCAAGATGACGTTGATCGTGCGGGATCTGATGATCGGCAATCCCAAGCTTGCGGAGCAGGGCTTCGAGGAAGAAGCGTATGGGTATCATGCGGTCGCTTCCGGGTTCCAGGGTCAGCGGGAATGGACCGATCACAATCCCAGCGCCGACTTTCTGGAAGCCATCCTGTGCAGCTCATTCGATTGGAATGGCACCCGTGAGCCGTACATGGTCGCCACGGAGAATGATAATCTGAACGCCATCTCCATGCTGTTCAATCATTACCTATCGCACACGGCGCAGATTTTCGCCGATGTTCGTGCCTATTGGAGTCCGGAAGCGGTAGAGCGGGTATCCGGCTGGCAGCCGGAAGGGGCAGCATCTGGAGGATTCCTGCATCTGATTAACTCCGGGCCAGCCGCACTTGATGGAACGGGCGAACAGCAGCGGGACGGACAGCCTGTGATGAAACCGCACTGGGAGATTGAGGCCGCGGAAGTGCAGGCCTGCCTGAGTGCGACTTCCTGGCGTCCGACTTATATGGATCAGTTTGCCGGCGGCGGGTATTCGACAGACTTCACGACACGCGGCGGGATGCCGGTCACGATGTCGCGCCTGAATCTGATTGACGGTCTGGGCCCCGTGCTTCAGCTTGCCGAAGGTTGGACGGTAGAACTGCCGCCGCATGTGCATGATAAGCTGGATCTGCGTACCACGCCGACCTGGCCGACCACCTGGTTTGTGCCAAGGCAGTTGGAAGGCGATCCCGTCTTTGCCGATGTGTATGGGGTGATGGAGAATTGGGGGTCGAATCACTGCGCGATCAGCTATGGTCATATCGGTGCGGATCTGCTGACGATGGCGGCCATGCTGCGGATTCCCGTTAATATGCACAACGTCGATCCCGCGCATATTTTCCGGCCAAGCGCCTGGAGTGCCTTTGGAACCAAAGACGCGGAATCGGCGGATTACCGGGCTTGTGCGGCTTACGGTCCTTTGTATAAATAAACGAACCAGATCGAAGGGCTTCGGATACTTAGGTATCCGAGGCTCTTTTTGCATCTCAAGCAGGAGATTCAGGGGATGGCATCGAAACGTTTAAAGTTCCAAGACAGTTAGCAACAGAAGTTAGCATACAAAAGGGGATATGGGGGAGAACCATCATGTACACAAACAAACGCCGTCCAAACTACAGGTCTGATCGGGGAAAAGGCCTAAGTTGGGCGCGTAAATGCGCGGCTAGTCTGCTTGCGGTCATACTGGTCGTAACAGCAGCTCCGTTGATCGAGCCTGTCGGACATGCCAGAGCCGCTTCCGCAGCGCAGGGAACTTTTACACAGGATCAACTCGATGGCCTGGCCTACCTGAATGAAATTCGAGCAAAAGTCGGCGTTGGTCCGTTGGAACTGGATGCCAGGCTTAATCAGGCTGCCCAGGCGCACGCGGCTTATTACAATCGCTATCACTTTGAAGGATTGGATGCCCATCTGGAGAAGGAAGGAACAGCAGGATTCACCGGGGAGACGCCAGGTGACCGCGGACAGGCCGCAGGTTGGCCGAACACTTCGGTAGCTGAAGTAATGGCCTTTGGCAACTCGACGACACGAAAGGCCATCGACGCCTTGTTAGACACAGCATACCACCGCGAGATTATTTTGGACGACAGCTTCAAGGTGGTCGGTATTGGACTTCAGGATGGTACAGCGGTAATCAATCCTGCTCTTTTAACCTTTGAAGAAAGCAGCCGGGAAGCCAAAGTTTATCCGTATGACGGGATGGAAGGGGCACCTGTTGGATTCTACGGAAATGAAACCCCCAATCCGCTGGATCGCTTCGACATTCCTTATTCGGGAGGGATTATCTCGGCTTCGACAGGAGTGCGTATAGCTTCTTATGAGGCGAGTATTACGGATTCTACCGGACGCGAAGTTCCGTTCTACCGGGAATTTCAGGGCCGTACCGTATTTCTGTATCCCAAAGATGTTCTCGATGGCTACAGTGTCTATACCGTGAAGTTGGACTATGTGCTGCGCGATGAGTCGCAGCCTCGTCATAAGACCTGGTCATTTACCACAGGCAAGGGGCGCACGCTCAAAAAATTGTCGGCGCAGTATAACGAATTGGTGCTGAATCCAGGAAGCAAGCTGCCGCTTCAGGTGATAGCGACTTACAATGATCGTAGCTTTGGAACGCCTAAGACGCCTGTTACGTATTCCAGCAGCTCGCCGGCAGGTCTCAAGGTCTCTGCGGATGGAACGCTCGAAGGGATCAAGGCGGGAAGCTACAAGGTGACCCTTAGCGCTGGAGGCGTGAAGGGGACGGTCCCAGTTCGCGTCTTTTCACGTCTCAAGAGCAAGAGTTACCCGGCGATTCAGCCAACTGCTGCCCAGGATACTGCCGGACACGCTGACCAGAAAGCCATCGAGTGGGCACTTCGTTCGGGGATCGTCAGTCTGGACGCCGGGGGTCGTTTCCATCCGGATGAGTTTGTAAGCGAAGCCCAGTTCCTCACCATGCTGCTGCGTACCTACAATATTGATGACCAAGCCTATGCTTCAAAGAAGGAAAAGTACAGCGCAGAGGGCGCCTACCAGGTGGCCGCTGAGCGCAATCTGCTGTTATTCAGCAAGGAATCCGGCCAGAAGAGTCTCCGCGACAAACCGATCAACCGTTATCATGCGGCGGGACTGATCGCCTCGGCAGACGGCGTGAATTTTGAATTTGCCTATGCGGTCGATTATGTATTGATTCATCAGTATATGCGTGGAACCGAGGGCAATCAAAACTGGACTTTTGGCTCCAAAGAGTTTATCACTCGCGCTCAGGCCGCAGAGATCCTGATGAATCTAAAGTCGAAGATGCCGCAACTGGTGGGGGCCCCTGTGTCGATCACGTCCGAGGAAAAGCTGCCAAAGAATCTGTCGTCACCCGAAGTGTATGAGAAACCGCAGCTTGGCAATCAGACGTTGATCGCTGATTTTCATGCAGACGGTACTTTGCAGGTGGAAGGGCAGTTCACCAATCGACCTAACCAGCGGCTGGAGATCCAAGTGGACCGGCCTGAGGGAGAGATCGAAGAGGATGAGATACTGGAGCAGATTCCGGTGCAGACGGATTCGTCCGGTCGATTCTCTGTCACTTCATCCAAAGCGTACCCGATTGATCGGGTGAATGTGTTTTTGAGAACGGAAGAGATGACTTATTATCTGGATGTGCAAAAGGGCAAGATGAACGCAATGGATTATGAGGAAGATTGAGCAGACAGGCCGATCAATCCAACCATGAACCCTCATAGAATGACACGTCAAAAAGGACTTTCGTTTACTCGAAAGTCCTTTTTGTGTTCGTGATTCAGGAAAGAGGCTTCTCACTCTTCTGGGTGGAGTCGCCCCGCAGCTCGGCCACCGCCGTCTTCAACTGTTCCATCGCCTGTTCGATGACGAGGCGTGAGCAGGCGACGTTCATTCGCATGAAGCCTGCTCCTTCGATGCCGAACATCGTCCCGTCATTCAACGCGAGGCCTGCCTTATGCAGCAGGAACTGCATGAGTTCCTTCGCGTTCAGGTTCAACCCCCGGAAGTCGATCCACAGCAGATAGGTCGCTTCCGGCAGGCGTACGGACAGCTCGGGCAGATGTTCTTCGATCTGAGCCTGTACATATTCCATGTTGCCGCGCACATAAACCAGCAGTTCGTCGAGCCATTCACCGCCATGATTGTAAGCCGCCTGCGTTGCCGTTGCGCCCAGTGTACTGATGGAACCCAGTCCGTGCATCTTGGATACCGTACGTTCATAGGTCACGCGCAGTTTGCGGCTTGGAATGATGATGTTGGACACGGACAATCCCGCGAGATTGAACGTCTTGCTTGGCGCCGTACAGACGATGCAGTTATCGCGTGCCGCTTCGGAGACCGAAGCAAAAGGAATATGGGATTTGGGCTCGAAGATCAGGTCGGCATGGATCTCGTCGGCAACGACCAGCACATCATGCTTCGCGCAGAGTTCGGCCAATTTTTCCAGATCGGAGCGGCTCCAGATGCGGCCAACCGGATTGTGCGGGCTGCACAGGATCAGCATTTTCACATCATCGGCCAGCTTGCGTTCCAGATCCTCGAAGTCCATCTCATAGCGGCCGTTTTCCGTAACCTGAAGAGGATTGGTGACCAATTGGCGCCCGTTCTCGCGGACAATGTTATAGAACGGTGGATATACGGGCGTCTGAATGGCGATCTTGTCGCCAGGCTTGGTGAACGCTTCAACGGCAAAAGCCAAGGCAGGAACCACGCCCGGCGTGAAGGTAATCCATTCGGATTCAATCTCCCAGTTATGGCGCTCACGCATCCAGTTCACCACCGCATCAAAATACGCCGGCGTGCGGAAGGTATACCCGAAGATGCCGTGATCCACCCGTTGATGCAGGGCATCCAGCACTTCCTGTGGGGCAGCGAAATCCATATCGGCTACCCACAGAGGAAGCGCATCCGGTGCGCCGAAGATTTTTTCACGGGCGTCCCATTTTTCGGAAGCACTTTGCAGGCGGTCAATTTGGGTATGGAAATCGAAGCGGCTTTTTAATGTCATGTCACAATTCCTCCTTGGTTCGGCCGGCTCGTTAGGCAAGCACTTATCTTTCTTATTATGCGCTACGCGAGGCGATGAAGCAACGAAGTCACAAAGCGAAGACAGGTCAATCCTACAGGTGCTTGTCAGCAGGCTTTGTTCGGGTTTTGTAAATTTTTTTGGCGAAGAATACGTTTTTATGGAAAAAGTATTTACTTTAGCTTGCTTGTTTTTATATGATTGGGGGTGGAAGAAGGCTTTTTGTTCGTTTTTTGTTAAAAGTGATGACCACTACTATTCCTTTTAGGGAGGCCAACGATTCATGAAGCGATTCAAAACCAAAAAAAATGTCCGTGCCGCACTGGCAGCGGTAGTCCTGGTGACCGGCTTATCGCCAGCACTGGGCGGTCAGTCCGCCCAAGCGGCAGAAGCTGCGCCATCCGGCAGCTTTGACCTGCGAATCTTACATACGAACGACACTCATGCGCATCTCGACAACATCGACCGCCGCGTAACTGCGATTAATGCAGCCCGCAACGACCGTACCCTCCTGTTGGACGCTGGCGACGTGTTCTCGGGCACGCTTTATTTCAACCAATACGGCGGCCTCGCTGACCTGTACTTCATGAATCTGCTAAAATACGACGCCATGACCTTTGGCAACCATGAGTTTGACAAGGGACCTGCGGGGCTGGCTCCATTCATCAAGGAAGCCAAGTTCCCATTCGTGAGCGCCAACATCGACTTCTCCGCCGATAAGGACCTGTCAGGCTTCGCTAATACGACGATCGGTGAGCCAGCAGCGGCAGGCAAGATCTATCCGTCGATCATCAAGGAAGTGAACGGTCAGAAAGTCGGCATTATCGGCCTGACTACAAGCGATACCATCTCTCTGTCGTCCCCAGGCGAGACCGTAAAGTTCAAGGATGATGTGGACAGTGCAAAAAAAGCCGTTGCGGATCTGCAAGCCAAAGGCGTAAACAAAATCGTGGTTCTGTCGCACCTGGGTTATACGGAAGATCAGGCGCTGGCCAAAGCCGTGGAAGGCATCGACATTATCGTAGGCGGTCATTCGCATACACAGCTGGATGAACCTACTGTAGTCAAAAATGGCAGTGCGCCAGTCGTCATCGTGCAAACGGGCGAATATGACAAAAACCTCGGTGAACTGGATGCAACGTTTGACGCCAGTGGTGTGCTGACCAAATGGGAAGGCAAGCTGATCGCTCTTGACGCCAAAAATAAAGACGAATCTTATGTCATCAAAGGCGATGCAGCCGCAGCAGCCAAGCTCAAAGAATATTCCGCGAAGCTGGAAGAACTGAAGACGACAGAAATCGGTAAATCCGAAGTAGAACTGAACGGGGAACGTGGAACGATTCGCAAGCAGGAGACCGGACTGGGTGATCTTGTGGCAGACGGCATGCGTGCCAAAGTCAAAAGTATCGTCAAACTGGATGATGCCAAAGCTTACGTGACGATCCAGAACAGCGGCGGCATCCGCGCTTCGCTTCCGAAAGGCAAGATTACCCTCGGTGATCTGCTGACCATGATGCCGTTCGGCAACAACCTGAGCGCCTTGAAAATGACGGGGGCCGAGATCAAAGCGGCACTGGAAAACGGGGTAAGCGGAGTGGAAACCGGCGAAGGCCGCTTCCCGCAAGTGTCCGGCATGAAATTCACTTACGATTCCACCAAACCGGGCGAAAAGATCGACTCCGTGACGGGTGAAGTGACGCAGCAGGGTTCGCGCGTTAGCGACATCGAGATTCTGGGCGATAACGGTCAATACACCCCAATCGATCTCAAAGCCTATTATATTGTAGCCACCAACTCCTACATGGCAGGCGGCGGTGACTTCTACCGCTCGATGGCCGCAGCCAAAGAAGACGGTCGGTATTATGAATTGAACCTGGTGGACTACGAAGTCTTCCGCGAATATCTGGACAGCGTAGGCACAGTTAAGCAAACGACAGAAGGCCGCAGCAAGGATGAGCCGCGTAAAGATTCCGCAGGCGAGACGCCGGCAGCTGACGTATTCTCCGACATCTCGGGCGATGCCAATGCTTCGGCCATTCAAGCCCTGCATGCTGCTGGATTCGTTAACGGTTATGCCGATGGCACTTTCCGTCCGGCAGCGGGCGTAACGCGTGCTGAATTCGTAACGATTCTCGGCCGCGCACTGGGTCTGGACGGCAAAGCTGCCAAACATACGTATACGGACAATGTACCGGCATGGGCGGCAGGTTATGTATCCGGTCTTGAAGCCAAGGGACTGCTCGGCAGCTTCCTGAACCCGACATTCGGCGCCAAACAAGCGGTTACCTATGGAGAAGCGGTAGAATTGATCGCGCTGGCTGCTGATGTTGAGCCTGCGCAGATCGAAGCCGCGGGTGCAGCCAATGCCAAGGTTACGCGCGGTCAACTGGCAGGACTGATCGTCAAGTATCTGGTCAAAGGTTAATCTCACCATCTTGCAGAATCTGCATTCTATAAGTTCTAGAGTGCTAGGTCTACCGAGCAAGCAGTTCGTTCCCTTTTTTGGGAACGGACTGCTTTTTTTGCATCGCTGAACGATTTTTTGTAAGGTAATAGGAGGAGATTGGTGGGTCTTCAAGCAATACGGCGGGTAATGACTATTTTGTCCATAGGTTGGAAAAGTTCGTTTCTGAAAAAGGAAACAAGCTCTACGAAGGAGGAGAAAACACTCATGCACAAGTCGAACAGCACACGTTCTCGCAAAACACTACTCAGTCTGACGACGGCCGCTCTGCTGGCCGCATCGCTGCCTTCAGCGGGTCTCGCAGCCGAAGTTCCGGCAGCTGGAGCCGCGCAGACACCAGCAGCCGGAGCTGCGCAGACTCCGGCACCGGCAACCACAACTCCGCAGGTACCAGCGACCGGAGCTGCACAACCTCCGGCAACTACGACCCCGCAGGCGCCAACAACTGGGGCGCCGCAATCTCCAGCGGCCGAGGTGACGCAGCCGCCGACTAACCCAGCGCCGCAGACCCCGGCAGCGGATGCTTCGCAGCCGCCGACAGATACAGCTCCAGCCGCCGATCAGCCGCAGGCACCAGCCAGTAATTCTGCGCAGCCGCCTGCGACTGGAACGCCGCAGAAACCTGCCGTACCTGCAACGTCGCCAACCACGAAGCCGACGGACTCCAAGACTCCACCGGCTGCGTCTGCCAAAGATCCCTTTTATGACATCGTGCGCGATCCGAATCGTGACGCTATCATGATCCTTTATAATGAAGGAATTATTCAGCCCGCCAAGGATCGCAAGTTCCGTCCGAATGACGAGATTGGGCGCTCCGAATTCTCCGTCATCCTGGGTCGGGCGATGGACGCCAAGGGCAGCGTGTTCGACGTCTATTTCAAAGACCCTATTCAAGACTGGGCCATTCGCTACATTGGTGGACTCTCCGCCGCTGGAATCTATGACGGATACCTGGAAGGCGTTACATTTGGTCCAAAAGAAAAAGTGACACGTGCCGAAGCTGCCGCTATGGTCGCACGTGCTGCCCATCTGGAAGCACAGCCGCTGCCGGAAGATCTGGGCGGTGTCGAGAATGTACCGGTGTGGGCACAGGAAGATGTGGGTGCAGCGTATGCAGCCGGACTGATTAAGGCAACGGATACCGGGACGCTGAATCCCAACAAGAAGGTCACGCGCAGCGAGATGGCAGCCATGATGGCACCTCTGGTTGAAGGTAAAGCGTTCGTGAAGCCTGTGCAGCCGGTGGATGAAGACGATACCCTCAGCCCTCCTGCAACGAATGAATAGCCGGGAAAGCCACATAAAAGCGTGAAGCGATTCAGCTTCCCGTTAAGTTGGATGTCCTCGACATATGAAGAAGCACCGCCCTTCAATAGGGCGGTGCTTTTTTGGGCTCTGACAGTCTATCTGCAATCATTCACTCAACACGCTGGCGAGCCGCTGCTCCAGCACATCCAGCGAGGTCGAACCGCTGCCCAGTTGGTAGAGAGAGTCGCCTTTGCGCAGCAGCAGAGCCGGGAATCCGTTTACGCCCAGCCGAGCTACACGAACAAATTCGCTGCGAACAGATTCGGCAAGCTCAGGGTCTGCCATCTGGCGAACCGTCAGTTCGGGGTCAAGACCGAATTGACGGGCGATCTCGCGGTAGGTATCCGATTCGTTCAGGCTGGTTCCTGCTTGATAGAAGGCCCGCTGCATGGCAGCGGCCAATTCACCGGAGCGCTCCGGTGCCTGCGTACGCAGCGCGGCGAAGCCAATTGCAGCCGCTTCTGAATTCAGGACAGCCGAGCCTTCTGCCAGCAGCTCTTCGTAAGCTGCACCGAAACTGGCTCCGGTTAGCTCGCTGATCCGGGCATTGGCCGCAGCGATATGGGGAAAGGCATTGATCGGCTGGATGTTGTCTCCCGTGAACAGCCCACCCGACCAGACGGACAGGGGGAGTTCCGGATGCTGGTCTTGAAGTTTCTTCAAAGTGGAAGAAAAACCATAACACCAACCGCAGTAGGCATCCCATATATAGATCAGTTCATTGGATGATATAGTCATCGATCATGCTCCTTTTGTCTGAAATGCAAGAGAGAAACCAAGTGCAAACTTATTGTAACTTAATTAGTTACAATAAGCAATGGAGAGTTTTTGTCTCTCTTTCAACTGTTCGGCATCGGTTCTGTATTCGTTCACTGGCTTTTTCCGAAAAGGTTTTATATAATCGTAGTCATAAAGTGAAGCGTTTACATATTAGCCGTGCTTCAAGCAATTTCCATGATTGATAAGGGGGCTATCCAGCAAATGACGTATAAAGACGCATCCAAACCGACCGGGGAACGTGTACAGGATCTGCTTGCGCAGATGACACTCGAAGAGAAGATCGCCCAACTGACTTCCGCTCGCATGGGCAGTATGATCTCGGACGTACAGAACTTCATTTTCTCGGATGAACTGACCCGTAAGAACGTTCCGCATGGCTGCGGATATATCAGCCGGATCGGAGGAGCGACCGATCTGCTGCCTGCCGAGATGGCGCGCGCGATGAATACCATCCAGAAGCATTTTGTGGAAGAGACCCGGCTGGGCATCCCGGTGCTGTTCATGACAGAAGCTACATCGGGTGTACTGAGTCGCAACCATACGCTGTTCCCGCAGAATATCGGAGCAGGCGCCATGTTCGATGAGGAACCGGTACGCCGGATGGCTGACGCCATGCGCCGTGAGATGATCGCCACCGGCGAACGTTGGGCGCTGGGTCCGGTCGTCGATGTGATCCGCGATCATCGGTATGGCCGCTACGAAGAGTCGTTTGGCGAAGACGTGTACCTGACCAGCCAATACGGATCGGCTTACGTGCAGGGGTTGCAGTCGGAAGATCTGACTCAGGGGATCATCGCCACACTCAAGCATTTTGTCGCCCAGGGGATTAGCGATGGCGGCCGCAACTGTGGCCCGGTTCATGTTACGGATCGTGAGCTGCTGGACGGTTACGCCATTCCTTTTGAGGCGGCAATCCGCGACGCAGGAGCTTTGTCGGTAATGGCGGCCTATCATGAGATCGATCAGATTCCGGTACATGCTTCCTCCCATATCCTGCGCGATCTGCTCAGGGACAAGCTGGGCTTTGAAGGGCTGACCGTCTCGGACGGCAACGGGATTCAGTTGATTCAGTCGTTCCAGGAATACTGTGAGACGCAGGAAGAAACAGTGAAGCTGGCACTGGAAGCGGGCATTGAATGTGAGCTGGACTTCATGTTTGAGCGTTACTTGCAGACCCTGGTGGAAAAAGGCGAGGTGCAGCCTGAACTCGTCGATGCCGCCGTTCGCAAAGTGCTGGATCTCAAATTCCGACTGGGACTATTCGACCGTCCTTATGTGGAAGAGTCCGCCGTCGAAGCTTCGGTCTGCACACCGGACATGGTAGAGCTGTCGAAAGAAATGGCACTGCGCACGATGACGCTGCTCAAGAATGAAGAGGGCATCCTGCCGCTCCCGTCTTCCCTGGGGAAAGTTGCAGTCATCGGCCCACTCGCCCACGTCAAAGAGTTCGCCTACAGCGACTATTCCTACCCGGCCCACATCGAAGATATGTATTACCATTCCGAAGGGCTGACGGAAGAAGAAGTGCTGGCTCGGACGCTCTTTTTCAAAAAGAAGGATACTCGCTATGAAGATCTCTACCATCAGGACATGCCGACCGTTTATGAAGCGCTGAAAAATGCTCTGCCTCAGTCGGAAGTGGTCTATGCCACGGGAATCAAGGATACATTCGATTACAACGGCGATGCTGATTTCGATCAGATTGCAGCGGCGGTCGAGTTGGCACAGGACGCCGATGTGATCGTGGCGGTGTGCGGGGATACCAGCGGAATGGGACGCGAGAATGACAGCGGCGAATCGACAGACCGCGTGGAGATCTGTCTGTCGCACGAACAGAAGAAGCTGCTGCGGGCGCTCCATGCCACAGGCCGTCCGGTCGTGCTGGTGCTGTGCAACGCCCGGCCGCTGGAGCTGTTGGAAGAGAGTCAGTCGATGAGCGCCATACTCGAGGCCTGGAAGCCGGGGATGAGAGGAGCGGAAGCGATCGCAGAGACCTTGACCGGCGTATACAACCCGGGCGGCAAGCTGTCTGTGACGCTGCCCAAGGCACTCGGTCAACTGCCCGTGCATTATTCGCAGCTCGCCACCGGGCATAAACAGTTCTGGCGCGGCAAATATCTGGAGATGGATCTCGCTCCGCTGTATCCGTTTGGTTATGGGTTGAGCTACACCACTTTTGAAGCTGAAAAGGTACAGTTCGAGCAGAACGACAATGGCATTACGGTAACCGCGGACGTCCGCAATACCGGCGAGCGCGAAGGCGACCAGGTTGTGCAGATCTATGTCCGCAAAAAGTATGCCAGCGTGCTTCAACCGGAACGTGAGCTGAAGGCGTACAAGCGCGTGAGCATCGCGGCTGGCGAACGCGCCTCGCTGACCTTTGAGATCGCGTTTGATTCAATCGGCTACCATGATCTCGACATGAAATTGGTGCTGGAGAATGTGCAGCTTGATGTCATGCTGGGCTTCTCCTCGCAGGACATTCGGGCGGAAGAGACGTTTAAGCTGGCGTTTGACGGTGGGAAAAGGGAGATTGCCCGGCGGGTATTCGCCAATTCGAGCCAAATCATTGTCCGCACCCAATAGAGGGTTCGCCAACGATAGAGATGTACGTAAAGAAACGATGTCCCTGAATACGGGGACATCGTTTTGCCATGTCTTGCTGCTATGTTTTTGTTCAATGTATATCTATCTGTTTAACAAGTGTCTGCTCCAAGAAATGCAATCACGCCACGCGCCCAGGGCCGATCCGCCGCAGCCATAACGCAGCGATCACGGCGAGAGCCAGATCGACAACGCTGACGATGCCGTAGGGGAGCTGGAGGGAGGCGACCCGGCTCAGGCCCAGCGATTTCTCCCCAGCCGAGACGACCCAGCCGCCGAGCAGCGCTCCGATTGCGCCCATGCCCAGCGACAGGAAGCGAAAGACGCTGCCCACGCGCCCCAGCAGATGATCGGGAACTGCACGCTGTAGAATCGACGAACGCACGACATTGTACGTCACAATGAAGAACGCGGCGCAGAAGTAGGCAGCGCCGACGATATACGCACTGCGGGTCAGACCCGCGATGCCATAGAAGACGCCCAGGGCAACGAGTGATACCAGCATGATCGAGGGAGCCGACATCCTGCGGCGCCAGCGTCCTACAGCCTGCCCGCCGATCACGCTGCCGACCGTGGCAATGGCCAGCAGCACCCCAAATCCGAAGGAGTTTAGTCCCAGAACATCCTGAACGAAAAAGACCTGCGTAGCCACCATGCCCGAGAAGGTGAGCGTCACCAGAACGGACATTAAGGCCAGAAGCCGGAGGAATGAATCCTCCCGAATATAGCGGATTCCCAGCGACATCTCATGCAGCCAGCCGGAACGCTGGACGGGCGCAGAGTCAGCGGCTGAAGCCGTTGCATCCGCCGGATCGGGCTTGGCAACTTCCGGGCGAAAAGCCTGGCTCAAGGTCAGCAGAAGGAAGAAAGCAATCAACGCAGTGACCGAATCGATAGCGAACGGCAGAATCAAGCCCGCTGCGACGATCAGGCCTCCCAGTGAAGCGCCGAGTATGTCGCTGGTAATCAATTGGCCTGCGGTAAACTGCCCGTTGGCTTTTTCCAGATGATCCTTATGTACGATGCGGGGGATCAGCGTCTGAACGGTGCTGTCGAAGGCAACCCGGCTTGCGCCAATCAGAAACGTAAACAGCATCAGCAGCGGAATGTTAATGGCGTCCAACGCTACGGAGGCGGTCAATGCGATCAAGACAATCGCCCGCAGCAGGCTGGAAGCTACGGCAATGTTTTTGCGCGAATAACGGTCGATCACGACGCCGATGGGCAGGCTGAACAGCAGCCAGGGCAGCCGCATGGCGGTGGTGACCAGCGAAGCCTCGAACGCATCCCGGGTGACGCCGGAGATCAACCAGGGAACGGCGGTTAGCGTCAGTCCATCTCCGAGAAAGGTCAGTGCCACAGCGGTAAATAGTCTCTTGTAATCGGCATTGTCGCCCAGCTTGGTTTCCGCTTTTTCGGGAGATTCAGCTGGAGCAGGGCGATGGATCATCGAGAAAATCACTCCTTTTAGTAAACGTTTTCGTCATCCGCTTCTTTCCATGTTACTTGAATTTGTGCAAAATTTCAGCTTTCGTCGTTTGGATCGTTATTTTGAAAAGGGGAAGGGTAAATAATTTTTAACATATTGCATCTGTAAGGATAAACGCAGCAATTTGTAAAAAGATTAACGATTATGAGGTGGATTGTCAGGCTCATGTCAGGAAAAATTCGGTATACTGGAAATAACGTCTGTCGATTCTTCTGCTGAAGACGCGGGAATCGAAACGTTTGTCGGAAATTCGCCGGGGTTGTCACTGACTGTTGGACGGCTCACTAACTGCTGTACGGTTCGGAGGAATGAACATGTCTTTAGTCTTTGCCTTTTTAAAGAAGTACCGGATTGCAGCTAGTCTGGCACTCCTGATGATGGTGATCGAGCTGACCGTAGAGCTGGCACAGCCATATCTGATCTCAAAGATCATCGACGAAGGGATTGCGAAGTCCGATCTCGGGGTAGTCTGGATGTGGGGCATCGTGCTGCTGATCGGAACAGTGTTCGCTTTTGCAGCGGGGGTCGCCAGTTCCTTCTTCGCTTCGTATGCGAGCCAGGGATTTGCCAGCGATCTGCGGGAGAAACTGTATGATAAAGTGCAGTCCTTCTCGTATTCGGTGTTCAGCCGATTCGCCACCTCTTCGCTCATTACGCGGATGACGGGCGATGTCACGATGCTTCAGGACACGATCTTCATGAGTCTGCGCTTTATGACGCGGGTTCCGCTGGTTGTAGCCGGAAGCGTTATCATGGCGATGGTGGTCAACTTCAAGCTGGGTCTGCTGCTGGCGCTGACCGTTCCGCTGCTGCTGGTCTTCGTCATGTGGATCATGAAGCGGGCGGGTGCCATGTTCAAAAATGTGCAGAAACGTCTCGACAAGGTGAACGGTGTCATTCAGGAAAACCTGACCGGGATTCGCTTGATTCGAGTGTTCGTGCGCATGAAGCATGAGAACGGACGGTTTGCGGCTTCCAGCGGCAAGCTGATGAAAAATACGGTGGCGGCACTGCGGCTGACCGAGACGACCATGCCGTTTATCATGCTGGTGATGAACGCAGCCATCGTAGCGGTGTTATGGTTTGGTCGCGCGGATATTATGGCAGGCAGCGCCAGCGTCGGTGAGGTCGTCGCTGTCGCCAACTATGCGCTTCGCACGATTGGAGCCTTGTCCGCGTTCTCCTGGATCGCAGTCACCTTCTCGCGGGCAGGTGCTTCCGCGCAGCGGATCAAGGAGGTCATGGACACGGAGAGCGGAGAAGCCGCTGAACGCGAACAGACCGAAGCCGGAGACAAGGCGCTGCACCGGGGAACGGTTCGTCCCGCTGATAAGTCTACCGGATCTGCCCTGCAAGGTTCGGTCGAATTCCAGCACGTTTCGTTCCGTTATCCGACCAGTGACATCAAAGTGCTGGAAGACATCTCCTTTACGATTGAAGCGGGCAAACGCGTAGCGATCATGGGGGCGACGGGTTCCGGCAAGTCATCGCTCGTACAGCTCATTCCGCATCTGTATGATCGGGAGGGTGGTCAGATCTACGTGGATGGGCGCTCTATTGATGAATGGAACACCGAGACGCTGCGCCGCAGCATTGGGTATGTCCCGCAGGAAGTCCTGTTGTTTACAGGTTCCATCCGCGAAAATATTGCCTGGGGACGGGAAGATGCGTCGCTTGAAGAGATTGTGGAGGCGGCGAAGATTGCCCAGATCCATGAGACGGTCGAGAAGCTGCCGAATGGCTATGATACCCAGCTCGGTCAGCGCGGCGTCAATCTATCCGGTGGACAGAAGCAGCGGTTATCCATTGCACGCGCGCTGGTAAGACGACCGAGAATTCTGATTCTGGACGACAGTACCAGCGCGCTGGATCTGGCAACGGAAGCGCGGCTGCTGGGAGCGCTGGATCGCATCTCCTGTACCACTTTCCTGATTACCCAGAAGATCAGCTCCACCCAGGCCGCAGACCTGATTCTGCTGCTGGATGAAGGTCGTCTGATTGCCGGAGGTACACACCAGGAACTGATGCGCACTTCCGAACTGTATCGCGGCATCTATGAATCTCAATTTGAAAAGGGGGAAGCGCTGCATGCCTAAATCCAATGCGCTGACCGAACCTTTCCTCCAGCCAAGACCTCCGGTTATCGCCGATCCGTCGAAGGCACAGGGGGAATACAAGAAGAAAAAACGCGCCAAAAACGTTTCCGGTACACTCGCTCGAATCTGGAGCTATCTTGCGCGGCGTAAACTCAAGCTGGGTCTGGTCTTGTTCATGGTGTTGATTAGTTCGGCGTTGTCGCTGCTTGGCCCGTACATGATTGGGGTCGCGGTCGATGATTACCTGGGCGGCGAAGGCGGGTTCTGGGGCATGGGCTGGGGACGGTTCCTGATCGTACTCGGGGTCGTCTATCTGCTGGCGCCCATCACTTCTTTTTTCCAGAGTATCTGGATGATTGAGATCGCGCAGGAGACCGTCTATCGGATGCGTGTGGATCTGTTCTCCCATCTGCACAAGCTGCCCATTCCTTTCTTCGGCAAAAGACAGCAGGGAGAGCTGATGAGCCGGGTGACCAACGACATCGAAAATGTCAGTGCTACGCTGAACAGCTCGGCAATCCAGATCTTCTCCAGTGTGCTGATCCTGATCGGAACGCTCAGTGTCATGCTGACGCTCAGTCCGCTGCTCACGCTGCTCACCTTCATCGTGGTGCCGCTGATGGCATTGGGCATGAGATGGATTACACGCCGTACAGGTCCGCTGTTCAAGGAACGCCAGAGCAATCTGGGCGACCTGAACGGCTATATCGAAGAGACGCTTTCCGGTCAGCGCATCATCAAAGCCTTTTCCCAGGAAGAACATGTCAAACAAGAGTTTGCACAGCGCAATGAGCGCATCCGCCTGTCCGGGTTCTGGGCGCAGACCATCTCCGGCATGATTCCCAAGCTGATGAACAGCCTGAACAATCTAAGCTTCGCGCTGGTGGCAGGGATTGGCGGGATTCTGGCCATTAACGGTCAAGTGACGATCGGCGTTATCATCGTGTTCGTTGAATACGCGCGTCAGTTCACCCGTCCGCTGAACGATCTGGCGAATCAGTGGAATACGCTGCTGTCGGCAATTGCCGGGGCAGAGCGGGTCTTCGAGATTATGGACGAGGAAGTCGAGAACAAGGACGAAGCTCAGGCGGCCAAGCTGGACAAGATCGAAGGTGCGGTCAAGTTTGAAGGCGTCTCATTCGGTTATGAAGAAGGACGCAGCACGCTGTCGGACATCTCGTTTGAAGCCAGGCCGGGTGAGACCATTGCGCTCGTTGGCCCAACCGGAGCGGGCAAGACCACACTCATCCAGCTTCTCTCCCGTTTCTATGACGCCAGCGGCGGCCGAATTACGATCGATGGTCGTGAGATTGGCACCATTCAGCGGGAGAATCTGCGCTCGCATATGGCGTTTGTGCTTCAGGACACCTTCCTGTTTGAAGGGACGATTCGGGAAAATATCCGCTATGGACGTCTTGATGCCACCGACGAAGAAGTGGAAGAAGCAGCGAAGCTGGCGAATGCCCATTCGTTTATCGTGCGGCTCTCCGGCGGTTACGACAAGATGCTGACGGGCGGCGGCAGCGGCATCAGCCAGGGGCAGAAGCAGCTGCTGGCAATCGCCCGGGCCATGCTGGCCGACCCCGCCATTCTTGTACTCGATGAGGCGACAAGCAGTATCGATACGGTGACCGAGATCAAGATCCAGCAGGGGCTTCAGCGTCTGATGGAGGGACGAACCAGCTTTGTGATCGCTCACCGGCTGAACACCATTCGGCAGGCCGACCAGATCCTCGTCCTCAAGGATGGCGGACTGTTGGAGCATGGTTCTCATGAAGAACTGCTCAAGCGCGGCGGATTCTACAGCGGTCTGTATCACGGTCAGGGGATTGAAGAAGAGGCAGGGGATTAAGGCTGACTCAGCCCCTCCATTGCCGCACCACCAAAAAACCTCATCTTAGGATGAGGTTTTTTGGTGGGAAGACGTTTATGAAGGCCAGGGCTTATCGAATCTTTTTTTTCGCTTAGACAGTTTCTATAACGGAGAGTACAAGCGAAGCTCTATAATAAACAAAAATGAGATCGGGCAGGGGGAGACGGATGAAGGAGTGGGATTGGGATGAATCCGAAAGCGACATGCTGGCACTTATCGAAGACCTGGTGAACCTAGACAGCGGCACATTGGACAAGGAAGGTGTGGATCAGGTCGGGCAGCGGCTGGCGGAAGAGTACGGGAAATTGGGATTCCGGGTCATAAAAGATCCGCAATCTGAACGTGGGGACAATCTCTTGATCCTGCATGATGAGGCGGAAGACCCGGATATTCTGCTGATTGCCCATATGGATACGGTCTTCCCGCGCGGAACTGCGGCGGCGCGTCCTTACTCTCGCGGCAGCACTCAGGCGTACGGCCCAGGCGTCGCGGATATGAAAGGAAGCCAGGCCATGCTGCTGCAAACGCTTCGCTACCTCATGGCCTCTGGCAGCGCGGCCTACCGTAAAGTGCGTATCGTGTTGAACAGCGATGAGGAAATGGGTTCGGTTCATTCGCGGTCGCTGATTGAGCAGCAGGCGAAGTTAAGCCGCTGCGCCCTGGTGATCGAACCCAGTGACGATCAGGGAACGCTGGTCACCCGGCGGCGGGGTGGAGGGAAATATGAACTGCATATCCAGGGCACAGCTGCCCATGCTGGCGCAGAGCCGGAGAAAGGCCGCAGTGCAATCGGCGAACTGGCTCACAAAATTATTCAACTGCACGCGCTGACCGATGCGGCTGCGGGCATCCATGTAAATGTTGGCGTCATTGGTGGGGGAACATCGGTGAATACGATTGCTCCCCATGCTTTTGCCCGAATTGATGTGCGGATGCGTACCGCTGAACAAGCCCGACAGCTCGACGAGCGTATTCGCCATATCTGCGCGCATCCCACTCTTGAAGGCACTTCCGCCGTGCTGACGGGCGGGATCACCCGTCCTCCCATGATGAAGACAATGGAGACGACCTATCTGCTGGAGCTGGTACTGAAGGAAGCTGAGAGGCTGGGCGAGAAGCTGATCGACTGCGAAGTAGGTTCCGGTTCGGACGGCAACCTGACGGCTGCACTCGGGGTACCCACGATTGACGGTCTTGGTCCAAGAGGAGGGAAGCTTCACAGCTCAGAGGAATATCTGCGGATCGATACGCTGGTGCCCCGAGCCAGACTGCTGGCAGCGGTATTGGAGCGCTTGGCAGGCCAATCCGCTATAATGAGCTTAGACACAGCGAAAGGGGATTCGGGATTTGCTCATTTATGTGGTGCTGGCATTGATGTTGATCTCGCTTGGGATCGTGGCTCGTCGAACCCTGGCTCACGGCGCTGAATATCGGGTGGTAGAGAACATCGCCATGATCGTGATTGTTTTTGTAGCCGCATTGGCTCTGGGAGACGCAGCGGAATGGTTCCGCTGGGTGCGCTACGTCTATACAGTATTGGGTGCCGCTTATGTCGTCTACGGCGCCTATGCGAAATATCGCGGAGGAACCGATGGGTACGGGCAGTAAGAAGGGATTTTGACCCGAAATAAGCATAACTGAAAAAAGCCAATGCTGCGTGACAGACGCAAAGCATTGGCTTTTTATGTACGCTTATTTTGGTTTTTACCCCAAATGCTCTTGTGCGAGGATCGAATAAGCCAGCAGATCGACATAACGCCCTTTTTCAAACTCGTGCTGGCGCAGACGGCCTTCCAGGGTGAAGCCCAGCTTCTCCATCAAGCGAATGGAAGCGGCATTGTCGGGATCGACGCGGGCTTCGATCTTGTTGGCGTGGAGCGACCCGAAGCCGAAATCCAATACGGCACGGATCGCTTCCGGCATCAGTCCTCTGCCCCAATGAGCGCGAGTCAGATCGTAGCCGATCTCCATCCGGTTGTGCTCGCGTTCCAAGCCGAGGAAGCCGCAGGTGCCGACGAAGGCTCCGGATTCCCGGTCTTCAATCATCCAGCGCAGCCCCGTCTGTTCACGGAAAATGCGGGCGTGCCAGCTCATCTCATCGTCGGCTTCTTCCACCGACTCAAACGGATCAAGCGGAATATAACGCATGACCTCTTCGTCCGCGTACAGCCGGAACAGACCTTCCCGGTCTTCCGGGCGTGCCTCGCGCAGGATCAGGCGGGGCGTCTCCAGACGCGGGAATTCGCTCCAGTCGAAGCGTTCATGACTTGGAGAGGCAGGGGTTGAGGGATTCATATTCATCTCTTCCTTTTCATATCGAAGTGTAGGGTTGTCCAATCCTGCTCGTTATCGTTTTAATTCCTCTAAAGTCTCTTTCCAGCGAACAAGCACCTGCTGGGGGTCATGCAGTTGAATCGTAATGCCGCTTGTCAGTTCAGCGTACTTGGCAACATCCGCGCGGCTCTCCAGCACATCGGCGGCGAAGCGCGCGCGTGGATGCCGCGCATCCGGGATCTCCGGCATTGCAGTGGCCTGAAGTCGAATCGTATAGGATACGCCTTCATGAACGAAGCCTAACAGCGCTCTGCCCGTGCGCAGCAGGTTGCCGGTCGTCTTCGTGCCGAGCCACAGCGCAATGCGCAGACGTTCGGGCGATTCGGCCCAGACTTCGCCCGCACTGACCATCGCCTGATGTGGATAGCCGTCTTCATCGACGGTATGCAGCGTCATGGCGATGTGCAGTTTGTCCTCCAACCGTGTACCATCGAGCAGGGCATAACATTCGGCGTTCAGCCGGGAATGGTCAATCGGCTTCATATCCGCACTCCTTCCTACTTGGGGTCCACCTGCACTGCGGCCTGCTTGCCGCTGAGCTGGATGCCTGTCTTGCGTGTGCCGGACTCCTTGAGATCCCGCAGTAGTTCTTCCAACAGCTCTTTGGCTTTTGCGCCTTCCTTGCCTGAGATCTTCACGACAAACTGGACGGAGTCGCCGCCTTCGAGGATGCGCTGTGCCTGGTTCTTCTTCGTGTCGTAGTCATGTTCTTCGATGTTGGCGGTCAGGCGAATCTCCTTGATCTTTGCTGGACGAGCGGCCTTTTTCTCCTGCTGCTTCGCTTCCTTGGCTTTGCCGGATGCGATCAGCGTGCAGGGAGGCGGGCTGGAGTAGAGGGAGGTGCAGACCAGATCGACACCCAGTTCCTTGGCCAGCTTGAGCGCTTCCTGAGTGGGCATGACGCCCAGTGCTTCGCCGTTTACTCCGGTTACGTCCACTTGGGATGCTTTGATTTTTTCGTTTTTAATCATCGGGGTGAATCGCTCCGTTTCTGTTTTTGGTTGCCTTACCTTTTAGATGACTCCCATTTTAGTTGATTCTCGTTCGATTGGGCGCGTGTAGACGTGGGTGACCTGGTGCGGCTGGCTTGGATTTTTGATCCGTGATAGCAGCATCTCGCCGGCTTTGACGCCCATGTCGCTGCTGTAGATGTGCACAGTCGTCAGGTGCGGCTCCACAATTCGGGATTCCATCGAATCATCGAACCCACACACTTGGATGTCACCGGGTATCGATAGACCCTGGCTTTTGAGCGCTTTCATCAATCGAACGGCAATAAAATCATTGGCACAGACAAAGGCCTGTGGCAGCTTCGCCATCTGTCCCAGCTTCTGATCCATCCAGTCGGTCTCAAACAGGAAAAATCGGTCTTCATCGAGAATAGACTGCTCTTTTGGAATGTCGAGTCCGGCATCGGATAAAGCACGTCCATAACCGATCCAACGCTCACGGAAGCTCTTGCAATGATTGAAGTCGCCGGCGAATCCGATTTCGGTTAAGCCCGAGGCAATCAGGTCGCGTGTCAGCTTGTACGTACTGTGTTCATTCTCCATCAGCAGCACATCTGCGCCAAATTCAGGATAGACCGCGTCCGCCATGCAGTCAATGAAGATGACCGGGATGTCCAGTTCGGTCAGCAGACGGCTGTAAGCCGGATCGAACAGCTCAATGCAGACGATGCCGTCTACAGCCGAGGCGTCAAAGTTCACCGGCAGCTTCTGTTCGCCCCGTTCGTCGTCACGCACGATATGGATGGACAAATTGTATCCTTCCGTGCTGATCCGTCGTTCCAGACCGCTGATGACCTGCGAACCAAAGTGCGAGGTGTTCGGCATGTTGGTCGTCAGCAGCGCGATATTTCCGGTTTTTTTGGTCAGCAGACCGTCCGTTTCCATATAGGCAAATTGCTTGTATTTCAATTCGATCGCTTTTTTGATGACACGGGCACGCGTTTCCTCGGGAATTCCGCCGCTGTCGTTTAACGCTTTGGATGCGGTATTTCGAGAGATGCCGAGTGCATCCGCAATATGTTGAATCGTTACCTTTTCCTTGGCCATGGATGCGTTCCACCTTTATCCGTTTCGGTCGGACTCCACTGCGAATCATCGTAGACTGGAGCCGTTTTGCATCGAGTAAAGTTCTCTTTACCTTCTAGTCAAATGTATCGCAATAACGCACAAATAGCAATCTATAGTTTACAAATGTAAAGTTATGAATCTCTTATCGTTTAACAAATACCAAACAAATGCACAATTTATTTTTACAAAAATAGTTGACATATGAATATTTAATTTGTTAAATTGTAAACGCAGCGGATGGCAAACGTAACATGCAACCCCTTACATTTGCGCTGAACCTGAAATTTGTAGGCAAGATAGATCAGAAAGGGGAAAGGGGAATGGAAAATTCAGCGGAAACCGGGAGAGACGGTCGGCTGCTTCGAGAGAAAAAAACGCTGGGGCACAAACTGGCAGGATTCAAAAGGAACGGTTTTCTTTACCTCCTGCTCGCACCGGCGCTCATTCTGACCCTGCTGTTCAAGTACGTACCGATGTATGGGGCGGTGATCGCGTTCAAGGATTTTAGCCCTATCCGGGGGATCATGGGCAGCGATTGGATCGGCTTTAAGCACTTCGACAAGTTCCTGTCCTCACCGAACTTTGAAGTGATTTTTATGAATACGCTTAAATTAAGCTTTTATGGCCTGCTCTTTGGCTTCCCGGTGCCGATCCTGCTGGCGCTGATGCTGAACCAAGTCCGCAAAGCGGGAGCGAAGAAAAATATTCAACTTTTCCTCTACGCGCCCAACTTCGTTTCCGTAGTCGTAATCGTCGGGATGCTGTTCATCTTCCTGTCACCGACCGGCCCGATCAACCAACTGGCCACCCAGATATTCGGTCAGCCGCTCATGTTCATGACCGATCCGCAGTATTTCCGCTGGGTGTACATTCTGTCGGACATCTGGGCAACGGCGGGCTGGGCTTCGATCATCTATGTAGCGGCGCTGGCGAATGTCGATCCCGAGCTGCATAATGCAGCCAGTCTGGACGGGGCAAGTCTCCTGCGGCGTATCTGGCACATTGACCTGCCGACGATCAAGCCGATTATGGCGATTGTATTTATTCTGGCGGCGGGCGGCATCATGTCCATCGGATTTGAGAAAGCATATCTGCTCCAGACTTCAATGAACCTGCCGGCTTCGGAGATTATCGCCACTTATGTCTACAAGGTGGGGCTGCAATCCGGTGACTATGCGTATTCGGCGGCTGTCGGATTGTTCAACTCGGTCATTAACGTCATTTTGCTGCTGACCGTCAACTTCGTCGTCAAGAAGCTAAACGACAATCAGGGGCTTTATTAATCGCTTGGAAAAGGAGGGGAACACGATGGCTGTCAAAAACTCGCCGTTTGACCGGTTTCTGCTGGTGCTGAACGGATTGTTCCTGACGCTGGCGGTGCTGGTCGTGGTGGTTCCGTTTGGTTATATCGTCATCGCGTCATTTATGGACCCTACCGTCCTGCTCAATCGGGGATTATCGTTTAGCCCGTCGGATTGGAGTCTGGAAGGGTACCGCAAGATCTTGAGCAACGATGCCATGATTCGCGGCTTTTTCAACTCGCTGCTGTATGCTGGAGCCTTTGCGATCTTCACGGTGCTGGTATCGATCTGTGCCGGTTACGCGCTATCCGAAGATACACTGGCGGGTCGCAAGTTGGTGATGACGCTGTTTATTATCACGATGTTTTTCGGTGGGGGGCTGATCCCGACTTATCTGCTCATCCGTGAGCTGGGGATGCTGAACACGCCGTGGGCGCTCATTATTCCCGGTGCGGTCAACGTGTGGAACATCATCCTGGCTCGAACTTTTTTCAAAGGAATTCCCAAAGAACTCCGAGAAGCGGCGAATGTCGATGGCGCGTCGGACTTCAAAATCTTTCTACAGATTGTCATCCCGCTCTCCAAGCCCATTATGTTCGTGCTGGCGCTGTATGCCTTCGTGGGGCAGTGGAATTCGTATTTTGACGCGATGATCTATCTGGAAAATACGAAGCTGTATCCGCTCCAGCTGGTACTGCGCTCTATCCTCATCCAGAACCAGGCGGCACCCGGCATGATTGGGGAGCAGCAGGCGATGGCGGAACTCAAACGATTGTCGGAAATGATTAAATATTCGTCCATCGTCGTATCCAGCCTGCCGCTGATCGTCATGTATCCATTCTTCCAGAAGTATTTTGAGAAAGGCGTTATGGTTGGCTCACTGAAGTAGAAGAGATTGACCCACATATAAGGAGGAATGATTCGATGAAAAAAGTTCGCCTGCCCCACTGGAAAAAAGCGCTTGCCGCATCCGTCATGTCGAGCGCACTGGTCGTCACGGCCTGTGGAGGCGGTTCATCCGAACCGACCAAGACCGCCGACGGCAAGCCGATTCTGCGCATGATGACGTCCAGTTCCCCGCTTGCACCCGCCGATCCCAACGAGAAGCTGATCGTCAAACGGCTTGAAGAAAAAACGGGCGTACATATCGACTGGACCAGTTACACCAGCGATGTATTCACCGAAAAACGCAATCTGGCCATGGCCAGCGGTGATCTGCCGGATGCGATCTTCGCAGCGGACTATAGCGATTATGATCTGCTCAAGCTGGCCAAAGACGGAGCCATCGTACCGCTGGAAGACTTGATTGACCAGCAGATGCCCAACCTCAAAAAAGTGCTGGATGAACGTCCGGAATATCGGGCGATGATTACGGCACCGGATGGTCACATCTATGCGTTTCCGTGGATCGAGGAGCTGGGATCGGACAAGGAGCGCATCCAGTCCGTGGACGATATGCCGTGGATCAACGTGGAATGGCTGAAGAAGTTGGGTCTGAAGATGCCGACGACAACCCAGGAACTCAAGGATGTGCTGACGGCGTTCAAGAAGCAGGATCCGAACGGCAACGGCAAGGCTGATGAGATCCCCCTGTCCTTTATCGACAAGCCGGGTGGTGAGAACTTGACGTTCCTGTTCGCGGCATTTGGCCTGGGCGAGAATCCGGATCACCTGGTTGTGAGCGACGAAGGCAAGGTGATGTTCACCGGAAGCCAGGACGGTTACAAGGACGCGATCAATTATGTATACGACCTCTACAAGAATGGCCTGGTCGATATTGAGTCGTTCCAGCAGGACTGGAATACGTATCTGGCCAAAGGCAAGGATGACCGCTACGGTCTGTATTTTACCTGGGACAAAGCGAATATCACGGGCATGAATGATAAATACGATCTGATGCCTCCTGTGGCGGGGCCGGACGGCAAGGTCAACGTGACCCGCAACAACGGCATGGGCTTCTTCCGCGGTTCGATGGTGGTGACCAGCAGCAACAAGCAGTTGGAGACTACCGCCAAATGGGTCGATCAACTATATGATCCGCTCCAGTCCGTGCAGGACAACTGGGGCACGTATGGGGACGAGAGCCAGCAGAACATCTTCGATTTTGATGAGGCAAAAGGGATGCTCAAGCATCTGCCGCTGGAAGGCTCCGCTCCGGTAGAAGTTCGTCAGAAGACCAGCATCGGCGGGCCGCTTGCCATTCTTAACGATTATTTTGGCAAATATACGACGATGCCGGATGACGCCAAATGGCGGATGGATCTGATGAAGGACGTGCTGGTTCCGCATATGACGGCCAAAAATACCTATCCAAACGTGTTCTTCAGCCTGGACGAATTGGATCGGTTGTCCACCATTGAAGCTGACCTGTTCCCGTATATGCTGCGCAAACGCACAGAGTGGTACCAAAACGGCAAGGCCGATCAGGAATGGGACGCCTATCTGAAAGAGCTGGATCGACTTGGCCTTCAGGAATGGCTGAAGATCCGTCAGGACGGCTATGACCGCAGCGTAGCGAAATCCTGATTCGCCTTGTACCCGATTCGACCCAGGGAGCAGCAAGGATGGCGACCTGAGAGAAATCAATGATCTGAGAGAAACCAACATAGGAGGGCTTATGACCATACAAACAACTACACCTCATCACCGGGGAACCTATCATTTTTCACCCAGCAGCCATTGGATGAACGATCCGAACGGCATGGTCTATTGGGACGGCGAGTATCATCTGTTTTTCCAGCACCATCCGTTTGGCGATAAGTGGGGACCGATGCATTGGGGGCATGCGGTATCGCGCGACCTGGTGAACTGGGAGGAGCTGAATATCGCACTCGAACCGGATGAGCTGGGGACTATCTTCTCGGGCAGCGCAGTCGTCGATTGGAACAACACCACCGGATTTTTCCCCGATGAACCGGGGCTGGTGGCGATCTTCACGCATCATCTGGAGCGTCCGAATGAACCGACTGTACAGAGTCAGAGTCTGGCTTACAGCCACGATCGCGGACGCACCTGGATCAAATATGCAGGCAATCCGGTGCTGACGAGCCTAAATGACCCGGACTTCCGCGATCCCAAGGTGTTCTGGCATGAAGAGAGCCGCCATTGGATCATGATCCTGGCCTGCGGACAAGAAGTGCAGCTCTACCGTTCGGAGGATCTGAAGAGTTGGACGTTCAGCAGTACCTTCGGTGAAGGAATTGGCTCGCACGAAGGGGTCTGGGAATGTCCCGATCTGTTTGAGCTGGCTCTCGATGGAGACCCGGCGAGGCGGCAGTGGGTGATGCTGGTCAGCATCGGTGATCCGGGGAGCGGAATGGAAGGATCGAGAACGCAGTATTTTACGGGAACATTCGATGGACAGACTTTCATCCCCGACGAAGCCTCGCAGGACATTCGTTGGCTGGATTATGGCCGGGATAACTATGCTGGCGTCAGCTGGTCGGATCTGCCGATTGAAGATGACCGCCGCCTGTACCTGGGCTGGATGAGCAATTGGCGCTACGCCAATCATACGCCAACGGACGGCTGGCGAGGAGCGATGACGATTCCGCGCGAGCTGACGCTGGAGACCGCAGATGACCGCGTCATGCTGATTCAGCGTCCGGTGGTAGAGCTGGAAGCAGCGCGGACGCCGCTGTTGGAACTGGAAAATGTCTCGCTCGCGGCATTAAACGAAGCGTTCGCACCGCTGCGGCTGGGCAGCTATGAGCTGGAGATTCGGGCGAAGCTGGGAGACTCTTTCGGATTCCGACTGCGCGAAGGAAACGGCTGTGTAACGCTGGTTGGCATCGATGTTCAAGCGGGAGAGCTGTATCTCGACCGGAGCCGTTCAGGGGAATCCGCTTTCCATGAACACTTTGCCCAGCGACATTCGGCGCCGCTGCCGGAAGTGGGCACCGTGGAACAGGCAGATCAGATAGAGCAGTCGGGTGCAGAGTCAGTCGGGATGATGCTGGAAGAAGGAGAGAGACGGCTGCACATTTTCGTTGATCGGTCTTCGGTTGAGGTGTTTGAAGGGGATGGTCGCCTGGCGATGACCGATCTGATCTTCCCGGCGGAAGAGGCGGAAGGCCTCTCGGCATTTGCCGATGGGGAGATGGAGTTCCATTCGGTAAAGGTGTATCGGCTTCAAGCGTTGGAGTCACGCGCAGCAGCAGGTTCGGCTGGAGCCGCAGAGCAGATGCAGGCCGGGAAGCTTGTTCACAGCGCAGTCGATGTAGGGATCGATGCAGGGAACACGAGCCATGAGCCGAACAGAGCGGCAGGCAGTTCGGCGCCTGAAGATCAGGCAGTTCAAGCGGCTGTTCTCGCCGCTGCCTCCCGGCAGGGAGGCGAAGACCGATGAGCCACATCATCGGCGCCATTGAAGCCGGAGGAACGAAGTTCGTCTGCGGCATTGGCACCGCAGACGGGCAGCTGCTGGATCGGGTGAGTTTCCCGACCGGGCAGCCGGAAGAGACCTTGACCCGCGCTGCCGATTATTTCGCGGCCAAGCAGGTCGCGGCCATCGGCATTGGTTCATTTGGGCCGATTGATCTGCGGCCCGGCAGTCCAACCTATGGCTTCGTCACGACCACGCCGAAGCCGGGCTGGAAGGACTGCGACTTCCTCGGCACGCTGCGCCGCCGCTTCGATGTCCCCTACGGTTGGGACACGGACGTCAACGCCGCCGCTTACGGCGAAGCGGTCTGGGGCGCAGCTCGTGGATTGGACAGCTGCCTCTATTACACCATCGGCACAGGGGTCGGCGTCGGCGTCTACGCCGAAGGGCAGCTGCTGCATGGCCTGCTGCACCCGGAGGGCGGCCATACGCTGCCGCGCCGCCATCCGGACGACGGCTTCGCAGGCGTCTGCCCTTATCACGGCGACTGCCTGGAAGGGATGGCTTCCGGCCCGGCGCTGCAAGCGCGCTGGGGGGTGCCGGGGCATGAGCTTCCGGCCGATCATCCGGCCTGGGAAATCGAGGCGCATTATATCGCCCAATCGGTATCGTCCGCGATCTTGATGCTGTCGCCGCGCAAAGTCATTCTGGGCGGCGGGGTGATGCAGCAGGAACATCTGCTGCCGCTGATCCGCCGGGACGTGGCGCAGAACCTGAACGGGTACGTCGCGGCGGAAGCCCTCGCTGAAGGCGAAGGGCTGGACAGCTACATCGTCGCGCCCGGACTGGGCACAGAGTCCGGGCTGCGCGGCTCCCTTGCGCTGGGGATTCGTGCGCTGCGGGAGCATAAGGGAGCAGGGGCAGCGGTTCATGCTTCTCCCGCTGCGGCCAGCGCGATGGAGACGCACGCGAAGTAAGGGCGATTCCGCCGCAGATTCTGCACATCCGTTTGAGGCAAAGGATATAACATTTCCACCTGTCGGCACTGTTTATCCGGATGCGATTAACATGGCGCCATGCTAATGAAACGAGGCAGCGCTCAAAATGAATGTTTGACCTTTTGAACCATTCAACGGAACAAGCTGACGCTTAGAACCGAAAAAAGAGAACTCGACGAGGATTTTGCCCCTTTTTTGTACCGCTGACGAATTGAGATTCCGTTAGCGATGAAAAAGAGGGCAAAACCGCGTTTTAACAAAATGATGTTCCGTCAGACTCACTTACTAAGGGGCAAAGTCTCTAGATGACTGTGCTGTAATCCCTTTCCGTGCGACAGGAATCATCGTCCAAGAACCATAAACCAACAGCCATGATCCAATAACTATGGCTCAAGAAATACAGGCCAAAAATGACGATCCAATACCGACAGTTCAAGGAGGATCAGCCGATGAATGGAAAACGAAGGATGATTCCGCTGCTGGGCGCAGCGATCATGTTGGGCAGTTTGACGCCTGCTGGCGGCGCATCTGCGGATTTTGCGAATGGTAGTGCCTACGCAAACTTCGCCGATCACAGCCTCGGCGCGAATTTTGCAAGCGAGGGGACTTCTGCAAATTCCTTGCCTGACAACAGCTACGCCGATGCCATCGAGGAAGGAGAGAATACCTTGTCTGCAAAATCTGCGCAGGAAAATCATGCAAGTGATGCGGCTGTGGACGCTTCGCTGAAAACTTCAACTTCAGAGGCTGTACCTCTCGTTTGGAACAGCAATTTTGAAAACGTTATCATTAGCGAAGGGGACTGGAAAGCGGACAGTGGGGGAATTCGCGGAGCGGCAGCTGCGGATGCTTCCCCCGCACTGCGGAGCTATGCTTCGCCAGAGGCCGAAGCGTTTGTGTTCACCGCCGATGTCTCACCACTATCGGATTCGACTTCGGCGGGGCTGATGTTTGGCGGAACTTCAGCTGGCGGACAGGGGTATGACGTCTGGCTGGATCGTCAGGACGGACAGGCCAAGGTATCGGTGACGGCGCCGGATGGAAGTTTGCTGACTCAATCGGAAAGGTCTTATCCAAGCGAAACGGGAGTCCGCCATCGGCTTGAGATTCAGAAGGAAGCGGGCGAGGTGCGTATCTTCGTAGATGGTTATGAGGCTCCAGCCGTGGAGCTGTCCGGGATTGACTCGGCCGGAACGGCGGCGGGAGTGATCGTTCGCAGAGGAGAGGCTGTTTTTCAGGATGCCTATCTCACCTCTCAGCATGATTACTATGGCGAAACCTATCGTCCGGCCTATCATTATTCCCCGCCTCGCGGTTCAGCCAGTGATCCCAATGGCATGATCTACTACAAGGGAGAATATCATCTATTCCACCAAGACGGCGGACGCTGGGCCCATGCGGTCAGTACGGATCTGCTGCATTGGAAGAGTCTGCCGATCGCACTCGACTGGAATTCTCAGGGGCATATCTGGTCAGGCTCCACGATTGCCGATCCTGATAATGTCTCGGGGCTTTTTGACCATTCCCCGGATGGCGGGGGATTGATTGCGTATTATACGTCGTATACGCCCGATGCGCCAAACGGCAACCAGAAGATCGGACTTGCGTTCAGTTCGGATCGCGGCCGAACCTGGCGTTATCCCGATCAGCGTTCGATTGTGATCGAGAATCCAGGGAAGCAGGGTGATGATCCCGGAGCCTGGGACTTCCGCGATCCCAAGGTCGTCCGCGACGATGCCCATAATCGCTGGGTGATGGTCGTATCCGGCGGCGATCATATCCGCTTTTTTGTCTCGACGAATCTCTTGGATTGGACGCTGACCGATAACTTTGGCTATGGCTCCTATGTTCGGGGCGGCGTCTGGGAATGTCCCGATTTGTTCGAGCTTGCGGTAGAGGGGACGAATGAGCGCCGATGGGTGCTGATGGTTAGCACGGGTGCGAATCCGGCGACTCAGGGATCGGATGCCGAATATTTTGTGGGACAGCTAACGGCAGAAGGCAAGTTCGTTAATGACAATCCCGCGGGCACAGTGCTCCGAACGGATTATGGCAAGGAGTTTTATGCGTCTTCCAGCTTCACTGATGCGCCAAATGGACGACGGATCATCATGGCCTGGATGACCAATTGGGATTATCCGTTTGCGTTTCCCACTTCGGGGTGGAAGGGGGTATTGTCGCTCCCTCGTGAGCTGTCCTTGAAGCAAACGGTCTCCGGTATCCGATTGACGCAGACTCCGATTTCAGAATTACATTCGCTGCGCCATGAGCTGCGGCGAGTCGGAGAGCAGACGATGGATGCCCAGTCGCCGAATCTCCTTGCGGGCTTGGCCGCAGGCGCTTACGAGATTGAAGCGGAACTGGAACTGCCCCAGGAGGGAGCTGCGCAGAATCTGGGATTCCGTTTGCGTGAAGGAGGCAGTCAATTTACTGACCTGCGCTATTCGTCGGTTGAGGGAAAATGGACTCTGGATCGTTCGTCTTCGGGCATCGTCGATTATTCACCGCTGCTTGGTCTGCGCCAGGAAGCCGGGTTTCGACCCGAGGATGGACGGATTCGTCTGCGAATTTTTGTGGATGAATCTTCGATCGAAGCATTTGCAGCCGATGGACAGCTGGTCTTCTCCGATGTGATCTTCCCCGGAACCGCTCGCCGTGAAATGAGCTTTTACACAGAAGGCGGGCAGGTGAAGATTCATTCGCTAAAGGTGTATGCTCTGGATTCGGTATGGAAAAAAACCAATCCTTCCGAGTTGGTTACAGATGAACAGGCCGTTGAGCTTGGGCTGGGAAGCCGTCAGACTGTACACGTGTCACCGCGCGTATCCTCTTCAGCAGACGCCAGCTCCTTCACTTGGACGTCCTCCGACTCGTCCATCGTGACCGCAGCTGCTTCGTCAGACGGGAGTGCGGTGCTGAAAGCGGTTGGAGCTGGGCAGACAACGGTGAAAGTGAAGGGGCCGAACGGTGCTTCCTGTGACATCGCGGTCACCGTATATGGAGGAAGCTTCCGCTCCAACCTGGGTACGCTCACGTCCACTCCCTCCTCGGCTAAGTGGATCGTCACGGAAGAGGGACTGCGCGGAAGTGCCCAGGGCGACAGTATTGCACGATCCAACACCCAGGCAGGTGACTTCGTATACAAAGCCAGCGTGAAGCTTGATCCAAGCGGCGGAGCGGCTTCGCTGCTGCTTCGTTCCGATGCTGCCGGGGGCAGTGGCTATTACCTCAATCTCGATCCTAATATGGATGCACTGCGGTTGTTCTATAAGGTTGGCGGCAGCTTCGCGGAACGTCAGGTATTGGCGCGGTATCCTACCGAGATCCAGTCCGGTCGTACCTACCAGCTGCGCGTACAGGCAGAAGGGCCGCGAATCCGGGCGTGGCTGGATGACAAGCTGGCGTTGGATGTACGCGATGGCACGTTTGTCGAAGGGTATGTAGGACTGCACACGTTTGGCGGTCGTGCTTTCTTTCAGGATGTGCAGCTCTCCAAGGTTAAACCAGCCAAGCTGCGATCCTTTCAACTGACGAATGAAAGCTCTGGTCGTAAACTTATCACCGCAGGACAGGAGCGGGGAGCGTCCGTCAGCCTGGAGGCGGCTAATGAAGCGGGACTGATGTGGACGTCGATCCCTACCGGAAGTCCGGATGGCTCGGTTTCACTGCGAACACCCGAGGGGCTGACGCTTGATCTCGATGTAGGGCGAGGGGCGCTCCAGCTGTATGATTACCTTGGATATGACAATCAGCGCTGGCTGCTGCGCAGCGGTGCACGCGGAACGTTTTCGATCCTCAATGCTGCGAATGGCCTGGCGCTTACTGAAAAGGCGGACGGAAGCGCAGCCCTTCAACCCTTGAAGGCAGGAGATCGCGCGCAGCAGTGGAAACTCAAGCGTTAGTCAGTTCAGGGACAATCAGGTTGGCTAAAGATTCACTGTCTCCCGTTTAGGTACATGTCCCAACTTTATGCCAACTCTTTCTTCTGTACTGCTGGAGGAAAGAGTTTTTGCTTTGTACAGCCTACGTTTTGAGGGAGAGACGGACATGCCCATCCAGCAGGAAATATCATCCTAAATGCGCCTGAATTGTGCTACATTAAGATCAGGTAAACAAGCAGGTTGGCTTTCAGGATTCCGTCGCTCAAGATCGGTACGGAAGACGGGAAGCAATCGTCTATTGCGGGAGGGGCTAGAGATGTATTGCAGTCATTGTGGGGCGAGGCTGCCTGAACAGGCGGCGTTTTGTCCATCATGCGGTACAAGTGTACGTTCAGCGAATCGGGGTAGTGGGGAAGAGAGCGCAGAAGCGCCGCTCCCTGTCAATCTGGGCAAGCGTGAAGAAGAGAGAGAAACAGCGAATCCATTCGGTCAGCAGAACATAGCGGATAAGCAGTCTGACAATCTGCTGACCCAGCGTGCAGAGATTCCGGAGGGGACGCCAGGAATGAGGAGGACGCCAGATTCATCGCTTCCTTCCTCTTCATCTTCTCCCAGCGGCAAAAAAGGCTTCCGTCACGCCATGTGGATCATTCCCACCCTGCTGCTGGGGATCGGATCTGGCGGTGTATACATGCTGTACCAGCATGAGAGGGATCTGAACGATCAGGCTTCCGTGCTGCATCAGGAGGCGGGCAAGTTGGCGCTGGAAGGCAAATATGCCGATGCGCTGGCGAAGCTCGATCAGACAGCCAAGCTTCGGCCAGAATTCGCAGCTGCAAACACCGACCGTACCCTGATTGAGACAGCGCAGCGAGTCAATGAGAAGCTGGACAAAGTGGCGGCGCAGCTCAAGCAGAATCAGCTCGATGCAGCGGAGAAGTCGCTGGGAACGCTGGAAGATTCGCTGGGCAAGCGCGGCGAACCTCTGTTTAATCGGGCCAAGAAAACGATGGCGGACAGCCGGGATCGTCTGTCCGTGCTGCGGGTGAAGCAGGAGATTGACAAGCTGGAAGAGGTGGAGGCACTCGCTTACAAGCTGCATGAAGTCGATCGGTTGGCTACGGCGGAAGCAGGCGAGGTGCATAAGCTGATCGTCAGCCGTATCGCCGCAATCAGCGGCAAGAAGGCGGAGGAACTGCTGCAGGCCAAGAGCTTTGGAGAAGCATCCGATCAGGTCAAGCAGGGACTGCAATATGCCTCACAGGACAAGAATTTGCTTGCGCTTCAGGAGCGGATTGAATCGGAGCAGTCCGCTTTTGAAGCGGCGGAGCAGGCGCGGATTGAACGAGCGGAACAGCAGGCGCAGGCTGATGATCTGAACAACCGTACAGCCGCTGTCCAGGTGAGTAATCTGAATGCGACCATCTCGGAATACGGCGACATTACGACAACCGGAACGGTTACGAATGTGGCGACCCGTGCGATCTATGGCATCGAGATTCATTATTCCGCCTATGATGCTTCGGGGGCCTATCTGTTCTCTTCTTCGACCTTTGCCAGTCCTTATACCCTGGCTCCGGGAGAGAGTGGAACGTTCAGCACTTACGATTATGGTTGGTATGATTACGTCAATGTCCAGGTCGATAACGTGACCTGGTACTTGCAGTAGAGGAGGATCAGCATGAAAAAAGGATGGATCTTCAGCGGTCTGGCCTCCCTGCTGGTCGCAGCAGGAGCGGGTGGCGCCTCCTGGTACGTGATGGATCTGGTGCCGACAGAGCTGAACGCCAAGCCGCTGCTTGCCATTTCGACCAACAAGGCGGTCAGTACCGCTGCGAAGACGAGCAAACCGGCAGCGCTAACGCTCAAGGATGTCATTGCCGAGACGCAGAAGAGAGTCGTGATGATTGAGCTGGAGAGCGGATCATTGGGTTCGGGATTTTTGTACAACGACAAGGGCGACATCATTACCAACGCTCATGTGGTGGAAGGCACACGTCAAGTCAAAGTGAAGACCGCCGATGCGCGTACCCTGGATGGAGAAGTGATTGGCGCAGGCACCAAGACCGATGTGGCGGTCGTCCGGGTCGCAGGTCTGGCTGGCAGCAAGCCGCTGACGCTGGCGAAGCAGGCCGCAGAGATTGGCGATGAAGTGCTGGCGCTGGGCAGTCCGCTGGGCTTGCAGAATACGGTCACGACGGGCATCGTCAGCGGTACGGGGCGCGACTTCACCATAGACCCCTACGTCTACAACAATCTATATCAGATCTCTGCGCCGATTGCACCGGGCAACAGCGGCGGGCCGCTGGTGGATGCCAAGACGGGAGCTGTGCTGGGCATCAACTCGGCGGTTGTGACCGAGCAGAATTCCATCGGGTTCAGCATCCCCATCACCGGTATTCGGGATACGGTTGAAAAATGGTCCCAAAACCCGGGAACCGACCTGCCCAAGCCGGCCTCAGACAATGACGATCAGGGAGATGTTGGCGATTGGAGCCGGACGGATGAAGCGGAATATGTGGTGGCTGCCTACTACAGCAGTCTGTCTGCCAAAGATTACGTCACGGCATATGCTTACCTGGGCAGCAGTTGGCAGGCCGGAAGCGACTATAATGATTTCCGTGACGGGTATCGCAATACGGGTACCATTCAAGTGGATTCCATCTCCTCTGAACTCGACGGAGATCGGGTAGCGGTTACGATCAAGATTACCGCAGAAGAATTCAAGGATTCGGGGACCGTCTATACGCCGTATAAGCTGGTTTATCAGGTGGGGTACGAGAACGAAGTCATGAAGATTTTTAGCGGCAAAGGGCAGAAGCTTTCGTAAACAGGAGAGTCCCAGGCAAGAAGCGTGCGGGCTGGAAAGAAGAGGCTGCAAAAAGAATATTCGTCCAGTCCAAAGCGGGGTAATGGGAAGCAGACTACTCCCCGTTGGACGGCCGCGGCGGCATCCATACGGGGTGCCGTTTTTCGGTGCATGGTTTTTCCTGGTGCGCGAAATGAACGAACAAGGATCAGAAGATTGTGAATCATGGCGCAATTAACCGCTTTCAATCTGGTTCTTTACAATTTTGTGACAAGAGGAGTAAGATAAAAGAGAAAGTTGTATACAGGTATACTTGTTTAAATTTTGGGCATGGAATCATCGTCATATAATCAGCCAAGACAGAAGAAAAAGGAGCGAATAGCATGAAAATTGGAATGATCGGCCTTGGTAAAATGGGCTATAACCTCGTATTAAATCTGTTGGAGAATGGGCACGACGTTGTAGTGAATGACGTGAACCCGGAACCTGGACGCGAGCTGGCGAAAAAAGGGGCTGCTGCCGCAGAATCGGTAGCCGAACTGGTTGCACAGTTGGAGAAACCTCGCGTGGTTTGGGTCATGGTACCTGCGGGTGCGATCGTCGATGGCGTGCTGAACGGGCTGTCCGACCTGCTGGAAGAAGGCGACATCATCATCGACGGCGGGAACTCACAGTATAAGGATTCCATTCGCCGCTCTGAAATGTTGAGCCGCAAAGGGATTTTCTTCTTCGATGCCGGAACCAGCGGCGGCATGTCGGGTGCGCAGAACGGTGGATGTTTCATGATCGGTGGAGACAAAGAAGCCTTCAAGACCATCGAACCGCTGTTCAAGGATCTTGCGGTCGAAGAGGGTTATCTGTATACAGGTCCTAGCGGAAGCGGCCATTACCTCAAGATGGTGCATAACGGCATCGAATACGGCATGATGCAGGCCATCGGTGAAGGATTTGAAGTATTGGAGAAAAGTGCGTTCGATTACGATCATGAAGCGGTAGCCCGCGTCTGGTCAAATGGTTCGGTCATTCGCGGCTGGCTGATGGAGCTGACGCAAAATGCCTTCTCCAAAGATCCGAATCTCGATGAAATCAAGGGCGTGATGCAAAGCTCTGGCGAGGGCAAATGGACGGTGCAGGAAGCACTTGATCTTGAAGTCAGCACGCCGGTTATCGCGCTGTCGCTGTTGATGCGCTACCGCTCGTTGGAGAACGATACGTTCCACGGCAAAGTGGTCGCCGCTCTGCGCAATGAATTCGGCGGACATTCGGTGGTTAAGGATAACGAGTAGGCCGCTGACCGTTACACAGGCTGCCTGCCAAGCGGCGGAACTTCAACAGCAAGTATGCTAGAATCAGGGGAGGACAACTGCGGCACAGGCGGCATTTGCGCCCTGCTGCCGCAGGCCAATTCGGTAACGGAGGTTTGACCATGCAATATCCTTCCGCTTGGCTCCACGGCGCTTCGCTTGGGGAGTCGATCGCCAGCCGACTGCGGCTGCAAATTATCAATGAAGAGATCAAGCCGGGTGAGGTGATCTCGGAGAATCGAGTCGCGGAGACGTTCGGAACCAGTCGTTCGCCTGTGCGTGAAGCCCTGAAGATGCTGGCTAGTGAAGGGCTGATTCGCCTGGAGCGTATGGGCGCAGTGGTTGTTGGACTGAATCTCGAAGATGTGAAGGAGCTGTACGATGTGCGCTACCTGATCGAGAGCTTCGCACAGCAGCGCTTGGCGGATCGGGACAATGCGGCATTGGTCTCGCAGCTGCTCCAGGCCATTGATCGGATGAAGCTTGCAGCGAAGCATGGCGATTATGTGGAATTTGCGTATCAGGATTTTTCGTTTCATGAACGGATCGTCATGGAAGCACGGCACACCCGAATTCTGCACTTGTGGAACAGCATCCGCCCGATTGTCATGACCGTGATTCTACTGACCACAGAGCAGGGATTCCGGCAGGGCGAGCAGCGAATGAGCTGGGTCGCAGACAAGCACGAGATGATCGTGGAAGGGCTTCGTTCCGGCAGCGCCGACCGGATTCGGGAAGTCGTAAAAGCTTATTTTGATGATTCAGGCGAGACGTTGAACCGCAGTTTGCATTGAGGCGTTTGGTTATCAGCCGGGAAAAAGCTTGAAGGACAGCTTTTTCCCGACTAACTTGTCTACAAGTATACCAACCAAAGAAGCATGAGGGCCAGAGGCTAAAAAGCTTTATGTATTTATGTAAGCGTTACGAAAAATACATCACGGTATCCGCAGACGGAACCGCCTGTTATGAAGGAGGACGTTATGGAAAGTTTGTTTGGATTGAGTCATAACGCAACGCTGCTCGTATGGACAGCCGTTGCCATCGTGTTTCTGATTCTGCTGATCGCCAAATACAAATGGAATCCGTTCGTTACGCTGCTGATGTCTGCGCTGATTCTGGGCCTGCTGTCCGGGATGGAAGCGCAGAAGCTGATTAAATCCGTCACCAATGGTCTGGGCGGTACACTGGGGACGATTGCGATCGTTATTGGTCTGGGCACCATGCTCGGCAAGATGATGGCTGAATCGGGTGGGGCAGAGCGAATTGCCAACACGCTGATTGATAAGTTTGGGGTCAAAAGAGTACACTGGGCGATGGTCATTGTCGGCTTCATTGTCGGGATTCCGGTATTCTTTGAAGTGGGCGTCATTCTGCTCATTCCGATCATCTTCCTGGTTGCACGCAAGACAGGCATGTCGCTGCTGCATATCGGGATTCCGATTCTGGCCGGTCTCTCAACGGTGCATGGTCTCGTTCCACCGCACCCTGCCCCGATGATTGCCATTGATGCCTTTGGAGCCAATCTCGGCACAACGATTCTCTACGCGCTGATTGTCGGGATTCCGACGGCAATTATTGCGGGCCCGGTATTTGGTAAATTTATTGGCAAGCGAATTCTTGTGACGCCGCCGTCTGAGCTGGCCGATCAGTTCTCCGCCAAAAATACAGAGAACCTGCCGGGCTTTGGGATCACCCTGTTCACCATCCTGCTTCCGGTGCTGCTGATGCTGCTGGGTTCCATTGCAGGAATCGTCGATCCCGACGGAACAAGCGGATTTACGCATTTTGCCGAATTTGTGGGTCACGAAGTCATTGCCTTGTTGATCTCGGCTGTCTTCTCGTTCTTCTCTCTGGGCTTCGCCCGAGGCTTCACCAAAGCGGACATCTCCAAATTCACCAGCGAATGTCTGGCACCAACCGCCTCGATCATTCTGATTATCGGCGGTGGGGGTGCGTTCAAGCAGGTGCTGATCGACAGCGGTGTGGGTGAAGCCATCGCCGCGCTTGCCAGTCAATCGCATATTAACGTCATCTTGTTCGCCTGGCTGGTTGCCGCACTGATTCGTGTGGCGACGGGTTCGGCCACAGTCGCCATGACAACAGCAGCGGGAATCGTCGCACCTGTGCTGGCCGTATCCACGGGCGTGAACATTGAGTTGGTCGTGCTGGCGACAGGTGCAGGTTCGCTTGTCCTGTCACATGTCAACGATGCCGGCTTCTGGATGATTAAGGAATTCTTCGGTATGACGGTTGTTCAGACGCTGAAGTCCTGGACGGCGATGGAGACCATCTTGTCCGTTGTCGGATTAATCTTTATTCTTATCTTGAGCGTGTTTGTTTAACAGTGCCCTTTCAACTCTTATCAGAAAAACATAAGCTTACCTGTGGTGTTGATAAGGTAATAGATAGCAGGAGTGCAAAATAAACTGGCAGCAGCGGGTTGGAACGTCAGCCTGCTGCTGCCCTATTCGGAAGGAAGGTTCTCGCCACATGAACGATAAATGGATGATCGGCGTCGATATTGGGACGACCAGCACCAAGGCTGTGCTGTTCAAGGAAAATGGAGAGGTAGTCTCGCAGGAGAACGTAGGGTATCCACTGCATACCCCTTCGCCGTCCGTAGCTGAACAAGATCCGGCAGAGATCTACCGGGCGGTCATTCGGGCGATCGAAGGTGCCGTGCGTAACGGCGGGGCGAAGCCGGAACAGATCCTGCTCGTATCCTTCAGTTCGGCGATGCACAGCCTGATCGGGGTCGATGAATACGGCGAGCCGGTCACGGCCTGCATCACCTGGGCGGACAATCGCAGTGCGGCATGGACGAAGAAACTCAAGAATGAACTGGGCGGTCGGGAGATTTATTTGCGTACGGGAACGCCGATCCATCCCATGTCTCCGCTGTCCAAGCTGCTCTGGCTGCGTCACGACCAGACGGAGCTGTTTGAACGCTGCCATAAATTCATCTCGATCAAAGAGTATATCTTCTTCCGTCTGTTTGGGGAATATGTAATCGACCATTCGATTGCTTCAGCAACCGGACTGTTCAATCTGGAGCAGCTGGATTGGGATGGAGAGGCGCTGAAGTTGGCCGGAGTTACCCCAGAGCGCTTATCCAAGCCTGTACCGACCACGCATGTCATGAGCGGTCTGCCGCCTGCGCTGGCGGCTGATCTGGGATTGGCGGTAGAGACGCCATTTATCGTTGGGGCAAGCGATGGGGTCCTGTCGAATCTGGGCGTAGGAGCCATTCGTCCGGGCGTCGTAGCGGCTACAATCGGCACAAGCGGTGCGATTCGTACAGTGGTGGATCGTCCGGTGACCGATCCCAAGGGACGCTTCTTCTGCTATGCACTGGCACCGGGGCTCTGGGTGATTGGCGGCCCGGTCAATAACGGCGGCATGCTGTTCCGCTGGGTGCGCGATGAATTTGCAGCCTCGGAAGTGGAGACCGCCAAGCGGCTGGGGATCGATCCGTATGATGTCCTCACCCGAATAGCCGAACAGGTTCGTCCGGGGTCGGAAGGACTGCTGTTCCATCCATATCTGACCGGAGAACGCGCACCGCTGTGGAATCCGGATGCCCGCGGTTCCTTCTTCGGCCTGACGATGAATCACCGAAAAGAGCATATGATCCGCTCTGTGCTGGAAGGGGTCATTTTCAACCTGTATACCGTTATGCTGGCGATGGAAGAACAGATCGGAAGACCGCAGAAGATTCACGCTACTGGTGGTTTTGCTCGCTCACCGCTGTGGCGGCAGATGATGGCGGACATCTTCGATCAGGAAGTGGTTGTACCGGAGAGCTTTGAAAGCTCCTGCCTGGGCGCAGCCGTACTTGGACTCTATGCGCTCAAACGGGTACCGTCGCTCGATGTGGTGGAAGAGATGATCGGCGGTACGCACAAGCATGAGCCTAACGAAGAAAGTGCCAAGATCTACAAGCATCTGCTGCCGATCTTCATCTCTGTGTCTCGCAGTCTGGAGAACGAATATGAAGCGATCGCCCGGTTCCAGCGGGAGATGGCGGGAGAGGCGTAACCAGTCGCAGACCCGGTAACAGCCGTCCAAAAAGTCTAACATTCGTAGAATTTATCATCCGCTAGGCTGGGTGTGATCGGATCTCAAACAGGACTGCGGGGTGCATCCAAGATTGTACCCCACTCAAACATCAAATAAAGCCGCCAGCTGCTTGACAGAAGTCGAGAAGCTGGCGGCTTTTTGAGTGGTGCAGGATTTCGGTTGCAAGGCTTCGATTGTAAGATTTCGATTGTAAGATTTAAACTGCAGGATGTTCGGTGCACGTTCAGCGTGCAGCGCTTGGCGTATGGTCAAGGGACGCTGCCATGATGTCGCCAAATGCCCAGTGTGAAGGCGGCACATCACTCCAGGTCATGGGCAGGCCGGGATCGGCAGGACGTCCGATCAGACGATTCATGATAATCGCAGCTTCTGCGCGGGTTACCGCCTCGTCCGGTCGGAATTTGCCGCTGGGATCTCCGCTTAGGGCACCGTGGGCAGCAGCAGCGGATATGGCTCCGGCTGCCCAGTGCCCGGCAGTATCCGGGAACGTGGAGGAGCGGCTGCTGGTGTCCCAATCGAACACATTGGTCAGAATCTGCGCCAATTCCGCGCGGGTGACTTCCCGGTTCGGTTCAAACTTTTCTCCGCCGGTTCCCTGCATCCAGCCTTTGGAAGCGACAAAGGCAACACTGGCCGCCGACCATTTGCCTGGCTCGATGTCGCGGAACTGTGCGCTGACCGCTGAATCCATTTTGCCTACCGAACGCTGAAGAATGGCAGCCAGTTCAACACGCTTGACATTCTGTTCGGGACGGAACATGCCATCCGTGTAGCCGCTCATATAAGCGGGGTAGGTATGGGCCGCCGGTGTCAGCGCCAGCGTATAGGTGGTGCCGGACGTACCGACGTGCAGAGCGCTGACGGCTCCAGTTGAAGCGGAGCTGCCGCTTGCCCGGCGGCTGTCAAACGGCAGATAACCCGACTTCTCGGCTGCGACCTCATAGTCGCCTTCAATTGGCAGCAGACGATCCAATGAAGACGAGTTCTCACCGTTCTGCGGATTGGACATGACAGCGGAGACAGGCTTGCCAATCGGACGCCCAGCGGCACGGTTGGCGGCTGTGTCAGCCCAATACAGGGTGATCTTTACGTCATCGAGCGCCTTTTTATTGACCGCATCGGTGACAGTAATTCGCACAGCAGCCAGGTTCATTGGTACGGAAGGACTTTGGGTATTCTGACTTTGGGTATTCTCCGCTGCATAGAGAGGGGAGGCATAGGGAAGAACGGGCAGGAGAACGCCAGCACTTAACAGCAGGGCAACCAGGGACGGACCGACTCGTCGAGGAACGGGAATTCCGGGTTTCATGGCTATCGCCTCCATAATCGGGATCGGATTGCGGGCCGAACGGCGGGAATCGGATGGTCAGGCTGGCATTGTGGCGAATCATTAGGCAGGCTGCGACGAAGAGGCAGGAGAAGTTGGCAAGCAAAGGCGGAATTATGGCAAGGTATGTCGCAGAATCTTCTATAGGTATAAATAAACCTATGCCAGTTGGCATAATCTGGTTTGGAGGTGGAATTGGCTGAAATTTGTAATTTCTCTACATAGGAAAAGAGCCGATTCACAGACGAGCCGGGAAAGCTCATCTGTGAATCGGCTCCCGTTCCATAAACGCCAGCACTCCGGATGATTGCATTTGAGGATGGAATCACACGTCTGATGCAGCCGGGATCAGGATAAAGCGCGACCGATCCGGTGCGTGCTGGCGACAGACCTTAACGACAGGGGACAGTCGAATCTGCTTGAGGCAGCAGACTCGTCGGACGGAAAGCGGCAGCGGGTCTGCTGGATTCCGTCTATAAGAACCGGCAAAAGCCGGGCTTATGCCTACTCACAACATGAACATCAAAAAGCCTCTTCCCGATAAGAAGAGGCTTGAATAAGCGAAGGTCTCTTCTTATCTCTCCGTTCATGGGTCACCCGCTGCGCAGCCAGAAGAAGCTGTACAGCGGGTGAATGAACGAGCAAGAATTAGCACCGTGCCCCTAATGGGGTCGGTTGCCGGGCTTCATCGGGCTGGTCCCTCCGCCTGCTCTTGATAAGATGTTCGATTCAGATATGAAAGTGAAGCATATGTCTGCATTATGCCATGTTCGGCGGGAAGCTGTCAACGGCGGCAAGAGGACTTGACATCGCACCAGATCTCGCCTGGCTTGCAATAACGTCCCAGGATCGATAGGCTGAATGGCAATGGAACATCCAACAGAGCGAAATGAAATGGAGGAGCCGCGATGACCCGATGGAAAATCACCTGCATACAATGTGAAGTAGAGTTTGGCAATCCGCAGCGCAATTACGAAGCCATGGCTGTCCAATTATCGAGAGCCGCACAGAAGCGACCGGATGTGATCGTGCTGCCGGAGCTGTGGACGATTGGATACGATCTCAAGCGGCTGGATGAGATTGCCGACCCGGAAGCGCAGCGAATGAAGGCATTTCTGGCTAATGCTGCCCGCAAGCACCAGATTCATCTGATCGGCGGTTCGACCGCAAGACGCACCCCGCAAGGCGTCTATAATACGCTGCTTGCCTACGACCGGCAGGGCAATCCGGTCCTGCAATACGACAAAGTCCATCTATTCAAGCTCATGAACGAACATCTTCATTTGCAGCCCGGTCAGGAAAAAGGACTGTTTCAGCTCGAGGACATCTCCTGTGCAGGGGTGATCTGCTATGATCTTCGATTCCCCGAATGGATCAGGCTTCATGCTTCGGCAGGGGCCGAAGTGCTGTTTGTCACGGCTGAGTGGCCGATGGCTCGGCTGGCGCACTGGCGTGCCCTGTTGATCGCTCGGGCGATTGAAAATCAATGCTGGGTTGTGGGCTGTAATCGCAGGGGAAGTGATCCGGATCATGTATTTGCCGGACATTCGATGATTGTTAATCCTTGGGGAGAAGTGGTAGCAGAAGCCGGAGAGAACGACGAGTTTCTGACCGCAGAGATCGATACAGAGGAAGTCATGCAAGCGAGAGAACAGATTCCGGTGTTTGAAGACCGTAGACCCGACCTTTACCGTTGAAGCATGTACGCCAACGCCGGAATACGGGTTTGCGTACATGTACCTTGTCAACAATAAAGGTAAGGCTGCGCTCCCCTGAATCGCACTTGAAGCGTGTGCGTTTCAGGAAAACGTAATCCTCTGATTAAGAGCTGAAAGGGTGCTCGTTCGGATCAGACTTTGATTTTCCGGCCTCGCCAATTCACGGAATGGAAAATATTCACGCGGATGAACGAATACAGATAGATGCCGACGAAAAACGCAAACCAGATCGGATAAACGAGGAAAACCGCTTTGTTGAAATTGCCGACCCTTCCTGCAAACCATGCGGTCTGAACGACATACAGCATATACAAGATCCCGCCGGCGACGATAGCCGCGGGATTGCTTTGCATGATCGACGCGATCAGAGTCGAAGCGGCGATAAAGCTGCCGGAGATCCAGAAGATGACCATCAGCATCACGATCGGGTGCGTAGATTTGGAACCGACGGCGAAGCTTTTGCACCAGCCTTCGATCAAGCTGCCCAAGCCTTCCGGGTACATGCGCAAAGAAATAATGCCTTTGCCGCCCAGACAACGAACCGGAAGATCCTGTTCCAGAAACGCTTCACCGAGTGCCAGATCGTCCATGATGGCGCCTTCGATCTTGTGGTGGCCTCCGGACACGAAGTAGTCTTCCCGGTTGCAGAGGATGCACGGACCGAACGAACCGGCCGTTTTGAACCGCGTACCCCGAACCGTGAACAGATTCATGCCGACCACGACGATGATATTGAAGACGACGGATATGTATTCGTACAAACGCTCGACGGTATGAAAAGGCTGAAGAGCCGTAATGCCGCGCGCGCCTTGTTCCTGATGAAAATGCAGCAGGCGACTCAATCCGTCCTCGTCTTCGAACTTTGTATCGGCGTCCAGAAACAATAACCAGCTTCCCGAAGCTTGCTGCGCGCCGTACCAGCAGGCCGACGATTTTCCCGCGCCTTCGCCCCGCAGTACCTTCGCGCCGAGACTCTCTGCGATGGCTGCGGTTCCGTCCGTGGAATCGTCGTCCACGACCAGAATCTCGAACTGCCGGAAGCGCTGCTGCCGCAGCGATTGCAGCAGCGGACGAATCCGGTTTTCTTCATTTCGAGCCGGAATGACGATGGACACGAACGGAAGTCCGGCCTCGGAGCGGGAAGAGGAACGGGGAACCGGAAGCGACCAGAATACGAGCACGCCGATGATCGCCGCCGCAAACCCGATCGTCAGTTTAACGATTTCCACAGTCGTCATGGATCGCGCCTCCTTTTTTATTGCGACGAATAATCGAACAGCACGCCCGTGTCGTCCTGAATCAATTCTTGAGAAGCGATCTTGGCTGACAGAAGCACGATCGGAACGCCCGCGCCAGGATGCGTGCTGCTTCCGGCGAAATACAGGTTTTCGCAGTCGCTCGCTTTGCTTTGCGGGCGATAGTGGTTGCTTTGTTTGAGAATAGGCTGCAAGCCAAACGTGGCGCCATTATACGCGTTGAATTTTGAACGAAAATCGAGCGGCGTGGTGTACGTTTCAGTCACGATCTCGTTTTCGATATTTTCAAATCCGCGAATCTTTTTGAGTTCGTTCAAGATGTACCCACGGTAATAAGCAACCGTTTCTTCGTTCCATTCATACTTGGATTCAGCCGCGTTCGATACGGGCATCAGGATGTATAAGCCGTCTTTGCCTTCAGGAGCCAGAGATGAATCCGCTTTTGAAGCGATGTACACGTAGAACGAAGCGTTCGTCAGTTTTTTGCCGTCGAAGATGTCTTTCAGATTCTGATCCAGGTTCTCGTTGAACATGAAATTATGCACGTGCTCGATTTCTTCGTATTTCCGATCCATGCCGAGATACAGCAGGAAGCAGGAGCAGGAATACTTGAGACTTTCGACTTTCTTGTCGGTGTATTTGCCTTTGGACGGTTTGTCCTGGACCAGATGTTTGATCGCGTATGGGAAATCCGCGTTGCACACCACATAATCCGAAGAGACGTTTTGCCCGTCCGCGATAATCCCTTCCGCTTTCCCGTTTTGAATCGCAATCTCCTGCACGCTTCGGCCGTAATGAATCGTACCTCCGAGTTCCTTGAACAGCCGTTCCATCGATAAAGCCATCGTGTACATGCCGCCTTTGATAAACCAGACTCCGTACAGAAATTGCAGCATAGGAATCATGGTGTAGAAAGAAGGACTGGTCAGCGGCGAGATGCCGATATACAGCGTTTGAAAGCTAATCATCTGTCTCAGTCTTTTGCTCTTGATGTAGCGCCCGACGAATTGATCCGCGGTATCGTAAGGTTTCAGTTTCACCGCTTTTTTCAGCATCGGGAGATTATAGAAATCGGCTCTTTTGCGAAAAGGTCTCGGAAGAATGTAATGCTTGGCGATGACGAACTTCTGATAAATCTCGTTCATGTACCGGAAAAAACCGGACACGTCTTCTTCGCTGATCGACTCGATCGTTCGGGTCAGCTTGGTCATGTCGGAGGAAATATCGAAAGGTTGGTCGGGAATGTCGCTGAAATAAGCGCGGTAGATCGGGTCCAGCTTCTGCATCGGAATGTAATCGTCGGGATCGCGCCCGCACAGCTCGAATACTTCCCGATAGATCTCGGGCATCATCACGATGCTCGGCCCCAGATCGAAGCGGTATCCTCCGTCCAGTTCGATCCGGTTCATCTTGCCTCCGGGCATCGTCTCTTTCTCGTAGATCTCGACTCGATAGCCCGCGTGCTGCAACCTGATCGCGGTCGCAAGCCCGGCTACCCCGGCTCCGATGACGATCACCTTTTTACTCATGCGTACCCTCGTTTCCGTATCGTATTTGCTTTATAGGCCGAATCATCGGTCGGATCATAGCAGCCGCTTTCTCAACTTCTTCAAAGCGTTCAGGTTCCGGTCGGAATACGGCGGGAATTTGCCTGGGAAACGCAGGTAATGATAAGTACGGACATTCGTTTTCTCGTAACTGAAAGCCAGAAAGCCGGCTCGGCCGTGATAAGCGCCGTATCCGCTCCGACCCACGCCGCCGAACGCGATGTGGGGGCTCGCCGCATGATGGATCACTTGATTGACGCTGACGGTGGAAGAGCGCATATAGTCGTCAAATCGTTGTATGCGCAGTTTGTTCGTGCTGAATAGGTATCCGGTGAGCGCATCGCACTGAAGATCGCCGCCGGACAACAAAGTCTCGAAGTCGGCATAGGGGATGACCGGAAGAACCGGGCCGAAAATTTCTTCTTCCAGAATCGGGCTTCCCGGCTGCATATCCGTCAGTACGGTCGGCGCGATAAACCGGTCGGACCGGTCGTGCTCGCCGCCGAAACGGACCGTGCCGTGACCGATCCATTCGGCCAATTTATCGAAATGGGCATCGGTACAGATTCGGCCGTAATCCCGGCTTGCCTGCGGCCGTTCGCCGTAAAAGGCGGAGAGAGCGGCGGCAATCTCGCTCAGCGTCTGCTCGTAAATGGATTGATGCACGAACAGCGTATCCGGCGCGATGCAGGTCTGCCCGGCATTCAGGAACTTGCCCCATACGATGTCCCGGACGGCGGCACTCGAAAAACCCGTTTCGTCCAGGATGCACGGATTTTTCCCGCCGAGTTCGAGAATCGTCGGTGTCAGCCGCTTGGCGGCCTGATCCGCGACAAGTCGGCCCGTTCGGGTACTGCCCGTAAAAAAGATCAAGTCGAAAGAGGCCGAAGTCAATCGGCTTGCAACCTGCGCATCTCCGTTCACGACAAGCAGTTGATCCGGCGGAAACGCTTGATTGATGATTTCTTCGAGCAGCTTGGCCGATGCCGGCGCGTATTCGGACGGTTTAATCACGCAGGAATTTCCCCCGGCGATCGCTCCGATCACGGGCATCAACGTCAGCTGGATCGGATAGTTCCACGAACCGATGACCAGCACGCTTCCGTAAGGCTGCCTTTTTTTGCGAAAGACTTCGATCACGCCCAATTTGAGCTGCCTTGACCGTTGAGGGCGGTTCCAACCGGCGAGATGCTTGCACACATAATCGATTTCGTTCAGCAGAACGGCGATCTCTGAAGAAAAAGACTCGAACGCGGGTTTGCCCAGATCGGCATGCAAGGCGTCGGCCAATTCTTGTTCGCGTTCTGTCAAAAGACGTTTCAGCTTCAGAAGCTGCTTTTTGCGTATCTCGCTCGAAGGGATTCCCTGCGCAAGCCGTTCTTCCCGCTGCTTTTGCGGCAGCGCGTCAAGAAAATGAAGATCAGCGCCGGGCATGGGAAAGATCTCTCTGTACAATCTTTTTGCTGACGAGCTGGCCGCTTAACGTGACCATCGGCATGCCGCCGCCCGGATTTACCGTTCCGCCCACGAAATACAAATTGTTATAGAGTTCGCTTTGCTTGGCATGCTTGAACCCTTTGTTTTTCTTGCGATCCGATAATGTTCCGTAGATGGCGCCGCGATCCGAGCCGTACGTGTTGCGAATATCATCCGGGGTCCACATGTCTTGGGTAACGATGTTGGCCCGCAGATCATGCAAGCCCATGTTCTCCAATTTGATGAGTACGCGCTCGGCAAATTGCTCGTATTCCTGACGGCTGATCGGTTTCTGATCTTGAATATACGGAATATGCGGCAGAACTTTGATATTCTCATGGCCTTCCGGGGCCTGCGAAGGATCGGTTTTGTTGACGTTGACCAAATAAATTACCGGATCATTCGGCAGTTTATGGTCATGGAAAATGGACTGCATCTGCTGCTTCATGTTTTTTGCGAAAAAGAAATTGTGGTGGCGAAGCTGCGGATACGTTTTTTTCACGCCCAAGTGCAGAACGAGACCGGAACTGGCCGGTTCAAATTTTTGCTTCAATTTGTCCACGAAGCGGCTGTCTTCTTGCAGCAGTCGTTCGTACACCGGAATGACTTCCATGTTCGACACGTAATAATCCGCGGTCAGCCGCGTTCCGTCTGCCAGCCAAGCGCCCGTAATCGCGCCGTTCTTTTTTTCGAGCTTGGCAACCGGCGTTCCGAAATGGAAGCGAACTCCTTCTTCTTCGGCCAGCCTTACCAAACCGTCCGCCAACTTATTGAGCCCGCCAGGTACATACCACAGGCCTTGGTCATGCTGCATATAAATCATCATGTTGAGCACGGCCGGCGCGTCGTAAGGCGATGAACCCACATATTTGATAAAGTAGGACAGCATATCGCGCAGCTGCTTGTTGCTGATCCGTTTGTCGATCCCTTCGTAAACGGTCGAAAACAGATCGAAATTTTTCAAAGCGCCGAATAGGCTGGTATACTTCATGATCTCTTTGGTCGAATCCACGCCGTGCTTAAAATAAGTCTGATCCGTCATCTCATAGATCTTTTTGGAATAATCCAGCAGATTCCGATACTCGCGCATGTCTTTCGCACTCAAATACGGATTGTTTTCGCCCATTTGCTTGAGGTCTTCGTACAAGTCGATCACTTTTCCGTCGGGGAAAAAGGAGCGCCATTGATGATCCAGCTTCTCAATTTTTACGTAGTCTTTCATCGATTTCCCGCTGGCTTTGAACAGATCTTCAAAGACGCGGGGCATCGTCAGGATAGAAGGACCCAAGTCGAATCCGAAACCGTCCTGATCCAACCGATTCAGTTTGCCTCCGATATGTTCGTTTTTCTCGTACAACGAGACGGCGTAGCCTGCCTGCGCCAGCGAGATCGCGGCTGACAGTCCTCCCAGCCCGCCTCCGATCACCAATACGCTTTTGTTTGTCGTTTTCACTCGTAGGGGTTCTCCTTCCCATGAAACGAAAATGTCGTTCATTCCTGCACCAAGTCGGCAGGCACTTACGTTATTGTACAGATCGGTTCCTTCCTGAAACAGACAAGATAGGGACGCATGTTCAAAGCATGTTCGAGTCGGCGGGAGCTTCGACCGTTTCCCGGATGCGGCGCGCAATCAAGGCCCAAGCTTCTTCCGCTTTTTCTTTCGGGCCGAGATGGGTAAACGAGTGTTTGCAATCCTGGAATATGTTCGTTTCGACCTTCACGCCAGCCGCTTTCAATTTCTTTGCGTACACTTCCGCTTCCGGCCGAAAAGCGTCGAATTCCGCGATCAAGATCAGAGCGGGCGCCAATCGGTCACTGACCGCCGCGTACACGGGAGAAGCGAGAGGGTTCTCCGCCTGGCCTTTTTTTGGCACGTAACACAGGTTCAAAAAGTGAGCGACTTGAGGATACCGGGCACGCCACATGTTCGGTTCCGGTTTGTGCGAATACGGAGTGGCAAAATCCAGCATGGGACCGTTCAGCACTTGGAGCAGGGGTTGCGTCTCGCCTTTTTCTTCCAAATAGAGACAAAGAGCAGCGGCCAGATTCGCGCCGGAGCTTTGCCCGCCGATCATGATCCGTTCCGAGTCGAGATTCAGATCGTCGGCATTGTTCTGGATCCACCGAAAAATCTCATCCAGCTGTTCGATCGGTTTCGGAAAAGGATACTCCGGCGCTTTGGCGTAATCAACATTCGCCACGACGCAGCCGGTCCGATTAGCCAAATAGCGGCAGTACGGATCGTCCATCTCTTTGTCGTGCATGATGAACGCTCCGCCGTGAAAATTGAGATATACCGGAAATTTTTTGTGCGCGGCTTCCGAAGGATAGTACAGGGCAATATCCGCGGTTTTCACGGACGTCTCGATCCGCAGTTCTTTTTTCTCGGTCACCGGCTCGGAATCGAGCATAGGCGTCTTCAAAGCCTGATTGGGCAGAAGACGAAGGAGCTTTGCGGCTATCAGAGTGAGCAATAGGGTAACCTCGCTTTTTACCGTTTGACTTGAATGAAGCTGTATGTATGCTTACTCAATAATTGTTATTACCCGAAAAAGCCTGCCGCGCGTCTGCTTTTGCAGCGAACCGCGCAAAAAAAACAGGATGCCCGCGCAGGCATCCTGTTTTCGCGTCTGTCTTTTGCAGGAAACGGGTTATTGCAGGGTAGAGGGTCGTTGAATCGATCATGATGCCGTAAAGGTCGAAAGGCCAGAGAGTGAAAAAGGGTGAACACAGCACGAACAACAGGAGAGGCAGTCTCGTATGGAAAACAAAAACCGATCCTTGGAGAAGGATCGGCTTGGAATCTGACTCATTCCTTCTCCTAAGAGGAAGTCCACACGCATAGGCAGCTGTACCGATCAATCATTGCCTTGAGCTTGATTGACTTAGGCCTCCAGCAATTTCTCGTCGAATTCCGGGACCAGGCCTTCCTGTGCGGCGCGAACCAGCAGAGAACGAACAGCGGCATAGCCATCCTCGCCCAAGTCGGCGGTGAACTCGTTGACATACAGTTCAATATGCGAATCGGCAACGGCAGGGTCCATTTCTTGGGCATGTTCCAGCACATAATCCCGTGAAGCCTCGGGGTGTTTCCAGGCATATTCGACGGAAGCGCGAATCCAGTCGGTCACAGGTCCAGGATCGACAACGCCGCGTTTGGCAATGATGGCACCGAGCGGAATTGGCAGACCCGTGTCGCTCTCCCACCAGTCGCCCATGTCTGCAAGTTTGTTCAGGCCATAGTTTTGATAGGTGAAGCGGGCTTCATGAATGACCAGCCCGGCATCGATTTCGCCACTTTGTACGGCGGGCATAATCTTGTCGAACGGCATGACCACCACTTCGCCGATTCCGCCAGGAATACTTTGCGCTGCCCATAGGCGAAACAGCAGATACGCCGTCGAACGCTCGCTCGGCACAGCGATGCGTTTGCCCGACAGGTCGGCAGGCGAAGCGGCGTCCCGGGTGAGAACGAGAGGGCCACAGCCGCGTCCCAGAGCGCCGCCGCAGGGAATCAGTGTATATTCATTCAATACCCATGGCAGAGCGGCATAGGAGATTTTCATTACTTCCGGGCCTTCACCTGCGGATGCCCAGTGATTGGTGATGTCAATGTCGGCGTACGTCACTTCCAATTCTGGCGCTCCTTCAATCAGGCCATGCGCCAGAGCATGGAAGACAAATGTGTCATTGGGACACGGGGAATAGGCAATCTTCACGCGTAAAACACCTCCGGTAAAATTGAGCTTGCCTGGCGAAGCGCAGCCAGCGCTTCGCCGATCTTCCAGGCTGCGCGGTCTCTGGGGCCGACCGCGTTGGAGATCCCGCGCAGCTCCAGCGCGGGCAGGGCGAACTGCCGGGCGGCTTCCGCGACGCCGAAGCCTTCCATGCCTTCGGCCGCCGCGCCAGGCACGCGCGCGGCCAGCGCCTGTGCGCCCGCAAGCGTGCCGGTCGTCGTAGCGACCGTCAGCACCGGCCCGAGGCGCGTCTCCAGGCCCGCGCTGCGCAGGGCCTGGGCGAGAGCGGCCGAGACATCAGACTCGGCCGCAATGGTGGACGAGCCGAAGCCCAGCTCGTCCACCGAGATGAAGCCGTCCGGGCTGTCCGAGCCCAGATCGGCTGCAACCATCCGGCTCGCTACGACCAGCGAGCCAATCGGAGCCACGCCGGCGAAGCCTCCGGCGATGCCCGCGCTGATGACGCGGGCATAATGTCCGCGCGCCAGCGCAGCGGCGGTACCTGCCGCAGCCGCTGCCGCGCCCACGCCGGCAGCGATGACGTCGAAGCGTGCATCACCATTCAGGCCGGCGAGCACGGCCTCGCGCTCTGCACCAACAGCGGTCACGATCAGTACCCGTGCAGCAGCGTCCTGAGGATCGATCGGCGCCCCTGCGCCGGCAGAATCATAAAATCGAAGAATAGGCTGGTGCATGGGATCGACTCCTTGCTATGATAGGTACGTTCCACGTTCGACAAATTCCTAAAATTCGACAATTTACAACAAACAAGATTGGACACAATCCATAGGTAACGTTACCGCTAAACGAGAGCCTTGTAAAGTCGCGTCCCCTGTTAGACGGTTATCGATTGGTGCCAATCGGCAGCCCTGCAAGCAGCAGATCCTCAAGGAGGTGAGACTCAATGCCAGAGATCGCAGATCATATCGACCGTGGCTTATCCGTACTATTTGTCGGATTTAACCCCAGCTTGCGTTCCGGTGAGACGGGGCATCATTATGCCAATCCCCGGAATAATTTCTGGCGGATTCTTGAAGAATCCGGCTTAACGTCCCGTCGGTACGCTCCGCAGGAAGATGGAGAACTGTTGAAGCTGGGATATGGATTCACCAATATCGTCGCTCGGCCTACACGCGGTGTCGAGGATATTGCACGGGAAGAATACCGGGAAGGACGCCAGATTCTGCGGGATAAGCTGACCCATTATCTGCCCCGGATTGCCTGCTATGTCGGCAAAGGCGTCTATACCGAATTTACAGGACGGAAGAAAGCGGATTGGGGGTTCCAGCGAGAATCGGCGGTAGACGGCGTTATCGATTTTGTCGCGCCCTCTTCCAGTGGACTGGTTCGTATGCCCATGCGGGATATTGTGGACATCTACAAGCAGCTTCGCTACTTTCTGGAAGATGAGCTGGAGCCATAGCACCGGAAGACTAGAACTTTCAGACGCAGACACACAAAATTTGCCCTTGCTTGCCTGCTTCAAAGGTATTCCTGCCGGGTAACTTTGCTATCGGAATGAATCCGGACAACCGATATAAAGGTAGGAGCAATCGCATAGAAGATTTACATCCAATACCGCAGATGGCGGGCCTGAAAAGGGAAAGGAGGAGAGCATGGAAACTGTACAGGGAACTTATAATCTGGGACTCGTGATCGTTTCCTGCATCATCTCGGTGCTCGCTTCGTACGCAGCCTTGAATCTGGCGGGCAGAATCCACACCGCACGCGGCAAACTGCGCTCATTCTGGTTAGCCGGAGGCGCCATATCCATGGGCCTCGGCATCTGGTCGATGCACTTTGTCGGTATGCTGGCACTCAAGATGCCCATGCAGATGACGTATAGTATTCCGCTGGTTATTTTGTCGATGATCTTGCCCATTGTGGTCTCATTTATCGCGCTGTGGACCGTTACCCGTCAGAGGCTCACATGGCGGGCCCTTCTTCTTGGCGGCCTGCTGCTTGCTTCCGGAGTCGTTGACATGCACTATACCGGCATGGCTGCCATGACGATGAAGATCAGTTATGATCCATGGCTGGTTGCACTCTCCGTGGTAATCGCCCTGACAGCTTCGCTGGCGGCGCTTGCATTAATGAGGGAACTGCGTCAGGAGGGCCGTCACATTCTGGTCAAGCTTGCGGCAGCGGTAATCATGGGAGGCGCCATTGCAGGGATGCACTATACCGGAATGGCTGCGGCAAGCTTCCATATTCACGAGCATAATATGTCTCGGATGAATGACACTCAGGTCGATACAGAGAGTCTGGCTCTGATTATTGCGCTCTCCAGTATACTTTTGATTGGCTTTACGATCTACGGGGCGTTTATGAACAGCCGTCTGAACCTCAAGGACAAGATGATTAGGCAGCAGGAAAAATGGTACCGGGCGCTTTATGAAAATAATGCCGACGGGATTCTCTCCGTGGATATGTCCGGACGCATCACCGATATGAACCCCGCGATATTGGCTTTGACCGATTCCAAGCGGGAAGATTTCATCGGACAGCCGGTTACGGCGATTCAGCGCTTCTTTGACCCCAAGGTGTACCAGGACGCACGCCATCAGCATGTCAGTGCGGACGAATATGGAACACTGGCCTACGAAACGCAGATCAAACATCCCGATGGACATCTCATTCATCTGAGCGTTGTTAGCGTTCCTGTCTGTCTGGATGGGGAAACAACCGGCAGTCACATCATGGTACGCGATATTACCGAGCAGAAGAAGAATCAGGAGACGGTAGAGCATCTGGCTTATCACGATGAGCTGACCAGTCTGCCGAACCGCCGACAATTCAACACGTTGGTGGAAGAACGAATTCGCCGCGCACAGGGAGAGCAGCGGCTGGCGGTCATGGTTATGGACATCGACCGCTTCAAGATGATTAACGATTCGCTTGGTCATGCCTACGGCGATGCGTTTCTCCAGAAGGTCAGTCAGCGCATCCGCGAAGTGATTGATCCGGATAAAGTGACGCTGTCGCGCATGGGCGGCGATGAATTCGCGCTTCTCTGTCACTCCTTTGGCACAGATGAAGAGATTGAGCAGTTGGCGCGGCGTATCGTTTCCGTTATTCAAGTCCCGTATACGCTCAAGGATAACGACTTCTATGTCAGTGCCAGCGTTGGAGTTGCCCTGTACCCTGAGCATGGAGAAGATCGGGACGAGCTGATTAAGAACGCCGATTCCGCAATGTATGAAGTGAAACGAGGCGGCAAAAATGGCTATCGTTTCTACTCCGCCGAGCTGGACGAGGAGCTGCTGTTCAAGATTGAGATTGAGGCCGATCTGCACCGGGCGATCGAACGTGGCGAGCTGGAGGTGTATTACCAGCCTCAGTATCGGATGCCGGGCCACGTATTGATTGGGATGGAGGCGCTGCTGCGCTGGAATCATCCGGATCGCGGCATGATCCCGCCGGGCCGATTTATTCCCATTGCCGAGGAGAGCGGGCAGATCATGGAGATTGGACGCTGGGTGCTCAAGGAAGCCTGCCGTCAGGTCAAAGCCTGGCATGATGAGGGTCAGCCCAAGGTTCCCGTGTCGGTCAATCTCTCCACCCAGCAGTTCCATCAGCCGGATCTGGAGTTTGAGGTGGAACGTATTCTGGTTGAGACCGGGCTGGAACCCCAGTATCTGGAGCTTGAGATCACAGAGAGCATGATGATGGACCCTACCGTCTCCATTGCAATCATGAATCGTCTGAGCCGCCTGGGTATTCGATTAAGCCTGGACGATTTCGGAACCGGCTATAGTTCGCTCAGTTATCTGAGTGTACTGCCGATCAGCCGACTGAAGATCGATCGTTCCTTCGTTATGCGGCTGGAAGAGAGCGGCAATGAACGGGCAATCGTCACGACGATCATCGCCATGGCAAGCAGCCTGGGGTTGGATGTCATTGCGGAAGGCATCGAGACCGAAGGACAGCTCGACATTCTCACCAGCCAGCGCTGTCTGGAATTCCAGGGGTATTATTTCAGCCGACCTGTCCCCCCGAATGATCTGTTTCCGGGTGAAGGAACGCCAGTCGTCGAACGTGGAGCCTGAGGCTCCACGTTTTTTTGTGTGGATGTCCGTATGATCGATCCTTGGGGACTGCGTGTGATTGGCGTGCAAATGTGCAGCTTCGCCCTCTCCGCAAAGAAACACCAAAAAAGACCCGTTCTCCGTGATGTCGGAATTCGGGTCTTTCTGGTATTTCGGCTTCAGGGACGAGGTTATCAGTCATTCATTAACCTACGACGCCATCTTTGTAGTTTTTGGTCCAGTTCTTGTCACCTGTATGCAGAACGTCTTGAACGGTTTTTTCCAATGTATCCAGCAGGTCAGCTTTGATCTGGGAGATGGTATCGAAATAAACGCGTTCCTCGTTACCGTTGATCTTCTCACCGTAGATAGCGAGAGCGGCGTTGTCGCAGCGATGTTTTTCAACCAGCTGATCGATAGAAAGAAGAGCGTGCTCCACGTAGGACGAAATGCTCTTGTGTTCTTTCGGAAGTTGGCTTTTGAGTTGTTGTACACGGTTTTGGGAATGCATGATAGTCACCTCTTTGTTGAATGTAAATTTACAATATCACATTTTCACAAAAATTTCATTAATTTTTCCTTAATCTTTTGAAATCGCCTTTTTTGAAGAAGGAAATCGCTTGACAGCAGGAAAGTTGAATGATTGTGAATTTGTAAGGGAAACCTTGTTTTCGACGTTGCGGCGAGTAGAGTAGGATTGAAAGTGTCTAACTTGTGTCCTTGAGTAATATTTCGGAAGATCATTTTCATTTGTTTATAGCTTTTTAACTATGTTGCTAAATAAATTTTCGGGACTAATGACCTAAAAAACCTCCTATGTTTGAAGAGACAGACTTTCTAACATTCTGTAACCTTTTTTAACCCTGATGTAAAGACATTTCGACTGCCCAGTCCCTATACTGAGACACAGGAGTTGGAGCCGGTCAGCAAGAAGGACCCGCAGAAAAATTCCGTAGCATCCGGTTAGGTGGCATCATGAAGGGAAACAAAGATGGCCTGCCGGAAAACAACGGAGGTAGCGAGATGAAAGAGAAGAATGGCAAGCGGATCTGGAAAAGAGGAGGACTTACGCTGCTGGCGATGATGCTCGTCCTGGCAATGATGCCTTACAAGCAGGCGACAGCAGAAACGGTGCGAAAGCTTCCTCTGGGGTACAACGATGAAGTGACAACCATCAAGGCGGAACAAAGCGGGAATACATTATATGTGCCGCTGCGCGAAACTTCGCAGAAGCTTCATCTTGAGGTGACGGGAACCACGCAGCGAGTTGTCGTCTCGGGCAGCAAGCACAGCGTCACGATTCTGCCAGCCCAGCAAGCGGCGATCATCGGTCAGAAGACTTCCTCCCTCAAGACGTATACCAGCGAGGGACGGACGATGGTTCCGGCTTCGCTGCTCAAGGGAGTATTCAACTTCGGAATCGCGTATGATGCAAGTGTTCCTGTACTTCGGATTACAAGCGGGAAGCAGAAGCTCAGCTTGCAAAGTTTTGTGGATCAGAACCGTGCGGCATTGTCTGCCGGTGTAAATGGCGGCAAGACAGAGCAGAAACCTCAGACGCAGCCCAAGCCGCAAAAACCACAAAAGCCAACCTCGTCCAAACCGATCTATCTGACGTTTGACGATGGCCCAACCGCCCATACGAACGAGCTGCTCGACATTCTCGACCAATATGGCGCACACGGTACATTCTTCATGCTGGGACCTGGCATCTCGGCCTATCCGAAGTCCGTACAGCGTCTCGTCAAGGAAGGCAACGCAGCAGGTCTGCACGGCATGACGCATGTAAAAAGCAAATTCTACGCTTCTCCGGCATCCGCGTTGAGAGAAATGACGCAGGACAACGATGCGCTGTATAAGGCAGCAGGCATCAAGACAAACCTGATTCGTACGCCATACGGCAGCAAGCCTTACTTCACGCAAAAGTATCGGGATAAGGTACTAACTTCGGGCTTCCATCTGTGGGACTGGAACGTGGACTCCGAGGACTGGAAGTATCCGGGTGACCACCAAAAGGTCATCAACAGTATCTTGAAACAGGTTGACCAGCAGGAGAGACAAGGTGTGGTTCCGGTCGTGCTGATGCACGATCAGAAAGCGACGCTTAAGGTTCTTCCCCAAGTGCTCAAGACACTCAAGGCAGAAGGTTACAGTTTTGAAGTGATCGAACAGAATACGAAACCGGTCAATTTCTGGCACGATAAACGCTAAGGATACAAAAATTAGGTCTTTTCTCGAAGAAAAGGCCTTTTTTTGTGGTTTAAGGGGTTCAATATACCCGGATTATGTGGGATAATCGTCTCTAGTCGTAGAAATGGAAGTTGGCTGTACCCAGCGTAGACGTGCAAGGGGCGCGTAGGGGAGGAGGGAATGGGGGACTATAGACCCCCTGATAGATAAACAAGAGATTTTGTATTTCTGTTCATTGAAGCGTTTACACAAACGATATAAAAGGAAGAATGTGCTGCGTGCCTGCGCCGCGCAATCGTTCCGGGGGGAACGTTGCGTACGCCGGCCAACAAGGTTTACCTCGCCTTGCAGCATAGATTGTCATCCTATGGCGATGAGGGCTGTTTCTGACGATTGGAGCTTGCGCATTGAAGTCCGAGTATTTGAGATTGAAGAGTTGGGGGAAGCTGCGGATGAAATTGAGTTTGGGTCTGAAGATGGTCGCAGGTTTTGTATTGATTTCTGGAGTGACCTATGCGACAAGTGCATTTTTTCTATTTTTTCTAAAAGATTATATTGCGGCGTCGATGTCAGAATGGCTGTACACTTGTGTTGTACTGGTGATGGGTGTCATGTGGAGCGGGATTCTCGGTTGGTTGGTATCCCGATTGTTGACTCGCCCAATCGTCCGCCTTGCCAAGGCAGCTGAAGAAGTATCCGCGGGCAATCTGGCTATCGAATTGCCTGTACGCAAAGCCCAGGATGAAATCGGCGTGCTGAATGAAGCGTTTAACCAGATGGTAGGCAGCCTGAGAGATATGGTCGAAGATATTGCATCCGGAGCCAGTGTCACTTCCGAGAATGTAAAGATGATGAGCGCAGCCATTACGGAAGCAGCAGAACAGATCGAAGAGATCTCCGGTGGAGTTGATCGAATCTACGAAGGGGTGGAACATCAGCAGCATTCCACGGAAAGCTCGCGCCGCAATGCGGACGAGATGCGTCAGGCCTTCCATGGCATGAAGAACAGCTCGGAAGAGATGATCGCGCTGTCGGGCGGCATGGAAGATTCCGTGCGGACGACGCGCAGCATCTTCCTGTCGCTGCGTGAAGGCATGAGCGAGTTGGCTGCATCCAGCACACGTTCCCAGGAGATGGTCGGACATCTGGAGCGTGAAGCGGCAGACATTGAAGTGATTAACGCTTCGATCCGCGACATTGCCGAACAGACTCATCTGCTTGCCTTGAACGCCTCTATCGAAGCTGCACGTGCCGGTGAACATGGGATGGGCTTCGCCGTCGTTGCCCATGAGATTCGCAAGCTGTCGGAACAAAGTGCCAATTCCGTGGGACAGATCGGCGATCTGATCCGGCGGATTCAGGAGCAAGTGCAGGCTACAGTTCAGCATATTGAGCAGCAGAGTGAACGGGTGACGCGGGAAGAACGTCATACCGGCGCGGTCGAGGAGACGCTGGAGCGTCTGGATGGAGCCGTAGGCAGCATGGTCCATTCCGTTCAGAGCATCGAGACGATGATCGTTCAGCAGACGGATCGTGTCGATCAGGCGCATCGTCATGCCGGGGAGATCAGCAGCCGCTCGGTATCCTTCGCCGAAGAAGCCAAGCGAATCGCCTCTTCCATCCACGAAGAGACCGCAATCATGGAAGAACTGTCCACATCGTCGGAAGAATTGAACCGCATGACCATGCGGCTGCTCGACAAGACCACAGCATTTCGTATGTAACTCGCCTGTTAGGTGAGTCTTCTCGTATGCAAGTCCGAAGCCTGCCAGTCAATCAGAGATCAGAAGCAAATATCCCGCAGCGCCGGAACCACACGTTCCGATTGTCCGCTGCGGGATATTTGTGTAAATCGGCCAAGCGCGGACTGTTCCATTGTAGCGGCCCGTTCCGGCAAAGTCTGTGAAGGATGTCTCAAGCGAAGCAGCCCCTGGATGAGCCAATTCGCCGTATTGTGAGGGGTGTCTATAAACCCTGCGCCACGGTAATCAGAATCGTCACCGTAATAATATTGAGCAGGGTCGAGATCAATACGGTCTGTGCAGCAAAGTCCGGTTCATTGCGATATTCTTCAGCCAGAATCGAGGAGTTAACGCCCGTTGGCATGCCGGATGCGATTAGCAGGGCTTGAGCAGGCAGGCCTTTGAGTCCCAGAATGAGGATGATGACATACCCGACGACAGGACCGATAATCAAGCGCAGAATCATGCTGAAATAGACATCCAACCGACCGAGCCGAAGCGGATATTTGACGATCTGCGCCCCAAGCGTCAGCAGAGCCACGGCAACCATCGAATTCTGGATATAACCGAGAGGCTGCGTAACGAAATTCGGCAGCGGTACGGCGAATACGTGACACAGGAAGCCCAGCACCAGCGCGTAAGGAACTGGCATTTTGAGAAATCCAATCAGGACGCTTCGATAGTTGCCGCTGAGTCTTGCTCCCTGGATGGAGATGACCCCATATGTGAAGGTGAGCAGACTCTGAAAAGACATAATCAAGGCCTGAATGGAAGCAGCCAACGGCGCCCCGGCGAAGACCAACTGATTGATCGGCAGCCCGTAATTGCCCGAGTTATCGAGCAGAACGCTGTTGGTAAATGCCGCTTTCATTCCGCTGGAATAATGGAAGGAGCGGGTGAGTACGAAGCAGAATAGATACAGAACGCCTATGTATAGACCATAAAAAAGGGCAACACCGCCCAGCAGCTCCATGGAAATGTTGGATCGATACAGGCTCATGAATACGACCGCAGGCGTAATATAGTAGAAGTTGATCTTGGACAGGGTATAGAGGTCAAGTTGGAACAGCCGCTGCATCAGGGAACCGGCGAGGATCAGCACAAATACAGGCAGGACAACATCAAGCAGGATCTGAACAATCATCTGGGGCTTCAGCTTCTTTCGGTCGGAGTTTCGCCCTGTTGAAGGCGAATCGTGTCCCATTATATCATCAATACAGCCAGAGGCGGCGAAGAACCTGGCGAGAAGTCAGCGAGGATTCACGAGATATTGAGTATTCCAGCGCCTTCCTGTCCCATCCTGCTGCCTGTAATGCTTGTATAGGCCGTACTGCTTACGGTAAAGTGAAAGCAGAGAGATCTTGCTCAAAATCCTTCTAAACCGATGGATGAGATCGAGAATGAATTCAAGTCGAGAGGAGACGATAAGATGACCCTATCCAATCCAGAAATGAACCCCCACCATGAACGGGTTCGATTGTCGCAGTGGGACGCTATCGTACTGGAAAGTGTACGTGCAAAGGGACTGGATGGAGAATCCTTGCTGGAGCGGGCAGCCGCAGGCAAACTGCCGGACCCAACGGATTCACTGGTGTCCGACTTCAGCCCGCTGCTTACGCTCCATGAGGAGCAGCCGGAGGTACTCAGGCAGGCCGTTACAGAGGGTTACCGGATCAAATACAATACGCTGGGCGGCATCAACACCTGGATCAAGATTGTGTTTGGCCGGGAACCGGAAGTTGAGCGCAGCGAAGGCATGGAGGGAGTCAGCGTGTCGTTGACCGACGAGGAATACGCTCGTCTGGCTCCTGTATTGTCGATCGGTTGGACGCTGGAACGACAGGAAGGCGAAGCTGCGGAGGCGGGAATGGCTCCGTACCGCGTGATTCCAGTTAGGGCCTAAGCGGATTCGGGTGTAACAAGACGGTAGGGATGCGACTTGCGACCCTCGACTTTTGGTTATTTCCCCGTGAAGCACACTTCTGGCCTTGCGACGCATGTTCTGATTCCTCCTACCTGTTCGGGACTCTCATTTCCCGATTATGCAAAGGTTCATTGAGTCCGTGGCAGGAGTTATGCGATTTATGGCTAAACTTTTTGCGTTAAAGGGTAATATAATGAACGCATTTACATAATTCATACAGATAAGGAGACGTGAATATGGAATTATTTGAACGTCCCGGAGAGGAACGCATGCGCCAAGTGCGAGGCGCAGTACCTTCATCGGATGGACAGACGTTATCCGGTTTCGTGCTTCTGCGCGAACCGGAATGTGATTTCCCGCGCTTTATTCGGAACTTGAAAAATGACTGGGATCTGGAAGCCAGGGCGCTGCCCAGCGAAGATCAGCTGATTTTTGACATTGATGGACTTAGGGTGAGCTGTTCGCTGGTACGTGCGCCCATGCCCGGTGAAGAGGTGGAGGAACGCTGCGGAGTCAATCCGCTCTGGCCGGAAGCCGCGCAGTCCATTGGCGGTTACCGGGCACATGTGGGAGTGTCTGTATCAGGCGTCCTGGACCCCATTCAGGGGCATGTGCTATTCACCCAGGTATTATGCAGTATGCTGAAACAGGATCATGCGCTGGCTCTGTACATGTCTCCCATGGTTATGTCAGCGGAAGCGTACGTGAAGAATGCTATGCTGCTCAAGGAGCATGAGCTGCCCGTGCAGTTGTGGATCTTCGTCGGCTTATATGAGGAAAAAGAGGGCATTTCGTCGTATACGGTCGGGCTGCGTAACTTCGGGCACGAAGAAATCGAGGTCCTGCGTTCGCCGCATGAGTTGACTGAGGTATTTGAGCTGACTTTTAATATCGCAGGTTATATTGTGGACTTTGGAGCTACTCTGCGTGATGGAGAAACCATCGGATTCTCGCCGGAGCAGCGGCTCCCGCTTAATCTGTCCAATGGAGTAGCGGTGGAAGGCCAATCGATCAAGATCGGGTACTAGCGGCTCTCGGCTCTCGTTGGAGTAAGAGGTTATACGTAGAAAGTAAAACGTTTAGAAGCATCGGAGAGAAGCTGGGCGCCTCTTGCAGAGGCGCCTTTTGAGCGCAAAAAAGGCCGCCGGATATTGCCCGGCGGCAGCAGAGTGAGCGCCCAAGGCACTCTGACAGAAAACACTCCAATAAACGCTCTCATTCCAAGCTGCACTTCTTGTTAAGGCTTCACCCACAGCGAAGGATTGCCAAAGCTCTGGTCAAGCTTGCCGCTGAACCAGCGGCCGTTCAATACCTTGGAGACCAGCTCGGCCTTGTCTGCTTCGGAGACGGTATGATCGACACGCATGGCAGCCAGTACCTGATCGTAGGTGAACTCCGGCGAAGACAGATAGGAGATCGCTTTGCGGCGATTCGCATCGAGGAACAGCATGGACTCGCCGTTTAGCGCAGTCTGCGGTGTCCAGGTCTTCCAGTTGGTCAGTCCGGCACCATTTGGATTGCCGTTATGGACAAAGTTCGAGACGTACTTGCGGAACACCTGACCCAGATCGACCGCACCCGGCAGATCATAGGCACTGCCCACGACGGAATCATAGTTGGCGTTATCCGGCGACAGCAGCGGTACGAAGACGCCGTGGAAAGCGCCGAGCGGACTCATGGCGCTGCCTGCTACATAGGCATCTTCGCCAAAGTTGATCTGCATGCCGTAAATATCGGCCTTGTAATGGGCGTACATTTTCTGAGCGGAGTCCTGTACGTTGAACAGGCTGTACAATTCGCCACCGTATTTGTTGATGAAATTGTATTTGGCCATGACATTCGCATCCGTATTGATCGAATTGTCAGCGATGTTTTTTGCAAAGTAAGCATCAAAGCGGCCGAACAGCGAGAACTCGTCGGCACCGGTCAGCATGAGCAGCGGCACATCGTGATAATTCTTCGTGTCGAAGCCTTCCTTGGGCAGAACCGTTCCGTCTCCGTACAGATGCGGGAATACGCTCATACGGATGCCTGCGTTGCCCATCAGGGCAGCCAGCTTCTCGGCAGGAATGGAATACAGGTAATCGCGTACATCCGATCCGGTCGTGAGCAGCCAGGCGGCGGCTTCTTTTTCCGTCGCCTTTTTGCCATCGGCTACAGCGAGCGGAGCGATTGCTTGGGCAAAAGTCGCGGCGCTGGCATCCTGATCCGCTACGGTCATGCCGCCGCTGAATGAGATCGCCTTGTCGAATTTGCCCGCGAAGATTGGCGAGATGAGCATGGCCATCACATCACGCCCGCCTGCGGAGAAGCCCGCCACCGTCACATTGTCCGGATCGCCGCCAAACTGTTCGATGTTGGCTTTGACCCAATCCAGCGATTTGGCAATGTCCAGCAGCGCGTAATTGCCGGAATTTTCTTCAGCAGAACCATTTTTGAGGGCAGGAAGCGGGTTGAAGCCCAGCGGTCCTAGGCGGTAGTTAACAGACACAAAGATCGCGTTCGTATCATTCACCATGGAATTGCCTGTAATCTCGGTCGATTTGCCGGTCTGGTTGTTGCCGCCGTGGATGTAGACGATGACCGGAAGTTTGGTTTGGGTATTGGCAGGACGGTAGACATCAAGATTCAGCGCGTCCTCCGTGCCGACCGTCGTTTTACCGGAAGCCTGAATAGCTACACTGCCCGGCTTGGTGGCATCCAGTACGCCGCTCCATGGCTTGGGATCGACAGGCGCTTTCCAGCGCTGTTCACCGCCAGTGGGTGCTGCGTAGGGAATCCCCTGCCAGACCAGCGCATGATTCGTCTCATCGTGGAAGCCCTGTACCTGACCGAATGTGGTCGTTTGCAGCGTCTGAGTGTTAAACACGCCCGACTGTACAGAAGTTTGAGCAGTGGGGACAGCTGCGTGAGCGGAACCTGCCGTTTGTGGGACGCCGTAAGCGCTTAACAAACTGACCGCAAGTGCAGAAGCAAAGAGCAGAGAACCCCATTTTTTTGGTTTCATCAAGAACCCCTCCTTGAGATTGAACAATGCGCGACAGGAGACGAATCCATAAAAAAAACCTAAACCAATGCACAAGGCATCAGCTTAGGTTACGCCCGAAAAAAGGTCACGTTCCTGTTCGCAGTCGTAGTCTAGCACAGAATTGTAAGCGTTTCAAATCCTTTTTTGCGAAATCGCTTTAGAGCGGAAAAGACTGCCAAACAAAGACTTTTATTGCCGGTTTTCGTCACGGTTTATAGTATTTTCGATAGACGGCAGGGGTAATTTCTTCGTATTTTTTGAACGTTTTGATAAAATATCCCGGCTCATTAAATCCCAGCTCGCTGCTGATTTGGGATACGGGCAGATCTGTTTTTTCCAGCAGCCGTTTGGCCCATTTGATCTTCAGGCGCGCGGTATAACCGGAATAGCTCTCGCCGGTTTCCCGCGCAAACAGACGGCTGAAATAGCTGGGGCTGATGTGGCATAATTCAGCCATTTTCTTGAGGGGAACGGACTCGCTCTTGTGGCTGTAGAGATAATCAAAAGCCGGCTTCAGCACCGGGTTGGACAGATGCAGCCGTTCGTCCTCTTCTCCGCTTGAGGTGCTGCCTGCAAGAATATGGGTCATCTCTTTGCGGACACTCTCCAGATTCTGAAGGGTGTAACCGGGCAAAATATCGGATAGGCGAGGTGAGGCGCCGGAAGCGGCCGCTTTTTCAAACATTTCCGCAATCAGATTTTTGTTGGTCGCTTCTTCGACGATATAGCTGCACAGCAGCGAAAGCATATCGGAGATTTTGACGATTTCCTGATAGGACATGACCGGAAGGTCCGCATAATGGTCTTTGAGCTTTTCCCATTTTTCACTGTACAGTTTCTTGTTCTTGGAGGTCAAAATCTGTTCCAGCTCGGCAGAACCGGAGGGGTCGGAGAGACGCACCTGACCTGCCATGACGGCCCCAATGTATTTATCGTCGATGATAACCGGTACGGCAATATCGATGATGTTGTAATGGCACAAGTAGATGTAAGGTTTATTGGAACGAACCGCTTCCAGGCCGCCCCGGGAATCGCATTTCTGACAGTAGGGCAGCAGATCTTCATCCTGCCTGACCATCTTGCAGAATGATTGGCAGCCGCTGTGTCCGGTTACGGCATTGCCTTTGTAGTCAACGGTCAGGATCGCCAGCTTGGTGACCGAGGCCAGGGAATCTTGAAGGCGTTCCCACTTTTGCAGATCGAACACTTTCTGGATGCTGAGATGTTCGCCGATCACGAGGATTCCTTCTTTCAAAAATAGGATTTTGATTGCTTATTATGGCGAATTGATGCTGCGATTTGTTTATTGGGTGGATGTAAGCGATGACAAAAAGATGCCATTTACGGCGTAGAGGACATCAAATTACGATTGCAGATTATAATATATTGCTTGAAATGTCCACTGTAAACCTAAAATTTGTGGATTATTATGAAGGAAAGCACGGCCAAGACACACAATCGACACTTTATCTACCCCTTGCCATCCGGTAACGGCCGGCCATCATTTTATAAAACGGAGGTTATTATTATGAGAAAAGCCTTTATCAGCCCGTCGAAATATGTACAAGGCGAAAATGAACTGTTGAACCTGGGTTACTTTGTCAGCTCGTTTGGCAAATCTGCCCTGCTGATTGCTCACCCGGACGATGCAGCCCGTGTGAAGGACAAATTGGATGCAACTTCGGAAAAGTTCGGAGTGACATTCGTTGAGAGCGGTTTCATGGGCGAATGTTCGCGTCAGGAAGTCGCGCGTCTGGAGCAGATCGCCGCAGACAACAACTGCGACTGTATCGTAGGCCTTGGCGGTGGCAAAGCGATTGACGCAGCCAAGTGTGTAGCCAAGGGCGAAGCGCTGATTATCTGCCCGACCATCGCGGCAACGGACGCACCAACCAGCCACTCGGCTGTACTGTATACACCGGAAGGTGCGTTTGATGACTATGCTTACTTCAAGCAAAGCCCAAGCGTCGTGCTGGTGGATACCACGGTCATCGCCAATGCACCAACGCGCTTCCTCGTTTCCGGTATGGGCGATGCGCTGTCCACGTATTTTGAAGCTCGCGCCACGGCTCGTTCTTACTCCAGAGTCAACGCAGGACTGCCAAGCGGCGTGCGTGAAGGCCTGACGGCTCCGGCATTTGGCACGAACGCAGCGATGGCATTGGCCACCCTGTGCTATGAGATGCTGCTGCGCGACGGCATCAAGGCGAAAGCGGCTTGCGACGCGAACGTAGTCACCCAAGCGCTGGAAAACATCGTCGAAACCAACATCCTGCTGTCGGGACTCGGTTTTGAAAGCGGTGGTCTGGCGGCGGCTCACGCGATTCACGACGGATTGACTGCTCTGGAAGGCACGCACCATTACTTCCACGGCGAAAAAGTCGCGTTCGGCACAATCGCACAGTTGGTACTGGAAAACGCACCGACCGAAGAACTGAATCAAGTGATGGATTTCTGCCTCGCCGTAGGACTGCCGGTCTGCCTGGCGGATATCGGCGTAGAGTCGATGACGGCTCAAGAACTGCAAGAAGTCGCAGAAAAAGCCTGCATTCCGGAAGAATCGATTCATGCGATGCCTTTCCCGGTTACGGTAGAACAAGTGGCAGCAGCCGTTCAAGCCGCTGACCGAATCGGCAGCGCGTACAAGGCATCGAAAGGGCTGTAAGCCATTAGCTTTTCTCCCTTAATGGGAAACTGGAACAGGAGGGATTTTGTTTTGAAAAAAGTCATCAATAAACCGGAAGATCTGGTCATGGAAATGTGCAGTGGACTTGTGCTGGCGCATCCCGAGCTGGAATTTATGCAGAAGTATAAGGTTATCAAGAAAAAGGAACTGAACCCAGGCAAAGTCACCCTGATTAGCGGTGGGGGCAGTGGTCACGAACCGGCTCATGCCGGGTTTGTCGGCAAAGGGATGCTGGATGCTGCGGTATGCGGTGATGTATTCGCTTCGCCTTCGCAGATTCAGATTTATCAAGCGATCAAGGCGACAGCCAGTGAAAAAGGCACCCTGCTTATCATCAAAAACTACAGCGGCGATATGATGAACTTCAAAAATGCGGCGCATCTGGCCGGTGAAGACGGCATCGAAGTCGATTATGTTCGTGTGGACGACGACATCGCTGTGGAGGACAGCCTCTATACGGTAGGACGCCGTGGAGTCGCAGGTACAGTGCTGGTGCACAAGATCGCAGGCGCTGCTGCCGAAGAAGGTCGCAGCCTGGCAGAAGTCAAAGCCGCTGCCGAGAAAGCAGCAGCCAACGTACGCAGCATCGGTTTCGCGCTGACGTCGTGTACGGTTCCAGCCAAAGGCACGCCGACTTTCAAGCTTGGCGAAGATGAGATCGAATACGGCGTGGGCATCCACGGCGAGCCGGGCATCCGCCGCGAGAAGATGGTGACGGCAGACGAATTGGCTGTGCATACCGTCTCTGACCTGATCCGCGACATGAAGCTGGAAGGCGGCGAAGAGATCGCGCTGCTGGTGAACGGCTTCGGCGCTACGCCGCTTCAGGAATTGTATCTGTTCAATCATGCGGTAACGCGTGAGCTGACGGAGAAGAACATCAAGATCAACCGCACGTTCGTCGGCAACTACATGACCAGCATCGACATGGCGGGGATCTCCGTGACCTTCATGAAGCTGGACGATGAATTGAAGACGCTGCTGTCAAGCGACAGCGACACGCCGGCGTTCAAAGTGTCCGGTCCGGTGGTACAGCCTGCCTATGAAGAACTGCGTCGTTCCGGTGCGGAAGACCTGCCGGCTTCGTTTAAGGTGGAGACGCCAGCGGAACATGCACACATCTCGGGCGATCAGATCACCCGCGATAATATGATCTATCTGATCGACAAGATGAGCGAAGTCATCATTGAGAACGAGATTCCGTTCTGTGATCTGGACTCGCACGCCGGCGACGGTGACTTCGGCATGAGCGTAGCGAAGGGCTTCAAGCAGCTCAAGCGGGAGTGGAAGGACATTCTTGCCCATGACGATCAATCGATCGGCGGCTTCCTGCAAGAGTGTTCCCTCGTCATCATGGAATACTGCGGCGGCGCTTCGGGCCCGATCTGGGGCTCTGCGTTCCGTGCAGCCGGGCGTTCGGCTGGCGAGAAGACTTCGCTGAATGTAGCGGAATTCACCGAGCTGATGCAGGCTGCGGTAGCGGGCATCCAATCGACCGGCGAGCGGTCATTCGGCCGCGGGGCGGTTGTCGGCGACAAGACGCTGATTGACGCGCTGGTTCCGTGCGCGGATTCCTGGACGGCGAGCGCGGCTGCCGGAGACGACGTGAAGACGGCGTTCGCCAAAGGCGCGGAAGCGGCTGTGGTCGGCGCGAAGAAGACGGAGGAGATCGTGGCGCGGATGGGTCGCGCAGGCACGGTCGGCGAGCGCAGCATCGGGTACCCGGATGCGGGTGCGCACGCCCTGGGTGTGATCTTCACGGCGCTGTCGGATAGCTTGAAATAAGCCGGCTGACAGGCATAAGGGTGGATCTCGGGTGCCGCCGGAAGAGTCGGCACTCGGGCTTCGATCCAAGGGAAAGAACGGCCAAACACGGCAGGCGTAATCTCATCGACTGACCGGCTCTTTGCCCTGCGCAGATTCGCGCAGGAGAGCCGCATAATGGCATAGGAAGTAGGCTTGGGCTAGGCGTTCCGATAACGAATTCGCTTCAGAGGGGCTTGAGGGTGGCCAGAAGGTTGCAAGATGTGACTGATGCTCATTCCTGCTGGATGCGAACGGGGCGCCTTTTATGCGCTTCGATGGTTTGAATTTTAATAGTTCAATTTTGGATTTTGTTTGCGGTAGATCATTCACTTACAACAGGCTCTATGATACTGATGCGACTTTGTCGCGGGGAGACACAAGCGTGAAGACTTTAACCAATTTATTCAAGAAACCAACGGGCCTGCTGGCTCTGTCCCTGGTGCTGATCGTGCTTGGCAGCTTGCTGGCGGGGATGTTCAACACTTCCTTCTATAAGGTGAGCGTCAAAGAAATCTCGTTCAAGGCCGACCACGGTACCCTTCATGGTCTGCTCTATATGCCAAAAGGCGCTGGCCCGGAAGATCCTCGTCCGGTGATCGTCACGACACACGGTTATCTGAATACCAAAGAAATGCAGGATGCCCCTGCGATCGAAATGTCCAGACGCGGTTACATCGTGCTGGCTCTCGATATGTACGACCACGGCGATTCCCGTTGGGACGGCGACATCAAGGTTGGTGAGCAGTTCTCGACGTTCTGGATCTATTCCCAGTTTGATGCTGCCAAGTACATGTACGAACAGCCGTATACGAAAAAAGACGACAAAGGCAACGCGTACCTTGCGGTCAGCGGCCACTCGATGGGCGGCTTCTCCACGCTGCTCGCCATGTACATGGATGAGATGAACTCGCTCCAAGCGGGTCATCGCATGATCTACACAGGCATCTCGGTTGGCGCCGATTATTCATATGCCGCCGCTGTCGCTCCGCAGGATCAACTGACCGCCGCTTACGGCAGCCGTACGGTCGGCATGATTGCCGGTCATTACGACGAGTTCTTCTTCAACAAATCCGATGAAGAGAAAACGGCGGCTGAAAAAGCCATCGTCGGCACGGTGATGCACAAGGACTTCGCCAAAACGCTGTCGGGTCGTGCTTTCCTGGGTCTCGGCGCAGACAGCTCCGAACAGGCGCAGACCGGCAAATATTACAGCGTCGACTCCGGCGAAGTGAAGGTGAAAGACCAGGTGGTACGTGCCTCCCAGACCGGAGAGCGCATCCTCTACACGCCAAACCAGACGCACCCGTGGAATCATTTCTCGCCGGAAACGACGGGGTATCTGATTGATTTCTATACCCATGCCTTCCAGAACGTGACATCGCCTAACCAGGTAGATGCCAATCTGTCTTCCGGCAATCAGATCTGGTGGCTCAAGGAAGCCTTTAACTTCGTAGCAATGATTGGCTTCTTCCTGTTGATTGTTCCGGTATCGGCACTGCTGCTGCGTCTGCCATTCCTGAAACAGGCGGTTACGAATGTTACGGCTCCACTTGCCAAGCCGCTGGGCGGTGGCCAGAAAGCCGCTTATTGGATCGCGGTTGTATTCAGCGCCCTGATTCCAGCCATTCTGTTCCCAACGCTGATGGATAAACAGGCGGGCGGTCTGCATACGCTGACCATTCTTGCGATCATTCTGCTGGCTCTATCCGTTGTGGCTGCCGTAATCGGCTTTGCTCGCTCCGGCAGCTCGCCAGCGATGCGCCACGTTGGCGTTGGCGGTCTGATCCTGGCTGTCGTGTCTGCCATCATGTGGGTGCTGTTCGCCAAAGCGCAGGGCATCGCGCCGCTTAGTCCGTTCTTCAATGAACCGACAACCAACCAGATCGTCTACTGGGCGCTTGTGTCTGCTTCGATCACCGCGTTCATTACGTTCGCGTTCTATTACTTCAACAAAAAACATTCCGGTGCAAGCTTCGCCGATTATGGCATCAGCTTGAAGCCATCGACGATCGTAGCGAGTCTGCTTACGGCCATTCTGGCTGTAGCCATCGGTTATGCGCTGCTGTTCATCGTGCAGGCCATCTTCGGCACGGACTTCCGGATCTGGACGTTCGCTGTCCGTACGTTTACGGTGGAGCATTTCATTACCGCGCTGCGTTATATGCCGCTGTTCCTGATCTACTACTTCGTCAGCGCGGTTGCGCTGAACGCAGATACACGTTCGCGTCGAGGCGGTTACTGGCTGGCGATCTTCCTGAATGTGGGCGGCCTGATCCTCTGGCTGATCGCTCAATATGGCCTGGACTTCACCCGTGGAGTAGCTCTGTATCCGGCTCAGGCGCTAAACGGTATCCTGCTGTTCGCCCTTGTACCGGTGCTGATTATCGCCGCAATCTATGCACGCAAGCTGTTTGAGAAGACGAATAATGTCTGGCTTCCCGCTTTCGTGAATACCATCCTCTTCACAATGGTTACAGTTGCTAATACAGTGATGTTCTGGAACCTCGTTTAATTCCTTGAAATCAGGGCTTCGCTGTACAGGTGGTGCCCCGCTTATCCAAGACCATCGGAACTTCGGTTCCGGTGGTTTTTTGGCGCGTTCATCTAAATAAAGGGCCGGAAAAGGCAGATATAATAAGAGACAAGATACGAAATATGCCCATGTACAGTGAGGGAAAAAGATGAAAAAGATGCTGGTTGACCTGCTTAGGGGACGAAAGTTTGTCGGCTCCGGCCTTATCAAGGTGAATATTTGGTTTATGGTGATTTTTGCGTTAAACGTGACATTGGGATTTGGTTATATGATTCATTCCTTCAAATGGGACTATCAACAGGTTCGGCATGCTGCCGATCTGCGTATCCACCTGCTTTCCTTGGAGAACGCTCTGCTCGACCAGGAAACGGGACAGCGCGGCTACCTGCTGGCTCAGGATACGCAGTTTCTTCAGCCTTTTGATAGGGGGGTGCAAAAATATACCCAAACCTCCAGCGTTCTTATGGATTTGGCTGCGGATGTGGAGGAGTATCCCGAGCTTGCGGGCAAGGTCGAAGCGCTGATCGCTTCCGGAACGATATGGAAAAGCGAATATGGTGATCCTCAGGTTCGGAAAGTGATGGCGGGCGGTACAATCACCGAGATGGAACTCAAGAGGGGCAAACAGCAGTTTGACAGCTTTCGTACGCAGGAAGCTGAGGTTCTGAAGGTGGTGGAACGTCTGCGCGATGAGCGGCGGACCGTTATGCTGCATGATCTGACCTATTTATTTTCCACCATCGGAGTGATCTTCATCATCGTCCAATTCTTCATGCTGTATGTGCTGCAAAGAGGGTTAACTCGAATCACTTGGCCGATCATTCAGTTGGATCGTGCTGTTGCTTCGTACGAATCCGGCAATATCCATTCCAAGCTTCCCGCTTATCGGGAGGATAATGAGATTGGCCGTCTCGTAGAGAACTTTGGCCTGATGCATGAAGAGATGCAGCGGGAGAAAAGCATTTTGCAGGAAACCTACCGCCTGATTAACCTGCTAAACCAAACTCGTGGTCTGGATGAAGCTTATCGGGTTACGTTGGAATCCATTGCTTCTCTGGTGGTTTGCAAACGGGTGTCGGTCATTACGCAGAATGAAAATCGCGGCTTCTCCATCAAAGCACTGCTGGATCAAGATAGCTTTACCCGTCAGGACACTCCACTAAGTGGCGAAGAAGAAGACATCTATGATCTGCTGCGCGGCGGATTCTCGGTGATTCATACCGATTGGTCAAAGTATCGGGCCAAAGGCGCGATTACCGATCAGCTCTATCTTGGCGGCATACGTTCTTCCATGCACATCATTTTAAGAAAAGAAGCGCGGATCTTCGGTGTGCTCAATCTGATGTCCGAAAAAGCGGATTCGTTCTCGCAGCAGGACAAGGAGCGTCTTGAACTGCTTGCTCCGATGATTGTCACAGCGCTGGAAAATGCCACCGAGACGACGCGGATTCAGGCGATGGCGAACCGTGATGGACTAACAGGCATCTGGAACCGGCGATATTTTGAAGAGTCGCTGGCTGAACTTATCGCGTCCTATGAGCGGGATCGTCAGCCGTTCAGCTTGATTCTGCTGGATGTGGACCGATTTAAGATGTTCAATGATACGTGGGGACATTCGGAAGGGGATCTGGTGCTCAAACACCTGGCCGCTCTGCTGGGCGATTGTGTGCGACCCGAAGATATTGCGGCCCGATTTGGCGGCGAGGAGTTTGCGGTGCTGCTCCCGTGTACGCTAATGAAGGAAGCGCGTACGGTCGCCGAACGAATCCGCAGAGAGCTGGAGTCGAATTCTCCTTCCCGCCAATATATTGTGACCGCAAGCCTGGGGATTGCCGAGTGGGAAGAAGGGTTTGATCGGCAGCAGTTGATTGAAGCCGCCGACCGTGCCTTGTATCAGGCGAAAGAAAACGGTCGTAATCAGGTAGTGGACTCCCGCAGTCTGCGGACAGAAGGTTCGATCTGAGTTTGAACAGCATCTCACTTCACGCGTTGGTATGACGTTCTCGACAGCCAGGGCAGCTCATCGGAGCTGCCTTTTTGGCGTGCAAAGAAGCTGTATGAGAACGTTTGCGGAAAAGGCAGGGATCGCTGGTGCAATCTCGAATGTGTTAGAGGTCAGCGAAATAGGAGAGGGGCTACCCGTCATGGCAAATCCGCAGCAGAACAAGACATATGAGAGCATCCGGATGGGTGTGGATTATTACCCGGAGCATTGGGATGAAGCGATGTGGGAGGAAGACGTCGCGCTGATGAAGCGTTCGGGTGTAGCGGTGGTTCGAGTAGGCGAATTCGCCTGGAGCCGCATGGAACCGCGCGATGGCGAGTTTAATTTTGACTGGTTGGATCGTGCGCTGGATCTGTTCGCGCGCTACGGCATCGAGGTAGTGATCGGGACGCCAACACATACACCACCCAGATGGCTGACCGAGAAATATCCGGACATTCTGCCCATCCTGCCCAATGGTGGCGTCTATCAGCCGGGAGTGCGCGGTCACCGCTGCTTCAACAGTCGGGAACTGCGCCGCTACGGAGAGCGGATTGTTAGCCGACTGGCGGAACGTTATGCCGCCCATCCGGCTGTCATTGGCTGGCAGACGGACAATGAGTTCAGTCTGCTCGATAGCCAGGGCAAGCAGGTGGCGGAAGACTTCCGTGACTGGGTCTATCAGCGCTATGGCACGCTGGAACAGCTGAATCGGGCCTGGGGAACGGTGGTGTGGAGCGGAGAATATTCGGATTGGAACGAAGTGAATCCGCCGCTTGGTGGATCACCCTACCAGAATCCATCCTTCCTGCTGGACTTCACCCGCTTCCAATGGGAGATGGTCGCAGACTTCCAGAACGGTCAGATCGCTGCTATTCGTGCGCACTGCCCGGATCACTTCATCACGCATAATTATCACAGCTATCCGCAAAGGCTGGACCTGTACAAGGTTGGGGAAGCGCTGGACTTCGCTTCGTTCGATTATTATCCCAACACGTCACCGGATAAGGCGTCCACCTCGCCCTACAGCGGGGCACTGTCGCTTGACGTCACTCGCGGTGTCAAACGCCAGAACTTCTGGATTATGGAGCAGCTCAGTGGTTCGCCGGGGGCCTGGATGCCCATGTGGCGGATGCCGCAGCCCGGTTACATTCGCGCCTATGTCTGGCAGGCTCTGTCTCGGGGAGCGGACACGGTCGTTCACTTCCGCTGGCGAAGCGCCAATATCGGTGCCGAACAGTTCTGGCACGGCCTGATCGACCACAGCAACGTACCGGGGCGACGCCTGGCGGAATTTGCGGAGACCAGCGCCGAGGTTCAGCGGCTGGCACCGCTTCTGGAAGGGACGACGCCCGAGGCACAGATTGCCATTCTCATGTCGCATGAACAGCTTGAAGCCCTCCGCATCCAGAAGCAAACGGACAGCTTTGACTATTATGAGAACGTGAAGGAATATCACCGCACGTTAACCAAGCTGGGTATGGGCTGTGACGTCATCGATTGGCGTCAGCCGCTGGAGGGCTACCGGGTGGTCATTGCGCCGCATCTGTATCTGCTGGACGATGAGGCGGCGGAACGGCTGTCCCGCTTCGCCGCCGATGGCGGGACGCTGCTCTTGACGGCGAGAACCGGCGTCAAGAACCTGAACAATGTCTGCGTCATGCAGCCGCTGCCGGGGCTGCTGGCGGATTGTGCGGGCGTGACCGTGCGGGAATACGACCCGCTGGGCAGCGATGTGGTTCGGCTCGACGCCGAAGACGGCGAGCAGTATGCGTGCAGCCAATGGGCGGATATTCTCGATCCGGCGGCTGATCGCCGGATTGAGGTGATGGCCCGCTATGGCGGCCCGGTGTTCTTCGCCGGCGAAGCGGCGGTGACGCGCCATGAATTCGGGCGCGGAGAGACGTATTACCTCGGGACGCATCCCGAGGAGGATTATCTGCGCAGTCTGCTGCTGCGCATCGCGCAGGAACGCGACCTGCCGCACACGGAAGGACTGCCGGCCGGGGTGCAGGTGTCCGTTCGCGCCGGCAGCAGCGGCGCGTATCTATTCGTGCTGAACCTGAGCCGCGACACGCGCAGGTTCCGTCTGGGCGGCGCTTATGCGCAGGCGTCAAGCGGCGAAGGGCTGCTTGGCGGCAGACGTTATGGAAGCGGCGAGATGGAAATGAAGCCTTATGAAGTGGAGATTTTTCGACTGTGAGCGTGGAAGGTTTTATTTTGCTATTGAAAATTTTAAATTAAAAGTAATAATAGAAAGAGAAGCGAAATCGTCGTGATCGTCGCTTGATGTCTAAAATCGGAAAGGGGCTTTGCCAACCATGATCCAAGTGTATCCGGCAAGTTCACGTTTTGAATATGATAAAGGCTGGCTGAAAGGCGGACACAGCTTCTCTTTTGCCGAATATTACGACCCGGAGAACGTCAAGTTTGGTCCAATGCGGGTCTGCAATGATGACGTGATCGCACCGGGCAAGGGCTTCGGGGCACATCCGCACAGCGACATGGAGATTGTATCGCTGATTCTGTCAGGCAAGCTGCGCCATGAGGACAGTCTCGGCAACGTAGCGGTGACCGGCTTTGGCGGCGTGCAGCGCATGAGCGCAGGCACCGGGGTTATCCATACGGAGCATAATCCATCGGAACAGGAAGACGTGCATATCCTTCAGCTGTGGTTCGAGCCAAGCGAACGGGGCAAGCAGCCTTCGTACACGACGGGTGAATTCGATACGACCGCGCTGGATGGAGCATTGGTTCCCGTTGCTTCGGGTCAAGGTCTGGAAGGCGTAACGGATCTCGGTCAGGATCTGACGATCTATCTCGGTCGTTTGGAAGCCGGACAGAATCTGGCCTTCAAGCAAGCCGTTGGCCGCCGGGTATTCCTTTTTGTCATTGAAGGGCAATTGGAAGTGTCCGGAGCCGGAGAGGTCACCTCGCTGGGTCGTCGTGACACCGCACGAATCACTGATGCGCCGGAGCTGACACTAACGGGCACGGCACCGGTATTTTACATGCTGATTGATCTGCCTGAATAAGGCCGGAAGGAGGAGCAGAGATGACTACACCCCAACCCTCGTCAGATGAACGTATTCTTGTGAAGCATGCCGTCACCGGGCGCATGTTTGTGAACAGCGCGGCCGATGATGTGACCTATGAATTGGAGCGTCAGGATGGCGGCACGATATTGACGATTCGCGGCATTGCCCCTTGGCTGGCCGAAGAGATCATTCAGGTACAGCGGGAGTTAAATGTATTCCATTTTGAAGAACCGAACGGCCAGCCCCCAGTCAAGCACTGGTTCTATGTGGGCGAACATGATGTATCCTACGACTCTACAGCATCCACACTGACTATCCGTGCGGGTTCGGAGATCACGTATAAGCCGGATGAGTATTGGGCCTGATTTGAGGGCAGGCTTGCCGGAATGGGGATAGACGATCCCATTTCTGGTTCGATTCGAGACGCTCGGCGCATTTTCCGCGCCGAGCGTCTCGTTTTTTTACATAGCGACGATATAAGCTCTTGCTTATAAGCTTGGTTTGTCGTACGCTATTTGCGCATATGCTCCAAGCGGAAGAAGGGAGAGTTTCATGGAATCGATCAATGAAATGGCTGAACAGCTTAAGCTTCTTGGAGACCGTACCCGGTTGACCATGCTTGCTTTGCTTCAGCAGCGGGAATGGTGTGTCTGTGAATTTGTCGAGATCTTTGCCATTTCTCAACCAGGAATCAGTCAGCATATTCGCAAGATGCGAGCACGGGGATTGGTCCGGGAAGAACGTCGTGGACAGTGGGTATATTATTCGCTCAACATCGTGGACAAGCCGCATATTCAGGCTCTGCTGCAAGCCCTGCCTGAACCGGCGGAGCTGCTGCGAGAAATGGGAAAGACGCAGCTGCAGGCCATTTGTGCACCCAATACCGGAGGCTGCTGTTCATAAAATACCGACGTTTTATCCCGCAAGGGATATTCGTCTTTTACATATAAGGATATGCTTATGTACCAATTTGGTCTGGATCTTTGGATGGGGTTGTTGATTTCTACTATCGATAAGGAGCGGTTCATATGTCGAAAAAAATGTTGTATTTCCTCTGCACCGGCAATTCCTGCCGCAGTCAGATGGCCGAAGCTTGGGGAAAAAAATACCTGGGCAATGATTGGGAGGTTCGCAGTGCGGGCATTGAGGCGCATGGTCTTAACCCCCTTGCTGTCCAGGTGATGGCGGAAGTGGGGGAGGACATCTCGGGACAAACCTCCGATGTAATCGATCCGAATCTTCTGAATCGGGCCGATTTTATCGTGACCTTGTGTGCAGATGCCGCAGACAAATGTCCGATTACCCCGCCTCATATTCGCCGTGAACATTGGGGATTCGATGACCCGGCCAAGGCACAGGGAACAGACGAAGAAAAATGGGCGACGTTCCAGCGTGTGCGCGATGAGATTGAGGCCCGGATCAGAGTGTTTGCGACAACGGGTAAATAAGTTTGTCAAACTTTATAACTTTCTCGACTGCTTAAACCGATGTCATCCGGCATCGGTTTTTTTGTCGTTCCAGCCGCTTTTCAGCAAACATTCAGCGTGGACTCAGGTTTCTCACAATAAAGACGTCTAAGATGTCCATGTCACCCCGTTGGATGAGATGACACAAACAATAGACCGCACGATTCAAGAGGAGGAACTCATGATGAAAAGAAAAATCGCAACCGGTGCACTGGCTTTGGCTCTCGCGGCAGGAGGAACGGCTGCTATCTCTCATACGTACGCGGACGCTGCTCCAGATTCTCCTGCAACTTCGGACGGTTCTGCCAAGGCGACGACAACGACAACCGCTCCAGCCCCTCTGGCTGCGGCTCCGGCTGCTCCACTGCCTGCTGACGTGCCTGGGCCGCTTGGCCATGGTCCTCATGGCGGGCCTGCTGTTGAACGCGCCAAGATCGCTTCGCTGCTCAAACTCACAGAAGACGAGCTGAGAACGCGTCAGGAAGCAGGTCAATCGTTGGCTGCGATCGCCTCTGCGCAGGGCGTGAGCAAGCAGACGCTGATCGATACGTTGGTCTCGCAGCATGAGACGCATCTCAAAGAGGAACTTTCGGCAGGCAAAATCACGCAGGCACAGTATGATGAACGCTTGGCCAAAGATAAAGAACGCGCGCAAAACGAAGTAGAGCGAACCTTCGATCCTTCAAAAGAAGGGCCTGGCAAAGGTCCGCACGGCGCTCCAGGGCCTGGAATCGGACCCAAAGAAGAACGTGCAGCCATCGCCTCGCTGCTCAAACTGACGGAAGACGAGCTGAGAACGCGACAGGAAGCGGGCCAATCGCTGGCAGCGATCGCCTCTGCGCAGGGCGTAAGCAAGCAGACGCTGATCGATACGTTGGTCTCGCAGCATGAGACGCACCTCAAGGAAGAACTTTCGGCAGGTCAGATCACGCAAACGCAGTATAATGAACGCGCAGCCGAAGCACGCGAACGTGCAGAAGAACGGATCAGCCGCACATCCGACCTTCCAGCAGCACCACCGGCTCCGCTGGAAGGCGCCCCTCGCCCTGATGCCAGCGCTCCTCAAAGCGGCTCGGCTGCGGGGGCTTCCGGCAAATAAGAAAACTGTCGTCCGGCGGAATGGTCGGGTACACGAGATGAGTCCTTGCGCTTACAGGCCACATCCGCCTAATCCGATCGTCAAGACACTTGATATACAGCAAAAAGGAGCCTGGGTAAGGCTCCTTTTTGTCGTGCTGCCGTTTAGACTTTGCCTTTGGAAACAGCAGAATAGGGAACCCGACGATTCGGTTTAAGGAACAAGCAGGCCTATGCGTTCATTTTGTTGAAGAATAAGACTTGACTGTGACGTATACGTCACCGTTTAGAATGAGCACGGAAGGGGCAGTAAAACATGATCCGAATCGGCGACTTGGCACGCAGAACGAATCTTAGTAAACGGACACTGCGTTACTACGAACAGATTGAACTGCTACAGCCCAGCATGATTGCGGCCAACGGCTATCGATATTACGACGAATCCGCTGTGATTCGCCTGCAGCGCATTTTGCTGCTGAAATCGATTGGATATACACTCCGGCAGATCCAGGAACTGCTCGGGACACAAACGACTGCCGATAAGCACGAAGATTGGTTGGATTCCCTCAATCAACAAATCGAGCTGATGGAAAAGCAAAAAGAAGAGTTGAGCCGCAAACAGTATTATCTCCGCTCCGCCGTCGATATGCTCAGGCTGCGGGGGCTGAATGGAATGAACGACTTATTGAAAGTCATCGAAGGACTAAGCGACCGTCCCCTGGTTAACGGCGTTATACCGGCCGAATTTGGCGATGACCTGCCCATCACGCCAGTCCAGAAAGCCATTTTGAAGAAACTGCCGGTGTGGGGAAGCGGTGATAAGCGCCTGGAGCCGCTGTTTGCGCTGTTTCGCCAGGCAGCAGAGTTGAGGCCTTCATCGCCGTATTCCACCGAAGCGCAAAAGCTTGCCGGTGCCATCTATGACACAGCGCTTGAGCTATTTGAGGGCGATGAACAGCTGCTGAATCTGTATTGGACATGGATGAAGCCAGAAACGGGGCAGGAACCAGCCGTTGTAGGATTGGACGCCGGGTTGATGGATTACGTGGATCATATGATCGACTGTTATCAGAAGCAGAAAGAGGGCGAAAAGGATGAAAAAACGTAGATTCTTGTGTTCGATGCAGCGACCTTGTGCAATCGGGGCGATTGGTTTGTTTCTGCTGCTTATGCTGTCAGCTTGCGGGGGAATTCCGCAAAGTCAAAGCCAAGAATCGGTCGTTCAGGTGCAGCAAGCGAAGACGAAGCCAAGCCCCGACGACGTGATCCTGGTCGAAGTCGTCATCGAGAGCGACAGCGATTCCGCCGCCAATGTGAAAGCAGAGATCAACGCACGCAAAAATCCGCAAAGTGCTTCCTATGATACGGTTCAAGTGCCCTATCGGGAAACCTTTGAAGTAAGCAAAGACGCGTTTATCCCGCTTCCTTCGGTGCGCTTCCAAGCCGATGCCGCCCAAGACGCGGATTGGATTAGCTGCACGATTTTCTACGACGGAGAAGAGGTGGCGACCCATACGTCTCGGGGCGATCAAGCTCAGGCCGTATGCGAGAAGAAGTTCCACTTGGGACCGGGCTGACGTCTTGCGCTGGGCCTGACTGCTGAGAGGTGCTGATCGTCGAACGGATCTGGCGATTCATTTTCATTCATTAACACAAAGAGACCGCTCCAAGAGCGGTCTCTCAAACTGTCAGGAATATGGTGTCTGTTCAGCATGCTGCGTAAAAATCAGCCCAGTACCACAACGACTTCATGGCTTGTGCCCGCCTCGAATACCGGAAGCACATTGCCTTCGATGGCTGCTCCATCTACCGTGACAGACGCGACGCCTTTGGAGACATGGTTTGGATTCTGAATCGAGATCTTATATTCCGCACCCCGGAAGGAACGGACGATCGTATAGCCCTCCCAGGCTTGTGGAATACAAGGGTTGACGCGGAGGCCATCATAATCGGGTTGGATGCCCAGAATCGCCTGGGTGATGGCGACATAGTTCCAGGCTGCGGTACCGGTCAGCCAGGAGTTTTTCGCTTCCCCTTCACGCACAGCATCGCGGCCAGCGATCATCTGCGAGTAGACATAAGGCTCCATACGGTGCACTTCGCTGATGTCTTCCAGATAAGCCGGGGCAATCTTGCTGTACGTCTCGAACGCGCGATCCCCGCGGCCAATGACCGTCTCGGCAATCGTCACCCATGGATTGTTGTGACAGAAGATCCCTGCATTTTCCTTATAGCCCGGTGGGTAAGTCGAGATCTCTCCAAGATTCAGATAATATTTCGAGTACGCCGGCTGCTGAAGCATAATGCCGTAGTCGGTCTCCAGACGATCCCGTACGGAGTTCAACGCCTTCTCCGCCAGACCCTCCTCGACGCCAATCCCCGCCATGACGCAGAAGCCCTGCGGTTCGATAAAGATCTGACCTTCCTCATTTTCATGGCTGCCGATCTTCTCACCGTGATAGTCATAAGCACGCAGGAACCAGTCGCCGTCAAAGCCATGCTCCAGCGTAACTTTACGCATATTTTCAATCTCGCGCTCCGCACGTGCGGCTTCGTCTTCCAGGCCGCGTCTGCGTGCCAGCTCCGCATATTCCGGCCCGGCGAACACAAATAATCCGGCGATAAAGACTGATTCTGCCGTCTTGCCATCCAGATTGGTCGTGGTCTGGAACGATTCGCCCGGCTCATTGGAGAAACAGTTCAGATTGAGGCAGTCGTTCCAGTCCGCACGGCCGATCAGCGGCAGACCATGAGGACCGAGATTGTGGGTTACATGATCGAAGGAACGCTTCAAGTGCTCGAACAGGGTGGCGCTGCCCTGACGTCCGCTGTCGAAGGGCACGTCTTCATCGAGGATGCCATAGTCGCCCGTCTCCTTGATATATGCTGCCGTGCCGATAATCAGCCAGAGCGGGTCATCATTGAAGCCGCTGCCGACTTCGTTGTTGCCCTGTTTGGTAAGCGGCTGATACTGGTGATAGGCGCCGCCATCGTCAAACTGCGTAGAGGCAATATCAATGATCCGTTCGCGTGCCCGATCCGGAATCTGGTGCACGAAGCCAAGCAGATCCTGATTGGAATCCCGGAAGCCCATGCCACGACCGATACCGGATTCAAAATAAGAAGCCGAACGCGACATATTGAACGTGACCATACATTGATACGGATTCCAGATGTTGACCATGCGGCTCAGTTTGTCATCGCTGCTGTTGATCGAATATTTGCCCAGCAGTCCATCCCAATAAGCGGCCAGATCTGCGAGAGCCTGATCGACCTGCGCATCGGTTGCGAACGCTTCGATCATGGCTTTGGCTGGCTTTTTGTTGATGACGTTCAGACTCTCCCATTTCTCTTCCTGCGGATTCTCGACGTAACCGAGCATGAAGATGAGGGATTGTTCCTCGCCCGGTGCCAGCTCCAGTTTGAGACCATGCGAAGCGATGGGTGCCCAGCCGCTGGCCACCGAGTTACCGGATTGACCTTCCGAAGCCACCTGCGGGGTATCCAGACCGTTAAATGCGCCCAGGAACGTATCGCGGTCGGTATCAAATCCATCGATCTTGCGGTTGACGGAATAATACGCATAATGATTGCGGCGCTCCCGGTATTCGGTCTTGTGGTAGATGACGGAATCTTCAATCTCTACTTCACCGATACTCAGATTGCGCTGGAAATTGGTCATATCGTCGTGTGCGTTCCAGAGACAGAATTCCAGGTAGGAGAAAACAGAAATCGTTTTCGGAACATCGCTGACGTTAGACACTTTTACGCGATAGACTTCGGCATTGAATCCAAGCGGGACAAAAGCAAGCTGATTGACCTTGATTCCACCCCGCTGCCCGGTAATCGACGTGTAGCCAAGGCCGTGACGACATTCATAGAAGTCCAGATCGCGTTTCACGGGCATCCAACCTGGCGTCCAATAATCTCCCTCATCATGGACATAGAAATAACGACCGCCATTGTCGAGCGGAACATTGTTATAACGATAACGGGTTAGACGTCTTAATCTTGCGTCGCGGTAGAAGGAATAGCCGCCTGCCGTATTGGAGATCAGACCGAAAAATTGTTCATTGCCCAGATAGTTGATCCATGGATAAGGCGTTTTTGGCGTCTGAATGACGTACTCCTTATGGGCGTCGTCGAAGTAGCCGAATTTCATCGTTTGGACTCCTCTCAAAATACCGTCGTTTGGTCATAAACAATTCGAGTATAATAGGGTTGTAAGCGGTTTACAATAGGAGATGGGCAAACGTCTTATAATGTTCAGAAATCGTTTTCGGAAAAAGTGCAAAAAACCGGAATCCCCGCTCAAAACACGGGATTTCCGGTCAGTTGTACATCCTATGGCTCAGGGGATTAATCTCCCCAGGTACGCGAGCGTTTGCCATCATCCATGGTCAGCACAAGCCCTCTTCCGGACACCGACAATCCGGCATACCCGCTGCCTGTCATGGAGGGATCTGTGGGCTTGGGCAGATCCACGCTAAAATCGAGTGAATAATCCCGCGTCTCACGAGATCCGAGCGAGATGGAACCCAGTGAAGCGGCAACCGGCTGTTGTTCGGCAGAACTGCTGAGATCAAGTTGAACGGTCGGTTCGATATTCGTACTGCCCCGACTATGATTGGTAACGATAAGGAGGCAGCTGCCCGTCGCTTTACCTGCTTGGAATTGGTATTGGCATCTCGTCTGATCCTGATCGATCGAAACGGCATAGACCCCCGAAGGAATGAGCGCCTGGTAGCCTGCCAGTGCAGCTTTGGCCAGCATAGGCAGCAGCCAGATCAACGCCAGGCACAGCACAATGCGATGGCGATTCAGCGAATCCCAGATCAGGAACAGCGCCCACAGCCCTATGCCCAGGAAGATCAGTCCCGAGTACGTAAGCTGCCCTCCACCGGGAAGTGGGAGCGATACAGGCAGGTGGATGGCAAGCAGGGCTTCTTCATACAAGGGACGTGTGCCCGGATAACGAATCGACAAAAGGGCTAGAACGGTAGAGACAATCAGGGCCAGTCGAAATCTCTTTTTGTCTCGAATCCATGGCTCCCGGCCCGAATAATAGTCGGTTGAGGACGGATTGTACATGGAATCAGCCTCCTTTAATAAAAATTAGTCAAAAACCCTTAACTCCTTAAACGTTTTAAAATCCCGTTTGGTTACGCTTATTCGGACATTCGGGTAATAAGAAGAAGGAAGATAGCAGGAAGAAGAAGTAGAAATGGGGGATTTACTGATGATCGTACGTGAAACCAAAGAAGCATTTGTGCTCGTACAGCAGCATGACCATGCCCGGTTCTCGGGAGAAGCCGCGGCGAAATTTCAGGATAGGCTGTTTATGATGGAGCGGGTCGAAGAGTCACCGAATATGCCCGCCGTGACCAAGGAAGCGATTATCCTGGGCGTAACGGAACATGACCGGGGCTGGATTCGACCTGACGATACACCGGTCTGGGATGACCATCTCCATGCGCCGTACTCCTTCAATGAATATCCGCTGCTGCCCAAGATTGCTTTTTATCAGATGGGCGTGGATGAGTTGGAGGAAAAGCACCCGTATTCGGCGCTCCTTAGCAGCATGTATTACAGCGTGTTTGAGGATTTGCAGAAATCGGAACGCGAAGAATGTCTGGCCTTTGTCCATCACGAGGAGCAGCGCCAGCAGCGTATTGCTCTGCTGTATTCGGGTGTTCAACAGGAGACGCTGCTGCTGCATCGCCAGATTCTCCAGACCTGTGATGGACTTTCACTCTATGTATGTCTGAACGCGCCGGGGATTAGCAAGGAAGAGGAGCATCCGTGGTTCAAGGACGGTGTGCCGGGTTCCGAACCCTTTGGCGGGGGAGGGCTGCTCCAACTGAGTTGGATCGACGAGCATACAGTCAAGGCCGAGCCATCGCCATTCGATGGCGAGTTCGTCGGTACGCTGCGGGAGAAAGTCGTACCCAAGGCACGCATCCGCGAAGTAGGGATTGCACAGGCTTATGAGGAAACGGATTGGACGGAGCGGGAGATCAAGTTCGTGTGAGATTCAAATTAAGTTGCTCTCTTGCTCTATCCGGATTTCTATTCATCCCTTACAATTAGGAATTGATGGATGGAGAGAAATCATCTGGACAGGGGAGTAGAAGATTGAAGAGACATGTATTTTGGGAAAAAACAGGATTGGTGCTTCTGACGTGCTTGCTGTTTATTCCGATGATTCGGGCGGAGGCGAAAGGGAGTTACAAGGCGCAGGTGTATCCGGCGTTCTGGATGTCGGAACATCCCGAGAAACTGCCGCAAACTCTGAGCAACGGCCTGGTTGTGGACAAGGCACCGTGGACCCCCGACTGGGAGGACTCTTATCTGCCTATCGTGAAGAAGGACGGGAAGACGGTCTGGACAGCCAAGAATCAAGATCCAATCAGCGCAAATGGCGAAGTGGAGTTTTCGGTTGCTGAAAATGGAGATACGGTGATTGTATATGAATCGGGGGCATCCGCTGGGAGCAGCGCCAACATTGCAGCCATCCATGGAAACGGACAAGTTTTTTTGCGTAAAACTTTCCTTAGCGACGATACGAATGTGAAGATCGTGGCTCCCAATCGGATTGAGGTTTCAAATGAGCGCTGGAACCCAAACTGGAATCCAGACACACAGCCCAACGCAGCTCGTCACTCTGGAGTCTATGATGTCCGTGTGTTTGACATTGCTCCTAATGGAAAGTTAGTCCTTATCAAGTCATGGGTGAATGACACTCGAAAGTGATGAGAACTTCACACGCCTGATCTCACAAAAAAGACGCCTTCGCTTTGCGAGGGCGTCTTTTATCATACTTGTCTGACCTGGCTTCATTGCTTCATGCGAATAATCCCTATCGATCCGCGAACGTCACATAGATCGAACTGCCTGTCCCCCGAACTTCAGGAATGGTCTCGATATAAGCGATGCCCAGAAAACGAAGCTTCTTGCTCCACGCTTCACGTTCAGCATCGTCAAACGCATCGCCATAGCGATCCAGCACATACGCCAGGGTGTAGATGTCGATCAGCGCGCGGCCGTTCTCCATCTTCACCCATGCTGCCGGCAGGACGATCTCAACGGGACGCGCTGGGGCTTTGCTGCCTGGCAGAGGAAGGACGGCGATCTGCCCCTGATTGACGATGGACACGGTCTTGGCTGCCGCGTCCCACCGTACAGCATCGACCTGTCCGCTGAACAACTCCTTGATCGGGATAAAGCGGCCTGAATAGGAGAGGCCCTGCCGGGTTTCCTGCGGTGCAACAGCTTCTCCCTGTCGATGAAGCTTAATGTCAGTTCGACCGGTGAAATAAGCGGCTTCCGCCCGCGCAGGCAGCGAAGCAGCCGCTTGGACGCCAGGGGAAACGAGCGTCACCCATACCCCCACTGCAATCAGCAGAGACAGCAGCGGCCTACCGATCGCACCAGATAACCTCTGAATCGAAATTCCTCTCAATACGTTCGCCTCCTTGTCAGGTCAGGGTCGGATCGAGATCAGGTATGACAGCATGAACATCAACTTGAAGTCTGCACGGTCGAAGAGTCGGCTTCTGTCTCCTCTGCCGACCTTTCATTTTCGCGGCTTGTATCCACGCCGTACAAGGCCAATGCTTTCCTCGCCGTCTCGCGCATCCGCCACTTTAGATAATCGCCCTGCACGACTCGCACTCTTTTACCCAGAAAACGCAGCTTGGTCAGCACGAACTGGCCTTCACTGTCCGTAAAAGTCAGATGAATCCGGTAGGTGCGCTCCTCTTCGTTGAACTCCACCCGTTTGTCGAAGCAGGAGAAGGCATGCAGAATCCGCGTCAATTCAGCGTTGTAGATGCGGATAATCTCAATCGTCGCTTCATGGCGGCGCCATTCCGACAGACGTTTCGCTGCCCGCGCAGCCAACTCTTCATAACGCTCACGCGGCATCCGGTTTTCCTCAAGAGAGACGATATGACACAGCCGGGTGTGCATGGGCGCACGTGTCGCCGTGTTGTACCAGTGAAGGTACCATTCACGCTTGACCATCGAATATTCCAGCTTGTGCGGAATACCGGGCTGAGGCTCGTTTAATTTGCCTTTTTTTGTGCGGCACTGGATGGTGATTCCCTGATGATGACGCAGGATGCGGCGGATTGGAGCCAGCAGGGGATGGAAGACCTGGGTTTCCTGACTGCCGGCCTTTTGCAGCAGATCGCTGGCAAGATCCTGCGCCTCGTCATCCAGCGTACACTCCCTAAGCTTCGCAATGGTGTGCGGCTCCAGCGCGTCTGCGGCTGCCGGATGATCGAGCATCGTCTTGAGCCAGGAGCGTTCCTGTGAGGTCAATGTATAGACGCCCGTGTCCTCAAGCCGCGCCGACAGCTGATAGCTGAATATTTTCTCAAAGGGATGCATCATAATAGTCGCCAATCTCCTTCCATTCCTCGATAAAGGACTGCCGCAGCTCTGCCGGTTCCAGCACCTCACAGCTTGATCCAAACCCGCGCAGCCAGGGACGAATCTCCGTAACGCCATTGACCTGAATCTCATAGACAAAGGACTCCGGTTGTTCTTCCGTAATCCTGCCCCACTGCCCCTGCAAGCGAACCCGCTCTGCGATAAAGTCCGCCTGTCCGTCCATCGGACGATAGAAGCGGGCGCGAACGGTTACCGTCTCTCCGGTATCGATCAGCCAGCTGTAGCGCATCCGCTCCTCAAGCTGCTCCTGACGGACGGCGAAATATTGTTCGGGTACCGCTTCTTCTTCGGCAATGTCCACCATTCCCTCCATACGAAACTTGACGATTCGGCCTTTGGCGGCGGCTCCGATCAGATACCATCTGCCATATTGGTGATCGTAGACCACTTTGAGCGGCAGAGTGGCCTCGCGGCGGGGTTCACCTTCACGTCCGAACAGCGGATTGGTGTCCTTGGCGCTGTAGCTCTTGCGGCTCTTGGGCGAAAAATACTGGAACGAGATGCGGCGCCGACGCTTGATCGTACGCAGCAGCGTGTAGAGATGCGCTTCATCCAGAATCCGTGCGTCATAATGATATTTGTAGCTGAACGGCTCAAGCAGTCCGTCATCCCACTCGTCTTCGGGAATCGCCGACCTTAGCGCTTTCTTGAGATTGTTGCGCAGCAGATAACCTTGAACGGACGGAATCTGGGTATTGGCCATGATGTCCACAAATTCATACAGGTCGATCAGTTCCTTCTGCGACAGACAATCGGTTAGCTCGTTGTTCAGCACATAACGATAGGGACGTCCACCCGGTTCGCGGCGTACCACGCCGATCTCCTCCAGATAGCGCAGATCGGAGCGAATGGTCTTCTCGTCGGGCATGGCCGCATCAAGCGGCAGGCTCTCGCAGCAGGCGTCCAGTAGTTCGGCTGCGGTCTGCGGATGGTTCTTCAGCGACGTCAGCAGGATGGGCAGGCGACGGCTTTCGGACTCCTTCATGGACTTCGCGCGATACAGAAACAGCAGCACGGGTTCGGCGGAGTCGGCATAGCCATAGCGGAACAGATCAGCGAAGTCCGCATCGCCGCTGACCTCACGCAGGCGGCGAACCGTCTTGTCAAAGGTATGTACAGAGATGCCCAGCCGTCCTGCAAACTGCTGTCGGTCGTAACCTCCGCCCGTCAGCGCCAACAGGCGCAGGAATTGAATCTCTTTATCGAAGCTTTCTTTGGCCATGATCCCGTCCTCCGTTTCTCTTTCCTTCATAAGTATTGTAGAGAATATGAATTCATTTGTAAAAATCCGGGTGATGCGTGTGTCGTTATTTTAGCGGAAAGAAAGTGGGGCGGACAGGGCGGAAGTATGACGATTAACAAAATCGTCTAGTATACTTCGCGCCTTGGCAGAAGGATGACGATTAACAAAATCGTCTAGTGTACTTCGCGCCTTGGCAGAAGGATGACGATTGACAAAATCGTCTGATATACTTCGCGCCTTGGCAGAAGGATGACGATTAACAAAATCGTCTAGTGTACTTCGCGTCTTGGCGGAAGTATGGCAGCTCCATCGTCCGCTTTATTTCCAACGAAACAATATGCAAGTAATGACCTAGCCATTGACAAACCATCCCTCGACCGATACGCTATCTTTTGATTATGATAATCATTATCAAGATAGAGAAAAGGGGAAGTTTGATATGTTTAACATCCAACGCCGGGCAGCGGTGCTGATTGGAGCAATCCTGATGCTGGTTGCTTTATCGGCTTGCAGCGGCAAAGAGCAGCCGAAAGCAGCCGCAGGTTCTTCTGCGCAGGAGCAAGCTTCGGCCAAGACAATTACCATTTCATGGCCCAGAGATATTGGCACCATGAATCCTCATACCTATAACCCTTCGCAGCTGTTTGCCCAGTCGATGCTCTATGAGCCGCTGGTTAGCTATGGCAAGAATGGCAAGCTGGAGCCTGCACTCGCGGAATCTTGGGACATTTCGGCAGACGGCAAGACGTATACTTTTCACCTGCGCCCGAATGTGAAGTTTTCGGACGGCAGCGAATTTAACGCCGCCATCGTCAAGAAGAACTTCGATGCCGTACTTAAACATCGGGACACCCACGCCTGGCTGGGAGTGGTTGGCGTGATTGACCAGACCCAAGCGGTCGATGAGCATACCTTCAGATTGACGCTCTCTGAACCGTATTATCCTGTACTTCAGGATCTGTCGGTTGTGCGTCCATTCCGCTTCCTGGGGGAAGCCGGATTCCCGGATGATGGCGACACGGCAGAGGGAGTCAAGCAGGCGGTGGGAACCGGCCCTTGGCTGCTGAGCGAGTACAAGCAGGATGAATACGCGATCTTCAAGCGTAACCCGAATTATTGGGGCAAAGCTCCGGCGATCGACCAAGTGACGGTGAAGATCATACCGGATGCGGAGACCCGAGTCGCAGCGTTTGAAAAAGGTGATCTGGATCTAATTTACGGAGAAGGTGTAATCAGTCTGGATGCGTTCCAGGAGCTTCAAGCCAACGATCAATACACGTCCCAGCTGTCCGATCCGGTGGGTACGCGCAGTCTGCTGCTGAATTCCTCCAACCCTAAATTGGCGGATATTCGGGTGCGTACGGCGCTGCATCAAGGATTTAATAAGGAGGCGATGGTTGAAGGCATTACATCCGGACTGGAGCAGCCCGCTGATTCCATTTTGTCTACCAATTACCCGTATACGGATGTTCAGTTGAAGCCGATTGAATACGACGTGGCACATTCGCAGGCACTGCTGGACGAAGCCGGCTGGATTCTTCCGGAGGGCAAAGCGGTTCGGGAGAAGGATGGTCAGAAGCTGGAGTTTGAACTGATTTATGATAAAACGGACCCGATTCAAAAAGCGATGGCCGAGACCATTCAGGCAGAATGGGGCGGGCTTGGTGTTCAGGTGAACCTGACCGGATTGGAACTGACGGTGCAGATCAAGCGTCTGAAGGCCAATGATTTTGATCTTTACTTCTGGTACAACTACGGCGCTCCATACGATCCTCACTCCTTTGTGAACGTTGTAGCCAGCCCTGGATTCGGGATTTCGGAGACGCTGAGTGCGATCCCGATGAAAAAGCAGCTGGACAAGCAGATTCATGAAGTGCTCTCTTCGACGGACGAGACTAAGCGCAAGGAGCTGTACCGTTCCATTCTGGAGACGCTGCAAGAACAATCGGCGATTGTTCCCCTTTCTTATGTCAAAAAGACGGCTGTATATCAGAAGAAGATTACGCAATTTGAATTCCCGGCCAATCGGGATGAGAATCCGTTTTCTGGGCTGAAGACGCAGACGCCATAGGCGGCTCTGCACGGTTCGATCAAGGAGGAAGCTGCATTGATTCGTTATATCGGCAAAAGAATGTTGGCCATCGTGCCGATTGTATTTATCGCTACGTTGGTAACGTTCGCGCTTATTCATATTTCCCCGGTCGATCCGGCAGAGGCGTATCTGACCGCTGCTCATATCTATCCGACCCCGGAACTGTTGGAGCAGAAAAGGCAGGAATTTGGGCTGGATCGTCCCATTCTGGAACAGTACCTCGATACGCTGGGCCGGATTGCCCGTTTCGACTTTGGGCGTTCCTATCTCACGAATCGTCCGGTATGGGAAGAGGTCAAGATGAGGCTGCCCGCAACCGCTGAACTGGCGTTATGCAGCATCCTGTTTTCCGTGCTTGTGAGCGTCCCGCTTGGCGTTCTGGCTGCGGTTTACCGCAAAGGTTGGGTAGATCGCTTGACCCGGCTTATCTCTTATTTCGGTGCTTCGATCCCACAGTTCTGGTTAGGGTATCTGCTGATTTTCTTTTTTTCGGTTCGATTGGATCTCTTGCCTGTTGAAGGAAGAGGGGGATGGGAGAATCTGGTACTGCCAACCTTGACCCTCTCTCTGGTGCTGATTGCCTTGTATACGCGTCTATTGCGTGTAAGCATGTCCGAACAGCTTGAAGAAATCTATGTACAATATGCTCGAACCCGGGGGCTGCCCGAACGTTCGGTGGTGCTCAAGCATGCGCTGAAAGTGGCGATGATGCCGCTTATTACCAGCATGGGCATGAATATGGGCAGGCTGTTGACCGGAACCATTATTGTAGAGCAGGTTTTCTCCTGGCCGGGATTTGGACGTTATTTTGTGGAAGCGATCTTTAATCGGGACATTCCGGTCATTCAGTGTTATGTCTTCTTGGCGGCCTGCCTGTTTATCGTCTGCAATCTGATCGTGGATCTGATCCAGATGTATATGGACCCTCGCATCTTGGCGAAAGGAAGGACAGAATCGTGAGCAAAAGTAGGCAGAGGGTATTCAAGGGTCAGCCGACGATTGTAATATGTTCGATCGTCATCTTGTTGTTTTTTATTATCGCGGCATTGGCACCGTGGATTGCGCCGCATGATCCGGTCAAAGTCGATCTGACGCAGAAGTTGGACGGGCCATCCGCTGAACATTGGCTTGGAACCGATCAGCTCGGCCGGGATAACCTTTCGCGTCTGATCTATGGAGCAAGGGTATCTCTCGGTTTTGCCGTAATGATTTTTGTCTCTTCGCTGATTCTCGGTACGTTGATTGGCGCTTTGTCCGGTTATATGGGCGGTTGGTTGGATAATCTGATCATGCGGGTATGCGAAGGGATTATGGCGTTTCCGAATCTGGTGCTGGTTCTCGGGATCGTGGGCATCTTCGGACCCGGACTCACGCAGATCCTGCTTGCTCTAATGATGGTACAGTGGGTCTACTATGCGCGGATTTGCCGCAACATGGTCGTTTCTCTGAAAGGACGTCCGTTTATCGCTGCGGCAAGAGTGAGCGGTTCTTCTTCCTGGCAGATCATTCGCAGACATATCATTCCGAACGTGCAGCGTCCTATTGTAGTTATGGCAACACTGGAGATGGGATGGGCGATTATGGACATCTCGGCGCTGTCTTTCCTGGGACTCGGGATTCAACCTCCGAATGCGGAATGGGGCGCCATGATCCACGAAGGAACCAGTCACATCCGCAGCCACCCGGAGCTGATGATCTATCCCGGTATCTTGATTCTTATTGTAGTCATTACCTTCAATGTTGTCGGTGAGGCCTTATCTGAACGTTACGGTGTGGTCAAGCGCTAGTGGAAGAACGAACGCCGGAAAAGGGGAAGAAGGATGCAGGAGACAAATATATTGGAAGTTCGCGGTCTTCAAGTTGGGCTGAAAACGGGCGAACCTGCGGATTTGTTGCGTTCCATCAATCTAACTCTCGGTCGCGGACAGGTGCTGGGCATCGTCGGTGAAAGTGGGAGCGGGAAATCCCTGACCTGCCGTGCGATTCTGGGGCTGCTCAACACACGATCCATGAGAGTGAGTGGCAGTGTGCAGTTGAACGGACAGGAACTGATGCTTCTGCCCGAGAAAAATCTCAGGAAAATTCGGGGCAAAGAAATAGGCAGTATCATGCAGAATCCGATGAATGCCTTTACCCCTGTGCATACGATAGGCTCGCAATTTGTTGAGACGCTGCGAACCCACTCGCAGTTATCCAAAGGACAAGCTTGGCAGCAGGCTGTTCATTCGCTTGAATCCGTCAATCTGATGGAGCCGGACAAGATCTTGAAGCGTTATCCTCATCAGTTAAGCGGTGGGATGCTCCAACGTGTAATGATTGCTATCTGCTTATGTCTACGTCCCGGCCTGGTGATTGCCGACGAACCTACGACGGCACTGGACGCTGTGAATCAGCTTCAGGTTCTGCGGGAGCTGGAGCGATTGAAGATGGAATGTGGGACTTCCATTCTGATCGTCTCGCACGACCTCGGGGTCATTGCGCAGATGGCGGATGAAGTAGCCGTTATGAGAAAAGGGGAGATTGTCGAACATGCCGGTGTGCATGAATTATTCGATGCTCCGCGCCATGCCTATACGCGTATGCTGCTGGAGGCGCGCCCTCGTCTTGGAAAGGAGGCTAAAAATGCTGAAGGTTCAAAACGTCAGTTATCGTTATGACTCCTGGAACTGGTGGCGTCCCCGAAGTGAAGAGTCTTCTGTACTGAGAGACGTTTCTTTGGATCTTGAAGGCGGATGCTGCCTGGGACTGCTCGGAACAAGCGGCGCAGGGAAGAGTACGCTGGGCAAGGTGGTGCTGGGTCTGCAAAGACCTAACAAAGGACAGATCTTGTTCGAGGGTCAGGATCTCTATGCATCGGGCGGACAGCTCCGTCAAAGGATTCGTCGAGAGATTCAGGTGGTGTTTCAGGATTGTTATTCTTCCGTTAATCCCTTGATGACCGCAGCTCAGATTATTGGTGAGCCACTGCGCAATTACGAACGGCTGTCGGCTGGAGAGCTTAGACGTTGCACCGGCGCGTTGTTGGAAAAGGTGGGGTTATCCGCAGGTGACGGAAGCAAGACACCGGATGAATTCAGCGGTGGACAGCTTCAGCGGATCAATATCGCCAGAGCGATTGCGCTTCGTCCCAAACTGATTGTACTCGACGAGCCGGTCAGCAGTCTGGATCGTGTGCATCAGTCCCTGATTCTGGAGCTGCTTGCCGATCTCAAGTCTTCGCTTGGGGTATCTTATCTATTTATCACCCATGATATTCAGGCTGCGATGGCGCTGTGCGACAGGGTCGCCGTCATGGATCGCGGCGAGATTGTGCAGATGACAGACAAACCACTCTCCTTATGGGAGTCGGAGAGCCCGACAGTCCGAAGTCTGACTGAAGCCGTACTGCCCGAACATCCTTCGCTGCGGCGCTCATTGTCTTGATCTTGAACAGCCTTCCCTTTATTTAGGGAAGGCTGTTTGTTGTTTTGCTGGATTGTCATCCTTCCGCCAAGGCGCGAAGTATATCAGACGATTTTGTTAATCGTCATACTTCCACCCTGTTCCCTCTTCGCCCATCATGCGAATATAGACACAGGCAAAGGGAACACGCCAGAGCCGACAGGCCGGAAGCGTCAATCCCAACTGCCCGAGGCGCCAGAGAGGGTTACTTCGACTTCTAATCGGCAGGTCGCCGGTTCAAATCCGGCTTCCGTCATACGCGGCGGAATAGCTCAGTGGATAGAGCGGCAACGTTCCTTCTCCTAACTTTTCCTCGGGCAAACCAAGCATCAAGCATGCAAGATCCATCGGCGAGGCGCCGAAGAGGGCTACTTCGACCCCAGAAAACCCAAGCGGCAGCAGGCGGGTTCGAGTCCCGCCACGGCCTTCTTCACAGACTTCCTCGCCGGATCTTGTATGAATAACGATTCCGAATATCCATTTACATATAAAAAGGAGGCCGCCGACATGAGCCGAGCCATTCAACGTTTTACCCCCAACCTGTCTAATCGAGAAGGGTACACCAGCTACCGGCGCAGCATCGAGGAAGAATATCTTCAGATGCTGCTGACCAATACGCTGGGTCGAACCTTCTACGCCGACGTGAATGAGCTGCTGGCTCAGGCGGCTGAGACCCATGAGATGATGGCGGAGCTGAATCCGGAATTTATGGCGCGGGCGCTGGCTTTCGCCCGTAAGCAGGGCTTCATGCGACTTCAGCCGATCTACGGTCTGGCTGTATTGTCCAAGGCGCGTCCCGATCTGTTCGCCAAAGTATTTGCCCAGGTGATCCTGATCCCGTCCGACCTGTTCGATTTCCTGACGGTTCTCAAGGGACAAGGTCGGGGACAAGGCGGCCGCGCCGTCAAGCGTCAGGTTGCGAACTTTCTGCGCCAGACGACCGAATATTGGGCGATTAAATATGGCGGCCGCGGACGGGGATACAATCTGGGCGATGCCATTGCCACTGCACACCCCGTTCCTGTGGATGAGCGGCAGCGGGCGCTGTTCCGCTATCTGCGCGGTCATGAGACCAGCCTGGCGGAACTGCCGCAGATCGCTGCCGTTGAGCAGTTGAAGAAATCAAACAAGGACAAAGAAAGAGTACGTCTGATCCGTGAAGGCAAGCTGCCGTATGAGACGGTGACAGGTGCAGTGACCGCAAACAAGAAAATCTGGGAAGCGCTGCTGTACCAGATGCCCCTGTTTGCCCTGCTGCGCCATCTGAATACCATGGAACGAGAAGGTTTGCTTGAACAGCCGCAGCATCTGCGTTATGTCGTCGAACGACTAACAGACGCTGAAGCGCTGCGCAAAAGCAGGATTCTGCCTATGCGTTTTGCGGCGGCTTACGACCAGGTGAAGCGAGAGACGTTGAAGGAAGCGTTGATCGAAGCCGTTGAACTGACGTTTTCCAGCCTGCCGGACATTCCAGGACGTACAGCGATTCTGCTGGACATCTCGGGTTCGATGGAAGGGGAATATCTGCGAACCGGCTCGGTGTTTGCGTTAGCGCTATATAAGAAGACTGGCGGCAATTCCATCTTCCTGCTGTTTGACGACCGTGTTCATGATCCCAAGCCGTCGAGGAAAGCGAGCATCATGGGTCAGGCTTCGCGGATCAAGGCCAGAGGCGGAACGAATACTGGACTTCCGGTACGGCATCTGACGGAGCTGCGCGAGAATGTCGATCAGATTATCATGATTACGGATGAGCATCAGAACGAAGGCAGCCCCTTTTACCGGGAACTGCGGAATTACCGCAGCAAGATCAATCGCAACGCCCGGGCCTTTATCGTGGATCTGGCGCCCTACCGGGGTTCGATGGTGCCCAAGGAAGACGAGAATACGTATTACGTCTACGGATGGAGCGATCAGGTTCTGCCTTATATTTCAGCGGCGGCGCGTGGATTTGGACCGATGAGCGAACGTGTGGCGAAGATGGATCTGGATTGCCTGGGTAATGAACAATAGACGAAGAAAGCGGCGGGTGCGGAGTAGAAGCGGACGCCGCTTTTTTAAATAGAGAAGGGAATGAATCTTAAATGAGTTACGAGACAATCGGCAAAGTACGGGTATGGGGCAAAGTGGACGAAGGGGCGCTCAAGCAGGCTCAGACCTGTGCGTATCACGGAAATGTGGTACAGACGCTGCTGATGGCCGATCATCACAAGGGATACAGTCAGCCGATTGGCGGTGTGGTGGCTTATGAAGGCCAGGTCTCTCCAAGCGGCGTAGGCTACGACATTGCCTGCGGCAACAAGGCCGTACGCACGAATCTGCTGGCCAAGGACGTAAAGCCCAACATCAAGCGCATCATGGATGAAGTGGCCCGCAACGTTGAGTTTGGAGTCGGACGAGTCAGCAAAAAAAAGGTCGATCATGACTTGTTCGATGATCCGGATTGGTCGGTATATCGTCAGGTTGGCGGGGATGTGCATGACAAGCTCAAGAAACTGGCACGTGAGCAATTGGGAACAGTCGGAAGCGGCAACCATTACGTGGATATTTTCGAGGAACCTGCAACAGGACGGATCTGGGTGGGCAATCATTTCGGCAGTCGGGGATTCGGACATAAGACGGCAAGTGGGTTCCTGAATCTGGCGGCAGGTCGTGATTTTCTGGGCAAGGCACCGGGAGAAAGTATGGATCAGCCGCCGGTTCTGCTGGATCTGCACAGTGAGACGGGAGACATGTATAACCGCGCGATGAAGCTGGCGGGGCGTTATGCCTACGCGGGGCGCGATTATGTCATTGAACAGGTGCTGGATATTCTGGGAGCGCAGAGCGATTTTGAAGTGCACAATCATCATAACTTTGCCTGGAACGAGCAGCATGAAGGGCGGGACTGCATAGTGGTTCGTAAAGGAGCAACGCCTTCGGCACCGGGGCAGTTGGGCTTCATTGGCGGAAGCATGGGCGACATCTCGGTCATCGTACGCGGGAAAGATACGGTGGAGAACCAGGAGGCTTTCTACAGCACCGTACATGGAGCGGGACGTCTGATGAGCCGCACGCAGGCCGCCGGGAAAATGAACTGGAAAACGCGGGTACGCGTTGGCGGAGAGATCAGCGAAGAACGGATGATGAGCGCGGTGCAGAACTTTGGCGTGGAGCTGCGCGGCGGCGGCACCGACGAAAGTCCTTTCGTATACCGGAAACTTCAGGAGGTGCTGGACGCCCACTCCAACACTCTCGATGTCCTGCATACGCTGAAGCCAATCGGCGTAGCGATGGCTGGAGCCAACGAATACGATCCGTACAAAGACTGAATTCATGAGCGATTCATCAGCAAAATGCGGCTCCGGGGAAACAAACGGAGTCGTATTTGCGTTAAATAAACAAAGGGAAACAGCAGGCAGTAGATATGGATCGGAAAGTTGAAAGAGGAAGCCGCTCGGATCGCAGCAGCAGCTCGAAGAGTCACACCTTGAAGAATATGCAGGCCGATCCGGTCGTCACGAGGCTCTACGAACGAATGGAGGAGCTGACCCAGCGTTTGGATGAAGAACAGACGCTGCTTGACCTGATCGATCTTCATGCCGAGGCCTCGAATATTCCCGGGATGCACGATGTCACCGACTTCGTTGTGCTTGCGCTGGATGATCTTGCAACGCCGCACATTGCTGCGGAACTGCGCGCCAGAGCCGAACATGATCCCGATCCCTGGCTGCGCAGCGAATATGCCGAGTGGCTGAAGATGCCGGGCTTTAGAGCTGTCGAAGCCCAGGGACGCTTGCTGGATGTTACACCTGATGAATCTCAATCTGACTTAAAATCCGCATATGGAGACCAATAAAAGACAGAGCTTCATCTGGAGAAAAGGAGAATCAAAGATGGGAAAATCGAAAAAAAATAAAACAGCCGAGTCAGCGGAAGGTCGTCCGGGGCAGCGCAATCCATACCGGGGACAAGCGGCAGGCAGCAAGCTGTCCACAGCCGAACGGGATAAGAAGATCAGCAAGCTCATGTCCATGATGCTGCGCCATTCGCCCGAAGAATTTGGCTTGACCCTTGATCCCGAGGATGGTTCATGCGGACTGGATGAGCTGCTGGCAGCGGTGCGCCGTCGTACCGGCTATGAACAGACCACAGAGGAAGACATTCGCGGTGTGGTTCGTCGGTCGGATAAACAGCGGTTCGAGATTCTGGAAAAAGGAGCACCGACCATTCAGCATGGAGAAGCTTCGGGTGGACATGCGGCAGCCGAGACTTCCCGGATCGACAGCGCTTCGGTTGAATCGGCCGAGCCGCATCAGGCACATGGCGAGTCCTTCAGAGGAGCGATGGCTGCCAATGGGCCGCGCATCCGCGCACGCTACGGTCATAGTTTCGGCCGCGTGAGCTATCCGCAGGGCACGCCGCCAAACGTGCTGTATCACGGCACCAGCCGCCATGCGCTGCCATCGATTGCCGAACATGGCCTGCTGCCGATGGGACGGGAATATGTCCATCTATCCGCCGAGACGCATTTTGCTGCGCTGGCTGGACGGCGCAAGGGCAAATTGGTCATGCTGCGCCTGGACACGGAAGCTGCGGCTCAGGTAGGCGTGGTCTTCTACGATGCGGGCAGCGGCGTGTGGCTGGCGGAGCGAATTCCACCCGGACTGATGGAAGAAGATCATGATTATGAGGATAAACCTCAGCGTTAAACGAGGCTGGGACAGGCGCTGCCTTGATAGATTGAACGAACGAGATATTGAAAGTTGGAGAAGCTGAAATAGAAATAGAAACAGAAACTGGAGGAAATCAAGATGATCGATATTGGTATTAACTTGATGCACCGTTCGTTTGGAACGGATCGGGAGGCGGTTGTGGAATCTGCGCTTGAAGCAGGGGTATCGCCGCTGGTCATTACGGGAACCAGCGTGCGCAGCAGTGAAGCGGCCGCAGACTATGCACGGCGCTACCCGGGCGGTCTATACGCCACGGCTGGCGTGCATCCCCATGACGCCAAGAGCTGCGACGCACAGACGATTCAGCGGCTGCGCAAGCTGGCTGCTGGGGAAGAAGTGGTGGCGATCGGAGAATGTGGGTTGGATTACAACCGTGATTTTTCACCGCGTGATACCCAGCGGGAATGGTTCGTGAAGCAGATCGAGCTGGCTGAGGAACTGGAACTCCCGCTGTTCCTGCATGAGCGGGACGCGCATGAAGACTTTGCCACGATTCTGCGTCGGGCGAAGCCGCCGGAGCTGCCGGCTGTTGTGCATTGTTTTACCGGAACGCGGCAGGAACTGCAAACGTATCTCGACATGGGGCTGTACATCGGCATCACGGGCTGGATCTGCGATGAGCGCCGGGGCAAATCGCTGCGGGAAGTGGTCGAGCTGATTCCGCCCGACCGGCTGATGATCGAGACAGACGCGCCGTTCTTAACGCCGCGCGATCTGCTGCCCAAGCCCAAGGACGGCCGCAACGAACCCCGATTCCTGCCGCATATTGCGGCAGCAGTGGCGACTTGCACGGGACGCTCTGTGGAGGCGATTGTGCAGGAGACGACAGAGACGACCAAGAGGTTTTTTGGGATTTAAGCGGCCCGGCAATACGGAATGAGCGACCCATAATCCGCAGGCCGCGAGCGCAAAGAGTTTCTTGGCAGAGCCTGACCGCCAAGAAACTCATGTTTATCAAACCGTTAACAAGTGCCGAAAAAGGTTAGAAGTAACATAAGGGGAAGCTTGATGAAGGGCGCTGGTCATCATGAACTTCAATCGACAAAAACCCTGAAATTGAATAAACCATTTCAAATTGATTATGTTAGAATGAAAATTACAGTCATCTTTAAAACAGGTAAGTGAAGGGGATGAAACACAAGATGCGCAAATTGGTATTTTTCGTAGGGGGAGCCGGAAGCGGCAAAACAACCATCGCCAAAGGGATCACGATCAAGGAACATCCGGTCTTCCTCGACATGGACACGGCTTCGCGTCCGGCAAGCGAGAAGATTATGACGCTGATGGGACATGACCCGCATGACCGCGATTCGGCGGCCTACAAGCTGCTTTGTCGGGATCTGGGGTATCGTCTGACAATGGATGTGGCGCTGGAGAATCTGGAATTGGGTCTGGATGTCTTTGCGGTTGGGCCATTCACCAGCGAGATTCGTAATCCGAACTGGATTCATGAGGAGCTGGCAAAGATTGGCGCGACGGTGCATGACGTAGACGTTAAGGTCGTGTATGTCTATCTGGAAGACATGACGCAGTACAAGAAGCGGATTCAAGAACGCGGGCACAAGGCGGACGACTGGAAGCTGGCGAACTGGGATGAATTTGTTCAGCGTATGCAGCGTGTGGAAGTGCAGTGGAATCTGCCGGAACATTCGGTACTGTATTTCGACAATTCCAAGGGAACGCTGGAAGAAAACATCATCAGCGTGGAACGTTTTATCTACGACCGACAGGACGCGGCAGCCGGCGGAATTCCGGTGACGCTGGGTGAGGTCTGATTCTGGTCGGGATAGGCTGACTGGACAAGAGATAATCGTACGTCCAGCCGTTCCTTTAGACAGGGGACGGCCTGCTTTATAGAGAGGCAGAATATAGAACATCCAGATAGCCCATTAAATATGAAAAAGCCGTTTGGCTCTCTAGGGAGAACCAAGCGGCTTTTTATGCTCCAAAAACGGCGAGAGTAACCATGAAGGAGATTCGCGGGAATGAGCATCGGCGCGTACAGCCAGAAGAGGCTTGTCCGCACACCAAGGAATGGCGCTCAGACCAACGGCTCTGCCCACTCGTCCTCAGGGTTCTTCTTCCTCATGGTCATACAGGCGGCTCTTGGGTCTCTCATCCTTGAGTTCCGCAGATAGACGGCGGAAGCGCTGGAGGTTGAGCCAGAAGGTATAGCCGCGCAGAGCGGCAAGCAGCAGCGGAAGCAGGATGCCCGGAAGCGTATACAGCTGGAAGTAGGAGATGGCTGCGAAGGCCAGTGCAACAAACACCAGATCAAAAGCCATCTTGCGCTGCAACCGAAGCTGAACCGTTCGTTTATCCATCCTGCTTCGCCTCCGCTCCCGGTGCAGCGGCCTGCGAAGGAACCGCCGCTTCCTTCAGCCGGACGACAAATTCGTCCTCGGACAGAATCCGCACGCGGCTGCCGGCTGCCGCCAGTCGGGCGGCCGACTGCGTCTTGCCGCTGACGGCTTCGCCTGCGGCATGGCGCTCATAGTCGCGCCGCCCCAGAACCAGATAATCGGTCTGCCATTCGACCGATTCGCTGCACACCGCGCCCAGCTCGGCCGCCAGGCGCTGCGCGTCCGCTTTCTTGAGGCCGCTGAGCCGGCCGCCAAACACAATCCGCTTGCCGTAGAGCGGATTGGCGCGGTCGGCGACGACGCGGCTGCCCGCCTCTGGCTCGCTCGCGGCGGCTGCGCGTCCGCCTGCTTCCTGGGCATCGGCGGCTTTGGCCATGCCGCCGATCCTGGCCCCCGCGCCCCGGCCCGCGCGGGAGCGAGGCCCCCGGCCGCCTTTGCTCTTGGGCTGTGACGACGAGAACGTCACATGCTCACCGCCCTCAAGGATCTGACCGATTCGGTAGCCGTATCGGTCAGCAAGACCGCCGCAGTCCGAGGCTTCCGCTGTCTGGGAGCAGCGGAGGAAGATATGGGCGGCTGTCCGCGCGTCTTCGATCGCGTCGTGATGCTTGAACGCGCTTAGACCCAGTTCGCGCGCAACGGTATTCAGCTTGTGATTTGGCATCTCGGGCCAGATCTTCCGCGCCAGCAGGCAGGAGCACATGTATTGAATGTACGGCATATCGAGATGATGATCTTCGGCACTGCGCCGCAGTACGCTCATATCGAACGAGGCATTATGCGCGACCAGCACGCGGCCTTCAATGCGGCGCCGCAGCTCCGGCCAGATGTCGGGAAAGGACGGGGAGTTCCCGACCTGATCCGGCGTAATGCCATGCACGGCGATGCAGAAATAGTCAAATTCATCATGCGGATTGACGAGTGTATAATATTCGTCAACAATGCGCCCGCCGCGCACGTCAACGAGGCCGACTGCACAGACGCTGGCGCGTTTGCTGTTTGCCGTCTCGAAGTCGATTGCCACGAAGTCCATGACGCTGCTTCCCCTCCTTGGATGATTCAAGTTGTGTAACGGTTGGCACTGTCAACGTGCAGTAAAAGCTGTATACAGCTGTAGTTACGGGTGAGGCGGATCTCAAGCAGTCCAATCAGCTTCCGATGAACGGACAGCGGCGAACATATTCGGCCTCGTCGATCTGACTGACGAGGAATCGGGCCACATCCCCATTATAGATGCGGTTGCCGGTCATGCGCTCGGGATTGGCTTTGATGGCGCAGCCGCCCTGACCTTCCTTGACAACCGGGAGCCTGACCAGTGTCCAATCCGCAGCGCTGTTCTCCAGCACACTCAGTTCCAGCATGCGATCCTGGGCAAACTGTGGATGCAGGGAACGAAGCATCCGGGAGACGACACGACCGCCCAGCGATTTATGATCGCCCTGGAGCTTGAGCGAGAGTCCGGTGACGCCGATGTAGCGCCGGATGCCGGATCGTTCCATTTCTTCAAGTACACGCCTTGTGACGGCACTGTATAGAGGTTGTTCCTGAGGCGGACGGCCGAATGTATTGATGACGGCAGAGCAGCCCTGAAGCAGCTCGCGCAGCGAATCGAAGCGCATGGCATCCCCTTGAATAACGGTGAGTCGGGCTGCCATCTCGGGCGGCAGCTGCATGCTGCGTACGTTCCGCACCAACATTCGGACCCGATAGCCCTGATGCAGTGCGCAGCTGACGACATATCGCCCCACACTGCCAGTACCGCCGATAACGGCGATGAGCTTGGATTGATTCATAAGACCCTCCATCTGTATATCTGTTTCGGGATGTTTCAAGATCTGCCGCATGATCTCAACTCTGCGGATGCCAGGGTTCCAATCCAGCGGCAGGCCGCAGAACGGATAGGGAAAGCCTGGTTTTCGGCAAGTGATTCGATGCGACTTCTCTTCCTATTATGCGATTCCGGCGGGACGGTTTCAACTTTGCCCGAAACCTCAAGGTACTCCGCCAGACAAGCCCTGTCCCCAATTAGGCGCTCCTCTTACAGCTTGATCTTATGGTTGGAAGAACAGATGACAGGTGTATTTTTATTCGGCATGATAGCAAGCGGACATAACCGGGTATTGATAGAAGAACGGCACGCGACGCTGGGTATCCCCCTGCTGCTGCACTGCCGAAATCCTATGATAATCACTACGGGAGAAAACCATGATCTCATTTGAAGGTGTCACCAAAAGGTACAAGGATGGCCGTGCAGCTGTGGATGGATTGTCTTTTGAAGTCAAAAAAGGTGAGTTTTTTGTGCTGATTGGACCCAGCGGTTGTGGCAAGACCACCGTGCTCAAGATGATGAACCGGTTGATTGAATCCAGCAGCGGACAAATCGCTATTGATGGACGACCTGTTGGCGATTACAAGCTGAATGAGCTGCGCTGGAACATTGGCTATGTGCTTCAGCAGATTGCGCTGTTTCCGCATATGAGCATCGCGGAGAATGTCGCGCTTGTGCCCGAATTGATGGGCAGACCGCGTGAAGAGGTCACCAAGACGGTGGATGCTCTGCTGTATAAAGTTGGCCTTGACCCGAATGTCTATCGCAGCAAACGCCCTTCGGAACTGTCCGGCGGACAGCAGCAGCGAGTTGGCGTTGTCCGTGCGCTGGCGGCTGATCCGGATATTTTGCTGATGGATGAGCCATTTAGTGCGCTTGACCCCGTTACCCGCGAGAAGCTTCAGAATGATCTGCTGGAGATTCAGCGCAGCATCCACAAGACGATCGTGTTTGTTACGCATGACATGCGCGAAGCCTTGAAATTGGGCGACCGAATCTGTCTGATGAATGGGGGCAAGATCGTGCAGTTGGGCACCCCAAGTGAGATTGTGCATCAACCTGCCAATGAATTTGTGCGGGAGTTTCTGGGTGATGCGATTGGCGGAAGTACAGATCGGTTGGGTCTGCCCCCTCTTACGGCTGAAGATCTGATCGACCCGCTGGAATTGGACGGTCGGTTGATCGCAGAAGGAGCGGTGACGATTGGCGCCGACACTGAAGTTAGCGAACTGCTGTGGCATCTGGCTGCCGAGGAGCGTCTGCTGGTACGCCGAGGAGACGAGGTGATCGGTCTGCTTGAGCGGGAACGTGCACTGAAACGGATCGCCCGCGAGTTTGAAGAAGGGGGCGACAACTGATGCAGACGTTTTTGGATGTCCTTGGCGAACGCCAGAGCCAGCTGTGGTCTACGCTTGGCGAACATATCGCGCTGTCGTTTATCTCGCTGCTGATCGCCGCTCTGATCGCCGTGCCGCTGGGCCTGCTGCTGGCGCGCAACCCGCGCGGCGCGGAAGGCGTCATTGGCGTAACCGCCGTGCTTCAGACCATTCCATCGCTGGCGCTGTTGGGTCTGCTCATTCCGCTGCTGGGAATTGGGCGCGTACCGGCAGTGGTGGCGCTGGTGATCTATGCGCTGCTGCCGATTCTCCGCAATACATACACCGGTGTGCGGGAGGTTGATCCTTCCTTGCTGGAAGCGGCGGATGCGATGGGGATGAACCGGCGTCTTCGCCTGATGAAAGTCGAGCTTCCGCTGGCGATGCCGGTCATTATGGCGGGGATTCGTACGGCTACGGTACTGATTATCGGCACAGCGACTCTGGCTGCTCTCATTGGCGGCGGAGGACTGGGCGAGTTGATCCTGCTGGGGATCGATCGCAACGATACGAATTTGATTCTGATCGGTGCGATTCCGGCTGCGCTGCTGGCCATTGTGTTTGATTTTGCGCTGCGTTTCCTGGAAAAGCTCTCACTGAGACGTTCGCTTGCCGCCCTTGGCGGTTTTGCCGGGATCATCGCGCTTTTCCTTATCATTCCGCTCATCGGTCAGGCGAACAAGGCCGATCTGGTCATTGCAGGCAAGCTGGGCCCTGAACCGGAGATTCTCATCAACATGTATAAGGAATTGATTGAACAGGACACGGATCTGAGCGTCGAGTTAAAAACGGGGCTGGGCAAGACGTCTTTCGTCTTCGCCGCTCTGCAAAATGGGGACATCGACATCTATCCGGAGTTTACCGGCACGGCGATCAGCGAGTTTATGAAAACAACGGCTGTTAGTACCGATGCCGCCGAAGTCTATGCCCAGGCGCGGGATGGGATGAAAAAGCAGTTTAATATGGCACTTCTGGAGCCAATGGCGTATAACAATACGTATGCACTGGCGATGTCCAAGCGGCTGGCTGAACAGTATAAAGTGACCAAGATCTCCGATCTCAAGCCGCTGGAAAACAACCTGGAAGCTGGATTTACGCTGGAATTTTCTGACCGCGAGGATGGGTATCTGGGCATCCAGAAGAAGTACGGAATCAAGTTCCACAGCGTATTTACGATGGAACCGAAACTGCGCTATCAAGCCATTCAGAGCGGCGACATTGACCTGCTTGATGCGTATTCCACCGACAGCGAGCTGGCGCAGTATGATCTGACCGTACTGCAAGACGACAAGGGCTTGTTCCCGCCTTATCAGGGAGCACCGCTGATGCGTCAGGAGACGCTGGATCAATATCCGCAGTTGGCAAAGGTACTGAACGTGCTGGCCGGACAGATCACGGATGACGAAATGCGGAAGATGAACTACGCCGTGAATGCCGAAGGTCGTTCTGCGGCAGAGGTGGCGCGGGAGTTCCTGGCCAGCAAAGGCCTGCTGCATGACAAATAGGCCTGCTTCACCTCGAGCTGTCGAAGTCTGGATCATTTGGGATACCCGGCGAAAGGGCGGCGTCGATAGGCCGACATAACAAGTCCATGAGGCGTGGAAGGGGAAGGCACGGATGAAGATGGAGTGGGAAACAGACAATGGGGACGTAAAGCTTTACTACGCCAAGCGTGGAAAAATGCTGCAAATTGCCTTGTTCGGGCTGCTTTTTATCCTGGTGGGTGTCTATTTGGTGACCTTGGGCTTTGGCCCAGGAGTCGAGCACTCCATCTATACGGGGATTGTGGGGGTTTTGTCGCTGCTGCTGGGTGCCGCAGGGTTGGTTATTGGCCTGCTTAATTCGCTGCGGCGTCCTCCGGCACTGATTCTGGATCGGTATGGATTAACGGATCAGTCATCGGTGTTTGGGGCTGGATTTATCGCTTGGAGCGACATCAGCGAGATTGCGACGTACACGCTGAAAAATCAGCCCTTTGTCTGCATGGAGTTGTATGATCCGCAGAGTTTTATTCAACGTCAGAGTTGGATCAAGCAGCGTCTGATTCGTGCGAATCAGGCGCTTGTCCCGGATACGGTGAATATTGCGCTTCGAGGTTTTGGTTCGGAAGCCGATCCGATCTTCTATCAAATTCAGGAATACTGGCAGCGATTCGGAAGGCTTGAGGGATAGGTCGAGAATGAAGAGGAATGAGCGGAGCAGAGCCGCTGGTTGCTGAAGAAAGGTTGAGAGGATGTCTGTTCTGGAAGCCAATCAGGTAGATGGAGCTGCGTTTGATACAGCGTCTGGCAGAGTCGTGCTGCTGATTGCCGATCATCTGGACTGGGAGGATGAGGCTGGGCATTTGAATAAGCTGCAAGATAAGATCAACGCCTATCTTGCTTTTGTTCAGAACGGCGAGATCGACAATCTGTATCCCGAGCAAGTGATTCGAGGTGTTCGATTCGATTTTAGGTTCAAGTTCCCTCTTTCCGAAAAAGGGAAAAGATTTCTGGAGGTCGTGCAGCAAACCGTCCAGCCGCTGAATATTGAGCTGTCCGTTGAAGCGCCGCAGTAACGCCGCCGTGCTGCTCGGTATGGCTGTAACTTTAAAACGCCGAAGTCCATAGCGACTTCGGCGTTTTTGTTGTATTCCGCTGATGGGATAACTGAGGCGTGTTTAAGTTACAGCGCGAAATCTCCCGTATCATTTCGGAATATTTCCGCCTGCGATCCGGTCGCCGGAAGCGCCGGAAGGATCGGTCTTCTGGTCATCCGCTCCGGCGTGGATGATGATGGAGCGTCCGGCAATGGACATCGCGCTATCCGGTTTGAGGTTGGCGCCTTCCAACCAGAACTCTGCCGTCACACTGCCATTGGCTTTGACGGTCAGGTTTTTGGTGAAGTCGCCCACATGCGCCCCTTTTGGATTCTTATGTCCATGCTGATGGGTGGTTGGATTGAAATGACCCAGTGCGGTCGCAAAATCATTCTGTTTGATCGGCATTTGATGGACATGAATCCCATGCGGGCCGGGTGGAAGTTTGGCCAGATTCACGTTAACCCGCACACCGTCTTTCTCTTCGGTCAGGTCGATGCCGCCCAACACTTCACCCTTGGCATTTTTGACGATGGTTTTGGCGGTGCCGGCAGAGACGGCCTGGTTCGTTCCGTCCCAATAGACCGGAACATTCATCAGATCCCCGACCATGCGGATTGGAACATAGGTAGTGCCTCCATAGTTCAGTGCGGAAGGTACACTGCTTTGTCCGTTGTTGTAGCTTGCGGGAACGCTCTTACGCTCGCCAAAGGCATAGAAGTTAAGCTTTGAGGCTACGGCTGAGAGTGGAGTGTCTGCGGCGACTGCGGACAGCCCCGAGAACAAGACCGCACCACACAGGAATGAAGCGACCACATGCCTTTTACCGAGAGGTTTTTTGCCCATACTGTCATCCTCCTCATGATTGTTTGGAATGGGAAATCTTCACAGTAGTACGCCCAACCTTACCCTTCCCATAACAAGGCGAAACGGATTTTGAAAACAGTTTCATAGGCAATGATGTAAAAAACAGCTACACAGAAGACAGACAATTTGCTACAGTGATAAAACTGAAAAGAGAGAGGATTGACTGCTGAACGATTGGAATAAAATGTTATAATAAATTTATCCTGACAGGGAAGAGGGGTCGCGCTTGCATAAGACGATCAGTTTGGCGCTTGGCACGATCTGCGCCGTTTTTCTTTTTTTTACGATGATCTCTGCCATTCGCTTTGTACAGTCGGCCTGGCAGCCTCCCGAACTTCAGAATCGCGCGGAAGATCGGTATCGGCTGGTGCTGATTACGCAGGATCTGGGTACGCCGTTCTGGAACAAGGTGGGCGAAGGGGCACAGGCGCAAGCGGACAAGCTGGGAGCCAATCTTGAGGTTTGGGGGACATATGGGGAAGACCGCGAAGATTTCTTGAAGCAGCTTGAGATTGCAATCGATTCCAAAGTGGACGGGATTATCGTTCAGGGAATGGATGAAGACGAATTCGACAACCTCACCAAGGTCAAAGCCGCTTTTTATGGCATCCCCATCATCACGGTAGCCAGCGATGTTCCGATGTCCGACAGCATGCGCAAAACATATGTCGGTTCCGATGTATTTGCGGCAGGACGAATGATTGCGGAGCGTCTGGTGAAGGATATGGGCAGAACGGGCACCGTCGTCTTGATGGGCGACAGCCGTGAAGAATATGACCAGCACCAGCGTGTGCTTGGAGTTCGCAGCGTGCTGGGCGCCTACCCAAACATTCACGTGGAATACGTGACCACATCCAACGAGGAGCAGCAGATCGCCGCAGCTACACAGGACGTCATGAACCGCTTTCCCGATGTGAACGCGTTTATCTCCGTGGATGCCAATCTGACGACCGCGATGGTGCAGGAGATTGGCAGACGTTCACAGATTGAACCTTATGATCTCTATTCCTTCGATGACAATCCGGGGATTCTACAGCTGCTGCGGCAGGGCAAGCTGGATGCGGTCGTGGAGCAGGCTCCCGAAGAGATGGGCAGGTTGGGCGTACAATTGATGACGCAGTGGCTCGATGGCAAGACGGTTCCCCTGGACCCTGAAGGTTATCCGACTCCCATTCGTCTGCTGAAGACGGAGGACGTACAATGATCGGAATTCAACGTAAAATCTGGACATTGACGGCACTCGTCATGTTCATTATGGCTGCGATCTGGATCATGCTGACTTACTACAACCAGAAGACGCAGGATCAATACAATGACATCTTGCAGCGTTATCTGCGAATGAACGAAGTGACCTCTTCCAGCAAACAGACAGTCAATGCACTCAATATTTATTTGCTGACACCCACTGAAGGCAACCTGAGCAGCCTGCGGCGGAGCGAGGAGCAGCTGCGCAGTGCCCAGAGTTCGATTGGTATGCTGCGCAATGGAGGCAATGACTTTGCGCTGACCAGCTATATGAATCTGATCGACAGCCTGATCGAGACAACGGATCGTTCCGTGCTGTTCAAGTCTGAACAAGAGAATGAAGACTCCTCACGTGCGTTCGCCGAGGCCAGCCGCATCTCCGGTTATATTTCCGAGATGACGCTCCAGCTGCTGGACATCGAGCTGAATACGTACCAGCAGTTCTATCGCAGCATCATCGAACAGGCGGAAGAACTCAAGAAGCTGGGGATCTGGATTCTGTTGGCCATTACGTTTGGGCTGCTGCTGTTTACCTACTGGTTCTCGCTCAGTATCACAAGGCCGGTTCAGCATCTGACCAAGGCGGCGCAGGAGTTGGCGAAGGGGAATTTTGAACGGCAGATTGTCGTCAATTCGTCGGATGAGATTTTTTTCCTGGCGACCACCTTTGAACGGATGCGGGTCAACATTAACAATCTCATTCTGGAAATTCGGGAGAAAGCGCGGCTGGAGAGCGAGCTTCAGCAGAATCGCCTACTGCTTCAGGAGAGTCAACTGCGCAGTTTGCAGAGCCAGATCAATCCGCACTTCCTGTTTAATATCCTGGATACGCTGTCCAAGAAGGCCTTTCTGGAAGGCGCCGAAGAGACGAGCGACCTGCTGGTGAGCGTAGCGGGACTGCTGCGTTACAACCTCAAGCGGCTGGATCGTGCCGTAACACTGTATGACGAAGTACGTGTGATGCGGCAGTATATGGAGATTCAGTCGGCCAGATTTACGGAGCGTTTGACGCTCATTACCGAGATTGACGAACGCTGCCTGTCTACGCCTGTACCGGGACTGACTTTGCAGCCGATTGTGGAGAATGCGGTTACGCATGCGATTGAACCTTCGGAAGACGGAGGAACGATTCGGGTGACAATTACCGACGCAGGCGACCGGGTTACGGTGGAGATTGCGGACGACGGCCCTGGCATGAGTGAAGAGAAAATTCGCGGAATTCTCGAAGAACAAGAAACGCAGTCGGAAAGCCACTCGACCGGTATCGGTTTTGGCAATGTGGTGCGGCGGCTGCGCTTATTCTACGGAGTGTCCGATGTGATTGAGATTGAGAGCGAAGAAGGGCTGGGCGTACGCGTGCGGCTTCAGCTGCCCAAGACAAGGAGGAACGACACTTATGACCAGACTGCTCATCGTGGATGACGAACAGGTCGGACGCGAAGGTTTGCAGGCGATTTTGCGAAAAAGCTTTCCGGAGCTGACCATCGAGCAGGCCAAAAATGGCAAAATGGCGATTGAACTCACAGAGTCGTTTCGCCCCCAATTAATTCTGATGGACATTAAGATGCCGGGCATGGACGGCTTGCAGGCAACCGAGATTATCGGAGCGCAGTACCCGGACATCAAGATCGTCATGGTTACGGCTTACGATACTTTTGATTATGCCCGGCGTGCGCTCAAGCTTGGGGTTAAGGATTACCTGCTCAAACCCAGCAAGGCAGGCGAGATTAAAAAGACGGTAGGCCGCGTGATCGAAGAGATCGAAGTGGAGGAACGTGAGCGTGAACGCAGCCGTCTGCGCGAAGATGCGCTCCAGCGTGTGATGCCGGTCATCGAGACGGACATCGTCACCCAACTGCTGTTTGACCATGTGCATGAAGTTCATTCCGATGAACTGGTCGCCTGGCTGGGGGCGGATGCTTCCAGCGAGACCTTTGCCCTGTCGATTCTGGTTCCGGAAGAAGTGGAGCAGGGGGCTTATGCAGCGATCCGCGACCGGATTCGCCGGGAGAGCGCAGGTTGGGTGGGAGCGCTGTACGGAAGGCAGATCCCGGTGATCGCGTTCCGCAATCCCGCTCAATCCTTCCGCGTGCAGGCGACGGAATTGGCACGTACGCTGCTGGAGACGGCGGGGAAAAGCTCACGGGAAAACTGGTCGATTGGGGTGGGCAGCGTCTGTGAGTCGCTCTCGCAGGTGCGGCAGTCGTACCGCGAGGCACTGCTGGCCATTCCCGATCCGGGGCAGCCGGTGCGATACCGCCTGTACACGGATAAGCCGGAATCGGGAAGCGAACCTTCGCTGCTGGATTATCCCGACAAACGCTGGGAGCAGCATTTCTTCGAGCAGATTCGCATTGGCGATTGGGACGGAATCCAGGCGGAAGCGCTGGACTTCCTGAGGCGCTGTGAAAGCGAAGGCGCCGATCGGATGCACGCCCAGCAGCGGGTGCTGGAACGGCTGTGGGTTTCTTCGCGTGTACTGGCGGAGATGGGGGTGGAGATCGATACACCGACCTTCTCCTTCCAGGCCCAGGACTATCGCCAGCTGCGGGCAGAGACGGGAGCCATTCTGGAACGGATCAAGCAGGCGTATGCGGAACATCTGGAGCGGATCAAGCCGGATACCGTGCGGCGGATCAAGCAGTATATTGCCGAACATTCGCATGAAGACATCTCCTTGGAAATGATCGGAGAGCGGTTTGAACTTAGTCCGTTCTATATCAGCAAGCTGTTCAAGGAACAGGTGGGCGTCAACTATATTGATTTTCTAACCGAATGTCGGATCGACAAGGCGAAGAAGCTGATGAGCGATCCGACGCGAAGCCTGAAGGAGATTACGTTTGAAGTGGGTTACCATGATCCGAACTACTTCAGCAAGGTGTTCAAAAAGATGTGCGATCTCTCGCCGACGGAATATCGCCGGGCACTGCTTGGAGGGCGGGAATGAACGCGGGTGTGAAGAGGGATGGGGTTGCAGGGCAGATGCAGATGGCTGCGCTGGGTGAGGAATCAGGAGCTGCTGGGCAGGTGACGGTGGCTGCGTTGGGTGAGAAATCAGGGGCTGCTGAGCAGGTGACGGTGGCTGCGCTGGGTGAGGAATCAGGAGCTGCTCGGCAGGTGACAGTGACTGCACAAGCTGAGGAAAGCGAGGCTGCGTGGCAGATTAGTGTATCTGCCTGGTGGAACAGGGGCAGCGCGGCTCTGCTGCGCCGCGCACTAAGGGCCCTTGGGCTGCGCCTCCTGGCAGCGGCGGCTCTGCTGGCGCTGCTGCTGCCCCTGGCCGCCTGCTCGGGAGGCGGCGCAGCGCCGAAGGCGGAGACCGGCGCAGCCGTGGAAGCGCTTGGCAGCGCTGCTGAAGGCGAAGCCGGCGCCGGAGGCACGCCGGCGGGAAGCGGGAACCCGGGTTCGACGAGCGGCGCAGCGCTCGGCGGTTCCGGCCAGGCGGAGACCTCGGTGGGAGAAGCCGAGGGAGCTGAGGCCGGAACCCCCGCGGCGCAGAATCCGCCGCCCGGAGATGAAGCTGCGCTGCCGGGGCTGGACGCTTCCGGCCAGCCGCTGGTCATCGGCTTCACGATGGATACGCTGCTTGAGGAGCGTTGGAAGAAGGATCGGGATCTGTTCCGCGCCGCTGCCGAGAAGCTGGGAGCGCAGGTGGTCGTCAAGTCGGCCGATGGCGACGATGCCCGCCAGGTGGCCCAGGCGGAAGCGATGATTAGCCAGGGCGTGGATGTGCTGGTCGTCGTGCCGCACAATGCCGAAGCCACGGCTGCCATCGTCAGCAAAGCCCACAAGGAAGGCATCAAGGTCTTATCCTATGATCGCCTCATTACCAATGCGGACGTCGATCTGTATGTCTCGTTCGACAACGTGGAGGTAGGACGCCTTCAGGCACAGGCGATGATCTCGCAGATTCCCAAAGGCAGCTATGCCTATATTGGCGGCGCAGCCACGGACAACAACGCCCATCAGTTCAAGGAGGGCGTGTTCGACATCCTGCAGCCTATGATTGACCGGGGAGATATTCGCATTGTCTACGATCAATGGTCGAAGGACTGGAAGCCCATCTACGCGCTCGACAATATGCGCGAAGCGCTGGCCGCGAATGGACGGACGGGCATTGATGCCGTCATTGCCGCCAACGACGCCACCGGCGGCAGCGTCGTGCAGGCACTCGGCGAACAGGGTCTCGCCGGGAAGATCCCGGTCGCCGGTCAGGACGCCGACCTGGCGGCGATCCGCCGCATCGTATCCGGCACCCAGACGATGACAGTCTACAAGCCGATCGGACAGCTGGCCGAAGAGACGGCGAAGCTTGCCGTCGCCCTGGCCAAAGGCGAGAAGCCCAAGACCAGCCGTTGGGTTAACAACGGCAAGATCGAAGTCCCGTCCGTCCTGCTGCCGCCGATTGCCGTCGATGCCCGGAATATTGACGAGACGGTCATCGCCGACGGCTTCCACACCCGCGAAGAAGTCTATGGCAGCGGCAGATGAATGGCGGATTCCTCCACCTAAATGGGTGGCGCAGAAGAAGTCTTCTGCGGCGGGAACCGTCGTTCGTCGCTGCCGGGGAGCCGCATGATGGGCCAATCTTTCGGCAGCCTGCCTTTTTGAATGTGCAGGCTGTCAAGATGCCCAAGCATTTGAGCAGCTTGTCAGTATGGGCAACTCTCGATTGTTCATCGCTTTAAGTTCCATCTTGCCGAAGATTCAGCCTCTATTTTTCATTTGCCAGCCGCAATCCCTTTCTATACAGGAGGGAGATTGCGGCTTTTTGAGTGATCGTTTTTCTTCAGACATTCCGCTTCTCAAGCCGAGTGCCGCGCTTGTATAGAAGCGAAACGTTTCTCTGGATACAAGATAAAACAAGTGTCCAGCACTAATTTGCAAACGCTTTCTTTTATAGATTAAAAAAGTACAGGTGGTCGCAAAAGAGTGCTAATGATAGCCGCTTACATGCTTTGAAAGCGGTGTTATATTTGATCTTGCCAGAACGATTCACTTCATGAATTACATTATCGGTCAAACCGAAAGGGGTTAGTTCAGTTGAAAAAACACGTTAAAGGGATTCTGCTCCTGGCTGCGGTCATGATGTTCTCCATCGTTGCAAGCGCTTGCGGAAACAGCAACGGCGGTGGTGGCGGAGGAAGCGTCAACGTCGGCATCGTACTTCCGACGAAAGACGAGCCAAGATGGGTGCAGGACGAACAGCGTTTCAAGGACGCGCTCTCGGGCACCAAATACAACACCGAAATCCTGTTCAGCCAAGGGTCTTCCGCTAAAGAAAAAGAAAACGTGGAAACGCTGCTGAACAAAGGCATCAAAGTTCTCATCATCTGCCCGCAGGACGGCGACGCTGCTGCAGCAGCAGTAGAAGCGGCCAAAAAAGACGGCGTTACCGTCATCTCCTATGACCGCCTGATTACCAACACAGACGCTGTAGACTACTATGTAACCTTCGATAGCCTGGCTGTAGGTGCCGCTCAAGCGCAGTACCTGGTTGACCACAGCAAAGGCAACGGACAGCCGCTCTACCTGTACGCAGGTGCAGCTACTGACAACAACGCGTTCCTGTTCTTCCAAGGTGCATGGCAAGTGCTTCAGCCTAAGATCGCAGACGGCACATTCAAGATTGCCAACTCCTCTGAAGCTGAGAAGCTGAAAGACACCAAAGACCTGTCCCGCGACCAAATGAGCAGCATCATCGGCCAGGTGACAACGAACTGGGATCCAAACGAAGCGAAAAACAAAGCTCAGACTCACCTGACAGCAGCAGCTGCTGACATGAAGGGCGACGTTGCCATTCTGGCTCCAAACGATGGCACGGCACGGAATATTGCAGACGTATTCGGTTCCGACAGCGCGGTAACAAGCTATGTGATTACTGGACAAGACGCTGAAAAAGCTTCCATCCAGTACATCATCGACAACAAACAATCCATGACAGTCTTCAAAGACGTACGCACGCTGGTTAAGGACGCAATGGGCATGGCTGTCGAAGTTCTGGACGGCAAATCCCCAGAAACGACCGGCTCTTACAACAACGGAAGCACGGATGTCAAAGCGAAACAAACCGACGTTATCGTGGTTGACAAAGACAACGTGAAGAAAGAACTGATCGATTCCGGCTACTACAAAGCGGACGAGTTCACAGGACTGTAAGAAAACCGTAGAACACAGCAAACAGCCGGCTGAGAAGCAGGAACGGGACGGAGACGCTCCGTTCCTCTTTCTCAGTAAACCGGGCGGTAAGGGGTGCGAGAGAAATGGGCGGAAACATATTGGAAAAAACAAACGGACCGAAAGCCGGAGGCCCGGGCGGTAATATTCTGGAAATGCGTAATATCTCCAAAAGTTTTACCGGCGTCAAAGCGCTTCAGGACGTCAATGTCCAGGTCAAAAAAGGAGAAATTCATTTCCTGGTTGGTGAAAATGGTGCAGGTAAATCCACATTGATGAAGGTGTTGAGCGGGGTCTATCCGTATGGAACGTATGAAGGCGACATCGTCTACGAAGGCGCAGTGCAGCAGTTTACGAAGATCAGCGACAGCGTAAAGACGGGCATCGCCATCATCTATCAGGAATTGGCACTGTTCCCGGACTTGAGTGTGTATGAGAACATTTTCGCAGGCAATGAGGTTAAAAAGGGCGGCATAATCGACTGGAACGAGACGATTATCGAAGCGCGCAAGATGCTGCAAAAGGTCAAGCTGAACGTGAACCCGGAGACGCTGATTCGTGATCTGGGCGTCGGCAAACAGCAGCTGGTCGAAATCGCCAAGGCCTTGAGCAAAGACGTTAAACTGCTCATTCTGGACGAACCGACAGCGGCGTTGAACGAAAACGACAGCGAAAACCTGCTGCAACTGCTGCGCGAGCTGAAGAATCAGGGCATTACCTGCATCATGATCTCCCACAAACTCAAGGAAGTCATCGCAATTGCGGATAAGGCTACGGTCATCCGTGACGGCAAGACGATCTGCACACTGGACGCATCCAAAGGCGAGATTACAGAAGCCGCGATCATCAAAAACATGGTCGGCCGGGACATCGAGGACATCTATCCAAAGCGTCCGGACAAAAAGTTCGGCGGTCACATTCTCGAAGTCAAAAACTGGTCTGCTTTTGATCCGCAGCTGGGTCGTAATCTGGTCAAAAACGTCGATCTGTACGTCAAAAAAGGCGAAATCGTAGGCATTGCGGGTCTGATGGGTTCAGGACGTACGGAGTTCGCGCTCAGCATTTTCGGTAATCCAAGAAACTACAAACTGGATGGCGAATTATACATCGATGGCAAAAGGAAGAAGTTTAATCACACCAGCGACGCCATCAAAGCCGGAATCGCCTATGTGACGGAAGATCGCAAGGGAGACGGCCTCTTCCTGATTCAGGACATCAAGAGCAACGTCAGCGCGGCGAACCTCAAAGGCATCGCATCCGGTGGCGTCATTAACGACAACGAAGAGATCAAGGTCGGCAACGACTACAAAAGCTCAATGGGCATCAAAGCTCCTTCCGTCGAACAGTTGGTGGGCAATCTGAGCGGCGGCAATCAGCAGAAGGTATCGCTGGGCAAATGGCTGTTTGTTGGACCCAAGCTGCTGATTCTGGATGAACCGACACGCGGGATCGACGTTGGTGCCAAGTTTGAAATCTACACCATCATGAACAAGCTGATCGATCAGGGCATGAGCATCATCATGATCTCGTCCGAACTCGGTGAAGTGCTGGGCATGAGCGATCGGATCTATGTTATGGCTGAGGGCCGAATCAAAGGCGAGATTGCAGCTGAAGATGCCGATCAAGAGAAAATCATGGAGTTCGCTACGCAGTGATCGTTCACCAGGATGGTATGAATCATCGTGCTCCGAACCCATTCGCAATTTCGGATTATATGTAGGAGGGGAAAACCTTGAACTTCTTCCAGGAAGCCAAATCTTTGCTCAAAGTGAATATCCGCGATTACGGCATGTACATCGCTTTGTTCGTCATCATGCTGACCTTCACCATCATGACGGACGGCTTGTTCATCTCATCGCGGAACATCAGTAACCTGCTCGATGCCACCGGCTATATCGCCGTATTGGCCGTCGGCATGACACTTGTTATCGTCATCCGGCACATCGACCTGTCAGTCGGCTTTGCCGCCGGTTTTATGGGCGCCATCGCAGCGATCATGCTGTCACAGCTCGGCGTACCGGTCTATTTCACCATTCCGATCATCCTCGTTCTCGGTATCGTCATCGGAATGTTCAACGGTGTGCTGGTCGCTTCCGTCGGGATTCCAGCCTTCGTTTCTTCACTTGCCGGCATGTTGATCTTCCGGGGCGCCCTGCTGCAAGTGACCGAGAAGACAGGTACCATCATTGTCAAAGACGACACGTTTAATGCACTGGGCAATGGCTTCCTGCCATCGTTTGGTAAGATTGCAGGTCTTAATGTGCTGTCGCTGATCCTCGGTGCACTGGTCATCCTGTATTTTGTCTATGCAGAAGTGACCAAACGCAACCAGAAGATCAAATACAAATTTGAAGTGCCTTCCAACAAAATCTTTGCCATCAAGCTGGTCTTCGTATCCGCGATCATCGCTTATGTGACCTGGATTCTGGCAGGTTACAACGGCTTCTCCTGGACGGTAGTGATTACGCTGCTCGTTGTTGCCATCTACCACTTCCTGACGACGAAGACCGTACTTGGACGTCATATCTACGCAGTCGGCAGTAACCCGGAAGCCGCTCACCTGAGCGGTATCAACGTCAAGAAGATCACGTACATCGTCTTCGGTTCCATGGGCATGCTGTCCGCCCTGTCCGGCATCTTGTACACGGCGCGTCTGCAGTCGGCAACCACAACAGCGGGTACGCTGTTCGAGCTGGATGCGATCGCTGCTGCTTATGTCGGCGGTGTATCCGCAGCAGGCGGCGTGGGTCGAGTTACCGGCTCCATTATCGGTGCCGTGGTTATGGCCTCGCTGTCGAGCGGTATGAACCTGCTGGGCGTAGGCATCTCGTATCAATACATGATCCGTGGTGCGGTACTGGCTCTGGCCGTTATCTTTGACGTCATGACTCGCCGCAAGAGAGGCTAACGCCATCCCCGGCGTCTCTACTCTGGCTTGTCGTAACGAATCGGATCGCTTGGTGGGAACATTCGGTTTCGCTTCGCAGTCCTGCTTTTCACAGCCGCTCTCGCGTTTTCTTTTCTTCGGAAAAGAAGGCGTGGGAGCGGCTTTTTGATATTCGGGACGTGTAGGAGGCAGGTGGTGATCTTTAAGGCATCCTCTTACTTCGCTGTACAGTGGTCTTTACTTCACTGCACCGTAGTATCCGCTCTTCTGAGCGCTTCTTTACGGAACATCCTTCTAGTATGAAGCTTTTATTATAAAGCCTTTTTCTTCATCATTTTTTATCTCTCAGATGTACCATCAGACGCCCCACCCAGCAGTTTATGAATACGAAGACAGCGCACGACCACACGCTGATCCATGCAAGTCAGTGAAAATGGGTAATATCCAGTACGCGGTCAGATCTTCACTTCCTGTCATCGCGCTAACGGACATACAATCCGTTAGCACGGAAAAAGGCTTGATTTGCCGCTCTAAGGGATATAGAATCCGCGCCGCTGGCTTGCTACCTTTTCCGATGCCAATCTGGTAAAGTGTACAGAGAAAGGCCTTACATAACGAGCGGCACGGATGCCGCATGGTGAATTCTAAGAATGTATGTGAGTTAGGAGCGACTCATCACCATGTAAGCCGAAAACGATTTCTATCTTAATATTCGATCAAGGAGGAACTATCATGAGCGAGGCAGCAAACGGCAAGATCAAGTGGGGAATTCTCGGTACGGGTTGGATTGCCGAGCAGTTCGCGTCAGATTTGAAGCACGCTTCCAATGGCGAACTGTATGCGATTGGTTCGCGTACGCTGGAGAGCGCCAGCCAATTTGCAGAGAAATTCGGTGCCCCGGTATCCCACGGCAGCTATGAAGAATTGGCGAATGATCCGCAGGTGGATGCCATCTACATTGCGACTCCCCATCCTTTTCATAAAGAAAATGTGCTGACCGCACTCGCCGGGGGCAAGGCCGTGCTGTGCGAGAAACCTTTTACCGTCAGTGCTCCTGAACTTCAAGAGCTGATCGAATCGGCACGCGAAAAGAAGCTGTTCCTGATGGAGGCCATGTGGTCGCGTTTCCTGCCGCCGCTTGTGCAGGTGCGCAAATGGCTGGACGAGGACAAAATCGGTGACGTTCGTGTCGTCAAAGCCGAGTTTGGATTTGATGCGGGCTGGAATCCGGAAGGTCGTCTGCTGAATCCGGAACTGGGCGGCGGAGCGCTGCTGGATGCCGGCATCTACCCCGTTTCCTTTGCTTCCATGGTACTGGGGCCGAATCCAGAGAATATCTGGACAACCGCACATATCGGCGAGACCGGCGTAGATGAGCACTTTACCATTATGCTCGATTACGGGGACGGCAAGACCGCTTCGCTGCATGGCGCGGTGCGTCTGGATTTCCCGAACGATGCGTTTATTCATGGCACGAAGGGATATATCCATATTCCGCAGTTCCTATTCGCCAAGGAAGCCACGCTCCATGTCTCTGGCGAAGAACCGGTAAAGGTTACGGATGACCGGGAAGATCGCGGCATCAAGGGTTACGCGTACGAAGCAGAAGAAGTGGGCCGTGCGCTGCTGGAAGGCCGCCGTGAGAGCACCGTCATTACGCTGGCTGAATCGATGGGCATTATGCGCCTGATGGATAATGTACGCGGACAATGGGGCTTAAAATATCCGTTTGAGTGAAGAATAACGTTTCATCCTTTCATACCTGCCGGGCTTCTTCCGAGAAGTCCGGTTTTTCTATCCCTTTTGCGGGTAAATAACTTCAGGTAAACACTTCCATGTACATAACAGAGGGGGAGCAGGCAGTGAAGAAATGGACAGCAGCGGCATTGGCGGTAGGACTTGGGTTTACGATCGTTACGGCTTCGCCAGCAGCCTATGCAGCAGATTCGGCGTCAGCCATTGTAAACGGTACAGCCAAGCCGGTCAGCTACGACGCAATCGGAACGTTGAGTGAGGGACTGGCTTCGTTCTGGAACGCGGGCAGCAAATTATATGGATATACGGATACGAACGGGAAGACGGTCATCAAGGCGCAATATAATGAAGTAAAGCCGTTTAGCGAAGGACTGGCTGCCGTACGCAAGGGCAAGCTGTGGGGATTCGTGGACAAAAGCGGCAAAGTGGTCATTCAACCGCAATATGAACGCGTGGTGGAAGGCTTCAGCGAGGGACTTGCAGCCGTACGCAAAGCTGGAGGCAAATGGACGTACATCAACAAGAGCGGCAAAGCGACATTAACCGCAGCGTATGATGAGGTGCATGAGTTCAAGAACGGCATGGCCATCGTGTGGAAGAAAAAAGGAGCGGCCTATCTGGGTGGATTCATCGACAGCAAAGGCAAAGAGATCGTCAAACCGCAGTATCCGATGGTGAATGTATTCAGCGAAGGACTGGCTCCCATCCTGCAAAATGGCAAGTGGGGCTATATCGACAAGAAGGGTAAAGTCGTCGTGAAGCCGCAGTTCGAGGGCGCTGCCCCATTCAGCGAAGGATTGGCGATGGTGCGGCAGCAGGGCAAATACGGGTATATCAACAAGACGGGAAAATGGATCGTCAAGGCGCAGTATACGGGCGGTCAAGCGTTTAGTGAGGGTCGGGCAGCCGTAAAGATCGGTGGAAGCGCCAATGACCGCAGCGGCAAATGGGGCTACATCGGAACAACCGGCCAACTGGTGATTCCTGCGCAGTTCAGCGACGAAGGGGCGGAGATCGGTTCCTTCAAGGAAGGCCTCGCATTTGTGCAGCGTCCGGACGCCAGCAAGGTTCTGATTGATCGTTTCGGCAGGGTGCAGGTAGAGCTGAACAGCATTGATGTCACGGTAGGCGAGTTCCAGGGCGGCACGGCGATTGTGCATACCTGGACGGAAGCCGATCATTATTACTTTATGAAGAATCCGCTCAAGAGCAAATAAAAATTTGTCATGTAAAAAAGCTGGCTTCGCCCGATTCATCGGGTAGGAAGCCAGCTTTTTTGGGTTGGAGATTAACGTTCGTCTATCACTCTATTCAGTTTAACGCTCTGTCTGCCGGGTAGCGCTGTTGTCATCCAGGGACGGATGTTCTTCTACGGATGCCGGGCGATCTTCGTGCGCTGCTCCATCCTCCGAATCCGTCTCCTTGGCTTCTCCTTCTGCCTTCGTGGGCATGGGGAATTCCGGCAGGGCGTCGAAGTAGGCGCGAAGTTCGGCTTCCTTGCGCGGATCTTCAAAGTTAATTTTCTCACCGAGGTAATGCTTGAGTGCCAGTTCCCAAGTCGGCGCAAGGCGGCGCGAAGCCAGTGACTTGGCGGCAGAACGTACCAGACGGCGCTCTTTGGAATTGGAGAACGAGTCCTTGTAGACCTTGGCTTGTGTCAGATCGAGCTTGTCGTAGACAGCGCGGAAAATGTCGGCGGTCATTAACGCATCATCCAGCGCACGGTGCGCAGCACCTGAAGCTTCGATGTTCAGCAGGGTCAGGGCGCCTTCGACACTGACGTCATTCTTGAGCCCCTGCGTTTGCAGGAAGCCCTTGAGCAGATCCAGCGAAGGGGTCTGTGTCCAGTATGTTTCGTCCAGCTTGTGCATGCGCACGTCCTGCACGATCCGCTTGATGTCCTCGCCGCCCCAGACGACGAAAGTGATCGGACCGGGCTTGGCCTCCAACCAACTGCGGAAATCCGCGATGACCTTGGGGAAACGGGCGGCGGTGTCGATCGATTCCTGTGGAATCCCTGTTTTTTTCTTAATAAACGAATTCAGCTTGGCGAAGTACACGGGCTTGATAAATGCAGCAAAGGTATCGGTATCGCGCAGCGAATCGTCCAGCCGAACCGCTCCAATCTCGATGACTTCCATAGGGTGCGGACTGGCGAACTTGCGGCCGTTAAATTCAATATCCAGAACAATATAATTCAAAAGGTCTGCCTCCATGCCTATTCAAAAATTGAGTTACAAGCGCTAGATACAGTTTAACAAAAAAACGTCCATAACGGGGGAGATTGCACATGGAATCCTGAAAGGCTTCCTGGCAAGCAAAATAGGCGTCCAATCGCCTCGATAGACGGAAATTGGAATTAACAAGCATCCAATGGAAAAAAACAGAATTTCGCCATGGAGATATGTAATTATTTTGTCGAAAAAAACCGATAAACGGCTCATAGGGATCTTGCTACGTGGAAGTCCCAAGCAGAGAGGGGAAAGTGAAGCATGAAAAAACAGACAGAGAAAAAAGCAATAAACAAAGAAGCGTTAGAGCAGGTGCAGCCAGGTACCGGAAAAAAAGGCATGTCACTCAAAATCAAGCTTCCACTTCTGATTAGCGCATTAATTGTGGTGGTTCTGCTGGCGAGCAGCACGGTCACCTATCTATACGGCTCGAAACTGCTGACCGAAAAAAGCCGGGATGAAGTCAACGCCAATGCGGATCGACTGAGCGAAGGGTTATCCACGACGGTAGATCTGGAGAGTCAGCTTGGTCACGCGATGTCCGTGGCTCCCGTACTGCACGATCTGCTCACGCTGCGCGAATCGGGCTCCATGACGGACGATCAGTTCTTCTCGCCAAGCAACGAGGTTCAGCAGAGAGCCAATCAATTGTTCCGTCAGACGCTGGAAGGGACACAGGGCATCGAATCCATGATGGTCACGGACAACAAGGGAACCGTAGTAGCCGGGAATAATCCCGATTCGCTCAAGGGCGACCGTTCCGACCGTGAATATTTCAAGCAGGTCATGAAGACCGGGCAGCCCGTAGTCAGCGATGCCATCGTATCGAAGACCACAGGCAGTCTGATCGTCGTTTTCGCCCAGCCTGTGAAGGACAATAATGGCAAGATGATGGGCGTTCAGGTCAATACCATCGCGGCTGATTTCTTCGTAAGCAAGCTCAAGGATATTCGCATTAACGGGGAAGGCTTCATCACTGTCACCAGTCGTGGAGGCACGGTGATCTACAGTTCCAAGGATGAATCCACCATCGGCAAGCCTTTTGAAGCCGCAGGATTCGATAAGCTGCTGGCAGCGGAGACCCAAGGCACCATCCTCAAGGGTGATGTGCAAAATGAAGATTCGTACATCCGGTACGCCAAGATTCCGATGGCAGATTGGGTCATTCTCGTTCAGGACTCGTACAGCGACATCAACCGTCCGCTGGGTGAGCTGATGCGGGCGATGGTCATCTCGCTGATCGCCGCCATTCTGCTGGCGATCATCGTCGGAACCCTGATCTCGCGCAGCATCACTTCACCGATTGCCAAGCTGACGGCTCTGTTCAAACGTCTGGCTCAAGGGGAGCTGACCGTACAGGCGGATGGCAAATACAAGAGCGAATTTGCCGATCTGGCAGACAGCTTCAATACGATGGTGGACAGCAACAAGCAGCTCATCGGTTATATGAACCACTCCATTGAAGTTCTCAATACAAGCACGACCGAATTGGAGAAAACGTCACAGGTTACGGCGCGTTCGCTGGGTGAGACGTCCGTGACTTCGATGGAAATTGCCAAGGCGATGGAGATGCAGTCCCAGGATACCGAGCGGATCGTCAACCGTTTCTACGGTATTGGGGAACGGATTGAATCGTTGGGTCAGAAGACCGACGTGATTCGAGGCAGTGCCGATTCGATCGGACGCGTCTTCGAGACCAGCAGCAGCGTGGTCAACAGTCTGATCGACATCAACGCCCGCAACGAAGCGGAGATTCAGAACATCTCGGGCACTACCGAACGCCTGGCGGAAAGTTCGCAGCGAATTGGCCAGATTACGGGCGCGATCAACCAGATCTCCACGCAGACCAACCTGCTGGCGTTGAACGCTTCGATTGAGGCGGCAAGAGCGGGCGAACATGGACGAGGATTTGCCGTTGTCGCAGACGAGATTCGCAAACTGGCCCAACAGTCGTCCGATCAGGCGAATGAGATTGGGGACATCATCCGGCAGACGCTGGAGCAGGTCGAAAAGAGCAACGAGAGCGTAAGCGCTATTCGGGCCATCTCGTCGAGCCAGAACGAATATGTCGATCGGACACGCGAAGCATTTGAAGAGATCCTGTCGAGCGTGACAGCCATTACCGATCAGATTCGCAATATGGCTACCGAGTTCAAAGGCATGGAAACCGACAAAAACGACGTTCTGGAAGCGGCGCAAAGTCTGTCGGCTTCGGGTGAAGAAGTATCCGCTTCGGTTGAAGAAGTGACAGCAACCGTACAGGAACAATCCGGCATGGTTCAGCATCTGGCTGAGATGGTGCAGAGCATTGAGCGCCTGACCGGACAACTGGGCGAAGCAGCCGCGAAGTTCAAAATCTAAGCAAGGATCTGTAAGGGTTCAGCAGCGCCCGCAGCAAAAGGTCTGTCTGCCCACAGCTTGAAGCGGTGGGGCAGAAGTAAGGGGGAAATGGGATGCCGATTATGCCAATCGACAACGTCAGACACACTTCACGGGTGATGCCGGTTCAAGCCGTCCAGCCCGTACATCGTTCACAAGCCGTTGGACCGAGGTTCCAGCTCCCCACAAGCACGCCGCGATCTCGCCAGAATGAGCGTAAATTAAGTGCCGGACGCAGCATTGTTGTGCATGAGGAAGGGTATGTCCGCCGCTATGGGCTATTGCCGGATGGAACGCGAATTCTGATCTCGGAAGAACCGGAATCCTCGGCTCATCCGTTCCCGCTTCCGCACCATGAAGCGCCGCCCATCCTTCATGCCGAATCTGCGGAGGATGAGCCGAACCCGGAGCAGCGAATGAAGGCCAGCAGTCAAAAGTTGAAGGCGCTGCTCGGCGATAGGAAAACTATTGGGTAATCATCTCAGAGCCTTGCCGGTTGATATACAGCCGGCGAGGCTCTTTTTATGGAAGGCAGGATAGGACCTAAGAGCCATTGAGAAAAATGGTAAAAAATGAGATATTGACCTTGGAAAGTCGTTTAGTTCTTAAAGTCGTCTGTAAGCAGTCAGGAGAAGCCCATCATCTCCCGATAATTGTAAGCGCTATACATTTAAGTTCCGTTTTTCACAATAATGCTCTATCCATCTTGTTCAAGCTCGTGCAGCATTATTCATCAAGGAGAGGACGTGATTGGGATGTTATTTGAAGTGAAGGAAGGAATCTGGTTCGACAATCTGAGCGCGACCATTCATCGAGGTACGCCGGGAGGAAGACGCAGGAAAGAGCCGGGCTGGGAGCCTGAGCCGCGCAGAGGACAGAACTGGCGCCCCACGTTGGTCTATCTCTCCGCCTCGGAGTCTCCGTCCAGCTGCCGATCCTGCCATGCCGATTGCGGTTCGCACCCCTTCATCCAGACAGCCAAGCCTTTCTTTACGTTTGCCGACTATGTGGAGAGTTACGAGCGTCTGAGCCGCGTGTTTGGCGGATTCGATACCTTATCGTTTTTCGGTGATCCTCTCGCTCACTTTGACGATCTTCGCCGATTTATCGTGCACCTGGACACGCATGTACCTCGTGAACAATGGCCAGATCTGGCCATTCACGTGGACCCGGCATCGGTGACTCGTCAGCAGATGGATGTTCTGGAGCATTACGGGTTTCGGATTGCCGCCGAGATTGGATCGCTGAAACAGACCACACAGGAGGGCGGACGTACGCTGACCGACGCCATGGATCGCAACGCCTATAATCGGGTGCTGCGCGGCATTGACCGTTTTACCGATCGGGATATTCATGTGTTCGCGCAGTATACATTTGACCGGTCACAGCTGGATCGCTATGAGCCGGGACTTGCCGCCGAGTGGTACTCCCGGCTTGAGAGCCTTCAGATGGATAATTACGATGTCATTCCACTGGGTTCGTCGATCTCACGCGCGCGCTTTGGTGTGGATGAACAAGACCAGTGGGAGGAGGCGAGAGCACGTTATCTGACGTTCTGCGAGGAATCCGCCGATTATTATCTGCATAAACTTCTGGAAGACGACATTGCCAAGCTGCCCCGCATGTTCGTCGGACTGCTGCTCAGAATCATGACCCAGACGCTCTACCCGGACTGCTCTGCAGGATATTCGCTGTCCCTTACACCGGATCGCAAGATCTTCCCTTGTGCGGCATTTGCCGCGGACGATCGCTTTGCCGTGCCGCTTGACGAGCTAAACAGTCCGGAAGATTTGACCGCCAATCCCTGGTTCCGGGGCATCCAGGAGGCGGAACGTCTTCGTTCATCCAAGTGTGAAAAATGTATGGCTCTGCGCGCATGCAGTGTGTGGTGCAAGGCGCAGGCGCTGGACGAATCCAGCCCTTTCGATCAATCGATGGATGAACGCTGTATGCTGATGAGCGTCTATACACGGCGAATCGTCCAATTTCTGGTGGAGCAGTATCCCAAACAGCGGGAGTTTATTCGCACCAAACTGCTGGCCTACGACCGTGACCGGCTGCGTCAGAAGAGTGCTTATGAGACGGTTTAGTCCGTCACAGCTGCTCTGAATCCCACTCTGCTCTAGCGCGAGGGTACGCCCTGTGTAACGTGGACGAATCCACCGGATTCCGCATAACGTCCGGGAGCAACCCCTTTGAATTTTTTGAACACTCGTGCAAAATAACCGGCATCCGCATAACCGACTTCGCGGGCGACCTCCTGCACCGAATGTCTGCCGCCGCGCAGGAGGGATTCTGCTTCATGGATACGCAGCATGTTTACGTATTCGGTCAGCGTCTTCCCCGTGGTGCGTTTGAAGATGTGGCAGAAGTAAGTGGGCGTCACACAGCAGATCTTCGCCGCTTGCTTGACCGTAAGAGGTTCGCTGAAATGTTCACTTAGATGCAGCAGCAGCGGATAGACCGCGATCTCCGCGCGTCGTCCGCTTTTTGCGCCCGGTCCGCTTGGAACCCCGCAGATTCGGAACGCCCATCCCAGCACCCCCAGCAGGCCCGATTTTACCAGCAGTTCAAATCCCGCTTCTCGATCTTCTTCCTCATCGCCGCGATATTCCGCAATAATCTCCAGCAGTCGGGTGCGCAGAGGAGCGGCTTCTTTGGCCTCATAAAAGGCAGACAGCGACAGGCGCCCTTCCAGCAGCGGCCGGATATAACGAGTCTCCGTATGATCCAGGGCATGATTGCGCAGCAGCGCCTCGCCAAATACCAGCGCATACAGCTCACTGCCGGGTTCAAGCGGGAACGCAGAATGCAGCTCGGTGGTGTTCACGAAGGCGCATCCGCCCTCGCCCAGTTCCTGAAATGCCGCCCCCACCTGCATGCTAAAGCGTCCTTTTTGCACAACAATCCATTCCAGATGTTCGTGCCAATGGGGCGGAATACAGAACATATCCGGGTCGGTATCGCGGATGTGGAAGACATTCAGGGGAAACGTTCGATCCGGGATCACGGTATGTTCATGACGGCGGGACATTGAGCTTCCCGAGAGATCGCTGCCCGTCGCCGGATGCTGCGCCTCTTCCCATACATGGGGTGAACTTGGGCGGTGGCCGCTCTCTCCAACAGGGGGATTCGGTATGCCTTCCGGGAATCCGTTATTCATCTTCAACCTCCTTCACAAAACGTAATCCAGTCCCAGCATACCGTATTCCACGCTCTGCCCTTGTCTCCTGCTTCCGCTCTATAATAAAGCTATATTCAAGAAAACGCTTGCTTATTGCTTTCTCTTCGTCGCAATCCCATCCTATCGTGGGAAAGCTAGAGGCGCAGCAGGCGAACGTTTGAGATCAGGGAGGAGTCGCAGTTATGTTGTACACCGAAGGTAACGCTTTGTTCTGGACTTATGACCATGAAGTGCTGCGTATTGAGCCATGGGGAGCCGACTCGCTTAGAGTCCGGGCAACGAAGGATCGAATGCATGACGATAATTGGGCGCTGCTGCCCGCAGGTTCGGCTTCAGCAGGGGCAGGGGCCGTGGTAGCTGAAGATGGACAACATGCCTACTTGGTCAACGGCAAGATTCGCGTGGATGTGGAGCGCAGCGGACGTCTGACGTTTACCAATGCCAAGGGCGAGGTGCTGCTCAAGGAAACGGAGAAGACCTATCAGCTCAAATCGGGCGGACGCGATATTGTCCCGATTCCGGGCAGCCGCGATTATAGCGTCACCCTGCGCTTTGAAGCGAACGCAGGAGAGAAGCTTTATGGCATGGGGCAGTATCAGCAATCGCTGCTGAATCTTAAGGGCTGCCGTCTGGAACTCAATCATCGGAACAGTCAGACCAGCGTGCCGTTTGTGCTCTCCAGCGCAGGTTATGGGATGCTGTGGCATAATCCGGCGATTGGTCAGGCCAGCTTCAACACCAATGTGACCGAATGGGCAGCCGCTTCCACCAAACAGCTGGACTATTGGATCACGGCAGGCGATACCCCCGCAGAGATCGAAGAAGCGTACGCGCGAACAACCGGAACCGTACCGATGATGCCGGAGTTTGCACTGGGATTCTGGCAGTGCAAGCTGCGCTACCGCGATCAGGAGGAACTATTGAGTGTGGCGCGTGAGCATGTTCGCCGGGGACTGCCGATTTCCGTTATTGTCATCGACTTTTTCCACTGGACGAATCAGGGGGATTGGAAGTTCGATGAGCGGTATTGGCCGGACCCGGAAGGCATGGTACGCGAGCTGAAGGAGATGGGCATCGAGCTGATGGTATCCGTGTGGCCGACCGTGCAGACCGAGAGTGAGAACTATCAGGAGATGGTGGAAAAGGGGTATCTGGTTCGTTCGGATCGCGGCGTGCGCACCCAGTTCCAGTTTCTCGGGCAGAATGAAATCTTCGATGCCACTCACCCGGAGGCGCGTCAATTCCTGTGGCAGAAGATCAAGCAGAATTATTATGACAAAGGCATCCATCTGTTCTGGCTGGATGAAGCCGAGCCGGAATTCGCGGTCTACGACCATGACATCTATCGTTATGACGCTGGTCCTTCGCTCCAGGTGGGAAACTGGTATCCAAGCCAATACAGCCGTACTTTCTATGAAGGTATGACGGGCGAAGGGCAGGAGAATGTCATCAATCTGGTGCGTTCCGCCTGGGCAGGCAGTCAGCGTTATGGAGCGCTTGCCTGGTCGGGGGACATCGCTTCTACCTTTGAAGTGCTGGGACATCAAGTGCGGGCGGGGCTGAATATGGCGATCGCAGGGATTCCGTGGTGGACGACGGACATCGGCGGTTTCCACGGCGGTAACCCGGATGATCCGGCGTTCCGCGAATGTATCATCCGGTGGTTCCAATATGGCACATTCTCTCCGGTGATGCGTCTGCATGGAGATCGCTCCCCTTATCAACAGCCGCATACCGGGCTGCCGGGCGGCGGGCTGTGGGGCAGCGGCGCGGACAATGAAGTCTGGAGTTACGGGGAAGAAGCGTATGCGATTTTTGCTGAACATTTGCAGCTTCGTGAGCGTCTGCGCCCTTATATTCGGGAACAGATGGCTGCGGCCCATACGACAGGCACACCGCCGATGCGCCCGCTGTTCTATGACTTTCCGGATGATGAGGCTGCATGGGATGTGGACGATCAATTCCTGTTTGGCCCCGATCTGCTGATCGCTCCGATTCTGCATGCGGGCGAACGGGGGCGTCAGGTCTATCTGCCAGCCGGGGCACAGTGGACGGATGCCTACGGCGGCGAGACGTACGGCGGCGGACAGACCATTCTCGCCGATGCGCCTCTGGAGCGAATCCCCGTTTATCTGAAAAATGGCGCCAAGCTGCCGATCCGGGGAAGTCAGGAATAAGGCGGATGGCAGTATAATCAGAGGGTTGACCCTGGGAGGATTCTCTTCTCGGGGAAAACAGGGTCTGCATGCTCTGTTATCTCCCTTCATTCATTGTTATACTAGGCCGTGTGCGCAAACTTAACGATGTGCATCTTTAGTCGCCTTTTCGCCCTCCACGGCGTCAGTGCTCCTTGACGTGCCCCGGCACGCCTTCGGAACCCTTCCTTGTTGAGATCGAAAATTTGCCTGAATCTGCGCCCCTCGAAGTTTGCGTACACGTCCTGAAAAAGCTGAATATCAGATGAATAACAATGTTAATAAAGAGAAATGAGGGAGAAACCATGACTGAAAAGTACAATGTTGAAGTGGATCGCACGAAGAAATGGTTTATTGCTACGGTAGGCGGCTTTTTCCAGATGAGTGACGCCGAAGGGTTTGCTCTGAAGTTCATGCAGGAAGGCAGCACCATTCAAGCCAGTGAATATACGTTGGTAGTGGATGCTTCGGGATTGGCTACGGTTAAGCAGGATCTGCTGGACATGCTGGAACAGGCGTTCCAGATGTATATGACGCTGGGCTTCAAGAAAATCTACATGGTCGAATCGAAATCCGCGATCACCAGCATCCAGATTCGGAAGATTGCCGAGAAGACGAACTTTAGCGGCGAACTGGTGAAGAGTCTGGACGAAGTGAAATAAAGAATGAACGTCGAGCAGTGAAGGGATAAAGCCCGGCTGCAATAGGCCATCTCATAAGGTGGGAAAAGTGAAAAAAAGCTGCCCCGAACGCCAAGGCGTGTCGGGAGCAGCTTTTTTTGGTTGGTTCAAGTCGGGAGAGTGCGCATCCTTCAATTAGCAGGTGATGCCAATTAGAAGCGATACAGGCAGGCGCCCATGACATAGCCAAGTCCCACCGAGCAGATGACCAGTGTATCCCCTGGCTTGATGCGTCCGGTCTGAAGCGCTTCGTTCAGGGCGAAGATTGGGCCGGTGACGCCGGTATAGCCGTATTTATCGCCTACATAGATCTGATGACCCGGATCAACACCCAGCAGATTCAGCGTCTTCAGGTTTTCGGCAAGCGACAGCTGGGAGAAAATAAAATGATCCACATCGCCTGGCGCCAGGCCATGTTTCTCCAGCAGTCCGGTAATCAGTCCCTGCCATTTGGCTGAGAAGAAGCTGACATCGACTTCTTTGTGCCAGACTCTTTTCTCCGCTTCGGGAATGGTGGCGTCCAGCATCCGCGAATGGCCGACATTGGGATACATGGCCGTATCCGTGATGATCGATTCCGTGTAGAAATCGGCATCCACGAAGCCCGACTGCTCCTCGTCCGCTTCGGTCAGAGCCAGAATCATGGCACCGCCGCCGTCCGCGAAAGCCGAGAACATGATTGGCTCCTTGTCGCTGGCCGCCTTGCTGACCGAGACGCCTCCTGCAATCAGGGCATACTTGATGTGCTTGGCCTTCATCATGATCGAAGCCTGATCCAGCGCCGAGATCGCTCCGATACAGTTGGCGTTCATGTCGTAGACCAGGTGGGCGTTGGGCGTCTTGAGCCGTTCATGCAGCAGTACGGCATTGGTCGGGTACGTGTATTCTGGCGTATCGGAGATAAACATAATCATCTCCAGGTCGGAAGGCTGAAGTCCCGAACGTTCCAGCGCCTGCTCGGCAGCATACTGCGCCATGGTCAGGGAATTCTCATCGGGATTATTGCGGCTGAGATAACGCGTTTCCTTGCCCAGATGCTCCAGCAGACGCGTGATGTCATTATTGTCACGTTCCATGAAGTAATCGATAAAGTATTGATTGTCGAACCGTTCCTGCGGGTGGTACATGCCCGTGCTTACGATCTTGACGGTCAGTTGTGGCGTTTGCAGCATCGTCATCTTCTCCTTCATCTTATCTGTCTGTGGGTGAACAGTCGGTTGAATCTCGAATACATCTGGCATCGATCCGTCAGAGAATAAGCTTGCGTCCAAGTAGATGCCCTGACAAATGTCCGGTAGTATATTATCGGTCAGAGACAGACAGAAATGAAGAAAGCTTGGTAGGTGGATATGCGCGTACCGCTACCAGCCCCACTCATAAAGCCATTGCATCTTGGATCATAAATCGTTAGTATTTAATCGAATGATTAATACATATGTGAAAGGGTGTTGACCAATGCAGTATCGCAATCTGGGTCATACAGGTCTTAAAGTCAGCGAGATTGGATTGGGGAGCTGGCTAACCTACGGTACGGCAGCCGAACAGCAGGCGGCGGATGCCTGCATCGAGGCGGCTTTTGAGCAGGGGATCAATTTCTTTGATACAGCCAATGCCTACAACCGGGGCGAAGGGGAAAAGGCAATGGGCGCCGCGCTGCGCAAATATGAGCGCTCAAGTTATGTGCTCAGTACAAAAGTCTTCTTCCCGATGGGCGAAGGACCCAATGACCGCGGCTTGTCGCGCAAGCACATCATGGAGCAGTGCGAAGCCAGCCTCAAGCGGCTCGGCACGGATTATATCGATGTCTATTTCTGCCATCGCTACGACAACGATACCCCGGTCGAAGAGACGCTTCGCGCCCTCGACGACCTGACGGCGCAGGGCAAGATCCTGTACGCCGGCGTCAGCGAATGGAGCGCCGCGCAGATTGCCAGTGCGGCCGCGATCACCGACCGCCGCAATCTGCGCCCGCTGGCTTCCAACCAGCCGATCTACAACCTCTTTGAACGCTATATCGAAGAGGAAGTGCTGCCCGTCTCCCAAGCAGCCGGACTGGGCCAGGTTGTCTTCTCCCCGCTGGCGCAGGGTATCCTGACCGGCAAATACAAACCGGGACAGCAGCCTGCCGCAGGCACTCGCGGCGCCGATAACTCCGTCAATCAAGTCATCGGCAGCTACCTGCGCGACGATGTACTGACCGTGACGCAGGAACTGAATGCGCTCGCCGAAGCGCAGGGTCTCAAGCTGTCGCAGCTTGCCCTGGCCTGGGTGCTGCGCCAACCTGGCGTCAGCGCCGCGATCATCGGCGCCAGCCGCCCCGAACAGGTGCGCGAGAACGCCGCGGCCTCTGGCATCGTGCTGAGCGACGAGACGCTGGCGAAGATCGATGCAATCATGGAGCCGGTGAAGGACTTTGCACCGGCGCGGTGATTGAGCTGGAGGCGGTAGGCGGCAGAGCATCGCCGGGAATGAACGGACGAAAAGCCGACGGGGGAATACCGTCGGCTTTTTTTGTCCATCTATTGTCCAAGATGATCGTTCTTGACGACTTAATCAGCACTTTAAGCATCTTTTATAGTGCCCCGAATCTCACGTCTAATTTCTTATTCCACCCACAGTGCGACAAAGATAAACGCGATATAAGAAGCGCCAACCACAGACGCCGCTGCCAGTGGGATGACCCACAGCATTTTTGTGTGCAGCGGTCTCAGCATCTCAGTCATACGCTGCCTCCAAGGAAGAAGTTCTCGTCGGTTGCGCTCCAGCATCCGGCGAATCATTTCCGTGTCGGCGGCCTGCATCGCTATCCAGAGCCGCTCATACTCAGCGCGAATTTCTTCCCGTTCTGCACTGTTTTGAATCGTAGGGGATTTGCTCATTTCCGGTAATCTCCTTTCACCAACCTTTTATGATGAGAATGACACGATTTCTTTATAAACGTTTTAACGGAACCATAAGTTTCCAGCTGCCATGCGTTTCAAAATCCCTGGGGTTTTTTCTGAAAAAAGGTTCATTTCCTCCTTCCAAAAACAGATATATAAGAGTGAAGAAATAAGCAGGACGGCGATGTCTGACCGCAATGGGAAATCCACGAATCAACGAACGCAAAGGAGATCGGGTAGAACATGAAAAAAGGGTTAAAGACGCTGCTGGCGATCACGCTTGCCGCAGGGATGATGACAACGGGCTTGACGCCAGGCACGACAGGACAGGCCGCAGCCGCTTCGGCCAAAACCTTTGGCTATTCCAACCCATCGGCGGGGCGGACTTATGTACCGGTGCGGGTGCTGAGTGACTTTGCGGGGGCCAAGGTTCGCTGGAACGCATCCACCAAGAGAATCGACCTGACCACATCAGACAAGAAGATCATCCTGCATGCCGGAGCCAAAGTAGCCTATATTAACGGAAGTACCGTAAAGCTGGATGCAGCGCCCTTTGTGGATCGGAATGTGACGTATGTGCCTCTTGGACTGGCAGCGCAGCAGCTGGGTCTGCAACTGAAATGGGACGGTTCGACCTCTTCCATGCACGTGACCCACGGAGAGAAAGAGATGGATCTGCCGATCATCAAGCGAGGTTCCCTGACGAGTAAACCGGTGCGTTATAAGCAGCAGGTGTTCTACGTTGGAGGAAAGGCGCTGCGAGCCAATGTCATCACGGTTCAGCTCATGCACCCTCGGGTGTCGCTGGATGCCGCATTTGCCCATCACAAGGCTGGCGCCGTACAGGAGCTGCGCAGCATCGCCGCGCAAAACGGCGCTTATGCGGCGATCAACGCGACCTATTTTGACGCGTATACCTCGGCTTCCTACAAAGCACCTTATGGCTATCTGGTGAGCAAGGGGCTGATGCGATTCGTAAACGGCGGGACCAACCGTACGGTATTCGCCTATGACGACAACCAGATGGCCCGGCTGATTCCCGGATTAAAATTTGGCGCAGCCTATGAAGCCGGGCAGGTCGAAGGAGCCGTTCAAGCCGGTCCGCTGCTGCTCAAAAATGGACAGCTGGCGATCAACGCCGTCAAGGAAGGCTTCCGCGATCCGCACGTCATTAGAGGCCGCGCAACGCGCAGCGCAATTGGCATCACGGCCAATCATGAACTGATCCTGCTGACAGTGCGTAAAGCGACGCTGACACAGCTCGCTGGCATCATGAAGCAGGCAGGCGCTTACCAGGCGATGAACCTGGACGGCGGGGCTTCGAGTGGATTGTATATTAATGGGAAATACGTGACCAAGCCCGGACGCAAAGTGAGCAATGCTCTGCTGGTCAAAGTCCAATAAGCAGAGCGCTTACTCAGCAAATTCCCATCGAACAACTGAACAGCAGCCTGACTTCATAACGAACATTGAATTGCTTAACAGCCGGATTCAACCGCAAAAAGCCCGCAGACCAGTGATCCTATCCCGGTCTGCGGGCTTTTGACGTTTATCCCAGCCGCTGTCCAATGGTAGTCAGCAGCCGGGCAGCGGAACGTTCTGAACGATCTGCGCTGGAGTCCCATCGGCGTTCTTCTCGCACCACGCTGTGAATGTCCAGACAGAGCAGGTACAGCAAGTTCAGTGACTCCAGCTGGTAAGCATCGGGCACGAAGAAGCCGTGGGCGCTGCCTTCATCAGGCTTGCCAACTGCATCGCTTTCACCATTTCTCCGGCGTTCTGCCGAGGCGGACACCGTCGAATGGATAGGCAGCGCTTCATAGGCGGCAATCCCCCGGAAGATGAGCAGCTGTTCAGGCTGCGGAAGTTCGCGGCGCTCTTTTGCACCCAACAGATGATACAGTCGGCCATATGCTTCAACCATCCGGTGCTGCTCCTGCTCCAGCTTCAATAAGAAGGAAGCCGGATACTGCTCACCACCGTCGGGTGACTGCGAGTAATCCTCAATCAGCTGCAAGATGGATTCGGCGGCACCAGCCAGTCCATCGGTCGTCTCGCCGCTCAGATACCGCTTCATCTCCTGACGTTTGCGAACCGTCTTGACGGCAGCCAGCAGCGTGCTGGTCATCAGAAACGCCGCAGCGCCCGCGACCAAGACAATCTCTCCGATCTTGGGGCGGCTGTTCTTGACCTGGGCTTCTTCATGCTCACGGCGCGTCTGCCGCATTGGCAGCGCGTGGGATGCTCTTGGCGTGTGGATAGATTTTGGTAGGTTCATCGGAATTTGTCCTCCTTTGTCCCTTACAGATTCGGCAGAACGCTGCTCATGCTGCCCTGCATCGCACTGCCTTTCGATGGTTTTAACAAAGTCCTTAATCTCTTTTCACCCCGAACCCGGCTCAGGCAATCTGCTCCAAAAGCTTTATTTTGCAGGCCGCACAAAAAGACTCTCCAGAAGAAGAGTCCGAGTGGCGCTGGGTCGTGATGCCAGATGAGTAAGCAACCCAGCGAGAAGTTAGCCAAATAGATAGAGTCCAACCGCAAGAACAGCATATATGACCGCTATAATCCCCGAGACCACATGCTCCCTGGTCTCCCGGATATACTTGAGATCAATGATCGCATTGAAGACGCAGATTAGAGCGAGCATGCCCAGCGTGGATGGAAGCGCACTCTGCTCGGGAAGTCGATACAGAAACAGCAGCGCCGGAACCAACAGCACAGCGGCAACTCCAGCATGAATCAGGTGATACCGCCACTGTAACTTTTTGTCGATAAATTCAACCTTGCCCTTCACGATGAACACCCGAAGCAGCAGTTGGATCAAGATCAGGGTGCTGACGAAAAATATGAATGATTGGGTACGGTCCAGAATATTTCACACTCCTTATGCTATGTTGAGGGGAATGGATCGGTTACTTGATAAACGCGGGGAGTGGGGGGAAGTTACGTAAATTTTTATCTTTGCAGCGTTCAGCGATCCTGCATACTCCTTATTATTTTGGTTTTAGATAAATATTGAAAAACATCGGCAATATGGTTTCTGATTCGGGCTGTAGTCTGTACAATGGAAATAGCAAGCAAGCTAATTTGCGATCGATGAGGAGCCTACGATGACTGATAAAGTAATACGTATCTTTAATATTGTAAACGCGATCCAGGCTAATCCCGGCATTTCCGCCGCTGACTTGGCGCTGAAGTGCGACACCACGATCCGTACGGTGTACCGGGATCTTGAGCTGCTGAGTTCAGTCACTTCGCTCACTAATGAAGGACGCGGCAGCGGCTACCGTTTTATCGGGAAGTTCGCCATGTATCCGCTTGATTTTACGGAAGAAGAAGCACTGGCGCTCTCCCTACTTCCATCCATGTTGGATCGTGACAAGCGCCCACCTGGATTCGACACCGCTCATGACAAGATAATGGCGACACATCGCAAGGAAAAGTCCAGGCAGAGCGGCCTGCTGGAGAATATCGCGGATATTATTCAAATGGGAACGCCGGCCTATCGCCAGGAAGGACCTAATTATCTTCAACCGATTATCCAAGGTATTTTGGAGAAACGAACGATCGATACGGTCTATCATACGCAGTATCGCAACGAGACCACACGCCGCCCCATCGATCCCTATTATCTGATTCCACGTGAGCAGCGTTTTTATCTGGTGGGATATTGTCATCTCAAGCAGGCGATTCGCACGTTCCGAGTTAGCCGCTTCCATGAGATCGAGCTGAGCGACAACAACTTCGACCGTGGGGATTTTAACATTCGTCAGTATCTCAAGAATACGTGGTCGATTGAGCGCGGGGAGAAAAACATCCGATTTAAGGTGCGTTTTTCTCCCAATGTTGCCCGTTATATCAAGGAAGAAGAACTATTTGTACATCCCTGGATGAAGGATCTGCCAGACGGAAGTCTGCTGTTTGAAGTAACGGTCAATAACGAAAAAGAGTTCCTCAAATGGATTCAACAGTATGGACCGGATGCAGAAATTTTGGAGCCAGTGGCTGTACGTGAGCGGATGAAAGATCAGCTGGCCCGTTGGATGGAGCTGTACAAATCCTGAAAAAGCAGCAAAGCCCTACCTTAATGGTGGGCTTTGTTTGCGTAGAAGATCGATCAAGCGAGCGAAGATAGATCCAGCAGCTGTCTGAGAGCAGCTAATGGGTAGTTTTTCGGATTTCCAGTCGAAAATACGATTTTGGCTGGACAATATTCCGGTTTGTTTCTCTCGAATTTAGCAAATGGATAGATGAGACGAAACAGCTTCGCCGTATTAAAAGCGTCATCGATGGCGCAGTGCTGCGTACCGATGAAAGTGAGCTGTTCCTTCTCCAATGATGCAGCGAGTCCAAATCTCTGCTTGCATCCCGGCTCTTTTAGTTCGCTGTACATCAGCTGCAAGTCGTTGTAATTGCGAATCCAGCCCATATCCATGCCGTGTCTGTAACATTCGTCAGTCAATTGCTGCCGGTCTCCATCACTCCAAGCGCAGAGATAATAATCTTCGCCCAACCATTTCTTAAATTCTTCAATCACTTGTTCAAAATGTGGAGCATCGGCAATATGAGCTTGCGTAATTCCGGTAAACGCTGTAGTTAGTGCAGAAAGTTGGGAATGGGAAGGGCGAACATACGAATGAAATAGATCGCTCATATGCAAGGTTCCTTCGTGATCGGTCGTTAACTCAATTGCTCCGATTTCCAGCGTTTCCGCCAGATGCTTTTTCGTTCGGAGCACAGTGAATTCCAAGTCAAGTACCACATATTTCATCTGATCCTCTCCTTTCGTGCCCTATGCTTACAGAAGTGAAGTGACAGTGAGTTGTCTCGAACGTTTGTTTGGTGACAGAGGAGTGTCAGCACGGGTTTGTATACTCAAGGTAGGAGTTATTGAGATGTATCGAAAAGGAGAGAATACATGGAAAAGTTGAGAAGGCTCGATATAGGTAATCGCCTGTTTTTCGGGAGTATGCTGCTGCTAGAGTCTGGTACATTATTGTGGTGGAATGGGTTTACAGCTTGGTGGAAAGTAATCGTGCTATTACTAATGATGCTTATTGGCTTGTGCAACTTAGGTCCAGTAATAATTCGCTGGAAAATGAAGAAATTAAGAAGACGTCAAGAGAGAGCAGGTGGTGTTATCGCAGTTTGGAAAGAGAATTCAGATGAACTGGAAGAACGTTATCGTTCAGGTAGAAGAGGCAGTCCATCGAGATGGTATTGGAGAAATGCTAAGGACCTATGGAGCATCAACAATTTCGCAGTGATCCTTTTGGGTTGGATGCTCTTTTATCCTCCTTCGGATGATCCGAACAATTGGATGGCTCAAGTGAGTGGCGGATTTTCGATTCTAGCCGGCCTAAATGGTCTCTATGCGAGTGTCTGGAAAAGAAGCCGACGTGACATCAAGATCGAGGAGATCAGAAGTGAAACAAGAATAATGGAGTTGGAGAGAGAGTAAAGGCAGATGGAAGGCGTCAAAACTTATAACATGTAAGGGGGACAAATCATGCAAGAAGTTCGCTACCGATTGTTTATCGCTGCCCTGTTCTACACAATCTTGCCTACTTTAGGTTCATTAAGTATATGGGGGAATATTCTATCATTTTCCGTTGTCCTCACGACCGCGACGTATAGTTTGATTTCTGGGTTGGTAAGGTGGAAGCTAGTCAGGCAGGAGGAGCTACAGGAAAAGAAGCAAGCGACCCAGGGTTGGAGATCAACAAGAAGGATGAAGACGCATAAAAAAGTCAGAAGGCGGTCGAATCGTTAGGCTGTTGGAGAAGCAAATGGCAAATCCCACCTTTGCTGATCTTTTTGCAGAGGAAGAACCATTTTAGAAGAAGATTGAGAAATTTCGGCAATATCATTCCCAATTCCGCCCATAGCCAGTACAATGAGGATAGCAAGCATGACCTAATGACCTACGACGTTAGACACTGTTGCAACAACTGCTGCTCTTCGCAAATCCCCATGCGTCATTCGTTCTGCTTAGGACGATACGCTATCCCGACAGATTCCGGAAGCACCGGATCTTCCCTACCTTCCCAACGAATCTGTTCTCATCAGGGAGTGACTGCATATGGCTTATATGACACGGGATACCATCCCAAGAAAGCTATCGCAGGCGAACGCCTTCCATGCCATATGATTAGAGAGTATTTTCCTAATAATTATATCGTGTACGAAAAACCCTGGATCGTCGACAGCCACCTGACTATCTCATGATAATATATGAGTCGCCCAAGACAAATGACATTTCACCAACACGGTCGGCGTATTGGACATCATCCACCTATTGCTTTAAATGTACAATTATACCTTCAAAATTATAAATTTAAGAATGTAAGAAATTTAAGGAGATGAAAGTGTAGTGATCTTTTGCAGAGGCCTTGAGACGAGAAGGAAATTGAAAGAAGAATATGATTTGAAGCCAATCGCTCATGTTCGTCTACTAACTGGCCAGCAAAGGAGGAGCTGTACTGGAAATCTACTTACAGATAGTTATTATTGCTTCAGTTATAAGAAGCATAATGGCAAAGATGAAGGAGATTTCTTATGTGGAGAACATGCTGCTACGAGTTTTCTTGAATTAACCGGACATAAGAAGATTCCTCTTTTTGATCCATTATCTCACCAAGGAACACTTAAAGCTGGTAAAAATATAGATTCAATTTCTTCTGCTGAAAAATGGAATCCTATAGCTAAACAGCTATACGATGCTATAAATTTGTTACTTATATGTTGGGGAAGTATGCCTGGTCAAGCTTTGAGGGATATTAGCGAAAAGCTTTTAAAGTATAAAAATTGTCCTCCATTTCCTAGTCAGATCAAGGCCGTAAATATCGTAATTTCAAAAGATAAAAAAGAAAGAACTCTGAATCAGATGCTTGATGAATTAAGAATCCAGAATAAAAGTTTAAGACAATTTGACTTTTCTTTGCTAACCCATGTATTAAAAGAAGAAAAAGTGGAGAAAACATTTTTCTTTAAGTATTAAACAGTGAGCTTGTTTATTGCTTGAGAAAAGATGGAGGTATTTATAACTGATGAAAGACCATCTCATCAACATCCTAAAACGTTGCAAACAATCATCCAAAGAAGCGGTCGAGAACCTCGAAAGCTTCAGCGATTTTAAACAATATATGCATATCCAACGCCCTGTAGAAGTTGAACTTGAACGACATATAAACGAAGCTCATATTTCTCCTGAACCGCGCTTGATTCTGGTCTGCGGCGGTGTAGGCGATGGCAAGTCCCACATCCTGTCGTACCTCAAAAACAAGCATTCTTTCTTGAATGACGAATCTATTTTTTATCTACATAACGATGCGACAGAAAGTTTTTCTCCAAAAAAGACTTCAATCGAAACGTTGGCAAAGGTACTGCAACCGTTCTCGGATGGAGGTTTGCAAGCTGGCAGCAAACAAAATATCGTACTGGCGATCAATCTCGGTGCTTTGAACAACTTTATTGATTCAGAAGAAGGCAAAGCTTTTTCGAGGTTGAAGGCTTACGTGTATCAAAAGAAAATTTTGGAGTCAGTCATCGCTGACGAGAGCAGCCCCGACGACCATATCTTCCAATACGTCAACTTCAGCGACTATCATATGTATCAGTTGACGGCTGACGGACCGAAATCGAATTACATCAAAGGCATTTTTCAAAAAGTCACGCGGCAAACCGAAGATAATCCTTTTTATCAAGCCTACTTGAGAGATCAGGAAGAAGACTCGGAGATCGCAGCGAAAAATCCGATTATGCAAAACTACGAACTGCTTCAGAACGAAGACGTCCAAGACAAGATTATTACGCTCCTCATTCAAGTCATGGTGAAAGAGAAGCTGATTATCTCGACCCGGGCTTTGCTGGACTTTGTTTATAATCTGCTTGTTCCCTCCGTCATGGAGAATATGAGCCATAATCGAATCGTTGAATACGTACGCGAACAGGATTTTCAGGATTACGTCGCTTGTCTGCTTCCGTTCCAAATCTTCGAAAAGGTTGATGCGTCGGCGATCCATCAAGCGATCGATCGAATTAATCCGACTCGCATGCGTACGGAACAATTGGACCAGTTCCTGATCGAATTCAAATCGAATCGGGAAGGCGCGGGCCTTTTTGCGAATCATATTAGCATTACTCGATTGCCGTATTTCTCAAAGTCTTTGTTCCAGCAGTCGCCTTGGCGTAACGGGGATAACAAAGAGCAGGCATATAAACAACGTTTGATTAAACTTTTCGTGTATCTGTATTACTTCATTCCCAAAGAACCAAACCAATCGTTCGAAGACAAGACGTACGAACAATTTATGCGTTACCTGTTCTATTGGAACAAACACGAATTAAGAATGCTTGCGCGTCTCTATCAGGAAGATATTCGAGATGCAATCTATAAATGGAACGGCGAAGCGAATAACGACCTGGTTTATGTACAAGTCGGCCAGCCCCAGACCCAATACTATGCGCTGCAAAAGTTGGAGATCGAGCCACATATCGAACGTGCTAATGCGCTCCCAGAAACGGAACTCTTCAAGTTTCTGACGATGATGAAAATTCAGTTCAGAACCAAAGGAGCGAGCTATGCAGACGGTTCCGAAGTTCCAACGATCGACATCGATTATTCGTTGTATTCGCTGTTGATTCGGATCAAGCAAGGCTATCGTCCGAATAAGAAAGATAAGTTCCAATATATCAAGTTTGTCGAGTTTATCGATAAATTGAACAATGCCGGAACGCAAAAGAACGAAATGGTGTTCGAGAGCAAACAATTCGGAAAGTCGACTCGTTACCGTTTGCAGTACGATGAGACATTCGATCAATATTCGTTTATGGAGACGTGAAGCTAATGAGTTATCACTTGAATCTTGAAGAAGTTCGCAAGCAGTTCAAGTTCGATTCTTCAATCAAGCACAATCCGAAGATCGATCTTGAATTTCTGCCTTATACTACAAAGTTCAAAGAAACCCAGTACAATTTCCGCGAAGTAACAGGAGAGTTTGTGAGGCTGGTCGGACAGAAAAAGTTGCCGGAAGCCGTTGACGCCGAAAAATTGTTGAATACAGCGTTGGATGCGATTCACTTCAACCAACCGAATCAACGCGGCGAATTCAGACAAATGATGAAGACGCTTTTTCTAGACGAAAATGAACAGTTGTATTTGTTCCATCCGCAGACACTTTATTACATCAACACCGTGGAGAATGACAATAAGAGATTAGCTCTGTTTTTATACAATGTGCTCTGGAACCGGCAAGAAGCTTGGTCTGTCGATACTTCAGATCAAACTGATGCCGATTTAATGAGCAAGCTGTTGTTCCGTTCTTTGCCTGCCTTGATGGACGCGAAAGAGGGCAGTAAAAATTACGCGGTGATGCTGCCGGAAATCTCAGAATTGTTCATTCAAGATTTCCGATGGTTGGCTACCAAGAACGAGCTGTTTACGCAGCAAGTCGAGAAAGTGATTTCTTACTATTACTTCTTCTATGTCACTCAATTTGCGATCCGTAACGAAGCTTTATTCCAATCGAACGAACACGAGATCCTCCCAGTCTACTTTACTTTTGAAGAAGAAGAACGTTTGTCCAAAACAAGAGTGAGTTACGAGTACGGTTGGAGAAGCTTGGAGAAATCGGTCGGCCGGATCTTCTCTCATGTCAATCTGCTGAAAATGTTGAATTTTGCGAATGTTTCGCAAGAAGGAGAAACTTTACAAGTCCCGCTGTCTTACGAAGAAATCGCAAACCATATTCAGCAAATGAGTGAAGAAGAGCAACAAGTGCTGGAGCAACAGTTCGATCAACTGATCGAAGACTACGGGCAAAAACTATCCGGTGATAGCCGTTGGGCTTTGATGGGAACCGTTCCGGATCGTTACGAATTGCCCGCTTTGAATAAGATTTATCATCTATACCGAATGATCGATCATCAATTCAACCAGACTTCCCGCTCCAAACCTTACAACGAATATAAACAATGGTTTGTCCACTTCTGCCAAAAGACGTTTCTGAAATCTCGCGGCCGTTCGGGCAAAATGTTGATCTTAGATACCGATTATTTGTTGTTCCTGACCAAATTGATTATCAAAGACGAAGACAAAATCCGTCTGAAGCGATTGGTGGACGAGTTTGAGATTCGCGGAATCAAGTTTGACCGAGACACGCTGGCCGCAATCGTCGATTACTTTGAAAAGCTAAATCTATTGGAGAAAAAAAGCGATAGTGGGGATGCTATATATGTCAAAGCATTTTTATAATTACCTGGCTGAACGCATTAAGCGTTTCTTTAACGACACCAATATTCAGCCCGGCGAAAAATTTCATATTCAATTTGAACGAACCGAACAAGTCGAAGACTTGGTCGCGGAAGTCAAAGCACTGAATGAAGCTGAGCCTTTTTATATGCAGACCGAAGAAGGGGTTTATCAATCGGTTTGCTTGGTCGCTCCTGAAGCAAAGGTTCTGGTGGCTGCTAACTCCGACGAAGTGACACCGGACTTTCTGACGACGCTTCGAAACAAAGTCGGCACACAAGAAGACCCTTTCATGGACAAAGCCATGCTGCTTATTCATAACTCCAATCTGGATAGCCTTGTGCAAGGAATGACTTCTTTCGGCAAAGAAGGTATGCCTTTTCACATCCATTCGATCGAAGAAAATTTGCAAGAGATGATGAGTAGCTCCCAATTGTCGCAAGCGGAAAAGCAGATTTTAAAATTCAGCATGGCCTCCAATAAAGCTCAACAAGGCATTCATGAGCAGGTCACTTTATTTGATTACGAGAAAATTCTGACCGTTCTGAATAATCAGAAGCTCGAAGATAAAGACTATAAAGATTTCGGTCTCTTCCGGGATACGGATCTCTTCAACACGCCTATGACAGATAAGCAGATTCAATTGCGTCTGAGCGAAAACCAGACGTTGTTCAGTCATGTCGAGATGGCTCACCAATACGGCCCGATCGATATCAGTTTAGAGCGTCACTTCGACGAGCAAGGGGTCAAAGAACTCTCGGCGACGGATTGGCAGTCTACCGATTTCGGCAAAGTCATGCGTTCTAACCAAAAGAAGCTTGAAGGCAAAGGTTTAGAATACATCGAGCCGATCAAAAAACTGACTCTCGAAGGATTGACGTATTGGGAACGGCCGGACGGAGAAACCAAAAGCAAACAACGTAAGCGCAATCTGATCGTTTTCAACCCGGAGCAGCATAGAAAAGTTACTCTGGAGCTTCCGTTCAGCGATTTTATCAAAAACCAATTTATCTCCAATACGACGATCAAATACAACATCAACTCCGAAGCGTCGGGCAAAAAGATCAAAGTCGAATTGACTCACTCGCCGGGACAAACCAACTTTTACGGCGTGAAATATAAAACGGACGTCTCGCAAACATACGATTTCAGAATTGCGATCGTCGAAACGGAAGAGAAGCTGCTTCAAGCCGTGCAGACTTCTTATACCGTAAATTTGGTTAAGTCGAGATCCAAACATTCCAGCATTCTCATCAATTCGGATGATGAACAATGGATCTTCAACAAAGACCAACCGGATGTCATGAAGGTCGAATTGATGGAAGACTTCGAGCAGAATCAGTTCGAGATCGCGGAAACGGATGAGCTTGTCGTGACGAAGAATCCCGACATGGCAAGCGAAGAAGACTTGATCCATTTTGTTATCAAATTGGTCAACACCGAGATTCCGCTTTCTATTCAAGATGTCGTGGATCGGCCAGTCCCGATCGGCGGGTTCAACGTGTGGAAGATGAAGCGCGAGAAACAAGAACACTTCGTGTATCGGATCGAAAACGACAAGATGAAGATTATTCAGGGTACGCGGGAAACTTATGCACAAGGCGAATTTAAAAAGAATCTGGAGCGCGAGCTTAAACTGATCGAAGCCAATCATCTGCATTTCACGGAAGAGATCGGTATTTTAAATCCTGAGCCGATTAACGTGCCTGAGTCTGTGAAAGAAGCTTATATTGATCTGCTTCGTTACTTCCGCGACAATCAGTTGTTGCCTAGTTTGGCTTACTTTGACGAAGATTACGCAACGCTAGCCAAACGTTATGTTCAGGCTTACCTTCACGAACTGGAGCAATTGCAAAACGGCCAGTCCTTGCTGCCTTCTCATCGAGAAATGGTGCTGCTCGGAACGATTCGAAAAGGACTAAAAGATCCCGAATGGTTGTATACGCCGCTGCATCCGCTTAACCTCGCGTACCAATTGCAATTGAACAATCTGATCGGCAAAGAAGCGATAAACGACGAATTGCTGCGTTCGCTTCGTCCTACCCATCTATTGCCTTATGTTCATTATAATAATGCGTTATACAAAGCGATTGAACCGAGCGATTCTTATGAATGGACCACTTATATCGATCAGAGCTTGCCTCGATTCGAGTCGTCGAAGATGTTCGTAAACAAGCTTGTTCAAGAAAAAATCGAAGAATTCACTGAACACTTCTCTTACCTTTTCGACTTGGATTACCGGGCTCCTTTGAAGATCAATACGATCAATATGGGGGACTGCCAAGAAATCCTTCAGGGGTTGTTCGAGTATTACAAGCGTCAACTGAAGCGGGAGGTCGAGAAAAGCGATCTGCTTCCGATTGAGCTGCACATTTATGCAGAAAAAGGTATTAATAATGTTTTTGAAGAGATGTCGCAGTATAGCGATGCGGAAGAGATTGCCAAGAACTTTAATCTGAAGCTGGAGCTGGAAGGCTATCACTCGGAAGAGCTGCTGAACATTTTCCGCGATCAAGTGAAGTTTTACTCTCGTGATGTACAGGCCAATGAATACGAATATAGCCACGTCACTTTCTATCAAATGAGCAAAATCGAGCAAGAGGCGACGAGCAATGCTGCCGAAATGATTACTGGCGTATCGCTGTTTGGTCTGGTCTCGGGTATTCCATCTGTCTTCATTAATGAGGATTACAAGACCGGTTTCGGAACGAAATACTATAGAACATCGGATGCGCCATTGCTTGCTTTGGTTCCGAAGCTCAATTCGCTGCTACGCGTAGCTCGCACTCTGGACAACTACCAAGCAGGTATGAATATCGTCACCGCGATCTCGGCTGAACATAAGCAGAAACTGGATGCCGTGTACGACTCGGCACATTGGGTGACTTTTATCGAACCGAAAGTGGATTTAAGCTTCTTCAAGAACAATGATGCGCAGAAAGATTTGCTGGTCATTCATTACAGCGATCAATATACGTCTTCGAGTGGCTTCGATGCGATTACGGTCACCAGACGTTCCAAGCAATACCAGAAGCTAATCAAAGAGTTCCTGCACTCGCATCAAATCACAGCTACGGATGAAGTCTTGCCGCCGATCATCAATTTCTTTAACGCGATTAACGGCAATTGGCTGCTTCGTTTGTTGGCACAGAAAAATCAATTCCCTAGAGAAAAGATCAGCATCTTGTCTGCGGTGAAATTAGCGTTGGCTGCTTTCGCGCACAAAGACATCATCTGGATTCCGATCTCCATGGAAGAAATTCTGCGGATCTCCGGCGGTACAGGGCTTCGTCAATCGGAAGGACTGTTCTCGGCGCGTAATCTAGGCAGATTCGGCTCTTACAGCGACGATCTTCTGCTAATCGGCATCGAGCAGCAAGACCAAAACGTCAAAGTCCATTTCTATCCGATTGAAGTGAAGATTGGTCATAACTCGCCTGCGGTCTACGAAAAAGCGATGGCGCAAGTCAAAGAGACTCGGCAACTCCTTCTGGACTTTTTGACGGAGAGCGAAGAAGATCCGTTCAAAGCCAAGCTGTATCGCAATTTCTTCATGCAGCTCGCGATCGCAAGCGCCGAGAAAATGGACCTCTATTCGATCTGGCCGGAGCAGTATTGGCAGAATGTAACGGACAGCGGCTTGAGAGAAAAACTGTTGAACGATGATTACACGATCTCGAATGCTTTGGAAGAATACATCGGCGATGGAGCGGTCATTTCGTTTAAGAAAGAGCTGGTCTTTACGGAGATCAAACGAACGGAAGACGTGCTGGTGTTCGATTATCCGGAGAAGAGCGGATACGATTTCATCATCAAGGATATCGAAGAAATCAAAAATCATATCCAGAGCGAATATGGCGATATTCCGGCAGATCAGTTGCTTTCGAATCTCTATATTAGTGGAGAAGATGAAATCATGGCTTTACCGGACTCCACAGAGTCAAGCACACAGAGCGTCGATCATATAGATGTTCTCCAACTTGTTGCAGAAGACTCTAAAGTCCACGAACCTGTTCGGAGGGAGCAGGTCAACATTGCGATGTCTGGCAATTCTGAGGACTCAATGGATGAAATGCAACAAGAGAAACAGGAGCAGCCTGTAGCAGTAGAATCACACAAGCCTTTGGAGATCCTATTTGGACACAATGCTCAGAATCAAGAAGAGATTAAATGGTATCCGACTTCGACAGATAAAGTCATGCATACCAATACAGGCATCATCGGCACGATGGGAACAGGGAAAACCCAGTTCACAAAGTCTTTGATTACCCAGCTCAGTCGCAGCAGCCAAGATAACGTGAACGGTACGAAGATTGGTATTCTAATTTTTGACTACAAAGGCGACTATATCAAGCCGGACTTTACAGAAAAGACGGGAGCGAAGGTCTACGATCTGTACCACTTGCCGTATAATCCGTTGTCTCTCTATGTCACTAAACCGATCCGTCCGTTGCTGCCTGTGCATACAAGCGGATCGTTAACCGATACGATTGCGAAGTCTTTCAACTTGGGACAAGTGCAAGTGAACACCCTTAAAGGCGTTATTATGGATGCGTATAATCAACAAGGTATTGTGAAAAACGATCCTACGACGTGGGAGCAGCCAGCACCGACGCTCAGCGATGTGTACGACATCTATGCAGGAAGAGAAGATGCGAAAGTCGACAGCTTGTATGCGGCCTTACAAGAGCTGTACGAGATGGAAGTCTTTGAACCCGATGCTGGTAAGACGATTCCGTTGTTCGACATGATTGATGGCATTACCGTTATTAACTTGTCTGGCTTTAACGCAAGTATTCAGAATCTGGTGGTATCAATTACGCTAGACGTGTTCTATAACCAGATGCAGATGCAAGGTCATAGCGCGATTAACGGCAACTACCGTGAGATCACGAAGATGATTCTGGTGGATGAAGCGGACAACTTCTTGAGCAAGGACTTTACTTCAATCAAGAAGATTCTCAAAGAAGGACGCGAATACGGAGTAGGTACGATTCTGTCTACACAATTTCTGAGCCACTTCTCGACGTCGGATAACGATTATGCCAACTATATTCTGACTTGGATCGTACACAACGTTTCGGAGATGTCTGCCAAAGAGATTCGGATGGTGTTCAGCACGCAGAGTAAGAGCGAGGAAGAGAACATCATGAATCGGATTAAGTCGTTACAGAAGCACTTCAGTATTGTGAAGGCTGGAGCAGGACAGCCGATTTGGATGCGGGATCGGGCTTTTTGGGAACTCTAGAATTGATTTCTCTTTCGATCAAAAAATTTGTATCAGTGAGTAACAAATTGTTTGTTTATTTTCCTTATAGTATGAAAGGCATTTAAAGTAGAGAATGATAAAAGCGGTTTGCTAATTGTACTCATACTGAAAAGCCTTTTTATATTTAAAATGTTGAACTAGACTGAAAAAGCTATTTCAAACATGAGGAGGAACTTTTGTGGAAGAAAGTACAGTCAATTTAATGGAATCAGAGATTTTTCAAGTTGACAGAGCTTTGGAAAGCTGGAGAGATTCTGGATTTGATTTATCTACTGCTGTAGGAGAACTTATTGATAATTCCATTGAAGCTAGAGCGAATATAGTAAGAATTTCACCATACTTTGGACAAGATAAAAGCGTGAATACAATTGTTTTTACAGATAATGGTACGGGGATTTCTCCAGAAGTGCTAGCCCATACTTTGAAAATTGGTTTCTCAACTCGATATAATCAAAGAAAAGGTTTGGGGAGATTTGGAGTTGGAATGAAAGTAGCTGCCTTAAGTCAAGGTAGAAGAATAGACATTTATACCAAGCCAGTTAATGAATCATCTTATTATCATGCCTATTTAGATTTAGATGAGATTGTAGAAGGACGACAAACGCATATCATTGCCGAATCTGTCGAAACTGTCCCACAACAGTACCTTCAATATATGACTTGGAAAGATAATCATGAGTTTGAGAATGGCACAATTATTGTTTGGTCTAAAATTGACAGATTGCTAAATGAAGGGAAATACGGGAACTCGATTAAAGAGACCTTTAGTGATTTAACAAAATTTATAGCTAGAACTTATCGAAAATATATTGACCAAGGTCTAATTATCGAGCAAGAAAGCAAAATTATTGAAGCTCATGATCCACTTTTCTTAATAGAAAGTGATAGAGTATTGAAAATATTAGGGAAAAATAATTTTCCTGCAGATGTGCTTCACAGCGACACAATATCAATCGACAAAAAGGATATAACTGTAACTGTAACTTTATTGCCTGAAGTAGTTAGAAAGAATAAAGGAGAAGGGGGGTATAAAGGAGCAGCAGCAAAATATAAGGATCTTTATTTAAAGGATATAGATGGTTATATCAGCATAATGAGAAATAACAGGGAAATATACTACGATGTGATTCCAAGAATGTTTCCAACTCGGATTGAAAATATAGATCGTTTTATTGGAGTGGAAATTAGTTTTCCTGCAGACTTAGATGAATATTTTCAGGTGAGAAATGTTAAACGAGGGGCTTCGCCTGTAGGTAAGCTAAAGAAAGAAATTAGCGAGATCATTAATAAGCCTATACGAGAAGCAAGAAAACGCATTACTGATGTTTTTAGTAAAAGTAGTGCAGATGGAAGAAAAACTAGCATATCACATCTTTCTGCAATAAATGCTGTATTAGAAGCAGAAAAGTCAGCTCTACCGGGAAGAGCCGGGATGGGCATGAGTGAACTAGAATCGGAAAAAATAATCGAAGAAATTTTAGAAGATGTAGGTATAAATAAAAATGATAATAGTAATCTAGCTCAAGAATATAAAAAACAATTAAAAGAAAGTCCTATTTCTATTGTAGACGGTTCTTGGCCTGGAAAAGAAATGTTTGAAGTTAGTCACCTTAATGGAAGAGCAGTGGTGCGGTTGAATCATCGTCATCAATTCATTAAAGATATATATCTTCCAATTAAAGAAGTTGCTAATGGATCTGCTTCTTTTGAGCAAGCAGATATTGAAGAAATAGCAAGAAAGACTGAAGCAGCTATTGATTTATTGTTTATGGCTTACGCCAAAGCTGAAAACCTACATCAAAATCCAGAAGAGGCTTTTGGAGACCTACGTTCACAATGGAGTTATTCATGTACGACTTATGTTAGGGAAATGCTCAAAAAATTATAAAGATCTATTTTGTTTACTGGCCGCTATCTGTAAGTCGATAGCGGCTTTCTTTTTTTTCTTCGGTAATCATTTTTTGATTCACTTTCCATAATATATGAGGACACTTGAGTGCTTGCTTGTGAGAAAGCAGCTGTACTCCAGGTACTATAGCTGTAAGCTCACTTGTTCTGTAATCGATTCTAGTGACGGATACAGAAAAATAAGACTTTTGTGTTCTACAAAATAGTCCTCAGTATCCAGCTTCATTAGCGGATATCGAGAGACGAAGGAGAAAACAAAATGTGCCAAATGAGTCCTTCCGTAATTGATGCTTACCAGTTATTGATGGGAATGCATGATCGTGCTACTAAAAGCGGAAAATCCAGCTATCATCTTGATCGAATCGAGCAAGCCATGGATTACTTGCTTAACAAACCGCTAAAAGTTGGCGACCCACAAAAAATGGTTAGAGATTTGATGGGGGGAGCAGGGACGAAATTGCGTGGCCGCATTCAATCGACTCAAAGAATTGCAGAGTTTGCAGAAAACTCAGTACCTGGGATTCTTCCAGCTGAGACAATCAATCAGGAATTCGATTATTTACGTATCGAATTTGAGGACATTGTTTCTCGTTTAGACCTGAGTGAGAAGTTTCGAAGAGTACTTCTACATCTTAGTGAAGAAGGTAATGCTAAAACACTTTCAGATCGTACTCGTGTCTCGCTTAAAACAGCTCGGAAGGATATTAGTAATGCAAGAAGGGCTTACAAGGAATCTGAAATTTAGCCGTTCAACAAGGTCGAGTTAGTGGTCTCTAACTCGATCCTTATTTTTAACGAATTTGTTCAAAAAAACTAAGCGATTTTTTACTTATAGTAGGACTTAAAGTTACCCTAATGGTCTGTCGAACTTCTTCTAATGACTTCCCGGATGCATTCAACACATGACTCGGCTTACTAGAACTGCAAGCCGACCCAGAAGAGAGCGCCACATAATCAGCCAACTTCTTAAGCAGCAGCTCATTATTCACTCCAATGAACTGCAAGCTAATCAAGCCAGGAATCTTGTCTTTTTCATCACTGTTAAACTTGATCTTTCCGGACAGATTGGTCTTGAAAATGCTAGTCAAGTATTGCTCAAGCTCAGTCAACCGCTGTACATTCTGCTCAAGGTTAACGGCAGCCAATTCAGCAGCTTTACCGAGTCCTACAATGTTATGAACTGCAAGCGTACCACTACGGTAATTGTTCTCTTGCCCGCCGCCGTGCATAAGAGGGGTCAACCGCGTATAGATCTCTTTCGACTGCTTCCGAATGATCGCAGCTCCGATTCCTTTTGGACCGCCGATCTTATGCCCAGACATCGACAAGAAACGAATACCTTTCAGTTTTTTCAGATCAACAGGAACTTTTCCGATTACTTGTGTGGCATCCGTGTGGAAGAAGAAATCGTGCTCCTCGAACAACGCGGACAACTCAGCAATCGGATTAAGCGAACCAATCTCATTATTTCCCCACATGATCGAAGTAAGAAGTGGCTGCGTTTGTGCAGCCGCTTCTTTTACTTGTTGCACCGTAACTCGCGCAAATTGATCCACATCCAAGAAAGAAACCTCATAGCCGCGCTCTCCTAGGAAGTTGAACGTCTCGATCACGGAAGGGTGTTCCACTTTCGTTGTCATGAGCCGCTTATTTGCTTCGTCTTCGCGTCCGTAATAATCCGCAATCCCTTTAATAATCATGTTATTACTTTCTGTTGCGCCGCTAGTAAAAACGACTTCGTCCGGGTCGCAGCCAAGCAGCGCAGCGACTTGCTCGCGTGCTTTGGCCACGGCTTTTTTGGCGTTTTCTGCTAAGGAATAAAATTTGCTGGACGGGTTGCCGTACTCCTCTTGGAGATAGGGCATCATGGCTTCCAACACTTCAGGGTGAATCTTGGTTGTCGCACTATTATCCAAGTAAAGCATGCAGATCCCTACTTTCCATTAGAGTATTAAGGCACGAAGAAAACGTTCGGAGTTACCTGCGCTCTTATATTCGCCTGCAAGAGAACGAATCCCGCGTTCCAAATGGGCATTGAAGTAACCCGGGAAATATTCTTCGTCTGTCAGTTCTTTGCCTGCTGCTTGTGTAATAAGGGCTTTGAATACATAGTCGTATTCGCCTGTTACTGTATTGCGGTTTAATATCAATCCATCCGAGAAGTCTTTGGTTACAGGTTCGACTCCGCCATCCAGAACGCTATTTCTAAGCGATAGGCTGACTGCGTAACGGATCAAGATATTCGGCGTAATGCTCGTAGCCGAGCTTAATTGAGTCAGGTTGTCTTTAGCATATTTCGAGGTTCGTAAAGTGAAGTTCATAGCTGGTTGCTCTCCTCACTGATGGTAAAGTAGCGACCCTTCACGATTTTGGCGCTATCCATGGCTTGATCGAATTCGAGTGTGTAGCACTTGGCAGTAATGTCTTTAAGAAGTTCATATTGTTCCTTGGAAACTTCGGAATCGGTCGTAAACATCAATACTTGATCGCCGCATCTAGGGATGAAATGTTGAATGAGAGCTCTCTTATGATCCTGATCCAGACGTCCCATCAAAGTATCGAATACAAATGGGAGTTTCCAGCCCGAGACTTTGAACATGGCCCAAATAACAGTCAGCATAAGCATTTCTTTTTCGCCTGCGGAAAGTCTTTCTTTGGTGATCAGATGTTGCTGGCGATTGTAGAGATGCAACTCAAAGGTCGAATGGTCGATATGAATGCGGTCGATGTATTCTTTTTTGCGGAAAAGAATATTGACCATCTTGGTCGCCTCATTTGCTACATCGTCCAACTTTTTGCGCCATTGCCGATCTCTGAATCGTTGACTGACCAGCAGCAACTTCTCCGTCATCACAAACGAATTCTCCGCTTTGTGATATTCACGAATTTTATCCGTTATCTTGTTTGCAGCAGTCGTATGAAGACGAATCGTTTCTGTAGATTCATGAATTTCTTTGTTGTATTGCTCGATCAGTAAGCGCAATTGCTCAACGCGTTTAGTCTTGGTTTCGATCTGTGCAAGGATTTCTCTGAATTCGCTGGACTGATCGTTGACTTCAATCGCTTTACGCAATCTTTGAGCTTCTATGAGCAATTCAGCGTTTCGATCATACAATTGGATATATTGCTTAGGATCGATTTGCTCGATCTGCTTGAATAAGTTATGAATCTCGCTCCGTTGTGCGAACGAAGCTCGGTGAATTAATTGAATGTTCTCTGGCTGCATAATCTCTAAGATGCCTTTATGTAGCTGAGCAATATCAAGATTTACATTTGACTGTTGGAGCTGATGAACTAGCGCATTTAACTTCTCTATCTCTAGAGCGGAAGAGACATATTCAAAAGACTCGTTTTCCTTCTCCAAATCCAATTGCTTTACGACTTTGCTCAACAAATCTTTGGCAATATAGAAGGGAAGAAGAGAGTTGGTAAACGCACGAATTTGTTCGGTATTTGCTTTTCTCTCATTCTCAATTATATTGACTTGGCTGGCTAGTCGCTGACGTTCTTCGCGTTGCAAACCGCCGTGTTCATCAAAGTCTTTCTTATGTTGCTTGATTTCATCGTTCAAATGAGTGATTTCGTCTTCGCTCAGAACGATCAGAGAAGCTTTTTCCTCGACAATCGTTTGGAGCTCAGATATTTTGTTCATCAATTCCTGTTGATCGGCAATCTCTTTAGCCGCACTCGCATTCTTCTGAGCATATTGCATCCGGTAAGTTTGCAGATCTTTTTCCAAGTTCATGAACAAATCCAGATTGAATAGGATTTTACCGGACTCGCTCAAATACTCCGGGATCTTCTCGTCCGAGACGATCCGCGAAATATCCTCCCCGTCAAAAAGGCAAAGTTCAAACAAACGAGGAGGCATTTCTTCACGCAAGCGATTTTGAAAGTCGGACTTTTTTTGTGTATCCAGAGCTTGGCCGTTTTTGAAGACGTCAAAAGTCTCTTTAACTTTGTCGTTTTTCAAATGCCAACGACGTGTCAGGACATAGTCTACAGGTTCTAATTCTTCTGTAGCTTTGTATTCAAGAGTGATCTGAAAATCGTTCTCTCCGTTTTGAAGAGCCGCACGGTTCAACAGAGAGTGAATCTTTTTGAAATAAGGTTCGTTATCGTTCATGAATCCGTAAGCTAAAGAACCGAATAAAACAATACGTAAAGACTCTAAGATCGTTGTTTTACCTGCACCGTTTTTACCGCCGAGAAGAACGACGTTCTTATCCGCGCTTGTTCTAAAGTCGAAGCTATGATGCGGGCCGTGATAAGCACCTATATTGCGAAGCAAAAGCTTATTAATATGCATGAAGAGCTAATCCACCTTTACAAATGCAAGAAGTCTTGCTTTAGAGTTTTATCGAATGCTTGGAACAGCCCGCGTCTTACTTTTACGCCGGAGTAATCTTTTTCCACCGAGATCAGTTGCTTGAGTACGCTCAAGTTTACGCCTTCTTCTTGGCAAAGCGTCTCCAGATCGGTCAGTTGATCGTCTTTGAAGACAGGGCGGTCATTGTGATCCCAATCGTAGACCTCGCCAGTTTCTTCTTCGACAACCATCGGCAAACGATCTTCCCATTGTAGGTCGTCATGCCAGTATTTGCGGATGGCTTTCAATTCTTCAATAGTGATTAATTCGATCGTCGGATCATGCAGTTCACGAATTTGTTTTTGCGTACGCAGCAATTCTCTCAAGATTTCTTCGCGGGCTTTCAAGGTGAAAGGACCTACGCCCAGACGCTTAAACTCTTCGCCGTCTTGAATGACGATATCCAGTTCTTCGACTGTTGCTAGGTTGATGTTGTTCTCGTGCAAGTATTGTTTCAAGTTTTCTTTCAGGATGATTTCTCGGCCTTCAAGTTCATCGTTGAAAGGAAGAAGGTAGACTTCACCATTCATCCGTTGTTTCTGTCTCTTTGAGTGGTCTTCACGAATTTGAACAAGGAAGTTTCTGAAATCGTAGAGAGGACGCAACCAGTCTACACCATTATTGATAAATCCGCTCAGCGCTTTATCCTCGTTTACGACCGTGCATGTCCAGCAACCGAAACGGCTATTCCCGCAAGAGCCTGCGCTTTCTTTGACTTCTTTGTCTACGATCAGCGGACATTCGCTATTCGAGCTTTGGTAAAGTTCTAGCAGCTCATTGTTGTCGTCACCCCAAGGCGATTCGTATTGGAGCAAGAACTCCCATACGTCGTCCACGTCGAAAGATCGAATTGGCGCAAAAACAAAAGCATTTCTCAGAGTAGAATGGCGCATAAGCTTCTTGCCTTCGATCGTGTGCGATTGCATGACCGCTGCGCGCGTTGCGCTCTCCGAATCGCGTACGCCGAGCAGCATAACGACTTCGCCGAACTGATCGACTTTATCCAAGATGAAACGGTTAGCCGGTTCAATCTTCAAACGGTCCGTACACCATCTGAACTTTTGACGCGGAGTAGGGTAACCTTTGCCAATGATCGAAGCCCAGAACGTTTGCTCGACTTTAGGACGTACTTTTTGCGTTTCAAAAGGCAAGCCCAACTCCAGCGCTTTTGCTTGAATTCGTCCAAGTGTCCGCGTAATTTTGTCGATAATAAGAGGCGTTTCCACCTGAGTATCGGAAGAGATGACATAGACTTTTTTATGCAATTGGGAAGGTTCCATCTCTTGAAGAGCCTGAAAGACGAGCTGAACGACAGCCGTCGAATCTTTACCGCCGCTGAATCCTACGACCCAAGGACGTTCGTCCATGAGATAAACTTCTTTTACGAGTTCTTTGGCTTCCGTAAATTTGGTGCCTGTATTGAATATGTTTAGTCCGAAATCAACCATTTTGAGAAGCCTCCTTGAACCGGTTCTCCATCTTCTGTTCTTGCTCTGTGAGAGGGAGCCCAATTTTCGTTTTGATTAGGTTAGCGGTTAGCTGCACCGTTTCGCCCGTTTTATTAATGCGTCCGGTGTTGCCGTAAGCCCGGCCTTGCCAGTCGGTTTTGTTTTCCCGATTCCAGTCGATACTCTTGAGGTTCTTAATGTAAGTTTGCCATTCGTCCGGGTGGTTGAGATATAAATAGTAACCTACGATGCCAAGCGCTTCTAAGAAGATTCCGTGCGCGACTACCGAATGCACTCTAAGCTCGCGCGGAGAGATCTTCTTTTTTAGAACGTCTTGCCACTCGGGAATCGAATGGCAAAGAAGCTTCCAGAATTCCGTGACGAATTCTTTTTCCTGCTCCGAGACCATATCGCCTTTTCTTTTGTTGATAAGTTTGGATGTGGCATTGAAGATATGGTTGAGCGCGAACAGCTTAGGCGAATTTTTGGATAACGATACTTTCTCCCGATCCGTATAACGTTCCAACAAAGGAATATCGGCAATCAAGCTCTTGGTAATCAATGAGAGTTGATCCCGATGATCGTACAAGATTCCGATCGAAGAAGTCGTATTCACGGCATGTCGATTGAGATCCGAAAACATCTGCTGAGATCGGGTCAGGCCCAAATCATGAAAAAAGACCACTGAGATCGTCTCGTCACCAAGGTCGGGAGAGATTTTCAGGGCTTCTTCGATAGCGGCTCTACGATGTTGACCGTCGTTAATTAGAAACTTAGAATCGAGAGAGATGGTTAAATAGCCTACGTCTTTCATATCCTTTGAGCTCTCCTTAAACTTCATATCTCCATCTACCGAGGCGGTAAGGGACGAGAAAATGTAGTCCTTGGGATTCTCCAAGATGTAGTTAGCGATGTCGGGAATTCGAGATTTATTCATCAGGCGTTGAGCGCGATGTTCAGCTGGAATTTCTTCTTCATCGAACAAAAAGATCTTAGGAATCAGGCGTAATGGACACATGACGGTATAGAATTCTCTACCCGCTTGGATGCCTCGAAGCGCAGGAAAGGTGTAACTGAAATTCATCAGCATTCTCCTTCATTACGTACGTAATAATGTGCTTTGTATATGTATTTTAAACTACAGCGAACAAGTGTTCAAGCGAACACAGGCAACTTTTCATTATATTTAATTTATTGAGCGGAGTTTGCGAATGGGAAATTCCGATTCGCGTTTGATGCAAAAGAAGCAGATAAGCCACTGCTCTACCAATGGACTCGAGAGATCTGCGAATATCGATTGCATGTGCACTTTGAGCGGCGGGATCAGTTGGGGTTAAAGTAATTTTGGATGCGCAAGTCAAAACCAAAGAGCCGTACGCAATAACATTTGCGCACGGCTCTTTTGATATGCGGAGAAAAGCAAAAATCCTGTCTACTTCTTACACCCAAATTGATAATCTTTGTCTCGTATGTAGGAGGTCGCATCTTCAATAGACGTTAATGAGTCTTGGGGTCCGACTTTCACATACAGGTAATAATACTTGCTGTCCGAATCCTGAATAGTGATTTCATGCATGCCGCTTCCGAAGAAGGGGAGGCACTTGTCTGACACTTTCAGACCATTTGGCCCCTTATAATGCTGCTGTACATAAGCCAGTCCATAAGCTGCGGCTGTGTCTGTTTCTCGATGGTTGGATAAGATCTGTGAAATCAAAGCTCCAATTACGGAAAACAGAACGAGAGCTAAAGCCAAATAAAAAATACGTTTTTTGTTCATTGATTGTAACTCCTTACATTCTCCACGCCGCCTTAGGAACCCGATACTTAAAGTAAGCGTCATTACCTTTAAGCACAAATACATAAGGAGGATTATCCGGAGCAGCGGCCAGTTTATACACCTGATTTGGTAAAGACTCTTCTGTCCGATTTAACGGCACAAGTTCGCTGCTTTCAAGCTTTTCAACATCTGCATAAGCTAAAGTCTGACCATATAGCTCGATTTGCGGAGCACCCGCTAGGGAGCGTCGAACAGCATTGAAGGTCCCCACATGGCCAGCTGCGAAAAGGGCGAATTCAACAGTGCTATAAAGCAAGAGAACAGCAAGGCAGATGATCCCTATTTTTCTTGAACGTTTCATGACCTCTTCTCTCCTTCGATAGGAGCTGTCTATGCGAGAATTCTTCAAGCGAGACCTGCTCAATTCGACAGCGCCTGTAATTGAATCTTCTCCACCGCCGGCACGTCCGCCGCAGCCCAATCCAACTCTCCAAGCTCATCGGCCGCCAACCACCGGATCGCCGCGTGCTCCGTCAGTGTGGGCTGTCCTGCCAGCAGCGTGCAGTAGAACGTCGTCAGATGCACGATCCCGAAGTCATATTCGTGTACGGTCGTTTCGATTAACGCGCCGACCTCCACTTTGCAGTTCATCTCTTCTTGAATCTCCCGCTTCAGCGCTTCCTGAGGCGTCTCGCCTTTTTCGATTTTGCCGCCAGGAAACTCCCACTTGTAAGGCTGGGCTTGGGTATCTCCGCGCTGTGCACACAGAATCTTTCCATTTTCTACAATGACCGCTCCGACAACATGTATAGGTTTGTTCATAAATCCTCCATGCGAGGTTAAAATGATGGATCTTCCTCTACACGCCGATTCTACTATGAAAATAGAGAAGAGAATAGGGCGTGTCTTCAACACTAGATGGAAGCAGATTTTACCGAATTTTCGTGCTAAACAAGGAACTTTTCTGAAGGCGTGCTGGGGCACGTCAAAGGGAAGTGACGTAGCGTTGCTGGAATCGTACACGCTTTAGGTACGAGTCCAGTAGAGCGCGAAAAGGCGGTAAAAGATGCACATCAGCAGGTTTGGAGACACGGCCTAGAGCATACACCTTCGCTATCCGCATATAAATCAGCATTGACCCCACCACAAAACCCTGCTATTTTAATATTAAACAACGTTTAAAACATTGATTAAAAATCTCTGCCAAGGAGGTCATTATGGAAAAAGGCAAAGCGACCCGGGAAAGTATCGTTCAGACGGCACTTGATATGGTTCGGGGAGAAGGGTTTGAAGGGCTGACGATTCGCAAGATTGCGGATCGGTCGAATACGAATGTTGCGCTGATTAATTATTATTTTGGCTCGAAGGACAGGCTGCTCAGTGAAGTGATCGGGATTATGCTGTCGGGATTTCGGGATTCGTTCGAGGTGCTGGAAGATGATTCTCTGCCGCCCGAGCAGCGGTTAAAGAGTTTCCTGCTGCATTATGTACAGGGCATCGAACGGCATCCGGAGCTGCTGCTGCGAATCATTATGATGGGGACCGGAGCGGGTCTGGCGTCGTCGCAGCAGGAATACGGGGCGTTCATGCGAGCGACGGGATTTGATCGAATCAAGGATCTGCTCATGCAATTGACGGGCGAACAGGATGCGGATCGGCTGATGATGATGGTCATGCAGATCTTCGGAGCGGTGTTTATGCCAATTCTGATGAAACCTCTTCTGGAAGCGGGAGCAGGTATTGAAGTGCCGAACGTGGAACGCCAGATTGATGTGCTGCTGGAACGTTATCTGTAAGACCACTCTGACAAATCGGGGAGAGATGAACCGTGAACATACTGCGCAAATATTGGCCGGATCTGGGACTTCTGGCTGCTGTAGTGACCGTGATCGGAATCGCCGTGAACCATCGCTTCATGTCCGAGCTGTCCATCCTTTTATGGCTTAACCTGGTGGCGATCCTGGTGCACCAATTTGAAGAATACCGCTGGCCGGGTTATTTTGGCGGTCTATTTAACGTCATATTATTTAGAAGTGAGCAGCCGAGGCATTATCCGTTAAACCCGCAGTCGGCCATGATTATTAATCTGCTCATCGCGTATGTCTTCTATCTGCTGCCCCTGCTGTTCCCGCATGTGATCTGGCTGGCGCTGGGGCCGATCCTGATGGGCTTCTTCCAATTGATCTGGCATGGCGGGTTCGCTAATCTCAAAGCCAAGACCTGGTACAACCCCGGCTTATTCGCCGCGCTGACGCTTCATCTTCCCATCGGCGGTTGGTACATTCATTCCATCATCGAGCAGGGGCTAATCGATCCGATCGACTGGATCTTGGGATCAGCCTATTTTGCGGCTGCCGTGTATCTGCTCATTATCAAAGGAAACCTGTGGCTGAAAGATCCTCATTCCCCTTTCGACTTCTCTGACAAACAGATGGGACCTTATCTCAGAAGGTAAACGAACAGATTCCAACAAAGAGTTTCCACCAAATTAAAACTTTTTGTACAGGTTAAGCGTTTACTTAGAAAAGGGTGCGAAGGATCGACTCGTATGTGCACGCTCTGCGAACCGACTTTCGAGTGTTTTGCCCAGGAAGGAGGAACGGCAAAGCAAACAGCCATTACCGATAAAAAAAGGAGCTGATTCCGATTTTTTTGCGTAAAGTTACTGTTTATTGTGCCGCGCCGCTGTTGATGAGTTTGACTCTAATCCTGGGATCGTCATCCGCCTCTGCGGAAGAAGCGGCTGCGTCTGCGGTATCCAACGAAACCGCACGTCAAGCCGTGGAAGCTGATCTGGCGGAGATGAATTCCACGCATGAATTTTATGAGAGCTGGCAGGGCGCGGAAGCGACCTATGTGAGAGAGCTGTATGATCTACAGGATCAAGTGGTTGGATATTATTTCATCCTGAAGTCTGGCGATAAGCCGGTCGGTTATTATGTGACGTCCGCCCGCACGGATCTGCCGCCGATTCTGGAATATGGGGCCGATGCGAACAAGCCACAATTTGAAGCGGCTCAGAGCGGCGAGCGCCTGTATTATTTCGGAGGACGGGGCGTGCTTGCGGGTCAAGATGCGGCGCAGGTCACGGCCGAGATTCGAGAACGCGTAGAAGTACAGAACGAAGCGGCAGCGAAGCAGCAGAATCCGCCAACTGCAAGTCTGCAAGCGTCGGAAGACGCCCCGGCTGTACAGCCTAAAGACGCTGATGAGGTAATCTCGGATCTGGCTCTGACCTCTGATCCTGACGCCCCGGCGGCTTGGGAACGTGTCATTCATCCACAGCGCGGCGTCACCGCAGCAGCTCTGCCGAACGCGTACTCGTTGGGCGTTCCACATATCAACCAACGTATGGCGGGGATTGAAGGGCCGGGCAGTGCCTGCGGGCCGACGACGCTTGCCATGATCCTGCAATATCTCGGTAAGCAGGGATTGAATGTGGAAGATGCCAGCCATTATGGTAATTCGGTCGTAAAGCTGGTCAACGCCAACCGCAATATCATGGCTACGGGGCCATTTGGCACGACTTCAGGCAATATGGTCTTCGGGCTGAAGAATACCCTTGGGCCAGGCTGGTCATTTTCGGAGGTTGGTGCTGACTGGTCGGGAGCCATTGAGAATTACAAAGGTCGGATCGTCAGTGGTCGCCCTCCGGCGGTGATGTGGGACAATCTGTTCCTGTTCCCTTGGACGGATGCCCAACTGAAGTGGCACTGGCAGGCTGGCGCGGCTTATCGCTACAGCAGTGGCAGTTTCACGTTCGGGGTAAGAGACCCGGATGGCGATTCAGCGATGACTTATTATAACTGGGCCAGCAACCAGAGCGGATTTTTGTTTATCTCCTACGCCAAATAATAAGGTGATCTGATGACCAGACACAGAAGGACATCGAGCCTTATTATGAGGGGACTTGCCTGGTGTGCGGTTCTAACGGCCTGTGTGCCTTCGGGTGCAGAGACGTATTATCGTTCGCAGTATACAGGAGTCTCGGACCACTTCGAGGTCAAGCTCAAGACGATTGATTCTGCTCAGCCTGCGCCGGAGGAATCCACGCTGCATATTGTTCCCAAAAGGGAGGCCTCGCAAGAAGAAGGGCGCCCGGCCAGGCTTTACTTTGAAGGCTCCGATCGTCCGATTGAAGGTAGGATTGGGCAGGAGAATATTATTCAGGTCGAAGGTATCCCCAAGAAGATGTTAAATGGCTTGGACTTTGAGGCCACCCTGGAGACCGATGTTGGCAGAGAAACGGTAAGCTTCAAGCGCGAACATGAAGAACGCAGGAATTTCTACCCCAAGTCGTCCTAGTCTCTTGACCCCGTTACAGGGGAGTGATGAAGTTTGGCTTTTCGGGTGTCCGATTCGGCAGCAGTCGAGTCGGGCGCCTTTTTGTGTGCGGCTGTAAGGACGCTGAGCGCGGACTGTCGTTACCCGGTATAATGATTGGAGAAGCGTAGGCATGAGCCTATTTGGATCTGATCGCAGGGAGAGGAATGGGATTGATGAAAAAGATCATCGTCGTCGGAGCGGGAATTCTTGGCGCTTCGGCGGCTTATCATTTGACAAGGTATGCAGCCGAAGAGAACGTGCAGGTCACGCTGGTGGATGGACGGCATCCTGGGCGGGCTACGGACGCAGCAGCCGGGATTATCTGTCCGTGGCTGTCGCAGCGGCGCAATCAGGCGTGGTATCGTCTGGCGAAGGAAGGAGCGCGTTATTATCCGGAGCTGACCGAGATGCTGCATGCTGATGGGCAGAGCGAGACCGGATACGCCCAGGTGGGGGCAGTCAGTCTGCATACGGATGCCCGCAAGATTCAGCAGATGCAGGAGCGAGCGGAGAAACGGAAGGTGGATGCGCCGGAGATTGGGGACATCGAGGTATTGGATGCCAAGCAGGTTCAGGCGCTGTTTCCACTGCTAGGCGAACATCATCTGGCTGTGCGAGTGAGCGGTGCAGCGCGTGTAGACGGAGCCAAGCTGCGGGATGCGCTGGTTGCGGCGGCTGTGCAGCGGGGAGCGATACTGCGTGAAGGTGAGGCGGTGCTGCTTGCCGAACAGGGCCGGATCACCGGAGTAACGGTGGACGGGGAGACGCTGCACGGTGACGAGGTGATCCTCTGTGCAGGCGCATGGGTCGACCAGCTGCTGAGGCCCCTGGGACTGGATTTCCGCGTGACGTATCAGAAGGGGCAGATTCTGCATCTGCAAGCGTCCGATCAGCCAGGCAGTGGGACATGGCCGGTCGTCATTCCACCAACGGATCAGTATCTGCTGGCATTTGATAATGGAAAAATGGTAGCCGGTGCTACGCATGAAAATGAGGTGGATCTCGGCGACCTTCGCGTTACGTCAGGCGGTGTACATGAAGTGTTGAGCAAAGGTCTGGAGCTTGCGCCAGGATTGGCAGATTGTGAGCTGGAAGAAGTGCGAGTGGGCTTTCGACCGTTTACGCCCGGTTTTCTGCCTGTTATCGGGCGCGTCCCTGGCTGGGATAGATTGATCGCAGCCAACGGCCTGGGCGCTTCCGGATTGACGATGGGTCCATTTCTTGGAAGTCAGTTGGCGAAGCTGGCGTTAGGGCTTGAACCGGATGTGCCTTTGGAAGATTATGATGTAAAACATGCAATTCATTGAAATGAAATAGCGTATTTACGTAATTATTTTGCTATAATTGTGCAGCGAGAAATGCAATAAAGTTAAAGACGGTTCTGTTTCAAAAATCACAGGTAACTGAAAGGCGGGAAGGGGTAGAATCCTCTCTCTACGCATCTGTGATTGATGAAGCACAGCACCGTCTTTTTTTGCGCATTGATAGCATAAGCAGCATGGAAGGGATTCTGAAAAAGGCGAACCCTTACTTCTCAATCGTCTCTCCTCTTAGTGAATAGCCGCTCCCGGTCGGGCGTTCGCCGGAGACCGTCCCGCTGTGCAGATACCCGCCGCGCGCCAGATCGCCAACCACCATGACACAGGCATAGAGCGTGGTGTCTGCGGATAGGCCGAGCTTTTTACGTATGCCCGGATGTTCCACGACATATTGATGAGTATGAACAGCTTGACCATAGTAGAGGGAGGGATCGACTTTCTGCAAAGCCCAGTATTCCCGGTAGGGAGACTCGGCGGCTTTTTCAGCGGTGAGGATGTAAGAACCCAGGTCTTGGAAAGGCTGAATATTGCTGAATCCATAAGCTTCCAGATAGGCTTTGTCGCGCATGGCGGGTCTCTCGGGTTCCAAAGGATCGTCGGTGTAAGGCAGCTGCGGCGGAAGGTCGTCGATCAGCAGGAAGTTTCCTTGGTGCCTGGAATCGGGCGTAAACAGATAGCCGCGCTCCGGTTCCTGCGAGAGCTTAACGATTACCGGATAAGTGGGCAGGCTGGACAGGCTGGCCTTTACACTGACGATCTCCTGTTCGGTCACGCCCCGTTCGAGCAGGTAAGCGCGCATATCGCGTTCAAATCCCCGTAATCTCAGCTGAAGCGAGGTGTACGCGACGGCGGCGAAAAAGAACACCAAAATGCCCACTTCTTCTCGAAGCGGGCATTTTGGTGTTCCTGGACGCAAAACAGACGCGGTGCGTTTACTTCAGATGCTTGTCTGCATTGGCTGCGGCTTTCAAGGCCAGCTTGGCCAGCAGCTTCAGTTCTTCCGGGGTAAAGTCTTCGGTCGTGGCTTCTTCGACGCGCCGCCAGACTTCGGTTACCTGGTGCTCAAGGGCCCGTCCCGCTTCGGTCAGCGAGACAAGCGTGACCCGGCCGTCTTCGGGCGAACGCGAGCGCATGACAAGGCCGGCTTCTTCCAGCCGTTTGACGGACTTGGCGACGGTCGAATGGTCAAGACGCAGCGCCCGTCCGATACTGTTCTGGGATTGTCCGTCCTGGTCCCAGAGCTGGAACAGCAGAATCTCCTGCCCGGCGAACAGGCCGATCTCACGCAGCAGCTGGGCGGCCAGCGCGCGGTGTGAGCGTCCCAGCGCGAATACGGCAAAGCTGACCGGGAAGCGCTCGCCGGCGCTGAATTCGCGCGCGGAAGACGAAGCGGGAGAAGACTGATCGGAAGAAGACCGAGATGGCGTTGGAGATTCGGATGAAGTTGGATCGACAGGATTATGGGTCATCGGCAGATTCCTCGTTTCCGCCGCATGCAAGGTTCCTTGGTTGTCCGAAGAGCGGACGCGGACCCGATGCGGCACAGCTGTTTCTATCATACCGTCTGGCGCGAAAGTGTTCCAGCATCGGCAGGCTGCCGTTACCCCCGCGGAGCCAGCAGAATCCGTCCCCGTCCGCGGCGCTGTTCGCTGAAGCGCTGCGCTTCCCGAACTTCGCTCAGCGGATAGACGCGGCCGGTCTCGATCTTAAGCTTACCCTCCGCCAGAAGATCGACGATCTGAAGCAGATGTTCGCGCTCCGCGAATCGGGTGTTGAACTTAGCCGTTACGCCGTGGGCGGCGGCTTGTTCCGCGTCGGGATCGCCGACGAGCGATACCAGAATTCCGCCTTTTTTGAGTACGCCCCATGAGCGCAGCTCCGTATCTCCGCCAACGGTATCGACGACAAGGTCAACGTTCTGGACCAGCTGGGCAAAGTCTTCGCTGCGGTAATCGATCACTTGGTCCGCGCCCAGCGATCGGACGAATTCGAGATTGTCCGCCGAAGCTGTCCCGATCACCGTCGCTCCTGCACGTTTGGCGAGCTGTACGGCGACCTGGCCGACCCCGCCGGCCGCCGCGTGGATCAGGACGGTTTTCCCGCTCTCGAGATTGCCTTCGAGGAACAACGCTTTCCAGGCGGAATCGGCTCCGGCTTTGATAGCGGCGGCGGTCTCCAGCGAGAGGCTGTCCGGAAGCTTGACCAGCGCGTCTTGTCCGGTTACGGCATATTCCGCATACGCGCCGCGGATATCGCCGAATACCCGATCGCCCGGCTGGAATTCCGTCACGCCTTCCCCGACCGCTTCGACGATCCCTGAAGCGTAGAAACCCGGTACGTAAGGGAACGCGATCGGGAAGACTTGTTCCAGCCAACCATTGCGGATCTTCCAATCCAGCGGAATCATCGAAGCGTAGCGGATCTGTACCAGCACTTCGTTAGGCTGAGGAACAGGTTTTTCCGTTTGGCGCAGTTCCAGAACATCGGCGTCTCCGTAGCGATCGACCATTACGGCTTGCATAGCTGTTTTATTCATGATTAAAGTCTCCTTTTTCTATTCGAGTGGTTGTAAATGACGATTAATGTTGCCGGCCACATAAATATAAACCGAATTTAAGTGGTTGGCAACATATTTTTTTGGAAAATAGAAATCGTTTTAAAAGAAGGGCCGTTTGGCGTCCGAAAAAGCAAGGTAGGAGTCTGGGCAAGCGGTCTCTGAAGACGGATCGAGAACCGGAGGAAGGAACTTGGCAGTTCGTAGAAAAATCGACGATTATACGCTATGCTTGTCTTGTGGACGTTCCGAGTGCACGGAGCGCCGTTTCCACCCAATCATGGAGAAAAGCAAAGAGCGGAGTCTAAAGATGAAGAAACTGACCATTGATGATGTCGCCCGCAAGGCCGGCGTCTCCAAAAGTACCGTATCTCAATATCTAAACCAGCGATACCAATACATGAGCGAAGCGACCCGGCAGCGGATTGCCCAAGTAATCGAGGAGCTGGAGTATCGGCCTAATGGTCTGGCTCGCAGCCTCAAGCAGAACCGGACTTATCTGGTTGGGGTGATCGTGGCCAACATCGATTACAATCTGTCGATTCGCTGCGTCAAGGCGATCGAGAGTGAGCTGCAAAGTCGGGGCATCCAGACCCTGATCTGTAACGCGGACGAAGATCCCGACAAAGAACGCAGCCATATCGAGACGCTGCTGGCGCGGCAGGTGGATGGGCTTATCGTATTCCCGACCGCGCATCAGGCAGCCATCTACGAGAAGCTGAATGAGCAGCACACGCCTTACGTCTTCATCGACCGACTGGTCGAAGGCGTTCGTACACAGAGCCTGCTGCTCGACAACGAAGCGGCCGTCAAGATGGGCGTGAGTGAGTTGATCGCCAGCGGCCACTCACGCATTGGAATCATGACGCTGCCGCTGGGCGTGCAGCCGATTACGCCTCGCAAGGAGCGGCTGGCCGGCTTCCGCAAAGTGATGGAGGAAGCCGGGCTTCCACTGTGTGAAGACTATGTATGCAGCGCGGCAGCGGCTGATCTTGCGGATGAGCTGGCGAAGCTGATGGCGCTGCCGGAACCACCAACCGCGATCATTGCGGCTAACGATATTGTGCTGGCGGAGCTGCTCAAGGCCTCCAACCGTCAGGGAATTCAGATTCCCCAGCAGCTGTCGGTCATCGGGATTGACGACGCGGAATTTGCGCAGATCTATAACCCTGCGGTGACGACCCTCTCCCAGCCTGCCCGCGAGATGGGAACGCAGGCCGCCAAGATCATCATGGCCGGAATTGAAGACAAGGAGAAGCCGGTGCCCATTACGTATCGCTTTGCCCCATCCCTGCAAGTCGGGGCATCGGTCAAGGATCTTCGCCGGGGAGAATGAGTGGGGCATGGGTCTGGAGCGTTGAGAACGTTGAAGTGAAGCACCCGTAGGCCATCCGTAGGCAAATGATTTTCATTCAAGTGATCTCATACATAAACGACCTCAATCCTCCACAAAGGCGTGGAAGCTGAGGTCGTTTTTTTACAGCAAAGATTTAGATCATGGATTAGCATATGAACCCGAACATGAACCAGCCTATGCCTATGACCCGGCGTTCCAGCCTTTGACGGGGAGGAGGCTGGAGCGTACGTACATTCAGCCAACCGAAACAGCCGAAGTCAGAAAAGCTTCAAGCTGCTCCCGCGTCGGAAGTCCATCCATATCGCCTGGTGACATGACAGCCAGCGCACCCAGCGCGTTGCCGCGCCGAACAGCGGCGGCTACATCCTGCTGCTCCAACAGGGCGCTAATTACGCCTGCCGCGAATCCATCTCCTGCGCCTACCGTATCGACCACTTCAGCCACTTGGAATCCCGGTACGAAGCCCGCACCATCGGCGTTTTTATAGAAGGCGCCCTCTGGTCCCATCTTGATGACCACCAACGATACCCCTCTGGACAGATAGAAATCGGCAATCTCCTCCGGTTCCGTAAGTCCGGTAAGCAGACGCGCTTCGCCAATCCCTGGGAAAAACCAATCGCTGCGAGCCGCCAGGTCGTTGAGCGTAGCGATCATCGTCTCCCGATCGGGCCACAGCACCGGACGCAGATTGGGATCGAAGGAAATGGTGCGTCCAAGCTGCCGCATATAATCCATTGCATGTTGGGAGAACTCCAGCATGGATGAAGAAAGCGCTCCCGAAATACCCGTCACATGCAGATGCCCGGCTAAAGCAAAATAGTCGGCGTCGAAATCAGCGACAGAGAGCGTGGAAGCAGCGGATTGTTTGCGGAAATATTCGACTTTGGGATCGCCGCTGGATACTCTGGATTTGAGCAGCATACCGGTCGGACGCTCAGAACTGAAGGTGACGGAGGATGTATCAATGCCTTCCTGCTGCTGCGCGTGAAGGATGAAGCGGCCGAAGCTGTCTTCTCCCAGCTTGGTGACGTAACCCGTCCGGTGACCTAATCGGCACAGACCCGTCGCCACATTGCTTTCGGCACCGGCCAGTGCTTTGGAGAATGAACGGGCTTCATGCAGTTCGCCTTCCTCTTCCGCACGGAACATGGCCATCGGTTCGCCAAACGTGACAGCCGCCAATGAATGAGACATGAACGATTCCTCCCTGAGCTTTTTTTTAAAAGTAACACATAAACCGGTTTTGTACAATTATGCCGCTGGTTTTTTCGCATAAAATGCCTATTGACGAAGCCTGGGATTGAATTTAGTATTCAAAGTATAGCGCTTTATTTAAGATTTGATAAAAAAGTTTATCTAAGTAATCGGGATGCGAAAGTTCCGCTTTTGCTTATTGGGTTTGGCTGCAGGATGACTGCGATCACGTTCCATCATTATGAAGTTGAAGGAGAACGACAGAATGAAAAAGCTGAAGGTACTGGGAAGTCTGCAAGCTTGTGGAGTGGTGGCGGTCATTCGAGCCGATCACGCTGAGGATGCCATCAAGATGTCTGCTGCCTGCATCGAAGGTGGCCTCACCAATATTGAAGTGACCTTTACGACACCCGGTGCGGAACATGCGATTCGTGAGCTGGCAGCGGAATATGGCGATCAAGCCGTGATTGGAGCGGGAACGGTACTTGACCCCATCACGGCGCGGATTGCGATTCTGGCGGGTGCCGAGTTTGTGGTGAGTCCGTCTTTTGAAAAAGACACGGCGGAGATCTGCAATCTGTACGGAATCCCGTACATGCCGGGTGTGCTGACGCTGGGTGAGATCAAGGAGGCGCTCAAGATGGGCGTGGACGTGCTGAAGCTGTTCCCGGGGAGCGCATTTGGAGCAGACTTCGTGAAGGCGGTCAAAGGCCCTATGCCGCATATCAGCATCATGCCAACCGGCGGTGTGGATCTGGACAATATGGAGAAGTGGCTGAACGCAGGCTGCATGGCCGTGGGAATCGGCGGCAATCTGACGGCACCTGCCAAGCAGGGACGATATGACCAGATCACGGAGCTGGCGGCTGCCTATGTAGCGAAATATAAGGAGCTGCGCCCGAACTTAGCGGAGGGGCGCTGAAAATCAGTGTATTCTTGTTCCAAGCGTCATCTGAATCCGTTATCATTCTAAACCCGCTCTAAGCGCCTGCCATGCGTCACCTCGATCCATTAGCAATCGAGTTAGTAATCGGAAGCTGATTCAATGGTTGTTCAACAAGCCAAAAGCCGACGAGTCTCCGTCGGCTTTTGGCTTTTATTTTTCGCTGTGCGTACGCAGCAGATCCAGCAGCGGCGGCATCCCTCGGTCCATTCAGCCAACACCTTAATTCAGCCAATACGAGGTGAATCCGTCTTCGTCCAGACGGCGCAGCATATAGGCGATCTTGCGTGCGCTCTGGGGATAACGCGCGGCCGCCAGGCTCTCCCGGCTGCGGCGCCCCGAGTAGGCAGCCTCGGCGGAATCCTCCAGCTCGCGCCAGTCGAACGCTTTGGCAGCTTCGCTGCCCAGGCAGTGGCGCAGCAGATCCAGCAGCACTTTTTTGACGGAATGGCGGCTTCCCTGCACACGGGGCAGAATCTTCTGCATCAGCTGGGCATCGAAGGCCTCGGCGCGGGTCAGAAGCTGAAAGCGCTGATTATAGATCAGATAGAAGCAGACGGCATCCCGTACGCGAAACCCGACATGAGCCTGAATCTCTTCCAGCATGGCGTTGAGAGTGTTCAGTTCTTCAGCGGTTTGCTGAATGAGCTTGGCATGATCCTGCATCGCGTCCACCAGTTGAAGATATTCACTGCCGAGAAAATGCCGATCGACGAATAGCGGCTCCGCCTCGACTTCCGCTTCGGCTCGAAGCTGAGGGAGCTGCATCAGATCGATGTGGTTAAACTCCAGCGTGCCTGCGCGGTCGAGCACCTTTTTGCTGAACGGATAGGTCGTCTCATCCATGTTGACCGTGCCGATCACGTAGACATTGCCGGGGATATACAGATCGCCATACGCGGCGCGATCTTCTTCATGTTCAAATAAGGCGCTGGGCAGCAGCGGCTGTGTAATGATCTCGCCTGCAAGCACTCCAGCATCTGCTGATCGGCCGCTTTCACTTGCCCCATTCCCTGCTGCCAACCCATTTCCGTCCTGTATAGCTACAGAGCGCCGACGCGTCTCCATGAGGCTGAGTACATCACTGAAATAGTGCTCCACACGAGCCAGATTCATCTCATCCAATACGATAAAATGCGGTTTGTTCGCCTGCTGCGGACGCGAAGCTTCCTTGAGCGCCAGCGTGAGCGGGCCGGGCTTGAATCGACCGGATAGATCCTTGTAGCCAATAAGATCTGCCGGGTCGTTCCAGTCCGGGCGTACCGGAATGAGGGTGAACTGTCCATTGGCAGGCGTCGCACCTACCGCTTCCGCAAACAGCCGAGCCAACTGGGTTTTGCCCGTTCCGGAGATCCCGGCCAAAATGACGAAAGGCCGGGTCTTGAGCGAGAGATAGAGCTGCTCAACCAGGCCAGCGGGAAAGGAGAATCCGCGCTGGCGGATATAGGCAGAGACATCGGCAATCGCGCTGGCGATCTGCTCATCTGCCAGATGCGGCCGGGCAGGCTCTGCGGGCGCAATAACCGCCTGCTCCGATTCGGAGGCGGGGGCCACCAGATATTCCGCGCCGCTCTCCGCAATGAAGAAATGCGCGGGGCGCATCTCCTGGCCGCCCAGCGGACGCAGTTCCAGCCGATACGTAAACGGCGTATCCGTCCGGTACAGATAGAGATATTCCGCGCGTTCCTCGCGCGGCAGATACGCATCCGGCGTATCGAAAGGGCTGCGCACAGCGGCCTGCTGCGCCGCTTCGCCGCGCGGCGGAATTCGCCGGCTGCCCGCCGAGGCGTCCCCGGCTGGTCCCGTCCGCCGCGCCTCCAGTGCGGCGGCATATACCCCGGCCGGGCCGTACTCGCGGCCCTGCACGCGAGGAATCCCTGAAGCATCCGGCTGGCTGGCGAGCCGCTGGCTCCATTCCTCCACCTCCAGATAGGTGGAGGAGAAGGCGGACAGCAGAAACTGCTTGAACTCTTTGTTGGAGTCGTAGCGAATCTCCAGCGAGGTCTTGCCGCTGGGCACGGCGATTCGCCAGTGTTCCATGCGGGCTTCGTAGGTGGCGTAGACACCGCCATTTTCGTGCAGCAGGCGAATGGGACGGCTCTCGCCAATCGCCGGGAGCTTGCCGCCGCCTGCTTCTTCAAAGTCCGGATAGAAGTCGGGCGGAATCTCAAAGCCGTGCCCGAACAGGAATCCATCGACCTGCTTGCGTGCAATCAAGCCGGGGATACGGTCGTCTTTCCACCAGCTTCCGTTTTGTTTCATCATCATATCCTCCGGTCTTTCAGTTCCGTCTTCGCCCGCAGACAGATGCAAGGCGTTCTTATCCCATTTTACCCGCTTCGCCCTGTAATCAAAAGGGCAAGCGGATGACCAAGCAGGCAGATCCGTTTACCGCGCTGCGGCATGGAGTGGGACGGCAAACCGATCGGGTAGACGAAGAAGCCGATGCTCTCCGGGGAGAACATCGGCTTCCAAACTTTGAGCCTGAATTCATTTTCATGTGGTGAGTTTAGCTGCACGGTACTTCGTGATCGTTCCGGCACTCTGCACAGATCCGGAAGATCGGCCTCGATCACTTGTTACCCAAAGGTCGTTTCCTGTTGTTTGTTCCTTGTTCGTTGTCTTTGTAAGAGTCTGTTAATCGTCCAGATTTACGGTCGAGATTCCCGGCATCCCCGTCTTGGAAGCGGTGATCCAGATCTCGCCATCATCGGTCGAGGCGCCCTGCCAGTTCACGAACAGCTCGGAGAATGAAGTCTCGGCAAGATTTTCCTTGATGTCTTGGGTGAAGATACGATCATAGTGCTTCAGGAGCTGTGCCTTGGTCTTGATAACCATCTTCTGCTTATTGTCATCTCCGCTGTATACACTGAGCGGGTAGTGAATCCGCGCGGCTACACCCGCCTTATCGCCCTTGGCAACAGCTCGTTGCAGATTGGCGTAATAAGCACGGACATTAGAAGCACTCTTGAAGCCGGCCACTTTCTCCAGTCGGTCTTCTACACCCGAAGCTGCTTGGGCAGTTGTCGAAGACGTGCTGACTGCCGCTGTCGGAGCCATGGAAGGTGAAGCTGCCGAGACCGGAAGCGCCAGAGCCGCCGTTAATGCCGCAGTCGCGGCTAGAGTCGTAGCTTTTTTCCAAGTGGATCTGCGATTCATGAAGTTCAGATTGAGATTGTTCATAGGGATAACCTCCGATTGTAAGAATAGTCGCGGTTACAGGATAACCTTGGACGAACCGGGGCGAATTGAATCAGTCAGATCAGGAGATCGGGATGAATCGAGAGGCGTGAGGACGTCCAAAACAGGCAGGAATAGTCGAGATACACATTCCGGATAATTGTTGTATGTACAACAAAATGATTATTCGATATACTCATTTTTATAAATATGTCGAACCGTACAAATCCGACCCCTGTACCCGTTTGGTGCAGTCGTCGAATATCGAGAGGATGAAGAGGGAATGGAAGCCATAACGATTACCCGTGAACAGGAATTGGAGCAGGCATTTGATATTCGCAGAGAGGTATTTATTGACGAACAAGGCGTGCCTGCCGAAGATGAATTTGACGAGTTTGATCGATTGGACGGGCGATGCATCCACATTCTGATTGAACATGAGGATCAAGCGGTGGGGACAGGACGGATTCGCGCGGTTGAAGGTGTGGGCAAGCTGGAGCGCATCTGTATTCGGGAGCCTTACCGCAAGTTCGGCATCGGTCGCCGGATCATCGCTGGGCTGGAGCAGTTGGCAGGGGAGCAGGGGCTGCGCCAGGTCAAGCTGCATGGACAGACCCAGGCGAGAGGATTTTACGAAAAATTAGGCTACCAGGCGGCCTCCGACGAATTTATGGAAGACGGGATTCCACATCTGCTGATGATGAAGACGCTGACGGAGTAGAGGATCGTTGGGTGAGACGTCGCCGCATGCGGTAGGGAAATAATTCAGCCTCACTGCCTTTTGACTCTCCATGTGCTTCAGGCGTTCCGTTTGGTGCTGGACTCGGTTAATATGAAGTGAACGATTATCTACCGAACCCCGGAAGGAGCACATCCGCCTTGAAATTGTTTATTCACCGCAAGGACCTGCGTACCGAAGATCTGGCTGCCTTTGATTATCTGCACGAGGCGGGTCAACCTGTGCTGCATCTGCTGATTCTCGATTCTTTTTTATTGAAAAAAGACCGGGAAAAGGAGCACAGCGGCGTCAATTTCCTGCGCCATGTGTCACGTCTGCACAGGCAGTATGACAAAGCCGGACGCACCCTGCATATGGCGTATGGCGAGCCGCATGAAGTGCTGTCTCATCTGCTGAAGTCACTCAAGGGGAGCGAGCAGGAGATTGACGAAGTGGTGGTTCACCGGGACTTCACGCCTTATGCACGTGAGCGCGACCGCAAGCTCAAGCAGGTGACGGAAGACCAGGGTGCGGCCTTCACGTCCATTCTCGATACGCTGATGGCTGACCCGGAGCGCTTTGCCGAGTTTACGGGCAAGGATGGCTATTATAAGATCTTCGCTCCTTTTCATAAAAAGTGGCTGGAGTATCTCGCACATTCGCCTAACGAACCGTCTTCCGTTACACTTGCCGATCTGCAAGCAGGCGAGGCGAATCCCGATTGGTCGAAGAAATTCCAACCGCCATTCGATCTGGACGAGTATGAGCCAGCCGATGAATGGGAGCAGAAGCTTGAGGACTTCCTGAAAGACGGAATCCGCGAGTACGGCGATAAGCGCGACTATTATCCCGAGCTGCCCGCGAGCGGAGTCAATCCCCACGTGAACGCGGGAGCAGTCTCGATTCGGGAATTGTATGCGCGGGCGATTCGGCTGGATGGAAGCGAGGAGTGGGTGCGCCAACTGGCTTTCCGTGACTTTTATCTGTATCTGGCCATTTATGATGAAGACTATTTTTCCTATGAGAAAAAGTATGACCTATCCGGCCTGACGAAGGAACATTTCGAGCGCTGGGCCAAAGGAGAAACCGGAATCCCGGTCATCGACGCGGCCATGCGCGGGCTGAACGAGACGGGACTGATGCCCAATCGACTGCGGATTTTGTGTGCGATGTTCCTGACCAAAAACCTGCAATGTCCCTTTACGCTGGGGGAAAACTATTTCCGGCGCAAGCTGCTGGACTATGATAATGTGCAAAATCGCGGGAATTGGCTGTGGTGCGCATCGCTGGGTGCCAACTCGTCTCCCTATTTCCGCGTCGTCAATCCCGTCACCCAGTCGGAGAAGTACGATCCAAACGGCGAACATATTCGCCAATGGCTGCCCGAGCTAAAAGACGAATCGGTCAAGACGATTCACAAGCCGCGCAAGGATGCCATTGTGGATCTCAAGGCGTCACGGGCTGCGGCAATCGAGACGTACAAATCCATCGTCAACGGGCCGTAGAGGTACAGGAGGCGTGTGAAGCGTGCAGCCATCGCCATTAAGAATATTCAGAACAAAACGCACCTCGGGGAGGACTTTCCCGGGGTGCGTCTTTTTAAATGATGCAGAGGCAACAATCAAAGATCATCAAAGAAGCCGCGATCAAGGAAGCTGGCCCGAACCGACATACTTCTGTTTGGCTGGGCTCCAGGTATAAACGGCATGGGCGAGATCCCAGCCTCCCTGCTCCCGATAATGCTTCCAGTCCTGATGAATACGGCCTTTTTTGTCGATCCACACACCCTGGTCGCCCATAACTTCAAAGGTCTTGACCAGAGTGCCGCCCTGGAGTCGATAGACATTCATGATCGTATTGGATGGGCCAACTTCAAAAGTAACGGCTGTCTGCTTTTCCTGAGGACTGACATGAAACGTCTTGATTGTGGGTGCGTCAAAAAACTCGTCGCTCACGATGCCGGTCTGAATGAGCAGGACATACCCTTTGACATTCACCAGGAAAAGGCTGCCGGATTCGGTCAGAATCAGGGTTTCATAGCGGCCATCTCCATCCAGATCATCTGTACGGATCGAGGCGATTGGGGTGTGAGCATACGTTTTGGCGAAGATTTTCTTGGCTTTGTAAGTGGCTTGATCTCGGGCATTGGTTTGTTGAGCCGCTGACGCCACAGAGAGCGAGGCTTCGCTGGAGGTGACAAGCAGAGCGGCGGTCAACAATGATAAGATAAACTTGTTCGGCATTTAGAGGATTCTCCCTTTCTGGATCATTTGTTTAGGGGTCATTCATCATGACTTCCTATTATTACATGTTATGAGCAGCCTAGGGCGTGTACGCAAACTTCGAGGGGCGCAGATTTAGGCGAATTTTCGATCTCAACAAGGAAGGGTTCCGAAGGCGTGCCGGGGCACGTCAAGGAGCGCTGACGCCGTGGAGGGCGAAAAGGCGACTGAAGATGCACATCGTTAAGTTTGCGTACACGGCCTAGCTATTATAACCTGATGGAGGACGTGTATCATGCCATTCCTACCGCTGATGCCTGTCGATTCCAGCACCGAGCTGCTGCGAATCGACAGCAATCTGTTTGAATTATATATCGCTGGAGAGCCGATCCACGAGACGGCAGAGCGGTTGAGGCTGCACCGCGATGCGGAGAGCGGGCAGCGGATTGAAGCACGTTTTGATGTGCGTAGCGGCTCCAGCCGGTTGGAGCTGCTCCAGGTTCGACTGTTCTCGCCGCAGACCGGGCGGGCAGAGGACTGGGAGACGGGGATGCCGGCTTATCCCTGCTTCTACGAAACCAAGACCTATGAGCTGACGCTGGTGAAGCGTGATCCCACGCTAAATCTGACGTTCCATCATGAGAACGTGAATCTGCGGCGGCGCATCAAGCCGCGCGGCAGCCGCGTGCTGTCCGGTACGCTGGACTTCGGCAGCGAGATTGGCGAGACGGAGCTTCAGATTCGATTGGAGGGACAGACTGTGCTGTCCGTCTTCATCGAGATCTTCCCGGCGAAGCTCGATTATCGGCGCGACTATGTGCGCCTGATGGAAGAAGTGGACGAGGAGGCCTACGACCTCTCGTTCGATTTCCTGCGCCGGACGTATCGACCGGCGGCGAGCGCAGAGACGCCAAGGCAGAGCCTGGCGGAGTTCCACGCCATGCTGCGCGAGCTGTTTGGGCGCATGGAGAGCGCCATGATGCGGATCAGTGCGCATCCGCATCACCGCCTGGAGAGCGAGCGGCATCTGACCGAGAGCGGACGGGCGCGGCGCACAGACCGCGCTACCCTGGACGATCTGCGCCGACATCCGCAGCGCCTTCATGCGGATGCAGAGGGCAGCCTGGAGCTGGGCGGCAGGCGGTATACCCCGTCGAGGCTGCTGGAGCCTCGGCGCAGAATTTCGACCGATACGGACGAAAATCGCTTTCTGCGCTGGATGCTGGAGCGCACGGCGGCAAGAGTGGATGCTCTGCGCCGCGAGCTGAAGGACAGCCGCGCCGGGCGCGACCCGCTGCCGGAGCGCGAACTTGAAATCATTCGGCGGCGGATTGCCGCCATGTTGAATCTGGATTTCCTGCGGGGTGCCAGCTCGCTGCGGCAGATCAACGTAACCCTGGTGCTTCAGATGGCACCGGGTTACCGGGAGATGTACAAGCTGCATCTGCTGCTGCTGCGCGGATTATCGATCCGCGAAGGCTTGATGCGGCTGTCGCTCAAGGATATGGCGCAGCTGTATGAATACTGGTGCTTCCTGAAGCTGCACCGCCTGCTCATGCGGCGCTGCCGACTGATTCGCCGCGCCGGGCCGGGGATTGACCGCAGCGGCCTGTTCCCTTCCTTGATTCGCGGCAGTGCTTCGCGCCTGGAATATGAACACCGCGAGAGCGGAACGCAGCTCTCGCTGCTCTACAATCCGTCCATGCTTGGGCGCAGTCGGCCCACCACGGAGCAGAAGCCCGATCTGCTGCTCACGCTGCGGTATCCCGAATCCTCAACTGAAATTCACAGCCGCAGCGCGGAAGGGGCAGCCGCCCAAGCTGTACACGCCGATTCAACGACCACACCGCAGCCGACTGCACTGCCGCTGGTCCAGCCGGGAATTCGCCCGGTGCCCCCGCGCGAGACCCGGTTGGTGCTGGATGCCAAATACCGGCTTGACCCTGCCGCAGCGGGCAGCCGCTATCATTCGCTATATGGCACACCGGGTCCGCTGGAGGAAGACATCAACGTGATGCACCGCTACCGTGACGCGATTGTGCGGCGAACGGAGGTGGACGGCGGCGGATACGAACGCAGCGTGTCCTCGGCCTGTGTCCTGTTTCCCTACGCGGATGAAGCCGAATTCGCGGAGCATCATTTTTACCGCAGCATTGGCAAGGTAGGAGTTGGAGCACTGCCCTTCCTGCCCGGTTCGACCCATTTGGCGGAGGAATGGCTGGACGGATTGCTCAAGCCGACGGAGCAGATGGAGGGAATCCAGGGTAATAACGAGGGGAGCCGCCGTTGACCCCGGCAGCCATCTTGGGAAGAAGAGAGGAAGTGTTTGCATTGGAAAATGTGATCGTCGTCTTTTTCAACGAAGAGAGTAAAGCGTATCAAGCCCTGTCTGAACTTAAAAGTCGTTCAATCGCGCCGGATTATACGGTCAGCGAAGCAGCTGTCGTGAAGAAAGAGAACGGACGCATCGTGTTCAAGGACGGCTACAATTTTGATACGGGGTTCGGTGGACGTCTGTTGGCGGGCAGTCTGATCGGTTCATTTGTCGGGATTCTGGGCGGTCCATTCGGGATTCTGCTGGGCGGAAGCATCGGTTCTCTGATTGGCGCTTCGCTTGCGGGCAGCAAGGCCGAAGAGAAAGCGGGGATTCTGGAGCTTACCGCCGATTCGTTGGCCGAAGGAGAGAGCGGCCTGGTTGCCCTCGCTCAGGAAGAACGGATCGATTCGCTGAATACGTATTTCCATTCGCTGGATTCACGTCTTGTGCTGCGGCGTGATGTCGAAGATGTCGAAGATGAGCTGGTTCAAGCCCGTGAAGCGGAAGAAGAGATGGCCAAGGAAGCGCGCCAGAAGCTGCGGGACAAACGACAGAACGAGCTGCGCGACCGGGCAGAGAATGTGCGGGATCGAATCCGTGAGGAATTCGAGCAGTTCCGCGAGCGTTTTAGAGGCGATCGCTAATCACACCAAGTTCATAACCGCCCACGTTAAAAGCCCCGGATTCCGGATCATCGGAATTCGGGGCTTTGTGCAAAGTTCGTCGAATGAAGGGTCAGAGAGACATGGACGCCAGGGCAGTCAGCGACAATAGGCGTCGAGTACACCGGTTCGGCGGATCAGCCGACAGCCGGGAAAGGGTTGTGTTTCAGGCAGACGAGCGTCACATACCCTTCATGCACGGATACAACCGCTCGCGTAGTGCGCACGCCATACAGAATATACGAACAACCATTGTTGCGGCGGCCTTCGTATTTGTCGATCCGGCGCGGCGAGCGGAGGAACTCACTCAGCATCTCGCCATCGAAATGAGCGCGTTCCATGTCCCGTTCTGCACGTTCGGTGAACAGCAGCCGGTCTTGCTCCAGCGCCTCTCTCAAATGTGCGGCAATCACTTCCGAGTCCACTTCGGGGGATTCGATCATCAGTAAGCCTCCTCCTGCTTTTTTGCTTTTTCGCTGTTGTGCTTTAATGAGTGAATGGATACAGCTTAGACTCTATTTTGCACAAAAATGTGGGGTTCGTAAAGAAGTTTAATAAACCGGTTGTCAAATCTTGCAGCGTATATATAAATAATAGTTCCACATTTAACCATAAATCTAGGAGGAAAGTCATAGAATTTTATTTTTGAAAGCGTTCTATTCAGCTTGTTCCAATGCATCATCCATCGAACGAATCCCGGACGAACGAACCCTTCTGTGGAAATTAACAATATTTTTACTTCTTCATGGGATCATTGTGCTATTCTCTGGGGCAAGGAGGTGTTCAAGCTGAGCGGCATCGTCTTTCTGTCAGTCACGACTTTTATCATCTTGATGGGCGCTTCGTACTTGATCTACAAAAAATATCCTTATCGGCAGCAGTTGACCTACATTCCATCAGGGGCGACGTTACTGGCGAGTTTTCTGATGATTTTTATAAGCTTCGATCTGTCTCGTTTTGATGGGATGAATATGAGTGCACTGAGCGTGGCGGTAGGAACCGCCAGCCTGGCGGCCTTCATGTGCTCTCCGTTGATCGACTATTTTCTTCGTTATCGTCAGCATTGACAAGAAGGGAAGGCGGAGGATACAGTAGACGAAGCAATATCACCCGCTTGCGGGCAACTTCATGATCTTTTCCACTAGGGGGGCCGCTTGGCGGCTGAGACAAGAATCATTCTTGGACCCTTTGAACCTGATCCGGCTCGTACCGGCGTAGGGAAGTGGAGCCGGTTCCTCTCTATGTCGATCCTCGCATCGCTTGGGCGCTGTAAGATTCATTTTCCCTGCCGCTCCCTGACTTGTTCAGGCCGAGGGAAGAAGGTCTTCTTATCTCGCCGATACGCTGCGTTCAACGGGAAACCGCTCCATTTCGGAGCGGTTTTTTTACGTTCTTTCTTGTGGAAATCCAGAAGCTGCGGTGGGAATTTCACTATTGGAGGTACGTTTCGTTATGTCTTTTACGGAAAAATTGCGCCGGGATGCCGAACCGATCTATCAAGCGATTTTTGAACACCCTTTTGTACGGGGGATTGCGGCGGGTCATTTGGAAAAAGAGCAGTTGATTCACTACATCAAGCAGGACTTTGAATATCTGAATACGTATATGCGCATCTATGGTCTGGCGATTTCCCGATGTGAACAGCGTGAGCATATTGCCCTGTTTAACGAGCAGATTGCTTTTATCTTGAACAGTGAAATACATCCGCATCAGAACTTCTGTGAGCGGGCGGGCGTGGTCTATGAAGAATTGCAGGGGTATCCGCTTGCGCCATCCGCGCATCATTACACGCGTCATATGCTGAACGCGGCGCACGAAGGTACGCTGGAGGACATTCTGGCTGCCCTACTGCCTTGTCCCTGGACGTATGCGGAGATTGGTCAGCGTCTGCTGGAAGAAGTGCAGCCTACGCCGGATCATCCTTTTTATGAATGGATTCATTTCTATGGCGATCGCCAAGGGGGAGTCACGGAACAGATGCGTGAGCTGCTGGATCAGTGGGCCGAGCCATTGAGCGACGCACGCAAACGCAAACTTCAGGAGCTGTTTGAAGCAAGCTGCCGCTTGGAGTATATGTTCTGGGATATGGCGTATAAGCGGGAGGAATGGCCGGTGTAAGTCCTCTGGGCCATACCATTTATAAGCAAACAAAAAAACGCCCCTGAGGGCGCAGCAAGTTCCCCGTAAGTCCAGGCAAGCGGGGCATATGAGCGTATATGTATTCGTGTCCTTTGCAATGGAGACAAGCATCGATCCCAGATGGGGTTATGTATGCAAGAAAGAGGTGGAGGAGCTTGGATCAAAAGGGAATCTGGGTTCCGACACTAGTTAAGAACGACACTAGTTAAGAAACGTAAACAGTGACGAAGGTGACGACGGCATGTTCACAGCCAATGAAGCGGCTTCGTGACTCCATGTCCAGGCGCTGGTAATCAGAATTCCAGCAGCCAGCAGGACCAGCCATCTGTTTTTATTACGGTTCGGCATGGGGGCCTCCTTTTCGTTAAAATGGATGCGTGCATGATGCGTGCATTTAGTTTAATTTTTTTCTATTTTAAAACAGGTTGACGGTTAAAGCTATGATTTCCTTCTCTTTTTTAGGAGAATGGGTCAAAATTCACGATAAACCTGTGATTGAGCGCTCAAAAACCCTGTCCTCGCGTCTGACGGCGGACAGGGTTGGAAGAAAGGAAAGAAGAAAGATAGGAAGCAAGAAGCGGGAGGGCGTACACTCCCTGCCGATCATTTCATCGGCAAGTCTCTCCACAGGGCGGAAGCGGCGCCGATGACGCCAGCTTGTTCGCCCAGAGTGGCGGGGTGCAGAGTGATGCCTTCTCCCCGGTAGACCGGCATAATCTGACGTTCAACCTCCCCGGCGATCCGCCGGAGCAGAAAATCTCCCTGAGCAGCGATGGCGCCGCCAATCACAAAGTCACCCACATTCAGGGTGTGAACAAGGTTGACCAGCCCGACAGCTACGCGGCTGGCATATTCGTCCACGATAGCCAAGGCGAGAGAGCTGCCGCTTCGGGCGGCCTCAAACAGCTGTCGAGGATCAGGAAGGGGGATGGGACTGCTGACGTTCTGCGGATCGTCAGCAGTCCTGTTTATTTCTGCGGGATCAGAAGGCAGACGTTCGGCAATTAGCCGCTTGAGCGCATTAACCGAAGCATAGCTCTCCCAGCAGCCGGACGATCCGCAGCCGCAGGAAATCCCTCCTTCCTGCATCACAATCTGATGTCCGAATCCCCCCGCATAACCATCCCGACCGCCAAAGATCTGCCCGTTCTGGATCAGGCATCCTCCAATGCCCGTGCCCAGCGTCACACACACGAAGTCGCGCAGTCCCCGCGAGGCGGGAAGACCCAGCCATGCTTCTCCCAGCGCCATCGCGTGTACATCGTTCAGTGCAGCGGCCGGAAGTCCGGTCGCTTCTTCGAGTTCCTTCTTCAGGTTCGTGCCTGTCCAGCCCGGCAGATTCTCTGTTGCATAGGCCACGCGTCCCTGAGCATCGACGAATCCAGCCGTCCCGATCCCGACGCCTACCAGACGCAGGCCCAGCGAAGCGGCTTCGCCGGGCGCCGATTGACCAATCTGCCGCAGTACATTCAGCAGATGCGCCCGTCCCTTGGCGCTGTCCGTCGAGGTTGAGCGGAAGCCGTGCACCCGGCCGCTTCGTTCGACAATCCCCATCTTGATTCTCGTTCCGCCCAGATCGAACCCCAGCACAGCGTCCTGCATGATCGAATCTTCCATACAAGTGTCCTCCTCCTTAGGTATCAATCCCGACCTTGATCTCAACCCCAACCTCAGCCGAACGCACTGCCGCTCCGAGTTTCTCGCCATTCGGCTTCGATAACCGGTCTGAATTCTCCCACGCTGCCTGTACTTTTTGTACGCTGTCTTAACTTTCTGCGCATTAATGGGCCTTCCTTCAACTGGCTTACTTCGCCTTGTGCCCGATGGCGTCTGCAAAACGCTGCGTCAGCGTATGGGGACGGGTGATCGCCGTGCCTACAACCACAGCGTATGCACCGCAATGCAGCGCTGAAGCCGCCAGTTCCGGCGTATCATAGCGGCCCTCCGCAATCACGGGGATGGCGCAGGCATTCACCAGACGTTCCACCAGCTCCAGATCCGGCCCGGCTTCCTGCCGGCTGTAAGGGGTATAGCCGGATAGCGTAGTGGAGAGCAGATCGAATCCCAGCGCTTCGGCGGCCAGACCTTCCTCGAAGGTCGAGATGTCGGCCATAAGCAGCCCTTTTTTGTCTTGGCCTGATTCCGAATCAGAGAGCGACCCAATCGCCTGCAGCCTGCGGATTTCTTCCAGCATCTGCTCCAGCGATTGCCCGCCCGGTCGCACACGCGGCGTAGCATCCAGAGCCACGATGTCCGCCCCGGCCGAGAACAGGGCAAGGGCATCAGAAGCCCGAGGGGTGATGTACACGTCTGAGCCGGGTGAGGATTTTTTCCAGATGCCAATCACGGGCAGTCCGCAGCCTTCACGAATCGCCGCTACGTCCTGCGGTGAGTTCGTCCGAATGGCGATCGCGCCACCATCCGCCGCAGCCTGAGCCATGGTCGCCATATGGTGGCTTCCGTAGAGCGCCTCGCCCGGATAAGCCTGGCAGGAGACAATCAAGCCGCCCCGCAGAGCTTCCAGCCGTTCATCCATATTCATTTCCTCCTCAAAAGTTCGGAATTGCGCCGTATGGCAGGCCGGTTTGAGCCATTCGATCAAATTCTGGCGGCTGACCAACCTTCATCAAGAGGGCGCTTTTTTCTGAGTTCAGTATAATTTTCATCAACCTAACATGTAAAGAAAAATATTTTCTAAAAAACCGGACAAAAAGAAAAAAATAAACGAAAAGCGTTTACAAGGTAATGTGGCTCTGCTAATTTAGAGGCATGGATGTTCCGAATCCTGAAGGCCGAGAGGCGGAAGCGACTGAGCGAAGGAGGACGAAGACAATGAAATCGTACGATGTAATCGTGATGGGCGGAGGTGTCTCGGGAGCCATGGCAGCCTGTGCAGCCGCAAGAAGTGGAGCCAGGACACTCATTGTGGAGTCGCAGGGGTATCTGGGAGGCACGCTGACAGCAAACGGGGTTGGCCCGATGATGACGTTCCATGCCGGGGACAAGCAGGCGGTGCAGGGACTGACCGACGAGCTGATTGAACGGCTGAAGGCGGTTGGCAAGTCGCCGGGGCATATTTTTGACACGGTAGGCTATACGTATTCCGTCACTCCTTTCGATGCTGAAGCGATGAAGGTGGAACTGGAATCGATGGTGCTGGAGAGCGGCGGAGAGATTCTGTATCACACGATGCTGGCGGAGTCGAATGTGGAGAATGGCAGGGTCACGTCGGTGACGGTCTGCAACAAATCGGGCATCAGCCAGCTTGAGGCGAAAGTCTTCATTGATGCGACCGGCGACGGCGACTTGTCGGTGCGTTCGGGTGCGGAGTTCACGAAGGGGCGCGAATCGGATGGGGCGGCGCAGCCGATGACGCTCAAGATGAAGATGATTGGTGTGGATATTGGCAAAGTCAAAGCCTACATCCATGCGCATCCTGAAGATTTTCCGGCCTACAATGGCGATACTTCCATCATCGAACGTGCGCCAAGGTTGTCTACCGCCGGTTTTGTCGGTCCGTTCAAGGCCGCCAAAGCGCGGGGGGAGCTGCATATTCCACGCGAGGACATTCTGTTTTTTGAGACGAATACGCCGGGGGAAGTCATCTTCAACACCACGCGGATTCTCGGTCATGATGGTACGGACGCATGGAGTCTAAGCCGTGCGGAGACGGAAGGCCGCAGGCAGTGCCGGGAGCTGGAACGGTTCGTCAAGGCGTATATCCCAGGATTTGAAGAAGCGGTCGTCACGTCTACCGGGCCTTCGATTGGCGTGCGGGGTTCCCGACAGATCAAGGGGCTGTACACGCTGAACGCGGACGATATTCTGAATCAGACGAAGTTTGCAGATACGATTGCCCATTCCGGTTATCCTATTGACATTCACAGTCCGGATGGGGAAGGAACGAACAGCCGCAAGCTGGAATGGGGCGGCATGTACAGCATCCCTTATCGCTCGCTGGTCACCGAGAAGCTGTCGAATCTGATCGTGATCGGACGCTGTCTCTCCGCAACGTTTGAAGCACAGGCGGCGGTTCGCACCACGCCGACCACAGGCGCCATCGGCCACGCGGGCGGCGTTGCGGCTGCACAGGCGGCGCTGGGCGGTGGCGATGTACGGACGGTAGACGTTGGGCGCGTTCAGGAGCAGCTCAAGCAGCAGGGCGCCTATCTGGAAGTGTAGTTGGGAATAATGACGCATCAAGCGAAGAAGCGGCGGATACGGCTTGAGACGCTGAAGCGCCGATGGTAGGCAGGCAGTTTACCTGAACAGAAAAAGGGGAACGATTCGATGACGACATGGATGTGGGTACAGGCTATCGGGATTTTGTTGGTATTTCTGATCTTCGTCGGACTGATGATGGCGCGTAAGATGCCTACGATTCTGGCGCTGCCAAGCATGGCCATCCTGTTTGCCCTGATCGCGGGAGTTCCGTGGACTTCGGCTGATCCGGAAGCGGCGACCCTCAGCGGCACCGTGCTGGCTCAGGGCGCCATGAGATTGTCCACGGCGATTGCCGGGCTGATCTTCGGTGCCTGGTTCGGACAAATTCTGAATAAGGTGGGCATCACCAAAGCGATCATTCGCAAGGCGGCCGAATTGGCTGGTGATAAGCCGATTCTGATCGCGCTGTTGTTCTTTATTACCGCTTCGATCATCTTCTCCGCAGCCAACGGACTGGGCATGGTTATCCTCGTCGGAACCATCGTCATTCCAATCATGCTGACAGCAGGGATTTCGCAGTTTGTCGCTTCCATTGTCGTACTGTCGGCTGTAGGAATTGGAGCGCTGTTTAATGTCTCGACCTGGGCCGTCTACGTGGATGTGTTGGGTCTTCCGGTATCCACGATTGCCGATTATACGCTAATTGCCGCTGCGCCGTTGTTTGTGGTGTGCATCGCCATGATCGTGTTCTATATCAAACGCGGGGGTCAGGGACGCCGTGCCTGGGCGATGCCCAACAACTCGGCTTCCGGCGATGGACGCAAAGTGCCGACGATCGCCCTGATTAGCCCCATTGTGCCGGTGCTCATGGTCTTCATTTTCAAGATGGACATCGTTCCTGCCGTTATCATCGGGGCGCTTGCGACGTTAATTCTCTCGCTGCCCAAACGTCCGGTACATATTTTATCCAGCGCATTGGTCGAAGGCATCCAGGACGTTGCAGGCGCACTGGGACTCATGATCGGCATTGGCATCCTGCTCAACTCGGTCATGGCTCCTCAGGTGACCGCCGTGATCTCGCCGCTGATCGAGAGCGTGCTGCCGGGCAGCCCGTGGTCGTATATTCTGTTCTTTACGATTCTGTCTCCACTGGCGATCTACCGGGGGCCGCTGAACGTCTGGGGACTGGGCAGCGGCATCGCAGCCCTGTTCGTCGGAGCGGGCATGACGCCGGTAGCCGCCATGCTGGCCCTGCGCGTCGTCAGCAATGTACAGGCCGTATCCGATCCGACCAACTCGCATAATGTGTGGGTAGCCGACTTTACCAAGAGCGACATCAATGACATTCTCCGCAAGACGCTGCCGTGGATGATGGCTTCCGTGTTGATCTCCATGCTGTGGGGCGCATTCATCGTATTTTAGAAAGGAGCTGGCATCATGTCCCGGAAAGTAAGAGTCGGTATTGACGTAGGCGGTACCTTTACCGATGCGGTTGTGCTGGACAACGAGACGTTTGAAATTCTGGAACAGATGAAAATCCCGACGACCCACCACGAAGAAGAAGGCGTCGCACGCGGGATTGTGGATATTTTGCAGGCGGTACTTCAGAAATGCGGCGCTTCGCCGGAAGATGTCGTCTTCATTGCCCACGGAACGACCCAGGCGACCAATGCGCTGCTTGAAGGTGATGTGGCGCCGGTGGGTGTCGTCGGGATGGGCACGGGGATGGATGGTCTGGGCGCACGCGGCGAATCCAATCCGGGAAAGATTGAACTGGCGCCCGGTAAGCTGCTGGAGACCCGTCATACGTATCTGGACTCGAAAAATCTGACGGGTGAACGTATACAGCAGGCGGTAGAGGAACTTTTGTCGCAGGGAGCGGAAGTGATTGTGGCATCGGAGGCCTACGGCGTCGATGATCCAACCGCCGAATTGAATGTGATCGACGCCGCGAATCGCAAAGGGGTGTTTGCCACAGGAGGACATGAGATTTCACAGCTGTACGGTCTCAAGACGCGCACACGTACCGCCGTGGTAAACGCCAGCCTCATTCCCAAGATGATGGAAACGGCCAATATGACGGAGAAGTCGGTCAAGGACGCCCAGATTGCTTCGCAGCTGATGATTATGCGCTGCGATGGCGGCGTGATGAGCATTGAAGAGGTGCGCAAGCGTCCCATACTGACTATGCTGTCGGGTCTCGCCGCCGGGGTAGCCGGAGCGCTGATGTACGAGAAGATTTCGGACGGGATCTTTTTTGAAGTAGGCGGAACCAGCGTGGACATCTCGGTCATCAAAAATGGCAAGGTTATGATTCAGAACGCCCAGGTAGGTGGACACCGAACCTATCTGCAATCCCTGGATGTACGGACGCTTGGCATCGCAGGAGGCAGCATGATTCGTGTTCGGGATCGGGCGATCGTGGATGTCGGCCCCCGCAGCGCCCATATCGCAGGATTGGCTTATGAATGTTTTGCCCGTCCATCGGAGCTGGAGGGAGCTTCGGTATCCTTTGTCAGTCCAAGACCGGGTGATCCCCAGGAATATGCTGTTGCGGTGATGCCGGATGGATCGTCTTATTCGTATACGCTGGCGGGTGCGGCGAATCTGCTGGGTTATGTGCCTCAGGGCGATTATGCGTATGCAGGCCAAGAAAGTGCCGCGAAAGCCTGGCAGGCCCTGGGTATGTATCTGGGAGTGAGTCAAGAAGAAGCGGCGCGTCAGGTGCTGGATCTGGCGATCGCCAAAACGATGAAGACGGTCAATGAGATGATTGCGGATTATGAGCTGGATCGTTCGTTCATCACGCTGGTTGGCGGCGGGGGCAGTGGTTCGGTGCTGGTGCCTGCCATGGCGGAGAAAGAACATCTGAAGTGGAAGATTGCCAACAATGCGCCGTATATCTCGACTATTGGGGTCGCACTCGCCATGGTCAAAGAGCAGATGGAGCGCACCGTGGTGAATCCAACTGAAGAAGACATCAAGCGTATTCGCGGCGACATTCTGGACAAGATCATACGCTCCGGTGCGAACGAAGATACGGTGGAGATTTCGATTGAGATCGACGCGCAGAAAAACGTCCTTCGGGCGATTGCAACGGGATCGACGGAACTGCGTTCCAAAGACCTGGCGCAGGCAGAACTGAGCGAGGGTGAGATGCTGGGCATTGCCGCCGCTTCGGTGGACGCCGCACCCGAACAGACTCGCCTGAACGCGCAGACGGGAAGGTGGAACTTGTTTGTGGCCGAAGAGGTGCGCAAGAGCTTCTTCGGACTGCTCAAGAAACGCAAAACCTCGGTCAGTGTGCTGGATCGGGAAGGGGTGGTGCGGTTTAAGCAGGGCAGTGCCCAGTATGGACTGTTCCGCAAAAAGGAGAAGGAAGGCGCGTTCGCGGAATTCCTCGACGACAGCACCATCTATTCGGACGCCAACGCGACGATTCCCAAGGTCTTCTTGTTCTACCGAGAGAAGATGCTGGACCTGACCGGGATGCAGACCAAAGAGCAGTTGATGTCGATGATTGAACTGGAGACGGAGCGGCTTGAAGCGGAAGAGGAATGGATTGCTGTGGCTTATCATTAATCCAGGGCGTGTATAGAGAGCGAAGAGATAATAGCAGGATCTACAGCAGAAGGAGGGCGGCGGTGATGGGAAAAGCAACCCGTGAGGAAATGGGCAGAGAAATGCGGCGCTATCTGCCGGATGGAGGAGATTCCGATCTGATGCTCGCGCATATGGAGCTTCGCCGCGATCCCATGTTCCGCCGGATTCCGGAGCAGAGCCGGCTCTATTACGCACAGCGTTCGCTGGAGGCAGGGCGGGAAGCGGCTTCGGAGACAAGCAGGTGGACGATTGGAGAACTGCTGGAGCAGGCGGGTATTCAGGTTCGCATCGAGGGTTCGTCTGGCGGAATGTGGGGCACAGCGCTGAGAGCGCAGATTGATTGGACAGGCAAGGTGCCTTATATTACGGTGTATCGGGAGTCGATGCGTCAGTTGGCTGAAGCGGCTTCCGTTTATCCTGAACTGTTCGGTGAGCTGACGATCGAACAGGCTGCGGATATTCATCTGGCGCATGAGTATTACCACTGGCTGGAGTACACAAGCGGCACATTCACCGCCGATCGGCTGCTTCCTGTGGAGATTCGGTTTGGCCCGCTGCGCCGCAAAGCATCGGTTCGCCAGTGCGGAGAGATTGCCGCTCATGCCTTTGCCAAGGAACTGCTCGGTCTTGCTCATCTGCCCAGCCTGCTGGATGTCTGTTATTTGCTGCACCAAGGTCAGTGGAACCTAGAAGCTTTTTGCGAAGAAATGGAAAAATGCAGGGAGGCATCGGGCAACGGACAGCAGCATATGGTATAATGGGGCAATCGTTGACGTCGCAAGCGCGATTCGCGGCCGGACCTCTCTTCACCCGGCAGGCAGCGGGCGCTTCGCGCTGTGCAGGAGGACAAAACATGGCTCAAGAAGTACCGGCTGTCATTGCGAAGATCGTATCGCAGCAGCAAAAATTTACGTACGGCGAAAACCAGATCGCCAACTTCGTCATCGAACATTCCGACTTTATCACCCGGCATACCATCACTGCGCTGGCGAATGAGATCGGCGTGTCCGAGACAAGCATCAACCGCTTTTGCAAAAAGATTGGATTCAAAGGCTTTAACGATTTCAAGATCGCTGTGGCCCAGGATTCGTTCTACCGGGAGATGCAGACACGCAAAAAAGAACGCCGGGAAGTCAACCTCGTGGACGGCCTGGCGCTGGATTATAACGAACTGATTGTAAGCACTTCGGCAATGGTGGAAGAGGCGGAATTGCTTCGACTGGCGGAACTGCTGCGCGGTGCCCGCCGTGTGCATATCTTCGGCATTTTTGATTCGTTTCTGGCGGCTACCGCGCTCAAGAACCGGCTGCTGCTGCTTGGGATTCATGCCGAAGCAGCCAATGACAGCCGCGCGATGAAGATCGCCGCTTCCCAGTGCTCGGAAGAAGATGCGGTGATCGCTTTTACCCGTTCGGGCACGACCGAGGAGATTGTGGAAGCGGTCGCCACCGCACGTGCCAACCGCGCGCAGACGGCAGCGATCACCTGCTACCATTCTTCGCCCGTAACCGAGTCAGCGGCGATTCATATCATTGTGCCGGACAAAAAATCGGTGAGCAGCAGCGCGATGATGTCCAACCACATTACCTTCTTGTTTGTGGTGGACGCGGTTATCAGTCTGCTGATCTCCTCCGACAAGACGTATCTCAAGAAGAAGCTCGACAGCGAAGGGGTTATCTCCAACCGTCCCCGCTTGAGCGATTATTATTAAGCCGGCGCAGCCGGCTTTTTTCTTGTGCAGGCAGAATTCACAGAGCAGATCGAGTGGACAGAGCAGATCGATTGCTGGAGTCGTACAGCTTACCGCCCGCGCCTTCTTTTCCAGTCTCCTTTGCCGTCCGTCAAAAACGACTCAGAACGCCCTGCGCCGCCAGTGCCACGATCAGGATCGTCCCGCAGCGGACGGTCATCGTCATGGACATCGCCATGAGCGACCGATGCTGCTGAAGGCTGCGTTCACCGCGCATTGTGCGATACATGCGTATGAGCGGCCAGGCGGTGAGCAGAGCAAGCAGCGCGTAGATCGGCAGAGCCCCCGTCAGCACACACGCCACCACACTCAGGCAGACAAGCAGCAGAAGCACAGGGGACAGGCGGAAGGAACGTTTGGCACCAAGCGAGACGACCAGAGTACGTTTGCCCGCCAACTCGTCCGACTGCCAGTGCAGGAAATGATGATTAAAAAATACAAGTGTCGTCAGCAGCCCGATCGGCAGTGACAGCGGCAGCAGGCGCCAGTCAAAATGCGACGTCTGTACATAGTAAGCCCCCATCACCGGCAGCAGGCCAAAGCAGATGACATGCGCCAGCTCACTGGTTCCCCGTCCCCAATAGCCGAATTTGACGGGAGGTGCGACGTAGAAGAAAGCCAGGAATCCGCCGATCACGCACAGGGGGACGACGCCCCAGCCGCTGGTCAGCAGCAGAATAAACCCGCATAGACAGGCCAGTCCGCCCATCATCAAGGTAACAATCAGGTAGACAGGCAGGCTCCAGATTTTCTTTGTCAGGAAACCGGAATCGGTGGAGGCGGTGTCCTCCCGTTCATATGCCGCCTTGTCCGCGCCGCTGAGATAATCCCAGAAGTCATTGAACATCGTCGAGAACAGATGAGCTGCGCAGGAGCCAACCAGTGTCAGCAGGAAAAGGAGCGGATGGAATGTGTCATTCCAGACGTAGGCTGCCAGCGTGCCGAGTGCGACGCAGATCAGCATAATGGGCAGGAACAGCATACGGGAAGCTTGGATAAATTGCTGAAGACGCAGGAATAGAGTAGACAAAGTACCGCCTTCTTTCGTGTGAATGGGATAGGAAAAGCGAATAAATCGGGCATTTTAATAAAAATTTAACTTCTTAAACTTAAACATTTAAGGAGGTAGACAAACAAAGACGGCAAAAGCCGATTACAGCTGCGGCAGATGGAATCGGATATAATGGGAGAAGGTCACTTGGCGGAATGAATCATTGGTCGGAGTCAAAGCACGCTTGGAGACAGGACAGGGACGAAGTGGGGGGAGGATGCGAATGAAGAGGACTGAACAAAATCAGGGGCGCAAGCTGTTCATCACGGATATTCATGGTGAATATCAGGGCTTGATCGAGCTGCTGCGGGAGATGGACTATGACGCGTTTACAGACAAGCTGATTGTTGGCGGGGATCTGATCGACCGGGGACCGGATAGTGCGCTGGTCGTTCGTTATCTGCGCACGCTTCAGCGGATGCACCCGGAACGGGTGACGGTGCTGACCGGCAATCATGAAGAGATGCTGCGCTGGTATCTGGAAGACCGCTCCAAGATGTGGCTTATACACGGCGGAGCGGAAGCGCTGGCAAGCTTTGAGCGTACGTTCGAGGATGACGCCGAAATGCGGGAGAATCTGAACTGGCTGCTGGAGCTGCCCATGATGGCGGAAGATGAGCAGTTTGTCTATACGCATGCCGGATTTGAGCCTGGTGTTGCTTTCGGAGAACAGGATCGGGAGATTTTATGGCTGCCGGAACGGGAATTTTATGCCCATGGTCAGGAGGCGGTGCTGGAGGCAACGGGTGGACGTCCAATCATTCATGGTCATACGCCGTGCGAGTTCATCTGCTTCGACGGTGCGCGGCTGAACTGCGATCTGGGTTCGCATACCTATGGCATTGAGGAGCTGCGTGCCCTGGCATTGGTTGATCTGACGAGCGGGGAATATGCCGTCTATTTCTGCGGCAGCGGCAGTATGGAGCGCAGAAGATTAACCGGAACCCATAAGGGAACGCGCTGGGCCTAGATGGACATCGCCGTTCTGGGCGCCGGTTATGGAATCGTTCAGAATCGGTGGGAATCCATCGGCAAACGCAACAGCTCCCTCAATCAGCGGATGAGCAGCATACCGGCTGATTGGGGGAGCTGTTTTTGTGCAAAAGGGCAGGAGATCCATTTATTTGGAATCGGGCTTGCGAATATCCGGTTCCATCGGCGTCTCAAGAGGGAGTGCCTGCTTCTTCTTGCGTTTGCGCCGCAGGACGAAGAAGACGATTGCGGCAATCACGACCAGCAGGACAGCCGAAGCCGCGTAGAGGATATTTCGGATATTGGGCACGTTCAGTGTCAGCTCAAACCGATTATCACCCGTGGCCGCCAGATGCCAGGTTAGGGTTTTTCCATTGTCGGAAATTTCGTCTGCATTGCTCTGCTCCGCCTTGATCGGCAGCGTCAGCTTGAAGTTGAAGTCCAATTGATTCTCAATCAACCGTCCGATCAGCTTAGAGCCAAGAAAGCTGGTGAACGACGAGGATTCATTGGGAATCAGCTCGGGAGCGTCAGCGGTCACAACGAAGTGCCGCTTGGTGAAGAACAGGCCGGGATCTGCACTGCTCTGCACAGTTACGCCAGGCACTTCAGGGAACTCACGGTCGGCATCAAGCTTCACCGTTCGTGAGGCGCGGAGTCCCGACTCTTCTCCTTCTGTGATCGCTTCCGTCTCGAATCCCTGCTTGCGAAGTTCCGAAGCAATCTGCTCCGGCAGGTCTTCCTGTCCAATCTTCTGGAGCGTGGAATCATCGATGGTTGCGTTCATGGCAATGTCCGCCGTGCCGTCGGTCTTGATCTTGACGGCCAGTTCTCCCTTTACACAGCCACTGAGCATCAGGCATAAGAGAAGCAGTGAGGCCAGGGCGAGCAGGCGGAAATGGAATACAGTTTTAATTTTGTGAATAAACATAAAGGCCTCCTTTCCAGGTTGCTGCATACAGTCACTATACCCCATTTTGCCTGCTTGTTCACGCTGAACAGGCAGGAAGGGGGAAGGCGCTGGTTACTGCGCGGGGATTCGCGCATCGACAAGCAAAAACGCTGATCGCATTGGAGCGATCAGCGTCTCGGGTTCGGGGATTCAAGAGGAAAGAGGACGATCCGGAGTCGTCTCGCGCTCCAGCCATTCCAGATAGGCGAAGGCTTCTTCGGTAGATGATCCGCACATCTCAAGCGAAGGCGGCAGTCCGCCGCACACGGCCGGACGTTCGGGGCGGCCGAAGAGTCGGCAGCGTCTGCGTTCATCGAGCTGAACGCAGGGGACTCCGGCAGGTTTGCCCTGCGGCATCCCCGGAATCGGTGAAGCGATGGAGATGGCTGTGCAGCATGCCCCGCAATCCGGGCGACATTCCCATTCGGCTGTCATTAGTTGATTTTCTCCGGCTCTGGGTATTCAACGCCGAGCGTATCAACCGTCACTTTTTTCATCGTTGCGCCTTGAGCGGCATTGGGTTTGCCTTCTGCGTCCGTCGGCAGCGCCGCAATGGCATTGACGACATCCATGCCTTCGGTCACTTTGCCGAAAGTCGCATATTTATCGTCAAGACTTGGCTGATCGGCCAGCATGATGAAAAACTGCGAACCGGCGGAGTCCGGCTCGGGTCTCCGCGCCATCGACAGCACCCCGGTCGTGTGCTTGAGCGTATTGTTGACCCCATTTTCGGTAAACTCACCCTTGATCGCATAACCAGGGCCGCCCATACCATTTCCGTCCGGATCTCCGCCCTGAATGACGAATCCCGGGACGATGCGGTGGAAAGTCAATCCGTCATAGAAGCCCGATTTGACCAGCGAGATAAAGTTGTTGACTGTGTTCGGCGCTACTTCCGGGTACAATTCCAACTTGATGACGCCGCCGTTGTCCATTTCAATGGTGACGATGGGATTCTTGGCTGTTTCTTCAGCAGGTGCATCTGTGCCTGTCGTTCCTGAGTTCTCCGTCTGATTCGCCGCAGGTTTGCTTTCGGCGGACGAAGCAGGTGGAGTAGTGTTCTTGCCGCAAGCAGCCAGCAGAAGCAGCATGAGCATAAGGAGCGCGGCTAATGCCGTTCGGCTGCCGGCTCTCCTGTTTCGGTACATGGTGTTGCCTCCTTGATGTAAAGTATGAAATCCAAAGGATGAAATCGAACTGCAATTGATTATAGCACACCTGCTGCACGTTGCAGGAACCCCAAAGTAATCTTCATTGCATGGGACATCAAATCTCATTAAGATGGAGAAGATAGAGAGAGGAGGCAAACAGGCATGCAATATCAAATTTTATATCAAGGGGCCTTCCCCCTGCTTCAGGTGCAGCTTGAGAGCGGAGAGAGCATCAAGGCCGAGTCGGGCGCGATGGTCTCCATGTCTCCGAACATCGAGCTGCGCGGCACCATGGATGGCGGTCTCATGCGTGGACTGGGCCGGATGCTCAGTGGAGAATCCTTCTTCTTCCAGGAGCTGCTGTCGGTCGGACGTTTCGGTGAAGCTACGCTTGCCCCGGCAACTCCGGGTGCAATCGAAGCCGTCGAACTGGATGGTTCGTATCGCCTGCTGGTGCAGAAGGATGGATTCCTCGCGGCTACAGCGGGTATCGAAGTCAGTACGAAAATGCAAAATCTGGGCAAGGGCCTGCTGTCCGGCGAAGGTTTTTTTATCATTGAGATCAGCGGACGCGGCACGGTGTTCCTGTCTTCGTACGGCGGTATCCATGCGATCAATCTGCAAGCCGGTCAGGAAGTGGTCGTGGATAACGGGCATTTGGTTGCCTGGCCGGATTACATGCGTTACGATCTGGAAAAAGCGTCAAAAGGTTGGGTATCCAGCTTTACGAGTGGCGAGGGGGTCGTCTGCCGATTCCGTGGAGAAGGCGTGGTATTGATTCAGACGCGCAGTCCCAAGTCATTTGGAGAGTGGATCAGACCGTTTATCCCGGGTGGACGCGGTTAACTGGTTAACCTTCACCTTTCGCTTGGCATGACTGAACACGCGTTATCCCTGTGTCGTCGAACCCGCGAATTTTTTGCACTTTTATATCTACTTCCATCATCCACCTCCATGAAAAGCATCCGCTTTTGGGGGTGGATTTTGCTTGTCACAAGTTTGTCGGGATCAGGTTTTGTTTTGTCATTTTTTCGTTTCCGCTTCGTTGCCTGGACGTAACCTCTGCGGAAGATGACGATGATAAGATGATGGCGGGAATGATTTGTCCACCAGGCAAAAAGTGAAAGGAGAAACAGACAATGAAAAAGAGTAAATCCAGCATCCCGACTTCGCGCAAAGCCGCGGCAGCCGTATTGGCGACTGTGGTACTCTGTTCGCCCATGATGGTGAACCCGGCATCAGCAGCGACGGTAGGCAAGACAGTGGAATTTTCGACTTCGGCATTGACCAACTCCATCCCCGAAGGGGCAAAAGTATCTTCTTCCGCTGCGGCCGCGGCCGTACAGAAGCTGTTTCCCGAATTGACCCCTTCGCAAGTAACGTCTGCGGATTATAGCGCTTATTACGGAACGGGGGATTCCAGTCAGACATGGAGACTTACATATAATAATGGATCAGTGGATGGAATAACGGGAGAAGAGGATCTGACTTCGGTTGGCGTGGATGCCGTCACAGGAACCGTGGTCGATGCGTATCTGGCTGCAACGGGCAGTGAAACCCCAGTCCAATTGACACGCGAACAAGCTTCGGAACGTGCCATGCAGTTCCTGCTGCGTGCGATGCCGGAGAAGAAAGCAGCGGATTTCGTTCAGGATAACGTACCCAATGCTTCTTCCGGTGAAAGTTCGTTCACACCGCTGCTTGGGAATTTGGGCTATACATTTAGTTATCGCATAAAGGTGAATGGGGTTCCTTCGCAGCCGGAGACGGTAGTGCTGTCGCTGGACGCAGGCGGCTCGGTCGGCAGCTATTCGCGCAGCGTCAATCATCTAACCTATCCGTCAGCGTCGCCCAAAGTTTCTGCTGAAGCGGCACGCAAAACGTTTGAATCCGGATTCGGTGTGAAGCTGTCCTACATCCCGGTTAACAACCTGCCTGGCGTTCCGACAACCTATTATCTGGGGTACATGCCTTATGTGTCTTCGACTGCACCAATCGATGCCAATAGTGGAGCGCGTCTGGATGGAACGACCGGCCTGCCTTACTCGCAAACGGTGGGCCAGGACGGTGAAGCCCTAAAAGCAGGCACTTTCGTAACGACACCGCTCAAGACCGAGAAAGCGGCTCAAGAGCAGCTGAAAAAATTGGGTCTTTTCCCCGATGACTACAAGTTGAGCGGTCAACAGACGTATACGCAGGACTATCCGAAGCCCAACACCAAGATTTGGGTGCTGGACTTGATGCAGAAGGGCAAAGGCAAAAGCGGCAGTGTGAGTGTGCAGTTGAACGCAGAAACAGGACAGGTCTACAATTATTATCTCTACGATTCGGCAGCCACCACGAGTGTGAGTGTCCAGCCAACGGAGAAACATAAGCAGCAGGCGGTGGCCTGGGCATCCAAGCTGCTGACGAACGCGTCCGAGTGGCGTCTAACCTCTGCTCCCCAGAGCGGCGACAAGGCGCTCATCTACAATTTTGAACGCTATGAATCGGGGATTCCGGTTCAAGGGGACACGTCGAGCGTTACGATTGGGGCCGATGGGACACTGAAGGAGTTCTACGCCTCTCAGCCTTCCACTTCGGTTACTCCGACGTTCCCGGCGGCTTCCAGCGTCAAAGTCACCCCGGCTGAAGCCAAAACCAAATTCCTGGAGAGCACCAAGCTGGAGTTGTACTACAACCAGTTCATGCATTACACGTCGGATTCGTCGGAGCAAGATCAAGCGGAGATCAAGCTGACCTATGTGCCGGTGCTGGGAGAAAAGGAGCAGTTGGGTATACTGGAAGCCGTGGACGCGGTGGACGGAAGATGGAAGACGATCTATGGATCGGGTGCAGAATTTGAACCTGCGGCAGCCGTAAGTGATATTACCGGACACGCCAATCAAGCTGCGCTTGAAGAGATGATTAATCATGGCGTGCTGGTTCCCGATGCCAAAGGGCAGGTCAATCCGGACGCCAAGCTGACACGTGGCGAGTGGGCCGATATGCTGGCGCGTGCGCTCCAGCCGGACTATATGACCTACGATTCTCCTTCCGGGGATGATCTGTTCCGCGACGTCAATGACAAGAATCCGTACCAAGCTGCGGTCAGTCTGTTGGTCGATCAGGGCTGGCTGACGCCCGATAAGGCTTCAGACTTCCGTCCGAACGCGGAGATGACCCGCGATGATCTGGGGCATCTGCTGATGGGTGTGCTGAACTATGATAAGCTGGCTTCTTACTACAACTCAACCGTCGATCTTCCGGGTATTGAGGATGCGGCAAGCATTACAAATAAGGGAGATGCAGCTTTGGCGATCAAGCTCGGACTCCTTCCGGCGGTCAATGGAAGCTTCCTGCCCCAGCAGGCGGTTACAAAAGCTGACGCCTCTGTTGTATTGAAGCGGCTGGCTGACCTTCAGGGGAAAACAGATAACTTCATGAACGGAAACTCCTGGTAAAAAGCAAGGTCGATCGACCATTAAATCTGAATATTTCTCGAACAAAGAGCCTGCGGATCGAACGCAGGTTCTTTTTAATGTCCACTAGAGGAAGACATATCCATGCGATACAAATTCATTGAAAATTTTGGTGTAGCGTTTTTTACCATGGTTTGATAATATAGTTGGCAAGCTATTTTGAAAAGTTGATTCCGCTGCGAAGGGGGCCTGTCCGGGGTTCGATGAGAACCTTCTATTTGCACCGAACTGACCGATGGTCAGGACTTGAACGCTCATTATAGAGAGGGGAAGTTTCAGTGCCGGGAAAAATTCGTTTTGCGCGTAAAGTTTCCAATCTTTCATTCGCTTTGGTGTTATCGGTGGGGGCTGCGCTTCCTTACGGGGCTTCGGCAGCAAGCACAGACAGTGCATCGAGTCGTGAGGCTCTGCTGAGCCAGGCAGGACTCAAGGCATCCAGCGGTTTGAACGCAGCAGTCATCTCTCCACAGGTGGATACGCGTTCTCTCAAGCGTGAGCGCGTTATCGTGCAGCTCAGTCGGGAGCCGATCGCGGCAAGCCTGGCTGACCAAGGCGTGAGCGCCCAGTCGTTGACGGCAAGTGCAACCGAGAAGGCGATTGATACACAGCAGTCGTATTTCCTGAATCAAGCTGCCAAGCTGGGGATCGACGTGCAGGTAAACTATACTTACGATACCGTGCTCAACGGTATGGAGATTACGGTTGCCGCCAATGACATTCCCAAGCTCGCTGCAATCAGCGGGGTTATCTCCATCGATGCGAACCAGACGTATTATGAGATTCCTTTGAATGAGACAGCAGATTCTTCGCTTCGTTCCAACTTCGAGGTGTCGCCCCTTCAGCAGATCGGAGCTACCGGTGCATGGCAGGCAGGATTCACGGGCAAAGGCTTGAAGGTTGGCGTCATTGATACCGGCGTCGATTATCTGCACCCGGATCTCAAAGACGCTTACAAGGGTGGATACGATTCCTTCGAGAAGGATAATGATCCTTATGAAGAACCGCCGATTGAGATCGACGGAGAGACGTATGCCGGAACCAGTCACGGTACGCACGTCTCCGGTACCATCGTAGGACGCGCAACCAACCCGACTTCGGAACTGGTACAAAAAGGCGTAGCTTACGAAGCAGATCTATATGTCTATAAAGTATTGGGACGTAACATCAAGACAGGCCGTGCTTCCGGATCTTCCGCACAGGTTATCGACGGTATCGAACATGCCGTTAAGGATGGCATGGACGTGATTAACCTGTCGCTGGGTTCCGACTCCAATAAAGACCCCAACTCCCCGGATGCCATCGCCATCAACAACGCGGTATTAAGCGGAGTTACCGCTGTATTGGCAAACGGCAATGCGGCAGACGAAGGCGCTTATTATTATTCGATGGGTTCTCCGGCGACTTCGCAGCTTGGCATCTCTGTCGGTGCAGTAACGATTGAAACCAAACATTATAAAGGAACCGTAACACCATTGCCTGCTCCGGCTTCCAATGGTGGCAGCAAGAACCCGGACACCGTGGAAGTTCAATCCGCACCGTCGGCAATCGAGTCTTCCCAGGATTCGGCAGCTGAAGAAGCTCAAGCTTCAACCGAGCCGAACTCGGTTGAAGCTTCGGAAGCAAGCAGCGAACAGCAGCCAGCTTCTTCTGAAGCAGCTAGTCCTTCCGCGGATGCAGCCGTTCAATCGGCTCCAACGGTTACGGATGCCGTGTATCAATCCGAACAGGTAGACGTTCTGGCCTGGAAGACCGGGCAGGAGAACTTTAATGAGCTGCTCGGCACCCAGCCTGTCGATGCCGTCTATGCGAATCTGGGCACCGAAGATGACTATGAACTTTTGGCGGAAAAAGGCATCAATGTCACCGACAAAGTGGTCTTCATCTCCCGCGGCAGCTTGACCTTCGATGCGAAGGTGCGAGGCGCCAAAGCACATGGAGCTAAAGCGATCGTCATCTTCAACGGAAATGTAGATCCAGCAGATCCGACTAAGGCCAATCTGGCAGAGTCCATCACAGATCGTAATGATCCTGTAGGATCACTCGCTTTCCTCGGAGATAGCTTTGAGTACGTACCGTATTTCGACTTCTCCGGAACGCAGGGTCGAGCGATTGCCCGGCAGTTGGTTCAACAAGGTTCGCCTGAGTTCAAGATTCAATTTGGCGGCGAATATATCCAATCCTCGGAAAAAGGCGACAAAATGGCTTCGTTCAGCTCCCGTGGGCCTAACGGTGACTACAAGCTGAGCATCAAGCCGGATGTGGTAGCACCGGGCGTTAACATTCTCTCGACTTACCCGGCGTATGGCAAATTCGATCCAAGCCTGAGTTACGATGAAGCGTATGCCCGTCTGAACGGTACGAGTATGGCAACGCCTCACGTAGCGGGTCTGGCGCTTCTGCTCAAGCAGAAATATCCAACGTGGTCTCCGTTTGATATTCGAGCGGCTCTTGCCAATACCGCAGACGTGATCTCCAACGAGAAGAACATTCGTTACGATGTCTACTCCCAAGGGGCTGGACGGACGAATGTGGCTCAAGCTCTCCAGACGCCTGCTCTGCTTGAAGCTATTGAACCGATCACCATTCTCAATCCGGATCTGACCGAAAAGAAAGTGACGAATTATTCGCCGTCCACTTCATTTGGCATCCTTCCTGCCAGCAGCGACGCGGTAACGCAGGAACTTCAACTGAAAAATATGACGGATCAATCGCTCACGTACTCGGCAACCGTCAAGTGGAATGACAGCGTAACTTCCGATCCGAGCCATCCGGTTGCTACACCAGATCCGACCAAGATTAAGGTAGGTCTGACAGGATTGGATCAATCCGGCACGATCAATGTAAATGGCAGTGGAACATCGGAATTCGGTTTGACCGTTGATCCACAGGATGACGCCGCTAAAGGTGTGTACGAAGGCGAAGTCCTGGTATCGTCGAACAATCATCCAACGCTCCACCTTCCATTTGTGGTTCACATTGGAGATGAGCGTCCGGTCACCGGATTTGGCCTTCAGGATGTGAATGTAACGAATCGCATTGTAAAGCCAAACACAAGCGCCGATTCGACTGATGTATCGTTCACCCTGACGGCAACAGATGCCAACTACCTCCAACTGGTGGCTGTCGGTATTGATGATGAGTATGTGGGGCTGCTGGGTACAATCACTGACAAGGATGCCCAAGGCAATCTCAAGACTCTTCAACCCGGCAAATACACATTTGAGGATGTAACGGATGTCTATCTGGATGAAAGAACCAAAGAGTTCAAGCATCTGCCGAACAACAACTATCAATTGAACGTCAATGCAGTGAAACTGCTGCCGGATGGTTCGATTGCGACAAGACCGAATATCAGTGACCCGGATAAGAACAAGATCTCTTATGACGCCTTCTCCGGTTTCCGTGTTCAAGACGGCGAAGGAACCAAGCTGGCAGCAGCTGAAGCCAAAATCGACCGGGCTGCTGTGGTAGCCAACACGACTTCGATTGGCCAGCCTGTTCTGCAGCTGCCAACCGATCCGACGGCTGATTACAAAGTCGTGAAGAGCAGCAACGAAGGTCTGATTGGCTCCAATGGTGTACTGAACGCCCTGCCTTCGACCGACAAGGCGATTGTGGTGCTGACTGTCAACGTGGCGTCCAAGGATCACCCGCAGGACTTTAACGAAGTGCTGATTACCGTTACATTGAATCCGGCTCCGAATTCTGGAGGAGGTAGTTCGTCAGGTGGTGGCGGTGGGTCTTCCAGCCCTGCACCTGCGCCTGCACCAACCGTGACACCCGTAACGCCGACGCCGACGCCGGTAACTCCAGTCACGACTTCTGTAGATTCGACCAGCAGTGTCGTATCACCAGAACAGAAGCAAACGGTAGTGAATGCATCGATCACCAAATCGGCGGATGGCAGCGCAGCAGCCGTGATTACGGATGCAGCACTGGCAGAAGCTTTGAAATCGGCAGGTACCGATAAGCCGGCAGCCCTGGTTCTGTCTGTGCCTACTGAAGCGGGTCAAGCTGCACAGATCTCGCTGACTCCTGCACAGCTCAGTACCCTGAAATCCGGCAGCACTCCGGTCACTCTGGTCATTGCCAGCGGTTCGGGTGCGGTGGCTCTGCCAACTTCCGTATTGGCGAACGTGCCGCAGGGTTCGTCGCTCCAGCTGCGCATTGCTCCAGCTGCGGGCACGGCATCGCAATTCTCGGCGTACACACCAGGCGCTTCTGTAGTCGGAACGCCAGTTGCTTTTGAGATGTCCGCTGTAGACGCAGGTGGAAAAGTCACGAATCTGACGTCCACAGGCCAAACATTTGTTACCCGTTCCTTCACATTGGATGCGGCTCTCCCAACTGGCGGAGCAGGCGTTATCTATGAAGAAAATGGTTCGCTGCACCCGATTGCCTCCAAGTTTGAAAAGCAGGCAAATGGTAAGACGCTGGTAACGATCAGCCGCCCAGGATTCTCTACGTATGCTGTAGTTGCGGCACCATCAAGCTTCACGGACATCTCGAATTCGTGGGCACAATCCGCAATTAACAAGCTGTCCGGCAAGCTGCTGATTAAAGGCGTATCAGATACTGCATTTGCTCCAAAACAATCGATTACGCGTGCCGAATTTGCAGCGCTGTTGACTCGTTCGCTGGGTCTGAAAAACACGTCTGCAGTGACGTTCTCCGACGTTGCATCCGATGCCTGGTATGCCAACGATGTCGCAGCTGCTTATGAAGCTGGACTGATTCGTGGAACCGGCAATGGCAAATTCGATCCGAACGCCGTTATCACACGGGAACAGCTGGCCGTTCTGCTGACTCAGGCAGGCCAACTGCTGGATCTGGATGCAGACAGCAGCACAGTAAGTTATGCGGATGCTTCAAGCTTCGCCAGCTACGCACAAGAAGCAATCGCTTCGGCAACGGGCTACGGCCTGCTGCAAGGCGACGTTCGCGGTGGCAAGACGTACTTCGATCCTAAGGCTTCGGCCAGCCGTGAAGCTGCGGCACAGGTCTTGGAGAAGCTGCTGCACCATGCAGGATTGATCGAACAATAATCCTCACGTTTTATACCGTGTCAACAGTCGTCAATATCTAAGCAACTCAACCCAAAAAGGACTCTGCGCATAAGCGCGGGGTCCTTTTTGCTGTGTCTAAGCCTTCAGAACCGCACGTTTTAAGCTAGTGAATTAACAAAAAGAAGCCATTGTCGAAAAATTAAGTCTTTATGCTCAGAAGTAAGTCAGCTCTAGCAACCAAAAGGTAGAGGCTTATCAATAGATCCCTTTCATTCCTATGACATTACTAAGCCTTTCGCTTGCTTCACAAAGTTCCTGAATGGAAAAGCTTACACAGACTCTAATGAAAATTCGACAAAATTCGTTAAAGAGCCAGTCTGAAACCTTTTGCCTAAAAAATTTACAAGTGGTCAACTTTTCATGCCGGTGCTAACATAGGGGCCAAGCTTTTTGACAAGGGCATGAAAGGAGGCAAGCCGCAGGATTGGTTCCGGGCAGTTTGAAGCTTCAGCAACGATGTTTCCATTCCAAACAACCAGAGAGGGGAAGTTGCATTGAAGAAAGATTTGTTCCGTAAGTTATCGGGTGCCTCGCTCAGTCTGGCGTTAGCGCTGGGAGCACTCCCGACGGCAGCCTCCGCACAGCCGATCACCAAGTCGGCGGACAAACTGGTTCCCTACAAGTTGTCAGAACCCTCGCTAAACAGCCGTTCAGCAGAGAATCGGGCAAGTGCCTTTGCGGTTCAGACCCGCGATCCTGCTTCCATTATCTCGCCCAAGCTGGACACCAAGTCTCTACATAAGGTGCGTGCCATCGTGCAGTTGAGCCGTGAACCGGTGGCTGCTGCTGCCGCAGAATCGTCTCCGGGCGACGCGAATCTGAGAAGCTTCTCCGCACTCTCTGCCGAGCAGTTGGTGAATACGGAGCAGTCAAATTTCTTGAGTCAGGCCGCAGCACTGGGAGTCGATCTTCAGGTCAACTACCAATACAATACGGTTCTGAATGGATTTGAGGTTACGGTATCCGCGAATCAACTGACTGCGCTTGCTTCCATCCCAGGTGTAATCTCCATTAAGGAGAACCAAACGTATTATGAGATCCCCGTAGACGAAAAGGAAGAGTCGGCGGGCAAGAACTTTGAAATCAAGCCGCTGGAGCAGATGGGCGTAGATGAAGCCTGGGCGGAAGGTCTGACGGGTAAAGGGCTGAAGGTCGGTGTCATCGATACGGGGATCGATTATCTGCACCCGGATCTCAAGGACGCGTACAAAGGGGGCTACGACTCCTACGAGAAGGATAATGATCCGTACGAAGAACCGCCTGCCGAGATTAACGGAACGCTCTATGAGGGCACCAGTCACGGTACTCACGTAGCGGGCACCATCGTCGGACGCGGAACCAATCCGACTTCCGATCTGGTACAAAAAGGCGTAGCTTACGATGCCGATCTGTATGTCTACAAGGTGCTTGGCCGCAATATTGAGACGGGCCGCGCTTCGGGATCTTCAGCGCAGGTCATCGACGGCATCGAACATGCAGTGAAGGATGGTATGGATGTCATCAACCTGTCGCTCGGCTCGGACTCCAACAAAGACCCGAATTCACCGGACGCCGTAGCGATCAACAACGCGGTATTATCCGGCGTTACAGCGGTTATTGCCAACGGCAATGCCGCAGATGAAGGTCCTTATTATTATTCGATGGGTTCGCCGGCTTCATCCCAGCTGGCCATTTCGGTAGGAGCGGTCACCAGCGAAAGCAATCATTATGAAGGAACCTTCTCGGCAGCAGTAGGCGAACCTGCGGTGGAAGAGAAAGCAGCCCCTGCCGAGCAGCCGGAATCTGCAGCTGCATCGGAAGAGACTTCCGCTCCAGCAGCCGACTCCCAAACGCCAACCGTTGACCAACCAGCAACTAACCAGCCGGCAGCCGGGCAGAGTGCGACAGAAGAAGCTTCAACTTCCCAGGTCTCTGTAACCGATTCGGTCTACGGCCCTTATGACACGGATGTATTGGCCTGGAAGACGGGGCAGGAAGACTTCGCTGCGCTGCTGGGTACAGAGCCGCAGGCAGCCGTATACGCCAATCTGGGTACGGATGCCGATTATGACGCTTTGGAAAGTCAGGGCGTTGACGTAAGCGGCAAAGTGGTGGTCGTGTCCCGGGGTAACCTGACTTTCGATGCAAAGGTCCGCGGAGCATCTGCACATGGAGCCAAAGCGATCATTATCTTCAATGGTAATGTCAAGGCAAACAATCCGAACGAGGCTGATCTGGCCGAGTCGCTGCCGGGTCGTGATGCTCCGGTTGGAAGCATAGCCTTCCTCGGAGATAGCTTTGACTACGTGCCTTACTTCGATATGAGCGGCACAGAAGGTCGGGCACTTGCCAGACAAGTTCTGAAGCAGGATAAGCCAGAATTGAAAGTGACATTCGGCAGCGAATATCCGAAGACGGTTGTCCCTGGCGACAAGATGGCTTCGTTTAGCTCACGCGGTCCAAACAGCGATGACGAACTGGGCATCAAGCCGGACGTCGTGGCGCCGGGTGTGAATCTGCTGTCCACTTTCCCGGAATACGGAAAGTTCGATCCTGGTGTAAGTTACGACGAAGCGTATGCCCGCCTGAGTGGAACCAGTATGGCGGCACCGCATGTGGCAGGTCTGGCGCTGCTGTTGAAGCAGAAGTATCCGGATTGGAGCCCTTATGATGTACGCGCGGCACTGGCGAACACCGCAGATACCATCTCGGATGAATCGGGAACGCCGTATGACGTCTATTCCCAGGGAGCGGGACGCGCCTATGTAGCAGATGCCATCGATACGCCTGCTCTGCTTCAGGCAGTCGAAGAGATCCACATTCTGAATCCGGATCTCGTCTCCGTGCCGGTGACCAACTACGCGCCTTCGACGACATTCGGTCTGCTCGGCGCAGAGAGCGACGCGGTCAGCCGCAAGCTTCAGCTCAAGAGCGTAACAGGAGCGCCAGTGTCCTACACAGCCAGCGTGGTCTGGCATGAGAATGTTACTTCCGATCCAACCAATCCGATCGCTACACCAGATACCAGCAAAATCTCGGCTTCGCTGAACGGTCTGGGCAGCGCAGGTACAGTCAGCGCGTCTGCGGGAACACCGGGCGAATTTGAACTGACGATTGATCCGGCTGCCGATGCCGCAAAAGGCGTCTATGAAGGCGAAGTTCGCCTGCAATCACCAGGTCAGCCGGATCTGCATCTTCCGTTCGCCGTGCAAATCGGTGACGAGAAGCCAACAACCGGCTTTGGCATCCAGGATGTTGAACTGTCGGAACGCATCATCACACCGGATGGTGATGGAAACCGCGATTCGACGGACGTATCTTTCACACTCTCCACGGATGATGTGAACTACATCCAGATTGCGGTATATGGTATCGACGATGAATATATTGGACTGCTTGGACAGATCGTCAATCCGGATTCACAGGGTAATCTGCAATTCATCGAGCCAGGACGTTATACGTTCGAGGGGCTGGACGATTATTACCTCGATGAGAACACCGGAAAAGTCGGCAAATTGGAACCGGGCACGTATCAGCTTGAGCTTCTGGCTGCCCAACTGACGCCAAGTGGTCAGATTGTCACAGACCCTGCGGGCAACCCAATTCGTTATCTGGCGTATTCCAGCTACCGGATTGCGGATCGCAGAGCGCTGCTGGTGGACGAAGCTATCGCCGCGTTTGATAAAGCCGCAGCCGTGGTCAATACGACACGTATCGGCCCCAATGTGCTCAAGTTGACTTCGACCAACGAAGTGAAGTTCCAGGTAACGGGCAGCGATCATCCGAATCTGATTAACAGCAAAGGTGCGCTGCGTGCCCTGCCGTCCACGCCAACCGTGGTCAATCTGGAAGTGACGGCTTATTACAAGAAAAACGCCAAGATCAGTGAGTCGTTTACCGTACCGGTGACGCTGCTGCCGCCTGCGAAACCCTAAGGGCCGGCGTTAGCGGATTGAAATTAAGCAACCTTAAAACAAACCGCCTTTGCGATCCTATTGGATCGTAAAGGCGGTTTTGTTTATAGCTCAGACCGTGCGAATAACGACTTTGCCGCGCGTCCGACCGGATTCGGCCAACTCGTAGGCCTGCCGGGTCTCTTCCAGTGGGAAAACGGCTTTGATGGTTGGCCTCAGTCGTCCTTCCTCGCACCACTGCCGCAGCAGGCTCAGATCGCGGTCGTTGGAATTTGCTCCCACGAAACGGGCTTTGCGTTTGGCGGCAGCGGTGAGCGCGACCGCAGGCATTACCGAAGGGCCGGGCACGGTAGTGACATAGACGCCCGAATGGGTTAGCAGCTTGCGGCAGCTCCAGAAGCCGTATTTGCCGGCTGCGTCGAAGATGACGTCGAACGAAGCCACCTTCGTTTGCCGGAAGTCTTCGCGGTCATAAGCGATAATGTCCGAACAGCCCAACTGCCGGGCAAGCGATTCACCTGATGAACGGCATACGCCGGTTACCTGGGCGCCGATGATTGCTGCGAGCTGGACGGCAAAATGCCCTACGCCTCCCGTTGCACCGATTACCAGCACCCGCATACCGGGCTTCAATCCGCCGACATGAACAAGCGCCTGATAAGCGGTCGAGGCCGCAAGCGGGATGGATGCGGCTTCTTCAAAGCTTAATCCCGAAGGTTTGCGGGATGCGATCGAGGCCTTGCAGCATAAGGCTTCCGCCAGTCCGCCGCCCTTGGCAGCCCCGTTGGTGAATCCGTACACTTCGTCTCCGGGAGAGAAGCTGGTAACATTCGAGCCGCATGCTTCAACTACTCCGGAGAAGTCGGAGCACAGGATCTTGGGAAAGCGAAATCCGGACAAGAAAAACAGGTATCCTCTGCGCGTCTTGAAGTCGATCGGATTGATCGAGGTGGCTCTCATTCTTATTTTGATCTCGCCCGCGGCAGGAGAAGGCTCCGGAACTTCCTCCATGTGAAACACCTCGGGACCTCCGTACTTGCGAATGACTGCGGCTTTCATGGGAAGCTTCACCTCGTTTCTTCTATAGGAAATGGGGAAAGGACTTGTCTTGCGATTACTATAGTTCATTTCATGCCGCCTCGCCAGCTTTTCGCCATTCTGTCAGGTATCAGGCTGATGGGGGACGTTCCCGAGAAGATTTTTACCTATTCAAAAAGGCTTCGCCTGCCGCAGAACCCGTATACCGGATTTTGTCGACCAAGCAAAGCCTTTTATTATCGAAAAGGTTCCGGGGCCTTCTTACAGACCACTCGTCACCGGAGGTTCTACCGTGTCAAACAGGAAGTCCTCATCGCGCAGCGGTTCAACGTGAACCGTACGCACATAGCCGTTGCCTTTTTTGGAGAAGAAGTCGTGCTGTTTGGTCTGCGTCTTCAGGCCGTTCAGAACGATCGGGTTGATGCTCTCATCATCTTCTTCAAACTGCGGTTCGAGACCCAGGTTCATCATCGCTTTATTGGCGTTGTAGCGGACGAACTTGTCCACTTCTTCCTTCAGGCCAATCTTGGTGTAGAGCTGTTCGGTATACTGCTCCTCGTTTGCCTGAAGCGTGTGGAGCAGCTCGTAGAGTTCCTTGGTCGCGGCCTCGGCTTCCGATGCCGGAAGATCGCGCAGCACTTCTTGAGCCAATACGCCTACGTACAGGCCGTGGATGCTCTCGTCGCGCAGGATCAAGTCGATGATCTCACCGCTGCTCGTCATCTTGCCTTGACCAGCCAGATACAGCGGGTAGAAGAAGCCGCTGTAGAACAGGTAGCTTTCCAGCATAACGGAAGCGCCCATTGCCAGGTACAGATCCTTAGGCGTCTGGATGTTCTGATAATACTTGGAGATGATTGCCGCTTTTTTCTGAAGCAGCGGATTTTCTTCCACCCAGCGGAAGACTTTGTCAATCTCTTCGGTGGAAGCGAGTGTGGTGAAAATACTGCTGTAAGACTTGGCGTGGATCTGCTCCATCATGCCCATGAACGCCAGCACCGCTTTGCGCTGGAGGTTCTCAACATGCTCCATGATCTGCGGCATACCCACTCCGCCCTGCACGGTATCGAGGAGCGTCAGGCCGCCCAGAACCTGCATGTAGGCTTCCTGCTCGTCTTCGTTCAGGGTAATCCAGGACATTTTATCATCGGACAGTGGGATTTCGTCGTCTGTCCAGAACTGCATGATATTTTGATTCCAGAACATCAGGGTGAAGTCGTCGGCGGGACGGTTCCAGTTGACGGCCTTAATCATGTTCAGTCATCCCTCTCATTGGTAGATTATATGTTAAAGGTAAAAATAGGAATACTTGGGTGTGTGAAGCCGGACGTATCGGCCGCTGTGGAACAAGCGGCGCACAAGTTACCTATTATGGACCATAAATTTGCAAAAGTAAAGCGGGGCGTTTTGCACAATGCCGGGATTCCGGATCGTGGAACAGGCGCCCCGCGAGTTCAAGCGGTTCGGTATCTTCGAGGTTAACCAGAGACTTGCCTTAGATCGCGCAGCTGATACATTCTTCCACACTCAGGTGGTTGGTTCGCGTGTAGTAGAGAGCTTTCAGCCCTTTGCGCGCGGCATACAGGTAATAACGGGACAACTCGCGCGTCGTTACGTTGCTGTTGACGTGCAGGATCGCGGAGATGCCTTGGTCGATATGCTCCTGAATCGCCGAGATTAGGTCGATGACCTTGAACTGGTTCATCTGGTAGGCCGATTTGTAGTAGAAGAAGTTCTCCTGCGACAGGTAAGGCATTGGGTAATACGTCGTCGAGTTGGCATACGTACGTGTCTCGATGGCATCGACGATCGGCATCACGCTGGATGTCGAGTTTTGGATGTACGAGATACTTTGCGTTGGCGCAATTGCCAGACGGTAGGCATGGTACAGGCCATTGGCTTGAACCAGCGTACGCAGATGCGCCCAGTCAGCCGTTGTCGGAACGTGCATGCCTTCAAACAACGCTTGGACTTTAGCCGTGCGTGGGCTGTAGTCGGTCTGTACGTACTTCTCAAAGTATGTACCTTTCGCGTATTCGGACTGCTCAAAGCCAGCAAAGGTTTCATTGCGATCGCGGGCGATCTCCATGCTCTTTTCAATCGAGTAGTAGTTCATCATCATGAAGAACGTACGGGCAAAGTCGATCGCTTCGTCGCTTTCATAAGCGATTTTGTTCTTGGCCAGGTAACCGTGGAGGTTCATCGCGCCCAAGCCCACAGAGTGCATCTCACGGTTGGCTTTGGCAACGCCCGGAGCGTTCTGTACATCCGTCATATCACTTACAGCGGTCAGGCCGACCATCGCTTCATGTACCGATTCGCGGAGTTTGCCGTGATCCATCACGTTGGCAATGTTCAGCGAAGCCAGGTTGCAGCTGATGTCGCGGCGAATGTCACTGGCTTGGCCGTAGTCACCGATTGTCGAGGTTTCCTGGAGCTGATAGATCTCCGTGCACAGGTTGGACATTTTGACCATACCGAGGTCTTTCAGGGCGTGGTTCTTATTGGCGTTGCTCTTGTTCATGATATAAGGATAACCGGATTCCAGCTGAACCATGGCGATCTTCACCAGCATGTCGCGTGCGCTCATGACGGTCTTCTTCTTGATCTTGTCATTGGCCAGCAGCTCATCGTACATTTCGTCCAGATCGAGATCATCCAGATGTTTGCCATATTCTTTGTAGACGGAGTAAGGTCCGAATACAACCAACGGCTGATTGTCTTCCGCCAGTTTGTAGAAACGGTTCGGCACGATCAGACCGATCGACAGCGTTTTGAGGCGCGATTTTTCATCGGCATTGATCTTCTTGCTGTCGAGGAATTCCAGAACGTCCCAACCGAAAATGTTGTAGTAAGCCGCGCCCGAGCCTTTGCGCTGTCCCATTTGGTCAGCGTAGGAGAACGCGTCTTCCATCAGCTTCAGCACTGGCATAACGCCCTTGGCTGCACCTTCGACGCCTTTGATCGGCTCACCGCGTCCACGCAGCTTCGACAGGTTGACGGCTACGCCGCCGCCGATCTTCGACAGCTGCATGCAGGTCGAGAGGACGTAGTTGATCGAGTTGAGCGCATCGTCCATCTCGAGCAGGAAGCAGGAGACCAACTCACCACGGCGGCTCTTGCCCGCGTTCAGGAACGTAGGGGTTGCCGGTTGTACGCGCTGTTCCATAATTGCGGTTACCAGCGATTTGGCTGTCTCTACGTTGCCGCCGCCCAGATGCAGCGCTACGATTGCGGCGCGGTCGGCATACGATTCGAGATAGACGGATTTATCGTTGCTGCGCATCGCGTAGTCCGTGTAGAACTTCGATGCAGCCATGTAGGAAGCAAATTCAAACGGCACGTTATGCGAAGTCTCGAACACCGATACGACTTCGTCACGCGTGTAGTTCTCGTACACGTTCTCGTAGTAGTCGTTTTCGATCATGTAATCGACCTGAGTGCCGAAGTCTTCAAAAGTCAGGCTGCGCTTGGCCACGTCCTCCATAAAAGCGGCAACCGCTTCTTTATCCTTCTCCAAACGGAAGAATCCGTCGGCGTTTCTCAGCATCAGTTGGTTGTTCAGTTCAATATGCCGCAAGGGTGTTCAGCTCCTCTTTAAAATGTAAAATATCTTTGTTTGTTCCGGACAGCTCAAATTTGCACAGGACGGGTACACCGTAAGTTTGGGAGATCGTGTCGGCACTTTTCGCAAAGCACTGCCCCCAATTTCGGTTGCCGCTGGCGGATACGCCGCGCAGCTGTTCACCGTTCTGCTGCAAGAACATTTGGACCTTATCAGGCACCTGGCCGAAGCCCGTTGTATAGGTAACGAGGATGAAAGGCTCGTCCAGCTTCATCTTCTCGTCAATTTGGACGGCGGGAAGTGCCAATTTTTCGATAAATCTCCGCACATTGCCGGTCTTGGAATCGTAAGCGATCACCATGTTCCTTCACGCTCCTTAGTACCCGGCAATAACTAGATATAGATTTAACCGGGTCAGTGTTACTCATTCTATAACCAGATATGGGGTTTGTCAAAGCACAAATTTTAGAAAATAAAACTGCTGAAATTGGAGGAAAACGCGAAAAAGCGAGCAATCGAAGGAAAAGATGCGGTTTTTCGCCGCGTGGAGCTTCATACGGGAATTGACGCGAAACGGAGCAGGGGATTTTTGAAGGGAATGGCGTAGTGGCGGGCAATCTGCGTCTAACGACGAGAAGAACGGAAAGGTTATATGTCAAGAAGTGCAAATGCAAGAGGAATTTCAAGGTGAAAAAAAGTTAGAAATGTGTAAAAAGGATGTGGAGGAGAGGTGGATAGGCTGAGGACAGCCTGAGGATAAGACACGTTCGGCAGAGAGGGAGACTGTGGATGAGGGGGATAACCTTGACTCTATGGTTGTGGGCAATGGGGATAGTGGGGACAGCGAAAAAGTCAACAACAGGCATAGCCAAAAGGCGGCCAGCGATGGCCGCCTGTAGATTAACAATCCATGCCGTATTAAGCGTCTATATTAAGATTCGATCGATTTGACCATACGATCATAGACATGGCCGCTCAGTTCGATGAAGCCATCTTCACGGTAGCCCAGACGCTCATACAAGGCTCTTGCCTTGAGGTTCTCGCGTTCGACGACCAGCATGGTCTGCTTCCAACCCTGCGCAGCAGCCCGCTGTTCAAAAGCCTCGATCAGGCGCGTTCCGATGCCTGATCCACGGTGAGCGCCGCTGACAGCCAGCGAATCCAGATAGAATTCGCCCGGACGCGCTTCAGGCACCAGCCCATCGGTGGGCAGGCCGCTCTCGCGCAGGCGCCGCAGCAGCGGCTCATCCAGCGACTCTGCATCGTCGCCGCCGTAGCTCAAGAGAAAGCCGGCTATACGGCCGTCTTCTCCTTCGCAAATCAAAGTCTGGGTGAAGCTCAACCGGCCGTGATCCAGCCGGAACAGCTCCTCCAGCGCGTCCAGAGTCGCGGGAAGATCGGTAGTGCCTGAGATGGTATGAGCGATGTCTTCCATCGCATCATACATCAGCGGCGCAACCTCCGCCGCGTCCTCCGGCTTGGCTGGCCGGATGTTGAACGTGACTTGTTCAGTGGTCATATTGAATCCTGGCTCCTTTTTGTCAAAATGGTTCGGTTCTTTATCGGCACTGCCTGTCAGGGAATCCGTCGATTAAGAGAACGGACAAGTGCAGTCCTTCCGGCTCAATCGGGATCATGATTCGGATCGGCGGCCTGCCGTTTCTTCTCTTCGACATGTGTGGGATGCCCAAGATAGAAACGGCGAATGGCCTTGAGATCATCATCCAATTCATATACCAGCGGAACGCCGGTCGGAATATTCAGGTCGAGCAGTTCCTGCTCCTCCAGATCTTCGATGAATTTGATGAGTGCCCGGATTGTATTGCCGTGAGCGGCGATCAAGATGTGGTGGTTCTGGCGAATCAGCGGTGCGATTCGGTCATCCCAATATTCGCCCACACGGTCAATTGTATCTTGAAGACTTTCGCCAGTTGGCAGCGCCTCCTGCGGAAGCTCCGCGTACCTTGGATCTCCGCCTGGCAGACGTTTATCGCCCGGTTCCAGCAGCGGTGGACGGACATCCAGACTGCGCCGCCAGATATGTACCTGCTCCTCGCCGTATTTCTCCGCCGTTTCCGGCTTGCTCAGGCCCTGAAGGGCGCCGTAGTGCCGTTCGTTCAGCTTCCACGATTTCTCTACCGGAATCCACAGCAGTCCCAATTCATCGAGTGCATGATACAGTGTCTTGATCGAACGCTGAAGCACCGAGGCAAAAGCAAGATCAAAGGTATACTCCGATTCCCTGAGGATTCGCCCCGCATCCTTGGCCTCTTCTACGCCATGCTCAGTGAGATTCACATCCGTCCAGCCGGTAAACAAATTCTGTTTGTTCCACTCGCTTTGTCCGTGCCTAATCATCACTACCCGATACATACCGACCTCTCCTTTTGGCAAAATTCTAATAAAAATCCCTCTCGCTCGGAGAAGCTCCGGGCGGAGGGAGTAAACAGTTTACAGTTATTCAGCCTGTTTTATTTAGCTGCTTTGATGTCTGTGATCGTCATAACGGTTGTCGTGTCGTCCACTTTCTCTTCGGTATACGTGAAAGTGACCTTGGCATCATTTGGAATCTGGTTGATCTGCTGCTGGGCCTGCTCAGACAGCTGGTAAGTCATCGCTTTGCCGTTCACGTCGATCTCGGCGCTGTGGCTGTCCGCCAAGCCGGAGTAGGAACCTTCTCCAGTCTGTTCAGCCGCTGCGGCTGTCGCAGGCGCTTTGCTTTCATCAGTCTTGGCCGAGTCGGAAGAATCGGTCTTGGTGCTGGACTCCGCAGGAGCCGATTCACTCTTGTCCTTGTCGGTCTCCGTCGAAGAGGACGAAGACGAAGGTGAAGAAGTTTCTGTACTCGAAGTGCTCGAATCCGTTGATTCGCTTGGAGCCGGCGTCGAACTGCTGTTGTCGGCAGGGGCTTCCGCAGGCGCTTCTTCCTGTTCTTCTTCTGCCATGTCGATGTCGGTCTCGTCCGTTGGATGAGCATCGTTGTCGGCAGCAGCCGGGATATTCTCGATCGCTTCTTCAGCATTGTTCGTTGCTGCCGGGGAAGCGGCCTTGTCGCTGCCACATGCAGCCAGTACGCCAGCCAGCATCAAGGTCACAGCCAGTGCAGATAAAGATTTCATTTTAGTCATTGAGTTAGACACCTCCAGATGGTTATACGCCGAAACGTTCTAAAAGTTACAGGGTCGCCTAGCTGCCGGACATCAAGGAATGGCCCAGTCAGCTAATCGATGAATCGAATGTTCGACAAAAAACTTTCTTCATTTATTGTTACCCAAAACCAACCTCGATGCAAATCTGCCGCTTTAAGCTCAAGCATCATCACGCATGTTAAGGTTTGGTTTTGATTGATGGAAAGGTAGATTGCTGAGGAGCGCATGAGAAAAATTTAAGAAAAAACCAGTAGTGTATCACAAAAAAATACAGTATGATTCTCTCAATTAAACATAATAAATAATTGTTATTCCTGTTACATACAAATTATTCGGAGAGCCTAACTAAATAAAGAAGAGAGGGTGGAAATGAGAGGGATCGAGAAAATCGTGATAGGGCTTCTTGTTTTATTCATTTGCTTGTTGTTATCTCCTCTTGTTGCATTTTCGATCTTAGGAGGCGGGATGTGGTTGGATAAAATCACATTTAGTGCTGAAAAGGAAGCAAAAATCGGGAAGGAATATCTTGAAGAGAAGTACAAGGAAGAGTTTGAGATCGATCTAAACTCCGTAAAATATAGGGGATATTCTAAGGATGTAACTTTTGCTGCCTCTCCGAAAAGCGATGCAGATCTGCACTTTATCGTGCAAGCTGATAGTCAACGAAAAAGCTTATATAGAGATAATTATATGCTAAATAAAGCTGTGCATTTTATATTCGATCCGTTGGGTGACGAGGATCGGTTTTATTACGAAGCTTTTTTAGACGGAAGTTCCCGCTATTCGGCAGACGTTTTTCCGGGCATCGAAGCAGAAGCTTATATTCAAGAAATCAAGGACTATTCCATTCAGATTAACTTGTTTACAGCATTGGATCTGGGTGGGGACTATGAGAGCTTAGTGAAAAGACTTGCCCCCTTTGTGAACAAAGTGAAAGAGATAGGATTGATAAAAGCTCGAATTGTTTTGTTGTATCCGCGGAGTTTAGATCAAGAACAGCAAAAAGTAGTGTTTGAAAATATGAAAAAAATGAGAATGAACAACGAAATAAAAGAGCGTGTATTAGGAGATTTAAGCTTTGAATCTGAATATGCTTATAAATTATGTTCTATAGAGATTCCAGATCTTGAAAAAAGTAAAAGTTTAGCTGCATACATAAAAGAAAATTGTAGTGAGCTTCGTGATGTGTTTAGCAAGTAGTTAGGGACTGATCTGGATCATGTTGGCTTTCTACTTCGCAATCTTCCCTCCAATTGGGTACAATGAAGAGAAGTGTTCATTATCGAGCCGCATCGAAAGGAGTTTTTCATCATGACCCAAGAACAAAATGGACAACAGCAGCAAGAGCAGGTACGTGCCGCTGCCGATCTAGCCGCGCATTTTGATGTGACGGTGGAACAGGCGAAGGAGATGCAATTCTCGGAAGGACAGACGCTGATCTGGACGGAAGCCTTTAAGCTGGACAGCTGGTTGATTCTGATGAAACCGACGGATAATCCGCAGCAGCCGGAACCGTTCTTTGGCAACGTGGACGGACATGGTTGGGCGTTTTTGTTTACCGATCCGATGCACGCACAGGTCTTCGCACGCGATAACCAGCTCATTACGGCAGGCGGCCAGGTGCTGATTGCCAAGATGAAGGTGGATGCGATGATCGACTGGCTGGAGGAGATCGGCAAGTCGGGATTGTACGGTGTACGTTTCAATGAAGGCGAAAATGGCTGGTTCACTCCGGTAGACAGCTTACGCGCCATGCAGGATTACGTGGAGATTCAGGAAGAACGCCGCAAGGAGCAGGAGTAGATTTCATCAGCCACGCTCACTCAACTCCAATAAACGCAGCAGCCGATTCATTGGCTCCTGCGTTTTTGTCATTTTTCAATTAAATGTTCAATTAAGGGTCACTCAAAGATCAACGTCTCGCCATCTGCCGGAATCTGAAGCTGCTGCTCCAGATGATGCGCCTGCGCGACCTCCATCAGTTCGCTGCGCAGCGTCAGACAATGGTTGATCGCCTCCATATGGATCGCTGCGAGTCGTGTATAGGGAGCGTGGTGCGCCGCCCGCAGCAAATCGTCGGCGTTCATGATGATGGGATCGCCTGTGTTGAATCTCGCTCCGCCGGCATTGACCACGGTGACGTCAGGGTGATGCTGATCCAGCGCCTGCTTCACATTGTCGCACCAGATGGTGTCTCCCGCCAGATACAGCTTGGGTTCGCCGTGTGCTTCCCATACAAATCCGGACACCTGACCCATCGCACGTCCGATGTCGCCTGTGCCATGCTGACCGGAAGTGCGAGTGAGGGTGACTCCTTCGTAGGTCAAAGTCTCGGCAATTTCTTGAATGTTGGAAAATCCAAATTCGGCAATCCGTGATCGGTCACCGGGTTGGCAGAAGATGGGCAGATCGGCTCCGCGTCCGGCCAGCAGTATGGAGGCAGCGGCAGCGTCCCAGTGATCGGCATGCAGGTGGGTTAACACCAGGACGTCGGGCATGGAGAGGCTTTTCGCAGAGACAGGCAAAGGAACCAGCGGATTGCGTCTGTCATTGGAACTGTTGATGATCGGTGGGTTGGCGCCTTGTTCAGCGAACATGGGATCGATCAGCCAGTTCAGGCCGCCATATTCGAGCCACAGTGTGGCGTTGCGAATCAATGTAATCTTCATGGGTGGTGCCTCCTTGGGTCAGAATCACCTGTGGCATCAATGGACGTCAGCCAGATGAACCGTGATATACTGCTTATTATAGAGACGCCGCCGGAGGCAGCATACAATCTGGTGAAACGATCGGATGGCATCGACTTTCAGCATGAAAATAGATGGATCAGGTAGAAGGAGGTCACGGTTGTGGAACAAGGTTCGAGTCCATCAGGGCAAGAGGGTTGGCGGGTGCGCAGGGAATTGACGCTGCGAGAGAACGAGCGACTGCTGGCAAACAGCCGCCTTTCTTCGGGAACCCCTTCCGCCTTTGATGAGGTTGACCAGCGGATTCTGCATCTGCTGATCGAAGATTCAAGGCGTACGAACAAGGAGATTGGTCAGGAAGTTCATCTGACCGGGCAGGCCGTGGGCGCACGCATCCGCCGTATGCAGGACAACGGTGTGATTGAAGGATACACGCTGCGCTGGAACCCGGGGAAGATTGGGCTGGGCATCGAAGCATTTGTAACGGTGTTTCTGGATGCCGGTACGCTTCATGCTGCTTTTGTTGCGTTTGCGCAGGCCGACGACCGGGTCACGAAAATGGATCGTACCAATGGCGAAGGCTGTTACCTGCTTCAGATTCAAACGCGGGATATGGCGGAACTGAACGATTTTTTGCAGGATCTGTTGAGATATGGGAACTATCGGGTGAATCTGTCCATGGGACGGTTGAAGGGATAGCTGGAGAGAGGAATCTGCATTAAAACAGAATTAAAAAACAGACGCATATGCCGGAAGCCGGCGGATATGCGTCTGTTTCGGGTGGGCGCGGATGAATCCGCTTATTTCATTTCTGCTATACGGCCAGGCGCTCTAAGCGGCCGACCGGCAATCTGTTGTTACGGAGATTCAGAGAGGGACATTGGGGTTCCGGTCTGCGGAATCTCGAACGACCACTTGGCATCACGGTATACGTGATCGATCTGGGTGCGTTTGAGCGTCAGTTTCGCAGGAGCTTGACTCATCCCTTTGACAAGGAACTCTCCCTCGAACGGTTGATCTGCACCGGGGCTGGAAGAACCGATAAAGGAAACTTCATATTGTTTTCCTTTATCGTCAATGGCTACCCATTTATCGAATACGAAAGGATTATTGGTGATTCCAGTAACCTTGATCGCTCCAACCTTAGGTGAAGAGGCATCATCTGATTTAGAGATTGGTACGCTGGTGTCACGGTCAATTCGGAATCCGGTCAACGTCATCTTGTCGCCAAGTTGTTCCAGGGTCGCAGGCTTATCGGCGGACAACGCTGCGGGATCAAAGGATACGGAAGCATTACTTTTCTCACGGATGGTATAACTGTCCAGTACAAAACGAAGCGGCTGTTTGTCATAAGGGAAGTTATCCAACACGTTGTATATGCGAGCGCGATGAGACCAACGATCCGGCGCAAATGGCGGATCGATCTGATAGGCCGTTGAGCCGTCTGAAATCATCTTGCCTTTTGCATCTTCCAGATGATAATCAATCTTGCGGTAGGCGATTGCTCCACCGGCTGCCAGAGCAGATGCTTCGGGAGTCAGTGAGGTCTCGTACTCCAGTGAGCCGCCGCTTGGTGTGCGTGTCGCGCCCAGCATGTCGATGATAACACCGCCCGGCGTGGTGTAGGAAGCGTTAATCGGAGTCTGGAGGGTCTTGGCTGCTGCTTTGCTGAGATCCGCTTCTACAGAGAAGTTCCATTCTCCAGATAGGGTTCCTGTCACGTTGCCTGATGCATCTATCTTCTCCAGACGATTAATCTCTACCTGAACGCTTAATTTAGGCGTTAGCACAGGACGCGTAAAATGCATATTGTACTTGCTTACGCTGCCAGGTGCAATATCACCTGAACCGCTGGTGATCTCGTGATAATTGCCATCCGTGATCCTAAAGTTTGGATAGATCTGTCCGGTATAGGGGCTGCCGTCCGGATTGGTCACGGCAATTCCGATGACCAATCGGTTAGAATCGGCGATCAGTTCATCCACCGATACTTTATACCCCTGATCTTCAGCTCCCGCCTGTGCATGTTGGAGCATTCCTGCATCTCGCGCTTCCTTCATGCCACGGTCGGGAGCCAGTTCAAGTTCAGGGGAGAACAGGGACATCATACGTTCCGCAATCGAAGGCTGCGTGAAGACGACCGTACCGCCTGCGAGCAGCAGAACCAGCGCTGCCGTCACCCAGATCTTGGCACGCTTGCGGCGGGTGTTCTTGCGCTTGATGCCTCGGCGTTCGGATGGCTGCTCAGAGATCGGCTCTACCCGATATTCCCTTTCAGATTTTCCAATTGACCCAGCGATGATCTGATTTTGGCTATTTTCCGCCATATCAATCTCGACTCCTTCCAATTCTGCCATCAGCCGATCCGTAAAGTCGTCAGGCAGGCTCTCGTCGGACATCCATTCTGCCCACTGAGCTTCTTCTACATCTTCTAACCCGCTTGCTTGGGCTTCGTGTTCTACCGGAATCCGATGAGCTTCATCCGTATTCATTCTGTCTGTAGGTCGTCTATTTGCCTGGTTCATAGCTGCTTCATTTCCGTTTGCTTCGTTCCCATCTGCCTCGGCTCCGCTTTGTTTGCGGCCTCGCCGCTCCTGCGACTTCGAGCCGCTTTGCTCCTTGCCGCCCGAATTGTGCGGACTATACGCCGTTCTGCCGGCTCCGGTAATCGGACGCCAATTCATAAGACATGCCTCCTTGGTTCTCAATCTTCTTGCGCAGACTTTGTTTGGCTCGATGCAAGGCATTGTTCACCTGCTGCCTGGTCATCCCGGTAATCTCGGTGATTTCTTCGTGACTGAGCTGTCCCACATAACGCAGGGTCATCGCCAGGCGGTAATGTTCCGGCAGCGTGTTCAGCAGCTCATTCAATTCACCGCGCAGCTCACTGCGCATCAGGCTCGATTCGGGTGTTTCTCCAGCCAGATCGGGGCGTTCATCCGCAGCTTCCTGAGGAACCGGGATTTTCCGGCGCCCGCGATCGCGGTATAAATTGACGGCAATCGTATGCAGCCAGCCAGAGAAACTCTGCTGGGGATTTTGCGAAGCCAGCTTGCGATACGCACGAATCAACGTTTCCTGCGTCAGATCCTGTGCGTCCGCCTGGGCTAGACCCATCTTGCGGAAAAAGCCATACAGTTTATTTTTGTAACGATCGACAATGGCGGCGTAGGCTTGCTTATCGCCGCCCAGTACCGCGTCGATCAACATTCGGTCGTCTGGTCCTTCCACCGACGGATCACCTCTTTTCTTTTTCACTTTCAAGACGCAGCCCCATCCGCTCATCTCTCACTTCATACCTGAATTTTTTTACCGCCTCATTTGGGTTATCATGATAGAGGACAATGTAACGGATGCAGCGAACAAAAGTAAAGACGGAACCCTTAGAGAGGAGCAACCCCAATGGCAAGCGCACTGGAAGAGATTCGCGCCTATATGGCAGGAGAAAATGAAGAGAGTGACCGTGCCGACATGCCGGGCTGGCTTCAGATTCTGGCTTCAGCAGAAGAATATATCGTCAACTATGAACGAATTGGCTCCATTAGCGAGCTGGAACGGTTGAATCCCGTGCTGGCGTATGTGGAACGCAGCCTGGACATCCTGCACACGCTGCCGCTGTCGTTCTGGATGCGCGAGCTGCTGGAAGATGTATTGGCCTGGAGCGAGACGGCCAAAGGCGGTACGCGTCTGGATCGGATTAGCTGGCAGCGGCAGGGGATTAACGTCTTTGTACATAATGAAGGTTCTGCCGATCTGTACCTGGCTCGTGCGCCGATAGGCATCGGCGATCGGGAGCGGCTGACCGCACTGCTGATTCGCACTCATGGGCTGCTGGGACAGTATCTGCGCGGTGAAGTGCCCTTTGCCGCCAATCTGCCGCTGCATGGCCCGGTTGAGCAGGGTCTGTTGACCGAGACGGAGCTGGCGCGGCTGCTGATGGCACTCAACCGCTGCGTCATTGGAGCGGTGTGGGAGGAGCTGTGGCGTTCCGTCGAAGCGGAACTGGAGACGTGTGTGCTGCATGTGTCACTGGGCACCACTCCGGAAGACGATGGGCTGGAGCATCGGCTGCGCAGGCTGCGTACCGGAGCGAGACATCGCGGCGAAGACTTCGAGGGTGAGCTGGCACGGATTGATGGCGAGCTGAAGGAAGTCGGCGCTGACGATGGGCTGCACGAAGCGTTCGCCCGGCTGGATGACAAGACGCTGTGGTATGTAGAAGCGGCACTGGGCGATTTTTCGCTGGAGGAGTTTATCAAGATGCTGCTGCTGGCTCTGCTGGGAGCGGAAGAAGCACCGAGGGCACGTCATATCAGCTTTGAACGTCTGATGCACGGGCTGTATTACGACTACAAGGGCGTCAAGAAGATCAATCTATATAAGAAGCGAATTATTGAAAAATATTTGCGCGAGCTGGATTGGACCGCGATCCTCGGCGGTGGGCAGCATGCGGATAGTCCACATCTGCATCATCGCGTCGCCAAAGAAAAAAGCAGCGGTGACACCTGCTTCTTTGGCTTTGTGTTTTCCCCGGCGGCGGAGAAGTTAATCGAGTTCTGTGTGGAGGCCGAGAAGTCACCGCTGTATGAACGCGCTGTGCTGATGCTGATGGATCTGTTTGGGCTGCGGCGCGATGCCTATGACCGTTTCCATAATGAGGATGAATATCTGGAGACGATGAACGGTTCGGCAGACGACAAGAAAATTCTGCTCAAGTTCATTTCCGGTTCACGCGTGCTGGACATCGGGCCGGGCGGAGGCGTGCTGCTGGATCTGATCGAACAGGAGCTTCCCGACAAGGAAGCGATTGGCGTGGACATCAGCGAAAATGTCATCGAAGCGCTCGAACGCCGCAAACGATTGGAAGGCCATCGCTGGCAGGTGCATAAAGGCGATGCGCTGAATCTGACCGAGACGATCGCGCCGGGCAGCATCGATACGGTTGTTTTTTCCTCCATTTTGCATGAGCTATATTCCTATGTTCCGTTTGAGGGTCAAAAGTTTAATCTGGATACTGTGCGTGCGGCGCTGCAAAGTGCGTTTGAATTGATTCCCGAAGGGGGACGGATTCTGATTCGGGATGGAATCATGACGGAACCGATAGAACAGATGCGCCGCCTGACGTTCTTCGACTCAGACGCCCTTCAGCGGCTGGAACGGTATGCAGCGGACTTCCAGGGACGCAGGATTGTCTATAAGCGAATCGGAACAAACGAAGTCGAGATGCCGGTCAATGACGCGATGGAGTTCCTATATACCTATACCTGGGGTGAGGAAGCTTATGTTCATGAGGTGCAGGAGCAGTTTGGTTATATGACGCCTTCGCAGTATGAAGCTTGCATCCGCGAATGGTTGGGTGAAGAAGCCCAGATTCTGTTCGCCCGTTATTTTTTGCAGAACGGATATACACTGGCGCTTCAAGGCAAGGTGCGAGTCAGCGATTTGGCTGGGAATGAGATGCCGCTGCCGGATAGCACCTGCGTGATCGTCATTGAAAAAAGCAGCGGGATGCAGGCGGAACCTAACTCGTTCTCGCGGCGTACGTAACGCATGCAGCAGACCACAAGGATTTCACGTTGAACCGGGAATACTAAGCCGGGTTCACGATCTGTTCAAGGAGGTTCTTCCATGCCAAAATGGGCAAAAACGGTGCTGTACCTGCTGGTGGCGGCGGTACTGACCCGAATGATTCCTTTTTCTTCGCTGTTTCGCAATCTCGATACGATGATCCACGAGTTCGGCCACGCTGTCATGGCGCTTGCCACGTCGGGCCGAGTCCTGCAGATCGATCTGAACGCGGACCACAGCGGCGTCACCTATACCATGACCAATTCGACCTGGAGCGCCATCCTCGTCTCGTTGGCCGGTTATCTATCCGCTTCGCTGTTTGCGGTACTCATGTTCTATGGATATTACAAAAAGCAGCAGAAGCAGGGACTGATCTTGATGACGGCAGTGGCTTTGATTATGCTCATCCTGTACGTGCATCAAGGATTCGGCGTCATCTGGCTGATCGGCTTCATTGCGGTAAACGCGCTCATGTACTTTATCTGGGAGCCGGCACGCAATTTCTATTATCTGCTGCTCTGCTTCCTGACGCTTGAAGAATCAGTGATTAGCCCACTCTATCTGGCCTGGGCCTCAATTACTTCTCCGAGATTTGCAGGCGATGCAGCGAATCTGGCACGCGAGACTTTTGTTCCGGCGATTGGCTGGTCCATTCTGTTCGCTGCCTTCGCGCTGCTGTGCGCAAACTGGGCGATCCGGCTGTTTGTCAAAACGCATGAGAACCGTTCAGCGGGGCGCAGTTCGTCAGGCAGCGGTTCGCGGCGTTCCCGAATGAGAGCCTAAATGAGCGCTTGATCGGAAAAGAGAGCCAGTCAGAAGATTCGAGAGTCACCTGAACGGTGATGAATGAACAAAGGGAGGTCGTATTCGATGAAAGAGCAAAAAGGTTGGCGCGATCGCGTAGCCGCATATGGGCGCGATAAGCTGGGCATTGGAGTAAACGGCAAAGATCCTGCGAAGGACTTTCCGGAAAGCTCGGCGGGAGAGCCGATCAACGAAAGTCAGCTGAACGCCCGAATCAAAGGCTACGGCAACGAATATTCGGAAGAGTCGTTCTGGGAGAAGATCAAGAAGTTTGGCAAAAATGCCGGGGTCAAAGTCGTTTATGCCGCGCTGCTGCTGTTCTATACGCTTAAAGACGCAAATGTGCCGCCTTGGGCGAAATCGGTCATTATCGGCGCTTTGGCTTACTTTATCGCCCCGATTGATCTCATTCCCGACTTCATTCCGGTTGCAGGATACACGGATGACTTTGGGACACTGATTGCCGCGGTTGCTGTCGTTGCCAAACACATCGATGACAAGTCGCGTGCCAAAGCGCGGGCGAAGCTGGTCTCCTGGTTCGGTGAGAGCGCAACACTTGATCTGGGCGAGGTGGAAGCGAAGCTGGTCGAAGAAGACTCGACGAAGAAAATCGACTAGGATATACCGAGTCTGCGTGATGTCTTGAGAGGATGTCTGGAGAGGCTTACGCGGACAATATACGAAAACGTAATGGGGAACGGACACTTTGTCCGTTCTTTTTTGTTCCAATCCAGTAACTATTGTTGGGAGAAGTGCGTCTAATGAATGATGGAATAGGAAGGATGTAGAAAATAAGGAGGTTAGAAGTAAATGAATGGACTATTATCTGCTTTCGTGATTACCGCTCTGGCATTCGGGTCGTCTTATTCGGCAGCTGAAGTATCGAATCTAGGGGTGTCGCCGGCTTCTCAGCCTCAAAACCTTTCGGCGGACATACATAAGAAGTCCAGCTTGTTGAGTGATGCCGAAGCGAAAAAAATCGCTGATGATCTAAAAAGCCGCATTTTAAAAGAGTATGGTCAAAAATACGACTTTGCAAACTTCATGGTGGAGTTCAGCAATGAAAAAGATAAAGGTGAGGTTATCGGGGTGGATGTAAGCGTAAATGTGGATATGACGCTGACGCAAGATCCCGCACAAAGCGCCGACAGCAGCGTATTAAATGAGGCAAAAACGCATTACAATGTCCCTTCAAACTCCTGGTTCCTGTACCATGTAGAAGTTGAGCAAGACGGCAAGCAGGACACTGGTGATAACCGGCCGTCATCTTCCCAAGAGACAAGACCGTATCATCTGTTTATTAGAGAAGATATTACTTCCGACGAGACTATTCTGACTCCCTTGGAATAGCAGTGTGCTGAACCTAAAGCACTCAGCCTCAGCAGATTAAGATCAACGCACAACCATCAAGAAGCCCCAGCTCCTCCTTGAAGCGGAGAGTGGGGCTTTTTGATGAATATTGATAAGCACAAATACAAAATGACCCATTCGTCGATCTTATCAGCGAACGGATGACTTATCCGTGCTTGAGCGCTTCAATGCCCAGCGCCAGCGATCCGGCAAGTCCGGCATTGTCACCGAGACCCGGCGGCACGATGTAGCTGTCCAGGTCATCCAGTACGGATGATGCCACATAGCCGTTCAGGTTCTTGGCTACTTTCTCACGGATCAGCGGAAACAGCTGCTGTTGGTGCATGACGCCGCCACCCAGAATCACTTTCTTGGGCGAGAGCAGCAGGATCGTCCCGGTCAGGGCTTCGGCCAGGTAATGCGCCTCGATCTCCCAGGCCGGATGATCGGCCGGCAGCGTATCGCCTCCCTGTCCCCAGCGTTTGCCAAGCGCAGGGCCTGCAGCCATGCCTTCGAGACAGTCGCTGTGATACGGGCAGGTTCCGGCAAATTCATCGTCTGGATGACGTCGAACCGGAACGTGTCCGCCTTCAGGATGCACCAGTCCGTGTACCCGCTGTCCGCCCGTATAGACGCCCACGCCGATGCCGGTTCCGACGGTATAATACACGCAGCTGTCGAGTCCGTGTGCCGCGCCCCATTTGGCTTCGCCAAAGGCGGCGGCATTTACATCCGTATCGAATCCGGTCGGAACGTCCAGTTCTTTTTGCAGGTGACCCAGCAGGTCGTAATTCGCCCAACCCGGCTTGGGGGTCGTAGTGACATGACCATAGGTGGGACTGTGAGTGTCCAGATCCAGAGGCCCGAACGAACCGATTCCCAGTGCTTCGATCCCTTTATCCTTAAAATAGTCAGCTGCCTGCTGTGTGGTCTTCTCAGGTTCTTCGGTAGGAAAGCTGATGCGGTCCAGAATGTCTCCGTTTTCATTACCGATTCCGCAGACAAACTTCGTACCGCCCGCTTCGATTGCTCCGATTCTCATCGTCTTGCTCCTCTCCGTATCAGACTGCCTTGATTATAACATGGATCAGCGTGACAACCTGACAGCTTGAGGCGCGATTACGAATTGTGCCGGATTGTTCCTTTATGCTATTTTTAGGGGGATTGCAGGAAAGGTGATCTTGAAGGAGGCAGCGGAAAATGGACAGGAACGGCGGCAGGCAGACCCTCGACTTGAACGGAAGCTGGAGAATCAAGGATTTTGCGCCGGGGACAGTGGCCTCACAGGAGAACGCAGCACCCGCGCTGGATGATCGATATTGGATGACGGGGCATGTACCGGGAGATGTACACAGCGCATTGACTGAGCGGCGGATCATCGATCCTCCTTATTATGGACACAATGATCTCAAGAGCCGCTGGGTGGAAGAACGGGAATGGTGGTATCGACGCGGCTTTGAGTATCACGGGCCGCTTACCGGAGAGAAGACGGAACGATTTGAACTGACCTTTGAAGGCTTGGATACGTTTGCCACGATATTTGTAAATGGTCACGAAGTGGGAACCGCTCGCAATATGCTGATGCCGTATACGTTTGACATCACGCGGGTACTTCGCCAGGGCTGGAATATGATCGCCGTGCGTTTTGATCCACTGCGGCCGCATCAGCAGGACAAAGAGCGTTTCGATTGGTCGTCGTATACCAAAGAGCGTCCCTGGCTGCGTAAAGCCGCGATGAATTTTGGTTGGGACTGGGGCCCTCGGCTGGTTACCGTGGGAATCTGGGGCGGTGTGTATCTGCGGCGGCACCATCAGGCCAAGATCGAAAGCGTATTCGTTGAGACTCTATCCATCCATGGCGAGGAAGCGATGCTGGAGCTGTCGGCGTCCGTATTGACCTATCGAGGGATGCCTGACCTGCCTCTGCTGCTTCGCATCAAGCTTCAGGATGAGGAAGGTCATACCGCCTATGATGCGCTGTTGGTCGATGAAGAGGTCATCCGTTCGGCAGCGGGCAGCAGCAGGGGAGTATCGCACCCAGGAGAAGTCGGTTCCGTGAATATGAAGGCTTCTTCCGCAGTGGAAGGATCGCCCCGTCCACACAGTGGGATGCCCGGCAGCTTCCGCCCAGCCAGCAAACGACGGGCCAGCTTCCGGGCTTGCGCCTCCATTCGCCATCCCAAGCTCTGGTGGACGCATGATCTGGGCGAACCGCATCTGTACACGCTGACGGCCGAATTATATGCAGCGGACGAGCGAATCGATACGATGACACAAGCAGTCGGGGTGCGTACGCTCGAACTGCGAACCGAAGATGAAGAGGGCCGCGCGGCGTTCCGCTTTTTCCTGAACGATCAACCGATCTATGCCCGGGGCGCCAACTGGATTCCTGCGGACAACATGATTGGAGCCATTCCGGATTCCCGCTATGGAGAGCTAATTGCGTTATCTACGGAAGTCGGGATGAACATGCTGCGGGTCTGGGCCGGTGGCATCTATGAAAAAGACGTCTTCTATGACGAATGTGATCGGCGCGGGGTGTTGGTCTGGCAGGATTTTGCCTTTGCCAATGCGCTGTTCCCGGACTTCAATCAAGACTTCATGGACAATGTGCGGGCGGAGGTTGAAGCGAACGTTAAGAGGCTGCGCGGACGGGCATCTCTGGCGCTGTGGTGCGGCAACAATGAGATTGATTGGCTGTACGATATGAAGACATCCAGCGGCGACATCAAAAGCGACTTCTACGGCGAATGGATTTACCACGATCTGATTCCGGATGTGCTGGAGCTGCTGGACCCTAATCGACCGTATTGGCCTTCGTCGCCTTATGGTAGAGCGCACGACCAGGACGATAATGACCCGGCGGTTGGGGATCGCCATAACTGGCAGGTGTGGCATGGTTCGGTCTACCCGCGTGCCTTTGGCGAGGCTCCGGTGCTGGATTACAGCATGGCTGGGGTGACTTTTAAAAACTACAAAAAAGACATGGCGCTGTTCAGCAGTGAGTTCGGGATGCACGCCTCGGCGAACCGTTATACGCTGGAGAAAAATATGCCGGAGGGCGAACTGATCTGGGGAAGCGAGGAGATGGCTTACCGCAACAAAGACACCAATCATCGCAAAGGCATCCTGCTGATGGAAGATTACACCGGGCTGCCGCAGAACATCGAAGAGTATATGGATTTCTCGATGCTGACGCAGGCAGAAGGGCTGCGTTATGGCGTCGAACATTATCGGCGGAATCCGCGCAGCGGAGGCAGTCTGATCTGGCAGCTCAATGACAGTTGGCCGGGAACCAGCTGGTCGATGATCGACTATGAGCTTCTGCCCAAGGCTTCCTATTATTATGCGAAAAAGTTCTACGCGCCGCTGCTGCTCTCTCTCGAACACGATCCGGGGCAGCCGCTGCGGGTGTGGGCGGTGAATGATGGTGTCGATCCCGTCGAGGTAGAAGCCGTGCTGGAGATCTGGCGTTTTGACGGGGAAAAGGTCGGGGAGTATGCCTTCCGTTCGCTTGATGGTGTGCGGGGACCTGTACTGCTGGGCGAGATCAGCGAAGCGGAAGCGCTGCAAGGTGCTGAGGCGGCGACCTGCTTGGCCAGACTGCGCTTGGTTGGCAGCAGCGGCTCACCTGCGTTCGAGCAGACTTACATGCTGCGCGACCAGCGGGAGCTGAAGCTTGGCGAGGCAGAGCTGCAGTGGACACTTGCCAAGTCGGGAGATGACGGGTTAGGCGTCGATGCTGAGGACAACGCGAGTGCGCCGAGCCGTGGACATGAACGTAAGGTAATGGTAATGGACGCAGGCTTTGGCTCCTCAACGTCCAGATGCGCCGTGACGGTTCGGGCTTCCGGCTCACTGGCGCGTATGGTCAAGTTGGAGCTGCCGCTAGGACGCGTACGATTCAGCGATAACTATTTTGATCTCCTCCCTGGAGAGAGTCGTACGATCGAGCTGTCGATGCTGGATGGTTCGGAGCTGACGGAAGCTTTCGCGCTGGAAAATCTGCGGGTGAGCGCGATAAACCGCAAAGTTGTCCAGGTCTGATATTCGCTGGCCTTTCTTCGTCTCAGTATTCCGTGTAGGAGCAAAGGTGCCGCTTACGGCGCTCCAAACCGGCAGACTTGAGGGGATTCTCAAGAAAATTCTTGATTTTTCCGATCGCTCGTTTTATAGTAAGCGGGTAAGCAAGAGAGCTTGTCACGACGCGAAGCACGCGGACGTATTCCCTGGATTCCAGGGGAGACGTCCGCTTTTTTGTGTGGATTGGTGAGGCGGTGAAGCCGCTGCTATTTTCGTGTGATAAAAAATGGGTCTTTTCCAAATGTTGCAACCAAGCGACAATAGAAGTATACAGGATGAGAGAAGTGTACATAAGCAGGATCAAGTCGAAGTCAGGATCAAGAAGTTAGGATCAAATCAAGGTTCAAGGTGAATCTGTAGAGGGGAGTAGGGAAACATGGAAAGCAAGAACGGTCGAATGGTGCGTTGGGGGAAAACGGTAGGGGGCGTAATGGCTGCTGCGGTGCTGGCAGTGGGAACCGTATGGAGTGCAGCAGGCAGCATGCCGCAGGCTCATGCGGCGGCTGGTACGGGCAGCCCAACGTTTACGGATGTGAAAGCTTCGCACTGGGCGTACAGTGCGGTGCAGCAGGCCGTCGCCAGCGGCTATGTGGATGGTTATATCAACGGCACGTTCAAGCCGGAGGCGTCGGTCAGCCGGGCGGAATTCGTGAAGATGGTAGTCGCCGCGATGAAGCTGGATGTGGCAGATACCCCGGGCAAATGGTACGTGCGATATGCCGATGCAGCAACCGCTAAGGGGCTGTATGAGGCGGGTGACTTCGCCAATACGGAAGCGGCATGGAACAAGACCATGACCCGCGAAGAAATGGCTCGTGTGGCGGCACGCGCAGTCGGGGAGACGTCGAAGGAAGACGACAAATGGATGTACCTAGCGACCAAGGGCGGCCTGATCCAGGGTGTGGGCAAAGGCCAGCTTGCGCCCAAGGGACTGACCACGCGGGCACAGTCGGTCGTGATTATTGATCGCATCTTGAAGACCAATGCCGGTGGCAAGCTGGATTCGGATCGGTATGCGACCGGCGCAGCGGAGATTCTGTGGCATGGCACGAATATTTTTACGGTGATGCCGGAGATGTGGGTGACGCCGGAATCCGATTGGAAGAACAAAGGGAAGTCGTCTATTGAGGAAATGTGGAACGAGAAGAACATGACGATCACGTCGAAGGATGGGTTGTATCAAGCGAAGCTGGATGCACTGGTGGCGATTGACATGGCTGATCCGAATGATCCGAATCGGGGGCTGCTTCCGCTCGATAAGTTAAAATGGTACAACAACACCGGAAATCAAGTCGTAACCGATCTGTACATCAACAAGCAAAGGAATTCATATGTATTGTATTTCAAAGGTAAAGTTGTCTACAACAAAGCACCTAAGACATATGCAGCGAAAGATCAAGTACAATTTATGATTTACGGATTCAACACGCCTAACCGAGATGCGTTTAACAAGGGCGTACTCAATAAGTCGGCACGCATATATAAAAAGCATGCGGGCGATACAGCTGCGATGATTATACCGAAATCTGGTAGCATTCAAATGGGTGAGGACTTGAAAATCGAGATTGAGGTTCCTGCTGCTGGGCAAGCATATTCAACTAACACCTTGCTTTCACTGCGAGGCATCCATTAATGAAAAAAACAATCCGCCAGCGTTTAATAGTTGTCGGACTCAGCACTCTGCTTGTTGCAGGTAGCGTGCTGGGCGTTTTTTTTCCAGAAACCGGTCAGGCTCAAGCCGCTTCAACTAAAAAAATATTAATATACACAGATGAGTCAGCAGTCAGCCCCCATCCAAATAAAAAGGCTTTGAGTTTTAGCAAGAAACCTACTGCAAAAACGATTCAAATTAGTGAGGATGCAGGGGCTAATAATAAAATTCAAAAAATTGTTTTCTATAAAGGTACAACCGCCGTCAAGACCATTGACGTTAACGCGCAAACTTATACTGGTGCTGAAACTTTTGAAGGCGCACCTATTACGGTATTATCTAAAGATAACGGTTCCGCTGGTTCATGGTTTGCATGGCAACGTGGAGCAACAACTGGCCCAGAATGGTCGGCTGGGAATGAAGGTGAAACATGGCGACGCTTAGGTTCTGTATCCGTTCCAAATGAATCGATCAAAGGCCTCACGTATAAAGAATTCCCGGGACAAAAAGTGCTTATGACAGTCAAATATGCACGAACCCAACCCTTTATAGGAACTGTAGACGGAAGCAGCATTTCATTTCCGAATATATTCGTTGATGACCGTGCGAGTGTAGTTGACGCTGAAAACCCATATACTCCAAGCTTTACACGCGTTAGAGCACTAGATAGTAAAGAAGTGCCAACCGGCAATCTAGGTATCACAGGTCTTTCAGATCCTAATGTTGAAATCGAAAAGATTTATGCAGGTAGATCACCGACAAATGCAGATGGCACTGTGCGAGATTTAAATTACGCCTTTATCACCTTTTCTCAAGTGCATGATGGAAAAGGTGATAAATATTATGTACGAAAAAATGATAATAGTACGATGGAAACTTATGATCGAGACAAGCCAAAAGCTCAAGCTATGATCTTCTATTATGCCGCATATAGTTATGCCTATGAATCTAAAACATACCAATATCCCGACCACTATTGGGTCTATACCGAAAAAGGTCCTGAAGAACCCTCGCAAGGTTTCTGCTCTACTCGCCCGGGCCGCACCATCGAAGGCGAAGACATGCAGCCAGCCGTTAGCGCTATCATAAAAGCCGATCAGCGCGACCGAGAACCGTTCGATGTTCTGCAAGGGATTCCGACGTCTGAGAGCCTCCACGGAAACGTACTGACCAAGGATTACTTGCATCAGTTCAAATTCCAAGAACAAAAGGTCACCTGTATTTATGACGTACCCGTTACCCAGCCATATATCTTAAAATGGGACCCCGGTAAACCGGTACCAAACGTACCGCCACCGGGTACACATGATGTACCTGATCCGCAAAGCGAAGAGACATCTGTGGTCTACAACATTCACACCGAACGCTACTTCACATACTGGACAGTCGAGAACTTAGGAGTTTATGCGATTGACAGCGCTGAACTGAGCAACTACGCGTTTGAAGGTGAAAAGATCAACCTCTATCCAAACGGATATGTTCCGCCTGATCTCATCTTCGAGCAAAATAGCGGGTACACCGCACCGAAAGTTCCCGATCCTTTCACCGCTCCGGCAATCACCATCGGTCCGAGCGGGAAAACCAAACCAACACCCACTAATGATGTGGACACCGCCGAACGATTGGTCAATGAAAAAGTCGGCAAAATCAAAGGCAAAAACGATAAAGTCGTCTTCAACGGTCAAACCATCATGAATGATCGGGAGGCCGAAGTCCAAACGCCGGAACCGGGACGGATTCCAAACGGAACTCAGATCGGACGAGACGTGCTGTATAGTCCCGATCACATGATCCCGAATACCAAGACAAACCGGTACGCCGCACCAAGTATGGGTACCCTCACATACACCGGCCTTGACGCTAACCATGAATCACCAGAAGGTGACACCTATCCGATTGGCGGCATCAACTACGTCACTGTGCACACTCCAGTCGTCAATTACTCATCCGTCACTGACGATCAGGCACATAATCAGAAGACAACCCCTAATTCCAGCCGGGCGGCGTTCATCTTGGATCGACCGTTCACAATTCGTATCCTGACGAGCGGCCAACACGCCAATTATCCGGGGTATGGAGATCGAGATTATCAGAAATATACTCGAGCCAAACAGGTTCGCTTCCCGTTTGATGTCTATACGTCAGACCGAGAGGTATTCTATCCGAAAAATACGTGGATCGACATTCCCGTTCCCCAACTAGACGCGAAGTTTTTCCTGCCCGTCTGGGTGGATGAAGGCGACTACACGGTGGATTTTCGCAGTATTGCGGAAAATGCTCCAGATGTGCAGCCTGGACAGCCGGATGCCAACTTCGATCTTACGTATCATGTGGCGTCGGATACCGTAAATGTCGAGGTGATCGGGCGGCTGTACGATTTTCACCTGACGGATATTGTGGATTACAACTGGGAGTTGGTCTTCCGTCAACAGAAAGGCAGTCCGATTCCAACCGGGAACAGCTATTGGACGGGACTGCTGGATTTGGACAGTGCCCTGCGCGGGAACGCCTCGCCCTTTACCCTGCCGATTCTGCCAGGAAGTAACCCCCTTCAAGGGATGAAAAATGTCGCGGTGAAGACAGGCTACCATGTCAAGTTCGACCTCAAGACCAAGGGCAATATGTTTGGGGATAAAGATGGGATTCGGATTACGCCGGGCTTTACCTTTGTAAGCAAGGACGGGAAGACGAGGACGCCGGTGGATCTGTATTACCAAGATGACCGTCAGAACTTCGTTCAGGTCGGTTCAGCGCAGGATGTGGTAGAGCGATACGTCATCTTGAATGAGCGGCTGCGGAGTGTGCCCGAGGAGGAATTAAGCGATACCGCACGTTACAAATACGATCATGACTATACGTTTGCAGAAGTGGGCGGCGTCAGTCGGGAGATGTTCATCCGTGATTACATCCGCCGGTTTACGAAGCTCAAGACGCCGGTAGGTGGCTATAGCCTAATGATGCTGCCGGAACAGGTGCGGACGCTGATCGGGCCGAAAACCAACCTGCCTGCTGCGGTCGATTACAGCCGGGCCAATGCTGCCGTGCAGAAATGGTATGGCGAATATAATCTTCCGGTCGATCCCTACGTAGTCGCCAAGGGCACGAACCTGGCGGAGTACGGGCGCACGCATCGCGGGCTGACCAAGCGTGATCCGATCTTCCTGCGGGATGGTTACATCGTCTTGAACTTTGACATCGAGAGCATCCGGCAGGGGGATGTGAATCATCCGCATTTGCAGTATATCCATGCGCCGCTGATGAACCAATGGGCATTGGAAGGCTACAAACGCAGTGCGAAGGATGCGTGGGGGAATATCTTTGCGCTTCAGGATGGAGACATCGTATTTTACAACGGAGACAAGTCGTACAAAGATGACTTCCAGGCTCAGGTTCCGCATTAAAGGTTCAAACCGATCCGAGGAGGGAGCAGCTGATGTAAATTCTGCATCTGCCGAAGATTAGCTTGGTGTCTGAATGAACTGGCGACTTTTTGGGAGTCTGTCTCTTTGAGTCGATCTGCATGTTCGGTAGAGTCAGCCAGCAGATTGATCCGATCGTAATTTTAATGGATATAAAAAAAGCGAGCCACCTAGAAGCATGGCTCGCTTTTTCGACTTTCTTCATGTCTCTTCGTATCAGCAAGAATCACGTGAGGCAGGAGAATTACATGGAATCCGTCACTCCAAAGGCCTCTCGTTCTAATATTTTTATTCTAATGTTTGAATACGGATCGGTTAGCGTTTCCAACTTTCGCCCCGTTCTTCCGGGGACTGTTCAATAGAGACACCTTCCATATGCCGACGCTCCATCTTGTGGCGCTTTTTACGGTTTTCCTTGGAGTCGAAGACGATACTCAGATCATAATCTTCCGGGTACAGCGACTCGCGTGCGATATGCGGCTGCAATCGCTTCTTGGCGATGCGGAATTTCTTGCCCTGGATCTGGACGCCGATCGTGCCCATTCCGTCTTCCTCGGCATAGATAATGCCGGTCTGGCCGAGATAGGGCACCTTCACGCTGTCGCCTACGCGGAAGGCGACGGGAAGGGCTGGGGAGACTTCGGCGGATTCGTCGCCGAAGTCTCCCGCCGCCGGAGCCGGCTGCGCAGGCTCCGGCTCCGCCCGGCGAAGCGATGCGCCGGGCATCAGCGCCGGGTCGTCAGCCAGAGCATCTGGCTGATCGCCCAAGCCGCCTACGACCGCTTCCGGGCCAGCGGTCGAACCCAGCGCGGAAGCTTCGCTTCCAAGCCTCGCACCTGCGGCAGCGGGGGCGCCGTGATCGATCTGGCCTTGATCTTCTGCGCCTCTGCCTTCACGCCCCTGATCGACCATCCCGTCAATTCCACCATACGGGATGATATTCTCACTTCCGCCCGCCTCTCCAAGCCGAACCACCTCTGCATTTTGGCTCGCGTTCTCACTTCCGCCTGCCTCTCTAAGCCGAACGCTCTGTGCGCTTCCGCTCACGCCGTCGTTCTGGATCAGGGTTTCACCTCCGATCTGGCCTCCACCTACAGCCGCAGCCTGCGGCTGCTCTCCAACCCTGCGGCCCCGTCGGGTTAATTCCTCCGCACGTCTGGTAATGGCGTCGGGGATGCCGAGTTTCTTGGCGATGGCAAAAGCATAGCTTCGCCCCGCCTCGCCAATGGTCAGACGGTAGAGCGGCTGAAGCGTCTCGGCGTCGAACTCCATTCGGGCGTTTTCGCAGCCTGGAGTGGCTGAAGCAAAGTTCTTAATCTCGGTGAAATGCGTCGTCACGACAACGCAGGTCTGCCGCCGGTGCAGTTCTTCAAGCACGGCGATTGACAGGCCAACCCCTTCGCCGGGATCAGTGCCGGAAGCCATCTCGTCGATCAGAACGAGGGTGCGGCGATTCGCCGTTTCCAGGATGTCTTTGACCCGGCGAATGTGTGCGGAGAACGTACTCAGCGCCTGCTGGATACTCTGACCGTCGCCGATGTCGGCTTCGATGCCGGTGAAGACGGAGAGTTCACCGCCTTCTTCGACCGGAATGAGCAGGCCGGACTGGGCCATCAGGGTCAGCAGGCCCACAGTCTTGAGCGCCAGTGTCTTCCCGCCCGTATTGGGACCAGTCACGATCAACATGCGGAAGCGGCGGCCCAGCTCAAAGTTCAGCGGGATCATCTTGGCGCCCATCAGCGGGTGCCGCGCACCGCGCAGCATGATCCGTCCCTGTTCATTTAGTTTGACATTGACGGCTTCCAGCGACAGGCCATAACGCGCTTTGGCGAACAGGAAGTCATATTCGCCGACCAGATCGGCATTGGTCTTGAGTTCCTGTTCAAACTGCTCGGCCAAGCCGGTCAGTTCGCTCAAAATCTTGTCTTCTTCGCGTGACTCCTCAGCGCGAAGCAGTTCCAGTTCGTCATGTAACTGCCGAATCTCGTCCGGCTCGACATAGACGGTCTGCCCACTGGAGGATTCGTCCAGCACGGTCCCTTTGACCAGCTTCCGGTATTCCTTGCGTACCGGAATGGCGGAGCGGCCGCCGCGCTGCACGGCCAGATTCTCCTGAAGGATGGAGCGATGCTTGGCCATCAGTTCAGCCAGTCGGCGGGAACTGCGTTCTTCGATTGTCGCCATACGGCGGCGAACCTTCGACAGTTCGCGGCTGGCCGAATCCAATACCTGACCGTTACGAACACAGCGTTCGATTTCTTCGCGCAGTCGATCCAGCCGGTGCATGCCGGAGGCGTAAGCGGCAGCGTTGGGTGCCCAATCGGCTTTGCTTCGCATATAGTCGATCAATTGCACGCAGCTTCTCAGGAATTGATGCAGGTTCATGAAGTCTTGTTCCCGGAAGACATATCCGGAGCCAAGCAGATCCAGAATCTGCTCCATGCCGGTCAAGGAAGGGAGGGGAATACTGGCTCCACGGCGCAGCACGCCGGCGGCTTCGTCTGTCTCGTCCAGTTTGCGGCGCAGGGAACGTGCATCGATCTCCGGCGTCAGCGCAGCGATTCGGCGTTTGCCCAGATAAGAGACGGCATAGGTGGATAGTTCGGTCTTGACTCGCTCATATTCGAGGCGTTCAAGTGTTTGTGGGTTAATCCAGGAAGATGGATTCATTGGGATCGCTCCTTGTGTTTAAACTTGTTTTTAAAATGGGTGGATGCTGGGCATCCGTGATGCTGAGAACCGGAAAATACAAAAAGGGCGGAATTATGCGTGAGATCAGTTCGACAATCGCAAAAGAATGGTTTCTTTTGCGATCGCCCAAGATCAGCATAATTCCGCCCTTAGAGGTTTGGTTCCGGCACACCCGCGCCTCTTCAAGCTGCGTGTTAACGCAGCCCTCTCCGAATGTTCCGCTCTCGTTCCCGCTGGATAGATACGCGGCGAAAAGCCAAAAAGGGCCGCGCAGCAGGAAGCAGCGCGGCCCGAAAACTCGAAAAGAATAGGTGTAGTCCTACCTCAAGTTTATGGAAAATTGATTCGCTGTTCTTAACTGAAATTCCGGACAGATGCAAACAGCGTCAACGAATAAACCGCAAATTGCGATTTCTCGAAACTCCGTTTCACCTTATCCCATATGGAATTTGATTAGTTAAGAACATACCCCGTCATCAATATTTCCCCTTTACATTCAAAGTTATCCTCATCATAGAACGATCTTCTGGCTTGGTCAAGCCCAGGGATGGAAATTATTTATCCTCGTCGGTATATACGCGTTCCTTGTAGCCTTGATCCGTTTCGGAATCAATCAGATTACGCTGTACCTCATCAGGCATCGAGGCAGGGAAGGAACCTTCGCGGAACAATCCGCTTTCAGGGTCAGTGTCACGTTCAGTGACCAGATCTCCCTGTGGATGCGTCTCCCGATCGCCGTCCGTAATCAGCGGACGAGCCGGGTCTTCCGATTCTTCGGCCAGCTCCACCCGGCCTTCTTCGCCTCCGGCACCGTTCAGCAGATCCGTCCCGTGCGGCTCATCCATGGTAGGCGCAGCCGGATCAACGGGGCTGTCCGGATACAGGTCGTCCGCATCGGGAACATCTTCGAGACGGGGGGAACCCAGATTCGGATCTTCTTCCGTTCGGTTCGGATACGCTTCGGGATCGGTTACTGCTGCATCTACATCCAAGGCGTTTTCACGCAGGGTATCGGTGGATTCGGTGGTCTCCGGAGGGAGATCTTGTTCCAGATAATCCTCACTGGTATGCTGCGAAAGCTCGTAGCGCTCATAGGCACGATCGGATTCATTGCGTGGGTCGTAAGCCATGTTTGTCCTCTCCTTTTCATGCGTCTTTACATAGGCTTTACCCGAAAGGTCGTGCTTGTAACCGCCTCCCCGCTAACCGTCTTCATTCCCCGGGTTCGGACATTTGCTGAATTCAGCGCGGCGATCAGACTCATTCATGACCGGAACGCCTAATCATCTACGGAAATTGGGCAGGATAACGGCGCGATTTGCCACACTTTAACGTCTACTTGAGCCTGCTGATCCACATTGCCGGACAACGCTTTTTACCTGTTCATACCGGCTGGAATTCCATTGGCAGTTTCAAATAAGGAGGAGTAGAATTAATAGGTTAGAAATACTACGGCGTTTGAAGCGTACGATTGAGCCGACGAGGGTATCGGGCGCAGGGAAGCAAACACCGAAATTGCACAGAACGGCGGAAACCACATCAATAACCGCCGAAGCGCAGGTGAGGGGAAGAGGTTATGGCGATCCTCGGGCTGTCCCCGTTATCCATCTGCGTATGATTCCCGGCTTCGGCGGGAAGGCCGTCGTTTTGGATGTGAAGGGACGTGCGGTACAAGATGGAATTTTCATGGAAAAAGAATTTGGTCGTTTTGTGGGCAGGTGTGTTTTTTTGCAGCATGGCCTACTCGATTTCGATCCCGTTTCTGCCGATCTTCATGCACAATGAACTTGGCGTAGGGGAACGATACCTGTCCATTTGGGCGGGAGTTGCGTTTGGCATTACCTTTCTGTCCAGTGCCCTGATCTCTCCTTTTTGGGGTTCACTGGCGGATAAATACGGCCGCAAGCCGATGCTGGTTCGTTCCGGCTTTAGTCTGGCGGCACTTTATTTCATTAACTTCTTCGTGCAGGACCCTATACAGTTGATTGCGCTTCGTCTGTTTCAGGGTCTGCTTGCCGGTTTCATTCCGGCGGCTATTGCACTGGTTGGCACAAATACACCGGAGGATAAGACGGGTTATGCGCTGGGAGTTATGTCCACAGCCAGCGCTTCCGGGAATATTGTGGGTCCGCTGATTGGCGGTGTGGTCAGCTTTGCGCTTGGCAATCGCAGCGCCTTTCTGTTCTCCAGCGCCGTTGTATTGATCTCCGCGCTTGTTGCGACTTTCCTCGTCCATGAGAAAGAGTTCGCCCGTCCGAAAGTCCGCTCAAGGGTCAAAGACGACTTGAAGCAGGCGGCGGGAATTCCGATCTTCTTCGCCCTGCTTGGACTGGTCGCCATGAGCAACTTCTCGGTCATGATTCTGGAGCCGCTCATCACCATTTATGTACAGGGAATGGGGATCTCATCGGATCGGACATCGCTTGTATCAGGAATCATCTTCTCGGCAGTTGGGGTGGCGACCGTCATTATGGCTCCGCGCTGGGGTCGAATCGGCGGGAAGATTGGATATGGACGAGTGCTGCTGATTGGTCTGATCGGCGGCGCAGTAGGCAATCTGCTGCAATTTTTCGTTACCGGTTATGTGGGCTTCGGGATTCTGCGCTTCGTATACGGCTTGTTCTTCGCGGGCGTATTCCCGGCAGTTAATGCGATGATCGTACAGGTCACCAAGCCGGAATTCCGTGGACGAGCGTTCAGCTTGAATCAGTCGGCGACGCAGATCGGTACGATGGCTGGTCCACTGGTTGGGGGCGTGCTGGGTGCCGTCATGCCGATCCACTGGATCTTCATTGTCAATGGCATCGCGCTGCTGATCTGCGCCTTTATTGCCCACTACAAGAAGATCGATCAGACAGCACCATTCCGACGTACCAAGGTTGCCGAAGGGGAGTCCAGATAAACAAAATTTTTGCAGGTGAGCGGACTGTTGACAAGACAGCCGCTTCGTCTTACCATTACCGAAGATTGCGGCGTTTTCCGTTAGTGCGATAAAGCGCCGCGCGCGATGCGCGTTTGGCGTTCCTATATGGAATCTCGCTCGGCGATCGCATCGAAGCAGGCCGATCAGCCAGGCCATCAGGTTCATACACATGGCTTATAATAGAAACCCAGGAGGCGTTAGTGGAATGACGATACCTAAAGTTTTGACGATTGCGGGTTCCGATACGAGCGGAGGAGCAGGCATCCAGGCCGACCTCAAGACGTTCCAGGAACTGAATGTATACGGAATGACGGCGCTGACCTGCGTAGTGACGATGGACCCTCAGCGATGGAGCCACAATGTGACGTCGATGTCGGCGGAACTTTTGGAAGAGCAGCTTGATACCGTATTGAACGGCATTGGGGTTTCGTCCGCCAAGACGGGAATGCTCAGCACAGTTGAGATTATCGATGCCGTAGCCCGCAAGATCGAAGAACGTCCATTGAAGCATTTTGTCGTCGATCCGGTTATGGTCTGCAAAGGCGAGAATGAAGTGCTGAACCCAGACACAGCCGAAGCGATTCTGGAGAAGCTTGTGCCTAAGGCAACGGTAGTGACACCTAACCTGTTTGAAGCCTCGCAGCTTGCGAAGACGGCGCCGATTCGTACCATTGAAGACATGAAGGCCGCTGCGGTCAAGATTCATGAGACAGGCGCTCAATATGTCATCATCAAGGGCGGCGTAAAGCTGCTGCATGAAAAAGCGGTTGACCTGATCTATGATGGACAGGAATTTGAACTGCTGGAGTCCGAACGCATTGAAACGAATTATATCCACGGTGCAGGCTGCACCTTCTCCGCTGCAATCACGGCGGAATTGGCTAAGGGAGCGGACGTGAAGACAGCCGTTAAAAATGCAAAAGCGTTCGTTACCGCAGCAATTCGTCATGGTTTCCCAATTAACTCATTTGTGGGACCGACGCTGCATGCTGCGCATCGTCTCTATCCGAATTAAGCACATGGGAGGCGGGCCGGTCAGCAGGATGTGTGTTCGCAAGAGCATGAACACGAATTTCTTGACCCGTTTCCTCTGCTTGGGTTCATTGATTTGACCTTTTACAAAAAAGACGGATTTCCGCATCAGCCTTAAGCTGTTGCAGGAAATCCGTCTTTTTTTCGCTGGGGCGTTTGAGCCATTGAAGTTTGGGTTTATTGGAACATCGGGAAGACATAACGAACCAGGAAATACAAAATGCCGAATGTGATAATGATATAAGCGGCATACTTGATGAAGGTCGAAGCGACCATGCTGGAATCGGATTTCTTCTCAATTCTGCGTTCTTCCACATCCACGTCTCTATGCGAATTATTCATGCTGAATCCCTCCCTGACGGGTCCTGAGCCATGCGGCTTCAGGCCGAAGATCGTTGAAGATGTTTATAAATAAACGGTGCCGAGTCGCTTGAAACAAGGGTTTTTTACCTAAAAATCTGGAAAGAAAAAGCTGGCAGGCAGGGAATGGCAAGTTTCATGGCGAATGTTAGAAAGAATCCTGAATTTTACGTCCGATTGGTTGCGGAGGATGCTTGATGAAACGATTACCGAAAATACTGGCGATCGTGCTGGCTCTGCTGGCCGTCGTCTATTTATGTCTGGAAGCCTATCCAAGACAGAAGTCTACCCGTGATTCCATTCAGGTGAAAGATTGGCAGATCCTCTGGGATACCGAAGGTTCGGCTGCTGCTCCTGACGCACCGCCTGAACGTGTGCTGCAATCACCGGACTGGACCGCCATGCACGAGGATACTCTGCCGCCCGCAAGACCTGCCGGAGCCGAATGGGCGTGGGTGAGGCTTGACATCCCACAGTTAAGCTGGACTATCCCCGCTGTCATGATGCAGAAGGTTTACGGACGCGACGTCATGGTGTATACCGAATACAGAGAGCTGTTCGATGCTCATCGGCAGTACCGATATTCCATGAACAATCTGCTGCTCCCTCTTCGTACCGAAGATGCCGGAGGCTCGATTTATCTGCGAATGAAGATCAACGAGACCCGACCCGGAATCATTGAAGACGTGGCTTTTGGCAACTTTTATGAACTGCTCAACGATTATCTGAATCAAGATCTGCTCGACGTCATGCTGGGAGGCGCCTTTGTGCTGACCGGGGTGGTCATGCTTGTGTGTGCGATGTTCCTGAACCGGACGTACATGAAATCGTGGCTGGCCTTATGCTTTGTTATCCTCTCGATTGGCCTGCTGGTCATTTCCTACTCCCCGTTCTTGTTTACGCTCTACCCGGCCTACGGGGGCGTCCTTCAGCGATTATTTGATGTCTCGTTGTTCACGCTGCTGCCTTCGTTCTTATATTTCTTCCAGGCCATCTTTGGTAACGGTTATCGAAATGTTGTTCTGCATCTCAGCCGTATCCAGTTGGTGTATTCCAGCTTCTGTTTGTTCCTGCTGGTGGGCAATGTATGGACGGATGAACGCTACTTTTCCCTATACTATCTGCTGACGACTACCGTGCTTGGCGTATTGATGATCGTGGAGCTGTTCGTGCTCCTAACCTGTTCGGTCTTTTACAGTCTTCAGCGCAATAAGGATGCCTGGATTTTCAATGGAGGTTTGGCGGTTTTTGCGGGGATCGGAGTGTTTGAACTGCTGCAATATTATGCGACCCAGGAGCAGTATGATCTATACTGGTGGAAATGGGGCATGGTATTCTTCGTCATCTCGATGATTGTCGTCTTGGGACGGCGATTCGCGGAAACGCATAATCAGGTTCTTCAGTATTCCAAAGAGCTGGAGATGTTCAACAATGAACTTCAGCGGGCGGAAAAAATGGAGATTATTAGCGAGCTTGCCGCTTCGGTCGCCCATGAAGTACGCAATCCGCTTCAGGTGACGCGAGGATTTCTTCAACTGCTTGGCGAACGATCTGCCGTGTCAGACAAGGCTTATATTGATATGGCGCTTGAAGAACTGGATCGCGCTTCCGGCATCATCACGGATTTCCTGACTTTTGCCAAGCCGGGGGCGGAAAATGTCAAATCTCTGTCGATCTCCGAGGAATTTCGGCATATCGAAGGTGTGCTGAAGTCGCTGGCGAGTATCCATCATGGCAAGATCGTGCTGGACATTGAGCCGGATCTTTATGTCAGAGGCAATTCATCCAAGTTCAAACAGGCGTTTATCAACATGATTAAGAACAGCATTGAAGCCCTGCCGGACGAGGATGGTAAAATTACGATTCAGGCCGTGCGCGAAAATGGAGAGGTAGTCATCCAGATTCGAGATAACGGTATGGGGATGGGACCGGAAGAATTAAAAAGGTTGGGTGAACCTTATTTCTCGAACAAGACGAAGGGCACAGGGCTGGGTCTGATGGTCACTTTTCGTATTATCGAGTCGATGCAGGGCACCCTGACATTTGAGAGTAAAAAAGGAGCGGGAACCCAGGCGACGGTTCGTATTCCGGAGACTACTTCTTAGAGAGATCCGGGATACGAACGGCGCAGGGGCCCGCTCCTTGCATTATTCACAAAAAGTCAATCTGCTGATCCAGCGTTGACGTTAACCTCCGTTGCCCCACATGGCGGCCGGTTCAATGTCGATCCGTTCGGCCTGTGGGATGATGGCTGAGGGATGGGGAGGAATGACCAGGTAGAATTCCTTGGCGTTTTCTTCCACGACATGCAGATGAAGATCGTCCGGCATCTCAACGCCGAAGGCTTCGCGCAGGGCAGCCTTGGGATCGGCAAGCAAACGAGCGCGAAAATCCGGTTCTGCCCAAGCTTTTTGAATCACTTGCGTTTTGAGCACAGCTTCTTTGGTCAAGTTTGTCATCGGAAATCATCCTTTCGCATACAAGCGTGTTGGAGTCAAGACGAACCAATCAAGGCAAGACCATAAACAAGCGGGCAGGTAAGCCCAGGGCGAAGAAGCGGACGAATTGAAAAACTTTTGGTTTTGTGGCAGATTATAGCATAGGTATTTGGCCGGAACAAGAGGGGGAATATGCCTTAGGTAAGATCCTTTTGACCAAGCAGCCAATAGTTCAATCCACCCAGGGCCAACGTTTGCTTTTCGGTTTCGATTCCTAAGGCAATTCGCTCCAGATCTCCCGCCAGCGCCGTATGAAAAGCGATTAAGCCGGGAAATATATCGCGGTAAGCATCCAATTCCTTCTGTCGGTTCAGGGCATGCTCTGCATATCTCCCCAGCATCCCTTGTCCATAGACCGCTTTTTCCACATCCCCAGCAGTTACCGTGACCTCCTTCGGCAGATTATATTCATGGCGATAGAACGACACCAATGAATTGTAGGAACCTTCTTGCAGATCGTTGGCGTAATCCGCCCAGTCATCAGCCATTTGCAAGGTAATCAGCGATTCGCGTACGGCGTGAAGCGCCTGCTGGCACAGCGATTCATCGTGTTCAAACAAAGCCAGGGGACAGAGCAGGAGGGGGGCGGAACGTGCGGCAAGTTGATCCGGATGATCGAAGAACGGGTCACGGCTTCGCTCGAAAGCAAGGCCTTCCGCCCATTCGGTGGTGCAGCGCAGCAGGGCATCCCGGAAAGCTTGCGTTGACGCGAACAGCTGCGCATACCTTCCATTCATCTCGGCATTAAAGAGCTGGGACAAAGCGATGAATGGACGATCCAACCCATCTGTGCGATCCATGCGTTCATCCTGAAGATGGAAATGCAGCATCCCAAAAACATTCGCTTCCGCAATAGCCCGGCAGATTTCGAGCGAGGCGTTGACTGGAGGTGCAAGCCAATACGGAAGCAGGCAGCAGATATAATTGGTTGGGCCGCTGCCCCTCTGTGGATCGAATCGATCCAGGTAACGGATACCGGCTTCTGCATAAGGCGCTGGATACGTTCCAATAATCTCCCGGCATGTCTGAAAGGCACGCTGCATTTCTTGCCGTGTTTCAGCCGATAGCTCCATCTTTTTTTCCTCCCCTGATTTTGTTTTCCATTTTCCCTACCTTACCTGTTTCCGGATGAAAAGTCACAAAAATCGTTTGGTGGAGAGACACTCTTATAGTATGCTTGAAATCAGAAACCCCTATCTCAGGAAGGAAGATCATTCATGGCAAATTCCAATCAATCTTCATCCCGATCCCCGCTGGTCGAACTGCTGGGACTTGAGCAGCATATCGAAGGAGGCTGGCACAAAGAGCTGTGGAAATCGTCCTTCACCATTCCTCAGAGTGTGCTTCCTGCTGAATATACAGGCGATCGATTTGCCGCCAGCTCCATTTATTTCCTGCTGCATCCAGGTGAGTTCTCCGAGTGGCATGTTGTTCATTCCGACGAACTGTGGCTCTGGCATACCGGTGGAGCGCTTGCCCTGACACTGGGCGGAGACGGGGAAGAACCGATCGAAGGGGAAGAGATCATTCTCGGCCCTGACGTGGCGAATGGACAATCTTTCCAGGGACTGGTTCCGGGGAAGTATTGGCAAAAAGCACGTCCAATTGGCGATGAGCCTGTACTGGTGTCCTGCATTGTGGCGCCCGGGTTCCATTATGACGATTTTAAGCTGATCGAGCGCAAGTAAGATGAGCTGGTATACGTTCGGTCAGATGCTGGAAGCGATCGAGCTGGGGCAAATCGCTGTGGCTGCGGACGGAATTCGCCGGATGAAGCTGACTCCTGAAGGGCTGGTCTGGTTGAACGGCCCTTATGCGGGAAATTACGTGCAGATTCGCAGCTATCTATTCAGCGATATATGGACGCTTGCCGAAGAAGATGGAGACGGGATCTCGACCGAAGAACGCAAAGATTGGCGGCGCAAGCGCACGGAGATGTTGGAGAACCAGTGGTTGGAACAACGTGAACGGCGATATTCGCCGCCGGACATCGAAGAGTAAACTGAGCGAATCGGAGGGCGTGATAAGGCATGACAGTGCCTAAGACAAGAAAATTTAACATTCGAGCCAAAATACTGACCGGGTATTTGTTCATTTTGATCTGCCTTGGACTCTCATTATTGGCGGTATCCGCGCAAGTGCGCAGTCTGCAGGAGGCCAATGCTTTTATCAGCGATCATGACATTGCAGTTCATGATGAAGTCAGTACGCTGGAGAAGCATCTCCTGGACATGGAGACGGGGCAGCGCGGCTATTTGTTGACGAACAATCGGGATTATCTGCAGCCTTACAATGATGGCTATACCAATTGGGAAGGCAGCTACGGCCAACTTTATAACCTTGTGGCCGATAATCCATCCCAGCGAGCCAGTCTGGAAGTGATCCGGGGCAATGTGGAGAAGTGGATCGCAGACATGGGAGAAGCGACGATCAAACTTCAGGAAGCGGGACAGGAGAATCAGATTCTGAGCTATTTCCAGGGGAATGCCGGGAAGTTAGCGATGGATCAGCTGCGTGCCCAACTGGATACGTTTCGGCAGACTGAAAAGGCTCTGACGGATGCACGTGTGGAGTCCCTCAAAACGAACAGCGACCGCACTATTTATGCAATGATTGTGCTGTGGGTGCTGGTAGGCCTGGTTTCCATCGTCGCGGCACTCAGTGTAGCGGGTAACATCACGAAGACGCTTTCCCGTGTAACGGAAGCCATTCGGGTCATGACCGCCGGTGGCAGTCTGAACAAGCGAGTGGAGATTCGTTCCCATGACGAGATTGGCGATCTGGGCCAGGCCACCAATGGACTGCTGGATAAGCTGGAAGAGGAAGACCTCCATAAGGAGCGGTTGATTAAGTTGGCCGAACTGCTTCAGGAACAGGCCTCCTCTTCTACGGAAAACCTGGTCAAGTCGTTTATGTCCAGTCTCTCGCACTCCATGAACATCCCGGTGGGCGTGTTCTATCTGGCGGATCTGGATCGTCACATGCTGACCAAGATTGCTTCCATTGGCGAGGATCGGGAACATGCGAAGATCAGCGCGAGAAAGGATATTCCTTTTGGAGAGGGTCTGGTAGGACGCTGTGCCAGCGAGATGCGTATGCTCCGTTTAAGCCAGGTGCCGGTGGATTACGTCAAACTTTCTTCCGGACTGGGAGAAGTCTCTTCGGTAGAAGTGCTCCTGCTGCCGATCGTGCATAGCGGTGTACTCAAAGGTGTGGTCGAATGGGCCTCTGCCCAACCCCTGAACAGCATGGAGATTGATTGGATGACCCGCAAGGCCGAACTGCTGGGCAGCACCATGCAAACGGTCGAAGCACGGCAGGAGATTGAACGGTTGTACCGAGAGTCCCAGGCCTTAAACGAAGAACTTCAGGTACAGTCGGAAGAACTGCAAGTCCAAGCGGAAGAATTGCAGGTACAGTCGCAGGAGCTGATGACGCAGCGCGATGAGCTGGAGAGCATCAATGAGCAGTTGGGTAAACAGAAACATGCCGCCGAATTGGCAGTGGAAGAAGCCGAAAAGTATGCCAAAGAGCTTCAGATCAGTTCCCGCTACAAGTCGGAGTTTTTGGCCAATATGTCGCATGAACTGCGTACACCACTTAATAGTATGCTGATTCTGTCCCAGATTCTGGCCGAAAATGAAGGGCATACACTGACCAAAAAAGAGCAGGAATACGCATCCAGTATCTATGCTTCCGGTAAGGATCTGCTCAGTCTTATCAATGACATTCTCGATCTCTCGAAAGTGGAAGCAGGCAAGATGCAGATCGATCTGGATAACGTCGATCTGGTAAAAGTAGCTTCCGACATGAATCGTTATTTCTCGGAGACGGCGATTCGTAAACAGCTGGATTTCCGGATTGAGATTGAAGAAAATGTACCGGCTTCGATCTTCACGGATGAACTGAGGCTTCAACAGATCCTTCGCAATCTGCTGTCCAATGCTTTCAAGTTCACCGATCGCGGCGAAGTGGTTCTGCGAATTGGACGCGTTCCAGGCAAGCGGATGAACCCGGAAGGGGCTGCTTACGATCAATTGGCGTTTAGCGTCAGCGATACCGGCATCGGTATTACTGAGGAGAATCGTCAATTAATCTTTGAAGCGTTCCAGCAGGCCGACGGAACCATTGCCCGCAAATATGGAGGCACTGGTCTGGGGCTGTCGATCTCGACGCAGCTGGCAGCTCTGCTCGGCGGCGAGATTACGCTCGACAGCCGATACGGGGAAGGCAGTACATTCTGCCTGTATCTGCCTTGTGTGAAAGAAGATGCAGAAACCGCTGACCTATTTGTTCCGCTCCATACGCGCCGTTTCTGGCCGGAAGCTCCGTTTACCAAAGAAGAGGCACATAACGAAGAATGGGATGGGCAGGATATTGAATCCAGACTGCCGGAACTTCAGGATGAGGCTGATCCGGCGGGCATCATCCAGATCGTACCGGATTCCGAGGGTGGCGAACGCGGAGGACCTTATCCTTATGCTGCCGGTTCTCTGTTCCCGGCGTCGATGAATGAACCCGAGCAGCCTTTTGCCGGGATGCGAATGATGATTGTCGATGATGACATCCGCAACGTTTACGCATTGACCAGTATATTGGAGAACCATGGCGTAGACATCGCGGTTGCATTAACTGGTGTGGATGCGCTGGAGAAGCTCGAAGCGGAAGGGCCGTTTGATATGATCTTCATGGACATTATGATGCCGGAGATGGATGGCCTGGAGACCATGCGGCGGATTCGTCAGTCGCCAAGCTCCGCTCATATTCCGATTCTGGCACTGACCGCCAAAGCCATGAAGGAAGATCGGGAAAAATGCCTGAATGCCGGAGCTTCGGACTATTTGACCAAGCCGCTGGATATGGAACAAGTTATTGAACGAATGAAGATGCTGCTGAATCGATCCAGTCGGATGGTGGATTAGCAGGCAGCTTACGGACTTTCGCCTCGCTCTGTATCCCACCTGGCTGATTGCGTGGTATCAGAGCGATCAGAAACGGATGTAGATCATTTCTTGCCTTCGACTTGACGAAAAAGGGACACCCATGAGGGTGTCCCTTTTTTTATGTTTGGGTCTTTAGCTTGGCAGGCGCTCACGCCCCGATTGCCGCGCATGTCGATACAATTCGGCGTAATGGCCGCCGCTTGCGAGCAGCTGTGCATGAGTGCCCTGTTCAGTCAGCTCACCATGCTGCATCACCAGGATTCGGTCGGCATGCATGATGGTGGACAGCCGGTGAGCGATGACGATGGTCGTTCGCCCCTGGGAGACGGAGGTCAGCGCTTCCTGCACCAGCTTCTCCGTCTCGGAATCGAGATTGGCGGTTGCCTCGTCGAGAATCAGGATCTTGGGACGGAAGACTACAATCCGGGCAAAGGAGATCAACTGACGTTCACCGGCCGACAAGCCGCTGCCTCGCTCTGACAGATGTGTATCGTACTGCTGCGGCAGGCGCATAATCATCGGATGGGCGCCGACAAATCGGCAGGCTTCAATGACTTGTTCGCGCGTAATATCTGGACGGAACAACCGCACATTATCAATGATTGAGCCGGAAAAGAGATACGGGTCCTGCTGAATCAAGCCCACGATGGCATGCAGATCGCGCTGCGCTACATGTCTGATGTCAATGCCATCGATCCGGATTGTACCTTCATCCACATCATAGAAGCGGTTGAGCAGGCTAATCAGCGTACTTTTCCCGGCTCCGGTCGTGCCGACTACGCCGATCATCTCGCCCGCCTGGATATGCAGATTAAGCTGCTTGAGCACCGGACGATCTGCCCGATAGCCGAACACGACTTCCTGGAATTCTACTTCTCCGCGCACGCTATCGGGATGCAGCGGCTGGTGCTGATCCGCAGCAGGGTCGTCAACCTCTGGCTTGGTTTCCAACACTCGCTGGATTCGTTCGACGGCAACCGTAGTGGATTGGAACGTATTCCACTGCATCGTAATCTGGTTGATCGGCTGGAAGAACTGACGAATGTAGCTGACAAACGCATACAGCACCCCAACCTCCATGCTCTGTCCCAGCACCGCACGCCCTCCCAACCAGACCATCAGGACAAGCGCGGCGTTGCCCAGAATATCAAACGTTCGGTTAAACAGGACGTTGGAGCGAATCTGCCGCAGATTGGCGTCCCAATAGTTGCGGTTCTGTTGGGTGAAACGGCCGAGCTGTTCTTCTTCCTGGCGGAAAGACTGGATCAGTCCCATTCCGGACAGATTCTCCGCAGTAAAGGCAATCAGCCGGGACAGTCGGCTCCGCGCCTGCTGATAGGTGCTGCGCAGGTAGGAACGGAACAGGGCGGCAACCACGAAGATCACCGGCAGAATCAGCATGGAAAAGGCAGCTAATTCCACATCGAGACTGAACATCAACCCGATAATCAACACCAGCATCATTCCGTCACGAACAAGACTCAGAAGCACCTGCGTGAAAAATTGGCTGATCGTCTCGGTATCATTGGAGACATTGGTGACAAGGCTGCCGCTGTGTGTGCGATCAAAAAACGACATGGACATCTTCGAGATATGACCGAACAAGTCCTTGCGGATGCGAGCGACGATGCTCTGTCCAGCGTATTGCAGTAGATTATTCTGTAAATAAGTGAACAAAAAGCTGACCAGGGCGATGCCCAGATACAGCAGACCCAGCTTCATCAATGCGCCGCCACCTTCACCTTTGGCCAGATGGTCGTCGATAGCAATCTGGACGAGCAGCGGCTGAAGCAGTTCGGCCGAGATGCCAAGCAGCGCACAGAAGGCAACGCCGAGGAAAGCCAACCGATGCGGCTTGGCATAACCCAGCAGCAGCTTTAAGGTAGATGAGGTGGATGGCTTATCCGAATGGGTGTGGGAAGCTTCGCTTTTGGACAGCGCTGCGGCGGGACTCTTGGCCAAATCGCTGCGGCTGCCTTTGTTGTCGGTTTTATTCAAGTTCATCATGGCGAAGCCCCTCCTCCTGAAGCCGATGCAGAGCCGCATAGGCGCCTTCACGCCGCAGCAGTTCTTCATGGGTCCCGCGCTGAACGATTCGTCCTTCGCTGAGTACGACGATTTCGTCGGCATGTTTGACGGCGCTGATGCGGTGCGAGATGATGATCGTCGTCTTGTTTCCGCGCTCATGTACCAGATTGTCCAGGATGCCCGTCTCGGTGACGGCGTCCACGGCGCTCATGCTGTCATCGAGAATCAGCACCTGCGCCTTTTTGGTGAGGCCACGCGCAAGGCTGGTACGCTGACGCTGCCCACCCGAGAGCGTCACCCCACGTTCGCCAAGCCGAGTCTCGAAGCCTTCGGGAAAACGGGCGATATTTTCGTAGATCATGGCTCGCTTGGCGCCATTTTCCACCTTCTCCATGGGCGCTTCCCGGTCGCTGAAGGCGATGTTGTCCCGAATGGTCGTACTGAATAAGAACCCATCCTGGGGGACATAAGCCAAATTCTCGCGCAGGCTCTCCAGGGAAAGATCCCGAATGTCGGTATGCCCGAAAAATAGAGAGCCGCGCGGCGGTTCATAGATGCGCAGAAGCAGCTTGACGAGTGTGGTCTTGCCGCTGCCTGTCCGGCCAACAATGCCAATCGTACGCCCCGGCGGAATGGTCAGCTCAATGTCCCGTAGTGCAGGTTCGTGGCTGCCCGGATAGGCAAAAGTAAGATGGTCGAAACGGATCTCCTTGGGTTGATCCAACGTTCGGGCATGGTCTTCGTCTTGAACATCAGGTTCTTCGTTCATGAGACGGTTGACCCGCTCCAGCGAGGCGCTGGAGCGCTGCATCATGTTGATGACGTTACCGATCTGCTGAAGTGGGCCGACGATGATGCGCATGTACAGCGTCAGAGAGACGAAGCTGCCCAGTGTGATTGTCCCATTCAGCGTCTGCGCCCCGCCAACAAGAAGGGCAAGTACCAGCGACAGTGCCCCTAGAAATGGAATGGAGGCTTGGAACAGGGAAGACAATCGCACCAGAAACAGCTGGGCACCGCGAATGTCATCGACCTTTTCCCCAAATCGATCGCCTGCAATGTCTTCGGTGCCGAACGTTTTGGTGACGCGGATGCCGCCAAACTGCTCCTCGGCCGATTCGGTCATGCCTGCCAGCGCCTCCTGCACATTCATCGAACGCTTGCGCACCTGAGGGCCGATGCGGACGATAATGAGCGGAATCAATACCAGCGGGCTGACACAGATCAAGATCAGTGACAATGGAATGTTTCCAATTAGCATCATGAAGATACAGGAGACCAGCAGCACTACGGCGTTGGTGGTCTGTGTGACGCCGTTGGAGATGGACTCCCGCACGGACTGGACATCATTGGTGACATAACTGAGCAGCTTGCCGGTTCCTTGCTTGGAGAAAAAATGTTCACTGAGGGTGGAAAATTTGCCGAATAACTTCTGCCGCACTTCAAACTCGAAACGCCGACCCAGCCGCATGACCTGATACTGCCCCATTCCAAACAGCAGGCCATACGTCACGCCGATTCCCAGCAGAAGCAGCGCAAATTCGGTGACGGAACCATAGTTTAGCGAACCTGCCCGCAGATCGTCGGTAAAATGTCCGAGTACAAGGGGCAGCGCCGATTGTACAATGTTGGCGATGACAATCAGCAGAACCGCGAGCAGATAGCCGGGAATGTGTGCAGTCACGTAATCTTTGAGCAGTTCTTTGCCTTTCACGTTCACTTCAACTCTCTTTCGGGCCGCTCGGCGGCCGCCGAGGCTCAAGGCGGAGCCGCGCCGTATAATCAGACCGCACGAGCTGGAATTATGATGAAGGCGTTAACACGAGGGACTCTCCCGCGCCATCTTGCGAAGACATTAGAGTCTGGGCGGATAGGGCATGAGGCAGTCCAAGGGCGCGAAAAGGCAGAGCGGACGCCCGCCTGCCTCTGGATTGCCGCATTCCCCGAACGTAGGGCGGAAGCGGTCTTCTATTTCATCATATACCTATTACCCGGAGCATGAAAAGAAAAACGGTTAAATAGCGGATGAGTGTTTGCAGCCAGACAAGGAGGTAGAGCGGGTTTCGGATGAAGCATGAATGAAGAGAGAAAGAAAACGAAGCGGATAACAACCCGACGCGAAAAAGCCTATCCCTTCATGAAGAGGGACAGGCTCTTGTCCATTCAGGTACAGCTTTAAATATAGTCCAGTCCATACAGATAAGGCAGAGGGATGGGTGTCAGCCAGCCCGGAATATCGTCAGGACGCGGATACTGTGGGTCGAACAGCAGTGCAGCCCACTCCGACCGTTCGATCTGTCGCTCCGTCGGGGCCGCGAACAAGTTCCCTCTTCCATCTGTTTGCAGGGCCTCCTGCCAGGGTCTTGACCACAGCGGTTGAGCCTGATTGAGCAGCGTTTCCGGGTCAAGGATCAGTACAGTACCTGCATTGGAAGCAAAGCTCGACGAAACACCAGCCGCGTGCAGTTGCAGCAGTGACAGCAGCTTCTCATCCTGCCAGGGAACCGGAACATGCAGTTCGTTTAACCCTTCATTCGTTGCAATGCAGCTGAGTAGATCAGCGGCGTGATGCGGAGCACCGCCATAAGCGATCACGGTCGGCGGATGACTGGACGCCGACCCTGAATCGGAAGCCTGAGGGTCGGCTTCGTCGGTTGCGCCTGTGGGCGGCTGGGGCGGCACGCCAAATACGGCGTAAGCGACCGACTTGCCTTCAATGCTGGCAAGGATGATTCGCTGCTCAAGACCCAATACGCCGCAGTAAGCGGCTGCGGCAAGCAGGTCGCTAAGACCTGCGGCGCCCTCTTCAAAGATCGTGCTGCCGGAAGCATGAAGCTCATGCAGACGCATCAGGTCTTTGATTCCGGCGTCGCGCATGACCAGCGTGGGCGGAGGAGCGGGCGCATATAGAGCGCTGCGAAAAGCCAGCGAATCCTGCATGGCAGCCTGGAAAGTCGAGGCCGCTTGAGGTTCGGCACCTAGCCCGCGCAGGATGACATTTGCCGTGCGGCCAAATGGCGTGCAGCCCGCTCGCAGATACAGCGAGCGATCACCGGAGACGAAGATCAGCGGCGCTTCGGCAGCTCTGGCGTGAGCGATACAGCGCTTGAGCAGCTGTCCGGCAAGGCCGGCGCCGCGCTGCTCGGGCGCTGTGCAGACCGAGCCGACCGAGAAGGCGCGAATACGTGCCTTGTTTTCGACGCGAAGCGTCGAGGGGGCAAGCCCCATGAAGGCGCCGAGGCTGCCGTCTTCCGTGAACGCGCCGTAAGAATGGGTCATACGCGGCGCAAAAAGGCGCGGAAACATATCCGACATGGACGGCTTACGATCACCGCGAAATACGGAATCCGCCAGAGCAGCGGCTTCTTCCAGTTCGTGAGGTTGCATGAGTCGATATTCAGTCATGAATGCAGCTCCTTTGCAATAGAGACAATACAAGCAGATTCTGCGGCGACTATAACAGAAAGCGCTTTGATTTGTAAAGGTGCGGCGGGAGTACAAGGCTATAAAGACATTCGTGATAAGCATTTTGGGCAAAGGTTGTGGATTTTTAGCGTACCGAAGCTTGAGCTTTTGCAAAAGTCGATTGGAAGTCGCTCCCGGGAAACCTTTCAATGTCGGTTGAACCGTTCCGCCATTGAAAGCTCTTTACACAGTCGCTGTGTGGATTTTTGCAAAATCTTTTACTATGATAAAAAGAGAGATTTTTCACTTTAGATTTTCATGGTCTTTCATTTGGTTTTTCTTTGCTCTTTTATCGTCTTACTTATGTACATAAATTATCTGGGGGCCAGAGAATATGGATCGTTTTACAGAGAAACTGGAACAATACGCGGAACTCGTCGTAAAAGTAGGGGTCAACATTCAGAAGGGGCAGGTGCTTAGGCTCCAGGCTCCGATCGAAGCGGCGGAGTTCGCAAGGTTGATCGTACAGAAAGCCTATCAAGCTGGAGCGAAATATGTAGACATCGACTGGGAAGATGAAGCTTCGACGCGGCTGAGATACGAATATGCGTCGGAAGATACGTTTGATTATTATCCGGATTTTAAGGCGGAAGCTTTGGAGAAACTCGCCGAAGAGGGCGGGGCGGTCATGCACATCAAAGTACCCGATCCTGAGCTGTACCGGGGCATTGATGCGTCTTATGTGGCGCGTTCCAACAAAGCGGCGGCGGCAGCACGTAAAGGCTACCAGCAGTACGTTCGCAGCAACAAGCTGTCCTGGTGCCTCATCAAAGCGCCTACTCGCGCATGGGCAGACAAAGTATTCTCCGACCTTCCGGAGCAGCAGCGCATCGACGCCATGTGGGAGACCATCTTCCAGATGAATCGCGTGGGCGAAGGAGATGCGGTCGAGAACTGGCACCGTCACATCGACACACTCAAGGACATGCAGACCCGACTCAATGATAAAAATTACAAGAGCCTGCATTACCGCGCACCCGGAACGGATCTGAAGGTCGAACTGGCGCCGAATCATCTGTGGCTGGGCGGCGGAGATACCAACCAATCCGGGGTTTATTTCGTCGCTAACATGCCGACCGAAGAAGTCTATACGATGCCCAATCGCACAGGTGTAAACGGAACCGTCACCTCGACCATGCCGCTCAACTTGAATGGTCTGCTGGTGGAGAAGCTGTCGCTGACGTTTGAGAACGGCCGGGTCGTGGACTTCGACGCTGAATCCGGACGTGAACATCTGGAGTCGCTGCTGGATACGGATGAGGGAGCCCAATATTTGGGCGAGGTGGCGCTGGTGCCGCATAATTCGCCGATCTCGCAGTTGAACCGCATTTTTTATAATACCGGAATTGATGAGAACGCCTCCTGCCACTTTGCACTGGGAAGCTGCTACCCGGTGAATATGAAAGGCGGAACCGAGCTTACGCAGGACGAACTTCGTACGCGCGGCGGCAATACAAGCTTGACCCATGTGGACTTTATGGTCGGTTCGGATCAATTGGACATCGACGGTGAGCTTCAAGATGGCAGCGTCGAAGCGGTATTCCGTGCGGGGCAATGGACGATTTAAATTTTCATTTTGCAAAATCTTTTAATCAAAAATTCATCAATTGTGCGCCATAATATGGTACATTAAACGAAGGAGGGATGGGCATGGAGGAGCAGTATCAGCGTCAGCTCGAGGAGCAGAAGCGACTATTCAAGCAGCTTGGCATCAAGCTCGACGCCTTGCAAATTCATGAGAAAGATTTCCCCGTCAAAATGCGCGGGTACACGAAAGAGGACGTTGACGCGTTTCTGGATGACATCATCCTCGATTATGAGCGGTTCTATCAGGTGATCTCGGATCTCCTGGACAAATACAATGCCCTTCAGCGCCGTCACGGCTACGATCTGGAGAAGAAAGACGCCGAGATCGCCCGTCTGGCGGAAAAAGCGAAGGTGCAGGACTATCTGGTGGATCGCCGGATCGCAGAGGAAGCCATTCAGGACATGGAGCGTACGCTGCAAGCCGCCAAACGGCGGATGCGCCCAGGTTCCGGAGACTCGTACGGCGATCCGTACTGAGGGCGAACCGATCCTTTTTCGATACGTCGATCCGCTTCGCAGAGACAGGCCTGCCCCCGAACCCGAGAGGAGAATCCGGATATGGAACGAATCGAAAGCTTGGAACAATATAATCAACAGATCGGCGGCGATGGCTTGACTGTCATCAAGTTCGACACGAACTGGTGCCCGGATTGCAAGAACCTGGATCGGTTCATCGGCGGCATCATCGAAAACAACCCGGATAAAGAATTCTTCGCCATGGACGCGGAGAAATTCCAGGAGATCGCAGAGTCGAACGAAGTGCGCGGTATTCCGAGCCTGCTGGTGTTCAAAAACGGTGAGAAGATCGCCCATCTGCACAGCAAGTTCGCCAAGACGCCGACTCAAGTCTCCGAATATCTGGAGTCGATCGGCAAGTAAGCAGCGTGGAACAGAACGTTTCGGCAGCAGTCGGAGCGACGACTATTTGAAGACGACCATTTAAATCAGAAAGGGGCGGCCTATGGCCGCCCTTTTTTGCTGCACTTTGCACCAGCCATCTTGCGCCAATCTGCTGATTCCCAATCGGGGCACATGAACTAAAATTTTTTGGACAAAAAGGGAACCTATTCGACTGGCTGTGTGTTCTTATGTTCGAGCGATCGCTAACGAGGGGCAAAGGAAGTGAAAACGATTGGGAGACAAAGAGCTTTTTGAGACCTACAAAGAAGATGTATACCATTACTGCCTGTATATGCTGCGCCGTCAGAACGATGCTGAGGACGCCTGCCAAGAGGTATTCGTCAAGGCGCTGCTGGCTGACCGAAGCGGTATCGAACATCTCAAGGCCTGGTTGATGCGAATTGCCGCTAACGAATGTCATTCGATGATGCGGCGTCGAACGAACGGAGAGATCAAGGAAAAGCGGGCCTTTTGGCTAAATAAGCCGCTTGGGGCATCACAGTCGGTGGAGCAGACTTATGAGCGAGCCGAGACATCGGGTGAGTTTGAAGAACTGCTGGAAGAACTCAAACCTAAAATTCGGGAGGCGCTCCTGCTGTACTATATGGCCGAATTGTCACTTGCCGAGACGGCGCAGGCATTGGATGCGCCGCTGGGGACGGTCAAGTCGAGGATCAGCCGAGGATTGAAGGCATTAAAAAAGCTTGCGAAAAAGAACCCGGCGCTGTCGGAGAAAGAAGGTGATGTTCGTGCCTCTAACTACTGAGAAAGAAACAGAACGCAAGCTGCGCAACCTGAAGAGGGAAACACCGAACTATGACGCGATGTGGAGTCGAATTCGCTTGGAAGCGGACAAGCGGGAATCGGGTTGGCAGGAAAAGGTCGTGCCGATGAAAAAGGCATCTCCGAAGAAACGTTGGATGCTGCCCGTTGCCTGCGCCTCTCTGGCAGGTGTGATCGCACTGGGCGCCGCAGCGTCACAGGGCTATTTCGAGAGTGTTCAAGACGAAACAAAAGCCGCACCGCTTGGGCAGTCGGTCGGGGTGCAGACAGAGGTAGAAGGTCTGATTTTGAAGCTGAACAGCGCGGTACAGGGAACGTATCGAAAAGTCAGTCCGAGCGAAGGGGTAGAACGGATGATTCTCGATCTTTCGCTCAGCGGATTCGGCAGCGAGGATGTGCGTATGGCCGCGTTCGATCAAGCTTCGATTACCGATTTGGATACAGGCAAGAAGTTATCGATTAATATGGGCGACTTCAATACGAATGACAACGGGAGTATCGAAGATTGGGCGGCAAGCCAAAAGTTGAATACTTCGGCAGAAGTCACGGGAGATCTGAGCAAAACGGAAGGAAATCACCGCTACCGGCTGGAGCTTTCTGATCTATACATGATAAAAAGGGTCAATGTTCCGATTACAGGCAAGGTTAAGCTGGGCGAAGAGTATACCGTGCTTCCGGACCGTGGCTTTAACATGAAAATTACGGATATTCGCTGGGATCAAAAGCAAGGATTCATGAAGATTAAATTCTTGCCGAATCAGAATGTTCCGAGGTTGGATACGCAGAATCCGGCTACATTGGGCATGGATCGCGGCAATTACGTTAGCCTGAAATTAGGCGACAGGAATCTGGAATATTCTGGTTGGTCAGAACCTGTAAATCTGAAAGCAGGAGTAGACGAAGTCGAAGGCGAGTACGATGTCAGAGGACTCACCGAAGATCAGGTCAAAGACATGACCATGACGTTTAATTACGCCGAAACGGTGCGGAAGGTTAAAGGACCGTGGACGATCGACTTTACGCTGGATTCTTCCAAAGTGCAAATCCCGACCGAAACGGTGCCGATTGCCGACGACTCGGAATTGACCGAGCAAACCGGTTGGACGCTGGGCGATGCGCAGTTGGACGCGTATGGCGTCAAAATTCCTTTGAACCGAAATACAGCGGATGCGAAACCGGGAGACCGATTCAAAGACGGTCAGGTGTTAAATTATACTCAAATCTCGCTTACGGACGGAAAAGTGACCGCCGTAGGTATTCAAGAGCCGATGCCGGGCATTAATCCTCTCGAACCCAATCAGAAGGTACAGGAATATTTCCAGTTCGGCACTCAAGGCATGGAAGCAAACCAAGCAGGCGATTCGAAAACGTATGACGCTTGGTCAAGCTACGACTTCCGAGGCAAGCCGTTGACGGTAACGTTCAGCGGAGCACGGGTCGCGCACGTCGATGCCGACCGCTGGGTCTCATTAGGTCAGCCAACATTGGAAGAAAAGACGATAACAGACACGTTATTCGGAGGTGGACAGGTTCAATATACCGTTCATCGCAAAGGCAAAGATGTTATCGTGGAGACCGAAGTGCCGGAGGATACGCTCGTGTACGAAGGGACTCGGCTTCGCGTAGACGGTCAAGACTATACATTCGATCCAAGCAAAACCGACGAAAGTGCCGTTCGTAACGGGAAAGGCTACTATAACCGGGTGGATGTCTATCATAATGTGCCGGAAGGCGAAAAAATTGAGCTTAATCTGCTCGCCTATGGCACCCTTGACGACACCCAAAAAGCTACGGTTATCATTCGTAAATAAAAATTTCATCAAACGTCTGGGTTACGCGACCCAGGCGTTTTTTTATTTATGATAGATAAGCCAACCATCATAAACGGGAACTTCTTCACGCTCTCGGAAGTCCTCTATAAGAAGCGCGCGCTCATTCAAGGCCAGTTGAAGGAGGCAAACGGAAGTTGAGAGGGATGTGAGAACACAGATGAACGATCTGGAGTTGTTTGAAAATTACAAAACAACAGTCTATCGATACTGCTTGTATATGCTCAAGAACAAAGGGGATGCGGAAGACGTCTGTCAGGAGGTCTTCGTGAAGGCCATGCTGGCGGATCGAAGCGGTCTAAACAGCGAGAAAGCCTGGCTGCTGCGAATTGCGGCCAATGAATGTCATGGGCTGATGCGGCGGAGAATGAGAGGCAGGGACAAGGAACAGAAGGCCTATCTGCGTTCGGCTCCGCTGGTTCATTCTCCGTCGGTGGAGAGTGGCTATGAACGACAGGAGAGGACTGCTGAATTTGGCCGGATGCTTGAGTCCGTCAAGCCCAAGTTCCGCGAAGTGCTGCTGCTCTATTACATGGCGGATCTATCACTGGCCGAGGTAGCCGATCTATTGAAACTACCGCTTGGAACGGTCAAGTCACGCATCAATCGAGGATTAAAATCACTCAGGAAACTGAAGGAAGAGGAAGAAGGCCATGCGCCTGCGAAGAAAGGGAGGGACGTTCATGTCTCAAATTATTGATACTGATCTGGAGAACCGCATCCGTGAAGTGGAAGATGGCAGCCCGGATTATGGAAAAATGCGCAAGCAGATCGTAATGGAGGTGGAGAAGCGCAGATCCGGTTGGAGAGAGACGCATCTGCCCGTACAAAATCGCTGGAGCCGCAAGGCGATCTATACCGCATCCGGAGCGCTTGCGTGTGCAGTGGTTGCCGGAGTGATCTTCTCGCAGCAGTCTTTTACAACGGAGAATACGAACCTGCCTAATGCAGCAGCATCTAACACGTCCCAGGCGGCCTACAGTTCACCAGCGGGTCAATCCCTGGATACTTCCTCGGTCGTACAGGGTGTGAAGCTGACGCTGGAGAACGCCATTCAAGGCCATTTTGCCGGAGTCGAGACGGCGGCGGGAGCGCAGAAGGATCGATTGGCGCTGCAAATGAGCCTGAATGGATTGAGCGTGCCGGGAGCGGAGTACGCGGGATTCGCCTCAACCACATTGACTGATCTGGAGAGCGGGAAGTCGCAGACATTGAGAGGACCTGGATTTGATCTGCGTCAGGGATTGCCTAGTGTCTATGACTCCCAGGTGTTTGACGGTGACTGGACTCAAGCGGACGAGAAGCGCCGTTACCGTTTTGAGACGAGCGATCTATATACCGTAAAACGTCAGGATGTTCCGCTTCAGGGGACGATCCAGGCTCAGAAGGAATATCCGATTTCTTCACTGGCAGGAGCTTCAGTCAAGCTTCTGAATGCCCAGTGGGATGAGGGGCAGGGGCTGCTGACGTTGGACTACGAGCTGCAAGGGATCGATGCCCAGGCTGCGGCCGCCTATCCCGAATCGTTGTCAGCGGAAACGCAGAATTTGCTCCTGCTGCATGACGGAACGAAGACGATTGAACCTACATCCGGAACGGTCGAAGGCAATCATTTCAGCCGCAGCTATGAGCTGTATGGGATGGATGAATCGCAGCGGCAGTCGCTGACGATGAGTTACAGTTATGCCGAGACAGTGAAGAAGATTGCAGGCACCTGGAAAGTGGACTTTACTCTGGATGGATCGCAGGCTCAGGAGAAATCCGTGAAAGTCACTGCGCAAAATGCAGAGGAGATTCAGCAGAAGACGGGCTGGAAGCTGGGTCAGGCTGCGGTAGGCGCGTATGGGGTCTATCTGCCGATTGAGCGGGCGCCCGAAGATCGTAAGCTGCATGCTGGTGTGGTACTGGATTATGAAAAGGCAACCCTGCTGGCTCCGGGCTTTGAATCGACTCGCGCCGAACATTCCGGCAATCCGCTGCAGGAAGTCGAAGAAGGACAGACTGTTCCACAGCAGGAGTCCCTGTCTTTCCGCCTGATGAGCGAGGAACTGCGTGATTTCTCCCCCGGTCCGCTGTCGATCCAGCTTCAGAACGCCAGAGTTGTCCAGCAGGCGCCCGCAGATTTCCAGACGCTTCTGGCTTCTCCTTCGGCGCAGGAGCAGACCGTCGATGCTGTGCTGCCGGACGGCGGTGTGCTGCACTATCGGTATTCGCTGGAAGGTAGCGACCTCAAAGTGATTACCGAAACGGAAGGTTCGCTGCATATGGAGGAAGCTCCAATCTTGCACGTAGACGGACATACGCTGACTGCGGATCAAGATTCCTCTTCCGAACTGTATCGCCCGCAAGGCGGTTACCGGGTCGATGTGTACAAGAATATCCCGCAGGGAGCTGAGCCGGAGATTACACCGGGGCTGTACAGTCGAATCGACTCGTCACGCGATACGGAGATTGTGCTGCGAAAATAAGGAAAACAGATCAGCATTTTGCCTAAATGAGCAAGGTACATGTTGGGCAAACGGATGGCTGATTCGCTTCAACCTATACACGTGTACGTCCTCGTAACAGGAGGCGTACACGTTTTTTTTTGTATCAAAAGCGAACTGTTGATTAACGCTGCCAGTCTCTATACACAGAAGGATCATTACAGAGGGGCGAGGGATGTGGAACAAGATGGATGACAAGCTGCTATTTCAGACCTACAAAGAAGACGTCTACCGATACTGTCTATATATGCTGCGAAGTCAGACCGATGCAGAGGATATTTCGCAGGAAGTTTTTGTGAAAGCAATGTTGGCGGATCGAAGCAAAGTTGAACATATCAAAGCCTGGCTCATGCGTATTGCCTACAACGAATGTCATTCCCTGGCACAGCGCCGTACGAACGGGAATCGCAAAGAGCAAAAGGCGTTTGCAATCCAACTGCCGCTCAAGCCTTCACCATCGGTGGAGAAAGATTATGAACGCGCAGAGACCGCAGATGAATTCGGCAAACTGCTGAATCGACTAAAGCCCAAGGTGAAGGAAGCGCTGCTGCTCTATTACATGGCGGATCTTACCGCTGCGGAGACGGCTGAAGCCTTGGGGATTCCACTGGGGACGGCAAAGTCGAGGATTAATCGAGGGCTGAAAATGCTCAGGAAGCTGTATGAGAAAACACCAGAAGCAGTAGAGGAAGGGAGTGAGCGTCATGTCTCAAATTGCTAATCAACAGGTCGCAGAGCGGCTTCGCAGCCTGCCCGATGGCAGCCCGGATTACGATAAAATGTGGAACCGAATCTGCCTGGAAGTGGAACGCCGCCGTTCGGGATGGAATGAGCAGACAGGCGTTGCCGAGCATCAGACGTCCGCTTCGTCCGTTCGCCGCTGGATGATGGCCGCTTCTGCGGCTGCGGTACTGGCGATCGCCGGAGGAACCACTGCTTATTTCATGCACAATCTGAACAACGAAGCTGTGGCTCCCGCGGCTCCTGCCGGTCAGCAAATCGAAGCTTCTGCCCAAGTGGGCGAGGTCAAATTAACCCTTCGCAATGCGGTGATCGGCCGGAGGTTCTTCGATGAAGAGGATCGGTTGGCTCTGCAGCTGAATCTATCGGGACTGAATAACCGGCCTTTTGATTATGCAGCATTCCGAAAAGGGACATTAACGGATCTGGACAGCGGCCAGAATATTTCGTTAACCAGCATGGGGTTTGACGCACGTAAAGGAATAGACAATCTCAATGTGACCCAATACGTCCAGGACAATCTGCCCGCTGCCGGGGAGAAGCGTCATTATCGCCTTGTGATGAATGACCTGTATCTGACGGGGAGATCCGAAGTTCCCCTGAACGGCGAGATCAAACAAGGCCAGACCTACAACGTGCTGCCTGAGCAGAATCTAAAGATCAAGTTAACTTCCTATGAGTGGTTGTCCAATCAAACGAAGCTGAATGTGGCGTATCAAGCGATGGGGACTGAACCGCTGCCCCAGGATTATGATCCGGCTGGAGGCTATGAAGGCAGCAGCTATTTGACGCTGAAGAATGGAGATCAGACGATTCCACTTTCCTCATCCATGGCTGACGATCAGGGCAAATTAGAGTCATTCATGCTCCAGGATCTGAAGCTGACCGAGCAGGAAAGGAAGAATCTGAGATTGGTATACAGTTACGCGGAAACGGTAGACAAGATTGAAGGAGAATGGACGATCGACTTTACCGTGGAAGCTTCCAAGGCAGCGACGCAGACCTACTCGATCTCCCTCAACGATCAGCAGGCCTTTGAGGATCGGACAGCTATGAAGATTTCGCCGATGAAAGTAAGTCCATTCGGTGTAGAGATCCCAATCGTTCGTCAGCATCCGAATTCTACCTGGGAAAACGGGCAGTTCTTGTATTATGGGAAAATGACCCTTGAAGGTGACGGCATCCAGGCAATGGGTATTCAGCGGCCGCTTCCGACCAATAAGGAGGCGCGGGATAGACTGCTGACCAGTCCTTCGCAGCTGATTTACTTCGAGCTGGGAGACGATCAGATTCAGGACTTGAGCGGACAGCCGCTGACATTAAAGCTGCGGGATGCGATGTTGTATCACAAGTATCCGGAAGTCTGGACACCGATTTCCGCACCTCAGGCGAAAGCTGGAGATCACACGAAAGATACCATGCCCGATGGCAGTGTGATGGACTATCAAGTCACGCGAATAGGGGAAGACGACGTACAGGTTCAAGTGCGGGGGCAAGGCCAATTTGAATTAATCAGCGGCATGCTTCTTCAAGTAGACGGTCGCTCCTATAAGCCCAATGCTGAGCGTTCGGAGATTGCCGAAGAAGGAGATCGCGTTATCTTTACAGAGGTGTTTGAAAACGTGCCGCAGGGCAGCAACTTCTCGATTAATCCGGGTGCCTACGGCGTTCATGATCCTTCACGGGATCTGAATATGGAGCTTCAGGCAGGAGAAACTCCGAAGTCTTAGGGGATGAATTCATTTCATTAAAAGACAAATGGCAAAAAGAAAGGGAGAACCTCTTGGGTTCTCCTTTTTCGATTGCTGTTTTTTTGTTTTGCGCAGAATTCAATAGTCTTCTGAATCAGGACTTCTTAAAGATTCAGGCCAAGACAAGCCATCACCTCTCCGCCCCATTCGCCGTTGTCCATTGCTTCAACGTTCTATCTGGAGGCAGCAGAAAAGTGAATACGCCCAGCAGCGGCAGATAGCTGCAAAACCGCATGACGGCCGCCACGCCAGCAGCGTCCATCCAATTGCCCAATACCAGTCCACCCAACCCGCCCATGCCGAAGGCGAGACCTGTGACCAGACCGGACACGGCTCCCACGTGTCCGGGGATCAACATCTGGGCGTAGACGACGGACACGGAGAAGCTCGACAGCAGGATCAAGCCGATGGCTGCCAGCAAAATACCGGTCCACATGAGATTCGCGTACGGCAGGATCAGCGTCAGCGGCGCGGCAAAAATCATCGAACCAAACAAGACATTGCGTTTGCCGAATCGGTCAGCCAGTGGGCCGCCCAGGAAGGTTCCTACCGCACCTGCGGCAAGAAACACGAAGACGTAGAGCTGTGCATCGGCAATGCTCACCGCGAATACATCACGCAGATAGAAGGCGTAGTAGCTGCCCACCGACGTTACGTACCAGGATCGAACGAACACGAGCAATAATAACAAACTCATGGCTCTGACGATCTTGCGGCGGATGGCCGGGTCTACGACTGTGCGGGCGACCGCTTTTTGCGTTTGAGCGGCTGCGCGAAGTGTACGTCCATACCAACGCGCGATAAAGAGCTGAACGATGATCCCGAGCGCGGCAATCCCGGTAAACCAGATTGCACCGAATTGGCCCAGAGGAATGAAGATCAGCCGCGTTAGCAGTGGAGCCAGCGACTGTCCGGCGTTGCCGCCCACCTGGAAGATAGACTGCGCCAATCCGCGCCGGGAACCTGCGGCCATATGCGACACGCGCGAACCTTCCGGGTGAAAAGCCGCAGAGCCGAGACCCACGAAGATAACCGCTAGGATGACGGCTGCATAACTCGGCGCATAGGCAAGCAGCAGCATGCCGGTCAGCGTAGAAGTCATCGCCAGCGGCAGCAGCGCAGGTGTCGGGCGCTTGTCTGCGAACAGACCGATCACCGGCTGCATGATCGAAGCCGTAAAGTTGATCGCAAACAAAATCCAGCCCAGCTGTCCATAACTGAGCTGCATCGAATCCTGCAAGATCGGCATGATCGCGGGGATTACCGATTGCATCGAATCATTAAACAGATGCACCAGACCGATAGCGAACAAGATTCCATAGACCGTGCCTTTCACTTGACGATCCGGCGCCGGAAGATTAGAGGCTGCCGCCTGCGGGTTTGCGCTCTGCGCGGAGTAGTCGGCTTTCTTTTCTGGCTTTACAAGCATAGCGGGCACACCTCCCATGATGCAGAATGTGTACCATTTTAGGGCAAGGCTGTCTATCCGGCAAGGGGGCGTTCTTGGAAGCAGTCCGGCTTTTCCGATATTCTGCTCTCAGTCATCCCTTCCTTCGCCCTCTTCCGACAAAGCAAAAAGCCCTGGCTATTGCGCCAGAGCTTCTGCCTTTCATACGAATTGTTCTTGTCGCAAAGATCGAGACAAGAGGGGAGTCCAAGCTTATCTGAAGCAAGTACGAGCAGGAGTTACGCTTCTTCGACCTCGAACCCGGCCTGTTTCCAGGCAGCGGTGCCGCCATCAATGAACGCAACGTCCGTGAAGCCCATCAGCTTCAGGGCATAGGCGCCCAGAGCCGCTTGACCACCAGCACCGCAGGTTACGAGAATCGGGCGGCTGCGGTCAGCCAGACGCTCATCGCGCAGTTCTGCCGGAACGCCCAGATCGGCGCGGATTGGCAGCATGCCCAGCGAGATGTTGGCACTGCTTGGGATTAGTCCACAGGCTCCAGCGTCTTTGGCATCCTGTACGTCGATGATGAACGTATCCGGATTATTTTTAATTTTTTCACGAGCTTCCTGCGAAGAGACGGCAGGTACATTGTTTCGTGCTTGAGTCACCATGTCCGTAAATGTCAAAGCCATTGAGAGTCGTCCTCCTTGAGATTGAAGTCGTTTCGTTAGTCTTTTACCCAAAGGTCAGGAAATCCAAAGCTTGGGGTATCAAGTTTTGCCAAATCTTATTTTACACAAAAAAGAACCTGCCTGCCAGAAAAAAATCCGGCGAAGCAGGTTGGGAATCAGAACAGGGTTGCTGATGAGTTTGTAGGGTAGGTTCTTGCTGCCGTATTTTCTTAACGATTATCTACTTTTTCGGGGTACAGATCGTGATTCATGAGACGGTTGAATGCCATCTCTTCGTATTTGGTGCCCGGCTTGCCGTAATTGGTATAGGGGTCGATCGAGATGCCGCCGCGCGGCGTGAATTTGCCCCAGACTTCGATATAACGCGGGTCCATGAGTTTGATGAGATCATTCATGATGATGTTCATGCAGTCCTCATGGAAGTCTCCGTGATTGCGGAAGCTGAACAGATACAATTTGAGCGATTTGCTCTCAACCATCTTCACGTCCGGGATATAACTGATATAGATCGTGGCAAAGTCGGGCTGACCCGTGATCGGGCACAGACTGGTGAATTCCGGACAGTTAAACTTGACAAAATAATCGCGGTACGCGTGCTTGTTATCAAACGACTCCAGAATCCCCGGGTCATATTCAAATGTATACGTTGTTCCCTGGTTGCCCAGCAGGGTGAGGTCTTGCAGGCCGTCTTGACGGGAATGGCTCATGGGTAAGTCTCCTTCGATGTCAAAAATGGTGTCTCAAAATGATGAAGATTAAAAGAGAAAGTAAGCCTGCGATTCGGAAAAACTCGCCATTATCAAGCATGGAGCGTGTTCTTATACCCCGCGTTTGTTGCCCCAGACCAGCGTATGCAGCTGCGGCAGCGCGCGGGCGTCCTTGAGATCCGGCAGTGCGGACAGACGGTCGATCAGCCATTCGTAACGTCTCAGCAGGGAAGCGACATGATCGTCCGAATCATGGGCTACCTGAGGATTGCCCGTTTGCAGAATGAACGGGATGCTCGGATAACGTTGGTGCACAGCGCGCGCGTAGGTCAGATCCTCCTCGTCAAAGACGACAATCTTGAGGCAAAGCTCACGCCGCCCCGGAGCTTCGGTCAAGCGCAGGATGATGGAATCCAGGATGTCGAAATCCGTGTCCATGCCCGAACTTGGGGGCTTGGGCGATAAGGTCACTTCATCGATTCGCACCAACCAATCCTGCCAGCGTGAACCCTGGGTTTCTACAGCTACACGAATACCGTGTTCGCGCAGCTTCTGCACCAGCCAGGACAGCTGGGGGAGCAGCAGCGGGTTGCCGCCTGAGATGGTCACATGGTCGAAGGTGTCGCCGCCAAGCTTGAACAGCTCCGAGACAATCTCCTCCGCTGACAGCATGCGAATCTCGTCCTTGGCGCTGCCGTCCCAGGTGAACTTGGAATCGCACCAGGAACATCGGTAATCGCAGCCTGCCGTACGCACGAACATCGTCTTGCGTCCAATGGCCATGCCCTCTCCCTGAATCGTAGGCCCGAAGATTTCGAGGACAGGAATCGGCCGTTCGGCGCTTCTTGGAGTAGAAGGGCTCATGCTTCCATCCACTCCCGTCTGGCTTCGGCATAGGAGGTAGGGGTCTCGAACAGACGAACAAACTCCGTACGTGCTTCAAGGGCAGCGTGCGGCTCCGAACGCAGGGCGTGCTCCATTTGTTCATAGATCCAGACCACCATATTTTCTGCCGTGGTGTTCATCAGCGGCAGTGTCTCGTTCAGATAGCGGTGATCGAGATACGTTTCAATCTGCTCTTTCCAGATCTGCTTGATCTCGCCAAAATCGACTGCGATTCCATTGGCTGCGGGCACAGCGGAGATGCCGAAGACCACTTCGTACGTGTGTCCATGCAGATTTTTGCATTTGCCTTCGTAGTCATGCAGATGGTGCGCAGCATCGAAGGTGAACGACTTGCTGACCATGACGCGCTTGCGATGATAGCGAAGCTGCTCTCCTGTGATGTCCTGCCCGAAGACTTGAAGCTGCTGCACAATATGAAAAGGACCCGGCGAACGTTGAGCGTGGGAAGGTTCGTTTCTGCTCATGCGTGTGCCTTCCGAGTTTGCAGATAATTTTCCAGACCCGCACGACGCAGCTTGCAGGCGGGACATTCACCGCATCCATCACCAATGACGCCGTTATAGCAGGTCAGCGTACGCTCACGGACAAAATCAAACGCTCCCAGCTCATCGGAGAGTGCCCAAGTCTCTGCTTTATCGAGCCACATGAGCGGCGTGTGGATGACAAACGGATAATCCATCGCCAGATTCAAAGTCACATCCAGCGATTTGATAAAGGTATCGCGGCAGTCGGGATACCCGCTGAAATCGGTCTCGCATACGCCGGTAACGATATGCCGGGCGCCTGAAGTCTTGGCCAGAATCGCCGCAAAGCTGAGGAACAGCAGGTTACGTCCTTCGACGAAAGTGCTGGGCAGTTCGCCGTCTTCCTGGGTAATCTCGATGTCATTACGCGTGAGCGCATTGGGAGCCAGCTGATTGAGCAGGCTCATGTCGAGCACCGTATGCTTAACGTCGAGTTCCTCGGCAATGGATTGCGCGCATTCGATCTCCAGCTTGTGGCGCTGTCCGTAATCGAAGGTGACGGCCTGCACTTCGGCAAAGGTCTGTTTCGCCCAGAACAGGCAGGTGGTACTGTCTTGGCCGCCGCTGAATACAACGACCGCTTTTTCATTTTTGAGCATGCAAAAAACCTCTTTCTTCTTCATGATTAGGAAGGAAAGAGGTTCAGGAACTTGCCGTAAAAAAACATCTGCCCTGCTCCGCGAACTTGCGCGAAACATGCCAAATACATGTCGATGAGCGTTCATCAACTGTTGAGTAAATGGAAAGGGCGTTGAATAGTTTTTTATAGAGGGAGTTCTCGAACCTCTCCCGCACCTTGTTCAGACAAGGGCGGAATGATGAAAGCCATATCGATGAGGCGGACACAGCTTGCGTGCTGACGGGTCCATACCGCCGCAGCGTGCTTTATTATAGCATGGACGAAGGGCGCCGGATACGGGGCTTTATCATTTTGCGGAATCCGAATATTCGTTCGTGAAATTCGGCTGTTCGCCTTGAGCGTCCAAGAGAGGGTATGGTATGATTGGAGAAATTGGTCTGCACCTATTCTTTGCCAAAAGGCTAAAGCTGAGGTCAGACGATTAAAAGGAGCGAGTTTCCGTTGTGAACCCTGAATTTTGAGGCTGTTTTTTATCATAAATAAAGGGAAGAAGCGGGGCTTTTTCGCGCTTTCCATGCGCCTTGCGAAGACCGTATGTTTCCATATGGGAATAGGCAGATCAAGCAGGTACAGAAGACCACCACAGATTATCTACGCACAGAAAGGACAACACGAATTATGATGGGAAAAGCTCATTTGATTATCGGAACCGGGGTGTCGCTGTCGCTGCTTGCCTTGACAGGGGCACCGGTTACGGTCGGAGCGGTTGGCATTGCGGCGATCAGCTCGCTGCTGCCGGACATCGACCATCCGAATTCGATACTCGTGACTCGGGCCTTACCCGATCGGCTGCTGCGCATTTTGCAGTCAGCCATGCTGCTCATCGCCGCAGCGTTACTCTTTTATGCCCCGGTTGCGCAGCCCTGGAATAGCGTCCTGGCCGCTATTGCCGTTGTCGCCATGTTCTTACCGGAACAGGCGCTTCGCAAAGGCGCCTTCGTCCTGATCGGACTGGCTGTGATCGTATTGGGAGAACCTTACGCCCCCTGGAATCGAATGGGCGGCATTTTACTGATTGTCTTTTCGTTGGCTCCGCACCGAGGCATTACCCATACGATTTATGCGCTGGCGGCTTGGACGCTGCTGCTGTATGGGTTGACTTCAACGCATGGAGCTTCGATCTGGCTGGCCGGTGGGTTGGGCTACGCGGTACATCTGATCTGCGACTCTCTCACCAAGAACGGGATTCGTCCACTGCCACCTCTCAAGTGGAAGCTGCGCTTTGGTCTGATGACTACAGGCAAAAAGTCAGGTCAGCGTATTGAACGAATCGGTATTTGGATCACGATCATTTTATTTGCCGGCGTCTTCGGTATTCGCTTGCTCGAATGGGGAGCGCGTCTGTACTTGAAATGGACTTCTTGAGTCACTGGAGTCAGTCATTTGGAATCACCAGTGCCAACCCCTTATTAGGGGAAACGTCTTGAGTATGGCAACCTTTTCAGGCTCTTTGACAAATCAATATTGGATTCTTCGACAGGAGAGACTTTGCGATGAAAAGACAATCGTTCTATTGGTTATGGACGTCCCAAACGATGTCCAACGCAGCTGATATTTTGTATGTTACAGCGCTGACTGTGCTTGTGCTTCAGGGTACCGAATCGATCGTCTCTACGATTCTGGTGCCCTTTTTTCGCATATTTTCGCAGATCATCAGCGGTTTTCTGGCTCCGCTCATGCTGCGGAAATTTCGTCTGCCGCGCCTCATGCTGCTCTCGCAGGGCGGGCAGTTTATGTTTTTTGCCGGATTGGCGTTATATCTGCGATCAGCTGGCGATTCTTACTCGCTGATTATCGTGTTTGTACTGATCTTTGGCATGTCCTTTCTGGATGGCTGGACAACGCCCGTGCGAAACGCATTGGTTCCCCGTCTCGTAGAAAGAGACTGGCTGATGCGGGCCAACGGCTTGATCTCGGTTAGCGATCAGACGGTACAGTTTGCCGGATGGGGAGTCAGTGGGGTGCTGGTTGCCTTTGCTGGAGCGCCTCTTACCCTGCTGATCGCAGGGATTCTGTATGCGATTGCGCTGCTGTTCACTTCATGGATTCGTGAGCCATCTGCTGCAAGTTCGGTGTCTGTTGGAGAAGAAGGGCTGAACGCCGCTGATCCGTTAGCAGAAGAAGCTGCGAGGGGTTCAGTGAGTCGGGGCGAGGCCCTGTTGGAGGGCTGGAAGCTGATCTGGCACAGCCGCAGGCTGCGTGCGCTTACATTAATCGATTCAATCGACATGCTTGGTGGGTCAGTATGGGTAGGCGCGTTCACTTTGCTGTTCGTTCAACAGGCGCTGGGGCAGGGTGAAGAATGGTGGGGATTCATCAATGCCTTCTATTGTGCGGGAGCAGTGTTGGGTGGCCTGTTTGTGGTAGCGCTGGTCAAACGCTTTCAGCGTCAGCTGTTTCGCTCCATGTTGGTGGGCATCTTGGGTTATTCGCTGCTGACTTTGATGTATGCGTATACCACCTGGCCTACGGCTGCTCTTGTTCTGGTGCTGATTATGGGACCGTTCGCTGAATTGTCCATGGTGGCAAGACGCACGTTAATTCAGCAGAGTGCAAGTGAGCAGGATCTGCCCAAAGTGCTATCTGCGCAGGCCACCGTATTGAACCTGGTCTTCTGCGCTTCGCTGTTGGGTATGGCGAAGCTGGCAGAGGAGATCGGCATTGTCAATCTATACGTTTATGCCGGCTGCCTATCACTGGTCGCGTTTGCAATCGGTGTAGGCGTGCGCAACCAGTTTGCCTCGCAGAGAACGAGCGAAGAGGCAGCAAAGTAAACCGTAACCGATTCCTTTTGAAAAAAGCCCCGTCGTGGTAAAGTGAGGGTGAAGGCAGTCTGCTGGCTAGGCAGGCGGAAGGAGGATGTACGATGAGTATCGATTTGCAGAAGAGAGCCGAAGAGAATCTGATTAATCTCTCCAAGAAGGCGACCATCTCACTGAGCAAAAAAGGTCTGGGCAGCCAGAGAGCACGGGTCGCGTTGGCACTCGACATCTCGGGTTCCATGACCGGTCTGTTCTCAAGCGGAATGGTGCAAGCCGTGTGTGAGCGCACGCTGGGACTTGGCATGAACTTCGATGATAATGGAGCGGCTGATGTCTTCTTGTTTGGAGTACAGGATTACTCGATCGGCGAGATTGGCAAAGAGAATTTCTACGAGTTCGTCAACCGGGAGATCCGCCCCAAGTACAAGCTGGAAAACGGAACGAATTACGCGGGTGTGATGCAGCGAATTGCCGATCATTATTATCCCGGTGCACTCAGCGTACGCAAAGGATTGTTCGGTCTGGGCCGCGGCAAGGTCAGCGTCCATACGCCGCCACCCGAGGAGCAGCCGGTATACGTGATTTTCGTGACGGACGGCAACTGCTTTGATGCGGATCGTGCCGCAGAATTGATTCGTCAAACTTCGCACCTGGGCATCTTCTGGCAGTTTGTTGGCGTAGGACGTGAGAGCTTCCAGTTCCTCAAGCAGCTGGACGATCTGGATGGACGGCTGATTGATAACGCGAACTTTTTCCAGGTGAATGATCTCAAGAAGATCTCCGACGAAGAACTGTATGATCGACTGCTCGGTGAGTTTCCCGACTGGCTCAAATTGGCGAAGGAGAAATCGCTGATTAAATAAGGTATACTGGGAGCACAAACCACTGCTAGACACACCACGAACTTCATCATGGGCAAGCTTCATCAATCTGACTGATAAATGGAGGCGTATCGAAATGAGTTCGTTTCAAAGCTGGCTGAACAAGACAAAGAATAACTTGCAGACTCAGGTTGGTCGTTTTAAAAACAAGGATTTCCTGGATGCGATCGTCGCAGGCTGCGCAGTTGTGGCTGTGGCTGACGGAACCATCGACTCGGAAGAGAAGCAAAAGATGGGCGGCTTTATCGGACGAAGCGAGCAGTTGAAAGCTTTCAACGTCAGCGAAGCAATCGAGCGCTTTAACCACTTTGCCGGGAACATGGAATTCGACGTTATGATCGGCAAGCAGGAAGCCCTTCGTACAATCGCCAAGTTCAAGAGCAAGCCGGAAGCGGCCCGCGTCATCGTAGGCGTATGCTGCGCGATCGGTGCGGCGGATGGCGACTTCGACGATCAAGAGAAAGCAGCTGTGCGCGACATCTGTAACGTGCTCGGCCTCAATGCGAGTGAATTTGGTCTGTAATCGTCAAGAACCTTGATCGTGGAGGAAGAACCTCCGGCTTACCCGTTTTGCGGTGTTTGCCGGAGGTTTTTTAATTCATCACAAAAACATTGAAACTTCTCGGCGACCTTGCCCGTATACCTAAGCATGCGGTCAGGCAGAACAGACAAGGCGATTCCATGTTGTCTTGGGCAAAGTTGTTTTGTGGGGGTCCGCGAAGGTATAATTCAAATAGGCTGAACCATACCATTCCAATTGGGAGGGCAATAGACAGCAATGACAATTTCTCTGGTAAAAGGTCAGAAAGTCGATCTGACGAAAGGGAATGCCGGCCTGTCCAAGATTACGGTCGGACTGGGCTGGGACCCAGCTGAATCCGAAAGCCGCGGCTTGTTTGGCATGAAGAAGAAGGCGGCCAACATCGACTGTGATGCGTCGGTGCTGCTGCTCAGTGAACAGGGTAAACTGACGAATGGCAAGAACGTGGTCTGCTTCCACAACCTGCAAAGTCCGAACGGCTCCGTTGTACATGGTGGAGACAATCTGACAGGCGCGGGAGACGGAGACGATGAACAGATCCATATCGATCTGTCCGCAGTTCCTGCTGATGTTCACCGCCTGCTCGCCGTCGTGAATATCTACGACTGTGAAGCACGCAAACAGCATTTTGGCATGATTCGCTCCGCATTCATTCGTGTATTTGAATCGGGGAATGGCCGTGAGCTGGTCCGTTTCAATCTGACGGACGATTACTCCGGCATGACGGCGTTGTTGGTCGGTGAGATCTACCGCCACGGCGGCGAATGGAAATTCAGCGCCATCGGCGAAGGCGCGCAAGCTCCGCATATCGATCTGCTTGCTCGTCGTTACAGCTAATCCATATATTCAAATTCCAAACCAAACTCAAACAGAAAGAAGGAATTTAATCATGGCAATCAGCTTACAAAAAGGTCAAAAGGTCGATCTGACAAAAACAAACCCAGGTCTGAAAAAAGTATTGGTAGGTCTCGGCTGGGATACAAACAAATATGATGGCGGAAAAGACTTCGACTTGGACGCTTCGGCCTTCCTGCTCGGCGCCAACGGCAAAGTTACTTCCGACACAGACTTCATTTTCTATAACAATCCGAAAAGTGCTGACGGTTCGGTTGTACATACGGGTGACAACCGGACAGGCGAGGGCGAAGGCGATGACGAGCAGCTGACAGTCGAACTGGCTTCCGTGCCAGCCGGCGTTGAAAAAGTGGCTTTCTGCATCACCATCCACGATGGTGCCGCACGTGCACAGAACTTCGGTCAAGTGTCCAACGCCTTCGTTCGCATCGTCAACGAAGAAACCAACGAAGAACTGATCCGCTACGATCTGGGCGAAGACTTCTCGGTTGAGACGGCGATTGTCGTTGCTGAACTGTACCGCAATAACGGCGAATGGAAGTTCAGCGCCGTAGGCAGCGGTTACCAAAATGGCCTGGAAGGCCTTGTGCGCGACTTCGGACTGGCTGTATCTTAATCGCAATTCCATAGCTGTCCGAACCCACAGTTTCAACTCCGAAGGCCGTCTTCCACATAGACGGCCTTCGTTATACTCATTTATCTGTATTCGTTTGTGCAGACAGGTATGCTGCATATGTCTTTACCAATGAAATCTTCAATTCCAAGGAGGAACTTCTCATGACTATCAGTCTTTCCAAAGGACAACGTATCGATCTGACCAAAACGAACCCAGGACTCAAAAAAGTTCTGATCGGCCTCGGCTGGGATACGAACAAATATAGCAGCGGCGCTGATTATGATCTGGATGCTTCCGTGTTCCTGCTTCATGAAGATGGACGCGCCAAAGGTATTGAAGACTTCGTCTTCTACAACAATCCCAAGACGCCGAACGGCGCTATTGTACACACAGGCGATAACCGCACGGGCGAGGGAGAAGGAGACGATGAGCAGATCCTGGTTGATTTCTCGCTCGTTCCGCCTAACATCACGCGTCTGGGTATCACCGTAACGATCCACGATGCGGAAGCACGTGCACAGAACTTCGGTCAAGTGTCCAACGCCTTCGTGCGTGTTGTGGATGAGCAGGACAACCGTGAAGTGCTGCGTTACGATCTGGGCGAAGAGTTTTCCGTGGAAACAGCCGTTGTCATCTGCGAATTGTACCGTCACGGCGAAGATTGGAAGTTCCAGGCAATTGGCTCCGGATTCTCCGGTGGGCTGGCTGCGCTGTGCAAAAACTATGGACTGGACGCGCAATAATCGTTCATACGCCTGAATCCAATCCGTACCCTTAACGAAAGGCGGAAATCGCTGTGACCACTACGATTATCAGGGGGCAAAAAGCCGACCTGACCAAAACCAACCCCGGTCTCGACCGGATCGTCGTGGGGATGGGCTGGCAGACTTCGTCAGGAGTTGATCTTGACTTCTCGGCGTTTCTGCTCGGAGCCGATTCCAAGGCGAAAGCCGATGAAGATCTAATCTTCTACGGCAACCCTGCGGGAGCAGGTGGAGCGCTTCAACTGCAAACAGGCAGCCGCAGCGCTTATGCAGGCGTTACGGACAGCGAACAGGTCTCGCTGTCGCTGCGCAGCCTTCCAGCGGCGTACGAACGGATTGCCTTTACGCTCACGCTGTATGAAGGAGAGAAGCGCAGACAGAACTTCGCCAGCGTCAACGGCGTCTATCTGCGCATCATCGACGAACGCAGCGGTTCGGAGCTGGTTCGTTTTACGCTCGACAAGACCTCGGGAGTCGAGACGGCGATCGTTGTAGGCGAATTGTATCGCTACAACGGCGAATGGAAGTTCAGCGCCGTAGGCAGCGGCTATACAGGCGGCCTCGAAGCACTCTGCCGCAGCTTCGGCATCGAAGTGCAGGCAGAGCCGGAAGCCGCTCCTCCCGCGCCGCCAGCTCCTGCGGCGAAGCCCGCGCCAGCGGCGCAGCCGTCTCCAACCCCGCCTGCGCCGCAGCGGTTCAATCCGACACCTGCGCCGCAGCCTTCCGGCGGCGCCAATCCATCGCCGCTGAACCTGGGCCGCCCTTCGCAGCAGGGCGGCAGCCCGCCCGCGCCTTCAAACGGCGCAGGCAGCGGTGGGGCTTCGCCCCGTGTGCTGCCGCCTGCTCCGGGCGGCACTCCGGCTTCGTCGCCTCAGGGCGGATCGCCCTCATCTCCGTCGCCCGCTCCGACTCCGCAGCCCGCTGCGCCGGGTCTACAGAAGATCGAGCTGACCAAGCGCGGAGACAAGATCAGCCTGGAGAAGAAGGCGGGTACCGATTCCATTGGCGAGATTCTGATTAATCTCAATTGGAATCAGCGGCAGAGTACGGGTTTCTTCGGCAAGACTTCCGGCGTTGACCTTGACCTCGGTTGTTTGTTCGAGCTTAAAGACGGGTATAAAGGTACCGTGCAAGCATTGGGCCGTGCCTTTGGCTCTCTGAACGACGAGCCGTACGTCATGCTGGATGGCGACGACCGAACCGGCACAAAGGCCGGCGGCGAGAATATGCGCATCAATGGTGCGCATCTGCGCGACATCAAGCGGATTGTGGTCTACGCCTTTATCTATGAAGGCGCCGCGAACTGGGCGCAGGCTGACGGCGTGGTGACGATCAAGGGCGGAGGCCCGGACATCGTTGTTCGGATGGACGAACACGGCAGCCGCAAGGGGATGTGCGCCATCGCCATGATTACCAATGTCGGCGATCAGACGTTCAGCATTGAACGTCTTGTTGAATATTTCTCCGGCCATCGGGAGCTGGATCAGGCGTATAACTGGGGACTTCGCTGGACGACCGGCAGCAAATAAGCAGCCGATTGGTCATGCGAGGACGATCAGAGGTCCGTTATAGACAGCAATTCCGGCTTGGAACGAGCATCGCGGCTTGACGTTCATAGACTTTTTCATCCAATGTGCAGCATAACTATCAGAACAGTTTGACGGTTCGTTCCGTCCTGTATCGGTCTCTGCCCGCATCATGCCCGCAGTCTCCTAGCAGGCCGCCTCTGAACCGCCTTGAAGGAGAGAGACATCATGGCGGATTTTTTTCAGAGCTTTTTCGGTAATTTCGCCAACTATTTTCAATGGGAACATGTCGGTGCCATTCTGAGCGAGCCGGCGACCTGGGGCGTCATTGGCACTCTGGTCATTCTGGAAGGCCTGCTGTCTGCCGATAATGCCCTGGTGCTGGCCGTCATGGTACGGCACCTGCCGCCCAACCAGCGCAAAAAAGCGCTGTTCTACGGGATTCTCGGCGCATACGCGTTTCGATTTGTGGCGATCGGCGTCGGAACGTTCCTCGTCAAGATCACCTGGATGAAGGTGATCGGTGGGGTGTATCTGCTATGGATCGCCATGAGCAACCTGTTCAATCTCGAATTGAGCTGGGGCCGCGTCGGAGGGATTCCCCTGATTCCCAAGATCGTTCGCAAGGACGATTCAGATGAGGACGAGGTGGAAGAGAAAAATTACGGCTTCTGGCGCACCGTGCTGGCTGTCGAGATGATGGACATCGCGTTCAGTATCGACAGTGTGCTGGCTGCTTTTGGCGTCAGTCAGGAAGTCTGGGTTCTGCTGCTTGGCGGAATGATTGGCGTGCTGATGATGCGCGGCGTCGCCCAGCTGTTCCTGAAGCTGCTTGAGAAGTTCCCGGAGCTGGAGCGTGCAGCCTTCATCCTGATTACGATCATTGGTTTGAAGATGCTGGCGGCTGCCTTGTTCGATTATGAACTTCCACAGGCCATTTTCTTCCCGCTGTTGATCGTAGTGTTTGTCGGTACGATTCTGCTGAGTCTGGTTCGCCAGCGCCGTCAGGCACGCGAACAAAGCTAACCCCGCAGATCGTTGCCCTTTCTGTTTATTCGTTCGCGCTTGTACCACACGATGTACTTTAGCCGTTTGCAAGGGTTAAGCGCGGTCGGCTTGTCTGACCTCTACTCCTCCGCTTGCGGAGAAAGTCTTCCTGCCTCGACAAAGGGCGCCTGCGACGATAGGCAGTATACGCAGACGATCGATGATCGAGGCAGAGAGTTTTCTCGCAGCGGCGGAGTTTTTCGCATTTTCCACAGACTTAACCCCACCTTGCAAGCCATACCCGGAGGCATGGGAACCCCTGTACGGACTACATCGTAGGAGGAAAGATCATGCGTTATTTTGATTATTTGTCGGCAGAAGAAACGGAAAAGTTGTTTTATCAAGCGCCTGTACCGTTCTGTAACCGTTCGGACAAAGAGCTGATCGCTCATGCAGTCGGTGCTGCTTTATATATGCCGGCCAATAAGCCGGGCATTGCGGACGATCTGAGCAGCGGCAAGCACACGGGATTAACCTCAGTCGTCATTGATCTTGAAGATGCCGTTGGCGATCTCAAACTGGAAGAGGCAGAAGCCGCGTTGGTCGTCCAGATCCGCAAACTGGAAGAGGGAACCCGGCAGGGAAGGATCGATGCCGAGAAGCTGCCGCTCATTTTCGTACGTGTGCGTACGCCTGAGCAGGCCAAACGGCTGATGGAACAGCTCGGCAGTGCCGTAACTCGATTGACCGGCCTGGTGTTTCCCAAATTTGACGTGGCGGCAGGTGAGCATTATCTGAAACTGCTGGAGCAGTATAATGAAACCAAATCTTCCGATGCCCCCATCCTGTATGGGATGCCTATTCTGGAGAGTGCAGAGGTTATCTACGCGGAGACGCGCCTGGGGACGCTGCTGGGCATCAAACAACTGCTGGATCGGTATCGTTCATACATACTTAATGTTCGCATTGGCGCTACCGACTTCTCCAGCTTGTTTGGCCTTCGCCGCAAGCCGGATATGACCATCTACGACATCGGCGTCATTCGGGACTGTGTAGCGGACATCGTCAATTTGTTTGGCAGAGCGGGAAGCGGCTACGTGATCTCCGGTCCGGTGTGGGAATATTTTAAAAGTGACCGGGTACTCAAGCCGCAGCTGCGAGAGACGCCGTTCCAGGAGACAGCCGGTCGGGAAGGACTCAAGCTGCGGATGCAGTATATTAATAAGTACGTCGATGGACTGATTCGTGAAGTCGAACTGGACAAGGAAAATGGAATTGTCGGCAAGACGATCATTCATCCGACACATATCTGCCCGGTGCAGGCTTTATACACCGTCACGCATGAAGAACATATGGATGCCCTGCATATCCTGGCCAGCAGTGGAGGAGAAATTGGGGTCGTCAAGAGCGGCTACGACAATAAAATGAACGAGATCAAGCCCCATCTCAACTGGGCGCGGCGCATCATGATCCGTTCGGAAATATACGGGGTGTTGAATGAGAACCAGAATTTCACCGCATTGCTCATCCGCTGAGGCGACCAAAGGAGTCGATACAGACGCACCAGTGTACGTGTATCAGATGCCGGAACAATTGACTGTTAACGTGCAGTTGAATCGCAATCCATTCGGTCTGCATCCGGATGACCTGTTCCAGATGGCAGCGCGAATCAACAAGAAACGCAGCTTCCTCTTCGTCAGTCAGATTCTTGGCAAGCATATTCCGGTTGATCCGCATCGTTCGCTGCTGGGCGGAGCAGCCCTTGCGCTGCTGTGGCAGCGTCACCGCGCGGCTTCTACCGAACATGGAGCAGAAGTCGCAGCGCGTGAAGCGGGAGCATATCGTCTGGAAGAAGTCTGCGAAGCTCTGCGCGGTAGCGATTCGGCTCGTCATTTGTATGATCGCTTGAAGGCCGACAAGCTTCATCTGGAACAGCCCGCACTGTTCATCGCCTTTGCAGAAACGGCTACGGCGCTGGGGCATGCCATGTACGACTGTTTCACGGGAGATACGCGTTTTCTGCATACGACCCGGGAAGAGTTGGTCGGACGAGAGCCGGTTCTCCGTTTTGAAGAGGAACATTCCCATGCCACCTCGCACCGCTGCTATGCCCGTGACACGTCATTTTTCCAGGGCGAAGATACGGTAGTGCTGGTCGATGATGAAGTGACAACCGGCAATACGGCATTAAATATTATCCGCGATCTTCAGAGCAAACATCCGCGTACGCACTATGTGGTTGCCAGCCTGCTGGATTGGCGGGGGCCGGAAGATCGTCAGCGGTTCGCGGAACTGGAAGCCGAGCTGGATATTCAGATCGATACGATTGCGCTGATCGAAGGTTCGATTGAAGTGGAAGGTGGCCCGGTTGAACAGCTGCCGCAGTCGGCTTTGGATCGTCAGACGCCTGCTGAGGTGACCTTTATTCAGCATGATCTGACCCGCTTTTTCAGTCATCTGGATGCGGTATCGATCGATTCATCGGGAGTGACTTCGGATACCGCTTATCTGGAGTGGACAGGCCGCTTCGGCATGTACGAGTCCGATAATGCCAAGCTGGATGCACAGGTCCGTGCGGCAGCGTCTTACCTGACGACTCAGCGGCGGGGAGCACGTACGCTCTGCATGGGAACCGGCGAATTTATGTATGTGCCCATGCGGATGGCGGCTGAATTGGGTGAAGGCATCGCCTATCAATCCAGTACGCGCAGTCCCATTCATGTCATCGATGAAGAAGGATACGCTGTGCGCAGCGGTTTTCCGCATGTGTCGCCGAATGATCCGGGTATCGCCAACTTCTTCTACAATGTCCCTGCAGGGGCGTACGATGAAATTTTCGTTTTTCTGGAGAGAATGTCTATCGCAGAGAATGTCGAACCGCTCCGGCGCGCGCTTGCGAGCACCGGCGTTCCCTTCATCCATCTGGTCTTCGCAAGCACGGCTGAACAAGGTTTATTGCAGGGGGGAGAATGAGTATGTTAAACGAGACACTGGCTTCCAAGATTCTGCCTGTTCCTGAACGCCTGGGCAGCTATAGTCCGGAAGACGTTATTTTTTTGCTGAAGGATCTGAGTGAGGTAGAACTGGAACGGGGCACGGAGGATCGTGAGGAAGCCATTCAGGGGGGGACGCACTATTCGGAGATGCTGCCTGTTGAATACCGCCCAACTCCACAGTACCTGGCGCTGTTCCATGAGACGCTGGACACCACGGCTCGTAAAGTCGCGCTGGCAGCCGGTATCGTCTCGGAACGTCTGATGGCCCGCCATGGCAACAATCTTGTGCTTGCTTCGCTTGCGCGAGCAGGTACGCCGATCGGCATCTTGATGAAACGATATTTCAAATCGGTATATGGAGCAGACGTTCCGCATTACAGCATCTCTATTATTCGCGGTAAAGGCATCGATGAGAATGCCGTGCTGTATATGCTGCGCGAACATCCCGGCCGCCGTATCCAATTCGTGGATGGCTGGACGGGAAAAGGGGCAATCCGCAAAGTGCTGGCGGAGGCGCGCGAGACGATGCTGGCCAAATACCAGATCGAACTGGATGATGACCTGGCTGTGCTGGCCGATCCGGGACGCTGCTCCGAAACATTCGGTACCCGGGAAGATTTCCTGATTCCAAGCGCCTGCCTCAATTCGACGGTGTCGGGTCTCATGAGTCGAACCGTGCTGCGGGATGATCTGATCGGACCTAATGACTACCACGGAGCCAAATATTATCGGGAGTGGCTTGAGGACGACGTATCCAATCTGTTTGTGGATCGCGTCAGCTCATACTTCGAGGAGATTCGTGACGAGGCTCGCCAATTGGCTGTAGAGTTGGAGAACACTCCAGAAGCAAACCAGTCCAGCTGGCAGGGGATGAAGGACATCGCCCGCATCCAGCAGGATTATGGAATCGCCGATGTCAACCTGGTCAAACCAGGGGTAGGCGAGACTACGCGGGTGCTGCTGCGGCGCGTACCGTGGAAGATTCTCGTGGACCGGCTGGATAATCCGAATTTGCGCCACATTCTGCTGCTGGCTGAGGATCGGGGCGTTCCCGTTGAAGTGTATCCCGAGCTGACCTATTCCTGCTGCGGGATCATCCGTCCGCTGAACGGAGGGAAGGAATGATCTTCGCAAGCGATCTGGACCGGACGCTGATCTATTCCCGGAAGGCGATGGGAGCGGCCTTTGAAGCGGCAGAAGTGATCCCGGTTGAGCTGTATCAGGGGGAGCATATCTCCTTTATGTCACCGGAAGCGTCCAGGCTGCTCGTGGAGCTGTCGAAGACGGCGCTATTTGTTCCCGTTACGACCCGGACGATTGAGCAGTATGAACGTATTTTCTATATTCGGGAGACTTTCCAGCCCCAATATGCTGTGACCAGCAATGGGGGGAACGTGCTGATTGATGGTGTACCCGATCCCGATTGGCAGCGGCATGTGAATGAAGCTCTGGCTCGCAGCGAAGACGCAAAGAAAGTGATTGAAGCCTTCGACCGAATCGCCTCGCCGGAATGGGTGAAGTCTTATCGCCACTCCGATAACTTGTTCTACTCCATCATTTTGGATCGGGAAAAGATGCCGCTGGATCAGGTCGAGGACTTCCGCAAAGAGTTGGCCGGCATGTATTGGAACTTGTCGATTCAAGGGCGTAAAATGTACCTTGTACCCAATGGTGTGAGCAAGGGCGACGGCCTGCTGCATGTTAAAAAACTGGCGGGTGCCTCACGTATTGCCGCTTCCGGAGATTCGCTGCTGGATGAGAGTTTGCTGAAGGCGGCTGATTACGCCATTGTACCTCGCCACGGCGAGATCTATGCGGCTCATATGGAATCAGGCATCTATACATTCACCGACAGAGAGGGGATGGGAGCAGCGGAAGATCTGATCGCCAAGATCACCGAATGGTTTGCTGCTCCGCCAGCCTCAATCGAGGATGCAGACGCCGCTGTTCAAGCCGCGAATGACACCAACCCACAGATAAGCGAAACCAGAAAGCCTTTTCAACCGTAATACAGCTTAATTGTGCGGTGCAAGGCCACGGCCGAAAAGAGAAAGAGGACGATGAACGATGAGAAAAATATGGCTGAACCGTTGGTTTTCGGTCGCTTATCACTATGTCAATTTGATTCGCCACAACGAAGAAGGAGTGGCTTTTGCGTTCTATGGGACACATCCCAATATCGACCATGTCTCCTTGAGCGCCTGCGATGTCAAAGAAACAGAGCCTACCGTAGAAGGGGAGGCTTATATCGAATTTTGCCTCAATTTCTGCGCCAGACATGGCATTGATCTATTCATTCCGCGTCTTCACATGGAATTGATTGCAGCGCATGTAGAGCGATTTGAACAGATCGGCACTCGAGTCATGGTATGCAGTGACCTGGAACTGCTGGGCAATATGATGAACAAAGAGAAGTTCTATCGTTCGCTTGAAGGCCAAGGGATTGTGGATATTCCGAATTATCGCGTGGTGCAGACAGCAGAGCAATTTGCACAGGCTTATCGGGAACTAACGGAAGCTGGAGAACGTGTCTGCTTCAAACCCACGGAAGCCGAAGGAGGCATGGGTTTCCGAATCATCAAGGAAGAAGCGGGCGATCCGCTGAAAGAATTATACGGATGGGTGACGCTGGAGACCACATTCGAGGAAACCTATCGAACATTGTCTACGGCGGAACGCTTCGATGATCTGATGGTGATGGAACTGCTGGAAGGCGAAGAGTACAGCATTGATTGTCTGTCCGATGCCTCTGGGAATCTGCTGACAGCTATTCCACGGCGCAAGTCGGAAGGACGTGTCTATCATCTGGAATATTCGGAAGAACTGCTCGCACTGTCGCGGCGAATCGCGGAAAATTGCCAGATTCCCTATGCGTTCAACGTACAGGTGAAGTACAATAAGGGTGTTCCCAAGCTGCTCGAAATCAATCCGCGTATGTCCGGCGGTCTGTATATTACCTGCTTGTCCGGTGTGAATGTTCCGTATCTGGCAGTGAAGGCGGCGTTTGGTGAAGAGGTACGTCCACCGCAGCCCGAGTTTGGGATCAAAGCCAGTTATGTGGAACAGGCCGTCAGGTTGGACGCAATCCCTAGCAGGGCCGAAACGCCGGGCTTCTAAGCGGAAGCGAGGAGAAGGAGCAAGCCCTGCCATCAAGCTGGAGGTGTTCAGGCATGATCGATTATATTAAACGTTTCGGGCTGCCTATCACGGCCTTTATTGCCGGGTACGCGCTTGCGATCTTCTCGCAGGGAGTTCTGCCCGTATGGGTGACGGCGCTGCTTCCTGGCGGTGCGGTGCTGCTGAGTATCGGCGCTTTTAAACGGGTCAAGCCCAAGCCAACGCCGACGCCAATCGATGTCTCGCCGCAGTCGAGACAGCCGGAGATCCTGCCGCCAAGCGGCCGACGGACGGGGATTCCAGCCGTCGATCAAGCGGTAGAGCGCAGGCTCCGCGAAGAGGCGTCCGTACGCCGCGAACAGGAACAGCAGGCTCAGGCTGCGGCGGCTGCCCAGCAGAAGGCGTCACCGCCCAAACCAGCGACGGAACCGGATGAGATGTGGGACCCGGTGCATGAATATATCTCGGTTATCGAAGAGTTGATTATCTCTGAAGGACAGAAGAATGCATTGGACGACGAGATTGTCGAGAAAACCTTGTCGCTTCTGTCTCGTATCGCCCGTCTGATCCCACAACTTAAAGAACTTAACGACAGCAAGATCAATCACAATATTCAGCGTCTGGTCTTCAAGGACCTGAATGGTGCGATCAATCCGTTCCTGAAACTCAGCGGCGAAGCCAAGCGCAAAAATCGTCGTCTGCTGCTGGACGGGATCAAGGACATCAACTCCCGGTTGTCGCTGTATGTGGAGACGATCGAACACCGCGATCTGATTGAACTTCAGAGCCGGATCGATCTGATTCAACAGCGTTATCGGACTTCGGACTAAGACGGTGCTTGCGCCGTAACAGAAGGAGGAACCTTTATGTCTACGAATCTTGCGGTTGAATTGAAAAAAAGTGATGTGGATAAGGTCGAACAGGAAGCCAAGCAGGTCATCCAACAAGTCGCCAACACCGATAATTTACAGCTTGATGAGCTGATGGATCAGATTGGTCGAATGGGACAGCGTACGATGGAAAAAGCGGGTCAATCCCTGGAAATGCTCCAGCGTCCCGTGAACGACATGGTAGCGGGCAAACGTTCGGAAGTAGGCAATAACATCCTCCGTTTGCGCACCGAGATTGATTCTCTCAGCAAGAGCAAGCAGCTCAGCTTCATCGACAAGATCATGCGAAAGACACCGCTCAAAAACTACGTGTATAAGTACCAGTCCGTCAAAACGAACGTAGATGCCATCATCGTCTCCCTGCGCAACGGCAAGGACACGCTGGAAGAAAACATGGCCTATATGCGGAATCTCAAGCGGACATCGATCGAAGAAGTGTATAATCTGCAAATGCGCATTGAGATGGGCAACCAGCTCAAGAAGCTGTTTGAAGAAGAGATTGCCAAGCCGGAGAACGCCAATCGCAAAACGACGCTGGAGCGAGGACTGCGCAAGGTCGTGACGCGAATTCAGTCATTTACCGAGATGATTATGCTCTATCAGCAGGCGATTGCCGGTACGGACATCATCAATGACAACAACGACAAGCTGATTGATTCTGTAGATGCGACCATCGACAAGACGCAGCATCTCATTACGGTATCGGCTATGATCGCTATGGCGCTCCAAGATCAGATGCAGACGATCGAAGCGGTGAATACGGCCAATCAGACGCTTCAGAACATGTTCGAGGAAAACTCGCGCATGCTCAAGGAAACGACGCAAAAAACCAATGATTTGCTCGGCAAACCGGCGATGCAGCTGGAAGCGGTCGAGCGTGCCATGGGCGACTTATTCGCTGCCATGGACATGTACGAACAGTCCAACCGTACGATTATCAAGTCGGCGACGGAACAGACGGGCCGCATGACCGAGATCAACAAACGAATGAACGACCGTCTTGGTCTGATGCAGGCGGGCGGCGGGGAGGCCGAACCTTCTCGCGTCACAGCCGGGCAGCAGACCGAGTCACAGCGTTTGCAATCCATCTCCAACCTGTTGGAGTAGGTGCCAAACGTATAGAGAGAAGGAGGCAGGACCGGAATGAACACCAAGATTCTCAACGCACGCATGGAGCGCCGGGAAGACAAGAGTTATATGGGTAAGGTCGAAGTGGAGGTCGAAGGGCATAAGGAGCCTTATGAACTGACCATCTACAGCAAGAGTGGTGACGCGTGGGAGTACAGCCTGCATTTCCTCAAGGAATCGGGACCGGAAGAACAAATTCTGGCGTTCGAGGAGTTTATCGAAAACGATGATGAGGCGTTCGACCTTCTGGTTGATGCGGCTTGGGATTCGATGGAGCAAGCGGAATAGAAGGTTATGGTTCAAAGATGAAGCCGCCTTTCCTTTGGGGAGAGGCGGCTTTTTTGCGCGCGAAGGCAGATTTTGAAGGGGAAAGGATTTAAGAATTAGAGACTAGAGACTAGAGGAGAGCTTCGCTTCTCGGTTGGAGCGTTCCGAGAAGCGAAACTTTGGATTGAATATGGAATGGAATAGATGGCCGCTTTTCATCGGGGTAACGCGATGAAAAGCTTATTTAATCAAAATATTACCGAAAGGGATGGCTTCTCGGAGAATCCGTTTGACCAAGCCATCATCCTCCATATGTTCCCTCAGCTCCTGGCTTCTTGTACCGCCCGCCTGTAACAACACATGGCCGCGTCCGGTCATTTTCCAATGAAAAGGCATATGCTGGCTGGCGAGGTGATTGCCGTAGACAGCCAGGTCCAGCCTCGCATTTTCGGGATAAGCCAGAATACTGCCGGCATGAACATACAGCGGTTCTTTTTCATTCAGCTCCGCTTGAAAGACCGTGCCCTGTGTCATGATCCCGATCTGGCCTTCTCCGGAAAATTTCATTTTGATGGCATCCTGGGTAATCAGCATATTTTTAAGCTTCAGGATTCGACTCTTCATCTCAATGCCATCGGTATAGAAGAAGAGCTGCCGGAAGTCATAAAGCATATCGCTGCCCCCAGCCAAATCCAGAGTCTGAAGCCCAAAGCCTGCGGGCAGAACGGCAGTGAAGGAACAGCGTCCCTTGAAGTCGGCACGGATCAGCTTACGCTTACGCATCATGCGGCTGATCTCCAGCAGCCGGTCGCTGCGTCCGCGTGGGTCACCGCGATAGGCCACGACCTGTTGAGGATGCAGAATGTGTGCGATGTCGGGTTCGTCCAGGTGGAAGGTATAAGCTTGGGCACCGAACGAATCGTCGGTCTGTTCATGGATAATCTGCATGTGTTCCTCCGATTAACGTCTGCCTCGCAGCCCCAGACGCAGGACGCGGATCAGCAGGAAATAGCCGACAAACAGGCCAATCAGGACAAAAATAATGATCTTCATCGTGCGAGCGCTTCGTTCACGTTCCTGCTGCGCGGTGTTCAAGGCGGCAACGGTCGCTTGAAGCTGTTGATTTTGTTCATCCAACCGGGTGTTCTGGTCATTGAGCTGGGTGATTTGGTCTTTGTAAGTCTCCATCTCTTCACGGTAATTCTGAATGTCTGCTTTCGCATCATTCAGTTCATTTACCGTACTCTTATAGCTCTCCTGCAATTGATTCACTTCCGAAGGCAGGTTGCCGAACATTTCGAGGCCGTTGAAGAAATTGTCGATGGGCTCCCAGGCATAAGCCTGGCGTCCAATCGGCAGCAGCAGTGCTCCCAACAGAAGGGCAGCGGGTACACTGCGACGAAGTATGCGCAAAAATCTATGTGTAGTCATGAATCGGTCACCTCATCTAGAAGAGTCGAACGGAAAAGCAGGGGTATGAAGCTCGCAGCCATTTTAAACGCAAGACGTTTGATAAGCAAGCAGAACGGGTATACATCATTACACACTATCACGCATCTTTACGTACGTTATTAAGTGTAGCGAAGTTACTGGAAAAACACCAATTTTGCAAAAAAATCGTCAGGCCTCTCGTCTGCGATTCTTATATTCTCATAATTTTATACTGGAGTGAATAGACATGTACGCAGCTGATTCTAATTTGACCAAGATTATTGTAACCGTAAATGGAGAACAGGTGGGCAACGGCCTGCTGTTGGATCGTGTAACTTTCCGCCCGGTAAATCCGGAAGTCACGGCATTAAAAGAAGCAGGGAAAACGACGGTAAAGTCCTGAGCGACTTCCACTGTTTGTTCCATCGATTAGCCAACCGAACGAATCGTTGAAAAAGCGAATAAACAATGTCAAAACGCCGCGTTTTGCCCGCCTCAGGAATCCTGCTGGAGCGAGTGAAAAGCGGCGTTTTTTGTGCGATATGTAATGGAGAACGGCAGGGTCAGATCTTAAATCGTTCAATCAATGTAAAGAGGTCTTCGGATAAACCGGAAAGCATGGAGGAGGAGGCCTGAATTTCCTGCATGGAGGCGTACTGCTCGCCAGAAGAACCAGCCAAGGTTTGAGCGCGTTCGTAGGCGCCATCTGCAATCGAGGAACTGAGCTTGATCCGTTCAGAGATCGCGTTGGCATCCGCAGCAAGGCGTTTCACATCTTCCATCGCAGAACCGGCCTTGCTGCGGGAGGCAGCCCAGGCATCCTGGATCACACCGAAGGATTGGGAAGCGAAAGCAAAGGTTCGTGTTCCCTGAGCAGCAGCGGAAGATACGGAGATCATCGCGCCGGCAGACGTCTCAATCTGTGCGAGTGTAGACTCAATAATACCGTGAATCCTGCGTACGGCGAAGCCGGAACGCTCCGAGAGCTTGCGGATATTGTCAGAGACGACGGCAAACCCGCGTCCGTGCTCGCCTGCTCGCGCAGCTTCAATGGCGGCGTTCAGGGCAAGCAGTTGGGTCTCTTCCGAGATCTCGGTAATCACGCCCAGAACCTGACGGATCTCCTGCGAGTAGGAACGCATATCTTCGATGGCGATCCTCAGCTCGCCCAGCGCACTGTCCGTGCGATTCATCTGCTGAGAGGCCTGCTCCAGATCGCTGCCCGCCGCGTGGGAATGCTGCTCTGACCTGGCTGCGCTATGCGTCAGTTCTTCCATGCTATGAAGCAGCTGACTGGCAAAGGCAGAAATCTGCTGAAGCAGTTCGGAGCTTTCTGCCAGTGAGCTGCGCTGCAGGAGCGCTTCGTCTTCAAGTGACAGAGCGACATCATGAATACGTTCGCCAGCCTGTCCGGTCTGCGCCGCGCTGGCTGTCAATTGCTCAGAAGCTGAGGCCACTTGATGAGAGCTGTCGCGCACTTCGGACAGGATGCTGCGGAAGCTGCCCGCCATCTCGTTAAAATCTGCCCGGAGCATGGATGCTTCGTCCCGTCCGCGAACCAGGAGAGAGTCCTGCGTAAGGTCACCTTGTGCCAGCAGACGGGTCTGTTCCGACAGGCTGACGATTGGCTTGATAAGGCGGCGGATGATAAAATATACGGCTGCCAGAGCAAGAGTTAGCAGAAGGGCGCCAATCAGCAGGGGAATCTCAAAGACGGAGAGAGTCCGTTCCTGAATAATCGAAGAATCGAAATTGATTGCCATCAGAGCGACGACCTTCTGGCTGCTGCCTTCACCCGACATGATCGGGCCATATCCGGTCTTCAAGCCCACTCCATCATAGGTGTAGACTTTGGAGTAGACGCCGTGCGTCATCGTAGCGGCCATCTCTCGATCCTTGTCGGTCAAATAAAAGGAATCTCCCGCCTGATAACCGCGATCTCGCATAGGGGTATCGGCGGCGAGAATCTTGCCATCCAATGACAAAATAAAAGCTTCCTTGAAGATCGGCTTGTGTTCATGAATCCAATCGATCTTATCTTGAATCGCATTTAACTTGGATGTGTCGCCTGCGGCCAACGCTTGAATATCCGTAGGATCAACCAGCCCGGTGGTGATGTTGGCACACCCGACCAGCTCGATCCCGACCGCTTCATCAACTTGTCCATAAGCGGCCTGGTAAGCGAGAACGCCAACAGCCACACCCACGATTAGAAATAAGGTGACGATGGCAGTCGTGATTTTTCCGGCTAACTTCATGATGGATTCATCCTCCTAAAGGTCACATTAAACAACGTCGCGTCTAGCCGCCGTCGTTCGAGTTGGAGAACGGAAGAACGAATGGCCGGGTGAGTGATCGAGTTGTCATACGTTCATATCCTGCAAGATATGTGCAAGCAGTGGCTATGACAAACGACACAGTACCGAACTCTATTTCAAATTCAAATCAAAAAGACACCCGCCTCTCTCGAAGGAGAAGCGGATGTCTTGGAATAACTCTACTCATATGAAGCTTGGTTTATTTCTTGGTCGTCACATTGACGGAGATCGTCACGTTCTTGGAGCCGAACTTACCTCGAATGGTAGCTTTACCTTCGGCAAGCGCCGTAATCTGGCCGGAAGGCGATACGGCTGCTACGTTTGGCTTGGAGCTGGTCCACAGCGTCTGCGTCGCTACATCCGTAACGGTATCCGTGTCATAAGTCGCCAGCACTTTGATCTTGGAGACCGTGCCTGGAGCCAGCTTGAGGCTTTTTTCTTCAACGACCAGCTTGGTGAGCTTAGGAGCGACAGTTACCTGAACCGAGACCGGGATGTTCTGATAAGAACCGCTCAGAGTGGCGCTGCCGATCGAGACTCCCTTTACCGTAGCCCCAGAGACCGAAGCTACAGCCGGATTCGAGGATTCCCAGTTCACTTTGGAACCCAGCGATACTTTGGAGCCGTCTGCATAGAAAGCAGTGGATTTGATGGCTTTGCTGCTCTTCATGTTCAGCTCAACCGAAGTTGGCTCTACGACGATTTTGGTAATCTTCTGTTCAATCTTTACGTTGACGTTGATGGACTTGTTCAGATAAGTGCCCTTCAAAGTCGCCGATCCTTTGAGCAGTCCCTTGATCGTCGAACCGGAATCGGTTTTCTTGATGACTGCATTGGAGCCGGAGACTGTCCACGTCATCAGCGAGGAGACGTCTTTTTCCTCTCCGTCTTCCCATACCGCAGTGACGCTAGGCAGAGGAGAATTCTCTCCGATCACCAGGCTTACAGCTTCGTCTGGTCCAATCAGTACCAGAATCTTTTCGTTGACTGTGACTTTGAAGCTTACAGTCTTGCCGCGTACCGATACATCGCCCGATGGGGTGGTTACCGAAGCCGTATCCGGAAGGGAAGCGGTAATCGTTACCGTTCCTGCGGACTTGGCGATCACTTTACCATTTTCGACATAAGCAATCTCATCATCACCGGATTTCCATTTCACATCGCTGCTCAAGTCGAGCTTGGAGTTGTCCAGCTTGATGCCGCTGACTTTCGGCAGCGCTTCGGATTCACCTTTGTACAGTTCGGTTTCATCTTTGGTGGCTTCCAGCGATTTGAGCGTTGGATAAACCGTGATCTTCACGTCTTTGGCAATTCCGCCGTGTTCCGCTTTGATCGTAGTGCTGCCCAGTGCTTTGGCTGTTACCGTGCCGTTCGCTACAGTAGCGGCGAGCAGGTTGCTCGACGTCCATTTTGCCTGGCCGGATACATCCAGCGAGGAATTGGCGCGGTCGCGCACTTCAGCGGTTAATTTGAGCGTCTCGCCCATAAACAATGTAGCTTCCTCGGAAGGGGTCACTACGAGAGCTTCATAAGGAGCACGCACATAGATGTCCACCGTTGCCGCTACGCCGAGGTATTTTACACCAACGGTCGCCTTACCCGCACCTACAACAGTGAGCACGCCTTTGTCTACCGTAACAACAGATTCACTCGACGTAGTCCACGTTGCATCAGCAGTGACTTCATGTTCTCCACTGCCTCCGGATGCTGGAGCGATGGCTTTCAATGTCAGGCTGTCGCCGACAATCAGTTCCAGATCGGAAGCTTTGCTGCTGCCATTGCGAATCTCCAGCGAGGAGTAAGGCAGTTCAACGGTAACTTTGTATGTTGCAGTGAGACCCTGGTATTTAACGGCTACCGTTGCCGTTCCTGCGCCAACGAGGGTCATCTGACCCGCCGAGTCTACAGTGACCACAGATGAGCTGGAGCTTGTCCATGTGCCCAACGTAGTCACGTCAGTTACTTTGTCTTTCTCGTCGCCGCCCGCGACTTTTGCAGTCAATTTCAGTTCGCTTGCTGCGTCTCCAAGCTTATATGTACCGGTCTTCGCCGGCTCGATGGCGAGCTTGGAATAAGGATAGGAGGCAGATACTTCAACCGTGGCTACGGCTCCTCCATAAGTGGCGGTAATGATGGCATCCCCGCTCGACTTGGCTGTCATCAGGCCTTTGACCACCTGTACAACGTCTTCGTCGGAAGAGGACCAATCGGCAGAAGCGGTAATGTCCTTCTTGGAAGTTGAACCTTCGATCGTCGCGTACACCTTGAGCTGTTTGGCAGATTGGCCGATAATAAGTTCTTTCTTCGTTGCGTCGTCGAATGAGATCGAGGTAACGTCTCCCGTGGCAGCAAATACGTTTGCCGGAAAGGCGATTGCGGCGATCATCAGCAGAACGGCTAGGATGCGCATCGCTCTTTTTTGTCGGATCATGATCTTCTCCTTCGATAGATGGGATTGGACGGCAGGCACATGCCGATCCGTCTTTTATATTATCGGAAAAAAACCCTCAATCGTTATGCTTTTTATATAAAAATATGGAAATGGGAAATACGACCTAATTGCTTGAGGAACGTACGTTCGATCAACGGACAAAAAAATAAACGCAATCCTGGGGGATTCCGCTGCGCAGCAGAAACCGTTCAAAAGATTCGCCTGGAACAGGCTCCGTGGCGCTGGTCAGCAGCAGCATGGCGAAGCGATTGGCCTGGCGCTCCAGCCGTCCCGCGCTGAAAAAAGAATGTTCTTCGATAAAGAAACGATTCACACCTTTATGCAGCCGATCATGTCCAAGCTCATGCGCACAAACGAAATTTCTCCATTCTTCGGGCAGCTGTTCGTTAATGACGATAAACCGCCGCCGCAGCTTGCGATAATAGAGGCCTTTGGTTGACTTGCCCAGGTCCATATAGCGAATGTGAATACCGAGTGCCTCCGCCATGACAAACGGATCGGTTGTGCGGGTCGTGCGAATGAGACGGGCTACGAGTTTGTCCATCGGGTCCACCGTCCGTTCCTCCTAGCTTTTGCGTTTGTTCATATATTTAGCTTCCCAGAACAAGCCGGTTAACACATCCTTGATCCGCTGCTTGTCTTCCTTGTCGAGAGGGATTCCGTCGAACATCAGCTCTCCGTCTTCTTCCAGCATCTTCTTAAAATCGCGTTTGTCACGTGAAGTCGCCCATTCCGGCGGGGCGGAATCGGGTGACTCATGCAGATAACCCGCCTCGTTCATCATCTCTTCGTAAGGGACACTGAGCGCCTGAGCGATCTTGGCAATCGTCTGCGGCTTGGGTACGCCCCGGAGGCCATGCTCGATACGCGAGATTTGGGAGGTGCTGACACCAGCAGCCCCGGCCAGACGGTTAATGCTCCAGCCTTTGCGTTCACGAACCTGTCTCAAATAACTGCCGAACCGGTTTTCCATGTGGCACCCTTCCTCGCTTTCTCAATTTGGCCTGCCGCTCGGGCAGCATCGTCACTCTTTCTTAAATATACCCAATATCCGCTGCCGGGTAAATGTATTCAGGAAAAATATTGCCAAAAGGTGATTTTCATAAAAGATCCATACTTAAAAAAAGAGTGGAAGAAAACGCCAAAATGTCTCTTTACGACTTTGGAAAAAATGTGGTAAGGTTAGTTCATGGATGCGAACAAAATACGAACAAAAGATTAAAAACCAGGAATCGTTCGCCGTAAATGTTGCCAAAAGACAATAAAAGGAGAGATCAACATGGATCAAGCCTTGAATCTGCCCAAGCTGGACCGTCGCAAAACGCAAGCAGCCATCGAAGGCGCGATGGAGAAATACCGGATTTATAAGACCATTACGTTTGAGGAGAGAGAGGCTCGTCTAACGTCTTCCTACCAGGAGGCGCCTTCGGGTTACACGGGCACGACCAGCGATTCCACCGCTCGAACCGCTATTTATAATGTAGACATGCCGGCTGCGCGTGCAGCCTATTGTGAGCGCATCGAACGAATCGTAGAACGATTGAACGACCGTGAGCGGCTGCTGGTGCGTGAGCGATACATGAAGCAGGACGATGTCTTCGATTATAAAGTGTACAATCATATCTTTGATCCGCCGGTCAGCAAGGACACCTATGTCAAGATCCGGACAGGAGCCTTTTACAAGATCGCCTTGTCGCTGTCCGCCCTTGGGCTGCTGCCCTTGGAAAATCTGCTGACGAACAGCGGGGAAAATGGAAGGAAAAAGAGCGAACGGCGATCCTGATTCTTTTTTCAAAAAAAATTTATCGAAAAAGGGAACGATCTGGTCTTCATCTTGTCTAAAAGGATAAGAAGAGGTGATCCAATGGACAAAATCAAGGAACGCCCGGCCGCACAAATGGAAGCCGCCGATCCAGATACGATTGTTCGCACTCATTGGGGCGAAGTCTGGAAATATCTCTTCTTTATGACAAGAAGCCATTCCACCGCAGACGATCTTACACAGGATACATTCATTCGGGCGCTGCGGGGACTGGACTCGTTCAGACACGAAGCTTCCATGAAGACCTGGCTGCTGCGTATTGCGAGGAACACGTATATCAATCATAAGCGCTCGGCCTTTGTTCGACGGGTATTGACCTTTGCAGAGGTACAGCCCACGCAGACGCAGACTTCAGCAGAAAATGTCTATCTGGCGGAAGCGGGGGAACGGCGAATCTGGGAACTGGTCTTTCGACTGCCGGACAAACTGCGCGAGACCCTGCTGCTGGAGGCTCATTACGGCATGACCGCCCGGGAAGGCGCGGAATGGCTGGGAATCCCCGAAGGTACCTACAAATCCAGGTTATCCCGGGCAAGAAGCCGCATGGAGCGTTGGATGAACGAGGAGGGCAGCACATGAATCGATTCAAGGAACCGGGAGAGTCCCGGGAGTCTGCGCGGCCAAATTGGTACGAGGCGCTGGAGCACGAGCCGGGACGCATGAACAAGGAACCGACACTGGCACAGATGCAGAAGATCAAGGAGGAGAGCACAATGGAAAAAACATATGGAACAACCGTCAATAAAGGGAAAATGGCCAAAGGCAAGCTGGCTATCGCATCGCTTGTAACCGCAGGTGCTGTATTCGGGGGAGTGTGGGGCGCCCAATCGGCAGGTTGGCTGGATGGAACGCCAAGCGCTTCGCCAACGTCAGTTACCGCTCAGAACTCGGCTTCTTCGGGACAAAATGGCATGAATAATGGAGGCCAGGCAGCAGGAGTCGACAATGACGAAGAGAAAAGCACTCAGGCATCGGCCGAGATGAAAGCTTCGATGCAGGCGCAGGAGCGGGTGGAAACATTCAAGCGTGCGGATCTGGAAGTCACGAAACAGCAGCGTGAAGCTTACGTCGCGGCGCTTGATGGCGGAGTGGAAGAATTGCAGGAATGGGTATGGAACCGCCACGGACAGCTGGCGCCGTATACCGACGAGAAATTCCTGGCAAGCTATACGACCAATCGCGTGGGAGAGCTGCCTTACCGAATTGCGCAGAAAACCGGTGCCGAGCTGACTGTAGAAAATCTCAAGATGACGACAAGCAGTGTCGATCTGGAGAAAAAACAGGTGCGAGTGGATTATACGCTGGATCTGGCGTTCTCGAACGGACAGGATGCCCTGCCGCTCAAAGGAGCCATCTGGCTTCAAGAAGGCGCAGAAGGTTGGACAGTGATGAAGGACGTACCGGAGAAGGCGAGCCTTCAGACTTTGTTCAAGCTGGCCATGAATCAAGCGCCTGCCAATGGAAAATAAGGAATGGAGCTTGGAGTCCAGCGAAACAGGGAGCGATGACATGAGAAAAGCCGCGATTTCCCTCACGGGATCTTCGCGGCTCTTTTTTGTCTGCGCTGGGAGAGAGCATTAGGCGATCGTCCAAAGCGTTGGCCTCGCGCCCCGTTCCCGAAAACACGCAAAAAAAAACAGGCGTCGGAATATTCCGCTGCCTGGTCATAGAAGTTCGCTTGCGCGAACTTGATCTTACAGGTTGTATTTCTTTTTGAAGCGTTCAACTTGGCCGCCAGCGTCGAGGATCTTCTGCTTGCCAGTGAAGAACGGGTGCGAATCGGAAGTGATTTCCACTTTGATCAGTGGGTAAGTGTTGCCATCTTCCCATTGAACCGTTTCGTTGGATTTACGAGTCGAGGCGCTCAGGAACTGGTGCCCAGTGCTCGTGTCCATGAACACAACTGGTTGGTAATCCGGGTGGATTCCTTGTTTCATCTATTTTCAACTCCTTCACAGAATAATCAATAATCACATACACTATATAGTAGCATAGGGCAAGAGTATTGACAAGAATGAAATAGGGATAGAAGGCAAGCGAATTTATGTGTCGCTGTTGGCTCGTCTTTTTATCGTCCTTTAACGTGCTTTATTCATCCGCTTCTCCGTCTTCGTTTGGAGAAAAACGCGGTAAGATTGTATCATCGGGAAGTTGAGCAAGAGGCCGGGCGCCGAAAGCTCAGAGAAGCTAATTTTGCAGACAGACGGTTGCGATCCTCAGGGATCATCGCAGCCGTTTTTGTCGTGCATCCAGCGGCGTAAGCCGGATCTGGCGAGACTTACCCGAACTAAACCATTAGAAATACGCAAGCGGTCGAAGCCGCCGCCGGGAACTCGGCGGCGGCTTCGCAACTGAAGCGGGAAAGGGAGGAGGGGCATGATTCGAGAAGTCATTAAAAAAAGGCTGGAGACGAAAATTCCGGAACTGGTGGGTAACGTGCAGGATTTACCGTCTGTTCTACAATCTCTTACAGGCTTCGGGGTAATCGTCACGTTTGGCGAAGAAATTCGCAAAAATGATTGGGCGGGTTATCGACGCATCGTGAAGATCTGGCCTTATGCGGATCTCGCTGCTGGCGGATTCAGTAGAGTGGAAGAACTGGCTGAAAAGATTGAAGCAGTTCTGCATGAAGCGGTTCTGGATGAAACCACAGGTTCAGCGCTTCGTTCAGACACTGCCTCGACCCATTCGACTGCGCCAATATCTGATGAAGCAGAAGCTTCATCGATGACGAGCAGTGAACAAGCCCATATGCCCATATCGGACCGCGCATTTACCTGCGTGTATCTGGGTTCGGCAGATGGCGATCGCATAGACGCCGCTCTTGGCGGGATGATCCGCGGGCTGCGCTTCGCGGTGTATCGGCAGCCGGCCGGCTCTGCGGCCGACCCGGGGCAGGCCAGCGCGGAACTGCACGCGCTGGCTGCTCTGACGTCCGCGCTGTTGGGCGCGGACTGGCAGATTGCGGTGGACCGATGGCCGTCTGCATACGCCAGGCCATGCGTGCTCTGGCGGCTGGTCGGGAGCCGCAAGTTCACGGCGAAGCCGTCCGCCTATGATGTGCGGCGAACGTATGCCGCACATGTGCTTGGCCGCACCGCGGCCGAGGAGCGCGAGGCGCTTTCGGCGCTGGCCGAGCGGCTAAGCACGGCGCAGCGGCTGGGGCCGCCCGCGCCGGGGCGCCGCGCAGCGGCAATCGCGGACGTCGTCGCGGATCTGGAAGCCGACGGCTTCCTCAAGGGTCAGCTCCGGCTCGATGTGCTGGAGCGGATTGGGCTGCCTGGCGAGCAGCCAGGCAGCGGCGAAGCCCCACCCGTACTAATCGGGCGGGTCGGATTAAAGCAGGCGGACTAGAATCGCCTGCATAGGCTTGCGGCGAATTCTTTTCGCCGCAAATCGTGCAGCACAGGAGGCGAAAAACGATGAGCAGCAGCCGGATGAACTCGGCGCAGCAGCAAGCGAAGTCGCCTGTGACATTCACAGCGACAGAGCTTATGACGCACGCCGAGCAATTGTTTGGCGTACGGGAGGAAGTGCTGCACGGCGCACTTGGTCAAGGAACCGAGAAGCAATACACCGTGGAGCAGGCAGCAAGCCGCATTACCCAATTTATGAAAGCGAAGGTGAAGTAATATGACAGGTGGAACATGGAGCAACGCGGAGAAACCGGTCCTTCCCGGACTGTATATGAATTTCCAGGCAGCAGCCGCTTCGACGGTGCAGCCCGGAAGCCGTGGTACGGTAGCGGTACTTGTAAAAAGCAACTGGGGACCGGAAAGACAGTTTGTGGAGATTGGCAGCGAAGCGGCTATCCGTCGCGCTTTTTCCAACGAGGGAGCGGATGGAGCAACCGCTTATGACTCACTCTATCTGGCGCTGCTTGGCGGCCCCAAGAAGCTGCTTGCTTATCGCGTTGCAGATGATACAGCCGCACCCGCAGCACTGACGCTGAAGGCTGGCGAAAACGATGCACTGCGACTGACAGCCGTTTATACAGGAAGTCGGGGTAACGGATTCCGTGTTTCGGTGCAGCCCAGCTTGACCCATGAACATGCTCAAGAACTGCATTTGTACGAGGGCAGCAAGCTGCTGCGTTCGTTTGTGGCTTCAGATGGCAGTGCGGCTGCTTTCGAGGCAGCGATGAACGAGGACGCAGAGAATATCTGGGTAAAAGGCGAAGCCATTGTCCCTGCTGCTTCTGTATCCCAGGTAACCAGTGTCGCCTTTGCGGGTGGTGTGAGTGGAAACGCAGGACTCACTAACGCGGATTACGTTGCGGCTCAGAATGCGCTGGAAGGTACGGATTTTGATGTGCTTGCGCTTGATTTTGCGGCCGACTCGGCACTGCTTCAGAGCTTCGCGGCGTTCATCAAACGTCTGCGCGGAGAAGGTCGTGGGGTGACTCTGGTTGTTGGCGGTTCCCATGCGGAAGATACGGCTATGGCTGCGCCTTCTACAGCCTCGGCACGTTCAGCTTCTCTGAATCATGAAGGCATTATTAATGTAGGTACCGGGGTGAAACTGGGCGACTTATCGTACAGTTCGGCGCAAACGAGTGCTTATGTGGCGGGTCTGGTTGCCGGACAACGTCTGAATGAATCGACGACCTATCATGCCGCTCCATTTGATGATGTCACACGCCGTTGGAATCGTTCCGAGCAGGAAACAGCAGTGAAAAATGGGGTGTTCCTCCTCTTCCACGATGGCCGTCAGGTCAAGACGCTGCGAGGAATCAATACGCTGATTACACCGGGAGCCGGGCAGAACAACGCCTGGAAGAAGATTCGTTCGGTGCGCGTCATGGATGCAGTTCGCAGCGACCTTCAACGCACGGCAGAAGACTCCTATATTGGCAAAGTCAACAACACGGAAGAAGGACGTCTTGCACTGATTGGCGCAATGAAAGAATACCTGGCGCTTCTTGCTCAGAGCGGCGTGATCGAGGCAAACGGATTCGACGTCGTTCTGGACCCGGCATATTACGGGGAGGCTCCGATTGTGAAGCCGGAAGCCGATCAGGTCTTCCTGCAATGGAATGTGAAGCTCTCCGACGTGATGGAGCAGCTGTTCGGAACCTTCCACGTACAATAGGACTCATGCGTTACAGTTGGCATTTTGGCAGACCATTAAAATAACTATAGATTCCAAGGAGGAACAACCTATGTTGGATGCTTCTAAAGTCATTCTCGGCACATACGGACAGCTGCACATCGACGGGGTATGGCAAACGCATATTAATAAACTGGAAGCCAGTGTGGAGATCGAGAAGCGTGAGCTGAACTTGACCGGCACCGATTGGAAAGTCCATAAAAACGGAGCGAAAAAAGGAACCGGCACGATGAGCGGCTACAAGGTCACATCCGATATGATCCGCCGTGGGTTCCAGAAATTTGACATCATCTCCAAGCTGGATGACCCCGACTCTTATGGTCATGAGCGCGTACGTCTGATTCGTTGTATGCCGGATAAGATCCAACTGGCCAACTGGTCGGCTGGTGAAGAAGTTCCCGAAGAGACGACCTTCACATTTGAAGGCTATGAGCTGCTCGATCCGATTCGCGCAAATTAATTATTTTCTCCTGTGAACGGTATACAGAAGCTCAAAGGCTGCGGCGTACGATACGCTTCGCAGCCTTTTCTTAATGAAGTCTTACTCGATCATAACTTGGGAGGAACGCTATATGAGTATTCATGAAAATCTGTCCGAAGAACAAATTCTGGACGTGCTGTTTGAGGCCGCTGACAAGCTTCCGGAGGAGACCGTAGCGATCCGCCGGCTTGATCTGCGCATGACTCTTCGCGGTCTGACATCCAGCAAAGTAGATAGCATCCGCGAACGCTGTATGGTGCGCAAGACGGTCAAAGGGCGTACGGAAGAGAAGGTAGACAGCGAGACGTTTAACGCTCTACTGATCTCTGAAGCGACGGCAAAGCTTGAAGTCAAAGGGCTGGAACTGAATGGTTGGGGCGATCCACGCATCACAAGTCGTCTCAAGCTGTCAGGTGGCGAACAAGCTGTGTGCCGGATGCTGCTTGCCGGTGAGCTGGATGCTGTGGGCGATAAGGTATTGGAACTGTCCGGCTTCGGCGTGGAGCTGGCTGACGTAAAAAACTGATCCGCTCCGGCGGGGTGACGACGATGATGTACCACATGTGGGTGCGCCATCATCTCCGTCCCGGAGAGTTCTGGAAGCTATCGCGTGGTGAGCGGCTGCTGCTGCTGGCGTTCTCGGAGGAGGAACTGGAAGCCTTAAATGCCCACGCTTGAGCCTACTGAACATGGATCATCGATACAAGGAGGTGACTATATGGCAGATCCCCGGGAGTTTGCAGTTAATGCCGGTGAACTCAAAGCGACCGTACGCTACTTCGATCAAATTCAACGTGCGTCCGACCGCTTGGGGCGAACGCGTTACCAGAATGTCGTGAAGCTGAATAATGAATTGAAATTCACCTCACGTTATTTTGACCAGATTTATCGGACAGCCTTGAAATTATCCAGACTCAAGCTGATGCCTCAGGTAACACTGAATGATAAGGCTTCAAAGGATATTGATCGGCTGCTGGCGAAGCTCGCGCAGATCCGGTCGAAACGGATTCAGGTCGCAGCAGACGTCATAATGCCGGCCCAACCGGCTGCACCCAAGATTCGACCCCAGAATCCGAATAAAGTTCTCCCTAAGATCGAACCTGCGCCTGTTCCGAGACTCGATACAAAGGTTCCCGCTTCTCCGGCACAGCAGCAACAGAGCATGAATATCACGATCACCAATCCAGCTGGCGAGATGCCCCAGATCGATTTTGGGTCGCTGGAAGCAGCGATTACTTCCAATACGGATGCGGTGATGCAGTTGACGGGCAAGCTGGAGAACTTGAAGCTGGGTGCAGCAGGTGGAGGGAAAAAGGAAGAGAAGGGATTTATCTCAACCATTCTTGACGGTGCTAAGACTGCCAAAAGCTTCAATGATGGGCATCTTAATCTTCGCAAGGCTAAGGCCAAAAATGTAGAGATAGCGGGACACGATGAGGCGCGCAGACAGACGATACGTGATCGAGCCGCTGCGGATGCAGCTGCTCCTACACGCCCGCTTGAGGAAAGCATTGCTTTGTCGAGAAAACGCAATATAGAAGATAAGGAGTATGAAGCCAAAAGAAATGTAATGGTATCTGAGAGAAGAAGTCATCGCATCGACGCCACCATCAATGGCATAGAAGGTGTAATCTCGGGAACCGATGTGGTCAAGAATCTTTATGGAGCTATTGCTGGAAAAAAAGAGTCGGATACACCTCCTCTGGAAGCCGCCTCTCAGTTGGTTCAAAACACCGTAAATTCCGGGGTTTTGGATACGGTGGCCAAAGGTGCTGCCCGGCGTATAATGGGCCCGGTGGCTACCGTTCTGGAAGTGGGAGACGCCATTCGTTCCACAGACAACAAAGAACGCTTTGAAACGTTAGGCGCAGCAACGGGCAGTGCGATCGGCGGAAGTGCCGGGGCTGCGATCGGCTCAGCAATCATGCCGGTTATTGGTACGGCTGTGGGCGGATACTTGGGGAGCGTTGCAGGGGATTTCGTTGGCGGTAAGGTCGGAGGCTTTTTGTACGACAAGGGTGGTAAGGCCGCCCAATACGTTGACGAAAAATTAGACCAGTTATCCAACAAGCTTAACGACTTCTTCAGCTGGGGCAAGCATAAGGACAAAGACGACAAGAAAGCCGAAACCAAATCTCCACCTCCGCCTCCGAGTGTCCCTACGATAATGGATACGATTAATGGGACATCGACGACGAAGTCTGTAGTTTACGATCCTTCGGCTGTGAAGCATGGAGACCTTCTCGATCCCTTAGGCAAATTTGATGAATTCAAAGCCAGACAGCAGACTAACGTTGCACCAAGACCTCAAGAGTCCAAGCCGGCAGGCAGCCAGATCAGCATCGAGATGAGTCAAAGTCAGTTGAGTACGGTGACCAGCACGATCCAGAGCGCCAAGCCCGAAGTCACCAATCAGATCTCGATCAATATTGGCCCGGGTACGGTTCAGCTTGATATTCATGAAGAAATCGACTATGCCGAGATCGAAGGCAAGATCGGAGCGGCGATCGTGGAGAAAGTTCGTCAGGCCTTCAACAATTATAAGCCGGCTGGAGGCGGTTCTGGCGGACCGTCCAAGGCGATGGCAACTTAGACTAGGCGTAGCGGGTTGAGTCGTTCTTTGTCTACTCACTTTATTGCCTGCTTGAGATTGTCCAGGCCGGAAAGGAGGACAACGATGGAAATTTATTTGTTTTATGGCAAGAAAAAATATTTTCATTTTCCCGTCAACCCCGAAGAAATTCGCTTTACACGCTCTAAGGGGTACGAGACGGTGAATATGCTTCAGCACGGAGAATTCGATTTTCCACAGGGAGATAAAATCAAGGAAATTAGCTTCTCTTCCTTTTTCCCTAAAGAATACGATCCTTCATACTGTCGATTTACCAAAATTCCTGATCCAATGGCAGCGGTGAACGTATTGAATCGCTTTTTGGTTTCCGCTGAGCCGGTTCGTTTGGTGATCTCACATACAGGTATCAACGTGCCCGTGTACCTCATCACCTATGAGAGTTCATTCCGCGGTGGTGAGCCGGGAGACATTTATTTTGATCTCACTTTCCGCACCTGGCGGGATGCCAAATTGCAGAGTAGATCTGATGGAGCGGTAAAAGCAGCAGGACGTCGGACCAGTCTCAAGGTTGCAAACAAGACCTATATCGTCAAGGACGGTGATTCGCTCTCGAAGATCGCCAAGTTGGAACTGGGTTCCAGTGCCAAGTGGGAGTCTCTCTATGCGCTAAACAAGGGTGTGATTGGGCCAAGCCCCCAAGTTGTTAAAGCGGGACAGAAGCTGGTGATGCCAAAATGAGTTATAAAGTCATTGTGGGCGTGAATTCAGATGTCACTTCAAGGGTCGAGAGCATTAGTCTGCGTGATGCATTGGATCAGATTGCCTACCAAGCCACCATTCGGCTGGCCGTATCCAATACCGACCCGCTGCCAGATGTGACGCCTGGGACGCAAATCCGGGTCAGTGGCATGCCTTTTGGTAAGGAAAACGTGTATCCACTGCTGCATCCTGCGGTGATCTGGGAAGCGGAGAGCACAAGCAGTGGCACCAAACGAATTTCTCTATTGGCTTATGATCGCATGATCTATCTGGAGAAATCGGAAGATGAATATCTGTTTCCCAAAGACCAGACAGCAGCGCAGCGGCTCCGGAAATATGCAAAAGATTGGAAGATCAAGCTGGCCGATCTGCCGGATACCAAGATTAAACTTGGCAAGGCTGTCTATCGTTCGCAGACGATCTTCTCCATGCTGTTTGCCGATCTAAAAGAAACCGCCAAATCCGGCGGTGCGCTGTACCATCCCCGGATGACCAGCCGCGGCCTGGAGTTGTTTGAGCTGGGCAGCAACAAGCAGATCTATGAGCTGGATCACCTGATCGACGTTGCCCAGATGCGAACGTTGGAAGGCGCAGTTACGAAGGTAAAGATATTGGCGGGCAGTGAATCTTCAAGCGAACAGGAGGTGCCGTCCAAGGTTCTCGCTGTGGAGGAAAAGGGAACCAAGGAACTGGGCACACTGCAAAAACTCGTGTCGGACGATCAGGTTAAAACGGCAAAGGCTGCCAAAAAGCTTGCCGCAAGCTACCTAACCGGAATTCAGGAGACATTCACGGTAACAGCACCCGACGTGAACACGATTCGAGCTGGCGACGCCGTTAAGCTTGGTGGCATGAAGCTGCTGGTGACATCAGCAAGCCATGATCTGGGCAATCCCGGATCGATGACTCTGGAGTTGGCAACGGAAGCATCGGTGAAAAGGAGGTTTTACCTTGACTAAAGATCCGTATGGGCAGTTTGCCGACATGATGAGCAGTGCGATGCGGGGTCATACCAAGCAGATGGCAAGCGGACTTGGAGGCGTGCTTGGAACGATGACATCCTCTGGAGTGAAGCTGGACGATTTTAAGCATGAAATCCGGGATTATCTGATCGCAGAGCTGTCTGGCACCTTGGAGAATGAACAAGAGGATGGAGGGATGATTTTGGGTGACACCCTGCCTCCTACGGCCGTTTCCACTCCCGTTCAGGAGCCAGGGAATTCTGGAATTCCAATGTCAGCCGGTGGCCTAACCCGACTGCGTGTAAATGGACTCAAGGCCGGCGATCGAGTGTTGGCCATTCGAGTCAACGGAGGAAATGACATCGTGATTCTGTGCAAGGTGGTGGGGGCAGATGGCTAATCTTTTTCCGGAAAATGGAGGGTTCTTCTGGGAGGACGAAGCATCCACGCGTGAGACTGACTCGACTACGGTGAATTTCGGTCGAAGTTGGAAATTCGATCATGAACGGGGGGAATTCGTCATCTCTCCAAGTGGACGAATCGCGGAAGCAGATGCTCGGGAGGCCTGGGTGCAGTGGTGTCAAAAAGCCATCCGTACTCCACGCTATCGCCATGTGATCTATTCGCCGGATTACGGCAGTGAGCTGGAGGAACTGCTGGGCGTGGATTACGCACATGCGGTGATTGAAAGTGAAATTGAACGTATGGCGAGTGAGGCTTTGCTGGCGGACCCTCGAACGAGTTCGGTGGATCGTTTTTCTTTTGCCTGGAGTGGAGACAGCTGCAACTTTAACTGCCAGGTTACGAGTGTGCAGGAGAATGTGGAAATGATAGAAAGTGAGGTGACAGGACTTGGCTGACTTCCCTTATTATTTGCGTGAACAGACTGAAGACGCGATCCGGCAGCGGATGCTGGATCGTCTGCCTGCTGATCTGGACAAGTCGGAAGGCTCCTTCCTCTGGGATGCGCAGGCTCCGGCGGCGTACATGTTGTCAGAGGCAGCATTGTGGGCACAGGAGCTGCTGCGGCGAGGATTCGCCAGTACAGCAGCGAGTGAGGATGCCGCTTTTCGCTCGGAAGAGTTGGATTTGAGGGTATCGGAACACGGTGTGAGTCGGCGAAGCGCGATCGCAGCAGAAGGAACCGTTACGTTTACAGGTGAGGCGGGTCGGACTGTGCCACTTGGTACGACAGTTGCGATTCCCTCGGATGTGGGTTCGGACGAACCCTCCAAAGAATACGAGACCCTGACGGCTGTAACCCTAGACAGCGCAGGACGAGGTTCTGTTTCGATCCGCGCAGTGATCCCAGGATCAGCCGGTAATGTGCCAGCGGGTAGTCTCTCACTGCTCAACGATCCGATTTCGGGCATCACAAGTGCAACCAATGAGGTCGCAATCACTGGCGGCGCTGACATCGAGAGCGACACTTCGCTGCTGGAGCGCTTCTACGCCAAAGTCCGCAACCAGGGCACAAGCGGCAATAAAGCGCAGTATATGCAGTGGGCAGGCGAGATTCCGGGTGTCGGTGCAAGCCGCGTCATCCCGCTCTGGAAAGGAGCAGGTACGGTGGGCATCTATCTGCTCGACGCTGACAAACGCGCAGCCAGTACTGCGATTGTCTCGGCTGTCCAGCAGTATATCGATCCAACGCGTGACGGTCAGGGAGAAGGCATGGCACCGGCAGGCCCGATCGTAACTGTGATGCCCGCAGAAGAAGTGCCCATCCATATCGAAGTGACGCCAACGCTTGCCAATGGAGCAACTGCGGGAGAAGTGAAACGGCAGATTGAAGAGGGCGTAACCGCTTATCTCAAACAGCTTGCTTTTCGTGATTCATTGGTACGTTACACCCGAATTGCAGCGATTCTGCTGGACATTCCGCCATTGATCGACTACACGGATCTCAAGGTCAATGGAACCAGTGAGCGGAATATCGAGGTGGACGCGCACCAGGTGGCCGTGTTGGGGACGGTGACTGTTCATGCCTGAATATAGACAAGAGTTGAGGACTCTTGGCGCTGCCGGAGCAAGGCTAACACCCTATGACGACGAGCTTCCTCGTTCTCCCAAAGGACAGGAGCTTTTCTCCTATCTGCCGGGTTACTACGAAACGTCCCGAATCATGCGCTCAGATGCCGAAACCAAAGGTCAGGAAATGGATCTGCTCTATACCGCGCTCAATGAGACGCTGGATCAATTTTTTGTGCGCACGGCAACCTGGGGGTTGGAGATCTGGGAGCGTGAGTTGGACATTCCCGTTGATTCGTCCAAACCCATCGAACAGCGGCGTTCCGTCGTGGAGTCCAAGCTGCGCGGTGGTGGAATATTCACCGGTAAAATGGTGCGAAACGTGGCGGCTGCTTATGAACAGGGTGAGATCGAGGTGGATTTCCGACCGCAGGAGTGGGCGTTTACCATCACCTTCGTCGGGACACGGGGGTTGCCGCCCAATCTGGACGATCTTAAAGCAGCGATTGAAAACATCAAACCGGCGCATCTGGCGGTGGAATATGCCTTTACGTATCTACGCTGGGATGAACTTGACAGCAAGAAGCTGACTTGGGATCAATTCGATGCGCTTCAACAAACTTGGGATGAATTGGAGGTCTGGAAATAATGCCGGAACAAACCACAAATCTTAAACTGCCGATTCCGTTGGGAAATGAAAATGTGAATCGGCAGTTTTTTGTCGATCTGATTCAGGCTATCGACAGCGGTGCGGTATCACAAGAGAAGTTGACCGAACAGGTGAAGCAAATCACCGAAGGGAAACAAAATGTTCTGCGTTTGGCAGATAACTATCTGGCGGCCTCGGTTCTCGTCAATGCGGCTGCCGATGCACAAGGACGGACTTATCCGGATGGAATGAGTCTGTTCAAGGTGACTAGCGCTGTAGGCGGCTGGCCAACATCCAGTGGATATGTGTTGACCATGCGAGCTGGCGACAGCGGACAGCAGATGTTCTATGAGACTTATGCGGGAACCGTGCAGAGCGACAAGACCGCTCGGCAGTGGACGCGCAGTAAGCGGGATGGGAATGGGTTCTGGCAGGAGTGGGCGAGGGGGTTGACGGAGAATGATCTGCTTGATTATGTCAGACAGCCCGGATATGCTGCTACCTCGGGTACAGGAGCCGCATACACGATGGCTCTTAATCCACAGCCAACAGCTCTAGTAGATGGATTGTCGATTACGATCGTACCCCATACTGTAAATACAGTAGCTGACCCAACACTCAAGATTGGAAATTTGGCTCCGCTGCCGATTCGGCGACAAACTGGAGCAACGTTTGCAGTCGGCACGATCAAGGCAGGAGCGCCGCTAGCACTCGTCAAGGTGGGCAGCTATTTTTTAGCACGTAGCGCCCCAGCCATCGGCACGGCAACGGCGGCGCAAGTTTTAGCGGGCAAAACATTTCAATCAGAAGCGGCACCGGATGGAGCGGCTGGGACAATTCCGACTTTAAGCGGAGTAAGATCAGCGACTGGCACTGCGAAATGGGGGAACGGTGACCTCGCAGTCTATATGGAGCAAAACGCATATTTCTCGGGAACCGAAATGCGGGTTTCGGTTGCGCAGCTTCAAGCGGCTGATGGTGATCTTTGGGCGCCTAACATCAAGTCTGGCATAGAGATTTTCGGGATTGTAGGTAACATGCCGATTATTAATCAATTTACACAAACCGTGAATTATACCGGATATGGAGTTAAGGTACCCGTCAATTTTGGATTCGTCCCTAAGATCATTACAGTTTCCGATGACACAGCGCCCAATAGTGAGCCAAGAATGGCGAGTATGGTTCTACGACCTAATGGAACCTATGCGAAAAATGAATGGTTTGTAAGGACTAACAATATGCCGTCAAATGTGTACCAATTCTTGAACAATGCTGGCGAATTTGCGGAAGTGACGGCAGCACAAATGCAAATTCATTTTATTAACTCAAACGTAGCCTCAACAACAATTCGCGCTTATGGATAAGAAAGGAGATGCTATATGTTTAGGTATGGGCGTCGAGTTTATTTCAATACAACAGGAAAGATAATTGCACAAATGGGTGAAGTCGAAACGAACGTTGAAAACTATTATGAAGATAATGATCCACGAGAATGGCATCCAGATCTAGCAGGAGAAGAAGGGGTTGAAATGCAGCAGTTTGAATGGGGCGAGCATGCTTTAGAATTCTCAACCCGCAAACTTGCACGGATGGATACAAGGACACGTCAGCCGGTATTTGAAAAATGGTCAGAATCTGAAGTGGATGCACTCCCTGTGATGCAGAAAACTCCGCTTGAGCGAGAAGTTGAGCGCTTGCATGCTGCCGATCTACACAACAAAGAAATGATTAACGGCCTAGGTGAAATGCTCATAACGTTGACAAATGATAGTCAGGCTTAGTTAGATGCATGTAGTAGAGTGGAATTCTGTTTAGGGGTCTAGTTCATTACGAAGAGAGGTGAGAAATGTATGCCTGAGAAGTTAAGAAACATGCTTGCCGAAAACGCCATGATTTTGATTGTAGCAGGTCGTTTGAATCTCGGAGACGTATCTCCGCACCTTCGATCTCTCGTTGAGGAGATGCTGACTAAACAAACTTCAAACTAAACCGCCCCAACCCGGGAGCGGTTATTTTTATGCCCCCAGAGCCAACCTGGGGGCAATTATACGGGAACGGGAGATACGTGCATGGGGAATTTGGGAAATATGGGGGAACCATTATTTAAGGGGGCGGCTGCGGCTGTCGGTGGCGCGGTTGGCTACCTGTTTGGAGGACTGCCTATGCTTATCTATTTACTTCTGATCCTCGTAGCCGTGGACTGGGTGACGGGCTGGGCCGCTGCGTGGATGCGCGGTGAACTAAAAAGCCGAATCGGGTTCAACGGCATTATTCGCAAGGTAGCGATCTTCGCGGTAGTGGCGATCGGTCATCTGATCGACGGCGTGCTTGGAGATCTGCATATGTTTCGGGATGCCGTGATTTTCTTCTACCTCGCCAACGAGCTGCTGTCCGTCATCGAGAACCTCGGGAAGATGGGGGTGCCCATGCCGCCGATCATTCGGGATGCGGTACACATTTTTGAGTCCAAGACGAAAGTGGAAGAGAATCCACAATTGATCCCTGAGGCGCAGCCTGAAGGGGTCAAGCAGGAAAAGGCGGCTGAGGAAGCTGCAGCGGACTCAGACGGTAACAAGACCGCTTGACCCGCAGTAAAAGGAGGGAATTCATTGAATCTGACTGCCTATACCATTGAGCGCCGCTACATCTCCAAGCGCTCCAATACACGGCCCGGCCTTCGGTTAACTACCGGAGTGCCGGCTTTTTTTGTCGCTCATGATACCGGGAATCCCGGTGCAGGTGTGGAGAGTCATTATCGCTACTTCAACACCCTTCAGGATCGTTCGGCTTCCGCCCATACCTTTATCGATGACAAGCAAATCCTGGAGATCATTCCGACAGGCACGTCCTCCGACCCGGCGGAAAAATCCTGGCATGTGATTTACAACGTGACCACCGACAATGAACGTTTTGGTTATAACGCCAATGACGCTGCGCTGGGCGTGGAGCTTTGTTACGGAGGGTCTATCGATTTTGCGGAAGCGTATCGACGTTTTGTCTGGTATTTGGCGTTTTGCTGCCACAAATGGAGCAGGGAACCCAGGCTGTTTATTCCATCCCACAAGCAGCTCGACCCGGCGCGGAAGATCGACTGCGACCATGCGCTCAAGAGCGGCGGCAGGACGCTGAAAGATCTAATCGCGGACGTCACCGCAGAGCTGGGCAATTCTGTTTCGGTATCTCCTACCCAGGCAGGGGCTTCCGCTCAACAGGCTTCTCCGCCAGCGGCGTCTCCATCGCCTACCCGACCTTCCGCTCCGCCTGATGCGGCAGCCACGCCCACTGGTTCTCAGCCATCTTCAGCGGCGAAGCCGGACTTTGTTCCGCTGCCCGCCGAGCTGGCACTGGCACTTGTCGAAGATTACGTGCGCCCTGCCTGGGCTGCTGCGCGTGCGGCCAACCAAGAAGTGGAAGCGGAGCATTTTCACCGGCTGGCCGTCAATCTGCGCTCTGCGGCGGGGATCGACGAAGCAAGGCGGTCGCTGCCAGCCGCAGTTCAGCTGCACAAGTCCAACGCTCAAGAACTGATCTTCCGCTGGCTGTCTCCTGCCTGGTATCGTGCTAAAGCGATCGGTGATATTCAGGGAGCCGACCTGGCGCATGAGCGGGCTAATCGTCTGCGTTTGGCATCGGGTCTGCTCCCATCCTCTACTCGGATGACCTGAGCCGCAGCCTCGCCTAACTTCCATACGGGGAAGTCGGGCGAGGCTTTTTTGTCGTGTTCACTGTTTCTTGACAGGCCGCGCTTTTTACGGCAACTTTGATCTGCCTCCGATTCTTTTTCCACACCCGCACAGCCGTTCCCCGGATTGTCTATCGTTCTCTGTTATAATGAAAAGCGGACACCCGACTCTTGGACACGGCAGGGAAAACGGGTATAATCGACTCCAACTGATTCATCTGATAGAGAGGACGGCTGGGACCGACATGAGTTTGACGGATAAAAGAGAACATCGGCAGTATGCCGAGGACAAACACGAAGCTTCGCGGTCCGCGTTTGAACGCGACTATTCAAGATTGATTCACTCCCCAACCTTCCGCCGCCTACAGGGTAAGTCACAGGTGTTTGGCGCTGGGACGGGTGATTATTATCGTACGCGGCTGACCCACTCGCTGGAAGTTGCGCAGATTGCACGGCAGGCGGCGAAAAATCTCGTTTTCCAATATCCCGAGATCACGCTGGAACGCGCCGATCATCCGGGGCTGGTGCTGAACCCGGAGGTCGTCGAATGTGCGTCGATCGCCCACGACTTTGGCCATCCGCCATTTGGGCATAAGGGCGAAGAGGTATTGGCGGATATTCTGGAGAAGCTGATTGAAGAACGCACGCGCAAGGCGCTTCGCGGCAAGAAGGAGACGGCCGAGCAGAAACGCGAGAAGCGCAGCGAGATGCGCTACCGCTATGAACATTTCGAGGGCAACGCCCATAATTTTCGGTTAATGATGTTTCTGGAGAAGCGAGAGAATCTCGACGGACTGAATCTGTCGGATGCGGTGCTGCTGGGCATCAACAAGTACCCCTTCTCCGGGCTTGAAAATAAAAAAGGCATGTATCGCAACGAATGGAACTACATCTCGGAGATCCGCAAGGAATGGCGGATTCCCGAACGCAAGACGACACTGGAAGCGCAGCTCATGGATCTGTGTGACGACATCGCCTATTCCGCACATGACCTGGAGGACGGGATCAAGGCGGGCAAGATCGAGGTCCATGAACATTTCATGCACGACGAAGGCACGCACCGATTGATTCTGGAGAAAATTCAGACGTTGGAAGACCGGGTTTGGCAGGGTGTGGATCGGGAGTCGATCAGCATGAAAGTCAGCGAAGTGCTGGATGATTATTTGCGAGTCTGGAACATGAAATGGCCGGTTTGTGACCGTGATTTCTCGCGGACACGCCGTGAGGTGAAGGCGTATTGGGTCAACCATTTTGTGAGCAGTCTGGGTGTGATTGACGATGGCAGTTGGAAAAAGGTCACGTTCGTCAAGGACGGCGTGGAAAACGACGACATGCTGCGAACCGTAAGCGTGCTGAAAAGTTTCGCCTGGGTGACCATGATTCGGGATCTTCGTGTCCAGCGTCTGCAAAAACGCAGCGAATGGATCATTCGGCGGCTGTGGGACGCGTTTGTTGATCCCAAGACGGCCATTTCGATTATTCCAGGAGACTGGATTCACCGCTTTGAGCGCGATCAGCGGCAGGAAACACCCGTCTGGACATGGGAACGCATGGTGATTGACTATATCGCAGGCATGACGGATATGTATGCGGAAAAAATCTACAACGAGCTGTACGGCCTGAAGGTTGGCTCCATCTACGACATTGATTGACCGAATGGCTGTAGGCTGACATCGAATGGATTGGAGATTCCAGCGATAAGGGATGTTCGATCGGGCGGACCGGAGCCATCCGGACGTCAAGGAAGGGGTAAGGCATCATGAGTAAACTGACATTGGGAATCCTGGATATGTCGCCAAGGCTGGATGACGCTTCGGATGAAGAAGCGCTGATCCAATCTGCGAAACTGGCAGCCCATGCAGAAGAATGGGGTTACGGACGTTATTGGCTGTCTGAACACCACGGCATGGACAGTCTGGCCTGTACCGCGCCGGAAGTGATGCTGGCGCATATCGGAGCGCGTACGAGCCGTATCCGGATCGGTGCAGGCGCTGTGCTGCTTCCGCATTACAGTCCGCTCAAAGTCGCGGAGTGCTTCAACCTGCTGGCGACCCTGTATCCAGGTCGAATTGACCTGGGGATTGGCCGGGCGCCAGGTGGCGATGCGCATACGACGATGGCGCTGAGTGGAAATTTCCTCGCGCATGTAGGCGAGATGCCGGAGAAAGTGCAGCAGCTCTGCCAACTGATGAGAGGCGCTTATCGCTATGACGGTGAGCCGGTACGTGCCCGGCCAACACCGGCGCAGCCGCCCGAGCTGTGGATGCTCGGCACCAACACCAAGAGCGCAGACATGGCGGCATCCTGCGGAGCCTATTATGCGTTTGGGCAGTTCATGAGCACAAGCGATGGGCCCGAGATCGTGCAGGCTTACCGCGACGCTTATCAAGCTTCCGAAGCGGGAGAAAAAGCGAAGGTGATGGTAGCTGTGCATGTGATCTGCGCAGCCACCGATAGCGAGGCGCTCACACTAGCCGACCGATTCCGGGCACAGTTCCCGGAATCGCCTGTGGGTCGTTCGGAGCTGAAAGGCAATGACGACCGGATGGCCCTGATCGTCGGTGACGTTCAGCGCGTGCGAGAACGGCTGCTGGAGCTTCAGCGGATGTATGAAGCCGATGAGATTATGGTGGTCTGCCCGGCGATCGGCTACGAAGAACGTCTGGAGTCTTACCGATTGACGGCGGAAGCGGCAGGTTTGTTTGGCGCCTAGCCGCAGCTGGACGAAGGCTCAGGATTGGCGAAGCATAACTCGCCAATCCTGAGCCTTTTTTGGCTTGTATCGGCCTCACATGTGCATCTTATGTGTATCCTGCGAGAAGCCCATTCTCCATTTAGCTCATCTGCCGCTGCGCATGGGCAAGCAGCAGCGCTATACCTTCTGCAATAGAAGGCTCGTTCAGCAGCGAATAGCTCAGGCGAATATGCTGATCCGCTCGTCCCGAAGGATCGAAGAACGATCCAGGAACGAAGGAGACTTTGCTTGTTGTCTGACTGCCTGCGAACTCTGCGAACAGGGAATTGCTCCTCCGCTCGCCCAGCGCATCGGCCAGCAGCCGCTGCGGATGAATCCCATGCGGCAGCTCCACCCACAGGTTAAGGCCGCCCATCGGCGAGTGCCATCGCCAACCGGAGTCTGCGAGTGCAGCTTCCATCGCTTCCTTGCGAAGCTGCAAAGCCGTGCGCAGCTTATGCAGATGGCTGCGCGAACGTTCGGACTGAAAATGATGGGCGAACACCTTCTGATTCAGCAGCGGCGTGCCGCCTCCGCTTCGGGCTTTGGCTGCCAGCAGGCGGCGCATCAATTCAGGCGAGGTTGCCAGGCAGCCAATTCGCAGACCCGGAAATACATATTTGCTGAAGCTGCGGACATAGATCATCTGGCCTGACGTATCATAGCTGTATACGGGCGGTGGCGGTGGAGAATCGAAATAAATATCGCGGAACGCATCATCCTCCACCAGAATACAGCCGTAACTCTCGGCCAGATCGGCGAGCTGTTTGCGCTGTTCGGGCGGTACGCACCAGCCGGTTGGATTATGGAAGGTCGGATTCAGATAGAACAGAACCGGACGATGCCGCCGCATGAGCGTCTCCAGCTCAGCGATGTCATAGCCGTTCGGCTGAATGGCTACCGGGACCAGCCGGGCATTGCGATGGCGGAACATCTCAATGGCGACGCTGTAGCTGGGCTGCTCAATCAGCACCGTGTCACCAGGGCGAACCAGCGCTTCGCAGGCCAGATGGATCGCTTCCTGGGCGCCGCCTGTCACCAGTACCTGCTGTTCGTCCAGCTCCACACCGCACGTCTCGGACAGATAGAGCCGCAGGGCTTCGATCAATTCTTCGTCTCCGCGAAGCGGGGCATAGGTGCCGAGCACACGCGGATAACGGTCGAAGACCTGTTTGGCCTGTTTAGCCAAATACGTGTTGGGCAGCAGCAGCGGATCGATCAGCGCCTGGGAGAATTGATAGCGGCAGTCCACGCTGTGCAGTTCCCCAAGCAGAGCAGGAAGCGGAGGCTCCTTGAAGTTCGTATTCGAGCTTGGATTCAGCTTCAGGTCAGCCGACTGTATCTCCAGCGTAGAGACGGAGGGTACTCCATATTTTGAACGAGTGAAAGATCGCCCCAGCCGATCTTCACTTCCTGACAATTCCTCCGCCAATCTCTGCATCGTAACATAATAGCCGGATTTCTCCCGAGAGCCGATCAGCTGCTGCTCCTTCAACATGCCGTATGCCTTGAACACGGTCAGTCGATGCAGGCCCGTTTCCTCGGACATGCGGCGCACCGAAGGCAGTTTCTCGCCCTGAATCCAATCGCCGCGTATAATTCTCATGCGCAGTTCGGCGGCCAGTTCAGCCGAGTTTGCTGCGCGGCGAACTTCTGCGCCCTGAAGCGCTGCCGAAATGTCGTGTTCCATAATCCCCACTCCTTTGCCACCGTCTTCCAAGGAAAGACGTTTTCTTCGTGCTGTGCCTGCTTATAGGCTATAGATGGTATCTTACCGGATTCTTCATCGTTTCGATACCGAATCTGTTCTGTTTACAACCATCTGTTCTATGGGCACTGCTTTACAATAAAGCCCATGAAGGAGTGAGGACAGATGATTTTAATGGGCTATTTCACCATGTGCCTGATTTTTGGGACAACTTTTCTGGCGATTAAGCTGGGCGTAGAGGCGGGACTGCCGCCTTTTCTCGGCGCAGGCGTCCGTTTCTTCGCTGCCGGCCTGCTGGTCATGCTGATTATGGCGGCTCGCCGCAAGATCAGCTTCTCGCTGCTGCTGCGCAAAGAAACGCTGTTGACCGGCTTTGGCCTGACGTTCTGTACCTTTGCTGCGCTGTACTGGGCAGAGCAGTATATCTCGTCCGGACTGGCTTCTGTGCTGTCGGCAACCGGGCCGGCCTTTATTCTGCTGCTGCAAGCCGGGGTGTCACGGATTCGGATTCCCAAGATTGCGCTGACGGGAACGTTGATCGGAACAGCGGGCGTCGCAGTGCTGCTGCTGCCCGGTTCCGAAGGAACGCATGAACCCATGTGGCTGATCGCCGGATTGGTCGTTGTAGCGGGGGAGATTGGCTATGCCAGTGGAGCGCTGCTGGCCAAGCACGCGAGTGCCAAGCTGCCGGAAGCTTCGCCCCTTTCGTTGAACGCTGCCCAGATGATGCACGGCGGCTGGATGCTGCTTCTGCTGTCGCTGTTGACCGAGAGCGGCTATGGGGGAGTCACGAACGTTTCGCAGGCGATGTTATCGCTGCTCTACCTGACGCTGATTGGCTCAATGGCCGGCCATTCGCTGTTCTATTGGCTCGTCTCACGTACCCATCCGGTATTTCCGACCACCTGGCTCTATGTATCGCCGTTTATCGCGCTGGCACTGGGCGCCTATCTCTACAATGAGCCGCTGCATGCGAACGCAGCCGTTGGCTCACTGATCGTCGTAGTCGGCGTATTGTTGACTAATTGGCCTTCGATCCGCCTGCTGCTGCGTTCTCGCCGATTGGCACAGGTCGAGGCACGCAGTGAATCCTGACGCGGCAGATTTTGCCCACCGCAAGACGGCGAAGCCGCGTCCGCACGCACCCAAAAGCACGGAGAACGGACTTCAGTCCGCTTCCCGTGCTTTTTTTCTACTATAATATAGGCCTGAAAATAAAGCCCTTCGCCTTAGTATTTCCGTGTGTAGTCCACCAGGTTGCGCGGCAGCGTCTCACCCTGTACATAAGCCTTGAGGTTCGCCACAAAAATCTCCGCCGCCCGTGCATCATAATGGTCGGTATTGCCCGCTACGTGTGGAGTGAGAATGACGTCCTCCCGTGCCCACAGTGGATGGTCTTCCGGCAGCGGCTCTTGTTCAAACACGTCAAGTGCAGCGCCTGATAAATGACCGGAGTCCAGCGCTTCGATCAGGGCTTCGGTATCCGTGCTTGGGCCGCGTCCAACTGTAATGTAGATCGCTCCCTGCTTCATGTAACCAAAGCTCTCCCGGTTGAAGAAGTGCTGCGTCTCATCCGTCAGCGGCAGAATATTCACAATCACATCACCCTGCGCAAAAGCCTCCTGAATCCCATCCGTCTTGTACATCTCATCGAAATGTTCTTCGGGACGTCCCGAGTGGCGTACGCCAATGGTCTTCATCCCGAAGGCCTGGGCAACGCGGGCAGTGGATCTGCCGATATGTCCCGTGCCCACAATGACCAGCGTGCGGCCATGAATTTCTCCGTATAGACCGTTATGCGCTTCGCCCTTTTCCCATTTACCGCGCACCTGACTGCGAAGGTTGCCATCCAGATTGCGCGTCATCGCCAGCAGTACGGCAAAGATATGTTCGGAGATCGGGATCGCATGGACGCCGCCGGAAGTGGTGAGCTGAATTCCTTTTTCGGCAAAACGGTCCATGGGGAAGTAGTCTACGCCAGCCGACCAGGACTGCACCCATTTCAGGTTCTCGCTCCCGGCAGCTTCCTCTTCCAACTGGCGATTCCATCCAACCAGAATCTCGGCTTCGCGGATCTGCTCGGCTGTTGCCTCTTTCGCCGGTACTTTCTTCAACTCGTAGTCCGGTGCAATTTCGCGGATCTGTTGCTGGTATTTCTCGTCAAAATCATAGAACGTCAAAATCGTCGGCATTTCCGCTCTTCCTCCTTCGGGTTTGAAAAAAGCTTCCTTTATTATCTTAACAAAGTTTGCTTCGCAAATCTTGCGTACCTCGAAATGACAGAGCGACCAGGCTGAAAACGGGTATAATACGCATAGAGCCGGTATGGTCAGGGGCAGGACGTTTATGGACGGTTACCCCAGGGACGAAAACCAGCTCAAACCTCTGGAAGGAGCGAGGGATAATCGCCAAATATATCGTGTACGCCTTCGACTTTGGTTATCGGCTGTACATTCGGATTCGTGATGATGAAGTGAGCGGGATCGGTGCCCAGCTTGCTTATTATTTACTGCTGTCGTTTTTCCCTTTCCTGATCTTCCTGGTTACACTCGTCGGGTATGTGGATCTGTCGATCAATGAGATGATGGATCTGGCGCGTCAGATTGTGCCGGGAGCGGCGATGGATACGGTGGAAAATATTCTCGGAGAAGTGACACAGGGGAACGGCACGCTGCTGTCGATCGGGATGATCGCTACGCTGTGGACGGCATCCCGGGGCATTAACGCAGTCATCAAAGGCTTGAACAAAGCCTATGATGTCGAGGAAACGCGCAAATTCTGGCAGATCCGCCTGGTATCCCTGCTGTCTACGCTGGTGCTGGGTGTGGTGCTGTTGGTCAGCATCCTGCTGCTTGTCTTCGGACGATGGATTGGCGACCAGCTCAACCGGCTGCTGAGTTATCCGCCAGGCTTTGAACGAACCTGGGATCTGCTTCAGTATGCGACGCCTCTGGTTGTGCTGATTGCCGTCTTTACCGCGTTGTACTGGATTGCCCCCAATCGGCAGATCAAGATTCGTGAGGCGGTGCCGGGTGCGATCTTTGCCACGGTAGGCTGGTTGGTGACGTCGCTGGCTTTTTCATTTTATGTCAACAACTTTAGTACATTCACCAAGACCTATGGCAGTCTGGGCGGAATCATCATCTTGCTGACCTGGCTGTATCTGAGTTCGATCATCGTGATGGTAGGCGGGGAGATCAACGCGACTTTGAAAGCAGGCAAAAATGACCGCCGCCGTGGATTGAATCCCTCTTCTCGGGAAGCGTAGGAGATTGTTTCGTTTGAGAACCGCAAGTCGTAAGATGCAGCTCCTGCACAGGTTCCATACCAAAGCGGAAAAAACATCAGCAGCGAACAGGACGTTGGACTTTGGTTGGGAAAAAGGACAGAAATAGAGGGACAGGGAGGAGAAGCGGGGCGATGGTGGAGAGAGCGTACAGAGGAGCAGGCAGCAAGCCGCAGGGCATGGCGGCTGCGGGTGCAAGAGAGCCGCAGATTTCAGCGGCTGTGCAAGGAGCGGAAGGGCGGGAGCCGCAGAGAGTGGCGGCTGCGCAGGGCGCAAAACAAAAAGAGCCGCTGAATCCAGCGGCTCAACACAATCCCGAGGCTGACGAATCGCCGACGGCAGCGGCTGACCGTGAACGGAAACCGCGAATCTTCGTCGCGGTTCCCATTGGAGAGGCAGCGGCGGCTGTGCTCGCTGACTGGGCGCAGCGGACTTTTGGGGCGGCCGCTTTTCGCCGCTGGACAGATCTGCGGGATTATCACGTGACGCTCAAGTTCCTGGGTGATGTGGAGCAGGAGCGCATCCCCGCGATCGTCCATGCGCTGGGCGAAGCGATGGAGCGCGAGACGCCGTTCGCGCTGAACTTGATCGGCGCCGGCACCTTTGGCCTGCCGGAAGCGCCGCGCGTGCTGTTTGCCGAGCCGGATGAAGGCTCGGTGGCCCATCTTGGCCGCCTGGCTGCGGCGGCCGAAGCGGCGCTGGCGCCGCTGGGTTTTGCGCCGGAGAAGCGCAGCTTCCGGGCGCATGTGACGCTGGCCCGCAAATATGCAGCGGGCCAGGCCTTCGAGCCGCCCGGACTTGCGGCGGCTCCGGCTGTGACCGCCGGGGTCGCAGACCGGGCGGTGCTATACCGGACGCATATGCATGAGCGGCCGATGTATGAGCGAATCGCCGAGTTTCCGTTTGGAGGCGGTTATTGACCCGCTCCGCTGCGCCAAAGGGCTGTGCCTGCCGTGGCGAACACCCGCCTAGCGGAACGTAGATCCGTTATCGCTTCATTTTGTGCCTTTTTATGAAGCTAACCGATTCCATGTCTCTTAGTCAGATAAAAAGCAGCCAAATCCCTACAAAAATGATCTTTTTCCTCCTCTAAGCCTCATCTCGATCCGTTAGAATCCGGGCAGCCGCAAATCCCCAGCACCAGCCAGCGATCTTCGCCTCACCATACTTTCACTGCACAAACTAGCGATAAATCGGCACGCAGATCTCACATTGATGGTTTCGCAGCAGACGCTCGGCATATCGTTCGATGATCGGTTTGGCCGTCATTTGATAACCACTTGCCTGCAAGGCAGGGAAAATCTCCTGCCAAGCTCGCTGCACGTCTTCGGCAGTATGGGCAATCTGGAAGATGGCGTAATCGCCAGCTTCCAGTTTTCCAGTCCGAATATGCACGTTTTCATCCATGTCTTCTTCCCACTCAAGATTCCCACCCTGTGCAAGGTCTTCATCCATTACCAGACAGGCATCGTAACGACAGGCCTCGGGAGGAGTTGCTGTGGGGTTATCCTGAGGAATCCCCAGCAGCACCGCATTTTCCTGTAATAAATTATACTTTCTGGCCCACTTCTTCATCTGTTCCATCGCCTGCTTGTTTTCCAGCCCGTAAGGACCCGTTTTTCTGACATAAACGATCGCAAGTTTGTTCCATTTCTCCAGCGTAAATTCCATATGTGGTTCCACCTCTTTCGCTTGAATGTGCTGCCCATCAAGCCTAACTGATTATAAAATAATTTGCTTGATTTGTTTTAAAAATCCTTTTAGTTAATGAAAATGAAGTCTGTATATTTATGAATTTGACGTGTATTTAACGCGCAAGAAGCCCCAAATCATCCTCGTTGAAGAGATGATTTGGGGCTTCTTGAATAGGCCGAAACATGAAATGCAGTTATCCGTTCAGCACACCTGTCAGCACTGGGCGTCCACGAGGCTTATCGCCCTGGGCATCAGGTTCCAAGGTGATGACGACCATGTCATAGTCATCAGGCTTCATCGTGTAGGCTAACGCCCCACTGCCGCTGTCCGACTTGAAGGTTCCGCCGTTGATTGGCGTTCCATCCTTGATTAACCAGAGCTGATAAGCTTCATTGCCGCTGAGTTCCGGCAGATCCGCAGCCTGTACCAGCAGATGAACACCGGTGTCATCGCTCACCATCGAAGCGGTTCCCCAGGCTTTGGGATCATCCTGGCTGCCCGCCAGCGCAACCGTACGATCTACCTTCGCTCCGACAACAGGTTCGGAGAACGAATCCAACTGCTTCTCCATGTCTGCGGCTCGCTGCTCCATATCCGAAGCGTGCTGCGCAAGCGCCGTCGTCTGCTGCTGCATAGCGGTCATATCGCGGTGCATGTTGTTCAACTCGCCGCGCAGCTGGGCGGAGTAGACGCCCAGCAGGATGGCAGCCGCGGCCATTACGGCCGCTGCGCCTGCCCACAAGCGGCGCCCGCCTCTTGCTCGGGCTGCTTCACGAACCGTCCGCACGTTCTCGATGCTCGTTTCGCCTGCCTCTGTGCGAGCCGCATATGTGCCCGCTCCGTCATTTTCACTTGCTGCCGCTGCCGCACTGCTGCCGCGCACTTCGCTCATACCCGCACTGCTGCCAGTTGGTTGAGCCGATTCTGCGCGAGCTTCGGCTGCCCGTCGTGCTTCACCCGCTTCAATATTTTGCTGCGCCTGCTCCAGCAGCAGATCCGTATCCGCGTCCCCTACGCGTCCCTCGCTGCTCTGCGCCGCAGTCATCTCCGCTTCATTGCCCTTCGTCTGCGCCTGCCTTTGAGCAGGGATTCCCGCGGCGTTGGCATTTGATGCGGAATCTGCGGGCTGCTTGGCAGATAATCCGCCGATGATCTGATCGGTCCCCTTGGAATTGCCGCTTATGGACTCGCTCCCGTTTAGCACGTTGGCCAAAATTCGGCTTTTCATGCCTGTTGGAGGGGAGACTGGCGCGGCGGTTGAGGCCAGCAGGCCGACCGTATCGCGCAGAGCGGCGACGCGCAGCTGTTCATCGATGTTGTCTTGCAGATAAGCTTCGAATTCGGCAATTTCCATTTCTTCCAATCCGCCGAGTGCGTAAGCCTCAGCCATATCCTGCGTCATGTCTTTGCGTTCGCTCATGCTCGTGATTCCCCCCTTTCCATTCCTGATAACCGTTTGTGCAGCTGTTTCAGAGCCAGTCTGACCCGACTCTTCACCGTACCGAGTGGAATGTCATAGCGCTCGGATACTTCCTGCTGTGTTAACCCCTTGAAATAGATCCATTCGATTACCTGACGTTGTTCATTGCCAATCTCACTTAACGCCGCCCGGACAGATTCGCCTTCCAGCGTCTGCTGGACCAGCGTCTCCGTATCGGACTCCACGTCCGCAATGGTATTCAAATGTTCGTCTTCTACCGGAACGGCAGACGCCCGAACGCTGCGACGGCGAATCATATCGATGGAAATATTGCGCGTGAGCGCAAACATCCAGCTTGATAGTTTGCCGTGCGACGCGTCGTAACGCGCTGCATGATTCCAGATCCGAAGAAATAGTTCTTGTACGGCTTCTTCAGCGGCCATCGCATCGTTCAGCAGCCGATAGGCGAGAGCGTATACGGGCCGTTCGTAAAGATCGTACAATTGCTCGAGTGCTCCCGCATCCCGATCCGCAATTTGCCGAATCAGCCGCAGGTCTTCCGATTGTTCGTTCATCCAGGAGCTCCTCTCGATATTCTTGCTCCCATTATACCGTTCGCAAAATCTTTTTGTATGGATGACTTGCAAAGTAAACAAATTTTTAAAAAAGCAAAATGACCTCAATCATTAACAGATAAATCCATAACATACAGGAGAGGGCGAGAGGAGACAGACCCAACATCATGATGTAAGGTGGATAAAAATGGAGAATGAAAGTCTGCCCACTAACTTTCCAATAGAAAAAGTTCGCAAGAAAATGGAGATCGGGTCGGGAGGGAAACAAAGAGAAGGGGATACTGCGCAAAAAACGCACCACTACGGGAAAAATGAGGTTTTCAAAAAGGCTCGGAGGGAAGGAGAATGAGGCTTTGGAGCGGCGAAAAAGCCCCATTTTGAAGTGTGGTTCTGTGAAAAAAGATGAAAAAAAACATCATTTGCGCTATAATAGCGTTTGTGCATTTTTTTAGTTGGTGCTTTCACGTATTAAAATTACCAAAAAAAAGCGAACATGCTTTCGGACAAAAGAGGATTCAAACTCTTTTGGAACGGTTACATAGGAATGAAGTATGCCGAGAGCTAGGAGGACACTATGGAACAACTCAAAAATAATCGTTGGGTCGCATTGCTGGTTGGTGTGATCTTAATATTCATTTGCGCAGGGACGGTGTGGGCGTCGAATACGGGCGTTTCGTCTCATGCAGAAGCGGCAGGTGCAAGCTTGGGGACTTGCGAACTGGCCGAAGTGATTTTCGATGACGCGCTTCACCCGGAAGACTTATTAAGGACCGTCGCTTGGACGCAGAAAAAAGAGACACAACCTGACTTTTCGGCGAACAAGCAGAATGACAGTTCCAACGTTGGTGAGGAAAAAAAGACCGTTTATTCAAAATCCACCCAACCCAAAGCTTCTCCAAAAGCTTACAAAAGCCAAGCTTCCAGCAAAGCATCCAACAGCAGCGTTTCGGAAACGAAGCAGGCTGCTCGGAAACAGGCTGCGCCCACGTCTGATTCCGTTCAAAAAAATAAAGCCGTTGTGGCTGCCCAACCTAAGGCAGAAACCCAAAAAACGGCAACATCCCAAACTCCCCCAAACCAATTGTTTTTCTCAAGGACTGCTCTGTTAAGCCAGGATCAGGCAGCCAAAGCAAGCTGGACTTACGATCTGTCCGGTGAAGACCTGCTGCTTCTTCAGCGCATCGTTATGGCGGAAGCGGAAGGCGAACCCTATGCAGGCAAAGTGGCAGTAGCCAATGTCGTCCTGAACCGTCTTCGGTCTGCCAATTATCCGGATACGATCCGTGGCGTGATCTATCAGCGGTACCAATTCTCGCCTGTACAAAATGGACGTTTCGACCGTGTGAAGCCCTCTGCCGACTCGATCAAGGCCGTTAATGAAGCCCTGAACGGACGTAAAGAAGTCACGGACGATACGTATTATTTCGTGTCTATGGATTTGGCAACGGATATGACGATTCCCAACACCCAGACACCAGTCAAGAAAATTGGCCACCATACCTTTTTCAAATAAGCGATATTTTCAAATCCAATCAGGCTCTATCTCTACCGTGCTAACCTTATAGCTAGGAGAGCAGGCAGTATGAATATTCAAGTTCTCACCTCACGCATATTGAATCTCGGCGCATTTGGTATACATACTCTGACGCGTTATAATGAAACGGAAGAAGAGGTATCCAGATCGACTCCTGCATCCAATGGGACTGTCTTGTCCTTCAGCAGGCTATTCAAACGCGAAGGGAGCATTTTCGTTTATGAAAATCACGTATCTTGGACACTCTGCGCTGCTCGTCGAAGGCGGAGGCAAATCAGTCATCATTGACCCGTTTCTGACCGGAAACCCAAATTCAGGCGTGAAGCCAGCCGACATTAAAGTTGATGCGGTACTGTTAACCCATGCCCACGGTGACCACTTTGGCGACTGTATTGGCATTGCCAAGGCGAATGACTGCCCAGTAGTTGCTCCGGTGGAACTGGCGAATTATTGTATGGAACATGATGTGAAGACGGTTGGCATGAACATCGGCGGCTCTCATCAGTTCGATGGTTTCAAGGTAAAATATACACTGGCGTTCCACAGCTCCTCGTTAACCGTAGGCGATCGTGTGATCTATGGGGGAGAGCCGGCAGGCATCCTGTTGACGATGGGCGACAAGACGCTTTATCACGCAGGAGATACGGCGCTGTTTGGAGATATGAAGATCATTGGAGAGCTGAACCAGATCGACCTTGCGGCGCTGCCTATCGGTGACTTTTTCACGATGGGTCCAGACGATGCGGTCATTGCCGCCAAATGGGTGCAGGCACCCAAGGTGCTCCCGCTTCATTACAATACGTTCCCTGCGATTGAGCAGGATGTAGAAGCTTTCTGCGACAAGCTCAAGGAACAGGGTATTGAAGGTATTCCGCTTCAGAATCGGGAAAGCGTCGAGATCTGATCGGCGGCTGCCGAGGAGATGATCGGTCCTTTCCGTCATGGCGGGAGGGACCTTTTTTAATGAATTTTCACTAGTTGGCGAAAAAGGGTTGCCATCCTCAAAGCCGTGTGATAGATTAAAAATGACCGAATGACCAAATTGTATTTTTAGTCAATCCAGTAGTCAAAAGAGGAGGGGGAGTATGGCTGTCGTCGACCGCCGCGAGCAAGTGCTTCATGCGGCCGCCCAGTCGTTTTCGCTGTTTGGTTATAAAGCGACCACGATGGACCAGGTTGCGAAGATTGCCAACGTGGGCAAGGGAACCATCTACACGTTTTTTGAGAACAAGGAAGAATTGTTTGACGAGATTCTGTTAGGTGCGATTCGTGAGCTGCGGCACCGAGCTGAAGCGGAGATTCATGCGGAACGCCCGTTTTTCGAGAATGTCTATCATGCGCTCGATACGATCGTGGAATTCCGGGAAGAACATGAATTGTTCCTGAAGCTGTCGCAGGAGCTAAGAGACATCGGAACGCCCCAGGCGAAGGCCGCGCTGTTTAAGGTGGAGAGCGTCGTGCTGCAATTCCTTGAGCGGTTGATCCGTGAGTCGATGGACAAGGGCGCGATCCGCGAGGGCAATGCGGAAGTGATTGCTTTTGGCATCTTGAAGCTGTTTATTGCGATGACTGTGGAATGGGACATGCACCATCCGCCGATGCGCAAGGAAGAACTGAAGGAGCATATATTCACTTTTTTAACCCAAGGATTTACCGCCGCCCCTTGAGCTTCATTCAGGGCGACGTGCCTGCTGGAGAGGCGGGCCGTTTTTTTGCTCTAAAATGACTATTCGATCAAAATAGTCATTCGGTTCTGTTGACGCGATTACAGAAAAGAGAACAATGAATTCAAGGAGAGAAACGAAGTGAAATCTTTAGCCGTATTTTTCAGCGATTTAAAAACGCACTTGAAGAATCCCAAAATTCTGATCCCGATCATCGTCGTGCTGTTCATCCCGGTGCTGTACAGCGGCTTGTTTCTGAACGCTTTCTGGGACCCGTACGGCAAGATGGATGAAATCCCGGTCGCCGTTGTCAATCTGGACAAAGGTGCGGAATATGACGGACAGAAACTGCAGGCTGGACAGGATCTGGTTGACGAATTGAAGAAAAACGCCTCATTTGACTGGAAATTTGTCGGTGCCGAGGAAGCGGCTCGTGGGATGGAAGATGAGACGTATTACATGCGGATCACCGTTCCGGAAGATTTCTCACAAAAAGCGACGACGGTGCTCAACAAACAGCCGGAGACCGCCAAGATCGAGTTTTCGCCAAACAAAGGCTATAACTTCCTGGCTGGTCAGATCGGGGAGACGGCGGTGAAGGAGATCAAATCCAAAGTCTCCGAAGCCGTCACCAAGACCTATACGGAAAAGCTGTTCGCCAAACTGGACACCATCTCTACAGGTTTCCACGATGCAGGCGAAGGGGCAGGCAAACTGAAGGATGGGGCGGGTGACCTCGGAAGCGGAGCCGGAGAACTGAAGGATGGAGCAGGCCAGCTCAAAAACGGTCTGGTTCAAGCCGGTGATGGAGCAGTCGCCCTCAAAGACGGAGCAGGCAAGCTGCAAGACGGTACCCTTCAACTGAAAGCCGGCGCCGCAACGCTTCAGGAAAATCTGGACAAGCTGGCGGCCGGAGCGGTCGATCTGCAAAATGGACAGGGCAAGCTGAAAGCAGGCGCTGCCCAATTGACGACAGGAGCCGGAAGCCTCAAGACCGGTGCCCAGAAGCTGGCTGGCGGTCTGGATCAATTATCCGGCGCCAACGGCACGATTGAGAAAGGTGCCGCTCAACTGTCACAGGGAGCGACCCAATTGAAAGCGGGCATTGGACAGGCCTCCCAAGGGGCAGGCAGCCTGCGTGATGGCTTGAAACAAAGTGCGGCAGGCAGCGCCCAGTTAAAAGATGGACTGGCCGCTTCCAGCGCAGCCAGTCAGCAGTTGACGACCGGTGCGCAGGGCGTAGCCAATGGATTGGAGCAGCTGCTGCAAGCAGCGCCTCAATTGGCGCAAAGTCCTGATGCGCAGAAGCTTCTGGCGACAGCCAAAGCCGTTGCCGCAGGCAGTGAGCAGCTGAGTGAAGGCCAGACCAAGCTCAACGCAGGAGCGCAGCAGCTGGATGGCGCCCAGCAGAAGCTGCTGGCGGGTGCCGAGAAGCTTGCCGCAGGCGGCAGCAAGCTCCAGGCGGGCGCCGACAGCCTGGCAGCTGGCGGACAGAAGCTGGATGCCGGTCTGAAGCAATTCGGCGCCAAGCTGAACGAAGCCGCCGCAGGCGGTAAGGCACTGGGCGACGGCGCGGCGAAGCTTGCCGCAGGCGGTGCGCAGCTGGAAGCCGGGCTGGGTCAGGCACAGAGCGGAGCCGGACAGCTGGCTTCGGGAGCGAAGCAGCTCAGTGCCGGTGCAGGTAAACTGGGCAGCGGCGCAGGCGAATTGGCTTCGGGTGCCGCCCAGTTGGGCGCAGGTACCGAAACGCTTGCTTCGGGAGCTGTGAAGCTGCAAGATGGAGCAGGCAAGCTGGAAGATGGTGCAGGTAAACTGCAAGACGGAGCAGGCAAGCTTCAGGATGGCTCCAGCGAACTGCAAAGCAAGCTGACGGATGCCGCAGCCGAAACTGCGGATGTGAACAAAGGCGATGCCAATGCGCAGATGTTCGCCGCTCCGGTTGAACTGAACGAGACGGTCTATCATGATGTGCCGAACTACGGTACAGGCTTCGCGCCATACTTCCTGTCGCTGGGTCTGTTTGTAGGGGCACTGATCTCCACCCTGGTTGTGCCGCTGCGTGGATCTTCCGTTGCCAAGGCAACGGGCTGGAACCGCTTTGTCAGCCGCTTCCTGGCCTTCTTCGGCATGAGCGTGCTGCAATCGGCACTGGCGGTCCTGGTGACGCTGTTTATGCTGAAACTCGAAGTGCAGAGCGTACCTCTGTTCATCTTGTTTACATGGGTCACCAGCTTCTCGTTCACAATGATGATTCAGGCGTTTGTAACCTGGCTGGACAACCCAGGCCGGTTTACGATGCTTCTGCTGCTGATCTTCCAATTGACAACCAGCGCAGGCACCTTCCCATTGGAACTCATTCCGAATTGGATGAAAGGCTTCAATCCTTGGATGCCGATGACGCATACCGTTATTGGCTACAAAGCAGCCATCTCCACCGGCGTATCCGATGTCGTATGGCATCAGACGATCCTGATGGGCGCGATCGGCGTCGTGTTCCTGCTGCTGACGTTCTTCTATTTCATCCGCGAGCGCGATGTGCGGACTCCGGAGACCAGCGTAAACACGACTCCTGCTCAAGCATAATGGTGTAACAAGGTTATGTCGTTTCTCTACAGCAAGCCCCTGCGAATCTGTTTCGCAGGGGCTTTTTATAATAGAAGGAGCGAGAAAACGAAGAGAGGAATCCAGTGAAGCGCAGGCCAGCGAAAACCCAAAGAGAAACCTTCCGCAGCTCCGTCACATTTGCATATTTTGCATCATTCATTGGACAAATCGTCTTAGGCATAGGCAAAGCATAAATTTTGTCGTATAATGACTCAAAATCATGCTGGCTTCGTTCGGAATTTGCAAAGAACGATGAACCCGTCTAATTCGACACATCAATGCGCTAATGCTTCGCCGCGAAAGTATTTTTTATCGGGCGGATAAAAGATTTAAATTGCATGCCGTGGAAGCTGAATGTTACAATGGGGGAACTAAAATCCAACTGCGAACCCGCACACGAGGCGGCCTGTAGGTTGAACGAGGTTCGAGAATCCGCACGATAACGCGGATTTTGAAGAAAGTTCGACCGTTTTACCGGCTGTTTCCGAACGGGATGTGGAAGACTGCTTTTCATGCCCCAGGTAACCCCGCTGGGTACGAAAGGCAGTCTGTTCTCTTATATCTGCGGCTTTTCGGTGGCCTGCCACGCGCGAGCACCTTTTATCTCTTGTCGGGATGAACGAATTTCATTATGGAAAGGTTGTTTGATGAAATGACTGGATTGCCTCCGAAACAGGGTCTATACGATCCGCAGTTTGAAAAAGACGCCTGCGGCATGGGCTTTATCGCCAATATCAAGGGAACGCCTGCGCACGACATTGTCAGCAACGCCTTGACGATGCTGGAGAACATGGAACACCGGGGCGGACAGGGTGCCGAGCCGAATTCCGGTGACGGAGCGGGCATCATGCTCCAACTGCCTCATTCTTTCTTCGCGGCTCAGGATCTGGGCTTCACGCTGCCTGCTGAAGGCGATTACGGCGTGGGCATGTTGTTCCTGTCCACGGACGACAAGATTCGTGCCCGCCATGAATATCTGCTCGGCGAGATCATTCAGGCCGAAGGCCAGAAGCTGCTGGGCTTCCGCACCGTGCCGACCGATGACAGCACGCTGGGTTATTCCGCGAAGGCAGCCAAGCCTTGCGTACGCCAGGTGTTTATCGGACGCGGCGAAGTAATTGGAACCGACGATCTGGCGTTTGAACGCAAACTGTATATCATCCGCCGTCAGGCTGAGATGTCGATCCGCTATGCAGAAGGCGAAGGCGCAGAGACGTTTTATATCCCAAGCTTGTCCAGCCGCAAGATTGTCTATAAAGGCATGTTGACGACGGCTCAAGTGGGTCAATTCTACCCGGATCTGCGTGACGAGAGCATGAGTTCCGCAATCGCATTGATCCACTCCCGCTTCAGTACAAACACCTTCCCAAGCTGGGATCGTGCCCACCCTTATCGCTTCATGATCCACAACGGTGAGATCAATACGATGCGCGGCAACGTCAACTGGATGCACGCTCGTCAGGCGCTGTTTGAGAGCGAAGTATTCGGTTCGGATCTGGAAAAGGTCAAGCCGGTCATCAATCCGGACGGTTCCGATACTGCGATGTTCGACAACACATTTGAATTCCTCTATCTGAGCGGCCGCTCACTGCCTCACGTTGCCATGATGATGGTGCCGGAGCCGTGGAGCAAGCATGAGACGATGGACGACACCAAAAAAGCTTTCTATGAATACCACAGCTGTCTGATGGAGCCATGGGATGGACCGGCCGCGATGGCGTTTACGGACGGCGTACAGATCGGCGCCATTCTCGACCGTAACGGTCTGCGCCCGGCACGCTACTATGTGACGAAGGATGATCTTATCATCCTGTCTTCCGAAGCTGGCGTGCTCGATGTTGCACCGGAAAACATTCTCTACAAAGATCGCCTGCGCCCAGGACGCATGCTGCTGATCGACACGAAGGAAGGCCGCATCATTTCCGATGAAGAAGTGAAGGCACAGATCGCGTCGGAACAGCCGTACCGGGAGTGGCTGAACGAACATATGATTAATCTGGATGAGCTGCCTGAAGCCAAGGAGCCGCCAGCGCCCAAGCATGAGAACGTCACCCAGCTTCAGCTGTCGTTTGGCTATACTTTTGAAGAACTGCGCAAGACGCTGGAACCTCTGGCCTCGACGGGTATAGAAGCGACAGGCTCGATGGGTTACGACGCTCCGATCGCCGTATTGTCGGATAAACCACAGCGTCTCTACAACTACTTCAAGCAGATGTTCGCGCAGGTGACCAATCCGCCGATTGACGCGATTCGGGAAGAGATCGTGACCTCGGCTTCTACAGCGATCGGTGCGGAACGCAACCTGCTGCTGCCTGAACCGGAGAGCTGCCGGATGATCGCGCTGGATACGCCCGTGCTGTCGAACGAAGACTTTGCGAAGATTCGCCACGTGCATCGTCACCGTCCGGGCTTCCGTGCGATGACGATTCCGATCTTCTTTGAAGCCGCTCGTGGAGCGGAAGGACTGCGCGATGCACTCGACGAGATGTGCAAAGCGGCTGACCGTGTTATCGAAAAAGGGCACAACATTCTGATCCTGTCCGACAAAGGCGTAGATCGTGAAAATGCTGCGATTCCGGCTCTGCTGGCGGTATCGACCATGCACCACCATCTGATCCGTCTGGGCACGCGTACCAAAGTGACGCTGCTGCTGGAATCCGGCGAACCGCGTGATGTGCACCACTACGCGCTCCTGCTCGGCTATGGCATCAGTGCCGTGAACCCGTACCTGGCGTTCGAGACGCTCAAGGACATGATCGCACAGGGGATGCTGAGAGGCATCTCGCATGAGAAAGCGGTGAAGAACTACATCAAGGGCACAACCAAGGGCGTCGTGAAGATTCTGTCGAAGATGGGCATCTCCACGATTCAATCCTACCGGGGCGCACAGATCTTTGAAGCGGTCGGTCTCAAGCCTGAATTTGTGGATCGTTACTTCACCTGGACGCCATCACGGATCGGCGGCATCGGTCTCGAAGAGATCGCGTTCGATACGCTGCTTCAGCATAACCGTGCCTTTGCCGACAAGGAAGGTCTGGACAAAGTGCTGGATTCCGGCGGTGAATACCAATGGAGAAGCGACGGCGAGGAGCATTTGTTCAACCCGCAGACGATCCACCTGCTTCAGCAGGCGGTTCGCACAGGCGACTACGAAGTGTACAAGAAATACGCACGTCTCGTAGAAGGCGAGTCGAAGAAACATCTGACGCTTAGAGCGCTGCTCAACCTCAAGGCAGTTGGTGAACCGGTGCCGCTGGAAGAAGTAGAACCGATCGAGAGCATCATGCGCCGCTTCAAGACGGGTGCGATGTCCTTCGGTTCGATCAGCAAGGAAGCGCATGAAGCGCTGGCGATCGGCATGAACCGCGTTGGCGGCAAGAGCAACACGGGCGAAGGTGGCGAAGATCCGGCACGTTTCATTCCGGATGCCAACGGCGATTCCCGCCGCAGTGCCATCAAGCAGGTGGCTTCGGGACGCTTCGGCGTTACCTCGAACTACCTCGTCAATGCCGATGAGATCCAGATCAAGATGGCGCAGGGCGCGAAACCGGGCGAAGGCGGACAGCTTCCGGGCCGCAAAGTGTATCCATGGGTAGCGGAAGTGCGGGGTTCGACACCGGGCGTAGGCCTGATCTCGCCACCACCGCACCATGACATCTATTCCATTGAAGATCTGGCGGAATTGATCTATGACCTTAAGAATGCCAATCCGCGTGCGGACATCAACGTGAAGCTGGTATCCGAAGTAGGCGTGGGTACGATTGCGGCAGGCGTAGCCAAAGGCCGTGCGGACATCATCCTCGTCAGCGGTTATGACGGCGGAACGGGCGCATCGCCGCAGGGTTCGATTCGTCACGCGGGGATGCCGTGGGAGCTGGGTCTGGCCGAGACGCATCAGACGCTGATTCTCAACAATCTGCGCGACCGTGTCGTATTGGAGACAGACGGCAAGATGCTGTCGGGACGCGACCTTGCGGTTGCCGCTCTGCTCGGCGCCGAAGAATACGGCTTCTCGACAGCTCCGCTCGTTGCGGTAGGCTGCATCATGATGCGGGTCTGCCAGCTGGACACTTGTCCGGTCGGCGTAGCGACGCAGAACCCGGAACTGCGCAAGAACTTCATGGGTGATCCGGAACACGTGGTGAACTTCATGAAATTTGTGGCGCAGGACGTCCGCGAGATCATGGCTTCCCTGGGCTTCCGTACCATCCAAGAGATGGTTGGACGTACCGACTGCCTCGATGCTGTGGATGCTTCGCATCACTGGAAGAAAAAAGGACTGGATCTGACGCCTCTGCTGCATGTGCCTCAGCTTCCGGAAGGCAGCTCGCCGTTCCGTACGCAGACGCAGAACCACGGCCTGGAGCAGACGCTCGATATGCGCGAACTGCTGACCGCAGCCGCTCCGGCATTGGAAAATGGCGAGAAGGTCGAAGCTTCGTTCAAGATCACCAACGTCGATCGTGCAACCGGAACGATTCTGGGCAGCGAATTGACGCGCAAATACGGCGCAGCCGGACTGCCGGAAGATACGATCAAGCTGCATTTCACAGGCTCGGCTGGTCAAAGCTTCGGTGCGTTTGTGCCTAAGGGCATCACGCTTGAAGTCACGGGTGACTCCAATGACTATGTGGGCAAAGGGCTGTCGGGCGGCAAGATCATTATCAAGCCGGACCCTCGGGCGACCTTCAAGTCCGAAGAGAACATCATCATCGGTAACACGGCATTCTACGGTGCGACCGGTGGCGAAGCCTATATCAGCGGTATCGCAGGTGAACGTTTTGCCGTTCGGAACTCGGGCGTTAAGGTTGTCGTGGAAGGTACGGGCGACCACGGTTGTGAATACATGACCGGAGGACGGGTTGTTGTCCTGGGCGAGACAGGTCGTAACTTTGCAGCCGGCATGTCCGGCGGTGTCGCTTACGTCTACGATGGTTCGGGTGATTTCGTCAGCCGCTGCAACCTGGAGATGGTACTGCTGGAGACCTTGGACGACGCTGCCGAGAAGGAAGAAGTGCGCGGTATGATTCAGCGTCACGCCGACCTGACAGGCAGCGGTGTAGCCCAGCTGATTCTGGATGGCTGGGAACAAACATCCAGCCGGTTCGTCCGCGTCATTCCTAAGGATTACAAGCGTATGCTGGAACAGATCGAAAAAGCAGAATCCAGCGGTTTGACGGGCGAAGCTGCCCTGCTGGCTGCCTTTGAAGCGAATATGCGTGAGCTGGCTCGGACGGGTGGTTGATCCCTCACCTCCTGCTTGTGTATCATCCCTTCGTTATCGCAGGGGTACCGTATAAATAAGAAAGCCTGCCTGTTTCTTCTAATAGAGAAGCAGGTGGGCTTTTTTTCATAAATCCTCGAATGAAATGCTTCGCCTATGTTACATTGGTAACGTAGGGGACTATTGGAAAAGGAGGAGGCATACATATGGACATACTCGAAAAAGCACCGACGGAGCCAAACGCGCCGCGAACAGGTGGAGAACCACCGGTCGTCCGTTTTGAACGGGCGGTGAAAAGAATTGGACGCAAGACCATTATTGAAGGATTAACACTGGATGTACCATCGGGTCAGGTATTTGGCTTCCTCGGGCCGAATGGCTCGGGCAAAACGACCACGATCCGGATGATGACCGGACTGATGGCACCGAGCAGCGGAGATATTATGATCTGCGGTCACAGCATCGTTCGGGAGTTTGAACGGGCAATCTCAAAGGTCGGAGCCATCGTCGAGAACCCTGAAATGTACAGTTATCTAAGCGGCTATCGCAATTTGCTGCAATATGCCCGGATGCGCTCGGACGTGTCCAAGGAACGGGTGGATGAGGTTGTACGTTTTATGGGCTTGCAGAACCGGATTCATGATAAAGTTTCCACCTACTCGCTAGGTATGCGCCAGCGGCTGGGGGTTGCCCAGGCCATTCTGCACAAACCCAAACTGCTGATTCTCGACGAGCCAACCAACGGTCTCGATCCTCAGGGGATACGTGAGCTGCGGGATTATCTGCGAACACTGACAAGGGAAGAGGGTACGACCGTCTTTGTCTCCAGTCACCTGCTCAGTGAGATGGAACTGATGTGTGATTCGGTAGCGATCATCCAGGCAGGCAAGCTCATCGATGTGCGCGAACTGCACGGAGAAGCGGATACCGAGACGGCGATCGAGACCGAGTTTGACGTTGCGCGAATCGAAGAAGCGCTGGATCTGCTGGGCGGCGGAGAGATTCGCGGGGGACGCTTGGTGATTCGGACGAATCGGGAAGGGATTGCAGACATCAACACCCGTCTGGTGCAGGCAGGAATCCCGGTGTACGGTATCCGTCCGCTGACTCGTTCGCTGGAAGATCAATTCCTGGAGATGACGGGAGGCGGACAGATTGTTTAATTTTTTCCAACTGGTGCATAATGAAAATATTAAGATTTATTCGCGTGTGCGAACCTGGGTGATGTTGGGGATTGTGCTGCTGACCTCACTGCTGATGCCTACGCTGTTTTACTTTATCGACAGTGGGGTGGGGATGTGGTCGGCACTGGGAGCGCTCCAACAGTTCTGGTTCCTGCCAACGGTGTTTGGCATTGCGATTGCTGCTGATTCGGTAGCCAGTGAGTTCTCGCGCGGCACGATCAAGCTGCTGCTGATTCGTCCATGGAATCGGATGAAAATTCTGCTGTCCAAATACGTATCGACTGTGCTGTTCCTGCTGGCTGCCTATGCGTTGTTCATTTTGCCGGCATTGCCCCTGTCGGCGCTGCTGTTCCAGACGGCTGCTCCATCCGGTGCGGTAGGAGAAATTCTGAACAGCGTGGCTGGCAATATGGCAGACGAGTTCTGGCGCTCTCTGCTGCTGCGGATGATTCCGGGTGTTGTGTATATTACGATTGCTTTTACCTTCTCATCTGTATTCCGCAGCAATTCGCTGGCGCTCTCGTTGACCATGGTGATGATGTTTGTCGGCGGCCTGATTACGCTTGTGGTGAACCCGGCCAAATACGAGATCGGACGTTATCTGCTGTTCGCCAATCTCAATCTCACCCAGTACCTGTATTCGCCAACGGGTGAATATGGCGTCATGTCGCTTGGATTTTCGCTAATCGTACTGGCAGTCTATTATGTGGTGTTCCTGGTTGTGAGCTTCTGGGTATTCCAGAAAAGAGATGTGGCCGCCTAACCGCTTGATCGAAGGAAAAGACAGAAACAGGCGAATCATCGCATCAAAATCCCGATTGGACTGCCCTGGCGGTTCCCTCTCGGGATTTTATTTGAGTGAGGATGAAATGAAGGACAAGCGACTAAGGAGGAAGAGAAAGATGGCAACTGGGCTGACTTGGGTGATTAATGCGTTTATGATCGTTTGGATTCTGTTGACGGGCTGGGCAATTGTATCGCCCAAATCTTTTTGGAACAAGGTGCTGGGGCGAATGGTGGCGGTCGAGCCTAAAGGTGCTTTTTTTGCGATGATGCGGATTGTGGCTGCTTTTTTGCTTGTGGGAGGCGTATCGCTCTGGAACCGTCTCTAGTGGGGCACAAGTGTTGGCGTTCATTCCGTTGCACGCTATAATGAAGGAATCAACAAATCGGCAAGGCCGCCTGGCGCGGCTGAAGCCGCAGAGGAAGCGAAGGTGGAACGAAGCGTGCAAGCACAACCAAGCTGCCGCAGGGAGTGGATCTCGCGCGGTGAAGCAGATACGGTGGCATTAGCCGAATATTTGGCCAGACGTGTACAGCCGGGCACGGTCATTACGCTGGATGGCGATCTGGGCGCGGGCAAGACCCGTTTCTCGCAGGGCTTCGCCGCCGCACTGGGGGTTAAAGGTGTGGTGAACAGTCCAACCTTTACGCTAATCAAGGAATACGAAGGCAGGCTGCCTCTCTATCATATGGATGTCTATCGCATTACCCAGGACGAAGCAGAAGATCTGGGATTGGATGAATATTTTGAAGGAAGCGGCGTATCGCTGGTCGAATGGGCATCGCTCATCCCCGACCTGCTGCCGGTGAACCGCTTGAGCCTGCGGATTGAACATGCGGGCGGCGACAGCCGCATCATCCAATGTGAAGGCATGGGCAGTCCGTATGCCCAGTGGGTAGACGAGCTGCCGCAGCAAGGCGAATTGAAGAAGAATGGAGAACCTGAAGATGGAAAAGCATAACCGGTCGCAGGGCCGGATTCTGGCATTGGATACTTCGAGCGCGGCTCAGGCTGTTGCGGTTATTGATGAATCCGGTGTCCGATTTGAGAGTAACAGTCTGGCCGAACGCAATCATTCGGTCAATCTGCTGCCGGAGATTGAGCGTGCACTGCGTGAATCCGGCACGGATAAACGCGAACTTGCAGGGATCGCCGTAGGCATCGGCCCCGGCTCTTATACAGGTGTACGGATTGCCGTGACCACGGCCAAGACCCTGGCCTGGGCGCTCAAGCTTCCTGTGGCGGCGGTATCGAGCCTGGAAGCGCAGGCGGCTTCCGGGTTGGAGGCGGCCGCTCCGCAGGGACGGGGCTGGATCGTGCCGCTGGTGGACGCGCGGCGGGGTCAGGCGTATACGGCGCTGTTTGCAGCGCCGGGCGCCGCAGCCGGATCGGCGGCCGCTTCGCAGGCCGCTCCGGGCAAGGCTGAAGCGGGCACCGAGTCGCCCGCCCAAGCCGAATCTCCATCGGCCGCCGCGGCCTCGGCGGGCAGCGCCGCCCAGCCGATGCTTGAGCGGCTGGCCGACGACGCCATTCTGCTCGTCGGCGATTGGACGGCCGCGATTGCCGGCCGTCTGAAGGAACTTCCGGCGGCAGAGCAGCCGGATTATATCTTGTTCACCGGAGAGACGGCGAAGCACGCCGAGACGGTGCTGGCGCTTGCCGAGCTGGCGGGAATCTCGCCGGAACGCGTACGGCTTCAGGACTGCGCGGCGGAAGGCCGCTGGATTGGAGCCATCGGCGCGCGCAAGCTTGCCGCAGGCGAGGCGTCGGAGCCGCACAGCCTGCTGCCAAACTATACGCAGGTGACGGAAGCCGAAGCCAATCTGCTTCGCCGGGATCAGGCCTAGCCGCCAACGTCATGGGAGCCAGACTTCTGGCCGAAACTTTTGAACGTGAGCGTGAGGTCAGGGTGCGATCTATCGGGCACGATGAGCTTCCGCATCGGATCTTGCAGCAGCTTCACCTCATCAAATTCACTATTCATATTAATCGTACAGGAGAGGAGGCCGCTCCATGCAGCATCAAGAAACCGATCCGCTACAGCCTTCGGATCGTTCCTCGGTGACTTTCCGCACCATGCGGCTTGAAGATATTCCCGATGTAATGGTCATTGAACATGAGTCATTTTCGCTTCCCTGGACGGAGCAGGCCTTCAAAAGCGAGATGACGCTCAATCATTTTGCCCGTTATCTGATGATGGATGTAAACGGCACTCCGGCGGGCTATGCCGGCATGTGGACGGTCGTTGATGAAGCACATATCACAAATATTGCGGTGCGTACCGCTTACCGGGGGCGCAAGCTGGGTGAGCGGCTGCTTAGTGAACTGCTCGACCAGGCCCAGGCGCTGGGATTGGAGCGGGCAACGCTTGAAGTTCGCGTGAGCAATAGAGTGGCTCGAAACTTATATACCAAGATGGGGTTCCGGGAAGTCGGAATCCGCAAAGGCTATTACTCCGACAATAATGAAGATGCCGTCATCATGTGGATCGATCTGCATGAACATCCCTGGGCGGCTGGAGATACGGAAGGAAGCGTGTAACAACCATGAGCAAGGCAACAGAAACAAATGCGGAAGGTGCGAATCAGGACGTGACCTACATTCTCGCGGTGGAGACGAGCTGCGACGAAACTTCGGTAGCGATCGTCAAAAACGGACGGGAAGTGCTGGTCAACCTGGTCGCAAGCCAGATTGAGACCCATAAGGCGTTTGGCGGTGTCGTGCCGGAAGTGGCTTCACGTCAGCATGTGGAGTGTATCACGCTGCTGATGGAACAAGCCATTGCCGAGTCGGGTCTGGAACCGGATGAACTGACGGCGATTGCCGTTACGGAAGGGCCGGGGTTGGTTGGAGCGCTGCTGGTTGGCATCATGGCGGCCAAGGCTTTGGCCTTCGCACTGGATAAGCCGCTGATCGGTACGCATCATATTGCGGGTCACATCTATGCCAATCAATTGATCCAAGACATTCAATACCCAGCGATTGCCCTGGTTGTCTCCGGCGGGCATACCGAAATCGTGCGCATGGAGAGTGAAGGACGCTTCGAGGTTATGGGCCAGACACGGGATGACGCAGTGGGCGAAGCCTACGACAAGGTTGCGCGTTCCCTCGGATTTCCGTATCCGGGCGGCCCTCACGTGGATCGGGCAGCGCAGGAGGCCGATTCGGCGGTTCCGCTGCCTCGGGTATGGCTGGAGGAAGGCTCGTACGATTTCAGCCTCAGCGGTCTCAAGTCCGCGGTGCTGAATCTGGTCAATCAGAGCCGAATGAAAGGCGAAGAAGTCGATGCGGGCGGCATTGCACGGGGGTTCCAGGAATCCGTAGTGGAAGTGCTGGTCGGCAAGGGCATCCGTGCCGCGCACGAGTTCGGCGCCAAGCAGCTGCTGCTCTGCGGTGGGGTGGCGGCTAACGGCGGTCTGCGCAGCGCGTTGACGGAACGCTGCGCTGCGGAAGGGATTCCGCTGGCGATTCCGCCGATGAAATACTGCACGGATAATGCAGCCATGATCGGAGCGGCTGCCTATATCAAATGGAAGCATGGGGAGATCAGCGATCTATATATCAAGGGTGAACCCGGTATGTCGCTGGAAGCCTGGTCGGTTGGACAGACATCGGCGCTCTCCTAGATTTTCGCGCTTCGCTCAGTTGCATCAGTAAGGGTCAGCGGCTGGACTGGACTTGAGAAAGAAGCAAACGTACAGGATTGGAGGAGAAGGTAGGCATGGACATCAAGACCCGGATTGGACAAGTGACTGCGGAATCCTACGCCAGAGCCGGAAGTTTGGCGGCCTGTATGGATCTGGGAAATCGAGGGTCGCTTGCGGAATTCATGGCGGAAGCGGATGAGCATTGGAGATCGGGAGAGATGCTGACGTTGACGTTTGATTATCCGGTTTATACGGTGTATGTCACATTCTCAACAGACGGAGTTTACCGCTCTGACAGTATGGAATTTGAACCGTCTGCCTTATCTGCGGATTCTTCTCTTCTTGCGTCCTTTCCCCGAACAGCCGGGGAGATGAGAGAGAAGATCGGGCAGGGAAGCTGGGACGCGAAGCGTTTTAATCTGGATCAGGAGACCGTCTATCTGCTGCCGAGCGGTATGACGGTGCACTATGTGGGAGAAGGAGAATCTGCACCGCTTGTGCGGATCGCGGGAGTTATGCTGGATTACGCAGCCACACATGCCTATCTGCGCAAGCTTTCCTCCATCGATTAGATGAATAAGGAGCAGGGAATCCCGTTTCTCATTCCTTCTGCTTCATGTCACACCCGGGGCGGCTTGCCGTATGCTCCGGGTGTTTTTGTATTGATGATGTAGATAAAGAGAGTGTAAATATACATTAATTGAGACCGGAGCGTTTAACGCACGTTTTACCTGCACTTGTCAATCCCTGAATAATGTTATCCACATATCCCCCTTCAATTGTGAGTAAACGCTTTAAGTCCTTGCCAGGTAAAGAGTCGTGTTGGCCTGCAAAAGGGGATATGTTTTTCAAAATGAGAGGTCAAAATCTGTGGATAATGTGGATAATAAAGTGGATAAAATTGGTTTCGAGCTGGGAAAGGCGTCTTGAAGCGCAAAAAACCGGCCGAAACGGCCGGTTAGCAAGCAGATTATGGGGAATGAATGTGGATAACATGGTGGATAAGAGGGACAAATATAAAATGCCCTTGACAAAAAATTATTCAGCCGCGAGTGTCTCCCATTCATCATAGGCAGCCGCCAGCTCTGTTTTATGCGTATCGATGGCAGTCTGACGTTCTTGAATCGCCATGTAATCTTCGTAAATTTCCGGAAGTGTAAGCTCCAGTTCAAGCGCAGCTATGGAACTTTCCAATTCGGCAATCAGAGTCTCCAGCTGTTCCATCCGGCGCTGGCGATTTCGTTCCTCGCGTTTGGCCTGTTTGCTCTCCTCGAACGAGACCTGCGTATTTTTGGCTTCGTCAGCCGAAGCTGCTTGCGCAGCCGCCGTTTTCGATTTGCCTGCGCTGAGAATGGAGGCTTCACGGGCGATCTCTTCCAGCTCCTGCTTTTTCTCAACATAGTCATCGTAGTTGCCCAGATAGCCGGTGATTCCGACAGGACTCAGTTCGATCACTCGTTCGGCCATCTTGTTCAGGAAGTAACGGTCGTGGGAAATAAACAGCAGCGTGCCATCGAAGTCGAGAAGCGCCGATTCCAGCACTTCCTTGCTGAACAGATCCAGATGGTTGGTCGGTTCGTCCAGAATCAGGGTGTTGGCTTCCAGAAGCATCAGCTTGGCGAGCAGCACGCGGGCCTTTTCGCCACCGCTTAGAGCCGAGATTCGTTTGAGCACGTCTTCACCGCTGAACAGGAAGTTGCCCAGCACTGTGCGAATCCGTGCCTCTTCCATATGCGGGTAAGTGCTCCACAGTTCTTCCAGTACCGTGTTTTGCGGAGTCAGCGTGTCCTGATCCTGATCGTAGTAGCCGATTTGAACCTTGGTTCCCCAGTTTATCCGTCCTTCGTCGGGCTTGAGCTTGCCGATCAGCGTCTTGAGCAGCGTGGACTTGCCCACGCCGTTGGGACCAATCAGGGCAACCGTCTCCCCGCGATTCAAAGCAAACGAAGCATGGCGGAACAGCGGTTCCTGTCCTTCATAAGAAGCCGCCAGGCGATCGACCTGAAGCACGTCCTTACCCGACGTATAGGCGCTCTGGAATGAGAAATTGGCGCGTTTGAGATCACCGGCCGGACGATCCAGACGATCCATTTTCTCCAGTGCTTTTCGGCGGCTCTGTGCACGTTTGGTGGTCGAAGCGCGGACGATATTTTGCTGAATGAACGCTTCCATCTTGGCGATCTCGCCCTGTTGTTTCTCGTATTGCTTCAGCTCCGCTTCATATTCGGCAGCCTTCAACTCGGTATATCGGCTGTAGTTGCCGGTATATCGGCGTGCCCGGTGACGTTCAATCTCTACGATAGCGGTGACCGTCTTGTCGAGGAAATAGCGGTCGTGAGAGACGATCAGCAGGCCGCCCTCATAGCTGCGCAGATAGTCCTCCAGCCAGGTTAACGTCTCGATGTCCAGGTGGTTGGTCGGTTCGTCAAGCATGAGCAGATCAGGCGCCTGAAGCAGCATCTTGGCCAGAGCAAGGCGGGTACGCTGTCCGCCGCTCAGGGTCGAGACAATGGTCTCCGGATCGAATTCGCCGAACCCCATGCCGTGCAGCACGCTGCGAATCTTCGTGCCCATCTCATAACCCCCGCGGTCGCGGAACCAGTCCGAACGCATGGCGTAACGATTCAGCAGATCCTGATACTCTTTGCTTTGTTCGGAATGGGAGGAACCTTCGGTGATCTCAAGTTCCATCTCACGGATTTCGCGCTCCGCATCCAGCAGGTCGGCGAAGACGTCCAGCATCTCTGCCTGAATCGTCCGATCCGATTGTAGACCGCTGTTTTGGGCGAGATACCCGATCGTCGTTTCTTTGTTTTTAAAAATCTGGCCTTCGTCATATGACATCTCGCCGGCCAAGATCTTGAGCAGCGTGGATTTGCCTGCGCCGTTTACCCCGACGAGACCGATGCGTTCACGCTCCAAGATTTGAAAAGTGATGCCTTCCAGAATACTCTGGACGCCGTATCTTTTGGCGATTCCTGTGGCTTGCAGCAGCATGATTCCAAGTCCTCCGTGCTTTTGATTAATAGTCTTTTGTGTTTTTATTCTACATTAATGCGCCTCAAAAACCAAAACGACTGTATGATTTTTTGTCAAAAAGAGCGGGATGTGCTTTTGGCAGGGCGGGAGCGGTGGTTATTTGCGTGAAACAATGATAAACTTGTGCATGTGAGAACAAAAAAGAGAACAACAGAAATACAGGAGGCGAGCAGCATCGGACGCATACCCGATAAAGCGGCACTTCGACACCTTATGGAACAGGCGAGAGCAGCCATCTCTCCGGAGGCTCGCAGCCGTGCTTCTATCGAAGTGTGCCGTTTGGCCGCCGACCGGCTGGATACGCTGAGAGAACGCAAGGGACGGCCGCTGGTGCTGCTCGGTTATCTGCCTTACCGGGGGGAGCTGGACATCCGGCCCCTTCTTGAAGTGTGCCGTGCGCAAGGAGACGTCACACTTGCACCGCGTATTGTAAAGGGAACCCGCTCCATGCGGCTGCTGCATATGCATGGCGCAGAAGACGAGGAGACGGGGAGTTGGGGAATCCCCGAACCCAGGGAAGCGCTGCCGGAGTGGCCAGAGGAACGGCTTGCCGATCTGGATGTTGTGCTTGTCCCCGGGCTTGCTTTTGATTGGAAAGGCGGAAGGATCGGTTATGGCGGTGGTTTCTATGATCGATTGTCTGAACGGTTGGAAGCTTCGGGTGCGGCACCACTGCACTGGGCGCTGGCTTATGAAGAGCAGGTGATTGACGAGGTGCCGATGGAGCCGCATGACTTTCGGGTGGAGCTGCTGATTGTTCCAAGCGGGATGACGAACACGACAGACCGCATCTGATTCGCTTCCGGCGGAGCCGATGTGCGAACCCGGGTGTATGAACCATAGATGGGGCAGGAAGCCGATCGAATGAACGACGGAAGATTGCCGCAGAAGCAAAGCAGAAGAGGGAGTTCGGCGCAGGCTGAATCTCTCGCGCAGGCGAACGGCCCAGGCCGGGAGCAAGAAGAGCGATGGATGAGAAGAGGTGACCTCATGCTGTGGAAAGTGGCAATCTTGACGGCCAGCGATAAGGGAGCACGAGGCGAGCGGGAAGATACGAGCGCGCAGGTGATTCGTGAGCTGGTGGAAGAAGAAGTGGGCGGCGAGATTATCGAGTATCGAATCGTACCGGATGAACCGGACGAAATCATGGCCGCGTTGATCGAAATGACCGACTATTTTCAAGCAGATCTGGTTCTGACAACCGGAGGGACAGAGCTGGCCAACCGCGATGTCACACCGGAGGCGACCAAGCGTGTGATCGAGCGTGAGGTGCCAGGGATGGCCGAAGCGATGCGAATGACGGTGATGCAGAAAAATCGTTCCGCGATGTTGTTCCGGGGGATCTGCGGGATTCGGGGGCGTTCCCTGGTCGTCAACCTGCCGGGTACGCCAAAGGGTGTACACGAGCACTTGGCTGCGATTATGGATCAGCTGCCGGAGGCGCTGCTTATGGTTACGGGGCAGTATCGACAGTGAGGCCGGTGTATCTGGAGCGGCCTTGCTGCCTGCTGAATACACGCATATAACCGGTTTGGACAGGCAGATCTGCCTGACGAAGCCCGGCACGCAGCTTTGGGTATAGGCGCTGCACAAGAAGGACGACCCGCGACTGCGGGGGTGTCTTTTTTTGTGAGAGGGGACTTGAAATTTTTCGACGAGGCTAGTAATATAAGACTTGGCTGTTAGCACTAAACGTAGTCGAGTGCTAACAATGAAGAATCACCTTACATCATCAACATTTCACAAGGAGGCTATTTTTCATGATTAAACCGTTGGGTGAACGCGTACTGGTAGAACCGATCCAGCAGGAGGAAACGACGTCGTTCGGCATCGTGCTTCCGGATGCTTCCAAGGAGAAACCGCAGGAAGGCAAAGTGGTTGCCGTAGGCAGCGGTACTCTGAAAGACGGCGTCCGCACTCCGCTTGAAGTCAAGGAAGGCGATCGCGTCCTGTTCTCTAAGTATGCGGGCACTGAAGTGAAATACGAAGGTAAAGAATACCTGATTATGAAAGAAAGCGACATTCACGCCATCCTGGCTTAATGTCATCCTTACACATAACGCTTTTTGCAAATTAAAGGTACACCCGATCATTCACATTACCAGGGAGGTTATTCGATAATGGCTAAAGATATTCTGTTCAGCGAAGAAGCTCGCCGTTCGATGCTTCGCGGCGTCGATGCACTGGCTAACGCGGTAAAAGTAACGCTCGGACCAAAAGGACGTAACGTGGTACTGGAGAAGAAATTCGGCAGCCCGCTGATTACGAACGACGGCGTAACCATTGCGAAAGAAATCGAACTAGAAGACGCTTTTGAGAACATGGGCGCTCAACTGGTTAAAGAAGTCGCAACCAAAACGAACGACGTTGCCGGTGACGGTACAACGACTGCAACCGTTCTGGCTCAAGCGATGATCCGTGAAGGCCTGAAGAACGTAACAGCAGGCGCTAACCCGATGGTCGTACGTAAAGGCATCGACAAAGCGGTTAAAGCAGCCGTTCTGGAACTGCAAGCGATCGCTAAACCGATCGAAGGCAAACAGTCCATCGCTCAAGTTGCGGCAATCTCCGCAGCTGACGAAGAAGTGGGCCAACTGATCGCGGAAGCGATGGAAAAAGTGGGCAAAGACGGCGTTATCACCGTTGAAGAATCCCGCGGATTCGCTACGGAAATGGAAGTCGTGGAAGGTATGCAGTTCGACCGCGGTTACATCTCCCCTTATATGATTACCGACACAGACAAGATGGAAGCGGTTCTGGATAACCCTTACATCCTGATTACCGATAAGAAGATCAACACGACGCAGGAAATCCTGCCGCTGCTGGAGAAAATCGTGCAGCAAGGACGCGCTCTCGTCATCATCGCTGAAGACGTAGAAGGCGAAGCTCTGCCAATGCTGGTACTGAACAAACTGCGTGGTACATTCAACGCGGTTGCAGTCAAAGCTCCTGGCTTCGGCGATCGTCGTGAAGCAATGCTGCAAGACATCGCGGCGCTGACGGGTGGTCAAGTCATTACCGAGAAGCTGGGTCTGGAACTGAAAGCGGCGACGCTGGATCAACTGGGTACGGCTCGTCAAGTGCGCGTAACCAAAGAAAACACGACAATCGTAGACGGCGCTGGCGACAAAGGCGACATCGATGCACGTGTGAACCAAATCCGTTCGCAGCTGGAAGAAACCACTTCCGAGTTCGACAAGGAAAAACTGCAAGAGCGTCTGGCTAAACTGGCTGGCGGCGTAGCCGTAGTCAAAGTCGGTGCAGCAACCGAAACCGAACTGAAAGAACGCAAACTTCGCATCGAAGACGCGCTGAACGCAACGCGCGCAGCCGTTGAAGAAGGGATCGTATCCGGTGGCGGTACAGCCCTGGTTAACGTCTACAATGCTGTGGCAGCTGTAGAAGTGACAGGCGACGAGAAAACGGGCGTGAACATCGTGCTGCGTGCTCTGGAAGAGCCAATCCGCACCATCGCGGCAAACGCAGGCGAAGAAGGTTCCGTAATCGTGGACCGTCTGAAAAAAGAACAAGTCGGCATCGGCTACAACGCAGCTACTGGCGAGTGGGTAAACATGTTCGACGCAGGGATCGTTGACCCAGCGAAAGTAACACGTTCCGCTCTGCAAAACGCAGCATCCGTAGCGGCTATGTTCCTGACAACCGAAGCGGTTATCGCAGACAAGCCAGAACCAGCAGCACCAGCTGGCCCAGATATGGGCGGCATGGGCGGTATGGGCGGTATGATGTAAGCAAGGGCTACAAACCCTTGCTTCACAAGGAGTCGCGCTAATCGACTCGCAAACAATTTAACGGATTTTTAACGTAGGCCGCACATGAGATTACCAAATCTCTGTGCGGCTTCTTTTTTGAGGGGATCTGTAACATGTAAATAGATGAGTCTAGTGATTTCGTCGTCACCATGTCCAAAGCGATCCTGAATCGATTCGAGCGCCGCTCCGCCTTCGGCAAGCAAGAAAGCATAAGGGTGTCTCAACTTGTGGGGCGTGAAGTCGGGATTGAACCCGGCTTTTTCGATTTCCTCCCGCGTCGAATAGTCTTTCTCCATACATTCGTCCGATCATAGAAGAGCATTGCTATTTATTTTTTGCAAACTAGGAGATGTACAGATTATGAAAGTTCTCAATAAAGGTGAGCTGATTGGTCATGATGTTTTTGAATTGCAACAAGGGTCTTCTTCAGAAGAATATTGGTTGGAGAACTCTCTTTACTTAACTGAAGAATGTTTAGTCAAAACAGAACTTAACGCGATATTCAGAAAGTATCTAGTGGATTTTAATTATTTCGGTCATACGATCGTTTTAAAATCAGACTGGGTGAAAGTGAAAGAAACGGTGGAGAAATCTAAGGATCATTCCACTACATATGTCTTTGAGCAAATCGATATGTGGGCACAGAAGTGTTTTGAATATCATTTAGACTTTAAAATTATAGGTCCATGAGTATAAACATAAAGTCACAGGTCTATATGTGATTTTATCGGATGTAGATAAAAAAACACTTTCCTTTGGCAAATAGATTTTTTTGTATACAGTGAAGTGATTTCTCGCCCACTGCCAATTATGTATGATATGGACGGCATGATATAAGCAAGGGATTCCTCGAATCCTGAATCGATCCGGGCGGCTGGCTTACAGCCGTCCGGATTTTCTTGAACCGGCCTTCTCGATTCTTGGAGGAGGCCGGTTTTTTGTCGTTAGTGAAAATGTTTGAGCTGTTGTATACTGGGTCTAATCGTTGCTGTTCCCCGATAGACGAAATACATTCCATAGGAGCTGCTTGCCGAATGATGTTGAGATCCGATGAAGCGAAGATCGAGCAGGCATCAGCCGCGACTGCGCGGCTGGCGCGGCTGCTTGGACGGCATGCCTGGCAGGAAGGTACAAGCGAAGCACCAATTCCCGGTTTGTACTTCAATCGCTACTCCAGTGAGCAGCCCTCCGAGTACAAACATACGATGTATTGGCCGACTGTCGGCATCGCCGCGCAGGGCAAGAAGGTCATCAAGATCGGCGATAACGTCTCCGAATACAGCGGCTCACGAATTCTGGTTGCACCTGTAGCGCTGCCGGTCGGTATACAAACGATTCAGGCCAGCCCGACCGAGCCTTTTCTCGGCGTCGGCGTGTATCTGGACCCGCAAAAAATCGCCGCGTTGGTTCCGCAGGTCTATCCGGATGGGCTGCCTTCAGTAGGCGGGCGCAGCGCAAACTATGTGCTGGACGGCGATCCCGCCTTGATCGACGCCGTCGCCCGGCTGGTCTCCTGCCTCGACGAACCCGGAGACGGCAGACTGCTTGCTTCACTGGCAGAGAATGAGATCTTTATTCGTTTGCTGCGCAGCCCGATCGGCGTATACGTCGCCGAGACCGTGCTGAATGGATCGGATGCGCAGCGCGTGGCCAAAGCGATTGATTGGCTGCGCGACCATTTCGCCGAATCACTGAAAATGGCCGATCTTGCCGATATGGTACATCTCAGCGAGTCGTCGTTCCGTGAATATTTCAAGTCGGTCACGTCGATGAGTCCGCTTCAATACCAGAAAGCGCTGCGCCTTCAGGAAGCGCGGCGGCTCATGCTTGCCGGTGAACGCGATGCCACCGCAGCCTGCCGACTCGTTGGCTATATCAGCGACTCGCAGTTCAGCCGGGATTACAGCCGCTTCTTCGGCAGTCCGCCCAGCCGGGATCTGGCAAAATGGAGAACGGGTCGTTCTTCATGATATACAGGATGCTGTGAGCCTGACGGCCTGAACATGGGCAGTCTGAAGCCTCTCACCATCCTGAATATCAACAGCCCGAATATCAAGGATCTGAATAAAGAAATCTGAGCCGCAGCTTTCAAGCTGCGGTTTTTTGCTGCGTTTTTCGTTGAATCAGGCAAGAACAGGAGCGGAACGGTCAACGATTCAGCCGTCCGGAAGTCTATACTTTAGCGTACAAGGAGGAGATGAAATGCGTGTATGGGTAACAGGAGCAAGCGGCTTTATCGGATCGGCGGTTATTCATGAATTATTGGAAAACGGACATGAAGTGAGCGGGTTGGTGCGCTCCAAAGAAGCGGCTGCCCGGCTTGAAGCACGGGGAGTGAAAGCTGTACGCGGCTCAATCGAACAGACGGATCTGCTGCGCAGACAGGCGAGTGAAGCCGACGCAGTCATCCACACGGCTTTTTATCACAAGTTCTCGCATGCCGGTCTATCTTCCAAGCTGCGGATTATGCTGGGTGGCAGTCCCAAGCGTATACCTGCTCGCTTCATGGAGACGGCAATCGAGACAGATCGCCGCGCGATCCAGACTATGGGCGGCGCGTTATCTCGGCGAAATGGCGCTCTCACCATCGCCATGCCGACGATGACGCTTACACCCGGAAGGCTGGCGACTGAAGAAGCAGAGGGCGATGTCTCGTCGGTCGGAGGAGGCCGCGTAGCTTCGGAGAAAGCGCTGCTGGCGTTGGCCGAACAGGGCGTTCGTGCTTCGCTGGTAAGACTGCCGCCAATCGTCCACGGAGCAGGCGACCATGGCGGCTTGCTGACTTCGCTGATCCGCATAGCGAAATCCAAAGGATCGGCGGCCTATATTAGCGAGGGAATCAATCGCTGGCCCGCCGTCCATCGGCTCGATGCGGCACGTCTGTTCCGGTTGGCCACTGAGCAAGCCGAAGGCGGGACGACGCTTCATGCCGCAGCAGAGGAAGGGGTGCCGTTCAAGCAGATCGCGGAAGCCATTGCGCAGCATGCGAATCTTCCGGCTAAGCGGATCGAACCCGCAGATGCGGCTGCTTATTATGGTTGGCTGGCTCCTTTTGCCGCAGCCGATAATCCCGTTTCGTCCGTTCTGACGCGGGAGAAGATGGGGTGGAGTCCGACAGAACTCGACCTGATGGCGGATATGGCGCAGGGTGATTATTTTTCGGGGTGACGTGGCGGTGGACTGCGGGTACTTAAAAGCCGCCAGCAGAAGTTCTGCTGGCGGCTAAATGATCGCTTTGACAACTAATTGAGTTTTTCCAGGGCTGTCTTGATGGAAGGGCTTAAGCTGTACGTTTTGATGATGGTCTCGATGGCTTCTGCGCGAGTAGCACCGCCATTCGGATCAAACGACAGACTGGTCTTGCCCTCGAAGATTCCGAGTGCAGCCGTTTTTTTGATGACATCGGCCGCATAGACGCGATCAAGATCAGCAAAGTTCACGCTGGAAGTATCTAGGCTCAAGATATTCGCATTAAGCACGCGTGTAATGATAAGCGCCATCTCCTGACGAGAGATGGTTTGTTCCGGACGAATCGTGCCGTCTTCATAGCCGGTTAGTACGCCGACCGCAATCAGCTTCTTCAGGCTGTCTGTAGACCAACGATTGTTAATGTCGGTATATGCAGTGAAACGGTCTTCGTCGAGATTAATCTGGCGCGAAGCCATGCCCACGAAGGCACGTTCGATCATTGCTGCGAACTCGGCACGGGTGATCTGCTCATTAGGCTGGAATCCGCCATTCGGATAGCCATTGATGACGCCCAGCTTGGTCAGCTTTTGAATCGAAGGCACCGCCCAATGGTTGGCAACATCCGCAAAGGTCAGGGCGGGGAAGGCGTCTCCCTGATTGAGAATATCCGCTGTACGGGCTTCTACACCCGCAATCACATTGCTGTCAGTGTTCACGACGCGGCTTCTAAAAATATCATCCGGGTTCTGTCCTTCTTCAATGACTGCCGGTTTATCTGGCTGCTGCGGCTCAGGCTTGGGTTCCTGCTGAACGGGTGGAGCAGGAGCCACAACTACAGGAGCGGCAGGAGGTGGGTACGGCGGATCGTAAGAAGGAACCGGAGCTGGATTGGAAACTTCCGGGCTCGGATTTCCACTGCTGCCGCCTGCTTGAACGACTTGAACCATGATCTCGGACGTACTGTCGGCAATCTCGTATCTGCGGTCGCCGATATATTTGGCTGTGATCGGGTGATCGCCAACGCTAAGATCGCGGGTAGTAAAGGAACCCTCAGCAATCCCATTGGCAACTCCACCTGGCGTCATGGGAATCGTGGCCAATTCCGTTTCTCCGTCCAGCAGAATGACACTTCCAGCTATATCCCGTGTGAACTGGGGATCAGTTTTGACACGAATATCGAAGGTAACCGAATCGCCGAAATTCGACGGGTTGCGCTGACTGGTCACTTTGGTTACCGTTGGATGTTCTGTCGGCGTTTCTACCAACTCGGCTACTTTTTGCGTCAAGGGAGTGGATGTACTTTTACCGAATTTGCTATCTCCGTCATATTCCGCAGTAATCAAGTGATCGCCAACTTGGAGACTCCGCACGGCCAGGTAAGCAAATTGGGGGTGAACGGGATCTTCGCCCACTTTTGTTGTGCCGAGAATCGTACTGCCTTCTCTGAAGGTTACAGTTCCTGTAGGGTCAGAATAATCACCATTTACATAATCTCTGTCCACCCGCGCTACAAAAGTTACAGGTTCTCCCTGGGCAGCGGGATTGCGAGTGCTCAACACGCTGGTCACTGTTTTGCGCAGAGAAGGTTGACCATTGCCCGGCTCTGAAGAACCATTCACAATTTGAGTTAGAGGTTGGGAGATGAGATCGTTCAGGTCATAACGGCTGTCGCCGTAATATTTGGCCGTAATCGGATGGCTTCCCACACTTAATTGGTCGGTTGTGAAGCGAGCCTTGGCGTCGCCGTTGGATACGCCATCCGGCCACATGGGCAGTCTTGCCAATTCCGTTTCACCGTCCATCAGCACGACACTTCCTGAAGGATTGCCACCGCGATCCAGATTCAATCGGACATCGAAGATTACGGAATTTCCGTGATTGGACGGATTCAGAAGGCTGCTGACTGTAAGACTGGGCGAAAGCTTGAAGGAGGGCGATGCGGGATCTCCTACATGTTGGGTAAGCCGATCCGATTCAGTAGGAGCATAGGCTGAACTGCCGCTGTATGTGGCCGTGATTTCGTGGTCGCCTTTTTCCAAGCTGGGTACCATGATGAAGACTTCGGTTGGGCGAGTGACATCGCTTCCCAATCGGGCACTGCCCAATTCGGCGCCATCTTCAGTGAGCGTGACCGTTCCGGATGGCATGCCTGAAGAACCTTCGACGGTTGCCATGAATGTGACCGGCTCTCCCGAGGCAGCCATGCTTCGTGTACTTGACAGGGTAACTGTTGCCTGAGGAAGGGTGAGACTTCCGTCTGTCAGGGGCGTTATTTCATTGGCGTAAACGGCAGAAGATGAAGTAACCATCAATGCCGCCACGAGCAGAGCGCTGACTTTCTTGTTGAGCGAACTAAACATCTGCGAATATTCCCCTTTATCTGAATGTTAGCCTATTTTATACACGAATCGGATGGACCCGCGTACAAGAGGCAAAAGATATTATCGTCACAAATGCTAACTTAGTAAATACTAAATATCGATAAAAACTAATTTTTTTCTGTTTATGCTCAAAAAAGCAGGATTGAACTTGCCTCTCACATCCGCCGACTCCATCGAAACTGCTCCGGCGTCATCCCTTGAACCTTGCGAAAACATTGAATGAAATAACTGCTCTGCGAAAACCCGCAGGCGGCTGCGACCTCGCGTACGGTCAGCGAAGTGGAGACAAGCAGGCGTTTGGCGTGCAGGACGCGGGCTTCCAGCAGATAGGTACTTGGGGTGCGCCCCATGAGCTGATGAAATTTTCGGCTAAAATAAGGCACGCTGTATCCGGTATAAGCGGCAACGTCGGTCATGGACAAGTCCGCTTCCATGCAGTGAAGGCGAATGTATTCGGCCGCGGCCTGAATACCTGGCAGAGAAGGATCGCGTGGAAGCGACAGCGGCGACGCGTCGGCTGCAAGATGCAGCAGCAGTTCATAGAGCAAGGCTGACACTTCGGCTTCTCTTGCAAACTCGAACGTGCGACCCAGATCCAGAAGGTGCTCGATCCGACTGGCAATGACGGAAGATTCAGCCAGACGGAACAGCCAGACCTCCCCCATACCCCGTGCGCCCAACAGATGTTCCGCGTCCGCACAGGCAAAATGCACCCAACGAATATCCCACGGCTGGTCACGATGCGATGCGTATCGCTGTGCAGTACCAGGACCGTACAAGAAGCCGCTGCCTGCCCCCAGTTCAAATGATCGGCCGTTCGATTGTACATAACCGCTTCCATCCAGAATTAGATGCAGATTATACAATCGGTGCAGCTGAAGGTCGTCACTTTGCGCCGGGCGATCTACCCGATGTTCCGGGCGATGGCTGTAGCCGCCAGCAAAGTCGGGATAACAGATATAATGATCCACAGTAGGCGCAGGGAAAAAGAGGTGTTCTTCCATCCAGGTCTCTCCTTTTATAAAAGAAATAATTGTTATTCATGAGAGTCATATACGCTGATTACAGCCCTATTATAAATGAGCGATCGCAAAAAAATGATACATCCGCAAAATCCCGTTATATCCCTTCCATGAGTATCCGCTTACAATAAAGCAGAGAACTCGCGGGCTGCCTGCTGGAGCAGCGAGGAACAGGAGATCAAAAAGCGGAGGGTTATGATGATGGTGAAATCGATCAAGCTGGATACCTTGAAACTTGGCGTATGTTATTATCCTGAACATTGGTCGGAGGAATTATGGGAAGATGACTTCCGGCGCATGCGGGAGATGAATATTTCCACGATTCGCGTGGGTGAGTTTGCCTGGGCATTATTTGAGCCGGAGGAAGGCCGGTTTGAGTTTAACTTGTTTGATCGTGCCCTGGACGCGGCGCATCGCCATGGGCTGGAAGTTATCATGGGCACACCGACAGCGACGCCGCCCGCCTGGCTGACGCATCGCTACCCGGAAGTGCTGAACGCGGCTCAGGACGGGACGTTGTACCACCACGGCATGCGCCGTCATTACAACTATAACAGCTCAAAATATCGGGAATTATGTGCGACTATTACCCGGGAAATGGCGAGCCATTACCACGACCATCCCGCAATTGTAGGTTGGCAGCTCGACAATGAATTTAACTGCGAGACCAATGTATTCTACTCCGAAGCCGATCATGCCGCTTTTCGAGAATGGGCACGCCGCAAGTACGGCACACTGGAGGCGCTCAACGAAGCCTGGGGTACAGTCGTCTGGAGTCAGATTTACAGCGAATGGGAGCAGATTCATCTGCCTCGTCCTACGGTTGCCGATTCGCCAAACCCTCACCTGGCTCTGGATGAGAAGCGTTTTATCTCGGATAGCGTTATTGAATTCGCGCGGATTCAGGCCGACATTCTGCGCGAGGTCGCTCCGAATCATTGGGTGACCACCAACGGTTTATTCGGTCATCTGGACAGTCATGCGCTGACCGATGAACTGCTTGACTTTTTCTCCTATGATTCCTATCCGCAGTTCTCCACGATTTTCCCGGGTGAGGAGAAGGAACCGCTGTTGGATCGCAAATGGAGTCTGAATCTAAGCGCGGTTCGGAACATCTCGCCCAACTTCTGCATCATGGAGCAGCAGGCTGGGCCAGGGGGATGGGTCAACCGTATCGAGATGGCCTCTCCGCGCCCGGGGCAGCTGCGGCTCTGGACGTATCAGTCCGTGCTGCATGGGGCAGATCTGGTGCTGTATTTCCGCTGGCGTACGGCAGCGGTGGGCACCGAGATTTACTGGCATGGCCTGAATGACTATCATAATCGGCCCAATCGCAGAGTGAGAGAGGCCGAAGGGGTTGGACGGGAGTTTGCCGCAATTGGGTCTGCCATCTCGGGAACGACTTATAGAGCGGATGCTGCCATCCTGCGTGATTACGATAACGAATGGGATGGTGAACTGGATGTCTGGCACGGGCCGCTGACCTCACGCAGTGTCAATTCCTGGTTCAAGCGACTGCAATACCGGCATATTCCCGTCGATTATGTCACGCTTCACGAGGCGGATCTCCAACAATTGCAGCGCTACAAGGTGCTTATCTACCCGCATGCGGCTATCCTGACCGAGGCGACCGCCGAGCTGCTGCAAGCTTATGTGGCAGGGGGCGGCAAGCTGGTTCTGGGTGCACGAACCGGCTACAAGAATGAACATGGACACTGCCGAATGATGCCTTTCCCAGGGTTGTTAGCTGAGTTATGCGGCATTACGGTCGAAGACTTCACCTTAATCAAAGGCACGGTTCAAGCTCCGCCGCTGCGTTGGGTCGATCGTGACGGACTGGCATCAGATGAACCATTCTTCGCCGAAGCTTTTAATGATATTTTGCATGTGGAGGACGCTTCGACCGACATCATCGCCGAATATGCAGGTGACTATTATGCAGGCAGTCCCGCACTCACCCGACGTCAGCATGGAGGAGGCGAAGCCTGGTATTATGGAGCGGCATTCAGCGATGCAATTGTTGATGGTCTGATTGATCGGCTGGGCCTGGCTTCACCGGCCGATTCTTGGCTGCATCTGCCGCCTCAGGTTGAATTTGGGGTGCGTGAGAGCGAGACGGGCGAGGCTTATTTCTTCCTCTTAAACTATGGTGCAAAACCCGTTTGTATGGGGATCGGAGCGCCGTGCATGGAACTGCTCAGTGGTGAAGCGGTCGAAGGAGAAGTGAACTTGTCTGGCTATGGTGTGATGATTTTGCAGCGTATGAAGATGCAGCGTATACAGGCATAGTGGAAGCGGAGAATAAGATGGATTTATGTCCAGAAAATAAGTTGTGCCGCCATGAATTCCAAACCTTTTTCTTATTCGCCTTGGCGAAAAGGAAAAGGTTTTTTTCTTTTGAACGAGACCGTCCTCTAGGATCGCATCTGCTCGCCTACAAGTGGAGACAGAAGTCTGGCCAGCGGCTTGTTCCTTCACAGAGCCATCCTCTTATATTTGCAGCTGCGCAATCCGATAAATAGAGGATCAGACTTTGAGCAAGCGTTTGCTTTGTCAGCAGAAATCGTATAATTTTGAGGATAGAACAGCAAATTGAAAGGTAGATGACCATGGCTGAGGGAAAAGGAAAGGCGAAGCAGAACCTAACGAACGCTCGCGGTGTGCAGCAGGACAAAGATGCTGAAACACAGGACGCAGCCGCGCCTGAAGAATCCCTCCTTGAGACGGGCGCAGATCGCCGCTTAATGGCCGATTCGTTTTCGTCGGTTCTCCTGCTTGCTGAGGAACACCAGATCTATCGTTCCTTATATGCGTACAGCACGGATGCCGTTTTTCTTCTGGACGCCGAAGGCTGCTTCCTGGATGTGAATCCAAGTGGGCAACGCATGAGCGGCTACAGCCTAAAAGAATTGTATCGTTCCGATTTTAATCAATTTATTCTTCCTTCCGATGTGCCTAGAGCGGAACAGTCGCTGCAAGTCGCTCTTATGGAGCGGCGTATGACCCAGACGGAATTTTCATTTCGCTCGAAATCCGGATATGTGGTTCGAGTGGACGCTACGCTTATTCCCATTTTAAAAGATGATGAAGTGATAGGACTGCTTGGTATTTCTCGGGATATTAGTGAAAAGGTACGTTGGATGCGTATTCTGGACAGCCAGAACTTGATTCTGGAGATGATTGCCAAGTCTACGCCGCTGGTGAAAACACTGGATCATCTGGTGCGGCTGGCGGAATACCAGACGGGTGCCAAATGTTCCATCCACGGCTACGATCATGAGCAGGGGATTCTGACCAAACTGGCCGCGCCCAGTCTGCCGAAGGCTTATGTACAGGCTTCTGAAGGCGTAGAGGTCAGCGAGCGGGGCGGATCATGCGGAGCTGCTGCGGCCAGGCGTGAGATCGTCATTGTGGAAGATATTGAACAAAGCGAATTATGGGAGACTTACCGTGAATTGGCGATCTCCAACGGTCTTCGTGCTTGTTGGTCGCTTCCGCTGATTGATGGTCAGAACGAGATCATTGGTACCTTTGCCATGTATTATGAAGAGCGTCGTCTGCCTACTCAACGGGAAATCGAGCTGATTCGCAAGACCGGCTATCTGGCACGACTCGCTATTGAGCAGAATCGCGCCAATGAGCTGATCTATCGGATGGCGTATCATGACAGCCTGACCGGGCTGCCCAACCGTCGTTCCTTTCAGGAGAAGCTCAGTGAAGCGATTGAAGCGGCACAATCCAAAGAGCAGAAGCTGTCCATTTTATATTTTGACCTAGATCGCTTCAAGACGGTTAATGATTCACTCGGACACGGTGTTGGCGACATTCTGTTGGTCGAAGTGGCAGGCAGATTGCAGGATTCGCTGGGACAAGATGCGTTTATCGCCCGTCATGGAGGCGACGAATTTGTGGTGCTGCTGGGACATGACCGTGTTCCGGAGACCGAACAGGCAGCGCAGCGCGTATTGGATACTTTTATCGAGCCATTTGAAGTGGAAGGGTATGAGCTGTTCATGACGCCGAGTGTCGGCATCAGCTTGTATCCCGAACATGGGGAAGATGCTTCCATGCTGCTGCATCATGCCGACTCTGCCATGTACAAGGCGAAGGAAGCAGGTAAGAGCACCTATGCGCTCTACGAACCACAGGGAGAGAACCATGAGGGCGCCCGAATTTTGCTGGAGAACGATCTGCGCAAGTCACTGGAAAAAGGCGAGCTTCAATTGTATTATCAGCCGCAGCTGAAGTTGTTCCCGAGTCAGCGTGTCGGAGCAGAGGCGCTGCTGCGCTGGCATCGAGGGCGTTCGGAATGGGTGCCGCCAAGTGATTTCATTCCACTGGCTGAAGAGACCGGGCTGATTCTGCCGATTGGAGAATGGGTGCTGCGCACGGCTTGTGAACAGGGACAGCGCTGGCTTCATGCGGGATATGAACCTTTTGTCATCGCTGTAAATTTGTCGCCCAGACAGTTCAGGCAGCGCAATCTTGTCGAATCGGTTCGGTTCATTCTGGAGGAGACCGGCTATCCGCCGGAATATCTGGAGCTGGAGATCACGGAAGGCATGACCCTGGACGTTGAGGTGGCTTCCGAGAAGATGCGGCAGCTTCGTGAGTTGGGTGTACAGATTTCGATTGATGATTTTGGAACCGGGTACAGCTCGCTCAACTATCTGAAAAGACTGCCGATCAGCCGTCTAAAAGTTGATCGCTCCTTCGTACGGGACATTGAGAGCGATCCCAGCAATCGGGACATCATCAAGGCGATTATCTCGATGGCTCATAATCTCAAGATTACCGTTATTGCCGAGGGCGTAGAGAGTGCCGAACAGCTGGCCTTTCTGGAGGAGAATGGCTGCGACGAAGGACAGGGCTATCTGTTCGGACGTCCCGTTCCGGCCGAGGAGTTTGAACGCGGATTGGGTCTGGCTTAGTGTTCGTTCCGTTGAATTGAGGTGGAATGTCAACGCTTTGCAGGTGCAGAAGAACCCCAGCCTCCAATCGGAGCGCTGGGGTTCTTTATGTGTTAACCCTTTTTCCTGATGGAAAGCGGCTTCTGCCTCACTTCCACCTCACCCTTCCCTTGTTAGCCAATATGCACCGAAGCTTTGCGCGTTCGTACATGAACCCTTTCAAATGCCAGAGGCAGGCCTTCGTCAGGGAGAGGAAGATGTCGCAGATATTTATCGAAAAATGCCAGATGATAAAAGGAAATAATCTCGCGCATGAGCGCAGGTTCCCGTTTGCCAATCAGTTTGAGCAGCTTCAGCTGCGGAGCGTAGTAGATCATATCGGTGTAGTCCATATGCTGGGTATCTTCGACAATGACCAAGTAAGCATCGGAGGAATTGGCGAGAAAATGCGGACGTGCCAGCAGTTCCATCAATTCGCTGCCCATAATCATAAAGGGCTTCTTCAAGTCCTGATTCCAATACTCACCGTATGTGGGAGCATCCATATTCACTCCGCACACAAAGCGGCGGTCGTCGAAGCAGACCTGGCTCGCTGTACAGCCGCCATACGAATGACCGGTGATGCCGATGCCGCGTGCAAGATCCAGCCTGCCAGCAAAGGGGGAGCTGCTGGCGCCTGTGTTCCATTCTTCGAGTCGGTCGGCCACAAACCGGTTATCTTCGGCCCAGATTTGGACGTGCTGCCAGATGGGGGTAGAGCGAAAAGGGTCAAAGAAATCACCAACTGCCGAGAAGATCTCCTTGTCGCTGAACTTGCGCTGCTGCATTTCTTTGAACTGTGGCATATGCGTTTTCAGATTCTGCTGAAAGGCGCGAGAAAATTCTTCATGGGCGAACAGCAGCGTCCCATCGGGGTATTTCAGTACACTGGATTCATAAGGGTGACCGATCGAGACCACGATATATCCCTGGCTTGCGAGATCGCAGCATAACACGACATTCTGCATCATATGACTCAGGTACCCGTGATTGAAAAAGAGAACCGGGTATTGGCTGTGGTCAGCCGATAACGGAAGATCGCGGTAAGCGTGAATCGACATATATTGGCTGCGGGCTGATACCAGACCGCGCGACATTTTCTTGTAGGCTTCGGCTTCTTCCTTAAATGAATAGGTCATCTGCGGCCTGCCCAGCGTATCGTCGGCGGGATAATATAGGTGAATGGGAATCTTTCGCAGTTCATAGGGAGCAAACTCAAATAGATTCTTGCGCGATTCGTCGGTAACCGATCTTTCCGTGAAGCCTACGATATAACGACCCAGCGGCTTGGGCAACTCCTTTGGTTTGCGGAGCATGGGGATCTCTCCTTCTCTGTAGATACTTTTCTGTAGATATATGTATGTTTAACCAAAAAAGGAGAATGGACAAGAGGAATCTGACGCGGCATCCCGGGAAACACTCGATTTATACAGCAAAGACCACCTCCCGGTAGGGAAGTGGTCTTGTTCCAAAGAGGTCAGGCTGAACTTGCTTCTATGCTCAAGCGCTCTGCTTCGAGCCGCCTGTGCCATCACCATTCACATCGCGGTTGGGAATGGTCTCCAGCAGCTCATCGCCAGCCTGAACGGAGCCTTGCTGAAGCGCGAGGACATCTTCATAGTCGAAGGTATTGGTCACAATGACTGGCGTGACGGTTGGATAACCGGCGGCGCGAATCTGCTCAATGTCAAATTCGAGCAGCAGCTGTCCAGCTTTAACCCGGTCGCCTTCCTGAATATGCGACGTGAAGTGCTGCCCGTCCAGCTTGACGGTATCCACGCCCACATGAACCAGAATCTCCGCTCCCGTGTCGGATACGACAGCCAGCGCGTGCTTTTTCTTGAACGCGACGGTTACGGTTCCGTCGAACGGCGCCACTACTCGCCCTTCGCTTGGCTCGATGGCGACGCCTTTGCCCATCGCCTCGGCCGCGAAGGCCGGGTCAGGCACGTCAGCCAGAGGCACGACGGTGCCGCTAAGTGGGCTGAGCGCCGTCTCACCGGTGCCTGCTGCACGGGCGATGACCGGAGCCGAAGACGCAGTTCCAGCCGAACTGCCAGCAGCGGCTTTGCTTTCTTGACCGCCTGCGGCTTTGCTGCTGTCGCCTTCTTCAACCGGGTCTTTGAAGCCCAGGATGTAAGTCAGCGTTGCTGAGATGACGAACGAAGCTACGATCCCGATGATGAGCGCCGGGAATCCTTGACCCCCTGGGCCATAGAAGATGGGCAGCGTCAGCAGGCCGGGAGCGCCGGAAGCGAACGCCTGGGTACCGCCCTGACCGATGATCGCACCGCCTACGGCACCGCCGATGATGCCGGCGATGAATGGACGTTTCAGCGGAAGGGTCACGCCGTATACCGCCGGTTCGGTGATGCCGAACAGAGCCGAGAGTGTGGCGGAAGCAGATAGCGTTTTGAGCTTTTTATTTTTGGTCTTCAGCATGACGCCGAAGGCTGCGCCAGTCTGTGCGAAGACCGAAGCCGTTGCCGCAGGCTTGATGCCATCACGTCCATAGACGGCAATGTTGTTGATGAACACGGGCACCAGACCCCAGTGAACCCCGAAGATGACGAGCAGCTGCCAGCCTGCACCGAGAATCGCTCCGGCGATCAGCGGGCTGAACGAGAAGGCTGCAAGCAGGGCATCGGCGATGCCATTGCCGACATAGACACCGAACGGTCCGAAGATCAGAAGGGTCAGCGGAACCATAATCGCCAGTGACAGCATCGGAGTGATGAAGTTCTTGACACTTTCATGGATGACGCGGTTGAAGAATTTTTCGAGCTTGCTCATGACGATGACAGCCAGGATGATCGGAATTACTGTCGAGGAGTAGCTCATCATGACGACCGGAATCCCGAAGAACGTGACCGGCGTTTCCGACCCATTCAGCGCTGTGATCGAAGGGATCAGCAGGGCACCGGCAATCGTCATGGCGGTGAAGATATTGCCGCCGAATTTACGCGCCGTTGTGACCGCCAGCAGAACCGGCAGGAAGTAGAACAAGCTGTCGGCTGCGCCGAACAGAATGATGTAGGTCGAAGACGTCTTGGGCAGCCAGCCGAGGTTATCAGCGATCAGCAGCAGTCCCTTGAGGATACCCGCACCGGCCATGACGCCAAGCAGGGGGGCGAAGATGCTGGAGATGACGTCGATGACGGCACCGAATCCTTTTTTGCCGGCCGAAGCTTTGTCTTTCGAGCTGTCGCCGTCCTTGGATTCGTTCAGGATGCCGGATACTTCACCGATTGCCGCGTAGACCTCCGGAACTTTGTTGCCGACAACGACCTGGAATTGTCCGCCGCTTTCCTTGACCGTGATGATACCGTCGGTCTTGTCGAGCAGCTCCTTGTCCGCTTTGCTGTTGTCCTTGAGTGTGAAGCGCAGGCGTGTCGCGCAGTGGACGAGGGAGACGACGTTTTTCTCTCCGCCAACACCCTGGACGATCTCGCGTGCCAATTTTTCATAACTCATGTTTCGCACCCCCAGATATTTTCTAAATATGAACATTTTGGTGATGATAGACAAACAAAAAACCTAAGCCATGAGAAAGAACAGGGACAGATCCCGTCTTTTCTCATAACTTAGGTTTTGCCTGCATCACCAGTAACAATCCCGATTGACGATTATTCAATTTGGATGTGTCTAGGATATAACGCTTTCAAACGCTTGTCAACGCATACATCACAAATTTTTATATTTTTTCGCAGCCCACTGAATTTAACGATTAACGACTCGCTCCAGATGCACAGTCAAATACAGCATCTCCTCATTCGTCAGCTCATGATTGTATTCCTTGAGCACAAAATGGCGAATTTTCTCTGTGCAGCGTGCAGCATCGGGATGTTTTTCTCGAATGGCTTCGTAGAGATGATCGTAATTGTTTTCATAATGGGCGCCCTTGAAGACGCGTTGGGCGAAAAATTTGAGGTGGGTGATGAAGCGGAAGTAGCTGAGTGACTCTTCATCGAATTCGGTCTTAAAATGATATTTGACGATATTGATGATCTGCTGCATAAACTTGGTGATGTTCATGGTAGTGGAGACTTCTTCGTTCATCTCGGCGTTCACGATATGAATGGCGATAAAGGCCGCTTCGTCTTCGGGCAGTTCCAGCTCCAACTTTTCACGGATCTGATCCAACATGCGCAGCCCGATACGGAATTCATCTTTGTAGAGCTGTTTGACTTCCCACAGCAGCGCGTTCTTGATCTCAATGCCTTCGCGGTGACGCTCAATGGCAAAATTCACGTGATCCGTCAGTGAAACGTAGAGATTTTCATTCAGTTTGCGCGAGAGCGTCTTCTTCGCATAATCAATGATCTCTTCGACGATGACGATCAATTCGATCGGGACTTCCCGCAGCAGCATTTTGAAGTTGTCGGTCGTCTGCTGATTTTTGAGCGCAAACACTTTCTGTACATTCCGTTCATCCACTACATCTCCCGGCTTCTTCTTGAACGCGATGCCCCGTCCCATGACGACCAGTTCCGTTCCATCATTCTGATAGACGCTGATGACGTTATTGTTAATGACCTTGGCGATTTTCACGCGGCGTCCCCCCTCGCTCTCTATCTGTATCTCCATTGTAGAACACAAAAAACCCAAGACACAACAAGATACGCAAGACCCGATGTCGATCTGAGGTGGGTTTGCTTGTCGCGTCTCAGGTTTTGCCTGCTGATCCGAGCAGTAACAATCCTGTGCAAGTCATTTGGTTACAATCAGTGTAAAGCCGGAGGGTAGGTTTGTCAACGCTTTCAGCAGGGTTAATTGGGCAGTCTGGGCACATGCAAAAACAGGAAAAAGCGGCTCCGAAAAATCGAAGCCGCGCTTTCTTCTGATGCTTGAAGTCCGGGCGATCTGCTTACCCTTCCAGGTTAGCGCCGCGCGAAGCAATGGTGGTCTTGTACCAATCGAAGCTTTTTTTCTTGGAGCGTTCGAGGGTACCCGCACCAGCATTGTCACGGTCCACATAGATATAGCCGTAGCGTTTACGCATCTCGCCCGACGAAGCGCTCACGATGTCGATCGGTCCCCAGCAGGTGTAGCCGAGAATGTTGACGCCGTCTTGAATGGCTTCGCCCATTGCTGCAACGTGACGTTTGAGGTAATCAATGCGGTAATCATCATGGATGCTTCCGTCTTCCTGCGGCTCGTCATGTGCACCGAATCCATTTTCCACTACAAACAGCGGCTTCTGATAGCGGTCGTGCAGCTGATTGGCCGTGATACGCATACCCAGCGGATCGATGGTCCAGCCCCATTCGGATTTCGCCAGATACGGATTGGCAACAGAGCCAAATACATTGCCGCTGGTTTGGTTCTTGTTGACTTCCGGATCAGTGCTGGTGGTACGGCTGGAATAGTAGCTGAAGCCGATATAATCGACTGTATGATTTTTAAGAATCTCGGCGTCGCCGTCTTCCATGACGATATTCAGGTTGTTGTCGCGGAAGAAACGTTTGGCATAACCCGGATATTCGCCGCGCGACTGCACATCGATGAAGAAGTAGGATTCGCGGTCTTTTTCCAACCCTTGATGCACGTCTTCCGGGTTGCAGGTGTACGGATAGAAGCTGCCCGCAGCCAGCATACAGCCGATCATCGCATCCGGCGCGATCTCATGGCAGGCCTTAACAGCCAGTGCACTTGCGACGAGTTGATGGTGCGCCGCCTGATATTTGATCTGCTCTACGTTGTCGCCTTCCTTGAAGGTCAGACCTGCGCCCAGGAACGGCAGATGCAGCAGCATATTGATCTCGTTGAATGTCATCCAGTATTTGACCTTGTTTTTGTAACGTTCCAGCACAGTCTTTGCATAAGTCTCGAACAGTCCGACCAGCTTGCGGTGACGCCAGCTTCCGTACTGCTCAACCAGGTGGATAGGAACGTCGAAGTGGGCGAGCGTTACAACGGGTTCAATGCCGTGCTTGAGCAGTTCGTCGAACAAATCATCATAAAATTGCAGGCCCGCTTCGTTTGGAGCTGCATCTTCGCCAGTCGGGAAGATCCGCGCCCAAGCGATGGAGACTCGCAGACACTTGAAGCCCATTTCCGCAAACAACGCAATATCTTCTTTGTAGCGATGATAGAAGTCGATTGCTTCGTGCGAGGGATAGAATTCGCCTTCGAGTGGGGTCAGCGAAGGAACATAACCTTTCATAATGCCCCGACGTTTCTCGCCCGTTGGCAGCAGGTCAACCACGCTCAGGCCTTTGCCGTCTTCGAGATAAGCGCCTTCAGCCTGGTTCGCCGCAATTGCGCCGCCCCACAGGAAATCTTGTGGAAATGTATAATTCGTCATGTTCGTTCCCCTTTCGGATGATGGATGAATGAAGGGATTCCCGGATTTGGGCAAATAAAAAACCCGAACGAACCCGAATACGCGTATGCGCAAAAACGAGTTGGTTCAGGTTATGCCCGTAAGGTAACATCCCTAAAAAGTGATTCAATTGATATTCAAACTGTAGCAAGGAAACGTAGTCGTGTCAATTTGCGATCTGCCGCGTCAGTGTTTGTCACGATGCCGTCTGACTCGGGCCACATTGCCGCAGGTGTCACTGCTGCACCACTGCCGCCGTCCATTTTTTGTGTCATCATAGAACACCCACTTGCATACACTGTTTCGGCAAATTTTGACCCGATTGATTCGCTGATCGGCCAACAAATCTGCAAAAGATAAAGCAGCCTCGGCCAAAAAAGCAGCCCAATCCAATGCCACAGGTCGGTAGGTCAGTGCATACCCATTGTCATTAGAAACCAGGTCCGGCGTTCGCAGTGAACCCGCCATATAAGCGTTAAGCTGTGTCAACTGAGCTTCTGTGACCGTTTCGCCGGCTGTTGTGCGATCAAGCATTTCCCGCAGCAGAGTCCTCAGCGCCTTGAGTCGTTCAATCTGTTTGCCGTCTGGAGATACAGGGAACGACCAATACGATAGAAAGGCGTCTAGCCAATCTGTGCGATCCAGCCGATCTTCGGATCTTTTGCCCAGATGGTCATACCACATGGAGTTGACCACTTCGACAGCCAGTATACGTGCACTCACTGCATCTTGCCTCCTCATTTCATGGTTGCTTTTATTCAGTTTAGCATGTAATGTGTAAAAAACAAATAACGCGTTACTTGGGTCTTATTTTTTTGTGCCAATGTAATGCTTAAAAATAAATTAAGACATTACATAGAGGGTGGGGAAGGATCGTGAAAGTGAAAAGACAAGCTGGAGCAGCGGGGTTATGGAGGAATCCGGATTTTGCCGTGTTTTGGTTAGGAGAAACGCTGGCTATGTTCGGGGGACGAATTACAGCGCTGGCTATTCCGTTGGTCGCTGCCTTAACACTTGGTGCGGCACCGCTTCAAATGGGGATGCTCAATGCCATTCAGATCCTGCCTTACCTGCTGTTAGCCCTTCCGGCAGGGGTATGGATGGATCGCGTTCGCAAACGTCCGCTCATGCTGGCAGCCAATCTGATCCGCGCGCTGCTCCTGGCCTGTATTCCTGTAACCTATGTGCTGGGTCTGCTCGGTATGAATATGTTATATGCGTGCGCATTCGGAATCGGCGCCTGTACACTGATCTTCGATTTGGCGTATCAGACGTACTTGCCATCGCTGGTAGGCACAGAGGAGTTGGTGGAGGGCAACAGCAAGCTGGAGATCAGCCGCTCGGCTGCCGAGATTGCCGGACCCGGATTGGCCGGAGCCTTGATCGGGATTCTGGCTGCGCCTTTTGCCATTCTTGTTCATTCTGCGATGATGTTGATTTCCGCTGTCTCGATCAGCTTGATTCGCCGCGCAGAACCTGCGCCTGAACCTCGCTCCTCTCAATCGTTCGGTGCAGAGATTGGGGCTGGTCTGCTGCTTGTGTTTCGCAATCCTTATCTCAAAGCGGTAGCGGGAGAAGCCGCCACCTATAACTTCTTCAGTCAGGTCACCTGGTCCGTGATGATTCTGTACATCACCCGCAATCTGGGCATGGGTGCCGCACAACTTGGCCTCATCACGGGCATAGCAGGAGCCGGTTCCATTCTCGGTTCGCTTACGGCAGGGCCGTTGGCCAAGCGTTTCCGGCTCGGGCCAGTGGTCTTCGGATCGATGCTTCTTGGCTGCGGCGCTCCGATTCTCGTTCTGGTGGCTTCGGACTCCGGCTTATTTTCCTCAGCGATGCTGCTCGTTTCTTTTTTCCTCAGCGGCGCAGGCATCGTCATCTCCAACATTCATGCCGTCAGTCTTCGACAGACGGTAACTCCTGGTCATCTGCTCGGACGGATGAACGCCAGCTATCGCTTCGTGGTCACTGGTGTCGCTCCGCTTGGAGCGTTGCTGGGCGGATGGCTGGGTTCAACATTCGGACTGCAAACGACCTTGATCGTGGGGGCGATTGGCACGCTGCTGGCTTTGGCATGGATCTTGGGGTCGCCCATCCCCGGTCTGTCTGCCTTACCCCGCGCAGAATCAGACGAGATATTTCACAAAACGATCAAATAATGCTAGCGCTTTCTTGTTTCGTTCCTATATATTAAGGTTTGTGAGGCAACTTCTAAATTTGGGTGGGTTTAAAGAAGGGAAGACAGGTCTATGACTAACGAAAAAAACGTTCATCTGGTTATTGTCGGCTTCGGCGGAATGGGCAGCTATCACACGCAGTTGGTTGAACAAGCGGAAGGTATCGTCGTTCATGGCGCTTACGATCCGATTCCATACCGGATGGAACTGGCCAGCAGTCGGGGCATCCGGAAGTACGAGAGCTTTGAAGCGGTATTGAGTGACAGCGAAGTGGATGTCGTGCTGATTGCCACACCGAATGATGTACATAAAGAGCTGTCGATCGCAGCGCTTCGGGCAGGGAAACATGTCATCTGCGAGAAGCCGGTGACGGTCACCAGCGCGGAACTTCTGGAGATCATGCAGGTGGCCGAAGAGACCCAGCGAATCTTCACCGTACACCAGAATCGTCGTTGGGATGAAGACTTCCTGATGATTAAGGATCTGATGGCGCACAAAAAGATCGGCGAAGTCTTCCACCTGGAATCCCGCGTTCAGGGAGCGAATGGAATTCCCGGCGATTGGCGTCAGCTCAAAGCCTACGGCGGCGGCATGCTGCTCGATTGGGGTGTGCATCTGCTGGATCAACTGCTGCTGCTCACGGACAGCAAGGTCGAGAGTGTCTATGCCGATCTCAGCTACGTACTGGGCACTGAAGTGGATGACGGCTTCACGTCGATCATCAAGTTCAAGGATGGACTGACGGCAGTGATCGAAGTGGGAACGACCAACTACGTCAAGCTTCCGCGCTGGTATGTCAAAGGAACCGAAGGTGCAGCCGTCATCCGCGATTGGGACCTCAGCGGGGAGATTGTAACACGCAATCTCGAAGTGGAACATGTGGAGCCTAAGCCAATCCAGGCGGGGAAAGGGCTGACCAAGACGATGGCGCCGCCTTCGGAGGAGTCTACCATTCGGCGTCCATTCGAGAAGGTGGAAGACCTGTCCGACGGCTTCTATACGAACTTTGTCGCTGCGCTGAACGGCGCTTCCCGTCAGGCTGTGCCGAACGATCAGGTGCATCGTGTGCTGACGCTGATCGAGGCGATTTTTGAAGCGGCAGAGAGCCGTTCGATCATCATGCGCGAGATCTGATTCCGCTCTCCACCAATCCTGGTATACCTTTTATCGGATCGGAAAATCACAAACAGCCCTTCGCCGTGTCATCGGGGAAGGGCTGTTTCGCTGCGGTCGCATATCAAAGCGGAAGCTGGGCTTGAAACAGTTAAAAGCCGTCGATCAAGATTGCCGGACCAGGTTCAGCAGCAGAGGGACATCGCGGGTTGAACCCACCGAGATGATCGTTTTGCCGGCTTCGTCAGCGAACTTTTTCATCTTCTCTGCAAGATCGGATCGGGTGACGATGACGTCGGACTCGCGGATGGCGTCCATCGCTTCACTTTCCGACAGAAGCGAAATGTCCAGGCTTCGGATCTCCGCAGAGGTCAAGCGGCGGATCTCATCCAGATAAAATACACAGGAGCTGTCCGTGCATTCAATGAACAGATAGCGGGGCGCAGCCTTTCGGCGCTGTCCGAACAGCTGGACATAAGCGAAGCCGGAGAGCAGCAGATCATGAATGGCAAGATCGGCTTCCCGTGCCTGACTCAGCATAGTCTCTACAAAATCAAAATGCGGATTCTGCGCCTTGAAACGTGAGATTTCGGGTTCACCCGCAACCTGTGTGCCCCGCCCCTTTTGCATGAGCAGCAACCCGTCTTCTTTTAACTGCGTGTACACGCTCTGAATCGTATTGCGATTAATGGAGAGCTGCTCCGCCAATTGATTGGTTGAAGGGAGCGAGTCGCCAGGCTTGAGCAGGTCTTTGCCGATCAGCCACTTGATCTGTTCCTTGATCTGCACATGAATGGGCAGTGGCGAATGAGGATCGACCTTGAAGAGTGCATCGGAATGTTCCATATCAGCCTGCACCTGCTTTCTTAATTGACTAGGGATCTAGATATTTAAAGTGTAGAAAAGAAGGGCTTGAAAATCAAGCAGCTGCTTAAAAAAAGCTTGATCTTACAACGCTGTTGACAATTATTAAAGGAAGGATTATTCTGTATACATAAATGATTATTTAACTAGTTAATTGAAATAAGGTGAATGTAAGTACGCGCAAGGGGGATTCGGGATGAAAGAAGTTCATGAGTTGAGGACGATTCAGGCGGTGGATGATTTTGTCGAGGAGCATGCTCTTAGCTTTCTTTATGTATCAACGCCGGAGTGCAGCACCTGTCATGCGCTGCTGCCCAAGCTTCGTGAACTTTTGACTGATTATCCCTCGATCTCATTCGGCCATATCAATGCAGCCGAGGTTGAAGAAGTCGCAGAACGATTTCTGATTCTGGCGGCACCGATTATGCTGCTGATGATCGAAGGCCGAGAGTATTTGCGTGAAGATCGTTTCGTCCGGTTTGGTCTTTTGCAGGAGAAGCTGGATCGTATTCAGGAGCTGTACAGCGAAGTACAGCCATCCTAATCTATTATCGATATTGGAGGAATAGCACATGGCCGTAACCCATACAACCGATCAGACTTTTATGACCGATATTCAAGAGGGCTTAACGTTAGTAGATTTCTGGGCACCGTGGTGCGGACCTTGCCGTATGATCGCCCCGATCCTGGATGAGCTGGATGGTGAGCTGTCTGGCTCCGCCAAGATCGCCAAGCTGAACGTCGATGAGAACCCCGGCGTATCCAGTGCCTTGAAGGTAATGAGCATCCCGACCCTGATCCTGTTCAAGGATGGCCAGCCGGTAGAAGGCATGGTCGGCGTGCAGAGCAAGGCGGCGCTCAAGCAGTTGATTGAGAAGCATCAGTGAGCAGAATTGATATTTGTTGAATGAAAAGAAAGAGCCAGAGTCCGATTATGAGGACTTTGGCTCTTTTTTATGAAGCGAGCAGCACTTAAATAATGTGAGTTACAGCGGCGGATAGAGTGCAGGGATAACAGCAGAAGCGGCTTCCGAAGGTCGAACGCCCGACCTACTCACTAACGATCCAGGACCTAATAATATAGGAACTCCCGTCGAAGGAATAACGGCATCGCTGCCCAACGTTACTGTAAAGGTTCGCCCGTATGAAGAGTTGTTCGGCATCCCTACATCTGTGCTCAACGTTGCTCCTGATCCGAATGTAAAACGTTCATCAGAAGAAGGAGAGGCTTGCTTCAGAGCATCTTCCAGCGCTTCCAACATGAAGATGTCCACCCAGCCCATAGGCTCTTTCAGTTGATCTTGAGAATCATATTTTTGGACAAACGTATTGAGCGTGAAGGTGATTTGATCTCCTTGGTCATAAATATAGGGCTTGTTCTCGGCCGTTTCATGCTGCTTTTGAGTCACCGAGAGGAGGGTTGGAACAGTCTTATCGATCAAGAAATAAGTCACAGTTTGATGACCTGCCTGGTCTTTGACTGTAAGGCGATAGGAACCTTCTTCCGAAATGACCTCTCCCAGCTTATAGTTCTCTACTGGGTAGAGATACTCTTTCATACTGTAATCGATGCCTGATTGTGTAGAGCGTACAAGCTCGACATCTGTAATATCCGTGTCCGCAGATACAGGTGTCAACGAAGAAGACGAAATGAATGGTTGAGCTTGGGATCGAACGGGAACTCCACCGATTAGAGGGGCCTGATCCAAGTTAGGGCCACTGCCGACTGCCTGTTTTTGTTCAAAGAACTGATCGGCATCGAATTCATTAATCTGTATGTTAGCCTGTCTACCGATGGCTCGAGATACGATTTTAAAGGTGCTGCTGCTAACGGGTTCCGCGAAGGCCTGAACATTACTGCGCTCCAACTGAAGATTAAGAGCATCAGTCAGCTCTTGGATTTCATAAAAGTGCTCATCCAGCAGCAATGTTGTAGTGGAGGTTCCGTCACTGACTTGGAACGACTTGCTTTTGACTTCCCCTTCTTTTTTTACATACGTACCAGGCTTGAACAAGCGGCTGTCGCTATTGGCTGTCACCGTGACCTTGGCTGTTTTGTCCCAGTTGGGCTGATCGAAATAAATTTCAATCGTTTTTGGATCAGCAGCCACCGCGAAGAAAGGGGCACCGGGGGTTTGAGTGATGCTGCTTGCCAACTCAGTCAGCGATCGATACTTCTTATCTAGATGGATTACGATGGGAGCTTCTTCATCAATCGCAAGCTCAATGATTGTACTATGGTCGCTGCTGATGGTAGATTCATAAGTGGTGTTTGCAAAGAAATCGTTGACATTCGTTCCTCCGAACGTGAGCTTTCCGCCGTACGCAAACGATTCTCGTGATACGACGATTGTAGTGGGGTCTTGACCAAGTTTGGCAGAAGCATCCACATGCTCTGAAGTCAGCTGTTGATTGATGATGTCAACAATTTCTCGAAGATCAGGATAATAGCCTGGCAACTCAATGGTGGCTGTTGCACGCCCGTCGCTGATCGTGAATGATTTTGGATTAGATATAAAATCTGAATCAAGCAGTGCTTTTGAAGAAGCGGAGGCCAAAACCCCTTCGATATTAAAGTCCAGATTGTCGATCGGCTCACTCACGAGGACAACGTAAGTGGGGAAAGTATTCTGAAAATCCATATTATCGAGCGTCTTGCTTACTACAACAGCTGGTAATGACTGTTCAATCGGTGTCGGAACCGTCGGTGCCGGCGAACCCCCTGTATCTCCTGAAGAAGGAGCAGGTGCGGGCGCAGGTGCAGGTACGGCAACAGGCGCGGATGTTGAAGGAACGGGTGTTGAAGTTCCAGGCTGCACAACGGCTGCAGGAGTTGAAGTATTTGGCTTTTCGGAAACGGTGGAAGAACCTTTGTCAGGCTCAGGCTGAACCGCTTGCTGTTTCTGCTTGTGCGCTCGAACGGCGACAATCGCTGTCTCTTGACGATTGGCTTTGACCGAAGGGCCGAAGGTTGAACCTGATCCTGTCATCAAGCCAGCTTTAAGAGCCGCCGCCACGTAGGATGCTGACCAGTCATGAATCTGCTTGACGTCTTGAAATGAATTCAGCGTATTGCGATCTGCTTCAAGTGGCAGGCCCAATGCTTTGACGAAGACGATCGCCAGCTGTTCACGGGTCATAACCGAACTCGGACCAAATGTACCATCGCCATATCCTTGCATGATTCCTGCCTTGCTTACTGCTTCAATATAACGAGCGCTCCATTGACCGGAAGGGACGTCACGGAATGGCAGAGCCGCTGCCGATTCCATAGGCAAATTCAGCAGCTGCATCAGAATTTTCGCCATTTCTTGACGGGTGATCGGTTCATTTGGACGAAAATCCCCTTCTTGATTGCCTTCAAATAGCTCTAATTGTTGAGCCTGAAGAATCGAATCACGTGACCAGGAACCCGCTTGCTCCAGATCTTTGAACGACTTTGTTGATGCAGTCGTTGTGTCCGCACTCACCGATAATGGAGTGATTAAACTGGTTACTGCCAGCAATGAAGCTAGCATTTTTTTTGAAAAGCGCAATGTCATTCTCCCCCTGTAACTTGACTCATCGAGAAGTTACTTTTTGATAATAAGTATAGCAATCTTGATCTGTTATACCAGAAAATATGGAGCAAGTCAGCAATTATTTTGTATTCGATATTTTTCCAAGGTAACCAAGAAGGAGATAAGGCTGCACGAGCACTCCGACAAGCAAAGAAAGACTTCTTACCTGTAGGCAAGAAGTCTTGTTTATTGCATATAAAAGGGCACTCACACAAACAAATTATGATTCGCCACCGAAGCTTGCCCGAGATAATAACCGACTCCGCCAATGCGGACTCCATCCATCAATTCTTCCTGCTTGATGCCCATAAGATCCATGGACATCTGGCAGGCGACCATCTCTACGCCTTGATCGGCTGCGCTGCGGATCAGGGACTCCAGGGAATCCACGTTGTGATTTTTCATCAGCCCGCGAATCATCTTGGGGCCAACGCCCATCATATTCATCCGCGACAGGCCCAACTTATGGCTGCTGCGCGGCAGCATCAGATCGAACATGCGTCCCATGAATGACTTGGAAGCTGCTTGGCTTCCCGGCTTGCGGATAATATTCAAGCCCCAGAAGGTGAAGAACAGGGTCACTTTACGCCCGCTGGCCGCTGCGCCGTTGGCGATGATAAAGGCAGCGATGGCTTTATCCAGATCGCCGTTGAAGACGACCATGGTACTGGCTGGATCGGCAGCCAGACCCGGCTGAGAAGCGGGATGGGAGACTGGATGGGAGGCGTCTTTGGCCTCTGGCTTGGCCAGCACCGCCTCAATCGTACCGCCTGGACCGCGTTCCAGCCTCAGCAGCGAAGCACCCGCCATGCCCGCCCAGGCCTTAATGTCCTCGTAGAAGCCCGGATCAGAAGCCTGAACCCGCAGAGTCTGCCCGGATTCCAGCGCATCCATCGCCTGCTTCACCTGCATCAATGGCCCTGGGCAGCTCAAGCCCCGTGCATCCAGTTCCCGGTCGATCTTCGCCGGAACTGTTTCGGTTGCCTGTTCAGATGTATAAACTTGCAAAAGTTCACGGGTTTGCCCGGACTGCTGGGCTTCGGCAGAGATGGAGGAAGTCAGCGGCGCTGCCTGCGGACTGCCAGTGGGTACACCCGCCGATACTTCTTCTCGGGAAGACGCCGCATCGTTATTTCCGATTCCACTGTTATGACCATTTCCATCCCCATCTGGTGTGGGAAGAGAGGTTGGCGTGAATTGAGCCTGACGATACGTCTTATAACCGCCGCTCAAGTTGCGGACGTCGAATCCGTGCTGACGCAGAATCTGCGAAGCGGTATATCCGCGAAGTCCCACTTGGCAGTATACCCAGATCTGCTTGGATGCATCTAATTCATGCAGTCGATGCCGCAGTTCGTCAACCGGGATCGAGAGAGAACCGGGGATATGACCGCCCTGATGTTCCAGTTCACTGCGCACATCCAGTAGAATTGATTCCTCCGGATTGCGATTAACGAGTTCATCGTAGGAGAAATTAATCGCGCGTCCGGCTACGATGTTTTCCGCTGCGTAACCGGCCATATTGACCGGGTCTTTGGCTGAAGAGAACGGCGGGGCGTAACTCAATTCCAGTTCGGTCAGATCGGTGACGCTGCCGCCAAAGCGAATCGCTACCGCAATGTCGTCGATTCGTTTTTCCACACCTTCATAGCCAACCGCCTGAGCACCCAGCACTTTGCCTTCTGGCGTAAACAGCAGCTTGAGTGCAATAGCACTGGCTCCCGGATAATAAGAAGCATGAGAAGAAGGATGAACGATAACGCTGCGGTAAGGAATGTCGAGACGTTTCAGCGTTTTCTCGTTGCTGCCAGTCGAAGCCGCAGTCAGCTCAAACACCTTAATAACCGAGGTTCCCTGCGTTCCCTTGTATACGGTGTCCAGTCCCGCGATCCGGTCAGCCACAATGCGTCCCTGTTTGTTGGCAGGGCCAGCCAGTGGAACAGCAGTAGTGAATCCATGCACATAGTCCTTTACTTCAACAGCGTCGCCAACGGCGTAGATATGCTTCAGATTGGTCTCCATGCGTTCGTTGACCTGAATATGCCCACGAGCACCAAGTGCAATCCCGCTATCATTCAGGAAACTCGTGTCCGGTGTGACGCCAATAGCCAGAATCACCAAATCTGCGGCTACCGCGTTCCCTTCAGCCAATTCAACTCCAATTCCTTTTTTACCGGGGGCCTGATTCAACGAACGGAATCCCTGAACACGCTGAGAGAATAGCAGCTTGGCGCCATGCTGCTGCATTTCCTGCGCCAGTGAAGCCGCCATCTCGGGATCGAAAGGCGCCAGCAGTTGAGCGTTTCCTTCAATCAGCGTCGTATCGAGTCCGGCTTCGATCAGATTCTCTGCCATCTCGACGCCGATGAATCCGCCGCCGATCACGATAGCGGAACGGGCAGCACCTGAGGAGACCTTCTCCTTGATCTTGTCAATATCCGGGATATTGCGCACGGTGTGAATCAGCGGATGATCGATGCCGGGAAGGTTGGGCATGATGGGACGTGCGCCTGGTGACAGGATCAACTCGTCATAGCTCTCTTCATATAATCCTCGTTCGGCACTCTGAACTTGTATAACGTGGCGTTCCGGATGAACGGCAACCACTTCGCTGTGCGTCCGCACGTCAATCCGGAAGCGGGCGTGCATGCCCTGCGGCGTCTGCACCAGCAGACGCTCCCGATCAGTGATGGAGCCGCCAATGTAATAAGGCAGTCCGCAGTTGGCAAACGAGATATAAGGTCCTTTTTCAAACATGATAATGTCCGCCTGCTCATCCAGTCGGCGCAGACGTGCGGCAGCCGAAGCCCCTCCAGCCACACCGCCAACGATCAATACCTTTTTGTTCACGATTCACACTCTTCCTCTCCGAATAACACCTTCACGATGGATTCAACCCTCGAGTCAGCGATCACATAATAGACTTCCAGACCGGTTCGCTCCGCTGCGACAAGACCTGCACTGCGCAGCTTCTGTAGGTGCTGGGAGACGGTAGATTGCGGCAGACCCAGACATTCCTGCATATACGAAACGTTACACTTTTGCTTACGAATCAGTCCGCGTACAATACACAAGCGGATGGGGTGTGAAAGCGCCTTGAGCAGTTCAGCTGGTTCGTCAAACTGCTTCAGATCGCCTTGGTCAAAATCAGGAATCGTCAAGTTAACCACCTCTATATCGTTATATTAGAATATTACGATATAGTATAGAGAAATGTCAAATGTCTTTTTTGAAAGGAGAAATATTCGATTTTGGACCGAGATTTTGCAGTGGATTTGACAACGCTCCCATTTTGCTGCAAGGTAAGAAAGAAGGCGTGAACGTTTTAACGCAAACGATTGCACAAAGTGCCTTGAATAAATGAAGACAGAGGTAAAGTTACTTTGTTAGGGTCAAGGTGCGAGACATTTTTTTACTGGAATCACTCCCTTGAATCACTTCATTGAGACAAGTCGTTAAAAGGAGGACAACAGGCAGATGTGGGGTAAACGAACAGGGTATGAAAAGGAAGGTCGGCGGGTAAAGCTTGGGTTTGAAAGCGGAGAGGGATGGATCGAGATCATCAATCCGTGGGTGATCCATGTCTTTGCTCCTTTACATACGCCCGAGCCGGAATCGCGCGCGGTTGAGCAGCCGAATCCGGCGTTTGAAGTCTGCGATTATCGGGTCAGCGAGCATGAAGGACAGCTGGAGATTGCGACGGAGCAGCTCATCATCCGCGTATATGACCATTTTTATGTGGACATTTACGATGCAGCAGGTACGCCTCTTTGCCTCGACTACCGGGGTGGGCGTGATCCGTTTCTGCGCCGGGGCAATGTCAGCATTGCCGAAGGGGAAGGCCATGAAGCCATGCGAACCAGCGGCCACCACAAGATCGAAGTGCTCAAAGCGATGGAGGGCGGTGAGAAGTTCTATGGATTGGGCGACAAGACCGGTCCATTGAATAAACGGGGTTATGAGTATGAGATGTGGAATACGGATGATCCGTCACCACATGTCGAGAGCCACAAGTCGCTGTACAAGAGTATTCCGTTTTTCATCACCTTGAAGGAACGGGCGGCATATGGGCTGTTCTTCGATAATCCGTTCAAGACTTTCTTTGACCTGGGCAAAGAAAACTCCGCGTATTATTACTTCGGTGCGGATGACGGCAACCTGGATTATTATTTTGTGCAGGGCCCGGAAGTTCGGGATGTCGTGACGCGCTATACGGCTCTGACCGGACGTACGCCGCTGCCGCAGCTGTGGACGCTGGGCGCTCATCAATCAAGATGGTCGTATGCGCCGGAGTCCCGGGTGTTGGAAGTGGCCGAGAAGTTCCGCGAACATGATCTGCCGCTGGATGCGATTCATCTGGACATCGACTATATGGACGGCTATCGGGTGTTTACGTGGGATAATGAGCGTTTCCCAGACCCGGTGGCGCTGACGGCAAGGCTGCGGGATATGGGCATCAAGATCGTGACGATCATCGACCCCGGTGTCAAAAAAGACAAAGGTTACCGCATCTACGACGAAGGTTTGGAAAAAGGCTATTACGCGACCGACAAAGACGGCGTGACTTACGTAAACAGCGTCTGGCCAGGCGATTCCGTGTATCCCGACTTCTCGGATGAGCCCGTGCGACGCTGGTGGGCAGGCAATCAGAAGATCATGCTGGACACAGGTGTTGCCGGGATCTGGAACGACATGAATGAGCCTGCGAGTTTCACCGGGCCGCTGCCGGACGATGTGCAGTTCAAGAATGATGGCCGCCCGGCAGATCATCGGGAGATCCATAATGTCTATGGTCATCTGATGTCCAAATCAACGTTTGAGGGGATTCTGGAAGCGACCGGCAAACGACCGTTTGTGATTACACGGGCGGCTTATGCAGGAACGCAAAAATATTCGACGGTCTGGACGGGTGACAATCAGAGTTTCTGGGAGCACCTTCGTCTGTCGATTCCGCAGCTGTTGAACCTGGGACTAAGCGGATTCGCGTTCAGCGGCTGCGACGTGGGCGGATTCTCGCATGACTGTACGCCGGAGCTGTTGGTACGCTGGGTGCAGGTGGGTGCGTTTAGCCCCCTGTTCCGCAACCATACGGCGATTGGTACGCGTGACCAGGAGCCGTGGGCTTATGACGAAGCGACGCTGGATGCTTATCGCAAGGCGATGAAGCTTCGCTACCGTTTGCTTCCTTATCTGTATGATCTGATGCGAGAAGCCGAACATACCGGTCTGGCGCCGCTGCGCCCGCTGCTGCTGGACTATGCGCATGACGAGAACACACTTGAGATCGACGATCAATTCCTGTTTGGCCGCCACATTCTGGTTGCTCCGGTAGTGGAACAGGGCAAACGCCATCGCGCGGTCTATCTGCCAGAGGGCAAATGGTATGATGACCGCACGGGTGAATTGTTGGAAGGCGGACGTATGATTCTGGCCGATGCGCCGCTGGATGTCTGCCCGCTGTATGTGCGTGCAGGCACGCTGCTGCCGGCCTACCCGGATCGCCGTTATGTCGGGGAGCGCAAGGTGGATGAGCTGCTGCTGTATGTCTATCCGGGCAGCGGAGACTATACGCATTTTGAAGACGATGGAGAGAGCTTCGCTTACCGCGACGGCGGGTACAACGAATATCACTTCAGCCAGAAGGAAACGCAGCAGGGCCTTACTCTTCGCTTGGAGAAAAAACACGCCGGATATGCGGAAGGCTACGAGTGGATTCGCGTGACGATTCATGGACTTCAGGCTGCTTCGGTGACGTTGGATGGCCAACCGATCGAGTTTGAGACCGAAGATGGCAATACGGAACTGTTGGTGTCGGCAAGCGGCGGGGAGATCTTGCTACACATCTGATGGATGTCCGCTAAGGCAAGGTGGCTGCTGTCTCGGTTTCAGAGTAGGGCAAAACGGGGAAATGGATGACGGACGACGCGGAACTTCTCCGCGTCCAACTCACTTGATACCGGAGGTGCCGATCATGGCCAAGATTGCAGTAGAAAAACCATTTGCGGATGTCAAAGAAGCGCTTGAGGAACAAGGATACGAAGCACAATTGTTCGACAGCGACGAACAGATCAGCGGCTTCGATCTTGGGGTAGTACGCACACTTAACGATGGTAACGTCGATCAATTTGATTTCCCTGTCGTCAGCATTGAGGGCATGTCGATTGATGATGTGGTAGCGCGGGTACGTCAGGCTCTTGAACCGGCGTAAGGTTGGATGAAATGGCTCTGCCTGGCAGAGGACCGATACCCTTCGGTTCACCCAGTGCAGAGCCTTTTACATACCCAGAAAGAGTTCGATTTTGTCACAGCGCCACGAACCTATATAATAGAAGAAAGGGATCTTTTCCCGGACTCAACTTCTTGGAGGAACGCAATGAAAACGATCAAAGAATTTATCGAAGGCGATGACATTACAGGATTCTATCTGCTGAAGTCTGCCGAATTGAAGCAAACCAATTCGACGCCCCCTAAAGATTATTTTGATATGGTACTGGCTGATGCAAGCGGTGAAATCCCGGCGAAGCTGTGGGAAGTCAGCATAACGGACAAGGAAACCTTCTTTGCTCCCATGCTGGTAAAAGTGCGTGGAATTGTACAGAAATACAGAGAGAAACCGCAGTTCAAGGTAACGAAGCTGCGTGCAGCCGACCCGGCAGATGGCTATACGCTGACTGACTTTATCCGTTCCGCTCCCGTGCCGCCAAATGATCTGGTCTATACGATCAAGACGACTGCGGCAGGCATTGCCGATTCTGATCTGCGCCGCATTGTGGACTACTGCATCGAGAAGGTCGGTGACAAGCTGATGCATTACCCGGCGGCCAAAGGCATGCACCATGCTTTCTATGCAGGACTTGCTTATCATACCGTGCGTATGCTGGAACTGGCCGAATTCATCTGCAAGCAGCGTCCATTCCTGAACCGCGATCTGCTGCTGGCGGGTATTATTCTGCATGACATCGCCAAGACCGAAGAAATGACCGCCGAGCTGGGCGTAGTATCGGAATACAGCTTCACCGGTAAATTGATGGGACATCTGGCGCTGGCTTCAACCTGGGTGACGGAAGCGGCGATCAAGCTGGAGATGGACCCTTCATCGTCAAAAGTCATCCTGATGCAGCACATGATTCTGGCCCACCATAACAAAGGCGAGTGGGGCAGCCCTGTGCAGCCGCAGACCGCCGAAGCGATTGCGCTGCATTATATCGACCAGCTTGACGCCAAGCTGCAAGCGGCGGAAGATGCACTTGATATGATGCCGGACAATGAAGAGTGGACAGTTCCGCTGCGCGTGTTGGAAGGCAAAGCGCTGTACCGTGGGCCCAAAAGCAAAGAATAATCAAGCAGGTTTCACCAAGTTCCACTAACCCATTTTAGATCAACAGAGCAGTCTGTCACGACGTGAAAACCGTTGTTGGGCAGGCTGTTTTTTATTTGAAAAAGAGAGTTGACAAAATAAATGCAATGTAACTATAATAGTTACAAATGAATCGATGCGATCCTTACGCATCCCAATTACCTAAATGGAGGTTTTATATTATGAAAATCGCAGTTATCGGCGCAACCGGCAAAGCAGGCAGCCTGATCGTACAAGAAGCCAAATCCCGTGGTCACGAAGTCACGGCATTCGTGCGCAGTGCATCCAAGTTCAATGAAGCAGGCGTGGCTGTCGTTGAAAAAGACGTACTGAATCTGACTGCGGAAGACGTAAAAGGATTCGATGCGGTGGTGAACGCAATCAGCATGCCACCAGGCCAAGAGTCCGGCCACGTTGAAGCCGGTCGTAAGCTGATCGAAGCGTTCAAGGGCGCTCCGGAGACCCGTCTGATCGTAGTGGGCGGCGCAGGCAGCCTGTTCGTCGATGAAGCCAAGACCACTCGTCTGGTCGATACACCGGACTTCCCGGATCTCTACAAGCCAACGGCTTCCAACCAGGGTCAAAACCTGCTGGATCTGCAAGCTTCGGAAGGTATCCAATGGACGTTCGTCAGCCCGGCTGCTTTCTTCGATGCCGATGGCAAGAGAACCGGCAGCTACCAGGCCGCAGGTGATGTCCTGACCGTTAACGCCACAGGCGATAGCTACATCAGCTACCCGGACTACGCCATTGCGATCGTGGACGAGATCGAGAAGGCAGAGCATGTGAACGAACGCTTCAGCGTGGTGGGGGAGAAGGCCTAAGTTCTTGCTTGGAGCGTTAACAGCCGGTGGAGGCTTCCGATGTGCCTTTCTCCGAAAGTCTGCAGCTCCTACACTGAACCATCTCCTTCGCTAGGCGGCTGTTGAAGGCATTCGTCCTTCTGTAATAAATATAAAAAGAAAGGACGCGATCTGAGCGGGATCGCGTCTTTTTTGTTTGGCAATTCGCTTTGTTAGGGAAGGCCTTTAGGCGGAGTGAGGGGGTTCAGTGTAGGAGACCTGGCGTTCGCCTTTGAAACCGGGAAATTACATTTTGATCTAATCAAAATTTCCTGGTTTCAACAAGCGACCGAAACGAACCCCCTCACGGAGCCATCCCCAGGCCTTCCCCAACGAACAGGAATTGCCCAACAAAAAAAGCGATCCCCGAAAGGATCGCTTCCATTCTTACTTCCCGTCCACCAAATCTTCAATCGAATTTGCTTCGACGTAGGCCGGAACAACCAGTCCCGTCTTCACACCCGTCATATTGGCACCAAGATCTTCAACCTTATCTTGATACTTCGCCCAGTAGTCGGCGTGAGTCAGCGGCAGCCAGGCGGCGAGGCTGGCATCGGCATCGCCCTGTGCTACGCCCAGCCACATCGGGCCAGCTTCGACTTCAAGCAGTTTGACGTCGTAACCCAGTTTCTCTTCCAGGATGTATTTGGCCAGATTGGTGCTGGCGACTTCCGAGTCCCAGTTGACGAGCGCCAGGGTCAGCGTACCACCACTTGCTGGAGTAATTCCTTTGGTCCATTCTTCGATGCGGTCGGGATGAGCTTCAGCAAAGTCAGCGGCTGCTTTTTGGGCATCCGTACCGTCTTCAATCGCTACCATCATTTCGCCCATTTCCTTTTCCGTCCAGGCGAAGTTATCGAGGAACTGGTAAGCGGTCGGTTGGTCTGCTTTGAGACCTTTACGGGCGATGGTATGAATTTCTTCCGCTTCACCAAACGATTTTTTGGGATCTTCGAGATACTTGAGATCATATTTGGAGAACATCCAGTGCGGTGTCCAGCCTGTAATTACGATCGGATCTTTTTTGCGAATGGCTTTATCCAATGTAGCCGTCATGGCCGAACCGGAGCTTTCCAGCAGCGTCCAGTCGCTAAGACCGTAATCGTCGATGGCTTTCTGAGCGGCAGTCATGATACCTGCGCCAGGGTCGATCCCGGTAATCTTGTGAGAGACTTGATCGCCGAGGGAACTTCCCGAACCGGAGGCGCTGGAGCTGCCGCCTCCGCCCGAAGAACAGGCACCCAGTACGAGTACCGCAGAAAGACTGGTGATGCCGAGCCATTTTTTCGTTCCTAAAGTCCATTTATTCATTACGCATTTCTCCTTTTCCGTGCAGGTTTGAAGATATTTTGCGACAGACGGTCGAGTACGATAGCGAGGACAACAACAGCAAGTCCGGCTTCAAAGCCTTCGCCGATATGCAGTTTGGTTACGGCGCGATAAACCTCAACGCCAATGCCTTGTGCGCCGATCATCGAAGCGATAACAACCATCGACAGCGACAGCATGACAGTTTGGTTGATCCCCGCCAGGATGGTCGGCAGAGCCAGCGGCAGCTGCACTTTGAACAGCTTCTGTGCACCCGTCGAGCCGAAGGCATCCGCAGCTTCCACCAGTTCGCCGGATACCTGCTTGATGCCCAGCGTTGTCAGACGAATGGTTGGCGGAATGGCGAAGATGATCGAGGCGATGACGCCCGGTACAACGCCCAGACTGAAGAAAGTCACTGCAGGGAGCAGGTAGACGAACGCCGGCATGGTCTGCATAAAGTCCAGCAGAGGCGTAATAATGTTGGCGGCCACGCGGTTTTTCGCGCATAGAATACCGATCGGAATCCCTACGATGATCGAGATCAAGCCCGAGGTTAAGACCAGCGCCAACGTGTTCATGGTCGCTTCCCAATAGCCCAGATCCCAGATCAACAGGAAGCCCAGCACCGTGAACAGCGATAACTTCCACTTGCCAGCCAGATAGGCAATGGCGGCAAGGATCACAATAAACAGAATGGGGTGAGGAGCCATGAAGATGTCTGTGAATCGATCAACAATTCCTTCAACTACGGCTGCGATGCCGTCAAATAATCCTTCAAGGTGAATTCCCATCCAATCGACAGCTGTATCGACCCAATCCGCGATGGGGAGCTTAGGCAGCTCAGCCGATATGAAGTTGTTCAGCATGGATCTGCCCTCCTTCGTTTTCTACTTCTCCAGCCATCGCTCCGAGCAGGCTGCCGCGTACAACGACGCCCATCAGGCGATTTTCTTCATCCACAACCGAGATCGGCAGAGGAGAGGTGCTGCTTTGTTCAAACATTTCGCCAATCAAACGGTCAGGTGGGCAAGTTGGACATTCGGGAATCAGAATATCCTGAATCGACAGCTTCTCTTTTGCGGCACGCGAAGCGTCTTCGGCTGTGATCGCGCCCAGCAGTCGTTTACCACGGTCAATGACGAACAGGTTGGATACGCCGCGTTCACGCATCAGTTCAAGAGCAACGCGTGGGCCGCGATCCGGTGTGATCGTCTCGGGACGGCGCATGACGTGCGAAGCCGTAAGCACCTTCGATAGATCCACATCTTCGACGAATCGGCGGACGTAGCCATTGGCAGGTTGAATCAGAATTTCTTCTGGTGTACCAATCTGCACGACTTCGCCATCTCGCATCAGCGCAATTCGGTCGCCGATGCGCAGGGCTTCGTCCAGGTCATGGGTAATAAAGATGATCGTTTTTTTCATTTTCTCCTGAAGATCCAGCAGTTCGTCCTGCATATCGCGGCGAATCAGCGGGTCGAGTGCGCTGAACGCTTCGTCCATCAACAGCACTTCCGGGTCATTGGCGAGCGCACGGGCTAGTCCGACACGCTGCTGCATGCCGCCGCTGAGTTCGTCCGGCATTTTTGTCTCCCAGCCTTTGAGTCCAACGAGTTCCAGCGATTGCTTGGCTTTCTCGCGGCGTTTAGATTTATGAACCTTCTGAACTTCCAGACCATATTCGACATTATCCAGCACACTGCGATGCGGGAATAAAGCGAATTTCTGGAATACCATGCTGATCGTTTTGCGGCGCACTTCGCGCAGCTGTTCCGCGTTCATTTTCATAATATCTTTGTCATGAACCAGGATCTGCCCGGCAGTCGGTTCAATCAACCGGTTGAACATGCGGACGAGCGTGGACTTGCCGCTTCCGGACAGTCCCATGATGACGAAGATTTCGCCCTGCTCGATGTCCATGTTCACCTGGTTGACGCCGACCGTAATCTGTTTCTCCTTGGCGAGTTTCTGTTTGTTATAACCCTGCTCCAGCAGCTTAACGCCCTGAGCGGCATTAGGTCCGAACAATTTGCTTACATTCCGAACACTGAGTATCGGCATTTCGTTCACCCCTTCTGTATGGTTGAAAAAGAAAATCATGGTGTCGATGAGGATCGCTTCCTGAAAATCTATCCCTATATAAGCTCTGCCTATATATATATAGTAGAAATCCGCAGCTGACGATGCCTGGTATCGACTTCTGAGGTTCGGCATGTTTCGACGAAGTAACAAGATTCATTTCTTGTGTCCTGCCGTCATGCAGCGCGAAAGCAACGACCTGATAAAAAGCCGGGCTTTCGGAACCAAGCGAGCTTTGTAATCCCAACGTCCTAAATTGTAACAATACGCTTCTTTCTTTTCAACCTTCATATCCGTACGTTAAGTTCGTACAGAAAAAACTGTACAAAGTTATAATCTAAAATACTCGAAAATGCTCCGAAATCCTCGTTTTTTGAAAACTTTACAATTGTCAAACGTTCTCCTAGAATGAAAAATGACAAATCGTGCGTCCAGTGGCTTTTTTCCATACCTGTTCAGTTCTTGGTTCATATTCATATGAGTCAAAATGGAGGCACTGGCCTCAACGAGGCGAACATTTCATATAGGTTTAATCGATAAATAGCAAGAATTTAAGGAGGTTTCAGGCATGAGCTTGGACCAGAAGCTATGGAGCGAGGAAGAACACGATACCGTTCAGCGCATACGCAAGCGTGTGATCGAAGTTGTGGGCAGGAACATGGAATTATACGGCGTGACTTTATCAACGGGCCATTTGTACGGGCTGCTTTTTTTTGCCGATAAACCAATGACGCTGGATGAGATGGGACGCGAGATGCAGATGAGCAAGACCAGCATGAGTACCGGCGTCCGAACTCTATTGGATCTGAAAATGGTTAATAAGGTCTGGGAAAAAGGATCTAGAAAAGACCTGTATGAAGTGGAATATGATTGGTACCAGACGTTCACCGATTATTTTGCCAATGAGTGGAGAAAAGCGGTGGAGAGCAATCTACAGGTGATGAAGCGGGCGATCAAGGAGATTGAACGACTGCTTGAGCAGCCCGAGATCAGCGAATTTACAGCAAACGTGTTAGGCAAAGATCTGGAGAAGATCCGTCAGGCCGAAAAGTATTATCGCTGGTTGGATCGACTGATCGATGTGATGGAAGATGGGGAGATTTTCGATCTCGTACCTCGAGAAGTCTAACAAGAAGCCAAACAAAATGTGAATTTATGAAAAAAGGATGCCCGCCCGGTACAATTCCGCTTTAAAGCGGCGTGTCTAAAAAACCCGGTGCGGGTAATCTTTTGATTGTAGGCGGATTTTGTCTCTGGTCTTTTTTGGCGTAGAATTCTTCGACCCTGTGGACCGGTCTGCTGGCATTGACAGCCCCGCTTTCCGAGCTTACGCTGAAATTAACAAAATTTATGTTTAAAGGTGGCTGTTTTGCCCATGCAGTATCGTCCTACTCAAGCCGTCGTGGATCTGGATGCGCTTCGCGCCAACTACGAGGCTTTTCGTATGTATCTCGATTCTTCGACTCTTCTGTTAGCCTGCGTCAAAGCTAATGCCTACGGGCATGGAGCGGTGGAAGTCAGCCGTGAGCTGGAGCGTCTGGGCGCAGATTATTTAAGCGTTGCGTTCCTGGACGAGGCGCTGGAGCTTCGTCAAGCAGGCATTACCCTGCCGATTCTGGTATTGGGTTATACACCGCCTGAAGGCCTGATCGTGGCACGTGACCATCAGATCACGGTTGCCCTGTTCAGCGATGAAGTGCTTGATGCTGCTCGCCGAATGGATCGTTCGTCGTCCGGTCGCCGTCTCAAGGTCCACATCAAGGTGGACAGCGGCATGGGACGTCTTGGCCAGATGGCCGGGCCCCAGGCAACGGCTTTTGTAAAAAGAGCACTCGAAGTCGATACACTTGAAGTCGAAGGGATTTTTACCCACTTTGCCAGAGCGGATGAAACCGACAAAACCTATACACTCGATCAATACAAGGCATTTCATTGCACGACGGACGCGCTTGCGCAGGAAGGCATCAACATCCCGTTGATACATACCGGCAACAGTGCCGCCGCGATCGACACACCGGGGCTGTCTCCCAAGATGGTCCGAATCGGGATCTCGTTATATGGTCTCTATTCTTCCTGCGAAGTGAACCACACCGTCGTTAAGCTTCGACCTGTCTTGACGCTCAAGACCCGCGCCGTATTCGTCAAAACGCTCGACCGTCCGATGGGAATCAGCTATGGGTCCCTGTACACGGCGGAAGCGGGCGAACGGATCGCTACGCTGCCGATCGGCTATGCCGACGGTTATTCGCGGATGCTCGGGGGCAAGGCGGAAGTGCTGGTTCGAGGTCGCCGTGTTCCGGTGACTGGAACCATCTGCATGGATCAGTGTATGGTGTCGCTCCAATCTTTCGCAGACGCGGAAGACATCCAAGAAGGCGAGGAGGTTGTGCTGCTTGGCAATCAGTCTGGTGGCGTTATCACAGCCGACGAAATTGCCGACAAACTCGGAACCATTCATTATGAGGTGGTGTGTATGCTCGCCCACCGCGTACCGCGTATTTATGTACGTCAAGGCATGATTATTGCGGAATCCAACCCCCTTTTTCAGGTGCCACAAGCTGTTTCTCAAGTCCTATCCGAATAAAGTGTGAAGAAATGGGCTGTACGGATGACAGATTGTAAGCTATAATGGGTGGCAGCATAGGTGATATACGCATCGTATATACGCTTTTTCAACAGTTCCCGATCATACGGACAATCCGTAGCCGGAACCGTTGAAGGGGATAAGCTCATGGGGGTGGACGAACGGTGGCGAACTTGCAAAGCACCAAGAGAGTGATGATTAGCTTGCCCGATCATCTTCTGCAAGAAGTGGATGGAATCGCAGCTTTGGAAAATTCCAATCGCAGTGAACTCATCAGGCTGGCAATGAGACAGTATCTGGTCGATCGAAAGAAGCGGTATATCCGCGAGTCGATGCAGCAGGGGTACATGGAGATGGCCCATATCAATTTGTCGATGGCTTGTGAAGCGTTTCATGCGGAGGAAGACGCAGACATCACTCTGGTTCGCTTAGTAAGCGGGGTGTAACTATTGCTCGTTAAACGCGGTGACGTATTTTTTGCGGACCTATCGCCGGTGGTGGGGTCCGAGCAGGGTGGAGTGCGTCCGGTTCTGGTCATCCAGAACGATATCGGTAACCGCTTCAGCCCTACGGTCATCGTCGCGGCGATTACCGCCCAAATTCAGAAAGCAAAGCTGCCGACCCACGTGGAGATCGATGCGAAGACGCACGGATTCGACCGCGATTCCGTCGTTCTGCTCGAACAGATTCGGACGATCGACAAGCAGCGCCTGACCGACCGGATTACGAGGCTTGGGGAAGAGACCATGAAACGGGTGGATGAATCGCTTCAGATCAGCCTGAGTCTGGTTGATTTCTAATCCGGAATGTCTGGAAAGATCCTTCAAGCCGAAAGCTGTGTCTGGGTAAGTCGGGCTGAAGTCTCGCGGCAAACGAAAGAGGAGCACGATGGTGCGAATGTTCGCACATCGGCTCCTTTTTCGTTTTTTGCGTGTAAACAAGCAGTTAACCTCACATCAATATGACGAGAAAACATGGGTTGAGGGTAAGCGTCTATAAAAGGCTTTTGCGCGTTATCGAAGTAGTGTAAGTGACTCGACGGAAACGCAGAACGGGTGTAAAATAGCCTGTGAAGCCTGAAATAGACAGTGTAATGTATGATTTTATAGAATCGGCGAAGGATTATTGACGAAGCGAGGAGAGCTTGCAGATGCGTTTTAAAAATGTGTTTTCCATTATAGGACCTTCCATGGTTGGTCCTTCTAGCTCACATACAGCGGGAGCCGTACGAATTGGATTAATCGCCAGACAGCTGCTCGGTGAACAGCCGATCCACGTCAAGATTGCTTTGTACGGCTCATTTGCAGATACCTATTGGGGACATGGAACGGATCTGGCGCTTGCAGGCGGCCTGCTCGGTTATGCTACTGATGATTCGCGTGTGGCGGATGCTCTGGACGAAGCACAGCGTTTGGGCATTGAGATCAAGTTCGTCAAAGGGGTAGGATTGGCTCCGCATCCGAATACGGCCAAGCTTGAATTGACTGCTGCGGACGGTCGCCTTGCTCAGGTTGTGGGGGCGTCGATCGGCGGCGGTAACGTCATGATTCATGAAATGAATGGATTTGATGTTCGATGCAGTGGGGAATATCCGACGATTGTCGTGCTGCACCATGACCGACCGGGCGTGATTGCTGCCTTGACGGGCGTTCTGGGCGGCAGCGGTACAAATATCGGCTACATGGGCGTAGATCGTAAGGGACGCAGCGCTGAAGCCATGACCGTCATGGAGCTGGACACGGTACCTAATGCCGAACTGCTGGAGAGGTTAAAGCAGATTGAGGAAGTGAAGGACGTTACGGTGATTAACTTGAACAGCAGGGAGGCGCAGAACCAATGAGATTCCGAACATTAAAAGAACTCGCTGCCATCAGCATGGAGGAAGGCAAGAGCCTGGCTGAAGTGATGATCGAAGACCAAGCCGCAGAGACAGGCGTTCCTCGTGAAGAGATCGTGGCTCAGATGGCCGATTATTATGAAAAGATGAAGGAAGCAGTGCGGCGCGGCTTGACTGAGCCCACGACATCACGCAGCGGCCTGAGTGGGGGGGATGCAGTGAAGGTGCTGGATCTGGTCGAGAACGGCACACCTTCCTCGGGAGATCCGTCTTCACGGGCGATGGCCTATGCGCTGGCAGTGTCGGAAGTGAACGCTTCGATGGGTCGAATTATTGCCACTCCCACTGCCGGGTCGTGTGGGATCATTCCAGGTGTATTCGTCAGCTCGCAGGAACGCTTTGGCTGGAGTGACGAACATATGGTCAACGGATTGTTTGCAGCGGGAGCCATTGGTTATGTGATCGCCAACAATTCGTTCATCTCTGGTGCAGAGGGTGGATGCCAGGCTGAAGTTGGCTCGGCGATTGGAATGGCGGCTGGGGCGCTGGTTGAGCTTCGCGGTGGCCATGCGGAACAGGCCATGCATGCGGTAGGGCTGGCGCTGAAAAATACGCTGGGGTTGATCTGCGATCCGGTAGCTGGTCTGGTTGAGATTCCCTGCATCGTGCGCAATGGTCTGGGCGCGGTCAATGCACTGGCTGCCGCTGATATGGGGCTGGCTGGAGTACGCAGTGCCATTCCGTCCGATGAAGTGGTTAGCGTCATGCTGGAAGTGGGCGCAGCCATGCCAAGCGGACATCGGGAGACGGGACAGGGGGGTCTGGCGCAGACCCCGACCGGTCGCAAGCTAACCGAAGGCCTGATGAAGGGGCGCAAACCGCTGGAGCCAGAGGCTGAGGAGCCAGCAGGCGAAGCGGTGAAGACTGCGGAATAAGTTAATCTATCCTGCCCAAGAGCCGGGTTCAGGCGAAGAGGGAGCAATGAACATTGAATGTTTGACTGGTCAATCTGAAGGCTTAGGATCTGGGGTGGAGGAAAAGCGGAGCGGATTACGGCGACTAGACAGCCGGACGCTTCGTTTTTTTATGTGGTTCGTCTGCACGGATTTGTAGAAGGAAGGGAAATAAGATGCAAAACGTAAACAAGTCCAAACCCATGTCGATCTACCCTTATGCCTGTCATGAGGATGAACGCCCGCTGTGTGAATGGGAACTGCGTGTTCTGCTGGAGGCGGAGGTGCATGAGCGTTATGTACAGTCGCACCGAGAGATTGACCCTTCGCGCAGTCCTTTTATTCATGGGAGGCTGAATGTCCGGTACACAGCATCTACGCTGGAGGAAATGGCGCAGGCAGCCGCAGAGTTGGAGACGGAAGGCCAAACCTTTAAGCTGCGTTACATTGGAGCGGACGGCAAGGCAGATTATGCAGAGCGGCGGCGCATTGAGCGCCAGATTGGCGCTCATATTCGTGGGAAGGCAGAGATGAAGCGTCCGGAACGAATCTATGGACTTGCTTATGTCCACGGAAAATGGCTGCTGGGCGATTATGAGGAACGCCAAGCCATTTGGCTGAACCATAAGGACAAGCCGCGTCAATATTCCACAGCGCTCGGGACACGCATGGCGAGGGCCATTGCCAACCTTGCTGTGCCGCAGCCAGCGGGCATTCGCGCCGTCGATCCATGCTGTGGGATCGGCACCGTACTGATTGAAGCTCAATCGATGGGCATCGATATGGTGGGCTTCGATTTGAATCCGCTGGCTGCGATTGGCGCAAGAGAGAATCTGGCCTTCTTCAACCTGCCGGTTGAAGTGAAAGTGGCCGACATCCGTACACTTGAAGGACATTACGATGCGCTGGTGCTGGATCTGCCTTATAATCTGTGTTCGGTATTAAGCGCGGGTGAGCGTGCGGAGATGCTGCAAGCAGCCAGCCGCTTGGCGGATCGCTGCGTTGTGATCGCAACGCAGGACATTGCTGAAGCCATTGAAGAAGCTGGTATGAAAGTGAATGAGGGCTGTATTGTGCGCAAGGGGAACTTTGCCCGGTATATCTGGTTATGCAGCAACCAGCAGCCGTGACGAGTGCCTACCCTGGAACCTGGAACCTCTGATTCAGCAGGTGACAAGCCATGGGATCTAATGGATGGAGCAGAGAAGATTATGAAGAAGATGAGTGAATAAGACGATTTTGGTTTGCGAAAAAGAACGTTCGTCTGTCATAATAAGAACACCGTTTTTCGTGGCGTGCAGATGCCGCGTGAACCATCCGAACTGTCCATGCGGTTCGGGAAACAAGCAGCAGAGAGAGGGAGATTTTGTGTCGGATCAGGAACGCAGCACGGAGATCGGTTCGTCGGAGATGACGACAGCCGAACGGGAGACGATGTTCCGCCGGACGGCGGATGCGCTCGGAATTGCGGCCAAGCAGGTGAAGGCAGCCGTGTCGCTGCTCGACGAAGGCAATACCGTGCCATTTATCGCACGTTACCGTAAAGAAATGACCGGAGAACTGGATGAGAACCAGTTAAGAGATATTGAAGACAGTGTGCAGTATGCACGTGGCCTTCACGTTCGCAAGCAGGAAGTGCTGCGGATCATCGAGGAGCAGGGCAAGTTGACAGCAGAGCTGAAGCGCTCCATTCTGGAAGCGGTCAAGCTTCAGCAGGTCGAGGACCTGTATCGTCCATTCCGTCAGAAGCGCAAAACGCGCGCGAGTGTCGCCAAGGAGAAAGGGCTGGAGCCGCTGGCCGAGTGGCTGTACAGCCAGCCGGGTCGTGGAGACATCGACAAGGAAGCAGCGCGTTATGTGTCGGAGGACAAAGGCGTGGCTTCTGCTGAGGAGGCACTGCAAGGTGCCCTGGATATTCTCGCAGAGCAGATGGCTGACGATGCGAAGATTCGTACCTGGGTGCGTACGTATACCCTCGATCAGGCCATTCTGGTGACGGAAGCCAAGGATGCTTCGGCCGAATCGGTCTACGAGATGTATTACAATTATCGGGAGCTGGCGAAGAAGATGCCGCCGCACCGGATTCTGGCCATCAATCGTGGAGAACGCGAGAACATCCTCAAGGTGTCGCTGGAGACGGATTCCGCTCCGATTCTTCGCTATATGTCCAGACAGGTCATCAAGGGATCTTCGCCGGTTCATCCGCTGCTTGAAAAAGCGATTGAAGATGCCTACAAGCGTCTGATCGCTCCATCCATCGAACGTGAGGTGCGGAGCGAGCTGACCGAGAAGGGAGACGCGCAGGCGATCTCCATCTTTGCAGGCAACCTGCGCAGTCTGCTGCTTCAGCCGCCTGTACGCGGCAAGCGTGTGCTTGGCGTCGATCCGGCGTTCCGTACGGGCTGCAAACTGGCGGCTCTGGACGAGACGGGCAAGCTGCTGGAAGTGGCCGTGACCTATCCGACGCCGCCGCGCAGCCAAGTCCGCGAAGCTTCCGAGAAATTCAGTGAACTGGTCGAAAAGTATGACCTGGAATTGATTGTGATCGGCAATGGTACGGCATCCCGGGAGACCGAGCAGTTCGTGGCCGATTGGATTTCAAGTCATGCCGGCCGCCGCAAGCTGGCCTACTTGATCGTCAATGAAGCGGGAGCAAGCGTCTATTCCGCATCCAAGATCGCCCAGGATGAATTCCCGGATCTGGACGCCGCAGAACGCAGTGCCGCTTCAATCGCTCGCCGGGTGCAGGACCCGCTGGCGGAACTGGTCAAGATCGATCCCAAAGCGATTGGCGTCGGCCAGTATCAGCATGACGTTTCGCAGAAGCAGCTGGAAGGTCAACTGAAGGCCGTAGTGGAATCGGCCGTCAACCATGTTGGCGTGGATGTCAATACGGCTTCGCCATCGCTGCTGTCTTATGTAGCAGGCATCAATCAGACCACTGCACGGAATATCGTCAAATACCGGGACGAGAATGGCTCCTTTGCCAGCCGTGCCGAATTGAAGAAGGTGCCTCGTCTGGGAGCCAAGACGCTGGAGCAATGTGCAGGCTTCCTGCGCATCGAAGGTGCCAATCCGCTTGACCGGACGCCGATTCACCCGGAATCGTACAAGGTGGTTGATCGGCTGTTCGCTGAACTCCAGGTGACCGCGGCCGATCTGGGAACCGTGAAGATGCGTGAAGTGCTGGAGAACGCAGACGCCCAGGCGTTGGCTGACAAGCTGGAAGTGGGTCTGCCTACAATGAAAGACATCATCGAGAGCCTGCTGCGTCCCGGTCGTGACCCGCGCGAGGAGCTGCCAGCTCCGATCTTCCGGACTGACGTACTCAAGATCGAAGATCTACAGCCAGGGATGGAACTTCAAGGCACCGTGCGCAACGTGATCGACTTCGGGGCGTTCGTGGACATCGGCATCAAGAGCGATGGTCTGGTGCACATCTCGCAGCTCAGTACGAAGTTCGTCAAGCATCCGATGGACGTCGTTTCGGTAGGGGATACCGTGACGGTCTGGGTGCTGAACGTGGATCATAAAAAGGGACGTGTTGGCCTGACCATGCGCGGGCCGGTGGAGCAGGCTTCGAAGTAAGTGTGCCCTCTTGTTCTTCACGTTTGCCGCAAAGATGTATTTGCGGCAAACTCTACTAGGGAACAATGCTGCAACGGGTAAAGAGCAAGATAGAGATGAAGATGGAAGTAAAAACAGAAGTGAAAATAGAAATGGACACAAGAAAGTCCCGAAGCGCTGGCTTCGGGACTTTTTGTGTTCTGTACTGCGGACAGCTGCAATGATCCGCGTCTGCCCGGGAAGGCAGCATCAGCGGTGATTCTGCAAAGCTCTACAGGCGCAGTTCGTGTGCCTGCCAGAGGAATTCAAGACTGACAGCTCCGGATGAATCGATTCGGAGGAATAAGTTCAGATGAAAGGTTCCAAACTCAGCTATACCCGACTATAATCCGTGACCTACTCGGCTTGTCCGCTGATTCGGGATTCCTTGAGATGCAGCTCCACGCTGCCGTGTTCCACCAGTTCAAGCTGATCGCCATTGAATGTGGCGGTTAGATTCAACAGATCAGGCTCCTCAACCGAGCGGGTCGCAAAGGTGAGCGAGCCGTCTTCCTGGCGGCTGACGGAGGCGTAGATCGGGCCGTTATCCGGCGAGAACACGCCTTCGCCGGCCATGGCTGACGGCTCATTCCGCTGCCAGACCCCCGCGCCGCAGCGCAGCGCGATGGCGAAGTTCGCCGCGCCCTGCGGCGTCTCGTCTGCGCGGCCTTCCAGCTCCAAGAAGACGGTTCCGTCTTCTTGTGCGGTAAACCGCCCGGTCGTCAGCTTCAGGCCGACCGCAAGTTCCCCGTCCAGCCGATATTTTCGGCCGGACCAGGACTCGTCCGCCGGCGCTGCGCCCGCCGGCAGCGGCGCATGTTCCAGCGCCTGGAGCCGCTTCGCGGCCTCTTCGCCGATTGCACTCGGCGCAAGCGGAGTCTCTTTCATCGCAGGCAGCAGATGAGCCCAGACTTCTTCCAACAGTTCTTGTGTCCGCGAGATTGCGGACGTCAGCACGACGACCGCTTCCTGCTCCGGCAGGATTACGCAGAACTGACCGTAGGCACCATCGGCGCGGTAAGCCCCGTGGCGGCACACCCAGAATTGATAGCCATAACCGCGCGACCAGTCGCCGCCTTGGTTATCGCCGTTTTCGATACGTTTCGATGACGCCAACTCGACCCAATTTTCAGGCACCAGACGATCTCCGTTCCACAGCCCTTTTTGCAGATATAGCTGTCCGAACTTGGCGAGGTCTTCGCTGGTCAATTTGAGCCCCCAGCCGCCAGTTGTATAGCCCTGCGGGCTGACCTGCCAGCTCTTGCGTTCAATGCCCAGCGGAGCAAATAGACGCGGCTCCAGATAATCAACAACCTTCTGTCCGGTTAGAGTCTGAAGGATGACCGACAGCATATATGTAGCGCCGCTGCTATAAGCGAAAACGCTGCCGGGAACGTTTTCGACTTCGGCAGCCAAAAAGATTTTAGCCCAATCTGCGTTAGGCTGAGTTCTTGCCTTTTCCAGCGGATCAATCTTGTGACCGGTTCCCATCGTAAGCAAGTTGTGTACCGTCATCTTGAGCAGATTGGGGTGCGGCTCGTCAGGGAGCAGATGCGGCAGCAAATCAACGACTCTGTCTTCGACCTTCAGCAGGCCCTCGGAGATGGCGATGCCGACAGCAGTTGAAGTGAAGCTCTTGCTGACGGAATACATGGCATGGCGATCTTCCGGTGCATGAGGCGCCCACCAGCCTTCAGCAACAACTTCGCCGCGGCGCAGCAGCATGAAGCTGCGAAGATCAAACTTCTCGCGGCCTACCGCATCCAGGAAATCGACGATTCCCTGCGGATCAACGCCTGCTTCTTCAGGGCGACGGCGGGGCAGAACTTTTGTATTCATCAATATGTACCTCCAAAATGGAATAGGGAACAGCAAGGGGCTTGTACGTCCATAACCTCTCCTTGACAGTGTAGTCCAAGTTCAAGTTACAATTCAATAGAAGCCAGAGCCGCCTGTGCGGAAGTTTGAGGGAAAAGGGAGAACATTCATGGAGAAAGAACACATCATGTCCAATATGGAGCTTCAACAATGGATTGAACAGGTATCACTTGAACATTTTGGTGTGCCGTTTCGCCATCGGGCTTTTTTTAACAGCCGATTAAGATCCACGGGTGGGCGTTATGCGCTGCGTTCCCACGATATTGAGATTAACCCCCGTCAGCTTCGTGAACATGGGCGAGAAGAGGTAGAGGGCATCATCAAGCATGAGCTTTGTCATTATCATCTGCATATTGCCGGACGGGGGTATCGTCACCGGGATGCCGATTTTAAACAGCTGCTGGCCAAGGTAGGTGGGAGCCGGTACTGTCAGGCACTTCCCGACTCGACCAAACGGACGCTTCCTGTTCGGTATAAGTTGACCTGCTTGTCGTGTGGCATGGAGTATCGACGCAAGCGCCGAATGGATGCCTCGCGTTATCGCTGCGGAAGATGCACGGGAGAACTTCGTCTGATCGAGTTGAAGGTAGAATGAAAGCTGAAAGAATAACAAGCTGTTGATCGGAGGAGGACAATAGTTGTAAAAATGCGATATAATAAGGAGAGACGCACGATCAACCGCAGCGCGTCCATTTCTTGAATCAGCAGAAGGAGGAAAGACATATGGCCAAATCGGCAGCCAAAAAGCTTCGTGAGAAACAGATCCGGGAAGGGAAGCTGGATGTTTCATCACTTCGCAGTCCATTTGCTTCGGCAGACATGCGGACGCGCAAGACGAAGACCAAGCAGGAGAGTGTCAATCGAATCAAACATAAGAATAACCTGTACAGGAACCCTGACTTCACCGGAGGTGATCGAGGTTCCTTTTATTTTTTCTATACATTTTTTGAAGAAAGGGTTGACGAAAAAGTCCTTGCATGATAAATTATATCTTGTTGAAACGATAACCAATGTTCCCTGATAGCTCAGTTGGTAGAGCACTCGACTGTTAATCGAGTTGTCACAGGTTCGAGTCCTGTTCGGGGAGCCATTTTTATGGAGAGATACCCAAGTGGCTATAAGGGGACCCTCTGCTAAGGGGTTAGACTGCGTTAGCGGTGCGAGGGTTCGAATCCCTCTCTCTCCGCCACATTCGTTTCTAATATGAATCACTTCCATATAGCAAGAGAGAGGAGCCTGCGAAGGCTTCTTTTTTTGTCTATTTTTAAAGGAATTTAGCGATTATAAAAAAATAAAATTAATTTTAAAAAAAGCTTGCAATATACCAAAGATATTTGCTATACTCTTACTTGTGCTTGAGCGAGTGAAGTTGTCGCCGAGAGAATAAGGCCCGTTGGTCAAGGGGTTAAGACACCTCCCTTTCACGGAGGTAACAGGGGTTCGAATCCCCTACGGGTCATATGAGCCATTAGCTCAGTTGGTAGAGCACCTGACTTTTAATCAGGGTGTCGAAGGTTCGAGTCCTTCATGGCTCACCATTTCCTTTTTCTCCTCAGTCGGAAATGGTGATGATTTATCATTAGTATGCGGTAGTGGTGGAATGGCAGACACGCTATCTTGAGGGGGTAGTGGGTGTATACCCGTGGAGGTTCGAGTCCTCTCTACCGCATCGAAGCAAACGCAGACTCTTCACAGAGTCTGCGTTTTTTGTTTTCCTGCTGGAGGATCAGCAGCTTCGGCTTCCTGAAGGTGTTTGGCAATTCGGGCGTATCGCGGATAAAGCTTCCGAATACAATCCGGGCAGATGTCGTGGGTCAGAGTGGCGCCTGCACATTCGCCTGGCTGGGCAGTACGCCAACCTTGCCTGCGTCGTATCCGTCCGCAATGAGCGCAGGCACAGATCCAGGAGGATGCATCAGGAGCTGTCGATCTGCCGCCACCTGAGTGGGTTGGAACCATCTCTTCACCTCCTTGTTCCAATGGCTTCCCGAACTTGAATCTGTGCCTGCTGTGAGCTGCCCATCTCTGTTGAAGAAGAGAGTCCCAGCAGTTCCGACACTTGCTTGCGGTATCTGGAGGCTTTTCGGCTTCCGTTAATCAGATTGGATAGGCGGGAGGGTGGAATGTTGTGCAATTCACAGAATGTTTTCTGGTCCATCTCCAGTTCGGCCAAGCGCCGTTTGATTTCCCAACCGAACGGGGTGATCGCTTTTTTTCTATGCAACGTAACGCTCCTCCTGTTCACACACAAACGGATGAATTATAATCGATTAGAGACGAATGAGGGATCATTTACCATAAAACCAATTATATACGCAAATGCGTAAATGTTCAATCATTTGATGCGTAAATACGTAACTTGAAACGGAAATGATGGTTTTAAGGAGGATGGCATTTTGCAGTCGATCTACGAGCGTATTGAACAGCTCATCAAAAGCAGTGGTATGACCAAAAAAGCCTTTGGCGAACGTCTGGGAATTAGTGCAGGCAATCTTGGAGATTGGCGGCGAGGGAAGTCTACGCCCAGCACACATAAGCTGATCGAAATCGCGGCCTTTTTTTCAGTAAGCCTCGATTGGTTGATGACGGGCAAGGAATGGAATCCGGAAGGCGTGCGAGAGACGGGAGACCGTTATTTTTTTGGGAACGAAGGGCAATCCGATTGCCAAGACGATCAACTGAACGAACAGGAGAAGGCTTTTATCCGCGAATATAAAGAGTTTGTGGCTTATCGGCGTCGGCGTCAGGGAGAAAAACGTAGTCCGGAAGAGCCGGGTACATAAGGTCACGTGAAGGGCAAGCTTGCTTCATTGGATAGAGGATTAAAATTTGCATAAAAAATGCTCTGAAGCCTAGGCTTCAGAGCATTTTTTGGATAGGAGCTTCATAGATCTCCTCGTAGTCGGCAAAAGAAGGCCCATCAGTGCGGCGTACAAGCGACCAGCGAAGCGATACATCGTCGATCATGCGCATCAGCAGCTTACGCCGGGTAACGTCATCCAGTTGCAGCAGACGTGAACAATGCTCGACATATAAGGTGGCATGGTGATACAGATAGGCTGGCACCGCTTCGTTCCGTTCAATCTCCAGGTGGAAGTTAATCCACGCATAGAAGGTTGCCGGACATCCGAATGCTTGTTCCGACTGAATGGCCTCGGCTAATGGCGAGAAATTCATCCAGGGATAAAGCGACTTGGAGAGCTTGAGCAGCTTGTGCCCGAAGCGACGCATCTCGCTGTCAATATCATTGGGACAGGTTCGGGTTCGCAGGCTGCGATCAATGCGAAGTACGCTCTGAAGATCGCCATGTGCCAGCGCTGCGTACAGATCTTCGATCGCCTGTCCTTCGATATGAACCAGTCGGGGGTGGATATAAGCCTGCATGACCTCTTCAAAAGCTTCGATACCGCCAAGCCTCTTGCCATTAAGGTCTTCCTTAATACAGCCAACAGGGGTGGGGGACGTCGATTCCAGCAGAGTCATGTAGCTAAGAAGCTTTTGTCCGCTGTGCATGATGCTGTGCCTCCTTAAAAGATCATATATTTTGAATGCGATGTTAGGTTAAAGGGATATATTCACGAAAAAGCTTCAAATCATCTATTTATGACAATTATTTTTACATGAAAAAGACGATTGGGTCAAGTTTTATTTATCATAGTCGATTATAAAAAGATTTTTAAGTTATTTTTATGTTATTTAATATTACATTTAAGGATACTAAGAAAAAAGAAGTTGACTGGATGCTATCTATTGAGTAGACTATAGAAGTTAACCCTTATTTCTAAACATGCGGTAGTGGTGGAATGGCAGACACGCTATCTTGAGGGGGTAGTGGGTGTATACCCGTGGAGGTTCGAGTCCTCTCTACCGCATACTAAGAAGAAGCCGGAAGATCCTGATTTCAGGATTTTCCGGCTTTTTGCTTTTTTCGGCGGACATGTCGAGATAACAGCAAAGAACCCCTATCGCCTGAGCGAAAAGGGTTCGGAGCGTAACGGATTCAAAGCCTGTGGAATGTTCAGCCCAACAGCTTTTCAATATCTTTCTCAAGCTGGTCAGGAGACGTCTGGGGAGCAAATCGTTTGACTGGCTTGCCCTCTTTGTCGATCAGGAATTTGGTGAAATTCCATTTAACCGACTTGGAACCCATCAGTCCTGGTGCTTCATCGCTCAGATAACGGAACAGGGGATGGGCATTTTCGCCTTTGACGTCGGTTTTCTCAAACATCGGGAATTTGACTCCGTAGTTCAATTGGCAGAATTCCAGAATCTCATCATTGCTGCCTGGGTCCTGCTCCATAAACTGATTGCTTGGGAAGCCCAAAATCTCCAATCCACGGTCATGATACTTGTCGTACAGCTCTTGCAGCCCCTGGAACTGCGGGGTAAATCCGCATTTGCTGGCGGTGTTCACGATCAGCACCACTTTTCCGCGATAATCGGACAGTTTGACTTCTTCCCCTTTGGACGTGCGGGCTTCGTAATCGTAGACGGACATTTTCGTCACTCCTCCTTCAAGAAAATGATTACTCTCTCTTTGATTGTAAGCAATTTAATTGAGTTTTGCAATTCGTTTTTCGTTTCAACTGCCTGTCGTTTGCTTTATAGATTACATAGTTTGGCAAAAGGGCTATGGCTCAAATTCCATATGAGGAGTGAAGGATACATGGAAGCTCTGTACACAGCAAAAGCGACAGCACGCAGAGGCGGAAGAAGTGGGGTCGTCGAATCGGGTGACGGTGCATTGAATCTTCAGCTGTCTGTTCCCAAAGGTCTGGGTGGAGGCGGCGGCACGGGCACTAACCCGGAAGAATTGTTCGCAGCCGGTTACAGCGCCTGCTTCGAGAGCGCTCTGGCCAACATTGCTCACAAAGAGAAGATCGACATCCCGGATACGGAAGTAACCTGTCACGTTCATATTGGCAAAGACGAGTCCGATGGCGGATTCCAACTGGCGGCCAAGCTTGAAGTGCGGATTCCGGGACTCGACGCGGACAAAGCCAAGGAACTGGTTGAGAAAGCGCATGCCTTCTGCCCATATTCCAAAGCAACACGCGGCAACATCGAAGTGGAACTCAGCGTTATCTAAACCCAGGTTTTGGATCGGCCGGAAGCCTCCCTGCACAGGCGGCTTCCGGCCTTTTTCGTGGGCAAAATGGCGGGTATCACGCGGTTGACACGAAGGGTGAAATTCATTAAGCTATATAAGCACGCGACATGGGCGGAGCGTTCGTTCCATGACGAATCTATGAATACGGGTGATATATAATATGGCTTACAGACCGAACGTGGTAGGTGTAGATAAGGCCGGAAGCAATGACAAGGACGGACTGTATGAATTCGTCTTACATCTGGAAGATGGCACGATGTGCCGTGTCTTCTATAACCGTTTTCCAGAGTGGAAACTGATGAATGTCAGCCGGCTGCTCAAGACACCATGCCCGATCTGCCGCAAAGACTACATCTGCAACTGCTTTGACAAGTTCAAGGGTGAGCTTGATGCGCAGCTCAAGGACGGAAAAATCGAACAAGCTCTGGCTTAATCGTAGGCACGGGAAACGTATTTTTGTTTTCGATGTCGGATAACGAGACAGCGGACGTACGGGATGATCCCGAGCGTCCGCTGTTTTCTTTTTGGCGGGAAGGTTAAAGGGTAGAACAAGGAGGAGGGTTATTATGAATGAGAACATTCATCCCCAGGATTCCTCAATCATTGAACGGGAACACGGGGAGACGGACAAAAGGATTGTATTGATCGATGGAGTCTGCCATTTCTGTCAGGGAGCAGTCCGGTTTATCGTCAAGCGTGACCCCAAAGGCCACTTTAACTTTGCTTCGCTGCAATCACAATTGGGCGGCGAACTGGCAGGCGGGGTTGGCTTTGAAGAATCCGGTGAGCCGAACACGCTGGTGTTGGTGGAAGAGGGGCGGCGTTACGTCCGCTCAACCGCAGCACTGCGGATTGCCCGCAAATTGCGTTTCCCGTGGCCGCTGCTGTATGCTTTGATTATTGTACCGCGTCCGCTGCGAGATGCCATCTATCGCTGGGTGGCCCGCAATCGCTACCGCTGGTTTGGCAAGGACGACACCTGTCCGATTCCGCCGCCAGGCGTGCGCAGACGCTTTTTGGATCAGAATCCTTCCTAAGCGGAAAGAATAGGAGAATGGACATGCAGACCAAGTTTGGAACCGGAGCGGAATTGGAATTTGATCTTCGTCGTACGATCATTTTGTCGGTTTATCTCAAGCACTGGGGTATGCCCGAATGGAGAAAGATACTATTTGATTCCGACGAAAAAACTCGCATCGAGTTATATTATTTTCCATCCGTTTCCGAGGATCTGCCCGCCCGATTCGCCACGATTGGATTATCTGCTTGTCGATATGAAAGTTCAGGGGCTCCCATCCACTCGGAATGGGTGATGGCCTCCGAACGGGGATTGGGCGGCGAATCGTATGAACGTTTATTTGATTACCTGGCCGATCTGCTGGTTCATCATATTCGCAATGGGCTGGGAGGTGGGCTTCCGCGCCTGATGCCGCCAAGCCTGCTGGCACCTGAACGATGGACGGCTACTGCTTTGCTGCTGGATGAGCCGCGCGGTGAAGACGAGGAACTGGAGTCTTTTCAAGTGGGCGATCAGCGGGTGGAACTCGTCTGGGCGCTGCCCATTACTCCTAACGAAGCGAAAAGAATCTCCGAAGAAGGAATCGAAAGTTTCGACGACCATGCAGAAGAGTCCGACTATTCCCTGATCGATCCCTGCCGACCCGATGAATAAACGGCCCAGCTTGAAAAAGAAAAAAATGGGTCTTGCCTGCTTGCCGTTCTCTGTGCTATTGTGAGGTCAAATCAATCATGTACGGCGGAAGCACCGCTCTCAACTTATCCAATAGGGTAGGTTTGTGAGCGGTGCTTTTTTGCGTGCGTGGAAAGTGAGGAGATCAGGAATGAGTAATCTGCAAATGACGCTGGCGGTGTCGGATGAGCAGTACATCGAGCCGTTTCTGCTCTACAGCCGCACTGGGGAATTTGCAAAGCGGGTTAGCGTACGGGCATTTTCAAAAAAAGAGGCTTTTTTGGCGGCTATGGAAGGAGCGCATCCCGACCTGGTATTGGGAGAGCCTGAGTTTCTGGAAGCCTGGCTGAAGTCGGAAGGCAGTCGGAACATTTCTTGGGCAGTTCTGGGCACCAAGGAGGAGGCAGTACGGCTTGGAGGCCCTTGTCTACAGCCGTATCAACCGCTCAATCTGCTGCTGACGGCTGCCCTGGAATTGGCGGGTAGAGAACAATTCGTGTCAGCAGATTCCCTGTCCGGCGCACAGGTTATTGCGGTTCACTCTGCATCGCCGGGAGCAGGCAAGACAACCGTTGCGCTTAATCTGGCCAAACAGTTGGGCAATCGCGGCGTACGCACGTTTTATTTGAATCTGGAGACGCTGGACAGCTCCGCTTCCTTTCGCAATGAACAGAGTGCCAGACAGAACGAAGGCAGAGGACTGCCGGAGCTGCTCTACGACCTAAAGGCGGCAAGGGAGAGCGGAGAGGAGTGTCAGTCACCCTTGTCTCAGTACGCCTCTTTTCAGGAAAAATTGAAGTCGCCTTCGTTCCCCCCGCTTGATCGTCCGGATGAGCTGCTTCAGATGGATGAAGAAGACACGATAGCCTTGATTCATTACATAGCGACCAGCGGATTGTGCGATCTCGTATTGGTGGATACGGATTCAGAGAATCATGAACGGCTGCGTGCGCTGCTCAAGCGGGCTGACCGGATATTATGGCTGCTGGCTGATGATCTGCTTCATCTGCGCAAGACAGCCGGATGGATGGAATATGAAGAGAACAAGCGACCCGAAGCCTTTCGAACCCTGCTCGCCAAAAGTTCATTCGTTGTCAACCGGTACGGGGGACGTCTGGAAAACGCGCTGCCTCGGCCTGAGCTTCGTCCTGCTGCCTTTCTTTCTTATATTCCGTCCTGGAAGTTCTTGTCGAGAGAAGACGTGCTGCTGGGTTCGCCCATCTTCCAGCGTGATATTCTGGCTCTCTGTGAGCAGCTGCGAATTGGCGAGGAACGTGAACGTAGGGCTGCATCGTCTGCGGCTGGCAGCGCTTCGGGTGAATGGCGATGAAGCAGGCGGCTGTAGACACGGCGGCAGAGGAATTATTCCGAAGCCTGCGCGCGGAGGTCAGATCTTCCCTGGACGTCACCCAGTCAGCGGATGACCGTGAACTGATGCAGCTGATCGAACGCCGGGTGCTGTCGGATGAACGAACCGCACTGCTGACTTCCGGTGAAAAAAGGCTGCTGGTACGCCGGGTATACGATTCGTTTCGCGGACTGGACATTCTGCAGCCGCTCGTTGACGATCGAACCGTTACGGAGATCATGATTAACGGACACCAGGAGATTTTTATCGAGCAGGACGGAGAGGTTCGGCAGCTTGCCCAGGCGTTCGAGTCGAAGGAGAAGCTGGAAGACATTGTGCAGACGATTGTGTCCGGCGTGAACCGCATCGTCAACGAGTCGTCGCCAATTGTCGATGCGCGGCTCAAGGACGGTTCCCGGGTCAATGTGGTGCTTCCGCCCATTGCGCTCAAGGGACCGACCATGACCATTCGGAAGTTTCCGGAGCAGCCGATGACCATGAACGACCTGGTGCGGCGCGGAGCGCTAGGCGAAGAACCCGCAGAGTTTCTCAAGACGCTCATTCGCAGTCGGTACAACATTTTTATCAGCGGGGGAACCGGTTCGGGCAAGACGACCTTCCTGAACGCCCTCTCACAGTATATTCCGCCCGATGAACGGATCATCACGATTGAAGACTCGGCAGAACTTCAGATTGTGACGGTGCCGAATCTGGTCTCTCTGGAGACGCGGAACGCCAACGTGGAGGGCAAAGGGGAGATTTCGATCCGGGATCTGATTCGCTCCTCGCTGCGGATGCGTCCCAACCGGATTGTAGTGGGAGAGGTTCGCGGAGCAGAGGCGCTCGACATGCTGCAAGCCATGAACACCGGACACGATGGAAGCTTATCAACTGGCCACGCTAACAGCGCACGCGATATGCTCAGTCGTCTGGAGACGATGGTACTTAGCGGTGCAGAGCTTCCGGTCGAGGTGGTGCGGCAGCAGATCGCTTCGGCCATCGATCTGTTTGTGCACTTGTCTAGGCTGCGTGATCGCTCCCGCCGTGTGATGGAGATCAGCGAAGTCATTGGCATGAAGGACGGGATGGTACAGCTTCGGCAGCTGTTTCGATTTGAGGAAGAGGGCGAGCAGGATGGGCGGATCATTGGTCGGCTGCGCAGACAGCCCGAACCGATGGTTCATACCGAGAAGCTGCGGGATGCCGGGGTTGCCCATTGGCGGCAGGTCGCCGGGCTGCCTGAAGGGGGGTGAATTTATTGCTGCGTATGAACGCAGGCCGAGCAGGCAAACCTTCCGCGGGCAGGACGGCGAAGAGGAAACCCAAGCATCAAAGTCCATCTTCGCGCCCTGGAGGTTCGGCATCCAATACGCCCAGCAGTAAGCTGCGGGATTACACCACGTACCATCTGCCTGGTTACGAGAAAACATTGAGTATTCTGGTCGCTGCGGGTGTGCTGTTTCTGATCGGGATGATCTTCTACAAGCTCTGGCTGTTAGCGCTGCTGCTGACTCTTCCTGCCCTCAAGGCGCCCAAGCTCTGGCAGAAACGGCAGATCGAACGCAAACGGACGCTGCTCAAGCTGCATTTTAAGCAGGCGTTGTATTCGTTATCTTCATCGATGGCTGCCGGACGTTCGGTGGAAAATGCGTTTCGGGAAGCAGCGAGTGATCTGGAACTGCTCTATCCGGGTGGGAACAGCGATATGATTCGGGAGCTGGACATCATCACGACACGGCTGGAATACGGCGAACCGATCGAATCGGCTCTATTGGATTTCAGTGCACGGGCACAGATGGAAGAGATCGATAACTTCATAGATGTCTTCGTCACGTGTAAACGAACGGGCGGCGATCTGATCGAAGTGGTGCGGCGTACGTCCAACGTGATTGGTGAGAAGATGGATATTCAGCAGGACATCTCGGTCATGATTGCGCAGAAGAAGTTCGAGTCCAACATCCTGCTGGCGACACCATTCATTTTCATTCTATTCATTAATGCGTCGTCTCCCGAATTTATGGCTCCACTCTACGGTACGCCAATGGGCATCATTCTGGCGACCACTGGCCTGGGCTTGCTGTTTTTGAGTGCCTGGTTGATGGCCAAGTTCACCAATATCCAGATCTGATCGGAGAGAGAACATGATTGTGATGGGAATTTCGTGTGTGCTGTTGTTGGGTGTGGCAGTGCTGCTGATCGGAGCTTCTGCCAAACGGACAAAGGCTCATCAGCAGATTGCCGCCCTTCCTATGGATGGCATCCGTTTGAGAAAGCTGCTGCCGACCCTGCTGGTACTGGTGGAACAGGCGCGGATTGCTGCACGTTTCCCGATCTTTTTCCACAAGCTGCAATCCTCCGTTCAACGTGGGGAGGGATTACGGGGAAGCGCGGAACGCACTATGCTGTTTATGGCTCAGATGCTGCTCTATATGCTGATGCTGTTGGCCTTCGGCTGTGTAATGGCTATCGCCAACGGCGGATCGGTGTCTTGGCTGGTGATCGGGATCGCTCTGGGCATCATCTTGCCCTTCGCGCTTATCAAGGATCTGGCTTCCAAGGTCAAACAGCGCGAAGAAAAGATTCTGCTGGAGCTGCCCGAGCTGCTCAACAAGATTGTGCTGCTGGTTGGTGCGGGGGAGACTGTCCAGCAGGCGATCCTACGCTGCTCTAAACAGAAGGAGGACAGCGATCATCCGCTCTACAAGGAACTGGATCGGATGGTCACGGAATGTCGCAGCGGTGATCCTTTTCACCAGGCTTTTGAACAGTTTGGCAAGCGCTGCGGTGTCCAGGATGCCACAATTTTCGTAACCACTATTCTGATGAATCATAAGCGCGGCGGTGGGGAGTTTGTGCTGGCGCTGCGGGATCTATCCAGAAACTTATGGGACAAGCGGAAGGCATTGGGAAGGATTCAAGGTGAGAAGGCGTCGTCGAAAATGGTATTTCCGATGGTATTGATCCTGTTTGTCGTCATGCTCATGGTCGGCGGTCCGGCGATGATGCTCATTCAGATGTAAGGAACTTCAAAAAAGAAGATACAGAGGAGGATTATCGATGCTGCAAGCAATCGGCAAGAAAGTTAAAGGATTCTGGAAAGAGGACGACGGATTGGGGACGCTGGAAGTGATTCTGATTATCGGGATTACCCTGATTATTGCTTTGATTTTCAAAAAGGAAATCAAAACGTTAGTGGAAAGCCTTCTGGGAAAAGTGTCAACAAAAAGCAATGAGTTTTTCAATTAGAATATGCAAGTCAAAATACGCAAACAGGCCTTCTCCTTGCTCCGCGATACCCGCGCCAGCTTTACCGTCGAAGCCACTATAGTCATGCCGATCGTCTTCATCTGCGTGGTTTTAATTCTGCTGCTCTGTCTGTATCTGTATCAGAGCGCCATGCTGGTTCAAGCCTCCGCTATCACATCCGAACGTGCGGCCTACAGCTGGAACAACCGCTACAAGGATGCACGCACGGGAGGCTTTGAACCGACACAGACAGAGGAGCTGTACTGGCGGCTAACGGAGGATCAACTGCTCTCAGCCGTGTTCAGTGGGTTGGGCGGCGATGGGGCATCGGAGACGATTGCGATTCCGGGTGGAGCAGGAGGTTCGCTGACCGCGACCAAGATGGCGAACGCCGCCAAGCCGCTTCCTGCGGGCATGAGCGGTACGATGACCAGTACACGTGGTCTGCTGCATCCTATTACGAGTGTGCTTCACACGCCGCTCAAACTGACCCCCATCCAGCGCATCGCGGGTGACCGGATGGGGGGATCGCAGTATTCGACCGTAGTTGAACCTACTGAATTTATCCGCAATATTGAGCTGGTTCGTTATTACGCAGGCAAATTCAAAGCCGATGAAGCGGTGCCTAACAGTGAAAAAGGTGGAGCTGCTGTCGCCATGACGCCGAAAAATGCGGGAGCGCAATTAAGCAAAAAAGTGAAGAAATAATAATAAACAAAACGGAGCAAACCGGGATGTGCAGCGTATGAAGTCGTCCCGGTTCGGGGGTGAAGGGTTGAACTTTTGGCCGAAAAAACAGCGGAAATGGCGGTCGTTTATGCGGAAGCCTCGTCTTTGGGAGAAAGAGCACGGTTCGATTACGATCTTCTTGAGTTTGGTGTTGGCTTTTGTATTGGCTTTTGTCGCTATATTCATTGATTATTCGCGTATGGCTGCATTAAAAGCTAAAAGTGAGCGGCTGCTTCATGCGGCTTCACGCTCTGTGATGTCTGCGTATGTACCCGATTTGCAGAAGGAATATGGATTATTTGCTTATGGGGATACAGACCCTTCGTATATTTTTGAACATGTGCTGGAGCAGAGCCTGGAATATAAAGAACGGGAAGATGTCCTGCCGATCACGGATGCCAAGCTGCTTTCTTCCTCTTTGGAACTAAGCCGTGAGCTTGGCGATTATGAGGTGTTTCGGACACAGATTAATGAAGAGATGAAGTATAAAGCGCCAGTCAACTTTGCCATTGAGGTGGTGGGACGATTCAAGCCCATGTCTCAGACCATGAAGGACGCTTCCGGTACGATCGAAGTGCTGGAGAAATTGCAGAAGCTGTATGACAAGCGTGAAGCCGAGCTGGACAAGATGCTCAAGCTTCAGCAGGATGCGGGTAAACGCACGGATAACCTGCCAGGTCGAATCGGTACGGATGGGAGCGGCGACATCGCGGACACTTCACTGAATGGGAGCGTCCCCACGGCAGCCAGTATGGCCGCGCAATATCATGATTATAAAGTTCAGAAGGAACGTGTGCTGAGAGACACTCCACCTAATGAGAACGATGAAGAAGGCAATATTACACCGGGCTTCCAGGAATGGATGGCGCTGCTGGCGAACCTTGCGGCTTATGAAGCCGGATCGGGTCACGTTACCGGACAGATTCAGTCTATTGTCGCACGTGCTTTTCCCCCTCATCAGAGCGAGATGACCAAGGCTCAAGAGCACCTTAAGAACGCCCAAGCGATCAATGCCGAGATGGATGCTGTCATTGCCACCATCGGTACTCGAAGTGCGGATCAGCCTTATGATGAAGTATCCGCGTCGGATATTCCAGGTGCCGAAGGTGGGCCATCGGGAAGTACCGCTTCGGTTCGGGAGAAAATGAAAGAGTTATCACTGTCGCCGGACTTCTTCACCCGAATGGAGCAGCGAATCCAGCAGCAGACCGAAGACTTTGGCTGGATGCAAAAAGATACCGAGCTGCTGAATGACACGCTGGGGCGTGCCTTTGGTGAGCCTGGGATGAGTGCCTATACGCTGAAGCGGATGGTATTAAGCGCAGGGAAGACATCATCTGTCTACAACGGTCGATACGGCAGCGGCGGAAGTGTAATTCAAGAGATTAAGACGGAGTTTGCGGAGCATCGCAAGCACGACGAAGAACGTAAGAAGCTGGAGAAACAGGCACAGGGCGAACTCAAGAAAGCCAACGAAATCATCAAGTTCCTCTCCGCAGCCAAAGGGCACCAAGCGGACTTTGAGGAAGTGGAGAAATTCTACAGCGAGAATCTGAAATTGAACGCCTCGGCGGCTGCGGCGATGGACAAGGCCTTTTCTGAGGATGATCCCTCTGCTGCCGGCAAGGAAGCGATGGAGAACATGGACGGATTCTTCGGTGGAATGTCGGAGTTTCTGGATGCGACAGGTGACCGACTGCTGCAAAATGAGTATGCTTCGGATCATTTCTCGAATTTTGATTTTTCCAAAGTCCAGGCGCTCACGGCACCCGGTACGGAGCTGGATGGAGAAGCGGCCGCTGCGCTGCTGGGTCTGGATCAGCAGGAGCTGGAATATATTATTTATGGATTTGGCAATCCTGGAGGCAATATTGCGGCAGCTTATGGAGAGATCTTCGCCATGCGGCTTGCCATTCGGACGATGGAAGCGCTCATCGACCCTGAGATTCTGGCGCTGGGTAATCCTTTGGTTATTCTGGCCAAAGCGATCCTTCAAGGGCTTATCAATGCCATTGCTGATATGACGAAGCTGTCCGAGCTGGGTTATGTCGAGCTGTCCAATACGCTCAAGATCAAGCTGACTTACAAGGATCATCTTCGATTGTTCTTGTTCGCCCATCCGGCCAATGATAACCGATTGTCCCGCATGTTGGCGCTGATTCGTTTCAATACGGGGGTCAATCCCGATGACCATTATACGTATTTATCCGGCAACGCCGCTATTTCCATGCCAATCTGGTTCCTTCCTGGCGTCATGAAGTCATTGAAGATCGGAGAAGGCAGCTGGTCAGGCCATGAATACACGGTGGATATGCAGGCTGATTATTCGTATTAGATGAGAAAGGAGGCAGCGCATGAAAAGAATGCATGGCAAGATCCGACGCACAGCCGACGAGCAGGGCAGCATTGTCGTAGAAGCGTCGCTGGTGCTGCCTGTCTTTTTGTTTGCTTTTATCTTTCTCGTCTATATCGTCCAGATGACCGCTTACTCAACCGTGCTTCAGACAACCGCTTCTGAAGCGGCCAAGCAGGTGTCTACGCATCTTTATCCCGTCCAGATGGCTGCTGATTACTTGAAGAAGACCGAACCCGTGTCCAAAGCCCTGCAAGGGTTCTCGAAAATTTCGTTCAGCGAACTGGCCAATCAGTATGCGTCTTCGCTGCCTGAACCCATTAATGGATGGATCAAGGAAGCGGCTGCCACCGGTGATGTGCCGCTTCGGGCAGTGAAGGATGAGGTTTCGTCAGCAGTGCTTGATCCCATTGTGAAGCCGTTGATCCAGCCCTTGATGAAAGAGGGTCCTCTGCATGAGGATCGGCTGCATGTGATTGGCATCCAAGTTCCGACAACGGGAGAGAGCAATGATCCTTACTTTGGCGTGGAATTGACGTATGAGCTGCCGCTCAAGGTTCCTTTTACAGGAAAACCGCTGCTCATTCGTGCCAAAGCGGAAGAACGTGCATGGATTGGAGACACGGGAGAAGGATCGGGTACGGGCGCATCATCAGGTACTGAGGAGACTGGAGCCGGGGGAGCTATTTCCGTCACATCCGTACCCAGTCCCGCTTATGCGGGTCACCGGGCAACGGTAACGGCCCATGCCGAACCGGGTGAAAGTGTCTCGATCAAAATTATGTATAAGAGTGGACGAAGTACCGCGCGTTATTTGGGTCAGCAAACGGCAGACGCTTCGGGGAATTTATCCTGGACATGGTTGGTTGGAGGTAATACAACACCGGGCGAATGGACGTTGGTCATCGAATCAAGCAAAGGCACAGTGGCTGAAGCTGCGTTTGAAGTGCGCAAGCCCGAATAAGCAGGAGCATGAAGAGATACATAGCGGAGGACAGAGATAGGAACCGAAGAGGGGAGAAAGCATGATTGGGATCTGGGCTTATATCGGCTGTGGTTTGTTTTTGGTGGCGGCGTTTGCCACGGATGTACGAAGTCGTAAAATTCCGAACCGTTTGAACCTGATGTTTGTGTTAAGCGGCCTCTTGTTCAATGGAGTGGTCGGCGGCTGGGAAGGACTGCTGTTTGCTTTAAAAGGGGGAGCGGTTGGGTTTGGTGTACTTTTTGTTTTGTATGTGCTGGGGGCAGTGGGAGCCGGAGATGTCAAACTGTTTGCTGGTATAGGCGTCTGGACAGGGATCGGCTTTACCACCCAGACCCTGCTGTATTCGATTTTATTTGCTGGAGTAATTGGGCTTGGCATCTTGATTTGGCGCCGACAGGGAGTTATACGGATGAGAGCGTTGTTCGGGAGCCTGACGGCCGCTTTTTTCACGCGGAGCATGGGGCCGATTGCAGTCGAGAGAGCCAGGCATCTGACGTTCCCTTTTATGTGGGCGGTGCTGCCAGGAGCGATTGCGGGATATTTCTATTGGATTTAGGGAGGGTTACGGGAGATGCAGGATTGGAGCACCGACTTTATCCAGAGTGATACTACATATATGGTACTGAAAAGTTTGCGGCAGCCGGCTGTGACCTTGAATCGGGTTCAGATCCGAATGTTGGCGGCTTCAAGTGTGCCTCATGTACTGGATCTGCATGTGCGCGAGGTGGATGCCGAAGCGCAGCTGCACTACAATATCGGCGGCAAAAAAATGCTGTCTTCCAGCTTGAAGACGGAGCGGCTCACACTGGTTGAATATTATGCGCTGCTCTTGCAGATCACGACGGCACTGGAATATGGCATGACGTACATGCTGAGTCCAAATGGCTTTATCCTTCAGGAAGATTACATGTTTATGGATGGGCCGCTGTCGGCAGGAACCGTGTATTTGACCTACTTGCCCCTACAGGACATGCTGGAGACGGGAACGGTAAGGGAGCGGCTGGGCCGTTTGGCCGCACGCTGGATGACCACCATTGAAAATTTGCAGGGCAGTGGCGTACAGCGCATCTTGCAGATGTGCGAACAGCAGACCTTCTCGCTGCAATCGCTCAAGGAACTGCTGGTTAGACTGCTGGCGGAAAGTGGGCGCAAGGGCGCAGCAGCTTCTGAAGCGCCTGCCGCAGCATCAAACGGCGCTTGGCGGGGCAGGGAGGAAGCGGGCTTTGATTATGAGAGTCTCGCACAGGAGCGCCCAAGGTCGAATCGTTCAGCAGGAAGTATGGGGCAAAGAGGGCGAATGGATGAGCCTCAGCGTTCATCAGGAGCTTCTGCTGCCTGGGGATCGGGCGACGAAGCAGAGAAAGCCTCACGACCTGCCTGGCAGGATGAGGAAGAAGCGGACAGCGGACGTTCCAAATGGCTGAAAAAAGCTTCCAGTCCAGCGGGAGGGCGCAGCGAGGGCAGTCACAAAGCAGATAAAAAACGAGCAAAAAACCAGCCTCTTCCCTCTGACGAAGCGGAGCTGGACGAGTCGGAAGAAGGACTGGAGCCAGAGAGTAAAAATGGGCGTTTGGTCGTTCCCCTCATTAGTTTATTGGGTTTGGTCATCTTGTGGCGTTTTCTGTATCTGGATCAACCCAGCCGCATGTCGCTGCTGATCTGCGTTGTGTTAACGCCGCTGCTGCTGGTGGCTGCTTACCTGGGCTGGTCAGGCAAACTAAAATTCGGCAGGCTCAAGGCGGAGCGAATTCAGGAGGCGGAAGAAGCAGAGGCGCTGGCGACGGCATGGGGCAGTGAACGAGAAGCTTTGAATCGCCGAACTTTATATGAAGAGATGGAAGCGGGCATGGATAAGCACACGGGAATGAGCAGACTGGCTGCGTCGGCAAGGGAGCCGGAAGCTTTTGGCGAACCGGATGCGGGACATCCAGTGGTTCCTCATTTCTTGCGTCCGGCGTATGGAGGAAGCGGAGCCAATGAGCGATCTTATGAACGTGCAGACCTTGCGAATCGTGGTTACGGAGCAGCAGAACGGTCGGAGGAAACGTCTGATCGGTCTTCGGCAGCGATGGGCACAGGGACACTCAGTTCCGGTGGTTCGCAGCCAACAGTGATACTGGATGATGGGCGAAGCGGCGGCGCAGCAGGCGGCAGTCAAGGCGCAGCTTCCCTAACCCGTTATCGACTGGAACGTGTCGAGAAAGGAACGATGTCCACCCACATTCCTCTGCCTCATGGGAGCTTCACCATCGGCCGCTCTGACGAAGTAGCACAGCATGTCGAAGAGCTGCCGGGCATTTCACGCGCTCATGTGGAGATTGAATTATCGAATGAACATTGCCTGATCCGCGACATCGGTTCCCGCAACGGGACGGTTCTAAACGAAGAGTCGATGATTCCGTACAAGGCTTATGAACTGCATGAGGGAGATACGTTTAAGATTGCGGGGATCGCCTACACGATGCGCTGCGGGTGAGAGGTCTAGAACCAGTGTTTGAGATTTTGTTCATAACGATTTATTGTCCTGAACGAAGACAGATCTTCTCGGAAGAATTTGTTTGCGTCAGGGCATTTTTTATAAGCAATGCAAACTTAAGGACGTGCATCTTTAGCTCTTTCTCGTCCTCCACTGCGTAAGTGCTTGTTGACGTGCCTCGGTAAAACTTCAAAACCCTTCCTTGTTAAGAACGCAAATTCGTATAAAGCTACTTCCTTCGAAGTTTGCGTACACTCACTAGTAGTCTAAAAAACTTTTAAAATCGAATGTAGCCCACATGTTCGTCGAACCATTGACTGGCATCGTTCCCTAATGACTTGTAAAGGTGAGTGCATGGTAGCTGTGCGTTGCCAACTACATACGCATCTCAGTAATAAAATTGAGATCAGCGTAGTATTGTAAGGTATCTTCTAATTCGTGCTAAAAACAATCGAAGATAAAATAGAGAGTGAGACTATCGAAGCGCTGTAAAACTTTGCTGTTAAAGCTCACTTTTTATATTTTTTTGGTAAAATATGTACTTTGATTATTGATGACCTCAATAATATTCGCTTCTAAGAACATGAGGGAATATTGATCGTGATAGAATTTTCTTTCGTGGTGTCCAGTGTCCTCCAGAGAATTTCTCATTGAGGAAAAAATCATAATTTAGTAAAAAGGGATCAAATAATAGTTATTTTTAGGTATAAAAAACTATTATTTTTTTATGATTGAGTGTTCAATCACAAATATATTAGGTATTTTGAACCTTTAAATAATAATTTTTCTAATTATATAGATTTTTTTGGAAATTTAAGTTAGGGTTTTTATAAGTTAAAAATCTATTCCAGCGCTGGAGATTTTGATATTTAACTTCATAATAGGATTACATTATTTTGGTGGATCGATTTGAAGAATCTAGTTTAACATTTGATTATGCTAAGGCTAAGGTTTTAAGTGAAGAGTATGTGCAGGGTCATCCTGAAGAAATAGAAAAGGGGATATTTGAATTAAATCCAGATATTTGGAAAACGACGCTGATTTATGACTACAAAGCAAGAACCCAAGGTGAAAAGGATATGGCTCAAATACAGAAACAAAACAAAGAATTCCTAGAGAAAAACGCTAATAGTGAACAAGGTTCTACTGTAACTATAAAATATCCTAATGGAAGTAAGCTTACTACTACTGAAAAACTTGAAAGAGAGGGTCCCATTAACCCGGCCGAATTACAAGTCGATAACTCTTTCTTAGTACAAGATGTAGTGCCTTCAGCATTCGGTTATGAAGTGAATCCTAAAATTGCCGGTCCTTGGTCGATGGCTGCTTCTTATAATCAAACAAAAATGTTATATTAAGGAATACAATCAAAGGATTATGAAGCTGTTTGGTCGCAAGGGCTCTCAAAGTCAAGTGTTATAAATGTGCTCAAATTCCAGATTAAAAATAATGGATATGCTACGGATCGACAACATTGGTCTACAACATTTATGGGTAGTACAGGAGATGCAGCCGGAAATGGTGTTATTGCTGAAACTAGACAGCCATTCTCCACATATGCTACCAATACTTCAGGAAAAGTAGTATTTGGACCAAACCAAGTTTTGCAAGGCTATACTCAAGCTAGATTTGAAAGCAAAGGTAAATTCAAAGCTGATGCTCAAGCATTTGGATTAGAGTTTGGTGTAGGGCAGTTGTTCAGTCAGTATGCTATTCAAGAGGTAGATGGAACGGGATTTATTACTAACTATGTAGGTGTAACATACTAATTTCTCAAAACTATGACAGGATCAGCTTACAGTAAATAAGCTGATCCTGTTGTTCTTGACGACTATCCTATAGGAAGGAGTGCTGATATTGAAAAGATTTTTTTAGTTTGCTTCTCAGTTTTATATGTCTTCCTCACTGCTTGTGCTCAAGGGAATCGCCCTTCAGATCCAATACGATCCAATGAAGATCTAACGCTCACGCCCAAAAGTGTCAGCACAAGAGAACCCGTAGAAGGAGCCTCTTCGCTGGAAGCATTAATCGAACAGTCCGTCCATAATAAGTATTCTGTCTTAATCAAAGAGAGCTTGCGAATCCAAGAAAGAGTTAATGAGGATGATATTACGTTTTCGAGTTTTACCTTTACCTACAATGACGTATTGTACTATGGCGTTATATCGGCTCGACAGCAAGAGAAAGAGTGGTTCAAGTTAAGCATGAATATGAATAAGCGCTTTGAAAAAGAACCTGCAAGTATCGTCACGTTCTCAGGTGAAGCTTTGCTGCCTAATCAAAACAAAAAGAAACAATCGTACCAAATGATCTATGGATATGTGAATGATGCAAATATTGCAAAAGTGATTGTGCGCTATAAGGGTGGTAAAATTTCTGTTATTCAATTAGGAGAGAGTCAAAAACTTTATATGGAATATAATCTGATCCCTCAAGAAATTATGGATATTCAGCTGCAAGATAAAGAGGGGAAAGTTATTCTAAAAAAAGATTATAATAGCTAAAATAAAAGAGCCGACTCGGGATTCCTTCCAAAAGCGGCTCTTTTTTTGTGTGAATCCTTTTGTCTAAGGTTGCGGCTGCTCTACATCCGACATTGCTTCCTCTACACGAACCCGGCCATGAGCTTTTTTTATTTTTCATTCGGGATGTTATCGTTAAATTAGTAAAATTTCGGGTATTGCTGGGATGAGTATTCCTTTCGGAGCAGCAATTTCTGTGACTCCATCTACTAATGTTAGCAACGTTGATACATTTGTTCAAGTCGCATATCCTTAAAAACAAAGAAACTAAGGAGGATCTCATGAGAGCATTTAAAAATCCGAATTTTTATGTTTTGTTACTATTAATAACAACCCTAGTTTTAGCTTTTACAACCTATCATTTTGCAAGTCAAAATTCAAAGGCTTTAGAATCCATGCAGCAGAATATCGACTCTGATTTCCTATCCAGTCTAAGACGAGTCGATGAAAACATAAAGGAGATAAGTGGTTCTCCCAATTCCGCTAAATTGCAGCAACTTCAAGATGCAGTTTCTCAAGCAACTGTATTAGTTAAATACACTTCCTATGCAAAAGAAGAGCCTTATTTGAATTCCGTTTTTGGACAAATGAATAATTTAATTTTGAGCTTCACATATATTCCTATTTCCTTCACTGTGGATACTAAGAACAAGTGGAGCCAGCTAATAAACGACATGATTCAAGACCCTACAGACTTCGAAGTTCTAAATGAACTTGTTGAATCTATAGATCGTTTGCGGCGCTCCGGTAGCTAACAGGAAAATTTGTGGAACTTTCAAATTAATCTTTGCTCCGCGTAAAATGCAGTTCTGTTTGGGTTCACAAACAAAAGAGCCGACTCGGGAGTCCTCCCGAAATCGGCTCTTTTTCGTATGAATCTTTTTTGTTCAATATTACGCTTGCTCCAGATTCCGCACTGCTTCTTCCACACGCGGATGGGCAAACTGGAAGCCCGCCTGCTGCGCGGCTGCCGGAATCACGTGCTGACCGCCAATCACCATCAGCGACATCTCACCCAGTACAGCTCGCAGCAGCGGAGCCGGGACGGGGAACCAGTGAGGCCGATGCAGCGTACTGGCGATTACGCGTCCGAGATGATCCTGCATCACAGCGTTGGGAGCTGCCGCGTTGACCGGGCCTTCAATATTGGCATGTGTCAGGCAGAATTCAAACAAAGCGGTGAGGTCGTCGATATGAATCCACGACATCCACTGCCGTCCGTCTCCGAGTCGTCCCCCGCCCATTAATTTGTAAGGAAGCTTGAGTACGGGATAGACGCCGGCTTCTTTTCCCAATACCAGACCGATTCTCATTTTGACCAGACGAGTATTCGGCATCGCTTGAATCTCATCTGCGGCAGCTTCCCATTTAATCGACAGCTGCGAAGGGAAGTCTTGTCCGCCCGGCGGTGAGGACTCGTCAAACGTTTGCGTTTCCGATGTGCCATAGATCCCGATTGCAGAAGCCTGGATAAAGACGGATGGTGGACGCTCCATTCCGTGTATGGCTTCGATCAATTCGGATGTGGCTTGCAGCCGTGAACGCTCCATCTTGGCTTTGGACTCCGCCGTCCAGCGCTGACTGAGGGAAGCGCCCGCCAGGTTGATGATGCCATCGCAGCCGTCAAGCAGCCGAGGATTGTCATCAATCTCTCCCCAGGTGAGCGTAGCGACCTGCGAATTCTCCGCTGCGGGCTTGCGTGAGATGACGACCACTTCATGTCCCGAACGCTGCAGCCGTTGTGTTAATTTTTGTCCGATGAATCCTGTTCCGCCGCTGATTGCAACCTTCATATGGCGCCTCCTATTACGTTAAACCAATATAATCCTGCTGTAGTCTTGTCCATGCTGCCTTGTCAATGTTAAAGGTAAGGTTGCGATCGTCTGAGATTTTGACCTGCCCCTGTGCGAAATCTCCAATGGAATCGCACCTAAAGCGTATGCGTTTCAGGCAAACGACAACCCATGACTAAGAATTAAAAGGCTAGTGTGCAAGTGACTTTCTTACTTTCATATTAACCTTCACCGCCGGAATCATTCAAATCCTTCTGCATTTTCCTGGAGTGACGAGCAGGCGGCAGGTCTGTGTTTGCAGGTTGACGTTCTGTTTTATCTCCGCTTGGCATGGATTTCTTGCCGTCTTCACGCTAAAATAAGACAAGGTTTGGACGGCTTTTATTGAAGGGCCGCAGACAAGAGGAGGATGAATTATGCTTAAAATCGGCTCCCATGTGTCCTTTTCGGACAAGGGACTGGTGAGCGCGGCGAACGAAGCCCAGAGCTACGGATCGACGTCGTTCATGATATATACGGGTGCTCCACAGAACACACGGCGCAAACCGATGGAAACGATGAATATCGAGGAAGGCCGCAAGCTGATGGAGCAGAATGGCGTTCCGGAGATTGTGGTACATGCTCCGTATATCATCAACTTGGGTTCTTACAAAAATCACACGTATGAGCTGGGCGTCAGCTTTTTGCAGGAAGAAATTCGCCGCACCCATGCGATTGGAACCAAGCAGATTGTGCTGCATCCGGGTGCTTTTACCGACAAGGACGTTGAATATGGGATTGAACGCATCGCGGCGGGTCTGACGGAAGTATTGAGCGGTGTAGCCGAAACGGATGTTAACATTGCGCTGGAGACGATGGCAGGCAAAGGTACGGAAGTAGGCCGTTCATTTGAAGAAATTGCGCGGATTATCGAAAAAGTGCCGGATAACGGACGTCTCAGCATCTGCATGGATACCTGTCACATTCACGATGCAGGCTATGAGGTGGCAAGCGACTTCGACAGCGTATTAAAAAAGTTCGATGATGTGATTGGATTGGATCGCCTTGCGGTCATGCACATTAATGATAGCAAAAACCCGGTGGGTGCAGGCAAAGACCGCCATACGCCAATTGGATCGGGTTGGATTGGCTTTGAGGCGATCAACCGAGTGGTGAATCATGCCTCGCTGAGTAATCTTCCGTTTATTCTGGAGACGCCGTGGATTGGCAAAGACGTCAAAACGCAGCGCCCGATGTACGAGATTGAGATCGCACTGCTGCGCGGTAATGTAGGCGAGCGCTTCGGTGCCGGGTTTGCGCAGGAAGTGGAGCAGCTGCATGACTTCTTCGCACGGCAGGACATTGATCCGCGTACATTTACGCTGGATGTCTGGTCGCTGCTGAAGAATGACGCGAAGGCGAAGAAGGCCGACCCACGTGAGCCGCTGGAGCGCCTCTATGATCTGGCCGTGGAAGCCGCCGTGCTGCCGAACCTGTCCGAAGAAGACATGAATAAACGATTGATTGCCGTACTGGCAGGCAAGGAAGCACTGGCTCGTTTCTAAGGGAATCGATAGCATGTTATCGACAAAATTGCAGGGGAAACAGCCAACAGTACGTCAATTGCGTGGGTTGCGCTGAACAAGGAGGATATTGCAACATGGAGCTTCATATCAAAACTGCGGGTTCCGCAGCTCAACAACCATCTGAGATCCGGGCACGGATGCTCATTTCCTGTCCGGACGGTCCGGGCATTGTGTCCGCCGTTTCTCGCTTTCTCTTCGATCACGGTGCGAATATTGTCCAGTCCGATCAATATACCATGGACCCGGATGGCGGCATGTTCTTCATGCGGATCGAATTCGATCTGGAAGGGTTGAATGAAAAGCTGGCGCAGCTGGAATCCGACTTTGCCGAGATTGCCGAACGTTTCTCCATGGAGTGGAAGGTCTATCGCGCTGCCAAGAAGAAGAAGCTGGCGATCTTCGTCTCCAAGGAAGATCATTGTCTGGTTGAACTGCTCTGGCAGTGGCAGGCAGGGGATCTCGACGCGGAGATTGCGGTCGTGGTGAGCAATCATCCGGATATGCGCGAGTATGTCGAGTCGTTTGGTATTGAATACCGGCATATTCCAGTTACCAAGGATAATAAGCCGGAAGCGGAACGCCTCCAGTTGGAAGCGGTAGGGCCGGATATTGACCTAATTGTACTCGCTCGGTACATGCAGATCGTATCGCCTTATTTCATTCAGAATTACCGCAACCGGATCATCAATATCCACCACTCCTTCCTGCCAGCCTTCGTAGGCGGCAAGCCGTACGCGCAGGCTTATGACCGCGGCGTCAAGATCATTGGAGCAACCGCGCATTATGTGACGGAAGAACTGGATGGCGGACCGATCATCGAACAGGACGTTCAGCGAGTCAGTCACCGCGACGATGTGCCGGAGCTGAAGCGTATTGGTCGCACAATTGAGCGGGTTGTATTGGCACGTGCAGTGAAATGGCATGCCGAAGACCGAATTCTGGTTCACCATAACAAGACCGTCGTATTCAACTAATCCCGCAGAATCATCCTGAACATCAAGTCGTTTGAAGTCTTTTCGTAACAAAAGCCTGCCTGGAACCGTCTGTATAGGGGAGAAGTCCGGGCAGTGCTCTCCAATCTCATGCTGCTGCCGTTATGGCGCAATACCGGCCTGTTGAACTTTTCAACAGGCTACTGTTGTTGTTTGAGCTGTAAATTTTAGCTATTTTAGGACTTGTGCGGGTGAGATATATACTTGCGCCGCTACACCGTCTGGAGAAAGAGCGAAAGGGGAATGTTATGTTTGCAAGGGGAAAACGCTTGACGAAAAGCGGAATCATGCTTCTGCTATCGATTCTGATCGCGGCTTCGCTGCTGTCTGTTTGGTCTTCCAGGGCAAATGCGCAGGAACAAACGGCAAAAAGTGGACTGCGCATATCGACCGAATTTGGTTATGGAGGCAAGGTGAACGATAGCCGCTGGACGCCGCTCAAGATCACGTTGACCAGCGATAAAGATTTGTCCGGGGATCTGGTGGTTCAACTGATGCCCCAGAATGGAATGGGTGAAAGTACATATGCCCGCCGGGTTGAACTGCCCGCAGGAACGGCCAAGGAAGTCACCTTTGCTGTTCCCGGCAGTTCCTATTCCAAGGCGACCAGTCTAATTCGGTTCTATCCGGGTTCGGCAGAGAAAGGAAAGCCTTTGGCCTTCACCGAAGGCCGCACTTACCTCTCAAGTTCCAGCCAATACGGCGGAATCGTAGGGGTGCTGGCTTCTGACCCAGACACGATGAATTTCATGAGTCTGGTGCAGGCCAACAACACCAGCGTTAACGTTGTTCCACTGGAGGCTCAAGACATCGGGAGTGACCCCAAGCTGCTTGAGGGCCTGGACGTGTTGGTCATTAACGATTTTGCCACGGATACTTTAAACGAAGGGCAGCTCGCTGCCATTCATACCTGGGTGAACAGCGGCGGAACGCTGCTGCTGGGCGGCGGAGCCGGTTACAGCAAGTCGGCTGCCGGTCTTGAAGATCTGTCGCCGATCGAAGCGTCGGGGGGGACGGTGTCCGTTCCTGCGTCTTCACTGGCAGTAGGCAGCAGTGCACCGCTTCCTGCTGGGGCTAAGTTGACCGCAGCGCAGGCTGCATCCAAAAAAGACGCAGCAGTGAACTATAGTTCGGGTAAACTGCCGCTGATCGCTTCGATGCAGGTTCAGTCCGGACATGTGTGGTATGCCGGTTACGACCTGTCGCTGGAGCCGGTGGCTTCATGGGCGGGAAGTTCCCAGCTGTGGGGCAAACTTCTGCGAGATACCTTGAATTGGAATTCCGGCATGGGTGGTATGAGCGCTGCCAACTCTTCGTTTGGGGCTAACATGTATAATCTCTCATTTCCGCTCGATTTCTTCCCGTCCCTGCATATGCCCAAACTTACTGTGCTGGTCTGGATGCTGATTATTTATGTCGTGGTTGTGGCTCCGCTGCTGTATCTGGTGTTGCGAAAATTCGACAAGCGTGAATGGGCATGGGTTTGTATTCCGCTGGTTGCCATTCTTTCGAGTGGAACGATCTATCTGGTGGGTTCGTCGGATAAGACCAGCGAGATTGCGCATACGTTGAGCTATGTGAATCTGGATGGCTCAGGGGAAGGGGTCAGACGCAGTGCAACGGCTCTCTTCGTCCCCCGTGCAGGTGATTATAAGGTGGAATTCCCGGCAGGTACGCGGCTGTCCATGATGGAAGCGGGCGGCAATTGGATGGGAGGCGGAGGCAGTGGAATCAGCGGCAGGCTGACCAACTTCGTGCGTGAAGAATCCGATAAATCCGAGCTTCGGCTGGGGGATATATCGTACTGGTCGGTCGCCAAGTTTGCTGTTGAAGAACCGGGCAGCCAGAAGACCGGACAGTTGGATACGAAGCTGGTCGCAGACGATAAGGGTGAAGTTGTCGGTCAGGTGACGAACGCAACAGGTGTGCGTCTCGAGCATGCGGCGCTGGTTGCGGGTGGCAAGATGTATAAGCTGGGGACACTGGAACCAAATGCACAGGCGAAGCTGGGCAAAGGGGTATCGTTGTCGGCAGGTTATTATGACATCGGCAGCTATCTGTTCCCTCAGCAGACGATGGGCAGCGACCCTTATGTTCGTCAGCGCTCGATGACACAGACCCTCCCGGTAAGCAACGCTTTAAACAGCGGGATGCAAAATGCGTATTTGGTCGCTTTTGCCGAAGATACGAAAGATACTTTGAATGTCGATAACAAGCAGGTGAAAAATGATCGTCTGAGCCTCTACAGTCAGCCTGTGTCGATTGGTCTGAATACGGATCTTGGACTGAATATTCCTTATGGTTATATTGGCGGAAAGGTCATTCATACCAATACGACGCAGGTCAATGACGATGGCATGGGGCGGGTCGGTGCTTCACCGGGTACGATGACGCTGGGCTATTCGCTGCCGGAGCTTGCTAACGTGAACAACGCGCAGCTTGATGTGCGGATTTCGGGTGGCGTGCCTCAGACGATTGCTGTTGAAATCCGAAATGAAAAGTCGGGCAAGTGGGAAGCGATCAAGTGGAACAAGGGTGCAGCTTCCTTCAAGCAGGCCTCGGATTATCTGGTCAATGGAAACCAGGTGCAGCTGCGCATACGCGTGAACGAATGGACAAGCATGCTCCTGCCGGAGATTAAGTTGAAAGGAGCGGTGCAGCCATGATCGAGATTCAAAACCTCAGCAAGCGCTACGGAAACTTTCAGGCGCTGGACAATATCAGCATGAATATTGAAGCGGGGACGGTATTTGGATTTGTGGGTCCCAATGGAGCAGGCAAATCTACCACCATGTCGATTCTGGCGACCCTGCTGCTGCCGGATTCCGGCATCGCCAAGGTTAGTGGATTCGATGTTACGCGTCATCCCAAGGAAGTTCGTCGGCGGATTGGATATATGCCGGATTTCTTCGGAGTCTACGACCGTTTCAAGACGGATGAATATTTGCATTTCTACGGCGCCAGCTATGGGATTCCCCGCTCTGAACGTGAGAAGCTGATCCCGCAGCTGCTGGAACTGGTGAATTTGTCGGATAAAAAAGAAGCGTATGTCGATGGACTGTCACGCGGGATGAAGCAGCGGTTGTGTCTGGCACGCAGCCTGGTGCATGACCCGGAAGTGCTGATTCTCGATGAACCCGCTTCGGGGCTTGATCCTCGCGCGCGAATCGAGATGCGGGAGATTCTCAAAGAACTCAAGCGGATGGGCAAGACGATCATCATCTCCTCGCATATTCTGCCGGAGCTGGCGGAGATGGTGGATCAGATTGGAGTCATTGAACATGGCCGAATGGTCGCGCAGGGCAGAGTAGCGGACATTCAAAGCCGGATGCGAGTCAATCGGGTGCTGCATATCCGTACGCTGGGACGTCAGGATGAATTGGCCGAGCGTCTGCGGGACGTCAATCATGTGAGCCGTGTACTCAGTGACGCAAACGGGATTCAGGTGCACTTTAGCGGACAGGATCTGGAACAGATGCAGCTGCTGCGCCAGATTCTGAATTGGGAATATGAAGTAGTCTCCTTTAATGAAGCGCAGACGAATCTGGAAGATGTCTTTCTGGAGATTACGAAGGGAGGAGCCGCTACATGAGTGCCAAAAACAAATGGGGCAAAGGTGGAAGTCTGTGGATCAATCCGGTTCTGGACAAGGAATTCCGCTTGAGAATGAGAACTCCGCGTTCCTTTTTCGCCATTCTGGGGTATGTGCTGGTGCTGGGGCTTCTGGCCATTGGCTTCATTTACGTAACGACGATTTCCACTTCCCAGGGGATGCAGTCCGGCGTGCGCTTTGATCCATCGACCAGCCGAATGTTGTTTTACGTCCTGAGTATCGCCCAGCTGGTGCTGATTGCTTTCATGACTCCGGCTTTGACGGCAGGTGTCATCAGTGGGGAACGCGAGAAGCAGACGCTGAATATTTTGCTGACGACCCAGCAGACTTCTTCCGCGATTATTTTTAGCAAGCTGATTTCTTCGCTGGCCTTTATGGTGTTGGTGGTGCTGGCTACGCTTCCGGTATACAGCATTGTATTCCTGTACGGCGGTATCTCGCCATCCCAACTTATGTTGGTATTCCTGTTCTATCTGTTTACGATGCTGCTGTTGGGGGCATTGGGCATCATGTGTTCTACAATGTTCAAACGGACAATCGTGGCCGTCATCATGACCTATGGCATGGCGCTGTTTATCTTTGTGGTAACGGGCGTCGCTTATCTCATGTCGATGGCGGTTGTGCAGCGGACGTATTACAGCAGTGTGACGCCGCCCGATTATTCCTGGGTTGGTTTCATTCTGGGGCTGAATCCGGTCGGGGCGATGGTTAGCATCTTCGAGCCGAATATTTCCAAGGAGGCTTTCCTGGTCAGCAGCGCCAACTTGCAGAATCAAGCGCCAATCTCGCTGTGGCTGGAATTTATTCTGGTGTATACGGTCGTGATTGCCCTTGCACTCTGGGTGGCGATCCGGCGGATTCGTCCGGTAGGTCGTAGAAGGGAACGGAATGAGTCGATGGCTCAAGGCCAACTTGAAGGTGGCGGAGAAGTCGCAGAGATGAAGCCATCGGATATGACAAAGGTGAAAGAAGAGAAATAAGAACAAGAGTCAGGAAGCCGGAATCGTCCGAGAAAGGAAAAGGGGGAGCTTCAATGCACATGGATGACATTCATGCCCAGATTCGGGCCGTTCGCCTGCATCTTCAATGGATGAAGGTGGGCCGCTATGCGCTTCGCGGATTATTGGCCGGGCTGGGTGGAGCGGCTGTGCTGCTGGCCATCGCACGATGGGTACTTGTGCCGGGCGCCTGGATGTGGGCGCTGGCCTGCGTACTGCTGGGGGCGCTTGCTGGAGCGGCTGCGGCTTACATCCGTCCGGTCAAGACGGATGAGGCAGCGAAAGCCATGGATCGGGCCGATCCGTCCGAGGAGCGCCGGGATCTGATGACCACCGCCCTGGAATTCTCGGAACAGGATTCGGCGGCTGCGAGATGGCAGCGCACCCAGGCGGAAGCCTACGGCCGCGAGTTTGCGGCTGCGCGCCGCGTACGGCTTCCGTTCGTCTGGCAGGCCCGGCGCTTCGCGGGCGTGGGGTCTGCGCTCCTTGTACTCTGCGCATTGCTGCTGCTCCTGCCAGGGCCGATGGATAAGGAGCTGGCGCAGCGGCAGCGGGAACAGGCGATGATTGAAGCGCAGCGCAAGCAGGCCGAGAAGCTGGCCGAGCAGTTGAAGCAGGCGCCGATCGAGCCGGAGGCCAAGGCGCCGCTTGCCGATTCGGCAGCCAAGCTGGCGAAGGAGCTTGGGGACTCACGCCGCGCTGAAGAGGCGCTGGATAAGATGGAAGATGCCATGAAGGAGCTGGGCCGCAAGGCCGATGAATCAGCGCAGCAGCAGAAGGCGCTTCAGGATTGGAGCAAGAAGCTGGCCGCGCAGCAGCTCAAGCAGGCCGCGGAACAATCCGGTGATGTATCCAAAAGCGCAGAAGCGCTGAAAAATACGCTGTCCAAGCTCAGTGAGCAGCAGAAAAAAGAGCTGGCGAGCGCCATGCAGAGCCTTGCGCAGCAGGCGCCGGAAACCGGCAAGCAGGCGGGAGCTTTGCAGCAGGCACTCCAGAAAGCCGCGCAGCAGTTGGCGGAATCGGGGCAGCTCTCGGATGAGCAGATTCAGCAGTTGGCGGAGAAGCTGGCAGCGGCCGCTGCCGAATCCGGTTCGCTTGGCGATCAGAGCCAATTGGCTGCCGCCGCTGCGGCGCAGATTGCCAAGAGCGGCATGTCCATGGCCAATGACCTGTCCGCTGCCGGGGTGTCCGTCTCGGATTCCTGGGGCAGTGGGGGTTCCGCAGAGGCGCTGGCTTCTGCGGGGGAAGCGGCGCCGGGGAGCAAAGGCTCAGGTTCCGAGGGATCGTCCGGCGAAGGTGCTAACGGATCGCCAGCGGCTGGGCAGGGAGCCGGACAAGGCGCCGGTTCTCAGGGAGGCGGCAGCGGCTCGGGTAATGGATCAGGCCAAGGCCCCGGTTCGGGTAGTGGTTCGGGCTCTGGTCCAGGAGGAAGCGGAAGTGGACAGGGAGCAGGCGCCGGCTGGGGAAGCGGAGGCCGCGAACTTGTTACGACGCCGCGCGATCTGAAAGGTTCGGGCAATGTGCAATCCGATAATGGGCCGTCCAGTGGAGGCGGAGACAAGCAGGCAGGCGGCGTCTCGCCGACGATTGACGGGGTCAGCCGCCCTTACGACGAAGTGTACGGTGAGTATTCGCAGCGGGCTAAGGACTCGCTCGGTCGAAGCGACCTGCCGCAGAGTGTGCAAGGACTGGTAGAGAGCTATTTTACGGAGATTCAACCTGGCTCCTGATTGTCCTCTAATGACGGGTAGAACCGCGCTTTCGTTTTAGCTGTCATTTTCATAGAGGCGGCTCGTCGCAAGAGAAGATGTCATAAGCTCGTTATAGGAACGCGCCAAGCCAGATGCACGATGCGGGACAAACAGATCAACGAATTGGGGGGAAAGTTATGCTGGAGGAAACACAGCGCATCGAGACCTGGAAGCAGACGATGGAGGCCGTGCGCGAGGAGATCGGGCAGGTCATCGTCGGACAGAGCGAGACCGTTGAGCAGATGCTGTGGTGTGTGTTTGCGGGCGGTCATGCCCTGCTCGAAGGGATTCCGGGGTTGGGCAAGACCATGCTGGTGCGTTCAGCCGCTGATGCACTGGAGCTGCCTTTTTCACGGATTCAGTTCACACCTGACTTGATGCCAAGCGATATTACGGGCACGGATGTGATTCATTTCGGTGGAGACGGCGGAGTGTCCGGTGAATTCCGCAAAGGCCCGCTGTTTGGCAGCATCGTATTGGCCGATGAGATTAATCGGGCAACGCCCAAGACCCAAAGCGCCCTATTGGAAGCGATGCAGGAGAAGACGGTAACGGTGGGTGGGATCACCCATCGACTGCCGGAGCCATTTTTCGTATTGGCTACGCAGAACCCACTGGAGAATGAAGGCACCTATCCGCTGCCGGAAGCCCAGTTGGATCGATTTCTGCTCAAGCTGGATGTGGACTACCCATCGCCGGAAGAACTGAAAGAGATCATCCGTCGTACGACCGCTTCGGATCATCGTACAGCGGTCAAGCGAGCGGATGCCGCTGCTCTGCTGGAGATTCAGCGTGGCGCCCGAGAGGTTCTGGTCGCTGAAGAGGTGCTTGATTATGCGGTGCGTCTGCTGATGATGACCCATCCCACACAGGCGGACTCGCCGGAATCGGTCAAACGGTACGTGCGATTTGGTTCGGGACCACGGGGGCTTCAGGCGATGATCGCCGTCTCCAAAGTTCGGGCGATTGCCAAGGGGCGGATGCATGTCTCGACCGGTGATATTCTGGCCGCCGCCAAACCGGCGATGCGCCACCGACTGCTCCTGAACTTTGAAGGGCAGGCCGAAGGCATCTCGCCGGATACGCTGGTGGATGACATTCTGGCAAGACTGGAGAATTCCAGATGAAGGCCGAGGAGCTGTTGAGCGCAGACTGGATCGCGCGGCTGGATCGGCTTACTTTATCTACCGCTCGCCGTGTGCGGGGGACGAGACAGGGACGGCGGCGGTCGCGCGAGCTGGGAGCTTCTCTTGAGTTTGCGGATTACCGTGAGTATTCGCCGGGTGATGATGTGCGCCGCTTCGACTGGAGCGTCTATGGACGTACCGGGCGCAAGGTGGTTCGGCAGTATCTGGATGAGCAGGAGCTTCAAGTGACGTTATATGTGGACTGCTCACGCTCCATGGATTTTGCCGACGAAAATGGCCCATCCAAGCTGCTTCATGCCTCGCGCTTGGCGGCAAGTATCGGTTATATGACGCTGGCCGCTTATGATCGGCTGGGTGTTTACCGCGTGGATGAACGGATTCAGGAGGGGCTGCCGCTGCTTCGGGGACGCCCGGCCGTGCATCGCATGTTGGAGTTTCTGGCTGCTTCGGAAGCGGGAGGGCGCGGCAATCTGGCGGAAGCGTTCAATGAGCGTTCGCGCCTGCCCAGACTGCCGGGCATGACCTGGATCTTCTCGGACTGCTGGACAGAGACGGGAGAACAGGAGCTGGAAGAAGTCATGGCTCGCCTTCAGGCGGCCAGGCAGGAAGTCGTTCTCGTGCAGGTGCTGACCCGTGGGGAGATTCAGCCCAAGCTGACCGGTGATCTGAAACTGATTGATGCCGAACTGGGCACAGCTAAGGAAGCAGCATTAACCGGGCGGCTGATTGAAGCATACGAACGGGAATTTGCCGCTTATCGGGGACGATTGGCGGAATTTTGCTCCCGGCGCGGAATTGCCTATCTGCTGGCTCCGACCGACATTCCGCCGCGTGAGCTGGTACTTGGCTCCATGCGTGAGGCGGGACTGGTTCGTTGAGCGCAGCAGCAAAAAGCAAACGGGTGCTTCAATCAGGCAGCCCGGAAGAGAGGAGGTGCGGCTGATGGGAATCGGTTCGTGGGCAGGGTTATGGTTCGCGCTGGGGATTCCGGCGATCATCCTGATGTATCTGTTCAAACGCAAATTCATCGACACTCCGGTAGCCAGCCATCTGTTATGGCGCAGGGTGCTCGAGAATACCGAGGCGAATCGCCCGTGGCAGAAGCTCAGAAACCGCCTGGTGATGTGGCTTCAGCTGCTGGCTGCGGCCGTGCTTGCTTTTGCCCTGATGCGGCCGTTTCTATGGGCAGAAGCCGGAACCGGTGGACATCTGGTGATTGTAGCCGACGTGTCCGCCAGCATGAGTTCCATCTCGCGCACTGGAGATGCGGCGGCGGGAGCAGGCAAGGCGGATGACGCCCAGACCCGGCTGGATCAGCTAAAAAAAGAAGTGTTGGCCGATACCCGGCAGTCCACGGATGGCCTGACGCTCATTCGCATGGGCAGTCAGCCGCAGGTCACAGCGTCCGGTTCGGAGGATCGGGAATCCTGGAAACAGGCTGTACAGTCGCTATCGCCGGATTACGGACGCACGGCTTATCGTGAAGCACTTTCCCTGGCGTCAGCGGTGGCGGAAGGGCAGAAGGATGCCCGCATTGTGGTGTATACGGATGGACAGTGGAGCGAACGCACGGATGATCTGCCGCTCTCCGTACCGATTGAGATCCACCGGGTGACGGCGGCAAACGATCAAAATGCGTCGATTGAACAGTTCGGCGTCGATGGAAGCGGCCGGGCAGTAGGCGTCATTGCCAATACAGGCGGTACATCGCTTGAGGTGACGGCAGAGCTTTCCGGTGATGGTCGCTCGTTGAACAGTCAGCGTGTCACACTGAAGCCAGGTGAGCGCCAGACGATTCGTTTTGACCGGGCAGCAAGCGCCGATGTCTATCGGCTGAGTCTGACCGGGGCAGCCGATGATTATGCAGCCGACGATGACGCCTTTGCTTTTCCGGAGATCGGCGGCACGGTGAAGGTACTGCTGCTGTCGGACGGCAATCTGTTTCTGGAAAAGGCGCTTCAGCTCTCGGGTGCAGAAGTTACCCGGCTCAGTCTGTCCGGCGATGATTCCGCAGCCAAGACGGACGGCAAGGCTTCTTCCGGCGGTGAACAAGCGAAGATGCCTCCGCTGCCGGAGCAGCAGCCGGATCTGGTCGTGGTCGAAGGTTCCATTCCTGAAGGCATGCGTTCGGGTGAATGGGGGCGTCTGCTGAGTGAAGCGGCAATCTGGACGATTGGCGGGACTGGGACATCCGGCAGCCAGCCAGCGGATCAGCGTGTGGAGATCACGGCGCATCCCGTGACGCGTTATCTCTCGCTCACCGAACCCTACTTCGGCACACTTACCGGAGAGAAGCCTGCTGGATTAACCAATCTGGTAACGATTGGTGGACGTCCAGCCATCGCCGCAGGGACGGAGCAGGGACGGCGAAGCTTATGGTTTGGCTTTAACCTTCAGAGCGGCGATCTGCCCTTGAACAGTGAGTTCCCTGTGCTGGTCAACAATGCAGTCAGTTGGCTGGCAGGTGGACGAGGCGGAGGTCTTGGTCGTGCGACAGCGGGAGCAGCGGTTGAAGTGCCGATTGCCGCCGGTGCCGAGCAAGCGGTATGGAAGCCGCTTCAGGGTCTGGCTTTTGAAACCAATCGGAGCGACATTCCGGCGGAACAGGCGTCTGTTTCGGGAAAAAGTGCTCCAAGTGCTTCACAGCCTGCACCGAATGTCCCCGGACTTTACGCTTTTGAACAAATCGGTGCCGGGTTGGAAGATGCACCGGTCTATATGCTGGATGTTCGGCCGGACGCTTCGGAATCCGCATCCCCTTCGGAAGCTGATCCAACTTTTGCTCCAACTGAAGGAGCCGCCGCTGCGCCGGATGCTGCACAAGCAGGAGAAAGCCGCGGCCGACTGCCGCTGACGATTCCGCTGGCGGCGTTGGTCGCCGCGATTATGCTGACGGAATGGGGGGTGTACCGACGTGGGCGTTCAATTTGACCATCCCTGGCTGCTGCTGTTATTGATTCCGCTGGCGGCATTTGCCGTCTTCGCCATGCGCGGCCCGGCTCGCATCTCCATGTTCCGCCATCGGTTGGCGGCTTCGCTGCGCACAGCAGCTCTGCTGCTGCTCGTCCTTCTGTTAGCCGGTGTGCAGCTCTATACCGTGCAGCGTCAGCATGAAGTGGTGTACGCGGTGGATCGCTCGTCCAGTGCGGAATCCAGCAGCGAGGATCACCGCTGGATTTCTTCTTCGCTGGAGCGCAAGGGAGCAGACGATCAATATGCAGTCGTCTCTTTCGGTCGAGATGCTTCTGCGGAACAGACGATGAGCGCACAATCGCCGCTGGGGGAGTTATCGGCTTCGGTTGATCCCGACTATACGAATGTACAGCGGGTGCTTCAGCTGGCTTCGGGTATGCTGGGTGTAGGCGATCCCCGAATTGTACTGATGAGTGATGGGGATGAGAATATCGGCAGCATGCTGGAGACCGGCCGACTGCTCAAGAATCGGGGCATCACCGTTGATGTTCTGGAAAAGAAACAGGAGAGTGTGCAGGATGCGGCGATTGATTCGCTGTCACTGCCTGGCAAGCTCTATCTTGGCGAAGCATTCACGGTTGAAGCGCAGCTTCGCAGCACCTTTTCGGGAACTGCGGAGATTCGGCTCTACGAAGATAATGTGGAGATCGGCACCCAGACCGTCAAGGTGGAGCGTGGCGACAGCAAGGTGCTGCTTCAGGGACTGGCCAAACAGCCGGGTCTGCATCGTTATCGGGCTGAACTCAGTATGCCGGGTGATCGGCAGTCGGCCAACAATGCGTCGTTTGCTTTCACCCGGGTGACCGGAAGCCCTTCGGTGCTTGTTGTCGAAGGCAAGCCGGGTACATCGACCAATATTGTAAATGCGTTAAAATCAGGCTTGATCGAGACGACGGTGATCGCTCCACAGCTGATGCCTACCGAGCTGGCGGACTATGCGAAGTATGACAGCATCCTGTTTAACAATGTCTCGGGAGATTCGTTGGGACAGGCGAAAATGGATCTGATCGAGACAGCGGTACGCAGCTATGGCATTGGCTTTATGATGAGCGGCGGCGATCAGAGCTTTGGACTGGGTGGATATTTTGATACGCCGATCGAGCGGGCGCTGCCGGTCTCCATGGAGCTGGAAGGCAAGCGGGAGATTCCCGAACTGGGACTGATTCTGGTCATCGACCGATCCGGCAGTATGAGCGGAAGCAAGATCGAGCTGGCGAAGGAAGCGGCAATGCGCACAGTTGAACTGATGCGTGCCAAAGATACGGTAGGTGTTGTCGCCTTCGACGATCAGCCCTGGTGGGTCGTTCAGCCGCAGAAACTGACGAACAAGGAAGAGATCCTGGAGCAGATCCAGTCGATTCCAAGCGCTGGCGGGACAAACATTTTCCCTGCCTTGTCTTCTGCTGCCGAAGCGATCAAGGAAGTGGATGCCCAGCGCAAACATATTATTCTGCTAACGGATGGTCAATCGGCTGGTGGTGGAAGTTATGAAGATCTGCTGGCTGAACTGGGGGAGCAGCAGGTTACGGTCTCCAGTGTAGCGGTAGGATCGGATGCGGATCGAAGACTGCTCCAGCAGATTGCTCAATCGGGCAAAGGACGTTTCTATGATGTGCAGGATGAGACGACGCTGCCTGCCATCTTCAGTCGGGAAGCTGTGCTGCTGGCACGCACTTATGTCGTGGACAAGCCGTTTGTTCCGGCAGTTGCCGATGCTGGAGACTGGGCGCCTCTGTTTGCCGACGGTTTGCCGCAAATCAAGGCTTATATTGCCACAACGGCCAAGCCCTCGGCACAGACGGCGCTGGTGAGTCCCGAACCCGATCCCCTGCTGGTCAGATGGCAGTATGGATCAGGTCGTTCGGTAGCCTGGACCAGTGATCTGACCGGCAAATGGTCGAGCGATTGGGTATCGTGGGATCAGTTTGCCAGCGTGCTGACGCAGACGGTCAAATGGACGTTTCCGCAGTTCAGCGCTTCGCCGTATCGGATCGAGACGAAACTTGGCGAAGGCGGAACCGAATTGAGCGTAACGGCGGCGCAGCAGGGCGAGGCTCCGCTGCCCGACGAATTGGTCGCCTCCGTGGGGGGCGACAGTGAAGCGGTCGAACCGGTAACACTGGTTCAGACGTCTCCGGGGCAATATACGGGAACGCTGACCGTTCGTGATCCTGGAGCTTATCTGCTGAATCTCTCGCCAAAGGATCGCTCCCTGGAAAAGAACCCAGCCGATCCGGCATCTGCGACTCAGGATTCGACAGGAGATACTCCCGATTCCGCCTCTTCCGGTCTGCCGGCTTCGACCGGCACCGGTCTGGTGATTCCTTATTCACCGGAATACCGGATTGCTTCGACTGCGGACGAAAGCGGCAGCCGATTGAAGGAGCTGGCACAGCTGACAGGCGGACGGATGCTGTCGTGGGACGATCCGGCGGCCGTCTATGCCGAGCCGGCTGCTCCGCATAAACAGATGCGGGATTGGACCACGCTTCTGCTGGCCATCGTGCTGGCCCTGTGGATCGCGGACATTGCGATCCGCCGTCTGGCCGTTCCGTGGGAACGGCTGGCCGCTGCACTGGCGGCGCCGTTCTCGGCGGCCAGCCGGCGCGGATCGGGCGCCGATTCAGGCGAAGCCGCTCCTGCGGAGGAAGGCGCAATGGCGCGTCTGTCCGCCGCCAAGCGGCGCAGCACGGCCTTCCGAGGCGGCGAACGCAGCGCCGCCGAGGGCGGAGCCGCGCCTTCGCCGGGCGCGGCTGATCGACCGCCGCAGCGGGCGGCGGAAGCTCCCCGCTCCGCAGGCGGGGAGCCGGGGTCCACAGCGGAGGGAGGCATTGCCTCCGCTGTGGACCGGGTCCGCGCGGAGCGCGGCAGCAGCGCACGCGGCGCTGCGCCAGCCCCTGCGGACGAAGCCTCCCGCAGGGAGAACCGGCCCGGCCGCGAAGCAGGCCGGGCGCAGCCCCAGGCCGGCAGCAGCCCGCCGGCTGAACCCTCCCGCTCCGCGCAGCCCCGAGCCGGCAGCGCCTCGCCGGCAGAGCCAACCCGCCCTGCGCAGCCGGGCGGGGAAGCATCGCCGCCGTCCGACTCCGGCGGCAGCGCCATGGATCGACTGTTAGCGGCCAAGAAGCGAAGCGGCCGCTAACAGCCTGCCCTTGAGCAGGGCGCTCTGGCTCTACAGACAGCCATAGTCCTTGCAAGTTTAATCTCTGATTCACACGACTTCAATTTCCGCTGCCCAGTGGAAATTGAAGTCGTTTTTTTGTGGGATGGCTCGTTCGTGTTTTACACAAATCGTGATTGGATTTGACTTGCGGCGTCTGGACGAAGGCAGACTTCCCGCTTATAAAGAAATAGAGAAGAGGATAACGGGAGGGGGAGGGGGATATGGACGAATCGTCTTCATCCGATCAGCAGACAGAAAGGCAAAGGCCATTACCGACTTCGAGTCGGTGGCTGGAGATTTTTTGGGTTTCGACGAAGCTCGGACTGACTTCGTTTGGCGGTCCGATTGCCCATCTGGGCTATTTCCGCGAAGAATACGTCAAGCGGCGAGGCTGGCTGGATGAGCGTAGTTATGCGGAGCTGGTTGCGCTGTGTCAGTTTCTCCCGGGGCCGGCCAGCAGTCAGGTAGGAATGGGGATCGGTTTGATGCGCGGCGGACTTATTGGCTCTCTGCTCGCCTGGCTGGGCTTTACGCTGCCATCTGTAATCGTGATGATTGCTTTTGCGGTTATATTGCAGAATTTTGATGCGACCGGAGCAGGCTGGATTCATGGCCTGAAGATTGCTGCTGTTGCCGTTGTTGCCCAGGCTGTAACAGGTATGGGAAGAAGCCTGGCACCCGACCGAACCCGAGCAGCAATTGCCGCACTTGCGGCCTGCGTAGTTCTGTTGGCATCGACAGTGTTTATTCAGATCGCTGTGATGATCGCAGCCGCCTGCGCTGGAATCCTGCTGTATGGACGACCAAGCGCTGCTGATATGAAGGCATATCACGAATCGAATACGGGGATTAGCGTACCGGTTGGGCGACAAACGGCAGCGGCCTGCTTGATTTTATTTTTCGGGCTATTCGCTCTGCTGCCGCTTCTGCGTTATTTTGTCCATCATCCGGTTATGCAAGTGTTGGACGGCTTCTATCGTTCAGGCGCTCTGGTGTTTGGCGGGGGACATGTGGTACTGCCACTGCTTCAACGTGAGGTTTTGCCTACAGGATTTGTAAGCGAAGCGGATTTTCTGTCCGGCTATGCGGCTGCACAGGCTGTGCCGGGGCCGCTGTTTACCTTTTCCGCTTATCTGGGAATGGTGGGTGCGGGTTGGATTGGAGCACTGGTGGGCACGATTGCAATCTTTCTGCCGGGATTTCTGTTGATTGTGGGCACCCTGCCGTTCTGGAGCATCATCAGTCGGAGTCCAGCCATCCGTGCCGTAATGACCGGAGTGAACGCCGCTGTCGTCGGAATGCTGCTTGCGGCTCTCTATGATCCGGTATGGACTTCCGCCATCGGTTCATCCGCAGATTTCGCTTTGGCAGCGATTTTGTTTGTACTGCTGATGTTTTGGAAGTTTCCGGCCTGGGTTATTGTAGCAATTGGAGCGGCGGGAGGAGAATTGCTTAGTCTTTTTTGAGCGTGAGGGTGGACGAAAAAAAGCTTCCCGATCTTGGATCAGGAAGCTCCCTGGGTTGGAATGGGTCACAATGGACGTTTACCGACGCAGTTCATAGAATTCACAGTAGTGTCGGTCATAATAGCCCAGATCGCTGACGCTGGATTGGATGGCGACCATGGAAGCATCAAAGCGAATGATAAGTCCGCCTGCTTCAATCATCTCATCGTCCTTGAAAACGCGCACCGTCCGTTCCTGCTCCATTGCTTCTTGAAAATCCAATTCCGTCTCAAGCCTTCGATTGGTGGCCATGCTGTTCCTCCTTTGTTGCATGTGGCACACGGCTGCTGGCCGACGCACATTTGGTCTTTATTTTACCATAACCCTGCGGTCATCCCGGAGTCCAATTTGAAAAAGCAAAAATCTTTGTCCAAAAAAAGCTGTGGATTTTACTTTGATTTTATGTCAAAAGGCAACGAAACCCACAAGTCAGATAAGCCTGATCTTTTTGCCTAAAACGGTTTACATTTTTGATGAAAACCCTTTCTCTCTGATGAATAGTGCGTATAATAAAACAAGAAGCGGCAGGTCGGACGCTGCTCGGGACTTGTAGACCGGGAGAGTCAACGCAGATTTCATCCGTGAGTTTATACATATGACTTCAATTCTCGACTTACGACTTCAAGATGTTAATAATCGAAGTGATCTCTAGGAGGATGAACGAATGGAACCCGTAATTTTGTGGCCGGAAGGGGCACCTAACGCTCTTGGGAAGACAGACGAGGATGTGCCTGCCCTGTTCCCTTATCTGCTGGAAGGCAAAAATCATGCAGCCGTGATCGTCTGCCCGGGGGGAGGTTACGAGTTTCGTGCCGATCACGAAGGCGAACCGATTGCCCTGTGGTTGAATACGCTGGGCATTTCAGCCTTCGTACTGCGGTATCGGGTTGCGCCTTATCGCTATCCAAGCGCACTGTCTGACGTGAAGCGGGCGATTCGTACCGTACGCCATCGCGCTGAAGAGTTTGGTCTGGATGCAGAGCGAATCGGTGTATTGGGCTTCTCGGCAGGCGGCCACCTGGTCTCGACAGCAGGTACTTTGTATGATGCAGGTACTGCCGATTCTGAAGATCCGATTGAGCGGCTGTCCAGCCGTCCGGATCTGCTGATGTTATGTTATCCGGTCATCACCATGCAGGACCCTTATACCCATCAAGGTTCACGCAATGCGCTTCTGGGCAAGGATGTTTCCGCAGAGGAGATTGAATCCCTTAGCAGTGAATTGAATGTGACGAAGGATACACCGCCGACTTTCTTGTGGCATACGTCTGAAGACGAAGCGGTGCCTGTAGAGAATAGCCTGCGTTTCGCTTCCGCACTGGGACGCCACGGTGTACGGTTTGACCTGCATGTCTATGCGCTGGGCGGGCATGGTATGGGCATGGCTGAAGGGGACGAGCATGTCCGGAACTGGACGGGGCAGGGAGCATCCTGGCTGAAGTTGAACGGATTTACAGAGCAGAGATAAGTTCATCTGAAGCAGGCTGTAGAGCCAACGATCCTAGGGAGTTAACAGCCGTAATAATCAACCCAAGCCTCTCCTCAAATGAGGAGAGGCTTTTTACATGGTCCGCCATGATTTTACAATTAAAATGTGATTCATCAAAAAACAAAGCGGTGAATATAGCAGTGAAAAGTAGTGGAAACGTTTCCTATAGCTTAGGTGAAACTTTCAATTTGAGGGTCTTTGTTTTTATTCCAAATGGCAAAATAGCTAAATGGAACCGCTTACTTGTCGATATTTTTACACCTTGACATTTGCTTGTTGGATAAAAATGAGAGCGGTTTAAAGAAAGCGATTTTTTGATTTAAGAATTTGGCGGAAATCGTATTGACATGTCGAATATTCGGGTTTATGATGTGTATCGAAACGATTCGATGGGGTCGGAAAACGCTTCCCAGTCGATGGGAAACGTTTCCTATAGATTTCCAAAGATTTGAGGCGGTGTGACTGAAAAAGCCAAAAAGTCCACCCACAACCGAGGTGAAGCAGCAGACCAGATGAACATCAAGGATATTGCCAAAATTTCTGGCGTGGGCATATCCACGGTATCGAGGGTGCTCAACAACAGCGGAGTCGTCAGCGACGCAACAAGAGCGAAAGTGCTCTCTGTGGTGAAGCAGCACAATTATGTCCCCAACAGCAACGCACGCAATCTGAAGAAGACTCAGTCCAATACGATCGCGCTGATGGTCAAAGGCATTTCCAATCCCTTTTTCGCTAACATGATTAAGGAAGTTGAACGCCAGGTCCACTTGAGGGGATGTCCGCTCATGATTCAGCAGGTCGAAGATGGAGTCGATGAGATTGCGGCGGCCATGCAGCTCATTAAGGAGAAGAATTTGTACGGCGTCATCTTTATGGGCGGAACGTACGATCACTCCGAGGAGGAATTCCGGCAGCTTGGCGTGCCTTTTGTGCTTACGACCATCACGACCATGAAGGACGTGGACCCATCTGCGTTTTCGAGTGTGTCGATCGATGATGTCACCAGTGCATACAAGGCTACGAGTTACCTGATTTCATTAGGACATCGCAACATTTGTTTCTTGGCCCGGTTCCCTTTTATGGTGAACACGATTGGCAACCGCAGGCTTCTGGGGTACAAGAAAGCGCTTGAAGAGCACGGAATCGAATACGATCCGGCGTTCGTCGAAGATTGTGAGTATGCGCCGAGTTTCGGTTTCGCAGCCGCCAAACGCCTGCTCAGCAAAAATCTGGGGGTGACGGCGATGTTCGCCGCTTCCGATGCCATTGCCATCGGGGCCGCAAAAGCCGTGTTGTCCTCGGGGTTGTCCATTCCGGGCGATGTTTCGATCGTAGGCTTCGATGGCATCGAGATGGCGGAGTATTACCATCCTTCGCTCGATACGATCAGTCAGCCGGGCGTCGAAATGGCCCACGTCAGCGTCGAGATTCTGTTCGATCTGATCGCGGGAGAAACGACCAACCGACATGTGGTATTCGAATCCATGCTCGTCAAGCGAGGTTCCAGCCGGAAAGTGAATTAGAAAGAGGCGGGAGATGGGGGTAATGCTCCAATCCCGCGTATGCAAAACGCCCGAACGGGCCTTTCGATCGGCTTCATAAGTAAACGCTTGCTGAAACCGCTCACGGAGCGAGATTTTCGTTTGTTAATCGAAACGATTCACTCTCCTGCCGGGTCAACCGGCGAGGCGGCCTTCTTCCAGCAGCACCACAGAGACCCTAGTAGAGTGAGGAGATGTCATGTGAAACCTGCAGCTATTTCCCCCGGGACATCAAAAGGGGAAGAATCGAAATTCAAAAGACTATTCGTAGAGATCTGGAAATACCGGATGACGTACACGCTGCTCATTCCCGGACTGATCTGGTTGATCCTGTTCGCTTACCTGCCGATGGGCGGTCTGTCGCTCGCCTTCAAGCATTATCGTGCCAATGACGGCATCTGGGGCAGTGAATGGACGGGTCTGGAGAACTTCACCTATGTATTCCGTGACCCTGCGTTCTTCGCTGCTGTATGGCGGACGCTGTACGTCAATGTCATCAAGTTGTTCATCACGTTCCCGTTCCCAATCCTGTTGGCATTGCTGCTGAACGAACTGCGCATGCGTCGGTACAAGAAAGTGCTGCAAACCGCGTTTACGTTCCCGCACTTCCTGTCCTGGATCATCGTATCGGGTATCATCATCAACGTGCTGGCCTATGACGGCTTTGTCAACAGTCTGCTGGCGCTGCTCGGTCTGCCGACGATTAACTTCCTCGGTTCCGAACAGAACTTCTATCCGATGATTATCTTGACCGACATCTGGAAATCAACCGGTTGGGGTGCCATCGTATTCCTGGCGGCCATCTCGGGGATTGACCAGGAGCAATACGAAGCGGCGCAGATCGACGGCGCAACCCGGATGCAGCAGATGTTCCGAGTCACGCTTCCGAACATTATGCCAACCGTTACGATCATGTTCATCCTGTCTGTGGGTGGACTGATGTCTTCCGGTTTCGACCAGATCTTCAACTTGGCGAACGCCGCTACACAAAATGTATCGCAGGTGCTCGACGTATACATCTATCGGATTACCTTCCAGTCCTCAAGTGACTTCGGCTTCTCAACGGCTGTCAGCTTGTTCCGTTCCGTGGTGAACATGCTCCTGCTGCTGATCGCCGACCGTGCAGCGAAGTGGATGGGTGGAGACGGATTATTCCGATAAGAGAGGAGAACGCAATCCAATGAGTACTTTGGCGAGAAAAACAAAAAAAGCGAATATTGGTACGGGGCGAATGACCGCGATGGACTATGTGATCTTTGTGGTTCTGACAATCGGCGCCCTGTCGATCCTGATTCCGTTCTGGAACGTTATCATGATCTCGTTCGCCACACAGAAGGAATATGCAGCCAACCCGCTGCTGATGTGGCCGAAGGACCCAACGTTGGCCTCCTATAAAGCACTGTTCGCCGATGGCAGTATCGGCAGTGGTTATTGGAACACCCTCAAGCTGATGGCTGCGGGGCTTCCGCTCAGTTTGTTCCTGACGGTGAGTATGGCGTACGGCCTTAGCCGTCCAAGCTTCCCGGGCAAAAAGCCGATCTTCTTCCTGGTGCTGTTCACGATGATCTTCAACGGCGGGATCGTGCCGCTGTACCTGGTCATGAAAGACCTGCACCTGACCGGATCGCTCTGGGCTGTTATTCTGGCAGGAAGCTTCAGTGTATTCAACATGATCCTGATGATGAACTACTTCCAGGGTCTGCCGGAATCGCTGATGGAATCAGCAAGACTTGATGGTGCGGGCGAGTGGAAGATTCTCTTCTCGATCGTCCTGCCGCTGGCAGCACCCATCATGGCAACCATCGCCCTCTTCTATGGGGTAGCGTTCTGGAACAGCTGGTACGATGCCATGGTCTTCCTGCGCAAGGCCGAGCAGCTTCCGCTTCAAAACGTGCTGCGGGCGATCATCGTCGAATCGCAAACCAACGCCTCCAACGCAACCAGCGTTGGACAAGGCGTGACGCAATCCTTCTCGACGGGTATGAAAATGGCTGCGGTATTCGTAACCATGGTTCCGATCATGTGTTTCTTCCCGCTGCTGCAAAAGCACTTCGCAAAAGGGGTATTGACAGGGGCTATCAAGACCTGATGATACGATAGAAGTTTGGCAAGGCAAGGGGCAACAAAAGCTTTCCAAATCTTATTGAACGATGGGGGTAAAACATGAAAGCGAACAAAATGTTTTCGGTCAAAGCGCTGATGCTGCTCGCACTGTCCATGCTGATGGTGCTGGTCACAGCCTGCTCCAGCGGCGGTTCGGGCGATTCCAAGTCGGACGCACCGGCAGACGCGAAAAACGCGGATGGCACGTACAAAGACAATCTGACCATCTCGTACGCAAGTGTAACGGACGTTTCCAAAGCTAAAATGGATGACAAGTTCCACAAATTCTTCACGGACAAGTTCAATATCAAATGGGATTACAACTATATTGACTGGGATTCCTGGCCAGAAAAAATGCGCCTGTGGATCAACTCGGGCGACCTTCCGGACTTCGCAAGCTGGAACTATGTAAACGGCGACGCGATGAACTACATCGACCAAGGCCTGTTCTACAAATTCCCGGATGACTGGAAAGAACGCTGGCCAGAAACCGCTAAAGCCTACGCATCGACTGGCCTTGGCGACCGTCTGGAAAAGAAAGTAGGCGGCACTTATGTTCTGCCTAAACCGGTATACTTCAAAAACCAACCGGCTGATCCGCTTCTGAACCAAATCGGTGTTGTCGCTATCCGTAAAGACTGGGCGAAAGAAGTTGGCTTCGAGCTGAAAGACGCTTACAAAATGAGCGAGCTGATGGAATACGCTAGACTGGTCAAAGAAAAAGATCCAGGTAAAGTGGGTTCCAAACTGATTCCAATGTCCTTTAACGCAGGTGACCTGCTGACAGGCTTCATGATGGCAAACAACGAGCATTCCCGCGTGGAATCGGCCTTCTACAAAGGCGAAGACGGCAAATACCACTGGGGACCAGCTGACGAATCGACTCTTGATGGCCTGAAATTGATGCAAAAAGCATACAAAGAAGGTCTGCTTGATCCAGAGTTCTACACTTGGAAAAACAACGAAGGCCGCGACGCCTTCCGCGTTACAGGCGTTTCCGCAGTCGGCGGTCTGGGCGGTCTGGCTTCTTACAGACAAGAGATGGATACCGACATGAAAAAGAACCTGAACCTGAACAGCTCCGACGTGGTTCATGAAGCACTGGTAATCGGCGAAGACGGTAAATACCGCAACCTGGAGCAAGTTAACTTCTGGTCGGCTCTGGTGTTCTCGCCAAACATCTCGAAAGAGAAGTTCGAGCGCATCATGGACATGGTTGAATACTCCGTATCCGACGACGCGCAGCGTCTGCTGAACCTTGGTTTTGAAGGCGAAGACTGGAAAGAAGAAAACGGTGAGATCGTAAGCACACTGCCTGAAGGTAAAACGCTGGAAGACAAGTACCCAGGCCGCTTTGAAGGTCTGTACGTACTGGGCGATGACTTCAGCGTAATCAACCCAGCGATCAAAAAAGAATTCCGTGATCGTTCGGTTCAGCTGTACAAAGAAAAAGCAAAACTGAGCACGGATGCAAACGGCGCAATGGCTGGTTACGATTGGGACTTCCAGCTCTACAACTCCAAAGCAAAAGATCAGGCGAACTTCACGTATGAAACTGAGTACGCAAACCTGATCCTGCAACCAGGTGATCTGGAAGCTAACTGGAAGAAATGGGTAGCAAGCAAACAATCCATCGTTCAACCGGTAATCGACGAACTGAACAAAGAATTCGTGAAATAAGAAGGTAAGAAGCAACAACCGGGCCCGGACGGCACCTCGCCTGTAGGCCCGGCCGTGACTAAACCCGGTGCGCGCGGAACTTCCGCACGAACCGGGTTTTGTTTTTCTTAAACGCAAGGCATGAACATACGATACGTTTGGATCTTCTAGATGAGGAATTTGCATAAATAATTGCTTCATCCAATCCCCTAGCGACTTTGATGAAAGCTTTCAATTCCGGACGATGCACCCGGGAATGAAAGGTATCCGGGGAGCGATTTAA
>NIOB01000007.1 GCA_002189105.1 Saccharibacillus soli
CATACGCCCTTGGCCCGGCATACGTCGGGTCGTGAATACAGGAACGTTATGTGAAATCAATGAAAGATTAAGAAAGGACATATAATGATCGAACTACTTCTGAAATTTTATAAAAAGAAAGTTATTTCATATCATTTGGTATTTCGATTTATGAAAGTGAAATACCGCTTGATGAAGTACTCTTTTTTAATTTTTGTAATATCTATCTTACCAATGATTTACGGATTAACTTTAGGCTTAGCTTGGAAAGAATCTCGCACGTTGTCAATTGGATTTATAATCTTCTTTATTTTTATGCTGGGCGTAATGAAAATTATGGACGTGCTATTGAACCAACAAGCTAAAACAGTTTTAAAACAGAAATATAATATTGAGCCAAATGGTTCATCTTGGCGAACTGAAAAGTTTGAAGAAATGCAGTTGAATCTTATAAAAGAATATTTAATTAACGCCTCACTATATAAAGAGGACAAAATTAAACTGTTAATAGAAATGATCGAGAAAGATATCGATGCTAGAAAACTTTCGCCACTTATTAATCCCGGAATTTTTATTTCTTTGTTTGTACCAATTTGGATACAATACTTGGTTTTTAAATACAAGCTAATAGAGACTGAAGTGGAAGCTACCGGAATGCTATTAAGCGGCACTTTTTTGATGCTAATAATAATTATTCTAGTGAATGTTGTTAAAAGATTTTCTAGTGAAATAAAAGAGATAATTTTTACTGATGATAGTGTGTACAAAAAAACGTTGTTAGAAAAGCTTAAAGACATATTGATATTCTATAAAGAGGATGAAACCACCAAACATTGACTTCACATAACATAATATTCACGCTGCGGACATTCGTCCTGGGTCTGGCATTCGCCAGACACCCGGCATGCGCCGGGTCGTGAATACAGGAACGTTATAAGAAATCCTCAAACTACTTTTAATAAGGTCCTGAAGGAGGTGGCAATATTGTTATTACCGCACTATGGTATTGATCAAGAAGTAATCAAAGTTCCAATAATGATTGAAAAAGCACTTCAACAGTTAAGAAGTCGTGGCTATATTATCCATACTAATTGTCGATTTGAAGAATATAAAAAAAGAACGTTCAAAGATTATATTATTGCTATAACTTCTAAGGACTATAAAACAATCAATGAAAATTATAAAAATCTACTTCAAGGCTATAAAGATTATTGGGAGTTAATCACGATTGCAAATTCTGAGAGTATTTTGTTATGTACAAATAATGCTGTGCGTAAAGAAATTCAATTAATATTTAGTGGAAACATTATAGAAAGTGATAAGAATACTACACCATGGAATTATCAATTTCAATATTATCTAAGTTCAATGTTTGAGAGATCTGGTCTTGAAGTTGAGCTTGAAGAACCGGATTTCACATTTAGTTTTAAAGGGAAGAAGTATTCAGTGGCAGCCAAAAGATTGAATGGTCGAGGAAGTATTGAACGCAACATCAGAGCAGCAGAATCACAAATAAAAAATACCGATCAGTACGGGTTTATTGCACTTTCGCTAGATAAAATCTATAAAGATATGGATACAGTAGAAACATTCAATCATGCAGATACATCTGTGAGAGCCGCAACTGAATTGATACGAGTAATCATAAGAGAATACTTAAATCATAGGCACTTTAACGATAGATCTAATCAAGTACTTGGGATAATTGCACATATAGGATTCCCTTTTTTATTGAAATCAGATAAACCTTTATTTGAATTAGGTTATACAGCATACACTATGTTTTTGCCTTTAGGAGAACCTGATTCTTCAGAGTGGAACGAAGTTATGGAAATAAATAATGCCCTTCAGAATTTCAACATAAAGACAATTTGATTGTTAAACAAAGAAGCAGAGGACATCTTATAACATAATATTCACGCTGCGGGCATACGCCCTTGATCCGGCAGTCGCCGGACACTCGACATACGTCGAGTCGTGAATACAGGAACGTTATATGTAATTCCCCCCGTGAAGAACAAAACGAATGAATGATTGAATGGATATGCAGATCAAGAGCTATACAGGTCAAGGGCTATACAGGTCAAGAGCTATACAGATCAAGGGCTATACAGATCAAGAGCTATACAAGCTAAAGAAGATCCTAAACGGGAAGAAGAACGGATGGAATCGATCCGAGCGGGGGGAACACCATATAACATAATATTCACGCTGCGGGCATTCGCCCTTGGTCTGGCAGTCGCCAGACACTCGACATGCGTCGGGTCGTGAATACAGGAACGTTATATGCAACCTGAAAGATCGAGAAACCTAAGGAAACAATAAGATTACGAAGCGTGCAGTTCCTGATCAATGTTTTTTAGTTTAGAGTAAAACGATTTGAAAAAGTAACGGAATGTACAGAAATACAATAATTAAAGGATGAAGTAAAGATTTTAAATAGGAAACACAAAATTACTTCTGATTAGATTCACGAAAAATTAAATTTTTAAAAAGTAGAATAAGAGCTGAAAAATCATTGTAGAAAAGTAGCAAGAAGGGATAAAATTGAAGAAGAAAAATATCGAATAAATCAAAAGAATTCAGTAAGAATCCAGGGTAAATACAACATACTCCCTATTCAATTGGACTCCTTGTCTCAAATTGAATGAAGTCGTAATTAAACTACGCACTGCGTTAAAGAGCCAACGAAATTAACGTACGGAGGTCATTATGGAAGAAAAGAAAATCATAGCTTTAGCCAAACTTGAAAAAGAAATAGAAAAAGACATAAATAAGATGATTGAATGGGCAAGAGAATGCACTGTTAGCGAACTTAATTTTTTGGTGTATTTACTTAGGTTAGTTAGAATGATGAGAGTTAACCCAGAAGATTATACTAGTCCTACTATTTCTGAGGAGTATCTTAAGCTTACTGGAGCAGTTTATGAGGAATCTATCAAATACTCTATACAATTAGTAATGAAGTATGGAAATCGCTCTGCGCCAGTGCAAATAATGGAACAACCCGTAGTTAACAATAGACTCGCTATTTCGCTTCATAAAACTGCCTCTTTAGTATCTAGCAAGATGGATCATAAGTCTTTAATTCAACTTTTTGATATAAATATAGAAGGGGAGGATAATCGCTATTTTAGTTTTGATCCGAAAATACAACAAGATAATGAAGAAATCAAAAAACTATTCGATTATTACTTGCGAATTGAAATAGACAATACAAAATATAAAGAAAAATTAAGATCCTTCAATGAATTATTGAATGATTTTAAGATAGAATTTCAAGCGGCTTCTTCGCTCTTTAAAAAGGAATTTGGCGTATCTATTGATGATTTTATTCGCTTTTATAGTTATTTAATAGGTAAATTAATACAAAGATTTAAGGATTTTGTTTATTATGCACCTAAGCTAGCTAATGAGAATATAGACCCGCATGCTGGTGTAACAATTGCTTTATATCAAAAAGCAGTGTACTTTACTCAAGATGAAATATTAGAAAAAATTGGAAATAAATTTAAACCATTAATTGAGAGATTAACATTGGATCCTAATGATATAGTAGATGAAGAACTTAAATATCATATATTAACGCGAAAACCTCTTATAAAAACTGTTACAGGACATATAATTGTTAGTCCTGAGCTTTTGTTAGATGGGCTCTTTACAAATACACATTATTCATTTCTCGAAGGTAATTATCATAATGAATACAAGCAAAAAATGAGTGTTTATTTTGTGGATCAAATTACAAAAATATCCATAAAGTATGGCTATCGAAGAAAAAGTACAGAAGTGCAGCTTTATGAAGGTAGAAAGCAACTTGGTGATATTGATTTAGTTTTAGAACATAAAAGTGGGTACATGCTTCTAATTGAAGCGAAAAACCATGCCTTGCCCTTAAATGTCTATTTTAAAGATATAGCAGCAACTAAAAAAAGACTTGATACTTTGAGAACTAAATGGGAGAAAAAAGTTCAAAACAGGATAAACCATCTAGAAAATAATCATGCCAATTATAAAATAAAAAAACCATACAAATATTTAATTGTTTCCTCTAACCCAGAGGTATTGTCACACTATTCAGAAATTCTTTGTTTAACAATTGATGAGTTTGAATTTTTTATCAAAAATGGAGAATTGAACAGTGACTTTGATGCGATCTTTGGAGAAATATATGATCCGCCTGCTTTTACAGTAGAAGAGATGCAAAACCTAAAAGACGATCAATTAACAATCGCAATGCTACGTAGAAAGAAATAAATCGAGTGCTGTTGTACAACATTATCATCGAAAAAAGCCCGTAAACTTGCAAAACAAAATGCTTCAAAACACTGACTTGTTCATCGGCATTTTTGTTATTATAAAAATCATTTTAAAAATTAAAGAAAATTCAAGCATAGGTAGAAATAAAAAGAAAGTATGGACTTGAAGAAAGAAAACTAAATAAGATAATGAAGCGCCGAGTTCCCTATCGGCGTTTTTTGTTTAGGATAAAAGTTGAAAAATCAAAGGATATTACAGGTTTAAGAACGATTAAAGTCTGAGGTCTAGGTTGGAAATCGGAAGCACGATGTCGCTTCAGATTAGATGAAAAAGAAAAGAAGTTTGAAAAGTATTTTAAACCAACAGGAATTTGAAAAAGATAGAGGAAAAGCTAAAAAATTATTGGTGAAAGACAGAAAGAAAGCATAGAATTAAAGAAGGAAAAGACCGAATAGGATTAAGAGAATTTGGAAGATCACAGGCAGCATATAACATAATATTCACGCTACGGGCATACGCCCTTGGCCCGGCGTTCGCCGGACACTCGACATACGTCGAGTCGTGAATACAGAAACGTTATCGGAAATCAGCGAAAAGTAGTAATACTTAAAATTAGTATTAAAGAAAGTTCGGTAATAAACATTTATTAATAAGTAGTGGAGGGGTTATTTTGATTGGAATATTGGCTGGAATGGGGCCAAAATCAACCGGGCCATTTATAGATAAAGTCGTGGAACAATGTCAATTAATTTATAATGCAAAGTATGATATCGATTTTCCTCAGATGATGATTTATTCCTGTCCCACTCCATTTTATATTGATAGACCAATAATTCATTCAGACTTAGAGAAATCGATTATTGAAGGTGCTCAAAAACTTGAACGAACTAATGTTAATTTTATAGCAATACCATGTAATACGGCGCATTTATACTTTAATAAAATACAGAGTTCGCTATCCGTACCAGTAATAAATATGATTGAAGAAACACTAAAAGAATTACCGATAAATGCAAGAAATATTGCCGTATTAGCAACTGAGTCTGTAATTAACTCCGGTCTATATCAAGATTCATTAATGCAATATGGGCTTAACTGTATTCAAGAAAATAAATGGCAGTATTATGTAAATGAATTGATAGTACAAATAAAGAGTGGAAATTTAGATTGTGGTATTAAGTTGTGGGATAGAATTTTTTATGAACTAACTAATAAGGTAGATGCGGTCATTGTAGCGTGTACTGATTTAAATGTTATTTCGGACAAGAGTAAACATGACATTTGTTTAATTGATTCTTCCACATGCCTTGCTCGTGCAATTGTAAACAAGTACATAACAGAGAACAAGTAATTTATTGATGTTTGATGGTTTTTTCGAAGAAATCGCTGACATCCGATAACATCGCATTCAACGCTGCGGGCCGAGGCAAGCTCGACCCTTGGTCCGCAAGAGGCATTTCGGGGAAGTATGGTCAACGGACACATTCAGCCGGCTAAGTGGCATAGCCACCCGGCACTCCGTGCCTTAGGCCGCTTGAACGTCATGAATACGGAGACGTTAGGCGAAAGTTCTGAAATCACCAATGGAATTAACTTAACTAGATTATTACCAAAAAAGGAGTTATACAATGGCCAATTTAAAAGTGTTTATATCTTCAACTTGTTATGATTTAAACGTAGTAAGATCTCAGCTTAGAAATTTCGTCAATAATTTTGGTTATGATCCAGTCATGAGCGATTATGCTGATGTATTATACGATCCGCGAGTACATACTCACACAAGTTGTGTTCAAGAAGTTACAAATTGTGACGTCTTAATTTTAATTATGGGTTCCCGCTTTGGAGGGAAAGCAATTCCTAAAGCAGCCGAAATAGTAAATCTGGAGTACCTGAAAGATAAGAGTAAAAGTAATAAAATACTTGACGATTCTACTAACCTGTCTATCACTCAATTAGAAGTTATTCGAGCAATAGAGTCAGGAATTCCAATATTCACCTTCGTAGAGAATAAGGTCATGCATGATCATTTAGTTTACGAGAAAAATAAAGACAAAGAATTTATTGAAAGTTTAGCTTTCCCATCTTTTGCAGATAAACCAGAAACAGCAAAGTATGTCTTTGAATTTATAAACTTCTTAAGGCACAGAATCGAAAATAACAGCATAGTTAGTTTTAATAGAATGGAGGACATAGAATCCTATCTAAGAAAACAATGGTCAGGATTACTTCAAAGATTATTGTATGAACAAAGATTTAAAAAGCAAGAAGAAATTAAAATAGACTATTTAGCAAATCAAATTGCCGATATAAAAACTGCGATAATGACATCTATTTCTAGTAGCGATCTAAAAGATACAGCAAGAGGTGCTATAAAATTTAGACATTTAGTAGATTTTTTTAGACAGCTGAAGAATTCAAATACAAGAGACTTACTATTATTAGACATAACATTTCAAGACCTTCTAACAAGATTAAGCATTATTGATATCATTCCTATTTATAATCCGAATAGGTTTAATCGGTTAACTGCCTTAATACTTGAAGATGGGACATTTTTTGAATTGCGATATCCGATTGGTTTTATCGAAAGGCTCAAAGATGACTGGATGGAATTCACTATTCTGAATCAAACAAGTAGACAAGCAATAATAAATGCTATCTATGATATTGATGATAATAGACCAATGAGAAATTTTCGGTACATTGATAAGCAATTTAGTGATGTGTTTATTGAAAATCAAGACGGCGATTTGAATTTAGTACAAGATGAAGAAAATTCATCAGATTAATATTTTGATAAAAAGTTAGAACCATTAAATAATGATTATAATTCTGGCTTCTTACTGTTTCGTATATTTAAAGGAGCAGTCCCTTCGCCTAACATAATATTCACGCTGCGGGCATACGCCCTTGGTCCGGCATTTGCCAGACACCCGACATGCGTCGGGTCGTGAATACAGGAACGTTAGATGTAATTCTCCCGTGAAGAACAAAACGAATGAAGGATTGAAAGACTATACAGATCAAGGGCGATACAGATCAAGAACGATACAGACCAAAGATGATCCCAGTGGCGAAGAAGAATGGATGGAATGATCCGAGCAGGGGAACACCCTATAACATAATATTCAAGCTGCGGACATACGTCCTTGGCCCGGCAGTCGCCGGATACCCGACATACGCTGAGTCGTAAATACAGGAACGTTATCGGAAATCAGCGCATTTAAAAGACTGAAAAGACGAGGACAATAAAATGAACAATAATCGAAAAGCCTGCTTATATGATTTGGAACAATTAGCTTTAATTATAAAAACTAAATCAGGAGTAATTTACTTTAATCAAGCAGGTGGTTCTTCGTGTATGCAGCCATCTGTAGAAGGCATTTTTACATTTATTGAAGACGATACTAAGGATGCTTTGAATTTTTTAATGAAATACACTTTAAATAAAACGAATTTGACTAATGAAGATGCCGATTATATCGATTTATATTTTCAAGGAAATAGAAATACGAATTTTTTATCTATTGATAGACATAGGCTCAGTGAGTCAATGGAAGCATGGCTAAATGTTAATATTTACTATCAAGAAAACAGTAGAATATCGTTTGAGGGATTTACTGAAAATGAAGGTGTATTAACTTGGAGTAATAGCGATTAGAACATAATAACATTGATATAAATAAAAATAATTTAGTGGATTCTAAGAAGGCGCTGGATTGTCGTGAATACGGGAACGTTACACGAAACTATTAAAAATATTATTTTAAAGCAAAGAAAGGACATACTATGAAACTAGGTCAAATCAATCATTTGTGTTTTTCAGTTTCTAATTTAAGCCGATCCATACTTTTTTATGAACAAGTCTTTGAAGCTAAATTGTTAGTAGTCGGTCGAAAGCTTGCTTATTTTGATTTGAATGGATTATGGATAGCTCTAAATGAAGAAGTAGACATACCACGAAATGAAATCAAAGAATCCTACACTCATATGGCCTTTTCCATAGTAGAGGATGAGTATGAAGCTTGGAAAAACAAATTAGAGAAGCAAAATGTGAAAATACTTGAAGGAAGAGTTCGAGATCTAAAGGACAAGAAATCGATTTATTTTGAAGATCCAGATGGACACAAGTTTGAATTACATACAGGAAGACTCGAAGATCGAATGGGATATTATAGAGAAAATAAAACCCACATGGACTTTTTTTGAAAATAGGATGGAATAGCTTCGTCTAACATCATATTCACGCTGCTGACATTCTTCCTGGGCCCGGCGTTCATCAGACACTCAACATGCGCGGGTCCTTGAATAAGGGAACTTTATATGAAAGATACGCAAATTAAAGGAGTGGATAATCATGCCCAACATAATCCTAATTGGTCCAATTGGAACAGGTAAATCAACGTTAGCTGAAATAATATCAAAAAAGCTAGGATATCCTCGATGTTGTGTGGATGATGTACGATGGGATATTATCAGGAACTGGGATACAGCAAGGAGAAAGAGCGGGAAATCAGAGCTGAATTGGGCTTTGAAGGTGTGTATAAGTATTGGAAGCCCTTTGAAGCACACACTGTTATAAGGATACTTCAAGAATACGAGAATCATGTAATTGATTTTGGTGCAGGACATTCCGTATACGAAGATCCGAAACTGTTTTCAATGGTAGAAGATGTTTTAACAGATATAGAAAATATTTTCTTGATACTGCCCTCAGAAGATAAAGAGGAATCCTTGAGAATACTAAATGAAAGAGAGCATCTAGATATAAATCATCATTTTTTAGAGCATGAATCCAATTACAAACTTGCTAAACATATTATCTATACAAAAGATAAGACCCCTTATGAGAGTGCAGAAGAAGTCATTTCATATATCAGTTATCATTAAGAAGGCATATCCATCATATAGCACAGCATGACTATTGCGGGTATTCGCCCTGGATCGGCAAGGAGGGGGATTAGAGAAGTGAATTCAGGTGATACATGCAACCAGCTGAGTCGGACAACCTGTTCCCTTTGGTTACTTAAGATCACCTATGAACTAAGAAAGATCGGGGATTAGTCGAGAAACCGGATGCTTCAGTATTGCTTTTGCTTTGAGTTGCTCTGTTCAAAAGAATTACTCAACAAAATAACGAGAGGGGGAGAATACAATGGCATATGAAGAGGCCGAAATAACTGTTTCTGAAGAAACAATTAATGGCAATGATATTGATGCAATAATCGAACCGTTATGGTGGAATGTTAATATTTACGATGGAGAAAAGGAATACAAGGATGACTTAAAGAAGTTCACCGACCCTCAAAAATATATATTGGCAATCGAATGGTATCTTGCAGAAGTGAACAATGGCGGACACGATCAATTCTTCTCCAATTCCACAGGTATAGTATGGGAGGATGCATTAGCCGGTTTTAAGACGATCGGAATTGAAGATTATTATACGATATTGCTGGAAGCTGCAAATCGATTAGGCGGGAAGCCGAACCCGGACAGAGAAAAGAGGCAGGACCAACTAGTGAAGTGTAATGCTGACTTTGAAGATTTGGACAATAAAATTTATCAGTCAGAAAGCAATATAGAGGAAAAACTATTAAGCTATATAAGAGAAAATAGCAAGGAATTTTTATTCAAGGGCATCGTTCATAAGCCTAAATGATATAAAGAATGATCTGAGTATGCTCAAGAAATGGGAGACTTCGCCTAACACCATTCCGAACCACCTAACCGGATCGCGGCCGGTCACTACGTGACCTTAGTGTGGGGACGTCGCAAGCACATCCTATTTTCTATGGTTTAAAGAAGGAGCTTTTAATGAAATTCATTGAAATTGGAATAGGTAACAAATGGTTGGTCAGAACTGAAACGGAATTAAGTGATGGGACTGAATTTGAAACGAAAGGTGTAGTACGACCCATTAAGTGCCAGTCCATTTATTTGCGATTCTGGATAGGAAAAAAAGTATATATTTATGACTCAAAAGAAGGGTTTAAAAAGACGGAAAAGAAAAGGAATGAATTTAAAATAATATTCGGAATTAGAAGCCTTTAAAGGTGCAAAGAACTTAAAAATTACTCAGCTAACTTAAACAAGTACATAAGAATTCTAAGAGAAATCCAAGATGACAGAAGCTGCGCATGACATCACATTTAAAGATCAAATTACCATGGAGTGATTACATTATGGGGTCCAGAATCATGCATTTGATTATCGGTCATAGAATTGCCGAAAAATTGAATATGGAAGATAGAACTTCGTTCTTACTAGGCAGCGTTGCTCCAGATGCTATTGCTGCAAAAGATGAATCTCACTTCTACAGAGGCGAACATCAGAATTTTACAAGATACATCGACTATCAAGAATTTTTGGATAAGTACAACTCCTATTCAGACAACCGGTATGTGCTCGGATATTTTGCGCATTTAATTGCAGATGAGCAGTGGATGAAAGGGTTCTATATGCCTTGGCTGAGGAATCGAATGGAGGAAGACCCTGGAATATACCCACTGTATCATAATGATTTTAAATTACTGAACGGAAAACTGTTGGAGCATTATGGATGTGCGGATGAGATGAGACGTATCATCCAGAATGAAGCTGGTGAAGTCATGGATCTGGATGAAGTGAAGTCTCGTGATGTTATTGGCTTTGTTCCTTATGTATTAGGAGATATGGAATATGAAAAGCAAGACATAGATGAGCCACTGAATGTTTTTAGTTTTATACAGATTCAAGGGTACATCGAAACCTCGGTAAATGTGGGAATCATGAATTTGAAAAGGTATATCTAATAAAGAAGAATAGAATGATTAGAGGCACAGGTTGAGACCCATCATTAATTTCATAAGAGGGAGGATCTTATATGCAGTGGATCATCCTAATTGGTGATGAAACATTCAACATTCATTCCATACATAGTATCAAACACTTTGGAGAAAATACGGTTTCGGGCATAGAGGATAATCGATTTGTAGTCGATTACGGGGAAGAACATATCTTCTATCACTTTTCTGAAAACATCATCAATGATTACGAACCCGAAGAACTACAGCAGATTCCTTTTCAAAATCCTCGCTTTATCCTGATGATCTATAAATCTAAAGAGCTGATGAAAAAAGTATTGAGTCAAGATAACTTTGTTAGAGGCATTTATGTGGATGACGACCATGGTCTAATACTGCCTATAGAAGAATACATTAAAACCTTGTGTTCATGCGATATACCTTTTCCTAACGAAGATGAATTGTGAAATAAAGGAGCGAATGACTGTTGATCCGAGAAGCAGAAGCCAGAGATCAAACCCAATTGTTCGAGCTGTATAAGATGTTGGTTCCGCGTAGCAAAAAAATGAATGTACTTGAGGAACAGATCGAGAAAATCAGGCAGGACCCGAATCATTTTCTTTTTGTCTATGAGAATGATGGTGAAATCCTAGGTACAGTAACTCTAAATATATGTTTGCAGGCCCTGCATGGAGATCGACCCTATGCGATTACTGAGAACGTCGTAGTTCATGAACAGCACAGAAATAATCAAATTGGGCAAAAACTTTTTAAATACATAGAGGAATACTGCAAATCAATGAACTGCCATAGAATCATGTTACTGAGTAACTCAACGCGCCAAGAAGCACACCGCTTTTTTGAAAGAGAAGGTTTCGATGGTTCAGTGAGTAGAGGCTTCAAGAAATATCTCTAAGGCAACAAGATCAACAGGCAGCTGTATATTAGCCAAGTCGGTCGAACCCTGAGTTGGGGCTGCTTGAATCCGTGCAGGTGTCGTTGATACAAGAAAATCGCACGACATCAGAAGAATGGAATGAAGGACATGATTAAACCCTCTCACGATTTTTCCAGTATTGATTATTTAAAAAACGGAAACGTTCGCCAACGCAGCGCGTTTGAAGTTCTTCATGACTTGAAGATCATAACGACCTTAGCTTCCTTTAAGCCATTACTGGTTGGAACCATACCGATAGAGATTGATCTACCGGCCAGTGATTTAGATATCATCTGTGAATTTCATGATGCGGTAACATTCAGGGAATTCCTGATTGAAAAATATGGCCAATACGAAAATTTTGATGTTAGGCATAAGGTAGTAGAACGTACAGAAAGAGTAGTTGCTAACTTCAACTATAGAGGATGGATGTTTGAGATTTTTGGGCAGCCGATCCCTACTACTCAGCAGAACGGTTACAGGCATATGATTATTGAAGATCGAATACTTAACCTTTTAGGAAGTAAAGCCAAGCGATCCATCATCCAGATCAAAGGCAGCGGGTTAAAAACGGAACCGGCCTTTGGAAAGATGCTGAAATTAAAAGGCGATCCCTACAGCGCTTTGCTGGAGATGTATGAGTGGAATACGGAGCAATTAGAAGGATACTTGAGGGCTAACTCAGCAGACGTGGTTTAACATCATCGTTATGCTGGGCCGTGAATACCGTAACCTTACATACAACTCCAGAGCGAACATTTAGAGGTGCAAGTATGAACCAAGAGGATCTAAGAACACTTTTAACAAACAAGAAACTAGTCAATACCCCTCTCGTTGGTTGTACGGAACAAGAGGTTATGGCATTGGAGAGTAAGATTGGTTTTAAGCTGCCGGCAGTGTATAAAGAATTTCTGTTCGCAGTTGGGCACGAATCAGGCAGACTATTTCAAGGAACAACCGTTCATTATATGAACCTGATTGAGATTCAAGAATGGGCAAGAGAACTATTGGAGGAGAATCATAGCCCCATGACTTTATCCAATACTTCATTCGTCTTTTCCATGCACCAGGGATATGAAATCAGATTTTTTGATGTCCATATGGGCGAGAATCCCCCTGTATTTCTTTGGTACGAAGGAATGGAAAATCCGGCAGCCGCGATGAAGTTGTCTGATACATTCGAGGAGTTTTTGCTGCAAGAGATTGAAGATCATTCCGGTGTAAATTGGAGAGATTAATGAATCCGCATCATGTGAAGAGTTATAAGGCACTACATCACCATATTTTCACGCCATCTGAAAAAGACGAAGAGTGAAAGAAGAAGGGACAAAATAATGAAACTAATCTCAGAAAAATGGAATTCCCAAAGGCTTACGATGTCCAATTTACAAGAAGATGAGATTCCAGCGGTACAGGATCTTTATGAAACCAGTACATACATGAACCAGTGGGATGGGGAGAGTTACAACCCAGAACATATCAGAGATTGTTTCGTCAAAGGGAACTTGCCTCCAGAGGGTAAATTGGAAAATTACAGAATTCAAACGATCCGAAATCAAGAAGACCAAAAGATCATAGGCATATTGAGTGTATATCATGGCCATCCGTCCACCGATTCTATGTATCTTGAATTTTTGTACATCGATAAAGACATTCAGAAACAAGGCTTTGGACAAGAAGTTATCAATCAATTTACCGAAGTCACAGCATCGTTAGGATACCAAGAAATTCGGATCAACGTAGCCTTGAAAAATTGGCCAGCTTTAAATTTTTGGATTAAATCGGGGTTCAATCAGGTGAGCGGAATTTATGGGGATCGTGAATGTTCAGAAACGACGTACGCGAATTTAGAATTAATCAAGATTTTGCGGGGGATCTAAAATGAATGCTGAAATCATTCAAGCCAATCAAAACCATAAAGAAGTATTGGACAATCTCATGCAATTTTATATCTATGATTTTTCTGAATTCCTCAGCTTCGATGTAGAAGAGAACGGCAGGTATAGTCCTTATCCTGTGGAGGATTATTTGCAGGAAGGGAACCATCAATTTGCTTATATGATTAAACGGGAAGAGAAGTACGTAGGATTTGCTTTAGTCCGCTTAATAGAAGACTTGGGACTCAGGCATTATTCAATCGCAGAATTTTTCATATTAAAGAAGTATAGACGAGAAGGCATGGGGAAGTCAGTCGCAGCGGAACTATTCAACCGACATAGAGGGCCGTGGGAAGTTCATCAAATCGAGAGCAACCAAGGAGCACAGATCTTTTGGAAAAGAGTCATTGATGAATACACAAGAGGTCAATTTGAAGAACGGATCGAGGATGGGAAAACCATTCAAACCTTTGTCAGTTAATTGAGGAAGGCATGATACATCTTCTATCCTCATATCCGCGCACTGCCAACCGAATACCCTTAACGAATCCTGGGAGATTTCAGATGAACTTGTTATCCATTCGATATGAAATCGCAGAATTATGCCATAAGAATCATATTAAAAAAGAACTTTTCTCTGAAGTGAATAAACTTCAATGGGAGCGGATCATCAGGAACATTGAAGACAGATTTTTAGCCAAAACGCATTATTTGAACAATCTACACCGGGGGTGGAATAGACTCAGAGAACCCTATTATAGTTCAGGGTTTCTGGATCATCCCTATCGCTATTTTCCCGAAATCATCAAAGAGGATCGCATCTGGTTTCTTGTTGAAGACTTTGATGAGAAGATCTGGGTCTATGAAGGACAAAGTGCCTGTATATTTGAACAGATGATTCCTGAACTTTACCAGCTGAAGGAGTATTATTTGGTTTCAAAAAAGTACGAGTGGCTGGTCTGCGAAAACCATAATGGTATCCTGTGTTTTTCAGGCAAAGAAATCATTGATCGAATGAAACAATTAGAAGACAAGTACAAAGATCGTTAAGCATGTCGAAATATAAACAGATAAAATCAATACGGATCAAAAAGATTGGAATCAATATACACGATCGATTTTGGAGGATAGTGACTTCGCCTAATCTCCTTATCGGACTTAAAAGAATCGGCGTCCTAAAAGGAAGGGTGATAACCTTTGTTGAACTGACGGACAGTAAATTTCATCTCGGCATTGCCGCACATGGGGAACCCAGAAAACCGACTTTTACGGAAGGGAAGATTGGCAGCCGCCTCATCCTTTGCGAAGAATATGCCGTTTTACATGTCTAATCCCGCCGTTAACTTCCGACATTCACGATTTTTCGGGTCCATGTCGGTTCATCGACAGCGGCTCTAACCAGGCAGTCGGCACAATCGGCGAAGGACAGCGGCTGGAAAGGAGAGATCGCTGCGGAAGGACCTGAGGTATAGCTCAGAGTGGCCGCTGCGTGGCTCAGACCAGCCGCTCTGACAATCACCCAATCCAGGTCGCTCTGCTGCACCGCATATTCGGCAGCCGCCTTATCCTTGATCGCTTGTGAAAACACCAGCCGATTCATCCCTATGGCGCATCGGTTGCCTGCGGACAGTTCGCTGCCGTCACTCAAGCCGATGCCGCTCTGCATGACCAGACGTGTAACCCCTGCCCCCTGACAGGCTTTGAGAATGTTCGCCATACCCTCTGACATGACCGTACCTGGGGAGAAGTTTGCCGCCAGCGTACTTAGAATCCCTCTTGCCCCTGTACGGCTTCGTGAAGAGTGACCGGCGGGCCCGATGCAGCTGATGACCGCATCCGTGTCTGCCGCGATCGCAGCAGCAATGCTGGATTCGTCAAAGACATCCCCCTGCCGAACGGTAAGCCGCTCTGCCGAAGAAATAGCTTCCGGTCGGCGGGCAATGGCGATAACCTCATGTCCCAATTCAAGTGCCCGCTCCATCACTTTCCTTCCCGTTGCTCCTGTTGCCCCAATAACCGTAATTTTCATTTGAACCTCTCCCTTTGATAGATGATGATGAAGACGGTAAGGCTTCTTCATGTTCGTAAATGCACACTCGTGTATGAAGTAACGTGTATGTATAATTGTAAGAAGAAAAAGGAAAGCTGCAATTGGCAGGAGAGCCGTTTTTGTGCATTACTGCACAGATGATCGAGCATTGTGCACGTATTTGAAGAAAGTTGGGGAGAGTTCAGTGACAAAGACAGATCGAAGAATACGCAAATCCCAAGAAGCCATCAAGGCGGCTGTTATTGAACTTATGATGGAAAAAAGCTTCGATCAGATCACTCTACAGGATATTTCTGATCGGGCAGATGTCAGCCGAAGAACCATTTACCTGCACTATATGGACAAATTCGACCTGCTGGATAAGCTCCTCGAAGAGCACATTAACGAGCTGCGGAAGCTCTGCGATGCGGCAGGTGCTGAAGCTGAATATGAGGATATAGGATTGTTATGGTTTGAGTACCTGGAGAGGCATTATGGATTTTTTTCCGCGCTGCTGGCAAGTAAAGGCAGTTCCTTTTTTCGCAATCGATTTCTTACGTTTTTCCTTGAAGAATTGAGCAAAGCAGATGACCTTTCGCCTGAAGAGAGCAATCCGGAACTAACGGACGGGGAGAACATTGAACTTCAATTTTTGGGCGCAGCCATTGTGGGGATTGTGGAATGGTGGTTTAAGCAGGACAAGCCTGTTCCACCTGTGTTCATGGCTGAGCGGGTGGGGGTGCTCTTGGAGCGCAACCTTGAGGCTGAATCTCCAAGCATGTGAAGCAAGTTTTGAGCGTGTGGAATCAGTCCAGGATAGAAGCGGAAAAAACAGAGCCACCTGATTAGGTGTGTCTCTCCGGCAGCGTCAGATCGGTTATAATAAGAGGAATCGGACAAGAGGCCGCCTGCTTTGTGGTCACTGGCCTGCCTATCTGATGCTGAATCACTCCCCCTACTCCAGACCAAGTGAGGTGTCTCGTTCAAATGGAAATCAATGAGCCGACGAAAGTAACCGTACAAACTGTTGTACAAGCCCCTGTCGAGAAGGTATGGCGCTATTGGACGGAACCGGAACATATCACGAAATGGAATCAGGCGTCGGAAGACTGGCATGCACCAAAAGCCGAAAATGATCTGCGCGTTGGCGGCGAATTTCTGACACGGATGGAAGCGAAGGACGGCAGCATGGGCTTTGATTTCGGCGGTGTCTATGATGTGGTGAACGCACATGAGGCGATCGGCTACATGATGGGAGACGGACGAAGAGTGGATATTGCGTTCATCGATCAAGGCAGCGAGACGAAGATCGTTCAGACGTTCGACGCGGAGACTGCCAACCCTGTTGAGATGCAGCAGGCGGGCTGGCAGGCGATCATGAATCATTTTCAAGCTTATACCGAACAGAACTGATTTTCGCAAACGCTTTACCCTTTATTTTTCTAACCCAAGGAGGAATGGGATGTTGATCCGAGAGGCCTCTCCAGCCGATTATCCGCAATTGAGAAACATTTATCTGGATTCGCGCCGCCAGAGTTTTCATTGGGAGGACGCGGATCAGATGACACTTGAAGATTTTGATCGTCATACGAGTGAAGAGTTGATTCTGGTCGCTGAAGAAGATGAACAGATTCTGGGCTTTGCTTCGCTTTATGTGCCGGAGCGTTTTGTCCACAACCTGTTCGTCCATCCGAACGCCGCCGGGCGGGGAGCGGGGGATCAGCTGCTCAAGCAATCGATCGAGGTCTTGGGCACGCCCGTGACTTTGAAGTGTGTATCAGAGAATCACAAAGCGCTAGCCTTTTATCAGAAAAGGGGCTGGAAGCCTGTGGTTGAAGAAGGCGAACCCGATGCAAAATACTGGGTGATGAGGTACGACGCGGACGAACGATGATTAAGGACTGTCCGGCGCATCGAATAGAAGTTTTACTTCCGGGAAACGAGAATCCGTGCCCTGCTTCAGTGCTCCGCTGCCTTGATTGTTCAAGTGCGCGTTGAAAAAGTCCAGCATATACGTGTCGATCACGGCAGCGGCTCGATTTGGCGAAATGTAACCTGTGACGCCCAGAAACTTAAATACGGGAGAGATAAACGATACATCCGTAAAATTGAGATGCTCCGAGTCAGTAAGGTAGATCGACTGTCCACCCTGTAGAGTCGCTTGACGTATCCGCTGAAGTTCTCGCTGCTTGTCCGCTGCCACCTGATCTTCCCATTCCCGAGTTGAATTCATCTGCTTCAGCTCCGCATCGGTATAAGGCCGATCTTCCATGATCCGCTGTAATCTTGCCGCTTCGCTCGCTGAATGGATAAACAGGACAGGCTTATGCAGCTGCTGTCGTTCATCCAGCCCATACAGCCCGCCGTCGAGATCGATTCCCGCGTCGATTCGGGGGTCATACATGGCATCATAGGCTGCTGCACCCCCGATCGAATGACCGAAAATCCCGATATGCTCCATGTCCAATTTTCCCTGAAAAGGGCTGGAGATCTCGCCGGATTGGAGCTGCGAGAAGCGATCTAATACGAATTCAACGTCATCCGTCAGCAGCTGACCAAGTTGGTCACGGCTGGCGTTCTCCTGAGCATAGCTATGATCGGGAGAAAATAACCCGGAAGTCGCGTCAGTTGTTACCCGCCCGTCCGGGAACTCGGTGGCAAATGTATTGTACGTATGATCGATCACTGCAACGATATAGCCATGACTGGCTAGATCTTCCGCCTGCGACGTGTGAAGGAAACGTGACGAACCGAAGCCGGGATTTCCTAGAATCAGAGGGTAAGACGGCTTCTCTGAAGACACGGGAGCCTGAGCGTAGGAATGGCTGGATACATAGCGAAGATACTCAAAAGTGAAGCCTGGCAGACCGTAATTAGCCGCCATATGTGGTAAAATGCGTGTGTCCGGAATCAGCGGTGCGGGATGCCCTGAAACCTTTTGCGCCGGGTACCAGACCTGAATCATCAGCTCGCGCTTGCCGCTGGGCGATGCGCCCAGCGTCTCTGCACGCTTGTTGTCTACGAAGTGCAGGGTCTGGGTGCCGACCTGGAATCTACCGCTGGGCTGGGGCAGCTTGAATATGGGGAAGATATACGACAGCCCTATTGCAGCCACCAGAAGCAGTATCGCAGTTCCATAAGCCGAGCGGATGAAGAATCGGCGCCTTTTGCTGCGTGGAGCCTGCCGGAGTGAGCCGTGCAGCATTAGGGAAAGCGGCAGGGTTCCGATCGTCATGCCATAGAGCGGAAGCAGCTGAATTCGATACCCTTCCAGGATCAGATGCAGCATGAGGAATAGAATGGCGGCTCCGCTTATAGCTAGCGCTCCTCGTCTGCGTAGTTCTTTTTTGGACAGGATCATGACGGCAAGCCAGCTTATATTCGAGATCAACAGCAATAGTTCCAAGTTTCTCATGCAGAGACTCCTTTGTGGGAAAATAGATAGCTTATCCTGACCTCATTCATACTCGGATCTTAGCGAACCGGGGCGTGTACGTACCATCGATTTGTCTTACAGTTGTCTTACAAGGGCGTTAGGTGTCTGTAAGCTGACGGATGATCTACGCCGATCTACTGCCAATCTTTCAATAAGGAGGCACACGAATGGAATGTCTGGGCTGTCGAATTGCCAATGGAATCGAGCCTGACTTGAATGTAATCTATGAGAACGCATGGATCACCTGTGTACTGGACATCGACCCTTTTAACGAAGGACATACCCTAATCCTGCCCAAAAAACATGCGCGCGATGTCGATGAATTGGATCGGGAGACGGCTCATGCCGTTATGGACGCTTCGCAGAAGATGACATCGGTGCTGAAGCAGCTGTTCCAACCGGATGGAATTCGGATCTGTCAGGATGGCGGCAAATTTAATGATCTCACGCACTACCACATGCACCTCATTCCCAGGTATGAAGGAGACGGCATGACGTGGGACGAACCTGCGCATCCTCATGATGCAGCGGCTCGACTGGAGCAGACCCGGCTTGAGATGATCGAGGTTCTGCATCACATCTAACAAACAGAAGGCAAGCGAAAAGAGGGGGCGAGAGAACTGAATATCGAAGCGGCGGGCATCATTCGCATCATAGACATCGAAGGACTGACGAAGATTGAACTGTATGAGCAGCTGCAAGTCCAATCCATTTTGCTTAATGCTTATGCGGAAGAGTTGTTTGCCGACGAACGCTTCGATCCCACATCGTCCAAACAAAGCATAGTCACGGTTGAGTTAAGCGCCGCCGATCTGGGGTTCCCGGATGGGGCCACGATGCCGGAACTTCTGGCGCGTGCCCACGCTGCTGAGCTTCACGCAGGGCCGCTGGAGCTGGGCGTTTATCTGCGGCTGCATCTGCTCGATCAGCCAGCAGGAGACTTGGCCAGCGAAGTTAGGCACCAGGCGCCTAACGGTTCAATCACGGTGGTTTCGTCTCCGTTAACGGATGACCCGGACTTCCCCAAAGGCTTTTATTTGCGCCGGATGGACGGGAAGCTGTGGTTGAGAGGCTACCGGGCAGACGATCAACATATCTGGAATGGACAAGATCGCTTTATATTTGTAAAAGCAAAAGACCCTTCATCCTGCCTGTAGGCGTGATAAAGGGTCTTTATGGTGAATTCAAAACAAGGAGAACCGATACAGAAGAATCCAAGCAGCGTTTATTGTGTCTGTACCGAGATCATCTGCACGACCATGCGCGAATCTCCCGTGAGTACCGATTCGGCTGCGTTCATCTGCGAAGAACCATCACCATCGAGGAAGATGCCCTCACGCCCCGAACCGGGCACCCCTCGAACAAGAGCCTGACGGAACTTCTCGGCGGTACTGACATCCGGTGTTACCACCAGCCATAGACGTCCTTGGTCATTGTAGACGAGGGCGGAACGCAGACGCTCGTCGGCCGCAAACGGAAGATGTTCGTTCAGGCTCTGAGCCGCCCAACCTGCCTCGTCCGAGAGCTTAAGGCTGACGCCGCCCTGCGCCCAATAGCGGCTGCGGTCGGTCACATGCAGCTCGTCTGCCGACGAGACAACCTGCACCGAGAACTTTCGGGCTGCGCCGTCCCATACCAGCGTTCCGCGCGCATATTTGGCGTTAAACCAGCCGGAGCCGTAAGCGCCGCGTTCACCGTTGACGGGCATATCGTTCATTACCGCGATGGACAGCAGATCATGCTGGTAGAAAAAGCCGCCGTTGATGCCGTAAGCCGGAATCTGGCGCAGCGGCAGACGATCTGCCCTGAGCTTGATGTCTTCCGGGGATACTTCCAGCATATGCAGAGTCGGCAGGCCTGATTGCGCAGCTTCCTGATACGTATAATGCCGGGGCAGTCCATCAAATACTTCAGCCCGTCTGGAAGGAGAGAGCAGCATCACTGCGGCGACGACTACGGCTGCGGCCAATATAGCGGCAAGTCCGATGGTCAGACGCTTACGCATCCTGCGGCGACTTTCTTCTGTAGGCTCCTTCTTCCTGCCCTCAGAAGCGGTTGGAACGATCTCGCCGGTCTGTTCCGAATGTTCCGGACGCGGCGGCAGGGGAGAGCTCTTATGCTCGGACATAAGCGCACAGCAGGCGAGCTGTACCGATCACGGCGCGGGTGTGCGTGCGCTCCATCGAGTGGGAAGCATGCACGCCAGGACCGATCAGCGCCGCGCGGATGTTGCTGCCGCCGCGCAGGGCAGCCGAAGCATCGGAGCCGTAGAACGGATAGATGTCCACGACATGTTCGATGTTCTCGGCTTCGCACAGCTCAATCAGTTTGCCCGTCATATGGTAGTCATAAGGGCCAGACGAATCTTTGGCGCAGATCGAGACATCGGTTTCCTTACAGCTCAGGTCGTCGCCCATGCAGCCCATGTCCACCGCGATCATCTCGGCGATGTCACCCGGAATATAGGCCGTACCGTGACCCACTTCCTCGTAGTTGGAGATCAGGATCTTAACGGTTTTCTTGGGTTTCCAGCCTTCGCGTTTGGCCGACTCCAGCAGGCCAAACAGGGCGGCTACACTCGCTTTGTCATCGAGGTGGCGTGACTTGATATAGCCGCTATCTGTCACGGTCGCCCGTGCGTCAAAAGAGATATAATCCCCGGTGCGGATGCCCAGATTCTCGACGTCTTCACGCGAAGCGACCAGCTCGTCAATTCGGACTTCCATATGGTCTTCCGAACGTTTGAAATCGCGGGCATCTGCGTAGACGTGAACGGAAGGATGCTGGGTCAGAATCGTACCGGTGTACGTCTTGCCGCTGCGCGTGTGGATGATGCAGTATTCGTTTTCGATGCTCGACATCGCAAAGCCGCCCAGAGATGTGATCTTGAGCGTACCGTGTGGGGTGATCGAACGTACCATAGCGCCCAGTGTATCAACATGTCCGCTGAGACCGATCGTGTACGAATCGTCTTCTCCTTCCATGCTGATAATCGCGCCGCCTTTTTCATTAAAGGTAACCGGGAAGCCCAGACTCTCCGCTTCTTCACGGATCATATCGATAATGTGGTGGGTATATCCCGTTGGACTTGGTGTATCCAGTAATTTTTTGAGCAGGGTAAGCACATAGTTTTCATCAATATGTACAGTCATGATAAGTAACCTCCAGAGATCAAATGGGCGCTCAAGAAGAAAACCGCTTGCTCCAAGCACTCGCGGCCGATAAGCTGCGCATGCGCCCGGAACAAGGCGGTTGTTTCTTCGTGAGCGTATGAAAAGGAATCAATTGAACAAAGATGACATTCCGATTGCTGTCGTCCGGATAGGACGGCCAGGTTACTTGTCGATCCGGAACGAACGCGAGTCACGTCCGCGATCCAGATCGTCTGAGATCGGCTCAAGCGGCGTCGGATCGGCAGAGACCGTTGGTTCATCATAAGCCGGAGGCGTCATTGTCGAGGAGACAGAAGGCGTTGCCGCTACCGTCGATTGACCGCGCAGCTTCTCGTTCTCGACGCGAAGCCGCTTCACTTCACGTTGAGTGCGGAACAGACGATAGATCCCGAACATGCCGACTGCCAGACCACCAAACAGGGCACTGCCCAGAATAAGCAGAACCAGCGGAACATCCGCGTAGCCGAACAGGAAGTTGACTTCCACCGGATTCACATTGATGACGGCGAAGATCGCAATCACCACTGCGAACAGTAACATCAGAATCAGAGACCATTGTGCTTTCATAATAAGGATAACCCCTTTCGCTTTGTTGCTTTTGAGCATCATTAGCCGCTCCAGGGACGTTTGACGCAGGAAGATTTACCCTTATTCAGATAGCTGCTCCATTTGTTGGATCAACGTTTCAAAAACGCTCATCGCTTCACGAACCGGTTCAGGCGAAGACATATCGACTCCGGCCTTTTTGAGGATGTTGATTGAATAGTCGCTGCCACCACTCTTGAGGAAGCCCAGGTAACGTTCGACAGCCGGCGCTCCTTCGTCAAGGATCTGCTTGGAGAAGCTCGTCGCAGCGGAGAAGCCAGTCGCATATTTGTAGACATAGAAGCTGTTATAGAAGTGCGGGATACGCGCCCATTCCATCTCGATGTCCTGATCGACGACCATATCCGGCCCGTGATATTTCACGTTCAGCTCGTAGTAAATGTTCGACAGATCCTGCGGTGTGAGCGATTCTCCCGCTTCCGTACGCGCATGAATGATCTTCTCAAATTCCGCAAACATCGTCTGACGGAACACGGTTGTCCGGAACTGATCGGCATAGTAGGTGAGCAGATACATTTTTTCCTTGGGATCGGTCGCTTTTTTGAGCAGATAATCCATCAGCAGTGCTTCGTTGGTTGTGGAAGCCACTTCCGCCAGGAAGATCGTATACTGCGCACTGCGGTAGCTCTGATTCGTATCGGAATAATACGAGTGCAGGGCATGTCCCATCTCATGGGCAAGCGTGAACATACTGTTCAGGTTGTCCTTGTGGTTGAGCAGCACGTAAGGGTGCACGCCGTAGGCGCCGGAAGAATAGGCACCGGTTCGTTTGCCTTCGTTCTCATAGATGTCGATCCAGCCTTCGTTGAAGCTGGCTTCCAGCACTTTGAGATAATCTTCGCCCAGCGGCTGAAGGCCATCAAGCACGGTTTTCTTCGCTTCATCATAGGTGATGTCCATCTTGAACTCTTCGACCAGAGGGGCAAACAGATCGTACATGTGCAGCTCATCTACGCCCATCAGCTTCTTGCGAAGACGCATGTAGCGGTGCAGAATCGGCAGACTCTCATGAATGGTATCGACCAGATTGTCATAGACGGATACCGGAACATTGTCGCCATACAGCTTCATTTCCAGCACGGACGGATATTTGCGCACGCGCGAATAGAAAATGTTTTTGTTGACGTTGGCGGTCAGCGACGCACCGATGGTATTTTTGAGCTTGGCATACGTGCCATACACCGCCTGGAACGCTTGACGACGAACGTCAACATTGGCGCTTTCCAGGAATTGAATGTAGCTGCCATGCGTCAATTCCACTTCGTTACCGTTTTCGTCTTTGATGTTCGGGAACTTCAGATCGGCGTTATTCAACATGCCAAAAATATTCTGAGGAGCCTGCGACAGATTGCCGACCTGCGCGAGCAGCGCTTCTTCAGCCTGCGACAGCACGTGGGCTTTCTCCCGTTTCATTTCCTGGAGCGTGAAGCGGTATTCCTTGAGCGATTCGGCATCGATCAGCTCATCCAGCTTGTCGTCGTCCAGCGACAGAATCTCAGGAGTGATAAACGACATCGCTTCACCGGCATCAACCAGCAGCTTGCGGCCTTTTTGCGTAAGAGCTTGATAAGTCGGGTTCGCCGTATCCTGATCGTGATACAGGTGAGTATAGACATAGAGCTGCTCCAGCTTGAGGCTCACTTCATCTTCGAAGCGAAAACATTCGCCAATGGTCTGTTCATCGGTCAGTTTGCCGCGGAAATTCTCGAATTGCTTGAGCTGTTCCTTCGTTTCGTTATAAGTCGCGTCCCAGGAAGCTTGATCGGCGAACAGGTCAGTCAGCTTCCATTGATGCTCGGCAGCCACTTCACTTCGTTTGGGCAGGGTAGTAGGCAGTGTAGTCATGTTCGGAAACCTCCTCAGGATGATTCGGCAGAGCCGTTAACGAATGATAGCCGAAGACGGTTCAGGAACCGATGGTGAACAGCGTATAGACCGTCAGAATAAAGGTCAGAAGCAGCATGACGGCGGCAGCCGTAGCCAGACCCCGTCTCAGCTTGGGTGGAATACTCTCCCGATAAAAAATGATGACGCCGCCAAGCAGCAGCGTCAATACGATCAGGGCGGCGAGGTTGGTGGTATTCATCCGGCCTCACACTTCCTTGAGTGCGGCCATAATGTTCTGCCATTCTTCGTCGGTGCCTTCGAACTTTTCCTTGTTGAAGCGCTGTTCTGCCCAAGCCATCATCGACGGACGACTCATAAACAGATGCGTTTCCTCACCCCATTGGTCGGAAATTTCGCGCAGCACGAGCTGGCGGCCTTGAACCTCAACCGTCATCATGTTCCAATTATCCCGTTTGTAGATCTGGTGCTTTTTCATCATCGTTAACCATTCCTCGTTTCACATCGTTTCTTATCTAAAATCATACCCTACGCGTGCTGCCAAAAGCAACGCCCGTGCGGGTTTGAAGTTTTCAATTGCCAAAGGATTTTTCTTGCAGTATAATAACGTTATTCACCATAGATGGTGATATTTTTAGGAGGTTGTTCATTTGAAAGGTACAGTTAAATGGTTTAACGCAGAAAAAGGTTATGGTTTCTTGTCCGTAGAAGGCGGAGAAGACGTATTCGTTCACTTCTCGGCAATCCAAGGCGACGGATTCAAAACTCTTGACGAAGGTCAAGAAGTAGAATTCGAAATCACTGATGGAAACCGTGGACCACAAGCAGCTAACGTAATCAAACTGTAAGAATTTATTTCTTACCACATTTGATGACATAGCAAACCCAGGCACAGTTCCTTTACGGGAGCTGTGCCTTTTTGCATGACTTTTTGGCTTGATCCAGCGAGAAAGAGAAAAAGAAAGAGGAGGCAGCAGCCTCCTCATACAGCCGGACGATTCAGTTTGGGCTCACGGCCCATACGGCGCACGACAAGGAAGATGATGGTCGCTTCCGCTAACAGTCCCAGCGATTGAGCCAATGCGCCAACCATGCCGTTCCAGTGTGGAACGAGGGCAATCAGCAGGAACAGTACCGCAATGGTGCAGATAGCGTTGGCGAGCTGAGAGCGCAGCATGACCTTCGTTTGCCCACCGAGCAGGATCAGTCCGTTTCCATAATCCAGCCATGGCATGACCAGCGGGTACAGGATGAACGCACGCAGCGTACGCAGACTCTCTTCCATCAGTTGTCCCTCAACGTTCATCACATGACCGAACACCCAGTAGCCAAGCGGGGTATAGGCGATAATCGCCACGAGTGCCGCCGGAATGAATCCAATGGCAAGCGCGAAGCGCCGGACAAGCAGCGGGTCAATCTTGTAATAGTTCAGCACGATCTGATGAATATAGATGAAGAAACTCAGTGTGAGCTGCATCAGGCTGCCGGCTACCGCGAAGGCGGAGATCGCCAGAGCCACGCCGTCCGTTTTGCCCAGCATAATGTTCAGCGCAGGTCCGATAAACATGGCGACGAACGAAGAATAGAGCAGCGGCTTATAGAACCGGAAGACGTCGCCGCGCGTTTCCACCGGATGACCTTCTTTTTTGGCGGGCATTCTACGTGCGATATTTCTTCCCTCCATAAAGCTGACGGCTGCTTCGATCACCATGCCTGCCACGAAGATAACGGCGCCTACGATCCCGCTGCGAACTCCGTAGATATGGACGAAATACAGCGACAGCACATACATGCCCGCGAGACGAATCACCATGCCGATGGTAAGCCATTTGGTGCGATTGTTGGTAATGATGATGCCCTGATAAATGTTGCGAATGACAGAGAAGACGCTGACGAACATTAACACGCCGTAGACGGCAAGGACACTGGGCAGCAGTTGTTGATCCACGCCAAACAATGCGCCAAAAATGCCGTGACCGATCGGCGTGTAGACGATCAGACCACCAATGAGCAGCACGCAGACAAGAAATACATACGTCACAAAAGTCAGGGCTTTGAAGGACAGCTTGTCGCGCACCAGCGCCGAGCAGGTCTGCCGCAGCAGCGTGGAGGGGCGTTCGGTGACGGCAAGCAGACTGCTGGCCAGCGCATAGCTGGCAATCACGGTTTCCGGAGAGGCAGAAGTCGCAAGCGTACGGCTGATGATGACATGCGACAGCGTCACGAGCGAGGCGGACAGGCCGAGGGGTACAAAAAAGGTCAGCAGCCGCCTCCAGGTAAGGGGAACGTCGGACATAATCAGACTCCTTTGGATCTTTTGCCTTTCAGTATACCATGACTCCAAATGGGAGAAGGATGCTGAAGCGAAAGATTGCTGGATTTGAACGATTTGGGACTGATGCTGGGAACTCTGTGACGGAATTGCGGAAGAAGACAGGCTTTTTACAGAAAAAGCGCTGAAAAAAAGCAAGAATATGACGAAGGTTATTTGTGCAAAACGAACCCTCATATTATAATGGAGAAGAATTTGGGTAGACCTGATACCTTGTCAACTGAATCCGAGGTTTACGTTCGTCTCGAATACACACGCTTTGGATGTATTTGAGACGAACGGAACCTTACTTTGCTTTGAGAAGGTACTAAGACTGGCATTTGGAGGTACGCTTTGAACCGACTCAGAACCGCTCACACCGTTCCCGAAGACCCCATTAGTCTCATGCGGGGAGTATACAAGATCGTCCTTCCGGGCGTTCGGGAAGAACTAGGGAAGTGGCGGAGCCGTGCCGAGACTATTCCCGACCCCGAGCTGCGGACCCAGGCGTTGGCAAGTATTGCCACGAAGGAATTCCACTGTCAGGGAGGATCGGTATATGCCGCAATCAATTTCGACCAAAAAGACGTGCTTATTCCGCTGATCGTGGCGCTTCAGACCATCAGCGATTATCTCGACAATCTGTGCGATCGAAGCACTTCTTTGGACCCGCAGGATTTTCGTCTCTTACATAAGTCGATGCTGGACGCGATCGATCCATCCGCGCAGCCGGATCAGTATTATCGGTTTCGTGAGGAACAGGAAGATGGGGGCTATCTTAACGCACTGGTCACCACCTGTCAGGAGAATATTCGCAAATTGCCCGGTTACGTTCATGCCCAGCCTTATGTACGTCTTCTCGTCGGTTTGTACGGCGATCTTCAGGTCTATAAGCACATCTCGAAGGAACTTCGAGAACCGTCGTTAACCTCCTGGAGAGCGCAGCATGCCGATCTTGCCCCTGATTTGTATTGGAACGAATTTGCCGCTGCGACCGGATCGACGCTCGGCATGTTCATGCTGTTCGCCGGTGCAAGCGAAGAGGATTTTGACGCTGCTGCGGCGAAGTCGGTCTATGAGGCCTATTTCCCTTACGTTTGCGGGCTCCACATCATGCTCGATTATTTGATCGATCAGGAAGAGGACCGAATCGGAGGCGACCTGAATTTCTGTAATTATTATGACAGCAGTGAAGCTATGCTTGCCCGGGTTGAAGAGATTGTGAACGGCGCACGCCGCGACGTGGCCGGGCTTCCGCATGCCGCTTTCCACCGCATGGTCATCGAAGGGCTGCTCGCGCTGTACTTGTCCGATCCCAAAGTCAGCGAGCAAAAAGACGTGCGTATCGTGTCTAAACGGTTGATGAAGAAAAGTCCACTGACGCGTTTATTCTTTTTCGTCAACAGTATCTGGATCCGCAAACATAAGCAGCACTAACAAGGAGGATGCAACATGTCAGCAGTAAAAAAAATCGCAGTATTGACCAGCGGAGGCGACTCCCAGGGGATGAACGCCGCGCTTCGTGCCGTTGTGCGCAGTGCGATCTATCACGGAATTGAGATCTTCGGGATTCAACGCGGCTATCAAGGCCTGCTCAATAATGATATTTTCTCGATGGATCTTCGCAGCGTAGGGGACATCATCCAACGCGGCGGCACGGTGCTGCAATCCGCGCGCTCCAAAGAGTTCTATACCGAAGAAGGTCAGCGCAAAGGCGCAGAAATCCTGCGCAATTACGGCATCGACGGGCTGGTTGTCATCGGAGGCGACGGCTCTTACCACGGGGCGAACAAGCTGAGTAAGCTGGGCATCAATACGATGGGCCTGCCGGGTACCATCGACAACGACATCTCGTTCACGGACTATACCATTGGCTTCGATACGGCTGTTGGCGTCGTGGTGGACGCAATCAATAAGCTGCGTGATACTATGTCTTCGCATGAACGGGCTTCGGTCGTTGAGGTTATGGGGCGTCACTGCGGTGACATCGCCCTGCATGCAGGTCTGGCTTCGGGCGCGGAGACGATTCTCGTTCCGGAAGTGCCGTATGATCTGGATGAAGTCGCACAGCGCATGACGCATAACTTTGCCATGGGCAAACGTCACAGTATCATCGTCGTAGCCGAAGGCGCAGGCAAAGGTGAAGACATCGCCCGCGAATTGTCGCAGCGCTCCAAGCAGATCGACGCGCGTGTCACCGTTCTGGGACATATTCAGCGCGGCGGTACGCCGACTCCATTCGACCGCAACCTGGCCAGCCGTCTGGGTGACTTTGCGGTTCGCTCGCTGATTCAAGGCGAGAGCGACAAGGCCTGCGGCATTATCAAAGGCGAATTGACGCTGACGGACATCGATAAAGTCGTGAACACGCGCACCGCGTTTGACCACGAGATGTACGAACTGGCACTGCGTCTGTCGCAGTAACCGTTCCTTCAGGTTTATTTGGACAGCCTTCGCGTTCGGGGTGGCAGATCTTCTGCGGCTTTGGACCCGAAGGTTTCTTTGCGTTTGTAGAAGCTGCCGAGTATGTTGACTGATAATGATACAAGGTTACCTCAAATTTAATTCGATCAACGTATGAAGTGGTAAGAAAGAGAGGAAGGAGGTGCGGCGAATGATTACCATCGGACTGACCGGCTGGGGCGATCATGATTATATTTATCCGACCAAAGAAGCGGCCAAGCAGAAGCTGGTGACTTACGGCAGGATGTTTGGCACTGTCGAAGTGGACAGCATGTTTTATGCGATCCAGTCCAAACGGAATATGGAGAAATGGGTGGAAGAGACGCCGGCCAGCTTTTCATTTATTGTCAAAGCCTATCAGGGCATGACCGGACATTCGCGCGGTAAAATCCCGTTTGATAGCGAAGAAGAGATGTTTGAGGCGTTTCGCCTGTCCATCGGCAACATGCAGCAGGCGGGCAAACTCAAAGCTGCGCTGTTCCAGTTCCCGCCCTGGTTCGACTGTACGCGCGAGAACGTGGCCAAGCTGCGCGAGATTCGCGCTCGCATGGAAGGTTATCCGTGTGCCCTCGAGTTCCGCAACCAGAGCTGGTTCCAACCGGTCATGCGCGAACGAACGCTCAAGTTTATGCGCGAGGAACGCTGGATTCACAGCGTATGCGATGAACCGCAGGCGGGGGTGGGTTCGGTGCCGATTGTGGAAGAGGCGACGGATGAGCAGCTGACTATCGTACGGATGCACGGGCGCAATGCGTCCGGCTGGCAGTCTTCCAATCAGCCGAACTGGCGGGAAGTACGCTATCTGTATCGTTACAATGCCGAGGAGTTGGAAGAATGGGCGGAGCGGCTGCGGCGCCTCGAACAGCAGTCCAAAGAGGTGTTCGTCATCTTCAATAACAACTCGGGCGGCGATGCTGCGGAAAATGCACGCCAGCTGATGGCGATGTTGGGACAGGATGTACCCAAGCTGCCGGGTGAAGACGAACCGCAGCAGCTGGATTTGTTTGAATTTTAGAAAAAGCCGTTCTCTACGCCGCCTGCTGCGGACGGAGAGAACGGCTTTTTGCCGGAGGATAAGCGATTGGCTACAGCTAGAAAGGTCGATATTCAAGCCGATCGTCAAGAAGAAACGACATCGAAGTCGGCGTCTGTCTTCACGTTCATACGCTGAACCTTAAACAGGCGAACCAGCAGTAAGGCGGCGCCTACCGCCAGACCTGCGATCAAGCCGAGCCAATAGCCAAACGGTCCAAGGGACGTATACACCGCCAGGACGAAGCCAAGCGGCAGCCCAATTCCCCAATAGGCAACCAGCGTGATGAAGAAAGCAGGCGTGACATCTTTGTACCCGCGCAGAGCGCCCTGGATCGGCGTCGCAAGCGCATCTGACAATTGAAAGAAGATCGCATAGGCGAGGAACTGAACGATCAGGGCAATCACAGCCGGGTCGGTGGAGTAGATACGAGCCACCTGGTTGGCAAACAGGATGAGAATCACAGCGGTAACCAGTGCCAGAAATACCGCAGAGCCGATGCCGATTAAGGCATACTGCCGGGCATCTTTGCGTCTGCCCGCACCGACTTCATAGCCGACCAGAATCGTCAGCGCCATGCAGATGGCAAGCGGGATCATGTACAGCGTAGAGGCAAAGTTGATGGCAGCCGAGTGGGCGGCAACCGCATGCGTACCAAACCGGTTCATGAGCAGGGTAACCGCCGCGAAGATCGAGGTCTCGAAGAACGTGGCGAATCCGATAGGGATGCCCAGCTTCAGCAGTTCGCCCTGCTTGGCCCAGGAGATGCGGTGACCTTTTCGGAAAAAGCCAAAGCTTGCAAAGGGCTCCATGCGGTGCATGATGACGATGGCGATCAGGAAGATCACCCAGTAGGTGACGGCTGTGGCAATCCCGGCTCCCACGCCGCCCAGCTTGGGGAAGCCAAATTTGCCGAAGATCAGCAGGTAGTTCAGCAGCAGCTGTACGGGCATCGAGCAGAGCGTAATCATCATGGATACGCGGGTCTGACCGAGGGCGTCGATACAGCCGCGCAGAACGGTGTAGCCGAATAGCGGAATCACACCAAAAGCGAGACATATCAGGAACTTGTACGCCGTATCCGCGACTTCTGCTTCCGCGTTCATAAAGTCCAGCGCAGGCTTGACGAGCAGGCTGCCGATGAGCAGCACGGCGGCAGAGAACATCAGCGACAGCAGCAGTGCCTGGAATACATTGTAGCGAACATCGCGCTCCCGTCCGCCGCCAACCAGCTGCGATACGATCGGCATGATGCCATTAAGTACGCCGTTAAGACCTGTCTGAATCGGAATCCAGAGACTGACGCCAATCGAGACGCCCGCCTGTGCGGCAGGACTTACATGTCCAGTCATGCTGGTATCGAAAAAGGCCATGGCCGACAGCGCGATTTGCGTGACGAAAATGGGCAGGAACACGACAAAAAATTGGGCGCCTTTTTGCTTAAAAGTAGAGGTAGGATACATCGCTTACAGGGTTCCTTTCGATAGGCGAAGCTCAAGCGGAGACAGACGCAGGCAAAAACCCGACCAGAAAGGCCGGGCTGCTGCCAAATGTGTGCCGCCGCACCGGAGGGCGCCTGCGTAAATTAAGGTGGAACGGTTCAAGACAAGTTGTTGCTTCGAGACGAGTTAATCTTTCGGGCCGTAGTTGCCATCCGAAGTATAGCGGTTGGACGCGTTCCAGAGCAGATATTCATCGACGCCCATGTCTGCCATGGCTTTGATCTGCGCATCAACTTCGGCTTTGCCATATTTGGCGTAATGACCGCTGCCCAGCCAACTTGCTGTAAAGTCCTGAATCCACGGACGGACGATTGGCCGCTGCGACTTGTCCTTGATCTCGTCGAGCTTCTTGAACGTATCGACCATCGAGCCTTTGATTGTCTTGTACGGTTCTTTGTCGGGATCTTTGGCGCCGAACCATCCTGTCGAGTAGTGACTCGGGTAGACCATCGGGGCGATGACGTCCACGTTTTCCGAGATTTTGGTAAAGTCCTGACCGATGCCATCCGCAGCCGGTACGGATGCGGCGTAGCCGAAGATGTCTACCGAAACCCGAACCCCAAGCGGAGCGAGTTCCTTGCGTGCGTATTGGACAAACTCGGAGACCGCTTCGGTACGCGTCTTGTCGCCAAGCTTTTCATATTTCAACGTATCGGCACGTTTCTCGAATCCTTCCGCGAAACGAACATAGTCAAATTGAATTTCCTTGAATCCAAGCGCTGCGGCTTCTTTGGCGATCGCAACGTTGTAATCCCACACTTTTTTGCTGTATGGATTCACAAAAGCATCGCCGCCGCCGTTTTTCCAGACGCTTCCATTGGCATTGGTGAACGACAGTTCCGGATGTTTTTCAGCCAGCACGGTATCTTTGAATACCACGATTCGGGCAATCGGATACACGTTATGCTTCTGAAGCTTGCCCATCAGATCCTTGATATTCGGAATGAATTTCTGGGAAGTGCCCATTTTGAGCAGGTCCTGATTTTCGGTCTTGTACGTTATGTACCCCAGGTCATCCTTGATGTCGATTACCATCGAGTTGAGACCGGTATTGTCGAGCAGATCAAGCAGTTGATTCATCCGGGAGCCGCCTGCGCTATAAGCTGTGACATAAATGCCTTTTACTTTCGGGGCATCCGGCTGTGGATCAATCTTGACTGGCGGGTTGTCCGCGTCAATAACCACGCTGTTCTTCTGGGCGGTGAGAGCGCTTAGGTTCCAAGCTGACTCGACCGCTGTGGTGATCGGATTGGCATTTGCTGCAGCAGGCTGTACGCTTTCCGGACTGGAAGTGCCTACTGTCAGAGCCAACAGGCTCCATAAGATGTTCATTTCATTCTCTCCCTTGTGTATGCGTGATTCTAGTCGGCTGATCTCTTTGGATCGAGAAGGGCCTTCAGGCCGAAAGGGCCGTTACCAGTATAGCGTTTTTTTGCCTCGACGAGGGAACAAATTTGTCACGAATCCCTAATTATTCCGGTAAGTCGGCACACCCTGACCTTTTAACCGCAAGATGAGGGAACGAATCGCCAGGGGTCGGAACCGCCGGAGCCCAAGACATCGAGGAATCCGACAAATAGGTAGGGCCGCCCTTCCCCGTAGGAAAGGAGCGGCCTATAGATGAATCTTATGAAGAAGACCAAGCCTGAATCATGTGGATCATTGCAGAACTTCCGGTGTCTGATGCTCCAGGATGCTGTGATGGATAATGTCGAGCGCATCTTCGGCTTCGAGAATACCCAGGCCGTCACGAAGGACGATGACGGAATCAAGCTCCTGCTGCTTCAAGAACGAAAGCATGTCGGGGTACCATTTCATCACGATTTGCTCAAGTTTTACGGCTTCCATTTCCATAGTCGTCACCCTTTCTTTTCCGGAATCGTGTGTCATTGTCTGACTCGAATACCTGAGAAAAGCTAACCATGCGCTGCCTATGAAGCTGAAGCGTGAAGCTTGTCAACCGGGACTCCGGGGAATCCCGGAAGCGGTACGGATTCATTATAGCACAGGATTTTACGGAATTCGATTTTACCTAATGAAAACAAAAAAAGCACTCATAATGAGCGCTTGCGGAACGAACCCATGACGCCAACCGTCTCTACGATGTTCACGAACGCGCGGGGATCGGCTTCCTTGATGATCCGCCGCAGTTCGGCCAACTCATAGCGAGTGGTGACCGTCATCAGCATATCTTTTTTCGTGTGGGAAAAAGCACCTTCAGCCGGAATCCGGGTCACGCCGCGTTCAATTTGCAGCAGTCGTTCCAGCATTTTCTCTGTATCATCCGTAATGATGAACAGCGTCACCTTCGTATGGCTGACATGGATCATATCGACGACCTTGCCTGTGATGTAGATGGACACCATCGAGAGCAGTGCCAGATTCCAGTCTTCCTGTAGATAACCCATCGCCAGGATCACCAGGCCATTCAGGGCGACCAGCACATTGCCGACCGGAAAGTCCCGGTAGCGGGTGACAATCGAACCCAGAATGTCGAAGCCGCCGCTTGATCCGCCTACCCGGAAGGAGATGCCGGCGCCTACTCCGACCAGCACACCCCCAAATACGGAGGAGAGAATGGCATCATTGGCAACCATGTGTTCAGGAACCAGCGTAACCAGCATGGTAACAGCAGCAACCGACACGATACTCAGCAGGATGAAGCGTCGTCCCAGCAGGAACCAGCCTGCGATCAGCATCGGTACATTGTAGACGAAATACAGAACGCCAATCGACAGGGGAGTAAAGTAACCGGTAAGCATCGACAGACCGGATACCCCGCCGCTGAGCAGTTGATGGGGAATCAAAAACAGGTTGAAACCAGCCGCGATCAGCAGAGCGCCGACGACCGTTGTAATCACATGACCCAGACGAATAAACAAGAAGACCACTCCTGAAAACAAAATGAGTTTCAAAAATAAATATGAAAAACGTGAAAAAATGTGACAAACCTTTGAAAGGTTTACTGGCTTTTTGATAGTCGCTTATGGTATAATGATTTAGATGTTCTTGAGTAGATCTTTCTCGTTTCCGTAACCGTCAGCGGCTGAACGGAAGAATCACGAGTAAAAGGTTAAACGGTATATAATAAGGCTTTGGCTTTTCGGCTTCGGCCCTTGAAAAGCTCCTCCCCTTTGTCCAAGCCAGGTGTTGAGGTACGGAGAACTTGGCGCAGCAGCATATGAGGAACCCTTCGGTTATCGATCGGTTGCGGCTACTTAAGAATACAGAATCCGAAAGCGGCTTGTCCACCGATAAGTGGCGATCCGCTCACAATAAAAGGAGCATGAATCTATTGGCAAATTTTGTAGACTTCGATTTGGAACCAAAAGTACTGCAGGCAATCACGGAGATGGGCTTTGAAGAAGCAACTCCGATCCAGGCGCAGGCGATCCCGATCGCACTGACCGGAAGCGACATGATCGGACAAGCACAGACGGGTACAGGTAAAACAGCCGCGTTTGGTATTCCGATGATTAGCAAAATCGCCCGTGAAGAGGAGAAGATCTCGGCACTCGTTATGGCGCCTACACGCGAACTGGCGATTCAGGTTGCCGACGAGATCGAAAAACTGGCTCGTTTCAAAGGCCTGCGTTCCCTGGCTATCTACGGCGGTCAAGACATCGTTCGTCAGATCCGCGCACTGAAGAGAAAACCGCAGATCATCATCGGTACACCGGGACGTCTGCTTGACCACATCAACCGCAAGACGATCAAGCTGGACGATGTGCAAACGGTCGTACTGGACGAAGCGGATGAAATGCTGGACATGGGCTTCATGGACGACATTCAGTCGATCCTGAAACTGGTTCCGGAAGAGCGTCAAACGCTGCTGTTCTCGGCGACGATGCCGGCTAACATCAAACGTCTGGCTGAACAGTTCCTGAAGAACCCGCAGCATGTATCCGTCATTCCTAAGCAAATCAGCGCACCGCTGATCGATCAGGCTTACATCGAAGTGCCTGAACGTCAGAAATTTGAAGCGTTGACTCGCCTGCTGGATATGGAATCGCCAGAACTGGCTATCCTGTTCGGACGCACCAAGCGTCGGGTTGACGAACTGGCTGAAGCGCTGCAAAAACGCGGCTACTCGGCAGACGGTCTGCACGGCGACCTGTCGCAGAACCAACGTGACGCCGTAATGCGCAAATTCCGCGACGGCAGCATCGAAGTGCTGGTTGCAACGGACGTAGCTGCACGCGGTCTCGACGTATCGGGCGTCTCCCACGTTATCAACTTCGACCTTCCGCAGGACCCGGAAAGCTATGTTCACCGGATCGGCCGTACAGGTCGTGCAGGTAAAGAAGGTAAAGCGTGGTCGTTCGTAACGCCGCGTGAGCTGGATCACCTGAACTTCATCGAGCGTGTAACACGTCACAAGATTGCACGCAAACCGCTGCCGACGATGAGCGAAGCGATCGAAGGCAAGCAGCGTATCCTGGCTGAGCGTCTGCTCGAAGTGGTACAAGATGGTGAGCTGAACGAATACAAGGCGATTGCCATCCAGATGCTGGAGCAATACGATTCCGTCAACCTGCTGTCGGCAGCGATGAAGCTGATGACTGGCGAGAAAAAAGACGCGAAGGTCGAACTGACTCCGGAAGATCCGGTTCGCGTAAAACGTCGCAAGCCATCGGGCAGCTACGGCGGCGGACGTACAGGCGGCGGCTACAAAGGTGGTAGCGGCAGTGGTTATAAAGGCGGCTACAAAGGCGGAAGCGGTGGCGGACGCAGCGGCGGTTACCAAGGCAGCCGCAGTGGTTCGAGCTACGGCGGTGGCTACAAAGGCTCCAAAGAAGGCGGATACCAAGGTCGCAGCAAGTCCTCTTACCAAGGACAAGGCGGAGACCGTCCGGCTCCAAGACGCGACAACAACGAAGGTTAATATTCACTAGAGTGAATCCAGAGCGGCGCAGAGATGCGCCGCTTTTTTTGTTTCCTGCTTACCTTTATAAGTTAGATAAGGGCCGCATAAGGGTTAAACGTTTCGCAAGCCTGTGCGTAAAGGGTGGTTTTTGCAGGAGGGAAACGTTATAATTAAATATCATAAGGCATAATATACGTTTCCGTGTGTCCGTGCGGTGATTATGCGATTTTCGAGGAGGAATACCTGTTGGAATTTAGGGGGCTTACAGGGGGCATCTATCGCCTGACGGAATGGATTATGCGTCTGTCGGGAACGAATCTGCTCTGGGTGATCTGTTCGGTGCCGTTTTTATTCATCTTGTACATGCGGCTTGCGATCGATCCACAGTACGTGAACGAAGCGGTCACATTGAATTGGGCGCTGGGTATTCTGGCACCGGTTACATTATTTCCGGCTACATCTGCCATGTTTACGGTCACACGCAAATGGGTGATGGGGGAGCCGGACGTCAAGATTATCCGTACCTTTTTCAAAGGATACAAAGAGAATTACAAACAGAGTCTAGTCGGCGGTCTGTTCTACACCCTGCTGTTTGTGGTCATGTATGTCGATATTACCGTCTACATGGTGCAGTTCCGCAATATGCAGCTGTTTGGCATCCTGATGCTGATTCTGATGATTCTCCTGTTTGTATCGCTGTTTAATTTCTTCTCGATGGTGACCCACTATCATATGAAGATCGGCGGTATTCTCAAAAATGCGATCCTGCTGACCCTGCTGCGCCCATTCCGTGTATTCTCCACGCTGCTCGGTGCGATCGCCGTCATTTATATCTGCTTTACGTATATGCCGGTACTGATCGTCATCTTTGCCGGAAGCGTCATCGCCTGGTTTGCTTTCTTCAACTTCTACGCGACCTTCACCAAGATGCAGGAGCAGGCTAGAAAGCGTGAAGAAGCACAGAACGCCAGTGAAGAACCCGAGATGATCGAGCTGGGCAAAGAGAAGAAAGAGAAGTAAAAAGAAAAGTGAAAGTTCTTTAACAAAAGTCGCTGTCATAGTTTACATTGAAGGGCGTAAGCGCTATAATGACTCTACATCCTGCGATGTACGTTTCGGTCTTTCGTTGTTTTGAACCAATGGATAAGTCTCGGGAGATCTACATTAGGCGCCGCGATGAAAAGCCCTGTCTATATGACATGGGGACTTCAAAGCCCGTCTTGCGGTCACCCACCTGCGATAGCAGGTTCGAGACAATGTCACCGGACGGCAGAGCGGGATCTCTTTTTGCCTAGCGGGGAATGTTCCTGCCGGGCGTACATAAGCGACAGCGTTTGAATCCCAGAAGGGATAAGCGTCCTTGTACCGGGGTAGATCACTTCCGGAGCAGGGACGTTTTTGCTGTGTTTTTCTTTTGTTCTGAATCGAACAATGATACACTAGGAAGTAAGAAACAGATAGTACGATGGGCAATGTTAAAGGAGGAAAGATCTTGTCGTTTAAACGTACATTGGTCGGGATTATTCGCAGTCAGGAAGGGACAAGTGACCGCGCGACCGACCCCAAGATGAAAACGAGATACTACAGCCTTTCCAGAGACAAAGCGTGGGAGGAAGTCAGCGCAACGCTGAAGAAGATCCCCGGTTATACCGTGCTGCACGAAGTGGCGGGTGTAGGCGAGATTACGCTGGAGAAACGTACGAAGCTCGGACGGACCATGGATATTACCGTGTCGGTATTGGCGGTAGGCCCGGTCAAAAGCGCAGTGGATATTTATTCGGCTTCCCGTGGATCGCTGGGGGATTTGGGAGCCAATTACCGCACGATTCTGAGCTTGTTTGCGATTCTGGACAAGAAGCTGGCGTCGTATAAAACGACAGGTTAGTCCAAGAGCCCGTTTCGCTGGACGATCGGTGTTCTTCAGACTTTCAAGTTGATGTAAGCGTACTCGCTCTGTAGGTTTCCGTGCAGAGCGAGTGCGCTTTTTTGTTAGATTACGTACACAAGCCGCTTTACAGCAGCGCTTTGACTGCGGCGATGGCCTGCTCGTAATCGGGATGGTTGCCCATCTCCTTCAGGTATTCCACGTAAGTAATGCGGTCATTTTCGTCCAGGACGAAGATCGCGCGCATATCCAGTTGAAGTTCATCAATGAGCACGCCATAAGCTTCACCGAAGCTGCGTCCCTTGTAATCGGACAGGGTAACCACTTGATCGACACCTGCCGCTCCGCACCAGCGTGCCTGAGCAAATGGAAGATCCACGCTTACGGTGAGAATGACGACTTTGTCGCCTAGATCAGCGGCTTCCGTATTAAAACGACGGGTCTGTGCATCGCATGTGCCCGTGTCGAGGGAAGGGACGACGCTGATAAGCTTGATCTTGCCTGCGAAATCTTTCAGGGAGGCTTCTTCAAGCAGATTGCGATTCAATTTGAAATCGGGTGCCTGATCGCCGACCTTGAGTTCGGGACCAATCAGGGTGATCGGATTGCCTTTGAATGTGGCAACGCCGGTTCTTGGTTGAGTCATGACGCATAACCTCCTTGGATGTTTCCGTGAAAAGTCGGGACGCTTGGATTTTCCCGTACGGTTTTATTATAATATTGGTTAAGGATTGTTTGCAAAAAATAGAATAGCGGAAAAGAGGAAAATCATGATTTTTGTAAGGTACGAAAAATGGAACCAGTACCTGAAGTTCTATCCGGTAACGGTCTTATTCGTTGTCATTAACGTGGTGATGTTTATCATTATGGCGCTGGACGGGACTTATCGTGCGGAGGCTTCTGGGGCTGCGCTGCTGAAATACGGGGCATTGTCCAATGTGGTGGGCTTCCCTGGCATTGGAGATGTGGAATCTCCATGGCGTTACCTGACTTCGATCTTCCTGCATGGAAGCTTTGAACATTTGCTGTTTAACTGTTTTGCGATTCTGGTATTCCTTCCGCCGCTGGAGCGGCTGCTGGGTCATATTCGTTATGCGGTGCTCTATCTGCTTAGTGGGGTCATCGCCAACCTTATCAGCATGGGGGCATATGAGCGGGCAGGCGAGATTTTTATCTCGGTAGGCGCTTCTGGCGCAATCTACGGAGGATACGGTGCGTTCTTATATCTGGCCTTGTTCCAGCGTCAGAAGATGGATAAAGCGTCCAGACAAACGATCTACATTCTGCTGGTAATGGGATTGATCTTCAGTTTTGCTACGCCTAATGTCAATATCTGGGCGCATCTAGGAGGGATTTTGGGTGGATTCTTCCTGTACGGTCTGATGATCCGCCTTCCGCTTGGTCGCAAGATTGGATAACGATTCTGTGTACAGCTGCATAGGCGCTTTGTCGCCCCATACAAAAGCGGATCTCTTGTGGAGATCCGCTTTTTTTCTTTTTAAAACCCAAGAATCAGCCTAACTCGGCACTGCGCCAGAATGGAATCTGATCGGCATCTGCCAGCTCAATGCGGTTGCGTCCATTGTTTTTGGCCTGATACAGCGATTTATCCACTTCGGAAAAGAGATGCAGCAGATATTCGTCCATGTTGTTGAACGCTGGCTGCGGGGCAAAACGTTCAATGGACAGCACACCCAGGCTCACGGTAACACTGACGGCCTGCGTAGAGTGCTCAACCCGAATGAGATTGGACTCCACAGTAGAACGAATGTGTTCCGCCAACTGACGAGCCATCTCCCGATCGGTATTAGGCAGATACACGATGAATTCCTCACCACCATATCGAGCGAGAACGTCCGTACTGCGTACACATTGTCTGACCGCCTCTGCGGTCCGATAGAGCACTTCATCGCCAACTACGTGCCCATGCAGATCATTGACCGTCTTAAAGAAATCAATGTCAAACAGAACAAACGAGAAGGGGATACCCTGATTGGTGTTGACACTCATGTCCTGGGCAAGCCGCTGCGTCAGATAACGACGATTGTAGCATTGCGTCAGGCTGTCCGTAAGCGCCATTTCTTCAAGCTTGCGATTGGCCTGCGACAATTCCAGCCGCGTGCGATCCAGCGAGCGATTCCGTTCATGCAGCACATCGTTCTGACGGTTCAGTTCCTGCACCAAGCGCCGTTCTTGAGAGACATCCTGGAAGGTGAGAATGTGACCGATGGGCTGACCCGAGGCATCGAAGATCGGCGACGTTTGCAGAATAAAGTACAGCCCGCTGCCGCGTTCCGCAAACAGCTCGATATGGAAGAGGTCTTGATCCTTGCATTTGTAATGCTCCAGAAACTGCCGACTATCTCCGGTCACCCGAACGGAAGCGAAGAAGGTCTCGATGTCAAAAAAGTCGCCTTCCCGAATATCGAGGAACTTTCCAAGTGCGCGGTTGGCTTCCACGACCGAGTTGTATTCGTCCAGAACCAGAATCCCATGCGGAATGGTGTTGATGATGTCTTCATGTGCGATAGAGACCAGATCGAACACCTTATAACGAGTAATGACAAACGCAAAAAATAACGCCGTAATAAAAATGCCCAGCGAAGTCAGTCCCGGAATAATCGGCAGGTAGTCAGCCAAGATGACGTTCAGTAGAATGTCGGCACCTGCAAAAGCCACCAATACAAAAATTCCCCACAGTACGAGACGTATCTGATTTTTCAAACTGGCAGAAGCCGAAGTTGATCTCAGAGCGCGAATCAAGACAACCAGCGAAGTGATGAAGTAGTAGGCCAATACAGCCATCATCAGCCAAAAGAGAGGCCCGTAGGCACGATCTACATAATCTGCGCGAGTAGGTCGGGTGAAGAGATGGAATGGGTTGACGATCACGCCTATGGAGACGATCGCCGCAGGGAGGAACAGCGGAGCAATGGAGCGGAATTCGAGCTTCTCTGCGTCTCCTGCGAGGAATAGCGTAAACAACAGCCAACCGCTCGCAAGCATCAGACAGGCGACAAAGGATAAGGACACATAAACAAACTGAATTTCGGGGTCCTGCACGATGTGTGTGGCGAATTGACATAGAGGCCAGAGCATCATGAAAAAGTGAAATACGAAATAGACCTTATGTAGATTGGTAACACGTACGGCGAAAAAGATGTAAACGAACAAAGCAAACAATAGGGCGAATAGGAAGAGATCATACCACACTGATAAGCTCACAAACCTTCTCCTTTTTTGTGTGTAACCGCGATCGAGTTCAACTCTTCAAAGTAGCTGTATAGTACCATAAAACCTGCCGACTTAGCCAATATTTATTCAGTTAAACGTCAAGTTGTAGGAAAAGTCGGTTTAACCATTGTCAAAATGAGTGTTGATATGGAAAAACCGGCGCAGGTTTGGAAACCAACGCCGGTTGTACAAGGCAGGTGTTCATATTAGATAAGAGTGGCTGAATGAAGCTCGATCAATCGCGGTTATTGAAGATGCCGACCAGACGGATCAGTTCAAGCAGGGAGATCAGCGCAGCCGCCACATAAGTCAGTGCAGCCGCGTTGAGGACTTTGCCCACTCCGCGCTCCTCTTCGTTGGTGATGTATCCTTCGGATACCATGACCTCACGAGCGCGGTTGCTGGCATTAAATTCGACCGGAAGAGTAATCAGTTGGAACAGCACCGTTACCGCGAAGAACAGAATCCCTACACCGATCAGCCCGGTCGCACTGAACAGGAGGCCAGCCAGAATCAGGAAGGGAGCGACACCGGAAGCAAAGTTGACGACCGGAAAAATACGATGGCGCAGCGTCAGCATCGGATAAGATTCTTTGTGCTGAATCGCGTGACCGATCTCGTGGCAGGCAACCGAAACGGATGAGATGCTGTTGCCATAGTACACATCTTCGGACAAGGCGACCGTCCGGTTGACTGGATTATAATGGTCGGACAGTGTACCCGGTACCGTGACGATCTGTACGTCTTGCAGACCATTGGTATCCAGCATATGGCGTGCGGCTTGATAGCCGGTGATGCCGCTGTGTACCGGAACTTCGCGCCATTTGTTATAAGTGCCTTTGACCCGAAATTGTGCCCAGATCGTCAGAATGAACGCCGGAATAATCAGAATGTACATAAAAGTGTTGAAGCTCATATCGTTTCCCTCCATTTGTTGTAGAGAACCTTACGGGTACCTTGACGACACTAAAGGTAAGATTACGCTCCCCTAAAACGCACCCAAAGCATGTACGTTTACGTCGGAAGCTTCGTACACGCTTTAAGCATGAACTTCAGGAAAACGTAAACTTCTGATGAAGAGTCGAAAAGGTACTGGATTACATGAGATTCTGTCCAAGCAGCAGCTTGATCGCTTCGATACAAGCGATGCCCTGAGGGACGAGCTGGGAGAAGGTCTTGCGTGCCTGCGCAGGATCGAGATCCTGAAGCATCGGCTGAAGCTCCTTGAGTTCTTTCTCGATTTGCGCGAGATGGCTTTCAAGCAATGTCAGCTTTTCCGAGACCCGATCATCTCCGCTGGCTTCGCTCCATCGATCCAGCCGTTCCCGAATCTCTTCTAATGTAAACTTCTCTTCTTTCAATTCATGAATACGCTGCAGGCGAAGCAAAGTTTCAGGTCCGTACAATCGGTAATTGGTCATCGACCGGTCCTGCGGCTGGATCAAACCCAGCTTGGTGTAATAGTCGATGGTCCGTTCGCTGGTGCCTGCCGCTCTCGCCAGCTCACCGATCCGGAACAGTCTCATATCCCCATCGCCGTCTCACCCTTTCCATAGCTGTAGTAAAAGTAAGTTGATATAAAAAGATGACCTTGACAAATTCAATTATAGCCAACTAAAAGCATACAGTCAAACGTTATGGTTTAAGCTTGAAAGCGTTCTCTGTCGCATTAACGCAAGTGGAACTTTTCCTTGGCAAAAAAAGTCTGAAATAAATTCACTTTTTTTATGAAAATGCACTTGTCAGCTTTCTTGCCGCAGTTTATAATGACACCAAGAGTTTCACATTGTGTTAGATAAAATTACATGAAGAGGGTGTGGGGAAATGAAGAAGAAATGGTGGGCAGGAATCGGAGCTTTGGCGGCGGTATCAGCGTTCCCAGTCAGTGCATATGCGGCAGAAGCCGTTGATGGGACAGCGTTAACGAATGGCGTAAACATGGCGTTCGTGTTTATCGCAGCGGTACTGGTCATTTTCATGCAAGCCGGATTTGCACTGCTTGAAGCCGGTTCGGTACGGATGAAAAATGCCGGTCACGTAGCAGGCAAGACGATCCTCTCCTTCGGAGTTGCCAGCGTCGCGTTCTGGGCATTCGGGTTTGCGTTTGGCTTCGGTAACGGCAACGGATTCTTCGGCTTCGAGGGTTTCTTCTTCGGCGGAGAAGGGCAGGCGGCATCGTTTGATTCCGTTAATGGCTATGGCCTTCCGGTTTCGCTGATGTTCCTCTTCCACCTCGCATTTGCAGGCGTATCGCTGGCGATTGCTGGCGGCGGTCTGGCTGAACGGGCCAAACTGAGCGTATATATCGTATTCGGTGCCCTGTTTACCATCGTAATCTATCCGGTTATCGCACACTGGGTATGGGGCGGCGGCTGGCTCGGTTCGATGGGCATGCAGGACTTCGCCGGTTCGACTGTTGTTCACTTGACGGGTGCAACAGCGGCACTGGTTGCAACAGTGATGCTCAAACCTCGATTGGGTAAATACGGAAAAGACGGAAAGCCAAATAGCATTTTGGGGCACAATCAAGTTCTCTCGGTCCTCGGCGTCATCATCCTGTGGGTAGGCTGGTTTGGATTTAACCCAGGCAGCGCCCTGACGGTTATGGATGGATTCTTCGCTTATGTTGCGCTGACGACAAACATTGCAGCCGCAGCAGGTGGTGTAGCGGCGCTGTTGATCTCCTGGGTTGTATTCGGCAAGGCAGACATCCCAAGCATGCTTAACGGTGTGCTGGCTGCACTGGTTGCGATTACCGGTTCGTGTGCATTTGTTGCTCCATGGGCAGCGGTTGTGATCGGTCTGGTCGCAGGCGTACTGACCTTCTTTACAGCACAATGGTTTGAAAAAGCAGGCGTGGATGATCCCGTCTATGCGTTCTCCGTACACGGAATCGCGGGTATCTGGGGCGCCCTGTCCACAGGATTCTTCGCAATGCCTTCCCTGTCTACAGAAAAAGGCCTGGGTCAAGCCGGTCTGTTCTACGGCGGCGGTCTGCACCAGCTGGGCGTCCAAGCTCTCGGCGTAATTGGCACGCTGGCGTTTGTTGGAGCCGTAACCTTCGTGATCTTCTACATCATGAAAGTGACTATGGGCATCCGTGTAACCGAAGAGGAAGAAATGATGGGTCTGGACATCAGTGAACATGGCAACTACGGCTACCCTGAGCAAATGAAGATGGCAGGCGAAACAACGTTCCATGGTCCAACGAATCCAGAAACCAATACTAATGCTGCACGTACTCCAGCCAACGCTTAACCAGCTCAGAACAGGTTCTGACCGAATGGAAGCGGTGGAAAAGCGAAAGGGGGAATCCGGTGAAGCCAACCGATTCATACGCGGACTATCTATTGACATCCCAGGAAGATCTTTCGCAGATCCGTTCCCCCCAGGCGCTTCGTGAGAGGCGAGTCATGATGCAGCGCCAATTATGGGAAGCCTATGACAGCCGAGATGTTCTCGGCTGGAACGCTTCTGTCAATGACATGCACGATCGGCTGATGAAGCATGCGGTCGGGTTATGCGAGCATGAGATGGAGGAGGCTGGCTTCGGTCTGCCTCCTGTCTCTTATGCTTTTGTCGTTTTCGGCAGTGCAGGCAGACGGGAACAGACGCTGTGGAGCGACCAAGACAACGGATTGATCGTGTCGGATGTGGAGCACGCCGACAAAGAAACGTATTTTGCGGAATTTGGACGCCGACTGACGGATATTCTGGAGGCCGCAGGCTACGAAAAGTGTGAAGGCAAAGTGATGTGTTCCGAACCGAGATGGCGGCGTACCTCCACGCAGTGGGCGCAGCAGCTTGAAGAGTGGAGAAGCGATCTCAGTTGGGAGCCCGTTCGGTATTTAATTATCGCCTCGGACTTTCGTTGGATTGCTGGCGACCCCAAGCTGGCGGAAGCATGGAAGCGGACCTTCTACGACGGGCTGCGCGGCAATGCGGAGCTGCATGCGGCTATTCTGCGCAACACGGTTCGGCACAAGAAAACGTTAAATGTACTGGGTCAGGTCATGACCGAACGGTTCGGTGATAACGCGGGTGATTTTGACGTCAAATATGGCATGTACATCCCGCTGGTCAATGCGGCGCGATTTATGGCCCTTCAGCATGATGTGGAAGAATCTTCTACACTTCGTAGGATGCAGCGGTTGATTCAGCTAGAGGCGGCCTCTCTTCCACTGATCGAGCCGGCCTATGAAGCGTTCCTGACCGCACTTCGCCTGCGCAGCATGACGGAGATGGTGGAGCGTGACGGTCTGCTTCAGAGCAGCGGTTATCTGCCGAACGCCGAACTGAAAAAAAAGGAGCAATTCTACGAGCTCCGCGACAGCCTGGTTCTGGTACGCAAGCTGCATCGCGTACTTCAGCGTCAGCTTAGGTTCGCGGAAAGGAGACGCGTATGAAAGATCCAGCCGGGTCGGGATCGGGAAGCGGATTTTGGAATATGCTGCGCAGCGGAGGTGTACCTTCCGCAGTCGCCTCGGTGTTCAGAGGGCAGAGCGCCCAGCAGATGGCGTTTATCCGCTCTCTCAGCCGGGAGCAGCGCAGACCCGAAGCGCTGATTACACCGCTTGCCGAGCTGGAAACCATCGTATTTGACCTGGAGACCACGGGCTTTAACTGTCAGAAGGGCGACGAGATCTTGTCATTTGGTGCAGTGAAGATGAAAGGCGACCAGGTGCTTGAAGGAGAGACGTTCTATACGCTGGTGAATCCACGCATCGAGATTCCGCCTCATATCACGGATCTGACGGGAATCACGCCGGAAATGGTGGAGGATGCACCGCCTTTGATCGAAGCTCTGCATGACTTCATGGCGTTTATCGGGCATTCTGTTTTGGTCGCTCATGCCAGTGCTCATGACAAGGCATTTCTGAACAATGCCCTGTGGAGGACTTCCAAGGCGCATCTGAATCACCGGGTCATCGATACCATGATGATCGCCAGGCTGCTGAATCCTTTTAGAGGCAGCTATGGACTTGATGAACTGCTGCTGGAGGAGGGCATCGAGATCAAGGAGCGCCACCATGCGCTTGGCGATTCCCTGATGACAGCCGAGCTGTGGGGCGGTTATCTGAACCGGGTTCGGGATAACCAAATGGCGACATTAAGTGATCTGTATGCGAGATTGGGCAATACGTAACACAAGCATAAGACCATAAGACGAACAGCAAACGACAAAGACGCCGTTCTCGTCAGGGACGGGAATCGGCGTCTGCTGTCCGCGTAGGGTGCGGCTGCGGCGGGTATGGCGTTACGGTGTGAACCGGAGTCTGATTTCGGTTCACATGCCGCCCGCTGCATAAGTATCTGATTTACCCTGCGGGCTTGGTAGGGAATGAAATTCAACCACGCGGACCGGATTTCTCGCGGAAACCGGTACTGGATAGTGGATGAAGCGTCGTTTCCTTAGGGCCTGCTACCCATGTTTACCCCTCTCAACTGGGCTTTCCGCTGCGGCGGGAAGCCATTTTTTTGTGAGCAGAGAAGGAATCAATGATTGAGCAGACCCGGCCTCGGTTCGGCTCCGTGGACGGAAGCAGTCGTTTCCTGCGGCTGCTGCCCCAGCAGAGCATACCGCATGCTGTCCACAAGAGCCTCCCAGCTGGCTTCGATGACGTTGCCGGATACGCCGACGGTGCTCCAGGCATTCTTGGCATCGCGGGATTCGATCAGGACGCGTACCTTGGATGCTGTGGCTTCTTTATCGTCCAGAACACGGACTTTGTAGTCGCTAAGATGCATATCCGTGAGCTTTGGATAATAGTGCAGCAGCGCCTTTCTAAGCGCGTTGTCGAGTGCGTTGACCGGGCCGTTGCCCTCGCCCGCCGTGTAGAGGCTCTCCCCGCCGATGCGAAGCTTCACGAAGGCCTCGGAGACGACTGGCTTGCCAGCCGATTTTTCTACCAGCATCTTAAATGACTCGAAGGTGAATAATTCCTGGACTTCGCCGTCCGCTTCCCGAAGAAGCAGCTCCAGCGAGGCATCTGCACCCTCAAACTGATAACCGCGATGTTCCAGATCCTTGATTCGGTTGATTGTCTCGGACGCCTGTGGACTCTTGGGATCGAGATCGATTCCAAGCTCCTGCGCCTTGGAGATCAGATTGCTCTGTCCAGCCAATTCAGAGACCAGAACGCGCTGCTTGTTGCCAACCAGTTCCGGACGAATATGTTCATAGGTGCGGGAGTCACGCAGGATGGCGGATACATGAATCCCACCCTTGTGTGCAAAGGCTGCGCTGCCTACATAAGGCTGACCGTTAGGCATATGCACGTTGGCAATTTCGCTCACGTAACGGGCGGTTGGGACAAGCTGCATCAGCTTCTCTTCAGGCAGACAATTCAAGCCGAATTTGAGCTGGAGATTGGGAATCACTGAACATAGATTGGCATTGCCGCACCGTTCGCCATATCCATTAATCGTGCCCTGCACCTGAAGTGCGCCCGCAGCTACCGCGCTTAATGCGTTAGCAACGGCCAATTCACAGTCGTTGTGCGTATGGATGCCTAGACGTGCCTCCGGCATCTCGGTCACCAGAGCCGTTACCGCATCGCGGATCTCGTCGGGCATCGTTCCGCCGTTGGTATCACACAGGACCAGCCAGTCTGCTCCGGCTTCGGAAGCCGCTCGCAGGACGGACTTGGCATATTCGGAATTATGTTTGTAGCCATCGAAGAAATGTTCCGCATCGAAGATGACTTCCAGCCCGCGCTTCTTGAGGTAGCGAATGGAATCTTCGATCATGGCGAGGTTCTCTTCGAGTGTTGTCTGGAGTGCGGTATGCACATGGAAGTCCCAGGATTTGCCGACCAGCGTAGCTGCCTGCGCGCCGGATTCAGCGATCCGCTTCAAATTTTCATCGTCCTCGGCAGAGGCGCCTTTGCGGCGGGTGCTGCCGAACGCGGTGATTTTGGCCTTGAGTCCCAGTTCCTGTACACGGCGAAAAAATTCCACGTCCTTGCCGTTGCTGCCGGGATTGCCTCCTTCGATATAATGAACGCCGAGTTCATCCAGCTTGATAGCGATTTTTAGCTTATCATCGGCTGACAGGCTGATGCCTTCCCCCTGTGTGCCGTCTCTTAATGTGGTATCGAAAATGGTGATGGACCGTGTCATGGAACTGCTCCCTTCCGTCCGTATTAATTGTCGATTATAGCATGAACGCTTTAAACCGGTATAGTAGTCAGGTTAACAATTTTTGTGGACAAAAAGGGAGTTTCTGAGCACTGTCCGCACATGAGGGACGAAGGTGTTTCGGTCAGTCCGAGATTCGGATGGCAAGATTGCCGAATTGATCCCCGGATACCAACCGATCGAATGCTAAAGGGGTATCCGCCAGAGGAAGAATAGAGTCCACCACAGGACGGATACGATGAGTCTCGACAAATTGCAGCATCTCAATAAATTCTTCCCGGCTGCCCATCGAAGTTCCGATTAATTGGAACTGTGAGAAAAATAATTCGCGCAGAGACAGCTCAATTTGTGCATCGGTGCTGGCTCCCAAGCTGACGATTCGACCCCCTGGCTGAAGCAGTGGAAAGAATCGGGGGAATATGGCGCCGCCAACACTGTCGAGGATCAGATCGACTCTGTGCATGCCTGGGGCGCTTGACCAATCCGCAGCGTTGCCCAGCGTCAGATCGGCACCAAGCGAGGCCGCTCTGCGCAGTTTTTCTGCACGGCGGGATGTGACGGCGACCCAAGCACCCGCTGCCTTGGCCATCATCAGCGCATACGTGGCGACACCGCCACCGATACCGGTGACCAGCAGGGATTCGTCAGTCTGCAATCGACCTTGACTGAACAAAGCGCGATAGGCAGTGAGAGCGGACAGCGGCAGCACGCCCGCTTCTTCCCAAGTCAAAAAGTCTGGTTTGGCAAAGACATTCGCAGCGGGTACGCAGACGAGTTCGGCGAACGTGCCTGGAGAAGGGCCACCCAGAATAGTTGGAGTCTCCGGTATCCCGCTGCTGCGTTCCCAACCGAGCGTGGGGTGAATAACAACGGGGTCTCCGGCGCGAACATGTTCGACTCCAGGCCCGACTGTTTCGATGATTCCCGCTCCGTCCGAACCAGGAATCCATTCCAGTTCAGGCTGCGTGCGATCTTTCATGACGAATAAATCGCGGTGGTTCAATCCAGCCGACTTTAGACGAACCGTAACTTCTCCATGGGCGGGAACCGGATCAGGAACGTTTTTAAGCAGGAGAAGCTCCTGTCCCCCCAATCCTTGGTGTACGATGGCTTTCATTAGACAATCATCCTTTCTTGGCTTTTTGCCGTTTTGCTCGCCGGGCCCGGTTCGCTATGTGCTAGTATAGAAAGAAGAAATTGAATTGAGAAGTACGCAGATTTTTCAAACCGGGTTCTAAAAATAGTACCGCCGGGGAAAGGAGATCCACATGCATCGAACCAAACTTGCGCCTACGCTTGAAGGCTGTCCGGTCGGCACAACGCTGACGGCAATTAGCGGGAAATGGAAAGGAATTCTGCTGTACCATCTGATGGAAAGCCCCCGGAGATTTAATGAATTTCGTAAGCTGTATCCGAACATTACGCCATTCATGCTGACTTTGCAGCTCCGCGAATTGGAACGTGACGGGCTGGTGCACCGCGAAGCCTATAACGAAGTTCCGCCGCGCGTCGAATATTCGCTGACAGCGTTTGGTCGTACACTCGAACCGATGATCCTTTTTATGAAGGAATGGGGAGAAACGTACGGTGACCAGTTGGAAGAGGCAAGAAATCGTGTCAAATAGAGTTGGATTCCCTGCGGGAATGTACAGCAGCGAAAGGAGGGGGACATCGATGACGGATGTGGACCGCTATTACCCGACGAAAGGGCGGGTTATTCTGCATGTCGATATGAACGCGTTCTACTGCTCCGTGCATGAAGCCGAGCATCCGGAGCTGTATCGGGGCAAGATGACGGCGGTAGCTGGAGACAGCGAGAAGCGTCGCGGGATCGTCGTGACCAGTTCTTATCCAGCCAGACGAAAAGGCGTACGGACAGGTATGACTGCCAACCAGGCGCTTCGTCTATGTCCCTCGCTGATCCTGATTAAGCCGGATTTCCGCTTATACCGCGCCTATTCCCGAGCTTTTCGGGAAATCCTCTACAGCTACACTCCGATGATTGAAGCAACGTCTATCGACGAATGTTATATGGATATTACCGGCTCCAAGCAGTTCGGAACGCCTCTTCAGATCGCGGAAGAAATTCAACGCCGGATTCAAAATGAGCTGTCGCTGCCCTGTTCGATTGGAATCGCACCCAACAAACTGCTGGCGAAGATGGCTTCCGACATGAAAAAGCCTAATGGCATCTCGGTGCTGCGGATTCGGGATCTGCCTCAGACGTTATGGGGAAAACCGTGCGGTGAGCTGTTTGGCGTTGGAGCCAAAACGGCCGAGAAACTCAGCCGAATGGGAATCCGCACGATCGGAGAACTGGCCCAGACGGATGAGAAAAGATTGCAGGCAGCCTTCGGTGTATTTGGAGCATGGATGAAGCGGGCAGCCAATGGTCAGGATCATTCGGAAGTGCAGTCTGTGCCCGAACCAAGCAAGTCGGTCGGGCATACCACGACACTTCCCTACGACGTCACGGAATCGTCGGAGGCGCTGCGAGTGCTGCTTAACCTGAGCGATCAGGTGGCACGTCGAATGCGCAAACAGCATCTGCTGGCTGGAGCGGTACAGATTACGATTCGTACGCCGGAGATGAAGACCATCACACGCTCTCGTACATTGGAGACGCCGACAGAAGCGGCGGATGATCTGTATCGGGAAGCCAAAGCGTTATATCTCAGACATTGGGGCGATGGCAAGGCGGTTCGTCTGCTTGGCGTGGCCGCCCAGAACTTGACGGACAAGAGTCAGGCCGCCATTCAACTCGATTTGTTCAATTACGAGCGGCAGCCCAAGAAAGAGAAGCTGACGGAGATTATGGACCAACTGCGTGACAAATTTGGCGAAGATGCTTTGATGACGGCGGGGATGTTGGAAGAGGACGGAACGCGTCGAATGAAACCGGGTCGTACACCAGGAATTTCATTTCATGGTGATCGGGAAGCAGGCTCCGGAGTGAGTGAAGGAGCGGCGGGGAACGATAAAAATGGACCCCAATCACGGACTTAGGAACGATTGAAATCAAAAAGGGTTTATATTATAGTTAGAGGGATGAAGGCTCTCACTGCAAGCAGCTTCTTAATAAAAAGAATCGGCACTGCCGATGGAGAGTATACAGGAGGGAACATACATGGCTAAATACACATGGGTCGATAAAGACACATGCATCGCCTGCGGCGCGTGCGGCGCGACCGCTCCAGACATTTACGACTACGACGACGAGGGTCTGGCTGAAGTTATCTTTGGTGGCGACAGCAACCACGGCGTAACTGCTATTCCGGACGACATGCATGAGGATATGCTTGACGCATGCGACGGATGCCCGACCGATTCGATTGTAATCGCGGACGAACCGTTTAACAAAGAAGGCTGATTCGACTCGCAAGCGCCGAATACAGGGTAGATCCGGGATAAAGCGTCTCTCTCCTGAACATACAGGCGGGAGGCGCTTTTTTGCGAAGAACGACACTGCAGGATGGAGATGGCCGTATTTTTCGGGCAAAGGAGTGAAGGGCCATGAGCCGTTTTCCCCATTTGAAGACTTATGTGCGTGAGCATCCCGACAATAAAATGGCCTGGTATCTGCTGGGCAAAGAATACGAAGCAGACGGTCAGTCGGGGAAAGCGAATTACTGCTTCAATCGGGCACAGGAAGTCTATGAAGCTTACGAACACGTCCACGTTCCGGAAGATATTCTGGCCGAATACGAACAGAAGCTGCGTGAAGCCGCAGACAGACGGGCCAAACGTGCTGCAAAGAGGCGAAACTGGCTGTTGCTTGCCGTATTGCTCCTGCTTGCCGGTTTCCGCTATGCCGAAGCGCCGGGCATCGATGGGCCGCGCAGCGCCAGGGAGGAAGCCAAGCTTGCGGCTGGAACGCCTTTGGTCTTGTTCACCGCAGCGGAATCCGGCAAACCTGATTCTGTTGGAGAGGCGGCTGCGGCCTATCTGAAGGATGGGCGGGCTATCCCGGCTGCCGTACTGGGGATGAAGCGTGATGGCAAATGGCTGCTCTGGCAAAAAGACCTGCCGGTTATTGCCGAAATCAAGCCGGGGAAAGCTCCGGGTGAAAGTCTGCTGCGCAGCTACGACCGGAAGACCTGCAATTGTAAGGCAGACACCACCCCGTCGCAGCGGCAGGCAGCCCAGGCATGGATGAACGAGCAGGAGAATCTTGCCGTTCTGACTTCAGCCGTTCAGAGTTATCGGAAGGCAGAGGGTGGGATGCCCGCCAGTTTGAATGACCTGAATCAGGTCTTCCCACGTAATATTCTGTCCGGATCAACGCCTACGATGAAGCGTTCGTTTGCCGCTGTCACCACGCTCTTAAAGCGTCAGGCTTATGGTCAGGCTCCCAAGCCGCTGACGGCCGGTGGACGGGCAGTGGCGGCTTCTACGCTGGGAGGAAGTCCATATCTGGAGAAACCGCTGGAGATCATCGTGGACCGAAGTCGTCATCGCCTGGCGGTAGTCAGCGGCAATGTGCTGCTGCGCAATTACGAAGTCGGACTGGGCGGAAGCAAGACGCCAATCGGGACGTATGCCATCAGCGACAAGGTCGTCAATCCGAACGGTAAGTCGAACGGGGAGTTCGGCAGCCGGGGGATGCAGCTGTCCGACACGGATTACGCGATTCATGGAACCGATGATCCGGGCAGCATCGGCGGGGATGAATCGCATGGCTGTGTTCGGATGAACAAGGACGATGTTGAGGAATTGTTTGATATGGTGCCTGCCGGAACCAAAGTGACCCTCACGGACAATGTACTGCCGGAAGCGAAGTTGATTCCCAAGCAGCCGTTCCAGTCGCAGGATCGCCAGGATCAGACTAATAACAAGAAAGTATACAAGTGGTTGAACTGACTACGTTTCCATAGATGGATTCATCAAATAAATGGATTCATCCAAAAACCCGGCTCAGGCGTTTGCCGAAGCCGGGTTTTGCCCGAAAGTGCGTTCCGGCAGGCCGGAACGGGGGAAGATCAGAGCTGGGCCCAGACGATCAGGGCGCTTACCGCAAGAATGAACAGCGCGATGCTTCCGCCGATCCAGAGAGCGGCTTTGCGGTTAACTTCTTCTTTTTTCTGCTGCAAGGCAGGCGGTTTGCGTTTGACGGTCATCGTCATCGTCTCCTTTTAATCGGTATAACCGTATTGTAATCGCTTTTTGTCTGGTTGTAAGCAGGCTTTTTACAATCTTTGTATCGAAGTCCGTAGGTAAAAACGACAGCTGGAATACTTTCCTTTTAACCGGGTTCCGAGTAAACTGAAATGAGTGAGAAGAGAAGAATAGGAGTGAACCGCTTGCTGTATGAACGCCTTGCCAAACCGTTTTTTTTCCGGATGGACCCCGAAAAAGCGCATCATCTCGTCATTGACGGTATGCGCCGGGCGGCATCCGTGCCGGGAGGACTGACGCTGCTGCGTGGGATGTATGGTGTCCAGCGCGACGATGCGCTGGCGACGGAAGTGGCCGGGCTGTCCTTCCCATCGCCGGTTGGACTGGCTGCCGGACTGGACAAAAACGCCGAGGCGGTTCCGGGCTTTTCTTCGATCGGCTTCGGATTTCTGGAAGTCGGTACGGTGACTCCGGTTAGTCAGCCCGGCAATGAACAGCCTCGTCTGTTCCGTCTTCCGCCAGACCAGGCTCTGGTCAACCGAATGGGCTTCAACAATGAAGGGGCGGAAGAGATGGCGCAGCGTCTCGCCGCGCTCAAGGATCGCCCGGTGCCGATTGGAGTGAACATCGGCAAGAATAAGATGACGCCAAACGAGGAGGCCTATCTCGATTATGAGCGCTGCATCCGGATTCTATACCCTTATGCAGATTTCTTCATCGTAAATATCAGCTCGCCGAACACGCCCGACCTGCGGCGCTTGCAGCATGGTGACGAGCTGCGTACGCTGCTGACTGCGGTGACGCAGGAATTGTCCCGTCAGGCTGGGGAAGCTTCGCCCAAGCCTGTGTTTGTCAAGATTGCGCCTGATCTGGGCGATGATGAGCTGGAACAGACGGTAGAGGCCATTGCTGCCAGCGGCGTATCGGGGTTGATTGCGACGAACACCACGCTGTCGCGTGATGGATTATCGCATGCCAATCGCGGGGAGACCGGAGGACTCAGCGGACGTCCGCTGACCGGACGCTCCACGGAGATTGTGCGCCGGGTCTATGCGCAGACGCAGGGAAGTCTGCCGATCATCGGCAGTGGAGGCATCTTTACGCCGGAAGACGCTTATGCGAAGATCCGCGCTGGAGCCAGCCTGATTGAGATCTATACCGCGCTGATCTACAAAGGGCCGGAGATTAACCGACAGCTGCATGCCGGGCTGTTAAAGCTGATGCACACAGACGGGTTCACCCACATTTCCCAAGCGGTCGGCGCCGACCACCGTTAAAAGGGTGAAGGAAGACGAGGAGGCACATAGCATGGATGGTAGAAACTGGGAAACTTTTTTGCTTCCATATGAACAGACGGTCGAAGAATTGAAGGTCAAGTTCAAGACAATGCGCTCCGAACTCAAGAAGCGCGAAGAATATGCGCCCATCGAGTTTGTCACCGGACGGGTTAAACGGATCTCCAGTATTCTGGAAAAGGCCGAGCGGCTTGACGTTCCACTGGACAAGCTTGAAGAGGGAATCGAAGACATCGCAGGCATCCGCATCATGTGCCAGTTCGTGGAGGACATTCGCCGGGTCGCCGAATACATTCGCGCCCGCAAAGACCTGACCGTCTTATATGAGAAGGACTATATCACCAACTACAAAGATAGCGGCTACCGCAGCTTCCATATGATTATTCGTTATCCGATCCAGACCGCTCTGGAGCAGAAAATTGTCCTGGCCGAGATTCAGATTCGCACGCTGGCGATGAATTTCTGGGCCACGATTGAGCACTCGCTGAACTACAAGTACCGCGGCGGCCTGCCGGGCGATATGCGGCTGCGGCTGCAAAAATCGGCGCAGGCCGCTTCGGTGCTTGACAGTGAGATGTCCAGCATCCGTGAAGAGATTCTGGCTGCCCAGAAGACTTTTGAGGATGATGCGAATATCGTCTCCACGCTGCTCAAGACGATCCACCGTCTCTATTCCTATCATCTGGTGGCGGAAGCCATCGCTTACCAAGAGAAATTCAGCGAAGCGTTCATGGAGCGTGACTTCGAGAGCATGAAGACGATGCTGGCCGAGATCAAAGCGCTGATGGCTTCCCGCCATCCGGAAGAATCCGAAAATGAAGGCTGAACCTCAATTTGTGGCTTTCCTGGTCTACTTCAACCGGGACCGCGATTATTTTGAGTGTCATGAAGTGCTTGAGGAACTGTGGTTGGAACAAGGGCGTAATCCGCTGTATTCCGGGTTGCTGCAGCTTGCGGTGGCTCTGTACCATTTTCGCAACGGCGGAATTACACAGGCTTACAACAAGATTGAAGGGGCGCGCAAGATGATGCGCAGCTCGATCGCCAAGCTGTCCGCCTATCCGGGCGACAGCCTGGGCATCCGTCTGGACAAGCTGATCGACGAGGCGCATCAGTATGCCCGGAAGCTTGGGCGGTACGAACAGGAACCGTTCGACTTTTATCCCCTTGATATTGAGATTGAAGATGCGAAACTTCAAGAGCAAGTTCGACTGGCGGAGAAGGCGATTCAGCCCAATGTTCCGATGCGCATGGGATATATGCGGGGACCCAAGGCGAAGTCCCCACATGGCGAAGCCGATTCCAGCAGCATCTGAATCATCGGACAGATTGGCATATCGTTTTCAAAGAAGTCTTGGACACTTGGCCCGCTCCGCCGGGCCGCGGCAGACGCCGCGAGGCGGGGCGGGCCGTTTTGTGCGTATTCGCATCGCATGATGAAGGGTCTTGCCTGCTTCTCTCCCGTAGATCAAAGACATGCTTTTGATCGGCAGCGGGCAGCGGCGCTGCGCTTTTTTGCATTACGGACATTGTTACTAAGTGTTATTGCCGTTGATTACGCAGACGGCTCAACAGATACAGGAGGAATCATTCATGAGTATCCAGCTTCCGCCGCTGTTTCAGTCACGTATGCAGGGCTGGCTTGGCGGCGAATATGAAGCCTTTGTCGCCAGCTATGAACGGCCGCGCCATGTGGGAATCCGTGTCAATACGCTGAAGATCGATCGAGAGGCATTTGAGGCGATTAGTCCGTTTGTACTCAAGCCGATTCCGTGGTGTGAGACCGGGTTCTACGTAGACGAAAGTGAGCGGCCCGGCAAACACCCGTATTATCACGCAGGTCTCTATTATATTCAGGAGCCAAGCGCGATGGAGCCTGCTGAAGCCCTGCGACCTGAACCGGGCGATCGGGTGCTGGATCTGTGCGCCGCTCCCGGCGGCAAATCGACGCAGATTGCGGCCAAGCTTCAGGGTGAGGGTGTGCTGGTTACCAATGACATCAGCATGGAACGTACCAAGGCGCTGGCCAAAAATATCGAGATGAACGGCGTGCGCAACGCGGTCGTCCTCAATGAGACGCCGGAGCGAATTTCAGAGAAATTCCCCGCCTATTTCGACAAGATTCTCATTGATGCCCCCTGCTCCGGTGAAGGCATGTTCCGCAAGGACCCTGATGCCATCCGGCAGTGGGAGAAACATTCGGTAGAAGTCTGCACCGTGATGCAGCGCGACATTCTGGATACGGTGGCCTCCATGCTGGCACCGGGCGGACGTATCGTCTATTCGACCTGCACGTTTGCGCCGGAGGAGAACGAGGCCATGATTGCGCTGTTTCTCGCGCGTCACCCGGAATTCGTCGTGGGCGAATTGCCTCATTCGCCGCTGTTCGCCCCTGGGCGGCCGGAATGGACGGCCGGGCTGCTGGAGAGCGGCGGCGGGCTGTCGCCGCTGCTGCATGAAGCGGCCCCAGACGGGGAGCCGCTTGTGCTCTCGCGGCCTGAAGCGCTCGCGCAGACGGCGCGAGCGGCGCGGATCTGGCCGCATCTCGCCGAAGGCGAGGGGCACTTCGTGTGCGTGCTGGAGCACACGGGCGAGAAGGCGGCGCGGCCTACTGGCGCCGCCGGCAGTGCCCCCGGCCCGGTCATTGGGGCCGGGGAGGAGCTGCCCGCCGCTGACGTTGGCGGGCGCACGGGCGGCCCCAAGGGGAAGGGCCGCCAGGAAGGGCGCGGCGCCGGATTGCCGCGCCGCGAAGACAAGTCCGCGCGCCCGGCTCGCGGACGCGGCAAAGACGCCTACGTCCGCGAGGAGGCGTCCGAAGGCGACGTGCGCCGCGCGTGCCTGGAGTTCCTGGCGGCGCAGCTTACCGCGCCGCTCTACGGCACGCTGCTGATCTCCGGCGACTATGCGTACGCCTGCCCGGTGGAGCCGTCGCGGCTGCGCGGCCTGAAGGTTCGCCGCTCCGGCTTCCAGCTGGGCATGGTCAAGTCTAACGGCCGCTTTGTTCCGTCGAACGCTCTGGCCGCTGCTTTGCACCCGACGGAATCGGCACGTGTGCTGAATCTCAGCTCCGCGCTGCCAGAAGCAGTCTCGTATCTCAAGGGAGAGACGCTGACCTTCGATGAAGAACGGATTCAGCGTGCAGACGGGGTGGAAGCCAAAGGGTATGTATTGGTCACGATTGACGGATATTCCGTCGGTTGGGGCAAGTGGGCCGCAGGGGTCTTGAAAAACGAATATCCGGCAGGATGGAGATGGAACGGATGACCAAGGAATCAAAGTCCAAGGGCAGCAAAAAACTGCGCCTGGATAAAATATTGTCGCACCTGGGCATTGCTACGCGCAGCGAGAGTAAAAAGTGGGTCAAGCAGGGACGGGTTAGGGTAGACGGCCAAACCGTGAAGGACAGCGGTCTTCAGGTTGATCCCGAGATCTCTGCTATTGAAGTGGATGGGCAGGCCGTTCGTTACCGGGAGTTCGTGTATCTGCTGCTAAACAAGCCGCAGGGCGTAGTCTCAGCGACGGAGGATCGGTATGACCGTACGGTGGTCGATCTGTTGGAAGCGGAGTATCTGGCGTTTGAGCCGTTCCCGGTGGGGCGTCTTGACAAAGATACCGAAGGATTGCTGCTGCTGACCAATGATGGGAAGCTTGCCCATGAACTGCTATCCCCGCGCAAGCATGTACCCAAGACCTATGAAGCGGTGGTTCGCGGTGAAGTCAACGCTGCTGACGATGCTGCGTTCCGGGACGGTGTCACACTGGATGATGGATATGAGACCATGCCCGCTGAGTTGGAGATCGTTCGTCATTACGAACGGGAAGGCGAAGTCCACTCCGATATTCGCCTGACGATCATGGAAGGCAAATTTCATCAGGTCAAGCGCATGTTTGAAGCGGTTGGCAAAAAGGTCGTCTTCCTCAAACGGATCTCCATGGGCCCGCTGAAGCTTGACCCCATGCTTGATCCGGGGCAGTATCGGGAATTAAGCGAAGACGAATTACAGGCGCTGCGTGGTGAATCCCCGAGTTCTGTCTAGAACAAAAGGATATGCCGGGACGCTGCATAAGCTCCAGTCAGACAGATGAGTGCAAGGATAGGAAGTCTTGCGGGAAGGTCAATATAGGCGGGAGAAGCGGGCGTCTCTGATAGAAATGACTTCGCATAGGCTTCTCCCACGCCTCTCTTTGAAGCTCGCTTTTCGCGTCATTTGAATGTAGGCGTTCTTAGCATTTTGCCGCTCGAATCTCAGGTCGAGCGGCTTTTTGGCGGCGGACAGACTGTCGATTTTTGTTCGAGCTTGCCCTTTACCTACAGCTCCGTTGTGGGCTATCATCAAGAGAAGAAGGTATGACGCGGAAGGGGGATTGGCTGTGAGATTGCTGCAAGCTTTATTTTTCCCACCCGAACAGCCGGGAGGGGTATCGTCCATGATCCCGCATCTGCAAGAGAAGTTTTCTTCGGCAAGATGGGAGATGGAAATCTTCTCACTGCCCAAGCGAATCCGAGGCAAAGGGCGTGAAGAAGTTACATTTGAAACGTTCGATTGGACGCAGTATGAGGACAGTCCAGTTGTGCAAAAATATATGCAGACCTACCGTGATTATTTATGGTGGACGCGTCTGCGCCTGAATAAGCCGTACGATCTGATTCATGCGCATCATCCGATTGCGGCACTGGCGATGAAGACGGTCTTTCCCGAGACACCGGTTCTGCAAACGACACACTCCAGTTATGAACGGGAATTGATTCTGAACGGCAAGATCGAAGAGGGCGGTGTGGAACATCGCTTTTTAACTTCGATTTACCGGGAGCTTGAAGTACGTACCGACCAGCTGATTACTGTATCCGATGCGTTTCGCCGTTACATGGGGCAATATATCGAGCAGCCGGAACGGGTAAAGATTATGCCCAATGGCTACGATGAACGCCGTTTCAAGCCTGTTCCACACGAAAATGAAGTGACGCAGCTGATGGCGGTCTGTCGTCTGGTTCCAGCCAAGGGGTTGGATGTGCTGCTGCAGGCCTGTGCGCTGCTCAAGCAGCGCGGCTGCCCTTACGTGCTGCATCTGATTGGTGACGGTCCTTCCCGGGAGGAACTGGAGCAGTTGGCACAGGAGCTGGGCGTTTATGACGATACCATCTTCTATGGCTATACCCTGCATCCGGAAGAGTTTATGCCGTTCTTCGACATCTTTGTTCTGCCTTCACGTGCGGAAGCCTTCGGCTCTGTATTCGCAGAGGCGGCTCTGTGCTGTCTGGCGCTTGTGGGAACCCAAGTCGGGGGGATTCCCGAGCAGATCGAACATGGCGTCAATGGATTGTTGGTACCGCCTGATGATCCGGCTGCATTGGCTGACGCCCTGGAGCAGGTGATTGGTGACCCTTCTTATCGCTACGAACTGGCACGGACAGCCTGTGAGAAAGCCAAATCCCAATATTCGCTCAACCGGATCTCCATGGAATTGAAACGGCTGTATCTCAGCTATGAAGGTCGCGGACAGCAGACGGTTTAAACGGCGAGATCGCAATAAAATGCGGCCAATCGGTTATGTCATCTTGAAAAAAAACGAACAAAATGCTATTTTTACGAAAATGCGTGAAAAGCCAATCTTTGGAGGACTGAGCCTATGGAAGAATTAAAAGAACGAATCAAACGCGAAGGGGAAATCGTCTCGCAGCAGGTGTTGAAACTGGACGCGATCTTGAATCATCAGGTCGATCCGGCGCTGACGATGGAGATGGGACGGCAGTTCGCGGCACGATTCGCGGCGGACGGCGTAACCAAGGTTGTGACCGTCGAGTCCTCCGGGATTCCGGTCGCTTTTGCTGTCGCTCACGAACTCGGCGTGCCGATGATCTTTGCCCGGCGCAAAAAAACACTGCTTGCTGACCCGGATTCCTATGTGGAACGAGTGCCTTCCTTTACAAAAGGAATTGTGACCGATTTAATGCTCCCCAAACGGTTTATTAAAAAAGAAGACAAGGTTTTGCTGATCGACGACATCATCGCCAACGGCGATGCGGCGCGTGGATTGGTCAAGATCATTCATGCAGCGGAGGCGACCTTAGTAGGTGTAGGCATCGTTGTCGAAAAGTGTTTTCAACCTGGTGCTCAAGGGCTGCGTGACCAAGGGATTCGACTGGAATCTCTGGTTCGTATTCAGGCGCTTGGAGAAGAAGGCATTGTATTCGCAGACTAACGGCGCGTCTTCCGGGAAGTTGTCATCGGCACCTGATTCGTCGGAGAATAAGCATCAAGGAATTTGGCGTAAAAACTACATTTCTCGCTTTACCCCTCCGATAATGTTACGTATAATACCTTGTAAGTAGGGAGAGGAGGAAGACTAACATGAGCGAACAAACAGTAAATGCTGAATTTTTCATCAAAAAAGTCAACGACGCCAAAGTCCATTTTGAGCGTGCCCTCGATTGCAAGCATACGGAATTTGATGACCTTTATCCCTATATGATCGAACATCCTCAATTTTTCTGGTACAAACGATATGTCGCTTGGTCAGAGCTTTTGACTCTTGCAGACTTGTGCGAAGAATTGTCTTTCGCATGGAGAGAGGAATTTACGCCGCAGCAGGTGGAATACGTTGAACAACGAGTGATGTCGGCCAAAGTGCTTGACTTCTGGTTTGAGAATACGGATTCCAAGGAACATGCGCAGCGTTAAGGGACGATCATTATTGATTTGGAGCGTCACGATGTATGTTCAGACCCGGCTCGTTCGCGCTGTTGGCGCGGGCGGGTCTTTTTCGTTCACCAGTAAACGATACGATCGCATATGTAATAACAGGAAAGAGGGAAAACGATGATAAGCGACGAACAGCTGAACGCCTACCGGATTTCGGGAGAAAAAGTGCGCGTCATCCGCGACGCCCTTCGTGAAAATGACGTACGGGGGATTGTGGTGGCCTGGGATGATACCCACGTCTTGATTCGCCGCCCCAATCGTAATGTGGTGAAACTGGATCGCAGCTATATCATTCAGCCATCCAAAGAGGAACGTATTGATCCATTGGCCGAATGAGCAGATTCTGATTACAGATTCTGATTAGATGAAGCAAACAAGCAGAAGCCCGCCTTCTCCGAATGATCGGAAAAGGCGGGCTTCGCCATGTCGAGCGGGGGAATCTCTCGCCCTTATCTATACATGTAAATCCTGTCTGCCGGCCGGACCTGTCGGGGGAGGACTTTCCGGATCGGACATTCAGGCGGGGGAGTGAAGATCGAGATTATCAGGCGTAAGCACCTGGAATTTTCTTCTTGGTTGAAGGACTTGTCGCGGAGCGCTGGCTGTAACTGCGTACAGGCGAAGCGTTCTGGCGACCGGAATCCGTGATGATGGGTTCCGCCTGAAGGCTCATATAGGCTCGAATCCGCAGATCAGCTTCCTGCTGGAAAGGTTCTGGGTCAATGTGCATCGTCCCGTGCAGGCCGCGACAGAGGTAGTCGGTGTCTACGCCCGCTTCGTGATGCTTGACTTCGCAGATCCGGATATGCCGTTTCTTAAATTCCTTACGGATGCCGGATAGGAGCACAGCTGCACACTGTGAAGCACTGCGAATCATGTCACGATATAAGTTAGACGTTTGCATCGGAGCTTCGGCTTGCAGACTCTTCGCATCGTTCTCGAATACCCGGAGAATATGGGTTAACAGCAGATAGCTCTTGATTAATGAAAGTTCATCACGAGTTGTCTGTACAGCGGGCATGCTCTTCACCACCTTGTAGGAACTTGTGTTCTGTTCTCATTATAACCGAACACTTGTGCGTATGCAAGCTAAAAAAAGGATTTTTTTGAATCTTGTTGACGAGGGCTAAGTGGACATGGTATGATCTATCTTGTCGCCGCAATAACGGCGGTTGTATGATGAGCGGTCGTGGCGGAATTGGCAGACGCGCACGGTTCAGGTCCGTGTGGGCTAACCCCCGTGGAGGTTCGAGTCCTCTCGACCGCATCCTTTTTTTTAACAAGAGCTTCCCGGCTTGCTTTACTGGAGTCGGGAAGCTTTTTTGTTTGCGTTTTTTGCTTTTTTATTCCCGGAAGGGAATTTGTCATAACCGTTAGAATTCGGAAGGAGAAATGCTGCGATGATGTATCAATTTGAGACGGAGAAGAAGGATTATCGTGACTTTGCGAGCGGCAGGGTGCTGCATCATGCCCCGAACACGACTGCCTTCCCGGTTAGACTCGGCAAAGAGATTATGTCCCGCTGTCTGGCTCAACTCGATTCCAAGCAGAACTTGAAGATCTATGATCCCTGCTGCGGTGGAGCCTATCTGCTTACGATGTTGGGCTTCAATTATGGCGATCAAATCTCGGAAATTTACGGCTCGGATATTGACGAAGGCGTATTGGAACATGCGCGTCGCAATCTGAGTCTGTTAACGGAAGAAGGGCTGACGCTGAGGGAGTTGGATCTTCAGCGAGATTTTGAGCAGTATGGCAAGGATTCGCACCGGGAGGCTCTGGAGAGTGTAGAGCGTCTGCGGATGCTGAACCGCGCGTTGATCCGTACCACCGAGGTATTTTCCCTGGACATCTCGGGAGATGTTCGGCCGCCACTGACGAATCTCAATGTCGTGATCGCTGATCTGCCATATGGACAGATGACGTCGTGGGGAGGACAGCAGGCTGATCCCGTGCGCAGCATGCTGCACAATATCTATCCAATCTTGAATCGGAAAAATGCGATAGTGGCCATTATTTGCGATAAAAAGCAGCGGGCGGAGCATGAACAATTTGAGCGAAGAGGCACATTGAATCATGGAAAACGCAGGATTACGTTCTTGAAGCCGATTCTTTCGGAGATCTAAAAGAAGAAAAGAGTCAACTTCTTCCGTAAATCGGGTTAGAAGAAGTGAGGGATTAGGGGTCGTCAGGCGCTCAAGCGGCTCGCGGCCTTTTTGCGCATCCCAAGATCCTGCATGAAGAATCGTCAACTTTCTTCTCATTCTTTGTCGTATAATAAAAGAATATAAAATTTGAATCAATTCATGAGGTGCACAATGAGCGAGCGCATAATGGATTTGAACCGGACAGTTAGCGTGTCGTCAGGCGGACATATTCTTTATCTCTACGATGACGAGAGCGTTTATTTCGATAATGCTTCTGCTTATTTGATTTCGGGGGCAAAAGATGGAGATCTGGTTGTCTTTATTGATCGTCAGGACCGGATCGAAAGCCTTCAGAAGCGCATGGTCGCCATTCTGAACGATGAACAGCTCAAGCGCTTGATCTATATGAGTACCGAGCAATTTTACCAGGCGCACCCCAGCTTGCCTTATCGAAAAATTGCTGAAGATTTTGCCAGTCGGGTTCCCCGGCATTCGGATCGCTCTGCCGGCATTCGGATGTGGGTTCACGCCGCATGGCAAAGCGAACCGTCCATGGAAGCAGAGCTGGAAAAGCTTGAACGATTGGCACATGAGACGGTGCATGAGCTGCGAATTATCTCGATCTGTGCTTATCAGGGAGCGGCGATCAGCGCCGCGCTTCAGGTCAAGCTGCTGCGGCAGCACGATTATGTCATGACCGATGAGGAGTTGAGCGGGACGGATCTGTCGGGTCGAAGCGGCGGAGCTGTCTTTCCTTCACTCGCCCAGCAGCAGGAAAATGATGATCTTCATCTGAGCGAACGAATCAAACTGGAGTCAGCGACCCGGCAGTTGGAGAATCTGATTGCCAATAACCTCGATCCTGTCGCGCTGTTTGATCGGGAAGGTCGTGTAGTGGATCTAAATGCAGCCTTTGAACGCATATTCGGTTGGACATCGGATGAGCTGATTAATATGGGCGAGGCAGAGCTTAGGGAACGGATGGGACTGCGCAGCATTTTGAATGACGAGCTGCGTTTGTCTTCGGATACAAGCGAGAAGAGGCTTCCTGTACTGCTGGAACCCGAACGAATTGAAGCTACTGCTCATGACAAAAACGGAGTGAGACTCAATCTGGTGCTCACCGCTTTTGCGCTGGGAGATACGCTTGATCCTTCCGGTTATGCCCTCATCTACCGGGACATTACCGATTTTCGCAGTTCAGAACGTCGGCTTCAGGAACTGGTGGAACGATATACCTCTTTGAAAAGACATAATCATGATGCCGTCTTTTCCATTGACCGCGAAGGACGTGTCATTAATACCAATCCGGCTGCACAAACTTTGACGGGTTTAACCACGGAAGAGATGATTGGTTGTCCCTTCACGGATTGGATGGCGAACGGGACGCTGGATGACATCATGGGCAAAGGACTGCCTGGCGATGATGCAACACAGCCCACGATCCGGATTCGCAGAAGAGATGGCCGGGAAGCGGAAGTGCTGACTTCGACCGCTCCCATCATCATCGGTGGGGAGAATGTAGGCTGCTATATCCTGGCGAAAGATATTACGGAGCATAAACGCCTGCTGGTGGAGAAACAAACGGCTGAACAGATGAACCAGGCCAAAAGTGAGTTCCTCGCCATGATGAGCCATGAGATTCGTACGCCCATGAATGGTGTGATTGCGCTAACTCAGCTGCTTCTGGAAACGGAAGGGCTGACCGAGGAGCAGCGCGAATATCTGGAGGTCATCCGGCGAAGCGGCGATTCGCTGCTGGGCATTGTCAACGACATTTTGGATTTTTCCAAGATTGAAGCGGGCAAGACAGAGCTGCTCATTGAGCCAATCAATCTGCGTGAGGAAGTGGCACGTTCCTTCGACATTCTGCTCGCTGAAGCACGAAATAAGGAACTGGAATTGGGCTTGTCTGTGACGCCTCATGTACCGGAGATTGTGGTCACCGACCATCAGAAGCTGCGTCAGATTCTGGTGAACTTGATCGGAAACGCCATTAAATATACGGATCGTGGCGGCGTCTTTGTATCGGTGGATACGGAGGGAGAAGCCGTGCAGGGAAAACTGCGGCTGGCTTTTCGGATTCGGGATACAGGGCTGGGGATTCCCGAGTCACAGACGAAGCATTTGTTTGATCCTTTTTACCAATTGGATAACTTTATGACGCGCAAGTCCGAAGGGACAGGGCTGGGCCTGGCGATTACGAAAAAGCTCATTGAACTCATGAACGGATCGATCGATGTATGTTCCAAGCCCGGCGAAGGATCAGTGTTCCGTTTCACGGTTGAGGTGCAGCTGCCTGACTTTGAAGAACTACCTGACGAGACTCCTGCTGCCGCTCTGCCGGAAAGCAGTGAGCCGGCCCAATTGAATATTTTGATTGTTGAGGATAACCGGGTGAATCAATTGGTGATGGACCGATTGCTGGCAAGGCTTGGCTATGCAGCGGACCTCGCGGAAGATGGACAGGAAGCGCTTGAAGCGGCACAGCGCAAACGGTATGACGTCATCTTGATGGACATTCGCATGCCTCGCTTGGACGGATTTGGCGCAACCCGACAGCTTAGAGGAAATCCGCGATTGTATGGACATCCCTATATTATCGCGGTAACGGCCAATGCGCTTCGAGGTGACCGTGAGCTGTGTCTGGCCGCCGGAATGGACGAATACATGAATAAGCCGATCGATGCCAAGCGGTTGGCAGAACTGTTGGCAGATATGGAGAGACGGATTCGGCATTAGCCTCGAAATAATGGTAAGATAGGAAGCGAATCGGGCAACAGACAAATGGATAGGAACTTGAAGGAGGCTCGAATGGATGATCGACTGGCAAAAGGAAGCGGAGGCGCGGCGTGAAGACCTGCTGAGAGATCTCGATGGTCTACTGCGAATCGCAAGCGTCAAGGACCCGGAGACGGCAACGTCGAAGCGGCCGATGGGGCGTGAGATTGGTGAGGCGCTGGATTATATGCTGAAGCTGACCAAAGAGATGGGGCTAACGGTCAAAAATGTGGACGGGTACGCTGGGCACGCCCAGTATGGCGACTTCGATCCAGATACAACGGTTGGAATTCTCGGCCATCTGGATGTGGTTCCGGCTGCCGGAACGTGGACGACCCCTCCGTTTGAGCCGCAGATCCGCGATGGCAAGCTGTACGCGCGGGGTGCTATCGATGATAAAGGGCCTACCCTTGCCGCATTGTATGGACTCAAGATCGTGATGGAATCAGGCCTGCCGCTGCAAAAAAATGTGCGTCTGATCTTCGGAACCGATGAAGAGAGCGGTATGAGCTGCATGAATTATTACCGGGAACATGAACGGATGCCGGAGATTGGCTTTGCCCCGGATGCTGACTTCCCGATGATCTATGCGGAAAAGGGCCAGTTCAACCCTATACTTGTGCCCAAATATGCACCGGAGATGACGAAGTCGCTGGTGCGACTGGAATCTTTTGAATCCGGCCTGCGGATCAACATGGTGCCGGATCGTGCGCACGCTGTTCTCAGCGGCGATGTACGACCGTTGATTGAAGCATTTGAGGATTTCTGTCGTGAACATCGCGTCAAAGGAGAAGCCGAACTCAGCGCAGGGCAGGCCATGTTTACTTTAATCGGCGCATCTGCGCATGGCTCCGAGCCTGCTGAAGGAATCAATGCGGGTACGACGCTGGCACTGTTCTTGAAGGATGCGTCGCTTCAGCCGGAGGGCAAAGCCTTCATCGGCCTGTTGAATCTCTTGCACGAAGATTTTCACGGCGAAGCGCTGGGCGTGGCGTGCAGCGACGAATTCACCGGACCGTTAACCGTGAATCCGGGCGTGCTGCGCTTTGGCACGGAAGAAGGAGATACCCAGTTCGGGCTGACGCTTCGCGTGCCGGTAGGTGCAGATTATGGCTGGATTCGGGCCCAGGTTGAAGAACAGGTGGATGCCTTCGGCTATCGGATCGATGCGGTGCGTGAAGTGGGTTCCCACCATGTGCATCCGGACGAAGCGGTCATTCATGCGCTGCAAACGGCATATGCTGAAGTAACCGGCGATGAACCGACGCTGCTGACTACAGGTGGGGCGACCTACGCCCGCTTTATGCCCAAAGGCGTTGCCTTCGGCGCCTGCTTCCCAGGCAAGCCGATGACGGCTCACCAGGCGGACGAGTTCATTGAAGTGGATGATCTTTTGAAAGCCACGGCTGTGTATGCACGAGCGATCTACGAATTAGCCAAATAAACCATTTTACACAGAAAGAAGAGATTAACCGATGTCGCAGGATGTACAAGTTACCCGGGGCCAATATGTTGAGAGCAATCATGAAATTCATGTCGCCGTTGTCGATCATACCGGCCGCCTGTTATATAAGGTCGGCGATCCGCAGCGGTTGACCTTCCCTCGCTCGTCGATGAAGCCTTTTCAGGCGGTGCCTGTGATTGAGTCCGGCGCCGCTGATGCTTATGACTATGGGGACGCGGAGATTTCCCTGAGCTGCGCTTCTCACAGCGGAGAGCCGATTCATCGGGATACCGTGCTGGACGTGCTGTCCCGGGCGCATCTATCTGAAAATGATCTTCAGTGTGGCACCCACATTCCGCGTGATGGTGAAAGTTACCGGAAGCTGATCCGCGAAGGCCGCGAATTGACGCCGGTATTCAGCAACTGTTCGGGCAAACATTCGGCCATGCTGTTGACCGCTGTGCATCTGCATGAAGATACGGAAACCTATCGGGAGATTGAGCATCCGCATCAACAGCGGATTCTCGAGGTTATCTCCAATGTATGCGAAGTGCCGGTTGAAGAGATTGGCATTGGCGTGGACGGCTGCGGCGTGCCGGTACATCGACTGCCGCTCCAGAATGTGGCGCTTGGCTTTGCCCGTCTTGCGAAGCCGGAAGGCACCGTCTCGGCGCAGCGTGCCGAAGCGCTCAATCGTATCCGTACGGGCATGACCCATCGTCCGGAGATGGTAGCTGGCAAGCATCGTTTTGACACGGATCTGATGCGGGTATTTGGCGGCAATCTGGTCGCCAAAGTCGGGGCGGAAGGCGTCGAGTGTATCGGCGTTGCAGATCGGGGCATCGGGATTGTGGTCAAGGTGGAAGACGGCAGCGAACGCGCGACCTCTGTTGCCGCTATGGAAGTGCTCAGACAGCTGGGCATCGGCACACCTGAGCAGTTTGAACAGCTGGCTGAATATGTTCATGCTCCAGTGCTGAATGCACGTCAGGAACGAATTGGCGAGATCAAGCCCAACTTTGTGCTGCAAGCGGCAAAGTAGCAAGGCAAACGGAGAAATCCATTCAGAGAAGATCAGCCAGACAACACCAGATAAGAGCACATCATATAGAGGAGCGAGTGAAAAATGACGCAGGAGCAATCAGGCTTCGCTGAACACACCGGTGAACATCATATCGAAAAAGCTACATTTGCCGGAGGATGTTTCTGGTGCATGGTGACACCGTTTGAAGAAATGCCAGGTATTCATGGGATCGTGTCCGGTTATATGGGCGGCACCTTGGAGAACCCGACGTATGAACAGGTGAAGAAGGGAACGACCGGACATTACGAGGTGGTACAGATCACGTTCGAGCCGGAAAAATTCCCTTATGAACGCCTGCTTGAATTGTATTGGCCGCAGACCGATCCGACCGATGGAGAAGGCCAATTCCAGGATCGGGGTCCTCAATATAAGCCGGCGATCTTCTTCCATAACGAGGAACAGCAGCAGGCTGCACTGGCTTCCCGTCAGGCGCTTGAGGACAGCGGCCGTTTTGATAAGCCGATTGCAACCGAGATTCTGCCTGCCCAGGAATTCTATGAAGCAGAAGACTATCACCAGGATTATCACAAGAAAAATCCCAAGCATTATAAGGAAGATCGTGCCCAGTCAGGGCGGGATGAATTCATCGACGCCAACTGGTAAAAGGCAGGGAATGGTCGCCAACTGCTCATGAGTTCATGAAGCATAGGGCTGCTGCTGATTGCATAAGATGAAAGGGCATGCGTGGGCATGCCCTTTCGTCATGTTCGCCCATTCCTACAAGTAGGATGCAAGCGAGCCAATGGGACTAACTTCGCATATGTCATTTCTGAATTTTTGCACAGAAATAGGAAAGAGCGGGCTTCTCACGTTCAACAGTTGACGATAAAATAAGGAAACAAAAGGATAAGCCCAACCCAAATATCGATGAAGATGACGATGCAGACACCTGATCGCCGCTGCACAACTTCTATGGACTATACATACAAAGGGGAATTCAGATGCTGATTCCGGATAATGAACAAACGATGGAGCGGCTGAAAGCATTTATTTGTAAATGGGCAGGACCTGCCAAGCCGCAATATGGAGTCCGCCCGGATCTGATCCCAGCAGATCTCCCGGCTGTCCTAAAAGATTTTTACGCTTTTGCGGGCAATTGGCCCAATCCGTCTCTGGATTCTGGCGTTTCATCGGCGGGATCGGGTCCCAAGCTGTTTCAGGCGCAGGACATCTGGCTGGAGCCGGATGAGCTGGAACGGGAAGAGGGACGCATTACTTTTCTGTCGGAAAATCAATGCACATGGAGCTGCTCCATTGAGGCGGGGCGCGATGATTCGCCGGTCTACAGCGACGCTGCGCGTCTGTGGGATGATCGACTGGAAGGAAGCGAGATCGTCTGTCCGTCGCTGCCGCATTTCATGACCACGTTTTGCTTGCAGGAGTTGGTCTTCGGCAGCCGCTATTTTGGCAAGCTGGAAGGTGCACTTGATCCGGGAGTCTTCCGGGAGACGCTGCATCCAATCTGGTTGGACGGCTATTATGTATTTAAGGAACCTTCCCATTCGTTCTATCTGTGTGGAGACAACCTTCTGATTATGGACTACTATTCGGATGTCTGGTACGGCAGCCTGGAAGAAAGTGCCTTGTCCCTGATCGCCGATCCGGGTATGGTCAAGCCGATCGAACCGTAAAAATAGCCTGTGCCTCCCGGCATGGCGGCCCGATGTTTGCCCGGTGCGCAGAGAGCTGCGCTCCGGGCTTTTTGCTGCATATCGGCCGGCCTCACACCCAGCCGTCTTTCGTTCGGACACCGACGAGACGCCCGCTGCGGGGAAGTACGCGGATCGCTTCGATGTCGCCATGCTCTTTAATCACATTGGCCAAAGTACCTCGTGTGCTGTAGCGCTCACCGTCTTCCGTATCGATCCACAGCGTGCATACGGTGGTTCTTCCGCTGCTGCAGATCTCCTGGACGGACGAGATCGAGATATGACGTTCATCGATCGTCCCCTGCACATAATAGCGGGCGAGATCGTAAGAAACGTTGGGCGTATCGAACCAGGCCAGCAGCGCCCCCGGGAGACAAAATGCCCCGAACCAGCAGACCAGATAAAGGAACAGAGGGTACTGTTTAAAGAATTCTTTTCTTTTGCGAATGAGTAGGGTAACGATAAAAAGAAACGAACCTATGGAGACCAACCAATTCAGGCAGGCTCGAATGGTGGTGACTGTGAGAATGCCCCCCTGCAGGCTGACTCCCGGCAGCGAAGAATAGAGGTTCGGTACGGAAGCCAGAGCGATAAGCAGCAGGCCGATCGGCATCCAGAATCTAAAGAAAGGCAGACGGAGCAATCGGTGCAGTCCCCGTTTTTCTTGAGGCGTATCCGGGAGCGTTTCTTGTTTTTTTGTTCGGGAACTTCGATTGTTTTTCATCCTTTTTCCTCCTTCCGCCGGCCGGTTCGGCGGATTTTGACCTTTTATATTGCAGCCGAAAAAATGAAACGACAAAGCAAAGCTTGAACCCTAAATAGCACCGAGGCCGCCGAGAGGCAGTGGACTCGTTGATTCGCCCGACGTTTATGAAGCTGCGCCGGGCTTTTGGCTTACCTTTTTTGGGCTGCTGGGCTTTACTGCCATCCGTCCGAGGTGCGAACGCCGATCAGACGTCCGCTGGTGGGCAGCACGCGAATCGCTTGAACATCCGCCGGGTGTTTAAGCACACGTTTAAACAAACCCTTGACGCCATATCGACTTCCATCCGACATTGTGACCCATAACGTGCAGCTTGTGAACGACTCCGTATTGTCACAGATGTTTTGGGTGGATTCGACGGTGACCTGCTTTTCTTCCACTACATCCTGAGCATAATAACGGGCCAGGTCGTAGCTGGTCTGCGGCGCATGCCATTCAAAAGTCATAAACAGCAGAACAACAAGCACAGGAAAAATCAACGCAGCTCGGTAAAGCCAGATTGAATACAGCTTGAGCACCCGTTTACGTTCACCTTTCATAAGAACGACAAAGAGAACCACTAGGGCCAGGGCAATCAGCCAGCCCAGTATATTACGCAGGGTGATGGTAATAAGCACTGCCGTCTGGATTCGGAGATGAAGCCAATCCGTATAGATCGCTTCAACGTAAGCAACGGCAATCACAATGACTAGCAGAATCGGCCAGCTGTAAAACAGAAATTTTTTGAAGGGAGAGATTGGTTTTGGGTTGACTGGGACGTATGAATATTTTGGAGCCGTTTTTTTGTTGGATTTCATGTAGATCCACTCCTTCCTTTGTGCAAGTAAGACGGATAAGGATCTTATTATTTTACTAAAAAAATGACACAAGCCAAACGAAGACTCGACTTCGAGCTGAATTTAGGGCATATTTTAGACAATCGAATACGATTGCAACGACCGACAAGGAGGCTTCGGACACATGGTGGTCATCAAACTGCATACGGAAAAACCGATTCCCCCGCTTCAACTCATGCGGCTCTATCAGGACGTGGACTGGTGGCCGACGCGGACGAAAGACGGTATTCGCAAGCTGCTGACACACGGCGTCGCGCTCGGTGCCTGGGAGGACAAACAGCTGGTCGGCTTCTGCCGGGCAGTGTCCGATGGTGTGTATCGTGCGTACGTTGAAGATGTGGTGGTGTTAGGCACGCATCGCGGGCAGGGAATCGGCCGGCAGCTGATGGACAAGATGATGAAGGAACTGCACGGCATTGAAGGAGTCAGCCTGTTTTGCTCGGCCAAACTCAAGGAATATTACGAACATAGCGGCTTTACCCCCACCCGTCAGGTGGTTATGCACCGCAATCGTTCGTAAGAAATCGTTCGTAAAAGGCCCGGCAAGAATCGAAAGGAGCCAAAGAGATGATTCCGGTTAAGCTTCCCAAGGAACAAAAAGACGAACTGATTGCCGATCTCCAGAACTTTTTTTATGAAGAGCGCGGCGAAGAGATCGGAACCATCGCGGCAGAAAATCTGCTCGATCATATGCTGAATCGTCTTGCACCGCATTTGTACAATCAAGCGATTCGGGATGCCCGATCCGCCGTAAACGAAAAGGTACTTCAGATTGAAGAGGAATTGTATGCGCTGGAGCGGCCGATCACGCGTAGATAGAGCTGGAAGATGAAGGCGAAGGGGCGATGTGAGATCATGCAGTCAACCTGGAGCAAGATCGGGGATGGCGGAACGGCAGAGCTTTATCTGAATGAAGATGGAAAAGTGGTCAAGCTGTTCCGGGAATGGTTCTCTGAAGGCAGCGTACGGAGCGAATATCGAAAAAGTATGTGGGCTTATGAAGACGGCGTTCCGACCGCCAAGCCGCTGGGCATGCAGCAGTATCAAGGCCGACAGGCGATTCTGATGGAAAAAGTAGAAGGAGAATCGCTGCTGGAGCGGCTCCATCGCCATCCGGATACAGCAGCGGAAGCGGCTCGGACTTTTGCCGATTATCAGGTTCGTCTCAATGCGCGTCCGGCGGAAACTCTTCAAGATCACCAGCGCGAGCGCGTGGTGCAGCGGGTGATCCGAGCCAAGCAGCTTGAGGACCGGGAAAGAAAAGAGGTGCTGGCGGAACTTGAGAAGCTGCCCGACGATAATCGGTTGTGTCATGGGGATTATCACCCGGGAAATATTATGGAGGCGCCGGATGGCTGGCGGGTGATCGACTGGATTGATGCTACCTGCGGCCACCCGCTCTATGATCCGGCAAGAACGCTGCTGCTGATTGGATTCGGCATAGAACAGGGCGGGGCAAGAAGCACACTTGAGCAGGCTGCTCATGTGTTTCGGGAGACGTATCTGGAGGCGTATATCCAGTTATCTGGCTGCTCTGCTGCTGACATTCAGCAATGGATGCTGCCGGCCGCCGCTGCCCGGCTGATCGAACCCATCCCGGCAGCGGAAAAAGACAAGCTGCTGGAATGGATTCGCAAACGACTGAACGAACTGAATCACTGAAATTAGACCTTTATTGAATGGACCTTTGATCCATCACAAACAAGCAGCCCAGCGACGGAGCTGCTTGTTTGTCGTGTTGTGAAAAAGGTGAACAGGCAGGAATATCAGTTAGGGTTAAGGGTCTGCTTCCGGGATAGGAAAGCGTACAGCAGCGCGATCGCGGCAATCGAAGCTCCAGCCACACAGACTCCATACCAGCCATAACGGGCATAGAGGAGAGTGGACAGCAGAGCGCCCAGCGCACTGCCGATCGAATAGAAGATCATATAAGCGCCGGTTAACTGTCCGCGTGCTTCGGGAAGTGAGGCGAACAGCAGGCTTTGGCTGCTGACATGAACGACCTGTACGGCGAAGTCCAGCAGGATAATGCCTGCAATCAGCACAAGCAGTGAGTGATGCAGCATCCCGATAGGGAACCAGGACACCAGCAGGATGGACAGCGCGATAATCGTCATGCGGGGGCCCTGTCCACGATCCGCCCATCGGCCAGCCCGCGAGGCGCCCCAGGCACCTGCGGCACCCGCCAGACCAAAAGCGCCAATGGCTGCGGGCTGTAGGTGGAAAGGAGCTTCGCCAAGCGGGAGTGCCAGCGGAGTCCACAGCATGCCGAAGTTGGCGAAGATCAACAGAGCCAGAATCGCACGGGCTCTCAGCAGCCGATGAGTGGCAAACAGCCTGGGGAAAGATCTCAGCATCCGGCGATAAGAAGAATTCGATTTGTCGGCATCGTCTTCCGGTAACTTCTTCCACAGCACTAGGATAAGAACAGCCGTAAGAGCGGATGACGTGAGATAGACCGCACGCCAGCCTGCCAGTTCACTGATGATTCCAGCGACGGTTCGCGCCAGCAAAATGCCAATGACGATCCCGCTGGTCACGGTACCGACAGCGCTCCCCCGGCTTGAGGCTGGAGCGAGTGAAGAAGCGAAGTTGACGAGTACCTGTGTCACAACGGCCATCGAGCCGACGACAGCCAGCGAAGCCAGCAGAATAAAATACGGATGTGCCAGCCCAGCAGCCAGCAGAGCTATTCCGGACAGGGCAAGCTGAACCAGAATCATGACTCTACGATTTCGCAGATCGCCAAGCGGTACGATGAGCAGCAGCCCCGCCGCGTAGAACAGCTGGGTGACGGATACCACGGAACCGACAGCCGCCTTGGACACGCCAAAGGACTCAGCAAGCTGACCCAACAAGGGCTGGACATAATAAATATTGGCGACGGACAGCCCACTGGCCAGAGCAAATAGCAGTGCCAGTGAGGCCGACCAGGTTACAGGCGGAGTGTTTTTTTTCGTCATGATGGATCGTCCTTTCAAGATTTCATTATTTTGTACCGATCGGTATATAAGTGTGCGAGATCACTATACGCTGTTCGTTCTGAAGCTGTCAATCCTTTTGCAAGTGTGGATGGGCTGTATTATACTGATCGGTATCATACATGCGCCTTGGGGCGCCCAGGAGGAGGAGCACGGTGAGACCTCGGGCTTTTGACGAACAGCAGGCGCTTGACGCTGCCATGCAGGTATTCTGGGAGAAAGGTTATGAAGCCGCTTCGCTGACCGATCTGACGGAACGGATGAATATTCGCAAGCCGAGTCTGTACGCGGCTTTCGGAGACAAACGAGAGCTGTTTGAACGTGCACTGGATCGTTATATGGGCAATCACGCCATGTACGTCGGTCGGGTATTGGATCGGGAAAAGGACACCATTCCCGCTTTTTCCGGACTGCTGCACAATGTGGCTGCTGGAGGAATCGGAGGGAATCCGGCGCTTGGCTGTCTGGCCGTGCTGACGCTCGACGAGCTGGCTTCCGGAGAACCGGATCTGGTGGTGAAGGCGCTGGATCACCAACTGCATCTGGCCGAACTGTTCCGCATGAAGATTGCGCGGGGCATCGAATCGGGCGAGTTGGCGCGGGATCTGGACGCTGAAGCCACTGCCAACGGAATGCTGGCCTCGCTGATCGGACTGACCCTACTTCTAAAAGCCAAGCCGGAGACAGCCTTTATCGAGACGACAATCGCTTCGACTTTAACCCTGCTGAAGGAGGCTCATTCATGACAATCGTAAACGTTCTGCATTACGATGCTTTTTCGCATATTCCCGGCAAAGGCAACCCCGCCGGAATCGTACTGGATGCCGATGACCTGACGGATGCTCAAATGCAGCAGATTGCGGCATCTGTCGGATTTAACGAAACGACATTTATCTGCCGGTCGGACCTAGCGGATGTGAAGCTGCGTTATTTTACACCCGGACATGAGATGGATCTGTGTGGGCATGCGACGATGGCTTCGCTGTACGCCCTGCGTACCCGCAATCGGCTTGACGCGGATGAAGCGTTGATCGAGACGCGGATCGGTGTGCTTCCGGTTGAGCTGCTGGAGGAATCGGACCCGTCCGGTGAGCAGCATGTGCTGAAGATGCGGATGCGTCAAGGCTCCCCGCAGTTTGTTCCGTTTGAGGGGGATGAGGAGGCACTGTTTGCCGCGATGGGGTTGAGCGCTGCGGAACGGGATGAACGCTGTCCCATCGTCTATGGCAGTACAGGAATCTGGACACTGCTCATTCCGATCAAGAATTTGGAAGCTTTCTCGCAGATGAAGCCCAACAACGCGGTGTTCCCGGAGGTGCTCCAACAGAATCCGCATGCCTCGCTGCATCCGTTCTGCCTGGATACTTTTGATCCGCAGGCTCGTATGCACGCGCGTCATTTCTCCTCACCTTACTCGGGAACCATCGAAGACCCGGCTACAGGAACCGCGACAGGTGTGCTGGGTGCCTATGCGCTGACCTATCTAGAACCGGAAGCTTCACAGACTGCCTTTATCGTCGAGCAGGGACTGGAAATGGGGCGCAATGGCCGAGTCCGTGTACAGGCGGAGCGTCAGCAAGACGGTAAAATGGAAATTAAAGTGTCCGGTCGAGCCGTTTATGTAGGCGAGCTGATAATTGAAGTGGAATGAAGAAGTCGAGTGCAGGGGAAAAGTCTGCAAACCGTTCAATAACGGCGTAACGAATGTCTTGTTCGATACGTTCTTGAGACAAAGGACGTTAACAACCAGACAGGAGGGGTTGGAATGGAAAATCGGGAACGTTTCTATGACGTGCAAAGCATTCACCCATTTGGGATTGCTTTTTCCTGCGGATTACAGTCGGTGTTGTGGTTTATATTGGCGTATCAGCATTATCAGAGCTGGACCAAAGGATGGAGCGGACCAACTTCATTCGGGTTGGCTCTGGCCGCGGCAGTCTTTATGCTGATTGGGACTCTTGTCTCGATCTGGCAGACCTCCAGGCCGGCTTATACACTGGAGATGGACGAAGATTCCATTCAACTGCGCCGTCGCAGATTGGCAGCAGATGAAATCAAGCGGATTTACGTCTCCTGGGGTGATGATCCGACGATCAGCGTCAAGCCGAGAAGATGGCTGTTCGTACCCAATGATTATTCATTCAAATTTTCCGAAAACCCGGCGCAGTCGATGAGGGAACTGATCCATTGGGCAGGCGAGAATAACGTGTCCATCGTCAAACGCCGCTCGTCGAAAATCTATGATTGAACATAAAAAAGGGCGCCCTCTGGGCGGCCCTATTTTTCACATGCAATAAAGTCTCTATCGCGGTCTTTATTCTTGTTGGCTTCGTACAGTTCAGCCGAGACAAAAGGTTTGTGTTTGGTTTTGCCGCCTTTATTTTTGATGTCAGCCGATTTGGCGACGCCGCCCTTATAATCTTGATTTAACTCTTTGCAATTCTTATACTTTTTGACTTCGGCATGAGCGGTCTGTTGAGTGGCAGGCACCGCAATGGATAACAGCAGCGCAAAGCTCAAGGAATAGGCCAGACTTTTTTTCATGATCGATCCTCCCGATGGGTTAAAATGGCATACGTGTTCTACTATCGGGTAAAATAGGTTGAATGTGAAGAAGGAGGAGCAAAGGAAATGAAAAGATTAGAAGATCTGTTGTCCTCAGACAGCGCATGGCCTTCACTGCTTCAGACGATCGAACAGGCAGAGAATGATGTGCACGTGCTTCCCACGGAGCGGCAGCGGGCGGAAGAGACGCTGGTAGATATGCAGGCTTCTGACCGGACGACGCTGGGTGCCGTGGTGCTGAACAGCGGGGGACTGCTCATCGACCGGGGGTGGCTGAAGGTGCTGGGATCGGGCCATCCCGACATCGAAGGTGACCTTCTCTCCTGGAACGGACAGGGTGCGGCTCCGCTTGCCCTCCAAGTGAAGCCGGAAGGTTATGTGATTGTGGCGTATGATCTTGCAGGTGGTTTTTTTGCGATTAACAACGGAGCGTTTCACGATCATGCGCCGACGGTTCATTATTTTGCGCCGGATACGCTGGAGTGGGAAGATACGGAGAAAGGGTATACTGATTTTCTTGACTGGGCGCTAAACGGGGATCTGGATCAGTATTATGCCACTTTTCGCTGGAAAGGTTGGGTGGAAGACATCGCTGCGCTTCAAGGCGGACAGGTCATGCTGATCGTTCCGTTTCTGTGGACCGAAGAAGGACGCGATGTGAATAATGCCCAGCGCAAGCCGGTATCGGCTTCGGAGCTGTGGGATATGCAGCAGGAGATGCAGCGCGAACTTCGATCCATCTGATCGGGGATTCTACATAGTTGGGTAAAGATATAGAAGTATGAAGATCAGCATTAGGAGGGAACACAGCATGGCAAAAGTATTAGTCATCGGAGGACAGGGCACGATTGGGCAAGCGGTCGCAGCCAAGTTGAAAGAACATGGACTGCATGTCGTAACGGCAGGGCGGACGCATGGGGACTATCTCTTCGACATGACAGACCCGGCGAGCATTGCGACTTTGTTTGCGCAGATCGGGGAATTGGATCATGTTGTGGTGACGGCGGGAGAGACGCATTATGCGGCGCTGCCCGAGTTGAAGCCGGAAGACAATCTCAAGAGTGTCAACAGCAAGCTGCTGGGACAGATCAACACCGTATTGATCGGGCAGCATCGGCTGAACGCAACCGGCAGCTTTACACTGGTTAGCGGTGTGCTCAAGGATCGTCCGATCGCACGCGGCGCTTCCAGCTCGATGGTCAATGGAGCGATCGATGCGTTCGTACGTGCCGCTGCCTATGAGCTGCCGCGCGGTATTCGGCTGAACTCGGTCAGTCCGACGGTGCTGACGGAATCAGCGGAGAAATATGCGGACTACTTCAAAGGCTTTGATCCGGTTCCGGCGGATAAGGTCGCCAACGCTTTTGTTAGGAGTGTTCTGGGGATCGAGACGGGGCAGACCTATACCGTATACGGATAAAGGACGAAGAATACGGGGTTATTCCGTATTCTTTATTTAATTTGCTTCGGCTTAATATTGTCTCTGTAGGAAGGACTGATGTCCATCGTTAGGGTGAAAGAAGAAATCCTCATCCACGCACCCATTGAAGTCTGCTTCGATGCCGCGCGCGATGTCGGGCTGCACCCGCAGACGGTCTGGCCCAGAACCAAGCAACGTACGCTGCCTGGAGGAAGGCTGTCCGGAATGATGGAGAAGGGAGAATCCGTCGTTTTTGAAGCGGTGCATTTCGGGGTACGCCAGCGGTTGACTTCGGTTGTCGAAGAGTATGAGCGTCCGTATCAGTTTGTCGATGTGATGCAGCGCGGCGCATTCCGTTATATGAAGCATCGGCATGAATTTGAGGGCAGTGAAGAAGGGACGATTGTGCGCGACATCTTGGAGTTCGCTTCGCCGCTTGGATGGATTGGGAAGGCATTCGATCGACTTGTGCTGGAGGCTTATATGCGTGCGTTTATTCGGTATCGCCAGCGAGAGTTGAAGCGGATCATCGAACAGCCGTACACTCCAGGCGGACATATGGATAACGGAACCGCGTCTTCGCGCTGAATAGGGAAAGTTTTTTTGGGCGAAAATACAAAAAAAGACTGTCATCCCATGTCGGTTTCGGGGTATGATTGTACAAATAAATTCGCGGCTACGCGATCTAATATTTTCGATCACTGGGGGCTTACGATGAACTACATCAGTACAAGAGGTCAAGTTGAACCAAAAGGTTTTGTCGATACCGTCCTGATGGGGCTGGGTGAAGACGGCGGGTTGATGGTGCCGCAGCAGATTCCCACCGTGTCTGCCGATACGTTGAAGCAGTGGCAGCGCCTCAGCTTCCGCGAGCTGTTCATCGAGATCTTCTCCCTGTATGCCAATGATGAGATTCCACAGGAAGATCTGAAGAAACTGGTCGATGCCAGTTACGCGACGTTCCGTGATCCTGAGGTTACGCCCGTCCGCAAACTGAACGACTCCCTGTATATTCTGGAGCTGTTCCACGGCCCGACTTTTGCCTTCAAGGATGTGGCGCTGCAATTCATGGGCGAATTCTATTCCTATGTCTCGAAGACACGCGGCGAGATCATTCATATTCTGGGTGCGACGTCCGGCGATACCGGCGCGGCGGCGATCCAGGGGGTACGCGGGAAGGAAGGAATCAAGATCTGTATCCTGCACCCACATGAGAAGGTCAGCAAGGTACAGGAACTTCAGATGACGACGGTACATGACGAGAACGTGCTGAATCTGTCAGTCAAAGGCACCTTCGACGACTGCCAGCGGATCATCAAGGAGCTGTTCTCCGATCTGACGTTCAAGAGCAAATACCATCTGCGTGCCATCAACTCGATCAACTTCGTGCGGATTCTGGCGCAGACGGTGTATTACTTCTATGCGTATTTCCGTGCCGCTGAGCAGGTGGGTGACGCATCGAAGAAGATTAATGTCAGCGTGCCTTCGGGTAACTTTGGCAACATCTTCTCGGGATTCCTCGCCAAGCAAATGAATCTGCCGATTCATAAGCTGATTATTGCGACGAATGAAAATAACATTCTGGAGCGTTTCGTTACAACAGGCGAATATCAGCCGGGCGAGTTCCGCAAGACGCACAGTCCATCGATGGACATTCAGGTGGCGAGCAACTTTGAACGTTATTTGTATTATCTGCTGGATAAGGATACCGATAAAGTCCGCGAATATATGGGCAAGCTGGCCAGCGAAGGCAGGATTGTCGTAGATGGTGAGCTGTTGGCGCGTGTTCAGGCTGAATTTAAGGCACTGGGTGCGACCAATGAGCAGAACCTCAAGCTCATCGGACAATATCGCACGGAGACGGGGTATCTGCTTGATCCGCATACGGCCTGCGGCGTGGCGGCTTCCGAAGCGTTTACCGAAGACGGCGAGGTGACCGTATCGTTTGCTACAGCGCATCCGGCGAAGTTCGATGAAGCGATTCGCCTGCTGGACATCGTGCAGGAATTCCCGGTTGAGATCGCAGAGCTGATTGCCAAGGATCAGTACCAGACGGTCATTGATAATGACAAAGCGGAAGTTACACGTCAGCTTGAGACTTTCTTTGCCACAGATGCGGTCGGCAAGGCTTGAGTGCTGCGTAAGTTAAGTTGGATCAGCCAGCGTCTCCCTTGAGGAGACGCTTTTTTGGCATGGGGCGGAAGACAGCACATAGACAATGAGCTGGGCATGACTCCAGCGACTGATTACGGTATGCTGGAGAAGAGAAATGGGCCATCCGCCCATCCTGCAGATGTGATGAAACAAGAAGGAGTGAAGGATCAAATGGCAAAAATAGCTTGGCTCGGAACCGGATATATGGGTGTACCGATGGCACGTAATCTGCTTAAAGCCGGTTATTCCTTGAAGGTCTATAATCGCACGATGGAAAAAGCCCAGCCGCTGGAGGCAGATGGCGCGGCACTGGCCTCTTCAGCTCGGGAAGCTGCTCAAGGGGCGGAAGTGATCTTCATCATGCTGACCCAAGGATCGGCGGTAGAAGCTGTGTTAAGTGGAGAAGACGGACTGCTTGCAGGGTTGGAGCCGGAGTCTATCGTCGTAAATATGAGCACTATCGCTCCGGAAGAAGCTCGCGCTTTTGCGGAGCGGATCGAGGCAGCAGGCGGCAGGTATGTCGATGCGCCGGTGTCCGGATCGGTAGCTCCTGCCCAGAATGGACAGCTGGTGATTCTGGCTGGAGCCTCGAAGGAGGCGCTGGTGAGCGTGCAGCCGTTCTTCGATGTGCTGGGCAAAAAGACGATCCATTTTGGCGAGGTGGGGGCGGGAAGTTCAGCCAAGCTGTCGATCAATCTGCTGCTGGGCGTCATGGCACAGGGGATCTCCGAGGCGCTTCTAATCGGCGAACAAGCAGGCTTGCAGCGTGAGCAGTTGATGGAGATGATCGGCGAATCCGCCGTCAGCACGCCCATGCTCTCCGCCAAAAAGGAAATGTGGCTGAACGAAGAGTTCCCGGCGGCCTTCATGGTCAGTCTGCTCGCCAAGGATCTGGGGCTGCTGACTGCCGAAGCCAAACGCGAAGGGATGGAGCTTCCGCTCGCAGAAGCTGTGGAGAGAACTTACGCCGATGCCGTACGAAACGGCAGAGGGGAATTGGATATGGCTGCCGTATGGTTGGAGCTGAAAGAGCGAAGCAGCGGCAGCGAAAAATAAGGGGTTACGTGTATGAAAGCGAAGAAGGTTGTCATCAAGCTGTTGGCTCTGCTGATCCTGCTGGGTTATGGAGCACTGCTGCTGTATATGATGTTCTGGGGATTTGGTCGTTCAGCGCATATCAGCGGCGAGTTCCGCTATAATATCGTCCCTTTTGAGACGATTCGTCTGTTTGCCCGTTCGGCAGACTGGGATAACATCCGCGCTCCATTCATCAATCTGGTCGGCAACGTAGCGGTTTTTATCCCATTTGGTGTGCTGCTGCCGATTCTGTTTCGGCGCTGCCGGAACTATCTAGGGTTCATTGGACGTTTCCTGCTGTTGATTCTGGCGCTGGAGCTGGCTCAGGGAGTGCTTGGAGCAGGCGTTGCAGATGTAGACGATCTCATCTTGAATGGCATTGGAGCAACGCTTGGGTACATCGTGTATCGGGTGTTCGGCGGATCGGTGGTTGAGCGCAGCGGACGAGCCTCGGTGCGTTCTCGCGCTTCGCAGTCCGGGCGTACCCGCCAGCACCAGCAGAGGAGGCAATGACGGATGCTGGTGATTCAGACGATCCTGCTTCAATGGACGAAGGACACGCGTGGTGAGCCGTATGCCTCACTGCGCCATTGGCATCCACAGGCATATCCGCTGCCGATCCAGTCCGTGATTTTGCCAAAAAACAGCCGATCCGCATCGGACGTTTTGCGCGATGATGATTCTGTTCTGCTGCATCGTCTGGCGTTCTGGCAGACGAAGGAGGGCTTGATTCCGGGGCAGGACGACACCGCTTGGCTGTCCATGCCGCAAGCCGGGCAGCCGATTGATGAACGGCTGCTGTCAGGTGTGCTGCCGGATATTCGGGGCGACCGCCTGCATGTCAGGCTGCGCTATGTGCCGGAATGGGGCAAGCCGCTCCGCACGGACGGCCAGAGTCGTCTGCTGGAAAAAAAGGCGTTCGAGCTGGTTCCCGGCGAATGGGGCCGCATCCAAATCAATGGCCGTCAGACCTGGGAAGAGGGGCATATCTATGAGCTGCGCACGTTTCATATCGCATGGGGGGAGGACATCCCGGCGAAGCGGTTCATGCAGCGAGAGCCGAACCGAAGCTGTGACTGGCTGGAATCTTTATGGTAAGACTTTAACGTTCAGCGATTTAACGATTCCCAAAAGAGGTGCAACCTGCACCTCTTTTTTGACGTCCATAATAAGAAAATATTTCTTTGAGAGGGAGGAGAAAGAAATGAATAGACATCCGCAAAGGCGAATCAAAGAGGCGAAGGGGCGAGAACGCCGAGGCAGAAAGAGCATCGTGCTGATGAGTGCGCTGTTATTCAGTATGCTGGCCGTTCTTGGCGGTCTGACGGCAGCGCCCAAGACCACTTATGCTTGCAGCTGTGCGTTTAGCTCAGGAAGCCAGGAGCAGTTGGACTTTGCGGATCTGATCTTCTCTGGAACCGTAACAGAGCGCGGCAAGACATTGGGAGAGCGGATTGGAATCGGCTCCAGCTCCGACCCGGTCAATTATACGTTTAAGGTCGATCAAGTCTGGAAAGGCAAGGGGCATACTGAGGAACAGATTTCCACTTATGCGAGTACCAGTTCCTGCGGAGCGGACTTTCGAGAGGGGGAGCGGTATATCGTCATGGCAAAGCATGATGGAGCGAAGCTGACGACCAGCTTATGTTCGGGGAATGTGCTGTACGAGGTGGGAACACAGCCCGAACTGCTTCAGAAGCTCGGTGAGGCAAATGAACCTGAACCCGGGGTGGCGCTGGGTACGCAGGTACAGAACCATTCGTGGATTGCGGTATTGGGGATGACTTTGATTTTGGTTCTGATAGTCGGATTGGTGATTCGACGCAGACGCGCCCGGCGGCGTTTTTAAGAAATCGTGAGAGGCTGAAGAAGGCCGAAGAAAATCGATCCTGTCACCCGGAAGGAAGCTTTCCCAGGCTTCACAGATCAGCAAAAAAATCGGGCGTAACGTGGCTGTACCCTCCACGCTGCGCCCGATTTGGCATGTATTCGACGGTAAGATGAACTTGATACCGTCGCTCTATTGAGCCATGTCGATCAATCGCGCTTGACAGACCTTCAGGTCTCAGCGCGTTGGCTTGCCACCCAGCAGTTCAAAGATGACCTTGGCATTGTCCGTATTGTCGATCAGTCCGGCAAAACGTTCGCTGTTTGGGCCATACGCATACACCGGTACGTCTTCACCCGTATGTCCGCCGGTTGTCCAGCCGGTGAAGGAGCGTTTGTTAAAGATGTCTTCGATGGCATTATCGATCGTCGTCACGTCTTTGCTGACAGCTGCCTTCTTGACCGAAGCACGTTCTTCCTGCGTCAGTTTGAGCTTGATGTTCTGAGCCAGCACTTTTTCTACAGATTCACCAGCTGCGATCTTGGCAGCCATGTAATCCGGCGTGTGCACCGCTGCTTTGATTGGGGAGACAAGAAAGTTATACTCACCATCCGCACCCAGACTGAATCCGCCCGTGGAATGGTCGGCTGTGGCAACGACCAGCGTATGGCCATCTTTTTTCGCAAAGTCAATGGCTGCCTGGAACGCCTTGGCAAAGTCGTCCATCTCGCTCATGGCTGCCACCACATCGTTGTCATGACCCGCCCAGTCAATCTGGCTGCCTTCGACCATCAGGAAGAATCCTTTATCGTTTTGACTCAGGCGATCCAGCGCCGCGTTCGTCATCTCTTTCAGCGAAGGCGCAGCCGAGGAGCGGTCAATCATCTTGTCGAGGCCGCCATCAGCGAACAGACCCAGCAGCTGCTTGTCTTTGTTGGCCAGCAGCGCTTTGCGATCCGTCACGTATCCGTAGCCAGCTTTTTTGAACTCGGCAGTCAAATCGCGGTCTTTGCGGACAAAGTTGCTCTTGCCGCCGCCCAGCAGGACGTCGATCTTGTGCTGACCGCCGATTTTTTCATCGAAATAATCGTTGGCAATCGCATCCATATTTTTACGGCTGATGTCATGTGCGCCAAATGCGGCAGGTGTCGCATGGGTGATCTCGGATGTGGCAACGAGACCTGTGGACATGCCGTTTTCCTTGGCCTGCTCCAGCACCGTCTTCACGTTCGTCTTGTCATTATCAACGGCAATCGCCGCGTTATACGTCTTGACCGCTGCCGACATCGCAGTTGCAGCCGAAGCGGAGTCGGTAATATTCTGATGTTCATCTTCCGGGTAAGTCGTCTGCATCCCGACCAGATAAGGATCAAACGCCGTTTTTTCCATCAGCGGAGTTGAAGCTTTGTCCTGCATATAGCGATAAGCCGCCGTATAGGAAGGCCCCATACCATCGCCAATCAGGAAGATGACGTTTTTCACTTCGCCGTCGGCTGGTGCGCTGACCACGGATGCAGGGGCTTCAGCCGCAGGTGGGGGCGTCGTCGGAGCAGTAGGTGTAGTGGCTCCGAATAGGACCGGTCCGGCCGCCAGGCTCAGTCCCAGCACCGCTGGAATTCCTTTTTTCAACAAGCTGTTCAATACAATCTCCTCCTCATTATGTAAGCTGAATCTGTGCATGCACGTTTGAACACATGCTCAAGTATAGTCACGTACATCAAATGAAAAGCCGACTTATGTAAAAGATATGCAAAATTCATCTTTTAGGTGGGCGCTTTTAGGGCCAGGGCAGCTTCCTTTTTTCCAAGAGGGGCATTAGAGTAAAGGGAAGCCAAAGTGATGGAGGGACAGCATGCAGAAATGGTTTGAATACAATTGGCTGGTGCGTGAAGAATGGCTGGACTGGTGTGAAGAACTGTCTGAAGAGGAATGGCAGAAACAGCGGGTCGGTGGACATCAAAGTTTCGTGAAAACGTTGATTCATATTGTGGATGTGGAACATGCGTGGATTCGTGGTCTGATGGGAGATCCTGAACAGCACTACGACTACGAAGCTTATCGCTCGCTGGCCGATGTGCGCCGATTGTCGGCTGAAGCAGCAGCGGAGATTCGACCGTTTGTACAGAGTTGGACGGACGAATGGGAAGAGAAGTCGATGCATGGTTTCGCTTACGGGGATGTGATGCGGCATGCGATCGCCCATGAGATTCATCATATCGGACAGCTGTCCGTATGGGCGAGGGAATTGGGCCGCAAACCGATCACGGCTAACTTGATTTTGCGGGGATCACGCTAAATGGGTAGGCAATTCGTCGCTGGCTGCCGATAAATCTTATAGATAGGGAGGAGGAACCGACGATGAAAAAGACGATCATTGGCAGCGTGCTGACGCTGGCTGGAGCCTGGATCACGGGCTGCATCTTCGTGGCTGCCGTGTTATTTGTCCCCAACATGTCTACATGGAACGGTACACGGGTCTGGTATGCCATTTTTGGCGGAGGACCTTATGAAGCCGATCTCAAGCAGAGTATGGCGCTGGGGCTGCCCTTTGCGATTGGGGTGCTCTTGTTTGCCGCAGGCATCCTGATTCTGACCATCGAATATTTTCGTTCGGAACCGCAGCGCGAAGCGGCGCCTATCCCTGCCTCAACCCGCCCGCTTAACGGTGGAGGCGGAAGCGGAGCGCCCAAGCTGTCAGCTGTATCCGGCGAAGTCTACACAGACAGTGCTGAAGAGATTCCAACGATGAAGGAAGTCCGGTCTTAGAGGCCGGGGAAGAGTGAAGGGAGTCTGGAATACGAATGATCGAGATTAGGAAGCTGCAAGTGAAAGATCTGCCGCAGCTGGCGGAATTATATGAAGAATTGGTTGGAGAGAAGTCTGACGCGGTGAAGATGCAGGGCACCTTTGCCCGGATTCAGGCAGACGAACATTACTATCTATTGGGAGCTTTTGAAGGTGAGATTCTGGCAGGCAGCGTGATGGGGATTCTCTGTCATGATCTGATTGGGGAATGTCGTCCATTTATGGTGGTAGAGAATGTGATCGTGTCTGATCGTTTTCGAGGCAAAAAGGTAGGGCGGCTGCTGATGGAGGATTTGGAGCTTCTCGCTGTGCAGCAGCGCTGTGGATACGCCATTCTGGTATCCAGCGGATTTCGCAGCGAAGCTCATGCGTTCTACGAATCGCTGGGTTATACGGAAGACGTACGCGGATTTCGCCGCAGACTGGAACCGTAGAGATGTTCGGGTAGGGTATCATCGCCGGTTCTCTGGAGGACCGTCCTACCCGGCCTATCCGGGCACATCAAAAACGCGATGCGATCACTTTGGCAGTCTGAATCAATTCGGCATTATCACGGGCGGGAACACCGGAGAGCAGAATACTGCCATCCTCGAAGCCGATCCGTCCATCAAGTCCCTGAAGCATGGCTTCGATATACATTGGCCACATCGTGAGTTCGCAGCCATGCAGCAGGATCGGCAGATGACACCCCGCACGCTTGAGCACATTCCGAATACGCCGAACTTCCGCTGACTCACGTCCGGCATCCGGCTGTTCAATCCGAATCAAGACGCGCAGACAACGTTCGCAGCCAGGCATGGCGACGAAACGTTCAGCGTCTGCTTCATGATAAAGTCCGGCTTCCACGCCAATGCCTCGTGAGAGTGCGGCAGCGACCATCCATTCGGCGTCAGGCTCATGAATATTGACGGAGATGTAGTCGGGAAGCACCTGCCAGGAACGCAGATGCTGCATCCGGGCTGCACTGTCTGGAAGGATGGACCAGGAGGTCGAGATTCCTACGGGAGTACCTGGCAGTCGATCTCTAACGGCCAGCAGCGTACGTGCCACATCTTCGGCTTCCAGGCTTTCCACTCCGTCGTTATTACGTATGTGGATATGTAATTCGGCAGCTCCGGCGAGAACCGCCTTTTCAGCATCGGCAGCAATCTCGGCTGGGGTGCAGGGAATGGCGGGGTGGTCGTTACGGGTTCTGGAACCGTTCAGGCAGGCTTGGATCATGATTGTCCTCCTTAAACAAGTGCGGAATGAAATCCAGTATACTTGGGTTATCGGAGTGCCTGTGTCTTTTTTTTAGAGGCTGGATATTTTTGGGTTTTTGAATTTTATCCATCTATTTCCATATCCGAAAAAAGTGAGATAGTCAAAAGGCCTTATTTTTCATCGTTTTTTGCCCAACTAAAGTCGTCTTTCGTGCCCGGTAGCTAATAAAAAAACACTTTTACCCGATACTTTTAATAAGAACTTTGTCATTCTGAAACACCGCACGCATATCCAGGAGGGTTGTCCATTGCGAGTTCATATAACGGATGTTGAACATGGTGACATGCTGAAAGAGGACGCGTTCAGTCAGGTGGGTCTTCATATCTTACCTAAAGGAACGGTTATTCGCGGCGAAGAAACGGATTTGCTCAAGCGCCACAAAGTCGAGTATGTCGATATTGAATCCCGCGAAGAAGCGGAGGCTCCAGGGGCGGGGGTCCTCAGTGAAGCGATGCGCGGTCATATGGAGCTGGCCATTCGCGGCTATCAGTCCATCTTTCTCGAAGCCCTGACAAGCGGTAAATTCGACGAGGTGACGGTGGATCTTCAACTGGAGCCGCTGCTGCGTACGGTGGATGAACACCGTGACGTGGCTTCGCTGCTGCTCGTCCTGGAGCGCGAAGACGTCAGCTTGTACAACCATTCCATGCAGGTGGGGATGCTCTCTTATTATATTGCAACCTGGCTGGGTTATTCGCGCGAACAGTGTTATGCAATCAGCAAGGCGGGGTATCTGCACGACATCGGCAAAAGCAAGATCTCGCCGACCATTCGCAATCGCAGCGATTACCTGACCGAATACGACCAGCGTGAGCTGCGCAAACATGCGAAATTGGGATACGAGATTATTCGATCCTCGATGGACGATGAGACGACGGCGCTGGTCGCGCTTCAGCATCATGAGCGGGAGGACGGTTCGGGTTATCCGGAAGGCTTGACCAAGCCGGACATTCATCCCTATTCCCAGATCGTAGCGGTTGCCAATACATATCTGAAATTGTCCGAGAGCCGCCGGGGTGAAGCCAAGCGTCCTCTGCTGGACATCCTGCGTGAAGTGCATGAGCTGGGCTTTGGCAAACTGAATGAGAAGCCGGTTCAAGCGCTGGTTCAGCATCTGATGTCCAATCTGATCGGCAAGAATGTCCGTCTCAACAGCGGTACGACGGGAACCATCATCTTGAATAATCCCTCGGATCTGTTTAAGCCTCTGGTGCGAGTAGGCGATCAATTCCACGACCTGTCGCGTGAACGACAGCTTGCGATTGAAGAGATTTTTGTGTAAAGAAGCATTTGCGTGTGACCCTTGTAGGGCTTTCCGGAATAACTCCGAGAAAGTCCTTTTGCCATTTGGATAAAAAAGAGGAGATGCCTGCTTGCAGCACGAAGTTAACACCCTTATGTTGATCCGTAATTCATGTCGGGAAGGGTGAAGAAGAGCAAGCCAGGTAGGAGCCAATTGAAGCAAAGAGAAGTTCATTTTCCTATCTTAAAAAATCTATACCTGAAAAATTCATGATAGAATATGGCGATTGATTAAATCTGGAAAAAGGCCGACAATAAGGGTAAGGAAGCGGTTGTATGGCATGCAGTTGGCCTATTGATGCCTATATCGGCGATGAAGACGACCATAAACTTTAAACTTTGCGTTTGTGCCCGATACATCCGCTCGATGTTCAAGTGAGGCACCTATTCAGCATATTGGGGGATGAAACGAACATGATCGAATTATTGGTCGTACGGCACGGAGAATCGCAGGCGGATCTGGAGGATCGTCACGAAGGACGGGCAGATTTTGAGTTGACTCCACTTGGCGAACGGCAGGCGGGGCTTGCCGCAGCCTGGATTGCGAAGCGGTACCGTCCGCATGAGATTATCGCCAGCCCGCTCAGACGCGCGGCGCGTACAGCAGAAGCGATTGCCCAGGAGTGCCGGCTTACGGTAGCTTATGATGCAGAATTAATGGAGTGGGATAATGGATTGCTTGCAGGGATGAAGCGTGAAGAAGCCCGCCTGCGGTATCCGCTGCCGATCGGGGGAAGACAGCCTCATGATGTGTTCGCAGAGACTGAATCCGAGATTCAGTTTCGCGCCCGTGCAGAGGCCTTCCTATCCAGATTGCTGTTTGCCCATCAGCATCAATCGGATCTGCATCGCATCTGTCTGGTTACACACGACGGCATGATTAACATGCTGTTTCATAGCCTGCTGAATCTCCCATTTCGCACGGAGATGTCGCTGGCGACCGGTGATACCGGAATTCATCTGTTCCGAATCGATGGCTCTCGCAAACGCATCGTATTCATGAATGCACAGGAACACCTGCGGGGCTAAGCGTGACTTGGCTGCCTCCAAACCGCCACCTGGCGGTTTTTTTGTGCCTGAATGAGAGGAGCACAGAGAGAGGAAGTTGGATTGATCCATCTCTTTGCAATTGTTGGCAGCTTACGCTACGATAAATATACTGATGCGTTAAAGGGGGAAAGGATATGCCCAAGGCGATTGAATTGAAAGGCGTCTCCTGGAGACGTGGAGAGAGTCTGATTCTGGAGGACATCAACTGGACGGTGGAAGAAGGGCAGCACTGGGCGATCCTGGGACTCAACGGTTCGGGCAAGAGCAGCATCCTGAATATCATCAGCGGTTATATGTGGCCGACGACAGGTGAAGTATCGGTGCTGGGACACAAGTTCGGTACGATTGATCTAAGGGAGCTGCGCAAGTCGATTGGCTGGGTCAGTTCATCTCTCCAGGAGAAGATTCGCCCGAATGAGCAGGCTCTGGAGATCGTAGTCAGCGGTCGGCACGCCTCGATTGGGCTGTACGCCGAGATCGAGCAGGCCGATCGGGAGAAAGCGGAGACATTGATGAGCGATCTGGGCTGTGCCCATTTGATCGGACGCACTTATCAGACCTGCTCCCAAGGAGAGAAGCAGAAGCTGTTGATTGCCCGTGCGCTAATGGCTTCACCCAAGCTGCTGATCTTGGATGAGGCGAGTAATGGGTTGGACTTTATCTCGCGGGAAGCTCTGCTTCAGAGTATCGATGCGCTGGCTGCAAGGCCGGATGCCCCTACTCTGCTGCTGGTCACTCATCATACCGAAGAGATCTCGCCCGTCTTTTGCCATTCACTGCTTATTCGCCGAGGCCAAATCTTCGCCAGTGGAACGTCGAAAGATGTGCTGAATAATGAGGATCTAAGCGAGTTCTTCGAGATGCCCGTAGGCGTTGAATGGCGCGCAGGACGCGCCTGGTTATCGGTTCGTTAAGTATAGAAGATCAGGCCAAGCTGCGGCAATCATGTTTCCTTCTCAGTCATGCGGGTAATGATACGTTGTCGAAAGATAAAGGGCATTTTTCATTCAACCTATTGAGGAGGAATTCATCATGACAGACGCTAACCAAGATCCGAATCAGCAAAGTGCAGGCGAAGATACACTGATGGAGAAGGACCGCAAGGAAAAGGGCGTAAACGTCGAGCCGCAAGCCGATGAGTGGACAGCCAAACCTTCCCCAAAAGCTTCGGGTGACGAAGAAGACAAGTAGGATCTCCTGCTGCCCAAGTCTCTCTACAAGAGCTCTTCGCAGGTTCTCGCGCATGAACAGAACGTCAAATAGACCGATGCCCCTTATGGGACATCGGTTTTTCTGCGTTTGATGCCAAGAGCCGAACCGAATCCTGATCGAATCTAATCGCCATATAGAGGCGCGGCGAGTTCGATCTGAACGAGGTAGCGTCCATCCAGCGTTTGAGCCGAGAACGTACCTCCATGAGCCTGAATGATTTTCTCACAGACTTTGCTGCCGATTCCGGTGCTGCCTGCGGAGTTGGCCTGAGGATCGATGGCGTTGGCAATCCGCAGGAGCAGTCGTCCGTTCGACCATGTGCATTGAATCTGTGCCGGAGTTGATCGATCCGCATATTTGAGCATGTTGGAGAACAGATTATCGAAGACCCGCTGCATCGACATCGCATGAACGTCGAGCGTGAACGACTGCTCACAGGGGATGAATTCGACAACCAACCCTTCGTCGAGCAGCAGCGGTGCGTGGGTGCCAATCAGCTGATCGAGCAGCGTCATGCCGTCATATTCTTCCCGCTCCAACAGCTCCTCCGAGCTGTGAGACAGCAGAAAATATTCAAACAATTGATCGGACAGATGCTTGATTCGGTACGCATTGTCCTTGCTGTTGGCTACATATTTGAACAGCTGTTCTTCCGTCTTGTATTTGCGATATTGAATAATATCCAGATAGCCGATCAAGGCGGTAAGGGGAGTTCTTAGATCATGGGACATGGCAGTGACCAATTCGTGATTGGCGCTGCGAGCCTCCTCCTCATTTTCCAGCCGTTCGATAAACGATTTCCGCATCTCATTGATGCTCTGCGCCAGGGAAGCCAGCTCATCCTTGCCCTTGATGGTGATCGGATACTCCAGATTGCCCCCCTCCAGAATCTTGATCTCGTTCTCCAGCACCTCAATATAGGAAGTCTTCAGATTAATGACCAGCAGCATGAGCAGCAGGAACAAGGCGAATGCAATAGCGAGGCAGGCATAGGTTACCAGCGTATAGTACTGATACTCCGAGAAAGACTCCAGATAGATCTGGGCATTGGCATTGGCAAAAGAAACCGTGGAGAGCGATTCCTCCGGGACAAAGGGCTGCGAATCCTTGCCTTCTGCCTCCGCATAATAACCGTCGGAAGAGTAGACCAACTTGCGATCCTTATAGATGTACAGCGCGACGTATTTCTTGTCTTCGACCCATTGCGTCAGACCCTGGGCGTCTGTGGTGCTTAACTGATGTTCCTTGACATATTTGGTGAACTGTTTGACCGTCTTGGCATTCTGATTCGCAATAAAGGAGGAGCGGTCAAAATAGCGATTGAGCAGATCGTTGCCGAACGTTTGCAGAGCAAAGAAGGAGCCGACCGAGATCAGTGCTGCCAGCATCAGCGCAATCATCAGTTTGACCTTGAGCTTGAGGCGGAAAATCGGCTTAATCAATGCGGTACCCCTTTCCCCAAACCGTCTTAATCAGCTTGGGTTCCTGCGGGTTTACTTCCGTCTTTTTTCTCAAATTACGAATATGCACCATCACCGTGTTATTGCAGCTGTAGAAATAAGGTTCTTCCCAGACGCTTTCGTACAGATTTTGAGCAGAGAAGATCTTCTTGCGATTTTGTGCCATCAGCAGCAGGATCTTGTATTCAATATCAGTCAGAATAATCGCCGTATCGTTCATCATCACCTCATGCGAATCGGTATGGATGCTGAGGTCGCCCAGTTGAATCAGCGCTAAAGGGGCATCTGCTTTTTCCTTTCCGCGATAGACGTAATACCTGCGCAGCAGAGCCTTCACCCGGTACACCAACTCGGTGTAGGAGAAGGGTTTGGACATATAATCATCGCTTCCCGCCGAAAAAGCCATAAATTTATCCGAATCCTGCGTTTTGGCGGTCAGAAACAGAATCGGTGCGCTGGTCTGCTGCCGAATATCCATGCAGGCTTTGAAGCCTGACTTGACCGGCATCATGATGTCCAAAATGATAAGGTCAATGTGTTCGAGGTGTTCGGCCACCTGCTGCACGGCTTCTTCACCGTCCGCAGCTTCCAGCACCTGATAGTTTTCGCTTTCGAGCAGGATGCGGACAATCTCACGAATTTCCTCGTTATCGTCGGCAATTAAAATAGTTTTTGGATCGTTCATTAGGCTCCCCCATCGGCGGAAGTAAATTCACTTGCGATTCCCCTCGCCACTCATTTTACCTTGTTTTGGGTAGACTGCTCATCACCGTTTAAGAATTTTTAAGAATTGATGCAGGAGAGGATTAAGATTCTTGCGCTATTTTTCGGAGATGAATGTGATTCCCGATGAGAGAGGATAAGGCAGCGGAATGAATAGAGTGAAAAAAGGGTTTAAACGAAAATGGATCATCGTCCTTGTGGTGTTGATTGCGGCTGGAGGTTGGTGGGGGGGTTCTGTCTTCTTGAAGGGCAGGGAAGCCCAGGGGCAGGCGCTGGACAGTATACAGACCACTCCATTGACCCGGGGAGAGATCACGCGGTCGCTGCTGTTATCCGGTACGGTACGCAGTCAAAATAGCCGAAGCGTATATGCGCCCTCCTCCTTGAAGGTAACAGATGTGCAGGTCAAGGAAGGTGACGTGGTCAAGGCTGGGCAGAAGCTTGCTGTGTTGGCAGGTGGTGACCTGGCGTTGGACATCAAATCCGCCGAATTGAATCTTCAGAATTCCAAAGAAGCGCTCAAGAGTGCGGGAACAGATAAGCAGAATGCGATCGCTACGGCGAAAGCAAGCGTGGATGCTGCGGCGTTGGAAGTGGAAAATGCACGCCGTCAATACGACGAGACCAAAGCGCAGGTAGAGAAAAATCCCAGCGCAGCCGTATTATCCGCACAGGCGGATCTCAAGACAGCAGAGCGACAGCTGGCGATCAGCCGCAGTCAGGCCGAGGCACGAGCCGGCAGTTCATTATTATCCGCGAAAAAGGAAGTCGAAGTCGCCCAGCGTCAGTATGATCTGCTGAAGCAGCAGATTGAGCAGCAGTCCGGCAGTTCCTTGGTATCTGCGAAAAAAGAGCTGGAGATCGCCAAGCGGCAGTACGATGCCTTAAACCAACAGGCGAAGGGCACACCGGGAAATACGGTTCTGTCCGCGAAAAAGGAAGTCGAGATTGCCCAGCGAACCTACGATCAATTGGTCGCTCAGGGAGACTATACGCCTGCCCTCCTGTCCGCCCAAAAAGAGCTGGGAATCGCGCAGCGAGCCTATCTGGAATCCCAGCTTCCGATTGAGAATACGACGGCCGTCAAGTCGGCCCGCGCCGAGCTGAATGCAGCCGCCAGTAAGTATGCCCAACTGCAAAAAGGCAAGCCATTAAGCGAACAGGCGGCGCTTAACCGTTATAACAGCGCGGTCGATGCGCTAAATCAAACCCAATCGTCTTCGGCATCCCGCATCAATCAGGCCTCGGTCGAACTGCAAAATGCCGATCGGGATTATCGCGCAGCCTTGCAGCAGTATGAAGCGAGCAAGACGACAGAGCATCCCGAAGGCGATGCGGCGCTCAAGGCCGCAGCCGATCAGGCGAACTCCACGCTCAAGGAAAAGCAGAACGCGCTGTCCTCAGCGACTCAAGCGCAGACCGAAGGGATCAAGGCCGCGCAGGATGCCGTCAGCAGCTCCAATCTGGATTATCGACAGGCGATGGAAGGTTCGGCTGACGCATTGGAGCAGGCACGGCTTACCGTAGAGCGTGCGCAGATGAGTTATGATGCGGCGGTTAAGAGTGCGGCAGACGCCAAGATTACGGCCAAAGATACCTGGGAGAAAGCATCCCAGACCTACAACAGTACACTGATTAGCGCCAATGAAGCGCGAGTGAACGCTGCCGATGCGCTGGATAAAAGCAAGCAGGCGTATGAAAATGCACGCAGCGGCGCCGCAGATTCGCTGGTGACGGCTCAGGATACCCTGCAAAAAGCCCAACAAGCGTATGACAATGCGGCAGGCAGCGCCAAAGAGTCTCTTGTCGCCGCACGCGACACACTCGACAAGGCGAAGCAGGCGTATGACAACGCCAATAACAGCGCCCAGGAAGCTTACGCGGCTTCCCAGGAGTCGCTGGACAAGCTGAAGATCGGTTACGAAAGTGCGCTCAAAAATCAAAGTGAAGCTTTCGCTACGGCGGATTCGACACTCAAGCGGGCCGAAAACGGCTATGAGACGGCGAAGCTGAACCAAAATATCGCTGAATCGAAAACGGAAGAAGCTGCCCAACTGGCGATTAAGCTTCAGGAAGTCAGTCTGGAGAAGCTGCGCAAGCAGCTGGCGGATACCGTGATTAAGGCGCCGATTTCCGGCACGGTTACTTTCAAGAATGCCTCGGTGGATCAGTTTGCCAACGGCTTAATGTTTACGATTGAAGATACCGGCAAACTGACGGTGTCGGCTGTGGTCAGCGAATCGGATATTGGTTCCTTGAAAGTCGGCCAGCAGGCTCTGGTGAAAACGGAAAGTACGGGCGAAGAGGAATTGGCGGCCAAGCTGGTTCATATCGGTGCTTCTGCCGTCAAGAGTGCAGCAGCCGATGCCACAGCAGCGGCAGCCAATACGAATGTACAATTTGCAGCTGATATTAATGTGCTCAAGAATGATCCACGCATCCGTATTGGCATGAACGCCCGCATGACCGTCATTTTGGATCGCAAGGAAAACGTATTTGCGGTGCCGCTTGATGCCATCACCACGAGTGCATCGGGTGAAGATGTGATCTACGCCATTCAGAATGGCAAGCTTCAGGAAATTCCGGTGAAGATGGGTCTGCAAAACGACGTGATGGTCGAAGTGCAAGCTCCTGCACTTGCCGAGAATCTGAACATTGTCTCTTATGCGCAGGAGGCCTTGAATCTGCTGCAAGCTTCGCCGGAACTCAAAGGGGAGGCCGCATCCCATGATCCAAATGCGTGATGTATTCAAACGATACTTTGCAGACACGCCCAATGAGATTACGGTGCTAAACGGGATTGATCTGTCCATTGGAAGCGGAGAGTTCGTAGCGATCGTCGGGCAATCCGGTTCCGGCAAGTCTACCTTAATGAATATTATCGGTGCGCTTGACCAACCGACCAGCGGCGAATATGAGCTGGGCGGCACGCCAATTCAGGAGTTGAAGCGTGATGAGTTGGCCGAGATTCGCAATCGCAAGATTGGCTTCGTGTTCCAGTCGTTCAATCTGATTCCGCGCAGCAGCGCACTCAAGAACGTGGAGCTGCCGATGATCTATGCCGGGGTTAAAGCTTCGGAACGCGCACGCCGAGCCAGGCAGCTGCTGGAGATGATGGAGATGGAAGAACGCATGAATCATTTTCCCAGCGAGCTGTCCGGCGGACAGAAGCAGCGGGTGGCGATTGCACGGGCACTTGCCAATGATCCTGATATTCTGCTGGCCGACGAACCTACCGGCGCCCTGGATTCCAAGACGGGAAATCTGGTTATGGAGATTTTCCTGCGGATTCATCGGGAAGAGCAGAAGACCATCCTGTTCATTACGCACTCCACGGAGCTTGCGGAACTCTGCCCCCGCGTCGTGACGCTCAAGGACGGCCAGATTGTCTCCGACAAGGCGGGCACTAACGCGGGGGGAAAGCTTCATGATTGAAAATCTGCTGCTGTCCCTGGAAAGCCTGCGTGCCAACAAGATGCGTTCGTTTCTTACCATGCTGGGCATTATCATCGGGATTTCCTCCGTAATCGCCGTCATCGCGGTGGGCAATGCGATGACGGCTTCGGTAAACAATCAGTTTGCGGAATTTGGCATCAATAACGTCTCGTTGGGGATTCAGATGCGAGCTGATGAATCCGGCAGCTTCGACATGGCGGTGACGAAGACGCCCAAAGACAGTGATCGCATATCGAGCGAACAGATGGAGACGATGCGTCAGCGTTTTCCCGAGATTGACAAGCTCTCGCTGTCTGAAGATGCGGGGAGGGGCAAAGCCAAGATCGGACGCAAGTACAGCAATGTCTCAATCAGCGGCGTCAATCCCGATTATGCCAAAGTCAACAAGGTGAAGATGGTGCTGGGGCGTTACATCAGTGATGCTGACGTGCGATCGGCGCGAAGCGTCATCGTGGTATCCGATCGTACTGCTGAAGCCCTATACGGTTCCAATGCTTCGGCGATCGGTCAGAACATCAGCATCTACACGGACAAAGCGATCAAGCAGTTTGCCATTGTGGGCATCTACAAATATACGCAGTCCGCGATGATGGGGGCGGCGGTCTCGGATCGGGATCTGGAGACCAGCGGGTATGTCCCGGTTACCAGCGCGAAGAAGGATTCGCCGTACAAAAACTACACCTCGCTGACAGTGGTTCCCAAGCCAGGCACAGAGCTAAATGACTTTACCAATCGAATCAGTGCGTATCTCAATCAGCTTTACGAACGCAACAAGGATTGGGAAGCCTATGCTTACAATATGAAAAGTGAACTGGAATCCACCAATTCGATGATGAAAACCCTGTCGATGGCGATTGCAGCCATCGCGGGGATTGCGCTGATCGTTGGAGGCATCGGCGTCATGAACATTATGCTGGTATCCGTGACCGAACGAACCCATGAGATTGGCGTGCGCAAAGCGCTGGGTGCCAAAGATGCGCATATCCGCTTACAATTTGTTGCGGAAGCCGTGGCTTTGTCGGCAACCGGCGGTGTGATCGGTATCGTACTGGGCGTAGCTCTGGGTATGGTGGGGGCGAATATCGTGGGGGCGCCTTTTGAACTGTCGATCTATGTGGTACTGGGAACCGTCTTGTTTTCCATGTTTATCGGCGTATTCTTCGGTTATTATCCGGCGAACAAAGCCGCCAGGCTCAATCCGATTGATGCCCTGCGCTACGAGTAACCGCTCACTTGTTCCCTACCCGAATCCTTTTTGCCTAATAAACGGAATTTTAGTAGAATGAAGAGTGCTGATGATTCGGGAGCGATCTGCGAAACTCAACAGCCATGAAGCGCGTCCTGTGGGACGAATTACTTCTAATAGACGGGAGCAGATACGATGAGCGAACTGATTATGCGTACGGCCGGACCTGGCGACATCGAGCAGTTGGCGGAGATGCGTTATGATTATGCGCTTGAGGATCATCCGGAGCTGGGCGTGACCGACGAGCAGAAACGGGATTATATCGATGAAATGCATGAATTTCTCGAAGAAGCGATCGGTTCGGAGCATTGGGTGGTCTGGGTAGCAGAGTATGGCGATGAGATTGTCGGCCATGCCTACCTGGAGATGATTCGCAAGGTTCCGCGTCCCGGTCGTGTGACCAAGCCATTCATTTACATGACCAATGTCTATACCCGTCCTCAGCATCGTGGACTGGGGATTGGCAGCCGACTGGCGCAGGTCATTGAGCAGTGGGCACGTGAGCTGAACCATGAGTTTATCATGGTATGGCCCAAGCAGCCGAATGAAGCCTTTTATACCAAAAATGGGTATACAGCCTGCTCGGTTCCGATGGAGATTCGGCTTTAACAACGGATCTGTCGGAACCCGCTGCCCACATCAAAAAAACCAGTCCCTCATCTAAACAGCAAGCACGCGGTCGTGTCCGCGTGCTTGTTTTTCGTTTAGGATAAGGAAGAAAGGGGGAGAATTCCATGAACGTTCATTCACCCGCGCCTTTTTCACAAGAAGCTCAGATGGCAGTGGACAGGTATGAGCTTGGCCGATTGTTTGCTGAAGTCAATCTGACAAGTGGCAGGACATCAGACGCGAGGCTTCTGGATACAGCGCAGGGAAAATATATTCTTCGCCGGTTATCGGGCAGGAATCAGGCTCAGAGCGAATACCGGATTGCGCAGGCTCTCCAGGGGGAGGGAATCTGTCCGGACATTCTGCAAACGCGCGGCGGTCAGGGTTGGTTTGAATCTGGGAAGAGTCTCTATAATCTTCAGCCGTTTATCGCTTCGACAGATGAGCCTTCCAGAGGCTGGGATTATGCCCGGCTTGGCAGCCTTACCGGTAGACTGCATGCAGGGCTGCGAGAGCTGACGCTCGCAGAGCAGCCGGACCGCTTTGACCTACAGGTGACCTGGCGGCGTGTGAAAGAGGCGCAATCTCAGGCATTTCTTGCGGATACGATGATGGAGCGGCTGCATGAAGCCGTGGAGGAGTGCGTGTGCCTGACACAGACCGAAGATCCGGTGGACTGGACGTATATCCACGGCGATCTGGGCAAGTGGAATCTGGTCGTTGGTCAAGAAGGCATACATATCATCGATTTTGGCGAGGTGCGCCGGGGGAATCCGCATCTGGATCTGGCAGCTCTGTTAACGTCTACGCTGGATGCCCGGGATAAACAGACGCCCCAACATCTGCTGGCTTATGTCGAAGCTTATGCGCTGCACCGGGATGGATTCTGCTCCCGAACGCTTGCGCAGCAGATTCGCTTGTGGAATGTTCGCGGAGCAGCCGCTTTGCTGGATCATGTGGGATATAAGGAAAGCAGCGTGGAATATGTGAAAAGGCTGCTGGATCAAGGAGAAAGCTGGGCACAGCTGCTCACGTAAAAAGGAGGCCGTCTAATGCAAACATCGAATAATTCTCATTCTTCAAGCCAGCCCCATCGATCCAATCCTTCTGCATCTTTGCAAGATTCGATTCTCATCCGAACAGAAACAGATCGGGACACCTCTCAATTGGGGGAGTTAATGTCACAGCTGGGTTATCCGGTAGAATCCGACGAATGGAAGGATCGATTGAACGAGCTTCGAGGGCATAAAGACTATCGGATTCAAGTCGCTGAGCGCTCCGGTCAACTATTGGGGCTGATTGTACTGCACCGGGAACTTCCCCTGCTGCGCAGCCAACCCGAAGTCCAAGTCATGGCTTTGGTTGTATCGGAAGAGAGCCGTGGAAGCGGCGTAGGCGGGCAGTTACTGAGAACTGCTGAAGTGTGGGCTGAGGAACTGGGGGCATATTGTGTGAAGCTAACCAGTGGAAATCGTGATGAACGAATACCTGCCCATCATTTTTATCGGAATCAAGGATATACAGCAGGATCAACTGGGTTCTCGCGCAGAGTAAAAGGGCAAAAATAGCTTAAAAAGGCAGAAAAGAGCCTGTGGAGCCGTATTTCTGTGCATAAAGCCCCTTATCTGCCTGAAAAAGCCCCTTAACCGTATTGTCAGGAACAGCCTGCACTTTTATAATGAAAGCGTAAGGTCAATAAAGGTCAAACAAACTTCAACCTACCAACGATCCGATCCTTTAACTTAACGATCATTAGAGAGGAGAATGAGAGATGTTTGAACAAGGTCCTTTTGGCAGACATGCAGAAGAGATGTTTAATCAATTGGCGAAGACCTTTGGAGATACGTTTGGCGAAGACTTTGCGGCTCCATTCCGGGAGCGTGCCCAGTCGTTCAGAACCGATATTCATGAACATGACGGACGCTACCTGCTTGAGGCGGAGCTTCCCGGCTTCCGTAAAGAAGACATTGACGTGGACTATACAGCTCCCTATCTGACCATTCGCGCCGTACGGCATGAAGAGAAACGGGAAGAAGCAGATACACGTCGTGCGGTAAGAAGCGAACGTCGTTATGGCGAATTTATCCGCCGCTTCTACATCGAAGATGCCGATCGGGAAGGGATTCGCGCTTCCCTCAAGGATGGCCTGCTGAAACTGGATATTCCGAAGAAGGAAAATCCAACAGGCAAGCGTATTTTGATCGAAGGCGAAGATTGATCCGAAGCGTTCTACCAACAAAAAGCCGATCTTCCCGAAGGAAGTCGGCTCATCGAACGGATCAAGCCTGCGGCCTCATGACGAAGCCGCAGGCTTTTATTGTTCGGGAGCGGGCGAGAGAGGCAGTTCCACCCGGAAGCAGGCCCCTCCTCCGGCAGAGGCGCCTGCCGAGACCGTGCCTCCGTGCAGTTCGACCGCTTTTTTGACGATGGATAATCCCAATCCGCTGCCGCCGGAGGCGCGGGAGCGGGATTTGTCGCCTTTGTAAAAACGTTCAAAAATGCGCGGAAGGTCTTCGTCCGCGATGCCCGGACCCGAATCCGTGACCGTGACGACGACTCCCTTCACTTCTCGGATCAATCCGATATGCAGACTGCCGCCTTCGGGCGTAAACTTGATCGCGTTCTGGATCAGATTGGTCCAGACCTGATTGAGCAGGTCTTCGTCGGCTTCGAGCTTGACCGGCTCCAGATCCAATTCCAGATCGAGTCGTTTGTCCAGCCATTGCGGTTCGCAGGCCAATACCAGATGACGAATCTGCGCGTCCAAGCGATAACTTCGGCGATCGAACGGATAATGTTCCGATTCCAGCGAAGTCAGCTTAAGCAGGTTATCGCTTAACCGCGACAGCCGGATACTCTCGATCTCGATAATCGACAAATAATGCCGACGTTCTTCAGGAGTCAATTGTTCGTTTTGAAGCGCGGCGGCGAATCCGCGCAGAGAAGTAAACGGCGATTGGATCTCGTGCGAGACATTGGAGATGAATTCCTGCCGAAGCAGTTCCATCTGCTGCAAATTGCGGGCCATATCGTTCAGATGTTCCACGAGTTTGCCGAATTCGCCGTCGTATCTTTTTTCTTCGTCCAACAGGACTTCAAAGTCTCCCCGGCCGATCCTGCGCATCGCGTCGTTCACTTCCCGCCATACGCCGCCCGGATCTTTGCCCAGCAAGAGCATAAGCGGCCGGAGCAGCAGCAAGAACAGGAACAACACCAGTACCATGACCGCCAAGACCAGCATCTCGCGGCCGTAGGTCGGCCAGTCGATCCGGTAAGGCGGGTCTAGAGTTTCGACGATCAAATAAGACACCGATCCGCTGCCGAAGAACAGCATGGCGACGCCGATCAGACGCTTGGCGAACAAACCGGCCCGGCTGCGCGGCTTACGCGTTCTTCCGCTCATCGAACACTCTCCAATCGATAACCGAGACCTCGCACCGTGCTGATGCGCAGACCCGCCTGCCATTCGTCGAACCGTTCTCGAAGCCGATTGACGTGCACGTCCAGCGTACGCTCGTTGCCTTCGTAATCGTAACCCCAGACTTTCTCGATCAGATGATCCCGGGTGAGCGTACGTCCCATATTGCCTGCGAGCAGAAACAGAAGCTCGTATTCTTTGGGAGGCAGGTTTACGGGGTGTCCGTGGACGAGAGCCTCGAAGTTCCTTTTATCCATAAAAAGTTTGGCGGCGCTTACCTGCTGCGAAGAAGCGATCTGATACCGTTTGAGCAGCGCCTTCACCCGAACTTCGAGTTCCGCAGGTTCAAAAGGCTTGACCAAATAATCGTCGGTGCCCAGTTCGAATCCTTTGACTTTGTCGCCCGTTTCTCCTTTGGCGGTCAAGATGAGCAGTGGAATATCGTGATCGCGGCGCAGTTCCCGGCATAAAGCCCAGCCGTCCATTTCGGGCATCATGATATCGAGAATGACCATATCGGCCGGATCTTCGTTCATCAAGCGAAGCGCTTGAAGCCCGTCTGCCGCCGTTCTAACCTGAAGCCCCTGCTGCTGCAAGATCAGACGGACCAACTCCGCGATATGAGGATCATCGTCCGCCACAATTACTTTGGTCATGAAGCGCTCCTCCTTAAGATTCGATTATTTCGATCCGTGCGCAAGATTATTTATTTCGCGGCGCTGCCGCCGATTCCTGTTTGCGGCTTTGACCCAGCACGCCGGGACTGAGGAACCAGCAGAACACATAGGCGACAATCGCAAATCCGAGGCCGATCGCAAACAGTTGGTCGAACGAAGAAGCGATGATCTGATGGATCTGCTGAAGTGCGGAAGCGGACAATCCTTCCGGCAAAGAGCCCGAAATGACGCTCTCTTCGCTGCCGGCGGGAAGCTGGCCGGCCATGCCGTGAATCCCATCCCGGATATGCTTGGCCAGCAGGCTGCCGAAGACGCTTAATCCAATCGTCGCCCCGATCGATTGGAACAACTGCACGCTGCTGACGGCCACGCCGCTATGCGCGGGATCGACCGATTCTTGAATAATCAAGTTGTCGGAGCCGAACAAGATGCCCATTCCGATCCCCATGATGAAGAATGCGACCAACACATACAGGAGCGGCACGGACGGAGTCAGCTGCATCAGCATGACGAGTCCAATCAGTGGAAGGAACATGAACACGATAAACAATTTTCGGTAAGCGACTTTGGTGATTAGGAAGCTGTTGAGCATGCTGGACGGGATTGCGCCCGCCATCGCGGCCATCATCAGATAACCCGAAGCGGTGGGCGTCATCCCCATAACATGCTGCGCGAAATAAGGGAAAGAAGCGAACGAACCCATAAGCGCCAGCATCAGCGTCATCACGATCAAGGACAAGGTTACGAAATTGCGATTGCGGAACAGGGACAGCGGGATGATCGGTTCGGCCGCTCGGCGTTCCACTTGAACGAACAGCGCGGCGAATAAGGCGGAAAGCGCCAGCATGCCGAGAATCAGAGGCGAAGACCAAGACAATGCGAGATTGTCGATCATGACCGGAGCCAGCAGCAGGGACAGCAGAGAGGCGACCAACATCCCCGCGCCCAGCCAGTCGATCGAACGGCTGCTTGTCTCGCTGCGCGATTCCCGCATGCTGAAGAACAGAACGACTGCCGCCAGCAGGCCAAGCGGAATATTGATAAAGAATACCCAATGCCAATTCAGATGCCCGACGAAATACCCGCCGACGACGGGGCCGACCAACTGCGGAAGAATCATCAGCGGCCCGATCAGGCCTTGGATCTTCGCTCGCTGCTCCAACGGAAACGATTCGCCAATGATGACCAGAGCCAGCGGCATCAAGCCGCCCGCTCCGATCCCTTGTACGCAGCGTCCGGCAAGCAGCATGCCCATCGAAGGCGCGATGCCGCAGATCAACGATCCGGCGATAAATAATCCCATACTGGTCAAATAGATGCGTTTGCGTCCGTACAAATCGGCCAACTTGCCCAAGATCGGCATAAATACGGTCACGGCCAGCATATAAATGCCGGCTACCCAGCCGTAGAAAGAAAGCCCGTGCAGATCGCGCACGATCGTCGGCATGGCAGTGGACACGACGGTTTCGTCGAGTTCGGAGAAGATCAAGCCGATGATTAAGCCGATCAGCACCAAGACTCGGCTTCCCGTTTGCAGCGCCGGCGCCGATGCGGTAATGTCGTTGTTCATTTTCGATTCCTCATTTCCGGGGAAATTCGGGGCGCGTCGAACTTGCCCCGTTCACGGTACTCAATATAGCCCCGGCATGTAAACGGAATTTAAACAAACGCGGAAAAACGGCAAAAAGAACCCCAGTCTTCACGACCGGGGTTCGGTTATGCGTATTTAAGGCCGCAAAGCGGACTTGAACTTGACCACCGCTTCGGCCAGCGAAGTTCGTGCTGCCGTAAGCTGCGGTTGCGTCGAGCCTTTGGACAGGACGGAAGCCGATTTGTTGATCGATTTGTGCAGTTCGCCAAAAGATGAACTTGGATACTGGCCGCTGCGGATGCCCTTAGGAGAATCCAACAGCTTACGCGCCTGATTCAATTCGTTTCCAAGCTGGATTCCTTCCTTGAGCGCATCGTAGCTGGTCTGTACGCAATGAGCGGCTGATTCGACAGCCAGCAGACCGGACGAACCATTGAGCAGGGACTCCAGTTGATCTGCCTGTTTGTTGAAGGCAGCCAGCAGCTTGGTGTAGTTCTCGTCACTTGGCAGATTGGCGGACAATGCAGCAATCTCCTGACGCTGAACATTCAATTCACTCAATCGCGCAGTACGGTCGAAGTTTGTTGAATTACGCAGCAAGGCGGCGCCTTCCACATACTTGCGATACTGCTCACGGAACTGCTGAACCGTAGCGTTTGGATCGTAAGCCACCGTCTGCGCCTGATTGATGACCGTAAACATCGCATCGGCTGCTTCCTGTGGATAAGTGCCCGGAGCTGTTCCGACAGAAGCGTTCAGCATACGTGACATTTGAAAAGTCTGGCGTTCAAGAATGGAAGCATCCCGGATATAGTCGGTGATATAGGCATCAAGGGCAGAATTGAGTAAGTTATAGGAAGTAGTCAGCTTGGTGGAGGAAGTGTCAGGGTTAAGCAGAAGGATGTTCGCTTGGTCAGAAGCTGTCTTGACGGCTTGGTATCGGGCATTAGCCGGATCGCTGTAGAAGTCGCCTGATGCCCATTCGCACATCGCCAGCATCTGGATCAGTGCACTACGCTCAGCGTCGTTGACATTTGCGGCAGGATCGTCGGAAGCTGCATAAGCCGTCGTACCCGGTGAAGGCAGGACTGCTGCGCCGCCAAGCAGAGTACCGAAAGCAAGCGCTGCTGCCATCCATCTATGCGCCCCCGGCAGTTTGAATCGATTCAAAAAAGATTCCCCCTTGTGTGAAGTCCTGATGTCTTGGTGTACACGTGTAAAATTGCTCCTTCATTAATTAAACTTTTCCAGATGAACGAAACACAATTTGATCGTCATGATGAAATTTATTTTACAATATGAAGGTTAAATCATCTATTAACGTTCATTTCATGAAATTTTATCTGAAATTCCACTTGTGAATTGAAAGGATGGGAGCCAAATGCAACGCTGCGCTGCCTACCTGCGTAACGAGGAGGAGGAAGCAGCAGTCCAAAAGATGCGCAAAGTGTCCCTTCATTCTAAAATGAGGGTAAATAACGCTTAGAAGAAGCGAGCATGTCGCTGGCTTCACAAGGGGGAGGAAGATCATGCCGGACAAAAATCATTACGATGTACTCGGAGTCGAAGCCAATGCCTCCCAGACGGACATCAAGAAGGCTTATCAGAAGCTCGCCAAGCAGTGGCATCCCGATGTAAATAAAGCGGCGAACGCCGAAGCCCGGTTTAAGGAAATTGCAGCCGCTTATGAAGTGTTGGGCAGTGAAGAGAAACGTCGGGAATACGACGCTTCTCGTCGTCAATCGACTGGTTTCGGTGGGGGAGCTTCCCGTGGTGCTGCGGGTCAGAGCGCATATGGTCAGCCGGGTGGCGGCTTTGGTGGGAATTTTGATTGGATTAACGATCTTCAGCGCGAAGATCTCTTCGATATGTTCTTCAATGAACGTGTAGGAGGATTTGGGCGGACAACCGCCGAAGCAGAGCCTCGCCAGCGTAATCAATCCACGCTGGAGATTACGCTGGAACAGGCTTATAACGGAGAGACCATTCGCGTACAGATCGGCGGCAAGACGATTAATCTGCGTATTCCGGAACGTTCCCGGGACGGCAGCGTAATCCGGATGACGGGCAGCGGCAGCAACGGTCTGGCGCCCGGCGAGGAACTCCGTATTGTACTGGAAATCGCGGAGCATCTGGTCTACACGCTGGAAGGCGAAGATCTGGTTGCGGCTCTGCGGATCGCACCGTGGCAGGCAGCCCTCGGCGGGAAGGCGCGAATCGAACTGCCGGACGGTGCAGCCGTTAACCTGAATCTGCCGCGCGGCATTACATCAGGAAGACGGCTGCGTATTCCTCGTCGGGGCCTGAAGCGGGCGAATGGAACCTATGGCGATCTATACGCCGAGATTGAAATTACGGTGCCCGAGCCATCGGGTGAAGAAGAAGAACTGTATCGTCGGTTAGCCAGTCTGTCGAAATTCCAGCCATGGCTGGGCAAACGGCGAACCTGAATCCAGAACCAAATCTAAAGGGTTGGAGAGTTGGAGGGAAGAGAAATGGATCTCAACCGCTTAACGCAAAAACTGGAGCAGGCGATCTCGGCTTCCCAGTCACTTGCAGCATCAAAGGGGCATCAGGAGATTGATACGCCCCATATCTTTCAGACACTGTTGGTGCAAAGTGACGGGCTGCTGCCAAGACTGCTTCAACGAATGAATATTGCCGAAGACCGAATGCAGCGTGGAGTTGATGGACTTCTGGCACGAAAAGCGCGTGTCAGCGGCGGGATACAGCCTTATTTTTCGGCGAATTTGCTTGCCGTATTGGAACAGGCGCAGGCGGAAGCCGGGCGTATGGGGGATGAATATACCGCTGTTGAACATGTGGTACTGGCATTCGATCATGACAAGCGGGGCGGTATCCGTGAGCTGATGCGCAGCGAGGGGATGACGAGGGAGAAGCTGCTCCTCGTGCTCAAGGAGATTCGCGGCAGTCAGCGGGTGACGAGCCGGGAGCCTGAAGCGACCTATGAAGTGTTGGAAAAATACGGCCGCGATCTGGTTGCCGAAGTACGTGCGGGTCGCATCGATCCGGTCATTGGACGTGATGCGGAGATTCGCCGGGTCATCCGGATTCTCTCGCGCAAGACCAAAAATAATCCGGTATTGATCGGTGAACCGGGCGTGGGCAAGACGGCCATCGTGGAAGGACTGGCTCATCGAATCGTACGCCGTGACGTGCCGGAGGGGCTGAAGGACAAGACTCTTTTTTCACTCGATATGAGTGCGCTGGTCGCCGGAGCCAAATATCGGGGTGAATTCGAGGAGCGTCTCCAGGCTGTGCTTCGGGAGATCAAGGAAGCGAACGGCCGGATTATTCTGTTTATCGACGAAGTGCATACGATTGTGGGAGCAGGCAAGTCGGAAGGGTCGATGGATGCGGGCAATATGCTCAAGCCGATGCTGGCCAGGGGTGAGCTGCACTGCATTGGAGCCACGACGCTGGATGAATACCGCGAACATATCGAGAAGGACCCGGCGCTGGAACGCAGATTCCAGCAGGTGCTGGTGGGGGAGCCGACGGTAGAGGATACCATCTCCATTCTGCGGGGACTGCGTGAGCGCTTTGAAGTGCATCATGGCGTCAAGATTCATGATAACGCGCTCGTTGCCGCAGGCGTGCTGTCGGATCGGTACATCTCGGACCGCTTCCTGCCGGACAAAGCGATCGACCTGGTGGACGAAGCCTGTGCGATGATCCGAACGGAGATCGATTCCATGCCTGGAGAGATGGATGCAGTCACCCGCCGCATGATGCAGATGGAGATTGAAGAAGCGGCGCTCCGCAAGGAGACCGACCCGGCCAGCCTGCGCCGTCTGGAGCATCTGCGGCGTGAGCTGGCGGATCTCAAGGAGAAACATCTGATGATGAAAGAACGCTGGGAGCGGGAGAAAGCGGCGATTGAGCAGGTTCGGGAGCTTCAGCGCAAGCTGGAACAGGCGCGTAAGGATCTGGAATTGGCTCAGGAAGAATATGACCTGAACAAGTCGGCGGAGATCAGCTATGGCATCATCCCTGGATTGGAGCGAGAGCTGAAGCTGGCCGAGCAGGAAGCCCAGCGCGGCGATGAAGATCGGATGCTGCGCGAAGCGGTAACCGAGACCGAGATTTCGGACATCGTATCCAAATGGACAGGCATCCCGGTCAGCCGCCTGGTCGAAGGCGAACGTGAGAAGCTGCTGCGGCTGGAGGATCTGCTGCGTGATCGTGTGATCGGGCAGGATGAGGCCGTGCGGCTGGTTACCGACGCCGTACTTAGAGCGCGTGCCGGAATTAAAGACCCTCATCGTCCCATCGGTTCATTCCTGTTCCTCGGCCCCACTGGAGTCGGCAAGACGGAACTGGCGAAGACGCTGTCGGCGGCACTATTTGACCGCGAAGAGAACATGATTCGTATCGACATGTCCGAGTACATGGAGAAGCACAGCGTCTCGCGTCTGATCGGCGCACCTCCAGGCTATATTGGATATGAAGAAGGCGGGCAGTTAACCGAAGCGGTGCGTCGTCAGCCTTATTCGGTCATTCTCCTCGATGAAGTGGAGAAAGCCCACCCGGATGTCTTCAATATTTTGCTTCAGCTGCTTGATGATGGCCGACTGACGGACTCGCGCGGTCGGGTGGTGGATTTCAAAAATACGATTGTCATTATGACCTCCAATATTGGCTCTGCCCATCTGACGGGTCGTGCGGCGATTCGTGATGCCGCAGCCGACTCGGCGGAAGGCATCCCCGAAGCGGCGCGTGAACAGGTGATGCGTGAACTCCGGGCGCATTTCCGACCGGAGTTCCTGAATCGGGTCGATGATATTGTCCTGTTCAAGCCGCTTGGCCTAACAGAGATTCGCCGCATCGTGTTGAAGCTTGCTGGAGAGCTGCGCAGCCGTCTGGCAGATCGCCAGATCGAATTGGATTTGACCGATTCCGCTGCCGGGTTGATTGCTCGTGAAGGCTTTGATCCCGTGTATGGCGCTCGCCCACTCAAGCGCTTCATTCAACGTTCACTGGAGACCCAGGTTGCCCGCGCCATTATTGCCGGTGAGGTGCAGGACGGAGACCGGCTGCTCGTCGATGAGCAGGGAGGCAGGCTGACGGTTGCCGCACAGCCCTCGCAGGAGTAGTCCCTTGAATGGTCAGGGAAATAGGCCCTGAACTTCATGAAAATACATGTTACGGATTTGCCGCTCCCCAGAGCGGCTTTTGTACGTTTCCCTTCTTGCGTCTCTTTGCTCTGACCTTCCTTTCCGGTACAATAAATAGATCACCCAACAGATAACGAGAAGAAGGAGATCGCCATGATGCACGATAATCGCAATATGGATGCGCGGCAGGCCGGGATTATTGAGGCTGCCGCTGCGCTTGCCCGGCGCGAACTGGAGCATGAAGGCAGTGGACACGACTGGTGGCACATCTATCGGGTGACGGAACTGGCGAAGCGCATTGCCGCAGAGGAAGGAGCCGATCTGTTTATCTGCGAACTGACGGCACTGCTGCATGACCTGGCGGATGAGAAGCTGGTTGACGATCCCGAAGCGGGAATGAAGCGGACGGAGACCTGGATGCTGGAGCATGGTGTGAAGCCTGAAGAGGCGGCTCATGTAATGGAGATTATCTCGACCATGTCGTTCAAAGGCGGAGGCGGTACGCCCATGAAGACGCTGGAAGGCCGAGTCGTGCAGGATGCCGATCGGCTGGATGCGATTGGAGCGATCGGGATTGCTCGCACCTTTGTGTATTCCGGTAAAAAAGGTCGTCCCATGTACGATCCGAACATCCCCGTTCGTCACGACATGACCCCGGAAGAGTACCGCAGCGGCAAGGATACAGCCATCAATCACTTTCATGAGAAGCTGTTGAAGCTGCGCGATCTGCTGAACACAGCCGCCGGTCGGCGCATTGCCGACGATCGCCATGCCTTTATGGAAGAATTCCTGCTGCGCTTCGACCGCGAATGGAACGGCCTCTAAGTCATGTGATCTCATTTACAGCCCTGTATAGGTCATCCGTTTACGCTGGAGGGATATTTAACCAGTTGGTAGATGGAGGCGCAGAAGATGAGCGAACATGTCAAGGCCTACTATAATGAACAAGCAGAACGGGAATGGGAGCGTTTGAACCATCCTTATCGGGCCATAGAAATGGCAAGTACATGGCGATTGATCGAACGCTATTTTCCGGCAAAAGGTTCGGTGTGCGACATTGGTTCAGGCCCGGGAAGGTACGCGCTGGAGCTGCTTCGACGCGGCTATATGAAGAGGATCGTCTTGCATATGAGAACCTGCTGCTTGCAGCCTCCGAGACCTGCGAAGCTCCGCAGTATCGGGATGCGACGGAACATCTGCACCTGGTAGTTCGACGCAGCAGCAGCAAATAAAGCAGCGAATGGCAGGGAGCGATGAACATGACTGACAAGAAAATAGATCCGATCCTGCTGGAGTTTCCAGAGGAATTTGAGACGGAGCGGCTGCGGATTCGTGCCACACGTCCCGGCGATGGAGCAGAGCTGAACGCTGCCATCCGAGAAAGCCAGCAGGAGCTTGCTCCGTTTATGCCTTTTGCACGTGTGCTGCCGGAACCGGAAGAGACGGAGCAGTTGGTACGCCGGAGACGACTGCATTTTCTGGAGCGAACGGACTTGATGATGCTGATGACCGATCGCTTCACGGATCAGATTCTTGGTGCCAGCGGCCTGCACCGCATAAATTGGGACGTCCGGCGTTTTGAGATCGGTTATTGGGTGCGCACTTCACACGCAGGCCGGGGTCTGGTAACGGAAGCGGTACATGGACTGACCGATTATGCCATCCGCTACCTGGACGCAAACCGGATAGAGATTCGCTGCGATGACCGCAATCTCAAGAGTGCAGCCGTAGCAAAGCGTGCTGGCTTTACGCTGGAAGGTGTACTGAGAAATTGGCTGCGGGAAGAAGACGGCACGCTGGTTAACGAGATGATTTTTGCCAAAATTCGTGGAGTTGACTTCTAACGCCTGGCGGTTGGATACACTTGTCCACTTATAGAAAACGGAGGATTATCGATGAGCAAACTAGCGATCATATCTGACATTCACGGCAATCTTCCGGCATTTGAAGCGGTACTTGAGGATATTGAAAGCCGGGGAATCACGGAAATTTATTGTCTGGGCGACCTGGTGGGCAAAGGCCCAAGCTCGGATCAAGTAGTTGATCTGGCCCTTGAGCGCTGCCGCTATATCGTACGGGGCAATTGGGAAGAGTTTCTGCCGCAGCCTACGGAATTTGTATCGCTTCAGTGGCATCAACGCCTGCTGGGTCAGCAGCGGATGGATGCTCTACAGGCCCTTCCCTTTTCCATGGAGTTCTGGATGAGTGGGCGTTATGTCCGGTTGTTCCATGCCTCTCCGCGCAGTGTATATGAGCGCGTGCAGCCGTGGGATGATTACAGCCGCAAGCTCAGCTTGTTTGAATCATCCGACCTCAGCGCAGAGCCGATCAAGGCGGATGTAGCGGGGTATGGAGACATCCATAATGCGTACATGCAGCATATGGACGGCCGGATGCTGTTTAATGCAGGGAGCGTGGGCAATCCGCTGGACATGACTCAAGCTTCTTATGCCATTCTGGAAGGTGATCTCGGCGGAAAAAGCCGAACACGGCTGGATCTCACCTTTGTGCGCCTTCCCTATGATATTGAACGTTCGATCCGGGAAGCCAGGGACAGAGAGATGCCGGATCTGGAACCGTATATCCGTGAGCTGACTACGGGTCGCTATCGGGGGCTGAAGGACTAATCGGCTCATCAAGCGACACATAAGAACCCTTTCTTCGACGGTGCGATCTTCGCGGCACATCGGGGCTTAGGGTTCTTTTTGCAGAGAGCGGGTAATGAAAAGGAGGATGAAGAGAAATCTTACGCAAAGAGGTGCGATATGGATATGGAGATGGACCATCAACCGGTGAGCGAGCTGCCTGACGAACAGAAGGAACGTCCCAAGGTCATTCTGACCGGAGCCAGCGGCTATATCGGTCACAATCTAATGCGAAAACTCAAAGAAGATTACGATATTATTGCGCTGTCCCGCCACGGAGATTCGCGTGAAGACGAAGAACATGTGGAATGGAGAAGCTGTGATTTTTATTCGATGGACGATGCGCTCAAGGCGCTTCAGGGCGCGGATTATGCCTTCTATCTCATTCATTCCATGATGCCAACGGCCAAGCTGACTCAGGGAGACTTTGAAGACATGGATGCCATTCTTGCCGATCATTTTGCCCGGGCAGCACGGAAAAATGGCATTAAGCAGATTGTCTATCTGAGCGGGATTGTGCCGGACGGCATTCCTGAAGAAGAATTATCCCGGCATCTGAGAAGCCGCCTGGAAGTACAGCGAATTCTGGAATCGTCCGGCGTTCCGGTGACAACCATACGTGCCGGGTTGATTGTCGGCCCACAGGGTTCGTCATTTCCGATTCTGTATCGATTGGTTCAGCGGCTTCCCATTATGTCGCTGCCGACATGGACGCGCACGAAGACGCATGCGATTGCGCTTGACGATGTGCTGAACTCGCTCAAGAACAGCCTGGGCAATGAGAAAGTCTGTGGGCGAGCAGTCGATGTTGGCGGCCCTGACGTGATGAGCTACAAGGAAATGATGATGCAGATGGCCGAAGTATTGAACGTGGAGCGCAAGTTCATCGATCTCCCGTTCCTGACGGTCAAGCTGTCGAGATTATGGGTTACGCTGGTCACTGGCGCACCGCGTGAGATGGCGTATCCACTGATCGAGAGCCTCATTCATCCCATGGTCGCCCATCCCAACATGAAGGTGGAAGGGATCAGTGAGGGCCGCAAGACCTTCAAGGAAGCGGCAAAGGAATCGCTGGAGGAAGAACGCAAGAAAAAAGAGGAAGCCCAGCAGAAGCAGGAATCCTCAAAAGGTGAGAAATCCAAGTCGGATGAATCCAAAGAAAGTGTCCAGAAGGCGGATGTTCGATCGGTGCAGCGCGTCACGCTGCCAGAAGGACGAAATGCACAGTGGGCGGGCGAATATTACACGGAATGGTTGGGCAAGGCGCTTAGACCGTTCATTCGCACAGAGGTCAGCGAAGATGGCGTCAGCCGGATCTATATCCGATTCTTCCGTCGGCCGATTCTGGAATTGACCTACGATGCTTCCCGCAGCGATGGAGATCGTGCCGTGTATCGGATTACGGGCGGCATGTTCGCCAACGCCAAGGACGCCCATCACGGACGCCTTGAGTTCCTGATGATCCCGGGTTCCAGCGACTGTGTAGTAGCCATTCATGACTATATGCCGTCCATGCCTTGGTTCCTGTACAAGTACACTCAGGCCAAGCTGCATCTGATCGTCATGTACGCGTTCCGCAAGCATCTGGAGCACAAAGGCAATCTGGGGAAATCCAGCACCTCCAAAAAGTCGGGCGGCTCTGTGGGTACGGTCTCTTCCGCCAAGGCTGAAGGGTAGCACCACCAAGAGTGCAGACTTAACCTGGAACCTCTAATCAGGGAAGATCAAAGGTTGGATCAACGAATCGTCGAGCAGTGCGGAGGATCAACATCCGGCTGGGAGGCGGTTCGTTTTTACGTAAAACGGAGAAGATGGAAACGGAAAAATAGAGGGTTCTTTTGAAGGAATGTGATAAAAATCTTTGCGAATTCTCATGATTTGCGTTATTATTAAATTATAATCATTCTAAATAAAGAGTGCCGCATATAGAACACGGGGAATTAGGCGAACTGGGAAAAGACAGCGTAGAAGTTCAAAGGAGGTTCGAGAATCTTGATTAGTGTAGAAGAACAACTTAAATCGATGAAGCAGCAGATGATCGCTAAAGGTTATAAATCGACCGTTCAACGTGAAGCTACCATGCGTGTATTGCTGGAGCATGAGCGTGACCATATGAGTGCAGAAGACGTCTATATGCGGGTGAAGGAACGTTTTCCGGAGATTGGGCTGGCTACCGTGTATCGGACATTGGAGCTGCTCACCGACCTGCATCTGGTGGAGAAAATGAATTTCGGAGACGGGGTAGCCCGCTTCGATCTTCGCACGGAGGGACATATGCACATGCACCATCATATGATCTGCTCGATCTGCGGAGAAGTGGAAGAGATTCAAGATGATTGGTTGACGGAGTTGGAGCAGCGGGTGCAGCAGGAATATGGCTTCAACGTTTCCGATCATCGTCTGGACTTTATTGGCACCTTCTCCTCCTGCAAGCATGGTGACTGCCGCCGTCACTGCGAGAACGCCTCATAAGTCAGGATGAATGTACAAGGAATAATAAGTTCATAAGAAGATCACCAGAGACCGCTTGATGCGGTCTCTTTTTGTGTTAGAGCTATCACGTGAAGAAGGACATTGACAATATGTATAAGATTGCATACATTTGTATACATAGGTATACATAAAATCAAGCCGTAAGGAGGAATCTGTAATGAGAGAAGATGCAGAAGGTGGCCGGCGCGGGAAAAGTGAGGTGTCACGCGGCGAAGGAGGAGCACAGACCTTCCGCAGAGGGCGTGCCCTGCATTTCCTGGAACGTCTGGAATTGCGCCGTCGTACCTTGGCTGTGCAATTGGAAGAGAATGTGCTGGAAGCGATTCATCCCGTAATTGCTGGGGAGCTGAAGGCGGTGGACGCGATCATGCAGGAATTTATTCAGGTCTTTGAACTGCATGAGGGATCATCCTGCTCGGGTCGTGGTCATGGGCGGAGCAGGCGGCATGAAGCGCATGAATCTGAAGAAACGGCACATGGAGAAGCAGCGGCGGAGAACACGCACAACTTCTCTTCGCTAGATCCAGTGGAATCTCCTACACCTGCGGAACATGGGGAGAGAAGCTGATGGGGCGATTAGCCAGGTATCTGAAACCCTATTGGCTGCCCGCGCTGCTGGCTCCTCTGTTCATGGTGCTGGAAGTCATCATGGATTTGATGCAGCCCAGGCTGCTTCAGCACATTGTCGATAATGGTATCGCTGCGGGAGATGCCGACGTCATCCGCCGCACCGGTCTGCTGATGCTGGGTGCTGCGCTGCTTGGCGTTATTGGAGGCGTAGGCTGCACCATTTTCTCCAGCATCGCTTCCCAGAACTTTGGCCGCGATCTGCGAGCCGCTCTGTTCGAGAAGACGCAATCCCTGTCTTTTCGCAATCTGGATCGGCTGCCTACGGGAACACTGATTACACGGATTACCAATGATGTGACGCAGCTTCAGACCTTCGTTCAGATGCTGCTGCGTATGTTTGTCCGTTCGCCCATGCTTATTATCGGCAGCCTGGTGATGGCGATCTCTATCAATGCCAAGCTTACGATCATTCTGGCTGTATCCGTGCCGCTGCTGCTGGTGTTCGTCTTCTTTCTGGTGCGCTTTTCACTTCCGATGTTCGCTGGTGTGCAGAAGCGGCTGGATCGGGTGAATGGCCGGCTTCAGGAAAACTTAAACGGGATTCGCGTGGTTAAGGCGTTTGTACGCTCGGATTATGAAGAAGAGCGCTTTGGCGAAGTCAATCGGGATTACACGTCCATCATGACACGGGGAATGCGGATCATGTCGCTGAACATGCCGGTGATGACCCTGATCCTCAATCTAAGTGTCGTAGCGGTACTGTGGTACGGCGGGGCACTTAATCGATCCGGTGAACTGGCGGTAGGAGAGCTGGTGGCTTACATCAATTATGTGACCCAACTGTTGTTCTCCATGCTTGCGGTGGGGATGATCCTGACTTTTGTATCCAGAGCCAAAGCCTCGGCGGATCGAGTCAACGAGGTGTTCGAGGAACGCCCGGATATTGAAAATTCGCTTCATGCGCAGACCTCATGGATCGGGCAGGGACGGATTGACTTTGAGCAGGTTTCCTTCGGCTATGGAGGTCCAGACGGAGAGCTTGCGCTTCAAGATCTCTCCTTCAGCCTGCTCCCGGGACAGACACTGGGCATCTTGGGCGCGACCGGTTCGGGTAAGACATCACTGGTCAGCCTGATTCCTCGTCTGTACGATCCACGTTCTGGTGTGGTTCGCCTTGATGGTAGGGATGTATCAGAGCTGGAACTGTCTACTCTGCGCAAGCAGGTCGGCGTTGTGCTCCAGGAAGCCAATTTGTTCAGCGGAACGATTGCCGACAATATCCGTTTTGGACACCCGAATGCTTCGGGGGATGAGGTGCGCTGGGCGGCTGCCGCAGCTCAGGCGCATGAATTTATCGAACGGATGCCGGAAGGCTATCAGACCCGTCTTGGGCAAAAAGGCGTTAATCTGTCCGGCGGCCAGAAGCAGCGCATCGCCATCGCCCGGGCACTGCTGATGCGTCCGGCTGTGCTGATCCTTGATGACAGTACCAGTGCGGTCGATCTCACCACAGAGGCCCGGATTCGAGCGGCACTGGAACTTGAAATGACAGGAACCACCAAGCTTATCATTGCGCAGCGGATCTCGGCCGTACGCGGTGCCGACCTGATTCTGGTCATGGATCGCGGAAAGATTGCGGCGCTTGGCACACATGAAGAGTTAATGGAACATAGCGAGATCTACCGCGATATTCGGCGTTCCCAGGAGCGGAAAGGGGAGGAGGAAGCCTATGCCTAGACAATCCAATGAAGCGGATCGGGGTCAACAGACTGCATCCGAGCCAAGCAAGGCTTCCGGAGGCCTGACCATGCCCGGCCCTGGAGGGGCAGCAAGGGGGATGCCTCGTGCCAAGGAACGGGCACAGAATACCGGTGCCACCGTTCGCCGCCTATGGGCCTATCTCAATCGTCAGCGAGCTGGACTGATTCTCGTCTATATCCTGACCATTCTGGCGGCCCTGGTCACGATGGTCACGCCCTATCTGCTGGGGGTGGCGATTGACCGCTTCATTACCCCTGGACATCTGGAAGGATTGGGATCGCTCTGCCTGCTGCTGCTTGGTCTGTATGCAGTTGGTGCCGTCGCTTCCTGGCTTCAGGCCTACGTCATGACCGGCGTGGCTCAACGTATGCTGCAATCGCTGCGCGGCGATCTGTTCCGCAAGTATCAGCTCCTTCCGGTGTCCTTCTTTGACACGCGTACGCATGGGGAACTGATGAGCCGGAATACCAATGACATCGAAAATGTGTCCAATGGCCTCAATCAGACCGTTACCCAGATGCTGACCAGCCTCATCGTCGTCATCGGTTCATTGATTTTTATGCTGCGGCTGAATATCTGGCTGACGCTGGTGAGTCTGATTACCATCCCACTGGTGATGCTGGCTACCCGAATGATTGCAGGCGTAACGCGCCGCAGCTTCAAGCAGCAGCAGGAACAGCTGGGAGCGCTGAATGGCCTGATTGAAGAGTCGGTCGGTGGACTGCGCACGGTACAGATCTTCCGCCGTGAACAGGCAATGAAAGCCCAGTTCGACGGGATTAACGTCGAGCTGAACCGGGCGGCAGTTCGGGCGCAGATTGTATCGGGACTGGTAGGACCCGTCATGAATATGCTGAATAATATCAGCTTCGCCCTGATCGCAGCCATTGGGGGTTGGATGGTCTGGAATGGCTGGACAAGCGTGGGCATCATCGTAAGCTTCCTGAATTATTCGCGTCAGTTCGGCAGGCCGATCAGCGATTTGGCCAATCAATACAATCTGATTCAGTCAGGCGTTGCAGGCGCCGAGCGGGTATTTGAAATTCTGGATCTCGACACTGAGTTTGAGGCGCAGGGTCGTCCGCTGAATGGGCAATCCGTGCGCGGGGCTGTCGAGTTTAACCAGGTGGCGTTCGCCTATAAACCCGAGCGTCCGATTCTCCAGGATGTGTCCTTCCGGGCAGAACCAGGGCAGAAAGTCGCCCTGGTTGGCCCAACCGGCGCAGGTAAAACAACAATTGTTAATCTGCTGACCAGATTCTATGAGATTTCGTCCGGAAGTATTGCGATTGACGGGCGGGATATTCGGGAGCTGGATAAAAAGGATCTGCGCCGCAGCGTAGGAATGGTGCTTCAGGACGCTTACGTCTTCGCGGGCACGATTCGGGAAAATATCCGCTACGGCAGGCTGGAAGCTTCCGATGCGGAAGTGGAACATGCCGCAGAACTGGCTAATGCGGATGCGTTCATTCAGGCACTGCCCAGAGGTTATGACACGCTGCTTACGATGGGAGGAAGCAACCTCAGTCACGGTCAGCGTCAGCTGTTGACGATTGCTCGGGCAGTCCTGGCTGATCCGGCGATTCTAATTCTCGACGAAGCGACCAGCAGTATTGATACGCGTACGGAGATGCACATTCAGAGTGCCATGCGAACACTGATGAAGGGGCGAACCAGCTTTGTGATCGCTCATCGGCTCAGTACGATTCAGGACGCCGATCTGATCTTGTTCATGAATGGCGGGCGCCTCGCGGAGCAGGGAACACATGAACAGCTGCTGGAGGCACGCGGAGCCTATTATCAGCTGTATCAGAGCCAATTTCACGGGAATGACATTGAAGAACTGGCAAATTGAAGAAAGATAATGACGACCGTTTGAGACAATCAGACGAAAGGTTTGGCCAGCACGGATAGCAATTATGTCAAAACCGTCACAAGACGCCGAGCCGCTTTTGTGTTATATTTATTCAAATATTATCCTTCCGCTGCTTTCAAACGGAGTTTTGGAGTGTAAGCGGAAAGAGTCCTATCATTCGGTGGAAGGTTGTGTCGTCAGAAGAACCATACATGATCGATAAAAAGGAGGATGTACGCATGCAAATCATTATGTGTACGGAAGAACACAAAGATCGGTTGACTGAAATTTGGATGATGTCGGTGCGTCGAACATTGTCCGATCTCGATCCAGGCAGTGTGGAGTTCTACGCTCGTCTGTTCCATGAGGAAATTGTGGAACGTCTGGAACTGTATGCAATGCAGAGCCGCTTCGGTGGGGAGCTGACCGGATTTATCGCCATGAATGGATCGAAAGTCGAATTGCTTGTAGTTCATCCTCATTATCAGGGACAGGGTATTGCGGGCATGCTGCTGGATCATGTGTCGCAGCGCGGTGAACTTGCTGTGGACGTGGGAGATCAGACGCCCGAAGTCTATGATTTTTATCAAAGTGTAGGTTTTGTCGAAGCGGGACGTTCGGAAGCAGGGGCATTTGGCCGTCCGGGAGCAACCGTTCATCTCATGCGTCCGGAACTGAACGCTCATTCCGACGTTTCCTGAGTCTTTTTGAGGCTATTCAGTCTAAGAAGATCAAGAAAAAGACGACTTTTCAAGGAAATAATGCACCAAAATCAAAAGCGAAACCCTGATTATCCAGGGTTTCGCTTTCTTTTTTCACAAAATCTACATTTTTTTGAGCGTAGTATAAATTTCCATATTGACAAGATATATAAAGAGGAGTACAGTGGAATCAAGCACAAATTGTCGAATAATATCGAATAACGACGATCTTTTGTCGACAACTATTATTTTAATCGAAATGGGGAATCATAGCAATGAAAGCAACAGGTATCGTAAGACGCGTAGACGAACTCGGACGTGTGGTCATTCCGATTGAACTTCGTAGAACAATGGGCATCGACATCAAAGACGGACTGGAAATTTTCGTAGATGGCGAGCGCATCATCCTGAGAAAATACGCGCCAACTTGCATCTTCACTGGTGAAGCTGAAGACCTCGTATACTTCAAAGGCAAAATGGTTAGCAAAGCTGCAATTGAAGAACTGATCGAAATGTACCAAAACTCCGAAGCCAAGTAAGGCGTTCACATAGAACCCGCTGTTCCTGTTCCACAGGAGCAAGCGGGTTTTTTGTATGTTTTGGGGTTGAGGTCGGATCATGTCATATGCCTTAGCGAAAAAGGTCGCTTTCTTGATCGAAAAAAGACGAAAAAACAAAGCAATCTGTAGAGCTGTTCTGTAGATGCTATACTGGGAGAACCAAAGTGAAGGAGGAGAGGCGATGAATACCTCTTATGTTCGTTCTGCTGCCGATGAAGGGAATGAGCAGCAAGCCCGACATGAACTGCTGAAGGCGCTGCAAGGCATCCGTTTTTCCTCCATACCCCCAGAATCCCCAACCCTTGCGGCTCTGATTCCATCCATGCTGAGGTACATTGGAGATGTCGATTCAGCGCTGCGCGATGAGTGGATCTATGGATCTTTTTCCCAATGGATTCAGGCGGGATGGCTGGAAGAGGATCAGCTGCGTCAAGTGATGGATGCAGTATTGAAAGGGGATGGACTGTTTTTCCGCATAGGAGAACAAGAGACGGATTCCGTCTTCACCCGTTCGTTTTCGATGCTGCTGATTCCGCTGATTCTGTCCTCGGATCGCCGAAGCCCCTGGCTTCATGAGCAGGAGTGGCGGGCACTCTTCCATGCCGTACTGCGTGTATTGGACGAAGAACGGGATCTGCGCGGCTATGTGCCCGAAGAAGGACGCGGTTGGGCACATGCCGTCGCTCATACCGCCGATGCGCTGGAAGATCTGGCTCAATCCCCGCTAGCGGGTTCTGTGGAACGGCTGCATATGCTGGAAGGGATTCGGCGGCGTCTGCTGGGCGCTGAACATGTATTTGTACATGATGAGGATGACCGCCTTGCTGCGGCAGCCGAGACCATTCTGACATTGGGGCAGTTGGAACAAGAGCCCATTGAAGCCTGGCTGGAACGGTTCGGAGAGGAGCCTGCACCGGAAGCCAAGCCATTCGCTGGCGAGGGTCGTATCAATGCCCGGTTGTTCCTCCAGCGGTTGGAGATTCGCTTATCCGTCTACCCACAGCAGGCCTCCATGGTCCAGCAGATTCATGCTTGTGCTGCCCAGCTGTTGATGTAAAAGGCAGCGTGCAAACATCGATAAACCCAAACGAAGCAAAGAGGCTCCGCCGCGGCGAGGCCTCTTTGCTTGCGTCGCTTACTCTTGGGAGCGCGACTCATGGGAATGGCACAGAAGTGCACGCTGCTCAAAAGTCACATCCTGTTTAGGAATTATTGCAGCATAAATATTGAACATCTCTGCTTCAAGAATGGCGGAATCAGCCGATGCTGATGACATATTTCGCCCGGTCGTTGCTGAGGGCAAGGCGATCTTCACCCTTGTCGCTGATCTCCAGTTCGTTCAGGACAATCTCATACGTGTCACCTGGCAGGGGAACCTGTTCGCCGTCGCCGTTGACGATATTACCCGATCCGCGCAGCAGCAGGGCACGCTCCAGATAATCATCAACCGGATTGTCCTGCGAACGTTCGTCGATCTCCCGAAGCTCAAAATGAACGAGGTCGGTATCTTCATTTTCCGTTTTTTCAATGCTGAGAGTCTGTCCGGTTTTGCCATCAAGCCACTCGGACAGTGCCTGAATATGCTTTTCCATCCTCTTCACCCTTTCTTCCGGCCAAGCTTGAAGCTTCGCCTGCATATTCTCCATTTACCCTTCCGGCACATCGAACAAACGGGCTTGCCCGCCGCCTTGAACAACGATCCGAATCTTTATCGAGTACGAAAGCTCAGGCGGTAGACTCCGTAGACGATCAGCAGGAAGCCCGCATACAATCCCAGTGCAGCAAATGTTCCCGGCAGGTCGGTGAACAGGCTGCGGCCGATAAAAGCATAGACGAGCATCGCCGGGATCTTGCCCAATGCGGAAGCCGAGAAGTAGACGAGGGGGCGAATATTCAGAAAAGCCGGGTACAGATTGACGAGTGCCTGCGGAAGCAGAGGAATCAGACGTGCAGCCAGGATAACGGCGAATGGCCTGCGCTCCATCAGCTTGCCGGCACGCTCAAGACCAGAAAAGCGTGCCAGCATGGCACGTCCCTGCTCTCGGAAAAATACACGAACCAGCACATATTGCAGCAGCGAGGCGCCGGTAACGGCAAGCCAGGCAATGAGTGCCCCCAGAGCCGGTGCATAGAGGAATCCCAGGGAAGCAATAACTAATTTATAAGGCAGCACAGGGAAAAAAGCGAATAAAAAAGCCAGTCCGAAGCCGGTGATTACCGGAAGCGAGACTTCCTGCATCAATGCCTGAAGGTCATGTCGATAGATCAGGATCGGGATTAGAGCGGCAGCATATAAGGTGAAAACGATCCATTTTTTCATCCGGAAAGGCTCCTTCCCACCAACGAAGATACTTGTTGTACTCCGATTGTATGCGAAGCCCCTTTGGGAAGTCGAGTCTATCTGATGATAAGGCGTGGGGATTTTGCGGCTGTATCGGGATAAAAGGTATACTGAGCAAGCGAACGTCTGGGAGGAAAAGGAGGAACATCATGACTTTGGAACCGGAGAATAACGTTCAACAAGGATGCCCCCCATCACAGGGACATCCATTCTCGCAGAAGGCTATCCAGAAGAATGAATATGCAGCACCCGGGTCTCGCCAAGTGACCAGGTACCGCCAAGAGGATCGGGAAGATGCCGTGCGTATGCTGGGACTATGCGGAGCAGAGGAACGGGTGAGTCTGCTTCCTGGGCAAGAGAAGGGGCCGCTTGAACGGAAGGCTTTTATCGTCCGCAGCCATTCGGGAATCGACGGAATTGCGCTGCTCTGGCAGAAAGGGTTTCACCCTTTGGGTCGTTACCTGAACCTGTATCTCCGTCCGGATCAGCAGGATCTGAGGGTTGCGGAAGCCTTGATGGAGGTTGTACAAGCAGAAGCTGGCGGCAGGGCGATTCAGGTTTTGTTTCGGGAAAATGAATTATTGGCGGTGGATTTTTACACTCGATTTGGATTTGCCGAGATGCGTCGTACTTATATGCCCCATCTTGACCTGGCCAAGGTTAAGCTTACTGCGGCGGAAGAACAAGGGGCAGCGATTAGGGACGATTGCCTGCATATACGCTCATTCGCTGAACTTCAAGGAAACGAAGCGGCGCTGAACGGTTTGGCCCAGCGGATGCGTGCGTCTTACGAAAAAGCGCATGAAGGGAACCCGCCTCAGCCTTACCCGTTGACGGTATGGCGAACCTTTAGCGAAGCTGACGATCTATGGGCTGAAGGATCATTTGCTGCGCTGAACGCCCAAGGAGACGAAGTGCTGGCCTTTGCTTCTCTGCATAAGGGGGAAGCGGAACATGAGGCAGAGTTAGGCTGGATGGGAGCGGAATCAGGCTTCGAGACTCTTCTGGAGATCGTGGATCGCAAGCGTATGGCTTACAGTCTGGCTCATGGATTCATCCGAGTCTCTGCCGAGATCGATAACACCGATCGTTATCAGATCACGCTGCTCGATAAGTATCCCTTTGAGCCTGCGGAACCCCTATTGACTTATCGAAGAGAAGCGGGCGGGACGGAAAGAACGGAAACCGGAGAGGAGAGACTGGATTGAACAATCTTGAAAGGATGTCCGCACTAGAGGGACTTCCACAGCAGGCGTATGGTCAATTGGATGGCTCGAAGACGCTTCGTGATCCACTCTGGGGAACGGTCGTGACTCCCAGTGCAAACGAGGTCAAGCTGCTGCGAAGTCGGACACTTAGACGCCTGCATGAAGTGAATCATGCAGGCCCGGCGGCGCTGCACACCCAGCATACGTCCACGCGTCTTCAGCATACGCTTGGCGTCTTCGCCTTGATCGCCCACTTTGCACCGAATTGGCCAGAACTGCGGGCAGCGGCGCTGCTTCACGATGCCGGACACGGGCCATTCAGTCATGCGCTGGAAGGCATCGAAGGGTTCAACCATTATCTGCGCGCTCAAGAAGTCTTGGCTTCCGAGGACGTGCAGCAGGCACTGGAGGGGCTGAATCGAGGCGAGGTTGTTGACCTCATTCAAGGCGATCTTGCCAGTTTGCTGCGCAATCGGGAAGGCGTGCTGCATGCCGACCACCTGGATTCCTGGGTGCGCAGTGCCGCTGCGTTCGGCATCCTGCCGTTTCCGGCGCCGGAGCTGCTGCGCGGCTTCCGGCTGTCGGGGCCGCATCTGGAAGCCGATGCGGACGCCGCCGCGCTGATGCTGCGGCTGATCCTGCACGAAGCGCGTTATCACGCTTCGGCGGAGAACATCGGCCCGGTCGCCGTGCTCCGGGCCTTGACGCAGCGCCTGATCGGCGCCGACGGCCTGCCGCCCGCAGAGCTGGGCGGCCTGACCGACGGCGAACTCCTGGCGCTGCTTCGGCGGCATCCGGCCACCGCCGAAGAGACCGGCCGGCTGCTGTACCGGCCGCACGAACTGCATGTGGTCCGCGCCGGCGAAGCGGCGCCGGACGATGCTTATCGGTACAGCCTGAACAAGCTGTACCTGTCGCTGCCGCGCATCCAGGGCGGACTTGATGCTGCGCAGCTGCCGGGGTATGCACAGTTAGACGAGCTGAACGCTCTGCTGGGCGAATATCTCGTCTTCTGGGGAGAAGTCGAATGAGCGGCCGCAGGGACGGGAAAACGGCTTTCCCAAGCACGGCTCATGCGCCGCAGAGCAACACTTCACCGCCAGCCTCTGCGGAGCGTGAGACGCTGCTGTATTTCGTGCGCCATGCCCATTCGGTCTATGAGCATGGCCGGGAGCTTGAACGGGGTTTGTCGCCCTCGGGCGAGGCGGAAGCCCGTGCGCTCTGTGCCCGACTGAGCAGCGAGGGAATTGAGCAATATATCTCCAGCCCCTATCGCCGGGCTATCGATACCATTCGTCCGCTGGCGGAAGCCGCGGGCCGCCGCATTGATATTCATCCCGACCTGAGGGAGCGATTGGTCTCGGGGTCGCAGGATCTGGGACCGGAAGGCTTCCAGGAAGCCAAGCGGCGATGCTACGCTGATCTGGATTACCGACCGCCCGGCGGAGAGAGCAGCCGGGAAGCACAGATGAGAGCAGTGTCCGTCATTCGCGGACTGCTGCATGCTTATCCTGGTGGGCGAATAGCCATCGGCACACATGGTGATATTCTGACGCTGATGCTGGGTGCTTTTGATGAGCGCTATGGATACTCATTCTGGCAAAGCCTGACCATGCCTGATGCGTATCGTGCCCATTTTGTGGGAGAGCGCTTAGTAGAAGTGAAAAAAATCCAGTATGAATCCCCCATTTTTTCAGACAAAAAAGGTTGACATTCCCGATGCGGCAGGATTAGAATGACACAAAACCGACATACATGAACAAACGCGATGAACGGGATCAGTAGCCAGAACGGCCGTCAAGAGAGCTGCGGGGTGGTGCGACGCAGTCGGCAGGTTAGGTGAAACTCACCCGGAAGCGGTTGAACTCAGAAGGAACGAGGCGCTTAACTTCCTGAAGTTTGAGCGAGAGCAGCCTGCCTTTAAGTTCAAACGGATTTGCCCACGTGAGAGGGCCAACGAGCGGATTTTGTTTTCTCTCCAGCTGCACTTGGCCCAGGGCCAGCATGTGATTGCAGGAAGAGAAGCAGAATCAATGAGAGTGGTACCGCGACAGTCCAGCCTGTCGTCTCTTCATCCAAGAGACGACAGGCTTTTTGTATGGACGGCAAGCATCAAGCGGATTCCAGAGTTGTATCCTGTCGGACGTAGAATCCGATCAGAAGATCCAGCGAACCGACAGTCAGTCAACAAGACAGCGCGATTAAACCGATCAACCAAACAGATCCATGCAATGAACGGGAGCAGTAAGGACCAAGCGATTTACAGAGAGCCGTGGGAGGGTGCAACACGGTATTCGCTTTTCCTGAACTCGCCCGGGAGCATGAAGGCCGAACCCCGATGAGGCAGCCCAAGCTGCAAGTAACATCGGATTGAAGCCGACCGGAAGACCCGACCGTTATCCCGGGTTCAAGCGGAACGCAGCTCTGTGCAGCAGTGCTGCGTTCAACGAGAGTGGTACCGCGGCGGCCCAGGCCCGTCGTCTCTTGATTCAGGAGACGACGGGCCTTTTTGATATGTCAACCAGATGAGACACAGGGGTATGGAGCACCTATAGGTCAGTAAGTGCAGGTAGGAAGAACAGATGAGGAAGGCACCCATTACAAGAACCGGAGGCGATTAACCATGACAGAAACGACAGGAACCAGACGGATCAAGATTTTTGACACGACGCTGCGAGACGGCGAACAGGCACCCGGAGCTTCGCTCGATGTAGAACAAAAGGTCAAACTGGCTCATCAATTGGCACGTCTGGGCGTGGATACGATTGAGCCGGGTTTCCCGATCTCGAGTCCAGGAGACTTTCGAGCGGTGCAGCGTATCTCGCGTGAGGTCGCAGGGGTGGAGATCTGTGGTTTTGCCCGTGCAGTCAAAGAGGATATCGATGCGGCGGTTCGAGCCACTGAAGATGCACAGCGCAGACGTCTGCATATGTTCCTGTCCTCATCGAACATCCATCTGGATTTTCAGTTGAAAAAAACGCGGGCGGAAGTGGTTCTTCTCGCGCGTCAGATGGTCGCGTATGCCAAGCAGTTTGTGGATGAGGTGGAATTCTCGCCAATGGATGCCACACGTACGGGCGATGAATTCCTGTTTGAAGTGCTGGAGGCTGTAATCGAAGAAGGCGCCACAATTCTGAATATTCCCGATACGGTGGGCTTCGCGCTGCCGGAGGAGTACGGCGCCATGTTCACCCGGGTGATGCGCGGAGTTCGCGGGAGCGATCGGGTCGAATTCAGCGCCCACTGCCACAACGACCTGGGCATGGCTGTAGCGAACAGCCTGGCGGCAATCCGGGCAGGCGTTACACATGTGGAAGTAACGGTCAATGGTATTGGGGAGCGGGCAGGCAACTGTTCGCTGGAAGAACTGGCCATGGCGCTGGCAACGAGAGGCGACAGCTTCGGCGTATCGACGGGCATCCATCCGGAAGAAATCTACTCGACCTCACAGATGGTCAGTCGGATGATGGGTTCGCCCATCGCATACAACAAGCCGATCGTCGGCCGCAATGCTTTCCAACATGAGGCGGGGATTCACCAGGATGGTCTGCTCAAGAATCGCAATACGTACGAGATCATGGACCCTGAACGTCTGGGAATCCCGCGCAGCATGATCGTATTGGGCAAACATTCGGGTCGCCATGCCCTTCGCCACCGGGTTGCGGAATTTGGTGTGGAGTTGAACGCGGAACAGCTGGAAGAACTGTATGCGGCGTTTAAGGAGAAAGCCGATCGCCAGAAGACGGTTCACGATCATGAACTGCTGCAAATGGCGGGACAGGCTGTGGATCGTGCGCTGGAGCCTTATACGTTGAGCGAAGTGCAGATTGTGACGGGCAGTGGGACGCATCGGGTAGCTTCCTGCAAGATTCGTGACAATGCTACGGGCAGGGAAGCCGTATATACAGGCGGCGGAGAAGGACCGGTGGAAGCAGCAGTCGCTGCAATCCGCAGCGCCATTCCCGAGCCGATTGAGTTTGCCGACCTGGAACTGTATTCGGTCTCTTCAGGGGAGACAGCAGCCGGGGAAGCAACGGTCACCGTGCGGCTGGGCGACTCATTGCATCGTGGAACCGCGACGAACCGCGACATTCTGATGGCAGCGGCAGAAGCTTATATGGCGGCCTGCAACCGTGCGGTAGGGGAGGCGCGTGCTTCTCAGGCAGCGAAGCCGCAGACAGATACGCAAGCCAGAGTATCCCCTGTTTCTTCATAAAAAAAGCAAGCTGCAATAAATGTAAAGAATCGGCCGTGAACCGGGAGAAAAAGGCTTAGGCATATGCCTAAGCCCTTCTTCGTGCAATGGGCCTATTCGATCTGTCAGGTCAGGAAAAGGGTCAGAACAAACTCCAATCCATCCGCTGCGACAGTCGCTCCAGCAGATGCACGCCCGCACTGCTGTTGCCCTTGGCGTTTAGCGCCGGGCCCACCACGCCGATGCCAAGCGCACCGGGAACGAAGGTTAGAATACCGCCGGAAACACCGCTTTTGGCAGGAAGACCGGCTTTGATTGCGAATTCACCAGAGGCGTTATACATGCCGCAGGTAATCATAAACGTCTTGGCGATCTGCACGTAGCGCCGAGGGATCAGTTTCTCCCCGCTGATGGGATCGGTGCCATCACCGGCCAGAACCAGAGCCATCCGTGCCAAGTCCCGGCAGGTAGCTTCGATGGAGCAGTGACGGAAGTAGACGGACAGCACCTCTTCTACGCCGCCATCCAGTACGCCATTTTCCACCAGGAAATAACCAATCGAACGGTTTAAGTTGCCCGTCTCATACTCGGATTGGTAGACGGCCTCATTGACTTCAAGAGGGCTGCCCCCCGATAACTGACGGAAAAACGCCAGAATACGCTGGGATTTCTCCTCTGGAGAAGAACCGCGAATCATGGAGGATACCGTGATCGCTCCAGCATTAATCAGCGGATTAAAAGGAATGCCCGGACGGACCAGCTCCAGTTTGAGCATGGAATTGAAATTGTCGCCTGTGGGTTCCATACCCACGCGTTCAAATACCGCATCTTCGCCGTTGTCCATCAGCGCGAGAATCAAGGTAAACACCTTGGAGATGCTCTGAAGAGTGAAGGCCATGCCGCAGTCGCCCGCAGAGACCGATTCGCCTTGTTTGTCGAGCAGATGAATCCCCAGTGCATCATGGGGGGCTTTGGATAATTCGGGAATGTAGGAAGCCACAGCTCCGGCTGAAGCTTCCTGCCTGCTGCGTTCCAGCCATTCGGGCAGAAACTCGCGGACTTCATCTAAACGTGCGTTTTTGGCAATCATGGAAGCGGCCTCCTTAAATAAGCGTTCAATCGATTTTACAATCTCTGTGGCGGTGCCGCTACCTTTTCTTTTGGCCTGCTCCAGCGCATATCTGACATGTAGTGTATGCTTGACTGCCAGATACCCAAGCAGTTACAATATTATATACGATTTCGTAAAACAATGTTCTCATGATTATATACGAACGTTCGGAAAAGCGGAGTGCGCGATTGCGGACAAGACGCGAGAACGCGATGCGAAAAGCGACAAATGGCCCGTTCCTCTGTGAACGGGCTTTAATAGGGAGTGTAGACAATGGAGAGACTTCTCGAAGTCAAAGATTTGGCAATTTCATTCAGAACGCGTGCCGGTGAAGTACAGGCCATTCGCGGTGTAAACTTCCATCTGGACAAGGGCGAGACGCTCGCTATCGTTGGCGAATCGGGTTCGGGCAAGAGCGTAACCTCCCAGGCGATCATGAAGCTGGTTCCGGAACCACAGGGGCAATACAAACGCGGACAAATTCTATTTGAAGGCGTGGATCTGGTGAAAAAAAGCCAGAATCAGATGCAGAAGATGCGCGGCAAGGAAATCGGCATGATCTTCCAAGACCCGATGACCTCGCTTAACCCAACAATGAAAGTCGGCAAGCAGATCACCGAAGTGCTGTTTACGCACGAAAAGATTTCTGCGGATGCTGCGCGTGCACGTGGACTGGAGCTGTTAACACTGGTCGGGATTCCGAATCCGGAAAAACGCTTCAATCAATATCCGCATGAATTCTCCGGCGGTATGCGTCAGCGCGTCGTAATCGCAATGGCGCTGGCAGCCAACCCCAAGCTGCTGATCGCTGACGAACCAACAACGGCACTGGACGTAACGATTCAGGCTCAGATCCTCGAACTGATGAAAGACCTTCAGGCGAAGATCGGTACAGCCATCATCTTCATCACCCACGACTTGGGCGTTGTAGCGAAGATGGCTGACCGCGTAGCAGTTATGTATGCGGGCCAGATCGTAGAGATGGGTACGGCTGCCGAGATCTTCTATGATCCGCGTCATCCATACACTTGGGGTCTGCTATCCTCGATGCCTGCGCTGGACAGCAACGGCGAAGAGAAGCTGACGGCGATCCCGGGTACACCTCCCGATCTGCTGCATCCGCCAGTAGGCGATGCGTTTGCTCTGCGCAGCAACTATGCCATGAAGATCGACTTTGAGAAAGAGCCTCCAATGTTCCGGGTATCGGATACACACTTCGTGAAATCCTGGCTGCTGCACCCGGATGCTCCGGCAGTGACGCCACCGGATGCTGTGGTGCGTCGTCAGCGCAAGCTGAGCAACACGTATGAGACTCCGGTTCTGGTTGAAGCCTAAGCTTCCACGGACAGACCTCAAGCGCTCGTTGAAATGAATAACCGAAAAGGATGAATCCGATCAATCGGATTCATCCTTTTTTTTGGTGTATCAGATTGGAGAGCGGCATTCCAGAACCTGCCTTTGATCCGTTTCTATGTCTGAATGTTGGACCGTAATCACCGCGCGAACCTTCAAGCGGGGGCAGTTCTGGCGCAAGTACAAGCTACCCGCTATTTGGCAGCGGCAGCCTGAACGTTCCGGCCAGAGCGGGATTCGCGGAATCGGAAGTAATACAGCAGCGAAGCGGTGATGTAGAGAACTCCCGTGATGCTGAACGTGATCGCGTATCCCCAGTAATTTCCGTATGTGGTAACCAGATACGCCTGAACCGGACCCATGCTGGCCCAACCGAGCATGAAGGCGGTCTGGGTCAAGGAGTTGGCAATCCCGCGTTTGTTGTCGGGAATCCGGTCTACCATAATCGCGGATTGAATAGGATTCGCTGCGTTCATCAGAGCCTGTCTGAACAAGAAGGTGACGGAAGCGATAAACGCTACATTCGTAAATCCGGTGATGAGCAGGAACGGCAGCGACAGCATCTGGAAGATCACCACCGCATGAACCTGACCGACGCGTCTCGACAGTGTAGGCCCGATCAGCATGGACACAATGGTCATAATCTGTCCCAATGAGATCAATACACTCATGGTCGTCAAGGAGACGCCAAAGCGATTGGTAAAATACAGATTCAGGTAAGGGACAACAAGCCCTGAACCGAGACCGATTGGCAGTTGAGCAAGCACAAACCAGAAGATAAGCTTGGAGCTGCTCTCCGGCTTACGAATCGGGGATTCGTCTGCTGTCAGCCCGGTAGTTCCGGTAGCGGTTTCGTTGGTTTCGCGGCCAATGGCGGCAGGAGACGTCCTGGGCGGCTCGGATTGCCGGCGATCTTCACGAATGAACAGCATGGGCACAAAGGCAGCCAGTGTAGCAATCCCGCCGACAAACAGCGTAAAGCGCAGGCTGGATACTCGCTCCAGTCCGGAGTGTTGAAGAAAATCAGCGAGTACACCGCCGCCCATGCTGCCAAGTACCTGAGCGGCAAGCATTAGTGAAGAATAAGCGCTAAATAGAGCCAGCCGCTGCGATTTTTTGACGTTTTCCGCCAGAAAAGGGATAGCCAGCACCTGGAAGAAAGCAGCGAATACACCGGACATGACGGCAAGCGTCAGCAGCATGGGTTCCGCTTCCGTCAATGCACGCAGCGAGAACACGATTCCACTGAACAAAGCGCCGACGATCAGCAGCATTTTGCGACTAAGACGATCTCCAAATAAGCCAATCGGGATAAAAATGCAGGCGGTCGCCAAGGACTGGATGCTGACCACACGACCATTCATGGCATCATTATAGCCGATTCCCTGGATATAGAGATTGTACAAGACTGAGAACATGCCTCCGCCGATCTGATACAGCAGGTTTGCGGCGAAAAACAACTTGACATTTCGAGGCCATTCAGCGATTCCCGCCGTCAGGCGCCTGAGCGATTGCAATTGCGGACCTCCTTTTTTACACATAGCGTATCTATTCTATCAGTTTGATAAAAAGTAGCAAAGAAATGCGTCACTCCGAAGCTGCGTTATCGCAGCATAGAGATGAAGATGCAAGCTGCTGAATCGTCAGCCGTAGGAAGAAGCCGTGTATCGGGCATTAGAAAAAGCCGGGCGATTTCGTTTATACTAAATTTGGGAGTTGGCTTGATTCGATTTTGAACAAAGGATGGGGTAAATGATGCGTCTAAGCGATGAGAATCGTCTACGCTTGCAGCAGTTGATTAAGGAACAGGATTTTGCCCATGCCCAGGAGTATCTGCTAAATTCAGCCAGGCAGACCGTGAATCTGACTCTTACGGAGCCGGAAAATGACGAGCAGGTGGGTAATTCGCGTGTAGCAGGAGAACCCGATCTGCCTGAGGGAACGCCATGGCCATTGGAGTCCGATGGCGTTCCGATGACTTTCGTCTGCCAATTGAATCTGGAGGAACTCAAGGATCTCGACCCCGAGAATCGACTGCCCAAGTCAGGCTGTCTGCTCTTTTTTGCCGGAGATTATGATCTTGACGTGGAACATCAAGTGCTCTATCTCTCGTCTAAGCAGATGCAGACAGCCTCCCGGCGAAGCGCCCCTGCCCCTACGGTGCATGAGCAGGACGAAGCCTTCCATTCCTATCGTCTCCAGGCTCAAGCATCACTCGCCCTCCCTGGCTATGGCTATGTGGACGAGGAGGCGGTTGAGGATGACGATCACGGCTGGGAAGAATACGAAGACCTCATGTTTGAATTGGCCGGGCAACAGGATTCACCGACGATGAAGATGTTTGGTTATGCGGAAGGCCAGCATGGGGACGATGAATATTTAGCTGCGCTCAAACTGTTTGGCTGCGAATCGACCTATGCACCCGAGGAAGCGATCATGCGGCTGACCAAGGCCTTTGGGGGTGACCGTGAACGTGCCAAGCGGGAGGTTGCGGATATGGTCCTGCTGATCGAGGTGGATTCGGACGATTCGGTTGGTTTTCTGTGGGGAGATGCAGGGGTACTGCATGTGTTTATCCGCAGGGAAGATCTGATGCAGGGCAAGTTCGACCGTACATATTGTTCCTTCTATTCCAGCTGATTCTAAGCAGCAGAGTCCAGGTTCCATCCATTCAAGAAGCCCTTTTTTCCAACAGACAAGTACATTCAGCGAACGTTAAGGAGGCCTACCATGACCCAAGAACATGAGCAAGAGGAACGGTTTCATCATGACCGAATGGCTGAGGAGCACGACCAGGCAGAGGTAGACCCGGATACCGAGGAACTGCTGGCATCCGAACGTGATTATGGATTCGCCCGAATCTATACGATTGAGCTGAAATACAAGGAGAAGCCGCAGTTTTCGCGCAAGCGATTATTTGAGAAAATGCAGCGGTATACCGGGACAGTCGATCAGCCGGATGAGCAGAAACTGCGGGATAATCTGCTGGTGTGGGAACCATCTGAAGAGGCCGAGACGGATATGCTGCATTTCTTCCATCTGAATTATCCGGTTCGATTCGCGGATGGGGAAATGCCTGCGCAGACTTCGATTATGCCGACCAATAATCGCCCGGCTGCGGAATATGAGACGGCGGTGCAGCAGGCCTGGCATTGGCCGGAGGCTGGCGAGACCATAGAGCAGTGTAAATATTCGGTACGTCTGATTGATATGATGGCTTCCGGCCTGGCGCCGCAGGAACGTCTGCGTCTGCTCACCGGCACCGTACGTGCCCTGCTGGAGACGGCGCCATGTGACGCGGTATATTTCCGGGAAAGTGACAAGCTGCTGGAGCCGGGCGATTATCTGTCCGCGATCGAAGCCGGAGGGTTGTTATATGGCGTTATGAATATCCGTTTCTTCAATGTGGAGGGGACAGGCAGCCAGCGTCATGAGATGCTTATGGATACGTTGGGTCTGGCGGCGCTGGGAATTCCGGATGTGCAGTGTCATTATTTCGATCTGGAACCCAATGAAGTGGCGCAGCAGCTGACGAGTCTGGGCTACTACCTGTTCGACAACGGAGATGTGATTCAGGACGGCGAGACCTTTGGACCCACGGAAGACGTACGCTGGCGCTGTGAGCATCAATATGCGCTGGCTGCTCCGCATCGTGTGGTATTGGATGTCGATCCCGGCTCCCCTTATTATGCGGGCAGACAATCGGCCCCGACCGCAGACGAGTAGATGAATGGATATGTCAAAGATTTATGAGTAAAATGTGACATAAAGTTTCACATTTGTGTAAGCTCTATACACCCTGTATACTGAACAGGACAGCTAAGAGGCGTAACTTCCCATGCGATCAGCGCAGAAGCGGCGAGTATTGGCTGATCGTGTACAGGAGAGTGGGCAATGCGTAAAATTAAAATAGTGACAGATTCAACCGTCGATCTGAGCGACGCGGTACTGGCTGAACACGGAGTCGAAATGGTGCCGCTTTCTTTCACCATCGATGGACAGGTGTATACGGATCGGGTTGACATCACCCCGGCCTCGTTTATCCAGAAGATGATGCAGTCCACGGAACTTCCCAAGAGTTCGCAGCCGGCAGCCGGGACTTTTGTCGAACTTTATGATCGGCTGGGGGCGGAGGGGTATGAGGTCCTGTCGATCCATATGACCGGAGGTATGAGTGGAACGGTGCGTTCGGCGGCGATGGCGGCCGAGATGACCGAGACGCAGGTGACTGTTATGGATTCTCAATATATTTCGAGAGGTTTGGCTTTTCAGGTGCTTGAAGCGGCACGGATGGCGGATGAAGGGCGGAGCATGGAAGAGATTCTCGCCCGGCTGGATGAAGTCCGCGAAGCAACCCGGCTGTACGTCGTCGTGGATACGCTGGAGAATCTGGTTAAGGGAGGACGGATCGGACGCGGCAAGGCGCTGATCGGTTCGCTGCTGCACATCAAGCCCATCGGCACGCTCAAGGAAGGCGTCTATACGCCGGTCACGAATGTGCGCAGTCACGCTCAGGTGGTTAAGCATCTGGCGAAGCAGTTTGCTGAAGATGTAAAAGGTCATACGATCAAGGGTGTGGGTCTGGCTCACGCGGAAGGCTGCAAGCTGGCGGAGAGTCTGCGGGACAAGATCGCGGAATTGACGGGTTATTCACAGATTGAGATTGATTATACGACGCCGATCATCAGCACGCATACGGGTCCGGGTGCGATTGGCTTCACGTATTATTTTGAATAGGTGGCGCTCAAGGCTATTTCTTGACCTCCCCATGATGAACAACATATAAAAAAACAGCCCGACTGCCGATCCCAGGATCTGCAGCGGGCTGTTTGATGTATCCGTAAAAGGATGAAGAGAAGGAGGCGCTTAGACGGTCTTCAAATATTGAACGAGTGTCAGCAGACCTTTGTCAAAGTTCTCCAGGTTGAAGTGTTCGTTCGGCGCATGCAGGTTCTCATCAGGCAGACCGAAGCCCATCAGCACGACTGGCGCTTGCAGCACGCGGGAGAACGCTTCGATAATCGGAATCGAGCCGCCGTCTTTGGTGAACAGGGCACGCACGCCGTACACGGCTTCATAGGCATCCGCTGCTTTCTGCAGGAACGGATGGGAAGGATCGATATTGAAGGCAAACGCCTTTTCGCCCGGTACAATCGTCAGCTTGGCTCCAACTGGCGTATGGCTGCTTAGATGGCGTTCGATCTTGTCAAGAATATCCTGCGGGTCTTGATTGGCGACCAGGCGGCAGGTGATCTTCGCATGAGCTTCCTTGGGAATGACCGTCTTGGTGCCTTCACCCTGGAAGCCGCCATATACGCCGTTCAGTTCCAGCGTTGGGCGTACGCCCGTGCGCTCCAGGAACGAGAATCCTTCTTCGCCGAACAGCGATTCGAGGCCCAGATCGCTGCGAAGCTTCTCCTCGTCATACTGCATTTTCTCCAGTTCACCGCGCAGTTCGTCAGTGAGCGGCAGCACATCGTCATAGAAACCTTCGACGAGCACGCGGCCCGTCTTCTCGTCATGCAGGGAGTTCAGCAGGCTCACCATGGCATGCAGGGCGTTCGGAACGCCGCCGCCAAATGATCCGGAGTGCAGATCCGTATTGGCTGTATTAAGCGTAACTTCCAGCGAGCAGAGTCCACGCAGACCAGTGCTGATGGCAGGCTTGCCGCGCTCAAGCAGCGAAGTATCGGAGATCAGGACAGCATCCGCCGCCAACTGGTCGGCATGGGCATCCAGGAATTCCACCAGATTCGGGCTGGATACTTCTTCTTCGCCTTCGATGCACAGCTTGACGTTGACCGGCAGCTTGCCTTCCTGCGCCAGAATCGCTTCAAGTGCTTTGACGTGCAGGAATACCTGCCCCTTATCGTCGGTCGCGCCGCGTGCATACAATTTGCCGTCTCGTTCGGTCGGTTCAAATGGCGGGGTCTCCCACAAGTTGAGCGGGTCAACCGGCTGTACATCGTAATGGCCGTAGATCAGCAGCGTAGGCGCACCTTCGGCATGCAGATGATCGGCTGTCAGGATGGGGTGACCTGCCGTTTCGTTCAGGGTCACATGCTCCAGTCCCGCGTTCTCAAGCGCGTTCTTGAGCCACTCTGCGGCACGGCGTACGTCGTCTTTGTGCGCGGACAGGGCGGAGATGCTTGGAATGGTCAGCCATTCCTTGAGTTCCGTAAGGTGCTTGTCACGGTTCTGTTCAAAATAGGTGGTGTAGTTGTTCATCGGGTTCAAATAAAGCCTCCTTGTACAATCGTCTCGGGGCTTATTGTACTACAAAAAGACGCCCCCTGAAATGGGAGGCGCTTTTTTGCAGGGAGTCGAGCTTCCATCCTGGACGGACAAAGGACGGATGAACCCGAGCCTGACGAACGTTTATTCATGGAGCGAGAAATTGATGGTGCCCACCATGGTGCCGCTGCGGGCGAATGTAACTTCGTAGATGCCCGGTTCCCATTTTGCATTATCCAGATCAAGTCGAACCTGTTTAGTGGACGCGTCTTCATTCACTTCGGTCTTCTGAATGACCTGACCGCTGCTCTCGGAGATGACCGACAGGATCGCCGTATGATCGAGCTTGACCCCGCTGTCCGGATAGTCGGCAATCACATGGATTGGTTTGGCACGACTGAACGACGTCCCGTTATCGGTAACGCCTGTTCCGTCTTCATTTAGAGTCTGGCCCATTTGCAGTTGGAATGGGTTTTCGGCTGGAGCCGAACGTGCATAGACCAGAAAAACGACCAATGCCGCGATCAGAATGGCGACGATGATTCCGCCGATCACGATAAGGGTTTGATTTTTTTTCGCGTTCATTAATGTGTGCCTCCTTGGGATTCGGTTCCGCTATTCAGTATACGCCAAACGGCAGCCATGGAGCAAAAGGATGGGAAAACGAAAAAAGAAGCGCCGGATGGCGCTTCCTAAACCGTCTATCTTCCAGCTAACCCGGATGAATGGGCTAACCGATCCGGCGGCGACTTCTTCTACGAAGCAGATAAACCTGGTCACGCATCGCCAGGTGGAAACGAATACTGTTCATTAACTCTGGATTATCCTCCCGTTCGACTTCTCGGATGCGCTGCTCTTTGACGAAATCTGGACTGAGTAGAAACTCGGTCATCCACAAAGATTGATTGGGTATGCCTGTCATAACGGTCCCTCCTCGAAATTTGGGGTGAGGTGTGTTTGGGTCTTAATTCCATTATACGCCTCCCACGCAAAAAAAGATGAGTCCCGGATTAAATTTATTCAATTTAAGCTTAATGTGGAATTAATCTTGGTCGGAGTCATTCTTCTCAACTTGTTCGGTTAGGACATTGGCATCCAGCGCGGCAAATGTTCCGTTAGCCGAACCGACGTAAAGCGTATCTCCGTCACGATTCAGCGTACCATTCTGAATCAGTTGAGCTTTGTTTTCCACATAGGCGATCGACACGCCATCGATTCGTCGCAGCGGTTCCCCGGTTGCCGCGTCGAAAGTAAGCAGATCGGGACCATAGGGGAGCAGCAGTATGCGTCCTGTATGGACGAAGCTGCCGGCTTGTACGTCCCGCCCAGGCGCTGTCCAGGCAAACTCGGACGTTGGCGTCTTCCATAGAGGTTGACCGTTCTCCAGCGACAAGGCCGCAGGGACGCCGCCAAGCAGCCCGTAGAGACGATCTTCTTCGAGCAGGGTTTGGCTCAATTTGCCCGGCACGCTCCAGACTTCCTGCTGCGTTTGGGTGTCATAGAGCATGGTCTCGAACAATGAACCCGAATCATAATCAGCCGAGTCCATCGCACGACGCACCACCAGATAGCGGCTGCTTGGCATATCGACACGTTCATTGGAAGCTATCGCATACCGAGCCAGAATGTCGCCGGTAGCCGTATTCAGACGAATCCAGTCACCGCCGAATGTGATCCAGCGGGTGCCATCGCCGCGATCAAAAGGGTCCATGCGGGGGCCACCCGCAAGCTCCAATGAACCGTATGGATTCGGCAGCGTATCGGTATCGGTCTTCAGGCTCCAGATCGCTCTGCCGCTGCGTGGGTCCAGAGCCTGAATCCAATGTTTCTGTTGAACCAGCACATAGGGATCATCCGAACCTTGATTGAGCAGCGTGTAGGGTTCGGCAAATTCTTTGGTCCAGCGGACGGCACCCGAACGCTGCGAACGTACGGTCAGCAGCCCTTTTTCGGAACCGTTAGGCTGGTTGCTGACCAATACCGAAGTGCCCGCAAGAGATAGGCGAGGACTTGGGGATGCTCCCTGCTGCGATTTACTGTCCGCTTCGCGGCTCCAGCGAACGCTTCCGTCGCTCAGACGCACGCTGTACAGCATGGGGAGCTGCTCTTTGTTCGGATCGGCTTGAACGAGGAGGAGTACGGAACTTTTGTCCTCACTGAACTGCGCTTCAAAGCCCCCATCTCCGGTTTCCCGATGCCAGAGCGGTTTTCCGCTGATGCGATCAAGGGCATATAGGCCTTCTTCGGCCGGTTTTCCGTCGGGTTGTGTTTGGTCACCCTGTATCAGCAGTGCGTCATCCGAGGCCACAAGCAGATATTGAGCATCGAGATCAGACTGCGCCTGCCATAGAGTCTGCGGCTTGATTGAAGGTACTGGATCAAGGAGTCGGAAGTCGTATGTGAAAGCATAAGGCGGCTGATTCGGATTTAATTGGCTCTGCGAAGCTTCAGACGTAGGCAGAATCCAGTTCCAACTGGCCAGTCGATGCGCCGTATCCAATGAAACCGTAAACTGCACATCGCCGCGTTCATACCGCCATAGCTCGCCGCGCTGCTTGCTGCCTGCAGGGTCAGAGGTGGCGGAGTGCGGCAGAGCGGTCCGGGAATAAGGCTCCCCCAGAAGATCTCGAACCTGCTGCTCCGGTGTCCCGACCGGCAGCGAGGTTTCGATTAGGCTTTTCGCCATTTCGATGGGTACCGTTGAGTCGGTAGACAGCAGCCCGGTTACGGCCTGCTGGGTACTGGCGATCTGGCTGCTCTCCACCCAGAGCAGGGAAGGGCGAATAACCGAACCTCCGGCATAGCCGGGATTGGCAGGGAGCACGACGCCATACCAATCGCCCCAGCGAAGGGCGGAGATCAGTCCGGAGGAGGCATAATCGCCCGACCAGTGGGCTTGGCTGCCCGGGAACAGATACAGCTGCGCCGTCGGCTTCAGCTGTAGGATCATGGGCTTCGCCGCTTGAGTCTCGGAAGCGGCGTTCTCTGTATACCAGACCGGGACGTAAGCCTGTTCACCGCCAGGCGTCACCGCTTGCAGCAGTTCGCCCGAGCGCCCCGTCACGTTCAGCGGCGAACCTGCCGCTTCGTAATAATTGACGCCGAGCGAAGCCCGATCGCCTGTCTGCGGCAGCGCTTTGAAATAAGGCGCTGACTGCTTCACTTCTATGCTCTGTTGAGCAGCAGGCAGCGAACTTGCCTGCGGCGCTGCTTCTACAGCCGCAGCAGCTGCGCTGCTCGGCCATATCGCGGGCAGCAGTAACAGCGGCAGGCACAGCGCGGCGCCAACAAGCGCTGTAGAACGACCCTCCGCCTTGAGATGACGACGCTGCGATGTGTGAGCAAGCGCCACCTGTATGTCATACGGCTTCGCCATGAGGGACAAAGCTGATTTGTTCGGTTGTGTTTTTCTCTTTAACGAACCTTTCATAATGACCTCCCCGCCGACCACCTGCACCAGACTCAGGAGATCAGGCCTTTCTATAGTTTGAGCAGCATCTGCACTGCTTCCTCTCTTAATTAGACCATTTGGGTTCAATTAGACACGCAATGGGGTGAAAAAGTTTAGGTGTTTGTTCAAAAAAGGGCAGATTCGTCCTTTGCCTACCCAGCGTAGTATACTATTGGTGAAAACTAAAGTTGGTGAATACGAACGAGATGCGCGTGGAGGAGCCGCGCTGTCACTCGTTCACGGGAGGGAGCACCGATGGGCAGAAAGATTGAACAAGGTTCGCTCCTTGCTGCGGGGAAGAAAGTGGAAGGGCTGCACGTCGTACTCGAAGGGATTGCGGGCGACTATCCGCCTGTTGTATTTGAACATGGCTGCGGCGTCTCATCCGACGTCTGGGCGCTGGTATATCCCGAGATTGCCAAGCTGACGCAGACACTGGTCTATGACCGGGCGGGATACGGATTCAGTGATCCCGGTCTGCTGCCGCGCACAAGTGATCGCTGTGTGGAAGATCTGCATGGGCTGGTCGAACGCGTACAGCTGGCCCGCCCCTTTATTTTGGTGGGTCACTCGCTTGGCGGATTCTACGCCCGTCTCTATGCGGAACGTTATCCGGAAGATGTCGCGGCACTGGTTCTGATCGATGCCTCGCATGAAGACGAGATTCGCGGCCTGTTCCCGCTGCCGCATCTCAAGCGGCAGCGCCTGAGCGTCCGGCTCTACGGACTGGCCAAGCTGGTCGCGCGAACGGGTCTGCTGCCCTGGCTGGCGAAGCACCACTGGATTCCGGGCTTTGGCAGCTTTGTGGCGAAGCTGCCGGAGCGTTCGCGCGAAGCCATGTGGGCACGGGTGTTTACGGCAAACAGCCTGGAAGCAGCGGAAAGCGAATATGACTGTTTTGTCGGTGAGAGCGGCAGCGTGCCTGGCTCGCGTTTTGCCCGTCTGCCGCTGGCTGTGGTGAAGGCCGGAATCTACCAGCCTTCGCGTTCACGCAAATCGTCGGGACGGGAGCAGGTGGCACGCAAGCTGTATGATACCGCCGTCAAGATGCAGCAGTTATCGGAAGCGGGACGGCTCATTGAAGCGGACGGAAGCGGTCACCATGTGCAGGTGGATAAGCCGGGCACCATCATCGGTATTGTCAAACGGTTGTTGGAACAGACCCGGATGCTTGCTGATTCTGCGGGTCATCAGGGCAAGAGTGAAGCATGATACCCATTAACGGCTGAGGCCTGAGGAGGAACATGAACATGAGACAAATGCCTTTGAACGCAAGGGGAATTCCAGCCAGCCGGCTGGTGCTGGGTTGTATGCCGTTTGGCGGAGAATGGGATCGTTCTCCGCTGACCGAAGAACGAACTAGACAATGCGAAGCGGCTGTTGAAGCGGCCTTGGAGATTGGCATCAACATGTTCGACCATGCAGACATCTACACTTGGGGCAAGTCGGAAGAAGCTTTTGGTCGCATGCTCAAAGCCAGACCGCAGATGCGCGATCAGATGATCCTGCAATCCAAATGCGGCATTGGAATGGCCGACGGCACGCTTCCCGCACGCTTTGATTTTTCCCGCGATCATATTCTGGAATCTGTGGAAGGTTCGCTTCAACGCCTGAATACCGATCACCTCGACATTCTGCTCCTGCACCGTCCCGATCCGCTGATGGAGCCGGAGGAGATTGCCGAAGCCTTTGGCCGCCTCAAGGCGTCGGGCAAGGTTCGCTATTTTGGCGTCTCGAACATGAGTGAGGCTCATATTCGCTTCATTGAGAGCGCCCTGACGGACAAATTGATTGTCAATCAGCTGGAGATGGGACTGGGACGTCTTGATTTTGTGGAAGAGACCGTACGGGTTAATCAGACCAAAGGCACGCAGGTCAACTTCTCGCAGGGACTGATGGAATTCAGCCGGTCAGCGAACATCCAGCTCCAAGCCTGGGGTCCGCTGGCACAGGGGCGCTTTACAGGCAAAGATGTTAGCGCAGAGCCTGAGCCGGTTCGCAAGACGGCAGAGCTGGTGACGAAGATGGCAGAAGAACGCCACACGACACGCGAAGCCATTGTACTGGGCTGGTTGATGAAGCATCCTGCCTTGATTCAGCCGGTGATCGGCACGATGAATCCCGAGCGGATCAAAGCATGTGCTGATGCGCAGCAGCAGGCGGATCAGATGAGCCGTGAAGATTGGTACCGGCTCTATATGACAGCGCGCGGAGATTAAACCCTCCGCCGCGTGACGGAGGAGAAGCTATGAACAAACTCAAATCGCTGCAATACCCGTGGAAAATCTATTTATGGTTGACGTTATTGATCCTGACCGTGATTGATCTGGCCGTCCTGTTCGATATTCGCAGTGCAGTGGGCGGGCGACCGTATCGCTTTATGATCTGGAATTTCTTCCTGGCCTGGCTTCCGGCTGCCGCTGCTGTTGCGCTGGATGGATTGACGCTGCTGCGCAAGGGAGTGCTGCGCACCTTGCTGATGGCCGGCATGGGACTGTTGTGGTTGTTTTTCTATCCCAATTCCGCTTATTTATTGACCGATCTGCTGCATGTATTCCGAACCTATGATTTTGATCCCACACAGCGCTTCTGGGGCGACATTGGCTTCTGGCATCAACTGCTGCCCATGCTGCTTGCGGCATTGTTGGGTCTGCTGATTGCCGGAGCCGCGCTTTACTCTGTACACAAGCTGGTCACACGTGCTTATGGCAGATGGACGGGAGCCGCTTTCGCAGCGGTCGTTCTGCTGCTGTCGAGCTTCGGGGTGTATATGGGCCGTTTCGTGCGCTGGAACAGCTGGGACGTGGTCTTCGATCCTCTTATGCTGCTGCGGGATATGAAGGCACTGTTTGCCGATCCGGAATGGGTGCGGCATCTGATGCTATTCGGTGGCGGCATGCTGGTACTGCAAGCTGGCGTATACGTAGTATTGTATCTGTTTACCAAGATGAATACAGGCGTCGAAGCTGTGCAGCAGAAGGGAAATGGGTATGAACAAGGATAATGACAAAGGTCAGGAAAGACTTCAGCTTGTATTCGATGTAGGAGGGGTGCTGGCTGCCAATCTGGACGATTTCTGGAGCAGGTTGGCTGCCGAGGCCCAATGGGATCGGGCCAAGCTGCGAGCGCGTTACCGAGCCGAGATTGGCGGAGGACTCTGGCAGGGCGAGGTATCCGAGTCAGCGTTCTGGCGCTGGATTCAGGAAGTATGTCCTGGCGTTGGCGATGAGCAGGCCAAGGCTCTGCTGCGCGGCGTGCTGGTTCCCCTTCCTGCCAGGGATCGATTGGTTCATTGGAGCAAGCAGGCGGATATTCATATTTTGAGCAATCATGTGAGCGCCTGGATTATGCCTTTGTTTGAAGGAATGGAATCGATCCTGTCCAGCATTGTAGTCTCCAGCGACGAGGGGTTCAAAAAACCGGATCTTCGGCTGTTTGAGCGGACGGCTGCCCAGCTGCACGGAGCGAAGGTCTGCTTCATTGACGACAAGCAGGAGAATCTGGACGTGGCCGGTCGTCTCGGCTGGAGCACCCTGCTTGCGGACCCGGAAGGTCGATGGATGACCGAACTGGAGCGGCGGATTGCCGCACAGTCGGCGTCGCTGGAACAGGAGTATCGTAAGTCCGGGGAAGCACAGGCTCAGGGAAATTAGAGGGCCGCTTAACCTGGAGCGGAGGAGGAATCGTCATTTCGACCTTATGGAGCTTTATATTGGGGATGGTTCTGCTTGCGATTGGATCGAATTGGATGTACACGTTTGTTCTCCGGGGAGACTCAACGCTTCGTTTTCGCTTGTTGGGTCTGAATGTGCCGCTGCGTTTCATTCAGGCAGTGGTCGCGTTACTTTTGCTGGGAAGCGGCTTGTATCTGGTGTTCCAGAGAGCCTAAGTTTCAAAAAACGCTTGTATCACCGAGGAATTGCCTGTATAACCAATCGGGGGAAACCTGACGCATTGATGCGAAGCAGCAAGCCTCATCCGTCAGCACTTCAAATCTAGAACACGATGGACTTCGGCCCTTCAGCCGGAGCCGTTACGGAGGGAATACGATGAATCTGCAACAATGGATCGGCGCCGCGCTGCGCGGGGAGATTGCGGAAGACGATGTGCAGCATGCACTCTGGCTGCTCTCCAACACGCCGCTTCTGTACGATGATGGAAAGACCATCCAGACTGAGGACTATCTGCGTGGATTGGAGCACCAGCCTTCGTCGGAAGAATTACAGGCTCTGGATGAACTGTTTGGTATTGCGGTGAGTCTGTCACGCCGTTATGCCGAAGTGGAAGATTATGACCGGATGCAGGATGTTATCAGCCTGCAATTCGATCTCTGGGCGCGTGGGGTACTGCGGCTGGAGGACTGGATCGCCTGGCTTCAGGGCGCAGCGGCAGGCAGCGTGGAGCTGCCCAAATACGATTTCGACGAAGTATTGGGCAGTGCGCCGGAAGGATTTATGATTCAGGATTTCCACGATGAGCTGAATTTCCGTTTGGAAGATGCTCCGGAAGATGAATGGTCGTTGTCGCATCTTGACGAATTATATCGGCGAATTGGCGTCACAGGCAAAGCATAAAATTGCAAATAAGGGTTGACTCGCTTTGCGAAAGCCGCTATCATAAGGAACAACGAGAGACGAACCGATATCGGTTTGTCTCTCGTTTTCTTTTTTTAACCGGTTAAATAAGTTTAAATGATAAATATAACGCGTTTTAAGTCGAAAATTAGGCCGCTTTATCGAGAAGATGCCGAGCTAAGCGTTCCGAACTTCTTTTCTGAAATCTGCTCTTTTTGACGAAAAAAAGACGGGAAAATGGCGGTTTGGCTTATTTCCCTCTATTTCCCTTCAAAAAGCGGTGTTTTCGGCGTATAATCAACCACAATTATACTACCTTTTAGAAGCCGGAAAGGAAGGGAAAGCTATGCCACGTGTGTTGGGAGATCGCATCATGTTACGGGAGTATCGCCGGGAGGATCTGCCATTCATTCGGGCCTGGGTGAATGATCCGGATATTACGAATACGCTTTCGGACGTGTTTGCCTATCCCCACTCTGAGGAACGGACACAGTCCTTTCTCGATTCGATGCTTAAAGGTGGAGGCGATCTTAAAAGTTTTGTGATCGCGGATCGGCGCACGGAAGCATATATCGGACAGATCGATTTGATTCGGATAGATTGGAAAAGTCGCTGGTCGTCGATTGCTATTGTCATTGGCGACAAAAAGCAGCATGGAAAAGGCTACGGGAGCGAAGCGCTGAAGCTGCTTCAACGCTTTGCTTTTGAAGAATTGAACCTCAATCGTCTGCAGCTTGAGGTGTACGACTATAATGTGGCCGGATACCGATGTTACCTAAAGTCAGGCTTCTGCGAAGAAGGGCGGCTGCGTCAGCGCCACTACCATCAGGGGCGTTACTGCGATTTAATTGAAATGGGGATACTGAGATCGGAATACGAGGAACAAGCAGGCCGTTGATGGATCTTCTAGACCAAGCGGATTCAAGACATCATGGAGAGGAGGGCAGGGATGAATAACGAGGAGAACAACAATGGAACGACAGATGAGCCGGAGCTGATGGGGAGGACCATCGCTCCACTCGGACAGATCCTCGAAGCCCATCCCATTCTGGAAGGCGAGCCCGGAGAACGCAAGTATCGCGTACATTTCTACGGCTACGATTCCGCCTACCTGCTGCGTTTATTCGATGAGTCATCGCTGGCAGCCAAACGGGCGGAATTTGAAGCCTTATACCGGATGCAGTCGATCAGTGTACACTGTTCACGTCCCATTTCGCTGGGACGCTGGGAATCAGACGGGTTGTATTTTCAACTGCTGTCTTATATCGAAGGGGAGAATGCCGTAGCAGCGCTGCCGACAGCTCCCAAACCGCAGCAGCTAAGAGTGGGCATCCAAGCGGGTGAGGAGCTGCGCCGGATTGGGGGTTATGAGGAAGCTGAGGAATTGACTTCCTGGTCAGTACGGTATCGAAATCGGGTAGAGCAGAAGTTCAGACGGATCGAAGCGTCAAGCGGACTTCCGGCTTGTGTGCAGGCCATTGTGGACAAGGTGAAAGACAATCTGACTCTTGTGGATGAACGTCCCTCCGCCTTCTTGCATGGTCGCTTCTTGCCATCTAACCTCATTGTCAAAGGGGGGCGCTTGGCCGGAGTTGTGGGATTTGGTCATTTTGACTGGGGAGATCCTGTATATGAGTTCGCCTCACTTGGGTTATGCGGACGCAGCCTCAGCCCTGTTTTCTGCACCGGACAAATTCTGGGTTATCATGGGGGACAGGAGCCAGACGAGGAATTTTGGGCATTGTATTCGTTTTATGCGGCTTGTGGCGCGTTATCGCTGCTGGTGGAAGCGCTGGATCAGGGGGCTGCCAGTCTGGATTCCGTCATTGTCCTGATGGAACGGTTGGTGGATGACCATGACCATTTTTCGCAGAATCGACCTTCCTGGTTCGGGAGGCTATGATTCCCTTCTCAAATCTATTTATGACAAAATATTGAATTTGGATTCGTTCGATTCTTTTTTGGGTTATGTGTGAGGTAGAGGTTTTTCGGCCGGAGTTGAAAAAGCTTTGCAGCATAACCGGAAGGGGAAGAACATACATGAAAACGTACATCTTGGTATATGACGGTTTTGCCCAATTTGAGGTCGTTCTTGCGGCGCATCTGATGAAAACAGCAGGGGAGATTGTAACGGTTGGCGTATCTCCCGAGCCTGTGGTTTCGCAGGAAGGATTCCGAATTGTTCCACATATGACGATTGAACGGGTGGAGGCCTCGGGGGTTGATCTGTTCATCGTACCCGGTGGAGATTTGAAGCAGATCGCTCGCCTAAGCGAGGTTGAAAATGTACTGAAGGCTGTGCAGGCGTGCGGTGGCAAGGTCGGCGCGATCTGCTCCGGTTCCCTGCTGGCTCTGGACGCAGGTCTTGCTCGCGGCCGCAACTATACATCGCCGCTTCCGGCAGATCCTTCGGTCGCCGCAGGCACACGCATGGATCGACCTGTTGTCGTCGATCAAGGCCTGATTACGGCACAAGCCTACGGCTACGTGGATTTCGCCCTGGAATTGGGACGGATGACCGGTATTTATCGGGATGAAGCGGATTACGAAGAAACCGTTCGGTTCTTCAAGTTCTTCCTGCCACCGGTTGATTCGGCTCCAGTCAGTGCCAAATTGACAGAGCGCAAGGTGGAAGAGGTACGGGAGACTGTGCAGCAAACCAGCGTAGCGGTATAAAAGGAAGACATGCCACGAGTGGATAGGCTTCGATGAAAATTCCATTGAAGCGCCAGCCTCTTGCATACAAGCGGCCGAATCGGGAGTCACTCCTGATCCGGCCGCTTTCGCTTGGGATTTGCTTGAGATTAAGATATACTGGAGCTATATCGCTCGTTTCACGGGCGTCGGCGGAACCGCCGGGACTATGGCCGGCTTCGCACAGTTCTGCGCCTGGGCGCACCCAAACTGCTGCGAAACATGGCGAATGACGATCAGGAGGAATAGACATGACACAAGAACAAAAAATGTTCGTTTTCGTCGGCTCGTATGCCGAATCCGCAAGCAGCGGTGTATACACATACGAATTCGATGAGAAGGAAAGCGCGCTTAGACTGCTCGATCAGACTTCGGGCCTGAAAAACCCAACATTCCTCAATGTGGACGTCGCTAATTCGCATATTTACGCGATCGGGGAGACGGAACCTACAGATGGAAGCGCCAAGGGCGGTGAAGTCATGATGATCCGATTCGACGCGGACGGCACGCTGACCCGCTTCAACCGCACGAATACGACGCCAACTACAACCTGCCACGTACAGCGCGACTCGGAAAATAAATTCCTGCTCGTGTCCAGCTACCACGGCGGGAGTGCGGGCTTGATCTCGCTCAAGGACAATGGACATGTCGGCGAACTGCTGGATGTACAAACGCACCAAGCGCCAGAGGGAGAAACATCCCGTGTTCATTCGGCATTCTTCAGCCCGGACGAGAAATTCCTGCTGATTCAGGATCTGGGATTGGATCTCATCCGTACCTATTCCATCGACCGCGAAGCCGGGCGTCTGGTTCCTCACGGCGATACCCATACAGCCAAGGGTGCAGGCCCGCGCCATCTTGCGTTCCACTCAAGCGGCAAGTTCGCGTTTGTCATCAACGAACTGAACTCGACGATTGCTTCTTATCGCTATGATGCCGTAAACGGCTCGTTGAGCGAAATTGAAGTGGTGCCTACGCTGCCTTCCGATTATACGGGGGAAAACGGATGCTCCGAAATCGCGGTATCCGCAGATGGTCGCTTTGTATACGGAGCGAACCGAGGCCATGACAGCATCGTGGTCTACGCGTTCGATGAAGCTTCGGAGAAACTGTCGCTGGTTGAGCACGTATCCACCGAAGGCGGACATCCTCGTCACTTCGCGCTGACGCCAAGCGGTGACCATCTGCTTGCCGCCAACCGCGATGCGAACAATATCGTGATCTTCAAGGTAGACAAGGAATCCGGCCGCCTGACGTCCACGGGCAACAGCGTGAGCGTATCGAAGCCGGTATGCGTACGTCCTTATTATGTATAAATAAGTGATCCGTTCTCGCACGAAGCGGCGAGATTCAAGGGTTGAATGTCAAGACTCACACCGGCAGCTTGCCGGTGTGAGTCTTTTTCTATGAGGTCCACACCAGCAGAATGGGCAGCATCACAAATGAAGCCAACGTTGTCCATAAGATGCAGCGTGACACAAACTTGGGCGATGCCCCAAACTGTTCAGCCAAGATGACGGCGTTCACCGCTGTAGGCATGGAAGCCAGCACTAACAGGACGCCCAGCAGCAGCGGTTCAGCACCAAGCAGCAGCAGGATCAACCAACTGAGCAGGGGAGCAATCAGGAGACGCAGCACCAATCCGGCGCGGAATGCTTTTTGGAGGTTGGGCTGCCAGACTCCCGGTGCCGCGCCGATCATCTGTGCGCCGAGAATGACGAGTACGACGGGGGAGTAGGCGTCAGCCAGCAGATTAATACCCGTCCACATGGGAGAAGGCAGAGTCAGATCGAACAGACGCAGCAGACCTGCCAGAATCGCTACATACAGAGCGGGCAGCTTGAGCACCGCTTGAGCGGCTTTACGGACGGAAAATTGGGAACGTGCCGCGAAAAAGACGCCAATCGTATTGACGATCACAATTTGCAGGACGACATAGACGGCGGCCTTATCCAATCCAGCTTGTCCAAAAGCGAGCAGCACCAGCGGCAGACCGTAATTGACGCAGTTCGTAAAGGATGCCACCAGCGTCAACCCTGACTTTTCCGCATCGCCAAGTCGCAGCAGACGTCCCAGCAGTACAGCAACTCCCCACATCGCCAGCAGATTAATGAGGCTGAACGCGACGGTGATGCCTACATCATTGGCCGTAACCCTTGCATTGGTCAGCGTGGTAAAAATAATCGCCGGACTGAGTAGGTACAGGGAAAGCAAGGATAACGGTCGGGTGTCCAGTCCTTTGAATCGTCTCAGCACCATCCCGGCGAGAACAGGGAAGGACAGGGGGACGAAGACATGATACAGCGTAGCCAGCAGGGAAAGCAGCATAACATCCATCCTTCAGTAACCGACATAAACCTCTGGGATTCCAGCAGGCGTCGGTGTGATGCCTTTTACTTTATCCTACCTGGATTCAAGCGTCCAATATGCCTTGTCTATACGTTTATAGGTGATCGCGTTCCACAAACCGTTGAAGCTGATCGATTAAGCCTTCACGTCGCAGGATTTCAGCCTGTTTACGACCGATCAGATCAAAATGCGGATAACGATCCCGGCGATGAATGTAAGCTGGATTCAGACCATTTTTATAGCACCAGCGTACCAGACGATCCAGATCGGAACAGCCGACCTTGGTTACGGACGTCATACCAGGGAAACGGGGGTCCAGCCAAAAATGAGTCAAATACGCGATTTCTCCTCGCTCCACCGCAGCTTTCCAGCGAGTGAGTTCTTGTCTGTCGATTCCAAATGCCATACGGGGTCCCTCTTTTCTTCAAACTGTTTCCATTATACCAGCGCTCTACTGGCTTGTCGCAAGCGGCGGGTACTCTGTACCAAGTGAAGGTAAGGTTACGCTCCTCCGAAACGTAAACCTACTATTTAATCGGGTACAGAGTACTGGGTCTGGCGAAAAGTTTGTGACAGTTGAAGTCAGAACAGGATTTTGCGGCAAGCAGGGGTTTTATTTGGCGGCAGATTCATATATGCTGTTTTACGTAAATGGAGCGAGTCAATCTTTGGACCGACCAAAAGGAGGGCCTACATCATGGCACAAACGGTACTGGTGCTCGGAGGTACACGTTTTTTCGGAAAAGATCTGGTGGAAAAGCTGCTGAATGAGGGGCGGATCGTTACGATTGCCACGCGCGGTCGTACGCAGGACCCGTTTGGAGATCGAGTAGAACGTCTTCAGATCGACCGTACGGATGAAGCGGCATTGGAAGCGGCAGTGCGGGATCGATTCTGGGATGTGGTGTATGACAATATCTGTTATACGGCTGACGAAGCTCGTGCAGCGATTCGGGTGTTTACGGGCAAAGTTGGGCGTTATGTGCTAACGTCCAGTCTATCAGTCTACGCACCAGGTTCGGCGCAGTGGCGTGAAGAAGAAGTCGATACCGCAGTCCTGCAAGTCCCATCCAGTCCGGTTGGGCAGGTGGATTATGGGCAAGGCAAGGCACAGGCGGAAGCCGTATTTTTCCAGGAGGCTCCTTTTCCAACATCGGCGGCCCGGTTCCCGATTGTTCTGGGGCCTCATGATTATACCAAACGGCTGCACTTCCATGTGGATCGAATCAAAAAGGGTATTTCCTTTGTGATGCCCAATACGGATGCCCGCATGTGCTTCATTCATGAACAAGAAGCGGCTGATTTTCTGAAATGGTTGGGCGAAAGCGGCATTACGGGGCCTTTTAACGCTTCTTCTGTGGGTAAACCCAAGCTGCGAGAACTGCTGGCATCCATCGACCGTGAAACGGGTGGACAGGCCATTGTGCTGCCGGAAGGCCCGGAAGGGGAGACTTCGCCCTTCGGCGTTCCGGAAGATTGGGCGATGGATCTGTCACGCGCCCAGGAAGCCGGGTTTGTGTTCCGCCAGCTCGACGACTGGCTGCCTGAGCTGATCGGAATGCTGGCGCGGGACGAAGCTTAATTCAATGGGCGACCGAGCAGATGCAAAAAGCAAAAAAAGCCTTTCCCGTTTGACCGGGAAAGGCTTTTTTACCTTTGAAAAATCAAGAGAGCGAAAATCAGGCCTCTCGGGGGCGCCGACGTGTCATCTGGTTCAATACCTCGGACAGCACCAGTCCGGCGGCGATGGCGCCGGCGATCATCAAAGTCTGGGCGCCGATCTGTAGCGCCTGATCGTATTGGTTCTCGACGAAGCGCCGCATGGCGTTATAAGCCATGCCGCCTGGCACCAGCGGAATAATACCCGCAACGCTGAAGATGATAACCGGTGTGCGGTACATCTTGGCAAACAGCTGGCAAAGAATCCCCACCAGCAGCGAAGCAGCCAGGGTCGCCGGGGCTTCCCCAATCTCACCGCGTACCGCTACATACAGGACCCAGCCGAGCATGCCGACCAGCCCACACTGGAGCAGTGATTTTTTGGGTGCGTTGAACAGGATGACAAACGAAGAGGCGGCGAAGAAGCTGGTTAGAAAATGAGCCCACATATACGTTGTCCTCCTAATGGAAAAAGATCAGGGCAACCGAGATTCCGGCACCGATGGCGAACGCCGTCAGGCAGGCATCTGCGCCTTTGGAGATGCCCGACACCAGATGGCCGGCCATCAGATCGCGGATTGCATTGGTGATGAGCAGTCCCGGGACAAGCGGCATGACCGAACCAACGGCGATTCGGTCGAACTCGCGTCCCAGCCCGGCCCAGATGAACAGCAGTCCCAGCAGACCGACCAGCAGCGCAGCGGAGAACTCGGCGAAAAATTTGACCTGCACGATTCGGTGCAGGTAGACCGAGGCGGCAAAGCCTGCGCCGCCTGCAAGAAACGCGGCGGCAAAGTCATACCAGATGCCGCCGAACATAATCAGGAAGCAGGCGCTGGTCAGCGCGGCGGCCAGAATCTGTACCGGGAGCTTATAGTTGAACGAAGCGGCTCCGGCCTTCAGCAGCAGCGCTTTGGCTTCGGGCGCGGACAGCTCGCCAAGGGCGATTCGGCGAGAGATGGAGTTTACCTCAGCGATCTTGTGCAGATCGGTCGTACGCTCCTCGATCCGAATGAGTTTGGCGGGCTGCTCGCCGCTGGTAGAGAAAATCAGCGCGGTAGGCGTTACATAGCTGTGGCTTTCGGTTAGACCAAAAGCCGTGGCAATCCGTACCATCGTGTCTTCGACCCGGTACGTCTCCGCACCACTTTGCAGCATGATTTTCCCGGCCAGCAGGCACAGCTCGATCGTTTCATAAATGGAAGTTTTCTGATCCAACACATTCGTTCCCTTCGATCATAAATAAAAAAGGTGACGCGCTCTGAAACATTCGGCAACTCATTGTAACACAACTGAAATCTGTTTTTCAGCTCGTCTTAATCTTAGCGGGGTAATCTATAAATACAACCCCCTTTGGAATATATATCTTTGGATCGCAGGCCAGGAAGTGGCCTCGCGGTCCCTTTTTTTGTGCCTTTGCACAGGGTACCGTCCAGCAGTTATACTTAGAAATCAAGCTTGCCCAGCGGAGGCTGCGTAGTTTCCTTGTCCAAACGGGTAATATTGGAAAATGGAAGGACGAATCATCCTCGCAACGCTGAAGTATTGGATGAACAAAGGAGGAATCGGCGTGAATTTCGGCGCGCGTATGCTGAAAACGGGGATTGCGGTAACCCTGGCCCTATATCTCACCATGCTGCTCAACCTGACGCCGCCTGTCATTGCGGCCATCGCGGCCATTTTTGCCATGCAGCCCACCATCTACAAATCATGGACGTATTTTCTCGATCAACTGCTGACCAATACGCTGGGGGCGGTGATTGCGGTAGCGGCTGGACGGCTGCTTTCCCATGAGCCGATTGCGGTTGGACTCACCTGCATTGTGGTCATCATGATCTGTCTCAAGATGAAACGGGCAGATACGATCGGTCTGACGCTGGTTACGGTCATTTCGGTAATGGAAGCTTCAGGGCAGTGGGATTTTGCGCTGAACCGCTTCCTGATTAACGTGGTGGGCATCTTCGCCGCATTTATCGTCAATATCGTGGTGCTGCCTCCCAATCCAAGAGGACAATTTCTGGGGCAGATCGAATCGACCTTCAATCAGCTCTCGCTGTTGATGCGAACGGCGGTGTCGGATGAGATCAAGGAAAATGTATTCCGCGATCAGCAGAAGGCGCTGGATGGAGCGATTCAATCGCTTGCGGATAAGTACAACCTGCTCGAAGAGGATCAGCACAAACGCAAACGCCCTTCGTATACGGAAAGCCGCCATCTGGTTGTCTACAAACAGATGCTGCGAACGCTGCGCAAGGGAAGCGAAGTGGTAGAAGCGGTAGAGGAGCATTATTTTCCAGCCGCCCGCACGCTGCCGCTTGACCAGCTGTTCGACCAACAGTTGGAGTATATGGTCAAATATCATGAACATGTGCTGCTGAAATTTGAGGGTAAACTCAAGCGAGACGATGAACCGTGGCAGAATCTGGAGGAAGAGAACGAACGCTTCGCGCTTGCGATGCAGGAATATATGCAGCAGCGTGAAGACAGCACCATGCGCCTGTCCATTGTCGCGGCAGAGATTCATGCTTATGGGTACCAATTGGAGCGATTGAATCGTCTGGTTGAGCATTATGGCGAAGGCGACCGGAACGACGGCAAGCCCTGGACCCATCGTTTGAATCCGAAAAACTGGCGCAGCGAAAAGCCCTGAGGCTAGTGGCGCACAGCGGTAAAAGAAACTCCTTCGTTTATCAACAGACCAGAGGGGTAATGACATACAGATGCTCGAACGCAGCTGTATGGATTAATCATTATTCACCCCAGGGAGGGATTCAACCATGACGAAGGAAGAAATACGCCGCTGCATTGATGAATGTCTAGCCTGTATGGAAGCCTGCAATACCTGCTATGATGCCTGTCTTGAGGAAAAAGACGTAGCGATGATGAAGAACTGTATCCGACTGGATCGACTCTGCGCGGATACCTGTGAATTTGCTGCGCGTTCCATGACGCAGAACAGTCCGTATATCGCCAAAGTCTGCGCGCTTTGCGCCGAGATCTGCGAAGATTGCGCGGCCGAATGTGGCAAACATCAGATGGATCACTGTCAGCGCTGCGCCGAGGCCTGCCAACGCTGTGCGCAGGTCTGCCGGGAGATGGCTTCGCAAGCGGCCTGAGCGGGAAGGGTCCGAATGTGCGGAAAGGGAAGGAAGACCGGATGTCCGGCGTTCCTTCCCTTTCTTTGTGGCCGGACCGCAGCGCCTGTAGTAAAATGACACAAAAAAACGCCCTGGCGTTTGCCTCTGAGATCGGTTGATTTCAGGCGCTCGCAGGCGTACAATAAGATTCTGTTCGTTTAAAAATGCACTTAAATTAACAAATACTCCATTATTATATCATGAAATGATGAAAATGTCAATGGCCAGGAGGGGACCGAGATGGAAATCACAGATTTGGAATGGAAACGGGAGCAGGAGCGTGTGAATGATGTGACTGGCAAGATCGGCCGCCGGATTCGTGGATTGGAGGCGCAGGTCGGAGAGATGCGAGGCGATGTCGTCGGGCTGCGGAAGGAATTCTGGGACGAAGTCACGATGAACTTTGCCGAACCGGACGATCTGGGCGAGACGTCCACCAGCATGCGGCAGCAATCACAGGTCTTGGCGGAACGCGAATTTGGTCACAAGCGTGCGTACTCCCAGCTTGGCAAGCTGCGCAAGCTCAAGAATTCTCCATATTTTGGACGGATCGACTTCCGCGCACAGGGGGAATCTCAGACAGAGCCGATCTATCTGGGCATCGCTTCGCTGCAAGATGATAATGAACAGGACTTCCTGATCTATGATTGGCGGGCGCCGATCTCCAGTCTCTATTATGACGGTTCGCCGGGTGATGTCTCCTATCGGACGCCGGGTGGACATGTCGAAGGCGAGATGGAATTGAAGCGCCAGTATGTGATCCGGGATGCCAAGATTCGCGTGATGTTCGATACCGGTATGACGATTGGCGATGAACTGCTTCAGGAAGTGCTGAGTCAGAGCGCGGATGACAAGATGAAGAGTATCGTCTCGACCATTCAACAGGAGCAAAATGCGATCATCCGTAATGAACAAAGCCGGCTGCTCGTAGTACAGGGGGCTGCGGGAAGCGGCAAGACGTCTGCTGCCCTTCAGCGCGTCGCCTATTTGTTATACCGATACCGGGATACGCTGAGTGCCGATCAACTGGTCCTGTTTTCGCCCAATTCCCTATTTAACAGCTATGTGTCCACGGTACTGCCCGAGCTGGGTGAAGAAAACATGCTGCAAACCACCTTCCAGGCCTATCTGGAACGCCGGATCGGACGTGAGTTTGAACTGGAAGATGCCTTCGACCAGCTTGAATATCTGCTGCGCGGCGACGATCTGGATTATGAGGTACGTCTGGCAGGCATCCGCTACAAATCTTCGCTGCCTTATCTGGAAGTCATTCGCGCTTACCGCGAACACTTGGCCAAGCAGGACATGATGTTCCGTCCGATTCGTTTCCAGGGGCATGAGATCGTCTCTGCCGAAGAGATGCGCCGTCGATTCTATGCTTTTGATCCTTCCATCAAGATTCCCAGCCGCATCGAACAGATGGGCAAGTGGCTGCTCAAGGCAGTCGGCGATTATGGCAAAAGCCAACGCGAAGAAGACTGGGTGGACGATCAGATTCAGCTGCTTGACTCCAGTGCGCTGCACAAAGCCTATAACCAGATGCGCCGCAAGCAAAAGGGAGCAGCCGATACCTTCGACGATTACGATCAGCAGCATGAAGCGGCGGCTCGCATGGTCGTCAACGACTGGCTGAAGCCTGTACGCAAGTGGATTAAACGGCAGCGTTTTGTCGATGTCAAAGGCATGTATCGCCGACTGTTCAAGGATGAGATGCTGTTTATGCGCCTGTCCAACGGACGTCCGCTGCCGGCTATGTGGCATGAATTTGCCAGACTGACCCAGGACAAGATGGCGAAGTCGGAGCTGTTTTTTGAAGATGCCACCCCGCTGCTGCTGCTTCGGGAACTGCTTCAGGGCTTTATCACCAACACGGCTATTCGTCATATTATCGTCGATGAAGTACAGGATTATACGCCCTTCCAGCTTGAATTTCTGAAACGGCTGTTTCCGCGTGCCCGTATGACGGCGTTGGGTGATCTTAACCAGGCGATCTATGGGCATGATTCTGCGCTGGATGACTATGATCCGCTGCTTAATCTGTATGGGCGTGACGAGAGCATGGTGCTGCGTCTGACCCGGAGTTATCGTTCGACTCGTGAGATCACCGAATTTACCAAGGCAATGCTGCCGGAGGGTGAAGCGATCCAGGCATTTACGCGAAGTGGGGAAAAGCCGGTGGTTCAGCGCTTCGCACCAGAGGCGGAAGCCGAGATGGACGAAGCGATCATCGCAGACATCGAAAATCTGCGTGAGCGCGGGCTGGATTACACGGCGATCATCTGCAAGACGCAGAGTGAATGTAACGCGCTTCAGGCACGCCTGAAGGATCGTCTGCACACTCGATTGATTACCAAAAATACGCCGGCCTTTGAAAAAGGTACGGTCATCGTGCCGGCTTATCTGGCCAAAGGCATCGAATTCGATGCGGTGCTGCTCTATGGCGCATCCGCTGATCGTTATGCGCGTGAATCCGAACGTAAGCTGTTCTACACGGCCTGCACGCGGGCGATGCACGTGCTGCATCTCTATGCAGCAGGAGAGGTCAGCCCGTTTGTGACCGGAGTGGATCAAACGTTGTATCAGATTCGTTAACAGGCTGAAAACTCGCTTCCTCCGCAGGCCCAATTTTCTCGACAGCCTGAGAACCCCGAAAATATCGGGGTTCTTTTTTCGGTGTGCCGAGTTTTCGTTTCTTGACGGCCCTCTTGACCCTGACGCTGCGTTATCCTTTAGAGTGGACAACGGATCAAGAGAGGAGAGAATGAAATGAAGATTCATATTGAGATGCTGCGCTCCGACAAAGTCTATAACCGAATCATGCTGGCGCCGCGTGAAGACAAGCAAGAGCTGTATCGAACCGAGATGTTGGGTCCTTTCAGAGAAAAATGGAACATCCAGCGGATTCCGTTTCGGGCAGAAGCGCCGGGCGGGTTCGACGTGCTGACCCTAAACGATGTGATGTATCTGCCGCCGCTCGACATCGACGAATCGGCAGCTCCGCAAGTGCGGGCGATCTCGCCAGACCGGTTCTGGGAAGATTGCGAACGGACGGTCCGAGACAGTCTTGAAGCGTTTGAACGGCAGGGAATCGAACTTCCAGTGCGGAATTATGTATGCACGGTGCTGCTCGGCAATCCGAAAAGCGAAATCCTGCGTCTGAACGAAGGGTATACGGGGGACGGTGGAATTCCCGGGTACCTCTTGACCGCATTGACGCCGAACGACTATACGCTTCCGAGGATACGGGCCGCGCTCGTGCATGAATGCAATCATAATGTTCGTTATCAATTCGTGCGTTGGGACCAGAACGTGACGCTCGGCGAACTGCTCGTCAGCGAAGGATTGGCGGAGAATTTCGCAGTAGAACGCTGCGGAGAAGAACGGCTCGGACCGTGGGTCGGCAAGACGGACGGGAAGACGTTAAACGGAATCGTCAAACCGGCTTTGAGGACGATGCTGAACGTAACGGGCTGGGAGAAGATCGCGCCTCGATTATACGGAGACGAGATCGCTTCGCTGCAAGGGTTCGTGCCCGCTGGTCTGCCTTACGGAGCCGGTTATGCCTGCGGCTATCACTTGATTCGCCATTACCTGCGGAAAACGGGCGAACCCGTCGAACGGGCCACGCTGAAAAGCGCCGACGAAATTTTACGAGTCGCGGAGGACTATTGGGATGTTCAAACGATGGTTGACGGTGCATGAAGTCGCCCGCATTACCGGCACGACCGTTCGCGCTTTGCATCACTACGACCGCATCGGTCTGTTGAAACCGGCAGCCGTAGGAGAGAACGGGTATCGGTTATACGATCGGGACAATCTGGAGAGACTTCAAATCATCCTGTTTCTGAAAGAAGCCGATGTCAGCCTTCAAGAAATCGCGTCGCTGCTGGAACGTCCCGAAACCGAACGGCGTCAGGCACTCGACGAACATCGGGAACGATTGACGGAACGAAAGCGCAAGCTCGAACGCGCGATTGACGCGTTCGACCGTTATTTGGCGGCCGGAACGATCTTTGGTCCCGAGTCGCCGGAATTGTCGGGTCTTCCGCTGCGCGAACAGTACGACCGCGAAGCCGAAGCCGTTTACGGTCGTACGAAGGCCTATGCAGAATATAAACGGCGGACAGAAGAACGCGAACGTCTGCCCGATGCCGACCGCGCTTTTTCGGAAACGGAGCGGCGGATGAACCGTATTTTCGTCGAATTGGCGTTGTGCATGGAAGATCAGTCTGCCGAAAGTCCAGGTGTGCAAGCCCGAATCGCCGATTGGCACGAGACATTGAAGCCTCATGTGGACGCCGAACCGGAATTGCTGCTGCATATCGCGGAAAACTACCGGAATGATCGGCGTTTTCGCGCTTATTTCGATGCTTTCGGCGGAACAAACGGCGAATTCAGCCTTTTCCTGCATGAAGCGATCAACGTTTACTGCCGTTCGCTGACAAGCGGCCCCGAATAAACGAACGCCTGCTGGACCGCGGCGTTTCCAGCCGACCTTTTCCGATACTGCGACGGCGTACATCCCTGATGCTGCTTGAACACGGAGATGAAGTAGCTTAGGCTGTCAAAGCCGACTTCCATCGCAATCTCCACAATCTTGTGGCTGCTGCTTTCGAGGAGGCGGCACGCCTGCTGCGTGCGATAGCGATTGAGATAATCCACCGGGCTCTTGTGCACCATGCTTTTAAAGAAGCGGCAGAAGTGCCCTTCGCTCATCCCCAGCAGTCCGGACAATTCGCTCAGTTTGATGGGGGACGGGTAATGCTCGTGCATATAGCCAAGCACCATCTTGAGCCGTTCAATCTTCTCCCGATCTCCACCGTGAGAAGTGTGGGACTGCTTACGCATATGGCCTTGAAGCAGGGCGAAGATCTGGAGCAGCCGTGCCTTGGTCATAAGTTCAAACGCAGGTGAACACCGCTGATTGTCGTCGATGATCGCAGTGATTAGAGCGAGAACCTGCTGCTGCCAGGGTTCCTCGCTGCCCAGAAAAGCAGGCGGCAGCACTTTTTTTTGCAGCAGAGGTTCGATGAATTGATCCTGGAGCACGTCATAACCCCGGCTCGATAGAAATTCAGGGGCAAATACGACAGCAGAGAATGCACATGGCTCCTCCCCAACACGGTATCCCGCATGCAGCTCACCCCCGTGAACAAACATCGCTTCGCCCTGGGACACTTCATAATATTCCGTGCCGATCTGGAATTTGACGGTGCCCCGCGTGACAATCGTAAATTCCCATTCTTCATGCCAGTGGCAGTCCATAATCGTTGTATAATCCAGATCTTCCATCACGTAGGTACTGACCGGGTACATGGGGTTGCCGTGGATACGCTGCTCTTTTAACAAGGCGCGGTTCATGGTCTACAGGACTCCTTCGGTAAAAGGGAATGTAAAGCATTCAAGCCGCGATTTATCATCAAAATTGAAATCGTTTCCAAATCGAGGTAGATAAATGGGTTGAATACCTGAATCATATCAAAATCCTGATAGTTTAGATCAAAATAACGGAAGAAATTTGTGATTCAGATCAATATCATTATAAGTGAAAAGAGCGCCGAATGAAAAGCCAACTGTCGATTCCAAGTTTCAGTATCGGCAGCACGTCAGGTTCCAAGCGCTTCCACAACTGCCAAGGGGGCTGTAACGAATGAAATTTACCGATGGATATTGGTTGGTCCGCGAAGGATACAATATGCAAAGTCCGGTGGACATCCGCGACGTAGTAAAAAAGGATGATTCCTTCACGGTATATGCCGCAACCAAGAAAGTCGAAAAACGGGGCGATACGCTGAACGCTACGCTGCTGAAAGCAACCTACAGCTCGCCCATGCCGAACGTAATCCGCGTCCGGTTGAACCGTCATGCGGGCGGCATCCAAAAAACTCCTGAATTTGAACTGTACGAGTCGGAAACGAATGTACAGATTACCGATAACGAAGACCTGCTGGCTCTGCAAAGTGGTGAACTGAAAGTTAGCATCCAGAAAAATACTGGCTTTGCGACAGAATTCCACTACGGCAATCGTCGTCTGACCGGCAGTGCGTTCAAGCGCGCCGCACATATCGAAGCCAAAGCCGAAGGCAAGACGTATTTCCGTGAGCAGCTTGATCTGGGCATTGGCGAATATGTATACGGTCTGGGGGAACGCTTCACTCCATTTGTGAAAAATGGACAGACGGTTGACATCTGGAACGAAGACGGCGGCACAAGCAGTGAGCAGTCGTATAAAAACATTCCTTTTTATATCTCCAACAAAGGCTATGGCGTGTTCGTCAACCATCCGGAGAAAGTGTCATTCGAGGTGGCTTCGGAAAACGTATCGAAAGTACAGTTCAGCGTAGAAGGCGAGACGTTGGAATATTTCATCATCGGAGGGGAAACCCCAAAAGACGTCCTCGACAATTACACCAAGCTGACCGGCAAACCGGCTCTGCCGCCTGCCTGGACATTTGGCCTGTGGCTGACCACTTCGTTTACGACAAACTATGATGAAGAAACAGTCAACCATTTTGTGGACGGCATGAGTGAACGCGATCTGCCGCTGTCCGTCTTCCACTTCGACTGCTTCTGGATGAAAGAATACCAGTGGACGGACTTTGAATGGGATCAAGACGTCTTCCCGGACCCGGCGGGCCTGCTCAAGCGCCTCAAGGAAAAAGGACTAAAGATCTGCGTCTGGATCAATCCTTATATTGCGGAAAAGTCCGTGCTGTTTGAAGAAGCGATGGCTAATGGCTACCTGTTGAAACGAAAAGACGGCAGCGTCTGGCAGTGGGACATGTGGCAGGCAGGCATGGGCATCGTGGACTTTACGAACCCGGCTGCGGTGAAATGGTATCAGGGCAAGCTTGAGGAACTGGTCGATCAAGGCGTGGACTGCTTCAAGACTGACTTCGGTGAGCGAATCCCGGTTGAAGATGTTGTGTACTTTGACGGCTCCGATCCGGTGAAAATGCACAACTACTACACCTTCCAATACAATAAGGCAGTCTTCGAGGTGCTGGAGAACAAACTCGGCAAAAACGAAGCGGCGCTGTTCGCCCGTTCAGCGACGACCGGCGGCCAACAGTTCCCGGTTCACTGGGGCGGCGACTGCTCCTCGACCTATGAGTCGATGGCAGAGAGCCTGCGCGGGGGCCTGTCGCTGGGCGTATCCGGCTTCAGCTTCTGGTCGCACGACATCTCGGGCTTCGAGCAGACGGCTCCGGCTGACGTCTACAAGCGCTGGGTACAATTCGGCCTGCTGTCTTCCCACAGCCGTCTGCACGGCAGTGACTCGTACCGCGTACCTTGGCTGTTCGACGAAGAAGCGGTGGACGTCCTGCGCAAGTTTACCAAGCTCAAAAACTCGCTGATGCCGTACCTGTTCAACCAGGCGGTGGAATCAGCCGCACGCGGGATTCCGATGATGCGCCCGATGTTCCTGGAATTCCCGGAAGATCCGACCTGCGCACCGCTGGATCTACAGTACATGTTTGGCGATTCGATTCTGGTCGCGCCAATCTTCAATGAGCAGGGCGATGTCACTTACTACCTGCCAGCAGGCAAGTGGACAGGGCTGCTTGACGGTCAGGTCAAGGAAGGCGGACGCTGGTACAGCGAGAATTACGACTTCATGGCGCTTCCGGTATTCGTCAAAGCAGGCACTCTGCTGGCTGTGGGCAGCCAGGACAGCAAGCCGGACTATGACTATGCGGACGACTTGACGCTGCACCTGTTCGAGCTGGCGCCGGGACAATCGGCTTCGGCAAACGTGGTGGGTCTGGATGCTCAGACTGCGGTAGAAGCTTCTGCAATTCGCAGCGGCAACACGATCGAGCTGAACGTTAAGGGTGGACAGAACGTTCAGGTTGTCCTGCGCGGAATTTCTTCCGCAGCAGAGGTAGAAGGCGCTTCGCAGGCGTCCAGTGAGCAGGGGCTGGTGCTGACGCTTACAGGCGGCAAAGCGACGATTAAGCTGTAAATCAATCAAGCGGGCATAGAATCCACAAATAGAAGCCAAAAATAAAAGCAGAATGATTGGGAAGAGGCGTTTCCGTCAGGAATCGTCTCTTCCCTTTTTGGCACGCGGCAAAGCGGAGGGAGGGGTCAATTGCAAAATGACAGCCGTGGATTCAGGGCTGGCTCCCTGCATGCTGCACGTAAAAGAGCTTGACAGTATGAAAGCTGCCTCTTATGGTCAAGGGGCGGCTTCTTGATTCTGGATGAATCAGAAGCCAAGAAGAGGTTAACTCAAGTGGAATGGAGCGATCGAAAGATGGGCGGCAAGCAGATTACGGAATCTATTCGGAGTGTAAGCCTATGGATCGGCATGCAAATTCAGGTCTGGCTGGTACAGGAACCAGACGGTATTACCTTGATTGATACGGGCATCGGTCCGATGGGCAGATCCATTGTAAAAGAGATTGAACGGATGAACGCAGGGCCGCTAAAGCGCATCCTGCTCACGCATGGTCATGCGGATCATGTGGGTGGATTGAAGACGATCTTGGATAAATATCCGGTTCCCGTCTACATGCACGCTGCGGAGATCCCTTATGCCGAAGGAGATCTGGCTTATCCCGGCAAAGATAAGGCGATGTCTTACGTCGCCAAAGGTATCCTGCAGCCGCTTCCGACTCTACCCGGACGAAAAGGGGAGCTGGCGGTGCTGGATTCGCTGGCTCCTTACTTTACACCGGGTCATTCTCCCGGTCACGTCGTCTACTTCCATGCCGCAGATCGGGTGCTGCTGGCCGGAGATCTGTTTAACGCCAAACGGGGGCGGCTGATTCCACCCCGATTCACCCCCGACCCGGATCGGGCGCTTCGCAGCGCAGACATTCTGCACAAGCTTAATCCCGAGCAGCTTCAAGTCTGCCACGGAGGAGCCGTATTCAGCGCGGCGGCGAAGCTGGACGATCTGCTGGAGCAGGATCGCCAGGCGAAGAAAATGGCTGAACAGATGAAGGCACGCAGGGGTAAGAAGGCCAAAGCCGGCCGTTAAGGTTAAGACTGTAGGGTTCTTAGATCCGATGCAAAGAAAAGCCGCTGCAAAGACCAGTCAGGCGGTCGATTGTCCTTGTGCTGCGTAGCATTGAAGAGGTTTGGCTGCATCTTGGGCAGAGCAGTGTTCATCCCAATTAAAAGGCCCAGGAAGCGTGAAAAATCACGTTTCCTGGGCCTTTGCCCTGCTTATGGCTTCCGCTTATTGGTCATCCCCATCGAAAGGGTTCTCATCCGAATCGTTCAGCTCCCCATCCTCCGGCAGGTCATCCTCGTAACGTTCGGCGTTGCGCTCGATCATGCGAAAAGCCTGCGCAAGCTGTTCCAGTTGTTCCGGCGTGAAATCTTCAATCATGGCGGCATTATGATGCCGTTCGATGACGGAGGTTTCTTCAGTCACCTGCCGTCCTTTTTCCGTCGGATAGATCAGATAAGCCCGCCGATCGGCACGGTCGCTGCTGCGCATAATCAATCCTTTGCGATGCAGAACGTTCAGGATTCGCGTCACGGTCGGTTGATCTTTTACCGTGCGTTCGGCAATCTCCTTCTGATTCATGCCTTCCTTGAAACAGATGCAGCACATCACCGACCATTGTTCGGGCGTTAGATCATAGTCTTTGAGCCGGGCGGCCAGACGATTGCTGACTTTGCGATAGATGACCCCCAATTGAAAACCAATCGAATCTTGCGGCTGGTACAAGATAATTCCCCCTCTGGAGCGGCCGAACGTCGCTCCCTAGTCCCTTGTCAACGCCTAATCGGAGGTGCAGTTCACCTTACGTTTATCCTTGACAAGGTATGGGGGCCGGCCTGCTGATTCTGGCTTTGCTGCTTGCACACGCAAGTATACGAAGTTCGGAAAGCGGTGTCAAATAAGTTCTGCATGATTTTTGTGAAAGATTAGAAATTGATTTGTTGAGCGATTTCTTTTAGATCCTTCCAATCGACAGTCGCACTTCCTGTGTGAAGGGTGTACCAGTAATCCTCTGTAGCAATCAAAATTTGTTTTTTGGAACCCCCGTCAGGAGAAGTGTCTTCAAAAAGTGCGGGATGCCCCTTAACGTTACCGCTTGTAGTCAGCGAAGGATCAAAGTAAGCCTGCTGCGCTTCGATTACGGTTTGTGGGTTGCGATCATTGCTCTTAATCTGGAAAAGATTGATCTCGGACTTATCCTGCGTGACATAGACAACCTGAAGCATATCCGATCCGGAATTATCCGTTATGGAGGTGAACAGTTTATGTGTGATCTTGTTGCCGGAAGCTTGCTGGTTTTGTTCAACGTTCGTGGGAATCTTGATTTCGTTACGATCTTCAAATTCGTATAGGCTCATCGAACCATACACCGGTGCATCCTGCAAGGCAGCTGCTGAACTTACAGGCTTCACAATCGAATCTGCTGGTTTAGTCACCGCTTGGGAATTCGTGTAGGCGTTCATTTTGGCATTGGCTTTGGAATCTGCCTGGGAATTTGCCGCATAAGCCTGTTGGTATGCCATGCCTCCTCCAAGCGCAATCAGGCAAGAAAGTGCAGACACAAAAATGGCTGTTTTATTCATGAATTGATGCTCCTCTCCATACAATCATTCGCAAAAATCCCTTCGCCAAATACGGATAGGGGAATGGTCAGCATCCTGCGAAGTTGTCTGCTCTCTATATTGAACGGGATTGATGCAAGAAAGTTATTGGATGGAAAGGAAATATTCCCTGTCTAACTACAGAGCCGGAAAGGTTAGTAAGATAGAGGTTCCATCGCCCGGCTGCGATTCTACACCAATTGTCCCCAGATGTGCCGTCACTACTGCTCGGGCGATACTCATGCCCAGCCCTGATCCATCTACGCTCTCATCGGTGCTGGTTCCGCGATAATAGCGGTCGAACAAACGCTCCTTGGTTTCTTCATTCATCCCTACTCCGTCATCAAGGACTTGAACTACAGCATGCTCGCCCTTGCGTCCAACGCGGATCTCGATATTGGTTCCTGGCCCATTATGTTTCACCGCATTGGAGATGAGATTGTCGAGCAATCTTTGGAACCATTTGGGATTTGCCATAATCCGAACGGAAGACTCACTTTCTTCAAAAGCAAAGGTGACGTTCGACCAGATCGGATCGTTGACATAACGCAAAACGGCACGTCGCACAAATTCGTTCAGCTCCAGTGGTTCCAGCTTTTGGCCTGGCGTATGATTTTGCAGCTCAAAAGTCAGAGAGAAGTCCTGAAGCAGTTCCAGCATATAGCTGCTTTTCTCACGGATGGTTGTACCCATGTCCAGCAGCTCCTGTTCACTCCATTCAAATTGGCCGCTTTCCAGCAGATGACCGTATCCTTGAACAGCGGAAAGCGGCGTACGCAGATCGTGAGAGATGCCCGCCATCCACTCTTCTCGTGATCGCTCCAGTCTGAGCCGTTCATTCCGTGCTTCGGCCAGTCGATCCGCCATATCGGAGAAGCCGTCGATGACTTCACGGTATAATTTATAGCGCGAGCGCATCCGTCCATTTTTGCGAAAAATCCGGCGCTGCTCCTTCTCGGTGAATACCTGTTCGTATTCGCCGCGCCCCATCCGCTCAAAGCCTCGCATAAACAGCAGAAGAGGGCCGCCATATCGATAGCCATGCCATACGGCAAGGCCAAGCGCCAGCAGGAGGATAAAGATGCCCACCAGAGCAGCCACGATAATGATCGTGCGAAGAAGGGGCTGCTCAGGCGAAGCTGCGTCCGTACGAGGAGATTCGAGCAGCCAGGTATATCCGGTTGATTCATCGTAAAAAGACGCATATTTGATCTTCGACGCAGCAGGTTTTAAGCGATTGGCGACCAGATCCAGCGCTCCATAGGTCTTGCCGTTGTCTTGGTGAATCCCGGTACTTTGAATCACCTGCCCGGTCGGGTCGAGTATTTGCAGGGAAGCGTCCAACTGCTGCAATTGGGTATCCAGTGCCTGAAAGCTGTCCGGTGCGCCAAGCTTGCCTTTATCCGCATACTGCTTAAACCATTGTTCCAATCGCTTATTTTCCTGATCCAGACGGCCAAGCAAATACAGGCTGTGGATGCCATCAAATTCTTCATATAGCGTTTCCACTCCATATTTGCCCCACTGCCTGGTCTTGTCGATCCGCAGCAGATCTACCGCCGAATACTGGCGGGGCACATCTTGAGGCACGTTAGCCGAATAGACAACCTTTCCCTTCTCATTCAGGATTTGCAGCCAGTAGCCCATATCCTGCAGCTGATCTTTCCAGGTGGCCGGCAGATCCACACTGTCCGGATTGATGATCGCCTCCATGGACAAGGAGCTGAGCACTTCAGCCGGAATGTCGCTCTGGAGCTGACCTCTGGCCGTGAAATAAAACAGGGAAAATACGGATACAAACACGGCAATCAGCACGGACACCCAGATCGCAAAAAATTGAAACGTAAAATGGAGTCCAAGTCTTCTGGCGATCCGTCGGGTTTTTACTTTGGGTGGGTGCTTCATGAATGATTCACCCGCACCAGCTTATAGCCCAACCCCCGAACCGTGAGCAGGTAACGCGGCTGGCTGGGATCGGGTTCGATGCGCTCCCGAATCTTGCGAATGTGCACCATCACCGTGTTATCGTCACTCATTCCATCGAACCCCCAGACCGCTTCGTACAGCTGAGATTTGGAGAAGACAATATCGGGATTCCGGCACAAAAACAGCAGCAGTTGATAAGCCTGAGCCGGGCAAGGAACAGGCGCTCCGTCCACGCGGAGTTCGCCTGCCCGTTCGTCCAATACAAATCCGCCAAAATCATAACGACGCCGCGCGTCTGACAGAGCAGAGGCAGCAGACGGAGCGACGGGATCAGCCTGATCCCTGCGCAGTCTGGCTTTGATCCGCGCAGCAATCTCCAGGGGGTTAAACGGCTTGGTCACATAATCGTCGCCGCCAACGGCAAATCCGGTCAGACGATCCAGATCGGTCGTTCGAGCCGTTAAATAAATAAGATGGGCATGGGATAACGCGCGAATCTGCGGACCCAGCTCAAAGCCTGTTTGGTCAGGCAGCATCACGTCCAGCAAAATGACGTCAGCCCCGTGGGTTCGCAGCAGCTCCATGCCTTCTGCGGCCGTGCCTGCCGAATATAGATGTTGAAAGCCTTCTTTCCGCAGCGCTATCTCAATCATCTGTACAATCGCTTTTTCATCATCAACGATCAAAATTCGAGTAGGATACATCCTGGGTTCCTCCTTGCATGGGTTATATCTGATTCGTCCCATCAGCTTCCGACAGTGTACCAGACAAACCTTAACAAGCGTTAAACGAAAACCATTCTTTTCTGGGATCGTTAAGCAAATGTTAAGGTGGCGTTTAGCGGTTCTTCAAGACGTGACGGTAAGCTGAAGTCAGAGGTGATGAGGAATGAATACCAACAAAAGAGTGACTTTGATCGACGCGCTGAGAGGATTTAGCTTATCGGGAATCATCGTGGCCAATATGCTGATTTTCCAATATGGATTGATGGGAGAAAGTCAGCCTGAATGGTTTGGCATTGGAGGAGCGGATCTTGCTTTCCATTCGTTTCTGTTTATTGCGGTGGTCGGCAGCTTTATGCCCATCTTCGCGTTCATGTTCGGATTTGGCATGGCGAAGTCGGCGGACAGCCTGCGGGCACGTGAACTGAGACCCAAATGGCATCTGGCACGCCGCTTTCTGCTGCTGTTTATACTGGGGATGCTGCACGCCCACTTTATATGGGAAGGCGACATTCTGACGTTCTACGGGATGACCGGATTTTTCCTGCTGCTGTTCCTGAATCGCAAGCCCAAGACACAGCTGATCTGGGCGGTGCTGTTGATGATCGCAATGGGCGTTCTTGGTTTTGTGCCAGACGAGCAGGGAGTGCCTGTATTCGGGGAATCGGAGCATACCCAAGCTTATGTGATGCAGAGCCGGGACGTTTACAGCAGCGGCACCTATGGCGAAATCAAAGATTTCCGCAATAATGCCGATCCATTCGGCGAAGAAGAAGGCTGGATGATGGCGATCGGCAGTTTGCTTGCGCCCCTGCTTATTTCTCCCATGTTTCTGCTGGGAATGAGAGCGGCCAGAACGGGGACTTTTGACGATCCTGAGGCTTCCCGCCGGATCTATCGACGCAGAGCCGCTATTTTGATCCCCATCGGTCTGCTGACCAAAGCGTTCAGCGTATTGGCTCCCCAGTTCGGCGCACCCAACATTCCGGGAATCGGGGTCGGCACCATGGTAGGCGGTTCGCTGCTGGCATTGGGTTACATTTACGCATTTGCGCTGATTTATCCAAGGCTTCGTGCTTCTTCGCTGATGGGCCGATTCGAGGCGGTAGGCAAGCTGTCGCTCACCAACTACTTGATGCAGAGCATCATCTGTACCACGATCTTCTATGGTTACGGATTGGGATTGTTCGGACGGGCAGGTGTTTTTGTAGGGGCGATGATCGTGCTGGGCGTTTACGCGGTTCAGCTCTGGCTAAGTCCGCTGTATCTGAAAAAGTTCCGTACGGGTCCCGTCGAGAAGCTGCTGCGAATCGGCACCTATCTGAGCTTCAAGGGACAACCCAGGAAAAAGCGGGCAGATCGAAAAGCAAATGTTCAGAACGTGCAGGCTTCTTAACAGCTCGGCGCAAGTCACAAGTTGTCAGCGGACAGATCGCAATTGTTCAGAACGCTCAACACAAAAAAACGGTCTTCCCCCAAACAAAGGGGAAGACCGTTTTGCGTTTGAGCTTGCCGCAGAGCAAACGGCAAACATGTATCCAGGCAATTTCGCCATTTTTTAAGCTTTGGTATCCGCTTCTTCCTTGACCGCCTGGGCTGCCTTAGGCACGCTTTCCCAGTCTTTGAGGAACTGGTCAATGCCTTTGTCGGTCAGTGGGTGTGCCCAGAGCTTAGGCAGGATGGAGCCCGGGATTGTAGCAATATGGGCACCGGCAAGAGCTGCCTGCTGCACGTGGCCGATGTTGCGGATGCTGGCCGCGATGATCTCGGCTTTGAGACCGTACGTATCGAGAATCTGGCGCAGATCGGCAATCAGCTCCATACCGTCCAGGCCAATATCATCCAGACGACCGATGAATGGGCTGATGTAAGTGGCGCCGGCTTTGGCAGCCATCAGACCTTGTGCAGCCGAGAAGATCAGCGTGACATTGGTGCGGATGCCTTTTTTGCTCAATTGGCTGCACGCATACAGACCTTCTTCCGTCATCGGGAGCTTAATCACGACATTGGGAGCCCACTCGACGATCTCCATCGCTTCGGCGATCATGTCGTCTCCTTTGAGGGACACCACTTCGGCACTAACAGGCCCAGGAACGATTGCCGTGATTTCCTTGATAACGTCTTTAAACTGGCGCCCTTCTTTTGCAATCAGCGAAGGGTTCGTCGTTACCCCGTCTACCAGCCCCAGGCGGACGATCCGCTTGATTTCATCCAAATTACCTGTGTCCAAGAAAAATTTCACGTCAATTCCTCCTTATATCGTTTAGGAGATTGCGTCAACAAACACGAAAATCCCCGCATCTATTCATTTCCCCGTATTGACTGGATTTGACACATTTTTTTGGGGAACGTGCTTGCAAGCTTGAATCATCAGGTCAAAACTCGATATAATCAAAAGCAGTCGAGTCTGTCCGCCAGCGGCCAAGTGCGGTCGGGGTGCAGACAGACAAACTTGAGGATAAGGGGAAAAAGAATGAGTAAAAACAAAAAGCCGGCACCGAAAAATGGTAAGCCGCAGCAGTCTGTCAAAAAAAATACCGGAGGCGCTCCGAGGCCGCAAGGTGGCAAGCCGCAGAATACCAATTCGGCCGCTTCCCAGTGGACGTCAGGTTCCAAGCGCAACAAAAACAATCTGGGCGTCATCGCATTGGGATTTGTCGGCCTGATCGTGGTTCTGGCCGTACTGATCTTCGTGCTGACCAAAGTGGGCGAAAAGCAGGCAGAACCAGCCGCTTCTTCACAGCCGCTGGTCTTGACGAATTATGAGGCGTCAAAGCAGCCGACGCTGGGCAATCCGGACTCCAAGATCAAAATTGTCGAGTTTGGCGACTTCAAATGCCCGGACTGCAAGATTTGGTCGGAGACTGTCCTGCCGGAACTTCAGAAGAAATATCTGGATACCAACGAAGCTTCGTTCCAATTTGCCGACTACCCGTTCCTCGCGGACGATTCCAAGCTGCTGGCGCTGGGTGGACAGACCTTGTACGAACAGAAGCCTGAATTCTTCTGGCCTTATTACAAAGCCGTATATGCCAACCAGGATACCAACAAAGTCCGTGATAGCTGGATCACCGAAGATTATATCGTCGATCTGGTGAAGAAAAATGTTCCGGATGCCGACATCGAAAAGTTCACCAAAGATCTGAAGGCCAAAACCTATCAGGCTGCTGTGGATGCCGACGTCAAAGCTGGCGACGACAGCAAAATCACCGGTACGCCAACGATTTTCGTCAATGACAAAAAAGTCGATAACCCAACGTTGGCTAATGTCGAAGCGGCGGTTGAAGCGGCCAAGACGGTTAACTAATCGGATACGCCAGTGAACCCTTTGCTTAGGCAAAGGGTTTTCTTTTTGATCGAAGGATTGTAACTTTGATCGCGGACATGCGTTTAATGAACAAGGCCGCCAGGCGGCAGTCTGGAAAATGAAGGGGAAAAGAGGAAATGTGATGGGTGGAGGATTTTTCGATGGGGTATCCATGTGGTTTGTCGTGCCTTTTATGATCGTCTTTGTGGGAATCATTCTGCTTTTTATAGTGGGAATCGGCTCAACCGTAGTGAAGGCTCGCCGAGAGAACAGGAACAATGAAGCGGCAGGTCTGACTACAATGCCCGCACGAGTATTCGGCAAACGCGAAGAGATGCGGGGAGGCGGCGAATTCCGCGTTCGGACGATCTATTATCTCGCTTTTGAATTGGACGGCGGTGAACGCAAGGAATTTGAAGTTCCGGGTGAGCTGTACGGTCTGATGGCGGAAGGCGATAGGGGAACCCTGCGTTTCATGGGCACGAAGTTTAAAGGATTTGAGCGTAGTCGTAACGCTTGATCGCGGGGTAAAAAGAAAATGTGTGGAATACAGCCGCATCGAGGAGGACGAACAGATGGAACGAAACGTAAACGGTACGACAATCAAGATTGTGCGCGGCGACATTACCCGCTACGAGACGGACGCGATCGTTAACGCAGCCAACTCTTCCCTGCTGGGTGGGGGCGGTGTAGACGGCGCGATTCATCGCGCGGGCGGGCCGGAGATTCTGGAAGCATGCCGCAGGATTCGGGATCGGCAGGGAGGATGTGACACGGGCGACGCGGTAGTTACGACAGCAGGAAGGCTGCCCGCCCAGTTTGTCGTTCACACGGTGGGTCCCGTCTATCGAGGCGGACAGCACGGCGAGTCGGAGCAGCTCAAAAGCTGTTATATCCGCTCGATCGAAGAGGCGAAGAAGGCAGGAGCCAAACGCATAGCCTTTCCCAACATTTCGACCGGGATCTATGGGTATCCGCGTGAAGAGGCAGCGAAGATCGCATGGGACGCAGTAACCGTATGGATTCACGAGCAGGCACCAAACTCCATCGAAACGTTTATGGAAGAAATCGCTTTCGTCTGCTACGATGAAGAGAATGAACGACTTTACCAAACTCTGATGAAGCAGGCAGAAGCGTAAAGCGAAGCAAAGGAGAGCAGAAGCAGCCATGACTCATGCAATCGAAGCGCGAATCCAGGATCTGGAGCGGTATAATCCTTCCCAGACCGCAGAGAAGGATCTGGATGAATTCTGGGCGGGAACCCTGGAGGCATATGCCGGGCAGCCCCTGAACGGTCAGCGTACTCGGGTAGATACGCCGATGAACGGTATGGATGTCTACCTGACGACCTACGAAGGAGCAGATGATACGCCGCTGCACGCGTGGTATCTGACGCCCAAGACGCAGCCGGGACAGGAAGCGAAATTCCCATGTCTCGTCCACTACCACGGCTATACAGGCAGCAAGGGGATGCCGGAACATTTTGCCCACTATATTCTGATGGGTTTTGCAGTGCTGTCGATCGACGTACGCGGGCAGGGCGGAGACACCGGCAATCGACTGGATCAAACGTATGGTGCGGTCAAAGGCTGGCTGACACCAGGAATCTTGGATCGGGAGACGGCCTATTATCGAGCGATTACGATTGATGCTCTGCGTGCGGTGGAGTGGGCTGCGTCGCAGCCGGAGACGGACCCGGAACGAATCATGGTCATTGGCGGCAGTCAGGGCGGCGGATTAGCAATGATTGTCGCTGCACTCAGCTCCATTCCTCGGGCGGCCGTGGCGCATATCCCGAATATGTGCCATATGGACTTTGGGATTCTGAACTCGAACAGTTCGCTCTCGGAAGCCGCTGATTTTGTCAGCCGACATCCCGAACATCTGGGCGCGGTACTCCAGACACTCAGTTATTTCGACAATCTGAATCTGGCCCCGCGTATTCAGATTCCCATTATGGTCTCCTGCGGTCTGAAAGATCCTTGCTGTATGCCCGAGACGGTCTATGCGGCCTACAACCGGATCACTTCGGAAAAAGAGATGCGAGTGTATCCGTTCGACGGGCACTGGGTATCGGATGGACAGAATCGCGCTGCCATGGAATTCCTCGCGCGTCATGCCGAACTTCGCTAAGGGGCAGGGGATTGCAGGCTCATTCAATCATCTGGCAGTAACATCGAATAGTTAAGGATGACAGGAACATGAAGAAGCTCAGACGGCGCTCACCATGGGAGGCGCGATGGGCTTCTTTTTTTGTAGCAAATTTTCTTTAAATCACATACTTTACTTTTCTCACCGACTATATTATTATATATTCATCAGTTAACATTACTTCAACTAAACAAATGATGGTATAAGTAAAAAACGGGAGGCTTATTCGATGTCTAACTATCATATTCATGCCGATGCTCATATGGGACGCGTTCAACTGAAAGTTAGCCAACTGGAGCGATCCATTACTTTTTATACGGAAGTAATCGGACTCAAGCTCTTGTCGCAGGGAGAAGGTCATGCCGAATTGGGCGTGGAAGGCAGCGGCGTACTGCTGGGGATCGAGGAAATCGCCCAAGCTCGTATTCTGCGACCGCAGAGTGTAACGGGACTGTATCATTTTGCGATTCTGCTCCCCAACCGCGAGGAACTGGGCACAACGCTGCTGCATCTGGCGCACACCGGAATCGAGATTGGACAGGGCGACCATCTGGTCAGCGAAGCATTCTATTTGAATGATCCGGATGGAAACGGGATTGAGATCTATGCCGACCGTCCACGCTCGCAGTGGCAAAAAGATGCCAAAGGCGAATATGTCATGGCGACTGATCCGGTGGATGTCGATTCCCTGCTGAAGCTGGCGGGTGAATGGCAGGGACTGCCGACAGGAACGATCATTGGACATGTCCATCTGCATGTGGGCAATCTGCCGGAAGCCCGCAAGTTCTATGTGGACGGGCTGGGCTTCGACGTGGTGCTGCACTTCGGCGGCGGAGCGTTGTTCGTCTCGGCAGGTGGGTATCACCACCATATGGGTCTGAACACATGGGCAGGGGTGGGCGCTCCTGCGGCTCCTGCTGATGCCGTAGGCCTGCAATACTTCACCTTGGTCTATCCAAATGGTGAGGAGCTGGACAGAGCTGTAATGGCGCTGGAGAACGCTGGATTTGCGGTGACGGATACGCCAGAGGGTCCATCTGCCTTGGACCCATTTGGTAACCGGGCTGTACTGACCGTCGAATAAAAACAGGGTTATAAGAAGAAAGCTCCTTCGCTCAGGCGAATGGAGCTTTCGCTGTTTATTGGCGGAAAAATCTTTGACAACGACTGGGGAGTATGCGACGTTTGATAGAGAGCATGCAGCAAAATAGACAAAGGAGAATGACAATGAAAGTGGCTGGCGTTATTCTAAATATACTGGCGATTTTGTGGGCTGCGATGGGGCTTATGCTCATGCTGGTCAAGAGCGACAACTACACCCAGACCGAAGATGTGGTGTACGCGACCATATTGTTCTACATCCCGGCTCTTTTTGTCCTTCTGGTCGGTTCGCTGCTCGTATACGCGGGGAATCAGAGAAAGTTACACCAAGAAAAATCAAGCTTTAAGCCGCAGGAGGATGTCTATTCGGTGGAAGAGGCCGCCGACTATGAAGTGGGTTCGGACTTCTGCGCTCCGCGTCCCGAGGATGACGCCAAGAGACGTTATCGGGAATCAAACGAAATGGATGAGAGTCCTAGGCGCAGCAGGGACATTCAGTTTGCACCCCCTGATGCCCGTCAATGGGAAGATCAAGAGAAGGATCAGGAATGGGAACAGAGCTTGACAGGGGCCAATTCGTATCGGGCTGACCGCTTGGATAAGCCGGATCGTCCGGCTGCGGGTACTCTGGTTGAAGAGGTCTGTCTTTCCTGCGGAACCCGCAAGACGATGCGGGCCGGAACATCGGTGCCCTGCGATCACTGTGGGTCAACTGTAACCGCGGATTAAGCGATTAAGAGTCATAACCGTAAGGCAGACAAACTGGCCATTTTTGAAGAAAGGGTGTGGAGACGATGAAACCAATCTTTGAGAACGACTGGGCAGACGTGCTGCATCCCGAGATGCAGAAGCCCTATTATCAGGATCTGAGGCGCAAGCTGGCGGATGAGTATCGCTCACGTACCATCTATCCGGATATGTATCATATCTTTAGTGCCTTTCACCTGACGTCCTTTGCGGATACGCGGGTGGTCATTTTGGGGCAGGACCCGTATCACGGCCCCCGTCAGGCGCATGGACTCAGCTTCTCGGTACAGCCTGGCATCCATGTGCCGCCGTCACTGGAAAATATCTATCGGGAGCTGCATGATGATCTCGGCTGTCCGCCGGTTCAGCATGGGTTTCTGGAACATTGGGCCAAGCAGGGAGTGCTGCTGCTCAACAATGTATTGACCGTTCGCCGGGGAGCGGCGGCTTCGCACCAAGGCATGGGCTGGGAGACTTTTACCGATGCGGCGATTGCTGCGATCAATGAACGGGAGACGCCTGCCGTATTTATCCTGTGGGGACGAAGCGCTCAGGAAAAAGGGGCGTTTATCGACGCAGAGCGGCATCTGGTCATTAAGTCGGCTCACCCCAGTCCCCGTTCTGCGGATCGTGGATTTTTTGGCAGTCGTCCGTTTTCGCGTACAAATGTCTTTTTGCAGAGCCACGGGATGCCGGAAATCGATTGGTGTCTGCCTGCTGAACCATGAATTTGAGCATGTAAGTTTGAGAGAAAGAAGGGAACACGCAGGATGAAGTCTTATCGCTATTTATTGTTTGACGCTGACGATACGCTGCTTGATTTTCAGCGCTGTGAACGTGAAGCCTTGGCTGGAGCATTAAAAGAAGCAGCTGTTGATCGAGCTTATGAAGAATGTCTGACTTGTTATTCAGCGATTAATCGGGCACTCTGGCTGGATTATGAGCAGAAGAAGATTACCCAGAGCGAGCTGCGTTCGGAGCGGTTCCGGCGCATGTTTGCCCAACTGGGCATAGAGCAGAATCCAGAGGCTTTTGGCGAGTTATATCTACGGCATTTCGCGGCAGGATCGTTCCTGACCCCTGATGCTCTGGCCGTGTGCGACGCACTCAAGCCGCATTTTGACCTGTCGATTATCACCAACGGGATTCGTGACGTTCAGTTCTCCCGGATCTATGGTTCGGCACTCAAGGAACATTTCGATCATATTGTGGTGTCCGACGATGTAGGCTTCGCCAAGCCCGCACCGGAGATCTTCGATCATGCCCTGCATAGAATCGGCTGTGAAGACAAATCTCAGGTGCTTATCATTGGAGACTCGCTGACTTCGGATATTCGCGGAGGGCACTTGTATGGTATCGACACCTGCTGGTATAACCCTGCACAGTTGCAGAATGGCAGCGACATTACCCCGACCTATGAGATCAGCCGGCTGCCCGATCTTCTGCCGCTGCTTGGGATAGAGCTGGCTGGCGATTGCCAGGGTACTACAGCACACTAGAAGGACATCATGAGCGTCTTTCTGTTTTGTACATGAAAAAGGCGCGTTCTCACGGTATGGGAACGCGCCTTTTTTGACATGGCGAAGGTTCAGGCTGAATGGGTGTAACTGCAAGCGGCATCGGCTAAATTCGACGGCTTCAGATGTCAGCGTACCCGGTAATGGTGCCGAGCGATGACCTGGAAGCCAAGCTGCTCATACAGGGCGATAGCGGGGCGATTGTCCTGAAGCACCTGGAAATATAATTCGGCGGCTCCATGCTGCGCAGCCCAATGAATCAGCTCAGTCATCATGGCAGCGGCCAGTCCACGTCTGCGAAAATGTGGAGAGACCATCAGGTTGCTGATGTACGCATAATCACCCTGGGCGACAATAGTGGCAAGCGCCGCTGTCTCCCTGTCAATCGACATTCGGGCGAAGCTATGCGGAGCCGTAATGCCGCCGAAGATGGCTGCATAGGACTCACCTTGCTTGGCGGACAGCTTTTTCATCGAGAGAAACTCACGCAGCCAGGCTGCGTTTTCTTCTTGATGCTGACCTTCCGGCAGATGAATCTGTGCTTCGAGAGCCTTGGCGTTTGCGGGCCGCTGGGCAATGAGATGCCGTGCAAGCTCCACCGATCCGGCCATCAGATAGCAGGGTTCGGCGAGCCTGTAACCGGCGGCTTCCAGCTGTCTATCCAGCGTGGGCGGCGACGTCTCGCTGACATAGAAGCACGACGCGATCCCCTGCTGCGAGGCAAAAGCTTCTGCGCGTTCCAGCCAGTGATCGCTCTCGGCATCGAAGCGCGGGAAGGGAGCAGCGGTCCAGACGCTGTTGCCGCGCCGACTGACCCCTTCCGAAGCCCTCAGCAGCCATCCATCCAGTGTCTCCCGAACGATAGGCGGCCGGGCTTCGATGGTGAGCTGCTCCAGCAGACGAGCCTTGTGCAGCCGGTCTTGTTGATCTGAATGAAGACTTGATGGTCCATGAATATCCGTCACCTGCGACCCCCCCCCGATCAAACCTTAATGTTCCCGATTATAGCGCCGTTTGAGTTACTTCGGCAACCTGCTGGATAAATTCCTTAAAAACTTTAGCTTCAGACCTATCCTTTTGACTATTGAAAACGCTACAATTAAAATCGTAGTGTGAGACGGCGCCGCGCGTGGGCTGTCCGACCAAGGATAGGCGGAGGATTCAGACTCGCGCGGCGTATTCATTTTGTGATAGCGACGAAGGAGGAGACGGATTTTGGATTACCGGATCGAAAAAGACACGCTTGGAGAAATGAAAGTGCCTGCTGACAAGATGTGGGGGGCGCAAACGCAGCGCAGTAAAGAGAACTTTCCGATCGGCCAGGAGAAAATGCCTTCCGAAGTTATTCGTGCCTTCGCCGTTCTGAAGAAATCGGCGGCGCTCGCCAATCAGGATCTGGGCAAGCTGTCTGAGCATAAGGCTGGAGCGATTGCTCAGGCAGCCGACGAGATTCTCGAAGGCCTGCTCGATGACCAATTTCCGCTGGTAGTCTGGCAGACGGGCAGCGGTACGCAGTCCAACATGAACGTAAACGAAGTGATCGCCTACAGAGGCAATCAGCTGCTGGAGGAAAAAGGGCTTCAGGATGAACGCCTGCATCCCAACGATCATGTCAACATGTCACAAAGCTCAAACGACACGTTCCCGACCGCCCTTCACGTAGCGGGTGCGCTGGCTGTCGAAGACAAGCTGCTTCCAGCCATCGCTGTGCTCAAGGCGACACTTGACGAGAAATCGGAAGCCTTCAAAGACGTCATCAAGATTGGCCGTACGCACCTGATGGACGCCACTCCACTGACACTCGGTCAGGAGATCAGCGGCTGGTCAGCGATGCTGGAGAAAAGCGGCAGCATGATTAAGCAAAGTGTGCAGCACATGAAAGAACTGGCGATTGGCGGGACAGCCGTGGGTACAGGTATTAACGCTCATCCAGAGTTTGGCGACCGCGCGGCAGCTTATATCTCCCAGTTCACCCAATCCAAATTCACTTCCGCCAAAAATAAATTCCATGCACTTACCAGTCATGATGAGACAGTCTATACGCATGGTGCGATTAAAGCACTGGCTGCCGATCTGATGAAGATTGCCAACGACGTACGCTGGCTGGCCAGCGGCCCGCGGAGCGGCCTGGGTGAGATCAAAATTCCCGAGAATGAACCGGGAAGCTCGATCATGCCGGGTAAAGTTAATCCAACGCAGCCGGAAGCGATCACGATGGTGGTGGCTCAAGTGTTTGGCAACGATACGACCATTGGCTTTGCCGCAAGTCAGGGTAACTTCGAGCTGAACGTATTTAAGCCCGTACTGATCTATAACTTCCTCCAGTCGGTCAATCTGCTGGCTGACTCGATCATCGCATTTAACGATAAGTGCGCAGTAGGCATCGAAGCGAATCACGATCAGATCGAGCACAACCTTCGCAACTCGCTGATGCTGGTGACATCGCTCAACCCGCACATCGGATATGAAAATGCAGCCAAGATCGCCAAAAAAGCGCATGCCGAAGGCACTTCGCTGAAAGAAGCGGCTCTGGCGACAGGTCTGCTGACGGAAGAAGAATTCGACCGTTATGTCGATCCTAAGAAAATGATTTAAAAATCGGATTGCGAATCTGATTCAGATACATCCACACAGAGAGAAAATGAATGAAATGGAGGAGAGCAGAGCCATGACTGAACCCGTTATCCGTGAAGAAGAATTGGAAAGTCTGCGTTACCCGATTGGGCGTCCCGACCGTGCATCCGAGCAGAAGAGAGCCGAGAATCTTGCCGAGTGCATTGAAGATCTTCGCCGACTGCCGGACCGCTTGGAAGAGACCATTGAGGGATTAAGCGAGGAACAGCTGGATACCCCTTATCGTCCAGACGGCTGGACGGTGCGTCAAGTGATCCATCATCTGGCAGACAGCCATATGAACGCGTATATGCGCCTGAAGCTGGCACTCACTGAAGACCAGCCGACGATCAAGCCTTACGAAGAAGGCGATTGGGCGAAAGAGCCGGACGCGTCGGCGCTGGCTGTTGGCGCATCGTTGATGATTCTGCGCGGACTGCATACGCGATGGACATTTGCTCTCGAATCGTTGACGCCTGAGCAGTTGGCCAGAACGTTCTATCATCCCGAGTCCGGCGAGTGGACGCGTCTGGATGCTCAGACTGCCCACTATGCCTGGCATTCCCTTCATCACACAGCTCAGATCGCCAAGCTGCGTGAGCGAATGGGCAAGTAGAAGAGTGGAATAATCGAAGTCTCGACCAGCGGCCTTTTCCCAAAATAATGGGGAAAGGCTGTTTGCTTGATTGCGGAAAAATCTTTAAAAGTGAATATAAGTGTTGGAACTTTGCTATGGTTCATGGACGATCCTCCGCATAATATGGAAACACAAACCATGTAAACACTTTACATAAAAGCCATTCCCGTCAGATCTGAAGTCAAAAGGGAAAGTCGGCTTGGCGGATGCGTCTGCATGGTTTGACATCATTACGGAGGTGCAAGATGAAAAAGAAGATGGGATTCAGCCTGATGGTATCGAGTTTGGTTTCTCTGTTGATTTCGGTAAGCGCTTTCGCGGGATGGACATTCTGGGAACCGCTTACGTATCACAACCCAAGCACGTGGCAAAAGGCGGATGGATATTCCAACGGCTCAATGTTTAACTGTACCTGGCGGGCGAATAACGCCAATTTCACCAGCGATGGCAAGCTGCGCCTAAGCCTGACCAGCCCATCCAATAACAAGTTTGACTGCGGCGAATATCGCTCCACGAACAAATACGGCTATGGTCTGTATGAAGTCAGCATGAAACCAGCGAAGAACACGGGCATTGTCTCTTCATTCTTCACCTATACGGGGCCTTCCGACGGCACCCAGTGGGACGAGATCGACATCGAGTTTTTGGGAAAAGACACGACCAAAGTCCAATTCAATTATTATACCAATGGGGTCGGAGGCCATGAGAAGATCGTCGATCTGGGCTTCGATGCTTCGCAGGGGTTCCATACCTATGCTTTTGATTGGCAGCAGGGTTCGATCAAATGGTACGTCGATGGCGTACTCAAACATACAGCGACCTCGAATATTCCCAAGACACCGGGCAAGATGATGATGAATATCTGGAATGGAACGGGTGTGGATAGTTGGTTGGGTTCTTATAACGGCGTGAATCCTCTGCATGCTGAATATGACTGGGTGAAATATACGAGCAATTAACGCAGGTAGATGGAGGGGCAGACGAGCCGCTGATAATCGCTTTGTTTAGCAGGAGGTCTGGATGGGCTTTTGACGAGAGATGATAGAAATCCAACATCCGTATTCACTTTTTAATATCCTAAATTAGTATAATAAATGTTGTAATATTAGTATGGGCACATCCAGGCCTCATTCATTATGATGGACTCTGTAAACCATATCCGCACATAGACAGGGGGATCATCAGTTGAAATTACTAAGCAAAAAGAAAGTCGGCGCGTTTGCGTTTGCAGGAATGTTCGCGCTTACAGCGGTATTGAGCGGCTGTAACAGCGGAACGACCAAAGAGGCTGCTTCCAGCACGCCAAGTCCCGAATTGACCATGAAGGACGGAAAATATGATCCGCCCGTTAGCATTTCGTACTTGCGTCCATGGGGACCGGATGTCAAGTTCAAGTCGGGTGAAGATCAAGATAACAACGTACATACCAAATGGGCGAAGGACACCCTGGGAATTGAATTGAAAAACCAATGGATCTCGCCTTCGACCAACAATGCTTTTGAGACCAAACTTCGTCTGTCATTGGCATCCAACGCTGAAATGCCGGACATCATCTCGTATCGCGGTGAGTTCAATCTGGTGCGCGAATTGATCGAAACCGGGAAGTTTGTGGATGCTGGTGAACTGTTCGATAAATATGCGAGCGATACCTGGAAAGCAGCCATGAACGAAGATCCATCCGTCTGGTATCCGTATATGCAGGATGGCAAACGGATCGGGATTCCGATCCTGGACTATTCCTACAATGGCGACCCGGTGATGTGGATTCGGGAAGACTGGATGAAGAAATTGAACCTGAAAGCACCGGAAACGTTGGCTGATCTGGAAGTTGTCATGAATGCTTTTACGAACCAAGACCCGGACGGCAACGGGAAGAAAGATACCTATGGTCTGACCATCGGCTTCAAAAACTGGCTGAATACCTGGATGTCCGATGCAGGCTGGATCTTCGGCGCTTATGGCACCATGCCTAACCAGTGGAACCTGAACGCCGATGGCAAACTGGAATATGGTTCGGTGAACCCGGGCACGAAGCAAGCTCTGGGTACTCTGCATGATTGGATGCAAAAAGGATACATTCCGGAAGAAGCCGGTGTGTATGACGAAACCAAAGCTTCCGAAGAATTTACGGCAGGCAAAGCAGGTATCGTTGTTGGACCGCACTGGATGCCGTCCTGGCCGCTGGAAGACGTGAAGAAAAACGATCCAAAAGCCGAATACAAAGCGTATCCGATTCCGTCCGGACCGGATGGCAAAGCCGGCAGACACGGAACGTCAAACGGTAACGGTGTCATCCTGATTAACAAAGACATGAAGAATCCGGAAGCGTTCTTCACGTATCAGAACTACCTGTTCGATCATTATGCCAACCCTAAGGCAGGCGACGTGTTTGAACATGGTTTCGCAGAAGGTTATGACTGGGCAATGAAAGACGGCAAACCGACAACCGATGCCAGCGCAACCGGCGGTTTTGCCCCGGAGAAATATACGCTGACCTTTGACGGTGCGCGGATTCCAAGCCTGAGCATGACGACGCTGGCGAAGTTGGCCAGCGGAGAAGAAGCCGTAACGCCATTTGAGAAAAAGATCAAATCCGGTGTGCCTACCCCAATGCTTGACGCAGCCAAGATTGTGCTGGATCAAAAAGACATCGCCATGAACCAAATGTTCACGGGAGCGCCAACCATGACCATGCAGATGAACAATGACATCTTGTCCAAAATGGAAAAAGATATGTTCTCGCAGATCATCTATGGCAAAGCTCCAGTCGATGCCTTCGATAAATTCGTCGAGAACTGGAAATCTTCCGGTGGCGAGCAAATCACGAACGAAGTAAACGAATGGTATCAATCCGTAAGCAGCAAGAAGTAACTCAAAGGTCGTAACCCCGATCATTCTTAACCCCACCAACCCAAAAAACTGCATCCGAAAAAGCCCCGCCGGAAGTTAATCCGGCAGGGCTTCTTCGGGTTTGCGATGAAGACGTGCGATAAGAGCTTGCAACGAACAGTTAAACCGGCAGGTTTTCTCGATATTCCTGCGGGGTCACGTCGTAAAACTTTTTGAATACCCGGATAAAATAGGCCGTGTTGTTGTAGCCCACGAGCTCGGCAATCTCGAATACCTTGGCCGCTGAGGAACGCAGATAATAAGCGGCTTTCTCCATGCGCAGACGATAGACATAGGCCGTCAGCGCTTCTCCAGTCTCTGCCTTGTATACCTTGGACAGGTAAACGGGATGCAGGTGAACATGTTCCGCAATCGCCGGCAATGAGACATCGGAAGCCAGGTGCAGATCAACGAAGCTTTTGACATTCCGCACGATGATGCTGTGATTGTCTTTCAGTTCCTGTTCGGCGTCTTCGCTGATCGAACGCAGGGTGCGGAGCGACCAGTCTTTTAACTGTTGGGCGGTGGCGTAGCTGGGCGCCTGGAAATACTTGTACATATCAGCGGGCAGTACCGAAGCGATCTGTCGGCCGTTCTTGTGAATGATGTAGGCAAAGGCTCCGGCCAATGCGTGGTAGACCTCGATGATCGTCTCGGCAATATCGTGCTGCTGCCCGGACTCCAGCAGTTCCTCGAAGATGGCCTCGATTTTTTCTTCCACATCGTCGAAGCGGCCGGCTTCCAGCAGGCTAATCAATGTCGGCGGCTTGTAGAGCGAGCGGATGGCCGGAAGCGGATGGACGTCTTTATTATCCGATGCGGTGATAAACAAGCCCTGAGCATGTCCCATCCGCTTGCGCATGGCACGTACGGCGCCTTCATAGACCTCGCCAATCTCATCGGGGAAACGTCCCCAGTGTGAGACGGCGATTGAGATCGCTCCCTTGAGATAGAGCTGCACATTGGTCTGAACCTGAGCCGCATACTGTTCCAGCAGCGTCTGGGGATTCTCACCCTTGCCTGCACTCTGCATGCCGCCTGGCTTTACGCTGACCAGCACGACCAGATAATCGTGGACGTCCTGCGTCTGCCAGATGTGGAAGTGATGCTGCATCACTTCGCTCATGATATTGCCAATCGCATACTGGATGAGCGACAGATCCCGATCGCCCATCTCGGAGAGATGTTCCTCCATGCGGATGACCAGCATCCCAACCTCCTCACCGACGGAATAGGGGAGGTTAAGCAGCTCCAGTTTGTCTGCAAGCGCAGCAGGAGCATAGCTCTTGCCGGTCAACAATTCATGCAGCAGTGTGGACTGAAGGAGCGGCAGATTGTCTCGAAAAGCATGCAAAGCCCGCTGGTAAGAGGCCGCATCTTCCCATTTCTGCTGGATGCGATCCACCAGACGTTTTACCGTTTCGATCAGATCTTCATCGCTGACCGGCTTCAGCAAATAATCAAAGCTCTCCTGAGCCATCGCCTGCTTGGCATATTCAAAATCGGCAAATCCCGACAGCAGGATCGTCTGTACCTGCGGCCATTTCTCGCGGATTGCTGTAATCAGATCAAGGCCGGACATCCCGGGCATCCGAATATCCGTCATCACGATGTCGATGTCGTGATTTTCCATAATCTCAAGCGCTACCGCGCCGGATAACGCTTCGTGTACAGTGCCGATTCCACAGCTTTCCCACGGAATGGTCTCCGCCAAGGTTTCGACAATCGAACGTTCATCATCAACCAGTAAAATTTGCAGCATATTCTTCACCTACATGTTCATATTGTGATGCCAGACCAGACGCACTTTCACGCCCCCACCGGGGGAGTGTTCATAAGACAATCCGGCTTCCTCGCCATACAAAAAAGAGAGACGCTGATGCACATTCCAGGTTCCGCAGCCCATGTCCCCATCGAGCGGCTTCGAGAGATTACTTACCAATTCCTGCATCTGTTCATCGGTCATGCCCTGCCCGCTGTCTTCGACCGTAATCGCGCAGTATTCGTCCGTTTGGGAACCAGTAATGGTGATATGTCCATCCTCGCTGCGAGGTTCGATGCCATGAATGATGGCGTTTTCGACAATGGGCTGCAAGGTCAGGCGGGGTAGCGTCTTGTGCAGCATCTCGTCCGGAACATCGAGAGTAAAGTGCATCCGTTCCAGCCGGAGCGCCTGGATTTCCAAATAGTTTTTGACCATGGTCAGTTCTTCCTTGAGTGTAGCCTGGTCGTCCTCGGAACGGGTGATATACCGATAATATTCGCCCAGATTCAGCGCCATCGCCACCACTGCTTTTTCGTTTTTCATCCTCGCCATATTTTTGATATAGAACAGGCAGTTGTACAAAAAATGGGGATTGATCTGCGATTGCAGCTGCTTGAGGGTGGCTTCACGCCTTCTTAGCTGCTCCTCGTATACGTTTTCAATCAACTCCTGAATCCGCTGCGCCATCACGTTAAATCGGGTCACAAGCAGGCTGAATTCGTTGCGTGAAGTGGGCTGCAAGCGAACCGAAAAATCGCCGAGGGACAACCGATGGGTACCCTTCACCAGCTGAAGCAGCGGGAGCTGCACACTGCGGTAGAGCGCATACAAGACGACCACGCACATGGCAATCAGCACGGCAATTGACGCATAGAACAGATTACGGCTGTTGGTGACCGGACCCAGAATCTGCTGCATGGGCACATAGTCCACATAATACCATCCCAGGCTGCCCGATTTGATATAGGAGACGTAATATTCCTTGTGGTCAAGCGTGGTAGTAAACCCGCCTTTGCCCAGCAGATCCGTATCCTTCAGCTTGGACTGAATGACGGTTAGGGCATCGCCTCTGCTGCTGTTGCTGATAAGACCCATCTGCGGATGGAACATGAACGGATCGCCCTTGTTATTCAGCTTGTTCTGATCGAGCATATTGGTCAGATGACGCACGGGAAAGCTGATCTTGGTAATGAGCCGGGAGCGGTCAGGTCGGTTCATGGCCGTGGTCGGATCGGTCGTATACCATTCAAACTCGTTGCCAGCGTAGACCCATGACTTGGATAGGGGCTTGGAAAATTCCTCGGCCGAATACGGAATATAAGCATAATAATCGGTGGAAATTACTTTTTGCAACCTGGGGAAGTACAAGGTGATGGTGGAATGCCACTTGCTGGCCGCGTTGTACAGATTGATTTTTTCCAAAATCGCACTGCCGACCTTGACCCGTTCATAAGGCACATTCTTGTAGTCGGGACGCTGATATTCCTGGATGCTGGAGTCCTGACCGATCGACATGCCGTACAGGGAAAGTTGATAAATATTGGATTCGACAGAGTCGGCAAAAGTAGAAAGATGATTCATGGTGTTGTTCTGAATTTCGCGCTCAATCACACGCACACTTTCGCGGTTGGAATACGTGTAGAGGAACAGAACGAGCACCAGCAGTGCCACAAACAACAGGGTGATTTTGGTGAAGACATTCAAACGCGCGAACAAAGCCCGACCTCCTGAACTCGTTAAGATATTGTTATGCTTGTTGCAATATTAGGATATAGATCCCGAATGACCCTCGCTATAATTTTAATATACAAGTTCGTACCGGCTTGTAAAATACAAATTTTAGAGCATGGGGGATGTAGGGGTGAAGGAACAAACGTTGGAAGCGCCTCGCAAGGAGCGGGTCGCCAAAGTGAAGCAGCGTTGGAATATGCGGCGAAATTGGACCTTGCATATCATGCTGCTGCCGGCGGTTTTGCTGGCTATTGTGTTTCAGTACATACCGATGGGCGGAATCGTGATCGCTTTTCAGGATTTTAAGCCGTACCTCGGATTCACCGGTTCCAAATGGGTAGGTTGGGACAACTTTAAATATTTATTTTTGTATCCGGACGTCGGTCAGGTTATCTGGAATACGCTGTTGATTGCGTTTTTCAAGATCATCGCCGGGCTGGTTGCTCCTTTCCTGTTTGCCATTTTGCTGAATGAAGTTCGTCTGACCGCTTTTAAAAGAGTCAGCCAGACCCTCGTTTATCTGCCGCACTTTCTCTCCTGGGTCATCCTGGGCGGAATCCTGCTGGACATCCTGTCACCGCAGGGCGGTATGGTGAACAAACTAATTGTCGCGCTGGGCGGCGATCCGATCTTCTTCCTCGGAGATGGAACCTGGTTCCGAATCACGCTGATTGTCAGCGACGTCTGGAAGGAATTTGGCTTTGGTACCATCGTCTTCCTGGCTTCCTTGTCCGGCATTAACCCCGCGCTGTATGAAGCGGCGGAAGTGGACGGAGCCAATCGGTTCAAGCAGACGCTGCATATCACGATTCCGGCACTGATGCCGATCACCATCGTTCTGATGACCTTGTCCATCGGCAATATTCTGAACGCCGGATTCGATCAGGTATTCAACCTGTACAATCCGCTCGTTTACGACAAGGGCGACATCATCGACACGTTCGTCTACCGTCTGGGTATCCTCAACGGCAAGATGAGCTTCGCAACAGCGGTGGGACTGTTCAAATCCGTGGTCGCTACCATCTTGATCGTGGTCTCGTATCGCATGGCTTACAAACTGGCGAATTATCGCGTCTTCTAGAAAGGAGCAAAAGGCTTGTATCACAAAACAAAAGGTTATCGGCTGTTCAGCATTGCCAACTATATTTTTCTGGGTGTTCTGTCCCTGCTCTGCATCCTGCCGATCATTCATATCCTGGCTGTATCGTTCAGCAGCATGGCGCCTGCCTCAGCCAACCTTGTTGGCTTCTGGCCGATTGGCTTCACCACAGACGCTTACGTCAAGACCTTTGGCAACTCCAACTTTATTGATTCCCTGCTGGTATCCGTGAAACGAACTGTACTGGCAACCGCCATCGGGATGTTCATTATGCTGATTACCGCGTTCCCGTTGTCAAAAGAGGATTTGAGTTTCAAGGGTCGCTCGATCTATACCTGGTTCTTCGTCTTTACCATCCTGTTCAGCGGCGGTCTGATTCCCAGTTACATTCTGGTTCAGAAGCTGGGGCTGATGGACACCATCTGGGCGCTCGTTCTGCCAGGGGCGTTGTCCGTATGGAACGTGATCTTGATGATGAACTTCTTCCGAGGTTTGCCCAAAGAGATGGAAGAAGCTGCTTATCTGGACGGAGCCGGTCATTTCAAGACGCTGGTTCTCGTCTACATTCCGCTGTCGATGCCAGCGATTGCCACTTTGTCATTGTTTACGATGGTGGGCCAATGGAACTCCTGGTTTGATGGGATGATCTACATGTCCGATGTCAAAAATTATCCGCTGGCTTCCTTACTGCAAACAATCATCGTGCAGCAGGATCTCAGCAAAATCAACGTTGATCCGTCCATGCTGGAGAATGTATCCCAGCGTACGGTACGTGCCGCGCAGATCTTTATCGGCGCCCTGCCGATCTTGATGATCTACCCTTTCTTGCAGCGCTTTTTCGTCAAAGGCATTGTTATCGGGGCCGTCAAAGAATAGTCGTATCCCGCAGGTCAGTTTATATTCGAGGGAGGAATAGGTTTGAAAAAAGGATTGGTTTGTCTCGTAGCGGGAAGTATGCTCGCATCCTTGGTAACGCCCACCGTATTCGGAGCCGAGCAAGGAAAGCAGCAAAACCAATCGAAGCAGGAGCAGGCGTCCAGCCCGCTCCCGGCTTCGTACAAGGACCTGAAGGGTCACTGGGCGGAAGAAGCAGTCAATCGGATGCAGCAGCTAACGCTGGCTAAAGGCTATGAGGATGGCACATTCCGACCGGGTGAAATCATCAGCCGTGCGGAGTTTGTGGTCATGCTGGATCGGGCATTTGGATTCACTGGACAGGCACAGGGAGCAAGATTCGAGGATGTAAGTCCTACAGATTGGTATTATGACGCGATGATGCGCGCAAACGGATCGGGTATTATTGAAGGAACCGACGCGACCCGTCTGTCTCCTCGCCTGCCGATTACTCGTCAGGATGCCATTGTCATGGCAGATCGTGCTTTCCAACTGTCAACCGGCGGTGAAAAGGTCAATCTGGAGTCCATGTTCAAGGACGCGGCAGAAGTCTCGGGCTATGCCAAACAAGCGATGGAATATGCTGTGCTTAACAAAAATGTAAACGGATACAAAGGTAAGATTGAGCCAAAATCCAATCTGACACGAGCCGAAGCTGCGGCGCTGCTGTCGTCGATGATTACCGATGTTCGCAGTCTGCCGGGCACTTATGAATCCGATCGCACTGGCAATCTGATCGTTCGATCCTCGGATGTCACGCTGAAAAATATGACGGTGAACGGGAATCTATTGCTGGCCGAAGGAATTGCCGAAGGAACCGTAACACTCGATGGGGTTAAAGTAACAGGAAGTGTGATTGTCAAAGGCGGGGGAAGCCATTCCATTCACCTTCGCAACACGCAGCTTAATCGGGTTGTGGTAGACAAGACCTCCAGCCCGGTTCATGTCGAGATGGAAGGGACTACACGCATTGAAGAACTGACCCTTGAACGTCAGGCGACCTTACAGCTGGCGGCGGAGAGTCTCGTCCAGAATCTGAAGGTGAACCGTTCAGCCGTAGGCAGCGCCATTGAAGGCAGGGGCGTCATCAAGCAGTTGGGCGTATCAGCCGCGAATGTCACCCTGAATGGAAAAGCACTGGCTATTGGCCAATATCGGGATAGCGATCTCGCCGGAAACGTTCAGCCGCAGCCTTCAACACCTGCTGCTTCCGGGAATTCGGGCAGTCCTTCTTCCAATCCGGGGGGAAGCGGGGGTGCGGACTCGGGTGGCACAACTCCTTCCGTACCTGGAACTTCACCGGGCACACCAGCGGCAGAGAAGCCGGTTCCGGCTACGACGATTCCCGACGATCAATGGCAGATGGTGTGGAATGACGAATTTGATGCCGCTTCGTTAGATGCCTCCAAGTGGACGGTGCAGGATACAGAACTGGTCTACAACAACGAGCTTCAATATTACAGTCCAAACAATGTCCGAATCGCCAAGGATGGCAGCCGAAATGTGCTGCAGATTGAAGCCAAGCAGGAGCAGAAAGGCAGCAAAAATTATACGTCCGGCAAATTGATTACCAAAGAAAAAGGCGATTGGACGTACGGGAAAGTCGTCGTCAGAGCCAAACTCCCAGTCGATCAGGGCATGTGGCCGGCAATCTGGATGATGCCTACCGATGAAGCTCATTACGGTGGCTGGCCCGCTTCCGGTGAGATTGACATCATGGAGCTGATCGGCGGCAAAAATAAAGATCATGAAACGTACAGCACCATCCATTATGATTCCAAAAAGGCAGACGGCTCTCACGGGCATGACCAGGGGAAGTTTACGCTGCCGCAGGGCGAATCCTTTGCTGATGACTATCATGATTTTCAGGTGGAGTGGCTGCCGGGGATGATTCGTTTCTATGTCGATGGCAAGCTGCATCATCAGATCAACAACTGGGAGACCACAGCGGCAGGCCAGCCGGCGAGTTATACTTTCCCGGCACCGTTTGATCGTCCCTTCTATCTCATTCTTAACCTGGCGGTAGGTGGAGACTGGCCGGGATCGCCGGAGAGCAGCTTCGTCTCCGATCAGATGAATGTGGACTTTGTACGCGTCTATTCTTACAAGAACATGGATCAATGGCCGGATGTGACATCCGATCCGATCGAACCGGAGCGCCAGCGTGCACCGCAGGCCGATGGCAATCAGATCTATAATGAAGCGTTTGCTCAAGGCGCTGATGCCAATGGTGTGCCTACGGACTGGACGTTCCTCAAAAATGCAGGCGGGGATGGGAAAGTTGAGGTTGTGGAAGACGCCGTAAAAGGCAAAGCCGCCAAAGTGACTATTTCCAAAGCGGGAACCGAAAACTATGCGGTGCAGTTGACTCAAATGCCGATGTACATCCAGAAAAACAAAAAATATAAAGTGCAATTTGAGGCCAAAGCGTCTACAAACCGTGTCATTCGTTCCAAAGTGAATCAGTTTGAGAAAAGCTGGACGAATTATTCCGGTGAACAGACATTCCCGATCACAACCGAATGGCAGCCGTATGAATATGAGTTCGATATGCGCAGTGGTTCGGACAATAACGCCCGCTTTGAATTCAACCTTGGATTAGCCGAAGGGGAAGTAACCCTGGCGAATGTTCGACTGACAGAAATCGGTGATGCTGATCCCGTTCAGGTTGAACGCAAAGCGCTGCCGGATGGCAATTACATCTACAATGGAACCTTCGACCAAGGCAAGCAGCGTCTGGGCTTTTGGAATACCGAGATTGAGCCTGGCGCCAAGGCGCAGGTGTCGGTCAACAACTTCCTGAAGTTCCCGATTATGGAGCGTCAGCTTGTTGTGGATGTTCAAGAGACGAATGGACAGCCTGGACAGGTCGCGGTTGTGCAGCCAGGACTCAAGCTGGAGGCAGGCACGGCTTACGGCTTCACTTTTGAGGCCAAGGCCGATACGTCAGGCGTAATGGACGTAGGGTTGTCTACAGCCGAGGGCCATGACGTACAGATTCATCAAGGACAGCAGCTTCAGATTGGCCCGGATATGAAGACTTACTCGGGTGAGATTGTGATCGGAGAAGGTCAGGCTTTGGCCACTTCCGAATTCAAACTGGCATTTGGCGGCGCTGTTGGCAAGGTGTATGTAGATAATGTGCGGTTGACCAAACGCGGAAAAGCCGTCGATGTACCGAAATATGTGCACATTCCGGCATCGGACGCCTATGTCATGCAGGGATTGCAGCTTGAAGATTCCGAAGAAGGCGGCAAGCATGTGAGCTATATGGACGAGGGCGATCTACTGCAATTCAAGATCACGCCGGCAAACGATGGCGTATATGCCTTCTCGACACGTATGGCAAGTGCCAAAGCAGATGCCCAAGTGCGATTTACGGTCAAGGATGAGCAGGGCACTGTAGTGGCGAACTCTGCTCTTACCCTGGGAGACACGGGCGGTTGGCAAACGTACAAGACCCTCTATCTGCCTGCCGTTTCCCTGAAAGCGGCCACAACGTATTATGTTGATTTTGAAGGTAATGAGTACAACACGCGCTGGCTCGACCTTTCACAGAGTCAGGTGAAAAATGGCGCACTGGACACAGATGCTTCGGGATGGACGCTGCCTGCTACGGTCACTCAGGCCACATACGGCCCGGATCAGGGCATCCGCATGACGCTGCCTGACAATACGCAGCATTGGTGGGATAGCGTATTCCAACAGGGAGGACTCTCGCTGGAAGCGGGCAAGACGTATCGTCTGAGCTTCGAGGCTTCCGCTTCGATTCCCAAGTCGATGCAGGTGGTCGTCTCCCCGACAGGCAGCAACGAAGTGAAATATCTGGATCAGCCTGCGGAGCTGACGGCTGCCCAACAACCTTATGCGTATACGTTCACGATGGGTGAGGCAGCCGATCCGAACGCCCTGCTGAATTTTGGTCTGGGCAATCCGCCTGCGCAATTGGGTGTCCATGACGTATCGATTGGCAATGTCCAGCTGTTTGAAGTAAGTCCTGGTGCAGAGCAGGGCGGCCAGCCGATCCAGGTAAATCTGATCCGTAATGGAAACTTCGCGCGGGGCACAGACGGCTGGTTCTCTTATGCTGCCAGCAATAAGCCCGAAGATCTGGCGCTAACCACGGAGAATGGCAAGCTGCAAGCCAGGATTGGACAAGCCGGAGATAATCCGTGGGATCGACAGCTAATCCAGGAAGGGTTTGCCATGCAGCAGGGATATACTTATCAGCTGACCTTCAAAGCCAAAGCCGACCAAGCGCGCAAGCTGGGCGTAGGGATTGGCTGGGTCGATGTCCCCGCTAATTACAAATGGACCGGGTTCTATGGCAATCAGATGGATCTGACGACAGAAGAACAGACCTTTACCTTTACATTCCCTGCCACTGAAACGAGTTATGCCAATAGTCGAATCGTATTCGATATGGGCAGGATCATAGGTAATGAGCAAGCTGGTCATACGATCACATTGTCTGATGTTAGTCTGATTAATCTGGGCAAAACGCAATAACGTTTACCTCGAATCGTGTTTCATTAGAAAAGGCCTTTCTCTGGATCTCTTCAGAGAAAGGCTCTTTTGATTGTGGAGCTGTACCACATCTCGGTATTTACAAACGATGTTCGTCTGGTGTTTCATGATATACACCTTGGCCATAGCGGTTCACCGCCACATCATTCGACAACGAGGATACGCGGTGAGGTCTTACGGATCAGACCTGAAGATAGCCATGACCCCATCGCTGCGGCAGGGATGCTGATACAGGCGATCAGGATTACGCCACCGCGATTAAATACGAGAGGCAGATCCACCATGCCATAGCCGGACAGGACATGCTCCAGAATCATCGGGAGGGCGTAGACGCCGAGTACAATGCCGAGCATCGCTCCGAATGCAGCCAGGACCGAGATGCCGAGTGCTACCGAACGGCGGATGCTGCCCGAAGACATGCCCACTGATTTGTAAATGCCGTACGTTTTGAGTTCTTTGCGAATATGAATAAGGCAAATGCTGTAGATGATGATAAGCATTACCGACACGAATAACAGTCCCATAAACGACATGGGGAGCATCAGGTTGGCAGCCGCTTCGCTAAATACGGAATCGAGCAGCGTCTTCTGTGTAGCCGCGCTGATTGATCCGGAGTATTCGCTGTTCAGCTCCTGCACGACTGCATCCGAGCGGCTTGGGTCATTGAGATTGATATAAGCGACATCGCTGGCGCTGAAGGCCGGATGATCTTTCTGCACGGTCGCTGCAAGAATACGTACGGAATTGGACGAATTGGCGACCGATTGATAGATTCCCGTGACCGTCAGTGTGTGCGATTTGCCTTCTACATACAGCTCTACCGTGTCGCCGAGATTTTTATTCAGCGATTTGGCCACGTTTACCCCAATCGCAATCTCGTTTTTGCTGACGGGATTCTGACCTTCGAGTACGGCGAAACCAATGTCGCTATAACGACCTTCGACGATGCTGATGACCAGGCTTATCGGATCGATGGTCTTGGCGGCAGCCGTTGACTTTTCTGCTTCGATGACACCAGTGACGCCGTCATGCCAAGATACATTTTTGATCCGGTCATCTGCCGATAATCGTTCTTCAAATTTGCTTTTTGAGAATGTGGAAGGATTAAATACCCGAACCGTGATATTGGAATTATCGTATCCCCACTGGGGTGACGTCCGCTGAATGTTCATGACACTGCTGAGTACGATGTAGCCGAGCACCAGTACGGCTGATGTAACCATAGCGAGAATCATCAGGAGCGAGGATGTCTTTACATTTTTGAGAATATTGCGTGTGCCTACTACCCATACCGCCGGAAGTTTGCCAAAGCCGAACAGCTTGCGTCCAGAAGCGCCGATTCCGCGCGACTCGCGTCGGCTATCGTTCTCGGACATCCCGTAACGGATCGCTTGCACCGGCGCAATCCCACGCGTACGTCTGCCATATATCCACACACATAGCAGCACAAGCAGCAGGATCAACAAACCTGTCCATGCCGCTGCGTTCATGCCGCTCAACTGAAGGGGATGGGTGTCTGTCTTGAGATAGGAGAGCGTGCTGTCTACAATCAAACGAGATAAAAAGCGACTTAGGATCAATCCCGGTACGATGGCGATTACGGACAAAAATGTGTACTGGATCAGATACACCCCAATTGTCTGGCGCGAAGTCAGCCCAAGCGACTTGAGGACGCCGATTGTCCGATACTGCGTCAGAATGGCATCTGCAATCGTAAAGCCAATGGTGAATAGTGCAATCGCTATCATGACCACAGCCAGGAAGATCATGACAAAGCCAATCACCTTGTTGAGAATCAAATAGAACGAAGAGATCTCGTCGAAGCTCATTACCGTTTCCAGATAGGGAGAGCCAAGCGATTGTTCAAAGGAGGTCCAGTAGCTCTGACGATCCGAGTAGTTGTCGTAGCGGATGCCCATCATATACGAACCCACTGTGTTGGGTGTAGATGGTAGAGCCTGATAATCGGAGTCATTCATCCAAATCCGCGATTCGGTTGAGAATGGTCCTCCATAAGGAACATCAATGACCACGGCGGACACGTTCAGATCCACATTTCCGCGATCTGTCTGGAATGACAGCTTGTCACCGACAGCAATGTTGTGGGAATACGCGAGCGAGGTGGGAATCCAGACCGTTCCTTTTCCCGGTGTCGCACCTGGATTTCCTTGTGCAGTCAGCAGTTCATCCACACCAAGGGGAAGCTCAGGAGTATCCATCATGAATAGCAGTACGTTCGGAATATCATTCCCCTTGTACGAGACACCGGCCAGCGTGCGATAGGCAAGCAGCTTTGATACCTTAACACCCTGCTGCGAACTCCAGAACTCATGGATCTGCTGGGGATCTTGTAGGCCATGGTCCATACGCAGAATGTCATGTGAACCGTTGGTTTTCTTGTGCATACTTGTGAATAAATGATCGGTATTGGAGATCAGGATGACCGAAGTCGATAGCAGCAGGGTGGATAACAGGATTAATAAAGCAATCAGGAAATTTTGGGTTTTGCGTTTGCGCAGATTAGCGAGACAGAGTTTCCACACGGCGTACATGGCGCTGCTCCTTTCCCGAGATAAAAGCGAAAATGGCTTCTTCACGGCCGGCAGACGTTTGTTCATCGTATTTGGCGAAATCCAGAATGCCTGATACTTTCCCGTCGCTTATGTAAATCAACCGATCCGCTCGGCAGGCGGCTCTGATGTCATGCGTAACCATGACGACGGACTGGCCTTTTCGGTTGAGATCGGTTAAGATGTCCAGCACAGCCTGACCATGTTCCATATTCAGACTGCCTGTAGGTTCATCCGCGAACACGACTTCCGGATCATTAATCAAGGCGCGAGCAATGGCGGCACGCTGCTGCTGTCCACCAGATGTCTGAGCCGGCAGCCGATTTCTCTGTGCGTCAATATCCATTGCTGTCATCAAGGATTCCGTCTTTTCGCGTACCTCATTTTTTTTGCCGCCAGCAATATAACCCGGCAGCGCGATATTTTCCGCAAAAGTCAGATCCGGCACCAGATTGATGCTCTGGTAGACGTAGCCAATCTGGTGCGTGCGGAACGTGGAGAGCTGCTTCTCGTTGTAGGCATCGATTCGCTGTTGCCGAAAATATACTTCGCCCGTGGTGATTCCATCCAGACCACTGAGCATATACAGCAGCGTCGATTTGCCTGATCCCGAATTGCCCATAATCACGGTGAAGTCACCTTCGTAGACATCCAAGTTAAGATTTTTGATGGCATGAAACTGTTCACTGCCCGTCGAATAGGTCTTACAGAGATTTGAAGCGCGCAGAATGATCGGTTTGTTCATGGCTAGGCCTCCCGCATATTGGCTATATGCTCACTTTAGCAGAGCAATCTTTCGCAATTCTGACAGAAATCTTAATAAAGTCTTACATCGTCATGGGTTAAGGTACTCGGATGGCGACTGCTGGAGATAATGCGAGTTCGACCATGGCAAGAAGCCGCCCAAACAGCGGGCGGCGATCAACAAAGGGGAAGGGTAAATCGGAAGACCGTACCTTTTCCCTTGCGGCTTTGAAAAGAGAGTGAGCCTCCGTGTGCTTCTATAATCGTCTTGCAAATCGACAAGCCCAATCCATTTCCGTCGTTTTTGCGAGCCAAGGGGGATAAGGACTCCATGAGAGACAGAGAGGTTTCATCGGGCGCTGTATTTCCCTTGTAGGCGCGTTCAAAGATAAAGGGCATATCGACAGGATCAATTCCCGTTCCCGTATCCGCGACATCCACACGAACAAAACCAGGTTCCAGTTCAAAGCCAATGGAGACCGTGTCACCGGAGCGCGTATGCTTGAGTGCATTGGAGACCAGATTCGAGATCACCTGTTCAAGTCGGTTGACGTCTGCCCGAATTAATACGTTCGGGATTCCGAACATCCCTGCGGAGATTTCGTCAGTCAGCGAGGCCTGTGCGTATTGAGCGGAAGGCCCCTGGTAGGCAACTCCAGAGGAAGTGATGTCTCGCTTAACCGTGCGCAGAATATCCCGAAATGCGTCCTCGCTATAGACTTCCACCAATGTAATCGAGATCTGCCCCAGCTCGCTCAGGGCGTGCACAAGCAGGTCGTCAGTCAGCCGAACCATTCGATCCGTATGCGTCCGCATCACTCCAACATAATCGAGTACCTCACTCATCTCCGTGCACGATCCTTCTTCCATAACTTCGATATAGGCCTTGAGCGCAGTCAACGGCGTCTTGAGATCATGGGAAATGTCGGTGACCAATTCCTTCTGCATGCGTTCCCGGCGTACGCGTTCGCGGTGCAGGTACAGAATCTCCAAGCGCATCTGGTCAAAGGCGGCATACAGTTCTCCCATTTCATCCGGCTCTGGATATTCGGACTTTTGATTGTATTCGCCCTTTAAAATGGACTCTGCCGCCTGCTTGAGCGAATTCAGCGGCTTGACAGTTCGGCGCCCGAGATTCTGGTGAAAGTGAAGAGTCGTCCAGGCCAATAGCAGCAGGAGAGCGGCCAATACGATCAGAGGCCAGAGGATTTGCTTGTTTTCATGGGATGCCACGACTGTCGAAGTCTCCAGCGTAAATAAGGCATTGCCCGTCTGCATGCCGCTAGCCTCTTCAACAAGGGGAAAAGCAATCTGGACGTGCTCTGTGTCGGTCGAAGCAGACAGGTCGTAATGCAGCGCCGTGCGCAGATCGATCGAATCGGACTTTGTACCGGCAGGGGTCTTGGAGATGGATGAGGCTGTGTCCCGTGAAGCGGGTAGGCCAGAGTCAAATAAGACGGTGCCATAGAGATCAACAAGTTTGAGCTCTGAACTGATTAGGCGGCACTGCCGAGTCAGAGCTTCACGAACCTGACTGTCCTGCTTGACCTTCTCCAGTCCTATTTGTTCCAATTGAAACCGGATATTGCCGGTGACCAGCCGCGCCTCATTGACCGGCAGACGATTGGAGGGGGAGGAATCCTCTGTTGTGGCGATAAGCAGCCACAGCACACTGGAGAGAATCAGCAGAAGTTGAACCAGGATGAACACGGTCTTTTGGCGAATCCACTTTCTTATGGACATAGCTTATAACCTACACCCCACACCGTTTTGAGATAACGAGGGTCGGAGGGATGGTCTTCGATCTTCTCCCGTATGCGGCGTACGTAGACACTAACGGTATTATCATCTACGTATTGATCGTAACCCCAGACCCGGTTCAGCAATTCGGCTTTGGAAAATACGCGATTCTGATTTTCAGCCAGTACGAGCAGCAGATCGAATTCTTTGGCGGACAGGGAGATGTCACGTCCACGAACGCAGACGCGGTGTTCGTTCTTCCTGATGGATAACTCTCCGATCCATAGTGGGGCATTGGCGCGTTCGGACGAAGGAGCAGCAGGGGGCGTTATTTTGTCGTAGCGGCGGAAGTGAGCCTGGATACGTGCCAGCAGCTCGCTAAGGGAGAAGGGTTTGGTCATGTAGTCATCAGCGCCAAATCCCAGTCCCAATACCTTGTCGGTGTCGTTTCCACGGGCGCTGAGAATCAGAATGGGCGTTTCCCTCGTTTTGCGAATGTGACGACATAACTCCAGCCCATCCATATCCGGCAGCGTCAGATCGAGGATGATGTAGTCCGGTTCAAGAAGGTCGATCATATGTAGGCCATCTGCTGCATTGTCGGCAGCGGCGACTTCCAGTCCACGTTTTTCCATGTAGTTTTTGATAATGCGGGAAATATCGCGTTCATCTTCGATCACTACGATTTTTTTGCTTTGATTCATGCGCATACTCCTATCTCTATTGCGACTTTTTCTACGTTAACCTTACCAGAATAATTTAACAAAAGATGATTCTTCATTCATTATTTTTGTTGATTTGTTGATTGATTCCAGCGGACAATGAATCTCATTCGCGGAATATTCAAATTCAGTATGCGGTCAATCCAATAAGAGCCTGTCTCTGAAGTGATTCAGAGACAGGCTCTTTTGATCCGTCGCATCCTTTAGATTGAAGGACGGGTTTCCTGATGAGTGATGCATTTATTTGGCGAGGTCGTCGAGCAGACGATCAAACGAAATCAGACCATATCCATATTGAGGATCGCGTCCCGCTGTACCGAGATCGGTTGTGCTGTTCCGGAGTGCGGAGCGGACTTGGTCGGGAGTGAGTGTAGGATCAGCCTGCTTCAGTACGGCTACCATGCCGCTGACGAAGGGAGCAGCTACAGAGGTTCCATCGCCCACTTTATATTTGCCGGATGTGCTGCTGCTGACGATACCTACGCCTGGCGCAGCTAATTCAACTTCACTGCCTGTACCCGAGAACGCAGCGCGGTGCAGATCAGAATCGACGGCGGCAATGGTGATGGTCTCCGGCGATTTGGCTGGAAACGCGAGCGTGTCGCCGCTGCCATCCGCCGTGCCGTTATTGCCAGCAGCCACGATGACGGTAATGCCCTGTTCTTTGGCTTTGACCAGGAGATCATCGATGGCCGGGGACTCCTGCGGGAAAGAAAGCGACAGATTGATAATGTCCATATGCTGACGGATTGCCCAATCCAGTCCTTGAGCCAGCGTTTCGGTTGATCCGTTGCCGTCTTTGTCCATAACCTTTACAGCATATAGGGAAGCGTCCGGAGCGACTCCCTTGTAAGCTTTGCCTTTGGCTCCGATAATGCCTGCGACGAAGGTTCCATGTCCATTGTCGTCTTCATAAGAAGACACACCTGCTACGGTTGATGCTCCGCCGCTGATCTTCAGCCCGGACTTTTCGGATACACCCGTATCCAGAATCGCAATTTTGACGCCTTTACCCGTGAAGCCTGCTTGAGCGGCATCGGCGGCTTCCACCTCGTTATAGCCCCACTGTCCCTGTTTGATCTTGGCAGCGGAAGAAATAGGGGTAGTTGGAGAAGACGGGTCGCCGGACAGGTTGGAAGTCTGCGGAAGACCGTTGTATTCTTTGCTGTGTTCGATGGAAGCAATGGAATCATGGGCAGACAACTTGGCCAGACCTTCCGCATCGGTACGCAGCGACATCATGTTCATGTCCCAATAGATATGGTAATCCAGATCATGAATGACGCCCAACGCTGCGCGTTCACCAGTTTGGTCGGTGTATCTTACAAAAATGTCGAAGATTGTATTTTGTCGAATTCCGTCTTGGGCTTCTGGGATACGGTTCGCTGGAATATGGAAGCTAAGGAACGAAAGTGAAAGAAGAAGCGCCGAAAGGAGAACCGAGAAACCTTTTTTTGAATGTTTAAGATTGTTCATGTATGATTACCGCCTTTTCATGACATTTTTCGATTTTATTCGTTGAACTTATTATCGGGTTGTGCACAACTTGTTTCAAGGGGTTTATTTGAAAAAATACAAAAATATTTTAAAATACGATTATTTTCGACAAAAACACAGCGTGACCATGTTCAATGTGAACGAGCGGGAAGTTGTAAGAAATAAACACTGTCGCGGGAAATTTTTTTGTCATACAATGGATAAGGAAGGTTTTTTACAAAATGTCGAATCGGGACGGAGTGGTAGAGATGAATACGAAAAAGTTGGCCGCTGAACGGGCGGTAGAAGCAATAGAAGAGGATATGACGGTTGGGCTTGGAACGGGTTCGACGGCTTATTTTGCGATTGAGAAACTGGGTGAGCGGGTGAGCGGTGGATTGAAGATTCGGGCGGTCGCTACCTCGAAACGTTCGGAAGAGCAGGCGTTGGGATTGGGAATCCCGATTGTTCCGTTTGCGGAAGTGGGAATTATCGACATTACGATTGATGGCGCCGATGAAGTCGATCGTCATCTTCAGCTGATTAAGGGCGGCGGTGGTGCGCTGCTGCGCGAGAAAATTGTCGCAGCCCGCAGTGCCAAAATGTTCGTTATCGTGGGGGAAGACAAGTTGGTCGAGACTCTCGGCGCTTTTCCGCTTCCAGTCGAGATTGTGCCTTTTGCCCATGAATGGACGCTGGACGCACTGAAAGCGCTACAGTTAAACCCTGAGCTGAGACTTGCCGACGATGGAACGTTATATGTGACCGACAATGGGAATTACATCGCGGACTGCCGCGCAGTAGCAATCGAGGACCCGGCTGACCTGCATGAAAAGCTGAACGCAATCCCCGGTGTTGTCGAGAACGGCTTATTTGTCGATCTGGCTCATACGGTCATTGTGGGCCGCGAAGATGGCAGCATCGATACCTTGACTCGATAGTTCAATAAGCCGCTTGCAAAAAAAAGGAGAGCGGTATTGGATGGATAGCAATCAGAACCAAGAAGCCCATATGGGCACGCGGCATACATATCCGGATCTGCGAACGTGGCTGGAAGGCGAGAAGGTTCGCCTGCGCAGCGTGACGCCGCGGGATTACCATTAATTTCCTGATCGTGAACGGACAGCTGTATGATTCCATTCGTATGGGTGTACTTCGTGAAGAATGGGAAGCGCTCTACGAGAGTTCACATCAGGATTAATAGGCGCGTCAGGTTGCATGAGTAACCTGCATATGGGAAGATAAATGTTACGCAATATCTACAAGACGCGGATACACAATCGGCAGAACAACGGGGAGGGAATGTGCAGATGGCTAGATCAGACAGAATCCATACGAGCCTATGGCTCCGCTTCCCGAGCAGGTGGTTCAGATGACGAAGCAGGAAGACGCGTTGTTTGCAGGGATCGAGGAATTGGCTCTGGCTGTTACGGAGGAGCAATATCGGATTCAACCGGATCTGATGGAGCGCTACGGGAGTCCGGGTTTTGAAAAGTCCCGGAGGGATGCAGTTTATACGCTGCATTATCTGGCGGAAAGTGTGGATATGGACAGCCCCTCGCTGTTTGTCCATTATATAGGATGGCTGAAACAGCTTCTGGCTGGGTACGGCTTAAATGAAGCAGATATTCGGATCAAGCTGGAGTTGATTCTCGATCAGGTGCGCATGGAGCCGCCCGGTGAGGATCGGGATCGGGCGATTCGTACCCTGGAGATGGGGATTGTGCGTATGTCGGAGCCGGCCGAGGAACCTTCCTATATTCGGGAAGATCAGCCGCTGGGCCAGGCATGCCGCATATATCTGGATGCGCTGCTTGGACGGGATCGTGCTGGCGCTTACGCGCTGATTGATAGCGTAATGGAACAGGGAGCCACGCTGCGTGAAGTCTACCGTTATATTTTCCAGACTTCACAATATGAGGTTGGACGGCTGTGGCAGACCCGGGAAATCAGCGTGGCGGATGAACACTATTGCTCGGCGGTTACGCAGAGCGCAATGTCCCGCCTGTACGCGGATTGGATCGGTCAGAAGAAGACGGATCGTTCCGGAGTGCTTGTGTCCGCTTGTGTGGGTGGAGAGATGCACGAGATTGGTCTGCGTATGCTGACCGATGTATTTGAGATGGAAGGCTGGGAGACGCATTATCTGGGTTCTCGCATGGATGAGGAGCAGCTGCTGGAGACGGTGGCCGAGAAGCAGCCGGATATTCTGGCGTTGTCGGCGACAATGACCTTCCACGTTCATCTGATGAAGAAACAGATCGCCAGATTGCGGGCGGATCGGCGCCTCTCCGAAGTCAAAATTCTCGTCGGCGGTCTCCCTTTTAATGTGGATTCGACGCTGTGGAGACGAGTTGGCGCCGATGGATATGCGCCCGATGCCGATCGGGCCGTGTTGGAAGCAGGACGCCTCATGCGCCTCAGCCGACCGGAACGCGAACGCAAGACCGATAGAGAAGCGGAAGGAGGTCATGCCTGATGGATCACGATTCGCAGCAGGAGATAGAGAGTCTGCGTACAATCATCGAAACGTTAAACGACCAGATTGTGCGCGGCCAGATGCAGGAAGAGAAGATCCTGAGCGAATTTTCGTCGATGAACAGCGAGTTGGTTACCTTACAGCGTGAGCTGGCGCGTCGTAATGCGGAACTTCAGGAAGCGCTGCGTGCAGCGGAACTTGCAGGTGAAGCGAAAAGCCGGTTTCTGGCGATGATTAGCCACGAGTTCCGAACACCGATGAACGGGATTCTGGGCATGACCGAGCTGCTCCAATCCAGCTCACTCAGCCAGGAACAGCTGGGTTGGACGGATTTGATTGCGGAATCCGCTTCTGCGCTGCTGGGGATGGTCAATGATCTGCTGGATCTGTCGAAGATCGAAGCAGGGGCGCTGGATATTGAAGAGAAGCCATTTGATCTGAGAGAAGTCGCTACTCACGCCGTGCAGCTGCTTGAGCCGCGTGTGCAGGCCAAACGCAATCGGGTAAGATGCGAGCTGGACCCATCGATTGCCGGACGCTTGAATGGCGATGCGACGCGGATTCGGCAGATTTTAATCAACCTGATTAATAACGCGAATACTTTTACCGAAGCGGGACAGATTCAGCTGTCCATTCGACCGGCCGCTGGAAGCGCAGATCGACTGCGATTTGAAGTGCAGGATAGCGGGATCGGGATCTCGACGGCTCATATCGACAAGCTGTTTGAGCCTTATGTTCAGACGGAGGCGGGCAAAGCCAAGTCGGGCACCGGGCTGGGATTAACCATCTGCAAGTCGCTGGTAGAAGCGATGAAGGGTCAGATTGGCGTGTTCAGCCGTGAAGGTGAAGGTTCGACGTTCTGGTTCGAGCTGCCGCTGCCGCCTTTGAAAGAAGAGAAGTCAAGCGGCGCCACGCTGCATACGATCTCGACCTTCGGCACAGAAGAAGCGGATCTGCCGATTCTGGTCGCCGAAGATAATCCCATCAATCGGCAGGTGATCGCCATGCAGTTGGGCAAGCTGGGACTGCGGGCGGCGGAGATTGTTCATGATGGACAGGAGGCTTTCGCCGCCTTCCTCAGTCGTCCCTTTGCGCTGATCCTGATGGATCGTCATATGCCAGACGCGGACGGGGTGGAAACCACACGGCGTATTCGTGAACTGGAACGCAGCGAGATGCGGCGTCCCATCCCGATTATCGCGCTGACGGGCGATTCGCTGGATAGTGAACGTCAGCTGTGCATGGAAGCGGGCATGAATGATTTTCTGACCAAGCCGGTTGGACTGGAGGCGCTGGGCACGACGCTGCGCCGCTGGATTCCCCGGGCTTCGGAACAGGCTTTGAACGCTGAAGTCGTACGTGAAATTTTGGAACTGGATGATGGAGGCGAGCCGGAGATTTTTCGGACGCTGCTTGAGGTATATGAACGTGAGACGCCCGGTAAGCTGGCCGAGCTGGAGCGGTTGGTCTTGACGGGAGAAGCGGAAGCAGGGATGCGCACGGCGCATAATCTTAAATCCGGAAGCTTGACCCTGGGCGTACATTACTTCGCCAAGCTGCTTCAACAGATGGAGCATGCTCTGCGTGAAGGCAGGGTAGAAGAAGCCCGGGATGTACTGCCCAAGCTGTGGGGGGCCTACGGTGCAGCCTGCTCGGAACTGCACCGGTTTGCCTGAATAGGCGAACCGGTTGTTTGATCTCAGAGCCTATTGAGCTTGAATGTGGAACAAAGAATGAATAACGTACAGGAGGACAAACTGTTCATGTTACAATCGGTCAAAGATCAAGTCCGCGATCCTCAAATCGCGGCGCTGCTGGAACTATCCATTTTCCCGGACCCCGAGCATCTGGAACGGGCAATCTCGTTCTACGAGGAACATTCGGAAGCGCAGCTGTTCGCTTATGAAGAAGGAGGGGACCGGATCGGGATCGTAGGGTTCAAGCCAAGCGGCGAAGGTGAGATTACGCTTACGCACATCGCGGTGGAGCCTTCAAGTCGGGGAGGCGGATATGGACGCGGGATGCTGCTTGAATTAATGGTACAGGAGAAGCCGCAGCGTGTAATCGCAGAAACGGATGAGGAAGCGGTGGACTTTTATCGCAGCGTTGGATTTGCCGTTGTTAGCCTGGGCATCAGCTCATCCGGTCTGGAACGCTTCCGCTGCGTATATGAAGTGGAAGAAGAAGACGAATAATCAGTACGTATGAGAGCAGCAGCTGCGTGCCCCAAAAGGGGCTTGGAGATGCTTTGGAGAGCCTATTTGCTCCGTTTACAGACATTCTGTGAACGGGGCTTTTTTGCGTGATCCAACAACCAAGGGCTTAATCGTAGGAGAACACCGGATTTTTCTTTTGCCAATATTGACAGCAGCTCTCTCTGAATATATAGTTTCATTGTTGAATAGTTTCATTGTCGAACAGTTCAAGGAGAGCACCAATTCAAATCAAAATGGAGGAGATGAGATGGACGAGCAGTCTCACCCGAATACCGAAATATCAGCCATAGATGCGAAAAAGTTAATTGATCGCTTCCTCGCCTCCTGGCTGACGATTGAACGGGGAATGGGTGCGGTGGTGCGAAGCCAGATGCAGGAGGCCTTGACCAGCGATCAATATTATTTGCTTCAGCATATTATGCAGCATGGCCCACGTACCTCGTCGGAATTGGCTGAAACGTTTAAGGTGGTTAAAAGTTCGATCACGGCTATTGTTACCCGTCTGGTGGACCGCGGCCTGATCGAGCGAACGCGCAGTGAAGCGGATCGTCGTGAGGTGTATCTATCGCTGACCGAGCATGGGCTTCAGATGGCGGAGCGGGTCGATCAGCGTATTTCCGAAGCCGTCGGCGGTTATTTGAAACATTTTAGAGAAGAAGAGATCGAAACGGTTCTGTCCGGTTTTGAAAGACTGGCCAAGTTGGTCATGGAAGATGGAGGCAGAGAGAAAAAATGAGAACCATACTAAAGGCGAGATGGCTGGTACTGATCGTCTGGATCGCCGCTGCGGTTGGATTGTTCCTGACGGCGCCGTCCATGTCGGATCTGGTTCGGGAAAAAGGCGGATTCTCCGTACCGGACGGATATACCTCGAAAGAAGCCTCGCACCTGCTGGATGAACTGGCGGCGCAGGAGGGCGGCTCCAAAGGAACGACCATCGCGCTGGTGTTCCACAATCCAAAGGGATTAAGCGCTGCGGAGAAAGAGCAGGCGAAGCAGGCTGTGGAGGCGCTGGAAACGAATAAGGAGAAGCTGCATATCCAGTCCATTCTGAGCCCATTTGAACAGCCTGAGCTGAAAGAGCAGATGATGTCCAAAAATGGACAAACCATTCTGGTCTCCCTGAGTGCCGAGATTGCAGAGGGTCAAGCGATTGAGGTGCGGGATGGAATTGAGCAGACCCTGTCTTCGTATGAGGTCGGCCATTATCTCACAGGCGAATCCCTGATTAGCGAAGATACCGTACGCAGTTCGGAAGAAGGGCTCAAAAAATCGGAATACATCACCGTGGTTTTCATTCTGCTGATTCTGATCCTGGTGTTCCGTTCGGTGGTCGCACCGTTTGTCCCGCTGCTGACCGTAGGGATCAGCTATATCGTCTCGCAGAGCGTAGTCGCCTTTTTGGTGGATCGCTTTGATTTCCCACTATCGACCTTCACCCAGATCTTCATGGTTGCGGTCATGTTCGGAATCGGGACGGACTACTGTATCCTGTTAATCAGCCGATTTAAGGAAGAAATGGGCCAGCAGGCAAACAAATGGGATGCCATTGTGGAGACGTACCGGACGGCAGGACGTACCGTTCTGGTGTCGGGACTTGCGGTACTGGTCGGCTTTGCCGCTATCGGATTGTCGCAGTTCATGCTGTATCGTTCAGCGGTAGCCGTAGCGGTAGGGATTGCCGTGATGCTGCTGGCCATGATTACAATTGTGCCGTTCTTTATGGCCGTGCTGGGAGAGAAAATGTTCTGGCCTTCGCGCAAGGCGATTGGGCATAGTGAAAACCGGCTGTGGGGATGGGCGGGACGTTTCTCACTGAAGCGCCCTTGGGCAGCGTTCCTGATTGTTCTGGCTGTCTCGCTGCCATTCCTGCTGACTTACAGCGGCAAGCTGTCCTTCAACAGTCTGGAAGAGATTCCGCCAAACTATGAATCGGTAGAAGGCTTCAACATTATCTCCGACAGCTTCGGCGCGGGACAGGCAATGCCCGCGAAGATTGTCATCAAAAATGATGAAGCGATGGATAATGCGGAATACGTAGCGCTTGCCGAGCGGATCAGCCGTGAGGTCAGCAAGGTGCCAGGCGTGGACACGGTGCGCAGCGCCAGCCGTCCGACCGGCGAAGAAATCAAGGACTTCAGTGTGGCCGATCAAGCGGGAACGCTGAAGGAAGGTCTTGGCAAGGCGAATGATGGCCTGGTTAAGATTCAGGATGGACTTGCTGATGCCAGCAAGCAGATGAGCGACAATGCACCGCAGATCAAGGAAGCGGCTTCGGGCGCGGATAAGCTGGTCAGCGGTACGCAGGATCTCAAGACTGGCGTAACGCAGCTTGGCGATGGGCTGTCGCAGATCGAGACAGGCATCCGTTCAGGCGCCGCGGGCGCCGGTCAGTTGAAGGCGGGGCTTCAGCAGATGAAAGCCAGCGCCCAGCAGTTGGCGGATGCCAACGCACGGCTTCTCGCCGGTTATCAGCAGGTCGGAAGCGGCTTGAACGCCCTGAACGGCGGCATGTCGCAGATTGGCGAGCAGTTAACCGCTGTATCCGGTGCTCTGAACGGCGTGCAGGGACGCTTCGGCAGCCTGGAGCAGAAATTCCCGCAGCTGCTTCAGGATCGGGACTATCTGACCATTCGCGGTACGGTCGTACAGTCCGGTCAGGGCACAGCTGCCTTGGCCAAAGCCTTCGGCCAGATTCAGGGCCAGGTCTCGCAGGTTGCCGCCGGGATCGGTCAGGCCAACCAGGGTTACGCCCAAGCCGTATCCGGTCAGCAGCAGTTGGCCGCAGGATTCGATCAGCTGATTACAGGCATTGAGCAGCTCGAAAGCGGGTTAAACCAGGCGGCGGATGGCCAGGGACAGATCGTCGGAAAAGTACCGTCGCTGACCAATGGCCTGGATCAACTGCAAGGTGGACAACAGCAGTTGGCTAAGGGATTCCGCGACCTGTCGGGTCAATTGTCCAAGCTGACGGATGGTCTTGACCAGAGCGTGGACGGCTTGAAGCAAGTGGGCGATGGCCTCGGTTCCGCGCAGGATTATCTGGGTCAATTGCAGACCAACTCCGACTCGCAGCTGGGCGGATGGTTTGTGCCCAAGGAAGCGCTGGAGAACGAGGACTTCCAGAAAGTCTTCGACACGTATATGTCGAAAGACCGCAAGATCATGACGCTGGACGTCGTGCTGAAAGACAATCCTTACAGCACGAAGGCACTGGCGAATATTGACGACATTCGGGCGGCTGTAGATCGCGGCACCCAGGGTACCAAGCTGGAGCAGGCCGATGTGGCGATCAGCGGCGTAACCAGTACCTTTGCCGATCTTCAGACGGTATCGAACAACGACTACAGCCGCACCGTGTATCTGATGATGGGCGGCATCCTGCTGATCCTCATTCTGCTGCTGCGCTCGATCGTAATGCCGATCTATCTGATGCTGTCCCTGTTCGTGACGTATTACGCGGCGCTAGGGGTAACCGAAGCGATCTTCGTTCATCTGTTGGGCTATTCAGGCATTACCTGGACGACGCCGTTCTTCGGTTTCGTGATGCTGATTGCCCTTGGAGTCGATTACAGCATCTTCCTGATGGATCGCTTCAACGAACATCGGGATCTGCATCCAAGAGAAGCGATTGTTCATGCAATGCGGAACATGGGGACGGTTATTCTGTCCGCCGTGCTGATCCTGAGCGGTACGTTCGCCTCGATGATTCCATCCGGCGTGCTGTCGATGATGCAGATTGCTACCGTCGTATTGGCCGGTTTGGTCATCTATGCACTGTTTATGCTCCCGTTCTTCGTTCCGGTGATGGTGAAGACGTTCGGAAAAGCGAACTGGTGGCCGTTTGTGAAGGACGATGAGATGGAGAGAAAAGCTTGAGGTTTGAGAGGAAAGGTTAACAACCGCAGCTTAATAAGCGTAACAAAAAGGATAGGATTCTCCTGCTCAGGAGCGTCCTATCCTTTTTTGTGTGATCCATGGAAAAGACTTCATGCTGGCTGTATGAATCTAGCAGAGGAAGCCTGTGCCCTCTTTATTTTTTCGGCTTAATCGTATACGTAAATTCCCAGACGGCGGTATGGCCGGAGTAACGCCCCCGGTTTTCCGTCACGGTTACCTGAAGTTTGACGGTCTTGCCGGAAGCGGAGATCGAAGACGTTTTAACCGTTTGCGTCTTTTCGGCCGTATCCGGAATCTTGTCCTGTTCTTCGGCATAGCCATACAACTTGATACTGCTGGATGAGACATTGACGGTGGAGCCTTCAGCCACGGATTGACCATTGATCTGCGCTTCCGTGTACCATTCATTGCCGACATGACTGTTCGAGACCAACCTTGCACTTTGGAAAGTAACTGCGTATGTACCGGCCGCTGAAGCGGTGTGTGGCACATACAGACCGCCCAGCACGAGGGCCAGTACGATCAGCAGGACTCCCGATGCTTTCGTAAACATCCTGTTCATCACTCAAACTCCTTCTTTTATGGGAAATGGGGGAACAGATCCATTTTATAGAAAAATGAAATTTACGTGTAGAGGCTTTTTAAGAAAACAAGCTTCCTTTTTGTGGGTAAATGGGTTAAGACGGAGCTTGCCGCCCCTGGGCGGGAGAGACGAATTCAGCAGCACGCACGTAGTTTCCAGGTACGTCGTTTCCGATAGGTGATCCGTAAGGAATCGAAACAGACGGCCTGGACGCATCGGCGTTGAGGAGGCAGATATGGGAATGGAACGAGCATCTTGGAAAGAAGCAGTCGTCTACCAGATCTATCCGCGCAGCTTTATGGACAGCAACGGAGATGGGGTTGGGGATCTGCGGGGCATTATCATGAAGCTGGATTACCTCAAGGAGCTTGGAGTGGACGTGATCTGGCTGTCGCCGGTGTACAAGTCACCGAACGACGATAATGGCTATGACATCAGCGACTACCAGGACATCATGGACGAATTTGGGACGATGGCGGACTGGGAGGAACTGCTTGCCGGACTGCATGAGCGCGGCATCAAGCTGATGATGGATCTGGTCGTTAACCATACGTCCGATGAACATCCGTGGTTTGTGGAGTCGGTTAACCATCCCGATGGCGAATATGGGGACTATTATGTATGGCGCGATGCAGCACCAGACGGCGGACTACCGAATAACTGGGAATCATTCTTCAGCGGGCCGGTATGGGAATATAACGAAAAACGTGGACAGTATTATCTGCATCTATTTTCCAAGAAACAACCCGACCTCAACTGGGAGAACCCCAAAGTCCGCCAGGCCGTGTATGACATGATGAAGTTCTGGCTGGACAAGGGAGTGGACGGATTCCGCATGGACGTCATCAACCTGATCTCCAAGGTGGAGGGACTGCCTTCCAACGGAACGGCTCCGATTGCGGACGGCAGCATGTATTATGTGGACGGGCCGCGTATTCATGAATTCTTGCGAGAGATGAATGAAGAAGTGCTGTCAAAATATGACGTAATGACGGTAGGCGAGATGCCGGGTGTTACGGTCGAGGAAGCCAAGAAATATACAGCCGAAGAACGTAAAGAGCTGCAAATGATCTTCCAGTTTGAACATATGCGTCTGGATGGTGGGCCGGGCGGCAAATGGGACATCGTGCCCTGGAAGCTGCCTCAGTTCAAGGACGTCATGCACAAGTGGCAGATTGGATTGGCGGAAAAAGGCTGGAACAGCCTCTACCTCAACAACCACGATCAGCCGCGCATGGTATCCCGATTCGGTAACGACGGTGAATACCGCGTGCCGTCCGCCAAGCTGCTGGGTACACTGCTGCATACGCTTAAAGGCACCCCTTATGTCTATCAGGGCGAAGAACTGGGCATGACCAATGTGAAGTTCAACATGATCGACGATTACAAGGACATTGAGAGCCTGAATATGTATAACGAACGGGTAACGCATGGCGGAGCCGATCCCGGCACGGTTATGGCAGCGATTCAGACAAGAGGACGCGACAACGCGCGGACGCCGATGCAGTGGAACGACGAAGATTATGCGGGATTCACCAAGGGAACGCCATGGATTGGACTAAACTCCAACTATGTGACGATCAACGCGCAGCAGCAGTTGGGCGATCCGGATTCTGTTTTCCATTACTACAAGAAGCTCATTGCTTTGCGTAAAGAGCATCCGATTCTGACTTACGGCGATTATGAACTGCTGCTCCCGGATCATGAAAGTCTGTATGTGTATACCCGCACGCTGGATGAAGAGACCTGGTTGATCGTGCTGAACTTCAGTACGGAGCCAACCGATTTCGACTGGCCGCCCAAACTGGTGAACGGGGAAAAGTCGCTGGTGATTGCCAATTATCCGCAGGAAGGCATGGATGAAAAACAGTGGAGACCTTATGAGGCCAGGGTCTATTCAATCAAGCCAGTTATTGGGTAAAATAAATCAGGCATAAGATGCTAAATTAGAAAAAGAAATGGTGGGGCTGGCTATGGACGGAAGGTATGGAGGAAACCATGGAGACGATCGTTATCCTCATGAAAGGAATGATCGGATTGGGCGGGAAGAGTATGTGCCCAGCGGCCTGTCGCCATGGAAAGACATCTGGCTCCATCCGAGATTGGTCACCCGGGATTACCTGCACTCGGCTGATCCACTGAAAAATGCGCTGCTGCTGGCCTTGGCCGCAGGCATATTCAATACGATGGATCGGGCCTCCAGCAGCAATCAGGGAGATGACTTATCGACGTTCGGATTGATTCTGAACATTCTGATCTCGGGTTTGTTGAGTGGATTGGTGATGTATTATGTGGGCGGGTGGCTGCTCAAGGTAGTTGGCCGATGGGTTGGCGGCGTTGGGACCACGAGTGAAATGCGAATCGTAAGTGGGCGTATTGTCGGCATGCTGACCGTGATGATCGGCATATTGTGGATTCCCGAGCTGCTGCTTGCGGGCAAGGATGCCTTTACGACAGACACGCCCCTGTTGGCGAGCAGTGTGACCCGAGCGCTGCTGTATACCGCCGTGGTATGGATTGAGGCTATTATGGGCGTCTGGTCCTTCGTGCTGATCCTGCATGCAATCGGCGAGATTCATGGATTCTCCGCATGGAAAGCGCTGCTTGTCCTGATTCTGACCGGAATCCTGGTCTTCCTGGTGGTCTTCCTGATCGTGATTATTGTAGCTCTCGCTTTCGGAACCCTACTGGCTGGATTCGGTTTATAATTTATTCGTCCAATGTAAAAAACGTCCGCATATCGGAACCCGATAGCGGACGTTGCTTGTCTGTAATGCCGTTTGTTGGGAGCGCTGAGTGTTTGTTTATTCTGCGACGTCTAGCGATTTCGGGTCAGGATCTGCACGTCGCGTCCTGCGATACTCGTCGTTCCGCTTAGGGTTTCGCCTTTTAACACATTCACATATTCGCCTGCCAGCTCATAGGAAGCTTCTTGGGCATTGTGATTCAGGATAAACAGGAATTCTTCGCCGTCCTTGACCCGCTTCGTCACTTCAACGCCCTGCGGGGTATCCAGCAGGGGCTGGATGCCTTTGTCTGCACAGAGCTGCTCCAACAGGCCGTCCAGGAACGACTGTTCCGGATCGGAAGCGACATAATAGGCCTGACCTTTACCGAAGATGTTCCGCGTCAATACCGGCATCCCCTGATAGAAGTCTTCTCCATAGACAGCCAGCGTCTCGGCGCCTTCCGTATGCAGCAGATCACACAGCATGCCACATTCATATTCGCCCTTCAAGCTGCCCAGCTCACCGTCCAGCACAATCTTGTTGCGCATGTCCGGGAACAGGGCGTCAATCTCCTCGACCCAGATGCCCAGCAGTTTGCGCAGTTCGCCGGGGTAGCCCCCTGTGGTCACCAGGTCCGATTCGTTGACGATGCCGCTGAAGAAGGTCGTCAGGAAGGTGCCGCCGGACTGGACGAACTGTTCGAGCTTGTCTGCAAGACCTGGTTTGACCATGTATAATACTGGCGCGATCACGAAGTCATAGGCGCTGAAGTCGGAGTCCACGCTGATGAGATCAACCGGAATATTGCGTTCGTATAATGACCGGTAATATTTGTGGATCTGATCGACATAGTTCAGGGAAACGGTAGGGCCGCTGGATTTCTCAACCGCCCACCAGTTCTCCCAGTCGAACAGGATGCCAACTCTGGCCGGCAGACGAGAATCCAACAGACGATCCTCCAGCTCTCCCAGCTCACGTCCGAGTTCCGACACTTCGCGGAAGACACGGGTATGCTCATGACCAACGTGTTCAATGACCGCTCCATGGTATTTCTCGCAAGCACCGGCCGAACGGCGAAGCTGGAAGAACATCACGGTGTCTGCGCCATGGGCAACCGCCTGATGGCTCCACAGCCGCATGACGCCCGGACGCTTCAGCGAGTTGTACGGCTGCCAGTTCTGTTGGCTTGGCGTCTGTTCCATGAGCATAAACGGCGCACCGTCCTTCAGACCGCGCATCAAGTCATGGGCCATCGCCGTATAGCTGACCGGCGTTTGCAGCCCCGGGTAATTATCCCAGGACACGATGTCCATTTCCTTGGCCCACTTGAAATAATCCAGCTGCTTGAAAAAGCCCATCAGGTTGGTTGTGACCACGGAATTTGGGATATGCTTCTTGATCGCCGCGTGCTCCAGCTTGTAACATTCCAACATGCTGTCGGAGTTAAAGCGCGAGTAGTCCAGCGAGATGCCCTGGAACGTCGAGCTGTTGTCTCCCCAGTGTTCGCTGAGGTTATTGGGTACAACAATCTCGTCCCAATCATAGAACGTATGCCCCCAGAAGTTGGTGTTCCATGCCCGGTTGAGATGGTCCAGCGTACCGTAGCGTTCTCTCAGCCAGACGCGGAAAGCCTTTTCGCAGTTCTCGCAGTAACAGTCGCCGCCATATTCATTGGATACGTGCCAAACCAACACCGCCGGATGATCCCGATAGCGCTCGGCAAGCTTGTCTGCAATCGCTTCCGAATATTTGCGGTAGGTCGGACTGTTGGGACAGGAATTGTGCCGTCCGCCGAATTTGCGCTTGCGTCCGTCTGCGTCGGTTCGCAGGACATCGGGATAACGTTTGGCCATCCAGGCGGGATGAGCGGCGGTGCTGGTAGCCAGGCAGACATAGGTGCCATTATCATGCAGACTGTCGATCAGTTTGTCCAGCCACTCGAAATTGTAGGTCGTCTCATTGGGCTGATTCAACGCCCAGGCAAATACATTGACCGTAGCGATGTCAATTCCGGCCAACTTGAACATGCGCAGGTCTTCTTGATGGGTGGCTTCATCCCACTGTTCCGGGTTATAATCGCCGCCATAAAAAATCTTGGGGAGCTTGGTGCTAATCATTTAGGTCACCTCGGCATATAAGAATAATTCTATGTTAATTCAAGTTGGACTATTATAAAATATAATAAAAAGGGAGAATAGTATAAGAAAAAAGAAATATTTAATTCCGAAGGGGATACGGCAATGAACAGCGCACACAGAAGATATTTTACGGAACTCAAAGACCAGCCGCTACCGCTCTATATGGAAAGTATCGGATACAATCCTGACCAGGAGGCGTTTGTGCGTCCCGACGGATATAACTGCTATCATTGGTTGCAGACGGTCGGTGGAAGAGGTGAGTTTACGATGGGCGGCGTGCAATATTTGCTTGAAAAAGGATCAGGGATTCTGCTGCTGCCGGGTGAAGCTCATGAATATCGGCCGCTGGAAGGACGGTGGCAGACATATTATATGACGTTTGGAGGGGCACAGGCGGGAGCCATTCTGGGTACGTTGGGTCTGCCTGTCTCTTCGTACTATGGATGGGACAGCGAGGCGGAACTGGGGTCGTTCGTTCCTTCCCTGCTAAGTGGACTTGGCGGTGAACGCGATGTATCGGGACTGAGCATCTCCGTTGAAGTCTATCGATTTCTGACCCTGTTGAAAAAAGATGGACGGGTCAATCGACTGCCTTCACTCTCCAATTCGGTCAGACGTCTGACGCCGGTGCTCGAATTTCTGGATCGCTATTATGCGGATGCCGACATCGGCCTGGAAGATATGGCCCGGCGTGCCGACATCACTCCCCGACATCTGAATACGCTGTTCAAGCAGGCCTTCGGTATGACCGCTTATGCCTATCTCATTTTACTTAGACTGCGCAAAGCCAAGGAAATGATGACGCTGCATCCCCGGATGACGGTAAAAGAAGTGTCGGGACTGGTTGGATTCCGGGATGCCAGCCATTTCGTGGCGACCTTCCGTAAGCAGGAGGGGGTAACGCCCGAACAGTTCCGCGCCCTGCACTAGCTATTCGTGTTCGATCTTATAGAGAGGTCAGAATGGATAGCGGCGCAGCAAGTTTCCACGGAATGAAGTGCCTGAGGCAGGAAACGGCATGTCCAAGCTCGAATTGGTGTTCAAGCGTAATGCGGCCTGGTCGCGTGCGGAAACAAGGTGCATCCTGCACAGCTCCCGTTCCAGTATCTGCCGGGAGGGAACAGGAAACCAAGGAGATGGAGACGACATGAAATTAGGGAAAAATGAAAAGCTGTTGTTGATCGGCGACTCGGTAACGGACGCCGGAAGGGCTTACCCGATCGGTTACGGAAACGGTCTCGGTAACGGTTACGCGGCGCAGGTTAATGCCCTGCTGCAAAGTACGTATCCGCAGTTGAACACGCTGGTGCTCAATACGGGGATCAGCGGCAATACGGTACGTGATCTCAAGCGCCGCTGGCAGACGGATGTATTGGATCTGAAGCCGGATTGGCTGTCGATCATGATCGGAATCAATGATGTGTGGCGGCAGTTCGATACGCCTGCGGAGATGCAGCCTGTCATCACGTTGGATGAGTACGAATCGACCCTGCGTGAACTGCTGGATGCGGCGCAGCCGAACCTCAAGGGCTTGATCCTGCTGACCCCGTATTACATGAGCGGCCAAGAAGATCCGATGCGTTCCATGATGGATCGGTATGGAGCTGTTATCAAGCGTCTGGCTGGCGACTATGGCGCCGAACTAGTGGATACACAGGCGGCATTCGACCGAATGGGTCATCATATGATCCAGTCTTCGCTGTCAAACGGCTGGGATCACGTGCATCCGAACCAAGTCGGTTCCATGGTGCTCACAAGAGGGCTGCTCCAGGCGCTGGATTTTGAATGGTAGAGGCTCCAAATCTTCAAATCGTTAAAAGCAAGTCACAACGACCTTCATCTGGGTAAAGATAATGGGTACGTCTGTCCAACGTTGAACCCTTCAAGTTGAGCCCTTCAATCGGATGGGGTCACCGAGATTGGATTCACCGAGTGGCTTCATAGCGTGTATTCGTTAAGTCGAAAGGAGAAGTCGAATGAACGAACTCAAAGGGATTCACCCGGAACCGGTATCCCCATACCGGGCCGTGCTGGGCGAGGGCCCGTGTTGGCTGGAGGATCAGCAGCAGCTGATGTGGCTTGATATTGAGAGCAAGCAGCTGCGTTTCTATGATCCAAGCAATGGGCAGGAAGAGGTGCATGAACTGCCTTCGAGGATTGGAACGGCAGCCGGACATTCCAGTCAGCAGGTGGTTGTGGCTCTGGAAGATGGCTTCGCTTTCTATGATCGGAGCACTCGTGAGCATACCCCTATTCATGATCCGGAAGGCCGCGAGGATAACCGGTTTAATGACGGCAAATGTGACGCGGCTGGACGCTTCTGGGCGGGAACGATGAGTCTCGTCGGGAAGGACAAGCAGGGTGCCTTTTACCGCATGGACAATGATCTGAGCGTCCAGCATATCTTCGGCGAGGTGTCCACGTCCAATGGTCTGGGCTGGAGCCCGGATGGAACCGTGATGTATTACATCGACACGGGCACCAAGCAGGTCAGAGCCTTTGAATTCGACGTGGAAAAGGGCGAACTGGGCGCCGAGCGTGTGGTGGTTTCCTTTGAAGACGAAAACGGCTGGCCGGACGGCATGACCGTAGACGCGGATGGCGATCTGTGGATTGCGCATTATGGCGGCGGACGAGTGAGCAAATGGGACCCGGTAGCGGGTATGAAGCTGGGCGAGATCCTGCTGCCTGCTGACAATGTGACCAGCTGTGCCTTTGGTGGGGCGGATTATGGCGACCTCTACATCACAACGGCGCAGGATGGCCTGACTGATGAGCAGAAGGCCGAACAGCCGCTGGCAGGTGCACTGTTTGTCTGCCGACCGGGGCCCAAGGGACAGCCCATGCACATGTTCCGTCACGGGGGAAAAGAAGCTTGATTTGAAGGGTTTGATGTTGTTTGTACCCTGCTGCGGGTGCGGGGCAGCGTGAGCATAGGGTCTAATGTCCAATACCCCTTACTGCTGCTCCATGGCTGATCTACCGTGTCCGAAAATGGATGCTGCACGATCAACGACAGGTCGGTTTTGAAGCGGCCTGTCGTTTTTGGCGTGGGTTTCTTTAGCCTTGGATGAACGGTGATGGACCGTTTGGTTTCTTTTTAACAGTCGGAGGTCGTTCGCATGGTCGTCACCGCCTGCGTATGGTACGATAGTCGATGAACATACAGAAGCTTGACAGAACGGGAGGAAAATCTAGCGTGAGAGTAGTAGCGGGAGAAGCCAAGGGCAGACCCCTTAAAGCAGTGCCGGGCAGCGGGACACGCCCGACAACCGATAAAGTAAAAGAAGCCATTTTCAGCATGATCGGTCCGTTTTTTGATGGAGGAACGGCACTGGATCTATTTGCTGGAACGGGAGGACTGGCAATCGAAGCCTTGAGCCGGGGCATGGAGCAGGCTATCCTCGTGGATGCCGACGCCAAGAGCATCGAAGTGGTGCGGGCCAATCTCAAAGCGACAGGGTTTGAACGCAGAGCCGAAGTGTATCGCAACGATGCGCAGCGAGCGCTCAAGGCACTGGCCAAGCGGGAAGCGAAGCTGGATCTGATCTTCCTTGATCCGCCATATCGCTTCAAAAATGGAGCGGAATTGATGATGCAAATGGAAGAGACCGGGCTGCTGGCCTCGGGCGCCGTTGTAGTGCTGGAATATGAATCATCTTATGAATACCCGGAAGCGGTAGGGGGCTTTGTACAGCGGCGGAAGGCAGTCTATGGGGAGACGGCCGTCTCGATCTATCATTGGGAACCGGAGAATCAAGAAGCTTCGCAACCGGCAGAGGAGGACGCAGAGTCGTGAATCAACAGGAGAACCGAATCGAACGTATCGCCGTGTATCCGGGCAGCTTCGACCCCGTGACATTGGGACATATGGATATTATCCAGCGTGCAGCCAAGCAGTATGATCGTCTGATCGTGGCTGTGCTGAACAATCTGAGCAAAAAGCCGTTGTTCAGTGTGGAAGAACGCGCGGAGCTGCTGCGTCAGGCGACTGCGGATCTGCCCAACGTGGAGGTGGACGTATTCCGCGATCTGCTCGTTAACTATGTGGAACAAAAAAAGGCGCAGGTTGTCGTACGCGGGGTGCGTTCGGTGACGGATTTTGAATATGAGCTGCAAATTGCGACCACAAACCGCAAACTGAATGAAAATGTGGAAACCATCTTCATGATGACCAATCCGCTGTATTCGTACTTGAGTTCGAGCGTGGTCAAAGAAATCGCGCAGTTCGACGGAGACGTCAGCGAGCTGGTGACGCCGGAGGTTCAGGCGGCGCTCAAGGCCAAGCTGCACGGGGAATAGCGGATTCCGTCCTTTGCGAAAACTTCATGAGCAAGAGGAGATGAACGATCAATATGCTGCGCTCCAAACTGCCGCGGATTCGGACTCTGGCTTATTTGGCGTGCCTGGCTCTGCTGATCTATGTCGTGGTGTATATGCCAACGCCTTACACGATTGAGCGACCGGGCAGCGCGGACGAGATTCGTCCGATGGTGCAGGTGGTGGGTGGCGATGGACAGGAGCGGGGAACGTTCATGATGACGACCGTCTCGGTAACCTATGCCAATATGGCTTTGCTGGGTCTGTCGTTATTCGATGATAATGCAGACATCGGCAAACGCAACACCGACCAGGATGACGACGAGTACCGGATTACGCAGCAATATTATATGAATTCGTCCCAATCATCCGCGATTGCTGCGGCTTATCGGGAGGCAGGCGTTCCGTTTGACGTCAAGACTGAATATGTCTTTATCACCACGGTGCCCGACCGCGATCCCCAGCAAAAGGAGTTTATAGCGGGAGACCAAATTACGGCTGTGGACGATCAAGCGATCGCTACTCTGGATGGGCTGCGCAAACGGCTGGAATCCTATTCAGCCGGTGATTCCGTTAAAGTCACATTAAAACGCGGGGAAAGCCAAGTCGAGCAGCGGGTGAAGCTGGTGGAGATTCCTAACGAAGACGGCACCACCCGTGCGGGCTTCGGCGTATCGACAGGAGAAGTGCTCAGTATCCAGCCGCATAATCAAGCCGACGTTGTCCATTTTACCCAGACTCAAGTGGGTGGACCTTCCGCGGGCTTGATGTTTACGCTGGAGATCTACAATCAGCTGACTCCGGGCGATCTGACGCGCGGCTACCGCATTGCGGGAACCGGCACGATCAAATCGGATGGAAGCGTTGGCGAGATCGGCGGTGTGCAGCACAAGATTGTCGCAGCGGAGCGTAAAAATGCCGACCTCTTCTTCGTGCCGGAAGCCAATTATGCCGAGGCCAAGAAGAAGCTGGAGGAAACGCATGGCAGTCTGACGCTGGTGCCGGTGAAGACGCTCCAGGAAGCGCTGGACTACATCGGCAAGCTGACGGTCAAAAATTAAAATTCCGTGATCGGTGGCGCATAATAATCGGCATACATCTCCCGAATGTCGGGCGATGGGAACGCCGACGCATGAACGGCAGAAGCCTGAACGTCAAGGGCGAGCTGCGGATGAGGGAAATCCGCAGCCCGAACCACAACGGGCAGCTTCGCCGTTTTTTTCATGGTCTTGAGCAGCTGCCGTCCCTTGGTCGAGAAGCCAAGCACGCGGATATACTGCGGTCCGCGGGCGAGGTTCTCGCGGCTGAATGGAGAGCCGCGATGATTCAGCAGCGCGTGCGCCAGCAGCCGCTGAAGCCGGGTGCGCGTATAGCGCTTGGTCTTGATCGCGTCGAGCAGCGCCTCCACGCCCGGCACGGGCAGGCGCGGCAGCGCGGCGGCGATGCGGTGTTCCAGGCCCTCGGCGGCTTCCGGAACGAGGGCAAGGTCTTCCGGCGCGCGGGTAATCAGCGCGGCGAAGAGGGGCTGCGCCAGCGCCTCCCAGCCGGCAGAGAGCATACGGCCGGCCTCGGCCTCTCGCCGCAGCACGCGCAGCGAGGAGGCGGGCAGGTACGGGGCGGCCTCGTTTAGGCCGCCTTCGCCGCGGGCGATGGCGGCGCGTACGGCAGTCGCGCTGGCGATGCTCCCGCCCGCAGGCAGGTCGGCATCGTGATAGCCGGCCTGCTCACGCCGCACGGCGAGCGGCGTCATGCTGCTGGCGAGGCGGCGCAGCGCCAGCGCGTAATGCAATCCGAGCGTATCGTTCGGATTGCCCAGCAGGGCGGCGGCCGCGGAATCGCCGCCCTGCTCCAAGGCCGCCTTCGCGTAGGCGGCCGGGAAGCTCAGGCCCGCAGCCAGGGCCTGACGCAGCGCTTCGCGCATGGCGGGCGTCTCGCCGCCTTCCATGCGCGAAGCCAGTTCCACGAGCGGCGCGATCTCGCCGCTCTCGCTGCCGAAGCAGACGCTATCCGCGACGCCCGTGGCGTCAAGCAGCGAGATCGCGCCGAAGGCGAACCATTCCGCCGGCTGCATGGCGTACAGAATGGGCAGTTCCAGTACGAGATCGACGCCAGCAGCCAGCGCCATCTCCGCGCGGGCGCGCTTGGACAGCAGCGCAGGTTCACCGCGCTGGGTAAACGATCCGCTCATGACGGCAACGGACGCTTCAGCGCCCGAAGCCTGAAGTGAACGGCGCAGATGAAGCAGATGACCATTATGAAACGGATTATATTCAACGACCAGACCCACAGTTTTCATGGAAAATAAGAGCCTCCTCTCTTAACAGGGAAGAAAAGATATGGTAGAATAAAGATTCGTCCGGCATGACCGGGACTGCCGCAGGGTGCTCCCATAGATCACGCCGCAGGGGTCGCCAGCGAATCGCACATCACGGTTTGCGCTTCTCCTAGCTTACACGCGCAAAAGCTCGGGCGAAAGGGCGGAATTTCGCCTTAACCCGCGCCGGACGCCGAAAAGGGCGTAAATGAAAAATACTTGACTGACTGTTGACAAAACGGAAGTGAAGTCGATATAATAACTTTGTTTGTTTGGAGTGATGAATATGCGTCTGCATCTACGCAGAACGATTCAAAACGGCGAACCGGTTCGTTTGAACGGCAGTGTGTCGGTCGAACGATCGATCGAAGGCCGTACGGACGTGCTCTCCGCTTCTCCCTTGCAGGCCGAACTGACGGCTTACCCGTCACTCGACGGCATGGTGGAAGTGCGCGGAACGCTTACGGGGCATTTGGATATGGTTTGCTCGCGCTGTCTGGAGCCTGCTCACATCGATCTCGATATTCCGTTTGATGAACGGTTTAAGGAGCGCGAAGAGGGCGAGGAAGACCTTGAAGACGAAGAAGACATCATCCTCGCGGATGAGGATACCATCGAGCTGTCGTCGTATTTGGAAGAGTACGTGACGCTTGGCATCCCGGCTGCTCCGCTCTGCAAGGAAGACTGCAAGGGCTTGTGTCAGACATGCGGAACCAATCTGAACGAAACGGCCTGCGGCTGCGATAATACGGTAATCGACCCCCGGCTTGCCGGGCTTAAAGATTTCTTTAAGTGAGTGTCGATGCCGCCGTGTGAATGAAGGCGGTTCGGCATGAACGCGACAGCGTTTCAGGCAGCATGCATCCGGCCTCCGGGCCGGTTGACTTGAATAAGGAGGTGTTAAACATGGCAGTACCTCAACGGAGAACGTCCAAGACGCGCCGCGACAAACGTCGCACGCATTTCAAGCTGGCGGTGCCAGGCATGGTAAAGTGCGAACAATGCGGAGAGCTGAAACTGGCTCACCACGTATGCAAAGTTTGCGGAACTTACAAATCCAGAGAAGTTATTTCTCAATAATAAGCGAGGGAGGATGGGCTTAGGTTCATCTCTTCCACGTTTATCCGCTTCACGGAAGCCTCGCCTTTTGGCGGGGCTTTTTTGTTGTTGCACAGGGAGGACTCCATCCATACGCGAAGACGGCTTGCAAAGCCCATTTTTGCCATTCCTCCTGGGCAATGAGCAGTCCCTCTTTCTTTTTCCGGGAGAATGATTTATACTAGCGGTTAGTACCAGGTTCTAAAAGTCATCGCGTTGGACCTACATAAGAAGCGCACTCGATGGCGCGGCCTTCGCGCAGGCTCTGATTCAAAGGGGAAGCGGCCCGGAAACGGGCGCTAAAATCGGATTTGCGTGTCTGCGGCGGATTCCTCTGCGGAAGGGATTCGCCTCAAGCACGCGTACAGGCACGATCTGAGCGGCTTAGGGAACTGCCGGTGTTCATGGAACGTCGGTATAAGGAGGAGACCGGTATCGAACGTTTACCGAAACGTCAGCGTCAGCAGAGACTTGTCGAATTGATCGATGAGAATCCGTTCGTCACCGACCGGGAACTAACCCGCCGCCTCAAAGTGAGTATTCAGACCATTCGTCTTGACCGGATGGAGCTGGGGATTCCCGAGCTTCGTGAGCGAATGAAACTGATGGCGGAACGTTCTTACGATCAAGTGCGTTCGTTGGATGCGGAAGAAGTAATTGGTGACATTATTGATCTTCAACTCGATCGGAGCGGTATTTCGATCTTCGAGATTCGTGAGGAACATGTATTCAGCCGTACGCAGATTGCGCGCGGTCATCATATTTTTGCTCAGGCCAATTCATTGGCTGTTGCGGTGATTAACGACGAGATTGCGCTGACGGCATCTGCCGATCTGCGGTTTGTTCGTCCGATTCATCTCGGTGAAAAATGTATCGCCAAAGCTTATGTGCGGAGCAATCCGGGCAAAGCAGGGCGGGCGAAGGTGGAAGTGTTGTCCTACGTCGGCGAAGAAATGGTTTTTCAGGGTAACTTCATCATCTACCGATCGGACGACAAAAAGCCGCTGGACAGTTGATGAACCGTCTGTAAGGGGCTGCTTGGTATGGGCAGGTGGAGCGCTACCAGCACCCCGGCAGGTATAGAAATAGGGCGGACGGCGCCTGTGCGCTGTCTCGCTCATCAAGGACGTTCGCGTTCGGATGGATTCGTCGGCGCTTCGGACAAAGTGGCGAACGGCGCATATATTCGGAGCCGACGGACGATGGGGAGGACACGCGAACATGATTATTGCAATAGATGCAATGGGCGGCGACCATGCACCGGAAAGTACGGCGGCAGGGGCACTTGCGGCAGCAGCGGAGTGGAGCGACATCCAGATCAAGCTGATTGGCGACGAGAACAAACTCAAGCCGCTGATCGGAGAGGGCCTACCCAATCTGGAGATTGTCCATGCAGGAGAAGTGATCTCCGGTGACGATGAACCCGTCAAGGCGGTTCGCCGGAAGAAGGATGCTTCGATGGTGGTAGCAGGTCGTATGGTGAAGGAAGGCGAAGCGGATGCCATGATTTCGGCGGGCAACACCGGCGCCTTGATGACAACAGGGCTGCTGGTCGTGGGCCGCATGAATGGTGTCGAGCGTCCCGCTCTGGCTCCCATGATCCCAACGCTTGACGAGAGCGGGCGCGGCACACTGGCGCTGGATCTCGGAGCCAACATGGATGCCAAGCCTGAGCATCTCGCTCAATATGCGCTGATGGGCAGTCTATATCGGGAAAAGGTAGATGGCATCAAGCGTCCGCGTGTCGGACTGCTGAATGTCGGAACCGAAGCAGGAAAAGGCAATGAATTGACCAAAGCGGCGTTCCCCCTGATCTCGGAGCTGCCGATCAACTTTGTAGGCAACGTCGAAGCACGCGACATTCTGGACGGGGTCTGCGACGTATTGGTGTGTGATGGTTTCGCCGGAAACATCTTGTTGAAGGCACTGGAAGGAACAGCCGGAGCGGTGTTCAAGCTGCTCAAGCAGGAGTTGACTTCATCGTTCAAAGCCAAGATCGGAGCTGCTCTGGTTATGCCGCAGCTGCGGGGTCTGCGTTCCAAGATGGATTACAAGGAACATGGTGGGGCACCGCTGCTCGGTCTGCACGGTCTTGTGATTAAGGCGCACGGTTCTTCGGACGCCGAAGCAATCAAAAATGCGGTTCGTCAAACGCGCACGGCGCTTGAACACCAGTTGGTGTCCAGCATCTCGGCGAGCATGGAAACGGTAAATCAGCAAATCAGCGGGAAGAGAGTGACAGATTAATGAAAAACTTACGGCCGGTCGGCGTGATCGGAACAGGCAAATATGTACCGGAACGCATTTTGGATAACGCGGAATTGGAAAAGATGGTGGATACCAACGACGAGTGGATCGTCAGCCGCACGGGAATCCGCGAGCGTCATATTGCCGCCCCGGAACAGGCAACTTCGGATCTGGCTTATGAAGCGTCGCTCAAAGCGCTGGCTTCGGCAGGCATCCAACCGGAGGAGCTGGATCTGATTATCGTGGCAACCATCACGCCGGATACCTCGTTCCCTTCGACCGCCTGCATTTTGCAGGAAAAACTCGGCGCCAAAAAAGCGGCAGCCTTCGATCTCAGCGCGGCGTGCTCGGGCTTCGTCTACAGCCTTGCTGCGGCAACAGGCTTCATCCAAAATGGCATGTATAACAATGCGCTTGTCATCGGTGCGGATACACTGTCGCGCATTACGGATTATACGGATCGCAACACCTGCGTATTGTTTGGCGATGGAGCGGGTGCCGTAGTATTGGGTGAAGTGGCACAGGGACGCGGCTTCCAATCGTTCGATCTGGGCGCAGAAGGCGCAGGCGGGGATCTGCTCAAGCTGCCAGCCGGTGGTTCGCGCCTGCCTTCTTCGCCAGAGACTCTTGAGGGCAAACAGCATTTCATCTCCATGAACGGCCGCGACGTGTTCAAGTTTGCCGTGCGCGTCATGGGCACCGCAACCGAAGAAGTGCTGCGCAAAGCGGAGCTGACCAAGGACGATATTGACCTCTTCATTCCGCACCAGGCGAACATTCGGATTATCCAATCCGCCATGCAGCGTCTGAATCTCTCGGAGGATCGCGTCATGATTAACGTGGATAAATACGCCAATACCTCTGCGGCTTCGATTCCGCTGGCACTGGTGGAAGCTTATGAAGAAGGCCGAATCCAAGAAGGCGACCGCGTTGTAATGGTTGGCTTCGGCGGCGGTCTGACTTGGGGCGGCGCAGCGCTGATCTGGTAATCGGTGTTGGTGCAGCGTTCCACAGCCGGGCTTCCCGGCTCAAGCACGACTTCAACGGAAGTGAGGAATCCTTACGATGGGTAAATTAGCGTTTGTATTTCCGGGTCAGGGCGCGCAGAGCGTCGGTATGGCTCGTGACGTTTATGATACACTGCCGGAAGCGAAGGCTTTATTTGAATCGGCAGATCGCGTTCTCGGTTTTGAACTGACGAAGCTGGTCTTTGAAGGACCGGCAGAAGAATTGAAACAAACAGCCAACACACAGCCGGCGCTGCTCACTGCAAGCCTTGCGCTGCTGCAAGCGGTACGGGTCAAAGGGATTCAAGCGGATTATGCGGCAGGTCACAGTCTGGGCGAATACAGCGCACTGGCTGCGGCTGGAGTGCTTTCGTTTGAAGAGGCAGTAGCGATTGTACGTGCCCGTGGACAGTTTATGGAAGCGGCTGTTCCAGGTGGACAGGGTGCCATGGCTGCCGTACTGGGTGCAGAGCGCGAAGCTCTGACGGCTCTGTGCGCAGAGATCTCGGCGGCTGGCACGGTAGTCGAACCGGCCAACATGAACTGCCCAGGGCAGATTGTGGTCTCGGGTTCGGCTGAAGGCGTGGAAGCGCTGAGTGCCCGTGTTAAGGAAATCGGCGCCAAGCGTGCGATTGCCCTTGAAGTCAGCGGTCCTTTCCACTCGTCGCTTATGAAGGAAGCTGCGGAGCGGCTGGGCGAAGAACTCGCGCAAGTTTCTTTTAATGAAGGAAACCTGCCGGTTGTAGCCAACGTCAGCGCACGTCCCATTCAGGGCGCCGAAGCGGTGCGGGAATCGCTGGTCAGCCAGGTCTATTCCCCGGTTCTCTGGGAAGACAGCGTGCAGTGGCTGATTGGTGAAGGCGTAGATACTTTCGTGGAGATTGGCCCTGGCAGCGTATTGGCCGGTTTGATTAAGAAGATCGACAAATCGGTGCGTGTATTCAGCGTGAACAGCCTGGAAAGTGCAGAGGCACTGGCCGAAGCGCTCGCTTAATGTAGCGGAACGACCATGACCAAACGGGAGGTTAACGTGAATATGGAACAGTCTATCCAAGGACAAAATGCCCTGGTAACGGGCGCTTCGCGCGGCATCGGCCGGGCCATCGCGCTTGAATTGGGCCGCCGCGGTGCTAATGTGGCTGTCAACTATGCCGGCAACGAAGCTGCTGCGCTTGAAGTGGTACGCGAGCTGGAAGCGCTGGGCGTCAAAGCTGCTGCCTTCAAAGCAAACGTTGGCAAAAGTGCAGAGGCGGAAGAACTGGTCAAAGCGGTGATCGCAGAATTCGGAAGCCTCGACATCCTGATTAATAATGCGGGGATCACCCGGGATAATCTGGTGATGCGCATGAAGGAAGAAGAATTCGATGAAGTCATCGAAATCAACCTCAAGGGCGTCTTTAACTGCATCAAGTCTGCAACCCGGCCGATGATGAAGCAGCGTTCCGGCAAGATTGTCAACATCTCGTCGGTCGTAGGGGCCATCGGCAACGCAGGCCAGGTGAACTATACGGCGGCCAAGGCCGGTGTGATCGGTATGACCAAGTCGTGCGCACGTGAATTCAGCAGCCGCGGTATTACCGTCAACTGCGTAGCGCCAGGCTTCATTGACACGGATATGACCGATGTGTTGTCGGAAGAGATCAAAACGGGACTGCTCGCGGGAATTCCGCTGAACCGTCTCGGCCGTCCGGAGGAAGTCGCGGCGGCCGTTGCTTTTCTGGTTTCGCCCGACGCTTCTTACATGACAGGTCAGGTCCTGCATGTGGACGGCGGTATGTATATGTAAACGGGGCTTGAAACAGGGGTACAAACGCCTGTTTGCAAACCAAGTCCGTAAATAGTGGCATTTTGGCGGAGCTTCTCGTATAATACCATTTGAAGAGGAGGTGAATCGGAATGTCTGATGTAATGGAGCGCGTAACACGCATCGTTGTGGACCGCCTGGGTGCCGACGAAGCGGAAGTTACGCCGACAGCTTCTTTCAAGGAAGATCTCGGAGCGGACTCGCTCGACGTGGTCGAATTGGTAATGGAGCTTGAAGACGAGTTCGACTTGGAGATCTCTGACGAAGACGCAGAGAAAATCACGACCGTAGGTGACGTTGTGAGCTACATACAATCGCATACCTAAGGGCGTTTAAGGGTCCCGCTCCGTGCTTCTTTTATAGAGCCGGCTCGGGACTTCTCCTTCATTATGGAACAATAATAAGTAATCCCGAATTCGGGGATTCGCAAATATAGAGGTGACCCATATGGAGCAGCAGCATAGAGTAGTCGTGACCGGTATGGGAGTCGTGACTTCCCTCGGCAAGGACGTGGAAACGTTTTGGAACAGTTTGCTCGCAGGCAAATCAGGGATCTCGAAGATCGAGAGCTTTGACGTCAGCGAGTATCCGACGCAGATTGCCGCGGAGATTCACGACTTCAATCCCGAAGACTACGTGGAACGCAAGGAAGCACGTAAGATGGACCGTTACGTCCAATTTGCTTACGCGGCCTCCACGCAGGCGCTGCAAGACAGCGGCCTGAAGATTGGCGAGACCATCGAAGCGGAACGGATCGGCGTCATCGTCGGTTCGGGTATCGGCGGACTCGGAACCTGGGAAGACCAGTTTACGACGCTGATGCAAAAAGGACCCAAGCGGGTTAGCCCGTTCTTCATCCCCATGATGATTGCAAACATGGGCTCGGGCGACGTGTCGATCAAACTCGGTGCCAAAGGCCCGAATACATCGGTCGTGACGGCCTGCGCGACAGGTACGCACTCGATTGGCGACTCGTTTAAACTGATCGCGCGCGGCGATGCCGATGCAATGATCTGCGGCGGTGCGGAAGCGACCATTCGTCCAACCGGACTTGCCGGATTCTGTGCGATGCGGGCGATGTCCACACGCAACGATGATCCGTCCAAAGCAAGCCGCCCGTTCGACAAAGATCGTGACGGCTTCGTCATGGGCGAAGGAGCTGGCGTATTCGTCCTCGAATCGCTGGAACATGCTCAAGCACGCGGCGCACATATCTATGCCGAAGTGGTGGGCTACGGCCTCAGCGCGGACGCGCACCACATGACCGATCCGGACCCTGACGGCGCAGCACGCTGCATGACCATGGCGCTCAAGAGTGCCGGTCTGAAGCCGGAAGATATGGATTACATCAACGCACACGGCACCTCGACGCCTGCTGGCGACAAGTCGGAAACGACTGCCGTCAAAAAAGCGTTCGGCGATCATGCTTACAAGTTGGCGGTTAGCTCGACCAAATCGATGACCGGACACCTGCTCGGCGCTGCTGGCGGCGTGGAAGCGGTCATCTGCGCCCTGTCGCTCGAACATCAGATGCTGGCGCCGACGATCAATATCGAAAATCAGGACGAAGAGTGTGATCTCGATTATGTGCCCAATACGGCACGCAAGGCGGACCTGAACGTGGTCATGTCCAATTCTTTCGGGTTCGGAGGCCACAACGCTTCCGTCATTCTCAAAAAATTCCAAGCGTAAGGAGCCGGAACGTTGAGCGGAGATCTGAAACAACTGCAGCACAAACTAGGAATCCAGTTTGCGGACAAGCCTCTGCTTAAACAGGCTTTCACGCATGCGTCGTACGTCAATGAACACCGGTTCAGCCAACATCACGACAATGAGCGGCTCGAATTTCTGGGCGACGCGGTACTAGAGCTGACGGTGTCGGAATTTCTCTACAATCGTTTTCCCGGCCGTCCGGAAGGCGAGCTGACCAAGCTGCGTGCGGCGATTGTCTGTGAACCTTCGCTGGTCAAGTTTGCGGAGGCGCTGAACTTTGGCGCCTACGTACTGCTTGGCAAAGGCGAAGAATTGACAGGCGGCCGCAGCCGCCCTGCACTGCTTGCGGACGTATTTGAATCGTTCGTGGGAGCGCTGTATCTCGACCAGGGATTGGAAGCGGTTCGATCTTTCCTGGATCGCTATGTATTCCCGGAAGTCGCTTGGGACGGCAAGCTGCAAATGAGCGACTTCAAGACGGAACTTCAAGAACTGACCCAGCATCACAATCTCGGCGTATTGGAGTACCGGATTGTGGAAGAACGCGGCCCGGCGCATGAGCGCGAGTTCGTTTCCGAAGTGTATATGGGCGATCGCAGTCTCGGTCGCGGAACCGGGCGTTCCAAGAAGGAAGCCGAACAGCAGGCCGCAGCTGCGGCGCTGGAGACGCTAAAATTGTAATACAAGTGAAGAGCAAAGAGCGGCCGCATGTTCGACATCCGGGATGATCCCGATTTGCCCGTGCCGCTTTTTGCTCTTTTCTTATTTTAAAAGCTTGCGAGGATCAAGACTACAAGGGGAGGTGAGGGCCGGTCATGTACTTAAAACGGATCGAACTCGCCGGATTCAAATCGTTCGCCGACAAAACGGAGATGGAATTTGTGCGTGGAATCACCGCAGTTGTCGGCCCGAACGGAAGCGGAAAAAGTAATATCTCTGATGGCATCCGCTGGGTTCTGGGGGAACAAAGCGCGAAAAGCCTCAGAGGTGGCAAAATGGAAGACATCATCTTCGCCGGCAGCGATGCGCGTAAAGCGGTCAATTATGGCGAGGTTTCACTGACGCTCGATAATACCGACCATGCCCTGCCGCTGGACTTTTCCGAAGTGACCGTCACACGGCGTGTTCACCGAAGTGGAGACAGCGAATATTTAATTAATCGCCAGCCGTGCCGATTGAAGGATATTACGGAGCTGTTCATGGATACGGGGATTGGTAAAGAAGCGTATTCGATCATCGGTCAAGGCCGAATCGAAGAGATTCTGAGTACCCGTTCGGAAGATCGCCGGGGCATTTTTGAAGAAGCATCGGGAATCGTCAAATACAAATCGCGCAAAAAAGAAGCCAATCGCAAATTGGCGGACACCGAGCAGAATCTGCTGCGGATTCACGATTTGGTCACGGAATTGGAAGATCAGATTAGTCCGCTCAAAGCCCAGGCCGAAAAAGCGCTTCGTTACAAGGAACTGCGTGAAGAACTCAAAGACAAGGAAATCGCCCTGTTTGTCTATCAAATTGGGGAGATTCACGAAGCCTGGACGGCTGCTTCAGAGAAACTGGCCGAATTTGAACGGCAGCGTCTGCGTCTGGCCGAGATTGTTGATGAGCATGATCGTACACTGAGCGGTGACCGTGAGGCTCTCCGGGCCGTTGAAGTGGAGATTGAAGAACTGCAAGGACGTCTGCTGCGCTATAGTGAGTTGTCCGAGAAGTCGGAAGGATACGCACAGCTGCTGGAAGAACGTCGGCGCAATCTGGAGCAGTCCCGGGAACAGCTGCAAGAAGCCATCGAAAATGAAGGCGAACGTTTCGATCAGCGCAAACAGGAGACGTTGTTCGTTCAGAACAAGCTGGACGGCGCACGGATCGAACTGGAGCGCCTGCGTTCCGAGCTGTCGGCTGAACAAGCCAAGCTGACGGGCGTGACCGAAGGCATCAGTCACGAACAGGAAGAAGCGCTCAAGGGCGAACTGCTTGAACTTATGAATAAAATGGCTCAGACCCGCAACGAGATTCGTTATGCCGATCAGCAGAAGGAAGGCGTCATGCGGCGAATGAACCGCGTGGATGAAGAGTCCGGACGCTGGGAAGCGGAGAAGCAGCGCCTGGAGCAGGAGCATGCACAGCGCAAATCAGCGCTGGAAAAAGCTGCGGAAGAGATCGCCGAGATGCGACGGTCTTACATCGCAGAGAGCGAACAGCTCCATAAGCTGCAAAAAACGGCTTCGGATAGTTCGGCTTCCGCCCGAAAGTGGGAACAAAAACGCGAAGCCCGCGTCTCTCGCCGGGATACGATGCAGGAGATGCAGGAAGACTTTGAAGGCTTTATGGTTGGGGTCAAAGAAGTGCTCAAAGCTTCGCGCGACCGGCGGCTCGAAGGCGTACACGGCGCAGTGGCGGAACTGATGACGGTTCCGCAGCAGGTCGAAACCGCCATCGAGACGGCGCTGGGCGCTTCCCTCCAGCATGTCGTCATGGAGAACGAGGCGGTATCCCGCCAGGCAATCGCTTATCTCAAGCAGCGCCAATTGGGTCGGGCGACCTTCCTGCCGCTGGACGTTATCCGTCCACGGCATATCTCCGAAGCCGATAAACGCGCGGCCAGCTCCGCGGAAGGCTTCGTCGGCATTGGAGCCGAACTCGTTCAGGCCGACGAACGATACGCCGGCATCATCGGCAGCCTCCTGGGCGGCCTCGTAGTGGCCGAGACCCTGGAGGACGCGAATAGAATCGCGTCCCGGCTGAATTACCGTTACCGCGTGGTTACGCTGGACGGCGATCTGGTCAACGCCGGTGGCTCCATGACCGGCGGCAGCCAGAACCGCCGAGGCGGCAGCCTCCTCGGGCGCAAGCGCGCGTTGGAGCAGCTTGATCGGGAGATCAAGGAGAGCGAACGCGAGATCGCGCGGCTGACGCGCGAAGAGCGCGAGAGCGGCGAGCTGGCTGCCGCCAGCGAACAGCGGCTGTCGGCGCTGCGCGAGCGGGGGGATACCCTGCGCGCGGAGCAGCAGCGCCTGGACGGGGAACTCAAGCAGACCGAACATGGTCTGCGGCACGTCAACGAGCAGTTCGCCCTGCATGGCGAAGAGCGCTCCGGCTACCATGAGGAGCTGGAGAACGCGGGCGAGAGCCGCAAGAAGGCGGAAGAGAAGCTCAAAGAGCTGGAAGCTGAAGAAGTGGCGACCCGGCAGGCCATCGCCGCTGCGGAATTTGCACGCAAAGCGAGCGAATCGGCGAAGGAAGAGCTTCAGGGTGTGCTGACGGAGCTGCGCGTTCAGGAGAGCCGTCTGCTTCAGGAGACGGCTTCGCTGGAAGAACGGTTGAGCCGACTGAGCGAAGAGACCGGCACGGTCTCGGGACAGTTGGCGGATCGGCGCAAGATGCTCCGCGCCGCGGAAGCGGAACTCGCGGCGAATCGCCGGGACGCCGAAGATCATGTGCGCGAGCTGCAAGAAGCCAAAGAGCGCAAGAGCGGCACGCAGGAGACGCTGGAGCAGAAGCGAGGCGAACGTGCCGAGCGTCAGCGCAAGCTGGAAGAGCGGGAGCAGGAGACACACAAACAGCGCAGTGAGCTGAAGGTAGTCGAAGACAGCATTCGCCATACCGAGATTCAGGCGACCCGTCTGGATGTCGAGCTGGAGAACACGCTTCAGAAGCTGACCGAGGAATACGAGATTGGTTATGAGCTGGCGAAGCAGCGTTATGCGCTGCCGGAAGATCCGGAATCCGCACGTCTGGACGTGCGCGAGATCAAGCGCAAGATTACGATGCTGGGCGAAGTGAACCTGGGCGCGATCGAAGAATATGAGCGAGTCAGCGAACGGTATACGTTCCTGAGCGATCAGAAAAACGATCTGATGGAAGCCAAGGCGCAGCTCTACCTGGTCATCCGAGAGATGGACGACGAGATGTCCAAGCGCTTCAAGATGACGTTTGACGCCATCCGCCGGCAGTTTGGCACCGTATTCTCGAAGCTGTTTGGCGGCGGGCGTGCCGATCTGGTACTGCTGGACCCTGAACATCTGCTGGACACGGGCATCGACATCGTGGCGCAGCCTCCGGGCAAGAAACTGCAAAATCTTCAGCTGTTATCTGGCGGTGAACGTGCGCTGACGGCAATGGCGCTGCTGTTTGCCATTCTGCATGTCAAGCCGGTTCCGTTCTGCGTGCTGGATGAAGTGGAAGCGGCGCTTGATGAGGCGAATGTGACCCGTTTTGCCCAGTATCTGAGAGAGTTTGCGGAGCAGACGCAGTTTATCGTGGTCACCCACCGCAAAGGCACCATGGAAGAAGCTGATGTGCTGTATGGGGTGACGATGGAAGAAGGCGGCGTATCCAAGCTGGTCTCGGTGCGTTTGGAAGACGAAGAGGTCGGAATTGCCTGATGATTCGCTCATTCGCTTAAATACGGGATCAAATCGAATAACTGACGACTGGAGGAATTACAAGCATGAGCTTTTTTCGTAAGCTGAGAGATAGTATTGCGGGCAAGACTGAAGAAGTCACCAAACAGTTTAAGGATGGACTGGAGAAGACGCGCAAGGGGTTCGTGGAACGCGTCTCCAATCTGATGGTTCGCCGTCGCAAGATCGATGAGGAGTTCTATGAAGAATTGGAAGAAATCCTGATCGGGGCGGACGTTGGCGTCAACACGGTCATGACGTTGATCGACGATCTGCGTGCCGAAGTCAAAAAGCGCCGCCTGAGCGACGCCAGCGAGCTGCGCCCTGTGCTGTCGGAGAAGCTGATTGAGCTGCTGCGCGGTGAACAGGATAACTCACTCAAGATGAACCCGGACGGCCTGACGGTCATTTTGTTTGTCGGCGTCAATGGCGTGGGCAAGACAACTACCATCGGCAAGCTGGCGCACAAGTTCAAGAGTGAAGGCAAAAAGGTTCTGCTCGCGGCTGGCGACACATTCCGTGCAGGAGCGATCGAGCAGTTGGAAGTCTGGGGTACTCGAACTGGCGTGGAAGTCATCAAGCACAGCGCCGGTTCCGATCCTGCGGCTGTCATGTTCGACGCCGTGCAGGCCGCCAAGCAGCGTCGTGCCGACGTGCTGATCTGCGATACGGCAGGTCGTTTGCAGAACAAGTCCAATCTGATGGATGAGCTGAACAAGATTTTCCGCGTGATTCAGCGTGAAGTTCCTGACGCGCCGCATGAAGTGCTGATGGTGCTGGATGCAACGACGGGGCAGAATGCGCTGAGCCAAGCCAAGCTGTTTGGTGAAAAAAGCGGCGTAACCGGTCTTGTACTGACCAAACTCGATGGTACAGCCAAGGGCGGCATCGTGGTAGCGATCCGTCAGGAGCTGAATATTCCGGTTAAGCTGGTCGGACTCGGCGAGAAGATGGAAGACTTGCAGGAATTCGATTCCGAACAATTCGTCCATGCGCTGTTCGCCGGTCTGATCGAAGAAGAACTGGTCGAAGAGAACGAGGAACCGAAACAGCCTGAATAAGGTCTGCAAGGGAATCGCTGCTCTACAAAGGAATCACAACGGTCTTTTCGCGCAGTATCAATCGCGGAAGGGCCGTTTTTTTAATTTGGCAGGTTCGTTTGTTCCCCCGATGGAAGGTGGCAAAATTGGGTCACAGCCGTTATAATCGAATTATGAGTTTTTACAAGAAAACGGACGGTTTTTCAGAAAACAGGTCTGATGGAGAAAGGGAGGAATGTTCATATGGCGAATACGCATACGTATTCCCGACGTGAAGAAGTGGCCAATGCGGTCACACACGGCATAGGAGCGGCTCTGAGTGTGGCGGCGCTTGTGCTTTTGATCGTTTTTGCCAGTATCAAAGGAAACGCCTGGCATGTGGTCAGCTTTACGGTGTACGGGGTGACCATGCTGCTGCTGTACATGAACTCGACGCTTGTGCACAGCTTCAAGGAAGGGAAAGTCAAGGACTTCTTCGAGTTCATGGACCATTCCTCCATTTATCTGTTTATCGCCGGGACGTACACGCCGTTTCTGCTGACCGCCATTCGCGGCCCGCTGGGCTGGACACTGTTCGGTCTGGTCTGGGGCATCGCCATCGGCGGTGTGATCTTCAAGGCCTTTTTCGTCAAAAAGTTCCTGTTTATGTCCACGATCTTCTATCTATTGATGGGTTGGCTGATCGTACTCGCCTGGGGTGCCCTGAAGCTTACGGTACCTACCGAGGGTTTGAACCTGCTGGTCGCAGGCGGCCTGATGTATACGATAGGCACGATCTTCTATGTATGGCGTGGATTCCGTTATCATCATGCGATCTGGCATTTGTTCGTACTGGCGGGAAGTATTCTTCATTTCTTCTCGATCTTGATGTATCTGCTTCCTTAAAAAGCTTTCCCGAAATCACTGAAGCGACTCCAATCAAAGGGTTCAAAGTCGGATGCTTCAAGCGAGTTTGAATCCTATCCAGGGAGCGATCCAACCGAATTTGGAAAAGCCCGCTTCTCCGAACAAATCCTTTAAATCTCTTCTGAATTTCTGCACGAAAATGATTTTTCACAAACCTCTGAAGATGTTAAGCCTAAACGCTTGACATCTTCTTTTGTTTTCGGTATGATAGGGAACGTTGATCGGTGTGTAAAGTGTTTTTCCTTGACGAGAGGAGCGTTCGCAATGACACAGGAAACCCGTTTGGAGAAGACGAATCGGATCAACCTGCTGTTCGCTTTTTACGAACGACTCTTGACGGAGAAGCAGCAGACCTTCCTGAAGTATTATTTCCACGACGACTTCTCGCTTGGCGAGATCGCAGCGGAATTTGAGATTAGCCGCCAGGCGGTGTATGAACATATCAAGCGGGCCGAGCAGACGCTGGAGAATTATGAAGCGAAGCTTGAACTGCTGCGGAGACATGAGAGCCGCATGCACGAGATCCGCGAACTGGAAGCCTTGTCTGAAGCCGAAGGGCTGCCAGAAGAGATCCAGAGCAAACTTGGCGTGATCGCCGGTAAGCTGCAAGCGCTGGAATAGCGCTGCGCTGTGCAAATTCGATTATACAGTACCGTTCGATATATAATAGTAGAGAAACAAACGGGACGGGGGTGAACGTATGGCATTTGAAGGATTAACAACCAGACTTCAGAACGTATTTGGCAAACTTCGGGGCAAAGGCAAGATTTCTGAAGACGATGTTGCTGAAGCAATGCGCGAAGTCCGACTGGCCCTGCTGGAAGCGGACGTCAACTTCAAAGTCGTCAAAGATTTTATCTCCAAGGTAAAAGAAAAGGCGCTGGGGAAAGAAGTAACGGAAAGCTTTACACCGGGCATGGTTATCATCGACATCGTCAACAAGGAATTGACCGAGTTGATGGGGGGTACCCAGTCGAAGCTGAACAAAAACACAAGGCCGCCAACCGTCATCATGATGGCCGGCTTGCAGGGTGCCGGTAAGACGACAACAACCGGCAAACTGGCGAAGATGCTTCAGAAGCAGGGCAGCCGCCCGCTGCTGATCGCGGGTGACATTTACCGCCCGGCGGCGATCAAGCAGCTCCAGGTGCTCGGCGAACAGCTGAACGTTCCGGTGTTCTCACTGGGCGATCAAGTCAGCCCGGTCGAGATTGCCCGCAAGGGTCTTCAGGAAGCCAAGGACAAAGGCCATGACTATGTGATTATCGATACCGCAGGTCGCCTGCATATCGATGAGCAGCTTATGGATGAGCTGAAGCAGATTCATTTGGAGACCAAGCCGGATGAGGTGCTGCTGGTCGTAGACGCCATGACCGGTCAAGACGCGGTCAACGTCGCGCAGAGCTTTAATGAACAGCTCACCCTGACAGGGGTTGTGCTGACGAAGCTCGATGGCGATACTCGTGGTGGTGCGGCGCTGTCGGTTAAGGCCGTCACAGGCTGTCCAATCAAGTTCATCTCACTGGGTGAAAAACTTGATGCCCTTGAGCCTTTCCATCCGGAGCGGATGGCTTCACGAATTCTCGGAATGGGCGACATGCTGTCGCTGATCGAGAAGGCGCAGGCCGGGATCGATGAGAAGAAAGCGAAAGAAATGGAACGCAAGATGCGTAACGCGGAATTTACTTTCGATGACTTCCTGGAACAGATGGAGCAGGTCAAGCAGCTTGGACCGCTCGATCAGATCATGGACATGATCCCCGGTATGAACAAGATGAAGCAGAAGACAGACCTGAAGGTCGATGACAAGCAGGTCGGCCGAATCGAAGCAATCGTCCATTCCATGACGAGCGCGGAGAAACAGGCACCGGACATCATCAATCACAGCCGTCGGAAGCGGATTGCGGCAGGCAGCGGAACGTCGCTGGCTGAGGTCAATCGTCTGATTAAGCAGTTCGACGAGATGAAGAAGATGATGAAGCAGCTTTCTGGCATGATGGACCCTAAGGGTGGCAAGAACAAAGCCATGAAGCAAATGCAGAAGATGAGCAAGGGCATGAGGTTCCCGTTCCGTTAAGCGGAACTGGAACATTCTATAAAGGCCTTAGGGCCGCCGCGGCATCTAGTCCTTGTCAACACTAGTTGAAAGACTTGTACGCCGTTTATTTCTTGAAGGAGGTGATTTTCGTGGCAACTCGTATTCGTCTGAAGCGCATGGGTGCGCATAAAGCGCCTTTCTATCGTATCGTGGTATCGGATTCCCGTTCCCCGCGTGATGGACGCTTTATCGAAGAGATTGGTTACTACAACCCGGTCGCTGAACCGCAAGTAGTAAACATCAACGAAGAAAAAGCTCTGGCTTGGCTGCAAACTGGCGCGCAAGCGTCTGATACTGTTCGCAACCTGCTGAGCAAAGCTGGAATCATGAAGAAATTCCATGAATCCAAACTGCAAAAATAAGACAGTGACTCGGAGGGGTTGACATGGAACAGTTAGTAGCGGTTATCGCAAAAGCTCTGGTCGATCATCCGGAAGACGTCAAAGTCCGTACCGTAGAGAAAGAGTCCCTGGTCGTATATGAACTCTCTGTCCATCCCGATGACATCGGTAAGATCATTGGGAAGCAGGGACGGATCGCCAAGGCGCTGCGTACGGTCGTGACGTCGGCAGCAGTCAAGCTGGATAAGCGGGTAACCGTAGACATCCAGTCCTAAAGGGAGGGCTTACGCTTTCCGGTCTTAAAGATATACGAAAAGGGGTTAGGAGGGTATCTTCCTAGCCCCTTTTCGTACGTAGTGAAGACTTTTATAGGAAAGGACGAATCGAACCGATGGAATCCAATTTTTTGAGTGTAGGCAAGGTAGCCAATACGCATGGCGTACGCGGCGAATTGAAGATTTTTCCGTTTACGGACTTCCCGGAGATCCGTTTTGCCAAGGGCAAAGAGCTGCTGTTTATTTCACCCGAGGATGGCACGCAGCTTAAAGTAAAAGTGATCTCGGCGCGTGAGCAGAAGACGGTCTTTGTCGTCAAGCTGGAGGGTTTTGACAACATCAATCAGGTTGAGAAGTATAAAGGCTGGGACGTCAAGGTGCCTAGGGAAGAAGCGATTGAAGCTGAAGAAAACGCCTATTACTTCCACGAAATCATCGGCTGCAAGGTGATGACAACGGAAGGCGAGGAGTTGGGCGTAATCTCGGATATTCTGACGCCGGGCGCAAACGATGTCTGGGTGATTAAACGCAAGGGCGGCAAGGAACTGCTGATTCCGTTCATTGAAGATATCGTCAAAACGGTTAATATTGCAGAGAAGACCGTCGAGATCGAAGTCATGGAAGGACTGCTGGACTAATGGGCGCCCGGATGCGAATCGATGTACTGACCTTGTTTCCGGAAATGTTTGAGGGCGTGTTCAACGCCAGTATTCTCGGGAAAGCCAGAGATAAAGGGATCGTGGAGCTGTCGGCCATAAATTTCCGGCAGTATTCGACCAACAAGCACGGTCAGGTTGACGATACGCCATATGGTGGGGGCGGAGGCATGGTGCTGAAGCCGGAACCAATCTTTGACGCGGTTGAAGATCTGCTGCGCAAGCGGGAAGAGGGGCTGGCTGTCGCTGAAGAGGCAGCTGCTCACTCGCAGCAGGATTTGTCATCTGTGGATAGAGAGGCGGAAGTATCTGCTGCTCATCCAGCTTCGACTTCCCGCCCGCGAATTGTTCTACTTTGCCCGCAGGGGGAGACGTTCACCCAGAAAAAAGCGGAAGAATTCTCGCGTGAGGATCATCTGATCTTTATCTGCGGCCATTACGAGGGGTATGACGAGCGGATTCGTACCGGACTGGTGACGGATGAGATCTCCATTGGAGACTATGTGCTGACAGGGGGCGAGCTTCCGGCAATGGTGATGATCGATAGCACCGTTCGCCTGCTGCCCGGTGTCTTGGGCAACGAAAATAGCGCAGTGACAGATTCGTTTAGCACCGGTCTGCTGGAATACCCGCATTATACACGGCCTACGGAATATCGGGGAATGAAAGTGCCGGATATTCTGCTGTCGGGACATCATGCGAATATTGAGTCGTGGCGCCGCCGGGAATCGCTTCGCCGCACCCTGGAGCGTCGTCCGGATCTTCTGGAGCGGATGGAATTAACCAAGCAGGAATCCAAATGGGTCGAAGAATTAAAACGAGAGCTGTCTGCTGAACAAGCGGGAGAGGTCTCCAGTTAAAAAAAGCCTCGCGTTGTTCGCTGCCATGACGGAGCGAAACGCGGGGCTTTTGACGTCCCTATCTACTTGATGGTAATTATTCCTGAAGTGGCGCGGACCTTGATTGTATCGCCCGAGGTGCCGGGTGACTCCGGTGCCTGAACCAGACCTGACGTTACATGCAGGTCATACACACCTTTGAAGTCTTTAGCGGCACGAATATCGGCTTTGCCGGAAGAAATTTCAACGTCCAGGTTACCGCTGGTCTTCTGAGTCAGGTCAACCATACCCGAAGTGGCTTTTATGACGGAATTTCCTTCCAGTCCATCAATCTGAACCATACCCGAAGATAATTCAATCTGGCTTTCCCCAATCAGATCCTTAACTTCAACGCGGCCTGATGTAAGGTCCAAGGAAATCTGATCGCCGCTTAATCGATTGGCTGTTAACTCACCCGAGCTCAGATCGACTTGAAGCTGACGTGCATAAAAATCATCAAAATCGCCTGCTCCAGACCCCAGTAGAAAATCAGCTTTTTCCAACTGCTTGGCATCACGCAGTCCCAGCGTCATATAGACGTCATGCTGGGTCGAACCGATCGACAGCAGGCTGAACTTGGTGGAGCCTGTGAGATCGAGAGCAAGACCATCCGATTCACCAACAGCGCTTGTGGCTCGTTCAGCGGCTTCCTCGGAAACAACACCACGCAGCTCGACGTAATCGGTCGTTGTATCCGTTTTGACTTCAATATGTACGTTATCCACGCTCGACAGCGAGAGATTCTTCAAGGCGCCGGACTTAAATTCCCAACGCTTGCGAATTTCCTGCAACCGATCGGTTCCTTTGACAGCTGCGGAATCCACAACCACAGCAGAGGAGGCCGCGGAGCTTCCGGCTTGCTGGATGTGATCTGGAGCAATAGCTGCTGTTCGGTCGATCTGCGCTCCCGAGATCTTCAAGTCTGAGAAATTCAGAGCCAGTCCGATGCCGCCGACCACAATCAGTGAAATGGCCGCCCATTTAGGTATTCGTCTCATCATTAATTCCTCCCCATAGCAAATCTGGCGTTCCATTTGGCATAACCGACCATCGAACGGGCAAGGGCACGCAGCAGACGCAGGAACGGAGCGGCCGCCAGAATTCCGATTCCCAGAAGCAGCAGAACCGCATAAAATTCAGCCGTATTCCAGACGTTATTCAGAGCCAGATCGGCTGCGAACAAAAGCGGACTGGCCAGGCAGGCCAATACCAGAGCAGCCAAGCCTGCAACAAGCGCCCAGCCAGCGGCCCAGAGTGGGATGGCGATCAGGTTCCAGAACAGCAGCATAATCAGCCGCACCACACTCAAGGCAGCCCGTTTCTCAGGCTGAGGCTGTGGTTCATTCCTATAGGTTTGCCGGGGCGAGAAAGCCGGTGATTCCGCAGTCTCGCGTCGAACCCGTTCGCCGGATTGAAGCTGAAGCTCCAAGGCTTCCTGAGCCAGTTCCTCGGGACTTCCAAGTTCAAAGGCGATCTCTTCTTCACTCTTCCCGTGTTCAAGGCCTGAACGAAAGTGGTCTTCATAGTCGGCCATCAGCTCTCGGCGCGTCTCCGTTGGCAGCACGGCTAGTCCTCCGTTTAACCGAAGCAGAAATTGCTCTTTATTCATCCTTCTTCTCCTTCCTCCAGCAGTCTGGCAACGCCTGCAACAAACGAGCGCCATTCTCCGACCATCTGCCGGGCATATTCTCTTCCTTCAGACGTGATTCGATAATACTTGCGCGGTGGACCGCCGGATGACTCCTGCAAGTAAGTCGTGCAGTAGCCGTCGCCGACAAGTCTGCGCAGCAGGGGGTACAGAGCGCCTTCCGCAACTTCGATATGGCGGGATACTTCCTGGGCCAGCTCGTAGCCGTAGCGGTCTTGACGTTCGATCAACACGAGCACGCAGAGTTCAAGCACGCCTTTCTTAAACTGGGTATTCACATTCATGCAGCGGGCCTCCTTTGCGACTCTTCAGGAACATCATATCACTAGGTACTGAACTATACAAGGTAGTGATTATAAAATAAGTTTGGTCTGATTTTTTGGGGTAAAAATGATAAACTGGAAGAGAGAAAGGCGTAGCACGGATACCTGACGGGCGAAGAGATGAACACCATGTGCTAACGGCAGATTGAAAAGGGAGGGTGACCTATGCAAAATAAGCCATTGTTGAAGCGGGCATGGCTGATGATCGTCTCTGCGCTGTGTGCAGCGGGTTTGCTGCTTGCAGCGCTTCCCGTACACGCAGCTGTTCCCCAGCGAGAGGGGATTGTGACGGATGAGGCGGGATTGTTCACAGCCAGCCAGCTTAAACAGCTGGAGCAGAAGCTGGGTGAGGGGAAATACAAAGTATATGTGCTGACAGAAACCGGGCTGAGCGATAGCCAAGCAGCCCGGTTATCGGCACGTACCTATGAATCGTGGAATCTGGGTCGCAACGATCTGCTGCTGTTGATTGTGACTGATCCCAATTCGGTGCAATTGGAGCTGAATAATTCAGCACTTGGCAGCGCCCAGCGAATTGTGGATCGCGCCTTTATACCGGTGGCGGGTCAAGATGGACCGGCAGCCGCTGCACTCGCGGTTGGAGAATATGTCAACGGCACTGGTGCAGGGGGCTTGTTTTCTGGCGGCGGTTTTCTGGCGGGAGGAATCTGGTTATATTCAATTTTGGTATTTGGAGTGCTCGCTGTTGTTTTGTATGTGCTGTTTAGCATGCTTAGGGCGGGTTCCCGGGTGAAAAAACGGGCACAGGAGCTGAAGGAACAGCAGCGGGCAGCTTCAGCAAACGTGGACAGTATCATGGTGTCGGAACTGTTCCGTGAAGTGGAGAGCGGCTTTGTGCAGGGCGAGACGCTCAAGGAAGCCGAAAGCATCAGCCGCGAAGCGGTCAATCTGCATCAGATCAGCGGCAATCTCGCAGCTGAACTGGCCGCTTATCGTCCGGGTGTATTTGCTTCCAGTGCCGAGCGCAGGAGGCTGGACGTATTGACGGCCGAAACAAGGGACTGGATCATCCAGGTCGAGACCTTAAAAGAACGTTTTGAACGGGTCTCGGCCAGCTTCGCTGAAGTTCGCGGTCAGGTCAAAACAGGCAAGGAATTGACTCAAACGGTCGAACAATCTATTCATCAATTGGGTGAGCAGACCGGATATTCCCTGGATGTACTAAAGCGCAAATTTCAGCAGGCCTCCGCGCTGCTGGATAAGGCAGATAGTCTGGACGAATTCGATGTCATTCAAGCTGCGGCTCCAGCGGATGAAGCCTTGGCTCTACTCCAAGAGTTGTCTGGAGACGTAACACAGCTCCAGCAGTTGTCACAGGAGGCGCCGGAGTGGCCGGCGCGTATCGTCTCGGCCGAGCGGGAATTGCGTCCTATCACGGAGCGTGAGCAATTGCTTTTGACCGAAGAAGATCCTTTTCGCGTGCTGAGCGAAGCAGGCGGAGAAACGCAGCGTCTCGCCGACTTGATTCGTTCAGGCGATGTCAAGGAAGCGAAGGCCTGTGCAGAAGGCATCGCTGCCCGAATTGCCGAAGCTAGAGAAATTGTACGCAGACGTCTGGAGAGCCGAACCTCGTCGGCGGAATCGCTGAGGGATGCGGAGCGGCTGCTGCAAGAAATCCGGGACTTTTCCCCTCGCTATGAGCAGGAGCTGGCGCAGCTGCGCGGCCGTTATGCGGAGAGTCATCTGGGAACGCAGCGTGCGCGGCGTGACGAGATCGAACGGTCAGAAGACGAAGTCCGCCGCCTACTGCCGGAGATTCGTTCGGCACTCAATCCGCAGGTTCAATATTATAAGGCAGCGAGGGAGAAAAGCGACCGTGCTGACGAGTTGGCGGCACGCGCCCGCGAGCTGATGCGGGAGGCACTCGGTTATGGGGAGGAGCTGGACGCGCAGCATCGAGCGGCCGAGCAGCGCCTGGATGGCGCCAAAAGCGTGCTTCGTCAGGCCGCAGAGGTCTATCGTTCAACGGGCGTTCAGATGTCTCAGTACGATCGTGCACTGGAGGCAGCGGAGCGAGACGGCGAAGCGGCGGCAGCTGCGCTGCGTGCGCAGCCGATCGATCTGCTGCGTGCAGAGCCGCTGCTCTCGACTTATGAACGAGCTGCTTCCGAACTATCTCAGCAGATTCGCGCTCTGAAAGAACAGCGTGATGTGGCGTGGAATAAGCTCCAAAGTCTGGGGAGCGATTTCCTCAGCCGGGAGAGTTCGTATCGGATGCGAATCAATACAGGCACGTTCGCCGGGCGTTATGGTAGTTATGAGGCCGAAGCCCGAAGAATGATCGGGATCGGGCAGTTTGATGAGGCGATGGCTCAGGTTGCTCTGGCGCGCCGCGTAATGGAAGAAATGGAGAACGAATATCGCCGCGCTGTGCAGCGTGCCAATTCCAATAACAGCGGGGGCGGATTTGGTGGAGGGTCGAGCGGCCGGTCTTCAGGTGGCGGAAGCTGGGGCGACAGCGGGCGTTCGAGTGGTTCCTCATCCTGGGGAAATGGCGGCGGCAGCGGCCGTTCATCTGGATCAGGAAAGTGGTAAGTCAAAAATTCCATAAAATTTCGGGATTTTTTGTCTGAATGTCTTGCCTTTTTGCATGGTTACGTGGTAGAATCAATCCGTTGTGTAATCTTGCGGTCCTCTGCGAATGATGAGGCGGGACGATGGTTCCCGAAGAAGACGTATGAACGCATGTGTGGAAGGAGGAAACAAATATGAATTTGATTCAAGCTCTGACTCAAGAACAGCTTCGCACTGATATCCCGAGCTTCCGTCCTGGCGACACCCTGAAGGTGCACGTTAAGGTTATCGAGGGTTCGCGTGAACGCGTTCAGCTGTTTGAAGGTGTTGTAATCAAACGTCAAGGCGGCGGTATCGCCGAAACTTTCACCGTTCGTAAGATCTCTTACGGCGTAGGCGTTGAAAGAACGTTCCCGATTAACTCGCCTAAAATCGACAAAATCGAAGTCGTACGTTACGGTAAAGTCCGTCGTGCGAAACTGTACTACCTGCGCGATCTGCGCGGTAAAGCAGCCAGAATTAAAGAAATTCGTCGTTAATCGGCGTCTTCCTTCGGGGAGACCTGACGGACGAACATGGGGAGCTTGGAAACAAGCTCCTTTCGTTTTATCCTTTTCGTTATATACAAGAAGGACAGCCTCAGAAATATGAGCATTTCTCAAAACCGGACGGCCTGTTTAAAGTCATTCAAGCCGGACGGTTTTGCAAAATGCTGATATTGGACATCATGCGTAAGGAGAGGGCAAGCTATGGAAGAAAACGTGAACCCATCCGCGGGAACGCCCGAGGATGCGCCTAAGAATCCCAAAAACAAAGTAAAAAGTGAAACGCTCGAATGGGTCAAAGCGATTGCGATTGCCCTGGTACTGGTGTTTGTCATCCGCTGGCTGTTGTTTGCACCTTACATGGTGGATGGACACTCGATGAGGCCTAATTTCCACAATGGTGAGCGAGTCATCGTCAACAAGATCCTGTATGACATCCGCGCTCCCAAGAAGGGGGAAGTTATCGTATTCAAGGTTCCTTCGGATGGCAACAAGGAATTCATTAAACGGGTTATTGCCCTGCCAGGTGATAAAGTTTCCGTTGAAGGCGACGTCGTAAAAGTCAATGGTGAGGTGATTAGCGAGCCTTACATCCAGGACATGATCGACAAAGCGAAGGCGAATGGCGAGACGTACAACAACAATACGAATTTCCCGAACGCGGAATTCCAGGACGACACTGTGCCTCCCGGACATGTCTTTGTACTGGGCGACAATCGTCCAAACAGCAAGGACAGCCGCATGATCGGTTATGTACCTTATGGTGATATTACCGGACGAGCTGATCTGGTCTTCTGGCCGTTTAAAGACCTGCATATCGTCAATCATTAAAAGTTTGAAGTGCTAAGAGGTGGAACACCCCCATGACAATCCAATGGTTTCCCGGTCATATGACGCGTGCGCGTCGGCAGATCGAAGCGAAGCTCAGCCTGATCGATCTGGCGATCGAACTGCTGGATGCCCGCCTGCCGCTGTCGAGCCGCAACCCGATGATCGGAGACATTTTGAAGGACAAGCCCCGTCTGATTTTGCTCAACAAATCCGATCTGGCTGATCCAGAAGTGACTCGCAAATGGATCGAGTATTTCCGTGAAGAAGGACATCTGGCGATCGAGACCGATACGCCGGGTGGACGCGGAGTGAAAGATATTTCGGTCTATGCCAAAGAACTGCTCAAAGAAAAAATCGATCGTCAGATCGCCCGGGGGATGAATCCTCGCGCGATTCGAGGCTTGATCGTCGGTATTCCGAACGTCGGGAAGTCTACGCTGATTAACAAACTGGCTGGCAAAAGCATCGCCGAAACGGGAGATCGTCCAGGCGTAACCAAAGGCCAACAGTGGATCAAGATCGGCAAGGAAATGGAACTGCTGGATACGCCGGGGATTCTCTGGCCGAAGTTCGAGGACCAGAACGTAGGGATGAAGCTTGCCGTGACTGGCGCGATCAAGGAAGACGTGCTGAACGTGGAAGAGATCACCTTCTTCGCCATCAAATATTTTGCGGAACATTACTGGGCGCGTCTGTCCGAACGTTTCGATCTGGGCGAACGCCCAACCGTATTCGATGATGCAGATGAGATCGTGCAGATTATGGAAAAGATCGGTCGCAAACGCGGCTGCCTGATGAGCGGCGGACGTGTCGATCTGGAGAAAACCTCCATCTTGTTCCTGCGTGAACTGCGTGCAGGCAAAATGGGTCGTTTCTCACTTGAAGAACCGTTCTGATTCGTGGATGACAAGCGATTGGGTATCATCAATCATATAGCTTCTAAATGATAATCGGCCGCGAACACCGCGGTGTCGGACCGCCGAATTCGGCGGTCTTTTTTTGTGGAAATGACTGCGCGTTAAGAATCAACAATCCATTTAGATCAGTGAGAAAGCGGGGAATAGAGAATGACCAGCGTAAAGAAAGAATCCAAAGCGCCGAAAAAACCCAAAAAAGAAAAGATTGAAGTGGACCGTTTAGTGTTTGAGAAAGAGCTATGGGCAGAAGGTTATGAGCAAATTGCCGGTGTGGATGAAGTCGGTCGGGGCTGCATGTTCGGAGATGTAATCGCAGCCGCCGTCATTTTGCCTGCGGGTCTGAAGATCGAAGGCATTGATGACTCCAAGAAACTGTCGGAGAAAAAGCGGGATAAGCTGTATGAGGTGATCCTGCGCGAAGCGGTTGCAGTTGGAGTAGGAAGGGTCGATCCCCAGACCATTGATCGAATCAACATCAAGCAGGCTTCGCGTCTGGCGATGAAAATGGCCATCGAAGCGCTGGAGCCTCAGCCGGATGTTCTGCTGGTGGATGCGGAGAAAGTCGATGTAGAGCTGCCGCAGCGTGCGGTCATCAAGGGGGATTCGCTCAGTCAGAGCATTGGTGCCGCTTCAATCATAGCCAAAGTTACGCGAGATCGATTGTGCATGGGCGAGTGGGAACAGAATTATCCGGGGTATGGAATCGCCGTTCATAAAGGGTATGGCACAGCGGCTCACCGCGAAAAAATTCTGGAGCTTGGCATCAGTGATCTGCATCGTCACAGCTTTTTGGTCAAGATGAAGGCGGAGTTTGAAGACTTGAAATAAGGGATTTCTCATACGGCTTGATGACAGGTCGATCCTACTTGCCCTATGATAAGATCAAGGCAGAAGCAGGGCTGTTGGACTTGGAAGATTCCCCTTCAAAACGCAGCGGGACGTGTGAGAAAAACCGGGCGCAGGGCACTTATTGCCTGAGGCCTGTTGGCCGATATAGGGGAATAGGGATCGTTTGCGAAAATACAAGCAGAGAGGTGAGACGGATGAACATCGGTTCGTTGTTCAAAAGTATGATGGGCGACGCCAAACCTGGCGAACTGAAGCAGCTGGACCTCCGGGAAGGACAGGTTGTTCGCGGTGTGGTTCAATCCGTATCCGATGATGGCAAGGAAGCTGTGGTTCAGATTCAGGGCGTGAAGGTCAACGCCCAGCTGGAGACGCCGCTTCAGGCCGGACAAACGGCGTTTATGCAGGTTCAGCCCGCTGCGGAAGATGGTTCGATTGTGATGAAGCCCGTCTCCGCTCCTGCGGGAAATACGGGTGCCCAGACGATCGAGGAAACGCTCAAACAGGTAGGGTTGCCGGATAATAAGCAGAACCGTGAGCTGATTCGGATGATGCAGCAGGAAGACCTTCCGGTGACCCGGGAGCAGACGGCTGAGGTACGCAACATGCTGGCTCAGAAGCCGGCAAATGTCAGTGCCCAGGAATGGGTACGCTCCATCGGCGTATTGGCACAGCGTGGACTTCCCGTTACGCCGCAGAGCGTAGCGGGCATGCAGCAGGCGATCTTTGGGCCGCCTGCGTCGGCGCTGCTTCAGAACCTGGAGCAGCAGGTGGCAGCGGCTCTGGCTCAGCTTGGCGCAGAGACCGGAGAAGCGGAGACTGCACCGGGCAGGCTGCCGGGTGGGACAGCAGCTCCTACAGGAGGGCAGGGAGCGGCCCCTGCCAGTGGATCTCCTGCTGCGGCTAATCAAGCCGCTGGGACAGCGTCCGCTCAGGCTGCCGCTTCAGCAGGCGTGCCGGCTGCTGGTGGCGGATCTGCAAGTGTTCCCGCTGCTGGACTGAACGGAACGCCAGGCCCTGCATCTGCGGCGGCAGGTAACGCCGCAGGCGGTGAGGAACCGGTCAATCCGGCGCGGACAGCCGGACAACCGGCGCCAAGTGCGGCTTCAGGGTCCACCAGCGCTGCTGCGCCTGCGCCGCAGGCTGCGGGTACAGCTTCTGCGCAGTCCGCACAGGCGCAGCAGTCCACGAACGGCGGCCTTAACGCCGACTCGCCGGATGTTGCGCTGCTGCGCAAGGTTCAGGCGCTGCTGGGCGAGCTTCGCTCTGCGGTAGCGAGCGGAACGGACGCGGCAGGCACAGCCGCGTCGCAGTCCGGTTCAGCGCAGGCTGCTGAACCGGAGGCCGGCCCCTGGGTGGGCCGGCTGCTCAAGATGCTCGGCGCGGAGCACGAGCAGCAGGCCGCGCGTTCCACGCTGGCGAACGCCGCTCCTGCGGCTGCGCAGCAGCTAACGGGCACGCCGCAGACCGCCGCGCAGGCGACGCAGCCGCCGAGCACCAGCGCGGCCACGCCGCCCGCTCCGCAGGGCGGCGCTCCCGCGCCATCGGCCGCTGCGCCTGCCACGGCCGGGAACCCCGCCGCCGAGCAAGCGGCGGCGAAGGCGCCGGACGGCGAATCCCGTCCGGCCTTGTCGTCGGCGGTACGGGCAGCCGCCGACCAGGCGCTTCGCGCCATTCGGGGCGACGAGCTTCGCCCCGAGGCCGCGACGGCGTCCGCGGACGGCAAAGCCCCGAGTGCACCGGCCGCCCCGCAAGCGGCTGAAGTGCGTGAGACGCTCAAGTCGCTGCTGCTTCAGCTCTCTTCGTCTGACACGCTTCCGGCGGCGGTCAAAGACGCCGCCCAGCAGGCCGTTCAACAGCTGACCGGCCAACAGCTGCTGCTGAACACCGATCGGACGGCCCCTTTTGCCCAGGTGACGATGTTCCTGCCGTTTGTCGGTCCGGATGGCAATCAGACGGCTTCGGTGCAGATTGAATCCAAACGGGGGCCCAAAGGCGAGCTGGATGCTTCCAACTGCCGATTGTGGTTCGATCTGGATATGAAGGCATTGGGACGTACAGTGATTGACGTTCAGGTGGTGGATCGTAAAGTCAGCCTGAATTTCCGTAATGACGAAGAATGGGCGAGACCGCTGCTGGAGGCGGGACAGACCGAGATTGCTTCTGCATTAAACACCGCGGGCTATCAGTTGATGGCACTGCGTACGGATGCACTGCCGCAGCGTGCGGTTGAAGCCTCCGGGGAAGCCAATCCTTCGTTGTCCTATGCGCCGCAGTCGTACCGTGGGGTGGATGTGAAGATATGACAGGCAAAGAAGCCAAACCGGAAGAGACCGCACGCAAACGAGCGGTCGCGCTGAAATATTCGCCGGAGCAGATGAACGCTCCGGTCGTCGTCGCCAAGGGCAAGGGCAGCATTGCAGAAGCCATTCTAAGCCGTGCCCAGGAAGCGGGAGTGCCGATTCAGGAGGATGCCGCGCTTGTGGAAGTGCTCTCCAAGCTGGATCTGGACCAACAAATTCCCGCCGAACTGTATGGGTTGGTGGCCGAACTGCTGGCCTTCGTCTATCGAAGTGATCGGGAAGCGGGCAAAAGGAGAGATCGCTGATGGACAGCCGGGACATCTCTCGCAAGTCGAACTTATCGGCTGATCCCGCAGCTTCAGTTTCTCGCCATGACGTGAATCCGAACGCGCGAAGTGCTGGCCTGAATTCCAAGCCCGCCGCGCAGAGCTATACACGCAAGGAAAAGGGCCGTGCAGCTGAGGAAGCGGCGGCTCTGCATCTGGAGCAGCAGGGCTGGATCATTCGGGATCGCAACTGGAGCTGTCGAACCGGCGAACTGGATCTGATCGCTGCTCGGGAGGATCTGATCTTGTTCGTGGAAGTACGCAGCCGAAGCAGCAGCGCTTTTGGACTTCCCGCAGAGTCGGTGGATGCCCGCAAGATTCACAAAGTCCGTCATACCGCTGAAGTGTATCTGCATCGCTTCGGATTGAGTGATCGCCGCATCCGTTTTGATGTGATCGCCGTTATGCTGGGGCGGAATTTACAGATTCGGTCGCTGGAACAGATTGAAGAAGCCTTTTGAGGCATTTGCCTATGTGGACAGAATTTATACGCATCGAAAAAAGGGCGGCTTATCCCAGCCGTCCCTTTTTGCGTCATTTTCTATAGGTATCTTCTATCCTTATTGTCGATCCTTCACATCCGCTGTCGATCCATCTGCCGATACTGCAAGGCCTCGGCAAGATGTTCCGTTCGGATCTCGGCGCTTCCTTCCAGATCGGCGATCGTCAGAGCCAGCTTGAGAATTCGGTCGCGCGAACGCATGCTAAGCCCAAGTGAGGTAATGGCTGTATCCAGCAGCAGCATGGCATCCCGGGTGGGCGAGGCGTATTGGCGCAGCAGCGCTCCGCTCAGTTCGCTGTTGGTCTGGATCGGAAGGGAGCGGTAGCGAGCCTGCTGCCGCTCCGCTGCGGCTTCGACCTGCTGCTTTAGCGCAGCCGACGAGGAGCCGGGAACCAGCGTCTGACTGACCGGCGGCTGTGGAATTTCGATCTGCATGTCGATGCGATCCAGCAGCGGGCCCGAGATCCGGCTGCGATAACGCTGGATACTGGCCGCCGAACACGTGCAGGTGGATTGACCGTCTTCGCTGCGTCCACCGCCGCAGGGACAGGGATTCATGGAACAGGCCAGCATGAAATGAGCGGGAAAAGTAAACGAAGCACGCGCCCGACTGATCGTAACCACATGGTCTTCCAGCGGTTGGCGCAGCACTTCCAGCGTAGTGCGAGAAAATTCCGGGAGTTCGTCCAGGAACAGCACCCCGCGATGCGCCAGACTGACTTCGCCCGGCTTGGGAATGGAACCGCCGCCCGCAAGTCCCGAAGGTGAGATTGTATGGTGGGGAGCGCGAAAGGGGCGCTGACGTACCAGGCCCTGTCCAATCGTCTGCAAGCGCCCGGCTGCACTAAGGATCTTGGTCGCTTCCAGCGCTTCGCTCTCCGACATCTCGGTCATAATGGTGGGCAGCCGCTTGATTAACATCGTTTTCCCCGTACCTGGAGGGCCGGATAACAGAATATTATGCTGACCGGAGGCGGCAAGAGTCAGCGCGCGTTTGGCGTGTTCCTGACCGAGCACGTCGATATAATCGTCGAGCCCGGGAACATGGACGCTGGAACGTTCGCTGGAGATCTGGGGCGTATAGCGAAGTCCCTGTTCGTCAAAATCATAACGGCGCTCCTGCCCGGCAGCCAGCTCTGCACGCTGGTTATCAGGGACAAGATTTCGCAGATGCGGCAGGGCATAGACCTTAATGCCTTCGACCAATGCCGCTTCATCTGCATGCTGCGGCGGCACCAGAATAGCGTCGAAGCCCTGCCGGCGTGCACAGTCTGCCATTGCCAGCACGCCAGGAACAGAGCGCAGCATCCCATCCAGCGACAGTTCGCCGATGGCTACAAAACGCTGATCTTTGGGCAGAGCCAGCTGTCCATCGGTCAGCAGGATACCCAGCGCAATCGCAAGGTCAAGCGAGGAGCCCTCCTTGCGAAGATCGGCGGGAGCCAGACTGATGGTTACGCGGCGATTCGGAAAGCGGAATCCGCAGTTTTTCAGCGCAGCTTTCACTCGATCCGTTGCTTCCCGAACCGCCGAATCCGGCAGTCCAATCATGGCAGTAACCGGAAGTCCGTTCGTAATATCGATTTCCACTTCGACAATGACGCCGTCCACACCATACAGGCAGGCACTATAGCTTTTTCCGTACACAAAAAACACCTCTTTCTCATCGGATAACGGCCTGAAGCCGTTCGTTACGAAAAAGGGTGCTTCCTCATTTTTCGGAAAATAGGCAGGAAAGATGACAAGTTTCCTCGGTTTATGGTCTAGATTCAACTTCCTCTATTGTAGCGGGCGCCTGTGGGAAGTCAAGCTTGTCTGCTGTGAATCCAACAAGAATGGAAGAAAGAGGCGGAGTGGGGATAAAGAATCCCCTAATTAGACAATTTTTTCGACAAATTCTAGTCAAACGTATTTACAACAATCAAATTTAATGCGATTATGTTTGTACATGAAAGTCGGAAACGATCGTAGAGAGGGGTACACATCATGGGCAAAGTCAACGAATATCCGCAGCTTCAACTGGACAATATGCTGTGCTTCTCGATTTATGCCAGTTCGCGTGAGATTACAAAGATGTATCAGCCCTATCTGGAACAATTGGGCGTTACGTATTCGCAGTATTTGGTATTGATCGTATTGTGGGAGCAGGACGAGCGCACGGTCAAAGAGTTGGGCGAAGAATTGTTCCTCGATTCGGGGACATTGACACCGCTGCTCAAGCGTCTGGAGAGCGCCGGACTGGTTGAACGCAACCGCTCCACGGAAGACGAGCGCAAAGTATTCATTTCCCTGACCGAAAAAGGGAAAGAACTGCGCGACAAGGCCGCTCCGATTCCGGAATGTATGGCCAGAGATCTGCAAATGGAAGTGCCGGAGTTCCTGGAACTGCTGGGACGCTTCCAGAACCTGCTTGCGCGTGCGCATCAGGCCAATCTCAATACTTCAGGTAAATAAACGTCGGGGATCTGTAATCTCTACCTGCTGGCATCCAACTGCCCAGGTGATCCCGAAGCCAGGAACCCTGTGTTCCTGGCTTTTTGCTGTCTTTCCATCCATAGGGATACGCAGTGGGCGAGGCCGCGATTTTTTTGTCGAAAAAGTTGGAAAGGCTGATCTGATGCGGAAATGGAGCGCGGAAAGCATGTCGAAAAAAGCAGAATAGCTTGAATTTTAAGAAAGCGTTTTAAAATTGCGGGGCAGTCGTGCTATAATAGTTGAGGTTGTACTTTTCTGCCTGGCAACCCGCCTGGTGCGAGCCAATTTGATAGGAGGATTCACACATGAATATCCACGAATATCAAGGCAAAGAAGTTTTGCAGCAGTACGGAGTATCCGTGCCGCGCGGGAAGGTTGCGTTTAACGTCGAAGAAGCCGTAAACGCAGCCCGCGAACTCGGAAGTCCGGTCGTCGTCGTAAAGGCACAGATCCATGCGGGCGGACGGGGCAAAGCTGGAGGGGTCAAAATCGCTAAAAGTCTGGATGAAGTACGGACTTATGCCGAGGAACTACTTGGCAAAGTGCTCGTAACCCATCAGACAGGACCCGAAGGTAAGGAGATTAAGCGTCTTCTGATTGAAGAAGGCTGTGACATCAAAAAAGAATATTATGTTGGCGTCGTCGTGGACCGGGGAACCGGCAGCGTCGTGCTGATGGCATCGGAAGAAGGCGGAACGGAGATCGAGGAAGTCGCAGCGGCTACCCCTGAGAAGATCTTCCGCGAAGTCGTTGATCCAGCGGTAGGTTTGCAGCCGTTCCAGGCTCGCCGCCTTGCTTACGCGATCAACATTCCGAAGGAACTCATCAACAAAGCCGCGAAGTTCATGATGGCTCTGTACACAGCCTTCGTGGACAAAGACTGCTCGATCGCCGAGATCAATCCACTCGTTGTAACGGGCGATGGCGATGTAATGGCGCTTGACGCCAAGCTCAACTTCGATTCCAACTCGCTGTTCCGCCACAAGGACATTCTGGCGCTGCGCGACCTGGATGAAGAAGATGAGAAGGAGATTGCGGCATCCAAGTTCGATCTGAGCTACATAGCTTTGGATGGCAATATTGGTTGTATGGTCAACGGTGCCGGCCTGGCGATGGCGACCATGGACATCATCAAATACTACGGCGGAGAACCCGCAAACTTCCTGGACGTAGGGGGCGGTGCAACGAAGGAGAAAGTTACCGAAGCCTTCAAGATCATCCTGTCCGATCCGGAAGTCAAAGGGATCTTCATCAATATCTTCGGCGGCATCATGCGCTGCGACGTCATTGCAGACGGTGTAGTGGAAGCGGCGAAGCAGATCAAGCTGGATAAACCGCTTGTGGTGCGCCTCGAAGGAACCAATGTGGAGCTGGGCAAGAAAATCCTGAACGAATCGGGACTCAATATCGTATCCGCGGACTCGATGGCCGACGGTGCGCAGAAGATTGTCGAACTCGTATAAGACAGTTCAAGCGCGAATATTTCCCTAAGCACCGCAGCGTCAGTTTCGCAAACCGACTTTAAACGGAGGATGTGGATCGGCATGAGTATTCTGGTGGATAAAAACACGAAAGTTATTACGCAGGGGATTACGGGCGAAACCGGGCTTTTCCATACAAAGGGAGCCTTGGAATATGGCACGCAGATGGTAGGCGGCGTGACGCCGGGCAAAGGCGGCACCGAAGTGGAGATCACGCTTGAAAACGGTAGTGTGGTCAAGCTTCCGGTGTTCAACACCGTCAATGAAGCGGTTCAAGCAACGGGTGCAACGGCGAGCGTGATCTACGTTCCGCCTGCATTTGCTGCGGATTCCATCATGGAAGCTGTAGACGCGGATCTGGATCTGGTCATCTGTATTACGGAAGGTATTCCGGTACTCGACATGGTGAAGGTTAAACGTTATATGGAAGGCAAAAAGTCCGTCCTGATTGGACCGAACTGCCCGGGTGTCATCACACCGGAAGCCTGCAAGATCGGCATTATGCCAGGGTATATTCACAAAGCAGGCAAAGTAGGTGTCGTATCCCGAAGCGGAACGCTGACGTACGAAGCTGTACATCAGTTGACGACACGCGGAATCGGCCAATCGACAGCAGTCGGTATCGGCGGTGACCCGGTCAAAGGTTCGGAATTCATCGACATCCTGAAGCTGTTCAATGAAGATGAAGGCACGCAGGCAGTCGTAATGATCGGTGAGATCGGCGGCACAGCCGAAGAAGAAGCGGCTGAATGGATCAAAGCCAACATGACCAAGCCGGTTGTAGGCTTCATTGGGGGAGCCACAGCGCCTCCGGGCAAACGCATGGGTCATGCGGGCGCCATCATCTCGGGCGGCAAAGGTACAGCAGCCGAGAAGATCGCCAAGCTGGAAGAGTGCGGAATTCGCGTTGCGCCAACACCGTCGGAGATGGGCTCTACGCTCGTTGCCGTTCTGGAAGAACGCGGTATCCTGGATACCTTCACAGCAGGTTGATAGCTGTAGCTATTTAGACGTGGCTTTCGCTCAACCGAATGATTGATAAATGGGCAGGCAGCCCTTCTTTCCTCATGGGGAGAAGGGCTGCTTTTTTGTGTTTTTACATAATACCGTTTCATTGGAAAAGGAGACTATGGCTATGACAACCCTATCCGCGCGATCTTTATGGCTAATCGCTTTACATGAGACCCCAGGTATCGGATGGCTGAGTATCCAGCGGCTGGTGCAGCTTGCCAATCGGCATGAGCTTCAAGACGAAGTCCTGTTTGAACTTTCCAAGCAGCAGTGGTTGGAACTGGGGGCAGAACCCAAACTTGCAGCCGCGGCTGGACTTGTGCAGAGAGAGAAAGCTCAAGAGCGTATTCATCTTCTGTCGAAAAGAGGCATCGTACCGTGTACTTTTTTCGACAATGAATATCCTCCTTTAATGAAGGAAACCGGTCAGCCTCCCTGGGTTCTGTATACAATAGGGCGCCAGGAGCTAATGCTGGACTTCGGAATTGCGGTTGTCGGAACACGGATGCCTACGACTTATGGACGTATCGTATGCGAACGGATCTCGGGCTCGTTGGCTGAACGTGGAGTCTGTCTGATTAGCGGAATGGCGCGGGGGATCGACGGCATCTGCCATCGGGAGGTGCTGAGGCGCGGCGGTTCCACCATTGCGGTACTGGGCGCCGGGGTAGATGTGGCTTATCCACCGGAGCATCGTCAGCTTCATGAAGAGATTGCCTCGCGTGGCCTCGTGATCTCGGAGTTTCCGCCCGGTACGCGTCCGTCCCCCGGATTGTTCCCTCTGCGCAACCGGATTATCGCCGGATTGTCTCGAGGCGTGCTCATTGTAGAGGCGGCCGAACGCAGCGGCTCATTGATTACGGCTAACTACGCGCTGGAGAACGGACGGGATGTATTTGCCGTTCCGGGTCCCATCACTTCCCCCAAGAGTGCAGGCACGTTTGAATTGATGAAAAGCGGGGCAAAACCGTGTGCCAATGCAGAGGATATTTTGGAGGAGTATTCGCATTTGTTTGTATCGGCTCCGGCAGAACGCGAAAAAAAAGAGGTACATGAAAAATTGACAAAAGAGGAGCGGAAGATATACGTTATATTGGAGCAAGGGGATGCAAGCATCGACGAACTGCAGCAGAAGACGTCCTGGGAGTTTGGACTTTTACATTCTGTTCTGCTATCGTTAATCATAAAAAGCCAGGTGAAGTCGCTTTCCGGCGCCTTGTATACCTGGACAGGTGACCGATTCGCTGACCCCGACCTACACTAAAATCACTATCTATATCACACAACAACCGAAGAATGGCGCGGTTCAGGGCAAGGGGCCCGGAAAGCCGCGTACATACAACTTGAGAGGAGGACGAACCTATGGCGGATTCGCTCGTCATCGTGGAATCGCCTGCAAAGGCGAAAACGATCGGCAAATACTTAGGCAGCAAATTCATCGTGAAAGCGTCCATGGGCCACATTCGGGATCTTCCCAAGAGCCAGATCGGGGTCGAGGTCGAGAACGAATTTAATCCGAAATACATTACGATCCGCGGTAAAGGCTCGATCCTGAAAGAACTGAAGGACGCAAGCAAAAAAGTTAAAAAAGTCTATCTCGCAGCCGACCCCGATCGTGAAGGGGAAGCCATTGCCTGGCATTTGGCCCATGCGCTGGAGATTGATAATGTGCAGGACTGCCGCGTGGTGTTTAACGAAATCACCAAACAGGCGGTTAAAGACGCGTTCAAGACGCCAAGACCGATCAATATGGATCTGGTGAACGCGCAGCAGGCACGCCGGATTCTGGACCGTCTGGTCGGATACAAGATTAGCCCTCTGCTCTGGAAAAAGGTTAAAAAGGGATTGTCCGCAGGCCGCGTACAGTCGGTAGCCGTAAAGCTTATCATCGACCGGGAAAATGAGATTGCCGAGTTTGTACCGGAAGAATACTGGAGCATCACGGCTAAACTGGCGGTTAAAGGCAATGAGTTTGAAGCCAAGTTCCATCAGCTGAACGGCAGCAAAAAAGAGCTTCGCAGTGAGCAGGATGTTCAGGAAGTGCTGGCGGCTTTTGAAGGAAAAGAATTCATCGTCGGTGAAGTCAAGGAAAGAGAACGCCAGCGTCATCCATCCCCGCCGTTTACCACCAGTTCGCTTCAACAGGAAGCAGCCCGCAAATTGAACTTCCGCGCCGCCAAGACGATGTCGGTTGCCCAGCAGCTCTATGAAGGCATCGATCTCGGCAAAGAAGGCACCGTTGGTCTGATTACCTACATGCGTACCGACTCTACCCGGATTGCCGGCAGTGCACAGGAAGAAGCCAAGGCTTTTATCGGCGAACGTTATGGCAGCGACTTCGTGCCGGAAACCCCGCGTCAATATTCCAAAAAGTCTGCGGGCGCTCAGGATGCGCACGAAGCGGTTCGTCCTACTTCTGTCTCGCGTGATCCGGAATCGGTCAAGTCGTTTATGAGTCGGGATCAGTTCCGGTTGTATAAGCTGGTCTGGGAACGTTTTGTGGCGAGTCAGATGGCTTCGGCTGTTCTGGATACGCTCTCGGTAGATATTGAATCGGGCAGTGCGACATTCCGCGCCGTAGGTTCCAAGGTTCGTTTCCAGGGTTTTATGAAGGTCTATGTGGAAGGCAATGACGACGGCAGCGTGGAAGAAGACAAGTTCCTTCCGGCACTTGCCAAAGGCGACAAGCTGACGCGCAAAGACGTTGAACCCAAGCAGCACTTTACGCAGCCTCCTCCGCGTTACACGGAAGCAAGATTGGTGAAGACGCTTGAAGAACTGGGGATTGGACGCCCAAGTACGTATGCTCCAACGCTGGAGACGATTCAAAAACGCGGCTATGTCGCTATTGAAGAGAAAAAATTCATGCCTACCGAGTTGGGTGAGCTGATTAACGAGCAGATGGAACAGTTCTTCCCGGAGATTCTGGATGCCGAGTTCACCGCCCATATGGAGGAAAGCCTCGACCATGTGGAAGAAGGCGAAGAAGAATGGGTACGGGTACTCAAGGAGTTCTACGGCACCTTCGAGAAGCGTCTGGAAGTCGCGGAAGAAGAAATGAAAGAGATCGAGATCCAGGATGAAGTATCCGACGAGATCTGTGATAAATGCGGCAAACCGATGGTCTACAAGATGGGACGTTTTGGCAAATTCCTGGCCTGCTCGGGCTTCCCGGACTGCCGCAACACACGTCCGATCGTCAAGAACATCGGCGTCATTTGTCCCAAGTGTAAAGAAGGACATGTGGTGGAACGCCGCAGTAAAAAAGGACGCGTCTTCTATGGATGCGACAAATACCCGGAATGTGACTTTGTGTCGTGGGACCGTCCATCGGCCAAGCCTTGTCCGGTGTGCAGTTCGCTCATGGTCGAGAAGCGCAGCAAGCAGGGAACGAAGCTTCAATGTACGTCGTGCGATCATACGGAAGTGCTTGAAGACAACGAAGATACGGCGGAAGCTTAATATAGGGGGAACATGAAGTGAGCAGCAATCAACGCGTTACAGTAATCGGAGCAGGACTGGCGGGGAGTGAGGCAGCCTGGCAGATCGCCAGCCGTGGCGTTCCGGTCACCCTTTACGAAATGCGGCCCAAGGTCAAGACGCCCGCGCACCATACTTCTTATTTTGCAGAGCTGGTGTGCAGCAACTCGCTGCGGGCGAATGGATTTACGGGGGCAGTCGGTGTACTGAAGGAAGAGATGCGTCGGCTGGACTCCCTGGTGATCGGCAAGGCTGATGCCAGTGCTGTACCGGCAGGCGGGGCGCTGGCCGTTGACCGCGACCTGTTCTCGGGTGGCATCACGCAGGCGCTCAAGGAGCACCCGCTGGTGGACGTACGGGAAGAAGAAGTCACAGAGATTCCGGAAGATGGCATCACGGTCATCGCAACCGGCCCACTGACTTCTCCGGCATTGTCCGCACAGATCAAGGGATTCATGGGTGAAGAGTATTTCTACTTCTACGACGCAGCCGCACCAATCATTGAAAAAGATTCGATCGACATGGATAAGGTCTATCTGGCTTCCCGCTATGACAAAGGGGAAGCGGCCTATCTGAACTGTCCGATGACGGAAGAAGAATTCGACCGGTTCTACGAAGCGCTGATCTCGGCAGAGACGGCAGAGCTGAAAGAGTTCGAGAAAGAAATTTATTTTGAAGGCTGCATGCCGATCGAAGTCATGATGCGTCGTGGTCGTCAGACAGCTCTGTTTGGGCCAATGAAGCCGGTAGGTCTGCCAGATCCACGTACGGGCAAGAACCCGTTCGCGGTCGTACAGCTGCGCCAGGACAACGCCGCAGGTACACTGTATAACCTGGTCGGCTTCCAGACTCACCTCAAATGGGGCGAACAGAAGCGGGTCTTCCAGATGATTCCGGGTCTGGAGAACGTGGACATCGTGCGCTACGGCGTGATGCACCGCAATACATTCATCAATTCGCCTAAGCTTCTGGAGCCGACGTATCAATGCAAGAATCGTCGTAACCTGTTCTTTGCCGGTCAGATGACCGGAGTAGAAGGCTATGTTGAGTCGGCGGCTTCCGGCCTGATTGCGGGCATCAACGCCGCACATCTGGCTTTGGGGCAGGAGCCGATCATCTTCCCGGAAGAGACGACGCTGGGTGGTATGGCTCGCTATATTACAACGGCTGATCCGGATCACTTCCAACCGATGAATGCCAACTTCGGCCTGCTGCCGAAACTGGAACAGAAGATCCGCAACAAAAAGGAAAAAAACGAAGCATTGGCACAACGCGCGCTCGACAAGTTGGCAGCTTTTACAGCGGAACGTTCGCTTAACGCCGTTCAGCGCTGATTGGCGCGTTCCGAAAAGGAGGATCACGATGGAGACCACGTTTCACGCCACAACGATTTGTGCGGTACGCAAGAATGGCAAAGCGGCCATCGCCGGAGACGGCCAGGTGACCATGGGACAGAACGTCATCATGAAGCAGCACGCCAAAAAGGTACGCCGTCTGTATCGCGGTCAGGTACTCGCCGGATTCGCAGGTTCCGTTGGCGATGCGATCACTCTGTTTGAAAAGTTTGAAGGCAAGCTGGAAGAACATCAAGGCAACTTGCAGCGTGCCGCTGTCGAATTGGTCAAAGAATGGCGGACCGATCAGATGCTGCGCAAACTTGAAGCCCTGATGATCGTATTGGATAAGGAAGGCATGCTGCTGATCTCCGGGAACGGTGAAATCATCGAACCGGACGACGACATTATTGCGATCGGCTCAGGTGGCAACTTTGCCCTGTCTGCGGCTCGCGCGCTCAAACGTCATGCTGAGATGGATGCCAAGGAAATTGCACAGGCTTCGCTGAAGATTGCTGCTGAGATCTGCGTCTATACGAACGACAACATCATCGTCGAGGAACTTTAACGCCAATAACGGCGCATGAGGCTGGCGAATCGGCTTGCTGCCGAAGATTCCAGCTGTCCGTGCGCTTCAGAGTGGAGGGTATGGCTAATGGCTATGAAGAACGAAACCCTGACACCGCGAGAGATCGTGGCGGAACTGGACAAGTATATCGTGGGACAGAAGAAGGCTAAACGTTCGGTGGCTGTTGCACTGCGGAACCGCTATCGCCGCAGCCTGCTGCCGGAAGAGACACGCGACGAAGTGGTACCCAAGAACATTTTGATGATCGGACCTACAGGTGTCGGTAAAACAGAGATTGCGCGACGTTTGGCGAAACTTGTCGGCGCTCCGTTTATCAAAGTCGAAGCGACAAAATTCACGGAAGTGGGTTATGTGGGCCGTGACGTCGAAGCCATGGTGCGTGACTTGGTGGAAACGTCGATCCGTATGGTGAAGGCGGAGCGCACGGAGAGCGTCAAGGATCGTGCGGAAGAGATGGCGAATGAGCGAATCGTGGAGATTCTCGTCCCTGCTGCCAAGTCGGCATCTTCCCAGCGCAATCCGTTTGAGATGCTGTTCGGCGGACAGGCCAAGACGCCAGAGCCGGAACCGGAGAAGACACGCTATGAGGAAGGCAGTCTAAGCGAACGCCGCCGCAAGGTGCGGTTTGATCTGTTATCGGGCAAGCTGGAGAACGATGTTATCGAGATTGATATTGAAGATAGCATGCCGAATATGTTCGATATGCTGGCGGGTCAGGGCAACGATCAGATGGGCAATATTCAAGAGATGCTCGGCAGCTTCATGCCCAAACGAACCAAGCGCCGCAAGCTGCCAATCCGCGAAGCTCGCAAGGCATTGATTCAGGAAGAAGCAGCCAAGCTGATCGATATGGATGACGTGAATCAGGAAGCTGTTCGCCGTGCGGAACAGTCGGGAATCATCTTCATTGACGAGATCGACAAAGTGGCCGGAAGTGGCCGCGGGCACGGGCCGGACGTCTCGCGTGAAGGCGTGCAGCGGGATATCCTTCCTATCGTCGAAGGTTCGACGATCATGACCAAATATGGTCCGGTGAAGACGGACTATGTCCTGTTCATCGCAGCGGGAGCCTTCCATGTATCCAAGCCTTCGGATCTCATTCCCGAGCTTCAGGGACGTTTCCCGATTCGGGTAGAATTGGAGAGCCTGACGCTGGAGGATTTCATTGCGATTCTGACCGAACCGCAGAACGCGCTGACCAAGCAGTACGTGGACCTGTTGAAGACCGAAAATATCGAGATTGGCTTCTCTGAGGATGCCATCCGCGAGATTGCCAGCATTGCGGCCTCGGTCAATCAGAATACCGAAAATATTGGAGCGCGCCGTCTGCATACCATTTTGGAGAAGCTGCTGGAGGATCTGTCCTTTGAAGCGCCGGAACTGAATCTGGAGCAAATGGTCATTACGCCGGAATATGTGCGAGAGAAGCTGGCGGACATTGCCAAAGACCGCGATTTGAGCCAATACATTTTATAGGAACTGACGCTGCTGCGAATTAGGAAAAAGGCGGAATATCCCTTGGCCGATGGAAGAGATGAGAAGTGTAAGTGTATTCATTCCGACAGACAGCCGCCAAGGCCGCAGGAGTGCGATTAAAATAAGAAAAAGCCCTGTCTTTCAACTAGGGAAAGATAGGGCTTTTTTCTTATTGTTTTATAGGCCCAACTCGAAGAAACTTAAATAAGACGTTACCAGAAGCATAGGACTCGCTCTGCTCTCTGTTCAAAGAACTCGACAATCACAAGGCACCTCAAATATCGGTAAGTTTTTTCAGAAAAACAATAGTTTAGTCGAATTTAATTTTGTATAATCTATAAAACAACAAGGCTTACTAATCAAAGGAGTGGAATCGATGAACATTTTGAACGATTCGGGTTTTAACCGCCTGCGGAGCGCAATTGACGCTTCCAACACCAGACAACAAGTCATCTCCAACAACATCGCCAATGCGGACACTCCGTACTTCAAACGTTCTGACGTGTCTTTCGAAAGTCTGCTTCAGTCGGAAATGAATGGTGTAGGTTCTATTAAGGGGAGAATTACCAATTCTCGCCACATCGCCATTGGTTCCGATTCCACTCCGACGGCACGGGTGACGACAGATAAGAGCACGGTAATGAACAACAACTCCAACAACGTGGACATTGATACGGAAATGACGAACTTGGCAGAGAATCAGCTTCGTTACAACACGTACCTGGAAGAAGTCAACCATCAGATCAAAATGATGCGAACTGCACTTGGAGGTAACGCCTAATGAGAATCAGTAACGGGTTTGACGTCAGCGCATCGGCCCTGACGGCGCAGCGTCTTCGGATGGACGTCATTTCTTCCAACATCGCCAATGCGGATACCACGAGAGCTCAAGTCGTCGATGGAAAGGTACAACCGTATCGCCGCAAGGTCACTGTCCTTTCTGAAAATGATACCCAGTCTTTTGCACAGCGGCTGAACACGGCCATGAATGGCAAGAGTTCGGCAGCGGGAGTGAAGGTAACGGGGATTCAGGAAGACCAGGAGCCTTTCAAACTGGTCTACAATCCGACTCACCCTGACGCGGACGCCAACGGTTATGTACAAATGCCGAATGTGGACATTGCCAAGGAAATGGTGGATATGATCTCGGCTACTCGTTCCTATGAAGCTAACGTCACTGCGCTTAATGCCAGCAAAGCCATGATTACCAAAGCGCTGCAAATCGGCAAGTAAGCTTGAGAGTCAATAACCCCATACAGGTACAGACCAACTAGAGAGGGAGAATGTCATGATTCAAAATCATATGTTCAATCCGGTACAAATGGCTAACCGCGTCACTTCAAGTCTCCAAGGAGATAACAAAACGACGCCGAGTGAAAGCATGCAGGAGTTTGGCCAATACTTGCAGAACGCGCTGCAGGGAGTATCCAAGATGGAGAAGACGGCAGATGAAACGGGCAAACAGTTCATGGTCGGGCAAGCGAGCGTAGATCAAGTGATGATTACGGCTGAACAGGCGCTGCTTGGACTGCAAATGACTTCCCAGGTGCGCAACAAGGTGGTCGAAGCTTACCAAGAGATCATGCGAACACAACTGTAATCAGGAAGGAAGTTAAGCATAATGCTGCCTAGCGGGGTGAAAATGTGAACGAAAGATTGACCCGAATCAGGGATTCGCTCCTGGGCTATTGGAATCGGCTCAGCAAGACGCAGAGGGCGCTTCTGGTCTCTACAGTCGTAATCACCTTACTGACGATTGTGATCCTGACCATGCAGTTCTCCAAGACGGAGTACGAAGTGGCCTTTCAGGACTTAAGTGCAGAGGACTCTGCGGCTACGATGGCCTATCTGGATTCAGCAGGTATTCCATACAAACTGAGTACAGATGGCAAGAGCTTGTCCGTGCCGAGCACAAATGCCTCCAAAGTTCGGATTGACGTAGCTTCTCAAGGAATCATTCAGAATGGTTCGATTGGCTTCAACAAGATGTTTGGAACCACCACTTCTCCATTGGGCATGACGGAAAATGAGTTTGATGTGAAGTATAAGAGTGCTTTGAATGGTGAAATTGAAACGCTGCTCAAAATGATGGACGGCGTGGCAGGCGCAAGAGTTTTGGTGAATCTGCCCAAGGAAAGCCTTTTTGCCAATGAAGAAGACCAGGATCAGGCAACCGCTTCAGTCGTGATGACCTTCAAACCGGGATTCCGACCTAGCCAGGACGTCATTGATGCTTACTTCAACATCGTCAAGACGTCGGTGCCTAACCTGCCGATTGATAATATCACGATCTCAAGCGACAACACGATCCTGTATGCGTCCAATTCCGGAGATGGTTTCGGCGCGGGATCTGCGGGAGTCATTCAAGATAACCTGGCTATTCAGCGCAAATACGAGAGTGACATCGAGAAAAGCGTGAGGATGTTCCTGGGAAGTATCGTAGGCGCGGACAAGGTCAACGTACTGGTTGCTTCAAAGCTGAACTTTGACCAGGTCAATACAACGGAAAACTTGTATACGCCGGTCGATGAGACCAACATGAAAGGTATCGAGATTAGCGTTCAGGATGTTCAGGAGAATTACACGGGGGCCGCAGCTGCGGATAGTGGAGTAGCGGGAACCGGAACTCAGGCAGTGCCTACGTATCCGGGCAACACTTCGACAGGACAATCGACTTCGGAAAGTTCCAATAAGATTGTCAACTATCAAGTGAACCAGATTACCAAGCAAATTGCGCAAAGCCCATACGTCGTAAAGGACTTAACCATTAACGTTGCCATTGAACCACCAGGAGGAGCTACCACATTAGATGAAAAAGTTATAGAAAATGTAACAAAAATCTTATCAAGTATTGTAGGAGCTTCACTGGCGGATTCTGGGGTCAAGTATGAGGCGGCAGAACTGGCGGCAAAAGTAAATGTAATTCCTTCGATCGCTTCAACACAAACACCAGCCACAGCTTCAGGCATGTCTCCAATTCTCTTCTGGAGCATCATTGGGGGCGTTGTCCTTCTGGCAGCCGTTGCTCTGATCCTGATTCTGCGCCGCAGAAGAAAAACTCAGGAAGAAGAACTGCTGGAGGAAATGGCACTTCCTACACCGGCTGAAATGCCTTCCATTAATCTTGATACGGTAAGTGGGGAGAGCCAGATGCGCAAACAGTTGGAATCTCTTGCCAAGAAAAAACCAGATGAATTTGTGAATCTACTGCGCACCTGGTTAGCCGATGAATAGGAGTGAAGAAGTGTGGCCAAAGCAAGCTCGCAAACGTTAAGCGGACGGCAGAAGGCAGCAATTCTGCTGATCTCGCTCGGGCCCGAAGTGTCGGCTCAGATCTTCAAGCATTTGCGGGATGAAGAAATCGAGCAGTTGACGCTTGAAATCGCAAACGTACGAAAAGTAGACAGTTCAGAAAAAGACACCGTGCTTGCCGAGTTCCATCAAATTTGTCTGGCTCAGGAATATATCTCGCAGGGCGGGATCAACTACGCCAAGGATATTCTCCAAAAAGCACTCGGCGAGCAAAAGGCGCTGGAGGTCATCAACCGCTTGACGGCGACTTTGCAGGTACGGCCATTCGACTTTGCGCGTAAGGCAGATCCAAGCCAGATCTTGAACTTCATCCAGAATGAGAATCCACAGACGATCGCTCTGGTGCTTTCCTATCTCCAGTTCGACCAGGCTTCCATCATCTTGTCCTCGCTGCCTCAAGAGAAGCAAGCAGAGGTCGCGCGGCGGATTGCCATGATGGACAGCACGTCTCCAGAAGTTATTGCACAAGTCGAACGTGTTTTGGAACAGAAACTTTCTTCGACGGTTACCCAGGATTTTGCAACCGCCGGCGGTATCGAATCCATCGTCTCGATCCTCAATGGTGTCGATCGGGGAACGGAACGTACGATTTTGGACTCACTGGAGATTCAAGATCCGGAACTGGCCGAAGAAATCAAAAAGAGAATGTTTGTGTTCGAGGATATTGTCAACATCGACGACCGTTCGATTCAGCGGATTATCCGCGACGTCGAAAATGCAGACCTCCAGCTTGCGCTTAAAGTCGCCAGCGAAGAAGTCCGCGAAGTGGTCTTCAAAAATATGTCCAAACGGATGGCCGAAACCTTCCGTGAGGAAATGGAATTCATGGGACCTGTGCGGCTGCGTGACGTGGAAGAAGCTCAGACCCGTATCGTAACGATTATCCGTAAGCTGGAAGAAGCGGGTGAAATCATCATAGCTCGCGGCGGAGGAGATGATATCATTGTCTAAGCTCATTAAGTCTTCCCAATATGTGCCCAAAGAGGACTTTGTCAAGCTGGATCTGCATCGGCACTACGCCTCCAGGCAGCAGTCGGAGCAGGAGAATAATGAGTTTAAGGCTCCACTCGCCGATCAACATACGGTGATGCTCAAGGATGAAATGATTCGGGATGCCAAAGAATTTGCCGAGATGCAGATTCGAGACGCTTCCGATCAGGCAGAGCGTATGCTTGTTGAAGCCCAGCAGCAGATTGAAATGTGGTGGCAGGAAAAGCGGCAACAGGACGAAGATCTGATTGAAGCGGTCAAATCGCAGGGATTCCGTGAAGGCTATGAAGAAGGCCGGGCTCAGGCCGAGGCGGAGCTGGCGCTGCGCATGCAGCAGGCTGCTGAAGAAGCTCAGGCACTCATTCAAGAAGCCGTCCGAACCAAAGAAGAGATCATCCAAGAGGCGGAGCCTTTCCTGGTTGACCTCAGCACGGCGATTGCCGAGAAGGTCATTGATCGCAAGCTGGCGGAAGATGAAGAACTAACCTTGGGACTGATTCGCCAGACGTTGTCGCGCAAAAGGCAGCAGGGAACGATTGCCTTGTGCGTAGCTCCTTCCCAATTCTCCATGATTAACTCGGCGCGGGAAGAGCTTGCCATGTCGATTGATTCCCAAGCGGAGCTGGAGATCCTGCCGGATTCCACAGTCAAAGATCGAGGATGCGTAATCCGCTCGAACTTCGGCAGCGTGGATGCGAGGATTGATACCCAACTAACGGAAATCAAGCGCGAATTGTTGAGACTAGCCCTGCATGATGAGTCGTCGGGAAGCTAAGGCGGTAGGGTACTCCTAGTCGGAGCATCATCATATAGGAACTCCGGTAGGCTGCCGGCTTTTTTTAGATTTTAGGAAATAGCACTTTTTAGCCTTAGCGGGTTTTTTATAAGCGTGTAGAATAACATTTGTAAGCATCACAACGGCGCGGAGGTGAAGAGGATGAAGGAAATTCTGGTTGACAAGTATTTGGATCAGCTCAGGCAGCTTGATCCGATCCGGGTTAACGGTAAAGTAACTCAGGTTATCGGATTGATGGTTGAATCTGAAGGTCCAGATGCCAGTATCGGCGAGGTTTGCTACATCTACCCAACGAAGACCGCTCCACCGCTTCAGGCTGAAGTCGTCGGATTCCGGGACAACAAAGTGCTGCTGATGCCGCTCGGCGAACTCCAGTCGATTGGGCCGGGATGCGACGTAGTCGGCACGGGTAAGCCGCTGACCGTACAGGTTGGTTCAGAATTATTGGGGAAAGTGCTGGATGGTCTGGGAAGACCGCTTGACGGTTCGATGCTTCCGGCCCGAATGGCTCATGCTTCAACCTTCAACGTTCCAAGCAATCCCCTTCAGCGGCCTCGCGTACACGACCCCATCAGTGTGGGAGTCAGAGCGATTGACGGACTGCTGACGATCGGCAAAGGACAGCGGGTCGGCATCTTCGCCGGATCGGGTGTGGGTAAGAGTACCTTGATGGGGATGATCGCCCGAAACACTTCGGCTGACATCAATGTCATCGCCCTGATCGGTGAACGCGGACGCGAGGTGCTGGACTTCATCGAACGCGATCTGGGACCTGAAGGACTGGCTCGTTCCGTCGTCATTGTCGCAACCTCTGACCAGCCAGCGCTGGTACGGATCAAGGGAGCCTTGATTGCCACCAGCATCGCGGAGTATTACCGGGATCGCGGCATGAACGTCATGATGATGATGGACTCGGTCACCCGGTATGCGATGGCGCAGCGCGAAGTTGGCCTCGCAGTTGGCGAACCGCCAGCCATGAGAGGGTACACACCTTCGGTCTTCGCCAGTCTGCCCAAGCTGTTGGAAAGAGCAGGTACAGGGCCTACGGGATCGATTACCGCGTTCTACACCGTTCTGGTTGACGGGGATGACATGAACGAACCCATCGCCGACGCAGTTCGGGGGATCTTAGACGGTCACATCGTCTTAAACCGGGGCATCGCCAACCGGGGTCACTTCCCGGCGATCGATGTACTGGCGAGTATCAGCCGGGTCATGAAGGACATCTCGCCGGAAATTCAGATTGACGCAGCCAACAACCTGAAGCGGCTGCTCTCGGTGTACAAGGAGTCAGAGGATTTGATTAACATTGGCGCTTACCAGCGAGGCTCAAGCGCCGAGATTGATGAAGCCATGGAGAACATCCAGAGGATCTGGGACTTCACCAAACAAAAGGTAAATGAAAAAACGACGTTGGACGAATCGATAGAACGTTTAATCCAAGAATTCTCAAGGAGCTGACCTTAGGAAATGTTGAAATTTAACTATGCATTTCAAAAAGTCGTGGATCTGAAAACAAGCGAAAAAAATCATGCGGAAATGCACCTGTCTTCGGCGATTGGGCGTTTGCAAGCTGAGGAACAAACGTTGACGCAGTTGTCTTCGGACAAAGATTTGATGGTCGATGCGATTCAGGACCAGAGCGTAAATAGTGTTTCGGCGTCCCAACTCCAACAGATGCAGGATTACATCCATTATATCGACCAATGTATTCTTCAGAAGCGCCAAGATATTCAAACTGCGCAGGTAAAAGTCGAAGAAAAGAAAGAACACCTGACAACAAAGATGCTGGATGAAAAAGTATGGCTGCAAGCACGCGGTAAAGCACTGGAATCCTTCCAAAAAGAAGAACTGCTGCGTGAGCAAAATGAGCTGGATGAGATGGCGACCGTTCGTTTCGCCTCCCGCGCCCACTAAGAGGAACGCGGCAGCAAGAGTATTAGGGAGGGGAACGCATGGCAAAAGCCGATATTCAGCCCGAGATGGGCCTGGAAGAACAGTCGGGCAGCAAGGCCGGACGGATCCTATTGTTCGCTGTTCCGATCCTGTTCACGGTTGTGCTGGTGGGGGTGCTGCTTACCTTGTTGAATCCAGGGACTCGCAATTCGGTTCTGGAGACTGCCAACAAGATTCCGGTTGTAGGAAGCATGCTTCCCAAACCGACATACACACCGGAAGAGAAAGTCGCCATGCAAAAAGAGCAGCAGAAAGCAAGTGATGAGGCGACCATCAAACAGTTGAAAACACAGCTTGAACAAAAAACGAGTGAACTCAATTCGACTAAACAGTCTCAAGCGAAAACGCAAGCTGAGGTTGAATCGCTCAAGAAACAGGCTGCGGATGCGAAGGCGGCGCAGGAGAAAGCAGCTGCCGCAGCAGCCCAAGATCCCCAAGAAAAACCTAAGCCAAGCGATCAGGTTAGACAGCTGGCTGCTACGTATGGCGCGATGAGCGCAAGCAAAGCGGCACCTATTCTGGAGACTTTGACCAATGAGGAGATTGCCATGATCGTGAACGCTATGGGAACCGATCAGCAGTCCTCCATCTTGCAGAAGATGACGCCAGACAAAGCCGCTAAAATATCGATCATGCTCAAAAATGCGACATCTCCTCAGCAGTTGGAACAAGCGGCCAATACCGCTAGAGCTGCTGCGAATAAGGCAGATAAAGCTTCGGCTCAGAAGACGAATTCCACAACGGGAGCCCTGAATCAAACCCAGTTGGCGCAGACATTCGGCACAATGGATGCTTCCAGTGCGGCAAAGCTGCTGGCACAAATGGCCAAAACCAATCAAGCAAAGGTGTTGACGATTTTGAAATCAGTAGATGATTCCGCACGTTCCAGCATTTTGTCGCAGATGGCGAGTACAGATAGTGAAACGGCTGCTGCATTGGCCAACAAGTTGATCGGGAGTTAAAGAGACCTGAAGGGAGGTGAATACATCAAAATGGGAATGACGATTTCGGGAATGTCCACAGGCACCGCAGCACCAGCTTCAACAGCCGGTGGTAAAGCAGCCGCAGCCGATGCTACAGCAAGCGGTACAGCCGCAGTCTTCGGTCAGTCGCTCCAACAGCTTATGGGAGCCGCCGCTGGCGCAGCGGGAGAAGGCACCGCAGCACCCGCCAATCCACTGTTGGCCGCTTTGCAGCAGCTGATTGCCGCTGCTGGGCAAGTAAGCGAAGATGGGAATCCTTCACAAGAAGGGGACACCAAGCAGCTTGATGCTAAACTCGATGATCTGCTGGAGCAGTTGGGGGCCTTGGATGAACAGCTTGAACAACATCCGGAACTGCTGGCCACGCTTCAAGGCTGGGTACAGCAAGCGCAAGCGCTGCTGAACCCTCAAGAGGGCGATGAGGCTGGAGGCGAAAGTCAAGGTCAAGCTTCCACCGTCAACGCACTGGCTTCCAATCCGGCAACCTTAAAGTTCGCTCTTCAAGATACGGTCGTTCAATTGATCGATCTGCAAAAAAGTGGTGAAACAGCGCCGGAGCTCAAGGCCTTGGCGCAGCAAGCGTTAACTGCCCTTCAACAAACCGTTGAAGAAAAAGGCAAGGATGCCAATGCAGCAGCTAAACCAATGATCCTCCAACAAACGGCAGAAGCGGCTCAGGTTCAGGAAAACGGCAAAGCCGTTAAGAACGATCAGGCAGCCGATAAAGCAAACACTCAAACACAGGTCAAGGCGGCAGCGGAGCAAACGATTGTCCAGGCGAAGAATCAAGCCCAGCAGGGAAGCACAGATTCACAGCAGAGCGACGACAATCAAGAGCAGGAGCAGGAGATCAAACCTCAGGCAACGATTACAGCCGGTGAACTTGCCCTTCGTGCGAGTGGTACAACGCCAGCAAAACCTGTTGAAGCCGTACCTGTACAGCGTGTGCCACAGGAAGTAGCTAAACTCGCGGTGGATCGACTGGAGATTTTGCACAAAGAAGGATTTACGGAAGCTAAGATCTCGTTAACACCGGATCATCTGGGCAAGGTAGATATTCGTCTGACGATGCACGCTGGCCAACTGGTCGCCCACTTCGTAACGGAACATGCGATGGCTAAGGATATGCTGGAACAGCAAATGGTACAGCTTCGCGGAACCCTTCAGGGACAAGGCATCACCGTTGAGCGAATCGAAGTCACACAAAGCTCGTCACTGCAATCGCAGATGGATCAAAACGGAAGTCAGTCCGGAAACGGACAGCAGCAGGAAAGACGTTCTCGTGCAAGAGAAGAAGCCAATGATGATGCAAGACTGGCCGCAGAGCTTGGCGTAGAACTTGGCGAATGGTTAAGACAGAAGACAGCCGCACAGGCAGGCAGTTCGTTCGTAGCAGAAGCATAATTCAGTCAGGAGGTTCTGTGAGTGGCAAATGAATCCGTTTCAACAACAAATATCTGGCCGAACTATTCGCAGGAAAATGTTCAAAAGGCAGCTGCATCCTCAAAAAAAGCCAGTGAGTCGGCTACAATGGGCAAGGATCAGTTCATGACGATCCTGGTTGCGCAGCTGAAGAATCAAGATCCGCTGTCTCCGATGGACAATTCGCAGTTCACTGCACAAATGGCGCAGTTCTCATCCTTGGAGCAGCTGATGAACATGTCCAACCAACTGACTCAGATGAACGCTTCCATGGGGTCGGCTTCACAGCTGATCGGACAGAAGATTACTTGGTACGATACGGAAACCAAAAATTATCTGACCGGTGATGTGACTTCGGTTCTGCAAAAAGATGGTAAGATGTTCGCCGCGGTTGATAGCTATCTGGTTCCGGTTACGGACATCACAGTGGTGGAAAAATCGAATGCTACTGACAAAACGACGACAACTGCAAATCCTGCAGACAAAAATGAGCAGCCTGCAACAGCTCCTACTGAGACCAAGGTAGACGCTGCACAAACTTCCCAAGAGGAGGCTGCTGCGAAGACCGAATCCACCGATAGTGGAGGTGGAAAATGAAATGAATGATCCGATTCGCGTTGGCCAGCTCTACCCGTCGAAGATTCCACCGAACGTTTCCCGGAACCAGACGACCAAAGCGGCGGGCGCAGATGCTTTCCAGTCCGTTCTTGATGAGCAGCTGTTGAAGTTTAGCGGACACGCATCAAAGCGATTGGAACAGCGAGGGATTCAGCTCAACTCAGAACAGCTTCGCAAGATTGGAAATGCGATTGACCAAGCCGCAGCCAAAGGTTCCAAAGAGTCATTGCTGCTGATGAAAGACATGGCTCTTATCGTAAACGTAAAGAATCGTACCGTCGTTACGGCCGTTGACGAAAAATCCATGAAAAACAATGTCTTCACGCAAATCGACAGTGCAGTCATTGTTTCCTAGCTAAACCGGCTGGCCCGATAGGAAGCCGGAGGTACCGCCGAACGCATGACGTGGTACAAAATAGCACTTTTTAGCCGGGATTTTTCATGGAATATAAAGTAAGATGTAAACAGATCAAAGCTGATGAAAATAAATTCATGAAATCATAGGAGGAATCATCTAATGTTGAGATCCATGTATTCGGGCGTGTCGGGTATGAAAGGCTTCCAAACGAAACTCGACGTTATCGGTAACAACATTGCGAACGTCAACACGACCGGATTCAAAGCTTCGCGGGTCATGTTCAAGGATATTCTCAGCCAGACTTCTGCTGGAGCAACGGCACCTGCGGATACCAACGGTGGTTCCAACGCGAAACAAATCGGTCTGGGCGTCTCGATCGGTTCGATCGACACTCTCCACTTGGCAGGCAGCGCAATGACAACGAACAATCCAACGGACGTGCGGATTGACGGGGACGGATTCTTTGCGGTTTCGCTTACTGGTGAAGATGGCGGGGATACTTTCCTCACAAGAGCCGGTGACTTCCATGTAGACGGAAACGGGGACCTGGTGAACTCGGACGGATTGTTTATTCTTAGCACCGGTGGTGCCAAGATCAACATTCCTTCAGGATCGAAATTCTCGATCGGCAGTGACGGCACAGTAGCGATTCGGAGCGCAGACGGAGAAGTGAACTCGGAAAACCGCATCGCCGTTGTCGTAGTACGCAACCCTGAAGGTCTGGAAAAAGCAGGTGGCAACTTGTACCGTGTGGGACAAAACGCTATGGCACCAGGGGAAACAATCAGCCTCGAAGCAGGAGCTGATGGAGCCAACGCAATGGCAGGCAAGATCGTAGCGGGTCAATTGGAAATGTCGAACGTTGACCTGACAGGCGAGTTCACAGAGATGATTACGGCGCAGCGTGGATTCCAGGCCAACTCCAGAATCATCACCACATCTGACGAAGTGCTCCAGGAAGTTGTCAACCTGAAACGATAATCGTGATGAATAGCGGCGAAAAGGTGGGCTAAGAACCCGTCCTTTTCGCCAGCTTTACGGGAGGAAAACCATGATTCCAGTAACTCGCCTGAATGGCTCGCCCCTGTGGCTGAACGCGCTGCAGATCGAGATGGTTGAAGAAACGCCTGACACTTATGTTACGCTGGTGAACGGGAAACGAATGATCGTGCTGGAGAAAGCGGCCGACGTCGTTAAACTGATGACCGAATATTACGCCTCGATCGGGCTGCACACCGCTTCGGTCAAAGTGCAAAATGTGGGGGAAGAAGAATGAAGAAGCTTTTGCCATGGCTTATTACGATGCTGCTGGCTATTACGCTTATCGTCGTTGCCGTGTTCCTGGTGTTTGGCAACAGCGATAAGGAAACAACGGCAGCTGGCGAAAAGAAAGCTGAAGTGAAACAGGAAAAGAAATTGTCTGCCAAAGAAATCGTGGCCGTTAGCTCGGATATGACAGACATCAAGACGAATTTGTCGGATGCTACGTTCATCGTACAGATTGATTTTTCGTTCCAGCTCGATAGTGCCAAGACCAAAGCCGAGTTCGACGAAATCAAGGACATCACCATCAAACCGATTGTCCTGATGACCCTGGCCGATACCACACCGCAAAGCCTGAGCACCGTAAAAGGGAAAACCCAACTGAATACCAAACTTAAAAACCTCATCAACAAGTCGCTTCCAGAGGGCGAAGTGGTGAATGTAAACATCACGAACTTCATGCTGGCTACGATCTAATCTGCGCAGCCAGCAGATTGTCTGCATAAGTTACAGGCCGTACCGTCAGGGACGGCCGTGTCTATTGGGAGGGGGTGAAAGGTTTGGTTGATGTATTATCCCAGAACGAGATCGACGCCCTATTAGCCGCGCTTTCCTCAGGCGAAATGGATGCGGAAGAACTCAAAAAAGAAGAAACGCAGCGCAAGATCCGTTCCTATGACTTTAAACGGGCCGTGCGCTTTTCCAAAGATCATATTCGCAGCTTGACGCGAATCCATGAGAATTTTGCGCGAAACCTAACGACTTACTTCTCTGCCCAACTCCGTACCTTCGTTCAGATCAACGTCGTCCAGGTTGAACAGCTGCCTTACGATGAATTCATTCGCTCCATTCCGAAAATGACTGTTCTGAACATTTTCGAAGCGGAGCCGCTCGAAGGCCGAATGGTGCTGGAGGTGCACCCCAACATCGCCTACGCGATGGTGGATCGGATGCTGGGAGGAAGCGGAACGGCGCCACTCAAGCCGGGAGCACTGACCGAGATTGAATTAATGATTATGGAAAGAATCTTCAGCAGAGCGCTGGAGAATCTACAGGAAGCATGGAAGACGGTTTACGACCTTTCACCGAGAATGGAAGCGCTGGAGACCAATCCGCAGTTCATGCAGATCGTATCGCCCAACGAGACGATCGCCCTGATCTCGCTCAGCACCAAGATCGGGGATACGAGTGGGATGATTAACTTGTGTATTCCACACGTAGTCATTGAACCGATCATGTCGAAGCTGTCCGTTCATCACTGGTTTGTTTCACAGAAAAAAGCGCGTGCGCCAGAAGAACTTGAAGCACTGCGCGAACGTGTGACCCGTGCCGAGCTGCCGGTTATTGCCGAACTCGGTCAATCCCAGCTGACGATCCGCGAATTCCTCAGTTTGGCTCCTGGAGACGTCATTACGCTGAATAAATCCGCCGAAGAAGGACTGGCGATCCGGGTAGGAGACAACCTGAAATTCATCGGAAGTCCGGGTATGATTAAAGACCGGATCGCCGTGCAAATCGACGAGATCGTCAACGAAGGAGTTGAGGAGTTTGACCAGTAAAGATTATTTGTCCCAGGAAGAGATCGACGCTCTGCTGAAGCAATCGGAGCCGGACGATGCAGGCTCCGATACTGGAGGCAGCAGCCAAACCGTCGATGATTTCCTGAGTTCGCTTGAGCAAGATGCATTGGGTGAAATCGGCAACATCACGTTCGGAAGTGCTGCAACGGCTTTGTCCACGCTGCTGGGCCGGAAGGTTGACATCACGACACCGAAAGTTTCGATTATCACAAGAAGTCAATTTGAATCCGAATTTCCTAAACCGCACGTAGCGGTACACGTCAATTATGTGGATGGATTCCAGGGAATTAACTCCCTCGTTATCAAGAAAAGAGACGCCCAGATTATCGCTGACCTTATGCTTGGCGGGGAAGGGGATCCGCAGGATGAGGAACTGAACGAAATCCATATCAGCGCCGTGCAGGAAGCCATGAACCAGATGATGGGCTCTTCCGCAACGTCCATGTCCACCATCTTTAACCGCTTTGTTAACATATCACCTCCTGCCATCGATATTCTTGATGTCGCCAGCGGAGATGGAGTCAGCAACCTCCCCATGGATGAGACGCTCATTAAGGTGTCTTTCCGCCTCCTGATCGGAGATTTGATCGACTCGACCATTATGCAGTTAATCACAATTGATTTTGCTAAAAACATGGTGGAAATGCTCCTCGGAGGAGCCATGGAAGAGGCCGCGCCTGAACAAGCGCCGCAGCCAGCAGCCGCAGCGCCGCAGCCGCAAGCGCCTGTTCAACCGGAACCCCAGCCTCAGATGCAGCAGCCGCAGGCACCCGTTCAGAACACGCCGTATCCCGATCCATATGCAGCTTCTGCCCAGCAGCAAGGCATGCCTCCTTATGGAATGCCGCCAGGACAGCAAGCGCCGCCATATCCGGGTTATGGAGCGCCTGGGATGCAGCCTGATTACGGGGTTCCGTATGGCGGTTACCCGCCGGGTTATGGGCAGATGCCGATGCAGCAGCAGCCTCCGCAGCCTAACCACTACGGGACTCCACCGGGACGCAATGTAAATGTGCAGCCGGTGCAATTTGGGAATCTTCAGAATGGCGGATACGGCCAAGGGGAAGAAAATAATTTAGGATTACTGATGGACATTCCCCTTAAAGTCACCGTAGAATTAGGAAGGACCCAAAAGCAGATCAAGGAGATTCTGGAGTTGTCCCAGGGCTCCATCGTCGAACTGGACAAGCTGGCCGGCGAACCCGTCGATATTTTGGTTAACAATAAGCTGATCGCCAAAGGGGAAGTCGTAGTCATTGACGAAAACTTTGGGGTACGCGTAACCGATATCGTCAGTCAATGGGACCGTATTCAAAACCTACAATAACGCAATCGACAGGGAGGATTTTTAATCAATGGCAAACCGTATTCTTATCGTGGACGACGCAGCTTTCATGCGCATGATGATCCGAGATATTCTGACAAAAAATGGATTTGAAGTCGTGGGGGAAGCCCAAGACGGCTCGCAAGCGGTGGAAAAATTCAAGGAGCTTAAACCCGATCTCATCACGATGGACATCACGATGCCGGAAATGGACGGAATCGCTGCCCTGAAAGAAATCAAAAAGCTGGATGCCAGCGCTAAAGTCATTATGTGCTCCGCCATGGGTCAGCAGGCGATGGTTATCGACGCGATCCAAGCCGGCGCCAAAGACTTCATCGTAAAACCGTTCCAGTCTGACCGCGTTATCGAAGCGATCAACAAGACGCTCGGCGCGTAAGACGGGAAAGTCGCCTATGCTTTTATTGAACGAAGAGCAGCCGAACTTTACGGCGGATACCGGCGTGTATTCCTATCTCGTGTGGGTAATCTTCGTCCTGATCGCAATTGTTGCCCTCATCGTTTTTTTGATCCGCTACCTGGGCAAAAAAAATCGGGGCTGGTTCGGCGGCCGCTCTGTCCGTACACTCGGCGGAGTCGGCCTCGGCCAAAATAAATCGCTGCAGATCGTTGAGATCGGCAGCAGCATTTATTTGATCGGCGTCGGCGAAAATATTACTCTGATCGACAAGATCTCCGAGGCCGAAGAGGTTGAGGTGCTGATGGAGGCGCTGGAGCAGCAAAGTACCAGCCCAAACATCGCTTTGCCCGATTGGGCGGAGAAACTTACATCCAGATTCCGAAACCGTTCAGGTCATGTTCCCGAAGAGGCGGAGGAGCTTGAAGCAGCTTCTTTCCAAGAACTGTTTGAGAGCCGTTTGAAGGAAGCGACCGATCGGAGACGGAAGGTCGATGACTTGTTGGGAAAAGAGGAATCTGCTGAACGATCGAGGGAACCATGAAAAAAAAGCTGATTATTACGTTTGCCCTGGTTATAGGTTTTATTTTTATCCAGTCCTTGCCGACCGCACATGCGACAGGTGCCGAGAATCCGATCCCAAATATCGATATTCAGGTAGGCGGAGATTCCGGCGGTGCTCCGGCAACCAGCACATTGTCGGTTCTTCTTCTTATCACCGTCATCAGCATCGCACCAGCTCTGCTGGTTCTGATGACCAGCTTCACACGCATCGTCATTGTGCTCAGTTTCGTCAGAACGTCGCTCGGTACGCAGCAAATGCCGCCGAATCAGGTGCTCGTGGGACTGGCACTTTTTTTGACGCTTTTTATTATGTCCCCAACGTTATCTTCTATTAATGATACAGCGCTTCAACCTTATGTACGCGGCGAACTGACACAGATGGAAGCCTTGGATAAGGCCGCCGTTCCAATGAAAGAGTTTATGTTCAAGCATACGCGGGAGAAAGATCTTCTGCTCTTTATGGACTACACCGGTATGGAAAAACCCAAAAGCTTTGAAGATATTCCGCTGACGGTTATGGTACCCGCTTACGCCATAAGCGAGATGAAGACTGCTTTTCAGATGGGCTTTATGATTTATATCCCGTTCCTGGTCATCGACATCGTGGTTTCCAGTACACTCATGGCAATGGGGATGATGATGCTTCCGCCAACGGTCATTTCACTGCCGTTTAAGATTTTGCTGTTCGTACTCGTAGATGGCTGGTATCTGGTCGTCAAATCGCTGCTTCTCAGCTTCAATTCGGGTTAAGATGCCGCAGAGGCCGGATCAAATCGGGAGGGGAACGCAATGGATTCCAACTTTATTATCGGCCTTGCCGGTCAAGCGGTATACGTGGTACTCAAGGCCAGCGCTCCCATGCTAATTCTGGGGCTGGTCGTCGGGTTGATCGTGAGCGTATTCCAGGCAACGACCCAGATTCAGGAGCAAACGCTTGCCTTTGTCCCCAAAATTGTAGCGGTCATGCTGTCGATTCTGGTTTTTGGCCCTTGGATTCTCAACACGCTCGTTGATTTCACGTATCGCATCCTAAGTAACCTGTATTTATATATCGGGTAAGGTCGGCCAATGATGAACAATTTACTACAGAGTGCTCCAGTATTTTTATTGATCTTCTGCCGGGTGACTTCCTTTTTTGTTGTCGCTCCGCTGATCTCGTCACGTAACATTCCTACGCGTTTTAAAGTCGGCGTGGCAACCATGGTCTCAATTCTTGTGTACTTGAGCTATGGAACCAACCAGGTGGCTGCGTTTGATGGAAGTTATATTCTGCTGATTATCCGCGAGATTTTGATGGGCCTGCTGCTTGGCTATTGTGCGTATATGATTATTATCGCCGTTCAAATCGCCGGTGCCGTGCTGGACATTCAGATCGGCTTTGGTATGGCAACCCTATTCGATCCTACAACCGGAGCGGTTACTCCGCTTACGGGGCAGTTCAAGTATATGATTGCGATGCTGCTCTTTTTGTCCATGAATGGTCATCACCGACTGCTGGACGCCATCGTATACAGTTATAACTGGGTGCCGATCGATAATGAGTTGTTTGTGAAGATCTATGATGGAAGCCTGATGGAATTTTTGCTTAAAGCGTTTGGGATGTCCATGATGGTTGCGTTTCAGATGGCTGCTCCAATCGTGGTTGCTTTGTTCTTAACGGATGTGGGACTTGGCTTTTTGGCCAAAACTGCTCCACAGTTCAACATTTTTGTAATCGGGATTCCGGTTAAGATTATCGTAGGGCTTTTGCTGCTCATGCTTCTGATGCCAAGTCTGACTTACATCTTCGATCAATTGTTTTCACTCATGGCTCAAACGATGCAGGGAGTGTTGGGAACGGTCGGTAAGCGGCCTCAGTAAAAGTGGCTTAGAGTAGGAGGAGAAACAGCTTGGAGCTTCGTCTAAAACTTGACTTGCAGCTGTTCTCTGGCGAGAAGACGGAGAAAGCAACGCCGAAAAAGCGAGAGGAAAGTCGGAAGAAAGGTCAGGTCGCCAAGAGTCAGGAACTGCCGGGGGCAGCTGTGTTAATTGGTGCAATGGCCATGCTGATGATCTTCGGCAGCGATTACCGGACGGTGATTACGAAGCTGTTTACGGATGTGTTTACAGAATGGATCAATATGGACATCACCATCGACAATGTCATGAACATGATGATGCAGTATATGGTGGAGATTCTCAAACTGCTGGCTCCCATATTTATCATTGCGGTCATTCTTCCCATCGTTGCAAGCTTTGGGCAGTACGGTCTGCTCTTTGCCAGCGAAGGGCTCAAGCCCAAGTTCAGCAAGCTTGATCCGATCAAAGGTGCTAAAAATATTTTCTCCGTGCGTTCACTGGTAGAAATGTTGAAGTCCCTGCTCAAGATGAGCATTATTGGATTTCTGGTGTACAGTACCCTGCGGGGTGAAATTAGCTCGATCTCCAAGCTCCATGCGATGTCTCTTGAAGATACGTTGAGTTTTGCCGCTTCGATTACCCTTTCACTGGGAATCAAGATTGGAGCTGCTCTATTGGTCCTCGGAGCGCTGGATTACATGTATCAGAAATATGAGTTTGAAAAAGGAATTCGCATGTCCAAACAGGACATCAAGGATGAGTATAAAAAGGCGGAAGGCGATCCCATGATTAAAGGGAAAATCCGCGAGCGGCAGCGCCGGATGGCCATGCAGCGCATGATGCAGGATGTCCCCACCGCAGACGTCATCATTACCAACCCTACGCACTATGCAGTGGCATTAAAATACGATGGAAGCAAGATGCAGGCTCCGGAAGTGGTCGCCAAGGGACAGGATTTTACGGCGCTGCGGATTCGGGAGATTGCAAAAGAAAATGGTGTCATGATTATGGAAAATAAGCCGCTGGCACGTGCTTTGTACGCTCAGGCAGAGATTGGGGACTCCGTCCCTGCGGATCTCTTCCAGGCGGTTGCCGAAGTGCTGGCCTATGTATATAAGCTTAGAGGGAAAGTAAAGTAAATTCATCAAGCCGGGAAGGAGAACAAATATGAAGAAAACGGACATTGTGGTTCTTGCCGGGGTGCTTGGGATCGTTTTGATGATGATCCTCCCCATTCCTACCTGGCTGCTCGACGTGTTGATCGTCATTAATATTTCGGCCGCAATGCTCATTATGCTGCTTGCTATGAGTACCAAGGAAGCGTTACAGTTTTCCATCTTCCCGGCATTGCTCCTGATTACGACGCTGTTCCGCTTGTCACTGAACATCTCGACAACCAAACTGATTCTTGGAAAAGCGGATGCGGGTTCTGTCGTGCGTACATTTGGCGAGTTCGTTGCTGGTGGAGAGATTGCGATTGGCTTCATCATCTTCCTGATTCTCGTTGCGGTTCAATTTATCGTAATTGTCAAAGGTTCGGAACGCGTAGCTGAAGTAGGAGCGCGCTTTACGCTCGACGCGATGCCCGGCAAGCAGATGAGCATTGACGCCGACCTGAACGCAGGCCTGATTAATGAACAACAGGCGCGTGAGAGACGTTCTAAAATCGAGCGCGAAGCGGACTTCTACGGCGCAATGGACGGTGCGAGTAAATTCGTCAAAGGGGATGCAATCGCCAGTATCATTCTCTTAATCATCAACCTGGTGGGTGGCTTTATTATCGGGATGACCATCCATGGCATGGACTTCGGTACGGCGTTGTCTACGTATTCAATCCTGACGATCGGAGACGGTCTGGTCAGCCAGATTCCGGCACTGTTGATCTCGACAGCTTCGGGTCTGATTGTCACGCGTGCCACTTCTGAAGGCAATCTGGCGGACGACGTGGTAGGTCAGCTATTCGCCTATCCCAAATTGTTATACATTGTCGCTGTGGCGATTGCTCTGCTTGGGCTGTTAACACCTATTCACTGGTATTCCACGCTCCCGCTGGCCGGTCTGATCTTCTTCGCGGCTCGCCGGATGCAGTCTAACCTGGATCAACAGCAGGTGGCAGAGGAACTGCAAGTGGAAGAGAAAGAGATCGAGGAAGTTCGCAGCCCTGAGAGTGTAGTCAGCCTGCTTCAGATTGATCCGATCGAATTTGAGTTCGGATATGGATTGATTCCGCTGGCCGACATGCAGCAGGGTGGTGACCTGCTTGATCGAATCATCATGATTCGCAGACAGTGCGCGCTGGAACTGGGACTTGTTGTTCCGGTCATCCGGATTCGGGATAATATTCAGCTTAGACCCAATGAATATATTATCAAGATTAAAGGAAATATCGTGGGTCGTGGGGAATTGCTACTTAACCATTATTTGGCGATGAGTCCTGGATTTGACGATGAAAGCATCACGGGGATCGAGACCATGGAACCTGCCTTTGGACTTCCTGCGTTATGGATCGATGAAGCGACCAAAGAAAGAGCGGAGTTGTCCGGATATACCGTCGTTGACCCACCATCTGTTGTGGCTACTCATTTGACCGAATTGGTTAAACGTCATGCGCATGAACTGTTGGGTCGCCAGGAGACTCGTGCACTGATCGACAACCTCAAGGAAAGTTATCCGGTTCTTGTGGACGAACTCATTCCTTCCATTCTGGCAGTCGGCGATATTCAAAAAGTGCTGGCCAAGCTTCTGAAGGAAAAAATCTCGATTCGAGACATGGTTACGATCTTCGAGACGCTGGCTGACTACGGAACCTACACCAAAGACCCGGATATTTTGACGGAATATGTGCGCCAGGCATTGTCACGTCAGATCACACAGCAGTTCACCCAACAGGGTGAAACGATGAGAGTGATTACAGTAGGGCCGAATCTGGAAAAGAAAATTGCGGAGAGCGTGCAGCAGACGGAGCAGGGCAGTTATCTAGCCCTTGATCCGGTATCCACTCAGACGGTCTATCAAAAATTGACGGAACAGGTGAACCGGGCCATTCAGTCTGGGCAGCAGCCGATTTTACTCGCCTCACCGACCATCCGCATGTATATGCGCCAGATTATTGAACGCACCATGCAGGACATTCCGGTTCTTTCCTACAGTGAACTTGAACCGAGCGTAGAAATTCAAAGTGTCGGAGTGGTGAACTTATGATTGTAAAGCGTTACGTAGTCGAAACGATGATCGAAGCGATGCAAAAAATCCGAACCGATCTGGGATCGGATGCCGTCATCCTGAGCACCAAAGAGACGAAAGTTGGCGGCGTGTTCGGACTGTTCGGGAAAAAGAAACTGGAAGTAGTGGCCGCACTGGAGAACGATAAAGCCGAAAAGACGACAGCTGGTGCTGCCAAGCCCAAGGCAGCCAACGCGGAAACGTTAAGTGTTCCGGCTGCCATTCCGCGAAGCGCGGGAGCAGGCGCATACCGAAAAGCCAGCGCTGTAGCTAGTCCGCAGCAGGCAGCATCACCTGCGCAGCAGCCGGAGATGCCGAGCCAGCCGCTGCGTGTGCCTGATTCTGGGTCTAATGTCGTGGTTCCTGCCTTAAAAAAGGACCATGAAGTCTTTAATATAAAACCTGAGGCCCAATATACCGATAATTCCCCTAACGGGAGTATTCCGACGCCCGCCGCTTCGGAGCAGCGCCAACTGTCCGCTTCTGAATCGAATCTGGCGATGCAAGCCGAGCAGCAGCGCCGCCTGGAAGAAAGTATTCGTGAATACCAGGGAGAAAGGGATCAGTCGAAGGAAGATCGACTATACGAAGAGCTTCGCCAGATGCGCCTGATGATCGACAAGCTGTCCAAAAGCCAGGTCGATGAAGTGCCTCTACCGGAGAATCTGGAACGCATGCTGGATCGTCTGCGCGAACAGCATGTGGATGAAGCTTTGATCGAAGAATGGTTGGGAGCGCTGAGAGGTGAGGAAGACGCCGCTTATTCGGAGGCTTCCGCCGAGGAGCTGAGGCAGCAGATTCGTCTTTACGCCGCAGCCCGGGAAGGTGGAGGCATATCGCCACAGACGCATATTGTGTACATTGCCGGTCCTACGGGTGTTGGAAAAACGACAACCATCGCCAAGTTGGCCGCCGAGCAGATGTTTAAACACAAACGCAAGGTGGGGTTCATTACTTCCGATACCTATCGAATCTCAGCCATCGAGCAGCTTCGTACGTACGCGTCCATTCTCAACGTTCCTTTGGAAGTCGTGCAGTCTCCAGGAGATTTACAGAGAGCTTTTCAGAAGCTGGAAAGCTGCGATCTGATTCTTATGGACACTGCAGGACGCAATTATCGCAACGAACTTCTGGTATCGGAATTACAGGCGCTGATCGCTCCCGTTGAACACAGCGAGACTTATCTCGTACTCAGCCTCACCTCCAAATATATGGACATGGCGGAGATTACAGATAACTTCAGTCAGTATAGGCTGGACAAAGTGATTTTCACCAAAGCGGACGAAACAGGAAGCTTTGGCAGTATCTTCAGTCTGCTTCATCGTTATCCGCTTAAGTATTCTTACATCACGAACGGACAAAACGTGCCGGATGATCTGCTGCTTCCAGGCGGAGACCTGCTCGTGGATGTCCTGCTGGGAGAACAAACCATATGAGTGATCAGGCCGCGGCGCTCAGGGAGCTGATTTCCTCGCTAAGAACCGATCCTTCTAAGCAGACGGATTCCTCCGAACCGCCAGGCAAGACAGCTCATGTCATTGCCGTTACCAGTGGAAAGGGAGGAGTCGGGAAATCAAACTTCACCCTAAACTTTGCTCTCGAGCTGCAGAAATTGGGGAAAAAAGTGCTTGTTTTCGATGCTGACATCGGGATGGCCAACATCGACGTATTAATGGGAGTTCGTTCACAGTACAACTTGTTCCATTTGCTCAAGCGAGAAAAAAGCATGAGTGAAATCATTCAATCCGGGCCCAACTCGCTTCCTTACATCGCGGGCGGTTCAGGAATGACCGAATTGTTTTCACTATCGGAGGAAGATCTGATCTACTTCACCCGAGAGATCGAAGCAATTGCACATGATATGGATTATATTCTGTTTGATACCGGCGCAGGACTGTCTAAAGAGACGATCCGCTTCATTACCGCTTCTGACGAATGTATTGTCGTGACCACCCCGGAACCGACCGCCATCACCGATGCGTATGCCCTGGTGAAAGTGGTCCATGATCTGGAACATTCCGCAATGTTCCGACTGGTTGTCAATCGTGCTTTGGATCGCAGGGAGGCTCAACAGACCGCTGATAAGATCAGGCTGGTCGCCGAGAAATTTCTGCATCTTGAGATTCCGATTCTTGGTCATGTCAGCGATGATCCGCATGTCAGTCAAGCGGTCAAGAAACAGACACCTTTCTCTATCCGGTTTCCAAACAGTCAGGCTTCGAAAGACATCCAAGAGCTGGCACTTCGTTACGCTGAACATTCCCTACAAGTTCGAGCCGATTCGCCAAAAGGAATCAAAGGCTTTGTACGCAGACTATTAAAACGGTGAAAACTGATTCTGGAGCAGGACAGGAGTTGAGGTTATGGTGCCATATCGCGTACTCGTGGTCGATGATTCGGCCTTTATGCGCAAGATTGTATCCGACCTGATTGAACGGGATGTATCGTTCTCTGTGGTCGATACGGCCAAAAACGGACGGGAAGCCGTCGAAAAGATTAGAAAAATCAAACCCGATATTGTGACGATGGACGTAGAGATGCCGGAGATGAATGGCCTGGAGTCTCTGCAGCAGATCATGCGTGAATATCCGCTTCCGGTTATTATGCTGTCTGGCATCAATGAAGAAGGCATGAGAGAGACCATCATGGCGCTGGAGGCTGGCGCGTTTGACTTTATACGCAAGCCATCCGTGTCCAACTCTCAAGACATCGAAACAGTAGGCGAGGCGCTGTTGAGACAGCTTCACGCAGCGGTGCACGACTCTGCATGGCGCAAAGAAAAACCGGCAACGACAAAGGCGCCGGTGGTACTGGCTCCCGAGCCGGTTCAACGCGAACTGCGCGAATCAACGCTTGAAGGGCCGCCTGTAGAGACAGGGCGACCTGAAGAGCGGACTCCTGATCTTCCGCGTCCCAAGATTGAGCCATCGGCTCCCGAAGCTCGGCCCCGCAAGGATGCGCCGACCGGTTTCACAGCTACGCCGCGCACCACGACTCCGACGCCTGCGTCGAAGCCAAGTCCGGCGGTGCCGCCTAGCTCGGGAACCAAGCCGACACGTACGCCGGCCGTTCCACCCGAGCGCCCGGCGCAGACGCGGCCTGCCGCTGACAAGCCGGCTGCAAGAGCTGAATCGGCTCCTGCTCCGACCCGAAAGTCGGCAGCTCCGACTCCGGCACCTACGCCTTCAAAGAGCCCGGTGCAGGAACGAAAGACGTCTGAACGTCCGGCAGTTGACCGTCCAACATCACCACCTGCCTCTCCGCCTTCACGCTCCTCGGTCGGAGGCGATCATATCGATCAGATCGTGACCGTAGGTTGTTCAACAGGCGGGCCAAGAGCGCTCAAGGAACTGCTGGAGAACATCCCGGCTTCATTCCCGGCTCCGATTGTCATTGTGCAGCATATGCCGCCCAAGTTCACTCATTCGCTGGCTCAGCGCCTGAATACGCTCAGTCCACTGGAAGTCGTGGAAGCGCAGCAGGGAATGGCACTAAGAAAAGGGACGGCCTACATTGCCCCGGGCGGACAGCACCTGCTGGTTAGACGTACAGGCAGCGGCCAATATGCTATCGAGCTGTCGGATGCCCCACCGCAAAATGGCCATAAACCATCTGTGGGTGCCATGTTTGATTCCGTCTTGCCGCTGAACGAAGTTCGCCGGCATGCCGTTATCATGACAGGAATGGGCAGCGACGGAGCCAAAGAAATGAAGAAGTTGTACGACTCGGGTATTTCTACCACGATTGCAGAAAGTGAAGAGACTTGTGTAGTTTACGGTATGCCACGTGCAGCCGCTGAACTAAACTGTGTCATGCACCTTCTTCCTCTGCCGCAAATCGCAACAAAATTAAACCAGGTCGTCAAATCTTAACTGCACTTTAATGGAGGAGGTGTCTCGCAATGGACATGAACCAATATCTATCCATGTTTATTGATGAGTCGAATGATCATCTGCAGTCGCTGAACGAAAAAATGCTGGAGCTTGAAGCCAGCCCCGAAGACATCAGTATCGTACAGGTTATTTTCCGCTCGGCGCATACGCTGAAAGGCATGGCCGCAACGATGGGGTTTGAAGATCTGGCGGCGTTGACCCATCAGATGGAGAACGTGCTTGATCTGGTTCGTAACGACAAGTTGAAGATGCAAAACTTTATCTTCGATACCCTCTTCAAGAGTCTGGATGCCCTTGAAGCGATGGTTCAAGACATTACGCAAGGTGGGGAAGGCAAAGCCGATGTTTCGGCGATTGTGGCTTCTTTGCAAGCGATTGTTCGCGGCGAAGTGCCGGGCGGCGCTCAAGATGCGGCACCAGCCGAAGGTAGCGCCCAGCCAGCTGGAGCGCCCATCTCCAAAGAGCAGGTGCAACTGGATGAATTCCAACATTCCATCCTGGAACAGTCTCTGGCGGCAGGACATCGGGTACTCTTTATCGAAGTCTCCATACGTGAAGATTGCCAACTCAAAGCCGCACGTGCTTACATGGTTTTCGACCTGTTGGAACGAAGCGGTGAGGTGGTCAAGTCGCACCCGACCGTTCAAGAGATTGAACAGGAGAAATTTGATCGCAGCTTCTCCCTGTATTTCATTACCGAAAAAGATCCAGATGAACTGCGTACCATGATTCTGAATCTGTCCGAGATTGAAGATGCCAAGCTGGTGTCGATCGATTCCGATACGCTCACTCAACTGGGTGAGAAGATCAAGGAAGAAGAAGTCCTGGCTCAGGCGCCTGCACCTGAAACGGCTGCGGACGCTGCTCCGGTTGAAACGGCTGCTGAAGAGAAGCCGGTCGCAGCGGGAGACAAGCAGCCAGCAGCGAAGAAAGTGGTCGCAGCACCTTCCCGTACCATTCGTGTCGATATTGAACGTCTCGATGTGCTGATGAACCTGTTCAGCGAGCTGCTGATCGACCGCGTTCGTCTGGAACAGCTGGCTACTGAAATTAAGAGCCAGGAGCTGACCGAATCGGTCGAGCATATGGGCCGTGTCAGCAGTGATCTGCAAAATATCGTCATGAAACTCCGGATGGTTGCGATCGATACGGTATTCAACCGCTTCCCTCGGATGGTTCGAGACCTGGCCAAGTCCTTGGGCAAAAAACTCGATCTGGTGATTACGGGCGCCGAGACCGAGCTGGATCGCACCGTCATCGACGAGATCGGCGATCCACTCGTCCACCTGCTGCGTAACTCGGTTGACCACGGAATTGAATCGATTGCCGAGCGTGTAGCTGCGGGCAAGCCGGAGACAGGTACGGTTAACCTCCGCGCATTCCACAGTGGCAACCACGTCTTTATCGAAATCCAGGATGACGGTAAAGGGATTGACCGTTCCAAGGTACTTGCTTCTGCCATCAAAAAAGGTGTCGTAACCGAAGACGAATCCCGTTCCATGACTGACGAGCAGGTGTATCAGCTGCTGTTCGCACCAGGCTTCAGTACCGCAGAGAAAATCTCCGATATTTCCGGACGCGGTGTTGGTCTGGATGTCGTGAAATCGAAGATTTCCACACTCGGTGGTCATGTAGCGGTCACTTCGACGCTGGGTGAAGGAACGTTGTTCTCGGTACAGCTTCCGCTTACGCTGTCGATTATTTCGGCCATGATGATCCGCCTGGGCTCCGAAAAATATGCCATCCCGCTGTCTTCGATCGTGGAAACAGGCATTATTCGCAAAAATCAGGTTCGCAACGTGCATGGCAGCAAGTTGATTCCTTACCGCGATGCACACATTCCGCTGATGTCGCTCAGCCGATTCTTCGACGCTCCGGACTTTAATGAGGAAGACGAAGAGGAAACGGAAATCGTCGTCATTCGCAAAGGGGATCGTATGGCGGCACTGGCGATTGACTCGTTCATCGGCCAGAATGAGATCGTCATCAAGAACCTGGGCAAATATCTGCCTCAAGTTCAAGGGATTTCCGGTGCAACCATTCTTGGCGACGGTCAAGTCGCTCTGATTCTTGATCCGAACGCGCTCATTAAATGATCGGGGCACGATGCCTTGACCACATCCAGTCAGCTGTTTGATCCGGTGTCAGAAATGGAAGTTATCGTTTGGGCAGATGAGGGCAGAGCATGCTGCAGGAATGGGGTCAAGGGGCGAGGCTCAATAAAGGGGGATTTTTTGTGGCAGAACAAATTAAGGTAATTGTGTTTGCTTTGGGTAATGAAGAGTACGGGATCGACGTTGATAAAGTGCGCACCATTGAACGCATGATGCCGATTACCCGCGTACCCAAGACGTATTCGTTCATCAAGGGCGTCATCAACCTTCGCGGGGTCGTGATTCCGGTTATCGACCTCAGAGGACGCTTCAACCTGGAAGAGACCGAATACACCGATCAGACCCGAATCATCATCGTCGCGGTTGGAGATATGGAAGTTGGCTTTATCGTCGATGCCGCGAATGACGTGGTCGATCTGGATCGGGACAATATCGATTCGCCGCCAGAAGTTGTAGGGGGCGTGAAAGCCAAATATCTGGATGGTGTCGCTAAAGTCGGTGAAGATCGTCTGTTGATTATGCTGAATCTTGCGGAAGTGCTCAACCGGGGTGAAGTGGCGCATCTCGAGCAGCTGGAGGATTAAAGATGGAAATCTTGTCGAAGCTGGAAGGCTTCAAGCTTGACGTACTAAAGGAAGTCGGCAATATTGGAGCGGGTCACGCTGCCACGGCGTTATCGCAGCTCTTGAATAAACCCATCGATATGGCCGTTCCTAAAGTCCAGATCCTCCCCTTTGAAGATATTGCGGAAAAAGTAGGCGGCGCTGAAAAAATCGTGCTGACTGTTTTCTTCCGCGTAGAAGGGGATGCACCGGGCAACCTGTTTTACATCATGGCGCCAGAGGCCGGCAAATCGCTGCTCAACCGTTTGGGTGTTTTTCAACCCACCGAAGGGCTTGATCTGACGGAGATGGAACAATCGGCGCTCGGCGAGATCGGCAATATTTTGGCTGGTTCGTACCTGTCTTCGCTGGCTGACTTTACGAATCTGGCGATGTCTCCTACCGTCCCGGCGCTTGCCGTGGACATGGCAGGGGCCATCCTCAGCTACGGGATGATTCAGTTTGGCGAGATGGGCGACGCAGCTTTGCTGATCGATACAACTTTTGTACAGGGTAACGATGAGGTTGAGGGACAATTTTTCCTCATTCCGGATCCGGAGTCGTTCAACAAGATTTTCGCTGCACTTGGAGTTCCGTTCGAAAATGATTGATGGACAAAATTTAGTAAAAGTCGGCATGGCCGATCTGAACGTAGTCGGGAATTCCGGAATTCTTCGCACCACGGGACTCGGTTCTTGCGTCGGTTTGACGCTGTATGATCCGCAGATCAAAGTAGCCGGCATGGCGCATGTGATGCTTCCTTCTTCGGATATTGCACGCGAGAGTCAAATCAACGCTGCCAAATACGCGGATACGGCGCTGCCTATTCTCGTTGACAAACTGCTTGAGCTTGGCGCATCCAAGCGCCGGCTGATAGCGAAGATGGCTGGCGGAGCGCAGATGTTTGCCTTCGCCGGAAGTGGGGATACGATGCGAATCGGTCCTCGAAACGTCGAATCCTGTAAGGAAATGTTGAAGAAACTCGGCATTTCCCTAATGGCAGAAGATACAGGTGCCAATTATGGCCGAACGATCGAAATCAGTTCGGATACCGGGATTTTGACTATACGCAGCGTTCAAAAAGGGGTAAAGGAATTGTAGCGATGAAGGGAACCATACGAGTTAATCTGATATTTGCTTTGATCGGATTTGTTATTACGTTTTTGTTTGCGGTCCGAACCAACCTTCCCGTGACCAGTTTGATCCGGGGAGGGATCGGAGCATTCGTCTGGTTTCTCCTGGCATTTCTTTTTCGCATCGTGCTCGGTGCCCTCGAGCCGCTGCCCAAAGAAAAAACGGGCGGCGGCTCTTTAGCACCAAACTCTGCTCCAGGTGGAGACACACGGGGCATGGCGCTTGATATGGTAACGCCGGACGAAAGCGATGAACTGAATGATTTATTGAAGCCGGATGCGGATAAGACTCGGATGACCGAAGAGCGAACGGCGCAGATAAACGATTTTCAGCCGCTCAATCCGCCTAAGCTGGTATCGACGCAAGAGAGAAATCCCGAAGAACTGGCGAAAGCCGTACGTCATCTTACGGAGGATGAAGGAGGGAGATAACAATGGATGAACGCAAATCCGGTCAGTTAAACCATCTGGATTTATGGATCAGTTGGAAAGAACACCAGGACGTTGAGGCGAAGAAGAAACTGATCGAGAATCACTTATCCATTGTCGATTACGTCTCTTCGCGGCTTGCGGTGGGACTTCCAAAGAACGTTTCCAAAGACGACCTGGCCAGCAACGGAGTTATGGGACTAATCGATGCGATCGAGAAATTCGATTACAAGCGAGGCTTGCAGTTTGAAACTTACGCTTCCTGGCGTGTACGCGGAGCCATTCTTGACGGCCTGCGGCAGGGAGACTGGGTGCCACGTTCGGTACGCGAGAAAGCCAAGAAGATTGAAGAGGCTTATCAGAAGCTCGAACAGGAGAACATGCGCGGGGCTTCGGACAAAGAAATGAGCGAATTCCTGGGGATTTCCGAGAAGGAATTCCAGCAGATGCTTCAGGATGTATCGGTGATGTCGCTGGTTTCATTGGAAGATCCGATCCGTGAAGAAGAGTCAGAGACTCGCATGTCTGTGATGATTGATGAAAAAGCCAAAAATCCCGACCATAAGGTCAATGAATTTTACTTAAAAGAAGCGCTGGCAAAAGGCATTGAAAAACTGACGGAGAAAGAGCGAATCGTAATCTCATTGCTCTATTACGAAGATTTGTCGCTCAGTGAAATTGCCGAAGTGATGTCCTTGTCGCCATCGAGAATCTCGCAGCTTCATTCCAAGGCGATTTTACGTCTCAGGGGTACATTGGACAAGCAAAAAAGCTTACTTATGCAGGATCGTTAATGTCGGATGGAAGCAGCCGGGGGGCTTCTGGCCATCGATAAGCAAAGTTGAAAAGAGGGATTGTCCGTGGTTGAGCATCTGGCTTTGGATCGGCATCTTGCCGTTTCCTTTGAAGCATCGAAAATGTCGGCCAAACTTCGTTTTGTAAAGCCAGAGGAGGGCTTTGCTTGTACGGAAGAGGCACTGAGACAATTTTTGCAGGACCAGAATGTGCGTTTTGGTTTGTTGGATGAAGCCATTCGTCGGTTCGTCGTTTCACCGGAAAGCTACTTTTTTGAAGAAGTGGAAATTGCACGCGGAATCTCGCCTGTAGACGGTCAAAATGGACGAATTGAATTTATGTTCGACGAGGAAGAAGATGCCAGGCCGATGCAGAGGGAAGACGGACGAGTTGATTACAAGGAGCTGATCCGTCTTAAGAATGTCGGTAAGGGTCAGCTGTTGGCTCGCCGCTTCCCTACTCAACCGGGCACACCGGGAACCGCCGTTACGGGAGAAGAGGTTCCGTTCAAGCCGGGCAAGGAAGCCCGCTTCAAAATCGGAAAAAACGTCGTCACAGACGAAACGCATACATCGCTTTACGCCACCATCGAAGGAATGGTCAGCCGAACGGATAATGGCAAAATTAATGTATTTACCGTATATGAAGTGCATGGCGATGTGGATTACAGTACGGGCAATGTTGATTTTGTTGGAACCGTCGTCATTCGAGGCAGTGTCCTTCAGGGCTTCCGGGTCAAGGCAGCCGGAGACATCCGCGTGCAGGGCGGCGTGGAAGGTGCTGAGTTGTTTGCGGAAGGTTCAATCGAGATCTCTGGTGGTGTGATCGGTTACCACAAGGGCATCGTCAAGGCGGGCACCAATGTCAAAAGCTCCTTTATCCAGGACGGAAACGTGGAAGCCGGTGAAGATGTCATCGTCTCGCAGAGTATCATGCACTCCGATGTGAGAGCGGGAAAACAGGTCATCTGCGAAGGCAGCAAGGGGCTGATCGTAGGTGGGCATATTCAAGCAGGCGAAGGCGTAACGGCACGAACCATCGGCAACAGCATGGCAACCGTCACGGCCATCGAAGTAGGCGTTCTGCCGAATCTGCGCAACGAATTGGCGGACCTACATAAAAAGCTTCGAGATACAACGGAAAATCTGCAAAAAACCAACCAAGCGCTCAATCTGCTTGAACAAATGGCACAGGCAGGTTCATTGGCAGCCGATAAACTAGCCATGCGCGCCAAGCTGACCGTAACCAGACGTCAGCAGGAGCAGGAGAAAGTGCACGCCAAGGAACGGATCTTCGAGATCGAGAGAATTTTGGAAGACACCGGCCGGGCAAAAGTAGTCGTCAGAGACACCATTTATGGGGGTGCAAAGATCGTGATCGGGCGATATACTAAGTTCATCAAAGAAAACTCGTCACGCGTCTCTTTCCAATACCTCGAAGGTGATATTGCAATGACAGCCAATCTTTAGACGATCAGAATAGAAGAATCAGAATAGAGGTGTCCAATTATGAAAGCGATCGAAGTTCAATTGGCGGTTCATCGCGCACCTGAAACGAGCCGGATGCAGCAGGATCAGCTGCATCGCCCTCTAGTTGACCAGATGCAGCTCGCCGGACAGGCAAGTGCAGAGATGGAGAGAGCACGACACCGCAGTGCCCCTACGACGGAGGCGGCAGATGCCCGCATCCGCAAAGACAGTGAAGGTCAGGGTCGTCATGAAGGGCGGCAAAAGCGGCAGCACGATCAAGGACAGGCTGAAGCTCCTCCGCCTGCCGCCGCTCCTCACCCGTTTAAAGGTAAACATTTTGACTTGTCATTGTAAGAAAGGAAACTAACATGAACGATGCCTGGCTTTATGTGGTACTGCTTGGAGCAGCTGCCGTGGTCTATGCTTTTCTCATTCCCAAGCCCAAGCCGCAGAATACGGCTGTAGGGGGTGAACGGGTCGTTCGTGAGATGGAGCAGACCTTGGAACAATACATGGTCGAAATGGAAAAGGAAAACGACGACCTTGTGAATCTGCTCGTTCAGATCCGACAGGAGACGGGAGCCAAGCAGTTGGCGCTTCAGGAACAGCTCTCGGATGTTCGGGGCCGTCTTGCCGAAATGGAGCGAACTGCTGGCAAACATGAAGCACGTATTGAACAGCTCTCAAGCGGCGATCTGCAGGTCGTGGCGGTTCGTGAAATGCAGGAAGCCGCTGGAAAGCTGCGCAATGAGCTGATTGAACATGCTGCGCAGCAGCATAGCCAGGAGCCGCTTCCCGAAATGGAACCCGTTGAATCGGTACGAAGCCGGTACCCGCAGTTGTTTGAGCTTCATGACCAAGGCAAGTCCGTTGACGCCATCGCCAAAGCCATCGGCCTTCAGCGTGGTGAGATTCAATTGATCCTGCGGCTGGCAAAAAGGGAGGAAGATTAGTGTTTAAAAATCGCTCTTTTATGCTGGGGCTTGGCATTGGAATTATTGCGGGAGCGCTGCTTCTTCAATTGATGTTATTGGCTCAGACTGGACGTGAGGAACGGCCCGTATCGGTAAATTCTCCAGCAGCAGAGTCCGGCGCTCAGACCGCAGATGCGGATCAAACGCAGGCGTCTTCGGCAGGTTCTGCTCCTACGCAATCGGCCGCAGAGCAGAAGCCTGAAGGTGAGCCATCGACAGCAGCCTCTAAGGATTCGACTGCTGCCGAAACCAAGCAGAGTGACAGCAGCGCGAAGTCAGATGAAAAAGCGACAGCTTCCCCTGAAGCACAAAAGGGGGCGGCACAGGAAGCGGCTGCTTCCGCTTCGGATCAATCCCCCTCTAGTGCTGTGCAGTCGGATGAAGCGGCCAAGAGTACAACCAATACGCCGTCTAAGCCAACATCTGAAGCTGCCCAGTCGCCTTCCACGAACGCACCCAAGTCAACCGATAAACCGACATCTGAAGCGACTCAGAAGCCGCAGACGCCTTCGGCAGCCGCGACAGCTCAGCCAACGAAACCGACTCAGGCTTCCGAGCCGACAAAGTCCACCGAGTCGAACCAATCGGCTCAGGCGCCCAAGGCTCCATCCAAGCCAGCTGCTTCAGAAAACGTCAAGGCGCAGCAGTCCGAAGAAATTCAATCATCGCGGGTTTCTTTTGAGATCCAGAGCGGGATGAATCTCAAAGCAGTCTCCAAAGCGCTGGAAAGTGCAGGCATTGTCAAGGATGCAGCCGAATTCCAGCGTCAAGCGGCAGAATCAGGTGTAACGGCGAAGCTGCAAGTTGGAGATTATTCATTCCAGCCCGGCGATTCCTATTCGGACATCATCAAAGAAATCTCAACACCCAAAGTCGAATAGTCTCCAACGGATTCATGCGAGGCCGGGAATTCCCAAGGGAATCCCGGCTTTTTTGTTTTTGTGGGATTCTCCAACAAGTCAGCAAAAAATCCATGTCAGGGATTGCGTCAAGGATGGGATTATGCTAAACTAAACAACGGTGTTAAAACACACGCTGATTAATTCCGCGGAAGGTGCTTCACCCAGGGTGGAGTCTCCACGGGAGATGATTTCGGCGGAGGTACATCAAAAAAACCAAACCTTAGGAGGTGTATGGAGAATGGCAGTTATCTCCATGAAACAGCTTCTCGAAGCTGGCGTACACTTCGGTCACCAAACTCGTCGTTGGAACCCGAAGATGGACCGTTACATTTTCACAGAAAGAAACGGAATCTACATCATCGACCTGCAAAAAACAGTCAAGAAAGTTGACGAAGCGTACAACTTCGTTAAAAACCTGGCTGGTGAAGGCGGTACGATCCTGTTCGTAGGTACCAAAAAACAAGCTCAAGATTCCGTGAAAGAAGAAGCGGAACGTTGCGGCATGTACTTCATCAACCAACGTTGGCTCGGCGGCACGCTGACCAACTTCCAAACGATCCAAAAGCGGATCGATCGTCTGAAAAAGCTGGAACTTTGGGAAGAGGACGGCACGTTTGAAGTGCTGCCTAAGAAAGAAGTTATCCTGCTTCGCAAAGAAAAAGATCGCCTCGAGAAATTCCTCGGCGGCATCAAAAACATGAAGAAGCTGCCTAGCGCGCTGTTCATCATCGACCCACGCAAAGAGCGTATTGCGGTTGCTGAAGCACGCAAGCTGAACATTCCAATCGTAGGTATCGTAGATACAAACTGCGATCCGGACGAAATCGACTACGTGATCCCGGGCAACGACGACGCAATCCGCGCCGTTAAACTGCTGACAGGTAAAATCGCGGAAGCGGTCATCGAAGCAAACCAAGGCGAACAAACGACTGCTTAATTTCAGATCTGCCGGTTACGGCATCTGAATAAGGCAGCGTAAAAAAGAGGGTGGTTGGTGGTGAATAGCCTCTTAACCGCCCTTTTTTTAGGGATATAAGCTTCACAACCATACTTAATTCCTGGAGGGACTCAACAATGGCAGTAAATGCGAGCGCAGTAAAAGAACTTCGTGAAAGAACGGGCGCAGGTATGCTCGATTGCAAAAAAGCACTGGAAGAAACAAATGGCGACATCGACAAAGCCGTAGACGTTCTGCGTGAAAAAGGTCTGTCCGCTGCAGCAAACAAAGCTGGACGCGCAGCTACTGAAGGTACAGTAGAATCTTATATCCACGCTGGCGGCCGTATTGGCGTTCTGGTCGAAATCAACTGCGAAACAGACTTCGTAGGTAAAACCGACCAATTCAAGAGCTTCGCACGCGACATTGCGATGCACATCGCAGCAGCAAGCCCGCTGTATGTTCGTCGTGAAGAAGTTCCAGCTGAAGTTGTTGAAAAAGAAAAAGAAATCCTGAAGGCTCAAGCCCTCAACGAAGGCAAACCAGAAAAAATCGTTGAAAAAATGGTTGAAGGCCGCGTAAACAAATACTACGAAGAAAACTGCCTGCTGGAGCAAAGCTTCGTAAAAGACCCAGACAAGACGATTTCCCAACTGCTGAACGAAAAAATCAGCACGATCGGCGAAAACATCTCCATCCGTCGCTTCGCACGCTTCGAGCTGGGTGAAGGCCTGGAGAAAAAAGTCGATAACTTCGTTGAAGAAGTTATGGCTCAAGTAAAATAAGAATTCGACCGGTAATTATCGGTAACTAAAGATCAATCACAGCTTCTGTGTATGGGGGGAACACTTGGTGTTCCTTCTTTTTTAACCAGGGTTCCCCATATATGCAGACAGCGGAAAAAAGCGGAGGGTAAAATTGATGCAGCCTGCATTTAAGCGAGTGGTTCTCAAAGTCAGCGGCGAGTCGCTTGCGGGACAGAACGGATACGGAATCGACGGACTGATGATTTCGGAGATTGCCGAACAAATCAAAGAAGTCGTACAATTGGGCGTGGAGGTAGCGGTCGTTTGCGGAGGCGGCAATATCTGGCGGGGAATCGCTGGCAGCGCCAGCGGAATCGATCGCTCGACTGCGGATTACATGGGCATGCTGGCTACAGTGATGAACTCGCTGGCGCTTCAGGATGCACTGGAATCGATCGATGTGCCGACCCGTGTACAAACGTCGATCGCCATGCAGCAGATTGCCGAGCCGTACATTCGACGCAGAGCGATTCGCCACCTGGAAAAAGGCCGCGTCGTCATCTTCGCAGCAGGTACAGGCAATCCGTTTTTCTCGACCGACACGACTGCCGCGCTGCGTGCAGCCGAGATCGAAGCAGAAGTCATTTTGATGGCGAAAAACAAAGTAGACGGCGTGTACTCGGCTGATCCGTTCGTCGATCCTACCGCCGAGAAGTTCGACCAACTCACTTACATGGAAGTGATTAGCCGCAACTTGGGCGTGATGGATTCTACCGCATCTTCCCTGTGCATGGACAACAATATTCCGCTGATCGTATTTGCTATTACCGAACAAGGCAATATCAAAAAAGTCGTTCTCGGTGAAAAAATCGGAACGATCGTCAAAGGGAGTGTAGATTAATGCCTCAAACCGTGAAGAAAAACGCGGAAGAACGCATGGGCAAAGCCATTCAGTCGCTTCAGCGCGATCTGAGCACGCTGCGCGCCGGACGTGCCGTTCCTGCTCTGCTCGACCGGATTCAAGTTGAATATTACGGAGCGCCTACTCCGCTGAACCAATTGGCGAACATCAACACGCCGGATTCCCGCACTCTGCTGATCCAGCCGTGGGATAAATCGTCGCTGGGCGAAATCGAACGCGCGATTCAGAAGTCGGATCTGGGATTGACGCCAGCAAATGACGGCATATCGGTTCGCTTGACCATCCCGCCGCTGACGGAAGAACGCCGCGCAGAACTGGTCAAATTGACCAAAAAGTTCGGCGAAGAGAGCAAGGTTGCCATCCGTAACATCCGCCGCGATGCGAACGATGACATCAAGAAGAAAGAAAAAGGCGAAATCTCTGAAGACGAATCCCGTGGCCATCAGGAAGACATTCAGAAGCTTACGGATAAATATATCGCGGAAGTCGATAAAGTGCTCGCTGTAAAAGAAAAGGAAATCATGGAAGTTTAAGACCCCGCGACCCCTCCGTTCCAGGTGGGGTTGTGTCTTTTTAAGGGACATCTGCGGGAGCTGAAGCATGGAGGAGAAGACATGATTAATCGGTTTCGCTCATGGATCGGTCCGAGAGAGCGCGAGCAGGACTCGGGTCCGGCCGAACCGTCGGCAGAGAACGTGCCGGAGCATATCGCCATCATCATGGACGGCAACGGGCGATGGGCCAAGAAGTTTGGTATGCCCAGAATCGTTGGTCACCAGAGCGGGATGAAGGCGGTCAAGCGTGCCACGATTGCTGCGGATGAGTTGGGCGTTCGTTATCTGACGCTATATGCCTTTTCCACGGAAAATTGGAGCAGGCCCAAAGAAGAAGTCGATTTCCTGATGCGGCTGCCGCAGGAGTTTCTGGCGCTTGAGCTTGAAGAGTTGATCGAAAAAAATGTACAGGTGCGCATGATGGGCAATCTGGAGAATCTGCCCGAACATACGCTCAAGGCGATGCGGGAAGCGATCAGACGCACCGAAAGCAATACGGGTCTGGTATTGAATTTTGCTCTGAATTACGGAGCCAGGCGTGAGCTGGTAGAAGGGATTCGAGAGATCGCCAAACGTGTCGAAGCGGGAGAACTTCACGCAGAAGACATCGATCAGGAAATGATCTCTGCTCATCTGCAAAGCGGCGGCATACCTGATCCGGATCTGTTGATTCGCACAAGCGGCGAACTGCGGATTAGCAACTTCATGCTGTGGCAGATCGCGTACAGCGAGCTGTGGTTCACAGACGCCTACTGGCCGGAATTCGGCAGAGAGCATCTTAGGGAAGCAGTGGCCGAATACCAGCGGCGTACGCGAAGATTTGGCGGTCTGAAATAGCGGCGTTGCCCGGACGGAGGATGAGACGGTGAAACAGCGAATTATAACTGGCGTCGTAGCTGGGGTGTTATTCCTGGGCTTGTGTGTGGTCGGCGGCTTCTGGTATCCCGCCTTGGTCATGCTGATGGCGCTTGTCGGTTACTATGAGTTTGCAAAAATGAGTACGGGCGCTCCTTTTCGCTCAGAAGCCTGGATTGGTTATGCAGCTGTTGCGTATTTGACATTTCCTTGGCAGTTCTGGGGATTGGATTTTCCGCTTCCGCCTCAGCATGCCATCTGGCTGGCGCTCCTGCTGCTGCTCTGCACAACGGTGCTGACCAAAAACGAAATCAATATCAAGCAGACATCCCTGCTGCTTCTGGGAGCTGTGTATGTCGGTTTGGGTTTTTATTATATTGCCATCTCTCGGGATACCCCCGATGGGCAGGGCTTGTTCTGGACGTTTCTGCTGCTGCTCAGTATTTGGGGCAGCGATGCAGGGGCTTATTTTACAGGGAAAGCATTTGGCAAAAACAAGCTGTGGCCGGCCATTAGTCCAAACAAGACGATCGAAGGCGCGGTTGGCGGGATCTTGATTGCGGTATTGATCGCACTTGGATTTTCGTTGGCTTCGCCTGATCTGCTTGATCCGATGCGAGCGATGCTGATTGGCTTGGCGGCTTCGGTCGTTGGACAGATGGGGGATCTCATTCAGTCCGCATACAAGCGTGTGTATGGAATCAAGGACTCGGGCAGTATCCTTCCGGGACATGGTGGCATACTGGATCGCTGTGACAGCTGGTTAGCCGTATTCCCTTTCGTACATATCCTGCTGCTGCTTCCTTATTAGCAGGCGGAACGGATTGGCAAGGTAAGGGAAGGGGAAGAGAGACATGACAAAAAAGATAGCGCTGCTTGGTTCGACGGGCTCCATCGGTACACAGACGCTTCAGGTGATCGACGAACATCCCGAGCTTTTTGAAGTGGAAGCCCTGGCTGCGGGCAGCAATATTGAGCTTGTGCTGAAACAGATCCATCAGTTTCGTCCTTCCAAAGTATCGGTGGCGAGCCGTGAAGCAGCGGAGTCGCTCAAGGCTCAAGTTCCTGCGGGGACGAAGGTCTACTATGGCGAAGAAGGATTGGTTGAGATTGCGGCAGGCACCCAGGCAGACACGGTAGTCACTGCGGTCACCGGCAGTATGGGACTGCCCGCTACACTTGCTGCGATTGATGAGGGCAAGACGATTGCGCTGGCCAACAAGGAGACGCTGGTGACAGCCGGTCATATTGTGATGCAGCGTGCAGCAGACAAGAACGTAGCGATCCTGCCGGTGGATAGCGAACATTCTGCGATTTTCCAATGTCTCAATGGAGAGCCGAGAGAGCGCCTGCACAGCCTCACTTTGACGGCTTCTGGAGGGTCTTTCCGTCATCTGAGCCGCGAACAGCTGCGTGATGTTACGGTGGAAGATGCGCTCAAGCATCCCAACTGGTCAATGGGGGCCAAGATTACAATCGACTCCGCCACCATGGTCAACAAAGGACTTGAAGTAATTGAAGCCCATTGGCTGTTTGGTCTGGGCTACGAGGAGATCAATGTGCTGCTGCACCCGGAGAGCATCATTCATTCCTTTGTCGAATTTACAGATACCAGTATCATTGCGCAGTTGGGGAACCCCGATATGCGTGTACCTATTCAATATGCGTTGACCTATCCGGATCGTGCATCGTTGAATGCCAAACGGTTGTCGCTTGCAGAGGTCGCTCAGTTGAATTTCCGGAAAATGGATTTCGACCGCTTCCCTTGTTTAAGGATGGCCTATGAGTGTGGTAGAATGGGGGGAACCGCACCGACCGTATTTAATGCAGCGAACGAAGTTGCCGTTGCACGTTTTTTGCGCCGCGAAATTTCGTTCCTGCAGATCGAAGATACGTTAGAGAAAGTCATGCAGCGTCATGAGGTGATCGCTCATCCGGATCTGGATACGATTCGTGAAGCGGATACCTGGGCCAGACGGATTGCAGCGGAATAACAGCCAGTTGGTCTGCCGCTTGCATAGCCTTGTGTCTGCATGAATTTTTCTGACCATCTTCAGCCGGACGGAATCATCGCTCCATTCGACTCGGGGCTTCACCAACAGGGAGGATCAGATCAGACATGATGACACTTCAGATTGTCGTGCTGACCGTATTGATGTTTTTCGTTGTCGTTACGGTGCACGAATGGGGGCATTATTATTTCGCCAAACGCGCAGGTATTCTGGTGCGTGAGTTTGCGATCGGCTTTGGCCCCAAGCTATTTGCTTATAAACGAGACGAAACGACGTTCACCCTGCGTATGCTGCCGCTTGGCGGTTACGCCAGAATGGCAGGCGAAGATCCTGAACTGGATCCCATCCAGCCGGGGCAGACGATTGCCGTCCGTTTGTCGGATGAAGGTGTCGTCAAGAAAATTTATCTCGATCAGCTCGATAATCGTCGTAACGTTGTACGCGGTGAGATCGAATGGATTGATCTTGAAGAACGGATGCAGATTCGTCTCAACGTAGATGGAGAAACGCAGCATCTGGAAGTGGATCGCCAGGCCGATATTGTGTCTCGCGGTCAGGAGCTTCAAGTTGCACCCAAAGATCGCCAATTCCGCAGCAAAAGTGTCGGCAAACGTGCGTTGGCGATTTTTGCCGGACCGCTCATGAACTTTGTGCTTGCCTTTGTACTATTCTTGATCTATGTGCAGGTATCCGGCGTGCCGGATGACAAGGCAACCGGCGTCGAAGTAGCCGAGGTAGTGGCAGGAACGCCTGCTGCTGCGGCCGGACTGCAAAAAGGTGACGTGGTTCAAACGATTGACGGACAGCCGGTAAGCGGCGACCTCACCAAGGTTACCGAACTGGTTAACGCTTCTGGCGGTAAGGAAGTGCAGATGTCGGTAGAGCGCGGCAAAGAGAAGCTGGAGATTCCGGTCACACCGAAAATGGTTAAAGCAAGCGACGGGCGTGAAGTGCTTCAAGTGGGCATTGCTCTCAGCCAGCTCAAGCGGAGTGCTTCCTTCACCGAGAGCTTCCAATTCGCGGGAGATTCTTTTGTAAAGGGCAGTACGGCGATTCTGGATGCACTGCGCAAACTGGTGTTTGAACGCTTCGACATCAATCAACTTGCCGGGCCGGTCGGTACGCTGCAAGCAACCGGGCAGGTAGCGAGCCAGGGCATCGATCAGATGATTATCTGGACGGCCTTTGTCAGTATCAACCTGGGGATCTTCAACCTGCTGCCGATTCCGATGCTGGACGGAAGCCGATTGATTTTCCTGGGGATTGAAGCCGTTCGCAGACGGCCGATTGATCCCAACAAGGAAGGCATGGTCCACTTCGTGGGCTTTGCGCTGATCTTCCTGTTGATGATCGCTGTCACCTATAACGATATTTTACGCATTATCAAGGGATAGAGAATTGCTCGGTAATACTCGGAATCAACGGTTAGAAACCGGCCGTGCCGCTTGAGAGCGGCAAAATCGGTTCGTTTGATAAACGGAGGGACATACATGGCAAGCGATAAACAGGACAAACAGTTCGTTACAGAAATTACGCCGCAGAGCGAAGATTTTTCGCGTTGGTACATCGACGTCATCAAAAAAGCGGAGTTGATGGATTATTCGCCGGTACGCGGCTGCATCGTGTTCCGTCCGGATGGTTATGCGATCTGGGAGCACATTCAGCAGGAGATGGATCGTCGTTTCAAAGAAACGGGACACCGCAATGCCTACTTCCCGATGCTGATTCCGGAGAGCTTTTTCCAAAAAGAAAAAGAGCATATCGAAGGGTTCAATCCGGAGCTGCCATTCGTAACGGAAGCCGGAGGCGACATTCTGGAAGAACGTCTGGCTGTACGTCCAACGTCGGAAACCATGTTCGGCCATATGTATTCCAAATGGATCAAGTCGTATCGGGATCTTCCGGTACTGATTAACCAATGGGCAAACGTGATGCGTTGGGAAAAGCGTACGCTTCCGTTCCTGCGCACCAGTGAATTCCTCTGGCAGGAAGGTCATACGGCGCATGAAAACGAGCAGGATGCACGCGAAGAAACGATGCGGATGCTGGAACTGTACCGGGACTTTGTTCAGGATTACCTGGCGCTGCCTGTAGTCATGGGACAAAAGACGCCATCCGAGAAGTTTGCCGGAGCGGTCGATACGTTCTCGATCGAAGCGATGATGAAGGATGGCAAGGCCGTGCAAGCGGGAACCTCCCACTACATGGGCACCAACTTTGCCAAAGCGTTCGAGATCCAATATCTCAACCGGGATAATGAACTGGAGTACACGCACACCACATCGTGGGGAACGAGTACCCGTCTGATCGGCTCGCTGATTATGGCGCATGGTGATGATCGGGGTCTGGTCATTCCGCCAAAAGTCGCGCCAACGCAGGTCATGATTATTCCAATCGGCCCTCCTAAGACGCGAGACATGGTCATTGAACGTGCGGATGCGCTGTTTGCCGAGCTGAAAGCAGCGGGTATTCGCGTAGGAATGGACGATCGCGCGGATGTACGTCCGGGCTGGAAGTTCAATGAGTACGAAATGCGCGGCGTGCCCGTGCGAATCGAGATTGGTCCACGCGATATTGAAAATGGCGTCTGCCTGCTCGCTTCGCGTCTGGGTGGCGACAAATTGACGGTACAGCTCGATAATGTTACGGCTGAAGTGCAGCAGCTGCTTGAGCAGGTACAGCAGGAGATGTTCCAGCGCGCGCTCGAATTCCGTGCAAGCAACTTCCATTCTGTCGATACCCTCGATGAAATGAAGGCACAAATGGAAGAAAAACGAGGCTTCTTCTTGGCAGGGTGGTGCGGAAGCGAAGCCTGTGAAGAAACAGTACGTGCCGAGACAGGGGCAACGAGTCGGAATATTCCGTTCGAGCCGCAGGAGCAGAAGCATACCTGCGTCGCTTGCGGCGAAGCAGCGAAACACACGGTTGTATTTGCCAAGGCTTATTAAGCCAGAGGCAGGAGCAAGCAGAAGCAAGAGGCCGTCAGGCCGGATAAACGGATGAAGCCAGGCGCGAAATGAAGCTTCCGGCGGCAGGGTGCAAATGTGCCCTGCCGCGGAAGCTCTTCGCTTTTTAAGAAACAAAGGGGGACAGACGATGAGTGAAACGGCGGAGCGCAGGCAGCGCCTCGAACTGCTGATGAAGCAGGCCGAGATGCCCGCCAGTGCGGCGGACCCTTATTTTAACGACGGCTATATTGATCGGGTGGAGATCAGCCGTTCTAATCGGGACTGGAAGATCGTGCTGGTCAAGGATAGTTTGGTTCCAGCGCCGGTCTACCGGACGTTTTGTTTGCAGATTCAGGAGCGGCTCAAGCATATTGCGAAGATCCGGTTCCTTTTTCAATACACAGGAGAAAATCGTCAGGGTGAAATCGTTGACGAATATTGGAAACTTTTTATCGAGTGGGCGCAGCGGGAAATCCCTTCCGTCAATGGCTGGATGGCACGTGCTCAAGCAGTAACTGAAGGTTCGACAACGACCGTCTCGTTTGCGGATGCCATGTCACTGGAACTGGCACGCAAACGGAATATCGACCGGGCTTTAATCGACTTTTATGACCGCTATTTTGGGTTGCAGCTTCAGGTGAAGTTGAATGTAAGTCAGGCTGAAGCTGCGGCTCAGGAAGCCAAAGCTGCGTTCGATGAGATGCGCCGACGTGACGAATTGGCAGCAATCGAGAAGATGATGGCCGAGATTGAGGCAGAAGTCAGCGCAGGGGAGAGCAGCGCCGATGACGAGAACCTCAAGCTTCAGATTGGCTACGACATTCGTGACGATGCGGTATCACTGCAAAATGTTCAGGATGAAGAGAAAAAGGTGACCATTCAGGGGATCATCTTTGGCCTGGAAAGCAAGGAACTCCGCAATGGCAGCACGCTGTTTACGTATTATCTGACGGACTACAGTGATTCGCTTCAGATGAAGATGTTTGCCAAAAATAAAGAAGACCTGAAAGTGATGAGCCTGCTTGCCAACGGGAAATGGGTCAAAGCACGCGGACGGGTAGAACTGGATCGATTCATGCAGATTCCGGAGCTGGTCATGATTCCTTCGGACCTGGTTGAGGTTAAATCCCCTCCGATTCGCATGGATAATGCCGAAGAGAAACGCGTCGAGTTCCATCTGCATACCAAGATGAGTACGATGGATGCGGTCTGCTCGGTTGAAGAATACGTGAAACGTGCAGCCAAGTGGGGACATAAAGCAATCGCGGTGACCGATCACGGCGGCGTGCAGTGTTACCCGGATGCTGCGAAAGCAGCGAAGAAAAATGGCATCAAAATGATCTATGGCGTGGAAGCGAATGTCGTCAACGATTCGGTGGCTGTAGTCATCAATCCAAGAGACGAAGAGTTGAAGCCTGCTGAATACGTCGTATTTGACATCGAGACCACCGGTCTGTCGATCACGCAGAACAAGATCATTGAGATCGCGGCGGTCAAAATGAAAGATGGGCAGGAGATCGGACGGTATTCAACTTTTGTCGATCCGCATGAACGGATTCCTTATCACATTCAGCAGTTGACCAACATCACGGATGATATGGTGCGCGGAGCGCCGGAGATCGACAGCGTTATCCGCGAGTTTGTCGAGTTTGCCGGAGATGCCATTCTGGTCGCGCATAACGCGCGGTTCGATATTGGCTTTATCCAGGCCATCCTCAAGGGCTTCGACCTGCCGCCGATGGACAATCCGGTATTGGATACGCTGGAACTGGCTCGTCTGCTGCACCCATCCATGAAGAATCACCGCCTGAACACACTGGCAACCAAATACAAAGTGGCGCTTGAGAGCCATCACCGCGCCATTGACGATACAATTGCGCTCGGCGGCATCTTAAACGGTCTGATCGAAGATGCGGTCAAAGAGCGCAATCTCAAGAATCTGAACCGATTGAATGACTTCGTAGGTATGGATTTGTCGAATACGCGTCCATTTCACTGTGGGATCTATGCCTTGAACGCGGTGGGCAAAAAGAATCTGTACAAGCTCATTTCCATGTCGCATACCGAGCATTTCAAACGTGTACCTTGTATTCCCAAGTCGAAGCTGGAGAAGATGCGTGAAGGGCTGCTGATTTTGTCCGGCTGCGAAAAAGGCGAGTTTTTTGAAGCCGTGCTGAACAAGACGGTGGAAGAAGCCGAAGACGTGGCGCAGTTCTACGACATTCTGGAGATTCAACCGCTGACGATGTACATGCACCTGGTTGACAAGGGGCTGGTGGGCAGCGTGGATGAACTCAAGATTGCGGTTGAGAAGGTCTGCAAGATTGGCGATAAACTGAACAAACCGGTTGTAGCCACTGGCAATGCACATTATTTGGACCCACGCGACAAGATTTTCCGGGACATTACCATTCATGGCATCACAGGTTTCAGCCCGCTGAAGGATCAGAACAAACCGGACGCCCATCTGCGTACAACCGAAGAGATGCTGGAAGAGTTCAAGTTCCTCGGCGAAGCCAAAGCCAAGGAGGTCGTGGTAACCAATACCTCCGAACTGGCCGACCGTTTTGAAGAAATCAAGCTGTTCCCTTCGGAACTGTATACCCCAATCATTGAAGGCGCCGATCAAGAGATCCGCGATACCTGTTACAATACGGCCAAGGAAATGTATGGCGACGAGCTGCCGGAAGTGATTATCGCACGTCTGGAAAAAGAATTGGAGCCGATTATCAAATACGGCTTCTCGGCCAACTATCTGATCTCCGAACGTCTGGTTAAAAAGTCCAACAGTGATGGCTACCTGGTCGGTTCGCGGGGTTCCGTCGGTTCCTCGGTTGTCGCCATGTTCCTCGGCATCTCCGAGGTTAATCCGCTGCCGCCGCATTACATCTGCCGCAACAAGGAATGTAAGCACAGCGAATGGTTCCTGGACGGCAGTGTGCGAAGCGGATTCGACCTGCCGAACAAGGTATGTCCCGACTGCGGTTCGACGATGCTGGGCGAAGGTCATGATATTCCGTTCGAGACCTTCCTCGGCTTTAAGGGCGACAAGGTTCCCGATATTGACTTGAACTTCTCGGGTGAGTATCAACCGCAGGCGCACAACTTTACCAAAGTCATGTTTGGTCCGGATAACGTATTCCGTGCCGGCACCATCGGTACGGTAGCGGAGAAGACCGCATTTGGTTTCGCCAAAAAGTATGAAGAAACCCATATGAAGCGCTGGCGTTCCGCCGAGCTGAATCGTCTGGCCGCCGGTTGTACGGGTGTCAAACGCAGTACGGGGCAGCACCCGGGCGGTATTGTCGTTCTGCCGGACTATATGGAGATCGAAGACATCACACCCGTGCAATTCCCGGCCGACGATGTGAACGCGGAGTGGAAAACGACGCACTTCGATTATCACGCGTTCGACGAAAACCTGCTTAAACTCGATATTCTGGGTCACGATGATCCGACCATGATGCGGATGCTTCAGGACTTAACCGGTGTGGACCCGACGACGATTCCGATGAACGACCCCAAGGTTATGAGCATGTTCAACTCGACGGATGCGCTGGGCGTTACCCCTGAGCAGATTCGTACGCCTGTGGCGACCTATGGCGTGCCGGAGATGGGGACAAAATTCGTACGTCAGATGCTGATTGAAGCCAAGCCGTCCAGCTTCGCCGACCTTTTGCAGATTTCGGGATTGTCGCACGGAACCGGCGTATGGCTGGGCAATGCCGATGAACTCATCAAGAATGGTACATGCAACATCAAGACCGTAATTGGTTGTCGGGATGACATCATGCTGTTCCTGATCTACAAGGCGGGCATGGATGCGGGTCTGGCTTTCAAGATTACGGAGAGCGTGCGTAAAGGCAAGGGTCTGTCGCAGGAATGGATCGATGAGATGAAGCGCTGCAAGGTGCCGAACTGGTACATCGATTCCTGCTTGAAGATCCAGTACATGTTCCCGAAAGCCCACGCCGCAGCGTATGTCATCTCGGCGGTGCGTACCGCTTACTTCAAGCTGTATCATCCGATCGAATATTATGCGACGTATTTCTCGGTTCGGGCGGCGGACTTTGACATTGAACTGTTCTGTCAGGGGTACGAAGCAATTGGTCGCAAAATTGTGGAAATCGAGCAGAAGGGCTTCCAGGCCGTACCCAAGGAGAAAGCCATGCTGCCGATCCTGGAGATGGCACTGGAGATGACGGCACGCGGCTTCACCTTCAAGTCGATTGATTTGTATCGTTCCCATGCGACCAAGTTTATTGTGGACGGAACCAGCTTGGTCTTCCCATTTGCGGCTCTTGCCGGACTGGGCGAGAACGCAGCACGAGCCATCGCCGCTTCGCGCGAACATGGCGAATACCTGTCGATTGAAGACTTCCAGCAGAAATCCAAAGCCTCCAAGACCGTTGTGGAACTGCTGGGTCAGCTGGGCTGCTTCCGGGGTCTGCCAGAGAGCAACCAGCTATCCCTGTTCTGATAAAGGAACGGAAAGTGGCTTGAAGGGGCTTCGTCGTACCGTTTGTAAAGCCTTCATACTTGTCACCATCACAGGCTTGTGGTATACTTGGAACGGGAAATTGGAGTTAGACACAGTAGGCGATAGACCTTTGCGTAGAGAGTGGGGCAACCCACTCTTTACTTTTGGGCGCATATCCCTACACCGCCCCTGCGGACGGAACCTGACAACGCTTGGAGGGTGAATGCTTGAGCACACCAAAGATTAAAACAACCGTAGAACAGATGATTGAACCTTATCTGATCGAACAAGGATTCGAGCTGGTAGACGTGGAGTATGTGAAGGAAGGCGGAAGTTACTTCCTGCGCATCTACGTAGACAAAGAAGGCGGAATCGACATCGATGACTGCGGGCAAATCAGCGAGTACATGAGCCAGAAACTGGACGAGAATGATCCGATTGAAGAGGCTTACTTCCTGGAAGTATCGTCTCCCGGCGCGGAGCGTCCGCTGAAAAAAGCGGACGATGTACGCAAAGCAGTCGGTAAAGACGTTTTTGTCACGACTTACGAACCGATTGGCGGGTCGAAGGAATTCGAGGGCAAACTGCTTTCGTTTGACAACGACGAGCTGGTGATCGTTTTCGGCAAGAAGCAGGCAGCGGTGCCTTACGACAAGGTTGCCAGCGCCAGACTGGCCATTATTTTCTAATATAGATAGTCCTGGAAGGGGGAGCGTTGGGCAAATGAGTACGGATTTTATTGAAGCTTTAAACGAGCTGGAGCGTGAGAGGGGGATCAGCAAAGAGGTGCTTTTTGAAGCCATTGAAGCTGCGTTGATCTCCAGCTACAAACGCAATTTTAATACGGCTCAAAACGTGCGCGTGGATATGAACCGCAATACCGGGGTAATCAAGGTATATGCACGCAAACTGGTCGCGGAGGAAGTCCTGGACGAAAGAACCGAAATTTCGCTCGAAAATGCACGGGAGATTAATCCGCATCTGCAAATCGACGACATCGCGGAAATCGAAGTGACGCCCCGAGACTTTGGTCGGATCGCCGCACAGACCGCCAAACAGGTCGTTACGCAGCGCATCCGCGAAGCGGAACGCGGTTTGATCTACAACGCTTTCGTTGACAAAACGGAAGACATTGTAACCGGCACCGTGCAGCGTATGGATACGCGCAATCTGTATGTGGACCTTGGCAAGATCGAAGCGGCACTTCCGCTGACCGAGCTGATGCCAGGTGAGAAGTTTGCGCATAACGAACGCATCAAAGGGTATATTACTAAAGTCGAGAATACGACAAAAGGGCCGCAGATTATCCTGTCCCGTACCCATCCGGGCCTGCTGAAGCGCCTGTTTGAACTGGAAGTTCCGGAAATCTTCGATGGCGTTGTCGAAATCAAATCGGTCGCACGCGAAGCGGGCTTCCGTTCCAAGATCGCCGTCTACTCCCGCAACCCTGAAGTCGATCCGGTTGGTTCTTGCGTAGGTCCAAAAGGCGTACGTGTACAGACCATCGTAAACGAACTTCGTGGGGAAAAAATTGACATCGTCAATTATTCCGACAGTGTGGAAGAGTATGTAGCAAACGCACTCAGCCCATCCAAAGTGCTGGAAGTTGAAGTGTTTGAAGCCGAGAAGATGGCACGTGTCATCGTACCGGACTATCAACTGTCGCTGGCGATCGGTATCAAAGGTCAAAATGCCCGCCTCGCAGCCAAGCTGACCGGCTGGAAGATTGACATCAAGAGCGAGACCCAGGCCGAGGAAGAATTCGGCAGGGAGCGGACGTACGAAGCCGAACTGCCGCAGGACTCCGCGTCCTTCGACTGACAGCCGGCTCGGCGAAAGCGGGGGAATGAACGATGAAAAAGAAAAAAGTGCCGCTGCGTAAATGCGTAGCCAGTCAAGAAATGCTGCCCAAAAAGGAACTGATCCGCGTCGTCCGTACACCGGAAGGCCAGATCGAGATTGACCTGACGGGCAAAAAATCCGGCAGAGGCGCTTATCTGCGCGCGGATGCGGACTGCTTCAGGCTCGCCCAGAAGAACAAAGCACTTGATCGCGCGCTCAAGCAGCCGGTACCGGCCGAGATCTATGAACAGCTTGCCCGGGACTTTATCCGGGTCGAACAACAATTCCGTGAATTACAGGAGAGAGAGACAGACGATGAATAATGAGCTTTCGGGACTGGGGCTGGCCATGCGCGCCGGAAAGATGGTTACCGGAGACGAAATGGTCATCAAAGCCATTCGGTCGCGCGAAGCCAAGTTAGTCGTCTTGGCCGGCGATGCCTCGTCCAATACCCAGAAAAAGTTTCGTGATAAATGCGCTTCATACGGCATTCCTCTGCTCATCGGTTTCGACCGTGAGCGGCTTGGGGCCAGCATTGGCAAGCCGGAAAGGCTTGTACTCGCATTAACCGAGCAGGGATTTGCCGACATGATCCGCAGGAAACTGGGGACTACGTCGGAGGTGGAGTATATTGAGTAAACCAGACAACAAAGTTCGGGTCTATGAATACGCCAAATCGCTCGACATGAGCAGTAAAGAAATCATTACCATTTTGAAAAGACTCGATATGCCGGTGAATAATCACATGAGTGTGATGGAACCGGAAGCGATCGGCAAAGTGGAACAATTCTTTAAACAGATCAAGTCGAACGCTTCTAAACCGGCATCTCCAAGCAGTAAGCCGCAATCGAACGGTGATAGTCAACCAAAAAATTCACAAGAAAAGCAGGTAGGTATGAATAATAAACCTCAAACCCCAAATAGTAGTCAGTCGCAAAGTCAAGGCGGTAACCGTCCTCAGGGCAACCGCAGTTCTTCTTCCGTAGGCGGTCAGAGCCGTCCACAAAGCAGCGGCGGCGCAAGCCGTCCTCAATCGAGCAGTCAAGGGCAGCGTCCGAGCGGTGGTCAGGGCGGTTCCCGTCCATCCGGCGGTCAAGGCGGCTCGCGTCCTTCCGGCAGCGGCCAAGGTGGTTCGCGTCCGGGCGGTCAAGGTCAAGGCGGCCAGCGTCCTTCGGGCGGGGCAACGTCGCAGAACCGCGGTGGTACTTCTTCGCCTAGTGGACGTACGCAAAGCGATTCGTCCAACACGTACGGAAGCCGTAGCAGCAGTCAAGGCGGCAATCGCGGGGGTCAAGGCGGCAACCGTGGAGGTCAGGGCGGACGTCCGGGCGGCAATCGTCGTTCCGAAGACGGACGCGGCGGATTCCGCGGTGGTCAAGGCGGACGTGGAGGCAAAGGCGGTCGCGGTGGCAACAACCGTAACAACCAGCCGCCAAGAGAGAAGATCGACAACACGCCTAAGAAAATCATTGTGCGTGGCACAATGACCGTTGGCGAAACGGCGAAGCTTCTGCACAAGGATGCTTCGGAAGTTATCAAAAAGTTGATTACGCTGGGCGTTATGGCGACGATCAACCAAGAGCTGGATCTGGATACCATCCAACTGCTCGCAGGTGACTTCGGCGTTGAAGTCGAGATCAAGATTCCAGTGGAAGATGATCGTTTCGAGACCCTTGAAGAGACCGATGAAGAAGCGGATCTGAAAGAGCGTCCACCGGTTGTCACGATCATGGGTCACGTCGATCACGGTAAAACGACATTGCTCGATGCCATTCGTTCCACGAACGTAACAGGCGGTGAAGCCGGCGGCATCACGCAGCATATCGGTGCTTACCAAGTCGAAATCAATGGCAAAAAAATCACATTCCTGGATACACCGGGTCACGAAGCGTTCACCGCTATGCGTGCTCGTGGTGCACAGGTTACGGACATGACGATCATCGTTGTCGCAGCCGACGACGGCGTAATGCCGCAGACGGTTGAAGCGGTCAACCATGCCAAAGCGGCTAACCTGCCGATCATCGTAGCCGTCAACAAGATCGACAAGCCGGACTCCAATCCGGATCGCGTGAAACAGGAACTGACTGAATATGGCCTCGTTCCGGAAGAGTGGGGCGGCGATACCATCTTCGTCAACGTTTCCGCCAAGCAAAAAATGGGTCTTGAAGGCCTGCTCGAAATGATCCTGCTCGTAGCGGAAGTCAATGACTACAAAGCGAACCCGGATAAACGGGCACGTGGTACGGTCATCGAAGCCGAGCTGGACAAGGGCCGTGGACCGGTTGCACGTATTCTCGTTCAACATGGTACGCTCAAAGTCGGCGACGCCTTCGTAGCGGGTAACTGCTTCGGCCGCGTACGGGCAATGGTCAATGACAAAGGACGTCGTCTCAAGGAAGCCGGCCCTTCGACTCCAGTCGAAATTACCGGTCTGACGGAAGTGCCACTCGCTGGCGATCCGTTCATGGTCTTTGAAGATGAGCGCAAAGCACGCAGCATCGCGGACAAGCGTTCGATTACGCAGCGTGAATCCGATATGGGCGCGAACACTCGTGTGACGCTGGATGATCTGTTCAAGCACATCAAAGACGGCGAGATCAAAGACCTCAACGTTATCATCAAAGGTGACGTACAAGGTTCGGTCGAAGCCCTCAAAGGCTCGCTTGCGAAGATCGAGGTCGAAGGCGTACGCGTCAAGATCATTCACAGCGGCGCAGGTGCGATCAATGAATCCGACATCATTCTGGCGGCGGCTTCCAACGCCATCGTGATCGGCTTCAACGTTCGTCCGGACAACCAGGCGGCAATCACGGCTGAACAGGAGAAGGTTGACGTTCGTCTGCACCGCGTTATCTATAACGCCATCGAAGAGATCGAACAAGCAATGAAGGGCATGCTCGATCCGGTGTTCAAAGAGAAGGTCATCGGTCAAGCCGAAGTCCGCAACGTATTCAAGGTCAGCAAAGTCGGCACGATTGCCGGTTCGATGATTATTCAGGGTAAAGTGGCTCGTAATGCGGAAGCACGACTGATTCGCGGCGGCATCGTCATTCACGAAGGCAAAATCGACTCGCTCAAACGCTTCAAGGACGACGCGAAGGAAGTCTCGCAAGGTTACGAGTGCGGGATCACCCTCGATTATGCGGACGTGAAAGAAGGCGACATCATCGAAGCGTTCGTGATGGAAGCTGTTGAGCGTTAAGAAAGCGGGGTGAACACGAATGGCGAAGATTAGAGTAGGCCGGGTTGCCGAGGAGATCAAAAAGGAACTCAGCCAGATGATCCAGAGCGAACTGAAAGATCCCCGGATTGGATTTGTCACCGTTACCGATGTTGAGGTAACGGGTGACCTTTCCCAGGCTAATGTATACCTGAGCATTTTCGGTGATGATGAGCAGAAGCAGAAGTCCCTTACGGGGATTTCCAAAGCAACGGGCTTCCTGCGCAGCGAGATCGGTAAACGAATTCGTCTGCGTCATGCACCGGAGCTGTTGTTCCATCTCGACCAATCGATCGAATACGGCAGCAAGATCGAGACGCTGCTTGGACAGATCAAGTCGGAAGAGCCGGTCAAGTCCGAAGAATCGGGCAAGACCAATCAAGAGAATAAAGGAGACGGCGATGCGGACGTATGAGCAGGATTTGATCGGTGCCAAGCAGTTTATCGAACAGCACGATGACTTCCTGATCGTGGCGCACGTACAGCCCGATGGAGATGCAGTCAGTTCCACCCTTGCGGTGGGCTGGCTTCTCTCGCGTTTGGGCAAAACCTTCACCATGGTCAATGAAGGCCCGATTCCTCAACGAATGACCTATATGCACAAATCGGAAGAGATTCTGAATATGAGTGTGACCGAACGTACGCGGACTTACAGCAATGTGATCTGTGTCGATTGTGCAGACTTCAAGCGGGTAGGTCTGGTCTCGCAGTGGATGGAAGAAGGAGCGAACATGCTCAATATCGACCATCATCCGACGAATGACGGCTATGGCACGCAGACGCTCATCAAGGCCGATGCGGCAGCTACTGCTGAAGTATTATATGATCTGATCGCTCTCTTTGAGATCGGCTGGGACCGCAATATTGCAGAGATGCTGTATACGGGAATCCTGACGGATACGGGAGGCTTCCGTTATTCCAGTACCTCACCCAAGGTGATGGAGATTGCTTCCCATCTGCTTGAACTGGGCGTGAATGGGCCGGATCTGGCAGATTCGCTGCTGGAACAGCTGACCAAGCCGCAGTTTGATGTTCTGACTCTGGCGCTGGGAACACTGCAAATGTCCAACGACGGTAAGGTGGCGTGGGTGCATGTGACCCCTGAGCATATGATTCAGGCAGGTGCAGCCAACGAAGATCTGGAAGGCATCGTCAACTATCCACGTAATATTCAGGGCGTTGAAGTTGGCGTGTTGTTTAAGGTGATCGACGAGGGCGCGGTCAAAGCAAGCATGCGCTCGGCAGGTAAGGTAGACGTGGCTGCCGTTGCCGCTGAGTTTGGTGGAGGCGGTCATGTACGCGCAGCCGGCTGCCGTCTGGAAGGCAGTTTGCAGGAAGTGACCGAACGTGTCATCGAAAGGATCAGGCAGGCGCTATGAATGAGTTTGACGGCGTACTGCCGGTATTGAAGCCCGCAGGCATGACTTCCCACGACGTCGTAGCCAAGTGCCGGCGGCTGCTTCAAATGCGGCGTATCGGACATACCGGAACGCTTGATCCTTCCGTGACCGGCGTACTGCCCCTCTGTCTGGGACGCGCTACGCGGATGGTTGAATATTTGCAGGAAATGCCCAAGGAATATCGTGCGGTATTGAAGCTTGGCATCTCGACGGATACCGAAGACTTGACGGGCACCGTAATTGAAGAAATGCCCAAAGTGGACGTGACGGAAGCACAGGTGCGAGAAGCTTTACAGGACTTTATCGGTCCAATCATGCAGACGCCTCCTATGTATTCCGCTGTTAAGGTCGATGGCAAGCGGCTGTACGAACTGGCGCGTGAAGGCAAGACGGTCGAACGAAAAGCGCGTGAAGTGGTCATCCATGAGATCGAACTAACGGCGTTTGAAGGCGGCGATCAGCCGGAAGTTTCCCTGCGCGTGTTATGTTCCAAAGGCACTTATATTCGTACACTATGTGTGGATCTTGGCGCCAAGCTTGGAATTCCTTCAACCATGGCCAAGCTGGAGCGTACGCTCTCGGCAGGTATTGGATTGGAAGGCTGCTTGACCTTTGAACAAATTGCCGAGCATATGGAAGCAGGTACGCTGCAAGAAGCGCTGATTCGTGCAGATAAGGCTGCTGTTCATATGCCGGAACATACCGTAGATGAACGCAGACTGGACAACGCCTTAAAAGGACAGAAATTGGCGTCCTGGGCAGTGCTGCCTTCTCCCGAAGGCATGCAGGGGCAGTTCAGACTGTATGCACCAGATGACCGATTTATTGGGATTTACAGATGGGACGAAGAAGCCGGCAGAGTCGTTCCCGTTAAAGTCTTCCTCCCTTAACGTCCAGCGCGCGGGAGAGCAAGAAGATGAAAGGGACGACAAGCGGCGGAAAATGCAGGTGATCGAAGAATGAAGACGGTAACGTTAACTTATCCTTTGAACGGGATTGGAGAGACCGTGGCTGTTCAGCGTCAGGTGATGGCAATTGGACAGTTTGATGGTCTTCATCTCGGGCATGTCAGTGTCATTCGGCGAGCGCTGGAGTTGGGCCAAAGCCTCGGGCTGCCGGTCGCCGTGCTGACGTTCCACCCTCACCCCAAGGAAGTTATGGGCAAAGGGGACTATGAAGGTTATTTGACGCCGCTGCGCGACAAGGAACAGATCCTTGAAGCGCTGGGCGTGGACTATATGTATGTCGGTGAATTTACACCGGACTTTTCCAAAGTGTCTCCAGCTGATTTCGTATCCAATGTGCTGACGCCCCTTCAGGTCGATACGGCAGTTGTCGGATTCGACTTCCGTTTTGGCTATATGGGCGAAGGAACAGCGGAGTCCATCGGTTCTCTAAGCGGAGGCCAGATTTCTGTGGAGACTGTTGCTCCTTTCCTGTTGGATGGGGAAAAGGTCGCAAGCTCCGGCATTCGCGTCGCACTCAAAGCGGGAGACGCCGAAAAAGCCCATCAGTGGCTGGGGCGTCCTTATCGGGTGCAGGGAACGGTTGTTGGTGGAGATAAGCGGGGACGCACGATTGGATTCCCAACGGCGAACGTCGATCCTTCCGGACATTATGTGACACCAGCTAAAGGGGTCTATGCGGTACGGTTTGGTCTGGATGGTCAAGTCTATGGCGGCGTTATGAACGTAGGAGTGAAGCCAACCTTTACAGATGGCAGCATCAAGCCAACGTTCGAGACGCATCTGTTCGACTTTGACCGCAGCATCTATGGCGAGGAAGTCTGGATCGATCTCGTCCGGTATATCCGTCCGGAACGCAAGTTTTCGGGGATCGACGAGCTGGTCGCGCAGATCGCCAGAGACGCCGAAGAAGCACGCGGAATCCTCGGAGTCTGAAGATCTACTTTTTATGAGTCGAAGGTTTACTTTCCAGTGAACGTTTGGTATACTGATTTACGTTGCCTGCCTTCGTGTAAGCAGCTCAACCATGGCTTGGTTTCTGGCTTTCACCGGCCGATACGAGGCTTTTGGGGATTGGATTGGCTAATTTATTAGGAGGTGAATTGGATGGCATTGACTCAAGAACGTAAACAGCAACTGATCGAAGAGCACAGAACTCACGAATCCGATACAGGATCGCCGGAGGTTCAAGTTGCTATTCTGACGGAGAACATCACGAACTTGACAGACCACCTGCGTACGCACAAGAAAGATCACCACTCGCGTCGCGGTCTTCTGAAAATGGTCGGACAACGTCGCAGACTGCTGGCTTACCTGAAAAACAATGACGTAAGACGTTACAGCGCCCTGATCGAAAAACTCGGTCTGCGTCGCTAAAATTAAAAAGCAATGCACAAGCAGCCTGGTTGTGAACCGTATGGTCTTTTTTGGAGCCGACGGCAACAGCCGGGTTGTTTTTGTAACTTATACTTAGGAATCAACCGAAGACGATTCGAGGAGGAATTTCATGGAACAGCAAGTAGAAATGCAACTTGGGGGACGTACCCTTACGCTGAAGACGGGCCGCCTGGCCAAGCAAGCGAACGCAGCAGTCATGGTTCACTACGGCGAAACGGTTGTGCTCTGCACCGTGACAGCCTCCACACAGCCCAAAGATCTGGACTTTTTCCCACTGACCGTTAACTATGAAGAAAGAATGTATGCAGTAGGCAAGATCCCAGGAGGATTCATCAAGCGCGAAGGACGTCCGAGCGAAAAAGCGATTCTCGCCAGCCGCCTGACTGACCGCCCGATTCGCCCGTTGTTCCCGGAAGGGTTCCGCAACGACGTACAGATCCAGAATATCGTCATGAGCGTAGACCAGGACAATGAACCGCAAATCGCAGCGATGATCGGGACTTCCGCGGCGCTTAGCATTTCCGATGTTCCGTTTGACGGGCCGATCGGCGGCGTAGCCGTCGGACGCGTAGACGGCCAATTTGTCGTGAATCCGACTCTTGCCCAGCAGGAAGCGAGCGACCTGTATCTGGTGGTTGCAGGTACGAAGGACGCGATCATGATGGTCGAAGCCGAAGCAAACGAAGTGCCAGAAGAAGTGATGCTGGAAGCGATCATGTTTGGACACGATGCCGTCAAAGAAATCGTGGCCACGATCGATCAACTGGTCGAAAAAGCAGGCAAACCGAAAATGGCTGTTAAACTGCATACAGTAGACGCCGAAGTGAACGAAGCGGTACGGACATTCGCATCGGAACGTCTGGTCGAAGCGGTTCGCATTGCAGAGAAACACGCTCGTCAAGACGCTATCGATGCAGTCAACGACGAAGCGGTCGCCCATTTCTCCGACCTCTATCTGGAGACACCGGACAAGCTGGACGACGTCAAGGAAGTGCTGCATGACATCGTCAAAGAAGAGGTTCGCCGCCTGATTACACATGATAAGGTTCGTCCGGATGGACGCGGTCTGGCAGAAATTCGTCCGATTAGCTCCGATGTGGCGCTGCTGCCTCGCGTACACGGTTCCGGCCTGTTCACACGCGGTCAGACGCAGGCGCTCAGCATCTGCACACTCGGTGTACTGGGTGACGCCCAAATGCTCGACGGCGTTGCGCCGGAAGACACCAAGCGTTTCATGCACCATTATAACTTCCCTCCGTTCAGCGTAGGCGAAGCTCGTCCGCTGAGAGCGCCGGGCCGCCGCGAGATCGGACACGGAGCACTCGGTGAGCGTGCGCTGATGAAAGTTATCCCTTCGGAAACGGAATTCCCATATACCATCCGCCTAGTCTCCGAAGTGCTGGAATCGAACGGTTCCACTTCGCAGGCAAGTATCTGTGCCAGCACGCTGGCCATGATGGACGCAGGCGTGCCGCTTAAAGCACCAGTTGCCGGTGTAGCCATGGGTCTGATTAAAGACGGCGAGCATGTCTCGATTCTGTCCGACATTCAGGGCATGGAAGATCACCTGGGCGATATGGACTTCAAGGTAGCGGGCACCAAGGAAGGCGTAACCGCCATCCAAATGGACATCAAGATCGACGGCATCAGCCGTGAGATTTTGTCCGAGGCGCTGACGCAAGCCCGTGAAGGTCGTATGCATATCCTTGAACAGATGCTGCAAGCGATTCAGGAACCAAGAACGAAGATGTCGAAATACGCACCGAAAATTATGATTATCAACATCAAACCGGAGAAAATCCGCGATGTAATCGGCGCAGGCGGCAAAGTCATCAACAAGATCATCGAAGATACCGGAGTCAAGATCGACATCGAGCAGGACGGTCGTGTGTTCATCGCTTCTTCCGACGAAGATATGAACCAGAAAGCTGCCGACATCATCCAGGGCATCGTCCGCGAAGTCGTGGTTGGCGAAATCTATGACGGCACGGTTAGACGGATTGAGAAATTCGGCGCGTTCGTCGAACTCATTCCAGGCAAAGACGGTCTGGTACACATTTCGCAGCTTGCCGCAGAACGCGTAGGCAAGGTCGAAGATGTCGTGGCAGTCGGCGACAAGCTGAAGGTCAAAGTAACGGAGATCGACGCTCAGGGACGGGTGAATCTGTCGCACAAAGTGCTGCTGAACGCAGAAACACCAGCCAAGTCCTAATCGCCCAACTTCATTTATAAGGAACGAAAAAGAGGCAGAGTCGATTTCTGGCTCTTTTTTTGTGTATACGCCGCTGATGGACAACGCCCCTTGGTTGGAAAGGGAGAAGTCTTCAATCTCGGTTGAGTACAGCTGCAAAATTTGCTACGATAGAGCTTGCACGTTTACAGAACCGATACCTATCGGAAGGGCGCACGGGAGGGAATAACGCTTTGGAAAAATATACACTGAGCAGCGGGCTACGGGTGGTGGCCGAGCATATCCCGGGTTCGCGCTCCGTTTCGTTTGGCATCTGGGTCAAAAACGGATCGCGCAACGAAACTGAAGCCAATAATGGCATTTCACATTTTATCGAGCATATGCTGTTTAAGGGTACGGACCGCTACGATGCAAGAGCAATTGCCGAGCAGTTCGATGCCATTGGAGGCAACGTTAACGCTTTTACATCCAAAGAATATACGAGCTATTACGCCAAAGTGCTGGATGAGCATCTTCCCATCGCAATGGACGTGCTGGCGGATATGTTTTTCAATTCCAAGTTTGATCCGGAAGAACTGGCGCGGGAGAAAAACGTCATCTTCGAGGAAATCTCCATGTATCTGGATGACCCTGATGATCTGGTGCATGATCTGATCGTGGAAGCGGCTTACGAAGGCCATCCGCTGGCTATGCCGATTCTGGGCACGGAAGATCATCTGACCGGAATGTCGTCGGAAGATCTAAGAAGCTTCATGCACGAACGCTATACCGTAGAAAATACGATTGTAGCGATTGCGGGAAATTTGGGTGAAAATGTACGCGAGCTGCTGGAGCGTCATTTTGGTTCGTTTGCCCGTCGCGGCGAACAGCCGCCTCTGATTGAACCGTCCTTCGGGGGTGGACTGGTCTATCGCAAGAAAAAGACGGAGCAGAATCATATTTGTATGGCTTTCCAAGGCTTTGGATATGACGATCCCCGTCAGTATGCGATGGCATTGCTGAATAATACGATTGGGGGCGGCATGAGCTCCAAGCTGTTCCAGGAGATCCGTGAAAAAAGAGGCCTGGCGTATTCGGTCTATTCTTACCATAGTGCACACGCCGACAGTGGCTACTTTACGATCTATGCCGGAACCGCACCCAAGCAAACGTCTGAAGTCTTGAATCTCACAAGGGAAGTGCTGCATGATATTCAAGCGAAGGGGCTGAGCCCAGCGGAGATTCATAAGGGCAAGCAGCAGCTCAAAGGCAGTTTGATTATGGGGCTTGAAGGCAGTGGCAGCCGTATGAATCGCTTGGGCAAAAACGAGCTGATGCTTGGACGGCATGAGACGCTGGACGAGACGATCGCCAAGATCGAAGCTGTCACCGAAGCCGATGTACGTCTTGCGCTGGATCATTTATTCGCACAACCGTTTGCCGTGGCCATGGTCGGAAATTCCGATCGTGCGCTTGGCTCATTAAGGAGAGATGAACTTGTCCCATCTGGTACAAATTAAACGCTTTGCCGGCAATGAAGATTTGGCGCTGCCGCGCAAAATGACCGAACTGGCTGCCGGTTACGACCTACAGGCCGCTGTATTGGAGCCGCTTGTGCTGGAGCCGATGCAGCGTGCGCTGGTTCCCACCGGGCTTGCCATTGCCATGCCTGGAGGATTGGAAGCCCAGATTCGTCCGCGCAGCGGACTGGCTTACAAACACGGCATTACCTGTCTGAATTCGCCGGGAACCATCGATGCGGATTATCGCGGCGAGATTAAGGTGCTGCTCATTAATCTGGGGCAGGAGCCGTTCACAATTGCACGTGGTGAACGCATCGCACAGATGGTGTTCCAGGAAGTGCCCGAAGTGGAGTTGTCGCAGGTTGAAGAACTTTCGGAGACCGTTCGCGGCGCCGGAGGTTTCGGACATACCGGCCAATAATTTCGGTATAAACGCCAGGATTTGCGGGAAGCCGCGTCTTTCTTCCCGAGAAGAGAGACGCGGGCTTTTTTTGTTTCGTAATCCTGACACAACACGTCAACGTCTTGCTTTTTAATCCGATACAAACTATGATATTCACAATGCAAACCTTGATGTTTAGCGATTTTGCCCCATATAAAGGAGAGACAAGCCAGATGTCGAATGAAACGTTTAACGTAGCTGTTGTCGGCTCGACCGGCGCAGTTGGCGAACAAATCCTCAGACTGCTCGAAGAGCGTAACTTCCCGATCAAGAACCTGAAACTTCTGTCGTCCGCGAGAAGCGCAGGCAGCAAGCTCACGTTCAAGGGACAGGAAATTACGGTTGAAGAAGCAAAACCGGAGAGCTTTGAAGGCGTACAGATCGCGCTGTTCAGCGCGGGCGGAGACGTCAGCAAGGCGCTGGTGCCGGAAGCCATCAAGCGCGGCACCGTCTGCATCGACAATACGAGCGCGTTCCGTATGGACCCGACCGCTCCGCTTGTGGTGCCGGAAGTGAACGAGGAGAAGATCTTTGAGCATAACGGTGTCATTGCCAATCCCAACTGCTCGACGATTCAGATGGTCGCTGCACTGAAGCCGCTTCAGGATCGCTACGGACTTAAACGGATCATCGTCTCGACGTATCAGGCTGTGTCCGGTTCCGGTGCCAAAGCGATTGCGGAACTGAACCGTCAGACCAAAGCCATCGTAAACGGTGAGCCGGTTAATCCGGACGTGCTGCCGGTTGCTTCGCTTCCTGTGAAGCATCAGATCGCCTACAATGCGATTCCGCAGATTGATAAATTTATGGATAATGGCTTCACTTATGAAGAAATGAAAATGGTGAACGAGACCAAAAAGATTATGGGCGACGAGTCGATCCAGGTCACGGCTACTTGCGTGCGAATTCCAGTCGTGTATGGTCACTCGGAATCCGTTTATGTCGAACTGGGTTCGGAATACGATCTGCAAGAAGTGCGTTCGCTGCTGGAAAATGCGCCAGGCATTACGGTAGTGGATGACCCTGCGAATCAGGCGTACCCGCTGGCAACTGACGCAGCAGGCAAAAACGATGTGTTCGTAGGCCGTCTGCGCCGCGACCTGGATTCGCCAACCGGCCTGAACATGTGGATTGTCTCGGATAATCTGCTCAAGGGCGCGGCTTGGAACGCCGTACAGATTGCGGAGATCATTGCCGCACGTTCGCAGCAGGCCTAACGAAAGGAAGAGATCATGGCTATTCGGGTTCAAAAATTCGGCGGTACGTCGCTTTCGACGGAAGAAGCGAGAGCGCACGTCGTTCGTCATATCCAGCGTGAGCTGGCAGCCGGTTATCAGTTGGTCGTCGTGGTATCGGCGATGGGACGTACCGGCGATCCGTATGCAACGGATACGCTGCTGGGCTGGGCAGCATCGACCAGCGGCAAGGCACTGCCTGCCAAAGAGAAGGATTTGCTTATGGGCTGCGGAGAAATCATCTCCGCGGCTACGCTTTGTGGGATTTTGCATCAAGAAGGCATTGATGCGACCGTTCTAACGGGCGCACAAGCTGGATTCATGACGGATAGTCATTTTGGCAATGCTCGTATTTTGGAGATGCGTCCGGAGCGGGTGCTGCGTGAATTGCAGGATCACAGCGTCGTCATCGTAACCGGATTTCAGGGACAAAATGAATACGGGGATCTTACGACACTGGGAAGAGGCGGCAGTGATACGTCGGCAACCGCTCTTGGCGCTGCGCTGCATGCCGAGATCGTGGACATCTATACGGATGTCAATGGTATCCTGACGGCCGATCCACGCCTTGTGGAAGATGCAAAGCCGCTGGAAGTGGTCAGCTATACGGAAATTTGCAACATGGCTTATCAGGGAGCGAAGGTGATTCATCCTCGCGCCGTCGAGATTGCCATGCAGGCTCAGATTCCGGTACGTGTACGTTCCACTTTTTCGGAAGAGGAAGGAACGCTGGTTACCCATCCGGAGAACTTTGCGGACGTGTCGGCGGGCGTTATAGACCGTTTTGTGACAGGGATCGCTTACGTCAGCAATGTCACTCAGATTACGGTAGAGCAGCCTGATCCAAGCGGTCAGCTGTCGCTGAACGTATTCAAGGCCATGGCCGAAAATTCGATCAGTGTGGACTTTATCAACGTGACTCCGGTTGGGGCCGTCTATACCGTGTTCGATACCGAGGCAGAGCGAGCATTAACCGCACTGCGCGCCATCGGTTATGAGCCGCGTGCCTTGAATGGATGCGCCAAAGTCTCCGTTATCGGCGGCGGCATCAATGGCGTGCCCGGCATCATGTCGCATATCGTAGAGGCGCTGACGCTGCAAAACGTACAGATTCTGCAATCAGCGGACTCCAACACGACGATCTGGGTACTGGTCAAAAAAGAGGACATGGTCAAAGCGCTCAAGGCGCTCCATACCCGTTTTGAGCTGCATCGTTAAGACTCCATAAGCAAGCTTCGATAAGCCAATAAACAAGCGGATCGACTGGATATAAAAGCGATCACGCCATCAGAAAAAGCACGAAGAAGGGGAGGGTGAAAAATGGATTTCGGACGACTGATTACCGCCATGGTCACTCCTTTCGACGAGCAGGGGGAAGTCGCGTGGGAGCAGATTCCCACGCTGATCGATATGTTGATTGAGCGGCAGCGAACGGAGTCGATCGTCGTATTTGGTACGACGGGCGAATCGCCGACCCTGACCGATGAGGAGAAAATCAAGCTGCTGGAAATCGCGGTGAAGCATGCGGCCGGGCGCTGCAAGATTATTGCAGGGACAGGAAGCAATGACACCCACCACAGCATTGAACTGACGCAGGAAGCCGAGAAAGCTGGGGCAGATGGGGTACTGCTTGTCGTGCCCTATTACAACCGACCGAATCAGGAGGGGTTGTACGCGCACTTTTCCGCCATCGCGCAGGCGACTTCGCTGCCCGTGATGCTGTATAACGTGCCCAGCCGTACCGCGACGAATCTGGAAGGGGCAACTACGCTGCGCTTGGCACAGCTGCCCAATGTGGTTGCAGTCAAAGAATGTGCGCCTGCCGACCAGGTTGCTTTTATCGCGTCGCGTGCGCCCGAAGGCTTCCGCATCTATTCCGGCGACGATTCGGCTTCGCTGCCAGCACTTGCCGTAGGGGCTTATGGCATTGTCAGCGTCGCCAGCCATGTTGTAGGAGCGCAGATGAGCGCGATGCTGGATGCCCATGCGAAGGGGAACGCCGCAGAAGCGACCCGAATTTATCATTCGCTGCTCCCGGTATTCAAAGGACTGTTTGCCTGTCCGCATCCGGTGCCTAATCCGGTGGCGGTCAAATATGCCCTGACACTGCGCGGTCACCAAGTCGGCGGAGTTCGTCTGCCTCTGGTTGATGCAACCGAGGAAGAAAAATCCTATATTGCCCAATTCATGGCTGATTTTGACTAAGGGCTTGTGTATGAAAGCGTCGTTCCCTCCAGGGAGCGGCGCTTTTTTGTATGCAAAAAAAGCCATAAATCCAAGGGAGAGAGACAGCTAAACCGGGCAGAGAAGGGAATGAGAGGGCTTTCGACTTGTATTTTGGGTTTTCGTTCATGTATAATGGACGCAAGTGACTGGGTGCGGGTTATAGAAAAACAACACGAACCATATTTGACGGAGGTTCGTGCATCGGCTTGATCGTAAAGTGTCGGGCGGCTTTTGTGTATCAAAAGCCATTTTAAGACACTGCGGTGAAAGTCCTTGTTCGAGCTATGCCAAAAACCGGAAAAATAGCAAACGTCCAACTTTTATAGAACAAACTAAAACACTAAATCCTAGGAGGTTTACTTATCTTGGCAAAGAAAAATAATAATACGGATAAGCTGACGATTTTCGCGCTTGGCGGCGTTGGCGAAATTGGTAAAAACATGTATGTCGTTCAATATGGCAACGACATTGTCGTCGTAGACGCGGGTCTCAAGTTCCCAGAAGAAGACATGCTGGGCATCGACTTGGTCATTCCGGACATCAGCTACCTGACCGAGAACCGCGATAAAGTCAGAGGCATCATCATTACGCACGGTCACGAAGACCATATCGGCGGCCTGCCTTACGTGATGAAACATCTGAATGTGCCTTTGTACGCAACCAAACTAACACTGGGTCTGATCGAAAATAAACTGCGTGAAGCCAATCTGCTGGGTGAAACGAAGCGAATTCTCATTAACGCGGATTCCGAACTCAAACTGGGCAGCACGCTGACGGCTACCTTCTTCAAGACGAACCACAGTATCCCGGATTCCGTTGGGGTTTGCATCGAGACACCGGAAGGCAACGTTGTACACACCGGTGACTTCAAGTTCGATCACACGCCGGTAAACGGACAGTTTGCGGATCTTCAGCGCATGGCGGAGATTGGACAAAAAGGCGTACTGGCGCTGCTGTCGGACAGCACAAACGCTGAGAAGCCAGGCTTTACGCCTTCGGAACGCAGCGTAGGCGTCGTGTTGGAAGACATCTTCCGCAAAGCCCGCCAGCGCGTAGTTGTAGCGACCTTCGCTTCCAACGTACACCGGATTCAACAAGTCGTGAACGCAGCCATTGCTACCGATCGCAAGATCGTGGTGGTCGGACGAAGCATGGTGAACGTCGTGACGATCGCTTCAGAGCTGGGTTATCTGGAGATTCCGGAAGGCATGATTATCGAACCGGAAGAAATCAATCGCATTGGCGCGGATCGCGTAGCGATTCTCTGCACAGGCAGCCAGGGCGAACCGATGTCGGCACTCAGCCGTATGGCGCGTTCGACGCACCGCAAAGTGGATATTCTGCCAGGTGATACGGTTATCATCGCGGCAACGCCAGTACCGGGCAATGAAAAATATGTAGGCCGTACCATCGACGCTTTGTTCCGCCTCGGTGCGGAAGTCATCTACAGCGGTTCGAACAAAGGCGTACACGTATCCGGTCACGGTTCGCAGGAAGAACTGAAACTGATGCTCAACCTGATGCGTCCAAAATTCTTCATTCCGATCCACGGCGAATATCGCATGCTGCGCAAGCACGCACAGCTTGGAGAATCGGTAGGCGTGGAGCCGGACAACATCTTCCTGATCGACATCGGCGACACCGTTGAGATTCAGAACGGTGAAGCACGCAAGGCAGGCAAGGTGCCTTCTGGCAACGTGCTGATCGACGGTCTGGGTGTTGGCGACGTCGGCAACATCGTTCTGCGTGACCGCAAGCTGCTGTCGCAGGACGGAATTCTGGTCGTTGTGGTTACACTCAGCAAACAGGACGGACGGATTGTATCCGGACCGGACATCATCTCTCGCGGTTTCGTATACGTACGCGAATCCGAAGGACTGCTGGATGAAGCTAACCGCGTTGTAACCAGCACGCTTCAGCGTTTGATGAGCGAAAATGTCAACGAGTGGGCATCGCTCAAATCCGGCGTCAAAGATTCGTTGGGACGTTTCCTGTTCGACCAAACACGTCGTCGTCCAATGATTCTGCCAATCATTATGGAAGTCTAATTTCTTTACAATTCGCCCTTTTCCGAACGGTACCTTGGACGTTGCCGCCGGAAAAGGGCTTTTTGCTATTTGGGGAGACTTGGGGAGGTTTTGTTCTGCCTTTTGGCGAACTTATGTGCTATTATGGGGAGAGTGTTCAGGGCAGGAGGGATTGGAATTGGCTCAGAAAAAAAGCACGGGAACGCGCGGTGGAGGCACGAAAAGTGGAAGTTCTTCACGTTCTACAAGCAGAGGCCGTGCGCCGTCCAGTGCAACATCTAAAGGGAAGAAAAAAAAGCAGAGTTCGCTGGCTAGCGCCCTTAAATATGAAATCTACGGAATTATCCTGATTACGCTATCCATCATTGGTCTGTCGGGACAGGCCGCCCTCGGCCAATTGCTGTCGGCAGGTTTTGGATTGATTCTGGGAAAAGCCTATGCGATTATTCCGCTGCTGGGGGTGTACATAGGTTTGTTCCTGATGATCCGGCGCAGCCTTCCCTACGGATGGAGTTCGCGGAAGACAGGGCTGCTGCTGGCTGTGCTTGCTGGCGTGCTGATGCTGTCCATTGGGCAGGCGCAGGGACATCCTGACTTGCAGCAGCAGATGAGCGCAGGTGGAATTCTGTCTGCGGTGCAAGGCGACCTGAATCGTGCGCTTATTGCTCCCGACCATGCGATGAGCCAGATCACGCCGTTTCTGCGACCTATTGGCGGCGGGTATTTCGGAGGTCTGCTGCTATCGCTGCTCTATCTGATGGTGGGGATTACGGGAGCCAAGCTGGCCTCGGCAGTGCTGCTGATTATTGGCATCATGCTGGTGACCCAGATGTCCTATGTGGATCTGATGAATCTGCTGCGCCGCCGGGCTGGAGAGGCGGTGCGTTCGGCACGCGAACGCATGAAGGAAGATCGTCTGCTGGCCGAGCAGCGCAGGCTCGAGGCGGATCAGAAGGCCGAGGAACGAGCGAAGGCCAAGGCGGAAGCCGCCGAGCGCAGACGCGCGGCGCTGCCGGAGCCAGAACCTGGCGAGGAGATGGAGGAGCGGCGCGGATTGACTGCCGCGCTCAAGGGACGGCGGCGCCCGGCCGCCGAGGAGCCGGAAGAGGAAAGTCCGTCTACAGCGGACTTTAAGGTTACCGGCGTGTACGGGGTGCCGAGCGAGCTGCGCGATCGGCGGCAGGCCGTCGGCGCAGATGAAGGCGCCGACGAAGCGGGCAGCGGCGCAGCCGCAGGCGTATCGGCCGCTCCAGAGGCCGCAGAACCGGAGCGCCAGGCGCCCATCATCCGCGACTTCTTCGAGCGAATTCGCTCGGAGCGGGCGCGGGAAGCCGATTCGGGCGCAGCGGCGCTGTCGGCGGCCGACGACGCCGACGACTTTGAAGATGCGGTCGGCCCCATGGCGGCCGCAAGCTTCACCGCCGCTGCTTCAGGCGGCGTGGGTCATGCCGCAGGCAGCGCGGCCCTGGGCAGCGCCATGTCGGGCGCAGCAGCCAGCGCGGCTGTTGGTGCGGCGGGAGTGCCCGCCGCAGGAGCAGCGGCCGCGCCGGGGAGCGAAGCGTCCGCTTCGCTGATGCCGGAAGGCGACCCGTCCATTCCGGCGGCAGCTGGCGAACTGCTTGAGGTCGGCGAAGGGGAGAAGATCAAGCCGCCGCCCAAGCCTTACAAGCTGCCGCCGCTTGGCCTGCTGGCGATGCCCAAGCCTGACGAGAACGCATCGGCGAACCAGGCGGACTACATGCAGACCGCCCACAAGCTGGAGACGACGCTGGAGAGCTTTGGCGTTCGCGCCCGCGTGCTTGAAGTGGTGCGCGGCCCTGCGGTGACGCGATACGAGATTCAGCCCGATGTAGGGGTTAAGGTCAGCCGGGTTGTCGGCCTGACGGATGATATTGCCTTGGCGCTTGCGGCCAAGGACATTCGGATGGAAGCGCCGATTCCGGGCAAGTCCGCAATCGGCATCGAAGTGCCTAATAATGAAGTATCGATGGTAACTATGCGTGAAGTCATGGATACCCATGTGTTCGCCGAAGCGCCATCCAAGCTGACCGTAGCGTTTGGCCGCGATATTTCCGGACAGACGATTGTGGGCAATCTGGCACGGATGCCCCATCTGCTGGTCGCCGGAGCGACCGGCTCAGGCAAATCGGTCTGCATCAACGGCATCATCGCCAGCATCCTGTACAAAGCCAAGCCGGATGAAGTCAAATTCCTCATGGTCGATCCCAAGATGGTGGAGCTGAACGTTTATAACGGGATTCCGCATCTGCTGGCTCCTGTCGTAACTGATCCCAAACGCGCGTCTATGGCGCTCAAGAAGATCGTAGTCGAGATGGAGAAGCGCTATGAGTTATTTTCCAAATCATCAACCCGGAATATTGAAGGTTATAATACATTGATGAAAGACAATCCATCGGCGATTCTGCCTTATATCGTTGTCATCGTCGATGAGCTGGCTGACCTGATGATGGTTGCCGCTGGGGACGTGGAAGATGCCATTGCCCGTCTGGCGCAGATGGCGCGTGCTGCCGGAATTCACTTGATTATTGCGACCCAGCGGCCGTCGGTTGACGTCATCACCGGGGTCATCAAGGCGAATATTCCGTCGCGTATCGCATTTGGCGTTTCGTCGCAGGTGGACTCCCGGACCATTCTGGACATGGGCGGTGCGGAGAAGCTGCTGGGACGCGGAGACATGCTGTTTATGCCGATGGGTGCTTCCAAGCCTGTACGCGTACAGGGGGCTTTCCTGAGTGACAACGAAGTGGAAGAGATCGTCGCGTATTGCAGTGGGCAGGCTGAAGCTGAATATGATACCAGTCTGGTGCCGGAGATCGACGACACGACTTCCGAACCGGAAGAAGTGGTCGATGAACTGTACGATCAGGCGGTGCAGATTGTAGTGGAAGCGAAGCAGGCCTCCGTGTCACTGCTTCAGCGGCGCATGAGAGTAGGCTACACGCGTGCAGCACGTCTGGTGGATGCGATGGAAGCACGCGGCGTCGTTGGCCCTTACGAGGGCAGTAAACCGCGTGAGGTGCTGATCTCCATCGAGCAGCTTCAAGCGATGCGGGCAGCTTCCGGTTCCTGATTCCAGGCTGCGTGCTTCCGAAGTTAACCGTACGTCCTTCAGTCGTTTCATTTCAGAGTTTCAGATCCCGGCGTTTGTGTTTAAGGCGATAAGGCCTGACACAGACGCCGGGATTTTTTGCGATGAGGCTGCTCTGTCACGCTCTGGTGTGCGCCGCTTGAAGTTGATTCCCGTCTCGGCGGTAGTATAGAATAATCAAGAATGGTTAAAGTGTTAAAGGAACAAATTGTACGAGCGGAATCCGCATAAAGCCTAAGGAGTGATGAAAATGAGCAACCCCCAATTTGAACGGGCGTCGGAAGGCCGTATTCGCATCCATGTTCTGCCGACCAAGCGGTTTAAGACGTTTGCCGTGTCCTTGTACGCTGGAGCACCGCTTGCCGAAGAGACCGTTACCCCGTTTGCGCTAACCCCTTTTGTCCTCAGACGCGGTAACGCTGCTTACCCGGAGACCATCCAGTTCCGCGAGCGCCTGGAAGAACTTTATGGCGCAGGATTTGGTTTTGACGTGTATAAGCGTGATGGAAGCCAGATCGTGCAGTTTCGGATGGATACCATCAATGATGCCTTCGTCCAGACGGAAGAGTCGCTGCTGGAAAATTCGCTGGCTTTCCTTGGCGAGACGCTGACGCGTCCTGCGCTGGAAAACGGCGTATTCAAGAGCAAATTCGTCGATGCGGAACGCGATAATGTGCGCAAGAAGCTGGACGCGATCATCAACAATAAAGCGCGTTACGCGGGCGCACGCTGTGTGGAAGAGATGTTCTCCGGCGAAGCCTATCGCTTGAACGCCCTGGGCAAACGTGATGCGCTTGAAGCCCTGGATGCGTCCACCCTGCATGAATCCTATCGCAAGTGGCTGTCAGAAGCGGCGCTTGATCTTTATGTAGTGGGCGATACGACGCTGGAAGAGGTGCGCGGAATCGTACACAAGCATTTTGATCTTGCCGGACCGGGACATGAAGCTTACGCGTATAAAAGAAGCGAAAAAAGCGAAGGGGTCGGCAATCCGCATATCGTCAAAGAGACGATGGACGTGTCGCAGGGCAAGCTGAACATCGGCTTCAAGACCTCCATTGACTACGCGGACGACCGCTACGCGGCAGCGCTGGTTTATAATGGTGTGCTGGGCGGCTACCCGCACTCCAAGCTGTTCCAGAATGTACGTGAAAAAGCGAGCCTTGCCTACTACGCTTCGTCGCAATATGAACCTCATAAAGCTTTTGGCACCATCCAGTCGGGTATCGAAATCGGCAACTATGACCGTGCGCTGGACATCATCCGCGTTCAGTTGGATGCGATCAAGGCAGGCGAGATTACAGAGACGGAACTCAGCCAGACGCAGGCTATGCTGGGCAACGATCTGCGTGAGATCCGCGATTCGGCGTTCCAGATGATCCAGCATGACTTTGGCAGCCGTCTGTCCGGTCATGAACGTTCGGTAGCCGAATTGATTCAGCAGGTGGAGAGCATGACGGCAGAGCAGGTCGCAGCGGCCGCTCAGAACTTCCGCCTTGACACCATTTACTTTTTGACGGGAAAAGAGGGGGAATAAGGATGGAACGTATTGTCTACGAACATTTACAGGAGACGCTGTATCATGAGAAGCTCGACAATGGCCTGAACGTGTACGTGCTGCCCAAGGAAGGCTTCCAGAAGACATACGCGACCTTCTCGACAAACTACGGCTCTGTGGATAACCGCTTCCGGGTAGCCGGGCAGGAGGAACATCGGGTGCCGGACGGCATCGCCCATTTCCTGGAGCACAAAGTCTTCGAGGAGCCGGAAGGCGACGTTTTCCTCAAATTCTCGACACAGGGCGCCTCGTCCAACGCGTTTACCAGCTTCGATCAGACGGTCTACCTGTTCTCGGCTACCGAGAAGATTGAAGAGAATCTGGAGACGCTGATCGACTTCGTGCAGAATCCGTATTTTACTGACGAGAATGTAGAGAAGGAAAAGGGGATCATTGGTCAGGAAATCCAGATGTATCAGGATAATCCCGACTGGCGCGTCTATTATGGACTGATCGAGGCTCTGTACAGCGTACATCCGGTTCATATCGATATTGCCGGAACGATTGAATCCATCAGCGAGATTACAAAGGAAACGCTCTATACCTGCTACAATACGTTCTACCATCCGAGCAATATGCTGCTGTTCGTCGTCGGCGGCGTAGACCCGGAGAAGGTGATGGAGCAGGTTCGACGTAACCAGGCGGCCAAAAATTACGGTCCACAGGCGGAGATCGAACGTTTCTTCGACGCCGAGCCGGAAGAGGTCGCGCAGCCGCGCAAGGAATTGAATCTGCCGGTGTCGCTTCCCAAGTGCCTGTTTGGATTTAAGGAATCGGCGCCGGAGATCAGTGGGCCAGAACTGGTCAAAATGGATCTGACGACTGAGCTGATGTTTGATCTTCTGCTTGGAAGCAGTACGCCGCTGTATCAGAAATTGTATGATGAAGCGCTGATTACCGATGGATTTGGCGGGGACTTCCGTGCGACGCCTCAGTATGCCTTCTCCGTCATTGGCGGCGATACGCGTGATCCCGATCTGCTGATGGAACGGGTGCGAGAAGAATCGGAGCGTCTGATCGAGAGCGGCTTTGACGCCAAAGCTTTTGAACGGGCACGCAAAAAGAAAATCGGTAATTACCTGCGTATGCTGAATTCGCCGGAGAGTATCGCTCATGAGTTTACCCGGTATAAATTCGGGGGCGGCGATCTGTTTGCGGTGCTGGACATTTATGAAAAGATGACCCTGGACGAAGTGAACCAGCGTCTGCGCGAGCATGTTCGCTGGAATCGCTGCGCCGTGTCCATCGTGCAGGGGGCATAATGGCGGACGGCGAGCAAAAAGGACGGCGCAAGCCGTCCGACACCGCCGTATTGATTACGGGCGCTTCCGGCGGGATTGGTTCAGCGATTGCCGAGCGTTTTGCCGCAGAGGGCTGCCGCGTGGCGCTGCATTATTCAGCGTCGGCGGAAGCCGTTCGGGCGGCGGCTGACCGCTGTACGTCGTTGGGTGCGGCTCAGGTACTCACGGCGCGTGCCAATATAAGCGATCAGGCCGAGGTGCTGCGTATGCGAGATGAGCTGACGAAGGCAGGGTTCGTGCCCAATGTTCTCGTCAATAACGCAGGTGTTGCGCATTATGGCATGCTTCAGGATGTAACGGAGGCCGACTGGGATCGGGTGATGAATATCAACCTCAAGGGAACTTTTTTATGCAGTCAGGCTTTTATGGGAGAAATGATTTCACGCCGTTATGGGCGGATTATCAATATTTCTTCCATATGGGGATTGGTAGGCGCTTCCTGCGAGGTCGTCTACTCAGCGGCAAAAGGAGGAATCAACGCCTTTACCAAGGCGCTTGCCAAAGAACTCGCCCTGTCGGGCGTTTCGGTAAATGCGGTGGCTCCGGGAGCCGTGAAGACGGCGATGCTGGATTCGTTTTCGGAGGAGGAGCAGCGGGGTCTGGCCGAGGAGATTCCCGTGGGACGGCTGGCGGAACCTCATGAGATTGCCGAAGCGGTGCACTTTCTGGCGCTGCCAGCATCCGGGTACATGACGGGGCAGATTCTGAGTCCCAATGGGGGTTGGGTGACGTAAGCCATCCCGCCCACATTTCCGTCGGATGAGGGATACAATTTTGCCTCATTCTCTGTCTTTATAACGTATGCCCACAAGGTTAAGAATCTGTTTCTTGCGTTTAAACGGCATTTTTAATATCATTAGACGAAGATTGAAGTCGGGATCTGGCGGCTGAAGCGGGCTGGAGAGGCAGACTTCAAAATCGCGCGGGATACGGAAGTGAGAGGGATCATGGAAACTAAACAATGGTATATGGAATATCGCATACATAAGAATCGACCGGGTTTGCTCGGGGACATCGCGTCGATTCTGGGGATGCTGGAAGTGAATATCATCACGATTAACGGCGTTGAAGGTCGAACCCGGGGGATGCTGCTGGAAACGACGGACGACGAGAAAATTCAACTGCTGGGCGCAATGCTGAAAAAAGTCGATAGCGTAACGGTGACGGCTCTCCGTCCCCCCAAGCTGGTCGATATTTTGGCTGTTCGTCATGGTCGCTACATTGAACGGGATTCGGATGATCGCAAGACCTTCCGTTTCACACGTGATGAGCTGGGCCTCTTGGTCGATTTTCTGGGTGAATTGTTCAAGCGTGAAGGCAATCAAGTGATCGGTCTGCGCGGTATGCCGCGTGTAGGCAAGACGGAGTCGATCATTGCAGGCAGCGTATGTGCGATGAAGCATTGGACATTTGTGTCCTCGACCCTGCTGCGTCAGACGGTTCGCAGTCAGATGTCGGAAGAGGAAATGAATCCCAACAATGTCTTTATCATTGATGGAATCGTAAGTACCATTCGCTCCAATGAAAAACATTACCAGCTGCTCAAAGAGATCATGGCGATGCCATGCACCAAAGTGATCGAGCATCCGGACATCTTCATGCGGGAATCGGAATACGATCATTCGCAGTTTGACATGATTATCGAGCTGCGCAGCACACCGGATGAAGAAATTATTTATGATACTTTTGCAACCAGCTATACGGATGATCTTTAAGTTTTTCAACAAGAGGACCCGCGTAAGCTTTTGAATACAACGAGGAGGGATGAACGGAATGTCCGATCTGGGACAGCAACTCAAAGACGCCCGTTTACAAAAAGGGCTCTCACTTGAAGACGTACAGGAAATGACCAAGATCCGCAAACGCTATTTGGAGGCTATCGAGCAGGGGGATTTTAAGGTTCTGCCGGGCAGCTTCTATGTGCGGGCATTTATTAAAACCTATGCAGAAGCCGTTGATCTTGACGCGGAGGCTCTGCTGCAAAATCATCCTAAGGATGTACCCGCAGCCGAGCCTGAAAACGTCATGGAGCCGGTGCTGACCAAACGTTCCGCTCGTACCGCGTCTTCGGGCGCAGGGGGAGCAAGAGGCGGTGGTGGCCGTGGTGAAGGCAGCAAAGGCCTGTCTACGGCATTGATGTGGACGTTCCCGATTCTCATTCTGATTATCGTGGCCATCGTGTATATCAACAACACCAAACCGGATAACGATGCGGCGAAGACGAAGCCCGATACTACGGCTACTACGCAGAAGCCGGCGGATAACGCGACAACCAAGCCTGCCGATAACAAAGAAACCAACACCAGCACAACAGGCGGAGGTACACAAAGCCCTGGAACAGCTGCGCCGGATGCCACGAAAGAAACCGAAACCGATCCAGCTACACCACCCGCAGACACGGGTGAAACAAGCGGCGAGACGGTGACAAGCGAAGGCACCGAAGGAACGCAGTCAACCGATTCAAGTGATCCTGCCGATACAGACGAGGCGGGAGCAGCGGGTGAAGAGGGTACGGATGAGACTGGAACGACGCCAAACACAACAGGTTCGACTGTCGTTACTCAAGCTGGCAAAGAAGGCAAAGCTACCGTCTTCAATGCCCAACCGGCACAGGGCGGTACAGTCAAAGTGACGATCAATGCCAGCGGTCTGAGCTGGCTGGAAGTGTACCGTGGCAGCACAAGCGGAGAGAAGCTGTATTTCCAGAACACCAAAGAAGGCGAAGCTCTGTCGTTCGATCTGGATAGCCAGGGACTGTACATCAAGTCGGGCTACTCGGTAGTGACGGATATTCGCATCGACGGGCAGCAGATCAAGGATGGCAAGACCACTTCCCGCTTCAAGATTAATCTGGTGCAATAGGATTTTGGGCTTTCACGCCCCATCGAAAGCCCAAAATCCCAGATTCGTTCATGCTTTAAGAACGAATCGTTAAAGCAAATCAAGAACCATGACAAGCATCTCCCATCTCCATTTCAAGCATCCTACACATCTCACTCCGAAAGGAAGAGGAATCATGGCTTCTGAAAGTTCAATGGACATTGTATCCAAAATGGATATGCAAGAGTTAAAAAACGCGATTGACCAGGCAGAGCGCGAAATTGCCAGCCGTTTCGACTTTAAGGACACCAAGACCAGCTTCGATCTGCAAAAGGATTCGCTGACGGTGGTATCCGACGATGATTACAAGCTTGGCGCGGTCATCGATATTCTGCAATCCAAGATGATTAAACGCGGCGTACCTTTCAAAAACCTGGAGTTTGGCAAAGTGGAGCCGGCTTCGCTTAATACGGTTCGCCAGAAGCTGGGACTGAAATCGGGTATTGAATCGGACAGTTCCAAGAAGATAAATACGCTGATCCGCGATTCCAAATTGAAAGTCAAAAGCCAGATCCAGGGCGACCAAATCCGTGTCACTTCCAAGAGCAAGGACGATCTCCAAGCCGTCATGAAGCTGCTGCGTGAAGCCGATCTGCCGATTGAACTGCAATTTACCAATTTCAAATAAGGGCTGCGTGGATCTTCACAGAGTTGGGGATTCTTCGACTCCAAACGCAGCCTGCATGGGCAAACCCTTCGATTTCCTTCTGGAAACGAAGGGTTTTTGCATAAATAAGCGGTCTATGCAGAAGCTTCCAGGCGTTTTGACACCAAAAGTTTCGGATATTATACTTGTAAAGTTGAAAAGAGAAATCGGGCACAAAGCCCGATCGGAAGGAATGGATGAATAAATGAATCTTCCCAATCGCATTACGATGAGTCGGATTCTGCTGATTCCGATCATGATGGTCTTTCTTCTGGCCGACCTGCCGTTCCTGCCTGAGCCACTAATCTGGCATGGCGTCGAATTGAGCTGGGGTCAGCTGATTGCCTGCATCATCTTCATCGTGGCCTCCTGCACGGACGGGATTGACGGCTATATCGCACGCAGCCGCAACCTGGTGACCAACCTGGGCAAGCTGCTGGACCCGCTGGCTGACAAGCTGTTGGTATCCGCTGCGTTTATCTCGTTGGTTCAGATGGACAAATTGGCCGCCTGGATGGCCATCGTCATCATCAGCCGCGAGTTCGCTGTCACCGGCCTGCGCCAGATCGCGCTGCTGGATGGAGCCGTGATGGCCGCCGGAGCCGGAGGCAAGATCAAGACTGTTTTGCAGATCGTTGCCATCGCCCTGCTGCTGCTGAACAATCTGCCTTTCGAGATCTGGAATATCCCTGCCGATACGATTTTCGTCTGGGCTGCTGTGATTGTAACCGTTTATTCGGGTATAGATTACTTCGTGCGTAACCGGAGGTTACTGAAACAGTCGAACGCGTAAGCGAGACTTCAGTAACCGCCGAACCGTCATTTGCTGAAACAGTCGAACGCGTAAGCCCGACTTCGTCCCCATTCCCATACGTTTGGAGCGTGATCTATCGTGAAAGCCGAAATTATCGCAGTAGGAACGGAAATTTTGCTGGGCCAGATCGTGAACACGAACGCCCAATACCTGTCTCAGGAGCTGGCGGGTATAGGCATTGATGTTTATTTTCAGACGGTAGTTGGAGATAATAAAGCTCGGCTCAAGCAGGCGATCGAGCTGGCCAAAAGCCGCGCTGATGTTCTGGTATTCTCGGGCGGCATTGGGCCTACCCAGGACGATCTAACGAAGGATGCCATCGCCGAAGTGCTGGGCCGCGAGCTGCGCACGGATCGTCCGGCCATGGATAAGATTACGGAATTTTTTGCAGGTCGCGGCGTTGCCATGACGGACAACAATAAGCGGCAGGCACTGGTGATTGAAGGCTGCACGCCGCTGCCCAACGAAACAGGGTTGGCAGTAGGCGTAGCGATCAGCGATGAAAACCATCATTACATTGTGCTTCCGGGTCCGCCGAGTGAGCTGAAGCCCATGTTCGAGCAAGAAGCCAAGCCATGGCTGCTGCATCAGGTATTGACGGATGAGATGCCGCTGTATTCACGCATTTTGAAGTTTGCAGGTATTGGTGAATCGGCTCTGGAGGACAAGCTGCTGGATCTGATTGATGCACAGACTGATCCGACGATCGCGCCTTATGCCAAAGAGGGTGAGGTGGCCATTCGTTTATCCACCAAGGCAGAGAATATCCAACAGGCAAACAGCAAGCTCACTTCGCTGGAAGTTCAGATTCAGAGTCGTCTGGCGGAGTATATGTACGCAAGCAGCGATGTACCGCTGGAAGAGGCTGTAGTCAAAATGATGGGCGATCTGGGATTAACCGTGAGTGCAGCAGAGAGCTGCACCGGGGGTATGGTGATGCAGAGCCTCACGACCGTTCCGGGCAGTGCAGCGATGCTCAGAGGGGGCATTGTCTGCTACTCCAATGAGATGAAGGAGAAGCTGCTGAACGTCCCTCACGAATACCTGGAAGGGATGGACGCTCCCGGTGCCGTAAGCCCGGAAGTTGCCCGAGTGCTGGCGGAGCAGATGCGGATGATCGCCGATTCGGACTTTGGCATCTCGGTGACTGGAGTGGCCGGTCCGGGCTTCTCGGAACGCAAACCGGCAGGGCTCGTCTACATTGCGATTGCCGAACGTAACGGCGAGACAGAGGTGCATGAGCTGCGGATCAAAGGCAATCGTGAGACTATCCGTCGACGCTCCACAAAGACGCTGCTCTACCGGTTGTGGCGTCGTCTGGTGCAGGCAGAGAAGCGCGATTAATCACCCAATAAAAGGAAGGTTTGCGTTTGACCGTGAACCCCGATTTTGATATAATAGAACTACGGAAGAACCGCGGCGATACCTGAGATTCGCCTGCGGTTTTTTTGCGGACTTGGGGGCTTTTTTACTTGATTTCCACTCTGATAAAGGGGGAAAGGAGGAGTTTCCTGCGTTCAAAAAAATACGAATATATGTTCGAGAAAATGCTTGGCAAACCCGTCGAAAAGCGTTATGATAGATGTACGGAATACGAACAATACCAATAAGATAAAGGGTGTGGATATATTGTCAGATCGTCGTGCTGCGCTGGATATGGCGCTTCGCCAAATAGAGAAACAATTCGGAAAAGGTTCCATTATGAAACTCGGAGAATCGACGCATATGAACGTCGAAGTCGTGCCTAGCGGCTCGATCGCTCTGGACGTTGCGCTGGGTACGGGCGGCATGCCGCGCGGCCGGATCGTGGAGATCTACGGACCAGAATCTTCGGGTAAGACGACAGTGGCACTGCATGCGGTAGCAGAAGTGCAAAAGGCCGGTGGCCAAGCTGCTTTCATTGACGCGGAACACGCGCTTGATCCTGCTTATGCCAGCAAACTCGGCGTTAACATCGACGAGCTGCTGCTGTCCCAACCGGATACAGGCGAACAAGGTCTGGAGATCGCAGAAGCCCTCGTACGCAGTGGTGCGGTCGATATTATCGTCATTGACTCCGTAGCGGCTCTGGTGCCTAAGGCGGAAATCGAAGGCGAAATGGGCGACTCTCACGTAGGTCTGCAAGCTCGTCTGATGTCGCAGGCGCTTCGCAAACTGTCGGGTGCGATCAGCAAGTCGAAGACAATTGCGATCTTCATCAACCAGTTGCGTGAAAAAGTTGGCGTTATGTTCGGTAACCCGGAAACAACTCCGGGTGGACGTGCCCTCAAGTTCTACTCGACTGTACGTCTGGACGTTCGCCGGATCGAATCCATTAAGATGGGTAACGATGTGGTAGGTAACCGTACACGTATCAAGGTCGTGAAGAACAAAGTAGCGCCTCCGTTCAAACAAGCTGAAGTGGATATTATGTATGGTGAAGGCATCTCCAAAGAAGGCAGCCTGATCGATATGGGTACAGACATGGACATCGTCGATAAGAGCGGTGCATGGTACTCTTATGCGGGCGAGCGTCTGGGTCAAGGTCGTGAGAACGCCAAGCAGTTCCTCAAGGAACACAAAGACATTTCGTTCGCTATCGAGTCGAAGATTCGTGAGGCGAGCAACCTGGTAACGGCTGTTCCGGTTCCAAGTGAAGCCGATAAGAAGGCAGAAGAACTCGAAGAACAAGAACTGCTGGAACTCGAATAGGAATGAGCGGCTAGAGCCGCTTGAATATGTCGAAAAGCCTCGGCCTTTATAAGGTCGGGGCTTTTTGTTTACAACGTTCTCTCTATACATTTGTCTATTTCATATTCTGATTCAAAAGATCCCCCAAAATATTTCAGCGGAAAGAAGGAGAATTGGATGCCTTTCGGAAAAAACAGATTTGGCAGTTACTCAAAAGGCGGTCGCAAAGGCTCCAAACGCGAGGAAGCAAACCATGAAAGCCAGGAACATGAACCTGAGGAAAAATTGGCTCACCTTCATGACTTCCCGGAAGAGGAGCCGCAGGAGGTCACATTGGTTGAGCTGCTGAGACGTCCTCGCAACTGCTACCGCATTTATTTTGGTCCTCATTACGTAACCGTACACGAATCCACGATGATTCGTTATGGGATGACCAAAGGAAGCTTTTTTAGCAAAGAAAACGTATTTGAGATCATTCGTGATAACGAGCGGCAGATCGCGTATGCCCAGGCGCTGAACTACTTGAGTTTTCAGGCCCGAACTTCAGGAGAAATCGAAAAAAAGCTGCTTGAAAAAGAAATCGATCCGGAAGCGGCAGCCGAGACTGTTCGGCGTCTGGAAGAGGAGCGGCTGATTGATGATGCTTCCTATGCTCAGGAATGGGCCAAGCAGCGCGTAACCGGGCGCAAAAAAGGCAAAGTGCTGGTTAAGCAGGAGCTTCGGCGGAAAGGCATTGACCAGGAGTTGATTGAAGAAGCCTTGGATGCGCTGGGTGATGAAGACGAACTGAACAGTGCCGTAGAACTCGCAGCCAAAAAGTGGCGTACGACCAAAGGCGAACTATGGGAGCGCAAGCGAAAGACAGCGGCTTTTCTCATGCGCCGAGGCTTCTCCAGCGACATCGCTCGGAAGGCCCTGGATCGGGTGCTCCAGCAAGAAGGAGAAGACGCGGAAGGCCTCGGAAACGAATTTGATTGAAGGCTCATCAAACGTTTCGAGCAAATCTGGCAATAGCTTGACAATAACTTTTGACCAAGACTACAATAAATGAGGAGCATCAGCGGTTCAACTCGCCTTTTTCCTTCCAAAAATGAGTGAGCACGCGCTGTGTTCTGCCTAATCGACTCTATCCCGCTTGTATAAGCCGGGCTTGGCAGATGGTGATGGCTGCCATCTTGCCTTATGGGAACGGTCTCGGACCGTGCCAGGAATGGACGAATGAGGGTATGAAAACCAAATGGCTTTATCCCGAGGAATACCTTGGAGGAATCAACGAGGAGGTGAGCAGAAATGGAAAGTTTCTGGGTCGCGGTTCTCGTTGGAGTCGTAGCCTTATTCTTAGGGTTCGTGGTCGGATATTTTATTCGCAAATCTCTTGCTGAAGCTAAGATTTCCAGTGCCGAACAAGCCGCTGAACAGATCGTTCAAAATGCGAAAAAAGACGCGGAGGCACTGAAAAAAGAAACGGTTCTGGAAGCGAAGGACGAAGTCCACCGCATTCGGACTGAAGCTGAAAAAGACATTCGTGAACGTCGGAATGAAAATCAACGACTAGAGAGACGATTGTTGCAGAAAGAAGAGTCGCTGGATAAAAAATTGGAATCGCTCGAACGTAAAGAAGAGCAGGTGGCGAACAAAGAGAAACGCATTGAAGAAACCAAACAGCAGATCGAAAGAACACTTGCCCAGCAGTTGGCTGAGTTGGAACGCATCTCCAACCTCACCACTGACGATGCAAGAACCATTATCCTGAGCAGTGTGGAGCAGGAGACGCGCCACGAAGCCGCTCAGATGATGAAAGACATCGAGACGCAAGCCAAGGAAGAAGCGGATCGCAAAGCCCGGGAGATCATTTCGCTCTCGATCCAGCGCTGCGCCGCCGATCACGTGGCCGAAACGACGGTGTCCGTCGTGACGCTGCCTAACGAAGAAATGAAGGGCCGCATTATCGGCCGCGAAGGACGAAACATCCGTGCATTGGAGACGCTCACAGGTATCGATCTGATTATCGACGATACGCCGGAAGCGGTCATCCTGTCGGGCTTCGATCCGATTCGCCGCGAGATTGCGCGTACTGCTCTGGAGAAGCTCGTTGCCGATGGACGAATTCACCCGGCGCGAATCGAAGAGATGGTCGAGAAGTCGCGCAAAGAAGTGGACGAACGAATTCGGGAATACGGCGAACAGGCAACGTTCGAGGTTGGCGCACATGGCCTGCATCCGGATCTGATTAAGATTCTGGGACGTCTGCGCTTCCGTACAAGCTACGGTCAGAACGTGCTCAAGCACTCGATGGAAGTGGCCTATCTCGCGGGTCTGATGGCTGGCGAATTGGGACAAGATGTGACCCTGGCGAGAAGAGCAGGTCTCCTGCACGACATCGGCAAGGCACTCGACCACGAAGTGGAAGGTTCGCACGTTGAAATCGGCGTTGAACTGGCCAAGAAGTACAAAGAACATCCGGTTGTTATCAACAGCATTGCCTCTCACCACGGCGATACCGAAGCTACTTCGATTATCGCTATGCTGGTTGGAGCAGCAGATGCGCTGTCGGCAGCAAGACCGGGAGCACGCCGCGAGACGCTGGAGACCTACATTCGCAGACTCGAAAAGCTGGAAGAGATTTCCGAGTCGTTTGAAGGCGTTGAAAAGTCTTTCGCTATCCAGGCGGGCCGCGAGGTTCGGGTTATGGTACAGCCAGATCGAATCGGCGACACCGAGAGCTTCAAGCTGGCACGTGACATTACGAAGAAGATCGAAAGCGAACTTGATTATCCGGGACATATCAAAGTCACCGTCATCCGCGAGACGCGGGCGGTCGAATACGCGAAGTAAGACAATGGCTGAAGGTGGCTTTCGGGCCAGAGCCTTTACCACGCGATTCGTTCGGATACCGAGACAGTAGAGAAACGGCTGCTTTTCCTTCACGGGACGGAGCAGCCGTTTCTTCTTGCTTATATAGAAGGGGAGACATTCATGAAAGTGATTTTTATTGGTGACATCGTAGGCAGCCCGGGTCGCAAAGCGGTTAAGGAAAATTTGCCTTACCTCAAGTCCAAGTACAATCCACATATCATTATTGCCAATGCGGAAAATGCGGCTTCTGGACGCGGCATCACTCACTCCATTGCCAGACAGCTGTTTGAGCAGGGCGTACATGGGATCACGATGGGCAATCATACGTGGGATAATAAAGAAATCTTCGAATTTATTGACGATGAACCCCGGATGATCCGTCCAGCTAACTTCCCACCAGGAACGCCCGGGCGTGGATATACGGTCATTAAGGCAGGCGGCAAGGAGCTGGCGATTGTGAATTTGCAGGGGCGCACCTTCCTGCCGGCGATCGATTGTCCCTTCCGCGCGGCAGACGAGATTGTGGATGAGCTGCGCCGCACGCACAAATGCATTCTGGTCGATTTTCATGCGGAGGCTACCTCCGAGAAGATTGCGATGGGTTGGCATCTGGACGGTCGTGCTTCGCTTGTTGTGGGGACGCATACCCATGTACAGAGCAATGATGATCGTATTCTTCCGGGTGGCACGGCTTACCTGACCGATGCCGGTATGGTAGGGCCGCGAGATGGGATTCTTGGAATGCAGCAGGAAGGCGTATTGTACCGCTTCAAGACCCAGCTGCCTTCGCGCTTTAACGTTGATGAAGATGGCAAATGGCACTTCCACGGCGTATACGTCGATATTGATGAAGATACCGGACACGCGCGCAAGATCGAGAAAATCCGCTTGATGGAAGACGAATGGAGAATGGAGTAAACTTTTAACGGGCTGCCTCAAAAAAAGAAGGATTTTAGGGAAGTGCCGCGAATACTATGTCAAGCAGTTATGCACTAGTCGCTGTTTCGCCAACACTATGCCGTACTACTGTTAATCACTTCTTCCCAGAGGAGGTACCTGCTCATGGATGTATTAAAAGTTTCTGCCAAGTCCAATCCCAATTCTGTTGCCGGTGCGCTTGCAGGCGTACTGCGCGAGCAAGGAGCCGCCGAACTACAGGCGATTGGTGCGGGAGCGCTCAACCAAGCGGTCAAGGCAGTAGCCATCGCCCGAGGATTCGTGGCGCCGGGAGGGGTCGATCTCGTTTGTATTCCGGCCTTTACGGATGTCGTTATCGATGGCGAAGAGCGAACGGCGATTAAGTTGATTGTAGAACCCAGATAGTTTGCGGGTAAAGATGCGAATTTAGCGAAAGGGAGGCTTTGCACCGAAAGGGGCAGAACCTCTCTTTTTTGCGTCGATAGCGTTTTTTGCTCCAGACTCGCGTGGCAATCCTATGACTCCTTGCTGAACGCCTTTTTCTTTTGAGGAAGAAGGTGTATAATGAAAGTTGCGCGAGTATTTTCAATACTTGACATCGAACGAAATGTAATCAGATAGAGAAAAGAAGAGGAGTGACTCGCAAATGAGTAAAATCGTACCTGTCGGCGTGTCCGCACGTCACATCCATCTCTCGCAACAAGACGTAGAAACATTGTTTGGACAAGGATACCAACTGACCGAGATGAAACCTCTGTCGCAGCCTGGACAATTTGCCGCTAACGAAACGGTTGAAGTGGTCGGTTCCAAAGGTTCGTTCCCTAAAGTTCGTATTCTGGGCCCTGCACGTGCAGCCACCCAACTGGAGATTTCCCAAACCGATTCGTTCGCCCTGGGCGTCAAAGCTCCGGTTCGTGAATCGGGCAACATCGAAGGAACTCCGGGCATCACGATTAAAGGTCCTGCTGGCGAAGTGACGATTGAAGAAGGCGTGATCGTGGCAGCTCGTCACATCCACTTCCACACTTCCGATGCAGAAAAGTGGAACATTCAAGACAAACAAATGCTGAAAGTTCGTTTCGGCGGCGCACGCGGTGTTGTTTTTGAAAATGTCGTAGCTCGCGTATCCGACTCGTTCGCTCTGGACATGCACATTGATACCGATGAAGCAAACGCTGTGCTGGCGAAGACTGGCGACACGGCTGAAATCATCGACTAATTGTACGGAATATATTAAAACGGGATCTTCCTCTGGGGAAGATCCCGTTTTGCTGTCTAGGGGCGGAGCAAGAAGCTTAATACACAAACGTAAATTGCACGGTGGCAATGCCATTATCCGCAATCTGGTAGCCGTACTGGTATTGCTGTACAGAAGTGCCTGAGAGTGAATTCAACACTTGTTCGATGAGCGAATCCGGCTGAGACGAACCGAAATCGTGCGTTAGAGTTAGAGTTGTTTTTTTGCTGTTCACAGCGCTCAACACTTTCTTTTGCAGCGTCATCTTCGTTGAGGTGATTTCTCCGCCAATGGCATTGAGCAGGCTGCGTGATGCGGCATTGGATGCGGATTTCTGAACCAATTGGGCACGATAGTCGGTCGCTGCCGCCGGGTAGTCTTTCTGTTTCCAGGTGTGGTCGCGGGCCAGCAGCTTGTCGGTCACCATATAATAACCGTAGGAGACTTCGCCTTTGCGATCTGGAGTGGGATCATCCCAGGTCAGATCGATATTGTACCAGTTTCCGTTTAGCTTGACTTTGTTCCAGACATGAAGGTCTCCACCTGCATAGCCTTCTACGATTTTGGTTTCAATACCGGCCAGATTCAGCATGCGGTAGCCGAGCAGCGCATAACCCTGGCAAACCGTTGTACCTTCGGTCAGGCCATCGTATGCGGAGTAGCGGGTCAGTGATTCATCGTAAGCAAATTTTGCGACGATATAATCATGGATCGCCTTGATCTTGTCTTCTGACGTCATTCCGGGCTTTATGATGCTCTTGAGCGTGGCCTTAACCTGTGCAGTTACGTAATCGGCCTGCTGCTTGTTCTCCAGATAGCTGGCCGAGAAGGTGACTGTGGCTTGATTACCGCTTGTTTCGGTGCTCATCTCGAATTGATCGACCGTATAACGCGCATAAGGTTCAGCCTTCGTAATGGCACTGTCAATGAGTGACAGAACCCGTTCCGCTTGGCTGCTGCTCATCTGGAGCGTGAAAGAGGTCTTTTTTTGCTCCAGTGCACGGGTGATGTTGGTGATGACCGAGGTGTCGGATGAGGCAGCAAGCACAGTGTGTGGAGCGATTGGCAAGACAACCGATGCAGCCAGCAGATAAGCGGCAAGGCTGAAGGCAATGCGTTTTTTCTTCAAAAATAGTTCCTCCTTGAGATGGGCGTGCCCGTTTACTCTCTCAGTATACCGCAGAACGAATGGAATGAAGGTGATCGGTATGATATAATTTTTTATCGTACAAAGGCAGTAGATTTGTGAATAAAGAGAGATGGCGGGAGGCCTTGAATTTCGCATCTCTGGAGATAGAAGAAGCCAAGCTGGGTAAATAACAAAGGAGGGCTTATCGATGGATAGATCATATACAGAAGCTGGCGCTCCGGTTCTCTGGAACCGTGAAGATATTGTCGCCAAGACACGTGAGCTGGCGGGGTTGATCTCTTCCAGTGAAGAAGTTCGAGTGTTCCAACAGGCGGAACGTCAGATTCAGGGTCATGAACGCATCCAGACGCTGATTATCACAATCAAAAAGAAGCAAAAAGAAGTGGTGGCGTTTGAAGCGATGAAAAATACGAAGATGGCGGCGATGATCGAAGCGGAGCTGCGGGAGCTTCAAGAAGAATTGGATGCAATCCCGATCGTCGGTGACTACCAGGAGGGACAGACCGAAATCAACGATCTGCTCCAGATGGTGATCTCGGCTATTCATTCGACCGTCTCCGAGAAGATTGCTGTAGAAAGAGGAGCGGATAGCCCGCCGTCTTCCTGCGGCTGAACCGGCGCAAGCCGACAAGGCGCGGACGATCGTCTCCGCGTCTTTTGGTTATGTAAAAAACCGTGATGATAACAAAGGAGCGGACCGAATGGACAGCGATCGGATCAGCGAGCAAGAACGCCTGGTAAATGTAAGTCAGCCGGATCTGCTGCCGCGAGAGCTGCTGAAGCGTGGCGATCCCTTAGAGTGGCGTATTGAAGCCTATCTATGCGAAGCCGATTGGTCAATGGTTGAAGACCGAGATCAGCGACCTGCCGCTCTGCTGGGCTGCCTGCGGATTGGTGCGGAAGAGGCCGAATTCGTGAACGCGGCTGTAAATGAATGGAACAGGCAGGGAGTGTCCCGACTTCTGCGTTTGCTGACGGCAGCTTGCGAGCAGCAGCATAAGCAGGGCGTGCGGCGGCTGGTTGCCTATGCGGGGAATTGGGAGTCAGAGCTGATTAATGTCTACCAGCGCGCCGGTTTTCGCATCATTGCGGTGGAGCCGGATTATTATCAGGATTGTTGGTCACAGTCTGTGCGGCATGGAGAAGTCCTCCGAGCTGATCGTCTGATGCTGGAACGTCTGGCTTCCCAGCGGGAGAAGGCGGAAGGAGACTTGCTCCGATCGACAGAGCGGGAACAGCAAGACGTCGATGCCGCGCCGATCATTCGCCGAATTGAGCTGCGTGACAGTCGGGGATTGTTAACGATGAAAAAACAGCTGGACCGTGAGACGACCTCCATGTTATTTGAACCGGGAGAACGTCGTATGACCGAAGGCGATCAACTGGAGCAGATTCGGATTCTGCTGCGCAGCCCCAACTCCCTGATCTGGGTGGCAGAATCACACGGGGAGATTGTAGGGTATCTGGAGGCTTCGGGCGGCAAGGTTCGACGTAATCAGCATACCGTGTACGTTGTGATCGGCATTTTGGAGAAGTATACCGGTTATGGACTGGGGCGTCAGCTATTTGAACATTTATTTGAGTGGGCGTCCAGGCGGCATATTCTGCGTGCAGAATTGACGGTGCAAGCGCCCAATCAACGCGCATACCGTCTGTACCGTTCGATGGGGTTCAAATTGGAAGGGATTCTGCGTGGTGCGCTCGTGATTGAAGGCGAGCCTGTAGATCTCTATCAGATGGGATGCGACCTGAGGAGAATTGAGCGGATCAGGGTTGACAAATAAATCGAGTGTGTCATAATGATAATATCATATTCAGAACTTGCATAACTGATTTTATCAAAAAGCTGCGATGGTGATGCTGATGAGCGAGCAAAACGAAAAACATGTACAGGAAGAACAAAATGAACAAGTCCAGTACGATGCAAAAAAGTACCGGACTCCTGATGGAGCGCCTGCGGACATCGTGATGTTCACGTTGACCAAGCGCGAGCGCAAGACGGTGACCAAGACTTTGCCGCTGCGCGAGCTTCGCGTGATGCTGATTCGCCGACGCGCATGGCCTTATGCAGGGAAATGGGCACTGCCGGGCGGGTTCTCGCGTGATGATGAATCGCTGTACGAGACGGCTATGCGGGAACTCAAGGAAGAAACAGGTGTTGTCGGACGTCACCTGGAATACTTGAGCGTTTACAGCAAGCCGGGGCGTGACCCTAGAGGCTGGATCATCTCCCATGCTTTTTTTGCGCTGGTGGAAGAAGAAGTCTTGGAGAAACGCCAGGCTGCCGACGATGCCGAAGAAGTGGGATTGTTCACAATCGAAGAGGCGCTGGATGAATTGGATCTGGGCTTCGACCACCGGGATATTATTGCGGATGCTTACCGGAGAATTCAGGAGAAGATGCTTCAAACGACCATTGCACGCAAGTTTTTACCGCAGGAGTTCACACTCAGTGAGTTGTATCAGGTCATTAAGGCGGTTGTACCGGATTTTGAGGAGCCCAACTTCATCCGCAAGATTACTTCAACGCGCAGTCGCAAGGGAATTCTTGAAGAAGTTCGGGATGAACAAGGCGTTCCGGTCAGTTCGAATCAATATTCGCAGCGGCCCGCCCAATTGTATCGTTTCCTGGACAATGTTCCGCGTTTGTCTATCTACTCGTAAAGGTACGGCTGGATTCCACTCGTGTACAAGGAGGCGTCTGAATGAAAGCTCTGATCGTCATTGACTATACGTATGATTTTGTGAACGGCAGTCTGCCTGTTGGAGAACCTGCTGTAGCGATCGAGAATCGAATCGTCGAACTGACCGAGCAATTTGTCGCAAACGGAGATTATACGGTGATGGCTGTGGATCTGCACGAGGCCAACGATCCTTATCATCCCGAGAGCAAGCTGTTTCCGCCGCACAATATTCGGGGAACCTCCGGAAGAGAGTTATTCGGCAGGCTCCAAAATGTGTATAAACAACATGAGACGGATATCTATTGGATGGACAAGACAAGATACAGTGCCTTTGCGGGTACAGATTTGGCGATTCGCCTGCGAGCAAGAGGAATTACCAAGGTTCATCTGATTGGCGTATGCACAGACATTTGTGTTCTGCACACGGCCGTGGATGCGTATAATTTAGGCTTTGGGATTACGATCCACCAAGATGCGGTCGCAAGCTTTAATGCAGCGGGACATGATTGGGCATTGGGACATTTTGAGAGCAGTCTGGGAGCAGCAGTCGTTACGGGTTAAGGATTCCGTGCGCTTAAAGCCCCATATTCGAAAAGCCGCCGGCGGCCGCATCTTTCGAAGAACAGGCGAAGTGCGGTCAGCAGCCGGTGTGGGATTGAAGGAGGAGACGGTATGGAGACGTCAGGTATGGCTTTACATACGGACAAATATCAGATCAACATGATGTATGCGCATTGGATGCATGGAACGCACAAGCACCGCGCAGTATTTGAAGCTTATTTCCGCACCCTGCCATTCGGCAACGGGTATGCGGTCTTTGCAGGTCTTGAGCGAATCGTCGATTATGTATCGAATCTGCGTTTTCATGAGGACGATCTGCGTTATCTGGCCGAGCAGGAAGAGAATTACGATCCGCGTTTTCTGGAGGAACTCCGGACGTTTCGCTTCAGCGGTCATATTCATTCCATGCGTGAAGGAGCCATCGTCTTCCCGAATGAACCGCTGGTGCGTGTAGAAGGGAGCATCTTTGAAGCCCAACTGATTGAGACGGCACTGCTGAACTTCATGAACTTCCAGACGCTCATTGCAACCAAAGCAGCCCGGATCAAGCAGGCGGCGGATGGCGACACGCTGCTGGAGTTCGGTACACGCCGGGCACAGGAAGCAGATGCTGCCGTGTGGGGCGCACGCTCCGCTTATCTGGCAGGGTTCCATGCGACATCGAATATGATGGCAGGCAAGCGCTTTGGCATCCCAACCAAAGGTACACACGCCCATTCCTGGGTGCAGAGCTTCCCGAGTGAGCAGGAGGCGTTTGACAAATATGCTGAGGTGCTGCCGGATGGTTCGACGCTGTTGGTGGATACCTTCGATACGCTGCACAGTGGAGTTCCACATGCCATTCGCACAGCCAAGCAGTTGGAGGAGCGCGGCAAACGTCTGAACTCCATCCGACTGGACAGCGGAGACCTTGCGTATCTGTCTATTGAAGCCCGCAAGATGCTGGATGAAGCGGGGCTGGATTATGTGAAGATCGTCGCGTCGAATGACCTGGACGAGAATACAATCACCGAGCTGAAAATGCAGGATGCCCGCATCGATATTTGGGGCGTGGGCACACAGCTGATTACGGCACACGATCAACCTTCGCTGGGCGGTGTCTACAAGCTGGTGGAGCGCGAGGTGGACGGCAAGATGGAGCCAACGATCAAGATCTCGGCCAATCCGGAGAAAGTGACAACACCGGGCAAGAAAGACGTATACCGGATCATCGACCGGGGGACCGGCAAGGCAGTGGCCGATTATATCTGTTTCCCGGATGAACCGGAACCGCGTGAAGGCAGCCAGCTCAAGCTGTTCAACCCGCTGCATACGTACATTCGTCGTTATGTCAAAAATTACGACGCACAGCCGATGCTGGTGCCGATCTTTGAAGATGGACGCCTTGTGTATGAACTGCCTACGCTGGATGAAGCTCGTGATTACCATGCTTCGCAGCTCAAGCAGTTCTGGCCGCAGTATCTGCGGAAGCTGAATCCGGAGATTTACCGGGTCAACATCAGCGAGAAAGCCTGGAATCTCAAGCAGGGGCTGATCGATCGGTATATGGAAGAAAACGAAGCGCCGCAGGAAGGGTAACTGCGGCTTTCTTTAATAAATGCCCGTAGTACTTTTAAAACCTTAAACAATACGTCTTCTCTGAATAACAGCTCTTTTCACAAAGAGATAAGTTTGGATAAAGGCCTACACTTACAGAGCTTGACCGGCTTCCGTATACATTCGGCATATTGTTTGTAGTTTTTCAATAGCTGTTTAGCTAAGATTTTTAAAAATTATTAATTTAACGAATAATGCCTCAATCAAAGTTTAGGAGTTACAACAAAGTCGGCTTAGAAAGATTCGGTGACTTAGTGTGAAAAAACTATTTCGTCATTCATCTCTGATAAATACTTGATCCAAAGCCCATAGGACGTTATTGCGATTGCTTGTTATTAGCGTCCTACCAATTTCACCGAATGAGGGAGTAATTTTCTTGGCAAGTGAGTGAATGAGCAGGAGAGATTCGCTTTTGAGTAGTGGTAAGAACCAAGATGCTTAAAATGTATAAGTAAACACACCTTTTAAAATAGATTCATAATTTTACAACAAAGGATTTCAGATTTATACCCTCTGTAAATGTAGTCGTGCTTCAAAATTCAACTTGCGATAGTGTATTTAAGAAATCCCTGGATTCGGTAGTTTAGAATATATGCTATGCTTCATGAAATTCAAAGGGAATTATGCAGAGATATTTCTACTGCCAGTTTGCTACCCAAAGAGTTGAAAATAAATTTAGATGTTTATAATTGGATGTTGATTTTAATTTACTTCTTTTAAGTTTCAGCAGAATAGATTTGTTGAATTATTGTAAAGGAGAGAAATGATTTGAAATGAAATATAAGAAGCAATGCGTTACTTGTATAGAGTGTACTGGTTTAGTTGAATCTTTATATTACAACGCAGTTAAAATCAAAGATTTAACTTCTGTGTCGATTCACATAGTAGGTTACAACCTCCTTACAGAGTACAAATGTACACATTGTTATAGGATTTTAAAAACCGGTGATTTATATTTCAATGATGATTCTGAATACGCTATGTTCATTGAAGCAGCTTCCATAACAATTGCATTTAAACTTTCAAGAGAGATATATTGCTGCGGTAATTGTGATGGATATGATTTAGAAAGACACGTATACAATGTAAATAAAAATGAACCGCATAATTTAATAGCAGAAGATAAATACGGAACACACATTGCCTCATTTTTAGCAGAAAATTATGTGCCTGAACACATGTTTGATGCTTTTTCTAAATTGCTTGTTTGTCAGGGGTGCGCATTTGGAACACCAGACTATCCATATGACAGAGGTGATAATCTCAAATTTGATATATATGATAAAATATACTTCCAGGAGGAATTAGATACATTTTGGGGGAGAAACGTTATACGATTTGCAAATAAATTTGATATCTTGATCGGTGAAGCAGAACTTGAGGAATTTAGAGAGTTCCTCAAGAATAAGCCAATGCTAGCTTTGATGCACCAAACTGGAAAAAAGCTTTATGATGCAGTGATGAAAAATTTTGCGTTGGAAGATTGTGTAGTAGTCTCAAGGGATGAAATTCTTTTCAGGGGAAGAGTAAGATATAGAGATCAACCCGCATACTTAACGAATCAATTAAAAAGTCCTCCTCTTGGAAAGTCAAGTCATGGTAGATACAATTCTATTGGGAGTTCAGTATTGTATTGTTGTGATACAAAAGAGGCATTGCCTTATGAACTCCACCCCAGTAATGGGCAGATAATCGATATTATAGTATTTAAAACTAATAAAGAGTTCAGATTATTTGATATGAATAGTGCTTTTGAAAAATTTGAAGGATTCGTAGCTTCGCCGAATTTAGAAAATAATCTCTTGAAGCAAGAATACCTGTTGACAAACTTTATATCTTCATGCTGTGAAGATGTTGGTTATGAGGGCATTAAATATAGCGGTGTCGGTAATAATAGCATGGATTACTGGAATTACGCACTTTTTGTAAATGAAAAAATTTGGGATTTTGTCAGTGTGAATAGGGAGATAGAGCAGTATGAGATTGGAGTTACCTATAATAAGGTAGATTATAGGTGTAAGACTTTCGATGAAATGTTAAACTTTTTAACTGAAAATTAATTTTTATAGACTTTTGAGATTAAGCAATACAGTCTTAGGCAATCGTATTCAGCCTGTAAAATTTACGAAATATTGTGATGATATTCTTGAGTCTTGTAAGCCCTTTGTCGTTTTTTCATGATCTATCTATATAGTTTTTTCTTTGTGAAAAAATCCAAGATAAATCTAACGTGTATGAGGTTATCTACATAAAACATATTTCAGGTCAAATGAAGTGTTGTCAAAAAAGCGGGCATTCCTTAAAGGAATCCCGCTTTTTTGCAGTTGTAAGCTGAAATGAAACCAGCGCGCAGGTACGTGGTTAAGGCAAATCAGAAGTCAATAAAGCCATATAGGTATGCTACTCCATTTGACCTTGTGATATTTGTTACAGTGACACCCCCTGTAAATTGTTAAATTTAAAACAAAATACGGAGGGGGAAAAACTGTGGCGGTACTGCCTAAAGTGAATCAACTCGGCTTCTTTGAAATCCGTCTGGAGTCGATCGGGGGACTCGGAGCGAACCTGGCAGGCAAGATGCTGGCAGAAGCCGGGATCATCGGAGCAGGCATGGATGGAGTGAGTTTTTCATCGTATGGTTCGGAGAAAAAAGGATCACCGGTTAAAGCGCATATTCGCTTCTGTGAAATGGGGACACCGATTCGCAGCGCAACACCGATTGAATATCCTCATGTCATCGGGATTTTCCATGAAGCCTTATTAAAGTCGGGAGGCGCCTCGGGCGTGCTGCCAGGCGGCATCGTGCTGGTGAACTCGGCACGCGCGGCGAGCCAAATTGCGCAGGAGGCAGACTTGAGCGGCTGTACAGTCGCTGTATTGGACGCCACGCGAATTGCACTGGAAGAGAAAAACAAAGTCAACATGGCGATGCTGGGTGGTTTATTCCGGCTGTGTCACTTCCTGGACCCGGAATTTATGAAGGATGTCATCGCCAAGTCACTGGGCAAAAAGTATCCGCAGGCTGTTGAACAGGCCGTCCGTGTGTTTGAACGGGGTTATACGGAGATCGAAACGTTGGAAATTCCAACTGCGGATAAAGTCCCTGCTGCGGTGATTCCCGCTCCTGTGCTGGGGTATCTCAACCAGCCGTTGGGTGGCATGGTTGTGACCCCAGGCAGCAGTCTGCTCAAGGATCTCAGCGTCTCGCGCTCAGGCATGCTGCCCGCTTTTGACCGTGCAACCTGCATCGACTGTGCCCAGTGCGATACCGCCTGTCCCGATCTCTGTTTTGTCTGGGAAGAACAGCCGGATAAGCGCGGCCGGATGCAGATGATGCTCAAGGGCATCGACTATCAATACTGTAAAGGCTGTCTGAAATGTGTGGAAGCCTGTCCGACCGAATCGTTATCGCGGATGCTTGAAGAAGAAGGCTATGCCGCAGCCCACCAGGTGAAACACCGCTTCGATCTGATCGAAGTCTGATCCCGACCGACCCGAAAGGAAGGAAAACGAATGGCAATCGATTATTCCAAAGAAGTCCGAGCCGGCCGCGTGAAGCAGCGGATGGTCTATGAATCGGGCAACGAGATGGCGGCGTACGCCGCGCACCAGATCGACTATCATATTATGGGTTATTTCCCAATCTCGCCTTCGACCGAAGTGGCGCAGCATCTGGATCTGATGAAGACCGAAGGCAAGCATGGTATCCGGCTTGTGCCTTCAGATGGCGAACACAGTTCGGCAGGGATCTGCTACGGAGCTTCGACAGGTGGAGGCCGTGTCTTCAATGCGACCAGTGCCCAGGGTTATCTCTACATGATGGAACAGATGCCGGTACAGTCCGGCACCCGTTTCCCCATGGTACTGAATCTGGTCTGCCGTTCGGTGTCCGGCCCGCTTAACATTCACGGCGACCATTCGGACTTGTATTTTGCGCTGAATACGGGCTGGCCGATTCTCATGTGCCGCGATCCGCAGGCTGTCTACGATATGAACCTCATGGCGCTCAAACTGGCTGAAGATCCGGAAGTTCGGCTGCCGGTCATGGTCGCCTACGATGGATATTTCACCTCTCACCAGAAGCGCCGCGTGCAGACTTTTGAAGACCGTGCGGATGTAATGGCTTTCGTCGGCGAGAAGCCGCCGGAAGGGTTCGCTCATGCGCTTGACCGGGAGAATCCGATCACAATCGGCCCTTATATGAATGAACCGGATTACATGAATAACCGTTATCAGATGTCGCAGGCGATGTACCGGGCAGAAGCCGTATTTGAGCGAATCTCCGCCGAATATGTCGAGCTGACGGGGCGTGAGTATCCCGTTCTGGATCTGTATCGCATGGGAGATGCGGAAGTGGCGGTATTTGTTATGAATTCGGCCTCCGAGAGCATCAAGGACGTCGTGGATGAGCTGCGTGCACAGGGTATCAGAGCCGGCTCCATTGCACCGAATATGATTCGTCCATTCCCTCAGCGCCAGATTGCCGAAGCCCTTCAACACGTCAAAGCCATTACCGTAGGCGACCGTGCCGATTCCTGCGGTGCGCACGGTGGCAATATGCTTAATGAGATCAAAGCGGCCCTGTTTACCTATGGCAATCATTCTACACAAGTTGTAGGCCGGATCTATGGACTTGGCGGCAAAGAGTTTATGGCCGAAGATGGACATCATTTCTTCGAGCTGGCAATGGAGGCTGCGAAGAGTCAGAGCGTGGCCGTCCCGTTTGATTTTTATGGGCATACACCGGGAGATCCTGCGAAGGCACCCAAACGCCTGCTCAAACCACTGAATTTTGATGAGCTGAAGACGGGGCTGATTACGGTCACTCCCCATGCGGAAACCGGTAAGCTGGCCGTCAAGATCCCGCCGCTGCGTTCGCTTACGAAAAAGCCCAAACGTCTGGCTCCGGGGCACGGTGCTTGTCCGGGCTGCGGCATTTTCTCGGGACTTGAATTGTTCTTCAAAGGCATTGAAGGAGACATTGTGACGTTATTCCACACGGGCTGTGCGATGGTTACAACAACCGGGTACCCACACTCCTCACATAAAGCGACCTATCTTCATAACCTGTTCCAAAATGGTGCAGCGACGCTCTCGGGTCTGGTTGAGATGTTCTGGGAACGCAAACGCCGTGGTGAATTGGATGATCTGGGACTTCAAGAGGACTTTACGTTCGTGATGGTCACTGGCGACGGCGGGATGGACATTGGTATGGGACCGGCCATTGGTGCAGCGCTGCGTGGACACCGCATGATTATCGTCGAATATGATAACGAAGGGTATATGAATACCGGGGCGCAGCTGTCCTATTCCACGCCGCTGGGACACCGTACTTCCACATCGGGCGTGGGTCAGCAGCAGCAGGGCAAGTCGTTCCATCACAAGGACACCGCACAGATTATGGCGGCTACGGGTATCCCTTATGTGTTTACAGGCAGCGAAGCATTCCCGCAGGATCTGGTCAAGAAAGCCGCCAAAGCCCAGTGGTACGCGCAGAACGTAGGCCTGGTCTATGGCAAGATTCTGATCGCCTGCCCGCTGAACTGGATGTCTCCTGACGACCAGGGTGCAGTAATCGTCGATGCGGCAGTCAGCTCCAACTTCTTCCCTCTGTATGAGGTGGAACAGGGCATCACAACCATTACCTATGATCCGGAAGCCAAAAACAAAAAAGTTCCGGTCAGCGATTGGCTCAAACGCATGGGCAAAACGCGACATTTGCTCAAGCCGGAAAATGAAGCGGCGCTGATGGAATTTGAACGGGAAGTGGACCGCCGCTGGAACCGCTTGAAAGCCAAACACGAGCACCCCGATCTGTAAGATCAGCCAGGGCAGCGCAAATTTGCCTCAGCTCTAAAGCTTTCACAAAAGCTCACACATTTAGAATCAAGGTCAACATCAAGCGGTCGGGAGATTACCGGCCGCTTAGGTGTGTTTGCAGGGCTGATCGTGAATCCCGGCCGAGAGCCCAGCAAGCTGCTGCGTTGGAATTCCGACGTCTATTGGAGTAGGATAAAAGGGAAGAGGCCAGAGCAGCTGGCTGTAGTAAATCGAATCAATCAAAAATAGCGAACAGAAGCTAAATACCGAAACAAAGCTATCGGAGGAGAGAATATGACGGAGAAATTTCGCGCATTTTGGCTGGAAGAATCAGAAGGCACAGTCGCTGGATCTGTCCAATCCATTGGAGTCGAGGATCTGCCTGAGGGGGAGGTCTTGGTTCGCGTTCGTTATTCGGACGTCAATTACAAAGATGGCCTGGCCAGCATCAAGGAAGGACGAATCGTCCGCGACTACCCGTTTATCGCAGGGATTGACCTGTCGGGTGAAGTCATCGCTTCAGAGGACAAGCGCTTTGCTGCGGGTGACCAGGTACTGTGTACAGGTTATGGTCTGGGCGTCTCTCATTTTGGCGGATACAGCGAACAGGCGCGTGTGCCCGCCGACTGGCTGATTAAGCTGCCCGAAGGACTGTCTCTGCGTGAAGCCATGATCCTGGGTACAGCCGGCTTTACCGCAGGTATGTCCGTCGAAGCGATTCTTCGGGCTGGCATTACGCCTGAGAGCGGTCCCGTACTAGTCACTGGCGCTTCAGGAGGCGTGGGCAGCGTTGCGGTGGCGATTCTGGCCAAGCTGGGCTTTGAGGTAACCGCAAGCAGCGGCAAGTCGCACGAATGGGAACTGCTCAAGAAGCTGGGTGCGGCGCATACCATTTCCCGCGAAGAAGCCCAGACCCCTTCCAAGGGGCCGCTGGGCAAAGGGAACTGGGCTGCCATTGTCGATCCAGTGGGCGGGGCGGGAACGGGCGAACGTCTCAAGACTCTTGCCTATCGCGGTGTCTTGGCTCTATCCGGACTGACAGGCGGCGGCGATTTTGGGACGAGCGTGCATCCCTTCATTTTACGCGGCGTGACACTGGCGGGGATCGATTCGGTACAATGCCCGCTGCCGCTGCGTCTGGACGTCTGGAACAAGCTGGCGACCGACTGGAAGCCGGATGCCCTATTTGCCCAGGAACAGGCGGTTCGTGAGCTGCCGCTTGAGCAGCTGCCTGAAGCCTTATCCCGTATCTTAAAAGGTGAGGCCGTAGGCCGACAGCTGGTTCGGGTATCCGCCGAATAAAGCGCTGGCCAACCATCGTTTGAGCACCAATCGCTTGAATATGGATAAACTGATCGGAGAAGCAACAAGACATGCAAGCACGCGGCTTCTGCCGTGTGCTTTTTGTTGGTTATAGAGGTCAGCGTTGCGCTCTCTTCCTTCCTATAGTACACTCAATCATCGGGTGGAACAGGTACACAGAACCTTGAGGTAAGGACTTGAAGAGGGCAGCTTGAAATAGAAGGTTGAAGGGTTTTACGGAAAAATAGGGACGACCCTGCGGGAGGTTAATTGATGGACAAGACAATTGAAGTGCCGGTCTATCTGCTATCCGGCTTCCTGGGAAGCGGCAAGACGACGCTGCTTCAGCGTCTGATCGCTTATTGGCAGGATCTGGGGCTGAAGCCCGGTGTGATTATGAATGAACTGGGCGATGTCAATCTGGACGGGCTGCTGGTGGAAAAAGAAGTGCCAACAGCCGAACTGCTTGGCGGATGTATCTGTTGTACCGTCCGGGAGGATCTTGCGGGTGAACTGGCGATGCTGGTTGAGCGCGATCGACCGGATGTGATTGTGATCGAAGCAACAGGTGCCGCGAATCCCATTGATTTGTTGGATTCAGCAACGGAAACCGCGATGTATGCCGGAATTGAGATCAAGGGGCTGATTACCGTAGCCGATGCCGCTCATCTGCTGGACATGGCTCGCAGCCGAGGCGGCCGTACCTACGCGCTTATGCAGGATCAGATTCGCTGCGCTTCCCTGATCCTCTTGAATAAGATTGATCGGGTCAGTGAAGAGGAAGCAGTCGAACTTGAAGAAGCAATTGCAGGCTGGAATCCGTATGCCCCTATCGTGCGCACCGTGCGCTGTGAGACGGATCTGGCCCAACTGCTTGGGACGGGGTTCACACCCCAGCAGACGGCAGAGGGGGTTCCCATCAAGACGCAGAGCGGCGGTTTCCCGATGCTTGGCTCCAGCCATGGACATGTGACCTCTTATACCCACCGGTTTACACGACCTGTCGATAGTGAACAATTCCAGGCGCTGATCGATGAGCTGCCGCGCGAGATTTACCGGGCCAAAGGTCTGCTGACCTTTTCAGATACCGCTAGTCGATTTTTGTTCCAGTATGCTTTTCGGGAACTGGATTTTATCAAAGTCACCCCACAGGGACAGCTTGAGGATATGGCTGTTTTTATTGGTGAACATTTCTCGGCAGCCGAACTGCGTGTCAAGCTGGAAGCGCTTGAAGCATCCGGCGAAGAAGCAGACAGGTAAGGAGTCGCAAAGGGTTTCAATTTTGTCATCTTTCGGGTAATGAGAGTACATCACAGGCTACCAAGCCTGAACTCAATACTGGGAGGCAAACAACATGACCCACATGACCGTGACTACATATAAAGAATGCATTGATGCTTGCATCCGCTGCATGAACGTCTGCAACACCAGCTACGTTTCCAGCCTCAAAGGTCTGGATATTTTCGAGCTTCGGGAATGTTTGCGCCTGGATCGTGAATGTGCGGATCTTTGCGGAATGGCCATTCAAGCCATGACCCGCAACAGCCCGTTCGTCGCCGAGATCTGTGAATTGGTTGCCAAAGCTTGCGATGCTTGCGCAGCTGAATGTATGAAGCATGCACATGAACACTGCCAGGAATGTGTGAACGTCTGCCGTGAATGTGCAAGCGTCTGCCGCAGCATGCTGGTGGCCTCGTAATACAGTTCATGCCTACAAATGCTCATGACGCAGCACAACCTCTTCTCGTAAGAGGTTGTGCTGTGTTCATATCAGGCTTGCCTAATTCCCGCCAAGGCTCTATAATGTCGGGAAAGACTGATCGACAATGTCCATGAACGGGAGAGTAATCAGGAAGAAGTCAGCGGCAGCAGCGAGTCGGGAGGGTGGGAGCCGACGCCGTATAACCTGAGGAAACGCACCCGGGAGATGGCGGTTCAAACGAAGGTTCGCATTAAGGTTGAAGCGGCGGAACTTCTGCGTAGAATCGTCCGGTTACGGCGCCGTTACCGCCGCTCAAGAGGCCGGGTTCGTCTGATTCAGACGACGCCGGGCTATAAGAGTGGTACCGCGGGATCGAAAGCTCTCGTCTCTTTTGGAGACGAGGGCTTTTTTGTGCGCTTTTACGGAACAGTCGAAATTTGAGGGAGGATCACTTTATGGCATTTACGCAAATTGCAGCGGTACTCGATCAACTGCTGCATTGGGAAGAAGGAACGGCAGAGCCGCTGTTGGAGCTTCCGCCGGATTCCGATCTGGGGGACGCGGCATTTCCTTGTTTTACGCTGGCAAAAAGTCTGCGCAAAGCGCCTCAGCAGATTGCGGCTGATCTGGCGGAGCAGTTTGTTCTTGAAGGAGTAACCGCATCGGCGGACGGGCCGTATCTAAACTTCCGTCTGGATCGTTCGGCGTATGCCGCCTCGCTGCTTCAGCAGGCAGAGGCGCTTCCTCAATTCGGCACGGGAGAGACAATTGTGATTGATCTGTCGTCGCCCAATATCGCCAAGCCTTTTGGCGTTGGTCATCTACGTTCAACAGTCATTGGTGCTGCTTTGTATCGAATGTATGCCGAAGCCGGCGAACGTCCCATCAGTGTCAACCACCTTGGCGATTGGGGAACGCAATTCGGTAAGCAGATCACAGCCTACAAACGCTGGGGCAGCCAGGAGAAGCTGGAGGCTTCTCCGATTCGGGAATCGCTGGATCTCTATGTGCGGTTTCATGACGAGGCGGCTAACGATCCAAGTCTGGAGACGGAAGCTCGCAGCTGGTTTCGCAAGCTGGAAGAGGGAGATGAGGAAGCTCAGCAGTTATGGCGGTACTTTGTTGAGGTAAGTCTGGCGGAATTTAACCGGATGTATGAACGTCTGGGTGTTACGTTTGACAAGGTACTGGGCGAGAGTTTCTACAACGATAAGATGGGAGCTGTTGTAGAGGAGCTGCGAGAATGTGGACTGTTGGAGGAAAGCGATGGCGCCCAGGTCGTTCGATTGGATGAGGAGGATATGCCGCCTTGTCTGATTCTCAAGTCCGACGGTACGACCATCTATCCAACGCGCGATCTGGCGACCGCCCTTTATCGGCACGACGTGTTGGGAGCCGACAAGCTGCTGTACGTGGTAGGTGCAGAGCAATCGCTTCATTTCCGCCAGGTATTTGCTGTACTGCGCAAGATGGATCGGGAATGGGCAGCGAACTGCCAGCATATTCCGTTTGGGTTGATGAAATTTGAAGGCAAAAAGATGTCCACCCGCCGCGGCAAGGTCGTTTTTTTGGAGGAAGTGTTGGATGAAGCCGTATCGCGTGCAGCAGTCATTATCGAACAGAAAAATCCACAGCTTCAAGATCGTTCTGCTGTCGCTGAAGCGATTGGGATCGGAGCCATCATCTTCGGTGATCTGAAAAATAACCGAATCGGCGAGATCGACTTCTCTCTGGAAGAAGCGGTACAGTTTGAAGGGGAGACCGGACCCTATGTGCAGTATACGTATGCCCGGGCGTGCAGCGTACGGCGTAAAGCCATGGTAGAATCGAACACAGCTGTTTCCGTATCCCATGAAAATCTGGCTGCTTATACGTGGGATGAGGCTTCATGGGAGCTGCTCAAGAGGCTCGGTGATTATGAGAATGAGCTTCAGCGTGGATTACGTCGGCAGGAACCTTCGGTGCTGGCACGTTATGCCCTGGACATCGCCAAACTGTTCAATCGGTTCTATCATCATAATAAAGTGCTGACCGACGCGGCACATGAACGAACCGTTCGTCTGGAGTTAACCCGGTTATCTGCACTGCGGCTGAGTCGAGTGCTGGGTCTGTTGGGAATCCGGACACCGGAAGAGATTTAGGAACAAATTTGGAGATTTTATTACGTTAAAGGGGCAAATGTTCAATATTTTAACGCGGTAAAATGTAGGAATATGTAGTTTTCCGTAGGCGGGGGTTAAGATGATCTTAAAATGTCATTATACCTTACAAACGGAAAGGATTTTATACATGGGCATCCTACGCAAACGCTCCTCCTTATTTCGCCGCAAAGCTATTGAACAGCATGAAAGTAACCTCAAACGAGTGTTGGGCCCACTCGATCTGACCACACTTGGCATTGGAGCTATTATCGGGACAGGGATCTTTGTTCTGACGGGAGTGGCAGCAGCCAAATATGCGGGCCCCGGACTTGTCTTATCGTTTCTGCTCGCCGGCATCATCTGTACCTTTGCGGCGCTCTGTTACTCGGAGTTTGCTTCAACGGTTCCCGCTTCGGGCAGTGCGTATACGTACAGCTATACGACCTTTGGCGAATTGATTGCCTGGATCTTGGGCTGGGATCTGATCTTGGAGTATGGCTTCGCCAGTGCAGCGGTCGCCAGCGGCTGGTCGGGATATTTCCAGAGTCTACTGGCGGGGATGGGTATTCATCTGCCGCATATCCTGACAGGTGCCTTTAATCCGGAAAAAGGGACGTATCTCGATATTACTGCGGTTGGGATTACGCTCATCATTGCGCTGCTGCTCACGCGTGGAATTCGGGAAGCGTCGCGTGCCAATGGGATTATGGTTGCCATCAAATTGGTGGTAGTGTTAATCTTCATCGGCGTGGGTGTCTTCTATGTCAAACCCGATAACTGGCAGCCTTTCCTGCCTTTCGGTTTTCACGGCGTGGCTGCCGGGGCTGCAACGGTATTCTTCGCATATATCGGCTTCGATGCGGTATCCACGGCTGCGGAAGAGGTCAAGCGTCCACAGCGCGATCTGCCGATCGGCATCATTGCTTCACTGGCGGTCTGCACGGTGCTGTACATTATCGTATCGCTGATTTTGACCGGCATTGTACCGTACCATATGCTGAACGTTAGCGACCCTGTAGCCTTTGCTTTGGAGTTCGTCAATATGAACGGCATAGCTTGGATCATTTCGCTTGGTGCGATCACCGGCATTACAACAGTTCTGCTGGTGATGATGTACGGACAGTCACGGCTGCTGTATTCCATGTCCCGGGATGGTCTGCTGTCTCCAGTCTTCTCCAAGGTCAGCGGCAAGAGTGCCACACCTGCGGTCGGTACGTGGATCTCGTCGATTGTAATTGCCTTTTTCGCGGGCTTGATCCCGTTGGATCACTTGGCTGAACTGACGAATATCGGGACGTTGTTTGCCTTTACTGTAGTAAGCATTGGCGTCATTATGCTGCGCCGCACACAGCCAGACTTGAAGCGCGGCTTCCGTGTTCCGCTTGTGCCGCTGATTCCAATCCTCAGTGCGCTGGGCTGCGTTTATCTGATGTTCCAGCTCAAGCCGCTGACCTGGTATACATTCCTGATCTGGCTGGTCATTGGTCTGGTGGTTTACTTCCTGTATGGACGCCGCCATAGTCTGCTGAACCCCGATCGCACTTCCCGGTAAGTTTTTTTGAGAAAAGCTGCTTCTTGGCAAGTCCTCTTCGTCCGCGAAGAGGGCTTTTTAAATTTGCTGCAACCTTTTGCAGGGAAGGCACGTCTGGAAGGTTGAGAATGAGAAAAAAGAAGAGGTGACTGGAGATGAAAAAAACAATTAAAGCTTGTGCCGCTCTGGTAATGGCAGGTTCCTTTGCATTTGCTGCATCGGCATCCGCGTACAGCGACATTAAGGATCAAGACAACGCGAAGATCGCGCAATCGCTTCAGCAAAAAGGCATCATGAAAGGGGTCGGCGAAGATCGCTTTGCTCCATCGCTGGATCTGACCAACGCCCAGGCAATCCAATTGATCGTCAATGCATTTGACATGAAAGTGAATCCGGGTGTCGATTATAAGCCAACGGCATCGTTTAACAGCAGTGCCTGGTATGCACCGGCTTATGAAGCGGCTCTGCACAACCAGATCAAGACCGTCACGAAGAGTGACTCGCCAAGCGCGAAGATCACCCGTGAAGCTTTTGCCAGCCTCCTGTTGGAAGGAATCAACACAACCGGTCAATACCCGACAACAAAGATGTATATTTTCTTTGATGATGAGAAAGAATTTACGGGCGACCATTTGGGAGCCGTTCAGATCCTGGGCAATATGAGAATTCTCTCCCCAGGCGGTGATTTCCGTCCACAAGAACCGATTACTCGTATGGAGGCCGCGGAATTGGTGTATAATGCCATTGAGTTCATCAATAACGTCGGCGGTGGAAAAGATGACGGCGCCCAAGACGGAACAGGAGCGATCGACGTGAGTGTAACAACGAAGACGGAAGCCGATGGACGGGTTAAGGCGACACTGAAGGCTTCGCTGCCGAACCCGGGTTATGGTCTCAAGATCGACGGCGTGAAATATGAAGACGGTAAAGCGATTGTGCAGTATTCGGTCTCCAATCCGCAGCCTGGCATGATGTATCCGCAGGTGATTACCGAAGCCGAAGCTTCTACCTACCTGACAGGCACCTACAGTGAAGTGGTGGCTGAACGTATTGGCGGAGCCGCTCCAATCACGGATGCCAAATCCTTGAAGTAACACGTGATAAACAGCTGAATAGGTCAAAAGAAAAGACCCCGAACCCTGCTTACCTTTAAGCGGGGTTCGGGGTCTTTTTCGGTTGAAGTCTGATGTGTTCTGAGATGCCAGGCAGAAGCGGAGAAGCCCGGATTATCCGGGCACTTCCACTCTGGATTAATCGGCCCCGCTTAAGTTGCGGAAAGCCGGACTGGAATCGAATCCGGACTCGGGCTTGCCGGTTACAGGCGCGATTGAATCGCCGCCGCCCTGCTGCAATTGATACATTTGGAAATAACGGCCGCCATGAGCCATCAGCTCCTCGTGACTACCGCGTTCGACAATCTCGCCGCGATGCAGCACCAGAATCTGATCCGCACTGCGAATAGTGGACAATCGGTGCGCAATAACGAAGGTTGTCCGTCCTTGTTTCAAGACATTCAATGCAGACTGGATCAACGCTTCCGTTTCGGTATCGATGTTCGCGGTTGCTTCGTCGAGAATCAGGATCGCTGGATCAAAGGCTAATGCTCGGGCGAACGAGATCAACTGACGCTGTCCGGCGGACAGTGTACTGCCTTTTTCAACAACCGGTTCATCGAATCCGCCTGGCAGATCCGACAGAATCTTATCGGCTCCGACCTCACGCAGCGCCTGCTCTACACGTTCACGGCTGATGCGTTCATCGCCCAGACTGACATTGGAGGCGATGGTGCCGGTGAACAGGTAAGGGTCCTGCAGGACGATGCCCATATGCTGGCGGATGTGCTGTTTCGGCAGATCCCGGACGTTCTGACCATCAATGGTAATCGTCCCCTTTTGCGGGTCATAGAAACGGAAAAGCAGGTTGATGATCGAACTTTTGCCGGAACCAGTATGACCAACAAGCGCCACTGTTTGTCCTTGTTTCGCTTCAAAGGAGATGTTTTTCAGTACATAATCCTTTTTATAAGCAAAGGAGACGTCGTTGAATGTCACATTCCCTTTATAACGCGGCATACTGCCATCCGTGACCTGTTCACCTGGTTCGTCAAGCAGTTTGAACACTCGTCCGGCCGATACCATCGCGGAGTCCAATACCGCAAGCTGATTGACCATACCTGTGATTGGCTGGAACAAACGACCCAGAATATCGACAAAGGCGTAGAGTGCGCCAAGTGAAATAATCGAGGCGGCTCCGTCAATCGTCGAAGAACCGAAGTACCAGATGACCACGGTAAACGACAGGTTCCGGAGAACATTGACCAGATTATGCGAGGTAAAAGAGTTCAAGTTCAACATTTTGTTCTGATGCTTGAGATAGTCGCCGTTCAGTTCTTCAAATTCATCACGCGTCTGCTTCTCGCGGCGGAAGACGCGAATGATCGACATGCCCTGGATGGACTCGTTGATGATCGCATTCAGCTCGCTGAGACGGGAACGGATAATGGTATTGTACTTCGTTGCGACTTTTCGATAGAGATAGATCCATAGAATAATCAGCGGCACGATGAACAGAGACACAGCAGCCAGGCGCGGATCGAGAATGAACAGCGCTACATAGATGCCGGTGATGTACACGATACCCGTGGTGAAGTTGGACAGAACCGCGATGAACAGATCTTTGACCGCCTCGGTGTCATTGGTGACCCGGGAGACGACCTTGCCCGCAGGCAGGTTATCGAAGAAATGGACGGGAAGCCGCTGGATATGCGCATACAGATCCAAGCGGAGCTTCTGAATCACTCGGTTTGCCGCAGATTGAAGCCAGTACGTCTTGCCGAATTCCATGGCGATAGAGATCGCCAGGAACAGCAGATACAGGAGAATCAGCTTCATGATGCCCGGAATTTCGGGAGTATAGAAGTCGAATAGTTCCTGCTTCGACAGCTGCTGGGCCGGATAGGTATCCGTGCCCTGCGAAGTTTGGATGGTCAGCGTACCCTTGTCGAAGCTGCGATCACCTTCGGGTGCGGGCACCGCTCCATCGACGAACACAAATCCACGGCCTACTTGCAGGATGCGTGCCTCATCTCCGCGAGTTTCGCCTTCTTCAAAGCGATCACCGCGTTTGTAGTACGTTCCCTGATAAGGAATCGCGTCGTCAGAGGTTTCAGTGGTTTCGTAAAAAGGATTCTCGATCCCCATCATATGATCGTCGATCATCGTCTTGGCGATAAATGGACTGGCCAGCTCGGCGCCTACGCCGATGGCCAATGCGATGATGGCGGCGATAAAGGTTCCTTTGGCGTTAAGAGCATACCCGAACAGCCTTCGGGCAGATTTTTTGTTTGGAACGACAGCGGACTCTTCCGGACGTTCCTCATTAAACGTTTCCATGATCGGTGTGCACCTCCTCGGAGGAGAGATTGGATTCCACCTGCTGACGTTCGTATTGTTCACGGTACCAGCCGTCGCGTGCAATCAGCTCGGCATGTGTGCCTTCTTCTACGATCCGTCCCCGCTCCAGCACAACGATATGATCGGCGTGTTCGACGGCAGACAGGCGGTGGGTGGAGATCAGCGTTGTTTTTCCTGCGCGTTTCTCCCGAATATTTTGAATAATTCGTGCTTCCGTCCGTGCGTCAACCGCAGACAGAGCATCATCGAGAATAAGAATTTGTGGTTCGGCAATAAAGGCTCGGGCTAAGGAGACCCGCTGTTTCTGACCTCCAGAGAGTGAGACGCCCCGTTCGCCGACTTTGGTCTCCAGGCCATCGGACAGCGTTTCCAGATCGCTCTCGAAAGCAGCAGTCCGAATGGCTTCCAGAATCTCTGAATCGTCGGCGTCATGCTTGCCGTAGCGAATATTTTCGCGTACGGTCTTCGAGAACAGGATCTGCTCCTGCGGCACATAACCGATCCAGCTGTGCAGCTGTTCCTTGCCTAGTGCCTGGATCGGCGTGCCCGCGAAGAGGAGCTCTCCGGTACCGGTTGGGTATTCATGCAGCAGCTGCTTGAGCAGAGTGGACTTGCCGCTTCCTGTGCGTCCCACTACGCCAAGCGTCTGGCCGGCGCGAAGCTTCAGGCTGACCTGCTCCAGATTATCCACGGTGGAGGTCGGATAACGGAAGGTGACGTCGCGGAACTCAATCGTTTCCGGTGCCGCCACCGTTGTAGGTTCAGCCGGGTCTTCAATATCGGCTTTCGTGAACAGCACTTCATTCACCCGATCCAGCGAAGCGCCGCCGCGCTGCATGATGTTAATCAGCTCGCCAATAGCGAACATTGGCCAGATCATCATGCCCAGATACATGTTAAAAGTAACCAGATCGCCGAGCGTCAATTCGCTGCGGAACACCAGGTAGATCCCGTAAGATAGACCGATGAGGTAGCTGAGGCCTACACAGAGCCGGATGTAAGGCTCAAATACGGCATCGACCCGGGCGACGGCCAGGTTCTTTTTGTATACGTCATTGGTGATGTCGGCGAAACGTTTCTCGTCATGCCGTTCCTGTACATAGGCGCGGATGACGCGGATGCCCGCAACCGATTCCAATACCTGATCGTTCATGTCGCCGAATGAATCCTGAGCCACGGTGTAACGCTGATGAATAATCTTGCCATAGATGCTCATGCCAATGGCAATGAACGGCAGCGGGATCAGCGCGGCAAGGGTCAGCTTCCAACTGACGATAAAGCCCATGGCGAGCAGTACGGTCAATAGGAACAGCGTGGAGTCGGTCAGCGTGAGCATGCCGAATCCCGCGGTCATGGCAACAGCTCTGAGATCGTTGGTGGCGCGGGCCATCAAGTCACCCGTGCGATTCCGCTCAAAGAATGGAGGCGTCATTCGGAGCAGATGGGCCATGAAGCGGCTGCGAAGCAGTCGTTCCACAAGGTTGGAGCCGCCGAACAGCTGGCGCATCCATATGTACGTAATCCCGTACATGATAACCAGCAGTCCAAGGATACCGCCGATGTACATGAAGAGGCGCTGCGGGGTAATCAGGCCACCTGCGATGTCATCGACAGCGGTGCCGATCAGCCGGGGCGGCAGAAGCTCAATGACGCCAACCAGAACGAGGAAGAACACCCCGATCAGATAACGCCTTTTTTCCTGCCGGAAGAACCAGCCGAGATTGCGAAGGACGGAAAACATTCCATCACTTCCTTTCTTCGTTTACGATAGATTTACCAACTCATTTTGCGAAAAACCGCAAAAAAAGCATATCGCGGCGCGCGATATGCTTAGAAAACGATTCATATAGCGAACGATGTGGATAAAGCCACTCGTCGCGTTTTTTCGTCGGGGCGATTCTCGGATCAAAGCCAGATACGATCAGAGAGCGCCGGCCGGCAGACGACGGACGGAAGCTTCATCGATATGAAGTTCAAAAAGAGCACACAGCGAACGGATAGCCTCCAAGTGACGAACAGCCGATCTTTTTTTGAACGCAGACATCGAATTCACTCCTTCCTAAGTTTGATGATCGCAAAATGATCTCGTATGCCCCTGATTCTAGCATCGTCTCTCAGAAAAAGTCAACGAAAAAGTTTTCTATTGTGAACAAATTGTGAACGGAGATTTTGATACAGAGGCTTCAGCTTGTTGAATCCTTTAGAATTCTCAACGATTTTTTGCCTGCTGGCAGACTGAAAATGAGCAATGGAAACCAACTGAAACTATCATGAAAGGTTTGTCGTGAGTCGATTTCTAAGGTATGATGAAGGGGCAAAGACGCCCGGAAACGGGTGCATCCGTCAATCAACGAAGGAGGGAAACGAAAGATGAGTCTTAATGTCACGCCGCAGGCCGCCGATTGGTACAAAAAAGAGCTGGGCTTGCAGTCCGGCGATTATATTCGTTTCTATGCCCGTTACAGCAATACAAGCGATATTCACCCAGGCTTCTCACTCGGCATTACAACCGAAAGCCCTAATCGCCCAGGATTGACTCAATCCACTGAAGGCATCACGTTCTACATGGAAGAGAAAGATCTCTGGTATTTGGAGGGCTATCGATTGAATGTGACCTATTTGCCCGAGCATGACGACATCCTTTATGGTTATGAGCGCGAGGCCGTCCAGTCTTCTCGGTAAAAGGCGAGTCATGTCATGTTCGGATATGCAATTCTCAACCGAGACAACATGCCTCCAAAGCTGCGCCCAAACTTTTTAGACCTCCACACAAAAAGAACAAAAAGACGAACGACCGAAAACTCGGTGCGTTCGTCTTTTTTATGTCCCGCAGGTCTATCGTCCGCAGCACAAGGGAGAAGAAGCTGCCTCACGGCCTTCTCCTTACAGATGGGCGGTACCTTCGAGGGCAAACTCGAAATCGTCGATGTCAAATACCTGAACCGGCACAGAAGCCGAGATAATGCGCTGAATCATCTCCAACTGATCGGTCAATACCGGTGCTTCCTCCTTGATGGCCGACAGCAGCACTTCCGTCTCGATCGGGTCGAACAATTCGCCATAGTGGGCGTTGTCAACCGCATTGACGATTGTGAGTTTGATCTGTTCGTCCAGCAGGATTGGGGCACTTTTCGCCCAGGGAATACTCAGCGCCTTCTGAATCTTTTTCTTGTTCAGCGGCTCTTCAAAGTAAGCGATCAGCTCTTTAACTTTTTCTTTGACGAATTTATCATCGCCTGGCTCGTTCATAAGCGGCTCCGAACCCTCTTCAAATTCGTAAAGTTCCAGTACCGTCGTGTACGGAACGATATATTCGACCGGACGGTTCGCCGAGAGCAATTGCCCGTAGATGGCGACCATGACGGCTTCAATGACAAAACGTTGAGACATAAGCAGCGGTCCTCCTAGCGGCCGGCCTGTATACAGTGAGGGGCACGGCCTATTCCTCGTATGTGGGAAGTATAGCACAAGAAGGCAGTGAAATCAGCCTTTTACAGAGTTTTCCCCAGATCGACACGCTTGGCGATATGCTCGGCAATCAAGCCTCCATGCAGACGTCCACTTTCGATAAACACTTCATTCGCATTGCGTCCCGAAGCGATAACTCCAGCCACATAGAGTCCCGGCACGCCGGTTTCCATCGTCTCAGGGTCGAATACGGGCTTGTCGAGATCGTCCGACATTTGGGCGCCTGCTTCGGTAAGCAGTTTGCGATCCGGACGGAAACCGGTCATCGCCAATACGAAGTCATTCGGAATCTGCATTTCGCCTTCCGGTCCCTGTACGACCACGTAATCTTCGCCAATTTCATTCAGTTTGGAACCCAAATGGAGGGTGATTTTGCCTTTGGCAACCATTCCTTCAAACAGTGGACGTACCCAAGGTTTGATGTGCTGGGAGATCTCGGTTCGGCGATAGATCATATCGATTTTCGCACCCACACGGATCAATTCCAGCGCTGCATCCACTGCTGAATTGCTGCCGCCGACAATCGCAACCCGCATACCGGCATAAGGGTGGGCTTCACGGAAATAATGGGTGACCTTTTCTTTTTCTTCGCCCGGAATTCCCAATTCATTTGGATGGTCGAAATATCCGGTAGAGATCACGACACTGCCGGCTTCATATTGATGGGTATGACCTGCCCGATCCTGCGTCTCAACGATGAAGCTGCCATCTTCTTGCGGCTTGACCGCGAGTGCCTCCTCGTAGGAGGAAATGCGCAGATTGTAGCGATCGGCAACCTTGCGGTAATAGGCCAGCGCTTCATGCCGGAACGGCTTTTCGTTTGGCGAAGTAAACGGCACATCTCCGATTTCCAGCAGCTCGGCAGTGCTGAAGAATTGCATATTTGTCGGATACAGATAAATCGAGTGAACCACATTGTGTTTTTCGATGATTCGGACGGATAACCCGCGTCGGCCGCACTCAATGGCAGCGGACAAGCCGCAGGGACCTGCACCGATAATCAGGACATCTTCTCTGGTCATAACTTCGTTTGTTCCTCCTTAACATGCGGGGCCGCCCGCAGTTCCATACGTTCGTAACGCAGATTAAGCGCTCCTTTTTATTATCTCGCAAAGTGTCTGCTTCGTCCAACAGGAATGAGGATTAGAACAAGAATTTGCTGAAAAATTGCTTGACAGTCGTTTTCACGTTCCGCTAGAATGAGTGGCAAATGCCGACGAGAGGAGAGATGAGCAATGACAACCCTACATTCGATTGTAATTAGAGGTCGTAAACTCTCTCCCAATTTGGCGATACGAACGGATCGTGTATACTCCTGACTTCCTAACAGGAAAGCAGAAGATCAGCACTCCGCAGCGTATAGCTGATGGATGCTGCTTACGGAAGTCTTATTCTGCGTGGTTTGGCCCAGAGGCTCAAACGCGCTAGGTAGGACCAAGCAGCCGGGGAGAGAACTCTCCCCGGCTTTTTTGTGTTGTTTGTTCGAAGAGGCATGGATGAACATCTTGTCTCCATTCCACAAGGCCGGTCAATAGGGGAGAGAGTCGGAGAGTCTGAAGAAATCATTGACCCTCATCAGAGGGAATGAAGTTAACTCAAATCAAATCTAACCCTATTTGGAGGAATTCATGAATCATTCAATGAATAGAAGCCTAAATCACCTGCATCATCCTGTTTCCGCTACAGAACCTACCTTCCCATTTTCTTACGGCTGGGACGCCCAATGGGAGGCGGCATGGCAAGAAGCCGGCTATGGAAACACCGGTCTTACGCCGGTACGTATGACAGCTGATTTTGGACAACAATTCAAAGTGGCAGCTGCCGAAGGCGAATATACCGCCGAAAACACCGGCAGGCTGCGTCATGATAGCGAACATGGAACAGAACTTCCCGCTGTTGGCGATTGGCTTGCGGCCGAACTGCTGCCGGGAGAACAGAGAGCGCGTATTCATGCGGTGCTTCCCCGTCGCAGCAAAATCTCGCGTAAGGCAGCCGGTATGCCCGTGCGTGAGCAGATCATCTCGACCAATGTGGACATCTTGTTCCTGGTCACTTCGCTAAACCACGACTTCAACGTTCGCAGGCTGGAGCGTTATCTGATTATGGCCTGGAACGCAGGCGCGCAGCCGATTGTCCTCCTCAGCAAATCCGATTTATGCGATGCTTCATTCCGCGCGGCTGCACTCGTCGATGTCTCGCTCGCTGCACCGGGGGTTCCCGTACATGTAGTCAGCGCGCAGACCGGCGAAGGGATGCAGGAAGTCGCCGCTTATTTCTCCGGTGGACGCAGCTGCGCCCTGGCAGGTACGTCAGGCTGCGGCAAGTCTACCCTGACTAATGCCCTGCTTGGCGGCGACGTGCAGCGAACCAGCGGGATTCGTGAAGACGACAGCAGAGGCCGTCACACGACGACGCATCGGCAGATGTTTGCCATTCCGGGCGGCGGCGTATTGATTGACACACCGGGGATGCGCGAACTTCAGCTGTGGGAAGGCGAGGAAGACGGATTGTCGGGTGCATTTCCGGACATCGAAGCCTTGGCCGAGAACTGCCGCTTTCGTGACTGCACGCATAACCGTGAGGAAGGCTGCGCGGTGCGCGAGGCCGTTGATCTGGGCGAACTGGAACCTGGGCGGCTGGCGGGGTATCGCAAGACCGAGCGGGAGCTGGCATTTCTTGAACGCAAAGAAAAAAGCCGCTCCTCATCCGGTCGCGCAGCCGGGAACGGCAAACGCGATCAGCGCAAGGAACGGCGCAGCAAGAGTTGGTTAAACGAAGAGTAATTTGTCGATCAGTAAGCGGATGGAGCAAGCACTTTCCCTAGAGGAGAGGCGGCACTGTCCGCTTCTTTGCGCTGCGGATGGCGATTGGTCGCAGCGGTGCGCGAACGTTTGGCTGAAGCGGCAGGTTCGTCGGACGACGCTGCTGTTTTGGCTTTAGTGGTTGACGAGACGAATGGAGCACGACTCGCTTTGAATTCGTCGATCATGGCAAGGAATTCATCGAACAAGCGATTGCTGTCTGTCGGTCCAGGTGCCGCTTCCGGGTGGAACTGAACCGAGAAGGCAGGCGCATGTTTATGTTTGAGTCCTTCGATGCTGCCATCATTGTTGTTCACATGTGTCACTTCCAACTCCGTAGCACTCAAAGTTTCTTCCATCACGGAATAACTGTGATTCTGCGACGTAATCAGACAGCGCCCTGTAGCGATTTCTTTGACGGGGTGATTGGACCCACGGTGTCCGAATTTCAGCTTGGATGTATCCGCACCCGAGGCCAAAGCGAATAGTTGATGACCGAGACAAATGCCGAACAGCGGAAGTTTACCGATCAATTGACGCACGGTTGAGATCGCTTCCGGAACATCCTTGGGATCTCCAGGGCCGTTGGACAGAAGCACACCGTCGGGGTTGAAACGTTCAATTTCCGCCACGTTCGCCGTATGCGGTACGACCACGACGTCGCATCCACGCTCGCCCAGCTCACGTACGATCCCGGCTTTGCTTCCGTAATCGATAACGACCACACGCTGCTTGGTGCCAGGCACCCGATAGGAGCGAGGGGTAGAGACTCGGCTCACCTGATCGTGTGGAGCGGCAGTTGCGCGAAGTTGTTCCAGCAGTTCTTCGACACTTGCCGCCCCCGTAGTAATCAGGCCACGCAGCGTGCCTTGGTCGCGCAGGCGGCGAGTGAGCATACGAGTGTCAATGTCGGCGATCCCCGGAATATCATATTCTTTCAGCAGCGTGCCCAGATCGTATTCCGAACGCCAGTTGCTTGGAGCCGTCTCGTAACGGCGTACGGCAAATCCATGAATCCACGGGCGAATTGCCTCAAAATCCTCACGGTTGATCCCATAGTTGCCGATCAACGGCTGAGTCATGGTCACGATCTGTCCACAGTAGGACGGATCAGACAGCACCTCCTGATAGCCTGTAATCCCTGTATTAAATACAACTTCGCCGGTCATTTGTGTATCGCTGCCAAATGAAGTTCCGGTCAGCAGCGTTCCATCTTCCAATATCAGTCTGGCTTTCATGCCGTTTCCCTCCCTAAACTGTGCGTCTCTATAGAAGTCAGGCCTTTGCACGTGCAGAAGGCTCCGCAAATTTCGTTTAATTAAATATACGACAATTAGAATAAATATGCAAACTATTCATGAAAAAAAGCAGGTTCATACCTGCTTTGAATTTGAGTCCTGCTGGTCACCGATACTTAAACGTGTCTGAGTTTGCGAAGCTGTCCGGATACTACCCGTCCCATCGCTCTCCGGGCTGGAGCTTGAACAGCATCTTTGCCCTGTATCGTCTGGGAATGGATGTCGATGTAACGGTCACTCTCGGAATCATATTCAACCAGAAAACCATGGGGCTGCATACACGTCGGACATATCGTACTTCCTTCGAGCAAGAGACGGCCAGATTCTCGGGAGATCAGCTTCATCCAGGCAACTGTTCCGCTGATATAACGGGCACCGTTAGGGCCGAACGCTCCTGTGCAGGCAAAACTCCGATCGCAATGTGCGCAGACACACGTCTTTTTTAAAAACATGGCCGTTCCTCCTTCTTTGCTTACTTTAAATGGTTTACGTACGAAAAATATACTTGACAAAGTATTACCACGGGTTTTTTCGTTGAAACCTTTTCCCGAAAATTGATTTTCTCCTTCTTCCTCTTAGGCAAGCAGGCGACAAAACGATACAAAACGGGTATTAATAGAAGGTGGGCAAGAACCCCTGTGAAGGAGTGGTAAACGATGAAGACGAAGACGCAGCTATGTACCGGGGAGAAGGTTCATCTCAATCGGATCGACACGGATTACGAGGATCATGAACGTCTCGATGAATCTGACCTGGCAGCGAAGAAGAAAAAGTTGAATAAAAAGCTGGAGCATTTGCAGGAGAAGCTATTCGCTTCACGTCGTCATGCTGTCTTGTTTGTATTCCAGGGCATGGATTGCAGCGGCAAGGATGGCACGATCAACCATGTGTTCTCCGAAGTGAATCCCCAAGGTGTACGGACACACAGTTTCAAGGCGCCGACCGATGAGGAGCTTGGGCATGATTATCTCTGGCGTGCGCACCGTCAGGTTCCACCGCTGGGCCACATCGGGGCATTCAATCGCTCTTATTATGAGGACGTATTGATCTCGCGTGTGCATGGGATGATTGATGATGACAAAGCCCGCAAGCGTTTTGAGCAGATTAACCATTTCGAGAAGATGCTTATGGAAAATGGGGTCACGGTGGTCAAGATCTTCCTGCATATCTCGAAGCGGTTCCAATTGGAGAAGCTGATTGCCCGTATCGAAAATCCACATAAGAACTGGAAGTTTGATCCGAGTGATCTGGCCGAACGCAAACACTGGGATCGCTATCAAGCCTGCTATGAAGATGTGCTGACTGAATGCGCAAGCAAAAAGCGTCCTTGGCATATCGTACCGGCGGATGACCGCTCGATGCGTGATCTCGCTGTGCTTCAGATTGCAGTGGATACACTGGAAAGTCTCGATCTCAAGTTCCCTCCAGCAGTTCCCGAGCTTCAGGATCTGCTTCCCCAGCTGCATGCCGAACAGAAAGCAGAGCAAAAAGCTGAATCGGGAAAATCGAAATAAATGGCCTGAAACAAGAGACTAAGTAGTGCCTTCACGCGAGAGATGGGCGATATAACGCTGTCAGGGATCGAAAAGGTTTAATGAATCTGAATGACCGGTTCTGAAGTTGACTGAGGGGTCAAGTGGGCTGGAAATGCTGAACGCTTACATGACCCCGTCACTTCCAGCAAAAATTTAGCAAGTAACGTCCTCAATAAATTGAACTTGCTAGCAAAAAGGGGTACAATCGAGAAGTAAACGCTTTGTTCACCAATTTGTAAAAAGTAAACTACTGGGAATTGGCTTTTGCAAACACAAGACGGAGGGTGGCAGCGATGACGGAACAATTTTCGAACACGCACGAGCCATGGGAAAAGTATTACGGTCCGAACCTCGGATACGTACAGGAGCAGTATGAACGTTATCAGGAGGATCCGGCATCGGTTGAACCTTCCTATCGGGAGCTGTTCGAACGCTTCGGCGCACCGCCGCAGCATCGCGCTTCGGACGCCCGGATGGCGACCGAGACGGGAGGAACCGCGACTCATTCGCAGTCATTAAAGAAAGCGGTTGCAGCAAGCAAGCTGGTATGGAACATTCGCACCTATGGTCATCTGGCTGCGGACATCGATCCGATTGGTCTCGATGAGAAGCCTAAAGTGTCGTTTTTGGACCCGCAGGAAGTAGGACTGAATGAACAGGATCTGGCGTCTCTGCCGGCCTCGCTCATCTGGGAGAGTGCTCCCGACGATGTGGTGACAGGTCTGGACGCCATTCGCAGGCTCCGGGAGATCTATACCGGAACAACAGCCTATGAATTTTCACATGTGCATGACGAAGAGGAACGGGAATGGCTGAATCAGCATGCTGAGAGTCAACGTTCCAAGAATCAATTGTCGCCTGAAGAACGTAAAGCGCTTCTTGAGCGCCTGGTACAGGTTGAGCAGTTTGAAGAATTCCTTCATCGCACCTTCGTCGGACAGAAGCGCTTCTCCATTGAAGGGATCGATATGCTGGTGCCGGTCATGGACGAGCTGGCCCGGGGATTCTCGAACGCGGGAGCGGAGCATGTACTGATGGGGATGGCTCACCGTGGACGTCTGAACGTGCTGGCGCATGTACTTGGCAAGCCTTACGGACGCATTTTCTCTGAATTCCACCATGCCCCTAACAAAGATCTGATCCCTTCGGAAGGTTCGATGGGCATCAACTTCGGTTGGACAGGGGACGTTAAATACCATTTGGGTGAGAAACGCGAGATTGGTGATGAGGGTCGTACGACACGTCTGACGCTGGCTAATAACCCGAGTCACTTGGAGTACGTCGATCCTGTGGTGGAAGGTTTTGCACGGGCAGCCCAGGAGGATCGCACGGAGCCAGGTTATCCAACGCAAAATACCAACCGCGCAGCATCGATCCTGGTGCACGGCGACGCTGCCTTCCCGGGTGAAGGGGTCGTAGCCGAAACGCTCAACTTCAATCAGCTTCCTGGTTATCAAAATGGCGGAACGGTACATATCATCGCCAATAACCGCCTGGGATTCACGACCGAAAGCGGAGATTCCCGTTCAACCCATTATGCAAGCGACTTGGCCAAAGGTTACGAAATTCCGGTCGTACACGTGAACGCGGATGATCCGGAAGCCTGCATTGCAGCGGCACGTCTGGCGTGCGAATACCGGATGACGTTCAAAAAAGACTTCCTGATCGATCTGATCGGTTACCGCCGTTATGGTCACAATGAGACCGATGATCCGGAAACCACTCAACCGCTGATCTATAAAAAGGTCAGAGCGCATGAGACCGCCGCAGCTATCTTTTCAAAAAAATTGCATAAAAGCGGTTTGATTGGGGAGAATGGACTGGAAGAACTGCGTGCAAAAATCACGGGGATCTTTAAGGAAGAATATGAGCAGATGAAAAACGGCAAGCAGGGCGAAAGCCATCCGTTCCCGTTTGCCTCCAGCATCGATGAGACCCCACTCGAGTCCGTTCGGACTTCCGTAGAACTGGACAAGCTTCGTTCAATCAACGAGAATCTGCTCAAGCGTCCGGAGACGTTCAACGTGTATCCGAAGTTGGAGCGAATCCTGCAGCGCCGTCAGAGCACACTGGACGAAGGGGAAAAAGTAGACTGGGGCCAGGCGGAAACGCTGGCGTTCGCTACAATTCTCTCGGACGGCACGCCGATCCGCATCAGCGGCCAGGACGCAGAAAGAGCGACGTTTGCCCATCGGAACCTGGTGCTGCATGATGCGCAGACGGGAGAGACTTACTGCCCGCTGCATGCCCTGCCGGAAGCCAAGGCGTCGTTCGCTATTCACAACAGTCCACTGTCCGAAGCTTCGGTTATCGGATTTGAATACGGATATAATGTATTCTCCCCAGAAACCATGGTGATCTGGGAAGCGCAGTATGGTGACTTTGCCAACGCGGGTCAGGTGCTTCTGGATCAGTTCGTGATGCCGGGACGTTCCAAGTGGGCGCAGAAGTCCAGCCTGATTATGCTGCTGCCTCATGGTTATGAAGGACAGGGGCCGGAACACTCCAGCGCAAGACTGGAGCGTTATCTCCAACTGGCCGGGGAGAACAACTGTACCGTCGTCAGTCTGACGAGTGCGGCGCAGTATTTCCACCTGCTTCGCCGCCAGGCGGCGATGACAACCCGTGAGGACGCCAAGCCGCTGGTTGTCATGTCGCCTAAGAGCTTGATTCGCAACCCGCGTGTGGCTTCTCCGGCTTCCGACTTCACGGACGGCAGCTTCAAGGCGACCATCGAGCAAAAAGGACTGGGCGATTCTCCTGAAAAGGTTACCCGCGTGCTGCTGACGGGCGGCAAAATCTCGGTCGAACTCGAAGACGCCATGGAGAAAGAGGCCGACGCGGATTGGAGCTGGCTGCATATCCTGCGGATCGAGCAGCTGTATCCATTTCCTGCGCGTGAAGTATCCGAATTCCTGGCGAAGTTCCCGAATCTCGAAGAGATCTATTGGGTACAGGAAGAACCGCATAACATGGGAGCGTGGCGCTATATTGAGCCAAACATCCGTGCGGTATCGCCGAAAGGCTTTGAAGTGACTTACACCGGCAGACCGGAGCGTTCCAGCCCGGCGAGCGGCTACCAGCATATCCATGCTTTTGAACAGCAGAAGATTATCCAGACGGCCCTGGGCCAAAATTCATCCAAAAAAAATCAAATGAGTTTGGGGAGGTAGCATTGTGAGCGACATCAAAGTACCGGAAATGGGAGAATCCGTTACCGAAGGCACGATTCTGCGCTGGACAGTTGCGGAAGGAGATACAGTTCAACAGGGAGACGTTCTGTTGGAACTGGAAACGGATAAAGTCAATCTTGAAGTAAGTGCTGAATCCAGCGGGATTATCGATACACGTCTTCGTGAAGAAGGCGACACGGTACAAGTCGGAGAAGTCATTGGCCGTATCCGTACGGGTGACGCGGCTTCCTCGACACCGGGCAGCGCTTCGGCGCCTGCTGCCGAAGCTCCTGCTCCAGCCGCAGAACCGGCCGCTCCGGCGGCCTCGCTGCCGCAGAGCCCCAAAGCAGCCGAGGCAGTTAGCCCGCCGCCGGCCGAAGGCAGCGATGCCGCGTCGAAGGCTTCGCCAGCTGCGCGCAAGCTTGCGCGTGAGCGCGGCGTCGAGCTTGGCAGCGTGCCAAGCAGCGACCCGATCGGCCGCGTGTACTCCGGCGACGTAAAATCGTTCGCCGAAGGTGGTGCGCCCGCACAGGGACACCCGGCTCCACCACAGCCGGCTAAAGCGGCGCCGCAGCCTCCGGCGGCACCACCTAAGGCGCAAGCACCGTCGGCGAATGACCCGCTGAAGCCGGTCGAACGCCAGCGCATGTCGCGCCGCCGCCAGACAATTGCTACTCGTCTGGTGGATGCGCAGCACAACGCTGCTATGTTGACCACTTTCAACGAAGTGGACATGACTGCAATCTTGGATGTGCGCAAACGCCGCAAGGATGCGTTCAAACAGAAGTTCGATGTGAACCTTGGCTTCATGTCCTTCTTCACCAAAGCCGTTGTAGGTGCACTCAAAGCGTTCCCGGCTGTCAACGCGGAGATCGACGGCGATGAAGTGGTCTACAAGAAGTTCTACGACATCGGCATTGCGGTATCAGCGAAGGAAGGTCTGGTCGTTCCTGTTGTCCGCGATGCGGATCGTCTGGGCTTTGCCGAGATTGAAAAGTCAATTGGAGCGCTGGCTGCCAAAGCCCGCAATAACCAGCTTGCGCTGTCCGACCTCCAAGGCGGTACGTTCACGATTACGAACGGTGGCGTCTTCGGTTCGCTGCTGTCTACGCCAATTCTGAACGCACCTCAAGTTGGCATCCTGGGGATGCACAAGATCCAGCTCCGCCCGGTTGCTATTGATGCAGAACGCATGGAGAACCGTCCAATGATGTATATCGCACTTTCTTACGATCACCGCATCATTGATGGTGCGGAAGCCGTCAGCTTCCTGGTTAAGGTGAAGGAACTGCTGGAAGATCCGGAAAGTCTGTTGATCGAAAGCTGATTGGTTTTGAACACAGTTTCCGAATAATCAAAAATCCCATCCGAACCTTAGGTTCGGATGGGATTTTTATTATTGTTCAATTAGTCGCATTGCAACGAAGACGTAACAACAGATCAATGGCGAGCTGCAAGACGCTTAATGAGTATGGGGACGTGCCAGTTTACTGCTGCGATAGAAGCGGTAGACATGAATAACAATGATTTTGACAACCATATAAGAAGGAATCACAATCAAGATGGCTATAAACCCACCTATGGCTCCCCCACTTAATAGAAGAAACACTGTGGTCAGCGGATGAATATCCAGCGCCGATCCGTAGATCATAGGAGACAGCAGATTATTACGGAGCATTTGTCCCAATACGATGACCACAATCAACCAGATTACCGAAGCGGGAGAATCAATAAATCCTACAATGACAACAGGAATGGCTCCCAGATACACGCCAATATACGGAATCATATCGGTCAGGATAATGAACAGGACAAGCAGCAGGGGATAAGGAACACCCACGATAAGGAAACCAATCAGATCAAATACACCCACACAAGCAGCCAGCAGCACTCGTCCGACGATAAATCCTCCTAAGGCTGTATCAATATCTTTAGCCATGTTCCGAAAAGTAGAACGGTATTTCATCGGTGCACTGCGCAGCAGAAAAGCATAACCTTTACGATCATCTTTTAACATAAAGTATAAAATCATGGGAACCGTGGACACGACCAGAAAGATCCAGGCTACAACAGACAAAGCACTCGTCAACGAATCGCTAATGGAATTGATGACATTCTCCAGATAACCGGATAATTGCTGCGGCAGATTCAGCCCTACGTCTATATCATTAATGCGCGTCCCCCAGATCTCCTGTTCCTGCAATTTCAACAGAAGCATCTGGAGCTGTGTCGAAAAGTTCTGCGCCAGTTGAGGCAAATTATTAGAGAAGTTGAGAAATTGGGAGCGAAGGATCGGCCAGACCCAGATCGCAAACCCGGCAAATACTCCCACAGCCGCAGCATAGAGAAGAAGAATCGACCAAGGACGCCGAATCCGCCAATCGTCGAGTTTCCGAATAATAGGCCTGAATAAATAATAGAGGAACAGTGAAGCGACGATTGGGAAAAAGATCAGACTAAATGCAGCTTTGAGTGGAGCTAAGATGCCCGGAATCTTGGTGAGCAAGAACAAAATAATAAGCACACTTATAATATGTAAGCTGATGCGCAAAAGACGATCTGACTTGAGCATAAAGCCCTCCTTTTGATCTCAAAAGTAAAATAAAAGAAAAATGCAAAAAAGAAAGCGTTTCATTTGTTAGAGAAATGGCTTATTACTATATTGAGTCGTCCGTAGCGCCTATTTGTTATCCTCTAAATCTATTATACGCTAAGAACTTACACACATCCTGCCTGAAGAAATACAAATGTTAGACGCGTTACTAGAGTAAATGAAAAGGAGGGAAGAAAAAAAGAAAATATACTTGCTCTCTAAATAGCTAAATGCTATAGTGTGAAGACGCCTTGGTGACAGGGCAGTACGTAAACGTTGAAGTAGACACAGTCAACTTTGAATCAGATGAAGAGGTTGAAACAGACCAAGAAAAAAGATTTCAAAAAAGACTTGCAAAACGAAAACGAACGTGCTAATATATAAGAGTTGCTGCTGCGAGCGAAACACTGAGCGGCAGGGACAAGAAACACCGAGTTTGTTCTTTGAAAACTGGATAACGAGTGAATCAGGAACGAAAAACACAGACCCCAGCCGGGCAAAGTGATTTGGAGTTCCCGCGACAAGCGAAAATCTTTTAAAGGTTCTAGCGAGTCGTGGATAGAGAATGAAGAGAATGAAAATTCTCGCCAACGTTTTAAAACGAGCACATGGTGCTTTCTTTTAAAGCGAAGATCAAGTGATCGCTTGGTCGAAATAAGTGCCCTCTGGGGTTCTCATTTCGAGTCGCGGTTGCGAAGGTGTTCGCAACTTAATGGAGAGTTTGATCCTGGCTCAGGACGAACGCTGGCGGCATGCCTAATACATGCAAGTCGAGCGGACTAGATGAAGAAGCTTGCTTCTTCTGACGGTTAGCGGCGGACGGGTGAGTAACACGTAGGCAACCTGCCTTTCAGTTTGGGATAACTTCCGGAAACGGATGCTAATACCGAATACATCATCTTCTGGCATCAGAGAATGAGGAAAGACGG
>NIOB01000008.1 GCA_002189105.1 Saccharibacillus soli
CCGTGTCTCAGTCCCAGTGTGGCCGTTCACCCTCTCAGGTCGGCTACGCATCGTCGCCTTGGTGAGCCATTACCCCACCAACTAGCTAATGCGCCGCAGGCCCATCTCTCAGTGACAGCTTGCGCCGTCTTTCCTCATCCTCTGATGCCAGAAGATGATGTATTCGGTATTAGCATCCGTTTCCGGAAGTTATCCCAAACTGAAAGGCAGGTTGCCTACGTGTTACTCACCCGTCCGCCGCTAACCATCAGAAGAAGCAAGCTTCTTCATCCAGTCCGCTCGACTTGCATGTATTAGGCATGCCGCCAGCGTTCGTCCTGAGCCAGGATCAAACTCTCCATTAAGTTGCGATCCGAAGACCGACTTATCAAGAAAGCACCATGTGCTCGTTTTAAAACGTTGGCGATTCTCGATTGCTCAAGAACCTTTTATTCTCACGATGACCGAAGCCATCGTTGTTCACTCGTTATCCAGTTTTCAAAGAACAAACTCGGTGATTCTCGTCCCTGCCGCTCAGTGTTTCTTGCAGCAGCAACTCTTATATATTAGCACGTTCATTTTCGTTTTGCAAGTCTTTTTTTGAAATCTTTTTTTCAGGCTCTTGCGAACCATTCCATTTGATCTCATCCATCCACTATGCTCACGATCTCGAACGCCCGTCTCGCTTGCGCTCAACTGGACTTTTAATATACCATGCTATTCTTTGCTTTTCAAGCCCATATCCAAATATTTTTACGTCATGCAACATTTGAGCCGTTCGCTCCCCCGTTCTTCTATCTTGATATAGAAAAAGAGAAGCGAATTCGCTTCTCTTTGAACCTGAATCGTTGAACCTAAATCGGACGATCGCTCGCCTTGAATCGACGCGTTCAGGCTCCAGATTCCGCCTTCTCCTGTTCATAGGCAAAGCAAGGATAAGAACCCAGCAGTCTGACCTGACAGCCCAGCGCTTCGATCTCCTCTACAGCAGCCTGCATAAGAATGGAATCGCCTGGCTCCAACACATCGATATAGAAATAATAGTTGCCCAACTTCTTTTTGGTTGGACGTGACTCGATCCGGGATAAGTTCAATCTTCGCCAAGCGAAAGCGGATAACACCTGATGCAGTGCGCCTGCGTAGTCTTCCGGAAGAATGACCTGCATACTGGTCTTCTGGTGATCGATTGTCTTACTCAGACTAAGCCCCTCAGGGCCAATCAGCACAAAACGTGTATAGTTATTGTCGTGATCGGTCACGCGCTCTGCCAACAAGTCCAAGCCATACCGCTGCGCACCCAGACGAGTTGAAAAAGCAGTCCAACCTTTGCCCGGATGTGCCGCCGCCTGTGCTGCACCTTCCGCTGTACTGCTGGCGTTCTCCAACTCTGCATGAGGCAGATGTTCGGCAATGAATGTCCGACATTGAGCAATCGCTACAGGATGAGAGAGAACCTTGCTCACTTTGCCAAAGTCCAGTTCTCCTGATTCATCGACAAACTCTTCTCTTCGACCTACGAGGTTCTGAATCGAAGGGTATACCCATTCCGCTTGCATGGGCACGTCCACTTCATTAACCAGCCAGTCCATATGCAGACTAACCGATCCCTCGATGGTGTTTTCAATCGGGATAACCGCATAATCGGCTTCGCCTCTGACTACAGCCAAGAATACATCAGAGATCACTTTATGATGAATGAGTTCAACCGGTTCTTCCCCAAGCAGATAATGAACCGCTTCATGGGAAACCGATCCGGCGGAAAGCAGAGCAATACGTTTCATGACGAGATTTCTCCTTTTATTCGCTCCAGAAAAAGATCAGGATGAATCCCGCTCTCACAGACGGCGCCTTCAAGATCAGGCTCCAGCCATAAAGCGCGAGCTTGGATTCCATTTTCCTGCATGACATGCTGCATGAAGTTCTCCAGATCCGACTGGTTCTCACTTCTACGGTCTACCAGAGCCAGCAGCGTAGGACCTGCCCCACTTAGGGCGGCTCCAAGCGCTCCATACTCTACAGCACGTTCCAGAATGGTAGTCATCCCTGGAACAAGTGCAGCGCGATAAGGCTGATGAAGCCGATCACGCATGGCGGAAGCCAGCAGATCCAATCTACCGGATGCCAGCGCAGCTGTCAGCAATGAGGAGCGGCTGATATTATGCACCGCATCCGGCAAGCTTAATTGCTGCGGCAGAACCGCACGAGCCGCTGAGGTAGCCAGCTCAAATTCCGGTATAAGCGCCAATACCTTTAGATTCTCGGGCGGTTCAATCCGAACATAATCTGCGTGTGTGCCATCCCATGCCGCCGCGATGATTCCACCAAACAACGAAGCACCGACATTATCCGGATGACGTTCCAATCCTGTCGCCAGGTCGAACAACTGATCTTTTGACAGTGGGGAACCGATCAGAGCATTGGCCGCAACGATTCCGGCAATGATCGCCGAAGCGCTGCTTCCCAATCCACGGGTAAGCGGAATGTCGGAGCGCATGCCTATTTCCAGTTCCGGCACTTCAACGCCCGCTGCCTCAAATACCAGTTGGGCGACCTTATAAATCAAGTTTTCCTTATCCGCCGGGATGCCTTCAAAGCCTTCCCCCGCAAAATGTACAATAGTTTGCTCCGCACGGCGCATCTCCACCCATATGTATAGGGACAGCGACATACCCAGCGTATCAAATCCCGGGCCGAGGTTGGCCGTGCTGGCCGGCACTTTGACGCGTACCGATCCGGCGTGTTCGTTGTTCATGATGTTCCTGCTCCTTCCCATTGCGTTTGCGCGTTAACCTTCTACCCGATATACGCTGACAATCCGGCGCACCACTTCCAGCTCTTCGAAACGGTTCAGCACCTTAGTGATGCTCTCCTGGCTGGCCTGATGCGTCACAATCACGATCTCAGCGTTGGGATTCAATTCGTTAGGCTGCTGTACAACCGAAGCGAGACTGACCTCATATTCGGTGAAGATCTGCGTAATGCGGGCAAGAACCCCTGCTTTATCATCAACATGCAGCAAAATGAAGTTTTTGGACATGATTTCGGTATCACTTTTGAGCTTTTTGGGCTTATGCGGAGCAATCTGCTTCAGACCATTCACACCGAGCCGCAGATTCTTGATAACCGATACGAGATCGGCGACCACGGAGGTTGCCGTTGGCATCTCGCCCGCTCCCGCACCATAGAACATCGTCTCCCCCACGGCTTCTCCATAAACGTAGACCGCATTGTAGACACCATTTACGGAAGCGATGGGATGCGACACTTTGACCATGGTTGGCTCAACGCTAATCGAGATCGCATCTTCGTCACGTTCAGCGATCCCCAGCAGTTTGATCTCATATCCCAGATTCTTGGCATAAGCGATGTCGGACTGGCTCACTCCTGAGATCCCTTTGACCTTAACATCAGCCAACTCCACATTGGTGCGGAAGCCCAGTGTGCCCAAGATGGTCATCTTGCGTGCGGCATCCAGACCTTCCACATCTGACGTCGGATCGGATTCGGCGTAACCCAACTGCTGCGCCTCTTTGAGCACAGCCTCGTAAGATACGCCCTCCTTACTCATCTTGGTGAGCATGTAGTTGGTCGTTCCGTTGACAATGCCCACGATCTTTGTGATTCGATCCGAGGAGAACCCTTCGATCAATGTACGGATAATCGGGATTCCGCCCGCAACGCTGGCTTCATAGAAGACGTCACATTTCATCTCCTGAGCCTTGGCCAAAATCTCGGTACCGTACAGAGCCATCAGATCCTTGTTCGCCGTCACAATGTGTTTGCCGCGTGCCAGAGCTTCCAATACATAGGTGCGGGTCTGTTCCACACCGCCCATGACTTCAACAATCACATCGATTTCGGGGTCACGAATGACTTCCCAGGGATCATCAGTCAATCGGGAAGGATCAATGGGAATGTTGCGAACCTTCTCCCGGTCTTTTACGGAAATCTTCTCGATCACGATCGGCGAACCTACCTGACCGCTGAGATCTTCCTGGTGCATGTCCACGATTCGTACGACGCCCGTACCCACCGTACCCAGACCAAGCAATCCTACCTTCACTGGCTTGTTACTCACGTACCGTTTCCTCCCCGTCCCTATGCAGTCCTTGCCTTGGCAATGATCCTGCGGCATCTCTCTGTTTCTGGCTGTTCTTACACCTAGCCTTCTGGACCTCGTCGTTATCCCTGTCCAATGACAACCACTCGACTAACGCCCGCAAGAGCTTCCAGCGATGCCGTCAGGCGGCCAAGTTCATCGTGCAGACGCGACGTTTCTACCGATAATACCACATTTGCCGTACCTTGCAGCGGAATACTTTGGTTGATGGTGAGTACGTTGCCCCCGCTCTCCGCAATCAGACCCAGGACTTTAAAAAGAATCCCCGCACGGTGTTCCAGCAGCAGCGACAGAGTGACTAATCTCTCCCGATCAAGCTGATTCACTTGGTGAATGCCATCCTTGTACTTGTAAAAGGCACTTCGACTGATTCCTGCAATCGCTACTGCTTCGTTCACCGTCTTCGCTTGGCCGCCTGCGAGCAGCTCTTTGACATGCAGGGTTTTTAAAATCGCTTCAGGCAAAATATCTTCTCTAGCCAGGTAATAACGCTCTTTCATAAGTAAGTCCTCTCCTTAAAGACGAGTGTTTTCATATAGCGGACATTATAACGAAGAAACCAACTCAGCGTCAACCCTTTAACGCAAAAAAGATATATGCCGCATAGAAAAAGCGTCTGTCAAAGTGGGTCTTATAAGCAATAAAAAAAGCAGATGTCGGTCCACTAGGACTCAACACCTGCTTCTTACGTTCCAAACTTAAATCATTCTCTGCCCTATTGGATAGAGGTTTAATAATAGCTGCTGCCTTCGACGAACTCAAACTCAAAGTCGCCGATTCGCACCAGTGTGCCATCCTTCGCTCCGCGTTTACGCAGTTCGTCATCCACGCCCATATAACGCAGCGTACGAGCGAGCTTGAGGATCGCATCGTGGGAGTTGAGCTGCATCCGTTTCATCATGCGCTCAATCTTCGCACTTTCCACCACAAACATCTCATTCTCCCGGCGCACCGTGAAGCTGTCATCCTCGGCTTCTTCAGCCCGGTAGATTTTGCGTTCGTTCTGTTCGGATGTCTCTTCGATAGCTGGAGCGTCAGGAATGGAATCCAGAAGATCGGCCGCCCGATACATCAATTCCTTCACACCCTGGCGAGTAAGCGAAGAGATCGGAAGAATCTCGATGTCCGGATTCACTTCCGCGACTTTTTCCTTAAATACACGCAGATTCTCTTCAGAATCCGGCATATCCATCTTGTTCGCCGCAACGATCTGAGGACGTTTCTCCAGCTCTGCGTTATACAGCTTAATCTCTTCGTTGATCTTCACCCAGTCTTCAAACGGATCGCGTCCTTCAGAGCCGGACATATCCACGACGTGGATAATGACTCTTGTCCGTTCGACGTGGCGCAGGAATTCATGGCCCAGGCCAACCCCTTCGTGCGCACCTTCGATCAGACCCGGCAGGTCGGCCATCACGAAGCTGCGGCCTTCCCCGACACCTACGACACCCAGATTAGGCGTAATTGTAGTGAAATGATAGGCACCGATCTTAGGCGTTGCACCCGACACGACCGACAACAGCGTCGATTTACCCACGCTTGGGAAACCAACCAAACCAACGTCCGCCATGACTTTCAGCTCTAGAACGATGTAGCGTTCCTGGCCTTCTTCACCGTTCTCTGCCAGCTCAGGAGCCGGATTGTTAGGCGTGGCAAAACGAATATTTCCGCGTCCGCCGCGTCCACCGCGTGCAACAATCACTTCCTGACCATTGCGCGTCATATCCGCCAGCACTTCCTGGGTATCGTCATCGATAATCAGTGTACCTGGAGGAATCCGTACAATCATATGTTCGGCGTTGGCACCATGTTGGCTCTTATTGCGGCCTTTTTCTCCACGCTGCCCCTTGAAATGGCGCTGATAGCGGAAGTCCATCAGAGTACGCAGACCTTCATCAACACGGAAAATGACGTTGCCGCCTTTTCCGCCATCGCCGCCCGCAGGCCCACCGTTAGGTACGTATTTTTCACGCCGGAACGAGATGAGGCCATCGCCACCGTCGCCGCCTTTTACATAAATCTTCGCTTTATCTACAAACATGAAATCACCTCTTCTATGACATCCACCTGCAGCTGCCGATATTCATACCCCAGATCGGCCAGCCCAGGTCTCTATCTTCAATTTAAACAGGGAGCTTCCACCGAATGAAAGTGCCTCCTTCAGCAGATTCTGCCTTCAGCGCGTAGGACTCCAACGCCTCTTCCACCGCTTGATGCAGAATTGGCGCGGCTTGCGGATCATTTTCCGGTTCGATGAACAAAGTCGCTTCCCCGCTCTCTTCGCCGAACACGATCCGCAGGGCCGGCGCTGCTGCTTTAGCTGAAAGTCCCGAATACCGATAAGCCGACATTCCCGCGCGAATGGCACGAATCAAACCTTCTTCTTCATGAGCGGTCAGACTTCCTCCATAATGCAGTTCGGAGTCTACCTGAATACGAAGCGCAATGTCACGGCCTTCGGCTTTGATCGTCATGAGGTAGAAAACCAACTCGGGAAGCCCCAATTTGGCGATGCGGCTCTCTTTGTGCATGTCTTCGCTGACGCGTGTAACGATTTCTTCAATACGTTCGGTCTTGCCCATTCTGGCGTATCCATAGATCAACTGAAGCTCGTTCATCCAATCATGCCGCTGATGACTGAGCACTTCGAGTACGAAGGTCTGCATGGACTGCCTCGTCTCCTGAACCTCGCGTATTCTGCGTTGGTTCTCCAGCCGATATAAGAGCATAAACACCGCCGCCAACCAGAGGGTCAGCAAAATAAAGGTGATTGCCCTCGGGAAAATCCAGGCCAGAACCAAAGGAATGGCAGCAGACAGCGGCAATATTAAGGATGGCTTCCTCCAGCTTCTCATCGGCTCTCTCCGTTTCTGATCGTAGTCTTCGTGCAGGTTTCGCACAAGGCTTTATTCAGGATTCACTAACCATGAGTATACCCAGAATACGGTAAAATTCCAAGCAGCAGCAATTCTATATCATAAAGAGATTCGACATCTCCTCTGACTTATCCCATAAAAAAAGACCTTCGGCACGAATACCGAAGGCTTCTTGATTACCCGTTAGGTCTTAGGCCTCTACGGAAGCTGCTACGTCAGCAACTTGCACAGGGTAGACGCTGACTTTCTTGCGGTCACGACCCAGACGTTCAAATTTCACAACGCCATCGATCAGAGCGAACAAAGTGTCGTCTTTGCCAATACCTACGTTCGTTCCCGGGTGAATCTTCGTACCGCGCTGACGGTAAATGATACCGCCGCCGCGTACGGCTTGACCGTCCGCACGTTTAGCGCCGAGGCGCTTCGAGTGGCTGTCACGTCCGTTTTTCGTCGAACCTACACCCTTTTTGGAAGCGAATAACTGGAGATCCAATTTCAACATAGTGGTCTACCTCCTTCTTTGCTTATTTTGTAACCTCATCAATGCGAATATATTCACGGTAAGAAGTTTCGATCGTATTCAGCATAACCACCATCGATTCAAGAATCAGCTCGGCTTTGGCCTTGAGTTCGTCCGATTCGATCGGCGGCAAACTTCCGCTGAGAAAACCGTCCTTCATACGCGTCTTCATCACTGTCTGAGTAAGCACTTCGACTGAGTTCACCGTCCCGACCGTGATGGCCGAGATGGCGGAACAGACAATGTCCTCACCGCGTACAGCGTAATTCGCATGACCCTTGACTTGAAAACCTGTGATCTTGCCGTCCGGTGATCTTACGATTTGGACGATAACCAAGTTATCACCCTCAATTATGCTTGAATTTTGCCGATCGTTACTTTAGTGTACGGTTGGCGATGGCCTTGTTTCTTGTGGTAGTTCTTTTTAGGTTTGTATTTGTATACAACAACCTTTTGGCCTTTACCGTGTTTTTCAACAGTCGCCGTTACGGTTGCTCCGGATACCAATGGAGTACCGATTGCCAGTCCGTCCTCTTTGGAAACGGCCAGGACACGGTCGAACGTTACGCTTTCGCCGTCTCCGGCTTCCAGCTTCTCGATGAACAGAACGTCGCCCTCTTGGACTTTGTACTGTTTACCACCTGTTTCGATAATTGCGTACATCTTCTTGCACCTCCTCATGTCTCAGACTCGCCTGGTTCGGGTGGATCTTCTGCATATCAGGGATCGCTTCAACCCGGCCTGTGCGGTTACAGCATGTTGTGCAAAGTGAAGTACACCGGCACACATACCAGAGTATCTTAACATCCCTTCTTGGAAAAGTCAACGCATCGCTCTGAATAATAAAAATGAACAATAGACGTAAACAATCAGCGAATCATAATGCGTCCGGTTCCTTCACATGTGGTACAGGTCTCATAAAACAATCCGGCGCCGCTCTCTCTGACCTTCTTGCGGGTAATCTCCAGCAGCCCAAGCTTCGTCCATCCCACAATATGTGACTGGGTTCGGTCCCGTCCGAGCCGTTCTTCCAGACGCTTGAGTACCCGGTCACGATTCCCTTCTTCCTGCATATCAATGAAGTCCACGATGACAATCCCGCCTACGTCCCGGAGTCGAAGCAGACGTGCGATCTCTTCGGCCGCTTCCAGATTCGTATCGGTCACGGTCGTCTCCAGGCTATGATCCGCTCCCGTAAACTTGCCGGTGTTAACGTCCACCACGGTCAAAGCCTCGGTCTGATCCCAGACGAGATACCCTCCACCTGGCAGCCAGATTTTACGCCCGAAGTCCCGATGCAGCTGACGTTCAATCGCATAAGCTTCAAACAGCGGCGTAGCGTCGTGATGCAGATGAACACGCGGCTGTACATCCGGTACGACCCGCTCCAGATAAGCCATCGTGCTCGCCTGTTGAGCGGCTTCATCCAGAATCAATTCATCCGCCGCAGGATCAAAGACGTCTCGAATCATTCGCTGGGCAAGATCCAGATCCCGATAAAGTTCATCAGGCGCCTGCGCCTGTTCCGAGGATTGTCTGATGTTCTCCCACTGCTGCCTGAGCCGCTTGAGATCCTCTTCCAGAGACTCTCCCTGTTCACCGCTGGCTACCGTACGCAGGATCAGTCCTTCACCGGCGCGGCGCATGCGTTCACCCAGCATCTTCAAGCGAATCCGTTCGGCTTCTGGCTCAACCTTCCTGGAGACCGCTACATAATCCGCTTCCGGCATATAGACGATATATCGACCAGGCAGCGAATAACGCATGGTCACCCGCGCCCCTTTCCCTCCAAACGGCTCTTTCGTAATCTGCACCAGTACCTGCTGGCCTCTGCGTGCAATCTGTTCGATCGAAGGCTTGGGCTTGAGAGACTTCTCGGGATGAACCGGGAGCATATCATCAATATATAAAAAAGCGTTTTTCTTGAGTCCAATGTCCACGAACGCCGCCTGCATACCTGGCAGTACGTTTACGATTCGTCCTTTATAAAAACTTCCGGCTACGCCGTACTCCCGCACGCGTTCTGCCGCAAATTCGATCAGCCGCCCATTTTCAAGCAGCGCCGTCTGGGTCCATTCCGGTTCGCTATGCACAACCAATTGTTTCATGCGTCACCTCTTGCAGACTTTGATCTCGATCTCCCGCTGCTTTTCTGCGTGCAGCTTCTATTTCACTAGACGCGTTCCATCCTTCAAAAGTTTCGCCCGCTCGCTGGGTGCAGCAAAAAGGCCCTCCGTCATCCACGACGAAGGACCTTGCTTGCATTTATGATTTACCGCCGCCAAAAATTTTACGAAACAAATTAAAGCGACCTTTCTTCTCGTCGAGCTGCATCAGCGGAACCGTATCCCCCTGAATACGACGAGCGATATTCCGATACGCAATAGAAGCCTTGGAATCCGGGTTCATGACTGTTGGTTCGCCGGTATTCGCCGCTTTGATGACCATCTCATCATCCGGCACGATGCCAAGCAGATCGATGTTCAGTACCTGAAGCACTTCATCCACGTCAAGCATCTCGCCGGCTTTGACCATGTTCGGACGAATCCGGTTGACGACCAGCTTCGGCGAACCGATATGCGAGCCTTCCAGCAGTCCGATGACCCGGTCGGCGTCGCGCACGGCTGCGTTCTCTGGCGTCGTCACCACGATCGCTTGATCGGCGCCCGCAATCGCGTTCTTGAAGCCCTGTTCGATGCCCGCCGGGCAGTCGATCAGTACATATTGAAACTCATTTTTCAATTCGAGAATGATGTCGCGGATCTGTTCCGGCGACACGGCGTTTTTGTCTTTGGTCTGCGCGGCCGGAAGCATATATAACTCCTCGAAGCGTTTATCTTTGACCAGCGCCTGATGCAGGCGGCAGCGTCCGTCGGCCACGTCGCAAATATCATAAATGATCCGGTTCTCCAGCCCCATGACGACATCCAGATTCCGCAGGCCGATGTCCGTATCGACCAGGCAGACCTTTTTGCCGAGCAGTGCCAGCGCCGTTCCGATATTGGCCGTGGTCGTCGTCTTGCCGACGCCGCCTTTTCCCGAAGTGACGACTATAGCCTCTCCCATCCTCTACACTCCTTTGAACACATTCAGATCCCGGCGCAGCCGGGCGATATTCGCCATCTTGTCCACCTGCATCTGCCCATCTTGGAGATAGGCAAATTCCATCTGCGTCTCATGCGGATGGGAGCTGGCTTCTTCATCACTGTCGGGCGGACGGCTGATGACTTCCGCAATCCGCAGCTGCGTCGGTGCGAGATACGAAGCGCCTACAATCGCAAGCTCGCTGCCTTCCGATCCGGCATGAGCCATTCCGCGCAGTGCTCCAAGAATGTAGATGTCTCCCGTGCATACGATTGAACCACCCGGATTGACATCTCCCAGAAACAGCAGATTGCCGTCATGCCTTAGCACCTGCCCGGAACGAACCATACCGCTGATCGTCGTAATCGGCGTTCGCAGCACCCCGTTCTCGCGCGACTCCGCCGCCTTGGCAGCTCCTTCAATCGAACGTACAAGCAGATTGCGCTTACCGCGCAGCACGTCGAGAATCTGCAATTTCTGTTCGTCCGACAGTTCCCGACTGCCGTAACGGACATCGATCGAGACAAGTGGGCCGCTCAAGATCGCCTGATGGCTGTTCTCCAGCATTTCCGTCAGCTCGGTCAACAGTTCATCGAAGTCGCAGTGTTCGTCCAGCCGGAATACGAGTCCGTCCTTGATTCCCTTGATTGTAATAAGTTTACGTTTGATGGACATCTCCCCCGCTCCCCCTTCGACTGACTCTTTTCGAGACGAAGGTTCCTTTCTCCTGCACGAGCTCGATAAAAGTTGCTGCCGCTATTCCTTCTCGCTCTTTTTTGGACGCAGCGGCATCTTGTCGAATTGACGGCGAATCGGCACGTAAATGATTAAAGCAAATATGCCCCGGAACAATAGATCAGGAATAATGTATTGGATCAGTGCCCAATTGTACGGCAGCTCATTAAACTTGAATACCGTATAGATGCCAAACAGCATACTGTCCATCATAAAGCTGCCAATCATGACGACGCCGAATATTACCGGAAGCGGCGCTTTGGGAAGCTGGAAGATCAACCCCAGCACATAAGCGGTGAAGCCCATCGTGAATGAATATGGCCCCAGCATCGCACCATAATAGACGACGTCATGCAGCATCCCGAAGACCGCACCCAGAATCATACCTGCATAGCGATGACGATAGACGGCAACGAACAAAATGCAGACAAAGACCAGATTCGGCATCAAGTGAGGGGCCCAGGACTTCGGCATAAACCACGGCAGTACGCTGCCTTCAAACAGGAACAGCACGAACAACAGCAGGACAAGAACCTGTTTGCGCCACGTCATGGCGTACCGTCTCCCGTCTCAGTTGACGGAGCGGCACCTGGAATGACCACGAATAATCCGCCCCATTCCTGGAAGTCGGCGGTTGGCCGGATTTTAGCCGTCCAGGTCAGACCAAATTTACTCTTTTCTACAACCTGCACGATACCCAGCACGATACCTGACGGAAACACGCCGCCGCTGCCAGAGCTGACGATCTTGTCTCCATATTTAATGGCTGTTTTCGGATTGTCATTTTTGATACCGGTCATGAGCAGGCGATTCTCGGTCTTGTCATAACTCTCGACAACACCAAATGAACCCGGTTTGGTGTCTGCGGTCGCGGCAATCGCGTAGCTGTCCGGTGAAGTCTGACTGAGCGAAGTAATCAGCTGCACCGTTGAAGTATAGTCGGTCATCGTGCTAATCACCCCAACCATACCTTCCGTGCTGGTCACCGCCATACCAGCTTTGACGCCGTCTTTGGCGCCGACGTCGATGTTGACCGTAGGATTGTTGACGTCTTCGTTCACAGAAACGACTTGAGCGAATCGGTAGTGCTTGCTCGAGTTCATTTGTTGAGTCTTCGTGAAATCAAGATCTTTTTTCAAACTTTCGTTTCTAGCCTTTTCGATGTGGTAATCCACCTGGTCACGTTCAAGCTGCGCTACCTTGATTCTCAGCCGATCGTTCTCGGCGTATACGTCGCCCAATTCCGAGATGTCCTTAAAGAATCCCGACACCGCCGAAGCCGGCTTGTTCACCACGCGCTGGGTGAAGCCGACCGTGTCTTTCACAAATTTCTCGGGCCAGGTCAGGCCGACCCGGTCGCCGAGTGTCACCCCCATGAGGGCGATGAACAAGACGAGCACAATCAGCAAAATAAATAATTTTCGATTGCCAAGCATCCTAAACAGTGCGAACACCTTCTAACCTTGCTGAATTAACCGTAAGCATGATTCGCCTCCGGTCTTAGCGCTTCGAGCGTGCCGAGCTATTGCCGCCGCGCCCTTTAAACAGGTGAATGTTATCCAGCGCACGTCCTGTACCGATTGCTACGCAGTCCAGCGGATTGTCCGCTACGATTACCGGCATGCCTGTCTCACCTGCAAGCAGTTTGTCCAGGTTGCGCAGCAGTGCGCCGCCGCCTGTCAGTACGATGCCGCGGTCCATGATGTCGGCAGCCAGCTCCGGCGGGCATTTTTCCAACGTGACTTTGACCGCTTCGACGATGGAACTTACCGTGTCGGCCAGCGCTTCAGCAATCTCATGCGAAGTGATGGAGATTGTCTTAGGCAGACCGCTCACCAGGTCACGTCCCCGAATCTCAATCGTTTCTGGAGTTTCAAGCTGGATGGCCGAACCAATCTCCATCTTGAGCATCTCCGATGTGCGTTCACCAATCATCAGGTTATACTGACGTTTGACGTACTGCATGATCGCTTCGTCCATCTCGTCGCCTGCTACACGAACCGAACGTGCCGTTACAATCCCGCCCAGCGAGATCACGGCAACTTCGGTTGTACCGCCGCCGATGTCCACGACCATGCTGCCGGTTGGTTCCCATACCGGAAGATCGGCGCCAATTGCTGCCGCAAACGGTTCTTCAATGGTATACGCCTCACGTGCACCCGCCTGCTTGGTTGCATCTTCAACCGCACGCTGTTCAACGGCGGTAATGCCGGAAGGAACGCAGACCATCACGTTAGGATGACGCTGGAACATGGAGCGCTTCTTCTGGGCCTGGTTGATGAAGTATTTAATCATCGTTGCGGTCGTATCGAAGTCAGCGATGACGCCATCCTTCATTGGACGAATGGCACGGATGTTGCCTGGTGTACGCCCGATCATTTTCTTCGCGTCTTCTCCGACGGCTTCGATCGTTTTGGTATCTGTACGCAGTGCCACTACGGAAGGTTCTCGAACCACAATGCCTTTGCCTCGTACATATACCAGCGTGTTTGCCGTGCCCAAATCGATTCCCAGATCTTTATTGCCCATCATTTTCGTTTAACTCCCTTTCTCGTTCAAGTGTCAATTTTCGTTGTTGTTCATTCAGGAGAACCTACATCATCCCCTGCTCTTTGAGGCTGACAAAATGGCCGTCGCCTACAACGATATGATCCAGCACATCGATGCCGACGATTCGGCCTGCTTCTACCAATCGCTTCGTAATCGCAATGTCTTCCGGACTTGGAGCCGGGTCGCCACTTGGATGGTTATGAGCGCACACGATCGAAGCGCTGCCGTATTTGATCGCAGCACGAAAGACTTCGCGCGGATGCACGATCGACGCGTTAAGGCTGCCGATGGACAGCGTTTCCTGCGCGACCACCTGATTTTTCGTATTTAGAAAAAGACAGACAAAATGTTCTTTTTGAAGGTATCTCAGCTGTTCGGCCAGCAGCTCCGCTGCATCACGAGGCGTACGAATGACGACGCGATCGCCTATCCGCGAAACTGCCATGCGTCTGCCCAGCTCAATGGCTGCTTTCAACTGCACCGCCTTCGCAGGTCCAATGCCGTTGATACCGACCAATTCTTCAATCTCCATGTCAGCCAGCTTGCGCAGACTGCCCGTCTGACCCAGGATACGCTGGGCTACCGTAAGCGCCGACTCCCGACGTGTGCCGGTTACCAGTAAAATAGCCAGCAGTTCGGCGTGGCTTAACGCTCCAGCTCCGCTGCGCAGCATCCGCTCTCTCGGCCGTTCCTCGTACGGAAGGTCCCGGAGCATAATTGTATTTGTCGTTTCCATGTGCAGTCTTCCCTTCGTAATCGGGGAGCCGCTTCATTGTTCAACTTGTGTATATCGATCATGGCAGGACCGGAACCTGGGCTTGTCTTACGCATCATGCGGCAGTACCGAATTTGTCCCTTTTAAACAATACCAGCTTAAAGCGGCTTGTCAACCTGCGCCTCACCGCGTTCTTACGGCCTTGGATGCTCTCTCAAGCTTCCGGTGGCTATGTAACATCGCTCATTATATCACGCCCGGCTTCCGCAATCGAGTCCATGCTGCTGCGAGGTCTGCCTGGAACTTCAAGCCAGCGTCTTCACGCCCAGACGTGCCAGCATCGTATACAGCAGCGCCAGAGGCAGACCGACGATGGCATGATAATCCCCTTCGATCCGTTCGACGAATACGGCTCCGAGTCCCTGTACCGCATAAGATCCAGCCTTATCCATCGGCTCTCCCGTTGCGACATAAGCAGCGATCTCCGTTTCGGCAATCGGTCTCATCGTGACATCGGCACGGCTGTATCCTACCAGCGTTCGCTCCGGATGTTCGGGGTGCTGGATACAAGCCAAACCCGTATAAACTTGATGTCGGCGTCCCGATAGAAGACGAAGCATCGCTGCCGCTTCTTCGGCGTCTGCCGGCTTGCCCAGCACCTGACCTTCCAGCACGACGATCGTATCGCTCCCGATCACGATAGCACCCTCGGATTCCCGGTCATCAATCACCACTCTGGCTTTGCGCAGTGCCAGCTCGGTTACGATCTTCTCCGGCTCCCAGTCCTCGGGTGTGCGCTCATCAGCATCACTTGGCCGGACATCAAAGGGCAGATTTAATAGAGATAATAGCTCACGTCTGCGCGGCGAGCCGGAAGCGAGGATCAGCAGCGGTTCGTGTTGATTCATTCTCATGTTCCTCCTTCAAAAAGACATCGTTGAACCAAAGTCCGAACGATGCCCGCCAAAATAACACTTCCCCATTATAATTGAACGCTACCTGCGGCTCAAGCTTGCCTGTATCGCCTTCAGATAGACGCTGCTTCAGAACATTCACCCTGCGATTCTCCTTCGTAATAAAGAAGCCTCCCCTTGCACGCAGGCATAGGGAAGGCTTCCAAACATAAGGAGCTGCAATGAAGGCGAGTGGATAATAAAACTAAGGGCAGACAGCCGGATCAGTGTGTTCGGCTTTTCCAATCTGCGGCGAGCGCATGCGAGACTTTCCAGATGTCGCCAGCTCCCATCGTAATGACCAGATCACCACTGGTGATGCGACCGGTCAGGTCGGCCAGCACCTCTTCCTTGGTCGCCAGATAACGCGTATTCGGGTTGCTGTTCTGCTTAATCAGTTCGGTAAGCGAAGAAGAGTGTACCCCTTCGATCGGCTCCTCACCGGCCGGTGAATAGATGTCTACGATGATGGCTTCATCCGCATCCGTGAAAGCGCGGCTGAACGCATCCAGCAGGAAGAAGGTACGCGTGTAACGCTGCGGCTGGAATACCGCCACAATTCGCTTACCCGTGGACTTCGCTGCACGCAGTGTCGCTTCAATCTCCGTTGGATGGTGGGCGTAATCATCCACGACCAGCACGTCAGCCGTATCCGCCAGCACCTGGAAGCGGCGCTTGGCTCCATTGAACTTGGACAGTCCAGCTGCGGCTTCTTCAAACGGAATCCCGGCCTTCAGACAAGCGATCAGTGCAGCCGTTGCATTGTAGGCGTTGTATTTGCCCGGTACAAACAATTCCACCTGACCCAATTCGCGGCCCTCGGCGCTGATCGTAAACGACGAACGGCGGTCGCCCAGCTCCAGATTGGAAATCCGATAATCGACGTCTTCGCCCATTCCGTATGTAACGAGACGGACATTCAGCTTGGGCATCAGTTCCCGAAGATTTTCGTCATCGCCGCAGACAATCGCACATCCGTCTTCACGAGTCTGATTCAGGAACTGTACATAAGCTTCCTTGATCTTCTCGAAGCTGCCTTCGTAATTCTCCAGATGGTCGGCTTCGATATTGGTAACAATGCTGATATAAGGGTGGTACTGCAGGAATGTGCCATCGCTCTCGTCGGCTTCCGCAACGACATATTCGCTTTTACCCGCTTTGGCATTGGTGCCAAATCCGACGATCTCGCCGCCGATGATGTAAGTCGGGTCTACGCCGCATTCTTCCATGGCCAGCGCGGTCATCGACGAAGTGGTGGTCTTGCCATGCGCACCAGCCACCGCGATGCCCTTGCGTTCGTTCAACAGACGCGCAAGCATCTGCGAACGGTGCAGAGTGGGGATGCCCAAACGCTGCGCTTCCACTCGCTCTACGTTGTCTTCCGGAAGCGCTGTGGAATAAACCACCGTATCCGCTCCCTGTACATAAGCTGCATCATGTCCATAATGGATCTCTGCTCCGCCCTCTACCAACCGTTTGGTCAGGCTTTGTTCGGCTACATCGGACCCCGTAATTTTATAACCCATTTCAAGCAGGACCCGAGCGATTGCGCTCATGCCGTAACCGCCGATGCCGATGAAATGGATGTGTTCCGTCTTGTTCATGTTATGTTTCACCAACCTTTCTCAGAATCGGCCTGGTGCAGCAGTTGTGCACGCACGTCGGAAATCAAATATAACGTTCCGGAGATCACCCCGAGGTCTTCCGCACCCAATGACGATTCAAACCGCTGAAGGGCGGTACGCCAATCGGGTTCCACAGTGATGACGAGGTTCGGCTTGGCGTATTCCGCCCGCAGTCCCTCCGCGATTTCGGCGAGAGCCGAAGCGTCCATCTTTTTGCGAAAATCCGGTTCGGTCACGATCAGTTCATCGACCAGTGGCAGAATGGATTTGAAATAATCTTCATGACTTTTCGTGGACAGCATCCCCATCATCAGAACCAGACGTCCATATGTCCAGCCGCTTTGCAAGCTCTGGGCGAGCGCTGCGGCTCCTTCCGGATTATGTGCGCCGTCCATCAGAATACGCGGCTCCTGGCGAACCAGTTCCATACGTCCCGCCCAGAACGCTTCAGTGAACCCTGCCGCTGTCTTCTCATCTTCAAGCTGAAAGGCCATATACTGTCTCAGCACTTCGAGAGCCATAAAGGAGGTGGCTGCGTTCTCCAGCTGATATTCCCCGCGCAGGGAAAGCGATAGATCAAACTCACGAAAAGGGCCTTTGAAATGCAGGCTCTGTGTATCGGCATCGGCACTCGTTTTCTCATATGAAAAATGCTTACCCGCCGTATAACAGGTGCTTTGGCGCAGCTTGGCGGTCTGCTCAATCACTTCCAACGCTTCAGGCTGGCTGACCGATGTGACTACGGGAACCCCTGCCTTGATGATGCCTGCCTTCTCGGCCGCAATCTTCTCCAGCGTATCTCCCAGAATATCCATATGGTCATGACCGACGTTCGTAATGATCGATACGATCGGGTGGACAATATTTGTGACGTCCATGCGTCCGCCAAGTCCCGTCTCCCAAACCACAACGTCCGGATAACAAACATCCGCATAATACAGAATCGCCAGTGCAGTTGAAACTTCAAACATGGTCGGCGAGCCCAGTTCTGTTGCTGCAATCTCTTCCACCACGGGCTTCAAACGATTGGACAGTTCAAGCAGCGTATCGTCGGGAATGTCCTGTCCATTGTACTGAAAGCGATTGGTGAACTTGGTGATGTAAGGCGAAGTGAAGGTACCGACATCGTAGCCATTGCGAACCAGGGCATGCGTTAGAAAAGCACAAGTCGAACCTTTGCCATTGGTCCCTGCAACGTGGATGAACTTGAGCCGACGGTGCGGATGGCCAAACTTCTCCATCAGCTGCTCGATGCGATCCAGCCCCGGACGGATGCCAAACGGAATGAGTCCATTGATCCATTCCACGGCTTCCGCATAAGAAGTCAGGGGCGCCGAAGCGCCCCGATCCTTGTTGTCCATTGTGCCACCTTACCCTTTCAACTCGGCGATCCGCGCCAATACCTTGTCACGTTTTTCCGAGTAGTCGGCCTGTTTGGCACGTTCCTCTTCGATTACGTGCGCAGGCGCCTTAGAGGTGAAGCCCGGGTTAGACAGCTTTTTGTCTACGCGTTCCACTTCCGAATTCAGGGTCTTCACTTCTTTCTCCAGACGCGCGATCTCCTGGGCGATGTCGATCAGACCGGCAAGCGGCAGATACAATTCAGCGCCTGTAATTACCGACGTTACGGCTTTGTCCGGCGCTTGCAGATCCAGTCCGCTTGCATATTCGGACGTATTGCAGAAGCGGCGGATATACCCTTCGTTGGCGTTCAGGATCTCCAGCATTTCCGGCGAAGTCGCTTTGACATTCAGTTCGATCTTCTTGCTCATCGGCACATTCACTTCCGCGCGGATATTCCGAACGGAACGAATGATCTCCATCAGCAGTTCCATCTCCCGTGCCGCCTCAGCGTTCTCGAACTGCTCCTCATACGCCGGCCACTGCGCCAGCGTAATCGTCTCGCCTTCATGCGGCAGATGCTGCCAGATCTCTTCCGAGATAAACGGCATAAACGGATGAATCATGCGAAGTGTGCGGTCGAGTACATATGCAAGTACAGACTGCGTTTTCGCCTTGGCCGCCGCGTCTTCGCCATACAGCGACAGCTTGGCGAACTCGATGTACCAGTCACACAGATCATCCCAGATGAAGTTGTACAGCAGACGTCCCGTTTCGCCGAATTCATACGAATCGATCAGACGCGTAATGTCACGAGCCGTCTCGTTCATGCGGTGCAGAATCCAGCGGTCCGCCGTTGTCAGGTCGCCCGTGATGTCGATCTGGTCATACGTGAAGCCTTCCAGATTCATCAGAGCGAAGCGCGAAGCGTTCCAGATCTTATTCGCAAAGTTACGAATCTGTTCGACACGTTCCCAGCGGAAGCGCAGATCCTGTCCTGGCGTGATGCCTGTGGACAGCATGAAGCGCATCGCATCCGCGCCGTATTTGTCGATGACTTCAAGCGGATCAACGCCGTTGCCCAGCGACTTGGACATCTTGCGTCCTTCGCTGTCGCGGACGAGGCCGTGGATCAGCGTATCTCTAAACGGCATCTTGCCGGTAAATTCATAACCCTGGAAGATCATGCGCGATACCCAGAATGGGATGATGTCGTAGCCCGTTACGAGCACATCAACCGGATAATAGCGCTTGAAGTCTGCACTGTTTTCGTCCGGCCAACCCATCGTCGAGAACGGCCAGAGAGCCGAACTGAACCAGGTATCGAGTACGTCGTTGTCCTGAACAAGATCATCGCGTCCCAGTTTCTGACGTGCTTCTTCCTCACTCTTGGCCACGACCATCTCGCCCGTCTCCTGGGAATACCAGGCCGGGATGCGGTGTCCCCACCACAGCTGACGGGAGATACACCAGTCGCGGACGTTCTCCATCCAGTGCAGATACGTGCGCTCGAAGCGATCTGGCACAAAGTTTACGCCTTCTCCATTCTTCTGCGCAGCTACAACCGGCTCAGCCAGCGGCTGCATCTTAACGAACCACTGCGTGGACAGGTAAGGCTCAACGACAGCATCGGTACGTTCGCTGTGACCGACCTGATGCAGGTGATCTTCAATCTTGATGAGGACGCCCTGTTCCTTGAGATCAGCGACGATTTTCTTGCGGCAGTCTGCACGGTCCAGTCCTTCATAAGGGCCGGCTTCCGCGTTCATGATGCCACCTTCGTCCATCACGGTAATCTGCGGCAGATCATGTCTGAGGCCCACTTCAAAGTCATTCGGATCATGCGCCGGAGTAATCTTCACCGCGCCGCTTCCGAAGTCTTTTTCGACATACTCGTCGGCAATGACCGGAATCTCGCGGCCAATGATCGGCAGAACCAGCGTCTTCCCGATCATGTCTTGATAACGTTCATCTTCCGGGTGAACCGCAACGGCTGTATCGCCCAGCATCGTCTCCGGACGCGTGGTAGCGACGGTAATCGAACCGCTTCCGTCCTTGAGCGGATACTGGAGATGATACAGATGTCCCTGCGTTTCCTTGTATTCCACTTCAATATCCGACAGCGCCGTGCGAGCAGCCGGGTCCCAGTTGATGATCCGTTTGCCGCGATAGATCAGGCCCTTCTCATACAGCTTGACAAACACTTCCTTAACCGCATCGGACAGTCCTTCATCCAGCGTGAAGCGTTCGCGCGAATAGTCGAGCGACAGACCGATCTTCGCCCACTGTGCTTTGATGTTGGCGGCATACGTCTCTTTCCATTCCCATGCCTGTTCCAGGAACTTCTCGCGTCCCAGATCGTAGCGGCTGAGGCCCTGCTCACGCAGTTTCTGTTCCACTTTGGCCTGCGTCGCAATACCGGCATGGTCGGAACCTGGCAGCCAGAGCGCATCATAGCCCTGCATCCGCTTGGCGCGAACCAGAATATCCTGAAGCGTAAAGTCCAGCGCGTGACCGATATGCAGTACGCCCGTTACGTTCGGAGGGGGAATAACGATGGTATAAGGCTTCGCTTCCGGCACACGACCGGCTTTGAAGAAGCCATTCTCCATCCAGTACGTATACCATTTCTGCTCCGCGGACTTCGGATCGTAAGTCGTTGGCAGCGAGGTTTGATTTTCGTTAGCTTGAATATCCGACATCGGACAGCCCTCCCTGTTTTTGAAATGCTAATGTTAGGTTAAAAAAGGCAATAAAAAAAGCCCTTCGTCGCAAAGGACGAAAGGACTTGCTTTCGCGGTACCACCTTTGTTCCATAGCCCACCGTTTTCCGCAGGAAAATCGGTTACCTTATAGGCACCTATTCGTTTTCCGCGAAAAAATCGGTATCCCTATTCAGGTATGCTGCTATGGCACTCGTACGGATAACGGCCGTAAACCGGTTCCTCCTAGCCCAGCCGTCTCATCCAAATGAAACGCTAAAACGGGTTCAGAAGAACGACTCCCGGGTGACTTCGGTCAGCTTCTATCCTGCGGAATCTTCCAGCCTGTGAATTCCGCTCTCTGAAGGGTCTGCTGCCTACTCTTCCCGATCCTCGTCTGTAGAAAAGTTCATGAATATCCTCTATCATACCGTGACCATACGCACTCGTCAATGATTCTCCGCGAAATGTGCCACGTCATGTCAGACGATCCAGCAGTTGATTCATGTCGTCCGGCAGGGGATCACCAATCTCAATCCGCTCTCCGGTAAGAGGATGTGTAAAGCCCAGCCGCTCTCCATGCAGCGCCTGCCGCCCAAGCTCATCCTTCGGACCACCGTACAGGACGTCTCCGATCAGCGGATGCCCGGCATATGCCAGATGCACACGAATCTGATGTGTGCGTCCGGTCTCCAGTGTCAGACGAACGAGACTGGCGCGGCCGCCCGCCAGTTGACGAACCAATTCCACGCGAGTCCGCGCCTCCTGCCCGCCGGGGGACACCCGGCGGCGGCTTTTATGATGACGGTCGCGGCCGATTGGCGCATCGATGACCGTCAGCGAAGGCGGGACTTGGCCCGCCACGACCGCGAGGTAGACGCGGCCGATGGCTTTGTCGCGCATCTGGGCGTCCAGCGCCAGACGCGCGTATTCGCCCTTGGCATACAGCACGGGACCGGACGTATATTCGTCCAGGCGGTGCACATGATGCACGGCGCAGGCTTCGCCGTGCATCGTATAATGCGCGGCGACGAGGTTCGCCAGCGTGGCGCCCTGCGCCCGGCTGCCGTCGGGATGCACGGCAATGCCGGCAGGCTTGTGGACGACCAGGCAGAAGTCGTCCTCGTACCGTACTTCGAGTCCGCCTTCTTCCCAGGCGGGCTCGAAGCCCAGGGCTTCGTCCGGGCGCAGCCGCAGCATGAGGCGGCTGCCCCGGACCTGCACTTCGCCCGCCGCAAGCAGGCGGCGGGCCAGCTTCTCGGGCACGCCAAGCGCAGCGGCGGCCCGGGCTTCCCGCCCGGCAGCCGCAGGCGCCGGGCTGCCCTGCCGCGCGGACGCTTTGGAGTCCGCGCCCATAGACGCGGCAGCTTCAGCCGCGGCCTCCAATCCAGCCGATTGATCCACGGCTGGATGATCCTGCCCCTGCGCAGCGGAGCCTGCGCCGATTCTGCCTTCCGCGCCTGTGACGCGCTCCGGCTGAAGGCGATCGCCCGCCAGTCCGGCGGGCAGCGCCGTCTCGATCCACTCGCCGCGGCGCGTCCAGCTCCGCGCCATCAGAGCGACAGCAGCGCACTGCGATGCGCTTCGATAGTGGCATCAATGTCGGCGTCACTGTGTACGCCGGAGATGAACATGCCTTCAAACTGCGAAGGCGGCACGCTGACGCCGCGATCGACCATCGCCGCGAAATAACGGCGGAACAAATCGAGATCGCTGGCCTTTGCCGCATCGTAGTTCACGACCGGGCCTTCCGTGAAGAACGGGCAGACCATGGAGCCCACACGGTTAATGGTGACAGGGATTCCCGCTTCCTTCGCATTCTGCTCAAAGCCAGCCTGCAAACGTGCGCCGGCTGCTTCCAGACGGTCGTAGACCTCTGGCGTCAGCAGCTTGAGCGTGGTATAACCCGCAGCCATCGCCAGCGGATTGCCGCTGAGTGTACCGGCTTGATAGATGGGACCGCTTGGCGCGACCTGCTCCATAATCTCCCGTTTCCCGCCGTAAGCCCCTACCGGCAGACCACCGCCGATGACTTTGCCGAAGCAGCTCAGATCCGGCGTAACACCAAAACGTCCCTGCGCGGAATTCAGACCCACACGGAAGCCGGTCATGACTTCGTCAAAGATCAGAATACTGCCGTAACGTTCGGTCACTTCGCGCAGTCCTTCCAGGAATCCCGGCTGCGGAGGGACGACGCCCATATTGCCGGCAACCGGCTCGACGATGATGCAGGCAATCTGCTCACCGAACTTTTCAAAGGCCAGCTTGACCGAATCCAGGTCATTATAAGGCACGGTGATGGTATTCGAGGCCAGCGATTCCGGCACACCCGGGCTGTCCGGCAGACCCAACGTAGCGACGCCCGAACCTGCTTTGATAAGCAAGCTGTCGCTATGTCCATGATACGAGCCTTCAAATTTCAGAATCTTGTCCCGTTTGGTCACGCCGCGTGCCAGACGAATGACACTTAACGTCGCTTCCGTGCCGGAATTGACCATACGTACGATGTCTACGGACGGCACTCGCTGCGCGACCAGCTTGGCCATCTCCGTCTCCAGCAGCGTCGGTGCTCCGAAACTTGTTCCTTTGGCAGCTGTCTCCTGAAGCGCACGTACAACTTCGGGATGCGCATGACCCATGATGAGAGGTCCCCAAGAACCGACATAATCGATAAAGACATTACCGTCGATGTCATAAACGCGGGAACCTTCTCCACGTTCGATATAGATCGGAGTCAGCCCCACCGATTTAAAAGCCCGTACGGGACTGTTAACACCGCCGGGAATATATTGTTTCGCCTCTTCAAACGCAGCGCTTGAACGAGCATCAACGCGCTTGGATACGGATTCGCTCATGGGATCACTCCTCAACAAATAGTTCGGCGAAGAAGCACTTTCCATACGCTGTGCTTCTTCGCCGTGTGGCAAAATAAAGGTCAAATGAAACCAAATCATCGAGAATTAAGTCATCACGAATCAAGGGATGACGCGCTTAATTCCGTTCTTCACGCAGCCAGCGGGCTGCATCTTTGGAATGGTAGGTGATGATGATGTCGGCTCCGGCGCGTTTCAGCCCGGTCAGCAGTTCCATGACAATTCCTTTTTCATTGATCCAGCCATTGTTTGCTGCCGCTTTGACCATTGCATATTCTCCGCTGACATTGTAGGCAACAAGCGGCAGATCAAATTCATTTTTGATCGTGCGGATGATGTCCATATAAGCCATCGCAGGCTTGACCATCAGCATATCTGCACCTTCCAGCACATCGCTCTCCGCTTCGCGGATTGCTTCCAGCGCATTGGCAGGGTCCATCTGGTACGTCTTACGGTCACCAAACTGCGGAGCGGAATCGGCCGCTTCACGGAATGGACCATAGAACGCCGATGCGTATTTGACAGAATAAGCCATGATCGGAATCTGGTCGTATCCAGCCGCATCCAGCCCTTCACGGATCGCCTGCACATAACCATCCATCATGTTCGATGGAGCGATGATGTCCGCTCCGGCTTCTGCCTGTGATACCGCCGTGCGTACGAGCAGTTCCAGGGATTCATCATTGAGCACGTCGCCGTGGATATGACCGTCGCGTTCAAAGGTATGCACCATTCCGCAGTGACCATGATCGGTAAATTCGCACAGGCAGGTATCGGCTACGACCAGCAGGTCCGGATACCATTCTTTGATCTTGCGGGTAGCCTGCTGCACAATGCCATCCTGGGCATAAGCTCCGGTGCCCACACTGTCTTTGGTCTCGGGAATCCCGAACAAGATAACGGATTGGATACCCAGTTCGACGATCTCGTCCACTTCAGCTTTCATCGTGTCGAGTGAATAATTGTACACGCCCGGCATCGAGCTAATCTCCGTCTTGACGCCTTCTCCATAAGTGACGAAGATCGGCATGATAAAGTCATTTGCACTGATCGCGGTCTCCCGCACCATGCTTCGCAGCGCCGCTGTCCGGCGCAGGCGGCGATGTCTTACCGTTGGAAATGCCATTATACAGGACTCCTTTTAGAGAGAAATAAGTCGGTTCATTCCGACAGAAATCCGGCCGGTTCCTTCGTACAGAAGGAGGCCGGCCGCTTAAACAGGGTCGATTCAGTTGATTCCCAGATGCTTGCATGTTTATAGTCAAAGGTCTGGATGCTGTCATCCATTGGCTCCTCCGCCTTCAACTCGAAGGAGCCGCCACAATGCGGCAGAAGGCTCTATGTTTACATACCCGATTCTTCGTCGTCCGCCGCGGATTTCCAGGCACACAGCGAATCCAGCAGTCCTTCAATCGTCGCTTCCTTCGCCAGCAGATCTACGCGCAGCCCGCTTTCCTCAGCGGTCTTCGCCGTCTGCGGACCGATACAGGCGATCGTCGAACGGTTCAGCAGTTCCACCGCGTCCTCTGCGCCCATCCGTTTGAGTACAGCGAGCAGGTTGCGAACCGTAGACGAGCTGGTGAACGTTACCGCGTGAATCTTGTGATCCTGAAGCAGATCGAGCAGATCTTCGTCGTCTTCGCCGGTCAATACCGTCTCGTACGTGTCCAGCTCCGTTACGCCCAGACCCCGCTGCTGAAGCGTATCCGCCAGCCAGCCGCGTGCCAGATCGCCTCTGGGCAGCAGAACGCGTTCACCTGGCAGCAGACGCTCTCCATAAGCCTCCATCATGCCTTCGGCATCAAAGCGTTCCGGCGGAGCCTCACAGCGGATGCCGCGCCGACGAAGGGCCTCAATGGTTGCTGGCCCAACGGCTGCAATCTTCGCCCGGTGCAGTGAACGTACATCCAGTCCCGCTTCGTCGAGATGACGGAAGAAATAGTCTACCCCGTTTACACTGGTGAAAAATACCCAATCATAACTTTCGATCTCACTCATCGCCCGTGCAATGTTCTTGAGCTTGTCTTCGCTCGTCGGCATGATTGTCTCAATCACCGGGAATTCATAAGGCTCTCCGCCCAACTCTTCGATGCGATCCACCAATTCGCTGGCCTGACTGCGTGCTCGCGTCACGAGAATTCGCCGCCCAAAGAGCGGCATCTTCTCCGCCCAGCGCAGCCGCTCACGCTGACCAACAACGTCGCCAACCACGATGACCGCAGGCGGCTTGAAATCCCGCTCCGCGACCTTGTCTGCAATGTCGGCCAGCGTGCCAATTAATGTCTCCTGCTCGGCACGCGTTCCCCAGCGCACAAGAGCTACCGGAGTCGAAGCCGGACGACCGTGTTTGAGCAGCTGCGCGGCAATATGACCAATCTGGGCTACGCCCATCATGAAGACCAGCGTTCCCGTGGCATTGGTCACCTTATCCCATTTAATCATCTTATCCAGCTTCTCTGGATGTTCATGACCCGTAATCACGGAGAACGAAGAGGCCAGATTGCGATGAGTGACCGGAATCCCGGCATAGGCAGGCACCGCAATCGAAGATGTAATCCCCGGCACGATCTCATACTCGATGCCGTGCTTGCGCAGTTCTTCTGCCTCTTCGCCTACCCGACCGAACACAGTGGGATCACCGCCCTTGAGTCGGACAACCACATTGCCTTCGAGGGCAAGTTCAACCAACAGTTGGTTAATGTCTTCCTGCTTCATCGTATGGCGCTCTGTCCGCTTGCCTACATAGACCTTACGCGCACCCGGCTTCATTTGTCTCAGCAGGCGGGGGCTGGCCAGGCGATCATATACCACCACATCCGCTTTTTTGATACATTCCAATCCCTTGAGCGTAATCAGCTTGGCATCGCCGGGACCGGCTCCGACCAGATATACTTTTCCCGTTGTCATGACGTCTCAGCCCCTTGCCTGTTCCAGAATCCGGTCCGCGCCCCTTGCGGCCAACTTGTCTGCAACCTCAAGGCCCAGCTCCGCCGGATCGGTTCCTACTGCCGTCTCCTTGAGCAGCAGACTGCCATCCGGCATCCCAACCAGCCCTGTTAACGAAACGGTGCAGCCATCTTCCCCCAATACCGCATAAGCACCAATCGGCACCTGGCATCCCCCATTCAGTGCAGCCAGCAGCGAGCGTTCAGCCTGAACCGTGCGCGCCGTATTCTCATCCTGATAATGACGCAGCAGCTCCAGCAGCCCTTTATCGTCCGCTCGACATTCGATGCCCAGTGCTCCCTGACCCACCGCAGGCAGACAGATCTCAACTGGGATATAGGAGGTGATCCGATCTTCCCAACCCATACGCTTCAGTCCGGCAGCAGCCAGCAGAATCGCATCGAATCCTTCCGTCTCCAGCTTGCGCAGACGGGAATCAATATTGCCGCGAATCCATTCCAGCTTGAGGTCAGGACGATACGCCAGCAGCTGGCTGGAACGCCGCAGACTGCTCGTTCCTACCTTTGCCCCATGCGGCAGACCATCCAGATCAACACCTGTACGCGAGATCAGGCAGTCGCGGGCATCCTGTCTCAGTGGCACAGCTCCGTTAATCAGACCTTCCGGCAGCACAGCAGGCATGTCCTTCATACTATGTACCGCCATGTCGATCTCACCGTTCAGCAGCGCTTGCTCGATCTCTTTTACGAACAGACCTTTGCCCCCCACTTTGGACAGGGTGACGTCGAGGATCTGGTCTCCTTTGGTTACGATCTTCTTGACTTCAAAACGAAAGGCCAATCCCTGTTCATCCGTCAGCTTCTGCAAGGCCTCGATCACCTGATTCGTCTGGGTTAGAGCCAATGCACTCTGACGCGATCCTACTACGATTGTCCGCAATCCTGTTGTCATTCCCCTTATTCCTCCCGCTCTCTCTCGATCCATGCAGCAGCTTCAGCCTCACTCCACGGTACGAACGTTTCTTCTCTAATCTGCTCCAGTATATCGGTTTCCGCCAATTTGCGCATCAGGCGATGGCGCACTTCTGGCTCGTCTACCATCCCCCGCACGCGATTGCGCATGACGTAAAGAAACTCGGCGTACGTTTCGTATTCATCGCCGAAACGTTCGTCGAGTTCCCGAATCAGCGCAGACGCCGCGGCAGGACCAGCTCCGGACGTTGAAGCCGTCACAATCAGCCTTCCACGCCGCAGGACGGCCGGATGGATAAAATTGCCCTGTTGGGCACGGCTGGCCACATTCACCAACGTCCCCTGCTGTTTGGCCGCTGCGGCCAAACGTTCATTTAAGGCTTCGTCACTGCTGGCTGCATACACCAGTCGATAACCCGACACATCCTGCTCGGACGCTTCTCGCTTGAGCCAGCACAGCTGACCGGCTTGCTCCAAATGCTGAATCTCGGGGACGGCTTCCGGGCTGATAACAGTCAGCGCTGCGCCTGCGGCGGCCAGTTGACTGGCCTTACGGCCTGCAATCTTGCCTCCGCCGACCAGGAGTGTCTCCATACCTTCTACATCCAGCTGTATCGGGAGATACTCGCCCATCGCCTGTTCAGCCCCCGTTCCACTTATGATATTCGGAAAACGCGTTGCTAATCAGGTTGATGATGACCAATGCGTATCCGGCCAGCGTCCACTTGGCGATAGAGAAGCCGGAATACTTGCGTGTTCGTTTAAGCAGAAAATATAGTCCATATACTGCCAGAGCCGCAAACGTCGTGATGCCTTTGACGTCAAGCAGCATCTCCCAGCGCCGCTGAGCGACGATAAGCAGAAAGGCAACCAGCAGCGAGACAATCAACAGCGGCGTTCCCGTCAGTACCGCTACATGCGCCCAGCGCTCCGTTTGTTCCAGGCTCGGCAGCCGACGAACGGTATCATTCCATTTCTTCTTTTTAAGCATCGCATATAAAAAGAGATACAAAATGCCAAATACCGCTGCAATCGTCAGCGCCACCAGACTCAGATTCGCCAGGACCACATGCAGAATCAACAGCAGCTTCTGCGTATAGCCGATATGCTCCGCGTGGACGCCCACCGGGAACCAGAACTCATTTAACACGCTGGCTGTAAATCCGACGATGCCCAGCAGCAGCACGACGAACTCCGCCTTCTGTGTCAGCGCCAAGGCAAAACCGGTCACCGTCAGCACAAACACAAATAAAAACAGAAAGTCATATACGGAAAATAGCGGCGGTCGATTTTCAAGCACCGTACGCACCGCAATCACCGAAAATTGCAGCAGCGCCGTGACGCCAAGAAGCCCCGCGCCGATCCGCCGGGATCTCACGCTGCGGCTTACGCAATCGGAGAAATAGAACAGAAGGCTCAGGGCATAAATGTAAATCATCAACTCGATCAAGCTCGCAAGCAGCAGCATACCATTCACCTGCCTAGAGAACTGCCGGACGCAGAGCAAATGCTGAAATGTCCGCAGTCTTTTTTACCGCTTCCGAAGTTTCGGCCGACTCGACTTGCTCCAGTCTCGACTCCAGCGCGAAAATCTTTGTAAACATATCCACGGCTTCCGCCCCGTCGCGGTCGGCTGCCATCTCTTTGACCCGGTTGATCGGATCGTGCATCATCTGATTGGCGACACTCTTCATCAGTCGGCTGATGACTTTGCGCTGGCGCTCATCCAGCTCTGGCAGCTTGTTGAACAGGCTCTCCAGCGTCTCCTGATGAATGTCATTGGCTTTCTCTTGAAGCGCACGGATGACAGGCCGAACGCCCAGCGTCTTCAACCAGCCATAGAAATTATCCCGTTCCTGCGCGATCATCTTCTCGATCTTCAGGGCTTCGGCTCTGCGCAGTTCCATATTGCTCTCCACGATGCCTTCCAGGTCATCAATATCATACAGGAATACGCCTGGAAGTTCGGCAATGGTTGGATCGATGTCACGCGGTACCGCGATGTCAATCATGAATAGCGGACGCGAACGACGCGCTGCTGCCAGATTTTTCACCTGTTCGCGTGTCAGTACATAGTCCGACGCTCCTGTGGAGCTGATGACAATATCCACCTCACCCAGCATCGCCACACCTTCATCCATCGTGCAGGGAATCCCGTTGAACTTGCCCGCCAGCTCCCGCGCCTTGTCCAGCGTACGGTTGGCGACGATCACCTGGGCAGCGCCGCTGGCATAGAGATGCTTCACCGTCAGTTCACTCATCTTACCTGCGCCCAGAATGAGCACCTTTTTATCCGTGAACATGCCGAAGATCCGCTTGCCCAGTTCAATTGCAGCATAGCTGACCGACACGGCATTTTCGCCAATCGAAGTCTCGGAATGAGCACGTTTGCCCAGCGTAACCGCCTGTTTGAACAGCATGTTAAACCAGGTTCCGGTCGCTTTCTCCGCCTGTGCCGTCAGAAAGCCCTGCTTCACCTGACCCAGAATCTGCGTCTCGCCCAGCACCATCGAATCCAGTCCACAAACGACCTTCATCAGATGCTCAACTGCCTGCTCATCTTCATAGATATATAAATGTTGGGTAAAATCGGCTTTGGGAATCCCGAACCACTGCTCCATGAAATTGCGAATATAAAACGCGCACATATGCAGCCGATCTACCACGACGTACAATTCGGTTCGATTGCAGGTCCCTACAATCACGCCTTCCAGCACGCTCTTTGTTTCCTTGAGGCGTTCCAGCGCTTCCGGAAGGTCTTGGTCCGCAATGGCAAACCGCTCTCTGATGTCTATTGGAGCCGTCCGGTAATTCAATCCGACTACCATAATGTGCATAACAAGTTCACCGCCTGATCTGGAATTGCTGCTAAAATTACATAACTAAACGTCATAAACAAACTATATAAAGTATATCACAGCGGATTCGCGGAATTGGAAGAATTAAATGAAATGTTTATGAATGTTTGTCTGTAAACAATGTATTTTATGCTTCCAGCCTAAATAAAAGAGCCGCTTCCTTCTGCAGCAGACCATCAATTCGCTCCTTTTCTTCACACGAAGAGGTGATCCAGCGTCGATCCAACAGCAGGTCCACCCGCAGTCGAATCTGTTCAATCTCCCTCTCAATATCGGTCGAACGGAAGCGATATTCAAGTTCCGGGATTTGATTCCGATGTTCAAACACCAATCGGCTTGTACCCGCAGTCAGCTCAATAATCCGTCTAACCGAACCGTCGGCGTAGAAATCAAGCATGACGAACCCAGGATAGATGCGCCGAATCATCCCTTCTCCTTTAAAGGTAACGAACAGTTGACGCACAACATGCGTCAGACGAGGATTAACGAGGCGGCACGACAACTCACAGATAAACAAATTTCTCCGCCGATCCAGAGACAGACAGACCTCTTCCCCGGTTTCGTCTTCCAGCACAACTTCGCGGCTTCCGCCGTCGAGTACCCGTACACGGTAATGCACACGCGGGTCCTGAATATGCTGAAGAAACTTTGACATCTGGCTCTCCGGCAGCAATAAACGGGCTTTAATAAATTCCGTGGCTAAACGCTGCGCCATGCGAATCCCCTCGATTCCTCAAGATGGGTGGGTGAACCTACTTTTATTATACCCGCTTTACGCAAAAAGACGGCTCCGCCATGGGAACCGTCCTGTCAGCAAATCACCGCCGATTTGAGCATTTCAATCGCTTTTGAAAGCGTTTTATTCCAGTTTGCTTAAATTTGCTGAGTTTTGCGTCCGTTATCGCCGTTTGGGCTTATTCAGCCGACTCTTCTTCGACAAAATCCGCTGCAAGTGCCTCATTCTCCGCCGCACGCTGTTCCAGCGTCTTCAGCTCACCAAGGTAACCTTCCAGCACAGTCCACAATTCTTCCTTGCCCATATCGTTTTCCGAAGAAAACATCACAAGTGAATCGCCGGGACGCATCCCCAGATCCTGCTTGATGACTTTCGCGTGTTTCTGCCATTTTGTTTTCGGCACCTTATCCGCCTTGGTAGTCACCACGCAGATCGGGCGTTCATAATGGCTCAGCCATTCGTACATCTTGACATCGTCCTTGCTTGGCGGATGGCGAAGATCGACGACCATCACGACCAGTTTCAGCGTCTCGCGTTCGAGCAAATATGCCTCGATCATCTGACCCCAGGATTCCCGCTGCTGTTTCGAGACTTTGGCGAAGCCATAGCCCGGAAAGTCCACGAAGAAGAAGGAACGATTGACGAGATAATAGTTCATATGCTGTGTTTTACCTGGAACAGAACTGGTTCGAGCCAGGTTTTTACGCCGCAGCATACGGTTGATGAGCGACGATTTGCCTACGTTGGAACGTCCGGCGAGGGCAATCTCCGGCAGGCCGTCCTCCGGATACTGCTTGGGTCCCACGGCGCTGATAGTAAATTCAGAACTGGTTACATTCATTTGATAAAAATCCTCTCCGAACCGCTAAAGCTGCTCCAGTCAATCGAGATCTCACTCGCTTGGTCCGAGGAACTCTCCACGCTGGAAGCAGTTAAATCGGTTTGATCGCTTGGTTAACTTAATGCGTCTGCGCGGCGGCTTCGGCGGTTGATTGAGCGGTTTCCGCCAGCAGCGCGTGTTCAAGCACCTGATCCATATGGGATACAGGCACGAAGCTCACCGCTTCCTTCACGCTGTCAGGAATGTCACGCAGATCACGTTCATTATCGGCAGGCAGCAGCACTTTGGTGTACCCCGCCCGATGTGCTGCCAGCGACTTCTCTTTGAGTCCGCCAATTGGCAGGACACGTCCGCGCAGCGTGACTTCGCCTGTCATGGCGACATCCTTCGATACAGGGCGTCCTGTCAATGCCGAGATCAGAGCCGTAGCCAGCGTAATCCCAGCCGAAGGGCCATCCTTGGGAACAGCACCTTCCGGAATGTGAATATGCACGTCGTTTTTCTCGTAAAACTGTCCGTCAATACCAAGCTGCTGGGCACGGGAACGCGTATAGCTGAACGCAGCCTGCGCCGATTCCTTCATGACATCGCCCAGTTTGCCGGTGAGCGTCAGCTTGCCGCTGCCTGGCAGTACACTGACTTCAATCGTCAGCGTCTCGCCGCCTACTTCGGTCCAGGCCAGCCCTGTTGCGCTGCCGACTTGATCTTCAGCTTCTGCCAGCCCGTAACGGAATCTCGGATTGCCCAGATAATCCTTGAGCGAATCCGGGGTCACCTGAATAGTCTCGCTAACTCCAGATACCAATTGCTTGGCTGCCTTGCGGCAGATCGCAGCGATCTGCTGTTCCAGGTTGCGGACGCCAGATTCCCGCGTGTATTCCCGAACGATTTGCAGCAGAACGTCTTCTGACAGATCTACCTTTTCCTCATCCAGTCCATGCTCACGCTTCTGCTTGGGCAGCAGATAACGCTTGGCGATCTCCAGCTTCTCCAGCTCGGTATAGCCCGGAATATTCAGGACTTCCATCCGGTCAAGCAGCGGACGCGGAATTCCCTGAAGCATGTTGGCTGTCGTGACGAACATGACCTTGGACAGGTCGTAAGGAATCTCCACGAAGTGATCGCTGAATGTATTGTTCTGTTCCGGGTCAAGCACTTCAAGCAGCGCAGCCGACGGATCACCCCGGAAGTCCGACGCCATCTTGTCGATCTCATCCAGCAGGAATACGGGATTGCTGCTTCCTGCCGTACGCATGCCTTGCAGAATCCGGCCTGGCATTGCCCCTACATAAGTGCGGCGATGACCACGAATCTCCGCTTCATCGCGCACCCCGCCAAGCGAGATCCGTACGAATTCGCGGCCGAGCGACCGGGCAATCGAACGAGCCAGAGAGGTCTTCCCGACGCCAGGGGGGCCTACCAGACAGAGGATGGGTCCCTTGAGTTTCTTAACCAGCTGCTGCACGGCAAGGTACTCCAGGACGCGCTCCTTGGGTTTCTCCAGACCATAATGGTCTTCGTTCAGAATCTCTTCGGCGCGTACAATATCCAGGACGTCTTCCGTCTCTTTGCTCCAAGGCAGAGCCAGCAGCCAATCGACATAACCTCTAATGATTCCGCCTTCTGCGGCACTGGTTGGCATACGTTCGAGACGGTCAATTTCTTTCTTGATCCGCTCATAGACCTTCTCCGGGAAATTTCCGTTCTCCAGCTGTTCGCGCAGCTCCTCCACTTCGCCTGCACGACCTTCTTTTTCGCCCAGCTCTTTCTGAATCGCCTTCATTTGTTCCCGCAGATAGTATTCCTTCTGCGTTTTTTCCATCTGCTTCTTCACGCGCTGGCCGATCTTGCGTTCCAGCTCCAGCACTTCGCGCTCATTGTTCAGCAGATCCAGCAGTTTCTCCAGTCGGGCACGGAATTCTACCGTCTCCAGGATGGCCTGCTTGTCCTTGATTTTAAGCGGCAGGTGACTGGTGATGACGTCAGCCAGCCGGCCTGGTTCATCGATGTCGGACACCGCAGCCAGCGTCTCTGGAGTGACCTTTTTGGACAAATTGATATAATGCTCAAACTGGGTCAACACGGTTCTCATGAGCGCGTCGATCTCCGGATCTTCGGCATCCGGTTCCGGGAGTTCGCGGGCATACACTTCGTAGAACTCGGTATTCTCTTCGATATACTCCAGCACTTCGGCGCGCTCCAAGCCTTCAACCAATACACGGATGGTGCCATTGGGCAGCTTGAGCATCTGTCGAACCTTCGCTACCGTACCGATTCGGAATATGTCATCCTGCGCCGGCTCCTCGATATTCACCTCGGACTGCGAGCACAGAAGAATCAAATGATCGTCAACCATCGCCTTTTCCAGCGCCTTAACCGAGCGTTCCCGTCCGACATCCAGATGAAGTACCATACTCGGATAGACGAGAAGCCCCCGCAAAGGCAGCAACGGAAAACGGCGGTTTTTCTGTTTGTTCAATCCCATCGTTTTCACACCCCCAAGAGGCTTGTCGCGCTAGTACATGAGACGAACGAAAGAGCGATTGGGTACAGCCCTTCTGATTCGGAATCCGATCTTGAAAAAGAATGAGCCTGACCGTGTGCCTCGCGCTCGCCCCACGCAATAAGCGGCGTTATTTGTGTGTTAAGTGTAGCATAGGAAGATGTAAGTCACAAAGGTACAGCAGCGCCAGACAAGCATAATGCGGTAAAAAAAGACGGCCTGCCGGGCTCCGCCAGCATGCCGCCTGTAACGCTGTCCATTTTATCGCTGCGGTTTAACCGCTTACGCTTCCACTTTGGATGCTTTGGGTTGATGACGCTCCTCGCGGCCCGGAATCTGACCGGTCGCTTCATAAGCGACAACGATGGCATCAATTTCCTTCTTCAACTCTTCCACCATATCGGCTTCCGGTACTTTACGGATCATCTTGCCGTAACGGAACAGCAGACCTTCACCGCGTGCCCCGGCGATACCGATGTCGGCTTCGCGTGCTTCACCCGGGCCGTTGACGGCACAGCCGAGTACCGATACCTTGATTGGAACCTTGATCTTGGAGATATACTCTTCCACCTCGTTCGCAATCGAAAACAGGTCAATATCGAGACGACCGCAGGTTGGGCAGGAGACCAGAGTCGCTGCGTTGGTAATCAAACCAAAAGTCTTGAGCAGTTCACGTGCCACCTTGACTTCTTCCACAGGATCGGCACTGAGCGAGATCCGTACGGTCGAACCAATCCCCATCGACAGCAGGGCACCAATGCCCGCCGAACTCTTGATCGTACCGGCGTGAAGCGTACCCGCTTCCGTAATTCCCAGATGCAGCGGGTATGGAATGACCTGAGCAGCTTTACTGTAGGCTTCAATGGCCATTGGCACATCAGAGGCTTTGAGCGATACGATGATGTCATGGAAGTCGAGTTCTTCCAGAATTCCGATATGGAACAGGGCACTTTCGACCATGGCATCAGCAGTCGGATACCCGTATTTTTCAAGCAGGTGGTTCTCAAGCGAACCCGCATTGACGCCGATCCGGATCGGAATCCCTTTGTCTTTGCAGGCCTTAACAACAGCCTCGACCTTCTCACGTTTCCCGATATTGCCCGGGTTGATCCGAACCTTATCAATGCCGTTTTCGATCGCTTTCAGTGCCAATTTATAATTGAAGTGAATGTCTGCTACCAAAGGAATGTGAATCCGCTTCTTGATCTCCTTGATCGCATCAGCAGCTTCATCATTATTGACCGTTACACGTACCACCTGGCAGCCTGCTTCTTCCAAACGAAGAATCTCGGCTACTGTCGCTTCCACATCGGCCGTCTTGGTTGTACACATGCTCTGGATAATCACTTCATCGCTGCCGCCAATAACCAGATTGCCCACCTTCACGGGCCGTGTCTGATGTCTTAAATACATGTCATTCGACCTCCAAATCGGAACAAGCAAGATAGCGTCCATGCTGGACGCGGAATACGGCATTTGATGTCTAACCGACTGTTTGCACTCACAACAAACCGGCCAAACCATCTATAGGGTTGACCGGCTCGGCATGAGACCTATGCAAAGGAAGAAAATGCCTTAGGCGCTTTCTTCCCGTTTGTTGTTTTTAGCGCCTAATTCAGGCACCACCTTCTCTTTGACGACCTTCTCGGTGATGACACATTCCGTTACGTCATCGCGCGAAGGCACTTCATACATCACGTCAAGCATGAGACCTTCGATGATCGCTCTCAGACCGCGTGCACCTGTGTTGCGCTTGATGGCTTCTTCGGCAATCGCGCGAAGGGCAGCATCTTCAAACTCCAGGTTGACGTTATCCATCTCAAGCAGTTTCTTGTACTGCTTGGTAAGGGCGTTCTTCGGCTCGGACAGGATGCGAACCAGCGTCTCTTCGTCCAGCGGAGCCAGCGTCGAGATAACCGGCAGACGACCGACAAATTCCGGAATGAGACCGAATTTGAGCAGGTCTTCCGGCAGCGCCATCATCAGGTATTCGCCTGCTTTCAGATCGCGTTGGCCTTCGCCCTCAGCATTAAAGCCGATTACTTTTTTACCAATCCGACGTTTAATCATCTGTTCCAGGCCGTCGAATGCACCGCCGCAGATGAACAGGATGTTCGTCGTATCGATCTGAATGAATTCTTGATGAGGATGCTTGCGACCACCCTGAGGCGGAACGGAAGCAACCGTACCTTCGAGGATTTTCAGCAGGGCTTGCTGAACGCCTTCGCCGGACACGTCGCGTGTGATCGAAGGGTTCTCCGATTTACGTGCCACTTTATCAATTTCATCGATGTAGATAATGCCGCGTTCGGCTTTTTCCACATCGTAGTCAGCCGCTTGAATCAGCTTGAGCAGGATGTTCTCGACGTCTTCGCCGACATAACCGGCTTCCGTGAGGGAAGTGGCGTCTGCGATTGCAAAGGGAACATTCAGGATGCGGGCCATCGTCTGCGCAAGCAGCGTCTTACCCGAACCTGTAGGGCCGATCAGCATGATATTACTCTTTTGCAGCTCGACATCTTCCGATTTGCTCTGTGCATTGATCCGCTTGTAATGGTTGTATACGGCAACAGACAGCGATTTTTTCGCTTGGTCTTGACCGATTACATACTGGTCGAGAATTGCACGGATTTCCTGCGGTTTCGGAATGTCTTTGAGATCGACTTCCTCTTCATGCCCCAGTTCCTCTTCTACGATCTCTGTGCACAGCTCGATGCACTCATCACAAATATATACGCCGGGTCCGGCAACCAGCTTGCGTACCTGCTCCTGCGTTTTTCCGCAGAAGGAGCACTTCAGCTGACCTTTTTCTTCATTAAATTTAAACATTTAACCACCCCTTCGAGGATTAAGGATTAATCGGTCGCTCAAGAACTTTGTCGATCAGTCCGTAAGACTTCGCTTCTTCCGCGCTCATGAAGAAGTCGCGGTCTGTGTCCCGCTCGATTTTCTCAAGGGGCTGACCCGTGGTATCCACATAGATCTTGTTCAGCTTCTGCTTCGTCTTGATGATCCAGTCCGTATGGATCAGAATATCCGAAGCCTGTCCGCTGACACCGCCAAGCGGCTGGTGAATCATCACTTCGCTGTTAGGCAGCGCGAAGCGCTTGCCTGGCGCACCTGCCGTCAGCAGAAGAGATCCCATGCTTGCCGCCATGCCAACGCAGATTGTGGATACATCCGGCTTAATGTATTGCATTGTATCATATATACCCATGCCCGCAGTTACAGAACCACCGGGGGAGTTAATGTACAAGTAGATGTCTTTCTCGGGATCTTCCGCCGCCAGGAACAGCAGTTGGGCAATAATCAGGTTGGCTACGTGATCGTCGATCGCATCGCCAAGCAGAATGATCCGGTCCTTGAGCAGTCTCGAATAAATATCATAAGAACGCTCACCGCGGCTTGTCGATTCAACAACTGTAGGGACTAAACTCATGCGATCAACCTCGCTTTCTTGGGACAATGTCTGGAAGGAGCAGCCGACCAAGATCGGTCATGCTTTTATCCTACGCCTCTAGTTTACCATTTTCAAATGCCAATGTCATTTTTCGCGGCAAGAAATCGCGTTCACAGCCGAAATGAGATAAAAAAACCTGCTTTTGGCAATTATCAAATAAAAAACAAGGCACGCATAAAATCATACGTGCCTTGCCTAGGCAAGTCAAGCTATTGGCTTACTCAGCCGAAGCTGCAACTTCTTTGCTGTTTTCCAGAAGGAACTCGATCGTCTTACGCAGAGCGATCTCATCGTTCAGGCTGGCCAGGGAGCCGTTAGCGCCCAGGATGCTGCGAATTTCGTCGATGCTGCGTTTGTACATATCAGCCATCGTTTGCAGTTCTTTTTCCACGTCTTCTTCCGAAGCTGCGATTCCTTCTTCTTTGGCAATCGCTTCCAGAACCAGGTTGTTCAGTACGCGCTTCTCAGCATCGGACTTCATTTGCTCACGCAGGTCTTCAGCCGTTTGACCGGAGAAGCTTGTGTACATTTCCAAGTTCATGCCTTGTTGACGCAGACGGTTGTCGAAATCACGCATCATGTTTTCAACTTCGCTGTTCACCATAGCTTCCGGAATTTCCACTTCTGCCGCTGCCGCAACCGCTTCAACTACTGCATTTTCACGTGCAGCGTCGTTTTCGCTTTTCTTGCGATCCGCGATTTGCGTTTTGAGGTCTGCTTTGTACTCTTCAAGCGTTTCAAACTCGCTTACGTCCTTAGCGAACTCGTCGTCCAGCTCAGGAAGCTGTTTGCGCTTCACTTCGTGCAGTTTCACTTTGAAGACTGCGTCTTTACCAGCCAGTTCAGCGGCGTGGTAAGCTTCTGGGAACGTTACATTGACGTCTTTGGAGTCGCCAGTGGACATACCCACAACTTGTTCTTCAAATCCTGGAATGAACGAACCCGATCCGAGTTCGAGCGAGTAGTTCTCAGCTTTGCCGCCTTCAAACGCTTCGTCGCCTACATAGCCGTCGAAGTCGATCGAAACCACGTCACCGTTAGCTGCTGCTTCTTCGTCTACGACGATCAGCTCCGCATGACGGTTTTGGAGACGTTCCAGTTCAGCTGCGATTTCTTCGTCCGTTACGTTAACTTCGGATACTGGCACTTCTACGCCTTTGTATTCACCCAGTTTAACTTCTGGTTTTACAACGACTTTCGCTTTGAATTTCAGCGATTGGCCTTTGCCGAACTGCTCGATGTCGATCTCCGGACGATCAACCGGGAAGATTCCCGCTTCTTCTACCGCTTCGCTGTAAGCTTCCGGCAGCAGAATATCGATGGCATCATTGTACAGGCTTTCCACACCAAAGCGCGCTTCAAAGATCGACCGCGGCACTTTGCCTTTGCGGAAGCCTGGAACGTTTGCTTTTTTTACGACTTTTTGGAATGCTTTATCGAGCGCGGTTTCTACGCGTTCTGCTTCTACTTCGACTTCAAGAACACCAAGGTTCTTCTCCGTTTTTTCCCAACTTGCTTTCATATTGAGTATTCCCCTCCAACGATTAACTATCAGTAAGTGAATTTAACATACGCTTTCACGTTCGCAATAACCACTCCATCATAACGAAATTCCTCAAGGATTTCAAGCGCCAGTACGCTTCCTGCCTCAAACTGGACGCATCAGACCGTACTTTATCTTCCTCCGCCGCCCCGCGAAAACGTCTTGAGCGCCTTCTCGGCCCGCTCACAGCGGAAGCGAAGTTCTCCGGTAATGCCATAAGCCTCCCGAATCTCTTCCGCCCTGCGACCGCCTTCTACAGCCTCGGATGCCTGCGCGTGAAGCGCTGCTGCCCAGGCATCGAGTTCGTTCTCCTCGCCCCGAATCAGCTCCACATAATCCGCCGTGCCATAAGCTGCCATCATAAACTGCATCCACAGTTCCCGCGCAAAATAAAAGAGCGAAGGATCGCCGCTATCCGTCTGGTCCGACACCCGAACCAGCACATCATCCACTGCCGAAGGAAACTCCTGGATCGTCAGTGGGGTACGTTCAATCTCCAGCTCCAACCAGGTTCCGTCCCGGCGTACCGCAACGGTGCCAACCGCTCCCCGCCTGCGCAGCGTCTGGAGCACTCGAAATTGAAGCAGCGGATGCAGCGGTTCATTCCTCAGCCAGTCCGCAAGCCAGGCGTCTGCCTCGGCTCCATCGAGATAACTGAGCTGCTCCAGCGCAATCTGCCCCCGCTCTGTCAGAGGCTCGGAAGCAGCAAGCTGCAGCAGTTCCTGCTCATAATGCGGATTCTCGCGCTGCTTCTCCAGCGTGCGAAGGCGAAGAGTCTCCGAACGGTCTTCCGGTTCTTCTCCAGCAAGCACCGCTTCATTGTTATAGGCATCTTCCGACCCTCCCGGAAACGCGACGCGCAGCCAGTCCAGCAGCGTGCTCCATTCCTGGCGCCGCTGCTCATTCTGGCCTTCACAGCCCAGGAGAAACTCCAGCGTCTCCATCGCCTCACCGTAGCGTTCCGTCTCCAGCATCCGCGTGACCTGCTCCTGGTAATGGTCCACAGTGCGGGGCAGCAGCACGACCCCCGCTCTGCCTGTCTTTCGTGTCGAGTCGATAAGTCAACCCTCCTTCCGCTCGCAAGATGATCGTGAGGCTAAATTATATCACAACCATAATCCTCACGTCTTGCCCGGATCTGAAGTGTGTCTCTACAGAGCCATGCCCGTCATCGGGCAGAGCAGTAGAACCTCCCCAATCAACCGGACCATGCGAGGCGGGCGCTTCATCAAGTTCTTCCGCAATATATAGGTAGGAACTGTTTTTGACTCTTCAGAACAGGTACAGTCTATAACTTTTTTATCCGATTTGCTTGCATAATCGCCTCATACATGCTATATTATTTTCTGTTCTGTTTTTCACTTTTTGTCCCAGTAGCTCAGTTGGATAGAGCATGCGCCTTCTAAGCGCACGGTCGGGGGTTCGAATCCCTCCTGGGACGTAAAAGTTAAAAGGCACCCCACGCTGGGGTGCCTTTTTCTTTGCCCAAAATCTTCGTCACCATTCATTTCCAGGCTGCACGCCTGCGTCCTTGTTGCTCCACCAAACGCAGCAGCTACATCGAAGGCGGGGTCGGTGGCTTGGGCGCGGTCGGGCCCGAAGGACCGGAAGGAGATCCGGGTGGCCTTGAAGGCATGGACGGTACACCTGGTGATGGGTTGGAATTGTTGGAGCTTGAAGAGGAGGCCTTGGTCAGCATCACCCGGTTTCCATTTGAGTCCCATTTCAGATTGGCGCCCAGCAGCTCGGCAGCTGCCCGAACCGGCATCATGGTCTTATTCTCATAAGAGAGCGGAGCGGCATCCAGAGTGATATTCTGTCCGTTGCGTCGAGCCTCCTTACTGCCCAGCGTCAGCACGATTCGCTCGTTATTCGTCCCGCCTGTGATTGTAACGGTCTTCCAGGTCTTGTTATAGCGGAATGTATAGCCACCCAGCGCTTTGAGGTCCGTCAGCGTCAGATAGGTCACGCCGTTACGCACCATGACCTCGCCCGAAGCGACTCGCCCGTTTATGTATACGGTTGTCGCGGCTGCCGAGGCCTTGTTTTCCGTAGTCACTATAGCTGCGGGTATCAGCATCGTGCTGAGTATGCCCACCAGCACTGCTTTTTTATAGCGATTGCGCCAGTCCCATCTTTTCCCCTGATGATAACGATCCATGTGGATTCTGCCTCCCTTCGGTATACCGATTTTTAACCCTGGAAATTCCTGTTCAATCGTGGACTTCTTCCTTCTGGGCGTACATCTTGCTGCGATACTCGTTGGGCGAGATTCCTTCCAGCTCCTTGAATACACGGGCAAACTGCTTGGCATTTTCAAAACCTACGGCCTCGCCCACCTCGATCACTTTCAATTCACGCCCTGCCAGAAGCCCTTTTGCCCGTTCAATTCGCACTTTCTTGAGATACACGACGAAACTTTCTCCGGTATACGCCTTGAATGCTTCGCTAAAATACGAGTAATTCAGGGAGACATGATTGCTGACGGTCGCCATATTTAATGGACGGGCATAATGGGCTTCGATAAACGCAACAGCTTCTCGCAAATTGTCGTTCTCGTTCTCCGCATAGGCCAGGCGCATCTGCTTGATATAATCGTTGAGACTCGACAGCAAGTTCTCCAGACTGCGGAAGTAATCGTGGAAATAACGAAAATTGTTCCAGTCCCCGACCTTTCGGTACAGCTTGAGCACTTCAATCGAGGCCTCTCCATAACGGTGGAAGATCTCGTCCAGCACCTTCTCGTTAATCATGCGGGCGGTCTGCTCGATATAGGCCATATCCATTCGTGCCAACTGGTCGATATGGAAAATGCGATACAGCAGCTCATTGATCTCCCGCTTGCGATCCGTACCCAGCAGATTGCCCAGCAGCCGAATCTCTTCGTCGGGCGCGGCAAACATCAGCCTTCCACTCTCCACCGCCCGCGCATCCACCAGGTGCATCCCGGGGTGTAAAAATGTGTATTGAAGCGCATGACAGGCTGAACGGTAGCTGCTCGGCAGCTGCGCCAGATCGGCGCCCGATCGACCTACACCGACCAACAAGCCGCCCAATTCCCTCTTCTCCGCCCATTCCGCCAGCCTGGCAAACCGATCCGCGTCAGGATCAATCAGCACCAATCGGCCATCCCGATCCCAGAGTGCTGCCTCATAGCTGCGATCCGGCGCACCCTCCAGACGTTCGACGACGGCGGCCAACTCTTCACGGCTCATGCTTCCTCCCTGCTCATAGCGATAGGTCACGACCGCAAGGGCAAAAGGCAGCGTCAGTCCGGCTTCCTCAATTAGCAGATCGCCAAGACGCGCTTCTACCTCTCCCTCTTCGGCTTCCAGCAGCTGTCCCAGATGGGCCAGTCGGAGGCGCTTCTGGTAGTCGTTCGCTGCGTCAATTCGTTCCGACTCCAGATCACGCCGATCCCGTTCTTCCATCGCGCGTCCCAGCGCTTCAAACAGATCTTCACGACGAATCGGTTTGAGCAGATAATCCCGCACCTGATAACGAATAGCCGTCTTGGCATATTCAAATTCATCATAGCCGCTTAGTACCAACACCACCGGCCCTTCCGATGCAGGCTGCTGGCTTCGCAGGCGTTCCAACAGCTCCATCCCGTCCATTACCGGCATCCGAATATCCGTAATGATGATGTCTGCTGGCTGCTGCTGCTGAAGTTCCAGCGCTTCCTTGCCGTTGGCAGCTAATCGGATGGCGCAAGCTTCCCCCAGTTCGCGCGTAATCATCACCTGTAGCCCGTAGCGGATATTTTTTTCATCGTCCACAATCAACAGTTGTCTCATCTCTTATTCTCCCCCTCCGGTAAGCAGGACTTTGGGAATCGTCAGCACCACGCTGGTGTAGGCCCCTTCGCCGCTCTCCAGACACAACCCATATTCTTCTCCATAAAAGAGTCGGATACGCTGGTGCACATTGCGCAGACCAATGCCTCCCAGCTTAACCCCCGTATAAGCCGTGCCCTGACCCTCCTGCTGGGCGCTGCGAATTTCCTCATTTAACTCCGCCAGACGACGCCGATCCAATCCGGCGCCATTATCCGTCATCCGAATCTGAATCTTGCTGTCTTCCACTTCGCACACCTCAATCCAGAACTGCCGACGATCCTGCTCGCCAAAATGCTGCCAGGCATGCTTGACCGAGTTTTCCACGACCGGCTGAAGCGTCATCTTGAGGATCTCCAGCTCCAGATAGGCTTTGGGAATCTCGCAGGTCAGCTCAATAGGCGCATCAAAGCGAATATTCATGACTTCGATATAATTTTCGATGTGCCGAATCTCGTCCTTGAGCTTGACGTATTCTCCAGTCCACTTGAAATTGTAGCGCATCATGCCGCCAAGCGAAGTCAGGGCATCGGAGATGCGCCGCTGGTCTTCAATCTCCGCCAGCATCTTGATGTTTTCCAGCGTGTTATACAGAAAATGCGAATCGATCTGATTATACAGCGTACGCAGCTCGGCCTCTTTCATGAGCGCCTGCTTGCGGACGGCCTCGGCAATCAGTTCGTTAATGGTTAGCGTCATCTTGTTAAAATGCCGGGCCAGATCACCGATCTCGCCTCCACCACTGATCTGAAGAGAAGGCTGAAGCTCTCCCTTGCGCACCCGCTTCATGGCGTCGGCAAGCTGCTTGAGATTTTTCAGGATAAAAGAATTCAGGATGTACGTAAGCAGCGCCAGCACCAGAATAAAACCAATATTGGCGTAGATGAGCATGCTGCGCGTACGGTTCAGATCCTTGAGCACCTTCTCCAGCGACACGGCGTTCAGCAGATAGGCATCCATGCGATCTACCGGCGTATACATCATGAGATAAGACTGTCCATCCTTGTCATAGCGGAAAGAACCATCAGCCACCGGATGTGGATCGTTGGCGCCGCGCAGTCCACGAAGCTGCACGGCCGCCTGCTGAATGATCGGAGAATCCGCCGACAAGGAATGGTTTCCTGCACGCGTATAGACAGCGTCTGCGGTGACCAGCAGCATCTGCGAACCGTCCTCCTGAAGTTCGCCGAACATTCGCGGGGAAAACTGATCGAGCCGCATATCCACCTGAACGGTGCCGGTATGATTGTCCGTAGGCAGATTGACTTCCCGCAGCAGCGACAGCTTGGGCGGGTCGTTCTCGGTTCCCCCAACGTCCTGCGGTGCTTCGTAAGGCTGGAAATACCACGCCTGACGGTCGCCCAGCCCTTTGACCAGCGAGAACCATGGCTTCTTCGCAATTCGGCTCTCGCGGTAAATGATCGGCCAAATCTCATAATTGCGTTCATTGGCAGTATATAACCTCAGATGCAGAATCGCCGGGTTATTGATCTGAATCCGCGCCAGATTGACATAAGCGGTATTGTTGAAGTCCACCAGTTCGGCTGTGGACAAATCGCTTTCTTCGGTCAGATACCGGCGCACATCCTGGTCCGACAGGGGAAGCTGGGCCGCCCGTTCCATAGTCTCGATCTGGTTGACGATCACCTGCTTCTCACTCTGCATCAAATAATTGCTTTTATTTCGGGCATCTTCGATATAACTGCTGCGAATGTCATTGTAGAGATAGGTGGACAACAGCGTACTCGGAATCAGAATGAGCAGTGCGTAAGCCACAACCAGACGACTCTGCAGCGACAGCTTGTTCATTCGGCGTCGAATCGCATCACGGGGTTCTTGCCATCTCGTTCTCATGGTTCCTGCCGTCCTCCATTGTATCCGTTTCCATTGAGTCAAGTTCTCTTATCATAGCCCAAAAACGACCTCAAAATCCACCGTTAAGCGGAGAAAGAGGTCGCTTGAGCCAGCCTTACAGATCTTTCATCAAAGATCTGCCGGGCATGGAGGAGAAAGGCTTATTTGATGCCGAGTTTTTTCAGATTTTTCTCATATTCGGTCTGTTGGTAAGTTTGAACGTCAGCCAGTCCGGTCGATTCGCGTTTGGCCTGGTAATCGCTCCACAGCTGATCGAATTCGGCATCGGACGAAGCCATCAGCAGCTTAGGCAGAGTCTTGCCCCACAGCTGGCCGAGCTTGGTATTGGCGATACCTTCCTTGGAGTTGCCGGTCGGATTGATCTGGTCAAATTGCGAGGCGCTGACGGTCTTGCCGCGTGTCCAGTCGGCCAATTGTTTGAATGGCGCTACCGCTTCCGGTGCCCATTGATCCGTCACATTGGTATCCATCATCATCCAATATTTATGCGATGCGCCATACTTGGTATCGAAGGCTGCACGGTCCTTGTTCAGCAGATCCAGCACTTCCGGCTTGAATACGGGCTTGTCGCCCTTCATGTCGTACGTCACGCCTTCTTCACCCATGTACAGGTCGCGCTGTCCTTCTTCGCTGGTCAGGTATTCCAGGAAGCTGATGGCGCGGGCTTTGTCCTTGACGTCTTTGGAGATGAGCGTCAGTGTCCAGCCGGAGATGACCGGACCCGAGAGAGTCGGTTGATCCATGGCGGCATTGGACGGGCCATCCACGGCGATGTAGACGGAATTCGGATCTTTGGAGAACAGGACATTCTGCGGGTTGCTGAAGTCACTGCGCTGATACATCATGGCGAAGTAACGACCCTGCGCAATTTTCTCTTCCATCTGGGCACGCTTGTCGATGAAGACGTCTTTGGCTAACAGTCCGTCCTGGTTGGCCTGACGGAAGACTTTCAGCCATTTGATGTATTCCGGATCGGTCTGGCGGTCATACAGCTTGCCGTCTTTCTCCTGTGGAATCGCCAGGAAGTTCTGGAGGTAGCTTTCCAGCGAGTAGTTGCCATTATCCGTAAACTCGTGCAGGCCAATCGGGATCATCGGCTGTCCGTTGACATCCGGGAACTTCTCTTTGGCAGCTTTCAGAGCAGCCAGGAACCCTTCCGGTGTACGCATGTCCGGGCTGCCAATCGCCTCGTACATGTCTTTACGAACAACGAAGGTCTGGTTAGAGATATAGTTGTCTCCATATTTCTCAAAGTCAGCCGGCGACGACGAAGCGTTCGGATAGCCATAGACATTGCCGTCTTCCTGGGTGTACCAAGACAGTTTGGCTGGGTCGGCAACTTTCGAGATGAAGTAAGGATCGTATTTTTCAGCCAGTTCATTCAGCGGCAGGACAAGTTTGCCTTCGATCATCTTCTTGACCGCATCATCGCTCCAGGCAATGGTTACGAAGTCGGGAAGTTTACCAGAGGCGATCATCGTGTTCATCTTCTCGGCTTCGTTGCCGGCAGGCACGACAAAGTTCAGATTAACGCCGGTTTTTTTGGTGACATATTGGCTGGTGAGATCTTTGCCCCAGTCCGTACCGGTATACCATGCGAAGTTGATGTACCAATCGAAAGTGATCGGTGACGTATCATTTTTCCAGCTTGGTTTGCTTGGATCGACGGCTGCTGCCTGTTCTGCTTCTTTTTTAGAATCCGTGCCGTTGGCCGTCGATTTGGAATCTCCACCCGACGAGCAGGCTGTGCTGAAGACCATCAGCAGCGATGCGAGCAGAAGCGAGAATTTTTTGCCTTTTTTGCTCATGCGTTTACCCCTTTTCTAGTATGTGTTGAACTGCACTGAACCCCTGTTGCTGTATGTGAACATGAAGCGTGAAACCGGTAAGAGACGTCAAGCGGCGAATCCTGGGATCAAAAGCAGAAAATCTTAGCCTTTGATCGATCCGATCATCATGCCTTTGACAAAATACTTTTGCAGGAACGGATAGACAAACACGATCGGCGCGGTCGTTACGACCATCGTCGCCAGCTTGATCGACTGCGAGGTGACGGAGCGTGCGACGCCGCCCGGTACAGCCGCCATCATCTGATTGGAGCTGGACTCCGCGACCACCCGGTACAGATAGGTCTGAATCGGCTGGAGATCGGTGTTGTTGATGTAGATCATTCCGGTGAAATAATCATTCCACTGATAGACGCCATGGAACAATGCAATCGTGGCCAGCACAGGCATGGAGACGGGAAGCACGATTCTCAGGAAGATGGACCAATCGTTGGCACCGTCGATGCGCGCGGCCTCTTCCAGCCCCTCCGGAATATCGCGGAAGAACGTCATGAAGATGATGAGATCGAAGAAGCTGAACAGCACGGGAATGATATAGACCAGGAAGTTGTCAAGCATATGCAGATCCCGAATCAGCAGATAGGTTGGAATCAAGCCGCCGCCGAAGAACAGGGTGACGGTACCGAGCAGAATATAGAATTTGCCGCCGATCAACCCCCGGCGAGAGAACGCATACGCGACCATGGCGGTGAAAAAGACGTGTGCGACCGTACCGATCAGCGTCTTGGCAACCGTGATGCCCATCGCCAGCATGATGCCTTCGCTGCGGAATACGGCGCCGAAGTTCTCCAGGCTGAACATTCGAGGCCACCAGTAGATGCCCCCGCTCATGGCGTCCGAGCCATCGTTAAATGCATTGACCAGGACGTACCAGATGGGATAGAGGGTGACGAAACAGATCAGCATCATGCCGATGACGTTTACGGCGTCAAAGATCGCCTCGCCTCTCGTTTTGCGTTTTAAAGTCAACATATCAGGTCCTCCTTCCGCGCTTGTTAGAACAGCGACGTATTATTGAGTTTTTTGGTGACGCCGTTGGCAACCAGCAGCAGAATCAGGGCGATGATCGACTTGAGCAATCCAACGGCAGCGGAATACGAGAAGCGTGCCTGCTGGATACCCGTCTGATAGACGTAGATGTCCACCACATTGCTCGCGCTCTCATTCAGTGAGTTGCGCAGGACGAGGATCTGGTCGAAGTTCGAGTTCAGCACACCGCTTACCGCCAGGATAAACAAGATGGCGATTGTCGGCCGAATGTTCGGCAGCGTCACGTAAAACATTTTCTGGAATCGTCCGGCGCCATCAATTGTGGCGGCCTCATATTGCTCCGGCGAAACGCTGGCCATGGCAGCCAGATAGATGATAGCCGACCAGCCCAATTCCTTCCAGATGTCTGAAGTGATAACGATGCCCCAGAAATACTTGGGTTCTGCGAGGTAGGAGATCGGTTCACTGATGATTCCCAAGCCCATCAGCACATTATTGACGATCCCTACATCGGCAAGCCAGGTAGCCAGAATCCCGCCAAGGATAACCCAGGATAGGAAGTGGGGCAGATACGAGATGGTCTGCACCGTCTTCTTGAAGCGCACGGAACGCAGCTCGTTCAGGAACAGCGCAAAGATAATCGGCAGCGGGAAGCCGATGATAAGTTTGATTAAGCTGATGCCCAGCGTATTGCGAACAACATTGCCAAATTCATCGTCCTGAATAAACTCCTTGAAGTTATCCAGCCCCACCCAGGGAGCATTGGAGATCGAATCGACGATATTATACTCCTTGAACGCGATGATGATTCCGTACATCGGAATATAGTTGAATATAATCATCCAGGCGACGCCCAGCAGCGCCATAACCTGAAGATGCCGCTGTTGAAGCAATTTTCTCCACCATTTACGCGCCCTGCCGTCCCGGTCCGACGGCACTTCCGATGCACCCGTCGTTATTTTTCTCTCCATTTTCCGGCCCCCTCCAACCCTGCAATCGAATTTTGTAAGTGCTTTCATTTATATGTTCATTTTATCCTGCCTCATCTCATCAGATAAGGTTCCGATTTTCATGTAGAAGTCCCAAAATTTCGGGTGCGATTCCTGCCTGATTTTGGGTATGCCTTCAATCCACCCTCCCTTTCTTGCTATAATTGGATGGAGCCTCATTAACCTTGCACCCCTACAACCGGCGATTGGCTCGCACATGCCGGAGAAGGAAGTGAAAACATGCCAGATCCGTTAGTATGGAAACAACGTATTGAAGCACTTCGCGCTTTTAACTATAGCGAGACCATGCAGGCCGGTGTGCTACGCGGACGCCTGCTGCACAGTTCCTATTCGCTGACCGAATCGCGGATCATTCTGGAGATCTACAGACAATCCCGTCTGACCGCAACGGATCTCAGCCGCAACATGGGGCTTGATCCCGGTTATCTCAGCCGCCTGCTGAGTCGGCTTGAATCCGGCGGCGTCATCGAACGCCCACGCAGTGAGAGTGACGGACGAAGCCGTGTGCTCCAGCTGACCCCACACGGCGAACGAATCGCGGAGCTGTTAAATCGCCGGGTTAATGACGATGTGGCCGAATATCTGGCGGGCTTCTCCGACTCGGATCAAGCTCGTCTAATGGACGCTATTCGTACAATTGAAGAGATCAATGATTCACGTGCGCATCATGCCCCGACCGGACGTTATTTCCTGCGCGAAGCCGAGTCTTCCGACGCTGAACGAATTGTGCGCTCCTATGAGGCTCTGTTTGAACAAACCTTTGGGCCGATGGAACCGGGGTTCAGTCAGGCGCTTGCGGATACAGCCGCCAACCTCTTCGACCCTCCTCATCATACTCTCGCCCGCTGCTGGATTGCGGAAATGAACGGTGAATGTGCGGGTTCCCTGATTGCCGAGCCGCTGGAAGGCAGCCGGCTGCACATCAAGCTGTTTATGGTCGAATCCAAACGCCGGGGTCTGGGCATTGGTGGAAGTCTGCTGGATGAAGCCATTCACTATGCACGTGAAAATCGCTTCGTAGAGGTGCTGATCTGGTCCATCCGCAATCAGAGGCGCTTGCAGAACCTGATGACCAGCCGCGACTTCAAGCTGCTGGATCGGCCAACCGTCGAATATTACGGCATGAAATTTGAAGTAGAATGTTGGAGCCTGCCTCTTAGCAGCTAATCCTCGCCGATCCTGATGATCGTCTGTTCAGTCTCCTGCTATCAGGGACACAGCCGATCCAAATAAACGCTTTTTCGGTATCCTCACCGAAAAAGCGTTTTTCATTGTTGGCAAAATCGCTTGAAATCCTTAAAGACCGAGTTTAGAAATCCTGCTTCACGCCACGCGCAAAGATTTCAAACTTCAGCCCACCCTAATACGCTGGATGTTCGCCGGAACAAAAAAGTTGGACATGCAGCTTTTTCCCCAAATTCCCGATTTGCAAGCTTGGTCTTACTGAAAGTCGGGTAATAGTAAAAAGTAAAGGCTTGGTTGAAAACTTGCTAGAAAGGAGAGAAGCCTTTGTCCCTCCTCCACCTTTTGGCACTATCGCCGTTTCTGTTGGCCGCTGGACTTCCTTTACTTGGAAGAGCGGTTCCCCGTTTGCATCGCGGCTGGTTCGCAGCCGTTCTGTCGGTGATCCTCTTCGCCGCACTCCTTGGTTATTCCAGTCAGGTTCGGGCAGGCCTCCCGGTTACCGAATCCTTCGCCTGGATTCCATCATTGGGCATCTCATTCACGTTATACCTCGATGGTTTGTCTCTGCTGTTTGCCCTGCTGATTACCGGAATGGGCGTGCTTGTGGCGATCTATTCCATCGCCTACATGTCAGACGAATCGGAATCACTCACCCGCTTTTATGTCTTTCTGCTGATCTTCATGGGCGCCATGCTGGGGCTTGTCTTATCCGACAACCTGCTGACGCTGTACGGATTCTGGGAATTAACCAGCATCACTTCCTTTTTGCTGATCGGCTACCATCACTACAAACACCGCTCCCGGTACGGCGCTCTCAAATCACTGCTGATTACCATGACGGGCGGATTGGGCTTGCTAAGTGGTTTCGTGCTGCTCTATGTGATGAGTGGAACATACCAGATCCGTGAGCTGATGGACGCCGCTGTCCCGTTGGCTTCGCATCCTCTATTCCTACCTGCCATGCTGCTGATTCTGTTGGGTGCGTTCACCAAGTCGGCGCAGTATCCGTTTCATATCTGGCTGCCGGATGCCATGGAAGCACCAACTCCAGTCAGTGCCTACCTGCACTCTGCCACAATGGTCAAGGCCGGGCTTTATCTGGTCGCCCGGCTCAGTCCCGTATTTGCCGGGACTGCCGAATGGTTCTGGATCGTGTCTCTGGGCGGCCTGATTACGCTCATCTATGGATCGGTCGCTGCGGTCAAGCAGACGGATCTCAAGGCTATTCTGGCCTATTCGACCATCAGCCAGTTGGGGTTAATTATGTGTCTGCTCGGGCTGTCCTCGCTTTCCAGTGTGTTTGTCGGCGAGGAGAGTCTGCTGTATGCGGCTGCCGGTACAGCGGCGATGTTCCACCTGCTCAATCACGCGGTATTTAAAGGAAGCTTATTTATGATCGCTGGTATCGTGGATCATGAGACCGGCACCCGGGATGTGCGCAAGCTGGGCGGACTGGCACAGGTCATGCCCATTGCCTTTACGATCTCGGTCTTCGGAGCGTTCTCCATGGCAGGACTGCCTCCATTCGGCGGTTTCATCAGCAAAGAGATGTTCCTTGAAGCCGTGCTGGAGCCGCTGCATGCCGGTGTATTCCATCTGGAAACCTGGGCGATCCTGCTGCCCATCATCGCATGGATCGCCAGCGTCTTCACATTTATCTATTCCGCGCTGTTCGTCGGCCGGACGTTCCTCGGTTCACGCAAGCCGTCTCTGGCACGCAAGCAGGTTCATGACGCTCCCCTGCTCATGACGCTGCCGCCTGCGCTGTTGGCTGTGCTGGCGCTGGGGCTGGGTCTGTTCCCCAGCCTGGTCTCCTATTCACTGATCCGTCCGGCCGCAGACAGCCTGATGCCGCATCTCGCCGCTTCGGGTGAACAGCTGCCTGGCAGCATCAAGCTGTGGCATGGCTGGACGCCTGCACTGGGCATGACGATCGGGGTAATCGCCGTAGGGGTTCTACTCACCCTGACCGCTCGCCGCTGGCTCAAGTTGTATGCGTATGTGCCGCGTAATCTGTCGATCAATCGCTTTTATGACGCCAGTCTTCGCTTCTTTGAACGGATCACCGTACGCATTACATCGCTGTATATGAACGGATCGTCACGCAGCTACATCAAATACATTTTGGGCTTTATGCTGCTGGTTCTGGGCTTTATCTTGTTTAATGCCACCGATGTGACTTTCCGTGTGGGTGCTTACGCTGTGATCGCGCCCTATGAATGGTTCATTTTGCTGGGGCTGGCTGCCGCTTCTCTGGCCGTTCCTTTTGCCAAGTCGCGTCCGGTTGCGATCATTCTCACTGGAACAGTGGGTTACTTGATGACCTTGATGTTCGTTTTCCTGCGAGCGCCCGATCTGGCTCTGACGCAGATGGTGGTCGAGTCTATCTCGGTCACGCTGTACTTGCTGTGCTTCTATCACCTGCCGAAGCTGAGAACTGAACGTCGCGCCGTCCGCTTCCGCCTGCCCAACTTCCTCGTAGCGGTTGCGGTAGGTGTGTTGATGACCCTGGTTGCGCTGGCTGTTCTGGGAACGAATCCGTTTGAACCGGTCTCAGATTATTATGTACGCGAGAGCTACGAATCGGCAGGCGGTAAAAACATTGTGAATGTGATCCTGGTGGATTTCCGGGGCTTCGATACGATGCTTGAAATTATGGTGCTGGGCGTAGCGTCACTGGGCATCTACAACATGGTTAAACTGCGCCGCAAAGCTACGGATGTCGGTTCACGTCATGTCTCGCACGAAGGAGACAATGCCGACGAAGAGGCTGCTCAGACGCGCCGGTCGATATACGGTTACGATGGGCCGGATACAGGGCTAAGTACGCTGGCCGAAGATCCGGAAGAAGCGGAGCATATCAAAATCCAGGACGCGCCGGAACTCCCTCATGAGGAGACCGACGAACATCCGCAGGAGAGGCACCGATCCTCGTCTAACTCCCATGAAAAAGGAGGAGAACGCGATGTCTAAAGGCAGCGATATTTTTCTGCAAAATGTGTCCAAAGTCGTCGTCTTCATCGTCTTGGCTTTCGCTTTATACTTATTCTTCACGGGACACAGCAGCCCGGGCGGTGGCTTCATCGCCGGACTGATGAGTGCAGGTGCGCTGCTGCTGCTTGCCCTTGCGTATGACATCGAAACCGTACGTAAAGTTGTCCCGGTCGATTTCAAGCTGGTCACCGCAGCGGGCCTGCTGATCGCACTTTGCACCGGAAGTGGCGCCCTGTTTTTCGGAGAACCGTTCCTCAAGCATGCTTTTGGCTACTTTGATCTTCCGCTGCTGGGCAAGACTGAACTGCATACTGCCCTGATCTTTGATCTCGGGGTTTATCTGGCTGTCGTGGGTGTAACCATGACGATTCTGCTGACGATTGGAGAGGATAATTGATGGAAGTCGTTGTAGCCATCATCGTCGGCGTTCTGTTCGCGGTTGGCATTTACCTCATTCTGACCCAAGATCTGCTTCGGATTGTGCTGGGCACTTCGCTGCTCACCCATGCGGTTCATCTGCTGCTTATGGCCATGGCCATGTTGAAGACCGGAGACGCCCCCCTGCTTGGGCGGGACGCGGAGAAATTCGTTGATCCGCTGCCGCAGGCTCTGATCTTGACGTCCATCGTCATTAACTTTGGCGTCACGGCCTTCTTCCTGGTGCTGTCGTATCGGGCGTATCAGAAGTTGGAAACGACAGACATGGATCGGATGCGGAGCGAATCTTCCAGACACCGAGGCAAAAAAGGAGGACGACGTTCATGAATAACTGGGTCGCCGCTCCACTGCTCATTCCGCTGTTTACGGCGGTACTGTTAATCTTTCTGCATAACAAACTGGCGCTTCAGCGCTGGATCAGTCTGCTTAGTGCACTGCTTAATGCGGGCGTATCGGTGATTCTGATGATCCAGGTGCGGAGCAATGGTATCCAGACACTGAATATGAGCGGCTGGGCGCCCCCTTACGGCATCGTACTTGTCGCGGATATGTTCGCCGTGCTGCTGGTGCTGTCGGCTGCCATTGTCAGCGCCTGCTGCTTCTGGTATTCGTTTCGGGGCATTGACGAGGAACGGGAGCGGCATTATTTTTACTCCCTCGTTCACTTCATGCTCGCGGGTGTTAACGGTTCGTTCCTGACGGGCGACCTGTTTAATCTGTTTGTCTGCTTCGAGCTGATGCTGATGTCTTCGTATGCGCTGATCGTGCTGGGAGGAACCAAACGCCAATTTCGTGAAACACTGCATTATATCCTCATCAATGTGCTGTCTTCGACGCTGTTTGTCGCTTCCGTCGCCTATCTGTACGGAGCAGTCGGCACGCTGAATCTGGCTCATCTGTCGCAGCGGATCGGTGAATTGGGGCCGAGCGGTCCGATTACCGTCGTATCCGCTCTGCTGCTCGTCGTCTTCAGTGTCAAAGCCGGGCTGTTCCTGTTCTTCTGGCTGCCCGGTTCCTATGGCGCACCGCCTGCGGCGATCTCCGCTCTGTTCGGCGCCCTGCTGACCAAAGTAGGGATGTATGCGCTCATTCGCGCCTTCACGCTGGTGTTCTACCATGAAACAACGGTCATTCATACCCTGATCGGCATCATGGGGGTAGCCACCATCCTACTTGGCGGATTCGGCGCCGTCTCCCAGACCAATGTCAACCGGATTCTCGGCTATAACGTCATCGCCAGTATCGGATTCATCTCCCTGGCTCTCGCCGTCTCGAATGAAGACGCCCTCAAGGGTGCGGTCTTCTATCTGGTGCATGACATGATCGTCAAAGCGCTGCTGTTCCTGTTGGCCGGTATCCTGGTGGCAGAGACAGGCACGGAGCGCATCAATCGGATGGGCGGTGTACTGACTCATTCCCCGCTGCTGGCCTGGATGTTCTTCATTGCTTCGCTTGCGGTCGTGGGAATTCCACCGCTCAGTGGATTCCCCGGCAAGCTGCTGATCGTCCAGGGCAGCCTGGAGAGCGGACAGTATGTGCTGGCTGCGGCTGGCGTGCTGCTCACCCTGCTGCTGCTCTATTCGCTCATCAAGATCTTCATTCTGGGATTCTGGGGCAAGCCGCGCAGACCGCGCGAGATGAAGTGGAAACAGCCGCGCAAGCTGCTGCTGAGTTCCGCTCCGCTCATGCTGCTGATCGTCCTGCTCGGCGTGTTCGCCGAACCGGTCATGCCGTATATGCAGCGAGCTGCCGATATTCTGACTGATCCATCGATCTATATTCAAGCCGTATTAAAGGAGTAGATGCTGATGGCTTTTCAACTGCTGCTGAATCTGGCAATTGCCTTCGTTTGGATGCTGCTGATGCGAGATATGACGGTGTCCGGCTTTCTGGTCGGATTCCTGATCGGACTGCTGCTGATGACGCTGATGCGGCGTTTTTTCCCCACACCTTTTTATCCAAGAAAGGTCTGGGCTTGTCTCAAGCTGCTGGGACTGCTGCTCAAGGAGTTGGTGGTCTCGTCGTTTGCCGTGATTCGCCAGATCCTCAAACCCAAGCTGGCCCTGACACCTGGCGTATTCGCGTACGAGACCGAACTGAAATCGGGCTGGGAATTGACCTTGTTATGTGGATTGATGAATCTGACGCCCGGCACGCTGCTGCTGGAGGTCAGTGAGGACGAGAAGACGCTTTATGTGCATGCGATGGACATCGAAGAGGCACACGGCGTCGAACAGCACATTCGCAATACGTTTGAAAAAGCGATTATGGAGGTGACTCGAAGTTGATGCAAACCCTGCTGCTGCTTGCGATGATTCTGCTTGCGCTGGCCATCTCCGGCTGTCTGTATCGGGTGCTCAAAGGCCCTTCGATCGCCGACCGGATTGCGGCGCTGGATACGATTGGAGTCAACGTTGCCGCCGAGGTCGCCGTTGCAGGCGCCTATACCCGATCCACCGCTTATTTTGAACTGGTTCTGCTGATCGGGATTTTGGCTTTTCTGGGCACGGTCGCTCTGGCTCGTTATATGGAAAGGGGGAGGGTGCTGGATGCTCCAGACGATTCAACTGACGGTTGAGTGGCTGTCTGTGCTGTTGATTCTGCTTGGCGCACTGTTAAGTGTGTTCAGCGCCTTTGGCATGATTCGGCTCCCCGACGTCTATCTTCGTTCCCATGCAGCTACCAAAAGTTCAACGCTGGGCGTTCTATGTGTACTGACTGGCGTATTCCTTTATTTTGCTTCCGTGATGCAGACCGCCAGTATGAACATTCTGCTGGGTATCGTCTTTTTCTTCATCACTGCACCGGTTGCCGGTCACTTGAACGGACGAGCCGCCTACCGCACGGGTGTGCCGCTGTGGACAGGCAGTGTTCGGGACGAACTTGCCGAAGCCGTTCAGGAGGCAGGAGCCTCGGAACCTCAACCTCCCGGCCCGGAGGACTCCAGCATGGTGCAGCCCGGTAAGGTCTCTAGTGAGGAACATCCGATTCAGCCTTCGCGCTCTGAGCAGGCAGGGCTTCAGGAATCCACAGTTGAAGATCAGCATGGACGTTCCGACGGAGAAAAAGGTTGATGTCTTCCATTATTTAAAAACAACTAAAAACGCGTAAAAAAGAGGCTTTCGCGGCAATCGTTCTCCCTTATGGGAACGATAGGTTGTCCGAAAGTCTCTTGGCTATGCACATCGATCTTGCAGCTGTGCTGACGCCCTGCTCCTTGACGCTGCACATTTTATGTAGGAAAACAGACTCCTTAGGGCTTGATGAAGGTTAAGCGGTACATCGTCCCTTTACATACCTCTTCGTAGCGTACGTCGATCATCCCTTCCGGAAGCAGGCGCAGCACTTCAGGCTGAGTAAGCTCTCCGGATTTGGCTAGTGAAATTCGGGGACGCCGCTGCGTCTCGTCAGCGATCAGAATCCGGGTTCCACTCTTGGCTACCCGAATCATCTCCTGGACGGCTCGGGCAGGATCGCCAAACTCGCTCAGTCCATCGATATGATACACGCAATCGAAGGAATCACTGCGAAAAGGCAGATGCTCCGCTTCGGCATGAATCAATTCAGCCTCCGTTCCCCATTCCTTCAGATGTCTTGCGGCCTCTCTAAGCATGGCAGGCGACAAATCAATGCCATACAGCGAAGCACCCGCTGGCAGAATGGGCAGGTTTGCCCCTGTGCCTACCGACACCTCCAGGACATGATCTCCGCGCTGAATACTCAAATGCGACAGAAACGTCCAGCGATATTGAATGTCTCCGCCAAAGCGCATCTTCACATACCAGCGATGCAGCCGCGCATAGAAGCGTGCGATCTTGTTATTTAACGCCATGGCCCTGACATTCGCCAGCTCCATTCCCTGCGGCCGAACGGCATGCAGAAAGCCATCCTCCGTACGAGGCAGCAGCGTATGAGGTTCTGATTGTGCGTTTCCCTGAATCCGGGCCCTATCGATCATCGATGTCTCCTCCCGACTTCATTGCAAGCCGATTGCCTGGTTACGTTCATTGTAACGCACGTATGCTTGCAGCGGCTCCACCGAACGATTGAGATTACGCTCCGTCCCAGGTCGTAGTGTCCGCCCATTTCTGGCCTGGGCATTTTCATTCCTGCCGGGTACCTACAGCGATTCCACATAGTTCTTAGCGTCCAGCAGGCTCATATCGTACATCTGCCTCGCTTCCTTGATCGCTTCGATCTTGCGCCCTTTGGCGACGAGTACACGCAGCCGCTCATCGTCCTGTCCATAGACGCGCGCGGGCGACTCTCCATTTGGCGTATTCAGCACAGAGGGACGATGCTGTCCGGGTCTGGCGGCCAGACGATCCAGATCTTCACGAAGCACCCGCACTTCAAACCGCAGGCGAATGACCATCAACATCAGCGAAAAAACAAGAAGTGCCAGAACGAGAGACGTATAGTCCAATTTGAATCCCATGCCCATTGCTCCTTTCCTTTGTAGGTAGGGTTCTTTTTCATTATACACATTGGAGGGCTTTTTGACCCCTTCGTCTTATAAGGAAGCCCTGCACGAACGAGGTGAAGCCCTCCACTGCAAATCCGGCGCGCTATTCATGATTTGATTTCTTCAAACGTAAACTTCTGGTAAACAGAACGTCAAGCGTGTATAATCAGCGTAGCCAATTTACGTTCAGCGTAAAGTTTAGGCCGTGTACGCAAACTTAACGACGTGCATCTTTAGCCGCCTTTTCGCTCTCTGCGGCGTCCATGCTCCGAGGGCGTGCCCCGGCACGCCTTCGGAACCTTTCCTTGTTGAGCACAAAAATTCGCCTAAATCTGCTCCCCTCGAAGTTTGCGTACACGCCTTAGTGAAAGGAATGGAAATCTAGTTATGAAATCTTCAGAAAAATGGGGCGCGTTGGTGCTGAGCGCCGCCGTGCTGCTCAGCGCTCCGGCCCACACAGGGGCCGCCGACACAGACGCTGGCCAGCTCCCCCGTCCAGCGTGGACTTCTTCTGCCGCCTACGATACATCGTCGGCCTCTGCACATGAGATCCATTTCGTCAAGTCGCGCGGCCTTGTCTATGTTCACACCGTGCAGGGCATCAAGAAGACCTCTTCCAAGACCTCTTACGATTGGTATCTGGAGACAGTCACCGCCTTTGATGCGTCTACAGGCGCCAAGAAATGGTCCCGAACTTTCCATGACAAGGCCGGTCCTTACACGGTGGAAAGCTCGATTCTCTATGCCCAAAATGGGACGCTCTATTTTGTGGGAAGCTTCTCGGACAAGACACAGAAAATTTATGCCTTGAGTCCTGATGGCAAAGAAACCTGGAATCGCACTGTCCCCTTTGACAGCGATGTGTACTTGCTGGGAGACGACAGCCTGCTGATCGCTTCGACGCAGGGCCCGGATAAACAGGGCATGGTCAAGACGTCAGCCGTTCATTGCAATGCAGCCGGCAAGACGCTGGCGACCAAGAAGCTCAATGGCAGTGTGCTTACGGCCGAGGCCGGTCGCATTGTGGTCGATACCAGCCGGCAGATCAAGGTTGGCCGCGCATGGGATCGTTCCCCAAGCCCGGCAGTTGAGGTGTATACGCCGGATCTGAAACGGGTCTATACCTATAAGTTCCCGTCCAGCATCAATCTGCTGGGCGATGGTGGCGGTGCGCCCATTCTGGTTCAAGAGGATGGCTCCATTCTGTTCCGTGGCTCCATAGCCGGAACCGTAAACAAGCTGTACGCGTTCTCGCCGCAGGGCCAACTGCTCTGGGGACGTGTCATTCCGGCCGACTCGGTGATTGCCTCGACGGGCAGCGGTTATGTGACCTATTCCAAGCGCCTGTTGACGTCCTTCGATTTGGACGGCCAGATTGCGCAGCAGGCGCTCGGCGATCAACCCGGACAGATCGTGGTGCTGGAACGTACAGCTGATGGTCAGCTGCAGGTAGATATGGCGGACACGCTGTATATTCTCGACCCGACCCACTTGACCATCACTCAGGCTGTGTCTAACCTTCCGCTGCGTTCGGACTATGCGTTTGCTTATGCGGATGGCGTGTTATATGCAGCTGAATCCGGCTCTCTGGTGAAGTACGCTTTACGATAAGAAGCGTGCTCTCTGAAGCCGCTTGTCCCATAAGCAGCAGCCTGCCCTGGAGCGCGGACATTATCGCTTCCAGTCAGAACGACCAGGAGAATCGCTGCTGATCCCACGATTCTCTATCCCTTTACACCAATACACCAATGTCCTGCGGTTATTAAGCCGGATATTGGTGTTTTTTAGCAGCCAACTCGCACGCGACATCCGACAAAAATTTTCGTTCTCCTGCAAGGCGCCAAGGTGTTTCAAAATTAAATTTTTGAGTTGTTATTCAAATGCTTGCTATGAGGTTAAGTTGTAGTTGAGCAAACAAAACATAAGCGGAGGCGATACAAAATGGGCATTATCTGGTCGTTGATTGTAGGCGGCGTTATCGGTTGGTTGGCCGGACTCATTGTGGGCAGAGATATTCCTGGCGGCATCATCGGGAACATCATCGCCGGTTTCATCGGTGGTTGGCTCGGCGGCGTGATTCTGGGCAAACTTGGTCCTGAGGTAGGCGGATTCTACATCATTCCAGCCTTAATCGGTGCAATCGTTCTGGTTGCAGTAGTCAGCCTGATTATGCGTTCGATGGGACGCAGAAACCGGGCCTAACCGAGAAGGATGATCCTTGGATCTCCACAGACAGGTGTGCCTCGCACCCCATATCGTGCATGCACACCACAAAAAAAGAGCGCATCCCGCTTACGCGGAAATGCGCTCTTTTTTGTATGGATACTTTCTGCGGTGCATATGAAGTGTTCGCCGTATTAAGCCTTTTCCAGAGCCTGAGTCTCACGGAAATGTTCGATCGCCTGCTTGATGCCTCCAGTCAGATCGGCAAGTCCCGAGACGGTCTCGGACAGCTGCTGCATGCCTTCCAGCTGTTCTTCTGCGGCCTGACGAACCGTAGAGACTTCCTCGGATGTGCTGGCTACCATTTCTTCGGCATGGGTAATCGTATCGCTCACCTGCTCGGTATGCGCCGCGATCTGTTCAACGGCTGCCGACACGTCCTGCATCTGCACATTCACTTCGTCAACAGCGGATTGAATGAACTGGAAGGAACGTCCAACTTCTTCCAGTGAACCGATTCCCTGCTTCATATCTTCGGCTACCTTCGAGGATGTGCCTACAACTTCATTCGTATCCTGCTGGATGCTGGCATTGATGGTCGAGACACGCTTGGCCGATTCGGAAGATTGTTCCGCCAGCTTGCGAACTTCGGAGGCAATAACCGAGAAGCCTTGACCATATTCACCGGCACGCGCAGCTTCAATCGCTGCGTTAAGCGCCAGCAGATGTGTCTGTGAAGCGATTTCGGTAATGATACTCACGAAGTATTCAATCTCGCCGGATTTCTCATCCAGGCGATGAACCTGTTCCAGCAGAGTCTGAATGGTGCCATCTGTCTTGCGAACCTGATCCATTGCGCTGACCAATTGATGGTAGCCGGATGAAGCTTGTTCGGACGTCACCAGTGTGGCACTGGCCACTTCGTCCGCGCTGCCTGCAACCTGCTGAACCGCAGCCGACATCTCGCTTGCGGTACGTACGATTTCTCTCATCTTGTCGGTCTGATTCTCGGAACGTGAAGCGGCATTGCGAGCCGATTCCGCGATCAAGTCGGAGACAAATACGCCCATATCCGCGCTCGTCTTGACCTGCTCGACACTGCCATCAATCTCCAGCAGATAATTCTGCATCCGCTCCACCGCCTTGAGCGAAGCCTGTCCAGGCTCATCGAGATGGGTATTGGTCGAATCTTTGATGACCTGCTCCGTATGATCGGAGGCGTCCGCATCAGCAAAATGCTTGTTGATCTCGGCGGCTGTACGATCCACCTCACGCAGAAGCAGGAAGATCCCGGAGACAAACGCTGCGCCTCCTACAACAGCAGCCAGGATCAACCCCGGAACAAAGCTCCCCCAGCCTCGTCCTGGCATCATGAACAGCAGTACAATGATAACTTCCAACAGCGCGGCAGCAGCCGCTCCGATCCCGATCAAGCGTTTATTGGCTTGTGTATTCATTTGTCCCCCACCACATCATTTATTAAGTCTGCAAAAAAAGCCCGGTTATACCGGGCTGTAATCCATAAGTACCAGGAAAGCGATGCCGCAGAAACGGCACGCTCTCCCGTAAAGGCTTCGAGGAATGCAATTAGCTGTTCAGGTAAGCCTCTGCATCTTCAAGCTTTTCAAACGAAACGACGATGTCGCCAAACATACGCTTCATTTGCATTTTGGATACGGCGGAACCCGTGTAGTAAGCCCACTTCGTCAGGCCTTTCTCTACAGACTGCTCGCCCAGTGGTGCCAGAGCTACCGCAACTTCCTGTGTGAACAGCTTGCCTTTGCTCAGGTCAGTGAGGCCTGTGAATCCCGGCTTTACTTTCGCCAGTTCAGCTGCATACGACTTCTTATACGCTTCTACTTCATCCATCGTGATGCTTTCTACCGTGCAGATGAGACGATTAAGAGCTGGCAGGTATTCAATTTTAAACATGTGTAAATCCCCCTTGAGTCAGATAATTGCCACACACAACTATGATACTAAAAAAAATGTCGAAATCAAAGCAAAAAATTGCAAAATTTCTTTAAAATTCTTCGTTTTCATCAGAATGTCATTTAATAAATCCTGTTTTTCGGACATAATCCATCATTCGTGCGATCCGCACCTTGTCCATTGATTTCCATGTGAATCCCAGACGCTCCAGGTAAGCAACCGTACGGTTAGAGGCGATTTCAAATCGGGTCTGAATTTGAGCGCTCTCCAGCCAACCATAGTGCAGCATGATTTTATCGATTTCTTCGAGCGATTCCCGAGCCAGGAATTTTTCTGTAATTTTATCGACAAATTTTGCAAATTCCATGGTTTCCACGTTTTGCCCAACCTGGCTTTCACCCAGTACGCGGTACATGCTCTCCAAGTGTGGGTTCAGCAGGTGGAAGATCTGGTTCTGCAAATGCTCAGGCTGCATCAGCAGCAAAATCGACTGGCTGATCCCATCGACGTAGGAGAAATCGGTATCCGGCGCCATTTCCGGCACCATACCCAGATGAACAAAGGACTGCATCAGGGTATAAAAAGCATTCTCTCCGATATTCTCCTGGAATTGTCCGGTCTCCGAATGGAAGACGACATTACCCAGACGATAGATGCTGGTGTTTAATCCTCTTGAACGGGCTTCCACCACTTTGACTTCCGCCTCGAATTTGGTCTTGGCATAATAATTTTCATATTCCTGCCCCAGATCCAGATCGTACTCACCGAAGAATGCTTCTTCGCGCTGCGGAATCACCCCTGTAGCTACACCCAGTGTGGAAATATGGTGAAAATCCTTGCGGCGTCCGGATTCGGCAAGTTCCAACAGACGTTCTGTCGCATCCACATTGTGCCGCTTAAAGTCTTCATAGCTGCCGTAATGTTTCACGGTGGCTGCGGCATGGACAATCGCATCGGCTTCGGCTTCAATCTGTACATATGCTTCGTCCGTCAGTCCCATTCGTTCTTCCGACAGATCCCCATGCCGCACATGCAGACGTTCGAGGAATGGTTTCAGTGCCTCCGTGCCAAAATAGAATTCCAGCTTGCTGAGTACGCGGCGCCGGGCCTGGGCATCGTCATCCCCACGAACAATCGCATACACATCCCAATCCGTCTGCTTCAGCATGTCGTAGAGCAGATGCGCCCCGACATAGCCGGTGGCTCCTGTCAGCAGCACGCTCTTATAATCGCGCAGTTGGGTCAGATCCGCAGCGTCCGCATCCTGCTTCGCAAGCTGCTCATAACGTTCCCGCTGCTCAACCAGCGTGTCTTCGCTGTGTTGAAGACTGGCCTGTTTGAGTTCGGCCAATTTCTCCAGAATTCGTCCACCTGCCGGTTTGACTACACCAGCCAATTCCGCCAACGTCTGATGTTCAAATACATCATTGATGCTCAGTTCAAAATGTTCCTGCAGACGCGCCACCATGACCGCGGCTTTGAGCGAATGTCCACCCAGGTCGAAGAAATTGTCTTCCCGACTGATCCGGCCTACGCCCAGTACAGTCTGCCAAACTTCCGCAATCCGTTGTTCGGCTTCTGTCTCCGGTGCGTGGTACTCTGCTCCAGCAACTCGCTCACCCGGCTGAGGTTCCGGCAGCGCCCGGCGGTCGATCTTGCCGTTTGGCGTCAGCGGCATGACTTCCAGCGGTACAAAATGCGACGGAACCATGTAGTCCGGCAGTCGTCCCAACAAATGATCGCGCAGCTCACGCTGCGGAGCATGAGCCGGGGAAGCGATATAGGCGCATAAATATTTGCCGCCTGCTTCATCTTCCTTCGCCAGAACAATCGTCTCCTTGACCGAAGGATGTTCCAGCAGCGCCGTCTCGATCTCGCCCAGCTCAATGCGGAATCCCCGAATCTTCACCTGATGATCCAGACGACCGAGGAATTCAAGCTCTCCGGCTGTGTTCCAGCGTGCCAGGTCGCCTGTCTTGTACATCCGCCCACCTGATTGGAAAGGATCGGCCAGATAACGCCCCTCCGTCAGCTCAGGCTGATTGTAATACCCTCGGCCTACACATTCACCGGCGATATACAGCTCTCCGGCTGCCGCTCTTGGCTGCATATGGAGGGCATCGTTAAGAATATAGATACGCGTGTTGGTGATGGGCTTGCCAATTGGAGGCAGCTCAGGGATCTCACCCGCCGGGTCCAGCGTATGCGCCGTGGCAACATGCGTCTCTGAAGGCCCATAGTGGTTGTGCAGGAAGATGCCGTTGCGACGAAGATGATCCCGGAACTTCTCCGGTACCACCAACTGCTCACCCGCCGTAACGATATGGCGAATACAGGTAGGGAAACGTTCCTCGTATTCTTTTTCGCTCAGGATGAACTTCAGGAACGAGACCGGCATGAACAAGACTCCGATCCGGCGAGCTTCGATCAGATCCAGCAGTTGGCCGACTTCACGGCGCATCTCGCTGCGAATCATGCAGAGCGTTCCGCCCGCCAGCAGCGTAGACCAGATCTCCTGTGAGCACACGTCAAAACTGAACGTGGTGAACTGCAGCACTCGACTGGAATAATCGATGTTGGTCTGCGTGTATTCATAATGCAGCAGGTTCATCATGTTGCGGTGTTCCAGCATGACGCCCTTTGGACGCCCGGTTGTTCCGGACGTATAGATAACGTACAGCAGATCACTTGTGTTACTGCGTGCCGGAACATTTTCCGTATGCGGCGAGTAAGCTTCTGCTTCGTCCAGATAGATCTCGGTTCCACTGAAATGAAGCTTGCCTGCCAGACTGCGCTGGGTCAGCAGCAGATCCGATCCGCTGTTCTCCATCATATAGAGAATCCGATCTTCCGGATATTCGGGATCGATCGGCACATAGGCTCCGCCCGCTTTCAGAATCCCCAGCAGCCCGACGATCATCTCCAGCGAACGCTCGACCATCAGCCCCACTACCTTATCGGCTTGCACACCCTGTTCGATAAGCGTATGCGCCAGGCGATTCGCCCGCTCATTCAACTCCCTGTAGGTCAGCGTCGTGTCTTCAAACGTCACCGCAGGATGATCCGGAATCTGCGCTGCACGGCGTTCAAATGCAGCCTGAACAGTCAGTGTGCGTTCATAGTCCGAATCCGTATCGTTCAATTCCGCAATCAGCGTATCGATTTCGGAGTTGCTCAACATCGGCAGGGCCTCCAGCGTGCGATGTTCTTGGGAAGCCACTTCCTCCAGCAGACGCATATAATGGTCAATCATGCCCTGAACGGTAGAGGCTTCAAAGAGATCGCTGCAATATTGGAAGTCCACACGAATCTCGTGGTCCGTCTCAGTTACATCTGCCATAAGATCGTACTTGGAGATCTTGGGCGCATAAGGCACAACGGTGGTGATGGCTCCTGGCAGCGTTGGTGACAAACTGCCCGTGTTCTGCATGACGAACATCGTATCAAACAGAGGGCTGCGACCCGGAATCCGAGGAACGTGAAGTTCATTCACCAACTCGCCCAGTTCATACTCCTGATGGTCAAAGGCACCGAGCAGCTCGTTCTTGACTTCCTCCAGATATTGGGCAAATGTCTTCTTCTTGTCGGGATACGTCCGAAGCGGCAGCGTATTGACGAACATCCCGATCACTTGATGAAGTTCTTCCCGTCCGCGATTCGCCACCGGAACGCCCACAATCAGATCTTCCTGTCCCGCATAGCGCGACAGCAGCGTGCCATAGGCAGCCAACATCACCATAAACAGGGTGGTTCCCGTACGATCCGCAAGCTCTTTCAGTTGGTCTCGAAGTTCGGGACCGATATTTCCGTGGAGCGTGGCGCCGCGGAAGCTTTGTTTGTCCGGACGCGGCTTGTCGGTCGGCAGTTGAAGCATCGGCAGTTCACCCGCGAGGCGCTCCTGCCAGTAGCCGAGCTGCGTGTCGCGGATCACGGACGCGGCCTCGCGGTCGTTCCAGACCGCGAAGTCCTTGAACTGAAGCGGGGAAGCTTCCAGCGCTTCGCCCCGGTAGAGCTGCGACAGCTCCTCGAAGAACACGTGCATCGAGACGCCGTCCACGGCGATATGATGGAAGTCCAGCATCACAAAGTGCAGCTCTTCTCCGCAGGAGACCAGACTTGCGCGAATCAGCGGCGCACGGTGCAGGTCAAACGGACGGACGAAGGCGTCCATCAGTGTAGGAATTTCAGCCTCGCTGGCGTGCGAGATCGGCAGCCGCAGCACGGCACGTTCGTGAACACGCTGCACAACGGATTCACCCAGCAGCTCAAACGAAGTGCGCAGCGATTCATGGCGCAGCACCATCGCCTGCAAAGCGCGTTCCAGGCGAGTGGCATCCAGTGTGCCCTCGATGCGCAGCAGCGCTGGCGCATTATAGGCTGTACCCGCGCCTTCCATCTGTTCGATCAGGAAGAGACGGCTTTGCGCCGGATAAGCCGTATAATGGTCGGCTTTCAGGGCAGGCGGGATTGAAGCGGCAAGCGGATTGCCCACTTCGGAAGCCGAAGGCTCCAGGCTGCCTGCACGCTGGACAATTTCGGAAGCCTGCACGCGGATCGTCGTATATTCAAACAATTCGCGGATTGAGAACTTCGCGCCAAACCGGCGTTCGATCTGGGCACGAAGCACAGCCGCCTGAAGCGAATGTCCGCCAATATCGAAGAATCGGTCAAGTGCACCGAATCGATCATGTCCCAGCACGCCGCTCCAGAGTTCATGAAGCTGCTGCTCCATGCCCGGTGCAGGAGCTTCGTACGAAGCCGCAGCCGCTCTCTTGGGCTCCGGCAGGGCACGACGGTCAATCTTGCCGTTGGCATTGATCGGCATTTTATCCAGCGTGACAAAGTGCGCCGGTACCATATAATCCGGCAGAGTGCGTCCCAGTTCTTCCGCCCACTGGGAATGGGCAAACTCTTGATCCGATTCCACATAGGCACAGAGATAGGCATCGCCAGCCGCATCCTTGAGCGCAACGACCACGCAGTCCCGCACGCCTTCACGCTCCAGAATCCGCTGCTCGATCTCCCCGATCTCGATGCGGAAGCCGCGAATCTTAACCTGATGATCGAGGCGACCGAGAAACTCGATCGTACCATCGCGCTTCCAGCGCGCCAGATCGCCGGTGCGATACATGCGTGCACCTTCACGGTAAGGATGCGCAACAAACTTCTCCGCCGTCAGCTCCGGACGATTCAGGTATCCGCGTGCCAGACCGTCGCCAGCCACACACAGTTCACCGGCTACGCCGACCGGCTGAAGATGCCCATAATCATCCAGAATCAGAATCTGAGAGCCGCGAACCGGCTTGCCGATCGGAATATTATCTTCCATTTCCGTTACCAGATGCGAAGTCGTTACGATCGTATTTTCCGTTGGCCCATAGCAGTTGTGCAGTTCATAAGGACGTGGACGGAACGACTTGAGCTTGTCACCGCCTGTCAGCAGGACGCGCAGCGAGTAGTTCTCATATTCCATGAACTGTTCGCAGAGCTGTGTAGGCAGGAAAGCAATGCTGATCCCTTTTGCATTAAAATGTTCATTCAGGCCCGCAGGATCGAGGCGCAAATCTTCCGGAATCATATGGATGGAAGCGCCTGCCAGCAGATAAGGGAAGATCTCCCAGACCGAAGCGTCAAATCCAAATCCTGCGTATTTGACGGTGCGATCTTCCGCAGATACACGGAAATGATCGATATGCCACTGCGCCAGATTAATCAACGAACGATGTTCAATGACGACTCCCTTAGGGGTTCCTGTCGAACCGGAAGTATAGATCACATAGGCTGGATCAAGAGGAGCGCCCTGTTCGATCCGCTCACTTGGCAATCTCCATTCTCGATGATTATCGACATTCCAGCTCTGCCCGCTGAAGCCTTCCGGAGCGCTCATACCCGGCGTGAGCAGCAGTAGATCTGCCCCACTATCCTCCAGCATGAAGCGAATCCGATCATTTGGATATTCCGGGTCGATCGGCAGATAAGCGGCACCGGTCTTGAGCACCGCCAATACGGACAGAATCATCTCTGCCGACGGCCGAGCCAGAATTCCTGCAATACGACCAGAACCCAGTCCCCATTCGCGCAGCTCCGCAGCCAGCACGTCCGAACGTTGATCCAGCTCCTCGTACGTCAGCGTTCCGTCCTCATGGACAACCGCAGCACGCTGTGGCTCCCGCAGTGCCTGTTCATGGATGAGCTGGTGAATCGGACGCTCTGCCGTGAAGGCATTCGTCGAAGCGCCGCTCCAGAGGTGCTGCAAAATCTCGCGTTCTTGTTCGCCCAGCAGATCTTCCTCACCGATTCGAGCATCTGGGGCAGCGCTCATACGCATGGCAATACCAAGCAGATGTCCCAGCACACCCTGAACGAATGGTTCACTGAACATGGAAGTGCGATAGATCGCGCTGGCGCGAATCCGATCTGTTCCCGTGAAGTTGATAAACAAATCGCAACCTGACATGAGCAGCGTCTCGGCATCATCCAGCTCTAGGTCGAAGCCCAGTCCCGTATTATAAGGACGTTCCACTTCACCGCTTCGATAGGCTTCCTCAAGGTCCGCAGCCTGGGGCGTCTTTTCATGCAGTTGATGCAGCGCTTCTTCAATGGCAGCGCCGCGCATGCGGAACGTGTCTTCCCGCCCGCCGCGCAGCAGCAGGGGAACTACACCGGAAACCTCCGGCATATAGACGGCAGCAGCCAATTCTTTCGTACGCAGATAACGTTGGAGCAAAACCGACCAGGCTGCATGAGCCAGACCTGTACGAAGCAGGGACGGCTCGAGAGCATGAAGCTCACGCTCCACTCTTCCGATCTCTCCTGAGGCAGCTGCCATATCTCCAGTCAACAGAGTTTTTTCCTCCACCGACTGCAATTGTTCCAACCAATAAGACTTGGTGTCCGGAATAGATTTGAGTCGAACGTTCATCGCTTTGTTTTTCCCCTTCCACATGTTGTCATTCCGAATCATTTTCGTTTTTCTTGATGTGCTTACAGAGGTTCTACAACAGCATAAGAAATCGCCGTACCAGCTCATTCCCATCAAGACGTTGAATCTCCGATGCAGGTTTCTCCTGGGGCCTGCGGCATACGGAAAGTGCATACGTTGTCGGTTCTGGCTCCAGGTTTTGAATCTGCAAGGCTTCGATCACCCATGACGCAGCGCCCGGCTCCAGCGCAGGTGTCCGATAATATTTTCCTTCTCGCTCAGGAGCAAACGAAGATAACGGATGTTGATCGTGCAAACCTGTTCCTTCGGCTTTGAGCCAACTCTCCAGCATCGTCCAGCGCGAATAAAAAAGTTGCTGCTCCTCCTCGCTCGCATGTTCTGCTCGAAATTTCTCTTCCGCTTGCCCAAGCAGCAGCTTCATGGTGGCTCGATCCATACCCTCGCAGCGTTCGGTATCGATTCCTACCGCTTCATGGGCAATCGCAGCCACAACCAGATTGCCGGAAGAAGAAACATTGAAGGAAGGTGCACCCTTTAGACCCAGATAAGGTCTGCCGTACTCCCCCCGTTTGTAAAGAAGATCCCGGTACTTCAGGCTTAGTTTTTCGGCAACCAGGGTCGAGACAAGCAGGTGAGAAACGATTCGACGAACCCGATCTTCCGCCCGGGAAAATCGTAAAATACGTTCGCGTTCCACGAAAAAAAAGGCAGCTAACAGACTTTCCCAGTTCGTCGAATCTGAGAAAGACTGTAGAGAAACCGTATAGATTTCGATCAATTCCGCCTCCTTTTCAAGCGACCAAGCCCTTGTCCATTCCGGCCTGAATTTTCTGTCAGTTCAATGATACCAAAAAATCTCACATTAAGAATATCGGAACATTGTGCGAAAAATGAACGGTTTCTAAGAAAAAAGTCTCATTTAATTCTTTAGCCCTATTTTTTCACCTCCTATTTTCTTGTTATTGCAATTTCTTCCCCGTGCAAACCGGGAAACACCCGCGTATAATGAACCTAAAAAATTGAGGGGACGATCATGACGGATAAAATTGATCTGGATCGACAGCGGCTGTCTATCGAAGCCGCTCGACTGTACTATCTATCCGACTACAGCCAGCAGGATATTGCGGCTCGCCTTGGCGTATCACGGCCGACGGTCTCTCGCCTGCTTCAATATGCAAAGGAACAGGGATTCGTGCGGATCAGCATCGCCGATCCGCTGGAAGACCTCGATGTGCTCGGCGCGGAACTCGCCCGGCGCTTTGGCCTCCAGGCCGCTCGCGTCTGCCATTCGCCGCAGAATGAATATCGTGAGATTCGCGGCCGGGTGGCGGCTGCCGCAGCGGAATATGTGCAGGAGACGGTCCGGGAAGGCGATATTATCGGCATCACCTGGGGGACAACCATGTATGCGCTGGCGCAATCCCTCAACCACAAGCCGGTGCGGGGTGTTGAGATCGTGCAGCTGAAGGGCGGCGTCAGCCATTCCCAGGTGCCGACTTACGCCGCCGAGACGGCCAACCTGTTTGCGGAAGCCTTCGGCACCGTAGCGCGTTATCTGCCGCTTCCCGTCATCTTTGACAGCGTGGAACTCAAACGTATGGTGGAACAGGATCGTCATATTCAGCGCATCATCGAACTCGGCCGTCAGGCAAATGTAGCCGTTTTTACCGTGGGTACGGTAGAAGACGACGCCCTTCTGTTTCGACTGGGCTATTTTGACGGCGAACAGCGCAGGATGCTGCAAGAAGCAGGTGCTGGCGATATTTGTTCCCGCTTCTTCGATGACCAGGGCGTCGTTTGCAGCGAGGAGATCAACGCGCGAACTGTAGGGATTGACCTCCCGGAGCTGCGCCTCAAGGAGAAATCGATTCTGGTCGCTGGTGGTCCCCGCAAGATCCGAGCGATTCGTGCAGCATTGGCCGGACGTTATGCGAATATTCTGGTTACCGATCAATTTACGGCTCTGTCCCTGCTGGCTGATTAAGTTTACTGGCCTGCCTACCGATAATAGGGTTGCGCACTTGTGGCGCAGACCCCAACTGGCGGAAGCTTCAGAACCCTCGCTAATTGGGGATACCGACTGACATCAAGCTGCAGTTGAATCGAAAGGTGAAGAGACCTCATGACCCGACAACCTCCTTTTTTTCGCTGCCTGATTATCTGCCTGCTGTTTACCTGTACAGCGGGTTCATTTGCTCCAGAGCGTTCAGAAGCCCGCGATCCGGAGGGATTGGCAACCTGGGTATGGAATCCCTGGCTGCTGCGCAAGTCCTCCGACGATCTGCTGCGTTTTGCCGCTGCCAACGGAATTGACACGCTATACGTGCAGATTGACGCCGATATGAATGTGGCGGATTATGCGTCATTCATCAGCCGCGCCTCGGCGCAGAATATTCGCGTCTACGCGCTCGACGGAGCGCCACGCTGGGCACTGGATCGTCGTATGCCTGAAGCATTCCTGAGCTGGCTGACGACCTATCAATCTTCCGCCGCAGCGAATGAGCGGTTTGCCGGCATTCACATCGATGCGGAGCCTTATCTGCTGCCGGAATGGACCGGCGATCAAGCCAAGCTGCTAACCTCATGGAAAGGGACGATCGGACTGCTCCTTGACGGTGCGAAGCGGCTGAACCTGCGCATCGAGGCCGATATGCCGTTCTGGTTCGACGAACATGTCATGCCTGGCGAAGAGGGAACCCTCAGCGCCTGGATGATCGGTCATTTTGATCGCGTCACGATCATGGCCTACCGGGATTCCGCCATGCAGATTGCTGATGTATCCAGGAATGAGCTGGCAGAGGCAGCCAAGCTGGGCAAGACGCTGCAAATCGCCGTAGAAACCAATCCTTCATCAGAGACTCCGCAGATCACCTTCTATGAAGAAGGCGCTTCGGTGCTAAACCATCAGCTCGCAGCCCTACGTACCATGGTGGGTGACCATCCGGGATTTGCCGGAATCGCCGTGCATGACTATGAAGGTTGGAAAAAACTCCAAGCGCAGGCGTCCAAGGCAGCTGCCTCCACATCCGTCAAAGCGACTTCGCCCCAAACGTCAGCGGGCAAAGCGGGCAAAGCGGGCAAAAGCTCCCAGGCGGCGAAGGCTTCTCCAGCCAAGTCAACCACTCGCAAAAAATAGATCGCCAAATGCACAACACTTCTTCAAACAGACTCTGCAAAAGCCACGAATGCTGTGGATTTTTGCAGAGTTTTTTGCTGAGTTAGCTCTTGTTCATTTTTCCTGAACAAAATTTCATAATACATTTTGCATTTGTTCACGAACATGATATGATGAACTTAAATTCCACCTTGAAGGAGAGATCTACGATGAATCTTGCATCCATGATCGACCACACGCTGCTGCGTGCAGACGCAGCAGAATCGGAGGTCGCCAAGCTGATCGAAGAAGCCAAGACGTACACATTCGCTTCGGTCTGCGTCAACCCAACCTGGGTCGCTTACTCGGCTGAACGCCTCGCCGGAAGCGGCGTCAAAGTCTGCACGGTAATCGGCTTCCCACTTGGAGCTTCCACGCCGGAAACCAAAGCTTTTGAAACGCGTGATGCCATTGAAAAAGGCGCGGATGAAGTAGACATGGTCATTAACGTCGGTGCATTGAAAAGCAGCAACGCCGAGCTGGTTGAACGTGACATCCGTGCCGTTGTTGAAGCGGCCGCCGGCAAAGCGCTGGTTAAGGTCATCATTGAGACCTGCCTGCTGACCGATGAGGAGAAAGTTCTCGCCTGCGAACTGGCGGTTCGTGCCGGAGCAGACTTCGTGAAGACATCCACCGGTTTCTCTACCGGCGGTGCGACAGCGGAAGACGTAGCCCTGATGCGCAAAACGGTTGGTCCTGAGATCGGCGTCAAAGCTTCTGGCGGCGTACGCAGCCGTGAAGATATGGAGAAGATGATCGCGGCAGGCGCAACGCGCATTGGTGCAAGCTCCGGCGTCAAGATCATGCAGGGCGAGCAATCCGACTCCAACTACTAATTAGTCCCTGCTCCATGGCTTTGCCCACCACCCGAATTGCCCATCTTGATCCGAGGAGGCCCCATCATGAGTCACCCTATGGCAGAACGCCTGATCGAAGCTGCAATTCAAGCACGTCAGGCCGCTTATGTTCCGTATTCGCATTTTGAAGTGGGTGCTGCGCTGCTTGCAGACGGCAAAATCTACGCGGGCTGTAATATTGAGAATGCCTCGTATGGTCTCACCAACTGTGCGGAACGGACTGCAATCTTCAAGGCCGCTTCCGAAGGTATTCGCCGCATCGAAGCGATTGCGGTCGTTGCGGATACGGAAGGCCCAGTCTCCCCTTGCGGCGCCTGCCGCCAGGTGATCGCTGAATTTGCAGACGAGCATACCCGCATTTATCTGACCAATTTGCAGGGCAACACCGAAGAATGGACGATGGACCGGCTTTTGCCGGGATATTTCCAGGCCAAGGACATGGACAAGAGCAATTAAATCAATCGGGTCACCCGTACTCATCCGCAGTGGAGCTGCTGCACTGTGGATGAGCGCCGGGGAATGACCTCCATTTTTTTCGCCTTCAGGTATATCTTGTCCATTTGCCGCTTTTTGTAACCGCTTTACGGTCCTATCAAGTCAAAATTTTATTCAAGTTTCATACAAAAAATTCTTCCAGGAGATTTTCGTTTATGAACATTTTGATTGCTCTGCTTGGATTGGCTGTTGTATTCGGTCTTGCTTTCGTAGCCAGTAATGGTCGCAAAAAAATTCGTTATCGCCCGCTGATTATCATGGTTGTGCTTCAGGCGCTGCTTGCGTTCCTGCTGTTGAATACTGTGGTCGGAACCACATTGATCGGCGCCTTTGCCAAGACGTTCGAGGCACTGCTCGGCTACGCCTACGAAGGGATCGGGTTCGTCTTCGGCGGCATCTTGGCTGAGAACAGAATGTCGATTTTCTTCCTCAACGTATTGATGCCAATCGTATTCATCTCGGCACTGATCGGGATTCTGCAATACATTCGCGTGCTGCCTTTTATCGTCCGCTACATCGGTCTTGTACTGAGCAAGATCAACGGCATGGGCAAGCTGGAATCGTATAACGCAGTCGCGTCCGCCATTCTCGGTCAGTCCGAAGTCTTCATTTCCGTCAAAAAACAGATCGGTCTGCTGCCCAAGCACCGCCTGTACACGCTCTGCGCATCGGCAATGTCTACCGTGTCCATGTCGATCGTCGGCGCTTATATGGGCTTGATTCCACCGAAATACGTCGTGACTGCCCTGGTGCTGAACCTGTTCGGCGGATTCATCATCGCTTCAATCATTAATCCTTATAAAGTCGAACCGGAAGAAGATATACTGGAAGTGCAGCAGGAAGAAAAACAGTCCTTCTTTGAAATGCTTGGCGAATACATCATGGATGGCTTCAAAGTAGCGATTGTCGTAGCTGCCATGCTGATCGGCTTCGTCGCCTTGATTGCCATGCTGAATGGGATCTTCGCGGCAATCTTCGGCATTTCGTTCCAGGATATGCTGGGTTATGTCTTCTCGCCACTCGCTTTCGTCATGGGCGTGCCTTGGCATGACGCCGTAACGGCGGGCAGCATCATGGCTACCAAGCTGATGACTAATGAATTTACCGCCATGTCTGAATTGAAAGTTTTGATCGAAGCAGGCACTCTGAGCGACCGCACCGTCGGTATCGTCTCCGTCTTCCTCGTCTCGTTTGCCAACTTCTCCTCGATCGGCATCATCGCCGGTGCGGTGAAAGGTCTGCATGAGAAACAAGGCAACGTTGTCGCCAAATTTGGTCTCAAGCTGCTGTACGGCGCAACGCTGGTCAGCATGCTGTCGGCAATCATCGCCGGGCTGTTTATTTAATCGTGAAAAAGCGTTGAAAAAGGTGTAAAATAGGATTTTCTGAAAGGAGCATGAAACATGTCCACATTCAAAAGAATCCACCTGATTGTTATGGACTCGGTTGGCATCGGCGAGGCGCCGGATGCTGCGGAGTTCGACGATTTCGGCGTCGATACGTTCGGCCATATCGCCCGTGAAATGGGCGGCCTGAACATGCCGAACATGGCCAAGCTTGGCCTGTCCAATATTGAGGAAGTTCAAGGCGTACCCAAGGCTGAACAGCCGCTCGCCTATCACACCAAAATGCAGGAAGCTTCGCGCGGCAAAGATACGATGACCGGCCACTGGGAGATCATGGGTCTGTACATTGATACGCCGTTCCGCGTCTTCCCTGACGGATTCCCGGATGAGCTGATTCAGCGCATCGAAGAAAAAACGGGACGGAAAGTAATCGGCAACAAACCGGCCAGCGGCACCGAGATTCTGGATGAGCTGGGCGAAGAACATATGAAGACTGGTGCGCTGATTGTCTACACGTCGGCGGACTCCGTGCTTCAAGTGGCCGCTCATGAAGAGATTGTTCCATTAAAAGAACTGTACGAGATCTGCGAGTTCTGCCGTGAGATTACGCTGGAAGATCCTTATATGCTGGGCCGCATCATCGCTCGTCCATTTGTCGGTGAACCCGGCGCGTTCAAGCGTACGGCTGGCCGTCATGACTATGCGTTGAAGCCGTTCGGCCGCACCACCATGAACGAACTGAAAGACGGCGGATTCGACGTGATTGCGCTGGGCAAGATCTCGGACATTTATGATGGCGAAGGCGTGACTCGTTCCGTTCGCACGGTATCCAATATGGATGGCATGGACAAGCTGGTCGAAGAATTGGACAAGCCTTTCCACGGCCTCAGCTTCCTGAACCTGGTCGATTTCGATGCGCTGTTCGGACACCGCCGCGACCCACAAGGATATGGACAGGCGCTGGAGGAATATGATGCTCGTCTGCCGGAAGTGTTCGCCAAGATGAACGAGGACGATCTGCTCCTCATCACCGCCGATCATGGCAACGATCCAACGTACCGGGGCACCGACCATACCCGTGAATATGTACCGCTGCTCGCCTACTCGCCAAGCTTCAAGAATGGCGGAACGAAGCTGCCGCTTCGGACGACTTTTGCCGACATCGCCGCAACCGTGGCCGAGAACTTCGGCGTGAAGATGCCCGAGTACGGCACCAGCTTCCTCGGCGATCTGAAGTAAGTCGTTCGCAGCGTCTCACCGCGCACATAAGCGCCTCACACCACAAACGGAGGTTTTACAAATGAGTGTTCACATCGAAGCCAAAGTCGGCGACATCGCCGAAACCATCCTGCTCCCAGGCGATCCTTTGAGAGCAAAATTCATCGCGGATACGTACCTCGAAGACGTTGTTCAATATAACCAGGTTCGCGGCATGCTCGGCTTCACCGGCACGTACAAAGGCAAACGTATCTCGGTTCAAGGTTCCGGCATGGGGATTCCATCGTTTGCGATCTACGCCAACGAACTTATCAGCGAATATGGCGTCAAGAACCTGATTCGCGTCGGCACCTGCGGCGGTATGCAGGAAAATGTCCGGGTACGCGACGTCATTCTCGCTCAGGCAGCGTGCACAGATTCCAGCATGAACCGCAACACCTTCCCAGGGTTCGACTTCTCCCCGATCGCAAGCTTCGGTCTGCTGAAGGAAGCTTATGAGCGTGCGGTGGATAAAGGACTGAACGTGCATGTGGGGAACATTCTCAGCTCCGACATCTTCTATCGGGATGACAAGACCGTTACGACGAAGCTGATGGAATATGGCGTACTGGGTGTTGAGATGGAGACAACCGCGCTCTATTCGCTCGCAGCGAAGTTCGGCGTGAACGCCTTGACAATCCTGACCGTCAGCGACCACCTGCTGACTGGCGAAGAGACGACGGCGGCTGAACGTCAATCGACGTTTAACGACATGATGGAAGTGGCACTGGAGACTGCGATTACCCTGTAAGTGTCGCTGCTCCGCCCATTCCTGATTCAGGGTACTTCATCATTAGACGAGAAGGAGCCATCCGGCTCCTCCGTCTTCCCATCCGCAGCCCCATCGACGAACGCTGACTGTTCTTCGCTCTAGCGCTGAAGACGTCAAATTCATGATATGAAAGTGAGGCAGACAAACATGAGAATGGTAGATTTAATCGAGAAAAAGCGGGACGGGAAAGAACTGTCCACCGAAGAAATCAACTTCATCATTGAAGGCTACACCAAGGGAGATATTCCGGACTATCAAGTAAGCGCATTCGCCATGGCGGTGTTCTTCCAGGATATGAATGATCGGGAACGCGCCGATCTGACGATGGCGATGGTTCACTCCGGTGATACGATTGATCTGTCCGCCATTGAAGGCGTGAAGGTAGACAAACACTCCACAGGCGGCGTAGGCGATACGACTACGCTGGTGCTCGCTCCGCTCGTTGCGGCGCTGGACGTGCCGGTTGCCAAGATGTCCGGACGCGGTCTCGGTCATACCGGCGGCACCGTAGACAAGCTGGAAGCCGTAGCCGGCTTCCACGTCGAGATCACGAACGAAGAGTTCGTGAAGCTGGTCAACGAACACAAGATCGCCGTCATCGGCCAGAGCGGCAATCTGACGCCAGCCGACAAGAAGCTGTATGCCCTGCGCGATGTGACCGCGACCGTCAATTCCATTCCGATGATCGCCAGCTCCATCATGAGCAAGAAGATTGCCGCAGGCGCGGACGCTATCGTCCTCGACGTCAAAACGGGTGCAGGCGCGTTCATGAAGACGCTCGAAGGCTCGAAAGACCTGGCTCACGCGATGGTCTCCATCGGCAACAACGTCGGCCGCCGCACGATGGCGGTCATCTCCGACATGAGCCAGCCGCTTGGCGCTGCGATCGGCAATGCCCTGGAAGTGCAGGAAGCGATTGATACGCTGAGAGGACAAGGACCGAAAGATCTGGAAGACCTCTGCATGGCGCTGGGCCGCCAGATGGTCTACCTCGCGGGCAAAGCTTCCTCGCTCGAAGAAGCCGAAGAGAAGCTGCGCGAAGTCATCGCCAATGGCAAGGCGCTCGATAAATTCCGCGAATTCCTCGCCAATCAGGGCGGCGACGCTTCGGTTGTCGATCATCCGGAACGCCTCCCGCAGGCGGCGTACAAGATTGAAGTGCCGGCGCCTCGCTCCGGCGTGGTCTCGCAGATCATCGCCGACGAGATTGGCGTAGCCGCCATGTGGCTTGGCGCAGGCCGTGCGACCAAGGAATCCGAGATCGACCTGGCGGTAGGTCTGATGCTGAACAAGAAAGTCGGCGATGCCGTTCAGGAAGGCGAATCCCTGGTGACCATCCACGCGAACAGCGAAGATGTAGCCAACGTACGCGAGAAGATTCTCGCAGCCATCTCCATCGACGACCACGCGGAAGCGCCAACGCTGATCTACGGAACGATCACCGAATAAGGACACCGGGAGCGGCTCCCAGATGCCGCTGCATCTTTCAATATGGATGGAGCGCCGCGCCTGGCCCATTTTCTTCTGGATCTGCCTCACACCGGCTGGGTACGAAGCTTCGTTCGACGGAACGCAGACTTCGTACCCAGCCTTTTGGATAAAACCTTGATCTAGCTTACAGGGCGTCTCTCCCATCCACCGGGGAAGGAGGCGCCTTTTCTTATGACAAAAGGCACAAAAAATCCGGTCAATTTGGAAATCTCGAACGAGCAAGCTAAAATAGAACATAAGATCGGATGTTCCATCCTGCCTCCAAACCCTTCTACTTCCACATCAATGGAAGGATCATCCGCAACACTCCAGAGGAGGAAAAATCATGCCCGATTCACAGGAATACCGCTTCCAGGTCAACCTGAGCGGTATGATCGATATTTTATCCAACCATCTGTACAGCAGCCCTCGTGTCTTCCTGCGTGAACTGCTGCAAAACGCCACGGATGCCATCACGGCACGTCTGGATCTTGATCCTGCTCATCGCGGTGAGGTAACGGTTGAGCTGGCCGGAAGCGGCGCAGGCGCAACGCTGCTCATGCAGGATAACGGCATTGGCCTGACCGAAGAGGACGTCCATGAATTCCTGGCCATGATCGGTCATTCGTCGAAGCGAAATGGAACGGAGCTGCTTGGCGAGACTTCCTTTATCGGACGCTTTGGCATCGGCCTGCTCTCCTGCTTCATGGTCAGCGACGAGATCGTCATGTTGACCCAATCCGCCAAGGGCGGCCCTTCCATCGAATGGCGCGGCAAGCCGGATGGTACATACAGTATTCGCAAGCTGGAATCTTCGCTCACCCCAGGAACCAAAGTTTATTTGCGCTGCAAGGAAGAAACGGACTTCTATTTTGAACCGGAATCCGTTGAGCTGGATCTGCTGCATTATGGAGCGCTGCTGCCTTATCCGATCCGGTTAAGTGAAGGCGGACGCGAACGTAGGATCAACGCAGAACCGCCACAATGGATCGTAAATCCCGAACTCACCCAGAACCATCGGGACGAAGTTCTGCGCTTTGGTGAACGGATGCTGGGCGAGCGGTTCCATGACTTCATCCCTCTTCAGACCTCAACCGGTCGTACCGGAGGGATCGCCTACATTCTGCCGCACGCCGTCAACCTGAACGCCAAACGTTCGCACAAAGTGTATCTCAAGCGGATGCTGATCTCTGAACAGGCGGACAACATCCTGCCGGAATGGGCCTTCTTCGTCAAATGCCTGATCTGGACGGACGAACTTCAGCCGACCGCTTCACGCGAACATTTCTATGAAAATGAACAGCTTGAACGCGTGCGCGGCGAACTGGGTCACTCTATTCGGACGGAACTCCTGCGCATGAGCGAGACGGATGAACCCCGCCTGCGAAAAATCATTGATCTGCACGCCCTGTCCATGAAAAATCTCGCCGTGGAAGATGATGAATTCTATCGCATGATCTACCGCTGGCTGCCTTTTGAGAGTACCTATGGGCATAAGACGCTGGGGGAACTGCTGAACGAACATCGTACGCTGTATTACACCGCTACGCTGGATCATTACCGTCAGCTTCGCCATGTCGCTTCGGCGCAGGCCATGCTGGTCATCAACGGCGGATATATCTATGAGCTGGAGCTGCTGGACTCCCTCCCTCGCATCCTGCCAGGCGCCAATGTGCAACGTTTGCTGCCGGAAGATGTCTCGCTTGCTTTTGTGGATCTGAACGCAGAAGAACGCGCAGCTACACTTGAAGCCGCACGTGCTGCCGATCTGATTCTTCAGCCTTTCCGCTGCCGCGTGCTGCTCAAGCGTTTCAAGCCGGATGAACTGCCTGCTCTGTTTACGCTGCCGGAAGAAGCGGCTACACTGCGTTCGATCGAGCGTGCAAGTGAAGAAAGCCCGCAGGCGTTCGCTTCCATTCTCGGCAGTCTGGGCGGTTCGATCCAGAACAGCGCTAATGCCTATTCCATCCTGTACCTTAACCTGAACAATCCCGTGGTTGAGCGGCTGTTCATGGGTAAACCGACGGGACGTTTGAACACGCTGGTGGAGATGCTGTACGCCAATGCGCTGATGATGGGCCATTACCCGATGAGCCGCCCCGAGATGGCACTGCTGAACGCAGGCATCCTGTCGCTGATTGACTGGAGCATGGACTCGGATCGAAAGGAGTAGAAACGAATATGAATGATTATTTGGTGGAATTTAATGAATTGATGAGCCAGGCGTATGGTCTGCCGCATAGCGCAGCGAAGATTGCCCTGCTTGAGCGTGCCGCCGAGATCGCGGATCTGGCGGGCGATGTGGAAGCCGGATACCAGGCACGCGAAGAAATCGTGGAGACCGGAAGTTTCGGTGGATTTCCGATGAAAGCGATTGTGGCGTATTCCTGGCAGCTGGGGCAATATGATCGTGATCCCGAAGCTTTTGACGAAGATACGCTGTATTGGAATTACAAATGGATTATCGACGACATGCCTTCGTTCCCGGAAGTCCCTGCCGAACAGATCGACTCGCTTCTTCAAGACATGCGCCGCCGTTATAACGAATACGGGGTCAGTGACCGAACCTACTGGTATTATAACTTTCGTCTCTCGATGTACATGGGGCAGTTGGAGAAAGCGCAGGAATGTCTTCAAGAGTTCCGGAAGTTAAAACGCGACTCGATGAGCGACTGCGCGGCCTGCGAATTGGACGAACAGGTGCATTATCTTGTCCTGCTTGGCAAGGATGCCGAAGCACTCAAAAAAGCGAAGCCGATCATCGAAGGACGCAAACGCTGCGCAGAAGTCCCGCATGTGACGCTGCCGCAGCTTCTTGTCCCTCTGTATCGCCTGGGACGAACGGAAGAAGCGGCAGAGATGCAGCGCAAGAGCTACTCGCTGATCCGGCAGAACGCCAAATTCATCCAGTATTTTGGCGAACATATCGGCTATCTGACTATGGCTGATCCGCAGCGAGCACTGCCCCTCCTGGAGCGCCATCTCCCGCAGGCGGAAACGCACGAAGATCCGCTAAACCGTATGATGTTTTACTGGAACGCCGCCGCGCTGATTCATAAACTTCAGCGGACGAACGAATCCTTTGTGCTGAATTTGCCGCCTGCTTCACGCTTCGGCGCACTGGCTGACCAGCCTGAAGAACTGCGGATGAAGCTTGAACAAGAAGCGTTCGCTATCGCAGAGGCGCTGGATACGCGTAATGGCAATGACTACTACAAAGAATTCGGCAAGAAACTGTTGGCTGAACGCGGTTAACCGACGATTCGATCCATAACTAATCCGATCCATCGCCAATTCGATTCATCTCCAAAAGGAAGACCCTCGTTTCGCCGAAGCTGGCGATCCGGGGGTCTTTTGGTAGGTGTATCCATCATCCATTTGTCGAAAATTTCTGCGGCTTATTTGATCTCGATCCCCAATATTTCGTCATACTCCTCCAGCAGCGGCATCAATTCTTCAGCACTTGTGCCTTTTGGCATTCGCACCACCATATCGAGTGTCAGCTGCCGCTTCTCCTCGTCTTTGCCCGCTGCCTTGAAATCGATCACCGTCATCCCGCGTTCTTCAATTTGTTTCTTGAAGCGTTCTGAAGCTCCCTTCTCCTGACGGATCGTAACGACCAGCCGATGCGTAGAAGCGACCAGCCGCCCCTTGAAATTGCTGTGCATGATGATCTGCGTCAGATAGATCAGCAGCGTAGCGATGATCCCGAGGATATACAGACCTGCGCCCATCGCCATGCCCACACCGGCTGTTGCCCACATCCCGGCTGCCGTCGTGAGTCCATTAATCGTATATTTACGCATGAAGATCATGCCCGCCCCCAGGAAGCCAATTCCGCTCACAATCTCCGAAGCGACTTTGGTCGGGTCAATCTGCACACCGTCGCGTCCTTCCAGATCCATAAATCCATATTTGGAGATGACCATAATCAGTGCGGAACCCACCGCCACGATAAAATGGGTTCGCGTCCCCGCTTCCTTGCGTCTGCTCTTGCGTTCGTATCCAATCAAGGCTCCGCATAATCCGGCAATCAGGATGCGCAGCAGATGCTCCAGTTCAAGCGGTAAATCAATCATATCGAAATAGCCCATCAAGTATACTCCCTTCCTCCAGAACCGCTTTGACGCTGAGGCGATCTGGCTTGCAAAATTCGTTCTATTCTAGCTCTTTTTTACCCAGCCCGACTGGTTCTGTTCCGGTTTTCCAGGTGCCTGGTGCAACATTTTTTCGATCATCTGCGTCTTAGGGGCAACTACGCAAGAACGAGGAGAGTGTTAATCATGAAAAAGAACATCCGAAACCAACTCTTTGCACTTCCTGCAGCTGCTGCCATTCTGCTGTCTTCGTTTTCCGGTGGACAAGCCTATGCGGCATCGGCTTTTGGCGATCTGAAAGGCGTACCTCAGGCTGCTCACATTACGGCTCTACAGGAAGCGGGCATCCTTCAGGGCGCACAAGATGGCAAGTTCAATCCACAGGGCACGCTGACCAATGCCCAGGCCATTCAGCTGGTGGTCGATCTGTACGACCTGAACATCGACGATCTGAACTTTGTCAAAAAGCCGGAAGCCTCCGATTCTTTCCCTAAAGCAAACGATAGCGCCTGGTACGCCGACGCGCTCATCATCGCGGCACACAGCGATCTCAATCTGCCGCGCGATCTTGACCCAGGCGCACCGGCCACCCGCGCTTCTCTGGCTTCGCTGCTCATTGCTGCCGGTCAGAACGAAGGCAAACTGCCCATGTTCCGCCTGATTCCGGTGGACATCAAGGACGAAGCCTCGATTCCGGATGGCGCAAGCGGTCAGATGCAGACTGCGCTGGCGCTTGGTCTGCTGAAGCTGGATGCGGAAGGCAATATTCGCCCCAATGAGCCGCTGACTCGGGCCTCCGCCGCCGAAATCGTGTATCAAGCGGCACTGAAGTCGCATATCGTCGGAGAAAAATGAACAAGCAAAAGCGTCCCTCGGAAGGGACGCTTTTGCTTTTTTTTCGGCTTCATGCTGTTTTTTCGGAACGATCCCGATCGTATGACGCCTCGGCCGATTTCGAACCGTAAGTGCCGAGACGCCACAAATAGTCGAACCGCCCCATAGCGAAAAGGCGGAGCCACAGCATGCTGCAAACCGTCTGCACGGGCAGGATTGCGACGGCTCCGGCACACAGCGCGGCGGTGCGCGTCTGTCATCCTGTAGAGTTTATACGCCCCTCACGGTTCGGACCCTCGATTTTCCTCACCTCATTCTTACAGCTTACGGCGGCCGTAAAACCTTGTTCGGTTGGCGAAAAGACAACCCTGTATTCCGGAAAGCTGCCTCTTGTTTGTCCATCCGGCAGAGCGTGAACGCAAAAAGGGAGACTCCGCAAAAGCGGAACCTCCCTTTTTCCTGAAGCAAACGACTTATTTTTTTGCGATCAGCACGATGTTCGAGACTTTCTCTTCCGTCAGCTTGACGCTTTTCGTTCCGTCTTCGTTCATCCGGTACAAACGACCGCCATCGGCTGCGTTCACATAGAAGATTCCGGCAACGTCATCTTCGTACTGGCACAGATCCCATTCCAGACCGACCATCTTTTTGAGCGTCAGCTTGGCCGGGTCGAGTACGTAAGCACCGCTCTCCGCAAACAGCACGGTCGAGCGCACCACACCTTGATTGGTCATATTGCGAACATAGCCGACATTGCCGAGCGACAGCTTTTTGGTTTTCGTGACTTTGCCGTTGACGAGCGTTGCCACGTAGGATTTTCCGTTGGCGTCATTGAAAGCCAGGCTGCTGCTGCCTACATTGGCAATCTCGTAAACGCCCGTGCTGTGCAGTTTGATCGTTTTGCCTGTAGTGCCGCTGATCACATAGCCGACTCCTTTGGAATAATCGAAATCGCCATCGGCACCAAGACGAATGCCTTTGTTGAAAACAAAATATCCGTTTGCCCAGGAGCCGGAATTGACGGCATTGACGTCGATGGGAGCTTTTGCGTTCAGCGCCTTAGCCGCGCCTCCTGCTTTGGGCAGCGAATACAGCACCATACTGGAAGTCGAATATTGGCGTTCCTGCGGGTTGGTGTTGACCATCAGGTATAAACGGCTGCTGTCGGTATGGGCGAAATAAGCGTTGTCCAGCGCACCTTTGGCAATCCACTGTACAGAACCGCTGCCATCCACTTTTTTGGAAGCTACCCATGTTGCACGACCGTCTTTCAGCGCGTTGAAGTAGATGCGGTCCCCTACGACTTTAAACGCCGGGAAATCCGGGTCAGCCATGTTGGTCAGCTTGAGACCGTCCGTCAGCTGAGCCGCATTGGCCGAAACGGCATACAGCACGCCGGAGTCATCCAATGCGTAGACCGTATCGCCTTTTGTATCGAAATGTACCACCCGTTTGCTTTTGCCGAAGTCTGCGGCTTTCGCACCGGAGTCAGTCAACGACAGTCTCAGCAGCGTAGTCGAATTATCGTCGTACATATAGTACATGTAATCGCCAGCCGGTTTCAGTTCCGTGCCGTCGAAGTTTTCACGCAGACGTTGAGAAGTTCCGCCGTCCGTGCCTACCCGGTATAGATCGCCATCCGACACATAATAGACATCCGCTGTTTGGGAAGCTGCCGCTTCCGCGGAAGACGCGCCCGAAGCCGCAGTTCCTGCCGCAATCAGCACCGCCGCGAGCGCCGAAAAGGTCAATTTTTTCGTCCATTTCCATCCGTTTGTCATCGTTGTTCCCTCTTTCATCCGTTTTCCATATGTAATAAGCAAGCAAGTTTTAGACTACCATGTTTAAATAATGAATGAACAGTAAATGTATGGAATTTGTTGAAATTGGTTCTGCCGCACCGTCCGACTTATAAAAATCCAGGCAAAAAGAACCCTATTTTTCGATAAAAATAGGGTTCTTTTTCATGAACAAGGTCTTTAAGCGTTGGTAAAAAGGATAGGAACCGGGACTTTTCTGCTCAATCGTCGTCCTGGCCATCGTCCTCGTTATCTGTCTCGCTCTCCAGAACTTTTCCCGTATTGGCGTCAATCTTGACTTCGACTTCTCCATTCGAAGTTTTCACTTCGATCTCGTAGATGTAACTTCCATCTTCTTCATCCAGGTCGTTGTCGCTGACTTTGCCGCCGCCCGCATGCTTAATCGCAATGGCATCGGCTTGAGCCGCTGTAATCTTCACGGAAGAAGCGACCTGACCGGAATTGGCGGAGCCGGACGTCCGATCATCCTGGTCGTCATCGGGTTCAACTTTCAGTACGGAACCCGTATAAGCGTCTATCCAGACATCGACGTCGCCTTCTTGGCGGTCAATATCGACTTCATAATAGGTTTTTCCGTTTCGCGTTTTCAATTCGATATCGTCAACTGTTCCTTTTTGCGCTTTCAATGCCAGGTTTTGCGCTTCTTTTTGCGTAATCATGGTCTGGGACGCGGAAGGTACCGCCGTGCTGCCGGACGTTCCCGCCGCGCCGGCAAGTGCCGCTGTTCCGCCGAGCGTCAGTGCTGCTGCCACTGCGCCAATCATTATGTTTCGTTTCGTCATCTTAAATCTCCTCCTCGATCTGTATCTTGGTTATCTTCCGCATCGCAAGGATCGCTTTGTCTCTGCCGCATCATTAGAATAACCGTCTCGCCTGTGAAAGCGGGAAGAGCCCCATTAGAATTTCATGAGAAAAAAAGAAGCCCATTCCCAGGGCTTCTGTCTATTTGCTGTTGGGATCATGCCTATTATGGAAGTCAATCCTCAGATTTTTCTTCGTCCCAGGTAATCGTCTGCATCGCTCCGGATACGGCATTGATCTGCACTTCCGCTTCGCGGCCATTTTTCAACTCAATGTCAACGAGATAATAAGCCTGACCGTCTTCCTGGCTGCGAAGCTCGACATCCGTGTCTTCAACGGCAGCAGCCTCGACATTCAGTGCGACAGCAGCAGCCTGCTTGGCCTCTTCTTCACTCAGCAGCCTGGCCTGCCCCTGGCCCGAAGGCTCCTTTGTCGGATCGGTTGGCTTGCCGCCGCCGGGGACTCCCTCGGGAGCCCCACCCGGTTTTCCCTCATTGGGAACGGTCGTCTCCCCGGAATCCTGCGGCTCCACCAGGCGATTAACCAGAATCTTGCCGCTGTACGCATCGATCTCCAGACTGCGGCGCTCACCTGACTTCCCGGTGACTTCCGCTACATACAGACGCGTTGCTCCGCTGTTGGTTGTATCCAGCTCCAGACGCTGCACCCGAAATCCTTCAAGATCTTCCAGTTGTCGCTTGACGACTTCGCGGCTGACGATCTCCGGAGGCGGAACAGGGGCGGATTCAAGACGCTCAATCGACTCCACCTGTCCATCCGAAGCAGACAGGCGGATCTGATACAGTCCTGCATCCATCCGCAGCTTCATCTCATACAGCGCTCCGTCCTGACGCGACGATTCAATCTTGCCCGTGTATTGTTTGAGCAGCTTGCTCTCCGCTTCTGCCAGCGTCAAGGCTGGTTTTCCGCTGCTCCACGGACTCCAGACATGCAGGCCGGCGGCAACGACTGCGGACAGTACCAGAACCAATACCCATAAGGTGGAGCGTCTCATGTCCCCTCTCCTCCTTCCTCATCCTCGCGGCGATCACGAGTCATGTCTGCCCGATTCGCCAAGGCCTCGTCTTCACCTCGCAAACGGCGTCCCCTTGCAGGAAGACCGTTTCGCGGATTCTTCCCTCCACGACTTTCCCCGCCTGGAAAACGCAGTGTTACCGTTGTGCCTTCCCCGACCCGACTCTTCATCTTTATCTCAATGCCCAGTGCCTCTGCCAGATCCTGTGCCAGTGCCAGGCCCAGTCCTGAGCCGCCCGTTCCGGGATGACGAACGCGTGACGAGTCCACGCGGTAGAAACGATCAAATACCTTGGGTAGTTCATCTTCGGGAATCCCAATCCCTCGATCAACGACGCTCAATTCGGCATCTGCATCACCTGTTCGGGAAACCAGCAGCGTAATCCGATCCTCGCTGTACTTTCGGGCATTGTCCAGCAGAATAAACAGCAGTTGGCGAACTTTGGCTTCGTCCGTCCAGACCTGCACCGGTTGGGGTGCAATCACTTCGATCTCCCGGTTATAAGCCCGAATAAAGGCCCGGGCGGATTCGGCGGCTGACTGAGCCAGATCCGTGTCCTTCAATTCCAGCGTATCGGATTCGGAACTTCGAGCCATTTGCAGCAGTCGTTCGGTCAACTCACGCATCCGTACCGATTCCGACAGAATAGCTTCAACCGCCTCCTCGAATACTTCCGGCCGTTCCTTGCCCCGGCGCTTGAGCAGACTGGCATAACTCTCGATAATCGTCAGCGGCGTTTTCAGCTCATGGGAGGCATCGGATACAAATCGCTCCTGGCGGACGAAGTTGCTCTCCAGCAGCAGAATCATCTCATTGAAGGCGCGTCCCATCTCAGCCAGTTCGTCGCCCGGCTGCTGCCCGATCTCGATACGCTGAAAGCGGCCGCTGCGCCGAATATTGCCCATGGTTGCAGTCAGGGTGTCGATCGGCTTCACGATGCGATTCGCCAGAATCGTATTGGCCAGAATCATCGGCAGCAGAGCCAATAGCGTCACGATGACCAGGACGGTCTTGAGCACAGTCAGACGATCTTCAAGCTCTGCGATGCTGCGGCTCACCTGCACGCTTAACACTTCGCCGTCCGGCCAGATGACCGGAACCGATACGCGAATATAGCCATCGCCGCCGCTGCTCAGACGCTCTGCTTCATGAACAGCAGCGTAATGATAAGACTCACTGCTGAGTCGTTCGCTCTGCGCCGCATCCTCACTGGCCGTCACCGGACGCGCCAGACTGGTGCCATCCGGCAGCACCACACGCAGCATGCCGTCGGCAGGCGCATAGGCCCGCAGCAGATCGTCCGGTGCGGTGCGGGATGCCGCTGCACTGATTCGTTCGGCAGTCAGCTCCGCTTCCGCCTCGAAGCGGCGAACTTCGGCGTCCAGCGACATTTTGCCAAATAGCAGATAGATCGCGGCGCAGGCGGCGGCCAACAGCGCGGCAAACAGCACAGACGAATACAGGTAAATCTTGCTCTTGAGCCTCAGCTTGCGCACCTTGAATCTCATGTTACGAAGACTCCTTCAGCACATAACCAACGCCCCGTACCGTGTGAATCAATTCAGGCAGTCCCTCTTCATCGATCTTCCGACGCACATACCGAATGTACACGTCCACTACATTCGTATCCCCTGCATAATCATATCCCCACACCTCGCGGATCATCTGTTCGCGGCTGAGAACCTGGCGTTGATTCCGCAGCAGGTAAACCAGCAGGTCGAACTCCCGGGGGGTCAGATCGATCCGCCGCTCCCCACGGTACACTTCCCGGGTCTGTTCATTAAGACGCAGATCGCCTGCGGCAAGCGTCTCTTCATGACTGCCCGATTCCGTTCCACGCTGTCCCACGGCTGCCCGCGCACGAAGCGCCGAGCGAATCCGCGCCAGCAGCTCCTCAATCTGAAAAGGTTTGGTGACGTAATCACTTGCACCCAAATCAAGGCCGGACACCTTGTCTTCCACCGAGTCCTTGGCCGTCAGCAGAATAACCGGCGTCAGCAGATCGGTGGAGCGAATTCGCCGCAGCACTTCGATTCCGCTGAGACCGGGCAGCATGACATCCAGCAGCACCAGATCCCACCCACCTTCCTTGAACTGTTCCAACCCATCCGTACCCGAAGCCGCTCGGCCGGTATGATACCCTTCATAGCCCAGTTCCAATTCCAGCAGGCGGGCAATTTTGTCCTCGTCTTCGATAATCAATAGATTTCCGCTCATCTTCGCCCTCCTGGATTTCAGTTGGCTGAAGGCAGCACCATATAGACTTCGCTGCTCCTTCAGCTTCGATCAATACGCTTGCCCATATTTTAAGGGAAAGTTCGGCGCACTGCCACATTCCCATCATGGGTCGGTAAACGATGAGACGACAGCAGGCAGCCTTATGGAAAAAACACTTACAGGAAACACTTAGGACTTTAGGGGCATTTTTTGTCGAAATTCCACTCTACAGTTTACATACCGTGTCATATCTCACTATACTTAACGGATATTCGGATTTTTTATTCCCCATTCTGTACACGTACAAGGAGGTTTCTTTTCAGATGCAGCAGAAAATTAGAATCGGTATCGCAGGCTATGGCAACCTGGGCCGCGGTGTACGCAGCGCAATCGCACAGAATGCCGACATGGAGCTGGTAGCCGTATTCAGCCGGCGTGATCCCAAATCGCTTGAACAACGGGGAGAATCCCTCCGTTTTGTACATATTTCTGAGGTGGAACGCTACCGGGAAGACATTGACGTTATGATTCTATGCGGCGGTTCGGCTACCGACCTGCCCCAACAGACCCCTCAACTCGCTGCTCTGTTCCATACGGTGGACAGCTTCGATACCCATGCGAAGATTCCGGAATTCTATGCTGCCGTCAATACAGCTGCGCTTGAAGGCGGACATGTAAGCGTGATCTCGACCGGATGGGACCCCGGCTTGTTCTCCATGAACCGTCTGCTGGCGGAATCCATTCTGCCTGAAGGACAGGAATACACATTCTGGGGCAAAGGTGTCAGCCAGGGTCACTCCGATGCCATTCGCCGGGTTCCGGGCGTGAAGGCGGGCGTGCAGTATACCGTTCCGGTTCAGACCGCTATCGACCTGATTCGTTCGGGCGAGACGCCAGAGCTGAAGACGAGGGACAAACATCTGCGTGACTGTTACATCGTCGCGGAAGAAGGAGCAGACCGGGATGCGATCCGCGAAGCCATCGTATCGATGCCCAACTATTTTGCCGACTATAATACCAGCGTCACCTTCATCACCGAAGAAGAACTGAAAAATGAACACTCCGGCATGCCGCACGGCGGTTTTGTTATTCGCAGCGGGGTGACTGGCTCCGGCACCAAGCAGCGCATCGAATTTGGCCTGGAGCTGGGCAGCAACCCGGAATTTACAGCCAGCGTACTGGTAGCATATGCTCGTGCTGCGTTCCGCTTTGGTCAGGAAGGGCAGTCCGGCGCCAAGACGGTCTTCGATATTCCGCTCGGCTATCTGTCGCCCAAATCTCCCGAGGAGCTGCGCAAGGAACTGCTGTAATCGCAGTCCGCAAAGCGCCATACCTGCTTTTTTGTGTCCAGGGTCTCGTTTCCGGGGTCCAGTTCCCAGTGAGTAGAATGAGCGCTGCACAGTGTTCGCGTTCCCTCCAGACGCTTGGGTTACCCTGCATCTGTGCTTGATCCTATAACCCGCACCTTTCTGCGGGTTTTCTTCTACAGTTATCCTTTATCACAATAACGCTTGTCTCTGGCATCTTATCGAAGTATTCGTCGTACATTCGGTTCGCCATAGGTTGGTGAATCGGATCAACAGCTTCCACCGGAATTTCCGGAAAACGATTTTGAAGGAGCGTGTATCCATGATCGAAACGCAGCAAACCGCAGCTTACGCCGAAGCCAAAGCTTATGTCGAATCCGTCTATGCCACCGTTGTTCAGCGCAATCCGTACGAAGAGGAATTTCATCAGGCCGTACGCGAGATTTTCGACTCGCTGGTTCCGGTATTCGCCAAACATTCGAGGTATCGGGAACAGGGAATCCTAGAGCGCCTGGCAGAGCCGGAGCGTCTGATCGTCTTCCGCGTACCCTGGGTGGACGATTCGGGACGCGTTCAGGTGAACCGTGGATTCCGCGTGCAGTTCAACAGCGCCATCGGACCCTACAAAGGCGGCCTGCGCTTCCATCCTTCCGTCAATGCCAGCATTATTAAATTCCTGGGCTTCGAGCAGATTCTCAAAAATTCGCTAACCGGGCAGGCGATTGGCGGCGGCAAGGGCGGCTCCGACTTCGATCCAAAAGGCAAATCGGATATGGAGGTCATGCGGTTCACGCAGAGCTTTATGACAGAGCTGTACCGCCATATTGGGCCGGATGTTGACGTACCGGCAGGCGACATCGGTGTGGGCGCACGCGAGATTGGCTATATGTACGGTCAATACAAGCGGATTCGCGGGGCCAGTGAAGCTGGTGTGCTGACCGGCAAAAACCCGCTTTACGGCGGCAGCCTGGCGCGAACGGAAGCCACGGGTTACGGCTGCGTCTATTTCGTGCAGGAAATGTTAAAAAGCGCAGGGCTGGACTTCCAGGATCGCCGCGTCATCGTATCCGGGTCGGGCAACGTCTCCATCTATGCGATTCAAAAAGCTCAGGAACTGGGCGCACAGGTTATCGCGTGCAGCGACTCTTCGGGATATATCTACGACGAAAACGGCATCGACCTGGCGACTGTCAAACGGATCAAGGAAGCCGGACGTGGACGGATCTCTGAATACATCGCCGAGCATCCGCAGGCCGTCTACACGGAAGGATGCGAAGGCATCTGGAATCTGCCCTGCGATATTGCCCTGCCGTGTGCCACGCAGAATGAGATCGATGCTGATGCCGCATCCCGCCTGATCGAAGGCGGCGTGAAAGCCATCGGTGAAGGCGCCAACATGCCTTCGACGCTCGGCGCGATTGAACGTTTTCAGCAGGCGGGTGTGTTGTTTGCACCTGCCAAGGCCGCCAACGCAGGCGGCGTCGCCGTCTCCGCGCTGGAGATGTCGCAGAACAGCGCTCGTCTGTCCTGGTCGTTTGAAGAGGTGGATGCGAAGCTGCACCAGATCATGGTGCAGATCCATGAGAACTGCCGCCAGGCCGCTGAAGAATACGGCTGTCCCGGCAACCTGGTAGTCGGCGCCAACATCGCGGGCTTCCTGAAGGTCGCCGATGCCATGATCGCTCAGGGCGTGGTGTAACTCGACTCAGTGGAACGCTGCGGGTAATTGCAGCGGTTCCTTCTTTAGCCGTGTGCTATTCGGCGTCTATGGGATCTCTGGCATCCGTGCGATCTCTGGCACCTGTGCGATCTCTGGCATCCGTGCGTTCTCTGGCACCCGTGCGATCTCTGGCACCTGTGCGATCTCCGGCGTCCGTACGATCTCTGGCACCTGTGCGATCTCCGGCGTCCGGGCGTTATCTAGCGTCTATGCGGTACTTGACGCCTCTTTGCCTAATCGTTTTGGAACGGTCAATTCGGTCATCGTGCCTAAGCTGGTCGAGCCTGTTCTTATCGAACACACGCTTGTCGAAAACGTACTTGTCAAGCACACGATTCACGCGATCATCAAACAAGCACTTATCGAGTCCCGGTGAAAAGCCGATTTTTCTAAAGACGCAAGTCATATTTCAAAGACATATCTGAGGACTAAGTATCCGAAGACGAAAATCCTGCTGCTTTGGAAAAGTAACGATAAATAAGTACAAATATCCGCTTATTTCGGCCTTAAACGAGTTTTTTAGTCAAATAAGTCCAATAATACGCTTAAAATCTCCTTTAACTCCTCTTTTCAAGATTCATCTCAAAATAAGAGGATAAATGGACTTATAAATCCCTGTAGAGAAATTTCAGTGAAAATAGAGGGATATATGGACTTATTCCGATCGCATGAACTTCCGGCTGCATAAACTTGCGAGAGTATGATCTTTAGGTAGTATGATCTTACAATAGCACCGTCTTACAGTAGTATCGTATTCCGGTGGAAGGATTAATGCACGTCGATCATGCGGACCGTATTCCAAAAAGGTAAGTTCTTAACCAATCAAAGTCTCACACGTCAAAGTCTGACCGATCAAAAGTCTAACAGATCAAAGTCTGACAGACCGCGATCCAAACCGATCGGCTGCGCCCGATCAGGCTTGGATTGCCCAGAAATTCCCGATCTGGTTTAATAAGAACCCAATCTAAATGCCCCCGACTTCCGCGAAGCCTGCTTCGTCGGAAATTGGGGGCATTCTCGTTCTTCTAACGTCGAAGCACCAAAGGCCAGCCAGAAAAGAAATCCCATCTTCTCCGGCTCTACCGCCAACCGTCTCCCGCTTCTTCAGCAAGCGACATCTCATGCAGCTGCCACGCAAGCGCCGCCCGCGAAATCGTCCATCCCCGCAGGCACCGACCTGCCCGATATACCGCCAACCGTCTCCCGCTTCTCCAGCAAGCGACATCCCATGCAGCTGACACGCAAGCGCTGCCCGCGAAATCGTCCATCCCCGCAGGCACCGACCTGCCCGATATACCGCTAACCGTCTCCCGCTTCTTCAGCAAGCGACATCCCATGCGACTGCCGGGCCAGCGCCGCCTGCGGAACCTCGCACACCGGCAAGCAACGATCCGCTCGGCATGCAGCCGATCGACACGGCTCAGATCCGCATCGTGTCGGGGCGGAAATGTTTAATTTCCGAGCGGATGCGCTCGGCGTCCCAGTTCTCTTCAGCGGCGCGGGCACACAGCGCCGGGAACTCGGTATCGCCCGCATTCCTCAGCGCGATAATCTGGGCAACGCTAAGACGCTTGTCAGGCTCACGTCCGGTCAGCCGGTAATAGCGGAAGTTCTCCTCAATCCGTACGATGCGATCCTGCGTCTTGGTCGCATAGACGCGCATGCGCAGCAGCGCCAGCAGCAAGGTTAACGCCAGGCCGACCAGAATCCAGTCGGGCGAAGTCGCCTGCCCATCCCGCAGTGTCCCGATCAGGTGAACGATCGACGCAATCAGCAGAATCAAGCTCAGCGGCAGCGCCACAAAATGGTGCGGCCAGTCAAAGCGCAGCTTGAACTTTTGTGGTTGTTCCATGCCTTTCCCCTCTCTCCTTCAGAACATGCGGCGTTAACAGCTTGTCCCCCTTCACAGTGGGCTTGCGCTTGTCCGAAATCCGCCCAATCCAGATGCGATCCAAGTGTGATTCGGATGCTTTTCGCACAAGCGTAACCCTGATTATGCAGGGTACAAGCTGCCGGGCACTGCCCGTCCGCTACGTTCTATTACACGCCCAGCGCCCTTCACAACCAGATCGCCTGCTACTGATGGAGAGACGCCTGCTGGATGCCGCTTAACGCTCCAGCGGCCGTTCGGGAAAAGCCGCACCCCGGCGGTACTGATTCGGCGATACGCCCATCACCTTTTTGAACGCGGTGCTAAAATAATGCTGACTGTCGTAGCCGCTCTGCTCGGCGATCTCATAGATCGGCAGATCAGTCGTGTTAAGCAGCTCAATCGCTTTGCGGATGCGGGTGTGCGTCAGCAGGGCGACGAAGGAATCCCCCAGCTCCTTTTTCAACACACGGCTCAGATATACGGGAGAGACCTGAAGTTCACGCGCGAACGACTCCAGCGTCAATTCGGCATCGCCATAATAATCACGGATGTATTCTCGCGCCCGGCGAACAAGCGGGGAGAGTTGAGCATCCTTATACACGGCGTCCCGGCACTGCCGATATACATTGGGCAGTGCCTCCATACCGCCTTCCGTCGGTACGGACTCCATATGCGCCTGCACCGTAATCTTGAGGAATTTGCGTACATTTCGTTCAATGCGATCCGTGATCTCGGCCTCAGCCGCATCCCAGAGGAACAAAAGCAGCAGTCCGGCAGCATCTCGAATCAGCAGATGGCGGCGGGTACCCGCCAGCTCCGAGACGATATTTTCCGCGGCAAATAGATACAGCTGACGATCGCTTTCCTTGAGAATAGGCTGCGCCGCTTCCGGCTCCGGCCAGCGCACTACCCCCAACTGCACCGGACTGCCCGAGGGCAGCCCCAAAAAGGCCAGTCGTTCTTCGATCTCTTCTCTGCCCAGCAGCCCTTCGGCCCATTCCTGTCCGAACCTTGCCTTGAGCATCGGAATGTTACGCTGAATCTGCTCGGAAGCCAGCTTCAAATAACCCGCCTGCTTGGCTGCTCCATCCAGGCTTTCCTTGACCCGGATCAGCACGCCGTGCAGCAGCTCCGGGTTCACCGGCTTGAGAATATAATCCTCGACACCCAGACGGATGCCTTCCCTGGCGTAATCGAACTCGTCATGCCCGGTGATAATCACAAAGCGGCAGTCCGGAAGCTGCTCCCGCAGCTTGCGCATGAGCGCAATCCCATTTAGAAAGGGCATATTCATATCGACCAGCGCCAGATGAATATCCAGACTCAGCGCAAGCTCCAGCGCTTCTTCGCCGTCTTCGGCTTCACCCACCACCTCCATGCCCAGCGAAGCCCAGTCGATCGACTCCCGCAGGCCTTCCCGAATGATGACCTCATCGTCCGCGATCAATACCCGATAGGGCGCTTGGTTCATCGTTGATCCTCCTCCTTCATCTGAAACGCAGGCGGTTCATGCAGCAGCGGATGTCGCACGTAGACCCGTGTGCCTTCGCCCGGCGTACTGTCGATCTCAATGCCATATTCCGTGCCAAAAGCAAGCTGCAAACGCGATTGAACATTCAACATGCCGTAACTGCGCCCGCTTTTCTCCCGTTCAGCAGCCTGCCGTTCAATGGCCTCCAGTGGATTTATCAATTTCTGCCGCAGCTGCTCCAGCCGCTCCGGCTCCATACCCGCGCCATCATCGCTCACTTCCAGCAGCAGCATGTCTCCTTCTGTACGAACCCGTATCTCGATTCTGCCGGGTCCACGACGCGCCTTGATGCCGTGATAGATGGCGTTCTCCACCAGCGGCTGAAGCAGCAGCTTGAGCACGAAGATTTCGCCTGTTCCGTCCACCATGCCTTCATCCGTCTGAATATCCACCGTCAATCGTCCTTGATAACGGGTCTGCTGAATTCGTATGTAGCTGCGGATATGCTCCAGCTCATCGGTCAGCAGAATAACATCGCCGCCCTTGCTGAGTCCGATTCGGAACAGCTTGGATAGCGAATCGACCATCTCCGAGACTTCGTCCGCCCCTTTTTTGCGTGCCATCCAGTGAATCGTATCCAGGGTATTATATAGAAAATGCGGCTTGATATTGTCCTGCAAACTCCGCAGTTCCGCTTCCCTCTTCTGCCGTTCCTTGCGTTTGTTCAGTTCAATCAGCCGCCGCAGTTCGACCAGCATTCGATTGAAGCTTCGTCCCAGCCGCCCAATCTCATCGCCGCGCACCGCAGCGTGGCGAACGGTCAGATCGCCCGATTCCGTTCGCCGCATGTCATCCATCAGCAGGCGAATCGGCTCCGAGATCGAATGAGATAATCTCAATGAAGCGGTCAAGCCCAGCATGCAGACGAGAAACAGGAAGCAGATGACGTAGAAATGAATCTGGCCGACTTCAAACAGCGATTCTTTCGTCAGGAATACGCCAACCGTACGCCAGCCCGTAAAGGACGAATCGGCGTAGATCAGCTGCAATTCCCGCCCATCCACCTGACGAGTGATCGCTCCCGTATCCCCTGCCGCGAACCATTCCGACGGCAGACGACTGACATATGGTTCATCGGGTGCATAGATCTGTCTGCCTTCACGGTCTACCACAGTCAAATAACCCGTTCGTCCCAGCTTGACATCCCGCGCCGCTTTGGAGATCGTCCACAGCTTGAGATCGATCAGCACGACGCCCATCGTACGCTCGGTGTCGGGATCGACGACTGCTCGCGCTACGGTCACCACCTCATTATCGCGGTAATTCACATGAGAGGTCAGGTTGCGTCCGGAAGGCTGACCCACGATCGTAAATAATCCCTCTGCCTCTTCGGCCTGCCGATACCAGTTCTCCTGCGTCAGATTGCCTGGCGTTCTGGCGTACAGCTCATTGCTGATGTACCGCCCATCCGCCCCAACAATCAGCAGACCCGCAATCTCCGGATACAAGGTGGTATACCGCTGCAAATACTGCTTCAGCCGGTAGGTATCTTCTTCCCCGGCTGCACCTGCTTGCATGAAGGTACGTACACGATCGTCAAATCCGATGAGGTAAGTCATGTTCTGTAGGTTTTCCATATCGCTATCCAGTGTCTGATTGACCTTGGTAATGAGCTGAAGCGTGTGATCGACTGCCTGATGCTCCAGTACCCGACTGACCGTCCAATTGACCAGATACCCCAATCCAATCGCGGGCAGCAGACTGACCAGCAGAAACAGGATCATCAATTGATAACGCAGCCTTAGATCGTGGAGCTTCCACTTCCTTGCTTTTTGCAGCCTCTGGGAAAAGGAACCCGGGCTTGGTTTCTTGGATCTATTTCGCATAATAATCATCCACATTCTCCGGGGTGACGACCGAGATCCCCGTATCCACACGTACCGGCAGCGGCGCCACTTCACCGGAAGCAGCAGGCGAAGGAATGGTCAGATTGTGGTGCAGATGGAATAGATATTGAAGCGACCAGTAACCCATATTCCAGCTCCCCTGGGCAATCGTCGCCGAGATGCTGCCTTCGCGGATCATATCGAGCGTATCCTTGTCCGTGTCAAAAGCAATCACGTGCAGCTTCTCCGCACGTTCCAGCTCTCGGGCGGCTTCGCCAGCGCCTTTGCCACCTGCTGCTTCGGTAACAAATACCCCGGCCAGATCGGGATACCGCTTGAGCAGCGATTGCGTCAGGCCTTTGGCTACCATCGCATCGCCCTTGTCATCTTCTACCGCAATGACCTCCATACCCGGATAACGCTGCTTGATCTCATCTTGAAAACCGCGTGTACGTTCATCGTGGTTCTGCTGATTGGGCAGCGTAATGACGGCGACTTTGCCTTTTCCATCAAGCAGTCCGGCCATCTGCTGCGCCGCCGAGCCGCCCGCCGCATAATTGTCCGTGCCCAGAAATGAGTAGGCTTTACTGCCTGGCGCCCCGGAGTCGAACAGCACGACCGGAATCCCGGCATCTACGGCTTTATTAATCACGCCTGTCAGGGAATCCGGATCAATGGCGGAAATGGCGATGCCCGCTGGCTTTTTGGCGATGATCTGCTCCAGCACGGTTGTCTGCTCCCGGGCATCGTACTGCGTCGCCCCGCGATATTCGATGGAGACATTCAGTGCGTCCGCCGCATCCTCGAAGCCTTTCAAGCAGCTTTTCCAATATTCGATTCCTGACAGGAAGGTAACCATGACATAGTTTTCGCCAAGTTCTCCCCGCAGCTCCTGCGAGCGAAAGGCGCTTTCGCCGACCTGATTGGTATACACGTGCCGAGCGGCATAAGCCAGGAAAGCGGCAATCAGCACCAGATAGAGCAGCGTTGTTTTCTTCAAGAGACCGTCCTCCCCTTTCTTATGCCAAACCTTGCCCCAAGCGGACTCTACTGCCTCAACCTTCGCTTTCGATCCCCCGGATGAAGTCGTCATCTCGCAGGGCATTCATGTTGATTCTATCGGATCATCGCCTCGAAAAAAAGCGCTTCCGCCATCGAACACCGCAAAGCCGTACCCGCAGACGGCGTAAGCCGCATGGCAGGTACGGCCGGTGCCGTAAATCCAATGGAGAGGTTAGCGCTGCATCGTGTGGATCTCAGCAGCGAGGCTGCCAAGTCGAATCCAGAACCGATTAAGCGACTCTTTTGTTTTTGTTGTAGATGTCGAACGCAACCGCAAGCAGCAGCACCAGACCCTTGATCCCCTGCTGCCAGTCAATCCCGAGGCCAATCAGCGACATGCCGTTGTTGAGCACGCCCATAACCAGACCGCCGATGATCGCACCGAATACTGTTCCGATCCCGCCCGAAGCGGAAGCGCCGCCGATAAAGCAGGCTGCGATGGCGTCCAGCTCGAAGTTAGTTCCGGCTCTTGGTGTGGCGGCATCCAGACGTGCCGCGAAGATCAGACCGCTGACCGCTGCCAGAACGCCCATGTTGACGAATACCCAGAATGTCACTTTTTTCGTTTTCACACCCGACAATCCGGCTGCCTTCTCATTGCCGCCCAGTGCATACACATGGCGGCCCATGACGGTCTTATTCATCATGAACGAGTAGGCCAGAATCAGTACGAACAGCAGCACCAGGATGTTTGGAATCCCTGCGTAGCTTGCCAGCATGAAGGTAAACAGGTTCAGTACAACCGCAATCGCTACCAGTTTGAAAATAAACAGGCCGGAAGACGTCACTTCAAACTTATATTTGAGCTGTTCACGACGTGCGCGAAGCTCATTCAGAATGAACAAGACGGTAAAGGCCAGACCTGCAAGGATGGCGACCATATTCGTTGCTGTATCCGCCAGGTTCGGAACAAAGCCGGAACTGATCTTCGTGAAGCCGGTCGGGAATGGGGAGATGGACTGACCTTCCAGCACGATCATGGTCAAACCGCGGAACAGCAGCATCCCTGCCAGCGTGACGATAAAGGCCGGAATCTTGACATAAGCCACCCAGAAGCCCTGCCATGCGCCGATCAGTCCGCCGATCACCAGCGAAGCGATAACCGCTACCCAGGCGGGAAGCTCCCAGTTGACCATCATAATCGCTGACATCGCTCCGACAAACGCAGCGATTGAGCCGACAGACAGGTCGATATGTCCGGTAATGATGACCAGCACCATGCCGATGGCCAGTACGAGAATATAGCTGTTTTGCAGAATCAGGTTGGTAATATTGATCGGCTTGACCAGCAGCCCGCCCGTCAGCACCGTAAATAGAATCATGATGACGATGAGGGCAATAATCATGCCATACTGGCGAATATTGCTCTTAAACAGTTTGTTGATCGCTTCCACGCGTAACCCCTCCAGTATTGGTCATGTATTTCATCAGCGTCTCCTGCGACGCGTTCGCCCGATCAACTTCGCCGGTAATTCGGCCTGCGTTCATCACATAGATGCGATCACTCAATCCGATGACTTCCGGCAGCTCCGACGAGATGACGATCACGGCTTTGCCCTGTGCAGCCAGCTCCTGAATGATGGTGTAGATTTCGTATTTGGCGCCGACGTCAATGCCCCGGGTCGGTTCATCCAGAATGAGAATGTCCGGCTCCGCGAAGATCCATTTGCCAAGCACGACTTTCTGCTGGTTGCCGCCGCTGAGATTGCCCGTTTTTTGCAGGATGCTTGGCGCTTTGATATTCATGCGCTTGCGCATGTCTTCGGCAACCAGCACTTCCTCTCGCTCATTTACAACCAATCGTCGGGTCAGCTTCTGGATGCCGGTCAACGAGATGTTGCGCTTGATGTCATCCATGAGGATCAGGCCATATTCCTTGCGATCTTCCGTCACATAAGCGAAGCCGTTGCCAATCGCCTGGTTGACGGAATCATTGCGGATCTCCTGGCCATCCTTAATCAGGCTGCCGCTGATATTGCGTCCATAGGACCTGCCGAAGATGCTCATGGCAAGCTCAGTGCGTCCGGCGCCCATCAATCCGGCGATGCCAACAATCTCCCCGCGCCGAATGGTCAGATTCACATTATCTAGCGCCTTGCGATCCGGGTGATGTTCGTGATAGACCGTCCAGTTTCGCACTTCAAGCGCCACTTCGCCGATCTGGGGCGTGCGCTGCGGATAACGATGCGTCATATCGCGTCCTACCATGCCGCTGATGATCCGATCTTCCGTCACTTGATCCTTCTGCATATCCATCGTCTCAATCGTATGACCGTCACGCAAAATAGTGATGGAATCCGACACCTTGGATACTTCATTCAGCTTGTGGGAGATCAGAATACAGGTCATGCCTTCTCGCTTGAACTCCAGCATGAGCTGGAGCAGGTTTTCGCTGTCATTTTCGTTCAACGCGGCGGTCGGTTCATCCAGAATCAGCAGTTTAACCTTTTTGGAGAGCGCTTTCGCAATTTCGACCAACTGCTGCTTACCGACCCCAATATCGCCCACCAGCGTATTTGGATTTTCGTTCAGCCCGACTTTTTGCAGCAGTTCCCGGGTCTTGATAATGGTCTCATTCCAGTTGATGATGCCTTTTTGAGCGCGTTCGTTGCCGAGGAAAATATTTTCCGCAATCGACAGATAGGGAATCAGCGCCAGTTCCTGGTGAATAATGACGATGCCTTTCTCTTCACTCTGCTTGATGTCCTTGAATTCGCACTTGCTGCCTTCAAACAGGATGTCCCCATCGTAGCTTCCGTAAGGATAGACGCCGCTAAGTACCTTCATCAGCGTCGATTTGCCTGCCCCATTTTCGCCGCATAGCGAATGAATCTCGCCCTTGCGCACGCGGATATTGACGTCGTCCAGCGCTTTGACGCCGGGAAACGTCTTGACGATTCCGCGCATTTCCAAAATGTAATCCGTCATTGGCCGCGTTCCTCCGTTTCCATGTGATCCGTTCTCTATTTCGGCTTTTCTATTTCAGCCCGATCTCTTCTTTGGTGTAGTAGTCCTGATCGACGATCTCTTGCTGCACGTTATCTTTGTCAACGGATACCGGATCAAGCAGATAGGCGGGTACGACCATTACGCCGTTATCGTATGATTTCGTATCGTTGACTTCCGCCTTCTCACCCTTCAGCACGCTTTCGGTCATGGCGACCGTCTGCTTGGCCAGCTTGCGGGTATCCTTAAATACCGTCTGTGTCTGCTGTCCGGCTACAATCGATTTGATCGAAGCCAATTCAGCATCCTGTCCGGTGATGACCGGCAGCGGCTTATCGGACGAACCGTATCCGATCCCCTTGAGCGAGGACAGAATCCCGATGCTGATCCCATCGTAGGGTGACAATACGGCATCCAGATGCTCGGAAGAATAATAGGCACTGAGCAGGTTATCCATCCGGGACTGGGCCAGCGATCCGTCCCAGCGCAGCGTGGCGATCTGAGCCATCGTGGTCTGTTTGCTGCGTACGACCAGCTTGCCGGAATCGATGTAAGGCTGAAGAATCGACATGGCTCCGTTGTAGAAGAAATAAGCGTTGTTGTCGTCCGGCGATCCGCCGAACAGCTCGATGTTGAACGGGCCTTTGCCTTCTTTTAAGCCCAGCTTGTCTTCAATGTAGGAAGCTTGCAGCACCCCTACCTTGAAGTTATCAAACGTCGAATAATAGCTCAGATACGGCGTGTTGCGGATCAGACGGTCGTAAGCGATGACCTGGATTCCCCGGTCATGGGCTTTGCCGATGACGTCGGTTAACGTATTGCCGTCTACCGCCGCGATGATGATGACATCCACGCCTTTGGTAATCATGTTCTCAATCTGGGAAATCTGATTTTCCACTACATCTTCGGCATATTGCAGATCGGTCTTGTAACCTTTCTCCTCGAACAGCTTGCGCATATTGCTTCCGTCCGCTACCCAACGCTCTGACGATTTCGTTGGCAGCGACAGTCCGATATACCCTTTCTCCGCGCTTCCCGCGCTGCTCTCTGCCAGATTGCAGCCGGCCAGCATGACCGTCAGCATGACCACGACCAGAAGCGCCGCCATTTTTTTCATGCTCGGATTCCCTCCCGTACACATTTTAGATAGCGCTTCCAATTGAACTCTAAATCGAAAGTCGCTGCGTGTGTCTTTACGTGTTTCAGCATAGCATCGGCGATTGAAGGGGTCTTTATACGAAAACGAAGCTTTTTTATGAAAATTTAACTTTTTTGAGCGAAATGACAAAAAAAGCGCTCCTCTGGGCGAGGAGCACTTCATAGGTCGAGACTTTCTGATTTATTCGCCGCCCGGTTCCGCGAAATTCAAGAGGCCGACCGAATACAGGAAGATCAAGATGATGAGCAGCGGACAAACGTACTTCAGCAGGAACATCCAGGTGCGATATACGCCGCCGCTGAGTCCCGCTTCTTCTCCGGCTCTTTTCCAGGCATATCCTGTGAACAGCGTAATAATCAGGCCGCCGATTGGCATCAGGATATACGAGGTTGAGAAGTCGAACAGATCGAAGATCGTTTTGCCGAAAATAATCAGATTGCTCAGCGGGCCGTTCGCCCCCTCAACCGACAAGGCCGAAGGTACACCCAGCAGAAACGCAAGAGCTGCCATGATGGTCGCCGTTTTCTTCCGGCTCCATTTCCACTGCTCCATCGCGTAAGCGACCGGAACTTCGAGGATCGAGACAGCCGAAGTCAGCGCGGCAATTGCCAGCAGCAGGAAGAAAATACCGCCGAACAGGAAGCCAAGCGGCATCTGCGCGAACGCGGCCGGCAGGGCGATAAACGCCAGACCGACACCGCTGGACGGCTCCATGCCGTAAGCGAATACCGTCGGGAAGATGACCAGACCCGCGATAAACGCATAGAGCAGATCGCCCGTGCCAATCGCAAGCGTGGCTCTGCCGAGCGATTGGTCTTTGCGCACATAAGAACCGTAAGTCAGCATGCAGCCCATACCAAGCGACAGTGAGAAGAACGAATGGCCGAGTGCGATCAATACCGATTCTTCATTCAGCTTCGAGAAGTCCGGCTTGAGGAAGAATTCCGCGCCCGCCAGTGCTCCCGGCAGCGTCAGGGCACGAACCATCAGGATCAGCAGCAGGATCAGGAAGCCTGGAATCAGAATCTTGTTAAACTTCTCGATGCCGCCTGATACACCCTTGGCGATTACGTAGCCGGTAATCAGCATGACCACGGCGCTCCAGAAGATCGGCATGTAACCGCCCGCGAAGTTCAGGAAGGTCGCAGCGTAATCCATGCTCGAATCCGAGAGAGCGCCTGCGAACGATTGAACCATGTAATGCAGCGTCCAGCCCGCGACCACGCCATAGTAGGACATAATCAGAAACGCGGTGATGATCGAGATCAAGCCGAACCATTTCCAATGCTTCTTGTTCGTCAGGTTGAACAGCGACGACGAAGCGTTGCCGCGTCCTCCCCGCCCGATGGTCATCTCCGCCAGCAGAATCGGCAGGCCGACCACGACCAGACAGAGAATAAACAGCAGGAAGAAAGCCGCGCCACCGTTTTCCCCCGTGATATAAGGGAACTTCCACATATTGCCCAGCCCGACCGAACTGCCGATCGCCGCCAGGATAAAGCCGTTTTTGGAAAAGCCGGCGCCGCCTTCTCCAGGTCTTTCGCCGTCTTTCGCCACTTTGTTGTTCACATCCGCCATCTGCTACCCCTCCGACTTTTCTGGTTGTTCTTTCATGGTGCGCTTTTGCATTGTCTCATGGTAACGAATCAACGCAATGTTGTCCATCGTTTTTTATCTACCAGGGTCAATAACAAAATGAATATTAAATTTAGAATCTCCCTTCTTTTTGAAAAATAAGTACCGAAAACGTTCTATATATATCGCTGCATTGACGCTCATCGGCTTTTCCTATACGATAACGATTATCATTCGCAAAAACATTATGGCTTAAAGGAGTTTCTTTCATGTCCTTCAATCGTTCACTTTTCTCCCGTTCTCTATTCCTGTCGCGCTCTGCCTCCGCGCTTCTGCTGGCTGGCGTCGTCTTGATCTCCGGCTGTGGCACCAACTCGGGCACTGCCAACTCGGAGAGTAGTCAGAAGCCGACAGCGGCTCCTGCCACGCAATCTGCAACCCGAACCGTCACTCATCTCAAGGGGGAGAGCAAGATCCCTGCCGATCCGCAGCGCATCGCTTCCCTCGATTATCGACTGACGGACTTCCTGTTGGCGCTGGGGCTCAAACCTCATGCCACGGTGACTTACCCTGGAGGAGGCATGCCGCCTTACCTGGATGCTTCCGCGCTCGAAGGTGTACAGTCGCTCGGGGATGAACCTAATCTGGAAGCGGTGCTCAAATCTTCCCCGGATGTCATCTTGGGCCGCAAGGCCCAGGCTGATCTCTACGATCAACTGACCGACATCGCACCCACGATCATCTCGGACTCGCCCTCCAAGGATTGGAAGCAGGAGCTGAAAAGCTACGGCACGATGTTCGGACGGGAGCAGCAGGCGGAAGAATGGCTGAAGGCCTACGATGCGGAGGCGGAACAAGCCAAGGCTGAGATTGCCAAAGTTGTACCCAAAGGCTCCACCTTCCTGTATGTACGCATCATGCCCAAGGAAGTTCGCGTCCACGGTCCCAAGCAGGCACTGTCTGCGGTGCTGTATGACGATCTCGGTCTGACTCCGGCAAAAGGCGTAGAAAAGCTGGATGACGTCGTGCCCATCTCGCTGGAAGTGCTGCCGGACTACGACGCGGATTATATCTTCATCGAGACGGGTGCGCCAAGCGCCGATGGAGACAAAGACGCCCAGGACAATCGCAGCCGAATCGAACAAACTTCCGTCTGGAAAAATCTCAAGGCGGTCAAAGCCGGTCATGTGTACGATATGCCGCAGTGGATTATCAGCGAAGCTCCTTATATCAAGCAAAAATCGCTTGAATTGGTGGAGCAGGCGCTGGTTCGTTAGGCCGTATACGCAAACTTAACGATGTGCATCTTTAGTCGCCTTTTCGCCCTCCACGGCGTCAGCGCTCCTTGACGTGCCCCGGCACGCCTTCGGAACCCTTCCTTGTTGAGATCGAAAGTTCGCCTCAATCTGCTCCCCTCGAAGTTTGCGTACACGTCCTAGAACACTTGGGTTCCTCATACAACGAAAAAAAAGGAAGCGGAGAATCTGCCGCTTCCTTTTTGTTTATTTTGATCCCCTTCGCTAGACAGACCTTCATTCCGCCGAAGCGCGGTGCTCCATTCCGGCGCGTTCGCGCGATGTCTCGCGTCCTGCTCCGACAGGCTTCAGCGTTCCGGCACGACCCAGACCCGTGGCTGGCATGTTAACATAGATCGTCTCGCAAGCGCCGTCTTCGACCATATACGTCTCATGATAGATGCCCACAGTCTGCCCGGCTCTGGACTTGCGGTTGAAATCCTTCCAGGCCTTCAGATGCTTCTCCCCGCCGCGGGCATAATGCTCCAACTGATCGTAAGAGCGCCAATACTGGACGATGGACACCCCGCGCCCCGACATGAAATAAGCGGCATCCAGAAACCCCAGCTCTTTGTGGCTATACAGCTCCTGAAGCATCGGTCCCATGGCCCGCAGCACCGGCAGCCACTGCCGCACCGCCCACCACTTGTTAATGCGCACGCCAATGATAAACACAACAAACGGTCCTTCAATTGAAGCCGTCTGACGACCCGGAATCACAGATGCCATATGTCTTCGCCTCCTCGTGGTTATGAAGCTGTTCTCATCCCGTCCACTCGCCTGCGCCGCGCATTACCGTGCTTCTGTCTTTGTCTGCTCCAGTCGTCCCAGATGCAGCTCATAGAACCCTTGAATGTCCGGGGAAGCATACAATCGAGCCGTTAGAAATGCCCCATAGAATACCGTCCACAGAAGCTTCACTGCCTCGTCAACCGTAAGATCGCTCACCAACTGGCCTTCTTCTCTGGCCTCGACCATGCTGCGGGCAAAAAACGCATGCAGATTGGGTGACTCCGATGCTGCCTGTTCGTTTCCCGGAAACAGCAGATGAATCTCGGCTGCGCTCAGCTCCGGCATGCAGGGGTGCATATCTTTCTGCGCCAGGAAAGCGATCAGGCTGGGCATGACGCCAGGTACTTCTTCGTGCCACTCGGCAACGCTGGTCAGCAGATGCCGAATCGAAGCAAACCCGTGCTTGTTCGCTTGATCGACTTCTAATATTCGCTGCGTCAACCAGACGCGCATGAAGTAGACCAGCAGCGCTTCTTTTTGCGGAAAACATTTAAAAAAAGTGACCTTCGACGTCTCCGCTTCCTTACAGATCTCGTCTACCATGATGTCTGCGAACTTCTGCGATTTCATCAACTGCAAACCAGTTTCGTACAGCTTGATTCGGGTTCTCGCCTTCTTGACCTCGCGTAATGAATAACGGTGTTCCATAACCTGAAGACTCCTTCTCCAACATTAAACTTACTCCTGTTCATTAATTTACTCGAGTTAATCTAAATTTGCAACTTTTATTTTGCCTTGTTGTCTGATGATTGTCCCCTTACAATAAAAAGACTATCGGTTCTGCCCGACGGTCTTAATTACATGCAAAAGGTGGAGATTCATCATGCCCGTTGGGCCTCTAATCAATGCCCTGGCCGTCCTGCTGGGTGGTCTGCTGGGCGCGCTGCTTGGCAGCAAGGTGCCCGAACGGCTGCGACTCAATCTGCCGCTGACATTTGGTGCAGCTTCTATGGGTATGGGCGTCGTCATGATCGCCAAGGTTCACAGTCTGCCGCCTGTCGTTCTCGCCCTGCTGCTCGGCAGCGTCATTGGTGAACTTGTTCGATTGGAACGAGGTCTCGAATGGCTGGCGGGCAGGATGCGAGGGCCTGTGGATCGCTTCTTCTCGGTCAAAGCTTCCGGCCCTGATCCCGACGTGTTCATGCAGCAGTTCGTCGGGATCGTCGTCTTGTTCTGTGCCAGCGGTACCGGCATCTTCGGTGCGCTGAATGAAGGCATGACCGGCGATTATACCGTACTGCTGTCCAAATCGTTCCTCGACTTCTGTACGGCGTTGATCTTCGCAACCTCGCTCGGTTATATCGTGCCTACAGTAGCGCTGCCGCAGGCCGTCATTCTGCTGGCGCTGTTCTTCGGCGCAGGATTGATTCTGCCGCTGACCACGCCGGAGATGATCGCCGACTTTTCGGCGGCTGGAGGCATCATCATGCTGGTGAACGGACTGCGAATCAGCGGAATCAAAGCTTTTCCGGTCGCCAACATGCTCCCTGCCCTACTGCTGGTCATGCCGCTGTCGCATCTCTGGAGTGCTCTGTTTGGCTAGGCCGTACATGCCTTAATCTCCTATTCCTCCCCGAAAGCGAGGCCTCGTGATGTCTGGAAGAACATTCGCAATCAGCGATATTCATGGCGAACTGGAACTGCTGGAACGTTTATTGACTCATATTCACTACAACCCGGCCTCCGACCAACTGGTGCTGCTGGGTGATTATATCGACCGCGGCCCGCAATCCATGCAGACGCTGGAAAAGGTCATGGAACTCCGTGCGGGCGGGGCCATCGTCTTGATGGGCAACCACGAGGATCTGATGCTGCGTGCGCTTGTGGAAGGTGGCGAAGAAGATTGGAAACGTTGGGTTGTGCGAAATGGCGGTTATGCGACGCTTCAGAGCTACGGGTTCAGCGATCGGCAGCTCCGCATCGAGACCGGAGAGCAATATCGACGACCGGAGCTGCGCTCCGAGACGCTGGAACGGCATCTGGACTTCATTCGCAGTCTGGATCTGTATTACGAGACGGACACTCATATCTTCGTCCACGCCGGCATCCCGCCGGGCAAGACGGCCGCCGAGTCCGATCGATCCGAACTGGTATGGATTCGGGAAGAGTTCCACAAGGGCTATCAGGGTGCCAAGACGGTGATCTTTGGGCATACTCCAACCCGTGGGCTGCACGGCGACCCGGATGATGACGGATTGTATTACGGCAGCAACCGCATCATCGGTATTGATGGAGGTGCGGTATTCGGCGGACAGCTGAATGTGCTGGACGTCGGGAGCGGCGAGACGTATTACATCCGATCGGAACGCAAGGATTAAACCTGAACATCCAAGTCCAATCTGTTCGATGCGCCTAAATCTATACTTCTAAATCTATGCGTCTTAAAAATCACACGTAAAAGCCTCGCGCCGATCATGGGCGCGAGGCTTTTTGGAATAGCTTGGGATTCTTACAGTTGGGCTTCGTAAAGTTTCCTGTTTACAGGCCTGAACCTTAGCCTGTTTGTCGTCTGGCGCCCATGATGCCTGCCGTGGTTCTACAATAGTCTCGCTAGAATTCACGGGGCTGACCCGGCTGGACATCCGGCGGGTTGACGGGCTGAATCTCCGGGGGATTCACCGGCTGCACATCGGGTGGGTTCACTGGCTGAATCTCAGGCGGCCCTCCAGGCTGGATACCTGGTGGCTGCTCCGGTTGAACCTCCGGACGGTTCGGACGAACACCCGGTATATCATCCGGGTCGAATTCCGGCGGCTGCCCGGGTTGGACACCGGGAGGATCGGCAGGTTGAATCTCGGGCTGCTGACCTGGCTGCACACCTGGAGGTTCATGCGGCGTCACTTCCGGTGGACGTCCCGGCTGCACGCCGGGCGGTTCCTGCGGCTGAATCTCCGGATCGCCCTGAGGCTGGGTTCCCGGAGGATCTTCCGGCGTCGAAGGCAGCGGCGTAAACGGTTCCGGCGGGTCGGATGCGCGAACGATATAGTAGTCATGGTCTTGGCCAATATCCTGTCTCATCGTCAATCGTCTCCTTATGGATCGAAATGGCGTTTATCTCCTTCATTACCCGTTCCGACTGATAAGATCACAGCTAAGATCACAGTGAGGAATCTGACATTCAACTTCCTCTCCCTGGCTTTCTTCCCCGGACGACTCGCGCTGCCCGTCTCTGCTTCTTATGACCACTCGTGCCAAGAGCGTCCTCCATTGAGCTGAACAATCGATTTTTTCTGAGTGCGTCCATGATTAAAACTCATCGTTCGCAGTTCATATCCCGGATCATCGAGCGGCAGCAGCTTTTTCCATTTGGACACGGGGTGGGTGGGCTTGCCTGGACTGTGCATATCCACGAGTACAAGATCCCGATGCAGCATATTTAGACATTCACCGAGCGTCAAGCCCGGCGAGACGGAAGCGTTGGTCAAAGAATCGTGCTGTCTGTTCATGATGTAAATGTCTTCTCCTTTGTTATTGACTTGATGTGAGCAGAGCTTATTATCCCTTCAAAATGCCCTTCGCCCGGACTTCCTTCAGCCAGCCAGGGAATTCGTTCAACAGGCGGTCATACAGTTCTTCGTCGCTGACCCGGTCCAGATCATCCAGAGCGAAGAAGTCGGCGTTATCCACCACCCGGCCTCTCAGATTATCCAGCTGTTCCAGCACACCGTAGTTGGCGTTGCCCAGTCCGACAAACTGCCAGAAGATAGGTTTGTCGGAATGAGCGATCAGCAGCTTGGAGATTTTCTTCGTCTCATAGATCCCGCCGTCACTGAAGAAAATAATATAAGTAGGCGTCCGATCATCCGGATCTTCCTTCGTGTACTTCTTGATGATGTCCTCAATGACGACCGGTTCGTTATTGCCGAAGCCCAGCTTACTCTTCATCGTTGGCCCCGGATACGTCTTCTTCACATAATCCTCGTACTGATGTTCATTCACGCTGGGCGCTCTCATCATCTTGGTGGCGAAGAACCATACATCCAGGATTCCGTCGTCATCCATTCGCGCCGAGACGGCCAAGATTCGCTCAAACGCCCGCTGTACGGTTCCCTGCGCATAGAGCTGGGTCATCGAACCGGAAGCATCGAACACCACCGCTACGCGGGCTTTCTCATGCGCAATATTTTTCTTTTCCAAAGAGATGCCGACCTTGCGCTTGAGCAGATCGATCTTGCCCAGCGGTACGGAAGGTTCCGGTGTTGGCGCAGGAGTCGGTTCGGGTGCAGCAGGTGCAGGTGATGAAGACGCTGGAACGGAAGAATCGGCAGCAGCCGGTTCAGGCGTCGTCCCCTCCTCGATCTCCACGCCATGAGCTTCCGCCAGCGGCTTCAACCCTCCATTAAATCCCCGTCCAATCGCTCTCAACTTCAAACCTGAAGAATGGCGGTACAGCTCCATGAATACTAGCGAACGTTCCTGCGTAGCTTCCTTGATCTCATAAACAATCTCGTCGGTGGCTGTCTCCGCGACAATTCGGCAGCCCTGCACATCCGCGAACGTCCCGGCTCCATCCAGGGTTGCGGAAAATACACACTTGGCAATCGTTGAAGGGTCCAGCTCCTGCGTGCGGATGGTGAAGACGACATGATTCGTGCCGGTTCGTTCATAACGCACCTGTCCGCCGGGGCTGGAATCCTGATTATAAAAAATAAAATAATCGTCCGAAGGAACTTTCCCGTTCTCTCCCACCATAAAACAGCTCACATCAAGATCTGCCGGCGCGTGACTCCATTCCACTCTCACACGAAGCTGATCGGTCTGCCCGATTGGGGCATTAGCGCCCGTCGTCAATACCGTTGGTGTACCCATCTCATCGCCTCCACCTTGTCAAATTTGCTCTGGAAATCCAACCTCTTGATCTCACCCGCCGAATTGGCGTGTCCGTTCCACATACGCAGAATTATACCATTTGGGGTTCGTGATTGCGAAAAGGAGAGAAAGCGACCAAACCCAAATGGACAGCCTGCCAAACTGAGCTGTACAGCTTGACGTTTGCCTGAACAGAAAGCAGGTTAATGAACATTCAGGTACGCTGCGCTATGTCAACATCGACATTTATAGCAGCAAGGAAAGGGGCGATGGAGCATGTGGAGCGCACTGCTGTGGGGCGGCATCTCCGCTTCAGCCGTTGTGCTTGGCGCACTGGCGGCGTTATTTTTGCGCATTGGCAAGAGATACATAGGCTGGATCATGGCATTTGGCGTTGGGACGCTGATTGGTGCGGCTGCCTTTGAACTGCTGGGCGATGCCCTGGAGGACGGCGGACTCAAGGCAACCGCGATCGGCTTCACCGTCGGCGCATTGGTCTATACGGTGTTCGACCTGATCGTCTCCCGCCGGGGCGGCTCCAACCGCAAGCGTTCGGGCAAGGACGAGTCCGGTTCGCAGGCAGCGGGCGAAGCCGACCAGAGCGGTCTTGGGATCTTCGCCGGTACAGTCATGGATGCCATCCCGGAATCAATCATGTTGGGCGCAAGCCTGCTGGCGGGCAAAGGCATCAGCGTTGTGCTGGTTGTCTCCATCTTCGTCAGCAACATTCCCGAAGGACTGTCCAGCACGGTCGGTTTACAGAAAAACGGCTATTCACGCGGCAAAATCTTCGTTATGTGGGGCGTTGTCCTGCTGGTTTCTGCCCTGGCTTCCATGGGGGGTTATCTGTTCCTTGAACAGCTCTCCAATGAGATGAAGGCGGCAATCGGAGCGTTCGCCGGGGGTGGCATCATCGCCATGCTGTGCTCGACCATGATGCCCGAGGCGTTTGAAGAAGGCGGGCCGCTTGTCGGTTTTATCGCCTCCATGGGTCTGCTGACCGCCATTCTGCTGGATACCTTCTCTTGAGCCAAAAGAGAGCGAAGGCGACTTCTCTATCTTCTTGTTCACCATACGATGATGGTCCCGTGTGATTTTCCAGTTCGGGAGGCTTAAACAAGCCGTGTACAGATTCGATCCGAAGCTTCCCCAGGATGTCTGGTTGGAAGCGGAGCGATGGCTGTACACGGCTTTTTTGTAGATTCTCTTTACAGCTTGCCGCTGTGGTGATATATTCAACTCATCAATCTGGAATCCAGATTGATCTATAATTAGATTGATCGGAATTCCAGATCGCTCTCCACAACCCGATCGAGGAGGAATCAGGATGCAGAACCCCGAACAGCAGCAGCCGCTTGTCATCGACAGCAAGCAGAACAAACTGCTGCAAAATGCGCTCCGAATCAAGATTATGCACGCCTTGTCCAAGGAACCAATGACGTCCAAGCAGGTCGCGGATCTACTGCGCAGAACGCCCGGCAACATCCACTATCACATCCAGCGGCTACATGAAGGCGGCCTGCTGGAGTTGACCGATACACGCCATGTGTCAGGGATCGTCGAGAAATATTATGCCGCCAAGGCGTCACAGTTTCATTTCCCTGGAGCAGCCGAAGGTCCCGATTGGGTCAAAGACGATGAAGCCTGGACAGGAAGCGGGCCATTCTCCGAATATCATGCGACACGTCTCGATCTGTCGGATGAAGAAGCCTCGCAGTTTTCCGAAGAATTGAAGGCGCTGTTTGAAAAGTGGGAACAGCAAAGCAAAGGCGGCCGGGAATATGGCGTCAGTGTCCGCATCGGCCGAATAGACGGAAGCGAAGGAGGGTAAGACGTGCCGCCCAACCCGGAAAAATCATCGACAGCTTCAGGTCAAGCCGCAAATCTCAACGCTGAGATCGAGAGAAGCGGCCCGACTTCCTCGCTCCTCTCGCGTTTGGACGTTTTTCTATCTCCGCTGCGCCGTTCCAGAGCGTTCACCTATCTCTGGCTCGGGCAGTGGATTGCAATGCTCGGCAGCTCCGTCTCGGTGTTGATTCTGCCGATTGTCGTCTACTCACTAACCGATTCTTCGACAGCATTGGGATTCGCCATGACCTGCTATATGCTGCCCAATATTCTCGCTCTGCCGTTCGCGGGATGGATCGTGGACAAGACCGACCGCCTGCGGCTGGTTATGTTGAGCAATGGGGCACGTCTGGTCATCATGCTGCTGGCGGCGATCGCCATCTTCAGCGGCACCTTGACGCTGGAACGTCTCTATATTGGACTGGTGTTCTATGGTCTTATGGAAGGCGTGTTCAGTCCGGCTTATTCCGCACTCCGCGCCGAGGTGTTCACACCGGATATTCGCAACGCGGCTAATGCACTGAGTCAGATCAGCATACAAGGCGTGCGGCTGTTGGGGCCTGCTCTTGGTGGGATGCTGGTCACTGCCGCTTCACCGGGGGCGGGATTTGCCCTCGATTCGACCACGTATCTTATCTCCCTGATCTGCTTCGCCATGCTGGGAAAAGTGCTGTCGGCGCAGCGGAAGAAGGGTAGAGATGAAGCTGCTTGGGCTTTCTCGTCCTCCTCTGCGCAAAGCACAGCGGGTTCGTCTTCTCCAGAAACAGCAGCTGCCGTTCAGGTTATGGAATGGCCAAGCGAAGCCTCCGCTGACGAAAAAATGACGGAGCCGCTCTCTGCACGTCCGTCCGCATTGTCCGGCTTCGGCGCTGAATTTATGGAAGGCGTTCATGTACTGCGCAGGCTGCCCTGGCTCTGGATCACCATTGTCGCCTTCTCGCTATTGAATATCTGCTATACCGGCATCGTAGCGATTCTCGTACCGTGGCTGTTCAAAGTCCATCATGGATTGTCTCCTTCAGTGTATGGCATCGCCATGGCGGGAACCGCTGTGGGCGCAATTCTTGCCGCTGTGTTATTTGGTTCCAAACGGGATTGGAAACGCCGGGGGCTGGTCGCTTATGGAGGAGCACTATTGAGCGGATTTGCTCTGCTGCTGCTCTCTATCGTGACCTGGGTGCCAGGTCTTGTTATGGCGATGGTTCTGGAAGGCTTCGGCATGATGATGTTCATGATAATCTGGGAGATCAGCTTGCAGGAACTGGTGCCTGCCGAGAGCTTTGGCCGCGTGGCCAGTCTGGACATGCTGGGTTCCTTCGCCCTGCTTCCGGTTGGTTATCTGATCGTCGGGCGGCTGGCCGATACCATCGGCGGTATCCCCAGTATTGCCATCTTCGCCTGCGCGGGGATACTCATCCTGCTGACGGCGCTGTGCTCGCCGCATATTCGGCGATTTAACTGAAGATGCCGTGTTCACCTTCTATTCTTCCATCAAAAAAGGTTCCACTCCGTATGTTCAACGGGGTGGAACCTTTTATTCATCCGGCTGCTTCCCTGACCTGCCTTAGACTTCCCGGCTGTCGAATATCAGGATCTGTGCGGTGGTCAGCACCGTGGCGCAGCCTGCCAGGATTCCGGCGCCAAGCATCAGCTGGCTCCAGACAATCTCCGATCCGATCACCGTCTTGTACAAGGTGACGTATTCGGTCAGCAGCACCGGCGAAGCTGCCGGAAAAGCGAGGCCCAATCCGTTTAGCAGCGCAAGCAGCACAAGACCCAGCAGGAAGCCCGAGGTCGCGCTGCGAGCCAGCGTAGAAGCGAAGGCCGCCGCCGCGCTGATCGCTGCCGCAGGCAGCAGCGTCAAGACATAGGCACCCAGCATCGCCGGGATGCCGATCCCGCCCAGCGAAGCGCCCGATAACAGCGCGGCCGCCAGAGACATGACCAACAAGGCGGCCAGCAGTCCGGCCTGGTAGACCAGCATCGCTGCGATCTTGCCGATCGCAAGAGCAGGGCGGCTCACCGGACGGGTGAGCGGGATCTTCAGCTCGCCGCGCTCCCGCTCGCCGGCGAACAGATCAGCCGCCATCATGCAGGCGGCCAGTGGCAGCAGGATGTACGCTGCAAGTGACAGCAGCGTATACGGCAGATGATCCGGCGAGAAGCGGATGAAGCTGTTTGATGCCCGGTTCAGCAGCAGAACCGCCAGCGGCACCAGTGCGATGAAGATCGGAAGCGCCCGATATTTGAACTGCGCCATCATTTTGCGAAGTTCCACTTCCGCCACCCGGCCAATCATGTTCCCCATGGACAGACCCTCTCCAGCCCCGGCGCCATTGGCCTGAGGCGATCTTGAATCGGGACGACCGCTGGAATCTACTGAAGACAGATCCTGCGCGATAGGATGCTCTGTCTCTGACTTCCCAGGCTGCAAGCTGGCTATTGGCTCCAGCTCCATCGAAGCGTTCTTCACCGCTCCCCGGTCTCTTCTGTTCATCCGACTTCCCTCCCTTCCGTATTCGTCACCCGCAGATAATAACGTTCGATGCTGCCATACTGCTCCAGCACCTGCGCCACCGGTGCGCGGTCGATCAGACGCCCTTCCCGCAGCACGGCGGTGTGTGTACAGAGCTGCTCCATCTCATGCGCGAGATGACTGGATAAGACAACCGCGCAGCCGCGTTCACGTTCTTGCAGCAGCAGCTCCCGAAACAGCGCCGTCCCTTCAATATCCATGCCATTGGTAGGTTCGTCGAGAACCAGAAGCTCGGGCTTGGGCAGCAGGGCTGCCGCCAGCGCCAGCCGCTGCTTCATCCCCACAGAGAACCGGCGAACCTTCTCCTTGCGATAGCGCAGCAGCCCTACCCGATCCAGCAGACCTTCGACCGCCGCCGCATCGAAACCCGGATAGAAGCGCCCCGTCAGCAATAGATTCTGTTCGGCTGTCAGATACGGATACAGACCGGGCGTTTCGATCATGCAGCCCGTCCGGGACAGGATACCAGGCAGCTGCTCATCAGGATTCATGCCCAGGAGGGAGATGGCACCGGAGTCCGGGGTGAGCAGACCCAGCATGGCCTTCATCGCGGTGGTCTTGCCGCTGCCATTGGGACCCAGCAGACCCAGCACCTGTCCACGCTCCACTTCAAACGACAGATTCTCCACGCCGCGCCGATTGGCGTATTTCTTCGTCAGATTTTCGATGACTACGACGGCCATTGTCATTCCTCCTTACTTGTGACGACCGGCACCGAAAGGCCCGTGTCCGAATCCTTCATGACCGCTCGGCAGTTCAAGCGGCTCGACTTTTTGCCCCGTCACGTCAATATCCTGCGGCACTGTCGTTCCTACCTGACTGATGGCGCTGTCGATGGACGCTTGCAGATCAGTCTGCTGTCCAGTTTTATCCAGGCCGGATACCCCGATTGTCGTCTTGATGGTCGAGATCGCGCCGTCCTTCACCGTAGCTTCCAGACGCACGCTGTCCACACGACCGTTCGACACGATCGGGAACAGGGAAGCATGATCGAAGTCTGCCCAGTCCGACTGCCATTTGGCTTCTTGACTCAGGCGATCTTCACCGTGCTTCGCACTGGCTTCCAATACGGCGTTCATTGCCAGATTAGCCAGCTCCGGAATCTGGGCATCAGTCAGGCTGAGCGTAATGGTGTCTCCATTTTCCGTAAACCGATTCTTGATGTCGCCCAGCAGCAGATCGCTCGCCGCTTCAGCCAGCCGCAGCGCGCTTGGCGATGCTTCAATCTCCTTGTCACCGCGATCCTTCATTCCAGCGGCATCCATGGAATAATACTGATCGCCTTTACGCAGGATTACCTTGCCGTTTTCCGTGGCCTGTTCGACGTTTAATGTCTTGCCGCCGATGTTCAGCTTCCCGGACGAGTAGCGTTCTTCGCCTGCCGACTGCACCTGGAACGTTCCGCTGGCAGTGACTTTGCCGCTTTGTTTCCATTCAATCGTCGAATTCATGGTGGAGTTGTCCAACTGCATCGTCTTGACCGCTGCCGAGCGGAAGTCGTCATAGGCATTGCCACTCGCATAAGCGGCTGCTCCCAGACTTGCCGTTACGACCATGCCCGCTGCCATAATACCGATCGTCTTGTTTCTTACGGTTCTTTTCATCCTTCATCGCTCCTCTGATTTGGGGTTGGGGTGAGGTTTCTTGTTTACATCCTCATCCTAAATCCGAGGCATAAACTCTCTGTGCACACTTTCTAAACAAACCTTAAACAGTTCGTAAATATTGTTCCGGCTTCTGTCTTGAGCATGAAAAAAAGGACCCCCGCCAACCAGCGAACGTCCCTGACTTCAGCATTTCCTTATTTGGCAAATCCCACTCTCCAGAAATCCAATCCGTATCCGTCCAGCGTTAGGCTTTTAGTCGATACCCGGCTCCCCATACGGTCTGAATCATCTTGGGGTCACTCGGGTTATCCTCGATCTTCTCACGCAGACGATTGATGTGAACCGCTACCGTAGCACTGTCACCGACCGCGTCGTAGCCCCAGATTTTTTCATACAACGTTTCCTTGGCCAGCACCATATCGACATGTTCGACCAGAAACAGCAGCAGCTCATATTCCTTGTTTTTGAGTGTGAGTTCCTCTCCCCGCACATAGACGCGCCGGGACTGGGGACGGATGACGATCTGACCGACCTTCAGCTCTCCTCCACCTATAGCTCCGCCTGCTCGCTGACGAAGGCGCTCATACTGCGCGAGATTGGCTTTGACACGTGCAACCAGTTCTCCGGGTGAAAAAGGCTTCACAATATAATCGTCCGCCCCCAACCCCAGTCCCCGGATCTTGTCAATGTCCTCCTGTCTGGCTGTCACCATCAAGATCGGAATGTCCAGCGTCTCACGCAGCTTGCGGCATACCGCAAACCCATCTGCTCCCGGCAGCATGACGTCCAGCAGAATCAGATTGAATTCTCCGCTGCTCCCTCGCTCGATTCCGGTTATGCCATTATCGGCAATCTCCACCGTAAATCCGTCGATCTCCAGATAATCGCGTTCAATCTCGGCGATAGCAAGGTCGTCTTCGACAATAAGAATCTTCCGCTCTGGATTCATGGATCATTCTCCCTTCTTGACGGCAGTGGGCAGCTCAATAACGATACGCAGCCCGCCACTTCTACCGTGTTCAGCATAGATTTTCCCGCCCATAAACGTAACTGCTTTTTCCGAAATCGCCAGTCCCAGACCGCTGCCCCGATGGGGACTGCTGCGCGAAGCATCGCTGCGATAGAAAACGTCGAACAGCTTGGGCAGCGCTTCATCCGTCACACCCGGCCCATCGTCCTCTACTTCAAGGCGCAGCGTATCTCCCTGCCTAACCGCGTGAACCGACACCGTAACTTTCGGACGCTCCTTGTACTTGAGACTATTTTCGACAATGTTGGATAGCACGCGCCGGAACTGCACCGGATCAGCATGCAGGATCACGCCCTCTTCCAGCCTGCCCATCTGCACGACCAGTCCCTGCTCGGCATACTCCTCAGCCACCGCCTGGAAAAATTCACCGACCTCCTCACGCAGATCCAGATCTTCGGGATAGTTTGGGTAATCGCCCAGATCCATCTTCGAGAACAGGAACAGCCGCGAGACCATATGGTCGATGTCTTCGGCTTTGTGCTTAATCATGCCTGCATATCGGCGCTGCGCTTCATGAGTCGTCGCCACGCCATCCAGCAGCCCTTCGGCATACGCCTTGATCGAAGTAAGCGGAGAACGCAGATCATGCGAGATGCCGGCCAGCAGCTCTTTGCGGTTCATCTCCTGCTTCTGCACCGCCCAGACCGACTCCTTGAGCCGCCCTGCCATCTCGTTAAACGCTTCGCACACCGGTCTGAATTCATCCTTGCGCGTGTATTCAATCCGATGATCCAGATTACCGTCGCGGATCTGCGTAACGCCGTCCGACAGAATCTGAAGCGGCTGCCGAATCTTCTGGAAGACGAACCTCGTCAGGAAGCGGCTGGTGAAAAAGACAACCGCGATCATGCCAAGCATCAGCGACACCGGAATCCATCCTGCATGCGGGCGAGGATGAGCGTCCTGTACGTCCTCAGGCACTCGCGTGCTGTACAGCTCGATGCGATAACCGCTGCCCTCTTCGGTTTCAATCTGCGAGACATACAGCTCCCGCCCCCCCTTGCCCACAAGCCCCGTTCCACCAAGCGCATTCAATGCCTGATTCAGCGGCTCGTCTACAAAAGTCTCCGTGCCCAGCGCATACCTCGGCACCTCGTTGATGACTTTCCCATCCCGCGTCTCGTAGGCTCGCAGCGCCATATCGTTGCTCGCCAGCAGCTCCTTCACACGATTCACGACCAGCTCCGTATGTCCGGAAGAGGCCGCGTCAGGATTCTCCAGAATCTGCTCGGCTCCCTGCATCACGGAATCCCGCGCTTCGTAATAATCCTGACTGCTGCTGAACTTGAAGTCGAACTGCGACCACAACAGCAGCGCCAGAAGCGCCGCCAGCATTAAGGCCAGGACAATTGGAATCACAATCATCAAGATATTCGATATAAAAAGCCTGCGTCTAATCGTCATGGCAAATCTCCCATTTCGGTTGGGTATAAGCGAAGCGTGAGCAGCTGTAAACTGTACACAGCGAAGCAGGCATAACATGCCCTCCGCTGCCCATGTTCGTTATCTGCATGATAGCACGTCACCCTAACCCGGAGCTAAACGGAAGTTTAACAGTTCTTAAACCAGCCTGGCAGCACGAAGAAGTCAGGAAGGTGAAACGAGGGGACAGCAAAAAACCTGCTTGCAGCGCCGGAGATTTGGCGGCAAACAGGTTTTGGGATTGCGGTGATGGTGTGGTTACCCAAGCTTGCAAAGGGAAAAGCAAAGTCGGTGTGGAGTTCAGACTTACCGCCAAGGCTTGCTCCTGATGATTGCGGCAGAAGGCAGATTGTCCTCTCAAGCCTTCACAGTTTTTCCTTTGCCCCGTCCTTCTGCCGTTTGTGCGGATACATCGTCGGCTGCGCCGGAAGGCTTCCTGTCCTTGTCTATCGGTTCGCCGCCTTGGCGGCGTTTGCGTGTAAACAAGCGCCAGCCGGTCAGCAGGGCACCGACTACGCAGATCGAGGCCGATACGGTGAACACCACGTGCATACCCGTGATGAAAATATCCGGACGATCCGGAATCAAGCCGGTGACGCGCTGCCCCGCTTCTTGGCTCATGACGCCAAACAGCGTCGTGGTGGCCACGGCAATGCCGACGACCATGCCCAGATTGCGGATCAACGAGTTGACGCTTCCGGCTACGCCAAGACGTGGGCGCGGCACAGTAGACATAACCAGTGAGTTGTTCGGCGACTGGAACATCCCTCCGCCCAGACCCAGCAGCGCGATAAAGGAGCCAACCACGGGCAGGGTGCTGCCTTCATGCAGCGAGGACAGCCCCGCCTGAGCGCCTACCATAAGCAGCAGTCCGATGAAGGTCAGCCATTCCGAACCAAAGCGATCCGACATGGCGCCGCTTAACGGAGCCACGACGACCATCACCAGCGGATAGATCATCATCATCCAGCCCGCACTGCTGGGCGACAGGCCGAGAATGGACTGCAAGTAGAATGGAGCGATGATGTTGTAACAGAACATGCTGACGAATACCAGAAATCCACACAGGATGCTCAGAGAAAACAATGGATTACGGAACAAACTCAAATCCAGCATCGGTTCGTGAATCCGCGATTCCACGCGCAGGAATACCACGAATGCAGCAGCAGCAAATGCCAGCAGAGAAAGGATGCGCCAATCCCCATACCCAACTTCCTGCCCGATCAGAATCGCAGCGATGAGGGACACAATGAAGGCGGCGAACAAGAGGCTGCCCCCTCCATCCACCCTTTTTTTCGCCGTGCGAATGTCCTGCGGCAGCAGCTTCCAGCCGAGTACAATGGCAATCAGTCCAATCGGGACGTTAATCCAGAAGATCGACTCCCAGCCGAGTGACGAAACCATCAGCCCGCCAACGCCCGGCCCGGCGATGCTGCCCAGCGATACAAAGGTACCGACCAGCCCCAGCGCCTTGCCGCGTTCGCTGCCGGGGAAAATGTCAGTGACGATGCCCTGGCTGTTCGCCATCATGACCGAGGCTCCAATCGCTTGCACAATACGTGCACCGATCAGCGTGGCCAGTGATCCGCTGAGTCCGCACAATAACGAACCCAGAACGAAGATGATCGCTCCCACTCTAAAAATGCGAATCTTGCCAAAAATATCACCCAGCCGTCCAAACAGCAGAATAAACGAACAGATCGCCATCAGATAGATGCTGGAGATCCACTGCGCGTGACCCAGCTCCAAGCCCAGACTGCTGGAAATCGAGGGCAGCGCCACATTGACGATACTGCCGTCCAGCGTAGCCATAAACGTAAAAAAGTTCAGAATAATCAGGATCTGCCAACGCCGCCGCTGCACCTGCGGGTCATCCTGATAAGAAGTTACAGCTGGATTCACGTTTACACCTCCGCTCATTTAGTTGCGTACGCAACGAATTGTTTCGTTTAGTTTACGTCATTATGGTTGCGTACGCAACCAACATTCGTTACAATTTTTAGACAAGGATTCTCTTCCGGCCTTACAGGAAACGGAGTCCGCGAAAGGAGCCGATTCCGGCATGAACGAACGTTATCCGATCAGCAGGTGGATCTCCCTGCTCTATCGACAGAACCAGAAGCAGCTCAAGGAGCGGCTCAAACCCTACGGACTGGGCGGAGGCGGCCAGCATGTTTTTCTCAAAAACATTCTGCTCCATCCGGGCATCCGTCAGGATCAGCTGACCGCCAACCTGATTTTCGATAAAGCGACTACCGCACGGGCGGTGCAGCATCTGGAGCAGGAAGGGTATATCGAACGGCGTATTGATGAACAGGATCGACGATCCTATCTGCTGTATCCCACGCCCAAAGGCGTCGATTTCCTGCCGGTGCTTCAGCGCCTGCTAAACGAACATAATGCCGTTGTCACCCGTAACCTTAGCGCGGAAGAAGAACAGACCCTCGCCAATCTGCTGCAAAAAATGTACGAAGGCTGAAGGATGAGCTTATCTTTCTTACCCCGTGCCGCTCCCCATGTCTCTTGAATCCACCAATGTATGCACCAATCAATCAACAAACCCGCCAACACCAAAAGGACAGTACCGCATGTACAGCACTGTCCTTTTGGCCTAACTGTTCTGTTCGTCAGCGTGGATGCTTTTCATGCCGGCTTATAAAGCCCTAACACATCGCCGTCCAGCGCAGGAGCATAAACTCCCCTTATTTTTCTACAATAAATAAGCGTCCTTCCGGCATCGACACGTTCGGATCGGTATCCGCTTCCTCGTCTACGCCTTCCAGTCCAAAACCAAACAGAGCAAAGAACTCTTTCCGGTATCCGGCCAGATCGCTCAGTTCCTCGACATTCTCGGAGGAAATCTGCGTCCACAGCTGGGCGACTTCCGCCTGGACATCCTCCCGCATCTCCCAATCGTCGATGCGAATTCGCCCTTCCGTATCGGTCGGTACTTCGCCATTTCCGTACAGCCGATCCGCGAACAGTCGGTAAGTCTGCTCGATGCAGCCTTCGTGCAATCCTTTCTCCTTCATCACCTGATACAGGGCGGAGATATACAGCGGAACGACCGGGATCGCTGAGCTGGATTGAGTCACAAGTGCCTTGCTGACCGAGACAAAAGCCCGGCCGCCATGGGCAGCCAACTGTTCGTTAAGCTGATGGGCGGTCTGTTCCAGATGGTCTTTGGCCCGTCCAATCGTGCCTTCCCGATAGATGGGCTGAGTGAGTTCCGGCCCGATATAGGAATAGGCAATGGTCGTCGCTCCATCTGCCAGCACGCCGCCTTCCGCGAGTGTATCGATCCAGAGCTTCCAGTCATCGCCGCCCATGACCGTGACCGTTGCGGCAATCTCTTCCTCCGTGGCAGGGTGCAGCGTAACGTCGCTGACTTCTCCGTTGTGGAAATTCACCGTCTTGTTGGTATACGAAGTTCCGATCGGCTTCAGCACCGAGTTGGCGATTTCCCCGGTATGGGGATCGACGCGGCGAGCCGTAGCCACGCTGTAGACGACCAGATCGACCTTGCCCAGCTCCTGGCGAATCACTTCAACCGTTTTGGCTTTGGTGTCATCCGCGAAGGCGTCACCCGCCACGCTAAACGATTTCAAGCCCGCTTCGGCGGCTTTACGCTCGAAGGCTGCCGAATTGTACCAACCCGCCGAGGCGGTGCGATTGTCGCTGCTCTTGCTCGGGCGATAGACGCCTACCGTTGCGGCTCCGGCGCCAAAGGCAGCGGCAATTCGCGCTGACAATCCATAGCCTGTCGAAGCACCGATGACGAGTACGTTCTGAGGGCCTTTCTTCAGACGCGGCTTGGCCGCGATATAGTCAATCTGCTCCTGCACCTGTGCCGCGCAGCCTACCGGATGAGCAGTCGTACAAATGAATCCACGTGTTCTTGGTTTGATAATCATCGAGTAATCCCTCGCTTTTCCGTTCATCATTGAAGTCTGTATTTACAGCTTAATCGGTCTATCCATCCCAGATCGTCCATGGGCATACACAATATTGTAACAATTTTTCGTCACTTCGGCACTCTTTGGATCTTTTTCGTTCTCACCCAAGATCCTATCGAACAGCAAAAAGGCAGCTCCCGGGATGCGGGAACTGCCAGAATCTACATACATGTATCTACCTGATCCGTTTAGATCAATAGTTCCTGTGGAGAAGTTGGACGAACCGCCTCATCTCTGCCTGAAACAGCCTTGGCTTCCGATGCTTCAATCGCACCCTTTTCTCCTTGTGGGCTGCCTTCAAAACGGAAATAACTAGAGATATATTGCAGACGCTTGGAGCTTTCGTTCGTGCGTTGTGCCTGAACAGCAACTTCGTTGGATGTGGTCAGGACATCGGAAGCTTGGGCAAAAATACTTTCCGTGCCTTCTGCCGCTTCGTTGTTAGCCGCCGCAATCTCGCTGATCGCTTTGGATAGATTCTGTACCGAAGCACTGAGCTGCTCACTGGTCGCACTGAAATCCGACACCATATTTTCGATGTACAAAGCATCTTGCAGATAAGCATCTGCGTTACCCTGCATCATTTTGTAGTCGGCTGCGATTTCTGTCGTCATCAGTTTCAACAGACGACCGGAATGAGTCTGGAGATTATCAACCGAACTCACCACTCGCTCAGTCACGGTATGAATCTGCTCGACGGACTGCTTCGAGGCATCGGCCAATTTGCGAATCTCATCTGCGACGACGGCAAAGCCCCGGCCTGCTTCTCCGGCTCTGGCCGCTTCGATGGAAGCGTTCAAGGCGAGCAGGTTGGTCTGCTGGGCGATCTGGAGAATGGAATCTGCCAGCTCGCGGATCATGTTGACGGAGTGGGATTCTTCAAGAGCCAGATCCAGTTGGGTTTTGACGTCACCATACACCTTGGACGTTTTCTCAACTGACTGCGATAGATTCTCCTGCACTTCCATCGCCCTTCCGCTAACTTGTCCGGCCTGCTCCGCTCCCTCTTCGGCACGTTGGGCAATCGAACCAACGGCACGTTCAAATTCCTGGGTCGAAGCATCGATCTCCTGCGCAGAAGCGGCGGTCTGCTGCATACTGGCGGCCATCACCTCAGTTGTCGAGGTTACTTCACCCAGCAGCTTTTCCATCCGTTTGAACTTCTCTTCAGCGACTATATTCGCGTCTCTAAGCTCTGCGGCTTCACGGGTTACACCGGACAGCAGATGTTCTGCCGACTCGCGCATCCGTTCCAATGCCCGGCTGAGTGTTCCTGTTTCATCATTGCGTGCCAGATACTGTTCAGGCACATGTTCGGTAAAGTCTCCATCCGACATCCGGTCGAGTTGAGATGCAGCGGCTTGAATCGGTCGAACAATGCCTCTTACAATGAAGAACAGAAGCACGAAGGAAACGACGAAACCCAACACCGAAATGACCATCGGACTGACATGCATCACATTGGCACGCTGCACGAAGTCACTCATCAACACAACACTTAGCAACGTTGGAAGCAGCATACCCAATACAGCTGTAGCTAACACCCTAGTGAGCAAACTTCCGACCAGCAGTCTTAAACGGTTTTTCATTAATCTGCACCTCTTCTGCCTTTATTGATAGTCAAGAGTAAAAAGCAACTTTAGACCCACTTTTATCTAGAAACGCAACTTCATTCTCTATTTACGGTTCGTTCCCCTGTCAAACAAGGTCTTTAGATCTGGTTCTTACTATCTATTAGCTATTATAGCCAAGTGAGCGAACATTTAAACACTTGTTTACGAATTTGTCGAAATTTTATTTTCCACAATTCAATATAAGACAAATCACAAAACGGATCATCCGTTTACTTCAATCCAAAAGGAGAAGACTATGCAAACGTTAACCTCGGAAAAACTCGCCGCTTGGCATAAGGAATGGGAGAACCGAATCGAGCAATTATCGGCTTGCGACTCAGGACGCCGTGGAAGCGGAACCTACTCCAGCTTCACCCCTGATCCCGAGGTCTTTATTGCGGCGATTCAGCAGCGGCTGAACCTCATTCTTCCCCACGATCTTCAGGTGCTCATCCGATCTGGTGTCATTCATCATCAAAGCCAATGGAGCCTGCCCTCCGGCATCCTGCTGCCCTTCGACGATGTGTTTGAAGGCGATCTGGGCTGGAATCTCATAGAAGCGGATCATCCCTACTTGTTCGATGAAGAAGGAGAAGAAATTCAGCAGCGGCGCTATCTGACGTTCCATCAAGCAGGTAATGGCGACCTGCTGCTGCTTGACCTGGAGCATCCTTCCGGCACAGCCATCGTGTCCTGGTCGCATGAGGAAGATGAATTTCGGCTGCTTGCCCCTTCCCTGGCCTCATTCTTCGATCGCATCACCACCCTCGGCCTGATCGGGGCACATGCCGGGTCTTATCTGCCTTTTCTTGGTTCTGATGGCCTGGAGCCGGACGGAGAGAACGGACGCATCTGGCAGTCCTGGCTCAAAGATTACGCCGAATTGAACTGGGAAAAGGTCAGGGGGAATCTGCCCGCGACGCTGCGAATGATCGAGATGCGTGCTTCTGATGAATCCCCAAGAAGCGAGATCGGCCCCCTGCTGCTGGAGCAGTACACGCCAGATGAGATTCTAAGCGAGTGGATTGCCCGGAATGCAGTGGAATCGTCGAACAGCAATCGCCAAGCCAGGTGGCTCTTGATCGGCGAGGCTCTTGGGAGCGCGGCCGCTGATTGGGTTCGTTCGCTCTGGAAAGCCAAGGACAATCCTTCTGGGAAACCGCCGTCCTCTGCTTTAACGCCCCAACTCCAGACTGAAGAATCCTCCTCGCCTGCTGCGGCGGACACGTCGCCGTCTTCACCCGTGCCCCATGCCGCCTCTGGTCTTCCCAGCGGCCTGAACCTGGTGATTCTCATCCATCTGACGGCCAGCTGCCTGCCGGAAGAAGAAGGTCTGGCGCTCGTCTGGCGCGATCTCGAAGCCAAGAATTCAGGCGGCCGGATGCAGCCGCCCTATGCTCTGTCCGCCTTTCACAGTCGGCGAATCATCCCGTGGATGGAGCCGCATGTATCGTTTCCCATTGACGGCTGGGTGAGCCTGCTCGCCGATTCCCGTCCGGCAGCGGAAGACCTCATCCGCTGGCTGCGCGGTGCCGACGCGCTGCGGATGACGGCCGTGCAGACAATCGGCCGACTGCCCGAAGGGGAACGGGCGGGCCTCTTCGCAGGCCCGGACGGTGAGCCGGAGCGCGCGGAGCTGCTCCGGCTGCTGGAGGTGCTCTGCGCAGGCGCCGTGCTGCGCAAGGAAAAAGCGGCGATCCAGGAAGCGATCGCCGCCATTACACGGGCGTGACGCGTACCTCGTCCGCCCTGCTTCAACCCCAGGGCCGCGACACATCCGCGCCCCTCACCCAGACCTTCAAACCTTGAATCTCGGGTTCTGCACCCTGGCATCTTAATGCCCAGATCCTGCACCTTAGATCAGACCTTCGACCTTGATGCCCAGATCGCCAAAACCCTAGACCTTAAACCGCCCTACCAGCGCCTGAAGGTCATCCGCCAGTCGGCTGAGAGATGCTGCACCATGCAGCATCTCTTCGCCTGCGGCCAACTGCTGCTCGGTCGCAGCGGCGATCTCCTGCGTGCCGCCGGAAATCTCCTGTGTGCCCATGCTGACGCTCTCGATCGAACGCGATACGTCCGCAAAGCCATCGTGCACCTGCGCTGCTGATTCAGCCATATCGCCCGTCCGCTCCGAGACCTCGCCGATGGATTGCAGAATCCCACCAAACTGCTGTGCTCCGTGATGGGTGACACCGGCACCTTCTTCCACACGCACCTTCACTTCGCGCATCTTCTCCAGCGCCGCCTGGGTTTCCTGCTGAATATGAGCAACCCGCTGCTTGATCTCACGCGTCGAATCTGCCGATTGGTCGGCCAACTTTTTGACCTCACCGGCTACGATGGTAAATCCCCGCCCCGCCTCACCTGCCCGAGCCGCTTCAATCGAGGCATTAAGCGCAAGCAGATTGGTCTGTGCAGAGATCTCATTAATCAATGTCGTGATTCCGTCGATTTGTTCCGCGTCAACGGCCAGCTGTGCGATCCGTTCATCCGCTTCACCCACCGCCGATTCGATGTACGCCATCTGCTCATCGATCTGCACGATAGCCCGCTCCCCTTCGGCCGCTTGGCGGCTCATTTCCTGTGAGAATGAGGCCACTTCCGAGGTCGAGGCAGCGATCCGCGTGATGCTCTCCAGTGTTTGCTGGGCGGAAGTCGTGCTGCGTCCGGTAATCAAGGTCTGCTCACCTGCACGTTCGGCAATCTGCTGCATTGCTGCCGCCACCTGATGCGAAGTGGACTTGGACTGTTCGGCACTGGCCGAGAACTGTTCGGAGGCCGAAGCCAGATGATCCGAAGCCTCGCCAATGCGGGACATGATTTCACGCAGCGAGCCAACAAAATGATTAAAGTCATGCGCCAGAGCGCCAAATTCATCCTTCTGCCGCAGCTCAATCGTGCGTGTCAGATCAGCTTCCCCCTGGGCAATCTCACTCATTTGTCTGCCAAGCAGCGTCAGCGGCTTCATAATCGAACGCAGCAGCCAGAATCCGAGGCCCAGACCAGCGATCACGGTAGACAGCACGCTGTAGAACAAGATCTGCTGACTGCGTGCAGCATCTTGTTTATTTTGAATCTTCATGGCAGCCACTTCGGTATCCAGCCGGTCCACAAATTCATTAACAGCCGGGTCTACCTGTTCCTTGCGAAGCGTACGTTCCTGTCCAAAATGCAGCTTGCGCGCGGCCTCAATCTGTCCCGAAGACACCAGATCAGCGACCTGACTGTTCAATTGGATCATTTCGTCCATCTCACTGCCGATCTTCTCCAGAGCCGTCAGATCTTCTCCCTGAAGCAGCGCAGACTCGGATTTCAACAGATCTCCGATCTCCTGCGTTTTCTTTTGGATCCCTTCCGCAAATTCCTTGTCTTCCGTCAGCAGATACCCGCGTTCGTCATTGGCCAGTCCGGTGAGACGATATTGAAGCTGTTTGAGGAATTTTTGCGTCTCCAATTTGTCTTCCAGCCGAACGGCACTCTGCTGGCTATGTTCAATGGCAATTAGCGACAGCGAACCGCTGCCGATTAAAACCACGACCAATAACGAGATGACCGCAAATAATTTCGTTTGAACTTTCATCTTTGTTCCGCTCCTCGATAGATAAATGTTTGGCATAACGGTCTGGGGTAGGCGTGACGAGCAGCGCAGCAGCACTAACCTGCATGTTGATCTCTCTTTCTTGTTATCGGTTATGGATTCTGTTTTACTGAAGGATTTTGTCGAAAAAAGTCATAAAGTCAATTAACGCCTTGATTTGACGCCTTTTTAGGAAAGTGCTATTTTGGAGACTATATCAAGGGGTTTACTTTGTTTAACTGCGTTTGACATTATGCGGGAGGGATCTAGGCGATGACTATACCCAATATCCAATCATGGAAAGACCAACTGCAAAGCGACTATTCGCAGATCGTAGAATGGCGGCGTCATCTGCACGCTCATCCGGAGCTGTCGTTTCAGGAGACGAATACGGCCCGATTCATCGCAGACACCCTGCGCGGCTTCGGCTATGACGTTCGTACCAGCGTAGGCGGCAATGGCATCCTGGCTGATCTCAAGGGCGATCAGCCCGGCCCCTGCATCGCGCTGCGTGCCGACTTCGATGCGCTGCCGATTGCGGAAGAGAATGACGTTCCCTACAAATCGCAGAACCCTGGCGTCATGCACGCCTGCGGTCACGATGGTCACACTTCGACGCTGCTTGGCGTGGCCAAAGTGTTGGCGGGTCGTCAGCATGAACTCAGGGGCAGCCTGCGCTTTATTTTCCAACATGCCGAAGAGAAACTGCCCGGCGGTGCAATCGCCATGATCGAAGACGGAGCGCTGGAAGGCGTGGACGAGGTTTACGGAGCGCATCTGGCCAGCTACATGCCGCTTGGCAAGCTGTCCGTCCCTTCGGGGCCATCCATGGCTGCGGTCGATTCCTTCGCCATCACCGTTCAAGGCAAAGGGGGACATGGTGCCAAGCCGCATCAGACCGTAGACGCCATTGTCGTCGGCAGCCAGCTGGTCGCTTCCCTTCAGCATATTGTGGCGCGTCATATCAATCCGTTGGATTCGGCGGTGGTGACAGTTGGCGTATTCCGGGCAGGCTCCGCGTTTAATGTCATTGCGGACAAAGCCGAGATTGAAGGCACCGTACGCAGCTTCAACCCCGAAGTGCGCAAACAGCTGGAACGCGACATCCGCGACATGGTGCATGGCATTACGCTGGCGGAACATGCGACTTACCAGTTGGAGTACGTCAATGGTTATCCGGCTCTGGTCAACCCGCTCCAACAGGCCGAAGAAGTACAGGCCATTTTCGCTCGGGAATTTGGTGAAGACGCCCTGTATGGTCTGGATGCCTCGATGGGAGCCGAAGATTTTGCTTATTACCTTCAGCATCGCCCGGGCAACTTCTTCAACGTGGGTTCCCAGAATGACAGCGAAGATACCGCGTTCCCCCATCATCATCCGCGCTTTGACATCGACGAACGGGCGCTTCAGGTCGCAGCTCAGGCGTTTCTGGCGATCGTGGCAAGCAAATTGCTGCACAACGCGTAAGACTGCTGTTCATTTGTCTATTTATTGCTCTGTTCAGCTGTCTGTCTAAGCCAACGGTGTCCGAAGATGTTCGGAACGCCGTTGGCTTTTTGCCTTGACGGGGCGGCTCGATTTGGAGGAGCCGCCGCAATCCGTTAAAATAAGGAAAATGTGATGATCCATATTGAAGAACAGGAGGCAGAACCATGGAATTCCAACCGATCTCTGGGGTGTGGACAGATCTTCTCCAGCCCTGCTCTCTTTCGGACCTCCAACGTTTGGAGCCGCTATCTTCGCTTCCGACCCGCATGAATCTTGCCGAGCCTTACCCTTATTACGGGATCGCATTTGGCGAACCCCTGCACCGCTGCGTCTTGTCCAGCCGTGACCTGGTTATATTTGGCCGCGATCTGGGCGGGTATTATGCGGCTGATGCCGATAATGGAGCGGTGTGTTACCTGCATATGGACGATGGAGAAGCGCAGATTCTTTTGGCGAACACCTCACTTGAAGCTTTTTTTGCCTGTCATAATCGCTTCATGGAGTATGTGAAACTGCGGGCCGCGAGGGAGATGGACGCCGACGAAGCTTCTGAGATCCTCGATCATCTGCTGCGCGAACTCGATCCGGCAGCCATGAAGGATGAGGAATCGTTCTGGCCGATGCGGATCTATGAACTGTCCGAGGACTTTTTCCCACTGGACGCCTCGCGTCTTGCACTGCACCAAAGGCTGTACGATTGACCGCTTTCCCATTTCTCGCAAAGGAGCTTCTCTCATTATGCACATCGACGACTTCGGCGGACGTATGAAAAATTACGAAAATGCGTTTCGCCAATATCTGCCCGGCCGTATGCCTGTTGTGATCCGCATCGATGGCTGTCATTTTCACACGTTTACCAAAGGCATGGACAAACCATTCGACGAACCGCTGATCGCGGTCTTCTGGGAGACGTGCAAATACCTCGCGCAGAACATCATGGGCTGCAAGCTGGTGTATCATCAGAGCGACGAAATCTCGATCCTCCTGACTAATTATGACAAGCTGACCACGGCCTCCTGGTTTGAGAACAATCTCCAGAAGATCGTATCCGTGGCCTCTTCGCTTGCGACCGCCAAGTTTAACGAGAAGATTGGCGCCGTCTATCCCGAACGCCCACTTGCCACTTTCGACGCTCGTGCCTGGGTGCTGCCGCAGGATGAAGTCACGAACTATTTCCTGTGGCGCCAGATGGACGCCACCAAGAACAGCATCTCCATGGTCGCTCAAGCCCATTTTCCTCATCGGGAACTTCAGGGGCTGGACGGCAGTGCGCTTCAGGACAAGCTTTTTAAGGAAAAAGGGATCAATTGGAACGACCTTCCGGTCTGGCAGAAACGAGGCGCCTGCATCGTCAAGCAAGAGTATCTCAAGGGAACCGCCATCCGCCGCAAATGGGACGTTGATCTCCACACCCCGGTCTTCTCGCAGGATCGGGAATACATCAACCGTCTGGTGTATATGGATCGGGAATATCCGCAGCGGGAAAAGGATGTGTAGCCTATGGAATGTATCCTGCTGGTCGGCATCCAGGCTTCGGGAAAATCCACATTCTACAAAGAACGTTATATCGACAGTCATCTGCGGCTGAATATGGACATGCTGCGAACACGCTACCGGGAACAATTGCTGCTGCATGCGTTTCTTGAAGCGAAGCAGCCTTTTGTCATCGACAATACCAATCCGCTGCCGGAGGATCGGGCGAAGTATATCGAAGCAGCACACGAACATCGTTTCCGTGTCGTCGGATATTTTTTTGTGCCGGATTATGAAGAATCGGTGCGGCGCAATGCGCAGAGAACCGGCAGGACGTATGTGCGGGAGATCGGGATTCAGAGCGTAGCCAAAAAGCTCGTCCGGCCTTCTTATGCAGAAGGATTCGACGAGCTGTACGAGGTAACGTCAGGCGGGGGAAGCTTCACGGTTACGCCGATTGAAAGAGAAGAAACGCAGAGCTGAACCGCTGAAACCCAAGAATCCTGTTTGCAGCATGATGGGGTCATCCCACCTTCTACGCGCTTATGGAGTAGGCCGGTTGGCCTGCTGTAGGATCTTCTGCACGAATGCTGTCTTGCCCTGAACATAAGCGTCGATGTCCGCCGGGTGCGCCTGAGCAAGCTCCTGCTTGAGGCGGGCGTATTCACCTCGTGCCTCATCATGCGTACGCAGATAATCACGCAGCGCAATATGTTCCTGATAACCGGCACCATGCGGCGAGCAGACATACAGATGGTAATTCATAAATCCGAAGTCGCGCTTGGGTTCAAAAGCTTCCCGGCCTTCGATGCCCAGATTGCCCTGGTGTTCAAATCCCTGCTGCGCCAGGCGCTCGATAATCTGTGGCAGTTGGTCTTCATACCGCATCACGGCGTCAAGATCAATGATCGGCTTGGCTGCAAGACCTGGAACCGATGTACTGCCAACATGTTCCACGCCAATCAGGAGATCGCCGATCCATTCTTTTACGGAAGAGGCAATCTGCTCAAAGGCCTGCGGCCAAGCCGGATCGTAAGGGACTATCTCAATTTTTCTTGTCTGCTTGACCATGAGGGTTCCTCCATTTTGCTTTTTGTGTGTTCGCCTGTTTTTTTTGCTCCCTCTATAGTAACCTATGTCATGACGGTTCAGAAAACGCTTTATCTCAACTTGTTCTCCTAAATCCTATTTTACGACACCGGAGGAAGACCTACATGGCAAGGATGCTTTTCCCGAGGCTTCGCGGCAACAGCCGGGGCTGCCTGGCTTTCGAGCCTTTTTTCCTGATTCCATACAGCATGATGGCGACCTATGCCACGCTGTATATGTATGAACTGGGTGTGAATGAGACCAATATCGGCTGGATCACTACTCTCGGACTGATCGTGCAGGTGATGTCGTCCTTTATGAGCGGCTATCTCACCGATCGAATGGGACGCAAACGCGCCATTTTGATCTTTGACGTGCTCAGTTGGAGTGTAGCGATGCTCATCTTTGCCTTTTCGCAAAACATCTGGTTCTTCGTCATTGCGACCTTCATCAACGGCTTGCAGCGGGTTCCGCATGTCGCCTTCTACTGCCTGATTGTTGAAGATACACCGCCCAAGGATCGCACCTACGTCTTCACCCTGCTTCAGATTATCGGCGTGGTGGGCGGTCTGTTCGCTCCGCTGGGTGGTCTGCTGGTTGACCATTACGGACTGGTACTGGGCACCCGGATTATGTATGTGCTCTGTTCCGTGCTGATGACGTTCCAGTTTATCGGGCGCCACCTCACGACCACGGAGACCGAGATGGGCTATCGTAAAATGCAGGAGACCAAGGATCTTGGCCTGCGCAGCAGCCTGATCGAATACAGCGGCGCGATCCGCGATCTGTTCGCCAGCCGCAGTCTGATGCTGATCTTTGTCGTCTATATTCTGTTCAATTTTCAGGCTACGCTCAAGACGACCTATCTGTCGCTCTATCTGGCCGACTTCCTGCATGTGGACAGCGGCTTGATCTCCCTGGTACCTGCCGTTTCTTCGATCATTATGCTGCTGGCCCTCTGGTTTATCATGCCCAAGATCCCAGCCGAAGCGGAAACACGTTCGATGATGGCCGGCTTCGCTCTATCGGTGCTGTCGAATATCATGCTGGTCGTATGGCCAACCTCGAACCTGCTCTGGATTGGGCTGAGTACCGTGTTCGCCGCAGTCGGTCTGATGATTAGCTCACCTTACCTTGAAGCCGCTGTACAGAACGCCATTGATGATGAAAAAAGAGCCAAAGTGTTCTCCATGCTGTCTGTCGTCATCCTGCTGCTCACCTCTCCAGCCGGTATTGTAGGCGGCTGGGCGTATACGCTGGACCCTCGTATTCCCATCTGGATCATCACTGGATCATTTGCAGCCGCGTTCCTGTTCCTGATGGTGCATATGAACCGGATGAAAAAAGGGGAACCCATTCTCTAACCTGATCTAGTCTGAAAGGAGGTACGCCATGCAACCCGTGTTCCAGCATCCCTGGACATTAAGCGAGGAAGAAGCGATTACCCTGCAAAAAGAGCTGGCTGCACGCGTCCGTCTGACTGACCCGGAGTCGCTGCACATCCGATACGCTGCGGGCGTGGATGTCGCGTATGACACAGATGATGATCGGCTGGTCGCGGCGGTCGTCATTCTGGACGCTCATTCACTTGAAGTGGTCGAGACGGCCTCTGCGGTTGGAAGACCTTCGTTCCCTTATATCCCGGGATTGTTCTCCTTTCGGGAGATTCCACCGGTGCTGCAAGCCTTTGAGAAGCTTGAGATTGTGCCGGATCTGATCGTCTGTGACGGTCAGGGAATCGCCCATCCGAGGCGTTTTGGACTAGCCAGCCATCTGGGGATGCTGCTGGATACTCCATCGATCGGCTGCGGCAAGACGCGATTGATTGGCGAGTATGAGGAACCGGCGTCCATACGCGGCTCCTCTTCGCAGTTGATCGATCAAGGCGAGGTCGTGGGGCATGTGCTGCGCACTCAGGATCAGGTGAAGCCCGTGTTCGTCTCGCCCGGCCATCTGGTCTCTCTGGAGACCGCGTGTGCGTGGGTGCTGAAGCTGGCGCCGCGATACCGGCTGCCCGAAACGACCCGCCAGGCGGATCAGCAGGTGCGCCGCGAATTGACGAAATTGGAGGCGCAGCGTAGGCTTCCGTAAGCAGGAGTGTGTCAGCCCGTCTCATTCCATTTCCGAGAGGAGTCTGAGCCATGAGTTCCATGCAGACCGAATACAAGAAGCGGCTCGCTTTGTTCAAAAAATTGTATCCGTATCATAATGGGGTATACGATCCTGCGCTTGGCGTCAGTCTCTACGACGAAACGGTCTTATCGGATGCAGACAAGGACTTTATGCAGGAAATCGGCTGGAAGGCCAATGACCCGGTTCGATTGGAGCATGATGCCCTGATGACCTCCATCGTGGAATTGGGCCAGGATAACCGATTATCGGAAGCCCGGTTAACCGGTGAATTTATCGCAGCCGTAGGCGACCGCTATCGGCGAGGCGTCAACGGCCCGATCAGCCTGCGGTACATGAAGCTGCTGCCCGAACATCCCTATCGCCCCGCCCGCAAGCTTACTTCCTGCGGAGTCTGTGGGTATTACGAACATGCGCCGACTGACCACTGGAATCTGTCCGAGATCCGGGAATCGCTGTGGTTGGGCCATGCCTGGGCTTCGCCAACGGGCGTCTATACTGATCTAACCGAACGGCTGGAACTGCCCGTCGTCCCTCCTGTCCGCGAAGATGTGGATACGCTCAAACGGCTGTTAAAAGTTCTCGATGAATCGACCGAAGGAGAAAAGCCCGGAGCACTGGAGAAGAGGCTGAGTGCAGCCAAAGTGCTGAGTGGCAATGCCGGAACCCGGCGTGCGCTGCTCAGTGTGCTGGCTGGCATCGGGGTACTGCCCAACATCGGGCTGCCGATCACGCCGAATGAATGGATCGATCATGAAGAGATGGTGGAAGCCGGGATGCAGCTGGATACCACGCAGGGTCGTTCCGATCTGGAGATGCCCTGGGCCGGTTGGCGCGGTCAGCTGGGAGTGGATTGGGATCGGGTGAACGCCGTATTTGGATGGTATTTCTAATCATAGAAAAAGGAATGCTCGAAAGCATTCCTCTAATGTCTTAAAAGGTCGAGTCCTGCAAAACGGTAGGACTCGTCTTCTTTTTTATTTAAAAGTAACTGTAGCCAAAATCGTAGCTTTCAGTGATGGTTTTGTCTTTTTTGATCGTTATTGTGCTCAGTCTATATTGATAGAGCTTCAAAGAGTTCTCAAGCTTCTTCCATGTGTTCGCAGAAAATATTTTCTTTAGAATGGCTTGGTCATTACTGTAAATCGTCATATCACTATATGTTTTTTTGGATTTAATCAGCATCCAATACTTGCCTGCTGGTACATCGTCAATTATGTAATTCCCATTACCATCCGCTTTACCTGAATAAATACCGTTCTCTCCTTGCTTTGTCACATAGCCCATAAGCGCAAAGAAGTCATTATCGATCTTTTTATTGGTTGTATACGGAATGAGAGCGACTGTAGCTCCTACATCTGGCTTAGTACCTACATATTCATTGTATTGCCAAGTTAACAACCCTTTTATGCTCCCAGTACCTGTTGCCGCAAAAGTAGTTCCGGGCGCGATAGAAACCAACAAAATAATTGCCAACACCAAACCAACAAATTTCTTCAACATAAATATTCCCCTTCTACTGTTAGAATAATCAACAATTACATATTCTAGCACACCAAGCAACCTAGGAACATAGATTCACGACTAATTTCTTATTTTTTTAAATACAATCCTTCTTTTGCTTTAGAAATATTAAAAGGCGAAACCGCTTATCTACGCGATCTCGCCTTCTCGTTTTATTTGGATTCAAACTTTCTGCCACGCCTATAAGCGAAGGAAAAAGCAACTACGCTCTCAGAATAAACTTCAAAACCACAGTTAGCACTATCCCTCGGTCTTCTTAAACTTCACCACCGACCAGACGATCAGCAGGATCAGCGCGCCTACGCAGACACCAATGCTGAGTCTATTCTGCGGGTCGATCACGAATCCAGCAGCGATGACCACCAACAGCAGCGCCGTGATGCCCGTAATATACGGGTAACCCCAGATGCGGAAGGTCGGCTTCTTGGGATAATGCGGACGCAGCTTGATCTGGGCCAAGCAGATGGACAGCCAGACGATCAGTACCACGAAACCAGGCACAGCCAGCAGAATCGAGAACAGATTATCTCCAGCGACAAAAGCAATCACGGCACCCAGCACCAGCACCACCGCGCAGAGTCTCAGACTGCCGATCGGCACGCCTTTGGCCGTGGTCGTTCCAAGCGACTTGGGCGCTTCGCCGGCAGCTGCCATCGAATGAAGCATCCGCGTGGCTCCGTAGATGCTGGAGTTCGCTGCTGACAGTACCGCAGTCACCAGAATAAAGTTGATGATGTGCGCGGCACCGCTGAGTCCGGTCGCTTCAAGTACCTGCACGAATGGGCTGGATTGACCCGCCAGCTGATTCCATGGAATCAGACCGCAGATAATCAGGATGGGCAGCGTATAGAACAACACCACGCGCAGGATGAAGCTTTTGACCACACGCGGCATGACTTTCTCGGCGTCCTTGGCTTCCGTAAGCGTCAGGCCGATCAATTCAGATCCCCCATACGAGAACATGACGACGAGCAGCGCCGAGAAGACCGACAGCCAGCCATTCGGCAGAAAGCCTCCATGTTGGACGTAATTGGATAATCCCGGTGCTTCTCCGTGGGTACCCGGAATCCACCCAAACAGCAGTCCGCCGCCCAGAATGATAAAGACAATAATCATCGCAATCTTGATTCCGGCCAGCCAGAATTCCGTCTCGCCGAAGCTCTCGACGCTCATTCGGTTAATGCCCAGAATCAATACTGCACTGGCGAGGCTGAGTACCCACAGCGGCACACCGGGCATCCAATATTGCAGGAACGACCCTGCCGCCGTGACTTCAATGACACATACGCTTAACATCAGGAAGGCATACAACCAACCGACGATAAACGCCGGACGGGGGCCAAATGCCTGTCGGACAAAGTCTTTCATATTGCGATTGGGGTAGACGCTGGCAAGCTCTGCAATCGCGCCCATGACGACCAGCAGCAGGATGCCGCCGAACAGGTAGGTCAATACCACGCCTGGACCCGCCAGTGCGATCGTCTCGGCACTTCCCTTGAAGATGCCGGTTCCGATGACCCCTCCCATCGCCATAAAACTGATATGCCGGGGAAGCAGCTTCTTCTGAAGTTTCTCGCTCTCCGGCTTGTTGGTGGTTTCCACTAAACGTTCCTCCGATTCTGTGCTGCTGTGATGCGAACCCGCGTTCATCGGGAGCATACTCCATCCTACACTAAAAATCGGCAAACAGCATCAGTTCGGGAAAAAAATCATCGAACTGACGCAAGTTGTCTTCTTCAGGCGGACAATCGTACGTGTAAAGGAAGCTTAGTCAATGTCGGCGATGAGCCATTTCCCCTGCTGCTTTTGCAGAGCGTAGGTGCTTACTCCGAATTCTTGTTCTCCAGTGTAACGCTGCATGACGCTGACCATCGCAGTGTTTCCCTGCGGCGAAACATTCACACGAACTACCTGCAGCTCTTCGATCGGCAGATCCTGCTCTCTCAGCTCACTCATCATTCCGGTTGGCGTAAACAAACTATGGTATTGGTCCGCCTCTCCTGCATTGCGGTACCGCGTGCTTTGGTTAACCACATTGACAACCTTGGACGCCTCTCCTTCATATCCGCTCTCTTCGGCGTAAGGTCCTTGGGCCTGCTTCAGATCGGCAATGCGCCATTTGCCGGCTTCTTCTTTTAGCGTATAGAGATAAGCATGTTCTTCACCTGATGATTCCGATTGAACAGCAGCCGCGATTCGCAGAGGCGTATGTTCATCGTTCTCCGGCTGCAATTCGGCTTGCTCCACTTTGAACCTAAGAGACTTGGCTTCTTGGGGCGCATCGGATGCAAAAAGTGCAGCATAAGCCTCTGTGTCTCCGGCGTTCTGTGCAGAAAACAGTTCGTTTAACAGTTCGATTTGTGCAGGCTCGATTGAACTTCCCGCGTAATGGCTGGGATCGAGAATATCCTTTTTCGATTCTTCGACCGAAGACTGAATCTCCTGAGGAGCAGTCACTGCCTGCTTATCGCTTGAGTCACCTGTGGGAACATGATCCGCTCCGCAGCCCGAAGCCAGAATACTAAGGACTGTTAGTGCCGCAAGCGTCGTTCGTCTAAATACATTCCGATTCATTGTGTATCCTCCCGTCGTCTGTCCTACACTTCTCTCCGGCTTTCTTATGTATGACAAAACTCTTCGATCATTTTATTTCAAGTTATTTCAAGCATTTTATTTCAAGGACGCAACCGTTCCTCAACCTCTTCCCGCCAGAACGTGCCGTGCGCAAAACCTGCGGGGTCGATCCTTCCGAATTCGCCTACCGCCCAGCGGAGAATCTCCTGCGGAATATCATTTTCCAGAAAAGCATCCGGTCCATTCTCGCGGATCGTCCGCTGCACCAGTTCCGCATAGATCAGCAAGAATTCAGCAAACTGCGGCACCGACGAATTGATGAACCATTCGGTTCCGCCCCGATCCATTCGGATACAGACGACCTGCGAACTGCCCGCCTTGAGACAGACCGGATCGCCGTACCCCGTCGTTCCAAGCAGCCAATACGCGGAATATTCACGCGGCATGCCAAAAGCGGTTTTCAAGTCGGACAGCCGTCCCTCGCCAGAACGGAACTCCAGATAGGGAGCGGAATCCGCTGGCAGTCCTGCCGTATATAAAAAACGCCTGGCTTCTTCCGAGATCGGCACCGCTTCAAGCGCTTCGGGATCGAAACGCAGCAGCGGGCCATCCACGGCTGTATTCCAGGCAGTCATAAACTCTTCGGGTGTCATCGTCACGTCCGCCACCTCCATCTTTCCCCGTGTCACTTCAGGCACATTCGGGGATTCAATACTGCATAGGGATGGAATACCCATCCGTTTGTTCCTCTTCTCCACCCAATAGACATTCGGTGAAACGATCCACCTTCCCTGCATACAGCTCGGGCTGCGCCTGCTTGATCTCAAGCAGCGTGTTCAGTACGCGCCGCACGCTTCGGGCAGGAAGGTGGCGCAGCGCCAGCGCATAGGCCCTGATGTAAGGCGAGTTGGGTCGATCGGCGTGCAGCAGCATCCGGTGCAGTCTGACGGCCCAGCCTTCGGCTTTGGGGAACAATCCCGGCACGCCAAGCGCCAGGTAATACATGCTCTCTTCGATCCCGCAGCGGTCAGAAATATAGAAAATCGTCTCCAGCAGATCGCCTGCCGCACTGGGTTCGATCACATCGTCTTCCAACATTCGACACAGATCAGGAATCACATCCGCCGAGGCACTTTGACATAATTCATTCAGAATATCGGTAAACCGTTCCAGGTCATCATCGTCTCCGCTCAAGTCGCGCATCCGGTACAACTCGTCCAACAGTCTTCGGTTCGGCAACAGGGATCGCCTCCGCTTCCTTATTCTTTCGCGCTGCTTATTCGTTCGCGCATTTATATCATACCCCATCCGGCGGCAGGCAAAAACCGCGCCTCCAGGCAACCCTATTGCCAAAAAGATTCAAAAAAAGTCCAGAGCCGCTTTGTAAGCAGCCTGGACATGAGTTAGCGAACCTTGCAGCCCGCTAAGATGAAGTTTTTCGATCAGTTTGTGCAGCAGCGCGGATTCTCGGCCCTTCCGACCGACTCGGCTTCTTCCAGCCTGACATAGACGCGTTCATGTTCGACCGCCTTGCCTTGAAGCAGCCCAATCAGCTGTTCAGCAGCCAGCTCGCCCCATTTGCGCTTGGAATAATCAATGGTGGTCAAGCGAGGCTGAATATAACCCGCAAGCTCAATATTATCGAAACCGACCAGATGAATGTCTTTTCCGATGCTTAACTCCGTTTTGGCCATGCGATTGTAGAAACCGACAGCCATCTCGTCGTTCAAGCAGAATACGGCGGCAGGCCCATTATACTCGTCGAGAATCCGTTCGGCGGCGCGTACCCCTCCGCTTTTCATAAAGTCGCCAGGGATCTCAATCCACTCCACATCGGGATTGCGCTCCGCTACGCGATGCACGCCCTTCATTCGCTGGGTGGCGTCAAAAGAAGTCTCGGGCCCGGTCACGATGTAAATCTTGCGATGTCCGCGCTCCACCAAATGTTCAACCGCCAGCGTAGCGCCCGCTTTGTTATCCAGCAGCACCTGCCGAATGTTGGGATGCTCCAATTCACGATCCAGCACGACCAATTTATGTGCCCGTTCTGCATATTCCAACAGCTGCCCGCTGTCGAATGAATCATCGAGAATAATGGCTCCGTCGATCATTCGCTCGGACAGCAGCCGGTGTGATTGTTTGCCGCTGCACACAATGAGATCGTACCCTTTTTCGTAACAGACGTCTTTCATTCCATCCAACATCTCACCAAATACATCGCCGTCAAAAGCGGTTAAAAACGCACCCAAAATTCGGCTCTCCTGCTTTTTTAACGTTCGTGCCGCAGCATTGGGCGTGTAGTTAAGTTCACGGGCAGCCGACAACACTTTATTCGTCGTTTCATCCGTCAACTTGGCGCTGCCATTCAAAGCATAGGATACCGTAGATATGGATACTCCTGCTTTTTGGGCGATGTCTTTGATGCTTGCCGCCTTCTGCCTTTTCATTCGATCATCCTTCCATCAACACAAGTTCCCGATTCAGGCTATGAGGTACATCCTCCTGAAAAGTAAGCGTTTGTACGCTTCCTTCCACAATATGATCGAATTTGTCGTCAGAGACCATTTTTCGATTCGTCTTAATCTTAATCGTAGCCGAATTTGGTGTGGAACGGAAGACTATTTTATTTCCATGGATCGAAGCGACTTCAGCGGTCGAGTACAGAATCCTGCCCAGTCCATCCGGAAGTTCGACGCCAATCGGCAGCATCAGACCTTCACGGGCGCCCAATACAATGCTTCGCCCCTCGAATAGAACCTCGCCTGAATCGTAAATCCGGAACTCTTTTTCATACCCGTCCAGATTCAAAATGTGGATGAATCGCTCGCCCTTCTTGGGACTGCACGTCGAAGTCATCCATATTCCATGGTCTTCAAAGTCATGTTGAAGTCCAGCCGAAGCGCCCAGATGCTCCAGAATGGAGCGGAACCATTCAATATCGCAGCGATACGTCATCGCAAGTACGACCGCACAACCGGAACCAACCTTGGCCTCGAACCCGCACACCTCTTCCCTTCCATAAGGCCGAAATAAGGCTTCTCCCCGAGACAAGCGAAGAAGCTGCGCACGCGAAGCGCGAACCTCCGATCGTGGAGCTGCCCATCCTTCCGCCACAACCGACAGAAATGGATAGTCTGCCTCCGTCAATTCGCCCAAGTGTGCCGCGCCCAGTGCATCGGCAAGCAGCGTACAATCCCGGCCTTCCATATCGAACATCGGCACCTCGCCGTACAGCAGCAGAGAACCGCCTTCGAGCATGTACTCGACCAACTTGGCCTGGACATGTGCATGCAGATATTTGGCGCAGGGCAGAACAAGCACGGGCACACTCTCGGGGTTCAGCGGCCGATTCTGAATATCTGTCGCCCCAAAACGGTATCCGGCAAGCAGCATGGCTCGGGCCACAATCTCCCATGCCCCATGCGAACGTGCACTTTCCAGATTGCGATGCAGATTCGCCATGAGGGCACTGCCCGGATACCGATATTCCGTCATGTAATAATCCGGAACAAAAGCGAACGAAACCGGATCGCGTTCCTCGTTCATCTCCGCCACCTTGTCTTCAAAGACGCGCATGGCCTGGATTCCCTGTGCCATTCGGGGGAACGTATAATTAAGCTTACCTTCCGGGCTGATAGGCGCCGCAAATCCGTGGCGTTCCCCCGTCAGGGCGATGCGGTCATTGCCATCTCCGCGCACATCGTCCAGCCGATAATTGCGACCGCCCGCCATCAGATAATAATTCAGCATGCGATTGCCCTGCGCGATGCACAGACGCGTCTTGAGATCGGCGGCAGACACGTCCGTTCTTCCGCTGAACGTTTCGCCGAAATTGCCGTCGCCGCAGTTAAATTCCACCGAAGTGAGCGGCTGATCTTCCGCCTGAACCGCGTCCATGAAGGCGTTAATCAGATAGAGATCCTGGAAGCTGTTCATATCCAGATCCCCGAAATAAATATCGGAACCGGCCACGTAACCCGGCTCGCTGTTGTAAGTCTCCATCAATTGGCTGATGCCAATCGGGAACGTAAAGCCGCGTCCTGCACCCGTACCGTGAATATTGACCACAAAGGGGACGCCGCTCACCCCGTTTTCTTCCGCAAAATCACGCAGTGTCCGCACATAGCGAGCGAAGCGCCCCCGCATGTAATACCCGAGGTCACGATGCAGGGCAATGGACCAGCTCTCCTCAGGAGAGCGAACGTGAACGCGCCATTCGGGAGAGGCAGCAGATGCGAACGGGTATCTGGACTGTACGCCTGCCTCCCCATAGACGCCAACAAGCCAGTCTGCGAAATCTTCCAGCATGCCATCGGTCAGATCGGGTGAATTGGATACCCAGGATAACATGCCAATTTCATTATCCAATTGAACCGCAATGATCTTCCCTCCGTTCGTCAGCAGCCGCGGCTTGATGATCTCCATGACGCGGCGGTACCAGATTCGGGTCTCGCGCAAGAAATCCGGCGCCAAATAATCCAGAGTGGGCGTCGTCGCCGCGCGTTCGTCCCAACCGACGGGAATCAAATGGGGATGCTTCTCGTAGATCCAATAAGGAATCCCTTCGTTTTTCATTTCTGCCATGATGAAGGGGCCTGGCCGGACAAAAAAGTACAATCCGTGCTCCGCACAAAGATCAATAAACGCGCCCAAATCCAGCTCTGCACGAGTTGATCCATCCAGATCCACCTGACCTTCGACCGGTTCATGACACAGCCAAGGGACATAGCTGCCTACTGCGTTACAGCCCGCCTGCTTTAATTTGATGATGCGATCTTCCCAGTCTTCCCGTGCCAGCCGGTAATAATGGATCTCACCGCACATCAATAACATGGGTTTGCCGTCGATACGAATTTGTTTGCTTTTGATTTCAATCATGACCGTTTCTCCTTCTTCGTCTGTTGATTGTCGGCTGTTGGATGAAGCGTCTATTCCCCTGCGATTCCCGAACGATCCATACTTTCAACGAACCATCGCTGCGCTACGAAATAGATGACCAGCAGCGGCAAAATCGTCAGCAGCGTACCCGCAAGTTCGATTCCTTCATTGATGTTGGTTCCTCCGGAGGCCGACGAGGCGGAAGCAAACATCGCTTGATAAGTTGCTGTGAACTTTTGGAGCTGAAGTGGGAGTGTAGTCAGGCTTTCGCCAAAATAAATGGAAGCTAGATACGTCTCGTTCCAATACCAGACCAGCGAAAACAAAAAGGACACGATAAAAGCAGAGGCCGCCATCGGAATGGCAATGCGGAAAAAGATCGTCGGATGCCCAGCTCCGTCCAACTGCGCGGCTTCTTCGAGCGCATCGGGCATCTGCCGAAATGTCTGATAGAAGATGAGAATAAAAATCGCTGCATTGATTCCCTGTCCAAAAAAGGCCGGATAGATATACGCTGCAAGCGTGTCCAGAATCCCCAGCTCATTAAATAAAATATAGCGTGGAATGACGGTAACTTGCGGCGGTATCAGAAACGTAAACAGCACCAACAGCAGCAGGATATTCCGGCCGCGAAAACGAAAGCGGGCAAAGCCAAAGCCGATCACAGCAGCCATGAAGGTCTGGATGATGGAAGGCAGCAGCGTAACCAATGCCGTCTGCATCAAGACCGGAAAATAATCCAGCACTTCCAGCGCACGGCGATAATTATCAAGGTAGAAGTGGCTCGGAATCCAATTTACAGCGGAATCCAGCAGATCATCCAGACTCTTAAAACTGGTCGAGATCATAAAGAGCAGAGGATACAAAAAAACAAAGCCAATGCCAATCAACAACACATAAGCCGCCGTTTGTCCGATCAGGCCTTGCCGGTCGCTGCCGCCCAGCAAAAAACGCTTGGCTTTGCTTCGATCATACGCCTTGACGTTCATATTCATTCGTCTCCTTCACACGCGCGTTTTATTTCTTTTTTGCCCGGAAATAAGCCGTCAAGCCCGTCAATGCTGCCAGCAGCGCCGCGATGGCAACAAAGTAGACCCAAGACAGCGCAGACGCGTAACCAAAGCCGGTCTCGGCCTTGAACATTTGCGTTTTGATCTGTTCGATAATCGGGTTAAGCGACGAGATCGAATACATGACAGTGGTATATACGATATTAATCACGATCATCGGAGCCATGCCGGGGAGCGTCACTTTCCAGAACATCTCCCACCCGGAAGCGCCGTCGATTCGGGCTGCTTCATAGATCAGCTTGTCCGATTTTTGCAAAGCGGCGATAAAGATCAGAATCTGCACGCCCGAGAACCAGAAGAGTACGATCATGTTGTCCATGATGAACAAAAATAAATCCGTCACCAACAGCCCCCGGTAATCCTCCGCCAGACGATAAAACAAATTTTGCTCAATCGCCGGAATGGAAGTTACCTTTTGCTCGATCAGTTTCGCCAACACCGGCCCGCTGCTGATAATGACAGGCAGAAAGAAGATCGTCCGAAACCATCCACGGAAACGAATGGGGCGGTTCAGCAGCAGCGCGATCATTAAGGCGAAGATCACGATCAGAGGAACTGACACCGCCGTCTGGAGAAAATAGCTGCCCAGCTGTCGAACAAACGTCACGTCACTCACCAAAGCTCGCTGATAATTCGCCAGTCCCGCATACACTGTATCAATGCCTTGAGACGTAATCCTGACCTGGAAGAAGCTCAGATACAACGAATAGAAAACAGGGTAAGCCGTAAATACGGCGAAGCCGATCAGCCAGGGTAACACAAACAAATACCCGATGCGTCCTTTGCGATGGAAAAAACTCTGGATTGCCCGCGCCACGCCGCTACTCCCCCTTTAACATCGTAAAGTCTTCCGGCCCGACGGACACTCCGCCGCGCGCAAAAGGACTTCCGGTATAATTGATGACAAACGCAACGCCGTTGGAATACGAAACTTTGACCACGCCCGGAATCAGCACTTCCCGATTTTCTATCGTCGCGTTTTTGACGGCGGCCAAACTTTGCTCCATGGTCTGATAATGTTTGACTATCTCGCCTTTCCATGTATCGAACTCGGACGTATACACATCCCGCGAATCCGTATCGGCTAAGGCGAATGAAGATTTTTCTGTCAGATAAAAGGAAGGAAAGATCCCGTAGTCAATGAGCTTCAAGCGTTCACTCTGCGGATCGGGCGAAAAATTCACAAATGGCGAATACAAATCCATATATCCCTTCAGCACGATCGGCAAAAAAGGAACAGTGTCCGACGCATACAGATAGCCTGAAGAGGACATGGGCGCATCCAGATATTTGCCTGCGGCCCCCCAGGCATAAGCGTTCGGGCGATACAACGCGACCCGCTGGGATTGTTGTCCGCCGAGCAGCGCAGCCGTATCGAGGAAGGTCTGCTGATTGTCGCTTCGTGAAGCCGCAGCTCCTTCGCCAAAGGTGGAGAACGAGAGATCTGCCGAATCAAGCGCCACCTTGGTCATTCCGTAAGCTGCATAATCAGACGCCTGCTTACGTGCAAGTTCCAATCCCTGAAGCGGCGCGATGAAGGAATACGTCAATTCACCCTGAGTCTCCTGAATACTGCGAGAATTGATTTGTTTGGCAAATTCGGTTCCACCGAACCATCCTCCTGATCCCTCAAGCGCTTTAACGTAATCCGTATGGAAAAAGACGTCGATGCCGCGCTGCTCCAGCTCTTTTACGGCATCTTGCAGCTCTTGTTGACTGCCAAGTTTGCGTTCCAGCGGAAACTTCTGGACTTGCGAGCCGTGCAGCCCTTTGTCATACCAGCCTTTGTAGACCATAAAGGGCTTCTTCACCCCGCTTGCCTCCAATTCGTCGGCGAATTGGGCAAGCGCGTCTACCGGGGTCATGGCAATTGCGCGGTCACGGATCAGCCCTTCTTTTTTCTCGGCCGCCAGAAACTCCGCGCGCAGAAGGGCGGGTTCGGCATCCTCAGGCTGACGAACCAGCTTACCGGCCTTCTCCAGACTTGTCCGATAAGCCCGAGCAAGCCCTACATAATCGGCTTGATCGCCTTCGAGAATCCGATAATGCAGCGCCACATCGAAGTTATTGGCCTGCTCTTGATACGCCTCAATCGCTTTTTCCTTCTCCTCGCTGCGGCTGGTCGGCTGCTTATAGGCATAACGGTAAATGAATTTGGCCGAGATCCAGTTAAAATCAGTCGAAAGCCCGGCTTTGTAAGCCATAATCTGGCTGTAAGGATCACCGCTCTCGATCATCGTCAGCATCGCATTTTGTTTGACCCCATGCACCATGCCAAACACCGGCATTGAAGCTGGATATTCCGGATTGACGTCTTCGGCATAGGAAGCAGACTCGAAGCCTCTGTCCCTGCCATACACGGAAGCGAGATAAGGCGAATCCATCTTGGCTGGATGATCGTAGCGAATCAACGCTCCGGCTCCATCAGGAATCAACATATAGCCAGGAATCTGCTTCTGATACACTGCTCCCAGAAAAGGATAAGCTTGCAGCGATACCATCCGGGTGCGTTTGGATTCCTTGATGGAATCCGCCGGAATCCGCAGCATAAAGCCGTCTTCTGTTAACTCTGCCGTCAAGGTCAGCTTGATGCGAGCTTCGGCAAAATCCACATCGGCCTCAAATCCATTTTCGCGCTCGCGCAGCTCAACGGTCGAATCATTAGTCGTCAGGCTCTCCCGCATGGGCTTGCCCTGGCGATTCAGATATTCGATGGTCAGCGCCGATTCCACAAAATCTTTCCAGCTCTGATTCAAGCGGTAGCGTTCCATATGATCCACCGTTGAACTCCAGATATAGCCGGTATGCTTGTTCTTGATCTTGATGCCCAGCGTCTTGGGCTGAACGTATAATTCCAATTTGTCATTCGCAGCGACACGCTTCATGCCTTCCAGGGAAGGATTGGCGGACGCAGCCTGGGCAGCTTCCTGCTCAGGCTGCGTATACCGATTGGAGACATATCGGCGATCCCCGGCAGGCGGCGCATGATTGCCTTGATCGGGAGAGAGTGCCGTAACGGTGGGTTGACCCGGGACATCGGCAGACAGAACTTCGATCACAGGCTGCACAGCAAACGCCAGAGTCAGCGCCAGAATGAGCAGTCCTGCCCCCATTTTTTTATGCACGAATCGTCACCTCCCGAATTAAGGAATAAGCAAACTCGTAGATCTGATTTAATAGAATGTAGGAAATGATAAGCAGCGTCACGGTAACGACACTGGAGAAGAAGGTGAGCAGCAAGTTTTTCACCGTTTCCCTGATCGTAAAATCATGGATCTCCTTGATCGAGACAAACAGATTAATCAGACACCACATGGCCACAATCTGAAGGGCCAATTCATAAACAAAGGATTCATTAAGCGTCAGCACCTGGGATAGCAGTGTGATCGGAACAATCAACAGTACATAAGGGGTCAGCGCGTAGGCCGTGACCATATAGACCTGGGCGAACCGCCCTTCACCGTCCGTGATGGTACTGACCAGATAATTCAGCCCCACAAACAAGGCACATACCGAAAGGAACAGCGTCACAATCAGGAAGAAGCTGAAGCGCTCAAGAAGTCCCGGCGAAAAAAGGAAACCCGATGCACCCGCCCAAAACAAAAAGCCCAAGAACGTGAGTCCATACAAGACGGATGCGACAAGCACCGAGCCTTTTTTGCCCATCTTGATGTCGTATAACACGTCCAGCGGATGTCTGAGCATCTTGAACGCCAGCAGCCATTCCTCGACGAAGCGGATCTGCCGCATACGTTCACTTGCTTGGCGAATTCCCGCAAAAAGGTCATAGCGGCGATCCAGCCACTTGGCGATTTTCCACAATGCAAACAGCAGCAGCACACTCATCATCAGCAGAGCTGCATGACGCTGAATCCAATCGTAGCGAATCTCCCAGAACGCCTCCGAATATCCCTTCTTATCCTGCGCCAGCTCAAAGGAACGCAGAGAATCTTCGTAAGCCAGCTGCTTGAAATAAGCCTCACCCATCGCCGTATGTGCAAGGGCAAAGGACGAATTGAGCTGTAGGACATCTCTCCAATAAGGTTCGCTCTCCACATACAACCCTTCTTCGTACGCACGCAATCCACGATGAACCAGCTCCGCAAACCCGGTGGCTTCAAAGACATGAATGATTCCCTGGGCACGATCCGCCGCATAGATCCGCCCTTTCGAGTCCACGGCGATCGCGGAAGGTTCCTTCAAGATGCCCAGCCGCTGGGAATCGGACGCCGAACTGCCGAACATAAACAGCAAATTGCCTGTACTGTCGTATTCGTAGATCTTGCCCTGAGCACCCAGCACATAGAAATTGCCCTGCTTGCCTGCATGAATATCAATCGCCTGTTCCGGTTCATACATGCCACCGGACAGAATATTTTTACCAGCTACGTTCAACTTTTTGACCGCTTGACTCTTCAATCCTCGGGTCACGGTATAGACCGTTCCCCGCTCGTCCAGCGCAATATTGCTTGGAGCAATCGGGACGTTTATGAACCCGCTGCGTCCTCCAGCTTTTTCCGCTGCCCCGCGAAGGGACTGCAAGAACGAGACCGGAGCCGTATTGGCGCCAAAATACCCCGAAAATTCACCCTCGTCGTTCAACTGGATGACGCCGTTTGCGGCACCTTCGCCAATCACGTACAGATTCCCACGAACATCAACGGCAAGCTTGGACGGCTGAAAAATCTGATTGCGCCCAAACAGCGGGGAATCGGGACGCTCGAACGTCTTCATCCATTGACCTTCTGGAGAAAAGACCAGAATTCGGCCGGAATCCGCCACGTAAATTCGACCCTTCTGGTCTACGGTTACGCCAGTTGGCTGCTGGAGCTTCCCCTCCCCGATCGCTCGTTCAAATGCACCGTCGGCACCCAACACGACAATCCGTTTGACAGCCGAATCCGCGATATAGACCCGGTCTTGTTCGTCGATAAAGAGATCTTCGGGCTTCTCGATGCGGTCATTCGATAATCCTTCGACCGCTTCGTAAGCCGTTTGCGTTTCAATCGGTTCGCCGTCAACGGACATGGCATACGTCTTGTACGCTTCGCTTGCCTCACTTCGTGAGGGAACAAGCGCGATCAGTATGGCAGCACTCAGCAGCATGAGTCGTTGTATCTTTTTTTTCATTTCATATCCCGCTCCCAAAGTTACTTGATCCCGGTGTGCGCCATCGTATTCATGACCTGCTTCTGCATAAAGATGAAGATGACCAGATTGGGCACGAACATAATCAGTGATGCCGCCGCCGATAACCCCTGTCCCGCTACCGTATTGCCGCTGACCGAAGTGAGCGTGCTCATATAAAAGGCAAAGGTCTTGGAGCTTTCGCTGTTCACATACAGATCTGAAGTCTCAACGTTATTCCAGACCAATTGGAAGGACAGAATCGCAATGGTCGCAATCGCCGGTTTGACCATCGGCATCACGATGCGCCAATAGATCTGATAATCGTTCGCTCCGTCGATCGTTGCCGCTTCAATGAGTGCCTGCGGGATCTGGTCGATGAACTGCTTGACCAGGAACAAGCCAATCGGCATGGCCAGCAGTGGGAAGATATGCACCCAGAATGTATCAATCAGCCCGATTTTCTCGATGATAAAATAACGCGGAATCGCCACGGCTGCCGGAACAAACATCAGCGCAAGCGTGTTGATCTCAAACAGCGTGGACTTCAGGCGGAAATTTTTCTTCGACAATACGTAAGCTGCCATTGTGCTCATCAGTACGGTCAACACCACAACCACCAGCGTGACCACGATGCTGTTGAACAAATAGCGTGACATCGGCGTTCCACCCGCATTGGACTGGGCGAACAACCCTTCAAAATTTTGCATCGTTGGCTTCTGCACAAAAAAACGGGGCGGGTAGGCAAACAGCTCGTCGATGGGCTTAAACGCATGATTAAAAATGAACAAGATCGGCAGCCCCATAAACAGGGCAACCGGAATCAAAATGGCATAGAACTTGAGTTGACTAGGATGGAACTTCTTGGGATCAATCTTCGTTCCTTGAAACGAGGCCATACACATCCTCCTCATCTGACAGAATCGTCCGCTGTTTACAGACGGGCAACTACTCTTTTTCCGCAAACAAACTGCGCGAAACCCTGGAGAACACATACACAATCAGCAGCAAGATTACGGAAACGGCTGCGGCATATCCCATCTCGAAGCGAATAAATCCATAATCGTCGATATGGTTCACGATCAATTGACCCGCGTACTGCGGAGTCGGATTGACGCCGGACAAAGCCACTCCAATGGCGCCCGCTTGAAAGGTATTGACGATTGCCATCACCGCTCCGAACAACATCTGCGGTTTCATCGATGGAATCGTCACATATACAATCTCCTGAAAACGGTTCTTGAGACCGTCGATATAAGCGGCTTCGTAGATTTCGGTGTTGATGTTGAGAATACCCGACAGCATCGCCAGAAATCCTACGCCCATGCTGCTCCACAAAGTCACGACAATCATGATCGTCATCAGATACTGCGGCGACTGCAAGAATTGGATCGGTTCAAGAATGAGATTGAGGCGAAGCAGCAGCCCATTCAGGTAGCCGCTGGCATCGCCGTTAAAAATAACCGTCCATAACACCGACATCGCCACCCCACTCGTCATCGACGGCGAATATAAGATCAGAGCCAGCACCGTCCGGGGAACATGGGGAATCTGCGCCAACAGCCAGGCCATCAGAAAAGCCAGCAGATAACCGCCTGGCCCTACAATCAATGAGAACTTGAGTGTATTGGGCAGCACGTTCTGCATAAACACCGCGTCTTGGGTCAGCAGATTGATGTAGTTTTGCAGGCCGACGAACGAAGGGAATTGAATGGAATTAAAATAGGTAAATGACAAAGCCACCGCAATGATGACCGGAACCACGATAAACGTGACGAAAAAAAGCAGGTACGGGGCAAGCAAAATCCAGGTTGCCGATTTGATTTTCTTTTTCATCGCTTGTCTCCATCGTTTTGCGACATCCAGCCTTCCACCGTCTCCAACTGCGGCACGATGTAAGGCTTCACTACGCGACCGTTTTCCATATAACCGAACTCCTCCATTTTTCTGCGGATTTCCCGGTCGATTACAATAGTCGAGTCGTCGATCGCGGCTCTCAGATTACGGTTCTCGAACACCGCTTTGTTCCATGCGTTGCTGATTTCGCGTTCGATCATGTAGGCTCCTGGCGTCTTGGGCACCTCTTTCAGCCACTTCCACTGATTCAGAATGACTTCCTTGTGTTCCCGAGGCCAAGGCAGATTACGGAAGGCTTCCAGATTAGCCGTGTTCCACATATATTCGGTGCCGTAGAACGTTTGCAGATTGGCCGCATAATCCGTCTGCGTCTCGGTGGACATCCACCATTTCAGCAGTTCCCAGGCCTGTTCTTTCTTATCGCTTTTCTCCAGGATCATCGCCGACTGCGCTGATCCTGTCGCCCATCTGGACACCTGGCCGTCTGCCTGCTTCACACCAGGATACAGCGCGATATCCCAGGCACCGGCAATCTCGGGAGCCGCCGAAGTCAGCTGCACATAGGTCTCGAAGTTGGATATACCGATCGGCAGCGTCCCATAACGGAACGCGTTGTAGAAATTGGGCACCTGGAGCGGAAGGCTGTACATCGTATACAGTTCTGTCATGAGACGCAGCCCCTGAAGTGACGGTTCCGAATCAATGGCGGTGCTCATGCCGTCTTTGGCGTATAGTTCTCCGCCGTATTGGTAGACGAACGGGGCGGTGAACATGAACGCTTTGTTGCCGGCTGCGCCGGACAGCGGAATATAAGCGTTCAATCCCATGCGCTGAAGCTCCGGCAGTTCCGTCAATAAGTCCTCCCAGGTATTCGGAACTTCAAGACCCAACTTCTCAAATATATCCTTGCGGTAAAACAGCACGTAAAAGTCCTGCGTTTCGGGGAGCGCGTACACCTTATCGTCGATCATCATGGGCAGAAAGGCTCCTGGAGAGAACTTTTTGATGTAGGAGTTGAAGTCAGCAAATCCGCTAAGTTCCGCCGCAGAGCCGCGAATGGCCAGCTCGTAAGGCGTACCCACGCTGACACCCAGCGCAACATCCGGCTGCTGATTGCCCGCGTTCGCCAGGATCAGCTTCTGCTCGTTGGGCATGACCGAAAATTTGACGGAAATGCCGGTGTCTGGTGTGAACGTGCTGTCCGCCATGTTCTGCATCAATTCCACATACTGCCGGGAACGATTCACCCAGACTTCCAGCGTCTGGTCATCCGTCTTGGAAGGGTCATAGGTCTGACGGGTGAACGAAGAGAAGAATTCGCTGAAGGAGCTGCTGAATCGAGCACCAAAGCCCGCCTGTGCAGCAGGCAGCTTCACGTCGCCATGCACATAGATTTTGTCCAGCAGCAGCGGCTGCTCCTGCACCGACACTCGAAGATCGCTGATCGTCTGAAGCACGGAACCCGATCCTTCGGACAGTTCCGTCAGGCGCTTGGGCACTTCGTTCGGGCGATCTCTCAGTGCCTTGAGCTTCTGGATGGCCAGGTTCAGCTGCGCGGCGTCGCTAGTCTGCTTCGCGCTGCCTGCTGCGCTCTGAAGCCGTTCCTGCACGCCTTGCAGGCCTTCGATAAACCCATCGAACTGCTGCTCGATGTCGGGAATGTATTCCGTCATCTCCCACTCCCTGTTGACGTCCGTTTGACTGCCGGTGAGCTTGCGGATGGACAGCGACAGATCGTTGATCCCCGCAATGATCCCGCTCAATTCCGAGACCGCAGGCTGCATGACCGAAGCATCGGCGGTAAGCGTCAGTTTATGCTCGCCTGCTTGGAGGAAGATGGCAAAAGGTTCGCCCTGTTCGTCTTGCAGCGTCACGTTTTTCCATTCTTTATGGTAAGGAAAGGGATAACTTTTCAATTCCCGAAAAGGTGTTTTTCCATCAATTTCGACGGTACGATAGATAGCGGAGCCTGAATCCTTGTCCTGCCGGGCTTTGAAGCTAAGACGGTACCGACCATCAGCCGGAACGGAAAAGGCCCAGGTTACCCGCTGTCCGCTCTGCTTCCAGGATGGCCCGCCCAACGTGTTCAATAATAGGCGGTCGCTGCTGTAGGGAGACACGTCGATGCTCTGCTCGGCAATAGGGCGGATCTGGGAGCTGTTTTTGGAAAAAGGTTTTTCGGCTTCCAGCTCTATGATTTCAGGCTGTGCCAGATCTGCGGGTACTTCACGGTCATACTGTTCATAGTCAGGCAGCGTCTCTGGCGACTTGATCGAGATTTTGCCCAAAAACAGACTGCCCTGCGTACCGATGAAAGTCAGCGTATGCCTGCCCTTGGTCAGCCTGAACTTTAGAGCATCGGCTTGCAGAAAATTGGGATCTTGAACATTCATATGGGCCCAGCTTCTGATCTGCTTCTGGCGCGGGATCAGCTCGTCTCCCTGTTTATTTGTCTCAAAAGAATCGCTTACGCTCGCCCACTCGGAGACAGCGGCGATCCGCCGACTCTCGCGGAACGGATACGCGCCATCCACTTTGAGCGAGAACTCGGGATCAAGCAGACCTTCGCCTTGTTTCAAATAGTCGAAACCGATCTGGTATAGGGCATCTTGGGGAACTTCGATGGTTAGGCGAAGCTCTTGACCTTCTTCCAGCAGCGCGGCTGCGCCCGAATAGGAAACATCGGGTGCAGCCATTTGTACGGGCTTGCCGCTGGAGTCTACCAAATCCGAAGCGGGATAGGTTGTAGTGAAATCCCGAGCCTCGCCGATCTGCTGCCACTCTTGCAGGGCCAGCTCATAGGAACGTTCACCAAGCGTCGCTGCCTGCTCTGCCGCTTTCGCCTGTTTATCCGCCGCCGGGCGATCGGCTTTAGCGCCGATTGGCGCTAAAGCCGACGTGTTAGCCTGGATCGTGCGGTCAGGATGTACGGCACCCATGGCAGCCAGCAGAGTGAACACAAGGAATCCTTTCAAAAGTTTGGCCGTCATCGTCTCATCCTTCCAAACTCGGTTTTGTCTGATTGCACGGCGCCTTATTTCATCGCAGCTGAAGCTTCGTCATACTGCTTTTGCGCCAGATCATTTAATTGCTTGGCGTAATCCTGGTAATTGACGCCTCCATAGACACTGGCGGAGATCAAATCTCCGATGGTCGCATTAGCCTTGTCTCCGATCTCAACGCCGGTCTCCGCCTCCCAGCGCGAAGCGGCATATCCAGGTACGATCTTGATCGGGTCGAGCATCGCGGAATCGAGATTTTCATACGCTTTTTTGATGCCCGGTACACTGGACAGCTCCCAATACGCGTCCAGTGCTTCCGAGTCGGACGTCACAGGCAGCGAGGTCAACTCCAGCCCATTTTCATCTGCAATCGAGATACGCTTCATAAATCCTTCCTTGCCGAAAGACATCCATTTGGCAAATTCATAAGCTTCCTCGGGGTGGGCAGTGGTCTTCGCAATCCCCAGATAGTCCGCCGCCAATGCCGAACGTCCAGAAGGAATGGAGATGAAGTCCCAATCGAAGTTGGCTTCCTTGGCGAAGATGCCATTCATCCAGGTTCCGTTCCAGTAAAATGCGATTTGTCCGGCACGGAAGGCCACTCCGGGGTCTTCCCCACTTAGCGACTTCTTCTGGGCTTCGTCCAACCCTTCGTACGCATAGCCATTGGAGCCAAGGTCCTTGGCTGCCGTCATGCCCTGCACCATTTCGGGAGAATCGAGATGGTATTTGCCATCCGTGTAAGTGAACCAGCCATAATCCTTGTTTTTGCTGGCTGCATACCAATCCACCATCGACTGGGCGGAATCAAGGCCAACCGTCTTCTGTCCAAGATCCGTCGTTTTTTTGACCGCAGCGACAAAGTCCTCTGTCGAAATGCCGTACGCAGGCACATCGAGATTCATTCGGTTAAAAATGTCCTTATTCACGTAGTAGCCCATCATGTGCTGTGCAAAAGGAATCGCGTACGTCTTCCCGTCGATTCCCGTCGATTGTTTGACCGTTTCGGGCAGCGCCGAGAATTCGGCGTCCTTGCTGGCCATTGCGGAAAGATCAAGCAGCCAATCACTGGATACGCTGCCCGGAATCTCGTTCAGCATAAATACATCGGGCAGCTTATTGGCGCTTGCGGCAGTAGCCAGCGAAGCTTTCCAGTCATCAGTGGTAATGGTCTCGTCGATCTTGATCGTGACATTCTTGTGCGTCTCTTCAAATGCTTTAATCATCCGGCGCTCCAGATTCTGATCGGCTTCTGTCCCGAGGTTCCAGTTGGCATATCTCAGCACAACGGCTTCTTGGGTGTCTCCCCCGGAAGCCTTATTCCCGGCATCCTGGGTCTCGCCAGAACGCCCCGGTGTGCAGGCTGTCAGCATCACGGTCGTCAATACCAGCAGCGCCGCACTTTTCATCGTCATTTTTCTGTTCATAATCCGTCCTCCTCTAATGAATATCCACTTCGATCTTCCATCCTCCATCTTGCTCGATCTGCTCCAACTGCTGCCGGGAGATGCGGATTCCGCCCTTGCGATAGCGATTGGCAACTGCCTCACCGTCCAGGGACTGACCATTCACCCTCGGTTTAAACGTTTCAAAATCGGCGCCAACAAAGCTATACCGCACCTGAATCGGCTTGCCCCGATAGCGGAATTCCACTTCCAACCCATCCAGTTGTGCGGGAAGCACAGGATCAAGCACCAGATCGCCGCCTTGCATCCGAATCCCGAGTACTTTTGCGATCAGTTGATTAACGTAGATTCCTGGGCCGCTGGAATACAGACGCCAGCCCCCTTTGACCGGAACATGGCCCTGCTTGAGTTCATGGAAACGTTCCTGTGCTTCGTAGCGAGTGTTGAATTTACCGTCTGAACTGCTGAAATACGTATTGCTCTGCCGCAGCTCGGCGTTGGGCACCGACTTGGACAGCAGAATCGGATTCACCACAGACAGCCCCTTCCAGGTCTCTTCCCTTTTGCCCAGCTTTGCCATGGCTTCAACAAACCGGATATGTGCATGGACATATTGCAGACCCACTTCACGTCCAAAGTTGGCCGCTTGTTCGGCTCGTTTGAAATTGGTGCTGACGCCTCCGCGATAGACAGCCGGACGATTCATCAGACGCACGCCGTCGGGATGCTGAAGCTCTTGCTTGATAAGCTGATAATGACGCTCCGCCTGCTCGGGGTCGAACAGCTCGGCAATCATGCTTCTCGTCATCGGCAGCAGACGGTATTGAATTCCCGTCTTCGTGTCGGAAGGATGGATGACAAATTCGGGATGGTCACGTTGTTCCAAATACAGGAATCCTGGGATCACATCCGAACCCAGCAGATATTGCTCATAATCGCTCCGGATGGCCTTCGCCAGAGCAATGAGCGGTTCGGCTTCAGCGGCCCCGCGAATCGCCAGTGTTTCTGCGAAACGGTTCAGAGCCTGATACGTTAGAGCCACCGTCCAACTGCTTGCCATATGCTTTTTGAGCGAAGGATTATGCGGCTGAAGCGTATCGTCCCAATCCCCGTCTCCATAGCTCGACAGATGGGTGCCCGGCAGGAAATGACGCTTGATATAAGCGATCTCTTTCTGGACATGACCCCGAACGCTATCGGCATGATCCGTTTTCAGGGAAGTCTGTCGATCCGTATAAGGAACCGGAGTGTCCAGAATGTCGAAATCATGGGTGGCGGCTAAATAGTCGCTTAATGCCTTGAGCATCCACACGATAATGTCGCCATGACTTTCCCCTGAACGAATGGAAGAATATCGATCGAACATGAACCACTGCGGCCAACTGCCATCGTCTTCATACTGATGCGAGAATACGGTTAGCAGGATTTCGCGCACAATCTCGTACCGCCCCGTCGCCATAAAATATTCCACGGGCCCCTGGCAGACGTCACGGGTTCCCCACGCCGCTCCTGCATATTGTTCCAGACCATGCGGCGAGAGGTAATGAATCCGCATATTGTGGGTGTACCACCACATGGCGGCGTTCATTCGAGCCAGCTCCTCCGTTTCGCGTCCATGCTGCGTGAGGCGGAAGCCATTCATCGTATCGCGGTAAAATGCACGGCATTTCTCGGCTTCGGTGGCTTCATCCCGCTCTATGCTCCCGACCTCTTCCCCGTCCAGTCTTCCGTGAATGACAAGAGCAAAACGTTCCGCCTGCCGAATGTCGAGCACGACAAGACAAGCACTGCCAGGCTGGACATGCTCAACCAGTGCAGTCTCATCCGTGACCTGATAATCGGTTCCAATCACACTCAGATCGTAAGCCAGATTCGGATAGACATCTGCCGAAATCGCAGAGGCATCAGGCGTGAAGGTGAGTTTGCCGCCGCTTTGCTTCATATGGAACGGCGCCATGTATTCGTCCTTGTTCATCACCATCTGATGAGTCACCAGAAAATCGTAAGTTCGATGGGACGCCGATTCTGCCGTCAGCGTGATTCCCGGCGAATCCGCATGGGCGAATACGCTAATGGTCAAGCAGTCGTCATTCGTTTTGTACTGCCAGCGTGAATAATTGAAGCCCATCTCATAGACGGAAGGCAGTGTGAGCAGTCGATAGGCTCCATCAATCTTGATGTAGATCCGCTGTCCGGACGCCTTCATCACATTAAGGGCATTTCGGGTATTGGAGATCATCTTGTGCATGGATGTGTTGCCGATCACGATCTGAGAGTTGAACACCCCGTACATGTAAGACGTGGAAGACAGCGCAGGTTGATGAATGGTCAGGCCATTCCCGCTTAACAAGATATGTCCATGCGGACGTTCAACCCGTGTTTCTTTTTCCTTGAGCACCACATGTTCATAACTGGGCGTGAAAAAAGATAACAATTGGCCGTCTTGATGTTCTTCCAGAATACGTTCGGGGAAACATTCATCCAGTTCCTTCATGCTCAAAGGCAGCGCTCTTAGGGGTTCACCGATCGACGTCCTCAGTTTGGGATTGAAGACGCTCTCAAAAGATTCGGTCTGGATAGATTCGTTAGAGATGTTCGCCGCGCGGCTTCGCGCCTCTTCAAGCTGCTTCTCGAATTCAATTCCGGTGATCGCAGAAGGATGATCCGGCTGGAACCACGCATAGAAAACAAAATGCTGCGATCCCTGAAGCCGAGTTCTACCTGTCTGGAGCGCTGTATAGGCAAATTCATACTGATACACTTCATTGGCCAGAGCAGGTCGGGTAAGCGCCTCCGGCTGATCGGTTTCTTTGTAGGATTGTCCATAAAATTGGAAGCCATCCGTGGAATAGCCTACGGCACCATTCAGGCAGCCTTGTTGTATGTAGGGAAAGCTTCCGGCTTCCTGCGGCTGGTTCTGCCGGGAGCAGACCACAAAGCCATGTTTGTCCGAGTGAAAAGCCGCATGGTCGATATATTGGCAGACATAGGCTTCGCTGGACAATGCGGCATCCCGATGGGCAAGCCCCAGATCCTGTCCATAAATGAGATCAACCTGCTCGGCCGTGCCCGTCAGCGATACTTCCCAGAACCAGGCCGATTCAGTCAGGGTGAACAAGACTTCATAGTCGATGCCTGCGGCCTCGCCCACCCATTTGACCTGGCTTTTGGAAAAAGACACGGCTGCATTGGAGCGAATTCCCAGCAGCGCAAAAGCACGAATCCCTTGCTCGTTATGAATCCTCAAATACAAATTGTTCAACGAACCATCAAGCGAATTCCCCGACAGTTGATTGATCCGGGTTGTTCCATGTACCAACTCGATCACATCTCCGCTGGGCAAAAAAGAAGCGGCAAGGTCACCCTTGCGAATCACGAACGTTTTGCCCAAAGTTTGCGCCTCCATTCCTATTCCTCCTTGTTTACGTTTGACTCCATTTTCGCCTTCTTGTTCCTAACAAACTTCGTCGTTCAGGAGTGCTCATGAACGACTTTTAAGAGGGACAATCTGGCATTTATTTAATTGAAACGTTTAAACGATTCCGATTATAAGCGCTTTCATAATGTTGTCAATGTCTATCTGTATAAAGATTAAAGGCTGAAGTTATCTTCATATTTCTGATTTATCCGCAATTTTTCGTACTTTTCTATAAGATATGTAGATAGATGAATAGAAAATTTTTATGTTTTTCATTTTGTTTGTTGATCGAAACGTTTCTATAAGGATAAAATCCAACTTCTGTCCAAATGCTCTCTTTCCCCCTTTGTTTTTTGTCAAAATTCTGACCGAAAGGCCAGTTCACTGCGGAAATTTAGGTTATCTTTTTAGCGATAGCAAACCTCGATCCAAAAACGTCAAAAAGCGGAAGCAGCCAAGGCTGCTTCCGCTGACAAATTCACCACTTTCTTGGCCCAAAACGAGCCGTCCGCAAGGTCGAAAAAGATTCATTCCGATCCCTTCATGATGCGAATTATCCACGCTGCCCGGTTTCAACGGAAACTTCGTCCGGCCGATATACCGCCGTCAGAACACCAGCCGAATCGGCTGCGAACAATACGGAACGCTCGCTATCCAGCGTAAACGCATAAGACGCGCCCGTCACCCGGTCGCGCACCCGCACTTCCGTATCCCAGGCATATTCGGATACGAAGACATAGAGGCTGCCGCTGGCGAATGTCAGCTTGCGGCCATAGACCCCGGCCAGCTCGCCGCCAGCCAGCCACTCCAGATCATCCACCACGCCCGCCTGCTGCGCGGCATAGCGGTACAGCTCGGCGATTGGCTCATCGCCTGCTCCCAACTCGACCGGCAGTGGACTCCAGATGACCCGCCCTTTGCCGTTCGGCACGTCGAGTACCTGATCGGCGCGGCCTTCGGCATCGGCCGGCACTTCCTTGAGCGTCTCGGCGATGCGGCGATTGCCGAAGGAGACCGGCAGCAGCCTGCCGTTAACATCCAGCATCTCTTCACGCCTTACATTGTGCAGCGTACGAATCCCCAGCAGCTTGTCTGCGCGGTCGGATTCATGCCAGTAGGCGTCCAGCCCAGCCGGGCCGGTGATGACCAGCGTGGCCTGCGTGGACTTGGCGATCCGCAGCAGCTTCTTCATCGCGTCCTCGTCCATATTATGTGGACTTGGCAGGAAAATCAGCTTCGCCGGATGTGACTTGAGCGAATCCAGTCGATATTCCGAGACCGCCCGGAACGGCAGCTTCAGGCCGTAAGTCAGCACGCGCGTCATGCGATTGGTCGCTTCTACGGCAAACGCCCGATTGGAATAATCATTGGAATAGGGGTAGACCGCTGCCACGTCCTCCAGCTTCCGTCCAACAAACAGATCGCGGATCTCCGCCATAAAGCGGCCAAAATCATAAGAGACATCTGCTTCCGGCTTCTCCGTACCATCCGCCCGCAGCGCACCGATATGCGATTCATTGGCATTATCCATATAGAAATTCGTATTCCAGATCCACTGAATGGCGCCAGCGCCGCCTGTCGAGAAGGCATACGCATATTTGCGTTCGAGGAAATTCCGCAGCTCAAGCTCGCTGCGCTTGGCCCGACCGTCCGGCGTCTCCACGTACATGATGCCGGTCTCCTGAATCACGTTGGGCTTGTCCGGTGTCTTGGCGAACACGCCATCCCAGACCAGGCTGTCGTTAAGCCACCACGAATGAACCGTGGTGTAATCGACAGCATCTTCATAGAACAGCGGCGACGGACGCTGGGCGCCCAGTGCTTCATCCTGGCCTACCGTTACCAGCTGATTCGGAACCAGCTGCTTGATTGAAGCGGTCAGTTCAGCTGCCCAGGCACTGTGCATTTCCACCGAGAACAGCGCATAATCCAGCCAGCGCGTGCCCTTTTTGCCCTGGTGCATATCCTGAACGTCAAAGTTGATCTCCTCGGCTTCCGGAATAACGGCTGCCTCGAATGACGGAAGCTGCTCCGGCGTCATATTCCAGTGTTCACGCAGCTGATGAATGGACTCATGCCGCTTCTTGAGCCAGGTGACGAAGGCCGCCCGTTCATATTCATCCCGCATGGAGCGAGGCCCCGCCGAGAAGATCTTCGCCGGATCGAACATCGACGGTTCGTTAATCAGATCCCAATCCACATGTGTCGCGCTGGTATGACGGCTGACAATGGAGCGAATGAACCGCTTCTGCGCCTCCACGCTCTGTGGATCGAGATAGGGATTTCGCCCTTCCCACGTCTCCGGGGTGAAGGAGAAGAAAGTAAAGGTCACATGCAGATTATGCTTGGCCGCCGTCAGGAAGAAGGCGTCGATTGCCCGCAGCACTTCCTCTGACGGGTATCCGTCCACCTGCATGATATTGCGGTAAGCCGTCCAGATTCCGGTACGAATCCAGTTGATGCCGGCTTTCGCCATGGCTGCCATGTCACAATCCCAGACGGCGGCGTTCGGCAGGAACAGAAATTTGCGTGCCACATCCGAGGCCATGTAAGTCATGCCCACAATCGGCAGTGGACGGCCATCCTGCACAAAATAATCGCGGTTAGCCGAGATCGGACTGCCGGATGCCAGCAGCGCTTCATCGCGTCCCCAGAAGCCCTGGGTCAACACGCGTACTTCGCCTTCTACCGACCGTGCCGTGCACGTCACCGTATACAGACCTGGCTGAATGTCTACCGGAATCGGGATATTCTGCGTTGTCCAGTCCGTTGTCACGATCTGGTTCAGCTTATGCGTGAAGACCGTCTCGCCGTCTGGATCGGCGACGGACAGTTCAAATGTCCAGGTGCCGGGCGCGGGAGCAGCGACCTCACTGACGGCGGCTTCGCTGGCCGTGTCAACTTCGGAAGTGCTGCCCGAAGTTTGCATGTCGGGCGGGATCTGGCCCTCGGCGGTTGTTCGGGCGATTCGACCGACCCTGCCGCCTGCGAATAGCTGGGCGGCGGCTTCGCCCTGCCCGGCGAACGCCGGGAGGTCGGCAGGCGCACCTGCGCGCCGAATGACCTGGGTGCGCAGCGTCAGCCGCGCACGTTCGCCCGGCTCATAGACGGCGCTGTGCGGAGCCAGCGACAGCTCCACCGCTTCGCGCCCGCAGAACGCCGCCCAGCGGGTGAGCGCATTCAGCCCTTCGCCTTCCGTGAGGAGAGCGTTCAGCGGACGGTTGACGAACACCCAGCGGGAGCCTGCGAATGGCCCCCGCACCTGTTCCCACAGCACGGCCGGAGCAGCTACCGGCCGATTCGCTGCATCATACGCCCGCAGCAGGGGCGTAATCTTGGTGCTCATGGTGCCCGCCGAGCCCATCTGCTCTGGCAGATCGGCGTCGCGGGTCGTATGGGGTACGAGATTCCAGGTGGCGTCATATGCACCGGATGCCCCCACGATGGCGCCCGTACCATCGCCGCCAACGAACAGTCCTTCGTCGCCGTTCATAATCGGCAGCTCCGGTGCAGCTTCCAGCCGCACCGCACGTCCGCCTTCAACCGGCAGCGTCTCATGGATAAACAGCTGCTGATGGTAGCCCGTCTGCTCCGGGCCAATACGCCAGCGTCCGCCTTCCTGACGAACCGGCCGCTTGAACGGCGCTCCGCCGATACTGAGCAGACCGCCGCCTTTTTTCAAAAAGGCCAAGATTGACGTCCAGGCGCTCTCCGGGAAGTAAGGCGCGTGCAGATTAATCAGTACGCCATTCCCGTCGGCAAAGCTGTCGGTCAATGTATCGGCCAGATCGGCCGCGCTGGTCACGATGCCATACGCACCGATCTCCTTCAGCCCCGGCAGGGGCCCCGAAGCCGGAAAGCTTGGATCGCGGAAGAACACCAGCCGCTTATTTGGCGGTTCCACCGCTTTTTTCAGATATTGCCCATTCACAAAATGTCCTCCTTCATCGACTTGTAGACGAGCTGCGAGAACAGGCTGTTCGACCAGGCGAACCATTTGCGGGTAAAGATCGTTGGATCATCCGCATGGAATCCTTCGTGCATAAAGCCTGTATCCGCGTCCGTGCTCTCCAACAGTCGGATCATCTCCAGTTTCTCTTCCTTTGTCGTCGCGGTCAATCCCTGCATCGACAGCGCCATATGCCAGATATACTGCGGCGGCGTGTGCGGACTGCCGATTCCCTTGGCTGCCGTGCCCTCGTAATAGAATGGATTTTCCTGGCTTAGTGCAAATCTTCGCGTATTCTGATAGACCGGATCATTCGCGCCCACATAACCGAGGTACGGAATGGACATCAATCCCGGCGTGCCGGCGTCATCCATCAGACAGTAATTGCCGAAACCATCCGTCTCATACGCATAGATCGGCCCAAATTCCGGATGGCGGTAGATGCCGTACAGCCGGATGCCCCGGTCGATCTCCTGCGCCAGTTCCCGCAGCTCGCGCACGTAATCCTGATCGCGGTAGATCCACTCATAGAACTCACTCATCTGACGAAGCGAGACAACGGCGAACATGTTCCCTGGAATATTATAATGGAAATCACACGCGTCGTCGCTTGAGCGGAATCCCGACCAGACCATCCCCGTATAATTGACCGGCATCCCCAGACCTTTATTTTGCAGCGAATCCTGCTCAATGCCATTGTCCCGCGTGAAACGATAAGGCGACTGCTCGAAGTGATACTGTTCCGTCCGGAATACCTGAACGATTGCTTCCATCGCCTGGCGGAAGTTCTCGTCGAACACGTCGGTCAGCCCCGTTTCCTGCCAATACAGATAGGCAAGCCGCACGACGAAGCAGAGCGAATCAATCTCGAACTTGCGCTCCCAGACCCACGGAGACATCTCGGTGACATCGCCCTTGTTCCAGTGCCAATCATTGGCCGATTCGTTGAAGGCGTTCGCGTAGGGATCAATCAACACATACTGCACATGCCGCTTGATAAGTCCCCCGATAATCCGCTGCAAGTCTGCATCTTCCCTGGCGAACGGCAGATAATGAATCACCTGTTCTACCGAATCCCGCAGCCAGCTGGCCGGGATGTCGCCGGTGATGACGAAGGTGGTGCCGTCATTCAGCAGCTTGGTGGTCGTCTGAAGCGTGTTGGGAAAACAGTTCTTGAACAGCTCCAGCAGCTTGGGGCGATGCGCCAGCTTGATCTCGGCTTCAGTCAATACATCTTGAATCGCTTGGGGAAGCTCCAGTTGGGGCATGGGGATCTTGGGCAGTCTAAATTGTTCCATATCAATCGCTCCTTCAAATGAATATAAATAAAAACAAGAATACGTTTAGATGTCCTTCCCAAAAAAACGGCGCCCCGCTCAAACCGTTACAGCCGTAAATGCGGCTTTCGGATTTATGCAGGGCGCCGGCAGTGTGTATGGGGTGCGGACAACCTCGCTGAAGTGCAGCTTTAGCTGCCGCTCCTGTTCGACATGCTGGTGTGTTCAGGTGGTGTGGATCAGCACGATTGGCAGCCTGACTCAACCGTATCCGTGCCTATGACGCGTGGTTTATGCCCGGATCAGCTTGATTGTCTTGATCTCATAAGGGCGGAACGACAGGCTCATGGATGAGCCTTCGATCAGCTCCAGCGCTTCGCCGTCCTCTTCCAGCGCTCCGGAACTTACAGCGCGGGCAAACGGCTGCTTCCAGTCCAATGTGACCGTCTCTCGACCGCCTTCCGCTTCGTACAGACGTACGATGATACCGCTGCCGTCCTCGGCTGGCTTGACCGTATCGAGGATAACATGCCGTCCATCGAATCCAATCAAGGAGGACTCAGCGGGCAGATGACCGGCATGAGCCTCCGTGCGGATGACCGGAATCTTCTGGTTCAGCGCAGCCGCTGCCTGTACGGTTCCCGCCTCCCTCCAGCCCCCAAGATGCGGATACAGGGAATACGTAAAGTCGTGCTCGCCAATGTCCGCCTGCACATCCGGCCACTGCGGCGCACGCAGCAGGGACAGACGCATGACGCTGCCGCGAATATCATAGCCATATTTGCAATCGTTCATCAGACTGACGCCGTATCCATGCTCCGACACATCCGCGAAGCGATGTCCGCAGACTTCAAATTGAGCGCGTTCCCAGCTCGTATTGCGATGTGTCGCACGCTCCAGGGAGCCGAACGGAATCTCATAGGTCGCTTTTTCCGTCAAAATGTCTACCGGGAACGCGACCTTGAGCAGCTTGTGGGCTTCATGCCAGGATACATGCGTCTTGAAGTCGATGCGGCGATCATGCTTGTAGAAGATGACGTCCTGCTCAATCGTGGACTGATTCAACTGCCAGCGGAAGCGCAGAACGTCGCGTACTCCACCGGAAGTGACCACCCGAGACTCCAGCAGCTGTGCCCGGCCTGCCGGCTGCTGCTCGAAGCGAGGGTCCACATCCCACGCATCCCACTCTGTCGGACGGTCATGGAAGAACTGGAACACATTTGCAGCCTGCCCCGGTTGAATCACTTCGCGGTCGGCTTCTCTGTCCAGCAGGGAGACGATCTCGCCTGACTCATTAAAGCGTACGGTATAATACGGCGTCTCCCAGACTTGCAGGAATCCGTCATGTGCAGGCTGCTTCACAGCCGCTGCTGCTCCCGTCGTCAACTCCTGCGCATCAGCGCCGACTCCAGCACCAGCCGGAAGCGTCGAATCGACAACTCCAGCTTCGGAACGCAGCCAGATGGTCGTATATCCCAGTGCCGGAATCTGCGGAAGATACACGGTCAATTGGCCGCTCTCGCCCTCATAATCTGTCTCCAGAGAATTGCCTTCGGCGTCATAGGCTGAATCTCCCGCCGCTTCGTCAATGACAACAGCTGCTGAACGACTCCAGCCCAGACCGTTGAAAATGACATACGGCGTACCCGGCGCATCTCCTTGTCCCTGCTCCGTGTTGATTCCTGCGATCAGCGCACGCGTGCCGATCTCCAGCGCCTTCTCTCCTTCGGCAAAGACCTCGGCATATTCCGCATCCGAAGTAGCGTACGTCTCCGTAATGGCTGAACCCGGGATGATGTCATGGAACTGGTTCAGCAGAATCAGCTTCCAGCCCCTGTGCAGAGACTCCAGCGCTTGTGCATACCCCTCATGAGCGGCTGTTTGATTCGCTGCTTGATTCATTGTATAATTCGCTGCCTCGTTCTTCGCTTGACCTGCCGCTCCCGCCGCCAGCACATTCCATAACTCCGCTTCGCGGTACAGAATCTCGGCCTTACGGTTCGCCCGTTTGTTGTAGGCGTGCGTGGTATACGTTCCCCGATGCAGCTCCAGATAGAGATCGCCGCGCCACGATGGCAGATCCGGATTAGACTGGCTGATGCCCTCGAAGAATTCGGTCGCCGTTCCGTAACGACTGCCTGGCTGTCCAACCATCAGATCGGCGCGGTCGATATATTCCAGCATCTCGCGCGTTACCCCGCCGCCGCCATCGCCGTGTCCATACAGCAGCATCTGCTCGGCATGTTTGTCCTTTTGCCGGTAAGACTGCCAGTGTTCGTCGATGTCCTTGGGACGTGTATGTTCGTTCACCCCGTGGTTGAGGTAGGACAATACCGGCGTGCCGTCAATCCCTACCCAGTGGAACAGATCATAAGGGAAAGGATTCGTATCATTCCAGTTCAGCTTGGTCGTCATGAAGTAGTCCACGCCGCCATGCTTGAGAATCTGGGGCAGCGACGCGCAGTAACCAAACGTATCCGGCAGCCATTCAATCCTCGAGGTCTTCCCGAATTCTTCCTGGTAAAAACGCTGTCCGTACAGCATCTGACGCATCAGCGATTCGCCGCTTGGAATATTCAGATCCGGCTCCACCCACATGCCGCCTACCAGTTCCCAGCGCCCTTCCTTAATCCGCTCCTTGATCCGTTCGTAGAGTTCGGGATCATTGTTTTTCACGAATTCAAACAGCACCGGCTGGCTCTGCGTATACAGATAACCCGGATACTCGCGCATCAACGTATCCACACTGGAGAATGTCCGGCTCGCCTTGCGCACCGTCTCCCGCACCGGCCACAGCCAGGCGATGTCAATGTGCGACTGCCCCACCATGATCTCCTGACCTTCCGCGTTGTTGCCTCCGATCTCCCGGGTACGGGTTCTCAGCCGTTCTTCAATCGCTGACACCGCCGTGCCGTCCTCAATCTCTGCATCCTTCAGGTTGATAAAAGCATCCATCGCTGCGTGCAGCGCTTCGATCAGCTTGCTGCGGCGATAATCGCTCTCTGCCAGCAGCACAGCGGAATCGCGCACGACCGTCACCGTGTACATCAGGCTGCGCACGGGTTCATTCGGCAGAACGATCAGGCTTCGGATGCCCTTGATCGGCGGCTTGATGTTGGCCTGTTCGTTCAGCGGATCATACGGTTCGGGAATGATGTCGAACATCTCGATCTCCAGCTCCGGCTCGCGGCCGATTGCCTTGAGATCCAGCGTCACATACGTATGGTTATCGTCAATGCCCTGATAGGAATGACCGTTTACCCGCAGCAGACCTTCGCCGCCGCTGTCGAAGATCAGCCCCACCGTGTCGGCGTTCCAATCTGCCGGAAGTGCAAGCTTCGTGCGGAAGAAATACGTAAAGCCATTCTGACTGGGAAAAGGATTCAGCGCCTCCCCCTCGGGATACGGCCTTGCATCCTTATATTCACCCGGCAGTCCATAGACGGTACGGGTGATGGTCCAACTCTTCAATTCTTCCTGCCGCAGCCATTGTCTCTGGGACAGCTCGCGGATCAATCTTGTCAAACGCTGCATCCGGATCTCCTGCCTTTCCTGCAATTGGACTTGTTGATGTCGCTTGTTAATGTGATTAAAAGACTTCTATTAAAAATTCACTCGCCTACCGTCAGATCCACGCTCTGTGTATCTTCGACGCTGCGCCCGATCTTCAACCTGAACAGCCCTGGCTCGACGACCGGCACATAATCCATTCCAATATAACGAAGCTGCTCCGCTCCGACTGAGAATTGGATCTCGCGGCTCTCGCCCGGCTCCAGCATGATCTTGCGGAAGCCCTTCAGCTCGCTGGCCGGGCGCGTTACTGCACTCACCACATCGGAGACATACAGCTGTATTACCTCGGCTCCTGCGCGATCGCCCGTATTGGTCACCTTTACAGAGACGGTAACGGTCTCGCCTGCCGTAATATCTTCCAGGGAGATGCGGTTCTGCCCGCCAAGCAGCGTAGGCTCCGAATAGTCAAAGGTCGTATAGCTCAGTCCATAGCCAAATCCATAACGAGGCTTGGAGTCATCTTCCAGATACCGCTTGCCGCGTGAGCGCTTGCCCCGGTAATGAATGGGAAGCTGCCCCACGGCTTTGGGAACCGAAACGGTCAGACGCCCCGATGGATTCACGTCTCCCAGCAGAATATCCGCAATGGCGTGGCCGCCTTCCTGACCCGGATAACCGGCCTGTAGAATCGCGCCAATCTCTTCGTCCACCCACGGCTCCACTACCGGACGACCGCCGATATAGACCACGATTACCGGCTTGTCTGGCGCCGCTTGATACACCTCGCGGATCAACTCCAGCTGCACACCCGACAGCCCCAGCGTCATGCGGTCGATGCCTTCACCACAGTCCATATCGCTGATCGCTTCGCCAGTCACCAACGAAGCACCCGTTCGCAGGTCAATCGTCCCTTCGCCAAAGTCGCGTGCGCTCGACCCGCCCATGACCAGCACTACCGCGTCGGCCTGCGACGCCGCTTCAACAGCCCGCTTGAATCCTTCGCGCGATTCGCCGCGCACTCGGCAGCCCGGCGCGTAGAGCACGCGCTCCTGCCCTAGCCGCTCGGTCAGGCCGCGCAGCACGGTGACCACATGGCCTTCCGGCTGCGGCGAGGTATAATCGCCAAGCTGATTGTACCCCCGGTCCGCATTGGGACCGATCACCGCCACGCTGCCAATCTGCTTGGGCAGCGGCAGCAGATTCCCGTCGTTCTTGAGCAGAACGACGCTCTCCGCCGCAAGCTGCCGCGCAAGCTTGCGATGTTCCGGGCAGCCGATCACTTCGGCTGCTCTGCGGCTGTCCGCGTAAGGGCGCTCGAACAAGCCCAGTTCAAACTTGAGCTTCAGCACGCGCAGCGCCGCCTGATTAAGCACCTCCGGCTCCAGCTCGCCGGATTCCGCAGCCGCCAACAGATGGCGGCTGAACATTTCCCCGGACATCTCCATATCGATGCCCGACCGAAGGGCTTGCAGCGCTGCATCCCTGCCGCTGTCCGCCGTATCATGGCCGCCTGCCAGCATGTCGATGGCACCGCAGTCCGTAATAACCAGGCCGTCGAAGCCCCATTCGACGCGCAAAGTATGCTCCAGCAGTTCCCGATTGGTCGTGCAGGGCACGCCGTCAATCTCGTTGTAAGCGGGCATGATCGAAGCCGCTCCCGCCCGAACCGCCCGTTCAAACGGATACAGATCCGTCTCCAGCAGCTCGCGGCGTCCCATATGTACCGGCCCGGCATTACGTCCGCCTTCGGACGCGCCGTAGCCAACAAAATGCTTGAGTGTAGCCGCAACGCTATTCTCCGCGTCCAGGCTGTCTCCCTGAAGGCCTTCAACCGCCGCAACCGCCAGTTCCCCGATCAGGAACGGATCTTCACCGAAACACTCTTCGGTTCGCCCCCAGCGAGGATCACGCACAACGTCCAGCACCGGCGAATAAGTAACGGCTCCACCCTGGGCGCGGGTCTCCGCCGCAACCGCGCGGCACATCTCCCGGTACAGTTCAACATTCCAGGCGCTGCCGATGTTCAGCGGCACCGGGAATACGGTGGCGCCGATCGCCATATGACCGTGCGAACATTCCTCACCGATCAGCAGCGGGATGCCAAGCCGCGAATATTCAATCGCATAGCGCTGAATATCATTCACCGCTTCGGCTCCTTCCTCCGGAGACAATCCTGTCGCCAACGTAACGCCCGTCCACGGATCGGCCCGCAGCGTGCCGTAGAGCGAACCCACATCGCCCTGCCGCACCCGTTCCTTGAACGCTTCCGTTAATTCGGTGTGTCCATGCTGCCGTGAATAGCCCATCCAGCCAAAAGGCTGAATCAGCTGCCCCACCTTCTCCCGGTCATTCATCACCGCAAGCAGCAGCTCCGCTCTCTGCTTGGCAGGCAGAGAAGCGTCAAGCCAGGGCTTTTCCGCCACTTTTTCCAGCGTGCTGTCCGTCATGCTTGTTCCTCCCTCCATCAAGTTGACTTGTAAAGGTTCATTGCTACACATTCATTCCCAAAAGTTCATTCGTCGATCTAACAAGCCAGTACAACCCTTAAACATTACAAGTCGATACTATGAAGCTTGAGCCGTTTTGTTCGATCCACCGGCTCCCACTCCTTCTCTCGGCATCCTTTACTTTTACGCCCTCTCAGTTGGAACCGTATGCTGGTTCAATGCTCAGTCAATTGTCCGAATTTGCATCAGGCGGGCGCTTTGCTTCTATATTGCCTGTTGCGCGGCTCCCATGTCGATACAATATCACGCCAATTATGCCGGATCTTTACGACGTTTTTCCACACGGCAGATCACAGCTTCCTACTCCTTCACCGCACCCACTGTCAGCCCCTGCACGAAATAGCGCTGGAAGAACGGATAAGCGAAAATAATGGGCAGGGTAGCGAGTACGACCATCGCCATACGTGCCGTGTCCTGCGGCAGCGACCCGAGAGCCGCCATGCTGATATTGCTGTTAGCCGAATTCTGCTGGATAAACTGCATGCTCGATTCAATACGCATCAGCATGGATTGCAGCGGCACCAGGTTAGGATTGTCGATATACAGCAGCGCATTGAACCAATCATTCCAATACCCCAATGTACTGAACAAACCAATCGTAGCCAGACCGGGCAGCGACAGCGGCACGATAATTTTCAGGAAAATACGGAATTCACCCGCGCCATCGATCTTGCCCGACTCAACGAGTGCATCCGGCACGCTGGTGCTGTAGAACGTCCGCAGAATCATGATATAGAACGCGTTCATCGCCAGAGGCAGAATCAGCGCCCAGATGCTGTTTTTCAGTCCCAACAGCTGTGCCACCACCATATAAGTCGGGATCATCCCACCATTAAACAGCATGGTCAGAATGGCAAAGATGGAAAAGAAGCGGCGGTAACGGAAGTTTTTGCGTGAGATCGCGTACGCATACAGCGCAATCATCACCAAACTGACTGCTGTTCCAATCAAGGTCACCGCAATCGTCACGCCATACGCCCGCAGCAGTGTATCGCCGCTCTCGAAGATGTAGCGATAGGCTTCCAGACTCCATTTGGACGGAATAATCCGGTAGCCTTCGCTCGCCAGCACGCTCTCATCGGTGAACGAGATGATGACCACGAAGATAAACGGGAACACACAGGCTGCGGCGAACAGCCCGGCAATCAGGTTAAAGATCACATTCCAGAGCGGACTGATCCGGTGGAAGTCACGTGTTTTTCTTTTAAGTCGTTCGGTTTTGGGTTTTCCGGCCTTTTCAGCCTTACGCGCCATCTGCATAACGACACCTTCCTTTCTTTTGAGCCTATTCCATCGGTTGACTTGCTGTACCGTTCACGTTTGCTTTTTATCGTCTACTTTCAATCGCTGCCGCTAGAAGAGGGCGCTATCCTTATCCATCCGGCGCACAACGTAGTTTGAGATCATAACAAGTGCAAAACCAACAACCGATTGATACAGCCCAGCGGCTGCGCTCATGCCAATCTCGCCTGTTGTCATCAGACCCCGATAGACGTACGTATCAATGACATTGGTGACTGCATATAGCGTTCCCGAGTCTCGCGGCACCTGATAGAACAAGCCGAAGTCTGCGTAGAAAATCTTGCCGACCGCCAGCAGTGTCATGATCGTCATAATTGGCGTCAGCAGCGGAAGGGTGATATTGCGAATCTGCTGCCATTTGTTTGCCCCGTCGATCATCGCCGCTTCATAGAGCGACTTGTCGATGCCCAGAATGGCCGCCAGATAGACCACACTGCTGTAGCCAATCGACTTCCACAGATTGACGATGACCATGATATACGGCCAATATTTTGCTTCGGAGTACCACTGAATCGGGTCCATGCCGAACCAGCCCAGAATCTGATTCAGCAGTCCGCGATCCATGCTCAGGAAGCTGAACACGAAGTAGCCGACGATAACCCAAGACAGGAAATAAGGCAGGAACATCCCGGTCTGATACAGCTTGGACAGCTTGCGGTTGACCAGCTCGGACAAGATAATCGCCATCAGTACCGAGAAGATCAGGCCCAGCACGATAAACGCCAGATTGTAGAGCAGCGTGTTTCGCGTAATCGTGTAGGCATCACTCGTACTGAACAGAAATTTGAAGTTGTCCCAGCCGACCCATTCGCTTCGGGCGATGCTCGCCCAGAATCCATCACGATTGAAGCGGTATTCCTTAAAAGCTACGACGGTTCCGGCAAGCGGCAGGTACGAGAAGAAGAAAAACCAGATCGCACCCGGCAGCACCATAAACAGCAGTGCTTTATTGCGGTATAAATTTTTGAAAAAGGTTCCCATAAGTATGCCATCCTCCCTCTGCTTGCAGGCAATAATCTTGGAGTGAATGTGTGTAAAAAAGAGATCGGGCGACCCACTTTCCTCCGCCCGACCTTTTCCCTGATCTGTATGCCGCAGTCTTCCTTCTGTCTGTCCGGACCCCCAAGCTCTACCGAACCTCCCCTTGCCGCTTAGTCTTACGTTTTGCGGCGTGCTCACCTGGTCATTCGGAAGGGCCTGAAGTGATGCAGCAGGCTGCGGCGATCTGTTCTTATTGATCCGTTCTTATTGATCTGTTCTTATTTGCCGTTGGCGGCCTTCCACTCATCCAGCTGTTTCTGCGCTTCCGCCATGATCTTCTCCAGACCGGCCTCGTTAAACTTCTGGATCGCCTGCGGCAGATACTGCTCCGGATCGACCGTACCGGTCATCAGCGAAGCCCAGAACTGCTCTTTGACGTTCTGCACAGCTGCCAGCTCACTCGATACACTTTTCGGATCAAAGTTGAAGCTCAGAATTGGAGAGTCTACACCGGACTCATTGAACTTCTTGAACTCGTCCCATTTGTTGTCCGGGTCATTCGGGTTCAGGTAGAGCAGCATATTGTTGCCCAGCGAGTAGGACGGCATATCGTAATTTTTCGATTCCGGCAGGTTCTCCATCCGGTTATCCGCCGTTTTCTTGTAATGCGTGCCTTCAATGCCCGAATCCACCATATTGCGCAGCACCGGATCGGTGTTCAGCAGGTTCAGGAACTGCATGGCTTTCTCCGGGTATTCCGAGTTGGCGGAGATGGCCATCATCGAGCCCTGTACAGAGTTGTTGGTGATGATCGCGTCGCTGGCTGGTGTCGAAGTGACCGGATAGCCATAGCTTGTAGACCATACATTATCCGCAAAAGGCTGGGTCTGTGCGCGGTCGAGCAGCCATTTGCCGGAGGTCATCAGATCGCTTGTCGATCCGGTCGTTGCCGCTTCTGGAGCGATATAACCGGCCTGATAATACTTGTGCATCGTGGTCAGCGCCTCTTTCATTTCCGGCGTGTCCAGAATGTTCACGATCTTGTAGTCCTTCGTATCCAGCTTGACCGCCATCGGCAGGTTCTGGATCACATAGTCATAAGGCACATACGGCACATAGTTTTTGTCCATGGCGAACGGTGTGACATCCGGCGCTTTTTCCTTCACCGTCTTCAACAACGGCTCCAGGCTATCAAGCGAACGAACTTTGCTGGTGTCAATTCCGTATTGATCCACCAGCTTCTTGTTGAACCGCCAGACTTCCTGCTGCGGAAGTTCCTTGTTGGCCGGGATCGCATAGTTATGACCATCCACTTTGGAACCTTCCAGGAAAGCCGGATTGATCGTATCCTTGAGTTCCTTGCCATATTGATCGATCAGCGAATCCAGCTCCATGAAGGCGCCTTTGCGGGCATTTTGTACGTAATCAAAACCACCGGAAGAGGTGAAGATGATGTCCATCGGTTCGCCGGAAGCGACCAGTACCTGCATCTTCTGCTGATAATCGCCCCAGTCGATCATCTTCATTTGGACGGTTGCGCCAATCTTCTCCGCCGTGTATTTGCTGACTTCCGCCATCACCTTATCCACATCTTTTTGCGGAGTGCCGATGGTATACCAGATCAGCTCCACCGGTTTGTCTGCTGTTCCGGCTTCGCCACCAGACGCCGAGCTTTGGCTGCCGCCCCCGCCGCACCCGGAGAGTGCCAGCGTCAGAGCTGTCATTGTCGCCAACGCTACCGTCCATCTTTTTTTGCCTTTTTGCATGAAATAGACCTCCTCTTTGGAATCCCGATCCGGAATGTCCGTCTGTTTGTCCGCTTCCCCTACTTGGCTGTTTCCTGTTCCTGCTTCGTCTTCTCTAGGACTGTCTCGTTACAAGAACTATCTTTACTTTAGATTATGAAAGCACTTTCAAAAAGAATTGAAACTCAATATATTCAGGTACAAAATAAAGAAAAAGACCGCGAAATCCGCGATCTCTTCCACTGAAAGGAATAAATATTTACATGAAAATTACGTGAAATACATTATGAGTGACTTCGACGGCTCAGCGGCTCGTCTAACGGATCATAGGTCCGTTAGACACTTGCCTCATCCTCTCTTCCCATCAAAAACCGCCTATTTCCCCTTCTAAGCGTCATCTGGTTCCGTTAAATTCCAAACTGCCGCAAAAACCGCTCTAAGCATCTTTTCGATCCGTTAGCGCAGCGAGAATCGAACCGACTATCGAATATTGCTCTTTCGCTCACAGGACGGATAAGGAAACTGGGCGTTTGGATCACCCACTCTCACCAGCTCGCCGTTTTACTTTCATTCTTGGCAGTCCCTTTTTTGGCATTGCGTTTTTTTCCGCAGGGTCTGCATTTCCCTGCCCTTATTCTTCCCCGAATCCGTATTTCTTTGCCGCTTTTCTTCATCGTTCATCTGCTTTGCCTGTCGGCATTTCTCGCTAACTCTCTGTTTTCCCAGCCACTTACTGCCCGGACTTATTGCAGCGCCTTGTACTCCATCGGCGAGATGCCGACATATTTGCGGAACTGTTTGTAAAAATAGCCGGTCTCCCAATAGCCTACGCTGCGCGAAATGTCCTGCACTTTCTGACTGGTTGTACGCAGCTTCTCTTTCGCTCGTTCAATGCGGTATTTGTTGAGGTAATCGGTAAAAGTCTCGCCGGTTTCCTTGTGAAACAGCTGGCCCAGATACACGGGATGAATATGATACTGCGAACCCAGCATCTTGAGCGACAGCTCCTCGCCGTAGTGGGCGGCGATATGACCTAGCACCTGCTGAATGACGGGGCTGCGATTGTCACGACTGAGCAGCCCAACCGTCTCCTCCGCCGCGCGGCGCACGGCTTCGATCAGTTCCTCCATATGCGATGCGGCGCGGATGCGCTCCAGCATCTGAAGCAGCGGTTCGCCGTCCTCCTCGCGTTTGACCTCGCGCAGCACGGCGCGAAAATCCGCGCACACGCCCAGCGCGAGATTCTGTAGCTCGCTCGGCGTCATGCCTTCCGCCCGGCTCAGCTCGGCGAAGTCCTCGCCGATCCGCCGCGCCAGTTCGTCGCGGTCGCGCGCGAGTACCAGGCGGGCATACTCCCGCCCCAAGTCCGCGCGCGTCGGCCCCGCCGCAGGCGCAGTCTCCGCCGCCCCGCCGCTTGCAGCCGGCGGCGCGTACTCGAACAGCCGACGCTCCGGGTCAACCAGCGCATATTCCAGCGCTTTCTTGGCCTCCGCCCGGCTGGATGGGCCGTGCTGCGGCAGCGAACCCACGCTGCCCATTCCGATGCGCAGGCCTGCATCGCCAAGCCGCTCTTCGAGCTTGCGGGCGGCGCCAAGCAGCCGTTCACGCCCCTCGCTTTCGGCGAGCGGCACCACGACGGCTGCATCGCCGTCCATGTCCCGGAAGACGACGCAGTCCGCCTCGTCTTCCAGCACTTCTTCGGCGAGACGCGCCAGCTCGTCGCCGCTGGTTTCGGAACGCAGGATCAGCACCGCCAGCTGCGGATGCCGGAACGTCAGGCCCATCAGCCCGGCACGTTCGGCAAATTCGGCCTGGGAGATCTGCCCGGTCAGCCACCGGTGCAGCACATTGTCGCGGATGATCCGTGCCCCAAAAGCATCGAATCGTTCTTCACGTTCCGCCCGCCGCAGCTTCTCCGTCACGCCCTCCAGCGTGGCTTCCAGTTCTTCCACATTAATCGGCTTGAGCAGATAGTTTTCAATGCCCAGCTTCATGCCTTCCTTGAGGTAGTCAAACTCGTTGAAGCCGCTGAGAATCACCACCTTCAGCTCTGGTCTGAATTCCCGAACGCGTCGAATCAGCTCAAGCCCGGTCATCTCGGGCATGGAAATGTCCGTAATCAACAGATCAACCGGAGTCTGCTTGAGCGCTTCCAGCGCCTCACGCCCATCCAGCGCACTACCGACGATCTTCAGTTCAAACGAAGCCCAGTCCATCAGATCCTCCAGACCTTCCGTGATGAACGGTTCGTCATCCACCAGAAATACGTTGTACATGCCGTTCCCCCTCTCCCGGATCAGGATACCGGATCTCCACCAGCGTTCCCTGCCCCGCTCCCTTGCTGTGTATCGTCAGTCCGTATTCCGCCCCATAGAGCAGCCGCAGCCGTTCATGAACGCTGCGCAGGCCGAAGCCGCCGGATTTTTCCTCGCCGCCTCGCAATATTTCATGCAGCTCATCGAGTCTCTCTGGCGGAATCCCCCGGCCATTGTCCCGCACTCGCACGGCAATATCTCCTTGCTCCCCAGCGACGAAGATGACGATGCGATTATCTTCATCGCGGCTGCGGATGCCGTGGACAATATAGTTTTCTACAATGGGCTGAACGGATAATCGGGGCACTTCCACCTCCTCCAGTTCAGGATCAACCTGAATGTCATACGCCAATCGATCCTTATAGCGAATCCGGAACAGCTCCAGGTACAACCGACACGCTTCCAGTTCGTCCTTAAGCGTATGCCGCTCTTTTTGCTGAACGAAGCTTTTAAACAGCATGGATAGACTATAGATCATCTCCCCGACATCCCGCGCTCCCTGAGAGACTGCCCGCATCCGAATCACTTCCAGCGTATTATAGAGAAAATGTGGATTGATCCGGGCCTGAAGCGCCGCAAGTTCGGCATGCTGCTGCTTAATATCTGCTTTGTAGACCCGATCAATGTACTGATTCAGCTCATCCAGCATATCGTCAAAGCTGGTCGCAATCTGTCCCAGCTCATCTTCTTTGGGGTCCATGATCCGCGTCTTGAGGTCCCCCCGTTTCACCCGCTGGGTCAGTCGAATAATCCGATTGGTGCGTTTAGCGAAATTGAAGATAAAAAGGGATGGAACCAGAATCGCAAACGCGATGCAGACCGCTCCCAGTGTCAGAATCGTCCCCCGCAGATTGCGATACGAATCCGCCGCCTCCTGTTGGGTCATGATCCCCGCCACTGTATACCCTCCCGAGGTCGAAGCCAGCTTGTTCAGATAGAGTCCACCTTCCGGCGAAGGTCCCGATGAATTGACATCATAGACGGATTCCAGCCGCTTGGCGTAAGGAAACTTTTGCCCATAATAACGTCCCGAGGTGTCAAATAGCACCTGTCCATCCGCAGATAGCACAAACAGATCGCCCTTGAATTCTTGTTCATACGCCGTCAGCGCATGAGACAATCGGTTGGAATCAAACCAGACGGTGAGCTGACCCAGATTCTTCAGCGTCTGCTTGTCATTCACCGGCATGGTGATCGAATACAGAGCCTGCGAATTCTGACCCAATGTTCGGCTGACCCAGGCGTTGGGCTTCGAGACATTGGCATTTTCGATCGCCATGGCGTCCGGTACGTAGGACTGCGAGGCATTGACCGGCACGGTGCGGAATTCTCCACTGCTGGCAAAGGAATAAAGCGCCTGCTGTTCGCTGCTGTAGAGTACCAGCATCCGAATGTCGGGTTCGGTATTCAGTACATTTTCCATATGCTTGCGGGCATTGGCGGAATCGATGCCCGTCTGTGCATATCGGTCGAGGCGGTAGCGGAGATATTCCGGGTAGGGATGCAGCAGAAAATACGACAGATCCAGCGACAGCGCATCATCCCGATAAATATCGGGCATGATCGACTGGGCCTCGCCAATCCGCAGTCCGATATAACGATCAATAGCAGACATTGCGGCGCGTTGATTGTCCAATTCCCGGCGAATTGCCGATTGGGACATGGACACAAACATCACATAAGAGAAGATAATGATCGTGACGATCGTAATAAAGGAGAAGAGCAGAATGGTTTTGGTGAACAAATTATTTTTGACGGTTCTCCGGTAAAAGCCCCAGACATCCATGCCCTTCCCCTCCTTTTGCGTGTTTTTTCGATTATTTTCGCATCCTGGATACGATCTGTCCATTTGAAACGGACACGAAGCTGCCAGCATAAATGGAATCTGATCCTTTTAACATAGAGCATGAAAACCCTTTCAATAAGAGCGAAAACTAAAGATGACAGGTACAAATTAAAGAAAACACCTCAGCCGTACAGAAACAGCGTACTTCATCAGGAAGCACGCCAGCTTCTGTCCTCAGCAGTCCCCGGATTCAGGTACACTTGAGATGCTACGGTCAGCCTCATCGTTGGACTGCCCTATAACTCCTCGGTTTCCAGCACGATGGGACAGTGATCGCTGCCCGTAATCAGACAGTCGATCCGCGCCTCCTTCAGCTTGGATGCGAGACGTTCGGAGGCCAGGAAATAATCGATCCGCCAACCAATATTCCGTTCTCTAACGCGCGGCATATAGGACCACCAGCTGTATACATCTACGGTATCCGGGTGAAAATAACGGAAGGTATCGAGGAATCCGGCATCCAGCAGTTCAGTCATCTTGCCGCGCTCCTCATGGGTGAAGCCCGAATTGCCAATATTGGCGCGAGCATTCTTGAGATCGATCTCCTGGTGCGCCACATTCAGATCGCCGCAGACAATCACCGGCTTATCGGCATCCAGTTGAAGGAGGTAGCGTCGGAACCGATCCTCCCATTCCAGTCGATAAGGCAGACGGGTCAAATCACGCTTGGCATTGGGAGTGTACACATTGACCAGGTAAAAGCCTGCAAACTCCAGCGTCAGAATCCGTCCTTCATCTTCGGAATCCGTCTCCATGCCATAACGTACGGATAGAGGGCGCACTTTGGTAAAGACAGCCGTTCCCGAATAGCCCTTTTTCAGTGCATAGTTCCAATATTGGTGATACTCGCGGGTCGGCGCAAATTGAATCTGCCCTTCCTGAAGCTTAGTCTCCTGCACACAGAAGATGTCGGCGTTTTGCAATTCAAAATATTCGGTAAAGCCTTTATTGACGGCGGCCCGCAGGCCATTCACATTCCAGGAAATCAGTTTCACAAGTTCATTCTCCTTCAGACATGGGCTTCTGTAATCTTGTATAACGGGAAATTCACATCAACATTGCGGATTCCAAGCTTCAGTGTATCATATCCGATCCGGAACGTTCATCGACTGGCTGATTGCTTGGGAGCCTGCTGAGCATCGTCGGCAGAACCCGAACGTCCATTCCCTTTTTCATTGACAGCCCTGAATCTCCATGCTATAGTGAGGGCAATCTTATCTGAACGGCGCAGGGAAGCACCCTGCGGAGAAGGTCTACCGACCTTTTTCGCAGGGTGCTTTTTTTGTGCGCCCATCTACCTACTAAGGAGCTGATTCTCATGTTCAAATGTCTGTCTCATCGTCTGCTGTCGCTTCTGCTTGTTGCGGTCATTGCCTTATCCGCGCTGTCTCTGCCGCCTGCGGGGCGAGCTGCGGCCGCCGATAATGGCTGGTCGGCAGCATTGTCCAGCATGGATGTCCTCTACGATGGCTACACGGCGCTGGAGACGGCCAACAAGATCGAGAAGCAGGCGATTCAATCGCTGCGCAAGGACAGCGAAGCCCGGCTGAAGACGATCCATACCGCCCTCACACAGATCGACAAGACCAAGATTGCACGACTGGCCGCCGACTCAACCGCTTCGCAGAATAAACATGCAGCACTGCTCAAGCAGTACAGCGATCTGGGCAAACAGGCTGCAGAAGCCCGCAAGCGCAAAGATAAAAAAAGCGCCGATATGCTGGATCTCAAGCGCAATCAGTTGAAACCTTCGGTTGACGCCGCCAAGTCGGAGATCAAACGAACAAAAGAAGCCCTGGCTTCTGCCAAAAAACAGGCAGCTGCCAAGGCCAAAATGGTCAGAGATGCACTCGCGCCCGCAACCGCGCTGAAGAAGCAGGTCACAGAAGAAAACAAATCGATTGCGGCGGCCAACAAGACACGGGCCGCCTCATACAAACGCTATCGCGCAGCCGTTAAATCCGGCGGAGCCATTACAGCCGCCGCGGAACTGACGCTCATGTACGCGCAGCTCGACAAGATCCATCTCTCCCAGCAGAAGATCTACAGCTGGGAGAAGCAGATTCTGGCGGCTGTTCAGGCTGCCGCAGCCAAGCTGCCCGTCTGATCCACGCGCTTATGCCGCTTAGAGCTGCTCGCCGTTGGAGGCGATGACGTCTTTGTACCAGTAGAAGCTTTTCTTGCGTGTACGGCTGAGGTCGCCGCTGCCTTCGTTATCCTTGTTGACATGGATGAAGCCGTAACGCTTCTTCATCTCACCGGTCGAGGCGCTGACCAGGTCGATGCAGCCCCACATGGTATAGGCAATCAGATCCACCCCATCGGCTATCGCTTCCTTCATCTGAACAATATGGTCACGCACATAATTGATGCGATAGTCGTCATTGATCGAACCGTCTTCTTCCACAACGTCCACGGCTCCCAGTCCATTTTCCACGACCATCAATGGAATCTGGTAGCGATCATACAGATGGTTCAGCGTGTAGCGAAGACCCTGCGGGTCAATCTGCCAACCCCAGTCGGAAGCTTCCAGATAAGGGTTCTTGACGCCGCCAATCAGATTGCCGCCTACCCGTTCTACCGCTGGATCGGCGCTTTCGACGATCGACATATAATAGCTAAACGAATAGAAGTCCACACAGCCTTCTTTCAGCGTCCGGGCATCTTCCGGCTGCATCTGGATCTGGATGCCCTGTTCGTCGAAGAATCGTGCAGCGAATCCCGGGTAGGCACCCCGAACCTGTACATCACCGCAGATCATATTGGAGATCTGATCTTTCTTCTGCGCCAGCAGAATATCGTTTGGATTGCAGGTGTTCGGATAGGTGGTCATGAACGCGATCATGCAGCCAATCTGGAAGTCCGGGTTGATGGAATGACCCAGCTTGACGGCTTTGGCACTGGCTACGAATTGATGATGCAGTGCCTGGAAGCGAACCTGTGGATCATCGACTCCGTCGGTCAATTCCGTCTTGCCGTCAAACAGAATACCAGCTGCCATATACGCGCCCATCGGCATGGTCAGGCAGTTGATCTCATTGAAGGTCAGCCAATATTTGACGGAGTCTTTGTAACGGTTGAAGATCGTATCGCAGTATCGCACATAATGATCGATGACTTCGCGCGACGCCCAGCCGTTATATTTTTGGGTCAGTCCAAAAGGTGTCTCATAGTGCGAGATCGTAACCAACGGTTCAATGTTGTGCTTCTTCAATTCGGCAAACACCTGGTCATAAAACTTGAGGCCTTCTTCGTTTGGCTGCTCATCATAGCCATTCGGATAAATCCGCGACCAGTTGATGGACATGCGGAACATCTTGAAGCCCATCTCTGCCATCAGGGCAATGTCTTCCTTATAGTGACCATAGAAATCTACGGCTTCATGGCTTGGATAGTAGGTGCCTTCTTCCAGCACCGGCGTAATGCGGCGCGGCGTGGTGTGGGTGCCTCCAGTCATCATATCGGACGTGCTTGGGCCTTTGCCGCCCTGATTCCATCCGCCTTCAAACTGATTGGCAGCAGTTGCCCCACCCCAGAAAAATCCATCTCTCATCTTCACTTTGTGTTCCTCCTCGTGACGAGTTAAACGCTCAAGTTCAGTGTACCATCCATACCTTGACAACCTCTGTCATGTTATAATCGGGAGCATGGAACGTAATCGATTATTCAATATTTTGCTGCTGCTGTTGGAGGAGAAGAAAACGACGGCGCCCGAACTTGCACGTCGATTTGAAGTGTCTGTCCGTACGATCTACCGGGATATTGACCGATTGAGCGCCGCAGGGATTCCAGTGTACACCTCAACGGGCAAACATGGTGGAATTCATCTGATGGACAACTATGTGATGGACAAATCGCTGTTAAGTGAGGAGGAACAAAACGAGATCTTGCTTGGGCTGTACAGTGTCAGCGCCATTCCGCATCTCAATGGCAATCGGATGTTAACCCGGCTGACCACCCTATTCGATCACAAGCTGGACTGGATCGAATTTGAACATTCACCGTGGGGCAGTGTGCCCGATCAGGAGATGAATCGATTCCATCTGGTGAAGCAGGCGATCTTCGCACGCCAGCTGCTGGCTTTTCATTACATTGATTCCAACGGCCTCGCCAGTGAACAGACGGCACTGCCCGTCAAGTTGATCTTCAAGAACCATACCTGGTATTTCAAAGGATGGCGCCCGCCCGACCTGAACACAGATCAGGCAGAGACGTTCGACACTTTCAAGATCAAACGAATTACCCATCTGCATGTCGTGTCTGGACGCGACTCTTCCCTTTCTACAATTCCACCAAGCGAAGAAGATCAGGAAATGGTACATAAGCCGCCTGCCATCGAAGTGCTGTTTTCATCAACGGTTGCTTATCGCGTGCGGGATCTGCTGGACCCATCCGCGATCCGAGAGGAAGTGGACGGCAAGCTTTACGTATCCATGGAACTGGTAGAAGACGAGCGGTTGTATTCCTTTTTGCTCTCGTTTGGTGGCGATGTTAGCGTCCTTCAACCTGCGCATGTTCGCCATGAACTGCTGCGTCGGCATCGCCGCGCTGTCGAGCATCTGCTGGCTGATGACACGGACTGCTAGTTAGGTCTATCTCACAATCCGATGCTAACCGCAAGAATCAGGACGCCAAACCTGTCGGGCTGCGATTACACTAAGGTCAACCCAGACAGGAGGCGTTTTTGATGAAAGTTCATGATAAAGGTTATACGGCGGCATCCATTGTCCAATTTCGCAAACTGCATGAGGCAGACAAAATCTTGTTTCTTGGAAATGCCTGGGACACGGCCTCAGCCATCGCTCTGGAGAAGGCCGGTTTTGCAGCTATTGGAACGACCAGCTGTGGCATCGCCCGGGCATGGGGGATGCGAGATGGCGAAGAGATTGCTTTTGAACGGCAGGTCTCGATTGTGCGCGACATAGTGGAGCATGTGAATATCCCGGTATCCGCAGACATCGAAGCCGGGTATGCCTCGGCTTATGGAGATATTGTCGATAATGTGCTGCGCATCGCCGACGCCGGGGCATCCGGTCTTAATATTGAAGACTCACCCAAAACAGAGGGCGGGCTGCGCAGCAACGCCGAGCAGGCCCATCTGCTCTCCCAGCTTAGACATGCGCTGGATACGCGGGGCTTTGGCGGATTTTTCCTCAATGCGAGAACCGACACCTATCTGACGTCAGGCATCTCGGCCCCCCTTGAAGAGACACTGCTTCGTTTACATGCCTACGCCGAGAGCGGAGCAGACGGGATCTTTGTCCCCGGTTTGTCCGCTTCCGACGAAATCGCTGCTGTTGTGGCAGCTTCGCCAATCCCGCTGAATGTCATGTCTTTGCCGGAGCTGACTTCGGCTGCCGAGCTGCAAAGACTTGGCGTTCGACGATTCAGCTTTGGCAACGCCCTGGCCGATCTCACACTCGCTTTTCTACAGCAATCGGCGGACAACTTGTATCGCTTCCAGCACACCGCAGACTTGTATGAGAACCTGCCGAATTGAAAAGAGCTTCTCCCCTATTTTCCACTATGCAAAGAAGCCGGTCTGCACACAGACCGGCTTCGAGTTGCTGCGTATTCACGATTGGATTTGTGACTGATCGGCGTCGGGATTCCTGAACGAGGACAGGTAGATTAGAACGAAGCTTTCTCTACATGTACAGCTGCCGCTTCGATCTGGGCTTTCGTCAGCTTGCCGCCTTCGGACCAGATCGTCACGAACCGATCGCCGAGTGGGAAGGTCAGCATATCGACATCGGAGGGTTTATACCAATTGCCTTTGACTCCGTTTGACAGGGTAACCGGGGTCAGATCATAACCAAACGAACCGTCGCGTGGGGCAATCGACACCTTCATCTTATTAAATACATAAGTCACCGAGTCTCCGCCTGCGCCTACACTGACCAGCGAATCCCCGGAAACCGCCTGCATCGGAGCATAAGGCGTCTCGAAGCCCTGGAACAAGGCAAATGCCTTTTTAGCCGCTTCTTTCTGCGCTGCTGTATAAGTTACGGCAGTCAGTCCAGATTGCGTGCTGCCTGTCGAAGTTCCCGGAGTGGTTGTGCCTCCTGTCGTGCCCGTGCCCGAACCCGTACCGATCACCACTTTTTGACTGGCCGAGTCGTAATTGACTGAAGCATCCAGTGCTTCACCCAGCGCACGAACCGGCAGATAGGTCGTATTGTTGTAGACAATCGGATCAAGCTTCTTGCCTGCTGCATCGGTTGGCTGATAGGCCTGACCATTTACCACAAAGCCGAGTCCGTGATTAAGCTGGGCTTTGATCGTCTGCATATTGGAAGCCGCATATGCGCCAACCGAAGCCGAGAGAGCCATACCTGCTACCATTGCTGCTGCGATCCATTTTTTCGTTTTCATGATTAAATTCCTCCTTGGGATCAGTCCGACTCACTGCTGTCTGGCAGCTGCGGTCTGTAGATGGAAAGGGATGTTGTTTCTTCCGATGTCTACACTATACCCAGGGATTATCTCGAAAAAGCCAATGAATTGTATCCAAGGCGTAAACATTTAGTTCCCTGCCTTTTTGGTTATGGGCGGCACTTTAGTAGGAACGTCAAACCAGACATCCAGATGGTCATACAACTTGGGAAACCGGGTTCGACGCAGCGTCAGCGAGGACGGCATCTGCTTCACATCGAAGATCCGCATGACTGTGCCATTCTTCGCTTCCGCCTCCACTCGTGCATAAGACCTGCCGCTTCCATCCACCGCTTCCCAGGTTCCTCTCCCTTCATTTATGAGCTTCGCCGCGTAGGGTAGTTCCAATACCGATCGACCGTCAACCTGCTGGATTTCGGCTCCTGTGAACGCGAACTGGTCGCCTCCGCTCTCTAGATAAACCGGAGCTTGCGCAGATAATTGGGCTGGATTCAGCGTAACTTCCGCAGGAATCTCAACAGGAAGAACCAAGCGATCCACGACAACCTTCAGCCTGCGATCCAGATTGATCGGTTCCTTAAGCGAATACGTCCATGCAATCTCATGAATCTGATCCCCGTTGCGATCTAGGGAAGAAGAATTTGTCTGGCCGGCCAGCTCATACGTCAGATCTTCCCCAAAGCGTTCCAGCACATTCCCCTCAGCATCTTCAATATGAAAATTCAGTTGGCTTCGATCAATGAGTGCCGTATCAATGGCTTCCTTCCATTTATCGTCGAGGGCACGAAATTGGAACATGACCTGAATCTGTGCAGGCGTCCGGGTGATCCCCAGCAGTTCCATCCTCAAGCCATCCGGCAGAGAGTAGGTGCCATCATCCACCAGCATCCTGATTGTATTTTCCTGAGCCTTCTTCAGATCCACCGTATGTTCAAAAGACAGCGGCTGATCGAACTTGAATGACTTCTCCTCTTCCGCCCATACCATTAGCCCGAAAATATCACCGGAGAGCGTAAGGCTGCCCGATGTATAGGGGCGCAGTACATAAGTGAAAGCTTGGACATTGTCTTCTCCCATACTGCTGGAGTTGTAATCCGCCGCCGTCTCGCCCTTAGCGTCCCGCCAGGACAATGAAGCCGGAGAGAAGGACACTGAGCCTGGATGCTGACCTTGATCTTGAGCATGCACGATCACGGTTGCGGTTAGTCCATCGCTTAACACGGCCAGCACCTGGATCTTGGAGCCGGTCTTTTTATCGATTAGTTCTATATCCGGATACTGCACAAGACCACTTTGGTCGTACACGAGGGTACGTTGAGTCCACTCCCATGTTCCGCTTGGATCATGCAGCAGCTGTTCGATTCGATCAGCCGTCATCTCCGAATCTTGAAGAACCGTTTCCGAAGCAGGAACCTTTCGCTCCGATCGTTCCCACCCATACCAGCCTCCTCCCATCAGAATCAGCAGAGCCGCTGCACCGATGAGCACAGGCCTTTTGCCAGGGTGACGGCGTTCCTCTTGTCTATGCTGTGCATCTTGCTTCCCGCCCTCCCCAGCTGCAATAGCCTTCATCACGCCGGCTGTAAATGCAGGATCTATAGGTTCTTGATACAGCAGTCGTTCAAGCTCGCGCTGCTCCGACTGAATCTGCTGGAGCTTCTTACGGCAGGACTCGCAGATCAGAAGGTGTTCTTCGAGGTCACGGTCCTTCTGGCTTTCTGGCAGATGCTGCCTTCCCATACGTTCGATGTCAAGCGCGTAACGCTCCAACCGGCTGCGGCTAAAACATCTCATAGCTCGTTCCTCCTTCACCTTGCAGATGTTGATACAGCTTCCTCTTCGCCCGATGCAGACGATTGCGAATCTGCCCAAGCCGGAGTCCTGTAATCTGCGCAATCTCTTCATAGCTCAGTTCATTGGTATATCGAAGCAGCAGAATGAGTCGTTCCTGTTCAGGCAGAGTCTCCAGCAGCCGGTGTACCTCATGCCTCATTTCTTTGGCTATCAGCAGACGTTCGGGGGTTTCTCCATCCCGAGCCTCCAGCATATGGGCTTCACCAGTGGGAAATGGGCGTTTCTTTTTTACGAAGTCCCGCATAAGATTCACGGCAATGCGATAGATCCAGGCCGCAAATCGTTCGGATTCTCTTAGTTCACCCAATCCCCGATATGCACGGATGAACGTCTCCTGTGCCAGATCCTGCGCATCCTGATGTTTGGCCCCCATTCCCCGGAACAGTCCGTATACGCTGCCTTTGTAACGTTCCACAATTTCCGCGTAGACATCCTGCTCACCTTCCAGGATTCGTCGCAGAAGCTCCGTCTCTGTCGGTGCTTCCTCCATGAACATCCCCCATTTCTATCATTTCCGGACATGGATTCCCACCATCCAGAAGCTCTATGTCACATAGACGAGGCTCCAACCCAAACGTCTCTTTTTCCGCGAAAAAAGAAAAAAAGAGGCTTAAGATCGAAGAATACAAATTTTTTATTAAGAATTCGTCATTTTTCGACGATAATGAACAACGAATAGACACCGAGGAGGCTTAATCATTTTGAACAGCATCAAACCGATTTTCTATAGTTTAAGAACTCGACTTTATCTGATGATTTTACTTCCGCTTCTGGTCATTGGCATACTTGTTGTACTAACGACCCGCTCGGCCATTGAGCAAGCGGCGCTCACTACCATGCAGAAGGATACTCAGCGCCTGGCCGAAAACACGGCGAACCGTCTGGGTACGCAAACGGAAGCCATCCAAAACGTCTATAAGGACGGCGAGAGCGCCCCGGCTTATCGCACGCTGCGTGATGAGTTAAGTACGCTGCGCGTACAGTCAGGCGTTCTCTATGCGTATATGCTCAACAAAACGGACAGCGGCTGGATCTACACGGTCGATGGAGCGGATTGGGACGATCAGGATTACAGCCCAATGGGCACGGAAGCTTCCTTCGACGCTGACGTGGAAGCCAAGCTGATCGCCGGCAAGACGGTGAATACTCCAGTGGTGCACAGCGAGGAGTGGGGCTCCCTGTTCTCTTCATTCACCCCGATTCGCAGCCAGGATGGAGCAATTATCGGCTATCTGGGCATTGATGTATCTGCCAATACCCTTGAGCAGGTGACCGACAAGACCTTATCCGATTCTTACCGAATCGTTATTCCATTGTTTGCGGCTGTGCTGCTGCTCTCTATTCTGGTCATGCTGCGGGTCGTCAATCGGCTGCTCAGACAAACGGTTGGGATCAAAAAAGGGCTGGAAGAAATCGCGGAAGGCAACCTGAATGTGCACGTCAAACGGATGACCAAGGATCAGCTTGGGGATATTGCAGAGCTGACCAACCATATGACGCTGCGCGTCGCCGATATGATCGGAGAGATTCAGCAGGGTTCAGGTACGCTCGTTCAATCCGCCAAGACGGTTCAAGGCACAGCCGACACCAACCGCCAGCAAGCTGAAGAATTGACCAGAGCCATTCGGGAGATCGCCGCAGGCTCCATGCAGCAGGCGGAACAGACTGAGCAGGCTTCCCAACTTTCGGAGCAGCTTGGCGCGGTGATGGACGAAGTGGGTTCATGCGTGAGCGAGTTTGCCGGTATGTCCGAAAAGCTGGGCGCCGTGCAGATGCAGGTCAGTCAGGAACATAAATCGCTGCTCGATCAGAGCCGGGATAATGCGCGGCGTGCAGACGATCTGACCCTGCTCTCCCAGGAACTCGATGAGAAGACGCGGCTGGCGGCATCGATTAGCGGACAATTGAATGACATCGTCAAGCAGACCCAGATCCTGTCGCTTAACGCCTCCATCGAAGCTTCGCGTGCAGGCGAAGCGGGCAAGGGTTTTGCCGTGGTCGCTATAGAAATGGGACGCCTTGCCCAGCAATCGAAAGATTCCATTCAAGAAATCGAACAGATTCTGGGCGGGTTTGTGGAGCAAGTCGAACGAATGAACGGACACTTTGAAGCGAATCGAACGGGCGCCAATGAACAACAAGCGCAAATCGCGGGATGTCTGGAAACGTTTGGCGAAGTCTCCGACGTATCGGGTCGAATCGAAGAGTTGGCCGAACGCCTGACTCGACGCACCCAGGATATGCAGGAGATGCGCCGTGAGACCGAGCAGCATATGAACGACATCGCCGCTGCAACCGAAGAGACTTCGGCTATGACCGAGGAAGTTTCGGCAAGCGCCGACGAACAGCAGCGTTCGGCCGAGGAACTGAGCCAGATCGCGCAGCAGTTGTCCGAGTTATCGAACAACATGGAGCTGGCCGTTGGGCAATTCCGTACGGAGCAGACGCCATCCTCCGAATTAGCGGCAGTCGAAAGGCAAGTATCCTAAAAAAGGGATGTTCTGCTTCATCTGCTGTGGACATCCACTGTGCACAGTCTCAACGCAACAAAACCCGGAAACTCGTCAAATCGAGCTTCCGGGTTTTGTCTATTTATTTGGCCCTAGTGCCTGTCTTCTTGCAGCTCTCTTCGATAGTTGGAATACCGTTATTCTCCACCCTTGGCTGGGCGGACAACCAGCTCATTGACGTCCACGCCTTCCGGCTGCGAGACCGCATAGAGGATGGCTTCGGCGATTGCCTGTGCGGGCAGTGCGATCCGGCGGTATTCGCGCATGGCGGCACGGGCATGTTCGTCGGAAATGCTATCCGCAAGCTCGGATTCCGTGACGCCCGGCGAAACTAAAGTAACGCGAATCTCCCGGCCGGTCTCCATCCGCAGTCCTTCCGAGATGGCCTTGACCGCATATTTCGTCGCGCAGTATACCGCAGCGGTAGGCGTGACGCTGTACGCGCCGATGGAAGCGACGTTGACGAACTGGCCGCCTCCCTGACGCTGCATAACCGGCAGACCTGCCGCAATGCCATGCAGCACTCCGCGAATATTGACGTCGATCATCCGATTCCATTCGTCAATCTTCCGCTCTTCCAGATTGGACAGCGGCATAACGCCCGCATTATTCACGATCACGTCCACCCGTCCAAACTGCTGCTCGGCATACCCGACAAACTCTTCCATGCTCCGTGCATCCGTCACATCCAGTTTTGCACAGTCAGCGGTGCCGCCTGCCGAACGAATCTCCTCGGTCAGCTGCTTCAGCCGATCCAGACGTCTGGCTCCCAACAGCACCCGCGCTCCTTTTTCTGCCAGCAGCCGGGCTGCCGCTTCGCCGATTCCACTGCTTGCCCCGGTAATTAAGATGACTTTGCCTTCAAGCTTTTGATTAAACATCTCAAGTTCCTCCTCGATATATGCAGTCTAAGGATTCGATCTGACGATTCATTCCGAACGCTCACTTCGTTTTATTTTCCCGATAAAAAATCATGCCCGCGTGATGCAGCACATCGCCGTCAAATTCTCCATCCGCCGTAAATCCGGTATCATCTACATATTCAATTCGGTTTCCATAAATAAGATAACTGCCGGTATAGGCGCTGCGGCGGCTGCCACGTGCTTCGTCATAACGTCCATTGGGCAGCAGTTCCTGGCGAATGAAGCCATCTCCGGTCACCCACATGCCGATGTAGGAAGACGCGGACTCCGGCTGTGGACTGATGGATTTCTCGTTCACGTTTGTTCCTCCTCCCGTCTGATGTCCTCTTCATTATGGAGTGTGCTCGGCTTGAGGAGGTAGAACGATCGTCGCAAAAAATTGCCCAATCCACGCAGACCGATTCGTTTCCCCGCAAAAATGTTGTATAACCATAAGAACGGACACACAGATCCCAACCTGCTAATGGAAAGGAGAATCCCAATGTCTACGGAAACCCAGGAGCGAATCGCTCCCTCTCACATGCTGAATGAGCTGGCTGGCTGGATTGCCCGATTCTCCAGAAACGAAGGTGTGACCGACACTTTGTTCCCGCCGCTGACGCTGATTCGCAATACCGAACCGACGACGCCCATCCATACGGTCTATGAGCCTTCGATCTGCATTGTGGCCCAGGGGAGCAAACTGGTTCTGTTGAATGGTGAGGCTTATCGTTACCACCCTTCGCAGTATTTCGCGGTGTCGGTTGATCTGCCCATCTCCGGTCAGGTCACGGAAGCTTCGGCAGATCGCCCCTATCTGGCGATTCGACTGCGCATCGATCCCGAGCAGATTCTGGAGCTGATCCGCGAAATGGGTCAGGTGCGCCAGCGCCCGGTCGAGCGCGGATTGTATGTGAGCAGCGCCCAACCCGGGATGCTGGATGCCTGTCTTCGTCTGATGCACTTGTTGGATACACCGGAAGATCTGCCTGTGTTGGCACCGATGGCAGCCAGAGAAATTCTGTACCGCTCCCTGCAGGGCGAACAGGGAAATGTGCTGCGGCAGATGGCTCCCGGAGCCGGACGTGCGGCTTCGATTGCCGACGTCATTCGGCGGATTCGGGAGACGTACAATGAACCGCTGCGCATCGATGAACTGGCCGAAGAAGCCGGCATGAGTTCGTCCTCCCTGCACCGCTATTTCCGCGATGTGACTGCCATGAGTCCGCTTCAATTCCAGAAGAATATCCGGCTTCAGGAAGCGCGGCGGATGCTGCTCAACGAGCCGGTTCAGGCAGCCGAAGCCGCCTTCCGCGTTGGTTACGAGAGTCCTTCCCATTTCAATCGGGAATACGCCCGGCTGTTTGGTCGTCCTCCGCTGGCGGATATTCGCCAATTGAAATCAGCTTCCCAGGGATGAATGATCTTCCTGCGGCTGCTGTTCATTCACGTCAAAAAGGAACGTTCCAGTGAACGTTCCTTTTTGACATGTTCATCTGTATGCCGCCCCTTTGCCCATACAGGTTAGACACGTCTGCTGGCAAAAACGGCGTTGGATACGACTTTATGCACATGCAGCATCAGATCCAGCAGTTCCTCCTCTGGCACGGTGTGACCGGAACGCCGCTCCAGGTCCCGCCGAATCTCGCGCGCGCACGCATCGCATTCGGGCATATGTTGACGCAGCAGATCTCCCAACGTTCCATCCTTTTCCGATGTGCGCACATCATCCTTCAGGGCACGCCGCAGCGAAGTGCGCATATGCTCGGCGAAGCGCCTGTAGGTGAGCACCGACACATCGGAAGCCCCAATGCCGAAGTGCCGTCCGATGATTCCGAAGGCGTTTTCGACAACGACAAACAGGAGATCATGAGGTTCACCGCTGCTGCGGGTTAACCAGTATGAGGCTTCCCCCGCCTGGTCTTCCCTAGCCATGACCAGATCTTCGTTAATGATTTGCGTAATTTTCATTTCTGTCGCCTCCGTTGGGTTGACTTGTCCGACTGCTGATGGATTCAGCTTACCGTATGACATCGATTTCAGGTCAACCGCTTTTTTTTGCTATACTTTTGAGCAAAGGGAGGCATCGGAAGTGACCAATATCCAAGAAATCGCCCAACGCGCCGGTGTATCTCCGTCTACCGCTTCGCGTGCACTGAGCGGTCGGGGATACGTAAGCGAAGAGAAGAAGCAGCGTGTGCTAACCGCAGCAGCCGAACTGGACTATGCCCCCAACCTGAACGCCGTCTCACTCAAGACCGGCTCCACCCGGCGAATCGGGCTTGTAGCCCCTCGATTCACTGAACCCCTCAGTCTTTTTACAACAGGATTGGTTCATTCCGCCGAGGAAAATGGCTATACCGTTACCTTATTTATGACCGGACTCAACGCTGCCAAGGAAGTGGAGGCGCTGGAAGCGCTGCGCCGCAAGCAGGTGGACGCGCTGGTCTTTGTCATGTTCCAGAGCGACCTGTCCCTAATCGCGGATTATGTCAAATATGGCCCGATCGTCTGCTGGCAGCGAGTGATCCATGAGGCGATCCCCTCTGTGTTTATGAACCAATACGATGGGTACATGCTGGCGCTGGAACATCTCTATGAACGAGGTTATCGACGCATCTGCAACGTCTATGGAGCGACCCAGCGCCTGAATACCCAGAGCCGCATGGAAGCGTTCGCGGATTTCTGCCGCAAATATGATCTGGACCCTCTCGCCTGCCCTTCTTTTGAGAACCGGGACACCGCCAGGGATGGAGAGCAGATCGTCCGCTGGTGGCTGGAGAACGGACGGCCTGCGGATGCTTTTGCCTGTACGAACGATTGGGTGGCATCCGGCATCATTGCCGAAGCGCGAAGACTGGGACTACGGGTTCCCGAAGATTTTGCCGTCTGTGGGTTCGATAATCTGGATTTCGCGCCTCTGCTGGACCTGACGACCATTCATTATCCGGTTGATGAGCAGGCCAGCAACGCCTTTGCAATCATTCGCAGCCGGATCGAAGACATCGAATTGCCCACCCATCCGCCGAGGTTCCGTCTGGTTGAACGGCTGACGACCTGATTGACGATTTGATGGACAATTCTTAGGAGACTCTTCTTCGCCTGCAAGCAGGAAATCACGTCCGGTCTATCGAATGTACTTTTCAGTCTGTATGCTCAATCTGGCAGGCTGTAAAATCCAATGGCCTAGTCGCTGATCTTAGGTTTATTTGACTAATCATAAAGTTTACGATTTAATCAAAACAGCCTCTGTTAAAGTAACGCTCCAGAAATCCCGCTTGGAAGAAAGACCCGTTTTGCGTGAATGCAACTTTTGCTGCTTTGCCGGCGTCCGATGGGTGAGCCAATGGCGGTCGTGTCATCAAGCCTAAAAGGAGAAGAGAACATGAACCTTGGAAAAAAGATTGGGCAGAAAACAGCCTGGGCTGCAGCTGCCGTGCTGCTGCTCCTGCTTCTTGTTATGCCGCTTGCGGCGCCGCACGCCGCTGCGGAAAACGTGAACGCCAGCATCATGCTGGACGGTCAAATCATTGATGGGGCAGAACCTCAGGTCGTAAAAGGAACCATCATGGTGCCGATTCGAGTCGTCTCGGAGCAGCTCGGTTATGCCGTGAAATGGAACAAAGCTGAACAGCGCATCACTATCGGCAGCCAGACTTCTCCGCTGGTGCTGACCATCGGCAGCTTGACCGCAGACTCCGGCTCCAGCCGGATTCCGCTGCTGCAAGCACCATTTGTCAAAGCCGAAACCACCTATGTTCCTCTGCGATTTGTCGGCTCCCAGATGGGATTGTCCGTCAAGTGGGATCAAGCGGCGCATACGGTCTATCTGGAATCGCCACCTCCGCCACCAAGTGAAGTGCCGGTGCCGACGAAGCCCGACCCTGCGACAAATCCTGGCAGCACCACCCCGCCCGTGTCGAATCAGGTCTCCATTGATGGCATCAACTTTAGTGCAGACCGTCTGACCATTGCCACTGGCTCCAGCCTGGCTCCCAAGGTGCAGAAGTTGGATAATCCGGCGCGAATCGTGGTGGATCTCAAGGGGACACAGTTCGGCCCGGGAATGATGCAGAGTGGTACCATGAACTCCACAAAGTCCGGAACGTTAACGGTTGCCGGTTCCGCCATCGTCAAGCAGGTTCGCTTCTCGATGTTCGACACGACGACTTCGACCACTCGATTCGTCGTTGACTTGAATCAGACGTCTCCCTACACGGTCTCGACACAAGGAAATCAGGTCATCGTTGACCTTAGCGGGGGTGCGGCAACACCGAATCCAAGTCCAGGTTCGGGTGCGAATCCAGGTACAAGTCCAGACAACGGGACTACCGTGCCAGGCGGAATCCCGGTTCCTACTCCCCCGGTGACTCCACCGCCTACAAACGGCCAGAAAACGGTCGTCATCGACCCCGGACATGGCGCTCACGATCCGGGTGGCCTGGGCGCAACAGGCGTACAGGAAAAAGACGTGGTACTGGCAGTCGGTCTAAAAGTCGCGGATCTGCTGCGTCAGGAACCTGCGATCAATCTGATTATGACACGCAGTGACGATACCTTCGTGACGCTGGATGGCCGGGCCCAACTCGCCAACGCCGCCAATGCCGATCTGTATCTGTCCATTCATGCCAATATCGCCAACACAGCTTCGGCGGGCGGCACAGAGACCTACTATGCCGACGCCAATCGAAGCAAAGCCCTGTCGGACATCATTCAGAAACATGTTCAGGCAGCCACCGGATTTAAGGATCGCGGATCGAAGCAGGCCAATTACCTGGTCATTCGCAAGACGACGATGCCAGCTGCACTGGTAGAGCTGGGCTTCCTGTCAAACATCGCGGAGGAGTCGGCCATGGCGCAAAGCGATTTCCAGCAGACGGTAGCCGAAGCCATTGTCGCAGGCATCAAGGAGTATCTGGGTATTCGTTAATCTTCATCTCATTTCATCGGAACACGGAAGGCGCACAGGGCGCTTTCCGTGTTTTTGTATGCAGACCCTGAGAGCAATAATGAGGAGTCTTTGAAGTCGTACTTGGGTTACAATGAAGGCAGAACCGGAACATACCGCGAGTGAGGGAAAAGGAGGAACGCAGATGAGCGCAGCAGTCGGAACCATTCGACTTTCTTTTGAAGAAATGTGGGAACGCATCATGGCCTGCGACGCCAGATACGATGGCATGTTCTTCACGGCGGTCAAGACGACACGCATCTACTGTCGTCCATCCTGCCGTTCGCGCAAGCCCAAGAAGCAAAACGTGGAATTCTACAGGGAGATGGGCGAGGCTGAAACCGCCGGTTACCGCCCCTGCAAGAGATGTCAACCAGAGGTGGAACATTCCCCGTGGAACGGATTCATTCTGGAGGCACGTTCGTTTATCGTGGATCACTACCGGGATGATCTGCGTCTCAAGGACATTGCCGATCATGTCAATCTCAGCACTTATTATATGGAGCGCCTGTTCAAGCAGGAGACTAGTGAGACCCCTCGAATGTATCTGGAAAAAATCCGTGTGGACCGCGCCGCCCATCTGCTCCGATGCAGTGAGCGTTCCAACCTCGAAGTCTGTTATGAAGCGGGCTTTCGCACGCCGTCCAATTTCTATAAGGCGTTCAAACGTCATCATGGCTGCTCTCCGGGGGAGTACCGCACTCAAGGCTCACCGATTGTGCGGGAAGCGCTCCGGCGCAAGACGCCAGAACGTGAATCCATTGCCGCACCGGAACGGGCAGCGCGATGAAGATAAACGATCAGATGCCGCAGCCAGAGCCGCTTCGCAGCGCAGCTGCTTCGGAAAAGGAGCCGACGATGGAGAACAACCCGGCAGAGGGAAAAGAATGGGCGGCTGGATATGAATCCATCGTCGAATGGGACGTCCAAGCCAACGGCCCGCTGAGTTGGGCAGAATGTCTCAAGCATCTCAGCCGAGCGGATGCAGAGATCATGCACCGGATCACAGACGGCCGCGTACGCAAGGCTGTCCTCATCCATGGGCAGCCTATCGTTCTGGAGCTGTCCGCGATCTCTGAAGGCAAAATGGGCGGGGAATCGTTGGGGGCGGCTTCGGCTGATAAGGGCGGACTGGCATACGAGGGTAGGCCGCCGCAGATGCGGGCGAAGATTGACGTGAGCAGCGAGGCTGATGCAGCGGACGGACTGCCTCATGGCGGGAAGCAGATGCGGGCTTCGGCTGAAGCAAGCGGTGAGGCTGGCGCGGCGGTGGATAAGCTGCGTATTGGACTGCCGTACGGCGGAGAATCGCCGGAGATTCAGGCGGCGGTGACGGACTATGTCCGCGAGTGGTTTGGGCTGGATGAGAATCTCCAGCCGTTCTACGAGATGGCGCAGCAGGATGCCGTGCTGGCGCCCGTAGTCGCCGCCTCTCATGGACTGCGACTGATCGGGATTCCCGATCTGTTCGAGGCGCTGGCCTGGTCGATCATCGGACAGCAGATCAGCCTGGGGTTCGCTTATACGATGAAGAAGCGGCTGGTTGAGACTTACGGCGAACAACTGCCGTTCGAAACGGCTCCAGGCGAGGCGCCCTACCTCCTGTTTCCTCGGCCCGAGCGCCTGGCAGCGCTGACGCCGGACGATCTGCGGCCACTCCAGTTCTCCAGCCGCAAAGCCGAATACATCATCGGTATCGCACGATTGATGGAGGAAGGCAGGCTCTCCAAGTCTTCGCTGCTGATGCAGGGCGAAGAAGAAGCACGGCAGCGCCTGCTGGCGATTCGCGGCGTTGGCGCCTGGACAGCCGACTATGTCGGAATGAAATGTCTGCGCAGCCCTTCCGCTTTTCCCCTCGCGGATGCCGGACTGCATCAGGCGCTGCGCCGAGACCTGAAGCTCGACCGCAAACCACTGCCTGCCGAAATCCTCCAAACGGCAGCTTCCTGGCACGGCCATGAAGCCTATGCGACCTTCTACCTCTGGCACTCCCTGCTGTAGATGCGCCCGAGCCGATGGATGCAAGCCCTCTTCGCTTGCCCCAGCTGTACGCTCTTGGTCATTCGTCATAAGCGATGATCCGCCTTTGGACAACTCTCAAGCATGTACGAAAAGACGTCAATGAATAACTTTCCAATCCGTATTTATTCCCTGACAGGAGGACAATCATCATGGCCATGTCAAATCCCCCCATTTTCCCGGCTCCCCGGCAGGAAGCAGTGAAAGCAGTGGAAGCAGCGGGTTCTGTAACTCCCGCTGCCTCGCTTGCGGCTGATCCTGCGGATGCTGCTTCGCTGGCCGCCGTGCCAGCGGCCGCGCGCCCGGCGGCATCTGCGCCGGGAAATGCCCCAGCAGCCCTGCACAGGCTGCTCTATCTCTCGCCGCTGGGCGAGCTGGTGATCGAAGGCACGGACGATGCCGTGTATTCGATCCTGTTCGCAGACACGGCGATGCCGGCAGGCTGGCCGGCGGTCAACCCGTTTCCGGACGCCTTCGAGACCGAGGCGTCAGATCAGGGCATTGAAGCCGCAGAGGTTCCCGCGCCGCTGCTTCAATGCCGCCGCCAGCTCGCGGAATATTTCCGCGGAGAGCGGCGTTCGTTCGACTTCCCGTACGCGTTCGACGGCACGCCTTTCCAGCGCTCCGTCTGGGAGGAACTGGCCGCCGTTCCCTATGCGGCCTCCCGCTCCTACAAGGATCTCGCTGCTGCCATCGGCAGCGAGAGGGCCGTTCGCGCAGTCGGCGCAGCCAACGGCCGCAACAAACTCAGCATCGTGCTGCCCTGCCACCGAATCATCGGCTCCAGCGGCAAGCTGACGGGTTATGCAGGCGGATTATGGCGGAAGGAATGGCTGCTTCAACATGAGGAACGGTTCAAGCTGTAATTCCTTTAACTTAACGTTCCATTCAAAAAGACCACGGCTGCTTCCAGGCCGTGGTCTTTTTGCGTTACAGCGATGAACCCAGATACTCATAATCAGCCACGCTTGGACAGCAGCGGCGCGGTGACACCAGCCAGTCCGGTGAGCGCCAGGATCGTCAGCAGAATTTTCTGCACGCCCAGATGGGCATCGGTAGGGTCATAATACTCGTTCAGCGTATGGGCACCTCCAAAATCGCCGCCACCGCCCAGTGTCACAGCCGGAATTCCCAAATGAATCGGGATGTTGGAATCGGTGCTGCTCGCGCCTTCCAGAATGGGACGGAAGTTCATCGCCATTCCCGCTCCGGCCGCCGCCTGAACGATCAGGCTGTTCGGTTCCTGCGAACCGGCCGGGCGGTCGCCAACACGCTCCAGTTGGACGGTGATGGCATCTGCGCGTCGCCAGCGTTTGTTTTCTTCCTCAGCTGCCTGTCGGAATAACCGCAGGGCCTGCGTCTCCAGCTTCTCCAGTTCAGCCTGTGAAGTGGAACGCATATCGATGACGGCCTCCGCCGTCTCTGCGATGGTATTGACGGAAGTTCCGCCCGAGATCAGCCCCACATTGAAAGTCGTCTTGGGATCATGCGGTACCTGAATGTCGGCAAACCGGGCAATCGCCCTTCCGAGCGCATGGATCGGACTCGGCGTACCAAAGCTGCCAAAGCTATGACCGCCTGGCCCCTTGAACGTGACCTTATATCGTTTGCTTCCCGCAGCCAGATAAGTAATTCGATCCGGCGTTCCCGGTTCAATCGAGATGAAGCCGTCAATGTCGCTTCGGCGGGCAAACAGCGATTTGACGCCGCGCAGATCGCCCAATCCTTCTTCCCCCACGGTTGCGCCAATCATCAGATCGCCTTCGGTCTGTAAATTAGCCTCTTTCAGCGCACGAGCAATCGTCAGCACAGAAGCCAGCCCCCGCCCATCGTCCGAGATGCCCGGGGCATAGATTCGACTGCCTTCACGCCGCGCTTTGACATGGGTTCCGCGCGGAAATACTGTATCCAGGTGGGCACAGACGACAAGTGTAGGGCCATTCCCCGTGCCTCGACGAATTCCAAATACATTGCCCACTTCGTCAACCGAAATGTCCGTCACGCCAAGATCCGCCAGTTTGCGGGCGAATACGCGTCCTTTTTCCGCCTCTTCAAAGGTTGGCGCTTCAATCTCCGTTAATTCGATCTGCTCCTCGGTCGTCGAATCATTGTCGGCCTCAAGAAAGTCGAGCGCCTGGCGGACGGCATCCTGCTGGGTCAGTGTATCGATCACACGAGTCACGGCTTCAGATACCGTCACCTTATGTATTCCGGCTGTTTCGGTCATGTTCAATCTCCTCCTGGGAATCGAATCTAGGGAATGAATGAAGAGGTTCACCTACACGCGTTGATCTGTGCTTGTCTATTGATGCTATCAAGTTTATCCTATCAAGCTCTGGGCAGCTGCGCAAAAATCACGTCTGACGTCAGCTTGCCCCTTTGCTGAAAAAGGTTCTGCTGCGCGGCCTCTTTATTGGCGCAGCTGCCCATGCAAACGCTGAAATCGACGGTTTTTCTCCTGAACATTGGCAGTACCCAAGATGATACTGAACGCAATCAGCAGCGCTGCCATCCCCAGGCGCATCCCTGGCGACAGCTCCTGCAAGGTCTGCTCCGGAGAACCGCCCAGCAGCATCAATCCCAGAGCCATGATGATGACCAGCAGGATCAGGGATTTGACCGACTCGGACGCGACGACGAACCATTTGCCCGCCTGCCGCTTCTTTTCCCACCTTGCATAAAATCGTTCATCGCTTGGCCTGCCACCCATTGCCCAGAAACCCGCCCAGATCGCACAAGCCGTCACAATGGCATAATAAATCGCCGGATACCCGACTGTCAGCTTGAGCGGCAGAACCAGCAGAATCGCAATCAGCCCTACAGCGGTCACGACTCGTGTTGTCTTATCCCATTCCATGTGCTGCTCGTTCCCTTCTCATCTGATGATGGCCCGGACGTGCGGAATACCCTGCCCTTCACGCCGGATTTTATTTCCATACTAGCATACGAGGCCAGAAGCGAAAACCGTAAGACTTTTGAGGGATCTTCGCCAAGTGCTTGCCGGGTCGAAACGTTTTCCTATATAATTGATCCTCAAAAAGGAAAAAGAGGTGGGACTCATGACCAATGAACTGCTGGATGCACTCAAGCTGCTGAAACAAAAACAATGGATCGACCTAACCCACACCTTCGGGCCGGACTCCCCGCATTTTGCTGCGTTTGCCGCTGCTGAATTCGATACTCTATTCACCCATGACGACGGCTTCTTCGCGCAGCGCTTCAGTTTTCCTGGGCAGTATGGTACGCATCTGGATGCTCCCATCCATTTTGTACGTGACGCCAGATACCTGGAGGAATTGGAACTGAAGGAACTGGTTCTGCCGCTGATCGTGATCGACAAGTCGCAGGAAGCCGCAGCGGATGCCGACTATTCGTTATCTGTCGCGGACATCACAGCCTTTGAAGCCCAATATGGCACCATCCCGGCAGGCAGCTTCGTGGCTCTCCGCACCGATTGGAGCAAACGCTGGCCCAGTCAGGAGCGGTTTGAAAACAAAGACAAAGACGGTCACAATCACGCGCCAGGCTGGTCGATGGAAGCTCTGGAGTTTCTATTCCGTCAGCGCAGCATCCAGGCCGTCGGTCATGAGACGTTCGATACCGATTCGGCAGCGGACTATACCCAAAATGGCGCACTGCTCGGCGAATATTTCGTACTGGAACAGGATGCCTACCAGGTGGAACTGCTGAAGAATCTCGATCAGGTTCCGCCTACGGGAGCCGTCATCTTCAATATCGTACCGAAAGCCGAAAAAGCGTCCGGATTCCCGGTGCGGTCGTTTGCCATTCTGCCTTAACTCCCGATTGATCTTGGCGAATCGCAGCCTCCCATATGAAAAGCAGCCATGCCCGTTTGACGGATGGCTGCTTTTTTGTCGTTCCTCTGTTTGTTTTCCCCTATTTGTCGTTCCCAGAAGGAATTAGCGCACGATGCCAACCACGAATCCGTCATAGCCTTTGCCTCCAACCGTCTGCAAAGCCGTGGCTTCGATGCGCGGTTCGTTCTCCAGCAGATCGAAGAACTGGCGTACGCCCTGCACGCGTGCGTCTTCGCTGGCTTCGTCGATCACTTCTCCACCTCGGACAATATTATCACCGACAATCACGCTTCCCGGCTTCGACAGCTTCAACGCCGCTTCCAGATACGCCGGATTATTGGGTTTGTCCGCATCAATAAAAATAAAATCAAAGGGTTGAACGCCTGCTGCAATCAGCGCCTCCAACTGCTCGCGTGCATCGCCGACCCGAATGTCCACCAGGCTGTCGTCAATTCCTGCGCCGCGCAGATTATGACGTGCTACCTCCGCATGCAGCGGTTCAAGCTCCAGCGTCACCAACTGTCCGCCTTGCGGCAGAGCGCGTGCCATCCAGATCGTACTGTAGCCGCCGAGCGTACCGATCTCCAGCACGCGCTGCGCACCATTCATGCGAACAAGCAGTTGAAGCAGTTTCCCCTGTAGAGGAGAGACATCGTAGGCAGGCAGTCCGGCGGCTTCGTTTCGCTCAAGAGCCTGTGTTAAAGTAAGGTCAGTCGGAATCAGTTTCCGCTCCAGATAGCGATCGACCTTGGCCCAGGTATGGGAGCGCTCTTGCGGTTCCAGTGGTTTATTGGATACATTCATCAGGATCACGTTCCTCTCAAACAGGATGTCGAGGGAGCAAGCGGCGTCGGCTGGCCCGCTTCTTCTCTTCGCTTCTTTATTGTAGATGAACATTTTATATAAATATAATATATGTTTATGATATAATCATAACTTTAATATATGAATGTTAAAGGGAGGCGCTGACCATCAATCTGCATGCGCTGCGTTTATTTTATGAGACGGCTTCACTGGGCAGCGTGACCCGTGCCTCGGAGAAACTGAATATCAGCCAGCCCGCGATCACCGCGCAGATCAAGAAATTTGAGCAGGAACTGGCGCTCCCCTTGCTGCGCCGCGAAGGGCGCGGCATCGCCCTGACTGAGGCCGGCCGCGAGATGCACCGGCTGGCGGGCCGCCTGTTTGCGGCTGAGCGCCGAATGGAAGATTTCGCCGCCGCTTACGGCAGCGGCGAAGTTGGCAGCGTACACATCGCCGCCACCTACCTGCCGGCAAATTTCCTGCTGCCGGGCTGGATTGCCGCCTTCAAGCGGCGGCATGAGCAGGTTGAGCTGTCGGTCACGACGACACACTCAGGCGGCGCTTTACAGCGCCTGCTCGATCTCAAGGCGGATCTCGCCGTCTACGGCGGACAGCCCGAACGCCATTCGGACGAGATCGAGGCCGAAGAACTGTTCCGCGACGAATTGTGGTTCGTCGTCGCCCCTGAGCATCGCTATGCGAATCGCAGCGTCTCGCTCACCGAGATGATGCGGGAGCCGTTTGTTATGCGCGGCGAGGGCAGCTCCACCCGCGAGCGGCTGTTCGCGCTGTGCCGCACGCATGGGCTGCCAGCGCCCCGAGTTGCGCTCGCGTTCAGCGGATTGCCCGAGGCGATCCGCGCAGTAGTGGCGGGTTACGGCGCGAACTTCGTATCCTCGCTGGTGGTACGTGACCAAGTCGCGCGAGGCGAGCTGTCCCGCGTCTTGGTCGAAGACGCGGCCTTGCAGAACGTAATTGCCGTCTGCACCCGGCGCGGCGAAGCACTGTCTCCAGCCGCCTCGAATCTGCTGAACCTGATCCGCAGTATGAACAGCAGCGGATAGACCAAAGAACCGCATGCTCATGCTGCGGTTCTTGGTTTATCGTTTGTGTATCTTCTATCTCCAATCGTCTGTCTACCTTCTATCGTCTGTCATCTGCGGTCTGTCTACCTTCCATACCTGCATCCTCCCCTTGTCCTTGGATCAGCGTATGCTTCGTTCCCTTTGCCACTTTTAGCGCCGATAGATCAACAGGCTCTCCCTTTAGGTATTTATCGAAGAAGGCCATCGTATAATCTTCGATCACCGTGTGCGCTCCGCGTGCATCCAGGCCGGATGCCGCAGACAGCAGCGGCGAATAAAGCGGCGTATCGGAGAAGCTGGTATGGTCGGTACGCTCAAGAGTGAGTACATAATTACCCCCAGCAGCGGCATGATCCTGACGCTTCAGCAGCTCGCCCACGGTCTGCTCATATTGTTCCCGGGTAGCCCCGACTGCGGCCAGCTGTTCATCGCTCATCGCATCTGCACCAAAAGTCCCTTTCGCCTGGATCAGCATGAACGGACGACCAATGCCCTGCGGCGCACGCAGTGATCCATAAAATCCTCCATCCATGTTGATGCCCGCCTGAAGGCGATCGTCACTAAGCAGCGTCTGAACGGCCGCCGCTCCACCCAACGAATAGCCGACAATCCCGATCTTATCAAGATCCATGCGCTTCGCAAACCTTTCGGCCGCCTGCGAAGTTCCTTCCTCCGCTGGTGTCGTTGAACCTTTCTCCATCTCCTCCAGTTGATCCAGTACGAACTTGACATCCGGCACCCAGACTTCATCCGCTAGTTGGTCAAAGGCATGATTATCCAGCTTCTGCCCGGCATCGGCATAGAACGGTATGACGGTTCCATCGGGAAACACGGTCACATTCGTTCCTCCTGCATGTTCGATGCCAACCACGATGTAGCCCTGCGAAGCCAGCTGTTCGGTCAAGAAAGTACTCTGTCCACTCCAGCCTCGATTGCCATGCGAATACAAGATGACCGGATACTGCTTCTCCTCCGTCGATAGCGGAGCCGCTTCCATGGAACGGGACTTGACCAGCCGCAGGCTGTCGAACAGAAACGGCGGCACCCCTTCATTCTGACCAAACGCATTGGCGAAGATTTTCGGATGTTTCAGGTAAGGCGCCGCCTGGCTCGATTCGTGTTCATCTGTCGGGTACCAGAACTGCACGGACAGCTTCCGCCGTTCTGTCGGAGACTCGGCATGAACCTGGGGCCTTGAGCGATCCGTCCAGGTATAAGTGACCGTCCCCACGGAGTAAGGTCCTTTGAGCGGCTCGAACTTGAGAACCGGCAGCGCAATCGGCAGCAGGACTGCCACAGCTCCATAGAGCAGAGCTACTGTGAAGATTAACAGTCGGATTCCGCGTCTGCGCTGAACCGGATTCGCTCCCTGCCTCTTCTGCCGCCAGCTTCGCAGCAGCAGGATGATCGGCAGCAGGGTCAGCAGGTAGAGTGGAATCATTTCCCACCTTGCCCCTTCATACTTGACATGAAGAAGCAGAAGAACCAAGGAGATCGCCCATCCAAACATGACGCTTCTTTTCAAGCTCACTCCCCTTAGGCAGATCCCTGCCAGCAATATCATGTTCATAAATGCCAATACCAGTTCCAGGCTTCTCACTCATATTCCTCATCTCTTTTTATTTAGTACATTCGTATTATAAAGAGGAATTTTAATTAATACAAGTGTGTGATAAAAAAGATTTTTACTGATCTACACTCTGCGGAAACGGGACTTGAAGCCCCCGTTCCTTCGCGGCATGCACAAACCCGACTGATTAGGGTATAGTAAGAGAGGAACCGCCCCCGAAAGGAGGTGAATTCCTGATGAATACGATTCATATGCTGATCGGTATTCCCGGCAGCGGCAAAAGTGTCTACGCCCGCAAGCTCGAAAAGGCAACCCGAGGGGTCATCGTCTCCAGCGATGCCATCCGGCTTCGGTTGTTCGGCGGCGAGTCCAAGCAGAAAAACACCTACGTCATCTTTGACGAGGCGTTTCGTGAGATTGGACAAGTGCTGGCCACCGGACGCGATGTGATCTTCGACGCGACGAACGTGGACCGTGATCGCAGAAGCAAGTTTCTGAAGCGCTTTGCCGATTGCGCGGTTGAAGCCCATTTCTTCGATACGCCGTATGAGATCGCGCAGCGCCGAATTGCAGGCCGTAAACGTAAGCTGGATGACAAGATTCTAACTAAATACGCGAAGAATCTTCAGTTCCCCCTGCTTGGCGAAGGCTTTGCTGCGGTGCATCTTGTCCATACGCCCGATGAAGCATCCGCCGACCATGCCTTACTGGAACGCGCTGAGGTCGAGCAGCTGCTCCACCAGCAAGCCGGACATGATGAACTATTTACCTGCCTGTCTCGCCATCCCCTGTTTGCGCAGATGATCGGTTATGACCAGGGCAATCCTTTTCACAGTCGAACCTTGTCTCAGCATACGTACGCCGTACTGGAGTATGTGCATGCGTTCTACGAGGAGGAGGATCGGCTGGCTATGCAGTGGACGGCTCTGCTGCACGATATAGGCAAGCCCTTCTGCAAAGTGTGGAAAGAAAGCCGGAGCTACTACTCCTACTTCGGTCATGAACACGTGTCGGCAGCGATGGCCTGTCATCTGCTGACTGAACTCGGTTACTCCGAAGATTTTGTACAGGATGTGGCCGGTCGAACGGAGATGCACATGGAGATTCTGCACGGCGGAGACGCTGGAGCCTCGAACATCTACCATCTGCTGGGTGGAGAACGGTTGGCGAAGATGTACTTTTTTGCCCAAGCCGACGAATATGGAAAATAAGATCAGCCCGTTACATCGTATGCACCAGAATTCCGATTTACAGATTCGATGAGGTGATTCCATGAAAATTAAATATCCCAAGACCATGCACCTTCCCTGGTCGCGCAGCTATACCGACGACGACAAGATTCTCAGGGACACGACACATTTTGCTGGGCGAGAAGTTGTCGTTACGGAAAAAATGGACGGAGAAAATACGACGTTGTACTCCGATCACATCCATGCCCGCTCACTCGACAGCAAAGATCATCCGTCCAGACATTATGTCAAGACGCTGCACGGAGGCATCCGCTATTTGATTCCTCAAGATTGGCGGCTGTGCGGGGAAAATATGTATGCCAAACATTCGATTTATTATGATGCACTCCCGGATTATCTCATGCTGTTCTCCGTATGGAATGAACGCAATGAATGTCTATCGTGGGATGATACGGAGCGTATGGCGCAGGAGCTTGGACTCCAGACCGTGCCGGTACTCTATCGGGGCATCTGGGACGAGAAGGCCGTCAAGGCGTGTTATACGAAAATCTCCCAATGCGGCGGTGAACAGGAAGGTTATGTCGTGCGGTTAGCCGAATCTTTTGCGTATGATGACTTCAAGCGCAGCCTCGCCAAGTTTGTACGCAAGAACCATGTCCAGACCGATGAACACTGGCTGAGTCGCCCGATCGAGCCGAACAAGCTCAAAACGTCCTAACGATCGTGCACGACCAAAAAACAAATAAGCCAATCCATTATCAAACATCGAATTGACTTGAGAAGGTATTGACTTGAAAGGAGCGTTTACCATGTAATCCCGAGCGAAATATCCAACACCGAAAGATGGAAATCCAAAAGATCCACGTCCGGATTGTGCAGACCCAAGACATGTTGCAATCTCATTCTCTTCCTCTACATCACACGAATCCGCTTGGCCCCAGCCAGCCCTCTAAGTTCCAATTGCAGGCGATCCTTCTGATCGTCGGGCACCTTCATCTCCACGCCATAATAATATTGATTGTTCTCCAGCTTGTTCCAGCGAAGTTCCCCTTCAAAATGCAGCGGTTCCTCATTCAACACAAAATCCAGCGCTACACAGATTCGATTATGACCGACCGGAATTTCCAGCGGAAGCGATACCAGACAGCCCGAACGACTGATGTCGTGCATCAGCGCAGGGACAGGTTTACGCGGTGCAGGTGTGAAATTCAGGCTAACGATATACAGTTCAAAGGCAATCGGCTCATCCAATACATAACGAAATGGTGATTTCCTGCGATTCCCGGGCATACGAATACCTCCATTTTCTGGAAAGTTATTTTTTCTTATCATCGGTCTGCTTGCTTGTAAAGTGAAGAGTCTCTCGAACAAGTTAACCAAATATAGACGAAAGACCCGATTCCTCCAACCAGCTGCCTGACAAAGAGGAGCGCGGTCGCACTGGAGCCTACGACTTCACACCTATAGACCTATAGGCAGCTCTCCATCCGGTGGGGAATCTCTTATCCATGGTGCCATAAAAAAAGAGAGCCTCTCGGCTCCCCTGGCTTACTCCCGTTTAACATCTGCTCCGAATCTGCTCCCGATACTCCGACGGCGTACAGCCAATCCGCTTGCGGAACACCTGCGAGAAATGGCGCACATCCGGGTAACCGACTCGTTCGGCGATGTCACCGACCTTGAGTTCGGACTCGCCCAACATCTCCATCGCCCGATCCAGACGAATCTGGGTGATATAGTCCTTGAACCCCTGTCCGGTCTTCTGTTTAAACAGCTGACTGAAATAAGCAGGGTTTAGATAAACGATCGAAGCCACCTTTTCCAGCGACAACTCCGCCCCATAACGCGCCTTTATGTATTGCAGCGCCACTTCAACCGCCTGTTCGCCGCCGCTGGCGTAATGGTCGTAGACTTGATATTCCGAAGATTCGCGCATCCGCCGAACTTCACCCGGAACCTGCGAAGGGTCTTCGATTCTGCCGGACATCAGCAGTTGAAAAGGCTTCTTCAGATAACGCTTGAGGTAGCTGCGCAGCTCCTCGTTCAGCGAAGAGAGACTGCTGCCTGGAGCCAGCTTGACCAGACCCAGCAGGCTTTTGGCGTCGATGCTCGCCACGAAGCCGCTGCCCGCTGAAGCGATCAGCTCGTTCATGACGTTTTCCACGATAAAATGCTCCAGCTTCGTATCTCCGTCGCTCTCCACATGTACCATCAGCAGATGGAAATCCGGGTACGCCTCGGTAAAAGAAGCCAGGTCAATGCCGCCCAGATCCAGTCCCGACGCCCAACGTGCAAATACAGCTTCGCGCAGGAACCTGAGATTCTGCTTGAGCAGCTGATTCTCCTTCGCCCGGACATTGCTCTCCGCGACTTCTTCGCTCATCTTCTTGACCAGTTCCACCAGGATGTCTTTGCCGATCGGCTTGAGCAGGTAGTCCCGCGCGCCCAGCCGCACCGCTTTCTTCGCATATTCAAATTCGGAATATGCCGAGATCACCACCCATTTGGCGTCCGGGTGCAGCGAACGCGAGACTTCCATCAGTTCAAGGCCATTCATGCCCGGCATCAGCACGTCGGTCAGCACCAGGTCGATCAGTTCGCTCTTGAGCCGCTGCACCGCATCGATTGGCCCTTCCGCCAGAATGACGCGATGCTGGGGAAACGACCGCTCGATCGTACGCTGAATCCCGCTGCGGATAATCGGTTCATCGTCTACAACGAGTATGTTCACGTCAATCCCTCCTCCTCATCAGGCAGCGGGAAGGTTACGCGAACCTTCGTGCCGGTGCCCGGTATGCTGTGGATCGTCAATCCGTATGCCTCGCCGTACAGAAGCCGGATTCGCCGCTGTACATTCAGCAGGCCGATGCCGGTTCGTCCGCCTTCGCCCAATGCTTCGGCTGCCGGCAGATAATCCAGCAGCCTTCTCAGGCGAAACAGCGTCCATTCGTCCATGCCCGCGCCATCGTCTTCGACCACGATATGCAGCCGGTCATCTTCGGTCTCGGAATAGATACGCAGAGTGCCGCCTTCGCGCAGTGGTTCGAGTCCGTATTTGACCGCATTTTCGACAATGGGCTGAAGGATCATCTTGGGCACCGGTGCGTCCAACCAACGTTCCTCAACGTCGATCTGGGTCATGACCCGCCGACCCAACCGGGTCTCGATGATCGTCAGATACGATTTGAGCTGCTCCAGCTCAAGCCGCAGCCGCACCTTCGCGCCTTCCTCCCAATCGCTGCTGTAGCGGAACATCTTCGACAGCGACAAGATGACGCCTTCCAGTCGATCATCGCCGCCGCGTTCGTCGAGCATCCAATAGATCATGTCGAGCGTGTTGAACAGAAAATGCGGATTCACCTGCGATTGCAGCGCCTGGAGTTGGGCATTTTTCTCACTGATTGAAGCCTGTTTGATGCCCTCGATCAATCCATCCATCTCCCGCACCATGCGATTGAACGAACCGACCAGCACATTGATCTCTTCATAGGATTGAATATGCACCTGCCCTTTGAAGTTACCGGTCTCCACCTGCTTCATCTCGCGGACAAGCCGCTTGAACGGCAGGGAGAACGAACGCGAGACAATCGTCGATAGCAGAGTGGCCGCGATAATCAGCGCCACGATGACCGTCAGCAGAAACTGCTGCGTCTCGCGCAGCTCCAGCTTGAGGTCGCTCTGCGGTGAAGCCCGCAGAATCGTCCAACCGTTCTTCTCCACCTGTCCGGCGGTCAGCAGCCAATCGTCGCTCTCGCGCGCCTGAATATCCCCCGGACGCAGCTCACCCGGCCAATCGACAGGGACGGAAGCCCAGGCTTCCGGCTCCGAACCGGTGCGAATGATCTCATGCCCCGATCCGTCCCGAATCTCGACCTGGGTATTTTCCCCCAGGCTGGCGTTGGATACGGCGGATGTGATGGCGTCGGCTTCGACTTCAATCAGCACATAACCGACCGACTTTAGCTCCTCCAACTCAAACACCTGACGTCCAAACGCAAAAACCGGCCGGTCCGTCCAGCCGCTCATCAACGATTCGGGATAGACGCCAAGCCAGCGGATGTCGCCCTGGGAACGTTTGAGTTCCATAAACCAGGCTTTGTCGGGATAGGTCTGGATGGCAGCTCCGGTCGAGCGCGCGAAGCTGTATACCTTGCCCTTGTCGCCTAACATGTGAATCCCCACAATGTCGCTGCGGGAGTAGAAGATGGCGCCCAGAATATCCGTAATTCGGCGCTCTGCTTGAATCTGGGCATTGGAACCGGACGACGGATAGGACTGACTCAGCAGCCGCATCAGTTCGCCGTTGCTGTTCAGCGTTTTGCTTACGCTGTCGTAACCGTCCAGCAGCTGCTCAAATAAAGCGACGGTCTGGGACATATTTTTTTCAGCCAAGGCTCCCACCTGATCCCGAACCTGCTCGGTCGCCCGCTGATAATAAACGAGGCTGACAATTAACAGAAGACCGAGCAGGCTGAACAGGAATACGGGAAACAGTCGGCCGTAAATCGTGTTTAGGCGTTTCGTTAGGCGTCTCATAGCTCCATCTTAACCCTTAACCGCACCTGCCACCATGCCTTTGGTAATTTTTTCAGCAAGCAGGAAGTAGACGAGAATAACCGGCAGTGCCGCAAGCACCAAGAAGGCTCCGATCGCTCCATAATTGACCGAATATTGGCTGACGAAGCTGTATACACCAAACGGCAGTGTTTTGAGTTTTTCCGAAGAGATGAACGTTGCCGCCAGGATGTATTCGTTCCAGACGTTGATGAAGGTGAGGATACACACCGTCATCATCGGCGGAATGGATACCGGCAGGATGACGCTGCGGAAGATGCGGAACGCGCCCGCACCGTCCATGATCGCGGATTCTTCAATCTCGTGCGGGATGCTGCGCAGGAAGCCGCTCAGGATGAAGACGGCAATCGGCATCTGGAACGCCATGTACGGCAGGATCAGAGCCAGATGCGTATCGAGAATGTGCAGATTCTTGAAGATAATCATCAGCGGCAGCAGCGTGCCCTGCATCGGGATCATCATCCCCAACAGGAACAGCAGCATGACCAGCTGGCCGTACTTCCAGCGGAAGCGTGTGATGGCAAAAGCGGCCAGTGACGACAGCAGGATGACCCCTACCATGGTGGTAACCGTGACAAACAAGCTGTTGCCCAGATAGCGGAAATAGTTGCCGCCCTCGACGGCTCCCTGATAGTTGTTCCACTGCCACTCGGCCGGGAGTGCGAAGAAGCTGCCTGACAGAATCTCTTCATTGGTCTTGAGTGAGTAGATCAGCAGCCACAGCAGCGGATACAGCTGCGTAACGAGCAGGATGCCGAAGAAGACGAACGCGATGACCGTCTTGAACGAGATTCGGCGGCCCCGGACTTTGAGTGCGGGCTTGGAACCCGCAGAACTTGCGAACTGACTCATGGGCGCAGCCCCCTTTCCTTCATGATAAGAGGACGGCGGTTAGGAATACCGCTTGTCCAGACGGTTGAACAGCATATTGATGAGTACGGTAGCGATCAGACACATGGCGATCAGTACGTTGGCGATGGCACTGCCGTATCCGTATTTCATCGTAATAAACGACATGTTGTACATATGACTGGCCAGCACTTCGGTCGCATGCGCCGGTCCACCGCCGGTCATGACCATAATCAGGTCGAACGACTGGAGCGAGCCGATAAAGGACAGGACGATCGAGATCTTGAGGATCGGCAGCACCATCGGCAGTGTGATATAACGATCAGCCTTGAAGCCGTCGGCTCCATCAATCTTGGCCGCCTCATAGATTTCGCTTGGAATGTTCTGAATCCCGGTGAATTGGATCAGGATGTGGTAGCCAAGATACTGCCACAACGAGACCAGGATAATCGAGTAGATGGCAATCTTGGGTTCGGTTAACCATGAGTGCGTCCAGGATTCCAGACCGACGCTGGTGAGAATTCCGTTAATCATACCGCCCATCGAAGCCGGGTTGTAGATCGTTTTCCACAGCTGACCGATGATGGCAACCGACAGGATCACGGGCAGGAAGTAGCTGGACACCAGGAAGTTCGGACGACGAACGAAGCGGGTGATGAGCACCGCGACGAACAAGGCAATCGGAACCTGTACCAGCATGGAGAATCCAGCCAGAGTGAAGGTTCGGCGTACTGCCGGCCAGAACACCGAGTCATGGGTAAACATTTTGACATAGTTGTCGAGTCCGATGAAGGTCGATTTGCCGATGCCGTTCCAATTCAGCATACCGCTGTAGAGCGAGACGAGAATCGGGACGAATACGAGACCGACATACACGATCAGGCACGGCAGGATGAAGGCCGCGATCGTCCAACGGGATACTTTTAACACATTCACGCGGAGTTCTCCTCCTCTTGGAACACCGCCGAAGAAGAGAAGGGACCCGCAGGTCCCTCCTTCTGTCGATTCGGCCTGCTCTTGTTATTTGTTATCTTCGTAAGCCGCTTGCAGTTCCTTGGCCACTTCCGCCGGATCTTTCTGTTCGACGAACAGACTTTGCGTACCCGACAGATGCGCCTGCGTTGTACCCGGATTCATCGTGTTATCGAACGCCAGGTCGCCGCCTTTGACTTTCTTGAACAGATCCAGTACGTTCATCGCCATGTCGGAATAACCAGCGGCTTTGAAGTCGCCGTCTACGTTCTGCGCGATACCGACTGCACCTTTCGCTTCAAACGCTTCTTTCGGGAAGTTCAGCATGAAGTAGTTCAGGAAGTCTTTGGTTTCTTGCAGGTGTTCGCTGTCTTTGGAGATCGCAAACGCGCTGCCTGGAGCCAGCATGAATTCGTCCGGGTTGCCTTTGCCGCCAACGGTAGGGAATTGGAATACGCCTACATTGCCGTCTTTGCTGACTTCAGCCGTTTCGATCCCACCGGTTGCCCAGCTGCCCATGTAATACATAGCGGCTTTGCCTGTCTTGAACAGGTTCTCACCTGCGTTGTAGTCGAACGATGTCGCACCATCCTGGAAGGCGCCTGCTTGTACCAGGTCTTCAAATGCTTTGATCGCTGCAACATAAGCTGGATCTTCAAACGTCTTCTTGCCATCCAGCACGTCTTTCAGGAAGCCAGGGCCGCCGTTCGTACGCAGCAGGATGTTCATGAACAGGAACGAGCCTGTCCAGCTGTCTTTTTCCCCGATGACCATCGGCTGGATGCCTTTGCCTTTAAGCGTCTTGACCGCTTCCAGCATCTCTTCAAAGGTTGTTGGAACCTTCACGCCGCCTTGTTCCATCAGCTTCTTGTTGTAATACACGACACCGATGTTGTTGCCGTCCGGCAGTGCGTAGAGGTTGTTATCGAATGTATAGTAATCGAGGATACCCGATTGGAAGGTATCTTTAAGTCCGTTTTGCTCCACCATATCGTTCAGAGGGGCAAATAAATCCGCATCGACGAATGGCTGCATCTGCGCGGCTGGGTTTACGACCGTAATGTCCGGCACTTCTTTGGAAGCGGCCTGCGTCTTGAGCTTCAGCTTCTGCTGGTCGGTATTCAGCGAGTCGAGTTCAATCTTGACGTTGGGATGCTCTTTCTCATACGCAGCAACGATCTTCTTCATCATCTGATTCTTGGGATCGCTGGCGTCTGGATAGATATTCTGGAACGTGATGGTGATGTTCTCAGCCGACTTCGACGAATCGCCGCCGCTTGTGCTGGCTGCCGGTTCGCTCTTCCCCGCATCGCCGCCGCTGGCGTTATTCGCACCCGATCCTCCGCCTCCGCAGGCGCTAAGACTGATTGCCAGAACACCGGTCATTGCCATGCCAAACCATTTCATCTTTCTCTTTGTCACGGTATTTCCTCCCCTTGGTTCATGGTTTGAATCACCTTGCTTCGTTATTATGGCCTGACCTGTAAACGCATACAATGGAAATTATTCAGGGAAGATGTTTGTTTTTTCGAGGTGGGAGGCGGTGAATCGTTTCGTTTGAGGGCTTAGGAGATTGCTAGGGAGTTTTCCGTGCATCATCCACCAAAAAAGCCCCTGCCTGGGCGAAAAACTTCCCCATTTGCCATCAATCGTGCATAAAAATTCATGACATCACGTGTTCGGTTGGCTAAAAAGGTGATAAAATAAGGCCGGCCCGCTGCGCGGAATCCAGAAAGGAATCGTGAATCTCTTGTCCAAACGAACGACATCTTCCTCTCCAGGAGGAACTGAACTCAAAAAATCAGTAACTTTCCTTGAAGCCATGGCCATTGTGGTCGGCATGATTATCGGCTCCGGGATCTTCCTGAAGCCCGGCATCGTCCTGTCCGACGCCGGCTCATTCAGCATGTCCATTCTCGCCTGGGCCGCAGGCGGCATCATTACACTCGCCTCTGCCCTCTCCGTTGCCGAAATCGCAGCTACCATTCCCCGGGCAGGCGGACTGTACGCCTATCTGGAAGACCTGTACGGCGAAGCCGTCGGATTCCTGCTGGGCTGGGTGCAGGCCGTGATTTCCTACCCGGCTTCGGTGGCGGCATTGGCCATTGCTTTTGCCTCTTACTCGGGGTATTTCCTGCCCATGAATGGCTGGCAGCAAAAAGCGCTGGCCATCGGCATCCTGCTGTTCATCCTGCTGATGAACGTCATCTCCACCAAATACGGCGGCATCATCCAACTGCTGGCTACCGGCGGCAAATTGATTCCGGTCGTGGGGATCGTCGCCTTCGGCCTGCTGTCCGGCAGTCAGCCGGGCTTTGCAGGTGTATCCGGACTGACGACCGGAGCCGCAGCAGGCTTTGGCGCCGCCATCCTCGGCACGCTGTGGGCCTACGATGGCTGGATTGGCGTGACCAATATGGCGGGCGAGATGAAGAATCCCGCCAAGACGCTGCCCAAAGTCATCTTGATTGGCGTCTCCTTTGTCATCGTTGTCTACGTCCTGTTCAACCTGGCGATCTTCCGCTCCCTGTCCTTTGAACAGATTGTATCGTCGCCGACCCCAGGCGCAGATGCCGCTCAAGCGCTGCTTGGCAGCGGAGGCGGGGCATTTATCACAGCCGGGATCATCGTCTCGGTGTTGGGCGCGTTGAACGGTTATCTAATGACGGCTGCACGCGTACCGCAGGCTATGGGAGAACGCGGCATCGTGCCGTTCTCCGGCTTCCTGCGCCGCATCCATCCCCGTTTTGGGACGCCTGCAAATGCCCTGATCTTCCAGGCGCTGCTTGCGATCATCTACATTTTCTCGGGTACGTTTAACACGCTGACTGACCTGCTGGTCTTTGTACTCTGGATCTTCTTTACCGCCGGGGTGTTCGGGGTATTTATCCTGCGCCGTACCGTGGGTACGGAACCCGGCCGCTATCGCGTTCCGCTCTATCCGATTACGCCAATCATCGGCATCGCCGGCGGCCTGTATATTCTGGTCAGCACGCTCATGGACAGCCCGGGGCGTTCCCTGATTGGCATTGGCATCACCTTGATCGGGCTGCCTGTCTTCTATTGGATGAAGCGGCGCCGAATCTGAAAAAGCTCACGAATGGGATCTGGCAGCCTGCACTCAGCGTGTAGAAGGGGCTGGGAGAATCTCATCCCTTGGTTTAAAAAGCGGAATTTTAGAGAAAAGAGGGTTAGAGCACCGGCTCTAACCCTCTTTTGTTAACAGTCTGAGGCACCTTGTTAGGTGTCTTTTTGAATGGCCATTTATTGAATTTTTCTAGTACATGCTCTTATGTCGTTGCTATTAGAAATGCTTATCATTTTTATGATGGAAAACCTATGACCTATGAAGAACGCCGGGGTGTCTACGTCCATGAAATTGGTCACGTATTAGGTTTGGCGCATACAGATAAGCCTACTGTTTCTGTCATGAGAGACGAAGCTCAAGTGAGAGCAGGAAATTGGAATCTCCCTCAGCAAGATGATATAAACGGTGTTAATAATCTCTATACTTACTAAAGGAGATGTGTCGATATGAAAAAAATAATGGCAGTTGGAAGTGTTGTATTATTAAGTTTATCAGTATTAGGCTGCTCTAATTCAAACAATTCGGTTAGCACTTCTGCGGATCAAGTTCCACAAAATGCATCTTCCAAGCCACCTATCGATTATGCAGCACAAGCCGAACCGAATTATGAAACAATGGATTTGGCGGAACATTTCAAGACTTTAGATTCTTTATCGAATAACGCTCAGCTTATCGCAGAAGTTACGCTCGACGAACAAACTGAAAAAGTCGCTTATGAAGGGGCCGATTTCCTTCTCTCTTCAGCCACGGTTACAGATGTAATTAGCGGAGATCCTAACTATTTAAATCAGAAAATTAATATTTTAGATGTTGAATCTTACAATATTCAGCTAACTAAAGAAAGTGACCGTTTCATTTTATTCATGGACAAATATGAAGGACCCGTTGTTTCTGAAGAAGCATTTGTAACAAAAGGGGTATATCAGGGAAGATACAACATCAATGAAAACAATGAAGTCGAGTATGATGCAGGCGACTACAAAGGAATCACAACTTTTCAAGATGATATACAGAAGATGAACGTGGACAGTTTTAAGCAATTAATCGAATCCTCCATAAAGTAGAAGATACAATAAATTCAGCCTAGTGAGTTGACCGTATTCAATCTAATCTCTTAAGCAGTCGGCGTACTAGTTATGTAATAGCGTCTGGTTCCTAAAAAAAGCCCATATTAAATATACTGAACAGAAAAACCGCTCCTTAGCGCTCGATTCAGATTTAGTTGAATCGGTCGCTATTTTTGTTTAAAACACCACTCTTCAAGAATTCGAGTGCATCGACAATCTTTTTTCACTAAAAATAGAAGCAGCATCTCCTTACGAGGAAGATGCTGTTTTTGTTTTGGAATCTTTGACACGACGTTGACACCGCGTTGATCTCCTGCGAATATCTCTTCTTTATACTGAAGATGCCTCAATCCATATTCAGCCGCTCACTTACATCCAGAAAGAAGGAAAATTCATGGGAATCCATCGCTATTTCCGCTCGCTTGACGGGTTGGAACGCATCATTCGCTGTCCGGGTCGATTCAAGTTTGAAGAACACAGTGTAGCCGCACATTCCTGGAAAGTGGTGCAGTATGCCAAGACGCTGGCTAATATCGAAGAACAGCACGGCGCGACGATCGATTGGAAAAAGCTTTACGAGATCACCAGCAGCCATGATTATGGAGAAATTTTTATCGGAGACATCAAAACGCCCGTCAAACATTCTTCGCCGGAACTGCGCCAGCTCATTCAGCAGGTCGAAGAGGGCATGATCGCCCATTTTATCGAAGAGCATATCCCGGAGGAATTCAAATCCATCTTCCGCAGACAGCTTCGTGAAGGCAAAGACGATTCGGTGGAAGGACTGATTCTGGAAGTCGCCGACAAAATGGATCAGGTCTACGAAGCGTTCGCCGAGCTGCAAAAGGGCAATACGGAAAAAGAATTTGTCGTCATGTATCGCAATGCCCTGGTCAAGATCAAACGGATCAAGCTGGCCTGCGTGGATTATTTCCTGGAGCACATCCTTCCGGAGATGATTAATGAAGAAACGCTGTCGCCGGTCGATCTGAGAGCGATCACGGAAGAAGCGCTGGCTCAATAAAGCGCTTTGCGCTCTTGCAGGAGAAGCATGCTGTCGTAACTCTACCTCATGTCGCATAAGAATCAGAAGCGTTCCCGGACAACGTTCAGGGAATTTTTTGTGCTGTGCTACGATCACTCTCGGCTCAACAAAAAAAGCCCACTTTCACAGAGAACTTCATCTCCGGAAATCAGGCTTGGAGTGTTGGACTGCTGGGTAGACGCTGTTGACTGCGAATTACAGGTGGCGGATCAGGGTCTGAGGCTCAGACGTTTCGAGATTTCCTCAAACCGCTCAAGCACTGGCGCAACCTCGCTCGTGAGACTCCTAAACATTTTCAGGGAAGCCAGACGTTCTTTTTCCTCGGCGGCGGTATGACCCTGGAAGATCGAATAACTCTTGTGCAGCGTTCCCCGGTCGTACTGAACATCAAATAATGTCCCGCTCTTCCAATCCGCCAGCAGGCTCTTGTTGCTTCCCAGAATATCCAGGCGATAATCCGCCCCGCGATACGAGAAGCTGTAATCCGGATCGGCCATCGCATGAACGACTTCGTATCCCCGATAGAGTTCATTAGCCTGGAACCAGCCAATGCGCAGTGTGTCGGAAATGCCAGGACCTCCAGGAGCGTTCACTTTCTCCCGCCATGTCCCACTGCCGTTCATCTTGTCATTACGCCATGTGCCGGTATAGACGACCTTATGCGTCAACCCAGTCTCGGCATCGGTATACGTGTTTACATATTTACCTGTTCCGCTGCGTTTTCCGTTCACAAAAGTTCCTGCATACTGCTTGGACGTTCCCCAATGAAGGGTTCCCCGTCCATGCGGTTTGCCACCGGCTACTTCTCCATAGTAAGTCGTGTGGGCGGACAGCTGAAGCCATTGCTTGGCCGAAGCCGCCTGTGCCGTACCGGTGTCCATGCCGATTCCCGAGGGAACATCTGTCAGCAGGAGCGGAGCCGAGAGTGCGATTACGAGCGGAAGGATCATTTTTTTGGATAAGGATGACATGAGTGGGAACAGTCCTTTCGATCAATCAGGTCTTGGGATGCAGAGACCCATCATCGGTCCGATAACAGGCTGCCTGCACTCATTATAGCGCAAGAGCAGGAGTCAGGCTGCTGCTATTTGCACTTGCTTAACGCCGAGCCACCGAAGCCTTCAACGCACTCAGCGCGATGGCTGAAAATTCAAGCGGAAGTTCGAGCTGGGGATAATGACCGCACCCTTCCATTCGGATAAGTGAGGAGTGATAGATCTCCTCATGAATATAACGTCCCGTTCGGCGGTTGAAGAGATGATCCCACTCACCTTCCACGATCAGCACCGGACAGGAAATCTCACGCAGCCGTTTGCGGGCAAGCGGGAACAGGGGCCTCTGCATGGTCAGGCGTGAGCGGTAATGCACCGCATTGGCGAGATACATATCCTTGAGCTGGGAGCGTGCTCTGCGTTCTCTCGGCACGGCGAATCGCCAGAAGCGGCTGCGAAGAAAACGGGCTGCTCCGCGTTCGATGCCTTCGCGCTTGACCCGCTGTACGTCGCGCAGACGCTCCCAGATCAGGCGCATGGGAGGCGGCGTTCCGTTCAGGGACGGCGCGATCAGAATGAGCTGTTCCACATACTCCGGGTACGCCAGGGCAAAGTCAATGGCTACCGCCCCGCCTAGACAAGAGCCGATAATCGAAGCACGGCGCAGCCCAAAGTAATCCAGTATCGCTTTGAGATCGAGATACGGCGAATACGTTTCCGTGACCGCATCACTGCGTCCGTACCCTCTCTGGTCGTATCGGATCACGGTAAAACTGCGCGACAACAGCTCGACATGTTCGTCCCAGACGTCGAGATTGCAGTAAGCGCCATGCAGCAGCACCAGCGGGCTGCCCTGTCCCTGCACCGATACGTGAAATTTTGCGCTGCCAATCGTATGGATTGCCGTTCGATTCATGAATGATACGCCGCCCTTCTCCGCCTGGAATTTCCTTTTCTACCCGTTACCCTTACTTGCTCCCCTGCGAATCGAATCCGGTTCTGTGCCCCGATGTTCCCCAATCCAAAATCGCTTCTGGATACCCGCGCAGCCAGCCATTTTTCGCCCAAGTTCAACGTTCAAATTTTTTTCTAAAATTTATTGAAACGCAATGCCAAAATCTCCGTATAACAAAGGTGCAACTGTAACTGCCAACATATCTACAGGAAAGGGTTGTAACGAAATGGGCTATAGCCATCTATTTGAAATGAGCACTTTCCTCGAAGCGTTTGCTACGCCTACAGGATGGGGATTCATTCTGTCCCTGATTATCATCGAGGGATTGTTGTCCGCCGACAACGCGCTCGTTCTGGCCGCAATCGTAAACAAGCTGCCGGAAAAACAAAGAAAAAAGGCATTGCTCTACGGATTGTGGGGAGCTTACGTCTTCCGGATCGTCGCCATTGGAGTCGGTATCTACCTCGTCCAGATTTCCTGGGTTAAGTATATCGGCGCCGCCTATCTGCTCTGGATCGCCATCAAGCACTTCTGGGATAAGTTCAGAGCCAGTGGAGATGACGACGGCGAAGAGAACGAAGAAGAGTCCGGCTTGCAAAAGCTGCTTGCCAAGACTGGCCTTAGTTTGTTCGTGCGTACGATCATCACCGTTGAAATGATGGACATCGCCTTCTCGATCGACTCGATTCTGGCGGCGTTCGCCATCTCGCCGAACCCGTGGATTCTGATCGCCGGCGGCCTGCTGGGGATTCTGATGATGCGTCTCGTCGCTACCGTCATCCTCAAGCTCATGGACAAGATTCCCGAGCTGGAGAACGCAGCCTTCGTCCTGATCTTCATCATTGGTCTCAAGATGATCCTCGACACCGCAGATGTGTATCATATGAGCCATATGACATTCTTTATTGTTCTGATTGCGGTCTTTGCCATTACTTTCGTTATCAACCGCGTTCGCGTGAGCAAAAACGCGGCGCATTGAGCGCAGCAGCCACCTCTTGATTAGGCGGCCCTGCCGATCTCATCAGACGCACAGAAGCCCGTTCGTTCCGAGCTAATCGGAAAGAACGGGCTTCTTCTCTATATGAACCCGGCAGGAAGCCGGGAGAGGGGAACGAGCAGGTATTAAGCTTGAGCCGCGGCCGGCACACGCAGAGTCTTGAGCGCTCCGCTCCAAGCCAAGACTTGATCCAGCATGCCGTTCAGGTTGACGAGATGCAGATCAGCGGGTTTGAAGGTTGTGCCATTCTCAAAGTCAGTGAACAGCGACAGTGCCGGATGCACGCGAACGTCAGCGACGGACAGCTCGCCCAAGATACCACGCAGATGTTCGGCAGCACGCGCTCCCCCTACCGAACCGTAGCTTACAATACCGGCTGCCTTGTTATTCCAGGCTTCACGTGCGTAGTCGAGTGCATTTTTGAGCGAAGCGGAGATGCTGTGGTTGTATTCCTGAACGATGAACACGAAGCCGTCGAGTTCGGCCAGCTTCGTATTCCAGGCGGTCGCCTGCTCCGTAGCGTCGGCTTCACCCAGCAGCGGCAGATGATAATCGGCAATATCAACGATTTGATAGTTGGCGTCACCGCGTTCATCCGCGATGCGTTTTACCCATTCGCCGACCTGCGGGCTGAGACGTCCTTGACGCGTGCTTCCCAAGATAATTCCGATGTTGAGCTTTTCCATGATTGATTCCTCCTAAGGTTGGTTTGGCAGTGACGGAGAACCGAACGCGCAAGTCGATTATGTAAATCAAAGCGTTCTTTTCTCTCTAAATTTAATTAAGTTTGTTACTAACTTTTTGTTATAAATGAATCATAGCATAGCTTTTTTAAGGATGCAACAACTTCACTTACTTTTTTATAGAAAATATTTTTTGCGCAAAAAACCGGACGCGCCCTATTGAGGCACGTCCGGTTTTTTCGGTTCTTTTTCGATGCGATTCACGCGGCCCGTCTCGATCGTTAAGCCTCCAAACGGAAACGATCCAATTCGCGCTGCATTTCTTCGCGCACTTGAAGCAGCTCTTTGACCTTGCTGCCGATCTCTTCAAATGACCGCTTCTGTTCGTCGGTCGAGGCGGTGATCTCTTCGCTTCCCGCAGCCGATTGCTGCGTGACCGCGCTGATATTCTCAACGGCCTGCTGAACTTGCACGCTCAAGCGGCGGGATTCTTCCATATCACCGGACAGCTTGCCGACGCTTGCCGCGATCTGGCGAACCCGATCGCTGATCGCCACGAACGACTCCTCGGTCGAAACGGTGGCTTCTTCTTGGCGGCGGAACAGTTCGAGGCTCTGCCCGACTGAACTTTTCACCCGGCTCATGGAAGCTGAGATCTCCTCGACGGCGGCAAAGATCTCGCGGGCAGAAGAATCCGACTGTTCCGCAAGCTTGTTTACCTCGCCCGCGACGACCGCGAACCCTCGTCCGGCTTCTCCGGCGCGTGCCGCTTCGATCGAAGCGTTCAGCGACAGAAGCGTCGTCTGTTTTGCAATCTGCGCGACGTGTTCCGTCATGGTGGAGATGCGCGCGGCGCTGACTTCCAGCTCGCGCACGGTTTGTTCGACTTCCGACATGGCCGAACGGTTCACGCCGGTAATCTCCAACTGCTCGCGCATGACCGCTTCGCCGCTCTCGACGAAGCGCAGCGCTTCTTCCGTGGCGGAAGAAGATTTTACCGTCTCCGCCAGATTAGCCTCGAAATTGCGCTGCATGCCATCAACGACCTCGACCGTGTGGTTCAGGTCTTCGGCGATCCGTTGACTGCCGATCGCCAATTCTTCGGTCGATGTGGCGACCTGCGAAACGACTTCCTGCATCATGCCGTTGCGCTCGTCCAATTCGCCGGCTACGCGGTCAAGCACGCCGCCGCTGCTCTCGATCGAACTGACGATGCCGCGCAGATTGTCGATCATGATCGCAAAAGCTTCATTAAGCTCGTCCAACTCGTCTCGGCCTTTGGAACGCTCCAATCGCAGCCCCAGGTCGCCATCCGCGATCCGCACCGCTGCGTCTTTCATGCGGCGCGTCCGCAGAGCCAGCTTGCGTGCGAACTGAGCATTGAACCAGCCGAGCGCGATCAGCAGCAGTACGGCCCCGGCCAACGCGATCTCCCAAGTCAGCTTGATATCCGAAGTCAGATCGGACGTGTAGGCGTTATAGCGCTCTTTGGTCAATACGTCCAGACGGTAAGCATCGTTCTGAATCCCTTGAATCCGCGCCGCCTGCCGCTTCGCTTCGGGACTGTCCTGGTTTTCCAGCGCCTTGAGCGAGCCTTGGGACAACTCGGTAAACTTCGTCGAGATCGAAGTCAACCAGCTCTGCTGCTCCGGCGAGTCGAGACTAGTCTCTTCGCTTTCGGTCAACTTCGCCAAAGTCGCTTTAACCGTTTCCAGACGGCCTGTGACTTCGGCTTTATTGCTTTCGGTCATCGAGAACGAATAGCTGTTCAGCGATTGGCTGAGTCCGCCGAGATCCGCGTTCAACTGCTGCACGTTCAACATGTCGGGTACCAGCGTCTGATTCTGCGAATTGATCTGAAGCAGTTGGAAAATGATATAACCGACCAGCGCTAACGAAGCCACCAGCGAGATCATGGCGTTGAGAAGCAATTTACCTTGTAGTTTCATCCGCTTTTCCCTCCGTCCCCTGTTAAGGAAGCTTCACTGTAATTTTGCCCGAGACCAGACCTTCGGTCAGCTCGTCCATCTTCTGCTGCTGCTCTGCCGTCAAGTTTACAGCCCGAATCGGAGCCAATCCGACCCCCTGCTCTTTCAGGCCGAATACCATATCTTTCACGGGGAACTTGCCTTTATTTTCGTTAAACGTCTTTACCGCGCTGAAGATCGAGTTGTCCACGTTTTTAATCATGGAACTGATAACCGCCTTCTCCGCGATAAAAAATTGATCCGTATCAACGCCGATGGCGTATTTGCCCCGGCTTTGAGCTTCTTGAAGCGCACCTACGCCGGTCAGCCCCGCGACGGTATAGATCACGTCCACGCCATCGTCTTGAATCATGGAAGCCGCACTGGAAGAACCCAGCTTGCTGTTGCCAAAGTCTCCTGCATATACGGTCTTGATCGTCGCCGACGGGTTGACCGCTTTTACGCCCTGTTCATAACCGACATAAAACTTTTTCAGCAGATCCGATTCCACGCCGCCGAGGAAACCCACGTGACCGCTTTTGGTGGTCAGAGCCGCCAACGCGCCTGCCAAATAGCTGCCTTCTTCCGCTTTAAACGTAATCGAAGCGACATTCGGCAGTTCCGACGTATCGTCCACGATCAAATACTGCTTATCCGGGTTGGCTTTGGCCGAAGCTTCCAGACTTTCTTTGACCATATAACCCAAGCCGATGATGAGATCGTTATCTTTTTCTACCAACTGCTTAAACGCGTCGTCGTAAGTCCCGGCCTCCCCGATCTCTCGGTAGTCGAACAACACGCCGTCTTCATCGCGCGCTTTCATCAAACCGCGGAACGCGGCATCACTGTAGGACTGGTCTCCCAGACCCACATCGGACAGTACAACCCCGATTTCTGGCTGTTCTTCGGCGCTTGCCGCCTGCGGCTGCTGCGAACCGCATGCCGCGAGCATCAGCATCGAACCCAGCAGCGGAATCCAGAGAATCCGTTTCGCTTTGTTGCTCTTTTGCATGCTTACACCCCTATCTATTGTCTGAACATCCTCTATGTTTATCGCCTATTCCCCGCTAACTTGTTAGAGATAATGAAAGTTTTCATGTCAGATTTACAGAACTTCGACAATTTTTCTCGGCAAACATCAAAAAAAGAAGACCGGAATCTCCGGTCTTCTTTTTCTAATGAAGTGACGCCATTTTGGACGCAGCAGGCTTAACCTCCGCTCTTTCTGAATTTCCCGGGTTTATTCTGATTCTGTTTCCGCAGCGCCCAACTCGATGACTTTATCCTTTTGTGTGCTGTAGCCATCCGGCAAGCTGTGATCGTCGTACTGTCCATTTTCGTGTCGGATTTTTCTTCAAAGCTTTTCCGCGTGTGCGCCTCCTCTGTCCCCGTTCCCAGTGGTCATCCACCGAACCCTGTTCAAGTTAGACAAGGTTCGGTCTAAAAGCACTCTTACAATCCGACATTTTTCGCTATAATAATGAGAATTAGGTCACTTCAAACGCTTGTCGAATTATGAGACACTTAAAAGATGCAAATCGATAAAGGAATCGGGGGAAAGAAAAGTTGGAGAGCAGCTTGGATATTTTGAAACGCAATCACGTAACCGTGCTCGGCAGCGGGGAACAGACGCTTGTGTTCGGTCACGGCTTCGGCTGCGATCAGGAGATGTGGAGGCTCGTCGCTCCGCGTTTCGCTGATCGTTACCGCGTCGTGCTGTTCGACTACGTGGGCGCGGGACTGTCGCAATTGGATCAATACGATCCGGCCAAATACGGCAGCCTTACAGGATATAGCCGCGATCTGCTGGACGTCATGGAAGCGCTGGAACTTCGAGATGCCGTATTCGTGGGCCACTCGGTGAGCAGCATGATCGGAGCAATGGCTTCGATCCAGCGTCCGGAATATTTCGACCGCCTGGTCATGGTCGGCCCGTCTCCTCGGTATCTGAACGATCTGCCGGGTTATTACGGCGGATTCGACCGGGACGATATCGACGAGCTGCTGGAGATGATGCAGCTCAATTTCAGCGGATGGGCCAGCTATATGGCGCCCGCCGCCATGCAAAACGGAGATCGGCGGGAACTGTCCGACGAATTGGAGCGGCAGTTCGCGTCGCGCGATCCGCGCATCGCCCGCCAATTCGCCGAAGTGACGTTCTACTCCGACTGCCGCGATATCCTTGGCGAAGTGCAGACTCCGACGCTCATTCTGCAATGCGCGGAAGACAGCATCGCGCCGCTCGAAGTCGGCGATTATCTGCACAAACACTTAAACGGCAGCACGCTGAACCGGATGACGGCCAAAGGCCATTATCCGCAGCTCAGCCAGCCGGACGAAACGTTCGAACGCATCGATCATTATTTAGCCGGTCTATAGACTTCTCGTCGGATCGCTGGAAAGGCAGTTTACTTCATGGATAATCAACTGGACCGCGCGCCCGGCGGATACGTATCGTTCTCGGAATCCGGATTCGTGCAGTCGGTCAACCGCACGTTTCTGGATATGCTCGGCATAGAAGAAGCCGAAGAACTGATCGGCCGCCACGTCGAAACGATCATGTCGGCGACCAACAAAATGTTTTTCCATACGTATTTCTATCCGCATATTCAACTTTACGGACGCATCGATGAGATGTATTTCTCGTTCCGTTCGGCTGATCGGCAGATCGTTCCGGTACTCCTTAACGGTGTGCGGCAGGAACGCGATGGGCAGGTCTTTATCGACTGCGTCGCTCTTGTCATGCGCAAACGGCTGGAGTACGAGAAAGACACGCTGCGCAGCAAGCGGAAGTTGGAAGAATTATACGAGGCCACGAGCGAGATGAATCAGCAGCTTCAGTCGCTGCATGCGGAGTACGAACGCAAACAGCAGGCGCTGACGGAAATAAATCGCGGCTTGCAGGCTCTTGCTTCGACCGATCCGTTGACGGGTCTTCACAACCGTCGGTTCTTCCAAGATTGTCTGCGCGGAGAGCTGCTCGCCTGTCGCAACAATGGCACTTCGCTGTCACTGTTGATTGTGGATATTGACCATTTCAAACAGATCAACGACACGTATGGACATCCGGTCGGCGATTTTGTACTGATTGAGCTGGCTCGTCTGCTGCGGGACTCGACAGGCGCCGGCAGCATCTGCGCCCGCTTCGGCGGCGAAGAATTCGTCGTGCTGCTGCCCGCGACCGGGCAAGCGGAAGCCGTCGCTGCGGCTGAACGAACGCGATCCGCGATCGCCGGGACGCCGCTGGGTTCGCACCGCGTCACCGTAAGCATCGGCGTCGATACGGCTCTGCCGGATTCGACCGAAGCCTCGCTGCTGGAGCGCGCGGATCTGGCGTTGTACGCTTCAAAAAGCGGCGGACGCAATTGCACAACGCATGCGAACGACATTCCGCACACGAACGATCTGCCTAACGTCTAGATCGGCGGAAGAACCGAACTGGAACCTTAGAGCACCGCAATGGATGCGGCGTGCTAAGGTTCTTTTCGTCGTTTCGCGGCTGAGTGCGGCCTTCGAACCGCAGCAGTCCAATAACGAAATTGATCGACCGCGACCGAAACACAACGGAGATGCGCCTACGGCTTTTGCGTTTTCCTTCAGTTTCTGTGGTCAGGGCTTTTTTGCTTGCTTGCCGAGTTTTCGGGACGTTTGTACTCGTGCTTTTAGACCTTTTTTACGATTTGAGCTGGATTCGACCAATTTCTGAATAAATCAAACAGGAAATTGGTAAAAAGGGTCCGAATAAGTATCATCGTGTTCGACTGTAGAGAGACAAACAGAGGAGAGATCAAAAATGGTTGGGACAAAAAGAAAACCGAGAGCCGAGAGCGGGAAACGTTCAACAGGCCGAATCGCTGCCGCGCTGACGCTGCTGTTAACGCTCGGGCAAGGTGCCAATATCGGCTGGGCCACTGCTCCAGCGTCGGCGGCGCATGCCGAAGCGTTGGAAACGATCCGGCTGCTGTCGCAAAACCGCCCGATGTACGCCTCCTCTTCGCGCGGAGGTGGCACGCCGAATCTGGCCGCCGATGGAGACGGTTCGACCCGTTGGGAAAGCGCGTGGCAGAAAGATCCGCAGTGGATCTACGTCGATCTGGGCGCGGAGGCGGACATTTCGCGGATCGAGATCGATTGGGAGAACGCCTACTCGTCCGCTTATCGGATTCAAGTATCAAGCGACGAGCTGAACTGGCAGGACGTCTACGAAACATCGCAAGGTGCGGGCGGTAAAGAAATCGTCAAGCCAACCGAGCCTTCGGCAGGACGATACGTTCGGCTCTACAGCACGCAGCGCTCGCAGCAGGCGTACGGCGTCTCGATCTGGGAATTCCGGATCTACGGCACAGGCGGATCAAACGTCGATCCGAGACCGGCGGCAGCCAATCTGGCGCTGCATCGGCCGGTCGAAGTCTCTTCCCTGGAGATCGACGAACATCTGAACAAGCCGGAGAACGAACGTCCGCAGCCGAGAGACTATCTCGCCGCTGGCGCAACCGATGGTGATCGCGGCACCCGGTGGGCTTCCAAGTTTGAGACGGATGGCTGGATCTCGGTCGATCTGGGCGAATCAAAACGGATCGGCGGCGTGAATTTCGATTGGGAGAACTCGTACGCTCGCGCATACGACATTCTCGTCTCCGACGACAACAAGCATTGGAAGACCGTGTACCGTCAGCTCGACAGCTCCGGCAAGAAGGAGCATGTGCCGCTGTATACGGAAGGCCGCTATGTCAAAATGCAGGGTCTCGCTCGTTCCAACGGTTATGGGTACTCGCTCTTCGAGTTTGAAGTGCTGGCCTACCGCAAAGGCGACGAACAACCCGTCTACGAGATTCCGGCGATTCCGCAGGCGGAAACCGTGCAGGTGGGATCGGGCAGCTACGAGATCGGCGATCTGTCTCAGCTCGAACCGCGCAGTCCCAAGTTCGCGGCGGACGATCTAAAGGCGCCTTTCCCATCGAACGATTGGTGGCAGTCGCTGCTGATCTTTAATCTGGGCGAAAGCAACGGCGTAATCACGCTGCCTTTCAAAAGCAAATATACGGCGATGGGCCTTGCGGTCACGACGCCGGGCGCGGGCTTCGCGTCTTCGGATGGCGGTTCGGTCAACGCCGACAGCGATCCGGATCTCTATCTGAACGCTTCTTCGATCGATCCAGCGAAGATTCGCTCCACCGTTACGGGTTACGGCGACTATTCGGTGGACGTCATGCTGAGCGATGACAAGACGCCGAAGATGCGGACTACCTTTGTCAAAGGCTCACCGTATCTATACAGCACGTTCGAGCAGCCGGATTCCGTTGTGCTTCGCGCCGCAAATCTGACGCGCCTCTACGATGCGGACGGCCGGACGATTGAGCTGGAGGACGGCGGCGTCTTGACGGCCGACCATATCGGGATCGAGATTACGAATACCGACCGCGCGCCTGCGCCGCAGACGTTCCAGAGACAGTACGGATTATTCGCACCTCCCGGCACCACGTTCATGAAATTGGGCGATACGATCAAGATCAAGTTCGCCGCAGGAGACGGCTATCTGTCGCTGGCGGCGCTGCCGTCCGCGGACGATCTGCCGCTGTATTACCAGCACGGCTATGCGTTCGTGACCGACACGCGCGTCGATTATCGCTACGACGCGGCTTCGGCGCTCGTCACCACCGATTTCTCGGCGACGACGCAGCTCAAGCGCGAAGGCTTCCCGAACGAGACGCTTGCCACGCTGCTGCCGCATCAATGGAAGATCGCCAAGTCGGAACTGACTGATCTGACGTATCCGTCCATTCGCGGCACGCTCAAAGTGCATGAAGGCAACACGTTCACGACACAGGACCGTTTCGGCGGGCTGGTGCCGCAGTTCGCGGAACCCGACGGATCGGAGCGTTATTCCCGCGTGCAGCTCAGCGCTTATCTCGATTTGCTCGACGCGGACATCGCGGGCGGACTGATGAGTGAAGACCCGTATTGGCAGGGCAAAAAGCTGCATCCGCTGGCAATGGGCATCCTGGTCAGCGACCAGATCGGTGATACGCAGCGGCGAGACGCTTACCTGAAGACGCTGCGCGGCATTTTGACCGACTGGTATACGTACTCCCCGGACGAGCCCAAGCATTCGTACTATTTCCATTACTCGCCGGCTTGGGGTTCCATCTTCCCGTATGCCAGCGGCTTCGGCGTAAATACGGGATTGACCGATCACCATTTCACGTACGGCTATTACGTATTCGCTTCAGCCGTGCTGGCGCAGTACGACGAGAGCTTCAAACAGGAATACGGCGGTATGGTCGAGCATCTGATCCGCGATTATGCCAATCCGTCGCGCACGGACAACCTGTATCCGTGGATGCGCAATTTCGATCCGTACGAAGGTCATTCGTGGGCCGGCGGCTTCGCCGACAACGCGAGCGGCAACAATCAGGAAGCGGCTGGCGAAGCGCTGTTCGGCTGGGTTGGACAATTCATGTGGGGCGAAACGACCGGCAACGATGCTTACCGGGACGCCGCGATCTGGGGCTTCACCACGGAGATCAAAGCCGCCGAGCAGTATTGGTTCGATTACGATGGCGACAACTTCCTGCCAGGATACACTCATGCTTCGGCCGGTCAAGTCTACGGCAGCGCGTATGCGTACACCACCTTCTTCTCCGGCGAACCCGAGCAGATCTATGGCATCCATTGGCTGCCGCTCGGCGAATGGATGTCTTATTACGGACGGAATCCGCAGAAAGCCGCCGATCTCTACGACGGAATGTTAGCGGATATTCGCAAACAAAGCGGCGGCAGCGCCGAAGCCGAACGCAGTTGGCAGCATATCATCTGGCCGTTCCAAGCTCTAAGCGATTCGGAAGCGGTCTTGGACAAATGGGACCCAAGCGTGATGCAGGCGAACGAGATCTTCAACGCCTACTGGTTCACCCACGCCATGAACGCGCTGGGCAGCCGTGCGCAGGACGTCTGGAGCGACGATCCGGCTGTGACGGTCTATCGCAAAAACGGCGTCTATGCCGCGGAGGTCTGGAACCCGTCTACCGAATCGAAAACGGTTGGCTTCTATAAAGAAAGCGGCAAAATCGGTTCCGCTGTCGTGCCCGCCAAAACGTTGGCTCAGGTCGATCCGACGAAAGATTCGGTGGTCACGCCGGGCGGACAATCTGGCATCCGTTATCTGGACCGCGCAGGCTGGATATTGACCGCTTCCTCCGCTCCAGGCAGCGATCCGGTCTCAAACATGATCGACGGCAGTTTGTCCACGCGCTGGACGTCCGGTTCCGCGCAGAATCCATCGCAATGGTTTGAAGTTGATCTCGGCTCGCGTCAGAGCTTCGATACGCTGTTCATGAATTCCGGCACGAGCGGCGGCGACTACGCGCGCGGGTATCGGGTATTCGTGTCGGACGACGGCGAAGATTGGGGTGAGCCTGTCGCTTCTGGCGAAGGCCGATCTTCAGGTATCGCAGTCGAATTGGGCGCACGTCAGGCCCAATATATCCGCATTGAATCGACGACGAGCGCCGACAGCTGGTGGTCGATCGCCGAGCTGCGCATCGCTTCGTTCGGCGGCGGAAGCAGCAGTCCGCAACCCGAAACGCCGCTTCCGGGCAGCGGGCCGGGAAGCCGCGATCAATGGCGGGTGACCGCTTTTGCCCAGAACGGCGATGACACGCCCGCAGCGATGCTGGACGGCGACGTCTCTACCCGCTGGGCCTCCGGCCGCCCGCAAACGAACGGACAGTGGGTAACCGTCGATCTGGGCGGCACGGCTGCAATCGATACGGTTGTGATCGACGCAGGCGGGTCGAATGGTGACGCGGCGGACGGCTATCGGGTGATGCTGTCGCAGGACGGCCGTTCTTGGAGCGAACCGGTCGCCGCAGGGCGTAAAAGCGATACTTCGATCGTGCGCGCCACTTTCGCTCCGCAAACGACCCGCTACGTCAAAATCGTGCAGACCGGCGAATCGTCCAACTGGTGGTCGATCGCCGAACTCGACGTGCAGCTTAACGGAACGGGCAAACTGAAGGCTTTGACCCCGGACGGCTGGAATGTGGAAGCTTCATCTTCCGCTTCCGGCCAAGAACCGGCTGCCGTACTCGACGGCGACGCCGGCACGCGATGGTCGAGCGGAGAACCGCAGCGCGAAGGTCAACGGCTGACGCTCGACTTCGGCCGATCGACCGAGTTCAGCCAGATTCTGCTGGACAGCGCGGGAAGTCCAGACGATTACGCGCGTGCTTATGCTGTCTACGTCTCGGACGATGGCACGAACTGGGGAGAGCCTGTTGCGACGATGCAAGGAACAGGCGCTCAGACCGTTGCTTCGTTCGCGCCGCGATTCGCTCGCTACGCGCGAATCGAACTGACGGCTGCACATTCGCAGTGGTGGTCGGTATCCGGATTAACCGTATCCGCGCCGGACAACGGCGGCGACCTGCCGGACGACGGCCTGCCTACGCTGCTGGATCGCACAGACTGGATCGTGACGACTTCCATGCCAGAGCGCGAAGATTACCCGATCGCCGCCATGCTTGACGGCGACGTTTCCAGCCGTTGGTCTTCCGGCGAAACGCAGAAAGCGGGCCAATGGATCGCGGTTGATCTGGGCGAAGCCGCGACGTTCTCCCGCGTCCGATTAGCCTCGGCTTCCGCGCCGGACGATTATGCCCGCGCATACACGGTCGAGACTTCGGCCGACGGGATCGAATGGACAGCGGCAGCATCCGGAGAAGGAAGCGCAGACGGCATCGACGCCGCGTTCGACGCGCCGCGAACGGCGCGTTACCTGCGGATCACGCAGAACGGAACTGCGGATTACTGGTGGTCGATCTCCGAACTGAACGTCTACCGCTGATTCGCATTGGAGAGATTGCGAACTGGCCGCTGCTCGCGCGGCGTGTCCGGTTATTGATTCCGAATTTCCGATTTCAGATTGGTTTTTCGGACAGCATTAACAGCCGTCCCGGTTTGCCGAATCATTCGGCTCGCCGGGACGGCTTTTTGCGTTTATGATAGAAGGTGATGCGATTCGACCTACAAAGGAGCGATTGATTCATGCAAACGATAGATCTGAATCTCAAACGGCGTAACGAGAATGTGCTTAACGCTTTAACTGCGCTCTGGGAAAGCTCGGTTCGCGCCACGCACGACTTCCTCTCGGCCGCCGAAATTGAAGATATTCGTCCCGAAGTCCGCGCAGGATTGGCACAGATTCCGGTGCTGCTCGTCTGCTTGAGCGGCGATGAAGACAGCTCCCAGCCTCTCGGATTCATCGGTGTCGAAGGGCGTAAAGTCGAGATGCTGTTTGTGGACCCCGACGCCAGAGGACGCGGTGTAGGCAGCCTGTTGATGCGCGAAGCCGCCGAGCGAACCGGAGCGAACGAAGTTGATGTCAACGAACAGAATCCGCAGGCCGTCGGATTTTATGAGCATCTGGGATACCGCGTATTCGCGCGTTCGGAGACCGACGATCAAGGCCGCCCGTTTCCGATTCTGCATCTGAGACGCGGTAAGAACGCTTAGTCTTCGCAGCTCAACCACTCGTCCACGAAGCCGTAAAATGTATCCGGATCGCTCAAATGCACGTTATGATTAGCGTTCGGCATCTCGCGGACGATCGCGTGCTTCAGCAGGCTTTGCGTCTTCGCCCACACGTCGTCCGGCATGTCTTCGCCGTACTGCGCCCGTACCAGCAGCGTCGGACATTCGATCTGCGGCAGAATACCGTACCAGTTGACGTTATACGCGATATTCGCCGCCATCGCCCGGCCGCTGAACATCATACCGTAGCCTTCGGGCGTCTCGACCAAGCTATTCATGAAATATTCGACGCCGAGCGGATCTCCAAGCGTTTCGCTCATAAACCGCCGGGCTTCGGCAAGATCCGAAAAAGGCATCGGCCAGCTTCCGGTAAACGGATCGTGATCGGGTATTTCTTCCGGCGGCGCTTCGAGTCTCTGCGGCGGCCCGGCCGGCGTTTTGTCCAGAATAGCGACTTTGCTTATGCGATTCGGAAACATGACGGCGGCGTGCGCGGCGATCTGTGCGCCCATCGAGTGCCCGAGCAGCATGCAGGATTCGATGCCCAGCGCGTCCAACAGCCCAACTGCATCTTCCGCCATCTCTTCCGCCGTATACCGGGACAGCGGCTTATCGCTTAAGCCATGTCCCCGCTGGTCGGGCGCGATCACCCGATACTGCTGCCCGTAACGGCGCATCAGATCCGCCCAGACCTCGCCCCTCCCCCATCGACCGTGCAGACACAGAATCACCGGTCCTTCCGTTTCCGTATCCAACACGAAAAGTTCGACGTTGTTCAAGACCACCTTTTTGCGGATGATCGATACTGTCATAACTGTTCCTCCGTCCTATCCGTTTTCATCTATTGTACCAGCAGAGCAGAAATCCGAACATACGCTCCATCCGCCCTGCTTTCAGCTTCTTTCGATACGTTTTCATTGTATAGACATGTTTTTTAGGACTTTTGTCTCAGATTTTAAAGCCTCTTGATTTTGGTAACGTTTGCTTATAAGGTCTTATTTAAGCTCATAATTTAAAATTTCACGAGGAGGCACTTATCATGAAGAAAAAAACCATGGCGGCCCTGATCGGAACAGGGATGTTTTTCAGTATGGGGGTCGGAGCGTTCGCCGCATCCAACCTTCAGCCGATCCAGGCGTTTCTGAATCCTGGCTTGAAGATTCAAGTAAATGGTCAAGCGTTCGCGTCGAAAGAAGCCCCGATTACATACAAAAATACGACATACCTGCCGCTTCGTTCGATGGCCGACGCGCTGGACGTTCCGGTCCGTTATAACGCGGCTCAGGGAACGGTTCAGATCGGCGAACAAACGGCGGGCGTACCGATCGCGGACGGATTCTCCAATATGTATCAAACGAAAGATCCGGACAAGACTGTGTATAACGGCAAAAATTACAAAGAAGTGTTCTACGACGACGCTACGGGAAAACGGGAGAGCAGCTTCATGCTGTATCCGAAAAAGAAATACGCGACGCTCGTCCTCCAGGCGGCAGCAATCGATCAGGATATCGAAAAATTCGTCGTGCTCGACAGCGATACGCGCAAAGAACTCAAATCAACAGCTGTTGCGCGCGGTGAAGGTCTGAAGACGATCACCGTCAACATCTCCGGCTCGAACTCACTGTACGTCTACGGCGAACTCAAAGACGGCGGCAAACTCTTCATTCCGTTGACGACTTCTTACTATAAGTAAACATAAGGATAGAGGATGCAATGAGCGAAAAAGAATCTTTTGACCGTGTGATGAAACTGCATTACAACGGACCTTCGCGGAATGTCGGTTTCGATTTCTGTCCATCGTCCGGCAGTGACAATGATCCGGTGGAGCGATGTATCTTCATCTATGAGGATGATGCTGAATTCGTTATCTCCAAGCTGCGCGGTCGTTATCCGTTGATCGACCCGGAGAACGGCGAGCTGCAGGAGAAATTCGACCCCTGCTGGGACAATCCGATTCCCCGGGAAGTATGGCTGGAGATCGCAGACGAGCTTGAAGCCCTGCGCATCGATGATCCTCAGGAAGCCGAATTCGTACGGACGTTCTGCCGCTGGCTGAGGGAAGCTCTAAGCACCCACGATCATGTCACTGTTACGGGCAATCTGTAAAAAGCAGGGCTGCCCCATATGCAAAGCCCCCCAACCTGATGCAGGCTGGGGGGCTTCGTCATGTCTCTAACGCAAACCAAACTTGGTGATATACTGCTCATATTCACGCTCTCGCTGCTCCGGCTTCAGACGTGGGCAGGTGTAGCAGTAATCATGTCCTTCCACCCGATGGAACTGACAGCAGGCGCTTTTCATCACCGTAAGCCGCCCAGGTACCAGGGGTTTCAGTCGATGAATCCGAACGGCAAATGGATTGCGACGCTGACCAAATATTCTGATGGCATCCGCTTCACGAAGCAGACGGTAATCCTCCTGAAGTCTCTGGCTTAACAGAGAATCTTTGTTCGCCTCGCAGAGCCAGTAAATTTCCCGGAAAAAGCGGCTTGGCCACTGTCCCCAGGTCTGCCCAATCGGCAGCCCTGAAGCCGACGAGAGACTCTGCATCAGTGGACGCACCTGCTCTCCGTAAAACGCCTGCCACTGCCGAACCAGCCACGCTGTGCGCTGCTGTTCATCCGCAGGTGCCGCTTCCGCCCGCCATTCCCGCACGCCAAAATCAATTACGGTGCGACCTTCTTCCGTGCGGCGAATATGCAGCAGCAGATTGTCCAGTGAGAAATCCGGCGCGGCATCATGAACCGACAGGGTATATTGATGCGCAATGGCCACGTTTCCGAACCAACTGGATAGAAAGGAAGCAGCGACTTGGCGATCTTCCGCACGTGCCAGCTCCCGATAACGATCCAGCGCCTCACCGGCCGCTTCGGGCTGAAGCAGGTCGCTGATGGGCACAGCCCCTACCTCCAACAAGGCTTCCGATCCAGCGAGACCGCAGTTCTCTGCAAGATAGGGATCTTCGTTCAGCTTCATCATGGGCCTCCCTCTTCTTCCTCTACCAACCGCCTAAGGGCCGTCAGTTTGTCGTCCCAATACGATTCAAAAAACGACAGCCAATCGCCAATCTGCTGAAGCGGCTCTGCGCGGAGACGGTAGCGGGTCTCGCGTCCAACGCGCCGACTATCCACCAACCCGGCATCCGCCAGCACATGCAGATGTTTGCCCACCGCCGTTCGACTGATGGGAAACTGCTCGGCGATCGCAGCGATTGGCCGCTCCCCTTCCGCCAGCAATTTCAGGATGTTTCGGCGGCTGGGATCGGCAATGGCTTGAAATACATCGTGTCTCGGCGCTGCCATCGCTCAGACGACGCTGCCGATGTAGTCCACCAGATTCTGATGGACGATTTTCTCCCAGCCACCATCCATAATCCCTCGAACGATAGGATGAGGCTGACCAAATTCCGTCTGTGCATCCGCATCCCAGCCGGAATGGATGAGCGTGAAGCGGGTCGCTTCCTCTTCTATTTTTTCCAATTCAAAAGTCAGCGTCCAGTCCTTGCCCCAGTCAATCGACAGCCGACTTGGCGGATCAAGCTCGGTCACCCGGCAGGGCGACTCTCCAAACTGCGGGGAACGAACCACAAATTCATGCCCGTCCATCGCTTCAAAGGTATTATCCATCCACCAGGCCTTTAACCCTTCTGCGGTCGCTACAGCCTGCCATACCTTGTCGATGGGCGCTTGCAGAATCAGGGACTTGCGAATTTCCGGCAGCGTAGAATGGGATGATGCCATCAAAATCCTCTCCGTTCGGTCATCAAATAGTTGTCGTTTGCAATTGTAACACCTTTTGGTGTTACTTTCTATACTCGTTGAAAAAAGTAGGACTGCCCCGTTACAATAAAAAGAGCAAACAGACTGAAAACGACGTAAAAAGACGCCAAAAGGAGTGGAAGTGAGATGGAATGGCAAAAACGGCAGATTTGGAGTTCTTTGACGCCGGAAGATAAATTTCAGCGAATGATAGAGCTGTCCACTCTCCTGCCGGGTGGTTTCCAGTTCGTGCGCATGGAGACCTTTGAACGTTTTGGACAATCGATGGAAACCGGTCTCTTCACCTATCAGGATGCCCAATTTTTGTTTGTCCCCGGCGACGATGTGATGCTGGGTTGGGATGGACCAGTTTCTGCATCCGCAAAGGGAATCTCAGCGTCCCAATCTCCAGATGGAAGTGTGCTGCTGGAGCGCGTGCGTGAACAGTTTGGCGTATCCGACGAAGAAGCCCTCGAGATGGTGGCACGCCAGATGTCGCCGGTTCGCCAAGCTTCGGTTGGGGCGATGCTGGTGGAACGCACTTTCTCTTCGGCGGGTTGGTTCGATTATGCAATCAGCGAGCTGGACCCTGAAGAAGACGAGGAACTGCTGGAAGAAATCGAACGGTTTCGCTCCATGTCCGAACAGAGTCTGGAGATGTACCAATATGCACGGATGGAGCGTCAAAATGGAGAGATTCATTTGCAGCTGTTCGATGGCAGTGAGACATTCGAGGAGTGGAAGGATGAGCTGATCGGTAGCGGCTTCGATCTGCCCACCGAAGAGGAATGGGAATATTTCTATGGAGCGGGAGCGCGTACGTTGTTTCCGTGGGGAGAAGAAATCGAGCCTTCTTTTCAATTGAAATATTTTGCAGGCAAGATGTCAGCCTCTTGGTCAGAGACGGATTTTCCAGGGTATGATCTTGAGCAGCCCAATGCTTTTGGGCTGTGCTTCCCGGGTGATCCCTATCTCAAGGAAATGGTGCTGACCCCGGACGGAATCCGGGGCAAGGGCGGTGATGGCGGAACCTATCTGCACGGCGGATTGGGCCGGGAGCTGGGCTATCTGCCGGTCGCCACCGCATTTCGTGATCCCCATGAGCATGAGCTGGATTGGCCGGAGCTGCTGGACTGCCTCGTCTATCGCCGGATTGTACGTCTTTCGCATGATTCCAATGACATCAAATCATCCTAATATTCGCTCAATTCTCCGCCCAATCCATACGAAAAGCCCTTCCCCGTTATCCAGGAAAGGGCTTCTTGACCTATTCATCAAAGTTCTTGAATTCTCATTCTTTCGTCCTAGCTTATCGGAGAGCTGTCGCTGCTTCCCTCTTCTGCACTTCGGGACGTTCTTCCTCGGGTCGTTCTTCTCCGCGTGCGGTATTCAACTCTTGTTCATTCTGGTGAAGTTCCTTGAGCATATTCCGGTAAATGTGCGCTTCCTGGCGGTTTAATCCGTCGCGGTTTTCTTTCAAGATCCAGTTCTCCATCGTCTTCTTCAGAATCTCGCTCTTCCGTTCCAGCACTTCCGTATAACTCAATGTTCTTCATCCTTTCGACCTACTTGATTTCCGACGCTGGATGAGGCTGCATCAAGGAGCAACGTCACATCCGGCGTAACGTTTATCATTATACGGGAAAGGGCGCTTGACCCCAATTCGGGTCTGTCCGCCTCATACGGAGCGAGCTGTCTTCAGCCAGGCAGACTGGGCTTCAGCAGACCCATTCGTAAGAATACGAACCCATACTCGCTTTTCCTCCATTCTCCGTCCCATGTCCTTCCTTCCCTTCACGATGCCCTATGTCATAATTCCATGGTTTTTTCAGTGAGTAATGGTCTTGACAAGTTTATAAGCAGAGTCCTACGATATTAAGGAAAGATTCTAAATTCTAGGAGGTAAACGGATATGTCGAAGGTAGCAATCGTTACAGGTTCAGCAGGTGGTTTGGGTAAAGGAATCGCGCAGCGTCTGGCCAAGGACGGCTTCAAAGTGGTGCTGCACGATATTAACGAGGAACTGCTGGCATCTGCGAAAAGCGAATTTGAAGCATCCGGTTACGACGTGCTGACGGTCAAAGGGGACGTATCCAAACGCGAAGACCAATTTAACCTGGTTCAACAAGCGGTTGAGCAGTTTGGACGTCTTGATGTGTTCGTCAACAATGCGGGCATCGACGCGGTAACGCCGTTCCTGGAAATCGACGAACAGCAGCTGAACAAGCTGTTCTCGATTAACGTCAACGGCGTCGTGTTCGGTACGCAGGCCGCAGCCGAGCAGTTCATCAAGCAGGGTGGCAAAGGCAAAGTCATCAACGCGTGCAGCATCGCCGGGCATGAAGCCTACGAGATGCTTAGTACGTATTCGGCAACCAAACATGCGGTCAAAGCATTCACCCACGCCGCAGCCAAAGAATTGGCCAAACATCAGATCACGGTCAACGCGTACTGCCCAGGCGTAGCCAAGACCAAGATGTGGGATCGAATTGATGAAGAGATGGTCAAATATGATGGAAACATGCAGCCCGGCGATGCGTTCAAAAAGTTCTCCGGTGCCATTGCACTGGGACGTTATCAGACGCCGGAAGATGTGGCCAACCTCGTTTCCTTCCTGGCCTCGGATGACGCTGATTACATCACGGGACAAGCCATTCTGACGGACGGCGGTCTCGTTTATCGTTGATTGCTGACAGGCACAGCCTGCACGGACATTCGCCTTTTGCGCGAGTGTCCGTTTTTTTATTGACCACCGGTTTACTTTTTATAACAATTAAATTCATAAAAACAGTAGTAATCCCGACTAAATCGGTGTACAATATCGGAAAATCTCTAACTGAAAGCTTACATAAGGATGGTCCTGCCTATGATCTCATTGTCTCGCATTAACGTGACGTTCCACATTGGCTCACGCACCGTAGACGCTGCCCGGGACATCGACCTGGAGGTAGACGAAGGCGACGTATTCGGCATCGTGGGCTACAGCGGTGCCGGCAAGAGCACTCTCGTACGCGTCATGAACCTGCTTCAACGTCCGACATCGGGCGAAGTCATCGTGAACGGCCAGAATCTCATGGCGCTCCGCCCCAGAGAGCTGCGGGCCGCTCGCAAGAAAATCGGGATGATCTTCCAGCACTTTAACCTCATGACATCCCGCACGGTCTACGATAACGTTCTCTACCCGCTCAAGAGCGCCCGAATCCCCAAGAAGGATAAGGATCGCAAAGTCCGTGAGCTGCTGGAGCTTGTTGGCTTGTCCGACAAACTGGGGGCTTATCCGTCACAGTTATCCGGCGGACAGAAGCAGCGCGTTGCAATCGCCCGTGCGCTGGCCAATGATCCGCACATCCTGCTCTGTGACGAAGCCACCAGTGCCCTTGATCCCAAAACCACGCTGTCAATCCTCGATCTGCTGCGCGACCTCAATCGCAAGCTCGGGCTGACGATCGTGATTATCACCCATGAGATGCAGGTGGTGAAGGAGATTTGCAGCAAAGTTGCGGTTATGGAGGAAGGCCGAATCGTCGAACAGGGTGACATCGTGTCCATCTTCAGCGATCCCCAGCAGCCGCTGACCCGCGACTTTATCCATACGGCTACCCACTTTGGGCAGACGGTGGAGAAAATTATGTCGCATCCATCGCTCGCCCGCATTGGCGAACAGGATCTGCTGTGCAAGATCTCTTTCGTCGGGGAACGCACCGGGGAAGCGGTCATATCCGATTTGGCCTCCCGATTCGGCATCTCCGCCAACATTCTGTTTGGCAACGTGGAGATTCTTAGACAGACCCCCGTGGGCAGCCTGATCGTCGTCCTCTCGGGCGGCCGGGTCGAACTGGAGAAGGCGCTGGCCTATCTTCACTCCCTGGACGTTGACGTGGAACGCATGCCGGCTCCCTCGACATTTGCCCAATCAGGAGGTGAACGGATCGGATGAAGGATTGGCTGAATCAGTATTTGCCCAACGTCATGGACAATCTGGATGACATCTGGGAGAGCACCTATGAGACGATCTACATGGTCTTTATGACTTCCGTTTTCTCCGCTATTTTTGGCGTTGCCCTTGGTGTCATTCTGGTCGCTACCGACAAAGGCGGCGTGCTGGCGAACAAATGGGTCTATGGCATTTTGGAAAAGATCGTGAATTTCTTCCGCTCCGTGCCGTTCATTATCCTGATCGCCCTCGTCGTGCCCGTCACCCGGCTGATTACGGGAACGTCGATCGGCATGAACGCGGCCATCGTACCGCTTGTGATCGGAATCGTCCCTTTTTACGCCAGACAGATTCAGAACGCCCTGCTTGAAGTGGACCCCGGCGTCATCGAAGCGACGCAGGCCATGGGCTCCAGCCCGATAGAGATCATCTTCCGCGTCTATCTCAAGGAAGGACTGACGGGCATCATTCGCGCTTCCTCCGTGACGGTCATCAATCTGATTGGCCTTACGACCATGGCAGGCGCCATCGGTTCCGGAGGACTCGGCAGCCTGGCAATCAACAAAGGCTATAACCGCTTCCAGCTCGACATCACCTTCGTAGCCACTGCCCTGATTCTGCTGTTGGTGTTTGTCTGCCAGTTTGTCGGCGATTACTTTACGCGCAAATCTGCGCACTAGTACCCTTTCAACTCTTAATCACAGGTTTACGTTTTCCTGAAATGCATACGCTTCTAGTGAGATTCAGGGGAACGTATGCCTACCTTTAGTGTTGACAAGGTACTAGATCGTGCACGGCCAGATCCAGCAGGTGTGCAGGACTCGAAACGTATCGATAACGCTGGAATCCCCTCGTCATTCTGCGGTATGCTTGGGAGGGTCGGCCGAACCGACGTTCAGGGCGCCTCCCAGACCTTTTTCACCCATCCATTTCATTAGAAAAGAGGAATGAATCATCATGGCAAAAGTCGAAAGCTTCCAACTGGATCACACGATCGTCAAGGCTCCTTACGTCCGCCCGGCAGGGGTCGAGCACGACGAAAAAGGCAGCACGGTACAAAAATACGACCTGCGATTCCTTCAACCCAACGAAGATGCGCTGCCAACTGCCGCTGTACATACGCTGGAGCATCTGCTGGCTACTTATCTGCGCGATGAACTGACGGGCATTATCGACATCTCGCCAATGGGCTGCCGCACGGGATTCTACATGATTCTCTGGAATGAACATTCGCCGGAAGAAGTGGCAACCGCACTGGAAAAAACGCTGCGTCTGGTGCTGGAAACGACGGAAGTTCCAGCGGTATCGGCGCTGGAATGTGGCAACTACCGCGACCATTCCCTGTTCTCCGCTCAGGAGTATGCCCGTCAGGTGCTGGAAGCCGGCATCAGCCGTGATCCATTCAACCGGGTGTTCTAAATGATTGCGATCGACCTTACCGGACAAACCGTCGTCGTCACCGGCGGCGGTTCGGGCATCGGCGCAGGCATTGTCGAATTATTTCTGGAGAGTGGTGCCAGGGTCATCTCTGCCGATCTGCGCTACAGCGACGACTATGCACCGGACGGGGAACGGTTCGCTGCGACCCGGCTTGATCTGTCGAGTTCGCAGGATGTCGAGCGTTGGTTCGATCTCATTCTGGAGCGCGAAGGCGTACCGGATGTACTGGTGAACTGCGCGGGCATCTCCACCATGGATTATGTCATCGACAGCCGTACGGAAGATTGGGAAAAAGTATTTGCCATCAACTCTACTGGCCTGTATGTCGCCTCCAAACGTGCGGCGCGGGCAATGACTGAGGCCCAAAAGCCAGGCAGCATCATCCAGATCGCTTCGCAGGCTGGCAAAAACGGCTACCGGGCCATGGGCGGGTACTGCGCGTCCAAGCACGCTGTACTGGGCTTGACGAAAGTGATGGCGGTGGAATTGGCTGCGCTGGGGATTCGCGTGAACGCAGTCTGTCCGGGCATCGTCGAGACCGCCATGAAGCATCGTGAGCGCATCGAAGGCGGCCTTATTCGCGGGATGACCGCGGAAGAAATCTACGCCGAAGACTGCTCCCAGGTTCCGCTGGGACGCACGGCACAGCCGCGTGACGTCGCCAATGTTGTGCTGTTCCTCGCCAGCCCGCTGGCTTCGTATATGACCGGCCAGGCGATCAATGTGACCGGCGGCATGACCATGCACTAACGGAGCGGATTTTGCACACACGTGCAGGAACGCTTCATCTCACGCGTATTATGCTTACACTCTATCCTCATACTCTTTCGCTTTGATGCGTTACCAATTGAACACTTTATTTTCATACAGAAACATAGAACTTATAGGGGGAAAGAAACATGAAAAAACAGTGGTTCGCGGGCTTGGCTCTTAGTACGTTAGTGGTTCTGGGCGCATGCGGCAGCCCGACAGCAGACAAAGGCAGTTCGACAGCTGCGGCGGCGGATGGCACACAGAGCATCACCATCGGCTCCATGGGCTCCGATGCGCAGATCTGGGAGCATATCGCCGCTTCGCAGGCTGCCAAAGATGCCAAGCTGGACATCAAAGTCAAAGAAATCGACGGCGGCGTCGAGCTGAACAATGCCACCAAGGAAGGCGAAGTGGACGTAAACGCGTTCCAATCCTGGGCTTACCTGGTCAGCTATAACAAAGACAGCGGCGCGAAGCTGGCGGCGGTTGCCACTACGTATCTGGAGCCGATGGGCATCTACTCCTCCAAGATCAAGGACATCAAGGCCGTGCCGGATGGTGCCCTGGTCGCACTGGCCGATAACCCGGCGAACACCGCCCGCGGACTGCTGCTGCTGCAAGCGGCTGGACTGATTACGCTCAAGGATGGCTTCGATGTCGGCACAGGCGGCACTGGTGACATTGCCAGCAATCCCAAGAACCTCAAGTTTGAGCTGATCGACGACACAACCGGCCCTCGCGTCATTCAAGACGTGGATCTGGTGCTGATCGGCAATACGATCGCACTGGAAGGCGGCTTGAATGTCCTCAAGGATTCCCTGTTCCACGAGCAGGTATCCGTAGACACCAAAGCCAATATCAATGTCCTGGTTACGAGCGACGATAAAAAGGCCGATGCAGGCATCTTGAAGTTGGGTGAGCTGTATCATAACGAAGATACACAGCAGTATATCGAAAAAGAGTTTGGCGGCACCAAAGTGGATGTCAATAAGCCAATCTCTTATTTGGAAGAGAAATAAACGGAGGTCTGAAGATGAGAATCGCTGTAATCTGCGCGATGGAAGAAGAAATCGCCGCGCTGCGCGAACAAGCGGTAGTCAGCCAGCGTGAAGTCGTCGGCAAGACGGTGATTGAACACACCCTCTGGGAAGGTCAGGAGCTGCTGCTGGTCGAATGTGGCATCGGCAAAGCCAACGCTGCCGTTGGTGCCGCTCTGGTCGCAGATCGCCATCACCCCGACCTCATCATCAATTCCGGATCGGCTGGTGCCTTCGATCCCGCCCTGGCTGTCGGTGATGTCGTGATCCCGACAACCTACATCTATGGGGATGTGGATGCGACGTGCTTCGGCTATGCGTGGGGACAGATGCCGCAGATGCCCGCGGTGTATGACATCGACGATTCCTGGCTGAAGCGGCTGCGGACGATCGCGCAGGAGCAGTCGGCTTCCCTGCCTTACCACCTGAGATTTGGACTGGCCTTGACGCTGGATTCGTTTATGAGCGATGGCGATCGGGTGCGCGAGATTCTGAAGCAGCAGCCGGAGACCCAAGTTTCGGATATGGAAGGTCTGGCGATTGTGGAGGTTGGGCAGCGCTATGGCATCCCGGTCGTAGCGGTCAAAGCCGTCTCCGACATCGCTGGACACGGCGCCGAATCGGCCGACAGCTTCGATGCCAATGTGGAGCTGGCGGGGCGTCATGCCGTGCATTTCACGGAGTTTCTGATCCGCGCGGCACGTGCGGAACACTCGGGCAGTACGGCTGCGCAGCGCTGATGGAAGCTGCGGCTGTTCCCATTGATTGAGTGTGCCGTTCTTCCATAGAAAGCAGGAAAGCGGCAAAAAGCCTCGTGCAGGGCGCACGAGGCTTTTTGGGCACTCTTTTTCACGCAGCAGCCTCAGGCTTATTCACCCAGGAAACTTTTTTCGATCAGCTTCAGTTGGGCTTCCAGGGAGATCGGATCATTATAGAAGGAACCCTTGGGGTCCATCCAGAATACCCGGTTATTCTTAACGGCATCCAGCGACTTCCACACCGAACTCTTGTAGACGACATTGGCGTCTCCATCGTCCCATCCCCAGTTGCTGGTAAAGATATAATCGCCTGCGTAATCGGGCAGCTTCTCCAGTGACAAGTCACCGCCGAAGCCTTCCCCGTCAATCAAAGTCTCACGGATGATGTCGGGCGCTTTTAAGCCCAGATCATCATATAGAATCTCACCGCCCCGTCCGCCCTTATTGCCCCAGGCGTAGATGCCTTTGGCATAGGGCTGAAGAATCGAGACTGTACGGTCGCCCACTACAGCCTGGATCTTGGGCTTGATCTCGGCAATTTTCGCCTCCCATTGATCGACCCACTCCTGCGCCTCGGCTTCCTTGCCCGTGATCTTGCCAAACTCCAACAGCAGCTCCTGCGGAGGCAGTGCTCCGTATTTCAGCCGCACCACCGGAGCGATCTTCTGCAATTGTTCGTAGTTCTCGGGTTCCAGATAGTCGAACGCGATAATCAGATCGGGATTCTGCGCCAGAATCTTCTCAGCCGATGGAGGGCTGCCCAGATCGGTCACTTTGTCCAGCATCCCCTTGTGGTACGGATTTTGCAGCGAATCACGAATGGCCGCGACCGGCTGCACGCCAAGTGCCAACAGATCGCCGATCGAGCTGCCCGTCAGATCGATAATCCGTTGGGGATGGGCGGGAATGGTCACATCGCCCAGACTGTCGCGGTAGACCCGCGTTGCCGATTGTTGGGCATCGCCGCCCGCCTTTTCGGCAGAAACCGTCTTCTCCGTCGTACCCGCTGCCCCCTGGGATGTACTCGAACCTGCTGTAGGACTGCCCGCACCTGAACAGGCACTCAATACCAAAATCCCGCATAACGCCATCATCACCATGATGGCGGATGTTCTTTTTCTCATCGGCAGTTCTCTCCCCCGGCTCAAATGATAATGTTTCTCAACGCTTTCGCCATTGTAGCATCGCCGATTTGCCCCTACAAGGGCAGATTTCGGATAGAGAAGAGGCAATTCTGGTACGGAGAATCCTTGCGCCATCAGCGCTTTGTAACGAACAGGCGGCATCCCGTAGTGTTTCTTGAATACCCGGCCGAAGCTATGGGCATCCGGGTAGCCGCAGCGTTCCGCCACCTGTTGAACCGACAGCTCATACCGATGCAGGTCATCGGCGGCACGCTCCATACGGACATGGGCCAGCACGCGCATGGGACTTGCGTTCAACCGCCGCTTGAACACTTTGCCCAGCAGACTGACGCTGCATCCAAAACGCTCCGCCAACTCTTCGAGGGTTACGGGTTCCGCACAGTGACGGTGCATGTACCGCAGCACTTGATCCAGCAGATCCGGCTGCTCAAGCTCGCTCTGGCGCAGACGCATCTGGCGCATCAATTCATGCTGGAAGGCAGCAAGCATGGAACGTGCGTGGAGTCGATCCAGGGGATCTTGGCTGTGCCAGTCCTCAAGGAGCTGTTCCGCCAGGCCATGCAGCTCGGCTGGGAACAGCGGAGTAAAGAGATACTGCGCGGTAAATGGGTTCGCTTCCTGAAGCTGCTGCCGGAGCCGCCTGGAGAGCGGAAGCATCAATTCGCCGCGATACAAGATCATCAGGTATTCGGAGTGTTCCTTCGCTGACAGATGAAGCCGGGTTCCTTTTCCCCCATGAATCAATTGATTGCCTGTCAGTTCCGTCTGCCAATCATTCAGCCGCAAGCCAAGCCGCCCATGCCGAACCAGGATGAATGCACTCGCAGGAAGCCGATAATCGAGAGGTTCCCCATCCGCCTCCAAAATGTTCAGCCGTACGTCTTGAAGCTTGACTGCCGCGTTCGCCCAGAGGCGAATCTGTTCGTCCCCTATCACTTTGCTCCCTGCCCCCCTGCTAGATTTCTAGCCGCTCTCGCATCATCTTCATGATCTGCCGCGTCGTATTCACATTTCTCACGGTCATCTGGGCATACAGCTTCGAGCCGATCAGCTTGTTCATGCCGCTGCGCGATGCGTCTTCCCGACTGACGGAGTAGAGCAGAGCACGCGGGGCAGCGATCAATGTCCCTACGCCTGGCGTGAGCGGAAGCGCAGACTGGGCGTAAGCTTCGTCCATCTCGTCCCAGAGGAAAAAGACGTCACTCTTCATCTCTTCCCCATTGCTCCAGTGCTCCGGCAGCAGTCTAAAGATGGCCTCCATCTCGTCCAGACTGCGCACCAGCACCCGGATCGACAAGCCAAATGTCTGCTCAATCGCGGCTTCAAGCACAGCAGGCAGCTCTGTCTGCGGAACACTTTTTGTGACAAAGATGATATTGCCCGAGTTGATGTACGTCTTCACCTGTTCCATACCCACGTCTTCAAAAGCCGCTTTGAGCCTCTTCATATCGACCTTGTTGTTGCCACCCACATTAATTCCTCGCAGCAGCGCCGCATAGATCATGATCGTCTCTCCCTTATCGTTCAGCTTTGGCTGCTCTATCTTCCAGCCCACTTATCCCCTAGCCTACTTATCTCCTAGCATACTATAGATCGAAATGAATACGCATCGTAAATAAAACCGGGCCAGGCTGCTGCAAGCACCCTATCTAATTCATCCACGACAAACAAGACCTCCACGTGGGATGCGGAGGTCTTGTTCGCTTTGCTTTATTGAATTATTTGTCCATCAGATCCACGCCCGTCAGCTCAACCGACAGATCCCACAGCCGCTTGGCTTCTTGAGGATCAACGGCGTAGGCCTTCACTCCAACTCGTTCCCCGCTCTCTGGTGCCATCTCCGCGATGTCGCAATCTTCGCAGTAGACGCCGCCTTTGCCTTCAAGCTGCGGAGAAGTGGCTGCCCAGACCTGGGTGGCTGCGCCCTGCTCCGGCGTCTTGAACGCCGGGTTGATGTTGCCGGCTTCATCGATCCACTTCAGAGCAAGCATCTCGTCGCGTCCCATATGCCGCTGAAGCGGAGTCAGAATCCCGCCTGGATGAACCGCAAAAGCACGTACGCCATGCGCAGCCCCCAGGCGATCCAGCTCAACCGCAAATAACGAATTGGCTGTCTTCGACTGCCCATACGCTTCAAACTTCACATAGTTGCCTTCAAAGTTCAGATTGTCCCAGCGAATCGGCGACATATGATGACCTGTGGAAGAAGTCGAGACGACACGCGCTCCTTCTCCTGCGACCAGCAGCGGCCATAGCCGGGCAATCAGCGCAAAATGCCCCAGGTGATTGGTCGCAAATTGCAGTTCCCAACCCGGGCCTACCCGCGTTTCCGGGCTGGCCATCACGCCTGCGTTCAGAATAGCCAGGTCGATGCTGCGTCCGCTCGCCAGCATGCGATCCGCGAAGGCCCGGACACTATCAAGATCCGTCAGATCCAACGTTTCCACTTCAACCTGCTCAACACCAGCCAATGCCTCCTGTGCGGCTTCCGGACGTCGGGCCGGTACAATCACGCGTGCTCCCGCTTTTACCAGTGCCTTCGTCGTTTCCAATCCCAGACCCGAATACCCGCCCGTAACCAAGGCCAGCTTGCCGGATAGATCTATACCTTGCAGCACGTCCTCTGCGGTACTGCGAAGGCCAAATCCGGAACCGATCTTATGCTGCGGGGTTTGGACATATGTTTGTTCCATGTCGAAATCGCTCCTTTGTTTAAAAAGTGATCGTTCACCTGATGCTAATCCCACTTTACCAATTAGAGTTCACTCTAAGTCAAGCGAAGAGAAAAAAAGACCCTAAAACCCGTTCAAGAAGGCTTTTCACACTTATTTACATGTTGGATACAATTCGGTTCAAAGACCGATACATTCGGGAGTTAAGATGATTGCAGAACAAGAAAACGAGAAGATGAAGGAGATGGATGATTGATGCGTTATTCCCAATGGATCACAGCTGCCCTCGCCGCAGGCGTAATTTTGACAGGAACGGTGTCGGCTCAACCCGCTTCAGCCGCTGCTGGCAAAGCCGCCGTTACAACTCCCGCAGTCGCGTCGCAAAAACAGAATTTCACCGTAAGTGATGTGAACTATTCGGCGGCTCAATATAAGAGCATTGTCAAAGCCTATGCCGCTTTTGATGGCTTTGAGACGCCTTACGTGCCGAGTCGCATGATTACCGGCGATTCCTTCAAAAAAGTGGGCGTTACCGGTGACAGCGTCACATTCTTCTTCAAATACATGCGAGTATCCGTATCGGCTCGTGACGATTCCTACAGCTACAAAGGCACAACGGTTATCCTGCCCAACTCGAATAACGTCAAGGGCAAATGGTACAAGATTGATGGCATGGACATGCTGACCTTCCCGCTGAATGATCGGTTCGTGACCATCTATGCGCCTTATCATTCCCTGAGCAAAACCAAGCTGGAGCATGTCGCCGTCGATGTCACGCGCTACCAGCCTTGATTCAGCGGACACGGCCTAGGAACTTTCAAAAACCTAAATTCCAAAAATCCTAAACGTAAAGAACCCCACTGCACCTGAACGGGCATTTGGGGTTCTTTTTCGTCCAAGCTTAGGGTTGTACACCTTCTCTACTCGTCGTCCTCTTCCATGCTCGCCTGTACGCCGGAAGGAAGCGACAGCGTAAATCGTGCTCCACCCAGCGGGGAACGTGCATAACTCAGCTCACCGCCCAGCCGCACGGCAATCTGCCGACTGATCGCAAGCCCCAATCCGGTTATACCGTTGCGTCCTGCATAGAATCGGTGGAATACCGCTTCTACTTCCTCGTCGCCAAGCCCTGGCCCATCGTCATCCACATGCAGCTCCCAACCCCTGTCTCCGCTCTGTTCCAGAGCCACGACTACTTCGGTCTGTGTATGCCGAACCGCATTTTGCAGCAGATTCAGGACCAGCTGAAACAAATGCTCACCGGTCGTCTGCACCGTCAGCGGGCCGCCGGTAAGGGATAAGGCGATTCCGCGTGCCGAGGCGGAAGGGCGCAGCAGTCCCATCGCTTCTTGCGCCAGCGCATCAAGTTCAATCGGCTGTGAAGGCCAGGATTCATCCAGTGCTTCAAGCCGGGATAACGTCAGCAGTTTATCGACCATATCGACCATCCGCCGAGACTGTGAAGCGATCACCTCCAGCCCTTCCTCCTGATCGACCACTCCGTCGCGGATCGCATAGCTGTAGCCGTCGATGGACATCAGCGGAGTGCGAAGCTCATGCGAGACATTTTGCAAAAATTCCACCTGATGTTTCTGATGTTCCGCAATGCGTTCCGCCATAAATCGAAAGGTTCGACCCAAATCACCGATTTCACCCGGAAGATCCTTGGGCAGCGCGTCTGCTGCGGGTCGGCCTGGCTCATAATGATCCACGGCTTCCTTTAACCGATTCAGCGGCTTGACGATATGTGCCACCGTCCATAATCCAATCAGCAGAATAATAAGAAAGCTGACCGCCGTAGATAGCAGCGTCGTCTGCATGATGGAACCGTACAATCCTCGTACAGAAGACATCGGGGAATAGAGAAAAATGTGATACGGCAGATTATTGAGCTTGGCCTGAGTGTAGAGAACCTTCGTGCCATCCACCTTGCCGATCCCTTCGCTGCTGCGCATGGGGGTGTGCAGCACCTTGCCAATCTCCGCCGATTCACTGGCGCTAATGACGCGCTGATTGTCATCGAGGATCAGATAATCGGCATCCAGCATGGAATCCCGCACGATATAGTTAAAGTCTACCCGATCCAGCTCACTGAGATCCCCATGATCGAGTACATGCAGCGCCTTGCGAACCTGACCATGCAGCTGAACTTTCACCTGGTTAATCATGAGGTCATCAATTAAACGTACGAATAAACCCAATGTTACCGCGATGGTGACCAGCACTGCCGCAGACATCGAGAGCAGCAGTTTGCCGCGAATGGTTCGCATGGTTACACCTGCCGAATCGACGCTTTGTAGCCGAATCCCCATACCGTATCGATATGCAGGGTAGACTGATGTTCCGTCAACTTGCGGCGGACACGCTTGACCAGGTCGTCCACAACGCGTACATCCCCAAGAAAATCGTAATTCCACACCTCACGAATCAAATATTCCCGTTCAAAGGGCCGTTCCAGATGAGCCGCCAGGAAAAGCAGCAGATCGAACTCCCGGGAGGTTAGAGCCACCTCACTTGCGCCAATCTTTGCCTGACGGAATTCGGGATCGATGCGGACGTTGCCTGCTGCGCAAATTCGCCCTTCCTTGCGCGAAACATCCGGTGAACCTGCGGATTGAGCCAGACGAAGCATCGCTTTTACCCGTCCAACCAGCTCACGCGGGTTAAAGGGCTTGCTGAGAAAATCGCTGCATCCCAATTCCAGTCCCTGAATCCGGTCGCTCTCTTCTCCACGCGCCGAGATCATGATGATGGGCATCTCCGTAAACGTGCGCAGCTCGGTCAGCAGCGTAAGTCCATCAATCCCAGGCATCATAATGTCCAGAATCAGACAATCGGGACGCTCGCTGCGGATATGTGCCGAGAGCGTCCTGCCATCCGCGAAAGATACCACTTCATAGCCTTCTTTTCGCAAATATTCAGACAGCAGCTGTAAAATAAACAGATCGTCGTCAACGACCACAATTTTGTACATAGATGTTCTCTCCCCGGTTATGGTCATGCCGCTTTGCCGGATCGTTCGTGGGAACGCGGGAAGCGCAGCTTGCTCTGTTCTTACTATAAAAGAACAAGAGACAAGAATCCAATTCGGATTCCTGCCTCTCGTTGACGGTGCTTGCCGGATCAGTCAGCGGGCGATCGGGTGCGGTCTCCGCTTGAAAAAGAGCTTACTTTTTGGTTTTAGCTGCTGGCTTTACCGCTTTGGTTGTTTTGCTGGTGACTGGAGCCGATTTTACTTTTTTGCCTGCTACAGGTTTTACGTTTTTAACCACTTTGTGGGCAGCGGTTTTGCTTACAGCAGGTTTCGTTGTTTTCGGTGCGCTTTTAACAGCTGTTTTTACAACTGCCGATTTTACTGGTGCTTTGCTGATGACGCGAGCAGCTTTGGCTTTTTTAGCGGTTACTTTGACATGTTTAGCCGGTACGACTGCTTTTTTGTGAGCAACCGCTTTGTGATGCGCTTTTTTGTGGGTCACTTTTTTATGCGTTGCTTTTTTGTGAGCTGCGGCTTTGTGATGAACTCTCTTGTGCGCTGCCTTCTTGTGAGTGGCTTTCTTATGTGTTTTCTTGCTGTGTGCTGCTGTTTTGTGCGAAGAGGTTTTGGTCGTTGTTGTTTTAGGTGCCGTCTTGGTGCTGGTTGGTGCCTTGGTAGTCGTCGCCTTGGCTGGAGCCTTGGTTACGGGTGCGGTCTGATGCACTGCTGCTGGTTTGGTTGTGGATGCAGCAGGTTTTGCAGTCGTTGTCTTGGAAGCCGGGGTCTGAGTTGTTTTCGGTGCAGCCGTTTGTGTCGTTTTGGCTGAAGTGGCTGCAACCGGTTTAACGGGGGCACTTGCTGCGAAAGCACTTGCGCTTCCTCCCATTACACTAATTGCGGTCAGTACAGCAGCTGCGTTTTTTGTCCATTTTTTCATTTGGAATCACCTCTTGTTTGGATTTGTTTCTAGCTTATCAGCCAAGTTCGGCATTTCTGCGGAAGAAGTGTGGGAAATGTATATGAAAAAACGGACGGATTCCGATGCGCATTTGCTGCTGTCGCTCAGGATTGGATGTTGGGATCAGGATAAAATTCCGTTCAATGGATACAAAAAACGGATTCGCTCCGTCTTAGAACTAGAACGAAGACCCACCTCTACTTGGCTGGAGATTCTTCGTTCCTGTTGAAGTTCGATCGACAAAGGAGACGAAACCGTTGAACAAACGCAAGGCACTGATGATTGTCACCCTGCTCTACACGGGTATTATTTTATTTTTTATGCTTTTTGCCTTTGACCGCATGGATTCCCCATCCGAGACGTATACCTTTATATGGATGCCTGATAATTTCCTGAAGCTGCCCGATCCTTCCGACCTTCTCGACCTCGACCTGATGACCCTGGTAAGCCTCGGGAACACGGCTGCCTTCATCCCCTTTGGCCTCTTGATTCCCATGCTGTATCCGATGCGATTTACACGCTTTATCCTCGGATTCATCCTGGCGATTCTGTGCATGGAGACCGTGCAGGCACTGACCATGCTTGGAAGTTTCGACATCAATGACGTCCTGCAGAATACGTCCGGAGCTGCCATCGGCTACGCCGCTTATTCAATCGGCAGCCGCGCCAAAAGCTTCCCTCGGCAAATCACAGCAGCAGCCGCTTCATGCGCCGTACTTTTTCTGGCCATCTGGGGGATTGGCTTGGGCATCGACCAGGCGATCCAAAAACGTCCTGCCCCATTTGTCGCCTGGAACGAAGCTCAGAGCCGCGATGGACAGCTCTTGAAGGCTTTGCCGCCGCAAATGCTGCAAATCGGCAGCCAAGAGATCACTCCACGCTTCAATGTATACCAGGTTCAGGGCAAGTCGGCCGAGACCTACCGCTATGTGCTGGACGGCAAAACCGCTAAATTTACGCTCCAATATGGGATTCCCGATCAAGAAAAATTCAAAGGTTCGATCAGCCTGTCCATAGACGGCAAGCAAGTCTTGTCCAATTCTGAAGAATATCAGGGACATACGCCTCAGATCTTTAAATGGGATCTTGAAGGCGCCAAAGAGCTGACGATTACGCTGGAAGGCAGCGAAAAGATGTGGGACATCGGCTCCAATGAGATGAAGCATTTCTGGGAGTGAGGACGCAGCGGCCCGGAATCGATCCAGTGACAGTGATCGATTCCGGGCTTTTTACGCGTGGGATAGTCGGCAAGATGCGCCTGAGCTTTGACCCGGATTTCATTCCCCTCACAGATGAGCAGCCGGAGCCGGATCGGCGGCTTCCTCTGCGTAAGCAGAAGAAGCGTTGAGCCTGCGCACCAGCGGCGGCAGGGAAAAGCAATAGAAGAAACTGAGAATAAGAAGGCATCCCGCCAACAGATAATGCAGCCCGGAGACCGCGATCCAAGCCGGAAAAGCGAGAGCAACCAACCCCAGTGACGCGGAGTGACCCAACATCATGACCGGTTCAATCAATGCGTTAACGCGGCCGATATTTTGTGGGGGAACCAGTTGAGGCATCCAGCTTCCCAGTGAAATATTCACCGGAGCCAGGATGATGCCCGCCAACAGCACAACCGACAAATAGATCTGAACCGTGTTGGTGAGACCCAGAATCAGCAGGAGGACGCTGACCGCAAACAGGCCGGCAATCAAGACAGGAGTTCGCGTAAAGCGTGCAATGAGTTTGGGGCCGATCAAGCTGCCAATCAAGAAGCCGATTCCGAGGAATACCGTCACCATGGAAGAATACACGACGTAATGATCCGGACTTAACTTGTATTTCATGGCGAAGATCGGCAGGACCGCAAACACGCCATTCATCACACCAAAAAACATAAATCCGCTAATCAGGAACAGCAGCAGTTTATGTTGGACGATGTATCGAAGCCCATGCAGAAAATCGGTGAAAAAGACGCGAAGCTGGAGGTCTCGAAGTCGATTCCTGCCATTGGGCATCCGCGCATGTTCCGGAAAATCAGCCAGAATGAACAACAAACCCGAGACCACAAAGCTGATTCCGTCCAAAATGAGAGCGCCTTCAATTCCCAGAAAATGATAAGCAATCGCACCCAGGCTCATCCCGAACAGCATAAACAGGGACATCACAATCTGGTTCAACCCGGAAGCCTGCACATATTGGTCGTGCTGAATACTGCCTTGCAGCAGTCCCATCTCGGCAGGCCCAAAAAATTTGGAAATGGCACTGCGTAAAAAGAGAATCACGAAGCAGAGGAAGATGAGATCGTAATGCACGAATACCAGAAGCAGCACCGTTAACCCCGCTCGAATCCAGTCGCTGTAGATCGCAATGCTCTTACGGTCAAACCGGTCAGCGAACACCCCTACAATCCAGAAAACAGCCAGTGCGGGCAAGGAATACATCAGTTCCGCAGTGGCTGCAAGCGATGGACGTTCACTAAAACGATCCACCAAATAATAGGCAAAGGCCATATTCCCGACCACCGTACCCAGCTGTGAAGCAATGGTCGCCATAAAAAGTTTTAGGAATGTAGGATTACGAAAAAGCTGCTTCATGGTCGTTCCTCCTTGTTATGGAGTCCGTCATTGACGGACTATTCGGCTTTAACGTGAAGCAGGTTGTACAGATATTGAAGCAGGGCTGCAAATTGCAGATGCGTATTCGCCTTTTCCAATCCGATCGTGATGGCGTGCGTAACGATCCCCTCCTGAAAAGAAGAGATTAATTTCGCAATATCCGAGAGTGGCAGTGATGGAGTAAACTCTCCACGTTCTACGCCCGCCTGAAGCAGCTGCTCAAAAAGCTTGATTCCCTTCTCATAACGTTGGTGCAGCAGTTCGCTGCGCGGAGCATCCCGCCAGCCCACCAAAAAATATTCATAAAAAGCAGGTACGATTCCACCACCATAGTTCTCCAGATCATGGAGCTGACGATCATAAATTTGCTGAATGACTGCCCAGATTGACGAAGATTCTGCCTTCAACTGCTCCAGGTACTGATGATATTCAATGTCCTGATAATCCAGTAATGCCTCGAAGATTTCCTCCTTGGTCTGGTAATACAGATAGATCCATCCCCGGCTCATCCCCGCTTCTTCGATGATGTCTTTAAGCGAAGCTTCTCCATATCCTTTTTCAATAAATACCTGCTTGGCTGCACTCAAAATTTGCTGAATCCGCTCTTCCTTGCGTTGGTCGGTCAGTCGTGGGGACATAAGTCTTCCCTCCTTTTTTGCTTAAAATGAACCATGTGTCATTTTGTATAATAATGACACATGGTTCATTTTGCAAGAAGATTTTAAGAACAGGGTTGGAGATGACCGTTCCCCCTCCACGCCCTCTAGATCAGATTCACGCAAAAAGCCGCCAGCGTGGTTGCACGCTGGCGGCCTCTCTATGAACCGATATGAAGTCGATCAGACAAGCACGAGTGGATGACCTGATTTACTCCGGTTTGGGCACTTCCACCCCGTTTAAAATCAAGCGCAGGTTGATGTCCGCCTTGAGTGAATCGGAGACCGCGCAGTATTTCTCTTCGGCCATCAGCAGCGCCTTCCAGATTCGATAATCCGGAACACTCCCGTCGATGTGGAAGAACAGATCGATCGAGGTAAAGCCGGATGGGTTCGTCTCTTTGCGTGTTCCATCCGCTTCGATCTCAATTCGGTTAATATCAGCCAGGAAGCGATCCAAGATCATGGTAATATCGATGCCCATGCAGCCGCCAAGTCCGGCCAGCAGCAGCTCCATCGGCGTCATACCTTCCCCGTTTCCGCCGTACTTGGGCGTAGCGTCCATGCCTACGGAATACCCGGATGGGCCTGTTGAGTCAAATTTGCGATTGCCTTTCCAGATTGTCGATACCTTCATGATGAGCTAACCTTCTTCCTTAAACTTTATTCTCGCTTATATTTCATTGATCTGGCGCAAGAACTTCCGCGTACGTTCCTGCTGCGGGTCTTCAAAAAAGCGCTCTGGAGCGGCTTCTTCGATGATGTGTCCGTCTGCCATCAAGACGACCTTGGTCGCCACTTCACGCGCAAACTTCATCTCGTGCGACACGACCAGCATGGTCATGCCTTCTTGAGCCAGCTCCCGCATGACACTCAGCACTTCGCCGACCAGTTCGGGATCGAGCGCAGAAGTCGGTTCGTCAAACAGCATGACCGCAGGCTCCATCGCCAATGAGCGGGCAATCGCCACGCGCTGCTGCTGTCCGCCTGACAGCCGGGACGGATAATAATCTTCCCGCTCTGCAAGCCCCACGCGGTCAAGGAGCTTGCGGCCAATCGCTACGGCCTGCTCTTTGGGCATCTTTTTCACCGTCATCAAGCCTTCGGTCACATTACCAAGCGCCGTCTTGTGCGGATACAGATTAAACTGTTGAAAGACCATGCCGCTCTGTCTGCGAATTTCCCGTGTAGCCTGCTGGCGGGCACGCTTGGAAGCTGCTGCGTCCACCCGAATCCCGTTGACTTCAAAGCTGCCCCCCGAAATATCTTCCAGACCGTTTAAACAGCGCAGCAGCGTGCTTTTCCCCGAACCGCTGGGTCCCAGAACGACGACAATATCCCGCGCAGCCACCTGGAGATTGATATTTCGGAGCACTTCGAGATCCTGAAAATGTTTGGATAAACCGGTTGTCGTAATCATCGCGTCATCTCCATGTCTAGTAAGCTTTGGCCAGTCTGCGTTCAAAGCGTTCCAGGATGAAGGACAGCCCTGTACTCATCACCCAATACATCACGCCAATCGCCAGGTAGAACGGCATGTATTGATAATACTGTGCAATCAGCAGTTGAGCCTGACGCAGCAGTTCACTCACGGTAATGACGGACACAAGCGATGTCTCCTTGAGCATTCCGATGAAGGTATTGCCCATCGGAGGAATCGCAATGCGCATCGCCTGGGGCAGTACCACTCGGCGCATCGCCTGCCACGGCGTCATGCCGGTTGAATAGGCGGCTTCCAGCTGTCCTTTGGGAACCGACAGAATGGCGCCGCGGAACGTCTCGGACAAATATGCGCCCGCATTGACGCTCAGTGCGATATAGGCTGCGGTCAGGGAACCTAAAGTGATCCCGTAGTCCACAACGCCGTAATAAATAATGACGATCTGCACCAGAAGCGGGGTGCCCCGGATAATGGAGACATAGACACGAGCCAGCCATCGGATGGGGCGATTGCCTTTGAGACGGGCGATCGCTACGACCAATCCGATTATCAGACCGAAGAACATCGATACGATGGTCAGCAATAAGGTAAAGCCTGCGCCCTTCAGCAAGAAGGGCAGATTGTCGAACACGAGCTGCATGGATTCTACCGCCTTTCTGCCAGAGGGCGAATGTTCCGAACGTTATTTCGCCGGTGCCTCACCGAACCATTTTTGGAAAATCGTATCGTAAGTGCCGTCCGCCTTCATATCAGTCAGCGCTTTGTTCATGGCTTCTTGCAGCGGTCCATTGTCTTTGCGAAGGGCGATGCCGGCTTCGTCCGATTTGATCGGTTCGCCAACGGCTTTGATCTTGAATCCATTCTCATCCACGATTGGCTTCAGGGCATACAGATTGTTGATCGTCGCATCGATGCGTCCCGCATCCAGATCCTTCAGCGACGTGATGACGTCATCGTAAGTCTTGATCTCAAAGTCGCCAACCTTAGGCAGCACCTCGGTGCGCAGGTACGTTTCGTCATTTGTACCGAGTCCAACTCCGATTTTTTTGCCTTTGAAGTCTTCCAGCTTGGTGATGTCGCCATTATTTTCGTTGACGATGATCTTGACCTCGTTAGTGATGTACGGATTGGTAAAGTCAATTTGCTTTTTACGCTCGTCCGTAATCGTGACCTGGCTGACCACAACATCGAATTTTTTGGCCTGAAGGCTTGGGATCAATCCGGAGAAATCCTGCGTTGTGAATTCGGCCTTGACTCCGATTCGCTTGGCGATTTCTTTGGCAATATCCGGGTCAAAACCGTCCACTTCCTTCTGCTCATTCAAGAAGGTATAAGGCGGATAAGTGCCCATCGTACCCACCTTGATAACGCCGTCTTTCTTGATCTGCTCCAGTTCATTTGCGGATGCCGCGCCAGAGTTGGAGCCACCTCCACATGCACTCAGCAGCAGGCTGAGCGAAGTTAGGGTTGCGAGAGCAGCGCCCGCCAATTTACGTTTCATCATCTTGTTTCTCTCCTCGTCTATTCATCTCATGGGATGATCTAGGTCTATTTATCTGGGCTTGCCCAGTAATCCGTAAAACTCGAAATTCGCCAATTCGCTCGCCAACTGTGCAGCTTGAGACTCAGCAATCTTGCTGTGCATGTCGCCCGACCCGAACAGCCACCGCGAGAGCAGCCCTTCGCACATGCTCATCAGCAGGGCGGCGCGAAGCTCAACGTCAATTTCTTCCGGCAGCATATGCAGCTCTTTCGCCCGTTGAATATTGCGCCGGAACCCCTGTTCCATCGCATTTCGCGCATCGGAGATTCGGCTTCGGATCTTCAGATCCGCTCCATTGCCCATCAGCAGGATCTCCGTCAGATGACGATTCGCCGCCGCGAACTCGAACAATCGAAGGAATAGAGCTTCCGAGGCTTTGACCATATCGTCAACATCTCCGGGGTTCTGCCGATAACCCTGGTCGATCACCTGAAGCAGCCGCTCTTTACCCTGATCGATAATCTCCAGTGCAATGGCTTCCTTGCTCTTGAAGTGCCAATAGAATGTACCTTGGGCCACGCCCGCTTCGGATACAATGTCCGATATTTTCGTCTGATGATAGCCCGATCTGGCAAACTTCTTCAACGCAATCTCCATTAACTGAGCTTTTCGATCAATCAGTTCTTTGCTCTTTTCCTCATTCGATTCATCGTTAGGCAATCTGCATCCCCTTCCCGATTGACGAGTCAGTCAGTATTTATTTTTAAATCCTATGGGATAACTAAGGTATTGTCAAGTAGGTTTCTTTCAATTTGATATGAACTTCCATTTTATAAATACAGGAAAAGTAATGGGATCGTGTAAATTTGGATTTACCTGTACAATAGCAATATAGCGACCAAGCTAGATCAAGCGGAAATTTGAGAGGGGTAGAGAAATGAACAAAAGAAAAGTTCTGATCTTGTTAACAGCCGTGTCCGTTGCTTTGGCATCAGCTGCCACCGAATTGGCCAATCCTATGCGGGCAGCAGCAGAATCGGTAAAAGGAACGGCCAAGATCTCGGGAGCTTCTTACTTCGGTGAACTCAAAAACGGCCTGCCGCATGGTAAAGGCAAATTGGAGTGGAGCAGCAGCAAATGGTATATGGGCGAGTTCGTTCAAGGAAAACGCTCGGGCACAGGGAAATACCTGAATCAGTACATCGATAGCAGTGGAAAGATGCACCGTATCGTGTACAACGGAGAATGGAAGAATGACCGGATGAACGGTTCGGGTGTACAAACGGAAGATGTAAGCAATGAGAATGGACAGTTATACCTAAAGAAATTCATAACCGGAACGTTTGCCAATAATACCTGGGTCAGTGGTTACAATGTAGGGCATGTTCTGGGCGACCCCGATTACAGTTATTTGTACAAAGGCAATGGAATTACGCTGTGGATCTGGGACACCAACCTGCCTCTCATGGAACGTTGGAAAAACGGCAGTCTATTCCGTGTCCAATATCAGAAAGGTTCTGTTTATCGGGACTATTCGATGTTCACTGAAGAATCCACGACCAAAGAAAAAGCTCGACTCGAAGCACTCCGTTATTTGCAAAGTGTGACCTCACAAGTTGAACCCCATTTGAAAAAGTTTCAGGAGTTAGCAAAGCAAGTTCCGATTGAAGTCCAATTTTGATCGTTAGTTTTCATGACGCACAAGAAGCCCACGTTCAACGTGGGCTTCTTCTTTATCGCCATGGCCTGATTAAGCGCTCAACGCACCATCTACAGGCAAATCCTACTCCTGTCACAAAATAAGACTCATCGCTTAACAGCCACAATGCTGCGCGTTCGCTTATCACTCATTTGCCGTAAGCGTGTCGAACGTTTTAAATCTTATGCTTATGGGAGGAATCAGGCGTTGGTATCGACCATCGCCGGGAGATGAATCTCTTTGACGCAAGCAGCCGAGGATAGACCGATCAGGCAGTTGGTCAGATCGACCACATCCTGCAAAGGAATACGTGTCCCCCCATAAACTTCCAATGCACGCTCCCGCCCTGCCGCGTAAGGAATTTCTGCAGCCAACTCACCCGGATTGATGCACGTGACAGCGATTCGATCCTCACGCAAATGTTCACGAAGCGCTTCCCCGATGCCACGGATTGCAAATTTGGAAGCCACGAAGGTCACTTGGGGGTTGTTGGCATTACTCAATCCCGCTGTAGAGCCGATCAGGATGATCTTACCGGCATCGGCCTGACGCAGATTCGGCAGAAGACCCTGTAGGCACACGATCGCGGAAGTAATATTGGTCTGAATCATACGGCTGATATGCTCAGGTTCATCTCGATCAAAGTTGTAGTGATCCTCGAAGCCCTCTTTCTCCCAAATGCCTACATTGTAAACCGCCACGTCCAGCTTCTCCTGCTGAACATGCTCGAAAATGATCTTGGCAGCTTCTGGTTCAGACAGGTCAGCTGGAATCCAGGTTCGTTCCACACCATCTTGCAGCTCAAGACTGGAAGGACGACTCCGCGACACCAACCACATTTTATCTCCACTTTCGACCAGACCTCTGGCAAAAGCGTCTCCGAGTCCTTGACTGGCTCCGAAGATCAGGTAGCTTTTCATGATCGTTTCTCCTTTATTCGCTTTTGGGTTTGCTTGTGCAGTCCATTCCTGTCTGCTCACTTCGTAAGCATATAATACTCGCTCGGAACTGTAATGAAGATTTCGTTAAAAAAAGCGGACTTTGAACGGAGCATCCGGTGACTGAAAAGCTGTGAAACCAGAAGCTGAACGAGGAACATGCCGGACATGATGGTTACAGCTATAAAACGAAAAAAAGCCCACGTCCATCGTGGGCTTTTGGCTTTATTATTCCTCATTATCATTCCTCTTGCAGGCTGACTTTTATGCGATTTCTGGCAGCTTTTGAACCTCACTGTCGTCGGAAGAAGAAACTAACTCGCTCAATCCGACGATTAGGCTTTCGAGCTCACGGAAACTGTCAACCATCTGTTTCGTAAGATTTCGCTGTTCGTCCATGCCCGCCAAGATTTGTTCCGCCGCGGCACTGGATTGCTCGGTCAGACCGGAAATCTCTGTGACTTCGCCTACGACATGTCCCGAAGAATCTTTCATCGTCACAGAGCTGCTTTCGATATGCGAAGCCTGCGTCAAAACATCACGAGAGTTTACGTCGATCGCACGGAAAACTTGCTCTGCGGTATGAACCACTTCCCTGCTTTCTTCAAGCGAAGCACGCATCCTATCAAAGCGTTCGGTCAATTCATTCGTACGGCCTTGAAGCCGCGCGAGGATCGCGCCAACGTCGGTTACCGACCTTCCCGAATGTTCGGCAAGCTTGCGAACTTCGTCGGAGACCACCGCGAAGCCTTTGCCATGCTCACCCGCCCGTGCCGCTTCGATCGCGGCGTTGAGCGCAAGCAAATTTGTTTGGCGGGCGATGTCGGAGATGCCATTCAGGATCGCCGTCATCGATTCACTTTCTTGACTGAAACTCTGCATATCGTGAGCAGCCGTCTTCATGGCCTCATACAGATTGTCCATTCGTGTGTTCAACATATCCATTTTGGAACTTCCGACTTGCGTGCTTCCCGCCATATCCGCAGAGATGTCTTTCATTTGCTGCGAATAAGCCGCCACGTTCCGAATATGACCGTCCGTCAACGCCAGCGATTCCGAAATTTCCGCCACGCTGGCCGCCTGTACTTCAACGCCTCGCGCAACTTCGCCGAAGCCCAGCGTAATCTCGTCCGAGATCGCAACCGTGTTATTCACTTTCTGCTTGAAGCCGTCCGTGAATTCGGTCAATCCTTCCACCGATTCTTTGACGCGATTCAGCATGGCTTCGACGCGTGCTTGAGACTGCTCGATTTCTTCCCGGCGCTTCTCACTGCTCAGGAAAAGCTTTTTGTTCACACGCGATACCGTAATCAAGATGACGCCTGAGACCGCGAACATGCTCAAATTCGTCAGATCATTAAATAAAACCGATGGGTCTGACGCAGGTTTGATAGTCATATGAACGATAAAATAAATCAGCGTTATCGCAAAAGAGATATTATAATGTTTGCTGTTCGGATACAGCAGCAAAGGAAGCAGGATCAAAACGCCCTGAACGAAGTTGATCTGTTCCAGGTTGATCCCGATTGCGCTCAAAATGACCCATGCGGTGATAATCCAAGGAATGACCCGGATGCCCTTTTTGGTAAAGTTGGCAATGGTGACTCCCAAAGGTATAATCATCGAAACCAATACGACCGGCCAAAACTCCGGGACAACGAAAGCCAACCCCATGCTGATACAGAGAATTGCCCACATCATGTAACTCACTAATTTGTTGCGTTTCCAAAGAATGATGTCTTTACGATCCATTTTCCGCTTCCGCCCTTTTCGTCATGATAAAATCTCTTTTTGATGTAGAACGTTTTCGGTAAGCCGATTACTTCTTACCTATCGGAATATTCCGACAAGTTATTGAGCTTTTATGAAAGCTCTTTATTATACTACAAAGAAGCGACTTTTGAACCACATTAGGCCTTGAGCAGGATTTTATTTCTTTTTAAAATCCAACCTGCTCCAATATAGATTTGCCCATTAAAAAAGCCCGCGTTCCCCGCGGGCTTTCCCTGTTTCAGCCAATCTTAAACCTCTTCCCCCGTCCCGATCGGATTATCCTCATACGAGATCCAATCGCTCCAGCTTCCCGCATACAATCTCACGCTCTTGAACCCAGCCTGCTCCAACGCCAGCACGTTCGGCGTGGCGCTTACGCCGGAGCCGCAGTAGACGACGATCTCCGCATCTTTGTCCACGGTCTCAAAATGCTTCTCCAGTTCCTCCGTGCTCTTATAGGAGCCGTCCTCATTGAACAGGTCTTTCCAGAAGAAATTGATCGCCCCCGGAATATGTCCGCCAACGGGGTCCATTGTCTCGTTCTGGCCCAGATAACGATCATGCGAACGGGAGTCGATCAGCACGGGAGTAAAGAAGATCGCCGGATTGCCCGCAGCAGGAAGGGGCGTATGTTCCTCCAGCTCTCCACGTTCAGCGGCCAACTCCTCTTCGACGCCTTCAACGATCTGTTCAGCCTTGATCGTGCCGACGATCCGCTGCACTTCGTTAACATCGGTAACCAGATGATGCTGCACGTTCGGCGTAAGCGAAGAAGGTACGCGCACCGCCTGCTTGTTGTCTACCGGGAACCCGGCTTCTTTCCACGCGGTGAAGCCTGTGTCCAGCACCGCTACGTTCTCATGGCCAACCCAGCGCAGCATCCACCACAGCCGCGCCGCGTTCATGCCGCCTTCGTCGTCATACGCGATGACGCGCGTGTCGTTACCGATGCCAAGCTTGGCAAGCTTTGCTGCAAAGACCTCCGGGTCGGGCAGCGGATGACGACCACCGTGGTCGCCTGCCGGCGCAGACAAGTCCTTTTTCAGATCGAGATAGATGGCTCCCGGAATATGATCCACCTCGTAAGCTTGACGCCCTGCTTCTGGTTCCGACAATATAAACCGGCAGTCTACGATGGTCTGTTCCGGTTCATAAAGACGGGCCAGCAGCCATTTTTGCGATACGATGTTTTGCATGTGATTCTCTCCTCTCCATTTGCGAACTTTTTAATTAGAATAGCACGTTCCCCCATCAAATCCGAATCTTCCCCGCTCTGACGGGATGACCCTCGTAACTAATCCAATCACTCCAACCTCCAACATACAGCCGCACCCTGGTGAACCCGGCTTCTTCCAGCCCCAGTACGTTCAGACACGCGCTTACGCCGGAGCCGCAGTAGACCACGATCTCCGCATCTTTGTCTATGCCTTCAAAGTGCTTTCCAAGCTCTGCCCTGGTTTTAAACAAGCCTTCTTCGTTGATTAGATCTCTCCAGAAAAAGTTGACCGCTCCCGGGATATGGCCGCCGATCCGATCAATGATTTCATCCTCGCCCAGATAGCGGTCGTGCGAACGGGAATCGATCAGTACAGGCGTCAACGATCCATCCGGACTCATCGCTGGCTGCGCTGCTGCACCCTCTTCTTTACGCTCCGCTGTCGAGTTTTCTTCTACGCCCTCGACGGTCTGCTTCGATTGAACGGCGCCAACAATCCGCTGCATTTCGTTCACGTCCACCAGCAGATGATGCTGGACATTCGGCGTGAACGAAGCGGGCGCGTGTTCGACCGGCTTGTCGTCTACACAGAATCCGGCTTTTTCCATGCGCTTAGGCCACCATCCAGCACGGCTGCCTTTTCATGACCCAGCCAGCGCAGCATCCACCACAGCCGGGAGGCGTTCATCCCATCTTCCGTGTCGTAGGCGATCACTTGAGTATCGCTGTGGATGCCCACTCTGGCAAGGCGTTCCGCGAATACTTCTGCATCCGGCAGCGGGTGGCGTCCTCCATGTTCCGCGATTGGCCCGGACAAGTCTTGGCTCAAGTCCAAATAAATCGCGCTCGGGATATGCTGCCATCCATAAGCCTCATGCCCGGATTCCGGCTCATCCTGCATAAATCGGCAGTCTACGATCACCTGATTTAATTCATGGAGACGATCTGATAGCCATTGGGTGAGACGATATTCTGCATCTTGTTCGCTCCTCTCTATCTAGCCTGAACCTGGTACTCTGTACCAAATGAAGGTAAGGTTACGCTCGTCCGAAACGCCCCAGACCCGTGCGCGTTTCGGCCAAACGTAAACCTACTATTCAATCGGGTATAGAGTACTACACCCAAGCTTCCGGATCGACAACCCTGTTTTCATAAAATAATAAACGAAGAACAGGTCGTCTGCTGCCTCATTTGGCGAAAAAATATTTTATCTGTATACAAACCATAACGTGTTGCTGCATGGTTACGAAAGGTTATGGTATAGTAAGAAGTAATACATTTGGGAGGGAGGCAGCAGACTTGGGAAGGCGTTTGATTGTACATTTATCCGTAAATCGTCGTTGATCTCCGTTTCTTTGACCTGTCTCTTTCGTACGGAACCTGCAACGAAGAGGCGACTCTGTTCGTAATAGCTAAAAAACCACTGGAGGTGAATCCCTCGTACGAGGGAACTTATTGGACTCAATGACAATCGTCAATTTATTGATTTTGGCTGTACTTCTGGCGCTGACCGCGTTTTTCGTAGCTTCGGAATTCGCTGTCGTTAAGGTGCGCGCCTCACGGCTTGACCAATTGATCTCGGAAGGCAACAAGAAAGCGATTACCGCGAAAAAGGTCGCTGGCGACCTGGACTACTATCTGTCCGCGTGTCAGCTGGGGATCACCGTTACGGCGCTGGGACTGGGTGCGATCGGTAAGCCCGCTGTGAAGCTGCTCCTGTATCCGGTATTCGATTGGCTGAACGTGTCCGACTCCACGGCTTCCGTCGTGTCGTACGCTGTTGCGTTTTTCCTGGTGACGTTCCTGCACGTGGTCGTTGGCGAGATGGCACCCAAGACGCTGGCCATCCAGTTTGCCGAGAAAATGACCCTGATGCTCGCCGGCCCGCTCTACTGGTTCGGACGAATCATGTACCCGTTCATCTGGGCGCTTAACGGTGCGGCACGTGTGATCCTGCGGGCATTCGGCGTGAAGCCAGCCGGTCACGAAGAGGTCTATTCCGAAGACGAGCTGAAGATCATCATGGCGCAGAGCTATGAAGGCGGCGAAATCAATGAAACGAAGCTGTCCTATATGGAAAATGTATTCTCGTTTGATGAGCGCGTAGCGCGTGACATTATGGTGCCGCGTACGCAGCTGGTCACAATCGACAAAGATATGGATTATGCCCAACTGATCGCGGTACTTGACGAAAACAATTACACTCGTTACCCGGTCACGGAGGAAGGCAGCAAGGACCGGATCATCGGCGTGGTCAATGCCAAGAAGATGCTGCCGCATATCATCGCTGGACGGGCGCGCAGGCTGGAGGAATTCATCCGCCGCATCCCGATTGTCTCGGAAGCGACGCCGATTCAGGAAACGATGATTAAGATGCAGCAGGAACGGATGCACATTGCACTGGTGGTGGATGAATACGGCGGTACGGCCGGTATCGTCACCATGGAGGATGTGCTGGAAGAATTGGTTGGCGAGATTCGGGACGAATTCGACGCGGATGAAATCGCCGAGATCCGTCAGACCGGCGAACGCGAATATGTCGTGAACGGACGTGTGCTGCTGGATGAACTGGAGAAGCGCTTTGGCGTACAGTTTGAGGAGCGCAGCGACACCGATACCATCGGAGGCTGGATTCAGCACCGGATGGGTACAGCCGCTGCCGAAGGTGAACTGCTGGTGGAAGGCGATCATGTGTGGACCATCGCCGAGAAGGATGATCTTCAGATCAAGCAGGTACGACTGAACTACCCCGAGTAGTAAGGTGATCCTTTTGATCTTGGCTTTGATTGGATTCGGAATTTGATTTGAACTTTAATCTTGAAACCCCTGGAGGTGAATCCCTCGTACGAGGGAATTTATTGGACGGACTAATTGCGTTAAACCTGTTTCTGGTCGCTGTGTTTATCGGGCTTACAGCCTTCTTTGTCGGCGCGGAGTTTGCGATTCTGAAAGTGCGGATGTCACGGCTGGATCAGCTGATTGCAGACGGCAACAAGAAGGCGGTCATGGCGAAAAAAGTGGCGCAGGAGCTGGACTACTATCTGTCCGCCTGTCAGCTGGGCATCACCATCACGGCGCTTGTACTCGGTGCTCTCGGTGAACCAACCGTCGAGAAAATGCTGCATCCGGTGTTTGAGCGATTTGACGTGCCGGAAGCGATCGCAACCGTATTGTCTTACGGGATCGCGCTCGCTGTTGTCACGTTCCTGCACGTGGTGATTGGGGAACTGGCTCCCAAGACGCTGGCGATTCAATTTGCTGAAAAAATGACCCTGATGCTGGCGCCTTCGCTGTATCGCTTCGGCCGCATCACCGCGCCTTTCATTCGTCTGCTGAACGGTTCCGCCACGCTGCTGCTTCGCCTGTTCGGCGTGAAGCCAGCCGGTCATGAATCGGTGCACTCGGAGGAAGAATTGAAGTGGCTGGTCGAGCAAAGTTACGAGAGCGGCGAGATCAACCAGACCGAACAGGCCTATTTGCAAAACATCTTTGCCTTCGATGATCGCCAGCTGCGCGAGATCATGATTCCGGCAGACAAGATCATCAAGATTTCCAAGGAGCTGCCGCAGGACGAGCTGATCGAGAAGCTCAGTACGCATGAATACACCCGTTATCCGGTGACCAATGGCAACCCGGATGCTTTTATCGGCTTCGTGCACAGCAAAGAAATCCTGACAGCCATCGCAGCCGGACGGGATGGGCGAATCGAAGGCTTTATTCACAAGCTGCCGCAGTTCGTCGAGACGGCTACCCTGCGCGAGGTCATGCTTAGTATGCAGCAGAATAGAGTGCATATGGCTTCCGTTGTCGATCATGATGGAACGACAATCGGCCTGGTGACGATGGAAGACATTCTGGAAGAGATCGTCGGCGATATGCGAGACGAGGCGGACGGCGTAAGACTGCCGCTTGCCCCGCTGTAATATTCCCGAAAGACGCCAGGTAAAGCAAATCAAGCCCCGAATTCCGTATATGCGGAATCCGGGGCTTTCTTGCATGTGGATCGGCAGCCTCTTCTGCCGCCATCCCAAGGGGTCAATCGTGATGATGAGCCTGGGCGCTGAACATCCTGCGCCCTTTGTCTCTCTTTTATCGGCGGGCAGCCAGCTTCTCCAGCACCGCCTGGGCTTCCGCGCCTGTCATGAGACGGTTCGGCTCGAAGCTGCCGGAAGCTGCGCCTGGCAGAATCCCTGCGGCGGTCGTCCGCGCGATCGCTTGAGCCGCCCAATGGCTGGCGGGCACGTCTGTATAAGGCAGCGAAGCTGCCTGTTCCGCAGCAGAACCGGATGAACCGAGAATCCGGTCAACCAGAACGGCAAGCTGCGCCCGCGTCACTTCTTGTTCCGGGGCAAATCGGCCTGTGCCTACGCCCTGCATGATGTGGGCAGCCGCAGTCTGCCGGATCGCCAGATCGTGGACGGAGGCCGACGTATCCGTATAGATCGACGTGCCCAATACTTCTTCCAGCCCCAGGTGGTCAGCCAGCGCCCCGGCCAGTTCACCGCGTGTGATCGCTTGATCGCCGCCAAGTGAGGTGCTGGACGGCAGCGATTCCTTTTGCTGCGCAAAGAGCCAGTCCAACATCTCTTTGTCATTGAACACCGGAACCCACGACCAATGCTTCATCCCTCCATAGAATCGATGGGCGTCCATGAAGGCGTCATCGTAGATCGTCAGCTTGGCCTGTGAGGAACCCAGCTCTTGCAGCGCTTCATAAGCCAGTGTACTGGTTCGGCTGTCCGTGGTGGGATCATTTTTGGCGTGAACGATCCAGATTGGCGTATCCGTCAGGTCTTTCAGTTCCTGCTTGAAGGGTTCTACCGTTCCTTTGTAATCGGCTATGGTATCTTTGGCTGCAATGGCAATAGCGCCGGCAAATTTATGCGGATACTGCATCAGAAAGCGGAAGGTACCGCCGCCCCCACTGGACGGCCCGACTACATAGATTCGCTTGGGATCTACCTTGCCTTCCGCCACCAGGCGGTCAATCAGCTCCACCTGAACTTCAAAATAAGCCTGCATGCGGCTCAGTTCTTCTTCGTTGTTATAGATTGCCCAGCCATAGTTCGCCGGGAACTGCACAGCAAGCACAGAAGTCTCGTAACCGGATTCACTCCAGACTGTAGCACCTCGATTTTCGGTCAGCTGCTTGAGATTGTCGCTGCCCACTTCTCCGCCGCCATGCAGCCAGACTACCAGCGGCTTGGGCGTTTGGCTGTCTGAAAGCTTCAGGCGATAGTTCAGACTCTCGCCATTTGTCCCCGTGATCCGACCAGCTTCAAACTCATCTACCGTACGCGTCTCGACCTTGGCCACATCTTCGGCATCAAACGAAAGCTCTGGATAACGTGCGCTTGCTACAGCGAATGAAGACACATATCCGCCCGGATACTTAAAAGGCTTGACGGCAATCGACAGCACGTTCCCGTTCTGCGTCAAGCGAATCCCATCGTCCCGATAGTCTTCCTGTACCAGTTCGCCTGCTGCATTAAGCGGATAACCATCGTAGTTGCCGGTCACATCGAAGTCCGAGGCTTGAAGCCCGCTGTATGTTTTCCCCGCAGGCAGCACGAGCTCAAAAGATTCTACCATGCGTCCGGCATCGCCAATGTATGTATGAGCCGTGATCTTGGGCGGTGAAGCGGGCTTTTCAACCTCGGCTGCATGTACCGTCCCTGCCGACATCAACGGTACACCCAACGTCAGAGCTGCCATCCAGGTAAAGCCTGTTTTCTTTTTCAAATCCATCCCTCCATGTCTGCTGATCCATCCAATCGTGCCCTGCTGTCACCTTGTCTCCGATGCCGAAACGCAAAAAAACCCAAACGGCGCCCACAGAAGGGAGATTTCCCATTCTGCCGACCCGATCAGGTTTTGCCCATCATGCGGTCACAATCCGTCATCGTTGGCCCTATCCTAACAAAAAATGAAAGCGTAGTCAAAACTTCTTGAACAACTTTTGTTTTCGACGATTCCTGCCGTTTCTCGGAATTTTCGTGCCTTTTTCACATGAATATGGGTAATAGAGTTATTGAGGTCCCCATGTGCCGATAGCTGTAAGTTTGACTTTGGCCCCCTGGAAAGCCTATATTTTTTACAGAATCTTCATTTACTGAATCCTGAATATTCATTCCCCGAGGAGGTCTACCTGATGATCGCAAAGGATACCATCGACAAAGAATGGAGCACCGAAGAAGTCTCGCAGATGCTTGAGGAGCATCGCGCCTTCTTCGATACCGACCGCACCCGCAGCTACAAATTCCGGATGCGCCGGCTGGAGAAGCTCAAAGCCGCCATTCAGCGCTATGAACCGGCACTGATTGAGGCGCTGCAAGCGGATCTGGGCAAATCGGCTTTTGAATCCTATACGACCGAGATTGGCTTCGTCCTCAGCAGCATCACCGAAATGAGCAAAGAGCTGTACCGATTCTGCAAGCCGCAGCGTGTGCCGACTCCGATCACGTTGGCTGGAGCAAGCAGCTTTATCATCAATGAACCTTACGGCACCGTGCTTATCATCGGCCCGTTCAACTATCCGTTCCAGCTCGTCATGGAGCCGCTGGTTGGCGCCATTGCAGCCGGCAACTGCGCGGTCATCAAGATGTCGGAAAGCACACCAAACGTATCAGCAATCGTGAAAAAGCTGCTGGCGGATGTGTTTGAGGATCATTATGTGCGCGTGCTTGATGGAAGCAAGGATACCGTTGAGTCGCTGATTAACTCGCCGTTCGATTACATCTTCTTCACCGGCAGCACTGAAGTAGGCCGTATCGTGGCACAAGCCGCAGCCAAACAGCTGATTCCAGTCACGCTGGAGCTGGGCGGCAAAAGCCCGGTAATCGTGGACAAGCAGGCCGACATTCGCATGGCTGCCAAACGCATCATCTGGGGCAAGCTCGTCAATGCCGGACAGACCTGCATCGCGCCCGATTACGTACTGGTGCATGAGAGCAAGAAGGTTCAACTGCTGATCGCGCTCAAGAACGCCATCCGCGAATTCCTGGGCGAAGACATGTGGAGCAGCCCGGACTTTGGCCGGATTATCAACGAGAAGCATTACGACCGTCTGATGAAGATGCTGGAGACGGACAAGGACCGGATCATCTTCGGCGGAAACGGCGACCGGGAGACACGCTTCATCGAACCTACGCTGCTTGATGTGGATTCGTGGGATGCAGCCAGCATGAAGGAAGAGATCTTCGGGCCAATCCTGCCGATTCTGACCTATGACGATATTGAAGATGCAATTCGTCAGATCAATGCGCATCCGCATCCGCTGTCCCTGTATCTGTTCACACTCGATACCCAGGTACAGGATCGCGTGCTGGAGAAAGTTCCGTTCGGCGGCGGCTGTGTCAACGACACACTGCTGCACATCACCAACCCGAACCTGCCATTTGGCGGCGTTGGAGCATCGGGCATGGGCGCTTATCACGGAGTCTACAGCCTGAAGACCTTCTCGCACCAGAAGAGTGTTCTGAAGAAAGCTTCGGCGGAGAGCGGAACGACCTTCGTCTTCCCTCCTTACAGCGACGAACATCTGAAGCTGGCGAAGAAGTTAATCAAATAGAAGTTAATCCAGTAAATGAGTTTCGGTAAAAAGGAATAACCGGAACGTTACCCAGCCGTTCTCCCGCGACAGCAGACGCGTGGAGAACGGCTTTTGGTCGCGCCTTCGCCCGACCAAAACCCTGCGGGGTGGGTGCGATTCAGAGGCTGCACGCTGCCGTGCAACCTTTTGAACAGGAAGGACGTCTGGAGCAGTGAAGAAGAACAACAGAAGAAGATTAATATTCAAGCGGAATCTTCACGGCTTATTCCCTGCGCCCCTTCCGCCATCCCAAGGAGGCTTGAACATGAATAGAAAAAGCATCAGTTCTGTATTGGCGGTATCCGTATTGTCCCTGTCACTGGGCAGCCAGCTGTTTGCGGCAGGTGCTGGATTTGGCGACTTGCAGGGGGTGAAGGACGCGGGGAAGATTGATGCCCTCAAAAGCGAAGGACTGCTCAAAGGAGTGAGTGCGACGACTTTTCATCCTAACTCCGTCTTGACCAACGCCCAGGGCATTCAATTGATCGCAGGCGGCTTACAGCTGAGTCTGGCAGCCATTACCTTTGAAGCGGGCAAAGTGCCGACCGCTCATGACCTATTCCCGGCCATCGACAATAAGGCCTGGTATGCAGAAGCCTTCGTCAATGCTTCATTCAATGGCGTAGACATTCCCAAGTCGATTGATCCGACTGCCAAGATGACCAAGGAAGCCTATGTGAGCAGCCTCATGCAGGCCCTGGAGAAGACGGGCAATCTGCCGATGATTAAGGTTGCTCCCCAGCCGCTTCCGGATGAAGATCAGATCACCCCGGAATATCAGGGAGCGATCCAGCGTGCCTTATCCAGAGGCCTTGTATCCCTGGATGAAGGCGGCAAATTCAATCCCAAGTCAGAGATCACCCGCGCCGAGGCAGCCGTGATGCTGTATGACGGGATTGAATACCTCAAGGAGCTGTCGGACGCTCCTGCGCCAGACAGCAATGGACAGCCGGCAGAATGATTGGTCGGTCTGGGAAGCGCGAATAGAAGCAGTAAGATCAGATCGCTATATAAGCCATATGAGACGGCATAAACCAGCAGGCGAAAAGACGGCTCCCTCGTAGGGAGCCGTCTTTTCGTTTCTATTACTGCCTCGATTCTCGCCGTGAAACTCGATGTGAAGCTCAATGAGCGGCAGTCATTTTCTGCCCGCTGCCTATAATTCGCCGACTTCGGCAAGCGCCGCCCGGAGTTCCTCATCCAGCCGATTGCGGAATGCTTGCCAGCTCTCTTCGTCGGCATCCAGCGCCTCGGGGCCATATTCTTCGGCAATCTGGATGCGTACATGCCGATCATTGACTTCGCCCAGCTGCTTCTGAATTCCCTTGAAGCGCTCTGCCACCTGAAGCTGCTTGTCATCCAATGCAAATGCAGCAGCTTCGGCCGTGTATCGGCAGCGCTTGGCAGCAATCCGCACTTGATGCAGTGCATCCAGCGCGGCGTCGCTGTGTGGGCCTTCACGCTCCGCTGTGACCTGATAGAAATGCCGCCGTTTGCGGTAATCGTCCCGCAGTTCGCGCAGGCTTCCGCGAACGTCCGCTTCGGCTGCCAGCTCCGGCAGGCTTTCGTCCAGGAAGGCCTGCCATTGTCGGTCAAGGCGCTTATTGACGATCTTGGGCAGCTTGCGGCTCAGCTTCTTTCGCTGGCCGCGCCGCTCTTCTTTTTCCAGCTTCGCCATGCGCTTGAACAAGGTCGCTTCCGCATCCCGGCCTTCGCTCTTGGCCTGCTTGCGCAGCCCCTTGAATTCGCCGATCAGCACATCGGCATCCCGCACCCGTCCAAAGCGCTTCTGCGCCTGCTTGATCGGCCGATATAATCCCGTCTGCTCATCGGGATCAAGCACCTGAAGTAAGGTCAGCAGCTTGCGTGCGCTGACGCGAGCCTGATGCACATCCTCTTCGTCATACTCTTTTAGCGCGGCACGGCTTCGACTGCGAAATTCCTGATACAGTTCCTCCAGCGCCTCGCTCCACTGCCTCGTTTGCTCGGGGTCAAATGCGGTGTGTTCCTGTTCTTGTCCCATACGACCGACTCCTTCACTATAGACTCCCTCTGCTGCGATTCTCGCTTTCTTTCTTTATTATTACCCGCTCTGCTCCTTCATATCCTGCTGGGTAGGTGCGGAATTTTGTGCAGAACGCCGACATTCTCGCCAAACAGCAAGCCTGCATACTCCAAAATTGGATTCACTCGGCTGATTCAACGCCTTACCCTGCACACGTAAAAGGCTGCCGAGAATGTCTCGACAGCCTTGATTTTTAGACGGCCTGATCTCTTTCAGGCCAACATTTTTAATTATTTCTCCCGAATGACGATCTTGCCCTTGGCATGATGGCTCTCGCTCTTCACGTGCGCATCGCGTACACCTTGTTCATTCAGCCAATAGGTCGAGTCGATGATCGGTTTGAGCTTGCCTTTGTCTGCCAGTTCGGCCAGCTTCTCCAGCTGGTCTCCCTTGGGTTCCATCATGAAATGTGCCGTGTGAATCCCAAGTTCCTTCGCCTGCTGTTCATCCGGCTTCTCCAGCAGGGACACCAGATGTCCGCCCGGCTTGAGCACCTTGAAGCTCTTGTGCTGGATGTCGCCGCCCATCGTATCCAGAACCATATCGTAATCCGAGAGTATCTCGGAAAAATCTTCTTTTTTGTAATCAATCACATGATCGGCGCCAAGTGACTTCAGCAGCTCCTCGTTCTGTGCGCTTGCTGTCGTGGCGACTTCGGCACCCAGATGCTTGGCGATCTGAATCGCCATCGTGCCGACGCCTCCTGCGCCTGCATGAATCAGCACTTTATCGCCTGCTTTGACTTTCCCATGATCCACCAGCGCCTGCCACGCTGTCAGACCGGCCAGAGGTACGGCTGCGGCCTCTTCATAACTTAGATTGTCGGGTTTTTTCGCTACTACATCCGCATCTACCGCTACATACTGCGCATAAGTACCAAACTGTCTAGGCCGGGCAAATACCGGATCGCGCAGCTTGAATCTTTTCACATTGTCGCCCACTTCCTTGACGATCCCGGCTACGTCGCCGCCCAGAATGAGCGGGAAATCTCCGGATGCTTCGCCCAATGCGCCTTCACGTATCTTCGTATCGACCGGATTGACCGAGGTTGCATACACTTTGATTAGGATCTGATTGGCATCGATCTTTGGTTCGGGTACACTTCTCTCCTGCAGCTTATCAGGTCCGCCAAACTCCTCAATTACGATTGCCTTCAAATACATCCTCACCTTTCTGTAGCAGGTTGGCCTTGCTTGCAATGCTATTACCCCCCTGACCTTCCGCAGATTCAACGTAATGGCAAAAACCCTTCTTCCGAATCGGAAAAAGGGTTCTCATCACCTTGTTTCAACATTGTCAAGCCGCGAAAACTGGACCTGGGCACCGGGCAGTAAGCCGAGTGACTATCTCCAGTTCCTTCTAGCTGCGGCTTCTCTCCAGAACCTGAACGCCATAAGGAGGCAGTTGAAGCTGCGATCCGATCTGCTGGCCGCTCTCCAGGTCGAAGTATACGCGTTCGTCCAGTGGGAAGACGACAGCTTCGGGCGTATAGTTCTGAACAAATACAAAATCATGTTCTCCGTCTGTGCGCAGATGTGCCGACGTTCCGGATGGGAGCTGCACATTCAGCGCCCGCGCTACACCTGCTCGCTGCACCAATGCGGTATAGAAGTCATCCTGGAAGGAAGCGCCGACGCGAGCTGCAACATAATAAGCTTCGCCCTCGCCGAACGTATTTACGGTCAGAGCAGGACGACCCGCATAGAAATCGGAAGTGTATTCGCCCAGACTCTTCGCGCCTTCCAGATGAATCAGATCGCAGATCTCGGAAATCTCATATTCGCCGGACAAGCCCAACTGTCCCTCTCCGTTCAGGCGCAGTCCATTGCGATCCCGGTCATGCAGACCTTCCAGCTCCTCCGACCAGATACCCAGCACCTGACGCAGTGGACCGGGGAAGCCGCCGAGGAAGCACAGATCGGTCTCGTTGACGATACCCGACCAGTAAGTGACAACCAGTGTGCCGCCATTCTTCACGAATTGCTCCATACGTTCGCCGACGCCTTCACGCACCATATACAGCATGGGAGCAATCAGCAGCTTGTACTTGGAGAAGTCGGCGTCCATGTTGATAACATCTGTCGATACGCCCAGCTTCCACAGCGCTTCATGGTGCTTCTGCACGGTTTGCTCATATTTGACTCCAATGTTGCGAGGACCCTGCGAGTCATTCACCGCCCAGCGATTCTCCCAGTCAAAGATAATCGCCGCTTCCGCCGGTACGGAAGTGCCAACGATCTTGTCCATTCTTTCCAGCGCAGTCCCTACGTCCGTCACATCCTGGAATACGCGGGTATGTTCATGTCCCACATGATCGACGACTGCACCATGCAGCTTCTCGCTGGAACCCCGGCTCTTGCGCCATTGGAAATATTGTACGCTGTCCGATCCATGCGCGACTGCTTGCAGCGAAGCCAGAAGGTGCATACCCGGACGTTTGAGCTTGCTCACATCCTGCCAGTTGGTCAAGCTTGGCGTGCTCTCCATTAACAGGAACGGCTGACCGCCTTTGATCGAACGAACGATGTCGTGCATCATGGCGATCTTCGCGGCCTGATTGGATTCTTCGTCCGCATCATGCCACGTTGGATAGCTGTCCCAGGATAGGAAGTCCAGCACATCTGCAAATTTCCAATAGTCCAGTCCTTCAAAAAATTCCATAAAGTTGGTCGTAACCGGCAGATTCGGATTCACTGCTTTGAGCGGAGCTGTCTCATGCTTCACAAAATCGACCGTGCGCTGCGTGACAAAACGGCGCCAGTCCAGATTCATCGCGTGAACCTGCGTCTCTCCGTGTGGAGCCGGGGATTCCACCTGCGACCAATCCGTCACCGTATGGCTCCAGAACGTTGTCCACCAGGCATGATTCAGCTCGTCCAGCGTGCCGTATTTATCCTGCAAAAAGCTGCGGAATTCCGCCTGACACAGCTCACAGTGGCAGTCGCCGCCGAATTCATTCGAGATATGCCAGCCAATCACCGCCGGGTGATCGGCATACCGTTCAGCCAGCTTGCTGTTGATGATCTTCGTCTTCTCACGGTACACCGGGGATGTCGGGCAGTGGTTATGCCGGAAGCCAAATAGATTGCGGACACGGTTCTTCTCCGTACGCAGCACTTCCGGATATTTCTGCGCCATCCATGCCGGACGCGCTCCACTTGGTGTAGCGAGCAGCGCATAGATGCCATTGGCTGCAAAACGCTCCAGCACCTGATCCATCCATTCAAAGGTGAAGACGCCTTCTTCCGGTTCCAGCATCGCCCAGGAAAAGATGCCAATCGACATGACATTGCATTTGGCCAATTTCATCAGGCGAATATCTTCTTCCAGAACCTCCGGATAACGGAGCCACTGCTCCGGGTTATAGTCAGCTCCGTGCAGCATATGTGGAACCTTGTCGCTTACGGGTGGGTATACATAGGTCACTTGGGTCACTCTCCTATTAGGTGGTGGGTGGGGTGTGGCGGTTGGTGAGGCGCTGCGGACAAAGGGGGCTTCGATCGCTGTTGAAACTCGATTTTCTGTTATTGGATAAAACATTGCTGGTTGTAGAAAATCGCTTTTCAAAGGCGAACGCTGACGCTTCTCCGCTCCTCCTTTGTCCTCCGCTTGGCCAACCGCCGTGGTAGTAGTTAATAAAAGACAAAAGCCCCTTGCAAAAACTTCGCCTTCTTTACAGCAATCTCTTTAACGTTTTTCCGTTCGCCTGTATTCGGCGAACAGAAGCCCTTCCCCTCTTCCAAGCGAGGGGAAGGGCTGATCTCGCGCCGCGGACGTGCGAACGAAGCGCAGGGGCGAAGGAGTCGAAGGTCGCCTTTGGGCGATAGCGAGACAGCGACCTCAGACCCTTCGCCCCGGAGCGCCTCCGTACGTACCATGCTCCGCGCCGCAAAACGATCAGCCTTTCACCGAGCCCAACGTCATCCCTTTCACGAAATACTTTTGCAGGAATGGATAGACGATCAGGATCGGTGCACTGCCGATGAAGATCTGTGCAGCCTTCACCGTTGTCTGCGAGATCAGTTCCATCTCCTTAGGATCGACGCTCATGGAACTCATATCGCGCTGAATGATGATCGTTTGCAGGAAGGTTGCCAGTGGAAAATCCTTCGCGTTGTTCAGGTAGAGCAAGCCGTCGAACCAGGAGTTCCAGTGGAATACCATGCTGAACAGGGCAACCGTAGCGATGGATGGCATCGAGATTGGCAGGAAGATGCTGAACAGTGTCCGGAAGTGACCAGCACCGTCGATCAGCGCAGCTTCTTCAAGCTCCTTGGGAATCCCACGGAAGAAGTTGAGCATCAGGATGACCAGGAAGGTATTCACCGCGCCTGGCAGCACCAGCACCCAGAACGAGTTAATCAGACCGAGCTTTTGAATGACGATGTAAAAAGGTACCAGGCCGCCATTGAAGATCATGCTGAAGACGAACACCCACGAATAGGCATTGCGGCCCCGGAAGACGCTGTTTTCCTTTGATAGGGCATACGCAGCCAGGAAGGTAATCAGCAGCGTGATCGCTGTGCCCACAACCGTTCGCAGCACCGAGACCCATAAGGAATGGAGGAACAGCGGATTGGCTGCGGTCTTCTTGTACGCTTCAAGTGAGAATCCAACCGGCCACAGGCTGACCAGATTGGCATCCGCTGCCGACTTGGAACTGAATGAAACGGCCAGTACGTGAATCAGCGGAATGATACAGAGCACAGCCAGGAAGATCAGGAAACACGTATTGAAGATGCTGAAAATGCGATAACCTCTTGTTTTATGATACATGAAAATCCCTCTTTCCCTGAAGACGGGCCGCGCCAATGCGCGGCGTCCGGATTAGAAAATGCGATACCCGGCCCATTTGTAGGCGAGGCGGTACGAGATCAGGATCAAGACCATACTGATGACCGATTTGAACAGTCCGACGGCGGTACCGAAGCCCATTTCGCCGCTCAGGATTGCTGTCCGATAGACGAACGTGTCAATGATGTCGCCTTTCTCATACACAAGTGGATTGTACAGGTTGAAGATCTGGTCGAAACCGGCGTTCAGTACGTTGCCCAGTGCCAGAGTACCGACAACCATCAGGATCGGCAGCAGCGAAGGCACGGTAATGTGCAGCGTCTGCTTGAAGCGGGTTGCTCCGTCGATCTCTGCCGCTTCATACTGCGAAGGATCGATACCGGTCAGTGCGGCCAGGAAGATAATCGTGCTGTAACCAAACTCTTTCCAAATATCCGAGATGACCACCGTGACCCGGAACAGATCGTTATCCCCGAGGAAGAAATACGGGCCGAGGCCAAAGAATCCAAGAGCACGGTTGACGAGTCCGCCGGTAGACAGCAGATCGATCAGGATGCCGCCGAGGATGACCCAAGACAGAAAGTGCGGCAGATAAACGAGTGTCTGGATGCCGCGCTGCAAGGCCGTCTTGCGAATTTCGTTCAGTAAAATTGCAAAGACGAACGGTACGATCAGGTTAAACACCAATTTGAGTACAGCGATAATCAGCGTATTCCAGATGACCTGTACACTGTCTTCACGTTCAAACAGGTAGCGGAAGTTGTCGAGTCCGACCCAATTGGAGCCGCTGATGCCCAGCCACGGTTTATAATCCTGGAAGGCCATTACGATGCCGCCCATCGGGATGTAGCTGAAGATAATCAAGAAGATCATCGCAGGAAGCAGCATGAGGTGAAACGGCCAGGTTTTCTTTAATGTTTTCAAACGAAATTCCTCCTTCGACTAGGACATGTAGGCGAGCCTGCCAAGGGGCAGACGGTCTACATGGACCAAAAACGGGCATGGGAAAGCAAAGGCCGCAGGGCAATCCTTCCCCGCCGCCTTTAATTTCCGCGTATACCACAGAGTGTTTCCAACTTTGCCGCAGATCCCACCAGCGCTTCGGCACCGGTCGCTTGGAGGCGAACCGGGCCGAAACCAGCGGGCTGTGGATTACTTCTTCACCTGATCGTACCAGGCGTTGACTTCACTTGTGATCTGGTCGCCGCCGCCGGCTTTCCAGTTGGTTACGAATTCGTCGAAGGCATCCGCAGGTTTTTTACCATAGATGATTTCGTTGAACGTTTGATTTTCCATCTTGTTGAGGTAGTCCATTTTGCTCTTCATCGTAGCTGTCGTTGGGCCTGTGAACATATCTTTGAACGAGCTGTCCTTCTGAGCGAGCAGCACCTGCGCCGCTTCCGGAGTCTCTGGGCCATAGTTCACGGCTACGTCTTTTTCCAGCTTGGTCTTCGGTTGATTGCCTTCGGCCAGGCTTTGCAGAGCTTTCATCTGAGCATCTGGAATACGAGCGCCGTCGCGGACGAGCAGGTAACGAACGACGTTCACATATCCACCATCGATCTTGTCGGTTGGAACCTGTTTGCCATTGGCATCCAGTTGATAATCGTAACCCGCGAACAGACCGTTGTCATATTGGCTGCCCGGTGCCGGGTTCGCATAGTTGTCGAACAGATAGTTCTGGTAGGTGAAGAAGGCTTCCGGATGCTCCATGCCTTTCTTAATCAGCGTCACACCGTTCGTGAACTGCGTGCCGTGTCTCATTGCTTTGCCGTCCGGACCGGTTGGAATTTCGATTGGCTTCCATACCGCACCCGGTGCGTTTTTGACGGTATCTTGCAGCGGCCAGCCGCTCATCCAGTAAGGTCCCGGAATGATGCCTGTCGTACCGGCAACTGCGGGTTCAGACGTTTTATTTTCGTCCCACAGCGCGGCTTCCTGCGGAATGTAGCCTTTTTGCAGCCATTGGTTCAGCTTCTCCAGCCCCTGCTTCATGCCAGGTTGAATCGATCCGTAAGCCAGCTTGCCGTCAGCATCGACGTTCCACTGCTGCGGAAGCGTGCCGTAAGCGCCGAAGATCCACGAAGGATCACCCATCCACGTGTTCATCGAAGTCTTAAAGCCGATGCTCAGGGGAACCACTTTGTCCGGAGCCAGACCGTCCGGGTTCTTGTTTTTGAAGGCGTCCATGACTTTCTCCAGCTCGTCGATGGTCTTGGGAGCTTTGAGGTTCAGCTTGTCGAGCCAGTCCTGACGAATCCAGAGCAGGTAGTCGTGGTTGTACGCGTAGTCGAGAACCGGAATCCCCATTCTCTTGCCGTCGCGCATGTATGCGTTCCACACATTTGGATCTTGATCGATCGCTTCTTTCCACGTCTTGGAGGCATACTTATCAAACAGAGGGCCAACTTCCTCGTACATGCCCGAATCAATCAAGTCCTGTGCGATCTGGTTGTCTGCGGTACCGATCGTCAGTACATCCGGCATATCCTGTCCCGAAGACATCGCCAGGCGAAGCTTGGTACCAAATGCGCCGTTCGTGTCTGTTACCGACCACAGCGACTTGATGTCGATGCCAAATTGTTCTTTGGCCCATTTGGTCGCTACGCTATTTTCGATCGTCTCGCCGTTCTTGAAAGTCAGAGCCGGGTCAACGCCCCATGCTGTCGTAATCGTAACCGGCGGATCATATTTTTCTTTGTATACGTTCTCAACGCTTGGCGTCGTGCTTGCTGTACCTTCTGCTGTCTTGCCGCCTCCGGAGCAGCCTGCCAGTGTTGTTGCCAGCATCGCGCCTGCGGCCAGCAGCGGCAGCCATCTTTTACCGGATATCGCTTTCATGTTGTGTCCCCCTTGTGTCATCTACCTTGCTTCTTTATTATAGGTTGGCGCCAAGGAATGGCCTATGTCGCGTTTGCAAGATTTCTGCACCTTTGGCAAGGGAGTATGCTGCGGGGAAAAGAGTACGGGGGCAAAGTACAATATTAAAAGATTAAGACCATCGCTAAAAGATTAAGACCGTCGCCAAAACAGCTGCCCCTGCCGCAAAGCATGAATCATGCTTTGCGGCAGGGGCGTTTCGGCTTACTGTTAAGTTCAAGAGATGGCGCTGAAACAGTTGTCCACCCTGCAAGGCATGTGCCATGCCTTGCAGGGTGGTCGTTTCAGCTATCCCTAAACTCATTAGGGGTCATCCCATATTGCTTCTTAAACATCTTACTGAAATACTGCGGGTTCTGATAACCCAACTCGCTGGTGATCTCATAGATCTTCTTCGACGAATGGCGAAGGAGATGCGCGGCGCGTTCCATACGCATCCGAATAATATAATCGCCCAAGGCTTCGCCGGTTTCGGCTTTATAAATCTTCGATAGATAGACAGGGTGCAGATAGACCTGGTCGGCCAGGGTCTTCACGGACAGATCTCCATCAAGGCCGGAGCCGACCAGTTGGCGAACGCGGCTCACAATCTTGCTGCGGCCTTCGCCTCCTCCGCTGTTGGACATCTGCTCGGCGAAGTTGGCCAGCAGACCCAATCCCCACGCGCGAAGACGCTGAGGCTGCTGAACCAGCCCCCGTGCCAGCACGGGATCGAAGCCCTCTTCGCCGCCCAAGTCTCCAACCGGCTGACCTTCACGGTGAGAGATGAACAAGAAGGCATTGGTCATCCACAGATAAATCTCATACATGGAAGGACCGGACAATCCAGCCCGTTCTGCCGCTTCAAATACGCCTACCAGTTTGCTTCTGGCTTCTTCCCATTGATGCGATTCCAACAGATGCAGCAGCGTCGGCGGGGCATACATTCGTTCAGTAACTCCACCGCGTCCTTCTGCGGCGCTTATCCCCAGAGCGGAGTTAAAGTCAGCCGTGGTCTGCGCTGCCTGAGGATCGACATAGACGGTGCGGCTGCTGGTGCCCAAGGCGTACAGCGCACTCAATGTCCGCCGGTAAGCCGCTCCCGGCCCGCCGCCGCCCAGTTCAAATACAGAGGAAACCGCTAGTGAGATCTCGCCCTTCAGGTAGAGCCGCACATGCTCCCGCAGCGTATCCAGACGGCGATCCCGCCCCTGCGCAGTCTCCAGCAGCGCCCGCTCTCCGCCTTCTTCTCCAGGCTGGAGCAGCAGTACCAAGCAGCCGTGCGGACCGCTTCCGTACCAGAGCGGCTGTCCGCGCAGCACTTCCTCGGCGATATTGCCCGTCGCAAAGTCCATCAGTTCCAGCGAAGCTTCATCCATGGCAGCGAAGCGTCCTTCAAGTCGGGCCAGCAGCATCAGCGTCGGCTGCCCGGCTCGCAGCGGAAGTTCATACGCCGCCAGCTGTTCCCCCAGCGCATGCGGATTCGGCTCGCGCCCCAGCAGCAGCTCATGCAGCAGATTCTCGCGCAGCACTTTGTAGTCGGACTTGCGGCTGTAGAGCAGCCGGTGGACCTTGTCGAACTCGTCCCATTCCTCGCGCAGAGAGTCAATCGCTTCCGAGACAGCCGCCACGAATTCATCGTCATCCACCGGCTTGAGCACATAGTCGCTGGCTCGCAGCTGGAGCGCTTTTTTCGCATAGGCAAAGTCACTATGACCAGTTAACAGAATACAGCGAACCCCCGGCCAGCGGCGGCCAATCTCCTCGATCAATTGCAGACCGTCCATGCCGGGCATGCGGATGTCTGTCACGACAAGATCAATCGCCTCCTCTTCCATAATCGTCAGAGCTTCCGCACCCGAAGCGGCACGCCGCACGGTACTTACTCCGATCTCCTCCCATGGAATCGTCAGCTCCAGGCTCTCCGTCACATAAGTCTCGTCATCCACAAGCAGCACTTCAATCATTTGGTTGTCCCCTTTCCTGCATTACACCGGACGGCGCAGCGGCTCGTCCTTCTGATCTTCCTTGTGATGCTGTTCATTCCATTGCAGCGTCACGGCCAATCCGCCAAGCGGCGATTGCTCCGTACGCACGCCCGCTTCCCGCCCGCAGCGAAGCTGAAGCCGCTGATTGACATTCCACAGTCCGCAGCCCGTCTCTTCACTCATCGGCTCGGCCAGACTGCGATCCAGCTCCTGCCTGCCTGGTTCATCCAGACCGCCGCCGTTATCTTCTACCGTCAGCACAACGTCGCCATCTTGATTCAGGCTCCCCGTAATGACGATACTCCCGGCTTCCGCGTGCGGTTCAATGCCGTGAATCACGGCATTCTCCACCAGAGGCTGAAGCAGCAGCGGCGGCACATACAGATCCATCATCGCTTCCGGCAGCTCAATCCCATAATCCAGCCGATTCATCCGCATCTTCTGAATCTCCAGATAATGTCGAACGAATTCGACCTCCTCGCGCAGCGGAACCAACTCACGCTCCTGGCGGGTCGTATAGCGATAATAACGGGAGAGACTGTGCGACATGGCCACTACAGCATCCATCCTCCCAAGCTTCGCCATGCTGGTCACAAATGACAGACAGTTATAGAAGAAATGCGGATTAATCTGCGATTGAAGCTGCTTGAGCCTCGCTTCCTTGACGTGCAGCTGCTCCAGATAAACGTGTTCAAACAAATTCTGAATCTGCGCCACCATCCGGTTGAATCGATCCGAAAGGAAGCTGAATTCGTTGCGTCCTTTTGCCCTGATCCGCACGGCGTAATCCTCGCTCTCCAAGCGCTGGAAACCCCGAATCAGCTGGCGAATCGGGATCTGGATCTGCACATACAGCATATAGGCCGCCGCCGAACCCATCACCAGCAGGGTCACGATGGAGGAATAGAACAGCAGATTCGATTTTTTGATGGGCGCCAGCATGTCCGCCATCGGCATATAGTCGATCAGATACCAGCCCGTTTCCTTCGAGAGTACAATGCTGACCATATACGGTTCTCCCTCCAGCCTTACCGTGAGGTTATCACTGTCGGGCATCGGTGAAGCGTTCAGCTTGCCCAGCAGCCGGTCCGTCAGCGTTCGATCCGAAGTGCGGTTATAGATCACACCCATATCTGCCCGATAATAAAAGGGATCATGCCGTCCGTCTGTCTTGAACTTGTCCAGCATGTTCTGAATGTTGCGGCTGTCGAATTCAAGCTCCACAATCGTTTCCGCGTTCAGCGAAGGATTCTGCACACCGTAAGGCGCCACGGTAAACCAGGAAAAGCGGAAAATGTCTTCGTTGCCGTCTTTGGCCGGTGTAACCTGCCAGCCTGGCTTGATCTCGGCCTGAAGCCGCGCAGGATCGTAGCTGGCTGCATCATTCTCGGAGACGACCCGGCGAAGCGACGGAGAATACAGATGCAGGCGGCTGGTCCAATTGGAGGAACTCTCCTGAATACTGAGCTTGTTCTGAATCCGCTTGACCAGATTGATCTCGTCCAGGTCAAAATAACCGCCGTTTACGTAGAGTTTGCGGAAGCTCTCAATGTCCGGGTCATGAATCAGCAGATTGGGCCAGGACGCGAGCAGTTCGATGTCGGTATTGACTTGATTTTGGAAAAAGACCAGCTGGTTGCGATTGGATTCGCCCAGCTCCTGCCTCAGTACGTCGGTTGTGGTTTTATTGGAATACCCATAGAGAAAGGCGACTGGAATCCACATCAGAATTAGAATAACGATCATCTTGGTAAAAAGGTTGGTACGGGGCATACAATCTGCCTCCCTCTCGCTGAAGTGCCACCAGCCGCAGGGTAAGCGGCGAAGCAAGCTCACCTATTGTAAGCGGTGACAGAAGTTCCGGCAAGAGCGGGAATCCAACTTTTCGTGTGTTTTCGCAACGAAAAAGAAGCCGCCTGGACAGCGGCTTCTTCGGGTGGGATCGAATGTTAAACTTCTTTTTCCGTCAACAGATTCAGGAACTGTGCCGCCCGTTCGCTGGAAGGATTGCGCAGCACCTGCTCAGGAGGCCCCTGCTCCAGAATCTGGCCGCCATCCATCAGGACAACGGTATCCGCTGCTTCGGCAGCGAATTTCATCTCGTGTGTGACGACAACCATGGTCATGCCTTCAGCCGCCAGATCCTTCATGACCTTCAGCACTTCTCCGACCAGTTCGGGATCGAGCGCGGAGGTAGGCTCATCGAACAGCATGACCTGTGGGTCCGTTGCCAGGGCGCGTGCAATTCCCACGCGCTGCTGCTGACCGCCGGAGAGCTGATGCGGATAGGAATCTTCTTTGCCGGTCAGACCGACCTTGGCGAGCAGGGCGGCCGAACGCTTACGCGCTTCTTCTTTATGTTTCTTCTGAACGACGACCTGCGCTTCCATGACATTCTCGATCGCCGTCTTGTGCGGGAACAGATTGTAAGACTGGAAGACCATACCGGTGTTCTGGCGCAGCTTCAGCACCTGCGGTTTGGCCGGTTTACGACCGTTATCGAAGTTCAACTCGGTCTCCCCCAGCTTAAGCGAGCCGGCGTCTGGCGTCTCCAGCAGATTCAGGCAGCGCAGCAGCGTCGTCTTGCCGGAGCCGGACGGTCCGATGATAACCAGCACTTTGCCTTTTTCCAGCGACAGATCAACACCCTTGAGCACTTCAAGCGAACCGAATGATTTGTGCAAATTGCGAATTTCGATCATGCAATACCTCTCCTCTCGTCCGAGTTAGCGCGTAGAGAAACGGGACAGCCGCTTCTCCATCACATTCTGAAGGGCGTTAAGCACCGTACAAATGACCAGATACAATACAGCGACTTCACAGTACAAGAGCAGCGGCTCATACGTCGTGGCGGTAATCTGCTTGGACACTTGGAACATCTCCACCACAGTGATCGTGTAGGCGAGCGAAGTATCCTTGACCAGACTGATAAAAGAGTTCGACAGCGGCGGTACGGACACGCGGGCAGCCTGAGGCAGCACGATTCGGCGCAGCGCCTGGCCCCTCGTCATTCCAAGCGAATACGCGGCTTCCCATTGTCCATTGGAGATGGATTGAATGGCCGCACGTACAATCTCGGAATTGTAAGCCCCCATATTCAACGTAAAGCCGATAATGGCAGCCGGGAAAGGATCAAACTCGATGCCGATGCTGGGCAGGCCGAAGAAGATGATGAACAGCTGTACGAGCAGCGGCGTCCCCCGGATCACCCACACGTAGAAATCTGCAATCTGGCTCAGTACAGGAACTTTCCAGATACGAACCAGCGCGACGAATACGGCCAACACCATACCCAATATAAAAGAAATCAGGGCAAGCGGAATCGTAAATTGCAGCGCGGCTTTGACCATGGGCCACAAAGAGTCGATCAGAATTTGAATTTTACGGTCATCCATACCGGTTGTACCCCTCTCTAAGCTTAATCAGCTTGATCTATTCTTACACGAAGTAAACCCCAAACGAAGCGGGGCTGCCCCTGGACCCGCGGCGCGAGTCCGGGACAGCCCCCGTGCGGCCGAAGCCGCCATTTATTTCGAGACGTCTTCGCCGAAGTATTGCTCAGAAATCTTCTTGTAAGTACCGTCACTGTGCATGTCGGCAAGTGCTTTATTTACCGCCTCAACCAGTTCCGGGCTGTTTTTTGCAAATACCGCACCACTTTGCGAGGCGTCTTCCGCTTCAGCGACAACTTTCAGTGCCAGGTCAGGTTTTTGCTTTTTCACATCCAGGAACGACAGGTTATCGTTGATGGTAGCATCCACACGGCCGGAGTTCAGCAGGTCAATCGCCTGGTTGAAGCCTTCGATAGGCACGATTTCCGCACCGTTGGCTTTGGCGATGTCCGCCAGGTTGCTGGTCAACGACTGTGCGGACTTTTTACCTTTGAGATCAGCCAACGATTTGATGTCCGTGTTGTCGTTGCGTACGATCAGCACGGCGCCGGAAGAAATGTACGCGTCCGAGAAATCGTATTTTTGTTTGCGGTCGTCACGAATGGCGACTTCATTAAATACAGCATCAAAGCGTTTGGCGTCGATCCCAGCCAGCAGGCTATCCCAAGGTGCTTCGACAAACTGGGCTTCCACGCCCAGGCGCTTGGCGATCTCGCGGGCGATCTCTACGTCAAAGCCGGTCAGGTTGCCACTTGCATCATGGTAAGTGAATGGAGCATAAGTGCCTTCCGTACCAATAATCATCTTGCCGGCAGTCTTGATCTTTTCCAGGGAGTTCGATGCAGTGGCTGTACTCTCGCTCCCTGCACTTTCGTTATTCGTAGCGGCATTGTTGCTGCTGTTACTGTTACTTCCGCATGCGGCCAGCATCAGGGTCATCAGGATGGCAACAAGGCCGATCAAAGTCGCTTTTTTCATGGTGAATTCCTCCGATTGTGTCTGAATGAATACATGATGAATACGTGAATGTTCCAGGTAGCAGACAACCTGCTGGGGAACATTTAGGTCGTGCAAGATTGAATTTTACGTCCTTACCATTTGAAAGTCAATAGATTTTCATGCAATTCCGATTAATTTTATCGACTTTTCTGAAAGAGTAGGAAATGTGCGACTTTTCAGGTTTCCGAATGATTCCTCAACGACCGCGTAAACAAGCCGCCATGCGTTTAAATAGATAAGAAGACTTACGCTGCCGGACTTACATATCCAACGCTTCCGTCTCGATGTTCCATCAGGTTCACAGCGCGGCCTCAGCCACCTGGATTCCTGTACAGGAACTCTTATTTCAGCAAGTAGGAGGACGTTTATGTTTAAAAATCGCTTTTTTGTTGTAGGTGCGGGAATCGCGCTGATCCTGCTCATCATTTTCCTCGGCACGCTGGTCAAGTTTATTTTCACTCCGGTGGTCTCGCTGGTCAGCTCACTCGTGGTTCCACTGCTGATCGCTGCATTCTTCTATTACCCCCTGCGCCCCCTGGTCCGCTACCTGGAGCGTAAAAAGTGGCGGCGTTCCTGGTCGGTCATGCTGATCTTCGCTGTCTTTATTCTGCTGATTGTGGGCGCTTCGCTGTGGGTCTGGCCGACGCTGCGCGATCAGATTGAGAGCTTCGTGAACAATGCACCGCAGTTGGCTCAAGATGCCGTGAATCAGGTTCAGATGCTCCAGAATAACCCGACCATCAGCCGTTTTATCCCAAGCGACTCGGCGCAGAATCAGGAAGTGCTGAACCGCCTCTCGGGTGTGCTGGATACCTCGTTAACCTGGTTGTCGGACAATCTGACCGGGATGTTCTCATTCCTCTCCAGCTTCGTTCTGGTGATCGCCACCTTCCCGATTCTGCTCTATTTCCTGCTGCGCGACGACCATAAGCTGCCTCCGCAGCTCATGAAGCTGTTCCCGGCCAACCAGAAGGATGATGGGAAAGTAATGCTTGGCGAGATGGACGACGCCCTGAATGGGTTTATCGCCGGGCGAGTAATCGTGAATCTGCTGCTCTGTGTGCTGCTGTATATCGGCTTCGTCATTATCGATCTGCCGTATTCGCTGCTGCTGGTCATCATCTCCTTCTTCCTTAACTTCATCCCATTCATCGGAGCTTTTCTGGCCGGTGTTCCGGTGGGCATCGTAGGACTGATCGAATCGCCAAGCATGGCCATCTGGTCGATCGTGATCGTGGTTGTCGCGCAGCTGATTCAGAACAATTTGCTGGAGCCTCTGGTATTCGGCAAACAGTTGGATATGCACCCGTTAACGGTCATTGTGCTTCTGCTGGTTGGCGGGGACGTGCTGGGTATTCTGGGGATGCTGATCTGTATTCCAATTTATATGGTCGTGAAGATTGCCATTCGACACGGCTATCAGATGTACGTCAAAAGCAAAATCAAACAGGATTTTACCTAAATCTCAAAATAAATTTCAAAAGAAACGATTCGATCGTCTTTTGTTCGGTTTTTGACACTTGTTTTTGATGTTTTGCAAGTTTCGCTTTCATTTGGAAGTTTAAACAGGTAGAGAAAGCAAGTTTGCAGCGAGTTTGCAACCGGTTCAACATCAAGCATCCAAGGGGGATTTAGGCTATGCAACGGAAAGTAACAGGGATTTTTGCCATGCGTGCGGAAGCGGCGAGTGCGATTGATGATTTGAAAAGAGTAGGTTATCGTCCGGATGACATTTCGGTCGTCATCCATAATGCGGAGGAAGCTCGGAAGTTTGAAGACGAGACGACAACGATGGTACAAGACGGAGCTGCGGGTGGAGCTGCTACAGGAGGCGTGATCGGCGGAATCGGGGGACTGCTGGCCGGACTGGGCGCATTGACCATTCCCGGCATTGGTCCCCTGCTGGCAGCGGGTCCATTGGCAGCAGCCCTGGCAGGAACAGCCGTTGGTGCTGCGGGTGGAGGGTTGATCGGCGGCCTGATTGGTCTGGGAATTCCTGAGCATGAAGCGAAGGAATACGATGCCATGGTAGGCAAGGGACGCATCCTCGTCATCGTAGACACGGACGAGACTCACCGAATGGATGTATACCGTATCCTGCAAAAAAACAACTCGTTAAATCGGCGCTATGATGAAGAAATGGCAAGTCCGCATATGACGGCCAGCATGGAGCCGTCTTACTCGAATATGCCCGCTATGGGCGCCAGCAATCTGGATGCCGATCGCATGAATAATAATCTGACCGATCTGGAACCTGGAATGACAAGTCCTGTCGATCCCGGTCAGCCCCAGAACGATAAGATCTATCGGAAATAACAACGGCATCGCCGGAGGTGGAAGGCAGCATGACGCAAAAAGTCGTAGGCGTATTTCTAACGGAACGTGAGGCCGCTGATGTAGTAGAAGACCTCAAGCAGGCCGGTTTTGAGAAAGATCATCTCTCTGTCATTACAAGAAATCGGGAAGAAGCCGAGTCGATCATGGACCCTACCCATACCAAGGCTCCGGAAGGGGCGGCCAGCGGTGCAGCCGCCGGAGGGATTCTGGGTGGGGTCGGCGGCCTTCTTGCCGGACTGGGTGCCTTGGCTATCCCAGGCATCGGCCCTTTGCTGGCCGCCGGGCCTATCGCAGCCGCATTAGCCGGCATAGCGGTTGGCGCAACCGGTGGTGGCCTGGTCGGAGGTCTGATCGGTCTGGGAATCTCGGAGGAGGATGCCAAGCTCTATGATGAACACGTCGGCAGTGGACGTGTATTGGTCATCGTAGAGGCGGAGGATTCCCAGCGTGTTGGGGTAGAGGATCGATTCCGCAGTCATTATGCGCTGAATTACACGCGAATCGGAGCAGACGATGAGTCCGATAATCTGATTGTAGATCCGCCGCACAGTGGCACACAAACGGAAACTCTGCACTCCGCTCCCCACCAAGCAGCGCAGATCCACTCTGACCCCATAGTGGAACTTCCCCCCCGCAGTGAGCGGGACTCTCGTTAATCCAAGATCAAGCGGCCTTCCCTTAACTGGGAGGGTCGCTTTTTTACTGCCTGGTGCCCTTTTATTCTCTGAGTTAGGACTTCTATCCCCCTCGCCCTGACATTCATTCGCATTTCTCTACCTGCTGCGGCCTCCCTACGGTTATGAAATCAATCAGGGAGATGAAGCGTGAGGACTGCCCTTCTGTCGAATCGCCTAATAATTGGCGACTGAGCTTGGAAAACCTTTCAGGACAAGGGTTTTTGTCGCAAACGTTTTCTGTTTGAGCCTTTTACTCCTTTTGGATACTTGTGGTCAACATTCGTATATCATTTACCGAAATCGACATCTTTTTTATGTATTTTCCCTACAAGCTTAGGGGCTTTTTGCCGATAATGGGAGTAGGTCTAACGCACCGAATCACCAAATACATAAATGGGGGAAGTGAGCGTTTGAACAATCTGGATCATGTCATTTATCAAAGAAACAAGATCGTCATGTGGCTGCTGTGGGGCGTCGCCCTGCTGCTGGGACCTGCGAGTTTAGGTCTTGGACTGCCCATGCAAATCGTGGGTGGATCATTAGTTGTCTTTGTCGCTGCCTTCACCTGGCTCACTCTGCGCAAGAAAGCATTACATATTCTGCCTTATGCCGTAGCCATTTATACCGCTTTGTGTCAAGCCGCAGCACAGTTGGATAGTCTGAATGTCATTTCTGCCCTGCTTCTTGCTGTACTGCTGCTGCTCTATCCGCGCTATCGCTATGTACTGATCTATTCCTCCCTTACGACGGTAGCCCTAGTTATCTCCTGGACGCGCGGCGTAGACTTTTTTGTTCCTCCCAGCCCGTTCATTTCGCTGGTCTTCAGCGCGATTTTGTTTGTCATCGTCTCTGCCATCGCCGTTCTGATCGGCGTGTTGAACGAGAAACTATTTACCAACCTGACCAAACAGCAGGAGCGCAGCGCCCTGGATGCGCAGCAGCTGGAGCATGTCTTCAATCAGATCAAATCGTCCGTAGACGAATTGAGCCGCTTCGCGCGCAAGTCCAAAGAAAATATTACGCTGAATGAATTGATTACCGGAGAAATCACCAATGCGTTCACCCAAGTGGCAAAAGGTGCGGAGACTCAAGCCGATAGCGTATCTGACATCTCGGATAAGATGTCCGCCAGCGATCATGAGATTGAAGGCGTTGTGCAGAACTCTTCCATCATGCGCGATCTCTCGGAACACACCGCCAATGTGACCCAGGAAGGCGCTGGTCGAATGGTGGAACTGCGCAATCAGATCGATCAAGTTTATTCCGTAATGAATGATACCGCACACGATATGGAATCGTTCCGTGAACAGAATCGGCAGATTGCCCAGATTCTATCGACCATCTCAGAGATCGCCAGCCAGACCAACCTGCTTGCCTTGAACGCAGCTATCGAAGCTGCCCGTGCAGGAGAAGCCGGACGCGGATTTGCTGTGGTCTCGGACGAAGTGCGCAAGCTGGCCGAGCATTCCAGGGAATCGGCGGAGCAGATAGGGGGCATCCTGAACGAACTTCAGGGCGGAACCGAACGCCTGATGAATCTGGTGCTGCGCGGTCGTTCCGCTGCGGAACAAGGCCAGGGAGCCGCTCAGCGTTCCGAAGCTGCATTGACCGAGATCAACGAGAACACGCATAAGCTGCTCGATCAGGCAAGTGAAGTCGAGAATCGTTCCGAGAAGATGAAGGTTTCTTCGCTTGAAGTCTCCACGCAGGCCGTAGCGATCTCGGCGGTGACTCAACAGACCAATGCCGCGATTGAAGAGATTCTGGCGGGAATGAGCGAACAGAAATATATCACCGGCCAGATGTCAGACAGCTTCTCTCAACTGGAGAAACTGATTGGCAGCCTTCAGGAGCTGACTACGCTCTCGGAGGAGAACAGCCGAGAGGAATCGGCCGCGCTCCCTGCACCCGAAGGCAAGAAAAAACGTCGGGTCAAGAATCAAGTCGAATCGCCAAAACAGGTAGAGGATTCGATCGCAGGATAAGGCAGATCGCCTAGCGTCCTACAGCCTAGTGGATCAGCAGCATCCCTTCCGCTCTCCCTTTAAGTGCTTCACTGCCAGTCATGCCTCATCAGCTCGCCTCTTCCCGCCCAGCGGTGAGGAGGACGGGCTTTTTACTGATTCTCCCCTTTCCTCCCCATCCTATACAGGGAAAACATTAATCTGGAAAAAATTATTGAAAAATAGGTCCAAAGATATTATTCTATAATTTGAAGAAGACTTATGTACTTGTTGATATAGCGCCTTGTCAATCTTTATCACTAACTCATTCATACTTATCGTCCTTTAGTCCCCTCCTTAATTGACTCTGCCGTCCGTCATTCGATGTTTTCAGCCTAGAGGAGGTCCTTTGGCATGTCAGAAATATATGCCGTACCAAGAGAACAGCATGACCATACGGCTTCTCTGCCGGCAGATGGAAGCATTGGGATTCGTGAGGGTTCCCTGCATGTCTACGATCCACATGAAGACGGCGCCTGTGCGGTGCTCATTCCCCTCCCGCCCATGCGGTGGTGGGTCAATGGGGTGGAACTGCAAGCCGCATCGCCGGTATCTTCAAGCGACAGGATTGAATGGGAGCGTGCAGCCCAGCCTCTTTACGAGATCCAAGTCTCGCCTGATCGCATGAAAGCTTCCATTTGTGTCTTTGCCGAGGCGGAATATGGCTGGAAGTTGGCAGACGCGCTGCCGTCTTCTTCCATGGCGCCCAAGGCAATTCCCAACCCTGACAAGATCATTCGCAAGCTTGAGATTGCGGAGATCATGAGCGAGATCGGAAGACTGGGAATCCGTAAAAATCTCGATGTTTCCGCTGTTGTGCAAGCGCTTCAAGAAGCGCAGGGAACGTTCGTCCCTTTTGCCTTCGGTGAAGCCCCGATTCCCGGAGAAGATGCGGTACTTGAACTTTTTTTTGAAGAAAAAATTGAAAATGCCTTTGAAGAAGTGGGTGGGGCACTGGATTACCGCAACCATCTGCGGATTCCATCGGTCCAGGCGGGCGAACCTCTGGCCAGGCTTCAACGATCAAGCCCAGGCAGTCCGGGCTTCGACGTCTATGGCGAGGTGATTCAGCCTCCTCCCGTTCGAGAGATTGAAGTGCGCGCTCGCCAGCATGTAGAGATGAGAGAAGAAGGGTTATTCGTCGCTACCAAAGCCGGGCGTCCCTGCGTCACAGGGGACTCCCTATGCGACCTGGATGTCTCGGACGCTTATGTGGTGGCTGGAGACGTAGACCTGAAGACCGGGCATATTATCTTCTCTGGTGATGTGACCATCCAGGGAAATGTGACCGACAACATGATCGTGGAATCGCTTGGAAATGTCTACATTTCGGGCGGCGTCTATCATTCCATGATTACAGCAGCCGGAAGTATCATCGTCCAGGGCAGTGTGATTAGCAGTCGGTTGTATTCCGGAAGCTTCGGCATCTCTTTCAATCGTCTCTTCCATCTGTCGGGACAGCTCAAAGACGAGATTGCCATGCTGTTTCAGGCCGCTCGCCTGCTCCAGGCCGAGACGGTTCGGCGGGGACAGACTGCACGTTTCGGCCAGGTGGTCCTGCTGCTGCTCAAGACCAAGTTCAAGAATATTCAGAACAATATCCGCGAACTGCTTCAGGTTCTGGTCACCGTGCAGCGCAGTACCGGCTCCGATTCCAATGAGTTTGCCGATTTGCTGAATCTGATGCTCTCCCCTGCCCAGATGATCGAGTTTCTGGACGAACAGCAGCTCCTGAAGCTTCAGGCCAATCTGGGACGTGAACATTCGTTTGTTCATGATATGCAGCAGGATGACTCGCATATTGAACTGTCACGGTGCCAGACCAGCACGGTCAAGTCCAATGGTGACATCCTGATTCATCGGGAAGGCGTTCTGCAAAGCGACCTGTATGCAAGCGGCTCCATCACATTTAAACATCCCTCCTCGGTCTGCCGGGGTTCCTGCCTGGAGGCGGAAGAAGCCATTCTTGCCCGGACTGTCGGCAGCGCAGGCGGCGCCCCCTGCATCCTCCGGGCGAAGAACAAGATTCACGTCTACCGCATGTTTGAAGGCAAGATCAGCGTGGGTGGTTTGAATCGGGACATTTTCAGCCCCGTCCATGATTATACGTTTGGCTGCGGGGAGGCTGCGGCAGCCGCAGTCGCTTCCGGTTGATCCAACTGGAGCGGCTGGACTGGACTTGTTCTGAACTGAACGGACGATCACATGCAGCGCCGTCACGGTATGCAAAAAGGCAGCGAAGACTCATCTTCGCTGCCTTTTTATTCGTGTTCAATGGCCTGTCCGAGCCGAAAATTCGGGTGTCACGTCCAAAATGTACTTACTGCGTGACCCTCAGTTCAGGCTGCCGTTCAGCTTCGTGAGCAGCTTCGCAAGCGCCGCGCCCCGATGACTGATCTGCTGTTTTTCTTCCACACTGATTTCGGCCATCGTCCGCTCATACTGCGGCACGTAGAAGAGGGGATCATAGCCAAACCCACCCTGTCCCGCTGTCTCCGAGGTAATCCAGCCTTCAACCTCGCCTTCCGATTCCACAGAGCGCCCTGTCGCCGGATCATACAGAGCAAGAGCACAGACAAATCGAGCCGGACTGAGCAGCGGTTGTTCCGTGTCGTCGCCCTGACGAAGCCGGATGAGTTCGTCCAGCAGTTTGGCATTGTTGGCGGCATCGTTGCCATGTTCCCCCGCATAACGAGCCGAATAGATACCCGGTGCGCCATCCAGCAGCTCCACGCACAGACCGGAGTCATCTGCCAGAACCGCCAGATTCAGAAAGTCTCCGATCTCCTTAGCTTTTTTATACGCATTTTCCGCAAAGGTATGACCGTCTTCCACGACTTCGGGAGCTTCCGGGTATTCATGCAGGCTGCGTACTTCCTTGCCCAGCGGTGCCAACGCATGACGGAATTCCCGTACCTTGCCCATATTGCGGGTTGCCACTACGACAATGCTGCTTGACCCTGCCGCTTCGCTCATGCCAATCCTCCGATCTCATGGTTGCCGATCTTTAGTGCATGTAAACCCAATGCTTCCTTTTGAACAAAGATCATCTGCTGAACGCCCATCTCACCCAGTTCCAGCATCCCATTCAACTCGCTTCGACTGAAGGGCCGCTCTTCTCCTGTTCCTTGCAGCTCGACGAACTCGCCTGCGCCGGTCATGACCACATTCATGTCAACCGCTGCATGGCTATCCTCGTCATAGCAGAGATCCAGCAGCGCTTCGCCGTCAACCACGCCCACGCTGACCGAAGCCAGGAAGTCGGTAATGGGGTAACGTTTGAGCTTGCCTTGGGCTTCCAATTTGTTGACTGCCAGACACATGGCGACAAAGGCGCCGGTGATCGAAGTCGTTCGTGTGCCGCCGTCCGCCTGAATCACATCGCAGTCCACCGTGATGGTCCGCTCCCCAAGTGCCTGAAGATCGACTACCGAACGCAGAGCGCGAGCGATCAGACGCTGAATCTCCATCGTCCGTCCGCCCAGCTTGCCCTTGGCCGATTCACGGATGTTGCGGGTATGCGTCGCACGCGGCAGCATGGAATACTCCGCCGTCACCCAACCTCTTCCCTGACCTTTCATAAAAGGAGGTACCTTCTCTTCGATCGTCGCGTTGCAGATGACTTTTGTGTCGCCTACTTCGATCTGAACCGAACCTTCTGCATACTTGTTGGTGTTAATCTCAATCTTGACCGGGCGAATCTCGCCTGGTTTTCTGTCCGTCCTGCTCAATTTGTTGTCCTCCCGTATTCGCCTTCACGACGTTTCGTTCCCCTCATTTTAGCAAAATCACCCGCATAACGCACATGACAAACGGATTTCGGCGGGATTTTGATTCAGGAGCGTCGAATATGTACAGATGTTAGGTATATGGAACAGAGGATTCATCTGAATACCTCCAACCTGATCCGACTTATTTTACGAATCCGAGGTGACCATCATGCAGACTCCTGAACAACCGACTCCCAAAGAAGAAAAAATGGGAATTCCCGAACGCCAGGCTTATTCGCTTAACAGCCGCAAAGTAGCCGAAGCGACACGAAGCTGGCTGCAGCAGCGGGGCGTGAAAATCGAAGAAATCGCCGAACTGGTCATGTTTTTGCAGAAAAAATATTACCCGAATCTCACGATGGAAGAGTGTATCCACAACGTGGAAAAGGTCCTCGAAAAACGTGAAGTCCAAAATGCGGTGTTGACCGGCATCCAGTTGGATGTACTCGCTGAAGAGGGCAAGCTGCTCTCCCCGCTTCAAGAAATGATTAAAAATGACGAAGGACTGTACGGCGTCGATGAAATCCTCGCCCTGTCCATCGTCAATGTATATGGCAGCATCGGATTGACCAATTTCGGTTATGTAGACAAATTAAAACCAGGGGTGCTGGAACGACTGAACGACAAAAGCCTCGGTCCCGTTCACACCTACCTGGACGACATTGTTGGAGCCATCGCTTCAGCGGCCAGCAGCCGCATCGCCCATAATAAGCAAAGTGAACGTGAAGTGGATATTGAGCTGCCCAAGGAGCCGGGACAGGACTAATCCTGCCCTCGCCCTACAGATTGCAGCTGCTTGTACCAGGGGCGCCGGGATCGCACTAACGTGCAAATAATCCCCGGCGTCTTCTTCTGCGGTAAAAAGGTTCACAATCTGCCGCAAAATAATGCTCCAGCCCGCTTGTTCCATCCAGCCTCAGAAAATCAACCGGTGGATCAGGCACACGCGCCGTGGATGCTCTCCGTCCGGCAGCCCGGATCACCTCTTCCCAATTGCCTTCCGCTTCCACAGCAATCAGCGTATGCGGCGGCTCTCCTGTGACCGGATTGTAATAATGGGCGTTGTAAGCCAGCTTCACCCCTGGCAGTTCGCTAAATACCTCCGTCAATTCCTCCAGCAGCTCATTCGGTTCATTCGCGGGACGACCGATCATCATCTGCGTCTCCCGTTCAATGGTATAGGTCTGCGGTACACCAGACAAACGGCCATCCAGTATGGCCTCAATCTCCTCGGCAGGGAATGATTTTCCGACCTCTCCCCCCGGATTCAACCACACATCCGACCCGCGCACCAACTCGAATAAATCCATCGCGTTGACCGATAGATAGCGCATCTCCCGATCAATGAACTGCTGAAGACTCTCAAGCGAGCTGAACACGGGAATATAGGATTTCCCTTCTACCTCTACACTTGGCAGACGTACGGTTGTCTTGTGCTTCAACATCCCCCCGGATGTCGGAACGTCCCCGCCCATATGCAAGGTATACAGCTCCGAACGCCGAAGCTCCTCGTAGAAGTCCACTCGCCGAGCCGGGTCCTCCACAGCCGCAGCCAGCGCATATTCGAGTTTGTTTCGAGGTTTAAACCCCATGCTCCTCCTCCTTTTCATCGCGTCGTACCTGACCCCCAACCCCGCAGCTTTCGCTATCAGATTTTCGCCAAAAAAAGGTTGCCTTGCATACTTTATACCCGTTTGCTGCCTGAATCAAAAAAAGGACTTCCCAAAATAGGGAAATCCTTCTCAAGTCCTGCATCCCGAATACCTTCAGCAGCGAATCGTACATCCGGTCCCAATCTCCTGCTGCAATTACACCGACTTTCTCTCAGCTTCTTCATCTTCACGAATACTGACTTCCTCGAAGCCGTCGTCCCGGGGTCCTACATATCCTCGCAGCACATCATCATAATAATCGTCATAATCATACCAGTCTTCATAAAGGTCGGATTTTTTCTCCAGCATCGAGATCTCCTCCTTCTCTTGACGTCAGGCTGCCAAATCCGATGATTTGGTCCTGCGCTAAGGTTGCGGAAACGTACGAAAGGAATCCATCGAATCTTTCGTTTCGTTACCGTTATGAAGTCTTGCCGTACGAATTTCTGCGATATGCAGTCTTTCAATATCAGGTGTTTCTACGGCCAGAATACCAGTGACCTGCACGATCGTCAAAAAGCCTCTTCCCTCGTTTTCGACGCTCATACGCAATAAAGCCGCAGTACCCCTGAATAAAGCGGGCACTGCGGCAAATATGACGCTTTTACATGGAAATGCTTGTACAGTTCAGAAAGATAGGGGAAGGAGCTTTACATCGACTTGGTGAGCGTAATCATCCAGTTGCCGCTATCCACCTTGAAGTCCCAGCCCAGCAGACCGGTGATAAAGCGCAGTGGTACAACTGTACGGCCGTTTTCATCTGCGAAGACTTTATGGCCGATCGCCTGTCTCTTGCCGTTCACTTCCATGAAGTCTTTGCCCAGCCAGAATTTCAGCGTATCCTTTCCGGCCATAACTGTAACCTGGTTGGCTTTTTTATCCCACTTCACGTTGGCGCCGATGCCTTCGCTCAGGAAGCGCAGCGGTACATAAGTGGTGTTATCCCATACGCGAGGCATCGTGTCCATCTTGGTCGTCTTGCCGTTCAGCGTCAGGTTCGGGCTGCCGATCTGCATCTTCACCGTCATCATGGATGGCGCAGGAGCTGGTGTAGGTGTAGGCGTCGGAGCCGGGGTTGGCGTTGGAGCCGCTTCCTGGAACTTCGAGTTGAACTGATCGACAATGGCACCACTCAGCAGTTTGCCTACGCCGAACATCAGGGCATAACCTTCACGTTCAGTCTTGTACGAACCGGTGTAGTTTTTGGCTGCATACTGGTCCAGTACCTGCTGTACTTGATTTTCATGCGTAGTCAGTCCTTGCAGAGCGCCCGCTTCCGGAATACGTCCTTCAGTAGCCGTGCTCAGGAACGCCGCCATTTCTTTGGTAAATTTAGTGATTTGGGCTTTGGCTGCCGTGATGGCTGCCTGATCGCCGCTCTTCACAGCCGTTACATACTGCGCTTGGACGTTAATGTGATCCGTTGTCCAGAGCTTCTCGAACTGATCGGCTCCCGCTTGACCATAGACCGAAGCGATGGCAGCCTTGAAGTCTTTGGTGTTCGCTGCTTCTGTCGTCACCAGAGCGCTGCTGCTGGCAGACATGCCGTCATACTGCTCCTGCATTTGCAGAGTTGCCAGGGCAAAGTGCTCTGCGAACAGGTGATTCAGCGCCGAACGCAGGTCGCCGGCTTTGGTGTCGGGTCTTGTGTTCTGGAATTTCTCAGGCATTTGCGTAGTGATTGCTGTGGACAGCGCCTTACTGATCGTGAACATCTCGTTCAGGCCTTCACGGTAAGCCATGTATGCACCCGCATAGTCGCCGGCTACATATTTATCGAACGCTGCCTGTACTTGATCCTCATGCAGGCGGATGACTTTTTCTGCTGTCGCCTGTGGCAAGTTGCCACCGGTTGCAGTTCCCAGGAATGCGGAGAATTCTTTGACGAATTTCTCAACGTTGGCCTCAGCGGTTTGACGAGCAGCCATGTCTTTGGACTTCGTGGCTTTTACCAGATCGTCGGTATATTTGTTATGGGCGCGGAAGATACGTCCGAATTCATCCGCTCCAGCCTTGCCGTAAAGCGATTCGATCGCTGGCAGCATGTCGAGTGCGTTCTGGTCAAGTGCCTGGTAAGCTGCTGCTGCATCCGGCGAACCTTCGTAGGCTTTAATCATGGCATCGACAGCCAGTTGATAGTGCTCGGAGAGCAGGTTGTCCAGCGCCGCTCTCAGCTCAACCGCTGGTGTGTCGATGGTGGCTTTCATGGTAGCAGCTTGCGCGGTCATCGCAGGCATGTTCGTCGCGGCTGCGGCTTGTACCGGAGCAGCTCCCGCTACTGTAGGAACAACCAAAGCCAGGCCCAGTACCGGAATCGCCAATTTCTTCATTCCATACTTCTTCGATTCGAGATTCTTCACATTGAACATTTTAAACATCTTAATCCCTCCATTTGTGTAATTCTTGTGGGTTTGTGTGAGTGTTGATCTGTGTTCTTATCTGTTCTTGTGTCTCTCTTACATCTCATGAAACGCAGGCTCTGCAACTTTGGATCACTGAATTTTAAAATTTTTTAAAATCTTTTTTTGAAAAGTTGATTCCCTTGCATCATCAACTAAGTTTCCCACAACCTTTTGGTCAGTAATTCAGTTGTTGACTCTTCTTATATACACACCATACGAAAGAACTAATCTTCAAGGTAACCTATATTTCAAATTTTATTTTTGTGGATGATTACGGAACTTTAATCCGACTTGAGACCCAACAAAAAAAGCCACTTTGGATCAGTGGCTTTTGTCGATGCGGTATTCTGCTGCATCTTATCGGTCGATTTCAATCTGCCTCTACGACATGGAAGACAAAGCGATCCTCAGCATGGGTACGAGTGATTCGCCCCCGATCTTCCAACTCGATCAGATGAGCAATCGTTTCCGACAGGGCGAATCGCAGCTGATGGATGCCCAGCGAATCTCCGAATAGGGATACGCAGATGGCATAAGCAGTCGCGCCGTGAGCCTGCTCACGCAGCAGCGCCTCCATCCGGTTCAAGCGGTCTTCATGATGTTCCAACAGCTGCGTAGTACGCGCCGTGAAGGACTCGAATGGATCACGGTGTCCGGGAAAGGCCTTGGATACATTCAGCGCACCCAACGTCCGCAGGCCTTCCAGATACGACCTGAGCGGATGCTGATCCCCGCCTGGGCCATACGAAATATTAGGCGAGATGCGCGGCAGCACGGCATCCCCGCATAGAATCAGCCCTGTCTGCTCCTCGTAAAAAGACAAGTGACCTTCCGCATGTCCTCCCGTTTCGATCGGCTGCCACCATCGCCCCCCGAAGCGAATGGGCAGTTCGGGCGCAATGACCGAAATCTCCGGCTGCGGCGTCACCTGCGGCAGAAAACTCCCCAGATGCTCCGGAAGCTGGTCGAGACGTTCAGGCGCCATGCCGTGCTGCCGATATAAAGCAATCATCTCCGCCGTCCAGGCCGATGGCGCAGACTCATCTTGAAGGGTTCCCCAGCCCCTCCAGGCTGCTTCACTCGCTGCTCTTGACATCCATACTTGCGCTCCACTCTGCTGCTGTATCCAACCGGACAGCCCATAGTGATCGGGATGATGATGCGTCAGCACAATCGAGGCGATGTCCGACATCTCAATCCCAAGTTCAGCCAGCGCCTCTTTCCACACGGCCTCATTCTCCGCCGAACGCGGCCCCGGATCAACCATTGTCCATCCGTCTTCGCCGCGCAGCATATAGCTGTTGACCCAGCGCAGCGGGAACGCCATATGCAGGCGAACCCGTGTGATGTCGTCGTAATGTGTCACTTGCGGTTTGCTCATGCGTTTGATCCTCGTCCTTCCCTTGCCTGCTTTCCTCCTTGACCTGAAGCGCCAGCGCTAACCCTTTTTATTGGTGTTCATTGCCAGAATGGCATTGAGCAGATGCAGTTTGCGAATAGGCTTGGTCACAATGGAGCGGAATCGTCTTCTTTCTTCATCCTCCACTTTTTCACCCAAACGTGCAAGCAAAAAGGAATTGATATGACAATCCTGCTGAAGGGAAGTAAAGATCGCATTGCCTTCCACGGAACTTCTGTCTACGAGCAGCAGGTCAAAATCTCCCTTTCGCGCACGCTCCGCCCACTCTTCATCCAGATCCGGAATGGATTCGGCGGTGGCGCCCCAACCTTCCAGATTGCCGACGATAATGCTGCGCGAAGTCTCTTCACGGTCGATAACCAGCAGCTTCATTCCGCTGAGAACGTCATTTTCAAACGGAATGGAAGGCAGATCGGTATAGCGTTCAAAAGTCAGCATGATTTCCACGGTAGTTCCTTCATCCTCGGTACTGGTCACTTCGATTCGTCCGCCCAGCAGCTCAATCAAATTTTTGGTGATGCTGAGTCCCAGCCCGGCTCCTTCGTAATGATGCGCAGAGGCCTCATGCACCTGCGTATAGACATCGAAGATCCGGGTCAACTGCTCGGCAGACATCCCAATCCCCGTATCACGTACAGCAAAACCCACGACGATTCGATCTTCTTCCAGAGAAGGCATGCGTTTCAGTTGGAAGACAATTTCACCTTCGTGGGTAAACTTGATCGCATTTTGCAGTAAATTAAGAAAGATCTGTCGAACTTTCACTACGTCGCCCACTACAAACAGCGGAATCTCCGATTCCACGTCGAGAATGACTTCTACCTTCTTCTCAAAAGCACGCGGAGCGAGCATATACACCAGATCTTCGATCGTGTTAATCAAATCGAACGGATTATGCGCGATGGTCATCTTGCCCGCTTCCAGGCGACTCATATCCAGAATTCCATTCACCAGTTCAAGCAGCGATGCGTTGCTCTGCCGGATGATGCCCAGATATTCGCTCTGTTCCTGCGTCAGCTCTGTTTCGCTCAACAGGTCGCTCATGGCTACAATACCATTGACCGGATTACGGATCTCATGGCTGAGAACCGCAACAAATTTGGATTTATTTTGGGATTCCTGTTCAGCAGCTTCGCGTTCGGTTCGTTCCTCATCAAGCAGCAGCCGCAGGCGCTCCAGCTCTGCCTGACAGGCTTCACCTGCACGTGTCAGTTCTTCAATCTGCTGAAGGTGATCTTTATTTTTCGACATGGGTATGCACCTCTTTAAGCAAGCATAATGGTGCTATATACCCAAATTTGACAAGGTCAGAACCTTTTTCCGACAAAAATCATCCGTGGAGAATCCGCTTCGTAACGCTTTTCATCGTAATCGCCGCGCACTTCATCAATCTCCAGCCTCGCCTCAGTCAGCAGCTGCGTCAGTTCCTCCAGCGTATACAGTTTCACTCGTTCATCGTACTCGCGCGGCTCACTCGCTTCCTGTCCCTCCGGAATGATCGTGATGTGTTTTTTCACATAACCGTCTTCGATCTTGCGGCGCTCCTCGATCTTCAGCCCTTCTTCTTCCCGCTCCGTACAAGGCTTCAAATGACGCTCCACATGCAGTGAATTCATAAAATCGATAATGTATCGGCCGCCTGGACGGAGTACGCGCTGAATCTCCTCCAGCACACGCACATGTTCCTTATCCTGCTTGAAGTAGCCAAATGAAGTAAACAGGTTGACTACCGCATCAAATTCACCGTCTGCAAACGGAAGTTCGCGCATGTCGCCCTGCACCCAATTCACAGCCTCGGCGCCTTCTTCCTTCTTCGCTTCTTCCAGCAGCACTTCCGACAGATCCATGCCCGTGACCTTGTAGCCTTTCTCGGCCAGCGACAGCGAATGTCGGCCCATGCCGCAGCATAGATCCAGCACCTTCGCGCCAGGCGGCAGCTTCAGCCAGGAGATCATCTCATGCACCTCATGCGCCGCCCCCTGTTCATCTCGGTAGCTGTAGACTCTCAGATAATCTTCTCCGAAACTTTCTTCATACCATGCGCTCATCGCTGATTTCGCCTCCCTGGATTCTGTTCTGCTCCATCGACAGAAGCGGAGCGTAGCTCCAATTCTCCTGCCGCTTACAGAGCGGTACCCTTATATTTACACGAAAAAAGACGGGACAATCCGTGTACCGGATTCCCGTCTGAACGCCAAACGTTGAAAGCAGGCTCCAAAAGTGCATCCCTGTCTCTTTCGGAGTTGGTTTGATTTCGATCAAGATTCAGATATACACGATATTCATCTCCAGCCGTCCGCTATAGTCAAACTGCCGCTGCGTGCCTTCCGTCACATAACGTGCTGGAGAACGGCCGGAGCGAATACGCTGTGCCGTCAGCGCCAGAGCCGCCGCATCAAGCAGATCGTCACGAGCGGCCTGCTTGCGGGGAAAATGCTCCAGCAGCTGCTTCAGAGTCATCCGGTCAATCCCCGTCTGTTCCAGAATGTCGAGACGCTCGGCTAGACCTTCAGCCGTCTTTTTCCCATGCAGCGGCGCTTGTTCTCCGTTCAGTCGCAGGAAAGCCACCTCCGGGTGTGACTCCAGCAGCGGAAGAGGATCTCCACCTGCCAACCGCGCGGCGATAAAATCGTCCAATTCCCGGATCTTGGGCAGCAGATTGAGGCTCTGACAGCTCAGTTTGCGTCCTGTTACCGCTTGGTTTGCTGCGGACGGACTCGCTGCGCGGAGCGCCTGGCGCGCGGGCACGGGAAATACGCTGGATTTGCGTGATCGAGGCAGCAGCTTCCGGCAGTCGCGGTCGCAGCGCCGATCGCAAACGCTGTTGCGCAATCCGTCTGCACCCTCAGGCAGTCCTATCGGCATATCGATCAGCAAGAGATCATGCGCCGGATCAGGCTGGAGAGCCGACCATAAGGAAGCGATATTGGGATATACCGCCGAGGTGACCCTAACAGTTTCAGCTTCCGCCCATTCGCACTCCGAAGCGTCCGAATGGGCTGCGCGGGCCTGTCCATTCCCGCAGCCTGTGCCGCTCAACCCGATCTTCTTCGTTCCCTCAATCACCACTGCCGCCCAGCCGCCGGGGCAGCCGTCCACGCCAATGCCCCGATAAGAATCGCTCATTGCGCGTCTCCATGCGTGAGATAAGCCTGAACAATCGCCCGATCACGTGCTTGAATAAAGGCTCCTACGTAGCTCTTGGGACGGTCCTTTTCCATGAGACTCAGGGCTTCTTGCGGCGTGACCCAGATTAGTCTAAACCCGGCGGCCTGTTCACCTGCCGTCAGCTCCGCTGCGGATAATTCACCAAGCAGTCGAACCTCGTACGCGTAGGAGAACTGCTTGCGCAGATGCTCAGTAACATATTCAACGGTCATGCCAAGTTCTCGCACGATCTTCACTTCAGCACCGGCTTCCTCACGCAATTCGCGCCGCAGTGCGGCATGAACGTCTTCGCCAGCTTCAATTCCCCCGCCCGGCAGCTTATGATAATCGTCCCGTGAGACATGCATCAAGGCCATTCGCCCTCGATGATCCAGCAGCACGGCACGTGCAGCCTGACGCAGCCAGAAAGTATGCTCGTCAGCAGATTGGGGACCAGGAGAAGCAGATTGATGTTCCCTGCGTGGAAGCGATAACTCGGCGTCCCGAATGAGCGCCAACAACGGAAGCTTGATATAATCAACCAATCGGAAGTCCGAGTGGGGATCAGGGTGGCTCTCGCCTACTTTCACATACCCGGCATGGCTGTAAAACCGCTGATTGCGTTCGCTTCCGGCCGGAGTATCCAGCGACCAGCGACGCGCTTGAGGATAGGCGGCTTCAATCGCGGACAATGCGTTCGCACCAATTCCCTGACCCTGCCGCGCAGGAGCCACAAACAGCGAACCTATGCGGAAACTGCCCTCTCCAAGGTCGAATACCCGCGCCCCTCCCACAAGCTGTCCATCTGCGAAGATCGCCAGATAGGAACCGTCGTCAGCGCCCTGCTCATGCCAGGCTGACGTTTCGATGCCTTCCGGCATCACACCATACCGCTTGAGATCTTCGGCAAAAGCTGCGATGGCGATCTGGCGAAGCGTTCCCAAATCTTCGGAACGAACCGGAGCGAGGGTGACCGTATGATGCGGCTGTATAATCGACATGTCTGGTTCTCCTTCAACGTTGGGTTCCCTTTATAGGTCTACTTCTATGTTAATCCTATTCCTACGACCTCTGTCTTAATTCCCGTAAAATCTGCTCCAGCCGATGCGCGATATTCTCCTGATGATCCGCATCCCGCTTCAAGCGCTTATCGATGTCTACCAACTTGATAATGACGATTAACAGCAGAATCAGTAATAAAATACCCATGTGTCTCTCTCCCTCCAGATCAGTTTTCGTTCAAAATTTCAAATGTTCTTTATCAAAATGATACATTAGAGTCATCAGCCTATCGGGTCAGCACCATAAAAAATGCGCAGAATCAGTTCGGCGTCAGGAACCCCCGATTCATAATATGAACGCAAAAATTGCGTATTGTCGTAAGAAACTTCAACAGTCAGGAATTGGATGATCTTCTGCTAGTATAACAAGTTCGGCGGGTGAATACAGGGGGAAATCTCATGAGAGGTGGAGAGGTGGAGCTTTCCGGCAGGCCGTGAAGTTAACTCGACCATGATTGCATCATGCCCAAAAACCCCGGTCTTCCATAAGGAAGACCGGGGTTTTTGGAGAATCGCCAGCACGTAAACAGTCGATGTAATAACCGGGGAAGGCGTATCAGGATTGCTGCGAAATTAATGCAGATTCACCAGTTCCTGCTTCGTCTTCACCGGATAGCTGACCATATGTGCGGCGCCTTCGATCCACGCCCCGCGTACAAAATCCCGACCGCGTACGACCACGCGATCCGTATAAATCTCAACCTGAAGCCCTTCGCTTCCGGTCAGATGCTCGTCGTTATCCGTCCACAGGTAGGCCACGGAGGAAGCATTGAACATGGCAGGCAGCACGCCCTGCCCATCGTACACCATCCGTTTGGCCTCAAGCTGCCAATGGGTGTGCCCGGAGAACAGAATCGCCTGTGGATAGGCGGCAAGCACCTGTTTCAATTCGGCGTCCTGATTGACGCCGTACCAGCCCTGCTCCTCCAGCGAACCGGCCACCGTATTCTTGAGCGGCTGATGCAGGAAGATGAAGATCGGCTTGTCTGGCGAAGCCTCTTCGCTAAGACGTTCGCGCAGCCAGTCCAGCTGCCCGGGAGATAGATCACAGTCCTTGGGATGCGGGCTTTCACTGCCCAGGAAAATAAAATGATACCCGCCCAGCCAATGGTCGTGGTAAGGGGCGGCTTCGCCGGTGCCCTGGGCGAATCGGTTCATTCGCCGCTCCCACAGCTCGCGTGCGCGGGTGTCCGCTTCCGCCGAACCGGATAATCGGGCGGCCATCCCCGCCAGATCCAGTCCCAGCTCCGCCGCCGCTTCGGCAAGCGACTCCGCAGCAGTCGCCGGCGCAGCGTTGGTTGGCGCATGAGGCAGCGAAGCCGCCCCTTTCTCTTGATCTGATTGCGGAGACTTGCCGCCCAACACCCGAAAATGCCCATCCAGCGCGTCTTCAATCTCCAGCCCTTCAAGAGCGCTGAGATCAATGGGCGTTCCATTCTCTTCCCATAGCACCGCGCCAATGTCGTGGTTGCCCAGCGTAAGATACAGCTCCGGCAGAGCTGCCGGACGTTCGCTCCAGATCCGGCGGAATTCGCGGTATTCCGCCGCCAGACCGCGATCCGTCACATCGCCCACGTGCATGATGCCCAGGCTGCCGACGCCGAAGGAAGCCAGATCCTCCAACGCCTGCTTCCAGTGCCGATTGTGAATATGGCTGGCATCGTCACGGATATGCGTATCCGTAATGACCTGGAAGGTCGCCAGAAGCTGATGGTCTACCGAACTGGCTCCATGCCGGTCAGCCGCTGACTGCTGTACAATTGACGTGTTTATCGGCGGCTGCATCGCTGCGGGCTGCTGCGCCGCAAATGCTGGCTCGGCAGCCGTCTGTTCCAACTCCCCCTGCTCGGCTTCCTCCCTATTTGCGCTATGCTTCTCCTCCTGCTTCATTTCAAGCCCTCCTTTTTCCTCGCTCATCAAGATTCGCTCCATTTCAGTCCCATGATGCCGATCAAGATGAAGGCAATCCAGACCAAAGAGCCCAATTTCAATCGCTCACCAAAAAAGAAATGCCCGGCAACCCCAATCAAGGTAATCCCTACACCCGACCAGATCGCGTAAGCCACGCCAAGCGGAATATGTTTGACCGAAAAATTAAGCAGCGTAAAGCTGGCTCCGTAGCAAACAAACATCAAAATCGACGGCCACAGACGGGTAAAGCCGTCCGATACCTTCATCAACAGCGTACCGCTGAGTTCCAACATAATCGCCAGGGCAAGCAGCGTCCAGCCCAGCGAAGCCTGGGAGCCTGCCTCTACCGTATTCATTCCGCCACCCGACTCTCGTCGCTCAAGCCTTTGCCTGGAAGCCCAAGCTCCAGGAACGACCGAATCGTCCAATCCGCTGAAGGCAGCTCCGCTCTCTCGCCAATGCCAATCTTCAGGCGTACACCCGCTTCACGAGCCATCTGCATGTCGCCTTCGGTATCTCCAATCATCACGACCTGCTCCGGCGCTGCCTCCAATCGTTCACAGGCCAGCAGGCACAGATCTGGATAGGGCTTACCCCGCTCCGCCTGATCGGTACCGATGACGACTGCAAAATAGTCTTCAATGCCCAACCAGCTCAGATGCCGACGCGCACTGTCGGTCTCATCAGCCGTCACCACGGCAAGCGGCACCCCTGCCCGGCGACAGTTCTCCAGAACATCCCTCACACCGGGCAGCAATTTTGCCGGACGAATCCGATCCAGCTCTGCGTCTGCCTGCTCGGTGCACTCACGCACGATGACTTTGGCTTCCCCCCAAGTCAATCCAAGCCGATAAGCCTGCCAAGTCAGTACCGCGCGCATCTCTTCTACCGTTCCCATCGCCAGCGGCCCTCTCCGGTCATAATCCACCGTACATCCCTGCTCATTCTGCTCCGTACCCCAGATCGAAGAGATGTCCGCCTCATCCAGCTCAAGACCTCGTTCTTTTAACACGACTCTGAACCGATCCAGCGCGTAATCGCTCCAAAATCCCCACATCGCGGTAAAATCCAGCAGTGTGCCATCTTTATCGAATAGAATGGCTTGAACCCGATCAAGACCTCGTTCCTTACCGCACAGAGCGTCTTGAACCCGATCAAGACCTCGTTCCTTATCGAACAGAGCGTCTTGAACCCGATCGAGACCTCGTTCCTTATCGAACAGAGCGTCTTGAACCCGATCAAGACCCCGTTGTCCAATCCATCCTTTGTCGCTCATCATGCCAACTTCTTCCCTCCCTCAACTTTGCAGCAAAACCGCAGGGCCGCGCAATCCGCGCGTCCTCTGCGGTCAACGTTTTTACAGCCCAAGATCACTGTTCTTCACCTCTAAAGACCTGTGCTTCAGAGCGCCAACGATCGGCCTTCACAGAGCTGCAACTTCATGCGTTCACGCGCTTCCAGTTTTATCTTTTGACGCGATCCAGCTCACTCTGCGCCTTGACCTGTGCTTCCTTGAGCGCCTGCTCGGCCGGTACATTGTTGATCTGCACCTGATCGGCCGCTACTTTGAGCGCGTCAGTGATCTTGCCGCCCGTTGGATCAAGGAAAGGAACCGAAGCGTGGGAAGCCTGCTGGAGCGGTACGCTGATCTGTGGGTTCTTCTCACTGAACGCTTTGAACGCCGGATCTTCCAGTGCCGATTGACGAACCGCAATATAGCCCGTCTTCATCGACCAGTCGGCGGTATTTTCCGGCTGCATGAAATACGTGAGCCATTTAAACGCGGCCTGCTGCTGTTCGGGGCTGGCTTTGGCTACGATACCTGCCTGAATCGCATTGGCAACCGGCTTGCCTGGGCCTACGCCTTCCCAGCCCGGCTGCTCCATCGCGGCCACGATGTTGAAGTCGAGATCGCCCTGATCGCCGCTGGAACCGGTATAGCCCGCCGCTTTATTTTTCATCACATCATCAATGGTCTTGTACCAATATTCCCAACCCTGACCGCCCGAGTGGATTCGCATAATCTGGTCGTCATGAATCCACTTGCGGAACTGCTCCCACGTCTCGACCCACTCCGGGGAGTCAATCGTGACGGTCTTGCCATCTTCGCTTAATACGCTGCCGCCACGGCTCAGTGCCGCGTCGATCATATTGCCTTCACCCCACATCGGCTCCCACCCGTAGAAGGTCGTTTTTCCGCCTTCTTTTTTGGTCATTTTCGCCGCCGCGTCCGCCAATGCTTCCCAGGTGGTCAGGCTGGCCGGGTCAATCCCAGCGGCCTTGAGCGTATCCTTGCGGTAGTACATGACCTGCGTGGTGCCATACATCGGCAGGAAATATTGTTTGCCATCCACCTTGCCCTGATCGAGGAAAGTCTGCACGAAGTCTTCTGCCTTGAAGTTGGAATCCGCTGCGATCAACTCATCCAGCGAAGCATAATATCCTTTGCGTGCCCAATCCACATTCGAGCTGAGTACCGCTGCCGGGACATTATTGGAAGCAATCGCGGCCTGAAGCTTCTGTTCTGTCTCCGTATAGTCGGCCTGTGCGATCCCCTTAACCACAACTTCCTTCTGCGAGGCATTGAACGCATCGATCTTCGCTTTCATATTGTCACCCAGATTGCCGCCCAATCCGTACCAGAATTCGATCTCAACCGGCTTGGTCGAATCGGACGACCCGGCTGCCGGAGCGGAACTTGCGGAAGCACTTGGCGTTTGTCCGCTTGGCGATGAACCACAGGCGGTGAGCAGAGTGAAGCTTGCCGCCAGCAGCATGGACATGCCGCCTTTCCAGCTTAATTTGAGGGCACCTGGTTTACTCATGGCAAAACGTGCGGCGTTCAGACCTTGTTTCATTCGTTGTTCTCCTCCAATGGGTGTGGGATGATGAATCAGTTCTTGTTGACGCCAGCTGACATATTGACGCTCTGCATGATCGTCTTCTGGGCAAATAGGAAGAGGATGAGCAGGGGAGCGATGGTAAAAGCACTGGCAGCCATAATCTGCGGCCAAGCCAGACCGTAGGCGCCGCCTTCCACGAAGAAACTGCGCAGACCTGCCGAGACGAGGCGCAGATCCGGGTCCTTCGTAATCAGCATCGGCCAGAAATAATTGTTGTACTGCTCAATGAAGGTAATCAGGATCATGACGGCAAATGAGGAACGGATCAGCGGCGCCATAATGGTCCACAGAATCCGGAAATGCGACGCTCCATCCAGCTGCCCCGCTTCGACCAGCTCATGCGAGACTTGCAGGAAAGCCTGGCGCAGCAGGAAGATCGCAAACACGCTCACGCAGTTGGACACGATCAGACCGGCATAACTATCCAGCAGATGCAGCTCATTCAACACCAGATAGCTGGGCAGATAGACGGCCGTGCTGGGGATCATGTAGCCGACCAATACGATCCCGGTAAACGAGCTTTTCAGCCGGAAATTCATATGGGTCAGCGCGTAAGCCATCATGCTGGCGTTGATAACCTGAATGATGCAGATCGCCACCGCCACGAACACGCTGTTGAACATATAACGGGCAAAAGGCGCCGAGTTCCATGCATCCGTATAGTTGCTCCAATTGATTGATTCCGGCCAAAAGGTCGGTGGGAATCGCCAAATCTCGTCATTGGTCTTGAGTCCGCTTGTGACCATCCAGTAGAACGGAAATGCCATCGCCAGACTAATGATTGCCAGCAGCAGATAACGGACTAGACGCCAGAACTTTTCGCTAAACGGTACGGCTCTGCGGCTGCGTTCAAGTCCGAGTTTGTGACCGAGATCGCGTCCCTGCTTCATCTTGCTTGCTTCGGTTAAGTTCATGAGTAGTGCACCAGGCGTCGGCTGAACAGGAACGACAGTCCCGACAGCAGCACGCAGATCAGAATGATGATGACGGCGATTGCCGAAGCCTCACCGACGTTAAAGGACTCGAAGGCCGATTGATAATACATATACAGCAGGGTTCGGGTGGAACCGGCGGGGCCGCCCTGCGTCATGACGTTGATCTGGTCGTAGGCTTGCAGCGACTGGATCGTCAGGATGATCGACAGGAACAGCGTAGTCGGCGAGATCAGCGGCAGCGTGATTGCCCGAAACTTGTCCCAGCCGCCTGCTCCATCAATCGAGGCCGCTTCCATCAGATCCGCAGGCAGATTGCGCAGCGCGACGAGATAAAAGACCATCGACCAACCGATGGATTTCCAGATGGTCACGATCATAACCGCAACCAGCGCCCACGTGGGGTCCTGCAGCCAGCCAACCGGCGAGATCCCCAGCCAGCCGAGTACCAGATTCGCAAGACCCACATCCGGCTCAAAGATCCACGACCAGGCGATGGAGACAGCGACTGTCGGTGTGACCCACGGCGAGAACATCATGGCCCGGAACAGGCCGGTGGAAGGCAGCTTGCTGTTCATCAGCAGCGCCAGCGCGAGTCCACCAACGATGATTGGAATCACCGTACCGAGGCCGAACAGCAGCGTGACCTTGAGTGCTTGATAGAAATCCGCATGCGTCAGCAGATATGTATAGTTGTCCAGACCGACAAACAGCTTATCGGGACTCATGAAGTCCCATTCGGTAAAGCTCAAGTACACAATGTAGCCAAGCGGTCCCAGCCAGAACAGCAGCAGGGGCACCAGAGCCGGCAGCGTAAACAGCACCGCTTCTCCTTCTCGAATGGTTTTCAGACGCAACTCCTTCACTCCTTGTATTCAATTTTTTTTGACTGATCTTGGAATCAACGCGTTTCAACGCCTCATTTTCTCTTCCGTACAAAAATGATTGTACATTCGTTTTGAAAAATGCAGATTATCCGTGTGTTAAATTCTCAGCGTTTCATGTAAAATATGAGCAGAACAAAATAGGGGTAAATCTACCGGAATTCGGTTCAGGGGTGACATTGTGGAAAAGAAATCCGCCGCGGATTCCGCTTCGCGCACGCTGCCGGAGCGGCAGGAGCTTCGCAGCCGAGTGATCGAATCGATTGCTACAACCATGGATCTGTATGGCGTCAACCATTCGTTCGGCCAGCTCTACGGCATCATGTATTTTGAAGATCGACCGATGACTCTGGAAGAGATGAAGAATGTGATGAATATGAGCAAGAGCAATATGAGTTATGCGGTACGTTCGCTCACCGAGTCGAAGATGATCTATAAGCTGGATGAGAAAAAAGATCGGAAAGATCAGTACGTTGCCGAGACCGACTTCTTCCATACCTTCCGCAACTTCTTTGGCGCCAAGCTCCAACGGGAAGTGGACGTCATGCTGGCCAGCATCCGCGAAGTGATGCCGGATCTCTCGGCGATTATATTGGCACAGGAGACGAACGCCGAAGAACGCGATCAGGCGCTGCGCGACCTGCACAAACTCCAGCACGCCGAACAGTATTACATCTGGCTTCAGGGTTTTGTGGATCGGCTTGAGGGCGGGGAGATTTTTGGAGCGGATCGATAATAAGCAAGAAAAGGGCAGCCCAAAAAGCGAAGCTTCCTTCTGAAGAAGGGCTTCGCTTTTCGGTTTGTTTCGCTTCATTTGGTCTAGGACAGTGAATCTCGCACGATTGACAGTCAGGGCTGACGTCAAACCTTGGGGCTAACGGAATGAGACGACGCTTGGAACAAATACCGGGACAGGTTGAGAATCGCTGCGGGCGTCTCTACCCGAGATATTCAGCTGGCCGCTTCGTTTCCTTGACGATTCCGCCTTGCAGCCCAACCTCGTAGGCGCCCACATTTGGTCTCGACGAGACGATCCGGTGCAGCTCGCCATCCTGATAATGCAGCGCTGCCCCATCGTCGGCTGCGATCCCCGCTCCAATCTCGCCGGATTGCAGCAGCGCATGATAACCCAGCCGCCGCTCTGCTTCAGCATCATAATGGGGGCAATGGCTGCCCGGCAGCAGCCCCAGCGCCTGAATGGCGCCCAACTGTCCGGTTACGGAGTCCGTCACTCCTTCTTCAAACCAGCAGATGGAACCCGCGCTGAGTCCGGTCAGAATGATCCCCCGTTCATAAGCTTTACGGAGTATGCGATCCACTCCCCATTCACGCCAGATTGCCAGCATGCTGCGGGTGTTTCCGCCGCCCACATAGATGATGTCCTGATTCAGAAGAACATCCTCCAGGCTGCCTTCCGGCAGCTTGAACAATGACAGATGAGCAGGCTCGCACGGGAGCGTACGAAAAGCTTCATAGAAGCGATCGATATAGCCTGGCGCATCTCCGCTGGCGGTTCCCACAAAACAAATGCGAGGCCGTTCAGCCACAGCCTGTTCCAATATGTAAGAATCCAGCAGCAAATTCTCCGGTTCCATGGAAAACCCACCGCCGCCCATTGCGATGATTTGCTTCATTCCATCCCTCCGCTTGTCAAAATAGAGAGCCTACTTTAGGAAATCCCTGGCTCATCAGAAAATGCCCAATTCATTGCGCGTCACATGTCCTAACTGAGCTTCAAAATCATCGCTTGCCGGAATCTCCGGAACCAGATGCCAACGGCCCCCGCTGTCCAGACCATACACCCGCCAGCCTCCGGCATCCAGTCTGAACTGCGCCACTGGCAGTTCGATCCAGCGCGAACCGTCCTTGGACGGACGCTGTTCCACCAGAATCACATCGTCTCCATCCACGGCGTAGCCGATGCCGCGCTGATTTTGCAGCTGCTGCTGCACAGTGCTCTCCATATAATGACGCATAATCTTCTCGATGCGTCTTTTTGTAAAATCATCCATCTTAAGTCTGCCTCTCTTCTCCAGCTGATTCTCGTTTCTATTGCTTGTCTTTCATCTGCTTGTCGTTCATGCTTGCCGCTTATTCCGGCTGATGATGTGGGCGGTCAGATTCACGTTCCGGGGCGGGCAGTCCGCCCGCCGCTTCCAGCCGCGCGGCTAATTCGCGCGCCAGCTCCGAATCGGGCGCCTGCCGCCGGTAGGAACGCGGCGGCGTATAGCCGAAGCGCTCCCGCAGCTCCGCAAGCGGGAGCGCTTCGATCGGCGTTACGACCAACAGCGGCAGCGCGAAGCCGCGCGCAAGGCCCTCGAAGTAACGGAGCGTGTCTGCGTACGCTCCCGGCTCGTCCGCCTCAGCCAAGGCGGCCAATTCCTCCGGCGTGCCGACAACCGGGCAGCCGAATTCGGCGTACGCGACGATCGAAGAGACCGGCGCAGCCAGGTACAGGAAAGCCCCCGGCAGTTCGCCGGACAATCGCCGGCGAAACTCATGGCGTTTCGCGCCTTCCTGCATCCGCGCGTACGGCTCCGGCCGAAGGCTCATGATGATCGGCCCGGCGATCATCGGAACGCTCCATGCGGCGGCAGCACAGCGCTGGATTCGATTCGCAGCAGCGCCGGAACTTCCGCGTTCAGGCAGCCGATCCACGATCGGCGGTCAAACTGAATCTGATGTGTCGTCACTTGGCACTCTCCCCGATCTTATTCTCTCTCCTCATTGCCTTTCAGAATTTCGTCGTTTCTGTTCCTATCAGGATACCACTTCCGCCCTGCCCTGCTTCCATCGTTCACCAATTTGTGACAATGAGGTTCCAAAGACGTCTATCCCTCCATTTGCGTAGAAGCCAGCATCGTGACGGAAGTCCCTTCACGTCCAACAACTTCAAATCCGCATCGCCGGTACAGCTTCATCGCCGGTTCATTGCGTGGATCAACACTGAGCGATACCCGCTTTACTCCATGATCGTGCAGGCTGCGCAGAAGCGCAGTTAGCAGAGATTGGCCAATGCCTTTTCCCCGACTGTCTGCCGTCAACGCCATTCCCAACTCCGGTACATCCGAAGATACAAAGCCATAACCGGGAGAATCGGCGGTAAAATAGCGGGCGGTGATAGATCCCAGCAGCGTTCCATCCTGTTTTTCCGCAACCAAGCCTACATCCCCGCTTCTGCCCCAATCCTCCAGATATTTGCGCACAGCAGGTTCCTCCAGCAGGGTACGTTCAAAAGGGGCTTCTCCCTCAGCCACATACATCGATTCATACAACATCTCCCATAGAAATGGAAGATCCCTTGGTTCGACAGGGCGAATGTCATATTCGATACGCAGTGTTCCTTCGTTCATTAGACGGCTTCCTCCTGATTTTCATTTGTCTTCTCATCTTCTTGTTGCCTTCTGCGTTAACAGCCCACTTATCACCAGAATCACAAGCGAACCCCCGGCTGCCCACCCTGCCCAGGTAGGTGCCCTTCGTTCCTCGCTGTTGGATTTCTCACCGACTGCCTGTTTCGATACAAATCGCGTTCCCGCTCCTAACTCTTCGATGTCTGCTGCTGTCTCTGGATATTCAGTTGACAGTTCCCGCGAGCGTCCGCAGTTGATTACATCCAGACGCTGCTGAACGTTGTAGGCGTAGAACAAATATGATTTGCCCACTTCAAAATCGAAAGAGCAGCTGCTGAAGTCAGAGTACACCTTGACGTTCGCCTGCGTGACGCCTTTCCAACTCTCCTGCACGTTTACCTGAGCCTCGTAATATCCTTCGGTACGTCTGCTTACCTCCTTCACGTCCGTTACGGTTCCCAAAAACACGGCTGCTGCTTCAGCCTTCGCTGCCTGTGCACTGGGTGGAATCATACAGCTGCACGCCAAGGTTCGTTCAGTTGGAGAAAGCATCACCAGCGGCCCCAGAAGCAGCAGGAAAATCCCAAATATTTTTAATTTCCGGTACATCTCGCTCCCATCCTCTCTCCGCTTTTTCTATTCCGAACATGTCCGATCCCTCATCGCTTCACAGAGGCTTTTTACAAAAGATGTGATGTTTCATCTTTCGACACTTGAGTCTGAACCTGAGCTTTCGGGTAATGAGTCACAGAATTGTTGCGGATATTGCGCGTTTTCATTCATTTTCATTTAGCGAACACCCCTTATTTTCGTATTAGCCCCATTTTACACCATCCAAGAAGGAGAGCTGGTCCAACCTATGAGTAAAACAATATTCGTATCCAACCGTCTGCCTGTTACCGTGAGCAAAAGCGATTCCGGCCTGGACTACAAAGAAAGCATAGGCGGTCTGGCTACCGGACTTAAAAGCTATCATGAGCAGGGAGATACCATCTGGGCCGGCTGGCCGGGCGTTGCAGAGAATCAACTGAGCGAAGAAGAACTGTCTTCCGTCGCCGATACCCTGAAAAAAGATTATAAATGTCTCGCTGTCCCGCTGACCGAAGAGGACATCGAGATGTATTACCATGGCTTCTGTAATGAAACGATCTGGCCGCTGTTCCACTATTTCACCAGCGCTGTCGAATATCGCTCCAAGACCTGGGAGGCTTACCAACGCGTCAACCGCAAATTCTTCGATGCTGTTGCTCCCTTGATCGAAGACGGCGACACCATCTGGATTCATGACTACCAACTGATGCTGCTTCCGCAGATGATTCGTGAAAAATATAACGACGTGAAGATCGGATTCTTCCTGCATATTCCGTTCCCTTCCTTCGAGATTTACCGTCTGCTGATCTGGCGTAAAGAGCTGCTTCAAGGCCTGCTCGGTGCCAACCTGATCGGCTTCCATACTTATGATTATGTGCGTCACTTCCTGAGCAGCGTGCGCCGTCTGCTTGGGCATGAACATAATCTGTACAAGATTCAGTTTGAGACGCATATCGCCCAGGTTGACGCGTTCCCGATGGGCATCGATTATGATTATTTCGCCAAGTCGAAGACGGGGGAAAAAGCTTCGCAGGAATCCCTCGATTTCATCGAAGGCACGAAGAACATGCGGAATATCATCTCGGTCGACCGCCTCGACTACACCAAGGGCATCCCGGATCGAATCAAGGCGTTTAAGCACTTCCTCGCCAAATACCCGGAATACCATGAAAAGGTGCGGCTGAATCTGATTATTGCTCCTTCCCGGGTTGGGATCGAAAAATATGATAATCTCAAACGCGAGATCGAAGAACTGGTCAGCGAAGTGAACGGTGAGTTCGGCACCTTCAACTGGATGCCGGTCTGGTTCTTCTTCCGCACGGTGTCTCAGGACGACTTGATCGCCTTCTATCGCAACAGCGATGTGCTGCTGGTGACTCCACTTCGTGACGGCATGAATCTGGTTGCAAAAGAGTACATTGCATCCCGTCATGACCTCAAAGGCATGATTGTCATGAGCGAAACGGCCGGCGCTGCCAGCGAATTGGGCGAAGCCGTCATCGTCAATCCGAACGACCACGAAGCCATCGCGTCAGGCATCAAGATGGCGCTGGAAATGCCGGAAGACGACAAGATGGATCGCAACCGAAACATGCACCGCCGTCTGTCACGCTACAATGTCAAGTTCTGGGCGGAAGAGTTCCTGAACACACTCTGGGCCGCGCCGCAGGAACGCATCCACACCGAACCGCTGAACAAGCTGACTTCCGGTTCGTCGGAGCTGGAGCAGGCTTACCGCAGCGCCTCGAATCGGGTGCTGTTCCTCGACTATGACGGTACGCTGGTTGGCTTCAAGCCTACGCCGGATCAGGCTCGCCCGGACAAAGAGCTGAAGCTGCTGCTGACCAATCTGACCGCTGATCCAAAAAACACCGTGGTCATCATCACCGGCCGCGACCGCTTCACTGCGGAGAAATGGCTGGGCGATCTGGATGTCACCATCGTAGCTGCACACGGCCTCTGGCTGAGAAAGCCCGGCAGCGAGTGGGTGATGACGCTCAACATGGACAACGAGTGGAAAGAAACCATTCGTCCGATCATGGAGACCTACACCGACCGCACGCCGGGTTCCCTGATCGAGGAGAAAGACTACTCCATCGCCTGGCACTACCGTCAGTCCGAACCGGAGATCGCCGGACTGAAGCGCAATGAACTAAAAGAAGCGCTTATGTCCGTCACCCAATCGATGACCGTCGGCGTACTGGACGGCAATAAAGTCATCGAGGTCAAGGATTCCCGGGTGAACAAAGGCCACGGCGCCCACCTCGTGCTGAATCAGAGCGAACATGACTTTGTATTCGCCGCCGGGGACGACCGGACAGACGAGGATATGTTCGCGGCACTGCCGGAAGGTTCGTACTCCGTGAAGATCGGCAAGGAAGTGACCGCTGCCAAGTACCGGCTGAAGTCCTCCAACGACATCCGCGCCCTGCTGGGCCGATTTACGGAAGTGTCGGGTGAAGTTGGACAGGCAGAAATGACGGCGAAGAACAAATAAACACCGCCCATTGTTAAGAAATTCAATTCGTGAAGAAGCCTCTTCCTAATGTATAGGGAGAGGCTTTTTTCTTTGACTTTCTATGACGCCAATCAACGAAATGGATGAAAGAGAGGATCAAAATATGAGGTGAAATCAAAATTAGCTTTTATCGGTTCATTCCCTAACTTCAGAAAAATGACGAGTTTTCGGTCGGTGTATGTAATCAATCGTAGGGAGGTAGAAACATTGAGCGATAATGGGAGCGTCCGTTCGCCGGAATAAGCGCAATAATCCCCTTATTTCTCTGCGATTGCCTTCAATTTCGCAAATAAGTCCATTTATCCACTTATTTTGCCGAAAAGCCCGATTCTCGGGAGAATCGGGCTAGTTTAAGCGGATATTTGGACTTATTTCGCAAAAAGAGCCGCTTTTATCGGAAATAAGCGTATATTTGGACTTATTCGACTCTTTCACCGTCTCGCCGCCTCTCGCAAGCGTTCGCAGACTTCTGCAGCACTTCGCGGCCTTACGCGGCCACAGCCCTCACGCCCTTTTGCGGCCTTCTTGCACACCTTCGCAGGCTTTTTTAGCCTCTCACGTGACCTCTAGCAGCTGTGATAGCCGAGAAGCCGCAAGCGATCCGGCGTTGATACCGCTCATACGCACGGATATTCTGCCGGTGCAGCAGTACGCAAGGCGATAAATCCGCACGCTTTTTTTCACCAGGCTAAATGGTGGAGTCACGATCCGCATGCGCCTCCGGCACGATCGCCTGAACCTCGATCTCTACCAACAATTCCGGTTCGATCAGCGCTTTGACTTCGACCATCGTCGCTACAGGACGAATGTCGCGGAACACTTCGCCGTGCGCACGGCCAATCTCTTCCCAACGCGAAATATCGGTCACGAACATGCGCGTGCGGACGACATGTTCCATCTTGGCTCCCACATGCTCCAGAGCTTCCCGGATCGTCTGTAGGATGGCGACGGTTTGCACATAAGCGTCGCCAACGCCAATCACTTTTCCATCCTGGATCGCCGTCGTGCCCGCGACTTCCACCACGTTTCCGACGCGAACGGCGCGGCTGTAACCAACGATCGGCTCCCAAGGGGAGCCGGTCTGATACTGTTTGCGATTCATCCGAATATTCTCCTCCTTAACTGCGAACCACAGCCCTGAGCCATTCTCAATCCTTTTTGACGACCCGCTTTATCTTCCGCCCGGTCCGCCGTTCGATCTTGGGCAGCAGAGCTGACAAGGTTCCAGCCTACTCCGCTTCTTTACTCCACTTCAAAAATCGAATCGACGATGATCGGCAGGTCGTCGCGCACCGAGACGGCGCCGAACACAGACCGGGCATGCGAACCGCGCCCGCCGAAGACATCGATCATCAGCTTGGAGCAGCCATCCAGCACTTTATGATGCTCTTTGAAGTCTTCCGTTGCGTTAACGAATCCTTGAAACTTGATTACCCGTTTAAACCGGTCCAGCGAACCCAGTTCGCTTTTCAATACGGCCAGAATCTCGATGCCTGTCTGTCGGGCGAACTCGAATCCCTGCTCCGTCGAATATTCGCGGCCCAGTTTGCCTTGAGGTGCGCCGGAAGGCCCTTTGCCCGCAACGAACATCAAGCCGTTTACAATGACCGCATTAGCGTATGCCGCAGCAGGCATACTCCCTTCGGGCAGCAGAATACCTAGATTCTTCAGGCGCTGCTCGGCCGTCTCGATCATACTCGATTATGCCCCTTCCATTCTTAAATGTTCAGCACATACGTACCGGCTTCACCCAGAAAATCATCCCGGCTCAAGTTCTGCTCACCCAGCAGCTCCCGATATGCGTGAATCGTCCCGTCATGGCTGACTGCGAACACACGCGAGCGCTCCTGCTGCCTCAACCAATCAAGCAGTTCCTCAGCCTGCATGACAAAGTCCGCCTGCGGTCTTGTGTTAATCCCCTGCTCCCAGAGTTCCTCGAAATCTTCGGTGCGCAGCCTGAGCCAAGGATAAGCCTCTTCCACATTCCGTCTGGTGAGCGAAATATCGCAGGGAAGGGTTGTCCATTCCGGATGCTGAGGAAACATGCGGATGCCTGCGCTCCAGCCTGTCCTGAACGTCCAGATTATGCTCCCCCTGACCGTGACGGATGAAGATCAGCTCCACGTCTGCTTCGCTCCCAACATTCGCTTCTGCTGCCGGTACGTATCAACCTCGCTGCCTGCCGTAATCCCGTAATCCTGAGCAAACACATTTAGAATCCGCCCCACGGTATGCAGCAGCATGCAGTCATCGCCTATAATCTCATAAATATGTACCAATGCGTTCAGCGCGTCAATCCGACGGGGAGCCTGTTGAAGCACAAAAGAACGTTCGTAGGCTTCTGCGGCCTCGCCATAACGGGCAAACTTCGCATACTGTTCCCCGAGCAGGAACAGACACATGGCATCGTTCGGATATTCTTCGCAGACTCTCGTCCAGATCCGAACCGCCACTTCCTGCTGTCCGCGGCGATAAGCGATCTCTCCCGTATAAAATTCCAATATGTACGCCTGGGTGCCTGCATGTGGACGCGCTTGCTCAATCTCGATTAGCGCTTCGTCCAGCCGGTAGTCGGCGATCAGATGCTCGATCAAGATACGCCGGGCGATTAGCAGTGACGGATGCTGCTGCAACATCTTCCGGTACTCCGCGATTAGACGATGATGATTGGTCCTATGGAAATGAGGCGATACCCCTTCCGCGCACATCACGTAATTATCGTGAAGTCCTGTCAGTTCCGGCGCCTGCTTCAAGCCCTGCCGAGCGATCTCGGCGCCCTCGCGGCGAATTAATCGGGAACGATAGATCTGAATCTCAGACAATAACCATAGACATTCTGCTTCTCCCGTCTCCTCATTCAATCGTTGAAACTTGGCCTCCATCAGATCCAAATCGGTCGCTGTCAACGTTCCAGTCTCCCAGGTGGAACAGAGCTGTTCCGATGCAAGCTCCAATTCCCGTTTCAAGGTCTCCGTCTTCTCTCTTGTGTGCATAATGCGATTCATCGCGTTTCCTCCTGTCCTTTTCGTTGCTCCTTGCCGGAGAACCTTTCACAACCTATAATGGACATACTAATTCCATGTACAGCGGCAAAGGAGTAAGGTAATCATGACTTTAAAGGATACCCCAGTTCCTCTTAACCAAAAAAACGTCATCTTGATCGGTTTTATGGGTGCAGGCAAGACAACAATCGGTCAATTGCTGGCGCAAAAGCTTGAACGGGAGTTTCTGGACGCCGACCAGGAGATCGAACGTATTCACGGTATGCCGGTGACCGAGATCTTCAAATCGATGGGCGAACCCGCCTTTCGGCAGATGGAAAAAGAATATCTGGTCGAGCTGTGCCGCACTTCGCGGGAGAAGATTGTCTCACTCGGCGGCGGCTCCTTCATGCAGGAAGAGATTCGCAGCGCCTGCCTGAGCAGTGGGATCGTCTATCACCTCGATCTGGCTTGGGAATCCTGGCTGGAACGCTTCGAGTCTCTGATCGATACGCGCCCGATCCTTCAGAGCAAGTCGCTGGAAGAAGTGCAGGACTTGTTCAACAACCGCAAGCAGGTCTACGCCGACAACCATCACCGTTTCGCCGTCGATCAGCTCTCACCGGAGAAAATTGCTGAAGCGATGGCGGCACAGATTCGGGCAGGCTGGTCACAGGATTAAAGATTGGGATAAAAGGTTCGCTGTGCCTTTGATAGGCAGCGGCCTTTTTTTGCAAGGTGCCCTGCTGCCTGTAGACGATGCTCCTCATGACTTCGTGTTCAAACGTGATTTTTTTCCATCAACCAGCAGTCTTGAAGCTCCCCTTCGTGCATCTCTCGATGCTTAAGCAGCTTGACCGGAACAAACCCATTTTTCTCATAGACACGCAGGGCACGTTGGTTGCGCACTTGAGGGTCCATGACAATCTTGTCGGCTCCCCGCTCACGGAACAGATAATCGGTCACCGCCGCAATCGCCCGTGTTCCCATTCCTCGATCTCTGGCGCCTGCCTCCCCGATAAACTGATCCATGCCATAAATGACCGAAGCCGTGTTCCCGTAGCCATACAGCTCACGTTCTTCCTCTTCCAGCGGATAAAATTGCAGATAGCCGATGTCCCGTCCTTCCGCCATCAGAATACACGCCGTCTCTTCGCCTGGATCTTCGTAGAAATCTTCCTGAACCCGCTCTGCATCAAACGATTGATCGCGCCCTTCATACCATTCCAGCACAGCAGGATCGGTCAGCCAGCTTAACAGCAGCGAAGCATCCTGGGGCTGCAGCGTACGCAGTGCGATTCCGTCTTGTTCAAAAAGCAGCATCTTCGTCCCTCCTCCGGCTTCACTTAACGTTCGATGGCGATGTGCAGCACCGCGCGTCCAGCCGCATCCATATAGACATGGGCGCCGCCAATATCGTCTGGAGTCACATCCATCCAATTGCTCTCATTCAGATCAGCCGCATAAAACCGTACTACGATGCACTCTCTGTCGTTGTATTGATCTTTCCGCATGGAAATATGTACTTTATTTAAGTCGTAGCGTTCCGCCCACGACGTCTTCCGCACCGCCTCGATCGCCTTGAGCAGAAAGGGTACATACCGCTTGTCGATTTTGAGAAACGCCGAATCGTCGTCATTGTTCGAGTTCACAGCATCCATATTAGCCACCTCCATGATGTCGATTCAGGCTTTATCTGGAATGACTCCCTGACGCGCCGCTGGGCAAACCGAAGCTTCAGGTCTGCACCATCATCATACCATCGAAAGAAAATCATGGCACCTCAGGCGATAACCTGGATCATGGATCACGCAAAAAGCCGCATGGTCCTCGGTCTCCCGAAGCCATGCGGCGATCGCTTACGAATAGGAGCGTTCGCTATTCGATATCAGTCATCGATTGTAATTCTGCAATAACTTTTTCTGTACGCGTGTAATAGTCGTCAAAAGGCAATAGGGCGTCATAACCTTCCTCGAGTTTCGCTTCATCCTGCGTGTCCAGCGCTTCGATAAACAACCCCACAGCCTTTCCTCCGTCTACTCCCATGCCAGTCATGATATTATGAAACTCCGAAATGGCATCATGCAGAGGCGCATACTCGACTTGTGGAACGGGCACTTTTGTAAAATCGGATTGCAGCGTTGTAAACGCTGCTTTAGCCGCAATCAGCTGGTTTCTCAGCTCGGCATCACTTATTTCCCCGTTTTCCCAGGACTTCATATGACCAGGTAAAGTATTCATTACGAGACCAGAAGCTTTTATAGCAGGCGACAACTTATCCATATAGTCATGGGTAAGATCTTGGTCGGCTTGAGACGCCATCTTCAATTCAGCAGCCTCAGGCTCTGCCTCAGGCACTTCAACTTCAGTCTCTGCCTCGGAGACCTCTTCGGTTTTTTCTACGGTTTCTTTTGCCTCTTCTGCTGCTGGCTCGGCTTCAACCTCCGCTTTTTGTTCGACAGGTTGTTCAGCCGTTGTTTTCGTCTCAGCAGCAGCTTCCTTCGTTCCGCTGTTTCCCCCACAAGCTGCCATGAACAACAACGAACAGATCGCTACGCTGACCAGAAATCCTTTTTTCATTTTTTTATCTCCCCTGTAATCATTATACGTTCATCCAATATATGGACTCGCAGGGTAATGATACGAGGCAAGCAGGCAAAAGGATTCATTTCGTGAACCAACTTTCTACGCGGCGATGTCTTCCCATATCTACGGTATCAAATTCATCCACGAAACCTTCTACCGTCTGCACACCCAGCAGCTTCAGGGCGTGATTGATCGCTTTGTCGGCACGCACTTCACGCAGCAGCTCCTGGCCTTTTTCCCAGACCACACAGCCCTGATCGCCCGTTCCGCCAAAATAATCCGCTTCCACATAGGCAAGGCGTCCATACTGCGATAATCCCAGTCCCACAGCTTCAATCCGATCCGTCAGGATGTCCCATAACTCCAACAGTTGGCTTTCCCCCTGGTTGATCTCCTGTTCAAGCTCCTCGCCCAGCGGAATCGTAGACAAACTCTCTGTGAGCGGGATCAGCTTAACGTGCTGAAACCGCGCCGCAGCCGCTTCCAGCACCTCCGGCTCACCGATAAATCCCTGAAATGTATACCCCATTACCTCTTCTCCTTTCCTACAGCTGCTTGATGATTGTTACCGTTCGGGATCTTTGCTGCTTTCAAGTCACCGAACAGACTGAATTCGATCCAGAGCTTCCTGTGCAGCAGCCCGGATCGGAGGCTCGTCATGGTCAAGAAACCGCTGGATTGTGCTGACATATTGAGGATTGTAGGTGCCGCCCAATACACGAAGCGTCTCTCCCAGCCAATGCGGTTCAACTTCGTCTATTCGATTAGCTAACGTGTCCAGATGACGACCTGCATAGAGATCGATCAATTGGAAAATATCATCCTTGACCTTCCGGGATCGCTCACGCAGCAGCTCACGCTGAAGAATCTCGAAGATCTCCCCGGCATAAGGCAGATTGTAACCGAAATAGGGGTCCAGATACCGATCCAGGCAAAACAGCATATTCAGACGTTCGGCATCATCGACGTTGAGCAAAAAAGCTTCGATAGAGGCCGCTCCACTGCGTACGATGGCCATATGGGATTCGCCGTAAGTGATGGGCTTCGCGGGCGGCTTCCCATCCTGATGGTTCATGTTAGTCCTCCTTTTCCATTCCGTTCTGCTTACTGCTTCTGCGCACTTCGCAGCATTATACGATTAACCTTCCGCTTGCTTCATACGTCTCATCATCGGATGGTCTTCCTTCAGCTGAAGCAGATCCCAGAGATTGCCGTACAAATCCTGAAATACCGCTACGGTACCGTAAGAATCTTCCTTGGGTTCACGGACAAACTCGATGCCATTAGCCTTCATCTCGTTGTAGTCCCGCCAGAAATCGTCTGTATTCAGGAAGAGGAAGACACGTCCTCCGGCCTGATTGCCGACAAAGGGCTCCTGTTCAGGCTTGGAGGCGCGAGCCAGCAGCAGTGTCGTTCCCGTCGAACCGGGCGGCGAGACGACGACCCAACGTTTGTCCTGCTCCGGTTGGTAAATGTCCTCAACCAGTGTAAAATACAGCTTCTGCGTATAAAATTCAATCGCTTCGTCATAGTCCTTCACCACAAGCGCGATATGTACAATGGATTGCATCATGAAAAAACCTCCTCTTCACTCAGACATTCGACTCCACAGCCCACGATCCTGCCGTTCCATGCAAAAAGACGACGATCGCCAGATGGCAGACCGTCGTCTTCGTTCGTTCAACTCACCGTGCCCGTTTCATCCCCAGCTGTCAGCCGACCTTCACCGCGTAGCGCCCTGAACCCAGTTCCAGAATGACCGTGCCGTCCGCTTGGACAATCGCTTCGTTCCCCAGAACTTCGGCAGGCTGACGCTCATCAATAGTCAGACTGCGCCCCGCAGTATGGGGCAGACGCAGCTCGGCGGTCGTATTCGGCGGCAGTTCAATCTCATAGATGACCTGGCCGTCTTCACGCCGCGCCCAGCCGCACACTGTTTTCCCATATAACGATTCGTATTGTGCGCGGGCATGGGTCAGGCCGGAATCTGGATTAGGGCGCAGAATCATGCGTTTGTAGCCGGGAATCTGCTCATCCGCATCCAACCCTGCTACCGCACGATACAGCCAATCGCCCACAGCTCCATAGGCATAATGGTTATACGAATTCATGGCGTCGCTCCAGAATGAGCCGTCCGGCTTGATGCCATCCCAATGCTCCCAGATGGTGGTCGCACCCTGACGAATCGAATACAGCCACGACGGATATTCTTCCTGCTGGACCAATCCGACTGCCAGATCATGGTAGCCATTTTCCGACAGCACATGGCATAGATAAGGCGTTCCGACGAATCCGGTCGTCAAATGGATCTGCTGCTCACGCACGTATTCGGCCAATGTGTCCGCCAGACGGCGCTTGGTGTCTCCTTCGACCAGATCGAACATCAAGACCAATACATGAGCAGTCTGCGTGTGAGCAGCCAAACGACCATTCGGCGTAATAAACTCATCGGCAAACGCCTGTACGATTCGAGCGTGTAGATCGTGATAGCGGCGGGCATCTTCCGTTTTGCCCAGAATATCGGCGGTCTTGGCAACCAATGACGTCGAATAGGCGAAGAAGGCAGTCGCAATCAGATCCTGCGGCGTTGCACCCACATAGCTGTTCTCCTTGGCATCCAGTCCCAACCAGTCCCCATAATGGAAGCCGGTGTTCCACAGCAGTTCCTGGTCACCCTGGGATCGGATGTATTCCACCCAGCCGGTCATGCTGTCGTACTGCTCCTCCAGAATCCGTTTATCCCCATAACATTGATAGATCGTCCACGGACAGATGACCGCTGCGTCGCCCCAGGCCGAAGACGAATGATGGGTAGGGTCCATGATCGACGGAATCACGGAAGGCACAGCGCCATCAGGCTTCTGATCGACCGCCAGGTCTTTGAGCCACTTGGTGAAAAATGGGCCAACGCCATAGTTAAACGCCGCCGTACGGATAAAGACCTGCGCATCTCCCGTCCAGCCCAAGCGCTCATCCCGCTGTGGGCAGTCCGTGGGCACATCCAGAAAGTTGCCGCGCTGCCCCCAGCGAATATTCTGCTGAAGCTGATTAAGCAGCGGATGCGAACAATCAAATGAACCGGTGGGCTGCATATCCGTATGAATAACTTCGCCCACAAACCGATCCAGATCCTCCTCCCCAATCGACTCCGGAAATCCTTCCAGCTGCACATAACGGAACCCCTGGAAAGAGAAGGCCGAACGGTAGGTTTCTCTTCCATCCCCACGGCAGGTGTAGATAACCTCCTGCTTGGCGGAGCGAAGATTGCCGGTATAGAAGTTTCCTTCCTGATCCAGCACTTCGGCGTGTACCAGCTTGACCGTGGTTCCTGCCGGAGCTTCAAGCGTGAACGCCATTCGGCCGACCATATTCTGCCCCATATCGAGCACCGTTTCGCCCGCTGGCGTGTGGATCACCGCAACCGGCCTGAGCGTCTCGGTGATCGCAATCCGTTCACTCTGCTCCCCGGTCAGAATATCCTTGGGATGATCCAGCCGCTCCACAGCGCTCCAATCGGAATCATCGTATCCTGCTGTACTCCAACCCGGAAGCTCCAGCCGGGCATCATAGATCTCACCGTCGTACAGATTCGCCGCAAGGCTAGGAGCAGCTGCCGCCTTCCAGCTCTCTCCTTCACTGCTTGTCTCTGTCCCTGAGTCGGCAGAGCTGACAATCACGTCCTGCGTGCCGTCTTCGTACTGCACATGCAGCTCCAGCAGCAGTGCCCGACGGTCTCCATACAGTTGGCCGCGCTCCGTCCATCCATAGCGGCCGATATACCAGCCATCCGCCAATGTCGCGCCGATCACATGGTGAGAATCTGCCTCTTGGGAAGAAGACTCTGCTGATTGGGCCAACTGTTCGGTTACATCATAAGCCTGCACTTGCAGTCGATGCGTGTAGCTCGTCCAGCCCGGTGTATACAGACTGTCGCCAACGCGGCGGCCATCCAGCTCCAGTTCATAGATCCCCAGCGCAGTAGCGAAGATCGTAGCACGGCGGAGCTTCTTCCCTTCCGTGAGCTTAAATGGCCGACGTAGATAATAAGCTTCTCGCGCCTGTGGATCAATCGCGGCCGCCGCCGGAGTGATCCAATCTGCCTTCCACTCTGCAGCTTCCAGCAGCCCGGTAGTCCAGTAAGCGCTCTCACTCCAGGGCGAATCTTCCATCTGGTTATCCCAGACTCGTACCCGATACACGTAACGGCTGTTGGAGTTGAGCGCCTCTCCACCATATTTGAGCTGAACGCTCTCGCCTGATTCAACCCGGTCGCTATCCCAACGCAGATAGCCTTCGGCTTCTGCCGTTTCCCAATTCGGTACATCATCTGATTCCACAACCTGGATCTGATACGCCGTCTGCTGCACCTGACGGCGATCCGTCAGCAGCTTCCAGCTCAACCGGGGACGCCGAACCGTCAGTCCCAGCGGGTTCTTCAAATATTCACAGCGCAGATCCGTGACCATTGTTGCACGCATGGTTTCCATTCCTCCTATTTTTCCGAACCGGCCTGAATATCCGTCATGGATAAGCTCCACCATCCCCAAGCCGATGCAGATGGGCTTCTCATTAAGCTTATTGTAGGCAAGTTCAGGCGCAGGATAGGGGGCTGATTCCGACAATTTTATGGGTCAATCTGGACATTTTTTTCAAAAGGAATTAGCATGCTTCTTATAAGCCTGAAAGAGCGGGGGAGGGAAAACGCATGAAACGAAGTATCAATCGGCTGCGGGGAAGCGACTTTTTTGAAGCTGGACTGCCTATCTATGTCAATCGGGCGGCCGAGAACTTCGACATGCTGGAACATACCCATGACTTTATTGAACTAACGTATGTCGCTGAAGGTTCGGGGGTACATTACATCGACGACGAGAACCTCAGAGTGGCACAAGGCGATGTCTTTTTTATCCCGGTTGGCGTGCCTCATGTCTTCCGTCCGGCGGCTCCGGGGCGCGGTCGTGAACTGATCGTATATAACTGCCTGTTTCCGGCCGATTATCTCCGGGATCTGGAACAGCGATTCCCGGACGCAGAGCCGCTGCTCCGTGCCTTTCGGCAGCCGGAACGAACCTGGCTTCGTCTGAATGATTACGGCGAATTTCGCGGCTGGTTCAAGGAACTATACCGGGAGTATGCCGCACGCCGACCGGGATGCGAAGCCGTTCTGACGGCGCTGGTCGTTCGCATGCTGGTGGAGCTGCATCGCCGGATGGAAGATGTACGGGCTGCACAGACCCACCTTGCAGATCCTCTGCAAGCTGCTCCCTTCCCTAACGCTGAATCCACGGCAAAGACGCCGCAGCTCACTGCGGCATCTTCGGCCCTTCTCTCCATTCGTCCGGGTGCTTCGGCTGCATCCATTGAACGGGCTGTGCGGCATATTGAAGCCCATTATGCAGAACCGCTGACGCTCCAAGATCTGGCCGCAGCAACCGGGTTAAGCCAACGGCAGTTCAGCCGCTTGTTCGTTCGGCAGACGGGCATGAACTTTTCCACTTTTCTGCAAAACACCCGGATTGAAGCAGCCTGCAAGCTGCTGACTTCCTCGCATCTGAATATTTCGGGGATCGCCGCAGCCGTCGGTTACAGCGATCTCAAATTTTTTCACCAGCTGTTCAGACGCAAGACGGGATCAACGCCGCTGCTGTATCGCAAGGGAATATAAGGCTTTAATCATACAACAAGAAGACAGCAAGAATTAGGCTTCCACGCTTCTTCTAGCTCTGTGCCAGCCATTCTACAGCCGGATAGGAGATCAGATTGCGATCCCGATAAGCGGCGGCGATCGCGTCATCATGGCGGCTGAGAATCCCATTGTGCAGCAGCACCGGCTGGAAGCCGCGTTCGCTTGCTCCATTATAGGTAAACAGCACACAATGTTCCGCCGCGTAACCGGCTAGAATCACGTTCTTCACGCCCTGCTGCACCAGCAAATCTTCCAGATTGGTCTTCCAGAACGCATTGGAATACTCCTTGTTCACCACCAGGTCACCGGGTTCCACCACAATCCGGTCGATCCCTTCGTAGGACGCTCGCGTCTCTTCCGTCATGCCTTCGATGTCCCGGATATGAAGGATCGGATGTCCCGCCGCCCGCAGCACACCGGAGACATGATTGATATACTCACAGGCACGATCAATCTTGCCCGGCACGACCTCTCCGATATGTACCGGCTGCAGATCAATGATAAGAAAAGCGATGTTCACCTTGTCCACTCCTTTGGGTTATGGCTCTCTTCAAGCTTTCCCGTTCGGGTATACCATGACTTTCAGACATTCGCTCTTATGATTCAGCGCCCGCTCCATCGCTTCCTGCGTCTGCTCCAGCGGGAATTCATCGGTGACGAGAACGGAAGCGTCGATCTCACCCGAAGACAGGAACTGGATGCCCTTGGGATAGGTATTGGCGTAGCGGAATATGCCAGTGATGTCCACTTCGTTATCCGCAATAAACGGAACGTTAAGCGGAATCTCTGCCTGCGCGGGAAGCCCTACGATCGCCAGCTTGCCTCCACGGGTCAGGCTGCCCAATGCGGATTGGAGCGCTCTGGGGTTGCCAGCGGTCTCCCAGGCCGTATCAACCCCGCGTCCGCCCGTGATCCCCTGAATCTCTTCGATGGCATCGCGTTCTCCGACATGAATAACATGGGTCGCGCCCATCTTCTTCGCAGCTTCCAGGCGCAGCGGTTCCAGATCGGTGACGATGATGGTCGCTGCACCGTACGCTTTGGCAGCGGCAACAGCCATCAGCCCAACGGGGCCCATGCCCATGATCGCCAGAGAGGAACCTGGCTGAAGCTTGGAACGGGCGGCAGCATGAAGACCTACCGAAAAAGGCTCAACCAATGCGGCTTCTTCGTAAGTCAGATGATCCGGAATGGGGAAAACGAAATCTTCACGCATTTTGAGATATTGCACGAACGCCCCATGATAAGGCGGCGTCGCCAGAAACTCAACATGCGGACACAGATTATAGCGTCCCGACTTGCACATCTCGCATCGACCGCAGGTGACACCCGGCTCAACCGCTACACGATCACCGACCTTGAATCGTTCGACCTCCGCGCCTGCTGCTGCGATCTCCCCGGCACATTCGTGCCCCAGAATGAACGGACCTTCCACCACATACGGACCGATGCGTCCATGATCGTAATAATGCAGATCCGATCCACAGATGCCGACCGCCATCACTTTGATAAGCACTTCATGGGAGCCAATCTGAGGCACAGGAACCTCTTCAATCGAGATTTCTCTCAGCTTGTGCATAACAGCCGCTTTCATTGTGGCAGGAACGTTTGAGTAGGTCATCGAATCATCTTCCTTTCGGGATGGGATAGAAGAACATGTCTCTTTATTCTATACACACTCGCCCGCTCTTGTATACAAGAGGTATGTCTACTTTCTCATCCCTTCATTCCCAGAAGATCAGGCGATTCCCGAACGGATCGGTCGTCGCCAGTTCCTTCATCCCCCACGGCTTCTCCTGGATGCCCGGATTCGAGAAGCGGTAGGGCTTGGACGCCAGCTCCTGCCTCAGCGCTTCCAGATCATGCACGCCGATTCGCACAGCTGCTCCGGGTGTGCAGTCTCCGTGGTGCTCCGAGAGATGCAGCTTCACTGCACCTCTGGACACCTGCGCATACAGCGGCATCCCCTCTTCAAATCGATGTTCAAAATCCAGCGTAAATCCCAGGTAGTCCACATAAAAAGCTCTGGCTTTGTCCTCGTCAAAGATTCGCAAAATCGGAATGGTTTCCTTGGGTTCCATCTTCAAGCTCCTCTCCTGGGCGCGTCCTACAGATCCGTCCAACTGTCTGAGATCACTCTGCCTGCGCTTCCACCAGCCGACCGCTCAACCAGAAAGTACCCGACAGAATATCGCCTTCCTGAATTTCCCGTTCTCCCACCAACCGCTCGTCCGCGACCACATCAATATCGCCACCAAGCGTACGCACCAGCGCCCACTGGAAATACACGCCGCTCAACTCATTTTTGATCCAGCCTGCCCGTCGCACTTCCCCGGCGATCCACGCTGTGGCGATCAGGTCACCGCCTTGTTCCGTCAGCCCCTGCGGGATAAATGATTGCGGAGACAGCGGCAGTTGACCGGGTCTTCGCTCCAGTTGATCGCGTTCATAAGCTCCGGCATCTTCAAACACATTCAGCTCATGGGCAAAGGCAGCAAGCTGAACCTGTCTCACCAGAGGATGGGCCAGCGCTCCATAGCGATCGCGGTCGGGCAAATCAAACAAAAAGGCGTAAAGCCCGTGACTTGGACGTTCGGGCGTCGCCCCCGCCCACGCATAAAATGTCCCGTCCAGCTCGTTCGCGTCTTCATGCCTGGCTTCCGCCTCAATACCGATCTGCATCAGACCCGCTCCGGTAAAATGCGGATGCATGCCAATCGCTACGCCTTCACGATTCAATTGGAGCCATAACTCAGCCCCTCCGCCCACGCGCAGCAGCACATAAGCGCCCTGCTCCGTCTGCATCAGGGTGCCATGTTCGTACGCATAATTTGCCAAACTCAGAAAATCATCCTCGCCCTGCATCTGAAATCCCAACGTTGTCATATGATTAATCATGTTACCCTCCTGTTATTTATCGCTTGTTCCCACTCGCCACCCGGTCTGCTGACTCCAGCGGCTGGCTTGCTGCATAATGCGCCATATGATCGGATTTTTGCCTTCGACATAGGCCTCACGCTCATCGGGCCGCGAATAGAGAGCCGCCAGGCTCTGCTTCTCCGCTGCATAGTTCTGACGCTCCTCTTCATTCGCCCGTAAATAGTCGCGGAACAACAAAGCAAACTGTTCTGACCAGCTTCCCGCTTCGCGTACATGGATGTGGGTTCTTCGCTGCCCCGTTTGTTCGCGGAAATACCGCTTGGTCAAGTCTTCATTGTCTGCCCGATGCCGGTACCCCGCCCGTTCCAGCCCGGCTTGATACTCCATCGGCTCCAGCTGGCGCACCGAGATTTGGATGTCGATCACCGGCTTGGCATGCAGGCCGGGAACGGCCGTTGAGCCGATGTGATCGATTCGCAGCGCCTGCTCTCCAAGATCTTCGCGCAGCAGACCGCCTATACGGTCGAATTCCTCCGTCCAGGCCTCGTCATACGGCAGGATGATGACAGATTCTTTCATGATTCCACTCCTTCCGCAGGTCTTTTCCATCCTCAGATCGCCGCACTGTCCATTCCCCAACACTCCCATTCCCCATCAATCGCCCGGGCGAACCAGGTCACTTCCAGTCCCAAATAGTCCTGCTCCTCCGCTCCCATCCCTTCGGTCAGCCGAACTTCGATCAAGATGCGAAAGCCGACCGGATCGACGCCTGCTGCATACGAGACAGCACCGATGTAAGCTTTGCCGGATAATCGCTTACGCACCGGAAACATACCTTCTTCTTCCGAAAAGCACAATTCATCATCGTTCACATAGCCGTTAACGGCGCGAAGCGTCAGCGCAAGCAGCTCCTGCCAACGTGCCGTAAGTCCTTCATACTCCTGAAGCGAGATCCCATCATAAAAACGTGCATCAAAACGGGGATCAGAGAGAGCAGATTCGTTTTCCCAATGAATATTCATGCGCTCCCCCTAGCCTAGATGCGGTGTCGCATTACGCGCAGTGATCCGCCAACCTTCCGCCGTCTTCGTCACGGTATGAATGGAGGTCTGTTCGATCGAATGAAAGGCCGACTGATTCGTCCACTCCTCTCCGCTCAAATGATAGTACAGCACATTGATGACCCCACCGTGCGTGACTAATAACAGATTCGATTCAATCTCGCCGGATTCGATCTTCGCACACAGACGGTCGAAAGCCCTGATGATTCGAGCTTGAAAATGCGCAGGTGTTTCCCCTCCCGGAAAAGGCGTATCCATGCGAAGGGTATTGAAATAAACACCGGGGTATTGGGCTTCCGCCTCCGTATTGGGCATACCAGCCAGATCGCCATTGTTCATCTCGCGCCACTCTTCTGTATACACGGGAGGAATGGCCAATTTCTGCCCGATCTCATTCGCCGTTTGCATCGCACGCGGCAGATCACTGGCGATAAACGTACGGATTCCGTAAGATTGTTCATGCTCACGCAGATACTGCCCAAGCTTCCGGGACTGAATGATTCCTTCCTCAACCAATCCAAGGCGGCTCCAGCCTCCCCGGTATCCTTCTTCATCCTTGCCGTGCCTGACTAAGTAAATGTTCATGTTCCTTTATTCCTTTCCAAGTAGTCGAATAATAAGTAATGTTAGCATTATAGCATTTTCCGTTCTGTACAGATTCAAGAAGATTTAGTATGAATGAGTAGAGTCTTTTCTATCCACAAGGCGGTGAAAAATTGGAAACCTTTGAATTGATCTTGCTCATGCTCTCGGCGATTGCGGTGTCCAACCTCATCAATCGATTTATCCCTTCGCTCTCGATCCCGATCATTCAGATTGCGCTGGGCGTTGGATTGACCTTCTTGCCCATACACGCGGAGATCGAATTGAATCCGGAATTGTTCCTGCTGCTCTTTATCGCGCCGCTGCTGTTCAATGACGGACGAATGACGGATCGCAAATCCTTCTGGCAGCTGCGTAAACCCATTCTGCTGCTCGCACTCGGTCTGGTATTCGTCACCGTGGGCTCACTCGGCTATATGCTGAATCTGCTGATTCCCGCCATTCCACTCGCCGCCGCCTTCGCGCTGGCCGCAGCTCTGGCTCCGACGGACGCGATTGCAGTAGGGGCGCTGGAAGACAAAGTGACCGTACCGCATCGAACGATGAAAATACTTGAAGGCGAATCGCTCATCAATGACGCTTCAGGCCTGGTATCGTTTCAATTTGCGGTGGCGGCAATGGTCACAGGTTCCTTCTCATTGGGATCGGCCAGCGTGGCATTTGTGGGAATCTCAATCGGCGGGATTGCGCTGGGTCTGGTGCTCACTTTCGTCAAGCAGCTTTTTGTCCTGTGGCTGCGACGGCTTGGCATGGAGAACGTTACGCTGCATATGCTGATTGAGGTGCTCACTCCATTTCTTGTCTTTTTGGCGGCCGAAAAGCTTGGGGTCAACGGGATTCTCGCTGCTGTCAGTGCAGGGGTCGCTCACTCATTGGGCTATCGCAAGCTCAACCCGGAATTGGCCAAACTGAACATCGTCTCCAAAAGCACCTGGTCGGTCATCATCTTCGTGTTAAACGGGCTGGTCTTCCTGCTGCTCGGCACCCAACTGCCCGAGATCGTGCAGACGGTGTGGGAAAGTCCCGATACGAACAATATTCAGGTCATTCTCTACACGCTGCTGCTCACCGTCCTGCTGCTGGGCATCCGCTACGTTTGGGTGCTTATCACGGGCGTATGGAAAGCCAAATCGGATGGCAGCGAAGGAGATCATGCGCCGCACAATGCCGAACTTGTCACCGGTTCCGCCCAGCATACACCCGGCAAGTTTAAAAGTGCCCTGATCTTCAGTCTGGCTGGCGTTCGCGGCACAATCACGCTTGCGAGTACGCTGTCACTTCCTTTTTTCCTGGATGACGGTCGTGTATTTCCACAGCGTGATCTGATAATCTTCCTGGCCGCCGGTGTGATCTTATGGACGCTGTTAGCTGCCAACTATCTGCTGCCGCTGCTGATTGACGACGAAGTATCCAGCGAAAATGAAGATACGCAAGCTGAACTGGAGATTCTGCGAAACGTCGTGGTTCTGCTGAATGAACAGACCACCGCAGAAAATGCTTCAGCGGTGAAGCTGGTCACCCATCAGTACAATCAGCGAATCGTAAAGCTCAAGCAGGCGGAGCTGATGGAGCAATCCCAGCGCAAATTGATGATTCGCACGATTGAATGGCAGAAAGAATATACCGCACGCGAGGTGCGCGAACAGCGGATCAACCCTTTTATGGCCTATCGATTCGTTCGGCGGCTCAACCGTCTGCTGTATCGGGTTACGCATGACCGACGCTACCTGTCCGAACTGCGACGCCTGCCGCGCGGCACGGTCAAGCAGCTCCGTCAGTATGTTGATCCTTCCACCCATCGTTTTCAGGATCGCAGAAGATCCGAAGAAGATTTTAAACGGGGAATCCATGCGTACGTGATCGAACGCTTGAATGAACTGCTCACTTCCGGTGAGCCGGGGATCGAGAAGGAAGACATTCATACGGCGCTGCTGCGTAATGAACAGTTCAGACAGCGCAGAGACAAGAGCGCAGACGCCGCTTCTATTCGCCGCAGCTCGGAAGCCGAGCTGGATGAGGTGGCGCGAGTCGGCATCCAGCTGGAGCGCGATGAGATCCAGCGCCTGTTTGAAGCCGGGCGGCTGTCCCGCACCGGAATGAAGAATATGAAAAATAATCTGCTGGTGATGGAGCATGATCTGCGTGATCTGGCTTAGATTGAAGCTTCGGTCTTGATGAAGATGTTCAAGAGCGCGCGTTAGAGCCGCTGCATGTGACGATTGCCAGTCCTGCCTGCATGACAAAAAGTTCCGGGATCAGGGTCCCGGAACTTTTGGTGTACGCTCGATTGATGATCGAAGCTATGCGGATCGCACCAACTTTCAGACTCTTTTTTTAAGCTTCTTTAATAACATACAATACGCTCTGGAAGTCGCCGTTCAGCTGCGGCAGCGACAGGCCGAGATACATCAGCTCATCGCCTCCATAGACTTCGCCGCTCTCGCCTGTTCCCTGGCGGCCTTCCACGGTGTAACGCTTGTTCGGGTCCAGCCCCTTGAGCTTCAGTCGGCGCAGCGGCGCATATGGCTCGCCCAGCACGCGGAAGTAAGCGGCGAACGCCTGGGAACGATCTGCCGATACATATGTCCAGGCCGTATCATTGCCCTCGAAGGGACTCTTGATGCGGTAGAAATCGCCAAACTGAATCAGTTCGCGCAGGCTCTTATACTGCTCCACCTGTGATTTTACTTCGACTTTCTCCTGCTCGGTGAACTTGGTCAAGTCCAGCTCATAGCCGAAGTTGCCGCTCATGGCGACATGTCCTCTCATTTCCAGCGGCGTGATGCGGCCTACCTGATGGTTCGGCACCGCCGAGACATGCGAGCCCATACTGCTTGCCGGATATACCACGCTTGTGCCGTACTGGATCTTCAGACGTTCGACCGCATCCGTGTCATCGCTGGTCCACGTCTGCGGCATGTAATAGAGCATGCCCGGATCGAAGCGTCCCCCGCCGCCGGAGCAGCTCTCAAACAGAATATGCGGGAAACGCGATACAATCCGTTCCAGCACGTCGTACAGGCCCAGCATGTATCGATGCGCCGTCTCGCGCTGACGTCCAGCCTGAAGCAGCTCTGAACCGATCTCCGTCATATTGCGATTCATATCCCATTTTACATACGTGATCGGAGCAGATTCCAGCACTTTGGATACGGCATCCACGATATAGTCGCACACATCCTGGCGGGAAAGATCGAGGATCAGCTGGTTGCGTGCTTCCGTGCGGCTGCGTCCAGGGACATGCAGGCACCAGTCCGGGTGAGCGCGATGCAATTCGCTGTTTGGCGAGACCATCTCCGGCTCAAACCAGAGCCCAAATTCCATGCCGGTCGCCGTGATGTCCTGAGCCAGCTTTGCCAGACCGTCCGGCAGTTTGCGCGAATCTTCGAACCAGTCGCCCAGCGAGCTGTTGTCGCTGTCGCGTTTGCCGAACCAGCCATCATCCAGCACGAATAATTCAATGCCCAGCTCCTGGCCTGCGGCTGCGATCTCCTTGATCTTGTCCGCGTTAAAATCGAAATAAGTCGCTTCCCAGTTGTTAACCAGCACGGGACGTGCCTTGTCACGGAATTCGCCGCGGCTCAGCCGTGTACGATACAGCTTGTGGTAGATGCGCGACATTCCGCCCAGCCCCTCCGATGAGCGCACCATAACCGCCTCCGGCGCCTGGAACTGCTCACCTGCTTCAAGCTGCCATTCAAAGTCGAACGGCTGGATGCCGATCTGCACACGCGTCGTGCCAAATGGATCGACTTCGGCCTGACCGAGGAAGCCGCCGCTGTAGACGAGGCTGAAGCCATACACTTCACCTTGATCTTCATTGGCGTCCTTACCCAGTAGAGCGATAAACGGATTCTGTACGTGACTGCTTGCTCCGCGTTTGCTGTCCACACGGTGGATGCCCGGAACCAATTGGCGCTTATGGATATGACGTTCGCGCGTCCAGGAACCGGACAATTGAAGGAATTCAAATTCGCTGTGGTCGAAGTCCACGCTTGCGCTCAGTACGCGGCCCAAAGCGATCGTCTCCTGCCCGTCGTTCACGAAACGTACCGAACGGGTGATGACGTCCAGCTCATGGAAGACGGTATAGCTCAAAAGGGTGCGCAGTCCGGTCAGCTCGTCCCGCAGATGAATGACCAAGGTATCCGCTTCGGCATCATTTTCCACATAGGTAGCCGGCAGGCCTTCTAACTTGGGCTTGCCCGGAATCACTTCATGACGTTCATATTGAAGGCGGCTCACCGTCGATCCATTCGAGTAGCGAGCTTCAAATGCCGGTTCGCGGAAGTCGCCGCTTCCGTACGATGGATATTCCTGCGGCAGGGTATCCAGCGAGAAGTTTGGCGCTTCAGCGCTCAGATTCGGACTGAACGAACAGCGTTCGATGGAATGTAGACGGCGGCTGAAGGCTTCCTGCGACAGCTTGGGTCCCCAATAGATATGCGAAAGATGCGTAGACTCCACCAATTGAATAACATAGCTGGATGCAGCCGATTGCAAATGGAACGTTTGAGCTTCGGAATTGTAGAAGATAGGCAAGGGAAATCCTCCGTTTCGATTGTCGATAGCGTTTGCAAAAAGGATGGAACTGCACGGTTGAACCGGCGTTGAATCTGACCGTCTGCCCGGGGCAAAGACTTTGGCTGGAGCGAATCACTTCATGTCATGATCGCAGTCTATGGATCGGTCCTTGATTCAGTATAACCGCTGCAACGATCCTTCGAGAATGTCAGGATGCCGGATCATCATGTCATAAAGCCAGATAACCACCATCCGCCTAACATGTCAAAAGGCCTCGGGGATGTTTCCGAAGCCTCCGTCTGTCCATTGATTTGTCGGTCTAACACGCTGAGATCCCGATTGTGTTGAAGGAACCTGCCGAGGGGGAAAATTGCAGCTTCCTAAGCCACAATACGCTCCAGATTGGCCAGACTCTCCGCCAGCGCTTGTTCATGGTCACGCTTGCCGATTGCCCCCGGCACCTGCTCGCATATGATTGTAACCTGCGTACCTTCCTGTACCGCCTCCAGCTTCCAGGTCATCGTCATCTCGCCGGCATAAGCCGGATCGGGCGAATCAAAGCTTACAGATTGAACGATCCGTTCGCCGGGGATCAGCTCGATGAAGCGCCCTTCCACAATATCAGAATCCGGTGATGACTTGCCCTCGAATGAGCCGGAGCTTCCGTTATGCGTCAATACCATGCGGTAACTGCCGCCTGCTTGGGGTTCAAAACGTTCGATTCGTCCGCGCATTCCGCCGGGCGGAAGCCAGCGCACGAGGACATCGGGATCGACAAATGCCCAATACAACGTCTGCGGCGAGGCTTTGATAATCCGTGTCACGGTATCCGTTCGCGTCCCCTGCGCCTGAAGAGGCTCGCGCCCCGCTACAATCCCCATGGCACCCAGAGAAGCTTTTGCCGTATGAGCAGCGGTTGGATCTTCCCATTCTCCCACGCTGATCCGCTGCATCTCCAATCGGCTCATTGGCCGCAGCGCATGGAAGAATCCAACGCCCGCCAGTACCGCGCCCACTGTCCGATAAGCCGCAATGCTGCTCTGCTGTACCAGCCAGAAGCGTCCGCCTGCCCCATACAGATCCAGATTTTCCGCATACGAATCCGCCTGTTTTAATCCCATCTCCGTACTTCGCAGCACAAGCAGTACACCGACGATTCCCAGCAGCAGCGAAATGACTCTAAGCGCGAATGACAATGACGATTTTTTCATCGAGCACTCCTTCTCGGATGGCCCACTGTCGCCGCAAACTGCCCGTGGACGATCCCTATGAAATGGTAGCTTATGATAAAAATTACGCTTGAACGTCACCCACCGAATCAGAAGCCGGAAAATTAACCGTTAGCGGCTCACGACGATATAGGATTGTTTGTAAAAAGGGTTGGTGCGCCACAGCTTCTCCAGCTCCTGAATCGACAGCTTGCGATTATGCGTAGGTGCATCGCAGTTCACTTTGTGCCCCAATGAGTCGGCCAGATAGAAATATTCCTCGTCGTAACCTACAATTGGCGCAAAATGAGCATAACGCTGATCGGCATGAACCTTGATGAAGGCAATGACCGGCACGCCGAGACTTACCCGCTTTTTAAGCGTCTCGATGCTGCCCCGATAGAAGTCCGCCCGGTAACCTTTTTTCCGAAAAAGAACCATAATGCCGCGAGGATCGACGGTGCCATCCAGCAGCTTGCGTGGGAACCCCCGGTACAGCTCATTGCCATCGGTCTCCACGCCAAGATGCCGCAGCACATACGCACTGGAGAACGCCGCACACTCCGTGTTTTTTTGCAGATCCATCCGGTTGGGCGTCTCGATCATATAACGCTTGGGCAGATCTGCCGTTCGGATGGGATCTCTGCGGGGCAGTGCACGATAGTAAGCGGCCACCCCTGCTACTACCGCTCCGGCTGCCAGCATCGGAAGATTGAGACTGCTGCGCCGGGCTGTCAGCTGTTCCTGCTCGGATCTGCTATCGTTTTGGTCTGATTCCATCTGCATCGTCATCCCTCGTAACCTCCCTATTTTCATCATTTCCTTTTCCAAATATCCGACAATTCGTTATAATTATAGGTCTGAATCCATCATTCCATTTATTGGTCAGCGTTGTCTATTCAACCACAAAGGAGCTGATGCCCATGATTACCCTGCGTAAGATCACCCTGGAGAACCGGCGAGCCATCTTCAATCTGGAAGTCGCTGAAGATCAGCAGCGCTTCGTCGCCTCCAATCTGTCCAGCGTCGCGTCTTGCTACGTGCTCACCACCAATGGAGGGACGCCGATTCCACTAGCGATCTACGCGGATGAGGAGCCCGTAGGTTTCGTTATGATTACGTATGGCATCACCGGGTATGAGATTCCTTCGATCGCCCATGACTCTTACTGCATTCTGCGCCTGATGATCGACCGCGAACATCAGAACCGGGGCTATGGCCGGGAAGCGATGACGAAGATTCTGGAGTTTATTCGCACTTTCCCCGCTGGCCCCGCGACATACTGCTGGATTCAATATGAAGCCGACAATCTGCCTGCCCGAAAATTGTATGAAAGCTTCGGCTTCCGTGAGAATGGAGAAGTCTGCGATAATGAGCCGGTGACGGTGCTGAAGTTGTAGCCAACTGCAAGCCCAAGGGACGTCAGAGCCGTTCTTCCCCATCTGCATACTCATACAGCACGACGTAAGGGAATCCACTTGCCTCAAGCAGTTCCTGTACATAACGTTCCTGCTCCTGCCGGGGGATGACATCATGAGGCGCGTGGATCTCCTTCATATTCACAAACAGAATCCAGGCGGTTTCCGGGTCTGCGAACTTGCGCTTGCCTTCCGCATCTTCGTTGGGATACAGCTCCACATAGACCTGCATCTCCTTATTTAGATTCCAATAATAATATTTGTAGACAAAAGGCAGATGAGCTTCCAGCAGGCCTTTGCTTTTGGTCTTGACCATCATGCGATTCAGCGGTACGAAAAATGCCTGCATGTTCGCCGCCAGTGCCTTCTCGTCGGCAGGCGTGCTGATGATTCCGTATTCGAGATATTTATCCATGTGAGTCCCTCTCCTAAATATCACTGTTCGTTGAGCCAAATCAAAGTTTCAACTCCAAATCATTGTCAATCCAACAAGTGAAGTTTAACGCAGTCACGCCCTTTCCGAAAGTACACCCGAATAGAACAAAGGCCGCTCCCAAGAGCGGCCTTTGCTATCTCGCCTATTGGCTGCAGCTTATCGAATCGACGTCAAAAATCGTTCTAACGGAGCCGTATCCGTAATGCTATGGTTACAAGCTTCGTCATCCATACAGACATATTGACCAACTGACGAGAAGTTATCCGGCGAACTGCCCTTGAGCTTGACGTTGAAGAATCCCAGTTCTTGATGTCGATTACAGAACATGCAGAAGCCCTTCTTGTTCGTCGAAGTGATCCGCCCTTCCACGCCCAGCATCTGTCCTTGGTACGGATACACAATGAACAGCCGGTTAGTGGCAATATCGATCCATCTTAGATAGGTCGTATGCGCGTAATCCAGACGTTCGAGATCGGGCAGCTTGAGCTTCTTCGCCTTGGGGAACAGCTTCTGTGCCTGCTTCGCGGTCACTTCCGGGAAAGGCAGCAGATACGGCTCCAGCGAATCCAGGTAATCCTGAATTTCATGCGCCGCTTCATATTTTGCCAGCTGCTCAATAAGCGCCTTCTGCTCCTCATTCAATCCGTCGAAGGCTTCCATTGCGTTGTTCACCGCCGTCACACGGACGGTATCGAGCACCTTGCGATCCGCGACCGTACGCAGGGTCTTGAGCAGGAAATTGGCCTGTTTGTTGATGACGTTCAGTTGATGATTGTGAATAAATGGTGTTTGCATATGCATAGCTTTCAGCCCCTTATAAAGTTTGGTTAAACGATAAGGTGCAAAGCCTGCGGAGCAAAACGTTCATGTTGAAAATCGGGGACGAAGCAGTGGATACTCTTCGCCCTACACAAAGTCCGCCCCTATTCAGGCTCTGCGTAAGGCCTTTCTAGCAAACGAGCAATCCGGTGCGTTCCACATTGCCACGGCAAGACCCCCAGTACAATTGGTATAGGGGAAGTATAGCAGGAGCGGCGCCTGAGGGCAACGCATGTTGAAGCAGAAAGCCCCTCTATTAAGCCACTTGTGTTGTACGAATCCCCTATCGAACAAACAAAATATAATCTACACCAACCGGCTCGATTCCGCTCTCCCTAAGACAAAGATTGATCTGTCCCCGATGGTACTGTCCGTGGAGCGCCACATGCGTCAGGATATCCCCCACCGACGTCTCGAATGGACTGCCTTTGCTGTTGGAATAGGCGACGATGCGCTTCGGATCGGAAGCGGTCGCGTCAGCCAGAAATTCCGCATACCCCTCTGCGTTCTGCTGAAGAAGTTCGACGCAGAATACCAGATCTTGATCCGACCAGATCGGCATCCCTGCGCTGTCCTTGCCCCTGAGCCGAGTCAACCAGACCTGTTCGGCATGAAGCGTATGGGCAAATAATCTTAACGCCTTGCCGCCCGCCTTCGCGTTTTGCAAAGCTCCCAATATCGCCCGATTGGCCCAATCGAGATGGTCGAACATGTTCCGAATCGTGTTCATCGCATGCCTCCTCCTTTTGTTCCTTCCTTTTTCGCTTCGCGCTCTGGAAAGTCCTGTTATCGCAGCCCGAAAAATTTTGCCGGAATGATGCTTGACTTCAACCATGGTTGAAGTTCTAAGATGAAGAAGTCAACAGAAAACGTTCTAGGGCGTGTACGCAAACTTCGAGGGGCGCAGATTTAGGCGAATTTTCGATCTCAACAAGGAAGGGTTCCGAAGGCGTGCCGGGGCACGTCAAGGAGCGCTGACGCCGTGGAGAGCGAAAAGGCGACGAAAGATGCACATCGTTAAGTTTGCGTACACGGCCTAACCCGGAGGCCACCATCATGCACAATACAGACCGATCTATCGGAGAAGCGGCGGCGCATCTCGGACTGCCGGAATCTACCCTGCGGTATTACGAGAAAAAAGGCCTGCTGCCTCATCTTCCACGGGACGAAGGCGGACGACGTGTGTTTACGGAATTTCATATGACGCTGCTTCAGGTGATCTCCAATCTGAAACGCACCCATATGCCGCTGGGATCGATTCGGCAGTATGTGGAATGGGTGGTAGAAGGTGAACATACGACCCCGCTGCGCCTCGACATGATGCTGCGGCATAGGCAGAACGTACTGGATGAGATTACCGCAATGCACGAAGCGCTGGATGGGATTCAGATCAAGATCAACCGTTATGAAGATCGGGTTCGGGGATGGCAGCAGCTATCATCCGACAAGCCGGATCAAGCAGCAGAAAGCAGCCGCACAGACTCTGCCTCATAAAAACTCTATCTTATGGAAAAGAGGGCTAACCATGAAACTGACCGGACAAACGATTTTGATTACAGGTGGAGCTTCGGGAATTGGCTGGGCGTTTGCCCAACGTTTCGCTGAACGGGGGAATACCGTCATCATCTGCGGGCGGCGTGAAGAAGCGCTTCAGGAGGCCAAAGCTCAGATCCCGGAGCTGATTACACGGGTCGCCGATGTGTCTCTGGAATCGGAACGCATCGAGCTGTTCAACTGGGTGATGGAGAATCATCCGGATGTGAATGTACTGGTGAACAATGCGGGGATTCAGCAGCCCCTTCATGTGTTAAAATCGGCTGAACGCAGCAGTTGGAGCGAACTGAGCCGGGAGATTCCGACCAATCTGGATGCGCCGGTTCATCTCTCCCTGCTGTTTGCCCCTTATTTTGCGAAAAAAGCAAGCTCGGCAATTCTTAATGTGACGTCCGGCCTGGCCTTTACGCCGCTTGCTATAGCGCCTCTCTATTCCGCAACGAAGGCCGCGCTCCATTCCTTCACCATGAGTCTGCGTCATCAATTGTCAGACACGACCGTAGAAGTGATCGAGATTGCTCCGCCTGCCGTGAACACCGACCTTGGCGGCGCGGGCAAACATACGCAGGGTGAACCCCTGGATGCTTTTGCAGACGGAATCTTTGCAGGACTGGAAGAGGGACAGGAAGAAATCGGCTATGGCACGTCAAGCGCGCGTCTTCGGATGTCGCGGGATGACATCGACACATACACGGCGCAGATGTACGAAGCGATGAAGGGACAGTTGGAATAGCATAAGAATTGACCCTCTACAATCAATCGAACGGCTTTCAAGGTTGCCCTTGGAAGCCGTTCGATTTGTCTTTGATCTTCCTATTTTGGCTCATTCCCAAACTTCTCGCTGTCGAATATCTTCAATCGCTGTTCATAGAGATAATGATCCATCTGGATTGTGCACGGATACCCTGAAGGATCGATCATCCGATGCAGCACGCCCTGTCCTTCCTCGTAACGGATCTTCGTTTCGCAGCCGTCGTACAATTCCCGGAACAAGCGCTTCACGTTGGGCAGACGTTCGTCTTCATCGAAGATCTGCCCGCCGAACCGAACGACATTGAGTTGGTCGTACGGTTCCCGATAGGTATCAATCACCAAACATCCGCCTCTGCGTGCTCCACGATACAGCAGGACATCGCCTGTATTGATCTTCATCTCCAAATGGCGATCATAGATCTCCGTCATTGGAAAAGCAATCTCAAGTTGTTCAGCTAATTGGCGAACCCGTTCATCCGCTTCATGATCGTCTTCAAACTCATCCGGGTAGAAGATCAGCTCGCCAATGGACAGCGTGATTAAGAATTGATACGTCAAACTTCCCCCTCCTTCTCTGTTCATCTATGCTTGTCTGACTGCCACAGCTCAAGCATAACTTGCGTACCTTCCCTCGTCTCGGCATCGGGATGATGCAGTAGAGCTTGCAGCTGTGCTTCCAGATCACCGCTGTGTTCCTCCATACGCCGCATGACGTTCCCTGCAATAAAATCATCTTGATCCGGGTAACGGCGTACCAGCTTCGCGTAAAGCGGCAGCAGTTCGGGGTCTGTGATGTCTTTCAAAGCCTGTATGGCAGTCCGATTCACGCTGAAATCGGCGTCCAACAGCCCTGCGCGAAAAACGTTTAAATGTTCGGCTTTATTCGGAAGCTCCCCTGCACGGTACAGTGCCGTCTCCCGAATCCGGGCATCCGAATGAACAAACAGCGGCCCGAGAACGTTGAAATCGATCCCTTCGGCCTTTTCCAGGATCATCAGCAGCAGGAAAACGACATCGTGATCCTTTTCCTCGTGCAGCAGTTTGACAAAGACAGGAAGCTGATTCCGCAGCGTCTCGGCAGGTATATGAACCCGGATCAGCTGTGCCGCCGACTCGCGGTATTCCGCTTCCGGCGCACAACGGAGTCTACGGAGCAGATCCTCCTCCACGGAAGAGTAATCAGCCGCGGCCAGATGATCCAGCGTCAGGCTAGCCAGCGGTGAAAAAGGTTCCGCTTGCTGGTAGATGACGCGCAGCCGCGTTATTGTATCCGGCTGAAGCGACGGAATCTTGAACAGGCTCCGAACCGCTTCCAGCTTCGTCTGCTCGTCGTTGGCAGCGTCGAACAGCGCAAGCAGTTCAGCCTCTCCGCCGGGACGCATCTTGCCGAAGCTGTCCACGTTATAACCTGCAATCAGCTCGTCCAGCCAGTGTTCATACCAATTCAAGAAGTTCTCTTCGTAAGTAAAAATGGGCTTCTGGTAATCGCGGTCGATATACACGATCCTGCCGCGATAAGGCCCGTTCAACACCAACACGGTATCGTAGGTGCATCCCTGGGTTCCCAGACACAGCGTACCTTGAAACATCCGCTGTCCATCCGCATCGTAAGCCTCGTCGCCGTCTTGTTCCGCCTGCTTTTCGCACAAAGCTTCCAACTGCCGCCATTCTCCGTCGGTGAAACCCGGCCTCAGCAGACACGGCTCTGCCAGCCGGGCTGATTCTTCTTCCATCTGTTCAAGTCGGTAGATGCCATACTGCGGGCCTGCTCCTCCGTCACCGATGACCGTCAGAAAATTCGTCAATTCTTCCGGTAATTCGATGCCGTGCTTCCTCTCGAACGCTTCGACCGCCTTGGGCTCAAGCGGCTCGTTCAGCTTATACTGATGGCTGCTTGCACCGAACACTCTGCGCAGGCTGCCTTTGTGTGCCGCAAGCGGCAGTTTTTGGCGAATTCGCCGCAGTTGGTCGGATGGATCGGAATCGGTTGGTTTGTTTTTTATCGATATGTCCATGTATTTGTTCTCCTCTGCCGATGAGCGTTAGCGGACTCGTCTTGCCATCTTTGGCTCTCGCTTTTTGTGAGCGCTGCGACTTCGCACGCTTGTCGCCTAAGCGGGATCTTGAGCCGTTCAGGAACGCCGCAGCTCATTCACAACCTTAATCACCGTGCCCCGGTTATACAATACGAACTTGTACGTCTCTCCATTATAGGTCGTGATCTGCATCCCGTTGGGAATAAGCCCCCAGGTGCTTCTTTTGCGAATATCCGCAATGTCACGAATCCAGATCTCAAGCGGTGTGCGCTGAAAATTAAGACTATGCGCATTAAAAAACAGCCGTTCGTTCGTAATGTCGATCTTGCCGCCTACCCCTTCAAGCCCTCTGAACAGATTGGCTAACACATTGCCTTTTACGAGATATTCGCCCGGATTCAACTCTCTCATCCTGCTCTCTCCTTCTTTTTCCTGTTTTTCACCTTGCGAGGCATCGATCTGCCTTGGGCAGAGACAAGTTACCAACTATATGCTCAGTTTATCATCTTTCGGGAAATTCAGGAATTTATGATTTGGAGCATTTATGCAAACTGCGAAACATGTGTGCGGTTCCGTTTGCATAGATGCTCTACAAAAAAAGAACCTGAGAACCCATTGGCCTCAGATTCTCCCATCATTTCATGCTATGCTCCTATACCGATCGCAGGAAGGATTCAGCCTGCCTGCCGGGTTCTGGAACGATCCGCTTCCTCTACGGTTCCATACATCCGTCCAGCTTGAATCTCTTTTTTGAGATGCGCTTCAAACACAAAAGTCCCTGCGGGAAGCACAGCCGCGACGAACGCAAGCAGCAGCTTTTTCATCCCCCATCTCAATTCCATAAACGCCTGCAAAGCAGCCAGAATGTACAGGACAAACAGCGCCCCATGCACACCCCCTACAATCGTCACCGCCTGATCCCAGCCTGCGGCGTATTTGAGCGGCATGGCGACGAGCAGCAGCAGCAGGAACGAGATCCCCTCCAGAACCCCAATCACCATAAATCTTCCCAGTACCGTCTTGAGCATAATACCCTCCTTGTCAAAGTTGAAGGCGTTTGCGTAAACGGAGGTAAACGTCACCGATGCGCTTACGCAAGCGTCCTAAAAGATGTCCATCTCCCTCATTGTAACGGATACTTTGAGGGCTTCTCAACTTTAAAGCGGCGCATATGTATGGTTAGATATAAGAGAGTCAGAAGGTTCGACCATCCTATCTGAAATGGAGAGATTTTCGATGAAAATGATCCCGCCCCAGCCGTTCACCTACGAAGCGGGTACACGTGCCGTACTGCTGCTGCATGGGTTTACCGGAAACCCGGCTGACGTGCGCAGGCTGGGCCGTTACCTGCATGCCCGTGGTTATACCTGCCATGCCCCTTTATACGCTGGACATGGTGGAACTGCGGAAGAACTGCTGACGTTGTCGCCTTACAGCTGGTGGCGAGACGCCGAGCGGGGTTACCGGATGCTGCATGACAAGGGCTATGCGCAGATCGCGGTAGCCGGCGTCTCGCTGGGCGGCGTATTTGCACTCCAACTGGGCATGGAATATCCAACCGTGGGCGTGATCTCCATGTGTGCGCCAATTCGCGGCAAGAGCGCGGATGATTTGTTTGAACGCATCGTCGGTTATGCCCGCTCCTACAAGACCTTTGAAGGCCTGGACCCGGATGTAATCGCAGCTGACATCGAGGAACTGCATCTTCTGCCGCGCAGGCAGCTTGATTCGCTCCAGCAGCTCATTTGGCGTACTGGCGAACAGCTCGATAAGATCGAGGTTCCTACCGCTGTCATGCAGGGTGGACGGGATCAGGCTCTGTATCTCGACAGCGCAGCCGCGATCTATGAACGGATTGCCAGCATCCATAAGAGCTACAAGGTGTACCCGGAGTCCGGGCATATCCTGACGCTTGGGCCGGAGCAAGAGGAAGTTTTTGCCGACGTTCATCATTTCCTAGAGGGGCTGGACTGGAGAGAAGCCTAGAGCAGTGACTCCGCTCCCACTCATCCTGCTCTCCATAGACTTGCAGCAGCCAGCTCGTCCAGCCCGTCAATCACCGTATCCGCCTGCGCCAACTCTTCTTCCTGAGCGAAATCGAATCGGCAGCCGATGGCAAGCAGTCCGTTATCGTGAGCGGCCCGAATGTCCGACAGCCGATCGCCAACCACTGCGCCGTCCGTAATTCCGTACTTGTCGATGATCGTCCGAACCAGATCCGATTTGTTCAACGAGTCGATCTGCTGGATGCTGAACACTTCCGTCACCCAACGATCCAGACCATAATAGCCGACGATCGCATCCAGGTAGTCGATCAGGCCGTTGCTGGCGATATAGATGGGATGCCCCTTCTCTTTGAGGAATTGCAGCACTTTTTCCACATTTGGATATAAGGCACCCTTCCCATCCTGAATATTGCGAATGAGCCGCTCCAGAAAATAACCATCGACTTTCTTACGCCATTCCAGCGAATGATCCGGCAGCAGCGTCTCCCAGACTTTCGGCAGCGGTACGCCCATAATCTCGCGGTATTGGTGGATCGGCGTTTCTTGCTGCCACTCCCCCAGGGATCTTAGATAATCAAAAGCTTCTTCCAGTGAAATCTCCAGAATCTTGTCCGTTTGAAAAAGCGTGCCGTCCATGTCAAAGATAAACGTCTGCGTCATCCCAAGTCTCCTCAACTGCAATTAGAACCGGAAGTATGGCTTCCTTGTCTTTGTGTATCTGTTCGACACCGCGTTGCTGTTCCCTGCCTTGTCATGATTTCGGGATAGCTGTCACAAATCGGCCCTCTCCTTGTTCTTCTATATAAATCGATCAAGGAGGCTTATACGTATGAAAATCTTGGTAGCTGGAGCAAGTGGAGTGATTGGACGATCGCTGGTGCCGTTATTGATACAGGAAGGTCATGACGTGATCGGGTTGATTCGCAGACCGGAGCAGAAGGCTGTATTAAAAGAGGTTGGCGCTTCCGCCGTACAGGCGGACGTTCTGGATCGCACGGCGCTGTTCTCGGCACTGGCTGAGGCTTCGCCGGACGTTGTGATCCATCAGCTGACGGCGCTGCAATCGATGGATGGTGCAGCCAACGCCAGACTGCGGACGGAAGGCACGCGGAATCTGGTCGATGCTTCACTCGCCGTAGGCGTTCGCCGCATGATTGCCCAGAGCATCACCATGAACTATGCGCCCGGCGAAGGTCTGGCCTCCGAGGACAGTCCACTTGATGTGGAAGCGCCTGAACCTCGGCTGACCAGCGTGCGCGGAGTTCAGGCGCTGGAAAGCACAGCTGCGGAAATGCCGGAGTCCGTCATCCTGCGTTACGGCGTACTGTACGGTGCAGGAACGTGGTACGCTCAGGACGGCGTATTCGCGGAAGAGGCTCGACTGGGCAGACTGCCCGCCACCGATGGCGTGACCTCTTTTGTCCATACGGAAGACGCAGCAGCCGCAGCCGTCCTGGCGCTAAACTGGACTTCGGGAACTTATAATATCGTCGATCATGACCCAGCACCTGGCACCGCCTGGGTTCCTGTCTATGCCGATCTGCTGGGTGCTCCTGCGCCCAAATACGTACCCGGTCCCACACGTGGAGAGCGTGGAGCCACCAACGACAAAGCCGTCCAGAGCGGCTGGCGTCCCCGGTTTGCTTCCTGGCGTGAAGGGTTTGCGGCTGTGCTTCGTTAAGCGGTGAACGACTTTATTCCAACATCACCCGAATCTCATCGCCCGCCTGTCTGATGAACGCTTCAACGATCTGAGGGGTGATGAACTTGGGTGGAATACTAGGTTTGTTGGTGGAATCTGCAAACCAGCGAACCGTGCGCCACCGCCAGCTGTCTACTTCCTGCTCCGTAACCAGCGGATTCAGCGCATACGCTGGCGCACGGCGCAGGCTCTCCCAGAGCGATTCCTTCCAGGGAGCCGTCTCATAGAGCCAGAAATCAACTCCGTCCGTATCCTGGTAATACCTGTTCTTCACCTCAGATTCGGCTGTTCCTTCGCGCATCACCTGTTCTTTGAAGTCGGCGTACACATGGAGTCCCCATAGATAGTCCGTCAGCACATGGGCAAAATATCCTTTGATATAAAGAAGTTCTTGGCCCGCACCCTGCGCGATAAACCCCGCATACTGCTGCTTCACATGCTCCAGAGTGGCTGATTTGCCTCCGAAATGCGTACGCAGCTTATCCTCCCGACCGGCACCCTCTCGCATATGAATGGCATCCGGCGCCAAGCTTCCCATGACGAATGAATCAGGTACGACCTTTCCTCCAAAATAACGATGGGCAACGCCCAGATGAACCATAGGCAGCGGCATGACCAGACTTCCTTTCCACGCAAAGTTTATTCCGAATGGACCTCTTCTTCCCAGATCGCAAATCCCCCATAACCCAGGTACTCCCGTACCTCCAGCACATCGCTGCCCCGCACAACGATCTCCATGCCATTTTCAGCATCCCAATCTGTACCACCACTTAGCACCGCACCAAGCATCCGATCTTGACGATCATTCGGGTTGCGATACAGATGAACCTCTCCAACAGACATAAAATTCAAAATGCTTCTGCCTGAACACGCGGCCAATCCATCCGGGTAGTCTGCGTTATTGCTGGACATCTGATCCTCTTTCCATTCATACGCCTGCTTGCATAGTTCATCAATGGAGGCATCCGGCAGCTGATTCAAGACGTCCTGAATGTAAGATTCCGCTTCTTCCAGGCTGATCTCTTCCGCATTAAAATGATATTCAACTTCACATTGGAATAAAGCCAGTTGACCAAAGCCGGAAAGGTTACAGGGCTCTAACGAATCTTCTGCTCCAACGCGTTCCAAATGAAATTTCTTCATATGATGTATCTCCTCCCATGCACGTCCTCCCCAGTCAAAACGTCTCGTTCAACTATTGGTGACTAATAACATATGTATATCCGATGATCTCTTCCACTTGGCAGACTTCCCCGCAGGGTATGGATACCTCATTCTGCACGAGGTCTCTTTTCAGCTTTAGCACAGCTCCCTCTCCACAAAAAGAAGGCGGTAAGTAGATGGCCATATTTGCAGTTCTCCCTCTTTGTAGCTGAATATCTATTAAGCTCTTTTTCAGTCTTTACTGAGGTTAGGCCGTATATTGACGAGTCTGAGGGTTGTACACGACCAGTGAATGTTTGAGTGCAAGTCTCGTGACCAGATCCTCTACATATTCCGCCTTCGAGATTGCTTCATGCGGGGTTGCCTGATCGACGATGCCCTCACAGAGCTGCTCATAGCACTCTTCGGCTTCTTCATTCGTTAGTTTCTTTGATGGATACCACACAGCCAGGTCAAAACTCATTCACTTCACCTATTTTCTTATGGTATAGTTGTCATTTTCTATTTTAATAATAAAGTCGCTTTTTCAATCTCGCCCTGCTCGTCTAAATGTCTCAACGTGTGCTCGACATCCTCGACGTTCAGGGTTTTGACGATGATTAGATGCTGGATATGAAATCCGGGTACGTCTAACTGGGCATCTGCAAAGTGTCTGACCAATCGCTGCGGCGTTGTGACAAGGCACCATCTCTTCATTCCCGTGCTGAAGGTTATCGTCACTTCAATCAGATCCAAGTTCTCACACTCATCGTCAAACTTCCAACTGCTCAGAATAGGGACCTCAACTTTTCCGGTGACAAAATAAGATTTATCGATCCATACTCTCTTATTATGATCTCCAGTAATTCTAAATTGATGTGTTCCCTCAGCCACTGCTTCATACACTTTGCCTTTCGTCAGAGCATGTCCATAACCACCTACACGTAGGCAGGTTACCCATTTAGCATCCAAGGCTTGCTCCCGCTCCCTACTCAAATAATTGGACTTTGACTTCCTTCAGATCCATAGAAAGATACGTATGGAATTGGCTCCGATGATGGTAGAGGTGACCCAGGATCTCCAATAACCATTCATACCTCGTATATTTCACGCCCCAATATGACTCTTTGACCTCGAATAATTCGTCTTCCGAATAGCCTGAGAACTCTTTCACCAATTCATTGTAGTTCGCAGTCAGATTCTCTTTCAGCTCTTGAAGGGTTTGAGGTTTGTTATTTTCGTAGTAGGCTTCCATTTCCGGCAGGCTGGCTCCGTTTAAGATCAGTAAATCCGCTTTGCAGATCAGAGAGAGGTGAGACACCAATTCCAAATAGGATCTTTTGCCGGGTACAGGTTTAGCGTTCCATTCAGCTTCCGGTAAGGCATGGAGCATTTCAATCACGGAATCAATCGCTAGACGGATCTGGTGAAAAGCCGAAGATAAATAGGGATTCATGAGTACCTCCACAGCGCATTTATGATTATTCTTGCATTAGATTCTATGTGCTTATCAAAATAGGAGTCCAAGGCAGGATCAAAAATCTTCCGGAATATCGATGTATTCTGCAACTCGCCCTTTCAAGATCTCAATGAGTTCCTCATCCATAAATCTATATTCATCAGGAATATCCAGACAAACCACGGGTTTCCCGCTAAGTTCCTGATTAAACTTCTCTTTGATTCTTCTGATGTGCTTCTTCTCCATGACAAAGATATAATCCGCCCATCCGATATGGCCTTGATTAACCTTGATTCTCGCCCCTTCTTCAGTTCCGGCCGATCTGACTTGATACTCTGTCAATTCACTGAAAATCTTCTCTGCCGTGAGACTTCTCCATTTGTTTTTGCTGCATATGAACAGGATCTTGATTTCTGCACCTTCTTTTTGTGGGTTTGTGGGTGATTTTCTTTTAGTTCTTGCAGCCTGCTTCATCTTTCCCTTTCATTTTGTACAGATCTCTTCCTATCAAGATCAGCATGACTATTGAGATGAGTACAAGGACGAAGCCAAGAAGGACAGCTCCTTGTTTTCCATCGAAGTTATTTACAATCATAATCAATCCATTTATCGTATTTAAGCCAAACAATATAAACAGCAGCTTTGAGACAGTCTTGGATTTTGTATTCATCGATACTCCTCCTTTGATTATACCGTTTGCTGATTTCCGATGACGTTTACTGGATGAAGTTCAAGATATAATTTCATTTTATTATAAAACATCCGGATAAACTTGAACAAATATCCTCTTTGTATATATAATTCCGCAAGAATTGTTGTTACGTCTAAAAAGGAGGGCTTCATGAATATTGACTTCTTGAGGGATTTCCAAAGAATACTGAGGTTAAAAGACATCGAGGTATGGGATATAAAAATTCAGAATAAAGCATGTAGAATGGTGATCGTGGATGAACATCGTCCAAGTGTGGATAGCGATTTCCCTTGGCTTCGTGCTGGGATAGGGGAGGAGAAGAGGAAAAATCACATTACGATCTACATATTTACTCTGGAAGACCTGGAAGATCATGAGCAAACCGTTTTGTACAATATAGCAGAACATCTTACGGATCACGTAGCTTTGGCGCATTGTAATGTCACTGTGCTTTTTGAGAAGGTGCAGAATCATGAGGTTGCTTTAGATCCCATCCTTCAATCAAAAGGATACCCGGGATATGACTCCATCCAATTAGAGCATTTTTTCTATTTTTCTCAAGATTGAATGGGGTTGTTACAGTCTTGGTCGCAAAGTTTAACGCATGGGCACGAGAATCCAAGGCGGATAAGGGTCATGTTCCGTGTTTGGGTTGGAGTTATTTCTTGATTAGCCTTGCATACCTCCGTACTTTTGATACGACGGGGCTTTTTTTGAAAGGAGCAAAACGTTGAACGAACCTGTATCAAATCCGAAAAAAAGCAAAAAATGACTTTTACTGTAGTGATCGCATCAGTACTATTAATTTTTTCGGGACTTTTTTTGTTGAGAAGAAACGGGTATTACGATCTTGACCGCCTGCCTCGAGGAACAATACTTAAACAAGAGAAATCTCCTAATGACGCTTACACCGTTGTAGCGTATTTATCCGATGGTGGAGCTGCGACTTGACTGTCTGTACTTTGCGAATTGAAATTTAATAATGAAAAAAACAAAAGCAAAATGATTTATTTCCAAAACGACATAGACCAAGTTTCGATTAATTGGACCAACGAGAATGAGGTCAACATCAACGGACATACCCTTCAAATTCCAGAAGATATTTACGATTATCGAAAACAATAATTCTAGCCGAAAGCGGTGATTCAAAATGAATTCGGCACAGAGCTTGAAAAAGAGAAAAGGATACTTTTTATACAGTATCCTTTTTTAAGCTCGTGTCTAAACTCCTAGGGAGGTAGACTTCGCTGAATTTATGTTTTCGGCAAGTTTTTTATAAGGCGTGCCGTTTCACTTCGTTGAAACTTTGCTTTCCTCGCTTTTGAATCGTGTGTCTTGATCCAAATAGGTATTGGCGTAATGATGGCGGCTATGATCGGCTACATGCCATATCGCCCACTGTATTGTGGCAGTATTGCCGTTCTCAAAGGGGACGATTCTTACCAAATCATCATCAGATAGCTTGGTGCATACATCTTTAAGTTGATCTTGGATGTAATCATATTCCCCAAGTAAGGTTTCCAAAGAAATGTCTTTGATAAAAGGCAGTTTTCCGTCCGCATCATACATCGAACCGAATCGTTCTTTCAATTCTTTAGGTATATCCATGGATTGAAGACGATATACCCAGTGAAGATCCACTACTGCTAAATGCCTAAGCAGCTGAGCAATACTATTAAGTTCATTATTTGTTCCTTTGTAATCAATCTCTTCTTGCGTTAGACCACCAACCAAGCGTTTCAAACGTTGATAATTATAAATAACCATGGAATGTAAAAGCCCGATGACGGCACTCATCTGTTCATCGGGTTCAAAATCATAATGCTTCATTCTGGACACCTCTATAGGATTGTTAGCCTGATTCACTTCTCCGAATTCCCTCAGGTGGGCCGAGGAGCTTGCTCCCGATGCGTTAACGCGGTGTTTTCTAAGGTTATTGCTTTCTGGAATCTTCATTTAGGATGATCTCTACCCCTTAATAATTTGATAACTCAATTAGGTTACCATCCGGATCTCTAATATAAATGGATGTAATCGGACCTAATGCTCCTGTTCTTTTAACAGGCCCCTCCACTATTTCAATTCCTTTTGTACTTAAATGTTTCTGGATTTCTTCGATTGTTTCTTCTACTACAAAACAGAGGTCTTCTGAACCAGGCAATGGCTCGTGGGCTTTGGGTTCGAACTCTCTACCATATTCGTGAAGATTTATCTTCTGTTCACCAAAGGAAAGTGCTCTTCTATTCGCACCAAATGTTACTAACTGCATACCTAATACATCTGTATAAAACTCTATGGTTTTATCCAAGTCTCTAACAGTTATTACGATATGGTCAATTCTCATAATCATTTCATTGATATCCTTTTCATTCTTGCAATAATTTTAGATAACGTTCCTGTATTCACTAACCCTCCCTGGCTTAAGCGCGCAAGCATGGGTTCAATGGACTTAGCCAGTGCAGGGTTGCCCGGCTGCTCCCACTTCTTTCAAAATCCCTCTGCCGAACCTAGAGCCGAATGACTCAATGCGTGAATATTGTGTTATATGAAGTCCCTATATTCTTCGAAATTCCAAACATATATTATTGAATGCCTGCTGTTCGATATGTTTCATTAATTACTTTTTCATAGTTCTCCCATTTAAAACAAAAAGGCCCTATATCAATAGGTTTATTACTAGGTTCTAGTTTGAAATCCCTCCAGATAACTAAATCTTCTTCTCTCTCAATAAACACTGAAATAAACCCACATTCTTCATCACCGCACCACGGACAAACTAATATTGGATATCTATGATATAAGTATGGATGAGTCTCTTTAAGTAAAAAGTAATCAATCATTTGCCTTTGCAACTTGTCACTTCCCCATCCAAGGGAAGGTACTAAATCATGCTTCCTAAGCATTTGATAAAGTGACCTATCATCAATAATCAAATCAGCAAACTTTGTGTTTTTATTTTCTTCTTTATTTGGATCTAGATCAGCAAAGCGGCTTGCAGGTTTTGTTTGTAAATGACTTAGTTTTTTCATTGTTTCTCCTTATGCCTTGCAGGGATTTCAAATAACGTTCCTGTATTCACGACTCGACGCATTCCGGGTGTGAGGCGAATGCCGGATCAAGGACGAATGTCCGCAGCGTGAATATGATGTTATCGGAAGTTGATATCTTTTAAAATTCAAAAACTCAGCCTATTAACAAAAACTTAATAAGCTGAGCTTGAATTAAAACAATCTACTTTGATTAGGATCCTCTTGATTTCTTTCTGCTTCTGCAATAAGATCTTCCCACGGCCAATTTACAGTAAGATGCCTTCTGTAAAAAAGTAATTGCCTATCTACTGCCGTAATCTCATCAGTTGATTCATTAAATGCTATAACTAACCCTCTTCCATCTTCATCAACTTGTAACTCTTCCAACTTTGTTAGTATTACACGCATGTTATTCTTCAATATTCTTGGTTGTCTTTGATGAGAAATCCTAAATACTTCATCTAAATCTAAACCATTAATAAGCTTTTCATCACTTGCATCAACTATGACAGCCATTGCATGGGCATAGATCCCAGTCGAATCTCTTCTTCGACGTATACCATACGATACTGTTTTAGCAAACTGTTGATATAAGGCATTTAATTGATCTGCATACACTTGTGCAGCATTACTAAAATTAATCGCGTCAGTTACTGCTACTTCCACATTTTGCTTCTCAAATAATTCTGCTTCGTCCAACGTAAGTAAAATTAGCTGTTGTAAAATTCCTACATTACCAAAACAATTAGAAACTAGCTGATCTATTAAGGAATCTGCTATTTTTATATTTAAAGCATTTGACCCTTTACTTATTACCGTTTTTAAATCTTCGTCTGACCAATATATAGAAAACTCTTTAATACGTCCTGACAAATCCGCGTTCAAATAAATCAACATGTTATTTTGCGACCAGACACCAATCACAACTACAAAGCAACCATAGTCCCATAAAGTTTTAAGATCATATGAGAAAATCTTTCTTTCTTCCACTGATAAATAATGAAAATCCTCGATAACAAGTCTTTTCCCAGAATTTATTATTATTTCAGCAATGTATCTCAAATCGTTGATATCTCTACCTACCATTTCTTCCGTCTGCTCACTTTTTGATTCACTTTCTAAACCTAACTTAACAGCAATTTTCGCTAAAATAGCGCTACCAATCGAGGTGCTTGCTTCTACTTTACCTTTAATGTTTGATCCGGTTGTCTCTTCAATTATTAATCTTATTCCCAACTGTGACAGGGCATCAGTATATATATCTACTACAGTTTTTTTATATCTGCATTGTACAACGAGTGCATCAGCAATATTCTTTTGCCTAAACCAAGACTTTCCACACTTGGATTCTCCTCTTAAAGCCAAGTGTGTTCTTCTTTGTAAAAATCTTTGTACTTTTTCATCTAAATTACCTCTATCTACATAAGATAGAGTTAATATTTCATTAGAAATTCCGAAAACTTCGTCTGTAGAAAGATTTTCTTTGAAAGAAACCACTATTATTCCCCCAACTAATAAATTTATAAACATGTATTCTCTACGAAGCAGCAATTCACCTCTATACAATTAGAAAGTTTTTTAAGTTACTGATATTAATGTTCGATAACGTTCCCGTATTCACGACTCGGCGCATGCCGAGTGTCTGGCGAATGCCAGACCAAGGACGAATGTCTGCAGCGTGAATATTATGTTATAAGATGTCCCAACTTCTTCGATATCATTTACTCATTTCATCTTCATTTTCTTCTTTAATCTTTCTTCAGTAACATATTCAAATATACATATGCAATTCTTCAGATTATCTTTACAATCCTGATTGCATAATTTATCTATCATTTTCAAACGCTTTAAAGTCAAACAATGGGAGCCTTAATTTAGGTTGTAGTTTTTTTTGCCTTTCCTCGAAAGGCTCTCTAATTGGTAGTTCATTAATCTTTTTCAATTCGTACAATTTGCGATGCTCTGCAACCTCATTAATAAGCTGCAGCCTCAATTCATCAAAAATTGACATATCATAACTTCCAAAAATATCAATACCTTCTCCAAAACAATATAAATCTTCTACTAGTATTTTTTTTCTTTCTTCAGATAAATTGTTGTAAATACTAGGCTTAATCCACCACTCATCGGTCATTACCATGAATCTTTCAATTAGGTTCAATATGTAAATGTCGTCATTAATAACACTAGCAAAATAATTAGACTCTTTAACGTAAAGCTCTTTGTCTGTAACTATAATGAACTCAGTCGTTTCTTTAGCTGGCATACAAATTAAAATGATATGGTGGATCAGATCATCACCGAGTGTAAAACTAATTCTCGCATTCATAGCAACAGGAACTTGGAAATCTAGCCTCTTATAAACTACATATTGAGGAACTACAGAGCTTGTGAAATCTGTCAATGGATATGCATGATATTCATCATCCATAGAGTCTAAGAATTCTTTGATGCTGAGTCTTTGTTTTTCAAGTTTTTCAATTCTTTTATTTATTTTCTTAGTTGCATTTGAATAACCATAATCAATAAATCCTGCAACTTTTAAAGTTAATCGACTATCTAACTTCTCTTTTTCAAGCCTTTCCATAAATTTCGGACGGATTACATGAATCACTTTCTCTCTAAATACATGATAACTTAAAGATCTAAATACCTGACGAAATATATCCTTTTCCGATTCGATTCCTGATTTATCTAGTCGAGAAAACATTTCATCATGAAGTTTGCAGAATCCTTTAAAGGTCGACGCGTGAGGTATACCGCAGTTTTCGATTAACATAGACTTATTGGGATATGCTCTTCGGGATTTAGGTGCAAGTAAATTTCGTACATTTCCTTGTTCATTAAGCATTTCTAGTGATTTCATTTCAGATATAGAGTGGGAATTAATTGCTTCTGCCTCACAATCAGGATACATACAGGTTGATTTTCTTTCTCCTACGTTATACCGATATACTGCCTTATCTACAGTGGTATCAAATTTGAATTTTTCATTTTGATTCATAGTAATTCTCCTATCTGTGAACAAGAATTTAGTTTAGGGCTATATAAATTATTTAAGCTTATTTTTTTCTTTCATTAAAAAACTGACTATTAATTTCGAAATGCTTCATCACATTTTTAGTTTATAGGTATTTGTTATAACGTTCCTGTATTCACGACCCGGCGTATGCCGGACCAAGGACGCATGTCCGCAGCGTGAATATTATGTTATGCATTGCTTCCCTCTTCTTGATCCACTTACAGTTCTTCGTTCTTATGCCGTTCTTCGATCCTATATTGTTCTTCGATCCTATACTGTTCTTCGTTCTTATCATGCTTTTCGTTCTTATACTGCACTTTGATCCTATACTGTTCTTTGTTTCATACGATCCTTCATGCTTATACCATTAGCTTTGTATTTCTTTAGGAAGTTGCGCATAACGTTCCTGTATTCACGACTCGACGCATGTCGAGTGTCCGGCGTATGCCGGACCAAGGACGGATGTCCGCAGCGTGAATATTATGTTAGGCAATGCCGCATATTCTTTAATCATTGAATCGAAATTCTTTAGCTACATTAAGAACCCGTTCTGCATTTAATTCGTGCCACCCTAGTTTAATCAATAAATTAACATCAAAATCTTCATGATAAAAACCAATAAGCAATAAACAAATTAAAAATTCGTCTCTAACGTACCATGTCCCGGTACTGCTATTTTCTAATTGTTTGGAAAGGAAAGAATACATTTCAGTTGAAGATTTCTTTAAAAAATTATCCAATTCTCCAATAGAATTAATTCCTACAAACTCACAATAATTAATTAATTTTGAGTCAAGTTCCTCTTCCTCTTCTTCAATTCTATAGCGTTCATCAAATAAGAACCCAATTTCTTCAGCAATTTGATGAAGTTCACTTACTTGATCGGACTCCGTCATATATTTCTCAAGCGTATGTATATTAATTTCTATAGAATTTAAGTTTTGATCGATATTATATGCATTAGAAGAAAGAATACTATGCTGTTTCTTTATTTCTAAAAATTGCTCATCTGCAATTTCAAATAGGCCTGCTAGACGGAATAGATTTCGTTTTAATTGAGTTGGTATATCTGCTTCATTTTTATATTGAAGTGTATGAGATATTCCAGCCCAAGCATGCTGCAGAACTGTTCTTATTTGTATCTCGAATTTTAAATTACTAAAATTCCTCCATTCGGGTAAAGTAATTCTTGATTCTGATAAAGAGACAACAAAATGGACAGAACGATATCCAAATTCATTCTCGCTCAATAAATCTCCCTTATCTATTGAGTTTTCTCTATCTACTACAAATTCATTTTCGATAATTGCTGCTATTTGCTCTACCTCTTCTAGAAAGTTAGTTATTATTCTGATACCGGTGAAATCAGTTATTTCGTTTAATGGATCTACATATTTTTGAGATTTTCTGTAAATTTTTTCAGAGAAGCTTTCAACTTCTTTTGTACGAGCTTCAATAGAATGATGCTTGATTTTATGCGCCTTTATTAATTCTTCAAGTAATCTTGATACCTGTGTAGTTAAGTGTACGTAATTAGGTCTAATCTTCACATATTGTTTTATGATCTCATCTGTTTCTTGATTATTCTTTTTCAATGAATATTCCTCCAATGTTTTTAGGTTTCGCCTAACGTTATTGTATTCACGACGTCCTACCGACTTAAGGCCACGAAGTGGCCGGGCGCGATGCGCTTAGTCGGTGCGGATGTGTCCGGCTGAATCCTCTTCCCTGCTACTGTAACTGCTCCCCTGAATCTACTCCTAACTCTGCCGGACCGAGGGCGCATGCCCGATGCGTGAATATGGTGTTAGGCGAGGTTTCCTTCTTCATCGAAATACTACTTTATCACTTGTGTTTCCCAACCATCATATCTTCCGTTGAATTCTTCTACTAAGTCTACAAACATATCAGTAATATCATTTATTGATTGAGGGTCTACTCTGTCATTTCGATATATTTGAAGTATTATTCCATCTGTCTTTTCATGTTTTTCTTCAATATTGAAATTCATTGATTTCACTTTTTTGATAAATTCAATTTCGTCAGTACTATTATTAAACTCTATCCAGTGATCTACTCGCCTTGGTTCTTCTAATGAATCTCCGGAATCTTGTAGAGAATCCAATACACTCCTATTCCCCATATGTTGAATTTCATATTTGTTGGGGTATAAAAAACCAAAGTAAAAATTCCAAGATTCTTCTTCATCAATACTGAATGTTTCAATGTTATATCCATGCTCATTAAAAATTGGTTCAGCAAGTGCATATAAGTCAAATGAATTATTAAAATAAAAAAATACATCTCTTGTGCCATTGGTCGTTACTCGTCCAACATTATAACCAATACCATCGATATCATTAATTATTCTATCTTCTAACTCATTAATTAGTTCTGCTTCTTGATCGACGGGAACACCACTTTCAGAAGGGTTCTTTACTTCAATTCTTAAAGCAATGGGGAAAGTAAATTTATTTTGATCTATTTCTTTCCAAACGTCCATATCTAAGACTACGGATGCAAATTGATCTTCAATTGTTGTAAAGTAAATATCCCAATGATCTGACATCTTTTATTCTCCTTTAAGGAAATTTCGCCTAACGTTCCCGTATTCACGACTCGACGCATGTCGAGTGTCTGGCGAATGCCAGACCAAGGACGAATGTCCGCAGTGTGAATATTATGTTAGGCGATGCCTCAATGAATCACTTACAAAATGCTTTTAAATAGTGTTTACTTACTTCACTAGAAAAATCAATGAGTATTTCAATTGATTCTTTAATACTCATTATCAGCTTTTCGATAGGTAGCTCTTTTTCTAATTTAAGTTCATTGGATGAAAATAAAGATCTTAATAAAATCGTATTCTTTATATGCTCTGCAAAGAAAAATTTTTGATTACTCTCTTCATAAATTAAAATTTCATTACTTGATGCTTCTAATGCTTCGGACAACTCTTTTCTTTGAGGTTTAGTGTAATGATAGGTTATATTTCTTGTATTAGATAATCTCTGTAATAACTCTGCTTTCTCGCCGCTCCTAAATAGCTGTTTGAGAATTTCATATTTCTGAATCATATACTGAGGTAGGGAATTGATATAAATTCTTACCTCTTCTAATTTTTCAGACTCTTCTAAGTAGAAGATCGCTTCCCTTAGAGAGGCAGTGAGAATTTTAAGAACAGATGTTGTTTCAAAAATCCAGTCTGAAATGTCATCTGAAGTTTTAAGTAATTTTCTCTTGAGAAATACAAAGTCGTTATGTATAATTGCCAATCCAACTATCCACTTAGCAACATCGCTGTCATGTGGAAAAACTTCATTCATACGAATAAGAGAATAATCCATTATTATATTCCTCTCTATCTACTATGAGGTTTCGCCTAACGTTCCCGTATTCACGACTCGACGCATGTCGAGTATCCGGCGAATGCCGGATCAAGGATGAATGTCCGTAGCGTGAATATTATGTTAGACGATGTAACAAGCTTCTCGATTAATCTATACTTTTAGTATTTTCTTCATAAGCTTTCATTATTTCATCTTTATTTCTATAGTCACCTGGCAAGTAAAGATGTACTGGTAATTTAGAGAATCGCAAGAAAATAGTTTCGAATTCATTATATCCGTATCTTGAAAAATGAGTTATCTCTACCAGTCTTGGATCAGGTGGATCAGAATTTAATGTCATGACGTAACCTACAGGTGGAAAAGCGATCTCACTCATTATTGTGAATTTTCCGTCAGAAGATCCTAATCCAGTTATTCCTGTTTGCCTCATTCTTGATCCTGTCATCAAATATGCAAAAATTCTAATCTTCGGCTCTACATACTTATGCTCAGGGTTCAGAACAAATCTTACTAAGTCAGGGTTCCCTTTAGCGAAGCCTTCCCCATTAGCCGAAAAAAACATAGTTATGATCTGTTTAAGAACTCTGCTCGGGAATATATGAAATGGATAATAAATTGATCCTTTTCCATCTGATTTATCATGTAAAATCAGAGATTGATAAGTCCAATCAATAAAAGCATTTCCATACCAAGCACCTGTGTCATTATTACAGCTTGCACATAAGGTATATGCTCCAGCACCTTTTTGCTGGATTTTCCCCTTAATTTCTTCATCCGGTCCTTTAGTCATAAAGTTTTCAAAAATCGATTTAATGACTGGCTTATCATTAAATGCCCCTCTTGGTGGAACATGTTCAAACGTTAATGGTCCTTCTATGCCACATATATGGCATATTCCATTGATCGTTTTTCTTCCCATATTTTTTCCTCACTTGTTATGTCGTCTAACGTTCCTGTATTCACGACTCGACGCATGTCGAGTATCCGGCGAATGCCGGATCAAGGACGAATGTCCGCAGCGTGAATATTATGTTATAGGATGTCAGTTGTAACTTGAACTTAATTTTGTTTCTTTAACTTTACGTAAGCATCATAGGATGAAAGAAATGTATAGAACATCCATGGAAGATAAACTTCATGATTATAATTATTTTTTTGAGACATATTATTATGTCTTATTCCAAAATTGTTCAGTATATTAAAAAGATCCGTCTCATTTTTCCCGATCTTTTCTTTCAAATCATCTCGTATAAATTCTAACGCATCTCCGATTTCTCTTACTGCTGCTTTTTTATCTTCTTTACTAGATCCATGTTTTAAATATAATTCTTTGGCACGACGAATTTTAATATCTACATTCTCTTCATCCTCATAAATCTCCGTATTATCAACTAAAGTTCTAAACCCTTCATCTAATGTGTTCCTGATATAACCATCATTAGAAAGTTCCCACCCGTTAGAGTATTGCTCAAGATATATATTTATTTCATCACGGAATTCTTTTTGAGCAACCAATTTTTTCTCAGGAATTGAAATTGCTTTTTCTCTACCAAAATAATTTTCTCTGATTGTGACTAGAGGGTAATTTATATATTCGTGTAACAACTCAATTACATCAAACAAGTCTTCTTCTTTATAAAGTGAAGAATTTCTTGGGTGCTTAATATTTCGATTTATTTGACGCATGCAAAAAGCTTCAAAACTATTACCAACTATTCCATTCTGCTCAAGTACACTTTCCCCTAAAAAATCGATAAAATAATACCTTTTTTCAAAAGATTCATACACTGCTTGAAAAGCCAGCTTCAAATCTTTTAAAACCAAAGGTTTCACAACACCTTGTCTTTGAGAATAATATTTTCTTTCTCTCATATTTATTTGCCTCTCTTTACTTGAGTATTTTCTGATTTCCTATAACGTTCC
>NIOB01000009.1 GCA_002189105.1 Saccharibacillus soli
GACGGGATAAACGCTGAAAGCATCTAAGCGTGAAGCCCCCCTCAAGATGAGATTTCCCACTTTTGGTAAGACCCCTTGTAGACGACGAGGTTGATAGGCTAGAGGTGGACGCGCAGCAATGTGTGGAGCTGACTAGTACTAATCGGTCGAGGGCTTATCCTTTAGACTTTCCTAGAAAGTCACTTCGATGACGCGAAGAGATCGTTTCGGATTCAGTTTTCAAGGGGCAACACCCTTGAAACACAAGCAGATTGAATTTACTCATGCCCGAAGGGGTTCTGCAAATTCAATGAAAACCTGCAGCCGGTTTACTTCGTAAACCTAGGTTTGGTAGCAATAGCAGAAGGGTTCCACACGTTCCCATCTCGAACACGACCGTTAAGCCTTCTAACGCCGATGGTACTTGGACCGCAGGGTCCTGGGAGAGTAGGAAGCTGCCAAGCCCATGAAAAACGCCTTTTCCGCGAATAACGGAGAAGGCGTTTTTGTTGTTTTTGTATAAGAGAGCCTATTCGCCTAAAGATCCAGGAACAAATACATATGAGAACAAATGTGCGGATTATGGTAAAGTATAATAGAAGTTCTTATCGTTATTGCACCTATTTGGTGGTAAGGAGGGGCAGACATTCATGTCGTCAAATGCGGAAGTTATTCGTAATGCTGCACTGTACAGCTCGAATTTGGATCTGAAGACGGTAGAAGACGCATTAAATCAAGTCTTCGGCGTTAAATCGGTCAGCGTACAGCAGGAAGGTACATATGCGAGCGTCAAAACAGGAAGCTGGTTGGCCAAATCGGAGTATCGATTTCGCACAATGACCAGCCAGACCGAGCCTGACAAATTTGAAGAAATGAAAAACGGTATGTATCATTTTTTCGCTCAAGTTCCGGCACAGAAACCGACGGTTCACGAAAAACTGCTGATTCAGATTACGACGCTGAATATGGTAATCGGTGTGGAATCGGAAAAAACTTTTTCGGAAGCATTTCAACAGCAGCTCTATGAGTTGGCACGAAAGTTGAATGCCATCGTGCTGATGGGGGCGCGGAGATTGATGACTCAAGAAGGCAGACTGCTGCTGGATCTGGACGGTCGTTCCGAAGTGGACGACTTTACTGTAACGGCACACAGCAGCCTGCTTCATGAAGAATATCACCCTTCTGAAGAGAACCTGGCTCGTAAGGAACGATCTGAGCACAGACTCAAGGGAGAAGGCGTTCCGGTTAACGCCCATCTGCCTTTCATCGAGGAAGAAGAACAGACGCGAATCCGAAGTGTCGAAGAAACGGCTGCGCGTGCCGTCGCTTTGTGCATCACGGCCGTCAAAGGCGAATCCGATGGAGCCGGCGAAGATCCGGCAGAAACGAGCGAACTGATCGCCCGGATTGCGAATTCGTACGGAGCTGACGCTTTTTTCACGGAAAGCGAACGGGCGTATCTCAAAGAACCGACTCCCGAAAGTTCTCAGATTGCGGCTTTCTCCTGGGGATATGAATCGTACTGGGTGATGCTGTGGGCACTGGGTTTCGTAGAGAAGCTGGAGCGGCCCGATCGAATTTGCGACGTCGGCCATGCCGTATCGATTCTTCAACGGTACGAGAATTTTGAATCTTTTCTCGAAGCTTCCCGCATGCGCAGCAAACACGAGATCATGGATGAAGCCGATCTGATCTATCGGTACGATTGGGCTTGCGTGGATGCCCGAATCCAAAACCAGGAAGCTCCTGCCGGTCTGGAAGCGGGAGTCGTCTACGAACGTCATCGTTCTTTGAACTGGCTAATCCATTATATGGATCAGGATTGGGATCATGTCACGACCGACACTTAAACCGTCGATTGTTTTCTTTTTCATCACTAGCCCTGCCGTTTTCGCGGTCAGGGCTTTTTTGTTGAAAAAAGAATCGTTATCGCCTTCTTACTCGGTAACATTTTTGTAACCGTTCACTTTTCTAACCTCGGTATAATGATGAAATGGGTGAAACGGCTCTTGAGCCGGAGCACTCAGGGAAAAGTCAGAGGCTGCACACAAAAATCACCAGTTTTTCTAGGGGCCTTTCGGTTTTAAGCAGGGAATTTAGAACCGGGAGAGAAGAACTATATGGGGGTTCATGGAATTGCGCAGAACGATGTAAGGGGGAATTGAATATGAAGCGAAAGGTAGTGCATTTTACCTTTTGCCTATTCTGCAGTTCACTTCTTCTTCTAACGGGATGCACATCGGAGGAGCCTTCATCTTGGGTGGTCTACGACGGTGCAACGGTTGAAGAAAGTTTTCCCGTGCCTAAAGAAGCCAGTAAAACAGATGTAACGGCAAATAACACGAAAATGAGTTATGTCCGTTATACGGTGCCGGGACTTGGCAGCATGGATCAGATTCCGGATGCTTATCTGGAGACGATCAGAGCGTGGGGCTGGACGGAGCAAACCGATCAGGAAAATCTGGAAGAACCGAATCCAATTTTTATCTTTTCAAAAGGCGGAACAACTGTGCATTTATCGCTGGAAGGTAATTATTTAACGGTATTGGTTCCGAAGGAAAACTGAGGATCGCAGGATAGCTGTAAAAGAAGGATAGTTGAATAAAAAGACCGGTAATTCGACTGGGATGTCGAAGCCGGTCTTTCTTTGTATGAGGCCTGGAATGAATTATTGAACGTAATACGAAACATCCTGTGCATTCAGCTTAATCATGACGTCTTTACGTTGTCCGCGCATGCCCAGCAGAATCGAAAGTCTCGGAGCCATAAACCAAAAGTGCCAGAACAGCAAGGCGAAGGTCAAAGGCAGTGGAATCCAGGCGACCATGATACCGATAAAAACAAAACCGATCCATAAGCTTTGAAGCAGAACCTGACGGAGTACGGAAAATCCCGTATGTTGGTCAGGAAGATAGCCGAACCACACACCAGAGAAGCGCAGACGCCATTTTTTACGATACATGGGTCCACGAATCAGGAGTACCGAATTGGAGACCACAAAATGAATCCACAGTACAAATAAAAAGGCAGTCGCCATATAGACAAGTGCAAGCCAGGAATATAAAACGACACCAACCGCCAGTACCGGTAGAGGAACCCACAGATAAACCAATAACAAAGGCCGGGGAATATGGAATTTGCGTATAAGCTGGTACTGATAGATCGTAGCGTTGCCGTTCTCGCGCTGTTGCTCCAGCATGTCCGACCTTCCTTCCTGATTCCTGATGAAGCATTCCCGAATTTGGGAATTATGCTGTTTATATCATAACTGATCGAAGCCGCAATCGGAAGATTGAAAATGCTTTTGGTTCTTGCGAAGGAGCTTAAAAATCGGATGTTGGAAACCGGCCTAAATCAGTTACAATAGATAAGAAAATGCAGTTACGGGAGGCGCGGCATGAACGGATTCGATCCAGATGATGCTCCGCTCTATGCGGAGCTGCTTCGTTACGCCGCGCGTAAAGAAGCTTCTTTTCATGTGCCTGGCCATAAGGACGGGCATTACTATCAAAATAATGCGGGAGAAATGCCGGAAGGATTCGGCGAAGTGCTCCGCATCGATGCTACGGAAATCGAAGGAACCGACGATCTGCATGATCCGGAAGGGGTTATCCGGGAAGCCCAATGCAAGGCGGCAGATTTCTTTGGAGCGGAAGAGACGTTTTTCCTCGTCGGGGGCAGCACGGTGGGCAACCTGGCTCTGATTCTATCGGTGTGCCGAGAGCCGGGGGATCTTTTGATCGTACAGCGAAATGTGCACAAATCGGTACTGAATGGACTGATGTTGGCTGGAGCGCGGGCGGTCTTCGTCGCCCCGGAAAATGAGCCGGGCACCGGACTTGCGGTGCTGCCTGGCGAGTATACACTCGACCAGGCTTTGGTGCGCTACCCGGAAGCGCGCGGTGTATTTCTGACCCGGCCGAATTATTACGGCATGGGTCGCAGTATCCGGGAGATCGCCCGGATGTGCCACGAACGGGGTATACCGCTGCTCGTGGATGAGGCGCATGGCGCTCACTACGGGCTGCACCCGGCGCTGCCGGCTTCCGCGCTGGCCGAAGGGGCGGACGGCGTCGTGCAATCGACGCACAAGATGCTCGCCGCCATGACCATGGGGGCGATGCTGCATGTACAGGGCGGCCTGCTGGATCGCAGCCTGCTGCGCAGGCGTCTGGCGATGGTGCAGAGTTCCAGCCCTTCCTACCCGATCATGGCTTCGCTCGATCTGGCGCGGAGCGTCACCCAGAGCCGGGGCGAAGCCGCTTTTGCCCCGGCGCTTCAGGCCGCGGCGCAGATTCGCCGCGAGCTGGAGCGGCTGCCGAGATTGGGCTTCGTCCGACCGGAGCTGTCGGACGGCCCTGCGGCAGACGCGGCGGCTGCGGGAAGCCGCGTCCAAGCCCCCGTGCCCGCTGCGCAGGGGCACGGCGAAGCGTTCGGTGGCGGCGCAGGCAGCGCCTACACCGAACAGGACCCGCTCAAGATCGCCGTCTATGACCGACGGCGAGTCTTGAGCGGCTACGCTTTGCAGCGGCGGCTGGCGGCCGCGGGCTGCATCGCGGAGATGAGCGATGAGCGCCGCACGGTGCTGGCGCTCGGTATCGGGTCCGGCATGGAAGATGCCGAACGGCTGATCGGCGCGCTGCGGCAGCTTCAGCATGAGCTGGATGCCGAAGAAGCCGCCGCTGCGCAGGCGGCTTTAACTTCTGCTGGCGCAGAGCCAGCGCCGCTGACCCTAACCGAGAAAAAGAACGCAGTTGATTCTGCGCTTCTCACAAGCTGCAGGCAGCCGGCCACATCTGCTTCAAGAGATGAGAAACACTCCCAACAAACGAAAGATTTATCCTCTGCACTTGCGCCGGAAGATACACATTTTGCCTCGTCCGAAGATTCCTTAATCGAGACAAATCTGCTCATCTCGGAGCCGGTGCCATTTGATCTGCGGTCTTCCGGGGAGGCGGAAGTAGTTTCGCTGGAGGCGTCGAAGGGACGAATTTCGGCGGAGATGATTGTGCCGTATCCACCGGGAATTCCGCTGGTTTATGCCGGGGAGATCATTACAGAGTCAGCAGTCTCACAGCTGCTGAAGTTGAGGGAAGCGGGGGCGCGTTTTCAGGGGGCATCGGATGCTTCCCTGTTGACACTGCACGTATATTTGGCAACAAAATGACAGAAGGCGGTAACCAAACATGAAATATTCGGGTAAATTTATAGTGCTGGAAGGGCCGGATGGCAGCGGCAAAACGACACAGATCGCCAGGATCGAAGAGTATTTGCGTCAGCGCGGCGCTGATTTTATCTCGACACGTGAGCCGGGTGGAGTGGCTGTAGCCGAGAAGATCCGCCGGGTGATTCTGGACGTGGACAACGCCATGAGCGGTCTCACGGAATGTCTGCTGTATGCAGCTGCAAGGCGGGAACATCTGCTGAACAAGGTCATTCCGGCACTGGAACAGGGCAAGACGGTCATCTGCGACCGGTATGTGATGTCCTCCCTAAGTTATCAGGGATATGGACGCGGGCTGGGCAGCGATGTGCTGGATATTAACAAGCGGGCGATCAGCGTGAACGGCGAAGAGTATTGGCCGGACATCAACATCTATCTCGATGTAACGCCGGAAGTTGGGCTGGGACGCATCCATGCCAAGGATGCCGACAGGGAGATTAACCGCCTGGATCTGGAACAGGCCGATTTTCATCAGAAGGTTCGGGATGGCTATTTGCAGCTGATTCAGGAATATGAAGGACAGTTTGCAGAGATCGACGCTTCGCAAAGCGAAGAGCAGGTTTTTGCCGATATAAAAAATGTGATCGATTCCCTTCTTTTCGCAGAGAGCAGGCAGGATTTTTCCTGATTCATGTCGAATATGTTGAGTTACGGATCATTCTGTCCTCAGAAGATGACAGAACGAACCAATCGAAAGGGAGGGACCACGGATGAAACTGATTATCGCGATCGTGCAGGATAAAGACAGCAACCGCTTGTCGGGCGAGCTGGTCAAATCGAATTTCCGGGCAACCAAGCTTGCCAGTACGGGCGGCTTTCTGCGGGCAGGAAATACGACTTTTCTGATCGGCGTCGATGACAGCCAGGTTGAAGCCGTGATGAACGTAATTCGTAATAGCTGTAAGGTACGTGAGCAGCTGGTGACGCCAGTTACGCCAATGAGTGGAACGACGGATTCTTATCTGCCGCTTCCAGTCGAAGTGCAAGTGGGCGGAGCGACGGTATTCGTGCTTCCGGTTGACCGTTTCGAGCATTTCTAAATCCGGGCGCTCCCGCCTGGGAGCGTCTCGGAGGTACAGGTTGTCCCGCCGGACGTATTGTCTGCACGACCATTCCACCGGCGGACAGCCGGCCTGAAGAGGAAGTCTGGTCTCTAGTCTGGAGACCTTCCCTCTTCATGGACATAAAGGCAGGGATCAATGATGAAGATTAACCCGGGGTTTCGCCCCCTGAATAATACGCCCGTGACTCCGGATACAGGGGCACGGCCCGTGGAGCAGCGCAGCTTCTCGGACGCTATCCGTCACCAGGAAGCGAAGGCCACACAGGATGAATTGGGCCGCCGCATGGAAGAGATCAATCGTCAGGGCGATCGCTTGGCGCGATCCATGACGGTACGTGAGCTTAAGTCTTACCGTACGATGGTCAAGCGTTTCCTGGAAGATACGGTTCGCCGGGGTGTAGGCATGAAAGACACCAAAGGTTGGGATCGTCTGGGCCGCACCAAGCGGTATAAGCTGCTGGATGAGATCGATGGTCAGCTGCTGTCGATGGCCGATGACCTGCTCAACAGTGAAGAAGGTCGTCTGGATCTGCTTAACCGAATCGGAGAAATCCGTGGGCTGTTAATTAATTTGTTATTCTAAAAAGCATGGGAAAGCCGGGAGCCGTCACAGGTTTCCGGCTTCCGTTCAGTCAGCGGGTATTCCGCTATTTTTTATCATAAGGAGCTGTCCCCATGTCCTTACACACCATTAGCGGTCAGGAGACGGCCAAACGTATGCTCAGTGGAAGCCTGCGCGTTGGGCGTGTCTCGCACGCCTATCTGTTCAGCGGTCCTGGTGGTGGAGCACGGCGTAAGGCCGCCGATGCCTTCGCCAAGGCGCTGCTGTGCGAACGAGGCGCAGAGCTGGGCGATGCCTGCGGAGAATGTCTGAGCTGCCGCAAGGTAGAGCACGGCAATCATCCGGATCTGCAGGCAATTGGCCCGGATGGAGCTTCCATCAAGATTGAACAGATCCGTGAGCTTCAGAAGATGTTCTCCTATCGTTCGGGTACGAGCGGCCGCAAAGTCTATATCATTGATGAAGCCGACAAGATGACCATTCAGGCTTCCAACAGTTTGCTGAAATTTCTGGAGGAGCCTCCGGCTCCAGCTGTAGCGATTCTGCTTGCGGAAAATGCCCAGACACTGCTGCCGACCATCCGCTCACGCACCCAGCTTGTTCCTTTTACAGCGATGGGGGCTGAAGACATTTTGTCTGAGCTGGCTGCGCAAGGATTGGCGACCCCCGCTGCCCGCTGCGCCGCTTATCTGACGCCTGGATCGGAAGAATGTGCGGCGCTTGCAGCAGAGAATTGGTTTGCAGAAATAAGAAATGTAGTGATACAATTAGGGAAGGAGTCGATCGGCCGAAATGGCGCAAGCCTGGTTACCGCCCAACAGCAGGTGTTTAAGGCGGGACTCGGTGAGCACTTGGACAGCCTGTTCGATCTTTTCCATTTGTGGTTCAGAGATATGATATACGTTCACTCCGAACGGCGCGAGCACATCGTTTTCATAGATCAACTGGAGTTTATCTCCCAAGTGGCAGGTTCCCGCAGCACGGATTATTGGATAGCCTGTATGTCCATGACCGCAGAGAGCAAGAAGAAGCTCAAGTCCAACATGAATAATCAACTCTGTCTGGAGCAGTTCCTCGTTGAGCTGGTCCCTAGATCGTGAGTGGGGCCTAACGTTTTGAATGTGCGCAAGGGAGGTTTAGCTTTGTACAGTGTAGTCGGAGTCCGTTTCAAGAAGGCGGGCAAAGTGTATTATTTTGACCCTCTGGAATTCGCCGTGGAGCAGGAACAGTGTGTCATTGTGGAGACGGCCCGGGGCGTCGAATACGGTAAGGTCGTCGTAGGAAAGAAGCAGGTGCAAGAGAGTGACGTTGTACTTCCTCTGAAACGGGTTATCCGGATCGCTGGCGATTCGGACGCACGTGTGGTGGAGGAGAATAAGGAAGCCGCTCGCAAGGCTTTTGCCACCTGTTTGAATAAAATTAAGGATCACGGATTGAAGATGAAACTGGTGGATGTAGAGTATACGTTCGACCGCAACAAGATCATCTTCTACTTTACGGCTGAAGGCCGGGTAGATTTCCGTGAACTGGTCAAGGATCTCGCCAGCATCTTCCGTACGCGGATTGAGCTGAGACAGATCGGAGTACGAGACGAAGCCAAGATGCTCGGAGGCATTGGTCCATGCGGGCGTGTATTATGCTGCTCGTCGTGGCTGGGTGACTTTGAACCGGTATCGATCAAGATGGCGAAGGATCAGAATCTATCGCTGAATCCGACCAAAATCTCCGGATTGTGCGGAAGGTTGATGTGCTGCCTGAAGTTCGAGCATGATAACTATGAGAGCAGCAAGGAAGAACTTCCTGCGGTAGGCAAGCTGGTCGTCACGTCGCTGGGAGATGGCAAAGTCGTGGGTCTGAATGCAGGCAAACGTATGGTACATGTGCAGCTGTTTGAGATGAACAAAGTCAAAGAATTGTCCATGGACGACATCGTCGTCAAGTAAGTCAATCGGAACCGCTCTGGGGTGGAGTTTACTTGGAGAAGAAAAATGTTTTCGCGCAGATACATGAGATGGAAACGCAAGTGGAAAGCTTCAAAGACGAACTCGGCACGATGAAGCAGGCGGTCAAGGAACTGATGGAAGATAATCAACGGCTGCTTATCGAAAACGAACGTCTGCGAAAAATTTTGAAAAGGGAAGCCCAGGTGGAAGTAACCTCTGCGGTAAGTCCCGAACCGTATAATGTCCTTAGCGAACCGACAAAAAAGATCGAGGAAGCAAGCGACATGGTGGGTGAAGGGTACGATAATCTGGCTCGTCTGTATCACGAGGGATTCCATATCTGCAACGTGTATTACGGCCATCTTCGTACAGAGGGCGACTGCTTGTTCTGCCTGTCTTTTTTGAATAAATAATTCGGTGTTACCGCGTTGTTCGTCTGTACATTCAGGCGGGCAACGGATCAGTCTAAAAGCCGCGGCGTTTTTTGCCAGCGGCTTTTTTTTGAAAGAGGAGCGTTTAGGATGGAAAAACCGATGGATATTCCGCTGCGTGAAGGCGAAAGAATCGACGATCTGCTCACGCAAAATCTGCATATTATTCAGAGCCGGGAAGTGTTCAGCTTCTCGATGGATGCTGTCCTGCTGGGGCGTTTCGCGTCCGTACCTGCACGTGGTCGTGTGCTTGACCTATGCACAGGTAATGGCGTCATCCCGCTGCTGCTGTCCACAAGAACGCAGGCCCAGATTGAAGGTGTGGAAATTCAGGATCGACTGGCGGATATGGCCGAGCGCAGCATTGTGATGAATAACCTGCAAGAGCGCATCAAAGTGCATCACACAGATCTCAAGACCTTTCATGAGACGGCCGGTCATGGCATGTATGATGCGGTAACCGTAAATCCGCCTTATACTCCGCTCACCGGCAGCGACATCAAAGCCAATGTGCATGAAGCGATCGCCCGGCATGAGATTCATTGTACGCTGGAGGATGTGGTTCAAGCCTGTGCCCGTCTGGTCAAGCAGGGCGGCAAAGTCTCGATGGTGCATCGTCCTCATCGACTGGCGGACATTCTGACGCTCATGCGGCAGTATAAGATCGAACCCAAACGGATTCGTTTTGTGCATCCACGTGCGGGCATGGAAGCCAATATGGTGCTGGTCGAAGGGCTGCGGGACGGCAAGCCGGAGATGCGCATCATGCCGCCCCTGATCGTCTACAACGAACAAGGCGAATACTGCGAAGAAATCATGACGATTTATTATGGCAAGCCAGGGGAGGAAATCTAAGATGCAGGTTCAGAAAAGCTTCGAGACCCGGACAGATGGCGTCGGAACCTTGTACCTGGTCGCCACGCCGATTGGGAATCTGGAGGATATGACTTATCGCGCGGTTCGTACCCTTCGGGAGTGCGAGCTGATTGCGGCTGAGGATACCCGTCAGACGCGTAAGCTGCTGACTCATTTTGAGATCGTTCCACAAAAATTGTTCAGCTATCATGAGCATAATAAGGCGGCCAGCGGCCCTGAATTGATACGCTATATAATAGAAGGAAAAAATCTGGCCCTGGTTAGCGATGCCGGTCTGCCGGCCATTTCCGACCCTGGCAGCGACTTGGTGCAATTGGCCGTTGAAGCCGGTATTCCGGTCGTTCCGGTACCCGGAGCCAATGCCGCATTATCGGCATTGATCGTTTCCGGACTTTCCACCGAACGCTTTACGTTTGCCGGATTCCTGCCTCGGGAAAACAAGGATCGTCGCCTTGCGCTGGAGTCGCTGGGACAGCTGGAAGGAACCCTGTTGTTTTACGAATCGCCGCACCGGATCATCAAGACACTGGAAGCCATGCTGGAAGCCTGGGGACCCCGCCGTGCAGCACTGGCACGTGAGCTGACCAAACGCCATGAGGAGATTGCCCGTGGAACGTTAGCCGAACTGCTGGAGCGTCTAGATGAATACCCGCCGATTGGCGAATATTGCATCGCCGTCGAGGGAGAGAGTGCAGAACAGGCGCAGGAGCGCAAGGACGCCTGGTGGCAGGAGTTGGAGCTTGAAGCCCATGTTGCCCATTATGAGCAGCAGGAAGGCCTCACCCGAAAGGATGCCATGAAAAAAGCAGCTGCCGATCGGGGATTATCCAAACGGGATATTTATAACGCGCTGCTGGATTAGGTATTTTTCAGAAAATCAGTGAAAAGAGATAAAAAAAGACCCCGAAACGCTGGTGGAAAGCGCTCGGGGTGCAAGGAGATATAAAAAAGGTTAGAATTAATAGAGTTAGGGTTGGTTGTTAGGATGGGGCTTTTTATTATTATAACGTAAAGGCACAAAGCTTTAAAGCGAAAAAGCAAAAAGCTTAAAAGCAAAAACCTTAAAAATTTAGAGGTACAATTGCAAAATACAAGGTTGAAGCGTTCCTTGTTTTTTGCAATCGGTGTTGCGAAGTAACTGGAAGGAGTTCACTTCCAGTTACTTCGCAACTGGAGCAGGGATTTCCGAAACGCAGTCGTAGCACACGATCTTGCCTTTGAAATAAGTCACGTTATCGGCATTGCCGCAGAAAATACAAGCGGGTTCGTACTTTTTCAGCATGATACGCTCGCCATCCACGTAGATCTCCAGCGCGTCTTTCTCCCCAATGCCCAGCGTACGGCGCAATTCGATCGGGATGACGACACGGCCCAATTCGTCTACTTTTCTTACGATGCCTGTCGATTTCATCATATTATATTGCCTCCCAGAAGTGTGAATTTAAAAGGTAAGTGTCAATATTCGACATTGTTCTAGCTTTTATGTTCCTCATAATAGCAATGTTTCCCAGAACAGTCAACCGGGTAAACCCAGTATTTTGCTTAAATTTTGATAAAAAATGAAATTCTCTTGGATTTTGTGTCAAAAATAAACCGAAAATGTACATGAGCTTGAAAATTTTCGGAAATTGAGTCATTTAAACTTACTGGGGATTTTGAGACAAATTTCGACAACCTGCTATCTTCATCTGATCTGCCTATAAAAGGAGTGAAAAACATGCCGAATTATATCAAGCCACTGCGCGAAGAAAAGGTGTTCAAAGACCCCGTGCATAATTATGTTCATGTCCAGGATCGGACGATCTGGTCGCTGATTAATACCGCAGAATTCCAGCGATTGCGGCGTATTCGCCAGCTGGGGACGACCTATTTGACCTTCCATGGTGCGGAACACAGCCGTTTCTCTCACTCGCTTGGGGTGTATGAGATTACGCGGCGGATCATCTCCCAATTTGAACGCAATCATTACCCGGACTGGCCAGTCGAGGAGAATATGGTTGCCATGTGCGCCGCACTGCTGCATGACCTAGGGCACGGTCCTTTTTCCCATTCCATCGAAGAAGCATTTGATATGGATCATGAGGAATGGACCTGCAAGATTATTCTGGGTGACACGGACGTGAATCGTGTGCTGCGTGAGGTATCCGCTGATCTACCCGAACGGGTAGCTGCGGTCATTCGCAAGGATTATGAGCAGGAGATTGTGGTCAATCTGATTACCAGTCCACTTGACGCGGATCGCATGGATTATCTGCTGCGAGATGCCTATTTTACCGGAGTGAATTATGGGACGATTGACATCGACCGTATCCTGCGTATGCTGCGCCCCTATAATGGAAGAATTGTGGTCAAGGAGTCAGGGATGCACGCTGTCGAAGACTATCTCATGTCCCGCTACCAGATGTACTGGCAGGTCTATTTCCATCCAGTCACCCGCAGCTCGGAGATTATTCTGAGACAGATTCTGCGTCGGGCAGGAGAGCTTCATCGCTCAGGTTATCCGTTTGCCTTCCTGCCTCAGCCGCTGCCGGGATTATTTGAGAATAATCTGACGGTGAAGGAATATCTGAAACTTGATGAAGCGTTAATTCAGACCGTGTTTATGCAGTGGACAGATGAACAAGACCCTATATTGAGCGAATTGTGCTGTCGGTTCCTGCATCGCAGGCTGTATAAATATGTAGAGGTCGATTCGATTGACATGGAGATGATTGATCGCATCCGCGACAGCTTCAGCAAAGTAGGTCTGCACCCGGAATACGACTTTGAAATCGACTTTCCTACCGATCTTCCCTACGATGTCTTTCGTCCAGACGGAGCAAAGCGGGAAAATCGAATCATGCTGCTGGGTAAACAGGATAAATTGAGAGAAATTTCCGAAGTTTCCGATATTATAAGATCAATAAGCGGTCTGCATCGGGGCAAATACCATCTCTATTATCCTCACCACAAGGTAGCAAACATCAGGTCGAAGCTGCCAGAGGATATTGCGGAGATTTTCCCGATTTCGGCAGATTAAGCGGAGAAACGCCTTTTTTTACGCCAAAACAGATACTGTTTTTGATTTTTGGAAACATGAAAAACAGTCATAGCAAGCATGAAAACGATCAATATTGCTCCTAAAATGTGGATCATGCTGTATAATCAAGGAGGACTCTTATGTTATTTGATACTCATACTCACATGGACGCCCCTGAATTTGATGAAGACCGCGATGAAACGATTGCACGAGCGGTAGAAGCAGGGGTCAGCCACTTCGTCAATATCGGATTTAATCGGGAGACCATCCCGACGACACTTGCGTTGGCAGAAAAGTATCCGTTTGTGTATGCGGCGATTGGTTGGCATCCGGTTGATGCAATCGATATGCAGCCCGGCGACCTGGAGTGGATTGAATCGCTGTGCAGCCATGAGAAGGTCGTCGCCATTGGCGAGATTGGACTGGATTATCACTGGGATAAGTCGCCCAAGGATGTCCAACACCGCGTGCTGCGCGAACAAATTGCCCTGGCGAAGAAGGTCAAGCTGCCGATTGTCATCCATAATCGTGAAGCGCACGAAGATACAATCCGAATTCTCAAGGAAGAGAACGCTTCGGAAGTCGGAGGGATTATGCACGCATTCTCCGGCAGTTGGGAAACGGCCAAAATTTGCCTGGATATGGGATTTCATTTGTCATTCGGGGGGCCAGTCACCTTCAAAAATGCGAAGCAGCCCAAAGAGGTGCTGGAGAAGACGCCAATGGATCGTTTGCTGATTGAAACCGATGCCCCTTATCTCACTCCACACCCCTATCGCGGAAAGCGAAATGAGACCGGTTATGTTCGCCTTGTTGCAGAGATGGCCGCTCAGTTAAAAGGCGTTTCTCTGGAAGAAATTGCCGAACAGACAACGAAAAATGCGAAACTGCTTTTTGGTATCAAGTGAAAAAGCGAGTAAAAGCGTTGAAAAAGCGAGGATTTACGAGATATTAATCTCTTTGTTACAAAAAAGGGTAGAAGATTACAAAGTTTTAACCTTTTGAACTGAAAAACGCGAAACTCTCCGACTTTACAAAGCGCTCCGAAAAAAGCTATTATCTTGTCAGTGATTAATCGGCCGTATGTTCGATTAATCCGATACATTCATGAACCGTCTCGCTGAATCTTCGTCGATCAAGACGAAGAACGGGGGAACCCGAAGCGGCAGATTGAACCGAAGTCTACTTGAGTAGAACCGGTGAACTGCCGTGGTCGATTCCTTTTCATATGGGTCTACGGGGTGAATTGCAGGTCTTCTCGCCATGAGCGGAAGAACCGGCATAGGACGACTCTCTTCGTCCGAACCCGACAGCTAACCTCGTAAGCGTAAATATAAGAGAGAGGCAGCCACGCGCCTTATGTTTTCCTCAGATCGTCAACTTGTCGATTTTAGAAGAGGGAAGCCGCGGAAGAGTCCTCTACAGATTATCATCTGAGCACTCTTCCCAGGCTTCTTTTGTTTTAGGCACATAAGCCGGAGGGAACAGCGTACATAAGTGTGAAACACGGGCTGGGCTTTTAGCACGGGATGAACGTAGGAACGACGCGACCGGCAATGCCGGGGCACAGAGTTTTTGTGCTGCGCGTTTTTACGAAAAAATAGCAATTAGTCACGTCAACTTTTCTATGGATCTACTTGACGGCGGGGCTATGGAGGAGGACGGAAGAGTGGGCATTTTCACGAAAGAAGACACCCATGGTTCACGATCATCCAGCATGACTTACGCTTGGCGTTGGAAACGCCAGAACGGGCTTCAGATTTTGGGTGTCGCATTATTCGTCGTTGCACTGGTCACGATGATTCTGCTGGGCTTGTACGCTAAAGCGGAGAAGTCGATCGTGCTGGTCATTGACGGTAAAGAACAGACGCTGACCACACATAAGGGGAATCTTCAGGAACTCCTAAACGAACATTCGGTCAGCTTAAAGCCGCAGGATGATGTGTCGAGAGCGCTGGGCGCTTCGATCCAGGATGGCGATCGCATTGCGATCACAACGGCACTTGCGGTGAACCTGAACATCGATGGCAAAAGCGAACAACGTTACACAACGGGAAGAACCGTCGGTGCTGCACTTGAGGGCTGGAACGTGAAGCTGGGCCAATTCGACAAGATTTCGGTTCCGGTCAGCTCGTCCCTTCAGAACGGTGCTGCTGTAAACATCACGACGGCTGTACCGGTAACCTTGTCGGTCGATGGCAAAAGCCAGCAGGCGTTCACGGCTGAAAAAACAGTCGCAGCGGCGCTCGCAAGCTGGAACATCGATTTCGACGCTCATGACAAGATTTCGGTGCCGCTGAGTTCGGATATTCAAGAAGGTGGCAAGATCGCCATCAATACGGGAATTCCAGTCAAACTGAAAGTGGATGGAGAAGCGAAAACTGCTTACACGACAGCAAGAACGGTGGAAGCCGCACTTGCAGACTGGGGCATCGCACTGGGTGAAGAAGATAAAGTCTATCCAGGAGCCGGAACTCCACTGACAGAGAATCTGGACGTTTCCATCTATCGCATTAACAAGTTCACCGCGGAGCAGGAAGTCGTTACTCCCTACTCGACAATCGAGAAGGAAGATTCGACGCTGCTCAAAGGTAAGAAGAAGACCGTTCAAGCCGGCGTCAATGGCGTAACGGTTCACACGGTTGAGAAAGTCTACCAGGACGGCGAGTTCGTCACGAAATACGTCGTTGACAAGAAGGTCAAGACGGAGAAGCAGGACGAGATCATCGCGGTTGGCACCAAAGAGCCAGTCGTCGAGAAGACATTCGCCAAACTGGAGGCTGCTCCAGCCTCCTCTACCGGTTTTGAATATAAGAAAGTGCTGACGGGCGTATCCATGACGGCTTACTCTTCGCAGGAGCCGGGAATCGGAACTCGCACCGCAACAGGCACGACCGTAACGGAAGGCCGCACGATTGCCGTTGACCCGAATGTGATCCCGCTGGGATGGTGGGTGTACATCGAAGGTCTGGGCTACCGTAAAGCAGAAGATACGGGCGGTGCCATCAAAGGCAAGAAAATCGACGTTTATTATGACAGCCTGCAGACTGCACTGAACTTCGGACGCAAGTCCGGCATGACGGTGTATGTCATTGGGCCAAACAAGCCGTAACTCGTTCTGTCGGTTCGTGCTCTGAAAATCATCGGATCACGAATCTACCGACGCGGACGTTTACGCTGACGGCCGCAGGGTGGTATACTTAACTGGATAAGCATGAACGAGACAAGAAGAGGAGGTTCTCCTCTTCTTTTTGTTATGAGAGGCGAAGGAGAGGGAACATGATTAAAGAGGTCATTGTCGTGGAAGGCCGCGACGACACGGTGGCGATCAAGCGCGCGGTAGAGGCCGATACCATCGAGACCGGAGGATCGGCGATTGGAGCAGCCGTGATTCGGCGGGTACAGATGGCGATGGAGCGGCGGGGCGTTATCATTTTGACGGACCCCGACTTTGCAGGCGAGCGCATTCGCAAGATCGTCGCGCAGAAGGTGCCGGGCTGTAAGCACGCTTTTATCCCGGAAGCGGATGCCACGCGCAAGGGAGACATTGGCGTGGAGAACGCTTCTCCGGAAGCGATTCGGCGTGCGCTGGCGCGTGTGCATACGGAAATGCCGGGCAAAGAGAGCCAGATCGACTGGCAGGATCTGATCGAAGCGGGATTGATCGTCCATCCGAACGCTGCCGCACGCCGAATGGCGATGGGCAATCTACTGGGCATTGGCTACTGCAACGGCAAACAGTTCCATAACCGACTGCGCATGTTCCAGATCTCTCCCCGTGAATTCGCTGACGCCCTGGCCCAAATCGATGAAGAAGGATCGTGAACCCATGAACGATAGAGAAGGCATCGCTTCGCCCAAGCGAACCAAAGAGATTATTGCCAAGCATCACTTTTCATTCAAAAAAAGCCTCGGTCAGAATTTCCTGATCGATCAAAATATTCTCGGCAAGATTGTAGATGCAGCCGACCTGGATAAAAGCAAGGGGGCACTGGAGATCGGTCCCGGAATCGGCGCGCTGACCGAGAAGCTGGCGCTCAACGCTGGTGAAGTGGCCGCTGTTGAGATCGACCGCCGCCTGATCCCGATTCTGAACGACGTGCTCGGCCCCTATGGTAATGTGACCGTGCGTGAAGCCGATGTGCTCAAGGTGGATCTGAAGGCACTGTTCAGCGAAGTGTTTGTGTCCAGTCAGAAGGTTAGCGTAGTAGCCAATCTCCCGTATTACGTAACCACCCCGATCCTGATGAAGCTGCTGGAGGAGAAGCTGCCGCTGGAGAACATCGTGGTCATGATCCAGAAGGAAGTCGCCGAGCGCATGTCCGCTTCACCGGGCGGCAAGGAATATGGCAGTCTCAGCATCGCCGTGCAGTATTACAGTGAGCCGGAGCTGGTCTGCATCGTTCCGCGTACGGTGTTCATTCCACAGCCCAATGTGGAATCGGCAGTCATCCGCCTCAAGGTGCGCGAGAAACCTCCGGTGGAAGTTGCGGACGAGGAGCATTTCTTTACACTCGTCCAGGCCTCGTTCACGCAGCGCCGCAAGACCATCGCCAATAACCTCAAGGCGCGTTATTTCGCCCAGGAGGGACGTGAGCGGATGGAAGGGCTGCTGGCTGAAGCGGGGATCGAACCTTCCCGCCGCGCCGAGACACTCTCGATGGAAGAGTATGCCCGTTTGAGTGCCATCTTCCTTCGAGAAGGCCTGCGCTAAACGAAGAATATTTTCCCAAAAAATCCCCGTTGACAACAAATAATCGATATTGATATAATGATTAATTTGCCTTGACAACTTTCTCTCAAAATGTTACAATTGAGTGTATGAGAGAGGTGGTTGAGAAAAATGGCACATCAAACGCTATCAGATATCAAACGCAGTCTCGACGCTCACGTAGGACACCGCATCATGCTCCGGGCCAATGGAGGCCGGCGCAAGACGGTTGAGCAGACTGGAGTCCTCGAAGGTACGTATCCGGCGGTATTTACCGTCATGCTTGAAGAAGAGGCCGAACATGCTTCGGGCCGGGTATCTTATAGCTATGCTGATGTTTTGACGGAAACGGTTGAACTCTCGCTGGTAGAAGAAGATTCGGAGACTCCGATCGCTTACGCTGGCGCCTGATTCGCACGTTGATTATGTACAGGCGGTCTTCGCTCTTGCGGAGGCCGCTTTTGTGCGTTCAGCCGGGGGGCAAATGGACTTCGATGCGCAGATTGCATATAATATTTAAAGTTGTCTAGAGAGCGCAGCCGGATCTCCGGTTAAAATGCAGGGGCGGTGGAGAGCTTGTATATTTACGAAAAAGCGCCGGCAAAGATCAATCTGATGCTGGACGTTCTACATAAACGCAATGACGGATTTCATGAAGTGGAAATGGTGATGACGATGGTCGATCTGGCGGATCGGCTGACGTTAAGTGATCCGGGAACCGGTCGAATCTCGCTCTCAAGTCAAGCCGGGCACATTCCGCTGGATGACAAGAATCTGGCGGTACGGGCTGCACGGCTGCTCAAGCAGCGCTGCGGCGTCACCCGGGGCGCACATCTGCGCCTGGAGAAGCGAATTCCAGTGGCCGCAGGTCTGGCAGGCGGGAGCAGCGATGCGGCTGCGGCTCTGCGCGGCCTCAACCGTCTCTGGGAGCTAGGGCTGTCCGGGACCGAGCTGGAGGAATTGGGCGCGGAGATCGGCTCTGACGTGCCGTTCTGCGTACGCGGGGGAACAGCCCTGGCGACAGGGCGCGGCGAGAAGCTGGAGACGCTGCCCAATCCGCCGCGCTGCTGGGTGATTCTGGCGAAGCCGCCGATCAACGTCTCAACCGCAGACGTGTACGGCAATCTCAAGGCGGCGGAGATCGATGTTCATCCATCGGCCTCCAAGATGCGAGAGTCGCTGGAGAACGGTTCATTCAAGGCCGTATGCGGCGGCCTGGGCAATGTGCTGGAGGATGTGACCTTGAAGCTGTACCCACAGGTCGGTCGGCTGAAGGCCGTGATGCAGCATCTGGGGGCAGACGGCGTACTGATGTCCGGCAGCGGCCCGACTGTATTTGGTCTGGTGGCGAAGGAGGAGAAAGCCAAGCGAATCTGCAACGGACTGCGCGGTTTCTGCGAGGAAGTCTATGCAGTGCGGACGCTGGGCTGAGGATGGAAGCGTTCAGGGTCTTAAACAGTGTTAAAAGGAGAGGAAATTAGCCAGTGAGGCGGTTCTGGCTGATTTTCTTTTGATTTTGGGGATTTTTTTGGAGATATTTTATAAAACATTCAAACACTCCTTGTACAAAACCGTACAAAAGTGATATATTTTTTATAAAATATTCGGATTTAGCGAGGAAACCCCAGTGAAAAAATTAAAGCGTAGTGCAAGATTGGTAGAGTTAACCCAGTTTTTGCTGGCCAGACCCCATTCTCTGATTCCGCTGACTACTTTTGCGGAACGATACGGAGCAGCCAAATCGTCGATCAGTGAGGATCTGGCGATTATCAAGGAAGTGTTTGAGGAAGAAGGGATGGGTGAGCTTCAGACGCTGGCAGGTGCAGCAGGTGGAGTGAAATATATCCCGCGTGTATCGGATGCCAAGGCGCTTGGAATCATCCAAGAGCTGTGCACCAAACTGGAGGAACCGGGACGGATTCTTCCGGGTGGTTATCTCTACATGTCCGACCTGCTCGGACAGCCGCACCTGGTCAACGAGATCGGGGATATTTTTGCGACGATTTTTGGTGGCAAGAACATCGATGTTGTGATGACGGTAGAGACGAAGGGAATTCCGATCGCGTATGCGACAGGAGCCAAGCTGAATCTCCCGGTTGTATTGGTGCGCCGTGACCATCAGGTCACCGAAGGTTCAGCCGTCAGCATCAACTACGTATCCGGCTCTCATAAGAGCATCCATACCATGACGCTGTCGCGCCGGGCACTCAAGGAGAAGTCCCGTGTGCTGATCGTGGACGACTTCATGAAGGCCGGTGGCACCGTACGCGGGATGATTGATCTGCTGGCGGAGTTTGATGCCGAGGTTGCAGGCGTGGGCGTGCTGCTGGATTCCGGATCTGTCGATTCTGACGAGCGGCAGGTGGAAGAGTATGTCTCGCTGGCAACGCTGGAGACGGTTGATTCCAAGAACCGACTCGTAGGCGTGAAGCCCGGGAATTATTTTGATCGCAAAAAGGCTCAGACTCAAGTCTGAGCTTGAAAAGAGCGTTTCCTCGTAGGGGAACGCTCTTTTTTACATGGCAGAACGATTCTTTGCCAATGATTCCTTCAAAAAGAAGGTCAAATAACCTAAATGCCTTCTAAAAACGTGAAACCTTTTCGGTGGAGAGCCGTATTGAAAATGAGTTTCAACGAAAATCGGCGTTATCTGTCGATTTCGTGAATAAAAGCAAAAACAATTCCGAAATTCCTGAATTTGTGCCCGCAAAAAGAAGGATTTTGGTCGCAGGTGTGGAATAATACACCAAGTCTTCTAATGATAAAGGTGGTGAACCTAGATGCAAATTACGGCTGTGAGACTCCGCCGCGTCAATTCCGAAGGTAGAATGAAGGCAATCGCCTCGATTACGATCGACGACGAGTTCGTCGTTCACGACATTCGGGTGATCGATGGCAATAACGGAATGTTTGTCGCTATGCCAAGTAAGCGTACACCGGACGGTGAGTTCCGGGATATCGCCCATCCGATCTCTTCGGGAACCCGCGAGAAGATCCAGGCTGCCGTTCTGGAAGAATATGAACGTGCTGGCGTGGAAGGCTCGGAAGTTGAAGAAGCGATCGAAGAAGGCGCGTAAGTCACACATAATCAAGCAGAACGGGGGGCCGCCATTCGGTTCCCTTTTCTTTTTGCCGGGAATGCGATATATTCAGTAGGGTAGATTCTTATTCCGAAATGAACCAGGAAATGAATTCAAACCATGCAGCATAACCCCCTTTCATACCTGAGCAGCCAAGGTGCGGCATCGGAATAAGGGAACCTTTCGCATTTGTGCCGCATACGGACGTTTTTCGTGGGCGGATGAATGACATAGACGCAGCAGAAGACGCAGAAATAACGGCCTGAAGGCCGAACCCCCTATAACCGTCGCCTCCACAGGCAACGGTTATTTCCGGGTAAACGAAGAGGAGGCGGAGCATTGAAAAGGATGGCGATTGTTCTTGCCGCCGGCAAGGGCAAGCGAATGAAGTCGAAGCTGTATAAGGTGCTGCATCCCGTATGCGGCAAGCCGATGGTGGGTCATGTCGTGGATACGGTACGCCGTACCAACAGCGAGCGTACGGTGGTCATTGTGGGCCATGGTGCAGAAGACGTCAAAGCTTACCTAGGCGATCAAGCGGAATACGCGCTTCAGGCGGAGCAGTTGGGAACGGGACATGCGGTACGTCAAGCGGAGGAACTTCTGGGTAAAGAAGAAGGGACAACGATTCTGATCTGCGGTGATACGCCGCTCGTACGCGCCGAGACCATCGAAGCGATGATTGCACTGCATGAAGGAGAAGGCGCTGCGGCGACGATCCTGACGGCGATTCCGGAAGACCCGACGGGTCTGGGACGGATCATTCGTGGAGAAGATGGGGGCGTACAGCGAATCGTTGAGCAGAAAGACTGCACACCGGAAGAAGCGGCTGTGAAGGAGATCAATACGGGAACGTACTGCTTCGACAATCGCAAGCTGTTCGATGCCCTGTCCAAAGTCAATAACAACAATGCTCAAGGCGAATATTACATCACGGACGTGATTGGTATTCTGCGGGGCGAAGGCGAGAAAATCGCGGCTTATGCGACACAGGATCTGACCGAGTCCATCGGCGTCAATGACCGCGTTGTGCTGTCACAGGCTGAAGTGGCGATGCGTGAGCGAATCGTGCGCGAACATATGCTTGGCGGCGTCACGATTATTGATCCGTCTTCGACGTACATTGGTGCGGACGTGACCATCGGCTCGGACACCGTTTTGCTGCCGGGTACCCTGCTGACCGGACGTACGGTTATTGGAGAAGACTGCAAAATCGGACCCAACAGTGAGCTTGAAGATGCAGAGATTGGCGATGGAACTTCCGTAGCCCACTCCGTGGTGCGTGATTCCAAAGTTGGTGCCCACGTGTCCGTTGGACCATTCGCACACCTGCGTCCAGGAGCGAATCTGGCGGATGGTGTGAAGGTCGGCAACTTCGTCGAAGTGAAAAATGCCGACATCGGCCAGGATTCCAAGGTTTCCCACCTCAGTTATGTCGGGGATGCCAAGGTAGGCAGCCGCGTTAATATTGGCTGTGGTGCGATCACCGTCAATTACGATGGCTTCAACAAATCGCTGACCGAGATCGAAGATGATGCGTTCGTTGGCAGCAATGTGAATCTGATTGCGCCGGTGCATGTCGGCAAGGGTGCTTACGTCGTAGCTGGCTCAACCATCACGAAGCAGGTTCCGGAAGGCGATCTTGCCATTGGACGTGCACGTCAGGAGAATAAACCTGGCTATGCCGATAAGATCAAAGCCCGTGCCAAAGCCAAGAAGGAAGCAAGCAAAGGCAATTGATGAAAAAACGGAACGTCAGGCATCAGGCCTGCGCGTTCCGCCTTGGAAATGGAAGAACAGTCCACGTATGTTACCATCACCGATTCTTTGCCAGGCAAAGAGCCAGGAAGCAGTGCGCTAAATACGCATCTGCTCACTAATGACCAGCACGGAGGGTTTACAAAACATGACTTATTGCGATTCAAAGCTGAAAATATTCACGTGCAATTCAAATCCCAAACTGGCGAACCAAATCGCCGATTACATCGGCATCCCAATGGGCGAATCGCACACAACGAGCTTTAGCGACGGAGAGATCCAGGTCAAATTGTCCGAAAGCGTTCGCGGCAGCCACGTCTACATCATCCAGTCAACCTGCGCTCCCGTCAACGACAACCTGATGGAATTGCTGGTCATGGTCGATGCGCTCAAACGCGCTTCCGCCAAAAGCATCAATGTCGTCATTCCTTACTACGGTTATGCCCGACAAGACCGCAAGGCTCGCTCGCGCGATCCGATCACGGCCAAGCTGGTCGCCGATCTGATCGAAAAGGCTGGCGCACACCGCGTTATCGCTATGGACCTTCACGCGATGCAGATTCAAGGCTTCTTCGACATTCCGGTCGATCATCTGCTGGGTGTACCGATTCTGGCGCAGTATTTCCGGTCGAAACAGATCGAAAATCCGATCGTTGTATCTCCGGACCACGGTGGCGTCGTGCGCGCGCGCAAATTGGCGGATCTGCTGAACGCTCCGCTGGCGATCATCGACAAGCGTCGTCCGGAACCCAACGTCAGCGAAGTCATGAACATTATCGGCAACATCGAAGGCAAAACGGCGATCCTCATCGACGACATCATCGATACGGCCGGCACAATCGTGCTCGGAGCCAATGCGCTGGTAGAAGGCGGAGCCAAGGAAGTCTATGCCTGCTGCACGCACCCGGTCCTGTCCGGACCGGCGATGGATCGTCTGGAGAATTCGCCGCTTAAAGAAGTCATTGTGACCGACACCATTCCGATTACGCATCCGAATCCAACGAACAAGCTGAAAGTGCTGTCCGTTGCTCCGCTGCTGGGTGAAGCGATTATTCGCGTTCACGAAGAATTGTCGATCAGCAAACTGTTCGAGATTTAGTACCTTTTCAACTCTTAAATCGGTCAACGTACCAGCAGATTGTTTCAGTGCGATAAGCCTGCCGTGGGTTACGTCTCTCTCTGACGAGGAGCGTAACCCTTCTCGGCGTGAATCATTCAGATCTGTAACAGCAAAAGCGCTTAATAGCCGGGACGGGAAAGGAACACGTATCGGCCTCGATGATACAGGGCCTTGCCGATCTCGACAAAGCTCTCATGAATCCCGGTTACCAGTCCGATGTCTACGGGTACATCGTGATGATAGACTTCGACCGGTACACCGGCGTTCATGTGGTCGTGAAAATGGCGGTTGTCTTTGAGCACAGCTCCGAATTCGTACATGTCGTTTCTACAGCTCCTTTGCTCAACTGGCTGGTGGCGCCGACGCGAGAAGCAAGCGTTGAGCGCTTTATCCTTATTTTATCCTTATATTGTAACAAAAATAAGCATCCGTATCCTAACGATTGCAGGCGAGGAGTCTATCAAAAAATGAAATGGATCGTTGGCCTGGGCAATCCCGGCAAAAACTACGAAAAGACGCGTCACAACGTCGGTTTCATGGCTCTGGACCGTCTGGCGCAAAAACACGGCATCTCGATTAACCAGAGCAAATGCAAAGCGCTGGTCGGTGAAGGATTTATCGGCCGCGAGAAAGTGGTACTTATCAAGCCGATGACCTTCATGAACTTGTCCGGCGAATCCGTTCGCGCGTACATGGATTACTACAAGGTCGAATTAAAAGATCTCATTGTCGTCTACGATGATCTTGATACGGAGGTAGGTCGCATCCGTCTGCGTTATCAGGGCAGTGCCGGTGGACACAACGGGATCAAGTCGATCATTCAACATACCGGCATGCAGACCTTCGATCGTGTGCGCATGGGCATTTCCCGTCCGCAAAATGGCATGGCCGTGGTGGATTATGTCTTAGCGCCTTTTACCAAGGCGGAACAGCCGCTGCTGGATGAGATGATTGAGAAGACCTGCGACGCGCTCGAATACAGTCTGGACCATACGTTTGAACAAACGATGGCTCGGTTCAACGGATAAACAAAGGCCTCGTTCGCCGTGCATCTGAATGCGCGGCGGGGCCTTTATGTTGTATCCTTTCATTCCACAAGCATAAGAGAGGTGCCCCCTTTGTTAAACGCGCTTATCAAGGAAGTTGCCCGGGATCACGACTTTGTCTCCATCAAGGATGCCGTTTCGGCAGGGATGAAGGAACAGCTGGTCGCCGGTCTGTCAGGCTCGGCGCGCCAGTTGATGATGGCGGGCCTGCATCAAGAACTGGAACGTCCGCTGCTGATCGTGACGCATAATATCTTTTCCGCACAGAAAATCGCCGATGATCTTCAGGAAGCGCTTCCCGAAGGAAGCGTCCTGTTCTATCCGGCTAACGAACTGGTTGCAGCCGAGTCGGCGATCTCCAGTCCCGAAACCATCGCCCAACGAATCGAAGTGCTGACTCGCTGCGCCGAAGGATTCAAGGGCGTATTGGTGGTTCCCTTCTCCGGTCTGCGCCGCTTCCTGCCCGATCCGGGCGCCATTCGTGATGCTCAATTTACGATTGAGGAAGGCGGTACGCTGGAGCTTGAAGCGTTCCTGCTGCGAATGGTCGAACTGGGCTATTCACGTGTTGAACGTGTAGAGACGCGCGGCGAGATGAGCGTGCGCGGCGGAATCATTGACTTTTTCCCAATGACGTCTACACTGGCTTATCGCGTGGAACTGTTCGATGATGAGGTGGACTCCATCCGGACGTTCGATCCCAACGATCAGCGTTCCATCGATAAGGTCAAGAGCGTGCGCATCCTGCCCAGCCGTGAATTGATCGCCAGCGGCGAACGGATGCGCAAGGCCGCTGACCTGACGGCGATGCAGTTGGAGAAGCAGTTGGAACGCATGACTGACCGTAAAGCCAAGGCTGCGCTTCAGCAGGAACTTGGTCGAGAGATCGAGATGCTGCGTGAACAGGTGCATTTCCCGGAAATGTACAAATACGTGTCGCTGATCTACCCGGAACGTCGCACACTGTATGATTATATGCCGGAGAATACCCTGCTGCTGATGGACGAACCTTCGCGTTTGCTCGACACCGCATCACAGCTCGAACGTGACGAGGCGGAGTGGAATCTGCATTTGCTGCAAAGCGGGAAAAGTTTGCCGGATCTGCCGTTGGCGCTGGAAGGCGATGCTGCGATCTACCAACGTCCATTCCAGACACTGTTCCTGTCGCTGTTCGTTCGCCAGATCCCGCGTACCCATCCGGGACAGGTCGTGAATGTCGTCAGCCGGACCATGCAGGACTTCCACGGGCAGATGAACGTGCTGAAGGCCGAGATGGAACGTTGGAAAAAATCCAATATGAGAGTCATTATGCTGGCGGGTGACGAAGAACGCGCCGAGCGTATTCGCCGGGTATTGGACGATTACGACATCGAAGTGCCAGAGATCATGAAAGGCCATCTTCAAGGCGGATTTGAGCTGCCTTCGGCTCATCTGATCGTTATTACCGAAAGTGAGCTGTTTGCCCAGAAGCAGCGCAAGATGCGAAAAGGCAGCAGCACCAAGCAGATCGATAATGCGGAGCGGATCAAGAGTTATACCGAACTGAAGGTTGGCGACTACGTCGTTCACCAGAATCACGGGATCGGTAAATATCTGGGCATTGGCACGCTGGAAGTTGCCGGCATCCACAAAGACTACATGCACATCATGTACGCAGGTGGCGATAAGCTGTCTGTGCCGATCGAACAGATTGACCTGATTCAGAAATACGTGGGTGCCGAGGACAAGGAACCCAAAGTCTATAAGCTTGGCGGCAACGAATGGACGCGGGTCAAGACGAAGGTTCGTTCTTCGGTGCAGGATATTGCCGACGACCTCATCAAGCTGTACGCGGAGCGTCAGGCTTCGGCGGGCTACAGTTTTGATAAAGATACGCCGGAACAGCATGAGTTCGAGAATACCTTCCCATATGAGGAGACACGCGACCAGCTGCGAGCGATTGAAGAAATCAAGAAAGACATGGAGATGAGCCGTCCAATGGACCGCCTGCTGTGCGGAGACGTTGGCTACGGCAAGACCGAAGTGGCCATTCGCGCAGCGTTCAAGGCCGCTATCGAAGGCAAGCAAGTCGCCATCCTGGTGCCTACGACCATTTTGGCACAGCAGCATTATGAGACGTTCCGTGAGCGTTTTGAAGGGTATCCTTTTAACATTGGTGTTCTCAGCCGCTTCCGTTCGCGTAAGGAGCAAAATGAGACGATCAAGGGCGTAAAGCAGGGGACCATCGATGTTATCATCGGTACGCACCGCATTTTGTCCCAGGATCTGGTCTTCAAAGATCTCGGTCTCCTTATTGTCGATGAGGAGCAGCGATTTGGCGTCACCCACAAGGAGAAGCTCAAACGCCTCAAGACCAATGTGGACGTACTGACGCTGACAGCGACACCCATTCCGCGTACCCTGCATATGTCCATGCTGGGGGTACGCGATCTATCCGTCATCGAGACGCCGCCAGAGAACCGTTTCCCGGTACAGACTTACGTGGTCGAATACAGCCCTACACTGGTGCGCGAAGCGATCGAGCGGGAGCTGGCTCGCGGCGGACAGGTGTACTATCTGTATAACCGGGTGCAGGGAATTCATGAAAAAGCGGCGGAGATTTCCGATCTGGTGCCGGATGCACGCGTGAGCGTAGGGCACGGCCAGATGACGGAGCAGGAGCTGGAGCGCACCATTCTCGACTTCCTGGAAGGCGAATCGGACGTACTCGTCAGCACAAGCATCATCGAGACCGGCGTAGATATTCCCAACGTCAACACGCTCATCGTACACGATGCCGACAAAATGGGTCTCTCGCAGCTCTACCAGATGCGGGGGCGCGTAGGGCGTTCCAACCGTATTGCGTATGCGTATTTCTCTTATCAAAAAGACAAAGTGCTGACCGAAGTCGCGGAGAAACGTCTCCAGTCGATCAAGGAATTCACGGAGCTGGGTTCTGGCTTCAAGATCGCCATGCGCGACCTGTCGATTCGGGGAGCGGGCAATCTGCTGGGAGCCGAACAGTCCGGATTTATCGCTTCCGTCGGCTTCGATCTGTACTCCCAGATGCTGGCCGAAGAGATTCAGAAACGCAAGATCACGATGCTGGGTGAAGCACCTGCGGAGGACAAGAATTGGAGCACCATGATCGATCTGTCGATCGACGCCTATCTGCCTTCCGACTACATCTACGACAGCATCCAGAAGATCGAGATCTACAAAAAGGTGGCCGCAGCGACAACCTTCGAGGAAGTGCTTGAACTGGAAGATGAACTGCTCGACCGCTTCGGTGAGCTGCCGGAAGCCGTCGTTCGCTTGATGCAGGTCGCTCGCTTCAAGATCTATGGGCGGATGTATGGCATCGAGAGCATCGCACGCAAGGGAGACGACTTCACCGTGACCTTCCACGAAGGGCAAGAAAAAGGCGTCGAAGCGTCGAAGCTTGCGGAGATTGGAAATCAGTTTGAAAGAAGTGTACAATTCAAACAAGGCACGCCACTTGCGTTTACCATCCGTGGCAAGGGGCTACCGGAGTCCGAGCGTCTGGAGACGCTGGAGCGGGTTCTGGACGCCTTACAAGAAGCGTTCAAATCGAAGGGAGAACTTCATGATGCAGTTAAGTCATAAAAAATGGGGAAAACTGGCGTCGCTCGGGGCAGTAGCAGTATTGTCATTTTCCGTGCTCGCAGCCTGCGGCGATAAAGCCGACGACAGTGCGAAAGGCAGCGACACCGAAGTCAGCGATACGGCGAAAGTCAATGAAACAGCTGATGACACAGCCAAAGTGGACGACAAAGCAAAAACGGACGACAAGGCAGATGCCAAAGATGATAGCAAAGTCATCGCTACGTATGACGGGGGACAAATTACCGAGAATCAGTTCAACAATGACCTGAATGTTCTGACACTGCTGAGACCGGAAGTGGCCCAGTACAAGGAAATGGGCGATTTCAAGAACTACATGCTGGACATCCAGATTGAATACGGCTATCTGAACAGCAAAGCAACGGCTGAACAAAAAGCAGCCGGTGAGAAACAGGCCGACGAGTGGATCAAGACCAACATCACAGACTCGGATCAAAAGGAACAAATTCAGACTTTCATGGACGAAGCGAGCGTAACAGAAGCTCAAATTCGTGACTATATGGCGAAATCGTTTGTAGCCGCTGAATATTATGAATCCGGTGTAACGGATGCAGATATTCAGAAGGAATTCGATGCCAACAAGAACAATTATGTCATGGCTGACGTCAGCCACATCCTGATTGGCTTGAAGGACAAAGAAGGCAAGGAACGCACGGATGCCCAAGCCAAGAAGCTGGCAGACGAAGTGAAAGCCAAGCTGAACAATGGCGGGAATTTTGAAGAACTGGCTAAACAGTACTCGGATGACGGTTCTGCTGCCAAGGGCGGCGAACTCGGTAACCAGGAAGTAGCGGGCTATGTTGAGGAGTTCAAGGACGCTTCGATCAAGCAGAAGGTTGGCGAAGTTGGTTCTCCGGTCAAGACCCAGTTTGGCTACCACATTATCCGAGTGAATTCCAGAACCGACACGCTGACCGATGAAGTGAAGGAAAAGATTCGTAAAAACATCGCTTCGGAGAAGCTGAGCGCGTTTATGGATAAAGAGTTGGCTACAGTCACAAAGAGCAAGGAAGAATTTGCGACTGAAGAAGTACCGGCTGCCGGGGGTGCTCCGACAGACGGCGCAGCAACCGACGATGCAGATAAAGGTACAGCTCCGGATCAAGGGGCAGCCACCGATAAATCAGGCGAAGCCGGAACTTCGACTGAGACGAAGACAGACGGTAAATAAGAAGGTTAGCCTCATAATAGTGCCCGCGCCTCTTTATGGGGCGCAGCAGGGCACGCTCTGAAATAGCGCGGGTATTCGCGCTATTTTTTTGAGCCTAAAATCGGCGGGAAGGAGGCTGCATGATGAAAACGCCCAAGTCGTCAGGGCTGCTGCGAGGAGCCTTCATTCTGGGAGCAGCGGCGATTCTATCCAAGCTGATCGGCACCCTTCAGAAAATTCCGCTGCAAAATATCGGGGGAGACAGCGTATTTGGCATTTACACCACGGTGTATTCGTTTTATACGTTTCTGGCGGTGTTCGTGACCGCTGCGCTGCCGGCAGCGATCTCCAAATATGTAGCGGAACGAACGGCAAACAGTGATGAAAAGGGAATCCGTGCGGTACTTCGTGCCGGTCTGCTGACCTCCTGTTCGGCGGGGCTGGTCATGGCGCTGGCCATGTGGCTGCTCGCGCCGCTCATCTCGCATTGGATTGGCAGTGAACACACGCTGCTGCCGCTGCGCGTGGTGTCCCTTGCGCTGCTTGTCGTGCCGCCCATGGCGGCGCTGCGCGGCTTCTTCCAGGGGATGCAGCAGGCGCTTCCGACCGCCGTGTCGCAGGTCTCTGAACAGATCATGCGGGTCAGCGTCATGGTCGCCCTGCTGCTTACCTTAAATGCAGCCGGAGCTTCCGATGAGCGAATCGCCGCGGGCGCGGCACTGGGTTCGCTGGCTGGCGGGATAGCCGGCCTCGGAGTCATGTTGGGATTCTGGCGGCATCATGTCAGACAACGTTCCAGAGCTGAGGCTGTACCTTCCTCCAAGACACGTCTGGAGCAGGAATATATAACGGCACAGCACATTTCGGGGCAAGTGGATTCAGGCGGTGGAATGTCGTCTGGGGAGACGGCTTCAATGGATGAAGGTGTGCGCATCCAGAGTGCTCATGAGCAGGGAAGAGATTCAGCGGGACAGGGAAATTCCGACAGATCGTCTGCAAACGCGGTTTCCAATCCGGCCGCCGGACATGCAGGCTGGGTGAAGCGGCTGCTGATCTACGCCATTCCTGTATTCGTCGGTTCGCTATCGCAGCCGCTGCTGGGGCTGGTCGATACCTTGACGGTTCCCCGGCTGCTGCAAGGCGCAGGCTGGGGCGACCTGGCGGCGATGGAGCAGTTCGGCATCTATAACCGTGGGATGCCTCTGGTTCAGCTCGTCTTCATGCTGGCGACCTCCTTGTCTACGCTGCTGCTGCCCGCCATCGCGGATGCCAAGGCGCGAGGCGAGGAAGGGCGGATCGCCGCATCCGCCGGCATTGCGCTGCGCTGGCTGTGGCTGCTTGGCCTGACCGCATCTGCGGGTCTGGCTGTGCTGGCCGGCCCGGTCAACGTCATGCTGTACGCGGACGCCCAGGGTACGGACGCGCTGCGCTGGACGGCGCTGTCCGCCGCAGGCGGAACGCTCGGCATCGTCTCTGCCGCGCTGCTGCAAGGCATGGGGGCCGTCCGTGCCCCCGCACTGTTCCTGCTCGTCTCGGCGGCGCTGAAGCTGCTGCTCAATCTGCTGCTGGTGCCGCAGATGGGGGTCTCCGGCGCCGCCCTGTCCGGCGCCGTGTCCTATATGGCCGCCGCGCTGCTCGGCGTCCTGGTGCTCGCCCGGTTGACCGGGCTGCGCGGCAGCGTTCGCGCCGCGCTGCTCCAGCCCCTGCTGTTGGCGGGGCTGACGGCGCTGGCTGCCTACGGCGCCCGCCTGCTGTGCGGCGGGCTGCTCTCCGCCGCAGGCTTCGGCGGCCGCGCGGGGGCGCTGCTGACGAGCGTCTCCGGCGTCGCAGCGGGCGTGCTCGCCTTCGCCGCCGCGCTGGTGTTCACCCGCGCGGTCTCGGACGCGGAGCTGTCCGCACTGCCCGGCGGCGCGAGACTCGCCGCCCTGGCAAGACGCCTTCGCCGCGAGTCTTGACGTCGGCTGCCCGCTGCCGCCTACAGACTGCCCTGCTTTTGCGGATAGCAGCCCAAACCCTGCGACTTTTGCTGAAGATTCCACTTTTTTTGTTTGCGGGAACGCCTGTGCGCATTTTGGATTCGCAATTCGCCGAAACCCGTGATATAGTGGTAAAATGCGAGGTGCAGCGGAAGGAGAGGGTAAGGCAATGAGTAAGGGAATTACGGTCGTCGGACTTGGTTCGGGCGATCCGGACCAACTGACACTGGGCATCTGGAAGCTTCTCCAAGGAGAGAGCCGTGTCTATGTGCGGACGCAGGAGCACCCGGTCATGAACCGCATTGCGGAAGCGGGCATTTCCTTTGAATCTTTTGATTCGATCTATGAAGAGAATGATTCCTTTGGAGACGTCTATGAGACGATTGCCCGCAGGGTCATCGAGCTGTCGGGGAGTGGTGGATTGGTCTATGCCGTCCCCGGCCACCCGATGGTTGCGGAGAAGACCGTGCTGCTCCTGCGTGAATATGCACAGCAGGCAGGGATTCCGCTGAAGGTACTGGGCGGGGAGAGTTTTCTCGACCAGGCTTTCGTCCGTTTGGGATTTGATCCGATCGAAGGTTTCCAATTGCTGGACTCTTCCGACGTCACGGCGGAGCATATTCGCCCTTCCCTGCATACGTTGATTGGTCAGGTCTACGATTCGTTGACCGCCTCCGAGGTTAAACTCGGATTGATGGAAGTCTATCCTGACGATCATCCTGTCGTTGTAGGCCATGCGCTCGGCGTGGAAGGCGAGGAGCAGATCCTCCGCGTTCCGCTGTTTGAGCTTGACCGATTGGAAGGGTACGGTAACCTCTCTCTGGTCTACATACCCCGAAGTGACGACGACTCGCTGCGTTCGGGAAGTTTTGCAAGGCTGCATGAGATTGTTGGAATCCTGCGCAGTCCGGGCGGATGTCCTTGGGACATCGAACAGACCCACGCTTCGCTCCGCAAGAATCTGATTGAGGAGACGTACGAAGTGCTGGAGACGATCGACGAGGACGATCCGGATCATATGCGTGAGGAACTGGGCGATCTGCTGCTGCAAGTCATGCTTCACTCCCGCATGGAGGAGGAAGTCGGTACGTTTAACGTATACGACGTCATTCGCGGCTTGAACGAGAAGCTGCTGTTCCGCCATCCTCATGTATTTGGCGACGAGGCCGCCGGCAACGCGGAAGAGGCGCTCAAAAACTGGGATGCCATGAAGGCCGAGGAGAAGAAGCGCAAGGGTCTATCCGAAGCCAACGCTTCGCTCCTCGACGGCGTGCCCAAGGATCTTCCTGCCCTGATGAAAGCTTACAAGCTTCAGAAGAAGGCAGCGAAAGTCGGTTTCGACTGGGAGGAGATCTCCAGCGTGTTTGCCAAGATCGAAGAAGAACTGGGTGAACTGAGACAGGAATTGGCCGAGGGGGCCGATGCCGAGTCACTAAAGCTGGAATTGGGCGACCTGCTATTCTCGGCGGTTAACGCCGCTCGTTTCCTTGACATCGATCCAGAGGAAGCTCTATCTCTGGTGAACCGCAAGTTCCAGCGCCGCTTCCGCTACATCGAAGATCGGCTGCGTGAACAGGGACGTTCGCCTCAAGAAAGCTCGCTCGAAGAGATGGATGGTCTTTGGAATGAAGCCAAGACTGTGGAAACGTCCGCCGAATGACAAAATGTTCAAAGCGGTCAGCGGCAGCACAGGAATCCGCCTCCTTATCCAGAATAGGAGAGATAAGGCGTGAGAGCTGCTGACGTTGGCCGACCGCTGCTTGTAGAGTGAGCACTGTGGTTTGAAGTCACCGTGTGGTGAAACTGCCGAACTTTGCAAGCCGATCAACGGATAATCGCGTCAGCGAGGGTCAAGCCCGCGCTCCGCTTATCATTATTGAGCGTTACGTTCTCTTATCGAGAGCGGCAAAACGCGACCTTAAAATCCTGGGAGGAATGAAACCAATGAATAAAACAGAACTCATCAACAGCATCGCAGAAAAAAGCGGCGTAGGCAAAAAAGAAGTTGAAGCAGTATTGAACGGATTCATGGACGGCGTGAGCGAAGCTCTGGCTGCCGGCGATAAAGTTCAACTGATCGGCTTCGGTACCTTTGAAACTCGTAAGCGTGCAGGTCGTACAGGCCGCAATCCGCAAACAGGTGAGCCAATCACGATTCCGGAATCGAGTGTTCCTGCGTTCAAAGCAGGCAACAAACTCAAAGACGCGGTTAAGTAATTATGCGTGTCGATAAATTCCTGAAAGTGTCCAGGCTCATCAAGCGGCGTACCGTAGCGAAGGACGTGTCCGAACAAGGTCGCGTGCTTATCAACGGCCGCGAGGCCAAGCCCAGCGCTTCGGTGAAAATCGGCGACGAAATTACCGTGCAGTTCGGCCAGAAGCTCGTCACCGTTCGCGTCGAACGCATCGCCGATACGACCCGCAAGGACGAAGCCGCAGGCATGTATACCGTTGTGAAGGAAGAGCCAATCCCCCGCGAGGATGGCTTCAACTTCTAATCTCATCAATCGAGGTGTTTTCGCTCCGGCGAGAACACCTTTTTGCGCTACAATTTTCAATTTTTGCGCGTCAGCACCGTCTTTTTTGTGTTAATGTTTAAGATAGGTTGCGAGTTAGGCAGTAAAGACTATTGACCAGGCATTTGGTGGGGAATAATAGTTCCGGCGTTCTATCGAACCCGCTCGCTATTTAACCGATAATGATAAGGGAACCGTGCGCATGATCCCTTTTTCGGCCGCGCATCGGTCTACAGCCATAGTTCTATACATCAAGCTTACATAAAAGCCGGTTCAGTCCGGTGAAGGAGGGTTCCATGAGAGCGACTTCCGCAGCAAGAAAGGCAAACCGACAACAGACTGAACGAACGAAGAAACCAGCTCGAACCGAGGTTCGACGTACTTCTTCCAATCGACAGCAGAGCGGCAAGAAGCGTTTGCGCTTATGGGCCGTCTTGATGATTGTGCTGTTTGGTTGGGCAGGGTATACGGTGTTTAACCAGTCCGGTCTGATCGCCAGCAAAGCTTCCCAACTGGAGGCAAGCTCGCAGGTCAAAGCCAAAAGTCAATCCAAGCTGAATGATGTTCAAACCGAGATCAAACGTCTGCAAGATCCGGAGTATATTTTGGAAATCGCACGTAAGGAATACAATATGTATAAACCGGAAGAGATCCCGATCAAGGTGACCGGAGAAGGCGGCGGAGAGTAGTTTTCCCGCGGTTTTATGCGGTTTTGTTTGTTGACCGGCGTTAACGCTTCCGTTATAATCAAATCACCGCAGGCCGGAAGCTGATAGGTCCGGCTGTATATTTTTAAGGGAGGATCATTTTATTCTATGGCAATTGAAGTGGGCACCAAATTAGAGGGCAAAGTGACAGGCATCACGCATTTTGGAGCATTTGTGGATTTGTCCGGAGGTGTCACGGGTCTCGTTCACATCTCGGAAATCGCCGACAATTACGTAAAAGATGTGAATGACCACCTGAAGATCGGCGATGTCGTGACGGTTAAAGTCATTAACGTAGACAAGGATGGCAAGATTGGCTTGTCCATCAAGCAAACCGTGGACAGACCAGCTGGCTCTGCGCCTGCACCATCTTCTCGTCCGCCTAGAACCGATCGCGGTCCAAGCGGCGGTGGCAGCGGAGAACGCTACAACGGCGGCGGTGGTGGCGGTGGATTCAATCGTGATCGTGGCCCAAGCGGCGGCGGTGGCGGCAGACCTTCGAGGCCTCCTGGCGGTAAACCTGCATTCGGTGGTAAGCCCTCGTTCGGCAAGCCTTCGTTCGATGATAAATTGTCCCGTTTCCTTAAAGACAGCGAAGAAAGAATTTCTTCGATCAAGAAAAACACGGAATCCAAACGCGGAGGCCGTGGCGCCAAGAGATCGTAATTGAAATCGGAATTCGGCAGGCTCATCTGAATTTGTCATCCGTTTCATGCTTATAATTGCGAACACCGCGAACGGCAAAGCCATTCGCGGTTTTTTGACGTATTCGTGCTTGATGAAGTAGAGAGATTCAGCGAAAAACGCGATGCGTCCGATAAAAGAACAGGAATCCGCCTTTGCCTTCAGTCAGGAGGATGTAGGACCGGAAACGTTATGGTACACTGGATGCGAATGGCGGAAATGTCAGTGTTTATGAGGGGGATATGCGCAGGATCGAGTCGGCGCACATGCCGTATGCCCAATCAGCCCATTCGCTGGATTCGCACCGTGAGGGAGGGATGCCAAGTGACTGCACCAGATCTGCCGGGATTTACGCCAGGAACGGTCGTAACCGGGGCGTCCCAAGGCGGACAATATACGATTGAATCCTTGATTGGACATGGCGCGAATGGTCACGTCTATCTGGTTCGTACTGCAAGCGGTCAGCAGGCTGCTCTGAAGGCTGGGCCGGAGAAGCCGGAGCTTAAGGCAGAGGTCGAGGTGCTGGCTGAATTGAGGAAGTCGGAGCTGGAGCAAGGGATTCGGCGTTCTTTCCTGCTGGATGCTGATCGTTTCAAAGCGAAGGGCCAGACTATTCCTTTTTATGTGATGAAATTTGTCCGTGGAGTGCCGATTGATGCGTATATCCGCAAGTATGGGTATCGCCAGATTGGAGCTGCCGGCCTTGCGCTGCTGGATCGTCTGTCAGGTCTGCACCAGGCAGGATTTGTTTTTGGAGACCTTAAGCCCTGCCATGTCTTGGTTGAAAAGAGCGGGCTCGTGGAACTCGTCGATTACGGTGGAGCAAGCCGGATCGGCAGCAGCGTCAAGCAGTACAGCGGTTGGTATGACCGAAAATATTGGAACGCAGGTACCCGTACAGCCGATGCAGGGTATGATCTGTTTGCTTTTGCGGTGCTGTGCTTGCATGTCTTTGATGAACAGGGACTCAGACGGCTGGATGCGGCTCTGCTGCCGCAGACGCGCAGCGCAGAAGATCTGGTGCAGCTTGCTGGCCGGATTCCGCCTCTCAAGCCCTTTGAGCCATGGTTTCAGCGTGCGCTGCGCGGCAGCTTTACCCACTCGCAGGAAGCTTACATGCAGTGGAAAGTCTTGAGTCAATCCTATCCGATGGGTCGGCACCGTCGAGCAAGGCGTGCTTCAAGGCTGCTGACAGCGGCCTTCTGTGCTTCCTTGCTGCTGCTGGGTGCAGTCGTCTACACGGCGCTGTCGCTGTGAGGACTGCCGAACGCTGCACCAAGCGGATTGCTGCAATGGAGGCCGTTTGAATGAAAGACGAGTATCGATTGATAAGTGGAATACGTGAGGAAGCGGCCGAGTACGGGATGTGGACAGCGGGAGATCGGATGATTGTGGCTGTATCGGGAGGCCCGGACTCCATGGCGCTGCTTCATCTGCTGCATCGTTTATCTCAGGAGCAGCCTCTGCATCTTGTCTGTGCACACGTGAATCATGGCCTTCGCCCCGGAGAGTCGGCGGCTGAAGCGGAGCTGGTTCATGAAGCGGCTGAACGACTCGGGATTCCTTTTGAACTGGGTGAACTGGATGTAAATGGGCATAAAGAGGCACAGGGTATGGGTACGGAAGCAGCAGCGCGTGAGCTTCGTTATCGTTTCCTGACAGAAGTGGCTCGACGTCATCAGGCTTCTTCGATCGCTCTGGCTCATCATGCCGACGATCAAGCGGAGACCGTTTTGCTGCATCTGCTGCGCGGCAGCGGCTCGGCAGGGTTATCCGGCATGCGTCGGGTGAGGGAGCAAGGTGGCGTACGTCTGGTGCGACCGCTGCTTCGATTCTCGAAGGAGGATTTGATTGCTTTTTGTGAGCAGGAAGCTCTCGCGTATGCGATTGACAGCAGCAATACGCAGACCGACTACACACGCAACCGCCTTCGTCTGGAGACGCTGCCTGAGCTGGAGAGTTATAACGGACGGCTGGTTGAAGCGCTGAATCGCCTGGCGGATACCCTGGGGCCTGAAGACGATTATCTACAGGAGCAGGCGGTTCAGGCGTTTGAACGCTGCTGTTCGTCAGGGGAACGAGGCACCGAGCTTGATACGACGGCGTTTGCGGCGCTTCCGTTCGCTTTACAACGCAGGCTCGTTAAATTAATATTAAATTACCTGTCGGAACCGGGAGCGGAAACCGATTTTGCCAAAGTCGAACTTGTTCGGCGGAAGCTGGTCTCCCCCGAAGATTCGACCTGGACACTGGACCTCGGATACGGCCGGACCTGTACGCGCGAATATACTCGTGCGTTTTTCCGTCTTGGCAGGCCGGAGCCGTTGTTCTTGAAGGCCGAAACCTTCGACAGGAAGCCGGGCATCCAGACCCTGCGGTTTGGAGAAAGTCTCGGGATGATTTTTAGGGAAGAACGGGATATTCCGGATTTCCGGGCGCTGGCCGCTCTGGGACGGGAAGAAGCCGTTTTCGACGCGGATCGTCTCGACTACCCGCTAACCGTGCGTTCGCGCCTTCCGGGAGACCGGATCGAGCTTCCGCGCGGAGCCGGCACGAAGAAAGTCAAAGATCTGCTGATCGACGAAAAGATCGCTCCGTCCGAGCGCGGCCTGGTTCCGGTCGTGTGTGACGCGCGGGGAAATATTCTCTGGATTGCGGGCCTGCGTCGCTCCGATCATGCCTGGGTGGACGCCCGGAGCGAGAAGATTCTATATATTCGGATAGATCGGGCTCTTTGTTGACGGTTTTGGGTTATTAAGATAGAAGAACATTCAGAATTGTAGGAGGGGCAAGCACGTTGCAAAATGACATTCAGGAAGTGCTAATCAGCGAGGAAGAACTGCAAGCCAAGATCAAGGAACTGGGAGAACTGCTCAGTACGGAGTATGCGGATCGTGATCCGCTGGTCATCTGCGTACTCAAAGGCGCATTTATCTTCATGGCAGACCTGGTGAAACGCATCACTGTACCGATCGAGCTGGACTTTATGGCGGTATCAAGTTATGGAGCGGCAACCAAATCGTCGGGCGTCGTCAAGATCATCAAGGACCTGGACAACACAGTGGAAGGTCGGGACGTACTGATCGTGGAAGACATTATCGACAGCGGACTTACGCTCAGCCATCTGATCGAGCTGCTGAAGAACCGCAATGCCAAGAGCGTGAAGGTTGTCACGCTGTTCGACAAACCTTCGGGTCGTTCGGTGAATATGGAAGCCGACTATACGGGCTTTGTACTGCCGGATGCTTTCGTAGTCGGTTATGGACTTGATTATGCCGAGCATTATCGCAATCTGCCATACATTGGCGTGCTGAAGCCGGAAGTGTACACGAACTGATTTATCCGCTTGGCGTCTGCGCTTCTGACGGAAGAAGCAGGCAGACGGGTATAACGGAATGGGGGCTGAATCATGGCCTGCCGATCCGACGATTTCTTCCTCAGGGAAGAGAGTGGCGTTCAATCGCAAACCCGACCTCGAACCTGCCTATTGCAGCGGGGCCCTGAATTTGTGATGTGCGAACCGACTATGTTAAAATAACTTCAGTGTCTTGAGAGGAGGTTGGGGATGAATCGGTTCATCCGGAATTCTGGCTTTTATTTAATTCTTTTTCTTGTCGTGGTAGGCATTATTCAATTCTTGAACGGCGGCCGGGATACGGCCCAAGCTCCAAGATACGACGAACTGGTCCAGCAGGTTGAATCAAATAACGTGGAGAAAGCCACGTTCCAATTTGACAACTATGCTTATTTGGTGACTGGTACGTATAAGGCTCCTGTAGAAAAAGACGGGCCCAAAACGTTCTCGACGTATATTCCTTCCACCGAACAGGTGGTTAACGATCTTACGGCTGAAATGAAACAAAACGGGGTGCAGGTCTCGTGGAAACCGATGCAGGGAACCAGCATCTGGGTTACGCTGCTGACCTCGTTCATTCCGCTCATTCTGATGTTCGTACTGTTCTTCTTCCTCTTTAACCAAGCCCAAGGCGGCGGCGGTAAAGTGATGAACTTCGGCAAGAGCCGTGCGCGGCTCTACAATGAAGAGAAGAAGAAAGTCACCTTCAACGATGTTGCGGGTGCCGACGAAGAGAAGCAAGAGCTGGTCGAAGTCGTAGAATTCCTCAAGGACCCACGCAAATTCGCAGCGCTGGGTGCACGGATTCCCAAGGGCGTCCTGCTCGTAGGCCCTCCAGGTACAGGTAAAACCCTGCTGGCGCGTGCCGTAGCTGGCGAAGCTGGTGTGGCATTCTTCAGCATCTCGGGTTCCGACTTCGTGGAAATGTTCGTCGGTGTCGGCGCTTCCCGCGTACGTGACCTGTTCGAGAACGCGAAGAAAAATTCGCCTTGTATCATCTTCATCGACGAAATTGACGCCGTGGGACGTCAGCGGGGCGCAGGCCTTGGCGGCGGACACGACGAACGTGAGCAGACGCTCAACCAATTGCTCGTTGAGATGGACGGCTTTGGCGAAAACGAAGGCATTATCATCATCGCGGCGACCAACCGCGCTGACATTCTCGACCCGGCCCTGCTGCGTCCGGGACGTTTTGACCGTCAGATTACGGTTGACCGCCCAGACGTGAAGGGACGCGAAGCGGTGCTGCATGTTCACGCACGCAACAAGCCGCTGACGAAGGACGTTCAGCTCGACAAGATCGCCAAACGCACAACAGGCTTCTCCGGTGCCGACCTTCAGAACCTGCTGAACGAGGCTGCCTTGATTGCTGCTCGTCGAGATCGCAAGGACATCTCCATGAATGAGATCGACGAAGCGATCGACCGGGTTATCGTCGGTACAGAGAAGAAAAGCCGGGTCATCAGCGATCGGGAGAAACGCATCGTGGCTTACCACGAAGCGGGTCATACGATTGTAGGCTACTTCCTCGAACACGCCGATATGGTACACAAAGTTACGATCATCCCGCGCGGACGCGCAGGTGGATATGTCATCATGCTGCCTAAGGAAGATCGCATGCTGGTGACCAAGCAGGAACTGCTTGATCGTGTAACGGGTCTCCTGGGTGGCCGCGTATCCGAGGAACTGTTCATCGGCGAGATCGGTACAGGCGCTTATAGTGACTTCCAGCAGGCAACAGGAATCGTGCGCAGCATGATTATGGAATACGGCATGAGCGAGAAACTCGGTCCGATGCAGTTTGGTACAGGTCAAGGACAGGTCTTCCTGGGCCGCGATCTTGGACATGAGCCGAATTACAGTGACGCTGTTGCCCATGAGATCGATCAGGAGATGCAGCGCTTCATCAACGAATCGTATGAGAGAGCACGTCAGGTTCTCACCGATCACGCCAAAGAAGTGCATCTGATCGCCAACACGCTGCTTGAAGTGGAGACACTGGAGATCGATCAGATCCGCAACCTCATCGAGTACGGTTCGCTGGAAGCTCCAGCTGGTGCTACAACGAACAAACCGGAAGGCGAAGGCTCTGAGCCGGCTGCTGAACCTACGTTTGACAGCATCGGTGGAACGAATGTACGTCTGGATGAGTCCGAATCCGTGGATCTGGGCAAAGACGGCGACATTCCAAATGATCCGATGGGCAAACGTGAAGATTCCGGCGGCGGAACCACTCAGTCCTAATCCGATTGACGACCTCTTCTCAAGTGAGTAGCTTGAACGATAACGATGTGAAGTTACGCTTGTCTAAGACCTCAGATTTAATTCGGTCAAAGTAAAGGGTTCTTCGACATCGTCAAGACCGGAAAACGAATCCTCGTTTTCCGGTCTTTTCTTATCTCGTTGAAGTGAGAGGAAGGGGAGTGTCGGCTACTTGCGGATAATGGTACAATGCAGAAGGCGGTCGAATGACCGGGCAGTCCGTGTACGTGTGAACCCGGCTGCAAAGGAGGATAACAGCGGCGTGATTCTTGTAGTGGATATCGGAAATACCAATATTGTGCTTGGCATGTATGAGGGGAAGTCACTGCTGCATCATTTCCGCATCAGTACCAATCGGCAGGCAACAAGTGACGAATATGGGGTAATGATCTATAATCTGTTTCGGATGTCCGGAGTGGATGCCGAAAAGATCGACGGCGTAATGATCTCTTCAGTGGTTCCTCCAATTGTGGCAGTCATTGAACAGATGTGTCGCACTTACCTGAAGAGGACGCCATTGGTCGTCGGACCTGGCATCAAGACAGGCCTGAATCTGCGCTATGAGAATCCAAGGGAGATTGGTGCGGATCGGATTGTGAATGCTGTAGCGGCGGTCGAGCTGTATGGCGGTCCTCTGGTGGTAGTGGATTTCGGAACGGCAACTACTTTCGACTGCATCGATGCACAGGGTAATTATCTGGGTGGAGCCATTGTACCAGGGATTGGAATCTCTACCGAAGCACTCTATGAGCGAGCTTCCAAGCTGCCGCGAATCGAGCTGGAGAAACCCAAAAAAGTAATTGGACGCAATACTGTTCATGCGATGCAGGCGGGCATTATCTACGGATATGCAGGCCAGGTAGATGGGATCGTCAAGCGAATTCGTCAGGAAATGGACACCGAGCTAAAAGTGGTAGCTACAGGTGGATTAGCTCCGCTCATCTGCGCAGAGACCGAATCGGTACAGGAAGTCAATCCGCTGCTGACGCTTGAAGGATTACGTTTGATTTATGAACGCAATCATGCAGGTCGTGCATAAGCCGAAACGCCCAAAAAGAACATCAAAAATATCAAAATAGATACAGCCTGAAGGGATGCAGGTTCAATACGCCCTTGGAAGCAGCATAACCGGGCAAAGAACACTCACCCTTCTAAGGGCTGGAAATGGAGGAACCCATTCATGGAAAATCAAGAACATCAGCATCATGAATCTCATCACGCCGGGAGTCCGGAAGAACGTGATTATCTGGTCAGAGGTACCGCGCTGGAAGGCAAGGTTCGCGCCTTTGCGGTGCGCAGCACCAAGCTGGTCGAGGAGCTGCGTCAGAGACACGATACGTATCCAACGGCAACTGCTGCACTGGGACGTACGCTGACGACAGCTGCCATGATGGGTGCGATGCTCAAGGGTGAAGAGAAGCTGACTATTCAGGTAAAAGGCAATGGCCCACTGGGGCAAATTGTAGCAGACGCCAATGCCAAAGGTGAGATTCGTGGGTATGTCGATCACCCACATGTTCATCTGCCAAGCAATGCGATGGGCAAGCTGGATGTAGCGGGTGCCGTAGGAACCGAAGGTTTCTTGTACGTCATCAAGGATCTGGGTCTGAAAGAGCCTTATCGCGGTAGTGTGCCGATTGTATCCGGTGAGCTGGGTGAAGACTTTACGTATTATTTCGCGGCATCCGAACAAACGCCTTCGGCGGTGGGGCTCGGTGTGCTGGTTGCTCCGGACAATTCGGTTATCAGTGCAGGAGGCTTGATTGTCCAACTGCTGCCAGGTTTGTCCGATGAAGAGATCGGCGCGATTGAACATGCCATCTCGACCCTGCCACCCGTATCGGCATTGATCGATCAAGGTCTGTCCCCTGAAGAACTGATTAAATGGGTGCTGCCGGACGTACAGATTCAAGAGACAATGGATATTGTCTTCCGCTGCGAATGTTCGCGTGAGCGTGTAGAACGTACGCTTATCAGCCTGGGCTATGACGAGATTCATGCGATCATTGAGGAGCAGGGTGTGGCGGAAGTTGTCTGCCATTTCTGCAATGAAGCCTATCAATTTGAACGCGAAGATCTGGAACAAATCTTGGAGCAGACTCGCAAGTAAATAATAAGCAAGGAATGGTAACGATAAAAAGCCGCTTCTCCATTTACGGAGAAGCGGCTTTTTATAGGCAGATCGCAGTGTGTTATACCGTGTGTGGCTGCCGGTTGGATCACTTTCCTGCGACGGCTTATCCAGGGGTAAGGTCAGATGACAGTACTGTTGCTCACTTTGTCATTTTTACTTCTTCCCATGGATTGCAGTTGATTCATCAGCTTGCCCCGTGAATCTTTGTTCCGCAGGAGATAAGCGGCTCCCAGGCCTACAGCGACTCCAAGCAATGTGTTTTTCCGTTTCATGATGTCGTCCTCCTTTGTAATGTACGGATCAGATTGGTTGAGCTTATGTTCAGATTACCCGATTCTCCAGAACCGAAACGGAGCAGGCGAGGTATGGATTCAGGTATTTTTGAGCAAAACATCTGGGGATACGGATCGTTTTTTACACGGATCGGAAGGGTAGAAACGCTCTACCATAGGCGTTCGTTGACAGCAGGCGTACGGATTTGCTAAGATAAAGGAAGTTAAAAACCTACTTTTCTACTCGGATTAAGCTGGCAGCGATGTTCGACAGTAGATCGCATGAGCCGTACGGTCTATCATGAGGCCCATCCGGTAAGCAGCATCGATGCCGCTTCTTTCTTTATTTTGGTGTATGGGCAGTGTATCCGTTTATTCGCTGGACCTGTGCGCCGCAGTTTACCCACTTCCGAAGGAGGATTTACCATGGCCAAAGTCGTTAATAGCATTACTGATCTGATCGGAGGCACACCGCTCGTTCGCTTGAATCGGGTGGTACCGGAAGGCAGCGCAGAGATCTATGTGAAACTGGAATACCAGAACCCGGGTTCGAGCGTTAAGGACCGGATCGCTATCAGCATGGTTGAGGCAGCGGAAGCAGACGGACGTCTGAAGCCGGGCGGTACAATCATCGAGGCGACAAGCGGTAATACAGGAATCGGCTTGGCCATGGTCGCAGCGGCAAAAGGATATAAATCGGTCATCGTCATGCCTGAAACGATGAGCTTGGAACGCCGCAACCTGCTGCGTGCCTATGGAGCGGAACTCGTTCTGACACCGGGAGCGGAAGGCATGAACGGTGCTGTGCGTAAAGCCGAGGAGCTTCTCAAGGAAAATCCGGATTACTTCATGGCGGAACAGTTCAAGAATGAAGCGAACGTGAAGATCCACCGGGAGACGACAGGGCCTGAGATCGTGGAAGCGATCCAATCGATCGGCGGTTCCCTGGATGCTTTTGTAGCAGGTATCGGAACAGGCGGTACGATCTCCGGTGCAGGTGAAGTGCTCAAATCCAACTTCCCGGAAGTGAAAATCTATGCGGTTGAACCTGCGGCCTCCCCAATTCTTGCGGGCGGCAAACCCGGTCCACACAAGATTCAGGGCATTGGTGCCAACTTCGTTCCTGAGATTCTCAATCAGAATATCTATGATGAGATCATCCACGTCGAAAATGACGAAGCATTTGAGACAGCTCGCGCTGTAGCGAAAGAGGAAGGGATTCTGTCTGGTATTTCCTCGGGCGCTGCCGTCTTCGCCGCACTCAAGATCGCCAAAGATCTGGGTCCTGGCAAACGCGTTGTTGTTATCGTGCCGAGCAACGGTGAACGTTACCTGAGCACGCCGCTCTACAATTTCGAGGCTTAATCAGCCCTGTGTAGAGTTAGAGTAGCAGGACTGGATTTTGCTTATTTGTGAAGAAGCCCCCTCCCGTGCAGCAGCATTGGTGGGGGTTTTTTGTGCAGCAGATAGGCCGAACCTTCGAGTGAACGACAGATGGGTTTGCTGGATGTCAGATTCATAGGGGCTGCCAGGCTGCTTTTTTTGTACCGGAACGGACTGCTACAGCGTATAATGAACGAAAATCAAGGTTCAGCCTGTACAAGATCAGCGGGGGTGATGCGATCTCTATCCGGTCAGTGGAAATGCCGGTTATGAGAGCACGCCGCTTGTTCGTCCAACGGGTGTTTATCGAAATTGCGGGAAGGAGTGCGGCAGCTTGAGCGAAATTCTGACATCCCGCGAGCAGTGGGTACAGTGGATGCAGCAGACAGGGAGCGAGGGTTATACTCGCTTTCCTTATATACAGCGTGACCGTCTGGAGAGACAGCCGGAATCCTGGCTCCAGGCATGGAGCGAAGCCTCACCTTATGCTTTTGTGCTGGAGAGCGGCAAGGAAGGCCGCTATACTTTCCTCGGCTTGGAAGCGGAATCCGTGATTCGCGGACGAGGAGAAGAGGCGTCGGTTGCAGATCTGGTGGCTGCAAGTCAGAGTCATGAGTCGAAGCGTCTTGAAACCTCGCCGCTTGAAGCTCTGCGCGGCTGGATGGAGCCGCATCGCGCTCCTCGCGTTCCTGACGCACCCAAGTTCTGCGGGGGCGCGGTCGGGTTCCTCGCGTACGACGTCGCGCGGTCTCTGGAGAAGCTGCCGGCGCTGGCGGATGACGATCTCGCCCAGGGCGGGCTGCCGGATTATGCCTTCATGCGGCTAAGGCAGCTGTGGGTACTCGACCATCAGGAGCAGACAGTGTACTGCTCCGTATCCGTTCCGGTCGGCGAGTTCGCTCCGGGTCAAGGGGGTTCGGCGGAAGCGGCTGGGAACGCGGAAGCTGTAGTGAGTGCGGCCTATGTTCAGGCCGCTGAAGAAGCACAGCGCATGTTGGAGCGCTGGCGCGAGTTCGAGCGTGCGCAGCTGCCTTGGAGCCGCGAGCAGCAGGATGAAATTGCGGCCGAGGCCGAGGAGCATATGGCCGGGCGCAGTGACGTGGATGGTTTTGCCACGGCGTTCGGACAGGAGGCTTTTGAGGATGCGGTGCGCAGCATCCAGGAATATATTCGCAGCGGCGACGTATTCCAGGTCAACCTGTCGCTGCGTAAGCAGCGGAAGCTGGAAGCTTCGCCAGAAGAGATCTATGAATGGATGCGAATCGTCAATCCATCGCCCTATATGGGGCTGCTGCGGTTTCCCGATTTCCAGCTGGTATCCGGTTCACCGGAGCTGCTGGTTCGGCTGGAAGACGGCAGGTTGGCGGCTCGTCCGATTGCCGGGACGCGGCGCCGTGGGGCGAATGGAGAAGAAGACCGGCGTATGGCTGAAGAACTAACAGGCAGTGAGAAGGAACGTGCGGAGCATATCATGCTGGTTGATCTTCAGCGTAACGACTTGGGACGGGTTGCCGCCTATGGTTCGGTCACCGTACCGGAACTGATGACCATTGAGCGTTATGCCCATGTCATGCACCTGGTTTCCCAGGTGGAGGCTGATCTGGCGCCGGGCAAGTCGGCTTATGATGTGATCGCGGGCGTATTCCCTGGCGGGACGATTACCGGTGCTCCCAAAGTCCGAACCATGCAGATCGTCGAGGAGCTGGAGCCCGTCCGCCGTGGCCCATATACCGGCTCCATGGGCTGGATTGACTACAATGGCAATATGGAATTAAATATTATTATTCGTACGCTCGTTGTACAGAGCGGCATCGGTCATATGCAGGCAGGGGCAGGGATCGTCATCGATTCCGAACCATATCGGGAATATCGGGAATGTCATAACAAAGCCCGCTCGGTAGGCCGGGCGGTCTGGTGTGCAGAACGTGCCGCTGCTTCTGCTGCCACAAGTGCTATAGCTTCAGATGAGAGAGGAGGCTCCCATTGATTCTGGTCATCGACAATTATGATTCGTTTACCTACAACCTGGTACAGTATCTGGGTGAGCTTGGCGAGGAAGTCATCGTGCGGCGCAATGATGAGATCGATCTGGCCGGAATCCGGGAATTGAATCCCGATCATCTGCTGTTGTCGCCAGGTCCATGCACGCCCAATGAGGCGGGGATCACCCTGGAGGTTATTCAGGCTTTTAAGGGGGAGATTCCGATTCTCGGTGTCTGCCTCGGTCATCAGGCGATCGGTCAGGCCTTCGGCGGGCGTGTCATTCGCGCAGAGCGATTGATGCACGGCAAGACCTCTCCCGTGCTGCATGAAGAAGCCTCTGTTTTTGAAGAACTGCCTTCACCGCTGACCGCAGCACGTTATCATTCCCTGATTGTCGAACGAGACAGCCTGCCCGATTGTCTGGAGATTACCGCCTGGACGTCTGAAGGCGAGATTATGGGGCTGCGACACCGGGAATATCCGATTGAGGGCGTTCAATTTCACCCGGAATCGATCGTTACCGAGCATGGTCACAAGATGCTGGCCCGCTTCCTGAACCGAGGCCGTGCAGCTTCCCTTCAGGCGGTGCGTTCATGAGCGCCCAGAAGCCGGATGAAGCAGAGCAGCCTAAGACCGGTTCGCTGCCGATTGTCGCATCGTTCGGCAGTCAGTCCTCCGGCAGCGAATCGACTGACCAAGCATCAGCCGTTGCTCTCAATCCCACTCCAAGCCCGGCTTCTGCCGCCGAACGGAATCTTTCACCGCAGAATCACGGCGCTTCCGAATCTCAAGCGCCGCGCCCTGCGGGCGCGTATCTCGGCTTGAACGGCCGAGTGGTCGAACAGGCCAGCGCCTCCGTGTCCGTGATGGACCACGGACTGATGTACGGCATGGGCCTGTTCGAGACCTTCCGCACGTATGGCGGGCAGCCCTTTCTGCTGAACCGCCATCTGGAGCGGATGGCTCGCGGTGCGCAGGAGCTGGGGATCGCGTATACCCTCGATCCCGCCGCGCTTCGCGCGGAGATCGCCGCTCTGCTGGCGGCGAACAACCTCTCCGACGGCTACGTCCGCTTGACGCTGACTGCCGGGGAGGGCGAGCTGGGCCTGCCGGCCGGGCTGTACGAGCAGCCGTGCCGCATCGTGTATGTCAAGGCTGTCCCGGAGTCGCCGGCCTCTTGGTATACCCACGGGCGCACGCTCCAGGTGCTGCGCACCCGCCGCAATACGCCCGAAGGCGTGGAGCGGTTGAAGTCGCTCCACTATATGAACGGCATCCTCGGCCGCCGCGAACTCGGCGGGATTCCCGGGGCAGCCGGCGCTGAAGGCCTCATGCTGACCCGGGAAGGCTTCGTCGCCGAAGGCATCGTCAGCAATGTGTTTTTTGCTGCCGGAGGCAAGTTGTACACGCCTTCCGTAGATACGGGAATCCTGCCCGGTATCACACGGGCCTTTGTGATGGAATTAGCCGAACGAGTCGGAATCCCGATTGAGCAGGGGCATTATTCCCTGGAACAGCTGGAGCAGGCTAACGAGATCTTTCTGACCGGTTCCGTGCAGGAGATTGTTCCCGTACGCCTGCTTAGACAGCCTGATGGAACCGAACGGATCATTGGTGAAGATGGCCCCGGGCCAATCACCGCCGCCTTGATGCGGGAGTATCGCCATTCTACGACAGAAACGGAGAACTGAACCATGAAGCCAACCCTTCATATTCGGCATTACGCTTGGGGAGATGTCCGCCTCGATCTGGGACGGGCGACTCGAATTATGGGAATTCTGAATACGACTCCCGATTCGTTCTCCGACGGAGGAAGCTATATCGATGTGGACTCCGCCATTCGCCAGGCACGCGAGATGGTATTGGCTGGAGCCGACCTGATCGACATCGGCGGTGAATCCACGCGTCCGGGAGCCGATCCCGTCTCGCTGGATGAAGAATTGTCGCGCGTCATTCCGGTCATTGAAGCGCTGCGGCGTGAGCTGCCGGGCGTTCCACTCTCCGTCGATACATACAAAGCCGAAGTGGCACGCTTATCCCTGGCTGCCGGTGCTCACATCATCAATGATGTATGGGGCTGCAAAGCCGATACCCGCATGGCCCATGTTGCCGCCGAAGCGGAATGTCCCGTTATATTGACCCATAATCGGCCGGATTCCAATTATACCGATCTGCTTGCCGATGTCGCTGCCGATCTGATGGAGAGCGTACAAATTGCGCGTGCAGCCGGTGTAAAAGACGAACATATCATTCTCGATCCCGGAATCGGGTTTGCCAAAAATGGCATGGAGAACCTTCGTTTGATGACACAGTTGGATCAGCTTGTCGAATTGGGCTTCCCCGTACTGCTGGGAACCTCGCGCAAACGCTTTATCCGTGAAGTGCTGGATCTTCCGGTTCTTGAAGTGATCGAAGGAACGGCGGCCACCGTTGCCTTCGGCATTGCGGAAGGCTGCCAGATCGTGCGTGTTCATGACGTGGCTTCGATCAAGCGTACCGTAGCGATGTGTGATGCGATGCTGTATGCCGAACCTGGACGCTCGTATACGGCACTGATCTGACTGGCATGACCACGTTTTTTGAACGCAATCGATCAATCGAACCCAAACGGCTGAATGGCGGGGGCAGAGCGGCACGTGATGCAGCGGATGGACTGGACGGTACAGCATCGGAATAGACCAATCATCGTCGCCTCTGCCTCTCCCCATCGTACTTTTTAAGAAAAGGCGGAATGTCTCTATGGATAAAATGATTATTTCCCGAATGGAATATTACGGTCGTCACGGTGTGTTTGAGGAAGAGCGCCGACTGGGTCAGCGTTTCTACGTAGGCCTTGAACTGGAGATGGATATGTCCCCGGCTGGATCAACCGATGATCTGGAGCAGGCCGTGAACTACGCCGAAGTGCATGAGACGGTCAAAAGTGTAGTAGAAGGCGAGTCCGTCAAATTGATCGAAGCGCTCGCAGAGCGTATTGCATCGGCTGTACTCGGCACGTATACTAGGGTGGACGCTTTGACGGTGCGCGTCACCAAGCCTCATCCGCCGTTCGATATTCATTTTGAAGGCGTAACGGTTGAGATTCGGCGGAGCAGAAAGTGAGGCCGAAGATGACGAACGACATGACCACGAATTTAACCTCTGAGCGATCAGAGGCTTATATTGCTTTAGGGGCCAATCTGGGCCGGCGGGAGGAGACGCTGCGGGAGGCGCTGCGGATGTTGAATGAACACTCGGAGATCGACGTACTGCGTGCGTCCGATGTCTATGAGACAGACCCCGTGGGGTATGAGGATCAGCCGCCTTTTCTGAATATGGCTGCGGCGGTTGCCACATCCCTTGCACCGCATAAGCTGTTGGAAGCCATGCAGGATATTGAGAACCGTCTAGGACGGGTGAGAGATATTCGCTTTGGCCCGCGCACAGCCGATCTCGACCTGCTGTGGATGGATGGACTAACCATTGCGACCGAAGCTTTGACGCTGCCGCATCCACGGATGCATGAACGCTTTTTTGTACTGGTTCCGTTGGAAGATGTGGTCCCCGAGAATGAGCCGTCCGGCCTGCGTATGCTGGTCGAGGATTCGTTGATTCAACTGGGCGAAGCGTCCGGTATCCTTCGATTCAGCAGTCCGCTATTTCCCTGAGAGTCACCCCAAGTCACTTTTGGCCGACTTCGACTGTATATCTTAAATTTGATTCTTTTTAGACCGATAGAAGGAGAGCTGTTCGCTCAAGCTGCGCATGGTTATCTTCTATGTTCTGCGTTCTGCGCTTGCGGCCTTTCGCCGTTGTTCAGCGCGACACTTTGTACATCCAAGAGGTGATTTTCTTATGCTGAAGATCGGCAATATTGAATTGAAGAACCGCGTTGTCCTGGCTCCGATGGCCGGCGTCTGCAATCCTGCCTTTCGCCTGATTGCCAAGGAGTTTGGTACAGGACTGGTCTGCGCGGAGATGGTCAGTGACAAAGCCATCCTCCACGGCAACAAGCGCACACGTGAGATGCTGTTCGTTGATGAACGGGAGAAGCCGCTCAGCCTGCAAATCTTCGGCGGCAACCGCGAATCATTGGTGGAAGCGGCCAAGGTGGTCGATCAGGAGACCAACGCCGACATCATCGACATCAACATGGGCTGCCCGGTACCCAAAGTCACTAAATGTGATGCTGGAGCTCGCTGGCTGCTGAATCCCGACAAGATCCATGAGATGGTCTCGGCGGTCACTGCTGCGGTTCAGAAGCCCGTTACGGTGAAGATGCGGATCGGTTGGGATAGTGAGCATATCTTCATTGAGCAGAACGCCAAAGCCGCAGAAGCGGCCGGAGCCAGCGCGATCAGTGTGCATGGACGCACCCGTGAGCAGCTCTACACCGGAACCGCTGACTGGAGCTGGATCAAGCTGGCGAAAGAGTCCGTGAAGATTCCGGTTATCGGAAACGGAGATGTGGCAACGCCCGAAGATGCTAAACGTATGCTGGAAACCACAGGCTGCGATGGCGTGATGATCGGTCGCGGGGCACTGGGCAATCCGTGGATGCTGTACAGCACCATTCATTATCTGGAAACGGGTGAGCTGGTGCAGGACCCTTCGCCGGAAGAGAAAATTCGGATTGCCGTGCTGCATATGGATCGACTGATCGCCCTTCGGGGAGAAGACGTAGCCGTACGTGAGATGCGCAAACATCTGGCCTGGTACCTCAAGGGACTAAAAGGTTCGGCGCGAATCAAGGACAACATTATGGAAGGAACACGCCGTGATGAGATGGTGCGTATTCTTGACGATTACATCACCAATCTTCCACAGTTTGCCGCCGCTGAAGCCTGATTGATCCCCGTGGAACATTTTTCGCGTAAATCAGCATCATTTCGACGAAAAACGGTCATTGGAGTGGCCGTTTTTTATGCAAATAAAACGTTTACATTTGAGCAAGGAAACGCATTGACTTTTCGATAGGGTTAACCTATAATTTGTCAGTATAAAATTCGCCTCAGCAGCATAAATTCCAAAATGCGGAATATTCACGCTTTGCCTGGATGCGGCATAAGATAGACGCGAACGGTGTTCGGTATGTGCCGGCACACCACGTTCTTGGAGATATAACGGCTTTGGCCCTGGCCGCATGTCACTATATTTCTTAAACGAGAAGCGGAACACGTCTACTGCGTTTAAGGCGTGGTCGTTTCTATTTTGCCGTTGCCGTCTTTACAGGGATTTCGTAATTAACCGGATGTGAGAGTGCGAAAATCTACTATTCACATGACAGGAGAATCGGTACAGATGAGCGATAAAGAGGTCATTCTCACCCAGGACGGGCTGAAGAAGCTGGAAGACGAGCTGGAGAACCTGAAGTCCGTTAAGCGCCGCGAAGTTGCGGAGCGGATCAAAGTTGCGATCGGCTACGGAGACATCAGTGAAAACTCCGAGTATGAAGATGCCAAGAACGAACAAGCTTTCATCGAAGGTCGAATCATTACGTTGGAGAAAATGCTGCGCAATGCGCGGATTATCAACAGTGATGACATCGGAACTGACGCAGTGAGCGTAGGCTCAACCGTATTGGTTAAGGATCTGGAATTCGGTGAAGAAACGCAATACACGATTGTCGGCACGGCGGAATCGAACCCGCTGGAGAACCGCATTTCCAACGAAAGTCCAGTAGGGAGTGCGCTGCTTGGCAAGTCCAAGGGAGCGACAGTTGACGTTAACGTTCCAGCCGGCGTCATTCAGTACACCATCCTCGACATCAAAAAATAAAGTGTGTCCCAAAAGCTTTCGGCTGCTCCTTCGATCTTGTTCGAGGTAGAGGCCGGAAGCTTTTTTTCATTCATCGTCTTGGGAGTCTCGTCTTTCTTCTATAAGGGAGTAGGTTTCGCGGTTGACGAACCGGACGGATTGGAACGATAATATAGGTTGACGATAAGCGGAGCCGGCATAGCAAGAACAAGCAGGCGATCGCCAAGGACAGGAGCTGAAACATACGTGTCTGAAGAAAATACAAACCAGGAAAACCAGGAAATCGAATTGAGCGAACTGCTCAAGGTACGCCGGGAGAAACTGGGTGAACTGAAAGAGCTGGGCATCGATCCGTTCGGCGCCAAGTTTGAGCGTGACGAGACGGCGGCGGGCATCCTCGCCAAGTACGATACGATGGATAAGGAAGAGCTGGAAGAGAAAGCGCCGGAAGTTCGCATTGCAGGCCGGATTATGGCCAAGCGCGGCATGGGCAAAGCCAGCTTCTCGCATATTCAAGACCTGACCGGCCGGATTCAATTATATGTACGTAAAGATAGCGTTCCGGAAGAACAGTATGAAGCGTTCTCGATTCTTGACCTCGGCGACATCGTGGGCGTACGCGGAACGGTATTCAAGACGAAGACGGGCGAGACGACGATCAAGGTGGCTGAACTGACCGTTCTGACCAAGTCGCTTCAACCGCTGCCGGACAAATACCACGGTCTGAAGGACGTTGAGCTGCGTTACCGTCAGCGTTACGTCGATATGATCGTAAACCCTGAAGTCCAACAGACGTTCATCCTGCGTTCCAAGATCATTCAATCGATGCGTCGTTATCTGGATTCGCTTGGCTACCTCGAAGTGGAGACGCCAACGCTTCATTCCATTGCGGGTGGTGCGGCAGCACGCCCATTCATCACGCACCATAATGCTCTGGATATGGAATTGTACATGCGGATCGCTATCGAACTGCATCTGAAGCGTCTGATCGTGGGCGGTATGGAGAAGGTGTACGAGATCGGCCGCGTGTACCGGAACGAAGGCACATCGACGCGCCACAATCCAGAATTTACGATGATCGAGCTGTATGAAGCTTACGCCGACTACAAGGACATCATGAACCTGGTTGAAAATATGGTTGCCCATATCGCACAGGAAGTTCTGGGCACGACAACGATCGAATATCAGGGTAATCAGATCGATCTGGCTCCACAGTGGCGCCGGGTGTCGATGGTGGACGCAGTTAAGGAAGTAACAGGCGTAGACTTCGGCGTACAGATGACGAACGAAGAAGCGCATGCACTGGCCAAGGAACACAAAGTTCCGGTCGAGAAGCATATGACGTTCGGTCACATTCTGAACGCATTCTTTGAACAGTTTGTCGAAGAGACGCTGATTCAGCCAACCTTCGTGACGGGTCATCCGCTGGAGATCTCTCCTTTGGCGAAAAAGAACGACCAAGACCCGCGCTTCACCGACCGCTTCGAGCTGTTTATCGTAGCGCGTGAGCATGCGAACGCGTTCAGCGAGTTGAACGACCCTATCGATCAACGCGAACGTTTTGAAGCGCAGCTGCGTGAAAAAGAACAAGGCAACGACGAAGCGCATGAGATGGACGAAGACTTCATTCGTGCACTGGAATTCGGCATGCCGCCTACCGGCGGTCTGGGCATCGGGATCGATCGCCTCATCATGCTGCTGACCAACGCTCCATCGATCCGCGACGTTCTGCTGTTCCCGCATATGCGGAATTTGTAGAATTCGGGATTTTTATTCCGTTTCATAAGCAAAGAGAAGGTGCATCTCGCACCTTCTCTTTTTTGTAGCGATCTTTTTTGTGGATAGAGATGTAACGAATCTGTGCTGTTTATTTGCGGTAGAGTTCCTCCAGATACTGATCGAGCATGGATTCCATCATCTCGGGTGGCATCCGTTCGGGATATAACAGCCCATGCAGCGCGATGCCGTCCAAGAATACCTGCATCTTTCTTCCTTCCTCTTCTTCATTTAATTCTTTTCGTACCTCTCCCGCTTCAATCAGAGCTTGTACCGTGCCTACCATTAACTGATTCATTTGCTCATAGACCCGAGCTGCCAGATGGTGCAGGGCACTGTCCCAGATTGATCTTGACATGAAGGCCAGCCAGACCTCCATTTCCGAGCGCCTTTCTTCATTGAGAGGGAGAAGTTCCCGCAGCATATCCCGAACCGTTTCTGGCAGTGGGCGATCCATGGGCAGTGCGGCGATTCTTGCACTTGCTCTCTCGGAAGCCAGATTCATTGAGAATAGAAACAGCTCGGATTGAGTGGAAAAATAATGACGCATTGACCCCGGCGAGATCCCGGCCTCCTGAGCGACGTTTCGTACCGAAGCACTTTCCAGTCCTGACCGGCGAATAACCCTCCAGGCAGCTTCGGCAACTTTAATTTTTTGTTGGTCATGATCGACGATTTTTGGCATGTTTCGATTATAACACAAGTGTGTTTTTAGTTCTTTTCTTTTTAGTACAGTTGTGTTAATATTTTAAGGAATACAATTGTGTCAAAAAAGGAGGGCTGAAGATGATTGGTTGGTTGATTGTAATCTGTGAAGTTGGATTCTGGGTAATCGTGCTGGCGGGGTTGATGACTCGCTATGTATGGAAGAAGAAAAAGCTTGGGGCTTTCTTGCTGATGTTGACGCCTGTTGTTGATCTAATCCTGCTGGGCGCAACCATCCTCGATATTCGTCAGGGAACCGAGGCGAACTTCATCCATGGGCTGGCTGCTGTCTATATTGGAGCAACCGTTGCTTTTGGGCACCGTATGATCCATTGGGCAGATGAGCGATTTGCCTATCGATTTGCGGGAGGTCCTGAGCCTCAGAAGAAACCCCGAAGAGGGCGTGAACATGCGGCAGCAGAACGAAAAAGCTGGTATCGACATCTGTTGGCCTGGACAATTGGCAGTGCTCTGCTGGGAATTATGATCCTGTTGATTGGAGATGCGGAGCGTTCAGAAGCTTTACGAGTATGGATTATACGCTGGGCACTGGTGCTGGGCATCGACTTTGTCATCAGCTTCAGCTATACCCTATGGCCGAGAAAGTCGAGCGTGGGCAAAAGCGCATGATAACAGGAGGCAGGATCGGCGGATGTAGCAGTATCCACGACATCCGCGAACAGACGAAGAATAAGCGAATGTCTGCCTCCTGCGGTCTTTCCAGATAGGTTTAGAAGAGTCTGCTTGTAGGCAAGATTGGAACGGGAGATCGTGAGAAAGAAGAAAGTTGAAAAAAGTGCTTGCTTTCTTAAACCCAGCATGATATATTCTAGGAACGGCCTTGAGAGAGCGCCGGTGCGGTTCGGAAGAGTGAGCGAGTCGAAAAAGGAAATCGGATGAACGGTTCGCAAGAGCCTGAAAAAAAGATTTCAAAAAAGACTTGCAAAACGAAAACGAACGTGCTAATATATAAGAGTTGCTGCTGCGAGAAACACTGAGCGGCAGAGACGAGAAACACCGAGTTTGTTCTTTGAAAACTGGATAACGAGTGAACAACGATGGCTTCGGTCATCGTGAGAATAAAAGGTTCTTGAGTAATCGAGAATCGCCAACGTTTTAAAACGAGCACATGGTGCTTTCTTGATAAGTCGATCTTCGGATCGCAACTTAATGGAGAGTTTGATCCTGGCTCAGGACGAACGCTGGCGGCATGCCTAATACATGCAAGTCGAGCGGACTTGATGAAGAAGCTTGCTTCTTCTGATGGTTAGCGGCGGACGGGTGAGTAACACGTAGGCAACCTGCCTTTCAGTTTGGGATAACTTCCGGAAACGGATGCTAATACCGAATACATCATCTTCTGGCATCAGAGAATGAGGAAAGACGGCGCAAGCTGTCACTGAGAGATGGGCCTGCGGCGCATTAGCTAGTTGGTGGGGTAATGGCTCACCAAGGCGACGATGCGTAGCCGACCTGAGAGGGTGAACGGCCACACTGGGACTGAGACACGGCCCAGACCCCTACGGGAGG